>CBDHHN010000001.1:0-703257 GCA_965263455.1 Acidimicrobiales bacterium
AATTGACGCCACGGATCGATACTCAAGCTCGGGCCGCTGCGGCGCCACGTGCCCACGATGGCACCGTCGACGAGCACGGCACCCGGCCAGACTCGCGGCGTCCACAGCGCCAACCGGCGATCGATGTCCTCAACGAGCAGCTCGCGCTGTGAGCCGAGCACCAGGTAGTGGGCGTCGCCGCTGGGGAGCAACCGCACCCCCTCGACCGGCGTGTCTCTGACGGCTTGGAGCGTGTCGCAATCGGTGGCCAACATGGCAGCTGGACCGATCGGCGTTTCGACCGAGGCCAGCTCGTGGTCGAGCGCTGCAAACACCGTCGCAGCGCGGGTCTTGTTCACCCCGGCCCACTTCGAGAAGTCGTCGCTGGTGGCCGGTCCGAAGACGTGAAGGAACCGGCGGCCGAGTTCGAGCGCAGCATCGAACGGGTCCATCGTCGGGGCGGGCAGCGCGCTGATCTCGGGTGCGCCGGATCCGGCCCAGTGCAGTGCGACGGTGCCGGTGAGCGCGGCGTAGGGAAGCCGGTTCGGGTCGACGCCCAATCGGTTCCCGGCGGCGCGATAGGTGATCGGCCCCTCGGCAAGGATCGGAGCGAGCGCCTCAGCCATCTCGAACGCCGCTCGACGCCGCTGACCGCTGACCGGTAGGCGGCCCAGCGTGAACACGGGCACGTCGTCGGCTGCGATCACGTAGGCCGAGAAACCAGGCCCCCACACCTGAATCAGATCCGGCCGCTCGAGCACTGTGGCGTCGATGCCGTCGAGGCGTGCGTGCAGCGACAGGATCGCGGCTCGGGGCATGCTGTCTTGGCACCCGGCGCGTGTCGCAGCTCGTACTGCGGTCGGCCTGATCTTGGTTCGCTGGTTGAGTCCGTTGGTGTGGAGCCGGAATCGCGTAATGGCATCGCGGTCGACGGTGATCGTCGGGGCGCTCATGGGTCGGTTCCCTAGCCGAGGACCAGGCGTTGGCGCCCGTCGATCAGCTCGACTGCAGCGTCGAGGTGGCCTGCGTGCGTCGCGGTCTCCACGATCATGTGCAGCAGGACGGAACGGATGGTCGGGAACTCGACGCCCCACTCGTCCCACAGCGGGTCGCAGCGACGGGGAGGTGCGGAGGGGTCGCATGATTCGAGTACCGAGTCGGATGAGGCGATCTGTTGTCGGTAGCCGTCGACGATGTCGGCCGGCGTCGCGTCGGGAGGTGTCTGCCAGTCGGCTCGTTCGCCCTCGGGCACCCAATCGAGGGGTTCACCACCGACGATGCCGCTGATCCAGTACCGCTCACCACCCAGGGTCAAGTGCAGGACCATCTCAACCGGCGTCCACCCCGACGGCAACGACGCACCGGTCATCTGCTCGGGAGTCAGTCCGTCAATGATGGAAAGGACGTGGCGGCGGGCGCTGCCGAGGGTGCCGCGCAACTCCTCCATCTCATCGCGTGTTGCGGTCATGGTTGGTCGAGGTGGCGCTGGAGCTGGTCGACCATGGCGGTGTAGCCGTGGCGGCTGCCGCCGATCGGGCCGTCGCCATGGAGGGAGGTCACCTGGTCGATGATCGTGAGGATGGAGCCGTCTGCGTCGGGGGTGACGGTCCAGGTGACGAGGGAGACGGCGAGCAGGTCGTCGTCGAGGTCGGTGAGGTGCTCGGTGAACACGATGGTCTTGCCGTCGATGATGGCGTGATAGCGGGTCGTGCCGGCGAAGTTCGGCGCCTCCTTGAGGCCGCACAGGAACGTGTCGGTGCCGCCGACGGTGAAGTCGTGGTGTTCGAAGATGACGATCTCGTCTTCGGACGGCGCGCTCCAGATGACGCGTTGGTCGATGTCGGCGTACGCATCGAACACGACCTGCGGCGGGTGATCGAAGTGGCGCTCGAAGGTCAGGGTGTCGTGGGCGAGGTCGGTCGTCATGGGTGTTCGGAGGTCCCTTCAGGTGGGGTGGCGGGGAAGCGGGTGTCGAGATGCTCGCCGAGCGCGTCGAGCCGGTGCTCCCAGCGCTGACGCCGGTCGTGCAGCCACGATTCGGCTCGGCTGAGGGTGTCGTGGTCGACGGTGCAGGTGCGCTGGCGACCGTTCTTGGTCGATCGCACCAGCCCGGCTCGCTCGAGCGCGCGGACGTGCTGTGTCACGGCGGTAAGGGTGATGTCGAACGGCGCAGCGAGCTCGGACACCGTCAGCGGGCCGGCGTCGAGCGCCTCCAGCATTGCTCGCCGGGTGGGATCGGAGAGCGCCCGAAACACGAGGTCATCCCGAGAGTGAACCATCAGCTTCAGTATTCCGAAGTGGGACACTGAAGTCAACGACTCACTATTGGCCGAACGGTCCATCGGCGGCGCCCGGCGTCCGTCAGGACTCCGGGTCGTACATGAACTCGCGCAGCTCCTGCGGGCAGCGGCAGGCAGCAGCGAACCGAGCGGCCCAGGTCTCAGCCTCTTCGCGTGGTGGAAGTTCGAGGATGGCGAAGCCGCCCGCGAGCTGCTCGTGCTCGGGATAGGCGCCGGGGGTGATCGTGCCGTCTCCGTCGACCAGCACTGGCGGCACGCTCTCGTCGAGCCCGCCACCGAACACCCAGACGCCCGATGCTTTCGCCTCAGCGGCCACGGCGTGGGCGTCGCGGCCGACCTGTTCCCATTCGTCGTCGACCACGTCCATCGCACGGCTGGGGAAGATCATCAGATACTTGGTCATCGGCGCTCAGTCCTGTGGGTGTGGCGGCCTGGGGATGTTGTCGGGATCATGTGAGATCCCAGCGGGTCGATCGTCCGCTCCGCGCGTCGCTGGTCGCGATCGCGTGGACGGTGGTCGGCTCGATTCGGTAGGCCTCGTACGGCGGTGGGCCGGCGGTCGGAGCGCCGTAGGGCGCCGTCAATGCGCCGGAGGCAGGGTCGGCAACGACGTCCCAGCCATACGTGCGGCGGTACGCCTCGGCGATCGCGTGGAGCTCGCGATGGTCGAGAACCCGCAGGGACTGTCCGCTCCAGACGACGTCCATGCCGTCGCACGTCGTTGCGAGGGATGTCGGCCGAGCCGATCGGAGGTGGGTCGTCTTGGCGGCGCTCGCAGAGGAGGCGGTGACGAGGTGGCCGTTGGCGAGAACAGCGAAGACGGGCCGGGTGTGTGGTCGGCCTTGGGCGTCGACGGTGGTGAGCCAGAAGGTCCCGCCCCCGGCGACGGAATCGATGAGCTCGGACCAGTCGAGTGTGACGGTGGGGTCGTGTTGTTGGAGTTCGCCGGCATCGAATTGGTGGGTGATGTTCACGGCTCGTGTCGGGGACGGCACACCGGTGGTTGGTGCCATGGTCAGTAGTCCTCTCGGAAGTTCCCGATGAGGGTGAGCTGGTTCCCATCGGGGTCCGGGATGGTGCACAGCCGGACGTTCTTGTTGGCCGTGATGATCTCGCCGGGGGCGATGCCGCGCAGGCGGATCCCATTGACGTGCCCGTCGAGGTCGGTGACGGCGAGGTTCGCCATGGTCGTGCCGGCTCGTTCGGGGTCGTGGAAGACCTGGAGCCAACCGGTGTCGGTGAGTCGCCATTCGGCGAGGCTGCCCGGCATCGGGACGTTCGTGGCCGGCTCGCCCATCAGCTGTTCGTACCAGGCGTGGCTGGTGTCGAAGTCGCTGACGGCGACGACGGCGAGGACGTGGTCGATGGTCATTGCGGTCTCCGTTGCTTCTCTGGTCATCGGTCGCGGCGCCAGAAGACGTGGTGGGTGACGCCGCTGTGGCTGGGGATGATCTCGTGATGGAACCGGTCGTCGAGTTCGTCGGGGTCGTGCCACAGTCGGCTACCAGCACCGATGGTGATCGGCGCGACGGCGATGTGGAGGTCGTCGATCAGGTCGGCATCGAGGAACGAGCGGATGGTCGTGGCCCCGCCGCCGATGCGAACGTCGAGTCCGTCGGCGGCCTGTTTGGCCTGTTCGACTGCGTCGGCGAGGTCGGTGTCGACGAAGCGGAAGGTAGTGTCGTCCAACGTGAACGGCGGTCGCGGGTGGTGGGTGAGGACGAACACCGGTGTGTGGAACGGGGGAGTGTCGCCCCACCATCCGAGCCATTCATGGTCGGGCCAGAGGCCACGTTGGGGGCCGAACTTGTTGCGTCCCATGATCTCGGCACCGATGCCGTTGGCGAAGTCACGCGTGAAGTAGTCGTCGAGTCCGCGGCTCCCGCCGGGTTGGGTGCGGGCCGGGAAACTGGCCGTGTCGAACGCCCAGCCAACCAAGTCGCCCGGGTCGACGTGGCCGAACGGTCGCTCAAACGACTGCTCCTCGCCTGCGCCGTAGCCGTCTTCCGACACGGTGAAGTTCTGCACCTTGACCCGCTGCATGGTTGGGACCTCCGCGCCAACCGGTTGCGTTGCGCAATCGGTGGTGTCGTGGACTGTAGCTAGACTGGTTGCATGGCGCAATCAGTCGACGTGGTGGAGCTCGGAGTGCCCGCGGGTCGGTCGGGCTGCCCGATCAACATGACGATGGAGCTGCTGGGGGACCGGTGGAGCTTGATAGTGTTGCGCGACGTCATGTTCGGCGGATGGACCCGCTTCCGGGAACTGCTCAACAACAACCTGGAGGGCATCGCCTCCAACGTGCTCGCCTCGCGGTTGTCGAAGCTCACCGACGCTGGGCTCCTCGAACGTCGACCTCACCCGGGTCACAAGCAGAAAGTCGACTACACCCTCACCGAAGCCGCCATCGAGCTCGTCCCGGTCATCATCGAGCTCGGAGCCTGGGGTGCCCGCTGGCTACCCACCACACCCGAGCTCTCCATCCGGGCCGAGCTGCTCGCCGACGGCGGCCCCCAGATGCGGGACCGCTTCATGGACGAGCTGCGAACAATCCACATCGACCGCCAACCCGGCCCCGACGCCGAGGTCCTGGCCGAGCTCGACGACGCGTATGAACGGGTCGCGGCCGCTTCGGGGTCAGGTAGAAGCGCGAGAACCCCGTCGTAGGATCATCGGCATGGCGATCGGCGCCCACCCAGGACACCGTGGAGTCCGAAGCCGCTGCAACCAGAAGATCTCGCCGCAGTCGCTGAACACTCAGCGACACCGGCGACGACGACGCGCAACCCATGGCCCGAACGCGATGACGCACTGCTCGCGTGGTTGATCACAGCCGGACTGCGCGTCTCAGAAGCGGTGAACCTCCGAGTAGGGGACTGCTACCTCCAGGACGACCCACCTCGCCTACGAGTCGCCGGCAAAGGCGACCGGACGAGAACCGTGCCCATCCCGCCAGAAGCCGTCGAACGCCTCGATGCCTACCTCAAAGAGCAGGAACGAACGAGAGCACGACCTCCCTGAGGTCCAACAACTACTCGGCCACGCCGACCTCGCAACACACACCTCGGCGTGACCGCCAAGGGACTCCACGAGGCAGCGATGGCCAACCCGGCCAGACAGCTACTCAGTCGACCAGGCAATGAGCTCGAAATGCATCAAAGAACGCTGTGCGTCGCGGCCGCTTCGGGGTCAGGTAGACCACACCGTTCGAGGCTGGTTCAAACGCGCCGGTCGAACGCCCCCCAAAGGCGCACTCAGCCACTCGTTCCGACGACCCACCTACGCCACGATGCTCATCGACAACGGCGCATCCCTCCCTGAGGTCCAACAACTACTCGGCCACGCCGACCTCGCCACAACACAGGCCTACCTCGGCGTGACCGCCAAGGGACTCCACGAGGCAGCGATGGCCAACCCGGCCAGACAGCTACTCAGTCGACCAGGCAATACGTAGCTACAGAAACAAGCGAAATGCATCAAAGAACGCTGTGCGTCAATACTCGCCACATTGATGAGAATTCGCCAACACCGTGAGACAGTTCGCCACCTATATGGGATTCTCGCCAACTAGCGTGAGATCGGACAACCGAAGGAACTCACCCGGCTACGTGACGACTCCTCCAAGTGCTGCATAATGACGCTTATGTCCGTTTTGGGGAAGAATCGGGCGCCTGGGACCCGTGGGTCAGTTGCGTGGGCTGCGGCGTCGATCCGGTCGCAGGACGAGGAAGATGCTGGGCCCGGGGCCGTCGATGATCGAGTGGCGGGGGAAGAGTCGGCAGCACTGGTCGATGACGGCCGCGTGTTCGGCCCCGTCGCTGAAGGTCACCAGCACGGCTCCGTCGGGTGTGATCGATCGGCCACATCGCTGCAGCAACAGTTCCCGGGTCGCCGGCCGCAGGTAGTACAGACTTTCCTCGCTGATGATCAGGTCGGCGCCGTTGGTGCCGACCCAGGTGCTGAGGTCCTGGACCTCGAATCGACATCGGGGCGGAGGATCACGGCGGGCCGCCTCGATGGCGACCTCGGAGATGTCGAGGCCCAGGTACCGGTCGTAACTGGCCGGGTCGACGGTGCGTATGAGGTGACCCTCGCCGCAACCCAGTTCGACGACGAAGCCGCCGTCGGCCAGGCGTTCGACGAGTTCGACGACCTCGGAACGTCGACCGGCGGCCAGGGCCTCCCAGTGGCCCCGGCGGTACTGGTCGTTCAGGCTCCAGGCCCGCAACGTCGTGTTGCCGAACCGGTTGGCCAGCCTCCATCCCATGGCGCGTACCCCTGGCATGGTGCGTTCCCCTCTCCTCCGAGTCGTCGGAGGTGTCGAACCACCCGGACCCGACGGTAGCGGCCCCGTCGGGGTCCGGCGCGGAGGTAGATCCGCCAGCGGTCGACGCCACCGTTGTCGAAGCCGGCCCGACGCACGGTCCGGCTTTGGACCACTCCCCCGGTCAGGTCGACGTGACGGCGGTGCTCAACCAGCCCCTCACCTGCGCCGACACAGTCGATCATGGTCCGGGTCCCGTCGTCGCTGCTGTCGACCATCACGTCGCGGCTGGCTGTCCTGGTGGCGTTCCCGGTGCTGGGCATGGTGGTGCTGGGCGCGGTGGTGGCCGTCGGGCAGTGGCAGGACCGTTCGGCGGCCCAACAGCTGCGCCGCGACGCCCACATCGTGCAGTTGCTGGCCAGCCTCGCCGTCAACCTCGACGCCGAGGCCGACGGCATCGCCGCCATCCAGCAGGCCGAAGCCCTGGGATTCGATCTCGATCAGGTGTTGGGCGCCGACCTGTCGCTGGAGGACACCAGCGGGCTGAGCGAGCTGTTCGAGCAGTTGGCGGCCCAGGACCCGGCCTGGTTGGCCGATGCCGACGCCACCGCATCCGTTCTCGAGGACTGGAACAACTTCCGGACCTATCGGAGTCAGCCCGGGGTCGGCTCCGACGGCGAGTTCCGGGATCTCCGGCGCCGGATGGCGGCCAACGTCGACCGTGCACTGCAGGCCCAGACGGCGCAGCTCAACCTCCGTTTCGGGCGGGTCGATCCCGACTCCGACCTCATCGCCTACGCCCGCTCCCTCCAGCCCGGACGGGATCTGCTCAGCGCCTCCCAGGCCCAACGTTCGGCTCTGGCCACCTACCTGCTCCCCTTGGGGGAGGACGGCACCGACGAGGAGCGCTACCGGGACCTGCTGGCGGCCAATGCCGAGTACCGGCGGAGCCTGGCCGCGCTCGAGGAGGTACTGCCGGAGGACTACCGCCCGGCTCTCGACGCGGTGACGGCCGACCAACGCCAGGCCCGGTACCGGGATCTGGTCGACGGCGCGGTGGCGGGCGAAATCACGCCGCCCGAGGTCGGCGAGAATCTCCTGGCTCTGCTCCCGCTCGGTCTGCTCATCTTCGTCGACGGCCTCGACAGCATCGGCCTCCTGTCGGACCTCGACAGCAGCCTGACGGCCGAGTTCGTCTCGGGGACCGAGCGGCTGGAGGTCGAGGCCCGCGATCGGCTGATGCGGGTGGTGGGCCTGGCGCTGGCCCTCAGCGCCGCCGTCGTCACGGCCAGCATCGTCACCATCCGCTCCATCACCCGACCGGTCCGCCAGCTCCAACACCGGGCCCGCCGCATCACCAGCGGCCAACTCGACCCGCTCGAGGGGTGCCGGCGCGAGGGGCCGACCGACATCGCCCTGGTCCACCAGGCCCTCGACGACCTCACCACCAGCCTGCGGACGGTCCGGGCCCAGGCCGAGGCCCTGTCGGCCGGTCGTCTCGATGACGACGTCCTCAACCACCAGGTCGGCGGGCCGCTGGGGGCGTCGGTCCACGGGTCGGTGGCCCGTCTGCGTTCGATGACGGCCCGCCTGGAGCGGGAGGCGACCCACGATTCGCTCACCGGACTCCCCAACCGGGCCGCGGTCATGACGATCCTCGACCGCGCCCTTACCGGACCCGAGGCCCGACGCCGGCCGTTGGCCGCCATCATGTTCGACCTCGACGGGTTCAAGCAGGCCAACGACAACATGGGCCACGCCGTGGGTGACGAGGTGCTGTGTCACGTGGCCCGCCGGTTGACGGCCCAGGCCCGGGGCCAGTTCGTGGCCCGTCTGGGGGGCGACGAGTTCATGATCCTGGTCCTCCAGCCGGACGGTCAGGACGAGGTGTGCGCCATCGCCTCCGACGCCATCGCCTCGGTCAGCCAGCCCCTGCAATTGTCGTGCGGGACGTTCTCGGTGTCGGCCTGCGCCGGCGTGGTCGCCACCGGCCATGACGGCTGGTTGCCCCCATCCGAGATCCTGCGGCGCGTCGATCTGGCCCTGTACGAGGCCAAGGCGGAGTCGCCGGGAACCGTGGTCCGCTTCGATCGGGCCCTCCACGATTCCCTGCTGGCGTCCAACCAGTTGGCCGGCGAACTCCGCCTCGCCCTCAGCCGCAATGAGTTCCATCTCGACGCCCAACCCATCCTCGAGCTGGGGTCCGGGTCGGTGGTGGGGTACGAGGCCCTGCTCCGTTGGCGCTCCCCGCTGCGGGGTCTGGTCCCGCCCGGCCGCTTCATCGGCGTGGCCGAGCAGTCGGAACTCATCAACCAGATCGACCGGTGGGTCATCAAGCACTCGGCCCACCTGCTGGCCGGGTGGCAGCGGGAGCCGACCCTGGCCGAGCTGACGCTGTCGATCAACGTGTCGGCCCGCCATCTGTCGCGACCCGAACTGGTGACCGAGATCGAGGAGGCCATCCACCGCCACGATCTCCGGGCCGATCGCTACATCGTCGAGGTCACCGAGAGTCAGCTGATCCCCAACCTGGATCGGGCCGGCGACAATCTGCGGCGACTCAAGGCCCTCGGGGTCCGGCTGGCCATCGACGACTTCGGGACCGGGTACGCCTCGGTGGCGCACCTGCGGGCCCTGGAGTTCGACCGGTTGAAGATCGATCGCAGTTTCCTTCAGGACCTGAGCGACGACACCGAGCGGTCGTTGGCCTCGCTCCTGGTGTCGGTCGGGAGGGACCTCGACCTGGAGGTGGTGGCCGAGGGTATTGAGACCGACCAGCAGCTGCGGTGGGCGCGATCGGCGGGGTGCACCCACGGCCAGGGGTATCTGTTCGGCCGGCCCCGACCGGTGGAGGCCATCCCCGCCCTGACTCCGGCCCGGATCCATTCCGGCGTCGCCCCGGCCCCGTCGGCCACGCCCTGATCGATCAGGGGTCTATCAGCACCCCCGGGTTGAGGATCCCGTTGGGGTCCAACGTCTTCTTCACCGCCCGCAGGGACTGGGCGAACAGCTCGGGCCGCTGGAGATCGTAGGCCTCGGGCCGGTGCATGCGACCCACGGCGTGGTGGTGGGTCGAGGTGCCCCCGGCGGCGACCACGATCTCGTTGGCCGCATCCTTGACCTCCTGCCACATCGAGATCTCGGACCCCTGGCGGCCCATGCCCGACCACGTGTAGTAGGGGGCCGGGCCGTCGGGATAGACGTGGGTGAAGCGACAGCTCAGCTCGCCCTGCCGGCACACGGAGCCCAGCACCTCCCCCAGTTTGGTCCGCACCGCGTGGTCGAAGTCGGGCCACTGGTCCCAGGTGATGGCGGTCTCGAAGGTGTCGGCCAGCAATCCCATGCTGGTGGCCACGCCGGGGTCGACGCCGATGAAGCTGCGCCGCCACTGTCCCACCGCGCCCTCGTGGCCGGTGGGTGCGCCCGTGCCGTCGTCGATGAGGACGTGCTCGTCGTCGATGTGGCCCCCGGCGTCGCGGGCGATCTCGACCGCGGCCTGGATGTTGTGCCCCTGGGACAACTCGGCCGACTCGAAGGCCACGATGACCAGGGCCTGGGTGCCGTCGAGCCCGGCGGCCCGACCGGCCTCGGCCGGATCGAGGATGCGAAGGTTGGCCGGCCACAGCTTGGCCTGGGCGATGCGGCGCACGGCCTCGGTCCCGGCCGGCCACGAGTCGAAGGTGATCCCGGCGGTGGCCCGGAACGTGGGCCGGGCCTGGATCCGCATCCAGGCCTCGGTGATGATGCCCAGGATCCCCTCGGAGCCGATCACCATGCGGTCGGGGCTGGGCCCGGCCCCGCTTCCGGGCAGGCGGCGGGACTCCCACCAACCGGCCGGGGTCAGCATGCGGACCGATTCGACGAAGTCGTCGATGTGGGTGTGGTTGGTGGCGTAGTGGCCGCCGGAGCGGGTGGCGATCCAGCCGCCCAGCGTCGAGAACCGGAACGACTGGGGGAAGTGGCGGAGGGTGTGGCCCGACGGCTTGAGGGCCGCCTCCAGGGCCGGGCCGTAGACGCCGGCCTGGATGCGGGCCGCCCGTGACGTCTCGTCGATCTCCAACACCTGATCGAAGCGGTCCATGACGATGGTGACGCAGGAGTCGGTCTCGGGCGGGTCCACGCCCCACACCACCGAGGAGCCGGCCCCGTAGGGCACGGCCGGATGCTCGTTCTCGTGGCACCACGACAGCACGGCCTCCAACTCGGACTCGGTCCGGGGGTGGGCCACGATGTCCGGCGGGTTGGGGAAGTCGAGGTTGAAGGCCCGGGTCCGGTCGGTGAAGTGGGCACCGCCGGCGTGGCGGGCCCGCTCCCAGACGTCGGTCGAGCAGAAGTCGGCCAGGGCGTCGGGCGGGGCGATCCGGGGCGGCCGCAGTTCGGCGTCGTTCAGGTCCGGTATCGGCTTCGGTTCGACGGCCACGCCGTAGCGGGCCGACAACTCCGTGGCCAGTTCGGCCCGTTGGGCGTCGGTCGGCTCCTCCGACTCCAGCCCCCAGGCCCAGAAGCTCATCCGGTCGGCCATGGCAGTCCCCCTGCTCGAAGTACGTGGCGTCATCGGGGCCACGGCGGAGCCCCGACGGTCTGGCCGACGCTACTCGATCGTCCTCGGACGGGTCGAAGGTGGTGGTGTCGGCGGCTCAGCCCCGTGGGTTGAGGTACTCGGGGTGCAGGCAGAGCCGCTGGGCGACGGTGGAGAGGGCATCGGCCAGAGCCTCGGTCTGGGTCGGGTCGAGATGATCGAACAGGAGTCGATGCACGTCGGCCACGTGATCGGGGGCCACCGCCTCGAGCCGGGCCAGGCCGGCCTCGGTCAGCGCCGCCTGCTTGGCCCGCCCGTCGTCCGGGTCGGGGTCGATGGCCACATCACCCGCTTCCACCAGTGCCCGCAGCCGGTGGGTCAGGCGGCTCTGGGACAGGTTGGCGGTGTCGGCCAGATCGCTCAGGCCGCATGGTCCGGCCCGGCGCCTCGGACAGGGTGACCAGGATGTGGTAGTGGACGGCCAGGAGTTTGTGGGCGCGGAGGGTGCGGTCGAGTTCGGGTAGGGCCCGGTTGACGATGGTCAGCAGGCTGCGCCACGCCGTCTCCTGGGTCGGATCGAGCCATCGTGTCGAGGTCATGACCCCAGGTTAACCATTGACCTGTCAAGCAATTGGGAATAACTTGACGCGTGAAGTACTTGTTTGATGGGTCAAGTTTGCCCGGCGTCGTCGGGCCCACCGCCAAGGAGCGCTGCCGTGTCCTCATCCTCGTCCCCCTCCCCCTCCCCCTCCCCGTTCCCCTCGCCTCCGTCTCCGGCCGGCCCCTCCCGCGCCGTGCAGACGGTCGTCGCCGCCCGGTCGACCCTGGAGGGCGGCGGATTCGAGGTCTTCCGGCCCCTGCCCGGCCCTGAACTCGACCTGCTCGACCCCTTCCTCCTCCTCGACGAGATGGCTCCCGCCTACCACCCCCCGGGACGCGCCGTCGGGGCGCCGGCCCACCCCCACCGAGGCTTCGAGACGGTCACCTACGTCCTCCAGGGCGAGGTCGAGCATCGGGACTCGGCCGGAAATCACGGCCTGATCGGCCCCGGCGACGTCCAGTGGATGACGGCCGGTGACGGCATCGTCCACTCCGAGATGCCCAGCGCCCGGGTCCAGACCGAGGGTGGAGTCGGCCACGGCCTCCAGCTGTGGGTCAACCTCCCGGCCTCGCTGCGGCGCACGTCACCCCGCTACCAGGGCCTGCCGGCCGATCGCCTGGGACGGGCCCGGGGCGACGGTTGGAGCCTGCGGGTGATCGCCGGCTCGCTCCTGGGGGCGGAGGGGCCGGCCGAGACCCACACCCCCCTCGCCCTGGCCCGGCTGACGCTGGAGCCCGGGGCCGCCCTCCGCATTCCGGTCCCGGCCGGGCACACCGCTGCCTTCTACGCCGTGGCCGGGGAAGCGGCGGTGGGTCCGGAGGCGCGGCCCCTGGAGGCGCACCACCTCGCCGTGTTCGAGCCGACCGCGGGGGATCTGGTCCTGGCCGTCGCCGACGGGGCCTCCGAAGCCCTCGACGGCCTGATCCTGACCGGTGAACCGATCGGGGAACCGGTGGCCCGGTACGGTCCCTTCGTCATGAACACCGAGGAGGAGATCGCCGAGGCCATCGCCGACCTGAACGCCGGGCGACTGGGGACGATCCCGGCCACCGGGGAGCTCTAGCGGGCCGGTCCCGTTCGATCAGCCACGGGCGAACAGGGCGCGGGCCATGGCGAGGGTCTCGTGGTCGACGATGTGCAGGTTGGCCGGTTCACCGGGGACGGCCACGACCCGGCCCCCGCACGCCTCGACCAGGCCCGATTCCTCGTAGGCGCCGACGGTGGCGGCGTCGCCCTCGCGCCAGGCGTCGAGGGCCTGTTGCAGGGGTCGCCGCCGGAACGCCATCGGGCACTGGGCCAGGCCGAACCCCTCCCGGCCGACGGTCAACAGCCGCGGTCCCCGCCCGTCCTTGATCACGTCGGCCGGCTGCCACAGCGGCAACGCCCCGTCGGCCCCGGACGTGGACACGGCGGCCACCAACGCCTCCACCAGCCCGGGCGAAGCCAACGGGTGGGATGCGCTGTGCACCACGAGCAGGTCGACCTCGGGTGGGACGAGGTCGATGCCGGCGGCCAGAGTGGCCAGGCGGGTGGCGCCGCCCTCGGCCACGGCGTCGACGGGCGGGCCGCCCCACTCGTGTCCGGCCGGCACCAACACCCCGATCCAATCGACCGCCGGTCGGCAGGCCTCGATCGCGGCGTCGACGAGGCGGAACCCGGTCCGCAGTTCCTGGAACTGCTTGGGGCCGCCGAACCGTACCCCGGCGCCGGCGGCGGTGACGAGAGCACCGACGAAGGTCATCACCCTCCGGTCTAGTCGCCGCCGTCCGGGCTGTCAGTCACCCCCACGGTCGTCGGTCGGGCCGGCCCGGCCCGGGGCCGGATCGGGCAGAAGGGGCATCTCCCGCTGGTCCCGACCCAGCAGGCGTGTACGGCCCACGGCCTCCGGCCCGAACCGGCGCCGGATCTCGTCGACGGCCTGGTCCAGGCGGCCGGTCTCCACCTTGGTGAACGGCAGCGCCAGCTGGACCGCACCGTCGGGGGCCAGTCCGGTGACGGCGACCCCGAGCTTGGTCAGGCCGCGGTCGACCACGGTGGGCCAGACCTCGTCCAGCAGGCGCCGACCGGCGTCGGCCAGGATGGAGGTCTCGGCCGTGGCCTCGACCAGGGTCCGGGATCGGGTGGCCGAGGCGTAGTCGGCGAACCGGAGCCGCAGGACGACGGTGCAGCCGACCCGCCCACCGGCCCGGAGTCGGCGGGCCACCCGGTCGGTCGTCTCCAGCAGCACGGCCTCGGCCGAGGCCCGATCGCCGAGGTGGGCCGGGAACGAGCGCTGCGAGCCGATCGACCGCCGCCGCCGCCCGACCTCGACCGGTCGCGGATCACGGTTGTGGGCGAGAGCGTGGAGATGGTGGCCGGCGGCCCGGCCGATCAGGCCGGCCAGGGTGTCGGCCTCCAGGGTGGCGACCTGGGCCACGGTCTCGATGCCGAACTCCCGGAGCCGCCCCGCCGTCGTCGGACCCACTCCCCAGAGCCGCTCGACCGGCAGCGGATGGAGGAAGGCGGTCTCGCCGCCGGCCGGTACGAGCAGCAGACCATCGGGTTTCGACACGGCGGACGCCACCTTGGCCAGGAACTTGGTCGACCCACCGCCGACGCTGACCGACAGGCCCACCTCGCGCCGCACCCGTTGGCGGAGCCGGGTGGCCACCGTCCGCTCGTCGCCCACCACCCGCCCCAGTCCCGTCACGTCGAGGAAGGCCTCGTCGATCGACAGGGGCTCGACCAGGGGCGTCGTCTGGTGGAAGACCTCGAACACGGCCCGGGACGCCTCGCTGTAGGCCTCCATGCGAGGTGGGACGAACCGGAGCCCGGGGCACAGGCGCCGGGCCTGGCGGCCGGTCATGGCGGTCCGGACGCCGTGGCGGCGGGCCTCGTAGCTGGCGGCGAGAACGATCCCCTCCCCCACGGCGATGGCCCGACCTCGAAGGCGGGGCGCGTCGCGCTGTTCGACCGAGGCGTAGAAGGCGTCGAGGTCGGCATGGAGGATCCGGACCATCGAACACATGTTCGTCCACGGCGGGCCCGGGGGCAAGGGCTTGGGTGCGGCGTCAGTCGTCCATGAGACCGGCGTCGTAGGCCAGGACGACGGCCTGGACCCGGTCCCGGGCCCCGAGCTTGGTCAGCACCCGCTTGACGTGGGTCTTGACCGTGTTGTCGGCGATGAAGAGGCCCTCGGCGATCTCGGTGTTGGACCAACCGCGGGCCATGGCCACCAGCACCTCCCGTTCCCGATCGGTCAGCGCCGCCAGCCGGGGGTCGGACGTCGGTCGTCGGCGCGAACCGGTGACGTGGTCGATGAGGCGCCGGGTGACCGACGGCGAGAGCAGGGCCTCGCCCCGGTGCACGGTCCTGACCGCCTCCAGCAACTGCTCGGGCGGCGTCCGCTTGAGCAGGAACCCGCTGGCCCCGGCCTCGAGGGCGGCGAACACGTACTCGTCGAGCTCGAAGGTGGTCAGGATGAGGACCCGAGGCCCCTCCCCCGGACCCTCGTCGCCATCGCCGTCCGGGTCGTGGCCGGGGCCCCGGGGCCCGTCCAACAGGGCCCGGGTGGCCTCGATCCCGTCGACCTCGGGCATACGGACGTCCATCAGGATCACATCGGGCCGATGGGCCTCGACGGCGGCGGGCACCTCGGCGCCGTCGGCCGCCTCCCCCACCGTCGCCAGGTCGTCGGCCTGGTCGACGATCATGCGGAGGCCGGCCCGCATCAGGTCGTCGTCATCGACGATGAGGACCCGGATCACGTCCGGCCCCGGGGCAGGGTCAGCGTGACGAGGGTGCCGGGCTCGGCGTCGGTCACGTCGAGGGTGCCCCCGTGGAGGCGGGCCCGCTCGGTCATCCCGGCCAGACCGCGCCCGGGCCGAGCGTCGACGCCAGCCCGGTCGAGGCCCCGGCCGTCGTCGTCGACGGTGACGACCAGATCATCACCCCGACCTCGGACCGCCACCCGGACCGAGCGGGCCTCGGCGTGCTTGAGCACGTTGGTCAGCGCCTCCTGCACCACCCGGTAGGCGGCGAGTTGCCGGGCCTTGCTGACCGACGAGGCGTCGAGCGTGTCGTCGACCGACAGCGTCACGGCCGCCCGTCCGCCCTCGGCCACCGTGGCCACCAGGGCGGGCAGATCGTCGAGGCCGGGCAGGGGTCGGCGGTCCGCCTCGGCTCCGTCGCCCCGCCCCAACAGGCCCAGGACCCGGTCCAGATCGTCCATGGCGGTACGGCCCGTGGTCTCGATGATGGTGAGCGCCTCCACCGCACCGTCGGGGTCGTCGACGACGGCTCTGCGGGCCGCCCCGGCGTGGATCAGCATCACGTTCAGGGTGTGGCCGACGATGTCGTGCAGCTCTCGGGCCATCTCGCCCCGCTCGGCCTCGAGCTCCAGCCGCAGTCGTCGGGCCTCGGCCAACTCGGCCGACAGGTCCCGCTCGGCCCGGAGGGCGACCTCGGCCCGCCGGGCCCCGTGGACCCGGCCCAGCAGCCAGGCCGAGAACCACAGGAGCAGGGCCATGGCCAGGATCGATCGGCCGCCCTCGTCGGGGAATCGTCGGAAGTAGAGGGCGACGCCGCTCAACCCCACAGCCAGGGCGGCCCACGACGGACCGCTGCTGGCCCACCACGACGCCAGATCGGCGCGACCCTGGTGGCGGGCGGCACCGGTGGCGGCCGCCACCGAGTACAGGGCGGCCAGGTTGGTGTACTGGTACACGTTGCTGGGCCCGCCGACCAGAATGAGGCCGAACACGGCGGCGGCGTTGACGGCGAAGGCCCGGCCCGGGTGGCGGCGGACGAAGGCCAGCGACCCGGCCGCCAGCAGCCCCAGGGCGGTGAGGATCACGGTCCGGCCCGGTTCGCCGACCGGGTCGGACCACAGCTCGATGGCCAGGATGACGGCCACCGCCGCGGCCCAAGCCCGTTCCAGGACGAGCCAGCCCCCGGCGGCGGGCCAGCGGGGCGCCGCAGCGTTCTCCATCATCGTGACGCTAGTGCCCGATTCCGGTCCCCGACCCCGGCGACCACCGTGGCGATGGCCCACACCGCGCTCACGCCGGCACCCGCCAGCAGGCCGACCGTGAGCGGCGTGAGGTCACCGGTCGCCCGACCGGTCACGGCCTGGGTCAGGGAGAAGGCCATGACGGCGACGTAGGAGGCGATGGTGAGCCGCATGAGCCGGGCCGAGACGACCTCCGACAGGCCGAGGGCGGCGGCCGCGGCGGCGACCACCATGAAGACCTGGATCCCGTGGAAGGCGATGGCGTGGGGGAACTTGACCACACCGGCCTCGCCGTTGAGCACGACCTCGGGCACGGCACCGTTGCGGACCACGTAGTCGTTGCCGAGGACGACCAGCCACTGGCCGATCCCGAGGCCCGACATGATCAGGCCGAATCCCCACCAGGCGGCCCGGCGGTCGTCGGCCCGGGCCGGGCGCTCGATGAAGGACCAGACGTAGACCCCGACGAGGGACAGGGAGATGAGGGCGACCAGCGCCCCCATCAGGCCGAAGATGAGGCTGTCGGTGGCGGTGGCGTCGTTGAAGTGGGATGCCCGCCCCCGCCACGTCTGACCGGCGATGAGGGCCGTCTCGGCCACCGAGGTGAGGCCGAGCGTCCCGGCCAGACCCCAGGCCAGGGCCGGCCGATGAGGGAGCCGGTCGAGCAGCCACGCCGTCGCCCACAGCAGAAGGGCGAACGAGGCCGAGAAGACGATCGGCTTGCGCCAGGAGACCGGACCGGACCAGGCCCCGCCGTCGACCGCCCAGACCACGAGGTGGGCGACGGTGGAGAGGACGAACAGAGCGGCCACGGCGATCAGGAATCGGCTGGGGCCGCGGGTCGGGCTCAAGGTGCGGGCGACGTCCCGGCCGAGGTGGAGAAGGGTGGGACCCGGTCGGCGGCCGGGTCGGTGGTCGGCGGGCGGGTGATCGATGGCGGTCATGGCGGGCTCCTCGGTGGTCGGGGGGCGGTGTCGGTCGGACGACCGGTGCCCTGTTCCGATCGTCGACGATCCGGCGGCCGATGTCGTCACCCCCGGGGGGCATCGCGGGATCACCCCGGGGGGTGGCACCACCAGGGCGGACGGCGCGTTGGGCCGCGTTCGCCTCCCCGGCCGCCACCGGCGGGCGTCGGGGCCATTGCCCCACATCCGGCCCCGGCAGTACCCTGAAAGGCGTGAATAGCCTCGATAGCGCTACTCCGGACCGGCGGTTGCGGGCGATGGGCGGCCCCCAGGCCGCCGTCGCCCCCGTGGAGGACGAGGCCGGCGGCTCGTTCCTGGAGGTTCTGCTCGTGGTGGCGCTGGAGGTGGCGCTCATCGTCGCCCTCCACCTGACCGCCGGCCCCACCTACGCCGTACCCGTGGACGACATCACCGGTTGGCTCCAGGGGGCCGAGCCGACCGTCGTGCTGGTGGCCATGGCCCGCCTGGTCGGCCTCGCCATCGGCTACTGGCTGCTGAGCACCACCGTGCTCTACGCCGCCGCCCACTACCTGGGTTGGCGGTCCATGACCAACGGCCTCCGCTTCGTGACCCTCCCCGTGGTCCGACGGGTCGTGCAGGGGGTGACGGCCGTGTCGCTGACCAGCGCCTCGCTCATGGGCCCGGCCGCCGTCTCGGTCGGGCCGGCTCTGGCCGACACCGTGGTGGTGGCCCAGGACGACGCCGACACCACCTCGCCCGACGCCATCGAGTCGCCCACCTCGACCGACTACCGGCCCGATGCCGCCGGCTGGCCCCAGTTCCAGGCCGACCAGGGCGGGGGCTTCTGGCTCCCCTCGGCGGTCTCGTCGTCGCTGGCGGCGGCCGACAGCTACGTGGTTCAGCGCAACGACCACCTGTGGAGCATCGCCGAGCGGGCGGTCCGGGCCGGCGCCGGGCGGGAGGTGACCGAGGACGAGGTGTGCCGGTACTGGGTGCGCCTGGTCGAGGCCAACCGGGCCACCATCCGCTCCGGGGATCCGGACCTGATCTACCCGGACGAGGTCCTGACCCTGCCGCCGGTGTTCGAGACGGACTGACCCGCCTCCGGGGCCGTTCGCGCCGTCGAATTCCGTCGGCGCCCGGAGCCGGGCCACGTAGCCTGGCACCATGAGCACCGAGGTCCCCGCCCACCGCTACAACGCGGCCCTGGCCGCCGATATCGAGCTGCGCTGGCAGGAGCGGTGGCTCGAGGACGCCACGTATCACACGGCCAATCCGGCCGGGGTGCTGACCGGCGGCCACCGGCCCGACCCGGTCGACGGCGATGATGGCGGCGAGGGCGGGAAGCTGTTCATCATGGACATGTTCCCGTACCCGTCGGGGTCGGGACTCCACGTCGGCCATCCCCTGGGTTTCATCGGGACCGACGTCTACGCCCGGTTCAAGCGGATGACGGGCCACCACGTGGTCCACACCATGGGCTTCGACGCCTTCGGTCTGCCGGCCGAGGAGCACGCCCGTCAGACGGGTCAGCATCCCCGGGAGAACACCGAGGCCAACATCGCCACGTACCGGCGCCAGCTCAAGCGCCTGGGCCTGGGCCATGACCAGCGGCGTTCGGTGTCGACCACGGACGTGCCCTACTACCGCTGGACCCAGTGGATCTTCCTCCAGATCTTCAACAGCTGGTACGACGAGGAGAAGGCCAAGGCCCGCCCCATCGCCGAGCTGGAAGCCGCCTTTGCCGACGGATCTCGGCCCACCCCGGACGGCCGGCCCTGGGCCGACCTCGACACCACCGAGCGTCGCCGCCTGCTCAACGACCACCGCCTGGCCTACCTGGGCGAGGCCCCCGTCAACTGGTGCCCCGGTCTGGGCACGGTGCTGGCCAACGAGGAGGTCACCGCCGACGGCCGCTCCGAGCGTGGCAACCACCCGGTGTTCCGTCGCCCCATGAAGCAGTGGATGATGCGGATCACGGCCTACGCCGACCGCCTGCTGGCCGATCTGGATCGCCTGGACTGGACCGACGCCATCAAGACGATGCAGCGCAACTGGATCGGACGCTCCGAGGGCGCCCGGATCGACTTCGCCGTGGCATCGGGTGACGGCGTCGACACCGACGAGTCGATCACCGTGTTCACCACCCGCCCCGACACCGTGTTCGGCGCCACCTACATGGTCCTGGCCCCCGAACACGCGCTGGTCGATCGGCTGACGGCCGCCGCCTGGCCCGAGGCGACCAAGGACGCCTGGACGGGTGGAGCCGCCACCCCGGCCGAGGCGGTGGCCGCCTACCGGGAGCAGGCGGCCCGCAAGTCCGACCTGGACCGCCAGGAGAACAAGGACAAGACCGGTGTCTTCACCGGTGCCTTCGCCGTGGTTCCGACCACGGGCGAGCACATCCCGGTGTTCATCGCCGACTACGTGCTGATGGGCTACGGGACCGGGGCCATCATGGCCGTGCCGGGCCAGGACGAACGGGACTGGGAGTTCGCCGAGGTCTTCGACCTGCCCATCGTCCGCACCGTCCAGCCCACCGACGGGTTCGAGGGCAAGGCCTTCACCGGCGACGGCCCGGCCATCAACAGCGGCTTCCTCGACGGCCTGGGCGTGGCCGAGGCCAAGCGGGCCATCATCGACTGGCTGGAGACCGAGGGCCACGGCCACGGCACCGTCAACTACAAGCTGAGGGACTGGCTGTTCAGCCGTCAGCGGTACTGGGGGGAGCCCTTCCCCATCGTCTACGACGGCGACGACGAGCCCCAGGGGGTACCGGAGGCGGAGCTGCCGGTCGAGCTGCCCGACCTGATCGACTGGGCCCCCCGGGCCCTGGAGGTCGACAGCCCGCCCGAGCCGCCACTGGGACGGGCCGAGGGGTGGACCACGGTCGAACTCGACCTGGGCGAGGGTCCCAAGCCGTACCGCCGGGAGCTGAACACGATGCCCCAGTGGGCCGGTTCGTGCTGGTACTACCTGCGCTACCTGGACCCGACCAACGAGAACCAGATGGTCGACCCGGAGGTCGAGCGGTACTGGATGACCGACGGCGACGGCGGGGTCGGTGGCGTCGACCTGTACATCGGTGGGGTCGAGCACGCCGTGCTCCACCTGCTGTACGCCCGGTTCTGGCACAAGGTCCTGTTCGACCTGGGCCACGTGTCGGGCCCCGAGCCGTTCCAGCGCCTGTTCAACCAGGGCTACATCCAGGCCTACGCCTTCCAGGACGCCCGCGGTATCTACGTCGAGGCCGACCAGGTGGTCGAGCGCGACGGTGGCTTCTTCCTGGGCGACGAGCCGGTCACCCGGTCCTACGGGAAGATGGGCAAGAGCCTGAAGAACTCGGTCACCCCCGACGACATGTACGACGAGTACGGGGCCGACACCCTGCGGCTCCACGAGATGTTCATGGGTCCCCTGGACCAGGACCGGGTATGGGACACCACGGCCGTGGTCGGTTCCCACCGGTTGCTGCAGCGGGTGTGGCGCAACCTGATCGACGAGGAGACGGGCGAGGCCACGGTGGTCGACGAACCGGCCGACGACGGGGTGCGGCGTGTCCTTCATCGCACCATCGCCGAGGTCCGGGCCGACATGGACGGCCTGCGGTTCAACACCGCCATCGCCAAGATCACCGAGCTCAACAACGAGCTGACCAAGCAGGGTGGGGCCACCCCTCGGGAGGTGGCCGAGCCCCTGGTGCTCATGCT
This sequence comes from Acidimicrobiales bacterium, assembly GCA_965263455.1. Taxonomy (GTDB): domain Bacteria; phylum Actinomycetota; class Acidimicrobiia; order Acidimicrobiales; family SZUA-35; genus CADEDH01. Next base: position 21,290 of record CBDHHN010000001.1, read on the forward strand.
GGCTCCGCTGGTGCCCCACGTTGGCGAGGAGCTGTGGCGGCGGCTGGGCCATGACGACACCGTCGTCTATCACCCGTTCCCCGAGGCCGACGCCTCCCTCCTGGTCGACGACACGGTCGAGATCCCGGTCCAGGTCAAGGGAAAGGTGCGGGCCCGGGTGACGGTGCCGGCCGACGCCGACGACGCCGCCATGGAGGCGGCCGCCTTGGCCGAGCCCACGATCGCCGCCCTGCTGTCGGGGGCCGAGCCCCGGAAGGTCATCGTGGTCCCCGGTCGTCTGGTCAACATCGTCCCCTAGAGGACGGTCCGGATCGCGCCAGAGGCGCGGGCGCGCCAGAAGGCGCGGGCGCGCCAGAAGGCGCGGGCGGGCCCTGGATCACCCCCTGGGCCGGTTCGGGTGTCCGATCACGAGCCCGGTCGGTCCTCGCTCCCGTCGCGGAACTCGAGGGCATCGGGCAGCTGTCCGCCGTCCTTGATGGCATCCCAATAGCGTTGCGCCTCGCGGTCGTTGGCCGCCGAGTCGAACGGGCTGGGATGGCCTCGGAGCAGGCCGGGCACGTCGGCCCCGCGGCGGAACGGGCGGGTCAGACGCTCCAGCCGGCCCGTCGCTTCGGGTCGGGGCACCAACCGGTCGTGCAGGGCCGACTCCCGGTACCAGGGACGGAGGCGCATCCGGATCGGGGCGAGGTTGCCGTGGATGAGGACGGCCGAGCCGTCGTCGATGGTCCGCATCCACGATGCCGAAGACCACACGACGGGCTGCTCCCCGTCGGCCAGCCCGGCCCGCAGCTCGGAGGGGAGATCGGGGTCGATGAGCCGGTTGCCGACGATGATCATGTTCAGGTAGTCGAGGGTGGCGGGGTCGGTGATGCCGGGCAGCACGACCCGGGCCCGGTGGCTGTCGGCGGCCTCTCGGGCCCGGTCGGGGCCGACGTCGCGCCCCAGGTGGCTGAGATCCTGGATCAGGGTCAGGAGTTGGATCCCGCGACCCGCCCCCATGGCGGCCAGCCGATCGACCAGGTCGGCGGTCACCGCCCCGGCGGCGTCGTCGATGAGGACCAGCAGCGGGGCCGGCAACCGACCCGTGGATGACACCGCGGCCCGGTTCATCGCCGCCTCGACCACCTCGGAGACCAGCGTCGTGGTCAGGGGGCGGAGCCGACCGTCGCCACCGGCGTCGGCCAGCACGAACAGGGTGTTGGCCTTGCCGTCGAGGAGGTCGGTGGCGCTGATCGTCGGGTCCTGGGCCTGGGCCGCCACCACGGGGTCGCCCAAGGCGAACAGGGCCGACGTCAGCACCTGGTAGGCGGCCGTGGTGGTGGCAGCGTCGAAACGGTGGGCGCTCTCCCACGAGGCCTGGGCCTCGGTCACCCCCGTCCGCTCCAGGGCCGACCGGACGCCGGCGTCGTCGCGGCGGTCCACCCATTCCACCACCTTGGTCACCGGGAGCTCCTCGGCCGCCGCCGCCAGCAGCAGGGGCCCCAGCATCTGCTCGGCCGCGGCGTAGGCGGCCCCGGGCAGGTCGCCGTCGGGCCGGCGGGTGCCGGCCACCATCCAGCCCGCGCTGCGCCGGGCCCGCGACCACTGGCGGATACGCCGGTCCAGTTCGGGCTCGTTGCGGGCCTGGGGTTCCGAGGTGAGGCGGTGGAGGGGTGACCACGAGTCGCCGCGGAACGATCGTTTGGTGTCGGTCGAGGCGTCGGCCATGGTGGCCAGGGGGTCGTAGAGCCAGGTCCGGCCCCCTCGCTCGGCGCGCTGCTCGAAGGCCAGGGTGATGAGGTCGGACTTGGTGGCGAGGACCACGGCCGGGCCCTCCCATTCGAGGAGGGCCGGGATGGCCAGGCCGCTCGTCTTGCCCGATCCGGTGGGACCCAGGGCCAGTACCGAGTGCAGGCCGTCGACGGCGACCAGATTGGACCCGACCCGGCCGAGCACGAGGCGGCCCCCGCCCGGTTTGTCGACGACGATCTTGGTCGAGGCCGGAGTCGGGGGCGGGCCGCCGGGTCCGCCCCCTGCGCCGGGTCCGCCGCCGCCCGTCGCCGGTCCCCCGCCCGGTCCGCCGGACGCGGCGGCTCGGCGGGCGGCCCGACGTTCATCGGCCGCCTCCTGCTCGGCCAACCGGCGGGCGGCCCGGGGATGGTTGGGCGGGTTGGGTTCGATGACGACCGACAACGGATCCCCCACCCGCGGCCCCAGCAGTCGCCACGCGGGCCAGAACAGCAGGGCCACGGCCACGATCTCGAGGGCGAAGAAGAACCAGAACCACCGGGCTCCGGGGAGGGCGCTCTCGATCTCGGGGGGCCACGCCCCGTCCCAGGCCATCCCCTCGGAGCCCATGCGAACCCCGGCCACGGCGGCGTCGGCCACCGTCACGTCGGCCCGCTCCCCCATGACCACCAGCGACGACAGGACGGCGGCCCCCCAGATCATGCCCACCAGTCCGAGGACCACCAGTAGGAGGCTTCCGACCGCCACCTCGATGTTGGACCCGGCGATGGGGTCCATGAACTTGTAGGGGACGGCGCGGGGCCGCACCCGGCCCCGGCGGCGACTCACGACGACCTCCGCTTCGGCCGGCGCCGGGCCCCGGGCTCGGCGGCGCGTTCGCCGGGCCGCCGGTCATGGGCCCCGCGGTGATCGGGTGGTGGCCGTCGCTCGTCGGCCGGTCGGGGCGGCGGGGTGTTCCCGTTCCGGCGCCGATCGCCCGGGCCCCGCGGGCCGCCCGACCCGAGGTCGGACGCGAGGTCGGACGTGAGGTCGGACGTGAGGTCGGACGTGAGGTCGTCGGACGTGTGGTGGCCGTTGGCGTGCACGTCGGGGTGGTGAACGCCGTTGTGCCCGTCGCTCGCCCCGCCCACCACGGTCGGCGATCCGACCGCGGCCGGGGTGCGCTCCTCCAGGTTGGCCCGCATCGACTGGTCGGTGTCGATGATCTCCCACTCGCCGTCGCCGACCCGATGGTCGACGATGAAGGTCTGTTGGCGGACCTTCCACAGGGCCACCCCTCGGCCCAGGCGGGGTAGGACACCGGTCTCGGCGTCGGTCAGTCCCAGCAAACGCTTGGTGTCGGCCACCTCGCCTTCGGACTGGGCGTACACGACCCGGGTCTCGGTGTCGGACAACAGGCCCTGGGCGATACGGGTGGCCTCCGACCCCTGGCCGCCCGCCGCCTCCAGGTCGGACATGCGGTGGACGACGATGATGTTGGACAACCCGTATTGGCGGGACAGCTTGAACATGGACCGGAGCCAGCGGGCCAGGGCCAGGTTGGACAGCAGGTACCAGGCCTCGTCGAGCAGGAGGATCCGCTGAACCCCGTCGGCCCGGGCGATGGCGGAGTGGAGCCAGGCCATGGTGCAGGCCATGACCAGGCCCAGGGCGTCGCCTCCTCCGCCCAGGGCCGACAGGTCGAGAACCACGATGGGTCCGTCCCAGTCGACGTCGACCGTCGTCGGGCCGTCGAACATGCCCCGGAGGTCGCCCTGGCACAGGCGCCGCAGTTCGAGGGCGGCGTCCCGGGATCGTTCCGCCAGCCGGTCCGGGGTGGTGTTGATCGCGGTGGCGGTGTCGGCGCCGGGTGAGAGTAGGAGGTCGACGACGTCACCGATCGTGGGCTCGCCGTAGAGCCGGGTCGCCTCCAGCCGGGCCAGCCCGATGGCGGTCCGTTCCTCGGGATGGAGGTCCCGGCGCAGGCCCGACTCGGCCAACGACATCAGCACCTGGTCCTGGCGACGACCGATGTCCTCGGCCGTGAGCACCTCACCCACGGGCCCCCGGTCCAGCGGGTTGAGGCGGACCGGACCCCCGGGCTCCAGGCGGACGACGGTGCCCCCCATCCGCTCGGCCAGGGGTGCGAACTCGCCCTTGGGGTCGATGACCACGGCCCGTCGCCCGAAGGCCGACTGGCGCCAGATGTAGGTCTTGACCAACGACGACTTGCCCCGGCCGATCTGGCCCGCCACCACCATGTTGGGGTTGGTGACCTTGTTGGTCCGATACAGCTCCCACGGGTCGTAGCAGAACGAGCCCCCGAGCACCTCCTGGCCGATGTAGCAGCCGCGGCCTCCGAGACCGGCCGGCGACTGGAAGGGGTAGAGGGCCTGGAGGTGGGCCGTGGTCGATCGATGGGCCGGGGTCGACGGTGAGGTGGCGACCAGCCCGATGGCCACCACCACGGTGGCGAAGGCGAAGACGGTCAGCGCGGTGACGATGAGGACGGTGGTCACGACAGGCCCTTGGCCATGGGCATGGTGCAGTAGAAGGCCGTGTCCTGCTCCCCCCACAGGCGTCGAAGCTCGACCGGGCACTGGTAGGCCACCTGCTCGATGGCGGCCGCCGCCACCTCGACCTCGTCCAGGTTTGAGCCCGACACCGTGACGTAGCCCGAGTAACGGTTCTCGGCGTGGCCGTCGGCCAGTTCGTTCTCCCGCCGGTCGAGGGCCTCGGCCTCCCGTCGTCGCCGGGCCCCGGTCCGGTAGCCGGCCGAGTTTCGGATCTCGTCGTCGGACAGGCGGGCCGTCTGCTCGTGCTCCACCCGTCGCACCGCCTGGGCCGTGGGGATCGGCTCGGCCACGACCGAGATGGTTCGGGTCACCCCGTTGCTGGTCAGCAGGAGGGGGGCCAGGAAGCTGGGGCGGACCCCGAGCTTGGGCCACTCCGAGATCCAGTAGGTGATGTGGTACATCCCATCGGTCCGGTAGTGGCCCCAGGCCACGTCGGTGGCCAGGGGCCAGGCGTTGCGGGCCGAGATGAGGGGCTCGGAGTGCCGCGTCTGGCGGGCCACCAGGCCGAGGGCGTCCTCGGGGTCGAATTGGGTCCGGACCAACATGGCCATCTGGTCCCCGGAGAGGAACCCGTTCACCGTGAGGTCCGACTCCCGGAGTTGACGCTGGAGATGCTCCAGCTCGCGGTAGAGGACGGCCACCGCGCCCTTGTCACCGCCACCGGCGTGCTTGATGGCGCGGTTGGCCTTGGCCGACGAGACCTGGAGGACGAGGTAGGTCTCGTGCTGCTGGGTGACGGGCTGGGCCGAGGTCAACAGGTCGGCGTAGGACCGATGGGCCGGGGAGCTGGCGTCGGCCCGGGCCCGTTCGTCGAAGAACGACCGCATCTCGTCGCCCACTTCGGTCAGGGTCCGCTCCATCCACTGCATGCGCGAGATGGGGCTGCCCTGGCGGGCCATCGAGGCCTGGACGGCGGCCCAGGAGGAGAGGCGGCGAACCTGTTCCCCCTCGTCGAGGAGCATGAACGACTGGCCCTGAACCGCGATCACGGCGACCCAGGTCTTGTTCTTGCGGTCCCGGAGCACGCCCATCGGTTGGCCCGAGACCGCGGTGTAGATGAGCTGCCAGTCCGAGACCGGGGGCGGCGGCGACTGCTTGCCCGCCTTGCGGACCCGGGCCCCGTTGCCGGTGGCCCCGGATACCGTGCCCCGCTCGCCCAGGCCGGGCACCGGGGATCGCCAGCGTCGCTTACCCCGCAGCACGATCACCAACCAGCGGGAGGCGGCCGGGACCCAGTCGTCGACCGGGCGACCCTCGATGGTCCCGAAGGCCCCGGCCACCCCGGTGATCACGGCCCCCAGGGCCAGGCCGATGCCGATCTGGCCCGGTACCAACCGGACGAAGACCACGGCCGTGGTCAGGGCGACCAGAAGGAAGGCGGCTTGGGCATGGCGCAGACCGGCCAGGAACACGGTCCGGACCGGGGGTCCGAACTGGAACCGAACGTCGCTGCTGTCCATGGTGTGTGTCCTTCCCGCCGCAGTCGTGGGTCCGCCTCAGGTCCGTCATGTCCGGCCCTGGGTGGGGGGATCGGCGTTGCCCGAGTCGAGGGTGCCGCCGGTCGAGGGCGCGGCCGGGGCCGGGCCACCGGTGGGCGCCGGACCGGTGGGACCGGGTCCGCCACCGGGTCCTGGTGTCGGTCCCCCGCCGCCGTTGTCGGGCCCGCCGGGACCACCGTCGGAGGGTCCGCCGCCGGGGCTTCCGCCGCCGGGGCCATCGCCCCCGTCGAACGGCGTGCCGCCCGCCGGTCCCCCACCGCCGGTCGATCCGCCCGGGCCGGGCGAGGCCGCGGCCGATGGAGCGGCGGACGGGCCCTCCTGCTGGGAACCGGCCAGGAACCCGGCCAGGCGCTGGCCGCTCACGACGCCCACCGCGGTGGCCGCCACCCGGCTCGGAGCGCCCGAGGGTTCCTCCATGGCCGCCACCGCACCGTCGCTCACGAACGGGAGCAGCTTCATCAGGGCGAAGGGTGAGAAGGCGGCAAGGTAGAACAGGGCGGCCGCCTGCATCATGGCCACCAGGGCGTTGTCGACCTCGTTGAGGGTCTGGGAGCCGAGGCTCAGCACGGCCACGATCACCGGTTTGGCCAGGATGAACGACAGCTGGATCTCCACCAGCCGCCGGATCCATGACCGGGTGGCGGGGAAGATGAGGGCGGCGAAGGCCAGGGGCATGAAGGCGTAGGTCACCACGATGGCGGCCGACCGCACGACCATCACCAGCCATACCGAGATTGCGCCGGCGATCAGCACGAACGAGAAGATCACCAACAGGATGGGGGCCGTGATCCCGACCCCGGCCGTGATGGAGCCTCCCAGGTTGTCGAGCCAGAGGGCCACGTCGGTCTGGCCGGTGTCGAGATAGGCGTCCGACAACTGGTCGGTGGCCTGCAGGGTGGCGTTGACCAGGAACCCGGCCACCACCATCCCCAGCACCGAACCCGGTAAGTAGAAGAAGGCGGAACGGAGCGCGATCGAGGCGTCCCGTTTCAACAGCGAGTAGAGGCCGGCGGCCACCAACAGCGGGAAGGCCAGGGCCCGGGCCGCCACCAGCGACGTCTGGAAGATCGATCCGCCCGCTTCCACCGTGGGGGTGGTGGTCCCGTTGATGCCGACCCACACCAGATCGATGGCGGCGATGGCGCCCACCGCGACCCAGCGGGCGAAGTAGTCGAAGGCGCCGGCCACCACCGAGTCGGTCAGGTCGCCGGCCCCGTCGACGAGCCAGGCGGCGCCGTCGATCAACTGGCGGCATGCCTCGGAGATGATGGGAAGGCTGCCGCAGGTGTTGTCGATGACCTCCTGGGTGGGGACGGCCAGGGCCGGGGTTGCGGTGGCCGCCTCCAGGCTCACCACGCCCACCAGGAGCAGCAGGGTCAGCCCCAGTCCGGCCAGGATGCGGCGGGCGGTGGGCAACAGGCAGGAGCCGACGTCGGGCTCACCGGCGGCCCGGAGTCGGCCCGACCCGGCCTCCGGCCGCGCCCCCGACGGGGCGGCGGCCAGGGCGAGGGTCGGCGGGGCGTCAGTCGGCCACATAGCGATAGCCCTCCAGTTGGTCGACCTCGTCCAGGAAGCCGTCGGTGGCGAGGGCCGGAGTGGCCGCCCAGGCCGGGGTCGGGCCGGCGTCGGACAGGGCCGACCACACCTTCCAGTCGTCGTCCTCCCACACCACCTCGACCGTGGCCGTCTCCCACGTGGCGAGCGGCTCCCGCATCCCGCCTGCCGCCACCAGGGTCAGGGTCCACACCTCGACCGTGGCCCGGTCGTCGGAGTAGCGCACCACCTGGTGACCCACCGGGATCGTGCGGAGGAACAGCGACGAGCTGAGCGGCCCGTTGACGGCGATCGATCCGTGCAGGGCGTCCCAGGTGGCCCCCATGTCGGCGGCCAGGGTCTGCCGGGCCCCCTCGGCGGCCAGGATCTCGTAGGCCCGGACGGCCGCCCCCCGGTCGGTGGCCCCGGCCTGTTCCAGGGTCAGGATCAGATTGGTGGCGGCGGCCACCGCTCCGGCCTCGTCCCGTCGGAAGCCGACGCCGACCCCCTCGACCTTGTCGGTGGGGCCCGCCGGCGTGGCCCCGACCCGGATGTCGCCCACGTCGGGGCCGACGGCCTCGGCCGCCCGCGGCCCGCCGCTCGACGACAGGCCGCCGGTGAGATACGCCCCCAGCACCATGCCGAGGGCCAGGGCGGCGAACCCGAGCCCGATCCGCCGGATGAGCGTCGCCGTGTCCGCCACGGCTATTGGGCCGCCTCCCCGACGGAGAACGCCCAGTCGACCAGGATGGGGGCGGCCCCGATCAGGGCCACGGCGATGAGCGAGTACAGGATGCCGCGCTTGCCCCGGCTGGCCTGCTGGGCGTTGTCGGAGCCGGCCCCGATGGCCCACAGCAGGCCTGAGATCACCACGGCGATGATCCCGACGACGGTCCCCCATGCCTGGAGGCTGTCCCCCAGGTTCTCGAGGATGTTGGTACCGGGCAGGGTCGTCCCTGCGAACAGCCTCACCATGGTTGCCTCCTCAGCCCCACGTTGCGTCCTCACCCTAGTTTTCGCAGGTATTGAAATGCAATGAAAGTTGGGTTATTCATGATAATCATGAATAAACCGAGGTTAGCGGTGCCGCGGGCGCTGTTGCTGGCGGCCCTGGTCGTCGCCTCCCTCGGTTGCGCCTCGTCGTCCGGTGGAGCACCGACCGCCGCTCCCGATCCGGTGCCGCCGGGATCCGGAAGCCCGCTCGACCCCGCCGCCCCGGACCCCGGCGGCACCGACCCCGTGGCCGACTCGGGCGCGACCGGAGCCTCGGAGGCGCCCCCGGTCACCGGCAGCCGGGCCGGCCTGATCGAGGCCCTGGCCGAGTCCGCCACCAGCACCGCTCCGCCCCGCCCGGTGACCGACGACGGCACCGACTCGGTCACCGTGGCCTCCACCCCGGCCCCACTGGCACCGGGCCTGCGGGCCGACCTGGAGGAGTTCGGTCGCTGGTACCTCGGCTACGACCACACCTGGGCTCCCGGCCGCCGGGCCGAGGCACTGGCCCCTCTGGTCACCGAGACGCTGCTGGCCGAGGTGGCGGCGCCGTTGCCGGCCGCCCTCACCGCACAGTTGGCGGCCCAGCAGCGGGTGGTGACCCCCCGCCTGGAGACGGCCGAGCCGATCGAGGCCCAGGCCGACGGGTCGGTGGTGGCCCTGCTGAGGTTCACCGTGGTCACCGAGGCGTTGGCCCCCGATGCGATCGACGGGGACGAGCCGGTCACCGTCGAGGAGTCGATGGTGCTGACGGTCGTCGTCGGTCCCGACGGACTGGTGGGAGACGTCCGATGATCCGCCTCGCCGCCGGGGTCGCCGCCGTCGTCACCCTGGGTCCCGTGATCGGGCTGGTGGTCGTGGTCCTGTCGTTGGGCAGCGTGGTCCAGGCCCTGTCGGATCCACTGAACCCCGAGCCCTCGGAGTTCGCCCTGGAGGACATTCCCGAGCCCCTCCTGGATCACTACCGGCTGGCCGCCCTGAGCTGCCCCGGCCTGCCGTGGACGGTGGTGGCCGGGATCGGCAAGGTCGAGTCGGATCACGGGCGCTTCGGGGGCTCGCAGGTGGCGGCCAACGGCGACGTGACGCCGCCCATTCTCGGTCCGGTGCTCGACGGGTCCCTCCCCGGTACCCGGCCCATCCGTCTCCCCGGCGGCTCGCCGTGGCACGACACCGTCGGCTTCGACCGGGCCCTGGGGCCGATGCAGTTCCTGACCGACACGTTCCGGGCCTACGGCGTTGACGGGAACGGCGACGGGGTGGCCACCCCCCACAACGCCATCGACGCCATCCATTCCGCCGTCGGCTACCTCTGTGGGCCCGGCGGCGAGGTGACCGACCTCCGCGACGCCATCTTCCGGTACAACCGGTCGGAGGTCTACGTCGACAGCGTGCTCGACTTCGCCGCCCGCTACGGCGTCGCCCCCCTGTTCGCCGGGGCCGACCCCCAGGCCCTGATCGATCACCCCAACGTGTCGATGGGGCCGGCCCAGCGAGCCGACCTCGAGTCGGGTCGGATCGACCCGCAACTGGTGGCCATCCTGCTGTCTCTGGCCCAGACCCACCGCATCTACATCTCGTCGCTCATCACCGGCCACTCGCTGTGCATCGCCCGCACCGGCACCTACCCCAACTGCCGGATCAGCCGCCACGTGTCGGGGCGGGCCGCCGACATCGCCATCTTCGACGACGGCCCGGTGGCCGATGGCAACCGCTCGGCCCGCAACCAGGTCCTGATCTGGCACGCCATGGACCGTGAGTCCGACTACCTCCGACCCTGGACCATCGGCCATCCCTTCGGGGACCTGGCCGGAGGCGCCCCCGGCAGCTTCAACGACCAGGACCACGAGGACCATTTCCATCTGGGGGTGACCGGCACCGTGGCCGGCGCCTGACCCACCGATCGTCCACCCCAGCCAAGAGGTGGGCCGGGGGTGGGGGTCCGATCCAGACAATCGGACTCCCACCCCCGCCTTTCGCGGTCGAGCCGATCCCTCAGTCCAGGAGCTGACGAAGGCGGTACTTCTGGATCTTGCCGCTCGGGGTCATGGGGAACTCGTCGACGACCAGCAGTTCCTCGGGCCAGAACTGGCGGGTCACCCGCTGCTCGTCGAGGAAGGCGGTGAGCTGGGCCAGGGTCGGGGGTTCGGCCTCGGACTCCGCCGGGGCGGCCACCGTGATCACGGCGCACCCGATCTCGCCGAGCCGGTCATGGGGTCGGGCCACGATGGCCACCCCCGACACCGCCGGGTGGCGGAGGAGCACGTCCTCCACCTCCTTGACCGGGACGTTCTCGCCGCCCCGGATGACCAGATCCTTGGTTCGCCCGCTGATGGCGATGTAGCCCTCGGGGTCCATGACGGCCCGATCGCCGGTGTCGAACCACCCGTCGCGCCAGCACGACTCGGTCAACTCGCGACCTTGGAGGTAGCCGACGAAGGCCTCGGAGCCCCGGAACTGGAGGTCGCCCTCGACCCCGGGCTCGACCGGGCTCCCGTCATCGTCGACCACCCTGACCTCGTTGCCGTCGAGGGCGGCCCCGTCGGTCGTGCGTTTCTCGAACGGGTCGCTGCGGTGGCCCGTGGTCGACAAGCCGGTCTCGGTCATCCCCCACCCGGGCATGACGGCACACGGCAGTCGTCGGTCGGCCTCCTCCAGCACCGGTCGGGGGATGGTGGCCCCGGCACAGACGAAGGCCTTGAACGTCGACAGGTCGTGATCGTCGAGGTCGTCCAGGCCGAGCAGGTCGGCCAGGAACGGCGTGGCCCCCATCGAGGCCTCGATCCCGTGCTCGGCGATGAGGCGGGCGAAGGCGGCCGGATCCCACACCTCCTGGTACACCACCCGTCCTCCGGCCGATACCGGAGCCCGGACGCCGTACAGGTAGCCGGTCTGGTGGGCCAGGGTCGAGGCCATGTGGAACACCGAGCAGTCGGCGGCCACCCGCTCCAACCACAGGTCGGTGGCCACGTTCAGCGTGTTCTGGGTGTGCATGACGCCCTTGGGTTGGCCCGTGGTGCCCGAGGTGAACATGATCTCGCACACCGAATTGGGGTCGGGGGCCAACAGGTCGAGCGTGCCGGCATCCACCGAGGACGCCCGGCCCTGGGCCAGAAGGTCGTCCCAGGCCAGGGCGTCGGCGGCAACCGCCGCCCCGGGTTCGACCGGAATCGCGATCACGTCGGTGATCGACGGGATCCGTTCCCGCAGCTCCAGATGCATGGCGGCCAGCCCGAAGCCCCGGAACTCCTGGATCGTGACCACGGCGGCGGGGCGGGCCAACTCGCTCATGACCGACACCTCGTTGGCCCGGAAGATGGGGGCCACGGGGTTGACGACGGCCCCGATGCGTTCCGCCGCCAGGACGGTCAGGGGGAACTCCCGCCGGTTGGGCAGCTGCAGCTGGATGACGTCACCGGGCCGGATGCCCCGCTCGAGGAGGCCCCGGGCCAGGGCCTCGACCATGGTGGCCGCCTCGGCCCAGGTCAGGACGCCGAGTCGGTCGATGATGAGGGGTTCGGGGCCCAGGCGTTCGGCGTTGGACCTGAACCGGTCGTACAGCCGCTCGTCGGTCCAATGGCCGGCCGCCGTCGTGCGCTCGATGCGGTCCCGGGTGAGGGTGGTCTCGAAGAACATCCCCACCGATCTTGATCGCGTCGGGCGCCGGTCTCAACTCCGGCGGTGCGCCGTCACCGGAGACCGGCCTCGCCCATCACCAGAGCCCAGGCCAGCGCCACCACCAGTCCCAGGGCCAGGAAGGGCACGAAGGGGATGCTCCGGCGGCGTCCGATCACGGTCGCCGCCAGGCCGGTGACCAGGGCGGTGGCGAACCCGGCCAGGGCGTAGCCGAGCCCGAAGTAGCCGAGGGTCCAGCCGAAGGGGACGGCCAGGCGGACGTCGGCCCGGCCGATCCAGTCCCGGTCGGCCGTGCGCTGGAGCCGATAGGGCAGGTACTGGATGCCGGTGACCACGGCCGCTCCCAGGGCGGCGCCGATCAGGGCCCACCAGTCGGCGGCCAGCAAGCCGATGGCTCCCAGTCCGGTCACGGCGATGATGGTGACGGCTCGGGCCCGGGCCACCACCACCTGGCCGGTCCGGGCGTCACCGAGGGCGAGGTGGACGAAGCCCACGGCGACCACAAGGGCCACGAGCAGGGCGGCGGCCCCGGCGGCCGAGATCAGGACGGCCTCGCCCCGTCGGGGGCGGCGGACGGTCCGGGCTCAGTTGGCGGCGTCGTCGTCGAGGTCGCCGGGATTCCGGTTGTCGTAGACCAGGTGGCTGAGGTCGCCGGGTCGCAGGGCCGCGCCATCGAGGAAGTCTTCCAGATCGCTCCGTTTGATCCGGTACACCCGACCGATCCGGTAGGCGGCCAGCTTGCCGTCATTGATGAAGCGGTAGATGGTGCGGGTGGTGACCTCCAACTCGGCCGCCGCTCGCTGCACGGACAGCCAGGACGACGGCCCGTCGTGTTCGATGCTGTTGGTCATGGTGTACTCCCGGTCGACTCCAGCGCGCTCTTGAGATCGAAGACCCAGCCCTCCGTGGTGGCCACGAAGGGGACGGTGGCCAGCGACTGGCCTCCCACATCGAGGGAGGCGACGATCCGGCCGTCGTCGACCAGGGTCCAGGCCCGGAGCTCGCCGACGGCCATGGCCTCCTTCTGTTCGGTGTCGAGCACGGCCACGAGGGCGCCGGTGGCGTCGGTGGCGCCTGCGTTGGCGACCCGGTCGGTGAGGAGTTGGAAGAGTTCGGGGGCCAGGAGCCGGTCCTCCACCGTCTGGCCCTGGGCCGCCCGGGCCAGTTGGTCGGCCAGCTCCCGGGTGTCGGCCCCGACGGCCTCGCTCGCCGCCGGGCCGTCGCCGGCGCCGACGGCGGCCACGAAGCGGGACCAGGCGGCACCGGCGGCCTCGACCACGTCGTCGTTGGGGGGTAGGGCCACGGTGCCGGGCGAACGACGGTCGATCACGGTCCAGACCTGGTCGCTACCGGCCAGGTAGACGAAGTCGTAGGGGTAGGCGATCTCGCCGCCCGCCCCCGTCACCACCAGGTCGGTCGACACGGTGGTGAAGTCGCCGTCCTGTTGTTGGGTGAGGTTCTGGACCTCGAAACCGACGTCATCGGGCCGGGGGCTGGCCACCGACCGGCTGAGCACGGCGTACTGCGGCCCGTCGGGGTCGAAGCTGGAACCGAGCCGATCGAGTTCGCCGGTGCGGGCGAAGTCCTCCCACGCCTCGACCGCCTGAACGGTGGCGCCCATCACCGGACTGGCCGGGGCCGAGGCCAACTCGGTGGTCGGGGAGGCCGGTGCGGTGGTCTCGGGGGGCTCGCCCGCACCCTGGGAGCGGCCCAGAAGGAAGGCGGCGGCCATGACGGCGGCCAGCCCGCCCAGGATGGCGATTGCCAGCGCCTTCAGCCATGGAGGGATCAGGTCACCATTGATGACGCGAACCGACGAGTCCAGATCGTCGTCGTCGGGGACGTCGATCTGTACATCCAGATCAGACACGGATTGTCACTGCCTCTCGAAGAGTCGTCCTGCGAACGCTCGCCCGAAACCCCAGCCAAAAGATCCCGGCCCAGAGCCAGCCTGTTGCTTACGCTATCACGCCCTTCTAACTGTACTTCATATCTGTTCGTGCTAACCGTTCCCGTTTCGGACCAGTGGGGTCCGGACCTCGATCACCTGGTAGTCCCGGGCCGTGGCCAGGACGGCGGTGCCCAGATCCACCACGAGGCCGCCGGGGGGCAGGCCGGGGCCGGTCACCACCGAGGTGCCGGTCCAGGTGATCTCGTGGATGACGGTCACCTCCTCGGGTTCGGCGTAGAGGTGGGTGGCGGCCGGGGCGTCCGCCGAGCCCGGCACCGTCGACCGGTGGATGGCCACGCCGTCCCGGCCCGGGCCGTCCATGTCCCAGGCGAAGCCGACGGTCCCGATCGTGGCGGTGACCACGTAGCCGTTGAGGGTCAGGGTCACCGTGTCGGCGGTCGCCCCCTCGTACCACATGTAGGTCTCGAGCCCGGTCAGGCCCCGAACGAAGGGGTCGAGGTTGACGGCCGGCTCGTAGGTCAGGGCCTCGCCCCAGATCTCGCCCGCCGTCGGCAGCGGTGGTGGCAGGGCGGGCTCGGGCTCGCCGTCGCCCACACAGGTCAGGAACCCGGTGTTCTGGCCGACGCCGGCCGGGCTGTTGAGCTCCAACAGGAGGATGTAGCCGGGCTCCACCGGATCGGGAGCCAGGGTCGAGGTGAGGTCGAAGACGGCCGACGCCAGGTCGGTCAGCGGGGTCCAGCCGCCGGCGCCGTCGGCGTCACAGGTGGGGACCGGGTACCGAAGGGGCCGGAAGAACGGAGCCGGGGGCGAGGCGATGGCCCTGACCACGTGCTCGCCGTCGGCGGGAGGCGGGCCCCCGGTGCCGATCCGGCACCGGGTTCCCGACGGCTCGATGTAGGTGCAGTCACCCGGGGGTTCGGGCATGGCGGCGGCCGGCTCCGGACCGACTCCGCCGACACCGGCGACGGCGGCGACGATCAGCAACAGGGCCGGGACCAGGGCGGCCCGGCGTGGTGGTGGAAGACGTCGGATCATGGTTCCTCCCGACCGGTGTTCCCGGTCCCGGGGTCGGCGGTCGTCATGGTTCGGGGGTCGCGGTCTCGGACCCGTCGGGCGGGGTCAGTTCGAAGATGCGGTCGATGCGCCACGGCCGATCGGGGTCGGACGGGTCGGCCGGGACCAGCTGGAACAGTCCGCGTCGCAGGCCCCCCTCGCTGAGGACCTCGATCTCGGCGTCGTCGGCAGCCCGCCGGAACACGGCCCGACCCACCTCCAGCACCACCTCGAGGTCGCGCTGGCCGGCGCCCTGCTGGTCGAGGGTCACGCTGACCAGTCGGGGCAGGGCCTCGTCCAGGTACACGCCCTGGGCCGCGTGCTCGGCGATGTTGGCCGCCACCCCGGCCTCGAGCCGGGCCGGGCTGTAGATGGCTTCCAGGGCCGGGTCGTCGGGGTAGCGGAAGGCCAGCCAACTGCGGGCCCGAAGGTCGGCGAACACCGCGATCCACTCGGCGTCGCCGGTGGCGTCGGCGGCCAGGACGTCGGCCAGGGCCACCGGGTCGGTGATGTCGCCGTCGCGGAGCCGGGCCGGTTCGGGCGCGGTCGTGGCCACCGAGGTCGGGGTCGACGTTCCCGGCCCCTGCGGGGCGGCGGCGACGCCGACCGCCGCCGTGGTCGGGGCTCCGGTGGTGGCGCCACCGGTCGACTCGTCGTCCCCGGCGCAGCCGGCACCGGCCGCGGCCCCGGCCAGGGCGGCGACCAGGCCCAGGGCCGTGACCGGGATTCGCCGACCGCCGACGGTCACGGCTCCCCGATCCGGGGAGCGGCCGAGGCCCGAACCCCGATGTCGAGGGGATCGCCACCGGCGCTGAAGTAGCGCAGCAGGGTGAAGTCGATCTCGCCGGTCAGTTCCACCGTGACCTCCTGGGTGACGGGGTCGACCGAGACCAGGACCGTGTCGACCAGGTCGTCCTCGCCCTGAGCGGCCAGGGTCTGGCGGGCCAGCAGGTCGGCCAGGGCCGGATCGATGACGACGTCGCCGGTGGTGCGGAACACGTCGGTGTCGACCCCGTTGGCCCCCGCCGCGGCCGCGGCCTCGGCCTGCTCCATGAGGGCCCGACGGACCCCGACGCCCCGCCACAGGTCGAGGCCGAAGCCGGCGATGCCGAGGACCAGGAGCGACCAGGTCAGGACCCAGATCGAGACGCTCCCCCGCTCGGCCGTCTCCTCCGCCGCTGTCGCTGGCGCCGCCTCCGCCTGGGCCGGGGTCGGGTTCGTCACCCCTCCAACCCCCGATAATCCTCGATCCGCTGGGTCGACGAGGTCGACCACTCGGTCTCGGCCACCGTCAAGGACCGGTTCAGGCCGGGCACGTCGAGGGCGGGCATCACGATGCGGACCGTGACCGTGACCTCCTCGCCCCAGTCCCAGACCGGGGCGTCGACGGTCACCGTGTACTGGTCGGGCGGGACGTTGTAGTTGGCGGCCACCTGGTCGGCCACCCGGTTGGCCTCGGCCAGAGCCTCGGCGTGGGTGTCGGCCAGGACCGCGGCCCGGGCTCCCTCGGACGCCGCCGCCCGTGCCACCTGCTGGCGCTCGGGCCAGCGCGAGGCACCGGCCCCGATCAGGACCACCGGGATCAGCAGGAACACCATCGCCACCAGCCACTCGATGGCGACGAAACCGGCCTCCCGTCGGCGGTCGTCGACGGCGGGCAACGGGCCGGTGGGCCCCGGCCCCTGGAGGTCGGCGGGCGTCGGGGTGCGTTCGTCCAGGTCAGGGGAGCTCAAGGTCCTCCTCCAGTTCCTTGGCAACCACCGAGGTGGCCACGAAGTCGGCGTCGGGCATGGGGGGCATGCCCCGGATCACGGCCGAGGCGGTGACCGAGATGGTGGCTCCGGTGTCGGCGCACGTGATCGAGACCTGATCGCCGATGGTCCCGGCCAGCAGGTCGTCGAGGACGTCGGCCGCCGCCGCTTCGCAGTCGGCGGCCGTCCCCCCGTTCACGGCCCAGGCCCGGGCCCCCTCGTCGGTGGCCTGACGGACCACGGCCTGGGCGTAGCGCTGGATGAACAGGTTGGTGAAGCCGAGGACCAGCACCAGGGTCACGGCCATGACCCACATGGCGCTGACCACGGTGAAGCCCCGTTCGGCCGCCGGTTCGGTGACGGCGGTCGGGTCGGTGCTCTGGGGCCCGCCGCCCATGGACTCGATCAGAGGCCGAGGGCGGCGCGGATCCCGTCGATGACCTCGTCGCCCACGTCACCGAGGGCGGTGGCGAAGGCGGCGGCGATCACGAGGCCGAGCAGGGCGATGCCCATGGACTGGGCCACCTCGAAGCCGGGCTCGGTGACGTGACCGACGTCGGCCGGGCGACGTCGGCGGGTCAGGTTGGTGTGCAGGCGCACCAGGGCGCGGGTTGGACGGTGCATGGCTCTCCCTTTACAGCGGATAGGGGTGAGAACTGCGGTCATGGCTCAGCTCAGCCCCCGAACACGAAACGGGGAATGGGGGCGGCCACGTAGAGAAACACGACGGGGGCCATCACCAGAAGGGTGGGAAGGATCATGGCCCCCCGCCGTCGGGTACCGAGGCGCTCGATCTCCTCCCGCCGCTCGACCCGGAGGCCGTGGGCCACCGTGAGCAGCGACTGGGCCACGTCGGCCCCCTGTTGCGAGGCCTCGCCCAGGATCCGGTAGACCCGGGCCGCCGAGGGCTCGGGCGTCTCGGCGGCCAGGCGTTCCATCGCCTCGCTCAGGGTCAGCCCCCCGGCCACCCAGGTCTGGGCCTGACGCAACTCGTCGACCACGGGCCCCCGGCCCCGGTCGGTGATCTTGCGGATGGCCATGGCCGGGGTGTGGTTGGCCCGCACCAGCATCGAGAGGAGGTGTGCGACCGTGTACAGCTCCAGCCGCATGGTCCGGGTCCGCTCCTCGATGGCGGTGTTGACCTTGCTCCGGGCCGACGTGAAGCCCCAGCCGCTCCCGAGCAGGACCCCGACCACGGCCCAGAACCCCGGGCTGCCCCACACCGCGCCCAGCCACAGCCCGCCCAGCACACCGCCGATGGTCCCGACCAGGGCACGACCGGCCTGGGACATGCGGTACTCCCGAGCGGACACGTGGCCCAGTCCGGCCTGGCGGAGGCGACGGGCCACGTCGGCCTCGTCGCCGGAGTCGACGAGGCGGGCCACCAACCCGGCGGCGCCCTCCAGGATGGGGTTGAAGATGCGGCGAACAGGTCCGAACTGGGCTGTGGAGTCGATGGCGAGGGCGGCGTTGACGTCGGCCCGCTGGCCCAGGCGGGTCCGGCGGAGCTGGACGTAGGGCCGCAGCCGGTGCTCCAGGGTTGCCGGGGGGCGTACCAGCATGGCGGCCAACCCGGCGGCGACGTAGCCGCAGAGTACGGCGATGAGCAGGATCCTGGTGTCGATCACGGCCGCGACTCCCTGGTGGCGGCGAAGACCCGGGGCTCGTCGGGCATGCGGGCCAGGCGCGACACCAGCACCATGCCCAGAACGCTCATGGTCGTGCCGAGGATGATCACGAAGACCCCGGTTGGCGAGGAGTAGAACTCCCGCCCCGGTCCGGGTTGGTAGGTGAGCAGGATCAGGAACAGGAAGGGCAGGACGAACACGGCCCGGGCGTTCAACCGTTGCTCCAGCTGGGCCGTCTCCACCCGGGCCAGGACCTGTAGATCCTCGATGGTGGAGCGGGCCAGGTCGTCCATGATCTCGATCACCACGGCCGGGCCCTGCTCGAAGGCCAGGAGAAGGTCCTCGATGACCCGGTCCGAGACGGGGTCGGCCAGTTCCTCCCTGATGACCTCCAGGGCGGTGGCGGAGTCAAGGGTGAAGCTGAGGCTGGAGTAGCGGGCGAACACCGGGCGAAGCTCGGTCGGGCCGGTCTCGGACAGAGCCAGCAGGGCCTGGTGCAGCGACATCGACGACGACACCGAGGCGATGATCGAGCGCAGGGCCTCGGGCCAGGCCTCGAGCCGGGCCCGGGCCAGCTGTCGTCGCTGCTGGGCGAAGTAGAAACGGGGGACGAGGCTCATGATCACGGCCGGGACCAGGGCCACCGTCACGATCGAGGTCAGCAGCCACAGGAAGAAGAACGTGACCATGCCGGCCAGCAGCGACGTCATCCAGAACTGGAGCGGGGTGACGCCGAGACCGGCCTGATTGAGCCACTCCTGTTGGCGAACCCGGGGCGCGGCCCGGTTGGTGGCCAGGGGCGTCAGCCGGAGTCGTTCGGGGGTGTAGCCGATGAGGTAGCCCACGGCGAAGTACACGGCGATGGCGGTGAGGAGGCCGGCCAGCAGGATCATGACGTCGGCCGTTCGGTGCTGAGCGACACGTCGGGCACGACCGGAACCGGGTAGGGGTTTCGGCGACGGGGCCGCAGCACACTCCGGCTGGGCGGGGCGGTCGCCGCTTCGGCCCCTTCGGTGGTCGGCACCACGTTGGCCGGGATACCCCGCAGCAGATCGGCCACCGACGACTCGTACCGCTTGAGGACCGAGTCCAGGCGGTTGGCCGTGGACTCGGGCGGGTCGGCCTCGGTCCAGCGCAGCGGCTCGCCGATGCGCTCCCGGACGAACAGGGGCTGGAGGAGGAAATCCTCGCCGGCGGCGTTGGGCATGAGGGCGGCGATCTCGATGATCTGGCGCCGGATGGGGGCTCCGCCCTGGTCCTCGAAGGCCAGCTCCTCCCGATCGACGAAGACCACGAGGTGGAACATGCGCTGGAAGGTGGACTGGACCTGGCGGGGGGCCACGTTGTCGCCGGCCATGATGGCGGTGTCGCGCAGGGCCGACAGGGCGTCGTGGGGGTTGTTGGCGTGGACCGTGGCGATGACGCCGCACCCGGCGTTGCCGGCCCGGACCAACTCGAAGGCCTCGGCCCCCCGGACCTCGCCCACCACGAGGAGGTCGGGTCGCATGCCGAGGCAGATCTTGACCAGGTCGCGCAGCGTCACCTCGGCCGAGACGTCGCCGTCGGCCCCGGCCGGTCGGGACTGGTAGTAGCTGCCGGCCATCACCGGCGCCGACAGTTCCCGGATCTCCTCAACGCAGCGCACCACCATCGTGGGCGGCACGGCTCGCAGCAGGGCGTTGAGCAGGGTCGTCTTGCCGGCCCCCGGTCGGCCGCAGACGAGGATGCCGAGCCCGGCCCGCACCGAGGCCCACAGGAGTTCGGCCACCCGCAGGTCCATCGAGTCACGGGCCACGAGCAGCGAGAGGGTCTCGTTGCGCATGGTGTACTTCCGGATGGTGACCGACAGTTGGTCGGCGATGGGCGGGATGACGGCCCCGAGCCGCACCGTTCCGTCGAGGACCCGGGCCTGGACCATGGGGTCGCGTTCGGTGACCTCGCGCCCGCTGTCCTGCAGCAGCCGCCGGACCACGGCCAGGTTCTCGTCGGCCATGGTGAACTCGCTCACCCCCCGCATGTAGCCGCCGCCGTCGATGTAGAAGATGTCGTCGCCCTCGATGAAGATCTCCTCCACCCCGGGGTCGCGCAACGGGCCGGTGAGGGGGCCGTAGTCGAGGACGTAGCGCAGGATCCGCTCCGCCATGTCGTCGGGGCGGACCAGCAACTCCCGGCCCTCGAGTCCCTGGCGGGCCACCGACTGCCAGTGGTCGATGGCCTCGCGGACGAACCGGCGGACGCCCTCGGGGTCGGTCTCGGGGTCGAGACGGGCGTCCTTGATGCCCTCGGTGACCTCGTTGCGCAGCTGCTCGTAGGGCGACAGCCGGCGCTCGGTCCGGCGGCGGCGGGTGCCGGGCTCTGCGCTCACCCCGATCGTCTCCGCAGCAGGCGCCGCCGGCGCCCGGCCGGGGCGGGGACCAGCTCGGCCGACAGCGTCTTCATGGCCTTGGCGAAGCGTCCGCCGGAGATGACCTTGGCGTCCCAGCACCCGCGGTCGACCTCACCCCCCATGGGAACGAACATGACCCCGGCGATGAACTCACGGCCGGCCTCGCGGGTGATGGCGTCGACCAGGTCGGCCCGCTGGCGGGGCGAGCGCGGGTTGCCGGCGAACACCACCCACACCGGCAGCCCGTTGCGGAGTCGGCGGGCCTCGATGAGCCAATCCAGCACCAGGAGCACGCCCGTCGGCGAGGGTTCGCAGACCGCCACCACCACGTCGGCGATGCTGACCGCCCCCCGGGACGAGCCGTAGCGGTCGTTCCCGGTGGGGAGCGCCTCGAGTCGGGCCCCGGTCGCGGCCACCACGTGGCGCCACTGGTCGGACGCCCGCTCCAGCAGGTCCCGGGCCCGTTCGTGGCCGAGCAGGGTCCAGTCGTCGGGATTGGCGATCCCGGCCAGCACGTGCATGGGTACGAAACCCTGGCTGCCCTGGGTGGGCTCGGTCAGGGTGGCCGTAAGGTCGCCGTCGCCGTAGTACAGGCGTTCCAGGGCGTCGAGGACGGTGGGTTCGAGCCGGTAGCCGAGGCGGGCCGCCAACAGCGGGGTGCCCTCGTCGACGTCGATGGCCAGCGTGGTCCCGTGTCGACCGGCCAGTTCGGTGGCCAGGCCGACGGCGATCTCGACCGAGGCGGCGGCCGCCGGTCCACCCACGGCCACCACCACCCCCCGATCGGTGGGGAGGTCGGGGGCGGCGGCCCGGGTGGCGGCGGCCATGGCCGCCGACGGCTCGGGCAGGACGTGCTCGCCGCTCGGCTCCGGTTCGACCGACTCCTTGGTCACGTCCTGGATGAGCTCGACCAGTTGGCTGGCCAGCAGCTCGGCCGAGGCGACGTCGGCTATCCCCAGCTGGTTGAGGTGGGCCTGGCCCTGGCCCTGGTGTTCGTTGGGGTCGTAGATGCCGATGACCTGGACACCGGCGTCGTGGAGTTGGCGGAGGCTCTCCCGATTGAGGAAGGTCGAGGAATCGTCGATGATGACGACGTCGATCGTGTCGTCGATGGCCCGGGGGTCGCGCAGGATCCGCACCCGGAGCCCGGTGATGTGGTCCTGGACGTAGCGGGCGAACTCCGAACGCCAGGCCCGGTGACTGGCCACGAGCCCGACGGTGCGGACCGAGGCCGGATTCAGCTGTGTCGGGTCAGCCATTGCTGTCCTCTACCGAAGTTCGTCCGACGGCGTCCGGTCCGGACAGCAGTCGGTCGGTTGCGGCGACGGGCTCGGCACCCGTAGAGCGCAGGACGGTGACATCACCCCGCTCCATGGCCAAGGCTAACCCAAGGGCCGTCTGGTCGTCGACGGACACCGTGACGAAGTAGGTGGACAGGGCCGAACCCGTGATGCCGGCGCCGCGACCGGTATCGGACTGGGTGGCCAGGACCTCGAGGTCGAGGGCGATGTAGCGGGCCACGCCCCCTTCGACCGAGATGACGTCGACCCGGTCCCCCGGCCCGAGGTCGCCGCCGACGGCGCGGACCCGATCGATCGGGAGACTCATGGCCCGCAGCGCCGACGGGGTGGCCGCCGGGGTGAGGGCGGTGACCGTGATGGGATCACCGGCGGCGATGCGGTAGGCGGCACGGGCCGGCGTCGACCGCAGGTCGTCCAGGGTGGCCAGGCTGTCGACCACGTCGGCCTCGGCCGGGATCTCGACCTCGCGCACGAGGCCGGGGGTGATCGCCACCCCGGGAAGGATCTCGGCATCGGCCACCAGGACCCGGGCCGTGGCCCCTCGGTCCTGCAGGAGGGAGACCACCAGGATGAAGGCCAGCAGCGCCGCCCCGATCATGAACAGGTGCCCCAGCGATAGCCGGTCGCGCACGCGTCGCCTGCGAGGGACGGCCGCCGGGGCGTCCACCCGCACGGGCGTCTGGAGCGCCGACTGCTCGTCAGCGCTCACGAAACTCGCCATGTCAAGCCCACCAGATTCTCTCCCCAGGACAACACTGCTGCCCGCGCGCCACCTCAAGGGACACGGCTCACTGCCGCGCAGCGAAAGATAACGACTATTCACTCAAGTCGCAAGCAAAAATGCCTACAGAGAACAACCGGAGAAACTACGGACTATCGGCTACCGTGGGGAGACAAAGCCGCAGGTAGTGCGCCGCGGCCGACTGGAATCAGGTGGTTCGACGCCCGGATCGGGCTCGTCGAAGAGGCGTCCCACCTGATGAGAGCGGGCGTGATCGGACGTCTGCGGTACCCGCCGACGGCGGGCCAGAGGCAATTCTTCGCCTGAGGTAGCCGTTCCCCCCACGTACCGTTCGAGCACCACAGGATTTTCAGCCCATGAAGTACGGACCGAACATCGACGACATGCCGGAGCTGATCACCGTCGCCGATGTGGCCAACTACCTCGGCCTCACCCCTCAGACCGTGATCTCGTTCATCAAGCGAGGCGATCTCGTGGCCACCAAGCCCCCCGGGATGCGCGGCTACCGCATCCCCCGCCAGGCCTTCGAGGAGTACCTGGCCGCCGGGTACCGGGCGGTCCAGGAAGAGGTCATGGCCGAGGCCGAAGCCTCCTGACCCGACCGGGCGGTTCGGCCGCCCGACCGACATAGGCGATGGCCTCCAGCGGGATGATCGACATGCCGCCTCCGGCCTCGCTCACGACGACGTGGTCGCGGTTCACCGAGGCCAGTTCCCCGTGGATCGACCAGGCGGCACCGTGCCCGACCAGCTCGACCTGACGCCGCTCCTCGAGGTCGAGGAGCCGGGCCAGGAACGTGGCCGGGCGCAGCGTCACCGGGGCGCGCCCCTGCGTCGGGTCGGTCCCCAGGACCCGGATCCGGCCCAAGGCGGCGTGGGTCACGTCGTGCAGGTTCCCCGACCGGTCCTGGAGGCCGGTGAAGTTCTGGCCGACATGGACGACGATGGCATCGATCGTCCGGCCGCCGATCAGGACCTGCCACCGCTCCCCCTCCATCATGGCCTGCATCGAGCGGGCGGTGAGGTCCTGCTGCTTGACCCGCGCTCGCTCGGTCTCGTCCTCGATCTCGGCCAGCTCGTCCTCGGCGGCCAAGCGGACCCGTCGGGCAAGGGCCAGGAACTCGGGGTCGGCCAACGGTTCGTCGGGGTCCATGTCCGATCCCTACCAGAGCGGGGCCGGTACGGGCCACGCCGAGGCGGCCGCCAGTCGGGTGGCGGCCGCGAACCAGGTGGTGGCGGCGGTCACCAGGACCGTGAGCTCCACCACCTGCTCCACCGCCCCCAACACATCCCCGGTCACGCCGCCGATGGTGCGCCGGGCCAGGGCGACCACGACCAGGGCGGCCGGGGCCGAGAGGGCCAGCACCACGGCCAGCGCCGACGGCCCGAGCCAGGCGGTCAGCGCTCCCGTCCACACCAGGGCCGAGACGGCGATGGCGACACGACTGCCACCGGCCACGGCGTCGGCCAGCCCGCCGGGCCGGGCGGCCGGGCTGGAGACCAGGGCGATCATGGCCGCCGTCCGCCCCAGGACGTGGGCCGCCACCGCGGCGCCGACGGCGACCGGCCCGGCGAGCGCGGCCAGGGCCGCCACCCGGCCCAGTACCGACACGATCAGGGCCAGGGTGCCGAAGGTCCCGAGGCGGGGATCGGCCATGATCGTCAAGCGGCCGTCCCGGTCCCGGCCGCCACCCAATCCGTCGGCGGTGTCGGCCAGCCCGTCCTCGTGGAAGCCCCCGGTCACGATCAGGCCCACGGTCACGGCCACGGTGGCGGCCACCGGGGCCGGGGCCACGGCCGTCAGCCCGACGTGGGTCAGGCCCACGGCGGTGCCCACCAGCAGCCCGACCAGGGGGAACCAGGCCACCGACCGGGCCAGGACGGCCGCCGAAGGCTCGGCCCCGGTGGCCCCGGTCGGGACCGGGATCCGGGTCAGGAAGGCGACGGCGGTGGCCACCGGCCACAGCACCCGGGGCGCCGTCACCGTCCGCCCCGGGCCGGGTTGCGCCGGCCGGGGTCCGCCCCGCCGATGCCGGTCACGACGGACGCCCCGGCGCCGAGCCCCGGGGTCCGGGAAGGCCGGCCACGAGGTCGAACGGGTCGGCCAGGGCCATCGCCCGACCGGCCACGAAGAACAGGGTCCGGTCGGCGCCGGCCGCCATCGTCCGATTGACCCGGCCCAGCAGGTCCCGGTAGCGGCGGGACAGATCGTTGTCGGGATGGATGCCCAGGCCGACCTCGTTGGACACCACGAGGGACAGGCCGGTGCGGGCGGCCAGTCGACGGCTCAGGGTCTCGGCTGCGGCCACGATGTCGGTGTCGGTGACCTCGGCGAAGACCAGGTTGGCCGTCCACAGGGTGAGGCAGTCGATGATGACGTGGTGCCCGTCGTCGACCGTGGCCACCGCGGCCGCGAGGTCGAGCGGTTCCTCGATCAGGGCCCAGCGGGCCGGGCGGTCCCTACGGTGGCGGGCGATGCGGCGGGCCATATCGTCATCGCCCGGCTCGGCCGTGGCCACGAACGTCGTCGGCCCTCCGGCCCGGCCGGCGGCGGCCACGGCGAAGTCGCTCTTGCCGCTGCGCGCTCCGCCCACCACCAGGACGAAGCGGTCGGCCGTCGGGGCTCGGTGGCGCGGGTCGGGGGCGTCGGTCATGGCCGGTCCCATCGTAGGTTCCTCGGCCCTCCCGGCGACGCCGTGGCGTCGTTGGCGGCGGGGATGTCTTGGGCCACAATGGATCGGATGGCCGAGGTTCCGCCCAATCACTACGAGCTCCTCGGCGTCGAGCCCGACAGCCCCCTCGATGATGTGCGTCGGGCCTATCGCCGGATGGCCCGTCGGTGCCATCCCGACGTGGCCCTCGGCGCCGCGGCGGGCCCGTTCACCATGGCCCAGATCAACGAGGCGTGGCGGGTGCTGTCGGATCCGGACGAGCGGCGACTCTACGACGAGCAGCGCCGCCGGTTGGTGACCGACCAGATCGTGGTCGTGCCCCAGCCGGCGCCCAAGGCCACCCGATCCCGCCGTCAGGCCTGGGCCGCCGGCATGCAGGGCAGCATCGCCAAGCTGTCGCGACTGGCGGGTCGGAGCGCGACCCAGACCCTGCTGATCCGTCAGCCCCGAGCGCCCCGTTACGAGTACGAGCGGCTGGTGGCCGCCCTCGTCACCGGATTGTGCGAGGACACCGAGTCCCGGGTCCGAGCGGCCCGGGCCGCCGGGGCGGCGCCCCTCGACCTGCCGGTGGGCGCGGCCCTGGTCGGGATCCGGACCCTGGCCGACCGACTCCGACGCGACGCCTCGCTCGGGGTGACGAGCGATGTGATCATGACGGCGGAACTACTCGACCGCATGTGGGACATCCTGGCCCATGAACTGCCGGTGCAGCTGACCACGGCCCTGGGCGGCAACCCCCGGGTGGCCCGGGCCGTGCTCCAGCGCCAGGCCGTCCCGTCCTGAGGCCCCCGTCCCGGCCGCTCTGGCGGCCACCCCTCATGGGGTGATGGTCCGCCCGTCGTCGGCGGCCGAGCGGTAAGCGGCATCGGCCAGGCGGTGGGCCTCGACCGCCAGGGCGAAGTCGGGGTAGGCGGCGGAGCCGGCCCGGACGGCGGCCACGAAGTCGGCGTCGGGGTTGGTGCCGATCCCGTCGTCGGCGGCTCGGCCGACGAGGGCCTCGCCCTCCAGGCGTTCGATCCCGCCGTCGGCCTCCTCCAGACGGACCGGGCCCGACCAGTCCCCC
This sequence comes from Acidimicrobiales bacterium, assembly GCA_965263455.1. GTDB lineage: Bacteria > Actinomycetota > Acidimicrobiia > Acidimicrobiales > SZUA-35 > CADEDH01. The sequence goes on from CBDHHN010000001.1 coordinate 47,738, forward strand.
TCGAGGGTGAGGACCCGGTCCCGGCACAGCACCTCCACCCGTCGTTGCGACGGCCGGGACAGCACGTCGTGCCAGGTCGAACTGAGCGCTCCTGTGGCCCCCGACCGGGCTCGCAGCAGGACTCCGGCGTGATCTTCGATTCCGGCCAGGTCGTGGACCGACAGGGTGTGGGCCGTCACCCGCTCGACCGGGCCCAGGAGCCACCGGAGGAGGTCGAGGTCGTGGATCGAGTGTTCGAGCAGGGTGCCGGCTCCCGCCTTGTCGCGGTCGCCTCGCCATGTCGAGCCGTACATGCCCTGGGTGGGCAGGTACTGGTCGTCCCGGAACACGACCGACAGCACGGGACCCGACGCGGGCTCGGCGGTGCGGGCCGCCAGCCAGCGAAAGGCCGGCGAGTGGCGCAGGACCAGGCCGACCTGGTTGACCACGCCGGCCGCCGTGACCGCCGCCAGCATGGCCTCGGCCCCCGCCAGGTCGACGGCCAGGGGCTTCTCGCAGAACACGGCCCGGCCGGCGGCCGCCGTCGCCCGCACCAGTGCCGGGTGCTCGGAGGTCCAGGTGCAGACGTAGACGGCGTCGGCGGCATCGATGACATCCTGGGCCGAGTCGACGACGGCCGGTCGGTGCGGCCCGGGGACGGCCGTCCGGGCGAAGTCGGCGGCGCGGGCCCCGTCCCGGTCGTGGACGGCGGTGATGACGGCGCCGGTGGCCTTGGCCAGGCCCCGGGCGTGGGAGCGGGCGATGAGGCCGCAACCGACGAACCCGACCCGTACCTCGTCCATGCTTCCTCCCCGGCCCTCGACCGGCCCTCGACCCGGCCGGTGTCGGGCCCGACCCTAGTCGGGTCGACCCGGTATCCCCGCCAGAACCGGACCTCGAACCCGATCTCGATCCGGACCTCGATCCCGATCTCGATCCGCGACCTCGAACCCGGCGACCTCGAACCGCGGCTCGAACCGACCTCGGCGTCGAACCCGCGCGTCGAACCGCGCCTCGAACCGGGCGTCGAACCGGGCGTCGAGGCGCGACCGGTCCTAGTCCTGGGTGAAGCTGAGCACGTCGGTCCGGTTGCCCGGGCCGCCCGAGAGGCGCTCGGCGGCGTCGTCGAGGCGGCTCATGATGCGCTGGACCGACGGCCGGGCCGCACCGAAGTTGCCCACGGCCACGCTGGCCGTGAACGAGGCCAGGCCGCTGTCCAACTCCACCGGGAACGCCACCTCGTCCCGGAGCCGGCCCCCGATCTCGGTCAACTGGGCCACGCTGGCGTCGGAGGTGAGCACGGTCAGGAAGCCGTGCTGGCCGTAGCGGCCGATGAGGTCCGGGCCACGGAGTCGGGCCACCAACCTGCTGCCGACCTCCTTCACCACCCGGTCGGCCCCCCGCTCGCCGTTGGTCGCCACCACAGCGTCGAGCTCGTCGATCCACAGGCCGACCAGGGCCAGGTGCCGGTTGGCCCGGTCGTTCAGCCGTTCCTGCAGTTGGGTCAGCAGGTGGAAGCGATTGGCCAGGCCGGTCAGAGGGTCGTGGGTCAGTTCGGCCCGCCCCAGTGCCGAGTAGTAGTGCTCGGGCCACGTGCTGCGGACCGCGACGTAGAGCCGCCCGTCGGGCAGGCGGCGGGCCGTGAGCTCGACCGGGGCCAGATCGGCCATCAGCCGCACCCCGGTGGTGGCCGGCGTGGCGTCGGTGGCCGACGCCAGCCGACGCCAGCGAGCCTGGTGCTCGGGCACCACGAACTCCTCGAACGACACGCCGATCAGGCGGCCGGTCGGTATCCCGGTCACGTCGGGGACCTCGCCGTTGGCCCCCACCACCATGCCGCCGTCGACCAGCAGGCAGGCCCCCGGCAGGTGCTTGAGGACCTCGGCGTAGCGGTCGGTGCTAGCGGTCATGGGCGGCGGCGACGGACGGGCTCACCCCGTGATCATCGGCGGGAGCCGGTCGCCGTTGAGCCCTCGGACCAGGGTCGCCATGGGTCCGCGGCCGCTCGGGCGCCGGCCCGAGCCGTCAGCCGCTGAGTTGGGAGACGCCGTCGAGCAGCGCGTTCTCGATCACCTCGGTCAACGCCGGGTGGATGTAGAACACCTGCTCGGCCACCTCGGCCGCCGATCGCCGGAACTGCATGGCCTGGATCAGGGGCTGGATGATCGACGCCGCCTGGGGGCCGATGACGTGGGCCCCCAGGATCTGACCGCTGACCCGTTCGATCAGGACCTTGGCGAACGACGTGTCGTCCTCCAGGGCCCAGCCGTAGGCGGTGCCGCCGTAGTCCCGACGTCCGACCACGTAGTCGAGCCCGGCGGCCTGGGCCTCGGCCTCGGTCAGGCCGACGCCGGCCACCTGGGGGTCGGAGAAGATGGCGTGGGGCACGGCGTGGTAGTCGACGCAGCGGCGGGCGTGGGGTTGGGCATCGGGGTGGGCCAGGTTCCAGAACGCCACCTTGGCCTCGGCGTTGGCCAGGTGCTTGAGCTGGTACGGGTTGGCGATGTCGCCGATGGCCCACACCCCCGGTGCCGGGGTGGCCATGGAGGCGTCGACCACCACCGTGCCGTCGGGGTTGAGGGGGATGCCCCCGGCCTCGGCGTCGAGGAGGTCGCTGTTGGGGCGGCGCCCGGTCGCCACCAGCAGCTGGTCGTACCGCTCCTCCACCCCGTCGACGGTGAGCACGAAGGTCCCGTCCACGTGGTCGACACGCTCGGGCACCGTCGTGGGCCGGTAGTCGACCCGGCGGCGGAAGACCTCGGTGAAGCGCTCGGAGACCTCCGCGTCCTCGGCCCGGACCATCCGGGCCGAGCGGTTGAACACGGTGACCGCAGTGCCGTAGGCCGAGAACACGTGGCCCAGCTCCACGGCGATGTAGCCGGCCCCGATCACGGCCAGTCGTTCCGGCAGCGTCTCGAGCCGCATGACCGAGTCGGAGGTGTGGTACGGCACATCGGCCAGGCCGGGAATGGGCGGGGTGGTGGGCCGGGCCCCGGCGGCCAGGAGCACGGTCGGGGCCGAGATGGCCCGACCGTCGACGTCGAAGGTCCGGTCGCCGGTGAAGCGGGCCGTGCCCTCGATCAGGGTCACGTTCGGGGTACCGGTGGCCCGGTAGTCCCGTCCCCCGGCCGCGATGGGATCGATCCGACCGAAGACCCGGTCCCGGATGGCGGGCCAGTCGACCCCCGAGAACGTGGTGTCGACCCCCAGGTGGGGACCCAGATGGCGGGCGTGCTCGGCCACGTCGGCCGGCAGCACGAACATCTTGGACGGGATGCAGCCGACGTTGAGACACGTTCCGCCGAAGGTCGACCGCTCGACCAGGGCGATGTTCCAGTCGGACAGGTGCTCGGGTATGGCGTTGCCCGAGCCGCTGCCGATGATGATCAGGTCGAAGGTGTCCACGGAGGCCTCTCGTGTCGGTGGTGGGCCGGGATCGGCGGCGCCCGTTCTAGCAGGGCCGGTCCCGGTGAGGGTGGGTGTCGGGTCAGTTGTGCTGGAGCTTGGTCCAGTCGACCTCGAAGGGTTCCAACGGTCGCATGGCGATGTCGATTCCCGTCCACAGGGTTCGGGACACCGGATCGAACAGCAGGGGGAACAGGATGGCGTCGGCCACGCTCAGGGTGACCAGGGGGACGACGGCGATGTCGGGGAAGGTGGCCAGGATCCCGACGACCAGGATGACCAGCAGGGAGCCGAAGCTGACGACGGTGTTGATGCCGACGGCTCCCACCCAGTGGCCCTCGATTCGTTCGAAGGTCAACCCGCAGCGGGGGCACTGGGGGGCCATGATCAGCCACCGCCGGAACAGGCGGCGCTCGCCGCAGGCCGGGCACCGCCGGGTCAGGCCCCGCCACAGGAGCTGACGGCGGCTGGGCGGGTTGCCGGCCGTGGTCTCGGTGCTCATGGTCGATCGGCCCGGTCGGTCACGAGCCGTGGCGCCGGGCCAGCAGGGCCATGGCCTCGGTCAGGTCGTCGGAGGCGCCCGCGTAGGAGAACCGGACGTACCGGTGACCCCGGGCCGGGTCGAAGTCGAGCCCGGGGGTGGCGGCGATGCCCAGGTCGTCGAGCCACGTGCGACACAGTTCCTGGGAGTCGGGGTTCAGGTGGGAGGTCTCGGCCCATACGTAGAAGGCGCCGTCGGCGGGGGCCAGCCGGTCGATCCCGGCCGCCGGCAACCCGTCGAGGACGATGGCCCGGTTGGTCCGGTACCGCTCGACGTTGGCCTCCAGCTCCGGGGTGCAGTCGAAGGCGGCCACCGCCGCCAGCTGGCTCAAGGTCGGCGGGGCCACGGTCAGGCTCTGGGCCAGGCGCTCCACGGCCTCGGCCACGGGAGGCGGGGCCACCACCCAGCCCAGGCGCCATCCCGTCATGGAGAAGTACTTGGAGAAGCTGTTGAGGACGATGACGTCGTCGGTGTGGGCCAACACGGTGGGGGCCGGGCCGCCGTAGGTGATCCCGTGGTAGATCTCGTCGGCCACCAGGCGGACCCCGTTGCCCTCGCACCAGGCCACCAGGGCGGCCAGGTCGTCATCGTGGAGGACGGTGCCGGTGGGGTTGGAGGGACTGGCCACCACCAACCCGTCGAGGCCGCCCGCTGCGGCCAGGGCCCGGTCGAGCACGTCGGCGGTGGGGCGGAACGACGTGTCGGGACCGACCGGGATCGACACCACGTCGATGCCGAAAGCGAGGAGGTCGTTGCGGTAGCAGGGGTAGCCGGGATCCAGGACGCCGACACGCTGGCCGGGGTCGAAGGCGGCGAGGAAGGTGAGCACGCAACTGCCGGAGGCCCCGGTGGTGACCACCACCCGGTCGGGCTCGACATCGAGGCCGTAGCGCTCGTGGTACCACCGGGCGATGCGCCCCCGGAGCGGCGGGATGCCGGCGGCGCCGGTGTAGCCCAACCGATCCTGGTCCAGGGCCCGATGGGCGGCGGCGACGACACCGGCCGGGGCCGGGGTCGAGGGCTGGCCCACCTCCAGATGCAGGACCCGGCCCCCGGCCTGCTCCCGGGCCTCGGCCGCCCGCATCACCTCCATCACGTAGAAGGGCGGCACGTCGCTGCGCAGGGATGGCTTCACCCGACCATCCTGCCCGAGGTCGGGCCCGTGTCCCCCCTGTCCTCCGCCGTGTCCGCCCTATCCTCCCCTGGGGGCCGCCACCAGGGGCCCGGCCCGCTGCGCAGGAGGTGTCGACGATGGCAAGGATCGGGTTCGTGGGACTGGGGGTCATGGGGTTTCCCATGGCCGGCCATCTGGCCGCCGCCGGACACGAGGTGACGGTGTTCAACCGGACCGGGGCCAAGGCCGACGACTGGGTGGCCCGCCATGGCGGTGCCGCCGCTCCGACCCCGGCGGCGGCGGCCGAGGGGGCCGAGCTGGTCATGACGATCGTGGGGGCCGACGACGACGTACGCCAGGTGGTCACCGGGGCGGACGGCGTGTTGGGGGCCATGGGCTCCGGTTCGGTCCTGGTCGATCACACCACGGCGTCGGCCGATCTGGCCCGCGAGCTCCACGCCGCCTGCGCCGACCGTCAGGTCGGGTTCGTCGACGCCCCGGTGTCGGGGGGCCAGGCCGGAGCCGAGAACGGGGTGCTGACGGTGATGTGCGGCGGCGATCAGGCCGCCTTCGACGCCATGGCCCCGGTGGCCGACGCCTACGCCACCGCCGTCACCCTGCTCGGCCCGGCCGGGTCGGGCCAGCTGACCAAGATGGTCAACCAGCTCTGCATCGCCGGTCTGGTTCAGGGCCTGTCCGAGGGCATCCACCTCGGGATGAAGGCCGGGTTGGACATCGATCTGGTGGTCGACGTGATCTCCAAGGGGGCGGCCGGGTCATGGCAGATGGCCAACCGGGGCTCGACCATGGCCCAGGGCGAGTTCGACTTCGGCTTCGCCGTCGACTGGATGCGCAAGGACCTGGGCATCGCCCTGGCCGAGGGCGACCGTCTGGGGGCCCGCCTCCCGGTGGCGGCCCTGGTCGACCAGTTCTACGCCCAGGTCCAGGCCCGGGGCGGCAATCGGTGGGACACCTCCAGCCTCATCGACCTGCTCACCAACCCCTGAACCGGCCTCGCTGCGCGTGACTCTCCGGTCGAGCGGCTCCGGCCGGCGCCTCCGGCGCAGCGTCGTTCGACGACCGGGGGCCGGCGTGTCAGGGTGTCGGATGTGACCGTGCAGTTGGGCGCCCACCTCGGGCAACAGAACATGACCATGGACGAGCTCCGCACCCTGTGGCGGGAGTTGGACGAGGCCGGTCTCGACTGGCTGTCGCTGTGGGACCACATCTACGAGGCCCCGCCGGCGGGCGGCACCATCGACCACTTCGAGGCGGTGGCCGCCCTCGGGGCCATGGCGGTCGAGACCCGTCGGGCCCGGCTCGGTTGCCTGGTGTTCTACGTCGGCTACCGAAACCCCGGGCTGTTGGCCAAGGCCGCGGTGACCCTCGACCACCTGTCGGGCGGGCGCTTCGAGCTCGGTCTGGGTGCCGGGTGGCACGAGCAGGAGGCCCGGGCCTACGGCTACGACTTCCCCCCGGTGGGCACCCGCCTCGATCTGTTGGACGAGGCGACCGAGCTCATCGCCGGCCTGCTGTCGACCGAGCCGGGTGAGGACGGCGGTCCCCGACGGACCACGATCGAGGGCCGCCACGTCCGGGCCGTCGACGCTTCTTGCCTGCCCGGGCCTGTGGGACCCCGGCTCCCGGTGTGGGTCGGCGGCCGGGGTGAGAAGCGGACGCTGCGCATCGCCGCCCGCCGGGCCGACGGCTGGAACGCGGCCTACGTGTCGGCGGCCGAGTTCGGGCGCCTGAGCGGCGTGCTCGACCACTGGTGCGAGACCGAGGGCCGCGACCCCGCCACCATCGAACGCTCCGTCAACCTGTCGTTCGCCCTCGGGACCGACCGGGCCTCGGTCGACCGGCAGCGGGCCGCCCACGACGCGGCGTGGGGGCCGATGGCGGCTCGGGTGGCCGAGGGGGCGTTGTTCGGGTCCCCCGATCAGGCACTGGAGCGGGTGATGGCCTACGTCGAGGCCGGGGCCGGGATGGTCAACGTGGCCCTCCGAGCCCCGTTCGACCACGAGGCGTTGCAGGCCTATGTCGAAACCGTGGTCCCGGCCGTTCGGGCCGAGGTGGGCGGCGCCCCACGCTGAGCGCCGGCCTCGGACCGCCGGGACCATCTCCTGGCGAGAGGAGGGGCTGGGAGTGGCCCGCATGCCACTCCCAGCCCGGAGGTCGATCCCCCGAAGGGGGTCCGCCGGGGCAACCCGCCATGCCCAGGGCAGACGCTCGACCTCGTACCCGCACAAATAGTGAACCAGACACCACTTTGGGTGGCAATGGCTCTTTTGGCTCAGTTGTGTTGCGCCGCGGCCCATTGCGAAGACATGGAGCTAGAATCCGGCGGTCACCAAGTCGGTGATCTGGCCGCGACCTGGCTGTTCGTGACCAGGGGGTCATTCCGGCCCCATCACGGAAACTCATCGGGGAGGATCTGCATGAGTACCAAGAGCCTGTGGAAAGTGTTGGCGCTGCTGTTCGCCTTCACTCTCGTGGCTGCCGCGTGCGGCAGCGACGAGGACGACGAAACCACGACCGACGAAACGACGGAGGAGTCCGACACGTCGACCGACGAGTCGACCGACGACGACGACGCCGAGCCGGCCGACGACGAGGGTGACGAGGGCGAGGGCGAGGCCATGGAGGACACCGGTGACGGCGTCCTGACCATCGGCACCATCTTCCCGGTCACCGGTGACCTGGCGTTCCTCGGCCCGGCCGAGATCGCCGGCGCTGAACTGGCCGTGGCCGACATCAACGCCGCCGGCGGTGTGTTCGGCGCCGACGTCGTCCTCGAGCAGGGCGACTCCGGCGACACCACCACCGACCTGGCCAACACCGAGGTCGACCGTCTGCTGGCCCTGAACGCCGACGCCATCATGGGTGCCGCCTCCTCGGCCGTGTCCAAGACCGTGATCGACAAGATCACGGGCGCCGGTGTCATCCAGTTCTCGCCGGCCAACACCTCGCCCGACTTCACCACCTACGCCGACAACGGTCTGTACTTCCGGACCGCCCCGTCGGATCTGCTGCAGGGTCGGGTGCTGGCCAACGCCGTCATCGAGCAGGGCAACGAGACCGCTTCGGTCCTGTTCCGCCAGGAGAGCTACGGCCAGGGTCTGGCCGACGCCTTCCAGGAGAACTTCGAGGCTGCCGGTGGCACCATCGACGAGTTCCTGCCCTACGCCATCGACGTCGAGAGCTTCGACGCCGAGGTCGACACCCTGGTCGAGGCCGGTTCCGATTCCATCATCGTGATCGGGTTCGCCGAGTCGGCCAACATCCTGAACACCATGCACGAGCGCGGCGTCGGCCCGACCAGCGACGTGAACGTGTGGGGTGTCGACGGCAACCTGGGTATCGACGGCGAGATGGCCGATCCCACCATCCTCGAGGGCATGCGGTTCACCGTCCCCTCGGTGGACGAGGGTTCGATCAGCGACTTCATCACCCGCCTCGAGGGTGAGATGCCGCCGGACTCGGTCGCCGCCTATGGCCCCGAGACCTACGACTCGGTCGTGATCGTGGCCCTGGCCGCCGTCGTGGCCGGTGTCGACGATCCCAAGGCCGTGGCCGCCGAGATCAACGGCGTCACCGGTGGCGGCGAGACGTGCACCACCTTCGCCGACTGTGTGGCCATCATCGAGGCCGGGGGCGACCCCGACTACGACGGCCTGGGCGGTCCGTACGAGTTCGTGGAGGCCGGCGAGCCGGCCGCCGCCTCGTTCCGGATCGAGACCTACGGCGCCGACGGTCGGGACGAGACCCTCGACGAGTACGTCTTCGCCAGCTGATCACCTTCAGCTGAACAAGGCCTGAACGAAGCCCGGCCCCACGGGGCCGGGCTTCTTCGCGTCCGGAGGTCTTCCGCCGGGTCACGTCACTGACCACGGGAGACGGTGGTGGCGGCCCGGCGGCGGGCCCACCGGGCGGTGGCCACGTCGTCGCCCCGGGGCGCGACGGCGTGGACCGGACGGTCGATACCGTGCGGCCCGCTCGGAGGAGGCGCCCGGGTGGATCAGCCCTTCTTGGCCAGGGTGCCGAGATAGAGCTCGATGACCTTGGGGTCGGTGAGCAGGTTGCGGCCGGTGTCGGTGTAGGCGTTGCGGCCCTGGTCGAGCACGTACCCCCGATCGCAGATCTGGAGGCAACGGGCGGCGTTCTGCTCCACCATCACCACCGCCACCCCGGCGGCGTTGATCTCCTTGGTCCGCACGAAGACCTGATCCTGGAGCAGGGGCGAGAGCCCGGCCGACGGTTCGTCGAGGAGGAGTACCTCCGGGTCGGCCATCAGCGCCCGACCCATGGCCAGCATCTGCCGCTCGCCGCCCGACAGGGAGCCGGCCCGCTGGTTGAGCCGCTCCGCCAGTCGGGGGAACATCTCGCTCACGAACTCCAGCCGGCCCTTGAACGTCGACGGCTTGAGGAACACGCCCATCTCGAGGTTCTCCGACACCGACAGTGACGGGAACACGTTCTGGGTCTGAGGCACGTAGCCGATGCCGCGGGACACCAGTTGATGGGCCGTCATGCCCGAGATGTCCTCGCCCCGGAACGTGACCGACCCGCCGCGGATCGGGATGAGGCCGAACAACGACTTGAGCAGCGTCGACTTGCCGGCTCCGTTGGGGCCGATGATGCCGACCAGCTCGCCCGGGGCCAGCTCCAGCGAGCAGCCCTGGAGGATGTCGACCCCGGGCACGTAGCCGGCCACCACGTTGTCGACGTGGATCAGCAGGTCCTCAGACATCGTCCGCTCCCTCCTCGGGATCGTGCTCGTCGCCGTCGGCTCCGTCGCCCTCGGCCTCGGCCTCGTCGTCGGGCCCGGGACCGGCGTCGGCCTCCGACTCGGCCCCGCCGTCGTCGAACACCAGCTCGCTGTCGTGGGACGACCCTAGGTAGGCGTCGACCACGGACCGGTTCTCGGCGATGGCGGCCGGTGGTCCCTCGGCGATGATGCGGCCCTCGGCCATCACCACCACCCAGTCACTGATGTCCTGGACGACGTCCATGTCGTGTTCGACGAACACCACGGTCCGCCCCTCGGTCCGGAGCTGCTTCACGTGACCCAGCAGGGACTGGGTCAGGGCCGGGTTGACCCCCGCCATCGGCTCGTCCAGCATCACCAGCTGGGGCTCGGTCATCAGGGCCCGGGCCATCTCCACCAGCTTGCGCTGGCCGCCCGACAGGGTACCGGCGTACTCATCGGTCATGTGGGTCAGCTTGAACCGCTCGAGCAGGGCCCGGGCCCGGGTCTCGATCTCGTTCTCCTGGTGCCGCCACAGGGGGGAGATCAGGGCCCGGAAGATGTTCTCCCCGCCCTGGTCCTTGGCCCCGAGCATCATGTTCTCCAACACCGTCAGCTTGGACAGGGCCTTGGTCAGCTGGAACGTGCGCACCATGCCCCGCGACGCCAGCCGGTGGGAGGCCACCCCGTCGATCGACTTCCCGTTGAGTTCGACGTGGCCGGTGTTGGGGGTGTCGAAGCCGGTCAACAGGTTGAAGAACGTCGTCTTGCCCGCCCCGTTGGGGCCGATCAGGGCGGTGATGGCGCCCCGTTGGATCTCGAGATGCTGCACGTCGACGGCGGTGAGCCCGCCGAAGCGGCGCGTCAGGTCGTGGGCGACGAGGATGGCGTCGGGCTTGGCCACCCCGGGCGTCTGGTCCACGTCGTCGAACACGCCGGCCACCGGGTTGGCCAGCTCGTCGTCGGCCACCGCCCCTGCCGCGGTCAGGTCATCGGTCATCGAGCGCCATCTCCTCCCGTGAGCCGAAGAAGCCCTGGGGTCGGTATCGCATGAGCAACATCAGGGCCAGGCCGAACAGCATGAACTTGACCTGGCTGACGTTGATGATGCTCAGGTTCAGGAACCGGTCGAGCGACTCCTCCAGTTCGGTGTCGAGCAGTTCCCGCATGAAGGCTTCCAGCCCGCTGATGATGCCCCAGAACAACATGGCCCCGATGACGGGAGACCAGACTCGGCCGGCGCCACCCACGATCAGCACCGTCCAGATCATGAAGGTGATGACCGGGTTGAAGGTGTCGGGCTGGACCGACTGCTTGTCGATGGCCTGGAGCATGCCGGCCAGGCCGCCGATCACGCCGCCGAGGGCCAGGGCCTGGAGCTTGTAGCTGTAGGCGTTCTTGCCGAGGGCCCGGGCCGCGTCCTCGTCCTCCCTGATGGCCCGCAGGACCCGGCCCCAGGGGCTGCGCATCAGCTGCCAGGTCACCAGCAGGGCCAGGCCCACCACCGACCAGCCGACGAACATGACCCACAGGTCGTCGGCCCGATACTCGAAGAACAGGAACCGGTAGGGGTTGGAGCCGGCCCGGGTGAAGAAGCTCAGCTCGAAGAACGGGTCGGCGAAGTCGTTGATGCCTTCGGCCGCGCCGGTGCGATCCCGGTTGCCTCTCCAGCGCACGAACAACCGGATCGACTCCGAGGCGGCGATGGTGGTGATGGCCAGGTAGTCGGCCCGCAACCGCAGGGTCGGAATGCCGAGCAGCATCGCCAGGCCCACGCAGTAGAAGATGCCGAGCAACAGCCCGGGCCAGAACCCGATGTCGAGCCAGAACACGGCCATGCCCACGCCGTAGGCGCCGGCGGCCATGAACCCGACCTGGCCGAAGTTGAGCAGCCCGGTGTAGCCGAAGTGGATGTTGAGCCCGATGGCGGCCAGGGCGAAGACCATGGCCTGGGTCCCGAAGGCCTGGGAGAAGAGCTGGGTGAAGACGATGTTCCAGTCGATGCCCACGTCAGCCGATCCTCTCCGCTCGACCCAGGATCCCCTGGGGCCGGAAGAGCAGGATCAGCACCAGCACCAGCAGGGCGACCATGTTCTTCAGTTCGACGTCGATGACCAGGGTCGAGAGGTTGATCACGAGGCCCACCACCAGGGCCCCGACCAGGGCGCCGTAGGCCGTGCCCAGGCCTCCCAGGGTGACCGAGGCGAAGATCAGGAGCAGGATCCGGAAGCCGAAGTCCCACTTGACCTGGTCGAGGCCGAAGAAGACACCGCCCAGGGCGGCCAGGGCCCCACCGGCGATCCACACGATCGAGATGACCTGCTGGACGTCGATGCCCGACGACTCGGCCAGGTCCCGGTTGTCGGCCACGGCCCGCATGGCCTTGCCGATCCGGGTGAATTGGAGGAGGCCGCCCACCAGGAGCAGGACCACGATGGAGATGGCCATCGCCGTCAGGTCTTTCGGGGTGATCTCGACCGGGCCGATGGCGATGGCCCGCTGACCGGCGAAGTCCCGGAAGAAACGAGGGTTGCCGCCGAAGAAGTACAGGAACACGTACCGCATCAGGATCGACAATCCGATCGTGATCACCATCTGGGCGATGAGGCTCACCCCGCTGCGGCGCATGCCCCGGAACAGGCCCCGATCCAACAGGTAGCCCAGGAGCCCGCCGGCCACCATGCCGAACCCGGCGGCGATCACGAGGTTGACCCCGGCCCCGAACGGTGGCGGGAGCGGGGCCAGGAAGCCGATGATGCCGGCCAGTCCGTAGTAGTTGAAGAAGAAGGTGGTGAGCTGGCCCCAGGTGACCATCTCGGCGTGGGCGAAGTTGACGAGCCCGGTGGTGCCGAAGATCAGCGACAGTCCGATGGCGGCCATGGCCAGGTAGAGGCCCTGCTTGAGACCCTCGACCAGGAGCTGGGCCACCCGGCGGCCGGAGATGCCGGAGCCCTCGTCGGCCTCGTCGCCGTCACCGGCGCCGGACGACAGGGCGAACAGGGCCGTCTTCTCCTGGCCGGCCTCGACCAGGACCTCGAGGCTGGCCCTGTCGGCGTCGCGCAGCGACACCCCCTCGGGCAGGGTCGAGGCGTCGAGGGTGACGCGGTAGGTGCCGGCTTCGGCCACGGGGACCGACCACCGGCCGTCGGCATCGGTCGTCGCCTCCCCCTGGCCCTCGACCACGACCGTCACACCCTCCACCGGCACCCGCTCGCCGTCGGCGTCCTCGACGCGGAGGCGGCCGTTGACCGACTGCCCCTCGTCCTGGGCCGACACGCTCGACACGTACCCGAATACGGAGGTGATGACGATTGCGAACGCACAGATCAATCGCAACCAGGGCCGCAACACGCTCTCCCAACGTCTCTCGGCAATCAAGATCTAGCGACGATAGCGGAGGGCGGTCGGCGAAACCAGGGTGAAGCAGCTTCGCCATCGTGGCCGGTTGTGGGCCGTCAGGCCCGACGTTCGGGCCGCCGACCTCATGAGCCGAGGGTCGGGGTCAGAGTCGGCTCAGGCGGACTTCGGTCACCCGGTGATCGGGTCCCTTGTGGAGGATGAGGTTGGCCCGCTCCCGGGTGGGGAGGATGTTGTCGTACAGGTTGCGCTCGTTGATCCGGGTCCAGATGTCGGTCGCGGTGTCGGTGGCCTGGGAGTCGTCGAGCGCGGCGTAGCGGTTGAAGTACGACTGGGGGTCACGGAACGCCGTCTCCCGCAGGGCGAAGAAGCGTTCGACGTACCAGTTGCGGATGTGTTCGACGGCGGCGTCGACGAAGATCGAGAAGTCGAAGAAGTCGGACACGAAGACCTGATTGCCCTCATCGGCGGGACCGGTCTGCAACACGTTGAGGCCCTCGACGATCAGGATGTCGGGCCGATCGACCACCAGTTCCTCGCTGTCGAGGACGTCGTAGGTCAGGTGGGAGTAGATGGGGGCCGTGACCTTCGGCTTGCCCGACTTGATGTCGGACAGGAACTGCAGCAGCCGACGCCGGTCGTAGGACTCGGGGAAGCCCTTGCGGTCCATGAGGCCGCGCTCGACGAGCACCGAGTTGGGGTGGAGGAAGCCGTCGGTCGTGACCAGGTCGACCTTGGGATGGTCGGGCCAGCGGGCGAGCGCCGTCTGCAGGACACGGGCCGTGGTCGACTTGCCCACGGCAACCGATCCGGCGATGCCGATGATGAAGGGCACCTTCTCCGGCAGTTTGCCCAGGAACGTGTCGGTGGCCTTGTACAGCTCCTGGGAGGCGCCGACGTACAGGTTGAGCAGACGGGACAGGGGGAGGTAGACCTCGGCCACCTCGTCGAGGCTGAGCCGGTCGCTGAGGCCCCGGAGCCGTTCGACGTCGGTCTCGCTCAGGGTCAGCGGGGTCGAGGCCCGCAGCCGTGCCCATTGGTCGGCCGAGAAGGTCAGATAGCGGGACGGTTCGCTGATGCTGGGTCTCATGGTCGGTCGCCGTTGTCGCTGGATCGAGCGCCCACCAGGGGCGACACGATCGTGACAGGTCTGGCGCCCGGTTGCGAGCCCGGATCGCAGGTCGGGCCCGTCGACCCCGTCGTGGGCGGGTTGGCCCGCCCCTCGGGAACGGGCCCCCAGGCCCGCCGACCGGTACCGTGCAGCCATGGCTTTTGGCTCACGTCGTCGGCAGGCGGCCCGGGTGGTGGTGTTCGACCAGGAGGGTCGGGTGCTGCTGATCCAGGCTCGGGACCCGGCCAACCCGTCGGGCCGCACGTGGTGGGAGATACCGGGCGGTGGCATCGACCCGGGCGAGACCTCGGCCCAGACCGCGGCCCGCGAACTGTGGGAGGAGGCGGGCATCACGTCGGCCACCGTCGGGCCCGTGGTGTGGGTCCAGGCCGTCCAGTTCACGTTCGCCGGCCTGTTCTTCGACCAGGACGAGTACATCCACGTGGCCTGGACCGACCAGACCGAGGTCGGCCCCGGCGCCCTGGAGGCACTGGAGGCCCTGGCCTTCCAGGGGATGCGGTGGTGGACGGTGGAGGAGGTGACGTCCTCCACCGAGGACTTCCTCCCGCCCCGCCTGCCCGAGCTGTTGCCGGCGGTGGCCCGAGGCGAGTTCCAGGACCCGCCACTCGACATCTCCCCGCCTTCCGCCGACGGCTGACGGGCCCGAGATCGACGCCGAGAGGTCCCGTGGGGCCGGTCGGCCGCGCCGTCGCGGTCGGCGAGCTCAGAAGTCGGAGTTGACGCCGAGGATGACGATCACCTTGGCGTCGGCCAGCTCCACCCCGGGGTCGCTCGGCATGGGCTCGATCCCGCCAGGGTCGATCCCCAGCGTCTCGGCCACCAGGACGGCGTCGGCGGCATAGCCGCTGCGGTAGTACACCACGCTCTCGTCGGTGGTCGGGCCGTTCTTGGGATCGAGGGTGTCGTACCCGGCGGCGTCGAGCTCGGCCGTGCCCGCCGCCGCCACCCCGACCCGGCGGGCCCCGTTTGCCACCCGGACCTGGACCTCGGCCGGGGGGCGGGAGGCCACGATCGTGGACGTGGTCTCCTCGGCCTCGGCCGTGGTCGCCGTCGGGTTGGCCGGCAGGGCCTCCGACTCGAGGGTCGGCGGGGTCTCGGCCGTGACCAGGCCGTCGTCGATCGTGTTCGACAGGCTCCGGACGGCCGTGATCACCCCGAAGGCCAGCATCAGCAGGACGGCGGCCAGCAACAAGGCGTTGACGACGTCATGGCGCTCGATGCGGTCGATCACCGATCGCCTCGGGAAGGCAGCCAACGCATGCCCAAAGGGTAGAGCACCGATCCCGTGCCCTGGTGGCAATGCCCGGCCGCACCCTACGATCGGGCCCGGACCCCGTGCGAACCAGGAGTTGCCCCGTGGATTTCTCGATCCCTGCCGACATCCAGAAGCTGCTCGATGAGCTCGATCAGTTCATCGAGGATGAGATCAAGCCGCTGGAGCGGGAGAACGACAACATCCGCTTCTTCGATCATCGGCGGGAGGACTCCCGGACCGACTGGCACCGCGATGGGTGGCCCAACCCGGAATGGGAGGCCCTGCTCAAGGAGATGCGTCGCCGGGCCGACGCCGCCGGCTTCCTCCGCTACCACCTGCCCGAACGCTTCGGCGGTCGCGACGGCTCCAACCTGGCCATGGCCATCATCCGGGAGCACCTGGCGGCCAAGGGGCTGGGCCTGCACAACGATCTGCAGAACGAGAGCTCCATCGTCGGCAACTTCCCCACCGTGCTGATGATGGAGAAGTACGGGTCGGCGGCGCAGCAGGAGTACTGGATCCCCAAGATGCTGGCCGGCGAGGCCCGCATCGGGTTCGGTCTGACCGAGCCCATGTTCGGCACCGACGCCACCCGCATGGAGACCAACGCCTACCGGGACGGCGACGAGTGGGTCATCAACGGGGCCAAGCGGTGGAACACCGGCATGCACGCCGCCACCCACGACTACATCTTCGCCCGGACTTCGGGGAACCCCGGCGAGGCGACCGGCATCACGTCGTTCATCGTCCCGGTGGACTCCCCCGGGTTCAACGTCGAGTTCATGTGGTGGACCTACAACATGCCCACCGATCACGCCGAGGTCACCCTGACCGACGTCCGGGTTGCCGACAGCGACATCCTCGGCGACGAGGGCCGTGGTCTGGAGACGGCCCAGCTCTTCGTCCACGAGAACCGGATCCGCCAAGCCGCCTCCAGCCTCGGCGCGGCCCAGTACTGCATCAACGAGGCCGTCAAGTACTCGCGGGAGCGCATGATCCACGAGCGGGCGCTGTCGGTGAACCAGGCCATCCAGTGGCCCCTGATCGAACTCCACACCGAGGCCGCCATGCTGCGTGAGCTGATCCGCAAGACGGCGTGGCAGCTCGACCAGGTCGAGCACGGCACCGAGATCTCCGACAAGGTGGCCATGTGCAACTACCGGGCCAATCGCCTGGTGGGCCAGGCCGCCGACCGGGCCATCCAGACCCACGGCGGCATCGGCTACAGCCGCCACATGCCTTTCGAGCACATCTTCCGTCACCATCGTCGGTATCGGATCACCGAGGGGGCCGAGGAGATGCAGATGCGACGGGTCGGCCAGTACCTGTTCGGCTACGGGGGCACCACCAACGACATGTTCGAGACGCCGTCGTTCGCCAGCCGGTTCAACAAGGTCCAGCGGGGCGCTCCCGCCTCCTGGCTCGACTGACCATCGGTCCCGACCGGGACCGGGATCTCCCGGCGACCGGTCCCCGTCGGGTGCCGTCAGTGCTTGGGCTCGGCCACCGGGTCAGCTCGGGTCGCCGACGAGGCGGGCCCGGGTCAGGAACCCGGTGTGGGCCACCATGCGGTGATCGGGACGCACGGCCTGGCCGTCGACGTGCCACGAGCGGTTGAGTACCTCGGTGGTCGAGATCTCGGTGAACGGGGCCCGCTTGAGGGCCTCGTTGAGCTGGGTCACCTGGAGGATCGACGGGCTGTACGAGACCAGGATGCCGCCCGGCCGCAGGGCCTTCTCGGCGTGGGGTACCACCCGCCACGGCTCGGGGAGATCGAGCATGATCCGGTCGAGGTCCTGCTCGTCGATGCCCTCGTAGCAGTCACGGATCTCGACGTGGTAGCGATCGAGGGCGTCGTCGCCGAGGAAGGCCCGCACGTTCTTGGCCGCCCGGGCGGCGAAGTCCTCCCGCAGCTCGTAGCCGGTCACGTCGGCTCCGGCCCGGAGCATGGTCATCGACAGGGCGCCGGAGCCGACGCCCGACTCGAGGACCCGCATCCCGGGGCCGATGTCGCCCAGGAACAGCATGGGCCCCAGGTCCTTGGGGTAGATGACCTGGGCCCCCCGGGGCATGGAGAGCACGAAGTCGGTCAGGGTCGGGCGGAACACCCGGAACTTCTGGCCCCGGGTGGTGGCCACCTCGTCGCCTTCGTCGGAGCCGGCGATCTCGGTGTGGGGCAGCACCCCGGCGTGGGACTGGAACTCCTTGCCCTCGGCCAGGGTGATCAGGTACCGCCGACCCTTGTGGTCGATCAGGAGCACCAGCTCCCCCAGGCTCAGTTGTCGACTGCTCACGATCGTCTCCTCACCAGTTCCACCGGCACCGGCTCGTGGCCCGACACCCGATCCTGGAGGCGGCAGAAGGCGCACACCTCACCGCCGGCCGGGCCCCCGCACACCGTGCAGGTCCCGAGGCCACCCGCCGGGCCGCCGGGCCCGGCCTCGCCGTCGGCGCCGTCGGCGCCGACGATCGGGGGCGGGTCGACGAAGCGATCGGCGGCACGGCGGAGGAAGCTGAAGTAGAAGTCGGCCTTCGTTCCCGGTGACCGCCGCTCCAAGTCGTTCAGCGCCTCCTTGTAGCCCAGGTGCTTGTTGCCGGCCGCCATGGGGCACTCCTCGACCATATAGTCGATGCCCCGCAGGACGCAGTAGGCCGCGGTCTCGCGCTCGGTCAGGCGGACCAGGGGCTTGACCTTGCGGGGAAACCCGTCGCCGGCCGGGAGCGTGGGCCGCTGGCGCCCGAGGTAGTCGGTCTGCCATCGCAGGACGTTGCCGTAGAGCACGGCCGCCTCGTCGTCCAGGTTGTGGCCGGTGACGACGGCGTCGTAGCCACCCTCCAGCGCCGCGCTGTCGAACAGGTGCCGCTTCGACAGGCCGCAGGCCGAGCACGGCACCCGACGAGTGACGGCGGCGGCCGTCGGCACGTCGAAGCCGTGGTCCTGACGAAGATCGATCTCGGTCAGCTTCAGGCCCCGGCCGGCGGCGAAGTCCCGGGTGTAGACGCCCGACACGTCGGAGTACTCACCGATGCCGAGGCCGATGTAGAGGCCGTCGGCCTCGTAGCCCAGCTCGATGAGCAGATCCCAGACCGCAAGACTGTCTTTGCCCCCGGAGACCGCGACCAGGGGACGCTCCCCCGGCTTCAGCATCTCGAACTCGTCGATGGCCCGCTCGACCTGCTGGCGGCAGTAGCGGACGAAGTGGTCGGGGCAGAAATTGGCGTTGTGGCGGGGGACGTCGATGACGGCCGGGCCCCGGCAGACGCGACACTTCACCCGACGCCTCCACTGATGACGGGACGGATCTCGATCACGTCGTCGTCCTCCAACCGGGCGTCGCCGGGGACCAGGGTCGAGTCCCGGATGACCAGCACCGACTCCCGGTTGAGGTCGAGCTGGTTCAGCAGCTTGACCACGGAGATCGGGCCGTCGACCTCAATGGTCCGGGTCGGGTTGCGGAGGTGGACCTGCACCACCCCAGCATGCCGCTGTCGGCGCTCGACCGCACCGGACGGTGGTCGGCCCCGATCGTCCGGGGGCCGGGGGCAGGTCGTTCAGGTGGTCGGTGAGGCCGAACCCGATCGCCGGGCCTGAACCCGAGCCCATCGATCGGACCAGAGGGCCCGGCGACGCTGACGCCGCTCGCGGTGGACGGTCCGGCGTTCGTCCCGGCGGACGCGCCGGGCCTCCCGACGCTGTCGGCGCTCGTCGCGTTCGACCACCCGGGCCGCCCGACGGGCCCGACGAGCCGTCCGCTGCTCGGCGCGGCGGGTCTTGCGTTCGGCCCGGAGCTGGCGGCTGTGGGTCTCGCGAACGTGGTCGACGCGGACGTTGGCGCCCTTGCCCACGTTCTCCAGGCGCACGACCTCCCGGCGGCCGGTGCGGCTACGGGCGAAGCGGTAGCCGAGGACGGCCAGGCTGGCGAAGACCCAGCTTCGGCCCGGACCGCCCAGATAGCGGCCGACGCCCCAGACGATCAGTCGTTCGATCAAAGCCGGCGGATCTCGACGACGGTGCTCTTGCGCTTGCCGGCCCGCCGACCCATGACGTACACGACGAGGAACAGCAACAGGCCGAGGGCGGAGCCGACCACGGCCAGACGCTTGCGGCTGTCCTCGGCCACCACGTCGATCTGGCCCTGGACCTCGCGGAACTTGGCCTCGATGTCGGCCGGGGTGATGTTAGCGGCTTCGGTCATGTCGCCTTCCTTAACGAACCTTGCGGATGGCGCGGCTCATCGCCGCGTAGATCAGGCCCATGATGACCAGCAGCGTGACGATGGTGATCACGTAGGGCAGGGACGAGGCCCACGAGTTCCCGGCGAAGACCTCGAACGACTGCATGAGCCGAAGCGTGGCCAGGCCCCAGAAGAACGCACCGAGAAAGACCATGAAGGCCCCGGCCAGCCCGAAGCCCAGGTATCGGCCGAGGCTCTTCAGCGGTTCGAGCGTCTCCTGCTTGGCATAGGACACCAGAAGCTGCTGGATCTCCTGGGCGCCTTCCAGCGGATTGGGCCGTGCCACCTGGTCTCCCTCGGTCGTTCGTCGCTCGCTAGGGAGTGTAGGTCGGTGCCGTGGCCCCCACGAGGGATCGGGTGGGCAAGTTCTCCGGCCGATTCCCCTGCTCGCGGGCCCGCCGAGGGGCCCGGTCCCCTCGGGAACCGATGCCGGTCACTGGTCGGTGAGGCGGGCCTCGATCAGCACCACGGAATCGTCGATGATCCGGTCGAGCAGCCGCAGCCGCTCACCGGCGTCGCCCGCCCCCAGGAGCCGGTGCTTGTCGAGCGGGTTGACCGGGGCCATGGCCGACATCTGCATGCATCCGAGGGAGACATCGTCGACCGTCTCCGGGAGTGGGCCGACGTCGAACCCGGCCTCGGCGGCCAGGGCCAGGCATCGCCGGAACTTGGTGACCACCTGGCCGTACTGCTCATCGGTCACGTCGCAGGTCGGCGGATCGGGCCACAGTTCGATCTCGGCCTGGGGGTAGGGGTCGTCCTCCAGCCAACGGCTGACCCGGAACCGCTCCTGGCCCACCGTGATCAGCGCCCACCGCCCGTCGTTGAACTCCTCGGCCTGAACCACCTTGGCCACGGTCCCGACGTCGGTTCGGACGTCGCCGCCTCCGGTGTCGGAACCCCGCTCGATCAGGACCACACCGAAGGTGCCGTCCCCGGCGAGCACGTCGGCCACCATGTCCCGGTACCTCGGCTCGAAGACGTGGAGCGGGAGGACCATCGACGGGAACAGAACTGTTCCCAACGGAAACTGGGGAAGGACGACGGGCATGACAAGTAGACGGTAGCCATCTGCTCGACTCGAGGTGGAGTCAGAGCCCGAGTCGGTGCCGGGAACCGGGCCCTGAGGGAGGGCCCGGAGCACGTCGGCACGAGGGCCGGGAAGCGCCGGTCAGGAGCCGCCGTCGTCGCCGGGCGACGCCGTCTCGGCCGCCGAGGCGTCCACGCCCGTGTCCTCCGGTTCGGTCGGAGACAGTTGGCGGATGGTGGGGGCCCGGCCGTAGTCGGTCAGGCCGACCACGAGCTGGTCCTGCACGTCGCGGACGCCGGGACCGTCGATGAACTCCTCGTTGGCGATATAGGCGAAGGTGAGCCAGAACTCGTCCTCGCCCGACGAGCGGACGAACCCGGCGAGGGCGCTCGACCCCTGGAGGGTGCCGGTCTTGGCGTAGACGGCCTCGGCGGCCGGGGAGTCCACGAATCGGAGGAGCAGGCTGCCCCGCTCGGCCCCGATGGCCAACGACCGGCCCAGGTCCGAGTCGGGCCCGGCCCGGGTCAGCAGGGCTGAGACGGCGGGGCAGGTCAGGCGGTTGGTCTCGGCCAACCCGGAGCCGTCCTCGACCACCAGCCCGGCAACCGGAAGGCCGTCGGTCCGCAGGAACTCGAGCATGGCGGCGGCCCCGGCCGCGGTCGACCCCTCGTCGGCGACCTCCTTCCCGATCCGCTTGAGCACCAGTTCGGCCCCGAAGTTGGAGCTGTAGCTGTTGATGTGGGTGACGATGGCGGTCAGGGGCGGCGACTCGACGGTGGCCACGGTCCGGGCCCCGGGCGGGGCCACGTCGGCGGTGGTGGCGCCCTCGACGGTCACGCCCCGCTCGGCCAGCAGGCGCCGGAACACCGACGCCGCATGGAGAGGAGGGTTGCTGGTCTCGGACCGGAGCCGGGCCACGCCGGTGTCGGTCTCGGGCCAGTCGACGAAGCCCTCGTTGACGCTCAGGGCCGACAGCGGCCCCGACTGCTTCTGAGCGACCAGGCGTTCGGCCCACGGCCCCTGGCGGAGGTCGTCGTAGAGCGACTCGTCGCCCACGATGTCGCCGCTGATGGTGCTGAACTGGGCCGCGACGTCGTCGGCCAACGCTTCGAGCCGGGTGTTGGCCCGGCCCGAGGTGTGCTCGTACTGCGTCCACCAATCGGCCGTCGACAGGAAGGGGTCGCCGTCACCGACCAGATACAGGTTGCCGTCCAGGGTGCCGTCGGTCGCCGGCCCGGTGGCCCGGACCGTGGTCTCGAACACGAAGTCGGGCCCGAGCACGCCGAGCGCGGTGTAGGTGGTGAGCAGCTTCTGGTTGGAGGCGGGGACCAGCCCCACCGTCGGGTTGAGCGACGGTTCCATGACCCGGTCCCCGAGTTGGACCCGGATGCAGGTGGCGGTGGGCGACACCTCGGTGATCTGCTCGACCACCGGCCCGATCCGTTCGTCGATGATGGGGGCCTGGAGGGTCTGGGGGATCCGGCGAGGCGACAGCATGGGGGTGGTCGGGGCCTGCTCGTACAGGCGGGGGCTGGTGCTGACCTCGTCGGTGTCGAGGCCGAGGGCCACTCGGTACGCGCCGAACGACGACAGGGCCAGGACCACCACCAGTCCGGCCGAACGGAGGATCCGCCCCAGGTCCATCGGACGAACCTAGCAGCCCTCGGTCGGCGGACGGGGTGAGGGTGCGGCCGGCTCCAGAGCGGATCGGACGAAGTCGCGGAAGTGGCGGAGCCGGGCGTCGAGGGCCTCGGAGCCCAGGGGGTCGCGGCCGAGCAGTCCGACCAGCATGAAGTGATCGGAGAAGTAGGTCAGCAGGGCCCCGTACCCGGTCACCACCAGGTTCTCGGCGTCGTGGTGGCGGAACCGGCCCGCCGCCATCTCCCGCTCGAAGAAGGCCACGGCCCGGATGAAGTAGGGGCGGAGGGCGATGCCGAGGTCGAAGCCGAGATGACCCTTGTCGGTCAGGGCCTCCCGGCGCACGATTCGGACGATCTCTGGGTTCTGGCGGAAGAAGTCGAAGCTGGCCAACAGCACGGCATCGACCACGGCCCAGCCGTCGGGGGCGGAGCCGATCTCGTTGATCCGCTTGCCCCAGTCGTCGAGGGCATCCTGCAGAATCTGCTGGTAGATGGCCTCCTTCGACGGGAAGTAGTGCATCAGGCTGGGTCGACGGATGCCGACACCGGCGGCGATGTCGTTGAGCGAGGTCCCCTCGTAGCCCTGGTTGGCGAAACACGACCGGGCCTCGCGCAGGATCAGTTCCCTCGTCGGGGTGTCAGCCACGGCAAGCAAAACTACTCTGATCGGCGCCCGGTCCCGCCCGGGTTCCCGTTCGCCAGGCCCCGAGGTTCCCGATGCAGATCATCGCCGCCCTGTTCATGGACGACATCCAGCTCCGGCCGGTGCCCGGTCCGTCGACCCGGATCGACCTCACCGGCATCCAGTTCTCGGCCCCGGCGCCGGCCCCGGCCCCCGTCACCGTGGCCCCCCATCTCGTGGTCCTGGTGTGGAACCCGCCGGACGGCAAGGACACGGCGGCGCTGGAGGTCGTGTTCACGGCCGGTCACGACCTGGCCCGCGATCCGGAGGCCGAGCCCCTGGCCCGCAACGTCCAGCCGTTGCAGATCGAGCCGGGGCTGTTCAACTACCGACTCGTTCGGCCCGAACTGGCGTTCGACGACTATGGTCCCATCATGGCCCGCTGCAAGATCGACGACGGCCCCGAGCACCTCGTTCCCTACACCCTGCTCGGCCCCGTCGAGTGACCGAACCGATGTCGGAACGGGCGTTCGCCGCCGCCCTGTCTCGCCATCCGGACCCGGTGGTGGCCACGGCCGAGGTCGTCGGCCGGCTCGGCGAGGTCCTGCCGGGGCCGCCGAGCCTGGTCGTGCTGTTCGCCTCGGGCCACATGATCGATGCCCTGAACGACGTGGTCGACGCCGTGGACACCCTCGTCAACCCCGATCTGGTGGTCGGCGGCACGGCGGTCGGTGTGTTGGCCGGGGCCCAGGAGATCGAGAACGGCGACGCGCTGGCCGCCTGGGCCGCCTACGACCTGCCGGCCACCGCCACCCGGCTCACCGCCCTGCCCGGGGCCGAGCCCGTCATCGCCGGCCTGCCCGAGCGCCTCACCCCCGGCAGCACCCTCATGGTCTTGGCCGACCCCCACGGCTTCCCGGTCGACGCCCTGGTGGAGCGGGTCAACCGAGACCATCCCGGCGTCCACGTCGTCGGCGGCCTGACCTCGGCCCCGGGGGGTTCGGACCGCAATCGCCTGGTGCTCGGTCCCGAGATCCACACCGACGGTGCGGTTGCCGTCATCTTCGGTCCCGAGGTGGCCGTGCCGGTGGTCAGCCAGGGGTGCCGTCCCATCGGCCAGCCCTGGGTCGTGACCGAGGGTGAGGGCCAGTTGGTGCGGACCCTCGGTGGGCGACCGGCCCTGGAGCGGCTGCAGGAGATCATCGAGGACCTGGACGAGGACGACCGCCGGGCCGCGGCCCGCGGTCTTCACGCCGGGCTGGTGGCCAACGACCACCGCACCACCTTCGCCGCCGGGGACTTCCTGATCCGGGCCGTGCTGGGGGCCGAGCGCAACACGGGGGCGGTCGCCATCGGCGATCGGGTCGAGGTGGGCCAGGTGCTCCAGTTCCAGGTCAGGGACGAGGTCTCGGCCGACCGCGAGCTCGATCGGCTGCTGGCCACAGTGGACGGCGAGGCTCGGGCCGCTCTCGTCTTCACTTGCAACGGACGGGGCACCCACCTGTTCGCCGAGCCCCACCACGACGCGGCCCGGGTGGCCGAGACGACGGGCGACGCCGTGGGCGGGATGTTCTGCGCCGGGGAACTGGGGCCGATCGGGGGCCGCAACGCCCTCCACGGCTTCACGGCCACCGTTCTCGCCTTCACCTGAGCGTCCCCGAGGGGCGAGGTGACCGAAGGCCGGGATCCCCGGCCCGGACCGGGTTCGGGCCCCGAGTTGGTGCCGCTACGGTTGCGTCCGAGGACCCTGCCACGGGGTACCCGCCCATCCCACACTTGGAGACAGCCCTGTGTCGTCGACAGCCTCACCCGACGTTGGTACCGATCTGGAGCAGTTGGGGATCAACGTGATCCGGGGACTGGCCATCGACGCCCCGCACAAGGCCAACTCGGGACACCAGGGGACGGCCATGGCTCTGGCTCCGCTGGCCCACGTGCTGTTCACCAGGGTGATGCGGTACGACGCCGCCGACCCGTCGTGGCCCGACCGCGACCGGTTCGTGCTGTCGGCCGGTCACGCCTCGATCCTGCTCTACTCCATGCTCCACCTCACCGGCCAGGGCCTCGACCGGGCCGACCTCGAGGCCTTCCGTCAGTGGGGGTCGGCCACCCCCGGTCACCCCGAGGCCGGCCACACCGCCGGGGTCGAGGTGACCACGGGACCGCTGGGCCAGGGCCTGGCCAACGCCGTCGGTCTGGCCATCGCCGAGCGTCGCCTCCGGGCCGAGTTCGGCGCCGACGTCTGCGACCACCACACCTGGGTCATCGCCGGGGACGGCTGCCTGTCGGAGGGGATCAGCCACGAGGCGGCCTCCTTGGCCGGGCACCTCGGACTGGGTCGGCTGGTGGTGGTCTACGACGACAACCACATCACCATCGACGGGCGGACCGATCTGGCCCTGTCCGATGACGCCGCCAGCCGCTTCGCCGCCTACGGGTGGACGGTCGACGACCTGGGCGAGCAGGCCGAGGACCTCGACGCCCTCGAGGCCGCGCTGGAGCGGGCCAAGGCCGATGAGGATCACCCGACCCTGATCATCGTCCGCTCCCACATCGCCCACCCCTCCCCCGGGCTGACCGATCACCACTCGGCCCACGGGTTGGCCTTCGACGAGGCCGAGATCGCCGCCACCAAGGAGATCATGGGCCTGCCGGTGGACGAGCCGTTCCACGTGCCGGCCGAGGTGCTCGACCTCTACCGCACGGCCGGGGCCCGGGGCGGGGCCGAGCGGGCGGCGTGGGCCGAGCGGGTCGAGGCCCTGGGCTCGGCCCAGGCGGCCTGGGACGCCGCCTGGGAACGGACCGGCGTCGACGGCTGGTCGTCCGACCTCCCCACGTTCGAGGCCGGTGGCTCGGTGGCCACCCGCAAGGCCTCCCAGCAGTGCCTGTCGGCCCTGGCCAAGTCGGTTCCCGCCCTGCTCGGCGGTTCGGCCGACCTGACCGGCAACACCGGGACCAAGGTCGACGACGTCGTCCACACTGGGGCCACCCCCGCCGGGCGCCAGGTCTACTTCGGGGTCCGGGAGCATGCCATGGGGGCGGCCCTGGTCGGCGCCGCCCGCCACGGGGGCGTCATCCCCTTCGGCGGCACCTTCCTCGTCTTCGCCGACTACATGCGCCCGGCCCTGCGCCTGGCCGCCATGAGCGAGGCCAAGGCCCTCTTCGTGTTCACCCACGACTCGGTCGGCGTCGGTGAGGACGGGCCAACCCACCAACCGGTCGAGCAGATCATGAGCCTGCGGGCCATCCCCGGCCTGTCGGTCGTGCGCCCGGCCGATGCCACCGAGGTGGCCGGCGCCTGGCGCTACGCCATCGAGCGGGACGGTCCCACCGCCCTCGTGCTGAGCCGTCAGAATCTCCCGGTCCTGGCCGGCACCTCGGCCGACTCCGTCGCCGCCGGGGCCTACGCCGTCCGGGAGGAGGAGGATCCGCAGGTGATCCTGGTCGGCACCGGCAGCGAGGTCCAGTTGTGTGTGGAGGCCGCCGACCGGCTGGCCGCCGACGGCATCCGGGCCCGGGCCGTGTCCATGCCCTGTTGGGAGGCCTTCGCCGCGCTCGCTCCCGGCATCCGGGCCGCCGTGCTCGATCCGGCCGTTCCCACCGTGTCGGTCGAAGCCGGTGTCACCCTGGGCTGGGATCGTTACGCCCACGCCACGGTGGGCATCGATCGCTTCGGTGCCTCGGCCCCCGGTCCGGTGGTCATGGAGCACCTCGGCATGACGGTCGACAACGTGGTCGACACCGCCCGGGGCCTGCTCGACAGCTGAGCGTTCCGGGGCCACACCCCCACCCATCGACCGATCGACCCCGACCTCTGGCCGCCATCGCCGTCGGCCCCAATCCCCGGACCAACCCCGACGACCTCACGCTGGAGGTAGCCCCCCATGACACGCCTGCACGACCTCTACCAGGAGCAGGGCCAGAGCCCCTGGCTCGACAACCTGCGCCGAGGCTGGATCGCCTCCGGCGAGCTCCAGGCCTGGATCGACCGCGGGGTCCGGGGCCTGACCTCGAACCCCACCATCTTCGCCAAGGCCATGATGGAGACCGACGACTACAACGACGACCTGGCTCGCCTGGTCGGCGGCGGCTCGTCGGTCAACGACGCCTACTGGGATCTGGTGGTGGCCGACATCACCCAGGCCCTGGGCCTGCTCCGTCCCGTTCACGACGCCTCCGGCGGCGAGGACGGCTACGTGTCGGTCGAGGTCTCCCCGACCCTGGCCCACGACGAAGCCGGCACCGTGGCCGCGGCCCGGGATCTCGACGGGCGGATCGAGGCCCCCAACCTCTACATCAAGGTCCCGGCCACGGTCGAGGGCGTGGCCGCCATCGAGACCCTGATCGGCGAGGGTCGGTCCATCAACGTCACCCTGATCTTCAGCCTGGAGCGGTACCAGGCCGTCATGGACGCCTACCTGGCCGGCCTCGAAGCCTTCGACGGCGACCTCTCGACGGTCTCCTCGGTGGCCTCGTTCTTCGTGAGCCGGGTCGACGTGGAGGTCGACCGCCGCTTGGACGAACTCGGCACCGAGCAGGCCTTGGCGCTGCGGGGCAAGGCCGCGGTGGCCCAGGCGCAGCTGGCCTACCAGCGCTTCGAGGCAACCTTCTCCGGGGACCGGTGGGAGGCCCTCAAGGCCCGGGGGGCTCGCGTCCAGCGGCCCCTGTGGGCGTCGACGTCGACCAAGAACCCGACCTATCCGGACACGCTCTACGTCGACACCCTCATCGGACCCGACACGGTCAACACCCTGCCCGACGCCACCCTGGCCGCCTTCGAGGACCACGGCACCGTGGCCCGCACCGTGGACGCCAACCCGGGCGAGGCCACGAGCGTCATCCACGAGCTCGGGGAGCTCGGGATCGACATGGAGGAAGTGGCGGCCAAGCTGGAGGCCGAGGGCGTCGGCTCGTTCGCCAAGAGCTTCGACGAGGTGCTCGACACCCTGGGTCAGCGGGCCGACGCCCTGGGCTGAGCGGCGGTCGATTCGACCCCGCACCGACCGTGGAGCAGGGTGGGGCGCATGGAGCTGCGAGAGGCCATGCGCCACACCCCGTCCTGTCGGTACTTCACCGACGAGCCGGTCGACCGGGAGCTGATCCACACCATCCTGGACGACGCTCGATTCGCCTCCAGTGGGGGCAATCGTCAGGGATGGCGGGTACTGGTGGTGACCGATCCCGAGCGACGGCTCCGGGTGGCCGACCTCCACCGCCGCCAGTGGAAGCCCTACGTGACCCACGCCCGGGAAGGGGTGGTGACCTACCAGGGCGACGGATCGGGCAAGCGGATGGAGGCCGGGACCGACTACGCCACCCGTCGCCTCAACCGGACCGACGACTTCGCCGACCGTCTCCACGAGGTTCCGGTGCTACTGGTGTTCTACGTCGAGCTGGCCACGCTGGCGGTGACCGACGCCGAGCTCGATCGCCAGAGCGTCGTCGGCGGGGGCTCGCTCTACACCTTCATCCAGAACGTGTTGCTCGGCTGCACCGCGGCCGGGCTCGGAAGCGCCCTGACCACGCTCCTGGCGGCCGAGCAGCCGGCCGTCGACGAGCTGTTCGAGGTGCCGGCGGGCATGGCCCTGGGCGCCCTGGTCGCCGTCGGCTGGCCGGTGCCGGAGAAGCAGTACCGGAAGCTGACCCGCAAGCCGGTCGACGAGATCGCCTTCGACGACCACTGGGGTCGGCCCTACCGGCTCAGTTGAGCTGGACGTAGTCGAGGTTCACCCAGCCGGTGTCGCCCGGGTCCCAGACCAGGGTGATGACGTTGTCCCCGGCGATCAGGTCCAGTTCGCCCACCACCACGTCCCACGTGGACCAGTCGTCGGTGAGGGCCATCTCGGCCCGGGTTGCCTGGTCGCCGTTGACGTAGACGGTGAGGGTCCGACCATCGGCGGGTCCGTTGCTGCCGGCGGCGTAGCGGACGGTGAAGGGGGTGGGCCCGGCCTCGGTCGCCGTGACCGTGACCGCCACGCCGCTGCCCTCGGTGATCAGATCGCCCACGAAGCCGGAGCCACTGTGGCCGTCGTGGTCAGCGCGGGCGGCCGCCGTGCCCAGCAGCGCGCCGTCCTCGACCTCGAACCGGGCCGGACGCCGGGAGCGGCGCTCGCCGGGAAGCCCGGGCTCGGCCGGGGTGGGTGCCGGGTTCTCGTCGGGGTTGGTGGGGTCGGGCCGCGGCCGGTCGGGCTCGGCCGAGGCCGGCGGTGGAGCCGAGCTGGTCGGAGCCGACGTGGCCGACACCGAGGTCGGGGGCGATGGCGAGGTCGGCTGTGGGAGGTCGACAGGGCCGGGAGCGGGAACGAGGACCGTGGTGCCCGTGATCGAGGTGAGCGGCTCGGTGGTGGCCGGGGCGGCGGGATCGGCGGGGTCGATCGATCCGGCGGCCGCGTTCGGGGACGTGGGCCCGGCCACCGTCGGCCACGTCGGCCCGGGTGGGGCGCCGTCACCGTCGGGGGTGTCCCCGGCGCCGCCCGACTCGGAGCTCGGCTTCGGCTTCGGCTTCGGCGACCGGCCGACACCGACCGACGCCGCGCCGCCCGGGTCGCCGCCCGGGCTCGGCGGGTCGGTCCGGGTCGGGCCCACCGGTGGCTCCCGGTCCCGATCGGGGTCCGGGCGGCCCCCGGGGTCGGCGGAGGGGTCGACGGCGTCCGGGGCCTGCGGGCTGGTCGCCTCGCCCACGGCGGGCCGCTCGGACGCGGTCCCGGGGCCGTCCGGGATGTCGGGCGCCGAGGCGTCGGTGGCGACGTCGGTCGGGGTGTCGGGAACGACGGCGATGGTGAACACGGCGACGACGGCGGCCGTCATGCCGGAGGCCAAGGCCACCCGCAGGGGAGCCCGCCAGCGAACGACCGAGGTCAGCAGGCGCTCGGCCGCGGTCGGCGTCGCAGCCTCGGTCGGGAACTCGTCACCGTCGTCGCCCGGCGATGCGGATCCGGTGTGGGGCACGGTGCCACCGGTCACCGTCGGACACGGTAGCCGGTGCTCGGGAGCCCGACGGTGACGCTGGTCGGGCTACCCACGATGACGCCCGGCGAGTTGGTTGCAAATCGAAACCGAGGTAAGTTGCAGAACGAAACCATCTCGACCTAGGTTCTCGCCCCAGTGCCGACCACCGAATCCTCAGTCCCGACGGACCCGGCGTCCACCCCCATCGACGGGGTCGACCCGGACTGCTCGATCGCCGCCACCCTGGCCATCATCGGCGACCGGTGGACGCTGCTGATCCTGCGCAATGTGTTCCGCGGGGTTCGCCGCTTCGGGCTCATCCAACAGGACCTCGGCATCGCCAAGAACCTCCTGGCCGATCGACTGGCCAAGCTGGTCGACCACGGCGTGCTGGAACGCGTTCCCTACCAGAACCGGCCGGTCCGCCACGAGTACCGGCTCACGGCCAAGGGAGCCGACCTCTCCACCGCCCTCATCGCCCTGATGGGCTGGGGCGACCGGTGGTACGCCCACCACGGTGCTCCGACCGTCCTCGTCCATGACGAGTGCGGCACCCCGATCGAGCAGGCGGTGCGCTGCCCGTCCTGTGATCTGACTCTCAATCCCGGCGCCATCACCAGTCGACCGGGACCAGGAAGGAATCCGGCATGAGCCACCATGGCGTGCACCCCCAGGAGCTGGCCCAGCTCCCGACGGCCGAGTTGCTGGCCCGGGCCTCGGCCCGGCGTGACGAGCTGTTCGGGACCCGGGTCACCTACTCGCCCAAGGTCTTCATCCCGCTCACCATGCTGTGCCGGGACCAGTGCGGCTACTGCACCTTCGCCCAGCCCCCGGCCCGGCTCGACCACCCGTACCTGAGCCCCCAGGACGTGGTCCGCATCGCCCGCAAAGGGGCCCGGGCCGGCTGCCACGAGGCGCTGTTCACCCTCGGCGAACGGCCCGAACTGCGCTATCCGGCGGCTCAGGAGTGGCTGGCCGAGCACGGCTACGCGTCGACCGTCGACTACCTGGCGGCCATGGCCCGCCTCGTCCGGGAGGAGACCGGCCTTCTCCCCCACGCCAACGCCGGCGCCCTCTACCGGGACGAGCTGGCTCTGCTGCGCCAGGTGTCACCCAGCCAGGGCATGATGATCGAGTCGCTGCGGGACGATCTCGACTGTCATCGCCAGGCCCCCGACAAGACCCCCGAACGGCGCCTGGCCACCCTGGAGCTCGCCGGTGAGCTGGCCATCCCCTTCACCACCGGCATCCTGGTCGGCATCGGCGAGAACGAGGCCGATCGGATCGAGGCCCTCGCCGCCATCGCCGACTCCCACAGCCGCCACGGCCATGTGCAGGAGGTCATCGTCCAGAACTTCCTGCCCAAGCCGGGCACGGCCATGTGGCGCAGTGATCCCTGCCCCGACGAGGCCTACCACCGGGCCATCGCCCTGGCCCGCCTCATCCTGCCCGACACCGTGCATCTGCAGGCCCCGCCCAACCTGAGCGACGACTTCGGGGTCCTGCTCGACACCGGGATCGACGACTGGGGCGGCGTCTCGCCCGTCACCGCCGACCACGTCAACCCCGAACGGCCGTGGCCCGACCTCGACCGGCTCCGGGCCATCACCGAGGGCCGCGGCTTCGTGCTGGCCCCCCGGCTGACCATCTACCCGGAGTACGCCACCGACCCCGACCGCTGGCTCGACGACGAGCTGCGGTTCCCGGTCCTCGACCGCTCCGACGCCGAGGGCCTGGGCCGGGACGACCCCGGTGCCGTCTTCCCGGAGAAGGCCGAGTTCGTCAAGCAGGGCGACGACGGCGCCGACGTGGTGCTGATCGGCGACCGGTCGACCCAGTGGTACTCGGGCGCCCCGGTCACGCCGGTGAATCTGATCGACCCCGAGGCGGTGGCCAACGGGGCCGTGGGTGAGGTGCTGGACGGGGTTCGCGCCGGCCAGGAACCCGGATACGACGAGCTGCTGACCCTGTTCCGGGCCCGGGGGCCCGAGGTGTCGGCGGTGGCCGCCGTGGCCGACGAGCTGCGACGGGAGATCGTGGGTGACACGATCACCTACGTCGTCAACCGCAACATCAACTACACCAACGTCTGCACCTTCAAGTGCCGGTTCTGCGGCTTCTCCAAGGGCCCGCTCAGCCTCAACCTGCGGGGCAAGCCCTACCTGCTGACCCTGGAGGAGATGCAGGGACGGGTGATCGAGGCCTGGGACCAGGGCGCGACCGAGGTCTGCCTCCAGGGCGGCATCCACCCCGACTTCGACGGCGACTACTACATCGACGTGGCCCAGGCGGTGAAGGACGCCGCCCCCGACATCCACGTCCACGGCTTCACCGCCCTGGAGGTGACCGAGGGGGCCAAGCGTCTGGGCGAGCCCCTCGCCGACTACCTCCGGCGGTGCATGGACGCCGGCCTCCGTTCGCTGCCGGGCACCGCGGCCGAGATCCTCGACGATCCGGTCCGCGACGTCCTCTGCCCCGACAAGATCAGCACCGAGGAATGGCTGGAGGCCCACCGCACGGCCCATCAGGTCGGCCTGCGCTCGAACGTCACCATGATGTTCGGTGCGGTCGAGCACCCGGAGAGCTGGGTCCGCCACCTGCTCGTGACCCGGGATCTCCAGGCCGAGACCGGGGGCTTCACCGAGTTCGTCGGGCTGCCCTTCGTCCACATGGCCTCGCCCATCTACCTGCAGCGCAAGGCCCGGCGAGGGCCCACCTTCCGGGAGAACCTGCTGGTCCACGCCGTGGCCCGCATCGCCTACCGGGGCCACATCGACAACATCCAGTCCGGCTGGGTCAAGATCGGGTTCGACAGTGTCCGGCAACTGCTTCAGGCCGGCTGCAACGATCTGGGCGGGACCTTGATGGACGAGAACATCTCCCGGGCCGCCGGGGCCAGCCATGGCCAGGGCGTCACCCCGGACGACTTTGCCCGGTTGGCCGAGTCTCTGGGCCGGGACCTGGCGCAGCGGACGACCCTGTACGGTCGGGTGGGCGACCCGGCCCCCGTGGGCTGACCCCGGCCGTCGGGCTCGCCATTCGGCCCTTGCGGCCGGGTGCCCCGACCAGCCCCCGAGCATCCACGAGGTGTTAGATGCCCGCTCCCCGATCGCGCTCGACCTTCGGTGATGCCGCCGTCGACTCCGCCCTCACCGAGGTCCTGGCCGCCGTCGGCAACGACGAGAACGACGATCTGGTCCGGTCGTTGTTGGTCACCGCCCTCGACATGGACGACGCCAACATCGACCGTCTGGAACTCAAGATCGCCAGCCAGGCGCTGGTCGAGATGCTGGGTTCGTGGCGGGTGTTCTCACCAGCCCGCACCACGCCCAAGGTGACGGTGTTCGGCTCGGCCCGGACCCGGCCCGAGGAGCCCGCCTACCGGGCGGCGTCCGAGATCGGGGCCGTCATGGCCGAGCGGGGCTGGATGACCATCACCGGGGCCGGTCCCGGCATCATGACGGCGGCGATGGAAGGAGCGGGCACCGAGAACTCCTTCGGGGTCAACATCGTGCTCCCCTTCGAGCAGCGGGCCAACGACGTGATCCACGGCGACCCCAAGCTGGCCGAGTTCAAGTACTTCTTCACCCGCAAGCTGGCCTTCATGAAGGAGAGCGACGCCTTCGTCCTCGTCCCCGGCGGCTTCGGGACCATGGACGAGACGTTCGAACTCCTGACCCTGGTCCAGACGGGCAAGAGCTATCCGGTGCCGATCGTGCTCCTCGATCCGCCCGGCTCGACCTACTGGGCGCAATGGCTCGAGTTCGTCAAGGCCGAACTCCTGGGCGGAGGCATGATCTCGGCCCACGACCTCGACATCTTCGCCCACACCCACGACCCGGCCGAGGCGGCGGAGCACATCTGCCACTTCTACTCCACCTACCACTCGCTCCGCTACGTCGGGAAGCGCCTGGTGCTTCGGTTGCGGGCCGAGTTGACGCCCGAGGCCCTGGCCACCGTCAACGCCGAGTTCAACGACATCGTCACCGAGGGCGGAATCGAACCGATCGAGACGACCAAGGCCGAGTTGAGCGACGACGACCACGTCGACCTGCCCCGGCTGGCCCTCCGCTTCAACCAGCGGTCCTACGCTCGCCTGGTCACCCTGATCCACCGCATCAACGACCTGGCCGACCGGCCCGGTGATCCGGTCCCCGACCCCGTCCACGACGTCACTCCCGAGCCCGATCCCGTCTGAGCCCGATCGCGCCCGGCGCCGACCCCCGCGGCGGTGGCCCGGGGGCGGCGCCCGCCCGGGGTCAGATCCCGTCGAGGGTGCGGACCGCCTTCTCGACCGCCCGGCGGGCCTGGTTGAGTTGCTTCTCGGCCGGGGGCCGGCTGGTCGCCCCCTCATCGACGGCCCTGTGGAGCAGATCGAGGGCCAGGTCCCCCAGTGACTCCCCCACGGCCTCGAGCTGGGTCCGGAGTTCGGCCACCCGCTGCCGCAGGCCGTCGTCGACAGCGTCGGTCGGGCCGTCGGTCACGTCATCGTCCATAGTGCCCCCGATCGCCGTGGTGCCCGGGCAATTTGACGGCCCGTGGGCCCGAGGGACCTCCCCCCGGCGACCGACAAGGTAGCCTGCTCCGGTGACACCTGCTGCCGACGGCCGCCAGTGGATCGAGCTGACCGATGACGAGGGAACCACCTGGTTGTTCGACGTCGGGTTCCTCCTCTCGGACTATCACTGCATCTACGGCCAGGGATGCCCGTCGATCGAGACCGAGCCCGACCCCACCGGCACCATCGGTTGCTGCAGCCACGGCGCCCACTTCATCGACCGGGAGGATCGGGTTCGGGTGCAGGGCCACGCCGAACGGCTGACGGCCGCCCAGTGGCAACACCACGACCGGGCCGAGGCCAAGGGCGGTCCGTTCAAGAAGAAGGGTGGCGACTGGATGACCCGCAAGGCCGGCGGCGCCTGCATCTTCCTCAACCGGGACGGGTTCGAGGGTGGCAGCGGCTGTGCCCTCCACCTCGGCGCCCTGGCCGCCGGCGAGCGGCCGCTGGACTGGAAGCCCACGGTCTGCTGGCAGCTGCCCATCCGCCTCGACGTGCACACCGACGACTATGGACACGAAACGGTCCTGGTCCGGGCCTGGCACCGCCGGGACTGGGGGCCCGGGGGCGACGAGTTCCACTGGTGGTGCACCGAGTCGCCACTGGCCCACGGGGCCACCGTCCCCTTCTATCGCACGGCGTCGGAGGAGCTGGCCGAGCTGCTCGGCGCCGACCTGCACCGCCGTCTGGTGGCGGCCCTGGCGCGGCACGGAAGCGAGACCCCGGTGGTGCTGGCATGAGGGGGGCACGAGGTCGGTGCTGACCCGGTTACCGGGCTCCGGGTTGGGTCGGCGGCTTCTGACCCGATTCGCTCCCGAGGCCCTCAACTCAAAGCTCCTGGCCGCCTCGGTGCTGGTCGGGATCGTGGTCGGCCTGCTGGTGGCCGTACTCGAGTGGGTTGTCATCGAGGTCGTCCTCCACGAGGTCCTGGCCTGGCCCCTGTGGGCCCAGGCCGTCGCCCCCCTGGCCGGGCTCGTCATCGGCCATCTCCTGCTTCGGACGGTGGGACGGGGGGCCACACCGGCGACGTCCGAGGAGTACATCCGCCAGTTCCACGCCCGAGTTCCCTCGTTCTCGGCGCCCCAGGTCCGGGGCCGGATGGCGGCCGGAGTGGCCACCATCGGGCTCGGCGGCGCCGTCGGCCTCGAGGGCCCGTCCATCTACCTCGGATCGGCCACGGCCAACACGATCTATCGTCGGGTCGACGGGCAGCTCGGTCCGGGTGCAGCCCAGCAGCTGCTGACCGCCGGGGCCGCCGCCGGGGTGGCCGCCGTGTTCCAGGCCCCGGCCACCGGGGTCGTGTTCGCCATGGAGTCGCCCTACCGCGACGACCTGGCCCACCGGGCCCTGCTGCCGTCGCTGGTGGCGGCGGCCGCCAGCTTCCTGACCTTCGCCACCATCCCCTTCGTCAGCCACGGATCGGTGGTCGACTTCGCCTTCGACCGCAGCGTCGGTTCCGGTGAGCTGCTCGGGGCGGTGGCGCTCGGCGTTCTGGCCGGCCTCGGGGGCCGGACCTTCGCCTGGTTCGTCCGCCAGGCCAAGCGGGCCGGGAAGCGGTGGTCGCCGGAGCTGCTGATCGGGGTGGGCGGCGTGGTGCTCGGTGTCCTCGCCCTGGCCTCGGATTCGGTGTTCGGGGAGCCCCTCACCCTCGGGCCCGGAATCACCGTGTTCGACTGGCTGACCAACACCACCCCGTTGGGCCTGATCGTGGCCCTGTTCTTCTTCCGGGCCGCCGCCACCCTGGTCACCGTCGGTGCCGGAGGCGTCGGTGGGTTGTTCATCCCTCTGGCCGTCCAGGGCGTCCTGCTGGGCCGGATCGTGGGCGACGCCCTCGACTGGGCCGGCCTGGGGGCCACCGAGGACGTGCCCCTGTGGCCCATCCTGGGCCTGGCCGCCTTCCTCGCCGCCGGCTACCGCACCCCGATCGCGGCCGTGATGTTCGTGGCCGAGTCCACCAGCGGTGCCGCCGTGGTCCCGGCCTTGATCGCAGCCGCGGTGTCCCAACTGGTGGCCGGGGGCTCGTCGGTGTCGGCGGCCCAGCGGGAGGAACGGCTGGGTGGCCTGGAGAGCCGTCTGGCCCTGCCCGTCTCCTCGGTCATCGAGACCGATGTGTTGACCGTCCCCTCCGACGCCTCGATCTCGGAGTTCGTCTGGTTCCACGCCCTGGGTCAACGGCAGCCGGTGGTCCCGGTGGTCGACGGCAGCCGGTATCTGGGTCTGTGCTCGATCCACGACGCGGCCGGAATCGAGCGGGCCCTGTGGGACGACACCTCGGTCATGACCATCGCCAAGACGACGGCCCCCACCGGTCACCCGTGGTGGACGCTGCGCGATGCGGTGGCCGCCTTCGGCCGAAGCGGGCTCGAGGTCCTGGCCGTCACCGACACCAACGACTCGTTCGTGGGGGTCGTGCGAGACTCGGAGATCGTGAAGCTCGACGCCATCCTCGACGAGACCGAGGCGGCCGACGGCGAGCGTTCGGGCGACTGACCGGGCCCGGACGACAGGAGCCGGGCCCCCGGGACGGAGGTCGACGACGGCGAGGCAGGCTCGGCCGGCGCGAGCGCGCTGAACCAGCGGGAACCGATCTCTCAGGTCGGTGGGCCCGGAACCTGGGCGGCTCCGGAAGGAGGGTCAGTCGTAGGTCTCGCCCTCGTCATCCTCGTCATACTGACGAGCGGACGAGGTGACCGGAAGGTCGAAGGGATCGTCGTCGAGACGGTCCATCAAGGACTCGATGTCTTCTCCGTCAGATGAGCGCTTGAGCGCTCGCGCCTCTTCGTAACGACGATGACGCCCCTTCTTCATGGGACACTCCTGAATGATGGCTGGGCTGAGGCCTCTGTTCCACCTGTCCTCAGCGCTCGCGTAGTGCTACCAGTCTAGGGGCTTTTGGGCGGAGATGGCGAATACCGGTGAAGTAGCCGCATCACGGGTCGCCAATCGCACCGGTGGCGCACTACAGCGCTTTGCCGCTCCGCTCCTCGAGCACCAGCTGGCCGTCGCCGTCGAAGGCCACCGCCGCCTCGCCCCCCACCAGCTGGGCGATGGGGGTACCGGCCAGTTCCGCCCGCCAGCCGTGGTGGAGCCGGCTGTCGGGGTCGCCCTTGAGTAGCGCTTCGACGTCGGCCCGGGTGGCCAGCAGGGCCGGGTCGAGCTTGTGGTCGCGGGCCAACTGGCTGATCCAGGCCGTGACCAGGGAGACCACGGGCCGCAGGTGGCGGGGCAACTCGGGCGAGCGGGCCGGCCGATCGAGGTCGTCGGTCATCCGCTGGCCGAACTGGACGGCGGTGATGATCTCCTGGCCCGCCCCGTTGCGAAGATGGCGACCGTCGACCCCCCGCAGGCTGTTCAGCTGGGATACCTCGGTCGGGGCCTGCTGGGCCACGGCCACCACGCCCAGGTCGGACAGCACCTGGCGGACCGGTACGTCGAGTTCGGCCGCCCGCCGTTCCCGCCAGGCGGCAATGGCCAGAGCGACCCGGTACGTCTGACCCCGGAGCGTCCGGGCCTCCTTGATGCGGAGGATGGCCTCCTCCGGCACCCGGCGGTTGCGGGGCCGGTCCCGGAGCAGGGCGCACTCCTCGAAGGCCCACTGGAGACGACCCGACGCCATCAGCTCCCGCTGGATGGCGTCGGTCAGTTCGAGAAGGTGGTCGACGTCGGCCGCCGCGTACCGCAGTTGATCGTCGGTCAGGGGCCGCTGGAGCCAGTCGGTGAGGCGGTCGCCCTTGGGCAGGCTCACGTTGCAGAAGCGGTCCAGCAGCGACTTGAGCGAGCCGTTGCTGAGGCCGAGGAAGCCGGCGGCGATCTGGGTGTCGAACAGCTGCTGGGGCACCGTCCCGGCGATCAGGTCCAACACCTCGAGGTCCTGCACCCCGGCGTGGACCACGCACAGACCGGGCCCGTCGAGCACCCGGGCCAGCGGCTTCATGTCGACGGCGAGCGGGTCGACCAGGGCCACGCGATCACCCCAGGCGATCTGGACCAGGGCCGCCTGGGGGAAGTAGGTCCGCTCCCGATGGAACTCGGTGTCGATGGCATACCGGTCGGCTTCGGCCGCGGACGTCACCAGTTCGTCAAGGGCGGAGGCGGTCTGGACCAGGTCGGGCATCACGACGAGCCTACGTCACGCGCCGACCAGGTTCACCCGGCGTTGGTCGAATGGAATGATTCAGTTCCCGTCATCGCCGGCCAGGAGGCGGTCCAGGGCCTCGGGCGTGTCGGCGTCGGCCACCGCCTCGGGGGCCATTGGGACCGGCCGCCACTCCCCCGCCGAGAGCGCCGTCCGCCAGGCCCGGGCGCCGTCGTCGAAGTGCTGTTGCAGGCTCCGGGCCCACGAGGCGGGCCAGCAGGCAACGCTCGGTTGGGGCCTCCCCTCGACCTCGGCGACGGCCGCCCGATCGGGGCCGGCCGCCGCGACCAGGGACCGGACGTGGGCGGCGCGGAGCAACGGCAGATCGCAGGGGACCACGACCACCAGCCCTCGGCCGGCCCATCGCAGGGCCGTGATCAGCCCGCCCAGGGGACCCTGGCCGGGATGGCGGTCGGCCACCGTGGGCAGTCCGAGAGCGGCCCCCGCGGTGCCACCGACGGCGATCACGGGATCGATGCCGGCGTCGCGCAGGGCCAGCACCGCGTGGAGGGCCAGCGGCCGCCCACCGGCGTCGGCCACGGCCTTGTCCCGGCCGAAGCGGGTCGAACGGCCACCGACCAGCACCGCGCCCGACACGTCGGGGTGGGCGGCGGACGGATCGTTGCCTGAACTCACGGCAGGTTCACCACCACCGGGACCGACGCGACGTCCGGTCGACGGCCGGCCTCGGCCGAGGGCGGACGGGTCGCACCACGGAGGCGACGAGCGGCGTCACCCCCGGGTCAGGTGGAGGGGAACTCGGGGTCGAGTTGGGCCAGGAACACACCGCACCGTTCCTCCTCGGCCGTCTCCCCGATGGCGGCGGCGGCCCGGCGCAGGCCGTCGAGGGCCCGCAGGAAGCCCCGGTTCGTCTCGTGGGTCCAACGGACGTAGCCCGAGCCCCGCCACCCACTCTGGCGCAGCCGGTCCAGGCCGCGGTGATAGCCCACCCGATAGGCGGCGTAGGCCTCCACGTCGTCGCGGGCCAGGTCGCCCAGGTCGGCCCAGGCGGCCAGGAACTGGGGCCAACGGCGGACCACATCGGACACGGCGTCCCGGCGGGCCCCCTCGTCGGCGGCCACGGCCTGTTCGAGGGCGGCGAGCGCTTCGGCCGGTTCGGGGTCGAGCACGGTCTCGGGCAACCCGCGACCGAGGTTGATGGAACTCATGGGGAGGGAGGGTATTCGCTGAGCGGGTGGTCCCCCTCACCATCGTCCCCACCGCCGGAGGCCGGGGCCGACCCGCTCGGCCCGGTGAGGTCGGGCTCGTGGCCCGAAGCCGTCCCGTCCCGCCTCGGCGCCGACTCCGTTCCGGGCCCGTCGCCCGGCCCGGCGTCGGTTGGGGCGGTGGCGTCGGTCGCCGGGCTGTGGGGGGAGACGGCCCGCAGATAGGCCGACGTGTGCCGGTAGGCCTGCTCGGTCAACTCCGGGGCCCGGGAGAAGTGATCGAACCGGAGCCCTTCGGCCGACCCAGCGGGAAGGCGGTGCACGGTGCAGAACTCGGGGATCCGACGCAGGTCCTCCTCGTAGCGGTAGCGGCGGTGGATCCAGTAGGCGCGCAGGGCGCCGTCGAAGGGCCGATTGATGATGCGGGGCGGCTTGTCCAGGTGCCCGACGTGGAGCACGTACAGGTCGGTCATGCCCAGGGCCACCGCACGGTCGGTGTTGATCTCGTTGAGGACCCCACCGTCGACATACTCCCGGCCGTCGATCCAACGCGACGGGTAGACGGCGGGGAGGGCGGCCGAAGCCAGGAGGGCGTCGAGCAGCGGACCCCGTTCGAACCAGCGCTCGACCGCCAACTCGACGTCGGTGGCCACACACTGGAACGGGATGGGCAGGTGCTCGAAGTCGTGGACCGGGAGCTCCTCGTCGAGCAGCCGGGCCAAGGGCTCCATGTCGTGGATTCCGGGACCCCGCCGACCGAGTTGAACCGCCACCGGTACCAGGCTCGAGGGCATCAGCTCGGGATCGCCCTCGGCCAGGCGACGCCAGATCCGCTCCAGCCGGGCCACGCCCCGCAGGGTGGGGTCGGCGGCGAACCCGGCCCCGTTGATGGCCCCCACCGAACAACCGATCACCAGGTCGGGTCGGATGCCGGCCTCGACCAGGGCTCGGAGCATGCCGACCTGGACCGCGCCCAGGGCGCCGCCCCCGGACAGCACGAACGCCACCCCCCTCCGGCCCGGCAGGCGGGCGGTGAGGGGGCGGACGGCGGTGGCGAAGGAGTGGCGGAGCTGCCGCCCCAGCCCCGCCACTAGGGGCAGCGGACGATCCGCAGGGTGTCGGTGGCCCCGATGGTGGCCGAACTACCGGCCAACACGGCCACGATGTCGCCGGACCGCAGTTCGCCCCGGGCCTTGGCCACTTCGAGGGCCCGGTGCACGGTGACGACGTTGTCGTCGATCCGGTCGATGGGGATGGGGGTGGCGCCCCAGCTCATCGACAGCTGCCGGATGGTCCGCTCCTCGGGGGTGAAGGCCAGGATCGAGGCCCGAGGCCGGAACCGGGCGATGGCGCGCACGGTGAAGCCGGACCGGGAGATACAGATGATCGCCTTGGCGTCCATCTCCTTGGCCGCCTGCCAGGTGGCCATCGTCATCACGTCGGTCACGGCGGCGTCGGCGCTCTGGGGCTCGGCCAGCTGATCCCGTCGCAGTTGGTGGGCCCAGCCGTCGTAGTCGAACTCCTGGTCGGCCCGCTGCGCGATGGTGGCCATGGTGGCCACCACCCGGGCCGGGTCGGCGCCGATGGCGGTCTCGGCCGAGAGCATCACGGCACTGGTCCCGTCGAACACGGCGTTGGCCACGTCGGAGGCCTCGGCCCTGGTGGGCGACGGGGCCGAGATCATCGACTCCAGCATCTGGGTGGCCGTGATGGCGGGCTTCCCCAGGGCGATGCAGCGGGCGATGATCTGCTTCTGGAGGTGAGGCAGGTCCTGGAGCGAGCATTCGGTGCCCAGGTCGCCGCGGGCGACCATGATGGCGCCCGAATCGGCGATGATGCCGTCCAGGTTGTCGATGGCGGCCTTGGTCTCGATCTTGGCCACCACGAGCGGACCCCGGGGAGCGGGCTCCAGGCCCACCCGGCGGACGTCG
The DNA here is from genome assembly GCA_965263455.1 of Acidimicrobiales bacterium. Classification (GTDB taxonomy): domain Bacteria; phylum Actinomycetota; class Acidimicrobiia; order Acidimicrobiales; family SZUA-35; genus CADEDH01. The sequence continues at coordinate 89,533 of CBDHHN010000001.1, forward strand.
TGGGCCGACCGGACGAACGACAGCGCCACCATGTCGACCCCTTCGGTCACCATGACGTCGAGCAGCTTGAGGTCGTGGGGGGTCGGCGTGCTCAGCTTGAGCCGCTCCGAGGGGATGTGGAGGCCGGGGCGGCCCTGGGTCGTTCCGCCGAAGAGGATCCGGGCCTTGAGGGCGGTCGGCAGGTGGTCGACCACCTCGAGGATGATCGAACCGTCGCCCACCGCCAACTGGTCGCCCAGACGGACGTCGTGGAGCAGGCCCTCGTAGTCGACGAAGAGTCGCTCGCCCGTGCTCTCGCCGTTGCCGGGTTCGAGCAGGATCTCGGAGTCGACGGGAAGCTCGATGGGCTCCGCCAGCTGACCGATGCGCACCTTGGGCCCGGGCAGGTCGGCCATGACGCCGACCGTGCGGCCCGACGACTCGGCGATCCGCCGGATCTGATGCAGACGCTCGACGGCGTCGTCCACCGTGCCGTGCGAGAGGTTGAGACGGGCCACGTCCATACCGGCTTCGACCATGGCCTTGAGGGTCGAGTCGTCGGAACTGGCGGGACCGATGCTGGCGATGATCTTGGTTCGGCGGTGCACCGGCCAATCCTACAACCGAGCCCCGGGGCCGATGGGCGCATTGTGACGGGCTCCACAGGGGTGGCCGGCCGTCATCTGTTGCCCGGCCGTCCCGGGTCCTATGGTTGGCGCCCGATGGAACTGCTACTCGTCCGCCACGCCCGCCCGGAGCACATCGAGAACGCCGATGGTCCGGCCGACCCGCCGCTGACCGAGGTGGGCCGGCTCCAGGCCCGGGCCGTGGCCGGTTGGCTGGCCACCGAGACGATCGATGCCCTCTACAGCTCGCCCATGGTCCGGGCCCGTCAGACGACCGAGCCCCTGGCCCGGATCACCGGCCTGGAGCCCGAGATCCGAGACGGCGTCCGCGAGTTCGACGCCGAGGACGACTCGTACATCCCGGTCGAGGTCATCCGCCAGGACAAGGAACGGTTCCGGGCCTTCCTGGCCGAGCAGATCTCGGCCGAGCAGGGCGAGTTCGCCGCCCGGGTGGTCGAGGCGCTGTCGGCGATCGTGGCCGATCACCGGTCCCAGACCGTGGCCGTCGTCTGCCACGGCGGGGTGATCAACGCCTGGACCAACCACGTGCTCGGGATCGAGCACCGGATGTTCTTCGACCCCGACTACACCTCGATCAACCGGTACCGGATCGCCTCGAGCGGTGAGCGGTCGATCGTCAGTCTCAACGAACGGGCCCACCTGCGGTCGGCTCCCGGCCTGCTGTTGTCGTGAGCCGGGTCCCCGCGCTCAGTTGCGGGGGACCTCGACCCAGGGCACGTCCTTGTCGGTTCGGACGTCGCCGGGCAGACCGAGAACCCGCTCACCCAGGATGTTCTTCATGACCTCGGTCGTGCCCCCCTCGATCGAGTTGGCCCGGGTTCGCAGGAACGACCGCTGGGGGGCGGGGGCGGCCAGACCGAGGCGCGACCGGCGGTCGGTGTCGTAGCTGTCGTAGGTCATGGCCTCGGCCCCCATCAGCTCCATGTTGAAGCTGGTGATGGCCTGGTTGAGCTCGGCCGAGGCCAGCTTGCCCACCGAGCCCTCGGGTCCGGGCACGCCCGAGGTCCGGTTCTGGGAGGCCCGGATGTTGGTGAGTCGCAGCACCTCGGCCCGGACCCAGAGGTCGAGCAGGCGGTCGCGCTGGTCGGCCCGGCCGCCCTTCTTCTGCCACGTCTCCACCGCCTGGGCGATGGTGCCCGAACCTCGCTGCGGGATGGTGCCACCGATGGCCACCCGCTCGTTCATCAGGGTCGTGAGCGACACCCGCCAGCCGTCGCCCACATCGCCCAGGCGCTCGTCGTCGGGGATGCGGGCGTCGGTGAAGTAGACCTCGTTGAACTCGGCGTCCCCCGTCATCTGTCGCAGCGGCCGGACCTCGACCCCGGGCTGGTGCATGTCGACCACGAAGTAGGTCAGGCCGCGGTGCTTGGGCTGGTCGGGGTCGGTGCGGGCCACCAACATGCCCCAGCGGGCCAGATGGGCGACCGAGGTCCACACCTTCTGGCCGTTGACCACCCACTCCTCACCGTCGCGCACGGCCCGGGTGGCCAGGCCGGCCACGTCGGAACCGGCCCCGGGCTCGGAGAACAGCTGGCACCAGACCTCCTCCCCGGTGAACAGGGGGCGGAGGTACCGGGTGCGCTGGGTGTCGCTGCCGTGGGTCACCACGGTGGGAGCACCCATGCCGTGACCGATGGGGTTGCGCATCATGGCGTTGGGGGCGCCGGCGTCGGCCAGCCGGTGGTTGATCACGGACTGCAGCTTGGGGCTGAGCCCCAGGCCGCCATGGCCCTCCGGGAAGTGGACCCAGGCCAGGCCGGCGTCGAACTGGGCCCCCAGAAAGTCGGTGGCGGGGACCGTCTCGGGATCGTGCTCGCCCAGGAGCCGCTCGCAGGCCTCGAGTACCCGGGTCTCGTGCTGGTCGGTCTGGGTCGCCGTCATCGTCGTGCTCCCTGGCGTCGGAGGGTCGGAACGAGCCGAACCCTAGTGCCGGCGGACTCCACTGGACCAACCGGTCAAGGCGCCTCCGAGGCCGGGTCGGGGTCGTCGAGTTCGGCCACCCGAGCCAGCAGCTCATCCCGGATCGACATCCCCGGCTCGCGGGCCTTGTCACCCGTGATCCGCCAGCCGTGGCGGGCCGAATAGAGCAGCGGCGGCTCCGACAGGCGTCCCTCGGCCACGTCGACCACGTTGGCCAGGAACAGGTCGTGGTCGAACCGTTCGATCCGATCGAAGGTCTCACAGTGGAGCCAGGCGATGGCGTTGGGGACGACGGGCCGTCCCTGGTCGTCGAGGGTGAGGTACTCGGGGGCCACGTAGCGGAACTTGCGCCCCGGGTAGGAGAAGTACTGGCCTTCGCGGATCTGGTCGGCGGCGAGGAGCGACACGCTGAACCCGCCGGCCGCCACCATCAGGGGATACGTGTCGTGCTTGGGACTCACCGAGGCCATGACGATGGGCTCCTCGAACGAGATCTGGGACACCCAGTGCGAGGTGTAGGCCCGGCTCACGCCGTCGTGGTGGGCCGCTACCACCTGCACTCCCTTGATCATGTGGCCCAGTGAGCGCTTCGTGGTGCGGTCGATCATCGGTACTCCTGGTGCGGTCCCGCGGGTGGTGGCCCGGGACGCGGACGGTGGTCTGACGGCGTGGCGGTGAGGGTTGGGGCGGGGGTGCCTGGGGCGGTCCGGCTCGTCGATTCAGTTCCGGTGGGCCCGGAGCCGTCGTGCGGTGCCCCGGTGGCGGTTGGCCTGGGACTGGTCGAGCACCGCCAACCGGTCGTGGCTGTCGGCGGCCTGATCGTAGCGACCGAGGGCCGTCAGGACCGCGGCGTGTTCGCGATGCTCGGTGACCCCGGCGGTGGGGAGGGCCACCGTCAACTCGAGGACGCGGGCCAGGCGTCCGATGTCGCCCCGTCGGTGGTGGGCCGCCTTGAGGTTGTTGAGCATGCGGGTGGCGAAGGCGGCCCGATCCAGTGGGTCCAGCATCGACTGGTCGAAGGCGCTGATGTCGTGGAAGCGGGCGAACAGGGCCCGACAGCCCTCGTGGTCGAGTTCGGCCCCGCCGGCGTAGGGGTCGTACCAGCGGTCGGTCCCGTCGCCTCGGCCCAGCAGGACGTGACCGGGCAGGCCGACCACGGTCAGTTCGACCCCGACCCGGCGGCCGATCTCGACCGCCACGGCGGCCAGGGTGAGGGGGATGCCCCGCCGCCGTCGCAGGACCCGGTGGATCAACGAGTTGTCGGGGCTGTAGTAATCGACGGTGTCGCCGACGAAGCCCAGTCGACCGTAGGTGTAGGTCACCACGTCGGTGGCGGTGACCGCCGGGGTGGATCGGAGCCGGGCGGCCAGTTCGTCGAAGGCGGCGACCACGTCGTCCTCGGTCGGCGCCTCGTCGGCCACGGTGGCGATCACGGCCATGACGCGGTCGAGACCCGCCGACTGGGCCACCAGCCGGCCCAGGCGATCAGGGGCCGGAACCATGATCCCCCATACTGCCAAGACGGACCACCCCGGCGGCAACTCGGGCCCAGGCGACCGGTCGACTAGCGTCGTGACCATGGCCTTCCTCGACCATCCGGTCCCGTTCGCCATCGCCCACCAGGGGGGCACCGACGTCGCCCCGGGCAATACCGAGGCCGCCTTCCAGCACGCCGTCGCCCTCGGCTACCGCTACATCGAGACCGATGTCCACGCCACCGCCGACGGCGTCCTTGCCGTCTTCCACGACGACGAGTTGGGCCCACTGACCGGTGAGGAGGGCTCGGTGGCCGACTACACCTGGGCCGAGCTGAGCGAGTTCGCGGTGGCGGGCGAGCATCCCATCCCCCGCCTCGATCAGATCGTGGAGCGGTTCCCCGACATCCGGTTCAACGTCGACCCCAAGAGCGACGGCGCCGTCGAGCCGCTGATCGAACTGATCGAGGACCGGGACCTGGGCGATCGGATCTGCGTCGGCTCGTTCTCCGACGCCCGCCTGGCCCGGATCCGCCGGGCCCTGCCCGAGCTGTGCTCGTCACCCGGGCCCCGGGGCGCGGTGTTGAGCCTGTTCAGGGCCGTGCTCGGCATCGCCGTGGGCCAGCCTTACCAGGCCCTCCAGATCCCGACCTCGGTCGTCGGTGTCCCGGTCACCGGCCGGTGGCTGGTCGGCCGGTACCAGCGTCTGGGCCTCCAGGTCCACGTCTGGACCATCAACACCGAGCCCGAGATGCGCCGACTGCTCGACAACGGGGTCGACGCCATCATCACCGACTCGGTGGGGCTGGCCAAGGATGTGCTCGTCGACCGGGGCCAGTGGTCCGGGGATGCCGGTCCGGCCCTCCCCTAGCTCCCCCGTATCCCCGACCCCGGTCGGCGACGGCCCGGTGGCCCGTGCCCCTGTCGATCAGTCGGGGTCGACGAACTGGGGCGGGCGCTTGTCGAAGAAGGCCTTGACCTGCTCGACCTGGTTGGGGGATCCGATGAGGGCCCCGATCTCGGTGCGCTCCTGGGCGAAGCCGTCGGCCCGGGAGGCCTTGGGTGCGTCGTTGAACAGGCGCTTGGCCGCCCTGATGGCGTGGGGCGACTTGGTGGCGATCTCTGCCGCCAGCGCCAGGGCGTCGTCGCGGGGGTTGTCGGACAGATGGGTGGCCAGGCCCAGCTCCACCGCCTCGCTCCCGGTCACGATCCGGCCGGTGAAGGTGAGCTCCTTGGCCTGGTCCAGGCCGACCAGGTCGACCAGGGCCTGGGTCCCGGTCATGTCCGGGATCAGACCCCAGCGGATCTCCATGATGGAGAGCTGGGCGTCGGGGGCCATGAACCGGATGTCGGCGCCGAGGGCCAGCTGGGCCCCGCCGCCGAGGGCGTGGCCGTGGACGGCGGCGATCACGGGCACCGGGAGGGTGGTCCAGCCGTAGACGGCCTGCTGACCCCGGTGGGTGATGCGATCCTCGTCGGCCTGGGTGATGTCGCGGGGGCGTTCGCCGCCACTCCGCTCGCCGTCGGCCATACCCTGGAAGTTGCCGAAGTCGAGCCCGGCGCAGAACGAGCGGCCCTCACCCGAGAGCACCACACACCGGAGTGACGGTTCCTTGGCCAGGGCGTCGGCCGTCTCGATCAGCCCCTGGAACATGGCCGGATCGAGGGCGTTCATCTTCTCCGGCCGATTGAGGCGGACGTCGGCCACCCCGTGATCATCCACCGTCATCGAGATGCGGTCGCTCATGTCGTCTCCTCGTCGCGCTGTCTGTGCCCGGTGTCCCCGGACGCCGTCGGGCCCCCGACCCAGGGGCAGTGCCGACACCCACGATCACAGCAGTGGCCCCGGTCGAGCAAGTACCGGGCCGTCATCACGAACAGTCCGGTGGCCGGATCGCGGTAGCCGGGAGCGCCGGCGGCCACGGCCCGACCGTGGGCCTCCACGGCCTCCTGATGGTCCGGTCGGTCCGGATCGAACCGGGACGGGTGGGGCCGGGCCTCGGCGTCGGGCCGGGGCCGACGCCCCCGGTCGACGGGTCCCGGGCCGGTCACGGTCGGCCCCGCTGGTCGGGGCGCGACCGACGCCCACCGGTCGACGCCTGTGGACAACTTTCGAAATCCACAGGGTTTGCCATCTGGAACCCCACAATCGAGCGGGTTTACGGTGAGCACAGCGGGGCAGGGCACGCCCCACCGGACGGAAGCCTAGGGCCGGGCCTGGGTCGATCCCGACCGGGACCGAGCGGAGTGGAGGAATCATGGCGCTGTTCGCGGTGACACTGACGGATCAGACCACCGACGTGGTGGAAGGGGCCGACGCCTATCAGCAGGAGGGCCCGTTGACCACGTTCTTCGCCTTCCGGGACAACCGGCACGTGATCGACTCCTGGAGCGTGCGGCTGGCCAGCTACCGCACGGCCGACATCGCCGCCATCCGCCGCAGCGCCGAGCGGGTCGAGCGGGACAACGACGGGCTCGACTCGTGGCTGGCCAGCGCCTGATGGCGGGCTCGGGCAATCCGGTCGTCCTCCTGCACGGCTTCACCACCTCGGCCCGCCGGACGTGGCAGGAGCCGGGCTGGATCGATCTCCTGACCGAGGCCGGGCGGCCCGTCATCGCCCCCGACCTGCTGGGCCACGGCGAGGCCGACAAACCCCACGACCCCGACGCCTATGCCGCGGTGGAGGACCTGGTCGAGGCCCAGCTGCCCGACGGACCCGTCGACGGGGTGGGGTACTCGGCCGGGGGTCGGGTCCTCCTGGTGTTGGCCGCCCGACGGCCCGAGCGCTTCGGGCGGCTGGTCATCGGCGGGCTGGGCGAGAACCTGTTCCGAGCCCGTCAGGGCAACCCCATCCTCGATGCGCTCGAAGGCCGGGGGAACCCCGACGACCGGGTGAACGCCCACTTCAAGGCCATGGCCGAGGGTGACGGCAACGACCCCCGGGCCATGGCCGCCTTCATCCAGCGGTCGCAGCCGCCGCTCGGGACCGAGGAACTGGCCAGGATCACCAGCCCGACCCTGGTCGTCATCGGCGACAAGGACTTCGCCGGCCCCGGGGAACCCCTGGCCGAGGCCCTGCCCGACGGCTCCTGCCTGACCCTGCCCGGGGTCGACCACTTCGGACTGCCCAAGGCCTTCCCCTTCATCGAGAGGGGACTGGACTTCCTGGGCGCCGCGCCGTTCTAGGGCGGCCGCCCGCTCTCAGGCTTCGGCGTCGGGGGCGGTGGCCGAGGGGGAGCGGGTGGCTCCGCCGGGCACGCCGGGCGGAGGACCGGCGCTGGTGAAGCGGGTGCCGGGCGGATCGACGGCCCACGGCGCCGACCGATCCCAGCCGTCGTCGAACACCAGCTCGGGCAGGGGGCGTCGCCGCACCGGACCATGACGGCCCGCCGGCCGGCCGAGGGGGATGGTGGCGGCTATCTCGTAGTCGTCGGGGATGTCGAGAAGCCGCCGCAGGTCACCGTCGACCGGGGCGTGCCAACCGGTCATCACTCCGCCGTAGCCGAGAGCCCGGGCCGCCAGCAGCAGGTTCTGACAGGCGGGATACACGCTGGCCCCGTCGACCAGGCGCTGGTGGCGGCGGCGGATACAGGGCAGCACCACCACCGGGGTGGCCTCGAAGTTGTCGACGAAATGCTGCATGGTGCGGGCCATCCGGGCCTTGGGCGAGTCGTCGTCGGCACCGCTACCGGAGCGATACCCGTCATCGGTCACCTTGGCCGACCATCCGGCCCGGAAGCTCCGTCCCAGCACCGCCTTGGCCTCGACGGCCCGGGGACCGTCCCGCAGCACCAGGAATCGGAAGTTCTGCCGATTGGAGCCGGTGGGGGCCCGGGTGGCGGCGAACAGCATCCGGGCCAGGTCGTCGTCGGGGATGGGGTCGTTGGTGTAGCGGCGGATGGCCCGGGTGGTGGCCAAGCCTTCGAGCAGTCCGATCTCGTCCATGGCCCCTCACCCTGGCACAGCCGGCCCGCAGCACTCACGTTTGGCCCGCCTCCGCCGATGGGATCGCCACACCGCCCACACGGGAGGCCGCCGGCACGTGCAACCGCAAACCGAGAACTCGTCCTCCGCTCGCGTCGACGACGCGGGCACCGAGCCGTCGGCGGGACCCGTCTACGAGGCCGTGGTGCGGTTGGCCGAGCGTCACGCCACCGGGGTCCTCCGGTTGGGTCGGCGGGAGGAGATCTGGCTGGCCGACGGTCTGGTCACCCTGGCCGTGGGCCCGTCGAGCCCGGACCTGGCCCAGGTCCTGGTCGGTGCCGGTCTCGGCACCGAACTCGAATTGCGGGACCTGATCAACGGCCGCCGCCTGGACGACGCCGAACCGCCGCCGACCGGGCTCGACGCCGTGCTCGATGCCCGGCCCCACAGCCACGACCGGGTGCTCCGACTGCTCCACGAGTACAAGCTCAGCTCGCTGTTCGAGTTGCTGGTCCGGCCCGAGATCGATGCCGAGTTCGTCGACGGCGCCACCCATCCTCTGGGTGACCGCTTCGGCGAGCACGCCCTCGATCTGTTGGACAAGGCCTGGGCCCGGATCGACCTCTGGCGACGCATCGCAGCCCGGATCCCGTCCACGGCCGCCTGCTTCCGAATCAGCCCCGAACTCCCCGCCGACTGCGAGGATCGGGCGCTGACGGCCGACGAGTGGCGCTACCTGGCCCTGCTCGACGGCAGCCACAGCGTGGCCGATGTCATCCACCACACCGGGGACAGCGCCTTCCGGGTCTGTTCGGCCCTCTACCGGCTCCTGTTGGAGGGGCTGATCGTGTCAGCCGATGGGACGGTCGGTGGGCTTGACCGGTGACGGCAGCAGGGTGTTGCCCATCAGGTCCCGGTCGACGGCGGCGGCACAGGACCGGCCCTCGGCGATGGCCCACACGATGAGGCTCTGACCCCGGCCCATGTCGCCACAGGCGTAGACCTTGTCGACCGAGGTGGCCCAGTCGCCGTCGCGGGTCACGTTGCCCCGGGCGTCGGTCTCGACCCCCAGTTGATCGATGAGGGTTCCCTTCTCCGGGCCGACGAAGCCCATGGCCAGCAACACCAGGTCGGCCTGGAGCTCGAAGTCGGAGCCTTCGACCTTGTTGAAGACCGGACGGCCCTGGTCGAAGGTGACGTCGACGTCGTGGCCCTTGAGGTGGGTGACCCGACCGTCGACGCCGACGAAGGCCTCGGTGTTGACCGAGTACCGCTGCTCGACGCCCTCCTCGTGGGCCGACGACGAGCGGTACATCAGGGGCCACGTGGGCCAGGGGGTGGTGTCGGCCCGCGTCTCGGGCGGGCGGGGCATGATCTCGAACTGGTGCACGATCTCGGCCCCCTGACGGTTGGCCGTGCCCAGGCAGTCGGCGCCGGTGTCCCCGCCACCGATGATGACCACGTGCTTGCCCTCGGCCGTGATGGCCGGGGTGTCGAGGTCGCCCTCCTGGACCTTGTTGGCCAGGGGCAGGTACTCCATGGCCTGGTGGATGCCCTCCAGTTCCCGGCCCGGGACCGGCAGGTCACGCCAGTCGGTGGCACCCCCGGCCAGGACGACGGCGTCGAAGCCCTCGGTGAGCTCGCTCACCGGTACGTGGTCGGGGTGGTCGGGGTCGGAACCCACGTAGGCGTTGGTCCGGAACTCGGTGCCCTCGGCCTCCATCTGGGCCAGTCGCCGGTCGAGATGGACCTTCTCCATCTTGAACTCGGGGATGCCGTAGCGGAGGAGGCCGCCGATCCGGTCGGCCCGCTCGTAGACCACGACGTCGTGACCGGCTCGGGTCAGCTGCTGGGCCGCGGCCAGGCCGGCCGGGCCGGAGCCGACGACGGCGATGCGCTTGCCCGTCTTCTTGGAGGCGATCACGGGCTGGACCCAGCCTTCGGCCCAGGCCCGATCGATGATCGAGACCTCGATGTTCTTGATCGTCACCGCCTCGGTGTTGATGCCGGCCACACAGGCCGCCTCGCACGGGGCCGGGCACAGGCGGCCGGTGAACTCGGGGAAGTTGTTGGTGGCGTGGAGCCGCTCGATGGCGGCCTTCCAGTCGTCCCGGTAGACGAGGTCGTTCCAGTCCGGGATGAGGTTGCCCAGCGGGCACCCCTGGTTGCAGAACGGGATGCCGCAATCCATGCAGCGGGAGGCCTGATCCCGGAGATCGTCGGACGGGAACTCCTCGTAGACCTCCTTCCAGTCCTTGAGCCGAACCGGGACCGGGCGCCGGGTCGGCAGCTTCCGGTCGTGGAGCAGGAATCCTCGGGGATCACCCATGAGCGGCCTCCATCATGGCCTCAACGGGGTCGGTGCCCTGCTCGGCGGCCCGGCGCTGGGCGTTGAGCACCCGCCGGTAGTCGGTGGGCATGACCTTCACGAACTGTTGCAGGCTGGCATCCCAATCGGCCAGCAGGCGCTCGGCCACGGCCGAGTCGGTCTCCTTCAGGTGGCGCTCGACCAGGTCCCGGAGCTGGGCCCGGTCCTCGTCGTCCATCGCCTCGAGGTCCACCATCTCGGGGTTGACCCGATCGGGGAAGGCGCCGTCGGGGTCCCACACGTAGGCCACCCCGCCCGACATGCCGGCCCCGAAGTTGCGTCCGGTCGGGCCCAGCACCACGGCCACACCCCCGGTCATGTACTCGCAGCCGTGGTCGCCCACGCCCTCGACCACGGCCTCGGCCCCGGAGTTGCGGACGCAGAACCGTTCGCCGACCACACCCCGGATGTGGACGGTGCCGGCGGTGGCGCCGTAGAGGATGACGTTGCCGGCGATGATGTTGTCCTCGGCCACGAACGGCGAGTCGGCCGGTGGGGCCAGCCGGAGGTGCCCGCCGGACAGGCCCTTGCCGAAGTAGTCGTTGGCGTCACCCTCCAATCGGAGCGTGATGCCGGGGGGCAGGAAGGCCCCGAACGACTGACCGGCGGAGCCGGTGAAGGCGATCTCGATCGTGTCGTCGGGCAGGCCGTCGCCCCCGTAGCGCTTGGTCAGTTCGTGGCCGAGCATGGTCCCCACCGTCCGGTTGGTGTTGGAGATGGGGAACGTGAGCTGGACCTGTTCCTTGTGGTCGAGGGCGGGGGTGGCGGCCTCGATCAATCGCTGGTCCAGGGCCTGGTCCAGACCGTGGTCCTGGCCGGTGGTGTTGCGCCGGGGGGCGTCCTCGGCCGCCGGGAAGTGGAGGATCGGGGTCAGGTCCAGGCCCGAGGCCTTCCAGTGGTCGATGGCCTTGGTGGCGTCCAGGCATTCGACCCGGCCGATGGCCTCGTCCAGGGACCGGAAGCCCAGCTGGGCCAGGTATTCCCGGACCTCCTCGGCGATGTAGGTGAAGAAGGTCTCGACGAACTCCGGCTTGCCGCTGAACTTCTCCCGCAGCACCGGGTTCTGGGTGGCCACCCCCACCGGGCAGGTGTCGAGATGGCAGACCCGCATCATGATGCAGCCGGAGACGACCAGGGGGGCGGTGGCGAAACCGAACTCCTCCCCGCCCAGCAGGGCGGCGATGATCACGTCCCGACCGGTCTTGATCTGGCCGTCGACCTGGACCACGATGCGGTCCCGCAGGTCGTTGAGGACCAGGGTCTGTTGGGTCTCGGCCAGGCCCAGCTCCCAGGGCCCGCCGGCGTGCTTGAGCGAGGTCAGGGGGGAGGCCCCGGTGCCGCCGTCGTTGCCCGAGATGAGCACCACGTCGGCCTTGGCCTTCGACACGCCGGCCGCCACCGTGCCCACGCCGACCTCGGCCACCAGCTTGACGTGGACCCGGGCCGAGGGGTTGGCGTTCTTGAGGTCGTGGATGAGCTGGGCCAGGTCCTCGATCGAATAGATGTCATGGTGGGGAGGGGGCGAGATGAGACCGACGCCGGTGGTCGAGTGGCGGGTCTTGGCGATCCAGGGCCACACCTTGCGTCCCGGGAGCTGGCCCCCCTCACCCGGCTTGGCCCCCTGGGCCATCTTGATCTGGAGATCGTCCGACTCGGTCAGGTACTCCGACGTCACCCCGAAGCGGCCCGAGGCGACCTGCTTGATGGCCGATCGTTTGGAGTCGCCGTTGGGCAGGGTGACGAACCGCTCCGGGTCCTCACCGCCCTCGCCGGTGTTGGACTTGCCCCCCAGCCGGTTCATGGCGATGGCCAGCGTCTCGTGGGCCTCGGCCGAGATCGAGCCGTAGCTCATGGCTCCGGTGGCGAAGCGCTTCACGATCTCCGACACCGGCTCGACCTCGTCCAGGGGCACCGGTGGGCGCTCGCCGGTCCGGAGCTGGAACAGACCCCGGAGGGTGGCCAGCTGCTCGGCCTGGTCGTCGACCAGGGTCGTGTACTCCTTGAAGATGTCGTAGCGCTCGGTCCGGGTGGCGTGCTGGAGCTTGAACACGGTCTGAGGGTTGAACAGGTGGTACTCGCCCTCCCGTCGCCACTGGTACTCGCCACCGAGGTCCAGGCCGCGGTGGGCCAGAGCCTCGGGCCGGTCGGGGAAGGCCCGGCGATGGCGGGTGGAGCACTCGTCGGCCAGTTCGGCCAGGCCGATGCCTCCCAACTTGGAGGTGATGCCGGTGAAGTAGCGGTCGACCAGTTCCTGGCTGAGGCCGACGGCTTCGAAGATCTGGGCTCCGGTGTAGGACGCCACGGTGGAGATGCCCATCTTGGACATCACCTTGATGACACCGTTGGACACCGCCTTGATGTAGTTGTCGGCCGCCGTCGTCTGGTCGACGCCGAGCACGGGGGCCCGCTCGGCGATGGTGGCGAAGGTCAGGGAGGGGCAGACGGCGTCGGCCCCAACGCCGAGCAGGAGGGCGAAGTGGTGGACCTCGCGGGCGTCGGCCGAGTCGGTGATGAGCCCGGCCCGGGTCCGCAGCTTCTGGCGGACCAGATGATGGTGCACGGCGCCGGTGAGCAGCAGGGACGGGATCGGGGCCAGGTCGGCGGTGGCGCCCCGGGTCGACAGCACGACGAGGGAGGCGCCGCCCTCGATGGCGGCCGCCGCCTCGTCCTGGGCGGTGGCGATGGCGCTGCGGAGGCCGGCCTCACCCTCGGCCACCGGGTAGAGGCCGGTGACGGTTGCGGTGGCGAGGTCGGGATGGGTGCCATCGGCGTTGGCCCGGGTAACCCGCAGCAGCTGGGCCGGGCTCAGCACCGGATGGGTCAACTCGAGCTGGGAGCACCAGTCGGGCCCGGGGGCCAGGATGTTGGCCTCGGGGCCGGCGATGACCCGGTAGCTGGTGACCAGCTCCTCCCGGATGGCGTCCAGGGGCGGGTTGGTGACCTGGGCGAACAGCTGGAAGAAGTAGTCGTAGAGCATGCGGGGCCTGCTCGACAGCACGGCCAGCGGGGTGTCGGTCCCCATCGAGCCGATGGCCTCCTTGCCGTCGACCACCATGGGGTCGACCAGGAGCTCGAGCTCCTCCACCGTGAAGCCGTTGGTCGACTGCTCGGCCACCAGGTCGACGGGGTCGGGCACCGGGGCCGCGTCGCTCGCCACCGGGGGCAGGTCGTCGAGTCGGCGGCGTGACGACAACCACTCGGCATAGGGATGCTCGGCGGCCAGGGTCGACATGATCTCGTCGTCGTCGATGATGCGACCCTGGGCCGTGTCGACCAGGAACATCTTGCCCGGCTCGAGCCGGCCCTTACGGATGACCTTGGACGGATCGACCTCGATCACGCCGACCTCGGACGCCATGATGACCAGGTCGTCGTCGGTCACCCAGTACCGGCTGGGGCGGAGTCCGTTGCGATCGAGCACGGCGCCGACCACGGTCCCGTCGGTGAATGTCACCGAGGCCGGACCGTCCCATGGCTCCATGGCCGAGGCATAGAAGTCGTAGAAGGCCCGCTGGTCGGCCGGCAGGTCGTCGTGCTTCTCCCAGGCCTCGGGGATCATCATCAGCACCGCCTGCTGGAGCGGGAACCCGCCGAGGTGGAGCAGTTCCAGGGCTTCGTCGAAGCTGGCGGTGTCGGAGGCGCCGGGGGTGCAGATGGGGAAGAGCTTGTCCTCCCGCCCCCGCCAGTGGGGCGCCCGCAGCAGGCCTTCGCGGGCCCGCATCCAGTTGCGGTTGCCCATGACGGTGTTGATCTCGCCGTTGTGGGCCACGAACCGGTACGGGTGGGCAAGGGGCCACGACGGGAACGTGTTGGTCGAGAACCGGGAGTGGACCAGAGCCAGCCCGCTCTCCACCCGCTCATCGTTCAGTTCGGGGTAGAACTCGCTCAGCTGGGGGGTGGTGAGCATGCCCTTGTAGACGAAGGTCCGGGCGCTGAGGCTGGGGAAGTAGAGGGCGCCCCCGATACGGCCGGGAACCTCGTGCTCGACCCGTTTGCGGACGACGTAGACCTCGCGGTCGAGGTCGAGCCCCGACAGCGGACGTCCATCGGCATCGTCGCCGGCGATGAAGACCTGCTCGAAGCTCGGCATCATGGCCAGGGCCTGTTCGCCCAGCGACGAAGGCTCGATCGGCACCGAGCGCCAGGCCAGGACCCGGAGGCCCTCGTCGGCCACGATGTCGTCGATGGCGGCCTTGGCCGCGGCGCACTTGTCGGGCTCGGGAGGGAGGAAACCGATGCCGGTGGCGTAGGTTCCGGCCGGGGGCAGATCGGGGAGCAGGGACCGGAAATAGCGGTCCGGGACCTGGATCAGGATGCCGGCGCCGTCTCCGGTGTTGGGTTCGGCGTTGGTCGCCCCCCGGTGCTGGAGGTTGCACAGGGCCCCCAGGCCCTGGACCACGATGTCGTGACCGGCGGTGCCGTTGAGGTCGGCCACGAAGGACACACCGCAGGCGTCGTGCTCGAATTGTGGGTCGTACAACCCTTGGGCCTCGGGAAGGCTGTGCACCGTTCAAAACTCCAGGTCGTCGCGGTCAATGCTGAGCCAGAACGCGACGCCGAGGGCGGCGCTGCGTGAAGTGTTCTGGCGGCCGGGACGACTTTGGCCCTCCGTGTTGTCAGGCGGCATCGGCCATGCCCTGCTGGCCTACGTCGCCGTCAACCGGTTCTGGCCACGATATCGCAATGACAGGTTGTGCCTGCAACTCAAATCTGTACTGGAGATGTTGGGTGACGAGTGCCTCACCCGTGGGCATCGGGGGCCGCCCGACCCGGGTCGGAGTACCGACGCGCGGCACCGGAGGTGGCGGGGGCGATCCGACCGGCGATCATGGGGGCATGACGACGACGTCCCCGCTCCCCCTCACGCCCCTGGCCGAGGGGATCCTGGCCGATCTCGCCGGCTCTCCGACCCCGTATCACGCGGTCGAACGGGCGCGGGGACTCCTGACCCCGGCCGGCTTTGAGCCGGTCCGGGCCGACGCCCCGTTTCCCACCGACCCCGGACGCTATCTGCTCGCCGTGGGCGGTTCGCTGGTGGCCTGGATCCAACCCGAGCGGGTCGACGGCTTCTGCGTGGCCGGGGCCCACACCGACTCCCCCAACCTCCGGGTCCGGACCAACCCCGACGTGACCAGCGCCGGGGTGGCCCAGGTCGGGATGGAGATCTACGGGGGCGTGCTGCTGAACTCGTGGCTCGATCGGGATCTGGGCCTGGCCGGGCGGGTGACGGTGGCCGACGGCGACGGCCGCCGCCAACTGCTCTACCTCGACGACCGGCCACTTCTGCGGATCCCCCAGTTGGCCATCCACCTCGACCGCGAGATCCGGAACCAGGGGTTGAAGCTCGACCCCCAGCGTCACCTGACCCCGATGTGGGCCCTCGACCGGCCCGCCGCCGACGAGACAGCCGGCGACGTCGGCGCCGATGCGCAGGGGGAGCCCGGCCTCCGGGCCCATGTGGCCGCCGGGCTCGGGGTCGAGGCCGACGACATCCTGGCCTGGGACCTGATGGCGTTCGACACCCAGGCCCCGGCCGTGGTCGGTCGCGACGGCGACCTGCTGGCCTCGGCCCGGATCGACAATCTGGTGTCGGCCTTCTGCGCCGTGCGGGCCCTGGTCCGCGTGGCCGCCGACCTCGACCGTGGTGCCCAGGCGCCGCCCCGGGTCCCGATGGTGGTGCTCTACGACCACGAGGAGATCGGGTCCGAGACGGCGACCGGGGCCGGCGGGCCGCTGCTGGCCTCGGCCCTGGAACGGGTCTCGGCCGCCGCCGGCCTGAACCGGGGCGAGCACCTGGCCGCGCTGGCCCGCTCGCTCGTCATCTCGGCCGACGGGGCCCACGCCACCCATCCCAACTACAGCGAGAAGCACGAACCGTCGCACTTCATCGCCCTCAACGGCGGCGTGGTGGTCAAGCGCAACGCCAACCAGCGCTACGCCACCGACGCCGTCAGCGAGGCGTTCGTCGTAGCGGCCGCCCGCCGGGCCGACGTGCCCCTGCAGTACTACATCCACCGCAACGACCTGCCCTGCGGCTCGACCATCGGCCCCATCACGGCCGCTCGACTGGGCGTGCCCACCGTGGACATCGGCGCACCCCAGCTGGCCATGCACAGCGTGCGGGAGCTGGCCGGGCTGGCCGATCTCGATCACCTGACCGACCTGCTCGCCGCCGCCTGGACCCTCGACTGAGGCCCGGCCCGGCGGGGGTCCATCGCCCACCGGGAACGACGTGGGGAACAAGTGCCCATGCCTCCGCTCCGCAGGGGACTCGGTGATTGTTGCTGTTGGCGGTGGGTCCAACTACCGTCGAGCGGTCGCCGGACCAACGTCCAACTGGTGACTCCTGACACCCGTGCGCAAAGGGCAGTGCCCGGGTCGACCAAGCTGATCGTCTCTCGAAGAGGAGAACATCGTGGGAGCTGTCCCTTACCTCGCCTTCCTGTCGGCCATCGCGGCCTTGGGGTTGGCGGCCTTCTTTTTCAACAACGTGAAGGCCGCCAGTCCCGGCAACGACCGCATGGTCTATCTCATGAACGAGATCCAGGCCGGGGCCCGGGCCTTCCTGCGCCAGGAGTACACCTGGGTGGCCGGCTTCGTGGTGGTCATGGCCGTGCTGATCGCTGTGTTCATCAACGGCTTCGCCGCCGTGAGCTACGTCATCGGGGCCCTGCTGTCGGCCCTGGCCGGCTACGTGGGCATGACGGTCGCCACCATGGCCAACGCCCGCACCACCGAGGCGGCCAAGCAGGGGCCCGGTGTGGCCCTGCCCCTGGCCTTCCGGGGCGGCGCCGTCATGGGCTTCTCGGTGGCCGGTCTGGCCCTGGGCGGCCTCATGCTGGTCTACATCCTCTTCGTGCTGCTGCTCGAGGTCGACGAGGCCTTCGAGGTCGTCACCGCCTTCGGTCTCGGCGGTTCCTCGATCGCGCTGTTCTCCCGTGTCGGCGGCGGCATCTACACCAAGGCGGCCGACGTCGGCGCCGACCTGGTGGGCAAGGTCGAGGCCGGGATCCCCGAGGACGATCCCCGCAACCCGGCCACCATCGCCGACAACGTGGGCGACAACGTCGGTGACGTGGCCGGTATGGGCGCCGACCTCTTCGAGAGCTACGCCGGGTCGATCATCGCCCCCATCTCCCTCACCGCCTTCACCCTCGGCCTGGCCGCCACCCAGGCCGGCGACGAGTTCGTGGTCTCGCTCCTGGTCTTCCCCATGGCCGTCGCCTTCATCGGCATGATCGCCTCGATCATCGGCTCCTTCACCGTCCGGGGCAGTGCCTCGACCAACGCCCGCCAGCTCTCCTCGGCCCTCCACATGGGCACCAACGTGGCCATGGGCATCACCGTGCTCGGCACCCTGGCCGTGGCCTTCTGGCTCTTCGGCGGCGAGCAGTACGACAACCCGCTCGGTCTCGCCATCTCGGTCATCGGCGGTCTCCTCGTGGGCTGGGCCATCGGCAAGGTGGCCGAGATCTGGACCAGCGACCACTACCAGCCGGTCAAGAACATCGCCAAGCAGGCCGAGACCGGGCCCGCCACCACCATCCTCTCCGGCATCTCGGCCGGCATGATCTCGGTCGCCGCCTCGGTCGCCCTCATCGTGATCGGCGTGCTCCTGGCCTACTGGGGTGGCCAGATGACCTTCGCCGACTCGGCCGCCTTCCTCGGCGCCGACATCGACGGCAACGACTTCGGCGGCATCTACGGCATCGCCGTGGCCGCCATCGGCATGCTGGCCACCACCGGCGTGGTCGTCTCGGTCGACGCCTACGGGCCCATCGCCGACAACGCCGGCGGTATCGCCGAGATGGCCGAGCTGGACCCCTCGGTCCGCGAGGTCACCGACGCCCTGGACTCCCTGGGCAACACCACCGCCGCCGTGGCCAAGGGCTTCGCCGTCGGCTCGGCCGCCCTGACCGCGCTGGCCCTGTTCAAGAGCTTCGAGGTCGCCATCGCCACCGCCGCAGCCGAGGAGGGCAAGGACATCGCCCTCTCGCTCGACGTCGGCGAGGTCGAGGTCTTCGTCGGCCTCTTCCTGGGCGCCATGCTGCCCTTCCTGTTCGCCGCCCTCACCATCGACGCCGTGGGCCGCGCCGCCCAGAAGATGATCGAGGAGGTGCGCCGCCAGTTCCGGGAGATCCCGGGTCTGCGCGAGGGCGAGCCCGGCGTCAACCCCGACTCGGCCCGCTGCGTCGCCATCTCGACCCAGGCCTCGCTGCGGGAGATGCTCATCCCCGGCGCCCTGGCCATCGTGGTCCCCCTCGTGATCGGCTTCGTCAACATCAACGCCCTGGGCGGCTTCCTGGCCGGGGCCCTGGTCTCCGGTTTCGCCCTGGCCATCTTCATGGCCAACGCCGGTGGCGCCTGGGACAACGCCAAGAAGTACATCGAGGCGGGCAACCACGGCGGCAAGGGCTCCGAGCCCCACAAGGCGGCCGTGGTCGGCGACACCGTGGGCGACCCGTTCAAGGACACCTCCGGGCCGGCCATGAACATCCTGATCAAGGTCATGACCATCGTGAGCCTGGTGTTCGCCTCGGCCTTCGTGGGCTTCGCCTAGGAACGGGCCTGACCCGATCCGTCACACCCCGTAGGATCCTTCCGTGGCCCTTCGCAAGCTGACCTCCACCGATGCCTTCGTCGTCGTCGATCTCGACGGCGCCCCCGCTTCCGGGGTGGTCAGACGGGCCCGGAAGATCCTCCAGGGTGGGGCCAAGGACCTGGCCCGCTCGGCCACGTACACCTTCGGCGCCTTCGGCATCGAGCGCAGCGGCGCCTCGGCCGGAATCAACGCCGAGGGCGACGGGGCCGACGGCGCCGTCGCCTCCTTCGTCGAGGAACTACGGCCCACGGTCGAAGGGGGCGAGCTTCACCTCGACCCGGCCAAGGGCGTGAGCCCCGAGCAGCTGGGCGAGCTGCGGGCCGCCTCCCCCCTGGGTGAGCTGGCCGGCTCCACCGAACTGCTGGCCTCGGGGGTCCTGGCCGCGACGGCCTGGGCCCTGGGCGGCACCCTGGCCGGGTCCACGGTGGCCATCGAGGGCGAGGCGGCGGCGCCGCCCGTTCTGCGCTCGCTGCTGGTCGAGGCCGGGGCCACCGTGATCGACGTGTGGGGGGTCGACGAGAAGCCGTGGCTGATCTGGGGAGCCGACGTCGATGCCATCCTGACCGGGTCCAAGGCGGGCGCCCTCAACCACCAGGGCACCGAACAGATCACGGCCAGGGCCATCGTGCCCTGGGGACCCATCCCGGTGACGACCAAGGCCTTCGCCCAGTTGTGGCGGGCCGGTGACGTCACGGTGCTCCCCGATTTCGTCACCACCGCCGGGCCCCTGCTGGGCGGCCTGGTGGAAGGGGCCCTCCCCGACGCCGCAGTCGAGGTCTCCGGTCGGATCACGGCCGTCCTCGACGAGGTGGCGGCCCACGACGACGGTGTGTTCCTCGGGGCCTGTCACCGGGCCGAGGAGTTCATCGCCTCCTGGCACGGGGCCAAGCCCTTCGGCCGGCCCCTGGCGGCCTGAGCCGGGTTGTCGGCCCGGGTCAGGCTTTCCGCTTGGCCCCCGTCAACAGCACGACGTTGACCTCGCCGGAGGCCACCGGCGCCTCCGCGCCGGTCTCGGCCATGGTCAACAGACCGGCCAGGCCGGCGGCCCCGGTGGCGTCCGGAGCCGGGGTCACCTGATCCCCGACCAGCTCGACGGCCCGGGTGAACGTCTCCTCGTCGACGGCCAGGGGCCAGCCCCCGGTCGCCACCTGATGGTCGAGCACGGTCCGCCAGTCGTAGGTGAGGTCGTCGACGATTCCGGAGGCAACGCTGGTCGGGGTGTCGGGCCACGGGACCATCAGATCCGAGCCGGTCTCGACCAACCGGCTCAGCGAGCCGTCCTCTGCGGCGTCGGCCACCAGAGCCGCCCGCTCCGGGTCGGCGGTGGGCACCGGCGCCGACCGCTGCTCGGCCAGGGCCGCCACCACTCGATGCCAGGCCGCGACGTAGGGGTGGGCGGCCCGGGGCTGGACGGGGTGGAGCGTGGGAGCGGGGCGTCCGGGGCGGGCCCGGACCAGGCCGTCCATGACCGCGGTGGCCAGGGCGCCGCCTCCGATCTGGATGAACAGTCGTCCGGCGTCGACGCCGAGGGTCTCCAGTTGCTCGGCCAACTCCAGCCCGATGGTGCGGGCTCCGTCGATGGCGGCCGGGACCACGGTCCCCTGCACCGTGAACGGCCGGGCCCCGGCCGATCGGGCCTCCTCCAGAGCGGCCAGGCAGGGGTCGCCGGTCCGGCCCGGCAGACGGGGGCAGACCGACACGACCGCCCCCAGGGCGTCGAGCCGATCGGTGACGGCGGCGTCCGCCGACTCGGGGACGAAGACCTCCAGGGTTCGGCCTGCGCTCCTGGCCACGATGGCGGCGCCCAGGGCCGCATTGCCACAGGAGGCGATGACCAGGCGGCGGGCCGTGTCGACCCCGGCCGCCTCGTCCAGGAGGAGCCCGAGGAGCAACCCGAACAGGTGCCGGGCCTTGTGGCTGGCGCCGACCGAACCCGTCTCGACCTTGGCCAGGACCGGCCCGAGCACGGCGGCCGGGCCCACCTCGATCGGGACCAGCGGGGTGACGGCGAAACCGCGACCGTCCACCTGGCGGACCCGATCGTCGGCCGCCGCCACCAGTCGGGCCCAGTCGGCGTCCTCCAGGCCGGCGCCTCTGGCCCGGTGGTAGACGTCGAGACCGTCGCGGTGGCGGATGAACGGGTGGGCTTGGCGCCGGTCGATGTTCACGATCGGACCGGGATTTGGGCCCGGGTCGGGCCGGGGCAGGTGGGAGGCACCGGGGCAGGATAGTGTGATGCGGTCACTCGGGTCAGTTGGAGGGCGGCGTGGTTCGATTCGATGAGAGCACGGCCGAGAAGGGCCGGCGGTACGTCCGCGACCAGCGGCGGAGCGGTGGCGGTGGTCGAGGCCGGGTCGGCCGCCCGGTTGCAGCCGGCGGTGGCCTGGTCGGCATCATCATCGCCATCGTGGCCGTCCTGCTCGGCTTCGGCGGCGGAGGCGGAGGGGGCGGCGGTCTGTCCATCGACGGCGGCGGCTTCGACACCGGCGGCGGCGTGCTCGACCAGGGCTCGGCCACGACCGTGGTCGACCCCGATGCCGACACCGTCGACTTCATGTCGGCCCTGATGTTCGACATCCAGGAGACGTGGGAGGTGTACTTCACCGAGGCCGACCTGGTGTACGAGCCCACGACGCTGACCATCTTCAGCGACTTCGTGGAGACCGGGTGCGGCAACGCAACCTCGGCCGTGGGCCCGTTCTACTGCCCCGCCCCCAACGACCGCGGGGTCTACATCGACCTCGACTTCTACAACGAGTTGAGCACCCGGTTCGGGGCTCCCGGCGACTTCGCCCAGGCCTATGTCATCGCCCATGAGGTGGGCCACCACCTGCAGGCCATCCTCGGGATCAGCGACGCCGTCCGCCAGGCCCAGGCCCAGGATCCGGGCAACAAGAACGAGTACTCGATCCGTCAGGAGCTCCAGGCCGACTGTCTGGCCGGGGTGTGGGCCTTCTCGGCCAACAACCGCCTGACCCGCGACACCGGCCTGCCCATCATCCAGGCCGGCGACATCGAGGAGGGCCTGGCCGCCGCCGCCTCGGTCGGCGACGACCGCATCCAGGCCCAGGCCGGGATGACCGTCGATCCCCACACCTGGACCCACGGCTCCTCCCAGCAGCGGGTGCGCTGGTTCACCATCGGCTTCGAGACCGGCGATCCCGAGCAGTGCGACACCTTCGCCGCCGACAACCCCTAGTCGCCGGGGCCTGAGCCCTAGCGGCAGACGGCGGCGGCCGCCGCCACGATGCCCTCGATCTCGTCGGCTTCGGTTTCCAGCACCGAGGGGTTGTCGAAGTCCTCCACCAGCCCCGACAGGCTGGTGTCGGACAGACCGGCGTCCAGGATCTCGTCGGCGATGCAGATCGCCTCCTCGGCCGTGACCGCGCCGGTCGCCGGATCCTCGGCTGCGGCGTCGATGATGGCTTGGGCCAGCTCGTTGGTCGACGGCCTGGTGGCGCAGGCGGCCATCAGGAGACCGGCGGCCACCAGCGGCAGGCCGAGGCGGGAGCTGGGCATGGTGCCTCCACAGGGAGCGGTAGGGGGATGCGGGCCGGGATCCGGGTTCAGCGCCGACCGTCCCGGCCCGGGCCGAGGGTACCGTCTGGGACCGCGACCGGTGGTCCCACTAGGTTCACGGCATGGCTGATGAGCTCCCCTACTGGTCGACGACGAGACTGGCCCGGGCACTGGCCGACCGGGAGGTGTCGGCCGTCGAAGCTCTCGACACGTTGGCCGGTCGGGTAGCCGATCGGGACGAGGAGACCAACGTCGTGGTCACCACCGATCTGGAGCGGGCCCGGACCGAGGCCGCGGCCGTGGACGAGGCCAGGACCCGGGGGGACGAGCTGGGTCCGCTGGCCGGGGTCCCCCTGACGGTCAAGGACTCGCTGATGACGGCCGGGATGCGGACCACGTCGGGGGCGCCGGAGCTGGCCGACTTCGTCCCCGACGTCGACGCCGCCCCGGTGGCCCGGCTCCGGGAGGCCGGGGCCGTCATCTACGGCAAGACCAACCTGCCCATCTACGCCGGAGACGTCCAGTCGTTCAACGAGGTGTTCGGAACCTCCAACAACCCGTGGGATCTGACCCGCTCGGTCGGGGGCAGCTCCGGCGGTTCGGCCGGGGCTCTGGCCGCCGGGTTCACCCCGTTCGAGGTCGGTAGCGACATCGGGGGCAGCATCCGGAACCCGGCCGCCATGTGCGGGGTCGTGGGCCACAAGCCGAGCTACGGGATCGTGTCGGCTCGGGGCCAGATCCCGGGGCCGCCCGGGACCCTGACCCAGGCCGACATCGCCGTTGTGGGGCCCATGGCCCGCACCGTCGAGGATTGCCGTCTCGGCCTGGACCTGTTGGCCGGGCCCGACGACTGGCAGGGGGTCGGGTGGTCGCTCACCCTGCCGCCGCCCCGCGCCGACGAGGCCCGCCGACTCCGGGTGGCCGTGTGGGCCGACGATGACCATTGCCCGGTCGACCCGGAGATCCGGGCCGCCATCGAGCGCGTCGCCGCCGGCCTGGCCGAGGCCGGGGCCGTGGTCGATGCCGAGGCCCGGCCCGAGGGCTTCGACTTCGCCAAGGCCGACCGCGTGTTCGACAACCTCCTGGGTGGGGCCATGTGTGGGGGCTACTCGACGACCGAGATCGAGGACATGGCGGCCCGGCTGGCGGCGGGCGAGATAGCCGAGGGGGCGTTGGGCGTCGGGGCCGCCACCCAGCGGCATCGGGCCTGGCTGGCCGACAACGAGCGTCGCCTCCAGATGCGGGCCCGGTGGCGGGAGTTCTTCGAACGGTGGGACGTCGTCCTGGCGCCGGTGTCGCCCACGGTGGCCATCCCCCACGATCAGACCTTCCCCGCCACCCGACGCCGGATCGACGTCGCCGGTGAGGAACGCCCGTACTTCGACCAGATCACGTGGATGGGGCTGTTCGGCGTCGTGTTCCTGCCGTCGACGTCGGTCCCGGTCGGGCTCCACACCAGCGGCCTGCCCATCGGCATGCAGATCGTGGGTCCCTACCTGGAGGATCGGACCTGCCTGGCCGCGGCCGCCGTGGTCGAGAACCTGACCGGCGGCACGCTCCGGCCGCCAGGTTGGTGAGATCCCCGGGAGGGGGTCGGGCCCGTCAGGCCGCCTCGGCGTCGAGGGCGCCCAGCAGCCGGTCGACGAACTCCGAGGCGCCGCCGGCCAGGTCGTTGCGCTTGATGGCGTAGCCGCCGATGACGTCGCCTCCGCGCCGGGTCACCACGCCGGACAGGATCTCCAGCGTCTTGCCCACCCGAACTGCGTACGTGCAGTACACGGCCGCCTTCTTGCCGTCGATGACGGGCAGGGCGGCCAGTCGGCCGATCCGGCCCGGGCGCTGGCCGAACAGGAACAGGCCGTCGGTCCAGCTACCGACCACCACCAGGTCGGCTTCGGACAGGGCCTGGAGCTGGACCTCGGTGATGGGACAGGCCACGGCCTCGACCCCGGAGCGGGTGAGTTCGGCGGCGATGTGATGGCCGGCCTCCCGGGTGTTACCGGTGAGGCTCTCGTAGATGACAATCGCTTTCATGGCTGGCTGCCACTCCCGACGGGTAGTCCGTAAGCCGTGGCCCGGCCGTTCGGACCGGTGCCGCGGGTGCACATCGCACGAGCAAGGTAGCAGAAGCGAGCTCCGCTCCGACGACTTGGGCCCCGTCGACCGACGGCCCGGTCGAGGCCCCGGTAGCCTGGCCCCATGGGTCACTCCGTGGACATCACCTACTGCGTTCCTTGAGACTATTCCGACCGCGCCGTGAGCGCGGTGCGTGATCTGCTCACCAACTACCAGCACGTCATCGACGAGCTGCGCCTGATCACCGGCGGCAGCGGGGTGTTCGACGTGGTGGTCGACGGGACCAAGCTCTACTCCAAGCACGACACCGGCCGCCACGCCGACGAGGGCGAGGTTCTGGCCCTGTTCGCCGACCACGTCGGCCCCGACGTGGCCCGCTACGGCACCTGAGGACCGTCACCGCCGGGGGTCGGGTTCCCAACCTGATCCCGGTCACCGACCCCGACGATCCGCGGATCGAGGTGTTCCAGGGCCTGCGTGACCACGTGCTCCGCCGTCGTCGCGAGGGCCCCGACGGCGACATGGCCGGCGTGTTCATCGCCGAGGGCGACCTGGTGGTGGAACGGGCGGTGGCCGCCGGCTACCGGCTCCGGTCGGTGTTGATCGACGGTCGCCGCACCCGGGACCTGCCGGCCGCGGTCGGTGTCGAGGTACCGGTCTTCGCCGCCGGTCCCGAGGTGCTGCAGCGCATCACGGGCTATCACCTGCACCGCGGCATGTTGGCCTGCTTCGGGCGCCGGGCCGTACCGGAACCGGGTGAGATCGTGGACGCCCTGCGGACCGTGGCCCTGATCGAGGGCGTGAACAACCCGACCAATCTCGGGGTGATTCTGCGGTGCGCCGCCGCTCTGGGGGCCGATGGCTACTTCCTCGATCCGACCTGCTGCGACCCCCTGTACCGGCGGGCGGGTCGGGTGTCGATGGGTGAGGCCTACGCCCTGCCCTACGCCAGACTCGAACCCCTGCCGGCCGGCCTGGCTCCGCTCCGGGCCGCCGGGATGCGGCTGCTGGCCCTGACACCCGGTCCGGACGCCGTCGACATCTCCACCCTGCGGCTGGAGCCCGATGAGCCGGTGGCCCTGATGCTGGGGGCCGAAGGGCCGGGGCTGAGCCCGGGCGCTCTCGACGCGGCCGACGTTCGGGTCCGGATCCCCATGACGGGCACCGTCGACTCCATCAACGTGGGATCGGCGGCCGCCGTCGCCTTCTACGCCGTGGCCCAGGCCCGGGCCGCCGGGGTCACACCAGGCGGGTGATCGGCACCTCGGCCAGCGCGCCGTCGGCCAACTCGGCGATGGCGGGGACCGGGTCGGGATCTGCGAACAGGCGCTCGTCGGTCGGGTCGAGGGGGCGACCGGTCCCGTCGATCACCCAGTACGACGCTTCGAGGGCGATCCCGTTGGGATCGGTGAAGTAGACCGACTTCATCTGGCCGTGGTCGACCACGTCGGTCACCTCGGAGCCGGCGGCGATGAGCCGGTGGCGAAGCTGGTTGAGCGCGTCCTCGTCGGCCAGGTTGAACGACAGGTGGTCGAGTTGGACCGGGTGGGGCGCCGGGGAGCCGGCCCCCTTGGCGAAGGTGGTGGCGTCGTCGATCTCGAAGAAGGCGACGGTGTTGCCCGGGGCGATCTCGAAGAAGTAGTGGCGCATGGGACCGGCCATGAGGGTCGCCACCAGCGGCATGCCCAGGACCCCGGCGTAGAACCGGGTGGTGGCGTCCATGTCGGGGGTGACGAGGGCGAGGTGATGGACACCGCGCCAGTCGGGGGCCGGGGGCAGTCCGGTGGCCGACGCCGGGGTCGGTTTCGTGGTGTCGTCGATGATGTCGGTCATGGGTTCGCTCCGGTCAGACAACCGGCCGTCGCGGTCGTCGATTCCATTCCACCACAACGGTCGGCCGCCCCGGCCGGCGATGCGCGGCCCGTCGGGTCAGAGCCGGAACCGGTAGGCGGCCCAGTCTCGGGGGCGGTGGCCGCGAAGCCACTCGAAACTGACCCGGGAACCGGTGGTGTCGTCGGGCCGGGCCAGGTTGATCAGGTTGGGCTCGGATCGGCGACGGGTGACCGAGATGGTCACCGCTCCCGATGGCCATTCGGCCACCAGGCGGGATCGCCGGATCGGCCACGAGGTGGTGGCCAGGACGACCCTACGGTCGGTGAGGGCGAGGTGCAGCACGCCCCGGGGGGCGCAGCCCAGCACCTCGGCTCCGCTGTGGAGTTGCACGGCGGAGGCGATCCGGACGTGCTCGGCCTCGAGGAGGATTCGTCCTCGGGTCCGCTCGAGCTGCTGACGCGGCGCACTCACGGCCGGACCCTCCTTCCTGCCCAGGCATCGTCCTGCCGCCCCCTCCATCGGCAATCGGGTTGGGCGACCTGAGCCCGATCCCGGTGGACGGGCCGGCCGGGCCCGGCCCAGGAAGGTCCGGGGTGGCGCCCGGGGTCCGGCTTGGGCCACGCTCTGGGGCTGACGTCGACCGAGCACCCGACAAGGAGCGCCAGGCCCATGATCGAAAGCACGATGCAGGACTTCCCCCTCGGTATCCAGCACCTGTTCAACCACGGCCGCCGGGTCCACGGCGAGGCCGAGGTCATCACCTGGACCGAGCACGGGGCCCACACCGCCACCTTCGCCCAGGTCGGGGATCGGGCCGATCAGCTGGCGGCGGCCCTGACCCGGCTCGGGATCGGCCCCGGGGACCGGGTCGGGACGTTCCTGTGGAACAACCAGACCCACATGGAGGCGTACCTGGCGGTGCCCTGCATGGGGGCCGTGCTCCATACGCTGAACATCCGTCTCTTCCCCGAGCAACTGGTCTACGTCGTCAACCACGCCGAGGACCGGGTGATCATCGTCGACGCCTCGCTGGCGCCGCTGTTGGCCAAGGTCCGGGATCAGTTCACCACGGTGGAGCACGTGATCGTGACCGGCGACGGGGACGCCTCGATCCTGGGCCCGACCCTCGACTACGAGGAGTTGCTGGCGGCCGAGTCTCCCGGGTTCGCCTACCCCGAGGTCGACGAACGATCGGCGGCCGCCATGTGCTACACCAGCGGCACCACCGGAAACCCCAAGGGCGTGGCCTACTCCCACCGCTCGACGTTCCTCCACACCCTGGGCAGCTCCTCCGGTGAGGGCCTGGGCTACAGCCACCACGACCGGATGCTGCTCATCGTTCCCATGTTCCACGCCAACGCCTGGGGCATGCCCTACGCCGGCTGGTCGGTCGGGGCCGACCTGATCATGCCCCAGCAGTACCTGCAGGCCGGTCCGTTGGCCGAGATCATCGAGGCCACCCGGCCCACGTTCTCCGGGGCGGTCCCGACCGTGCTGAACGACCTGCTGCACAACCGGCCCGACGCCGACCTCGGTTCCCTGAAGCGGGTGGTGTGTGGCGGCTCGGCCGTACCCCGCTCCCTCATCGAGGGCTTCGACGAGACCTTCGGGGTGACCGTGGTCCAAGCCTGGGGCATGACCGAGACCAGTCCCCTGGCCGCCATCGCCCACGTTCCCAAGAACACCGACCCGACCGACGCCATGGCGTGGCGGGAGCGCACCGGTCGCCCCATCCCCGGCGTCGAGATCCGCATCTGCGACGACGACGGCAACGTGTTGCCCAACGACGGCCAGGCCCAGGGCGAGATCGAGATCCGGGGCCCGTGGATCACGTCGCGGTACTACGAGGTGGAGGACGACGAGAAGTTCCACGACGGTTGGCTCCGCACCGGCGACGTGGGTTCGATGGAGCCCAACGGGTTCATCCAGATCTCGGACCGGGCCAAGGACGTCATCAAGTCCGGAGGCGAGTGGATCTCCTCGGTCGACCTGGAGAACACCCTCATGGGCCACCCGGCGGTGGTCGAGGCGGCCGTCGTCGGCATCCCCGACGACCGCTGGGACGAGCGTCCGCTGGCCTGTGTCGTGGTGGCCGATGGGGCCGAGTTCGCCCCGGCCGACCTCAAGGCCTACCTGGAGGATCGGGTGGCCAAGTGGTGGCTTCCCGAACGGTGGACCGCCATCGAGGAGGTACCCAAGACCTCGGTCGGGAAGTTCGACAAGAAGGTCCTGCGTCAACGCTTCGCCGACGGCGAACTCCAGGTCGTCGACGCCTGAGGGCGTGACCGAGGTGGAGGCATCGGCCGACGACCGTTACGCCGGATTCCCCGAGGGCTTCTTCGCCCGCACCGACGAGACCGACGACGCCCGGTTCTACACCCAGCCGCGGCTGGTGACCCACATCGACGACACCGCCATCGCCGCCGTGGCGGCCTGCTACCGGCGGCTGGGGCTGGCGGGTCGTGTCCTCGATCTCATGAGCTCGTGGATCTCCCATTTCGAGTCGGCCCCGGAGGCCCTGGTGGCGGCGGGCCGCAACGGGTTCGAGTTGTCCCGCAACGACCAGGCTGTGGGCGGGGTGGTGGTCGACCTCAACCGCTCCCCCGCCCTGCCTTTCGCCGACGCCTCGTTCGATGCCGCCGTCTGCTGTGTGTCGGTCGACTACCTGACCCGCCCGTTGGAGGTCTTCGACGACGTGGCTCGGGTGCTGCGGCCGGGTGGGGTGTTCTGCTGCACCTTCTCCAATCGGTGCTTCCCGACCAAGGCCATCGCCGGCTGGTTGGCGACCGACGACGCCACCCATGTCGACCTGGTGGGCCACTACTTTCGTCTGAGCGGCGCCTGGAGCCCGGCCCAGGCCTCCCTGGAGCCCGGTACGGGGCGTGGCACCGACCCGCTGTTCGCCGTCTGGGCCGAGCGGGCCTGACGGCGGGCCGAACCCCGGACGCGCCACGGGCCCCAACCCCCTGAGGGTCGGAGCCCGTGGTTGGGTCCGTGACGACGGGCCTCAGCCCAGTTCGGAGCCTTCAGCCCAACTCGGAGCCGACGATGGAGACGAAGCTGACGCAGTCGCCGGGGCGGCCGCCCAGGTTGTGGGTCATGCCCAGGGTCTTGCCGCCCTCGGTCACGCTCTTGATCTGGCGCTCCTCCGGAGCTTCCTGGCGGAGCTGGAGCCAGCATTCGAACAGCATCCGCAGGCCCGAGGCCCCGATCGGATGGCCGAAGCTCTTGAGCCCGCCGTCGGGGTTGACCGGGAGCTCACCGTCGAGGTCGTAGGTCCCGGCCAGGACCTCCTTCCACCCCATGCCCCGCTCGGCGAAGCCCAGGTCCTCCATGAGGACGAGTTCGGTCGGGGTGAAGCAGTCGTGCACCTCGGCCATGGCGATCTCGGCCCGGGGATCGGTGACCCCGGCCTGCGAATAGGCGTCCTGGGCGCACTTGTCGACCTCGACGAAGGTCGTGTAGTCGTAGTCCGGGTCGATGGGCCCGGCGCCCATGCCGGCCGTGAACGACAGGGCCTTCACGTACAGGGGCTTGTCGGTGTACTTGTGGGCGTCCTCGGCCCGGCACAGGATGGCGGCGGCGGAGCCGTCGGAGACGCCCGAGCAGTCGAAGATGCCGAGCTGGCCGGCCACCAGTGGGGCGTTGCAGATGGTGTCCTTGCCCACTTCCTTGCGGAACTGGGCCCGGGGGTTGCGGGCGCCGTTGAAGTGGTTCTTCCAGGCGATCCGCGTCATCACGTCCTTCATCTCGTCGGCGTCGACCCCGTACTTGTTGGCGTAGGCCGGGGCGAGCAGGGAGAAGGAGGCGGGGGCCGTGATGGTGGCCTTGGTCCCGTCGTCGGGCAGGGTCTGGCTCACCAGGCCCGACATGCCGTTGTCCTTGAGCTTCTCGACCCCGATGGCCATGACGACGTCGTAGGCGCCGGAGGCGACGGCGTAGGCGGCGTTGCGGAAGGCCTCGGAGCCGGTGGCGCACATGTTCTCGAGGCGGGTCACCGGCTTGTAGTCGATCTTCAGCGGACGACTCAGGGTCAGCCCCGAGACCCCCGAGCCGGACGTGCCGAACCAGAAGGCGTCGACATCGTCCTGTTCGATGCCGGCCGAGGCGTAGGCCTCGCCGGCGGCGTCGATCAACATGTCGTCGACCGAGCGGTCCCAGTGCTCACCGAAGGGCGTGCAGCCCATGCCGACGATGGCGACCTGATCCTTGATACCTCGTGAACCCATGACCTGACCCCTGAAGACGAGAGCGGGTGATACTTCGATTCTAGAAGGAACCGGGGCCCGCTGTCAGCCCTGAAGGTTGTCGGCCCGGGTGGTCCGATCCGCCGTGACGGACCACCCGGGCTCGACCTGAAGGGGTGGGAAGGGGTGACGTCCCGGCTGGGCTAGGGGACGTCGATGACGGTCTCGCAGGACGACGCCTTGTCGCCCTTGGCCGTGTTCGGCCCACCGTCGCAGGTGTCGGTGCCGGAGTTGCCCTTCAGGTCGTCGTCGCCGTCGTCCCCGAAGAGCTGATCGTCACCGCTGTTGCCGTTGATGGTGTCGTTGTCGGCGCCACCGTTGGCCACGTCGTTGCCCGGCCCGGCCAGGATCCTGTCCGGGTCGGCACCGCCGTCGATGGTGTCGTCGCCCTGGCCACCGCGGATGGTGTCCCGGTCGTCGCCACCGAGGAGGGTGTCGTCCTCGGAGCCACCGTCGATGGTGTCCTTGCCCTCGCCGCCGCTGACGAAGTCCTCGCCGCTGCCGCCGTCCAGGGTGTCCCGGCCGGCGTCGCCGCAGATGACGTCGTCGCCGCCCTTGCCCCGGATCTTGTCGTTGCCCCGGAAGCCGACGATGAAGTCCGGACCCTCGGTACCGACGATGTTGTTGGCCCGGTCGTCGCCGAGGATGACGTTGTAGCCGTCGGCCTCGAGCGAGGCCACCGTTCCGGTCACCGAGCCGCAGGTGTACACCGGCTGCAGGTCGAGGCCCACGATCACCGGGTCGTGGTCCGAGGACCGGAAGGCGGTGGTGTCGTAGAGGGTGGTGGCCCCCGACTCACGCTCGAACGACGCCTCGGCCGGGGTGTCCCGGATGTCGTCGTTGTAGTCGAGCAGGGGAACCTCGTCGGCGTTGATGCTCCACTCCACCGCGCCGGCCACCTGGGGCAGGAGCGACGGGTTGGCCAGGGCGTGGTCGAGGTAGCCCCGCTGCCCGTCGAACAGGAAGCTGTAGGCGTCGTCACCGACGAAGGTGTCGATGAGGTTGGTGTAGCCGTCGGCCTCCAGGACCAGGATCGGGTCTTCCTTGGCGTAGGCGTTGATGTCGCCCGTGATCAGGAAGTCCGGATCGCCGCTGCCGGTGGGGTCGGTGGCCAGGTAGTTCGACAGGGCGATGGCGGCCGCGGTCCGGGTGCCGGCGCAGTTGGCCTGGCCGTCGCCCAGCCCGGGGTCACCCACGTCGTCGCAGGGCGAACCCTTCGACTTCAGGTGGTTGACCGCCACCGTGAACCGCTCACCGTTGCTGTTCTGATCAAAGGTCTGGATCAGGACCGGACGGTTCTTGGTGTCGATGAAGGTCGGATCGACCGAGGAGTCGAGGATGGCGTGGGCCCCGACCGGGGTCACCGCCGTCGGCTTGAAGATCAGGGCCACCTTGATGGCGTCGGTCCCGATCACGCCGGTGGCGATGTAGTCGTAGGTGCCCGCGCCGAGCTCGGCGTTGAGCGCTCCGACCAGGTCGGCGAGGGCCACGTCGGCGTCGTTCTCGATCTCGATGAGTCCGACCACGTCGGCGTTCATCTCGACCAGGGCGCTGACGATCTTGTCCCGCTGACGATTCAGCTCGGCCGCCGAGTCGGCGCCCCGGCAGGCGAAGTCGCAGAACGAGCTGCCGTCGTCCAGGGTCAGGAAGTAGTTGAGCACATTGAAGCTGGCCACCGTGAGGGTGCCGCCGACGGTGGGAACCGACACCGGACGCTGGTTGTTGGCCGTGAACTCGTAGCTGACCGACTCGCTCTGGATGGGGCGGACCCGCCACGCCAGTTCGATGTTGGGATCGGAGAAGCTCCGGCCCTGACGGGACCAGTGCATGACCCCGGTCAGTCCGGTGATCGAGTCGCCGCCCCGAACCGTGTTCAGGGTCGACAGGCCGGGCACGGGCCAGGGGTAGGCCTCGTCGGCGTCGGGGCCGAAGATGGCGTCGTTCTGGTCGAGGTTGTCGTCGTCCAGGATGATGCGCTTGGCCGCCAGCTCGTCGAGGAAGGCGTTGTAGCCGGCCACGTCCGGGGCGTTGTTGTCGGTGAACTGGAACGGGACGCCGCCCTGGGTGAGGACCAGCTGCCCGAAGCGGGCCAGTTCGAAGTACTCACTGACGAACAGCTCGTCCGACATGGACACGACCATGCCTTCGATGGCTTCGAAGGTGGCCTCAGCGTCGGTCCGGTCGGCGGCCGGCAGCGACACCGGGGTGGCGGCCGGGAGGGCGTTGCCCGATCCGTCGACGGCCACGGTGCCACCGGTGACGTCGATCTGGCTCATGCCCTGGAACTCGGTCGGGGTGCCGGTCACGGTGACCAGATCGCCCACGAGCAGGCCGGTGGGGCAGTTGCCCCGGCAGAAGACGAAGATGCCCTCCGAGGTGGCCGGGTCGGCGTCGGCGTCGGCGTCCTCCTCCTGGATGAAGAAGCCGTCGAGCACGTCGTCGTCCTCGAAGAGCGAGGTGACGATGGCCTGCACCTCGACCGGGCCGGTGATGGCCACGGTGGATCCGTTGCCCTGGACCTCGTGGATCTTGGCCGGGGTCCCGGTGACGGGACCGACGGGACCGAACTCGATCTGGTCGAGGCGCCAATTGGACGAGGAGCCGGCGCCGTTGCCGGACGAGGTGTAGCGGAAGGCCACGTGGACCCGGTCACCACTGATGCCCGACAGATCGATCACGCCGGAGTCGACGAACTGGGACGACGCCTCGGGCGAGAAGTTGATCCCGGTGAGGGCGGTCCAGGTGGCGAGGGTGGGGTCGACGCCGTTGTAGTCGGCGGCCCACAGCACCTCGAGCTGGGGATAGTTCACGTCGTTGAACCGGGTGAAGTTCCGGAACTCCAGGGTCTCGCCGTCCTGGGCTTCCATGTTCAGGGCGGGCGAGATGAACCAGTCGTCGGCCGGGGCCGAGCCGCCGAAGGCGTTGACGTCGACGTTGCTGAAGCTGGTGGAGCAGGCCCAGGTCTCGGCCGTGTCGCTGTCGACGCTGACGATCTGCCATCCGTTGGCCACGCAGTCGGTGTCGAAGTTCTCGACCACCGGGAAGGGCAGGCCGGGGGTGGCGGCCGCGGTGTTGAGGACGCCCGGGCTCTCCGGGACGGGCCCGATCCAGGTGCCGTTGACCAGCTGGAGCGATTCCCCGATCTCCCCCGGCTCGCTGACGCCGATGTCGGTCGAGGTGAGGCCGTCGGCCGGGCCGCCCGAGGCGGTGATGGTGCCCTCGTAGGACAGGAACTCGATCACGGTCTCGGTCGAGCCGTCGTCAAAAACCAGGGCCAGGCCGTCGGGGGCACCGTTCTGCAGGCCGTTGACCGGCAGGCCGAAGCTCACGGCGCCTTCACCGGCGCCTTCGTCGTCGATGGTGCCGGTGAGGGCGATGGTGTTGTACTGCTGGCTGTTCGAGCCGTTGTAGAGCACGAGGCTCAGGCCGGCGAGGTCGGTGCCGGCCGGGCCCGCCACCTCGACGAACTCGCCGGTGTCGGTGCCGAAGTTGTCGTAGTGGATCTCGGTGACGTTGACCGCCGGGACCGGGCCGGCGGGCGGGGTGTTGAGCACGCCCGGGCTCTCGGCCGCGGGGCCGGTCCAGATGCCGTCGATCAGCTGGAGCGACTCGCCGATGGCGGTGCCGCTGGACTCGCTGACGCCGATGTCGGTCGAGGTGAGGCCGTCGGCCGGGCCGCCCGAGGCGGTGAAGGTGCCCTCGTAGGACAGGAACTCGATGACGGTGCTGGACGGGTCGACCAGGGCCAGGCCGTCGGGGGCGCCGTTCTGCAGGCCGTTGGCCGGCAGGCTGAAGCTCACGGCGCCTTCACCGGCGCCTTCATCGTCGATGGTGCCGCTGAGGGCGATGGTGTTGTAGGAGGTGCTGTTCGAGCCGTTGTACAGCTCGATGGTCCAGCCGCTGAGGTCGGTGCCGGCGGGCCCGGCGACCTCGACGAACTCCCCGACGTCGCCGCCGGTGTTGTCGTAGTGGATCTCGGTGATGGCGGGGGCGGCCGGAGGAGGCGGCGCCCCGAACACCTGGTCGGCGTTGAGGCTGCCGGGCGATTCGGGCAGCGGGCCGGTCCAGGAGAAGTCGCCGGCGGCGGCCCCCGGGCCACCGGTCAGCTGGAGGGACTCGCCGATGGCGGTGCCGCTGGTTTCGCTGACGCCGATGTCGGTCGAGGTGAGGCCGTCGGCCGGGCCGCCCGAGGCGGTGAAGGTGCCCTCGTAGGACAGGAACTGGACGGCGGTGCTGGACGGGTCGACCAGGGCCAGGCCGTCGGGGGCGCCGTTCTGCAGGCCGTTGGCCGGCAGATCGACATGCACCGCGCCGAAGCCGCTGCCCTCGTCGTCGATGGTGCCGCTGAGGGCGATGGTGTTGTAGGAGGTGCTGTTCGAGCCGTTGTACAGCTCGATGGTCCAGCCGCTGAGGTCGGTGCCGGCGGGGCCGGCGACCTCGACGAACTCCCCGACGTCGCCGCCGGTGTTGTCGTAGTGCAGTTCGTTGATGAAGACCGATTGGGAGGCGCCGGGGACGGCCTGGGCCGGGGCGATGCCGACCAGCAACGTGGCCAACAGGGCCAGCGACGCGACCAGGCCGCCGACGCGGCGGGTGCGGGGAAGCATGTGGATCCTTCTTTCGCAGCGGACGGGCCGGACGTTATTCCAGCTCGGTGAACTGGGGGTAGCGACAACGAGACAACTGGAGCTGCGCTCAGCCCCCGAGGCCGACCGGATTCTCGGCGGGCGCCCTCGGGAACCGGGGCCTCGGCCGGCGATGTTGGCGTCCAGGGCTACGATCCCGCTGGTGGAGCGCCATCCCGCCATCGCCGCCGACGAGGTCGCCTGGATCTCGGCCGAGCAGATGCGGGAGGTAGATCGACTCATGATCGCGGCCTACCGGATCGCCCTGATCCAGATGATGGAGAACGCCGGGCGCAACCTGGCCCGCCTGGTGCTTGCCGAGACCGATCCCGGGTCGGCCGTGGTCCTGGCCGGTGGTGGCGGCAACGGCGGAGGCGGCCTGGCCGCGGCCCGACATCTGGCCAACGCCGGTGTCGCCGTCACGGTCGTCGCCCCCCGCCCCGAGCGGATGGCCGAGATCCCGGCCTGGCAGATGGCCTCGGTCCGGGCTCAGGGGACGACCGTCCTGGACGAGGCGCCGGCCGGGCGCCCCGACGTCGTGGTCGACGCCCTGGTCGGCTACAGCCTCCGGGGGGCGCCCCGACGGCCGGTGGCCGACCTGGTCGACTGGGCCAACGCCGGGCCCGAACCGGTGGTGGCCCTGGACACCCCGAGCGGGCTCGACGTGACCTCGGGCCGCTCCCCCGGCGCCCTGGTCCGGGCCGCAGCCACCCTGACCCTGGCCCTCCCCAAAACCGGGCTGCGCCACCGCCCGGAGGTGGGCCGCCTCTACCTGGCCGACATCTCGGTGCCGCCGGCCCTCTACGCCGGCCTCGGCATCGGCCCCGTTCCCTCGTTCCGTTCGGGGACGATCCTGTCCGTGGAGGACCGATGAGCACACCCCCGCCCGTGACCCTCGCCGCCGGCGGCACCGAGGCCCGATTCGACCTGGCCCGGGGCGGCCGCCTGGCCTCCCTCGCCATCGATGGGCTGGAGGTCCTGGTCCAGGAGGAGGCGGACCCGATGCGCTGGGGCTCCTACCCGATGGCGCCCTGGGCCGGACGGGTGGCCCATGGCCGGTTCGACTTCGCCGGGACCTCCCATCTCCTCCCGCTCGGGCTGCCCCCTCACGCCATCCACGGCACGGCCTACACCTCGGCCTGGGAGAGGCGGGCCGACGGGGCCATGGTCGTCCGCCTCGGTCCCCCGTGGCCGTTCCCGGCCCGGTTGATCCAGGAGGCCGAGCTCGGTGCCGACGCCTTGAGCGTGCGGTTGACCCTGGAGGCTGAGGTCGACCAGCCGGCCATGCTGGGCTGGCATCCGTGGTTCCGTCGACGGTTGGACGACGACAACGGGGGGGTCGGGGTCCGCCTCGACGTCGAGCCCGGGGCCATGTACGAACTGGACGACGAGGCCATCCCCACCGGTCGGCTGGTGCGGCCGGGCCCGCAGCCGTGGGACAACTGCTTCGTCGACCTGGCCCGGCCACCCCGGCTGGCGTGGCCGGGAGGGCTGGGGTTGACGGTCGAGTCCGACTGTCGGCACTGGGTACTGTTCACCGAGCCCGAGCATGCGGTGTGCGTCGAACCACAGACCGACGCCCCCGACGCCTTCAACCGGGAGGCCCCGGTGGTGGCCGGCGGCGAGCGGTTGACCGCCACCATGACCCTGCGTTGGAGCTGAGCCGGGGCGGCCCCGCGTCAGCGGTGGTCGTCCTCGAACCACCGTCCGGGGTCGGGACGGTCCTCGTCGAGTTCGATGATCCGGGTGCTGGACGTGATCGGGGGCGGCTGCCGTCGGTGGGGAGCCCGAGGGGCATCGGCGACCGGTTCCATCGGCGCCGGCCGGGCTCGGGGCCTCGGCTCCTGGGCCGACCGCCGATCGGCCGGGGCCGAGACCGCCTCGGCCCGGCGCCTCCGGCGATCGTCGAGCACCTCACGGGCCGACGGTTCGTCGGCGTAGCGCTGCCGGTCGGTGATGACGAAGTAGACCCGCATGGCGGTCAGGATGGCGACCGCCATGGCCACCGAGGCGGCGAGGGCCACGAGGAGCACGTTGTCGGTGTCGGAACCGGCCTCGAGTCCGTGCACGGCGCCGGCCACCATCACGGCAAAGGAGGTGAGATGGATGGTGTGCCAGGTGCGGGGGGCGATCCGGTCCTTGATGAGCGACGACGCCTCGATCGCCACCAGCAGCCAGCCGGCGATGACGCCGATCGCCAGCGACCAACGACTGAGCCCCGGGACCTCGGCCACCCAGGGGATGAGCAGGTCGGCCGGACCGAAGTTCACGAACTCGTCGGCCCAGAGGGTCACGAGGTGGATGATGAGGAAGACGACCGACATGCCCCCGAGGTAGCGATGGAGGTCGACCAGCCAGGGGATGGTGGGTTTGCGACCCAGGGCCCGGGTGGGGATGAGGAGGCCGACCACGATGGAGAAGGTGGCGGCGAACCAGGCCATGATCCCGGCCGAGCGGGTGGCGAACCAGAAGAACTGATCGCTCACCGGCCGTCCCCGGCGTGCGGGTCGACGTCCAGGTCGACGTCCAAGTCGAGGTGCGGGTCGAGGTAGGGGTCGAGCCCGGGCAGGTGGTGGAGACGGCCGTCGTCATCGACCACGATGCCGGTCACCCCGTAGCGATCGGCAGTGGCGGTCGCCCCGGTCGGCCCGGCGGCGAGCACCACCTTGGTCAGCACCTCGGCCTGGGTGGCCGTGGCCGCCACGATCGAGGCCGTCACCAGTCCCCGGGCCAAGGGGGCCCCGGTCGGGCCGTGGCGAAGGTGGTGTTCGTCCCGGCCCCGGTGACGCCACCGGCGTTTCAGGGTCGACGAGGTGCACACGGCCCCCGCCGCCAGCCGGATCGGCTGGTGGTCGGCGCTGCCCCGACCCACCAGGTCGACGGTCCAGGTGCCTCGGTCCGGGCCGCTTCCGGCCACCCGGAGGTCGCCGCCGATGTTGACGCAGGCACCCTCGACGCCGGCGTCCAGTAGCTCGGCCACCACCAGATCGGCGGTGGCACCCTTGGCGATGCCGCCCAGGTCGAGACCGACGTCGGGCGGGAGGCGGACCAGGTTTGCCTCGGGCAGCAGCTCGATGTCGGCCACGCCCGGTGCCGACACCCGCGCCCCGGGCCTGGGCCGCCGGTCGGCCTCGGGTTCCGGGTCGAGGCTCGATGCCACGGCCGGAGCGGGGTCCGAGACGAGGTCGTCGAAGGTCCGGTCGTAGCCGGCGTCGAGCAGGCTGGCGAGCACGGTGGGATCGAACGCGCCGCCGGTCTCCCGGGCGGCGTCGACGGCCGATCGAACCAGTTCGAAGGTGGGGTCCGAGACCCTCACCGGTCGCCCGGCGGCGGCGTTGAGGGCGCTCAACTCGGAGTCGGGACGGAACCGGCTCCAGCGTTGCTCGCACCGGTGGACCAGCGCCTCGGCCTTGGCCGTGGCCCGGCGGTCACCGCCGACCACCACGACGTGCACGTCGGTGTTCATGGCCCGGAAGCGGTGCTCGGTCGAGCGGAGCGGAGCACCGACGGCCAGGGTCATGTGGCGTCGCTGGTGGTCGTCGTGGTCGGCGCCGTGGTGGTCGTCGTCGGCGCGGCGGTGGTGGTCGTGGTCGGCGCCGTGGTCGTCGTGGTGGGGGGTGCCGTGGTCTCCGAGCCGGTGGGGGCCGTCGTCGGCGCGGTGGTGGGCGCCGTGGTCGGCGGAACCGTGGACGCCACCGGGGCCGTGGTACTGGTCGGTGCCGTGGTGGCCCCCGGGGCCGCCGTCGTCGTCGGTTGGGTGTCGGGCGCCGGACCCGTGGTCGTCTCCGTGGCCGGTGGTGGACTGGTGGTGGCGCCGTCACCCGCGCCGCTCCCGAATCGGGGCTCCTCGGTGGCGCCCAGGTTCAGGGCGTCATCGGTGGCCGCCGAGGCGACCGGGGCCGCATCGGCGGTCGGGGCCGGGGTGGCACTGCCGAACAGGGGGGCCGTGGTGGCCGTGGGCTGCTCCGGGGCCGGGCTGACCGGGTTGAGCGCCGTGGCCAGGTTGATGGTCGCCTCCGACTCGGACTCGGCGGCGATGATCCCCAGCAGGGCGACGTAGGTCGTGGCACCGGCAAAACCGAACACGCTTCGGGCCCGACGGGCAGGGTGTGCACGCATCACACTCACTCCAGGTACTAGAGGCCCGCCCCTCGGCCCGGATTCGCGTGCTGGCAATAGTACCCAAGCGAGGGGCCAAAGGGGCGCGGGTCGTCCGAAGTCATGTCCGACGCGTCACCGCGGGGTCAGCCCTGCTCGACCGCGACGGGGGCGAGACCGCTGTGGCCGCCCCCTCCCCCGGTCGTGCCTTCGCCGAAGAAGACGAAGGCGGCGACGACGGCGAGCACGGCGGCGACGGCGAGGGCCGTCCACTGGACGACGGCGGGGACACCGCCCCGACGTGAGGTTCGAGATCCGGTCTGGGTAGCCATAGTCGATCGGAACCGATGGTAGCCGGTCGTCCTTCCCCGTCACCCGAGGAGACCGGTGGCGGTGTCGATCCAGAGCTGGGTCGACAGCGCCAACGACTCGACGTCGATCCGCTCGTCGTGGCCGTGGAACCGGGAGGAGAAGTCGCCGGCGTCGAGGTCGGGGCTGAACAAGCCCGCTCCGTAGGCCACCGACCCCATCGACCGGAAGATCCTGGCGTCGGTGAACCCGACCACCATCTGGGGGCTCAGCCGGGCGTCGGGGAAGCGCCGGTTCACCGCCTCCTGGAGTGCCGTCCACAGCGGATTGTCGGTCCGGCTGATCGAGGCCGGATCGTTCATGATCAGCTCGACCTCGACCTGGTCGGCCAGGTCACCGAGTGCGGTGTCGAGGTGGGCCTGGACCTCCTCGGCGCCCTCCCCCGGCAGGGTCCGGATGTCGACCTGGAGTTCGACCGCGTCGGGGATGACGTTGGTCTTCATCAGCCCGCCGTCCACGAGGTTGACCGAGAACGTGGTGTGGGTGCAGGCGTGGAGGTAGGCGGCCGAGCCCCGGTTGGGAAGGGCGGCCAGGGCGTCGTCGATCCGGTCGGGATCGAGCAGAACGGCCTTGGTCTCGTCGTCCACCCCCAGGGTCTCGACCCGTTCGGTCCACAGTTCGGTGAAGCGGGCCGGTGGACGGTAGTCCCCGAGACGTTGGGCCACCGCCGCCGCCTTGATCAGGGCGTTGTCGGAACGGAACGGCATGGAGCCGTGCCCGGGGGTCCCTCGCACCCGGAGTCGGCGCCACGCCACGCCCTTCTCCCCGATGTTGATCCCGACGCTGGGGGCGCCTCCGGGATCGCTGTGGAGACCTCCGTTCTCGGTCAACACGTAGTCGGCCCGGATGTCGTCGGGATGGTTGTCGGCCATCCACTGGGCGCCGTGATGGGAGCCGGACTCCTCGTCGGCCACGGCGAAGTAGATGAGGTCGCCCCGGGGCCGGAAGCCGGAGGTCTTCAGGTGGCGGAAGGCGACGGCCATCGAGGACGTCATGTTGAGCATGTCGACCGCGCCCCGGCCCCAGACCTCCCCGTCGATCAACTCGCCCCCGAACGGGTCGTTGCGCCAACCGTCGGGGTTCACGGGCACGACGTCGGTATGGCCCATGAGGCACAGGGACGGGGCCTGGGGGTCGGTCCCCTCGATCCGGCTCACCAGCGAGACCCGGCCCGGGGTCGGCTCGTAGCGCTGGATGTCGAGTCCGGCCCCCTCCAGGTAGGCGGTCAGGGTGTCGGCGTTGCGGACCTCCTGCCCCGACTCGGGCGTCCCGTCGTTGACACAGGCGTTGCGGATGAGGTGCTGCAGGAGCTCGACGGTCTGGCCCGTCCGTTCACTGGTCATCCACGGATGATAGGAATCCGGGGCGGCCGGGGCCCGTTGGCGCGTCGCATCGACCCCGGTTCGGTTGCCCCTTGGCGATGGCCGGTCGGCCACCTACAGTGGCGAGCCGGGTGGAGGCCGACCTGGCGTCGGGTCCACCAGCGCCGCCCGAGCGCACCTTCCCGCCGCACCTCGGGCCCCTACATGACCCAACCCGCATCCTCCGGGGCATCACCGTCGATGTCCTCGTTCACCGTCCTTGGGCCCGTCGCCGTCCACCGGGGCGAGAGCCCGAGCGCCATCGGGGGTCCCCGACAGGTGGCGGTGCTGGCCCGACTGCTGGCCACGCCGGGCCGGACCGTGTCGATGGACCAGTTGGTCGAGGCGGTGTGGGACGGGGCCGCCCCGTCCCGCCCGGCGGTGACGATCCGCAGCTACGTGTCCAACCTGCGCCGGGCGCTCGAACCCGACCGGACCCCGGGCGATCGACGTTCCTGCATCGAGAGCCTGTCACCCGGCTACCGGCTGGTGGTCGCACCGGAGCGCATCGACGCCGCCCGGTTCGAGGCCGAGGTGGCGGCGGGCCGTGCCGCCCTCACCTCGGAGCGGCCCGACGAGGCGGCCGCCCACCTCGATGCGGCGCTGGGCCTCTGGCGGGGCGAGCCGTTCGCCGCCGTACCCGAGACCGACGCCATCCTCTCGGCCCGGGCCCACCTGGAGGAGCTCCGGCTCCTGGCCGTCGAAGCCCTGGGCGAGGCCCGACTGGCCCGGGGGGAGCATGCCGTCGTCATGGCCCAGCTGGAACCGGTGCTGGCCGAGCATCCGCTCCGGGAGCGGCTGACCGAGCTGGCCATGCTCGCCCTGTACCGCTCCGGCCGCCAGTCGGACGCCCTGGCCCAGTGCCGGGCCCTGCGACGCCTCCTGGTCGAACGGCTGGGGATCGATCCCGGCCCCGCCGTCCAGGAGCTGGAGCGGCGGATCCTGGACCACGACGCCGGGCTGTTGCTGGCGCCGGGTCCGGTTCCGGCCCCCGGCCCGGCCCCCGCCCCCGTCACGGCTCCGGCTCCGGCGCCGGCGACGGGGAGGCTCGACCCGGAGCTCCCGGCTCCCGGCTCCGGCCCGCCCGCCGCGGCCCCGCCCGGCGGCCGGTCGCCCCGCCGGTCGCCCCGCCGGTCGCCCCGCCTCGAGCACCGGGCCGCGTGGCGGGCCCTGTCGAGCGGGCTGCGTCGGGGTCGGGGCGTGGTGGTGGCCGTGACCGGGGAACCGGGGAGCGGCAAGACGACCCTGGCGTCGGATCTGATGGCCGATCTGGCCCCCGAGGCCCGCCTCCTGGTCGGTCGGTGCCGGCCCCACACCTCGGGGGCGGCTCTCGCCCCGTGGTTGCAGGCCCTGGCCGACGTGACCGACCCGACCGACCTCATCGACCCCACCGACCGGGGCCGGCCCCGGTCGGCCGAGCGGACCGGTCCGACCGGGCTCG
The DNA here is from genome assembly GCA_965263455.1 of Acidimicrobiales bacterium. GTDB lineage: Bacteria > Actinomycetota > Acidimicrobiia > Acidimicrobiales > SZUA-35 > CADEDH01. The sequence goes on from CBDHHN010000001.1 coordinate 132,018, forward strand.
GGAGGCCCGGTGGTCAGCCCGCGCCGGACGGCGGCGCGGTGCGGGGGGTGATCACGGCGCTCGCCGCCGCCGACGAGCCGGTTCTCCTCGTGCTGGAGGACCTCCATTGGGCCGACCCCCTGTCCATCGAGGCGGTGGCGGCGGTGGCCGAGGAGCTGGTCGATCGCCCGCTCGCCGTCCTGGCCACCTGGCGGCACACCGAGGCCCTGACCCCCGAGGTCCGACTGGCCCTTCGCCGCCTCGCCACCGTCGCCTCGCTGACCCGGGTGGAGTTGGGTGGTCTCGACCCCGACACCGTCGAGGCCCTGACCTCGACCCGGGGCGGCTCCCCCGATCTGGCCCGCCGCCTGCATCATCTCACCGCCGGCAATCCGCTGTTCGTGGCCGAGCTGTTGGGGGTCGGTGCCGCCACCGGGCCGGAGCAGCCGGGCCCGGTCGACGAGTCCCTGGCCCCCACCACCAACCTGAGAGAGGCGGTGCGGGCCCGCGTCGACGGGCTCGGTCCTGACGCCGTCGGCCCGCTGACCGTCGCCGCCCTGGCCAACCGGTTCACCACCGAGTTGGTGGCCGAGGCCGGCGGCCATCCGCCGGGGTGGACCGAGGAGCTGCTGGAGGCCGGGGTGCGGGCCGGTCTGCTGTCGTCCGACGGGCCCGGCACACCGCACTATCGGTTCGTCCACCCTGTCGTGGCCCGCGTCCTGGCCGACGATGCCAGCGGACCCCGCCGGACCCGGATCCATGCCGACCTGGGTCGGACCATGTGGCGACAGCATTGGCCCGCCCTTCAGGTGGCGCGTCAGTTCGCCCGGACCGGTTCCGCCGGGACCTCGATCCTGGCCGGCCGGTTCGCCCTCGAGGCGGCGGGCGAGGCCGTCGAGTTCGACGTGCTGGCCGAGGTGGCGGCCATCGTCGAGGGGGCGCTCGAGGCCCTCGCCGGACTGGACAACGCGGGCGAGGCCGTCGTGGAGTCGTGGTGCTTCCTGGCCCATTGGCGCCGTCTCCGCGGTGATCGGACCGGGCACCGGGTGGCCTCGAACCGAGCCCTGGCCGAGGCCCGACGGCTGGGCCGGGCCGACCTGGTACTGGCCGCGGCCCTGACGGCGGCCGGTCCCCGGGCCCGGGGACCCGCCATCGGCGGACTCGATCTCTTCGGCCTGCGGCCCGAACCGGCCGCCGTCACCGCGCCCGGCCCGGACGAGCTGCCTCCCGGCGGGGTGGGTGTGCTCAGTCAACGGCTCCTGCGTCTCCGGGCCGGCGACGACTGCGGCCCCGACGGCGGGTCACAGCTCCGGCCGGATGGGCGCCGACCCGCCCCCGAGCCCGGTACGGAGCCGGCGGACCGGCTCCGGCACCGGTCGGCCCCCGGGGCCGGGGACGACGCTCGGGACGTGGCCGACGAGGCGAGGCTGGAGTCGGCGCTGGGGGCCCTGGTCGACCGTCGTCGAGCCCGGGTGGCACCGACGGCCGATCTCCCGTCGTCGTTGTCGACCAGGCTCGATCTGCTCGCCTGCCTGGAGCAGGGCGACCGCGGAGGGGTCGACGCGCTGATGGCGGCCGCGGCCGGTGACGCCCCGCCCCACTCGGTGGCCGAACTGGAGGCCACGCTGCTCGGTCTGGTCGTGGCCGGGGTCCACGGCGCCGATCCCGCCGCCGGTGAGCGGTTGGAGGCCCTTGCCGCCCGGTGTGCGCACCTGGGTCTCGTGCCCCCCGCCGGTCTCGATCCTCTCCGACACCAGCTCGCCTGGCTCGGCCGGGCCAAGGGCCGGGCCGTCGACGTCGGCCGGTGGGTCGACGACGAGGCCGGGTTGGGGTCCGGGCCGGCGCCGGAGTCCGACCCCCCGGTTCTCGTCGCGGCCCGGGCCGCCGTCTCCCCTGGCCTGGGGCGGATCCCCGGCCCGCCCGATCCGCTGGCCCTGCTTCTGGATCTCGACGACGGAATGGTCGTCGGGCCCGACGCCGTGGTCGTGTACGGGCCCGGCACCTACTACGCAGCGTGCGCGGCCACCACCCTGGGTCGTACCCGGCTGGCCCTCCGACTCCTCGACCGGGCCGAGGTGGTGGCTGACGGGCTTCGGTCCTGGCCCCTGATGGTCCGGATCCAGGAGCGGCGGGCGCGACTGGCCGAGCTGGGCCAGGATTGGCAGGAGGCCCGCCGGGCCCGGGCCGAGGCCGCCCGCCTGATCGGACCCGGGGCCCGGGCCGAAGCCGGTCCGCGGGCCTCCACCGCGCTCCAATCGTTTCCCAACGGCCATCCGGCACGCTGACCGGCGACGGTTTGGGGCAGAGTTCCGACCGTGACGATCCACCGGGCAGCCGGGAGGATCGGAGAACGAGCCGTTTCCGGCCACCTTCCGACGGCGGTGGTGGTCGGGAGCGGCTCGTCTCGTTGGGGTCGGCCCCGCCCGTGGTCGTCGGCGCCCGAAACTGCTCGGGATCCGTCCAAACCGATCCTGTTTGCGGTTAGGATCACCGCTCAGCCTGCTGCGGGAATCGGGTGGAGCGGGCGATGAGCGAGCGGAAGTCGACTGAGGAGTTTGGGATGCGGTTCACCCGCGCTGCGAGTGCCCACTTGGCCGCGGCCGTAGCAACTGCACTGATGGCCGGCGCCTGCGCCCTGCCCGGTGGTGGGGACGACCTCACCGCCGTCGACCCCGGCACCGACACCGATGTCGTGGTCGCCGGACCGTCGGCCACCACCGCCGATCCGTTCGACCAGACGGCGGTGCGGGCCGGTGACGGTGCTGCTCCGGACGACTCGATCCGGGTCGGGGCCGAGGACCCGTCGGCCACGCCGGCCGTCCCCGCTCCGCCGGTGCCTTCCGGCGCAGGCACCGTAACCTCCCTCGACCGGCCGGACGGCTCGCCGGCCCCGACGGCCCCGGTGGCCGAAACCACCGCCTCGACCACGGCCTCAACCGTGGCCTCGACCTCCACCTCCTCGATCCCGGTCACCCCCGACGACGCCGCCACCACGTCGACCGTGGTCGGTGCCACCTCGACGCCGAGCTCCACCAGCTCCACGTCGACCCCCGGGACCACCACCACGGCCGCCGGCCCCGTTGCCAGCCCACCCGAGGACCTGGTCTCGGCCGAGGCCTACTCCGGAGAACTCCTCAACGGTCTCCGCTCCACGCTCGAACTGCAACCCCTGACCCGCCAGGCCGAGATGGACGCCTTCGCCCGGGACTGGAGTAAGCGGATGGCCGAGACCGGGGCCTTCGAGCACTCCAACGGTCCCTACGGCGAGAACATCGCCTACACCACCAACACCGGCCTGTCGGCGGCCGAGGCGGCGGACCTGTTCCATCAGCTGTGGACCGAGAGTCCGGGCCACTACCGGAACATGACCAACGAGGCCTACCTGACCAGCGGTGTCGGTCTGTACCTGACCGAGAACGGCTGGTACGGCACCCACGTCTTCGGGTTCTGATTCCCGCCCGGGGCTTGTCGATGCGGCCGAGCCGCCGGGCCCGGCCGTCCGGTCGTCAGCTCCCGGTCGGCTCGCCACCGTCGTGGTGGGACGGGGCATCGAGGAGCAGTTCCAGCACCTGGTCGAGGCTCGGGCCGCCGTGGTCCTTGAGCGGGGCCAGCCGCTGGTAGACCTCGGCCGCAGCCCGGTGGAACCCGCCGGGGAGTCCGGCGGCGTCGAAGGTGTCGGCGATCTCGCGCATCTCGCCCTCGAAGCGCCACGCCTTGGGCCCGGCCCCGCCCGCCGACGCCTCCGACCGGGGCCCGAGGTCCGGTTGCGAGCGGTCCCATTCGGCCAGCAGGCCCTCCTCCACCCCTTCGCGTCGAGCCAGCGCCCGGATGGCCAGGATCAGGGCGGCGGTGCCCTTGGTCCACGCTGCGTAGCCCATCTTGAGCGCCGACGCCGCTCCCACCCGCTCCCCCACCACCTGGGCCTCCAGCGCCGATCCCTCGAACAGCGAGGCCACGTCGCCGGCCCCCGGACCCGAGAGGTAGAGCCGGGTGGATCCGGGCCGGTGCGGGGGTGGACCCACGATGCCGCCGTCGACCACGTCGGGCAGCAGTGAGGCGACGGCGACCGCGGTGGCCGGCGCCACGGCGTTGGCGTCGACGTAGCGGCCGGTGAAGCCGGTCGCCGCCACCAGACGCGCCATTGCCACCGCCTGGTCGGGCGGGCACACCGAGATCAGCACGCCGCATCGCTCGGTCAGGTCGCCCAGGCGCGACACCGGGCGGAGACCGACCCGGGCCGCCCGGTCCGTCGTCGCCGTCGACCGCCCCTCGGTGCACCACCAGACGCCGCCAGGCCGCCGGGCGACGAGGGCGGCGCCCACCGCCGCCCCCATGGCGCCGGGATGAAGCACGCCGATGTCGGCCGTCATCGGTCGCCCCCGGCCCGCTCGGTCGTGGCCGACTTCCGCTCGCTATAGACCATGGTCGTCTGCCTTTCGTCGCCGGCGTCGTCGACCGGGCCCGGCCCACGGTAGGCCACCCGATGGCTCGGGTGGCCGGCCAGCTGGGACTGCAAGGGTGTGGACAACTGCGCTATATCTAGTGCCATGACCGAGCCCCGCGCCAGCGCCGACACCTCGACGTCGGCGGCGGCCGACACGACCACCGTCGACTTCCACTTCGATGTCATGTGCCCCTGGGCCTACCAGACGTCGCTGTGGATGCGCGATGTCCGAGACCAGCTGGGCCTGACCGTCAACTGGCGTTTCTTCAGCCTGGAGGAGGTCAACCTCCGCCCGGGCAAGAAGCACCCGTGGGAGCGGGACTGGTCCTACGGGTGGTCGATGATGCAGGTCGGGGCGATCCTGCGCCGTCGGGACATGGCTCAGCTCGACGCCTGGTATGCGGCCGCCGGTCGGGCGCTCCACGTCGACGGGCTCAAGCCCCACGAGCCGGACGTGGCCCGCCATCTCTTGAACGAACTCGGCCTCGACCCGTCGGCGGTCGACGAGGCCATGGCCGACCCCACGACCCACGACGAGATCAAGGCCGAACACGCCCGGGTCATCGACTCCGGCGGGTTCGGGGTGCCGACCCTCTTCTTCGGCAACCAGGCCCTCTTCGGCCCGGTGCTGCTCGACCCGCCGAGCGGTGAGGCCGCCCTCCGCCTGTGGAACGCGGTGACGGCCTGGGTCGAGTTCCCCCACCTGTACGAGATCCAGCGACCCAAGACCGAGGCCGACCAGGCCCGGATCGCCGAGGTCTTCCGGCCCTACCTGGAGGCCCGGGACTGGGTCTCGATCAACCGGGGGAAGGTTGTCGAGTTCGAGACGCCGAAGGGTGGCTCCGGTTCCTGATGGCGCCTCCCCGGGCACAGCTGGTCAAGCTCCTGGAAACGCAGTACAACTCCCTCAGTGACCTGGGGGCCTCGCTGAGCGCCCGGGACTGGCATCAGCCGGCCTCGCTCCCCGGCTGGGACGTGCTCGACGTCTACGCCCACCTGATCGGGGCCGAGTCGATGCTCACCGGCGTCGAACTGCCCCGGCCCACCATCGACGTCGCCGCCCTGGCCCACGTCCACAACGACGTCGGCATCCGCAACGAGATCTGGGTCGAAGCCCTGTCCGGGCTCGACCCCGACGAGATGCTGGCCCGGTTCCGGGAGGTGACGGCAAAACGGCTCTACGACCTCCGGGGCATGACCGGCGACGAGTACGGCTCGGAGGTCGACACCCCGGACGGCACCTTCCCCTACTGGCGAGTCCTCCAGATCCGCCAGTTCGACAGCTGGATGCACGAACAGGACATTCGGGAAGCTCTGATCCGGCCCGGGAACGAGAGCGGCCGGTGCGCCGAGGCCGCGGTCGACGAGGCCGAACGGGTGCTGCCCGCCATCGTCGAGGCGTCGGTTCCCGCCGATACCGAGACCGCGGTGGCCATCCGGCTGACCGGGCCCGTCTACCGGACGATCGGGCTCCGGGTCAGGGATCGGGCCGAGCTGGTCCGGGACCTGCCGACGGAGCCGACGGTCCAGATCACCCTCTCCTCCAGCCTGTTGATGCGCCTGATCGGGGGGCGGGTGGCGAACCTGGCCCCACGGTTGGGCGGCCTGGACTTCGGCGGTGATCTTGTCGTGGCCGGTCGGATCGTGGCCAACCTGGCGGTGACGAGCTGACCGATGGGACTTGACGTTTCCGATCGCGACCGGTGGAACGAGCGCTACCGCCAGGGTGAGGAAGGGGCGACCCCGATCCTGCTGGGCCGAAGCCTTCACCACTTCCCCCGTCGAGGACGGGCCCTCGACGTGGCCGGGGGAACCGGCCAGGCGGCGGCCATCCTCGCCGCCCGGGGCCTCTCGGTGACGGTGGTCGACGTCTCGGACGTTGCTCTGGAGCAGGCGTCGGCCCGAGCCGAGCGTTCCGATCTCGACGTCACGACGGACTGTCGCGATCTGACGCTCGAGCCGTTGCCCGCCGGTCCGTGGGACGTCATCACCTGCTTCAACTACCTCGACCGGAACCTGTTCCCGGCCATGGTGGACGGACTGGCCGACGGCGGACTGCTGGGGTTGACGATCGCCACCCGCACCAACCTGGAGCGCAACGCTCGCCCGGCCGCCCGATTCCTCCTCGATGACGGCGAGCTGCCGTCGCTGCTGGGCGACCTGTCTCTGGTGCACTACCAGGAGGGTTGGGGCCTGGATGGTCGGCATTGCGCCGAGGCCATCGCCCGCCGGGCCTGACCCCGGTGGACGTTCCCGACTGGTCTCGTCGTTTCGCCTCGTCACCGTTCGCCGTCCTGGCCACCCATGGCCCCGACGGTCGGCTGGACCTGGTGCCGTGCTGTTTCGCCCTGGTGGCCGAGGGCCCGCTGGGGGGAACGGTGGTGACGGCCGTCGACCACAAACCCAAGCGTCATCAACGGTTGCAGCGGCTGGTCAACATCGACCGGGAGCCGACGGTGTCGATGCTGGTCGACCACCGCCACGACGACTGGACCACGCTGTGGTGGGTTCGGCTCGAGGGGCGGGCCGAGGTCCACCGCGACGGCCCCCTTCGTGACGAGGCGGCGGCCGCTCTGGCCCGGCGTCACACCCAGTATCGGGATCGTCCCCCGGCCGGGCCCGCCATCGTGGTCACTCCCGAGCGCTGGTCGGGCTGGACCGCAACCGGGGCCTGAACCCGTCGACCGTCCCGGTCACCGGCCCCGGGTCTCGCCTCAGACCGGGTCCGGGTCGAGGGCGGTGAGCACCGAGACCAGGTGATCGAGGGTGGTGAGCAGGGCGGCTTTGGCCGACCAGGTGTCCCGAGCGTCGCAGTCGACGATCGGGACCCGCGGCCCCACGTTGAGGGCGTAGCGGATGGCGTCGCGGTCGGGGCGATGACGGGTATCGAAGTGGTTGAGCACGATGACGTGGGGCATCCCTCGCCGCTCGACGTGGTCGAGGGCGGTGTAGGCGTCCGCCAGTCGCCGGGGGTCGACCAGGACCACGGCCCCCAGCGCACCCCGGCCCAGGTCGTCCCACATGAACTCGAAGCGGTCCTGACCCGGTGTGCCGAACAGATAGATCCGGAGGCCGTCGTCGACGGTAACCCGGCCGAAGTCCATGGCAACCGTCGTCGTCGACTTCGACACCAACCCGTCCGGGTCGTCGGTCAGCCGACCTGCGCTGCTGATCGTCTCGTCGGTGGTCAGCGGCGTGATCTCGCTGACGCTGGAGACGAACGTGGTCTTGCCCACACCGAAGCCGCCGGTGATCAGGAACTTGACCGAGACCGGGGCCGGTCGGGGCTCGACGATGGGACGGGACGGGACGATGACCACGGTCGGCTCAGGGGGTGAGAAGGTTCTTCAACTCGGCCACCAGGGCGGGATGGAGGGCGGCCCCGGCCCGGTTCAGGAGCAGGGTCATCTCGTAGCCGATCAGACCGAGATCGCCATCTCGCTCGGCTACCACGGCGAGGGCCGAACCGTCGCCCAGCGCGGTGACGAAGAGCAGGCCATCGGTCATCTCGATCACCAGCTGCTCGACACGGCCTCGGTCGATGGCCCGGGCGGCGCCGGAGGCCAGGCTGAGCAGGCCCGAGGCCACCGCCGCCAACTGCTCGCCTTCGGCCCGGTCCCGACCCCGGGATGACGCCAGCAGCAGCCCGTCGGACGAGACGGCAAGGGTCTCCGCCACACCGGGCGTGCCGTGGGTGAAGTCGGCCAGCATCCGATGGAAGGCCACGGCCCCCTCGCTGGTCGCCGCTGATCCGGCGGGCGCGGCGACCGGGCCAGGATCGGGCGCGGCGGCCTGAGCGTCGTGGTCATGGGTGGGCCCGGGCAACCCGTCGGTCGGGGCCGGGGCCGGGGGCATCGAGCCGTTGCCGATCACGTCGGGCTCCCCTCGTCGGGTTCCTGGGCCCGCCGCTGGCCGTCGCGGTACCGGTCCCACCGGTGGCGGACCTGGCGGGCCGCCGCTTCGACCTCTTCGTCCGAGTCGGTGGTGGCCAGGGGCCGGCGGGCGGGCCCGATACCGGCCGAGGCGGGTTGCGCGCCGGGCGACCCGTGGTGGCCCGCCGCGCCGTTCTCATGGCGTTCGCCCCGCCCGGCCTCGCCCTGTTGCGCTCGTTGATTCTCGCTTCGAGTCTCGCGTTGATCCCCGCCTTGACTCTCGCCTTGATTCTCGCCCTGATTCTCGCTTCGATCCGCGCCGTGACTCTCGGTGCGCTGTGCTTGGCGGCGAGGTACGGGCGACAGACGAGCGGCCGAGGTGCTGGTCAGCTCGCGGTAGCGGGAGGTGGACGGGTCGGGCCGGTCCGGCACCGGCAGGAGTCGACTCCCCCGGAGTGGGATTCCGGGTCCCGGGGGCTCGTCCGGCTCGGGCTCCGAACCGGGCCCCCGGAGCACACGCCCGTTCCCGTTGCCGTTGCCGTTGCCGTTGCCGTTGCCCGGGCCCGTGGTCGTCGGTCGCCGTCGGGACGGCGACGGGACCCCACCGTGGGACCCCGTCGGTCGGCGGCACCTCGTCGGCGGTGGCAGCCGAGAGGCCGGGAGTCAGGTCGGGAGTGCCGTCGGGCTCGGCGTCGGCGGCGGCGCCGGCGAGGGCCTCGGCCAACAGAACGATCTCGTGGTCCCGGCCCGATCCGCGATCGCTCTCACCACCGGGCTCGACCGTGCCGTGGATCTCGCTGTCGATCTCGCTGCCTTCGAGGTCGACGCCGACCCCGACCCCGAATCCGAACCCGGTGGCCGGCTCGGCGACGAGGTGGGCCCGGGGGTCGGTGTGCTGCTCGGGACCCCAGGGATCGGCGTGGCCGCTGGAATCCGAACCCGGTGGCTCGGCTCCAGGTCGGCCCAGGGATCGGCGTGGCCGCTGGGCTCCAGGTGGGCCCGGGGGTCGGTGTGCTGCTCGGGCTCCAGGTCGGCCCAGGGATCGGCGTGGTGGCCGGTCGTTGTGTCGGCCCGGGGCTCGGCCGGTTGCGGGCCCTGCTCGTCGCCCTGGGGCCCATGGTCGTGTTCGGGCCCGGTCGCGGATCCGGCGACCGGGTCGGCCTCGTCATCGACGCCGTGCACCGTCCCCGGATCGGGGATGACGCCGATGTGCCACTGCCCGGTGGGCGGCCCGGCCCGATGCTGGGGTGGGAGGGGCGGCTTCGGCCCGCTTCCGTCGCCCGGCCACACGGCCCGGTCGGCCTCGGTCACCAGAGCGGACGGGACCTCGATCAGGGCGGTGAGCCCCTCGGCGTCGTCGTTGGCGACCAACCGGAGTCGAAGGTCGTGGCGGGTGGCCAGCTTGTTGGCCACCACCAGGCCCAGCCGGCTCGACACCGGATCGTGGGGGCCGGGACCATGGATCAGTCGGGCATTGGCGTCGGCCAGGCGTGCCGCACTCAGTCCCAGCCCGTGATCGATCACCTCGATCCGCAGGCCTTCGCCGGTGGAGGACGCCATGAGCTCCACCTCGGTCTGGGGCGGGGAGAACGACACGGCGTTGTCGATCAACTCGGCCAGGGCGTGGGCCAGGTCCAGGGCCAGGTACCCGAGGACGGCGACGTCGTCGACGCGGCCGACGACGACGCGGTCGCGCTGTTCGACCTGCTCGATGGCGCGCTCGATGACGAGGGAGGCCAGGACCGGGTTGGGGATCCGGGTCTCCGAGCGCTCGCCGGCCAGGACCAGGAAGCTCCGGGCGTCGCGCCCCATCCGTTTGGCCACCTGGTCGAGCCGGTCGAGAGTCCCCTGGCGGTCGGCATCGCCCTCGGTGGCCAGGAGGTCGCCGATAAGCCGCCGCTGGCGGTCGAGCGCAGTCTGCTTCCGGCGGCCCAGGCTGCCGATCAACTCGAGGACGCCGGTTCGTTCCGCCGCCTGGTCGGCGGCCAGGTAGAGCGCGGTCTCCCGCACCGTGTTGAGCGACGAGGCCAACTTCACCAGCTCCCGGGGCTTGTCGACCTCGAGCGGTGGGGCTTCGGACCCCTCGCGTTCGCCGGTCAACGCCGCTTCGACCGCGGTCGGCAGTTCCTCGTCGGCCATCGACTGGGCCCGCCCGGTCAGGTCGTCGATCGGGCCCACGATCTTGCGGACCAGGACCGCGGAACTGGCCAGGGCCACGAGGAGCGTCGCCACCAGGACGAAGCCGACCACCAGTGTCAACTCCGAGCGGAGCGAGTCGATCCGGGTCGCCAGGCTGTCGAGGTCAGCCGCAGTGGCTCCGTCGACGGCGGCCGACGACTCGACCACCACCAGCCACGGGACTGCGTTCGTCGAGCCGGGGCCCGTCTCGCCCGGGGTCACCGCCAGGGCGGCGACGAGCAGGCCCTCGTCGGCGATGGTGGACACCCCGCCCAGGCCCTCCCTGGGCTGGCTACCGGTGTCCGTGGAGTCGGCCGGGTCGTCCACCGCGACCGAGGCTCGGGCCAGGGCCAGTCCGGCGGGGAGGGTCTCCGGGCCAGGGTCGACCACCCCGACCAGCGTCTGGTCATGATCGACGGCGGTGGCGGCGACCACCAGATCGGGGCCGGCCACGATGACGGCAACCCCTCCGGCGGCTCGCAGGTCCGCCGTGGTCCGGATGTAGTCGGTGGTCAGCGCCGCCGTCAGGACCCCGAGCGGGTCGCCGGTGCCGTCGTCGACTCGGACCGCCAGTGGAACCAGGGGGCCGAGATCGGGATCGGGGGTGAGGGCTCCGACGGCGGCGCCCTCGGCCAGAGCCTGCGTTCGGAGGTCGACGGCGGCGGCCGACGTGATGCCGGCGCCGAGGTCGGCCCGTCCCGCCCCGACCACCGCGGACCCGGCCTGGTCGGTCAGCTCGACGGCGGCGAACTCCGGTCGGGCGTCGACGGCGGCCTGCAGGACAGCCGCCGTCGTAGCCGGGGCGGCGGCCCGGATCGAGGCTGCCAGCTGGGGATCGGCGGCGAGACGTTGCAGGTGGGTCAGGCGTTCGGCCGTGGCCAGCTCGAGCTCACGGGCGGTGGAGGCGGCCTCCGCCGCCAGCCGTTCGGTGGCGGCCCCCGAGGTCCCCCCATCCCGGGCGGCGTCGGCGTGGTCGTCGGCGGCCTCGCTCAGCCGCCACAACGCGACCAGGGACACCAGACCGAGCACCAGCAGGGGCAGGACCCCGACGAGCAGGGTCCGGGTGAGGATCTGGGTCCGAAGCGAGGGGACGCGACGTTGGACCATCAGCTCTCCGTCGGCGCCAGCGGCCCCGGATTGAGGATGCGGGGCCGTGGAGGCCCGGAGAGGAGCGGCGAGCGCTCAGACCGAGGGTGCCACCTCGGTCATGAACCGGCGCAGGAGGTCGAGGCGCCCATCGGCCCCGCCCGGACCGACCACGTCGAGCAGGAGGTGGTCGGTCCCGATGTCGGCCCACCGGCCCACGGCGTCGGCCATCTGGTCGGCCGAACCCTGCAGCGACACGGCCGGGTCCATACGACCATCGGGGTCGAGGTAGAGGCGGGTCGACAGCTCGAGTTCGTCCCGGTCGCGGCCGATCCGCTCGCACTCGACCCCCACCGCGGCCCACTCGGCCTCGACGGTGGCCACCGGTTCGAACGCGGCGTGGAAGGCGTGACCCCACCGGGCCGTGCGCCGGAAGGCGGCCTCGGTCGATCCGCCGACCCACACCGGCACCGGTTGCTGGACCGGCTTGGGGGTGAAGCCGACCTCGGGGAAGTGATAGTACCGGCCGTCGTAGGCCGGGAACTCCTGGTTGAACAGCGCGTCGAACACCGCCAGCTGCTCGTCGGCCCGGGCGCCCCGGTTGTCCCATGGCATGCCGAGGACCTCGAACTCCTCCCGCATCCAGCCCACACCCACCCCGAGGATGGCCCGACCCTCGGACAACACGTCGAGGGTGGCCAACCACTTGCCGGTCAACACCGGTGGTCGGTAGCCGAGGATCAGCACCGTGGTGCCCAACCGAAGCCGCTCGGTCCTGGCCGCCACGAAGACAAGGGTGCTCAGCGGATCGAGCCAGGGCATGTCGAACCCGCCGGGGAAGCTGCCGTCGGCGGTGTAGGGATACTTCGACTCGATGTCGCGGGGCCAGGCCACGTGGTCGGACACCCACCCCGAATGGAGGCCCAGGCGGTCGGCCTCCTCGGCCCAGGTTATGAGGTTGGCCCTGGTGGCGGAGCGGCCGAGTTGAGGCAGGTGGACGCCGTAGTTCATGGCGGAGTCCCTTCGATGGGGTCGGTTCCGGGCAGCCGAGACGCTAACCCCGCCGCCGCCCTGGCTCCAAGTGAACGGTCGGGCCACCATTGAGGGACGACGACCAGCGCCCTGCCCGGGCCCGCCACCTCCAGGAGCCGCCACATGACCATCGACATCGTCCACGAACGGGCCGAGCGGCGCCACCAGGTGGTGCAGGGGTACCGGCTGTTCGCCTCACTCGGCTGGGGTGATCTGGGAGACGGCCACATCACCGCCCGCGACCCGGAACACACCGATTGCATGTGGTTGCTCCGAGGTGGCGTGCCCTTCAACACCGCCACCGACGACGATCTGGTGCTGATCGGGCCCGACGGTGAGGTGATGGAGGGCGACGGCTCCTACAACCGCACGGCCTACAACATCCACTGGCCCATCCACGAGGCTCGTCCCGACGTGGTGGGCGTGGCCCACACCCACACTGGCTACGGGACGCCGTTCGCCGCCACCCGGCGCCTGCTCGCTCCCATCAACCAGGAAGCCTGCGTGTTCTTCGGGGATCACTCGCTCTTCGATGATGAAGAGGTCCAGGTCCGCTCGATCGACGGAGGCAAGCGGATCGCTGCCGCCCTCGGCTCGAATCGGGCCGTCATCCTGGCCAACCACGGCCTGCTGACCACCGGCTCGTCGGTCGGGTTGGCCGTCGCCGCCTTCGTCACCATGGAGCGGGTGGCGGAGGTCCACCTGAAGGCACCCGACGCCAAGCCCATCTCCGATGCCAGCGCGGCCGAGGCCCGGGCCGACCTCGGCCCCGAGCGGTCGCTGGCCGCCGGCTTCCACTACCTGGTGGCCACCCACCTCGGTACCACGCCGTAGTCACGCACCCGAGACGAGACGCGGCCTCGGGCGGTCAGGGCCCGACAAGCGGTCGGTCGGCGTAGACGTACCTCACCGCACTCGGGTCGGGGTTGCCCTCGTCCGGCCCGACCCAGACCCGGACCATGCCCACCTTCTCGGCCACGCGCCACGACGCGGTGTTGTGCTCGAGCATGACGGCGACGACAGGCCAATCCGGTCCGACGTCGTTGGCCGCTGCGATCGCGGCGCTGGCCACCTCGCTGGCAAAGCCCCGTCCCTGCACTGCGGGAGCGAACCGGTAGTAGAGGTTCCAACGGTTCTTGTCGGACACGAAGCGGCAGCCGCCGCAGCCCACGATGGCACCACCGGCCTGCTCTCGGATCGACCAGTACCCGAGCCCCGTCCGTCGCCAGTCCTGGATGCCGCTGTCGACGAGTTCGGCGGTCTCGGCCGTCGACGTGTGGCGGCCCGACGGCAGGTGGTCCCACACCTGCGGATCGGCATGGATCCGATGCCACTCGTCGAGGTCCTGCTCATGGACATGGTCGAGCGTGAGGCGCTCGGTCCGCTGGTGGTCCCACCGGATTCGGCCGGTGGTGAGTGTCGTCGATTCGGCCATGGGCCCAACTGTACGGAGCGGTGGTGACACCGATGTTGGGCTTCGGGCGCTCAGCTGGTGAAGGGCCGCCGCCAGGCCGGAGGCGGCTCGGAGCCCGCCGTCACCCAGTGCTCGACCCCGGACTCGATCCGCCCATCGCCCACCCGATAGAAACCGGCACACCAGAACGTGACCGCTCCTTGCACGACGCGGACCTGCGCCGCCACCCGTTCACCGGCCGCAATGGTCTCGACGACCTCGATGGCCCAGCCTTCCGGGTAGGCGCGATTCATGGCCAGGAAGTTGTCTCCGTCGAAGCGTTCGCCGGTCTCGGTGAACTCGATGTGGAGATCAGGTGCCAGCAACTCGGCGGCGCCGTCCCAGTCCCGGGCCTGCATCCGCTCGAAGAAGCATCGAACCACCTCGCCATTGGCAGCCATCGGCGCGACGATACCGCTCACGACCGGCGGAACGGGCACCTTGGCGCTGACACCAGGACCGGCAACGCGCGGGCCGCCATCCGACCACGGACCACGTGGCTGCCGCCCGGGAAACCCGCCGACGTGGTGGTCAGAGTGGGCGGCGCATGGCCACCCGGGGCAGGACGTCCAGGCCGATCCGACGCTCGTGCTGGCGGCGGGCCGACAACTCCGGGCCCAGGGTGGCGGGCTCGGACACGGCGAAGCCGTAGGTCCGGTAGAGGGGGCCGTTCCAGGGAACATCGGCGAACGTGGTCAGGGTCAGCGCTCGGAAACCGTCGGCTCGAGCCTGGTCGGCCACCCAATCGATCAGCTGTCGGCCCAGGCGGCGGCCGGCGGCCTCGACCGTCACGCTGACCTGCTCCAGGTGTGCGTCCCCGTCGAGGACCGACCACCAGGCGAAGGCCACCACCGGCTCCTCCGCCTGCGATCCGTCGACCGCGACCACGAGGCGGTTTCGGGCCACGGCCCCCTCCAGGCCGGCCCCGGCCTGCTCGGTGGCGGGTTCGGCGGCGACGGGGTCGAGGTCGAGGATCTGGCCCAAGCCTGCCTGCGCGAACCGTCGGTCGGCGTCACCCTCGACGGCGGCCACGACGGCCAGGTCGGCGGCCGTGGCCACCCGGAGCCGGAAGGGCTCCGTGGGCGACGTCACGAGGGATCGGGCTGATCGTCCTCGGCCAACAGTCCACCGGCGGCGGCGAGGGCCCCACCGAGGCCGACGGCCCGGTCATACACGGCGGTGAAGTAGTGCTCGGCCACGTTCTGGTGGCCCGACAGCGGCGGCCGCCCGAGCGACTTGACCACGGCCGAGGGCTGGGTGGTCAGACGGACCGTCCGGGCCTGATCGGCCAAGGCTTCGGGCGAGCCCCAGAACTCGGTCGGCTGGACCGACTTCTTCTTGCCCCGCCGCCGCCGTCCCGGGCGCCGGTTGCTGTTGCCGCTGTTGTTGTTCTTCGAGCTCATGCCGGACTCTCCACCAGTTCCTCGCTTGCGGCGCCGCCGTGGTCGACGGCGTCGAGCACGCGGTCGGCCCCGTCGTCCGGTGTGTCCACCGCTCCGGACTCCTCGTCGGCGATGGCCGAGGACGAGGTGTCCAGATCGGCCTCCAGTTCGGTGATGACGAGGCTGGAGTCGATGCCCAACGCCCGCTGCAACTGCTCGGCGTCGAGATCGCCGACCGAGGAAGACTTGGGAAGCACCATGTCGGCGATCTGTCGCTTGCCGGCCACGACCTCCTCCACCCGCTCGTCCACGGTCCCCGGGCACACCAGACGATGGCAGACGACCGTGTTCTTCTGACCGATTCGCCACACCCGGTCCCGGGCCTGGTCCTCGACCGCCGGGTTCCACCACCGGTCGTACAGAACCACGTGGCTGGCCGCCGTCAGGTTCAGGCCGGTGCCGCCGGCCTTGAGCGACAGCACCATGGCCCCGGCCCCGGTGTTGGCCTGGAAGTCCGAGACCATCCGATCGCGGGCCGTTCGGCTCAGCCCGCCGTGGTAGCAGGAGATGTCGATCCCCGTCCGCTCCGACAGGTAGTCGGCCAGTCGCTCACCCCAGGAGGCGAAGTGGGTGAAGATCAGCATCCGTTCGTCGGCCGCGAACACACTGTCGACGATCTCGTTGAGTCGGGCCAGCTTGCCCGATCGCCCGTCGAGCGGCTCGTCGTCGCCCTCGTAGGCGGCCGGGTGGTTGCAGATCTGCTTGAGGGCGGTGATGGCGGCCAGTACCGCCCCCTTCTTCTGAGGCGACCCGTCCTCGCTCTCGGAGGTGTCGACCACCAACTGATCGAGCACCGCCTGGTAGAGCCCGATCTGCTCTGGGGTCATGGCGCACAGGTCGAGTTCGTCGATCCGGTCGGGCAGCTCGGCGGCGATGGCCGGCTCGGCCTTGGTCCGGCGGAACACCAGGATGCCATTCAGGGCTCGGAGGGCCTGCTCGGCCCCCGTCTTGCCACTGGTGCCGGGCTGGGACAGCTGCGACACGAAGGCGGCCCGGGGCCCGACGAGACCGGGGTTGGTGTAGTCCATGATGGCCCACAGATCGCCGAGGCCGTTCTCGATCGGGGTACCGGTCAGGGCCACCCGGGTCCGGGCCTCGATGCGGCGGAGTTGGATCGCGGTGTCGGATGCCGGGTTCTTGATGGCCTGGGCCTCGTCGAGCACCACCTTGCCCCAGTCGACCCGCTCCAGGGCGTCCACGTCGCGCACGGCGGTTCCGTAGGTGGTGATGACCAGGTCGGCCCCGCCCGCCATGGCCGGGATGCGGTCGGGTCCGGCCCGGTTGGGGCCGTGGTGGACCACCACCTTCAGATCGGGAACGAAGCGGCCGGCCTCGGCCGCCCAGTTGCCGACGACGGCCGGCGGGGCCACGACGAGGGCCGGTCCGGTGTCCATGGTGGCCCGCAGGTGGGCCAGCATGGTCGGCGTCTTGCCCAGGCCCATGTCCAGGGCCAGGCAGCCGCCCAGCCCGGCCCCGTCGAGGAAGCTCAGCCACATGCGGGCGTCGGCCTGATACGAACGGAGTTCGCCCACGAACCCCTCGGGTCGGGTCGGCGGGTCCTCGGGCAGTTCGGCCGCGCTGCGCAGCAACTCGGCGGCCCAACCGTCGCCGGCGAGGGAGATGCCGCCCGAGAACGGGGTTCCGTCCAGACCCAGGGCGTGGCGGAGCATGTCGGCCCCCGACATGCGGGTCTGGTCGGCCCGTTCGGCCAGGGCGGCGGCCGCCTCGGCCAGGTCGGCCTGGTCCAGCTCCACCCACCGGCCGTGGGACTTGACCAGGGGTCGGGCCTCGGAGGCCAGGGCCTGGATCTCGTCGGCTGACAGTTCGATGTCGTCGAACACCACCGACCATCGGACGTTGGCCAGCTGCTGGGCTCCGACGACCGACTCCTGGGCCTCTTCCGAGGTCAGGCGGAGGGCCGGGGTCGGCTTGCGGCGGGACAAGGCCGGGGCCCTGACCTCGAAGCCGGCGGCCTGCAGCACGTTGCCGTCGACCGTCATCAGCTTCCACGCCTCGTCCTGGCTCAGCACGACCTCTCCCCGCCGTCGGCCCCCGGGCCGAAGCAGTTCGGGATAGAGCCGCTCCAGGCGGGCCAGGTCCTCCTCGACCTCCTTGCGTCGGGTGTTGGAGGAGTTGACGATGACCTGCTCCACCGGCAGCAACTGACCGTCGGCGTTGGGGGCCAGGACCGCCAGGTACCAGGCGTTCATGTCGTCCGGAGGGTCGAGTTGGAGCACCAGCTGGGGACCGATGGTGCCCGACACCGGCCGGGCCCACTGGTCGATTCGGCGGCCGAGCTCGGACGCCAACCGGGCCGGGGCCAGGAAGGGTTCGCCGTCGAGTTGAGCCAGGAAGGCCTCGGCCACGTCGCTCTTGGAATTGGGCTCCGGGGGGCCGGCGGGCACGTCGAGCCGGCTGGCGGCCTGGGTGCAGATGGCCGTGATCAGGTCGCCGAGGACGGCCATGGTCATCGCCTTGGCGTCGGGCCGATTCTCGAGCACCGACACCGTGCCCGGCAGGGCCGAGGTCAGCATGGCGAACTCGTCGTTGTCGACCAGGGCCGGGGCCCAGCGCACGGCGAACGAGGTCCGGTCGCCCTTCTTGGTGCCCTTGGCCGGTCGGCGCGACTTCTTGAGCGTCGGGACCATCCGGCCCTGGGCCACCAGGCGGACGGCGAGGGCGGCCACCAACCCGATCCAGGTGACGCTGGCGCCGGTCTGCTCGTCGTCGTGGGTGGGGCCGAGGGTGGCCAACCAACCGAGGCTGGCCTCGATCGGGACCGACACCGCGTCGACCTTCGAGCCGTCGGGCAGCTTCACCCCGGGATGAGCCTGCCAATCGAGGGCGTCGGCCCCCAAGGCGGCCAGCCGGGCCGACAACTGCTCGCCGTCGTCGGACGGGGCGTCGTGACCGGCGGCCCAGGCCACGACCCGACCGGGGATCCACGACAGCTGGAGTCGGGCCGTGCCGGTGGACTCGGCCGGCGCCGGGGTGCTCTCGACCGGGGCCGGACCGCCCCCGCTCGGCGGGCCGATCAGTTCGGTGAGGACCACCTCGATGGTGGCGACCTCGTTCTCGAAGTCGTTGACGACCAGGGTCCGTTCCGCGCCCCGGAGGTCCCGGCCGGCCTCATCGAGGCTGAGCTCGGCGTCGTCGCGGAGCCTGAGCAGCGCGGCGACCCAGGCCCGCTGGCGGGCCTGCAGGTACTCGGTCTCGGCCTCGGTGGCCAGACCGTCGAGGTGTCGTTGTACCAGCCCCAGGAAGTCGGTGACCGACAACGAACCCAACGACTCAACCGACGTGGTAATGATGCTCTCCACTTCCGCGCGCCGCTCGGCACGCCTGTAGCCCTTGCACGGGCGGCTCTCGGGCCGCCTATCGCCTGTGCGCCCGGTGGCCCGGGCCTGTCGACCCCCTGCCACCACCCCACCCTCTCGGGGCGAGGAACCGCGAGCCGCTCGTGGGACTGGCGGTGACGAGGAACGCTGCCGCGGTCCCTCGTGGGTTCATGCTATCCGGTGGCGGGCGCCGGATCACGTCTCCTGCCGGCCTTTCCGGCCGAGGGGCTGAGGTTCAGACCGGGAGCCGACGCAGGTCGGGACCGTTGGCGTCGGTGTCGCCCCAGTACTCGGGGAGTCGCAGGTACCCGACGCGGGGCAACTCGACCGCCAGCGGCAGTCCGAGGTGGATCTTGATCCGCTGGATGGTCCGGATGTGGGCCGTCAGCTCGTAGAAGACCATCCACAGCGACCCCTCCAGGTCGTAGTGGATGTGGCCCGGCGGGTCGTCCACCAACCGGGCCCCGCGGGGCAGGGTGGTGATCACGTAGGCCCAGAACGGCGTGCCGTGGATGCTGGTCGTGGTGGCCCGCAGCGTCTCGATCGACTGCTCGGCGACCACCCGTTGAAGCCAGCCGATCCCCGTCTCCAGCTGGGCCAGCAGGTCGGGCACGGTCCAGAACCGCTCGGGGTCGAGCATGCGGTCGAAACGGGCCCGGGGGCCGAGCCGGTGGTCGGCCCACACGATCGGTTCGGGGACGTCCCCGTCGGGCCACAGGAGAGGGCCACACCGCCGGCGCGGGAACACCAGGGCATCCCACGCCATGTGCGAGACCTGCCGCCGGATCGACCACCACCGCCACTCCCGCTCGGGGTGCTGGTCGTCATCGTCGAGCGCCGTCTCGGTGAGCCCGGCCACCTCGGGCCGCAGCCAGTCCAGGACCATGCCGTAGGAGGGCATGGTGCCCGGTCCGGGGTCGGTCGGCATCTCCAGCACGGCGGGGTCGGTCGGGGCCACAGGCCGACCCTAGCCCGCGGCGACGAGCCGGGCCGGTGGATCGGTCGGCCCGGCTCAGGCCCCCCGGGTCCCGGGGGCGAAGGCGGCGCCGAGATCGCGCCCCGAAAGGGAACGGGCGGCGTAGCCGGAGGTGCCGTGTTCGAGCAGTTCGTCGACGGCGTCGCGCAGGCCTCCGAGCGCGGCCCACGCCAACGCTCCGCCCGTCGACACCCGACGCACGCCGACCGCGGCCAGTTCGGGGACCGAGGGCCCCCGGGGGAAGGCCAGCACGTTCATCGGGGCGTCGACCGCCTCCACCAGGCGGGCGATGGGTTCGATGGCGCGCAGGCCCGGGGCATAGACCACCTCGGCCCCGGCCCGGTGGTAGGCCGTGAGCCGTTCGATGGTGTCGTCGAGATCGTCCACCCCGTAGAGGTGGTTCTCGGTCCGGGCCGTGAGCACCAGCCCATGACGGGCGGCCTCGGTGGCCGCCGCCTCCACCCGCTCGACCGCCAGGTCCTTGGGGTCGATTCCGCCGGTGGCGGGGTCGTAGTCCTCGATCGAGCAACCTGCCGCCCCGGCCGAGGCCAGGAGCCGGACGGTCTCCGCCACCCCGTCGGTGGTGTCGGCGTAGCACCGCTCGCTGTCGACGCTGACCGGGATGTCCACCGCCGACGTCAGCTGCTCGACATGGGCCAGGAGTTCGTCCCGCGTCACCTGCTGGTCGGAACGGCCGAGGGTGGCGGCGAACCCGGAGCTGGTGGTGGCCACGGCGACCACCCCGCGCCACGCCAGGTAGCGGGCCGACCCGGCGTCCCAGGCGTTGGGAATGAGGAAGGTGTCGCCGGCGTGCAGGCGACGGAACGTCTCGGTGAGGGACACGTGAGGCTCCTGTCCACGGGGACGGGCCCTCGCGGCCCGCCCGGTCACCGCAAGTGTGGCAGGACCTCGGTGGCCAGGCGCTCGAGGTTTTCGGACATGACGGCCGGATCGACGCCGGGCGGGAGCCCCGAGGTCACGATGTCGGTGATGCCGAAGGCGGCGATGAAGGACCGCAGTTCGTCGATCAGCTGTTCGGGCCCGCCGATCAGTGCCTTCTGGGGGATCGTGCCCCCATGACGCCACCCGTAGTCGTCGGGGGTCTCGGCCATGAACCGGTCGTAGACGCTCATCCGGTAGCGCTCGGCTTCCCTGAACCGGGGCCAGTCGCGTTCGACGTCGTCACTCACATAGACCGAGCGGATGATGCCGACCCGGAACCGATCGGGATCGTCGCCCCCGGCCTCGACGGCCGCCCGCCACGGATCGAGGACCTCCTCCCGGCGGCCCTGGGGCAACAGGTGGGTGCCGAAGCGCGCCGCCCGTCGGGCCCCGGCCTCGCTCATGGCCGCCACCCACAGGGGCGGGCCACCGGGCTGGACCGGCTTGGGGTGGACGTCGACCCCGTCGAGGCGGTAGCGGCGTCCCTCGAACGAGAACGGCCCGTCGGCCCAGGACCGGCGCAGGATCTCGATGCCCTCCTCGGTCATCGACACCCGGTTGACCAGGGGAACGCCGAAGGCGGCGAATTCCGACGGCACATAGCCCATGCCGATCCCCAGCTCCATGCGGCCGCGGCTCAGGTGATCGAGGACGGCCATCTCCTCGGCCAACCGGATGGGGTGGTAGAGCGGGAGGAGGGCGATGTCGGTGGAGATGCGCAGTCGTTCGGTCCGGGCGGCGATGGCACCGGCCACCGGTTGGAAAGCGGGCAGGTAGCCGTCGGCCAGGAAATGGTGCTCGGTGAACCACACCTGGTCGAAGCCGAGGCGATCGGCCAACACGGTCTGGTCCAGGGTGGCCTGGTAGACGTCGGTCATGGTCAGGTCGCTGCCGGGCGGAAGCCGACAGTCGTACATGAGGCCCATCCGGAACGGCGGCCGACCGGTCCCGGATTCGGTCTCGGGTTCGGTCCCGGTGTCGCCGCCCGTCATCGCCCGGTCCAGTTCGGGTCGCGCTTCTCGGCGAAGGCCCGGGGTCCCTCGGCCGCGTCCTCGCTCGCCATCATCGTGCGCACGGCCGGGTAGTGGGCCGTGAGGGCTTCGGCCAGGGGGAGGTCCAGGCCCCGGACCGCCGCCTGCTTGGTGGCCCGGATCGACAACGGGGCGCAGGCCATGATCTCGTCGATCAGTCCGTTCACGGCGTTGTCGAGCTCGTCCTGCGGGGCCACCCGGTTGACCAGGCCCAGCTCCCTGGCCTCCTCGGCCGTCATCTCCCGCCCGGTGAGCAGGTACTCCATGGCCAGCTTCAGCGGGAGTTGGCGGGGCAGGCGGTGGACCCCTCCCCCACCGGCGTAGATGCCCCGTTTGGGTTCGGGTAGGGAGAAGCGGGCGTGCTCGGCCGCCACCACCAGGTCACAGGCGAGGGCCACCTCGAAGCCGCCTCCATGGGCGGCGCCGTTGACCCGGGCGATGAGGGGCTTGGGGAAGTCGGCCCGATCGACCAGGCGGGTCACGGTGTCCATCACCGCCTGGTTCTCGGCCATGGCCTCGGGTCCGGCCTGGCGTACGGCGCTGAGGTGCTTCAGGTCGCGGCCGGCGCAGAAGGCCCGCTCGCCCCGGCCGGTGAACACGGCCAGCCAGATGTCGTCGTCGGCGGCGATGTGGTCCAGGATCTCGCTCCACTCGACGTGGGCCGGGGTGTGGATGGCGTTGGCCACCTCCGGCCGCTCGATGGTGACCCAGGCCACGTGGGGCCTTGGGGTCTCATAGGAGAAGAAGTCGAACCGCATGGCCGGACCCTAGTCGGCCGGCGGTCGGCCGCTCACGGCCGTTGCCCCGTCAGCGCGAGCCGCGAACGGCGGTGAGCTCACCCGTGGTCGGTTGCCGGTCGGCCCCGGTCGACAACCAGCGGCCCCGACCCCGGCCGGCAGCGTGATCGACGGTGAGGAGCAGGGCACCCCGGTCGGTGGCCTCGTCGTCGTCCGACAGGTACCAGCCGACGAGGGTCAGGCCGGCCCCGATGCGGAGCTCGGCCCGCCACGGTCGGCCCTGGTCGGCCCGGCGGTCGGCCACGAGCCGGACCGTGGTCCCGGTGTGGATGAGGGCCACGTCGTCGACGACGGTCCGGTCCGGTGCGGGCCCTGAGGCCCTCGGCCCGTTCGGGCTGTCCGAACCGGTGGGACCGGTCGGACTGTTCGGACCCCACGTGAGGGTCCAGGGTCCGTTCAGGTCGACCGACCCGCCGGCCTCCTCGGCCAGATCGGCCACCGAGATGTCGAGGGCGTGGGCGATCGCAGCGGCGACGTTCAGGGCCGGCTGCTGCTCGCCGGCCTCGTAGCGGGCGATCTGGCGTGGGGTGACGCCGGATCGCTCCGAGAGCTCCTTCTGGGACAGACCGAGGGCGCGTCGCCGCTCCCGCATGACGTTCGACAAGCCCATGCGCTCAGTGTGGGCGTAGGTCCTGGGCCCGGCAAGGAGTCGCCGGTCGGAATCTCGGCGCCGGAGACCGTCCGACCCTGGACAACAGCCGTATTAGTCCCTATAGTGCCTAAAAAGACAATCCAGTCCCGTCTCCGGTCCACCGGTCGGTCGCACGTTCGGCAAGCCCAAACCCGCACGCGACCGGCCGGGGGCAGGAGTCGGCGGTCCCGCCACGGCTCCGCCCGGTGTCGTCGATGCCCGTCCCTTTCTGCGGTCCGCGGACGCTCGACGACGCCCGGCGTCGGTCCGGGGCGGCTCGGTGTCGGGGTCAGGCCGCCCTGCGCCGGGTCGCCCCGGACCTCTCGGACCGATCCGAACGGGTCGGTTCGAGAGTGTTCGGCGATCGTGTCGCTTGGGGTTGAGCTTGTTCAGCGATTCGTGATCTCGAGGAGGTTGATAAACCCGTGTCGTGGTGTTTGACTTCGAGTGGGGCCGATAGGTGGGCGGTAATGGATTTGAAGGGTCCCGGCCTTTGAGGGGCCATCAGCTAGGTTCTAGACACTTCCCTAAGGGGAAGACCCGCCGCACACACAACTACATATCCGTGGAGGTTCCGCGCGTGACTCAGATCCCCCGCGGCTACATCGTGCCCAGCGCTGCGTTCACGATTCAGCCGTCTCTGGTCCACTCCTACGCTCCGACAGAGGAGCGTCCGAGACCGGGCGACGTGATGTACGGACGCATCGCGACCCTCGGTCACCACCGCGAGCTCGAGAACAAGAACGGCCGCATCCACCGGCTCACGGACTCGACCGCGGCCCTGTTCGTCTACGGCAACAGGTACGCCACCGACGCCTTCGAGGCCCTCGTCCCCGATGAGGCCATGACCTACGCCGACCTGGTGGCCCGGTCCGGGGTGATCGGTCGGGTCCATGTCCGCAACAGCCGGGTCCTGACCCCGACCACGGTCAAGATCCTGGGTCGGGTTCTCGACAAGGAGGGCCGGCCCGTGTCCACCCTCGACCACTCGCTGATCAAGCCGACCACGACCGACAAGAAGTTCCCGCGGTCGAAGTTGATCCTTGTTGTCGGGACCGCCATGAATTCGGGCAAGAGCACGGCGGCCGTCGCCATCGCCTACGCCCTCACGACCATGGGCCACAAGGTCCGGTCATCGAAGGTGACGGGGACCGCGTCGCTCAAGGAAATCCTGCACATGAACGACGCCGGGGCGTCGGTGTACAACGACTTCACCTACCTCGGCCACCCGTCGACCTACATGCTCGACGAACAGGAGATCCTGCGCATCTTCAACGACCTCGACCTGAAGTTCGCCAACAACCCGCGGAACTTCTGGGTGGTGGAGGTGGCCGACGGGATCCTCCAGCGTGAGACCGCGATGCTGCTGTCGAACCCCCAGGTCAAGGAGCGCATCCATCGCCTCGTGTTCTGCGCCACCGACGCGTTCGGTGCCATCGGCGGGCTGCACATCCTCGAGGATGTGTACGGCCTCTACCCGGACGCCATCTCCGGGGTCGTGGCCAGCTCGCCCTTGGGGATCCGGGAGCTCACCGACTACACCAAGGTCCCGGCCTTCGACGCCACCGAACCCGATCTCCGCACTCTGTCGGAGATCCTGCTGGGTCAGATGATCTGAGCGAGACGGTCAGAGGTCGGCGATCGGGCGGCAGCGCCGCCGCCCGGCCCGTCCGACCGGCGTGCTCAGTGGGCGGCGCCGAGGTCGACCTGGTACGCCTCGTAGACCAGGTCAGCCCCCCGCTGACGGTGCGTGGCCAGGAGCCCCAGGAAGGTCAGGGCCTGGTTGCGCAAGGCAACCCCGGCCGACGCCACGTCGTGGTCGTCCAGGCGGTTGATGGCGGCGGCCAGCCGATGGGCCTCGTCCTGGAGGTGCCGATGGTCATCGCGCAGCCGGTCGGTCCGTCGACACAGCCGCGGCGTGTCTCGCTCGACCTGACGCAGCAGTCCGTCGGCCCCCTCCGACGAGGCGACGTGTTCGGCCACCCGATTGACGGCGTGGTCGACGGCCATGGCAACCCGTAGCCGCCAGCGCGGGCCGTCTCCGATGGGCGTGGACAGCGCGTCCTCCAGGCCGATCAGCGCCTCGTACAACGATTCGCGTCGAACCCGGGCGGCCTCCAGACGAACGTCATTCGCCGTGGGCATCGCATTCCCCCTTCTGTGGTGGTGAACGCCCGCACCACGTTGTACGAGGTCATGCTAGTTCGCCGCTCCGGGCCGTGCCCGGGCGACGATTCAGGCCCGACCGGTCGAAGCCGGGCCCGATGCGGCGCCCGACGGTACCCGGCGGGCGATCCCGAGCGCAGCGACCAGGCCCAGGGCGGCGATCACGGTGCCGTAGACGAAGGTCAGGGTGAAGCGGCCGACCGACGCCTCGTCGCCGACGAACACGTTCATGGTCTGGATCCCCGAGACCACGCCGATGAACGTGATCTGCTGCTGCATCCCGTTGGCGATGCCCATGTCGGTCCGGTCGACGGCACCCACCACCAGCGAGGCGATGGCGGGCTGGGAGATGCCGGCCGAGACCCCGGTGAACACCAGTCCGACGACCATCACCACCAGACCCAGGCCCCGGCTGTCGGACAGATTGGCCGAGACGGCGAAGGCGGCCATGGCCGAGACCATCAGGCCCGCCCCGATCACGACCGGGGTCCGCTCCCCCAACCGGCCGACCAGATAGCCGCCAATGGGCGAAGCCAGGCTGAAGGCGCCGGGACGGGGAGCCAGGAGCAGGGCGATCGCCCCCTCGGTCAGACCGTAGTGAAGACCGAGGAGAGCGGGCGTGACCACGAAGCCGCCCATGTAGGCGAACTGCATGAAGGCCCCGGCCACCATGGGCAGGGTGAAGTTGCGGCGCCGGAAGTAGTCCAGGCGGAGCATGGGGTCGGGGCTGCGGTTCTCGACCAGGACGAAGGCGGCGATCCCGATCACGGCCAGCGCCGTGAGTACCAGCGTGGCCGGATCGGTGAACAGGTCGCCGGCCTGGCCGTCGCGGGCCAGGGTGCTGACCCGGGTCAGAGCCAGCAGGCCGGCCAGGACGCCACCGGCCAGGGTGGCGGCGCCGAGGTAGTCGACCGAGACGCCCTCCTGGCGAGGGGTCGGCCGGATGACGCGGAAGCCGACGATGGTGGCGATGACCGAGATGCCGGCGAAGCCGGCGAAGAGCCAACGCCAGCCGATGATCTCGATGAGGGGGCCACCCAGGACCAGGCCGATGGTGGGGGCCCCGGTCATGGCGAACTGGAACCAACCCATGGCCGAAGCCCGACGCTCGGGCCCGTAGGCGTGCATCATGAGGGCCATGCCGTTCGGCATGACGAAGGCGCCGGTCACGCCGAACAGGACCCGGAAGGCGATGAGCGAGCCGGCGTCCCAGGCCAGGGCCGAGGCCACCGTGGTGATGACACCGCCGATCAGGCCGAGCAGGAACATGCGGCGGTGGCCGGCGATGTCGCCCAGCTTGCCCGCCACCGGGGTGACCACGGCCATGGCCAGCATCAGGCCGGTGATCATCCAGGTCAGGGTGGCCCGGGATGAGCCGACGTCGGCGGCGATGCGGTCGAGCGAGACCGTCACGATGGTCATCAGCGAGCCGAAGGCCATCACCGCCAGCATCACGACGATGAGGAGCAGGCGCTGGTAGCCGGCGTCGGCCGGGGCGTCGGCGGCGGGCTGGGGCGTCGCCGTGGGATCGTCGGCGTGCTCGGGCCGATCGGTGGGCGTAGGGTCGACGGCGGTCACCTAGTGATCATAGGTACTTCCAGCCTCTAAGTAAGAATGGTTGCCCGATGTCACAGACCTCCGACGGAACCTCGCACCCGGCGACCCCGGGCCGGTCGTCGGCCGGTGTCGGCGGGCCACCGGTCTCGCCGGGGCTGGTCATGGCCACCGTCGTCCTCTTCTGGGGGCTCGGACCCCCGGTGTCGAAGCTGATCACGGCGCCGGCCGTCATCAGCGTGCTGTACCGGTTCTGGCTCTCGGTGCCACTCTCGTTCGCCCTCGCCGCCCTGGTCGGGTCGCCGTTGCGCTGGTCCACCGTCCGCCGGGCGTTCGTACCGGGCGCCGCCTTCGGCATCAACCTGGTCTTCGTGTTCCTGGCCCTGAACGCCTCGGCCGTGGCCGTGCTCAGCGTGGTGACGACGCTGCAGCCCGGGTTCATCCTCGTCGTGGCCGGACCCTTCCTGGGCGAGCGCCCGAGCTGGTGGCACGTGGGCTGGACCGTCGTCGGCATCGGCGGCGCCGCCCTGGTCGTGCTGGGGGCGGGTGCCGAGTTCGACGCCTCACCCCTCGGCGTGGCGTACGCCGTGATCGCCATGATCACCTTCACCCTCTACTTCCTCCTCACCCGCCGGGCCCGGAGTCGGGTCGATGGTGGTTCGGGCGCCGGGTCGCAACCGGCCGGGCACGACATCGGAGCCCTGGAGTGGATGGCCGGCATCACCCTGGCCGCCGCCGTAACCGTGACCCCCTGGGCCCTGCTGACGAGTTCCGCCGCCGACTTCCGGGCCGTCGACGGGACGGACTGGATCTGGCTCGCCTTCATCATCGCCGTCACCGGCATCGCCGGCCACGCCCTGATGGCCTGGACCCACCGCTACATCGAGGCCTCCCGGTCGTCCCTCTACCTGCTGGCCATGAACGTGGTGGCCATCGGGGCCGCCTGGCTCATCCATGACGAGCCCCTCAATGCCCGTCAGCTCGTCGGCGGGTTGGTGGTGTTCGGGGCCGTGGCCGCCGTCATCCTTCGTCCCCCGTCGTCCCGGTCGCAGCCGGTGCCCGGCGATGGGCCGCGGTCGCGGTTCGCCGTTCGGAGCCGGTGAGCGCCTCGCCCCCGGTCCGGTCGCGGTCGATGCCGAACAGGAGGGTGGCCGACAGCAGGGAGAAGGTGGCGGTCATCACGAACACGGCCGGGAATCCGGCCCGGGAGTCGCCGAGGGCGCCGGCCACCAGCGGACCCAGGATCAGGGCCGTGCCGTAGAACAGGGTCAGGGCGCCCAGGGCGTTGGAGAAGGCTCGCCCCTGGAGATGGTCGCTGAGATAGGCGGTCACGATCACGGGGAAGGTGAACGATGCCGCCCCAAAGGCGGCCACGGCCACGGTGGCGAAGGGCTCGGCCTCGGTCAACACCAGAAGGGAGGCGGCGGCGGTGGCCGCCATGGCCCCCTGAAGGACCGGGCGTCGGCCGACGTGGTCGGAGATCCGGCCCAGGGCCACCGCCCCGATCACGGCGCTGAGGCCGAGGACGGCGAACAGGTTGCCGACGTGCGACCGCCCGAATCCGGCCTCCTCCAGGGCCACGCCCAGGAACGGGGTGAAGCCGGACACCACCATGCCCGAGCACCAGTAGGCGGCGATGAGGGTCGACCAGCCGGGCACCGTCCGGAGTCGGGCCAGGCTCAGGCCGCCGGCCACCCGAGCCGTGTCGGGCAGTCGGAGCCCGATCGCCACCGTCGCCGCCACCACGGCGGCGAAGGCGGCGGCCGCCGCCCACAGCGGGCGCCACGATCCGGGATCGTCGCTGATGGCCCGTACGACATTGGTGGCCTGGCTGACGGTGACGATGCCCAGGCCCATCGAGGCCGAGAGCACGCCCATCACGGTCCCCCGCCGTCGCTCGGGAACGGCGGCGGTGGCCAGGACCGGCGCCGACATCCAGATGCCGGCACTGCCCAGGCCGGCCAGGGCCAGCCCGACGGCCAGGGTCGGATAGTCGGCGGCGATGGCGAGCAGTACGAAGCCGCTGGTGGCGGTGGCCAGTCCTCCCACAAGCAGCCGGCCCGGCTCGACCCGACCGCTGATGATGGTCACGGCCAGTACCCCGACCAGGTAGCCGGCGAAGTTGATGGTGGTCAGGGCGCCAGCCTGGCGATTGTTGGCCACCAGTTCGTCGGCCATGGCCGGCAACAGGATGGGATAGGTCGAGCGGGCCAGGGCGTGGGACACGATGGCGCTGGCCGCCATCAGGGCCACCGTCCGCCTCACGGTAGGTCCGTCACAGCCGCCCCGCCGTCGCCATCCCGCCGTCGCCCGCCACCGATGCTCAGGCCCGGCGGTAGTGGAGGAAGCGACCGGCCCGTCGGCCGGTGGGGTTGCCGTCCCGGTAGGTGAGCGAGCCGTTCACGATGACGGCCGCCACCCCGGTCGGCTCCTGCTTGGGCTGGTCATAGGTTGCGGTGTCGACCACGGTGGCCGGATCGAACAGGACCAGATCGGCGTGCAGCCCCTCGGCCACCCGACCCCGTTCCACCAGCCCGAACCGGTCGCACGGCAGCGAGGTCATGCGGCGCACGGCCTCGGCCAGATCCAGCACCGCCTTCTCCCGGACATAGTGGGCCAGGATCCGGGGGAAGGTTCCGAACAGGCGGGGGTGGGGGCGTCCCCGCAGGTCCACGATCCCGTCGGAGCCGACCATCATCCGCTCGTGGCGGTAGTTGGTCTCGATGTCGGCCTCGTCGATGACGAACTGGATGCAGATCGTCTGATCGCCGCGGGGGGCGGTCAGCACCTGGCGGATCACCTCGCCCGGGCTGACCCCCTGCTCGGCCGCGATGTCGGCCGCCATCCGGCCCTCGTAGTCGCGGAAGGCGGGGCAGGCGGCGAAGCGGATGACGCCCGCCAGTTCCTCGTCCATCCGGTCCAGGTCGAAGTACTGGGCCATCGGGCCGCTGCCGGCGGTGTAGGGATAGGCGTCCAGGGTGATGTCGGAACCCGAGGCGTTGGCGGCGTCGATCCGGGCCAGGGAGTCGGCCACCTTGCCCCAGTTGCGAGGCCCGGCCGCCTTGTGGTGCGAGATCTGGACGGGGCAGTCGGCCCGGCGGCCGATCTCGATGGCTTCGTCGATGGCCTGCAGGAGGCGGTCGCCCTCGTTGCGGATATGAGTGGCGTAGAGGCCGCCGGCCTGGCCCGCCTCGGCGGCCAGGGTCGCCACCTCGTCGGTGTCGGAGTACCGGCCGGGCTCGTAGACAAGTCCGCTGGAGAATCCGCAGGCCCCGGCCTCCATGGCGGCGACCACGTGGCGCCGCATGGCCACCAGTTCGTCCTCGGTCGGTGGCCGACGGTCGTTGCCCATGACCAGATGGCGCACCGTGTTGTGGCCGACCAGGGCCATGGCGTTCACGGCGGGCCCGGCCGCCGTGACCGCTTCGCCGAAACCGGCCATGTCGGTCCAGGTCGGGGTCACCCCCAACAGGCCGCTCGGGTCGAGCGAGCCGGCGGGGGCGGCGCTGAACCCGCAGTTGCCGATGACCACGCTGGTGCAGCCCTGGGCCACCTTGAATCCCATGTCGGGATGACGGATGAGGGCGCCGTCGTCGTGGGTGTGGACGTCGACGAACCCGGGAGCCAGGGACAGGCCCGCCCCGTCGAGATCCGTCGCTGCCGCCCCGACCGAACCGACGGGCCCCACCGCGGTGATCCGGTCGCCGGACACGGCGACATCGCCCTCGAACGGTGGCTGGCCGGTGCCGTCGACGATGGTTACATTGCGAAGGGCAAGGTCAGCTGTCACATTCGGGAGCGTACTGAGCGTTCGGTACGAACCCGAAGTAGCGGGACGAAGGGGTTGATGGCTGTCGAAGACGGGCCAAGGTACGACATCGTTGTGGTCGGCGGTGGGGCCGGAGGCGCCGTGGTGGCCGCCCGGTCCAGCGAGGACCCCGACCTGGACGTGTTGCTGATCGAGGCCGGACCGGACTACGAGCGACCCTCGGCCGTTCCCGACGACCTGATCGACGGCCATCAGAACTCCCTGGTCGACCACGACTGGGACCTTCGCTACCGGGCGGTCGAGGGTGGGCGTGCTGTCCACTTCCCTCGGGGGCGGGTGACCGGAGGGTCGACGGCGGTCAACACCACCATCGCCCTGCGGGGGATTCCGGCCGACTACGACGAGTGGGCCGATCGGGGCAATCCGGGCTGGGCCTGGACCGAGGTCCTGACCGCCTTCAACCGCCTCGAACGCGACCTCGACTTCGGGGCGCTCCCCCACCATGGTGACGCCGGGCCGATCACGGTCCGGCGGTGGCAGCCCCACGAGCTGATCCCGACCCAGGCCGCCTTCCTGGAGGCCGCCACCTCGACCCTCGGCCATCCGTCCTGCCCCGACGTCAACGCCCCCGACGCGGTGGGGGCGGGCCCGATGGCCATGAACAAGCTGGGGCGGGTCCGCATCTCGACCGCCGTCGGCTACCTCGCCCCGGCCCGGATCCGGGACAACCTCACCATCGAGGCCGGCACCACCGCGGTCAGGGTCGTGGTGGAGGGCGGCCGGGCCGTCGGCGTCGAGGTCCGGGGTCCCGACGGTCGGACGTCGATCCGGCGGGCCGGCCTGGTCGTGGTGGCCTGCGGGGCGGTGGCCACCCCCGGGGTGCTGGTCCGCTCCGGGATCGGGCCCGCCGACGAGCTGGACCGCCTCGGGGTCGATCGGGTGGCCACGGTGGAGGGGGTGGGGGCCGATCTGAGCGACCATCCGGCCCTGTTGGTGGCCATGACCGCCCGTCACGACGAGTTCTGTGCTCCCGGGCTGCCGCTGGTGCAGACCATCACCCGCTACACGTCGGACGGCGTCGAGGGGTCCCGACAACGGGACCGCGACGTCAACATCGAGCTGATCAGTCGAGTGCCGGCCCCGTCACGCCACGCCGGCCGCCCCGCCTTCGGTCTGGCCGCCAGCCTGGAGTGGGTGGAAGGCCGGGGCAGGATCCGCCAGACGTCGCTCGACCCCGACGCCAAACCCGACATCGAGTCCGGTTTCGGGCGCCATCCCCACGATCTCGCCCGCAATGTGGCGGCCTGGCGCGACGCCCTGGCCCTGACCCGGGATCCTGCTCTGGCCGAGTTCGTCGACGAGGTCGTCTTCCCCGATCCCGCCCGGGCCGGGGTCGACGAGCTCACGGCGCTGGCGGCCCGGGCCTCGGGGTCGGGGTACCACCCGTGTGGCACGGCCCGTATGGGTCCGGCCGACGATCCGGGCGCCGTGGTCGACCAGTACGGCCGCTGCCACGCCGTCGACGGCCTGGTGGTGGCCGACGCCTCGATCATGCCCACGGTCCCCCGGGCCAACACCAATCTGACCACGATCATGATCGGGGAGATGATCGGGGAATGGATCCGGACCGAGGGGGCTCGGTACGGTCGGTGACGCCTCGACCCTGGTTCCGACCGGAAGGACGTCCGCCATGGCCCCCCTGTCCACCCTCAGCCGATCGATTGCGGGCAAGGTCGCCCTGGTGACCGGGGCCGCCTCGGGCATGGGCCGGGCCACCGCCCACCTCTTCGCCGACGAGGGGGCCCATGTGGCCGTGACCGATCTGGGGGCCGACGGCGTCGATCGGGTGGCGGGTGAGATCACGGGGGCCGGCCTGTCGGGCCACGGTTGGACCATGGACGTGGCCGATCCCGACCGGGTGGCTGGCGTGGTGGACGAGGTCGTCGACCGCTGGGGTGGCATCGACATCGTGGTCAACAACGCCGGGATCGCCCGGTCGACGACGATCGACGCCGAGGACTACGAGGACCAGTGGGCCATCAGCGTCGAGGTCCTCCTCACCGCCCACACCAGGGTCATCCGGGCCGCCCTCCCCCACCTCCGAGCGGCCGAGGGCGGGGGCCGCATCGTCAACATCGCCTCGACCGAGGGTTGGGGGGCGACCCGGTTCAACAGCCCCTACGTCGCGGCCAAACACGGTGTCATCGGCCTGACCAAGGCTCTGGCCGTCGACCTGGGGCGGGAGAACATCACCGTCAACTGCATCTGTCCCGGGCCCATCAACACCGGGATGACCCAACAGATCGCCGACGACGACAAGCTGGTGTTCGCCAAGCGCCGGACCGCCCTCGGCCGGTACGGGGATCCGGAGGAGGTGGCGCACGGGACCCTCAACTTCTGCCTCCCGGCCTCGCGCTACATCACCGGGGCGGTGTTGCCGGTCGACGGCGGCCTGTTGATCAAGAACGCCTGAGGCGGGCGGAGCGACCAGGAGCAGTCATGCGATTCGGGTTCGTACTTCCCAACAACTGGGGCCTGGCCCGGGCGGAGGACGTCGTCCGCCTGGCCCCCTTGGCCGAGGAACGGGGCTTCCACTCGGTCTGGGTCAACCACCATGTGCTCAATGTCGGCTACATCGCCGACCGCCTCGACGCCGCTCCCTACCACGATGCCCTCACCATCCTGACCTGGGCCGCCGCCGCCACCGAGCGGATCCGGCTCGGCACCTCGGTGCTGGTGCTCCCCTATCTCCATCCGATGGTCCTGGCCAAGCAGCTGGCCACGCTCGACCAGCTGAGCGGCGGTCGGGTCGTCGCCGGGGTCGGCGTGGGGAGCCTGCCCGAGGAGAACGAGGTGCTCGGCGTCCCCTACGCCGATCGCGGAGCCCTGTCGGACGAGATGATCGAGATCATCACGGCGCTGTGGGCGGCGCCCACGGCCACCCACCACGGTGAGCGGTGGTCGTTCGACGACCTGGTCACGAGCCCACAGCCGGCCCAGGATCCACTCCCGGTGTGGATCGGCGGGAGCGGCAACCCGGCCCAGCGACGCGCCGCCCGGTTCGGCCAGGGATGGCATCCGATGTGTTCGGTCGACGGGCTGGCCCGCCGGATGCCCGGTTTCATCGAGAGGCTGGCGGCCGAGGGGCGCACCCGCGACTCGATCGTGGTGGCCCCGCGCATCGGGACCGGCAACGTGCCCGACCGGGCCGCGGTCGAGGCCTGGGCCGAGGCCGGCGCCGATGAGCTGATCGTGGGGACGGTGGGCGACGATCTGTCCGCCATCGAGGCCGAGCTGGACCGGGTGGCCGGCCTCCTCGACTGACGGCGGTCCGCCCGCGGGATGCCGATTCAGGCCAGGGTGTCGGTCGCCGCGATGAACTCGGTGCTTTCGCTGAAGCCGAGCATGACGGGACCTCGCCCCGTCCCTCGGGCCAGCTGCTCGACCCAGTATTGCCGGCCGGCCGGGTCCGGGTCGCGACCGAGCACATTGCGGTAGACGAGATCGACGAACTCGGCGTCGGACAGGCTGCCGTAGGTGCGGCGAAACTCGTCCGACTCGGCGAAGGCGTCGGCCACCGCCTCGTAGGACAACCCGGCCCCGATCCAGTACCGCAGGCCGTCGCGGTCGCCGTCGCGCCGGAAGAAGGCCCGGTACAGCCGGGCCACCGGGCCTCGGGTGTCGACGGCCTCGACCGCGTCGGCGGTGGCCACGATGAACTCCTCCGACTCGGAGAAGCCGATCATGATCGAACCCCGGGGGTTGCCCCGGGCCAGGACCTCGGTCCAGTGGGCCAGTCCTTGGGCGTCGGGCCCCCGGCCCAGCACGTTGCGGTAGACGCGATCGACGAATTGGGTGTCGGACAGGACCCCGTACTGGGCCTGGAACTCGGGTGAGGTGGCCATGGCCTCGGAGACGGCGGCCAGCGACAGGCCGCTGCGGCGGGCCGCCACCCAGTGGTCGAGGCCGGTGGTGTCGGGTAGGCGCCCGAAGTAGGCCTTGTACAGGCGGATGATCTGGCCTCGATGGGTGAAGGTGGGGTTGGCCACATCGGGCAGCCGACCGCTGGTGGTCCGGGTCGGGGCCGGCGGGGCCACGAACCCCAGCCGTTCATGCTCCCCGCCCAGGATCTCGCCCGCATCGCCCCCGAGCCAGGTGTCGAGGACGGTGGCGTACACGCTGCGGTAGTCGACGGTGGGGCGCATGTTGCGCTGGCGGTCGAGCTCGGTGAGCGACGGAAGTCGCCCGTAAAGGCCTCCCTTCACCTGCTGGCCGATGACCATCAGCGTGCTGGCGGTTCCGTGGTCGGTGCCATTGGAGTTGTTGGCGTGGACCCGGCGCCCGAACTCCGACACCGTGAGCAGCAGCGTGCGGGCGGCGAAGGCGGGGCTGAGGCGGCGGGTGAAGGCCTCCACCGCGTCGTTGAACTCCCGCATCCGCTCGTTGTGCATCGCGGGCTGGCCGGCATGGCTGTCGAAGTCGCCGTAGTGCACGGTGATGACCCGGATACCGAGGTCGGCGTTGATGAGGCGGGCCGCCAGATCGAGCTTGGCCGTCAACTCGGCCTCGGGGAACTCGGCCTGGTAGAAGGGCTCGATCCGGGCCGCCAGGTCGATGGCCCGACGGCCGTTGGCGGCGACGGCGTCGGTCAGCTCACCCCGTCCCAGGCCGGCGTCGCCCAGCGAGGCGTAGGCGGCGTAGATTCGGCGGGTGGTCTCGTCGCCGGTGGCCACCTGCAGGCCCTGACCCGACTGGGCCGGGAGTCCCGAGGCGGTCCGGTGCCGGCCCTGCACCACGAGCGGGATCGAGTGGCCCAGACTGACGCCGTGGAACGGATCGCCGCCTCCGGGTAGCCCGTCCAGGTACCGGCCGAGCCAGCCGCTGTGGGCTCCGACGTGGTCGGCGTTGCCGGCCATCCATCGGGCCATGGAGGTGAAGTGGCTGAGGTCGGTCATGGTGGTGGAGCCGACGCCCTCGATGAAGGCCACGTCACCCTGGTGCCACAGGGCGTTGACGGCGGGAAGGTTGGGATGCAGGCCCCGGTCGTCGGTCACGGGGATGACCTGGTCGGGGCCGAAGGCCAGGTTGCGGCGCTTGTCGTGGTAGTGGCCGTTGGTCACCGGGATGAGGGTGTTGAGACCGTCGTTGCCGCCCCCCATGGTCACCAGCACCAGGACCCCCTGGTCGCCCCGGAGGGGCGCGGCGGCCTCGGCCGCGTCGGCCAACCAGGAGGGAACGAGGGAGGCTCCGCCCAGCATGGCCGCGGCCTGGAGGAAACGTCGGCGGGTCACGCTCGCCTGGTCCCCGGGCAGTGGGGTCGACAGGGCCGCCGTCAGCTCGGACGTGGTCGGGTCGCTCATGGGCACCTCAGGCCATCTGGAATTCGGGGGTGAGCAGGGGCAGCATGAGGAGGCCGGACCGATCGGACCAGCGGTTGTGGCGGCGCTCGTTGCGCACGTACTCGGCCAGTACGGCCCGGGTCCGGTCCGAGGGCACGGTCAGGCCGAAGTGGTCGAGGGCGGCGGTGGCCGCCGCCTCCGGGCTCAGATCGCGAACACCCTCCAGGTCGCCCCGCTTGTAGAGCTGCCACCGGAGATAGCCGGCGAACCGGGCCTTGGCCCAGGCCGAGGATTCGTTGATCCAGTAGCCGTTCTGACGCCAGCCGGAGACGTTCGGGGGATAGAAGGGGGCCTGGCCCATGTCGCCCACCGTCCATTCCGGTCGGGCCTGCTCGCACGACAGCCCGGTCACCCGCATGGCCGCCACCACGTACTCGATCGGCGAACGGACCAGGCCCTGGCGGGCCCGGGTCGAGCGGAAGCCCGGGTGGAGCAGGATGGCTCGGACCAGGGAGCGGATGTTCATGCCGGAGGCGACGAAGGCGGCGGCGACGGTGTCGACCACCTCGGGCTCGGGGTCGGGATAGGCCAGGAACGACCACAGCTTGGCCCCGATGAAGCGGGCCACCGTGTCTCGCTTGGGGCCGTTCACGATGTGGTCGAGGATCTGGGGTCCGTCCCAGTCTCGGCTCGAGCCGAAGAAGGTCTTGGTCCCCCAGTCGTGGGCCTCGGGAGTGAACCGGTAGGCGCCGGTGTCGTCGTCGATGAGATGCCCGGTCCAGGCTCGGGCCGAGGCCAGCACGTCGTCCTCGCTGTAGTTGCCCACGCCGAGGGTGAACAGCTCCATCAGCTCCCGGGCGAGGTTGTCGTTGGGGCGACCGGCGACGTTCTCGTCGTTGTCGAGGTAGCGGAGCATGGCCGGTTGCACCGTGGCCCGTTGGAGGAGGTCCTCCAGGTTGCCGAGGCCGTGGGTCCGGAACAGCTGGTTCTGGTCGAACAGCCACGGTTTGCGGTGGACCTTGGCCAGTGAGGAGCACAGGTGGCCGTGCCAGAAGAGCGTCATCTTCTCCACCAGCGGGGCGTGGGAGGTGCGGCACCGTTCGAGCCAGAACCACACCATGTCCACGTAGTTCCGCCAGGAGTTGTCGCTCAGATCGGGCACCCCGACCGAGGGCGGGGTGGCGTTGGAGGTGTCGAGGACATGCTCGACCAGATCGGGCCACTCGAGGGCCCGGAGGGCGAGGATGTCGTTGTGCATGCCGCCGAATCCGGTTCGGCTCAGCAGGTGGGCGACGTCGAGGTAGGAGGTGGCGATGGAGGATCCATCGGCGATGGGCCCGATTTCCTTGAATCGAACGGCCCACCGCACGCCCCTGCGGGGTGAGTTTGCCCTACGAACCGGGCTCGGGAGGGGTAGAACGCCCGGTGGCCGGTCCGCGGACGCAACGGCGAGGCCGGCCTCGGGAACGGCCCGGACGTCGGGCCGGCGGGTGATTCCGGGGGCGAGCGGCGGCCCCGACGCCGTTGTCGGAGCCATCGCCCACCCCCGGAGTTCGCATCAGCCGGGTACTGCCTGCCATCAGTAGACCCCGGGTGTGTTCCCGGCGCGTTGCCTCGCCGTGAAGGGGCGGTGTGAGCCACCTGACCGCCATCTGACGGTCGGTCGGAGGTTCGGGCGAGCCTCAGGCCGGCTTGTGGCCGGTGACCGAGAACTGGGCCGTGATGCCGAGGTACCGGCCGTTGTCGACGGCCGTGGCCAGGCGGTCGACCAGGGCGTCGACCTCGGCCGTCGGCATGGTCTCGAACTCGGCGATGTAGCCGGCGAAGTTGCGGACGACGCCCAGCATGGCCCCCGAGGTGTCGACCGAGGGCACGACCTGAACCTCGACATCGACGTAGCCGGCGTCGAGCATGGCGCCGTAGAGCTTGCGCCCGATGTTGGGCTCGCGGAAGGCGTGGGCCCCGGCGGCGAAGAAGCGGCGCTGCTCGTCGGCCGACCACGGCTGGAGGATGAGGAAGTCCCAGTCGGAGTCGGTGGCCGTCATCCGTCCGCCGGGGACCGTCACCCGGAAGCATTCGCCCAGGGAGTCGGCCACGCTGGGCACGTACTCCAGGACGTTCTTGGCCAGGACGCGATCGACCGAGCCGTCCTGGAGGGGCAGGATGTGGTCGGCCAGGAGGTGGGTGGTGACCCGGTCCCCCACCCCGGCCCCTTCGGCCCGGGTCCTGGTCCGGTCGAGGAACTCCTGGTTGATGTCGGTGGCGTGCACGTGGCCCCCGTCGCCGACCCGGCCCGCCATCTCGACCGCCATGAAGCCGGGGCCGGCGCCGAGATCGAGCACCACGTGGCCGGGCCCGACCTCGGCCGACCGGTAGAGGCGGTCCCATCCCCGATTCCAGGCCAGCACCCGCTCGTACACCTGGTGGCGCTCGTCGCTGACGTCGAGCCAGTGGTCCTGGAAGTAGCTGTCGATGGTCATGGGCCGCCTTCCCCCGGAAGCTGCATCGGACTGGCCACCAATGATGCCAGGACCCGGCCGATGGGGCCGCCGTCGTCGGACATCACGGCCTCGACGAACCCCAGCCCGTGGGCGGTCCGGTGGCTGGCGGCGTCCACGGCCAACCACGGTCCCCGGGGCGGGTGGGCCAGTTGCAGGGTGAGGTCGGGGTTGATCGAGCCGGTCCCGTCGGGTCCGGTCTCCCAGCCTGCGGCCACGGCCAGATCGGACGTGGTGGCGGCCCGGACGAAGGGCGATGTCGGCTGACCGGCCATCAGGGGCGAGGTCAGCCGGGCCCAGGTCACGCCCGGTCCCGACGCCTCGTTCGACCCCCGGGCGTAGCGCAGCTCGGCGGCGTCGCAGTTGAAACCGGGCCGGGGGTAACCCAGCTCCCCCTCGTCGGGCCGAGCGGTCAGGCCCGGTCGGCCCGGTGGCCTGCGGTCCCGATCGTGGTCGGTGGTCCAACCCGGACTGGGGAGGAGCCACTGGGTCGAGGCCCGGGCCACGGGCCGATCCCGGTGGTGGATCTCGACGTCGACCAGGCGGGCCCGTCGTCCCGGCTTGACCACCTCGGCCCGGACCTCCAACTCGTCGCACGGCACCATGGCCAGCAGCGACAGGGTGAGGCGTGCCGCCCGCAGCCCGTCGGCCGCCCCCAGCGGTTCGGCGGCCCAGGCCGCCAGCCCGGCCACCGGTCCGCCGTGGAGGGCGGCGTGGTCCCAGGGGCCGCGGGCGTGGAGCCCGGCGTGCACGGTGGCCACGACCGAGGCCCCGGGGGTGACCCCGGGGCCCTCGATCAGGCGGAACAACGCCCGTTCATCGGCCCCGGGATCGTCGAGGTCGAGCGTGCGGGGGTCGGCGCTGCGGTGGTCGTCCACGGTCCGGGGACGTCCGGTGCGGCTGTGGCCCGCTCAGTCCGGGGTGCGCTGCCCGAACTTCTTGAACGTGTCGCCGATGGAGGTGGTGACCGAGGCCAGATCCTTGCGGCCCTCCTTCAGCTTGGGGGCCCGGGCCTGGAGGTCGGCCACGGTGAAGCGGCCATCGGCGGCGATGATGTCGTCGTCGGTGATGTGCCAGCCGCCGTAGAGGCCGACCTCGTTGCCGCCGACGTGGAACACGCCGCCGGTGAAGGGGCACTCCGCGGTCGAGAGGTAGGCAACCAGGGGCGAGACGTTGGCCGGGTCCCACTTGTCGAAGCTGCCGTCCTCGGGGGCCTTGACCACGTCTTCCAGGCCGGGGGTGGCCAGGGTCATCCGGGTCCGGGCGATGGGGGCCAGGCAGTTGACCCGGACCCCGTAG
The DNA here is from genome assembly GCA_965263455.1 of Acidimicrobiales bacterium. Lineage (GTDB taxonomy): Bacteria > Actinomycetota > Acidimicrobiia > Acidimicrobiales > SZUA-35 > CADEDH01. The sequence goes on from CBDHHN010000001.1 coordinate 171,844, forward strand.
CGGCCGAGCTCGCCGGCGGCCACCAGGGTCATGGCGGCGATGGCGGCCTTGGCGCCGGAGTAGTTGTACTGGCCCAGGTTGCCGAGCATGGCGCCCGAGGCGGTGTTGATGATGGCGCGGTCGCCCTCGTTGCCGGCCTTGGTCTGCTCCCGCCAGTAGGCGGCGGCCCACCGGGTGGGGACGAAATGGCCCTTCATGTGGACGTCGATGACGGCGTCCCACTCGGGCTCGGTCATGTTGACCACGACCCGATCCCGGAGGATGCCGGCGTTGTTGACCAGGATGTGGAGGTCGCCGAAGGCCTCGACGGCCTGGTTGATCATGGCCTGGACGCCTTCCCAGTCGGTGACGTTGGCACCGTTGGCGATCGCTTCGCCCCCCATGGCCTCGATCTCGGCCACGACCTCCTGGGCCGGGGTGGCGTCGGACCCGGTGCCGTCGGCGGCACCGCCCAGGTCGTTGACCACGATCTTGGCTCCCTCGGACGCCATCAGCAGGGCGTGCTCCCGGCCGATGCCGCGTCCGGCCCCGGTGATGATCGCCACCCGTCCATCCAACGCACCCATGTGCCGCTCCTTTGCTCGTGTCGCAGGGTCGTGCGGGCCCCATGGCCCGAACCTTGCTGGAGGGTAGAGGCTGGGGCCGGGTCCGGCGAACCGGGACCCGCTCAGGCCACCGGCGTCGGAACCTCGGCCCCCAGGGCGGCCAGCACCCCGTCGAGGGCGCCGGGCCGGAGCGAGAACCAGGCCCACTTGCCCCGTTTCTCCCGATCCACCAGGCCGGCCTCGACCAGCAGCTTGAGGTGGTGGCTGACCGTGGGTTGGGAGCGGTCGAGCAGGCCGGGGAGGTCGCAGGCGCACACCTCGCCGTCGGCGGCGCAGGCGATGAGCGACACCAGCTTCAGCCGGGTCGGGTCGGCCAGGGCCTTGAGGCGGGAGGCGAGGGCCGCGGCCTGCTCGTCGTCGAGCACGTGACCGGTCAACGGCGGGCAGCAACCGACCTGATCGTCGACGTCGTGCTCGGGGGAGGTCATGGCCACAGACTAGCATCACCTACGTATTGACATCCATCGATACGTAGATCATATTGATGTCCGTCGATATGACCAGGAGGAATCACCTATGCGACTGCAACTGGCCCTGAACGTCTCCGATCTGGACGAGGCCATCGACCACTACAGCAGGATGTTCGCCACCGAGCCGGCCAAGGTTCGACCCGGGTACGCCAACTTCGCCATTGCCAACCCACCCCTGAAGCTGGTGCTCTTCGAGGGGGCCGGCGACCCCGGCTCCATCAACCATCTGGGTGTCGAGACCGAGACCGCCGACGAGGTGGTGGCGGCCGAGGCCCGGCTCACGGCCGAGGGCATGGAGACCACGGGTGTCGAGGACACCCTCTGCTGCTACGCCGAGAAGACCGAGACCTGGATCGACGGTCCTGACGGCCTCCGTTGGGAGTACTACGTCAAGACCGGTGACAGCGAGCAACTCGTCAACACCGTCGTCGGCCGGCCCGACGGTGGCGGCAACACCTGCTGCGGCTGAGGTCCTGGCTCCGGCCGGTCGTCCGGACACCGTCCGCCAACGCTGCTCCCGCCTCCGCCGTCGATCGACGGCGGAGGCTCAGGGCGTCCAGCCGTGATTGTGGATCAGGTGGACCCTGGGCTCACCGCCCGACCAGTCGAGCACCAGGTGCAGGCGTTGCCAGTCGAAGGTCTGCGTCTCGTCGGTGGTCGGCGTGTCGAGTACCAGCCGGTGCAGTGACGAGGGCGCCTCCCACAGCATCCCCTCCAGGAAGGCCTGGTTCTCCGGCGGGATGTCGTCGAGGAGGACGCGGGTGGTGTCGTCGAGCCGGTCGAGGTTCAGGAAGTCCCGGGCCGACAGCGTGCAATCGGAGCCGCAGTCCAGTCCGGGCTCGACCACGAAGTCCCGTTCGGTGTTCCACTGGGCCTCGGTCGCCAGGTCGTCGGCCGCCACCCAGTTCCACTGGCTCCCGGCGTCGGCGTAGATGCCTATGCCGCCCATCCACACCGATCGCGGGGCCAGCAGGTTGTCGGGCGATCCACCCGAGCGGGCCCAGTCCAGGAACTCGACGCCGACCGCCTCCGCCGCCTCCGCCTCGGCGCCCGACAGGTTGGCCGGTTGCCCGACCAGGAACCGGGAGTTGACCCAGCCCACGGTCCCGTCGGGCAGTTCCAGCTGCCGCCACCGAGGAGGGTCGTCCCCGTCGTCGCCGACCACCCGCAGCCCGGTGGTCCACGGCAGGAACTCGGTGAGGACGGGGGCCGAGGCCGATGGCTCGGCCCGCAGGTTCAGGGTGTCGTCGAACTCGACCGCCACCACCGTCCAGACCAGATCCGACGCGCCGGCGTCGTCGTCCCCGCCGTCGGGGTCGGGGTCGTCGGAGTCGCCGGAACCGGCGTCGGGGTCGGGGTCGGGGTCGGCGAGGTCGTCGTCCGGGTCCGCCGGGTCGTCGGGATCGGCGTCGGGCCCAGGTTCGGACGGGCCGTCGTCACCACCGGGTTCGGCCGGGCGGGAGTCGGCCTGGCCCCCGTCGTCGTCGGACGAGGCGCAGGCTGCGCCCACCAGGGCCAGGGCCAGCAGGGCGGCGAGCAGTGACCAGCGGATCGACCTCATGTTGACTCCGACGACGCGACGGGGGTGATGGTTCCCGCCACCGGGTTGGCGGCGGCCACACCACCTTGTCACAGGCCGGTGGCCCGGTCCGTACACCCGGCCCGAGGACCCCGGTCGGGTGGCCTCAGGTCCGGACCGGGAGGCGACCGAAGCCGAGGCCCAGGGCGTTGCCCGACCAGGAGCGGTCGGGTTCGACGAGCTCCAGCCCGGGGAACACCTCGTGCAGTCGGCGCAAGGTGAGGTGCGCCTCCAGCCGGGCCAGCGGCGCCCCCAGGCAGTGGTGGAGACCCCAACCGAAGCCGAGGTGGGTGTTGGGCTCGCGCCCCAGATCGACCCGCTCCGGCCGGTCGAACACGTCGGGGTCGCGGTTGGCGGTCAGGATCGAGAGGTAGACCCGATCGCCGACCGCCAGCCGCCGGCCGCCCCGTTCGTGGGCCACGGCCACCTTGCGCACCATGGACTTGGCCGGCCCGCAGACCCGGAGCAGTTCGTCGGCCGCCGTGGGCTCGATGGTCGGGTCGTCGAGCAGGCGTCGGCGTTGGTCGGGGTGGTCGTTGAGGACCCGGACCGAACTGGTCAGGAGGTTGGTCGTCGTCTCGTGGCCGGCGAACAGCAGCAGGGTGCAGGCCCCGATCAGTTCCATCGTGGTCAGGTCGTCCGACGACTGGCGGGCCATGGTCGAGATCAGATCGTCGCCGGGGTGGCGTCGACGGTGGTCGAGGAGATCACCGAAGAACGAGGTGAACTGGCGGGTGGCGTCCTGGAGGTCGTCGACCTGGAGCGACCCGGGCTGGACCGAGAACACGATCTGGGCCAGGTCGTCGGACCACTGCTGGAACCGATGTCGTTCCGAGCCGGGGACGCCGAGCAGGTCGGCGATGATCAGCGCCGGCAGCGGCCCGGCCAGGCGCTCCTTGATGTCCCACTCCCCCGGTTCGATGCTGGCCAGCAGGTCGTCGACCGTCGTCGCCACCGCCTCCCGCAGACGCTCCACCGTCCGCGGTGTCAGGGCCCGCCGGACGGGATCCCGAAGCCTGGTGTGGGCCGGCGGGTCCCGGAACACCATCCATCCCGAGAGGAGCTCCACCGTGAGGCTGAAATGCTGGGGCCGCTCGGCCGCCAACCGCTCCAGGGTCGAGATCCGGTCGGCCGACAGGCGGGTGTCGCGGAAAGCGTCCGCCACCTCCCGGTGGGACAGCACGACCCAACCCCGATGAACGTCGCTCCACTGGACCGGCCCCTCGGGCAGCCACCGTCGGGTGAAGGCCATGGGGTCGTTGTTGGCCTGGTGGCCCCCCAGGTCGAGGACGTCGTCCGAGCGTTGCCGGTCGGACGAGGTGGAATCGGTCGGAGGACCGGTGGGAGGAGTGGCGTCGGTCATGGCGCGGCCTGACGGTACAGGTCCGGGGCGATCCCGGTCCCCGGTCCGTTCTAGGCCCGGAGGCGGCCCGGCTCAAGTCGACGGTGGGCCCCGGGCGTGGGAGCCTACGGACCGTGAAGCTCACCGTCGACTACCCCAGCGTCGCCTTCCGGGAGGGACCGGCCAAGGTGCTGGACCTGGCCCGGGCCATCGAGGACATCGGCTACGACGAGATCGCCGTGTTCGACCACGTGGTCATGGGCTACCCCACCGAGGACCGGACGGGCCCCCGTTACCCACCCCAGATGCCCATCCTCGAAGCCATCGTGCTCCTGGCCCAGTTCGCCGCCGTGACCGAGCGGGTGGGGCTGGCCACCGAGGTGCTGGTGCTCCCGCAACGGCAGCCGGTGCTGGTGGCCAAGCAGATCTCGAGCATCGACACCCTCTCCGGCGGCCGGGTCCGACTCGGGGTCGGCGTGGGCTGGCAGCCGTCGGAGTTCGACGCCCTGGAGGAGTCCTTCGCCAACCGGGGGCGGCGGATGGACGAGGCCATCGATCTGCTCCGGGCCTGTTGGGGCGATGAGCGCATCGACTTCCAGGGCGACCACTACACCTCGACGGCCATGGCCATGGAGCCCAAGCCGCCCCAGGGGCGTGACCTCCCGATCTGGATCGGGGGTGGCTCCGACGCCGCGCTCAGGCGGGTGGCCCAGCGGGGCGACGGGTGGATGGGCTCCGCCCTGTCGTCGGACGACGACATCCGTCGATCGCTGGCCACCATCGAGGAACACGCCGAGCGGGCGGGTCGGGATCCGGGCGAGATCGGCCTTCAGATGATGCTCCAGCCCCCACCCAGTCGGGACGAGGACAAGGCCTACTACGCCGACCACGACCAGGTGGTGGCCCGGGTGGAGCGTCTTGGCGAACTCGGCTTCGAGTGGGTCTCGCTCAACGCCACCGCCGTGTTCCAGGCCGGGGCCCGCACCGTCGACGCCATGGTCGAACAGTTGGCCGCCCTCCACGATCGGATCCGGGCCGCGGTCGGAGAAGCCTAGACCGGGCGCCTCGTCCCGGCCCGACCCCGGGGATCTAGTGGCCTCGTCGGTACTTACCGGCCCGGAAGCCGAGCATGGCTCGGCGGACGGCGTCGCCGTCGTCGGTCCGCAGGCCCAGCACGCCGCTGCGCAGGAACCGGTTGAGGCCGGGGACGTGGCCGTGGCCGTCGAGGCTCAATCGCTCGAAGCCCATGGACCAGCCGCCGAAGGTGCGGTTCTGGGCCTCGCCGCGGTGGAGCAGCAGGGTGTCGCCGTGCCGCCGATCGCGGGCGATCTTGCGGTAGAGCCGTTCGACGACCTCGGGCTCGCCCTCGATGGCCTGGATGAACGAACCCTCGTGGTAGAGGAGCATGCCGGTGATTCCCGCCGCGTCGTTGTTCGCTTTGGAGATCCGCAGCAGCTCGATGAGTTCGTCCTCGCTGAAGGGGACGGTGGCGGCACTGGCGTACACGATCTGCAGGATCGTGGACAGCTCTTCCTCGGTGTCCGCCGGTGGGATGGGGTTGGCCGACTTGGGGACCATATCTCGATACCTCCACTGGAGGTATCGGCATCCTGAGGCTGCTACTTGGGTGTCGATTCGATGACAAGCGGCGGGCCCGATCGGTGCCGCCTCAGACCCCGTCCTCGATACCGAAGGTAGCACCGTCGGCCACCGCCCCGGCGACCCGATCCAGCCGGTCGAACGAGAGGCCGAGACCGCTCAGGTCGTCGAGCCAACGCTCCAGGGCCAGCAGACGATGGCCACGTCCGATGACCTGGGGATGGAAGACGATGGTGCACACGCCGGCCGTCACCTCTCGGACCATCCACCGCACGTCGTCGGCGAAGTTGGCGAACATCTCGTCCGGTCGGCGGAGGCCCGGCATCAGCATCCGCCGGAAGGTGACGAACTCCAGGTACACGTAGTCATCGACCGTCCACGACCACGGGAGCTCGATCAGGTCGCTCTCCAGGCCCCATCGAGGCGGGCCGTCGGGCGGGAACTCGTCGCCCAGGCGGACCCGGTAGGGCCGATAGTCGTGACCCATCAGGGACGAGTCGTAACGCAACCCCCGGGACTGGAGCAGGCGCAGGGTCTGCTCGGTGACCTCGCCCGAGGGAGCCCGGTAGCCGACCGGTGGTGTGCCGGCGACCGCCGTGAGCAGCTCGATCGACCGGTCGAGGATGGCGGCCTCCTCCGGCTCGTCGAGTCGGGTGTTGAGTTCGTGGGCGTAGCCGTGGAGGGCCAGCTCGTGTCCGGCCTCGGCGATGGCCCGGCACTCGTCGGGGTAGGTGTCCACGGTGTGGCCGGGGACGAAGAAGGTGGCCGGGAGGTCCCGGGTCGCCAGCAGCCGGAGGAGCCGGGGCACGGCCACGGCCCCGAACTCGCCGCGGGAGATGGACGTGGGATGGGTCTGGCCCCGCTGGATCCAGAGGGAGGGGCCGTCGAAGTCGAAGGTGAGGCACACATGCCCGGCCGGGTTGGGGACGATCCCGCCGGCGCTCATGCGAACACCGTCCGCAACCCCCGTACCGCGGCGGGGGCGATGACCGATTGGTGGCCCTCGCCCTCGAACAGATGCCAGTGCAGGTCGAGGTCGGGATGGTCCCGGCCGGCCAGCTGCCGGTGGAAGGCCTGGTGCCCTCCGAACGGCTCGTCCCCGCCCTCGTCCGAACCCTGGGACAGGAACACCCGGCCCGCCAGGGCGTCGCCCCGGGCCGCGTGTTCGGCCTCTCGGCGGAACATCACCCGGTCGTCCCACCACACGGAGGGACTGGCCAGGACCCACCGGCCGAAGGCCGTGGGTTCGTCCAACAACGTGTCGAGGCCGAACAGGGCGGAGAACGAGTGACCCACCAGGGTTCGGTCGTCGCTGATCCGCCACCGCTCGGCCACCAGGGGAAGGATCTGGTCCCGCAGGACCCGGCGGAACAACGGGGCCTGACCCACCTCGTCGGGCCCGACGGTGACGCCGGTCTCGGGCGGTGAGGGCGCCGGGGTCGGGGTGTAGTCGGCGGCCCGAAGCTGCAGCAGTTCCCGCAGGTCGCCGGTGCGATGTTCCACGCTCACGACCACGGCCTCGGGCAGGGTCCGTTCCAGTGGGAGGACCCGGAAGGCGTCGCGCACGATGCCCCCGGCCCACTGGCCGTCGAGCACCACGACCACGGGATAGGCCCGATCGCCGCCGTGGTACCGGTTGGGGACCTCCACGGTCAGCCGGTAGGCCCGGCCGGTGGCCGTGGTCTCGGGCTCCAGATCGACCGTGGTGGTCGGGAACGGCGTGGGCCCCGGACCGGGTCCGTTCATGTCGCCCGCCACTGGACCAGGGTGTAGGGCTCGTCGTCGTCATGGTGATGCTCGAACACCGCGGTCACCGCCATACCGATCTCGACCGGTTGCAGGGGGTCGCCGAGGAGGTTGCCGACAACGCGCACCCCGTCGGCCGCAGGCAACTCCACCAGCACCACCAGATACGGGCCCTGGTCGGCCAGGGCCGGGTGGACCGGGTGGTGGACCCGCTGCCAGCTGTAGACCACACCCCGAGGTTCGACCTCGACCCAGCCGGGGTCGAGGCGATGGCAGGCGTGGCACATCCATTCGGGGCCCCACTGGTGGTTCCCGCAGTCCTCGCAACGCTGAATCAGCAGCCGCCCCTCCCGGGCCCCCTCCCAGTAGGGGGCGTCCAGGCCGTCGCTCGCCGGACGGGGGCGGGCCAGGCCGGGGGCCAGGTAGGCCTCGTTGGTCTGTTCGACTTCGGTCATGCCACGACCTCCCGGGAGCCGTAGAGGGCGGTGGAACAGACCTCGACCATGGGCCCGGCGTTGGCCAGGGCCACCCTGGCGCCCGGCACCTGGTTGGTCGAGGTGCCCCGGATCTGGCGGATGGCCTCGATCTGGAGGCCGAGGCCGTGCATGTAGCACTCGGCCAGGTTGCCCCCGCTCGTGTTGAGCGGCAGCCCACCGCTCGGGGCGGTGAGGTTCTCGTAGGTCAGCACGTCGCCCGCCGTCTCGTAGGTGCACAGCCCGTGCTCGATCAGGCTCATGACCACCCCACCGGTGAAGTTCTCGTACGACTGGACGACGTCGACGTCGTCGGGGCCGACGCCGGCCTCGGCGTAGAGGTGGGGAACCATGGACTTGAAGTTGGAGGTGGCGTAGTCCGGGGTGTTGTGGACACCGGCCCCCGACCGGAAGGGCCCTCCCTGCTGAACCGACAGGGGGAAGACGGGGTGGTCGGTCACGTCGGCCGCCTCGTCGGCCCGCATCACGATCACGGCCGCCGCCCCGTCGTTCTCCAGGCAACAGTCGTAGAGCCGGAACGGTTCGGTGATCCAGCGGGCGGTGTCGTAGGTCTCACCGTCGAGGGGGCGTCCGTGCATCACGGCCCGGGGGTTGTTCTGGGCGTGGTGGTAGGCGGCAAGCGACACCGCCTTCAGGGTCTCGGGCGGCACCCCGTGCTCATGGAACAGGCGGGTGGCCCGCATGGCGAACATCTGGGCCGGGGACATGAGCCCGTAGGGCGCGGTGAAGGCGTTCGGTCCGCTGACCGAGTTGGTCCGGGCGCCGGAGCCGAACCGGCCGTACTGGCCCTGGGCCAGACCCCGGAAGGCGACCACGCAGCGGGCGTGGCCCGCGTTGACGGCGGCGGCGGCGTTGCCGATGGCGGCCGCCGCGCCGCCGCCCCCCGAGCCCCACTGCATCAACGACAGCCGCAGCTCGGGTAGGCCGAGGGCGTTGGCCAGCCGGGCCGGCAGGTTGCGGTCGTTCGAATAGGACGAGAAGCCGTCGATACGGTCGGGTTTGATGCCGGCGTCGGCACAGGCGTCGAGGATGGCCTTGAGGACGAGCACGAACTCGGGGTCGGGCGACCGGCCCCGCTTGTAGTACGTGGTCTCGCCGATTCCGACGATGGCCACCCGGCCCTTGATGGTGTAGTCGCTCACGCGCCCCCCTGTGGTGTCGATGTCGGCCCGTCGGGCTCCCCGCGGCCACGGCCCCCGCCGTCGGGATCAACGCGATACCACTCCGGCTTGCCCAGAGGCCAGTACTCGCCCCAGACGTGTTCGCCTCCGGTCACGTCGAGGTGCACACCGGTGAGGAAGGCGCCGGTCGGCCCGGCCAGGTAGGCGGCGGCGTGGGCCACGTCCCACACGTCGCCCAGGCGCCGCATCGGGTTGTGGCCGAAGCTGGCCCGCGCTTCGGGCGGGTAGTGGCGCAGACCCTCGCTCGCCACCACACCGACGCCGATCGAGTTGACCCGGATGCGGTGCGGGGCCCACTCCACGGCCAGGGACCGGGTGAGGGCCACCCCGCCGGCCCGGGCGGCGGCGGTGTGGGGGATGCCGACCGATGCTCGGCCCTGGATGGTGGAGATGTTGATGATGTTGGGACCGGCCCGGTCCTGCCCCTCGGGGACACCGGAGCCGATCCAGTGGCGGGCCGCGGCCTGCATCACGTACCACGGTCCGTAGAGGTTGGTTTCGACCACGGCCGACCATCCCTTGGGGCTGATGTCGACGGCGGGGCTGGCGAACTGACCGCCGGCGTTGTTCACCACCACGTCGAGCCGACCCCAGGTCTGCGCCGCCTGCTCGATGAGGCCGGCCACCTGCTCCGGGTCACGCACCGTCATGGTGGCGGTGGCCGCCTCGACCCCGATCGAGGCCAGCCGGTCGGTCAGTCGTTCGAGGGGCTCGGGGCTGCGCCCGCAGGCGAAGATGCGGGCCCCGAGGCGCCCGAACAGCGTGGCCATGGCGGTGCCGATGGCGCCACCCCCGCCGGTGATGAGAACCACCCGGTCGCGGAACAGGTCGTCCCGGAAGGCCAGGGGCAGGGCGGACAGTTCGTCGAAGCTGTGACTCCGATAGGGGTCGTCGTCCATGGCGGTCAGGTGGTGGTGTCGATGACGAGGCGACCGGTCGTTCGGCGGTCGGCCAACTGGCGGAGCGCGTCGGGTACCCCGGTCAGGGGCAGCACCTGGGACACGAGCGGGTTGATCCGACCGTCGAGGAGCATGGCGTAGACCTCCTCGTAGCACCGGTCGAGCGTCGCCTTGTCCCGGCCCCGGTAGCCGCCCATGTGGACACCGACCACCGAGTAGTTCTTGACCAGGGCGTGGTTGGCCGGGGCCGAAGGAATGGTGCCCGAGGCGAAGCCCACCACCAGCAGCCGGCCCTCCCAGGCCACCAGGCGGCGGGCGATGTCGAAGTACTCGCCCCCGACCGGGTCGTACACGACGTCGACGCCGCGGCCCGAGGTGGCCTCCATGACCTCGGCGTAGAGGTCGCCGTCCCGGTAGTCGATGGCGACGTCGGCCCCGAGGTCACGGCACACCTGGACCTTCTCCGGACCGCCGGCGGCGGCCAGAACCCAACACCCGTGGGCCTTGGCCATCTGGATGGCCGACGAGCCGACGCCGCCGGCCCCGGCCAACACCAGCACGCTCTCCCCCGGGGCCAGCCGGCCCCGCTGGTGGAGGGCGAACCACGACGTGCCGTAGGTGACATGGAGCCCGGCTGCGACCGTGGCCTCCACCTCGTCGGGCAGGGCGTTGACGTCGTCGGGCGACACCCACGCCCCCTCGGCGAACCCTCCCCACGGGGCCCGGGCCGAGCCGACGACCCGTTGCCCGGGCCGGAGTTCGCACCCCTCCCCCACCTCGACCACCCGGCCGACCGTGCTCATACCGGGCACGAAGGGTGGGTCGAGCCGGACCTGGTAGGTGCCCTGGCACTGCAGGATGTCGGCGAAGTTGACGTCGGTGGCCTCGACCTCGATCCGGGCCAGCCCTTCGGGGGGCGTGGGCGGGTCGACGTCGAGCAGTTCCAGCACGTCCCACGGATCGCCGAGGCGAGTCGCCTGCCAGGCCCGCATCAGCCCACCTCCGCCGTGCGGGGTCGATCGGCCCCGGCCGTCGGCCCGACGCCGGCCGCCGGGTCGAGGGCGGCGGGCTCTATGGCGGCCCAGGCGTCGGCCAGGAGCGCCAGGCTGTTGAGCCGCTCGTCGAGTCCGTGGGTCGCGGTGTGGATCATCAGCTCGTCGGCCCCGGTGCGGACGGTGAGGTCGGCCAGGCCGGCGGCCGCCGTCGGCCCGTCGCCCAGGATGGCGGTCGAACCCATGGCCCGGGCCGCCTCGTACTGGGGATGGGCGGCGGCCTCCTCCGGTGGCAACAGGGGCAACAGCCGCCCGCTGCGGAGGCCGAAGCGTCGGAGGCGGGCCGGAGCGGCCAGCCGGTCGGCCTCGGCCCCGCTGTCGGCGGCGATGACCGAGGCGGTGACGATGACGTAGGGCCGATCGAGCTGGTCGGAGGGTTCGAAGTACTCCCGGTAGATGGACACGGCCTCGGTCGTGCCCCCCATGTCGAAATGGTGGGCGAAGGCGAACGGGAGGCCCAGGACCCCGGCCAACTGGGCGCTGAAGCCACTGGAGCCGAGGAGGATGACCGACGGGAAGGTGCGAGCCTCCGGGGTGGCCCGGAACCGCTCCCACAGCCCGTGCTCGGTGCGGGGGTCGCCCAGCAGACCCATGAGGTCGATCAGATTGCGGGGGAAGTCCTCCTCGTCCCGATGGCCGTCGGTTCGGCGCAGGGCGACCGCCGTGGCCCGGTCGGTGCCGGGGGCCCGTCCGATGCCGAGGTCGATTCGTCCCGGATGGAGGGCCTCGAGGAGGGCGAACTGTTCGGCGACCGCCAGCGGGGCATGGTTGGGCAGCATCACGCCGCCGGAACCGACCTTGATGGTGGTGGTTGCGGCGGCCAGGTGGGCCATGAGGACCGGCGGGCTGGTGGAGGCCACGGTGGCCATGTTGTGGTGCTCGGCCACCCAGATACGGGTGTAGCCGAGCCGCTCGGCCCGGGCGGCCAGGGCCGCGGTGTCGGCCAGGGCGTCGCCCGAGGTCCGGCCCTCGGGGACCATGGCGAGATCGAGCACCGAGAGCGGTCGGGGCCAGGTGGGGCCGCCGGTGCCGGACTCGGGGTTGACGTGATCGTCGTTCGGCATGGACGGGCCTCCCATCGTCACCGGCCGGGACGGCCCAATCCTGGCCGGGGTGACCGTCGTTGTACAGCCCGCCGGCCCATCTCCTACCGTTGCCCCATGTCGAGCACGGGACCCCTCGCCACCCTCCGGATCATCGACCTCACCGGCGACCTCGGTCGCTACGGGACGAAGGTCCTGGCCGAGGCCGGAGCCACCGTGTGGCGCCCGGCCGGGCGGGGCTCGTCGGGCCGGACCCTCCCGGGGCGGGCCGGAGCCTTCGGCGGCGTGCTCGACTGGTGGTTCGACTCGGCCAAGCAACGGATCGACCTCGATCTCGACACCGTGACCGGCCGGGATGGGTACCGTCGGCTGGCGGCGGCCGCCGACGTGGTGATCGAGTCCGAGCGCCCGGGCCGGCTGGCCGACCTCGGTGTCGATCACGCCGATCTGACGGCCGACAACCCCGGGCTGGTCCAGGTCTCGGTGACCCCGTTCGGTCGGACCGGATCCCGGGCCGGGTGGGCCGCCTCGGATCTGGTGGCCGGAGCCCTGGGCGGTGTGCTGTCCCTGACCGGCACCGAGGACGAGCCCCTCAACTCCTGGGGTTGGCAGGGCTACAACTTCGCCGGCTTCGTGGCCGCCCTCTCGGCCCTGGCCGGGGTTCGCCACGCCCGTCGCCACGGCCGGGGTCAGCTCGTCGACATCTCGTTGCACGAGGTGGTGTCGGCCAACATCGAGAACCTCATCATGCAGTACGAGTACGACCGTGAGCTGGAGGGACTCCCCACCCTGGCGCCCCGCCAGGGGTCCCGGCACTGGCTCGGGGCCTACACCGTGGTCCCCGCCGCCTCGGGCTCGGTCATGGTGACTCCCACACCGTCGACCGAGTCGTTGATCGAGTGGATGCTGGAGCACGGGGTCGACGAGGCCCGCCCCTACCAGGGCGCCGCGCCCGAGGAGGTGCTGGGCGCCATCGACGACGTCATGGCCACCGTGCGGGGCTTCGCCGCCCGGCTCGACGCCGGCGAGTTGTTCACCGAGGCCCAACGGCGCCATGTGGCCTTCGGCGAGGTACAGACCGTGGCCCAGGTCGCCGACAACCCGCAGTTCGCCCACCGGGCCCTCTTCGGCGACATCGATCTCGGGGACGGCGAGCGCGTCCGGGGGCCCTGGCGGCAGGTCCGCTACGAGGCGACGCCGACGTCGGCGCCCTCGAACCCCGACCCGTCGGCGCGGTCGGTGGCCGAGGTCCTGGCCGCGGTGGCGACCTCCGACCGAGCGGCCGTTGACGGGGGGGCCCGGGGCCGGGCCGACGGGGCCGGCCGGGACGTCGGTACCGAAGCGGCCGCCACCGAGCCGCCGCTGGCCGGGCTCCGGGTGGTCGACCTCTCGTGGGTCCTGGCCGGGCCATCGGCCACCCGCCTGCTCGGCGACCTCGGGGCCGACGTGATCAAGGTCCAGACCGAGGAACGGGCCACGCTGGTCAATCAACCCGAGTACCCCTACTACCAGGTGTGGAACCGGTCGAAGCGGTCGGCCACCCTCGACCTGAAGCGGCCCGGTGCCCTCGATCACCTGCGCCGGCTGGTCGAGCAGGCCGACGTGCTGGTCGAGAACTATGCCGCCGGGGTGCTCGATCGCCTCGGTGTCGGGTGGGATCAGGTCCGGGAGTGGAACCCGCGGCTGGTCTACATCTCGATGTCGGGGTGCGGCCACGACGGGCCGTGGTCCGGGGTCATCAGCTACGCCCCCACCATCCACGCCCTGTGCGGGCTCACCCATCTGACCAACCCGGAAGGTCGGGGCGACGTCGGGTGCGGCTTCTCGCTCAACGATCACGCCGCAGGCTTCTCGGCCGTGGTGGCGGTGCTGGCCGCCCTCCACGAGCGGGAGACCTCGGGACGGGGCCAGCACATCGACATGGCCCAACTGGAGATCGGGGCGGGCCTCATCGGGCCGGCCCTCATCGAGTACTTCGCCACCGGGTCCGGGCCGGTGGCCCGGGGCAACGTCGACGGCCTGGCCGATCAGGTGCCGAACGAGGTCTACCGCTGCGTCGACGGCCGCCATCTGGCCGTGACCGCCGTCGATGACGAGGCCTGGTGTCGACTGGCCACCGTCATCGGCTGGACGGGGGACGACCTGGGCGCGGTCGAGGAGCGTCGGGCCCGCCGGGCCGACATCGACGCCGCCGTGGCCGCCTGGGCCGCCTCCCGGGAGGCCGAGGCGGCGATGACGACGCTGCAGGAGGTGGGCGTGGCGGCGGGCGTCGTCCAGAACGCCGCCGACCTGTTGGAGCACGACCCCCAGCACCGGGACCGGGGCTTCTGGATCACCACCGATACCGTCGGCTTCGGCCCCCGACGCCACGACCGGTTCCCGGGCCACTGGAGCGACAGCGAACTCGGCCCCTATCGGCCCGCCCCGGCCTACCTCGGGGAGGCCAACTTCGAGGTGTGGGGCGACCTGGCCGGCCTCGCTCCCGATGCCGTGGCCGAGGGGATGGCCGAGGGTCTGTTCAGCTGAGGGCCAGGGCGGCCGGTGCCTGGACGGGTCGCAGAGGGCACGGTGACGGTCTCGCCGTCGAGGCCGACCACCGCGGCCGGGGACCGGCGGCCGTCGTCACGCCGGCGGCGGCCTGCCCGTCGGCCGACGGGTCAGCCCAAGGCGCCCCGAGCGGCCAGATCGGCCACCTCGTCGGGGTCGAGGCCGACCAGGTCGGTCAGGACGGCGAACGAGTCGTCGCCCAGGCAAGGGGGTGCCCAGCGGGGCCCGTGGTCGTAACCCCGGATCCGGTACTGGTGTCCGGCGTAGGGTCGGTCGCCGACCTCGGCGTGGGTCAGGGTCCGGTAGAAGCGGCGGTGGCGGTACTGGGGGTCGTCCGGGAGTTGCCTGCTCGATTGGACCACGCCGGCGGCGACGCCGGCCCCGGCCAACCGGGCTTCCAGGTCCGGGCCGTCGTGGGTCGCGGTCCAGGCGCCCAGCCGCTCGTCGAGTTCGTCGTGGTTGGCCAGGCGGCCCTCGACGGTGGCGAGGGCCGGGTCGGTGGCCCAGTCGGGTCGGCCCAGCAGGTCGACCAGGGCCGACCACCGGTCGTCGTCGGACACCGACAGGGCCAGCCACTGGTCGTGGCCCCGGGTCGGGTAGACCCCCTGGGGGGCCACGCCGTCGCCCCGGTTGCCCCGCCTGGTGGGGGCCGTGCCGTGGCGTTGGAGCCGGATCAGTTCGGGGGCCAGGAACTGGAGGGCGGTCTCCAGCTGGGCCGCCTCCAGGTGGCAGCCCTCCCCGGTCCGTTCCCGACGGTCGAGGGCGGCGAGCAGGGCGGTGGTGATGAAGCGCGGTCCGATGGTGTCGGTGTAGGCGATCCAGGGGCCGTCGGGCGGCAGATCGGGCCAGCCGACGAGGTCCTGGAAGCCGGCGACGGCCGCCGCGTGGTACCCGTAACCGGCCATGCACGACACGTGGCTACCGTCACCGAGGAGGTTGGTCGACACCATGACCAGCGACGGGTTGGTGGCCGAGACGACGTCGTAGCCCAGGCCCAGCCCCTCCATGGTCCCCGGGGTGAAGCTCTCGATCACGACGTCGGCCCAGTCGACCAGGCGTCGGGCCGCCTCGATCCCGGCCTCCGACTTGAGGTCGAGTGACAGGCTCCGTTTCGAGGTGTTGAAGGTGCCGAAGAAGTGCGAGCGATTGATCCCGGCCTCGCCATCGGCGAACGGGGGCTGCAGCCGCAGGCCGTCGATGTGCTCCTCGGACTCGACCCGGACGACGGTGGCGCCGTGGTCGGCGAACGATTTGGCCGTGATCGGTCCGACCCCGATCCAGGAGAAGTCGGCCACCTTCAGCCCGGACCACGGCAGGACCACTCCCCCGCCGCCGTCACCGTCACCGTGCTCGTCGTCCCGTTCGTCGTCGCGGCCGACCCCGGGGCCCGAGGCGACCTGGACGGCGTCGGCGGGGGTCGGTCCTGCCTCGTCGCCGGTCGGGACGGGGACCGATCCGGCCGTCCGGGCGACCGTCGGGCGGGTCCCGTCGAGGCGGTAGAACGCCCCGGGGACGCGGTCGGCCTCGCCCTCGGTCCAGAATCCGCGGGCCTCGAGGTGGGGAAAGGCCAGGAGGTCGTGCACGTCGTTGAGGGGGGCGAAGGTGGCCCCCCGCACCAGCCCCCGCTCGAACAGCTCGTACTTGGGGTAACGGCGGCACAACTCGGCCACCGCCCCCATGACCTCGACCATGGGGTACTCGACGACCTCGCCACTGATTACCCGATGGTCGTAGGTGGCCCAGTCGACCCGGCGCCAGGCCTCGTCGACGATGCCGTCCTCGACCAGCCAGTCGACCACGGCGGGCATGATCCGCCCCGTCGGCACGCAGATGGTCCAGCCGTCCGCCGTCTCCTGGCGCAGCTGGACGTCGATGCTGAGTCGCAGTTCGGAGCCATTGCGCTCGAAGTCCCGCCCCTGCACGGCATGGGCCTCCATGGCGTTGAGCATGGTCCAGGTCATCACCGACTGGGCCGACACGTCGACGAACTGGGCCTCGCCCGTGAGCCGCATCCGGCGATGGGCCACCAGGGCGGCGACCGCCGCCTCCACGCCGGCATGGCGCCACACCTGGGGCACCGAGAGGTGCACGGGGGCCCGGTCGGCCACCCCCTGGAGCCGCACCGGCCCACCCAGGGCGGCCACCGTCAGCTCCGAGGCCGGTTGGTGGGCCCGGGGCCCGTCGGTGCCGAAGGGGCTGACCAGCGTCCTCACCACGCAGGGGTTGACGGCCGTCAGGTCGTCGTCGTCGATGCCGTGGGCCGCCAACAGCCCGTCGGGCCACGCATCGAACACCAACTCATGGTCGGCGGCCAGGGCCAGGAGGCGGGCCCGGTCGGCGTCGGCGGCGCCGGTGAGGTGCTCCACCGTCTTGTTGGCCGAGTACGTCCGGTGGGTCAGATCGTCGCCGGTCCCGTCCCGGCCGTCGAAGCCGGCGGGGACGACCTTGTGCACCGTGGCCCCCAGGTCGGCCAGGGCGTAGGGACCGGTCTCGCCCCGGTGATCGGTCAGATCCAGGACCCGCCGGCCCCCCAGCAGCTGGTCCATCAGCTGAAGGCGATCCCCTCGTACCCGTCGGCCTCGACCTGGTCGATGACCTTCTTGAACTTGGGCGCACCGCCGTTGTACACGGGATGGCGCACCGTGCCCTTCTCGTGCCCGTCGACGTTCGAGTTGTAGCCGGTGAACCAGCTCTGGGCCTTGCGCAGCAGGACCCGGGAGTACATGTCGACCACGTGCTGGGTCCACGAGGCCTCGGCCTCGGCCGTGGCCTCGATCCGGGTGTGGCCGTTGGCCCAGGCGTGCGCCAGCAGTTCGGTGACCCAGTCGACACAGACCTCGATGCCGCGGGGGAAGTTGGTGGAGGCCGACCCGCTCTGGGGGCCGGCCAGCATCAGGAAGTTGGGGAAGCCGTTGATCTGCATCCCCAGGAAGGTGGTGGGTCCCGACTCCCAGCGCTCACGGAGCGTCTCACCGCCCACGCCGGTGATGTCCATGTGGTCGTAGGCGCCGGTCAGGGCGTTGAAGCCGGTGGCGTAGACGATGATGTCGAACCGGTGCTCGGTCTCGGTGGTGAGGATGCCGTCGGCCGTGATCCGCTCGATCGGATGCTCGGCGATGTCGACCAGTTCGACGTTGTCGCGGTTGTAGGCCTCGAAGTAGTTGGTCTCCATGGGCACCCGCTGGATGCCGAAGCCGTGGTCGGTCGGGATCAGCTTCTCGGCCACGACCGGATCGTCGACCCGCTGGCGGATCTTGTCGGCCATGTAGGCCGACAGCTCGTCGTTGGCCTCGTCGTCCATGAAGGTCTCGACGAAATTGCGGAGCCAGATGGCGAAGCCCGGCATCTCGTACAGCTCGTCCCAGATGGCGATCCGCTCCTCCGGGGTGAAGTTCCAGAACCCCCGGCGGTCGGGCTCGTGCTCGAACCCGCCCGGCGTCCGGGCGCAGATCTCGAAGATCTCGTCGTAGCGGGACCGGATGTCGGCCATCTCCTCGGCCGTGATCACGCTGTTGTGCAGCGGGGCGGCCCAGTTGGGGCGACGCTGGAAGACCGACAGGTGCTCCACCTCCGGGGCGATGGCGGGGATGAGCTGGATGGCGGTGGCCCCGGTACCGATCACGGCCACCCGTTTGCCTGTCAGATCGACGGGTTCATGGGGCCAGTGGAAGGTGTGGAACGACGCACCGCGGAAGTCGTCCATGCCCTCGTAGCGGGGCGGGGTGGGGATCGACAGCAGCCCGACCCCGGCCAACACGTAGCGGGTGGTGAGCTCCTCGCCCGAGTCGAGCCGGACCTGCCACCAGTGGCGGTCCTCGTCCCAGGTGAGGGCGGCCACCCGGCAGCCGAAGCGCATGTGGGGGCGCAGGTCGAACTTGTCGGCCACGTAGTTCAGATAGCGGAGGTTCTCGGGCTGGCCCGAGAACCGCTCCTTCCAGTGCCACTCGTCCAGCAGTTCCCGGGAGAACGAGTAGCCGTAGGTGTAGCTCTCGGAGTCGAACCGGGCCCCCGGGTACCGGTTCCAGTACCAGGTGCCGCCCAGGTCGTCGCCGGCCTCCAGCACCACGGCGTTGATCCCGAGATCGGTCAGCCTCTTGATCTGGTAGATGCCGGCCACGCCGGCCCCGATGACCACGCACTCGTGGTCGAGGCCGGGTTCGTCGACCGGGGTGGGCAGGGGGCGATGGGTGGTGTCGAGGCTCATGTCGGGCTCGCTTCCGGTGGAGGGTTGGCGGCCCACGGGACCTCGCAGGCCTGATCGAGCTCGATCTCGGCCTGGACCGGGGCGTTGACGTGAGCCCCGGCGGTCCAGGTGGGCAGGACCATGGAGTACAGGCCGGTGCCGCCGGCCTGCACCAGCAGCACCCGCTCAGGATCGCGGATGGCCCGGACCTCGGGCCCGGGATGGCGGGCGAAGGTCCGGGGGTGGAGGCGTCGGGCCAACTCGATCGGTTGCACGGCCAGTTCGGCCAATCGCTCCTGGACCCGCGGCCGGTCGTAGCCGGCCTCGGCCAACACCGCCGTGTGGTCGGGGTTGAGGACGATGATCACGGACCCGCCCCCGCCGAGGACGAGGTTGTTGGTGCCGGGGGCGGCCACCATCGAGGCCAGGATGGCGAGGAGCTCCTCGGCCGAGCCCTCGGGGTCGTCACCGTCGCCGATGAAGAAGGCGGAGTGGGGTGCCTCGGCCCCGACGACGGTCACCACGCTCTGGTCGGCGTTGTAGCCGAACGAGGTGTGGAGCGGAGGAAAGGGCGAACCCTCCTCGTCCTCGGCGATGCAGTACGTGAACTTGCCGGGATGGCCCAGGAGGGACATGTCGGACTCGCCCGGGCGGCCGCCGCCGATGTTGATCATGGCCAGCCGCACGGCCCGCCCGATCGAGGCGTTGGCCCGGTGCCCCGGCCCCATGGCGCCGAAACCGCTGGCGATCCCGCCGCAGGCATGGCGGGCGGGGCCGTTGACGATCAGCAGCGGTGCCGTGCAGTGGGTCGTGGCCTGCATCTCCCGGAGGTCGAACTCGGGTTGGCACAGGGCCCGGATGGCGGCCGTCACCACCGGGACGTGGTCGGGCAGACAGCCGGCCATCACAGCCGCCGCCGCCACCTTCTCGACCGTGGCCGCGCCCATGAGCGGCCCCATGACCCCGAGAACCTCGTCCGGGGTTCGTCCCGTGGCCAGCACCATCCGCTCGACCCGATCCGGGGTCGGTACCACGACCGGCAGGCCGTCGGTGCAACCAAGTCGGTGGAGCTCCTCGAGCGCCGCCTCTTCGTCGAGCGCGCGGAGCAGGGCCCGGGCGGGGGCGGGGGCGTCGGTGGCCGTCATCGGCCCTCGAGGGCCCGGACCACCCGATCCCGGATCTCGACCGCCACCTTGGCCATGTTCTCCGAGCCCGAGCCGGCCACCGGATGGGGCAGCTGAATCCGGGGCAGGTCGGTCATGCCCTCGGAACGGGCGATGAAGTCGCCCTGGGGCCAGAACTTCTCGGTGACCAGGGAGACCGCGGGGAGTCCTCGTCGGGCTGCCAGGATGCCGTCACGCACGGTGCCGGTGGTGCAGCTGCCTCAATGGCCGTAGGCGGCGATGAGCGCCCCGCACTGGTCGGTGATGTCGTCGAGCATCTGGTCGCCGACCACGATCGAGGCGTTGCCCTTGTCGTAGCGACGGAAACTCAGGCCCTCGAAGGCCTGGGTCAACGCCGCCTCGACATGATCGAGGAAGGCGACGGAGTCGGGATACCCGTTGGCCAGCAGGGCCACCGTCGTGCCCGGCTTGAGGTCGACCCGCAGGTCATAGGGCTCGGGCGGCGCCAGCGGCTCGGCCCGGGGATCGAGAAAGTCCATTGGTGGCCCCCTTCGGTTCGGCGCTGTCCATCGTCGCAGCTCGGATCGCACCGGCTCAAGACGGCGGGCCGTCGTCCAACCTGACCGGCGACCGGCACCCGGTTAGGGTCGGGCCGGTACCGACCAGCGGAAGAGGAGCCGGCCATGGTCGCCTTCGGCGTCAACATGTTCCCCACCGACAAGGCAATCGACCCGATGGAGCTGGCCCGGGCGGCCGAGGCCCGGGGCTTCGAGTCGATCTGGTTCCCCGAGCACTCCCACATCCCGACCTCGCGGGAGACCCCCTGGGGCATGAACCCCAAGGCCCCGCCCCTCCCGGAGGAGTACTGGCGGACCCACGACCAATTCATCGCGTTGGGGATGGCGGCGGCCGTCACCGAGACGATCAAGATCGGGACCGGTATCACCCTGGTGGCCCAGCGTGACCCCATCTGGCTGGCCAAGTCCGTCGCCACCGTCGACGCCCTGTCGGGCGGGCGGTTCCTGTTCGGGATCGGCTACGGCTGGAACCGGGAGGAGCTGGAGCACCACGGCGTGGCCTTCGGCGACCGTCGGGCCTACGTCCGGGAGTCGATCCTGGCCATGAAGGAGATCTGGACCGAGGACGAGGCCTCGTTCGAAGGCGAGCACATCTCCTTCTCCTCCTCCTGGCAGTGGCCCAAGCCGACCCAGAAGCCCCATCCGCCGATCATCCTGGGTGGCGCCGCCGGTCCGAAGACCATGGCCCACATCGTGGAGTTCTGCGACGGGTTCATGCCCATCACCGGCCGGTACGACATCGCCGACCAGGTGCAGACGATCCGCCGGATGGCCGAGGACGCCGGGCGCGACCCCGACTCCATCGAGTTCGGTCAGTTCGGCACCCCGCCCAAGGCCAAGGTGGTCGAATCGCTGATCGAGGCCGGCCTGACCCGCATCGTGCTCGGCCTGCCGCCGGCGCCGGCCGACAAGGTGTTGCCCATCCTCGATGCCCACGCCGAGTTCGCCGCCGCCTACGCCTAGGAGCCCGTCGACCCGGTTCGTCAACCGGTGCTCGTGGGCCCCGGCCCCCCATCCACCACCCTCAGTCCCCTTCCCGAGAGGAGGCCAGCCCATGGCCGAGTTCGACGTCATCATCCCCCCTGGTTCCGAGCGGACCTACGAGCGTTTCCACTTCGCCCCCGCCACCCGGGTCGGCGACACCGTCTACTGCTCCGGCGTGATCGGGGCCGACGGCGCCACCGTGCCCGACGATCCGGCCGACGAGTTCGCCGCCGCCTTCGCCGCCCTGGGCGACGTGCTGGCGGCCGCCGGCGGCACCCTGGCCGACATCGTCGAGATGACCAGCTATCACGTCGACCTGGCCGAGCACCTCGGCGCCTTCATGGCGGCCAAGGACGCCGCCATCAGCGAGCCGTACCCGGCCTGGACCGCCATCGGCACCACCGGTCTGGCCATTCCCGGCGCCCGGGTCGAGATCAAGGCCACGGCCCACATTCCCCGCTGAGGGCTCACCTCTCGTCCGGATCCCGGTTGGCTCTTGAGGCCCCGGGGCGGACGGGGCCGTGACCGGTGACCATCCGATCCCTGTTGAGTTCGGTCGTCGGTCGGCCGATGCAGGCCTGGGGCCGGAGGCGTCGACGACGCGGGCGAGGAGTGGCAGGGCTGATGGCGTTAGTGTCGAACCGTGATCTCGCGTTGACCTCTTTCCGGCCGGACGACGAGCGCGACGTCGACCCGGAGGACGGGGCCGGGGCCTCGGGTCCCTCTCCGGCGCCCACCGACGACGGGGACGAGCCGGCGTCGGGTTTGCGGCACGGGATGCGGGCCCTCCGGCACCGCCCGTTCCGGCTGTTTCTCATCGGGGCCCTGGCCTCCAACAGCGGGAGCTGGCTCCAGAACCTGGCCGTCCCCTTCGTGCTGTTCGAGCTCACGGGACGCCCTCTGTATGTGGGTCTGGCCGGATTCGCCCAGTTCCTGCCGGCCTTCATCCTCGGCCCCATCGGCGGCTCCCTGGCCGACCGCGTCGACCGTCGGCGACTGTTGCTGTTGTCCCAGATCCTGATGGCGGTCACGGCGGTGGCGTTGTGGGCCGTGTGGTCGGTCGGTTGGCGGGACCCACAGCTGATCCTGTTTCTGACCGCGCTCACCGGTGTCTTCAGCGGGCTCATGATCCCCAGCTGGCAGGCTTTCGTGCCCGCCCTGGTGCCCAAGGTCGACCTGCCATCGGCCATCACCCTGAACTCGACCCAGTTCAACGCCTCCCGGGCCGTCGGTCCGGCCCTGGCGGGCTTGATTCTGGCCACCGCCGGGCCGGGTCTGGCCTTTCTGTTGAACGCGATCTCCTTTGCCGCCGTCATCGGGGTTCTGATCCTGGTGCGTCCGACCACGGCCCAGGCGCCCAGGCGGGGCGCCAGCTCCGGGATCATCGCCGACTTCGCCTCGGCGCTGGGCTACATCCGGGTCCGGACCGGGATCCGCATCAGCATGCTCTGTGCCGTGCTCGTCGCCTTCTTCGGGAATCCGGTGGCTCAGTTCACCGTGGTTTTCACCGAGGACGTGTACGGGGCCGGCCCTCGGGTCCTGGGGCTCCTGGCCTCGTCGGTCGGGGTCGGGGCGGTCCTTGTCGCCCCCCTGTTGTCGAGCTGGGATGCCGTGATCTCACGGTCGACCGTCGTCCGCTGGGGTCTGCCCGTCTACGGCCTGGCCGTGATCGGGTTCGGGTTGGCCCCGACCTGGCCCCTGGGCCTGGTCTGCCTGCTGGTGACCGGGGCCGGTTTCCTCGCCGTGATCGCCACCACCAACACCTCGATCCAGATGATCGTGGCCGACGAGATGCGGGGCCGGGTCATGTCGGCCCGCATCATGTCGTTCACGCTGGCCTTCCCCCTGGGCTCGTTGGCCCAGGGGGTCCTGGCCGATGCGTTCGGCCCCCAGGTCACGGTGACCGGGGCCGGGGTGCTGCTGTTGGCCTTCGCCCTCTACCTGGCGGCTCGGCCCTCGATCCTGGGCACGTTGGACCGCGTCGACGATCGACCCGACGCCTCGGCCCGACCGAGCTGACCGGTCGGTTCGACCGCGTCGGACAGGGCCCGGAGGGCGCGGGCGGCGCGGGCCCGAGCCGGGTTGACGGCTCCGGCTATCAGGCCCGTCGGCGCGGCGGAGGTTGGGGTGACCCGCCGCCGGGCGGTGGCCCGGTAGCGGATCCGACGATCGTGGTGGACGGCGGTGACGAAGTCGGGATGGACGTACATGGTGTGGTGCTCCTGACAGGAGGCCAGCCGGGACTGCGGCGGCCATGGGGCGGGTGGGTTTCGGGGGGACGGGGTTCGTCGGCCCGGCGAAGGCGGGCGGTCGTCGGCCGCCGCTCACCTCAATGGGGCGAGCGTCACGGCCGCCGGAGGCTCCGGGTGGACTGCCCGATGCCGGGCGGCGCTGCATCCGGTTCCCGGAAAGGACCGGGTGCCGACGCGGTCGGCCCGGCGCAGGGGCGACGGGGCGACCGACGGCTCGACCCCGGTTCGGGTCGGTCTCGGGCGCAGGGGCCTGCTGTCAGCCCGTCAGCGGACGGGACGGACCTCGGCTGGGCGGAACGGTGTCAGCGCTCGAAGCCGGGGCGCAGGCCGATGCGGAACTCGGCGGTGGGTTGTGACATCCAGATGATCACCGGGCGTGCTCCTCTCGATCGGCGTGCGTAACACCACGAGTGTGAACGGGATCCGTCATCGGCGCCAGCGAATTTCGACGCGTGATTGGAGGCGTTTCCGCGACGTCGGGCGACATCGGACAGAGCCCGGAGCCCGGCCATTGCGGCACGAACGGGTCCCAGGTCGGGCAGATGGCCGCGGAACCCGGCAGACTGGTCCGGTGGACATCTTCCCCGATTCCGCCTCCGCCAGCGATGGAGATCTCGTGGTCGGGGAGGCCGTCGAGCTCGTGGGCCAGTGGCTCGAGCGGGCGGCGACCACGGCCACCGGCGAGGAGCGACGTATCGGCTCCCGTCTGGACCAGGTCATCCAGGACCCGGCCGGGGTGGCCTTCGCCATGCGATTCGTGGATCGGGTGGTCCGCCCGGAGGACGATGAGAGCGCGGCCCAACAGCTCCGGACCCTGGTGCGCCGCCGGGGGATCCCGGGGTTCCTGTCGTCACCGGACAAGGTCCTGCTCGGGGTCGGGGCCCGCCTCGCCACCCACCTGCCCGAGGTCGTCGTGCCCCTGGCCCAGCGCCGTATGCGCCAGCTCGTGGGTCACCTGATCGCCGATGCCGACGAGCGTCTGGGCCCCCACCTGGCCGGGCTGCGGAACCAGGGTTACCGGATCAACGTGAACCTGTTGGGTGAGGCCGTACTGGGCGACCAGGAGGCCGACCGTCGCCTCCACGCCACCATGGACCTGCTCACCCGCCCCGACGTCGACTACGTCTCGGTCAAGGTCTCGTCGATCATGGCCAACCTCAATCCGTGGGACATCGAGGGCGACGTGGACCGGGTCATCGCCCGGCTCCGTCCTCTGCTGACCCGGGCCGTGACGGCCGACCCGCCCAAGTTCGTGAACCTCGACATGGAGGAGTACCACGACCTGGAGCTCACCGTCCGGGCCTTCACCGCCCTGTTGGAGGAACCCGAGTTCCACGCCCTCGACGCCGGCATCGTGCTCCAGGCGTACCTGCCCGATTCCTACCCGGTGCTTCGGGGATTGGTCGAGTGGGCCAATCGTCGCCACCACAACACGGTCAACGGCCGCCCCGGCGGTCGGGTCAAGGTGCGGCTGGTCAAAGGGGCCAACCTGGCCATGGAGCAGGTCGAGGCCGCCATGCGGGGATGGGAGCAGGCCCCCTACCCGACCAAGGCCGACACCGACGCCAACTACAAGCGCTGCCTGGACTGGCTCCTCAACGACGACCGGCTCCAGGGCGTGCGGGTCGGAGTCGGCAGTCACAACCTGTTCGACGTGGCCTGGGCCCGGTGCCTGAGCCAGCTGCGGGGTGTGGACGACCGCGTCGAGTTCGAGATGCTGCAGGGAATGGCGCCGGCCCAGGCCCGCCAGGTCCGGGAAGCCTGCGGGTCGCTTCTGCTGTACACCCCGGTGGTCAAACCGGGCGACTTCGATGTGGCCATCGCCTACCTGTTCCGGCGGCTGGAGGAGAACGCCTCGCCCGACAACTTCGTCCGTCACCTGTTCTCCATCCGGACCGACAACGCCGCCTTCGAATCGGAGAAGGCCAAGTTCACGGCGTCGGTGGCGCGCCGGTGGTCGGTGGCTGAGGGGCCGCGGCGATCCCAGAACCGGGCGGCCTCGCCCGGGGCCGGTCAGGTGCCGCATCCGTCGGAGGCGTTCCGCAACGAGCCGGACACCGATCCGGTCCTGGAGACCAACCGGGTGTGGATCCGCAGGATCCTGGCCCAGCCCCCCGACAGCCCCAAGACGGCGGTGGCCACGACCGCAGGCGCAGTGGACGAGACGGTGAGCCGGGCCGCGGCCGCCGGCGAGCGGTGGGCCGGACTGGCCGCCATCGAGCGCCGGCGGATCCTGGCCGCGGTGGCCGAGGAGCTGTCGCGGCGGCGGGGTGAGCTCATCGCGGCGCTGGTGCACGAGGGCAGCAAACCGGTGTCCGAGGCCGACCCCGAGGTGTCGGAGGCCATCGACTTCGCCCGCTACTACGCCCGATCGGCCGAGACCGTCGGTCAGTCGCCGTCGGCCCGGTTCAGCCCGCTCGGGGTGCTGGCCGTGATACCGCCCTGGAACTTCCCGGTGGCCATCCCGGCCGGGGGTGTCCTGGCCGCGTTGGCCGCCGGCAACACGGTGGTGCTGAAACCGGCGCCGGCCACCCCCCGTTGCGCCGAGATCGTGGCCGAGTGCTGTTGGGCCGCCGGTGTGGGCGAGGCCCTCCAGTTCCTCCGCATCCCGGACGGGGAACTGGGCCGGCGCCTGGTCGTCCACCCCTCGCTCGGGGGCATCATCTTCACCGGTTCGTGGGCCACGGCCCGGCGGTTCCGCCGCTGGCGCCCGGGGCTGCCCATCTTCGGTGAGACGTCGGGCAAGAACGCCATGATCGTGACCCCCCACGCCGATGTGGATCAGGCGGTTTCGGATCTGGTGGCCTCGGCCTTCGGCCACGGCGGGCAGAAGTGTTCGGCCGCCAGCCTGGCCATCTGTGTCGGCGACGTCTACGAGTCGCCCCGGTTCCGGCGGCAATTGGTCGACGCCACCCGGAGTCTGACCGTCGGGCCGGCGGTGGAGCGGACGACCGACATCGGGCCCCTCGTCGGGCCGCCGACCGAGAAGCTGCGTCGAGCCCTGGAGGAATTGGAGCCGGGTGAGGACTGGCTCCTGGCCCCCCGCCGCCTGGGCGGTGACCGATGGTCACCGGGCATCCGTCTCGGGGTCAGGCCCGGCTCCTTCTTCCAGCAGAACGAGTGCTTCGGGCCGGTGCTCGGCCTGATGCACGCCCGCCATCTCGATGAGGCCATCGCACTCCAGAACGCCACCGACTACGGCCTGACCGGTGGGCTCCACAGCCTGGACCCGGTGGAGATCGAGACCTGGTGTGACCGGGTCCAGGTCGGCAACGCCTACGTCAACCGGACCACGACCGGCGCCATCGTCGGGCGCCAGCCCTTCGGCGGCTGGAAGCGGTCGGTGCTCGGACCGGGGGCCAAGGCCGGAGGCCCGAACTACGTCCAGCAGTTCGGGCGCTGGCGCCCGACCGACGGCAGCCTGGACGAGGCGGTGTGGCTGACCAACGCCGCCGTGAGCGACGCCCGATGGTGGGCCGACGAGTACGGGGTGGAACGGGACCCGAGCGACCTGTACTGCGAAGCCAACGTGTTCCGCTACCGGCCGTTGGTCCGCATCGCCGTCCGGCTCCAGCCCGACGGGCTCGATCGTGAGTTGCGCCGGGTCGAGGCGGCTGCCGCCACCTGCGGGGTCGACGTGGTGGTGTCGGACTCCTCGGACGAGTCGGCAGCCGATTTCGCAGCGCGCCTTCCGACCCTTGGCGTCGATCGGGTCCGGGTCATCGGTACCGTCGACCCTGCCCTCCGTCGGGCCGCCAACGATGCCGCCGTCCACCTGGCCGACGCTCCGGTCACCAGCGACGGGCGGTTGGAGTTGGCCCACTACCTGCGGGAGCAGGTGGTGAGCCGGACCCTCCACCGGTACGGCAACCTCCTGACCTGACGAAGCGCCGTCAGCCCTGCGGCCAGCCCGGAGGTTGGCGGCCGGGCCCCTGGGCGCCGGGGTCGGACGGGTGCTGCTGGGGGGTGTCGAAGCGAAGCCCCGGTCCGGGCCCGCCGTAGCTGGCGGGTGGGCTGGGGGGCTGCCACCCGGAGGTCTGGTCGTCGTTCGACCGGCGGCGCCGACCGACGAGACCGACGATGACCATGATGGTCCCCACCACGAACAGGAGCACCGACAGCGCGGCCAACCCGAAGCCCAGGGCATCGCCGCCGCTGAGTCCTGTCAGCGACCGGGTCACGATGGCCCGGCTCGGGCCGCTGGTGCTCACGGTGATGGAGTAGGTCCCGGCGGTCTCGGCCTCGAAGGTGCGGGACCCCCGGAACTCGTCGTTGTTGCGACTGATGGTCTGGGATGTGCCGTCCTCGGTGGGCAACTCGACGCCGGCCGGATCGAGCACCACGACCTCGAGGACGTTGACCCCCGGGGCCGGTTCCACCGCCACCAGGTACTGGTTGGGTTCGAGCACCTCGGTGAAGGTCCCGGGCACATCACGGATCTCGGCGTTGAACAGGTTGGTGAACAGCGCCACCAGGCTCAGCACGCCAACCACACCGCACACGATCGACAGGCCGATCAGGCCGAGGCCGATCGGAAGGAGCCGACTCTTCCGTCTCGCCATGGCCGTCGAAGCTAGCACGCGGCGCCGGTCGCCTTTGGCCGGCCCGACCTCCGGTGTGTGGGGGCAGGTGCCGACTCGGGCTAGAGCAGGGCGTCGGGAATGTCGACGTGGCGGGCCCGCAACCACTCGCCCAGGCTCTTGGCCTGACCGTCCTGGCGGGTCGAGGCGGCCACGCCCTCCTGGAGGATCCCGTGGATCAGGAAGTTCATCGACCGCAGCGCGGGCAGCAGGTGCCGGTCGACCCGTAGATCGGCCGCCTCGGGCAGGAGCTCCTGGAGCTTCTCGGTCGTGAGCAGGTCTCGGATCCAGGGCCACGCCTCGTCGGAGCGGACGAAGACGCCGAGGTTGGCGTTGCCGCCCTTGTCGCCCGAGCGGGTTCCGATGACCCGACCGAGCGGGGCCCGGGTGGTCGGCCCGCCCGGCCCCGGGCCTTCGGCCCGCGGTCCCGGCCGGGCCTCGACGGCGATGGCAGCCTCGGGCTCGGGGGCCACCGAATCGACCACGGTGGTGGCGCCACCCAGGATCGAGACCTGGGCCGGGACGACGTCGGCCGGGATCAGGGCCGGGGTGTAGACCCCGTAGGGCGATCCGGGGGCCGGTCCCCCGCCGACCCCGAACAGTCCGGGGATGGAGGCCAGGCCGGTCTCGGTCAGGGCGTTGGAGAACGTCCGGCCGACCTTGCGCTCGTCGGGGTCCTTGACCGTGAGTCGCCACAGCGAGACGGCGGCCTCGTTGGAGTCGGGGTCGTCATGGGTGGTGCGAACCACCCGTTCCGACACCGAGGCGAAGTCATCCCGGTCGAAGGGGCAGTTGGCCCAGAACACCCGCGACACCAGTTCGGCCTTGGCGTCGATGTCGAGGCCGGTGAGAGCGATGCCGATGTCGTTGCGGTAGCCGCCGACCTCGTTCATGGCCACCTTCAGCGTGGCCGGGGGCGGCGAGCCCTTGGTGCCCGACAGGCGGACCCGGTCCGGTCCCTGTTGGGCGATCTCGATGGTGTCGAAGTGCGACGTCACGTCGGGTCCCAGGTAGGCGGGCGCCCCGATCTCGTAGAGCAGCTGTGACGTCACGGTCCCGACCGAGACCTCGCCCCCGGTGCCGTCGTGCTTGCCGATGACCGACGAGCCGTCGGCGGCCACCTCGGCCCAGGGGAACCCGGCCCGGGTCAGGTCGGCGATCTCGGTGAAGAACGAGTAGTTGCCGCCGGTGGTCTGGGCCCCGCACTCGATGACGTGGCCCGCCACCACGGCACCGGCCAGGGCGTCCCAGTCGTCACGGGCCCAGCCGTGATGCCAGGCTGCGGGGCCGCACACGACCGCGGCGTCGGTCACTCGACCGGTGATGACGATGTCGGCCCCCTGGTCGAGCGCTTCGACGATGCCCCAGCAACCCAGGTAGGCGTTGGCGGTGATGAACCGGTCGACGTCGGTCACCGGCTCCCCGGTGTCGAAGTTGGACAGTGGAATCCCGGCCGCCTCCAGCTCGGCCAGCCGGGGCACGAGGTCGTCGCCGTTGACGTAGGCGATCGTGGGCGAGAGCCCGAGCTTGTCGGCCACCTCGGCCACGGCGTCGGCGCAGCCGTCCGGGTCGAGGCCGCCGGCGTTGGACACGACCTTGATGCCGCGGTCGAGGCAGGTGCCCATGACCTGCTCCATCTGGGTCACGAAGGTCCGGGCGTAGCCGCCGCCGGGGCGTTTGGCCCGGGTGCGGGACAGGATCAGCATGGTGAGCTCGGCCAGCCAATCGCCGGTGAGGGCGTCGATCGGGCCGCCCTCGACCATCTCGGCGGCGGCGGCCACCCGGTCGCCGTAGAAGCCCGAGCAGTTGGCGATCCGGATGGGGTCTCGTTCGGTGGCGGACATGGCGCGGAGGCTACCCCCTCGGCCCCGGGCCGGACCAGAAACCATCCGGGCGCCGTCGGTGACCCGGTCTAGGGTCGGCGTCATGGACGATCTCACCCTCGGTGGCCCCACGCCTCCGCTCCCCCACTTCCCCCACGCGGGCGACGAGCGGACGCTCTTGGAGGCCTTCCTCAACCTGTTCCGCCACGAGCTCCTGACCCGGGCCACCGGCCTCGACGGGGACCAACTCGGCCAGACCCATCCTCCCAGCAGCCTCAGCCTGTCCCGCCTCATCGGCCACATGACCCTGGTCGAGTACTCGTGGTTCCACGGTCGCTTCGCCGGGCGGGAGCCACTTGCTCGCTACACCTCGCTCGACTGGGAGGCCGACGTCGACGCGGAGATGACGCGGGCCGAGTCGCTGCCTCCCGAGCAGCTGCGGGCAGAGTTCGAGGAAGCCGTCGCCGCTTCCGACGCCATCCTGGCCGACGCCTCGCTTGACGATGTGGTGGCGGCCCCCGTCGAGGGCGTGGAGCCGTGGAACCTGCGCTGGATCGTCATCCACATGATCGAGGAGTACGCCCGCCACTGTGGTCACGCCGACTTCATCCGGGAGTCGATCGACGGGACCCTGGCCATCGACTGAGCGTTCGGCCGGCCGATCGCCGATCGCCGACTCGGCCCGGACGTGACTTCGGGGCCGGCCAACGTGCCCGGATCCGCCCCGTCGTCTATACCGGCGTCCGTGGCAGTGCTTCGTTCGACCTTCGACGTGACCGGTGAGGCCTTCGCCCGCAATCGGGCCGACATGCTGGAGCAGCTCGACGTCATCGGCGAGCTCCAGCAGGAAGCGGCGGCCGGTGGCGGGCCCAAGGCCATGGACCGGCTCCGCAGCAGGGGCAAGCTCCCGGTCCGGGAGCGGATCGCCGCCCTGCTCGATCCCGACTCCCCGTTCTACGAGATCAGCTCACTGGGCGCCTACTGCTCCGACTACACCGTCGGGGCCGGCCTGGTCATGGGCATCGGCGTCGTGTCCGGTGTCGAATGCATGATCATGGGCAACGACCCGACGGTGCTGGGCGGGGCGATCACGGCCTTCTCGGGCAAGAAGATCATGCGGGCCATCGAGATCGCCCGCGACAACCGGCTGCCCTACATCCAGTTCGTCGAGTCGGCCGGCGGCGACCTGCGGGGCAGCGACGACCCCGAACGCCAGATGCGGGAACAGCAGACCCACTTCGCCGAGTCGGGCCGCCTGTTCTACGACGTGACCGAGCTGTCCAAGTTCGGCATCCCGTCGGTGGCCGTGGTGTTCGGCTCCTCCACCGCCGGTGGCGCCTACCAACCGGGGATGAGCGACTACAACATCTTCATCAAGGAGCAGTCCAAGGTCTTCCTCGGCGGGCCGCCCCTGGTGCAGATGGCCACCGGCGAGATCTCCGACGACGAGACCCTGGGCGGGGCCCAGATGCACGCCGAGACCTCGGGCCTGGCCGACTACCTGGCCGAGGACGAGCTCGACGCCCTCCGCATCTGCCGAGAGGTGGTGGCCCACCTCAACCACCGCAAGCGGGGCTACGGGCCGACCAGGCCCTCGATCGATCCGGTGCACGATCAGGAGGAGTTGCTGGGGCTCATGGCCCGCGACCTCTACGCCCCGGTCGACGTGCGGGAGGTGATCGCCCGCATCGTCGACGGTTCGGAGTTCGAGGAGTTCAAGGCCCGCTACGGCACCACCCTCATCTGCGGCTGGGCCTGGATCCACGGCTACCCGGTCGGGATCCTGGGCAACAACGGTCCGCTGTTCTCCGAGAGCTCGGAGAAGGCGACCCAGTTCATCCAGCTCTGCAACCAGCAGGACATCCCCCTGCTGTTCCTGCAGAACATCACCGGCTACATGGTGGGCAAGGACTTCGAGCACGGCGGCATCGTCAAGAACGGCTCGAAGATGATCAACGCCGTGTCGAACTCGATGGTGCCCCACATCACCGTGATCCTCGGCTCCAGCTACGGAGCCGGCAACTACGGCATGTCGGGCCGGGCCTTCAACACCCGGTTCACCTATCTGTGGCCCACGGCCAAGATCGCCATCATGGGCCCCAAACAGATCGCCGGGGTCATGTCGCTGGTGAGGCGGGGCCAGGCCGCTCGCAAGGGCATCGAGTTCGACGAGGAACTCGACCGGCAGATCACCGAGTCGGTCGAGCACTACCACGAGCTGGGGTCGCTGGCCCTGCACGCCACCGGGCGCATCTCCGATGACGGGATCATCGATCCGCGCGACACCCGGGACGTCATCGGGATGTCGCTGTCGGTGTGCCACAACAACGAGGTCAAGGGAGCGGAGGGGTTCGGTGTCTTCCGGATGTAGCAAGGTCCTGGTGGCCAACCGGGGCGAGATCGCCCGCCGGGTGTTCGCCACCGCCCGAGACATGGGTCTGGCCACGGTGGCCGTGTACGCCGACGGCGACGCCGACGCCCCGTTCGTGGCCGAAGCCGACCAGGCCGTGGCCCTGGGCGGCGTCTCGGCAGCCGAGACCTACCTCGATCACGACAAGCTCCTGGCCGCCGCCCGTCGCACCGGGGCCGACGCCGTCCACCCCGGCTACGGGTTCCTGTCGGAGAACGCCGGGTTCGCCCAGGCTGTGATCGACGCCGGGCTGACCTGGATCGGCCCGCCCCCCGCCGCCATCGCCGCCATGGGCGACAAGCTGGAGGCCAAGAAGCGGATGACGGCGGCCGGGGTCCCGACCTTGCCGTCGGTCGAGTTGGGTGACGGGGTCGACGTGGCGGCCGAGGCCGCCGCCATCGGCTACCCCGTGCTGATCAAGGCCGCCGCCGGGGGTGGGGGCAAGGGCATGCGGGTGGTCGAGACCCCCGACGGCCTCGACGACGCCGTGGCCGGCGCCGCCCGTGAGGCCGAGGCCGCGTTCGGTGACGGGACGGTCTTCCTGGAGAAGTACCTGACCGCCACCCGCCACGTCGAGATCCAGATCCTGGGTGACAGCCACGGGAACGTCGTCCACTGCTTCGAGCGGGAGTGCTCGATCCAGCGTCGCCACCAGAAGATCATCGAGGAGGCTCCCAGTCCCGGCATCACGGCCGCCACCCGTGACGCCATGGGTGCCGCCGCCGTGGCCGCGGCCGCCGCCATCGACTACCACTCGGCCGGCACCGTCGAGTTCCTGGTCACCGACGCCCCCGAGGGCGCCGATCCGGCCGCGCCCCAACCGTTCTATTTCCTCGAGGTCAACACCCGACTCCAGGTCGAGCACCCGGTGACCGAGGAGATCACGGGGCTCGACCTGGTCCGCCAACAGATCCTGGTGGCCGACGGCCAGCCCCTGGCCTTCGCCCAGGACGACCTGACCATCGACGGTGCCGCCGTCGAGGCCCGACTCTACGCCGAGGACCCCGACGCCGGGTTCCTGCCCGCCACCGGCACCCTCCTGGCCTTCGCCGAAGCCGACGAGCCCGCCATCCGCCTCGACACCGGGGTCGAGTCGGGGTCGATCGTCGGGGTCGACTTCGATCCGATGCTGGCCAAGGTGATCGCCCACGCCCCGACCCGACGGGAGGCCACCCTGAAGCTGGCCCTGGCCCTGGAGCGGATGACCATCGTCGGGGTCACCACCAACCGGGATTTCCTGGTCCGGGCCCTGCGCACCGACGAGTTCCTGGCCGGCGACACCACGACCGACTTCATCGACCGGGTCGATCTCGCCCCGGCGACGGCGGCGCCCGACCCTTCGGGCTCCCCGGTGGCCGACGCCGTCACCGCGGAGCTGGTGGCCGTCCTCGTGTTGGCCCGGCAGGCGGCAAACCGGCGCCGGGCCGGATCGTTGGCCTTCATGCGGTCGGGCTACCGGAACTCGGTCATGCCTCCCGAGACGCTCACCCTGGCCCTCGGAGCGGGCGCCGAAGCCCCGGTGGCCTACCGGTCGCAGCGGGACGGCTCGTTCACCGTGACCGTGGGCGAAGGGCCCGACCTGGTGGCCCGCCTCGACGCCGAGGGCCTGTCGCTCGACGGTTTCACCACGATCGAGGCCACCGTCGACGGGGTGCGGGCCGCCTACGACGTGGTCGTCGACGGCGACCGGTGGCACGTCCAGGGCCCGACCGGTCGCCTCGATGGCGTGGTGCGGTCGCGGTTCCCCGACCCGGGGGGCGAGGCCGTGGCCGGAGGCCAGTTGGCCCCCATGCCGGGCAACATCCGCACCATCGACGTGGCCCAGGGCGACGTGGTCGAACCGGGCCAGACCCTGCTGGTCATGGAGGCCATGAAGATGGAGCACTCGGTGGTGGCGCCGGAGCGTTCACGGGTGGCCGAGATCCGCTGCGCCGTCGGCGACCAGGTCGACAACGGGGCCGTCCTCGTCGTGCTCGAACCGGCCGACTGATCGAACCGGGGACCGCAGCGAGGTCGGCCCCCGCTCCGGTGGCCGCCCGTCAGCCGGAGGTCTTGTCCGAGCCCGCCAGCTCCCCGTCGCCGCCCCCGGCTTCGCCATCGGAGCCGCCATCGGGGCCGTCGGGTTCGGCGTCGTCGTCGGTCAGGTCGAGATCGGCCTGGTCGCCGAGATCGTCGGCCCGGGCGCCGTCGGAGCCTGCGCCCTCGGCGGCCTCGACGGACCGGTCGGTAGCGCGGTCGGCGGACCGGTCGACGGTGTAGGGCTTTCCGTTCTCGTCGTAGCGGACGTCGAGGGCGCCCTCCCCCGGGTTGCGGGCCCACCCGGTCCGGTACAGGTACACGGCGGCGGCCACCATGAACACCACCATGGCCCAGATATGGAGCCTGATCCCGAGGAACGAGTTGACGGGGTCGATGCGCAGGGTCTCGATCAGGGTCCGGCCGATGCCGTAGCCGATCAGGTAGACGGCGAACAGGCCGCCGGGCTTGAGGACGTTGCGTCGGTCGATCCAGAGCAGGAAGCCGAGCAGGCCGATGTTCCAGATGATCTCGTAGGCGAAGGTGGGGTGGAACAGCTCGAAGTTCTCGTAACCGGCCAGTCGATGGGCCTCGTCGATCTCCAGGCCCCACGGGAGATCCGTCGGGCGGCCGTACAGCTCCTGGTTGAACCAGTTGCCCCAGCGGCCGATGATCTGGCCCAACGGCAGGCCGAGGGCCACGGCGGTGAAGACCGGGGGAAGCGGGATGTCGTGCCGCCGGAGGTACCAGACGCCGACGACCATGCCCAGGGCCACACCACCGGGAATGCCCAGCCCGCCCTCCCAGATCCGGAAGGCCGCACCCAGGTCGTCGGAGAACCGACCCCAGTTGGTGAGGACGAAGTAGGCCCGAGCCCCGATGATGGCAGCGGGCAGGACGAACAGGGCCATGTTGGGGATGATCTCGGGGTTGAGACCGAACTCGGCCAGCCGTCGCCCGGCCAACCACACGCCGGCCAGGACGCCGAGGGCGATCAGGAACCCGTAGGCCCGCAGGTCGAGGGGGCCCAGGGAGATGCCGTTGGCCGATGGGCTGGGGATGGAGGCGACAACCGATGACAACATGGTCAATGCTCCTCACGGACAGGCCCGACGGAACCGAGCTCGATGGGTCAGGGTACAGTTGGAAGTTACGTATGGGAGAGAACATTCCCCCCGGGTACCCGCCGGCCCACATGCGGGCCGCAGTGCGACTGGCCCAGCCTCTCCGGGGGGTGGCTCAGCGCCGCTATCCCGACCCTGAGGAGCTGGTGACCCGGGCGGTGAAGCGGGCCGGCCTGTCCGACTTCGGCCCCGGCGACGTGCTGGAGCCGCTCGACGAGCTGCTGCGCCCCCTGCGGACCGACGGGACCATGACCGCCATCGGCTTGTCGGCCTGGCCCACGATGCTGCAACGACTGCTGGTCACCCGCCTGCAGATCGTCCAGTACCTGAAGGACCATCCCGAGATCGTCGACGAGGAACTCGTTCGTCCCATCATCATCACCGGCATGCCCCGCACCGGGACGACCCTGCTCTACAACCTGATGGCCTCGATGCCGGGGGCCCGACCCCTGATGGGATGGGAGAGCATGGCCCCCCTCCCCCGGGGATCCATCCGCTGGCGCAAGGCCCAGTACGCGGCCTGGGTCCGCTTCGTCAACGCCACCATCCCCCAGCTGAAGACGATCCACACCCTGCAGCCCAACGGTCCCGACGAGGGTCTCGAACTGATGGATCGGACGCTGCACTCGTTCAACTTCATGCTCTACGCCTACGGCTACACCGACTGGCTGTTGGAGCGGACCAACCGGGAGATGTGCGACGCCTGGCTCCTGTGGCACCGGCAGCTGCAGATGCTCCAGCGGCAGGGCAACGGGGGCTACTGGGTGTTGAAGGCACCGACCTACATGGGCCTGTTCCCGACCGTCGACGCCCTCCTGCCCCATGCCCGCTACGTGATGACCCACCGCGATCTCCATTCGGCCATCCCCTCGGCCATGTCGCTGGTCACCGTGGTCGGGGCGGCCATGCGGTACCCGGGAGCCCAGGTCCCGCTCCCCCGCTTCGTCGATCGGATGGCCGACATGGCCAACCAGACCCGCAAGCAGATCGAGCAGCGGCCCAACATGCAGGTGCTGTATCCCGAGTTGGTCGCCGACCCGGCGGCCACGGTGCGGTCGATCCTCACCGAGTTCGGCGAGTACGTGCCCACCGACCTCGAGGCCCGGGTCCGGGCCCATCTCGACGAGCACCCCCAGCACAAGCACGGCAAGCACGACTACCGGCTGGAACGGTTCGGTCTCGAGCGCGACGACCTCGAGCCCTATGCCGCCGACTACGCCCGGGACCTCGGCCTCGACCGGTTCTGATCGAGCCGCACCCGGCAGGGAAGCCGTGGCCGACTCCGGCAACCGGATGCTCCAGCGGCGACCGGCCGTGGTCCGGGTCAGTGGATCCAGTAGCGGCGCTTGAGGACCCCGCCGTCGATCGGCACCTTGTTCTCCAGCAGCCCGCCGCATCGCTCGATGACGGCGGCCGAGCCGACGTTGTCGTCGTCGCAGGTCACCAGGACGGGGTCGAGGCCGAGCGAGCGCGCCACCACGAGACATTGGCGGAGGATCTCGGTGGCGTGACCTTGTCGACGATGTTCGTCGACCACGCGATAGCCGATGGAGCCGCCCTCGTGCAGCAGTCGGGGCGTCAGCTCGTGACGGATCGAGGCGGTCCCGACCAACACCTCGCCCACGAAGGCTCCGAGCCAGGTCTCGGGCACGAGTCCGGGGGGCGCGGTGTCGGCGTGCCGGGCCTGCTCGAGGTGATCGAGGAAGTCGGCCCACGGTCGGCCCGGCCGATAGGCGCGGTGCACGGCCCGCCCCTCGGCCAGGGCGGCCTCGTGGGCGGCCCGGAACTGGGCCTCGTCGTGCGGGCCAAGGGGCCGCAGGCGGAGGGGGCCCGAGGGCGAACCCGTCTCGGCCGGATTGAAGGCCACCATGGCCAGGTCGTCGACCCAGCCGTCGGGCCGAAGCAGCCGATGCCGGTGTCGGGCCTCGACCTCGAAGCCCACCGCACGGTAGCTGGCGATGGCCCGCGGGTTGTCGGCCAGCACCACGAGTTCGATGCGATGCAGACCGAGGGTGGCGAAGCCGTGATCGACGACCAGGCGACCGGCTTCGGTACCGAGGCCCTGCCCGAGCCGGGTGGGATCGACGATGCCGATGGCGAAGGTGGCCAGCCGGTTGACGGCGTCCAGCGGCGCCAACCGGCAGTTCCCGATGAATCGGTCCCGGTCGTCGGCGATCGTCCAGTGGGGCCCGGGGCCCCAACGACGGGTCACCTGCGCCGCCGCCTCCGTCCTGGTCAAGGAACCATCCTCGGTACGGTTGGCCCCGAACCCCCGCCCGACCTCGGCCGAGGTCCCCAACCGCTGGCGGTCGTCGATGTCGGTCTCGGTCCAGGGCCGCAAACGGATGCGCTCGCCCTGGAGAACGGGGGCCGGATCGGCGTCGGCGTCCATGGCTCGGCTTGCCCCTAGCCCCGGCCGACCAGCGGCATCTCGGTGGCCATCACCGTCATCGACAACACGTTGGACTCGGGCGGCAGACCGGCCATGTAGACCAGCGCCCGGCCGACGTCTTCCACATCCATCCGGGGTTCGACCCGGAGCGACCCGTCGGCCTGGGGTACCCCCCGGGCCATGGCCTCGGTCATGGGCGTGGCGGCGTTGCCGATGTCGATCTGGCCGCACGAGATCCCGAAACCCCGACCGTCGAGGGCCAGCGACTTGGTCAATCCGGTGATGGCGTGCTTGGTCGAGGTGTAGGGCGCCGAATGGGGACGCGGGGTCTGGGCCGAGATCGAGCCGTTGTTGATGATGCGGCCGCCCCGGGGGTCCTGGCGCTTCATCAGGGCCATGGCCGAGCGGGCGCACAGGAACGATCCGGTCAGGTTGGCGTCGACCACCCGTTGCCAGTCGGCCAGGCTCAGCTCGTCGAACGGCTTCGGCGGGGCGCCGGTGCCGGCGTTGTTGAACAGCAGGTCGAGGCGGCCGAAGCGAGCCTCGACGGCGGCGAACAGGGCCACGACGTCATCCTCCACGCCGACGTCGGCGGTGTGGACCAGGGGCGGTCCCGCCCGGTGGACCGGGTTCGCCGTCTCCGCAACCAGTGACGCCGTCTCCTCCAGCGGTTGGCGACGGCGCCCGGCCAGGGCGAGGGACCACCCGTCGGCGGCCAGGGCGAGGGCTCCGGCCCGGCCGACCCCGGTCCCGGCTCCCGTGATCAGGGCGACGCGTTCCCGGCCGGAGGCGTCCGTCGTCGCCGTCATGCGGTGATGAGGGGAAAGAGCCCCCCGGCCCCGGCCTCGGCGGCCAGGGTCCCGACCATGGCGTTCCATTCCCCCGGTCGGGCGAACTCGTGGCGCCAGGCCCACAGCCGTCGCGACAGGTGGTGGAGGGCGTACTCCTGGGTCATGCCCATGGCCCCGTGGGCCTGGTGGGCCCATCGGGTGGCGGTGGAGGCGGCGTCCCCGGCCACCGCTCGGGCCGAGGCGATCTGGAATCGGGCGCCGGTCACACCGTCGGGGCCGGTGGCGGCATGGGCCGCCAGTTGGGCCGCCATCGTCGTGATGGCGGCGTCCTGGGCGCCCCACACCAGGTGCTGTTGTACGGCCTGGAAGCGGCTGACGGGCCGTCCGAACTGTTGACGCTCATCGGTGTAGGAAACGGTGAGGGCGCTCATGGCGGCCAGGGCCCCGGCCATCTGGGTGGTGCGGGCCAACGCCCCCCGCAGGCGGAACTCGGCCGCGGTGTCGGCGCCGACCTCGCCCACCAGGACCGGGCGGACCTGGTCGAAGTGAACGGTGTCGCGGGGCTCGCCGGCGAGGTTGGGCATCGGCTCCACCGACACCGCAGCCGGGGGCACGGCCGCCACCACCGACCCCCCTCCGGCCTCGACGACGAGGGCGATCAGGTCGGAGCGGCTGGCCCACGGGACCCTCTGGGCGACGCCCGAGAGCAGGAGACCGTCGGTGTCGGCGGTGACCGTCAAGGTGTCGCCGGCCACGCCCGGCACCGCGGTCACGGGACCCTC
This sequence comes from Acidimicrobiales bacterium, assembly GCA_965263455.1. GTDB lineage: Bacteria > Actinomycetota > Acidimicrobiia > Acidimicrobiales > SZUA-35 > CADEDH01. The sequence goes on from CBDHHN010000001.1 coordinate 211,440, forward strand.
GGGCAGTTCGATGCCGGCTTGGGTCACCAGCCAGCCGCCGAGCAGGGCGGTCTCGGCCAGGGGTACCGGGGCGGCGTGGGAGGCGGCGATCCGGATGACCTCGCAGGCGTCGGCCAGGGTGCCGCCCGAGCCGCCGGCGTCGGCGTCGAGACCGATCCAGGCGAACCCGGCCTCGGCCGCCGCCCGCCACACGGCGTCTGACCATCCGGCGCTCTCGGCCGCCTGGACCTCGTCGAAGGTGCAGGCGTCGGCGAAGAGCCGCTCGGCCGAATCGATCAACAACTCGTCGACGGCCGGGATCGGGGTCGGGATGGCTTCGGTCTCGGTCATGCGCGCAATCCCTTCGAGGCGACGGAGCGGAGGATCTCGATGGTCCCACCCCGGATGGTGAACGACGGGCCGGTGAGCGTGGCCGCCGCCACCAGCTGTTCGAACAGCCCGGCCGATTCGGGCGAGGGTTCGAGGTCGACCAGGTCGACGACCTGCTGCAGGACGTCCTGCTCGAACCGGGTGCCCATCTCCTTCACCAGGGCCGACTCGACCGACGGAGCCTCACCCTGGTCGATCATGCGGGCCACGGCCAGCGACAGGTTGTGGAGGGCCCAGTAGCGGGCGGTGGCCCAGCCCAGCAGATCGATGGCGCGGTCGCCCAGGTCCGTGCCCTCGTGCAGGCGGAGGAACTCCTCGACGATGCCGTAGGTGCTGAGCCACCGGTCGGGGCCGCCCCGCTCGTAGGCCAGCTCCGAGGTGTTCTGGGCCCAGCCCATCCCGACCTCGCCCAGGACCAGTTCGTCGGGCACGAACACGTCGGTCATCACGACCTCGTTGAAGCCGGGGCTGCCGTCGAGGAACGGGATGCCGTTGATCTCGAGCCCGGGTGAGCGGAGGTCGACCAGCAACTGGCTGAGGCCCTGGTGCTTGTTGCCGTCCTCCAGCGGCGCCGTCCGGCACAGCACCACGAACCAGTCGTTCTCATGGGCCCCGCTGGTCCAGACCTTGGTGCCGTTGAGGAGCCAGCCGCCGTCGGTGCGGGTGGCGCGGCTCGAGACCGAGGCCAGGTCGCTGCCCGAGTCGGGCTCGCTCATCCCGATCGAGAAGCCGAGCTCACCGCGACAGATCGGGGGCAGGAATCGCTCCCGCTGCTCCTCGGTCCCGAACCGGTGGATGACCGACCCGGTCTGACGGTCGGCCACCCAGTGGTAGCCGACGGGGGCGCCCCAACGGAGGAGTTCCTCCACCACCACGAATCGGTCGACGGCGGTCCGGTCGTGCCCGCCGTAGCGGGTGGGCAGGGCCATGCCCACCCAGCCTCGGGCGGCCAGCTTCTTGGAGAAGTCGGCGTCCTTGCCCGCTCCCATCCCCAGGGCCCGCCGGTAGCTGCCCGGAGGCAGCTCGGCGGCCAGGAAGTCCCGTACCTCGGCCTGGAGCTCGCGCTCGGCCGGTGTCAGTTCCGTCGGTCTGAACCTCATGGGTCCGAGTCTCGCGCACCGGCGTCGCACCCACCGCCTCGACCCGAGGTGGCGGCGCCCTCAGGGCCGACGGAACCGGGTCCGGGCGGCGAGCCGACCTCGGCCGGGCTCGCCCGTGACCTGCCCGTCGCGGGCGACGATCTCGCCCCGGCTGATGGTGACCGCCGGGCGGCCCGTGATCTCCCACCCGTCGTAGGGCGAGTACCCGGCGTTGGATTCCATCGTCGACCCGTCGACCACCCAGGTGGCGTCGGCGTCCCACACGATCAGGTCGGCGTCGGCCCCGGGGGCGATGGTCCCCTTGCGGGGGTAGAGCCCGAAGAGCCGGGCCGCCCGCGTGCTGGTGACCTCGACGAACCGCTCGATCGACAGCTTCCCGCTCGCCACCCCTTCGCTCCACAGCACGGGGAGCATGGTCTCCAGCTCGGCCATACCGTGCCGCAGGTCGGCTGCGGTGAGGCTGGGGTCGAGCTTCTCGGCCAGGGTCCAGGGGGCGTGGTCGGTGCACACGGTGGCCACCGAGCCGTCGTTGAGGCCGGCCCACAGGGCGTCGCGGTCGGCCTGGGTCCGCAGCGGGGGGGCGCCGGCGTACTTGGCCCCGTCGGGCTCGGCGAAGCGCTCCTCGGTGAGATGGAGGTAGATGGGTCGGGTCTCGACGAACACCGGAAGGCCCCGGGCCCGTCCCTTGCGGCAGGCGTCGAGGGCGGCGGCGCTGGACAGATGGACCACATAGGTCGCGGCGCCGGAGGTGGCGCAGTACCCGACGGCCCGCTCGGTGGCGATCCGCTCGGCCTCGGTCGGTCGGCTCTGCGGGAAGTGGGCCGGCTCGGTGAGCCCGGCCTCGGTCAGGCGGGTGCCGCAGCAGTGCATGATGGCCGGGTCCTCACAGTGGACCAGAACCACCGAGCCGGACCTGGCCGCCGCTTCCATCGCCGCCAGGTAGCCATCGACGTGCCGGTCGAACCGACGGAACGACAGGAAGATCTTGATCGACGGGTGCCCGGCCGCCGCCAACTCCTCGATCTGGGCGATGCCCTCCTCGTTCGGGTCGAGCAGCACCGGATGCTGGAAGTGGTCGACGACGGCGTTGGCCTCGGCGTCGGCCAGGTCGCGGGCCAGGCCCTCGACCATCTGCTCGCCCCGTCGGGGGAACGACATGTTGCCCACGCAGGTGATGCCGCCGGCGGCGGCCGCCCTGGTGCCTACGGTGAAGTCGTCGACCCAACGCCACGATCCCGGATCGGTGCCGGGGGGAGTCAGGTGGACGTGGGCGTCGATACCGCCCGGCAGCACGTAGCGGCCGGCGGCGTCCAGTTCGGTGGCGCCCGTCATCGGGCCGCCGAGCTGGGTGATCCGGCCGTCGGCCACCCCGATGTCGAGCTCGGCGTCAAGGCCGGGGGCGACCGCTCGACCGTTGCGGACGACCAGGTCGTGGGACGGGGTACCGGCGTTGGTCATGGCCGGAGCATTCCACAACCGGGTGGGTGCGTGAGTAGTTTCCGGTCATGGATCCGCTGTCGACCTCCATCCCCGAACTGGTCCGCTGGGCCGTGGCCACCCACGGCCCACTGCCTGCGGTGCGCGACGGCGACCTCACCTTGACCTACACCGAACTGGGCGCGGCCGTGGACCGGACCGCCCGCGCTCTGGTGGCCTCCGGTGTCGAAGCCGGGGACACCGTCGGCGTCTGGGCCCCCAACTCGTGGCAATGGGTGGTGGCCGGGCTGGGGGCGGCACGGGCCGGGGCCCGGCTGGTGCCGGTCAACACCAGATTCAAGGGCAATGAGGCGGCCTACGTGCTGGACAAGGCCTCGGTCCGGCTCCTGTTCGTGGCCGACGGGTTCCTGGGCATGGACTACAGCGGCTCGCTGGCCGACCACGAACTGCCTCACCTGACCGAACTGGTGGATCTGGTGGCCGGTGATCGACCGGGCGGGCCGACCACGTTCGAGGCCTTCCTGGCCCGGGGCGACGACGCCGGGGAGGCGCAGGCGGAGATCGACCGGCGGTCCGACGCGGTCGGGCCGGATGACGTCGCCGCCATCATGTTCACCTCCGGTACCACCGGCCACCCCAAGGGGGTCATGGTCCGGGGGGGCGCCATGGTCCGGGCCTTCGACGGCTGGGGCGACGCCCTCGGAGTTCGGCCCGGCGACCCCTACCTGCTGGTCAACCCCTACTTCCATGCCTTCGGGTTCAACGCCGGGATCCTGGTCTGTCTCCGCCACGGCGCACTGAACCTCCCGGTCGACGTCTACGAGCCGGGTCGGGTGCTGACACTCATCGAGCGGGAACGGGTCGCCATGTTCCCCGGCCCCCCGGCCCTGTTCCAGGGCCTGCTCAACCATCCCGATCTCGACTCCTTCGACGTCACCTCGCTCCGGGGCTGCGTGACCGGAGCCGCTTCGATCCCGGTGGAGCTGGTGGTCGCCATGAGGGAGCGCCTCGGCTTCGAGACCGTGGTCACCGCCTACGGCATGACCGAGACCTCGGGCCTGGCCACCCATACCCTGCCCGACGACCCACCCGACCTCATCGCCTCCACCTCGGGTTGCGCCATCCCGGGCGTCGAGTTGCGCATCGTCGACGCCGCCGGTGCCGACGTCCCGAGCGGCACCGAGGGTGAGCTGCTGGTGCGGGGCTATCAGGTCACACCCGGCTACCTCGACGCTCCTGAGCAGACGGCGGAGGCCATCGACTCCGAAGGCTGGCTCCACACCGGGGACGTGGCCGTGATGAACGAGCGGGGCTACATCGACATCACCGACCGCAAGAAGGACATGTTCATCATGGGCGGGTTCAACGCCTATCCGGCCGAGATCGAGCGCATGATGGTCGAGCACCCCCTGGTCGGGATGGCGGCCGTCATCGGGGTGCCCGACGAGCGCATGGGTGAGGTCGGGGCCGCCTTCGTGGTCCCGGCTCCCGAGGGCGCTCCCGATCCCGACGAGTTGATCGCCTGGTGTCGGGAGCAGATGGCCAACTACAAGGTCCCCCGCCACGTGTGGCTGGTCGACGAACTGCCCTTGACCGCGTCCAACAAGGTGCGGAAGCCCGAGTTGCGGGACGAGGCGGCTCGGCGTCTGGCCACGGCCTGAGCCGGCGACTGGCGGGGCGAACCTGCTTGTGGAGCGCGGGGACCAATAGCATGGCGGGACTCGGGGCGTCGGTCGGGTCGTCGCCCCCACCGACAGGAGGCGGGACATGGACCTGGTATGGACGGTCGGGGCGGCGACGATCACGTCGATCCCGGAATCGGAGACACCGACTTCTCCCCGGTTCATGTACCGGGGCCTGTCCAAGGACGACGTCCTGGCCCGGGCGGCCAAGGCGCCGTGGCTGCGCCCGCACTTCATCTCCAAGGACGGCTACCTGCTGCAGAAGATCCAGTGCCTGGTGATCGAGGTCGGCGGGCTCGTGGTGGCCGTCGACACCTGTGTCGGCAACGACAAGCACCGCAGCAACGAGTTGTGGCACAACCTGCGGGGCCCGTTCCTCGACGACCTGGCCGCCGCCGGCTACCCGCCCGAGTCGGTCACCCACGTGGTGTGCACCCACCTCCACGTCGACCACGTCGGGTGGAACACGCGCCAGGTCGGCGGCCAGTGGCTGCCCACCTTCCCCAACGCCCGCTACCTGTTCGCCCGGGCCGAGTACGAGCACTGGCGCAGCGAGCCGGGGCTGTTCGAAGGCGAGGACGTCTTCGGCGACTCGGTGGCCCCCATCGTGGTCGCCGGTCAGGCCGACCTGGTTGCCGTCGACCACCGGATCAACGACGAGATCCACTTCCAGCCCACCGTCGGTCACACCCCGGGCCACATCTCGGTCGTCATCACCTCCGAAGGCCAGCGGGCCGTCATCACCGGCGACATGGTCCACAACCCGCTGCAGATCGCCGACCCCGACCTGTCCTCGATGTTCGACACCGACGCCGACCAGGCCCGGGCCACGAGGCGGGAGGTGTTCCCCGACTGGGCCGACGGTGAGACCCTGGTCATCGGCACCCACTTCGGTTCCCCCACCGCCGGGACCATGCACCCCGACGGGGACGGGTACCGGCTCCAGATCTGAGAGGCGGCGGCTCGTCGAATGCGTCCCCGGGCTTGACGGGTGGCTTCGAGCCGAGTGGGGTGTCGGCATGGCACGCTTTGATTCCGCCACCTTCGACGTGGCCTCCATCGACGGAGCCCTGCTCTCGACCCGGGCCGTTCGCCGCCGGCTCGATCTGGAACGCCCGGTCGACGATCAGTTGATCTACGACTGCATCGACGTCGCCGAGCAGGCCCCGACCGGCGGCAACCAGGGCAGTCGCCGCTGGGTCGTCGTCCGCGACCCGTCCCTCAAGGCCCGACTGGCCGAGCTGTACATGGACTCGGCCGGTCGGTGGATGGTGGACGCTCGGGACCGGATCGCCGGGACCGGGCACCCCAACGAGGTGGTGATGAACTCGGCCGCCCACCTGGCCGAGCATCTGGCCGAGGTGCCCGCCATCGTGATCCCGACCATCATCGGTCGCCACGATGGATCGGGGCGTCCGGGGTTGTTCGACTCGGTCATCCAGAGCGCCTGGAGCTTCTGCGTCGCCCTCCGGGCCCGGGGTCTGGGGACGGCGTGGACCACGGCCATCCTCAACGCCGAGGACGACATCGCCGAGCTGTTGGCCATCCCGCCGTCGATGACCCAGATCGCCATGATCCCCGTGGCCTGGACCAAAGGGACCGAGTTCGGGGCCGCCACCCGGTACCCGGCCCGGGAGATCACCTACCTCGACCGCTTCGCCCGGACCTTCGAGTCGGGGCCCAGCTCACCGGTGAAGCTCGGCGACGGACCCGGCACGGTGGCCGAGATCGACATCAAGGCCTCGCCCTCGGTCGTGTGGGACGTGGTGACCGACATCGACCTGGGCAAGGACTTCAGCTCCGAGTTCCTGGGAGCGAGCTGGGACGAGGGCCACGACGGTCCGGCCCTCGGGGCCCGCTTCACCGGGCGCAATCAGCATTCGGCCATCGGCGAGTGGGAGGTGCCCTGCTTCGTCGACTATTTCGACCAGGGACGGAAGTTCGGGTGGTGCACCTCCGATCCCGACAACCCGGGAGCCCGCTGGCGCTTCGATCTGGAGTCGATCGCCGGCGCGGTGCGGCTCCGCTACCGGGTCATCCTCGGTCCGGGACCCTCGGGCATCAGCGCCGCCATCGAGTCGATGCCGGACAAGGAGGAGCGCATCCTGCTCCGCCGCCTGGATGAGCATCAGGCGAACATGACGGCCGTGGTCGAGGGGATCAAGGCCCGGGCCGAAGGGGGCTGAGCCCCTCTGGGCCCACGACGACTCAGACCGGGCCGACCACGTGGGTGTCGTACACGGTGACCAGCGTTCCCGCCGGATCGGTGAGGGTGAAGGACCGGTGGACGCGTCCCTGCTCGATGGCCGACGGCGCGAAGCCGGCCCTGGTCCACGCCTCGTGCTTGGCATCGATGTCATCGACCATCAGGTCGAACGCCGCGGTGGTGGCGGGCTCACCGGCCGAGACGACCAGGTGAGTGCCGCCCCGGAGCTCCAGGATGACCACGTCGCCCTGGTCGACCACGTCGCGCAGACCAAGCGATCGGTAGAAGGCGGCCGAGGCGGCGACGTCGGTGCAGGCCACCGAGACGTGGCCGACCCAAACGGGCGGGCGCTCATCGTCTGACATGACCCGACCTTAGTTGACGCGGCTACGGCCGGGCCCGGGAGGCGCCTCCGCGGGCGCCAGGGTCCACCGATCTCGGCCTCGGCCCTCCCGCGCTACACCGACAGCCGACAGGCGTCCTTGAGGAACTCCTGGACGGGCCGGGCCGCCTCCCACCGGTCGAGGATGAACTGGTCCAGCTTGGGGTCGGTGAACAGGCCCGGTTCATCGAACTCGGCCCGGTAGACCCACTGCTTGTTGGCCACCCGGGGCTCGGTCTCGGCGTAGGGCTTCAACTCGGCCGGCACGCGTTTGTGGGCCTCGCCCACCAGGGCGCCGAACGTCTTCCCGAAACGGGTCGACCGCCGCTCGAGGCGGGCCAGGTCGGCGGCGTGCTCCCCCACGTAGCGACGGACCCGGTCCCGCAGCTCGGTGCCCGGCATGTAGAGGCCGCCGGCAACGGCGATGCCGTCGACCCCGAGGCTGACCGTGTAGGCCGGCCAGTCGGGGTCGTGGCGTTGGTTGCGTCCGATGGTGATCCCGAGACGGGTCTTGTACGGCGTCTTGTCGGCGGCGAAGCGAGTGTCCCGGTTGATGCGGTACACCGCGTTGCGGGCCTCGATGCCGTACTCCGGCTCGATCTCGGCCACCTGCTCCACCAGGGCCTCGGCCAACGCCTGGTAGGGCGCCTTCAGGTGGCGCTCGTAGTCCTTGCGGTGTTCGTCGAACCAGGCCTTGTTGTTGTTGGCGGCCAAGCCGCGCCAGAAGGTCTCGCTTTCGACGGTGAAGAAGGGCACGGCGCCAGGCTAGCGATCGCCCTCACATGGTGAAGGCCAGGTTGCGGGCCGCCTTCTCCCCCCACTCGGCGTTGCCCGACCAGGTGATACGACCGGCGTCGATCGGGCCCTGGGGGTCGATGCGACCGCAGGCCAGTTGGACGAACGTGGTCGAGTCGGTGGTGACGGTGACGTCGGGAGCGTCGAGGGTGTCGACCCGGGCCGCCCGGCCGTCGACGGCGGCGGCGATGGTCCGCGTCACCGGCCCGGTCAGCTCGAACGCGATGCCCATCCCGTCGGGGAGGCCGATCTTCTTGCCCACGATGTAACCGATCGACATGTCGACCTCGTCGACCGAGCGCTCGGCCGACGGCCCCGAGTCGTCGGTGTCCCAACCGAGGGGGTGGGTCATGTCCCGCTGGTGAACCCAGAAGTCGAAGACCCGGATGTCCATGAACCGGTGGTAGGTCCCGGGGCCGACCGGGGTCATCGAGTCCCGTCCGAACTCCTCGTCGCTCATGGCGGCCAGATCGGCGCGTCGGGCGGCGAGCACGGCCTTGACCTCGGCCACCAGATCGTCGGGGCCGAGGCCCTCGGCCCGTTGGGCGAACTCGCCGGCCCGATCGAACGGCGGGACATTGGCCTCGGCCGTGGGCACCCAGCCGGTGAGTACGTGCTCGATCGAGGCCAGATGGATGATCACGCCCCGGACGGTCCAGTCGGGGCAGAGGGACTGGGTGCTCCAATCGTCGGAGCCCAGGCGATCCATGAGCCCTTCCAGTTCGTCGTAGCAGGCGATCAGATTGGCAGTGGTCTCGGCGCGTGAGGACATCGTCGGCCTTTCGTCGTTGGCGGTCCGGGGCGATCGTGGCACTCCGGGACCCGGGGTGCGAATCGGCGGTAAGGAGCCGAACCTCTCACCAGCCGTTGGCTCCGCCGTCGACCGTGATGGCGGTGGCGTTGACGTGTGAGGCCCGATCGGAGGCGAGAAAGGCGACGACGTCGCCGATCTCCTCCGGGGTGCCGGGCGGCGGATCGTCGGGCACCAGATCCTCCCATCGCTCGGGATTCCCCCAGCGCTCCTCGGCCGCCACCCGGAGCAGGTCCTCCATCCGGTCGGTGAGCACGAGTCCGGGGTTGACGGCAACGACCCGCACCCCGTCGCGCTGGGCCTGCGCTCCAAGGGCTCGGGTGAAGTTGACCAGGGCGGCGTTGCCGGCGGCCCCGGCGATGTAGTCGGGCCGGGGGCGGATGGCGGCCGCGCCCACGACGTTCACGATCACCCCGTGGCCTCGGGCCTGCATCTCGGGCAGGACAAGGCGGGTCAGGTTGATGTAGCCGAACACCTTCAGCTCCCACGCCTCCCGCCACGTGGCGTCGTCGATGGCGTCGAGGTCGCCGGCCGGAACCGCACCGGCGTTGTTGACCAGGATGTCGATGTCGCCGACCACGTCGACCAAGGCCTCCTGGCGGTCCGGGTCGGCCAGATCGGTGGCGTGACTGCTGACCCCGACCCGGAAGTCGGCCCGGATCCCCTTGACCGCGTCCTTCAGGCGGCGGACGTTGCGCCCGGCCAGGGCCAGATCGCAGCCCTCGGCGGCCAGGGCCCGGGCGCAGGCCAGGCCGATGCCCCGCGAGGCGCCGGTGACCAGTGCCCGTTTGCCGGTGAGGCCGAGATCCATCGGCCGAACCCTAGCGGTCGGCGTCGCCGCCCGCGGGCGCCGGGGGGCGGGCCAGGAGCACGATGGCGGCGGCCACGTACAACAGGCCGGCGCCGACCATGAAGGCGGCGTCGTAGCTGCCGGTGCGATCCTCGATCACGCCCACGGCCACGGGGCCCAGGCCGCTCCCGATCTGGGTGGCGAGGCCGATCACGCCGAAGACGGTGGCCAACGAGACCAGCCCGAACAACTCCCCCACCAGCAGGGTCTGCATCAGGTAGATGTTGCCGATGGTGAAGCCGACCACCATGACGAGGACGTAGGTCACGAGCACTCCGTCGATGGCGAGCAGGCCCAGGATGGCCGAGGCCTGGACCACGAACAGCCCGGCCGCGCCCACCCGCTTGTCCATGCGGTCGGCCACCTGGCCCAGGGCGAAGCGGGCCAGGATGCTGCCCAGCGCGGTGACCGCGAGGGCCAGCGACGCCCGGTTGGCCGAGCCGAACCGGTCGGTGAGGAAGGCGATCTGGTGCAGCAGAAAGCCGGTCTGGGCCAGCAGGGCCAGCACGAACGACACCAGCACGGCCCAGAAGGCGCCGGTCCGGGCGGCCGCCCCCCGGGTCCAGACCCGCTGCTGCACGTCGGCCCGCAGGGAACGGTTGTCGACCGACGGGTCGGGGGCGCCCCCGTCGGGCCCGAGCCCGATGTGGGCCGGATCCCACACCAGCACCCCCAGCACCACCGGCAGGCCGATGGTCATGACGAGCACCCCCATGACCGTGGCGGCCAGCGCCACCCCGCCCTCGGTCACCAGCCAGGTGCCCAGCGGCGACAGGACGACGCCTCCGAGCGAGACCCCGGTGGCGCTGATGCTCATGGCCTTGGCCCGCTTGGTGATGAACCAGCGGGCGATGATGGCGTTCACCGCGGCTCCGCCGGCCATGCCGAAGGCCACGGCCTGGAGCAGGTACACCAGGTACAACTGCCACAGGCTCTCGACCAGGGCCAGCAGCGCCATGGCAACCCCGATCAGCAGGATGCCGGCGGTGATGGGCCGGATCGGGCCCCGGCGGTCGATCACGGGCCCCAACGCGAACCCGGTCAGCCCGGTGACGACGAAGTACATCCCGGTGGCGCCGGAGACGGCGCTGTTGGACCAGCCGTTCTCCTCCTGAAGAGGGCGGAGGAACACGGCGAGGCCGTAGTAGCCCACACCGACGGTGGCGAACATGACCACGGCCACGGCGATGGCGATCCACCACCCTTCATGCCACACCCGAGGCAGGTGGCGGAGTCCGATCGGGGCTCGGGCCGACGGGATCGGGGCCTCGGTCCCGGCGGTGACGGTCATGGCCCCGTCACGCCGGAATGGGCTCGACCCGGGCCGGGACGTGCTTGTGCCACGGGGTCCCGGCGATCTCGTCCTTCCACTGGGCCGAGGTCAGTTCATTGGGCGCGATCCCGGCGGCCTTGCCGTCGTCGTCGGCCGGGTAGTCCAGACCCATCCCGTTGGGCAGGGTGATGTGACGCCGCTGCAGGGTGTCGGTGGTCTCGACCACGGTCTCGGCCGCGCCCCGGCGGGTCACCACCCGCACCCGGGAGCCGGTGTCGACCCCGAGTTCGTCGGCGTCCCGGGGGTTCATGCGGAGGGCCCCGTCGGCGTCCTTCTTCCGCCAGGCCGGGTCCCGCACGACGGTGTTGGCGGTGAAACTCCGCCGTTCCCCGGCCGACAACACGAACGGGTAGTCCTCGCTGGCATAGGTGGTGGGCCGGGTGGCCAGAATGCCCAGGTCGGCCAGCAGCTCGGGGATCTCCAGTTGGACCTTCTGGTCGGGGGTCTTGACCATGCCCCAGGCCTGCTCGTAGTCGTGGCGGGTGAACAGTACGCCGTCGTCGCCGGCCAGGATGGCGTCGAACAGGTTGTCGCCCAGGGTGGCGTCGTCGCCCTCGATCCCGGCCGCCCGGACGGCGTCGCCGTAGCGGAGGGCGCACTGCTGCGCGCTGAACCACAAGCCCGCGGCCGACTCCAACCCGGGCGGAAGGGTCCGACCCAGGGTCTCGTACAGGATCACGGCGGCGACCCCGGCCAGCTCGGGGCGCTCGGCCCCGGCCGCGGCCAGCGCGGCTCCGAAGGCGGCGCGGCTCTCGGCCGCCGCCTCCCGTAGGGGGGTCAGGTCCTCGTCGGTGTACAGCCCGGCCTCGCGGATCAGGCGAGCATGGATCTCGGCCTCGGGCAGCGTGTCACCCAAGGCGTCCAGCAGCGGGGGCCGGAGGTAGAACACGTTGTCGGGGAACTCCAGGTTGAAGAAGGTGGCCTCCGCCTTCTCGTACTGACTGGCGGCCGGGAGCACGTAGTGGGCCTCGCGGGCGGTCTCGGTCATGGCCACGTCGATGACGACCGAGAACTCGAGCGACCGCATGGCCTCCCGGAACTGCTGGGAGTCGGCCAGGGAGTGGACCGGGTTGGCGCTCTCGATGAACATGGCCCGGATCCGGTCGGGATGATCGGCCAGGGCCGCTTCGGCCAACTCGTTGCAGACCAGCAGGCCGGAGATGATGGCGCTGCCCGTGACCGGGTCGCTCGGCTCCGACCCGGCCGACGAGTAGCTGTACAGCGGGGCCATGGTGGAATGGGTGTTCATGGCCCCTGGCTTGGCGAAGTTGCCGGTCAGGGCCCACAGCAGCTTCTGCAGGTACGAGACCAGGGTCGAGTTGGGCGCCATCTCCACGCCCAGGTCCTCGAGGATGGCCACGCTGGCGGCCCGCCCCAGGCGATCGGCCACGGTCTGCAACTCGTCGAGCGGGATCCCGCACCGGGCGGCGTAGTCATCGACCGGGATGCCGGCCAGGGCCTCCAACACCGGTTCCAACCCCACGGTGTTCTGGGCCAGCCAGCTCCGGTCGAGGTGGCCGCGGCGAACGGTGAGGGCCAGGAGGGCGGCCAGGCAGAAGGCGTCGGTCCCGGGCACCACCTGCAGGAAGTGATCGGCCAGGTCGGCGGTCTCGGTGCGACGGGGGTCGATCACGATCAGGGCCCGATCGGGATCGGCCGAGAGGGCCTTCAGGGTCCGGCGGGCCTCGGGGATGCCGTGGGAGTGCCAGGGGTTCTTGCCCAGGAAGACGGCGACCTCGCTGTGGTGGAAGTCGGGGCTGGTGTGGGCCCCCAGCATGCGCCCGTCGACCCAGGCTTCGCCCGTCTTCTCCTGGGCCAGGGCGTTGGAACGGCGGGTGATGCCGAAGGCCCGCCGGGTCGCCGCCCCGTAGGCCCCGACCAGATGGTTGCCCTGTCCCCCGCCCCCGTAATACAGGGTCGCGTCGCCCCCGACCCGGCGCAGCCCGGCCACCACCTCGGAGATGGCGGTGTCCCAGTCGATCTCCTCGTAGCTGCCATCGGCTCGACGGCGCAACGGGGTGGTGAGCCGGTCCCGACCGTTCTGGTAGTGGTTGATGCGGAGTGCCTTCTCACAGGTGTAGCCCTTGGAGGCCAGGTGGGCCTTGTTGCCCCGCACCCGGGTGATGTCGCGGCCGTCGAGGCGGACCTCGACCCCGCAGTTGCACGAGCACAGGACACATGCCGTCTTGTGCCAGACCTTGGTCGGGTCGCCATCGGGTTCGGTGGTGGGTCGGGAATCCAGGTCGGTCATCGCACACCTCTCAGCCGGCACGGGCGCAACACCGCGACCTTACGGCCACCCCGTCGATCGGGCAAAGACCTGATCGCCGCCGGGTCCGCGCTCGTTCCGATGGGTGAACAACTGCTGAAGGACGGTCGCGGCCCGGCCTGGCCCGGGACCGTCGGCGGTTTGATCCCGGCGTTGCCCCAATCCATCGACGGCCACCGACGACCGTCCGCAACGAGGAGCTGACCTATGCCACTGATCGCCCGATCCCCCAAGCTGACTGCCCTGCTGGTCGCCGTCGGGCTCGCCGCCGCCGCTTGCGGGGGCGCCGCAGCCACCGACACCGAAGCCACCGACGACGGTTCGCCCGAGGTTGCGGCCCCGGCCCAGGGCTCCGAGGACGAGTCGACCGAGTCGACGGAGTCGACCGAGGAGGCCGAGGCCACCGAGGACCCGACCGAGACGATCACGGTCACGGTGGAGAACATCGCCAGCTTCTCGGTGGCCGATTCCGGGGTGTTCAACACCCCGGACGGCGCCGACGAGCCGGGACCCGCCCTTCCCGGGTCCGGGTACCGGTTCACGGTGGCCGTGGCCCCCGGGCAGCGGCTGTCGTTCGCCACCATGCTGGTCCAGTCCAACGACTGGTTCTTCGCTCCCCAACCGGAGGGGATCGCCCTGCACGACGCCGACGGCAACCCCATCTCGGGTGACATCACCGACCAGGTGTTCCTCTTCGATGCCGGGACCGAGGTCGACCAGCCGCTGGGCGAGGGCGCCGATCAGGCTCCCCGCCAGGCCGGACCCGACACCGGGGCCGACGATCCCGACAACACGGTGCGTCAGCTCGACCGCTCGGCTCGGGACTACGTGGGGGTGACGGTCGAGCCGCTGGGCGACGGGCTGTTCGAGGTGGTCATCGCCAACGATTCCCAGATGGCGTTGGTGCCCTCGCCCCTGGCCCCGGGGGTCTACGCCGCCCACACCGACGAGGTCTCGCTGTTCACCCTCGGTCAGCCCGATGCCGGCCTCGGCCTGGAGGGCCTGGCCGAGGACGGCACCGCCGGCCCCCTGGGTGAGGCCCTGGTCGGGCTCACCGGCACCACCACGCCCCTCGCCCCCGGCGCCTTCGCCGCCCACACCGACGAGGTCTCGCTGTTCACCCTCGGTCAGCCCGATGCCGGCCTCGGCCTGGAGGCCATCGCCGAGGACGGTGATCCGGCCGGCCTGGCCGACGCCCTGGGCACCCTGGACCAGGTCTCGGCCGCCGGCGCCTTCGCCATCCCGGCCGGGGCCGATGAGCCGGGACCGCTGCTGCCCGGCGGCTCCTACACCTTCGAGGTGCCGGTGGTGGACGGTGAGCGGCTGAGCTTCGCCACCATGTTCGTCCAGTCCAACGACTGGCTCTTCGCCACCCCACCCGAGGGCCTCGATCTGGCCACGGTCGAGGGTGACATCAGCGACCAGCTGCTCGTCGTCGACCTTGGCACCGAGGTCGACCAGACCCCGGGCATCGGCGCTGATCAGGCCCCGCGCCAGGCCGGGCCCGACACCGGGGCCGACGATCCCGACGACACGGTCCGCCTGGTCGAGGGCCGCTCGGCCGAGCGCTACGTCCGGGTCACCGTGGAGCGCTGAACCCCTTCCTTCCCTCCAACCCTTCGGTGGCACCGGTCCCCAGCCTGGCCGGTGCCACCGGCGCGTCCGAACCGGGCCGGTCGGCGCCGAATTCGCTTCGCCTCCGTCCCGGTCCGTGCCACACTCCCGCCATGGGCGACCGGACCGACACTCCCGACGGCGACAACCCCCACAGCGACCCGGCGGGGGTGGCCGACCACGACGACGGATTCTTCGGCGAGCGGATCGCCGCCGACTACGACCGCTCGGTCGCCGACCGGTTCGCCCCCGAGGTGCTGGAGCCGACGGTGACGGTGCTGGCCGACCTGGCCGAGGGCGGTCGGGCCCTGGAGTTCGCCGTCGGCACCGGGCGGGTGGCGCTTCCCCTGGCCGAGCGGGGTGTGCCGGTGTCCGGGATCGAGCTGTCCCGGGCCATGGTGACCCGCCTGCGGGCCAAGCCCGGTGGGTCGGACCTGCCCGTCACCATCGGCGACATGGCCACCGCAACCGTCGAGGGTTCGTTCAGCCTGGTGTTCCTGGTGTTCAACACGATCACCAACCTCCTGACCCAGGACGAACAGGTGGCGTGTTTCGCCAACGCCGCCGCCCACCTGGCGCCGGGCGGACGGTTCGTCGTCGAGGACAACGTCCCCCAGCTGCGTCGGCTCCCGCCGGGTGAGCGGTACGTGCCCTTCGCCATCGACGACCAGCACCTCGGCGTCGACGAGTACGACGTCGTCGCCCAGCATCTGGTGTCGCACCATTCGTCGGTCGTGGACGGGAAGGGCCTGAGGTTCTCGTCCCGGCACCGCTACGCCTGGCCGTCCGAGTACGACCTCATGGCCCGCCTGGCCGGCCTGACCCTGGAGTCGCGGTGGGGCGGTTGGGACCGATCACCCTTCACCGCCGACAGCGAGGCCCACGTCTCGGTCTGGGCCCGTCCGTCCACCGAGGGCCCGGGCGGACGCTGACGACCTCGACACGGGCCGCTCGCCGCCTGGCCGCTCGCCGCCTGGGCCGGCCGGGAGGGTCAGTCGAAGGCGACGATGGCCGTGCCGAGCACGCTGGTCCGGCCGTCCTCGGCCACCACGGTCAGATCGATCTCGGCCGTGCGGGCGTCGTCGTCGGTGTCGGTGACGGCCCCCGAAACGGTGGGGGTGGTGCCGACGACCAGCGGCGCCCGAAACACGGTGTCGAGCGAGGTGATCCGACAGCCGGGGGCCCAGCGGTGGATCATGGCCGCCAGCAGACCCTGGCTCATGATCCCTGGGACGAGGGCACCTGGGAGGCCCTCGGAGCGGGCGAACTCGTGGTCGGTGAAGCGGGGGAACTGCATCTTGGCCGCCTCGGTGAACCGCAGGATGCGCTCCATCGAGATATCGGGATGCTCGGTGGGCAGGTCGTCGCCCAGTTCGACGTCCTCGAAGCGGCGGGTCACGACAGGCCATCCCCGTCGGGCAGCTTCTGGTTGCGGATCATGCGCCAATCGACGTCGGCCACGTGCTCGCCTCGCTGGTTGGTGAAGGCCATCCGCTGGACGATGAAGATCATCGTGCCCGAACGGCCCGTCTTGTCGTAGATCTCGCCGATCGTGGCGGAACCGGTCAGGACGTCGCCCTCGCGGATCACGCCGTGGACCGCCACCGCCTTGCCGCCGTCGATGCCCTGGCCCTTGATCCGGGGAAAGCCCTCGGGGAGGACTCGACGGGTCACGAGGTGGGTGGTGAACCCGGGGTGGGCCTGGAAGTCCTCGTGGTCGGGATCGACGAATCGCGGGTCGCTCTCACCGCAGGCCTCGGCCCACCCGAGCATGTCGTCCCGGGTGATGGGGAACTCCCGGGTGTCGAACTGATGGCCGACCCAGTCCTCTCGGAGCGCGGCCACGTCGGTGCTCATTGCAGTTGCTCCTTCAGGCTGACAGGGGCGAAGCGGCCACCGTACAGGGCGGCGACCAGGTCGTCGATGTCGGCGATGTCGTCCTCGAAATCGGTGGCGCAGTAGCCGATCCGACTCACGATGTGGCTGTCGGACCCGCCGAAGGTCCGGTAGCCGAGTGCCTCGGCCCGCTCGACCGAGAGTTGGTCCTCGCCGGGGATGGAACCGCCGTTCAGGACCTCCACCGTGTGGACGGCGTCGACCGGGCCCTTCCGGTCGTAGTGGGCGAACAGCCCGACGTTCTTCCGGCCCGGATGACAGGGCGCGGCGAACGCCCCGCACCGCTCGGCCGCCTCCAGCACCTCGGGGAGCGGGTTGTCGACCTTGGCGAAGTCGAAGGCGTTGACCAGGTCCTCGTTCACACCGAACACCAGCACGTGCCCGTAGTCGGTCTCGACCTCGCTGGCCTTCAGGATGACGAGGCCGTACTCGTCCTCGAGGTCCCGATAGTCGGAGGTGTCGTCGAAGAGTCGGTGCTCGGTCAGGACGAACCCGTCGATGGGGACGTTCTTCTTACGGATCCACTGGCAGTAGTTGGCCACCTTGGCCCGACCGTCGTCGGAGACGATCGAATGGGTGTGGAGATCGAGGATCATGACGGACCGTTCAGCCGGCGGCGGGGCGGAACACGGGGACGGCGAAGGCCTCCTCGTCATCCCGGTCGCCGTGGACGAAGTCGACCTCGACCGCCATGCCAATGTGGACCTGGTCGGGCTCACAGCCGACGATGTTGGTCAGCAGGCGGGGCCCCTCGTCGGTGTCGACGTAGGCCATCACGTAGGGGCAGGCGTCGGCGAAGCCCCGGGCCTGGTTCTGGTTGGTGACGGTGTAGGAGTACACGGTGCCCCGACCGGAGGCGATCCGATGCTCCGGTGCGGTGGCACCGCACGAGACGCAGAGGGCCCGGGGCTTGTGCTGCCAGGCTCCGCAATTGGAGCAGAACTGGAGCACCAGCTCGTTGCGGCCGGCGCCCTCCCAGTACCCGCGGCTCTCCCACGAGGCCGACGGCTGCGGATGTTGGATGTCGGCCATCAGCCTGCTCCCAGAATCAGTGTGGCACCCGAATGCTTGTCCCCGATCGTGCCACCGGTGCCGTGCACGCAGGCCAGTCGGGCGTCGGTCACCTGCCGCTCACCGCACTCGCCGCGGAGCTGCTTGACCGCCTCGATGACGAGGAAGATGCCCCGCATCCCGGGATGGTTCGACGACAGGCCGCCACCGTCGGGGTTGATGGGCAACTCGCCGCCGAGGCCGATGCGGCCGCCGCCCACGAAGTCGCCGCCCTCCCCCGGTTTGCAGAACCCGAGGTTCTCCAGGGTGGCCAGGACCGTGATGGTGAACGAGTCGTAGATCATGGCCAGGTCCATCTCGTCGCGACCGAGTCCGGCCATGGCGAAGGCCTTCTCCCCGGACTGACGGGCGGCGATGGTCAGCAGGTCGGGCGAGCCGATCTCCTGGTGGGTCACCGCTTCGCCGGCCCCCAGGAGCAGCACCGGGCGGGTGGCCAGGTCCCGGGCCCGTTCGGCCGAGGTGACGACGACGGCTCCGCCGCCGTCGGAGATGATGCAGCAGTCGAGCAGATGCAGGGGCGAGGAGATCACCCGGGACGACAGGACGTCGTCGACGGTGATGGGTTGGCGCATCTTGGCGTTGGGGTTGAGCCCGGCGTGGCGGCGCATCGTCACCGCGATCTCGGCCAACTGCTCCGAGGTCGTGCCGTAGGTGTGCATGTGCCGGTGGGCGTAGAGGGCGTAGCTGCCGACCGTCGTCATGCCGTAGGGGGTGATGAACGACTCGGCCGGATTGGAGCCATGGCGGCCCCCGGTGCCGATGGCGACGGCGTTGGACGCCGCCGTCGAGCCGTAGAGGACCAGGCCGACCTCGCACAGGCCGGCGTTGATGGCGGCGGCGGCGTGGGTCACGTGGGCCACGAACGACGAACCGCCGATATTGGTCCCGTCGAGGTAGTCGGGCTTCAGGTTCAGGTACTCGGCCAGGTCGACGATGCCCATCATGCCCATCGACATCGAGGCCCCGAACAGCCCGTCCACGTCGTCGAGGGAGAGCCCGGCCTCGCCCAGGGCCTCGACGGCGCACTCGGCCATGATCTGGAACTCGGTCTTGTCGGGGGAGAACCGGCTGGGGTGCTCGTGGACCCCGGCGATGGCGATGTTGCCGGTGAGGCTCATGCTCCCGCTCCTTCCCCGCCGACGGCCTCGCCGGCGACCTTGTCCACGACCCCGTTGGCGGCCAGGAATCCGTTGATGGCGGCGGCCAGGGCCTCCGGTTGCTCGAGGACGCCTCGGCGCCCGGCCCCGGCCAGGTCGACCACCGTGGCCGACCGCAGGCGCCGCCCCAACTCCCGGGCGGCGGCGGCCCGGTCGTCCTCGGTGTGTTCGCCCACGACGACCAGGGTCGGCGTGGTGGGGCCGTCGCCCAGCGTCCAGGCGGCCTGGGCCTTGCGGTCGCCCAGGGTGGCACGGGGGTCGGTCTTGACCCAGTTGCCGAAGGCCTTCTGGTAGACGGCCCGATCGGTGTCGGGGGCGTAGCCGCTCCGGTCGAAGTCGCGCCGGGCCTTCCCGCTGGTGATGGCGGTGAGGGCAGCGATCTCGTCGTCGAGGTCGAATGCGGCAGCGGCATCGCCGACGATGACCACGGCCTTCACCCGGTCCGGGTGGGCGGCGGCCGCCTCCAGGGCCACGACCCCGCCAAGGCCCTCGCCGACCAGGACGGGATCGGGTAGCGACCAGGTGTCGAGCAGACCGACCAGATGGGCGACCATGGCCTCGATCGACCCCAACGAGTCGAGCTCGGCCGAGCGACCATGACCGGGCTGGTCGTAGGACAGCGGACTGTGGTCGGCGGCCAGGGCGTCGAGCAGGTCGGCGAACTGGTTGCCATCGGTCCCGGCGTCGTGGCAGCACACGACGGCGGCCCCGCGCTCGGTGGTCGGTGGTGACCCGGGCAGCGTCGTCGGCCCCCGGTGGTGGACGAGGGTGGCGACCCCGTCGACGGTGACGTACTTCTTGGGCACGACGGGACGGTACCCCACACGGTGGGACAACCTGAACTTGACCCGTGCCCCTCGACCGTCGGGATCAGGCGTCGCCCAGCTCGGGCAGTCGCGACGGTGAGGCCGAGGTCGACACCAGGGCCATCCCGCCGTCGACGGTCAGGGTCTCCCCGGTCACGTAGCGGCTGGCATCGGAGGCGAAGAAGACGACGACGTCGGCCACGTCGTCGCTGTCGCCCCACCGCTTCAGCGCCACCTGTTGGGCCAGATCCTCGATCAGCCCGGGAACCGAGGCCCGGCTGCGCTCCCAGATGGCGGTGGTGATGATGCCGGGGGCGATCGAGTTGACCCGGACGCCCTCGGGACCCCAGTCGGCGGCCAAGGCCCGGGTCATGGCGTCGACCGCGCCCTTGGTCCCGGCGTAGGCCACCCGGCCCTGCGGGCCACGGACGCCGGCCACCGATGAGATGTTGACCACCGATCCCCCGCCGCCGGCCTTGAGCGACGGACCGAGGGCCACCGTCAGGGTCAGCAGCGAACGCACGTTGATGGCGAACACCTGGTCGATGTCGTCCTCGGTCAGCTGCTCCGGGGTTCGGCGCATGGGGATGCCGGCGTTGTTGACCAGGATGTCGACCCCGGCCACCGAGGTCAGGATCCGTTCCCCCAGGGCCTGACCGCCCCCGGCCCGGGCCAGGTCGGCCGTGATCACCACCGGATCGTTGGTAAGGGCGGCGGCCACGCGATCGAGGTCGGCCGTGGTCCGGCCGGTCAACACCACCCGGGCCCCGTGGCGGTCGAGGGCGCGGGCCGAGGCCTCGCCGATCCCGCGACTGGCTCCGGTCACGACGGCGGTCTTTCCCGTGAGGTCGAACATGGATGGCGAACCTAGTCCGCCCCGCTGGGTGCCGCCCGCCCCGTTCGACCGGGGCCGGGTCGATCCCTAGGGTTGGCCCGTGGTCTCCGATGCCGACGATCCCCAAGCCGTGCCCATCCGCCCCGCCGCCACCGTCATCCCCCTGCGCGACGGCGGGCGGGCCCTGGAGGTGCTGGTGCTGCGGCGCGACACCAACCTCGCCTTCCACGGCGGCTCGTGGGTGTTCCCGGGAGGCCGGGTCGACCCCGTGGAGCTCGACCGGGGTGGGGGCGACGACCAGGCCTCGGCCCGGCTGGCCGCCGTGCGCGAGGCCGAGGAGGAGGCCGGGCTCCGACTGGCGCCCGATGCCCTGGTCCCCCTGTCGCACTGGACCACCCCCCTGGGCCGCAACCGGCGGTTCGCCACCTGGTTCTTCGTCGCCTCCGCCCCCGGCGACGGCGTCGTCATCGACGACGGGGAGATCCGGGCGTTCGAATGGCACACCCTGGACGACGCCATCACCGGCTGCGAGGCGGGCGAGATCAACCTGGCCGGCCCGACCTACGTCAGCCTCCGCCGTCTTCGTCGCCAACGCACGGTGGCCGACGCCCTGGCCTTCGTCTCGGCCCGGCCCGACGAGCGGTTCCTGCCCCGGCTGGTCGACGGTTCCGGGGGGCGGTTCTCGGTCTACCAGGACGACCCCGGCTACCACAGCGGCGACCTGGAGGCCCCCGGACCGCGTCATCGCATGGCCATGCTGGAGCGGGGCTACCACTACATCAACGAGATCGACCCACCCGACTGACCGCCGTCGTGTGGGGCGATCGCCGCCCGCGCACGGCTCCACGTGGACCGGCCCCACCCGCGGTCTCTAGGGTCGGCGCCATGTCCGACGATCTCGCCGCCCTCGACGCCACGGCCCAGGCCGACCTCATCGCCTCCGGTCGGCTGTCGGCCACCGAAGCCGTCTCCGCCGCCATCGACCGTGTCGAAGCCCTGAACCCGACGCTGAACGCCGTCATCTGGTCCGATCCGGAGGCCGCCCTGGCTGCAGCCGCAGCCGTCGACGCCGGCCCCGTCGACCCGTCGGTGCCGTTCGCCGGGGTCCCGTTCCTGCTCAAGGACATCGGGGCCAACCAGGCCGGCCTTCCGTACTGGGCCGGCAACCGGGCCCTCAAGGCGCTCGACCATCGGGCCGAGGCCGACACCGAACTCGGGCGCCGGTTCCGCGCCGCCGGGCTGATCACCGTGGGGAAGACCAACCTGCCCGAGCTCGGCAGCTCACCCTCGACCCAGCCCCTGTCGTGCGGCCCGACGGCCAATCCGTGGGACACCGGACGCTCCCCGGCCGGATCGAGTGGCGGCTCGGCTGCGGCGGTCGCCGCCGGTCTGGTCCCGATGGCCCACGCCAACGACGGCGGGGGCTCGACCCGGCTCCCGGCCGCCTGGTGCGGCCTGGTGGGCCTGAAGGCGACCCGGGGCCGGGTACCCAACCCGGCGGTGACGTCCCGCATGGTGTCTGAACTGGTGGTGTCACGTACCGTCCGGGACACCGCCCGCCTGCTCGATGCGGTGCAGGGCGCCACGGCCGCCGACCTGTTCCACGCCTCGCCGCCGGCGCGGCCCTACGCCGATGAGCTGGGCCGCAGCGTCGACCCGCTCCGGGTGGCGGCGCTGACCGAGGCCGGTCGCCACGCCGTCGACCCGGCCTGCGTCGCAGCCGTCGACGCCGCGGCCAGGTTCCTGGAGGGACAGGGCCACACCATCGAGACGGTGGACGCCGACGTCCTGCTCGGAGGCGACAGCGAACTCAACGGACGGCTGTGGATGGCGGGCCTGTCCCGCCGGGTCGAGGAGCTGGGTGAGCTGGTCGGGCGGCCCCTGACCGCCGACGAGGTCGAGCCCTACAACTGGACGGCGGCCGAGCGGGGCAAGGACCTGCTGGCCACCGAGCTGGAGGCGGCGGCCCAGGCTCAACAGCAGTGGGTCCTGGCCGTCGATCGGTGGCTCGCTCCCTACGACCTCCTGATCACTCCGACCTCACCGGCCGTGCCCTATCGGACCGTCGACCTGGTGCCCGACGAGAACAAGCCGTGGCGGATGTCGCGGAGTTTCGCCCGCATCGGGGCCCTCACCATCCCCTTCAACGTCACCGGCCATCCCGCCCTGTCGCTGCCCCTCGGCCAGAGCGACGAGGGCCTCCCGGTCGGCGTGCAACTCGTCGGGGGCATGGGACGGGAGGACCTCCTGCTCGCCCTGGCCTCGCAGCTGGAGCAGGCCCTGCCCTGGGCCGACCGTCGTCCCGGCGTTCACGCCTGAGGCCCGGGCCGGTCAGCGTCCCTGGAAGTCGGGGCTCCGCTTCTCGACGAAGGCGGCGATCCCCTCCCGGCCGTCGTGGGTGGCCATGGCCGAGGTGATCGTCACTCCCTCGAGTTCACCCGCCCGTTCGAGGGGCAGCTCGTAACCCTCGTACACGATCCGCTTGGCGTGGCCCAGGGCCCAGGCCGGCCCCTGGGCCAGCTGCTGGGCCAGCTCGGCGGTGGCGGCATCGACCTCGTCGTCGGGGACCACGCGGTTGACCAGACCCCAGGCCTCGGCCTCCTCGGCCGAGAGAACCCGGTTGGTAAGGGTCAGGTCGAGCATCCGGCGCAGACCGATGTGGCGGGCCACGAAGTAGGTCGAGGTCCCGTCGGGCGTCACCCCGGCCCTGGTGTAGGCCATGGTGAACTTGGCCGACTCGCCGGCCACCACCAGATCGAACGACGACACGATAGACAACCCGGCGCCGCCGGCGGCCCCGTTGACCCCGGCCACGAACGGCTTGGGCATCCGGTTCATCTTGTAGATGGCGCCATGGAAGTCGACCAGCATGTCGGCGGCCAGAGCGGGGAGCGCCGGTCCGGCGGCGTGGAACTCCTTGAGGTCGCCACCGGCGCAGAAGACCTTGCCCTCGGCCGTGATCGACACCGCCTTCACCGCGTCGTCGAACTCGATGGCCAACATGACCGACCGCAGGTCTCGGGAGAACGCTGGGTTGACGGCGTTGGCTCCCTCGGGCCGGGCGAAGCGGACGTGCGCTACGCCGTCCTGCACCTCGTAGTCGATGGTGTCGAGGTTCATGTCGTTCCTTCGTTGTCGGTGTGCGGTCCGGTGGTTGTCGGCTGTTCGGCGCCGGCCCAGATCCTCGCGCTTCCGACACCTCGACACGAATGACGGTCCGGAACGACGATCGGGGACCGGCCGAACCGGGCCGTCGTCCTCGTCCACGAGTCCGACCGTCGGGGCCGGATTCGTGGCCATGTCGGCGGTCGTCGACGTGCCCAGGGCGAGCGAAGCCCCCGCCCCGACCCACGTCATCATCGCCTGGGGTCTCCTCCTGCCCGCCGGCCACTGCGACCGAGCCCTCCGAGGAGGGCCCGGCCAACCCCGACGGGCGGGGTTACTACACGATGCGGCTGTTCTTGGTGCCCCAGTACTCGTCCTTGAGGATCCTCTTGTAGAGCTTGCCGGTGGGCAGGCGGGGCAGCTCGTCCCGGAAGTCCACGGAGCGGGGCACCTTGTAGCGGGCGATGTGTTCCTCGGCATAGGCCAGGAGTTCCCGGGCCAGCTCGTCGGAGGGCTCGACCCCCTCCTCGGTCTGGACGACGGCCTTGACCTCTTCGCCCAGGTCCTCGTTGGGCACCCCGAACACGGCCACATCGGCCACCTTGGGGTGCATGATCAGGCAGTCCTCGATCTCCTGGGGGTAGATGTTGACCCCGCCGGCGATGATCATGAACGCCTTGCGGTCGGTCAGGAAGAGGTAGCCGTCCTCGTCGACCATGCCCACGTCGCCCAGGGTCGACCAGGTGGGGTGCTCCGGGTGCTGGGCCCCCCGGGTCTTCTCCTCGTCGTTGTGGTAGGAGAACGGCATCTCCTCCCGCTCGAAGTAGATGGTCCCCGGCTCCCCCGGCGGCAACTCGTTGCCCTCGTCGTCGCAGATGCGGATGGTGCCCAGGATCGACTTGCCCACGGTCCCGGGGCGATCGAGCCAGTCCTGGGGGGTGGAGTAGCAGAAGCCGTTGACCTCGGTCCCGGCGTAGTACTCGAAGATGATGGGGCCCCACAGGTCGAACATCTGGCGCTTGACTTCGACCGGGCACGGGGCGGCGGCGTGGATGGCCACCTTGTGGCTGCTCCAGTCGTAGCCGGTGCGCTCCTCATCGGGCAGCTTCAGCATGCGGGAGAACATGGTCGGCACCCACTGGGAATGGGTGATCTGGTACTGGTCGAGATAGCGGAGGGCGTCGGCCGGATCGAAGCGTTCCATGACGACCGCCGTGCCGCCCAGGGCCATGGTGCCGGTGTTGAAGGCCAGCGGAGCCGAGTGGTAGAGGGGGGCCGGCGACAGGTAGACGGTGTCGGCATCCATGGCGAACAGCATCTGGGCCAAGGAGGTCGTCCCGGCGGCGGCCTCGTCGACCATCTCACCCGACAGCGGGCGCTTGATGCCCTTGGGTCGCCCGGTCGTGCCCGACGAGTACAGCATCGTCTCGCCCCGGGGCTGGTGGGCCAGGGGCTCGGCCGGGTGGGCGGCGATGGCGTCCTCGTAAGGCTCGAAGCCCTCGACCGGGCCATCGCAGGCCAGCAGGACCTTGCACTCCGGGATCAGCTCCGGGAGCGGCGAGACCAACTCGGCCATGGCGGCCGACGTGAACAGGGCCTGGGACCCCGAGTCGTTGACGATGTAGGCCGACTCGTCGGGCTGGAGGTACCGGTTGATGGTGGTGAAGTACAGGCCGGACCGCATGGCGGCCCAGTAGCACTCGAAGTACCGGATGTTGTTCTCCATGAAGATGGCCACGTGGTCGCCCGGGCGCAGACCAGCGGCGTAGAGGAGTTGGGCCAACCGGGCCGACCGCTCGTCCAGCTCACGGTAGGTGAGCTGCTCGCCAGTCGAGGCCATGATCACGGCCGGCTTGTCGGGGGTGGTGGTGGCATGGATGCCCGGGTACATGCACGCTCCTTGCGTCGACTGCGATCGGGCCACCGGGGCACCGACTCGGGGGTGCCACAATGGTCGCACCCGTTCGGCATGGGAGCAGGGATCGGTTTACCCTGCAAATCGGTCCGGAGGGGAATTCACTGGAGGAGGATGGACGATCGGTGACCGGTGACCGACCAGAGGTGCGCGTGAGCACCGATTTTCTGGCCGAGGCGGCCGCGGCCAGGGCGTCGGCCAGCCGGAGTCGAAGCCGGATGGCTCTGGGCCTCAGCGTTGCCATCGCCCTGGTGTGGCTGGTCTACGTCACGGCCGCCGGCCATTGGGACCGGGTGCTCGACCGGTGGGTGGCCGCCCTGACCATGATCTTCGGCAGCATCGTGGCCGGCTCCACCCCCCAGGGGGGCGGCGC
The DNA here is from genome assembly GCA_965263455.1 of Acidimicrobiales bacterium. Lineage (GTDB taxonomy): Bacteria > Actinomycetota > Acidimicrobiia > Acidimicrobiales > SZUA-35 > CADEDH01. The sequence goes on from CBDHHN010000001.1 coordinate 237,446, forward strand.
CGTTGCCTTCCCCGTGTTCACCAAGGTGTTGGCCGTGCCCGCCACCGTCGCCCGCTCGTTCTCACTGTGCATCCAGACCGTGGGCATGGGGGCCGCCGCCCTGTCCATCGTCATCAGCGGCCGCCGAGTCGACTGGACCGCGATCCGCATCCTGGCCCCGACGGCGGTCACCGGGTTCCTGGTCGCGGCGTACGCCCTCGGTCGGCCCGACGAGGTGTTCTGGCCCTCGACCCTGCCCGGGGCTTACGTCAAGGTCACCTTCACCATCGTGGTCGCGGCCATGGCCCTCCTGGTGTGGCTGTCGTCCCGGTCGTGGGTGACCGAGCGGGTCGACATGCTCGACAACGGTTCGGTCCAGGCCTACTCGGTGCTCGTGGTCTCGGGCCTGGCCGGCGGCGTGGCCTCGTTCCTGGTCGGTTCCGGGGCCGACGTCTTCACCTATCTGGGCCTGGTCGCCCTGCTCGGGCTGTCGGCCGGGATCGGGGTACCCACCAGCGTGGTGGTCATGGCCATCGTGTCGGCCGTCGGGTTCGTGTTGTTCGGGCTCATCGACGGCCAGCTGGCCATCGATCTGGTCGGCTCCGAGGTCGTGGCCGTCGGGGGCGAAACCGTGGCCGAGCCCCTCCCAGCCGACCGCTACGACCTCTTCGGCCTGTGGCTGGCGGCCGCCCCCGTGGTCGGGTTCGGCGCGCCCCTCGGCTCGTGGTTGGCCTCCAAGGTCAGTGACCGGACCCTGGCCCGCATCGTGGTCGGCCTGGCCTCGGCCGAGGTCCTCAGCACCATCGTGTTCCTGGGCGAGCTCCGGACCGACCCGGTGCTGGCCGCCTACGGAGCCGTCGGCCTGCTGGTGTTCTCCGCCGGCCTGGCCTACGTGTTCCGCCGTCGCCACGAGCTGTTGGCCATCCCCGGCGTCGACCTCGATCGCACACTGCTCCCCCGCCGGGCCACCCTCGACCACGAACGGCGGCTCGACCAGTGAAACGCTTCGCCGGCTACGCCCTGGTGCGGGCGCTGGGCCACGGCAACCATGGGACCTTCCACCTGGCCAAGCCTCCGCCCGAACGGGGCCTGGGCCGCGACGAGGTGGCGCTCAAGATCCTCGATCGCCACGCCAGCGACAACGAGTTCAAGCGGATGGCGGCGGAACTCGAGGTCCTGCTCGAGCTCCAGCACCCCCGACTGGTGCCGGTGCTCGACGCCGGCCACGAGGAGGGCCGCCTCTTCTACGCCACCACCTACTACGCCGACGGGTCCCTGCCGGTGGGGCCCGACGGCGACCCTCGGCGGGCCGCCGCCCTGGTGGCCGACGCCGCCGAGGCGGCCCACGCCCTCCACGAGCGGGGTGTGGCCCACCGCGACATCAAGCCGTCCAACATCCTGATGGCCGCCGGGCGCGGCCACCTGGGCGACCTGGGGGTGGCCAACTACCTCGACGCCCGTTTCACCGCCACCGGGGCTCGGCCCGTCGGGACCCTCACCTACTCCGACCCGCGCCTGATCCACGGTGACCGCCCGGGCCGGGCGTCCGACATCTGGTCCTTGGCCGCCACCCTCCACATGGCCGTCACCGGCCGGTCTCTCATCGGCGACATCCCCAACGCCCAACTGGTCCAGGCCATCGAATACGTCCTGTCGGCCGAGGCCCGCATCGAGCCATCGGTCCCGGGACCGCTGGCCGCCATCATCGGCCGGGCGGCCCAACCGGATCCGGCCGACCGCCACGGCACCGCCCTGGAGCTGGCGGCCGACCTCCGGGCGTGGGCCGGCGTGACCCCTCTGGCCGGCGATGGTGGGACCGACGTGCTCGCCCCGGATCGGGACCGGGTCGGCGACGACGGGCGGCGGGGGTTCCCGGTGGCCGAGCGGGGACCCACCCTCGACCGTCCCACCTATGAGCATCCGGTGGCCGTCGTCGGCCTCCGCTCCCCCGCCGGCTGGTTCAACCGGGCCGACGCCGTCCGCTGCCGGGTGACCGGACATCCTCGGACCGACGGCGACGGGTGGATCCCGGAGCGCCGGTCGCGACCCCCGCTGGGGGTACTGGTCGACGGCGAGGGCCGGGCCCGGCTCCTGCGATGGGACGTCGTGATCGGCCGCCAGCCCGACCACGACGAGGCGGTGGCCGCGGGTCGGGCCGAGGGGATCGCCCACCCCGACGCCGTCACCATGTCGCGGGCCCACGTCCGCCTCGTCCTCGACGAGTGGTCGGTGCTGGCCATCGATGGATCGAGCAACGGGACCCGCGTCCGGTCGGCCGACGGCCAGGTCCGGCTCCTGACCCGGGGCCGTCCCGAACCCCTGGTGGCCGGCGACACCCTGCTCATCGAGGGCGAGGCCTACACCTTCCATCCCACCCCGTGAGCCCGTCGCCGGTCGAGCGGCAGCGGTTCAACCGGCGGCGATGAGACCCGAGCCGGCCAGGGCCAGGGCGAAGCCCGACACCTGCCTGCCGTTCATGCGCTCCCCCAACACCAGCCGGGCCAGGATCACGGTCGAGACCGGGTAGAGCGAGGTGAGGACCGAGGCCACGGCCAGCGCGCCCCGGGTGGTGGCCCACAGGAATCCGATGTTGGCCGCGGTGTCGAGGACCCCCACAGCCACGATCAGGGACACGACGCCGGGGTCGGTCCACCAGCCGGCCCTCAGGCCGGTGCCGGGGCCGGTCTCGGCCCGGGCGGGGTCGCCGTCGACCGCCGCTCGGCGACGGGAGAACAGGGCGATGCCCAGGGCCGTGGTGGTGAGCAGGCGGGCCCCGGCCACCGGCCACGGGGCACTCGCGGCGTCGGTGGCGTCGAGGAGGATGAAGAAGGCGCCGAAACCGGCCCCGGCCAGCAGCGACTCCACCACGACGGCGACATCGACCGTGGCCTCGGCCCGGCCCCGGTCACTGCTGGAGACCAGGGCGATGGCGACCAGGGCTACCACCAGACCCCCGATGACGGCCGGGCCCAGTCGCTCACCGATGAGGAACCCCCACACCGAGGGCACCACGGCCGAGGTCACGGCGGTGAGGGGGGCCACCACGTACATGGGGCCGATGGCCAGGCGTCGGTACAGCAACCACACACCGATGCCGCCGAACACCCCGCCGGCCGCCCCCAGGGCCAGGTCACCCAGATCGAACGACGCCCCCCAGGCCAGCGCGGCCAGCGCCGCCCCGACCAGGCCCACGGCATGGGAGCCGGCCACCACCTCGACCGGGCGTATCCGCCGGGCGGCGAGCCCACCACAGAAGTCACCGGCCCCGAATATGGCGGCGGTAACCAAACTGACAAGAACAACCATGGGTAACCCCACCGAATCGCGGGAAACGAAGCACGTGCGGACGGTATCCTGCGAGCCGGGGACGACGTTTCCACCGGTAGGAACAAGCAGGAGGGGCGATGACCAACCGGGCTCGACAGTCGATGGTGATGATCGCCTCGTTCGTCGCGCTCGCCGTCGTGGCCGTCGCCCTGGTGCTGCAGTCCGATCCCGACGGCCGAATCGGCTCCGACCCGGTCTACGGCGTGCGGACCGAAGCGGCCGAGGGCTCAGGCGACACCCCGTCGACCGAGGATGACGGTGACGACACCGGCGGCACCGACCGTTCGCCCGCCAGCACCATCGTCCTCAGCCCGGCGATCAACCTCGACGATGCGGTCCGGGCCACGTCGACCACGACCACGACCGCACCCCGCCGGGTGGTGACCACGGCCCGTCCTGCGCCGACCACGACGACCACGACGTCGGAGCCGACGACGACCACGACCGAGGAGTCGACGACCACCACCACGGAGGAGTCGACGACCACCACCACGGAGGAGTCGACGACCACGACCGAGGAGTCGACGACCACCACTACCGAGGATCCGGCGCCGACGACGCCGATCCCGCCCGACATCTCGATTCCGGAGCCTCCGACCGACGGCGGTCCTCCCGGCCGGGTCCGTCCCTGAGCTCCGGCCGGGTCAGCTCCCGAACGAGCGGGCGGCCTTGGCCAGTTCCCTCAGCTCGGCCCGCTCGGCGTCGCTCAACACCTCGAGGTCGGCGGCATGGAGCCGGTCGGTGACCGCCTCCGCCTCCTCCCGAGCCTGGGTCAGGTGCCTCACATCCGGGTAGGGCTCGGGCCAGCCGAAGAACTTGGCGTTCCAGTCGCCGGCCGGTCCGCTGAGGATGGCCTCCAACGGACCGAGGCCGGAGGCCTGGATGGCCACCGCGTGACGACCGAACCGTAGCTCGCGCATGGTCTGGGCCAGCTGGAAGGTCCGGGCCGGGCCGGGCTCGGCCGGCAGAGGTTGGTCGCGCCAACCGACGAACGTCGGCGCGCCGAGGGGGCTGGCCGTCTCGACCACCCGCTCCAGGAGTTCGCCCAGGCGCTCGACGCCGACGAGGCCGTCGAGTTTGGCCGCCCCGTACTCGGCGCAGATACCGGCGTAGATGGCGGCGCCCTCGGAGGGGGAGATCGAGGCCCGACCCTCCTGCACCATCGAGCGCATCCGATCCGGTTCCCAGAAGTAGGCGGCGGCCACCACATTGTCGACCGGACAGTCGCCCAGTACCCCGAGGCGGCCCACGGCGTAGGCGGCCTGCCCGGCCGGCATGCCCCTGGCCTCGGCCTTCTCCAGGGTGTCGGGCGACATCAGCCATTCCATGGCCAGCATGCCGATCGAGCCGCGGAGACTTCTGGCGACGGTGAGGCTATCCATGGGCGGAGACCCTAGGTTCTGGCCCCGGTCACCGCCAGCGGCGCGGACCGATCACGGCGAGCCCGCTGATGAAGCGGCCGACCTCGGCCAACGCCCGGTCGGCCTCCGGAAGGTCCCGGTGGTAGTGCCAGGTGTGCCACAGGCCGTCCCACACGTCGAGCACGACCTCCATCCCCGCCGCCCGGGCCCGTCGGGCCAGTCGGGCCCCGTGGCCCAGCGTGGCGTCGACGGTGCCCACCTGCACCAGGGTCGGTGGGAGACCGGTGAGGCTCGCCCGCAACGGGGAGCAGACGGGATCGGTCGGCTCCCTCCGACCGCAGTAGGCGGCCCGAATCCAGCGGCGGGCCCGGTCGTCCACGTCGTCCCGGCGGTGAGCCGACCGCTCGGCCACCACGTCCCCGTGGTCGAGGTGAGGGCTGAGCAGGACGAGTCCGTCGACCGGTCGGGCACCCGCCTCGACCCGGGACCGGGCCCCCTGAGCCAGCGCCGCGGTCAGAGCCAGGTTTGCTCCGGCCGAGTCGCCCGCCAGCACCAGTGGCCGGTCGGGATCGAGGTCGGCGGCCACGGCCGCCGTCACCGCCACCACGTCGTCGACGGCGGCCGGACACGGGTGCTCGGGGGCCAGCCGGTAGTCGACCGAGACCACCTCGGCCGCCGGGGCCAGTCGCTCGGTGATCGGCACCGCCACCGCCGCCGACCCGAGCACGTAGCCGCCTCCGTGGCAGTACACCACGAGGGGCCCGTCCCCGGCGCCCGCACGCAAGGCCGGTACCCCGGCCACCGCGTCGATCCGGTGGCCCCGGTCGGCGGGTGGCGGATCGCCGGCCAACCAGGCGGCGTGGACGTCGGACCGCCACCGGGCCACGGCCCGGTGGTCGGATGCCTCGGGCGGGCGGAGTGGTTCGGTGGGGGCTCGGGACAGGCGGGCCCGGGCCGCGTCCGAGAGCGGCTCCAGGCCGGCGTCGGAGGGGTCCGGGCGGGTGGGGTCGGGACCTGGCATGGCTCCATAGTGCTGTGCTAATCACGCAGACGTCGGTCCGCCGGGTCCTCGGCCGGCCGGCGTCCGATCCAGGAGGCCAGCCATGGACTTTGCCGCCAACCCCGACCACGAAGCGATCATCGAGGGCGTCGATCGTGTCTGCTCCCAGTTCGACGACACCTACTGGGCCGAGCGCGATGAGCGACACGAGTTCCCCTGGGACTTCTACAACGCCATGGCCGAGGGCGGCTGGATCGGCATCGCCATCCCGGAGGAGTACGGAGGCGGAGGCCAGGGCATCACCGAGGGCGCCCTGGTCCTCAACCGGGTGGCGGCCTCCGGGGCGGCCATGAACGGATCGACGGCCATCCACCTCACCATGTTCGGCCTCAACCCGGTGGTGAAGTTCGGGAACGACCAACTCAAGGAGACGTTCCTCCCCCGGGCGGCAGCCGGCGACCTGCACGTCGCCTTCGGCGTCACCGAGCCCGACGCCGGGACCGACACCAGCCGCATCACGACCAAGGCCATCGAGGATGGTATGGGTGGGTGGATCGTCAACGGGCGCAAGATCTGGACCTCGAAGGCGTTGGAATCCGAGGTGGTGCTGCTGCTGGTACGCACCGACGGCGAGCCGGGCGACGGCTTCGGCGGCCTGACCCTGTTCCTGGCCGACCTCGACCCCGAGTACGTCGACATCGCCCCCATCCCCAAGGTCGGCCGCAACGCCGTCGCCTCGTGTGAAGTGGCCTACGACGAGTTGCCGGTCGAGGGGTGGCGCATGGTGGGCGAACGGGGTCGGGGCTTCCACCACATCCTCCACGGGCTCAACCCGGAGCGAATCCTTCTGGCCGGAATGGCGTGCGGCATCGGCGAGGTGGCCCTGCGTCGGGCCGTCGGCTACGCCAAGGAGCGTTCGGTGTTCGGCCGGCTCATCGGGGCCAACCAGGCCATCTCCCACCCCCTGGCCCAAGCCCACATGCAGCTCAACGCCGCCTTCACCCTGATGATGAAGGCGGCCTGGCGCTACGACAATGGCCTCGAGTGCGCCGAGGAGGCCAACACGGCCAAGTACCTGGCCGCCGAGGCCAGCTTCTTCGCCGCCGACCAGGCGATGCAGACCCACGGTGGGCTCGGGTACGCCAGCGAGTACCACGTCGAGCGCTACTGGCGGGAGGCCCGCCTCCAGCGGCTGGCCCCCGTGAGCCAGGAGATGACCTGCAACTTCATCGCCCAGAGCGTGCTCGGCCTGCCCCGGAGCTACTGAGCCCGGACACCACCAGGGCGACGGCGGCCAGGGTGGAACCGGCGGCCAGGGCGGCCGCCGGGCGTGACCCGGACCGCCAGGCATGAACAGGGCGGCCGAGGGCGGGCACCGTCAGGCGGGCCGTCCCCGTGATCGACGATTGGGGCAGGGTCGGACCCATGGCCGGCTGGCGGCCGCCGTCGACCAGCCACACCCGCCCCCCGCCGGCCGGGTGGAGGAGGCCGACCACGATGGTCCCGCCTCGGTCGACCGAGCCGAGAACGGGTCGGGCCCCGACGCCGCTCCCCCGGTCGATCAACACCACGTCTCCGGCCCGGAGACCCGCCGGGGGCACCGATCGGGGGGCGACCTGGACGTCCCACCCGAGGACCGGGCCGGCAGCGACCGGGAGGGCCAGCACCCCCACGACCAGCAGGTAGAGGCCGGCGACCACGGTCAGGACGGATCGGATCGTACCGACCGGACCGGGCCGGGGGCCTCCCCGGCCCGGGGTCGGGACCCCACTCCGACCGATCCCCGGACAAGGGGCGGGAGTGGAGCCGACCGTCATGGTCATCCATCGGTTCCGGCGCCACCCGCCTGAACCGGCCTCAACCGATGACGCCCCCGGCCCGGAGCTCGGCCAAGCGGGCCTCGTCGTAACCGACGTCGGCCAGGACCCGATCGGTGTCGGCTCCACATGGCCCGGGAGCCTCCCGCGGGCCCGGCATCGACCCGTCGATCCGGATCCCGGCCCCCGGCAACCAGCGAAGGGCGTCCCCTTCGAGGTGACCGTGCTCGTCTGCGGCCACCGGCTGGAGCAGGCCCCGCGCCCGCGGATGCCCGTCGTCCACCACCTCACTCAAGCGGCGGACCCGCCCCGCCGGCACCCTGGCCTCGGCCAGGCGCCGTTCCCAGTGCTCGGCGTCGGCCCCGGCCAGGGCCTGGGCGATCCGTCTCCGGGCCCGCTCGGCGGCGGACGGGTCGGCCCCTCGACCCACGGCCGCGCCGAGGTCGTCGGCCAGGTCGGGCAGGCCCAGGGCATCGCAGAGCCGGATCACATGGCTCACCTTGTTGGCGGCGATGGCCAGGAGGCCGTCGGCGGTGTCGAACACCCCGGAGGCCACGGCGCCGCTGAAGGCGTCGTTCCCGGTCCGGGGTGGGTCGATCCCGGTGTTGGCCGTGCGGACCAGGGCCCCGACGTTCAGCAGCAGGGCGGCGTCGAGCATGGTGACGTCGACCGTGAGCCCGGTGCCGGTCCGATCACGGAGGCGCAGACCCGCCAGTACGGCGAAGGCCAGGAGCAGACCGGTGCTGTAGTCGACATAGGGCGAGCCGACCTTGACCGGGGGCTGGTCGGGGAACCCGGTGGAGTCCATGATCCCCGACACCGCCTGCACGACGTGATCGAAGGCGAGTCGACCGCCGTAGGGTCCGTCGGCGCCGAAGGCCGAGAGCGAGGCGTAGACCAGGCGGTCGTTGGTGGCGCGCACCGCATCCGACCCCAAGCCGAGCGCCTCGGCCGTGCCCGGGGCGAAGCCCTCGACGAACACGTCGGCCGAGGCCGCCAACCGGAGCACGGCGTCCCGCCCCTCGGTCGTGGCCACGTCGATGGCGGCCATCCGCTTGCCGCAGTTCTGCGGGGCGAAGGCCAGCGGGCCGCCCGCCCGGCGTAGCCACTCACCTTCCGGGGGCTCGACCTTGATCACCTCGGCCCCCAGGCCGGCAAGCAGGTGGGTGGCGAAGGGGGCGGCGAGCACCTGGCCCAGGTCGACGATGCGGATTCCCGTCATCGGCCCGTCGGGGGCCGCGTCGTCGGCCCCCGGTTCGCGGTCGGGGTCCTGAGGTCGGTCGGGCTCGGGTGCCGTGGTCATGACCCCAGACTCCCACCGGCGGGCCCGCCGGTCACGGTGGGAGCGGTGCGTCGGGGCCCAGCCCGGGCTCAGGAGTCCGGGCCGAGGACCGCCGGACGGTCGAGGTCGTCGAGATGGTCGAGCAGTGCGTCGAGGGCCAACTGGTAGGAGTGGACCCCGAATCCGGCGATGACGCCGAGGCACACCGCACTCAGGACCGACGTGTGACGGAACGGCTCCCGGGCGTGGACGTTGGACACGTGGGTCTCCACCACCGGGAGGTCGATGGCGCTCACGGCGTCGCGCAGGGCGTAGCTGGTGTGGGTATAGGCCCCGGGGTTGAACACCACGCCGTCGGCCCAGGTCCGGGCCTCATGGAGGACGTCGATCAGGACCCCTTCGTGATTGCTCTGCACCGACCGGATCTCGACCCCCCGATCACCGGCCCGGGCGGTGACCGCGGCCTCCACGTCGGCCAGGGTGGTCGAACCGTACACCTCGGGCTCCCGGGCCCCCAGCAGGTTCAGGTTCGGTCCGTTGAGGAGCAGGATGCGGCGCACGCCGGGCAGGTTACCGGACCGGCCTCGACCCCGGGGGCCCGCTCCGATTTCGGCCCGGCGTCCCCGTTCTCCGGGCCCTGGACGCCGTGTTGTCGTGGGTCAGTGGTCGTCGGCCGGTCCGGGACCCGACTCCAGGGCGGCGTTGAAGGCCGGGTCGCGCTTGTCCAGAAAGGCCCGGGCGCCCTCGACGGCGTCGGGGTGATGATCGGTGACGGCGGTCCGGGCCGCGATGTCCTCCAGGGCGTGGGCCCAGGTCTGCTCGGCCGCCAGGTAGATCGAACGCTTGAGCATCCGCATGGCCACCTGAGGCCCGTCGGCCAACTCGCGGGCCAGGTCGAGGGCGGCGGGGACCAACCGATCGGCCTCGTGCAGTTCGTGGACCAGGCCCAGCTCCAGGGCCCGGGTGCCGTCGACGATGCGCTTGCGCATCAGGAAGTCCATGGCCCCGGCCACCCCCAGGTGCTGGACCAGCAGATACTGGCCCCCCTCATCGGGCAACAGCCCGAACCGCAGGGTGGCGCTGCCCATCCGGGCCTCGGGGGTGGCGAGCCGAAAGTCGCAGGCCAGGGCCAGGGAGAAGCCGGTCTGGATGGCGAAGCCGTTGATGGCGGCGATCGTCAGCTTGTCCAGGTTGCGGACCGCCGTGTTCACGGTCTGGGAGATCACCCGCAGGCCGTTGTAGGTCCCGGTGGGATCGTGGTGCCCTCCGAACAGGGGCGGGACCACGGCGTCGTCGCGGGCGGGGGCACTCCCGCTCAGATCGTCACCGGCCCAGAACGCGGTCCCGGCACCCGTGAACACCAGCACACGGACGGCGTCGTCCATCTGGGCCTGGGTGAGCATCTCGACCAGGTCGCGCTTCATCGGCCCTGTCGAGGCGTTGAGGCGCCCGGGGTTGTCGAAGGTGACGGTGACGATTCCGGGATCGGTCGCCGTGGTCCGGAATCCGGTGTAGCTGTTGGCCTCCATACCAACGTGTCTAGTCTCCGGGAATGGAAGACGCCTCGTTGGAGGACGGACGGTCCTCCCTCAGCCCCCTGGCCGGGCTCCGGGTCCTGGAGACCGCCACCGGTATCGCCGGCCCCTACGCCGGCCGTCTGCTGGCCATGCTGGGGGCGACCGTGGTCAAGGTCGAACCCCCCGACGGGGACCCGGCCCGACACCAGCCGGTCGACGACCATCCGGTCGGCGACGACAGCCCCCTCTTCGTGCACCTCAACGCGGCCAAGCACAACGTGGCGCCCGAGGACGTCGACCAGGGCTGGGCCCAGGTGGTGATCGACGACCGGGTGGCCTCGGAGCGGGGCGAGCCCCTCCCGGACCGGGCCGCCGGCGGGCCCCTACTGGTCTCGCTCACTCCGTGGGGCTACGACGGGCCCCGATCGGGCGTCATCGCCGATGAGTTGCTGGTCCAGGTCCAGTCCGGGTTCCCCGGCTTCAACCGCGACCCGGACGGGCCTCCACTGCGGCTGCCGGGCTGGCCGGCCCAATACATGGCCGGATCGATCGGGGCCACCGCCGCCCTCATGGCCTTGGCCGACGTGGGCGGGACGGGTCCGAGCCATGTCGACGTGTCGTGGCTGAGCGCGTTCCTGTCGTCGGTCGAGCTGTGCTACGCCGACGCCCTCCACTGCGAGCGACCCCGCCGCCCGGTCGGGGCCCACCCGCCCACCGCCTTCCCTTCGGGCGCCATCCCGTGCGCCGACGGGTTCGTGACCCCGGGCTCGATCCGGGCCGTCGACTGGGAGATGCAGTGCCTGCTGTACGGGCGCCCCGACCTGATCGACGACCCGGAGTACGTGAGCCGCCAACGTCGGGCCGCCCACGTCGAGGAGCTGTGGGAGTTGATCCGTCCCTGGTACGCGGCGCGGAGCAAGCGGGAGATCTTCCAGGAGGCGCTCGACACGCCGTGGTCGGTCGGCATGGTCCTCACCCCCACCGACGCCCTGGCCGACGAGCACCTCACGGCCCGCCGGGCCCTCGTCCCCGTCGACACCCCGACCGGACCGACCCGGGCCCTGGGCTCGGTGTGGCGGACCGAGGGACTCCCGGTGCCCGACCAACGGGTCTCGGCCCGGGGGGCCGACCCGATGCCGGCCGCCGGGTTGGGGACACTGGCTCCGGCGACATCCGGTCCGGCGACATCGCGTCCGGCGACCTCCGGTCCGGCGGCGTCGGTTCCGGCGGTCTCGCCTCGGGCGTCGGCCGACGGGCCCGGAGACCCCGACCGACCGCTGCGGCTGATCGAGATGACGGTGGCGTGGGCCGGTCCCTACGTGGGCAACCTGCTGGCACCGCTCGGGGTCGACGTCATCAAGATCGAGGCCCAGAACCCCTTCGACGGCTGGCGGTCATTGCGACCCTACGACCATGGCATGCGCCCGGGCCAGGAGGACTACGCCACCGACAACCGGTTCTTCGAAGCCAGCGCGCTGTACAACGCCCTCAACAAGGGCAAGCGGGGCTGCGTGCTCAGCCTGAGCGGCGACGAGGGCCGCCGGGTGTTCCTGGATCTGGTGGCCGAGGCCGACGGCATCGTGGCCAACTTCTCGGCCCACGTCCTACCCTCGCTGGGCCTCGACTGGGACACGCTCTCGGCCGTCAATCCCGGTCTGGTGGTGGTGCGCATGCCCGCCTTCGGGGTCGAAGGGCCGTTCTCCGGTGCCGCCGGCTACGGCTCCATCATCGAGGCCATGGGCGGTATCGGGCACCGCCAGGGCTACGAGCACGAGGGGGCCCGGATCTCCAACATCTACTATCCCGACCCGGTTGCCGGCGTCCACGCCGCCCTGGTCCTGCTGGCGGCCATCCACCGTCAGCGCCGCACCGGACGGGGGGCCGAGATCGACCTCTCGCATCAGGAGGCCACCTGGAGTCTGCACGGCGACGCCCTCGTCCTGGCCGACCGTCAGGGACGAGATGTGGGCCGCACCGGGAACCGGGAGCCGGGGGTCGCGGTATCGGGCCTGTACCCGGTGGCCGGCGACGGCTGGGTCGCCGTGGTCGGCCCCGAACCGGTGGCCGAGGCCCTGGCCGACTCCGCCCATCGGGCCGTCGCCGATGTCGTCGCCGCCGTGGCGGCCGCCGGGGGGACCGCGGTCGAGGTGCTCGATCCGTGGACGGCTCCCGCCCTGGCCCCGGTGGCCGACGCGCTGGAGGTGGTCGACCATCCGGTGACCGGCCCGGTCCGACACCTGGCCTCGCCGGTGCGGCTCGACGGCAGGCGGGCGCCGTCCCCCGGCCCTGCTCCCCTGTTCGACCAGCACACCGACGAGGTACTGGCCGAACTGGCCGGGTACGGCCCCGACGAACTGGCTCGGCTTCGGGCCGAAGGCACCATCGGAGGCGAACTGCCGCCACCGGCCACCATCGGCATCCGGTTCTGAGCCCGCCCGCGGGGTCGTCGACCGCCGTCGCCGAGCGCAATCGGATGGTGGCCGGGCCACACTCGGGGTCGTGACCGACACCCCGAGCCTGGGCCGGCCGTTCTGGACACTGTGGACCTCGTTCGCCGCCTCCAATCTGGGAGACGGGCTGACGGCGGTCGCCTTCCCCCTCCTGGCGGTGTCGATCAGCGACGACGCCCGCCTGGTGGCCCTGGTGTCGACCTTCCGGTTCCTGCCCCTGCTCCTGATCGGACTGCCGGCCGGGGTGGTGCTCGACCGCTACGGGCGCCGCCAGGTGGTGCGGGCGGCCCAGACGGCCCGGCTGGTGGCCCTGGTCCTGCTGCCGGCGTCGGCCCTGGCCGGGTCGGTGACCATCGCCGTGTTGGCCGCCAGCGCCTTCGTGGTCGGGGCCGGAGAGGTGTTCATCGACGGCGGCACACCGGCCCTGGTGCGCGACGTCACCCCGCGGGACGCACTCGAGGTGGCCAACGCCCGGCTGTCAGCAGCCGAGACGGGGGCCAACATGATCATCGGCCCGCTCCTCGGGGCACTGGCCTTCGCCTGGTGGGACCTGGCCCCGTTCGTGGCCACCATCGCCCTGTTCCTGGTGGCGGCGGTGACGGTGGGTCTCGTCCCGGTGCCGGCCCCGGACGAGGTCGCCGACCCGGCGGCCCATGATCCCGACGCCGGACGATTCACGGCGGCCCAGCTGACCGGCGGGCTTCGCTACGTCTGGGGTCACCCCGTGATCCGGCCCCTGGCTCTGGCCGTGGCCCTGTTCTCCTTCGTCAGCTCCGGTCTCCAGGCGGTCTACGTCATCCGCGCCGTCGACGAACTCGGGCTCAGTTCGTTCGGTTTCGGGCTCCTGCTCACGGTGGGGGCGGTCGCCGCGCTCGGGGTCTCGTTCCTGGTCGCCGGTCTCATCCGCCGCACCAGCCACGGCACCAGCCTCCAGGCCGCGGTGGTGTTCTTCACCGCCGGGACCGCCGTGGTCGGCGTGGCTCCGGTGGCCCCGGTGGCGGCGGTGGGCACCGCCATCGAGTCGGCCTCGGCCCCCATGTGGAACGTGGTCAGCGGGACGGTCCGCCAGCGGCTCGTCGACGACGAGATCTTCGGGCGGATGATGACGGCCTACCTCTTCGTGGCGTGGAGCATGCAGCCAGCCGGGGCCCTGGCGGCCGGCGTGGTGGCCGAGGCCTGGGGGGCCGACGTCGTGTTCCTGTTGGCCGCCGCCCTGGTCGCCCCGCTCCTGATCCTGGGCCGCACCCTGTTCGCCCGGATCGACGAGGCTATGTCGACCGCCCCGGACCCCGCACCGTGACCCCGCCGTCGACCACCAGGGTCTGGCCGGTGATGTAGCGGGCCTCGTCACCGGCCAGGAAGCGGACGGCGGCCCCCACGTCCCATCCGGTGCCCTCGATGCCGAGGAGCCCGGCCCGCCGTCGCTGCTCGGCCACGGCGGGGTCCATGGCGTCGCCCCCCACCATCGGGGTCCGGACCGGTCCGGGAGCGACGCAGTTGACCCGGACGCCCTCGGCCCCGTGGTCGGCGGCCAGGGCCCGGGTCAGGGCGATCACGGCCCCCTTCGAGGTGCTGTAGGCGGTCAGGCCCCGAGGTCGGAGGGCACTGATCGACGACACGTTGACCACGCTTCCGCCACCGCTGTCGATGAGGGCCGGGATGGCGTGGCGGCAGGTGAGGACCATGGAGGTGACGTTGACCTCCATCACCCGATGCCATCGCTCCATCGACTCGGTCACCACCGTGCCCCGACTGCCGATGCCGACGTTGTTGACGCACACGTCGAGTCGACCGAAGCGGTCCCGGGCCGCCGCCACCATGGCCCGGCACTGCTCCTCGTCGGTGACGTCGGCCCCGTGGGCCAGGGCCGTCCCGCCCTCGGCCGCGATCATGGCCACCGTGGCCTCGGCCAGCTCAACCCGTCGGTCGACCACCACCACCGAGGCCCCGGCCTCGGCCAGTAGCAGGGCCGCGGCCCTGCCGTTGCCGATCCCGTCCCCGGCCGCCCCGCCGCCGGTCACCAGGGCCACCCGACCGGCCAGGGACCGGGAGGGACGCCCCGCCGACCGCGGTTCGGGGCCGGTTGCCGGTCGCTCAGCCACCGACGACGAAGCGCTGGTGGGTCCCCTGCGACACGGTGGTGTCGCCGTGGGTCACCGTGGTGGTGAAGACCAGCCGTCGACGGTCGACCTCGGTGATCTCGCCCGTCACCATCACCTCCCCGCCGGCCTCGACCGCGGCCTCGTGACTGACGCAGACGTGGATCCCGACCGTGGTCTGGCCCTCGGGCAGGTGCTCCTGGACCCCGAGGAGGCAGGTCTGTTCGATCAGGCGGATCATGTCCGGGGTCGACAACACCTTGGTCGGCAGGTGGGGCGGCGACATGTCCTCGGTGACGGCGTAGCGGGCGGAGGTGGACAGCCCGACGGCAATGGCTTCGCTCATCGCCGTAGTCTCACCGATGCCGGACTCGGGCGAAAGCCACCCCGGCGATCGCCCGGTCGGCGCGCCATACTCGGACCATGGCAGAGAAGATCCCGGCCCGGTTCCGAAAGACGAAGACCGACAAGTGGGCGGTCATGGCGCCGGTAGAGGACCTGGAGAAGGCCCTGGCCGAGGGGGGCAAGGTCGACGTGCTGAAGAAGTCGGGCGACTGGACCACGTTCCGGGTGGGTTCGCTGGGACGACCCTTCGAGGTCGACGGGGTCCAGATGTGTT
The DNA here is from genome assembly GCA_965263455.1 of Acidimicrobiales bacterium. Lineage (GTDB taxonomy): Bacteria > Actinomycetota > Acidimicrobiia > Acidimicrobiales > SZUA-35 > CADEDH01. The sequence goes on from CBDHHN010000001.1 coordinate 252,897, forward strand.
ACGGCTACTCACCCGAGGACAGCGACGAGGGGGCCGACGGCGGTGCCGCCCCGGATCGCTCCGGGGGTGGAGGCGGCGGCGAACGAGCCGGCGCCGGGGCCCGGCGGCCGGCCCGCAACCGGCCCCAGCCGCCACCCGCCGACCCCTCTGAACCTCTGCCCGAGTACCGGGGCGGTCCCGACGACGAATGGGTCGAGGGCTTCTGACCGGCCGCGGTCCGCGACCTGGGGCGGCCCGGCCTCAGACCGTGGCGTCGGACACGTCGAAGCGGCGGAGCAGGGCGCCCTGGTCGTCGCTGAGGGACTCGGGGGTCATGGGCTGGGCGAACAGGTACCCCTGAAACAGGGGGACGCCCAGATCCCTCAGGGTCTGGGCCTGCCGTTCGGTCTCCACCCCTTCGGCCACCACCCGCAGTTCGAGAGCCGAGGCCATGGCCACGATGGCCTCGATGATGGCCATGTTGGCCGGACCCTCGTGCATGTCCTGGACGAAGGTCTTGTCGATCTTGAGGATCGACACCATGTCGAGCTGTTTGATGTAGCTCAGCGAGGAGTGACCGGTCCCGAAGTCGTCGATGGCCAGATGGACGCCGAGGTCGTGGAGCTTGCGGAGGACCCCCAGCCCGTCGAGATGATCCATGACCACGTCCTCGGTGATCTCGACCACGAGCTGCTCCGGTTGCAGGCCCGACCAGGTGAGGGTCTCGGCCACCCGCTGGTAGAGGTCGTCGCCCACCAGTTGCTGCTCGGCGATGTTGACCGTCACCCGGAAGTTGTCGGCCGCCCGGTCGGCGTGGTTCCAGATGGCGGCCTGGGCGCAGGCCTCGCGCAGCACGAGGTCGCCGATACGGCCCATGAGGCGGGCCTCGTCGGCCACGGGCAGGAAGAGGCCGGGCCCGATCAGGCCCCGGCTCGGATGACGCCAGCGGATGAGCGACTCGACACCGTAGACCTGGCCCGAATCGGCCTCGACGATGGGCTGGTAGTAGACGGTCAACTGGTTGAGGTCGAGACCCTCCCGCAGCTCCCGCTCGATCTCCAACCGGTCGGTGAGGACCGACCGCTGGGCGGTGTCGAACACGGCGTAGCCGGTGCGGTCCCGTTTGGCCTGGTACATCGCCAGGTCGGCGTCGCGCACCAACTCGTCGGCCGTGCGGTCGTCCTCGGGGCCCGAGATGGCCACCCCGATGCTGGCCGACACCTGCTGCTCGCGTCCCCGAAGGGCCACCGGCTGGCTCAGACGCTTGTTGAGCTGGGCCGCCACCGCCTCGACCGAGCGGGCCGTCATCAGGCTCCGGGCGATGACCACGAACTCGTCGCCACCGAGGCGGGCCACGACGTCGGAGCTCCGGGTGGCGGAGCGGAGGCGATCGGCAACGATCCGCAACAGATCATCACCCACATCGTGACCCAGGGAATCGTTGATGGCCTTGAAGCGGTCAAGATCGAGGAACAGCACCCCGAACACGGTCTGCTCCCTGACCGCCTGGTCGCGGGAGGCGTCGAGCTGGACGTAGAGCTCGTTCCGATTGACCAGGCCGGTGAGGGCATCGAGTCGGGCCTCGCTGGCCGCCACCGTCAGGTTGCGTGAGTGGTGGCGCTGGTTGACCCCCTGGAGGATGGCCACCAGGGTCGAACCGAAGGTGGCGGCCAACCCGACGAGCATGCTCCTGAACAGCTCGCCGGTCGACACGGTGAGCCCGGCGAACACGAGCACGGTGCCCAGCAGGCCGCACAGCAGCCCGGCGGCCAGGACCAGGAACGGTGAGTCGGGGACACGTTTCCACATGCCCTCTCAGTCTCGGCGCAAGCCGGTTCGGCCTTGAACCGTTCTCGGCCCTCGGGGGGTGGGCCGAGAGACCCGAGTCCCCAGGTCAGCCGCTCACGGGCGAGGCTGCGGCCCGGCGGGGGCCACGGTCGTCAAGCAGTTCGAGCTGATGCCCCTGCTCGGTCCGCAGGCCCTCGTGCCAGTGGGCCCGGCACAGCAACTCGTAGGTCACCTTCGGCGGCCGATGGCCCGATCCCAGGCTGGTGTCGCCCACGACCTTGAGCTCCCCGTTGTAGACCTGGGCGCCGTCGACGAGGCGGGCGTTGTGGGTGGCTCGGCGGCCGCACCAGCAGCGGGCCTCGATCTGCAGCTCCTGGCGTTCGTCGGCCAGCTCCAGCAGCCGGACGGTTCCCGGGAACAGGGTTCCCTGGAAACTGGTGAGCAGGCCGAAGGCGTAGACGTCGACGTCGAGTTCGTCGACCACCCGGGCCAGCTGGTCGATCTGGCCCGGCTCGTAGAACTGCGACTCGTCGCAGATCATGGCGTCGAGCTCACCCCGACGGTGGGCGGTGTCGGCCAGGGCGAACAGGTCGAGCCGGGGGTGGACGATCTCCGCCTCGGCTGCGATCCCCAACCGGCTCGACACCCGGCCGGCCTGGCGGTCGAGCTGGGTGGTGAGGATCACCGATAGCCCGGTGGACGACAGGTTGTGGTGGATCTGCAGGGCCTGGGTGCTCTTGCCCGAGCCCATGGTCCCGAAGAAGAAACGGAGCTTTGCCACCGGTTCAAACTACACCGATGTCGCCGTCCCGGGGGTGGAACCGGGGATGGACCACCCACCTGGACCCGGCGTCGGCGGCCCCCGATCGCCGCCCCTGGCCGGGATCGCTAGTCTTGGCCCGACATCCCGCCCGGCCCCCGACGGAAGAGCTCCATGGCAGCATCGACGCCCACCATCATCTACACCCACACCGACGAAGCCCCGGCCCTGGCCACCTACTCGTTCCTGCCCGTCATCGAGGCCTTCGCCTCGGCCTGCGGCGTCGGGGTGGAGACCCGGGACATCTCGTTGGCCGGCCGGATCGTGGCCAACTTCGGCGATCACCTGACCGACGACCAGCGGATCGGCGACGCCCTGGCCGAATTGGGCGAACTGGCCAAGACGCCCGAGGCCAACATCATCAAGCTGCCCAACATCAGCGCCTCCATCCCCCAGCTCCGGGCCGCCATCGCCGAGCTCCAGGCCCGGGGCTATGCCGTGCCCGACTACCCCGACGAGCCCTCGAACCCGGCCGAGGAGGACGTCAAGGCCCGCTACGACAAGGTCAAGGGATCGGCCGTGAACCCCGTCCTGCGGGAGGGGAACTCCGACCGTCGGGCTCCGGCTTCGGTCAAGCAGTACGCCCGAAACAACCCGCACTCGATGGGTGCCTGGTCGGCCGACTCCCGAACCCGGGTGGCCCACATGAGCGCCGGCGACTTCCGGTCCAACGAGCAGTCGACCACCATCACCGCCGCCGGAACCGTCCGGGTCGAGCTGGAAGCCGGCGGGGCGACCACGGTGCTCGCGCCGGCCGTGCCGGTGACCGAAGGCGAGGTGGCCGACACCTCGTTCATGAGCGTCAAGGCACTGCGCGCCTTCCTGGCCGACCAGGTCAAGGCGGCCGCCGACGAGGGCGTGCTGTTCTCGCTCCATCTCAAGGCGACGATGATGAAGGTCTCCGACCCCATCATCTTCGGTCACGGCGTGCGGGTGTTCCTGGCCGATCTGTTCGCCACCCACGGCGAACGCTTCGAGGAACTCGGGGTCAACGTCAACAACGGCCTGGGCAACCTGGTCAACGCCCTCGAGGGGCTGGGCGACGACGAGCGGGCGACCATCGAGGCCGACCTGGCCGCCGCCCTGGCCGCCGGACCCGACCTGGCCATGGTCGACTCCGACCGGGGCATCACCAACCTGCACGTGCCCTCCGACGTCATCATCGACGCCTCGATGCCGGCCATGATCCGGACCTCCGGCCAGATGTGGAACGCCGACGGTCAACAGCAGGACACCCTGGCCGTCATCCCCGACTCCAGCTACGCCGGGCTCTACCAGGCCGTCATCGACGACTGCAAGGCCCACGGGGCCTACGACCCGACCACCATGGGCACCGTGCCCAACGTCGGGCTGATGGCCCAGAAGGCCGAGGAGTACGGCTCCCACGACAAGACGTTCGAGATTCCGACCGACGGCACGGTGCGGGTGGTCGACGAGGCGGGCACCGTGCTCTTCGAGCACCAGGTCGAGGCGGGCGACATCTGGCGCATGTGCCAGGTGACCGACGCCGCGGTCCGCGACTGGGTCCGCCTCGCCGTCAGCCGGGCCCGGGCCACCGGGGCCCCGGCCGTGTTCTGGCTCGACGAGACCCGTCCCCACGACGCCCAGATCATCGCCAAGGTCAACGCCTACCTCCCCGACCACGACCTCACCGGCGTGCAGACCGAGATCCTGTCCCCGGTCGAGGCCACCCGGTTCTCGGTCGAGCGCATCCGGGCCGGGCAGGACACCATCTCGGTCACCGGCAACGTCCTGCGCGACTACCTGACCGACCTGTTCCCGATCCTGGAGCTGGGCACGTCGGCCAAGATGCTGTCGATCGTGCCGCTCATGGCGGGCGGCGGCCTGTTCGAGACCGGGGCCGGCGGTTCGGCCCCCAAGCATGTCCAGCAGTTCAACGCCGAGAACCACCTGCGGTGGGACTCCCTGGGCGAGTTTCTGGCCCTGGTCGTCTCCTTCGAGCACCTGGCCGAGGTCACCGGCGACACCCGGGCCCAGATCCTGGGCGACGCCCTCGACGCGGCCACGGCCGAACTGCTGGAGAACGGCAAGTCGCCGTCCCGCAAGGTGCACGAGCTCGACAACCGGGGCAGCCACTTCTACCTGGCCCTGTACTGGGCTCAGGCGCTGGCGGCCCAGGACAAGGACCCCGACCTGGCCGCCGCCTTCGGTCCCCTGGCCCAGGCCCTGGCCGACAACGAGGAGACGATCGTCTCCGAGCTGAACGCCGTCCAGGGTCCGGCCATGGACATCGGCGGCTACTACTTCCCCGATCCCGCCCTGGCGGCCGCCGCCATGCGACCCAGCGCCACCTTCAACCGGGCCCTGGCCGACTTCGTCGGCCGCTGAGGTCCCGGGCCATGAGCGACGAGTTGCGCCTCCACCACACCGTCACCGGCGAGGGTCCGCCGGTGGTGTTGACCCACGGGTGGCTCAACACCGGCGCCGTGTGGGACGGCGTGGTGGAGGCGCTCGGGGGTACGGCTCGGACCGTGACCTGGGACCTGCGGGGCCACGGCTCCTCCGACGCCGCCGCCCCCGACGCCTACGAGCGGGCCGATGCCCTGGCCGATCTCGACCGCATGGTCGACGTCGCCGGCCGGGGCTCGCCCGTCGTGGTCGGTGGGCATTCCCTGGGCGGCTACCTGTCGCTCGCCTACGCCATCCTCCATCCGGAACGGGTGGCCGGCCTGGTTCTGGTGGCGGCCGGGCCCGGCTTCCGATCGCCGACCAGCCGCGAGCAGTGGAACGCCTCGGTGGCGGCCATGGCCGCCGACGCCGACATCCCCGAGGGCCAGGAGCAGCTCACCATGCACGTGGACTCGGTCGTCATCGACCGTCTGGCCGAGATCACGGTCCCGGTCGTGACCGTGTGCGGCGAGCGCGACACCCGATTCCTGGCCTCGATGGACGTGTTCGACAAACACCTGCCGGTCCGGGAGCGCATCATCGTGGCCGACGCCGGCCACATGGTCCACGCCAAGCGACCGGTCGAGGTGGCCGACGCCGTCCGGCGGCTCCTGGCCGAACTCGGCTGAGCCGGAGCCGGTCGGGGCCGGGTTCGGTGCCGCCACCTTGACGGTGCGCGGCCCTGGCGGTTGCAATGGTCAGCCAATCGAGCGAATCGACCCAGGGGGTTTCGTCGTGCTGTCCGACTACCGGGTGTTGGATCTCACCGATGAGCGGGGCCATCTGGCCGGGCTCATGCTCCGTCAACTGGGGGCCGAAGTGATCGCCGTCGAGCCTCCCTCCGGTTCGACGGCGCGACGTCTGGCCCCCTTCGCCCCCGGCGACGAGACCGATGGCGAGCGGTCCCTCCACCACTGGGCCTACAACCGGGGCAAGCAGAGCGTCGTGCTCGACCTCGACACCCCCGACGGGGCGGCCGAGTTGCGCCGGCTGGCGGCCGGGGCCGACATCCTGATCGAGTCGGCCGAGCCCGGCGTCATGGCCCGTCGGGGCCTGGCCTACGACGACCTGGCGGCCGACAACCCGGCCCTCATCCACGTGTCGATCACGGCCTTCGGCGGCGACGGGCCCAAGGCCGACTGGGCCGCGACCGATCTGATCATCCAGGCCGCGGCCGGCAACATGGCCATCACCGGCGACACCGACCGGGCTCCGCTGCGGGCCGGCGGCACGCTCCCCCAGGCGTACCACAACGCGGCCTCCGAAGCCGCCGGCGCCGCCCTGATCGCGCTGTTCGAGCGGCAGCGGGTGTCGGGCCGGGGCCAGCACATCGACGTCTCGGCCCAGCAGTCGATGAACCAGTCCAGCCAGTCGATGAGCCTGGCCGCCGCCCTCGACGCCACCTCCACCACCCGCATCGCCGGTGGAGCCAGCCTGCAGGGGATCCCCATCCAGCTGATGTGGCCCTGCGCCGACGGTCATGCCTCGGTGACGTTCCTGTTCGGCGAGGCCTTCTCCCGCTTCACCCGGAACCTCATGAACTGGATCTGCGAGGAGGGCTTCTGCGACGAGGCCACCCGGGACAAGGACTGGGACCAGTACCCGTTCATGCTCCTCGACGGGCGAGAGCCGATCGAGGAGTACGACCGGGTCAAGCAGGTGCTGACCGACTTCTTCGCCACCAAGACCAAGGCCGAGCTGCTGGAGGCGGCCATGGAGCGCCGGGTTCTCATCACCCCGGTGTGGACCACGGCCGAGGTGGCGGCCAGCCCCCAGCTGGCGGCCCGGGACTACTGGGAGGACCTGACCCACGGCGACGGTTCGGTGGTCAGGTACCCGGGCGCGATGGCCCGGTTCTCGGCCACCCCGCTGGAGGTCCTCGCTCCGGCGCCCGCCCTGGGCGCCGACACCGCGACCGTGCTCGGCCAGGGGCCCCGGACCCCGGCGGTCACCCGGCCCCCGTCGGCCGAGGCCCCCACCGACCTGCCCCTGGCCGGGGTGAAGATCCTCGACTTCATGTGGGCCATGGCCGGCCCGGCGGCGTCGCGGGTGCTGGCCGACTACGGGGCCGAGATCATCAGGGTCGAGTCGGTCAACAAGATGGACGCCATCCGCACCCTGGCCCCGTTCCGGGACGACATCACCGACCCCGAGCACTCCGGCTGCTGGAACAACATGAACGCCGGCAAGCAGGGCCTGTCGCTCGACATGTCCCGAGACGGTGCCCTCGACGTCATCTGGGATCTGATCGACTGGGCCGACGTGGTCCTGGAGTCGTTCTCGCCCCGGGCGATGACGGCCTGGGGTCTCGACTACGAGTCGGTCAAGGCTCGCAAACCCGGCATCATCATGGCGTCGAGCTGCCTCATGGGTCAGACCGGCCCTCTGGCCATGCTGGCCGGGTTCGGGACCATGGCCGCCGCCATCTCGGGCTTCTTCTACCCGGTGGGTTGGACCGACCGGGCCCCGGCCGGGCCGTTCGGGGCCTACACCGACTACACCTCGCCCCGGTGGCTGACGGCGGCCGTCATGGCCGCCCTGGAGCACCGGCGGGCCACCGGCGACGGCCAGTATCTCGACCTGTCCCAGGCCGAGTCGGCCCTGCACCTCCTGGCCCCGGCCCTGCTCCACCAGCACCTCAACGGCGTCACGTGGGAGCGGGACGGCAACCGTGACCTCGTTCATGTGCCCCAGGGGGTGTACCCCACGGTCGGAGACGACGACTGGATCGCCATCAGCTGTACCGGGGATGGTGCCTGGGCCACCCTGTGCGCCGAGATGGGCCGCGACGACCTGGCCGGGCTGTCGGCCGGGGAGCGGCGGTCCCGACACGACGAGCTGGACGAGCTGTTGACGGCCTGGACCTCGACCACCGACGGCGTCACCCTGATGAATCGGCTCCAGGACGCCGGGGTGGCGGCCCACATCGTGCAGAACGCCCCCGAGCTGCTGGTCGATCCCCAGCTGGCCCACCGGGGCCACTTCGTCGACGTGGCCCACGCCAAACAGGAGCGGACCGTGGTCGAGGGCAGCCGGTTCCGCCTGTCCCGCACCCCGGCATCGGTCGAGCGGGGCGGTCCGACCTTCGGCGAGCACACCTTCGAGATCCTCACCGGCACCCTGGGCTACGACGGTGATCGCATCGCCGAGTTGGCGGCGGCCGAACTGCTGGAGTAGCCGGGCCGGTCCCGCGCCTGCCCACCCGATCCCGGTCGTTCGTCCGGTCGGGATCGGGTGGGGTTCGGCGGGCCGTCCGGTCAGGGCGACCGGGTGGAGCGACCTCAGCCGGGCTGGGAGTTGGTGAGCTCCTGGGAGAACAGCACGGTGCCGTGGATGTCGACGAGCCGCGCCGTCAGCGACCGGGTATGGGCGTCGATGTCGACCACCCCGAAGAACTGACGACCGTCCGACGGAGGCTGGTTGGGGTACTCGGCCGCCAGCTGGTACACGACCTCGGGACCGAAGGTGCCGTCGAGGCCGTTGGGCCCGAAGGTGCCGGCGTTGATGGGGCCGGACACGAACTCCCAGAACGGGTCGAAGCCCTTGAACTGCGCCCGATCGGGGTGGTAGTGGTGGGCCGCGGCGTAGTGGACGTCGGCCGTGAGCCACACGACGTCCTTGATGTTGCGCCGCTTCATCTCGCCCAGCAGGTAGGCGATCTCCAGCTCCCGGCCCAGAGGCTCGCCGTCGTCGCCATTGGCCACGGCCTCCCAGTTGGAGCCGTCGGGTACCAGCAGGCCGATGGGCATGTCGGAGGCGATCACCTTCCATGCCGCCTTCGACCGCTCCAGCGCCTTGAGCAGCCAGTCGATCTGCTCCCGGCCCAGGAACACGGCCTCGGGGCCGCCGGTCTGGAGGTTGGGGCTGTTGGCGGCCCGGAAGGTGCGCATGTCGATGACGAACACGTCGAGCAGGGCACCCCGATCGATCTTGCGGTAGACCCGACCCTGGTTCTCCTCGGTGGCCCCGATGGGCATGTACTCGCCGAAGGCCTTGGCCGCCCGGCGGGCCAGGAGGTCGACGTCGGTCACCGTGTAGCGGGGATCCTCCAGGATCTCGCCCGGGTACCAGTTGTTGACGACCTCGTGATCGTCCCACTGGGCGATGACGGGGACCTCGGCGTTGAACCGCTTCACGTTCTCGTCGAGCAGGTTGTACTTCCACTGGCCCCGGAACTCGTCCAGGGTCTCGGCCACCTTGGCCTTCTCGGGGATGACGATGTTGCGCCAGGTGGTGCCGTCCCGCAGTTCGACCGTCTCCTGCAGCGGGCCGTCGGCGTAGACGGTGTCACCGGAGAAGATCAGGAACTCGGGGTCGAAGGTCCGCATGGTCTCCCAGGCCCGCATGCCGCCGAAGTCGGGGTTGATGCCCCAGCCCTGGCCGGCGCAGTCGCCGACCCAGGCGAACCGGATGTCCTGGGTCCGCTTGCCGACCACGGGCAGCGAGCCGACCACCGGCTCACTGTCCTTGTGGGAGTCGAGATCCCGGAACCGGACGCGGTAGTGGAGGCGGCCGCCCTTGGCGCTGTTCAACAGCTGCTTGGGGATCCGGAGCTGGGCCGTGTAGTCGTTGCCGGGACCGGCGATCGGACCGCGAAGGCGACGGGCCTTGCGGAAGCGGTCGTTGTCGGCCACCTCGACCAGCATCCGGGACGGGCGGTCGGCCCGCGACCAGAGTTGGGCGTCACGGCGCTGCACGTCGCCGGTCTGGACGCCGTGGGTGATGATGGGACGCGAGCCCGAGGTGCCGGTGGAGCCGGCCAGGGCCAGGTCGGGGGTGCCGGCGATGAGCAGGCCGCCGGCCAGGGCGGAGCCGCCGGCCAGCACGGCGCGACGGGAGATGGGTCGCCCGGTGTCGTGGGTGTCGGTCATGGGGTGCTTGGTCCTCCTCACGCCCGCATGGCGACGCTAGGACTCGGACCTGAAACACCTGTGAATCGGGATTGACCGCCCCTTGAACATCGGTCGGGTCTCGGCCCCGGCCGTTTGCCGAGGCGTCAGGTGCCGATCGGTCGGGTGATCGGCTCGGAGCCCTGCGACCCCCCGATCCATCCGCCGAGGATGGCGGAGAAGGCCCCGGCATCACCCCCGGCCCGCACGATCATCAGCGAACCGGGTCGGAACTTGGGTACCTGGCGGCCGGCGAACGACGGGGGCAGGCCGGGCTCCATGCCGTCAACCCCCCGCTGGGATCGGTCGCCGTCGAGCATCAGCAGGGGATCGAGCTCGGCCCGGAACCGCTCCTTGGTCCATCCGGCATCGGCCAGTACCCGCTGGTGCTCGGGGGTGAGGATGAGCATGGCCTCGTTGGGCAGCTTGGGATGCCCGACCGACCGGAGCTGGGCGGCCAGCGACCGGGTGAGCGACTCGGGGGTCCGCGAGGTCTGGTCCACGGCCCCGATGGGGCCGTGGCCGGCGAACAGGGTGACGGTGTCCTGGCCCGGCTCGAAGCCCCGCTCGACGCTGAGCGGGGGCCAGCCCTCCGGCAGGTGCTCCTCGTCCTCGGCGAAGCACCAGCCGACCTTCGACGGTGCGCCGAGGGCCGAGCGGTCGATGCCGTCCACTCCGGGTCGACCACCGCCGACGTTGCGGACCACCAGCTGCAGGGCCCGGCCGATGGTCGAGTTGGCCCGGTTGCCCTGGCCCAGGGCGTTCTTGCCCGAGTTGAGCCCGATCCGGTTGCGCACCGGCCCATTGACGATGACCACCGGACCCGAGAACCACAGGGTGCACAGCAGGCCGTGCATGTTGAAGGTGTCGGTGCAGGCCGCCTCGACCGCGGCCAGGACCACCGGCAGGTACTCGGGTCGGCACCCGGCGAGCACGGCGTTGATCGCCACCTGCTCCACCGTGACCGGGGCCAGGGCCGGGGGCACGACGGCCACGACCTCGTCGGGGGCCCGGGTGGTGCCCTCGAGCATGCGCAGGACCCGGGCCTCGGTCGGCGGGACGACGGGGAGACCGTCGGACCATCCCCGATCGAACATGGCCTCCATCTCGTCCTCCAAGGTGGCCAGGGCGACCCGGCGACTGTGGAGGACCGAGGCTCCGAACCGCACGGCCAAGGCGTCGACCCGGTCGGGATCGACCGACATCGACCCGCAGCCGGGGGCGAAGTCGGTGTCGGTGGCGGCAAGGTCGGCCGGGTCGACGCCGATGAAGGCGGCCCACCGGTCCCGGTCCCACCCGACCAGGCGGTCGCCTTCGGCCCCGTCCGTCACCCGCAACAGTGTGGGCACGGTCTCGATCTGGTGATGCCAAGACACGGCCAGATCGGTGTCGTCGACCGGGCCGGCGCCCGCCGGGAAGGTCGGGTCGTCCTGGGTGTAGACGGTCAGGCCGCCGTCCGCCGCCAGACCGGCCAGGACCGGGGCGACGGTGACGCACGTCGGGCAGTCGCGTTTGACCACGGCCACCAGGCCGTCGGGCAACACCGGGATGTCATCGCTCATGGGCCGACGCTAGCCGTCAGGCCCCGCCGACGGAATCGGGGCCCGGGGCGGGCGGTTGGTGGCCCATGGAGTCGACCCGGAGCCGCTGGCGGGCCCTGCTCCCGGTGCTGGCCGGGATGATGGTGGCCGCTGCCTGCTCCGCCGCCCCCGACGGCGACGATGGCGCCCTCGCCGACGGTGCACGTCCGACCGTGGACACCGTCACGTCGACCTCGATCGAGGACTACCCCGACGCCCAGACCCGGGCCCTGCGTCGCCTGGAGAACGCCCCTCGGCCGGTGGCCAACTCCGCCCTCCCGCCCCGCCACCTCAACCCCGAGCGGTTTCCCGAGACGTTGGTCGAGCGGCACCTGATCGTCTCGGGTGGGGTGGCCCCGGACGCCATCCCGCCCATCGACGAGCCTCGGTTCGAGCCGGTGGCCGATGTCGACTGGCTGGACGACGACGAGGCGGTGCTGGCCCTGCAGGTGGGGGCGGTGGCGCGGGCCTACCCCATCCAGGTCATGATCTGGCACGAGATCGTGAACGACACGGTGGACGGGACACCGATCACGGTCACCTATTGTCCGCTGTGCAATTCGGGGGTGGCGGTCGACCGGCGGGCCCCCGACGGGACCGTGCTCGACTTCGGGGTGTCGGGCGCCCTCTACCAGTCGGCCCTGGTCATGTACGACCGGCAGAGCGAGTCGCTGTGGACCCACTTCGACGGCGTGGCCGTCGTCGGCGACCGCATCGGGCAACGCCTGGATCTGGTGCCGGTCTCGACGGTGGCCTGGTCCGACTTCGCCGCCGCCCATCCCGACGGCGAGGTTCTGGCCCGGATGGATCCGTCACGGCCCTACGGCCGCAACCCCTACGGCTCCTACGACACCCGGACCGAACCGCTCGGCGGCTTCTTCGAGGGCGACACCGACGACCGGCTCCCGGCCATGGCCCGGGTCGTCGGGGTCCGTGTCGACCGCTCGGAGGTCGCCGTATCCCTGGACCGGCTCCGGCGGGAACGGACCGTGGCCCTCGACCTCGACGGGGTCAGGGTGGTGGCGGTGTGGGCCCCGGGTGCGGTGTCGGCCCTCGACACCAACCGGGTCGACGACGGAGCCGACATCGGGGCCACCGGGGTGTTCCGGACCGACCGGACCCTGACCGCCGATCCCGACCGGGACGGCGTCTTCGTCGACTCCGACGGCGGGTCCTGGGACGTGTTGGGCAACCCGGTCGGCGGCGACGGGCCCGCCCTCGACCCGGTCGTCCACCTCGACACCTTCTGGTTCGCCTGGTCGGCCTACCACCCGGCCACCGCCCTCGCCGCCTGAGGGCCCGGATCCCGGATGGACCGGAGACGGGGTGCCTCCTAGGGTGTCGGAACCACATCGGGCGAGCCGGGGGGCCGCCAACGATCAGGAGGTGCCTGTTGCTCTCGCCCTACCGCGTCCTCGACCTGACCGACGATCGTGGCCACTTCGCCGGGTTTCTGCTGGCCCAGATGGGCGCCGACGTGATCGCGGTCGAGCCCCCCGAGGGCCTGCGGTCCCGCCGGCTGCCCCCCTTCGCCCACGGCGACGGGTTCGAATCGGCCGATCCCACCGATCCCGGCGACGGGGAGCGCTCGCTCCAGCACTGGGCCTACAACCGGGGCAAGCGCTCGGTCGTGTGCCGGGACCAGGCCGACTTCGATCGCCTGGTGGCCGGGGCCGACATCGTCCTCGACTGCGGGGCCTTCGCGCCCCCCGCCGGCCCCTGGGGTGTCGACGCCGCCCGGTCGGACCCGGGGGTCGTGGTCGATCTGGACGCCGCCCGGGCCGCCAACCCGGCCCTGATCACGGTGTCGCTCAGCCCGTTCGGAGGCGACGGGCCCAAGGCCGACTGGTTGGGCACCGACCTGGTGATCAACGCCGCCGGGGGCGAGATGGCCCTCAACGGCTACCAGGACCGGCCGCCGGTCCGGATCTCGGCCCCCCAGATCTGGGTCAACGCCGGGGCCGAGGCGGCCTGCGCCGCCCTCCTCGCCCTGACCGAACGGCAGCGGTCGGGCCACGGCCAGCATGTGGACGTCTCGGCTCAGGAGGCCATGATGCTGACGGCGCAGGGCTGGCTGGCCCCCGCCCTGTGCGACAATCCCCCGGCCCAGCGCTCCGGGGGCGGGCTCGAGCTGCTGGGCATGGTCCGGTTCCGGTTCGTGTACGAGTGCGCCGACGGCCACGTCACCCTCACCTACCTTCCCGGGGTGCTGGTGGGTCCGTTCACCAACAAGGTCCTGGCCTGGTCGGCGGCCGAGGGCGATCTGGACCCCGAACTGGCCGCCATCGACTGGACCGACCTGCTCGATCAGCACGAGTTGACCGAGGTGGCCCGGATCGCGGCCGAAACCTCCGATGCCCTGGCCCGGACCCTGGCCCGCTACACCAAGGCCGAGCTGTTCGCCCGGGCCCAGGCCGACAAACTGCTGCTGGTCCCGATCACGACCCCGGCCGACGTCCTCGCCTCCGAGCAGTACCGGGCCCGGGGGTTCTGGGACGAGGTGGTGATGCCCGGTCTCGAGGCGCCGGTCCCGTTCCCCGGCCCCTGGGCCCACGCCGACCAGGGCGGCGGGAACGGCGACGGCGGGGCGGACGACGATGCTGGCGGCGGCCTGCGCCGCCTGGGGCGTCCACCGACCCTGGGTCAGCACACCGGCGAGGTGGCGGCCGAGCCTCCCCGGACCCCGGCCGCCCCCGCACCGCAGGGTCCGGCCCCCGACGGGAGCCGACCGCTGGAGGGCGTGCGCGTCATCGACTTCACCTGGGTCTACGCCGGACCGTTCGCCACCCGGATGCTGGCGTACTTCGGGGCCGACGTCATCCGTCTCGAGTCCCAGACCCGGCCCGATCAGGTCCGGTCCTCGGGCCTGAGCCGGGTACCCGACGACGACGGGCCCGAGAACAGCCACCAATGGCATTCGATCAACGCCGACAAACGCAGCCTGCAGCTCAACCTCAAGGCGCCCGAGAGCCGCGACGTCGTTCTCGATCTGGCCCGCGGGGCCGACGTCGTCATCAACGCCTTCTCGCCCGGCGTCCTGGAGCGGATGGGTCTGGGCCACGACGACCTCCGGGCCGTCAATCCAGGGCTGATCACCGTGTCGACGACCTTGTTCGGCCACTCGGGGCCACTGGCCCCGACCCCGGGCTTCGGCAACATGGGGGCGGCCATGGGGGGCTACTACGAGCTGACCGGCTGGCCCGACAGGCTGCCGGCCGGCCCCTTCCTGGCCTACACCGACGCCACCTCACCTCGGCTGACGGCCGCCCTCATCCTGGCCGCCCTCGACCGGCGGCGGCGCACCGGTGAGGGCATGAGCCTCGACTTCTCCCAGGCCGAGGGCGGCGTCCACTTCCTGTCCGAGGCCGTCCTCGACCAGGCCGTCAACGGCGTTGCCCAGACCCGCCTGGGCAACGCCGACCGTTGGTTGGCCCCCCACGGGGTCCACGCCTGCGGGCCCGAGGGCGACGACCGGTGGCTGGCCGTTGCCTGCGAGAACGACGACCAGTGGCAGGCCCTGGCCACCGTACTTGGCCGGCATGATCTGGCTTCCCTCGACGTCGACCAGCGGCGCCGCCGGGCCGAGGAGTTGGACGCCCTGATCGGGGCCTGGGCCGCGGGCCGCGACCCGGTCGAACTCCAGACCGCGCTCCAGGAGGCCGGTGTCCCGGCCCACCAGGTGCAGAACAGCCCCGAGGTCGTGGCCGACCCCCAACTCGTCCACCGGGACCACTTCCATCAGGTACCCCATCCCGACTACGGCCACACCTGGGCCGAGCAGTTCGGGTTCCGCCTGAGCCGCAGTGACGGGCTCCCCCGCCGGGCCGGGCCCACCTGGGGCGAGCACAACTTCGAGGTCCTGTCGGATCTCCTTGGCTATGACGGTGACCGGATCGCCGAGCTGGTCATCGCCGGGGTGCTCGAGTGAGCATCACGCCCGTCCGCCCCGGGCCCGGTCGACGTCGAGCGGGGGCGGTCGGGGGCCGGGTACGGCCTCAGGTGAAGAGCTGATCGACGGCGGCCCGGTCGACCTCGACCGGGGTGGTCCGGGTGTTGGCGGCGCCGGCGAAGTCGTTGATGCCGGCCGCCTCCCGGAAATCGGCCGAGTCGGCCAGGACACCGGCGTCGAGTTCGATCCCGGTGCCGTCGGCGATGCGGACCAGGGCGTTGAAGATGGCCACCGTGGCCGCCGCCTCGACGACCCCGCCGTCGCCCACAACCGCCCGCAGCTGCTCGCGGGTCGTCCGTAGCCGTTCGGCCGCCTCGGTCGACGCCCCGGGGGTGGCCACCTCGTGGGCGGCGTTGGCGAAGGCCAGCAGCTGGCGCCCGGCCGGGACCCCGACCTCGGCCACCGCCTTGGGATCGAGGACCGAGCCCAGGTCGACGTCGAGGCCGATGGCGTCCCCACTCGCACGGAGCAGGGTTCCGTGGGCCGCCGTTCAATAGAAGCACTCGTTGTGGGCCGTGGTCCTGGCCGCCACCAGCTCCACCTGGGGCCGGTTGAGGTGGCGATCCCATCGCAGGCGGCTGAACTCGTCGCCGCGGGAGTAGCAGAGGTTGACCAGGGGCCGCCACGTGGCGTTCGTGACCGGTACCAGGCTCAAGGCCCGGCTCACGTTGGCCCGTTGCTTCTCGACGGTCTGCGACACCCAGGCGCCGACGTCGCCCACCCCGTCGGGCCGGAGCCGGCGCGGCTCGCCGTCGACGGAGGTGGGCCTGGGCGACAGCCCGTCGTCCAGGAGAAGATCGAGCCGATCGAGGGCGGCCGCCATCGCCGTGACCCCCACCAGTTCGGTGTAGGTCTCCTCCCCCAGTTCACCCATGGCCAGCTCGGCCCACGACCGGCTGAGGCGTCCGGAGTCGGTGGCCAACCGATGGACGACCTCGACCGCGGTGGCCGACAGGTTCGCCGTGGGTTGGTGGGCCCCGTCGACGGCGGCCGGCGTCAGCGCCTCCCGCCGGGCGATGTCGAGCGGATGGTGGGCGGCGCCGCGCACCTCGTCCCACACCTCGGCCCGTTGCACGCCGGTCAGCCAGTCGCCGGCGGCGGCCAACCGCTCGCCCGTCTCCCGGCGCACGGCCGCCAACTCGGCGGCCACGTCCCCGACGGCTCCGGCCGCCCCCTGTTCGCTCTCGCTCATGCCGGTTCCCCCTCGGTTTCGGCGTGGTTGTGGAGCACCCGGCGCCCCGTCGGGCACCGACGCGCCCTCAGTCCTTGGCCGAGGCGATGAAGACCGGGATCTGTCGGTCGGTCTTGGCCTCGTAGTCGGCGTAGTTGGGGAACACCGACACGGCCCGCTCCCACCACGCGGCGCGTTCCTCGCCGTCGACGAGGCGGACGACGGCATCCCACGGCGCCGGGCCGTCCTGGATCATCACGTTGGGGTCGGCCACCAGGTTGTGGTACCAGCCCGGGTGCTCGGGGGCCCCGCCCTTGGAGGCGATGATGGCGTACTCGCCCTCGTGCTCGACCCGCATCAGTGGGACCTTGCGGACCTTGCCCGTCTTGTGGCCGACGGTCGTCATGACGATGATCGGTATCCCGGTGTCGCGCAGCGTGTTGGCCTGGGCCCCGTTGCTCGACTCGTAGACCTCGACCTGTTCCCGGACCCAGTCCCACGTGCTCGGTTCGTACTCACCCTCGATCGGCATGGCCAGAGCCTAGCCCGGGGCCCGCGTCCCGGCCCAGTGTCGGGGCGGGCGGCGTCAGCGGGGATGTTGGATCTCCGAGAACCGGTCGAGGCGTCGCAGTTCGGGCACGCCCAGGCCGAAGGCGGCCACCACCACCAGGGTGGCGACGCCGGCGATCAGGATGGCCGGGACCAGGCCGAACCATTGCGCCGTGATACCCGACTCGAACGCCCCCAGCTCGTTCGAGGCTCCGATGAACACCGCCTCCACCGCCAGCACCCGACCCCGGAGGGAGTCGGGGGTGGCCAGCGGCACGATGGTGGCCCGGATGAACACGCTGACCATGTCGGCCGCGGCCAGGGCGGCGAACAGGGCCAGCGTCAGCCAGAGGCTCGACGAGAAGCCGATGGCGATGGTGAGGCAGCCGAACACGGCCACCGTGATCAGCAGCGTACGACCCACGCGCCGTTCGACCGGGCGTCGGGCCAGGGCGGCCGCCGTGATCACGGCCCCCACCCCGCCGGCGGACCGGATCCAGAAGGCCGCCTCCTCGGGTGCATCGAGCAGCTGGCTGGCGATGGCGGGGGCCAGGGCCACCACCCCGCCCAGGAGGACGGCGAACAGGTCGAGGCCGATGGCGGCCAACAGCAACGGCGTGCGGCGGACCAGGGCCAGGCCGGCCAGGGCCTGGGACCACGATGCCCGCTCGATCCGTTCCTGGGGCGAGTGGAGCCGGACCCCGAGCACGGCCACCGCCGCCACCAGGTCGAGCACGCCGATGGCGGCGAAGGTCCACGCGGGCCCCAGGCCGTACAGGGCCCCGACCCCGAGCGGGGCCACGACGGTGGCCAACTGCCACGTGGTCGACAGGGCCGGGATGAGGCGGGGCAGGTCGCGACCGGCGACCACATTGGCGGGCAGGGCCCGGGCCGCCGGGTTGGCAAAGCCCCGCCCAGCCCCGTAGGCCGCGGTCAGGGCCAGCAGCGGCCAGATGCGGGTCGGCCCGGTCGAGACGTAGGCGGCGATGGCGAAGGCCACCGCCGCCTCGGCCACGTAGGCCAGGGCCGCCATGCGCCGGCGGTCGAAGCGGTCGGCCAGCGAACCGGCCCACAAGACCAGCAGGAACGTGGGCAGGAACTCGGCCAGCCCCACGAATCCGATGTCGGCCTCACGACCGGTGAGGTCGAAGACGAAGACCCCCATGCCGATGGCCAGGGTCACCGCACCCGACGAGGCACAGGCCTGGGCCAGCAGCAGGCGCTGGACCGGCCGTCGTCCCAACAGGCTCCGCAGGTCGGCGGGGGCGCTCAGCTCGGACATGGCTGGCGACCCTATCGGGGTCGCCGCCGGTGGCCCAGCCGGCCGGACCCTCCCCCTCCGTCGGGTCCGGCCGGTCCGGGCGCTCTTGGCTCAGCCGCAGCCTCGGTCGCCCCAGGCGCAGTTGGGCGACGAGCCGTTGAGATCGACGACCGCCCCCTCCTGGATCCAGGACTCGTTGGCGGCGTCGTAGCGGCTGAAATCGGAGCCCTCGATGAAGTAGGCGTCGTCGTTGCCGTCGACGGCGAACTCGATCCCGTCGATCACGGCCGGATGCTCGAGCCGCAGGGCCCTGCTGGCCAGGATCAGGTTGGTCCGGGTCAAGCCGCCGGGCAGGTCGTTGGCGATCCGCAGGACCTCCACGTTCTGCCAGCCGAAGAAGGCGAAGCCGGTGAAGTAGAGGCCGACGGTGGTGTCGAGACCGGCCGCCTCCATCGTCTCGTTGGCCCAGACGATGTACGGGTCGTCGGCGTACTGGGGGTCGGTGTTGATCTTCTGGCCCCCACCCACGATGAGGAACCCGTCGGCGGCATCACCGGCCGGGATCATGTAGGCGTTGGGGTCCTTGCACACCGACGGGGCGAACAAGGCCTTGGCCGTCTCGCTCAACCCGGAGTTGCCGGCTTCCTGCACCGCCAGCAGGCACGGGTTGCCGGCCGTCATCGAGATGAACACGTCCGGAGCCCGGGCCGCGATCGTGGTCATCTCGTTGGTGACGGTCGGGGCCGCCGGGTCGTGGCGAATGGGGAGGAACTCGGCCACCACGTCGGGGTTGTTCTCGGCGTAGGCCTCCATGCCCTGCTCGTAGGCCAGACCGAAGTCGTTGTCCATGACCAGGGCGGCCACGGTCAGCGGGAGGTCGTCGGCCAGGTTCTGCTCCATCCAGGCCCCCCACAGGATGGCCTCGGTCGAGTAGGACATCTGATTGCTGGTCGTCCACGGATGGTTGACCGGATCGCCCCAGGCCGGGTGGCCGGACGCCACGAAGAGGTGGGGCACGCAGGCCTCGTTCAAGGTGTCGTAGACGGCCAGCGAGTTGGGCGAGCCCAAGGTGTGGAAGTAGAAGGGCTTCTCGGTCTGGAGCAGTTCGTCCACCAACTCGATGGTCTGGGTGGCCACGTACCCGTCGTCGCGACGCAACAGCTCGACCGGGACACCGCCGATGCCCCCGTTGGCGTTGACGTGGTCGAGGTACACCTCCCACCCGATACCCATGTTGCCGTAGGCGGCCAGGTTGCCCGACTGCACCCCGGGATGGCCGACCTTGATGGTGTCACCGACGCCCTCGGTGTCGGACCAGTCGCTGGGGCACTGGGCGAGGTCGATCTCGAACCCGGACGGGCCCCGAAGCACGTTGTCGTCGCCGACCCCGTACTCGCCGCGCTCGATGGCGGCGGTCAACTCGTCGACGATCACCTGCCGATTGGTCGCCCACTGGGCCTCGAGGTCCTCGATCGAGGCGGCCGCCGTCGCCGGTTCGGCCTCGTCCTCCTCCTGGTCCCCCTCGGCCGCTTCGGCCACCGCCTCCGACGCCTCGTCCTCGTCGACGGCGCCGGCTTCCTGTTGCTCCTCGGACGCCTCGACGCCCGCTTCGTCACCGTCGCCGTCGCTCCCCCCACAGGACGCGGCGATCAGTGTCAGGCCCAGGAGCAGGCCCAGCCATCTAGACCATCGGTGGTACCTCATCGGTGCTTTCCCCCTTGGTTGTTTCGTCACGGTGTGACATGAGACACAACGCTAGTCGACGAACCCCGAAACAGGTCGAGAACGTTCGAAGCGTGAAGGAACCGGTCGTCGGCCGATCGGGTCCGGGGCTGGCCCCGCGCCGCCGCCCGGACTAGCAAGGGGGACCATGACCGACACCACCATCGCCGACATCACCGCTCTGGAGGACCGCCGCTGGGCGGCCCAGATCGCGGCCGACACCGAGGCTCTGGGCGATCTGCTCGACGACGAGCTGTCCTACACCCACAGCAACACCCTCGTCGACACCAAGGCCTCCTACATCCAGGCCATCGCCGACAAGGTGTTCGACTACCGGGCCGAGCGTCGCAGCGAGGTGTCCACCGTGATCGCGGGCGACGCCGCCATGGTCACCGGCCGAGCCGAGTTCGATGTCGTGGCCGGAGGCCGGGAGCTCAGCCTGTCGGCCCGCTACAGCGCGATCTGGGTCCGACGGACCGACGGCTGGCGCTTCCTGTGCTGGCAGTCGACCCCTGTCCCCGGCTGAGGACCGGTCGGCCCCGGCCGGACCGTGCCTCGACCGCCGGGGCCCGCCCGTCGTAGCATGAGCGCCACCAGGGCCCGGTCAGCAGAGGGCCCGCCCGGGCCGGGTCCGGAGGACCGCACCGGGTCGCACAGGGGGAACCAAGCATGACCTACGACCTCAAGATCAGCGGCGGGACGATCATCGACGGCACGGGCGCCCCGCGCCACGTGGGCGACGTCGGCGTGGTCGACGGCCGCATCGTGGCGCTGGGTGACGCCCCGGCCGACGCCGATCGGACCATCGACGCCACCGGGCGCATCGTGTGCCCCGGCTTCGTCGACATCCACACCCACTACGACGCCCAGATCCTGTGGGACCCCCTGGTCAGCTGCTCGCCCTGGCACGGGGTGACGACCATCGTCATGGGCAACTGCGGCTTCTCGGTGGCTCCCACCCGCCCCGACCACCGGGACCTGATCATGCGGACCCTGGAGAACGTGGAGGGGATGAGCGTGGAGGCCCTCCGGGCCGGGCTCGGCGACTGGCCGTTCGAGACCTTCCCCCAGTACCTGGACGCCCTCGAGGCCAACGGCTGTGCCGTCAACATGGCGGCCATGATCGGCCACACCGCGCTGCGCATGTTCGTCATGGGCGAGGAGTCGACCGAGCGGGCCGCAACCGACGACGAGATCGCTGCCCAACGCCGGTTGGTCACCGAGGCCCTCGAGGCCGGAGCGCTCGGGTTCGCCACCAGCCGGGCGGCCACCCACGTCGGCTACGAGGGCCGCCCGGTCCCCAGCCGCCTGGCCGAGACGGCCGAGATCATCGAGATCGCCCAGGCCCTGGGCGACGCCGGCGGCGTGATGCAGGCCACGGTGGGCAAGGGCCTGAGCCACGACGAGTTCGCCACCATCGCCGAGAACACGGGCGCCAACGTGTCATGGACGGCCCTGCTGGCCTCGGCCCGGGGCCCCGGCTCCCATCACAAGGAGCTGGAGCGGGCCCGGGCCATCGCCGAGCGGGGTCTGCCCGTCTACCCCCAGGTGGCGGTCCAGCCCCTGCAGTTCGAGATGACGTGGAAGGCCCCGTTCATCTACGAGGCCCTCCCCTGCTTCCAGCCGGTCAGCGCCAGCGATCTCGACGGTCGCAAGGCCCACTACGCCGATCCCGCCTGGCGGGAGCAGTTCAAGGAGGTGGCCGGCAACGGGGGTCGCATCGCCGACCGCTGGGCCCGCACCGAGATCTCCTACCTCCCCCTCGATCCGGATCTCGAAGGGGCCAACGTTCAACGTCTGGCCGACGAGGCCGGTCAGGACCCGGTCGATTTCATGCTGGACCTGGCCCTGGAGGCCGACCTGGACCTGCGCATCCTCCAGGACGTGATCAACCACGACCGGGACGAGATCGACGAACTGCTCCACGATCCCACCACCGTGATCGGCCTGTCCGACGCCGGCGCCCACGCCAGCCAGCTGTGCGACGCCAAGTACTCGACCGAATTCCTGTCGACCTTCGTCCGGGAGCGCCGCAGCTTCGACCTGGAGCAGGCGGTGCACATGCTGACCCAGCGGCCGGCCCAGGTCTTCGGTATCACCGACCGGGGAACGTTGGCCGAGGGCGGCCATGCCGACCTCGTGGTGTTCGACCCCGACGAGGTCGGTCACACGGGCAAGCGTCGGGTCCACGACCTCCCGGCCGGTGCCGACCGCCTCGTGTCCGACGCCGTCGGTATCGAGGCCGTGGTCGTCAACGGGACCGTGATCCGCCAGGACGGCCAGGACACGGTCACCGCCGACGGTGCCCTGCCCGGTCGGCTCCTGCGCCACGGTCGGGGCTGACCGGCCCCGCCGCCGCCAACCGGGCTCAGAGCCCCACCCGGCTCCGAGAAGGGCCGACCCGGCACGTTTGCCTGGCCGGTGGTTATCGGCCGCTGCTATTTTGGCTGATCGGGTAGTTGGACGCCCGGCACGCACGGGTGCCGGCGAGGGAGCATGACGGAACGACGGCCTGAGGTCGACGAGCGCCAGCGGACGCGTACAGCCCAGCTCGCCGCGTCGATCCGCACGTTCGTGGCAGCCGGCGACGAGACGGCCATGACCGCCGTGCTCGGTCACCATCCGGAGCTGCGCCGGCCCGAGGTCGTCGGTCTGTTGGCGGCCCAGCTCCCGTCGGACGGGTCGCATCCGCCCTCCGCCCTGGCCCGGGCCATGACCCTTCTGGTGGGGACGGCCGACCCCAATCGGCACCGGCTCGTGGCCGAGGTCGCCACCTCCGGTCACGCCCTCCGGGCGCCCCAGCCGTCCTACGCCGAGACGGCCACCGCCATCCGCCTGGTCGACGAGATCGTGGCCGACGGGCTGCCCGATGTGGAGGCGTCGCTGGCGGCCCAGGTCTGGGACGCCGTCAGCCAGCTCGCCCTGCGCCTCTACCAGCTCACGGGTGACGGCCGCTGGAATCTGGCCGCCATCAGCCCGGCCCGGCGCGCCGGCGAGCTGAGCGGGCCCGAGGACCCGGCGGCCCTGGAGCGGGACGAGGTGCTGGCCACCTGCCTGGCCCAGCAGTTCGAGATGACGGGAGCGATCGAGCTGCTGGAGGAGGCGATCGAGCGCCGGGTGGCCGTGACCCGGCGGACGCCGTCCAATCACGAGCTCGCTCCCCGACGGCTCGGGGCCCTCGCCCTCAGCCTGTCACGCCACCACGAGGTCACCGGCGCGTTGGCGTCGGCTCACCGGGCGGCAGGTGCGGCCCGGGTCGCGGTCGACCTGACGCCGGCCGACGATCCCGATCTCCCCCGCCGGCTCAACAACCTGGGCAACCGGTTGTCGGAACTGCACGCCGTCACCGGCGATCTCGCCGTGCTCGACCGGGCCATCGCCACCTGCCGGCGGGCGGTGGCGGCCGCACCACTCGACGGGCCCGTCCTGCCCACCCTGCTGGCCAACCTGGCCACCCACCTGCTCGACCGCCACCTTGCGGTGGGCGACGAGGGATCGGTGGCCGACGCCGTCAACACCGCCCGCCGGGCCGTGTCGGTGACCGAGTCCGACCATCCGGCGCTCCCGTCGCGCCAGGCCACGTTGGCCCGATGCCTGACGGCCCGCTTCGACCACGACGGTGACCGGTCCGGTCTGGAGGAGGCGGTGGCTCTCACCCGGCGGCTGGCGACCCACGCCGCCGGTCCCGACGAGGCGTCGCTCCAGTCGGAACTGGCCGAACGTCTGACCCGACTGGTCGACGTGGGCGGCGGGCCGGAGGCTCTGCAGGAGGCGGTCACGGCGGCCCGGCGGGCTCTGGAACTGACCCCGGCGGGCGACGTCCACCGGCTGGAGCGCCAGGATCGCGAGGCCCGCCTGCTGGGCCGACTCCACGCCGGCACCGGCGACCGGACCCTGCTCGACGAGGCCGTCACCGCCCACCAACGCGCCGTCGACCTTTCGGACCCGGCCGCCGCCGACCACGCCGAACGCCTCCACACCCTGGCCGACGCCTTGGCCGACGCCGCCCGCCAGAGCTCCGGGGTCGGCGGCGACAACCGGGGCGACGGAGCCGACATCGGCCGTCGGGCCCTGGAGGCGGCCCGGGCCTCGGTGGCGGCCGCCGATCCGTCGACCATGGTCCTTCCCGAGCGGCTCCTGGCTCTGACCGAGCTGCTGGCCGACCGGTACCGGGCCGAGCCTGAACGCTCGACCATGGTCGAGGCGCTGTCGGTCCTGGCCCGTACCCTCGACTCCGGGCCCCTGGCCGCGGGTGGCTCCGACCGGCCCGCGGCCCTGGCCCGAGCGCTCGAGGCCCTGACCACCGTCGACGGGGACCGCGAGGCCCGAGATCGGGCCCTGGCCGACATCGACGGGCGGCTGGCCGGCGGGACCGGCGCCACCGATCCCGACAGCGGCGCCGATCCCCTGCACCGCTCGTTCGTCCTGGCCCAGCGCCTGGCCGATCTGGCCCGGTCCAACGGATTCGGGGTCGCCTCGGACGAGGCGGTCGCCGACGCCGCCCGGGACCTTGGGGCGGTGAACCCGGACGGCCCGGCCGCCGACCGGGCCAAGGCCCTCGACCAGTTGGCCGATCGGCTGGCCGACCGGCTGGCGGCCGACGGCCACGACGAGCTGGACCGCATCATCGACCTGCGGACCGAGGCCCGGGATCTCACCGGTCTCGACGACCCCGCCCGCGCCCGCCGCTCGTCCGACCTGACCTCGGCCCTCCTGCTCCGCCACCACCGGAGCGAGGATCGGGCGGACCTCGACCGGGCCGTGGCCGGGGCCCGGGAGGTGGCCGCCATCGCCACCTCCGACCGCGGCCACCACCACGACGAGGCGGCCCGGATCCTCCTGCTCGCCCACGACCTCGAACCCGACGGGCCGCTCCGGTTGGAGGCCATCGAGCACCTCCGCTCGGCCGCCGAACTGCACCCCGACCGAGGGGCGAGGGGGGCGAGCACGTTGGGCCTCGTCCGGGCCCTGGTGGCCGAGCATGGACCGGAGCCCGAGGCCGAGGCGATCGACGACCTGATCGGGGCGGCGGAACGGGCCCTCGACCTGTTGGATCCGGACGACGGGCACCGGGCCGAGGTGTGGTTCCGGTTGTCGACGGCCCAGGCCGCCCTCCACGACCGCCAGGGCCGTTCCCAACTCCTGATCGACGCCGTCCGCTCGGCCCGCTCCGCCGTCGACGAGGGCAGCGACGACGACCAGGTGGCCCGATCGGGCCACCTCAACCACCTGGCCAATCTGCTGGCCCGGCTCTACGTGATCCACCCCAGCCGCCGTCTCCTGGCCGGGGCGGTGTCGGCCGCCCGGGAGGCCGTGGCCGCCACCCCGCCGGGCCTGCCCGCCGCGGCCTCCCGCCAGGCCAAGCTGGCGGCCCGCCTGGCCGACCTCCACGCCGTCACCGGCGACGCCGAACACCTGCACGCGGCCGTCGCCGCGGCCCGGGCCTCGGTCGACAGCACCGAGGCCGACAGCCCGCTGCTGGCCCGGCGACTCAACAACCTGGCCAGCTGGCTGGCCCAGCTCCACCTGGAGCTCGGGGGTGAGGCCGAACTGGACGAGGCCATCGCCCTCGGCCGGCGGGCGGCCGAGCTCACCGTGGACGACGGCGACCGCAGCGACTACCTCGAGAACCTCTGCCATCGACTGAGCGACCGCCACGACCTGACCGACGACGACGAGGCGCTGGACGAGGCCATCGACGTGGCCCGCCGGGTGGTCGATCTGACCCCGGCCGACAGCACCCGTTCCTCGGACCGGCTGGACACCCTGATGGAACTCCTCCTCGTTCGCCACGAGATCGGCGGGGCTCGCAACGACCTGGACGAGGCAACCGACGCCGCCCGCCGGGCCGTTTCCGCCACCCCGGCCGAGAGCCCGCGCCTGGCCGACTACCTGGAGAACCTCGGCGCCCTCCTTGGACGGCTGTACGGCATGACGGGGACGCGGCATGTCCTCATCGAGGCGGTGGCGACGGCCCGGCGGGCGGTCGAGGTGACCGAACCCGACGACCCCGTCCACACCCGGCAGCTGCACCAGCTGGCCGACCGGCTGGGCCGACTCCACGCCGTGAGCGGCGACCCCGAGCTGCTTGAGGAGGCGGTCGCCACGGCGGCCCAGGCCGCGTCGACGGCGGACCCCGAGCATCACGACGTGGGTCGGCTGTTCGAGAACCTGGCCGAGCACCTGGCCCGGCAGTTCGCCGCCGGAGGCGAGCGGACGTTCCTCGACCGGGCGGTGGCGGCGGCCCAGAAGGCGGTCGACACCACCGATCCCGGGGCGCCCGAGATGCCGGCGCGACTGACGGTCCTCTCGACCCACCTGGGCCGGCTCCACGCCTCCTCCGACGACCACGCCCACCTGGAGCGGGCGGTCTCGGCCGCCCGGCGGGCCGTGGCCCTGACCGATGCCGACAGCGAAGACCTGGCCCCCCGGCTCAACACCCTGGCCACCCACCTGGTCCACCAGCACGGCGCCTCCGAGGCCGCCGCTCCGCTGGAGGACGCGGTGGCCACCATGCGGCGGGCCGTCGCCGCCCCGGGCACGGCGGCCGACAAGCGGGCGCGGTACCACACCACGCTGGGCGCGCTCCTGCTCCGTCTCGACGGCGTGGCCCCGGAGCCGGGCCTGATCGACGAGGCCGTGGCCACGGCCGAGACCGCGGTGGCCGAGGCCGAGCGGGCCGGGGCCGACAGCGAACGGGCCCGCTGCCTCGACGGGCTGGTCGCCGCCCTGCGCAGCGCCTACGGCCGCCGGGGCGACGCCGAGAGCCTGCGTCGAGCCACCGATGCCGCCCGCCGGGCCCTGGCCGCCACCCCGGACGGAGGGGCCGAGAACGCTCGGCGGCGGACCACGCTGGTCGAGCTGCTGTTGTTCCAGCTCGACGAGGACGTCGAACCGGAGTTGCTCGACGAGGCCATCGAACACGCCCGGGCCACGGTGCCCGCCCCCGACGCACAGCTCGGCGACGGCGGCGAAGCCCCTCGCCGGGGAACGGCGTCGACCCCGACCCGGGAGCAACTGGTCCGGGCCCTCGCCCTCCGGTTCCGCCGCGACCAGCGGGCATCGGACCTCGACGAGGCGATCGAGCACCTGGACGTCGTCATCGCCGACCGGGAGGGGGCGCCCGACGACCCCGACCTCCACGAGCGCATGGTCGAACTGGCCCTGCAGCGCTTCGAGTGCGGTGGCGACACCGAGGATCTCGATCGAGCCATCGCCGCGGCCCAGGCCGCGGTCGATGCCGATCCCGGCAAGGAAGGAGGCAAGGAAGGAGGCAAGGTACCCGACAGCGGCCGCGTCCTGGCCCTGGCTGCGTTGCTGACCCGGCGTCACACCCTCGATCCTGACGACCCGGACCTGCTCGATCGGACGGTGGCGGCGTCCCGTCGGGTGGTGGCCATCACCCCCGACGGGAGCCCGGAGTTGGCGGGCCGGCTCAACAGCCTGGCCAACCGGTTGGGAGCTCGGCACCGCCTGGGCCCGGACCCGGATCCCGGCCTGGTGGCGGAGGCCGTCGATGCCGCTCGCCGAGCGGTCGCCGCCACCCCCGACGACGACGAGAAGCTCGCCTACCGCCTACGCAACCTCGGCAACCATCTCCTCCAGGCCCATCAGATGGCCGGCATCGACCCGGCAGGGATCGACCCGGCAGTCGAGGAGGGCGACCTCGTGGTCGAGATCGTCGACGCCTTCACCAGGGCCACTGACGCCGCCGAGTCCTCGGCGCCGACCGTCGGTACCGAGGGGGACCGGGCGGGCAGGGACGAACTGGTCGCCTTCCTCGACGCCATGGCCACCAAACTCGACCACCTGTTCGCCGCCACCAACGTGCTCGACGTGATCGAACTGGCCCTGATCATCGGTGACCGGGCCCTCGGTCTGGCCGAGGCGATCGAGGCCCCGGACGCCCGAGCCCGGCGCCACACCCAGCAGGCGACCCGCCTGGCCTACGCCCACAATGCCTCGGGCCGCGACGACCGGGCCCGGGAGGCCGCGGCCGAGGCCCGTCGGGCCGTCGCCCTCTCCCCCGACGACGATCGTTTCCGGCCTGATCACCTGTCGACCCTGGCCAACCGGCTGGGGGCGCTGTACAAGCTCGACGGCGACGAGGGGACGCTGGTCGAGACGGTGGACGTCGCCCGCCGGGCGGCGGTCGGCACGGCGGCATCCGACCCCGAGCTCCCGAGCCGGCTCAACAACCTGGCCAACCACCTGGCCCGGCTCTACGGACTCACCGAGAACACCGACCTGCTCGACGAGGCGGTGGCCACGGCGAGGCGCGCCGTGGAGCTCACCTCGGCCGGAAGCGGCGAACTACCGGGCCGCCTGACCAACCTGGCCAACCACCTCACCCGGCTCTACGCCGTCAGCAGCGATCCGGCGGTGCTGACGGAGGCCACGACCATCGCCGATCAGGCGATCGCCGTGATTCGGGACAGCAGCGAGACCGTCCCCTCCCGGCTCAGCTCTCTGGCCTCCCACCTGGAGCGACTCACCGCCTCCGGCCCCTCCGACGACGACTGAACCGCACCGCCCCGGGCGAAACCGGCCCGGGCCGAACCCCTAGCTCGCCTGGGGTCGTGGCTCGCGGGGCAGGCCCAGCACCCGCTCGCCCAGGATGTTGCGCATGACGTTCGACGTACCGCCCATGATCGTGTAGCCGGGGGCGTACAGCAGGCCTCCGGTCACGTCGTCGAACAACGTGGCCTCCATGCCCAGGGTGCGCGACACGAATTCGGCCACCCGCCACTCGTGTTCGGTGCAGAAGCACTTGGTGGCGGCGCTGAAGCCCTTGGGTGCCTGGCGGAGCACCTCGCGGTAGACGAGCAGCCGACCGAGCCGATAGCCGGTCTCCAGGGCCGCGATCTCCTGGCGGACGATCGGATCGCCGGTGTCGGCCCGGGCCACGGCCTCGTCGTACAGGGCCCGGTTCGAGACCAGGCGGTCGATACCGCCCCGCTCGTGTTCGAGCTGGCGCATGGTCTGGGCGAACGCATCGCCCTCCACCCCGACCAGGTTCTCGATCGGGACCCGGACATCGGTGAAGTACACCTCGCAGAAGTGCCGATTGGTCGTCATGTCCGTGATGGGCCGGACCTCGATACCGGGAAGGTCCATGGGAACGATGATCTCGGAGATGCCCTTGTGGGGAGGGCCCTCGGTCGTGGTCCGACAGATCAGGTAGCAGTAGTCGGCCAGGGCCCCGAAGCTGGTCCAGATCTTCTGCCCGTTGATGACCCAGTGGTCGCCGTCGCGCACGGCCTGGGTCTTGAGCGAGGCCAGGTCGGAACCGGCGTCGGGTTCGCTCATGCCGATGCACCAGGTGCTCTCGCCGCTCAACATGGCCGGGAGGTACTCGGCCTGCTGATCGGCGGTCCCGTAGGTGATCAGGGTCGGCCCCATCTGTCGGTCGGCGAACCACATGGCGGCGATGGGGGCCCCGGCCGAGATCATCTCCTCGGCCACGATCACCCGCTCGATCGGGGGCCGGTCGTGGCCCCCGTGCTCGACCGGCCAGCCCATGCCGATCCAGTCCTCCGCCGCCATCACCTGGGCGAACTCCTTGGAGAAGCCGTTGATCCAGCTGTCGTTGTGGCGCCCGAACTGGGCGACGCCCTCGGCCGCCACCTTGCGGGCCCGCTGCCGCAGCTCCTCCAGCTCGGGGCTCAGGGCGAAATCGAGCATGGGTGGGCCACTCCTTGTCGGGTCCGGTCACCGCCCCCGGTCAGGAGCGGGCTCCGTCGAGTATGGCACCGAGACGGTCCTCCGATGCCAGTCGATCGACCACCACGGCGTCGTCGAAGCCGAGGGCGGCCAGGTGTCGGAGTCGCTCGATCGCGGGTCCGATGTCGTCGCCGACCTGCACGTTGGTCACGATGGCCCGAGTACCACCCGCAGCCCTGAACCGGGCCAGGCCGTCGGCCAGCTGAGCGTCGTCGGCGTACATGGCCGAGGCGATCCAGCCGGCGGACGCCGCCGCCTCCTCGACCCACCGGCCCCGCCATCCGGCCAGCAGGACGGCCGGCCCCCCGGCCACGGCCGGCCATGGACTGAGCGAGCGACCCGACCCGTCGGGGTCGTCGCCCGTGGCCAGCCAGTGGCGGAGGGCGGGCAGCTCGCGCCGGAACCGGGCGAAGCGCTCGGCATAGTGGTCGGCCTCGGTGAAGGTGGCGAAATCGGCCTCGGTCGAGCCCGGCCCGAGGCCGAGCAGCAGCCGCTCCCCGGCCAGCAGGTGCAGGGTCAGTATGCGGTAGGCCAGCTCCGGCACGTTGCGGATGGGCACCTGGAGGACCCCGGTACCCAGCTCCACCCCTTCGGTGACGGTTGCGGCCACGGTCAAGGTCATCAGAGGGTCGGGCAGCATCATGCCGCGGCCGACGGCATCGAAGACCCAGATCGAGTCGTAACCCAGGCGCTCGATGGTCCGGCAGGTCTCGGCCAGGACGTCGGGCTCGGGGGCGCCGCCGCCGAGCCGGGCCGGGAGGACGGCGGCTCCGATTCGCATCAGGGACCTCCGTCCGGTCGCTCGCCGTCGTCCACACCATCGACCATCGGGACCTCCGTCATTGCCGGCCTCTCGCACGGGACCCTACGCCACCGGGGGTGCCGATCCATTCGGATCGGCACCCCCGGGCGCTCAGCGTGGTCCGGCG
Organism: Acidimicrobiales bacterium; assembly: GCA_965263455.1. Lineage (GTDB taxonomy): Bacteria > Actinomycetota > Acidimicrobiia > Acidimicrobiales > SZUA-35 > CADEDH01. Next base: position 283,666 of record CBDHHN010000001.1, read on the forward strand.
CTCATCCGCACCGGACGCTCAGGCCGTCACTCGCACACGCCGTCGGTGCACCACATCTGGGTCACGGCGTGGGCACCGGAGATGACGGGGAACGTCTCGCCCCCGTCGACCAACGGCAGCGGCGCGATGTCATTGACGTAGGGCCGGGCGATGATGCCCCAGATGGCCCAGGTCAGCATGAGGTAGTACACCTCGCTGCCGAACCGCCGGTTCATGTCCTCGAAGATGGCGGTCCGCGCGGCCTGGTCGGTGGTGGTCCGGGAGGCGGTGGCCAGGGCGTCCAGCTCCGGGTCGTTGAAGCGACCGAAGTTGAACGTCGGCGTTCCGATGGGGGCCACCGTGTCACCGCTCCAGAACCGGAGCTGGGTGTCGTGGTCGGCGCCGCCGTGCTGACGCCAGCTCTGGACCTGGTAGTCGCCGACGACGGCCAGGGTCACGTAGCCACCCTGCTCGATCGGCTCCACCGGAGCGTCGACCATGTCACCGAAGGTGTCGCTCCACATCGACGACACCAGCTGGTTGGTCTCGACGTTGAACGGATCGTTGGTGGTGTTGAAGGCGAAGGAGATGGGCTCGCCCACCGCCTTGCCGTCGTTCCGCTCGGGATCGTCGATGTACTCCTGGAGCTGGGCCACGGCGGCATCGGGATCGAACGCCGGATAGCCGTTGTCGTCCAGGAAGCCGGGTTGGCCGGGGGCGAAGGGCCCGTTGGCGGCCTGAACAATGCCGGCGCCACGCTCGGCCGCCACCCGATCGCGGTCGTAACCGGCGGCCAGGGCCCGTCGGACCCGCACATCGAGCAGCGGGTTGGTGGCGTTGACGCCCTCGGGATCGAGCTCGGCGCTGTCGGCCAGGTTGATCAGGTAGAAGGTCGATTCGCCGAACTTGTTGGCCTCGAGGCGGACGAAGGCGTCGCCCTCCTCGCGGAAGTCGGCGATCTCGTCGGCGTTGGCCGTGTGCATGATGTCGAACTCGCCCGACTTCAGACCGGCCGATCGGGAGGCGATGTCCTGCACGATGGTGAACTCGATGCCGTCCAGGTAGGGCAGGCCTTCGTCGGTGAGACTGTTGGGCCCGTCACCGCGCCAGTAGTCGTCGTGGCGGACCACGCTCATACCATTCCCGTTGCCGGGGGTGTACGACTCGAACTTGAACGGGCCCATCGAGACCGGGGCGGCCGGATCGCCGTCGGCCGGAGTGTCGACCGTCTCCTGGTCGATGAGAGCTTCGCCGGTGAAGGCGCTCTCGCCCCGCAACGGGTTCTCCTCCAGGCTCTTCAGCCAGCTGGGGGCCATCATGTGGGTCCCGCACGGCGTGTCCAGGGCGGCGGCCGGGAAGGCGGCCCACGGTTGGGACAGCGTGAACTCGACCGTGGTCGAGTCGAGCGCCACCACATCGCTGATCAGGAGGAAGTCCTGACCGCGCTGGGGCGAGGCCCGACACACGTTCATGTTGTAGACCACCGCCTCGGCGTCGAACGGTGTGCCGTCGTGGTTCATCACGCCGTCGCGCAGCGACAGGGTCCACACCGTGGCGTCGTCGTTCGACTCGATTCCGGCGGCCAGCACCGGGACGATGTTGCCGTCGGGGTCGAAGTCGAAGAGTGGATCGGAGATGGCCCCGAGCGGCATGGCGCACGAGATCGAGCAGGTGATCAGGAACGGCATCCAGGGCCGGTTCACGTCGGCCTCGACGGCGTAGACCAGGGTGCCGCCGTACACGGGGTCACCGATCTCGTCGTCGTCCCGGATGTCCTCGCCTGCCGATTCGGCCGCTTCGACCTCTTCGGTCTGTTCGGCTTCGGCGTCGTCGGCGACAGCGTCAACGCCCTCCTCGTCGCTGTCGGCGCTGGAGCAGGCGGCCGCCACCATGGCGAGCGCCAGCAGCGCCGACAGCAGTCGGAGCAGTCCGATGTTCCGTAGGTACCTCAAAGGTCCCCCCCTTTGGGTTGTCGGGTCGACCCGCGCTTGTCGAGCCGATAGTGGCCCAACCCTAGGGCCGAAGGTGACCGAAGTCACGCCGCGATGGCGATGCCTGTGGCCGGAGGGTCAGACCTGGGTCCGACCGGCCTCGACGACGACCCGGGTCTGGGCCAGTCCCTTGGCCAGGTTGGTCTCCAGGGCCCGACGGTTCTCCTCGGTGCCCACCGGGTACCAGCAGGCGTAGGAGTGCCCGGGTTCGGAGGCGGCCTGGAGCGGCGGCTCCTCCTCGTGGCACCTGTCCTGGGCGTAGGGGCACCGGGGACTGAAGTTGCAGCCCTTGGGGGGCGAGATCAGGTCCGGTGGTCGACCCCCGATGGCCTGCAGGCGGGTGTGCGACGGGTTCTCGATCTTCGGGATCGAGCGGAGCAGGGCCTCGGTGTAGGGCATCTTCATGTTGGAGAACAGCGTCGCCGTCGGCGCCTTCTCCACGATCTTGCCGGCGTACATCACGGCGATGTCGTGGGTTCGGCCGGCCACGACACCCAGATCATGGGTGACCAGGACCATGGCCATGTCCCGCTCCTCCTGGAGATCCTGGAGGAGGTTGAGGATCTGGGCCTGGACGGTCACGTCGAGAGCCGTCGTGGCCTCGTCGGCGAACAGCAGCTTGGGCCCGCAGGCCAGGGCCATGGCGATGGTGACCCGCTGGCGCATGCCACCGGAGAGCTGGTGGCGGTACTCCTGCAGCCGTTGCTGGGGTTCGGGGATCTGCACGCTCTTCATCAGTTCGAGCGCGGTGGCCTCCGCCTCCTCCCGGGTGAAGTTCAGATGCTTGCGCAGCCCCTCGGTGAGCTGCTTGCCGATCTTCATCACCGGGTTGAGCGACGTCATCGGGTCCTGGAAGACCATGGCCATCTCGGTGCCCCAGAACGATCGCAGCTCGTCGTCTCCCAGCGCGGTGATGTCCCGCCCCTCGAACAGGACCTCACCGCTGGTGTGGACGTTGCGCTTGGGGAAGAGCTGCATGATCGACCGGGACAGCACGCTCTTGCCCGAACCGGACTCGCCGACCAGGCCCAGGGTCCGGCCCCGCTGCAAGGTCAGCGACACCCCGTCGACAGCCCGCACGACCCCTCGGGCGGTGAGGAAATGGGTCCGGAGATCGCGCACCTCGAGCAGGTCGCGGTCGGGGGCGTGCCGTCGGGTCGTCGACGTCGCGGCGAAGTCGGGAGTGGTGCCCGGCATCGCTCCGCCCGCCGTCCTCGACCCCTCGATGCCGTCACTGGTGCCGTCGTCGTCTGTCACCGTTCGATCCCCCGGGCTGTCGTGGGCCGAGACCTCGGCCGACTCCCGCCATCTTCGTCGGCACCCCACGACGGGGCAAGCGGTCACCGGCCGCCGCGGACCGCCGAGCCGATCAGCGCTGGTAGCAGACGACGCCCGAACGATGCTGGCGCAACGCGGCCTCGAGGGCCCGGTGATCGAAGCCCGGGAGCCGATGGGTCTCGGCCAGGAACCGCTCGCCCCGCCCACTCCCGCCGTCGACGGCCAGCGCACCGGCCTCCTCGGACAGGACGTCGAACCCGAACCAGGTCGAACCGAGACCGCGGCGGGTCGAGACCCGGACGTCGAACACCGACGACCACGGGACCACGGTGTCGTCGAGGTGGAGTCCAGCGGCGTCGCAGTCGACCACCCGGCGAGCACCGTCAGGGGTTCGACCGCGGCCGGTCCACCACATCAGCACTCCGGCCCCGATCACGAGCGCCACCACGAAGGCCACGGGAGCCAGTCTAGGCCGGGCCCGGATCGCCGGTCGGCGGCGCCCGACCGGCGGGACGACGTGTGCAGCCTCGCCGGTCTGTGTCAAGATGACGCCAGCCCCCAATGTGACCTACGTCATGCTGGTGGTGGGGGACAGACGTGGAGAGGGGTCGAGGGCTCGTGCCTACCTTCATTCGCAGCGCCGGTTTCATCGCCGTGGTGGCCTGCGTGGCCGTATTCGTGGTGGGCCGGGCCGCCGGGGTGCCCCTCGCCGTGATCCTGCTGGCCATGCTGGCCATCTTCACCATGGCGGCGGCCCAGATCAGCCGCCGCTACGTGGCCTTCCGCCTCCTGTCCCTGATTCCGGTGATGCTCTCGGTCACCTTCCTCAGTTTCATCATGCTCAACCTCCTGCCCGGCGATCCCGCCGTCAACGTGCTCGGGCCCGAGGCCACCCCGGAGGCCATCGCCGAGTTCCGGGAGGAGAACCGGCTCGATGACCCCGTGATCGTCCGGTACCTGCGGTGGTTGGGCGATGCGGCCCAGGGAGACCTCGGCGAGTCGCCGTTCCTCCGGGAACCGGTGAGCGAGGGCCTGGCTCGGACCCTGCCCATCTCGCTCCAGCTGATGGTCTACGCCCAGATCACGGCCCTCGTCATCGCCATCCCCCTCGGGATCTACACCGCCTACCGTGCCGGGGGCCGGGTCGACAACATCGTGTCGACCACCGCATTCGGGGTGCTGGCCGTGCCCAACTTCGTGCTGGCCCTGCTCTTCATCTTCTTCTTCGCCATCGGTGGCTTCGAGCTGTTCGGCCGGAACTGGGGGACCTTTGCGCTTCCGGCCACGGGCCACCGGTCGTTGTCGGAGGGAGTGACCGTCCACATCCGGCACTGGATCCTCCCCGTCCTGGCCCTGGCCCTCGGTCAGTCGGTCGTCTACATGCGTCTGCTGCGGACCGACATGATCGCCACCCTCCAGGAGGACTACATCAACGTGGCCAAGGCCAAGGGCATGGGCAACCGGCGCATCCTGTTGATGCACGCCCTCCAACCGTCGAGCTTCACCCTCCTCACCGTGGCCGGGGTCAACATCGGGACCCTGGTCGGGGGCTCCCTCATCCTGGAGACCATCTTCACCATCCCCGGCGTGGGCTCCTACCTGGCCGGCGCCGTGTTCCAGCGCGACTGGCTGGTGGTCCAGGGGGTGGTGGTCGTGCTCGCCGTCGGTTTCGTGTTCGCCAACTTCGCCGTCGACGTTCTCTACGCCGTCCTCGACCCCCGGATCCGCCATGCTCGAGCAGTCACCTAGTTCGCCAACCGACTCACCGTCGGCCGCGTCGTCACCGCCCGACGACGATCCGCCCCCGGGCGGACTGGCCACCCGGGCCCAGATCGACCTGGAGTCGCTCGGGGCCGATGACGACGCCACCCCGGCCTTCCAGGGCAAACGTCTGGGCCTGGCCTTCTGGATCGCGGTGGTGTGGTTGGTGGTCCTGGTGCTGGCTTCGGTCTTCGCCGACCTGCTCCCGCTCAAGGATCCGAACGCCACCTTCGCCGGCACCTCCCGCGAGGGCCCCAGTGCCGAGCACTGGTTCGGCAACGACAACATCGGCAAGGACGTCTTCTCCCGGACCATCTACGGAGCCCGCAAGTCGTTGGGTATCGCCGCCGCCGGCCAGGCCATCGGCTTCTTCGTCGGCGGCACGGTAGGCATGCTGGCCGGGTACTACCGCAAGCGGATCGAGGCCGTGCTCACCGGAGGCATCGATGTCCTCCTCGCCTTCCCCGCCCTGATCCTGGCCCTGATCCTGGCCCTGTTCCTGGCCGAGACCGAGATCCCGGTTCTGGCCCAACTCGCCGGTTCGCGGACCAAGGCCCTGATCTGGGCCCTGGGGATCCTGTCGGTGCCGACGATCGCCCGCATCACCCGGGCCGGCGTGCTCGTCAACACCGAGCGCGAGTACGTGCTGGCCTCGCGGACCCTGGGAGCCCGGGATCTGCGGATCATGTTCCGGGAGGTCCTGCCCAACGTGCTCCCGGCCATGCTGGCCTTCTCCCTGATCGGGGTGTCGTTCCTGATCATCGTCGAGGCCGCCCTCTCCTTCCTCGGAGTCGGCGACCTCAACGAAGCGAGCTGGGGCGTGATGATCAACTTCGGTCGGGCCCAGTTGGACGACGCCCCCCACGCCGTGTTCTTCCCGGCCCTGTTCATGTTCCTGACGGTGCTCTCCATCAACTTCATCGGCGATCGTCTGCGCCAGTTCTACGACGTACGGGAGTCGGCTCTCTGATGGCAGGTAGCGGAGCAGCTCATCTTCGACCGTCCGACCAATCGCTGGTCCGGGTCGAGAACCTGGTGGTCGAGTTCCCGGTGGGGAGCACCGGTCTGAAGGTGCACGCCGTTTCCGACGTGAGCCTCGACATCGCCGAGGGGGAGACCCTGGGCCTGGTGGGGGAGTCGGGCTGTGGGAAGACCACGACGGGCCGGGCCATGATGCAGGTCCCGGCACCGACCTCGGGCGCCGTCCTACTCGACGAGCAGGACCTGACCGGGTTCGGCAGTGAGAAGATCCGCGAGGTCCGGTCCAAGATGCAGATGATCTTCCAGGATCCGATCTCGTCCCTGAATCCCCGAAGAACGATCCGCGAGATCGTGTCCGAGCCGCTGGTCATCCAGTGGCTGGAGCGGATCGGGCGTTCGCCGGTGGCGACGACGTGGGAACGGTACGTGCGGTGGCTCATGCCCCTGTGGGCCCGGGCCTGGGGCCTGATGCGTTACGCCGTCATCGTCCTGGCCGTCGGCGTGGCCCTCTGGGTCATCGGCGAGTCGGCCGGCCTGGGGCCGCTCAGCACCCTGGCCAACGTGGTGTGGATCCCGGCCGCCGTGGTCGGCGCCCCCTTCGCCCTCTTCTTCATCGTCACCACCGCCGCCTGGCTCCTGCTCGTGCTGGCCATGCCGTTCGCCGCCGTGCCCTACCGCATTCGCGCCCGGAGCGACCGCAACCGGTTCCGGGCCGAGGCCGAGGCCCGGGTCCGCGACGTCCTCCTCACCGTTGGCCTCGACCCCGACGTCGCTCTGGACAAACGACCCCACGAGTTCTCGGGCGGCCAGGCCCAGCGCATCTGCATCGCCCGGGCCCTCACCCTCGACCCCAAGGTGCTCATCTGCGACGAGCCGGTCTCAGCCCTCGACGTGTCGGTCCAGGCCCAGATCCTGAATCTGCTGGAGGACATGAAGGAGACCTACGGCCTGACCATGGTCTTCATCTCCCACGACTTGGCCGTGGTCAAGAACATCTCGGACCGAGTGGCCGTCATGTACCTGGGCAAGCTGTGTGAGATCGCGCCCCCCGACGAGCTGTACGCCAGTCCGGCCCATCCCTACAGCGCCGCCCTGATCGGCTCGATCCCGGTGCCCGACCCCCTGATCGACCAACGGTCGATCGGGGCCATCGAGGGTGAGCTCCCCTCCCCCATCGCCCCGCCGTCCGGTTGCCGCTTCCGCACCCGATGCCCCCGCGCCACCGACCGCTGCTCCGAGGAGGAGCCCGTCATCCGCAGCCTCGGATCCGGTCACTTCGTGGCCTGTCACCACCCACTGATCGAGGGGGTCGACGACGTCGACGACCCGACCCGCACCGCCGCCCCGATGTCGGAGGCCGGCACCGTCCACGCCTGAGTCCAGCCCCGGCCGAGGGCCGGGCCAAGGGGCACCTCAAGCCTCCGCCAGACGCGCTGCAGGCCGCCACGGGAGAGGATTGGCGGCCTGCAGGTCGGTCATATGCAATGACCTGGCTGTTGCGACCGGAGGTTGCTGTTCAATACCGGCCCTGTTGCAAACATAGGTCGTGTTGGAGTCGGTCACCTAAACGAGGGGTGAACTTCACCGAGAAGCTCCGTGCCTGCCAGTGAACGCCGGTTGAGCGGCGGTCACCCACCGGTTGCCGCCGGATCGTAGACTGGTCGCCCGGTTCTCCCGCCGCTCCATTTTCACCTCCCCCGTCCCCGACCACCGAGGTTCCCGCCCCTCGATGTTCGAGCCATGTCGCCGACCCCATCCGCCCACCGCCCGGTGAGGATCCTGCTCAGCGCCGATGCGCTCGATCCGTTGTGCCCGTGGTCGGCCCCTCTGGCCCGCGCCGCTGCCGTCGAGTTGGCGTCCCGGGGCCACGACATCTGGTATCACCACGCCCGGGGGGAGTCCGCCCACCCCTGGCCCACCGCAGACGGCACCGCCCCGCCCGGGATCCGCCTGCTCGAAGCCCTGAGCGTCCCGTCCGAGCCCGGCCGACGGCGGCGGCGCGCCTGGCACCGGTCGGCGGGACGCACCGCCCGGGACCTGGAGGTGGCCGTCGACCTCGACATCGTCCATCACGTCGGCCCTGACCGGCTGGCCGACCAGCGGTCCCTACCCTCGGTCGACGGCTCGGCCCTGATCGTCGGGCCCCTGCGCGGGGCGAACCGGGTGGCCCCAGCCCTCCAACCCTATCTCAGCCCCCAAGGCGACGACCGACCGGTCGCTCGGACGAGGCTCGGCCCCGGGGCCGCCGGCCGCACGGCCCGTCACCTCCGACGGACCCGGGGGGTCCTGGCCGCCTCGGAGGAGACCGGGCGGCGTCTGCAGGCCCTGGGGTTGGCCCGGGTCGAGGTGCTGGCCCCCGCCATCGTGCCCGACCGGACCCGACCCCCGGCCCCGCCCCTGCGCCGTGCCGGCGACGTTCTGCGGGTCGCCTGGCTGGGCGACGGGCCCGGCGCCCCCTCCCCCACCTTGATGCTGGCCGTGGTCGACGCTCTCGATGCCACCCTCCCGGTCCGGGTCCGCCTCGCCGGCTCGGAACACCACCGGCTGGCCCGGTTGGTCGAACGGTGCCGGCGTCCAGACCGGGTCGAACTGGTGGGCTCACTCGATCCCCGGGACGAACGGAAGCTGCTGCTCGACAGCGACGTACTGGTCACCACGGCGCTGACCGAGGGGGGCGGAGCGCCGGTGGTCCGGGCCATGAGCCTCGGCTTGCCGGTGGTGGCCCTGGAGCAGCACGAGGCCCGCACCCTTCTGGCCGGCGGAGGTGGAGCCCTGGTACCGATCACCACCACCGACGACGTGGTCCGGGCCCTGGCCGCCGTCCTCAGCCGCCTGGCCGCCCGTCCCCGATGGCGCCATCGGCTGGGATCGAGCGCCTGGGCCGGGTCCATCGCCTTCACCACGTCGGCCGCCGTCGACCAACTGGAGAAGCTGTACGGCGAGGCGGCCGGGGACGGAGCGTGGACGGACGGCACGGGCCGCCGCCGGTCGGGCGGTCTAGGTTGGCGGTCATGAGTCAACCTGCGACCGTGGCCGTGGTCCCCGGCGACGACGCCGCCCCCGAGGCCGTCGCCGCCACGCTGACCGTACTGGAGGCGATGGACCTCCCGCTCCGCCTCGACGTGCTCCCCGACGGCGCCGCCCTGGCCCGTCTCGGTCTCGACGAGCGCACCGAGACGGTCAATCGCCGCCTCGACGCCGCCGACACCGTGCTGTTCGGGTCCAGCAACGGGACCACGCCCGGCATCGCCCACCTCCGCTGGGGCTGGCGGACCTTCGCCAACGTCCGACCCGTCCGCTGGCGACCCGGCTACCGCTCGCCCCTGGCCCGACCCGAGGGCCTCGACTACGTGATCGTCCGGGAGAACCTGGAGGACGCCTACGTCGGGATCATGGGAGATGCCGACGACCTGGCTGCCAGTGGCCTGATCGGCTCCCGGGCCCGCCTGACCTGGGACGGCGAAGGCCGGTTCGCGGCCAAGATCATCACCCGCCAGGGGACCGAGCGGGTGGCGCGGTTCTCGTTCGAGCTGGCCCGACGGCGGGCGGCGGACTCTGGCCGGGAGCCGCTGCTCACCGTGTCGGCCAAGACCAACATGCTGCCGGCGACCGACCGGTACTTCTGCGACATCGTGGCCGAGATCGGGGCTGCCGAGTTCCCCGACGTCACCGTCGAGACCTTCATCGTCGACGACATGGCCCAGCGTCTGGTTACCTCGCCCGAGCGGCTCGACGTCCTCCTCCTCCCGAACCTGTACGGCGACGTCCTGTCCGACCTGGGGGCGGGGACGGTGGGCGGGCTCGGCCTGGCCCCGTCCGGCTGCTACGGGGACGGGGTGGCCTACTTCGAGTCGGCCCACGGCACCGCCCCCGACATCGCCGGCCGGGGGATCATCAACCCGACCGCCACCCTCCTGTCGGCGGTGATGATGCTCGACTGGTTGGGTCTGGGGGAACCGGCCCGCCGCCTCGAACTGGCCCTGGACCGGGTCTACGCCGAGGGCCACGCCCTCACCCCCGATCAGGGAGGTGGCGCCTCGACCGACGACGTGGCCCGGGCCGTGGTCGAGCGCCTGGCCTGAGAGCGTCCGCTCCGATCGACGCCCAAGGCGGTGCCGACCAGCACGCCGGCCACGATCACGATGGCGCCGACCACGGTCTGGGCCCGGGGCGCCTCGCCGAAGGCCAGCCAGGCCCACACCGTGGCCGCCACCGTCTCCACCGGGGCGAAGAGGGCGACCTCGGCCGCCGGGGCGAAGCGGGGGGCCGTGCTGTGGGCCAACCGCCCGGCGGGACTGAACACCAGGCCCATGGCCGCCGCCGCCAGATAGGTCCGCGGCTCCTGGTCGAAGGGTTGGGCCAGCGGGGCGGTGCCGGCCACGATCAGGGTCGAGGTGACGGTCAGGCCCAGGTTGCGGCTGAGGTCGGGGTGGCGGCGCCAGACGACCAGGGCGGTGGCGAAGGCCACGATGGCGACAACGGCCAGCACGTCGCCGCCCAGGGTCGGCCGACCGACCGACCCGGCGACCACGAGCGCGATCCCGACACTGGTCACGACCATCGCGGCCCACACCCGGGGGGCCACCCGTTCCCCCAGCAGGATCCGGGCCAGGGAGGCGGCCAGGATCGGGGTGGCGGCCACGATGGCGACCACATTGGCCACCTCGGTCCGGGTCACGGCCGAGATGAAGGCCACCGAGCTGACCGCACCCAACGCCCCGACCAGCGCCAACGGGGTAACCGGGGGGCGCCGCCGACCCGGTTCGCGGGCGACCTCGATCCGCCACAGGACCAGGAACACCGGCAGGGCCGCGGCCGAGACCAGGAAGGCCATGGTCCAGCCGTCGGTCCGGGCCAGACGGATGAACAGCGAGTCGGTGGAGACCAGCAACATCCCGGTCGCCGCCAGGGTCCACCCCAGACGACGGTCGCCAGGCATGAGGCCACGGTACCGCCGGGAGCCGGGCCTCGACCCGGTCGGCAGCGGTAGGGTTGGCCATGGCCATCACGTCGACCGACACCGTCCTGACCGAAGACCAACGGGCCGCCTACCAACGCGACGGCTACCTCCACCTTCCGGGCTTCGTGGACGGCGATTGGCTCGACCGGCTGCGGGCCGCGTCCGACGAGTTCGTCGAGCGGAGCCGTGGTCAGAGCGGCTCGGACAAGGTCATCGACGTCGAGCCGGGCCATACGGCCTCACACCCGCGGCTCCGTCGTCTCATCTCGCCCCTCGATCATCACCCCACCTTCTTCGCCTTCACCACCGAGGGCCCGCCGGCCCGCCTGGCCCAGAGCCTGCTCGGCGGCCCGGTCCGGTTCCACCACTCCAAGCTCAACTACAAGTGGTCGGACGGCGGTGAGGAGGTCAAGTGGCACCAGGACATCCAGTTCTGGCCCCACACCGACTTCTCCCCGCTCACCATCGGCGTCTACCTGAGCGACGTCGACGACGAGATGGGCCCGATGGGCGTACTCCCCGGCAGCCACACCGGCGCCCTCTACGACCTGTACGGGGCCGACGGGTCCTGGGCCGGGGCCATGAACGACGACGACGTGGCCGCCCTCGATCTCGACGCCATGGCGTGGTTGACCGGGCCGGCCGGCTCGGTCACGATCCACAACTGCGCCATGGTCCACGGATCGATGCCCAACCGGTCGCCCCGACCCCGGCCCCTGTTGCTGAACACCTACTCCGCCCTGACCTCGTACCCGGTGACCGGGATCGGGGCCAACGGCGTCACCGGCCGCAACGGCGGTCTCCTCATCGGCGGTGAGGCGACCCAACACCTCACCGTCGACGGACGCACCATGCACGGCGCCCCCGACTGGTCCCGCTCGGGACCACCCACCATCTTCGGCTCCCAACAGGGCGACAGCGACCGGTGAGCGAGAGGCCAGTGACCGAGAACACCCGACCCGACATCGCCGACGACCACACCAGCGACAACCCGGCCGACAACACCGCCGACAACACCGGCGACAACACCGCCGCGGGTGGGGCCGGAGAGCTCCGGAGCCGCCTGCGCAACGCCTGGGCCGGGCGCATCAGCGGCTGCCAGCTGGGCAAGCCGGTCGAGCTGTTGTCGATGCGGCGAGGCCACGAGGCCCTCACCGAGTACCTGCGGCGGGCCGAGGCTCTGCCCCTGCGCGATTACGTGCCCCTCCTGCCCGACACCGAGGTGGCCGAGCAGTGGCCCCAGTGCTGTCGCGGGCGCTTCGACCGGGCCGAGCCCGACGACGACATCAACTACTCGGTCCTCGCCCTCACCATGCTGGAGGCGCACGGGGCCGAGCTCTCGACGGTCGACGTGGCCCGGGCCTGGCTCAACCACCTCCCCGGCGGGATGGTGTTCACCGCCGAGCGCGAGGCGTACCTCGTCCTGCTCCGCAAGTCGGGGTACGCCTTCCCCGAGGGGGCCGAGCCCGGCTTCGACCTGGCCGAGTGCGCCGACAACGAGTTCAACCAGTGGATCGGGGCCCAGATCAGGGCCGACGTCTACGGCTGGGTCACCCCTGGCCGCCCCGACCTGGCCGCCGCCCTGGCCCGGGCCGACGCCGAGCTGTCCCACCGGGACGAGGGCGTGCACGGGGCGGTGGCCGTGGCCGCCCTGGGTGCCGCCCTCCCGGCCGCGCCCTCGGCCGAAGCCGCCGTCGAGGTCATGCTGGACCAGCTCCCGCCCGATTCGGCATGTGCCGCCGCCGTCCGCCTGGCCGTCGCTGAGGCCCAGGCCGGGCGGGGGCCGGAAGGGATTCATCAGCGCTACGCCGACCTCTCCCCGGTCCACACCGTCAACAACCTGGCCCTGGTGGTGTGGGGGCTGCTCTCGGGCCTGAACGACTTCGGGCGAGCCGTGGGCGACACCGTCGCCGCCGGATGGGACACCGACTGCAACGGGGCAACCGTTGGCGGCCTGTGGGGCCTGACCGGTGCCGTCGTGCCGGCCCCCTGGACCGATCCGTGGCACGGGCGGGTCGGGGTCACGCTGGCCGGGATGGGCGAACTGCTGCTGGACGACCTGGTCGAGCGGACGGCCCGGGTGGCCGAAACCATCGCCGCCACCGCCTGAACGGCGAACCAGGGCGGCTACCGCGCCGTCGAGGGTGACGGCGATGACGGCGTGACGGCACCGGCGGCGCCGTCCGGGGGCCGGGGGACGCGGGACCCGGGAAGGTCCCCCGGTTCAGGTCCCCCGGTTCAGAGGAGGCTGTCGAGCACGGCCCGGGTCCGGTCGGCGAACTCGGGCCGGGAGATGACCAGTCCGGCCACGATGGGGCGGACCTTGTTGTAGACGATCGGCTCGCCCTCGAGGTCGGTCACGACCAGCCCGGCCGCCTCGGCCACCGCCGCCGGGGCGCACACGTCCCACTCCCAGAGCCCGCTCCCGTGGACGTAGACGTCGACCGAGCCCCGGACGGCCAGCATGGCCTTGACCCCGGAGGAGCCGCAGGCCGTGACCCGACCCCCCAGTTCGTCGGCCACTTCCGACCCGAGATACAGGTTCGAGCGGCCGCACACCACCAGGGGCTCGGGCCGGGCGGCGGCATCGGCCAGGGCCACGTCGTCGGTGCCGTACACCGCCCCCAGGCCGGGCACCGCCACCGCCGCCGCCGTCGCCGCCCCGTCCTCGACCAGGGCCACGTGCACGGCCCACTCGATGGACTCGGCGAAGGGGTAGTCATGGGTCCCGTCGAGGGGGTCCACGATCCAGGTGCGGTCGGCTCCCAGGCGCCGGAGGTCCTCGGTCCCCTCCTCGGAGAGCACGACGTCGGCCGGGCGGTGACGGGCCAGAGCCTCGGTCAACAGATCGTGACCCAGCTGATCGCCCCGATCTCGAAGGGCCCACACCCCGCGGCGACCCGACGTCGGATCCTCCCGCAGCCGGAGCAGGGCGTCGCCCGCCATCCCGGCCAGCGCTCGGGCCAGTCGATGGTCGTCGGAGTCGTCGGCAGCGGGATCGATGGTCGTGGGACCGAGACTAGCGAGCCCCCGGTGAACCCGGCCCAACCGCCGGTCGGCCCGATTCGTATCAGAGCGGACCGAAGAGGCTTCCACCCTGTGTGAGGGAACACGTCATCGACAGCAGCACCACCCGCGACCGGGCCCTGGCCCGCATCGCCGTCCAGCCCCCGTACTACGACCTCGAGGACCTGACCGATCTCGGCGGGGGCCTGGTCACGGCCCGGGTGCCCCTGCACCCACCGGTCGGGCCCGAGACCGGACCCATCGAGGCCGCCCAGGTGGCTCGTCACCTGGCCATCCTCGGTTCGTGCGGGGCGGCGTTGGCCCGAGCCGACGACGATCGACACCACTACCTGGCCACCCGGGCCCACTACATGCGCCTGGCCGCGGCCCCCGACTCGGTCGCCGGGCACGACCATCTCGAGGCTCAGGCGGTGGCCACCTGGCCCGACCGGCGAACGGCCCGGGCCACGGTCAAGCTGGCGACCCCGGGCGGGTTCGGCCTCAACGTGTTGGACGTGGAGTACTCGGTCCTGACCGAGCGGATGTTCCGCCGGCTCCACCCCCCGACCGAACCGACGGACACCGCCGTCGCGGCCGAGCGTCCCTTCGCCCCGGTCGAGCCCGAGGCCATCGACGGCGGCCTGCGCCTCGACACCGGGCCGATCGCGGCGGCCGACTGCGCCGGTCACTTCCCCGGCCACCCGGCGGCCCCGGTGGCCGTGGTCATGGGTCGCCTGTGCCGCCTGGCGGGGCAGGCGGCCATCGAGCGGACCGGAGGGCGCGGCCGATATCGGATCGAGGAGGGTACGGTCACGGCGTCCCGCCTGGCCCCGGCAGGCGCCGGCCTGGTCCTGGAGGCCCGCTACGTGGGTCAGGTCGCCGGGGGTCACCTGCTCCACGGGCTGGCTCTGGCCGACGGGGCCGAGAGCGGTCGAGTGGAGGTCACGGTCTCGGTCCTGGCCGATGGCGACGGGCCCCGCGACCCGTCCCGCCCGTGATGCTCGACGCCCTGGCCGCCCTGGTTCTGCGTCGACCACGAGCCCTGTTGGCCGCCGTCGGTGTCGCGGTGGTGGCGGCCGCGGGCTACGGCCATGACGCCGCCTCCCATCTCTCGCCCGCCGGGTACGAGGTGCCGGGGTCGGATTCGACCCGGGCGGCCGAGCTGCTGGGCCGGCGGTTCGACACCGGGGCCGCCAACGTCGTTCTCCTGGTCCGGGCCGGGACCGACGAGCCCGGCGGGGTCGACGGTCCGACGGCGGCGGCCGACGGCCGGGACCTCGCCGCCGCGTTGGCGGCCGAACCCGGGGTGGCCGACGTCCGGTCCTATTGGGACGAGCCGGTCCCGGCCCTGCGGAGCGCCGACGGGTCGGCCGCCCTGATCACGGCCCGCATCGTGGCCGACGAGGAAGCGGTCTACGACCGGGTCGAACGGCTGCGCCGGGACTACGTCGGCTCCCACCGCTCGCTCGACGTGGCCCTGGGCGGATCCGCCCTCATGAACCTGGAGGTGGTCGAGGAGTCGGAGCGGGATCTGCTCCGGGCCGAGCTCATCGCCATCCCGGCGACGACGATCATCATGCTGATCGTGTTCCGCGGCGTGGTGGCGGCGCTGCTTCCCCTGATCGTGAGCGCCGTCGCTGTGACCGGGACCGCCGCCTCGCTCAAGCTGATGTCCGAGGCCACCCTGGTCTCGATCTTCGCCCTCAACCTGACCACGGCCCTGGGCCTGGGCATGGGGGTCGACTTCAGCCTCTTCCTGCTCTCCCGCTGGCGGGAGGAGCGGGCCCGGGGCCTCGCCCCGGACGCCGCCGTCGCCGTCGCCGTCCGGATGGCGGGTCGGTCGATCCTGTTCTCTGGCCTGACCACGGCCGCCACCCTGGCCGCCCTTCTGCTCTTCGACTACCCACTCCTGCGTTCGCTCGCCGTTGCCGGCTTCGTGGTCGTGGTGCTGGCCACCTTCGGGGCCCTGATCGCCCTGCCCTCGGCCATGGTCGTCCTCGGAACCGGTGTCGAGCGGTGGCGCCTGGGGCGTCCGAACGGCGACGACGAACCGACGGTGGAGGACGGTCGTTGGTACCGGTTCTCGGTTCGGATCATGCGTCGCCCCCTGGTGGCGGCGGCAGCCGCCACCGCCCTGCTCGTCCTGCTCGGGCTCCCGTTCCTGCGGGCCCAATTCGGCATCCCCGATGATCGGGTCCTGCCCGCCTCGTCGCCGGCCCGGATCGTGGCCGATGAGATCCGTGCCTCGTTCGACGCCCGGGAGTTCGCGGCCGCCGTGATCGTCGCCCCCGACTTCGGCCCCGACCCCGCGGTCGAGGCGTACGCCCTTGCCGTCAGCAGCATCGACGGCGTCGGTCGGGTCGATGCCGTCACCGGCAGCTACGGCGACGGCATCCGCATCGCCGATCCGGCCGACCCCGATCGTTTCCGGGCCTCGGCGGCCGAGGGCAGCCCTACCGACACCTGGCTGTCGGTGGTTCCCTCGGTCGAACCGATCTCGCCCGAGGCCGAGACCATGGTCCAGGCCATCCGGGCCCTGCCCGCGTCGTCCGGGGTGCTGGTCGGAGGCGAGCCGGGGCGACTGGTCGACAACAAGGCGGAGATCCGCGCCACCGCTCCGTGGGTGATGGCCTGGATTGCGGTGGCCGTCTTCGTCCTCCTCCACCGGGCCTTCGGAAGCGTGCTTCTCCCGGTGAAGGCCTTCGTCCTGAACCTGTTGAGCCTTACCGCCGCCTTCGGTGCGATCGTGTGGATCTTCCAGGACGGTCGGTTGTCGGGGCTGTTGGGTTTCACCCCGACCGGTCTCATCGACGCCCAGACCCCGATCCTCATCTTCTGCATCGCCTTCGGCCTCTCGATGGACTACGAGGTGTTCCTGCTGTCCCGCATCAAGGAGGAATGGGACGCCACCGGCGATCAACGACGGGCCGTGGCCGTGGGACTGGAGCGGACCGGTCGCATCATCACCGCCGCCGCCGTGTTGATGGCCGTCGTCTTCCTGGCCTTCGCCTCGGGCCGGGTCACGTTCATTCAGATGGTCGGCATCGGGCTGGCGTTGGCCATCGTCATGGACGCCACCTTGGTGCGCAGCGTTCTGGTTCCGGCCTTCATGGTCATCGCCGGACGCTGGAACTGGTGGTCGCCGTCCATGCCCACCATCGTCCGCCGGCCCGCGTATGGGAGGGAGAACCCATGACCACCAACCGTGCCTTCGGCGGGAGTCGACTCCTGTCGGTGGGAACCGCGCTGCCCGATCGGGTCCTGTCCAACGCCGACTTCGAGGCGATGATGGAGACCGACGACCACTGGATCCGGTCCCGAACCGGGATCGCCGAACGCCGGGTCGGCGGCACCACGACGGGGCTGGCCACCGAGGCCGGCCGGGTGGCCCTCGACCGGTCGGGGGTCGACCCGGAACGGATCGACCTCGTGATCGTGGCCACCCAGACCCCCGACGACCTGTGCCCCTCGACCGCGGCCGGGGTCCAGCACGCCCTGGGCCTCGACTGCGGGGCCTTCGACCTCAACGCGGCCTGCGCCGGCTTCGCCTACGGCCTGGTCCAGGCCCACGCCATGCTCGGGGCCGGGGTCCGGGCCGCCCTCGTCATCGGGGTCGACCGGATGACGGCGGCTACCAACTACGACGACCGGACCACGGCCGTGCTGTTCGGCGACGGGGCCGGGGCCGTCGTTCTCGACGCGTGCGACGAGCCGGGGCGGGGCGTGCTGGCCTGGGATCTGGGCACCGACGGGAGCCGGGCCGACATCCTCGCCAGCCCGATCAGGGACGGTCGGATCACGGGGGTGGAGATGTCGGGCAAGGCGCTGTTCAGGATCATGGTCGGCTACGCCGTGGCCTCGGCCCGGACCGTGCTCGACACCGCCGACCTGAGCGTGGGGGACGTCGACGCCGTCCTGGCCCACCAGGCCAACCAACGGATCCTGGATGCGGTGGCCGACCGCCTGGAGGTGGCCCGGGACCGGGTCCCGTCGGTCATCGAGTGGACCGGCAACACCTCGGCCGCTTCGGTGCCACTGGCCCTGGAGGCGGCGGTGGCCGACGGCCGGATCACCCCGGGCGACACCCTGCTCCTGCTCGGCTTCGGCGGCGGGCTCTCGTGGGCGTCGACCGTGGCCGTCTGGGGCTGAGCGTCGGCCCGGAACGTGGACACCGGTCCGGGCCCCGACCCAGGATGACGCCATGATCAAGCTCACCTTCTGCCTCCGGCGACGGCCCGACCTCTCACCCGAGGAGTTCCGCACCTACTGGCGGGACGAGCACGGACCCTTGGTCCGGGCCCGGGCCGAGGCGTTGGGCATTCGCAAGTATCAGCAGGTCCACACCATCGACGATCCGGCCCTGCACGAGAGCCTGCAACGCCGGAACGGGGGGTCGCCGCCCCCCTTCGACGGCATCGCCGAAGTCTGGGTCGACGACGTCGAGACCTTCCGTCAGGGCCGCGGCACCCCCGAGTCCCGTCAGGCGGCCGAGGATCTGCTGGAGGACGAGGCCCGCTTCATCGACCTGGCCAGGTCTCCCCTGTGGCTCGGCACCGAGATCGTCTTCCACGACGAGACGTGATCGGCGCTCGGAGCCGGGATCGGGCTACGTTCAGGTGATGGCGGCCCCGGCGCACCTCCCAACCCCCGTCCTCGAGTCCGGATGGTCCCGGCCGACGCCCCGCTTGCTGGCCGCCATCGTCAGCCTGGTGCTGGTGCTCGCTGCCTGTGGCGACGCCGACGACTCCTTGGACGACACCTCGAGCGACGCCGCCGACGCCACGTCCACACCCGCCTCCACGCCCGGCCCGACATCCGCTTCCACCGCCGCGACCTCGGACTCGGATCCAGACGCCCCGGATTCCGATTCGACGGCGGCAATGGCCTCCGGGACCGACGACGGTGACGACGACGCCGAGGTCGACATCCAGCCCGGCGAGTCGGGTTGCGGGGTGCCGGCGGAGCCGGGACGCTCGACGGTGTCGTTCGGTTTCGAGGGCCGGGACCGGGTCTACGAGTTGGTGGTCCCGGCCGGCTACGAGCCGGACCGACCCACGCCGCTCGTACTCAACTGGCATGGCCTGGGCTCGAACGGGCCCGACCAACTCGGCTTCTCCGAATACCAGGCCCTGGCCGATCGCGAGGGCTTCCTGGTCGCCGCCCCGACCGGCGTCCCGGGCCCCGGCCAGGACGCCAACTCCTGGGAGCTGACCGACGACGACGACCCGACCCGGGACGATCTGGCCTTCGCCCGGGCCGTCCTCGACCGCATCATCGCCACCACCTGCGTCGACGAGGCCCGGGTCTACACGACCGGGTTGTCCAACGGTGGCTACTTCAGCTCCCGCCTCGTGTGCGAGCTGGCCGATCGCATCACGGCCGCCGCCTCCATCGCCGCCCTCCATCACCCCGACGACTGCCGACCGAGCAGGCCCGTCCCCTACCTGGGGTTCCACGGGGTCGATGACGAGGTCGTGCCCTACGACGGGGGCGGCTTCTCGAGCCTGGCCCCCGACGTCCGGATCGAGCTGTTCGAGGCCGTCATCCCCGACGAGTTCGGCCAGTTCGCCGTCACCTTCGGCTGCGACCCCTCACCGGTGGCCGAGACGGTCTCCGACGACGTGACGGCCTTCCGGTACCGGGGATGTCCCGACGATGTGGAGGCCGTGTTCTACCGCCTCGACAACAGCGGACACACCTGGCCCGGGTCCACCGTCTCGTTGGCCATCAGCCAGGCGGCGGGACTGGGCGTGACCAACACCGACGTGAACGCCTCGGAACTCTCCTGGGAGTTCTTCAGCCGCCACGCCATCGACGACTGACGGTCACCGACGTGGCGCCGGGACACCGGCACCACCGGTCTCCAATTTCGGCCCGGACGAGTCCTGCCGTAGTGTCGAGGGGGTGACGCTGCAATTCGGTGCCTTCCTCGCCCCCCATCACCTCCCCGGTGAGAGCCCCACCCTCCAGCTCCAGCGGGATCTCGACCTGGTGACCCACCTCGACCGCCTCGGCTTCGACGAGTTCTGGTGCGGCGAACACCATTCGACCGGCTGGGAGACCATCGGCTCACCCGAGATGTTCCTGGCCGGTGCGGCGCTGCAGACCAAGCGCATCCGTCTCGGAACCGGCGTCACGTCGCTTCCCTACCATCACCCGTTCAATGTGGCCCAGCGCATCGTCCAGCTCGATCACATGAGCTTCGGCCGAGCCATGCTCGGCACCGGCCCGGGCGCCCTACCCTCCGACGCCCACACCCTCGGCGTCGATCCCATGGTGCTCCGGGACCGCCAGGACGAAGCCATCGGCGTCATCAAACGGCTCCTGGCCGGCGAGCCCCGCTTCTCCTACGAGTGCGAGTGGTTCACCATGCGCGACGCCGCCCTCCAGATCCTCCCCTACCAGCACCAGCTCCCCATGGCCACGGCCTCCATGATCAGCCCGTCGGGCATGACCCTGGCCGGCAAACACGGCATGGGCGTGCTGTCGATCGGGTCGATGTCGACCGAGGGCCTGGCCTCGCTGCCGCTGCAGTGGAGCTTCGCCGAGGAGGCGGCGGCCGAACACGACCAGATCGTCGACCGGTCCCAGTGGCGGATCATGTTCAACTTCCACCTGGCCGACACCCGGGAGCAGGCCTACCGCGACGTCGAGCACGGGCTGCTCACGTGGCACAACGACTACAACGTGGGCACCCTCATGCGCCCCGGGCTGGAGCCGCTGGGTTCAACGGCCGAGGCCATCGAGTACTACACCGACCCCAAGGGCGCGTCGGGCGTGATCGGCACCCCCGACGATCTCATCGAACGCATCAACCAGATGCACGAGATCACCGGTGGGTTCGGGGTGATGATGGGGTTCGTCAACGACTGGGCCGCCCCCGACGCCATGTTCCACAGCTGGGATCTGGTGGCCCGGCACGTCATTCCCGAGATCCGGGGGCAGCTGGCCCCGATGCGGGCCTCCAACCGGTTCGTCCAGGAGAACCGAGAGTCCTTCGATCGGGCCGGCCAGGCCATCCTGAACAAGATCAAGGAGAACGAGCGGGCGGCCGAGGCCCTGGCCCAGACCGGCGGCGGTCGGGTCCGGACGCCGATCTCGCCCCACGCCCCGGTGGAATCGACGGCCGACTAGCCCCCGGCGACGCCGTCTCAGCGAGCGGGCCGGAGCCAGAGCACGAGCGCGGCCGCGAGCACCACGGCCGCCATGGCCTGCCCCACGGTGAGCGCCGTCCCGGCCAGCGCCCCCACGGTCACCGGCACGGCGAAGGCCCCGACCCGGATACCGGCCGTCAGCGCACCGAGATTGGCCCCCGGGTTGCCGGGGGCCCGGGCCGCGGCGTCGTACAGCCGGGGAAACAGGGCCGACGCCCCCAGCCCACCGACGACGAAGCCGGCCAGGGCCACCGGCGCCGTCGGGGCCACGGCGACGGCCACGGCGCCGGTGACGCCAAGCCCGAGAGCGGCCCGTCCCAGGCGGGCCGGCCCCAGCCGGACCGTGAGCCAGTCGCCGCAGAGGCGGCCGACCACCATGCCCCCGGTGACGGCGACGAACCCGGCGCCCGCCAGCCGGTCACCGGCCCCCAGGTCGGTGCTCAGGGCCAACGACGCCCAGTCCGAGGGCACCATCTCGATCGCCACCGTCGCCGCCGCCAGCACGGCCACCACGACCATCGGACGCCAGGCCGACCGGTCGGTGGGACCCGGGGCCACGGCCTCCCCCGGCCCGGGCTCCGGGTCCGGATCGGGCTCGACAGGAGCCTCGGCCCCGACCCCGGTCGCGGCCCGACGCACGGCCGCGTCGCCGTCGGCCAGGAGCCGCGGCCCCACGTAGACCAGGGTCGCGGCCAACAGGCCCGACACCGCGGCCAGGTGGGCGGCCGTCGACAGCACGCCGACGGTGGCGGTGGCGGCCAGGCCCCCGCAGATGGTTCCCACGCTCCACAGGCCGTGCAACCGGCTCATGACCGGGGCCGAACGTTGGGCGCTGAGGGCGGAGCCGATGGTGTTCATGCCCACATCGGCCACCGTGTCGGCCGCGTGGAGCAGGGCGATGGCCACGACGAAGGCGGCAGGCCCCCGTGCCAACCCGACCAGGGGGAGGCAGGCCACGAGGACCGCACCACCCATCACCGTGGTGCGGGCCGGACCGAGGCGGGCCACCAGCGGTCCGCAGGCGGCGCTGCCCAGGAACCCTCCCAGCGACCCCAGGGTGAGCGCCCATCCCAGACCGGGAAGGTCGAGGCCGAGTTCGGCCCGCAGCTCGGGCAGGCGGGGCAGGAACGACGAGAACACCATGCCGTTGAGCCAGAACTGGGCGGCGACGGCCCGCAACGTCGATGACGATCGCACCGTCCGAGGCTAGGGCGTGACCGGTCGGGCCCGACCGGGGTCCGTTTCGAGGCCACAGCCGGCCTGGCCTAACGTTCCCGGCATGGCCCACCCCGCCCCCGATCCCGCCTACGTCGACGAGTTCGGTCTGGTCGGTCCGCTCCCGGCCCGCGACGGCCAACGTCAGCCGATGCCCGAAGGCGCCCCGACCGGACCCGGGATCGGGACCCGGCTGCCCGACATCGTGCTCCCCGCGGCCACCGGCGGGACGATCGATCTGCACCGCGACCGGGGTGCGGACCGGGCCGCCGTGGTGTTCTTCCGGTCCGCCGTGTGGTGACCGCCGTGCATGACGCAGCTGGTCGAGCTGCAGGAGGCACTCCCCCGGTTCGCCGAGGCCGGCATCAGGCTCTACGCCATCTCCTATGACGAGCCCGACGCCCTGGCCGATTTCGCCCGGAACCACGGCATCACCTACCCGCTGCTGTCGGACCAGGGGTCCGAGGTCATCCGGGCCTTCGGGATCCTCAACCACTTCGTGACCGAGGACCAGGTCCCCTATCACGGCATCCCGTTCCCGGGGACCTACCTGCTCGACACCGACGGCGTGGTCACGGCCAAGGCCTTCCACCGGAGCCTGGCCCAACGGGAGAGTGCCGAGGGCCTGATCGACGCCGCGCTGGGCCAGATCCTGCTCCGGTCCGACGAGCCGACCGTCTCCGGGGCCGACGACTCGGGCATCGCCTTCTCGCTCACCTACCACGGGGGCGGAGGCGTCATCCGCGGTGGTGCCCTCCGTCGTCTGGTGGTGACGGTCGACCTGCCGGACGGCCTGCACCTCTACGACGAGCCGGTCCCCGCAGGAATGGTGGCGACGTCGTTCACCCTGGCCGGGCCCGAGGGGCTGCGCACCCTGGCGGTCGAGAAGCCGCCGACCGAACCGCTCGACCTACCGGGCGTCGGTCGACTCCAGGTCTGGAGTGGCCGGGTCGAGTTCGCCATCCCCGTCTGGGCCACCGACGACGTCTCCAGCCTGGTGCGCGACGACAGCCCCGACCGGGTGACGATCGAGCTCGACGTCGCCTATCAGGCCTGCGACGACATGGCCTGCCGCCTCCCCCGCTCGGAGCGGCTCAGCCTCGAGGTGCCGGTGGCCCGGCCTGTCGGGCCCGCACTGCGCAACGGTGGCCTGGCCGGGACCGAGGCGACCTCCATGGACACCACCCGCTGGTTGGGGGCGATGGTCCGGCGAGGGCTGGAGGCAACCCCCGACCCCGAGGCGGCCACCGCCTACCTCCGGCGCACGGCCGACGACCTCGCCGCCGGACCATCCGGCCCCGATACGGCGACCGGCCGGGGCTGAGCGGCCGGGGCTGAGCGGCGGCGGCTCGGCTACGACCGGGCAGGTAATCGCCTGGCCGCGGCGCGGCATCGACACTGGGACCGTGGTGACGGAGCGTCACCGATGGAGGTCCCGTCAATGTCCGAACCCAGTCCCTCTCCCCGCTACCTGGAGGCCCCGTCGGCCGAGTTGGCGGCCCGCCGGGCGGCCACCCGACTTCGCAACGTCCTCCGCCTCAACACCGCCTTCTCCGCCCTGTCGGGCGTGGTGGCGCTGGTGGCGGCCGGCCCGGTGGCCGATCTGCTCGGGATCGAGCCCGCCTGGCTGGTTCGAGTCACCGGCGGCTCCCTACTCGGATTCGCCGTCGTCGTGCTGGTGGTGGCCGGAGCCAGGACCACCACGCTCACCCGGTGGGCCCGCCTGATCTCCGCCGCCGACCTGGCCTGGGTGCTGGCCACCGTCGGCGTCGTCGCCGCCGGCCTGGTGACGACCTCGGGTGCGGTCACCCTCGGGCTCGTGGCGGTGCCGGTCCTGGCCCTGGGACTGGGCCAGATGCGGGCCCGCCGCCAGCTGGTGACGGCCGGCGACGGTGCCGGGGACCTGGACGAGTGGCCCCCGGTCGAGGTCGTCGACTTCAGCCGACCGTCGGCCCACCCGGTCGAACGGCTGTGGCCCGTGATCACCGACCACGCCCTCTACGCCAGGCTGGCCCTGAACCTCAAGGCGGCCGAGGGACTGACCCCGGACGGCCCCGGGTTCCAGCGGGCCTGCACCGACGGCGCCGGGCGGACGTGGTCCGAGACGTGCACGCTGTGGGATCCCGGACGGCGGTTCGATGTCGACGTCGACATCGCCGACTACCCGTATCCACTCCGCACGGTGCAGGGCAGCTGGCGGGTCGACCCCGGCGACCCGACCGGACGGCGAGCGGTCTCGACCATCGGCATGGCGTTCGCCCTCCAACCCGCACCGGGTGTGGCCGGACGCCTGTTCCTACCGCTGATGCACCTGCTGTTCCGGCCGATCCTGGCCCGCATCGCCCGGGGCTGGGAGGCCGAGGCCGGCCGCCGGCCGGCCGACGGCCCGGGCCCCCAACTCCCGCTCGGGTAGCCGGGCCACCACCACCACCACCATCACCGCCATCACCGCCGCCAGCGACTGCCCAGGAAGGCTCGAACCATGGACGCACGTTCCCCCCGATCTCCGGTCCCCGGCCGCCCCGGACCGCGCCCGGCAGGCCCCGAGCCGCATCTGGTGCACCACCGATCGGGAGCCCATCACGCGGGCGCCAGCGGCTACCACCTCGCCACCTGGAACTGGGCCGGTCGGGGTCCGACGGTGGTGATCCTCCCCGGGGCGGGCACCAACGGCCTGCTGTTCGCCGACCTGGTGACCTCGCTCGGGGCGCGACGGGTGGTGGCCGTCGATCCGCCCGGGGTGGGCCGATCGGACCCGGCGCCGTACCGGGACCTCGACCGGATCGCCGACGACCTGGCCGCCCTGATCTCCGACCGGTTCGAGACCCCGGTGGTGTGGCTGGGCCACTCGTGGGGCGGAAAGGTGGCGGCCATGGTCGCCGGGCGTCATCCGAACCTGGCGGCGGCCGCGGTGCTGATCGACCCGTCGCCGGCCGGTGCCCTCCCGCTCGACGACGAGGCCTTGGAACGGTTCGCCACCTCGATCTGGGATGGCGCCGACGGGCCGTGGCCCGACGCCGACACCGCCATCGACAGGCTTCGCCGACTTCGCCACTATCGGCGCTGGACCCCGGCCGTGGACCGGTCCCTACGGGTCAACCTGGTGACCACTCCCGACGGTCGGGTCACGACCCGCAGTACCCATGCCGACCTGTACGCCGAAGCCGACGCCACCCTCCGCGTCGATCATGGGGCCGATGTGGCCGCCGTCCGCTGTCCGATCCTCTACCTGGTCGCCTCCGACAGCCTCTGGTGGCAGGAGCTGAGCAACGACGTCGTGCTGCCCGATCATGCCGAACGGGTCGATCTCGACGGCCAGCACCTGATCCACATCGACCAGCCCCAGGCGGTGGCCGTCGCCATCGGTCGCTTCCTCGATCGCCACGCCCCACGGTTGTAGACGCCCCCGGCGCGCAGCCGGTCGGACGGCCGCCGGGGATCAGTGCCCGGCCGCTTCGACCGGCGTGCGCAGGATCTTCTCCATCGACTTGCCCTTGGCCAACTCGTCGATGAGCTTGTCGAGGTAGCGGATCTCACGCAGGGTCGGCTCCTCGACGTTCTCGACCCGGACACCGCAGACCACGCCGGTGATCAGGGTCCGGTCGGGGTTGAGGTCAGGCGCCTGATCGAAGAACGCCTCGATCGTGGTTTCCTTCCGCACGTGGGCCATCACCTGGCGTTGGGTGTAGCCGGTGAGCCAGCGGATGATCTTGTCGACCTCGCGCTTGGTCCGGTCCTTCTTCTCCGCCTTGGCCACGTA
Source organism: Acidimicrobiales bacterium (assembly GCA_965263455.1). GTDB lineage: Bacteria > Actinomycetota > Acidimicrobiia > Acidimicrobiales > SZUA-35 > CADEDH01. Next base: position 309,751 of record CBDHHN010000001.1, read on the forward strand.
GAGGGGGTAGACGAGGCCGAAGCTCATGCCGTAGACGCGTTGCAGCCGCTTGGCCGCCGCCGTGTCGTCGGTGCTGGTGGTCACGGTCGCTCCTCACCTCGTCGTCGCGGCCCAACGCTAGTCGAACGCCGCCAACCACTCCCTGGCATCGGGTCGGCCAGGTCGTCGATGACCAGCCGGGGGTACGACAGGGCTACCTCGTCGTAGGCGGCCCGGACCTCGTCGCCCACCCTCGACCGTGCCCGAACCAGCCCCCGGACAGGGTCCGCCCCGGGGATCGACCCGGCACCATGATTGACGCCGAGGGCGCGGCCCGCTGAGATGGCAGCCGTGACCGACAGCCACCCGTCCCAGCAGTACGTCGACCAGTCGGGCCTCCGGGTCGAGGCGACCCTCCACCGGTTCTGCACCGAGGAGGCGATCCCCGGGTCCGGGGTCGGGCCCGAGGCCTTCTGGGCCGGCCTGGCCGACCTCGTGGCCCGGTTCGGGCCCCGCAACCGGGAGCTGCTCGAGGTCCGGACCGGCTTCCAGCGCCGCATCGACGACTGGCATCAGGCCCGGGCCGGTCAGGGCCACGATCCGGTGGCCTACCGGGCGTTCCTGGAGGAGCTGGGCTACCTGATCCCCGAGGGTCCCGACTTCACCATCGACCCGGTGGGAACCGACCCCGAGATCGCCGAGATCCCGGGGGCCCAACTCGTGGTGCCGGTGACCAACGCCCGGTATGCCCTCAACGCCGCCAACGCCCGCTGGGGCTCGCTCTACGACGCCCTCTACGGGACCGACGCCCTCGGCGACCTCCCGCCCCCCGGACCCTATGATCCGGCCCGCGGGAATAGGGTCATCGCCTGGGCCCGGGCCTTCCTCGACGACGTCGTGCCGCTGGCCTCGGGCGCCCATGCCGACGCCACCGGCTACGCCGTGACCGATGGGGCCCTGACCGTGGCCCTGGCCGACGGTTCCGTCACCGGCCTGGCCGACCCGAGCCTGTTCGCCGGTCACCGGGGCCAGGGAGCGGAACCGGAGGCCGTCCTCCTCACCCATCACGGCCTCGGGATCGAGATCGCCATCGACCGGACCGACCCGGTCGGAGCCGACGACGCCGCCGGCGTGGCCGACGTCCACCTCGAGGCCGCGGTGACCACCATCGTCGACTGCGAGGACTCCGTGGCCTGTGTCGACGGCCCGGACAAGGCACTGGCCTACCACAACTGGCTGGGCCTGATGGCGGGGACGCTGACCGAAGAGGTGACCAAGGACGGTTCGACCTTCACCCGGGCCCTGGCCGCCGACCGCACCTACACCGGCCCCGACGGCTCGACGCTCAACCGCCGCGGCCGGGCCCTGCTGCTGACCCGCAACGTGGGCCACCTGATGACGACGCCGGCCGTGCTCGACGACGACGGTAACGAGATACCGGAGGGCATCCTCGACGCCCTGGTCACCGTGACCTGCGCCGCCCACGACCTCCGGGCCGACAGGGGCGGCACCAACTCGCGCACCGGTTCGGTGTACGTGGTCAAGCCGAAGATGCACGGACCCGACGAGGTCGCCTTCGCCAACGAGCTGTTCGACGCCGTCGAGGACATCCTCGGCCTCGATCGGTACACGGTGAAGATCGGGATCATGGACGAGGAGCGCCGGACCACCCTCAACCTGAAGGAGTGCATCCGGGCCGCCCGTCATCGGGTGTGCTTCATCAACACCGGCTTCCTCGACCGCACCGGCGACGAGATCCACACCTCCATGCAGGCCGGCCCCATGGTCCGCAAGGCCGATATGAAGGCCCAGGGCTGGATCGGCGCCTACGAGGACTGGAACGTCGACGTCGGCTTGGCCTGCGGGTTGGCCGGTCGGGCCCAGATCGGCAAAGGCATGTGGGCCGCCCCCGATCTGATGGCCGACATGCTGGACCAGAAGATCGGGCATCCCCGCTCGGGGGCCAACTGCGCCTGGGTCCCCTCCCCCACCGCCGCCACCCTCCACGCCACCCACTACCACCGGGTCGATGTCCGGGCCCGCCAGGCCGAGCTGGCCGCCAAGCTGGCCGCCGACGGCCCTAGGGGCTCCCTCGATGACCTGCTGGCCATCCCGCTGGCCCCGTCGACCGAGTGGAGCCCGGAGGACATCCAGGCCGAACTCGACAACAACGCCCAGGGCATCCTGGGCTACGTGGTCCGTTGGGTCGACCAGGGGGTCGGCTGTTCCAAGGTGCCCGACATCAACGACGTCGGGCTGATGGAGGATCGGGCCACCTGCCGGATCTCATCCCAGCACCTGGCCAACTGGCTACACCACGGCGTCGTCGACCGGGACCAGATCACCGAGACCATGCGCCGGATGGCGACCGTGGTCGACGACCAGAACGCCGACGACGACGCCTACATCCCCATGGCCCCCGGCTACGACGGTCCCGCCTTCCGGGCCGCCTGCGACCTGGTGTTCTCCGGCGTCGAGCAGCCCTCGGGCTACACCGAACCCATCCTCCACGCCCGCCGCCGCGAGGCCAAGGCCTGACCCCCGGGGCCGAGCCCGGCTCCGTCGCATCCGATTCATCCCCACGAGGAGACCCTTGTGTCCATCACCATCGAGCAGGCCCGCACCATCATCGCCACCGCCCTGGCCCACGGCGAGGCCAACGGCTTCAACCCCCTGTGCGTGGCCGTCCTCGACGCCGGCGGCCATCTCAAGGCCTTCGAGCGGGCCGACGGCGTGGCCAACCGGCGCTTCGACGTGGCTCACGGCAAGGCCTACGGGGCCATCTCCATCGGCGTCAGCTCCCGCACCCTGGGCGAGATGGCCATCGACCGGCCCCACTTCGTCAACGGCCTGATCGGGGCCATTGGCGGCGCCCTGGTCCCCGTCCCGGGCGGGGTGCTGGTCACCGACGATGACGGCATTGTGGTCGGGGCCGTCGGCATCTCGGGCGACTCCTCCGACAACGACGAGGCGGCGGCCGTGGCCGGTATCGAGGCCGCCGGGCTGTCGGCCCGCACCTGAGCATCGAGCATCCATCGGCCCCGGTGGGCCGGATTCCGCCGGCCCCGGCGATGGCGGCGAGCCTGAGGGCTCCGTCCCTGACGGGACCGACGACACCGGCGCCCATCGGGCCGGCACTCCGGCGATCGACCCTACGGCTATCGCGGGTACTCGGCCGTCGACTCCGGGGGCCGCCTCTGGTCGTTCATGAAGCCCCTCGACCGACGGAGTCGACCATGACCCGGGCGAGGGCCGCCACCCCGGCGTCGATCGTGTCGACGTCGGGGTGGCCGAAGCAGAGCCGGAGTCGGCGCTTGCCGTCGTCGGCGTCGGCCGACCAACCGGCTCCGGGGTTGTACTCGATGCCGGCCGCCGCAGCCGCCGGAGCCAGGGCCGAGGTGTCGGTCCCTTCGGGGAACGTGACCCAGACGTAGATCCCACCCTTGGGTTCGATGATCTCGACCTCGTCGCCGAAGTGGCGCCGAAGCGAATCGACCATGGCCGTCCCCTTGGCCGCCAGGGTGTCGGTCAGGGCGGCGACGTGGGCGTCGAAGTGTCGGGGGGCGAACTCGGCCAGGGTCAGCTGCTCCACGGCCCCGGTCCCGGCATCGGTCTTCAGGGCCAGGAGTCGGCGGATGACCGGGGCATCAGCCACCAGATAGCCGACGCGCAGGGCGGGGGCGATCGATTTGGAGAACGACCCGCAGTAGATGACGTGGCCACCACCGTCGTCCAGGGCCCGAAGGGTGGGAGGGCGTTCGGCCCCCCACAGCAGGTCGGCGTAGCACTCGTCCTCGAACACCGGCAGCCCGTGGCGGCGGACCACGTCGAGCAGCGCCCGGCGCCGGTCGAGCGGAAGGACCGAGCCGGTCGGGTTCTGGACCGTCGGGATGGTGTACAGGTACCGGGGTGTCCGGCCCTCGGCCGCCATCCGGGCCAGCAGCCCCTCCAACTCGGCCACGATGATGCCGTCGTCGTCGAGGGGCACCCCGACGACCTCGGCCCCGGCCCGCTCCAGGCGGCTGAGCATGCCGCCGTAGGTCGCCTGTTCCACCAGCACCGTGTCGCCGGGCGCCACCAGGGCCTCATTGACCAGGTCGAGGGCCTGCAGCGAACCGGAGGTGATGAGGATCTCGTCGACGGCGCACGGCATCTGGGCCCGGCTCCCCAGCGACCCGGCCACGAACTCCCGTAGTGGCTCGTAGCCCAGGGGCGAGCCCCCCAGGTTGTAGGTGGCCAGGTGGCGGCCCTCGCGGGCCAGCGCCGTCTGGGCCGCCTCGACCAGACCCGCCACCGGCACACTAGGGCCGTCGTTGTGGCCCCCGACGAAGCTGAAGGGCGGGGGCGAGGCCCAGGGGCCGTCGTCACCCGGCACGTCGGATCGGAAGGCGGCCTGGAGATCGAACGACATGGCCGGTCACCGTAGCGTTCGGGCCCGACCGGGGCGAACGGCCGCCGGCCGGGCGGTGCGGGCGACCGCGGGCGATCGCTTCGACACCGATCCGGCGGACATGGGACGCTGGACGCCATGGCGACCACCACCGTCGACGACCATCTGGCCACCATCGCCGAGCAGGGCTACGTCATCATCGAGGACGCCCTCTCCCCCCAGTTCACGGCCGGGATCCGCGATGCCGTCCGGGGGGAGTTCGACCGGCTCGGGGTGGAACCCAAGGGCAACCGGGCCGAGGGGTTCGCCACCCGGCGGCTCTACAACCTCGTGCCCCGCCAACCCGTGTTTCAGCAGCTGCCCACCCATCCCCCGGTGCTCGACGTGGTCGAGCGGTTGCTGGAGCGGGAGTGCCTCCTGTCGGGGACGACGGCCATGGACATCGGGCCCGGCGAGGTCCTCCAGGGCCTGCACGCCGATGACGGCCTGATCAACATCGGCCGTCCCCACAAGCCGATGATGGCCACCACCATCTGGGCCATCACCGACTTCACCGACGCCAACGGCGCCACCCGGATCGTGCCGGGCTCCCACCGCGAGCCCGGCCACCCCGACCCCGACGACATGTCGATCAGTATCCCGGCCGAGATGCCCGCCGGGTCGGTCCTCATCATGGACAGCCAGTTGTGGCACTGCGGCGGCCCCAACACCACCGACGACGACTGGCGGCTCGGGCTCAACGTCCAGTACGTGCGGGGGTTCCTCCGCACCCAGCAGAACCAGTACCTGTCGATCCCCCACGACCAACTGGCCGGGTACTCCAAGCGGCTTCGCCAGCTGTTGGGCTTCGAGGTCTACCGGGGGATCATGGGCCACGTCGACGGCCAGAAGCCCGGCCGCCGCCGTCGGCGCCGATCCCGACGCCGCCGACCCCTACGCCCGCAGCGCACAGGAGAACCCGTTCGGCCGCACGGCCACGTCGGCGGCCGACTGATCGTCGTCGCCGCCGACCCGTGAGCCGGTCTCGGGCCGTCAGCCCAGCAGGCGACCGGCGTCGCGGTCGGCGGCGGCGGTGAAGGTCCGCTCGATCATGGTGTCGAGGGCGGCCTGGGCCTCGGGCTCATCGGGTTCGAGTCGGGCCAGGTTGGCGCCGAACTGGCCCATCCACCACAGCAGGTTCTCGTCGTAGCTGCGGGCCAACCACTCCTCATCCACCCGCTACGCCGACTGCGACGAGGCCGTCGGCGTAGCGGCCGATGAGATCAGGCTCCCAGGCCCGGCGGTCGGCCACCGTCAGGCCGGTCACGATCAGCGGAGGTCAGATCCATGGCCCCGGGCCCGACGAGGGCGGTCTGCCAGTCGAGCATGGTGACCCGCCCCCGGTGATAGCGGAGGTTGTCGAGGCGATAGTCGGCGTGGACGATGGTCAGCGGCTCGGTCCCGGCCCGATCCGACCACGACGGCAGCTCACCGGTGAACGCGTCGAGCCAGGTCTCCGTCGGCGACGGCAGCAGGTGTCCGTACCGGTCGAGGAACAGCGACCGGGTGTCGAGCCACAACCCCTGGAGGCCGCCCAACCCGTCGCGATGGAAGCCCGGTAGCCATCCCGGCACGTCACCGGCCTGCCACCAGCGGCCGTGGAAGACGGCCAGGGCGTCGACGGCCGCATCGACCTGGTCCCGGGTGGCGCCCGCTCCGGCGTCGAGGGGTTCGGACGGCAGGTCTTCCAGTACCAGCACCCACCGGCCCTGCACCGGATCCCCCGCGGCGGCGTGGCAGCGGGGCACCCGAACCCCGGGCGAGGCCGGCGCGATCTGCCGATAGAAGGCCAACTCCCGGGCCCACACGTTGAGCGCGGCCCCCACCTGGCGCCCACCGGGGTCGGCCGGCGGGAACTTCGTCATGACCGTGGCCGGGACCGGCGAGCCGTCGGGCAAGGTGATCCCGGCCGCGTCGCCGGGGGCGAGGTCGAGGTGGATCCGGGCGACGTCACCCAGGAAGCCGACGGTGGGACCCAGCGGCTCGACCGTGATCGACACGAGCGTGTCGGGATCGAGACCGAGCGCCTCGGCCATCCACAGGCCGGTGAGGTCGTCGGCCGAGGCCGGGACCTCGGCCGGCTCCCGGGGCGGACCGGGTGACGAATCGGACGGTGGACCGGCGGGCCGGATCATCGCGACGCTGCGGTCAGCCGGCGGCGGGCGGCGCCACCGACAGGCCGGCCACCTCGTGGGCCTCGATGAACCCGGCGACCAGACCCGAGGCTTTCGCCGCCTCGACGAAACGGCCCAGGTACTCGAACCCGGCCTCGTCCCGTCCCTTCGGGGTGCCGATCGCCTGGCGGACGGCGGTGAAGCGACCGTCGAGGATCCGGGCCCCCGGGGTCCGCTCCACATCGGCCAGCAAACCCGGCCGGAGCCCACCCAGGGCGTCGGCGTTGTGTTCGACCCAGGCGTCGTAGGCCCCACCCAGATTCTCGGTACCGATGAAGGTGGCCCGGGTGACGTTGCGCTCCAGCCACAGACCGTAGGCGGCCCGGGCCGGGGCCACGATGGTCCGCCCCGGCTGATCGACCTGGTCGATGGACGTGATGTCGGAGTCGGCCCGGACCAGGTAGGTGGCCTCGATCTCGCAGTAGGCGTCGGTGAAGTCGATCTCGGTGGCCCGCTGGGGCTCGGCCCCGATGTTGCCGATGTCCCACACCCCGGCCCCACCGTCGTCGGCCACCTCGCCCGGGGTCTTGTATCGCAAGAGCTCCAGGCCGACCCCAAGCCGTTCGGCCAGGGCCCGGGCCATGTCGGGCGAGACGCCGACCGGATCGCCGTCGTCGGTGCGGCCGGTGACGAGGAGGAAGTTGCTGAGGTTGATGGCGGCGCGCAGTGTCCCGGTGGGGGCCAGGGCGGCGATGGCGTCCGAGGATGGTTCGGGCAGCGTCATGGGGACCGAGTCTGGCACCCCTTCCCGACCTGGACCAACGCCGAAGGCCCGCGGGTCAGTCGGCGACGGCGGCGGCGATGTTGGCCAGCCCCTCCTCGACCGCCGCCACCACCCGGCGGCTCTGGACCCGGCCGATCAGCCAGCCCAACGGGCCGTCCAGCTCGAACTCGTAGTGGAGCTCGGTGCCCGGCCCGCGGCCGGTGTCGGGGTCAGCGTCGAGGGGCTCGAGGCGGAACTCGGCCTCCGATTCGAGCAGCCCGCCCAGCGCCCTGATGTCCCATTCGAAGCTCCGGGGCGGCTCGACGTCGTCGAACGTCAGCGTGGCCGAGAGACGGCCGACGCGGATCGACCACGACCGGTGCTCCTCGATCCCGGGCTCGGTGGCCTCGACCTCGGTGATGTCGGGATCCCACACGGGCCAGTTGGCCGGGTCGGCCAGGTAGTCCCACACCGCCTGCGGCGGGGCCGCAATCGTCGTCCGCCGATGAATGCTGGCCATGATCCTCGCTCCCTCCGCCGCCCGGCGATCGGGCGCTGTCGAACCCGGCTCCACGGTATCTCCACGTTCCCTCCAAGCTCGGAGCCCTGGGTGACATCAGGGTGAATCCATGCCCACCTCACCCCCCACCTCCCCCTCCGGGCCCGTCGACCCGACCGCCGCCATCGACGGTCCGGCCGACGGCCGCGGCGCCGACCACCTCAGGGCCACCTTCTCGCTGGCCGTCGGAGACACCCTTCCCCTCGCCGTCTCCCTGATCCCGTTCGCCCTGGCCATCGGCTCGACCTCGGCCGGGGCCGGAGTCGATCTCGCCACCACCCTGACCGCCGGCCTCGTGATGCTGGCCGGCGCCTCCCAGTTGGCGGCCACCGAGCTGTGGGGTTCGGGGGCCGACCTGAGCCTGATCCTGGCCACGGTGACCCTCATCAACGCCCGCTTCCTGCTGTACGGCGGCGGCCTCAACCGGTGGTTCGCCGGTCATCCCCGAACCCTTCGCCTGGCCTTGGCCGCCCTGATCGTCGACCAGAACTACGTGGTGGCCGACCGCCGCTTCGGCGCCATCACCGACGGGCGACACCGGGCAAGCTATCTCCTGGCCGCCACCGCCACCCTGCTGGTCTGCTACCTGCCGTCGCAGCTCGTCGGCCACGTGATCGGAGCCCAGGTCCCGGCCGCCCTCGGGCTCCATCTGGCCGCCCCCCTGGCCTTTGTCGGCATGCTCGGCCTCGCCGCCCGGACCCGGCCGTCGGTCGCCACCGCCGTCGTGGCCGCCGCCCTGGTGGTGGCCGGATCGGTCGTCATCGGCGGCGCCGCCCTGCCGCTGGCCTGCGTCATCGCCCTGGCCGTCGGCGTGGCGCTGACGCCGCGGCCCCCGTCGACCAACTCCACCGATCTCGCCAACCCGGCCAGTCCCACCGACCCCCAGGAGTAGCCATGTCCCCCCTGATCGTGTTCGTTCTCGCCGGCGCCATCACCTACGCCCTGCGGGCCGGGTTGGTGGCCGCCGGTGATCGTCCGGCCGTCACCGGCCCGGTGGAGCGCATGGCTCCCCTGATCCCGGCCGCCGCCATGGCCGCCATCGTGGCCGCCGCCCTCACCGGGGGCGCGGACGGGCCCTCGATCCCGGCCGGGGCCGAGGTGGCCGCCGTGGTCGCCGGGTTCGTGGCCGTACGTCGTTGGGGCAACGCCGCCGCCGCCATCGCCGTCGGCCTGCCCGTCTACTGGTTGGGGGCGGCGGCGGGGTTGGGCTGACCGGCCCCGGACGCGCTGGTGCCGGGCAGGACGTCGGCGAAGACGTCCCACCGCTTCCAGTCCGGCTCCGGGGGCACGTGGCCGGCGGCCGGGGCGAACTCGGACAAGTCGCCGGACCCGAGATCGTGCACGTAGCGAGGGCAGTTGGGAAAGACGCGACCCACCGTCACGTCGACCACCGCCTCGGCCCCGTCGAACAGAGCCAGCGCCTGGCCGTCGGTCCGCACCGAGGCCGTGCCCTGCACCCGGACCCGGGCCGCCCTGGCGTCCTGTCGGATGAACAGCAGGGCCACCCGACCGTTCTCGACGATGTTGCCGAGGCTCCGGAACATGCCGTTGCCGTCGTAGCTGGGGAACCGGATGGTGCGCGGGTCGGGCACCTGGACGAACCCCGGGCGCCCACCCTTGTAGGACACGTCGGGGAAGCCGTCGGCGTCGACGGTGGCCAGGTAGAAGTAGGAGGCGGCCTCCACGAACCGGGCGTAGCGCTCCTCCAGGTGATCCTCGACCGTGATCTCGGCCAGCCGATCGGCCAGGCGCCGGCTGTCGAAGCGGTCCTGCAGGGTGCGGGCCCCCGGCCCGTACAGCTCGCCGGCCGCCGGTTCGCTTCCGGGGATCTCGGCGTCGGTTGGTCCGGTGGAGGCGGTCATGGCCTCATTCGAGCACCTCAGACGCCGCCAACTCAACCACGCGCTCCTCGCCGTAGCCGAGAACGTCGGTCAGGATCTCCCACGAGTGCTGGCCCAAGGTGGGCGAGCCGCACCGGATCCGGGCCGGCGTGCGGGAGAAGCGATAGCGCGAACCCTCGACCCAGGTGGTCCCCATGGCCTCGTGGGGCACGGTCACGAAGTGGTCCCGATGGCGCAGTTGGGGGTCGGCGTAGGCCGTTTCCGACGTCGCCACCTCGTGGGCCGGGACCCCCTGGGCCTGGAGCTGGCGGGCCGTCTCCACCGGGTCGCGATCAGCGGTCCAGGCGGCGACCACATCGTCCAGTTCCCGTCGCCGGGTCCGGCGGGCTTCGGCGTCGAGGGCGGCCAGGTCGCCTCGCCCCAGGGCGGTGCACAGCGCCCGCCACTGGTCGTCGTCGGCCACCGCGATGGCCAACCAGGCATCGGGCCCGGCCGCCGGGTAGCAGCCGTGGGGGGCCAGCACCTCGTCGTCGTTGCCCCGGCGGTCCAGGACCCGACCGTTGACGGTGTAGTCGAGCAGGGCCGGGGCCAGCAGCTGCATCGAGGCCTCGGCCTGGGACAGGTCGATGTACTGGCCCTCCCCCGTCCGCTCCCGGTGGGCCAGGGCCGCCAACACCGTGGGCAGCAGGAACCGAGGGGAGACGTAGTCGGTGTAGGCCATGAACGGACCGCAGGCCTCCCGGTGGGGCCAGCCCGTGATGTGGAAGAACCCGGAGATGGCGGCGGCCATCGTCCCGAAGCCGGCCAGGAGTCGCTGGGGTCCGACCTGGCCCATGAGGCAACTCGAGGCCATGATCAGGTCGGGCCGGACGGCGCGGACCGTGTCGTAGTCCAGGCCCCAGGCGGCCATGGCCTTGGGCGAGAACGACTCCAGCGTCACGTCGCCCCACCGCATGAGGTCGAGGGCCACGTCGCGGCCGCCCGGGGTCGACAGATCGATGGTCAGGTTGCGCTTGCCGGCATTCACATTGCCGTACTGGAGGGCCCACTCGGGGTCGACCCGGTCCTCCTGGAAGTTGCCGGCGGTGCGGAGGGCGTCGAGGGTGCCGGTCGACTCGACCCGGATCACCTCGGCCCCGTAGTCGGCCAGGACCCTGCTGGCCCAGGGCCCGGCGAACACCCACATGAAGTCGGCCACCTTCAGTCCCTCCAGCGGGAGGGGCCGACCGGTGCCGGTCGGCTCGTCGGGGTTCTCGGGGTTGTCGGGGTTGTCGGGAGCCACCTCGGCCGGACCCCGGGCCTGGACCCGGACCGGGCTGGTGCGGGCCAGTTCGGCCACGATCTCGTCCCGGTCGGCGTCCAGGGCGGGCGCCGGGGCCAGGTCGACCAGTGGCGTGGCCGACAGCGAGGCGAACGGGCCCGGGAACCTGACGGTGCCGTGGCCGGGAACGGCCACGTCCTCCCAGGTGTTGCGGGCGGCCCAGTGTTCGCTCTCCACCACGTCGGCCGTGGTGGTCACGGGGGCGATCAGGACCCGTCGGCGGAACGAGGCGGCCAGGAGCTCGTCCTTGGTCTTGGTGGCTAGGAAGGCGCCGACGACGGCCTTGACCCGCTCGTACTCGGCCACCGGCTCGGTCCCGTCGAGCAGCATGTTGGCGTACAGCTCCCAGTCCTTGTCCCTGGTCGCCTCGTCACAGAAGCCCTCCTCGTGGATCCAGTGCATCAGGTTCCGGGTGAAGGGGCCGAGGGAGGCCCCGAACAGGAACGTCACCGACACCTGCCCGTCGGCGCAGGGCCACAACAGTTGGATCTTGGCGTCGATGCCGCCCAGGCGGACGCCGCCCGCCACCCGCGTGGCCGGGGCCGCCTTGGCCGGGTGGGAGAGGAGGAACGACTGGCTGGCCACCGAGAACGACTGCTGGGCCGAGATGTCGATGTGCTGGCCCCGACCACTGTGCTGGTCTCGCTCGTACAGGGCGATGAGGGCCGCCCCCACCGCGTCGGCGGCGGCGTGGTGGTAGGCCTGGGGCAGGGTGCAGCGGACCGGGGGCAGGTCCTCGTCGCCCGTCAGGTTGGCAACCCCGGCGGCCGCAGCCAACACGAGGTCGGACTCGGCCCACCGGGCCTTGGGCCCGTTCTGGCCGAAGGCCGAGATCGAGACCTGGACCAGCGCCGGGTTGAGCGCCGCCAGGTCGTTGGGTCCGAGCCCTTGGGCCGCCAGGACCCCGGCGCCCGCCGACTCGACCAGGACGTCGGCTCGGGCCACCAGCCGCCGGAACAGCGCCCGGTCGGCTTCGCTCGTCGGACCTGCACCTCGACCGGTCCGTAGTTCGAGGGCGATCGACCGCTTCCCCCGGTTGTAGGCCCAGTGGAACAGTGACCGGTCGGGTCCCGGTTCGTCACCGGCGAAGGGGCCCACGGTCCGCGACGACGACCCGCCGGGCGGCTCCACCGCGATCACGTCGGCGCCCAGGGCGGCCAGCATCCGGCCGGCCAGCTGGCCCCGTTCGTCGGTCAGGTCGAGTACTCGAAGATCCGAGAGCGGTCCACGGGCCATGCCGTTCCCCCTTGTGTTGGTCCCCTCCGGCGGCCCCCCACCGGACGACCAGTGTGACAGACCCCGGCCGGGCCCGGCCAGGGCCAGACGGCGCCGGAGGCGGGGCGGCGAGTCCCCGGGCACCCCCGGCGCGTCGGGCACGACCACCGAGCGGTGCGACCTGACGTTGCGTGGGTCCCGGTGGGCGGCCCAGGATGGCCGACGACGACCGGGCCGGGGGCCGGACCCGGGATCGAGGAGGCCGGTGTGTTCCGTCGAGTCCTGATCGCCAACCGAGGTGAGATCGCCATTCGCATCGCCCGGGCCGCCGACGCCCTCGGGGTGGAGTCGGTGGCCGTGCACCCCGAAGCCGACGGCGACGCCCTCCACCCGCGCTTCGCCACCGAGGCACGATCGCTGCCCACGCCGGAGGGGGCGGGTCCGGTCGCCGCCTATCTCGACATCGACGCCCTGCTCACGGTGGCGACCGAAACCGGCTGCGACGCCGTCCACCCGGGGTACGGGTTCCTGGCCGAGAGCGCCGAGTTCGCCCGCCGCTGCGGCGAGGCCGGGTTCGCCTTCGTCGGGCCCACGCCGGAGGCCCTGGCCCTGTTCGGGGACAAGACGGCGGCCCGGAGCGTCGCCGACTCCCTCGGGGTCCCGACGGTGCCGGGCTCGGATGGGCCGGTGGCCGACCTGGCCGCCGCCACCGCCGCCGCCGAGGCCGTCGGCTATCCCGTGATGCTGAAGGCGGCGGCCGGCGGGGGCGGCCGGGGCATGCGGGCGGTGACGGGGCCCGACGACCTGGCCGAGGCCGTGGCCCGGGCCCGATCCGAGGCCGAGGGGGCCTTCGGTGACGGGTCGCTGTTCGTCGAGCGGCTGGTGGCCGACCCCCGACACATCGAGGTCCAGCTGCTGGCCGACCACCACGGCTCGGTGGTCCATCTCCACGAGCGGGACTGCTCGATCCAGGCCCGCAACCAGAAGGTGATCGAGCTGGCTCCCGCCCCCGGCCTGGACGAGGCGACGCGGGCCGCCCTCCACGGCCACGCCGTCGCTCTGGCCCGTGAGACCGGGCTCCGCAACGCCGCCACCGTCGAGTTCCTCCTCGACCCGGCCTCCGGCCGGTACTGGTTCATCGAATGCAACCCCCGCATCCAGGTGGAGCACACGGTCACCGAGGAGATCACGGGGATCGACCTGGTGCAGGCCCAGTTCGCCGTGGCCGCCGGGGCCACCCTGGCCGACCTCGGCCTCGGCTCCCAGGCCGAGGTCCCGACGCCGGACCGGTGGTCGGTCCAGGCCCGGGTGGTGGTGACCGGCCCCGGGATGCTTCAGGGCTACCGCGAGCCGAGCGGCCCCGGGGTGCGGGTCGACGGAGCCGGCTACACCGGCTACCGGCCGCCGTCGGCCTTCGACCCGCTGCTGGCCAAGGTCGTCGCCACCGCCCCGGGCCCCGACCACGGCCCGGCCCTCGACCGCCTGGACCGCGCCCTGGCCGAGTTCCACCTGGCCGGCCAGCCCACCAACGTGTCCCGGCTCCGTCAGATCCTGACCCACGAGTCGGTCCGGGCCGGCGACGCCAGGACCACCCTCCTGGCCACTCTGACCGAGCCGGCGGCGACGGCGTCGACCGCGCCCTCGGGCCCGGTCGCCTTCCTCGACCAGGTCGTCCGTCGGGGCGGTCCGGGTGCGATCGGCGTCGGGGACGACGCGGGGCCGGTGGCGGCCTCGGGCCTCGCGGTCCCGACCGACGGCACCGGGGTGAGCTGTCCCACCACGGCCACCGTGGTCGAGGTACGGGTCGCAGTCGGCGACCGGGTGGTGGCCGGAGCACCGGTCGCCGTGGTCAACGCCATGAAGATGGAGACCGTGATCACGGCCCCGGTCGCGGGCGCGGTGGACGCCGTCGAGGCATTGGAGCCGGGCGACACCGTGTCTGCCGGACAGGTCATCGCCGTCATCCTGGCCCGATCCGACTCCCCGGCCCACCCGACCACCAACGGGGCCGGCGGCGGGGACGACGGGTGGCCCGGCGGGGACGACGGGTGGGGCCCGACCCTCGATGAGGTGACCACCCTCCAGCAGCTGGCCCACGACCGGTTCGGGCCCGACACCGCCGACCCCGGCGTCCTGCGCCAGCGGCGGCGGGGAAAGCTGACCTGTCGCGAGCGCATCGATCTGCTCCTCGACGACGGTTCGTTCCGCGAGGTCGGGAGCCTGGCCGGGTTCGCCTCCTATGACGCCGATGGCGCCGTCGACGCCTTCACCCCGGCCAACCACGTCGGGGGCTGGGGAGAGATCGAGGGCCGGACCGCCATCGTCTGCGCCGACGACTTCACCTCCCGCGGCGGCCACGCCGACGGCGCCATCGGGGCCAAGAGCTTCCACCTCGATCAGCTGTCCATCGAGCTGGGGATCCCGTCGGTCCGGCTGCTCGACGGCTCGTCCGGGGGCGGCAGCGTGGCCGCCATGGTCCCTGAACAGCGCAAGGAGGGCGAGAGCACGGCCAAGGAGAGTTCGGGCGCCATCACCGCCGGCCGCCCCCGGGTCTCCGGTGGGGGCGGCTCGTTCCTCCCCGGCCATCTGGGCAGCACCGAGTACACCCGGCAGCTGGCCGAGGTCCCGGTGGTCAACATGCTGCTGGGAAGCGTGGTCGGGATCGGGGCGGCCAAGGCCGTCCTGGGGCACTTCTCGGTCATGGTGCGCGACATCGCCCAGCTCTTCGTGGCCGGGCCCCCGGTGGTGAGCCACGCCATGGGTTATGACATCACCAAGGAGGATCTGGGCGACTGGCGGATCCATTGCCGGAACGGCTCGGTCGACAACCTGGCCGCGTCGGAGGAGGACGCCGTCGACCAGGTCCGGCGGTTCCTGTCCTACCTGCCGCCGTCGGTCCACGAGCTGCCCCCCGTCGCCCCACCGAGGACCCAGGATCCCGCCGATCGTCGGGACGACGAGCTGTTCACCCTCATCCCCCGCAAGCGGACCACCACGTTCGACATCCGCCGGGCCATCGAGCTGATGGCCGATCGGGACTCGTTCTTCGAGATCGGGTCCCTGTGGGGGACCGACCAGGTGACGGGCCTGATCCGCATGAACGGCCACCCCATGGGCGTCATCGCCTCCGACAGCCGCCACCTCAACGGCGGCGCCCTGACCGCCGACGGGTGCGACAAGTTGACCCGTCATCTCGACCTGTGCGACCTGTTCCACCTGCCGGTGCTCAACCTGGTCGACAATCCCGGCTTCGCCGTCGGGTTGGAACACGAGCGGACCGGCACCATCCGCAAGGGGGCGACCTGGATGGTCGCCTTCGCCCAGACCCGCGTCCCGTTGTTCACCGTGCTCATGCGGCGCAGCTTCGGGGTGGCCGGCAACAACTACGCCACCCCTCGACGCGAGCCCAACGTGCGGGTGGTGTGGCCGGCGGCCGACGTCGGCGGCATTCCGCCCGAGGGCGGGATCGAGGCCGCCTACAAGCGGCAGCTGGCCGAGGCCGAGGACCCGGTGGCCCTCCGCGCCGAACTGGAGGCACGGATCGAGAGTGCCCGAGGACCCGTCGGCCCCCTCAACCGGTTCCAGATGGAGGAGATGGTCGACCCTCGGGACACCCGCCGCCTCGTCTCGGCGTGGGTGCCGGGGGCCTACCGGGCCCTGCAGCGACCGGATCGCCTCGGCGGACGCCCGATCGGGTACCGCCCCTGACCCGGTCGTGACCGGCCCGGTTCACGGGACCGAGACGTCGATCGAGGACACCTGCCCCGGGCCGGAGTAGCCGCGAACGTCGAGTTCGGTCAGGAAGGCGGTGACGTCGGGATGGCCGGCGGCCTCGAGTTCGGCCAGGTAGTGCTTCTGATCGTGGCCGGCCCGGGACCACCCACCAGGGAAGCGATGGATGACGGCGGTGGCGGTGTCACCCTCGGCCGGACCGGGGCCGATCGCCCGGTGCAGGACGGCCCCGGCCGCCACCATCAGGTCCCGCTCGTTCTGGAGCACCAGGACCCGGGTCGACGGAGGCACCTGGTCGACCCAGGGGTCGGCGTGGTAGCCGGTGGCGAGCACGTGGGTCGCCCGGCGGCCGCCCAGCAGGCCCGGGGCGGCGGCCAGACGTACGGCGGCCCCGGCCCCGTAGCTGTGGCCCACGAGCAGCAGTGACGCACCGGGCGGGACGGCGTGCCGGTCGAGGGCCAAGGCCACCATGCGGGCGTAGGGGTCGGCCTCGGGCCGGGCATCGACGGTGGCGGCCATCGCATGGCGATCGAGGTCGCGCACCGACCGATGGTGTGGATCGAGCCCGGGCCAGGGGCGGGTCAGGTCGACCACACCGGGGAGGACCACGGCGTAGGTGGCCGGCCCCAGGGCCACCAGGCCGATCTCGTCGGCGGCGAGCGTCACCGCCTGCTCGTCGTCCTGGGGGCCGCCGGTGAGGGCCAACAGCTGCCGGGCCCGGCGCCGACCGCGATCGGTGGCGTCGCGGCCCGAGGCCGCCAGCAGCGGACCTCGCGCTTCGCGCTCCAGGCCACCTCCGCGGTCGGCGCCGGGGGCCCGGGCCTCGGTGGGCGGCCATCGCGGGACCCCGGACCACGGCAGAGGGCCGAGCGGGGCGACGGCCGCCGCGGCACCGGCCACGGCCAATGGCACCGCCGCCTGGCCGACCAGCGGAGGGGCCAGGTGCCGCAGCGCTCCGGCCCCGCCGTCGACCAGGATCCCGGCGAGGTGGTCGACGGCGCCCCGGTCGGCCTCGACGGCACGGGCCGTCGCCTGGGCCAGGGTCCAGGCGTCGGCGGCGAGGGCGTCGGCCACGGCGACCAACTCCTCGCCCACCGATCCCAACAGGGCCAGAACCACCGGGCTCGCCTCGGCCGCCGGCCCGCCTCCGCCGAGATTCCGGCCGGGGGCCAGGGACCATTCGATCAGCCGGTAGCCGCAGGCCCGGACGGTGCGGGACGCCTCCTCCAGTTCCTCCACCGTCGGGCCGGCCCGGGTCGGGTCGAGGCGAACCTCGACGTGCTCGACCGGTCCCGTCATCGGGGCCCGCCGTCGGCCGGGCCGAAGGGGCCCCCGAACGGCCCACCCCCGACGGCGTGGCGGAGGCGGCGGGCGAGGTCGGCGGCCCGGGCCCGGTGGCGGCGGACCCGTCGCCGGGTCTCGTCGGCTTCGGGCCCCGTCCAGGGCAACCGACGCAGGGCGTCGTCGGCCCGGGCCGTGGCGTCCTCGACCCGATCGGCGATCCTGTCCGGACCGTCATGGTCCTCGACCGTCATGGCGGCTCCCGTCAATCCTGGCGCTCGGAGGGGGAGGCGGGAACGGGGAGGCGGTCGGCCGGTCGGGACCGGCCTCGCCGTGGCGGCTACGGCCGTGGCAACGGCTTCGGCGCCGGCTTCGGACCGGACGGGACCGGACCGGTGGCCGCAGCCTAGCGGCGGTGCTCCTTGCGCCACACCAACCGCAGGAGGGCCAGCCAGCCGGCGGCCTTCCCGTATCCCGAGCTTTCGAGGCGGCGGGGGAAGCGAGTAGCCGGCCATGGCGGCGCTACCCGGGGCCGTCTTCGGCCGCCCGGCCGAGTGACGGGCGGCGGCCGGCCCGACGGCGGGGTCGGGCGTCGGGCGTCCGGTCAGGTGACGGCCGACCCGGCCCGATCCCCGGCCAGCCGGCCGAAGACGGCCCCGGCCGTGAGCCCACTGCCGCCCGGGTAGTTGCCGTAGAACAGCCCACCCACCAGTTCCCCGGCGGCGTACAAGCCGGGGATGGGGTCGAGTTCGGTATCGAGCACCCGGCCGCTGCCGTCGATGCGCAATCCCCCGAAGGTGAAGGTGAGGCCACAGGTGGTGCCGTAGGCCTGGAACGGTGGCTGGTCGATGGTGTTGGCCCAGTTGGTCTTGTCGGGGCTGAGGCCGCGGGTCCGGCGGCCGTCTTTGACGTTGGGGTTGAAGGCCACGCCGGTGTCGACGGCGGCGTTGTAGGCGGTGATCGTCTCGAAGGCGGCCTGGGTGTCGACCCCCTCCATCCGGGCACACAGCTCCTCGAGCGAATCGGCCGTGACCTTGGTGACCTGGCGGATGCGGTACTCGTCGCGCAGGAGGTGATCGACCTTGGCGTCGAACACCTGCCAGGCCGCCTGGCCGGGCTGGGCCAGGATCTCGCGCCCGTAGCGGGCGTAGGTGTAGTTGCGGAAGTCGTAGCCCTCGTCGACGAAGCGGCGGCCCTCGTTGTTGAGCATGATGCCGAACGGGTAGCTGTGCTTCTGGAACCCGTCGCCCACGGCCAGATCCCCGGTCTCGGGGGCGTTCAGGTCCCAGCCGACGGCATGGGCCCCGGACCAGTTGCCGTAGGGCATGGCGCCGATGTCGAGGGCCATCCGGATCCCGTCGCCGGTGTTGAACCGCGTGCCCCGCACCTTGGCCAGGTCCCAGTTGGGACCCAGATACCGAGTGCGCCATTCGGTGTTGGCCTGGAAGCCGCCGGCGGCCAGGATGACGGCGCCCGCCGTCAGGTCCTCGACCACGCCGCCGGCCCGGGCCCGGACCCCGAGCACGGCGCCGTCGTCGTCGACCAGCAGGTCCTTGGCCGCAGTGCCGTACCGGACCTCGACCCCGGCCGTGGTCGCTGCCGCCGTCAGTGCCTCGAACAGGCCTTCGCCCCCGCCCCAGGCCTCAACCGTCAGCCCACCCCAGAACGTGAACTTCCCGTCGACCTGGAAAGCCTGTCGGCCCCAGATGGGGGCGAAGCGGACCCCGTGGGTCGCCATCCACTGGAGGGTGGATCGGCTGTTCCACACCAGGTGATGGGCCATGTCGGGATCGGTGCGGTAGTCGGTGATGCGGCCCAGGTCGGCGTAGAAGTCCTCCTCCGGATAGGAGCCGAAGTCGGTGCGCGCCACCTCGTCGTCGGTCAGGTCGGGCATCAGCTCCCGCAGGTGGTCGACCCCGTGGTAGGCGAAGCGGATGGCTCCAGCCGTGAACCGGGTGTTTCCCCCGGCCTCGGCCTCCGGGGCCCGTTCCAGGACCAGAACCCGGGCCCCCTGCTCGGCCGCAGCCAGGGCGGCGCAGAAGGCGGCGTTGCCGGCACCCACCACGATCACGTCGGTTGTGGTCATTGCTGCGGTGCCTCCCGTCTCGTCGACGCCACTGGACGCCGAGCCCGTTCCTGGATACTCGCTGACCCTGGACGGTTGCCAATGCAGGGCCGGGCACGGCCCATCACCACCGGCTACGATCATCTCCGGCGGTCGACCCCGCCCGACCCCCGAACCGGTGCCCACGCCACCGGCCCGTGGGGGTAAAGGGGACCTTGCGTGCTCGGTCGAGGCATAGCTGGTAGATCCACGCCGAACGGGCTCGTCCGTCGGCGACGCGTGGGGTCGCCGCCGAGATGCGGGCCCGGACGGGGACGCCATGACCAAGCAGGAGACCTTCAAGCGCCGGGTGCGGGCCCGGATGGCCACCACCGGCGAGCGGTACGCCGCAGCCCGACGAGCCCTTCTGGCCGCCGCCGACGGGCGAGCCGACAACCGATCGGGCGGTCGATCCGACGACGGGGGCAAGCCGGCCCGGGTCTGGGTCTCGCTACCCGAGACGAGCGAGGAGTCGGTGATCGCCGCCACGGGACGAGGCTGGAACGAGTGGTGCGACGTGATCGAGGCCGGGCTCGACCCCGTGCCCGACCACGCCGCCATCGCCGCCCATCTGGAACGGATCGACGACATCGGTGGCTGGTGGGCCCAGACCATCACCGTCGGCTACGAGCGGATCATCGGACGGCGCCAACCCAACCAGCAGAACGACGGCACGTTCACCGTCAACCGATCGCGGACGGTACCGGTCGACGACGAGGCGCTTCGCCGGGCCCTGCTCGACGATGAGGAACGGGCCGGGTTGTTCGGCGGCGAGGAGGTCACCCTCCGATCCCGTCCCTCGGCCAAGGCCATCCGCCTCGGTCTGGACCACGGCGTCGCCGTGGTGTCGATCACGCCCCGGGACGGGGGCCGGGCCACCGTTGCCGTCCAGCACCGTGGCCTACCGTCGCTCGAGGAGCTGGAGCGCCGACGGTTCTGGTGGCGGGAGTGGCTCGACGCCCTGGCCGGCGACGGCTGACCCTGGTCGCGCCCGGGACCACGTGCGGACACGGCGCCGGGACGTGGAACGGGTCGTCGTGGCCGACGTTCAGGGCCGCGGTGCGTAGTCGGGGGCGGTGAAGGGCCAGTCGGCCTCCAACCACGCCCGGACCGTGCGCCACAGCACGGTGTCGAGATCGGCCCGATCGGCCACCACCCAGGATCGGACGTCGACGTCGGCCTCGCCCCGGCCCGGGTACAGATACACGCACCCGATCACCTCGGCCTCAGCTTCGGCATCGGCTTCAGCTTCGGCTTCGGGTTCCGGCTCGATTTCGGTGCCGTCGTCGATCGCAGCGGCCAGCACCGTGTAGGTGAAGCCACTGCGGTCGGCGAAGTCGGCGGCGTGGCCCTCGAGATCGCCCCGGTTGGCGGCCAGGTCCATGGTCGAGGGCCAGTCGCCGCGGGAGGGGAAGCCGGGCGTGGACCGGATGTGGTCGATGCTGCCCATCCAGGCCGCATGGTCCCGCTCGTTGTGCTCCGGGCCCAGGGGTTCCAACCGGAACCCGGGGCCGGTCAGGGTCCGGGGCACGATGAAGTCGTCGGGCACGAACGGCGACGGATCGATCACGGCTCGATCAGGTTGGCCGAAGTGAAGGCCGTGAGCGAGGCCAGGAACCGGCCCACCACGTCCCGGCCGCCCGCGATGGCCAGGTCGTCGATGGTGGCCGGATCGTTCACGGCCTCGATGAGCTGCTGGCGCGTCGCCGTCAGGGTGGCGACGGCACCGGGGTCGACGGCGTGGGGCGTGTGGTGGAGAGCCGAACGGCCGATACCGAGCACGTGGTCCTCGGCGAGGTCGGCGAAGCGGATGTTGACGGTCAGGGGCCCCTCGTCGAAGGCGGCCGGGTCGAAGCGGACGCCGAGAACGTCGATCACGTGCTCGGCCTCCATGGCACCGGCCATGGCCCGGGTCGGGAGCCGACCCCAGTCGGGGCTGCCCTCCCGCAACTCCTTGGCTCCCATCAGGTAGGCGTTGCGCCAGGTGGCCGATTCCGCCTGGTAGCCGAGTTGCTCCAGCGCCGCCGCCTGCAGTCGGCGGGCGTCGGTGTTGTCGGGATCGGCGAAGACCAGGTGGTTGACCAGCTCGGCCACCCATCGGTAGTCGCCGTCATCGAAGGCCGCTCGCGCCGTGGCCAGCAGGGCATCGGCCCCGCCCATGGCGGCCACGTAGCGGGCCCCGGCCTCGGTCGGGGGCAGCGGGTCGAGGTGGGCCGGGTTGCCGTCGTACCACCCGAGGTACTTGGTGTAGACCGACTTGGCGTTGTGGGAGACCGTGCCGTAGTAGCCGCGTACGTGCGACTGGTCGAACTCCTCCGGTAGGCGAAGCTCGGCCGAGATCTCGGCCGGGACCAGGCCCTGGTTGGCCAGCCGCATCGTCTGGTCGTGGAGCCACCGGTAGACGTCGCGCTGCATGGTGAGGAAGGCCCGTACGTCATCGCGGCCGAAGCGGGGCCAGTGGTGACTGGCGAACATGGCGTCGGTCCGGTCGCCCCACAGGCGAAGGGCCTCGTGGATGTACTTGCTCCAGGCCAGCGCATCGCGGGTCTGGGCCCCCCGGATCGGGTACAGGTTGTGGAGCGTGTGGGTGCAGTTCTCGGCCATGCACAGCAGGTTCCGCTCGGGGAAGTAGAAGTTCATCTCCGCCGGGGCCTCGGCGTCCGGCGTCATCTGGAACACGACCGGGATGCCGCTCAGGGTCAGCTCCTGGCCGGTCTCGGTCACCTCCTCGGTGGGGGCGATCAGGTCGGATCGGGCCAGGCCCATGGCCGACCCCAACCCGCAGTCGACGTGACCGCGGGGTCCGGCCGGCAGCAGCGGTCCGAACTGGTAGGAGGCCCGGCGGCCCATGATCGGGCCGGCGATGACGAACTCGTCGACCACTTCCCGCAGGAATCCCGCCGGCGCCACGATACGGACGTCACCCCGGTCGACGGCCTCCTGGGAGGTCACGCCCATGATCCCGCCGAAGTGGTCGACGTGGGAGTGGGTGTAGATCACCGAGGTGACCGGCCGCTCCCCCAACGCGGCGTTGGCCAGGGCCAGGGAGGCGGCGGCGGCCGGGGCGTTGGTGAGGGGATCGATGACGAGCCAGCCGTCCGTTCCGGCCATGAAGGTGATGACGGCCAGGTCATAGCCCCGGACCTGCCACACCCCGTCGGCCACCTCGTACAGGCCGTGGTTCTGGTTGAGCTGGGCCTGGCGCCACAGACCGGGGTGCACCGTGTCGGGAGCCTCGCTCTCCAACACGAAGGCGTGGTTGGCCACGTCGAGGACCACCTGGCCCTCGTTCATGGTCACCCGGCCACCCTCCAGCTGGGCCACCAGGCCGCGGGAGGCCCGCTCGTGGTCGCCGACGTCGTCGAAGCTGACCATGGCCGATGCCGCCGCGGCGTTGGCGGCCCGGGTGGCGCCGGTGGCAGGCTCGGGCTGGGGACGGTCGTGCTCGCTCACCTGGGGAGTTGTAGCAGAGACCGAGGAACCGGACGTAGCCTCCGCCTCGACCCCAAGGGCCCGAAGGAGCCGACCGTGCCCGAGACCACCCGAGAGCTGTGGGAGCGCCAGCGCCGCTCGGTGGGAGACCGGCTGTCGCTGTTCCAGGGTGTGGCCACGGTCGTCGAGGCCACGACGGTGCTCTACGCCGGATCCTACGTGGACCTCACCCCCTCGTTCGTGTGGCCGTCGGTCACCTACGTGGACCTCGACCGCCGGGCGGCCCGGTTCTTCGCCGACACCGACGGCCTCGGTGAGCTGCTGGCCGAGCACGGCGCCGACACCGACGACCACGCCGTCCGGTTCCACCATGCCGACTACCGGGAACCGCTGGCCATGGCCGACGAGTCGGTGGATCTCCTCATCTCGCTCTATGCCGGGTTCGTGTCCGAGGCCTGCACCCGCTACCTGCGGGTGGGAGGACACCTGTTGGTCAACCCCAGCCACGGCGACGCCGCCATGGCCTCGATCGATGCCCGCTACCGGCTGGCCGCCGTCGTCACCGGGCGGACGGGCCGATACCGGGTGGGCACCGAACAACTCGACACGCACCTCGTCCCCAAACGGCCGATCGAGGTGACCGTGGAGCACCTGCACCGGACCGGCCGGGCCGTCGGCTACACCCGGTCGGCCTTCGCCTACCTCTTCCGACGGGTGGCCTGACCGGCGGCGGTGGAGGTCGGGGGCAGGAGGCGTCGCCGCGCCGGATCGCGCCGGACGGGCACAGGCGTTGGACCGGAACTAGCGTCGGCCGTCCAGACCCGACGCCAGTCTGACCACCACCGAAGGAGCACGCCATGACCGCAACCCCGCACCTCCCCGGCCGCCTGGGCCACCCCGACATGGAACTGAAGGACGACCCGCGGGCCGATCCCCGGATGCTGGCGGCCATGGCCCCGTTCGAGCTCGACAGGGCAACCCCGGTCAGTCCGGTGACGTCGGCTTCGCCCGAGGAGGAGATCCACGAACACCTGACCAACACCGAGGCGGGCTACGGCGCCCTGTTCACCGCCTTCTTCGATGACCTGCCCGAGCTCCCGGTCGACTCCCGGACCGAGATCGTCAAGGGTGTGGACGGCAACGATGTGAGTCTCTACGTCCACAAGCCCCGCGATATCGACGGACCGATGCCGGCCATCGTCCACACCCACGGCGGTGGCATGGTCCTCGGCGCCGCGGCCGACCCCAACTACGTGCGGTGGCGGGACGAGCTGGCTGCGGTGGGGCTGATCGCGGTCGGGGTCGAGTTCCGCAACGGCTCGGGCAAGCTGGGCAACCACCCCTTCCCGGCCGGGCTCAACGATTGCGCCACCGGTCTCCAGTGGACCCACGACAACCGGGACGCCCTCGGTATCACCAAGATCGTGGTCTCGGGCGAGAGCGGCGGCGGCAACCTGTCGCTGGCCACCGCACTCAAGGCCCGGCGCGACGGGCGCCTCGACCAGATCGACGGCGTCTACGCCCAGTGCCCCTACATCTCCAACGCCTACGACGACCCCGACCCGGCCCTGACGTCGCTGGTCGAGAACGACGGCTACTTCCTCTCGTGCCAGATGATGGGACCGCTGGCCCACCTCTACGACCCCAGTGGCGAGCACGCCACCAACCCCCTGGCCTGGCCCTACCACGCCGACGCCGCCGACCTGGAGGGCCTGCCGCCCCATGTCATCTCGGTCAATCAGCTCGACCCGCTTCGGGACGAGGGGCTGGCCTACTACCGCAAGCTGCTGGCGGCCGGGGTGCCCACCGTGTCCCGGACCGTGAACGGCACCTGCCATGCCGGCGATCTGCTGTTCCGCAAGTTCATGCCCGAGGTGTTCGCCGCCAGCGTGGCCGACCTGCGGGCCTTCGCCTACTCCCTGTAGGCGTCCTGGCCGGACCCGGGTCGACGGGGTCGGACCCGGGTCGACGGGGCCCGCCCCGGCCCGGGTCCGGTGATGCTCAGGCGGTCGGCACGGGAAGCCGGTGCGACCGCTTGACCGTCTTCATGGCAACCTGCGAGGTCAGGGTCTTGACGTGGGGCAGGGCGGCCAGCCGGTCGATGTAGAGCGTCTCGTACGTCTCCGGCGTTGCGGTCACGATGCGGAGCAGATAGTCCGGCTGGCCCATCATGCGCAGCGCCTCGACCACCTCGGGCACCTCGGCGATGGCGGCCTCGAAGGTCGCCATCGAGGCGCGGGTCACCTCGTCCAGGCTCACCCACAACAGGGGCTCGTACCCGCAGCCCACGGCCCGTCGATCCACCACCGCGGTGTAGCCGGTGATGACGCCGGCCTCCTCCAACTTGCGGACCCGGCGCAGGCAGGGCGACGGGCTCAGGCCGACCCGGTCGGCCAACTCGTTGTTGGCCAACCGGCCATGCTCCTGGAGTTGGTGGATTATTGCTCGATCGATGTCGTCCACGACATCGGATGCTAGCGCTACGGGCGAAAGGGGCGGAAGAGGCCATCGCCTGCCCCGGCCGCTGTGCCACACTGCGGGCATGGAACCGACCTACGATGCCGTCTGGCCTCGCTCGCCCCGCGGGATCCAGACCCAGCGGACCGCCCCCCGCCTCGACGATCTGGCCGGACGCCGGGTCGCCTTCCTGTGGGACCACGTCTTCCGGGGGGACGAGCTGTTCCCGGTCCTGGCCGAGCAGCTGACGGCCCGCTTCCCCGGCGTGGAGATCATCGGCCACGAGTCGTTCGGCAACACCCACGGGAGCGACGAGCACGAGATGCAGGCCCGGCTCCCGGGCGAACTCCGAGCCCGGCAGGTCGACGCCGTGGTCTCGGGCATGGGGTGTTGAGGTAGCTGCACGCCCGCCGTGTTGCGGGCCGCCATCATGGCCGAGGGCGCCGGGATCCCTTCGGTCTCCATCGTGTGCGAGGGCTTCGAGGGCCAGGCGAGGGCCACCGCCCGGGGCCACGGCTTCGACGACGTCCGACTCGCCGTGACCGTTGGGCACGTCGACGCCCAGACCCGGGACGAGCTCGTCACCAACTTCGTGACCGTCACCGTCGACCAGGTCGTGGCCGGTCTGGTGGTCGAACCCCACGACGCCGACGCGCCCACCGGCCCCGGGGCGGGTCGCGACGCCCCGCAGAACGCCCCGCAGAACGCCCCCGAGCCGGCCGCCATCGACATCGTGGTCTCGGGCTCCCTCGACGAGGTCAACCGGCGGTTCCGGGCCGAGGGCTGGTCCGAGGGCCTGCCCGTCATCCCTCCGACCCGAGACCGGGTCGAGGAGTTCCTGGCCCCGCTCGGACCCGACCCGTGGCGCGTCATCGGCCGGGCCCGGTCGTCGGGTCGCGACCTGACCGTGTGGTCGGTGGCCGTGAACGCCGTCATGGCCGGATGCGAACCGGAGCACCTCCCGGTCCTGCTGGCGGCGGCCGAGATCCTGGCCGACCCGCACTACGGGGCCGAGCACTCGGGCAACACCACCGGGGCCGACGCCCTCATGATCGTCAGCGGCCCGTCGACGGCCGAGCTGGGGTTCAACCACGGGCCCGGCGCGCTGCGGGAGGGGACCCCGGCCAACACCGCCGTGGGCCGATGGCTGCGGCTGTATCTGCGGAACGTGTTCGGCTTCACCGCCGACGAGCACGACAAGGCCACCTTCGGCAACAGCAGCCGGGTCGTCCTGGCCGAGGACCACGCCGCCCTGACCGAACTCGGCTGGCCCCCCCTCGCCGCCGACTTCGGCTTCAGGATCGACGACGACGCCCTCACCATGGCCCGGTTCAACTCCGGCGCCATCATCGGTAGTGTCTTCGGCGCAACCCCGGGCGAGATCCTCCCCTACCTGGGCGACGGGCTGGCCCGGATCGCGGGGTGGGACCTGACCCACGTGCACGGCCTGGGCCACCACCAGTTCCGACCACTGCTCGTCCTCTCCCCCATCCTGGCCCGGACCTTCGCCGAGGCGGGCTGGTCCAAGGACGATGTGCGAACCGGCCTGTTCCGCCACGCCCGGATCACGGCTCGCCGCTTCGAGCAGCTCATCGGTCGGTGGAGCAACCTGACGCCGGGCCGACCGAGACTGACCGATCTGGTGGCGGCCGGTCACCTGCCCTCGGCCTTCGCCGAGGGGGACGACCCGGCGCGGCTGGTCCCGATCGTGACCGACCCGTCGAAGATCATGGTGGCGGTGGCCGGGGACCCCAACCGGACCAACGCCTACGCCCTGGCCAACGACGGACCCCACGGGGACTGGACGGCCCGCCCCATCGACCGCACCCCGTCCGACGACCTGGTGTGTAGGGTCGACCCCGACTGAGCGAGGGCGGCCCGCACCGGGCCGGGGAGGAGCGCCGACCACCGTGACCGGAGCACCGATCGACGACGACGCACCCGTTGCCGGAGCAGCCGAGGGCGACGCC
The DNA here is from genome assembly GCA_965263455.1 of Acidimicrobiales bacterium. Classification (GTDB taxonomy): domain Bacteria; phylum Actinomycetota; class Acidimicrobiia; order Acidimicrobiales; family SZUA-35; genus CADEDH01. The sequence continues at coordinate 336,948 of CBDHHN010000001.1, forward strand.
CCGACCCGGGATCGGGTGGTCGAGGAACTGGCCGACGCCGGGCGGATGGCCGTGGACCGGGGCCTGGTCGTGGCCTCGGGCGGCAACCTGTCGGCCCGGTTCGGCGACGGCTCACACTTCGTGGTGACCCGTAGCGGGACCTGGCTCGACCGCCTCGTCCCGACCGACTTCGAAACCATCGCCGTCGACGCCGACGATGCGCCGCCCGGATCCCGCCCCTCGGTCGAGTGGCGGCTGCACCAGTACACCTACCAGCGGCGTCCCGACATCAACGCCGTCGTTCACCTCCACCCCCAGCGGCTGGTCCTGCTCGACGCCGCGGGCCACGCCATTCGCCTGATCACCACCGACCACGTCGTCTACCTGGGTCAGGTCGGTTGCGTGCCGTACCACCCGCCCGGCACCGACCGGCTGGCCCGCGAGGCGGCGGAGGTCGCCGAATCCCACGAGGCCATGATCCTGGCCCGTCACGGTTGTTCGGCCCTGGGCGACACCGTGTCGATGGCTCTGCGCCGGGCCCTCAACCTCAACGAGGCGGCCGACCTGACCTTCGATTCGCTCGCCCTGGGGTGTGGACCCGAGATCGAGATGCCGGCCGCCGACCGGGCCGGGCTCACCCAGGCCTAGACCCGCCCGACCCGATCGGCCCGGGGTCAGACCCGCTCGATGATGGTGGCGGTGCCCATGCCGCCACCGGTGCACATGGCGACGAGACCGGTCTGCAGGTCGCGGCGCTCCAGCTCGTCGATCAGGGTCCCGATCAGCATGGATCCGGTGGCCCCGATGGGGTGGCCCAGCGCGATGGCGCCGCCGTTGACGTTGACCTTCTCGGGGTCGGCCCCGGTGTCACGGAAGAAGCGGAGCACGACCGAGGCGAAGGCCTCGTTGACCTCCAACAGGTCGATGTCGTCCATGGTCATGCCCGCCTTCTCCAGGCACTTGTTGGCCGCCGGACCGGGGGCCGTGAGCATGATCAGGGGCTCGTCGGCGGCCACGGCCGACATGACGATCCGGGCCCGGGGCTTGAGGCCGTTGGCCTCGGCGTAGCGGGGCGAGGCCAGGAGCACCGCACCGGCCCCGTCGACCACACCCGAGGAGTTGCCGGCATGGTGGACGTGGTTGAGCGTGACGCCCGGGTACTTCTGGTCGACCATCTCGGCCATGGTCAGGTCGCTCTGGGACATCTTGAAGTCGATCATCTTGGCGAAGCTGGGGTTGAGCTTGGCCAGACCCTCGGCCGTGGTCTCGGGCCGGGGGTACTCCTCCTCGGCCAGTGCCAGGGTGCCGTCGTCGTGGTGGATGGGGATCAGGCTCCGGTCGAACCGGCCCTCGGCGATGGCGGCCGCGGCCCGTCGCTGGCTCTCCAGACCGAGGGCGTCGCAGTCCTCACGGGTGGCGCCGTCGAGGGTGGCGATCAGGTCGGCCGACAGGCCCTGGGGGACCTGGGGGTGGGTGGCCAGGAGATGCTCGTTGTTGGCGTGGAACCCGTCGGTGCCGTTCCCGACCGTTGACGGGCGGCTCATCGACTCCACACCGCAGCCGACGACCAGATCCTGGTGCCCGGCGGCGATGCCCATGGCCCCGAAGGTCACGGCCTGCTGACCCGACCCGCAGAACCGGTTCAGGGTCACGCCGGGAACCGTGATGGGCCAACCGGCGTCGAGCACGGCCATGCGACCGATGTCGTGGGCGTGATCACCGGAGTGGGCCCCGTTGCCGCAGACCACGTCCTCCACGTCGGCCGGGTCGAAGCCGACCCGGTCCTTCAGGCCGTTCAGGACCTGACCCAGCACCCGCTGGGGATGGACGGGGTTGAGGGCCCCCTTGTCCCGCTTGCCGATGCCCCGGGGGGAGCGGACGGCGTCGATGATCCAGGCTTCGTTGGCGGCCATGAGGGACTCCTTGTGCATACCGGCGAACCGAGCCTAGAGGGGCCCCGGAACCGGTACCGAATCGCCGTTCGGGTCGACGGCGATCCAGGTCGTTCCTCAGCCCTGGTCGTCGAGCAACCAGTCGGCCAGCTCGTCCAGGGAACGGGTCACCGGCAGTTGGGGGCAGCGCTCACATACCGCCGGCGGCGGGCAGTAGAGGGCACCCCGGTCGGCGGCCTCGAGCATCTCGACGTCGTTGTGGGAGTCACCGGCGGCCGAAACCCGGTACCCGAGCTTCTGGAAGGCCCACACCGCCTCCCGCTTGGCCGTCGCGCCCCGCAGGGCGATGCCGGTGATGCGCTCGCCGTCGAGGCGGAGGCGGTGGCACAGGGTGAACGGATGGCCCAGTTTGGCCAGCAGCGGGGCGGCCAACTCCTCGAACGTGTCGGACAGGATGGCCACCGGGGCCTGGGCCTGGATGCGGGCCAGGAACTCGGCCGCCCCGTCCAGGGGTTCCATACCGGCCACCACGGCCTGGATGTCGCCCAGGGTCACCCCGGCCCGGTTGAGAGCCTCGATGCGGATGGCCATCAGGTCCTCGTACACGGCGATGTCGCGGGTGGTGAGGGTCAGTTCCTCGACCCCGGTCGCCTTCCCGGCGGCGACCCAGATCTCGGGCAGCAGAACGCCCTCGAGGTCGAGGGTGAAGAGGCGTTGGCCGTCGAACGACAGGGGGGCGGAGGGCACGGGGGGCGTCCTTTCCGGCGTGGATCGGGGGACGGCGGGCGTGATCGACTCGGCTCGGCCACACGTCGCCGGGGAAAGACTAGAGGGCCGGGGAGCGAGCCGCGTCGCCGCTCACACCTCGAGGGCCAGACCCTGCCGCACCGCCCGGACCGGGCGCCTCAGTCGGACGCCGACCCGTCGACCCCGGGCCGGACCGGCGGCGTCCAGTCGCCGGTGATGAGCCTGGCGCCCCGGCGGAAGGTGAGCCAGCTCCATCCCCAGCTGAACAGGACCAGCACCCGATTGCGGAAGCCGATGAGCAGGGCGATGTGGACCGCCCACCACAGCACCCAGGCCGCGAAGCCGCCGAAGCGCAGGGCCCCGAACTGGGCCACGGCGGCCGAACGCCCGACCGTGGCCAGCGAGCCCTTGTCCCGGTAGCGGAACGTGGGCCGGCGACGGCCCTCGAGGTCGGCCTTGATGGCCTCGGCCGCCAGACGGCCCCCCTGGGTGGCGGCGGGGGCCACCCCGGGCACCGGCTCACCGTCGGAGGTGGCGGCGGCCATGTCGCCCACCACGAAGACCTCGGGTCGGCCGGCCACCGCCAGCGAGCCGTCGACGGGTACCCGCCCGGCCCGATCCAGTTCGACCCCCAGGCTCCGGCCCAGGGGGCTGGCGGCCACTCCGGCGGCCCAGACGACGGTGGCGGCCGGGATCCGGTCGTCACCGCCGGGCCCGACCACGGTCACTCCCCCGGCGTCGAGGTCGGTGACCCGGGTCCCGGTCCGCACGTCGACGCCGAGGTCCACCAGGTGGGTCCGGGCTCGCTCCGACAGCGTGGGATGGAAGGCCGTGAGCACCCGATCGACGCCCTCGACGAGGACGACCTCGGCCGTGGCCGGATCGATGCGGCGGAAGTCCTTGGCCAGGGTCCGGGTGGCGATCTCGGCGATGGCCCCGGCCAGTTCGACCCCGGTCGGCCCCGCCCCCACCACCACGAAGGTCAGCTCGGCCCGCCGCTGATCGGGGTCGTCGGTCCGCTCGGCCCGTTCGAAGGCGGCCAGGACCCGACGCCGGATCTCCAGCGCGTCCTCGACCGACTTGAGTCCGGGGGCGAAGCGCTCCCAGTGGTCGTTGCCGAAGTAGGCGTGGCGGGCCCCGGCGGCCAGGATCAGGTGGTCGAAGGGCAGGCGCTCCCCGTCGGCCAGGGTCACGGCGGCCGAGCCGACGTCGGTGACCTCGCCCAGGACCACGTCGAGGTTGGCCTGGCTGCGCAGGACCGAGCGGATCGGTTGGGCGATGTCGGACGGGTTCAGGCCGGCCGTGGCCACCTGGTAGAGCAGAGGCTGGAAGACGTGGTGGTTGCGACGATCGACGAGGGTCACCCGGACCGGGGCCTCGGCCAGCGCCTTGGCCGCCTCCAGGCCGGCGAAGCCGCCGCCCACGATGACCACCCGGTGCCCGCTCGAGCCCTCGTCCACGGGCCCGAACCTAGTCGGCTCCCCACCGGGACGGACGGTCGGTCCGGGGGGTCGTCCGCCACTCCCCCACCGACGGGCGGCCCCCATCGGCCACCCACTAGGTTCGGCCCCACGCATCGACGAAGGGGACCCGTCATGGAACTGCGCCAAGCCATCACCACCGCCGTCACCAGCCGCTACTTCAGCGATGAACCGGTGACCGACGAGGAACTGCGGACGGCGTTCGACTACGCCCGCTTCGCCCCTCAGGGCGGCAACCGACAGCCGGTCCGGTGGATCGTGGTTCGCGACGCCGACCACAAGCGTCAGCTCCAGAGCTGGTACCTGGAGCCGTGGAAGGCCTACCTGGGCGCGGCCCAGACCGGCGACGTGGCCATCGGGGCCGAGCAGATGGACCGGGCCCTACGCAACGCCGACCACTTCGCCGAGAACCTCCACAACGTGCCCGCCATCGTGATCGCCTGCGCCGAGATCGACGGCCTCCACCCCACCGACACCGAACTCGACCGGCTCAGCATCGTCGGCGGCGGCTCGGTCTATCCCGCGGTCCAGAACTTCCTGCTCGGTTGCCGCGAGGCCGGGGTCGGGGCCGCCCTGACCACCCTGCTCTGCATGTACGAGCCGCAGGTCAAGGAACTGCTGGCCATCCCCGACGGGATCGCCACCGCAGCCCACATCGCGGTGGGCAAGCGGACCCGTGACTTCCCCACCCGACTCGATCGGCTGCCCTTGACCGACGTGGTGTTCGGCGGGAGCTGGGGCCAGGCCGTCTACTAGTCGACCACCGGCCGTCCCACCTCAGCGGTCGGTCCCGAACCACCGCTGATGGAGTTCGTCCAGGGTGCCGTCGCGGGACATGGCCAACAGCTCGGCGTTGACGGTCTCCCGCAGGTCGCTGCCACTGGCCAGGGCGATGCCGTAGGGGTCGGGGGCGAACGACGACCCGGCCAGGCGGAGCTGGTTGGCGTAGTCGGTGTCGAGCCGGTAGGCCAGCACCGGCGCGTCGTAGACGACGGCGTCCACTTCGCCCGCGGCCACCTGGGCCAGGGCCAGGTCGATGTCGGACACGGTCTGGAAGTTCAGGTTGTTGATCGACAGGTAGTCGTCGGCCACCGTCCCCTCGACCGTCACCACCCGGTTGCCGGCCAGATCGTCAACGCTGTTGATGGTGCCCTGCAGCTCGTTGAGGGTCAGCCGGGCCGCCGTCTGGGCCGTCACCCAGGCCAGGAGGAACAGCCCCATCACCATCCACACCATGGCCAGCAGTCTCGACAGCGGGCGGCGGATGTCCTTGACCGCCTCGCCCCCGGTCACCATCGACACCGACGACCACCACAGGGCTTCGACGATCCCTTCCCGGTAGTTCTGGGGGAACTGTTCGTTGTGTCGGCGCTCGGTCAGCCACACCAGGTGGGCCATGAGCACCGTCAGCAGGACCAGACCGCCGATGATGGCCAGGATGCCCCGGTTGGTGACCAGTTCGACGAGGGTGCCGAGAGTGCCCCGACCGCCGTCGGGGCGGGCCGCCACCTGCAGGCCGGAGTCGAAGTAGGGGTGGCTGAAGTCGACCACGATCTCCCGCTCGGCCGTCATCGAGATGCCGGCGATGGCGGCGTCGACCTCACCGGCCGCGGTGGCGTCGATGATGTCGCTCACCGACTCCTCCACCACCCACTCGGTCTCGACCCCCAACCGGTCGGCCAGCTCGTTCCACAAGTCGATGCTGTAGCCCCGCAGACCACTACCGTCGGCCTCCTCGGAGTCGACGAACACGAAGGGGACCAGCGGCTTGGTGGCCACGATCACGGTGTCGGGGGCCCCTGGGTCGCCGCCGCCACCGTCGCCGTCATCGTCGGACTGGGCGCCGGCACCCGGGGAACCGGCGAGCATCACGACCGAGCCCATGAGCAGGGTCAGCAGAATCGACACGGCGCGGCCGGGTCGGGGCGCGCCACAGCGCCGGCGGGATCGCTCGACGGTCACGACGGATCGGGGTACCGCTTGAGTTCGATCCGGTTGCCGTCGAGGTCCCTGATGTAGACGGCCGGTCCGTGTCCCTGAGCCCCGAACAGCGACTCGAAGCGCCGATCGACGACCACGTCGTCGTGGGCCAGAAGCTCATCGAGGTCGCCCTCCACCCACAGCGCGACGTGGTCCACGTTCTCCCCGCTCCGCTCGGTCACCAGGAGGTCGATGATCACCGAGTCGCTGACCCGGAGGGACAGGAACGGGGCCTCGCCGGCCCGCCACTCGTCGTACCGCACCGGCTGGAGGCCGAGGCGGTCCCGGTACCAGGCCATGGCCCGTTCACCGTCGGCCACATTCAACACGAGGTGGTCGATGCCCCGAACGATCACGTCCGCCCCTCCCGCGGGGCACACCGGTCCGTCATCTCGCTCGCCCTCCCGATGGCGCAGTCCGGTCCGACACGGCGGCCATGATCGCACTCGATCACGGGCCGGACCAGGTTGGGTCAGTCGATGGTCACGGTACCGCCGGTGGTCTCGACAACGGCGGTCAGGGCGGCCGCCCCGGCGGTCACCACCAGGCCCAGACCGAGGGCCTCGGCCACGGCCCGGATGCCGGGGTCGGGATGGGCCACCCGGACCTCGACCAGGCGACCCATGGTCGGCGCCGAGCGGGCAGGGCTCGGCGTGGGGCCCCAGTCGATGACGAACGGGAGGGCCCCAGCCGCATCGGAACGATCCGGGCGGGCCACGGTCAGCCGCCAGTGGAGCTCGGTCCCCTCGGGCGTGATCCGGCTCATGGCCGCCACCGGTCCGGGGTCGAACCCGGCGTCGAGCATGAGGGCGACCACGTCGTCCAGGGTCTCGTCCGGACGCGGATGAATGGCGTAGCCGACCAGGCCCGGGCTCGTCGACGGCGTCAGGCCGAACGGTCGGGGTCCATCCGGCTCGTCCTGGTCGGGGTCGATGGCGATGATCTCGAAGTAGGTGCGGTCGTCGAAGGTCAGCAGGGCGTTGTGGGTGCCCCGACCGGGGTGGGGGCCGCCCGCCACCGCCTCGACCCCGGTCAGGCCGGCCACGTAGGCCCGGCCTCGGGCCAGATCGGGGCAGGCGTAGATCAGGTGATCGAGCTCGGGCATGCCCGCGACCCTAGTCGGCGGGCGGAGGCGGTCTGCCGTGCCCGCTCCGCACCCGGTACTCTGCAACGTTGATGACCTTGACCGCCACCGAGCCGGAATCCGACACCCCAGGTCTGCCGGGCCGGGTGGTGGCAGGGCTCAGCGCCGGGTACCTGGGCATGTCGACGCTCATCAACCTGCTCAACACGCTGCTGGTCTTCTTCTATCTCCCGCCCGCCTCGTCGGGCCTGCCGACCCTGGTCACCGACGCCACCATTCTCGGTGTGCTCAACGTGGTCGCCATCGTGGCCGCCACCGGCCGGTTCACCGACGCCATCACCGATCCGCTCATCGCCGCCTGGTCCGACCGCAGCCAGCACCGGCGCGGTCGCCGCATCCCGTTCATGGCTCTGGGCATGATCCCGGCCGCGGTGGCCACGTGGCTGATGTTCGTGCCCCCGGTCAATGAGATCAGCGGATGGAACATCGCCTGGGTCCTCGGGGTGCAGACCGTGCTCTACATCGCCCTCACGGCCTACGTGACCCCCGCCTTCGCCCTGGTCGCCGACCTCGGCCGTACGCCGCTCGAACGCCTCCGCCTGTCGACCTGGACCTCGCTGGCCTGGGCCTTCGGCCTGGTCCTGGCGGCGTCGACCCTGTTCACGGCCGGTCTTCTGGAGGAGAGCCTGGGCACGTTCCGGGCCTGGCAGACGGCGGCCGGCATCACGGCCCTCATGGGTCTGGTGTTCATGGCCGTGCCCGTGTTCACCCTCGACGAGCCCCGCTGGACCAACTCCTACCGACCGTCGACCATGCCGCTGCTGCCGGCGGTCCGGTTCGTGCTCGGCAATCCGTTCTTCCGGTTCTACGCCGCCGCCGACTTCGCCTACTTCGGGGGACTGGCCATCATCCAGACCGGTCTTCTGTTCTACATCACCGTCCTGGTCGAACTGGAGGAGTGGGTCAGCACCGTCCTCCTGTTGGTCATGGTCGTGGTGTCGCTGTTCCTGTTCCCGGTGGTGTCGGCGTGGGGTCGCAAACTCCACGGGGGCAAGAGACCCACCGTGATCGCCTTCTGCATCGGGGCCGCCGTGTTCGCCACCATCGCCGGACTCGGGATCTTCGACCGGTTCCTGTTCGGCCAGGTGGTGGTCCCCATCGTGGTGTTCGCCATCCCCTTCGCCATTCTCAGCATCATGCCCCAGTGGATCCTGGCCGACATCGCCGAACACTCCTCGCTGCGGACCGGCGAGTCCCAGGCCGCCATGTTCTACGCCACCCGGACCTTCCTCCAGAAGCTGGCCACCACGATGGGGGTGGTCACGCTGGCCCTGCTGCTGCAACTGGGCCGGGACGTGGGCGATGACCTGGGGGTCCGCCTGACCGGCGTGGCCGGAGCCGTGCTCTACCTGTTGGCCGCCTGGTTCTTCAGCCGCTACGACGAGCACAAGCTCCAACACGAGCTGGCCCTGGCCCAGGCCGAGCGGGCCGCCGCCGACGCCGAGGCACTCGGTGGCCCGACCGACCGGGCGGCCGACTGAACGGCCCGTCCCGGTCGGTCGTCACCATCGCGGTCAGGGGACGACGACGACCTTGCCCACCGCCTTGCGGTCCATGAGGGCGCGGAGGGCCTCGTGGGCCCGCTCCAGCGGATACCGACCGGACACGTGGGGAGCCAGCCGACCGCTGGCGGTGTGGTCCAGCAACTCCTGGGTGACCGAGGCCGACAGCTCGGGATCGCGGGCCGTCATCGCCCCGTAGAACACCCCGACGACCTGGCAGCTCTTGAGCAGGGTCAGGTTGAGCGGGATGGCCGGGATGCCGGCCGTGAACCCGATGACCAGGAACCGGCCCTCCCAGGCGATGGCCCGCAGCGCCTGCTCGGCGTAGTCGCCGCCCACGCAGTCGTAGACCACGTCGACGCCCTGGCCGCCGGTCAGCTCCTTGGCCCGTTCCTTGAGGTTCTCGGTCGAGTAGTTGATCGTGTCGTCGGCCCCCCGGGCCCGGCACAGATCGAGCTTCTCCTCGGTCGAGGCGGCGGCGATCACCCGGGCCCCCATGAGCTTGCCCAGTTCGACCGCCGACATCCCGACGTTGCCGCCGGCCCCCAGGATCAGCAGACTCTCACCTGCGGCCAGGTGGCCCCGGTGCTTGAGCCCGTAGAGCGTCGTGCCGTAGGCGTAGTTGAGTCCGGTGGCCTGATCGAAATCGGCACCCTCGGGCAGGGGCCGGACCCGGCTCGCGTCGAGCTTCACCAGCTCGGCGAAGCCGCCGTGGGTCCCCAGCCCACCGACCACCCGATCACCCACGGCCACGTTGTCGACGCCGTCGCCGACGGAGGCGATGACCCCGGCCACCTCGCCTCCCGGAATGTAGGGGGGCGGCGCCTTGAACTGGTACTTGTCCTCCAGCATCAAGGTGTCGGGGAAGGTTACGGCGGCCGCCCGCATCTCCACGACCACCTCCCCCGGCCCGGCCACCGGGTCGTCGACCTCCTGCACCTCGAGGTTCTCCGGCGGACCGAACGCGGTGCAGACCACGGCTCTCACAGCTTCACCATCCTTTTCGTCATCACGTACTCCCCGGCGGCGGCCCCTCCGACCATCGGCCCGCGGGTCGCTCGACCGGGTCGCCCACCCTAGGTCACGGCCCCGAAGCCGACCCAGAAGGGCGGGCCCGGACCGACCCGCGGGAACGGGGTCCTGTTGCCCGCCGGTTGCCGCCCGCACCTAGGTTCGCCGTCGGGTCCGGGGGGACCAAGGCGGTCGCCAGGCGGGACCCATGAGGAGCGACCATGACCAACCACGACCAACGGCGGCCCGTGGGCCGGCGACGCTTCCTGCTCGGCGCGGGAGCGGCCACCGCGGCGGTGGCCACCACCACGGTGACCGCGGGCCCCGCCGGGGCCAGCCCCGTGTCGGCCCGCACCACGGCCAGCCCGCTACCCAAGCCCATTCCGGGTGGGTTCGACACCGGCGTTCCCAGCGTCGGCTTCATCAACTTCTTCCTTCCCGGTCCGCCCGGGTCGGTGACACCGGTGCTGGGCCTGCCCGGCGGCGGTCTCGACGTCGAGTCGAGCACGATCACCGACTTCCACGGCACCACGGCCTTCGCCGTCCTGGCCGGCGAGGCAACCGCGTCGGACGGCGGGACCTATCCCTTCGAGTTCGACGTGCGGGTCATGGAGGGCACCTACGTGGCCGAGAGCGGCGAGGAGCGCAAGGCGGCCTTCGCCTTCCTTTGAGTGGACCTGATCGATCCCGGTGCGGGATCACAGATCACCGACATGACCCCGGGGACCCACCCCAATGGTCTGTTCTGGACGACCGAGATCCCTCGGGGCTCGTTCGACGTCTCCAACAACGGCAAGCGGGCCCGGCTCCGCCTCAAGGGTCAGCCTCTGGTCGACTCGATCGCCTTCGGCGCTCCGTTCGGCATCAGCAGCATCGCCGACATCGACATCACCTGGCGGGTCGACGGGCCCTTCGAGGACCGGGGTCAGGGCTCGGCCGTCGACCCGACCGATCCGGCGGCCTTCGAGGGCAGCATCGCTCCGGCCCGGGCCACGGGGAAGGTGTCGGCCACGCGGACCGGCTTCTCGTTCACGGCCACCGGCCTGACCTCGGCCGGCTTCTACGCCCAGCTCGGAACCCAGGCCAACGGCGTCTTCCTGGCCTGATCCGACCCGCCCGTCCCGGTCGACCGCACGGTCGGGACGGCGCCGCCCCGGTCCGACCCCCACCCGGTCGGGCCGGGGCCCGGCTCGGCCGGGCCGTCGGGAACGACCCCCGTCCGCCGAGCGCCAGGTTCCCCCCATCACCTATGGTGATGCGGTCCACAGCGGCCCGATCACCTCGGGCGGCCCGCTGTCCGGGAGGGATCCGTGCTCATCGCCATCATCATCCTCGTCGTCATCGTCGTGGCCCTGGCCGTCTTCGTGGTGTCCATCTACAACCGGCTGGTCCGGTTGCGGGAGCAGGCGCGCGGCGCCTTCGCCCAGATCGACGTCCAGCTGGAACGTCGGCACGATCTGATCCCCAACCTGGTCGAGACGGTCAAGGGCTACATGAACCACGAACGGGAGACGTTGGAGGCCGTCGTCGCCGCCCGGGCCGCCGCCACCCAGGCCCGAATCGAGGTCTCGGGCGATCCGGAGAACCTGGCCGCCATGCAGCAGCTGGCCCAGTCCGAGGGCGTGCTCGACGGAGCCCTGAGCCGCCTGCTGGCGGTGGCCGAGGCCTACCCCGACCTGAAGGCCAACCAGAACATGGCGCAGCTCACCGAGGAGCTGACGACGACCGAGAACCGGATCGCCTTCGCCCGTCAGAACTTCAACGACCAGGTCAACGGCTACCAGACCTACAAGGCGACCTTCCCGCCGGTGCTCATCGCCAACTCGTTCGGGTTCGCCGATACCGCCTACCTCGACCTGGAGGCCGACGGCAAGGCCCACAAGCGGGAGAACATCCAGGTCTCGTTCGACGACGACCCCGGGGATCCTCGAGCTCCTCGCCCCGGGCCCGTGGACTGAGCCGGTCCTCGGCTCGTGAACTTCCAACAGGGCCAGGAGGAGGCCCGGCAGCAGACGTTCCGCCTCATCGTGCTGCTGGTACTGGGGGTCGGCAGCATCGTCGCCATCACCACCGCGCTGCTCACCGGGCTCCTGTACTACGGCTCGGGCCAGATCCAGCCCCTTGCCGCGCTCGTGGTGGCCGCGCCGGTGACCATCATCGCGGTCGGGGGCGCCTCGCTGGTCAAGTCGAACCAGATCCGGTCCGGCGGTGGCTCCTACGTGGCCCAGTCTCTGGGCGGGCGGCCTGTCGATTTCAACACGCTCGATCCGGGCGAACGACAGTTGACCAACGTCGTTGAGGAGATGGCCATCGCCTCCGGCCTGCCGGTGCCGGCGGTCTTCGTTCTCGACGACGAGGACGGGATCAATGCCTTCGCTGCCGGCTGGAGCGTCGACAGCGCCGCCATCGGCGTGACCCGGGGCGCCCTCCACCATCTGACCCGCAATGAACTCCAGGGCGTGATCGCCCACGAGTTCTCCCACCTCGCCAACGGCGACACCCGGGTCAAGACCCGGATCATCGGCTGGATCTACGGGATCGCCATCCTCACCGTGCTGGGCCAGCTCATCCTTCGCAGTTCGTGGTTCCTGCCCCGGCGTCGGGGCAATGGTCGGGACGGCAACGGGGCAGTGGTCGCCGTCCTGGCCGCGGGGGTCGGACTCCTGGTGATCGGCTGGATCGGCACCTTCTTCGCCCGGGCGATCCAGGCCGCGGTGTCACGCCAACGCGAGTACCTGGCCGATGCCTCGGCCGTGCAGTACACCCGCGACCCCGATGGCATCGGCGGGGCGCTGCTCAAGATCGGTTCGCTCCGGGGGAGCAACACCGTGTCGTCGGCCCACGCCACCGAGACCGATCACCTGTTCATCACCCCCGCCTTCAAGTCGACGATGGCCAGCCATCCACCACTGCCGGATCGCATCAGCCGCCTGATCCCCACCTGGGACGGAACCTTCCCTGACCCGCCGGCGCCACCGGCGCCCGCCGCGGACCTCGGGCCGCCACCGCCGCCCGCCCGGTCGGCCACGACCGCCTGGGGCGGTGCCCTGCCGGGTCGGGTGCCCATCCCGGGGGTGCCGGGCCCCTTCCCGGCCGCCGCCAGCGGGTTCAGCCCGTCGAGCCCGCCCCCGCCCAAGGTCGGTCCCGGCCCGAGCCCGGCCCCGGGCGCCGCCGTTCAGTATCAGCCGCCCCGGTTCGAGGGGCCGACGCCGGCTCACGTCGAACATGCCCGGGGCCTGCTCCAGCGGATCCCGACCACCACCCGCAACGCCCTGCACACCCGTCAAGGTGCGGTGGCCGCCGTGGTCGGGGCACTGTGCAGCACCGACCCCACCCGGCGTCGGGCCGAGCTCGAGCTCGCGGCCCGCGCCACCTTCCTGGACCCCGACTACCTCGACGCCGCCGGCCGGCTCCTCACCGACCTGGACCGCCCTCTCCAACTCCCGGCCGTCGACATCGCCCTCCACCCCATCGGTGAGACCCCGGCCGCGTTCCAGGACACCCTGGTCCGGACGATCGCCGCGCTCAACCCCGGCGAGGAGGATCTCTTCCGTTGGGTCCTGCGCAGGGTCGTGCTGCGCCATCTCGCCGCCCGCAACGCCCGCGACCAACCCCGCGACGGCGTGGACCTCGGTCGACGGCAGCCCGAAGCGGCCACCGTCCTGGCCGTGCTCGCCACCCACAACAGCGCCGGCCCGGGCCAGGCCGACCGGGCCTATGCCGCCGCGCTGGCCTCGCTCGGCGCCCCGGCCCCGACCGGGGCCCTGGGCGACGGTCCCGCCTTCGCCCAACTCGACGTCGCCCTGACCCGCCTGGCCGACCTCGACGCCGACGGCCGCCGTCGCTTCGTCGACGCTGCGACCACCGTCGTCCTCGACGATGGTCGGGCTTCGGCCGACGAGGCCGAACTGTTGCGGGTGACGGCCGACGCCGTGGGCCTGCCGGTCCCCCCGCTGCTCCCGGTCTGACCGGCCCCGGCGCAGTCTCCCCCGGGTCGAGGGGTCGTCGAGCGGCCATCTCCCGGCCGCCGGACGGCGATGCGACGGTGGCCGACGCCGTCATCGGGCCGTGGCGTTCCGGTGAGCGCCGTCTCCTACGATCAGGGCCGCGGAGGCGGAGAAAGTCATGAGGAGGTCATGCAGCACCCCTTTCGGGAACCGCTCGACGTCGAGCCGTTCATCCATCCCAACGCGCCGTTCGGCCCCGTGGCCAGCGAGGACCTGAGCGACCGCCGCCTGCGGGACGAGCTCTTCGACCGGGAGAACCGGGTCTACGACCGGCTGGTGCGCCGAGATCCGGCCTTTGTCGTGGGTCGCCGCGGTTCGGGCAAGACCGCCTTTCTCCACTCGCTGGCCATGGACAAGGACACCCTCGACGTCACCGTCGACACCTCGACCGCCATCGCCGAGATCCAGGATCTGCTCCGGTCCCTGACCCAGCTGGACATCACCTTCTTCACCGACCACGTGGCGCGGCTGTGGACCGCCGCCCTGTGGCACCACGTCTTCCTGGCCCTGGTGCACCAGCGGCCCGCCGCCATCCACCCCGACGATCCGCGCTTCGACGCCATTCGGGTCTATCTCCACGATCTTGCCGATCGAGACCCGACCCTGGTGCCGCCGGAGGAGGTCCTGGGCCTGATGGCCGAGGCATTCCTGGAGCAGGCCATGGACCGCAAGCTGCTGGCTCGCAACGCCCTGTCGCTCCGGGTGGGGCCGGTCACCCTGGCCGAGGTGGTGGACGGGGCCGATCGGCTCCTGGCCGACGCCGGGTTGCAGCCGGTGCTCCTGATGGACTCGATCGAGGACTTCAAGCGGGTACTGGATCAACACACCGAGGCCATCGGCGGGCTCTTCATGCAGGTCGGACGGTCAGTGCAGCCCCGGGCCCCGTTCCGGGTGCGGTTCTCGTTCCCGGCCGAGCTGTGGCACGTGCTCAACACGATGTCGGAGAACCCGCTGAAGGACTTCGGCTCGTTCATCGTCCTCCACTGGAGCGCCCGGGAGATCGTCAAGATCGCGGCCCACCGGTTCCACCTGTACCTGACCCACTTCCACCCCGAGCATCTCAACCGCAACCAGGAGCTGGCCCGCCTCAACCTCGATCGCCAACGGGACGCCCTGCGGCTCCTGTCCAGCGTCCTACCCGACTCGGTGTCGGGCGAGCTGGGGGTCGAGGAGGACACCGTCGCCTACATCCTCCGCCACACCCAGCTCCTGCCCCGACACCTGCTGCGGATCCTCAACGCCATCTGGCTCCGGGAGAGCCGGCTCGACGGCGCGGTGGAGGTCGCGGCCGAGTCGGTGGTGCTGGGGATTCGCGACGTGGAGGAGCAGATCGTGACCGAGGTGTGCAAGGCCTACGAGCTGGTCCACCCCCTGGCCAACGAGGTGTGCCGGGCCGTGCTCAAGAACCTGCCCCGTCGATTCAGCGACTCCGAACTGCACCGGGCCTTCAATCAGGTGGGCAAGGGCGCCCTCCGCCGGGCGGCCCAACGCCGGGAGCAGGAACGGCTCAACTCGTCGGTCAACCGCTACGGCTCCTACGGCAGCCCCGGTCCCGACATGGACTACTTCGACTTCAAGGCCATGTTGGTCGAGATCGGGGCCCTGGGCCGCCTGCGGGAACAGACCGAGCGCTACGACGTCGCCGACTTCGAGTACACCGTGTCGGTCCGTCTCGCCATCGGGGAGTCGGACACCATCTGCGTCCATCCGTTGTTCTCCGGCGTCTACCAGTCGCGGACCGATCCCGTCGGCGACCTCAGGGTCGTGTACCCGTACGGCACCGATCCCCTGATCGACCATCGGGAGTTCGGCCCCGACGACCGGCTCGGCTGACGGCGCCCGGCCCGGTGGGGCCGGCAGGCGCTGTCGGTTCCGGCGATGGGGCCGGCTCAGGCCTCGGGCGCAACCGGGCCCAGTTGACTGACGGCGGGTCGGTCGGAGCCGTTGGCGAAGGCCAGCTGCAGCTCGCGCTCCTGACGGCCGACGTCGCCCCCGTCGCTCTCGTTGAACACCACGATCCGGGCCCGGACCCACCACAGGTCACCGTCGGCCGAGGCCTGGACGCGCTGATGATCCCGGTCGCCGCCGACCGGGCAGAGGAAGTCCACGGCCCGTCGACCACGCACCCGGACGGCGCACACCAGCTCCGAGTCGCCCCGGCTGATCCGCAGCCTGGACGCCGACTCATCGCCCTGCCACCGCAGGGTCAGGGGCCAGGTGCCGTTGGCCTCGACGCCGGCTACCTCCATCACCCGGGCGTGGAACCGGCCTGTCGTTCCGTGGTTGGAGACCCGCAGGTGGTAGCGGTCGTCCTCCCCCGGCACCAGCGCACAGTCGAAATCGGAGGCCTCCTCGACCGGGCCGACGGGAGCGACCAGCCGACCGACGGCGGCCCTCGTCTCGTACAACATCGACAACAGGGTCAACACCACCAAGGCGAGGAACCACACCAGCAGGGCGACGACCAGGGCGATCAGTCCGGCCGGGACGTTGAAGCGCGAGATCCCGGCCGGGATCAGGAACGGCGGCAGGGCGAAGAGGAAGGCGAATCGGATCGGATGTGTGGACGCCCAATCCCGGGCCCGGCGCAGTGATGCATCGAGGACCGTCTCGTCCCAATCGACACCCATGACCCGCGATGCTAGTGACGGCCGACAACCGCCCTCCATCCTCGGCCCACACGACCGTCATCTCCTTCGCGGTGGGCGACCATGGGCCACCCGACCACCCCCTCCAGGTACATTCGCCTCGCCATCGTTTCAGCACCGGGTTGGTACCTTGGCCGTTCCGGAGGTGGCGGTGACTGGCGACGCGCTCACGTTTTGGACCCCGACGGGGTCGACCCTTTTTTCTCGCTCAGCGCGTCCGGGATCCGATGGGCACCGCCACGGCCCGACGGTGTCGGCGACCGTGGCGACGGCGTCGGCGAGCCCGACCCCGTCGGCGACCGACGGGCCACAGGCCGACGCCGCCGATCTGGACCGCCTGGCGGCAGCGGTGGTCATCGTCCTGTTCCGCTACGGCCACCCGATCATCGAGGTCGACCTCGCACTCGACGCTGCCCCCGACATCGAGGGCGACGGAGGCGAGGTCAACGGCGACCAGGGCCACGGATCGCCGCCGTCGACCCGGAGGCTGGTGCTGGCCCCGACCCTCGACACGCCGGCCGACGCCGTGCTGGCCGCACTGGCGCCCTTCGCCGCGGACCCGTCGCCGAACCCGGACGCCGGCGGGACCCGGGTTCGGATCGCGGCCGGCGCCGGATCGGCCGGCGCCGCCGACGCGGCCCCCGCCGGTGACGGACCCGCCGATGGCGTGCTCGCCGTCGGCGCCGACCACGAGAGCCTGTGGTCGCGAGGCTGCCGGACGCCGCTCGGTGCCGTCGAGCCCGCGGCCTTCCTCGGCCACGTGGCCAGCGTGCTCGACGCCCTCCCGACGGGTTCGGTCGAGCGGCCGCCGGCGACCGCCGGGCCGACGGTGGCCGACATCGAGCTGCTGACGGCCGAGGAGCAGCAGGCCCTCGACCGGTGGAACGCCACCGGCACCGATCTCCCGCCCCTGGCCCTGGCCGACGCCTTCGAACGACAGGTCGACCGCACCCCCGATGCCGTCGCCTTCCGGGACGACGTCCGCGCCGTCACCTACGCGGAACTGGACCGACAGGCCAACGCCCTGGCCGACGAGTTCCACCGGCGCGGGATGGGCGCCGAGTCGGTGGTCGGGCTGGTGACCGGACGGACCATCGACGCCGGCACCACCATCGTCGCCACGTTCAAAGCCGGCGCCGCCTACGCCCCGCTCGACGGCTCCCAGCCGGCCGCCCGCCTGGCGACGGCCCTGGGCCAGGTCGCCCCCGACCTGCTCGTGGTCGAGGCCCGCTTCCGGGCCGTGGTCGACGAGGCCCTCGACCGGCGCGGCGAGACCCTGCCGGTCCTGGCCCTGGAGGAGCTGGTCGCACTCGAGCCGAGCCGGCAGCGGCCGGTGGTGTTCCGCGGCCTCGACGATCTCGCCTACATCCTGACCACCTCGGGCTCCACCGGCGTGCCCAAGGCGGCCATGATCGACCAGCGCGGGCTGATGAACCATGCCTGGGCCATGATCGACGCCCTCGACCTCGACCCGACCACGGTGGTGGCCCAGAACGCCCCCCTGTCGTTCGACATCTCGGTGTGGCAGATTCTCACCCCCCTGCTCAACGGCGGTCAGGTCTGCTTCGCCCCCGACGAGGCCCGCTACGACCCACGGGCCCTGTTCAGCTGGCTCCACCGGCAGGACGTCACGATCCTCCAGATCGTGCCGTCCCTCATGGCCACGGTGCTGGCGGTGGCCGATGAGGCGACCGACCTGACGCTGCCACCGTCGCTGCGGTGGCTGATCCCCACCGGTGAGGCACTTCCCCCCGACGTGGCCCGACGCTGGTTCGCCCGGTTCCCGGCGGTGCCCCTGGTCAACGCCTACGGACCGGCCGAGTGCTCCGACGACGTCACCCTCCACGTGCTCGAGGGACCACCGGCTCGGGACGAGACCATCGTCCCCATCGGACACCCCATCGCCAACCTCACCGTCGACGTGGTCGACGATGCCGGCCATCGGGCGCCCGTGGGCGTCGTGGGCGAGATCGTGGTCGGCGGGATCGGGGTGGGCCGGGGTTACCGCAACGACCCGGAGCGGACCGACCGGGCCTTCTTCCCCGACCCCGATCACCCCGGGCGGCGCCGGTACCGGACCGGCGACCTGGCCCGACGCCGGCCCGATGGCGCCCTGCTGTACGAGGGCCGGGTCGACCACCAGGTCAAGCTGAACGGTCGCCGGATCGAGTTGGGCGAGATCGAGGCGGCCCTGGCCCTTCAACCGGCCGTCGACGGTGCCGTTGTCGGCTTGGTCGACGGCGCCCTGGCAGCCTGGATCACCACCGCCGAGCAGGCCCGACCGCTCGATCGGGAGGCCCTGCGGGCGGCCCTGGCCAACCGGTTGCCCGAGTTCCTGGTTCCCGGTCGGGTCGTGGCCCTGGACCGGTTCCCCCTCAACCCCAACGGGAAGATCGACCGGTCCCGCCTCCCGGCCCCGACCGATGCCGATCTCCTCCGCCCCCGGACCGCCCGGGAGGAGCCGGCGACCCCCACCGAGGTGGCGCTGGCCGCCATCTGGCGTGACGTCATCGGCGTCGACCCGGGCCGAGGCGACGACTTCTTCGACCACGGAGGCTCCTCCCTGACAGCGGCCGTCGTCCTCTACGAGGTCAACCGGCGGCTCGGCGCCGACCTCCCCCTGGCCGCCCCCATCGACAACCCGACCCTGGCCCAGCTGGCCGCCCTCATCGACCGCGCCCGAGCATCCGACCGCTCGACCGCGGCGCTGGTCGAGCTGCAGCCCCGGGGCGACCGGATCCCGTTGTTCCTGGCTCCCGGCCAGGGGGGCAGCGTTCTCGGCTTCCTGCCCCTGAGCCGCATCATCGACAGCGACCAACCGGTGTTCGGCCTCGATCTCCAGCGCCGCCGCTCCGAGCCCAGCCCCGACCAGAGCTTCGCCGGTCTCGTCGACCGGTACCACGGGGCCCTCAAGGAGCGGTTCCCGGACGGTCCCTACGTGCTCGGTGGGTTCTGCATGGGCGGCGACGTGACCCTGGAGTTGGCCCGCCGGCTGCGTCGCGAGGGGGACGAGGTGCCGCTTGTGGTCATGCTGCAGAGCGAACATCCCGACTACCCCGTTCCCCGGCCCGGGATCGGCCGCCTGCGCCGTTTGCTGACCACGGTGGCCGACCGGGCCCGGTTCGAGGCGGCCACCACCCGGGCGCTGCCCCGCAACCAGCGGCTCCGGTACCTGACCGATGACCTGGGCGCCCGGTCGGTGGCCAAGGTCACGGTCCGGCTCGAGCGCCTGGGAGCCCGAGCCGGTCTGGTCGGGACCGGCCGGCGACCGGGCAGCGAGGCCTTCCAACGCGACCGTTGGTACCGGGCCGACGGCGCCGCCTACCGGCATCACCGGTTCGAGCCCTACGACGGCGACGTGCTGGTGGTCCGCGCCGCCCGCCAACCGGCCGGCATCGTCCCCAACCCCTCCCTGGGGTGGGACGCCGTCGTCCGGGGTCGGCTGGAGACGGCCGAGGTCCCCGGCTGGCACTGGAACTTCCTGCGCCGACCCCAGATCGACGGAGTGGCCCAGGCCCTGAGCCGGGCCCTGGACGAGGTGAACCGACGGTGAGTGCCAACACGATCGACGACGCGGGCTCCGGCCTGCACCCGACCACCGGGGCCGACACGGTGGAGCGGCTGGAGTCCGAGGTCCGCTCCTACTGTCGACAGTGGCCGGTAACCTTCGCCACCGCCTCGGGGGCGACCCTGGTCGACACCGAGGGCCGGACCTACCTCGACTTCTTCGCCGGGGCCGGTGCCCTCAACTACGGCCACAACCACCCGGCCCTGCGCCGGGAACTCGTCGACTACCTGGCCGGCGACGGCATCCTCCACAGCCTCGACATGGCGACCGAGGCCAAGATCGGCTTCCTGGAAGCCCTGGACCGCCACGTGCTGGCCCCCCGAGGCCTCGACTACCGGGTGCAGTTCCCCGGCCCCACCGGGACCAACGCGATCGAGGCGGCCCTCAAGCTGGCCCGCAAGGTAACCGGGCGAACCCAGGTCGTGTGCTTCACCAACGCCTTCCACGGCATGTCGCTGGGGGCGCTGGCCACCACCGGTTCGGCGGCGGCCCGGGCCGGGGCCGGTATCGACCTGACGGGCACCGTCCGCCTGCCCTACCACGGCTACCTGGGCCATGACCACGCCGGCTTGGAGCTGCTGGAGCGGATGCTCGACGACCCGTCCAGCGGTCTCGATCTGCCGGCCGCCGTCGTGGTCGAGACCCTGCAGGCCGAGGGTGGGATCAACGTGGCGTCGGGGCCCTGGCTGCAGCAGCTGCAGCGGCTGTGCCGGGCCCACGACATGCTGCTCATCGTCGACGACATCCAGGTCGGCTGTGGCCGCACCGGCGCGTTCTTCTCGTTCGAGGAGGCGGGTCTGCGACCCGACCTGGTGTGTCTGTCGAAGTCGATCAGCGGGTTGGGTCTCCCGCTGTCCCTGGTGCTCATCGATCCCGACCTCGACCGTTGGGCACCGGGTGAACACAACGGGACCTTCCGCGGCAACAACGCCGCCTTCGTGACCGGCCGGGCCGCCCTGGAGCTGTTCTGGGCCGACGATTCCCTGACCCGTTCGGTGGAGACGTTGCACCGGCAGGCCATGGCCGGGCTCGACGACCTGGCCCGAGCCCACCCCGAGCATCTTCTGGCCCCCCGCGGTCGAGGTCTGATACTGGGCCTGGAGTGCCGCGACCCGGCTCTGGCGGCGACGGTGACGGCGGCCGCCTTCGAGCACGGCCTGGTCATGGAACGGGCGGGCGCCCGCGACCAGGTGCTGAAGCTCCTCCCGCCCCTCACCATCAGCCCCGAGGAACTCGACCGAGGTCTGGGCCTGCTGGCCGCGGCCGTCGAGAACGGTCTGTCCCACTGACCGGACCCGGTGGCGCAATCGGCGATCTCACCCGTCCGGGACCGGCCCCCGGGGGTCGGACCGCCCGGGGTCAGAATGGCGACATGAGCCATCTTGCTTGTTTGAGCTTGCGGTCGAATGCCGGTCAGTAAGGTTTCGAACTGGAGGACCCCAGTGCGGCGGTGCGGGTCCGTGCGGGTGACGACAACGTCGGAGGCGATGATGCGAGTAGCCGTGGTCGGAATCGGCTATTGGGGTTCGAAGCACGTGCGCGTGTTTCACAGTGTTGAGGAGGTCGGCCAGGTCATTGCCGTTGACGGTGATGCCGGACGCCGGGCCGCCATCGAGGGGGCGTTCCCCCGGGTGAAGACGGCGGCCCGCTTGGAGGACGTGCTCCACGAGTGCGACGCCGTGGTTGTGGCCACCCCACCTACCAGCCATGTGGACCTGGCCCTGACCGCCATCGAGGCGGGCAAGCACGTGCTGGTCGAGAAGCCTCTGGCCACCAACTCGGCCGACGCCCACCGGCTGGTCGTGGCGGCAGACCGCCGAGGCGTGAACCTCATGGTCGGTCACACCTTCGAGTACAACGCCGCCGTGGTCCATCTCCGCCAGGTCGTCCAGAACGGCGACCTCGGCGTGGTCCACTACATCGATTCGGCCCGGCTCAACCTGGGGCTGTACCAGCCGGACGTGAACGTCCTGTGGGACCTGGCCCCGCACGACATCTCGATCTGCAACTACGTCCTGGACGACACCCCGACCTCGGTCAGCGCCTGGGGCTCGGCCCACGCCAACGGCCGTTTCGAGGACGTGGCCGCCCTGCGGCTGCACTACGGGTCGAGCGGGGTCACGGCCAATATCCGGGTCAGCTGGCTCGATCCCAACAAGGTCCGGACCACGACCGTGGTCGGGAGCCGCCGGATGGCGGTCTACAACGACCTGAACGACAACGAGCGGATCAAGATCTACGACCGGGGCGTGGCCGTCGAGCAGACCGACGACCAGCACAACGTGCCCATGAGCTACCGCTACGGCGACATCGTGGCTCCCCATGTCGACTTCCCGGAGCCGCTCCTGGTCGAGGCCCGGGACTTCATCCAGAGCTCGATCGAGGGGCGCAAGCCCCGGGCCAGCGGTGAGAAGGGCTTGGCCGTGGTCGAGACCCTGGAGGCCGCCGACCTGGCCCTGACCGAGGTCAGCCAGGTCCCGGTCGGCCAGCCGCGGATGGCGGCGATCGCCGTCGCCGGCAACTGATCACCGGACGGGCGACCGGTGTTGCGCATCCCGACCCTGCTGTTGAAGCGGGCCATGGACATCCTCCTGGCCCTGCTCCTCCTCCTGGCCTTGTCGCCCCTGCTGGCGGTCACGGCCCTGGCCGTCCGGCTCACGAGCCGGGGCCCCATCATCTTCCGTCAGACCCGGATCGGCCGGCACGGCGAGCCGTTCGAGCTGCTGAAGTTCCGCAGCATGGTGACCGGCAACTCCGACGCCGCCGTGCGCGAACTCAACACCCGTGAGCTGACCGGCGAGGACGTCAGCGCCCCCGACGGGGTCCACAAGCTGGCGGCCGATCCCCGGATCACGCCGGTCGGGGCCGTCATCCGGCGGTTCTCGATCGACGAACTGCCCCAGCTGTGGAACGTGGTGCGGGGCGACATGTCGATCGTGGGTCCCCGGCCCTCGCTGGACTGGGAGGTGGCCCTGTTCGACCAGGCCCACCGGGTCCGCGAATCGGTTCGACCCGGGCTGACCGGGCTGTGGCAGGTCAGCGGACGCAACCGGCTCAGCATGCGTCAGATGCTCGACCTCGACGTCGAGTACGTGCAGTCGCTGTCGCTGGTGCGGGACCTTCGAATCCTGGCCCGGACTCCGGCGGCGGTGTTGTCGGGCGAGGGCGCACGGTGACGGCGCCTGCCCCCACCGTGCCCGCCATCGTCGACCCGACCGGCCCCGGCCCGTGGGCCGACCTCGTCGACCGGGCCGGTGGCTCGCTGTTCACCTCCCCGCCCTGGCTGCGGGCCATCGCCACCACCTACCCCCATCTGCGGCTCCAGGCCCACGTCGTGAGCGACCCCTCGGGCCTACCGGAGGTGGGCGCGGTGTCCGGCGTCATCGACGACGTGCTCGGACCTCGACTGGTGAGCACCCCCTACTGCGACTTCTGCGATCCGGTGGCCGTGGACGGCGCCACCGAACTCGACCGGGTCGTCGATGCCCTGCTTGCCTTCGACGGTCCGGTCCGGCTCCGGGTGCTCGAACCGCCGCCCGGCCTCGACGATGGCCGCCTGACCGAGACCGGTCACGACTTCTGGCACGGCGTGGGCCTCGATCGCGAGGTCGACGAGATGGAGCAGTCCCTGGGCTCGACCGCCCGCCGCAACGTGCGCAAGGCCCGCTCGGCCGGGGTGACGGTGCGCTTCGCCTCCGACCTGGCGGCCGTCGACACGTTCTTCGGGCTGCACCAACTGACCCGCCGGGCCAAGCACGGCATGCTGGCCCAGCCGCGACCCTTCTTCCACGCCATCCACGAGGAGTTCGGTCCCCACGACGGGGTCCACGTGGCCCTGGCCGAAGCCGAAGGGCGGGCCGTGGCCGGGATCTTCCTCCTGGAGTGGGGCGGACGGGCCTACTACAAGTTCAACGCCTCGGATCCGGCCGATCTGGCCCTCCGGCCCAACGATCTCCTGATGTGGGAGTCGATGCAGTGGGCTCAGAGCCGGGGCAACCAGCTGCTCGACCTCGGCCTGAGCGACGCCGACCAGCCCGGGCTCCTCCGCTACAAGCGCAAGTTCGCCACAGCCGAGGGCCGGGTCCGGACCTTGGTGGCCGGCCCGGGTCCAACGGCCGGCGCCCAGGAGTTGCGGCCGGTGTTGGGCCAGCTCACCGACCTGTTGTGTGACGAGCGGGTCCCGCTCGACGTGGCCGAGCGGGCCGGCAACCTGCTCTACCGATACTTCACCTGAGACTTCGATCGACCCAGACCGTTCCCGCCGACGCCCTCCGCCGCCGGCGCCTCTTCCTCCCGGAGGTTTCTTCGACATGATCCCCGTTCCCTTCCTCGACCTGGGCGCGCTCCACCGCGACCTCGGTTCCGAGCTCGACGCCTGCTGGCGGGCCGCCGTCGACAACAACCGGTTCGTCGGCGGCCCCGACGTCGAATCGTTCGAGACGGCCTGGGCCGCCTACTGCGATCGCCGCTACGCCATCGGCACCGCCAACGGAACCGACGCCATCGAGCTGGTCCTGCGGGGCCTCGGGCTGGGGCCGGGCGACGAGGTCGTCGTGCCGACCAACACGTTCATCGCCACCTGTGAGGCGGTGACCGCCGTCGGGGCCAGCCCGGTCTTCGCCGACGTCGACGAAGCCACCCTGCTCATGACCCGGGACACGGTGGAGCCGGTCCTCACCGACGCCACCGCCGCCATCATCGTCGTCCACCTGTTCGGCCACCCGGTCGACATGGATCAGATGACGGACCTGGCCTCGAGTCGGGGCCTGGCCCTGGTCGAGGACGCGGCGCAGGCCCACGGCGCCACCTGGCGTGGCCGCAAGATCGGTTCCTTCGGCGCCGCCTCGACCTTCAGCTTCTACCCGGGCAAGAACCTGGGCGCGCTCGGCGACGGCGGGGCCGTGGTCACCGACGACGCCGACCTGGCCGAACGGGTGCGGTGCCTGGCCAACCACGGCCGCTCCCCCCACTCCCACACCGAACACATGCTCGACGGCTGCAACAGCCGACTCGACGCCCTCCAGGCCGCCGTGCTCGAGGTCAAGCTCGGGGCGCTGGACGGCTGGAACGAGCGTCGCCGGGAGGCGGCCCGCCGCTACCGGGAACTGCTCGATCCGTCGCTGTGGCTGCTGCCGGTCCGCGATGGTGCGGTGGCCTCCCACCACCTGGAGATCACCCGGGTCCCCGACCGGGACCGGATCCGCAAGATCCTGGGCGAGGCCGGTATCGGCACCGGGGTCCACTACCCGGTCCCCTGCCACCGCCAGCCCCCGTTCGCCCCCTTCGCCCGTGGCCCCTTGCCGGTGGCCGAGACGGCGGCGTCCGAGATCCTGTCGCTTCCCATGTTCCCCCACATGACCGACGAGCACCTGCAGGCGGTGGCCGACACCCTGCACGGCGCCCTCGACCTGGAGGTCGGCCCCCGCCCATGATCCGGGTTCCCACCGGCCGGGATCCGGATCCGAGTCGAACCCGGTTCCCGGTGGCGGCCGCCGCCATGGCCCTGGGCCTGGCCGTGGCCGCCTGTGGCTCGGGTGACAGCGCCGCCGACGACGGGGCCGGGCCGACACCGGTCGCCGCCACCGTCACGGTTCCCGCCGTCGAGGTGCCGACCCTCATCATCGAGTCGACGGAGGTCGACCCCCGGACGCTGGTGGCCCCCGGCGTCGTCGTCGACGCACCGACCGGCCCGTGTACGGCGACCGTGGCCGACGTCGACGACGTCGACCGCGTCCTGGTCGGGGCTCGGCCCGGCTCGGTGCTGTGCCTGGACGGCTCCCATCCGGGCAAGGTCCTGCGGATCGACCGCTCGGGCCGCCCGGGGGCACCCCTGGTGGTGGCCGGGCCCGGGGTCGAGGTCGGCGCCATCGAGATCGAGGCCGATCACGTCACCGTGGTCGGCCTCGTCGTCACCGGCGCCGACGACGGGTCCCACCGTCCCGGCGTGCGGATCACGGGCCGCAACGTGGTGGTGGACGAACTGGCCGTGCTCGAACCCGGGGGCGACGGCATCGTGTGCGGCTCCAACGACGACGTCTGCGAGGAGGTCACCATCGCCGACAGCCTGATCTCGGGGGTCGACGGCACCGGCGTGATGGTCTTCGGGTCCGAGGCGGTGGTGACCGGCAACGAGATCACGGGCTCCCGCCGGGTGGCGGCCAGTGACGCCGACGGCGTCCGGTTCTTCGGCTCCCGCCATCGGATCGTGGGCAACCTGATCCACACCATCCACGACCGGGGCTACCCCGGCGAGGGTCCCCACACCGACTGCTTCCAGACCTTCGACAACTCGAAGCCGCCCACCGTCGACGTGATCATCGAGGGCAACGTGTGCGTCGACGTCGACCACCAATGCCTCATCGCCTCGGCCGAGGAGTCGGCCGGAGCAGGCGCCATCGGCCGCTCGGGTGGCCTGGTGTTCCGCAACAACGTGTGCGCCAGCAACGGCAGCCAGGCCGTGTTCCTCCGAGAGTTCCCCCGCAGCGTCATCGCCAACAACCTGTTCGTCGACACCAACGAGTTCCAGACGCTGGCCCTCGAGATGTTCTCGTCGGACCTGCGGGTGGTCAACAACATCTTCCTGGGCGACGTCGAGCCCTACCTGGTCGACGAGGGCTCGATCATCGGGACCGTCATCGACCACAACCTCCACCGGGTCGGTGGCTCGACCGTGATCGACGAACCCAACGCCATCACCGGCGTCGATCCCGGGTTCAGCTTCGGCTCGACCGTGCCCCTTCGCCCGGCGGCCGACTCCCCCCTCGTCGACGCCGGACTCGATCCCGGGGACGGAGCGCTGGGCCTCACCGACCTCGCCGGCCAGGCTCGATCGGTCGACGGTGACGGCGACGCCGGGCCCCGACCCGACATCGGCCCCGTCGAGCGCCCCTGACCGACGCCCCCAGGGTCGGGAGCGCCAGGGCGACCACGGAACCCGCCGGGCCGGTGGCGTTCAGGCCCCGGCTCAGGCCTTGACCGAGACCTCGATGGCGGGTGGCGTGTCGGCCGTCCGGGCCGCCATGGTGGCCGCCGTCCGCACGTCGTCCCAGGTCAGGTCGTCCACGCCCCGGTGGAGGCCCAGGCCCCGGTCCTGGAGCAGGTCGGCCAGCTGGTCCTGGTGGTCGTCGCCGATCTCGCCCTCGGCCTCCCGTCGGGGCACCAGGATGGGGGCCCGCCCGGCATCGAGGGCGGCCAGGGCCGAGCCGCAACCGGCGTGGGCGACCACCACGTCGGCCTCGGCCTGGAGACGCCCCAGCTCGGCCGCCGGCATGAAGTCGTGGACCCGGCCCGGGAGGCCTTCGCCCCGGGAGGCCCCGATCTGCCACACGAAGTCGGTCTCCGGCGGGGCGATCTCGGCCAGACGGCGCAGCAATCGATCGAAGGGCCAGTCGGTCGAACCGACGGTCACCACCACCTTGAGCCCGGCGTCGACCGTCGACGACCGCGGTCGGATCGGGGCCGGCTCGTAGCCGTCGAACACCGACCCGGCGTAGCGCCAGGGTCCGCGGGCGTTGCCCGGATACTGGGTGAAGACCCGGACCCGGGGCCAGCGGGAGAGGATGTGTCCGGTGCGGGACGGGCCGCCGGAGCGGGCCGCGCTCTCCACGTAGTAGGCGGGCACGCCCCGGAGGGCGGCGTAGCCCAGGTACCCGACGGCGATGGCCGATCCGGTCGACACCAGGGCCGTCGGCTCGAACCGGCGCAGGAGATCGTTGGCGTGGCGCAGGCTCCGAGCCACGCCGACCACGTCGCGCTCCTCGATGTAGGGGACCCACTCCACCTGGCGCTCGGCCAGCAGTGACTCGGACTGGGGTGAGCGGTGGGTGACCCACACCTGGTCGTCGCCGACCACGTCGAGCCGCTGCGACAGGGCCACCAACTGGGTCAGGTGACCGCCGGTGGTGGCCACCAACACGGCCGTCACCCGCCGACCCCCACGGGTGTCCGGAGGGGTGCCGAGGGCTCGGACACCAGAGCGCCTGGCCGGGTCCTCGGGGACTCGGGTCGAGGCTCGACCTCGGGTTCGGGATCCGGGCCCGCCGGTCTCGACAGGCCGATCAGGGTGAGGGGAAGCAGGATCATGAACAGGTCGCCGGCTCCGCGGAGCTGGATGTGCTTGTCCAGCAGGGTCATGGCCAGGAGGCAGGCCAGGGCGGCCACCGCCGTGGCCCCGGTGGTGGTGGCCATCGGGTGCGGTCGGGTCCGGCGGGCCGACAGGGCCGAGCGGAAGGCCTCGACGACCAGCCACACGAAGGCGAGGAAGAAGGGGATGCCACCAACCCAGAACAGCCAGAGGTAGCCGCTCTCGAGGAAGATCTCCTCCCGCCACTGCTCGGGTGCCTGCAGAACCGAGTTGGGTCGGACACCGAGGATCCACTGCTGCCCGTCGAGCAGTGGTGGCAGGTAGAACGTGGTCAGGTTGTCGATCCGGCCGATCCAACTCCGCGGCAGGCCGAAGGGTCCGGCGAACTCCGACAGGCGGCCGGCCAGGACGGGGAAGGCGGCCAGGACCACCACGGGGGTGACGGGAAGCGCCAGGCGCATGAGGGGCCACAGCCGTCCGACCTGCCAGGCCGCCACCGGGCCGGCGATGAGGACGGCCAACCAGCTGGAGAACTGGCCAGAGGCCATGGCGCCCAGGAACAGGAGCACGGCGAGGGGGCCCAGGTAGGCGGGGGCGGGCGGGAAGCGGGACGAGTCCCCGGTGCCGGCCGTCGACAGTTCCGGAGTCCGCGGTCGAGCCCCCCACCAGGCCACGGCCAGGGCCAGGCTGTAGGCCAGGTACCCGCCGGTGGCCAGCGACGAGGCCAGGGTGGCCGAGGCCCGTCCGGTGTTGAGCACGTCGGCCGGGCCCCAGAAGGTCAACAGCAACGGCTCGCCGCCGACCGCGGCCAGCAGGCCGGTCCCCTGGACCACGGCCACCACGGCCACCAGCCCGGCGGCCAGGAGGGAGATGGTGATGACCCGCTGGATCTGCTCGGCGGTGGTGATGGTGACCCGGACCATACCGTAGATCATCAACAGCCGGACCAGGACCACCGGTTCGAGCAGATCGCCCGACTCGGGGCTCATACCCCGGGCCAGCAGCCACAGGATCGGGTAGGCGGTGCCGAGACCGGTGAAGGTGATGAGGGCCAGGTCGAGCCGGTTGGGGCGGAAGGTGAGCGGCCGTCCCAGGAGTACCTCCCACATGCCCCGGGCCATCAGGATGCCGACCAGGCCGGCCAGGACGGCCTCGTTGGGCCGGGCCTGGGGCACGAGGGCCCCGCGCTCCATGCCCGCCAGGAAGGGGACGGAGGCCACGTAGAGGTAGGTGGCCAGGGCCGGGGTGCGCCACACCAGCACGAACACCACGAGGGCCACGATGCCCAACGGAACCAGCCACCCGACCACGACGACCATGGCGTTGAGCACGACCAGCAGTCCCAGCCCGGCCACGACCATCGCGTCGTCGGGGGCCAAGCGGGGCCGCAGGGCCCGAGCCGGGCGGGCCACGGTCTCGATCACCCGGCGGAAGGCGGCCGAGTACCGGTACTGGAGGACGCCGTACAGGGCCAGGCCGGTCGAGCCGCCGACGGCCAGCAGGGGCAGGGCAGGGACGGAGATGGTGGCCTCGACCGCCCGGGTCCACAGCCCGGTCAGGCCGATGGCCACGACGGTGATGGCGGCCGTTCGGGCCGAGGTGGTGGCCAGCAGCCACCCGGATCGGATCGAGCGGAGGGCCCGACGCTGGATGATGACGCCGGCGACGAGGGTCCCGAGGGTGCTGGCCGAACCCAGGGCGGCCAGCATGGCGACCGGCTCGTCGATGGTGATGGCCAGGCCCGAACCGACCAGGACCACGCCGACCTGGATCCAGGAGGCCACGGCCGGGGTGGTGTAGTCGCCGTCGGCGAACAGCACGACGCGGCCGACCTCGGCCAAGGTGATGCCGAGCACCGACAGCGCCAGGGCCACCAGGCTGACCTCGACCAGGGCGACCGCCCCCTCGCTCGACATACGGCCGACGGAGATGACGGCGGCGATCGAGGGGGCCAGGGCCACCAGGCCGGCAGCGGCCGGCAGCGCCGTGAGCCCGACCAGCCACACCCCCTCGCGGTAGGCGGTGAGGAATCCGAGATGATCGTTCATGGCCCGCCGAAGGCTGAGCCGGGGCAGCAGTGCGACCGTGACCGGGCGGGCCCCCAGCGCCACCGGCAACTGGGTCATCTGGGCCGCCAGCTGGACGGCGATGACGCCGCCGGGCACGAGGTTGGCGGCCAGGATGAGCACGAAGTAGGCCAGGGCCTGGGCCACGGCGTTGGCCACCGCCGGGCCGCTGCGACGGACGAGGGCCCGAAGTTCCGGGTGGTCCCACTGCATCTGGGGCCGCAGCACGACCCCGGCCCGGGCCGCTCCCCACCATTGGAGCACGGCATGGGTGACCACGGCGGCCGTGTTGCCCAGGCCGAGCAGCGTGAGCTGGGCCGTTGTGACGTTGTCGATGTCGACCAGACCGCCTCCCATGGCGGCGAAGAGCACGACGGAGGCGATGGCGACCAGGTTCTCGACGGCCGGGGCGGCGGCGGCCAGGCCGAACCGCTGGCGGGCGTTCTGGACCGCCATACCCACGCTGGCCAGGCCGTAGCAGGCGATCTGGGGTACGACCAGGACCAGCAGGTAGGCGACGGCCCGCCTGGTCTCGGGTCCGACGTCGTCGCCGGCGCCGACGCTGAGGAGCCGGGCGATCAGCGGGGTGGCCAGCAACAGGACGAGGCCGACGGCGGCCGATACGGCCAGCATGACCCCGAGGAACGAGTTGGCCAGCCGGGCCGCGCTGCGGGTGTCGCCCCGTTCCAGGTGACCGACGACGGCCGGCACCACCAGGGACACGATCAGGGACCCGGCGAGCAGGTTGTAGGCGATGTTGGGGAGGACCGTCGTCGATTGGTAGACGTTGGACAGGATCGTTGGGCCGAGCACGGCGCCGGCGGCGGCGATGCGGACGAACCCGGTGATCCGGCTGACCAGGGTCCACAGCATGACGACCGAGGCGTCGCCGCTCAGTCGCCTGTCATCGTCGCTCGCCTGCTCGGCGGCCGGAGCCTCGGCGGCCTCCGTCATCGGAGTCGGGGGTTCCTCCGCTCCAGTCCGAAGACGACGCCGGCGCCGACCATCCCGCCCAGCAAGGCGCCGAGGGCGGCCAACTGGAGCCGGTTCGGGGCGAGCAGGCCGTCGAGCACGAAGGCCGGCGTCAGCACCACGAACCGGGGCTTGATCAGGTCGTTGAGCTCCTGGTCGTCACGCCGCTGCTCCAGGTCGGCGATGCGGGACCGGACCGTCTGCAGATCCCCCAGCAGCACGGCCACCTCGGCGTCGCCGACGTCGAGCCGGGTCTGATCGCCGAGCACCGGGGCCTGCCCTCCGACCAGGTTGGCGATACGCGCCTCGAGGTCGGCCTCCTGCTGTTCCAGGTCGGTCAGCTCGTCGGCGATGAGGGCCAGGGCCTGGGCGCTCGAGTCGGCCTGCTCCAGTTGATCGAAGTAGACGCCGACGACGGCGTCGAGCCGATCCAGAGCCTCCTGACCGCTCGACCCCTCGGCCGTGATCTGGATGATCTCGCTTCCGTCGATGACGCTGGCGTCGATGGCGGCCGACAGGTCCTCGACGTCGATGCCGAGCTGGGCCGCGGCCGGGGTCAGCACGGCCCGACTCTCGATGGTGACGA
The DNA here is from genome assembly GCA_965263455.1 of Acidimicrobiales bacterium. Classification (GTDB taxonomy): domain Bacteria; phylum Actinomycetota; class Acidimicrobiia; order Acidimicrobiales; family SZUA-35; genus CADEDH01. The sequence continues at coordinate 368,614 of CBDHHN010000001.1, forward strand.
CCTGGGTCGTCAGCCGGCGGTCCTCGCGCAGGAACCCGGCCTGGAGGTTGGCGTCAAGCTCGAAGAGGATGTCGGTCCGGGCGCCGTAGACCGGGGGTTGCGTGAAGGAGAAGATGAGGGCCAGCAGGACCGAACCGGCGACGAGACCGGCCATGACCAGGCTGTAGAAGGCGAGGGCCTGGATCTTGAGGCCGGGCACCGCCTCGGTGAGCCGACCGAGCTCGCTCCGGGTCCGCTCGGCCGGGACCTTGATCGCCTCCATCCGCCCGGTGGGGTGGGCCTCGGTGGGCACCACGTCGTGCTCCCCCGACAACGGGGCCACGGTACGGGAGCGGGAACCGGGCTCGGGACCCGAACCGGTCCGGCCCCGAACCCACGACTGGCTCGACCGCGAGCTCGCGGAGGCCGCGCCGGCCGAGGACGACGGTGTCGAGGTGGGGTTGGGCACCGGAGGGGCGGAACTCACCACCGGACCGGCCGACGTGGCGACGGTCGACGGCGAGGCCGCGCTCTGGTGGAGCCGGTTGGTGATCTCCTCGACGTCAGGTGCACCACCTGCGGTCTTGGCGGACGGGGTCGACCCAGAGCCGTCCCCGTCGGACGGAGAGGTCCCGTTGCTGTCGGTGTCCACGGCACCACTACGCATTTCAACACCCACCCTGGTTGACCGGCCGCGCCTCGGTGCCGACCACCACAATCTTCGTCAACCATGGAGTGTAGGCCCCAGGCGATGAGGCCACCGAGCAAGCGTCCGGGGCGAATCGACTCACCGGCGGGAGGGTCCCACGAACCAGTGTCGGGGCCGTCACCCCAGCTCGTAGGGGCCGATGTCGATGCTGCCCTGGATCCTGGTTCGACCGGCGAGGTCCAGGCTGTGGGGTCGGGCCGCCGTGGTGCCCCGATCGACCACGTCGACCCGGTCGGCCTGCTGGGCGAACTGGGTGAAGTCGCTCTCGGTGATGGCCGGGAATGCTGCACCCCGGCCACTGCCGGGGAAGTCGGCGGACCGGTTGATGCGACTGGGTCCGGTCAGCACGTGGTTGCCTTCGACGACGGTGCCGTCGCCGTTGCGTTCGCCGTAGAGGACGGCGACGTTGTCCCGCGCCCGTTGGATGATGTTGTTGCGGATGACGACCCCGGAGTTGCGCTTGGCCCCGTTGGCGCCGCTGAGCGAGAGGGCCAGCACCTGGTAGGTGGGATCGCCGCCCAGATAGTTGTTCTCGATGAACACGTCGACCACGCCCTGGAGGTTGACGACCTGGCTGTCGTAGGTCTCGCACACGTTGTTGCGGAAGGTGATGTTGCGGACCAGCACCGCGTCGGTGTGGGCGTTGGACATGATCAGGCATTGGCGCCCGATGCGGACGCAGTAGTTGTTCTCGATGGTCACGTCGGCGGTGACGATGGGGTTCCGGTTGGGGTTGTACGACTCGAAGATGGTGTAGGTCTGCCAGCAGTCGACGTGGGGGGTGTCGCCTCCGCTGGTGACGCTGGCGAACTCGTCGATGTCGTGGAAGTAGTTCTCCCGGATGAGGTGGCCGCGCCCGAAGAAGCGCATGGCGTCCACGTCGTAGCCGCCGCTGGTGCGGGCCAGACCCCACACGTTGTTCCGCTCGACCCGATTGCCGGATCCGTAGATGATGATGCCGATGCTCTCGATGCCGGTCACCGAGTTGTGGCTGAAGACGGTGTCGGCGCAATCGGTGCGCGATCCGCACACGATCCCGTTGCGGGTGGGCGCGGCGTCGACGAGCACGTTGTGGACGACGTTGCCGGTGCCGGTGACCTCGACGGCGGCGCCCCGGCCGGACAGGTCCGACGCCCCCGTCACCCGGAGGCCGTCGATGGTGACCCGGTCGGCTTCGACGACGACGGCGCCGACCTCCACCCGTCCGGCGGCCTTCACGGTGCGGTCGGAGGACGTGACCTGCAACAGGTGGCCGCCGTGGTCGCCGGCCTGGAGGCAGACGACGGCACCGGCGGGGGCGGCGTCGATCTGGGCCGAGAGATCGCCGCCGGCCACAGTCACCGTGCAGTCGTCGAGCGAGGTGCTGCCCTCACCGCTGCTGCCGTAGCGGGGCAGTCCGGGGGCCGACCCCGAGGGCGGAGTCGACGGCGGTGCGGGCGGCGACGGAGCCGGATCGGGGGCGGTCGAGGTGGAAGGGGCCGTCGTCGGAGGAGGCGTCGTGGGGGCGGTGGGTTGGCCGGCGCCGCCGGGGACGACCGGGGTGGAGCCTCCGGTCGGGGCCGGGCTCGACGGGCTCGGAGTCGCGGTCGGCGTCGGGGTCGGCGCGGGAGTGGACGAAGGACTCGACGAAGGGCTCGAGGAAGGATTCGAGGAAGGGTTCGAGGTCGGCGGCGCTGCACGGCCGGCACCGTCGGGGGGCGAGCCCGCTGGTCCCGATGGAGCACCCGCCGTCGACTCCGGGGTCCCGACGGGATCGGGCGCCTCCGCCTGGTTCGCCGTCGCGTCGGCCGGGACCGAGACCGAGGAGCCGGTCGAGGATGTGGTGGAGGGGTCGAGTGGTGGGTCGGTTGACGATCCGTCCAACGTGGTGGTCGTGCCCGAGGCGGGGTCGCTCGACGCCGAGTCCTCGGGCCCCACGCTCTCGTCGACCAGGGCGCTCGGGTCGAAGCCGTCCGCCTCGGCGCCATCGGCCGCGGCCGACTCCGGCTCGGCCAGATCGGCGGGCGGGATCGGCGGGTCCAGGGCGGTCGTGGTCGAGGTCTGGTCCGCCACCAGGTCCACCTCACCCGATGACGGCGCGAGCACGGCTCCCAACAGGGAGACGGAGGCGGCGATGGCCACCCACAGCGCCACCGACCGGGTTCGCCGGGGGCCCAGGGTGGGCCCGGTCCGGCGGGCACCCCCGATCACGGGTGCGGTCTCGGGCGAGGCCGGCCCCGACGACGGGTCCACGGCCGGTGCTGCGAGGGACGGCTCCGCCGGAGCCTCCGTTCCCGTGCCGGGATCGCCATCGATCTCGCCACGCCGAGGGGACGGCGAGGCCGGGGTCGACGCCGAGGCCGAGGTCGGGGCAGGGGTCGAGGCCGGGTCGACCGAGCGTGACAGGCGGAGCCGGTCATCGTCGGGGGCCGTCAACGGAGCGGTAGGGCGCGGGGATTGGTTCGAAGCCATCATCACCTGAATTGCCCCGCCGGTGAGCATATCAACCCAAGCCAGTGTTGAGGATTCATGCCGACGGAAACCGGTTCGTCACATTCGACCGCCTCGACCTGCCACCGCGTCCGGTGGCTAGCGGACCGAGGCCGTCGTCGGCCACCATGACAGGCCATGACCGAGCCAGCCGCCTTTCGATGGGAGCCCCAGGGGGCGATCGTCACCATCACCTTCAATCGGCCGGAGAAGCGGAACGGCCTGGACACCAGGGTCATGCGGGAACTGGAGGAACTCGTCCACCGGGCCCGCGACGACGAGTCGATCAAGGTGGTGATCCTGACCGGGGCCGGGCCCGCCTTCTGCGCCGGGGCCGATCTGACCCTGACCCGTGACGCCACCACGGACGAGGAGCGGGCCCGGGCCCGGGCCGACCTCGACCGCGTGCCCCGCCTGATCGGACGGATCTTCGACACCCTGGTGCATGCCGAACTCATCACCATCGCCGCCGTCAACGGTCCGGCCGTCGGCGGCGGATGGTCGCTCATCGCCGGGTTCGATCACATCGTGGCCGCCGAGGGGGCCGAGTTCTGGCTACCCGAGGTCGAGATCGGCATGCCGTTCCGGGGCCTGGCCAACATCGGGCTGACCCAACGCCTGGGTCCGGGCCTGGCCAAGGAGGCCATGCTGCTCGGACGCAGGTTCGGCGCCCGGGAACTGGCGACACTCCGAGCCGTCAACCAGGTGTGCGATCCCGAGGACCTTGCGGCCGAGGCCCGGGCGGCGGCCGAACGCTACCTGGCCCTGCCCTGGCGGGCCGCCATGGCGACTCGCCGGGAGATCAACGGCACCGTCTACGGACCCCAGTACTACTGAGCCCAGGACCGGGAGGCTCAGCGGCAGGCTCTCAGCGCACGGCGACGATGCGGTGGAGCCCACCGTCCCAATCGACGGCGTACAGCTCGCCGTCGTTGTCGGTGCCGAAGCTCGTGACCTGGCCCAGCCCGAAGTCGTCGGTCCATTCGAACTGGTCGAAGACCCGGTCGCCGTCGTAGCGCAGGCTCCGGACCCACCCCTTGCACCAATCGGCGTAGAAGTAGTGCCCGTCGAATTCGGGGATGGCCGCCCCCCGGTAGACGTGGCCACCCGTGATCGAGCAGCCCTCCTGGTGCGAGTACTGGAACACGGGATCGGTGAACCCCTCGTCGGTGCAGCCACCCCGGAAGCACTCGGTCCCCTCCTTCACGAACCAGCCGAAGTTGGCCCCGGCCTGGTCGAGGGGCACCACGTTCAGTTCCTCGACCGCCTCCTGGCCGACATCGCCGATGTAGACCAGGCCCGATGGGGCGTCGATGGAGAACCGCCACGGATTGCGGAGGCCGAAGGCCCAGATCTCGTCCCCGAAGGGATTGTCGGCGGGCACGGCGTAGGGTTCGCCTCCGTCCACGTCGAGGCGGAGGATGGCGCCGAGCAGGTTCGACGTGTCCTGGGCCGTCGCTCCCCCGCTGCCACCGTCGCCGACCGCGACGTACAGCAGTCCATCCGGTCCGAAGGCCAGCATCCCGGCGTTGTGGCGCTCGGCCGGCTGGTCGATGGTCAGCAACGTGACCTGGCTCTCCCGGTCTACGGTCGGGGGCGTCGCCGCCGGGTCGTCCACCGTGAACCGGGCCAGCACGCTGTCGCCCTCGGGGTCGGTCCAGTAGGCATAGAACCACCCGTTGTCGACATGGTCGGGGTGGAAGGCGAGACCGAGCAGGCCCTGCTCGATGCTCGACGACAGCAACCGGTCGGTGAGGTCGAGGAAGGGTTCGGGATCGACCCCGGCGGGTCCGACGGTCCGGATCACGCCCTCGCGCTCGACCACGAACAGCCGGTCCGACCCCGGGGCCGACGTGACCAGGATCGGCTGGTCGAACCCGTCGGCCACCGCCTCGACGGCCAGGCCCTGGAGAGGTTCGAGCGGTGCGGTCGTCGCCGTGGCCCGATCACCTGCGGGATCGTCGCCGCCCTCGGCCCCGCCGGATGGCGAGGCGTCGGCGTCGATGTCGGCGTCGATGTCCCCGTCGATGTCGCCGTCATCGGAGGGGGCCGTGGTCGTCGGCAGCGGCGGCTCGGTGGTGGAGCCCCGACCGAACGAGGCCGGCTCGACGTCGTCGGCCACGCAGGCGGTGGCCAGCAGCGCGGTCAGGCCGAGGGCAGCCAGTCGCGCCGGTAGTTGCCCAAGAAGTTCCAGATGATCCATCCCGCTCCCCTGGCCTCGCTCTCGTCGATCTGGGCCCTGACCTGGGCCCCGTCGTAGTAGAAGCCCTGGATCCACGGCCGCATCAGGGCATGGGGTGCCATCCGAGGGCCGCCGGTGTCCAGGGCGTGGGCGATCACCGGTCCGGGGTGGTCGTTGGGGTCGTCGAACCCGAGCCAGCCGGGGCCGTAGTGGCTCGGGTAGAGCATGGGGCTGACAGCGTCGACCACGCCGGACACGGTCTCTGGGGTCTGGCCGATCCCCTCGTCGGTCTCACTCGACATGACGATGCCGAAGATGGCGGCCGACACCCCGCAGCCGCGGGGATGGAGGAGATCCCGGGCCCGACCCAGGAAGGTCTCGATCACGGCCGCCCGTTCGGCGCTGGTGGCCGGGATCTGTGACGCCGCTGCTTCGGCCGTGCGTCCGGCCGGGAAGCGGACGTAGTCGAACTGGATCTCGTCGAAGCCGAGGGAGCAGGCCTCCTCGGCCAGCGCCAGGGGATAGGCCCAGTTGGCCTCGTCGGCGGCGTCGACCCAGGAGCCGGCCAGCTTCGCCTCGGAGTCGCCGCCGGCCCAGGTGCCGTCCTCGAACGTCACGATCCGGGTCACGGCGTACAGATCCCGCTCCCGGGCCAGGGCCAGCAGCTCGACCGGATCGTAGACGGCGTCGACGGCTCCGATGCGGTGGGCGTACTCCACCTCGGTGGCATACAGGACCTTGGTCGACTCGTCCTTGGTGTCGAAGACGAGCGTGTTGACCGTGGTCTCCTCGGCCAGGGCCAGGAGCTCGGCGAACCGGTCGGCGTCGGCGGCCACGTCGCGTGCCACCCGCAACCCTCGGACGACCACCGGTTCGAGTTCGATGGCGACCTCGGGCCCGCCGGCCCCGTCCGTCTCCGCCCCGAGATCGACCGTGGTCGATCGCCAGACCGGCCGCTCCACCGTCAGGCGACCGCTGTGGACGGGCAGCGTGAACCGACCGTCGGGGCCGGTGACCATGACCGCATCCTCGGTCGAGACGGTGGCCCCACCCAGCGGGGCACCGTCGACGGCCGAACGCACCACCCCGGCGACGGTCACCGGCTCGGGATCGGGCTCGGGATCGGTCGTCACCTCCGGACCGGCGTCCTCCTCGGTCCTCGGCCCCACCGGCCCTCCACCGTCGGACGTGCCCTCGCCGCCGTGGCCGTCATCGGCGGTGGCGACGGCCTCGTCCGCCCGGTCTTCGTCGGCCGCCACGGACTCGGCCGACGGGTCGGAGCAGGCGGCACCCACGACGACGAGGATCGTCGTCGCCACCGCGACCAGACGCCGGAACTCGAGCACCTCCCGAGCATAGGGACGGCCGCGGGGACCCGGACCGCACCCCCAGGCCCGACCCGGGCCCGGGGGTGGACCGGATCAGGCCTCCTCGACCAACTCCCGGAGCTTGCCCAGCGTGGCCACCTGGTCCTCCGACGGGGGTACGTTGACGTTGAGCACCGTGACCCCCGCCTCCTTCCAGGCCCCCAGACGCTCCTTCACGTACGACTCCGGGCCGACCAGGCTGGAGCGCTCCAGGAAGTCCCGGGGCACGGCGGCGGCGGCTTCGGCCTTCTTGCCGTCCAGGTAGAGGTCCTGGATCTCGACGGCCTCGGCCTCATAGCCGTACTTCTTGGCGATGGTGTTGTAGAAGTTCTTGTCCCGGGCCCCCATCCCGCCCCAGTACAGGGCGGTGTTGGGCCGTCCCAGATCGAGGATCGGATCGGCGCCCTCGCCCGCGAACTGGTCGCCGATGGCCACGGTCGACCCGGCCCCGATCTCCAGGCGCCCCAGTTCGGGGTCGCGCTGAGCCTGCCCGGCCTTCAGGTCGTCGCCCCACACCCGCTGGAACTCGTCGGGCACGAAGAACACGGGCAGCCAGCCATCGGCCGAGCGGGCCGTGGCCTTCACCGACAGAGGCATGAGCGAGGCCCACCAGATGGGGATCTCGCTCCGGACCGGGTGGTTGATCAGCTTGAGCGGCTTGCCCAGGCCGGTGCCCCGGCCCTCGGGCAGGGGCACGGTCACGGCCTTCCCGTCGTAGACCACCTTCTCGCGCCGCAGCGTCATGCGCACGATGTCGATGTACTCCTGGATCCGGGCCATCGGCTTCTCGTAGGGCACGCCGTGGAAGCCCTCGATGACCTGAGGTCCGCTGGCCCCGAGGCCGAGGATGAAGCGCCCGTTGGACACCATGTCGAGCCCGGCGGCGGTCTGGGCCATGGCCGAGGCCGTTCGGGAGTAGACGTTCAGGATTCCCGAGCCCAGCTCGATCCGGCTGGTACGGGCGGCCAGGTACCCCAGCTGGCTGACGGCGTCGACGCTGTAGGCCTCGGCCACCCAGGCCACGTCGAGACCGGCGGCCTCCAGCTCGACCACCCGGTCCACGGCCTTGGCGAAATCACCGGCGTAGTTGATGCTCATCCCCAGTTTCATGGTCGGCGATCCTAGTGGCGCGGCCGGCCCTGCACGGAATCTCCGCCCCACCGGCCCACCTGTCCAGATCGGCGCGCTCCGGACGTCGACGGGGCAACCGGCCCGCGACCACGGCGAGGGCCAGCATCGAGAAGGAGACGGCCATGGCCGCCAGCACCACCCCCAACGAGTTCAGCGGCTTCTCGCCGGAGGCGATCGACCTGCTGCGCCGCATGGGCACGGCCGACAAGGCCTGGTTCGACGCCAACCGCGCCGCCTACGACGAGCTGGTGGTGGCCCCGACCAGAGCGTTCGTCACCGCGCTCGGCGACGTCCTCGCCTCGACCTTCGCCCCCGCCGTGGCCGCCGTCCCCAAGGCGAACGGCTCCATCGCCCCGATCAACAACGACCGTCGATTCGCCCCCGACAAGAGCCCCTACAAGGACCACCTGCTGCTGCGGTTCTGGGAGGGCCCGGACAAGAAGACGGCCCCCACCCTGTTCGTGCGCCTGGCCCCGGACGGTGTCGGGTTTGCAACCGGCGCCGCGCTGGGTGATCTGGACCGCTGGCGGCGCCTCATCGACGACGACACGACCGGGCGGGCGCTGGCCGATGCGCTGGCCGACCTGGCGCCCGACCGTGACCTCGACGTCGACGGCCAGGGCTACAAGCGGGTGCCGTCGCCCTACCCCGCCGACCACCCCCGGGCCGACCTCCTCCGCCACAAGAGCCTTCAGGCCCGCTGGATCCGACCGCTCCCCGCCTCGTTGCATTCGGCCGACTTCGTGCCGTACTGCGGTGACGAGCTGGCGGCCGCGGCCGACGTCCACCGGTGGCTCGTCGCCAACCTGTGATCGACCGCACCACCGACGGCACACGGCCCCACGGCCTCGCCCGGCGTGGCCTGGGCCGGGTCCCGCCGGGCGGTTGGCGACGCCGGGCTAGCCTTGCCAACGACGACGGTCGAGCCCCGGGGGACGGACGATGGATGCACTGGTGTCGAGCGAGTGGCTGGCGGGCGAACTGGGGGCGCCGGATCTGAGGATCCTGGAGTGCACGGTCGACCTCAAGCCCGGGGGGCCCGGCGGGTTCACCGCGGTGCCCATGACCGACCGGTGGGCCGAGGGCCACATCCCCGGCTCCGGCTACGCCGACCTGGCCGACGCCCTCAGCGACCCCGACAGCGACCTGCGCTTCATGGTCCCGGCGGCCGAACGTTTCGCCGCCGCCATGGAGGCCCTCGGAGTCGGCGACGGGACCCGCGTCGTGCTCTACGACCGGCGCTTCACCATGTGGGCCACCCGCGTGTTCTGGATGCTGCGGGCCTTCGGCTTCGACGAGTGCGCCGTACTCGACGGCGGATGGCGAACCTGGACGGCCGAGGATCGGCCGGTGTCGACCGAGCCCGCGCCCACCCATCCTCCGGTCACCTTCACCCCTCGACCACGACCCGAGCTGTTCGCCGACCTGGCCCGCATGGAGGCAGTCGTGGGCGACGACCGGACCTGCATCGTCAACGCGCTGTCGCCTGAGAACCACTCGGGCGAGGACGACAGCTACGGCCGCCCCGGACATCTGCCGGGCGCCAGCAACGTGTTCGCCGTGTCCCTGGTCGACGCCGACAACCACCGTTTCCTCCCCGTGGACGAGCTGCGGACCCGCTTCGACCACCTCCCGGCCGACGGCCCGGTCGTGACCTACTGCGGAGGCGGGATCGCCGCCACCGCCAACGCCTTCGTCCTCCGCCACCTCCTGGGCCGGGACGACGTCGCCGTGTACGACGGCTCGCTCAGCGAGTGGGTGCGCGACCCGGCCCGGCCGCTCGAAACCGGCGCGTGATCGTCAAGGGATCGTGTCACCACGACTGCCCCGACACCTGCCAATGGGAGGTCACGGTCACCGACGGTCGGGCGGTGAAGCTGCGGGGGGCCGCTGACCACCCGACCACGGCGGGCCAACTGTGCCCGAAGGTCAACAAGTTCCTCGACCGGGTCCATCATCGCGACCGGATCCTGGAGCCCCAACGCCGGATGGGGCCCAAGGGCTCGGGTCGTTTCGAACCCGTGTCCTGGGACGAGGCCGTGGCCGAGATCGCCGACCGATGGTCGACCGTCATCGACCGCCACGGCCCGGCCGCCATCCTCCCCTTCTCCTTCGACGGCACCCAGGGCGTCATCCAGAAGGGCATCCTGGCCCAGCGCTTCTTCGCCGCCCTCGGCACCAGCGACATCGACCGTCACCTGTGCGGGGTCACGGCCTGGCTGGGCGCGGCCGACGTCACCGGGCTGCCCCTCGGCATCGACCCGGAGGATCTGCGCCACAGCCGGACCATCGTGCTGTGGGGCACCGACACCTACCTGACCAACCGCCATCTGTGGCCCACCATCGAGGCGGCCCGGGCCGCAGGGGCCACGGTGTGGGTCGTCGACCCGGTCCGCAGCGCAACCGCGGCCCGGGCCGACGTGCACCTGGCCCCCCGACCCGGGACCGACGTGGCCCTGGTGCTGGGCCTGCTCCACGTCCTGGAGGCCGAGGGCCGCCTCGACCAGGGATGGCTCGACGGTCACACCAGCGGCTGGCCCGAGCTGCGGGAGTCGATCCGGCCCTGGACCCCGGACGCCGCGGCCGCAACAACCGGCGTGGCGGCGGACGACATCCGCCGTCTGGCCCGGGCCTGGGTCGACGATCAACCGTCGGCCGTGCGGTCCCTGGTCGGCCCCGAACACCGCCAGCGGGGGCGCGACATCATGCGAGCCCTGGCCCTGCTACCGGCCGCCACCGGGGCCTGGCGTCGGCGGGGCGGAGGGCTGGCCCGGTCGACCCAGGTGTACTTCGAGCAGGCCCTGGCCTACCCCGAGCCGCCCGACCCGGCCACCGACGGCCGCCGCCGGTTCAACATGGCCGAGCTGGGCCGCGTCCTCACCGACCCCGCACTCGACCCGCCGATCGAGGCCCTGATCGTCCACAACTCCAACCCGGCCGTGATCTGCCCCGACCAGGAACGGGTGTTGGCCGGGCTGGCCCGTCCCGACCTGTTCACCGTGGTCGTCGAGCAGTTCCCGACCGATACCGCCCGCCACGCCGACCTCGTCCTCCCGGCCACCACCCAGATCGAGCACCTCGACCTCGGCATCGCCTGGGGTCACCTCTACCTGTCGCTCAACCAACCCGCCATCGCCCCGCTCGGATCGGCCCGCTCCAACACCGAGATCTTCCGCCACCTGGCCCGGGCCCTCGACCTCGACCGGGACCACCCCGACCTGGTCGACGACGACGAGACCCTGATCCGGGATCTGCTCGACAGCCACCACCCGTGGCTCGACGGGATCAGCTACGAACGACTGGCCGCCGAAGGCTGGGCCCGCCTCGCCGTGCCCGACGGTTACCGACCCGGCGTCGACCAGACCCCGGCCACCGACGACGGCCGGTTCCGGCTCGGCACCCTCGTCCACGAATCGGCGGCCGAGGCCCCGGGTGGCACCGACGACGACGGTCGCCACCCGTTGATCCTCCTCAGCCGCAAGCGGCACCTCCGATTTCTCAACGCCAACTACGGCGGCTTCGCCGATCACCTGCCCGGCGACGGTCGGCCCACGGTCCAGCTCCACCCGATCGATGCCGAGGCCCGAGGCATCGCCGCCGGCGATCGGGTCGTGGTCCACAACGACCGGGGCCGACTGACGCTCGGGGCCGAGCTCAGCACCGACACCGCACCGGGGGTGGTGGTGATCGGGTTCGGCTGGTGGACGGACCACACGCCCGAGGGTCGAAGCGTCAACGTCCTGACCAACCCGGCCCTCCCGGCCGACGGCCAGGGATCGGCCGCCTTCCACGACACCCTCGTCCAGGTGTCGCCCGTCCCGCCCGCCAACTAGCGTCGGGGCCCATGAGCGAACCGGCCGTGACCACCACCGTCGGCGACGACCACGTCGCCACCATCGAGTTGTGTCGGCCACCCAACAACTTCTTCTCCATCGAGCTCATCGAGGGCGTGGCTGAGGCGCTGGAGACCCTGGACGAGGACCCCCGCTGCCGGGCGGCCGTGCTGTGCGCCGAGGGCAAGCACTTCTCGGCCGGGGCCGACCACTCGTCCGGGGGGCGCAACTACACCACCCAGGAGCTGTACGGCGCCGCCGTCCGCATCTTCCGAACCCAGACCCCGGTGGTGGCCGCCGTGCAGGGGGCTGCGGTCGGTGGCGGCATGGGCCTGGCGCTGTCGGCCGACTTCCGCTTCGCGGCCCCGGAGGCCCGCTTCAGCGCCAACTTCGCCCGCCTCGGGTTCCACCAGGGCTTCGGTCTGAGCGTGACCCTCCCCCGCCTCGCCGGGGTGCAGACCGCGGCCGAACTGCTCTACACCGGGCGCCGGGTCAAGGGGGAGGAGGCCGTGGCCCTGGGCCTGGCCGACCATCTCGCCCCCCTCGACGAACTGCGGGACCGGGCCCATGAGCTGGCGGTGGAGATCGCCACGTCGGCGCCTCTGGCCGTGCGCTCCATCCGGGCCACCCTGCGGGGCGACCTGGCCGATCAGGTGGAGGCGGCCACCGCCCACGAGGGGGCCGAACAGGCCCGACTGGGCCAGACCGAGGACCACGCCGAGGGGCGGGCGGCCATGGCCGAACGGCGGACTCCGGTGTTCAAGGGCCGCTGAGCCCCGCACCGGGGGCGGCCTGAGGGGGGCGGCCCGGCGCCACCCCCCCCCGAGGGCTCAGCCGATGTCGAGGAACTTGCGCAGGGCGGTCGCCATCTCCTCGCGGACCGGGATGGGCGAGATCAGGATGTCGACCGCGCCGGGCGAGGTGTGGGTCTGACCCCGGGCGTCGTGGTGGTTGACCTCCACTCCGGCCTCGGCCATGGCCCGGGCGTAGGCCGCCCCTTCGTCCCGCAGCGGGTCGAACTCGGCCGTCACCACGAGGGCCGGCGGGAGCCCGGCCAGCGACTGGGCCTGCAGGGGCGAGATCCGGGGATCGGCCCGATCGGCCGGGTCCGGAACGTAGTGGTCCCAGAACCAGTCCATGAGGCCCTCGGTCAGGATGTAGCCCTCGGCGTTGTCGCTCATCGACGGGTGACGACGGGCTCCGTCGGTGACCGGTGTCAACAGGACCTGGCCGGCGATCTCGGGGCCGCCGTGGTCCCGGATCTCCTGGCAGACCACGGCGGCGAGGTTGCCGCCGGCGCTCCAGCCGGCGACCGCCAACCGCCCCGGTACACCGCCCAGTCCCTCTGCGCTGTCGCCCAACCACCGGACGGCGGCCACGGCGTCGTCGACAGCGGCCGGGAAGCGGTCCTCGGGGGCGTGGCGGTAGTCGAACGAGACGATGACGGCACCGGTCCGGTCGCACAGATCTCGGCACAGCGGGTCGTCGGACACGGCGTCACCCAGCACCCAGCCGCCACCGTGGAAGTAGGCGACAACCGGGTGGGGGCCGGGGGTGGAGGGCCGGTACAGGCGGTAGGCGAGGTCGCCCCCGGGCCCGGGGAAGGTCCCGTCGACGATCTCCCCCACCTCGGGGCCCGGCGGACGCTGCTCGGCCGACTGGGCCATGAAGGCCCGGGCCTCGTCGGGGCTGAGGCTCTCGATCGGCGGCAGGCCCATGGCCGCCATGGCCTCCAGCAGGAGGTTGACGTCGGGCTGGACCCGCCGGATCACGCCGTCGTTGCACTGCTCGCCGTCGCCCCCCGACAGCCGGAATCCGAGGTAGCCCTGTTCGACGACCTCGTTGCAGACCTGGCGATAGGTGTCGACCCCACCGACGTAGGGCAGGAAGACCCGAGGCTTGCCCGGAACGTTGGCCCCCATGTACCAGGAGTTGGCCTGGGGATAGAGCGTGATGTTGCCGAAGTCGTTGACGTGTTGGACCCAGCCGGCCTGGGCCGTCTCGGTCGGCTCGATCACCGAGTGGCCGTTCGTCTGCAGGTGGTCGAGGGTGTCGCAGATCCAGTCGACGTGCTGCTCGATGGAGACGGCCATGTTGGACAGCACCGACGGGCTCCCGGGACCGGTGATGGCGAAGAAGTTGGGGAATCCGACCGTGGTCAGACCGAGGTAGGTCTGGGGACCGTCGGCCCAGGCCTCGGCCAGCGAAGCCCCGTCCCGGCCGGTGATGTCGACGGCCACGATGGCTCCGGTCATCGCGTCGAACCCGGTGGCGAAGACGAGGGCGTCGAACTCGTGGGATCCCGCGGCGGTGTCGATCCCGGTCTCGGTGATGGTCGAGATCGGATCCTTCAGGAGGTCGACCAGGGACACGTGGGGCAGGTTGTAGGTGGCGTAGTAGTCATCGTCGAGGCAGGGCCGCTTGGTCCCGAACGGGTGGTTGGTCGGACACAGGGCCTCGGCCGTCTCCGGGTCGTCGACGATGCCCCGGATCTTGTCGCGGATGAAGTCGGCGATGGTCTCGTTGGCCGCCGGGTTGACGGCCAGATCGGCGTAGAGACCGAGGGTGGCGAACAGGCCTCCCTTGGCCCACGCCCCTTCGTAGGCGGCGGAGCGCTCGTCGGCCGAGACGGCCAGGGCCGGTACCTCACTCGGCTCGGCCGGCACCCCGCCCCGGGACCAGCGGGCCGCCTCCCGGTAGGCGTCGCGGTCCTGGGCCAGGGCCGACACCTTCTCCTGGTCGTGGGGACCGTTGTGAGCCGGGAGGGAGAAGTTGGGCGTGCGCTGGAAGACGGTCAGTTCGGCCGCCTCCCGGGCGATGAGGGGGATGGACTGGATGGCCGAGGAACCGGTCCCGATCAGTCCCACCCGCTTGCCGGTGAAGTCGACGCCGTCGTGGGGCCAGCGGCTCGTGAAATACACCTCGCCGCCGAACCGGTCCGCCCCCTCGATGTCGAGTTCCTTGGGCATCGACAGACAGCCGGTGGCCATGACGTAGTGACGGGCCGTGACCTCGTCCCCGCCGTCGGTCCGGATACGCCAGCACGAGGCGCCCTCGTCCCACGCCGCCTGATCGACCCGGGTCTCGAACCGGATGTCGCGGCGGAGGTCGTAGCGGTCGGCCACGAACTCCAGGTAGCGCAGGATCTCGGGCTGGGTGGCGTACCGTTCGCTCCAGGTCCACTCCTTCTCCAGCTCCGGATCGAAGCTGTAGGAGTAGTCCAGGCTCTCGACGTCGCACCGGGCGCCCGGGTAGCGATTCCAGTACCAGGTCCCGCCGACGCCGGCCGCCGTCTCGAAGCAGACGGCCGAGCGGCCCATGCCCCGGAGCTTGTGCAGCAGGTAGAGGCCGGCCATGCCGGCACCCACCACGGCGACGTCGACGTCGGGTCCCGAACCGTTGTTGTCGGTCATCTCGTCGTTCCCCCTGTGCGAGCGCCCCCGGGCCCTCCGGAGGCTCTCCTGTAAGCAGTGTCACACATGGGATCGGGTCGGGGCCAACGACCTCCGGGTCTCCCGGTTCGCCTAGTGACCCTCGAACTCGGCCGGGCGTTTCTCGACGAAGCTGGCCAGGCCCTCGCGGAAGTCCTTGGTCCCGAACAGCGGGAGCAGCGCCAGGTACTGGCGCTGGACATGGTCCTCCAGCCCCTCGGTCATGGCGTGGCGCATCAGGCGTTTGGCCGCCCGGACCGCCAGCGGGGCGTTGGCCGCCACCTCGGCCGCCAGCACTCGGGTGGCCGCCGTCAGCTCGTCGTCGGCCACCACCTGCGACACCAGGCCCAACTCGAGGGCGTCGTCAGCGGTCAGGGTCCGGGCCGTGAACAGCAGCTCGGCCGCCCGCGACCACCCGATGATGCGGGGCAGGAGCCAGGTGCCACCGCTCTCGGGCACGAGACCGCGGGCCGTGTAGGCGGCCGACAGCTTGGCCCCGGCGGCGGCGATGCGCAGATCGCAACCGAGCGCCAGGTCCATGCCGTACCCGGCGGCCCCGCCGTTGAGGGCGGCGATGGTGGGGGTGTCGATCTTGTGGAGCACGACCGGCGGGGCGTCCCGCAGGGGGAACTCACCGGTGGCCGCCCGCGACGACTCGCCACCGATGCCGGTTCCGGCCGAGGCCGCCATCACGTCGAGGCCGGCACACCAGGCCCGGCCCGTGCCGGTGATGACGATGACGCGGACCTCCGGGTCGGCGTCGGCCTCGAGGAGTCGCTCCGACAGGGCGTTCAGCATGTCCCGGGTGATGGTGTTCATCCGCTCGGGCCGGTTGAAGGTGATGGTGGCCACCCGGTCGGCGGTGGCATACAGGAGCTCGTCGGTCATGGCCCGACCCTAGACCCGGACCTGGAACCGATGCCCCTTTGGGTCCCGCTCCGGGGCGCCTTCTAGGCTCGGCTCCTTGACCTCCACCGCCTCCACCGCTGCTCCCGCCGAGCACGATCCCCGCGGCCTCCCGGCCGCCCTCCTGGCCATGGTCGGCTGGGCCGCCTCAGGCGTCATCGCCAAGGGGCTGGACGAACTCGGCCCGCTGGCCGTGGTGTTCTGGCGGATGTGGCTCTACACCGCCCTGGTCGTGGTGTACCTCCGGCTCCGGGGCACGCCGCTGCGGCTGTCGTCGATCCGAGCCTCGGCCGCCGGCGGGCTGTCGTTGGGGGTCGACATCATGCTGTTCTTCGTCGCCCTTCGCCTGACCACCGTGGCCAACGCCACCGTGATCGGCTCCTGCCAGCCCCTCATCATGTTGTTGATCGCCGGCCGCCTGTTCGGCGAGCAACCCCGACGCCAACACTGGGCTCTGGCCCTGGTCGCCCTGGCCGGTGTTGCCGTGGTCCTGTTCGGCTCCAGCGGACTCCCCGCCTGGAGTCCGGTGGGCGACCTGGTGTCAGTGGCGACCGTGATCGCCTGGACCCTCTACTTCGTCTTCTCCAAGCTGAGTCGGGGCCGAATCGATGCCGCCCAGTACACCGGAGGGAGCGCGTTGGTGGCGGCGCTCATCTCCACCCCGTTCGCCATCGGCTCGGGTCAGGTCTTCGAGCTGCCGTCGGCCAACGCCTGGCTGTGGCTGATCATCCTCTCCATCGGGCCGGGTTTCACCTCGCACATGCTCATGAACTGGGCCCTGCGGGAGATCCCGGCCTGGCTCGGCTCGACCCTGACCTTGGCCATCCCCGTGACCTCGACCCTGCTGGCCTGGGCCTTCCTGGGCGAGGAGGTGGTGCCACTCCAGTTCCTGGGCATGGGCCTGGTGCTCGGGGCGCTCGGGGCCCTCGTGGTCGACCAGAACCGTCGACCCGCCGCGCCCGCCCCGGCACCGTCCTGAACCCTGCCGACCCGGGGTCCCCGGCCGATGGGCCGACGGGCCCCGGGCACGGAGCACCAGGTCCGGGGTCTGGTCAGGGAGCGAGGACGATCGGGGTCCAGACCAGGATGTCGTCGCCGACGGCACCGTCGGTATCGACGGCGGCGGCACGGATCTCGAACCGCAGGAGGCGGCCCCGGTCCAGGGCCAGCTCCTCGACCAGGCGGTGGCGGAACTCGAGCAGGTCGCCCTCGAAGGCGGGTCCGACATGGTCGCAACCGTCCCAGGCCACGACGGTGGCGATCCCGGGCAGGACACGGCTCAGGGAGGCCTGGGCCAAACCCTGGACGTGACCGCCGTAGACCAATCGCCTGCCGTAGACGCTGGTGGTGGCGTCGCGGTGGACGAAGGCCTGATTGAAGGTCATCCGGGCCAGCGAGGGAGCCAGGTCGACGTGATCCCGCATGGCGTCGGTGATCTCGTCACCCACCGTCCATTCGGTCGTCGGCAGCGACGACAGGTCCCAGTCGGGGGCCAGATCGGCCACCTCGACCAGGGGCACGGGATCCGACGGGCCCGGGATCTCGTCGCCGTGGCCGGGCGACGAGGCCCCCCGGGCCGCCACCAGCGCACAGCGCTCGTAGCGGACGACGGGACCGTCATCGCCCACCGTCTCGATCCCGAGCCACACCTTGCCCCGGTGCAGATCGCCCTTGGGGCGGGAGTCGGCCAGGCCCAGCACGGTGGTGGTGGTGCGAAGCGTCTCACCGACCCGGACCGGCCGCAGGAGACGGACCGAACGGTAGTAGAGGTTGGCGATGGCCCGCCGGGTTGCGGTCGTGGTCTGACCGATCGAGTACTGCATGGCCAGCGACGGGTAGACCATGGCCCCATCCCGACCGCTGACCGCGGCGTACCGGGCCCGGTCGGCCGACGGGAGGTGCTGGTCGCCCGTGATCATCCGGTAGGCCACGTTGTCGGCCTCGGTCACGGTCACCGGGGGCAGCGGCGGGATCGTCATCCCCTGGGCGAAGTCGTCGTAGTAGGGGCCGTCGTTGTCCATCCGGCGCAGGATAGAAGGACCCCTGGGCCCCCACCGAACTCATCGGCGCCCGATCGGCACGTCGGCGGGCTCAGGCCACGCGACCGGCCAGGTCGAACAGCGGACCCCAGGCCTCGGGCCCGGCCGGTTCGTCCGGCTGGGCCACCCGGAAGGCGATGATCTCGTCGGCCAGACCCTCGTACTCGGCCAGGCGGCGGGCACAGCCGTCGGGGGTGCCGGTGATGGTCATGGTGTCGATCACCTCGTCCGGGACCAGATCCATGGCGGCCCGGGTCTCCCCCGCCGGCATCAGCTCGGCCGCCCGGTCGGCGAAGTGGCCGAAACCCAGCTGACGCAGCTGTGAGTCGTAGTAGGGGTGGGGCACGGGATGGAACAACCCGCACACGGCGGCCCGGGTCGCCTCCCGGGCCCGCTCCTCGTCGTCGTTGACGCTGACCAGGGCCCCGGTCGGGAAGGCCAGGGCGTCGGGGTCGCGACCGGCGGCGACGGCCCCGTCGCGGGCGCGGGGCCGGACCATCTCGTCCAGGAACCGGGGCGAGGCCATGATCCCCACCCCCACGCCGTCCGACACCTCTCCCGCCAGACGCACCAGGTTGGGGCCGGAGGCGGCGAGATACACGGGCACGCCGGACGGACGGGCCGGATCCCACGAGGCCCGCCACCGGATGCCGTGGATCTCGCCCCGATGGCGGACGGGCTCGCCGGCCCGGCCCGCCGTCACGGCCCGGACGATGGTGAGGTAGTCCCGCAGTTTGGCCACCGGGCGCTCCGTGCCTGAGCCGAGGTACCACTGGTTGAAGTGCCGGTTGCCGGTCCCGACGCCGAGCACGAAACGGCCCCCGCTCAACTCGTCCAGGTCCCGGGCCACGAGCCCCGCCAACCACGGATCGCGGGCGTAGGCGTTGACCACGTAGGTGCCGACCGTGACCGTCGACGTGGCCTGGACGACGGCCGCCGCCGGCACCACGGCGCTGCGGCCCGCCTCCACCGTGTAGAGCGACGCCAGTCCCGCCTCCTCCCCCAGGCGAGCCAGCGTGGTGACGGTGGCGATCGAGTCCTCGAAGCCCAGCAACAGTCCCAGACGCATGGATCGCACGCTAGGAGCCCCCTGCCGCCCGGTCGAACCGGGCGAATCCACCGATCGATGGATGGGCTGACGGGGCGGGCCGTCGTACGGTTCGGCCAGCCGAGGCGATCCGCCACCGACGGGCGCCAACCACCGAGGAGAGGACGACGCCATGGGCCAGTTGGCCATGATCATCACCACCCGGGCCCAGCCGGGACGGCGGGACGACCTGTTCGACCGCTACCAGGAACACCTGGCCCCCCGGGCCGCCGACAACGATGCCCAGGAGGTCGTCGTCTGGTGCGCCGACCAGCAGGATCCCGACGTGTTCCATCTGTTCGAGATCTACCGAGATACGGCCGCCCTCGAAGCCAACGCCCAAGCCTCGTGGTTCGCCGCCTACCTGGCCGAGGTCGGGCCGCTCCTGGCGGGCGAGCCGCAGGTGACGATGGCCGAGCCGCGCTGGAGCAAGGGCGTCTGAGCCGGCGACCGCCGGGGTCCGCTCAGGACGTTTCCGGCCCCAGGGCGGCGTCGTGCCAGGCTGCGGCCACGGCGGCCCGTGTCGGGCAGCCGGTCCTGGTCAACACCGCATGCACGTGGTCCTTGACCGTGGCCACCGAGATGTGGAGGCGCGCCGCGATCTCGCGGTTGCCCAGTCCGGTCGCCAAGAGCCCGGCCACCTCCCGCTCCCGCCTCGACAGTCGGTCGAAACAGGCGTGGGGGCGGGGCGTGACGAACACGACCGTGGCGTCGCCGGTCCGATCGATCTCGACGGTGTAGGGACTGGCGGTCAGGGCCACGATCTCGGCCAGCGGGAGGTGTCCGGGGCGCTCCGCCACCGCCTGCAACAGCTCGCTGACCCCGACCCGGACGGCGACGTCGATCCCCATGGTCCAGACTCTAGACCGGGGCCGTGAGGGGACGGAGCGGACCCGACGGAAGGAACGGCAATGAACGGCGATCGCACCGTCGACCACTACTACCGGGCGATGCGTCGTGGCGAGGCGGCGGCCGAGGAGCTCTTCGCCCTGTTCCACCCGGAAGCGGTCTACCTCGAGCCCTTCACCGGCCTGCCCCCGGCCCGAGGGCTGCCCGCCATCCGGCGCCGCTTCGCCACCATGTGGGCCGAGCCGCTCCCCGATGTCGAACTGGACCTGCTCACGGTCCGGATCGACGGTCCGAGGGCGGAAACGACGTGGGAGTGCCGATCCCCGGGTCTACCGGGCCCGGTCCGAGGTCGCGATCGGTACGAGCTCGACGACGGTCTGATCGTGCGCCTGGAGGTGACGATCGTCAGGACTGAATCCCCTGGTCAGCCCCGACGGCCCAGAGCTCACGAAGGCCCGCGCGGCGCCGATCACGAGAAAGAAACGTGACAGCAACCCGCGACACGAGATCGCACAAAAGAGACGGTCCAGAAACGCGCAAGGGCTGCCGAAGCGTCAGGCTGGTGCTACAAATAACCTGCTGGTAACCATTCGATCGGCTGCCGGCGATGGGAGAGAACAGGGAATGACTGCGGTCGAGCCGGTGCTCGCGGTGTCGAACCTCACGACGCACTTCAACACCCAGGACGGCGTCGTGCACGCCGTGAACGGCGTCAGCTTCGAGCTGCGTCCCGGTGAGCTGCTGGGCGTCGTGGGCGAGAGCGGCTCGGGCAAGAGCGTCACCATGATGTCCCTGCTCCGGCTGATCCCCATGCCTCCCGGCGAGATCGTCGAGGGTTCGGCCACCTTCGAAGACGTCGACCTCATCGAACTCGAGGACGACGAACTCCGGGAGATCCGGGGCGGCAAGATCGGGTTCATCTTCCAGGACCCGATGACGTCGCTCAACCCGGTGCTGACCGTGGGCCGCCAGATCGGCGAGTCCCTCGTCCGCCACACCGGGATCAGCAAGCGGGCGGCCCGGGAACCGGCGGCCAAGCTGCTGGAGATGGTGGGCATCCCCGACCCTGAGCAACGGCTCAAGTCGTACCCCCACGAGCTGTCGGGCGGTATGCGCCAGCGGGTCATGATCGCCATGGCCCTGGCCTGTTCGCCCAAGGTCATCATCGCCGACGAGCCGACCACGGCCCTCGACGTGACGATCCAGGCCCAGATCATCGAGGAGGTCAAGAACCTCCGCCAGGAACTCGGCACGGCCGTGGTGTGGATCACCCACGATCTCGCCGTCGTCGCCGGTCTGGCCGACCGGGTCATGGTGATGTACGGGGGCAAGGTGGTCGAGGAGGCCAAGGTCCACGACCTCTACGCCGACCCCCGGCATCCCTACACCCAGGGTCTGTTGGCCTCGCTCCCCCGCCTCGATCAGAAGGGCCAGGAGCTGATCAGCATCAAGGGTCAGCCCCCGAACCTGCTGTCGGAGCCGACCGGCTGCTCCTTCGCCCCGCGCTGCGACCACGCCTTCGAGCGGTGCCGGGAGGAGGTCCCGGTCCTGCGGGTCACGGGCGACGAGCACCGAGTGGCCTGCCACTGGGACGCCACGACCGGCCAGGAGGCCACCTCGTGACCGACACCATGCCCGACACTCCCGATGCGGACGCCGCCTCCGACACCGTCTCGGACACCGTCTCGGACAAGGCCGCCGTCGCCGGGTCCGGTGACGCCGGCGCCGAGCGGCCGATGCAGGAGACCCTGGTCGAGGTGACCGGGCTCAAGCGCCACTTCCCGATCATGAAGGGCGTCTTCCGCCGTCAGGTCGGGGCGGTCCAGGCCGTCGACGACGTGAGCTTCAACGTCTACCGGGGCGAGACCCTGGGCCTGGTGGGCGAGAGCGGTTCGGGCAAGACGACCACCGGCCGAGTGGTCCTCCAGCTCGACAAGGCCACCGGCGGCTCCATCCGGTTCGACGGCACCGAGCTCACGACGCTCGGTGGTGAGCGGCTCCGCAGCCTGCGGCCCCGGATGCAGACGATCTTCCAGGACCCCCACGCCTCGCTCAACCCCCGGATGACGGTGGCCTCCATCATCGGCGAGCCCCTGGTCGAGCACCGGGTCGTCCCCAAGGGCGAGATCCACGACCGCATCGCCGACCTGCTGACCGTGGTCGGCCTCCATCCGTCCCACGCCAACCGGTACCCCCACGAGTTCTCCGGCGGCCAGCGCCAGCGCATCGGGGTGGCCCGAGCCGTGGCCCTCAACCCCGAGTTCGTGGTGTGCGACGAACCCATCGCCGCCCTCGACGTGTCGATCCAGGCCCAGGTGGTGAACCTGCTGGAGCAGCTCCAGGAGGAACGGGGCCTCACCTACCTGTTCATCAGCCACGACCTGTCCATGGTCCGTCACATCGCCGATCGGGTGGCCGTGATGTACCTGGGACGAATCATCGAGTTGGCCCCGGTCGACGACCTGTACGACAGCCCGATGCACCCCTACACCCAGGCCCTGCACTCGGCCGTGCCGGTGCCCGATCCCGTGATCGAGGCTCGTCGGGAGCGGGTGATTCTCGCAGGAGACGTCCCCAGCCCGGCCAATCCGCCCAGTGGCTGCCGGTTCCGAACCCGTTGCCCCCGGGCCGAGGCCCGCTGTGCCGAGGAGGAGCCCGAATGGCGGGAGATCCAGCCCGAACACTGGGTCGCCTGCCATTTCGCCGATACCTGATCCAGGTTACAGATCAAAGAAGCAACAGGAACGACGAGACCAACAGGTCGCTGTGGCCTAGTTTTCTACAACCGGGTGGAACTATCGGAAACGGTCCGTTTTCGGTGTTCGCCCGACCGACCAACACCAGTGGAGAGATTATGAACAAGAGACTTCTGATCGCACTGCTGGCGGCGTTCGCCTTGGTGGCCGCCGCCTGTGGTGGGAGCGACGACGAAGACGCCGACGGCGTCGGGGAGTCGGCTGCCGAGGAGACGGCTGAGGAGTCCGGCTCCGACGACGCGACGCCGACGCCGACGCCGACGCCGACGACGACACCGCGGCGGGTGGCGAGGCCGGTTCCGGCGGCGAGCTGCTGCTCCTGCAGTGGCAGGCCCCGTCCCAGGCCAACCCGATGCTGTCCTCGGGCACCAAGGACCTCCTGGCCGGTTCGCTCGTGGTCGAGCCCCTGGCCAAGTTCGATCCGGCCGGTAACCTCGTGCCCGCTCTGGCGGCCGAGATCCCGACGCTGGAGAACGGCGGCGTGGCCGAGGACTTCAGCTCGATCACCTGGACCCTGCAAGAGGGTGTCGTGTGGTCCGACGGTACGCCCTTCACCGCCGACGACGTGCTCTTCACCTTCGAGTACTGCTCGGACGAGCTGACCGGCTGCACCGCCGACCTGACCACCGTCTCGTCGGTCGAGGTGGTTGACGACCTCACGGTCACCGTGAACTTCAACGACCCCCTCCCCTATCCCTACCTGGACTTCGTCGGCTACACCGAGCCGATCATCCAGCGGGCCCAGTTCGGCGACTGCGTCGGCGAGGGCGCCAGCGCCTGCACCGACGAGAACTTCGCTCCGGTCGGGACCGGTCCCTTCATGGTCACCGAGCTGAAGCCCGAGGACACCGTCACCTACGAGTGGAACCCGAACTACCGCGGCGTGAGCGAGGGCAAGCCCTTCTTCGGCACCGTGACCATCAAGGGTGGCGGCGACGCCGAGTCGGCCGCTCGTTCGGTCCTGGAGATCGGTGAGGCCGACTACGCCTGGAACCTCCAGGTTGCGCCCGAGATCCTGGCCCCGATGGAGGCCGCCGGCAACGGTCAGGTCGTCACCTCCTTCACCGCCAACGTCGAGCACATCAACCTGAACCAGACGGACAACCGGGCCGATCCGCCTTCGGAGTACGTCGAGGACGGCTCGGGCAACAACCCGTTCTTCTTCAACAACTTCGACTTCGCTCAGGCGCTGTCGCTGGCCATCGACCGGGAGTCGCTGGTGGCCGTGGGTTACGGCCCGACCGGTACCCCGACCTGCACCATGTGGCCGGTGGGCGACCAGCGGTCGACCAACCAGGACTGGTGCCTCACCCGTGACGTCGACCAGGCCAACCAGATCCTGGACGACCTGGGCTACCTCGACTCCGATGGCGATGGTGTGCGTGAGTTCACCGACGGCACCCCGCTCGAGTTCGACTACGTGACCTCGACCAACGCCGTGCGCCAGTCGAACCAGGAGATCATCAAGGCCAACTGGGAGGAGATCGGCGTCGTCGCCAACATGGCGAACGAGGACGCCTCGCTCTTCTTCGACGGCACCAGCGCCTCCGACGTGTCGATCTGGAAGTTCTTCACCGACATCCAGATGTTCACCAACGGTTCGTCGGCTCCCGACCCCGTCGGCTACTTCGTCAGCTGGACCACCGAGGAGATCCCCACCGCCGCCCTCGGGTGGCCGGCCTCGGGCAACATCCCCCGGATGCAGTCGCCCGAGTTCGACGAGGTGTGGACCGAGGCCTCGCAGACCTCGCCCAGCGATCCCGCCTACCTCGACCTGGTCAAGCAGCTGCAGGACCTGCAGGTCGAGTCCGGCGCCATCATCCCGCTGATCCACCGTGGCAACGTCTCCGGTATCTCCAACGAGATCCAGGGCTACGGCGACCCCAACGGTTGGGACTCCGAGTACTGGAACATCCAGGACTGGTCCCGGGGCTGATAGCCCTCTGACCTGAACGTGTGGGGGCGGCCCTCGGGTCGCCCCCACACCTCGGGTCTCACCAAACCTCGGTAGCGGGAAGGTTCACGCCACAAGATCATGGTTCGATTCGTCATCCGCCGGGTGTTGTTCGCCCTGCCAACACTGGTCCTGATCAGTCTGATCCTGTTCACGATCCTGGATCGGGCTCCCGGGGACCCCACCTCGCAGCTACCGCTCACGCTGCCCGCCGAGTTGCGGGAGCAGATCCGAGACTCGCTCGGTGTCAACGACCCCTTCTTCCTGCGCTGGTTGAACTGGGTCCGGCTCATGTTCATCAACGAGCCGCTTCACGCCTTCGAGCAGGTCACCGGTACCTGCATCGGCGACTGCGAGGGCCGGAACCGGATCATCTCCTGGTCCTCCCGAGCCCCCGCCCTCGACGTGATCTACCAGCGCCTCCCCCAGACCCTGTGGGTCATGGGCCTCTCGCTCATCTTCGGCATCCTGATCGCCGTCCCCATCGGCGTCGTGTCCGCCTACCGCCAGTACTCGACCTTCGACAACGTGGGCACGTTCGTCACCATGGTCGGGTTCTCGATGCCGGTCTACTTCTTCGGCCTCATCCTGATCTTCCTGTTCAGCGTCACCTTCAAGTGGCTGCCGTCGTTCTACGACACAACCCACGAGGTGAGCCTGACCAGCTGGTCGAGCATCTGGTTCCAGATCCGCCAGCTCCTGATGCCGGTGGCGGTGCTCACGCTGTTCAACACCGCGTCGTTCGCCCGCTTCACCCGGGCCGCCGTACTCGACAACCTGACCCAGGACTACGTCCGCACCGCCCGGTCCAAGGGACTCAGCGAGTGGCTGGTGGTCAACCGCCACGTCCTGCGCAACTCGTTGATCCCGGTCGTGACGCTGGCCGCCCTGTCGATCCCCGGGATCTTCTCCGGTGCGATCATCACCGAGACCGTCTTCCGGATCAACGGGCTTGGTCAGCTACTGTTCCTGTCCATCGGTCAGGGCGACCTACCGATGGTCCAGACGCTGACCTTCATCTTCGCCTTCCTGACCGTCATGTTCAATCTGGTAGCCGACGTCGTCTACGGACTCCTGGATCCGAGGATTCGCTATGACTGATACCGTCCGCGACGAGGCCTCCGACGAGGCCGCCGACCTCAGCCCGGCGACCGCGTCGGCCATGGCCGACGGCATCGACGAGCTGGACGACCTGGGCGAGTATCGCTCGCTCCGGTCCGATGTGTGGCAGCAGTTCCGTCGCCACAAGGGCGCCATCTTCGGCCTCATCGTGCTCACCATCATCACGCTGGGGGCGCTCGTCGGGCCCGAGATCTACCCCCATGACCCGCTCGAACTCGATATCCCCAACGCCAACCAGGGGCCATCGGCCACCCATCCCTTCGGAACCGACAACCTGGGCCGCGACGTCCTGTCCCGGTCGCTCATCGGGGGCCGGATCTCCCTCGCTGTCGGCTTCGCCGCCATGTTGTTCAGCCTCGTCCTCGGGGTCCTGGTCGGGATCATGGCCGGGTTCTTCCGGTGGCTCGACTGGCCCCTGATGGCGCTGACCGATCTCTTCATCTCCCTCCCCCAGCTGCCCCTGCTGCTGGTGACCATCGTGCTGTTCCGCGACACCCTCAAGGACGCGCTGGGCCCCAGCCTCGGGATCTTCTTCCTCGTGGTGTCGATCATCGGGCTGACCAGCTGGATGCAGACGGCCCGGATCGTGCGGGGCGAGGTGCTGGCACTGCGGGAACAGGACTTCGTCCTCGCCGCCCGCAGCATCGGGACCCGCCAGCGGCGGATCCTGAGCCGCCACATCCTGGCCAACGTGCTGAGCCCGGTGACGGTGTCGGCCTCACTCGGTATCGCCGTGGCCATCATCACCGAGTCGGCCCTGTCCTTCCTGGGCCTGGGCTTCCCCGCCGACTTCCCCACCTGGGGTCGCCTGCTGTCCGACGCCCAGCACTACATGCAGATCAACATCTGGCGGATCCTGCTGCCGGGCCTGTTCATCTCGCTCACCGTGATCAGCATCAACTTCATCGGTGACGGGCTGCGCGACGCCCTCGACCCTCGGCTGCGTTCCAAGTCGTGACCCGCGTTGCGGGTCCACGCCTCCCTTAGGCCATGGTCGACATCGAGCGTCGGTTCGTCGGCCTCGATTCGCCCGTGGTGGGCCGGGCCGGCGCCGGCGGCCATCCGTGCCAGGGGATCTATCACACCCCGGCCGGCTCCTGGCCCACGGTGGCCGCTATCGCCACCCACTACAACGTCGACTTCTCCGAGCACTACCTCGCTCGCTACCTGGCCGAGCGAGGCATCGGGTTCCTGGGGTGGAACACCCGGTTCCGGGGCAACGAGCAGCTGTTCCTGCTCGATCATGCCCTGGCCGAGATCGGGGTCGGGGTCCGCTGGCTCCGGGAGGAGGCGGCGGTCGAGACCGTGATCCTGCTCGGCAACTCCGGGGGCGGCTCGCTCATGGCCGCCTACCAGTCCCAGGCCGTCGAACCCCACCTGGAGCCCGCCCCCGGCGTCCGGCCGCTGGCTGCGGTCCAGGGGCTCCCGCCCGGCGACCTGTTCGTGTTCCTGGCCGCCCATCCGGGTCGACCCGAGATCTACACCAACTGGCTCGACCCGTCCGTCACCGACGAGAGCGACCCGACGGCGACCGATCCCGCCCTCGACCTGTACCGGAGCGATCGGGCGGTGCCCCTGGACCCCGAGTTCGTGGCCCGCTACCGGGAGGCTCAGGTGGCCCGGAACCACCGGATCACATCGTGGGCCCTGGAGGAGCTGGAGCGCTGCGGGGCGGCCGGCGTCCGGGACCGGCTGTTCGTGGTGGCCCGAACCTGGGCCGACCCCCGCTTCGTCGACCCGTCGATCGACGCCAACCGGCGTCGACCCAACAGCTGCTACCTGGGCGATCCGGCGAAGGCCAACCGGGCCATCTACGGGGTGGGACTGGTCAACTCGCTCCGGACCTGGCTGTCCATGCTCAGCCTGGAGCACTCGGCCTGCCGGGCCGGTCCGCACCTGGCCCGCCTCCGGATCCCGACCCTCCTGGTCGAGGCCGATGCCGACAGCGGGGTCTTCCCATCCGACGGCGACGCCATCCTGGCCGGCCTGGCGGCGGACGACGTCACCCGGCTCACGCTCCCCGGCGACCACTACTTCCTCGAACCGGTCGGGGGCCGGGATCGCCTGGCTGACGAGGTGACGGCCTGGCTCCGGGCCCGCACCTGATCCGGTACCGGCGTCGGCCACGGCGCTTGGGACCGCAGCGGCCGGGCCCACTAGCGTGGAGGGCACCGACGATCGAGGGAGGGCTCGATGGCCACCAACGACGAGTTCGAGTTCCGGGGCGTCAACCACATCGCCCTCGTGAGCAGCGACATGGCCCGCACCGTGGAGTTCTACTCCGGTGTGCTGGGCATGCCCCTCATCAAGACCCTGGAGATCCCGGGCGGTGGCCAGCACTTCTTCTTCGATTGCGGCAACGGCGACTCCCTGGCCTTCTTCTGGTTTCCCGGCGCCCCGTCGGCGGCGCCCGGCATCGCGGCCGCCGGCGCCATGCCGGGCCAGGGCGATCTGGCCTCGGCCCATGGCTCCATGAACCACCTGGCCCTCGACGTGCCGGCCGACAAGTTCGACCACTACGTCGAGAAGCTGCAGGCCAAGGGTGTCGAGGTCTCGATGGTCCTCAATCACGACGACAGCGAGACCACGGTGGCCCGTGACCTGCACGACGGGGTGTTCGTCCGCTCGGTCTACTTCCGGGATCCCGATGGCGTGCTGTTGGAGTTCGCCTGCTGGACCAGGACCTTCGGGCCCGAGGACGCCCTGCATCCCCCGGCCAACGCCGAGGGCGAGCGGGTGACGGTCGAGCCCGCCCCCGTGGCCGACTGATCCCGGGCGACGCCGCATGCGCATCACCCGCATCTACAGCGGCGATGACGGCCGTAGCCACTTCGAGGACCTCGACCTTCCCCTCACCATCTCGGCCGTGGGGGCGATGTCATCCCCGATTCCCATCAGGTCGATCTTCGTCCGCGACACCTCCGAGGCCGGACCCGAGGTGTGGGACTATCACACCGCCCCCCGACGCCAGTTCGCCATCCATCTGGTGGGGCGGACCGAGATCGAGGTCGGCGACGGAACCCGCCGGACGTTCGGACCGGGCGACCTTCTGCTGGCCGACGACCTGACCGGTCAGGGCCACATCAGCCGGGAGATCGAGGGGCCCCGTCTGCAGGTGTTCGCCATCGTCGACGACGACGTGGACCTCGACCGCTGGCGAACCTGAGACCGGCCGGCCCGCTCCGGCCCCGGCGCCGCTCAGTCGTGGAGGGGGGCCTCGCTGATGGCGATGAGGGCGGCGTTCACGATGCTGTCGGTCGAGATGCCGGTCAGCTCGTGAAGGTCGGCCACCGTGCCCGACTCACCGAACCGGTCGACGCCCAGGGTGTACTGGGCCGTGCCCAGGGCGGAGCCCAACCAGGCCAGGCTGTGGCTGGCGGCGTCGTGGACGCTGACGACCGGTCGGCGCCGCTCGTCCCGGGGGACCAGACGATGCAGCTGGCTGGGGGCCCGTACGATGGCCCCGGACCGGGTCGATGCGGCGTACCCGGCCCGCCAGCTGCGGTAGACCCGGTCGGGACTGGTGAGGTGGACCACGGTGACCTGGACACCCTCGTGGTCCAGCTCGGCCGCCGCCGACAGCGCCTCGGGTGCCAGCACCCCGGTGGTGACCACGGTGACCCCCGGTCGCCCGTCGGGGGGTCCGTCCCGCAGCCGGTAGCCACCGGCCAGTACGTGTCGTCGGAGCACGTCCTCGCCGTGGCGCTGGAGTGCCTCGGCGAAGGGGGCCTGATCGACGGGCCGGGTCGACAGCCGGAGGTAGGTGCTGAGCCCGCCCTCGCGACCCAGATCGTGGAGGGCGTCGCACAGGAGCCAGTCGACCTCGGTGGCATAGGCCGGCTCGGCGTAGTGCAGGCCCGGCAGCTCGGCCCCCACCGACGGGGTGATGGTCGACTGATGGGCTCCTCCCTCGGGAGCCAGGGTGACCCCCGACGGGGTCCCGGCAACGACGAACCGGGCCCCGTTGTAGAGCCCGTAGACGAAGGCGTCGAGGCCTCGGAGCACGAAGGGGTCGTACACGGTGCCGACCGGCAGTAGCTGCTCGCCGTGGTGCTCGTGGGCCAGGCCGAGCTGACCCAGCAACATGAACAGGTTCATCTCGCTGATTCCCAGCTCGATGTGTCGACCGCGGGGCGAGGGAGCCCACCGCAGCAGGCGATCGGCGCCGCCGTGATCGTCCCGCTCCTCGTGGGAGTAGACCCCGGCCTTGTTGATCCAGCCGCCGAGGTTGGTCGAGATCGAGACGTCGGGGGAGGTGGTCACGATCCGCTCCCCCACCCCGTCGACGTCGGCCAGTGAGGCCAGGACGCGGCCGAACGCCTCCTGGCTCGAGGTCGCACCGGCCAGGACCGGCGGACGGGCCCGATCGGGGACCGGGGCCTCGGGCCGGGGCACGGGGCGGGGGTTGTTGATGGCCCCGCCCACGGCGGCACACAACCGCCCCTCGGGCGAGTCGGGGTCGAACCGGTCCCATTCCCCCTCCTCGGTGAGTCCCAGGGTGTCCCGGACCTCGTCGAGCTGCGCCGGGCTGAGGAGGGCGGCGTGGTTGAGGGGATCACCGGCGATCGGCAGGCCCCAGCCCTTGACGGTGTAGGCGAAGACCACCGAGGGGCGTTCGAGCTCGGCGTCGCAGCGGGCGAAGGTGTCGAGCAGCACGCTCAGGTCGTGGCCGCCGAGGTCGGTCACCAGCGGCTTGAGGGCCGCATCGTCGTAGCCGTCGACCAGGCGCACCAGGTCCGGGTCGGCACCGGCGCAGAACTTGGCCCGCAGCTCGGGACCGTCGAGGGCGAACAGCGACTGGTATGCCTCGTTGCTCATCTCGTCGATCCGCCGCCGGAGGACCTCGCCCCCGGGTCGGGCGAAGGCGGCCGACAGCGCCGAGCCGTACTTGGCTTCGGCCACGTGCCAGCCGGCGTCGGCGAAGAAGCGCTTGAGGCGCTCGGCCGCGATGTCGGGGATGACCCGGTCGAGGCTCTGGCGATTGAGGTCGACGACCATGGTGAACGACCCCAGTCCCTGGGTCACGGGTTCGGCGATGGCCTCCCACACGTTGCCCTCGTCGAGTTCGGCGTCGCCGACCAGGGCGATGAAGCGGGCCGGGCGCCGCGTCCCGCGGTGATCGTCCAGGAACCGTCGGGTCAGGGCCGAGAAGAGCGGGGCCACCGCCCCCAGGCCGACCGAGCCGGTCGAGAAGTCGGCCACGTCGGGGTCCTTGGTCCGCGACGGGTAGGCCTGGAGCCCACCCCGCTGCCGAAGGGTGGTGAGGTAGGAGCGATCGAGCTCGCCGGTCAGGTACTTGATGGCGTGGTAGACGGGCGAGGCGTGGGGTTTGACCGCCACCTTGTCGGCGCCCCCGATGTGGCCGAACCACAGGGCGGTCATGATCGACACCATGCTGGCGCACGAGGCCTGGTGACCCCCGACCTTGACCTCGGTGTCGTGGCGCCGGTTGGCGGCGTCGATCATCCGGGTCGCCAGCCACAGCACCCGCCGCTCGATGGCCCGAAGGGCGTCGAGGTCCACGTTCTGCTCCGGTTCCCGGTCCGCGTCTGCCACCGCGCCGTTCTACCACGGGTTCCCACCCCGCCTCGGACCACTGCCCGTTAAGCAGACCTAATAAGCGGGATTTCCCGCTATGCTTCGTTCATGCCGTACGAGCCGACCGAGCACCATCCGGCCTTCGAGGAGTACACGGAGACCATCTTCGAACTGGAAGAGGACGGCATCGACGTCATCCAGGCCCGCATCGCCGAACGGCTCGAGGTGTCGCGGCCGGCGGTGTCGGAGATGATCAAGCGGATGGTCTCCGAAGGCCTGGTGAAGGTCGATGACGCCTCCCGGATCGCTCTCACCGGCGACGGCCGTTCGCTGGCCACCACCATCGTGCGCCGGCACCGCCTGGCCGAGAGGTTCCTGACCGACGTGCTCCAACTGGGGTGGGCCGACGCCCACCAGGAGGCCGGCCGCTGGGAGCACGTCATCTCGCCCACCGTCGAGGCGGCCATGATCCGCCTGCTCGACGATCCAACCACCTGCCCCCACGGGAACCCCATCCCGGGTAGCGGGTACACCCGGCCGGAGTCGGCCCGACCCTTGAGCGAACTCTCGGTCGACGAGGAGTTCACCATCGAGCGCATCCCCGAGGAGCTGGAGTTCCAGGCCGGCCAACTGGCCTACCTGGAAGGCGCCGGCCTGCTCCCCGGCCGGCTGGCCCGAGTGGTGGCCATGGCCCCCGACGGCACGGCCACGGTCTCGGTCGACGGCGCGCCCGTCGGCATCAGCGGCTTCGCCGCCGACCGCATCATCGTCAGCAGCCCCTGACCCGGGGCCGGCCATCCCTTCTGGCCGCGGCGACCTCGCCTAGGGCCGCCGGGGGCGGCTGACACCGCGTTTCGGTCGCTTCGACGCGCCCGATCTCAGGAACCTAGTCTGTGTTCGGTTACGGTCGGATCGACAACGGCCGCACCGGCCGAGGACGAACACGGACGAGGGAGTGCCACATGGTCACCGAGCAGGAACTGGTCGACGAGGTCCGCGCCTGGTTCGACGAGAACTGGGATCCCGACCTCTCGCTGGTCTCGTGGCGGGAGCGCCTGGTCGATGCCGGCTGGGCCGTTCCCTCCTGGTCCACCGACTGGTACGGGAAGGATCTGCCGGCCTGGGCCGACGGGGTGGTCCACCGCACCATCCGGGAAGCGGGCGGGGTCACCACCCCGCTGGGCGGCGGGATGGGCCTCGCCGCCCCGACCATGTACGACCACGCCTCGGACGAGTTGAAGGCCAAGTACCTGCGACCGACGCTCACCGGGGCCATCTCCTGGTGTCAGCTCTTCAGCGAGCCGGTGGCCGGATCCGACCTGGCCGGGCTCAAGACCACGGCCGTCCGCGACGGCGACGACTGGATCATCAACGGCCAGAAGGTGTGGAACACCAGCGCCCACCACGCCGACATGGGAATCCTGGTGGCCCGCCACGACTGGGATGCGGTCAAGCACGCCGGCCTCACCTACTTCGTGATCGACATGCACCAGGACGAGATCGAGGTGCGGCCGATCGAGCAGATGAACTACTACGACTCCTTCAACGAGGTCTTCCTGACCGACGCCCGCGTCCCCCATCAGAACGTGGTGGGCAACGTCGGCGACGGGTGGAAGGTGGCCCGAGGCACCCTGGCCCACGAACGCCGGTTCAACAGCCGCCGCGGCCGCCCCTACGAGTCCACGGCCAGCGGCCGGGTCGTCGAGGAGGCCAAGGAGGAGGTCGCCGAGTGGGAGAAGACCTACGTCTGGTACCCCCAGCGCCAGGGTCGGGTCGACCTGCTGACCTCGCAGGCCCAGGCCCGGGGCGCCGCCGCCGATCCCGTGATCCGCCAGGAGATCATGAAGGCCCACAGCATGCACCAGGCGGCCGCCATCACCGCCGACCGGGCCCGGGTGGCCCGGGAGTTGGGACGCCCTCCGGGCTCCGAGGGCTCCATCGGCAAGCTCTCGCTGTCGGAGATCGCCCGCCAGTGCAATCACACCCACACCGCCATCGCCGGAGCC
Organism: Acidimicrobiales bacterium; assembly: GCA_965263455.1. Classification (GTDB taxonomy): domain Bacteria; phylum Actinomycetota; class Acidimicrobiia; order Acidimicrobiales; family SZUA-35; genus CADEDH01. Next base: position 401,972 of record CBDHHN010000001.1, read on the forward strand.
CAGGGCATGCTCCGCAACGGCGATGAGGAGGTCGACGCCACGGTGGCCGAGGTCCTCGTGTCCACCCCGGCCCAGTCCATCGCCGGCGGGACCGACGAGATCCAGCACAACATCCTGGGCGAGAACATCCTGGGCCTCCCCAAGGAACCGGCCGTGGACCGGGGCGTCCCGTTCCGCGACGTCGGCCGCGGCTGAGTCGGAGTTCACCGTGACCACCGGGCCACTGGCCGGACGCACCGTCATCGAACTGGCCGGCCTCGGCCCGGCCCCGTTCTGCGGGATGCTGCTGGCCGACATGGGGGCTCGCGTCATTCGGGTCGACCGGCCGGGGGCCGAAGCGCGGCCCGACGTGGCCGGGCGGGGCAAGACCTCGATCGCCGTCAACCTGAAGCACCCTGACGGGGTGGCCACCGTGCTCGATCTCTGCGCCAAGGCCGACGCCCTCATCGAGGGCTTCCGGCCCGGCGTGACCGAGCGGCTGGGCATCGGCCCCGAGCCATGCCGGGCGGCCAACCCCAAGTTGGTCTACGGCCGGATGACGGGGTGGGGCCAGGACGGCCCTCTGGCCCAGGCCGCCGGCCACGACATCAACTACATCGCCCTGACCGGGGCCCTGCACGCCATTGGGCCCACCGGGGGCAAGCCGGTCCCGCCCATCAACCTCATCGGTGACTTCGGCGGCGGGGGCATGCTGTTGGCCTTCGGGGTGCTGTGCGCCCTGCTCGAGGCCGAGGCCTCGGGCCAGGGCCAGGTGGTCGACGCCGCCATGGTCGACGGCACCAACGCCCTGCTGGCCATGTGCTTCACCCAGCAGGCCCAGGGTCGGTTCAACGAGGACCCGGGCGCCGGACCGCTGAGCGGGGCCGCCCACTACTACGACACCTACGAGACCAGCGACGGCCGGTGGGTGGCGCTCGGCTCCATCGAGCCCCAGTTCTACGCCGCCCTGCTCGACGCCCTGGACCTGGCCGATGACCCCGACTTCGCCCACCAACGGGATCCGGAGCGGTGGCCGGAGTTGACCGAGCGGCTGGCCGCCGTGTTCCGGACGCGGACCCGGGACGAGTGGTGCGAGCGCATGGAGGGAACCGACATCTGCTTCGCCCCCGTCCTCAGCCTCAGCGAGGCTCCCGACCACCCCCACAACGTGGCCCGGTCGGCCCACCTGACCCGTGACGGCATGGTCCAGCCCGCACCGGCCCCCCGCTTCGACCGGACCCCGGGGGCCGTGGACGGTCCAGCTCCCGCTCCGGGGGCCGACACCACGGCCGTGCTGGCCGGGATCGGCTACGACCAGGCCCGCATCGACCGACTCGTGGCCGACGGCGCCGTCCACCAGGCCTGATCACGCCGAGCCCGTCGGGCCGTCACCTGCCGCGGGCGGCGCCGGGGGCGACCGGCGTCGATCAGCCGTCCGCCGCCGGTCAGAGGATGTAGCGGTCGCCTGTGGCCCGGACCGTGATGTCGCCGATCGACACGCCCCACGGTTGGTCCATGGCGTACAGCACCTGCTCGACCAGGTCCTCGGGAGCGAGCCGGGCGTTGCCCGGCGACGCCGGGTCCAGGTCGACCCCGTCGCCGCCCTCGGCCAGGGCGGCCATGACACCGAAGTACTCGGCCGCGTTCTGGCCCAGGATGCCGACCACGGCCTCGCGGTTGATGACGCCCGACCCCAGCCCGGTGCCCGGCACCCCGGTGGGGCGGACCGTGGTCACCTTGACCCGGCCCTGGGTCTCGACCCGGAACGATTCCGACAGCACGTTCACCGCGGCCTTGGTGGCGCCGTACACGGCGGCGCCGACCACCGGGAAATTGCCGTAGATCGACGAGAGGTTGACGACGTGACCCCGCCCCTGGCCGACCATGACGTCGTGGGCCGCGATCATGCCGTTGAGCACACCCTTGATGTTGACGTCGATGCAGCGGGACCAGGCCTCGGCGGCCGCCTCGTGGTCGGCGAAGAAGGCCAGCGGCATCACGCCGGCGTTGTTGACCACGATGTCGAGGGCCCCGAAGCCGTCGACGGCTTGGCCCACCACGGCCTTCATGGCGGCCAGGTCGGTCACGTCGACCGCGGCGGCCGACGCCCGTCCGCCGGCGCCCTCGATCTCGGCCACGGTCGAGGCCGCGGCGTCGCCGTCCAGGTCCGTGGCGACCACGGCGGCCCCCCGGGCGGCGGCACCGAGCGAGATGAGGCGACCGAATCCACCACCGGCGCCGGTGACCAGAACCACGCGGTCCTGGAGGTGGGAGTGGGCTGGTTGGTCGGTCATGGCTCAGTCCTCGAACAGTTCGGGAGGGAAGCCGCCCTTGCTGAGCGGGCTCCAGCGGGTGGGCCGGATCAGGATCATGCACTTACCCTGGTCGGCCATGGCCTGACGGTACTCGTCCCAGTCCGGATGCTCGCCGCTGATGCAGCGGTAGTACTCGACGAAGGCGTCGGCCGCCTCGGGCATGTCGAGCACCTCGGCCTCGCCGTCGATCTGGACCCAGGCGGCGTTGAACCTGTCGCCCATGACGGCCACCGACACCTGCGGGTTGCGGCGGGCGTTGCGGGCCTTGACCCGCATGGGGTAGGTCGACACCGCCAGCAGGCCGTCGGCCGTCATGCCGCCGGTGACCAGGCTCATCTGGGGGCGGCCGTCGGCCCGGGTGGTGGCCAGGACCCACTGGTGGCGGCCGGCCAGGTGCTCGGCCAGGGCCTGGGCGTCGAGATTCACGTCGGCCGCCTTGTGGGCCGCTCGGGGATCGTCCTTGGACAGCTTCTTGACCACGGTGGAGACTCCGTTCAGCGGGGGGGGACGGCGGCCATTGTAAACAGAACAGCGGTTCGACTTCCTCCCTGATCGGGGCCGACGACTACGGTTCGGTCATGAGCGTCGAGCAACGGTTCCAGGACGTCGACCGGGGCGAGCGGGACCCCGATCGCTACCGGTTCGATCCATCGACCATCGTCCACCGGACACCCGGCCACCCGATCCGCGAGGGCCTGGAGGTCATGAGCCTGGCCTTCAACGCCGATCCCGACGAGCACTACCGGTGGCTCCACGCCAACGCCCCCGTCTACTGGGACGACATCACCGGGCTCTGGGCCGTGGCCGGTCATGCCGAGGTGAGCAGGGTCGAGGTCGACTGGGAGACCTTCTGCTCCGCCCTCGGCTCCCGGCCCGAGAGTTCCGTGCCGTCGATGATCAACGCCGACCCGCCCGACCACACCCGGCGCCGACGCATCGTCAGCTCGGGCTTCACCCCCCGCCGGGTCCAGGCCCACGAGACCTTCCTCCGGTCCACCGTCACCGAACTCATCGACGCCGTCGTCGACGAAGGCTCGTGTGACTTCGTGACCGACATCGCCAAGCCCATCCCCCTCCGCATGATCGCCGCTCTGATGGGGCTCCCGGCGGCCGATGAGGACAAGCTCCTGCACTGGTCGGACCTGTTCGCCACCGGCGGGGCCGACATCAGGGCCCAGGTCGAGCAGGCCGTGATCGAGTGGGCCGAGTACATCGTCGGCCATCTCAAGACCCGGACCGACCCCGAGGCCGAGGACCTGCTGAGCCTGCTGGTCCACACCGAGGGCGATCCGCTGTCAATCGAGGACCTCATCTACGAGACCATGCTCATCCTGGTCGGTGGCGACGAGACCACCCGCCACGTGATGGCCGGAGGGCTCGAAGCCCTCCTCCACCACCCCGAGCAGTGGGCCCGACTTCAAGCGGATCGGACGCTGCTGCCCGGAGCCATCGACGAGATGCTGCGGTGGGTGTCCCCGGTCCGAAACATGAACCGCACGGCCACGGTCGACACCGAACTGGGCGGCCAACCGATCCTGGCCGGAGACCGGGTCCTGCTGCTCTATCAGGCCGCCAACCGCGACCCCCGGGTCTTCGACGATCCGTACCGGTTCGACATCACCCGCGACGCCGCCCGCCACGTGGCCTTCGGGGCCAATGGGCGCCACTACTGCCTGGGGGCCCAGCTGGCCAAGCTCGAACTCCGCATCCTGTTCGAGGAGGTGCTCGATCGCCTGCCCACCCTGGCGCTGGCCGAGCCCGACCTCTGGCAGCCGGAGCGGGCCGGGAACTTCGTGCTCGGCATCGACCACCTGCCCGTCGTCTGGTGAAGCGACGCTGAGTCCGGCCCGGACCCGATCCGGGGCGCGCAGGCGCGACGCCGGTCCGGCCCGCTAGCTTTGCCGACGTGGACTGGTTGAATGACCCCGCGGCCTGGAGTGCCCTGGCCGCCCTGCTGACCCTCGAGATCGTGCTCGGCGTGGACAACGTCGTGTTCATCTCCATCCTGGCCTCGAAGCTGCCCGAGGAGCAGCAGGACAAGGCACGCCAGACCGGCCTCATCGCCGCCGGCGCCATGCGCATCGTCCTGCTGTCGCTCATCGGCTTCATCGTGACGCTCCAGGACGACCTGTTCGAGATCGCCGGGCGAGGCTTCAGCGGCAAGGAGCTCATCCTGTTGGCCGGTGGCGTCTTCCTCATCTACAAGGCGACCAAGGAGATCCACGACAAGCTGGAGGGCGAGGAGGGTCACGCCGAGGCCAAGGTCGCCCCCACCTTCGGCGCCGTGATCGCCCAGGTCATGATCCTGGACCTGGTGTTCTCGGTCGATTCGGTGATCACGGCGGTCGGCATGACCGACATCTTCGCCGTGATGGTCATCGCCATCGTGCTCGCCGTCGTGATCATGCTGTTGGCGTCGCGGGCCATCTACCAGTTCGTGAATCAGCACCCCTCGGTCAAGATGCTGGCCTTGGCCTTCCTCCTGCTGATCGGTGTGACCCTGATCGCCGAGGGCATGGGCGAGAAGATCCCCAAGGGCTACATCTACTCGGCGATGGCCTTCTCGGTCTTCGTCGAGGCGCTGAACATCCGCTCCCGCTCGGTTACGCCGGAGAAGCGGGTCCACCTGCATCAGCCCTACACGGTCGACGACCCGGCCGACGTCGGCGTTCGCTGACGACGTCGGCCGCCTGCGGCCCCGACCGGATTGACGGCGGGACGGTGGCGGACGGAGAATCGCAGGCGCCAGCCAGCCACCGGGGGAAGAGCGCCATGGATCCGACGTACTCCGACGAAGCGGAACGGTACCGGGACGAGATCCGGTCCTTCCTCGACGAGCACCTGCCCCCGGGTTGGTCCGGGCTACGCGGCCTCGAACCCGGGGCCCGTGACGGCTTCGTTGCCGAGTGGCGTGAGCTGCTGGCCGAGCACCGCCTGATCGCACCGGCCTGGCCCGCCGAGTACGGCGGTGGTGGCCTGTCGGCCATCGAGCGGGTCGTACTGCACGAGGAGTTCGCCCGGGCCGGTGCACCCACGGGTGGAGCCAACGACGGCTTCGGCATCGGCATGATCGGGCCCACCCTGATGGTGCTGGGGACCGAGGAGCAGAAGAAGACGTTCCTGCCCCGCATCCTGTCGGGCGAGGACCGGTGGTGCCAGGGCTACTCCGAACCCAACTCCGGCTCCGACCTGGCCTCGCTGGGCACCCGGGCCGTGCGCGACGGCGACGAGTGGATCATCAACGGCCAGAAGATCTGGACCTCGGAAGGCCACAGCGCCAACTGGATCTTCGTGCTGTGCCGGACCGAGCCCGAGGCGCCCAAGCACCGCGGCATCTCGTTCCTGCTCTGCCCCATGGACCAACCGGGCATCGAGGTCCGCCCCATCATCAACATCGTGGGGAGCCACGACTTCAACGAGGTCTACTTCACCGACGCCCGAACCTCGGTCGACAACGTGGTCGGCGGGGTCCACGAGGGCTGGCGGGTGGCCAACCAACTCCTGGCCTACGAACGAGGCGACGATGCCACCACCGTCTCGCTCCGGATGCAGGGCGTCCTCGACCGCCTGGTCGACGTGGCCCGAACCTCGGGCAAGATCGAGGACCCGGTCGTGCGCCAGCGCCTGGCCTGGTGCGCCTCCAAGGTCGAGGTCCTCCGCTTCCTGGGGCTGCGGTCGCTGACCAGCGTCCTGGCCGACGATGTGCTGGGGCCCGAGAGTTCGATCAACAAACTGCTGTGGAGCGAGCTGTTCCAGGCCATGACCGAACTCGGCACCCTCCTCTACGGGGCCGATGCCATGGCCCCGTCGGGCGACGCCCCGCTGTCGCCGGTGTTCACCGAGACCAAGGGCGACCCGCGGTCGTCGCGGGCCATGGTCGACCACTTCCTGGGGGCCCGCCCGGCCTCCATCTACTCGGGGTCGAACGAGATCCAACGCAACATCGTCGGCGAGCGGGTGCTGGGCCTGCCCAAGGAGCCCCGGGCCGACGAGGGACCCTGGAACGAGACCCGACGGGCGGGCTGAGCACCCGGCGCCGCCGACCGGCGGGCCCCTCCCGCCGTCCCGCCCAGCGCCGGCGGCTCAGGATCGGGCGGCCCGACGGGCCGCGATCTCCGCCAACTCGTCCGGCGTGAGTTCGCCTCTGAACATGGCCAGAAGCGCCCGGCCCAGTGGACGGCGGGGCCAGCGCTCGTCATCCACCAGGTGGACGTCGCTGGTCACGATGCCGTCGGGGTCGAACCGGTAGCTCCGGTAGCCGGGAGGCAGCCAGGTCTCGTCGGTCAGCGAGAAGTTGTTCTTGAGCGACGGGGCCACGTGGACGGGGCGGCCGGCCAACTCGTAGCTGTCGGGGACGTGGGTGTGTCCGGCCCCCATGCCCCGGACCCGACTGAGTGCCGGGGTGGCCAGCAGCCGTCGCCACTCCTCGCCGTAGGCGGCATCGTGGCTCAGGGGTATCGGCGCCTCGGGCGGGTGGTGGAGCCAGATGAACTGGTGCTCGCTCTCGGCCGCGGCGCACGCCCGCTCGACCCAGGCCGCCTCACGGGCGCCCAAGGCGCCGTTGCAGTGGAGCCGGGTGTCTCCGGGGGGATCGTGAGCCAGGCCGTGGCCGTCGAAGGTCTGGAGCCCGGCCGAGGTGTCGGGGAGTACGAAACTCCACGGGCCGGCCTCCATCACCCGCGAGGTGGCGATGCCGGGCCGGGCCATCCCGGCCTCGAACGCCACCGTGGCGTCGTGGTTCCCGGGGCAGGCCACGACCGGGACATCGAGCCGGGCCAGGGACTCGGCCGCCACCCGGTACTGCTCGGGGCGTCCGTGGTCGGTCACGTCACCGGTCACGACAACCAGATCGATGGCGGTGTGGTTGGCCAGGATGTGCTCCAGAACGGCGGCGAAGGCGGCCGCCGTGTCGTAGGCACCCTGGCCCTCTGGCCGGGCCCCCGACTCGAGGAAGTGGGTGTCGGACAACTGGATGACGTGCACCGGCTCGGCCATGGCGCCCAGTCTGACAGCCCGGGCCCGCCATCGATCGGCACCGGGGCGAACCCGAGGCGAACCGGAAGCGAACGCCGATCGACCGATGACTAGTGGCGCACGTCACTTTTGTGGGACACTCGCAGCCCCCACGATCATCACCCGCCGAGAGGCAGCCAACAGGAGGAACTGACCCGATGAGCTCTGTTGCCGGACCCGAAGTCGGTCGTCCCACGTCGATCGACGAGGTGACACCCGAGTGGTTGACCACCGTCTTGAGGACCAGCGGCGCCATCGACGCCGGGACCACCGTCATCTCGTCCCCGGCCAAGCCCTTCGCCGAGGGTCTCGGCTTCCTCAGCGATCTGTTCCGGGCCGAGCTGGCCTACGACGGGGGCGAAGGACCAGCCTCGGTCATCGTCAAGTTCCCGACCGCCATGCCCACCCAGCGGGCCATCGCCGACGGCCTGCAGTTCTACCAGCGGGAACTGCGCTTCTACCGGGAGCTCGCCCCCACCGCCCCGTTCCGCGTGCCTCAGGCCCACGCCGCGGCCATGGCCGAGGACAGCTCGGACTTCGTCCTGGTCATGGACGAGCTGGCCGGTCTCCGCGGCTTCGACCAGATCGCCGGGGCCACCGGGGCCGACGCCGTGGTGGCGGCCAGGAGCCTCGCCGCCTTCCACGCCCGCTTCTGGGGCCAGGACCTCTCGGACCTGGAGACCACGTTCTTCCCCCTCGACAACCCGGTGCACCAGGTCGTGTTGCCGCAGATCTTCGCCGCAGGCTGGGAGCGCTGCAAGGCCGAGGGCACCGAGATCCTCACCCCGGAGGTCACGGCCTACGGCGACCGCTATGTCGAGCTGCTGCCCTGGGCCCTCAACGAGCTGTCGACGGGGGCCACCCTGGTCCACGGCGACTGGCGGGCCGACAACCTGTTCCTGGACGATGACGGCAACCTCGCCGTCATCGACTTCCAGATCACGGGCACCGGGGCCGGGATCTACGACCTCGGCTACTTCCTCAGCCAGTCGATGGAGCCCGAGGACCGGGTGGCGGCCGAACCCGAGGTGCTGTCCGCCTACTTCGGCGGGCTGGACGACGCCGGCGTCGACTACGACCGGGAGGCGGAGCTGCGATCGCTCCGACTGACCATGGCCTTCTGCCTCATCTACCCGGTGTCGATCTTCGGCGGCTGGGACGACGTCCCGGCCAACGGGCAAGCCCTGATGCTGGCCGGGCTGCGCCGGTCGGTCGAGGCCATCGTCGACCACGACGCCCTCTCGCTGCTGCCGAACTGAGCCGGTAGGTGGGTCGGGCCTCCGGGGCCCGGCCCCCTCAGCGGCTCACTCGTCGAAACCGACGTAGGTGACGACCTCGCGGGCCGGGCGACGCTCGGACTCGACGTCGTTGGCGGCGAAGTCGTCGGCCGGGTAGCCCATGGCGACCGTGATCACGATCAGCTGGTCGTCCGGGATGTTGGCGTGGGCCCGGACCACCGACGACTGGCTGATGCCCTGACCGTTGATGACGGTGCCCAGCCCGCGCTCCCACGCCGCCAGCACCATGCCGTACACGGCCTGGCCGAGATCGAAGTAGGCCACGGTGGAGTGGGCCAGATCACGGTCGATGCAGCCCACGACCGAGACCGGCGCATCGAACTGACGGAAGCCTCGCATGGCCCAGTCCCGGCGACGCTCCTTGTCGTCCCAGGCGATACCCATCGACTCGAAGAGTTGGGCCGCCACCCGCTTCTGGCGCTCCCGATGCAGACCCTGATACCCGCCGTGGGTCTGGATCTCCCGGTCCGGGGCGGCCCCCGCCATCATCCGTTCGGTGTTGCCCTCCCGGATCAGTTCAAGCGGCTCTCCGGCCACGACGTGGAAGTGCCAGGGCTGGGAGTTCATCGACGACGGGCACTGGACCGCCACCTCGACGATCTCGTCGATCACGGCCCGGGGCACCGGGTCGGGCCGGTAGCCGCGGACGCTGCGACGCTCATAGGCCAACTTCTCGAAGTCCACGCTGGATGCTCCCTCGGGTCGTGGTCAGTTCGGGGCCGGGGGCAGGTCACGACCCCCGGGAACGGCCGGTACTCGGTCACCGCCATCGGCTGACGGACGACGGGTCCGACCGTGGCCCTGCGCCCCGGTCGGAGGCGACGGCGCGGCGAGCGCCCGATCGGCCGACGACGTGGTCAAGGACATGGGGGCCATTGTCCCCGGGGCCGATGGTGGGCCTCAAGTCACCGTGCGGGGCGACGGCCCACCGGGCCCTGGCGGTCAGGCCGACCAGGCCTCGATCTGGAGTCGCAGCCCGTCGGCCATGCTCTCCAGCTCCTCGGGGGCGGCACCGCTGCGGGCGGCGATGCACAGGCCCATGGCCGAGGCCAGGACCAGGTCGGCCCGGGCCCGGGCCCTACCGGGATCGACGCGGGCGAGCACGTCGGTGAACACGGTCCGCAGCCGCTGCCGGTAGGCCTCGGCCCGCGCCACCATCCCGGCGTCGCCGCCGGTATCGGCGGCGGCGGCGTTGAGCAGAAGGCACCCCCGTCCCCCGTCGGCGGCCGCCCAGCGAACCAGGCCGTCGACGAAGCCGCGGAGCGGTTCCAGTTCTCGGCCCGTGTCGCCGTCGGCCGTTCCGCCCGGAGCGGTTCCGTCCATCGGGGCCACCAACGCCTCGTCGATCTGCTCCAGGTACCGGTCGAGGGCGGCCGAGAGGAGCTTCGCCTTGGAACCGAAGGCGTTGTACAGACTCGACTGGGTCAGGCCCAGTTCCGACTCCAGGAGACGCATGGTCGTTCCGGCCGGCCCGGACCGCCACAGGATCTCGACCGTCCGGTCGATGACGTCGTTCTCGTCGAAGGTTCGCGGGCGACCGACCTGCGCCGCCGATTCGGCCATCCGGCCACGGTAGCGCGACCGGTGGTGTCCGAGCGGGCCGCGGCGCGATAGCGATGCGGGATCAGGCCCGGGATCCGGTGGCGGCGCCGGCGCTCGGGTCCAGTTCGTAGCTGGCCACGGTGCAGCTCACGGCGAAGATGGGAATGGGCTGGCAGAAGGCGACGGTGCCGGTCGCTCCTCCGGCGGCGGCGCTGACGGTGAGGAAGGTCCGGATCTCGAACCCGCCCTGACCGGCGTCGGCGTAGACCGTGAGGTCGTCGTAGTCGAGGAGGGCGTCACGGTCGTTGCGACACCAGCGATCGAGGAAGTCCCGGTCCCAGGCCTCGTTGATCTTCCCCGAATCGGGGGTGGCGGGCCAGTGGGAGATGCCACCGGTGCCGACCAGGGCGATCCGCTCCGGGGCGGCGTCGGCCGCCCGGCGCAGGGCCTCGCCCAGGGCCCAGGCCCGGTGCAGCGGCACCAGCGGCGGCCCCTGGCAGTTGATGTTGACCGGGATGATCGGCAGGTCGAAGCGAGGGGTGAGGAAGTGCAGGGGCACGGCGATCCCATGGTCACAGCGCCACTCCTCGGCGTAGGCGACGTCGACGGTCTGCATCACCTCGGAGATGAGACGCCGGGACAGGTCCTTGTGACCCGGAGCCCGAAACCGGTCGATCCCGAGCCAGGCCGGATCCTCTATCGGGCCGTCGTAGTGGTCGGCCATGCCGATGGCGAAGCTCGGCATGTTGTCCATGAAGAAGTTGGCGAAGTGCTCGGCCGCCACCACGATGAGCGCCTCCGCCCCGGACTCCTCGATGTCGACTCGCATGTCGTCGAAGGCCCGGTAGAAGGCGTCGCGGACCTCCGGGTCGGCCTGGTCGGCCCGGCCGGTGATGCCGGGGGCGTGGCTGCAGACGCCGGCGTAGACGAGGCTCATGAGGTGGCTCCCGTGGTCGAGGGGTCGGTTCGGTCGGGCGTCGCGGCCCGGCCCTGGGGGTCGGTCGAGGGCGAGCCCTGGTTGCCGCCTGCTTGGGCGGCAAGGGATTCCTGACCCAACTGGGCGGCGTGGGCGTCGACGCCCTCGTAGCCGGTCATGGCGTAGACGCCCTCCCGCACCGGTCCGTGTTCCTCGATGCCGTCCCGCATGAGCTGGAGATAGTCGGCCCAGGCGATGCCATGGTGGGCGGCGAAGTGCATCAGGATCTGGCCGTTGACCCCGAGGTGGAACAACAGGCCGATGTCGGGCCCGAGGAGGGCATCGATCTCGGTCCCCGTCAGCTCGTAGCCGTCGAGGGCGCCCTGCGGGTCCCGGGCGTAGTGGGCCTGGACGGCCGGATCCCGATTGAGCTGATAGAGGAACTTCTGGACGTAGTACAGGCTCATGGCTCCACTCCCCTACCAGTCTGCGGCGATGTACTGGGTCTCGCAGAATTCGTAGATCCCCTCGCTCGCCCCTTCCCGCCCGAGGCCCGACTGCTTCATCCCCCCGAAGGGGGCGGCCGGATCCGACACCGCGCCCCGATTGACGCCCACCATGCCCGACTCCAACCGCTCCGCCGTGCGCAGGCCCTTGGCCAGGTCGGCGGTGTAGACGTAGGCGGCCAGACCCATCTCGGTGTCGTTGGCGTGGGCCAGCATGGCGTCGTGGTCGGTGAAGGGGATGACGGGGGCCACCGGACCGAAGATCTCCTCCCGGGTGATGGCCGCCGTGGGCTCGACCCGGCCCAGCACGGTCGGCTGGTAGAAGAACCCGGGTCCCTCGACCGCCGAGCCGCCGGTGGCGACCGTGGCTCCGGCGCCGACCGCGGCACCGACCAGCCCCTCGATCGACTGGATCGCGGCGGGATTGATCATGGGTCCACAGGTCACGCCATCGTCGAGGCCGTTGCCGACGATGACGTCGGCCATCGCCTCGGCCAGAGCCTCGGTGAAGTCGGGTGCGATCCCGGCCTCGGCGAAGAACCGGTTGGCGGCGGTGCAGGTCTCGGCCGAATGCCGCATCTTTGCCACCATTGCGCCCTCGACCGCCGCCTCGAGATCGGCGTCGTCGTAGACGATGAAGGGGGCGTTGCCCCCGAGTTCCATGGCCACCTTGAGGACCCGGTCGGCGCAGCGTCGCAACAGGATCCGGCCCACCTCGGTCGAGCCGGTGAACGACACCATCCGGGTGGCCCGATGGTCGACGGCGGCGTCGAACCACGCCCCTGCGGACGAGGTCGGCACCACGTTGACCACCCCGGGAGGTACCCCGGCCTCCTGGAGGAGGTCGGCCACCCGGAGCGCGGTCAGCGGCGTCTCGGTCGGGGGCTTGATGACGACGGCGTTGCCGGCGCCGAGGGCCGGCGCAACCTTCCGGGTGATCATGGCGGCCGGGAAGTTCCAGGGTGTGACCATCACCACCACCCCGACCGGCGGATGGCGGACGATGATGCGGTTGGTCCCGGCGGGAGCGGTCCCGAGCGAACCGTGGATGCGGACCGCCTCCTCGCTGTTCCAGCGGAAGAACTCGGCGGCGTAGGCCACCTCCCCGCGGGCGTCGACCAGTGGCTTGCCGTGCTCCCGGGTGATCAGCTCGGCCAGTTCGTCGCCGTGGGCCACCAGGGTGGACCAACAGGCCCGGAGGACCTCGGCCCGCTCCCGGGGCGGCGTGGCCGCCCAGCCGGGCTGAGCGGCGGCCGCGGCGTCGACGGCGGCGGTGGCGTCGGCGGGGGTCCCGGCCGCCACCGTGGTCAGCTCGGCGCCGGTGGCGGGATCGATCACGGGGATGCGATCGCCGTCGGCGCCGTCGCGCCAGGCTCCGCCGATCAGGATCTGGTCTGGCACGTCATGCTCCGGGGTCGGCTCGGGGGTCGAGATCGGATCCCCCGAGCATGGACCACGACGGGCGCCGGGGCCAGCGCTGGCGGCCACGGCCCCGGACTGGGTAGACAGGGGAGGTGACCATGCTGAGCGAGGACCAGGTTCGGGCCGAGGCCGAGCTGCTGGACCAGGCCGAGACGACGGCGACCCAGATCCGCCAGACCACGGCCGTCCATCCCGAGGCCACCATCGACGACGCCTACCGGATCCAGGCCGCATGGCTCGAACGCAAGCTGGCCCGGGGTCAGACGCTGGTCGGGCACAAGATCGGACTCACGTCCCGGGCCATGCAGGCGGCGATGAACATCGACACCCCCGATTCGGGCTTCCTGACCGGGGACATGGTCTTCGAGCCCGGGGCCACCCTGTCGGCGGGCCGGTTCTGCGACCCCAAGGTGGAGATCGAACTGGCCTTCGTCCTGGCCACCGACCTGGCCGGGGCCGACCTGTCGGTCGACGACGTCCTCGACGCCACCGACCACGTCGTGCCCGCCGTCGAACTGATCGCCGCCCGGTCCCATCGCCGCGATCCCCGAACCGGCCGGACCCGCACCGTGGTCGACACCATCGCCGACAACGCGGCCGATGCCGGGATCGTGTGCGGGGGGCGGGCTGTCGGGCCGCGCCAGGTCGACCTCCGTTGGATCGGGGCCCTGGGGTGGCGCAACGGCGTCGTCGAGGAGACGGGTCTGGCCGCCGGGGTGCTGGGCCACCCGGCCCGGGGCATCGTGTGGCTGGCCCGTCGCTACGCCGAGCAGGGCCTGACCCTGGCCGCGGGCCAGACCATCCTGGCCGGCTCCTTCACCCGCCCCATCGACGTCGGCCCGGGCGACGAGTTCCGGTTCGACTACGGCGAGCTCGGGTCGTTCGAGCTGGCGTTCGACTGAGCACGACACGGCGCGAGGCAGGAGGCTGGGAACCATGACCGAGACCGAACGCAGTTATCACCAGGAGCGGGAGGCGGCGCCCCCGCCGCCGGCGGGTTGCCCGGTGCACCAGAGCTGGAGTCCGCTCGACGACGAGTACCTGGCCGACCCCTACGCCATCGCCGCTGCTCTCCGCGACGAGCACGGCATCTTCTACGCCCAGTCGCTCGGGTACCTGGTGGTGACCGGGATGGAGGAGATGGAGGCCATCTTCACCGACCACGAGACCTTCGCCTCCGTCAACGTCCAGGACCCGGTCTTCCCGCTGGCCCCCGAGGCCCAGGCCGTGCTGTCGGCCGAGGACTTCGACCCGGTGGCGGTGATGTCCAACCGGCCCGAACCCGACCACGGGCGCATCCGGGTCCACACCAGGGCCGGGTTCTCCAACCGCCGCATCAAGACCCTGGAGCCCTACATCCGCCGCCGCAGTCGGGAGCTGATCGAGGCGATGCTGGCGGCGGGCCCTCCGGCCGAGTTCGTCGACGCCCTCGCCTTCCCCCTCCCAGGCGAGACCGTGTTCCGGTTCATCGGGTTCCCCGAGGGCGACGACGAGTTGCTCAAGGGCTGGTGCGGTGACCGCAAGGCCTTCTCCTGGGGCCGTCCAACGGCGGACCAACAGGCCGAGATCGCCGAGCAGATGCTGGCCTACTGGCGGTACTGCCGGGACTTCACCGCCTCCAAGCGGGAACGACGGGGCGACGACCTGGCCTCGGAGCTCATCACGGCCCAGGAAGACCACCCGGACGATCTGACCTACCGGGAGGTCGAGTCCATCGTCTACGGCCTGTCGTTCGCCGGCCACGAGGCGGTGACGGCCCTGATCTGCAACACCCTCCAGTGTCTGTTGCCGAGGCGGGAGGTGTGGGCCGAGGTCTGCGCCGACCCTTTGCTGATCCCCAATGCGGTCGAGGAGGTGCTGCGGTTCAACTCCAGCCAGATCTCGTGGCGGCGGGTGACCACGGTCGACACCACCGTCGGGCCCTACGAGGTCCCGGCGGGGACCTCCATCTTCCTGAACTTCGCCTCGGCCAACCGCCAACCCGACCTGTTCGACCGACCGGACGAGTTCGATATCCACCGGCCCAACGCCAACCGGCACATCTCGTTCGGCAAGGGCGTCCACTACTGCCTGGGGGCCAAGTTCGCCAAGGTCGAGACCCAGCTGGTGATCGAGGCCTTGGCCGAGCGGGTGCCGTCGTTGCGCCTGGTCCCCGATCAGGACGTCACCTACTTCCCCAACATCACCTTCCGGGGGCCGACCGAACTCCGGGTGACCTGGGACCACTGACCATCGAAGGTGGCCAAGGCCGCCGGTGACCGGGGTTCAGCCGCCGTGCTCGGCGGCCCAGGAGACGTACGGGTCGAGGGCGGCCGGGTCGACCAGGGCGCCGGCCGAGGCCGCCCGCTCCACGGCCGCGCCCCGCAGGATGCGCTTGATCGGGACCTCCAGCTTCTTGCCCGACAGGGTCCGGGGCACCGCCGGCATCGTGACGATCTCGTCGGGACCGTGGCGGGGTGACAGCTGATGGCGGAGCGACGCCACCAGCCGGGCCCGTACCTCGTCGTCGACGATGTGGCCGTCGGCCGCCACCACGAACAGGATGAGGCGGCCCAGCCCGCCGTCGTCGTCCTCGAGATGGACGACGACGGAGTCGGCGATCGCCGGGTCGTCCTCGACCACGGTGTAGAAGTCGGCCGTGCCCAGACGGACCCCACCCCGGTTGAGGGTTGCATCGGAGCGGCCGCTGATGACGCACGATCCGTCCTCGTCGATGGTCACCCAGTCGCCGTGGCGCCACACCCCCGGGTAGCTGTCGAAGTAGGTGTCCCGGTAGCGGGACCCATCCTCGTCGCCCCACAGCCCGACCGGCATCGAGGGCAGGGGCAGCGTCAACACCAACTCCCCCTCCTGGCCGATGACGGGTCTGCCGTCGGGGCCGAAGGCCTCGACCCTGCACCCCAGCAGCCGGCAGGGGATCACCCCGGCCCGCACCGGGACCACGGGGGCGCCCCCCACGAAGGCGGTGCACACGTCGGTCCCACCCGAGATGCTGGCCACCGGCACGTCGCCCACGGCCTCGGCCACCCACCGGAATCCGGCCGCCGGCAACGGCGCCCCCGTCGAGCCGACACCGCGCAGGCGGGAGAGGTCGTGCTCGGCGCCGGGGCGGAGGCCGGCGTCCCGGCAGGCCACCAGGAAGGGGGCCGACATCCCGGCCCACGTGGTGTCGGTGCGGGCCACCAACGACCACAGGGTGTCGAGGTCGGGGTGGCCGGGATTGCCGTCGAACAGCACGATCGAGGAGCCGACCAGCAGGCCCGAGATCACGAAGTTCCACATCATCCAGCCCGTGGTCGAGAACCAGAAGAACCGGTCGCCCGGACCCAGGTCGAAGTGGAGGGCCAGGGCCTTGCCGTGCTCCAGCAACACCCCGCCGTGACCGTGGACGATCGGCTTGGGCAGCCCGGTGGTCCCCGACGAGTAGAGCACGTAGAGCGGATGATCGAAGGGCACGGCCTCGAACGTCAGCGGTTCGTCGGTGGGGGCCG
The DNA here is from genome assembly GCA_965263455.1 of Acidimicrobiales bacterium. Taxonomy (GTDB): domain Bacteria; phylum Actinomycetota; class Acidimicrobiia; order Acidimicrobiales; family SZUA-35; genus CADEDH01. Next base: position 418,454 of record CBDHHN010000001.1, read on the forward strand.
CCACCTCGGTCCACGGCACGGCCCCGGAGACTGCGGCCACCAGGCCGGGCCCGCCGCCCCGGTGATCGAGCACCACGGTGTGGTTCACCGAGGGGAGGCTGTCGACAATGGCCATCACCTCCCCTCGCCGGGCGATCTCCTTGTCGCCGAAGCGGTAGCCGTCGACCACCAGCAGGACCGTGGGCTCGATCTGGGAGAAGCGGTCGATGACCGATCGGGTCCCGAACTCGGGGGCGCACGAGGACCACACCGCCCCGAGGGCGGCGGTGGCCAGGAAGGCGGCCAGGGTCTCGTTGCTGTTGGGGAGATAGGCGGCCACCCGGTCGCCTCGGCCCACGCCCAGGCGCCGCAGCCCGACGGCCAGGCGGCGGACTTCGTCCCGGAGGTCGGCCAGGGTCCACACCAGGGGGTCACGGCCCTGGGACTCGCCGATCACGGCCACCTCGTCGTCGGCCAGGCCGTTGCCCCGCAGCATGTGGTGGGCGTAGTTCAGGGTGGCTCCCTCGAACCATCGGGTGCCCGGCATCGATCGGTCGGCCAGCACCGAGGTCGGCGGGCTCGCGGCCTCGACCCGCAGCTCGTCCCACACCGCCTGCCAGAAGGCGGCCGGTTCGTCCACCGACCATTGCCACAGCGCCTGGTAGTCGCCCACCGCCTCCGGCCGGGCCCGCCGGGCGAAGGCACCGAGGCGGCTCCGGTCCCAGGCGTCGTCGTCGGGCCGCCAGATGATCTCCGCATCGAGGTTGGTCACGGCCCCCTTGCTAGCAGGACGGACCGCCGGCGGCACCCTGGGGCCGGCGCGGTCGCACCCCGGCCACGGGCGAGCAGGCCCGGCTAGCATCGAACCCGTCAACCACCATGAGGGGACCCCGATGCCCGACCTCGACACCGTCCGCACCTTCCTGGCCTCCGAGACCGGCCTGGCCACGGTCAGTACGGCCCAGGCCGACGGTCGGGTGCTGTCCAGCGTGGTCAACTGCGGGATCGTCGACCATCCGGTGACCGGCGAACCCCGGGTCGGCCTGGTGTCGATGGGGCGGGCGGCCCGCCTGACCCACGTGCGCCGGGGGGCGCCGGTCACCGTCGCCGTCCGCCGGGGTTGGACCTGGGTGTCGGTCACCGGGCCGGCCGAGTTGATCGGGCCCGACGAGCGACCAGAGGGGTTCGGCCCCGAGGATCTCCGCCTCCTGCTCCGCCGGGTGTTCGAGGCGGCCGGAGGGACCCACGACGACCTCGACGAGTACGACCGGGTGATGGCCGCCGAGGGCCGGGTGGCGGTGCTGGTGAGCCCCGAGCGCATCCTGGGCAACGCTCCCGGCGCCTCCTGAGGCCGGGGCCGCCTTTCGAGCGGCGCCGGGACGACTGGTACGGTCGGTCGAACCTTCCCGACGGAGGTCCGTCATGACGACCGCCAACCACTCGCCCGCCCCCGGCGCCCTGACCGGGATCCGGGTCATCGACCTGACCACGGTGTTGATGGGTCCGTTGTCGACCCGGATGCTGGGCGACCACGGGGCCGACGTGGTCCGGGTGATCGGACCCGGTGTGGTCGACGACCCGGGGGCCGAGGACGGCAACGGTGGTATCGGACTCGACATCCACCGCAACAAACGCAGCGTTCGCCTCGACCTCAAGACCGAGGCCGGGACCCGGGCCATGGCGGAGCTGATCGCATCGGCCGACGTGGTGGTGTCGAACATGCGCTCGGCCGCGCTCGACCGCCTGGGTCTGTCGGCCGAGCGGCTGCGGGCCCGCCATCCCGGGCTCATCCATTGCGTGGCCAACGGCTACGGCCCCGACGGTCCCAGCGCCGACCTGCCGGCCTACGACGACGCCATCCAGGCCGGTTGCGGCCTGGCCGCCCTGTTCGAGCGGTTGGACGGCGAGCCCCGCTACGTGCCGAACGTGGTGGCCGACAAGGTGTGCGCCCTCTTCATCACCCAGGCGGTGCTGGCCGCCCTCCTCCACCGCCACAACACCGGCGAGGGCCAGACCATCACCGTGCCCATGTTCGAGACCATGGTCTCGTTCGTGTCGATCGAGCACGTCCGGGGAGCGGCCGCGATCCCGCCCCGGGGCGAGGTCGGCTACCGACGCCTGCTCACCCCCAACCGCAAGCCCTACCGCTGCGCCGACGGCTGGGTCGCCCTGCTCCCCTACAGCGACGCCAACTGGCGGGACTTCTTCGACGGGGTGGGTGAGCCCGAGGTTCTGGACGATCCCCGTTTCGCCGACCATGGCGGCCGGGTCGACCACGCCGACGAGCTCTACGGTCATCTCGACCGCATCGCCCCCGGCCGGACCGTCCAGGAGTGGCTGGACTTCTGCGCCGAGCGGTCGATCCCGGCCAATCCGGTTCTCGACCTGGCCGACCTCCCCACCGATCCCCAGGTCGAGGCCTCGGGGCTGATGCCGGTGGTCGAGCATCCGACCGCCGGCCCCTACCGAACGGTGCGTCAGCCGGTCCTCTACGACACGATGAGCACCGAACTCCGCCATCATGCCCCGGTCGGCGGGCAGGACACGGCCGAGGTCCTGGCCGAGCTCGGGTGGTCACCCGATCAGGTGGCCGAGGTCGCCGGACCCGCCGCCGACGGCTGAGGTCCCGGCGACCGCTCAGCGTCGGGCCAGGCGGCGGATGCTCCCGTCACCGTCGCAGCCGACGACGAACCCGTCACCGTCGACCTCGAGCGGGGTGTGGGCCAGGGGCATCCTGGCCCCGGCCACGGGCGGACCGAGGGGCAGATCGGTGGCGGCGACGACCGAGGACCCGCCGGGCCGTTCGACCACGACGACGCGCCGCCCGGCCGGGTCGGTGATGGCGACGGCGGTGTCGGTGACGGCCACATCGTGCGGCTCGGCCACGACGTCGATCGTCGTCGTCGGTCGTCCGTCGACGAAGGCGACGACACCGCCCTGCTGGGCCACCCACAGCGACCCGTCCCCGGCGACGGCGATGCCTCTGGGGCGGGTGAGGCCGTCGAGCACGACCCGGGGTTCGGCCCCGGAGTCGGTGCCGTCGATGTGGAGGACACGCCCCGGACCGCCCTCGACCACGTAGGCCCCGCCGCCCGGCGCCGCGGTGATGGCGGAGACCCGGTCGAGGAAGCCGGCCACCGAGATCAGCCGACCGTCGGCCTCTCGCCGCAGCACCTGGCCCCGTTGGACGAGCAGGAACAGTTCGGTCCCGGCGGCGGCCACGTCGATGACCATGCCGGGCAGATCGGCCAGGAGGCTGGCCGCCACGATCGGTACGCCGTCGGGACCGACGATGTTCACCGCCAAGCCGTCGGCCGAGGCCCAGCGGCCGTCGTCGAGTCGGGCCAGACCGTAGGGGCCGATCAGGCCCGAGTCGGCCAGGAGCCGTTCGACACCCCCGGTGACCTCGGCCACCCGGCCGTTGGTGAAGTGCGACACGAAGAGCCGGTCATCGGGGCCGAGGGCGAAGTTGTCGATTCCGGTGTCGACCTGGGCCAGGGTGGTGCGGCCACCGTCGGCCAGGTCGATGGCCGTGACCCGGCCGCTACCGGCCTCGCTGGTGACGAGCCGGTTCCGGCTGTCGAACTTGACCGCGGTCGGCGTGGCCAGGTCGGTGAAGCGTCGTTCGAGCGAGCCCCGATCGAGGTCGTAGCGCCAGATCTCGCCCGCCAGCACCTGAGGGAACCACAGGGCCCCGTCCGGTCCCATGGCGAAGGCGTTGGGCATGGCCAGGTCGTCGGCCAGTACGACCGGGTCCCGCTCCCCGGCCGGGTCGAGTTCCAGCAGGCGACCGCCGGGCCGGAACTCGTCCACGAACAAGCGGCGCCCGTCGTGGCTCACGGTCATGCCGTTGGCCCCGGGCAGATCGTCCCGCAGGACGCCGGTGCTGCCGTCCGGGCGGCGGACGGTCACCCGACCATTGGGTGGTTCGGTGGCGAAGAAGGTGCCGTCGGCGGTGAAGGCGCCATCATCGGGGGCGCTGATATCGGCCCCCTGGGGGGCGAAGGCGCGCTGGAGCCCGGTCTCGACATCGATGGCGGTCACGTGGGCCCCGAAGACCTGGGTCACGATGAGCTCCTGCGACGGCCCCCACAGGATCCCGTTGGCCCCCCAGGTCGGCGCCGGGCCCACCAGCGTCTCCAGATGCCATCCCGGCGCCGCCGCCGGTTCCGAGCCGTCATAGGCGGCCCAACGGCTGGTCGGCACGGTCACCGGATGCTCCATCGACGGCACGCTAGGAGGTCACGGCGTCGGGCTCAAGCCGCTCCGGTCCCGCGGCCCGGTCTTCTCGGACCGCCCCGCCCCTCGGGCCGCCGATCAGTGGAAGGCCCGGATGGGGTCGGTCGAGCCGAAGGCGTGCCCGCCCCACCCGGTGTAGATGGTCTCGGTCACGTTGCAGACGTGGGTGGCCCCGGTGCGCAGGTCCCGCCAGAATCGCTCAAGAGGTTGCGTGGTCCAGATGGCGGCCGAGCCGGCGCGGCCCATGAGCTTGTCGGCCGAGGTCACCACCCGCTGCACGGCCCGGACCTGGTTCCGGCGGAACTCCAGGCGGTCGGCCCGGGTCAGGCGGTCGCCGTCGGCCACCCGGTCGAGCCACCGTCCGAGCATGGTGTCCAGGTGGGCGATGCCGGCGGCGACGTCGGCCTCCAACTCGGCCAGGGCCTCAAGCTGGAACGGGTCGCGTGCGCCCACCACGCCCATGGCCGAGACCCGGGACTCCAGGTATCGGCGGTAGCCGTCGATCAGCCCCTGGGCCATGCCCAGGCTGGCCGAGGCCACGGCGGCGGAGAACACGCAACCGAAGGGCAGCTGGTACAGGGCGCTGTCGGGCCGGAGGTGTGCGTACTCACCGTCGGCCAGGCCTCGATGGGAGACGGTCCGGTAGGCCGGGACGAATCGGTCGGCGATGCGGATGTCCTTGCTCCCGGTGCCGGCCAGGCCCATCACGTGCCATGAGTCGTCGACGATCTCGTAGTCGCCGCGGGGCAGGATGAAGTGGCGTACGTCGGGCGCCGAGCCGGGCCGGGGATCGGGGTCGACAACGATGCCGCCGAGGATGATCCAGTCGCAGTGGTCGGTCCCGGTCGAGTAGCTCCACCGTCCGTTGAACAGGTAGCCGTCGTCGGTGGGCACGGCGCGGCCCTGGGGGGCGTAGGGGGAAGCGGTCCAGATGTCGGGGTCGGTGCCGTAGATCTCGTCCTGCAGGCGCTCGTCGACCAGGGCGATCTCCCACGGATGAACGCCGACCACCCCGGCCACCCATCCGGCCGACGGGTTGTACCGGGCGACCGTGCGCACCCATTGGAGGAAGATGCGGGGATCGGCCTCGTAGCCGCTGTGGTCGGCGGCCTGTAGAAGCCGGACGCCGCCCGAGGCCCTGAGGATGTCGACGGTGGCCGGGGTGAGGCGACCGGCGATGTCGCAGCGCTCGTGTTCGGCCCGGAGGGCCTCGGCCGCGCCGTCGATGGCGGCCACCGACTCGTGGAGGGCATCGATCATGGGGCCATCGTGGCAGGCCCGATGCTCCCGGGACGAATGCCTGCGGTACCTCCCGGCTCAGCGACCGCGGGTGGCCCACCGGCCCCGACCGGCCGGCGGCTCGACCGCCCGCTCCCGGGCGAAGACGAACAGCCCGGCCCCGGCGATCAGGGCGATGCCGACCCACACCGCCGACCGCGGTACCTCGTCGAACACCAGCCAGCCCCAGAACACGGCCATGGGCAGGAGCACGTACTCGTACGGGGCGACGACCGAGGGGGCGCCCAGCCGGTAGGCCTGGCTGAGGGCGTAGCCGACACCGGCCGACATCAACCCCAGCACCCCGAAGATCCACAGGTCGCCGGCCGGGGGCCAGACCCAGGCCCGCAACAGGAACACCAGGGCCTCGTGGTCGACATCGGCGGCGAAGCGACCGTCCCCGGCGGCGAGGAAGAAGCCCAGGCTGACCACGATGAACGTGGCCTGGATGTAGATGGCCATGGCCGAGGCGGCCGAGGTGGTCCCGAGCTTGCGGGTCAGGATCTGGACCCCGGCATAGCAGCCGGCCGCCACCACGGGCAGGGCCAGGTTCCAGCGGCCGATGCCGCCCCAGTCGACGCCCGGGGCCATCATCACCGCCACCCCGCCGAAACCGATGAACACGGCTATCAGGCGGGTCCGGCCCACCGGCTCGGCCAGCAGCGGCACGGACAGCAGGGTGATGAACAGCGGGGCGACGAAGAACAGGGCGGTGGCGGCGCCCAGGGGCATGACGGCCAGAGCAGCGAAGAAGGTGAGGTTGGCGGTCACGATCAGGCCGGCCCGCAGGGCGTGGAGGGCCGGTCGTTCCGTGCGGAGCAGGTCGAGCCCGCCTTCCAGGGCCAGGAAGCCGAAGCTGGCGATGATGCCGATGACCGACCGCACCAGAACCATCTGGTGCAACGGGTAGCCACCGGACAGGAACTTGATGAGCATGTCGTTGACCGAGATGCAGGCCACCCCGGCCAGGATGAAGCCGATGGCCCGGCCGTTGGCCGTCATCGTCGGCCGGGCCCGGTCGAGGGCCGGGTGATGAAGAACACGTAGGTGTAGTAGTCGCCGAAGCGTCGACACATGTCGATCTCCTTCTCGGCCATCGCCGTGATGGCGGCCGCCACCGGATCGTCGGCCCGGTGGGCTCTGACCTGGTCGATCCGGTCGCCCATGGGTTGGTAGTACTCGTCCCACCACGCCGTCGGGGGCAGCGCGAACCAGTCGATGGTCTCGTGGTCGGCCGCCTCGATCCGGGCCTGCACCCCGGCGCCGTCGGTCAGGGGCGGGTACTCGGCCTCCCACCACGCCGAGACCTCGGCCGGGGGCGAGGGGTCCAGCCAGACCGGTTCGGTGAAGGCCACGACCCCTCGGGGCGACAGGAGAGGCCGCCACGCCCGCAGGGCCTCGGTCACGCCGAGGTTGTAGATGGCGCCCTCGCACCAGATCAGGTCGTGGCCGCCGTCGGTCGTCGGCGGCTCGGCCATGTCGCCGACGACGGGGAGCACCCGGTCCCCGAGGCCGGCGGCAACCGTGCGCCGGCGGGTCTCGGCCACCATCGACGGTTCCAGATCGACGGCCAGGATCGGCGTGTCGGCCAGCGCCCGGGCCAGGGCCAGGGTCTGGGCCCCGGGTCCACACCCGAGGTCGAGCACCGACCGAGGAGGTGGGCCGGGGGCGAGGGCGAGGGCCAGGGCACGGTCGGTGTGCCCGTCGCCCCCGGGCCCGGCCCGGGGCAGGGTGCCGTACACCTCGAGGAATACGGCGTGAACGTGAGGATCGAGTGGGTCCACGGCGCAACGATAGGGCCGTGCCCACCGGACCGCTCCCGGTTTCAGGTCGGGTCGGGGTTCATCTCCCAGTGGTCGGGCGACCGCCACAGGGCGCCGGCCACCAGTGAGCGGATGGCCGTCATCTCCGACGGGAGCCGGGTGTGGAGCCGCATGAACAGCTCCTCGATCTGAAGCAGTTCGGCGTCCCAGTCGGCCTGGTCGATCGACAGGCACTCCAGGACCGCTGTTCGGTGAAGTCCTCCAGGCCCTTCCAGTTCAGGTCCTGATAGCGGGGCATCCAACCCAGTGGGCTCTCGACCCCGACGGCCCGGCCCCGGGACCGTTCGACGATCCACTGGAGGATCCGCATGTTCTCCCCGAACCCGGGCCACACGAAGTTGCCCTCGTCGTCCCGGCGGAACCAGTTGACCTCGAAGATCCGGGGCGGGTTGTGGATGCTGCGCCCGAACGAGAGCCAGTGGTTGACGTAGTCGCCCATGTGGTAGCCGGCGAAGGGGAGCATGGCGAACGGGTCCCGGCGAACGACGCCCTGCCGACCGAAGGCGGCGGCCGTGGTCTCCGAGCCCATGGTGGCGGCCATGAACACCCCGTAGGCCCAGTTGAAGCTCTGGACGATGAGGGGGATGGTCCCCGACCGGCGCCCGCCGAACACGAAGGCGTTGATGGGGACGCCCTTGGGGTCGTCCCAGTCGGGGTCCAGGGCCGGGTTCTGGGCCGCCGGGGCGGTGAAGCGGGCGTTGGGGTGGGAGGCCTTGGTCTCGGATTCGGGGGTCCAGTCGTCACCCTGCCAGTCGATGGCGTGGGCCGGTGGTTCGCCGTCCATCCCCTCCCACCACACGTCGCCGTCGTCGGTCAGCGCCACGTTGGTGAAGATCGTGTTGGCCCGGATCGACTCCATGGCCGAGGGGTTGGTGTCGTAGGACGTCCCGGGGGCCACGCCGAAGTAGCCGGCCTCGGGGTTGATGGCGTAGAGCTTGCCGTCGTCGGCCGAGGGCTTGATCCAGGCGATGTCGTCGCCCACCGTCGTGACCTTCCAGCCTTCCTCCTGGAACGCCTTGGGCGGGACCAGCATGGCGAAGTTGGTCTTGCCGCAGGCGCTGGGGAAGGCGGCGGCAACGAACGTCTTCTCACCACCGGGGTCGGTCACGCCCATGATCAGCATGTGCTCGGCCAGCCAGCCCTCGTCGCGGGCCATGGTCGACGCGATGCGCAGGGCGAGGCACTTCTTGCCCAGCAGGGCGTTGCCCCCGTACCCGCTGCCGTAGCTCCAGATCGACCGTTCCTCGGGGAAGTGGACGATGTACTTGGTGTCGGGATTGCAGGGCCAGGCCACGTCCTCCTGACCCTCGGACAGGGGCGCGCCGACGGTGTGCACACAGGGCACGAAGTCGCCATCGGTCCCCAGGACCTCGACCGCCGGACGCCCCATGCGGGTCATGATCCTCATGTTGACCGCGACGTAGGCCGAGTCGGTGATCTCGACGCCGAGCTGGGCGATGTCGGAGCCCAGGGGCCCCATGCTGAACGGGATCACGTACATGGTGCGCCCGGCCATGCAGCCCTGGAACAGCCCGTCGAGGGTCCGCTTCATCTCGTCCGGATCCATCCAGTTGTTGGTGGGCCCGGCGTCGTCGGCGGTGCGGGAGCAGATGAAGGTCCGGTCCTCCACCCGAGCCACGTCGCTGGGGTCGGAGCGGGCCAGGAAGCTACCGGGGCGCTTCTCCGGGTCGAGGGGGATGAAGGTCCCGGCCTCGACCAGCTCCGCGCAGAGGCGGTCGTACTCGTCCTGGGAACCGTCGCACCAGTGCACGTCGGCCGGCGTGCACCGCGCGATCATCTCGTCGACCCAGGCCTTCAGGCCGTCGTGCGTGACGTAGTCAGGGTGGTTCATGACCCGATTGTCCTGCGGCGCCGACAGGCACGACCAGGGACCTGAGTCCGTTGTTCCGGCCGCACCCTGCCCGGCGACCGGACGTGGGGGCTTCGGACCGACGTCAGTCGCCGTCGAGCTCGTCCAGGGAGTCGACGTAGGTGACGCCCAGATCGGCCAGCTTCGCCCGGAGGTCGTAGAGGTCGACCCCCAGCTCACCAGCCTCCAGCCGGGCCCTGGTGGCCTCCTCCCGGGCGAGGCGGGCCTGGGAAGCCTCGACGGCCCACCGGGCCTCGTCTCCCTCCACCACGACCACACCGTCGTCGTCGCCACACACGACGTCACCGGGATGGATGGTCACGCCCCCGATCGAGACCGGGACGTTCACCGAACCCGGGGTGGCCTTGACCGTTCCCTGGCATGAGACGTGACGGGTCCAGACCGGGAACCCCATCCGCCGTAGGTCGGCGGTGTCGCGGACCCCGGCGTCGATGACGAGCCCCCGAACCCCCCGAGCCTGAAGCGACGCCGCCAGCAGGTCGCCGAACATGCCGTGGGTCGACGGCGCCGTGGTCGTCACCACCAGCACGTCCCCCTCCCGACAGACCTCGACCGCGGCGTGGAGCATCAGGTTGTCGCCCGGGTGCGACGAGACGGTGACAGCGGTACCGGCGACTCGGACGTCCTGTTGTACGGGTCCGAGGTCCGGGCCCAGGTAACCCCGCCGGCCGATGGCCTCGTGGACGGTCGCGGTCCCGATCGGGGCCAAGGCGTCGACGAGGTCGAGCGGGGTGCGGTCGACCTCGCGGACCACGACAGGGCGGTTACGTTGACCCATGGTCAGTCCTCCCGGGGGGTGAGCCGGGGGAAGACCCGGCGGGCGTTGTCCTCGAACACGGCCCGTCGCTCGTCGTCGCTCAGGGCGGCCTGATCGACGTAGGCCTTGGTGTCGTCGTAGTGGCGACCGGTGGTGGGGTCGATCCCCCGCACCGCCCCCACCATCTCGCTGGCGAACAGCACGTTCTGCACCGGGACCACGTCGAGCAACAGGTCGATGCCGGGCTGGTGGTAGACGCAGGTGTCGAACCAGATGTGGTCGAGCAGGCCGTCGAAGTCCCAACCCTTGTCCTGGGCCATGCCCTTGAATCGGCCCCAGTGATAGGGGACGGCCCCGCCGCCGTGGGGAATGATCCACCGGAGACCGGGGAAGTCGGCCATGAAACCCGAGCTGAGGGCCTGCATGAAGGCGGTCGTGTCGGCTCCCAGGTAGTGGGAGCCGGTGGAGAAGAAGTGATCGTTGCACGAGGCCGAGACGTGGATCATGGCCGGCACGTCCAGTTCGCACAGGGCTTCCCACAAGGGCCACCAGAACCGGTCCCACAACGGCGGGCCGTTCCAGTGGCCGCCGCTGGGGTCGGGGTTGACGTTGCAGCCGATGAAGCCCAGTTCGCCCACGCAGCGTTCCAGTTCGGCCACCGATCCCTCGACCGCGGCCCCGGGCGACTGCGGCAGTTGGCAGACGGGGGCGAAGTTGTCGGGGTACAGGTCACAGACCCGCCGGATCAGTTCGTTCTGATGCTGGCTCCAGAACCGCGACGTGTGCTCGTTGCCCACGTGGTGGCCCATCCAGCTGGCCCGGGGCGAGAAGATCGTCAGGTCGGTACCCCGACGCTGCTGGAGAGCGAGTTGGGCCCCCTCCAGGCTGTGGCGGATCTCATCGTCGGAGACGTGGACCGTGCCCTTCTCCCCCACGAAGGCCGGATCGGCCGTGACCGCCTCGATCTGGGCCTGGCGCCAGGCGTCGACGCCCGGTGGCGTGGTGGTGTAGTGACCGTGGCAGTCGATGATCACGCCCGGCCTCCCGGGCCCAACTGGTCCTGAAGCCGCTGCAGCACCTCGTAGCAGGGCAGCACGGAGGCCACCCCGGCCACCGGCTCGGAGCCGGTGGTGATGGCGGCGATGAAGTCCCGGTCCTGGAGCTCGATACCGTCCATCGACTCGGCGACCCCCGACACGTCGATCGGCTCCTCCCTGCCGTCGACCAGGTCGTCGTAGCGGGCGATGTAGGTGCCGGTGTCGCCGATGTAGCGGAAGAACGTGCCGAGGGGGCCGTCGTTGTTGAACGACAGGGAGAGGGAGCAGAGCTGGCCGGCCTCGGTCCTGAGCTGGATCGACATGTCCATGGCGATGCCCAGGTCGGGGTGGAACGGGCCCTGCATGGCGTGGGCGTCGACCACCGGGGACCCGGTCTGGTACTGGAACAGGTCGACGGTGTGGGCGGCGTGGTGCCACAACAGGTGGTCGGTCCAGCTTCGGGGTTGACCCAGGGCGTTGGTGTTGGTCCGGCGGAAGAAGAAGGTCTGGACGTCGAGGTGCTGGATGGCGTACTCGCCGGCCGTGATCCGCCGTCGGACCCACTGGTGACTCGGGTTGAAGCGGCGGGTGTGGCCACACACCGCCACCCTGCCCGAGCGGCGCTGGGCCTCGACCACGGCCCTGCCGTCATCGAGGTCGTCGCACAGGGGGATCTCCACCTCAACGTGCTTGCCCGCCTCCAGGCAGGCGATGGCCTGGGCTGCGTGGACCTGGGTCGGGGTGGCCAGGATCACGGCGTCGACGTCGTCGTGGGCCAGCACCGCCTCCAGGCTGGTCTCGACCCGCTCCACGTTGCGCTCGGCCGCCACCTTGTGGGCCGCCTCGGCCACCGGATCGGCGATCACGACCACCTCGGCCTCGGGAATGCGGGCCAGGGCATCGAGGTGTTTGGCCCCGAACGCACCAACACCGACCATCGCCACCTTCACCATCGTCCACCTCCTGCCCTCGACGGACTGCCGACACTAGTGCTATCCCGATGATCGATGGGACTGGACAAGCCCTACCTCGACATCCCCGGTACGACCGTCTTCGACGCCGACCAGGCCCGCAAGGGCTACCACCTCAACCGGTTCGCCCGCTCGCTCATGGAGCCGGGGAATCGGGACCGGTTCCGAGCCGACCAGGAGGCCTACCTCGACGGGTGGGACCTCACCCCGGATCAACGACGGGCCGTGCTCGACCGCGACTTCAACCGGCTCCTCGATCTGGGTGGCAACATCTACTTCATGGCCAAGATCGGGGCCGCCGACGGGCTCTCCTACGTCGAGATCGTCAGCTCCATGACCGAACACGACGCCGAGGGCCACCAGGCCATGATGGTGGCGGGCGGCCGCTCGCCCGAGGGCAACCGGTACCTCCACGAATGGGAGGGCGGCCCCGCCCCCGACCCGGACGGCCACCGATGAGCGCCCGCATCTCGGCCAGCCTGTACATGTCGCATGTGCCCGCCATCGGCGCCGCCATCGACAACGGAATCACCGACGAGCCCTACTGGCGGCCGTTGTTCGACGGCTTCGCCCGAGCCCGACGCTGGATGGCCGACAACCGGCCCGACGTCGTCATCCTGGTCTACAACGACCACGGCAACGCCTTCAGCCTGGACCTGATCCCCACGTTCGCCCTGGGGACCGGATCGCGTTTCGATCCGGCCGATGAGGGTTGGGGCCCTCGACCCGTTCCCCCCGTGATCGGCCATCCCGGCCTGGCCGCCCACATCGCCCAATCCGTCATCCTCGACGAGTTCGACCTGACGCTGGTGAATGAGATGGCGGTCGACCACGGCTGCACCGTGCCGCTGTCGATCATGTTCGACCGGCCCGACGCCTGGCCGTGCGCCGTCATCCCGCTGGCCGTGAACGTCGTGCAGTACCCGGTACCAACCGGCCGACGCTGCCTCGAACTCGGCCGCGCCATCCGGAGAGCCGTCGAATCCTACGACGAGGACCTGACCGTCCAGGTCTGGGGAACCGGGGGCATGAGCCACCAGCTCCAGGGCCGCCGGGCCGGGCTCATCAACCAGCCGTGGGACAACGAATGGTTCGAGCGGCTCGTGGCCCGGCCCGAGGACCTGGCCCTCATGCCCCACGTCGACTACGTGCGGGAGGCGGGCTCGGAGGGGATCGAGCTGGTGATGTGGCTCATCGCCCGGGGGGCGATGGCCGACCTGGCCGACGGTCCCTCGCCGGCCGAGGTCCATCGGCTGTATCACGTCCCGGCGTCGAACACCGCGGTCGGACAACTGATCCTGGAGGACGCGACCCGGTGACGTCCCCCGGCCCCGACCACGGTGTTCCGTGCATGATCCTGCGGGGTGGCTCGTCCAAGGGGGCGTATTTCCTGGCCCGGGATCTGCCGACGGCACGGGCCGAGCGGGACGACCTGCTGCTCCGGTTGCTCGGATCGCCCGACCCCCGCCAGATCGACGGCATCGGGGGCGGGCATCCGCTGACCTCGAAGGTGGCCGTGGTGGCCCCCTCGACCGAGCCCGGGACCGATGTCGACTACCTCTTCCTCCAGGTGGTCGTGGACGAGGCCGTGGTCGGCGACGCCCAGAACTGCGGGAACATCCTGGCCGGCATCGGCCCCTTCGCCCTCGAACGGGGGTTGGTCACCGTCGACCCCGACGCCCCGTCGGGGTCGGTCCGCATCCGGATGGTCAACACCGGTGCCGTCGCCACTGCCGAGTTCCCGGTGTCGGCCGGGCGCCCCGTGTACACCGGCGACACCGCCATCTCCGGCGTCCCGGGCACGGCGGCCCCGGTCCGGCTCGATTTTGACGACGTGGCCGGCGGGTCCTGCGGCGCCCTCCTCCCGACCGGGTCGGCCCGCGACAACGTGGCCGGCGTCGCCTGCACGCTGATCGACCACGGGATGCCCACCGTGGTCGTGCGGGCCGACGCGGTGGGTGCCACCGGCTACGAGCCCTGCGCCGAGCTCGAGGCGGACCGAAACCTGCGGGTGGTGCTGGAGGAGATCCGCCTGGCCGCCGGGCCGCTCATGCACCTGGGCGACGTGGCCACCGCCACCGTGCCCAAGGTGACCCTGGTGGCCTCACCCCGCGACGGCGGCCACCTGTGCACCCGGACCTTCATCCCCCATCGCTGCCACGATGCGATCGGGGTCCTGGGGGCGGTGTCGGTCGCCACCGCCGCCCTACTGCCCCACAGCCCCGCCAACGAGTTGGTCGAGGGCAACCCCGGCGACCGGGTCGTGCTCGAGCACCCGACGGGTACCTTCGAGGCGGCGGTGGCCGTCGACCTGGTCGACGGTGCGCCGGTGGTCGGCCGCGCCGGCATCATCCGCACCGCCCGCAAGCTTCTCGACGGCACCGTCTTCCCCCGGAGCTGAACCGATGGCAACCGTCAATCCGCCCCACGCCGTGCCCCCGGTCCCGACCGTGCCGGGGCCGGTGCCCGAAGCCTCGGCCCCGACCGCCTTCACCCCGCCCCCTCTGGCCTGCGACGCCCACTGTCACGTGTTCGGTCCGGCCGCCCGCTTCCCGTTCTCCCCCAGCCGGACCTACACCCCGCCCGACTCCGGCATCGAGGATTTCGAGCGGCTCCAGGACCGGCTCGGGCTGAGCCGGGCCGTGTTCGTCCAGGCCAGCTGCCACGGCACCGACAATCGGGCCATGCTCGACGCCATCGAACGGGGCGCCGGCCGCTACGCCGGCGTGGCCATGATCGACGAGAGCTTCAGCGACGACGATCTGCGTCACCTCCACGAGCACCGGATTCGGGGGATCCGGTTCAACTTCGTGGCCCACCTGGGGGGCGCCCCCGATCCGGATCGGTTCTGGCCTCTGGTCGAGCGGGTGGAACCGCTCGGCTGGCACCTCGTGCTCCACTTCGACGCCAAGGACCTGCCGGCCTACGCCGCGCTGCTCGACCGGCTGCCCGTGCCCTACATCATCGATCACATGGCCCGGGTCCCGGCCTCGGACGGCGTCGACCAGGAGCCGTTCCAGCAGCTGCTGGACCTCATGGCCACCGACGAGCGGTGCTGGGTCAAGATCTCGTGCGCCGAACGCCTGACCGAGGGTCGGGTCGCCCCATACGACGACGTGATCCCTTTCGCCCGGCGGTTGGTGGAGGCCGCGCCCGACCGGATCCTGTGGGGTACCGACTGGCCCCATCCCAACCTCGACGTCATGCCCGACGAAGGCCACCTCGTCGATCTGCTGGCCCGGTTGGTGCCCGACCCGACCACCCGCCACCGGATCCTGGTCGACAATCCTCAGACCCTGTACGACTTCGACTGACGCCACCGACCCGGACGACGACGGTCGCCGGGGTCACGACGTTGCCGATGGTTCCAGGCGGAGGCGATGGTCGCGTGGCCGACCCAGGGTGCGGCCGGGAACGAGTTCCCCCCGCAGGCGGAGGTGATGGCGACGGGTCGGGCGGTCGATGGCGAGGATCGCCTCGCGTGCCGCGGTCCGCCCCATCTCTCGGATCGGCTGACGCCAGGTGGTCAGTCCGAGGGCCGGGCTGGCCAGCGCCCCGATCCCGTCGTAGCCGGTGAGGGAAACGTCACCGGGCACATCCAAGCCCCAGGCGGTCAGCAGCTCCCACGTGCGGATCATGACGGGATCGTTGGCGCACATCACCACGCTGACCCGGTCGAGGGCAGCCCGGAGGGCGTCGGGCGCCGGCTGCTCCATGGTCGGCTCGAACGGGATGCAGACGACGTCGCATCCCGCCTCGTGCAGGGCATCGACCAGCAGGGAGGACCGGTAGCCCTGGGTCGTCGAATCCTCGTCGTCGACCACCACCACCCCGACCCGTCGGTGCCCGGCGGCCTCGACCTGACGGACCAGCTCGACCGCGCCGTAACCGTCGTCGGAGACGGTGGTCAGACCCGGCGGCGAGCTGACGCAGCCGGCGACGATCACGGGGACGTGCTGGGACACCTCGACCAGACGATCGGTGTGGATCCGACCGCTGGCGATGATGATGGCCTCGCTCCGCAGGCTGCGCAGATACTCGATTGCGCCGGCCGAACCGCTTCCGCCGGTCGTGGCCGAGGTGGCGAGGGCCACGCGGAAGCCGGCCTGCTCGGCCTCGGCCGAGATCGTGGCCGCCAGCAGGCCGTAGAACTCGGTGCTGATGGCTCGGACGAACAGGCCGATGGTCCGGAACCGGTCGGTCCGCAGGCTCGTGGCCCCATAGTCCTTGACGTAGCCGAGTTCGATCGCAGCCCGCTCCACCCGGACGCGGACGTCGTCGGACACACCCCGCTGGCCGAGGAGGGCACGACTGGCCGTGGACTTCGACGTCCCCGCCGCGGCGGCGACGTCGTGGATCGAGACGCGCTTGCTTCGAACCATCCGGCCTACGCTACCGACGCGGTGCGCCCGGGAACGATCTCGTGGTCGGTTGCCACACCGAGATGGTCGCTGTGCCAGATCGGCGCCACCGGGTCGGGTCGTCCCACCACCCAGGCCGCCCGGCAGCGCAGTCCGGCCACGAACTGGTAGTCCAGGGTGTAGTCGAGGGGGCCCGTGGTCCCGGTCAACGCTGCCTTGCTCACGACGTCGTAGACCCCCGGCCCGTCGCTGATGAGCGGGTTGTGCTCGATGATGGTGTCACGGGAACCGAGGCGGGGACCCGATTCCCAGGCGTCATCGAACCCCGCGTCGAGCACCCGGCGATACTCGGGCCCTCTGGGAACGAAGTTGAAGTCACCGCCGAGCAGGATCGGGTCGCCGTCACCGGCGAGGGAGCGAACGGCCGCCTCCAGGGCGTCGAGCTGTGCCAGTCGCGCCCTCACGCTGTCCCGAATCGTCGGATCGGCGATGTCGGCCACGGTGGCGCCACCCTGGGCCGCGGCCACGACGTCGTGGTCGAGGGCCATTCGTCCGGCCTGGGCGGTGTGGGTCAGATGGATCGACGCCACGATCAGGCGCCGGCCGCCGACCGCGAACGGGTGGACAACGGCATAGGTCTTGGCGGCGTCGGTCAGGATCAGACCGGGGTCGGGCGACGGATCGACGGCGCCGAACCGGGCCAGGATGGCCGGTACCGAGGTGATCGTGCCCGCCGCCTCGGCCGGACCACAGCCGACGACGACCATCCCCAGCCGCTCCGCCGTCTCCGCCGCGTGGGAGGGGTTGGTCTCCTGGAGCAGGACGAGGTCGGGGCCGACCGAGGCGATGGCGTCGGCCAGACCCTCGGCCCGGCGCTCCAGGTCTCGATACAGCACGTTCCAGTTCAGGGTGCGGATGCGGGGGTCGCTCATGGGATCACTCCTCAGGACAGTGCGGCGAGGCGGAGGCGGAGATAGGTGCGGTCATCGGGGTGGGTGGCGCCCGGTTCGGCCGCCTTGCCCATGGCGCGAAGTCGGGGACCGAGGCAGGCCGGGTCTTCGGCGATGGCGGCGCCCAGCTCGGCCTCGGCCTGTTCGAGACTCGGTGCGGCGGACAGGAACCCGTCGGTGGCGAGGACGACATCGACCGCTCCGGCCGGGAGGGCGAAGACCTCGATGTGCTCGACCGGTACCGAGGTGCCGTCGAGCACGCCGTAGCCGAACTCGCCGGTCGTGTTGGCGAACCGCTCCTGGCCCTGCAGCAACGGCCGCAGGGCGCGTCGGCCGGGATCGCGGCGACGGATGTCGTCAGTCGTGGCACCGGCGGCCAACTCGGCGAGGTTGACCAGTGCCCGAAAGGCGGCGCCGATCTCGTCGACCAACTTGGTGCCCGGCCGGTGACGGTCGCCGATGCGGACGTGGACGTCGCCGATGCGCCAGACCTCGCGCCGGCTGATCGAGACGATGGCGACCACGGCACCCGACGGCCCACGATGGGAGGCCCGGACGGTCGACGCCGCGTTCGACAGGAGCGCCACCGCGTCCCGGGGGCCGGCGTCCGCCGGCAGGGCCGCGATGCCGCGACCGACCGCTCGGGCGAAGAGCACTCCGGTCGGGTCTTCGGTCGGCGCCCGTAGCGGGCTCGACATCCCGTCCAGGACCGCGACGAAATCGGGGGTGACGACGAGATGATCCTCGCAGTCGGCGCCGCTGAGGTCCCCCGGCGACTTTCCCCGCACGATGGCCTCGACCACCCGGGCCGCCGTCGGATCGCCGGCGACGGTGGTGGCGAGACTCGACCCGATGCCCCCCGGGATCACCGGCCGACCGACCTGCGGGCCGCCCGTCCGGCGAGGCGGTCGGCGGCAAGGATGACGACGAGGGCGACCAGGGTGTTCACGATGATGTAGGCGCTCGTGATACCGGCCACCGAGGGGTCGCGCGATTCGGCCAGGGTGCCCAGCACGACCCCGACGGGCCGGTTGTTGACGTTGTAGAGCATGACCGACAGCGTGTACTCGTCGAAGGTGTTGTTGAACGAGATGGCCGCCGCCTGCAGCAGCACCGGGGCCAGCAACGGCAGGGTGATGGCGGTGACCACCCGGAGGGGGCGGGCACCCAGCGAGCGCCCGGCGTCCCCCAGGGTCGGGTCGATCCCGGCCAGGCCCGCCCCGACCAGGCGAACGATGAGAGGCAACAGGCTGACGATGTAGGCCAGGGGCAGGATGGCGTAACCCCCGACCAGCACCCTGCCGCCCAGGAGGGGGGTCGGCGAACCGAAGGCCAGCAGGAAGCCGATGGCGATGAGGATCCCGGGCAGGAAATAGGGCAGGAACACCGAGACCTGGATGACGTCGCCGACGATGCCACGCCGCCGATGGATCAGCAGCGCGGCCACCGTCCCGATGGTGAGGGCGGTGGTCACCGCAAGCACCGACAGGGTCACGGAGTTGCGGAGCGGCTCGACGATGGCCGGCTCGCTGAGCACCTGCCGGAAGTGCACGAGGGTCGGCGACGTCGAGATCCGGTTCGACCGGATGTCCTCGATGGGAGAGAGGCTCAGCAGCAGAGAGGCCGCGAACGGCAGCAGGTTGATGACGGCCAGGGTGTAGGCGACGACGTGGGCCACGATCCGGCTCGACCGACGCTTGAGCCGAATCGGCTCGAAGGGAACCGGCACCTTGCTGGCGGCCGCGGCGGCGAACCGTCGCTCCGAGCGGAGGGCCGGGATCATCAGCGCCGCGGTCACCACGCCCAGCCCGAGGGCGAGCAGGGCGGCGAGATCGGGCCGACCCACGTCGTTCAGGGTCTGGACCAGGGGGCCGACCATGGTGAAGCCGCCACCACCCAGGATGTGGGGAGCGGCGAACGAGGAACCGGAGATGATCAGCACCATGAGCGTGGTGGTGATCAGCATCGGCCGCAGGGCCGGCAGGACGACGCTGACCATGGCCCGGATCGGACTCATGCCCAATGACCGCGCCGCCTCGACGAGGGAGAAGTCGACCCGCCGGATCGCCGGCCGCAGGAAGAGGAAGTGGAAGCCGGTGAGCGCGAAGGTATGGATGAAGATCACGGCCCACCGGCCGGTGAACCAGCCATCGTCGAGGCCCGGCCACACCGCCTGCAACGCCTCGGTGAGAAGCCCCGACCGCCCGTAGACGAGGGCGTACCCGGTGACCAGCGACACCGAGCCGAACACGAGCGGCAAGGCATAGGCGATGGTCAGGAACCGCTTGCCCCGAAGGTGGACGCCTTCGAGCAGAAACACCTGGGTGATTCCCACGACGTTCACCGTCACCAGCGAGATGGCGGCGACAATCAGGGTCTCCCTGATGCCGTTGACGACCCGGGTCGAGCTGAACAACCGGTCGACCAGGGCCCGGACCCCGTCCTCGGCACCCACGACGCTGCCGACGATGGAGACGTTGGGGAAGTAGACGAACGTGGCGCAGAACCAGGCCAGGGCGGCCAGCACGACCCCGACGGCGACGCGGGGAAGGATCCGAGCCGGGCCGATCGACACGGCGGTCATGCCGGGACCCACATGACGTCGTCGCCGTCGAAGCCGCACTCGACGACCTCGCCCTCGGCCGACCGGTTCTCGACCCGGGCCGAGACGACGGAGCCCGACACCTGCGAGCCGGCGACCCGGATCGTCGTCTCGGTGCTGGGGCCGATGAAGGTTCGACCGACCAGGGTTCCCTCGGCCCGGTGCGATCGGGCCGTGCTGGAGTCGCCCACAGCCAGGCGTTCGGGCCGCACGAAGGCCCGCATGTCGTCCCGGTCCGGGACGCCGAACGCCTCCAACACGGCCGGTGGCAACTCGTTGGCGTTCCCGACGAACCGGCACACGGCCTCGCTGGCGGGCTCGTGGTAGATCTGGTGCGGCGTGCCCAGTTGGGCGATGCGCCCGTCGAGCAGCACCGCCACCCGGTCGGAGAGGCTCAACGCCTCCTCCTGATCATGGGTGACGAACACCGTGGTGATGCCCCGTTCCCGGTGGAAGGCGCGTAGCTCGTCTCGCAATCTGAGCCGGAGTGCGGTGTCGAGGTTGGACAGCGGTTCGTCCATCAACAGGACCGGGGTCCGATTGACGATGGCCCGGGCGATGGCAACCCGCTGTTGCTGGCCGCCCGACAGGTCGGCCGGATGGCGCCCGCCAAGCTCCTCGAGCCCGAAGGCCTCGAGGGTTTCGCTGACCCGTTGCCGTCGCTCGGTCCTGCCCAGCCGCCGGGTCTTCAGACCGAACTCGACGTTGGCGGCCACGGTCAGATGGGGGAAGAGGGCGTAGCCCTGGAAGACGATCCCGACCGGTCGTTCCTCCGGATCGACTCTGGTGACGTCGTTGCCGTCGATGGTGACCGTCCCGGCCGTGGGAGCCACGAACCCTGCGATGACCCGCAGGAGCGTGGACTTCCCACAGCCGGACGGACCCAGCAACGTGAGGAACTCACCCGCCCGCACCTCGAGATCGAAGTCCTGGAGAACTCGCGTCTCGCCATAGGAGACGTCGATGGATGAGATCGTGATCATTGCCGGGTTCACGGATGCCACCTCGAAGAGCGTTACCGACGGCTGAGGGTCACTCGATGATGTCGAGCTCGATCCGCTCGAGCCATTCGTCGAGCACCGTGGTGACGACGCCCCAGTCGATCTCCTGGCGGGACACGCCACTCAGCCACTCCTGGGCCGTCTCCAGCTCGGGGATGGCGTCCTCGTTGGCGGGCGGGTCGTTGCCGGTGGTGCCGACGAAGCGGACCTGGAAGTCGGCGGTTCCGAACCAGTCGATGAACTCCTGGGCCACGGTCGGGCTGTCGGAGGCGGAGGTGATCCCGACGCCGGTCACCACGAACGGCGTGCCGCCCTCGGTGTCGATCACCTCGAGCTCGAAGCTGTCGTTGTCGGCGTCGGTGCCGGCAACGCCGCCCCGCCAGGAGAGGAAGATGGGCATCGTGCCGTCGGCGATCCACTCGGGATCGAACGACTCGCCCTCGCCGAGCGAGATCTGGTTGGCGTAGATGTCGGTGAGGGTCTGCCAACCCTCGTCGCTGACCTCGCCCGTCTCGGGATCGGCGAAGCGCCAGAGGATTCCGGAGATCGTGGCCTGGCCCGTCTGGCCGCCGAGGCCGGGCATGATGAACTTGCCCTCGTAGGCGGGGTCGGCCAGATCGGTCCAGGAGGTCGGTGCATCGGCCGGGTCGAGCACGGCCGGGTTGTAGGACATGACCACCGGGACCTGGGCGTACATCGTGAACCGGTTGGCGTCGTCGATGTAGGACGCCGGGACCTTGTCGGACCAGGCCGGGAGGTAGGGCTGGAAGAGGTCGACGGCGGCCAGGCGGTTGATCTGCGACTCACCGATCCCGAGCACGATGTCGGCCTGGGTGTTGTTCTGCTCCGCCAGCAGGCGGTCGGTCAACTCGCCGCCGCCGCCGGTCAGGAACTCGACCTCGATGCCGAGCTCGTCGGCCGCGGCCTCGACGACGAAGTCGGCCCGTGTCTCGTTCCACGGGGCGTAGATGACGAGGCTGCGCTCCTCGTCGGCCGCGGCGTCGTCGGTCCCCTCCTCGTCCTGCTCCTCGTCCTGCTCGTCGGCCGACTCGGTTTCCGCCTCCCCGGCATCCGCCTCGGTGGTCTCGGCCGATTCGTCCTCGGTTGCCGTCGATTCGTCGTCTTCGCTGCTGCACGCCGCGATGAACAGCATCGAGGCGATGGCCAGGGCCAGCCACCGCACCCAGCGGGCTCGTGTGTGCTTCATGGTTCGTCGGTCTCCTTCGAACGACATCGATAGGGACCCATCAACGTCGATGGGAACCCTTTGGGAACGTTCCCGACGCTAGGTTGGGAACGTTCCCAACTCAAGTGAACACTTAGCCGCCCGGATGAACAGGATTCGACAGCGAGGTGGCACGGGGCCCGGCGGACGACCGGAGGCCGGGTCTTCCCTTTCAGCCGGCCGGATGGCAAAATCCCGGCGTCCAACCGCGGCCCCAGGATGGCGAATGAACCAGCTCGACCACGCCCCCCGACCCGCCGGACTCGGCACGAAGTTCTGGCCCAGCGGGGCCTATCGCCGCTACCGCGGCAACACCGTGGTCTGCATGGTCGAGTCGGGGTCCCCCGTCCACGAGGCCCTGCACCGGGTCAGAGCCGTCCTGGAAGCTCCGCTCGGCCCCTACGTCACCTTCCTACCGGCCGACAGCTGGCACATGACCGCGTTCGACCTGCTCCTCGACGAGGTCAGGGAGCCGGAGCGATGGTCGCGCTTCCTCCCCCTCGACGCGCCGCTGGAAGACGCCGATGCCCTTCTTCGACCCGCCGTGGAGTCGGTCCCGGTACCCCGGCCCGAGCTCGTCGGTGGGGTGCTGCGGGCACAACCGGGAATCGCCTTCGACCTCCGCCCGGTGGACGCCGACATGGAGCACTCCCTCCGCTCGTACCGGGAGCGACTCAGCGATGCCACCGGCGTCCGGGCGCCCAATCACCTCACCTACGGCTTCCATCTGACCCTGGCCTACGTGATCCGCCAACCTCCCATCGAGGCCATGCCCCCCATCACCGACGCCCTCAGCCGAGCCGAACAGGTCCTCACCGGCGTGGGGCCCTTCACCCTCCAGCCGCCCGACTTCCGATGCTTCAGCGACATGAGCACCTTTGTCACCGAACGTTCGGACGACGACGGCCTCTGGATCCAGGAGCCGGGCGGGGCGAACCCCTAGGCCATCGTCAGGAGGCCGACCCCGGGGCATCCCGCTGGCCGGCGAGCCAGCTGAGGAGCGCCGCTGTCAGGGCCAGGCCACCGATCGGGGGCAGGGCCCAGGTCAACGGGTACGGGGGCCCCGAAACGGCGAGCTGGACGTACACGGCCACCGAGCCGTAGAGCAGGACCCCGCAGGTCATGTGGCCCACGGCGAGCATCCAGGGCGGCCGTCGCCACA
The DNA here is from genome assembly GCA_965263455.1 of Acidimicrobiales bacterium. GTDB lineage: Bacteria > Actinomycetota > Acidimicrobiia > Acidimicrobiales > SZUA-35 > CADEDH01. The sequence goes on from CBDHHN010000001.1 coordinate 441,730, forward strand.
CCGCCCAGGCGGTCGCCAGGCACAGCGGCCCGGTCACGATCAGGTCGGTCCACTGGAGCCACTGCTCCGGTGCGTCGGCCTGCTGCCACAGTGGCCCCGCCCCCCAGCCGAAGGCCGCGCCGACGATGGCGAAGACACCGGTGGCGAGGAACAGCGACGCCAGCAGCTGCGAGGGTCTGGACGGGGCGATGACGGCAACGTACCCCGTCGGGCCGAAGCCCGCGGCCCCCACCCGGGTCCGGTGCGACCCGGACCCGGGCCCCGACTCAGACGAAGGCGACCTCGTCGCCGTGGCCGATGGCGCCCGGCGTCGCGACGGCGGCGTACACGCCGACGTTCTGGCCCAGGTCGCGCACGACGTGGCGCAGGATGGCCCGATCCTGCGGGGCCGACTCGTCGATGTGGCGGGTGATCATGACGCACCGGGGGCAGGCGGCGATGAACTCGACCACGGCCGATCCGATCTGCGCCCGCCGGCCCACCCAGTCGAACTCCGGGTGACCCGGCGTGGTGGCCGGCCCGTCACCGGCGTCGATCACGAAGGAGGGCCGAAACCGCCGCACGTCGACCCGGGAGTCGGGCAAGGCGTCACCCAGTGCCGCCAGCGCCTGCTCCGACATCACCATCAGCGGGTAGGCGTCGTAGTAGGTACCGGGTGGCGATTCGAACTCGAACACCTCGGGCGGGAACACCGACAGATCGGGGAGCGGCTCATCGTCCAGCCGTCCGAAGATCCCCCGGAGTTCGGCCTCGACGTCCTCGGAGTCGGGCGCACCGCGGCGGTAGTGGTCGACGTCGTCAGGCGGCCGGAGCCGCTCGAGGCGGACCGACCGATCCAGGGCGACGCTCAGGCGCTGGTCGACGTCGGGGTCGGCGCTGTGCATCGAAGAACCGTCGGGCAGCACGATCTCCACCTGTCCGTCGCCGGCGTCGGTGGCCGTCAGCGGCATGAGTGCCCCGATCTTCTTGGCCCCCCGGATGCCACCCCGCTCCAGGTCCCGAACCGCCCAGGTCCGGTCGCCGACCACGCCCAGCTCGTCCAGTTCGACCGTGTCGACGGATTGGCCGATCATCGACTTGACCGGGTACCGCCACAGCTGTGTGACCCTCACTGCCGACCTCAGCCCGCGGCGCCGGGGTCGGGCACGATCACGTAGTGCTTGCGCATCGTCTCGGTGATCTCCCAGATGATGTGCGAGCCCTTGCTCACGAAGAAGGTGTCGCCGGCCGCGAAGGTGTCCGACCGGCCCTGGTCCACGTCGGTGATCGTGACCGAGCCCGAGAGGACGCTCATGAACTCATGCGACGGGTAGGACTCGACCTCGAACCGGGCAGGAGCCCCTTCCCACACGCCGGTCTTCACGCTGCCGTTGGCGGCCTCGAAGAACACGCGCCCCTGGTCGGTCATGTCGTCGGTCGTGAACGAGCGACGGGGCTGCACCCGCGTCGGTTCGAGGCTCGGATCGGATTCGAAGCGGATGACATCGGTCATGGGTCGGGTCTCCTCGGAGCGAACGGTCGACCGCTCGGGACAGGTGGACCGAGCCAGGGTGCCGACCACAGGGCGGACGATTGACGATGGCATACCGCCCCGGGCTCGGTCAACGTCCGGGGCCGGCCCGGACGCTCACGACTCAAGTCGGACGCGCCGTGCCAGACTCCGACGGCGCGCCGTGGCCCGGATCGGCCGCTCAGACGCCCAGGCGGTAGCGAATCGGCAGCCGCTTGTAGCCGCTGACGAAGCTCGACTGACTCAGGGCTCCGGGATCCGCCAACTCGACCGACTCCAACCGCGGCACCAGAGCCCCGAACAGCGATGCCAGCTCCATCTTGGCCAACGTCGCCCCCAGGCAGAAGTGGACGCCGAACCCGAAGGCCAGGTGTTTGTTGGGGCGACGGCCGGCATCGAAGGTGAAGGGGTCGTCGAAGACCTCCTCGTCGTGGTTGGCCGACCAGTAGCAGAGCATCACGTCCTCACCCCGCCTGATGGTCCTGCCTCCGAGTTCGTAGTCGCGGGTGGCGGTCCGGGCGAAGTGCTTGACCGGTGAGGTCCATCGGATCATCTCGTCCACGGCGGACGCCATCAGCTCGGGTTCGGCCTTCAGCCGCTCGAACTGGTCGGGGAACCGGCACAGGGCCTGCATACCGCCCGCCATCGAGTGCGAAGTGGTGTCGTGGCCGGCGGTGGCGGCGATCACGTAGAGACCCAACTGCTCGTCGACGGCGATGGGGACGCCGTCGATCTCGGCGTTGGCCACCGTCGAGCAGAAGTCGTCGGTGGGAGTGGCCTGGCGATCGGCGGTGATGGCGGTGAAGTAGTTCAGGAAGTCGAGGATCGTGTCCCGCAGGCCGGCGATCCGATCCTCCGGGTTGCGGGTGAGCTCGGGGTCCCCCGACCCGAACAGCTCCTGGGTGAGCTTGAGCATGCGCGGATAGTCGCTCTCGGGGAGGCCCATCATGGCCAGGATCACCTGCAACGGGTACTCCATGGCCACGTCTGCGGCGAAGTCGATCTCACCGCCACCGTCGATCATCTTCTGCACCGCCTCGGCCGACAGGGCGTCGAGGCGGGTCTGCATCCGACGGAGGTTGCTGGGCCGGAACCACCCGGCCGCCAGCTCGCGATGCTTCTTGTGATGCTCACCGTCCATGGCGATCAGCGAGCTGAGTCGGGGCAGATCGCCCGCCGCTCGACGGGCGTCGGACTCCTTGGTTCCGATGGTGCTCCGGGGTTCGTTGAGGAACTCCTCGTTGTGGAGTTCGACCTCCATCACGTCGGCGTGGCGGGTCACGGCCCAGAAGGGATTGTGGCCGGGGTGCTCGACCCAGTGGACCGGGTCCTCGGCCCGCAACTTGGCCGCCGCCCGGTGCCACCGCTCGGGATCGGTGTAGGCGACCTTGTCGACGAGGGCGAAGCCCGCCTCCTGAAGGCTCATCTCTGCGGTCACCGGCACCACTCCCCCACTCGACGGACGCCCGGGCCTCCGGACGCAAACAGAATCAGCGTTCGGATCCTACTGCCGCCGACGGAGTCGATGGAAACCGCGGGCGCCGACGCCGACGGCCGCCGCCCAGGCCGCGTCACTTCGGGGCGAAACGGGTCCCGGCGTCGAGCCGGATGGTGTCGCCGTTGAGCATCGGGTTCTCGATGATGGCGATGGCCAGGCGGCCGAACTCATCGGGCTGACCAAGACGCTTGGGGAACGCCGCGTCCTTGGTCAGCTGCCGACCCCGCTCGTCGTCGATGCGGGCCGTCAGACCGGTGGCGAACAGGCTCGGGGCGATGGTGACACATCGGATACCGAGCGAACCGAGATCGCGGGCGATGGTGAGCGTCATCCCGGCCACGCCGGCTTTGGCCGCGGTGTAGGCCACCTGACCGATCTGGCCCTCGAAGGCGGCGATCGAGGCCGTGTTGATCAACACCCCCCGCTCCCCCTCGGCGTTGGGCTCGTTCTTGTTCATGTGCCAGGCACAGATCCGGGTCGTGTTGAAGGTCCCGATCAGATTGAGGTCGATGACGGCCCGGAAGTCGTCGAGCGAGTACGGCGCCTGGCGCCCGACCGTGCGGCCCGCCTTGCCCCCGCCGGCCGTGTTGAGGGCCATGTCGACACCACCCATGGCCTCGACCGCCTCGCCGATGACGACCTCGATGCCATCGAAATCGAGCACGTTGCACGGGTGCCAGGAGCCGCCGAGTTCGGCTGCCACCTCGGCCCCGGCCGAGTCCTCCCGGTCGAGAATGGCCACCGTGCCACCGCCCTGGGCGATGCGGGTTGCGGTGGCCCGGGCGAAGCCGGAGGCCCCACCGATGATGATGGCTCGCAGGCCGTTGATCTCCATGGTCGGCGGTCTCCTTCGACAGCTCAGTACCGGCGTAGGGCAAACCGATCGTGCGTTCGGTTCCGGTTCGGGCGACCGTAGCCCGCCCCGGCCCCGACCCACCAAACCCGACTCCCCGTTCGGTTCCTGTGGGTAGGCTGGGCCGACGGCTCCGGACCGACGGCGAGCCGAGAGAGGTTCCGACATGCCAGAAGCTGTGATCATCGACGCCTGCCGCACCCCCCGGGGCATCGGCAAGGTCGGCAAGGGAGCCTTGACCGACGTCCACCCCCAACGCCTGGCCGCCACCGTGCTCCGGGCCCTCAAGGACCGCAACGACCTGGACGAGACGACGGTCGACGACGTGGTCTGGGGGACCTCGACCCAGACCGAGGGCCAGGGTGGCGACCTGGGGCGGATGGCGCTGCTCGACGCAGGCTGGGATCCCGTGGTGAGCGGGGTCACCCTGGACCGGTTCTGCGGCTCGGGCATCACGGCCGTGAACTTCGCCGCCGCCATGATCGGCGCCGGCTTCGAGCAGCTGGTGGTGGCGGGAGGCACCGAGATGATGTCGACCCGGGTCCGGGCCAACGCCTCGGGGGGAATGGACCGCGGCAACCCCCACCTCGACGCCCTCCACCCCCAGAGCCAACAGGGCGTCTGCGCCGACGTCATCGCCCACCTCGAGGGCATCTCCCGGGAGGCCGTCGACGACCTGGCCCACACCTCCCAGCGGCGAGCGGAGGTCGCCATCGCCGAAGGCCGATTCGATCGGTCGCTGGTGCCGGTGGTCGACGACGACGGCACGGTGATCCTCGACCACGAGGAGTACCCCCGACCGAGCACGACGCCCGAGGTGCTGGCCAACCTCAAGCCCGCCTTCGCCGCCATGGCCCGGACACCGATCCGCGACGGAGCCGCCACCTACCTGGAGCAGATCGAGCGTCGCTACGGGCCGCTGGACGTCGAGCACGTCCACCATGCCGGCAACTCCTCCGGTGTGGTCGACGGCGCCGCCGCCGTCCTGCTGGCCGACCGGGACTACGCCACGGCCAACGGCTTCGCCCCGAGGGCGCGGGTGGTGGCGGCGGCCAATGTCGGCGACGACCCCACGCTCATGCTCAACGCGCCGGTGCCGGCGGCCCGCAAGGTGCTCGACCAGGCCGGCATGACCATCGGTGACATCGACCTGTTCGAGGTCAACGAGGCCTTCGCCGTCGTGACCGAGAAGTTCATCCGCGACCTCGACGTCGACCGCGACAAGGTCAACGTGAACGGCGGGTCGATCGCCCTCGGACACCCGATCGGGGCCACCGGCTCGATCCTCATCGGCACCGTGCTCGACGAGATGGAGCGCCAGGATCTGCAGGTCGGCCTGGTCACCATGTGCGCCGCCGGCGGGATGGCTCCCGCCATCATCCTCGAGCGGGTCTGAGCCGGGCCCTGGGTGCCCCAGCGGGGCGGTGCCTCAGGCGGCCGAGATCTCGACCGGGATCCCGGTCATGAAGGCCTGGCTGGAGAGCGGGTCGAAGCTGCCCTCTCCACTGGGCAGCAGCACATTCTGGTTCACCCCCGGCGTCCGGGCCGCAACCCGCATACCGGGGGTGCGCTGGTTTCCCCACCCGTGGGTCAGGGCGACCGTGCCACGCATCAGGGCGTCGTCGATGCGGACCTCGACCTCGATCTCGCCCCACTCGTTGTGGAGCCGTACGAGCTGACCCTCCACGACACCGCGTGCTTCGGCATCGTCGGCACGGACGAAGAGATAGTTGCGATCACGATCGCCGCGCTTCATCCGATCGAGGTTGGCGTACCAGCTGTTGTGCATGAAGGGATCGCGGCGGGTGATCATCTTCAACCGGTCGGGCCCCTCGGCGTCGAGCTCATCGAGTCGTTGGGCGCACCGGTCCAGGGCATCGGCGAACGACGGTGGGCAGCAGTCGACCCTGCCGTCCTCGGTCTGGATCTGTTCGGCGTAGAACGATCCCGGCGTCAGGCCGTCGAGGACGATCTGCTTCTGCTGGCGGAGCTCGTCCAGGCCGAGACCCTGGCTCCGGAGCATGTGGTCGATGCGGCCCCACAGGCCCGCTTCGGGGTCGTCGTGGTCGAACGGTGACTTCAGGCCGAGGGCCTGGGCCAGGCGACCGAGGATCCACCATTCCTCCCGGCGTTCGCCCCGCGGCTCGACCACGGCGTCGGTGTATTGGACGCCCGGTTCGTACTGCAACCCGAGACCGGTGATGTTGATGTCGGCCCGCTCGAAGGTGTCGGTACTGGGCAGGATGAAGTCGGCGTACTCGGCCGTGGCATTGCGGTAGAGGTCGACCACGACCAGGAGCTCGAGTTTCTCCATGGCCGATCGAAGCCGCTCCTCACCCCCGATCGAGAGCACCGGGTTGCCGGCGATGACGATCATGGCCCGGATGGGGTCCTCGGCCAGCTCGACGTAATCGGGCAGCAGGTTCCCGGGCAGGGTGCCCTTGCGCAGCGGACCGAACTCGCTGTCCTGGAAGCTCTCCTCGAAGCGACGGCGACCCGCCTTGGCCGAGGCGTAGAAGCCGACCGACAGGATGTTGCCGCCCCGCCGATCGAGGTTGCCGGTGACGAACGACAGCATGTGGAGCAACCAGTAGGCCAGAGTGCCGTCCCGACCCATGTTCACCCCGGTCGACATGTGGACGCTGGCCGCGGGGGCCGACGAGAAGTCGCGGGCCAACTGCCTGATCGTCTCGGCCTCGATCCCGGTCGACGCCGCCACCCGCTCGGCCGGGTACTGCGAGATGAAGGCCCGCAGCTCCTCGACGCGCTTGCCGTGCTCGGCCACGACCGACTCGTCGAACCCCCCGATGCGATCGATCTCGCACAGGAGGGCGGCCAACAGATAGACGTCGGTGTCGGGACGGATCAGGAGCGTCTCGCCCGCCTTGGTCTCGGCCGTTTCGATCTGGCGCGGGTTGACATGGACGACGCGCCCACCACGCGAGACCACGTCGCACATCACCCGTACCGGATGGGCGATCGACAGGAAGCTCCCGTGGCTGACCCTGGGGTTGGCCCCGAACGAGAGGAAGAAGTCGGTGTGGGCCAGGTCGGGGATCGGATGCATGGTGCTCGATCCGAACACGGCCTCGCTGCCGCTGAATTTGTTGGCGCAGTCCTGGGTCCCGGAGGAGAACGCCCGCCGAGCGTCGAGCTGGCCGAAGAAGCCGGCGACGGCCGGCCGGGCCAGGGTGTTGAAGGCCGTCGGATTGCCGACGTAGCGGGCCAGGGCGTTCGAGCCATGGCGATCGACGATGCCTCGCAGACGCTCGGCGATCTCGGCGATGGCGTCATCCCAGCTCACCCGCTCGAACGTGCCGTCGGCCGTCCGGCGTAGCGGGAAGTCGACACGGTCGGGGTCGTTGTGGATGTCGACGCCGGCGATGCCCTTGTTGCAGACGAAGCCCCGGGTCAACGGGTTCGACCGGTCCGGCCGGAGCTTGACCAGCTCGCCGCCTTCGACCTCGGCCACCATGCCGCAGGCGGGTTCGCAGACCCGGCAGAAGGTCTGGACCTCCAGCCGATCGTCACGATTCGTTGTGGTGGACATCTCGGCGCCTCCCGGGTCGCGCGCTCGCGGGCAGCGAGTTCGTTCGGCGAACGATGGCGGACGAAATCAGGATAGGCGTTCGGATTCGGGTGATTCCAGGGCGGCGTCCCGCGAACTCGACAGCGGCGGCCAGCGCCGCGTCATCCACGTCGACCCGCTCGCCGCCCACCTCCCCACGCTGTTCGCCCCACCTGCCACCGGCGAGGCGGGCGGCTGCGACCGGATCTGGCCCGTTCTCGGCCAGTTCCCAGGTTGGGCTGGTTTGATGGGCTCGATGGAACCCGGAACCCGGACCGCGCCGTGACCGGACAGCGCCTGCTGGTGGTCGACGACGAGGAGAACCTGCGGTCGATGCTGCGCGCCGCCCTCCGCCATCACGGGTTCGAGGTGACCCTGGCCGCCGATGGCCGCGAGGCGCTCGCACTGCTCGGCGACGTCAGGCCGCATCTGGTCGTGCTCGACGTGATGATGCCGAACCTCGACGGGTTCGAGGTCTGCCGCCGGATGCGGGCCGCCAACGACGCCACCCCGGTGCTGTTCCTCACCGCACGCGACGGCACCGAGGACAAGGTGCGGGGCCTGCGGCTCGGCGCCGACGACTACGTGGAGAAACCCTTCAGCCTCGACGAGCTCGTGGCCCGGATCGACGCCATCCTCCGACGGACGGGCGCCGTCCCCCTCTCGACCACGGTGCTCGAACTGGAGGACCTCCGCCTCGACGAGGACGCCCACACGGTCACCAAGGCGGGCAGCCACGTCCACCTGTCACCGACCGAGTACAACCTCCTCCGTTTCCTGCTCCTGAATCAGGGGCGGGTGCTCTCCAAGGCCCAGATCCTCGACGAGGTGTGGGACTACGACTTCGACGGCGACGGCGGAGTGGTGGAGACCTACATCGGCTACCTCCGACGCAAGCTCGACACGACCGAGCCCAAGCTCATCCACACCGTCCGGGGCGCGGGCTACACCATGCGGGTGCCCCCCGAACGATGAGGCGACTCAGCCTGCGGGGGCTGCTGCTCCTGGCCGTCGCCGTCGTGGTGGTCGTGAACGTGATGGCCGCCTTCGTCGTCATCTCGGTGACGAGCGATCAGTTCCTCGACCAGATCGACGAGCAACTGGTGGCCGTGGCCGACGACGTGCCCGCCGACGCCGCCGTCGGTGCCGGTGCCCTGGTCCGCACCGGCGACGTCTACCACGGCCTCCGAGCCGAGGACGGCCGGCTGACCACCTTGCACGAGGTCCGGAACCGACGGGGGGCGCTGCCCCCGCCCCTGCTGGACGACCGCACGGTCGCCATCGCCCTACAGGGGCCGGTCACGGTGGAGGCCCGAGGCGACCTGGAGTATCGGACGGTGGCGGTCGAAACGCCCGATGGGGTGCTGATTCTGGCCATCCCGCTCGACAGCTACGAGTTCGCCATGAACCGTCTCACGGGCTGGGTCCTGGCCAGTTCGGGGGCCGTGATCCTGGCCCTCGGGGCGGTGGCCTGGTGGGTACTTCGCCTCGGTATCCGACCGATCAAGCAGATGACGGCGGCGGCCGAGGTCATCGCCGCCGGAGACCTCTCGGAGCGGATCGAAGGTCTCGACCCCAGCACCGAAGCGGGCCAGCTCGGGCTGGCCCTCAACACGATGATGGGGCGCATCGAGAGCTCGTTCGAGGAGCAGGCCCGAGCCGAGGCCCGGCTACGCCGGTTCATGGCCGACGCCTCGCACGAACTGCGCACCCCGGTGGCCACCATCCGCGGCTACACCGACCTCTACCAGGCCGGTGGTCTCGACGATCGGGCCGAACTCGACGACGCCATGCGCCGGACGGGCGAGGAGAGCGAGCGCATGTCACGGCTGGTCATCGACATGCTCAACCTGGCGAAGCTCGACCGCGGCCCGGCGGTCCGGTCGGTGCCGGTCGACCTGGTCTCACTGGCGGGTGAGGTCGTGGCCGACGCCACGGCGACCAACCCGGGCCGAGTCATCAGGGCCGACCTTCCGGGCCACCCGGTCATGGTCGAAGGCGACGACGACCTGCTCCGACAGGCGGTCGGCAACCTCGTGGTCAACGCCGCCGTCCACACCGGAGCGGGCGCCAAGTGCGTGGTGAGCGTCCGCCGCGACGGGGTCCAGGCCGTGATCACGGTGGCCGACGACGGTGCGGGCATGGCCCCGGAGGTGGCGAGCCGGGCAACCGAGCGCTTCTTCCGGGCCGACCCCTCCCGGGGCCGCGGCAAGGGCGGCAGTGGACTCGGCCTCGCCATCGTGGCCAGCATCGTCGAGGCCCACCACGGTGCGTTGACCATCGACAGCACCGTCGGGACCGGCACGACGGTCACGATCCGGCTGGGCGCCGTCACCGGGCCCGGCTACCGCAATTCCCAGCCAACTCACAGGTCGCTCTCGGCCGGCTCGGAGGTTCGACCGGGAGACTCGGAGTCGTGAAGATGATGAACCTGAAGAACGCCACTGCGGTCCTGCTGACCGGTGCACTACTGACCAGCGCCTGCGGCGGCGGGTTCCCCGGAGGCGGGGACGGGGGTGGCGGTGCACAGGCGGCGCCGGCCGACGTCCCCGCGACCAACGAGCTGATGATTCCCGAACTCCTCGAGCCCACCATGGTCGACGGCGTCGCCCGCTACGACATGAGCATCGGCGAGTCGAGCCACGACTTCGGCCTCGGGGCGAGCACGGACACACTGTCCTACAACGGCGCGTCGATCCTGGGCCCGACCCTGCTGTGGCGGACCGGCGACGACGTGCGCATCGACCTCACCAACGATCTGGCCCACACCACGACCACCCACTGGCACGGGGCCGACGTCCCGGCCGATGACGACGGAGGCCCCCACAGCCGGATCGAGCCGGGTGCCGTCTGGACCGCCGACTTCCCGGTCATCCAGACGGCGGCGACCCTCTGGTACCACCCCCACCTGATGGGGACCACGGCCGAAGAGGTCTTCGCCGGCGCCGCCGGCCTCATCATCGTCGAGGACGACAACCCTGCCACCGCTGCGCTCCCCCGCACCTACGGCGTCGACGACCTCCCCGTCATCCTGCAGGACCGGGAGTTCACCGACGACGGCCAGCTCGCCTTCGAACTCGACGACGACGACAACGGGGACCTGAACCCCGAGCTGACCATCAACGGAACCATGGACGCCTACGCCACGGTGCCCGCCGGGCCCGTGCGGCTCCGTCTCCTCAACGGCAGTCAGGCCCGGGTCTACGAGCTGAGCGTGGACAACGGGTCGATGGTGAAGATCGCCTCCGACGGTGGCTACTTGGCCGAGCCCGTGCCGTTGGAGACGCTGACCCTGGCCCCCGGCGACCGGGCTGAGATCATCGTCGACACCAGCGAGGGTGGGGCCGTCCTGCTCGATGAGGCCTTCGGGCGGGTCCTCGAGTTGCGGGCCGACCAGACGCTTCCGGTGGCCGAGCACCCCCCGGTGCAGCTCGCGGCCATCGACCGGATCACCCCGGCCATGATCGACCGGGACCGGACCTTCCAGCTGGACGAGGTGGGCGGCGGCTGGGGCATCAACGGCCAACAGATGGACATGGGTCGGATCGACGAGACGATCGCCTTCGGCGACATCGAGCGGTGGACCATCACCTCCGAGGACGGCGTCCACGCCTTCCACGTGCACCAGACCCAGTTCCAGATCCTCGAGATCAACGGCGAAGCGCCGGGCCCCGAGGACGCCGGCTGGGAGGACACGGTCCTGGTCGACGACGGCGACGAGGTGGTCGTGGCCGCCCGGTTCGACACCTACACCAACCCCGAGGTCCCCTACATGTTCCACTGCCACATCCTCGATCACGAGGACACCGGGATGATGGGACAGTTCCAGGTGGTCGAGGGCTAGATCGACGAGCTATCGGCCACCGGGGGCGGCCAACTACGGTGCAGCCGATGACGACCGGCTTCGTATGGCACGAGCGCTTCATGTGGCACGTCACCGGCCCGGCGTCCGGCACCTACCAGGTCAAGGGCGACCTGGAGCCGGGCGTGCACCTGGAGAACGCCGACACCAAGCGCAAACTCAAGAACGTCCTCGACGCCTACGGCGTCACACCACAGCTCCAGGCCATCGACGCCACCGAGGTGGGCGACGACGACCTGGTGCGCTTCCACACACCCGAGTACGTGGCCCGGGTGCAGGAACTGAGCGACGCGGCCGGGGGTGACGCCGGCGAACACGCCATCGTCGGCCGGGGTTCGGCCGGGATCGCCCGACTCGGGGTCGGCGGCACCTCGGCCGCCATCGCCGCCGTGGCCCGGGGCGAGGTCGACAATGCCTACGCCCTGGTGCGGCCGCCCGGTCATCACGCCGAGCGCGACCGCGGGCGCGGGTTCTGCATCTTCAACAACGTGGCGTTGGGCGTGCTCGGTGCCATCGATGCCGGACTGGTCGAACGGGTGGCCGTCGTCGACTGGGACGTTCACCACGGCAACGGCACCCAGCAGGCGTTCTACGACCGGGCCGACGTGCTGACGATCTCGCTTCACCAGGAGATGCTGTACCCCGTCGACCTCGGCGGCTTGGACGAGCAGGGGCAGGGACCGGGCCAGGGTTTCAACCTCAACGTGCCGCTTCCGGCCGGAAGCGGTGTCGGAGCCTACGACGCCGCTCTCGACCGGGTGGTCGTTCCCGCCCTCGAAGCCTTCGTCCCCGACCTGATCGTCGTTGCCTGCGGTTTCGATGCCGGCTACTTCGACCCGCTGGGCCACATGCTGCTGCTGGCCGACCACTTCCGACGGTTCACCCGGCTGATGATGGAGGTGGCCGACCAGCTGTGCGGTGGCAGGCTCATGCTCAATCACGAGGGCGGCTACTCGGACTTCTACGTCCCGCTGTGCGGCCTGGCCGTGATCGAGCAACTCAGCGGTATCACCACCGGCCTCCGAGATCCCTACGCCCGCACCGGCGATGTCCCCAATCAGCTCCTGATGCCGCACCAGGAGCAGCACATCGACCGTGCCGTCGACGGACCCCTGGCTGCGCTCCTGGCCCGGACCTCGACCCGGCCCGGGGCGACGACGGGCCAACGCTGACCGCCGCCCACCGACCCCTGAACCGACCGGAAGGAACCGATTCGTGACCACCAACCCCGCCCACCAGCACGTCTTCATCACGGGCGGAGGCAGTGGCATCGGCCTCGCCTGTGCCAAGCGCTTCCTCGGCGATGGCGCGTCCGTGACGCTCATGGGGCGCAGTGAGGAGAAGCTGGTCGCGGCCCGACGGGCCCTGGCGAGTGGGGAGCCGGGTGAGGACCAGGTCCAGGGCGGCGTCTGGATCGCTCCCGGTGACGTGTCGAGCGAGGACGACGTACGGAACGCGGTCGAGGCCGCTCATGGCCGTGCACCGCTGACCATCGCCGTGGCCAATGCCGGCACGGGCGCCGCCGCTCCGGTCACGGCCATGGAGCGGAGCGCCTGGAGCCAGGTCATCGACGTGAACCTGACCGGTACCTTCCACACCTTCAAGTACGCCGGGGCCGCCATCGCCGAGTCGGGCGGCGGGGCCCTCTGCGCCGTGTCCTCCATCGCCGGAGCCCGGAGCCATCGTCTGATGGGCGCCTACTGCTCGAGCAAGGCCGCCATCGACATGCTGGTCCAGGTCACGGCGGATGAACTGGGGGCCAGCAACGTTCGCGTCAACAGTGTCCGGCCGGGCCTGGTCGAGACCGACATCTCGGCCCCACTGCGCAACTCGGACGCCATCCTGGCCGACTACCTCAACTGCATGCCCGTTCGCCGGGTGGGGACGGTCGACGACGTCGCCAGTGCCGTCGGCTTCCTGTGCGGGCCCGAGGCGACCTGGATCACCGGCGTCAACCTGTCGGTCGACGGTGGCCACCACCTTCGGCGAGGGCCCAACCTCGACGGACTGGGCGGCTGACGGCCCGGGTACACCGGCTCGCCCCTGTGGTGCGGCCGGACTTGCTTGCCAACCCGCAAGGAAGTTAGCTTGCCGAGGTGTCGAAGCCGGACGGACAGGCGCGGACCCAGCGCCAACGGCGTGCAATGGCAGAAGCGGCCTTGCTCGACGCCGCGGCCCGCCTCACCGCCGATCGGGGCATCGACCACACCTCGCTGGCCGACATCGGCCAGGCCGCCGGCTACAGCCGCGGTCTGGCCAACCACCATTTCGGGACCAGGGAGGCGCTCGTCGAGCGCCTGGTCGAGCGCACGGAAGCACAGGTGGTGGCCCTGTTGCCGAACCCGGCGACGGCGACCCTGAGCGAGACGATCGACAGCTACCTCGACATCGCCTCGAAGGATGAGTGGTGGGCCCGGGCGTTCATCTCGTTGTGGGGTGCCGCCGTCCCGACGTCCGCTCCGCTCCGCCGCATCATGGCCGAACACGACCGGAGGCTCCGCTCCCACATCGCCCGCCTCGCCCGGTCCGATCAGGAGCAGGGCCTGATCCGGGCCGACCTTGACGCCGAGGCCCTCGCCCTCGCCCTCGTCGGCATGATCCGGGGCATCGCCGCCCAGTTCTTCGTCGACGGCACGGTCGATATCGACGACGCTCGCCGCAGCTGCGGCGCACTGATGCGGTCGCTGGCACCCGACAGCGGCGCGACAACCAAGGACGACGGACCATGACGACCATCGGCGCCCCGGCACCGCACGACATCTTCACCGACAATCATCGGTGGGGCGACCTCGACGACTGGAATCGCACCGCCCTGGCCCTCCACCACCAGGGCGGCATCCACCGGATCGAGCGGGAGGGCTTCCAGCCGTTCTGGGCCGTGATCGATCACGGTGCGGTCCTGGATGTCGAACGGCAACACGAGCTGTTCACCAACACCCCCCAACACGTACTGGTGCCCACGAAGGACCTGGCGGCCAGCCGGGAGGGGATCATCACCCTGGTTCGGGCCGACGAACCGCTCCACGGCAAGCTCCGACGCTTGACCAACGACTGGTTCAAGCCGGCCAGCGTGCGCCGCCTCGACGACCGGCTCGATCAGTTGTCCGACGAGGCGCTGGCACGGCTGCGCGAGCTCGGCGGCGAGTGTGACTTCGCGGTCGAGATCGCCCTGCCGTTCCCGTTGCAGGTCATCCTCAAGATCCTCGGCCTCCCGGAAGCCGACTACCCGCTCATGCTCAAGCTGACCCAGGAGCTCTTCGGCCAGCAGGACCCCGACCTCCAGCGCGAGGGCTCCGACATCGACCCCGAGGTCCGAGCCCAGGTCGTGGCCGACACCATCGGCTACTTCACCAGGCTCATGGCCGAGCGCCGGGCCAACCCGACCGACGACCTGGCCACCCTCATCGCCCACGGCACGATCGACGGCGAGCCGATGGGCGATCCCGAAACGTTGGGCTACTGCATCATCGTGGCCACAGCCGGACACGACACGACGTCATCGGCGATGGCCGGCGGGATGCACGCCCTCATCGAGCATCCCCAGCAATTGCGGAGACTGCAGGACAACCCGGACCTGGTCAACAACGCGGTGGAGGAGATGCTGCGCTGGACCGCTCCGGTGCGCCACTTCATGCGGACAGCGCAGGCCGACACCGAGATCCTCGGTCAGAGGATCAGCAAGGGCGACTGGATCTACCTGTCGTACAAGGCCGCCAACCTCGATCCGAAGGTGTTCGACGACCCGTTGGTCTTCGACATCGAACGGCACAACGCCGATCGCAACGTCAGCTTCGGCTATGGCATCCACTACTGCCTCGGGGCCCAACTGGCCCGCAACGAACTGCGACGCCTCTTCGCCCGCCTGCTGCCCGAGTTCGAGACGATCGAACTCGCCGGCGAGCCCACCACCATGAAGACCACGTTCGTCGGCGGCCACAAGACGCTCCCCATCCGCTATGCCCTGAAGCACACCCCTTGAACGATGCCCGGGCTCAGCACCGGCCCCGGGCCATGGCTCGCGCCGCCTAGGTGGTCTTGTCGTAGAGATAGGCGAAGACGAGTGAGCCCAGTGTTCCGATGGGCATGCTCACGAAGGCGAACAGGAAGAGCGCGGTCGAGATCTCGGAGTAGAAGCTGTAGACGAACAGGCCGGGGAAGAACAGCACCCAGCTCCCGATGTGGAGCCAGTAGAACGAGTTGAACGCCGCCAGCATCCTCCGCTTGCTCTTCTCGCTTCGCTCGGTCGTCCCGGTTCTCGCCGCCGACAGCAGCGCCGTGATCACCACCGGGAGGCTCACCACAACGGGAGTTCCCCGTCCGGCGCCGAACAGGAAGATGCCGACGCTCAGTACGGCGAGCACCAGAGCGGCGACACGCAGTTCGCTGTTCTTGATGACGGTGATGGAGCTCACGATCAACGTGGTGGACACGAGAATGGCCAGGATCCCGAGCACGAAGAACGGGATGTCGGTCAGGATGGAGAAGACCGGGCTGCCCCTCGTCATCGAGTTGAACTCGGCGTTCGGCCATCCTTCCGGAAACGCCTCCACCGAGCGGCTGGCCACCAGCGTGGAGCCCTTGAGCAGCTCCGCGCTTCCATGGAGGAAGCCGACGATTCCGACGATCACGCCGAACGTGACCATGCACAGTCGAACCTTGGTCATACCCATACTCCGTCTCTCGCTACTCACGCCGAGTGTTCTGTTGGTTCGTTCGCGGGCCGGTTCCCGAACGCAGCCACCGTCTGCCTGCGCGCGGCCTCGACGATGTCCGCTGCCGCCTCAGGGCGCTTGCGGGGAAATCCCTCCGCCGCCTGCAGGACTCCGGCATCTGGAACGAGGGTCACGGTTCGTGTTCCTGCGGCCCGAAGGGCCGCGGTCTCGTCCTGGAGCGACCTTCGGGCTCGGGCCCGAACGGGGCCGATACCGCTACGGGCCGACGGGGCCGAGATCAGGACCACATCGAGCTGCTCGCCGACGAGTAGGTGGGCGTGGGTCGATGAGGCAACGCCCCCGTCCACGTAGCGAACGCCATCGATGGTCTTCGGTTGGAATATCCCCGGAATCGCCGACGTCGCCTCGAGCGCATCCCCGAGGGCGGCCGGCACGACATCACGGCCGAAGACCACCGTCTGACCGTCATCGAGACGCACACTCGGGACCCACAACTGCGTCGGCCACTCCTGCGTCACCGCGAACTGGCGGACCACCCCGGTCGGAAAGGGGCCGGCCGGCAGGAGGCCGGCGACCGCAGTCATGATCCCCGTCCGGCGGACGCTTCGCAGCAGGCCCGGCGCCACCGGGCGGAATGATCGGATCGGGTGGCGCCAGAGACGTGCCACGTTCGACCTGAACTCGGCGCGATCAGCGTCGCTCGGAGGCGACGAGATCAGGTCGATGACCTCATCGGTCGGGGTTCCCGCGAGCAGGGTGGCGGCGATGGATGCACCGGCGGAGGTGCCCACGACGCGGTCAGCCTCAGCCGGCTCTCGGCCGATCGCGTCGCGCACGCCCTCCACGACACCGAGGTGGTAGGCCCAGCCCAATGGACCGCCGCCTCCGAGAACAACACCGACGCTCATCGTTGCCTCGCTCCAGGTATCCGGGCGCTCATCCGAAGATGATCTGGTAGTCCTGATTGCCGAGATGCGGGTCGATCGTCGCTTGGCCTCTGGCGCCGACGTACTTCCCGGTGCCGCCCGTGATGGCGAAGAGCTGGAGGAAGGCGGGGTTGCCGCCGCTGTCGCCGCCGGCCCTCGGATCGCCCTGGATCATGATGCCGGTCATCGTGAGGATGGTGTCGGCCGCGGCCAGGTTCTCGTCCTTGCCATGCCAGCCGAAGGTGATGTCGCAGTGGAAGTACGAGGGGAGCTCCTCCGAGGGGATCGTCACCCCCAGGATGGTCAGGGTGCCGATGGCGTCCGTCATCTCCGGGTCGGAGTAGAAGGGAATGGCTGCCACCAGCGGGACGGGCTCGATGCCGTGCAGACCCTCGAAGGGTGCATACAGGTGCAGGTCAACGTCTCCGTTCGCCCCGGTGCCGGTGGTGTCCGTCGTTTCGCTGTTCATCTCGTCCTCTTCACAGGTAGGTGCCGCAACATCGACCGGGCCGGTGCCCGTGGGGCCGGCCGGTCGCCTCGGTCGCATACAGTACCGAACTGTTCGTTCCAGAACAACGGCACCCGAGGAGATAGTTGACATCCTGCGGTCGGCCTGCCGAATCGGTCGGACCGCCCCGCCGCCGAAGGCCGCGGCGGCACGTCGTAGACTGCAGTGATGCACGCTCAGCCGAAGCGGCCGGGCTGAAGGCCCGATGGCTCGACCCAAGACCTTCGACGTCGAGAACGTACTCGACCGCGCCATCGACCTGTTCTGGGTCAAGGGCTACGCCGCCACGTCGATGGAGGATCTGGTCAAGCACCTCGGCATCAACCGAGGGTCGCTCTACTCGACCTTCGGTTCGAAACATGAGCTGTACGAACTCGCCCTCGATCGCTACCTGACCGGCGGCCGGCACCGGTTCAACGAGATCATCACCGATGCGGCGATACCGCTCCGGGATGCCATCAGGGCGCTCCTGACCTCGTCGGCGGCGAAGTCCGATCACCGGGGCTGTCTCCTGGTCAACACCACCATGGAGCGCAACGCCACCGACGATCGAGCCCTTCATCTCACGTCGAAGGGCTTCGACGAGCTGCGCTCCATCCTGATCGCCGCGTTCGAGTCGCGCCGGAACGAGCTGACCGACGAGCTCACGCCCGATCAGGCAGCCGATCTCTTCCTGGTCGCAGCCCAAGGCCTGCGAGTCGTGGGCGCCACCGAGTCCCGGATCGGCTCCGACTCCACCATTCAGACCGTGCTCGACGCCCTGACCCCCGAACCCTCACGGACCGCTCGGCGTTCGCGTTCCTGATCCGGGAGGCAGAGCCGGCCTGCCGGCAACCCACGTGGACGTCGACGTCGTCGCGCAGTTCCACGCAAGCGGGAGCGGCAAGCTGGCTAGATTCGTGCCACTCCCCACAGGCTGACCCGGGACTAGCCTTGGCGATGGCCGTTGATGAACGAAGGTGAGTGGGAGACGTGGGTTCGGTCGAGTTCAAGTGCTCGTGCGGCTTCCTGTTTCTCAGTGCCTCCGACAACAGGAGCTATCAAGCGACTCTCCTGTCCGACCAGGACATCGACACGTTCTGGGATCTCGTGGATCGAGCGATCGAGGAGACCGGCCCGTCTGCGGAGGAGAAGGAGCAGGCATGCATGACGTTGAGAGCCTCGCTATTCAACACTCGCCACGAGGCTTGGCAGTGCCCGAATTGCAGGCAGCTCTATCTGATGGATCGCGACGGCAGGCATCACGCTTTCGTACCGCTTGACGACCCGCCGGGTGATCTTCTGGCCGGGAGAGGAATCGAGGAACGGACGGCTCGGCGGAGGAGACGGCGGCTGTAGGCCACCCGGGGTGGCGCGGTCTCGGAGGCGGAGTTTGGAGAGCACCGAGCCGAGGTGGGTCTTGACGGTCGCTTGGCTGATGTAGAGCTCCTCGGCGACTTCTGCGTTGGTGAAGCCGCGGCCGACCGCACGCAACACGTCGAGCTCGCGATCAGTGAGCCGTTCGAGATCCTCTGTCGACTGGGAGGTACTGACCGAGCGACGGCTGGCGAGAACTCGTGACGTGGTCAGCCGCTCCGGCGTCGAGCGCCGCGGCGAGGGTCTGGTCGTCGTCGAAGGTCGTCAACACCAGCACCGGTGGACCGCCGACGTCGCGGACGCGAGCCGTGGCGGTTGCGCCGTCGACCCGTTTCAACCGGATGTACATCATGACCACGTCGATCACATGACGGGCCAGGGCGTCGGGGACTTCGTCGCCGTCGCTGCACTCGGCGACCACCTCGATGGTGTCGGTGGTGTCGACCACCATCCGGATCCCCTGGCGCACCAGTACCTGGTCATCGACGAGCAACAGCCGCATCATCTGGGCAGCCTTGCCGTCATACGCCAGACCGAGCCCGAGCGATCGACCGGGCGCCAGCCGAGGTCGACACCCACATCTCCGACGAACTGATTGGGTGGGACTCACCGCGACCTGATCACCCAGCCTTCGGGTGGCGCTGGACCCGGATCCCATCGAATCGCATACCATATGGCATCCCAACACGGTATACTGCTCACGTGGCCACCGAACAGATCGCTGTACGACTACCCGGGCCGCTCCTCTCAGACCTCGACGAGCTCGTCAAGAGCGGAGCCTACGAAAGCCGAGCCGCCGCTGTCCGAGCCGGCATCGAAGTCATCATGAAACTCGAACTCCAACGTCAGACCGACCGAGCCGTCGTCGACGGCTACACACGGCAACCACCAACCGAAACCGAAGAGCACGCGGCGCTCGCATCTTTGCGCGAAGCGATCCTCGACGAGCCATGGTGACGACTCTTGATCGAGGGCAGATCTGGTGGGGCGAGATCGAGGACGTCGGTCGCCGCCCGTTCCTCATCATGACCCGCTCCGCCGCGATCCCCGTCCTGAACAGCGTCCTCGCAGCACCTGTCACCCGCACGATCAGGGGAATCCCGACCGAGCTACGACTCGGAACCGACGATGGCATGCCAACGAACTGCGTTGCCAGCTTCGACAATCTCAGAGTCGTCCCCAAGGCCTACCTTGTCGACCAAATCTGCGCACTACGGCCGGCCAGACTGGCCGAAGCATGCGCCGCCGTTCAGGCCGCCATCGACTGCTAGACGAAGCCTGACAGCAACACCTTGCGCTGACCCACGACCGCCCCGTGGACCGGAACAAAGCGTGTACTAGCGAGTGTGTCGGAGGGGCGAGTTTAACCCAAAGTACACGCGCGGCCTGGTGTGTCGAGCTGGTCGCTGCGTAGACAAAAACTGCTGGTCGGGCTACCACGAACGGGTATCCCGCACTCGCAGCCAAGAAGCACCTGTTCTGGCAACAAGTGCTCGACCTTGCCGATGACTTCATGTCCTCCGAGCGATCCGGCACCCAGACCTACAGCCTCGTCGCCGGCCTCTACCCCACCGCCTACCCCACCCTCCCCGACCCCGACCAAGACCTCACCGATGACAACTGCCGAGCCCGATCAGATGTGCCGATATCGAGCGGCGTCGACGCTCGGTTGACGTACCGAGAGGGTCACCAAGAGACCGTTGCCGGGTTCCTGGCGCCAGGTGTCTTCAGCTTGGCGCGAGGGTGCGGTCAGCGGCGCGGCGAAACCGATGACCAGTCGGCCGGCGGATCTTCGCCGATCCTGCCGTCGATGGACTCGCGGAGCAGGTCGGCGTGACCGGTGTGGCGGCCGTACTCCTCTAGAAGGTCGAACAGGAGCCGTCGGAGGCTCGCCATCCTGCCGTCGGGCCACTGCATGGCCGAATCCTGATCGAGTCCACCATCGGCGATTGCGGCATCGAAACGCTGCTGCGCGCGCCTGACCGCGTCGTCGTAGCGCCGGTACAGCTCATCCGGCTCGTCATCGGCAGCGGCCGAGAACTCCGGGTCATCATCCGAGACCCTCCCATCCCAGTAGGCGTCCCTCGCCGAGCCATCGAGGCGGACACTGGACGCGCCGTCCTCCACCCGAGCCAGGTGATTCAGCAGCCCGCCGATGGTGAGGTCAGACGACGGGAGGCGATGATTCAACCCGGCGGAATCGAGGTCGTCTGCCTTCCACCGAAAGGTCATCCGCAGCCGGTTCAACGAGCCGAGCAGATGCTCGACTTCGCTGCCTGCCACCGGCGGCTGCCAATCACGCACGTTGAACACACTCGCGACGCTAGCCGCCGTGGGCACTGTCGGGTCCGAGGAGGGGTGGGCGACCGGGCAGGCTACGAGCTCGAAGCCGTGATCGTCGTGCGCATCACGCAGTGATTCTTGCCCTTCGACCGTTCGTAGACGAAGCCGGCATCCTCGAACATCGAGCGGGTGGCGCTGTAGAGGAGCGAAGCGTTTGCCTTAACGTCGGCAGTGTCGGCCGGATAGCCCTCGACCACCCCTCCACCGGCTGCCGCTACAAGGTCCAGGGGCCCACGAAGGGCGACTGCCGCCACGCCACTACGCCGATAGTCACGGTCGACGAAGAAGCACGTGATCCGATAGTCGGGAGCACTGACGAGACCGGACTCCCACTCTTTGCGATGATAGATACGCGGCAACTCCTCGACGGTGCCGTACTGGCACCACCCGATCGCTGCGCCAGCATCAAACACCAAAGCGGCGTGGGCTCGGCCCTCACGGACAAGCCTCAGCTTCATCGCCCTCGCGCCTTCGGCCGCAGCAGCTTCCTTGTCGTAGCGCTCAGCATGGAACCAAGTACACCAGCACCCGCCCCACACTCCATTGTGCTTCTCCACGAGGGCGGCAAACACTTCCCACGTCCCCTCGTCGAGTGCGCTGACTGTGAACTCGCCCATCGCCGTATCCGGTGCCATCCGCACTCGACTGTAGTTCGACCGACGACGACGAGAACCGCGACGGCCCGACCCGGCGAGCCGCCCAGAACCGGCAAACTGCTCGGGTCATGGCGAGACCCGGCATGAGTCAAAGCCACGCATAACGCACGCTCGGAAACGCGTCGCCGAAGGACAACCACCTCGGATGGGGCATGGGTGTTCACCTCTGCGTGGGCAAGCACCTCTCCATGCTCGAGATGAGTGCGCTGGTCCGAGCAATCATCCGTCGCGTCGAGCGGATCGAGATCGACACACCCACCCGACTGTTGAACAACGGTCTCCAGGGGTTCCAGGAGCTCCCGATGCGTCTCGTGCCCCGATGATGCCGACGGCGAGCTCCGTCGGTGGGACGAGGAGCTGACCGTCCTTGCGGGCCCAACGTGCGTTGGCCGCGGTCGACACCGACCAGTGAAGCTGCGAGGGCGATGTGGAGAAGCGACTGGGCCGTCTGCTCACGCGCGCGGGTCCAGTGCAGCAACCGGCACCGTCCCGGGGTCGTAGTCGAGGAGCCCATACCCGGCGGCTCCTCGACTCTCGAGCGTGGGGTCCTGCAGCGCCCGACCCTCCTCCCAGGACCAACGAGCGACGTTGTTGCCTCGCTCCTGACGCGCCGTCCGGTAGCCGTGAAGCGCCTGGGGCAGGTCGGAAGACAGCGCAATCGCACGGGCCAGCACCACCGCGTCTTCGACCGCCATGGCCGCCCCCTGCCCCAGAAACGGCGTCATCGGGTGTGCGGCGTCCCCCAAGATCGCCACCCTGCTAGTCGTCCACGTCTCGAGCGGTTCCCGGTCATACAGGCCCCACTTGAACAGTTGCCCGTCTGGCACTGCGGCAATGAGGTCGAGCAGATGCGGGGCGAAGTCGGCGTAGGCATCGAGGAACTGGCCCGTGGTTGCCGGGATCGACCACCCCTCCTCCTCCCACTCGTCGGTCCGGCCGCAACCGATGAGATTCGTCAGTTCGCCTCCACGAAGCGGGTAGTAGAGGAGGTAGCGACCTGGTCCTCGCTGCATCGCCAGTTCTCGCTCGCGCACGACCGACGGCACGATGTCGCTCGGGAGGACGGCCCGGAAGGCGACCTGGCCGTTGAACTTCGGTTCCTCACCCCCGAACACGTGCGATCGCACTGCTGAGCCGTTGCCATCCGCTCCGACCACCAGCGGAGCCCGATCGGTCGCGCCGTTGGCGAAGCGGACGGTCACGCCGTCTGCATCCTCGTCCAAGGAGACGAACGTGTGCGCGGCGCGGACAGCCTGCGCGTCGTTGGCCTGGACCGCTGTCAACAAGACGCGGTGGAGGTCGCCCCGATGCACCGTGAGCGACGGGAGCCCGAACCGGTCGGCAACGAGGTCACTGGAGGTCGACGACAGGACCTCGCCAGTGGCGTAGTCGCAGCCATGGAAGGCAGACGGTCGACTCGAGACCGCCTCCACAGCAGCATCGACGCCGAGGTCGACCAACCCCTTGCGGCCGTTCGGCTGCATGACGATGCCGGCGCCGATCTCGCGGAGCTCGCTGGCTCGCTCGTAGACCGATACGGCGATGCCTCTCCGCTGGAGCGCCAGCGCCAGCGACAGCCCGCCGATGCCGCCGCCGATGACCACGACCCGTTCAATCACCATGGGTACGAGTATGCATGAACGAAGACTTGCACATGCAGGAAACCTGACTACGCTCAGTATTCATGAGCCAGCGCAGCCTGCCCACGTTCAACCACTTCATCGGAGGCCAGTTCGTCGAGTCGGCGTCCGGCGAGACGTTCGAAGCCATCAACCCGGCCACTGAGGAACCCAGTGCGCTCGTCGCCCGCGGGGGCGCCGACGACGTCGACCGAGCGGTGCGCGCTGCCAAAGATGCCTTCGACGCAGGCGACTGGTCCCGCGCCAAGCCGTCGCATCGCCGGAAGGTCTTGTTCGCCGTCGCCGATCTGCTCGAGAAGCGATCGGATGACATCCGACTGCTCGAGACCCAGGAGATGGGCTCCCCGACCGGCCCACTCGGCGGCGCCCCACACCCGATCATCGCTCGGGCGGCGTGGAACTTCCGGTTCTTCGCCGAGGAGCAGGAGCTGAACGAGGAACGTTCGTTCAACCGAGACGACGATCTCCTCACGTACACGATGACCGACCCAGTCGGCGCGTTCGGCCTGATCACCCCCTGGAATGCGCCGATGATGCTATCCACCTGGAAGATGGCGCCCTGCCTCGCCTACGGCAACAGCGCCGTCCACAAACCGTCCGAGCTGTCGCCGCTGTCGATGAGCGTCTTGTGCGAGATCTTCGATGAAGCAGGCCTTCCAGCCGGCGTCTACAACGCCGTGCTCGGATTCGGCAAGGAAGCCGGAGTCCCGCTGGTGGAGCACCCCGACGTCGCCGGCGTCTCGTTCACCGGATCGCGCCCAACCGCCCTCGACATCGCGTCGCGATGCGTTGGCGACCTCAAGCGCACGTCGTTCGAGTTGGGCGGCAAGTCGGCATGCATCGTCTTCGACGACGCTGACCTCGACAAGGCGGTTCCGGCGGCGGCCGGCGGCGTCTTCACCAACTCCGGCCAGGCGTGCATCGCCGGCACCCGCATCCTCGTCCAGCGCGGCATCTACCACGAGTTCCTCGAGCGGTTCGAAGCAGCTGCTTCGAAGTGGACGGTCGGCGATCCCACCACAGCCGGCGTTCGGCTGGGGCCGCTCGTCTCCAAGGGCCAGTACGACCGCGTCACCGGGTATCTCGATCTCGCACGCGAGGAAGGCCGCATCCTCTTCGGCGGAGGCCGCCCAGCAGGACTCGACACCGGGTACTTCGTCGAGCCGACAGCCATCGTCGACGTGGACAACCGCGCACGCGTCTGCCGAGAGGAGATCTTCGGCCCGGTCGCCGCGATCCTGCCCTTCGACACCGCCGACGACGCGCTCGCCATCGCCAACGACTCCGAGTACGGGCTCGCCGGGTACATCTGGACCGAGAACCAGACCACCGCGCACTACATGTCCCACCGCCTGGAGACCGGCATGATCTGGATCAACTCTGGCTTCAGCCGCGATCTGCGCCAGCCCTTCGGCGGCGTCAAGACCAGCGGCGTGGGCCGGGAAGGCGGCCAGACGAGCCGAGAGTTCTACACCGAGACCCGGTTCGCCTCGTTCCCGTTGATCAAGAGGTGATGAACCGGCGTCGGCGCTCAGCCGACGCCGAACAGCGCAGCGTCGACCGCGTCACGAATCGCGACGAGCGTGACCTCGATCGGCACATCGGGGTGGCAGTAGTGATACCCCATGTTGAAGTTCCAGATGGCGAAGATGTTTCGGGCGGCCGCGGCCGTGTCGAGGCCATCGGGCACCTCGCCATCGAGGGCCCCGATCATGACGCGTTCGATCGTGCCGAAGATCCGATCCATCGTGGCGCTGATGCCGTCGTCGGACCGGGCGATGACACTCGACAACTCGAGGTGATAGGTCTTTGCGATGTTGGGCTGGGATTCGTCGAACTGGGTCACCGACGCCAACAGTCCGAAGACCTGATCGGCCAGGGGTTCGCCGGTATCGACGGTCTCCAGCGCCGCCGCCCACGCCCCGTCGACGTCCTCGGTGAAGACGTCGAACAGCAGCTGCTCCTTGGACTCCACGTAGAGGTAGAGCGTGCCCGCGCCGACGCCCGCAACGCGTGCGATCTCCGCGGTCGTCGTGGCGTCGAAGCCGCGCTCGTCGAACAGCTGGCGCGCTGCTTCGAGGATCCGACGACGCTTCTCCGCCTTGTTGCGTTCGCGTTTGCCGGGCTGGCGGTCTGGCTGGTTGCCGAGCTCGGGACTGACGGTCCTCACCCGCCCACTCTAGCGACGGCGACCATCCGAACTGGCCGGGGCCCGATGCGGAACGACCAGGGCCCCGGCGTCCACGGAGACCGTGTCACCCGGCGTCCGCGCCGCCACCGGGGGCCGAGTACGCGCTGAAGTCGGACTCGTAGTCCGTGGTGTCGGTGAGGTAGTCGGTGGAATGGATTTGCGCATAGCTGAGGGCACCGTCGATGTCGTGGCGCCACACCTCTTCGGGAAGGTCGTAGAGGATCTCGACGCCGTACCCGTTGGGGTCGTTGATGTACATGCTGTGGGTCATACCGTGATCGATCCGGACGTTCATCTTCACCCCCTTCGACTCGAGGAACTCGAGCTGGGCCTGCCACTCCTCGCGAGTGGGGTACGTGATCGCGATGTGGTTGACCGCGGTACGAGTCCTCAACATGTCCCAGCGCTCCTCGACCTCGGGAAGCCCTTCACGTTCGACGAGGGCGAGGTCGTGGTGGTTCACATCGTCGACCACACCGGAGTAGAAACGCATGTTCATCGGCGGCGGTGCTCCGTCGCGACCCTTGAGGGTGCCGACGTGCTTGAACCCCAGGAGGTCGGACCAGAAGTGGTGCGACTCCTCCAGGTCGTGCACGTTGAGGACGAGGTGGTTCACACCGGCCGGGACGACGGGCGCTGTGCGCTTCGTGGTGCTTTCCATGATGCATGTTTCCCCAGTAGAAAAGTGAGCGTAGTCACTATTCTACCGCGAGCGAGACTGGCTCGCCAGCGACTCGTCAGTCGCCATCCACGAACCCTGCGGCACCAGCTTCGGCCACCTCGACATCCTGCGCGGGTGAGCCGCCGGACACGCCGATCGCTCCCACGAGGCCGCCCTCGTGAAACACGCCGACTCCCCCACCGAAGACCACGAGCCGTGGCGTGTGGGTGATGCCATGGACGAGCGAGGGGTCGCTCTCGATTCCACGCCACCAGGCACCGGTGGGCATGCCGTTGAATCCGCAGACGGTGTACGCCTTGTTGACGGCGATCCCCAGCGACATCGTGGGGGCGCCGTCCATCCGCCCCACCACGATCGGCTCGCCGCCGGGGTCGGTGACCGCCACGCAGACGGCAACGCCGATCGAGGAGGCGTGGGCGAGTGCGGCGTCCAGCACCGCACGCGCACCCTCGAGGGTCAGCCGGGCGGTCGACTCGACGCGCCCCGAGCCATCCGACCGGTCAGTCGACGATGCCAAAGCTGATCTGGCCGAGCGGCCCGTAGTCGGCGACAAAAGTGTCCCCCGCCTGCATCGGGTGGGCCCGAATGAACGACCCGGACAGGATCGTGTGACCCGGCTGCATCTCGACGCCGAACTCGTGAAGCTTGCGCGCCAGCCATGCCACCGAGTTGACGGGGTTCCCCATGACCGCAGCAGCCGTACCCGACTCTTCGACCTCGCCGTTCTTGTACAGCGCACCGGCGACGTGACGGACGTCGATGTCGGCCAGCTTTCGGGGGCTTCCCCCCACCATGATGAAGCCGCACGAGGCCGCGTCGGAGATCGAGTCGACGACACCGGGCTTCCCGCGCTTGTTGAATCTCGTGTCGACGACCTCGATGGCAGGCATCACGTAGTCGGTGGCGTTGACGACGTCGACGGCGTTGACGTCGGGCCCACCGAGCGGCTGCGAGAGCACGAACACCAACTCGATCTCCACGAGCGGGCGGTTCAGCATCGACATCGGCACCTGCGTGCCCTCGTCGAGGAACCAGTTGTCGAAGATGCTGCCGTAGTCGGGTTCGGTCGCACCCGTGAGCGAGCGCATCGCCTTGGAGGTCAAGCCCACCTTGTGTCCCTTGACCGAGCGGCCGGCCGCCACCTTGAGCTCGGTCACGTACTGGCCGATCGCGTAGGCGTCCTCGACGGTGGCGCCGTCGTAGGTCAGCGTGACCGGCTCGATCCACTCCCGCGTCAGTTCGGCTTGGAACAGCGCCTCGGCCGCCTCTCGGTGTTGCACATCGGTCATGGACACGGGCCCATCCTCCTCATCGATCGACGCGCCTCATTCCTCGACGCTGGTCGGCTCGGGCCACGGCGACCCGGCCTCCTGTCTACCCAACATTCTGACTACGCTCAATATTAGTCACCAGTCCAGGGCGGGCGGGGCGGGGTGGGCTGGTGCGGGGCTCAACTTGAGACCGAGAGCCGGGAACGACCTATCATCAAACCTGACCACGCTCACTTATCAGCTGCTGCAACCAACGAGAAGGCACGCACATGACCGACGCCACTGACATCCCCAACGTCTTGACCGACGACCTCCGAGCCAAGCTCGAACGCGTCGGCGTGGCGACGCTCACGCATCAGCTCCAGAACCGCGGCATGCGGTCCACCTTTCTCTCGGGCCTCAAGCCGCTCCTTCCCGGCCAGCGCATGGTCGGCCGGGCACGGACGCTCCGCTACGTGGCCCACCGCCAAGACAAGCTCCGGGAGTTCGCCGGCGGCCTCAATGCGCAACGACGCGCATCGGAGACGGCCGAGCCGGGAGACGTGATCGTCATCGAAGCTCGGAACATCCCCGACGCGGGGACGGTGGGCGACATCTACGCAATGCGCGCGTACCACTTGGGCGCGGTCGGGATCATCACCGACGGAGCGCTGCGCGACACCCCGGCCATCGCCGAGCTCGGAAAACCGGTGTACCACCAGGCATCGCACGGATCGACGTGGGGTCGCCATCACATGCCGTTCAGCAACGACGAGCCCATCACCTGTGCCGGCGTCTACGTCGAACCCGGCGACATCATCGTGGGCGACGAGGAAGGGGCGGTCGTCATCCCGCACGCACTCGCCGAAGAAGTCGCCAACGACGCCGTCGAACAGGAACACAAGGAAGCGTTCGCGATCGAGCGGGTGCGCGCTGGCGAGTCGGTCGTCGGCCTCTTTCCGCTGACCGACGAACGTCGAGCCGACTTCGAGGCCTGGTCCGCCGAGCAGACTGACAACTGAACCCGGGCGCCCCGAAGGCAACTCCCATGACACAAGTTCTTTCCAGCACCGACCTGACAGCGCAATGGCTGACCGACACACTCCGCTCGAGCGGCGCGCTCGCCGAGGACACCTCGGTCACATCGTTCACCACCGCCCCGTTCGGGGACGCGGAGTCGATGATGAGCAGCCTGCAGCGCGTCAGCATCACCTACGACGGCCCCACCGATGCGCCGACGAGTCTGATCGCCAAGTTCGCGAGCGCCAACCCCGAGATGGCCTTCGTCGCGTCCTTGTTTCGTTTCTACGAACGCGAGGTCCGCTACTACGCTGAGCTGGACCACAAGGTCGAGATCTCCACGCCGCGCTGCCTCCACGCCGAGATGTACCCCGACGATGCAGGGTTCGTCATCCTCCTCGAAGAGGTCACCGGCCTTCGATCGGTCGACCAGCTCGACGGCCTCTCGCTGACCGAGGCCCGGATCTGCATGGAGACGCTCGCCGACCTCCACGCACCCATGTGGGGCGCCGACTTGAGCGCCTTCGCCGAGACCATGCTTGCGTTCGACTCCCCCGCAGTGATCGGCGTGTTGCCGGACAAGTCTGCCGCCGACTGGCAGGCGGCCCGACCACATGTCGCCGACATCCTCGATGCCGAAGCGCTCGCGTTGTGCGACCGATTCGCCGAGATCCTTCCCAACGTCGTGGCCGACATGGGCGAGCCCGACACGCTGACCCACGGTGACTTCCGGGCAGACAATCTGCTGTTCGACCGCGACGCCATGCTGGTGCTCGACTTCCAGCTCATGGCCACGGGGCATGGCATGACTGACGTCGCGTACTGCATCTCCCAGTCGATGGCCACCGAGGTCGCCGCGACCGGCGCCGACGAGCTCATCGACGCCTACCTGGCACGCCTCGCCTCGCACGGAATCGACGCCGACAGGGACGACGCGATGCGGGCCTACCGAGCGGGGTGCGTGTTCTACATGAGCATCCCCATCTCGCTGCTCGCCACTGAGGGACTCCACGACCGCGCCGCCGAACTCGGCCG
This sequence comes from Acidimicrobiales bacterium, assembly GCA_965263455.1. Classification (GTDB taxonomy): domain Bacteria; phylum Actinomycetota; class Acidimicrobiia; order Acidimicrobiales; family SZUA-35; genus CADEDH01. Next base: position 471,301 of record CBDHHN010000001.1, read on the forward strand.
GGCCGCCTTGGCGCGAGCAACCGCCGAGGCCGTCCGTTGTGGCGCAGCGCAGGTCTACGCCTGACTCACTCCGACGCGGGGTGCCACAGGCGGACGGTGCCCGCCGCCGTTCTGTGCCTCAGCTCTCCACGTAGGCGGTGAAGACACAGGAGATCATCGGCCTGCCTTCGCGACCCGGTGCGTGTGCCGTGTGACGCGATGGCCGCGACGCCGGGTCAGGGAACCGCTGCACCCACAGCTCGTTCACCGCCTCGCGAGCAGCCGCTTGATCATTGGTGTAGAAGGTGACCTTCGCGACATCGCCCCACGTCGCGTCAGCAGCGTCGAGAATGTTGCCGATGTGCAGGAACAGGTTGGCCACCATTGCCTCGAGCGTGTCCGGAAGCGCCCGCACGCCGTCGTCGAAGGGCATGATGATGCCCGATTCGATCAGCGGCCCGATCCGCGTTGCCGCAGGGATGGGGTTCTGGTGAGCAAAGCTCTCGATGGAGATTGATGTCCGTGCCATTCGCCCGACACTACCGATCGCACGGGCGGGCGTGCTAGATCTATGAGGGCGCTCAGTTTTGCATGAGCCGCCCACGTTCGACCATGCCAACCCCGGGAACACCGATGACTCACAACACCATGGCGGAGACCTTGGCCGAAGGCGGGATCGCGCTCGGCGCCTGGATGTTCCTGCGCGAGCCCGTGATCGCCGAGGCCGCAGCCTCCCTCGACTACAGCTACGTCTGCATCGACATGCAACACGGACTGCAGGACTTCGGCGACGTCACGGCCATGCTCACGGCAACCGCGCGAACCGGCGCGACGCCGATCGTACGCACCCCGTGGAACGAACCCGGCCTCGTCGGGCGGCTGCTCGACGCCGGCGCACTCGGGGTCATCTTCCCGATGATCAACACGCCCGAAGAAGCCAGTCGAGCGGTCGAAGCGTGTCGCTACGCGCCGGACGGCACGCGGAGCATGGGACCCATCGGAGCCATGGTGCGGCACGGCGGGTCGTACTTCCGCAGCGCCAACACCCAGGTCCTGCCCATCGCCATGATCGAAACCAAACAGGCACTCGACAACCTGGACGAGATCCTCGCGGTCGATGGGGTCGACACCATCTATGTCGGGCCGGCAGACCTGGGCTTGTCGCTCGGCCTTCGCCCGGGCATGGACAGTGACGACCCGGCGTTCGTCGATGCGATCGACATGATCATCGATGCGTGCGGTCGTCATGGCGTGACGCCAGGAATCCACTGCAGCCCGGAGCTGGCAGAGAAGCGAGCCCGCCAGGGATTCAAGATGATCACGGTCGGCTACGACTACGGGCCGGTGCTCGCTGCGTTGGGGGCCGATCTCGAAGCCGCCCGGGCCGGGGTGGCGAACGCTCCCTGAGGGACAGCGCGGCCCGCCCGCTTCAGGCCTTCGGCGCGTGCAGGGCCGACCAGACGCGTTCGCCAGTCAACGGTGTGGTGAGGTGCTTGACCCCCAGGTGGCTCACCGCGTCGACCACAGCGTTGTACACCGCTGGGATCGAACCAATGGTGCCGGACTCACCGACACCTTTTGCGCCGAGCTCGTTGACCCATGTCGGGGTCTCGACATGCGCCAGCTCGAACGACGGCAGCTCCACAGCCGAGACCACGGGATAGTCCATGAAGTTCGACGTCAACAGGTTGCCGGCGTCGTCGTAGGTGACCGCTTCGAGCAGCGCCTGCGCGACCCCCTGGGCGATGCCACCGTGCACCTGGCCGTCGAACAGGAGTGGGTTGAGGATGGTGCCGGCATCATCAACCGCAACGAGGCGCAGCAGTTCGGTGGCGCCCGTCTCGCCGTCGACCTCGACGATCGCAACATGGGCTCCTGATGGGAACGTCGGGTTGGGGGCCTTGAAGTCGCTCGACTCCGCCAACGGCTCATCAACGGTCGCCGCGGCGACCGCAGCCCAGTCGATCGCCCGAGCGGGCGTGCCCACCACGTGGAAGCCGACGGCGGTGTCGAGCACCACGTCGTCCACCGCGGCCTCGAGCATCTGCGCGGCCTGCTGACGAGCGCGCTCGACGAGGTGGGTGGTGGCCTCGGCAATGGCCGTCCCACCGAGCTGCACGGACCTCGACCCCACGGTGAGGCCGCCCCGGGGGACGAGGTCGGTGTCGCCGTGAACGACGTCGATCTGGTCGAGGGCGACGCCGGTCCGGTCGGCCACGATCATCGCCCAGGTCGTGTCGTGCCCCTGACCGAACGGCACCGACCCCGATGCCACACGGATGCGCCCGTCGGGCTGCAGCTCCACGGATCCGAACTCGCTCTCGGGCCGACCCGCCGTGATCTCGACGTAGCAACTGAGACCGATGCCGAGGTGCTTGCCGGTTCGGGGGACCGAAGCTCGCCGCTGTGCCTGCTCAGCGCGCAGGCGCTCGTAGTCTGCCGCCCCGAGCGCTACGCGGAGGGCCTCCGGATAGTCGCCGACGTCGTAGGTCGTCCCCACGGCGGTGGTGTGCGGTTCGGTGAACCTCGGCAGCAGGTTCCGGAATCTGACCTGCGCCGGGTCCATGCCGATCTCATGGGCGAACCGGTCGACCATGCGTTCGACCGCCACCGTCGCTTCCGGGCGACCCGCACCGCGATATGCGGTGGTGCTCACGGTGTTGGTCGCCACCGTCCGTCCGGTGAAACCGACGTTGTCGAGGTCGTACGTACCTGTGAGCATGGTGCGGGTCATGCCGGGCAACAACGCCCCCACGAGCGGGTACGCCCCGGCGTCGTGCACGACATCGAGCTGGTACGCCGTGATGCGTCCGTCCCGCGTACCACCCATGCGGGCGTACTGGATCTGCCCACGCCCGTGGGGCATGGCAGCCATGTTCTCCGAACGGGTCTCGACCCACCGCACGGGCCTCCCCACGGCCCGTGCGTACCAACCGAGCACCTGTTCCTCGGGGTAGGTCCTCGACTTGGCACCGAAGCCGCCACCGACATCGGGCACGACCACCCGGACCATGTCCTTGTCGAGCCCGTAGAGGCGCGCCAACACATCGCGGGTCGGGTGGGCCCCTTGGCAGGCGGAGTAGTGCACCAGCCGACCTTCGTCGGTCCACCAGGCCGCCCCCGACCTCGGCTCGATCGGTGCTGCCGTGAGCCGCTGGTTGACGATGCGCTCTTCGACGATGACCTCGCACTCGGAGAAGTCAGCGGTCGTGTCGGTCCGGAACTCGATGACGGTGTTGGTCCCGTGCTCGGAGAAGATCACCTCTTCGTCGAGAAGAGCGGTCTCGGGGTCCACGACCGCCGGCAACGGGTCGTAGTCCACGAAGACGAGCTCGGCCGCATCGGTGGCGCCAGCTCGGGACTCGGCCAGGACGGCAACAACGGGCTGACCGACGTAGCGCACGACGTCGGCGGCCAAGAACGGCCGCTCCATGGCTTCGGGAAGCGCGGGCATGAGGTTCGGCGCCTTGCCCAGGTCGGCCAGGTCGGCGGCGGTGAACACGGCAACGACCCCAGGTGCGGCACGGGCCTCGTCCACCTCGACGGACACGACGCGTGCGTGCGCCATGATGGAACGCACATAGACGAGGTGAACCGCGCCTTCGAGCTCCAGGTTGTCGACGTACGTTCCGGCGCCTCTGAGCAGCGGCAGGTCCTCGCGCCGGGCGACATGATTTCCGAGGATGCTCATGACCGAGCCCTTCCTGTCATTCGATCGTTCGACCGTTGCCGGCCCCAGCAAGCACTTGGTGTGCTCGACGGTACGCTACGGGGCGAATTTCCGCCTTGCCGACGAATCGGGCGCAACCATGGCCGACACACAGCCGACGCCGAAGACCAAGACTTCCAAGCGGCGCGCCGAGATCCTCGAGGTCGCGGCCCGCGTGATCGCCGAACGAGGACTTGCGGGCGCCACGGTCCGCGACATCGGCGAAGCTGCCGGCATCCTCTCCGGAAGCCTCTATCACCACTTCGAGTCGAAGGAGGAGATCGTGCTCGATCTCCTCCTCGAGAACGTCGCCGCCGAGGTCGAGCGCGCTGAGTGGATCGCCGCCGACGCTCCAGACGCGACAACCGCTCTGGTACGCCTCATCCATGCGTCCGTGGCGGAGACGGCGGCGCACCCGCACGAGTCGCTCATCCTCCGCAACGAGACCCGTGCATTCGCAGAGCTGCCCAAGCTCGCTCCGCTCGAGGCGTTGCGTCGCCAGAGCGTCGAGATCTGGACTGAGGTGGTTCGTCGGGGGATGGACAGCGGCGAGTTCGACGCCGCGCTCGAACCCGAGGTCGCAGTCATGAGCATCGTCGACAGCGCGCTCGGGAGCGCCCGCTGGTTCGGACAGCACCGAGCCAAGGACTTGGACGTCGTCGTGAACACGATGGTGTCCATCCACCTCCAGGGGATGCTGCGGCGCTGAGCGCCGCCTCAGCGGGTCCGGCGACCGCGGGCGTCAGCCAGAAGTTTCTGGATCAGCTCCTCCCCGCGCGCTCTCGACGCGGCGGAGTGAACCCGCTGCGACGTCATACGGTTTGACCTCGTCGACTGCAAGTAGTTGCGTTCGTACAACTCGTTGCGGCTGCCGAGCTGCGAGCCCGTGAAGTCCCAGGCAAGTCGGAAGATCTCGCTGCGGCGCTGGGCGGAGACATCGTTGGCACCGGGCAGGAACTCGTCGATCAGCGAGGCGAGGCGGCCATTGGCGAGTTGACCTGCGCTGGCCGCCGCCAGCAGGTTGTGGCTTCCGATGGTCTTGATGATGTCATTCGCCCGGGTGAACCACTCAGGTAGCAGCGCTCGGAGCGGGAAGACTGCCCTGTTCTCGTAGTACACGGCGCCGCTCTCGTAGGTCGTGGCGTTCGTCTCGGCAGCGACGAGCGCACTCCTGGTCATCTCGACGTACATGAGGAGTTCACCCAGCAACTCGACGGTCCGCTCGGATTCGTCGTTGATGGCCTCCGCCATCGCACACGCGAGCCCGTAGGCGAACTCGAGCTTGGTGAGCGCTCGGATGGACGTCTGCTGCATGACGTTGGGGTACCAGGAGGCCCGCATCGAGGTGTTGTAGATCTCGATGTCGCCGTCGATCCACACGTTCTCCTTGGGAACCTCGACGTCGTCGAAGATGCAGTAGGCATCCTGTTCGTCGAAGCGGGTGGAGAACGGCGCGTCGACGGGGTCGGCGTCCGGGCGGGCGCCGCTGTCACGGCACAGGAAGACCATGCCGGGTGTGTCGAGGCGCAGGGTGAAGGCCAGCGCATAGTCTTGCGCGCCGTCGGGGATCGGGGCCCCGGGGTACACGGCGTTCTCGTCAGCGTACGGGGCCAGTGTTGCCAGCAGCCGGGCACCGCGAACGATGATGGAGTCCTCGGTTTCCCCGACTTTGTGAAGTGGGACGGGATCACCGACGATTCGGCGGTCGGCCATCTTGTCCACCGTTGGGTTCACGATGGTGTGAGTCAGCGAGACGTCGTCACGACGAAGTCGCTTCTGGAAGGCCACCAGCCGCTCGTAACCCTCCTCGTTGCGACCATCGGCGCCAGCCCAGCGCAGGCGATCGTCAGCGAATCCGGCAAAGGTGACGTTCATGTAGTCGGGGGTCCGGCCCATGACGCCCATACTCATCTCGGCGATCCGGCGGAGCCCTTCGCCTCGGCGATGAAGTTCCTCCTTGGACCTCGGCACCGTATGGCTGATGTTGATGTCCTCACCCGTCTCGGGATCAGGCACCAGCAGCTCGGCGGGGTGCTCGAACTGGAGGTCGTAGTAGGAAGCGATCGCTTCGGCACCTCCGGCTAACGATGGGTGGTCGGTGACGTCGTCGACGCGCTCGCTGCCCAGCCACAGTTCGCGCGTGCTGGCCTTGAGCCCTTTCAGGTAGGCATCCCCGGTTCTGGCTGGCATCGATCACTCCTGTGGGTCCAGCGTCCTCAGCACACAACTGAGCGGTGGTGACCACTGTCTCACGATCCGGCCGCGAAAGCAACAAGCACTTGCTTGGTTGACATCCACTACACTCGAGGCGCGGGAATCCGGACCCGCCCTCGGAGGCCAGATCATGAAGCTCAACGCCGCGCTCGGCAACATCAACCTGGGGACGGACTGGAGCGAGATTCGTCGGCTCGTCCAGGAACTCGAGTCCGGCGGCTTCGACGGCATCTCCTCGAACGACCACGTGGTCGGAGGGCACCCCGACCGAGCCGAGGGCCAACGAGTGCACACCTCGAAGGTCGGGGTTCACGAGCCGTTGATCTACCTGAGCTTCATCGCCGCGGTGACCCAACGCGTGGAGGTCGCCACTGCGGTCCTCCTGCTGCCGCAACGCCAGACGACACTGGTGGCCAAGCAGTGCGCAGAGCTCGATCTGCTGTCCGGAGGCCGACTCCGTCTCGGTGTCGGCGTCGGGCGAAACTGGATGGAGTACGAGGCGCTCGGCGAGGACTTCACGAACCGCGGCCGACGCATCGAAGAGCAGGTGCAGGTCCTGCGCCGGTACTGGACCGACGAACACGTGACGTTCGATGGACGCTGGCACGACCTGGATCGTGTGGGACTCAACCCCATGCCCGTGCAACGACCGATCCCGATCTGGATGGGCTCGTTCGTCGGCGCAGTAAACGAGAAGGTGATCGAGCGCATCGGCCGAATGGCCGACGGGTGGATACCACAGTTCCCGCCGGAAGATCTTGAGCCCGTGCTCGATCGCGTCAGAGGCTACGCCCGCGACGCAGGCCGAGATCCCGCCGACCTCGGGATCGAGTGCGTCACGCGAGCGAGCCCCGGTGATGACCAGACCCGCTGGACCGACCTTGCCCAGGCCTACCGGGACCTCGGCGCCACCCATCTCAAGGTCTTCACGACCGGTGACACCCCGTCGGAACGAGTCGCGTTGATGCGCCAGTGGTTCGACGCGGTGGCCCCCGTCGTGAACTGACCACGCCCCCACCAGCAGGAGTACAACAATGACCACAGCCACCGTACCGGAGACGATCGAGCGGACGTTTCGCCCGATCCAGCAGTTCACGCGCGGCTGGATGTTGACCAAGGCAACGGGCGCCTACGGGGTCGAGATCGGCATGCGCAGCGGTCGCGACTTCTGGCTCGTGGGCCGGGCCGGCGTCCTGGGGAGTTGCACCGCAGAAGCGGCGGCCGGGGCCATCGGGTTTCACGGGTTCGAGTCCGTCCGCGACGCCTGGAACAACATCCCCGCCGACTTGACGCACTACCAGGTCGCCGAGCACTACTCGACCCGGATCGTCACATGGGGAGACGAGGCGCTGGCGGACTTCGACGCGGCACCCCTCGAGGCCATCGACGTCTTCGGGCGGCGGATCGCTGATGCTGCGCCGCCATCGCTCGGCGGCCTGTTCGCCGGGTGGCGGGCGATGCCCCAACCGACCACACTCGGCGCTCGCGTGGCGTTGACCACCCATGTGCTTCGCGAGATGCGCTGCGCCGCCCACCTCGTGGCGGTCTTGGCGTCGGGACTCACGCCGGTGGAAGCCGTGCTGGCCAACACCAACAAGCCGCCGCGAACGGGACCGGGGTACGCGGAGCAGATGGGCTTCGTCGGCCCATTCCGCGATCCCGAGGAAGTCCGCCCCCGGCGCCTCGACGCGGAAACGCTCACCGAGCAGATGCTGGCGCCCTTCTACGGCGTGCTGTCCCCGACCGAGCTGGCCACGTTCGGCGAAGCGGTCGAGAGCACCCGCAACGCCATCGACATGTGAACGGTCCGCCCCGGATGCGCTGCGCAAGGCCGGAACGACCCGGCGCCATGCCGTGGAACCCGGGACCCAAGACTGACTATGCTCAGTTTCCCGCGGCCGGAGGGGCTTCCTGCCCGTTCGGACGCCTCACACCGGATTGAGAGGACCGCAGATGACCACGCCGACCCGGACGATCACGGCAGAAGAGATCGCCACCTACGAGCGCGACGGGGTCGCACCGCTGCGTGGCGTCCTTCCGCTCCCCTGGGTCGAGAAGCTTCGAGACTTGATGCAGGAGGTGTTCGACCGCACCAAGGATCACGGCGACGGCGGCCTCAGGTCGGGAGCCAGCCACGATGGCAGCAGGGCGGACATGGTCGAGGTCGTCTCGAACCTCCGCGACGCGGACAACGAGATCGAGTTGGCCGTCGAGCAGGGCCGTGAACCCACCGGCCGGTCGATCGTCGAGACGGCGGCGTGTTCGTGGCACGCGGGGCTGCGAGACCACTACATCTCCGGACCGCTCCCGCAGCTCGTGGCGGAGTTGACCCAGAGCGCCCGGGTGAACCTGTACAGCGACCAGCTGTTCCTGAAGGAGCCGGGCTCGAGCGTCCGCACGCCCTGGCATCAGGACAAGCCGTTCTGGGTCCTGCAGGGCGACAAGGTCGCCGTGTGCTGGGTGCCCGTCGACGAGGTGACGATCGAGAGTGGCGCCATGGGCTACGTCCGAGGCAGCCACCAGTGGGGCACCACGTTCAAACCCAGCGACTTCGTGACCGAAGGTGGGGCGATGCGGATGGACGGCATCGTGCACGACGACTTGGCCGATCTCCCGCCGGTCGCGGCCAACCCTGACGAGTACGACATCGTGCGCTACGAAGCAGGGCCGGGCGATGTGATCGTGCATCACTGGATGACACTCCACGGCTCGACCGGGAACACGACCGCCGAACGGATCCGCCGAGCCAGCTCGGTGCGGTTCGCCGGCGAAGGCGTGACGTTCTTCCAACGCCCATCCTCGCCGGATCCGTTCCGGCACCTGGTGACGTTGAACGACGGCGATGACCTGGACGGGTCGGACCAATTTCCTCGCGTCTGGCCTGAGGCCCGCTGACCGGTCCGCCGACCGCTGGCCCCCACAGCGACAGCGCCTTGGCGGACCGGGGGATCGCCATCCTGCTGGTCGAACAGTTCGCACCCTTGCGCTCTCCATCGGCGACCGGGCCGTGGTGATGACACGAGGTGAGGTCGCCTACGACGGCGCCCCCGAGCCCCTGCTCGATGAACCCGACCGGCTCCGAGCGATGTACCTCGGCGAGCAACCGCGGCCGGGCGCCAGGGCCTCGACGAAGCAAAGCGGAGACGAGGCGCTGGCATGACCGCCACGACGTCACACGGGAGGCACAACAATGCCGAATGAGACCCATCCGAAGCCTGTGGGGCTCGATAATGCGCGCGTGGGTGCTGACCAGGGCTGATGCGGCCATCCTGGCGGGCCGTGTTTCGCATCTTCTACCGATTCCTGGCAGCACTCGCACGACTCGCCGTCCGGTCTGGGCGATCCAAGGATCTCGAGATCATCGTGCTGCGCCACCAGCTCCAGGTCCTTCGCCGGGAGATCGACCGGCCAACCATCACCGACGACGACCGGACGCTGCTCGGCGCGATCGCCGCTGCGCTCCCCCGCCGGCTCCGCCAGGGCTGGGTCGTGACTCCCGAGACGCTGCTGCGTTGGCACCGCCGCCGAATCGCACGGCACTGGACGCACCCACCTCGCCGACGCCTCGGACGACCGCCAACCTGCGCCCAGCTCCGCCGACTGGTGGTGAGACTCGCCAAGGACAACCCGACATGGGGACATCGGCGCATCCACGGCGAACTCATCGGCCTCGGCCACACCATCGCGTCGTCGACGGTCTGCAAGATCCTCAAGGACAACGACATCGAGCCAGCCCCGGAACGCTCGGCGGTGACATGGAGCGAGTTCCTGCGCTCCCAAGCCGCCATCGCAACAGACTTGTTCACCGTCGACACCGCCACGTTACGCCTCTACTACGTCCTGTTCTTCATTGACATCGAGACCCGCCAAGTGTTCTTCGCAGGCATCACCGCCAACCCGACTGGCATGTGGACCACCCAGGCAGCCCGGAACCTGTTCCTCCGCCACGGCGCCCAACTCTCCGGAGCCCGCGCGCTGGTGCGCGACCGCGGCAGCCAGTTCATCGACAGCTCCGACGAGATCTTTCGAACCGAAGGGCTCAAGATCCTCAAGACCCCGGTCCGCACCCCGGTAGCGAACGCCTTCGCCGAGCGATGGATCGGATCCATCCGCCGAGAGCTCCTCGACCGAACCATCATCTGGAACCACCGCCAGCTCGAGCGCCTCGTCGTCGACTACATCGACCACTACGACCAGCACTGGCCGCACCGCTCACTCGGCCAACGCCCACCGACCCCGCACGCCGACTCTCCGACCCCTTCGCCAGCGACCGTCACGGTCCTGCGGCAGACCCGATGCGACGGCCTGATCAATGAGTATCGAATTGCCGCCTGACCAGCCACGACAGAGTTTCCGAGCCCCACAGGCATTAGCAATCCATTTGCACAACGACACCCCTCGGCCAGCCGCAAGCCGCTGACCAGGGGATTCACACCGTGACCGGCGATGGACGGAATCCTGAACGTCCACCCCTCCGACACCCCACAAAACCCCAGGTCACAGGCCTGCAACCGCATCTGCTCCGACACAACAAGGCCCCAGCCGCAGCGTTGAAAACGCTCTGACCAGGGCTTATGCAAAACGTGTCGGAGGGGCGAATACAACCCTTGAACGTCGGCACCGCGGTGGGTGGTTCGGACTTGCCGATGCGAGCTGACACCGGTGCGACCGAACCTCTCGCCGCGCCGTAGCACGAGGTGCTACACTACCGAGCATGAGCGGCGAGATCAGCCAGCGAGAACTACGAAACGACAGCGGCCGCATCATGCGCGCCCTCGTTGAGGGCGAGACCTTCGTCGTGACCCGCAACGGTGAACCGGTCGGCGAACTCACCCCGCTTCGTAGGCATCGCTTCGTCCGCGCCGAGGCAGCCATCGAGCTGTTCCGACCCGCTCCCGCGGTCGACTACGACAGGCTCCGCCGCGACCTCGACGACATCGCCGACCAGACCATCACCCCGCGTGGCTAGCGACACCCGCCCGGCGCGTGGCCTGCTCGACACCTCGGTCATCATCGACCTCGAGACCATCCCAGCGACCGCCCTTCCCATCGAGGTCGCCATCAGCTCGGTCACCCTCGCCGAACTCGCCGCCGGCCCACACGCCACCGACGACCCCGCCGAGCGCAGCCGCCGCCAAGACCGTCTCCAACGCACCGAAGCCGCGTTCGACCCGCTCCCCTTCAACGCAGATGCCGCCCGTGCCTACGGCCGAATCTTCGCAGCTGTCGCCGGCGCCGGGCGCAAACCCCGCGGCGCCCGAGCCGTCGACCTGCTCATCGCCGCAACCGCGCTCGCCGCTCACCTCCCCCTCTACACCCGAAACCCCGACGACTTCGAAGCTCTCGACGACCTGGTCGACGTCGTAGCGATCTGACCCGACCACGCCCCAATGAAACCGGCCGCGAGCGGCAGGGCTCAGTCGTCGAGAAGCTGGTTGCGATGGGCGAGCACTACCCCGAACCCGACACCTGGACACGCTGGGCTCCCGGCAACCGAGACGACCTCCCCAACCAATGCCCCAGATCACCGAACGCCGCGCTGGATCAGACGGCACCGAGTACGGCATGGCCGGGCGCCTCGACCCGCTCGACCAGACCGTCACCACCGAGATCCGTGTCGAGCGATGGCGCGACGGCCGGATGGAAGTCGCCGAACAACACGTGTCGCGCAACAACAACCGACGCAACCTGACCGCGGCCGCCGCCGCGTCGCTGACCCTCGGCGCCGCTGGAAGCGGCAGCCAGGACTTCCGCATCGCTTTCGCTGGTGGCGCCGTCGCCTGGCTCTGGGCATCCTACGAACTCGCCACCTCACCACCGGAGGCCACGACCGCCCATGTCCACCGCTGAGATCGACGACTACATCAACGCACTCGACGAACCCAAGCGAACAACCCTGCGCCAACTCCGAGCCACCATCGCCCGGCTCATCCCCGACGCCGAAGAAGGCCTCTCATACGGCGTACCCGTGTTCCGGATCGGCGGCCGACCAATCGCTGGATTCTCCGCCGCCAAGAACCACCTCAGCTACCTCCCCCACAGCGGCGACATCCTCGCGACCGTCAACCCCGCAGACCTCGAGGGCTTCTCGGCCACGAAGGGTGCAGTGAAGATGCCCACCGACACCCCACTCCCAGAAGCACTCCTCGCCAAGCTCATCGAAGCCCGCCGACACGAGGCCGGCGTCTGACAAGGACGAGCAATTCCGACCATCCGCCACGTCGTCGTGTTCGGCGCCGCCGACGTCGCCACGGAGAGCGCCTTCCGGGCGACAGTGCGATCGAACACTTGTTCGGTGTCGGAGGGGCGATTTTAACCCAAGGTACACGCGCGCCGTGGAGCACGGATCTGGCCGCGGCCTAGATGTTTCGCCTGATCAGGGCGCATATTGCCGGATCCCGGACGGGTCGACAGGACGGGGCCGGACGCGATTGTCGCTCGGTCTGCTTCGCGCCTGTGGTGAGCTGGACGGCACCGTTCGGCAATCCGCTGAGACGCCGACGCGTTGCCGCTACCGCTCGATCGTGCCGAGCGATCGGTGGAAAACTGCGCTGGGTCTGCCGGACACGGGGTCGATCGTCACGGTCGACTCCACCTTGAACACGTCGGCGATCAGCGCTGACGACACGACGGCAAGGGGCGCTCCGTCCGCGACGATGGTGCCGCCATCGAGCACGATCACTCGGTCTGCATACCGGGCCGCGTGATTCAGGTCATGCAGGACTGTGACCACAGTGATGCCGCGGGCGCGGTTCAAATCGGTGATGAGCTCGAGGATCTCGAGTTGGTGGGCGATGTCGAGGAACGTGGTCGGCTCGTCGAGCAGCAGGATGTCCGGCTCCTGCACCAAGGTGAGGGCGAGCCACGCCCGTTGGCGCTCTCCGCCGGACAGTGACGAGATCGATCGTGACGCAAGGTGTTCGGTGCCCGTGTCGCGCAGTGCCTGATCGATAAGGCGACTGTCGGATGTCCTGAGCATTCCGAGCAGGCCGCGGTGGGGGTACCGCCCCTGCTCCACCACTTGGCGCACGGTGAACCCGCTGGGCGGCTCCGATGACTGACTCAGCATGCCCAGTGCTCGACCGACATCGCGAGGCGAAACAGTGCGGATGTCGACACCGTCGAGCAGCACGGTGCCCGAGGTGACCGGGGTAAGACGAGCCAGCGCACGGAGCAGCGTCGATTTTCCCGCACCGTTCGGCCCGATGATTGCCGTCGACGTGCCGGGCTCGATGGCGATGTCGAGTTCCCCGAAGAGGCGCGCCCCGTCGAGGGTCACTGCGATCTCCTTGCCAGCGAGGCGAGGCGTGGTCTCGCTGTCGGTCATGCGCGTCTCGCAATCCGTATGAACATGACTCCTCCGATCATTGCGGTGAAGACACCGACGGGCAGTCGTCGTGCGCCGAGCGCAGTGTCGGTGAGACCCGGAATCCAACCGATCGTGAAGGTCCGCGACACGATGTCGGCCACGAGCAACAACGTTGCGCCGACCAGCGCGCTGTCAGGGACGAGTCGGCGGCTATCGCCACCGCTGGTGGATCGGGCGATGTGCGGTGCGACCAAGCCGATGAACGCAACAGCACCGACGGCAGCGACCGCGCTGCCGGCGAGTGCGCAGCTCGCGGCCAGGATCAGCGCTGCCAGGGTGCGGGTGCGGGCTCCGAGCGCCGTCGCGTTGGTCGGGCCGAGCGCGGACAGGTTGCACGCAGGCACGGCGACGGCGGTGATGGGTGCTGCGATGAGGAGACCGACCTCGAGTCGCTGTGCATCAGCCCAGCTCCGGGACTCGAGGGTGCCGATCAGCCAGCGAACGATCGTGTCGGGATTGCCTCCGCCCACGACCAAGGTGAGTGATGTCGTGGCGCCAACGACTGCGGACACCACCACACCGATGACGGCGAGGCGACGCGGGTCGGTACTGAGCGATGACCAGCCGATCGCCATCACGGCCGCCGACGTAACGAGGGCGCCTGCGATCGCCGCGATCGCTACGGCGACGGGGCCGAAGCCCATCGTCACGGTAACGACGGCGCCGAGCAGGCCACCCGCTGTGACCCCGGTCAGGTCCGGCGAACCCAGCGCGTTGCGGACCAACATCTGGAGCATCGCGCCCGCAGCGCTGAGCATCGCGCCCGCTCCGATGGCGATGATGGTGCGTGGAAGGCGGACGTCCCACACGGCGATGTCGTGAGCCCGCGTTCGCGGCGAACCTCGCAACGCGTCAACGATCTCGGACGGTCCGATCCACGTCGACCCGATCATCACCGAAGCGACGATCGACGCCAGCAACACCAGCCCCCACAGACCTCGAGCGGTCATGTTCGCAGCATCCGGTTGCGAGCGAGGACCAGGACGATGACCGGGGCACCAACGGCCACCGTCCACAGTCCGACTGGCGTCTCGTGAGGGAACAAGGCGAGACGGGCGGCGGCGTCCGCAAGTACGACGATCGTCGCTCCGATCAGGGCGCTGAGCGCAGCGATCGCGCCGAACGATGATCGGCCCGACGCAGCGCGGGCGATGTGCGGAGTCGCAAGTGCGACGAATCCGATCGGGCCCGCGACGGCCACGACCGGAGCGACCCATGCGGCGGCGAGTGCGAGCAGTGCGACTCGGGCGCGAACCACGTGCAGACCGAGTACCTCCGCTGCGTCTTCTCCGAGGCGGAGCAACTCCACCGCCGGACGGGCCAACACTGTGAGTGGGATCAGGCCGAGGCACCACCCTCCGAGCAGTCGCACGGCCGACCAATCGACGGTCGACAAGCTGCCGATCAGGTAGCGGAACAGCCGATTCACAGCCGACCCGCCGGTGTAGCGAGACAGCGTGAGCACCGCAACGATCGCTGCCGCGATGACCGCGTTCGCTGCTGCTCCGACGAGAACGACGTCGACGGGATCGCGCCGCCGGATCGACAGCGCGATGACCAACGCACCGCCCACGACCCCGCACACGAGCGCCGTTCCACTCGCGAGGAGCACCCCCGACGCGGTCGCCACCGAGAGCAGCGCAACTCCGAGTGACGCTGAGGAGGCGACGCCGAGGAGCTCGGGGCTGGCAACCGGGTTGCGAAGGACGTCCTGCACGATCGCACCGGCCACACCGAGCGCAGCGCCAGCCGCGACCGCCCCGAGTAGCCGGGGCAGACGGAGCTGGCGCACGACCAACTCGGCGTTCGAGCCATCGTCGACGCCTCGGAGTGCGTCGAGTAGTGCTCCCATGTTGAGTGAGGGCGCGCCCCACGCGAGGGACATCAACGACCCGACGATCAGCGACAGAGTCGCCGTCGCGGTGACGAGGGCGACTCTGTGACGAGCTACGGCGTCCAGTTGGGCCAGGGTCCTGGATCCTCGAAGCCAGCGTCAGGGAAGGCGTTGAAGGCGTAGAGCTCGGCTGCGTACCAGAGCGCGGTCAGCCCGTTGCCGAACGCACCGTTCGACGCATCGTCGTAGAAGCGTCCGTCCTTGGTCGATGTGAGTTCCGACCACACTGGTCCGGCACGGTCCTCGACGGGCGTCGCACCCTCCCAGGTCATCGAGACGAAGACCTCGGGATCCGCTTCGAGCACGAACTCGGCCGCGAACTCACCGTCGGGTGACCCGTACTCTGAGACCGGCTGATCCGGAAACACACACGTGCCAGCCTCGATCTCGGCGATCAACTGGCACATCGCGTTCGACTCCCACATCATCCAGTAGTAGTCACCGGGATCCGAGAAACCGATGCCAACCCGAGTCTCCGCCGCACCGTCCGGGACGCCCGCAGTCAGCTCGGCCATCTCACTCTCGAACGACGAAAGGAAGAGATCGGCGGCGTCGGACTGCCCGGTGAGCTCGCCGAGGTTGAGCATGCCCTCGGTGAGGCCGGCCGTCGAGGTGATGTCGACGACAAGCACCGGAGCGATGGACTCGAGCGCCGCCTTGCGATCCTCTTGCCCGTCGCGCAGAACGAACAGGTCGGGCTCCAGCGCGGCGACTTCCTCGACGGAGTCACGGTCCGCGATCAGTGCGACCTCGTCGACGGCGTCGCCGTAGTAGGCCGCCACGCCGATCTGCGCCGGATCGCGGTAGTCGGCGATCGGCAAGACGCCGAGGCTCGACATCATGTCGGTGCACAGCTCGTGCACACAGGCCACACGCGTGGCCGGCTTGTCCAGTTCGATGACCTCACCGGTCGCATCCGTCACTGAGACAGCCGTCGACTCGTCCTCGACGGGTGTCTCCTCTGACGGCCCGTCATTGGCGGGAGCATCGGTCTCGGTGGCGGATGTTTCGATGTCGGACTCAGCATCCGAGGCATCGGAACCGCACGCAGCCGTGACGAACAACGCAGCACCGACGACTACGGCACTGACGCGGGATCGCTTGTACTGACGCATCCGGCGAGCGTATCAAGAATGACTCTCAATCTTGCAACAAGGATGATCCCGCCGTGCCGCTGGCCGAGCGAAGACTGGAGTGGCAGCACCAACCCGCCCACTCGGCACACCCCCTCGATCATCCCGCCGAGCCGCCAGGCGCCACCCGCCCAGTACGGCACCTACGAGCGGCCCCGTCGGCCCGCTCCGTCGATTCGCTCGCTCGATCGAACACCTGTTCGTGTCGGAGGGGCGAGTGCGACCCTTAACCCTCGGCATTCGAGCGCATGGCTGGCCGTTGCGTCAGCCTGACCACAATCGCTCGGCGGCCTGGCGCAGGCACAACAGCTAGGCCGTAGTGATCCGCCATTGGCGCTCGGCGCCTTGCGCCTGCCACATCTCGGCGTAACGGCCGTCGAGCCCGAGCAGTTGTTCGTGGTCGCCCTGCTCGGCGATGCGGCCGTCCTCGAGCACAATGATGTTGTCGGCGGCGACGACCGTCGAGAGCCGGTGGGCGACGACGATCACCGTCTTGTCCTCGACGAGGGTGTCGATGGCCTGCTGCACGACGACCTCGCTCTCGGTGTCGAGTGCCGAGGTCGGCTCGTCGAGGATCACGATCGGGGCGTCCTTCAGGATCGCTCGGGCGATCGAGATGCGCTGGCGCTCACCTCCGGAGAGCGCTCCCCCGATCTCCCCGACGCCGGTGTCGTACCCGTTGGGCAGCGCCGTGATGAAATCGTGGCAGTTCGCAGCCCTGGCGGCGGCCTCGATCTCTGCGTCGGTGGCATCGGGCTTGGCCAGTCGGATGTTTTCGCGGACCGAGTCGTCGAACAGGTAGACGTCCTGGAACACGACCGAGAAGTGCCGCATCAGCTCGTCGTGCTCCATCGTCGTGATGTCGACACCACCGATGGTGATCACGCCCTCCTGCGGGTCGGCGAACCGGGTCAGGAGGCGGGTGACCGTGGTCTTGCCTGATCCCGAACTCCCGACCAGTGCGGTCAGGCTGCGTTCCGGCACCTCGAGCGACAGCCGGTGCAGGACCGGAGTGTCGGTCTGGTCGTACGCGAATGTGACGTCGCGGAACTCGACGTGCGAGCCCTGGGCCACGGCGGTACCGGCGACGACCGGGAGCGGTTCGACGGCGAGGAGCTCCCCGATGCGGTCGATGGCGGCCTCCATGAAGTCGAACATCATCGACAGGTTGGCGAACAGGGCGAGCGGCTCGCTGAAGCGGATCGTGATCACCAGGATCGCAAGCACGGCGGCCACGCTGAGCGAGTCATCGAGAACGAATCGAGCGGCGAGCGCAGTGATCGCCAGGATCCCGAGCTGTACGACCGCCGACATGAGCAAGCTCGGCATGGTGCCCAACTCGGTGCCCTTGGTCTGGGCCTCCCGGAGATGGGCGAGCGAGGCCTGGAGCCGCTGGGACTCGGGCCCGACCTGGCGGGTCGCTCGGAGGACGGCGAGCCCCTGGGTGTACTCGACGAGATGTGAGGCGGTGTCGGCGTGGGCTGCGGCGGAGATCCGGTTCTCCTTCGCCCCCTGCGCCCGCAGGGTGCGGTAGAGCGGGACCGCGGCAGGGAAGACGATCAGCATGGCCACCGCGAGCCGCCAGTCGATGAAGAAGGTAGCGAGGATGGTGACCATCGGCGCGACGATCGTGTTGATGACGACGGCGAACAGACCACCGGCGATCGTGACGACATCGTTCACGTTGCCGGTGAGCACGCTGTTGAGATCACCGGTGCGTCGCCGGGCGAGTTGTTCGAGCGGCATCCGACGAAGCTGCTCGCCGAGCGTGGACCGCGTCTCGTCGCTGACCTCGATGTAGATCCGCCACTCGGTGTGGTTCCCGAAGAAGCGGAAGACCGCGTCGAGCATGATCAGGGCGGCGATCCCTGCGAGGTACCACCAGACCTCGTCGGAATCGTCGATAAGGGCCGACAGCAGCGGGAACAGCAGCGCGTAGGCGAGCCCTTGGGCGACCGAGGCCAGCACCGAGAGCAGCAACGCGCGCCGCATCAGGTTCGCTTTGGACCCACAGGCCGCGATCATGTTCTGGAAGGTGGTGATCACGCCGACTCTCCCTTCGTGGACACCGTCGCCGGTTCCGGCACCGAATCAGACGCCCGTCGCAGACCCCACTCCTGGGCCTCGGTGAATCGGGCCCACAGCGAGGCGTAGCGGCCGGTCCCCGCCGCGAGGTGTTCGTGCGTGCCCGACTCCGCCACCCGGCCCTTGTCGAGCACCACGATCTGATGAGCATCGGTGATGGTCGACAGGCGGTGGGCCACGACGATCAGGGTCTTTCCTCGGGCGAGTTCGGCCAGCGCCGCGTGGATCTTGGCCTCGTTGCCAGGGTCGGCGAAGGCGGTCGCCTCGTCGAGCACGATGACGGGGCTGTCCTGCAGGATCGCCCGGGCGATCGTGATGCGCTGGCGCTGACCGCCCGAGAGGCTGGATCCCCGCTCCCCGAGCATCGTGTCGTAGCCGTCGGGCAGCTCATCGACGATGAAATCGTGGGCCTGCGCCGCCCTGGCCGCCGCCTCGATCTCAGCATCGGTGGCGTCGGTCTTGCCGAGCCGGATGTTGTTGCGGATCGTGTCGCCGAGCAGGAACGGCGATTGGAAAACGAACGACACCGTCTGCATAAGGTCGTCGGTGCTCATCTTGCGCACGTCGACGCCACCGACGAGGATCGTTCCCTCATCGACGTCCCAGAACCGGGGGATCAGCTGGGCGACCGTGCTCTTGCCCGCGCCGGAGGGGCCGACGAGCGCCGTCACCGTGCCCTCGGGAACGACGATGGAGACGTCGGTGAGGGCGTTGTCGTCACGGCCGTCGTAGCCGAAGGTGACGTTGCGGAGCTCGACCGACGCGTCAGCCGGCTTCTTTCCCTCGGCGGCTTCGGGGAGCAACTCGACGGCGCGGAGCTGGCCGATGCGCTTGACCGCTGCGCTCGCGTTCTGGATGAGCTGCCGCAGCCATACGATCGGGATGATCGATTCGGTCACCGTCGGGGCGAGCATCAACATCATGATGAGGTCGACGAGTTCCACCGTGTCGTTGCGCACCAACGGGATACCGGCCGCGAGCAGGATCAGGACCGTGGGGAGGGCGGCGAACAGCGTGCGAGCGATGTAGGCGCCGGTCTGACTCTTCTCCGTCCACTGCCGAAGCGTCGTAGTTGCCTCATTGAGGGCGGAGCGATAGCGACGGAACGAGCCACTGCCGTCGTCGAAGGTCCGCACGACGTGCATGCCTTGGACGTACTCGTTGATCACCCCGTTGATCCGCTCGTTGGCGTCGTCGACCCGCGTGCGGGCGACGTCGTAGTCGCGGAACGCCAGCGACATTCCCACCATGCCGAGCGGGAACACGGCCAGTGCGATCAGCGCAAGGCGCCAGTCGACGATGAACATGAGGACGGTGCCGAGGACAGGGGCGGCGAAGGTCTTCGCGAAGAGCGGTGTGCTGTCGGCGACGAAGGCGTGCAGCGATCGGACGTCGTCGAGCACGATCTTCTTGAGCGTGCCGGACCCGGCGTTCACGACAAAGCCGAGCGGCACCTTGGCGAGTCGATCGGTGAGCTCGGTGCGCAGGATCTGCTCGAGCCGGAACGCACCGAGATGCGAGATGCGAAACGAGAACACGCGGCAGAAGAACGAGACGACGACCAGGCCCACGCCGATCGCCAGCAAGGTCCAGATGCGACCCGAGTTTGGATCGGCGGACGTGAGCTCCCGGCTGATCGGGAGAAGCAACATTATCGAGGCCAGCCACGCGACGAGGCTCAGCAACGACACGAACATGCCGGTGTAGATCTCCCGGTTGACCGGGGCGATGACCGTCCACAGACCCGGTTCCTTCGGCACGGACTCGTCCCGCACTGCCGCGTCACTCATGGGCACTCCCTTCAGGCTCTGTGTTAACCATGCTTTATGTCCTTCGTTCCGTCAATCTCAGGCGGGTTCGGGGTCGAGGCGATCCAACTCCGCCGACAACGACAGCGATGCGGCGAGCAGCCGGCGGCTGACGGGGTGGGCGGGATCGTCCAGAACGGCAGCGACGGGCCCGGCCTCACAGATGCGGCCGTCGTGCAGGACCGCCACCCGATCCGCCACCTCCCGGACGAGGCCGAGGTCGTGGGTGATGAACAGCATCGCCACACCGCGCTCCTCGACCAGCGAGCGCAAGAGCCGCACCACACCGGCCTGCACCGACACATCCAGGGCCGAGGTCACCTCATCGCACAGCAACACCGACGGCGAGGCGGCCAACGCCCGGGCGATCGCCACCCGCTGCCGTTCGCCGCCACTGAGCGCGCCCGGCCGCCGGGCGGCGAGCGCGGGATCAAGCCCGACGTCGGCGAGCAGCGATGCAACCGTCTCCTCGACCTGTGCCCTCTCCCCCACGCCTCCGCACCGGCGAACGACGTCCGCGACCGCCAACCCGACTCGGCGGCGAGGGTCGAGCGAGCTCGCGGGATCCTGGGGGATCAGCTGCAGTCGCCAGCGATCCTCGGCGCTCCGGTCGTCGAGCGCCGGCGGCATCGTCCGTCCGTCGACCATGACATCGCCTCGATCGGCGGCGTGCGCACCGACGATCGCACGCGCGATGGTCGACTTCCCCGCTCCCGACGCACCGACCAGCCCGACACACGCGCCGGGTTCGATTGCGAGGTCGAGCCCATCGGCAGCCACGACCGGTGGTTGCCGGCGTCGCCGATGCGTTGCGGTCAGGCCAGTCACCCGCAGGCCGCCATCGCCCGAACGCGGCGCCAACGCCGCCTCGTTGCCGCCGACACGGTCGGCCGGGGTGCCACGCCCTGCGAGGGGATCAGGAGATGCGGCGACGAGCTCGCGGGTGTAGTCGTGCTGGGGACGGCGGAGCGTGTCACGACATGCACCCCGCTCGACGATCTGGCCATGACGGAGCACGACGAGCTCATCGGCGAGTCGGGCGACGACCGCCAGATCGTGGGAAACGATGACCGTGGTGCGCGGCGAGCGGCGTTGGATCTGGGCCAACTCGTCGAGAAGCTCGGCCTGGGTGAGCACGTCGAGACCCGTCGTCGGCTCGTCGAGCAGGAGCACCTCGGGGTCTGCGGCCAGCGCTCGAGCGAGTGCGACCCGCTGGGCCTCGCCCCCGGAAACGGCGAGCGGGCGGCGTCGACGAAACTCCTCGGTGTCGGGAAGGCCGACCGCACGGAGAAGCGCAGCGACCGCCTCGTCAGAACGCTCCTCACGCGAGGGAATCCGCTCGGCGATCGCCGCCCCGATCGACATCGACGGCGTGAGGCTCCGGGCTGGGTCCTGGTTGAGATAGGCGATCCGCTCCGCCCGCAGTGCCCGGATCCGGCGCGGGGGCGCGTCGAGCAACGACACCCGCTCGCTGGCATCGTCCAGTTCAACGGAACCCTGGGCAGCCAGGCCGTTGGCGACGGCGCCCAGCAGGCATCGCACCAATGTGGTCTTGCCCGAGCCGGACTCACCGACGACCCCGAGCACCATGCCCGGCTCGACGGTGAGGTCGATCCCATCGAGGATGCGCTCGTCACGACCCACGGCTGAGACCGTCAGGTCTCGCACGAGCAGCCGAGCACCGGCGGTGACATCCCGACGCTCGCTCACGCGGCTCTCCACCGTGCGGCGATGCGGTCTCCGATCAGATTCAACGGCACGGCGAAACCCGCAATCGCAAGGGCGGGGGCAACCATCGCCCACGGGTTGAGTGCCGCCCCCGCCGCGCCCTCGTTCAGCATGACGGCCCAGTCCGTGGCGGGCGGAGGGGGCCCGAAGCCCAGGAAGCTGGCCGCCGCGACCACATACACCGTGCCGGCGACGCGCAGCGCAGCGTCGGCGAGCACGGGCCCGGCGAGGTTCGGAAGCACGTGACGTCGGACGATGACCCACCGAGGCTCCCCGACGAGGCGGGCCTGCAGGACGTAGTCGGCCCGGAGCACCGGTTCGGTGACCGAGCGCATGTAGCGAGCGACGTACGGCGCGTTGACGAGCACGACCGACGCGCCGACCACGACGAGACCGTCGCCGAAGCGATAGAGCAGTAGCAGGAGCA
Source organism: Acidimicrobiales bacterium (assembly GCA_965263455.1). Lineage (GTDB taxonomy): Bacteria > Actinomycetota > Acidimicrobiia > Acidimicrobiales > SZUA-35 > CADEDH01. Next base: position 493,647 of record CBDHHN010000001.1, read on the forward strand.
CCAACAGCCCCGGGATGACGGCGATCACGTCCAGTGCCCGCAGTACACCGCTCGCGGTTCGGGATGCCGCCATCATCGTGCCCAGCGCCGTGCCGACCACGGTGGCGATCGCGGTGATCACGAGCGGAGCGAGCACGATTCGACGGCCGCCGTGGAGCAGCTCGGACCAGATGTCGCGCCCGAGCTCACCCGTGCCGAGCCATCCCCCACCGGCGCGGTCGAAGGGTCGCCCGATCGTTCGTCCCAGCGGCTCGGGAGCCACCCACGGGCCGATCAGCGCCACGACGAGCACCACGGTGAGGATGACCGCCGCCACGATCGCAGCCGTGTCGCGGCTTCTCGGCCGAGGACGGGTTCGGACCGACGTCATCGCGCCTCCCCCACCTGCGCGTTCTCCGGCGCACGCACCGCGACCGGTGCCCGATCGGCCCGCCTTCGGGGGTCGGCTGCGGCGCCCACGACATCGGCGAGGTACAGCGCGGCGAGCACCACCCCGGTCAGCAGCAACCCGATCGCCTCCACGACTGTCACGTCGCGAGCGGCGAGTTGGTCGACGAGGGCCGCGCCGACACCTGGATAGCCGAAGAGTCGCTCGACGACGATGGCCCCTCCGACTGCGTACGGCACGAGCGAGGCGAGTACCTGAGCGACCGGGGCGACGACCGTCGGGAGCAGGTGACGGAGGATCACCCGGTGCTCGGGTAGGCCCGCGAGCACCGCCGCGTCGACGTGAGGTGTGACCGCGGCATCGGCCACGACGGCACGGATCAAACGAGCGCCGAACGATCCGCCGACGAGGGCGAGCGTCGCGGCGGGGAGAACCAGGATGATCGGGTCGTCGAGTGGCGACTCGCCGACCGGAACGAGCGACACCGAGGGGAACAGATCGATCCACGTCGCGAAGACCACGATCAGCAGCCCACCCATCACGAAATCCGGCACCGAGGCGACGGTCGAGGTCGCGGTGGTGGTGAGACGATCGGCTCGCCCACCCGGGTTCCGACCTCCGAGTACACCGAGCCCGACCGCGACCAGCGCCATCCAGCTGAAGGCGACGGCGCCCAGGATGAGCGAATTGCGGGCCGGCGTTTCGATCACCGACCACACCGGTCGTTGGGAAACGACCGATGTCCCGAGGTCGCCCTGCACGACCCCGCCGATCCACGACGAGTATCGGCTGACGACGCCCTCGTCGAGACGAAGGTCAGCCCGGAGGGCATCGACCCGCTCAGGTGTGGCGTTCTGTCCGAGGATGGTCGTTGCGGCGTCCCCCGGCAGCAGCTCGACCGCGGCGAAGAGCACCATGCTCACGAGCAGGGCGACTGCGAGGGTCGCCACCGCCCGAATCGCGGCGAACCGCGCCAGGGTCACGGCCGGGTCAGCCGAACGTGGCGTCGTTGAAGACCGGAACCGACTGGCTGAGATCGAGCCCGTTGAGGGTGTCGACCGCCGCCTCGATCTGATCCTCGAAGCCCCAGACGAGCCATCCTTCATCGTCGTGCACGGTCCGCAGCAGCTCCGTCAGCTGCGCGGTACGGCTCTCGGTGTCGAGGTCCGAGAGCGCCGCGGCGAGCGCCGCGTCGTAGTCCGCATCGAACGAGCCGAAGACGTTGAAGGCAGCGCCGGAGCCGGTGTAGCTCGAGAGGAGCGTCGCGGCGGGCCGGTTGATGAAGTAGAAGGACTGGCAGGGCGTCGTCAGGACCTGTGCGAAGTCGTTGAAGTAGGTGAGCGGATCACCGACGTCGACCGTCGCCGTGACACCGCATTCGGCCAGCTGCTGGGCGTACAGCTCAGCGGAGGCGACGATGCCGGGCACGAAGTCGGCGGCTCGGATGGTGAATTCGGTGACCCCTGCCTCCGCGAACAGCTCGGTCGCCCGTGCGACGTCTCGCTCCCGCTGCGGCAGATCGACCGGATAGCCGGCGAACCCCCGGCTGGGCATGTCGTTCCCGAGCTCGGCGTTGCCGAAGGCGACGACGTCGATGAGCTGCTGACGATCGACCGCCAGCTTGCACGCCTCGATCACCGACGGGTTGTCGAACGGCGCCTGCGTCCGGTTGAAGGCAAAGCAGCGGATGGTCGAGTTGAGCGAACCACCGCGGATGACGCTGACCCCGTCGGCCGCGCCGAGGGTCTCTGCCGCGGCCGCATCGAGCGAACCTGCGTACTCGATCTCGCCGCTGGTGAGCGCCCGCGCCCGGGTTGCGGCATCGGCGATACCGGTGAACTCGATGCGCTCGATCGAGGGCGCACCGCCCCAGTAGTCGGGGTTCCGGACGACCGAGACGCCCACACCCGGTTCGTAGCTCTCGAGCATGAACGGCCCCGATCCGACGTTGTTCCCGAAGTCGGTGAACCCTGCGGGGACGATGATCGACAGCTGACCGAGGATCGACTCGACCAGGTCGGCACGAGGCACCGCCATGGGAACACGGACGGTGCGGTCATCGAGCGCTTCGAGGTTGGCGAGATCGATCAAGGCGAAGAACTGCCCGTAGTTCGGGGATGCGCCGTAGAGGCCGAGGCTGTACACGACGTCGGCGGCCGTCACGGGCGACCCGTCATGCCACGTCACGCCCTCGCGGATCACGATCGTCCACTCGCTGCCGTCGCCGTTCGGCTCGATCGATTCGGCGAGGGACAGCTCGAACGTGTCGCCCTTGAGCAGGACGAGTGAGTCGTGGATGGCGAACAAGGCGGCGAAGTCCATCAGCCCAGTGACCGTGGTCGGGTCGAGTGAGTCGGTGGGTGCCGCCAACAGGCCGACCCGAACCGTTCCGCCATCGACCTCGATGACCTCGTCTGGTTCGGCAGCGGGCTCGCTCGCTGACGACGAGGCCGAGCTCGAGCTGGACCCCTCGTCGGTCGCGGTCGTGCCGTTGTCGGTGTCGTCGTCGCTGCTGCAGGCGGCGAGGCCGCCCCCGGCCAGGATCGCTGCGAGCGCCGAGCCCCGCTGGATGAATTGCCGTCGGTCCATGTCGTCTCCCTCTCCGAGCGGGTACGGTACCCAGCAACCGAGAATGATTCTCAGATATCGGCGACCCTACCCTCTCCCGTTAGGGTTGCCACCACCGATCGCGACCAGCTCATCGGTCAGCCCGCCCAGCCGACCGAGACCGAGACATGCCCCGACTCGAGCGCAACCTCCGCCTGTACGGCTGGCATCAAGCCCTCGCCGGAACGCTCTTCTGGATGCCGACGGTCGTACTCTTCCTGACCGAGCAGGTCGGCCTGACGACCGCGCTGGCGGTGCAGTCCGCCTACTACTTCGCCGTCGTCGTGCTCGAACTTCCCTCCGGCTGGCTGAGCGATCGCCTCGGGCGCGTGATCGCGCTTCGGATCGTGGCCCTGACGTGGATAGCCGCGCACGTGCTCTTCGCATGGTCGCCGGGCTCAGCCGGGCTCATCGTCGCCCAGGTGCTGTTGGCGGCCGGCTATGCATTCCTCTCCGGCACCGATGTGACGTTCCACTACGACACACTCGAGGCGCTCGGCCGGGAGGACGAGTTCGAGGAGCGAGAGGCGGCCGCTCGCCAACACCTCCTGCTGGTGACGGCGTCCTCCGCACTGGTTGGGGGCGCGCTCGGCACGATCGACCTTCGCCTGCCGTTCCTCGCTTCGGCCGCCTTCGCAGCTGTACAGGGCGCGACCACGCTTCGGATGACCGAGCCCGGCGCGACCGGTGCTGGACCCGCTCCCGACGAGGTGACATCACGCACGGTCTTCGGGTACCTCCGGCGGCTCCCCTGCTCTGGTTGGCCCTCTTCATCGCCGCCCAGGTCATCGCCGTTCATCTCATCGCCGACCTGGCCGGGCCCTACCTGGCCGAGGCGTCGGGGAATGCGTGATCGGATCCGGGCGACGCCGCGTTCGCAACGGGGGCGACCGCCGCTGCCGCCGCACTGACCGGCGCGTTCGTCGTGCGACAGATACCCGGCCTGCGCGACCGGATCGGAGCGGCGGGGGCGCTCCTTGGAGCGGCGGCCGTCCCACTGGTCATTCTCGCCACGATGGCGGCCGTGACGAGTCTCTGGGTGGTCCCGATGCACACGCTCCGGGGCCTCCCCACGGCTGCTCTGGCCGTGCTCGCCCCCGCACTGGTGGGCCGCTATGTGGCCCGTCGGCACCGCGCCAGCTATCTCTCGTTGGCCAGCCTCGGCGGCCGGCTCGGGTTCGGCGCCGTACTGTTCGCGCTCGGGTCAGACCCATGCCTCAGCCTGGACAACGAGCCTGTCGATCGGCGCCACCTTCGTGGGCGGGTTGTGGCTGGTGACTGCAGTGCTGCAACGACTTGCGGTCGACGCCGGCGACTTCGCGCCGGGAGCCGTCGAGCTCGAAACCAGCGTGCATCGCCACTGGCACGTGCACTGGGGGTCGCACGACCACCAACACCCGGAAGCACACGGTCGCGACTGGGGCATCCATCGCCACCGTCACGTCCACGGCCGATCCCGACCCGGCGGATGAACCCGAGCGCCACCGGGTTCGGGCGCGGCGGGTGGCCCGCCGAGCACGATCCAGTCAGCCCGCGGCGACCAGTTCGAGCAGCGTCCACCCGGCGAGGGCGGCGAACACCACCGCAGCCACGAACTGGATTCGGCGGAGGGGAAGGCGCTCGATGAGCCGTCGTCCCAGGACGGCGGCGATCCCGGCCACCGCCGCCAGGGCCGACAGCGCGCCGATCCAGGTCGACACGGCGCTGTTGCTGCGAGCGGCGAGACCGGCCGTGGTGATCTGGGTCAGATCGCCCCACTCCGCGAGCGCCACGAACGCGAAGCTCCCCACGAGCACCCGCAGGAGCGGCACCCGAGCAGGCGGCTCACCGGCATCGGTGCCGGCATCCAACCCGTCCCCGCCGGCGCTGCGACGGGCGGCAAGGCCCATCGCCACCGCCCCTCCCGTGAACAGGAGGAGCACGATGCCATCCACCGCACGCTCCGGAACCCTGCTCAGGAGGTTCCCTGCGACGACAGCAACGGTGACGTGCAACGCGAACGCCGCCGTCGTACCGATCCACACGGCGAACGGGTGTCGGTAGCGAGCGACGAGCATGATCGTCGCCACCATCGTCTTGTCCGGAAGCTCCGCAAGAAAGACGGTGACCAACGCAGTGGCGGTATCAGCGATCGACATCGCTCCACAGTCTCATGTCCGCCGCAAGCTGACCCCATGCATGGGATCGAACACCTGTTCGTGTCGGAGGGGGGACTTGAACCCCCACGCCCTAACGGGCACTAGCCCCTCAAGCTAGCGCGTCTGCCAATTCCGCCACTCCGACGTGGCTCCGATCCGGCCGGGGGCCGGGGTCGGGGCGCCCCTGTGGGGCGAGAGACGATGGTAGCAATCTTTGGCCCGGCTCCGGCGCGTTTAGTCGCCGGGGCCCAGATCGAGGGACCCGTCGGCCCGGACGGCCAGGTCGCCCTTCTGCGGAGCGGTGACGAGGCGCCCGAAGGGTGCGGCGACGGGTACCAGGCGACCGTCGGCCAAGGCCTGATCGTGGGCCTGTCGGAGCAGGGCCCAGCGCTGTTCGTCGTCGACGGTTCTGGCCGCCCGGGCCAACACGTCGTCGATCTCGGGCGAGTCGAAGCCGAGCACGTTTGCCGGGGACGTCGACGACAGCAGCAGCGGCACCACGGCGTCGATGGAACCCGCCGCCGCCACCCAGCCGAAGGCGAACAGGCCCGGCGCCCGTTCGGCGATGGCCTCGGCCTGCACCTCGGGCGGGAGCTGCTCGCCCCGGGCCACCAGGCCGCCGGCCGTCAGGTCGCGGGCCACCGTCCGGGCCGGGATCTCGTGTACCGGGTCGGTATAGGTCACCGGCAGTTCGATCCCCGCCCCGGCCAGGGTGGTGTCGGCCAGCAGGTCGGTGAGGGCTGCGCCCTCCCCCGGCTCGGGCGGCGAGCCCGGCCTGTCCTCGAACCCGGCCAGGCCCGGCGCCAGCAACCCATCGATCGCCAGACCGCCAAGCACCTCCGCCGCCAGCTCCCGGGTTTCGGATCCGACCGCTGCCACCACCGCCCGCCGCAGCTCGGCCCGACGGGCGGCGTCGACCTCGGCCGTCAGCACTCCGTCGAGTTGGACCCCGTAGAAGACCGTGGCCGACCGAGGCACGGCCTGGTGGCCGAACCGCCGGCTTGCATCATCGAGCGCATCGGCCCCGACAACGGCCCCGTCGACCAGCCCCAGTGTGAGGGCGTCGTAGGTGGCATCGACATCACTCCCCCACCTGATCTCGACCCGGTCGAACCCACCGGCCGTCCCCGACGCGCTGTCGAGCCGGGTCCGGGCCAGATGGAGGGTGTCGTCGGCCGCCACCTCGGTCCGGAAGCGACCGGTCGGGCCGCCATCGCGGTCGACCACCGACAGCCCGAGGCCGCTGAGCAACCAGGGCAGTCCGCCCTCGGGCCGACGCAGCAAGAAGGTCACCGCCCCGCCCGAGGCCGCCCGTTGGTCCCGGGACTCGACCAGCGGCACCCGTCCCGGTTCGGTGACGATGCGGACGCCGGCCCCGACCGACTCGGGGCCGTCGCCTTCGCTGCTGGGCGTGGAGACCTCCACCGTCTCGATCACGGCCAACAGCTGGGACGTGGTCGGAGCCAGGGACCCGGGCGGGGCCGACAGCAGCTGCTCGAAGTGGGTGGCCACCACCTCGGCCGTGGTCCGGGCGCCGTCGATCTCGAACCGCCAGCGGGTCAGATCACTCGACGGTTCCCACCGCAGAGCCAGGGCCGGCCGCAGGTCTCCGTCGGTCCCGTCGATCTCGGTCAGCCCGTCATACAGGAGGTCCGACACCACGACGGCCGACTGATCGAGCAGTGGCACCCGCGACGGGACCACGGTGTCCGGCTCCACCAGGGCGAGGCGAAGAACCGATGGCCCGTCGCCCCCCTCACGGTCGCCATCGTCGAAGGCCAGCGCCTCGGGGACCCCAGACTCGGCCGTACCGCCGCCGGAGCCGCCGGCCAGCCCGAAACTTCCCGCACAGCTGGCCACGACGAGGCTCAGGGCAAGCGCGAGCGAACGCGATCGACTCGTCACCCCGGTCCATCGGCAACCCCGGTCGCCAGTTGAGGACGGCCACCGATCCGCCGGAGGCGACCGGTCGGACGGGTACCGCTATCAGGCGTCGATGATGAAGGTGAGGATCACCGTGAGGAAGGCGAAGATCAGACCCATCAAGATCGTCAGACGGTCGAGGTTGCGCTCCATCGACGTCGAGCCGGCGGCCGAGGCCCCGAGCCCGCCGCCGAACATGTCCGACAGGCCGCCACCCCGACCGCTGTGGAGCAACACGAGAAACACCGTCGCCAGACCGACGATCACGTAGACGATGCCCAGTGCCAGAATCATGCTCGACAGCCCTCGTTGACAACCTGCCGATCCATGCTAGCGGCCGCCGTCGGGCCTGCGGCACCGGCCGGCCCGGGACCGAGGCTCAACCCAGCCGGGTGTCCACGATGTTGACCAGCGGCCCACCGGCGGCCAGATCGGGGGCGACCCCCGCCGCGGCCACCGGGGTGGCGTAGCCGTGAAAGCGGGGACGCTGGGTGATGGGCAGGATGACGAGGCCGCGACCCTCGTCGTCGAGCGCGGTCAGGAACCGGTCCAGATCCCGGTAGCAGGCGGCCCGACCGATGTCCTCGGTCAGCCGGTCGCAGTCGGTGGCGGCGACGTCGAACACGGCGTTGCGGTACCCGTAGGGGTTGATGGGCGAGCCCGACCGGTAGCTCCCGGCGACCCGCCCCGGCCACGGGCCCGTGCTCCAGGCGAACTGGGCGATGTCCCAACGACCGGGGTCGCCGGCCTCCCCGCCGGTGGCCGAGGCCTCGAGCGACTCGGGGGCGAACGGCCCCCGGCTCAGGAACAGCCCATCCCCCACATCGATGGTGAGCTCGATCCCGGCCCGACCGAGCTGCTCCTGGGCCAACTCCAGCTGACGCAGCCGCAGATCGTCACCGCCGGGGGTGCCGACCCGGAGCCGGAGCCGACCGTCCTCGGGATGGGCGAACACACCGTCGCCCTCCCGCTCGTAGCCGGCCGCCGTCAGCCGTTCGGCCGCCGCCTCGGTGCCGTTCCCCCGATACTGGACCTGGTGGTCCTGGTAGCCCGGCTGGCTCGGCATCCAGAAGGCGTTGCCCAGGCCCTCGGGCTCCAGGATCGGCCCGTACAGCGGCCGGTAGAGGACGTCGACCAGCTCCGCCTTGTCGAGGGCGTGGGCCACCGCCTCACGGACCTCGGGCTTGGCCAGGTGGGGGTTGAGAAGGTTGAAGCCCCAGTGGTCGTAGACCACGCCGGGGCGTGACGCCACCGTGAACCCGTCGGCCGCGGCCAGGCGGGCGTGGGCCGGATCGAGGTCGGTCATGATCAGGTGGGCCCGTCCGGCCAGGAGGAGGTCGATGCGGGCGTCGAGGTCGGGCACGAAGGCCACGAGCACCCCGTCGACCTGGGCCGGGCCCTCGTTCTCGGCGTCGGGGCTCACCGACCCGTGGTACTCGTCGTTGCGGTCCAAGGCCAGGGATCGGCCACGGTCCCACCGGCCGAAGACCAGCGGTCCCGACGAGGGAAGCACGTCCGGGCCGCTGCGCCAGTCCCGAAGGTTGCGATCGACGGTGAACGCATCGGCCCCGAAGGCGTGGGCTGCGAACACCTGGTCGTAGAGCTCACGCCATGCCGGGTAGAAGGCGGCGAAGGTCACGGTGAACGCCCGATCGCCGTCGATCACGAACGATGACACCAACTCGTAGCCGGCCCGCGATCGGATCGGGAACTCACAGCCGTCGTCGGAACCGTCGACGATCGACCCGTCGGCCTCGGTCTCACACCCCTCGACCAGGATCTCGTGGGTGTAGGCAACATCGGCCGCCGTCAGCGGCGTGCCGTCCGACCAGCGCAAACCGTCGCGCAGGCGGTAGGCGATGACCACGGTCCCGTCCTCGTTGACGGTCACCTCGGGTTCATCAGCCAGCAGCTCGGGGTAGAAACCGAGGGCGGCGTCGACGCCGAACAGGCCCTCCAGCAGCCCCTGGCGTATCCACGAGGCGATGTCGGTGCCGTTCTCGGGATCGTCGACCTGAAGATCGGGCGGTTCGACCTCGTGGACCCAGATCAGCTGGCCGGGTGAGGCGTCGTCGACGGGCGAACTCTGCTCCAGCAGGGACGAGGCCGTCGACCCGGTCCCTCCGGCGACCTCGGCCGCCACCGACGAGTCGATCGGAACCGGTCCCGGATCGGACCCGTCGGCCCCCACCTCATCCGACGGCTCCGAGCACGCTGTCAGGGCGAGGGCCGCAGCGATGACGGCGGCCACCGGCCACCGCCAACGGCGGACGGGCCCCGGTATCGGTAGTGTGTCGCCGCTCACCGGCGACCTCCTCTGCGCCCCGATCCAAGCTGTGTGATTGTACCCAGGGGCCCGACTCAGGAGGTGGTGGCCAACCGGTACTGCACGATGCGGGCGAAGGACTCGGCCTCCAGGCTGGCCCCGCCGACCAGGGCCCCGTCGATGTCGGGCTGGTTCAGGAGTTCGGCGGCGTTGGTGGGCTTCACCGAGCCCCCGTATTGGATCCGCACCGACTCACCGGCCTCCGCCCCGAACTTCTGGCTCACCACGGTTCGGATCACAGCGCACATGGCCTGGGCGTCGTCGGCCGAGGCCGTCCGCCCGGTACCGATAGCCCAGATGGGCTCGTAGGCGATGACCAGACCGGCCACCTCCTCGGCCTTGACCCGCTTCAGCCCGTCGAGGACCTGGCGTTCGACCTTGGCCTCGGCCTCGTCGGCCTCCCGTTCGTCAAGGCTCTCACCCACGCACAGGATCGGGGTCATCTCGTTGCCCAGAATCGCCTTGACCTTGGCGTTGACCATCTCGTCGTCCTCGCCGAACACCTCCCGGCGCTCGGAGTGCCCGGCGATCACATAGGTGACGTTGAGCTTGGCCAGCATCGACGGGGCGACCTCTCCGGTGAAGGCGCCCTTGGCCTCGTGGTGGCAGTGCTGAGCGCCGAGAAAGAACGGGATCCGGTCCGACTCCAGCGCCGTCTGCACCGTGCGCAGGTCGGTGAAGGGGGGATGGACCGAGATGTCGACGGCATCGACGTCGTCCCGGGTGACCTCGTAGCTCAGCTCCTGGACCAGGCGCAGGGCCTCGAAGTGGTTCAGGTGCATCTTCCAGTTGCCGCTGATCAGCGGCCGGCGGCCGTTCTCGCTCACGACCTCTCCTCTCGTCGAACTCCGCCGGGGACTGGGCCCCGGCCCGCCTCAGGCGTTGGTGGCCTCCCGCAGGGCGGCCAATCCCGGCAGGTCGCCCTGCTCGATCAATTCCAACGACGCCCCACCCCCGGTGGAGACGTGGTCGACGTCGTGGTCGACCCCGAACTGTTTGGCCGCGGCCGCCGAATCGCCGCCCCCGACCACGGTGAAGGCCCTGGTCTCGGACATGGCCTCGGCCACCGCCCGCGTCCCTGCGGCGAACCGGCTGTCCTCGAACACGCCCATGGGCCCGTTCCACAGCACGGTGCCGGCGTCGAGGATGACATCGCCGAACACGGCCGCCGTCCCCGGTCCGATGTCGACGCCCATCCAGCCGTCGGGCACGGCCGCCCCCACCTGACGGACCTCGCCGCCTGCGTCGGGGTCGAACAATTTGCCCCCCGGGCCGAGAGCGGTGATGTCCTCGGGAAGGTGGATGGTGTGACCGGCGTCGAGCAGGCGGGCGCAGGTCTCGACCATGTCCTGCTCGAGCAACGACGCCCCGGTCGAGTGGCCCCGGGCGGCGAGGAAGGTGAAGGCCATACCCCCGCCCACGATGAGGGCGTCGACCACGCCGAGCAGGGCCTCGATCACCCCGAGCTTGTCCGACACCTTGGCCCCACCCATGACGGCCACGAACGGCCGCCGGGGCCGGTTGCGAAGACCGAGCAGCACCTCCACCTCGGTGGCCAGGAGGCGCCCGGCGGCCGAGGGCAGGTGCTGGGGCGGACCCACGATCGAGGCGTGGGCCCGGTGCGACGCGCCGAAGGCGTCGTTCACGTACAGGTCGTGGCCCTCGACCAGGGTCCGGACGAAGGCGGGGTCGTTGCCCTCCTCCCCCGGGTCGTAGCGCAGGTTGTCGAGGAGCGACACGTCGGGGGCCAGCTGGGCCAAACGGGCCCGGACCGGCTCGACCGAATAGGCGGGATCGGGCTTGCCCTTGGGCCGACCGAGGTGGGAGCAGGCCGTGACCTTGGCCCCCCGCTCGATCAACCAGGTGAGGGTGGGCAGGGCGGCCCGAATCCGCAGATCGTCGGTGATCCGATCACCGTCGAGGGGGACGTTGAAATCGGTCCGGACCAGGACCGACTTTCCGGAGATGTCTCCCAGGTCCTCCAGCTCGGGGACGCCGTCGATCATTGGTTGGCGGCACCGATGAGGGCAGCCAGGTCGACCAGGCGGTTCGAGTAGCCCCACTCGTTGTCGTACCAGCCGGCCACCTTGACCAGGTTGCCCTGGGTCATGGTCATCCCGCCGTCGAGGGTGCAGCTGGCGGGCGAGGTGACGATGTCGCTGGAGACGATGGGCTCGGTGGTGTAGTCGAGCACCCCGGCCAGCCGGCCGGAACCGGCGGCGGCGGCGAAGGCCTGGTTCACGTCGTCGACCGAGGGCTCGCCGTCGACCACGGCGGTGAAGTCGGTGAGGGAGCCGGTGGGGACCGGGACCCGGAGGGCGGTGCCGTCGAGCTTGCCCTGCATCGACTGCAGCACCAGGCCGGTGGCCCGAGCGGCCCCGGTCGAGGTGGGGACGATGTTGATGGCGGCGGCCCGGGCCCGGCGCAGGTCCTTGTGGGGACCGTCGACCAGCTGCTGGTCGCCGGTGTAGGCGTGCACGGTCGTCATCAGACCCTGCTGAACCCCGAAGGCGTCGTCCAGCACCTTGACCATGGGGACGAAGCAGTTGGTGGTGCAGGAGGCGTTCGACACCACCTTGTGGGTCTCGGCGTCGAACTGGTCCTCGTTGACCCCGACCACGAACGTGTTGTCGGCCCCGGAGCACGGGGCGGAAACGATCACGTAGGGGGCGCCGCCCTCGAGGTGGCCGGCTGCGGTGTCGCGGCTGGTGAACACGCCGGTGGACTCGATGACGACGTCGACCCCGAGCTCGCCCCAGGGCAGGTCGGCCGGGTTGCGCTCGCTCAGGACCTTGAGGGTGTCGCCGTCGACCGAGATACCCCCGTCGACGGCCTTGATCTCGGACTGGAGCTGGCCCAGCACCGAGTCGTACTTGAGCAGGTGGGCCATGGTGTCGAGGGAGCCGAGGTCGTTGACGGCGACGAAGTCGAGGTCCGCCCCGGCCTCCTTGGCCGCCCGGAAGAAGTTGCGGCCGATGCGACCGAAGCCGTTGATTCCAACTCGAATAGCCATTGCTGCGCTGTTCTCCAGAGATTGTCGTCGGCAGCACCCCTGCCGAGCAGGTCGGGGCGGCGTGGTGCCCCGGTCGACACTAGCGGGCCCGGCACCCCAAGGCGGCCAGGGCCGGACACCATCCGGGCACAAAAACCCGGGTCGGTGACCTATGACCGGCCGGCATAGACCGAGGCCAGGACGGGGCCCAGCTTGTCGGGGTCGTGGCCCCAGCCGTCGGCGGCGGCCACCGGGGCCCGCACGACCCGAGGTCCCTCGATCGGTTCGGGGTCGGCCGAGGCGGGGGCGATCACCACGTCGACCGTGATCCCGTGCGCGGCCAGGGTGGCGAGATGGGCGGCCAGACCGAACCCCCGGGCCATCGCCTTCTCGCTGGCCACGTTGGCCACGTAGACCCGTTGACCCCGATTGGCCTGCACGGCGGCCAGTATCCCGGGGACGACGGCGGAGGCGAGCACGCTGGTGAACAGCGAGCCGGGGCCGATGACGACCTGGTCGGCCTCGGCCACGGCGTCGACGGCCCGGTTCGACACCGGCGGCCGGGCCGGGTTGAACCGCAGGTTGCGGATCCCGGTGGCGTGTTCGATGGTGACCTCGCCCGTGATCGTCCCCTGGTCGGAGTCGGCCAGCAACTGCACCGGGATGGTGGCGGCGGGCACGATGGTGTCGGCCACGCCGACGACCCGGCACAACTCGTCGATGGCGGCCTCGAAGTCGTCGGCCACCATGGCCAGGCCGGCCAGGAGCAGGTTGCCGATCGGATGATCCCGCAGCTCGCCGTCGGTGAACCGGTACTCCAGGGCCCGACTGAGCAAGGTCGGTTCGGCCACCAGGGCCGAGATGCAGCGGCGCACATCGCCCGGAGGGGCGATGCCGAACTCGGTCCGCAGCCGACCGCTCGATCCCCCGTCGTCCCCGACCGAGACCACGCCGGTCAGCTCAGAGGCGTAGGACCGGGCGGCCTGGAGGGTGGCGGCCAAGCCATGTCCGCCGCCGAGGGCCACCACTCGGGGACCATTCGCGCTCTCGTCGGCCGCGCCGCCGCGGTGGCCGTGTCCGTTGTCAGTGGCGGTCGATGTCACGATGGCTCACCCTCGGTTGCCAGCCCCGCTCCGTCAGCCGTACCGCCACCTCCTCGGTCACGGCCACGGATCGATGACGACCCCCCGTGCACCCGAAGGCGAGACTCAGGTACGACTTGCCCTCCTCAGCGTAGGCCGGGAGAAGGGTGTCCAACAGCGCGAGGAGTCGATCGAGGAACTCCCCCGTGACCTCCCGCCCCACCACGAACTCCTGGATCGACTGGTCCAACCCGCTCAGGGGCCGCAGCTCGTCGACCCAGTTGGGGTTGGGCAGGAACCGGCAGTCGATGACCAGATCCGCATCGAGGGGGAGGCCGTGCTTGAACCCGAACGAGGAGACCAGGACCCGCAACGACCCGTCATTCCCGGCCTCGGCGAAGAACCCCGTGACCCGTTCCCGCAGCTGGTGGGGGTTCAGCTCGGTGGTGTCGACCACCAGGTCGGCCGCCTCTCGGGTCGGAGCCAACAATGTCCGCTCCCGCTCGATGGCCTCGACCAACGGGGTCCCGTCGTCGGCCAGAGGGTGGCGGCGCCGGGTCAGCTCGTAGCGCCGGACCAGGACGTCGGTCGAGGCCTCCAGGAACACCACCGTCAGGGCCGAGACGTCGGCCCGGAGCGCCTCGATCTCGGCCAGCGACTCGCTGAATCCGGCCATGGCCAACGCCACCCGCTCGTACCCGCCCGTCGACGATGCCAGCTCCCCGACCTTGGAGACGAGCCCGGCCGGGAGGTTGTCGATGACGAACCAGCCGAGGTCCTCCAACGCCCCACCGGCGACCGACCGGCCGGCTCCGGATAGACCCGTGATCACCACGACCTGCGACACGCCCACACGTGTAGCACGGTCCGGGCCGCCGGCCGGGGATCGGCCGACAGACGACGCGTGGGCCGAGCCGTCAGGCCCGGGTCAGGACCAGGGCGGCGAGGCGGGGAACCGTGGCCGCCTCGGTGTACTCGGGGGCCGCGGCCAGGAACCCGGGAGGCGGGGCCGGTTCGTGCATCCGGGTGAGGACGAGGCCGGCGTCGGCCAGGGCGTTGAGGTAACGCGAGAGGGGGCGGTGGACGAAGCGGATGTGCACGCCCTTCTGGACCTCCTCCACCGTCGACGCCTCGGGCAGGTAGGGGCCGATGCGCCAGTACTGCTCCGGGGGATCGAGGATCTGGTCGTCGATCCAGCCGCTGCCCGGGGTCTGGAGGAGCGGGTGGTTGAGCAGGAACACGAACCGGCCGCCCGGCCGCAGGACCCGGGCCACCTCGCCGATGGCCTCGTCGACGGCGTCGATGTGTTCGAACACCAGGCAGGCCACGGCCACATCGACCGACGCCGACCGGATGGGGATGGCATCGGCCGCCGCCTGCAGGTATCGGGGGCCGCCGGCCCGGACCGCCGCCGTGGCCAGTTGGGCCCGTACCGGGTCGAAGCCGACCAGCCGCCGTGTCGGCCCGTCGAGGGAGTGGGCGAGGGCTCGGGCCACCTGGCCCTCCCCCGTCCCCACGTCGAGGACGGCGGCGGGCCGGTCGAGGCCTGCCGTGGCCCCGGCCACCTCGTCCTCGATCAGGGGAATGATCTGCTCGGTGTACTCCGGGTCGACCCCGTCGGTGAACTCGCGCTGCCACCAGTCGGTGGTGCCGGGATCGTCCCACCGCCCATCGCCGGGCCCGTCCTCCGAGCGTCCGGGCCGTTCCGACCGATCGTCTGAATCGACTGCCACCCGTGCAATCTAGGGTCGGCGTCGCCGTCAGCCGCGGGCCCGGCCGGGCAGCGCCACCCGGGTCGTCCGGGCCGGGTCGAGGCCGTGGGTCTTGGCGTAGACGGCATCGGCCACGGCGTCGGGCAGCCAGCTGAGGGCTTTGAGGTCGTCGAGTTCGGCTCGACGGACCTTGGCGATGGAGCCGAACTCCTTGACCAGCCGCTTGCGTCGGGTCGGGCCGAGACCGGGGATGTCGTCGAGGATCGAGGTCGTCATGCGCTTGTTGCGCAGGCGTCGGTGGTAGTCGACGGCGAACCGATGGGACTCGTCCCGGATCCGCTGCAACAGGTAGAGGGCCTCCGACTGGCGGGCGATGACGACGGGATCGGCTCGGCCCGGGAGGTAGACCTCCTCGAACCGCTTGGCCAGGGCGGCGACCGGGATCTGATCGGTGAGACCCAGCTGGTCCAGGACCCGCACCGCCACCCCGAGCTGGCCCTTGCCTCCGTCGACCACCAGGAGCTGGGGCGGGTACTGGAACCGGCCCCGCTCGGCCACCGGCTTGTCCCGATCCTCCAGGTAGTTTCGGAGGCGTCGGGTCAGGACTTCCTCCATGGCGGCGAAGTCGTCGTTCTGTTCGACGGTGCGGACCTTGAACCGGCGGTACTGGTTCTTGGCCGCGATGCCGTCCTCGACCACCACCATCGAGCCGACGTAGTCGGTGCCCTGCAGGTGGCTCATGTCGTAGCACTCGATGCGGAGCGGGGCGTCGGGCAGATCGAGCCACTCCTGTAGCTCGTTGAGGGCCCGGGCCCGGCTGTTGTGGTCGGTGGCCCGCTTGAGTCGATGGCGGGTGAAGGCCTCCTCGGCGTTCTGGGTCACGGTGGCCAGCAGTTCGGTCTTGGCCCCCCGCTTCGGCACCCGGATGTTCACCCTCGACTCCCGGAGCAACCCCAGCCACTCCTGGTACAGCTCGGTGTCGGACGGTTCGTGGGGCACCAGGATCGCCTTGGGCATCCCCTGGACGGGCGGCTCGTCGTAGACGGCCTCCAGGATCTTGTCGATCAGCTCGGCCTCGTCGAGCGGCTCGGCCTTGTCGAGGATCAGACTGCGCCGACCGGTGACCCGCCCCCGGCGGACGTGGAACACGAAGACCGAGGCCTCCAGATCGTCGTCGGCCACGCCGATGACGTCGAGGTCCTCGGTGCGGTCGGCCACCATCTGCTGCTTCTCGATGGCCTTGCGAACGGTGGCCAGCCGATCCCGGATGCGGGCCGCCTTCTCGAACTCCAGCTCCTCGGCCGCCTCGCCCATCTCGCGCTCGAGCTTGTCGAGGACGGGCTGGGTCTCGCCGTCGAGGAAGGCGCACAACTCCCCCACCAGCAGCTTGTACTCCTCGGGCTCGATCTCGCCCACGCACGGGCCCGAGCACTTCTCGATGTGGAACAGCAGGCACGGCTTGCCCAACTTGGCGTGCCGATCGAGCTTGGCGTTGGTGCAGGTCCGGATGGGGAAGGTCCGGAGCAGGTGATCCAGGGTGTCGCGGATGGCGTAGGCATGGGCGTAGGGCCCGAAGTAGCGGGTGCCCTTGCGTTTGCGGCCCCGCATGACCTGGGCCCGGGGCCACTGGTCCGACATGGTCACGGCCAGGAACGGGTAGCTCTTGTCGTCGACCAGGCGAACGTTGAACCGAGGCCGGTGCTCCTTGATGAGGTTGTACTCCAGCATCAGGGCCTCGACCTCGTTGCGGACCTGGATCCATTCGACCGAGTCGGCGGTGGCCACCATCTGCGCCGTGCGCGGATGAAGGTTGATCGGGTTCTGGAAGTAGCTGGAGAGGCGCGATCGCAGCGAGCTGGCCTTGCCCACGTAGATGACCCGACCGTGCTCGTCCTTGAACTGGTAGGAGCCCGGGGTGTCGGGAATGGAGCCGGTCGGCGGGCGGGTGACCACCCCTCGATCCTAGCGGCGGGCCCTCTCACGGCCGGGGCCCGTCGCCCGATGGGAAGGGATGACCATCGGCGGGTTGCGCAACGGACGGCGGGGGCGGCCGCTCCCGTTCCCGGCCCTGGCCGCCGACCAGGCCGTCTACTCGGCCTCGAACTTCGCCCTGGCCGCCCTGGCCGGACGCACCCTGGATCGAGCCGACTTCGGCCGATTCGCCCTGCTGGCCCTGGCCTCGGCGGTGGCGGTGGCCCTGGTGCGGGCCGTCTGGCTGGAACCCGATCTGGCCCGGAGGCCCGGCCCCCGGACGGTTGGCCCCCGGTACTGGACCGCGGTGGCGTCGGTTGCGTTGGTGGCGACGGTCTCCGGGTTCGGCCTGTGGTGGGTGGACGGCTCCGCCGCCGTGATCGGTGGCCTGGCCGCCGTGGTGACGTTGGCCCAGGACCGGGCCCGGTACCGGGCCCTTGCCGGTGACCGGTTCCGGCGCCTGCTCATCGGCGATGTGGCGTGGTTGGCGGTGGCGGTGGCCGCCGTCGCCGGGCTGGGCCGATCGGCCACACCGGCCACCGTGATGACCGTGTGGTTGGCCGGCGCCGCCGCCGGGCTCCTCCCCCATCTGAGCCCGGTCCGATCCGGGTCGCAGCGCCTCCCCCGACCCGATCGAGGCCCCGGCGTCGACTGCGACCACCCGGAGTCGGGGCGCCCCGGACGACGACGGGCGCTGCTGGTCGACTTCCTGCTGGCGACCGGGTCCACCCAACTCGGCGGACTGGCCCTCGGGGCTCTGCTCCCCCTCGATCAGTTCGCCGCACTTCGGGGCGCCATCGTGGCCTACGGGCCGGTCGGTATCGCGGTGGCCGCCCTCTCGACCTGGGTGTTCGCCTCGGGGACCGGGCTCGGTCCGGGACCGGTGGGCCGCCGGGCGGCGGCGGTGGCGCTGCTGAGTCTGGGCTTGACCGTGGTTGCGGTGGCCACCCCGGCCACCGTGGGGCGGGCGATCCTGGGCTCGGCCTGGCCGTCGCCGGCGGTGCTGGCCCTGATCGGTCTGTCGGTCACGGGCCAGGCCGTCTCGGGACCCGGGTTCGCACTCCTGCGCCTGGCCGACGACCGTCGCCGGCTCCTGGCCCTACGCGCCGGGGGCCTGGTGGTCTTCCTCGGCCTCACCCTGGGTGCGGCCGTCCGCCATGGCGACGCCGCCTGGGTCGCCGCCGGGTATGCCACCGCCAATGCGGTGGTGGCAGCCGCCGTCTGGCTCGGTCCGGCGCCGCGGGTCGGAGTCGAGGTCGGAGTCGGAGTAGGGGTAGGGGTTGGAGACCAGGCTGATCCAGCCCACGGCGGAGGCGAGCCGGACGGCGGCCAGCCCGGGCCCGGCCATGACCGTGGCCATGTGCCGTCGGAGCGCTGACTGCTGGTAGCGCCACCGCTCGTCGACCTCGATCCGGGTCGGGCCCCCGTCCCAGCGAACCGGGTTGCCGCCCACCGCATGGCGCCATACCCGTTCGACGGCCGGGTGTGGCGCCCCGGCCGTCGCCGTCGCCGTCGGAGTGGGAGTGGGCGTGGGGGCCGGGCGCCGGGGGGCGGCGACGGCGTCGGCGTCGCGAGCGAGGGTCTGATAGCGGAGGTGGGGCAGGCCCACCCCGGAGCGGGCCGCCTCCACCATCCCCGAGATGACGGCGAACGACCACCGGAGGGACGAGCCGACGGTCCCGTGGCGGGGCATGGGGCGGCCGTCGGCCTCGGGCCGCGGTTTGGGCCGCCCCCACGAATGGGCCACCGCCGCCGGCTCCCGGGTCAACAGGACCACGGTGGGTCGGGCCCCGGCCAACCTCAGGAGCCGGGCCTGGGCCGCCGACTTGCTGGAGTCCCAGATGATCGGCCGGGGTGCGCACTCCGGTTCGGCCTCCACCCCGGCCTCCACCCCGGCCTCCACCCCGGCCTCCAGTTCAGCCGTCGATTCGGTCCGCAGTTCGGCCTCGATGGCCAGGATCAAGTCCCTGGTGGCAGCGACGAGGGGCTCGACCCGGTGGGCCCAACGTCGGGGGGTGAGCACCATCGCCGGCCACGAGCGGTAGGTGGCCCGAGCCTGCCGCAGGTCCTCCAACCGGCGGCATCGGTCGGGCCAGTCGGGCCCGAGGGCCCGGGCCAGCACCGACGACCAGAACGGGCACTCGTGGCCTGCCCGGCCACAGCCGCACAACTGGTTCTCCACCCCGATCCGTTGCCACACGTGGACCAGTTCACCGAGGGTGACGACTCCCCGTTCCCCGAGGACGAGGTCGAGGGCGGTCGACCCGCTCCGACCGGGGCCGACCACCACGTACCAGCCGGGCCCCCAACGCGACACCCGGTCGGGGGATGGTCCGACCCACGGCCTCCGACGGCGGGGCGACTCGATCATGTGGAACGTTGGCCCCGGTCGCCGGACATCGTCGATCGCCTGGCCGCCGATGCCCTGGCCGCCGATGCCCTGGCCCGCTCCCCACCCGGGATGACGACGGGCGAGCGGCGGCCCAGACGTCGCCGGTGCCGAACCAGGTAGCGGCCCACGGCCCAGGCGTGGCGGAGGCCGGCGGCGTTGATCGGACGCCGGTGTCGACGTCGGGGTGGATGGTGGACGGGCGCTCCCGCCACCTGACGGACCGCTCCCCCGGCATCCAGGATGCGGAGACAGAAGTCGACGTCCTCGGGCCCGTAGAAGAACGACTCGTCGATGCCGTCCACCTCCTCCCACCAGCGCCGCCGGAACAGCTGGCAGGCCCCGATCCCGAACTCGACGGGCCACGATCCGGCCGACCCTTCGAGGCTCGACGCCTCTCGGGCCGGGGCGTAGCTGGCCGAGCGTCCGAGAACCCGGGCGACCTTGCGCCCGAGCGACGGGGCCAGACCGGCGCTGGCCTCGGGAGCCTGCCCCTCGAACACCGGGACCACCAGGGCGGCGTCGGTCTCGACCAGCTCGGCCACCAGACGGCCCAAGGCGCCGGGCCGGAGCTCGGCGTCGCTGTCGAGCAGGCACACCATGGGAGCGGAGGCGGCGGCTATGCCCTGGTTGCGGCCGGCGGCGACACCGCGGTTGAACTCGTTGCGGATGACGGTGGCCGGACCCTCGACCCGGGCCGGGGGCCAGGAACCGTTGTCCACCACGACCAGCCGGACCTCGACCCCGGTCGAGGCGTGTACCGAGGCCACGGCCCGGTCCAGCAGTTCGCCGTCGTTCCAGGTGAGGACGACCACATCGACCGGGCCCCCGGGGCCACCGTCCACCGCCCTCCCCTCATCGTCGCCGGAGGGACGGAACTCGGACGGGGCTTCCACCGCGCTCCATCGGCCCCGCCGTCCCCGTGTTGACCCTCCCCGTCCACCGCCCCAGCAACCTCCGGCCCGGCCGAGCAACGGCACCCGGGGGGACCGGCCGGCGCTCGCCGTGGTCCGACCGGGATCCGACCTCAGCGACCGTCGCCGCCGACGACGCCCCGGACCGTCCTCCAGATGATGCGGAGATCGAGGGCCAGATGCTGGCGCCGCAGGTAGAAGAAGTCGTACTGGAGCTTCTCCAGGGCGTCGGTCTCGTCGGCGGCGTAGCCCTGCTTGACCTGAGCCCACCCGGTGAGGCCGGGGCGGACGAGGTGCCGCACATCGTAGAAGGCGATCTTGCGTCGGAGCTCGTCCACGTAGTGGGGTTGCTCGGGTCGGGGCCCCACGATCGACAGCTCGCCTCGCAGGATGTTGATCAGCTGCGGCAGCTCGTCCAGGTGGTACCGGCGGAGCACGTGACCGAACGGGGTGACCCGGGGATCGTGCTCCGTGGTCCAGGTCGAGGTCGGACCCGGTCCGAGCCCGGCCGCAGGCGGGGCCGCCGTCATCGTCCGGAACTTCCAGATGGTGAACGGATGGCCGTCCTTGCCCACCCGAGGCTGGCGGTAGAAGAGAGGTCCCGGGTTGCCAACGCGGTTGCCGATCCACACCGCCGGGAGGGCCGCGGCCAGGACCGGCAGCCCGGCGAGGGCCAGGACGACGTCGATCACGCGCTTGGCCCGTACGTAGCGTT
The DNA here is from genome assembly GCA_965263455.1 of Acidimicrobiales bacterium. Lineage (GTDB taxonomy): Bacteria > Actinomycetota > Acidimicrobiia > Acidimicrobiales > SZUA-35 > CADEDH01. The sequence continues at coordinate 514,804 of CBDHHN010000001.1, forward strand.
GGCGGTGGAGTTCCCCGATGTCGAACAGGAGCGAGACCCGGGCCAGCTCCCCGACGGGCAGCTTGCCCAACCAGCTCTCGTAGAACAGGGCGAGGGTCCTGACCCTGATTCCCCTTCCGTGGAGTTCGGCCACCTGGGCCACGATCCCGTCATCGGATTGGGCCGCGGTGTCGAGCACGACCACGGTGGCGCCGGCCTCGGCCACCGCCGACGCCAGCGGCGTCGAGCCGTCGGGCCCGAGTCGGGCTCCCGCCACCGACAAGGACCCGACCACCGAGGCCGGCGACTCGGGACGGCTCCCCAACTCCCGGACGAGGGCGCCGGGGTCCTCGCCGTGCTGGGCCACGACGAACACCCGGTCCCGCTGGCGGGCCCGGGCCGTGGCGTCACCGGCCAGGTTCCAGGCCACCAGGGTCCACACCGGGGCCACGATGACGACCAGCCCCAGCGACGACCGGGGCAACAACGGCACGGCCAGGGCGAGTTGGAACACCGACACGACGGCCACCGCCCCCGCTCCGGCCGCGAAGGCCCGGAAGGCCGCCTCCCGCCGGGTCGCCGGTAGCTCCGGCAGCCCCAAGGCATAGGACGCCGCCATCAGCACGGCGGCGACGACGACCCACCACGGCAACCGCGATGACGACAGCAGGTCGTACCGGTCGGGGGCGATGAACCGGGCGTGGAGCGAGGCCATGACGGCCACCGTCGCGGCCAGGCCAACCTGGTGCAGGCGCGTGGGTGACACGTTTCAGCAGGTGGGAGAAGGGCCGACCATCCCTTTCGCATCGGCTCCCACCGTCGGCAATCAAGGGGCCGATCGAGCACGACCGCGCCGGCTCACAAGCGGGGCGGGTCGGCCGACCAGGTCCCGATGCCGCTCGTGCGCCCCACCGTCCCCTGGCCCACCGACCTCCGGGTCCGCCGATCGACCGGCGGCCGGCAGGTCCAGCGACCGACCACGATCACCCGCTTCGTCCGCCGGGCCGCCACCCGCTGCCGACGCCAGGGTGGAACCGTTGTCGAGGTCGGCCTCAGCCCCTTCAGCCACGCCGCCTTTTTCCCCGACGGCAGCCACGTCCACGCCGTCGTCGGCGATGGGAGCGCCCCCGACCCGACACCGGCCACGCCGGCCGACGTGGTCGGATCGGGCCTCGACGCCGTGGCGTCGGTGGCGGGTCGGTTTCCGGCCGCCCTGTGTCTCGACGTGGTGGGCCGGGTCCGGCATCCGGCCGCGCTCCTGTCGGAGCTGAACCGTCTGGTCGATGATGACGGCATGCTCTACCTCGTCTCGACGCTGATGGTGACCGACCACCGTCCGTTCGTCGCCCAGGGCGACCGCCAGGGGCGTGGCCTCAACTGCCTGCTCGAGTCGTCGGGGTTCTCCGTCGTCGACCTGCAGCCGGTGCGGGACCGGGGCGACTACGCCATCGTCGCTCGCAAGGACCGACCGCTCAGCGCCCGCTGGCTGACCTCGACCACCGGCCGGCTTCCCGTCGCCGGGCTCCCTGGCGCCGGTCGGGGCGGTGCCATCGAGTCGACCGGCGCCTCGGTCCAGGTCTAGGCCGAACGGCCCTCCAACACCGGCTGCAGGAAGCGACCGGTGTGGGAGGCGGCCACCTCGGCCACGTCCTCGGGGCTGCCGGTGGCGATGACCTGACCGCCGCCGGCGCCGCCGTCGGGCCCGAGATCGATGATCCAGTCGGCGGTCTTGATCACATCCAGATTGTGCTCGATCACCAGCACCGTGTTGCCCTGGTCGACCAGGCGGGTCAGCACCGTGAGCAGCCGGCGGATGTCGTCGAAGTGGAGACCGGTGGTCGGTTCGTCGAGCAGGTAGATGGTGTGGCCGGTCGACCGCTTGGCCAACTCCGATGCCAGCTTGACCCGCTGGGCTTCACCGCCCGAGAGCGTCGGTGCCGGTTGACCGAGGCGGACATAGCCCAGGCCGACGTCGACCAGGGTCTGGAGGTGACGGGCGATGGGCGGTTGGTTGGCGAAGAACTCCAGGGCCTCGGCGATGGGCATGTCGAGGACCTCGGCGATGTTCTTGCCCTTGAACTGGATCTCCAGGGTGTCCCGGTTGTAGCGGGCCCCCTTGCACACCTCGCACGGGACGTACACGTCGGGCAGGAAGTGCATCTCGATCTTGATCGTTCCGTCGCCGGAGCAGGCCTCGCACCGCCCACCGGACACGTTGAACGAGAAGCGGCCCGGCTGGTAGCCCCGGACCTTGGCCTCGGTGGTCTGGGCGAACAGCTTCCGGATGCGGTCGAACACCCCGGTGTAGGTGGCCGGGTTGGATCGAGGCGTTCGACCGATCGGTGACTGGTCGATGTCGATCACCTTGTCCAGGTGCTCCAGTCCCTCGATCGACCGGTGGAGCCCGGGCGGGGTCTTGGAGGAGTAGATCCGCTGCATCAGCGAACGCAACAGAATGGTGTTGACCAGGGTCGACTTGCCCGATCCCGACACCCCGGTCACGGCCACGAAGCAACCGAGTGGGATCTCGACGTCGACGTTACGGAGGTTGTTCTCCTCCGCCCCCCGCACGACGAGCCGATCGTCGCCCGGTGCTCGTCGCTGCTCGGGCACCGGGATGCTCTTCTTGCCCGACAGGTACTGGCCGGTCAGTGAGGCCCGCCGCCGGAGCAGGCCCGACACCCCGCCCGAGTAGACCACCTCGCCCCCGTGCTCGCCCGCCCCGGGGCCGATGTCGACCACGTGGTCGGCGACCTTGATCGTCTCCTCGTCATGCTCGACCACGACCACCGTGTTCCCGAGCTCCCGCAACCGGCACAGGGTGGCGATCAGCTTCGCATTGTCGCGTTGGTGGAGCCCGATCGACGGTTCGTCCAGTACGTACAGCACCCCGACCAGACCGGAGCCGACCTGGCTGGCCAGCCTGATCCGCTGGGCCTCACCTCCGGACAGGGTGGCGGCCGAGCGACTCAGGGTCAGGTAGTCCAGTCCCACGTCGAGCAGGAAACTGAGGCGGGCGTTGACCTCCTTGACCACCCGGTCGGCAATCAGGGCGTCGCGCTCGTTGAGCTCGAGGCCGTCGATGACTTTGGCCGCCTCCCCGATCGACAGGTTGCACAGATCGAAGATGGAACGACCGTCGATGAGGCAGGCCAGCGACAGCGGGTTCAGACGCGCCCCACTGCAGGTGGGGCACGCCACCTCCCGCATGTACCCCTCGATCTGTTCCCGGGCCGAGTCCGACTCGGCCTCCCGATGGCGCCGCCGCAGGTAGGGCACCACGCCCTCGAAGGTGGCGTTGTAGGTGCGGGTCCGGCCGTAGCGGTTGGTGTAGCGGACGGTGACCTTCTTGGCCGTGCCTCCGTCGAGCAACAGTCGGCGCTGGGGGGCCTTGAGGTCCTCCCAGGCCACGTCGATCGGGATCTTGTGCTCCTCGCAGACCGCCTCGACCAGGCGGGCGAAGTACCGACTCCGGCCGCCGGCCCACGGGTGGAGGGCCCCCTGGCCCACCGTGAGACCAGGATTGGGCACGACGAGACGGGGGTCGACCTCGAAGGTCGTGCCCAGCCCGTCGCAGGCCTCGCAGGCCCCGTACGGGGAGTTGAACGAGAAGTTCCGCGGCGCCAGCTCCTCGAAACTCTTGCCATCGCTGGGCCGGGCCAGGTGCTGGCTGAAGATCAGGGTTCGAGCCTCGGACTCGTCGTCGTCCTTTCCGGGCACGATCTCGATCTCGGCCACGCCGTCGGCCAGTCGGAGCGCCGTCTCCATCGAGTCGGTCAGCCGCCGCTCGATCCCGTCGCGGCGGACCAGGCGGTCGACAACGACCTTGATGTCGTGGGTCTCGTAGCGGGCCAGCTCGGGCAGCTCGCCGTCGAGCTCCACCGCTTCGCCATCGACGATGGCCCGGGCGAACCCGTCGGCGGCGAGATCCTTGAGCAAGGTGTCGTAGGTACCTTTGCGGCCCCGGACCACGGGGGCCAGCACCTGGAACCGGGTCCGGTCGGGCAACTCCAACACCCGATCCACGATCTGCTGGGGGGTCTGACGCACGAGCGGCTCGCCGGTCTCGGGATCGTGGGGGACCCCGATCCGGGCGAAGAGGAGCCGGAGGTAGTCGTAGATTTCGGTCACGGTGCCCACGGTTGAGCGCGGGTTGCGGCTGGCCGACTTCTGATCGATCGAGATGGCGGGCGACAGGCCCTCGATGAAGTCGACATCCGGCTTGTCCATCTGGCCCAGGAACTGTCGGGCGTAGGCCGACAGGGACTCGACGTAGCGCCGTTGCCCCTCGGCGTAGATGGTGTCGAAGGCCAACGAGGACTTCCCGGACCCTGACAGGCCGGTGAACACGATCAGCTTGTCGCGCGGCAGGTCGAGGTCGACGTTCCGCAGATTGTGCTCCCGCGCCCCTCGAATCACGATCTTGTTCGACACCGTGCCAGCCTACCCGGCCCGACCCCGGCCCCCGGGGAGCCAAGCGAACGAATGTTCGCACCAGGGGCGACGTCGGCCGATCACGTTCAAACCGGGTCGAGGGCGGCCGATGGGGAGCCGGTGTGGCGGACCCACTCCCCTCTCGCGGCGCACCTGGCCGCCTACGCCGTCATGGTCGTCGGCCTCCTGGCCCTGATCCCGGCCGCCGGGTCGTTCTCCAGTGATGCCGGGGCCTACGGCGGGCAGGTCTACGCCCTGCGCCACGGCGGCTGGGCTCTCGAACGGCCGGTCGCCGTGGTCGACGAGGTCAACGAGGGCTGGCTCAACACCGCCATCACCCCTGACGGGCCCACCCCATACACGTCCAACCCGTCCTACGCTCTCCTGCTCCACGGTGCGGCGAGCCTGGTCCACGGCCCGGGGCCGGGCTCGGGCGGACCGGCCGAGGCCCGGGCGGGCGATCTGGCCCTCGGTCTGCGACTGGTGCCCGCGCTGTCGGCCCTGGCCGCGGCGGCCGGGGCCTGGTTCCTGGCCCGCCGGCTGGCCCCCGACGACCCTCGGGCCCCGGCGGTGGCGTTCTGGCTCCTGGCCCTGAGCCCGGTCCTGGTCAATGCCACCACCCTGTGGGCCCACACGCTGACCACGGCCCTGGGCGCGGCGTCGCTCCTGGCCGTGCTGGCGCTCACCGATGACGACCGGTCGGCGGACTTTGACCTCCGACGCCCGCTCGGGGCCGGGGCTGCCCTCAGCGCCACCCTGGTGGCGGCCGGCGCCGTCCGGACCGAGGCCCTGTTCTGGGTCGGGGCCGTCACCCTCACCGGCCTGGTCCGAGCCCGTCGGTGGTCGACCCGGGCCCTGGTGACGGGGTCGGGCGCACTGGGCGGTGCCGCCTGGCTCGGTGACCGCCTGTGGGGCGCCCGGCTGCGGGTCGACCGATTGCCGATCGAGACCAACGTCGACGCGTTGTCCGAGGGGCCGGACTGGCTGGCCGGGCGCCTCCCGGCGGCCTGGCTGGTGATGGTCAACGGACCGGCCGGGGGTCTCGGCCCCCTGCTCACGGCGGCCGCCCTGTCGGCCCTGGCCGCCGCCGTCCTCAACGCCCGCCGCGAGGGCCGGGCCGGCCATCGGGTCCAGGTGGTCTTGATCACGGCCGCCACCGTGGCCTACGGGATCCGGCTGGCGATCGCCCCCGACGTGACCATCAGCGGTCTGATGGGAGCCTGGCCGGCCGTCGCCTTCCTCCTCCTGGCGGCCCGGGCCGACCCGGGCCGCGCCGACGCCGCGGGCGGCACCGGGGCCGGAGCGGGTCGGCGCGGGCTCCGCTGGATCCTGGCTCCGGTGGCGCTGCTCACGACGCTCGTCCTCGCCACCCAGTACAGCAGCGGCGGGGGTCTGCAGTGGGGTGGGCGCTACCTGTCGTTCGCCCTGGCGCCCCTGGCCGTGGCCGCAGCCATCCGGGGCCGAGCGCTCGTCGAGCGACTCCGGCTTCCCCTGGTTGGCCTGCTCATCGCTCCCGCCCTGTGCGGGGCGGCGGTGACGGTCACGCTGCAACGCCAGCATCAGCGGGCCGTCGACCAGGCCAGTGCGGGGGCACCGGTGGTGGTCACCGAGTCTCCGGCCCTGCCCCGGATCGCCTGGCCGACCCTGCCCGTCGCCTTCTACCGGGCCGAGGATGACGACGTGGTGGCGCTGCTCGGGGTCCTGGCCGGCGCCGGTGTGGCCGCCGTCGACGTCCACGGGTTGGGGGCGAGCGACCTGGACGGCGTGGCCGGCTACCGGGTGACCGAGGTCGACGGTCCGCGCCGTCGACTCGAGCTCGACCCGGCGGCCGCCGTCACACCATCTCCCGGAGTTCTCGCCGCAGATCCTTGATCTCGTCGCGGAGCCGGGCCGCATACTCGAAGCGGAGATCGGCCGAGGCCTCCCGCATCTCCTCCTCCAGCGACGCGATCAGCCGGCTCAACTCGTCCTCCGGCAACTCGGCCAGCTCCCGCAGCCGTTGGGCCTCGGCCGGGCGACGCTTGCGCTTGTCGGCGCCCGGTACCGGCGCCCCGGTGTCCTCGTCGGGCCGGATGAGGGCCAGGATGTCGGTCACCGCCTTGCGCACGGTCTGGGGGTTGATGCCGTGAGCCTCGTTGTGGGCCAGCTGGAGGCCGCGCCGCCGGTTGGTCTCGGAGATGGCCTTCTGCATGGACGGCGTGACCTGGTCGGCGTACATGATCACCCGCCCGTCGACGTTCCGGGCCGCCCGCCCGATGGTCTGGACCAACGAGGTCTCCGACCGGAGGAAGCCCTCCTTGTCGGCGTCGAGGATGCAGACCAGCTGGACCTCGGGCAGGTCGAGGCCCTCCCGTAGCAGGTTGATGCCGACCAGCACGTCGAACTCGCCCAGGCGGAGGGCCCGGAGCAGTTCGATGCGCTGGATGGTGTCGATCTCCGAGTGCAGGTACCGGACCCGGACCCCCTGCTCGACGAGGTACTCGGTCAGGTCCTCGGCCATCTTCTTGGTCAGGGTCGTGACCAGGACCCGGCCGTCGTTGTCGACCACGGCCCCGATCTCCTCGAGCAGGTTGTCGATCTGGCCCTTGGTCGGGCGAACCGTGATCTCGGGGTCGACCAGGCCGGTGGGCCGCACGATCTGTTCGGCGATCGTCGAGGAGTGCTGGAGTTCGTAGGCGCCCGGGGTGGCCGACAGGTACACCACCTGTCCCGTCTTCTCGGCCCACTCCTCGAAGCGCAGGGGCCGGTTGTCGGCCGCCGACGGCAGGCGGAAGCCGTGCTCGATCAGGGTGTCCTTGCGGCTGCGGTCGCCCTCGTACTGGCCGTGGAGCTGGGGGACGGCCACGTGGCTCTCGTCGAGGATGGTGACGAAGTCATCGGGGAAGAAGTCGAGGAGGGTGTACGGGGTCTGGCCCGGGGATCGACCGTCGATATGACGGCTGTAGTTCTCGATCCCGTTGCAGAAGCCCATCTCCTGCATCATCTCCAGGTCGTACTGGGTGCGCATCCGCAGCCGTTGGGCCTCCAGGAGCTTGCCCTCGCCTTCGAACTGGGCCAGGCGCTCCTGGAGTTCGGCCTCGATGTCGGTGATGGCCCGCTGCATCTTCTCGTCCGATGCCACGTAGTGGGTGGCCGGGAACACGACCAGCTCCGACAGGTCGCCCAACCGTTCCCCGGTGAGCGGGTCGACGGTGGTGATGCCCTCGATCTCGTCGCCGAACAGTTCGATGCGGACCAGGAACTCCTCGTAGGCCGGGTGGACCTCGATGGTGTCACCCCGGACCCGGAACTTCCCCCGCACCAGGTTCATGTCGTTGCGCTCGTACTGCATGTCGACCAGACGGCTCAGGATGTGACGTTGGTCGTACTCCTCCCCCGCCTTGAGCACGAGCAGCTTCTGCCGGTACTCGTCGGGCGAGCCCAGACCGTAGATGCACGACACCGAGGCCACGACGATCACGTCGCGCCGGGTGAGCAGGGCCGAGGTGGCCGAATGACGGAGGCGATCGATCTCGTCGTTGACCGACGAGTCCTTCTCGATGTAGGTGTCGGACGACGGGATGTAGGCCTCGGGCTGGTAGTAGTCGTAGTAGCTGACGAAGTACTCGACCCGGTTGTGGGGGAAGAACTCCCGGAACTCGTTGGCCAGCTGGGCCGCGAGCGACTTGTTGGGGGCGATGACCAGTGTCGGCCGCTGGACCGCCTCGATGGTCCAGGCCATGGTGGCCGACTTGCCCGATCCGGTGATCCCGAGCAGGGTCTGATGCTTCTCGCCCTCGCTCAGGCTCTCGGCCAGCTCGGCGATGGCCTTGGGCTGATCCCCGGCCGGCTTGAACTCGGAAACGACTTCGAATGCGGGCACAGCACCAGGATACCGGCCCCCGGTGACAGCCTCCGGAGGCGTCAGGCCCGGGGGTCGGCGGACTCGGCCCCGGAACCGGTCTCCTCCGCACCGTCCTCGGACGGGGGCCACGGCGTTGGGTCGAGGTCCGCCAGCCATGACCAGCACCGTTCGACCTCGGCGTCGAGGGCAGCCTCGTCGCCACTGTTGTCGATCACGAAGTCGGCCAGGGCGAGGCGTTCCTCCCGGGTGGCCTGGGCCGCGATCCGGGCCGCCGCGTCGTCCCGGTCGAAGTTCCGGTAGCGGACGAGGCGCTCAACGGCGATGTCGGTGGGCAGGTCGACGACGATCACGGCCGAGGCCCCCCGCCGGTCCGACCCGCCCTCGGCCAAGAGGGGGATGTCGAGCACGACGACGTGGTCGGTGTCGGCCACCCGTTCGGTCTGCACCCGCATCTCGGCCCGCACCGCGGGGTGGACCAGCTTGTTCAGCGCGGCGAGTTCGTCATCGTCGGTGAACACGATCCCGGCCACGGCGGCCCGGTCCAGCGTGCCGTCGGCGGCCACGACCCGGTCCCCCCACCGCTCGACCATGGCGGTGAAGATCGGCTCCCCCGGCCGCTGGAGGTCCTTCACCACCTCGTCGGCGTCGACGATCACGGCCCCCCGGGCCGCCAGCCGCCGCGACACCGACGACTTCCCCGAGCCGATTCCCCCGGTCAGCGCTACCAGTCTCACGGCGGTGACCGTACCGTCCGACCCGGCCCGGAGCCTCATCGGTGCCGGGCCCGTTTCCTCATCTTTGGGCCGTCCGGACCGACTGCGTTGGTACAGGGGCCCAGGAGCGTGGCGCGTCCGGCCCCCGTGAGTACCGAACCGCGCCCCGTCCCGGGAAGCCCATGACCGATCTCATCGTCGATGGCCACGAAGCGGGCATGCTGCCGTCGGCCGATCCGGCGGGGGGATCGGGGCCGCAGGGCGGGCCGACGCCGACGCCGGCACCGACCGAGGATCGGCTGGTCCCGTTCCGGCCCGCCATCCTCGCCGTCCGCTGGGCCACCGCCGGGGTGTCGCTTGTCCTGGCCGCCCCCGATATGGCCGACGGCGACCGGGTGTTGGTCGGGTGGACGGCGGCCGTGTTGGGCAACGCCGTCCTCCGGACCTTCCGCCCTCTCCGGGACGACGGGTCGATCCGGGCCATGGTCGTGCTGTTGGTGGAGATCGCGCTCCACGTGATGGCCGTCATCGCCACCGGGTACTGGGCCTCGCCCCTGGTGCTCCTGGTCGTCAACACGATCATCGTCGCCGGCTTCGCCCGGGGTTTCGGGTTCGCCATCCGGGTGGGCGCGGCGTCGACCCTGGCCGTCAGCGTGCCCGAGATCGGCCAGCCCGGCTACGGCCGGGACGAGGTGGCCCGCAGCGCCCAGTGGTCGACCCTCCTCCTGCTGGGCGGGATCGTGGCCGGCTACGCCCGTCGGATCTCGGGCGAGGCTTCGCGGCGACACAGCCTGGTCCTGAGCCGGGTGTCCCACCTGGCCGACACCAACGCCCTGCTGACCAAGCTCCACGGGATGGCCCAGACGCTCCCCGCGTCGCTCGACCTGACCGAGGTCCTCGACTCGACCATGGCCCGCCTCCGGGGCCTGGTCGCCTTCGACTCGGCCGTGCTGTTGACCACCGAGGCGTCCGAACTCCACTACACGGTCACCCGGACCCACGGCATCGACCTGACGGGCGAGATGGGCGTCGATGCCCTCCCCCGGCCGGCCCGCGCCGCCGTCGAGGGCAACCGGCTCACGGCGGTGGCCAACCTGGCCGGGATCGACCGACCGGTCGACCCCGAGGCCCGGTGCGGCCTCTACGTACCTCTGGTGTGTCGGAGCCGTCTGATCGGGCTGCTGGTCATCGAGCGCCGGGAGGATCGCCCGTTCTCGGAGCCCGACACCCGGCTGGTCCAGGGGTTCGTGGAGCCGGTGGCGCTGTCGATCGACAACGCCCGCTGGTTCAAGCGGCTGCGGACGATCGGAGCCGATGAGGAACGGACCCGCATCGCCCGCGACCTCCACGACCGGATCGGCCAGTCACTGGCCCATCTGGGCTTCGAGATCGACCGGATGGTCAAGCGCCACGACGACACCGACCCCGTGGCCAGGGACCTGCAGGAGCTGCGCCGCAGCCTGCGGGACGTGGTCGTCGAGGTCCGGGACGCACTGTCGGACCTGCGCAACGACGTGACCGACACCCGCGACCTGACCACGACCGTGCACGACTTCGCCCAACGGCTGGCCGAGCGAAGCGGTCTGAGGATCGAAATCGACTCCCGCACCACGGATCGACTGCCCCTGCGCCAGGAACGAGAGTTCTGGCGCATCGCCCAGGAGGCCCTGGTCAACGTGGAGCGCCACGCCGAGGCGACCGAGGTCGTTCTGCGCTGGCGGTCCGACCGGACCATGGCCCTGCTGGAGATCGAGGATGACGGCCGGGGTCTCCCGGTCGCATCCGCCGACGGCGGCTTCGGCCGGGCCGACTCCTTCGGCCTGGTCGGCATGCGGGAACGGGCCGACGCCATCGGCGCCAGCCTCGAATTGACCTCGAATACAGGAGAAGGGACCAAAGTACGGTGTTTCCTAGCCAAGAGATGAATGTTCGGTCCGGGACGGATGCCGGTGGCCCCCCGCCACAGGGATCCCGGGTCTGGACCGGCTCGGGAGCGATCGGTGCCACGGCCCCCGACCGGGCCTCGATCCGATTGTTGCTGGCCGACGACCATCGCATGCTCCGCGAGGGCCTCCGACGCTCGCTGGAGGAACTCGGGTTCGCCGTGGCGGCCGAGGCCCGAAACGGGGCCGAGGCCCTCGACCTGGTTCGGACCGCCGGCCCCGACGTGGTCCTCATGGACATCACCATGCCCGGCATCGACGGTGTGGAGGCGACCCGCCGGATCCGGGCCGAGCACCCGACGGTCCGCATCCTGGTCCTCACCATGCACGCCGACCAGGACATCCTCACCGAAGCCATCCGGGCCGGGGCCAACGGCTACCTGGTCAAGGACTGCTCCATCGACGAGATCGCCACCTCGATCGAGGCCGTCGCCGCCGGTGAGACCGCCCTGTCGCCGGGCCTGGCCGCCTCGATGCTGGCCGACGTGCGCCGCCAGGAGGAGGAGCCGCCCCAGGAGCGCCTGATCACGGCCCGGGAGGAGGAGGTTCTGCAGCTCATCGCCGACGGTTGTTCAACCCCTGAGGTGGCCGAGTCGCTGTATATCAGCCAGAAGACGGTGAAGAACCACCTGGCCTCGATCTACCAGAAGCTCGATGCCCGGGACCGAACCCAGGCCGTGCTGCGGGCGGTCCGCATGGGGATCGTCACCCTGAACTGAGCAGCGACGACCCGGACCGAGAGACGGGCCGCGGACCGACGACGGGGTCGGAGCGACAGCTCCGGCCCCGTTGCGCGTCCGCCGTGGTCCGAATGATCCATGCAGATGGGACCTCGGGCCCATTCAGGATTCTGGGGGTGGCGTCGATCCAAAGCGGCATACCCACCGCGGGTGTACCACACACCACACGCCTACTACGGAGATCCACCGACATGCTTCACTACGAGTTCCTCGCCACCTGGGCCCGGGCCCGAGCCAAGACCGAGCGGGGCGCCAGCCTCGTCGAGTACGCCCTGCTCGTCGCCCTCATCGCCGTCGTCTGCATCGCCGCCGTCACCCTCCTGGGCACGGCGGCCGAGAGCAAGTTCAGCTCCGTGGCCACCGCCATCGACTGATCGCCATCTCACCGACAACACTCCGATGATCCCGGCCGAGTCGATCGGCCGGGATCAGCGCGTCCGAACTCAGCGCGTCCGAACTCAGCGCGTCCGAACTCAGCGCGTCCGAACTCAGCGCGTCCGAACTCAGCGGGGCCGAGACTGACCGCGTGCGAGGTCACCGCCCTCGGGGATGATCGCCTCGGGTGCCACCGTCACCGGCGTGTCGATCTTCGGACCGGGCGACCACGGCCCGGAGCACCACCACCCCACCGGTACCACCCGCCGGCCCCGGTGACCGCGGCGAGCCGCCAGTGCCGTCGTCCCCGGTCCACCGCCACGATCCTCCGTCACCCACGTCGAGCCCGGCGGCCACGCCGTCGGCCCACGCCGATCTCCAGCGCCACCGGGCCGCGACCGGGCGATGGGGCCTCCGTCCTCTCCACACCCGACCCAGGTTGCCGGGCACCGGGCGCCTCCGCCTGAGCCCGACGGTTCCTTGACCGGTGGCCCACCTGGGTCGTCCTGCCCGAACGCCCCCCAGGGAGGAAGGTCAGTCCCGGCAGCGGACGGCGGCCACCCCGTCGGTCCGGCAGGCCACGACCCAGTCGTCGTCGGCGAGGGCGATCCGCCACCCGGCGTCGTCCTCGAGCCACCGGTGGAAGGGGGTGTCGGCCTCCCACAACACCACGTCGAACCGATTGCGAGCCACGATCTCGGCATGGTCGCCGGCGCCCAGCAGATCGGCGTGGTCCTCCAGAACGCCGGCCGGATGGAAGTCGAAGCGGTCGTCGACGAAGACCCGGGCCTCGGCCCCGAAACGCAGGTGAAGGTAGTTGCCCACCAGGTCGCGGTGGGCGACCAGGACCTCGGGGTCGGCCACCAGGGCCCGCTCGGCCAGCCAGTCGACCTCCGCCTCGGGATAGTCGTCGAGGGCCAGGGCCGGCGCGGTGGCGGTGACGGCGGCCACGGCCAGGCCGACCACGATCATGGCCGCGCCCCCCAGCCGCAGGGCCGAGGACCGGACCGAGCCGTCGATCTCACCCAGCCACCCGTCGAGCGACGGCGCCAGCAGCCCGACCATCACCACGGCCGCCGGTCCCAGGTTGCGCACGGCCAGCAGCCCGGAGACGAAGAACACGATCGCCGGAAGCAGGGACCGCCACGGGGCCCGACGGGAGGCGGCCACCACCAGCACCACCAGCAGGACGAGGTACGCCCGCTCCACCGGACCGCGGAAGGTGGGCGAGGTCCACTCGGCGACGTTGTCCAGGGCGTCGCCCCGGGCCAGGAGGTGCAGGGGGAACCAGAGCACCCGCCAACCCAGGGGTCCGGCCATGGCCGCCAACGAACCGAGTGAGGCCGCCGCCACCAGGGTCAGGTCCCGTCTGGGCAATCGGCGGTCGTCGATGGCGGCCCCCACGGCGATGAGGACCGTCAGCCCGCCGCCGAGAACGAACGAGCCGTGGCTGTTGGCCCACACCCAGAACACCGGCACGAGCCACCACGGGCCCAGTCGTCCGGCCGCCGCCAGCAACACCACGACCAGCCCGACGAGCCCGACCAGGAGAGGCCGGGGCGACCACAGGAAGGTGCCGATGACGAGGACCAACCCGGTGAGGCCGGCCCGGACCACCAGCGAGCGGGCCGGGGCCACCAGCGCCCACAACCCGGCGACCACGGCGACGGCGGCCAGGCCGTGGCCGACGCGGATGGCCGACGGGCCCGGCCCGGCCTCGAGGGCGGCGTAGACCACGCTGACCAACCAGCTCTGCACCGTCCACGGGTCGCCGGCGGCCAGGGCCGAGTAGGGGTCGACGGACGGGACCGAGCCCCCGTCGACGATCAGGCGGCCGGTGGCCAGATGGGTGAGGAAGCTGTTGTCGGCGATGGGGCGGGCCCCGATCACGAACCCGAGCACGGCCAGGACGCGGCCCACCAGGGCGGCCAAGTCGGGGCCGGGTCCGGGTTCCTCAACCGGCGGACCGGGACCCGGGTCGGGCAGGGGCTCGACGGTCCACTGTTCCGCCCCCCGGACCACGCCCATGGAGACTCAGCCCAGGTTGCGGGAGATGTTGATGAGCGCCGGTCCCAGCACCACGACGAACAGGGCGGGGAAGATGCAGAGCACCATCGGGATCATCATCTTGACCGGCGCCTTCTGGGCCTGTTCCTGGGCCAGCTGACGGCGCTTGATCCGCATCTCGTCGGCCTGGGCCCGCAGCACCCGGCCGATGCTGACACCAAAGGTGTCGGCCTGGATCATGGCCAGCACGAACGACCGGACTTCGGGGGTGTCGACCCGCTCCTGCAGGCCGCGCAGTGCCTGGGCCCGGGAGGCACCGGCCTGGGTCTCGCCCAGGACCCGAGCCAGCTCGTCGGAGAGATCGCCCGGGACGTTGGTGATGACCCGGTCGACGGCCTGCTCGAAGCCGAGCCCGGCCTCGACCGAGATGACGAGGAGATCGAGCACGTCGGGCAGCGCCCGCTGCACCGACTTGCGGCGGGTGTTGACCGCCCGGTCGAGGCTGGTCGACGGCCCGACGGCCCCGATCACGGCACCGAGGACGGCGGTGGCCAGGTGGAGCAGGCCGCTCTGGCCCAGGGGATTCACGATGAGGATGAGGCCCAACCAGAGGGGAACGAAGGCGAAACCCAACACCCGTAGGGCCAGGAACCGTTCGACCCGCTCCGCCGAGTTGTACCCGGCCTGGACGTGCTTGCGCCGAATCCGCTCCACGTACTCGGGCGGGTTGAGCCGGCCGCCGAAGCGGCTGAAGGCGTGGAGGACCGGGGTCAGGAGCCGCTCCCGCACCGGGGCCAGCAGTTCCTGCTCCCGCTGGTTGTGGATCTCGTAGTCGTCGAGCTGGCGGAGGGTCGAGCGGGCCGACGACCGCTCCTCCATCTGGCTCAGGACGAAGAACATCACGAGGCCGACGGCGGCCCCGCCCAACGCCGCCAGGGCGCCCAGGGGTGGATCGGCGAGCAGCTCAAACATCGACCGTGATCACCTTCTTCATCCAGGCCAGCCCGACCGTTCCCGACAGCAGACCCAACCCGAGGAGGATGTTGCCCATGGTCTCGGTGAACAGCACCGACACGTAGCCGGGGTTGATCACCCACATGATCACGCCGAGGCCCGGGGGCAGGAACGACAGCACGCCGGCCGACATCTTGCCCTCGGCGGTGAGGGCCGACACCTCGCGCTTGAGACGGTCGCGGGCGATCATCGTGTCCGACACGCTGAGCAGCAGCTCGTTGAGGTTGCCACCCACCTCGCGCTGGATCCCGATCGCCATGACGGTCCAGGCGAAGTCGGGGCTCGACATGCGCTCGGCCACCCCGTTGAGGGCCTCCTCCAGCTCCCGCCCCAGGCGGGTCTCGGTCATGGCCCGCCGGAGCTCCTGGCCCATCGGGTCGGCGATCTCGTTCGACACGGCGTCGAGGCCCTGGGGCAGCGAGTACCCGGCCCGCAGGGTCCCGGACAGCAGCTGCAGGGTGTCGGGCAACTGGGCCTCGAACCTGCGGAACCGGCGCCGACCCCGGAAGCGGACGACGAAGAACACCAGGCCCAGGGCCAGCAGACCGAAGACCAGGGAGCCCAGGGCGCTGCGGGTCAGAACCAGCCCGAAGCTGGCGGCCAGGATCACGGCGGCGGTGAGGATGAACATGGCCTCGCCCACCCGGACCGGGATGTTGGCCTGCTCCAGCAGGTCCTCGATCCGAGCCTTGAATCCCTGGCGCTCGGCAAAGGTCTCGCCCAGCGTCACCGCCCGCTGCAGGAGGGCCGACTGGACCACCAGCTCGGTCGTTTCGACCTCGGGGTCCTGTCGATCCTCGGCGTAGCGGGCCAGGACCCCTTCCAGGTCCTCCTGTCGGCCCGTCATCATCGTCCCCAGCGACCAGACCCCGAGCGAGATGCCGACGAAGGCCAAGCCCAGAGCCACGTACAGGCCGGCGGGCGAATCGAACAGCACGAACCCCGACGGGTCGACCGTCGCCTCCGGGCCCAGCTGGAGTGGGTTGACCGTACGCAGACCGGCCGGATACGAGAAGGCGAAGGTCCGCTCCCCGACGGCGAGGGTCGAGTTCAGCCTGGCCTCGTCCAGGTCCGGGCCGGGGAAGGACACGACGGTCCGGCTCGTCGACTTCTCGACGGCGTCGACCAGGGCCGGGGCCAGCTCGTCGATGGCGCCGACCGGGTAGCTGAGGCCGGCGGTCCGCTCGGCGAGGTCGGCCAGGGCCGGCTCACCACCCTGGAACGACACCGACAGGACCTGGACCCCGGTCTGGAGCAAGGGCACCTGGGCGTGGTCCAGCTCGCCCCCATCGGACTCGTTCGGTCCGGTGCTGACCACGATCAGGGACTTGACCGTCGACGGATCGGAGCTGAACTGTTCGGCCCCCCGTTCCAGCGCGGTGTAGAGCGACGAACGATTGCGCACCGACAGGTTGTCGAAGGCGGCGGCCGGGGCCGCCGTGTCGCCGGTGGCACGCACCAGCACGGGAGCGCCGTCGGCGGCGGCGAGAACCGCCACCGTCGTCCCCTCGGGAGTGGCGGCCAGCGCCGGGCCCAGGGTGTTGATGACCACCTCCAGGGCTCCGGTCAGGGTGCCGCGGACATGGGCGTCGACCACCACGACGACCTCGGCCGAGCGCCCGGCGTCGGTCGAGGTGGCCAACGTCGCGCCGGCCACGGTCTCACCCTCGACCACGACCTG
Source organism: Acidimicrobiales bacterium (assembly GCA_965263455.1). Taxonomy (GTDB): domain Bacteria; phylum Actinomycetota; class Acidimicrobiia; order Acidimicrobiales; family SZUA-35; genus CADEDH01. Next base: position 531,534 of record CBDHHN010000001.1, read on the forward strand.
GACCGGGCCCGGGTCGGTGGCGGCCAGGCCCACCAGTTCCACGGCAACCGTGCCGCCGGTGGCGTCGACCGCGGTCAGGCGCGGGGCCGGAGCCGGGCTCTCGCCCTCGGAGGTCTGCCCCTGGGCCGAACCGGTCCAGGAACCGACCACGACCAGAACCAGCAGGGCCACCGCCGCCAGCCGCACCACGGGTGTGGCGTGCAGGGGACGGGGCGAGCGGGCGGGCTCGATCATCGTCGACCCCGGGGCGGCTGCTGACCGAGTTGACGGCTGAAGACCTCGGGTCCGAGCCGGACGCCGTTGTCGGCCAGCTTCTCGGTGAACTTGGGTCGGACCCCGGTCGGCTGAAGCTCGCCGATGAAGCGACCGTTCTCGTCGACCCCGGCCGACAGATCGAGCAGGAACACGTCCTGGGTGGTGATGATGTCACCCTCCATCCCTGCCACCTCGGTGATGTGGGTGATCCGGCGGCTGCCGTCACGCAGGCGCTGGAGCTGGACCACGACGTCCACGGCCGAGGCGATCTGCTCCCGGATGGCCTTGACCGGCAGGTCGTAGCCGGCCATCAGGACCAGGGTCTCGAGCCGGGCCAGGGCATCGCGGGGGGTGTTGGCGTGGAGCGTGGTGAGCGAGCCGTCGTGGCCGGTGTTCATGGCCTGCAACATGTCGAGGGCCTCACCGGAGCGGCACTCCCCCACCACGATCCGGTCGGGTCGCATACGGAGCGTGTTCTTGACCAGGTCGCGGATGGTGACCTCGCCCTTGCCCTCCACGTTCGGGGGCCGGGTCTCGAGACTGAGCACGTGATCCTGGTGGAGCTGGAGTTCCTTGGCGTCCTCGACGGTGATGATCCGCTCCCCGTCGGGAATGAACGACGACAGGACGTTGAGGGTCGTCGTCTTTCCGGTGCCGGTACCCCCGGACACGATCACGTTGAGCTTGCCCACGATGCAGGCCTGGAGGAACCGGGCGGCGTGGACCGACAGGGTGCCGAACCGGATCAGGTCGTCGATCTGGAGCGGGTCGGCGGCGAACTTCCGGATGGTCAGGAAGGGCCCGCCGACGGCCAGGGGGGAGACGACGGCGTTGACCCGGGAGCCGTCGGGCAGGCGGGCGTCGCACAGGGGGCTCGACTCGTCGATGCGGCGACCGACCTGGGCCACGATCTTGTCGATGATGCGGCGCAGGTGATCGGCGTCGGCGAAACCGACGTCCTCGACCCCGAGCTTGCCGCCGCGTTCGACGTAGATCTGGTCCGGCCCGTTGCACATGATCTCCGAGACGTCCTCGTCCCGAAGCAACTTGTCGATGGGGCCGTAGCCCAGGATGTCGTCCGAGACGTCCTGGATCAGTTGGGCCTTGTCGGCGGCCGACAGCGGGGTCCGCTCCTGGGCCAGGGCGGCGTGGAGCGAGGTGTTGACCCGCTTGCGCAGGTCATCCTCGGAGATGTTCCGGTCGTAGAGGACCGGGCCCAGCTCCTCGATGAGGGCGGCGTGGACCCGACCCCGGATCTCGCGCAGGGCGGGATCGCGGTTGGTGAAGGCGCCCTGGCCGTCGGCGGCCCCGTCGTTGAGTCGCTGGTAGAGAGACATCGGTTAGGTGCTCCTGGGATCGGATCAGCCGAAGAACTTGCGTCGCCCGGACCGGGCGGCCGGGGCCGGGTTGGCACCCTCGACGAAGCGGAGGGCCAGTTGCTCGAAGGCCCGGGCCGGACCCGATTTGGGAGCCGACAGGACCACCGGTGACCCACTGTTGACCGAGATGGGGACGGCCACGTCGGAGGGCACATGGGCCACGGCGGCCACCCGCAGCGTCCGCTCCACCTCGCCCACGTCGAGCTTGACCTTGGAGTCGGCCCGGTTGAGCACGATGTGGAGCTTCTCGGTCGGCACGTCGAGCAGGGCCAGCGTCGACAGGCCGATCTTCACGTTCTTGATGTTGGGGATGTCCAGCCCGGCCACCAGGACGATCTCGTCCGAGACCTCGATGATCGACAACACCACCTCGTTGAAGATCGACGGGAGGTCGACGATGACGTGGCCGGCGAAGGTCGACACCAGCTCGACGAGTCGGGCCATCTGCTGGCCGCTGACCTGGTCGGCGAAGGTCGGCTCGACGGGGGCCGGCAGGACCAGCAGACCGGTCGGTTCGTGCACCGTCATCAGCTCCCGGAGGATGCTGGCGGCGTCGGGAGCGTCGAGCTGCGACACGGCGTCCACCACCGTGTGCTGGGCCTGGAGCTTCATCATCACGGCCACGTCCCCGAACTGGAGGTGGCCGTCGATCAGGGCAACGGGACGGTCGGACCGCTGGGCCAGGATGGCACCGATGTTGGTGGCGGTCACCGACTTCCCGGAGCCGCCCTTGGTCGAGAAGACGGTGATGACCCGGCCCTGGTGCCCGTCGTCGACGGGCGCCGCCTCGGGCTCGTGGCCCACCGGCTGAGGGCTGGCGCTGCGCATGCTGTCGGCGATGCGGGTGACGGTCTCGGTCAGTTGGCCGGCGTCGATGGGGGCGCCGAGCACGTCGCGCACGCCGGCCCGCAACGCCCGCTGGAGCAGGTCGGTCGACACCTCGGACGTGACCATCACCGTGCTCACGTTGGGGTGATTCCGGCTCCAGCCGTCGATGGTGGAGAGGGCCTCCACCGTGGCGCACGACGGGCCGAGCACGATCACGATGGGCGAGGACCCGAAACGGGTCTCGATCTCGGTCAGGGTGGCGGCCTTGTCGGTCCCGTCGCCGAAGAATCCGGCCAGGTAGTCGCGGACGGCCTGGTCCTCGTCGACCACGGCGAGCGAAACGCCGGCGAACTGGCTGCTCTCATTGGCCGCGTGCAGCTGGGCCTCGAGCTCAGCGTCGAGACCGAAGTCGTCGAAACTGAAGCTGGTGAAGCCTCCGGCACCGTGGTCGGTCATGGGTTTCTCTCTCCGTGAAGGTCGCTCGACGGACGTTCTGGCGGCGGCGGTCGCCGGGTTCGTCAGGGGGCGGTCGTGGTATCGGGCTCGGGGTAGGGGGTGAGGACGTCCGGGTCCTCACCGGGGAGGAGGCCGTCGTCGTAGTCGAGGGGCGGCACCTCGGCCGGCACGTAGTTGGGCGGCACGATGGTGAGGTAGAGGTTCTCCAGCCCGACGCTGAGCACCGTCTGCACGGCCTCGGGAGGTAGGGCCAGGGTGATGAGGCCCCCGTTGCGGGCCGCCGCCTCACCCTCGCTCGGGGTCTCGCCCAGGTCGGGGGTCAGGGATCGGTCGATGGCCAGGACCTCGACGTTCTGGTAGACGTACCGGGTCACGTAGTCGTAGGTGGCGGCCTGGGCCACGGCCTCGGGCTCGGGAGCGGTCAGCTCCGCCGCCCCCTCGTCGGCCGGGGCGTCGTCGGTCTCGACCAACCGCTTGACCGACAGCACGTTCACCCGGTCACCGGGTTCGATCAGGTAGGCGGCACCCTTCACCTGATCGACGTTGAACGTGAGGGTGGTCAACCCCCGTTCGTCCAGGCGGTCGGTGATACCGGTGTTCACGATGGTGGGGGCCACGAAGTTGCCGGTCACGACCGGTGCATTGGCGGGCAGATCGGTCACGGCCACCAGGCCAGCCAGCTCCGTGCCGGGGTCGACGATGGCCGACGCCGGGCGGAAGCTGCCCGGGATCTCGGCCTCGCCGATCAGACCCTGGTCGATGGCCTGCTCGGCCGGCGTGCCCTTGGGGATGGGCCGGCGCACGACCCACACCATCTCCGGCTCGGCGTTCTCGTAGACCGACCCCTCCACGTTGCGCACGTAGTTGAGCAGTCCGAACGAGGCGATGGCCCCGACGACCACGGCCACGATGAGAATCACCATTCGTCGTGAGTTCACGACCAACTCCTGGGTCATGCGGATCACGGGACCCGCGGTTGTCTGACGCATGAACACCGTCGGCCGGGACCCGGGTCGGGTTAGCGGATGTGGGCAGGATCGTTCGATCGGAGTCGAACGGCCCACGGCGTCGGACCAGGAACGGCGATGAGCCCCGGCCGGGGCCGGGGCTCATCGCGATGGGACGTCGTGTTGTGTGGCCGCCGCTCCGGTGAAGGGCGGCAGGACCCGGGGTCAGCCCTCGGAGGGGGTGCTCTCCGTGTCGTAGTGCTGGGCGGCCTCCTCGGGCGAGATGCCGGCCTGTTCCAGTTCCTCGTAGTACTCGGCCCAGGCCGCCTCGGTGGCGGGATCGACCTCGGTCGGGCCGATGTAGTTGCCCTCGTCGTCGAAGGCGTGCTCGCCGAAGTGCTCCTGGTACTCCTGGGCCACGACGCCACCCTCGGCCGCCTGCTTGATCGACAGGCTGATCCGGCGGCGCTGCAGGTCGATGTCGATGATCTTGACCCACAGCTCCTCGCCGGGGGTGACCACCTGCTCCGGCAGGTCGACGTGGTGGGCCGACATCTCCGAGATGTGGACCAGACCCTCGATGCCGTCGCCGACCTGGACGAAGGCGCCGAAGGGGACCAGCTTGGTGACCCGGCCGTAGACCAGCTCGCCGACCCGGTGGCTGGAGGCGAACTCCTGCCAGGGATCCTGCTGGGTGGCCTTGAGCGAGAGCGAGATCCGCTCCCGGCTGAGATCGACCTCAAGGACCTGGACGCTGACCTCGTCGCCTACCGCCACGACCGAGCCGGGGTGGTCGACGTGCTTCCACGACAGCTCGGACACGTGGATCAGGCCGTCCATGCCGCCCAGGTCGACGAAGGCACCGAAGTTGACCACCGACGACACGGTGCCGCTCCGCACCTCGCCCGGGGTGAGGTTGGCCAGGAAGTCCTCGCGCTGTTCCTTCTGGGTCTCCTCCAGGTACGCCCGGCGGGACAGGACGACGTTGTTGCGGTTCTTGTCGAGCTCGATGATCTTGGCCTCGAGCGAGCGACCGACGTAGGGCTGCAGATCCCGGACCCGGCGCAGCTCGACCAGGGAGGCCGGGAGGAAGCCCCGAAGACCGATGTCGAGGATGAGGCCACCCTTGACCACCTCGATGACGGGGCCGGACACGACACCGTCGCGCTCCTTGACCTCTTCGATCGTGCCCCAGGCCCGCTCGTACTGGGCCCGCTTCTTCGACAGGAGCAGACGACCCTCCTTGTCCTCCTTCTGGAGAACCAGGGCCTCGAGCTCGTCGCCGATCGACACGATCTCGGCCGGATCGACGTCGTTGAGGATCGACAGCTCACGGGAGGGGATCACACCCTCGCTCTTGTAGCCGATGTCGAGCAGGACCTCGTCCCGGTCGACTCGCACCACGGTCCCGGTGACGAGCTGGCCATCATCGACCACCACCATGGACGCCGCATAGGCGTCGTCCAGCGACCCTTCGAGATCATTGGCCGTGATCTGGCGGGGCGTGTATCCATTGTCGTCGGTGGAGTCGGGCATGATGGGGGTTGGGCTCAGTTCGGTGGTGGACACGGGACGTTTCGAGTACTTTCGATGCTCAGTCGGCCACAGGGATCGCCGGGAAAGCGAAATCCGACAACGGACAACAGGGCCGAGACCGTCTCGACCTGTACCGAGGCTACCAGGAGCAGGTGCATTCCCCCTCCTGACCGAGCCCCCAGGGACCTGCGTTCGCCGCTGCCGTCAGCGGCCGGCGACGAGCAGGAACTCCGGGCAGTCGATGGCGGGCGGCGTCGGTCCGTAGCGGCCGGGGCTGACCCCGTGCACGGCGAGCGGCCGGAGCCCGACCGCCCGGGCCAGCAGCCGGAGTTCGCGCGGGGTGAAACACGTGGTCCACAGCTCGGCCGGGCGCTCGTCGCCGGTCGGGTTGCGGATGGTGGTGTGCTCGTGGTTGACCCCGTTGTCGGCGTCGAAGGTGTCGCCGTCCTCCAGCCAGCGGATCTGGAAGTAGGCCGAGAAGGCCGACACCGCCAGCCGACCCCCGGGGCGGACGGCGGCCGCCATCTGGGCCAGGATCGGCTCGTCCAACTCCCGCTCCGGCGGGCCGGGGCGGCCCCCCGGACCGCCGGCCAGTCCGAAGGCGCCCTGGCACAGGGAGATGACGGCATCGAACGAAGCGGGTTCGATGCCGGCCCGGTCGAGGTGGGCGGCGTCGGCCACCAGGAACCGGGGCCGGACCGGAGGGTCGAGCCCGGCCGCCGCCTCATCGGCCAGGTCCACGAACTCCGACGAGATGTCGACCCCGGTGACCGTCATCCCGGCCGCGGCCAGGGCCAGGCTGTGGCGCCCGGGACCGCAGCCGACGTCGAGGACGCGATCCCCCCGCCGGAGGTCGAGCAGATCGATGAGGGCGCCGACCTCCTGGGCCGTTCCCTTGGTGAACGAGTACCGCAGGTAGGCCGAGCTGAGGAACGACGCCACCTCGCTGAACCAGTGCCGGCCTCCCGCCCCCTCGGTCGGGGATTCGGCATCGGACTGTGCATCGGACTCCGCCTCGGACGGGACCGGGTCGCGCCGTTGAGGATGCTCGGGTTCGGCCATCAGTCCTTGGCCGCGGCCCAGGTGTCGCCGGTGGCCAGGTTCACCTCGAGCGGCACCTTGAGTTCGAACGCCCCCTGCATCTCGGCCAGAACCGCCTCCGAGGCCCGATCCCGTTCGTCGTCGGGCACTTCCAGGATCACCTCGTCGTGGACCTGGAGCACGATACGACTGCTGAGCCCGTCCGCTCCCAATCGATCGTCGAGACGGACCAGGGCCACCTTGAAGATGTCGGCCGCCAGGCCCTGGATCCCGGCGTTCATGGCCTGCCGCTCGCCGGCCTGACGCAGCCGGGGATTGTCGCTCAACAACTCGGGGATGGCCCGCCGACGACCGAAGAGGGTCTCGGTGTAGCCCCGGTTGCGGGCCTCGGTCACGGTGGCGTCCATGTAGTCGCGCACGGCGGGGAAGCTCTCGAAGTAGGCGTCGAGGATGACCTGGGCCTCCCGGGTCGGGATCCCCAGGCGCTGCCCCAGACCGAAGGCCTCCATGCCGTAGGCCAGGCCGTAGGACACCATCTTCGCCTTCGACCGCTGTTCGAAGTCCACCTCGTCGGGGTCCACGTCGAACACCCGGGCTGCCGTGGCCCGATGGACGTCGGCCCCGGTGGTGAAGGCCTCGATCAGACCGGGGTCATCGGCCAGATGGGCGATGCAGCGCAGTTCGATCTGGTTGTAGTCGGCCACCAGGAGCCGGCGGCCGGCCGAGGGCACGAAGGCCTTGCGGAACGTCCGCCCCAGCTCGGTCCGAACCGGGATGTTGTGAAGGTTGGGGTTCTCGCTCGAAAGCCGCCCGGTTCGGGCCACCGTCTGGTTGAAGGTGGCGTGGATCCGGTCGTCGGGCGACACCGAGGCCAGCAGCGACTGGCCGTAGGTCGACCGGAGCTTCTCGACCTCGCGGTAGCGCAGGAGATGCTCGATGATGGGGTGCTCCCCCACCAGCTTCTCCAGGGTCGCCTGATCGGTCGAGTACCCGGTCTTGGTCTTCTTCTGGGGGGTCAGACCCAGCTTGTCGAACAGGATCTCCCGCAGGACCTTGGTCGAGTTGACGTTGAACTCCTCACCCGCGTCCTCCTGGATCTGGGCCGCCAGGGTCTCGGCCTCGGCCGTCATGTCGGCATTGAGCGACTCGAGCTCGGACCGGTCGACGGCCACCCCCAGGTCCTCCATGCGGGCCAGGACCCGGACCAGCGGCACCTCGACGTCACGATTGAGGGTGTCGAGGCCGTCGGCGCTCAGGGCGGCGGTGAGCGGCGGGGCCAGGCGGGCGGCGGCCAGGGCCAGGCGGGCCGCCCGAAGACCGGGCGAGACCTGCTGCTCGCCGAAGTCCAGCTGACCGTCGGGGGGGCCGTCGTCGGAGGGCATGCGGTACGGGGTGTGCAGGACCAGGAGCTCGTCGACGGGGTAGGCCTTGCCCGACGGGTCGAGGAGATAGGCGGCGAGCGACGTGTCGAGGGCCAACCCGGTGGCGTCGATGCCGGCCCCGAGCATGGCTCGAAGCACCGGCTTGGCGTCGTGGGCCACGATGCCGGGGCCGTCGGCCGAGAGCAGGGTGGCCAGCGGCCGGCGGACCTCGGGGGCGTCGAGGAGCGTGGCCGGCAGCCACAGCACCCGGCCGTCCTCCTCGTCGAGGACCACGGCGAGCCCGTCGACCTCCGAGCCTCCGTCCACCCCGACCCCGATGGGACCGTCGATGGCGGTCGGGTCGTCGATCAGGGAACCGAGGGTCGACGCCGCCTCGTCGGTCGTGGTCGGGGCGATCAGCTCGACCGTCAACTCCTCCCGGTCGCCGGGCCCCTCCTCGGCCGGGGCGAAGGCCTCGTGGAGTCGATCGAGCAGCGTCCGGAACTCGAGGAAGTCGAAGAGCTTCCTGACCTCGTCGGCGTCGTAGGGCTCGATCCCCACCAAGTCGTCGACCCCGACCGAGACCGGAACGTCCCGGGTCAGCTCCATGACCACGGTGTTGATGCGGACCTCGTCCTCGTGCTCGGCCAGATTCTGACGCAGCTTCGGGGTCTGTTCGTCCAGATGCTCGTACAGGCCGTCGATGCCCCCGTACTTGTTGATCAGCTTGGCCGCCGTCTTCTCCCCCACCCCGGGCACGCCGGGCAGGTTGTCGGAGGTGTCGCCCCGGAGGGCGGCGTACTGCACGTACTGATCGGGGCGGACACCGGTGCGCTCGACGATCCCGTCCTCGTCGTAGATGGCGTACTCGCTGACGCCCCGCTTGTTGTAGACGACCTTCACATGGGGGTCGCGGACGAGCTGGAAACTGTCGCGGTCGCCGGTCACGACGAGGACATCGTGACCGGCGTCGGCCGCCCGATCGGCCAGCGTGGCCAGGATGTCGTCGGCCTCATGGCCCGCCAGCTCGATCTGGGGCAACCGGAGCACGTCGAGCACCTCGCGGACCAGGCCCATCTGCTGGCGGAGGATGTCGGGGGCGGCCGACCGGTTGGCCTTGTAGGTCTCCACCTGCACGTGGCGAAAGGTCGGTTCGGGCCGGTCGAAGGCCACCGCCAACCCATCCGGCTTGTGGTCGCGCACCAGGTTCACCAGCATCGAGGTGAAGCCGAGCACGGCGTTGGTCACCTGTCCGCTGGAGGTCGCCAGATCCTGGGGCAGGGCGTGAAAGGCCCGGTAGGTCAGCGAGTTGCCGTCGACCAGCATCAAGGTAGCCATCGACCCCACCCTAGTGAGCCGACCGCCCCGATCGGAGACGGCGTCGGCGGCCCCTCAGCCGTCCTCGCCCGGGGTCAGCTCACCGTCGAGCACACGGTGCGCGATCTTCTTCATCGACGTCCGGTTGGACATGGCGGTGCGCTGAAGGAAGCGGAAGGCGTCCTGTTCCCGGAGGCCGAACTCGTCCTGGAGCTTGCCCTTGGCCCGATCCAGGATCTTGCGGGTTTCGAGCCGGTCCGAGAGCGACTCGGCCTCGGAGGCGATCACGTCGTACTCCCGGAACCGGGCCACCGCCAGTTCGATGGCGGGCACCAGTTCCTCGGACTTGAACGGCTTGACCAGATAGGCCATCGCTCCGGCGTCACGGGCCTGTTCCACCAGGTCGCGCTGGGAGAAGGCGGTGAGGATCACCACCGCCGCCAACCGGTCGCCCATGATCTCGCGGGCCGCGGTCAGTCCGTCGACACCGGGCATCATGACGTCGAGGACCACCACGTCGGCGTCGGTCGAACGAACCAGTTCCACCGCCTCGGCCCCGTCCGAGGCCTCACCGACCACCTCGTAGCCGGCGTCGCGCAGACTCTCGACCAGGTCGAGCCGGATGAGGGCCTCGTCCTCGGCCACCACCACCGTGGGCGCGGTCACGACGCCGCCCGGGTCAGTTCGTCGAGCAGGTCGTCCTGCCGCTTCTCCAGCTGTACCAATCGCTTCACCGTGGCCTCCCGATCCTTGCGCATCCCGTCCACCGTCTTCGCCGCCTCCCGATGCTCCCGTGCCGCCAGCGGGGTCTCCGACACCAGGGATCGCAACCGGGCATCCTCCGCTTCGTCCACGAAGTGCTGGAGCTGCTCGTCGATCACCCGCAACTCGTCGCGCAGGGTCACCAGTTCCTGGGACAGGGTGCGAAGCTTCCGTTCGATCTTGACTCGGGACATGGCACGGAGGGGGTGGTAGGGCCGGCGGCGTACCGGGCGGCTGGTCGGACGGGCCCGACAGGCGATCCGGGCCGAGTTCCCGGTGGGGCCCGATCGGGGCCCGAGACGGGTACTGCCGGTCCTGACGGGTATAGCGACGATGTGCCCGGGGTGGGATTCGAACCCACACGCCCTCTCGGACAGCGGATTTTGAGTCCGCCGCGTCTGCCGTTCCGCCACCCGGGCGTGGCAGTAGAGCGTACCGCCTGGACAGAGCGGCCAGCGGGATGTTCACCGAGCTGCGGTTCAGGAAGGCGTATCGGCCCGTAACACGCCCGACTCGAAAAACGTGAAACCTTCTGGAGGAGGGGTGGGTCAGATGATCGTGACCTCGGTGATGATTGCGTTTACGTTCCCCGGCCAGGGCTCCCAGTCCCCCGGGATGGGTGAGGCCTGGACCGACCATCCGTCATGGGAGTTGGTGGGCGAGGCCTCGGATGCCTCCGGCCGCGACGTCGAACACCTCCTGCTCCGGGCCGACGCCGAGGAGTTGCGCCAGACCCGCAACTCCCAGCTCGCCACGTTCGTGACCAGCATGGTGGTGCTCGACGCGGTGGAACGGACCGGCGTCGAGCCGGCCTTCCACGCCGGCCACAGCCTGGGCGAGTACTCCGCCCTGACCGCCTCCGGGACCCTGAGCTTCGCCGACGGCGTGCGGCTGGTGACCGAGCGGGGCAACGCCATGCAGGCGGCGGCCGACACCCAGACCGGGACCATGGCCGCCGTGCTCGGCCTCGACGACGACAAGGTCGACCTGGCCTGCCGCCGCATCGACGGCGAGGTGTGGGTGGCCAACTACAACGCCCCGGGCCAGGTCGTCATCGCCGGCGACCCCGAGGCCCTCGCCGCTGCCGGTGACGCGGCCAAGGAACTGGGGGCGAAGCGGGTCATGCCGATCAAGGTCGGCGGCGCCTTCCACACCCCGTTCATGTCCCCGGCCCGCGACCGGCTGCGCAAGGCCCTGGCCGACGTCGAACTCCGGAACCCCAACCGACCCGTGTTCGCCAACGTCGACGCCACCACCCACGCCGAGGGCGAGTCCTGGGCCGGCCTGCTGGGAGCCCAGCTCACCTCGCCCGTCCTGTGGCGTCAGACCCTTCACGCCCTGGCCGACGCCGGCACCACGGTCTTCCTCGAACTCGGCCCCGGCACGGTGCTGACGGGCATGGCCAAGCGCACGGCCAAGGGGGCCAAGGCGCTCAGTGTGTCGACACCGACCGAGGTCGACGCCCTTCTGGAGACCCTGTCCCACGGCGCCGACAGTGGCCCGGCCCACGAAGGTGAGCGTCTCTACGCCGTCGAGCGCCTGGTGGTCAGCCCGGCCACCGGCGTCTTCGAACCCGAGACCTCCCTCGCCACCGACGATCGGGTGGAGCGGGGGCAGGTCATCGGCCGGGTGGGCCGGACCGAGGTCCGGTCGGCCTTCGCCGGGTCCCTGCAGGGCATGCTGGCCCTGTCGGGTGAGCGGGTGACCACCTCCCAGCCGTTGGCCTGGCTCCGCGCCGCTACGGTGGTCGCGGTATGAGCGGTCCCTGGGGTTTGAAGCTGACGGGTATCGGTTCCGCCCTTCCCGACAAGGTCCTGACCAACGCCGACCTGACGGCGTGGATGGACACCACCGACGACTGGATCCGGGAACGGACCGGCATCGGCGAGCGTCGCATCGGCGGCTCGACCTCGGGTCTGGCCACGCAGGCGGCCCAGCGGGCCCTCGACGACGCCGGGCTGGAGCCCGACGCCATCGAACAGGTCATCCTGGCCACCACCAGCCCCGACCACATCTGCCCGGGCACGGCCCCGGCCGTGGCCCGGGAGCTCGGCCTGACCTGCGGCGCCTACGATCTCCAGGCTGCCTGCTCCGGTTGGGTCTACAGCCTGATCATGGCCAACGGCCTGCTCCTGCAGGGCATGGACCGCATCCTGGTCATCGGAGCCGAGTCCCTCGACCGGATCACCGACTACCACGATCGGGGCACCGGGATCCTCTTCGGCAACGGGGCGGGCGCCGCCGTGGTCGAGCGGGACGAGACCGGAGCCGGCCAGTTGCTCGGGTGGGACATGGGCTCCAACGGGAACTACGTCCACATCCTCTATGCCGATCACGGCGACACCTTGAACATGGACGGCAAGGAGGTCTTCCGCCAGGCCGTCAGCGTCATCCAGACCACGTGCAAGGCGACCATGGCCCAGGCCGGGGTCACGGCCGACGACATCGACCTGATCATCCCCCACCAGGCCAACATCCGCATCGTGGAGTCGGCCTGGAAGAAGCTCGGGTTCGACATGGACCGCACCGCAATGGTGCTCGAGCGGACCGGCAACACGTCGGCCGCCTCCATCCCTCTGGCCCTCGACGACGCCCGGGCCAACGGCCGGATCAACCCCGGCGACCTCGTGCTGTTCTGCGGTTTCGGGGCCGGTATGACCTGGGCCAGCGCCCTGGTCCGGTGGGCCGAGTAACCCCCAGGCCATGACCGAGTCCAACGACATCGAGCGAGTGGCCTTCGTGACCGGCGGAAGCCGAGGCATCGGCCTGGCATGCGCCCGGCGGCTGGCGGCGACCGGGCACCGGGTGGCCGTGGGTTCGAGATCGAAGCCGGAACACCTCGACGACGGCCTGCTGTGGGTCGAGTGCGACGTGACCGACGACGGTTCGGTCGACGGCGCCTTCAGCACGGTCGAGGCCGACCTGGGTCCGGCCCACATCGTGGTGGCCAACGCCGGTATCACCCGGGACACGTTGCTGCTCAGAATGGGGACCGACGATTTCACCTCGGTTCTCGACGCCAACCTGACCGGGGTGTTCCGAGTGGCCAAGCGCTCCATACGACCGATGATGAAGGCCCGCTGGGGCCGCCTGATCCTGATGTCCTCCGTCGTGGGTTCGCTGGGTCAGGCCGGGCAGGCCAACTACGCGGCCTCCAAGGCCGGTCTGGTCGGCCTCGGCCGCTCCCTGGCCCGTGAGTTCGCCTCCCGGGGCATCACCGTCAACCTGGTCGCCCCCGGCCCCATCGAGACCGACATGCTGGCCGCCCTGACCGACGATCAGCAGGCGGCCATGACCGAACTCGTCCCCCTGGGACGCACCGGCCGGGCCGAGGAGGTGGCGGCCGCCGTGGCCTTCCTGGCCTCGGAGGACGCCGGATACATCACCGGCGCCACCATTCCCGTGGACGGGGGTCTGGGCATGGGCTGACGCCCGTCCCCACCGCCGAAGCCGACGACGACCGTTACATTGTTCCATCCGGCCGAACCGGTCCGGATCACTGACTCGCAGGAGGATCCAACGTGAGTGATGACAAGTTCCCCGCCTTCCAGAAGTGTGCCGTCGAGGTGCTCTCGGTCTCCGAGGACCAGGTGACCAAGGAGGCCCGCTTCGCCGAGGACCTCGACGCCGACAGCCTCGATCTCGTCGAGCTGGTCATGGCCCTCGAAGAGGAGTTCGACGTCTCGGTCGAGGAGGAGGAGCTCGAGGGCATCGAGACCGTGGGCCAGGCGTACGACCTGGTCATGGGCAAGGTCAACAGCTGATGACGGCGCCGTCCGATCGGCCCATCGTCGCCGTCACCGGTCTCGGCGTCGTCGCCCCCTGTGGCATCGGCGTCGAGGCGTTCTGGGCCGGCCTCCATGACGCCCCCGAGGACGGCGACCGGCGCTCGATCCCGGACTGGGATCCGGCGCCCTGGTTCGACAATCCGAAAGAGGCCCGCCGGGCCGACCCGTTCACCCAGTACGCCCTGGCGGCGGCAGCCGAGGCCCTCGAACAGTCCGGCTCGTTCGAGACCGACCCCGGCCGGATCGGGGTGATGATCGGCACCGGCATCGGCGGTATCGGCACCAACGAGGAGCAGATCGTCATCCGCCACACGAAGGGAGACCGGCGGGTGTCGCCGTTCCTGGTGCCGATGATGATGCCCAACGCGGCGGCCGCTGCGGTGTCGATGCGCCACGGGTTCCAGGGCCCGTGCGAAACCACCGTCACGGCGTGCGCCGCCGGTACCCACTCGGTGGTCAACGCGGCCCGGCTCATCTCGTCCGGCGTCTGTGACGTCGTGCTGGCCGGGGGCTCCGAGGCGCCCCAGACTCCGACCTCGATGGCCGGCTTCGGCAACATGACGGCGTTGTCCCGCAGTGGCGTCTCGATGCCCTTCGACGAGCGCCGGGACGGCTTCGTCATGGGCGAGGGGGCGGCCGTGCTCGTGCTGGAGCGCCTCGACGTGGCCCAGGCCCGCGGCGCCACCGTGCTCGGGCTCATCCTGGGCGGCGCCTCGACCGCCGACGCCCACCACATCACCGCCCCCTCCCCCGGCGGCCATGGGGCGGTCCGCTGCATGGAGTTGGCCATCGCCGACGCCGGGCTGAGCGCCGCCGACATCACCCACGTCAACGCCCACGGCACCTCGACGCCCCTCAACGACGCGGCCGAGGCCGAGGCCCTGGCCAAGGTCTTCGGGGCCCCGGGACCGGTGGTGACCTCGACCAAGGGCGTCACCGGGCACGCGCTCGGCGCCGCCGGCGCCATCGAGGCGACGGCCGTGCTGTTGGCCATGGAGCACCGTTCGGTGCCGCCCACGGTCGGCTACCGACAACCGGACCCGGAGTTGCCCGAGATCGACCTGGTCGTGGGCCAGGCCCGGGACTGGGAGCCGGGCCCGTCGCTGTCGAACAGCTTCGGCTTCGGCGGCCACAACGGCACCGTCGTCATCGCCCCCGCCCCGTAGGGACCGGACCGGGTTTCCGGCCCCCCGGTGTGGGGGCCGGCTCGGCCCCTCAGGGGTCGACGACGACGAACATCAGATCGACCTGGGCCGCCGTCTCACCGTCGACCGAGGCCACGCCGTGGCCCTTGCCCGCGCGCGAGCCGAGACGGCTCATCTGGACCTCGAGGTCGAGGGTCTCGCCCGGGACCACCTGGCGCCGGAACTTGACCTTGTCGGCCCCGCCGAACAGGGGCAGCTTGTTCTCGTAGCGTTCGTCGGCCAGCAGGGCGCAGGCCCCGAGCTGAGCCAGGGCCTCGATCATGAGCACACCGGGCACCGTCGGGCGCCCGGGGAAATGGCCGGGGAAGAACCACTCGTCCCCGGAGAGTCGCCACCGGCCGCGGACCCGGTCACCCGGGACGAGTTCGACGAGGTCATCGACGAACAGGAACGGCGGTCGGTGGGGTAGCAACGACATCGGAGCCGGGGGCGTGCCCTCGGCTCCGATGTTCGCGTCGGTCATGGGTTGTCGTCCCGGGTCCGGGTCGTCAGCTCGGCGGCGCCTCGGTGCCCCGGGCGTAGGCCTTGAGCTTGTTGCCGGCCGTCACCTTGACGGCATTCGACGCCGGGATGGTGATGGGCTCCCCGGTCTGGGGGTTGAAGCCCTTCCGGGCCTTGCGCTCCACCTGCTCGAAGGACACGAAGCCGGGGATGGTCACCTTCTCATCGCCCTTGGCCACGATGTGGGAGACCTCGACGAAGAGGCCATCGATGACGGCGCCAACGTCCTTCTTGGACACGCCGGTGCGTTCCGCGATGGCGTCGATCAGTTCCGTCTTGTTCATGCGAACTCCTAACTCTGGCATGCCCGCCAAATCGGCAGACGAGCCAAAGTGGAGCCGGATCGAACTACAAAGTCAAGGATTTCGACCATCTTCGTCGGTCAGATCCCGCCCCAGCAGTGGCGTCTGGACCCGCCCGACAAATCACAGACCGTGACCGGCGGCACGTCACGAGTCGGCCGACGACCATGTCCGGACGCGGGATCGCCCCGGGCCGGAGCCCGGGGCGACCGGTCCGTCGGGTCCCGCCCGGGTTCAGGCCGCCGCCGGCAGTGGCGCCGTGGGCCGCACCATCAACACCTCGGTCGAGGTGGCCGGCTTGCGGGGCGCCGTGGCCAGCGCCGCCAGGTGGCGGGCGAAGGCCTCCAGCGCGGGGGTGGTCCGTGTTGCCATGTCTGTCTCCCTCCAGTGATCGGCCACCCCGGGAGGCGCGGCCGATGTATTGGAGATGAACATGACATGAACTCAGATACGCGAGATCGGGGATATCCCCGTGTCCACCCGGGGTTCCGGCGCCGCCCGAGCCCACCTGGGAGATGAATGGGAAGTGTACGGACGGCGCCCGCGATGTCGGGGACCGATGCCGGGGGCCCGGGTCGGGGACCGGAGTCGGGACCGTCAGCCGGGCCGGTTGATCATCGCCGTGCTGGCGTGGTCGAAGTACCGGTGGAGCAGGGCCCGGACCTCCTCAGGCGCCCCCGACTCCTCGACCGCCGCGGTCATATGGTCCAGCCAGGCGTCACGTTCCCGCTGACCGATCTCGAACGGCGCGTGTCGCATCCGCAACCGGGGATGGCCCCGCTCCTCGCTGTAGGCTGGAGGGCCACCCCAGTACTGGATGAGGAACCACGCCAGCGTTCGTTTCGACTCGCTCAGGTCCTCGGGATAGCTGGGACGGAGGACGGCATCGTCGGCCACCCGGGCATAGAACGCCTCGACCAGGTCGAGGAAGAACTCGTGGCCCATGACATCGAAGACGGTGACCGGCTCGGCATTCGAGTCGCCGGCGGGAGCAGATTCGGGCACAGGGGGCACCATATGCCAGTTTTACGGGGGCGACGCGAGGATGGAGGAATGATCGACGACAAGACTCGGTTGCGTGGAGGATGGTTGCGCTGATGGCCCCGACAACCGACACCCACGCCTCGTTCGAGGAGCACGTCCTGCCCGAGCTGGACATCCTCTACCGCACCGCCTGGTCCCTGACCCGCTCGGATGCCGAGGCCCAGGACCTGGTCCAGGAGACGCTCCTGCGGGCCTTCCGAGCCATCGAACGCTTCGACGGCCGCCACCCGCGGGCCTGGCTCCTGACCATCATGCGGAACGCCAACATCAACCGGGCCCGCAAGAAGAAGCCCGACCTGCTCGACGACCCCGACGTGACCTTCGAGCGCTCGATCCGATTCGCCGACACCGACGGGCCGGAGCAACTGGTCATGGAGGGTGAGTTCGACGCCACGGTCGAGGAGGGCTACCGCCGCCTGCCCGAGAAGTTCCGCCAGGTGGTGGAGCTGGTCGACCTCAACGGCATGTCCTACCAGGACACCGCCGACCTGCTGGAGGTCCCGGTCGGCACCGTCATGAGTCGCCTCCACCGGGCCCGCAAGCGCATCCGGGACCATATCGAGGACGTCGGTCTCGACGCCCTGGCCGGGAGCAACTGAGCCATGCGGTTGGGAAACATGTTCAAACGAGGCATGTCCTGCCAGGAGGTACTCGAGGTCATGCAGGCCTACCTCGACGGCGAGGTCGACGTCGAGGTGGCCCGGCAGGTGAGCGCCCACCTGGTCAAGTGCACGCGGTGCGAGACCGAGACCCACGTCTACCGGCAGATCAAGGTCAGCCTGTCAAGCCGATCGATCGTCGTCGATCCCGAGGTCATGGCCGCGCTCAGCGACTTCGGCCACAACCTGATGCATGAGGACCGCTGAGTCCGATCCCGGCGCCAACCGGATGTGGGTTCCCCTCCTCCCCCGCCGGTGCTAGGCTCCCCCGGGTGACCCTGCGTCTCGACCTCCGACTTCTGAGCCCGGCCGCCTGATCAGGCGCGTCGGGTTTTTCATCAGATCGGAGACGAATCGAGCCGGGTCCAGGGTGGCCACCTCAGGTGACGCCACCTGCCACAGGGCCCCGATCGCTCCCCGTCATGTCGTACGGAGCGCCCGGGAGCGCTCCACCCCTGTTGCACGCGTCACCCCGCACCAGCCCCGAGGAGTCCACGATGACCAGCATCCGGCCCATGCCGATCGAGAAGTACCAGTCCTTCACCCCCATCCCCATCCCCGACCGCACCTGGCCCGACACCGTCACCACCGAAGCCCCCTTGTGGTGCAGTGTCGACCTCCGCGACGGCAACCAGGCCCTCATCGAACCGATGAACCCTGAGCGCAAGGCGATGATGTTCCAGAAGCTGGTCGAGATCGGGTTCACCGAGATCGAGGTCGGCTTCCCCGCCGCCTCCGAGACCGACTTCGAGTTCGTCCGCCAGCTCATCACCGAGGACATGATCCCGGATCACGTGACCATCCAGGTCCTGACCCAGTCCCGGGACGAACTGATCGACCGGACCTACGAGTCGCTGGTCGGAGCCAAGCAGGCCATCGTCCACCTGTACAACTCGACCTCGACCGTGCAACGGCGGGTGGTGTTCGGGCTCGACGAGGCCGGCATCATCGACATCGCGGTCAAGGGTGCCGAACGATGCAAGATGAACGAGGCCCGGCTGGGCGGTGACACCCGCATCCGCTACGAGTACTCGCCAGAGAGCTTCACCGGGACCGAGCTGCCCTTCGCCAAGCAGATCTGCGAGGCGGTCATGGACGTCTTCCAACCGACGCCCGCCGATCCGTTGATCCTCAACCTGCCGGCCACGGTGGAGATGAGCACGGCCAACATCTACGGCGACATGATCGAGTGGTTCCATCGCAACATCCGGGACCGGGAGTCGATCGTGCTGTCGCTCCACCCCCACAACGACCGGGGCACCGCCGTCGCCGCCTCCGAGTTCGGGGTCATGGCCGGGGCCGACCGGGTCGAAGGCACCCTGTTCGGCAACGGCGAGCGAACCGGCAACGTCGACGTGGTGACCTTGGCCCTCAACCTGTTCAGCCAGGGCGTGGATCCCAAGCTCGACCTGACCGAGATCAACGACCTCCGGCGCGTGGCCGAGCACTGCAACCAGCTGCCGGTCCACCCTCGCCACCCCTACGTCGGCGACCTCGTCTACACCGCCTTCTCCGGCTCCCATCAGGACGCCATCAAGAAGGGCTTCGAAGCCATGGATGCCACGGGCCAGACCCTGTGGGAGGTTCCCTACCTGCCCATCGATCCCCAGGATGTGGGCCGGACCTACGAGGACGTGATTCGGGTCAACTCCCAGTCGGGCAAGGGCGGCGTCGCCTACCTGCTCAAGACCGAGCAGGAGCTGGACCTGCCCCGACGGCTGCAGATCGAGTTCACCCGGGTGGTGCAACACATCACCGACACCACGGGCAAGGAGATCACGGGTCAGCAGATCTGGGAGGAGTTCCGGAACCACTACCTGGCGCCGGCCAAGCCCTATGAGCTGGTCTCGTTCTCGATGTCGCAGAACGCGGCCGGAGCGGACCGGACCCAGATCTCGGCCCGAATCAAGATCGACGGTGAGGAGGCCACCTTCGAAGGCGAGGGTGGTGGCGCCATCGAGGCCTTCGTCAACGCCATCAACGACAACCGTGGCCTCGACGTCCGGGTGCTCGACTACCACGAACACGCCATCGGCACCGGAGCCGACGCCAAGGCCGTCAGCTACCTGGAACTGAAGATCGGTGACCGGGAGCTGTGGGGCGTCGGCATCCACACCGACATCACCACCGCCTCGCTCCAGGCCATCGTCTCCGGGACCAACCGGGCCGCCGGCAACTGATCCGACGCCGGTCCGCCCCCGTCCTTGGCGGGGCGGACCGGCGACCACCCGATGGCCGGGAGCGGCCCTCGGGGCGGCGTTCAGGCCGGATCGATCAACACGGTGCCGGGTTGATAGGTGGCCCAGGCGAACCAGAAGGCGTCGGTGTGGGGGACGGCCACCAGCCGCTCCCCCGCCAGCGGGCCCTCGACCGCCGTGCCCAGGATGTTCCACCGGCTCCCGGTCTGGTCGTCGACGAAGCCGTCCTCGACGGCCCGAAACGTCAGTGGCGTGCCGTCGGCGGCCCGCGGCACGAAGACGCCCGTCTGCCCCACGTCTCGGCCCTCGCTCACGGCGAACCGATCGAGCGGGGAGGCCAGACCGGGCCGGTGCCACACCACCAGGTCGCGGCCGCCCTCGGCCACGGGGATGACGGGTCGTCGGGCCAGGTCGTCGAAGCGCACGGCGACCGGTCCGAGGTCGTCGACCACCCCCACGACCCGGGCCTTGGCCGCCAGGGTGCGGTCGATCTCGCCCACGAAGAAGCCATCGAAGGGGTCGATGTCCTCCCCGTCGTAGCCCCCGTAGGGGTTGGTGCCGTACAGCCCGAAGTACTGGGGCGGGGCTCCCAGGTTCCGGGTCAGGACCTGGCCGTCGGGATGGGCGGCCAACCACTGGCCGTAACTCACGGTCTGGGTCGGAACCAGATCGAGGCGGGAACCGGCCAGATGCCCCACCAGGGCCTGGCCGGTGAAGTGGGCCCACAGGGTCTCGGTCTGCCGGTCGTACATGACCAGGGCCGACTGGTACAGCTCCCCCGAGGTCCCGAAATCGAGGACGCGGTCGCCGAGCCGACGGTCGAAGGTCAGGGCCGAGTTGCACAGGGGGCAGAACGTGACCGTGACCGGCACACCCCCGATCTCGGTGTTCACGATCTCGTGCCAGATCATGAGCTGGATGGGGAAGGCCCGGGCGTCGCCGTTGACCTCGACCGCCACCACGGCCTCCTCGGGGTCGAGTTCGTAGTCGAGCAGATCGGGCGGGGCGTAGGTCGGCTCGTCGATGGGGAAGATCCCGTCCGGAGGTTGGCCCCCGGAGCGGATGAGGTCGGGGTCGACCACCGGTGGGGGAAACGAGCGGTGGCGGCGATCGCCTCGGAGCGCCGACTCCTCCACCGGGCGGCCGGCATCGACGCCGGCTGCGCCCGAGCCCGGGGCGGCCGCCGGACCCGGCTTCGGGGCCTCGGCGTCGCCGATGGCCGGAGCGGAGCCGCCGCAGGCCGCCGCCACCAGAGCGATGACCAGGGCCACGATCGTGGCCACCGGCACCGGCGGGGGCGACACCATCACCGGTGGCGGCGGCGATGACGGGGGCCGCCGTCGTCCGGCGTTTCGATCCATGGCCCCGGGAACCCGGCGACCACGGCCCGGCCTTCCCGACCGGCTCCGCCGCTCAGAACGACCGCTCGTCGTCCGGCGCGAAGTCGGACCAACTGGGAGCAGGACCCGTGGGCTCGACCACCTCCGGTGGGTCATCACGGCGCCTGCTCCGACGGGCGCCACGGGCGGCGTCCGGGCCGTCGGTGGCGCCCGGACCGTCCGGCGACCCGACCCCGGCGTCGCCCGACACCGTGGACGACCGAGCCGCCACCGATGGCGAACGGGCCTCGGCGGCCGTGACATCGGCGGGCTCCACCCCGGCCTCGTCCAGTGCCGTGGCCTCCGGGTCGGCGGTTCCGACCAGGACGGCGGCCATCACCGTGGTCAGGGGCACGGCGGCCACCAGCCCGATCGAACCGGTGAGGGTGCGGACGATCTCGACGGCCACGATCTCGGAGTTGGCCACCGAGCCCAGGGGCTGGTCGGAGGCGGCGAACACCAGCAGCAGGGGCATTCCGGCCCCGGCGTAGGCCAGGAGCAGGGTGTTGACGGTGGACGCGATGTGCTCTCGGCCGACCCGGATGCCCGAGGTGACCAACTGGGCGATCGACAGCGACGGATTGCGGCGCCGTAGTTCGGCCACCGTCGCCACCTGGGTCACCGTGACGTCGTCGAGCGCCCCCAGCGCACCGAGCACGGCACCCCCGAGGAGCAGGGCTGGCAGGTCGATGTCGGCCACGAGGGGCAGGGCCAGGCCCTCCTCGGTGGCGAGCCCGCTGAACCCGGCGAGGTCGAAGAACAGGGCCGAGATCGTCAGGGTGAGGACGAGCGCGCCCAAGGTCCCGGCCAGGGCCACGGTGGTGGTGGGCGTGAACCCATGGGTCAGGTACAGGCTGACGAAGGCGATCACCGATGCGGCCACGACGGCCACCAACACCGGATCGTTGCCGTCGAGCACGCTGGGAGCCACGAACCCGACCAGCACGACCACGGTGACCGCCATGGCGGCCAGGGCCAGCACGCCGCGAAAGCGCCCCAGGGCCACCACGACGAGGCCGAAGAACAGGGCCAACCACACGAGGACGGCGCCCCGGGCCCGATCGGCGTAGAAGTAGAAGGCGGTCGAGGGCTCATAACCCAGGATCACGGCGTCGCCCACCCGCAGGACGGGCGCCGGGGCCCCGATGGTGAGGTTGTACTCGGGCAGCAGGATCACGCTGTCGGCGTCGGGCCCCTCGTGCACGATGAAGGTGAAGGCCCGGCACTGTGACGGGTTCTCGGGCGTGGCGTAGGAGCACGGCCCCTCCGTCACCGACTCCACCGTGGCCTCGAACCGATCGGTGACCATGCCCAGCTCGGAGGCCTGGTCGATGGCCACCTGACGGCCCTGCCCGTCGGGCCACAGCGCCGCCACCCCCAGCAGGGTCAGCACCCCGGCCACGGCCACCGCCGCCAGGATGACCCGGAGGGCGGGCACGCCCAACCACACGTCCCACCCCCCGCCGAGCTCGTGGCTGTGTCCGTGTCCATGGTCGTGTCCATGGTCGTGCCCATCGTGGGCCCCGGGCCCGTCCCGGTGGCGGGGAACCGGAGGCGAGGGGGCGCGACGGGGATCGGAGGACGACATCGGGAACCAGTCTGCCCCGAACCGGGGCCGGCCCGGTGGCGCCCGGGCGCGTCAGCCTTCGAGGCGCGCCGGGCGGGCGGTGTGACCCTCGATGGTGGTGAAGAACTGGGCCAGCACCTTGGGCACGGCGTAGGACCACGTCGGGTAGGGGTGGACGGCCAGGGCCACCCGCCCGATGTAGGTCCGCAGTTGCAGGGCCAGCGACAGCTCGGCCAGGATCTCGCCCGCCCGCTCGGCCACCACGGTGGCCCCCACGATGCGGCCTCCGGCCAGTGTGCCGGTCACACCCTTGGGCCCCGAGATGACCTTCAGGTAGCCGTCGACGGCGTCGGCGGCCAAGGCCCGGTCGTGACCGTGGAGGGGCAGTTCGGCCACCCGGGCCCGTCGGCCCCAGCGTGTTGCGGCCTCGGCCTCGCCGAGGCCGACGGCGGCCACCTCCGGTGTGGTGAACGTGACCCGGGGAACGGCCTCGGGCCGGTATCGGCTGCGGACCACCCGGCGCAGGATGTTGCCGGCCGCCAGTCGGCCCATGTGGTCGGCGGCATGGGTCAGCTGGGCCAGGCCGGTGATGTCGCCGGCGGCCCAGGTCCGACCGAGGCTGGTGGAGAGGTCGAGCCCGGTGGCCACGTGGCCCCGGTCGGTGAGCTCGATCCCGGCCTCGACCAGGCCACCCCGGTCTGCGTTGGGCCGACGTCCGACGGCGACCAGGATCCGCTCGACCACCACCTCCGACCCGTCGACCAAACCCTCGAACGAACCCTCGTCCGAACCAGTGTCCAGAATCAGCCGATGGTCGCCCCCGGGCCCCGCCGTCACCTCGCGGACCCCGACACCGGTCCGCACGGTGACCCCGGCCTCGGTCAACGACCGGGTCACCACGGCCGACGCCGCCGCCTCCTCGGCCGCCAGCAACCGGGGGGCGACGTCGATGATGGTCACCGGCACCCCCAGCCCCGCGAAGGCCTGACCCAGCTCACATCCGATGGCGCCGCCCCCGATGATGGCCAACGACCTCGGGGCCCGTGCCAGGTCCCACACCGTGTCCGAGGTCAGAGGGTCGGCCTCGGCCAGTCCCGGGATGGGAGGCAGCACCGGCCGGCTGCCGAGGGCGACCACCACGCCCCGGGCCTCGATGTCGCGCCCATCGGCCCGAAGCCGACCCGGGCCGGTCACGGTGCCCTCGGCCTCGAGCACCGTGGCCCCCTCGCTCCGGAGCACCTCGGCGTTCTCGCTGGCGGCGATGGTGTCCACCACCGAACGGACGCGCTCGAAGGCCCGATCGAAGTCGAGTCCGGCCCGGGCCGACTCGATCAGGGTCTTGGACGGCACGCAGCCGGTGAAGGTGCAGTCCCCGCCCAGCGGACCGTTGTTGACCAGGAGGGCCGACGCCCCCCGGCGGTGCGCCTCGCGGACCACGGCCAGACCGGCCGCGCCGCCGCCGAGGACGGCGACGTCGACCCGGGTCGGCGGTCGGGAGTCAGGGGCGGTCGACGATGGAGCCGGTGCCCCGGTGGGCGAGTTGGAGACGGTCACCCATCGTCCAACCCGGTGGTCCGTCGGGGGCTTCCCACCCCCGTGTACCGGGACAGGGGTCGGCTCCAGCGGGCCTCGAACCAGCCCCGGTCGCGGGCGTGGGCGTGGAAGTGCTCGGGGACCTGACGCATGGTGTCATCGAGCTGCCACTCCCCCGGGCCGAACCGCTCGTCGGCGGCGGCGGCCAGCGCCGCCAGCAACCGCTGCCGGGTCGGTTCGTCGACGGTCG
The DNA here is from genome assembly GCA_965263455.1 of Acidimicrobiales bacterium. Classification (GTDB taxonomy): domain Bacteria; phylum Actinomycetota; class Acidimicrobiia; order Acidimicrobiales; family SZUA-35; genus CADEDH01. Next base: position 555,842 of record CBDHHN010000001.1, read on the forward strand.
GACCGTGGCCCCACCACACGACCATGGGCACGGCGCACACCTCGCAGTCGGCCACCCACCCGTCGTCGGTCACCGCGTACCAGTGGGTCCAGCGGTCGGCCCGGCACAGCTCGCAGTCGGGCTCGGTCGGCGGGTACGGGCGGTCATGGGCCATATCAGCCCCGGTGACCGAATGGGGTCGGGGCTCCGGGCCGTCGTCCCCGACCGCTCCGTCCTCAGCCACCATCGAGGGCGGCCCGGATCTCGGCCACGAAGGCGATCGCGTCGTCGATCCGTCCCGAGTCCAGGATGCGGCGGATGACGGCCGAGCCGACGATCACCCCGTCGGCCACCTGACTGACCTCGACCGCCTGCTCCGGGGTCGACACCCCGACCCCGACCAGGACGGGCTTGTCGGTCAACGGCTTCAGCCGTCGGGCCATGTCGACGGCGCTGGCCGCCAATTCCGCCCGCTCACCGGTGATGCCGACCAGGCCGACCCCGTAGACGAAGCCCCGGGCCCGCTCGATGATGGCCGGGAGCCGATCGTCCGGTGCGGTGGGGGCTGCGAGCAGAACCGTCTCCACTCCCGCCTGATCGGCGACCTCGGCCCAGGGCCCGATCTCCTCCAACGGCAGATCGGGCAGGATGGCGGCGCAGATGCCGGCCTCCCGCAACGAGGCGGCGAACCGCTCGAAGCCCATGCGGAAGCAGATGTTGTAGTAGGTCATGGCGATCAGGGGAACGCCGGGATCGGTCTTGGCCACCTCGGCCAGGATGGCCATCGGGTTGGCCCCGGCCTCCAACGCCAGGGTCGACGACTCCTGGATGGTGGGGCCGTCCATGACCGGGTCGCTGAACGGGATACCGATCTCGATGGCGTCGGCCCCCGCCGCGGCCAACCCGTCGATCAGCTCGGCCCAGTGGCCGACCGGGTAGCCGCCGGTGATGTAGGGCAGGAGCAGTTTGCGGCCCTCGTCACGCCGGGCCCGCAGGTGGGTCTCGAGGACACCCGCTCCCTCGACCGCGCTCACAGTCGCACCGTCTTCAGCGCCTCGGGATCCCCGTCCTGGATGCCCTGCACCTGAGCCACATCCTTGTCGCCCCGGCCCGACAGGTTCAGCAGAACGGTGCGGCCCCGGAGCTCGTCGCGGGCCTTCACCATCCAGGCCAGACCGTGGGCCGGTTCCAGGGCGGGGATGATGCCCTCGGTCCGGCTCAACAGCTCGAAGGCGTGGAGGACCTCGGCATCGGTCACCGACTCGTAGCGGGCCCGGCCGATGTCGGCCAGATGGGCGTGCTCGGGGCCGACGCCGGGATAGTCGAGGCCGGCCGACACCGACTGGGCCTCCTCGACCTGGCCGTACTCGTCCTGCATGAGGTACGACATCGACCCGTGGACGACGCCCGGCACCTGGGCCGACGTGGCGGCGCCACCGGCGGGCTCGGCCCCCACCAACTCGGCACCGGTGTCGACGAAGCCGCTGAAGATGCCGATGGCGTTGGAGCCGCCGCCGACGCAGGCCACGACCACGTCCGGGTCACCCCCGGTCAGGGCCCGGCACTGCTCCCGGGCCTCCTCGCCGATCACCCGGTGGAACTCCCGCACCATCCACGGGTAGGGATGGGGCCCCATGACCGAACCCAGGCAGTAGTAGGTCGACTCCACCGTGGCCACCCAGTCCCGCATGGCCTCGTTCACGGCGTCCTTCAGGGTCCGGGAACCGGACAGGGCGGGCCGGACCTCGGCCCCCAGGAGCTTCATGCGGTAGACGTTGAGCGCCTGCCGGGCGATGTCGACCTCGCCCATGTACACCACGCAGTCCAGCCCGAAGTAGGCAGCGGCGGTGGCGGTGGCCACCCCGTGCTGACCGGCTCCGGTCTCGGCCACGATCCGCTGCTTGCCCATCCGCCGGGCCAACAGGGTCTGGCCCAGGACGTTGTTGATCTTGTGGCTCCCGGTGTGGTTCAGGTCCTCCCGCTTGAGCAGGACCCGGAACCCCAGTTCCTCCGACAGGTTGCGGCACTCGGTCAGGGCCGACGGCCGGCCGGCGTAGGTGGTGAGCAACTCCTGGAACTCGGTCCGGAACGACGGATCCGACCACGCCGCCCGGAACGCCTGCTCCAGCTCGGCGCAGGCCGGGACCAGGGTCTCGGGCACGAACCGGCCACCGAACCGGCCGAACCGGCCGGACGGATCGGGCTCGCCCATCAGCGAGGCGGGGCTGTCGTCGGTCATCGCCATGTGGCGTCCTCTTCCCAGTTGAACGGTTCGTCGTCGCCTCGACGCTCGGCGTCCAAGGCATCCCCGGCATGATGCCCCCCCGACGCCCCGGGCTCGGCATCGGGCCCCGGACCGACGTCGGGCATGGCGCCCGGCACCCCCGGAATCCAGCCCAACCCGGTCCGGAGTTGGGCCACGGCATCGTCCAGGCGGGGGGCGACCTCCCGGACCGCGGCCATGAACTGGCGAAGCTTGGCCGGGTCCTTGCGGCCGGGCGAGGCCTCGACCCCACTGGCCAGATCCACCCCCCACGGGCGCACGGCGGCGATGGCGTCGGCAACGTTCTGGGGGTGGAGCCCCCCGGCCAGGATGAAGGGTCGTCGGGGGCGCACCGCCTCCAGGGCGGCCCAGTCGAAGCTCCGCCCGCTGCCGGGACTGGGCGAGTCGATCAGGATGGCGTGGCTGGGGAAGCCGTCGGCCGAGGCCAGAGCCGGGTCGGTGGCAGCGAAGACCTTGATCACGATCGGCACCCGCCCGGCCAGCCAGCGGGCCTCCTCGGCCGTCTCCCGGCCGTGGAGTTGGACGCCGCGGAGGCCGATGTCGTTGGCCTGCTCGGCCACCCGCTCAACCCGTTCGTCCCGGAAGACCCCGACCGGCAGGACCTCCGGGGGCAGGCGATGAACGATGTCGCGGGCATCGGCGGTGGCGATGCGGCGGCTCGAGGCGGCGAAGATCATGCCCACGGCGTCGGCCCCCAGCCCGGCCGCCAGGAGGGCGTCCTCGGCGTTGGTGACCCCGCAGATCTTCACGAACATCACCAGGAACCGTATCGGTTGGCCGACCCGGCGGCGGGGGATTACCGCAGGGCCCGAAGGTCGGCCACCGACCGCGCCGGATCGCCGCTGCGCATCAAGGACTCCCCCACCAGCACGGCGTGGTAGCCGGCATCGACCAGGGGCCCGGCGTCATCCACGCCCCCGATCCCCGACTCGGCCACCCGGATCACGTTGTCCGGTAGGGCGCCCGCCACCCGGACGGCCCGGACCTGGTCCACCTCGAAGGTGGTGAGATCGCGCTGGTTGACCCCGACCAGGTCGGCCCCGACGGCCAGGGCCCGCTCAACCTCGGCCTCGTCGTGGGTCTCGACCAGCACGTCCAATCCCAGCTCGACGGCCAGGGCCCGGAGCTCGGCCAACTCACCGTCGTCGAGGGCGGCCACGATGAGCAGCACGGCGTCGGCCCCCATCAACCGGGCGTCACACACGTGGTGGGCCGACACACAGAAGTCCTTGCGCAACACCGGCACGGCCACCGCCGATCGGGCCCGGTCCAGATCGTGGGCCGAGCCGCCGAAGAAGTCCTCGTCGGTCAGCACCGAGAGGCAGGTGGCGCCGCCGGTCTCGTACGACCGGGCCCAGGACCCGGGGTCGACGTCGGGATGGATGTCGCCCTTGGACGGCGACCGCCGCTTGATCTCGGCGATGACGGCCAGCCCCTCGGCCTCGGCCAGGGCCTGCCGGAACCCCCGGGTCTGCGCCGCCACGCCCCGGGCCCGCTCCATCAGCTCATCGAGGGGGCGTTCGTCGGCGGCGGCCGCCGCCCGGTGGGCGGCCACGATCTTGTCGAGGTAGGTGACCGCCACGGGTCGACGACCTCAGACGTCGATGCCCTTGGCCACCAGGGGCCGCAGCATGGTGATCTCGGGCCGGGCCCCCAGGAGTGCGCCGAGGGCGGCCATGGCCGCCTTCATCCCGTCGCCCTTGCCGTGAACGTCGAGGGCGTCCTGGCCGGCGTAGAGCTCGTAGAACCAGAACACGTCGTCGTTGGCCGCGTCGCGATGAGCGGCGTAGATCTCGAGACCGTCCTCCTCGTCGGCGGCCGAGATCAGGGCGCCGAGCGCGGTGGCCAGCTCCTCGGTCTTACCCTCGGCGGCGGTCAGCTTGGCGATCAGTGAAATCTTGGACATGGCCCTCGAACCTAGCCCCGGGGCGGCCGGGCCACCATCACGGCTTCCTAACAATGGCCCTCTAGTCTGGCGCCCATGGATCGGCCGCCCCCTCCCTCCCGCCGGTGACGAGCGTCGTCGTCGTCGAGGACGAGCCCGACATCGCCGACCTGCTCGCCCTCTATCTGGAGCGCGAGGGTTGGCGAGTCCACCTCGCCGGCAACGGCCGGGACGGGCTCGAGGTCATCCGGGCCCGCCGCCCCGACTTCGTCGTCCTCGACGTTGGGCTCCCCGGCGACCTGGACGGGTTCGCGGTGTGCCGTGAGCTGCGCCAGACCTCCGATGTGCCCGTGCTCTTCCTGACCGCCCGGGACGACGAGGTCGACCGGATCCTGGGACTCGAGATGGGGGCCGACGACTACGTGACCAAGCCGTTCTCCCCCCGCGAGATCGTGGCCCGGATCAAGGCCGTTCTCCGTCGGGGCGGGATCCAGCGCGAGCCGTCGGCCTCGGCCGACTACGGATCGGTCCAGGTCAGCGTCGAGCGACGCGAGGTCACCGTCGACGGGCAACCGGTCGCCCTGGCCACCCAGGAGCAGGCCCTGCTGGAGGTGCTGGTCCGCAACGAGGGCGTGGTCATGAGCCGCCAGCAGTTGTTGGACCAGGCGTGGGGCGAGGACTGGGTGGGCGACCCCCGCACCGTCGACGTCCACGTTCGTCAGCTCCGCCGCAAGCTGGGTGACGACCTCCCCCTGGTCACGGTCCGGGGCTTCGGCTACCGGCTGGGCTGAGCCGCCGTGCGTCGCCGCCTGATCATCGCCATGGTGGGCACCGCCCTGGCCGCCGTGGTGTTCGTTGGGGCCGGAGTTCTGGCCCTGGCCCAGATCGGGGCCCGGGCCGACACCGAGGATCGGGTGGCCGACGGGCTGGAGGCACTGAGCGACCTGGCCGACCGGACGGGCAACGTGGAGACGATCCGGGAGCTGGAACGGACCCGGGTCGCCTTCGGGCTGGACGAGCTGGCCGTCGTGGTGGTCGAGGGCGACCAACTCCTCCGGGTGACCAACGTGGGCAACCCCCGCCGGGGACAGGCCCCGTTCCGGGAGCGGGAGGCGGTGGGCCGCCTCGATCCCGGGCAACTGGACGCCTTCGCCTCCGGCCAGGTGGTGTTCATCGACGACCGGGGCCGCAACGGCGCCAGCCGGGTCATCGGCATCCGGGCGCTCTCCCTGGACGGACCCGGGGGTGGGGAGACGACCGTCGGTCTCATCGCAGCCCGCCAGGTGGTGACGGTGGCCGACGAGGCCCGGGCCTGGTTCGTGCTCTCGGCCCTCACCGTGGTGGCGCTGGCCGGCGTCGGGGCCCTGGTGTTGGCGCGCCGCATCATCCGCCCCTTGACCGCCATCGAGCAGGCGACGGCCAGCATCGCCGCAGGCGACTTCGCCGTCCGGGTCCGAGCCGAGGGTGACGACGAACTCGCCCAACTGGGCCACTCGGTCAACCGGATGGCCACCGACCTGGAGCGATCCAAGGCCCTGGATCAGCAGTTCCTGATGTCGGTCTCCCATGACCTGCGCACCCCCCTGACCGCCATCAGCGGCTACGCCGAGGCGTTGCGGGACGGGGCGGTGACCGATCCCACCCAGGCCGGCGAGGTCATCGGCAACCAGGCCGACCGCCTGGAGCGACTGGTGGGCGACCTGCTCGATCTGGCTCGCCTCGACGCCAACCGCTTCACCCTCGATCGGCGCCAGGTCGACGCCGCCGTGATCGTCGGTCGAGCGGTGGCCGGTCAGGCCCACCGGGCCGAGGAGCTGGGTCTGACCCTGCGGGCCACGCCGTCGGGGCCCCTCCCGGTCGTGGCCGACCCGGATCGGCTGGCCCAGTGCGTGGAGAACCTCGTCGACAACGCCCTCAAGTTCGCCACCACCGAGGTCGCCGTGACCACCGACCGGGACGACCGCGACGTTCGGGTGGTGGTGGCCGACGACGGGCCCGGCATCGACGACGCCGACCTGCCCCACGTGTTCGAACGGCTCTACACCGGCTCCAACCGACCGGATCGGAGCGAGAACTCGACCGGCATGGGCCTGGCCATCGTGCGCGAGCTGATGGCGGCCATGGGCGGTTCGGTGTCGATCCGGTCCGAGGTCGGGACCGGCACCAGCCTTGTCCTGCGGCTGCCCGCCGTCAGCTGATGGCGGGTTCCAACGACTCGATCCGGGCCGACCATTCGGTCCCGTCGCCGTCCCGGACCACCGCCTCGACCGGCGGCTCGACGACCCGGCGGACGTAGGCCAGGGCCGGGCGCCGCTCGGCCTCCGACCCGTCCGAACCGTCGGGGTACGGGATGCTGTCGGGGGTCACGCTGGTCAGGGCGCCGACATCGGCACCGTCGACGACCACGGTGGCCCCGGGCCCGGGACCGCGTCCGTCGTCAGGCCGGGTCACCAGGACCCGCCGAAGTCGGGTCGGGGTGTTGGCGCCCCGGGAGTCGATGCGGGCCACGAGTTCCTGGCCCACGTAGCAGCCCTTGTCGAAGTCGACCGACATCTCGACGATTCCGGCCGCGGCGGGGATGGTCGAGGTGTCCAGCTCCCGACCCATCGCCGGGATGCCCGAGGCCACCCGCAGGGCCTCGAGTGCCTCGGCCGGGCCCAGCACCACCGACCCGAGATCGTCCACCGGACCCAGCACGTCGAACCCCGGCCCGATGGGCCCGGCCGGGACCGTCGAGACCACGACGGCGTCGGCGCCGGGTACGAGGCCGACGGCGCCCGCGCCGTCGGCGGCGGCCGGACCCCGGACGGCCAGGGTCGGCACCGTCCGCAGGGACAGCTCGCACTCGACCCGGAGCTTGAATCGCTGGAGTCGGGCCAGGGCCGCCTCCCCGTGCCCGGCGTCGAGATCGAACATCACGTGTTCGGGACCGAGCCTGCTCAGCCGACCCCAGGCATCGATCTTGCCCTGGGGCTGGAGCAGCAGGGTGTAGCCGCTGCCACCCGGGGCCAGACCGGCCACGTCCTGGCTGAGCTGACCCTGCAGGTACTCGACGGCGTCGGGACCGACGACGTCGAGCACGTCGCGGCTGATCCAGGCCGCTCCCGCCCCCTCCCGGAAGGCGGTCAGGGCCGGGCCGGCGGGAAGGGGTTCGCTGGGGGCGGTCATGGCTCCAGTATGCCAACCCGGTCCCGGCGGCTCCGGGTCATGATCCGGGCCGGTTCCACCGCCGCCAGCAGGGCCTTGGCCTTGTTCCAGCACTCCAGGTCCTCGAGTTCGGGCACGCTGTCGGCCACCACCCCGGCCCCGGCCTGGACCGAGGCCCCGTCGGGGCCGCAGACCATGGTCCGGATGGTGATGGCGGTGTCGAGGTTGCCGGAGAAGTCGAGGTAGCCCACGACCCCGGCGTAGGGGCCCCGCTTGGTCGGTTCCAGCTCGTCGATGATCTCCATGGCCCGGACCTTCGGCGCACCCGACACCGTCCCCGCCGGCATCGTGGCCCGCAGGACGTCGATCACGGACCGACCCGGAGCCAGATCCCCCGACACCTGCGAGGTGAGGTGCATCACGTGGCTGTAGCGCTCCAGGGTCATCATCTCGTCCATGGTCAGCGTGCCGTAGCCGACCACCCGACCCAGGTCGTTGCGGGCCAGATCGACCAGCATGACGTGCTCGGCCTGCTCCTTGGGGTCCTCGGCCAACTCCGAGGCCATGCGGCGATCGTCCTCGTCGGTCCGGCCCCGACGGCGGGTACCGGCGATGGGGCGGGAGATCACGCGACCGTCGACGACCTGGACCAGCGGCTCCGGTGAGCAGCCGACCAGGGTGATCCCGGGACGCCGGAGGAAGTACATGTAGGGGCTGGGGTTGATCTGACGCAGCACCCGGTAGACGTCGAACGGCTCCGCGTCGAGGTCGAGGTCGAATCGCTTGGCCAGCACGACCTGGAAGATGTCGCCGGCCCGGATGTACTCCTTGGCCGCCTCGACGGCCCGGCGGTAGAGGTCGGAGCCGAGGGAGGCCGTGACCTCGGGCAGCTCGAGGTCGGCCGGAGGAGGGACCAGGGGTTCGTCGATGGCCCGGGCCCCGTCCTGGGCCAGGGTGTCGAGCCGGGCCACGGCGTCGTCGTAGGCGACGTCGACATCGGCCTCGGTCGGGTCGGGTCCGAGGAGGGCGGTGGCCACCAGGGTCACCCGCTGGCGCCAGTGGTCGAACACGGCGAGGTCGCCGATGACGTCGAGGGCGGCGTCGGGGAAGCCCCGGTCGTCGAGCGGAACGTCGGGCAGGTGCTCGACCTCGCGAACCACGTCGTAGCCCAGGTAGCCGACCAGGCCCGCGGTCAGGGGCGGCAGGCCGTCGAGGCGAGGGGCCCGGTAGCGGTCGAGCAGCAACTCGATCACGGCCAGGATCCCCTGGTCGGTGGGCAGGTCGGTGTCGGGCAGTTCACCCTCGATGACCACCGATCGGCCATGGGCCGTCAGGGTGGCGTGGGGCCGGCGGCCGATGAAGCTGAACCGGCTCCACCGCTCGCCGTTCTCGACCGACTCCAGGGCGAAGCCCGGCTCGTCCTGGACACAACGGAGGAAGGCGCTGACCGGGGTGGCCAGGTCGGCCAGCAGCTCCCGGTGGACGGGCACGGCCCGGTACCGGCGGGCCAAGGCCCGGAACTCGTCGCGGGTGGTGGTCACGGCATCTCCCCGGGCTCGGGCCCGAACGGGTTGAAGAAGCAGCTGACGGCGCCGGTGTGGCAGGCCCCCCGGCCTTCCTGCTCGACCCGGAACAGGAGCACGTCGCCGTCGCAGTCGTAGGCGGCCGACCGGATCCACTGCCGGTCACCCGAGGTGTCGCCCTTGCGCCACAGCTCGCGGCGGGAACGGCTCCAGAACACGGTCCGCCCCTGCTCCAACGACATCCGCAACGATTCGGGCGACATCCACGCCATCATCAGCACCTGGCCGCTGTCGTCGTCCTGGACGATGGCCGGGACCAGGCCGGCGTCGTCGTAGCGGATGGCGGCCAACTGCTCTGCGGTTGGCTCAATGGGCGTGGCCTGGTCAGGGCTCGACTCGGGCATGGGTCGGGAGCCTACCGGTACCCCCACCGGGGCCGGAGCCGATTTAGGGCTGCCCCGACCCGGCACCGGCCGGGCCGGGCGGCCCGACGTGGGGCCGGCGGGTCAGAGGTAGAGCCCGGTGTGGGAGGCGTCCAGCCGTTCGGCGGCCACGGCGTGGATGTCGCGCTCGCGCAGGATGATGTAGTCGTTGCCCCCGACTTCGACCTCGTAGCGGTCCTCGGGGTTGAACAGCACCCGGTCGTGGAGCTCCATGGTCCGCACGCTGGGCCCGGTGGCCACGACCTGGGCCCAGGCCAGACGCTTGCCCACCTGGGCCGTGGCCGGGATGAGGATGCCGCCCGACGACTTCCGCTCCCCGTCGGGACCCTCCAGCTTCACCATGATGCGGTCGTTCAGCATCTTGATGGGGAGCTTGTCGGCCGATTCGGCCTCGCCCCGGGACACCCTCGCATCGGCCTCGTCGGTGACGAGGGAGGACGGTTGCTCGGAGGTCGGATCTTCGACGGACACGGAGGAGACGCTAGCGTCTCGCCCCATGAGCGACGACCTGGCGCCCTCCGTCGAGACCTGCACCCTGACGACCGACGACGGGGTGGAACTCCGGGCCGAACGCTCGGTCCCGACCGAGGTCAGGGCGGCCGCCGTACTGTGCCATCCTCACCCGCTCTACGGGGGCTCGATGGACGCCAACGTGGTCGAGCGGCTGTTCCGCACCCTGCCCGCCCGGGGCGTGGCCACCCTGCGCTTCAACTTCCGGGGCGCCAACGGCTCGGGGGGAACCCACGACGAGGGCCGGGCCGAGCGGCTCGACGTGGCGGCCGCGGTCGAGGCCGCAGTGGCCGCCTGGGGTCGGGGCCCGCTGCTGATGGCCGGCTACTCGTTCGGGGCCGACGTGTCCCTGGCCGTGGATCATCCGGCCATCGACGCCTGGCTGGCCGTGGCCCCTCCGCTGCGCCTGGTGCCCCGGGACGAACTGGTGGCCCTCGACGACCCGCGGCCCACCCGGCTCGTGGTGGCGGCCCACGACCAGTTCCGCTCCCCGGCCGAGGCGGCCGACCTGGTGGAGGCGGCCACCAACACGACCATGACCGAGGCCGCCGGAGCCGACCACTTCTTCCTGGTCGGACTGGACACGGTGGCCGACGAGGCCGCCGCTCTGATCGACCGACTCCACCCGCCGGCCTGAGGGCGGCGGACGCTCAGGCGTCGGCCGGTCGCACGACCAGGCCGGCGGTGGTCATGGCCGACTTGGCCTCGGCCACCGTGGCCTCACCGAAGTGGAAGATGCTGGCGGCCAGCACCGCGTCGGCTCCGCCCTCGGTGGCCCCGGCGGCCAGGTGGTCGACCCCGCCCACCCCACCGGAGGCGATGACGGGCACGTTGACGGCAGCGGTCACGGCGGCCAGCATCTCGACGTCGAAGCCCTGGCGTGTCCCGTCGCGATCCATCGACGTCAGCAGGATCTCCCCCGCCCCCAACTCCTCGGCTCGGCGGGCCCAGGCCACGGCGTCGAGATCGGTCCCGGACCGGCCACCCTGGACGAAGACCCGGAACCCCGACGGGAACCGGCCGGGGTCGGCGACCCCGTCGACCTCCGATCCGGTGTCCGTCCCTTCGACCCGACGGGCGTCGATGGCGACCACACAGCACTGGGCCCCGAACTCGTCCGAGATCTCGGTGATGAGTTCGGGCCGCTGGACCGCGGCCGAGTTGACCGACACCTTGTCGGCTCCGGCCCGGAGCAGCCGACGGGCGTCGTCGACGGTGCGGATCCCGCCCCCGATGGTGAACGGGATGTAGACCTGCTCGGCCACCGCGGTGGCCATGGCGACCGTGGTGTCGCGCTCCTCGTGGGAGGCGGTGATGTCGAGGAACACCAGCTCATCGGCCCCCTGCTCGTCGTAGCGGGCGGCCAACTCCACCGGATCGCCGGCGTCGCGGAGCCCCACGAAGTTCACGCCCTTCACCACCCGTCCCCGGTCGACGTCGAGGCACGGGATGACGCGAATGGCCCTCATGATCCACCTCCGGGCTCGATCCGACCAGCGCGACCGGCGGCCACGGCGGCGGGCAGGGTCACCGCCCCCTCGTACAGGGCCCGGCCCACGATGACCCCGGCCAGACGCCGGTCGCCGTGGGCCACCGCGGCCAGATCGCCGACGTGGGTCAGGGAGCCGACGCCGCCCGAGGCCACCACCTCGATGGCGGTGGCGCCCAGCAGGCCGGTGAGGCCCTCGACGTCGGGGCCCGCCATCGTTCCGTCCCGCCCGATCTCGGTGACGATCAGGGCCTCGACCCCGTCGTCGGCGAAGCGGGCGGCCAGGTCGGCCGTGGTGACCCCGGTCCGTTCGGTCCAGCCGTGGGTGGCGACCTCGTCGCCCCGGGCATCGATGCCGACGGCCACCGACCGGCCGCGACCGGCCACGGACCGGACCAGGTCCGGGTTCTCCAGGGCTGCGGTGCCTATGACGACCCGGCTGACCCCGGCGGCGAAGAGGGCCTCGGCCGCCGCCTCGTCCCGGACCCCGCCCCCGACCTGGACCGGCACACCGACGGCGGCGCACACGGCGGCGATCACGGGCCGGTTGGTGGGTTCGCCGGTGCGGGCGGCGTCGAGGTCGACCAGGTGCAGGACCTCGGCCCCGTCGGCCTCGAAGGCCTTGGCCTGGGCCACCGGATCGTCGCCGTACACGGTCTCCCGGTCGTAGTCGCCCTGGAGGAGGCGGACACAACGCCCGCCTCGGAGGTCGATGGCGGGGAAGACGGTGAAGGTGTCGCTGGTGCGCCAGCTCACGGGCGGCCTCCCAGGAGTCGCACGAAGTTGGCCAGGAGGCGCAGACCCGGTCGGGCCGACTTCTCGGGGTGGAACTGGGTGGCCATCACGTTGTCCCGGGCGGCGGCGGCGACCACGGGACCCCCGTAGTCGGTGGTGGCGATCGTGGCCCCGGTGGGCTCGGGGGCCAGACTGTGCACGAAGTACAGCCACGCCCCGTCGAGTCCGTCCAGCAGGGGGTGGGGCTCGGTCACGTTCAGCACGTTCCACTGCATCTGGGGCCGCTTGACCCCCTCGGGCAGCCACACCACCCGGCCCGGTAGGAGACCGAGGCCCTCGACGCCGGGGTTCTCGTCCGAGCCCTCGTGCAGCAGCTGGAGGCCGACGCAGATCCCCAGGAACGGTCGACCCGACGCCGCCGCCTTGTGGGCCTGCTCGTCCAGACCGGTTCGGCGCAGCGCGTCCATGCAGGCCCCGAAGGCGCCGACCCCGGGGAGGACGACACCGTCGGCGGCCTCGATCTCGACCGGGTCGGCCGTGAGCCGGGCGTCCGCCCCGACCCGCTCCAGGGCCTTCTGGGCCGAGCGGAGGTTGCCGATCTCATAGTCGAGGACGGCGATTCGGGGGGCCGTCCCCACCTCGGACCCGGCGGTCAAAGGGCCTCCTTGGTCGAGGGGATGCGGTCGCCCTCGACCCGGACGGCGTCCCGCAGGCAGCGGGCCACGCCCTTGAAGGCGGCCTCGATGATGTGGTGGACGTTGCGGCCGTCCTTGAGCGAGACGTGGAGGGTGATGGCGGCGTTGGTGGCGAAGCTGCCCAGGGCGTGCTCGGCCAGGGACGGATCGAAGGGTGGGGTGCCGAGGGGGATGGCCTCCGGCATCTCGACGTTCCACACGAAGTACGGTCGGCCCGACAGGTCGAGGGCCACCTCGACCAGGGCCTCGTCGAGGGGGTAGAGGCCGCTGGCGAAGCGACGCACCCCGGCCTTGTCGCCCAGGGCCCGGGCGAAGGCCTGGCCCACCACGATGGCGGTGTCCTCCACCGTGTGGTGAGCGTCGATGTGGACGTCGCCGTCGGCCTTGACCCGGAGGTCGAAGCCTCCGTGACGACCGAGCTGATCGAGCATGTGGTCGTAGAACGGGATCCCGGTGGCGATGTCGGTCCGCCCGGTGCCGTCGAGGTCGATCTCGACCTCGATCGACGTCTCGGCCGTGGCCCGCTCGATGGCGGCCGTCCGCCGACCCGGATCGGCGTCGGTGTCGGCGGAGGCGGATGTGGACGCGGGAACGGGGAAAGACGAGGTGTCGGTCATGGCTGGTCCTGGAGGCGATGGTCGGCCCCGAGCACGTCGGCCAGGGCGGTGAGGAAACGGTCGTTGTCGGCCCGGGTCCCGATGGTTACCCGGAGGCAGCCGTCGAGACGGTCCCAGCTCGCGGTGTTGCGGACCAGGACGCCCCGCTCGACGAGCCCCTGCCACACCGCATTGCCGTCGACGGCTCCGCCCACGGCACCGGCCGGGGGTCGGAAGAGGATGAAGTTGGCTCCCGACGGCCAGACCTCGGCCCCGAGATCGCCCAGGGCCAGCTCCAGGCGGCCCCGCTCCTCGACGATGGCGGCCACCCGCCGCTCCATGTCGTCGACGAAGTCGAGGGCGGTGAGCCCGGCCAACTGCTTGGCCGTGTCGAGGTGGTAGGGCAGGACGACCTTGTCCAGCTCGGCCACGAGCCAGGTCGGCCCCAGCAGGTACCCGAGGCGGGCGCCGGCCATGGCCCAGGTCTTGGAGTAGGTGCGGGTGACCACCAGCGATCGATCCTCGCTCAACAGCTCCGTGGCCGACCAGGGGGCGAACTGGCCGTAGGCCTCGTCGACGACCAGGAGGCCGTCGATACCCTCGACCGCCTCCAGGGCGGTGGTGATGGTCGCCGCCGTCTCGGTGGTGCCGGTCGGGTTGTTGGGCGAACACAGGAAGGTGACGGCCGGGCGGTGTTCGTCGACCACCCGGACGACCTCGTCGGCGTCGAGGGTGAAGTCGGAACGCCGCTCCCCGGCCACCGCCGTCGCCCCCGTGGTCCGGGCGATGTGGCCGTGCATGGCGTAGGTCGGCTCGAAGGTGGCGACCCGCCGACCCGGGCCGGCGTAGGTCAACAGGATGGTCTGCAACACCTCGTTCGAGCCGTTGGCGCAGAACACGTTGTCGGCCTCGAGACCGTGCTGGGCGGCCAGGGCCGAGCGCAGGGCGACAGCCCCCCGGTCCGGGTAGCGGTGCCACTCGACCCGGGTCAGGGCCGCGGTGAGGGCCCGGGTGAAGGCCTCGGGCGGGGGTTCCGGGGCCTCGTTGGTGTTGAGCCGAACGTCGACGTCGAGCTGGGGTGAGTGGTAGCCCTCCAGGTGGGCCAGGTCGTCGCGGACCCGGGGCCGGCTCATGAGGCCACCTCCGAACCGTCGCCGGCCTGGTCGGCCAGGCGGAGCCGGATGGAGTGGGCATGGGCGTCGAGGCCCTCGGTCTCGGCCAGGGCGATGACGTGGGGCCCGAGGGCGGCCAGGCCCTCGGGATCGATCGTGACCACGTGATGGTCCTTGCAGAAGTCGGCCACGGTCAGGGCGCTGGCGAACCGGGCCGAACCGTAGGTGGGCAGCACGTGGCTGGGACCGGCGAGGTAGTCGCCGACCGAGGCCGGCGAATGGGGGCCGCAGAAGATGGCGCCGGCGTTCTCCACCCGGTCGGCCAGTTCGTCGGCGTCCCGACACTGCAGTTCGAGATGTTCGGGCGCGATGGCGTCGACCACGGCCAGGGCGGCGTCGGGGTCGTCGACCAGGGCCACGTAGCCCCCTTCGGCCAGGGTGGCTCGGACCTCGTCGGCCCGGGGCGCCGTGGCCAGGAGGTCCTCGCCGGCGGCGCACACCCGCTCGGCCACCGCCTCGTCCCAGGTGACGAGCCAGGCCAGCCCGTCCGGGCCGTGCTCGGCCTGGAGGATGACGTCGACGGCGGCGTAGGCCGCAGGCGTGGTGTCGTCGGCCACCACGACCACCTCGGACGGCCCGGCGAAGGCGGCGGCGATGCCGACGTCGCCCGCCACCTCTTGTTTGGCCAGGGCGACGTACACGTTGCCGGGCCCGGCGATCACGTCGACCGGCGGGATGGAGGCGGTGCCGTAGGCCAGGGCGGCGATGGCCTGGGCGCCACCGACGGCGTAGACCTCGTCGACCCCCGACAGCCGGGCCGCGGCGAGGACCGAGGAGGCGATGGCGCCCCGCTCCCGGTCGGGGGGCACGCACAGGGCGATCTCGGGCACCCCGGCCACCCGGGCCGGGACGGCCGTCATCATCACCGTCGACGGGTACTCGGCCCGGCCGCCGGGAACGTAGAGCCCGGCTCGCCGCACCGGCCGCTGCCGGGCCCGGATCGTCATGCCCGGGCGTTCGATGGTGTGGGGCTCGAGCCGCTGATGCCGATGAAAGGTCTCGATACCGTCGATGGCGGCGTCCATGGCCGCCCGCAGTTCGGGCGCCAGACCGGCCACTGCGGCGTCGAGATCGGCGACCGGGACCCGAAGCTCGTCCAACTCCACGCCGTCGAACCGGGCGGTCAGTCGGCGCAGGGCGTCGTCGCCGTCGGCGCGGACCTCGGCGATCAGGTCCCGGACCACGGCCCGAGGCTGGTCGCCGGCCACCTCCGGTCGGGGCAGGGCGTCGGCCACCGACCGACCCCGGCCACGAAGATCGAGACGATTCAGCACGATGACTCCTGGGCTAGGGCTAGGAACGGCCCGCCGACCGGAGCGGGCGAGGTGGGCGGACGGCGGCCCCTGTCGCCCCGGGACGGGACATCGGACGACGGTAGCGTGGTCCCGCCCGACGCGACGAGCCTTTCGAGCGACGGGGACCGGCGCCTCGGCCGCCGGTGGCGTCACCTGTCTGGAAGGGATCCCGCGCCATGGCTATCGACGGCAGCGCATTGGGCTCGGTCGCCTACTCCCTGGAGGAGTTGGCCCGACGCATCGACGAGTTGGCCAACCGGGCCGACCCCGACGAGGACGACCTCACGGAGCTGCGCGAGATCGAGCGGCAGCTGCAGACAGCCAGTCGACGCCTCAACAAGCTCGTGCGTCGCATCCAATCGCATGGTCAGTGATGTTCACATATCCTGATATTCAGCTGGTGGTTCGGTTTTCAATTGCTTGAGTCTATGGATCGATCGCCAGTCATACGGATATAGACGTCAGCACAATCGGTAATGTCTATCGACAATCGACAGTGAACCTCACCACTGGAGGTTCGGGAAGCTCGATGACGGTGCCTCCACCGGCACGTTGCCTCCAACGCCTCGACCAGGCATGACGCCTAAGAACTCCCGGAAAAAGACGTCGGCGCCCCCAAAGAGCGGGGGCGCCGACGGCGCGACACAGGGCGGCGGATCCCTGTTGTCGCTGCTACCAGGTGGCGGGAACCTGGCTAGATTCAATATATTTCTGCGCAAGTCTCAGGTGGGGGATTTCCACGAAAAAATCTTCGTCCAGAGTCACATTCAACAAATTGGACAGGAATTGCGCCCATCGGGAGCGGGGTGTGGGCCGGATCCGGGCCCGGTCGGATCCCGGGTGACCCGGCATCGGCGTCGCCCGGCACGAACGCCTCGCATCCGGCCCTGACCACGACCATCGGCCCAACCGGGCCTCGGACCTAGACTTGACCCTCCGATGAGCGGCGCAACCCACCTCCCCCACCCATCCGGTACCCCCGACGTCCTCGACTCCGTCGATGGCCCGCTGGCCGACCGGGCCCGGGACCTGCTGGCCCGGATCCTGCCCTTGGAACTGCGCGACGACCGTCTCGACGCCTGGCCCGCCGGCGCCACCGACCACGCCGTCGGCGCCGCGGCCGAGGGCGCGGGAATGGCCGGAACCGCAGGCGGAACCGTCGATCAGCCGGCGGCCGTGGTGTTCGACGGCGATCGCCTGGTCGTTCTGGTGACCGGGCCCGTCGTCGAGGGCCGGGCCGAACTCGATGCCCTCGTCGCCCCTGACCTGGCCGACCCGGCCGCGGTGCTGACCGACGCCGTCCGCGCCCTCGAACCCGGGCTGGTGGCCCGAGGGGCGACGGCGGTCCAGCTCTGGGCCCGTCCCCGGACCGAAGGTCACGAGGCGGCGGCCCGGGCCCTGGGGGCCGAGCCCAGTCGCGGCCTGCACCAGATGCGATGCCGCCTCCCGGTCGACATCGAGCCGCTGGCGTCCCGGGCCTATCGCCCCCACGACGATCTGGCCGCCGTGCGCTCGGTCAACAATCGGGCCTTCGCCTCCCACCCGTCACAGGGAGGCCAGAGCGAGGACCAACTCCTGGCCACCATGGCCGAAGGCTGGTTCGAGCCCGAGGGTCTGCGCGTCCACGAGCGCGACGGGCGGGTTGCCGGCTTCTGCTGGACCAAGATCCACCCGGGCCGACCGGACCCCGAACGCCCGGACACCACGTCCACCCCCCTGGGCGAGATCTTCGTCATCGGCGTGGACCCCGACTTCCACGGCCGAGGCCTCGGCGCCCCCATGACGGCGGCCGGACTGTCGTGGCTCACCGATCAGGGCCTGGCCACCGGCATGCTCTACGTCGAGACCGACAACGCCCCGGCCGTCCGCACCTACGAGAAGCTGGGCTTCGAGATCGTCCGGACCGACGCCGCCTGGCTGACCCCCCTTCCCCTGTCCCGGCCGGGTTCGTGAGCGATCGGGACCCTCTGGCCGCGGTGGCGCCGGTCGGGCCGCCCGATGACGGCGGCGGCACCGGGGCCGACGACGACGCGACCGGCGCCGTGGCCCCGGAGCCCGGCCCGCCGGTCGGGTCGCCGTGGACACCGTCACGGGAGGCGTGGGCCGAGGTCCTGGACGGCCAGCCACGCTTCCGGCTCGACCAGCTGTGGCACGGGCTCTACGACCAGGGTCTGGCCCCCGATGCCATCACCACCCTGCCCCTGACCCTGCGGGAGGAGCTGGCCCGTCGGTTCACACCGGCCCTCCGCCTGGCCGCCACCCGGACCGCCGACGACGGCGACACGGTGAAGTGGTTGTGGGACCTCGGCGGCGATGTGGCCGTCGAGACGGTGCTCATGCACTACGACGACCGCTCGACCGTGTGCGTGTCGAGCCAGGCCGGGTGCGCCATGCGATGCGGGTTCTGCGCCACCGGCCAGGGCGGCTACCAGCGCAACCTGGAGGTGGGCGAGATCCTGGAACAGGTGATCCGGGCTCGGACCGAGGCCGCACCCCGAAGACTGTCGAACGTCGTCTTCATGGGTATGGGGGAACCGTTCGCCAACTACGACCGGGTTCTGGAGGCCGTGGGACGCCTCCTGGCCGACTTCGGCCTCGGGGCCCGCCACATCACGGTCTCGACGATCGGGTTGGTGCCCCAGATCCACCGGTTCGCGGCCGAGGGCCTCCAGGTCGGCCTGGCCGTCTCCCTCCACGCCGCCAACGACGAGAAGCGGACCGAGCTGGTTCCGATCAATCGACACCATCCCATCGAGGCGTTGACCGATGCCTGCGTCGAGTACCGGGCCCGGACCGGACGCCGGGTCACCTTCGAATGGGCAATGATCGACGGCGTCAACGACGGCGACGACGACGCGACCGAGTTGGCGGCGGTGGCCGACCGGGCGGCGGCCCACGTCAACCTCATCCCGCTCAACCCAACGCCGGGTTGGCCAACCGTCGGATCGCCCCCGGAGCGGATCCGACGCTTCCGGGACCGACTGACCCGGGCCGGGGTCAACGCCACCGTCCGGGCCAACCGGGGGACCGACATCGACGCCGCCTGCGGCCAGCTCCGGGCCTCCGACCGGGACCGGGTCTCCCGCCCCACCAGCACGACTCCGGGCACGACCCCGGTTCGGCTGGGGACGAAGCCCCCGACCGACCGCTGAGCGTCCCGGAGGCGGGGTCGATGACCCCGGTGGTGCACATCGGGGACGACCACCCTCCATACTGGTGGGCGCTATGAATCGGTGGTTCAACCCCTCGCATCCCCAGACCCTCCAGGCCGCCATCTTCCTCGGCTACCTCTCGGCCGTGTTCGGGGTGTTGGGGTCGGGCGACTTCCGGTTCCTGCTGCTGTTCATCGGCGTCGGCGTCGGCGCCTTCGGGTCGGCCAACAACAAGCGGTGGGGCTACTACCTCCTCGCCGTGTGTTCGGTTCTGATCGCCCTGTTCTGGCTGCTGGTCCTGCTGGCCAGTCTCGACGACGGGATCATCCCGATCCTGTTCGCCCTCAACACGACCGTGTTCCCGACGGCGCTGGCCGTCGCCGTACTCCACGCCCACTCCCGCGAGTACCAGAAGGTGTGGTTCGAGTAGGGCCATGCGGCGCCTGGCCCTGGTCCTGGTCCTCCTGCTGACGGCATCGGCCTGTGCCCTCGTGGGCTCTGACGACACCACGGACGGGGCCGTCGACTCCGGGACCCCGCCGGCCACCGAACCGACCTCGGAGACGACCTCGACCGCGGCACCGGCCGACCCCGCCGCCGGAACCGAGCCCGGCGACACCACGGGCGACGCCGGTCCCGGCGCGGCCGTTGCTCCCGTCGCCTGGTCACCGTGCCCCGACGGTCCGGGCGAGTGCGGCTCGGTCACCGTCCCCGTCGACCACGACGACCCCGCCGGGCCGACCCTCGACCTGGCCCTGATCAGGATCCCGGCCACCGGCCCCGCCGACGGCGTGCGGGGCAGCATCTTCGTCAACCCCGGCGGACCGGGCGGCTCCGGGTTCGACCAGGTCCAGAACGGGTTCCGGTTCGACCCCGCCATCATGGACGTCTACCACCTCGTCGGCTTCGACCCCCGGGGTGTCGGTCGCAGCGGTGGCCTCGGCTGCTTCTGGGACCGGGCCGACGGCCCGCTGGCCGACCACTCCCCGGACGACGCCGACGAGCGGGAGGCCCTCGACGCCGAGGCGGCGGCCGTGGCCGATGCCTGCGCCGCCAGCGACGGCGAGCTGCTCCCCCACCTCAACACCGACGCCGTCGCCCGCGACCTCGACCTGTTGCGCCAGGCCGTGGGCGACGAACGCCTCCACTACTACGGATTCAGCTACGGCACCCTCATCGGCCTGGTCTACGCCGACCGGTTCCCCGAGCGGGTCGGCCATCTGGGCCTGGACGGCGTGGTCGACCCCACCCATGGCGTGGTCGACCTGCTGACCCAGCAGGCGGGGGCGTTCGAGTCCTCATTCGAGATCATGGACGATGCCTGCGGCCGCGACCTCGATTGCCCGGCCGGCGGCCTGGCCCAGGCCCACGATCGCCTGGTGGCCCGGTTGGAGGCCGACGGGCCCGAGGGCGGCCTGGGCCAGACCGAGGCCGAGATCGCCGCCCTGGTCTCCCAGTACGACCAGGAGCTGTGGCCCATCTACGCCGACGCCATGACCGAGGCGGTCGAGGACGGCGACTTCGGCCGGCTCGAGTTGCTGAACGACTTCTTCGTCTCCTCCATCGCCTTCACCGAGTACGTCTCGGTGGTGTGCATCGACAGCCCCCGACCGTCCGACGCCCGGGAGTGGGAGGATTTCGCCGCCGGGTTGGCCGCCGACCACCCTCGGTTCGGGGCCGTGATCGCCAACGAGGTCCGGGCTTGTGCCCACTGGTCGGTGCCGGCGGCGCCCCGCCGGGAGCCGGTGGTGGCCGCCGGTTCGGCCCCGATCCTGGTCATCGGCAACACCAACGACGCCGCAACCCCGCTGGAGAACGCCGAGGTGGTGGCCGCGACCCTGGAGTCGGCGTCCCTCGTCGTCCTCGAGGCCGATGGCCACACGGCCTACAACCTCAGCGGTTGCGTCCGGGCCCTGGTGACCGACTACTTCGTCGACGACGTCGTCCCGAACGGAACCACCCGCTGCTGAGGGCGCCCGGTCCTGGCTGCGGCGGCCGGAGTCGGTAGGGTCGAGAGTCGTGAACGTGATGCCCGACGACCGCCTGCCCACCGGTGACGACAAGCGGCAGCGGGTGCGATCGATGTTCGACACCATCGCCCCCCGCTACGACCTGGTCAATCGACTGATGACGTTCCGCCTCGATGTCCGCTGGCGGGCCGTGGCGCTGGACGAACTCCGCCTCGATCCCGGGTCGCTGGTTCTGGACCTGGCCAGCGGAACCGGCGACTTCTGCGTCGAGTTGGCCCGGTCCGGTCATCGTCCGATCGGGGTCGACCTGTCCTACGGGATGCTGGCCGCGGCCCGGACCGAGGCACCGCTGGTCCAGGGCGACCTGCTGGCCCTCCCGATGGCCGACGGCTCGGCCGACGCCGCCGTGTGCGGCTTCGCCCTTCGCAACCTGGTGTCGCTGCCCCCCTTCTTCGCCGAACTGCATCGGGTGGTGGCCCCGGGTGGCCGCATCGCCCTGCTCGACGTGTCCGAGCCCGACAACGCCTTCCTGCGGTGGGGCCACGGCCTCTACTTCAACCGGGTGGTGCCCCGGATCGGGGGCCTGCTCTCGGACCGCTCGGCCTACGCCTACCTGCCCCGGTCGGTCTCCTACCTGCCCGAACCGGCCGAACTGTTGGCCATGCTCGACGAGGTCGGGTTCGAGGGGGCCGAGCGACGTCAGCTGTCGAGCGGCATCACCCAGCTCTACACCGCGACCCGACCCTGACCCCCACCTGAGGGTGTCGGGCCGCGGTCGGCCCCCACCGAGCCCACCTCGGCTCGGCGGCCGGTGCGGACCCGGGTCGAACGGCCCGGAGCGGTGGGATCGCTTGGGTCGGGCCCCGATCACGCCGATCAGGGGACATGAGCGGAACGGCACCCGTCGATCAGGCCGGCGCGGCCCCGGTGGCCGGCACCGTCGTCGCGCCCGGCCCCGACCTCGGCGGCCGGCCCGCCCGTTACGACCGCCGGGCCCCGATCCGCCCCACCGTGTCGGTCGTGGTCCCGACGTTCAACGAGCGGGACAACATCGCCGAACTGCTCGACCGTCTGCACCTGGTCCTCGCCGATCTCGACCACGAGATCGTGGTCGTCGACGACGACTCGCCCGACCGCACCTGGGAGGTGGCGGGCCGGGTGGCCGAGGTCCGGCCCCGAGTCCAGATCATCCGTCGCATCGGTCGCCGGGGCCTGTCGTCGGCCGTGTTGGAGGGCATGGCGGCGGCCCGGGGCCGGGTTCTGGCCGTGATCGACGCCGACCTGCAACACGACGAGGGCCGCCTCCCCGAGCTGGTGTCGGCCGTGCTCGACGACGGGGCCGACGTCTGTGTCGGGTCTCGGGAGGCCCCGGGCGGGAGCTACGGCTCGTTCGGCCTCCATCGTCGGCTCATGTCCTGGGCCGGGGCCACCGTCGCCCGCCGCCTCCTCGGCGTCCGCATCAGCGATCCCATGACCGGCTATCTGGCGGTCTCCCGGGAACGGTTCGAGGCGGTCCGGGGCGAACTCGATCCCCACGGGTTCAAGATCGGGCTGGAACTGGTGGCCCGGGGGCCGGCCCCGGTGGTGCGCGAGGTCGGCTACGGCTTCCGCCCTCGGACCAGGGGCGAGACCAAGCTCACGGGCCGGGTGGTGGCGGCGTTCCTGTGGTCGGTGCTGACGCTGGCGCTGGCCCGACGGGTCTCCGGCGCCTTCGCCCCCTACGCCGCCGTGGCTCTGACCGCCCTCAGCTTCCGGCTCTCGGCCCTGTCGGTCCTGACCTGGCTGGTGGGCGGGCTGTGGCCGGTTGTGCTGTCGTTCGGCCTGGCCGTGCTGTTCGAGTTCGGGCTCCAGCGTCGTCTGACCTTCGGGCCGGGGCCCGAACACCGGCACTCCCGACCAACCCAGCTCCTCCTGTTCGGGCTGGTGTCGGCCCACTCGGCCCTGGCCCTTCGAGGGCTGCTCGACCTGCTCGACGATCACCCGCTCCCCCTCGACGGGGCCTGGGGTCCGGTCACCGTCCTGGGCCTGTGCACGGTCGGCATCGTGGCCACGGTGACCCTGTCCTACCAGGTCAACCGGCGCCTGACGTGGGCCGGCTTCCCCGTCCGCCGACCTCCCGGCGCCGACCGGACGAGCGGGCCCTCACCGGCCGGACCGGCCGGGACCGGCGCGCCCGCCGAGGTCAGAGCAGTCGGGTGAACAACTCCTCGACCAGGCCCGAGATCTCCCCCACCGCCCGGCGGTAGTCCTTGAGCTTGCGGTTGTAGGGGTCGGCGACATCCCACTCGTCGGTCAGGTACAGGGTGGGGTCCCGCTGGTCGTTGACGGCCCCGATGAGATCGCCAACGGTGCACACCGGGCCGAGTCCCTGGGCCACCTCGACCGCCTCGGTCAGCGGCATGATCTTGGGGAAGGCCTCCCGATGGAGCAGGGTTGCCCGCTGGACGTGCTCGCCCTCCATCGTCAGCACCAGATCGGCGGCGTCGAGGGTCACCGGATCGACCTCGTTGCTCCGGTGATAGGAGCCGTCGACCCCGATCTCCTGCAGGGCCTGGATCAACAGCTTGGGCGACGGATCCCCGGTGCGCAGGAACCCGGCCGAGCGGACCAGGGCCAGTTCCTCACCATAGGTGTGGCGCGCCACCAGCTCCGCCGTCGGACTCCGGCAGATGTTGGCGGTGCAGACGAAGAGGACGCGATACGGAATGGCCCGCTCAACTCCCCCGCCGCAGGAAGGGGATCAGCAGGGTCCTCGCCAGGATCTTGACGTCGGCCCCGAACCTCACGTCGACCACGTAGTCGAGGTCGAGGTGGAGACCGGCCGAGATCCGGTTCATCGAGCGCAGGGGCGAAACCTGGAACGGGCCGGTGAGACCGGGCCGGGCCAGGTGGCGGGGATGCCGGGCGAAGCCTTCCTTCATGGCCACGCTGATCAGCTCGGGCCGGGGCCCGACCAGGCTCATCTCGCCCTTCAGGATGTTGAAGAGCTGCGGGAGCTCATCGAGGCTGGTGGCCCGCAGGAACCGGCCGAAGGGGCGATGCCGAGGATCGTCCGGGCTCTTGTGGGTGGTTCGTCGTTCCGGGCCCGAGTAGGCCGGGTTTAGGCCCTGACGCCGGTCTTGCAGCATCGAGCGGAACTTGTAGATCGTGAACGGCTTGCCGTGACGCCCGATGCGCTCCTGGCGGTAGATGACGCCCCCGGACCCCAGCAGCAGCGGGATGGCCAGGGCGATCACCAGCAGGACGGGCGACAACGCCACGATGGCCACCAGCGACAGCACCACGTCGAGGGGGCGCTTGCACCAGCGGCTGTACGGGGTCACCTGAGGGACCAACAGCACCGGCTGTGGGTGGACGTCCACCGGGGTGAACGACGGAAGCTCGAGCCTCGTAGTTGCGTTTACCACTGGTAGCGGTCAACCTCCAGCCCCATAACGGGCGTCACGCTAGCCCATCCCGGGAGGACGGCGGAACCAACCCAGACTGAGCAAAATTTCCGGTTGTGGTCGGTCTCGATCCCGGATACGCGAGGCGGACATGGCTCCTGAAGCGGCTTCCCGCCCCCCGGAGGCCCCGCCGCCCCCACCCCCCTCGGTGACGGTGGGTATTCTCACCTATCAACGCCCTGCGTCGCTCGAGACCACGCTCCGCAGCCTGGTGTCGGCCGGCGTGACCACGGACCCCACCCCGGACCGGGGATGGCGCCTGGCCGAGATCGTGGTGGTCGACAACGACGCCATCCCCACGGCCCGAGACACCGTCAGCCGTTTCGCCGCCGACCACGGCCTGGAACAGGTGTTGCGCCATGCCCATGAACCGACCCCGGGCCTGGCTGCGGCCCGCAACCGGGCCCTCGACGAGGCCCGAGGCGACGTCCTGGTCTTCATCGACGACGATGAGCGGGCCACCGACGGCTGGCCCGGCGGGCTGGTCCGGATGTTGGCCACCACCGATGCCGATCTGGTCGGCGCTCCGGTGTTGACCGAGTTCACCGAGACCCCACCGACCTGGGTGGTGGACGGCGGGTTCTTCGTCCGCGACGATCCGCCCCATGGCAGCCGCCAGCCGTGGCTGCGCTCGGGCAACCTGGCCATCGACCTGGCCAGCGTCCGCCGGAACGACATCCGATTCGACCCCCGCTTCAGCCGGACCGGGGGCGAGGACGTTGCCTTCTCCTTCGCCGCCGTCGAGCGCGGCCTGGCGCTGCGCTGGGCCGAGGGGGAGGCCGTGGTCGAGGACGTGGGGCCCGACCGCACCACGGCGGCCTGGATCCTGCGCCGATCGCGGCGGGCGGCCGCCGCCTACACCCGGGCCCAGTTGGCCGGCGACCCCCGACCTCGGACGCGGCCCCTGGTCGTCGCCCGCGGCCTGGCCCACCTGGGCCGGGCGGGGGCGACTGTTGCCCTCGGGGCCGCGACCCTACACTGGGGTCGAGTGGCGAAGGGTGTCGCTGGTGCCTGGCGCGGCGTCGGACTCCTGGAGGGACTGCTTGATCGACGGAGTGATGCCTATGGCGGGGGTGGCACAAAACCCCATGCCCAGCGGCAGCAGGCCTCCGGCGACCGCGGATAGCCTGTCTTTTCCCGCCGCAATCGCTACCTACTCGAACGAGGGAGCGCAGTCATGATGTACCAGAGCGCCACGTCGGCCCCCGAGGCGGCGCGGCTGGAGGACTACCTCCGCGCCGTCCAGCGCCACAAGTGGGTGGTGCTGGCCTTGACCATCTTCGGCCTGGCCGCCGCCCTGCTGTTCAACTCAACCCGGACCCCGACCTACACCGCGACCACCACCGTGCTCCTGCAGCCGACGCCGGTGGGGTCGATCGACGGGAACCGGCTGGTCAGCCCCAACCTGGAGACGGAGCGGGAGATCCTGGCCTCGAACGCCACCGCCAACCAGGTCATCGCCGACATGAACCTGACCAGCACACCGGGGGCGCTCCTGCAGAACCTGGACGTCGACTTCCGCCCCGACTCCAACGTGTTGAACGTCTCCTACACCTCGTTCGACGCCGCAGCCGCCGCCACCGCGGCCAACGCCTTCGCCACCAACTACGTGGACAACCGCGAGGGCGCCGCCGCCGGGCACTACGAGACGGTGATCTCCAACGCCGAGACCCAGGCCACGGGCAAGCTTGAGGAGGCCGGTGGTCTGGCGACCCAGATCAACGACCTGCGAGGCCAGCGGACCCAGATCGTCGTCGACACCGACCCCGGGGACGAGCGCAACACCCTGGTCAACGCCGTCGACGCCCAGATCAACACGCTCAACACGCAGCTGAACGCCCTCAACAACGAGATCCGCAACCTCAACAACGAGGCGGCGGCCGCCCGCACCACCCTGGCCACCCGGTCGGCGGCGGCCGAGGTCCTGCGCAACGCCACCCCACCCGGCAACCCCGATGGGGTGCCCCAGAGCCTGGTCCTGGTCGGGGGTCTGTTCCTCGGCGCCCTGCTCGGCCTGGTGACCTCCTTCCTGCTGGAGCGGCTCGACACCACGGCCCGCGAATCCGAGGATGTGGCCCTGGCCCTGGGCACCACGGTCATGGGCGCCATCCCCACCCTGGGCCTCGGCCACCGGGCGGGCCCGTCCAGCCTGATCATGCTGTCGTCGGGTGGATCGGCCCGGGTCACGGCGGCCCGGGAGGCCTTCCGTCGGCTCCGGAGCTCGGTGCAGTTCCTCAACTCGTCGAGCGGGGTCAGCTCGCTCATCGTCACCAGCTCCGCCCCGGCCGAGGGGAAGAGCCTGACCTCGGCCAACCTGGCGATCGCCCTGGCCCAGAACGGCTCACGCTGTGTGCTGGTCTCGGCCGACCTCCGCCGACCCAGCCTGGAGAAGCTGTTCGGCATGGAGGGCCCCCGGCCCGGTCTGTCCGAGTACCTGGCGGCCGCGGCCGAGCTCAATGCCGAGAAGGTGCCGGGCATCGACAACCTGTGGCTGATCCGCTCCGGCACCCCGCCCAACAACCCCGGTGAGCTGCTGAACTCCGACCGCTTCGAGCAGATGGTCAAGGAACTGGAGCGGGAGGACGTCGAGTACGTGGTCATCGACACCCCGCCGGTGCTGAGCACGGCCGACGCCGTGTCGGCCGCCCGTTACGTCGACGGCGTGATCGTGGTGGTCGACATCGAGCGGACCGAGACCTCCGACCTCCTGCAGGTCCGGGCCGATCTCGAGCGCAGCGGTTCCAAGCTGCTGGGTGCGGTCATGAACCGGCAACGGTTCGAACGTGGCGGCCTGTTCCGGCGCGACAAGTACGCCTACTACCGGGCCGACGCCCAACCGACCTGATGACCGTCGCCCTCCCCTCCCCCGGGGCCGCGCCGGTGGCGGGGGCACCGGCGGCGCCTCCCCAGGCCCGGGTGTTGGCCCTGCCCGGCCTGACCGAGCAGATCCTGGTCATCCTCACCACGTTCATCTTCATGCACCGGTCGCCGGTGCTCTGGTTCCAGACCCGGTCGGAGCAGCTGGAGTCGTCCGACCCCCTGATCGTGGTGGCAGAACTGGCCCTGATCGCCATCGCCTTCGCCCGGGTGGCGGGCAGCATCGACTACCTGATCGAGATCATCCGGCTCGAACCGCTGGTCTACGTGCTGGCGGGCATGACCTTCGCCTCGATGTTCTGGTCAGACGATCCGACCGAGACCCTGAAGGCGTCGGTCGTGTTCGTGGCCGTCACCTGCTTCGCCTCGTACCTCATCATCCGGTTCTCGCTCGACCAGATCATTCGGCTCCTGGCGGTCATGTTCACCATCAGTGCCCTGCTGAACCTGGCCTTCGTCCTGGCCCTGCCCCAGTTCGGGATCGACAACCAGGGCAACTGGAGCGGGGTGTTCTCGCAGAAGAACGCCCTCGGCTTCACCGCCACGGTCGGCATCCCCACCCTGATCGTGGCCGCTCGCAGCAGTCGCAACCTGCGCCTCGTCTTCTACCCGGCGGCCGTCGTCCTGGCCGTGCTCCTGGCCGGTTCCCAGTCGAGAACGATGCTGGTGGCCACCGCCATCCCCGTCGTCCTGTTGCCGGTGTACCACCTGTTCCGAAGCCGCCGCACGCTCCGTGGGGCGGTCCTGATGAGCCTGGTGGGCTCCGGCCTGTTCGCCGTCGCCTTCACCACCGCCAACATCGCCCTCCTGGCCTCGTACCTCGACAAGGACGTCAGCCTGACCGGTCGGGTCCCCCTGTGGCAGCAGCTGTGGCCGGTCATCGTCGAACGCCCGCTGCTGGGCACGGCTTCGGAGCCGCCTTCGGTGGCTTCTTCAGCCCCGTCCACGAGGTCTGGATCCAGAGTCGATGGAATCCGAGCCATGCCCACAACGCCATCTTCCAGCTCTGGTTGGAGATCGGGGTCTTCGGGATGCTGGCTTTCGTGATCCTCTACATCCGCTCGGTGCTGCGGGCCATCAAGATCGTGGCCGTGGTCCCCGGCGCCGTCGGCCTCTGGCCCCTCGCCTTCCTGACCACCTCGCTGATGGTGTCGATCACCGAATCGGGTATGACGTCCAACTCGTTGGGCTGGATGATGTTCGTGGTGGCGGCGCTGTCGGTCTCGCTGCATCTCCGGTACCGCAGCAACCTGGGCTTCACCAACGACCTCCGCGCCATCAACGCGGCCCGGGCCCGGGGCCTCGACCCCGACCGGCTCGTGGGTGCCGGAGCCGGTCCGGGTGAGCGGTCGGGCGATAACCCGCCGACCGCCTCGCCTCAGCCCTCCCTCCACTCGTAGGCGCCGGCCGTGGCTCCCTCGTCCGGGCGCCACAGCCCGTCGGCGTCGATGTCGAGCCGGGGGTCGGTGGCGATGGCCCGACCCCGGGCCGCGCTGTCGGCCTCGGGTCGGAAGTCGGCGGTGGCCGGATCGATGGCGGGCGCCACCAGACCGGGATCACCTTCGACGGTGAGGTCCAGGTCGGTCGTCTGGCCGACCTGACGGTCGGCGCTGACCAGCACGTTGCCGCCCATCTCGATCCCGGTCGACTCGTGGGCGGTGACTCCGGGGACGCCGGCCCGGCTCCAGATCAGGTTGTTGAACACCCGAACCTGACCCGCCCTGCTGGCCGCCACCTCGACCGGACCGCCTTCCAGGATCGCCGTCCGGCCGTTGAAGTAGGTGGTGTTGTGGACGATGTCGACCCGGGAGGCGTCGAGAACCAGGATGGCCCGACCCCCGTTGTCGAACACGACGTTGTTGGCCACCAGGGTTCGGCCGGTGTAGCCGGTCGGGGTCGAGGTGTCGATGATGATGCCGTTGCCGTCGGTGATGGTCTGGCGATCCTCGTGCCACCGGGAGAAGACCTTGTTCTCGTTGCGGTAGACCCGGTTGCCCACGATGCGGTCGTGGTAGCCGTCGCTGCGGGACGGCTGACCGTGGTCGGTCGAGCGCCACAACGAGATGCCACTTCCCTGTTCGGCCCCCCAGAACGAGTTGTCGAAGACCTCGTTGTAGAAGACGTCGAGGTTGGAGGCCTCGACCGAGCCGATCCCGCCCACGGCCATGGCCGAGATGCGGTTCCCGGCGATGCGGACGTGGTGGGATTCCCGTACCAGGATCCCCCAGCCGTAGGCGTTGTCGATGCTGAAGTCCCGGCCCTCGACCGCGAGGTTGGACACCTCGACGAAGTCGGCCCGGACCACGATCCCGTTGCCGTCGAAGGGGGCGAGCACCGGTTGATGGCCGGGGGCGGCCGTGATCCGGACCCAGGCGTCCGAGCGGCCGCCGCGGTCGACGGTGTAGTGGGCGTTGCCCGGTTCGGCCAGATCGTCGTAGACGCCCGTCATCAGGTGGATGGTCTGGCCCGCTTCGACCCGGTCCAAGGCCCCCTGGAGCGAGGCCCATGGGGTGTCGGGGGTCTGGCCGTCGTTACCGTCGTCGCCCTCGGTCGGGCTGACGTAGAAGGTCAGGGGGTCGACGTCCTCGGTCGGCGGTGGGGGCGCCTCGATCGTCGAGGTGGTCGACGATGGTGGTGCCACCTCGGGCAGCACCACGGGACGCATCGGACGCTCCCCCACCGTGGTCGGCGGGGCCGTCACCTCGCTGCCGGTGCAGGCCGAGGCCGCCAGGACCAGGGCGGCCACGGGTGCGGCTCCTCGGGCCCGGCGTCGCCATCGGCGGGCCGGGGGCGGTGTCGGGGCGATGGCGGCGGACGGTGTTGTGCGGCGGTACAACATCGGGACTCCAGGTCGGGTCAGGGACTGCGGGCGTAGCCCCTCGACTGGTGTAGGGCCTGGCCGAAGAGGATGAAGGCCAGGACGGCGGTCAGGAACAGTTCGCTCACGATGGTGGTGAACACGGCGGTGCGCCAGCTGCCCCCGGGGAGCAGGGCCAGATTGAGCCCGAAGTTGACGACGGCGGCGGCCAGGGTGGCACCGACCCGCCACCATTGAAGGTCGCTGGCGCTCAAGGTGTTGCCGAGCAGGTACTGGACGGCCCGGATGACGGGGAGGGCGGCCAGGAAGCGGATCGTGGCCACCGTCTCGTTCCACTCCTCCCCTGCCACGATCGGTACCACCGGGGCCATGATCAGCATGCCGGCCCCGACCACCACGGCGATGGCCAGCATGGTGGGCAGCAGGGACCGGGTCACCCGTAGGGCCGGGACCACCCCTCGGGCCCCGGCCTCGAACAGGTCGGCGTCGCTGGCCCGCATCAGGATCCGCAGCGGGAGGTAGCCCAGTTGGGCGATGCGGGCGCCGAGGGAGTAGATGCCGGCGTCGGCCTCCAGCCCGTAGCGGTTCAGCAGGGGCCGGTCGCTGGCGTCGACCAGGCTCTCGGACCCCGAGTTGGCCGAGAACGGCGCCCCCTCGCCGACGTCGGCCCACGAGGCGCCGAACAGTGCGGGGCGGGCCCCGAACACCACCCACACGTAGCCCACGGCCAGGACCACGGCCACCCCGAACGACACCATCGAGGCCCAGGCCCAGGCCCGGAGCTCACCGCCGCCGAAGAGGGCGAACCAGCCGAGGCCGCTGAGGCGGCAGGCCAGCACCAGGAGACGGATCTGGGCCGCCTCCTTGAGCCTGCGGGTGCCGTTGCCCACATAGACGGCCAGCTCGGTGAGCCAGAAGAAGTTCACCTGGGACACGATCAACAGGGCGAAGGTCAGCCGGTCGACGTTGTCCTGGAGGAGGGGCTGGATGGCGATCACCAGGAGCGAGGACAAGCCGAGGCCCATCACCGACATCGAGGTGGCCCGACCCCAGGCCTGGGCCAGGTCCATTCCCTGGGACACCCGCTTGATCAGCAGCACGTGACAGCCGAAGCTGCCCAGGCTGGAGGTCACGGCGGCGATGGCGAGGACACCGCCGAGCCGCCCGTAGTCGGACAGGGCCATCAGATTGGCCAGGGAGAAGAAGACGAGCAGTGACCCCACGAGTTGGGCCACCTCGACCACGCTGGCCCAACTGGCGCGCCGGGCCAGGCCCTCGGGCCCGATGGCGGCCACTCGGCGACGGACGTCGTCGAGCACGCTCATGGGGTGGCCCGGCGAAGGGCCCACCACTCCCGGGCGACGACCACGCGGGGCACGGATCGGTGGCGCAGGTCAGCGACCGAGGCGACGGGCGGCCAACGCCCGACCGAACGAGTACAGGAACTTGCTGTTGGTGATCAGGTATCGGCGCCAGAGCCGCTGGGGCTCCTGACCCAACCGGAACAACCATTGCAAGCCCGCCCGTTGCATCCACGCCGGCGGGGGCGTCAGGGTGCCGGCGCCGTAGTCGAAGGCGGCCCCGACGGCCAGCATGGCGGCGTCGACCTTCCCCCGATGGTCGGAGACCCATCGCTCCTGGCGAGGGCAACCCCGTCCGACGAGAACCACACCGGCGCCGGTGGCGTTGATCCGATCGACATCGCCCGCGTCCTCCTGCGGGGTGGCCTCCCGAAAGCGGTCGGCCTGGACCCCGGCGATGACGGCATCGGGGAACCGGCGGGTGATCTCGGCCACGAACCCGTCGCACGTCTCCTGGGTCGAGCCGAAGAGGAAGATGCCCACACCTTCGGCCGCCGCCGCCTCGATCACGTGCCAGGTCAGGTCCGGCCCGTAGACCCGATCGCGCAGGTCGGTTCCGTGGAGCGCGTTCATGGCCCAGCGGACCGGCTGCCCGTCCGGGGTCACGAGATCGATCTGGTTGACCTGGTCACCGAAGGCGGGATCGTCGACCGCCTCCATGAGGCCGTGCACGGCCAGGGCCGACACGGCGTAGGACCGGCGATGGCGGGCCGCTTCCATGATGCGTTCGGTGGCGTCGGCGTAGGTCGTGACGGTGATACCGACCCCGAACAGGTCGACCTTCGTGCCCAGGAGGTCGGAACCGGTCACTGGACCGACCATCGTTCGACGCCGTGCCGATGGATGTCGGTCAGGATGCCGCGGATGTCGTACTGCAGCTTGAACGCCGGGAAGTGGTCACCGAACTTGCGGATGTCGGAGATCCACCAGATGTGATCGCCGATCCGGTTGTCCTCGGTGTAGGTCCACTGGAGTTCACGGCCGGCGATCTCCTGGCACAGGTCGATGGCCTCCAGCATCGAGCAGTTGGCCTCCCGGCCTCCGCCGATGTTGTAGGCCTCGCCCGGGCGGGGGTCGCGACGGAAGACGTCGAAGGCGTTGACCAGGTCGTCGGCATGGATGTTGTCCCGGACCTGCTTGCCCTTGTAGCCGAAGACGGTGTAAGGCTCGCCGGTCGCCGTGCACTTCATCAGGTAGGCCAGGAACCCGTGGAGTTGGGCTCCCGAGTGGCCGGGACCGGTCAGGCAGCCACCCCGGAAGGTGCCGGTCCTGAGCCCGAAGTACCGGCCGTACTCCTGACAGAGCACGTCGGCCGCCACCTTGGACGCGCCGAACAGGCTGTGGGTTGAGTTGTCGAGCGACATCTCCTCGGGGATCCCATGCTCGTGCCACTCGTGTTCGGGGTCGAGCTCCCACCGCTGGTCCAGTTCGACCAGGGGCAGCCGGTTGGGGGTGTCGCCGTAGACCTTGTTGGTGGAGGTGAAGATGAACACCGCCTCGGGGGCGTGGCGGCGGGTCGCCTCGAGGAGGTTGAGGGTGCCCACGGCGTTGACGTCGAAGTCGGTGAACGGCTCCTTGGCCGCCCAGTCGTGGGACGGCTGCGCCGCGGTGTGGATGACGAGGGAGATGTCGGACCCGTAGGCGGCGAACAGCCGGTCGACGCCGTCACGGTCCCGGATGTCGAGGTCCTCGTGGCGGTAGTTGGTCAGCTGCTGCTCGTGTTCCTCGACCGCCCATCGGGTCGAGGCCTCGTCGCCGAAGAAGTAGGCCCGGAGGTTGTTGTCGACGCCTACGACGAGGTCGAACTCGGACGAGAAGTAACGGACCGCCTGGGCGCCGATGAGCCCTCCGGATCCGGTGATGAGTGCTGTCTCCACCAGGCCTCAGCCTTTTCAGTCGTCGGAACCCGTTGCTCGGGCCGCCGTCCCGAACCCCGAATGTTACCGATTCCGGCCGACGGCGCCCACGCTCCACCGGTCCTGGGTGGTTCTGCCCCGGGGTGCGTGGCTCGGCCTGGCCCGGCCCCCTAGGGCCGGGCCGGGGGCCGACCGAGTCGGCGCAGCGCCAGGGTGGCCCACGCGGCGCTCGCGGCCAGCACCAGCGCCACGGCGGCGCGGTCCCCCTCGCCCGGCTCCGCCTTCCCCACCGGCCCGCCGGCGACCTCCAGACCGTTGTCGGCGGCCGGGGTCGGGTCGGGCTCACGTCCGGGAGGGGCGACGGCGGTCGCTCCGGCCGGTGGCCCGGCTCCGGGCACCGGGACCGGCCGATCGGTGGTGGCCGACGGAAGGCCCGGAGCGGGGCCCGAGGCGGTCGCCCGGGGCTCGGGATCGAACGCCAACCGGTCGGGCACCAGCGACCGTCCGTCGTCGGGTCGAACCCGGCTCGGTGGCAGGCCGGCGGCCAGGAGGCCGGGTTCACCGTCGGGCAACGGGGCGAACCGGCTCGCCGGATCGCCGGTTCCCGAGTTGGGGACCTGGTCGTCTTCGCTCGGGGCCGGGCTCGACGTCGGAGTCGCCGTGGGGTCCGGTTGGCTCGTTGGAGTCGGGACGGTCTCGGCGGGAGTGGGCGGCGGGGGCGGGGCCGTGGTGGTGGTGGTCGTGGGGGTGGAGGTGGGGGCAGGCGCGGGGGCGGCCAGGACCGTGGTCGTCGTCGAGGCCGACGTCCCGGGGGCCGACGTGGTGGAGGCGGAGGTCGGGACCGTGGTGGTGGGCGCGGTCGTGGTGGGCGCGGTGGTTGTGGTGGTGGGCGCGGTGGTCGTCGTCGGCGCCGTCGTGGTCGTCGTGGTCGTGGCCCCGCCCGAGAGGGCGAAGGCGGTGCCGGGACCGCCCCCGGCGTCGGCCGTGCCCGATGCTCCGAGGGCCGGTACCGGGCCGACGAAGTCGCCGGCCGAGACCAGGATCTCCGAGCTGGAGGCGTTGACACCCCGGTTACCGGAAGCCACCACGTTGGCGGCCCCCGACGGGGTGCCCTCGGCCAGCCAGCCCTGAGCGGACCAGAAGGTGTTGCCGGTGATGGTGATGGGGTGGGGGCCGAAGGCCTGGGTGGCCCGGACCCGGATGCCGCGGGCCGCCGACGGGTCGTTGCGCAGACCCCAGATCACGTTGTCGACGATCTCCACCCCCCCGTGGCCGACCCAGATGGCCCAGTCGTTCGACCCGGGCACGGCCGAGAGGTTGAGGTTCCAGATCCGGTTGTCCCGGATCGTGACCCGGTCCAACTCCGACGGGTTCGGATTGGGGATGGCGTTCACGTAGTGGGCCGAGATGGCGCCGCCGTCGATGGGGGCCAGATCGTGGATGTAGTTGCCGATCACGTCGATCTCGCGGGTGCCGGGCTTGATGTCGATGCCCTCGGCGCCGGTGTAGGAGATCTCGTTGCCGGAGACCTCGATGTCGTGACTGACGTCGATCCACTCGGTCGACCCGTGCCCCAGGTACACGCCCTCACCGAACTGGGGCGCCGTCGTCCCGGTGTTGGAGATGACGTTGCCGGCCACCACGACATGCGAGCTGGGGTCGTGGTCGGCCCAATGGCCGGCCACGTTGATGCCGGCGTGCCCGATGGCGGTCACCGTGTTGCCCGAGATCCGTACCGGCGAGCCGGAGGTCCCCCGGCACTGCAGGCAGCGGATCCCGAACTGGGCGTTGCGGACGCTGACCCCCACGACGTGGACGTGGTCGGCGGCGACCACGTCCAGGGCGCCGAAACCGCTCGACTGGTTGCCGGGGTCGACCCACACCCCGGGATCGGCCGTGATCACGATGGGGGACCCGGCGGTCCCGTCGGCCCCGGTGCCCGAGGTCGTACCGTCGTGGACCCCCTGGTACTTGAGCCGGGCGTTGACGGTGGCGGTGAGTCGGATGGTGTCCCCGGGCGCGGCGGCGGCCACCGCAGCGTCCCACTCGGCCACCGAGGTCACCGTGTGGGTCACCCCGGACCCGGCCTGGACCGCGGCCTGGCGGTCGGCCCGGGGGCCGCCGACGACGAGGCCGGCCGTGGTCACCAACATGGTGGCCACGACGAAGCACAACAGCAGCGCCGACAGCGCGCTCCGGCGATCGCGTGACGTGCGCTCTGCCATGTCCGACCATCGACGGTCACCGGAGCGCGCTTGAGCAGGCGACTAAACCGGGGCCACCGGTCGGACAGCGATCTCCCCGGGTCGGGGACGCCCGTTCGGCCGGGCCGGATCAGGTACCGGCGACCGGCACCGGGAGGGGGAACAGCTCGTCCTGCTCGGCCCGCAGCCGGTCGAGGAGGCGGCCGTCGGGCACGACCACGTCATCGAAGGTGAGGGCCTGGTCCTTGGCCACGTCGTGGCGCAGGGTGCAACCCTCGGCCAACCCGATGGGCAACAACCGCTCGGTCCGGGTCACGTCATGCCGCTCGCACAGCCCGTAGCTGTGAAAGCCGCCCAGGCCGTCGAGGGTGGTGCCGGCCCGAAGGTCGGTCTTGGCCATGGTGATCACGTCGACCTGGGGGCCGAACGTGGGCTCGATGGTCGGATCGTCGAACAACACGGCCCGGGCCGCCGAGTTCGGGACCTCGAAGTGGCACAGGTGGTAGGGCACGTAGAACGAGTACAGGGGCCCGTCACCCAGTTTTCCGTACTTCAGGAACGGCACCTGCTGCGGGTCGTCGTGCACGGCGAAGACGTAGACGCCGGGGCTGGGGCGACTGCCGACGACGTAGTCGACCACACCGCCCAGCTTCTCCAGCAGGTCGACGTCGTAGAACCGGACGGCGTCGTCGATGAAGCCGTCGAAGTCGGTGCCCAGCATGCCCCGCTGCTGGACCGTGAAGCCGGTGGCGTTGGCCACGACGGCCTGCTCGAAGGCGATCTTCGTCCCGTCGGCGAAACTGGTCACCATCTCGGGCGTGGCCCCCCACTCGGCGGCGAACCGGGCCTGGGTCTCCGGGTTGCGGTAGTGGTCGAGCAGGCCTTTGATGTTGCCCGCCACCAGGGGCCGGCAACCGATCCCCTCCACGAAGCGCAGCAGGTTCATCTGGACCCCGGGCTGGTCGCCGTCGGCCCCGGTGTAGACGACACCGGCGGCGTCGGCCTTGTGTTTGAACAACGGACCGACCACGGCGTCGAGTTCGGCGTTGAGCATGATGACGTGCTTCCCGCCGGCGATGGCGTCGAGCACGACGGGGGCGGCGTAGTGGATGGTGCCGGTGCCCTCGATCACGCAGTCGATCAGTTCGCACTCGGTGGCCACGGTGTGGTCGGAGGTGTAGGCGGCCCGACCGGCCTCGATGGCGGCCGTGAGTTGGGCCACCGTGCTCACCTCGACCGGATCGTCGATACCGGCCTCGGCGAAACAGCGGATGGCGTTGGCCGCCGTCCGGTTCACGATGACCGACAGGTCCATGCCCCGGGTGTGGTTGGCGATGCGGTTGGTCATGCCCCGGGCGATGAAGCCCGCCCCGGTGGCGGCGACCCGAACCGGCCGTCCCTCCCGCTCACGCTGGTCGAGGGCACGGTCGATGATGATCATTGCAGGTTCTCCAGGGTTGCGGGGTCGAGGTCGTCGAGCAAGGGCCAGTTGCGATCCTTTTCGGACACCGTCCCTACCGGCAGGGGCCACTCCAGACCAAGCCGGGGGTCATCGTAGCGAAGGCCGGTCTCGGTCCCGGGGGCGTAGAAGGCGCTCACCTGGTACATGACTTCGGCGTCCTCGGTAAGGGTCTGGTAGCCGTGGAAGAAGCCCCGGGGTACGTAGAGGGCCCGGCGGTTGGACGCCGACAGCTCCACCCCGATCCACCGCCAGCGCGTGGGCGAGCCGGGCCGGGCGTCGACGATGATGTCGTGGACGGCCCCGGCCACGCAGCGGACGACCTTGACCTCGGTCGCCGGCGGGAGCTGCATGTGCATGCCCCGCACCGTTCCCGCCGCCGCGTTGTAGCTGAGGTTGCCCTGGACGTAGGCCGTCTCCAGATCGTGGTCGGCGAACTCGTTCTCGCAGTACCAGCGAGCGAAGAATCCCCGGTCGTCGCCGATCGTCTCCAGATCGATGATCCAGGCGCCGGCGAGGTCGGTCTCGGTGAACTTCACGCCCCCACCTCCACCGTCGAGGCGGCCCCGCCGGTGGCGAGCTGCTGGAACCGGTCGATCTGGTTCAGGGTCAGGTCCCGGGCCGGCGCACCGCCGTAGAACCGGTGATACCAGTCGATGATCCAGTCGATGGTGGTCGGGAGGTCGAGGGTCGGGGTCCAGCCGAGCCGGGTCCGGGCCTTCGACGAGTCGAGCCGCAGCAGGGTGGCCTCGTGGGGCCCGTCGGACTCGACCCGCCAGTCGGCGCCCTCCGGCCAGCGACCGGCCATGCGGTCGACGATCCACTGGACGGGCTGGGTGTCGGCGTCGTCCGGACCGAAGTTCCAGCCCTCGGCGAACCCGGGCTCGCCGGCCGCCAGCCGTTGGGCCAGCAGCAGGTAGCCGAGCAGTGGTTCGAGCACGTGCTGCCAGGGCCGTACCGCCTCCGGGCGACGGATCACCACCTCCTCGCCCCGGGACCAGGCTCGCACGATGTCGGGTATGAGGCGGTCGGCGGCCCAGTCACCGCCGCCGATGACGTTGCCGGCCCGGGCGCTGCCCACCTGGGGTCCGTCCGGGTCGTGGTAGAAGGAGCGGCGCATGGCCGAGGTGACGAGCTCGGCGCAGCCCTTGCTGGCCGAGTAGGGATCGTGGCCCCCCATGGGCTCGTGCTCCCGGTACCCCCACACCCACTCGTTGTTCTCGTAGCACTTGTCGGAGGTGACGCTGACCACGGCCCGCAGGTCGGGGGCCCGGCGGGCGGCCTCGAGCACCACGGTGGTGCCGACCACGTTGGTGGTCATCGTCTCCACCGGGTCCTGGAACGACTGGCGGACGATGGCCTGGGCCGCCAGGTGGAGGACCACCGTGGGCCGGGCCTCGGCCACGGCCGCTCCCACCACCGTCGGGTCGGCCACGTCGCCGTAGTGGCTGACGACGTCGTCGACCAGCCCGCTCTCGGTGAACAGCGCCGGCTCGGTGTTCGGCTTGCGGGACAACCCGACGACGTCGGCCCCCATGCGACGCAACCACAGGGTCAACCACGAGCCCTTGAAGCCGGTGTGGCCGGTCACCAGCACCCGCTGATTCGACCAGAACGTTGGATCGAGCATGCGCACTCCCTCGGGCTGGAGGCCGGTGCACGACCCCGCCGGGACGGCGGGCTGGGCGGATGCACGGGTCCGGCCTCTACTCGCTGTGATCGTAACCAGCCCCGCGCGGCCAACGGACGACGGTGGGAACAACACCACCCCGCGGCCGACACGGATCCGCCCTGTCGGCCCGAACGCCCCGGCGCTTCCCGACCCCCGAGCCTGGGTGGAACGCCCTCGGGCCGTTCCGGAGGGTTGGGACCGCACTAGCCTAGGGACGTTCGCCGCCCCCACCGGGGTGGCGAACACGGCGCCGGTGTGAGGACCTCCGCGGCCGCCGTCAGTTCCCGCCGCAACCGAGATTCAGGTGGTCCCATGGACAACCGCCAGCTTTGCTCCCCTCGTTCGTCGCGCCCGAGCCGGGGTGCGTCGTGACCGGACCCCGCCCCCAACCCGACGACGAGCTCCAGCTCGCCGACTACGCCCGTATCCTCCGCCGCCGTTGGCACTGGGTGGCCGGTGCCACCGCCGCCGTGACCGTGGTCGCGCTCCTGGTGACCGTGGTCCAGCGCGACGCCTACGAGGCGACGGCCCGGGTGAGTCTGGGCAACTCGGCGGCCCAGGACGCCATCCAGGACCCCCTGTTCAGCAACGCCCGGACGGCCGACCGGGAGTTGTCGAACGAGGTCAACGTGGCCCACAGCGACGCCGTGCGTCTCGACGTCGAGACCCGACTCGGCCTGGAGCCCGACATCGACATCAGCGCCGACGACGAGTCGGACTCCCTCCGTTTCCGGGCCACCGCGGCCGAGGCGAGCGACGCCGCCGTCCACGCCAACACCTGGGCCGAGGTCTACGTCGAGTTCAAGCGGCAGGAGGCGGCGGCCAGCATCAGCGAGGCCATCGCCGTGTTCGAGACCGACCTGACCGAACTACGGGCCGAGCGGACCCGGCTCCGGGGCCCCATCGACGACCTCCAGGACCGTCTGCTCAACGCCCCGCCCGAACAGCAACCCCTGCTCCAGGTCGAGCTGGACCGGGTGACGGCGGCAACAGCCGCCGACTTCGAGCTGATCGACGCCAAGGTCCAGGGCCTGGCCGGCAACATCACCCAGCTCGAGCTGAACCGCCGCCTGGCCTCGACCGGCACGGCCCGGGTGGTCCAGGCCGCCGCCCCTCCCCTGGCCCCGACCAACGGCTCCCTCGCCCGCAACCTGGTGCTGGCCCTGTTCGTGGGGGCGATGGCCGGTGTGGCCGCCGCCATCCTGGTCGAGAGCCTGGACCGCACGATCAAGGACACCGAGGACGTGGCCGATTTCGGCATCCCGGTCCTGGGGGTCATTCCCGACCCCGGCCGCACCATCCCCGAGGACGAGCTCCCGCTGGCCACCATGCGCCACGTCGGCACCCCGGTGGCCGAGGGCTACCAGAAGGTGCGCACGGCGCTCGAGTTCGCCCTCCTCGGCCGGTCGATCACGTCGCTGCTGATCACCAGCCCCAACCAGTCGGAGG
This sequence comes from Acidimicrobiales bacterium, assembly GCA_965263455.1. Classification (GTDB taxonomy): domain Bacteria; phylum Actinomycetota; class Acidimicrobiia; order Acidimicrobiales; family SZUA-35; genus CADEDH01. Next base: position 595,859 of record CBDHHN010000001.1, read on the forward strand.
GCAAGACCACGCTCTCGGTCAACCTGGCCTGGGCCATGAGCGCCGTCGACCACCGGGTGGCCCTGGTCGACGTGGACTTCCGGCGACCCCGCATCCACGAGGTCTTCGACTGCCCGGTCCAGCCCGGCCTGTCCGACCGACTCCTGTCCGAGACACCCCTCCATCACCTGGCCTTCCGGGTCGACGCCAAGGGCAACTCGAACCTGATCGTGATCCCGACCGGCACCACGCCCCCCAGTCCGGCCGATTTCGTGGCCACCCCCGGGTTCTCCGGCCTGATCGGCGAGCTCTCCGAGCAGGCCGACCTGGTGGTGCTCGACGCTCCGCCGGTGCTGCCGGTCTCCGACGCCCCTTCCATCGGCCGCCAGGTCGACGCCGTGGTGGTGGCGGTCAAGGTCGGCTCGACCAGCCGCGACCAACTGGCCGACACGCTGGCCGACCTGCGAGGTGTGGGCGCCGACGTGATCGGCCTGTGCCTGGTCGGCCACCCGGGCTCCAGCCTCTACGAGCGGTACGGGCCCGACGCCCCGCCGACCGAGGCCCGGCGACGTCTCCGCCTGCCTGCGCTCCCCGAGCGGACCCGACCCGAGACGATCGATCTTCGTCAGGAGCCGTCGGAATCGACCGATCTCAGTCCGGCCGGGCGCTCCAGCGTCGGCTACGGGCTGGAGACCGACGGTGCCGGGCCTGAGCCCGGGTTACCGGGCGAGCGCCGCATCCTGGCCTCGGAGCCGACGCCCGAGTCGACCCCCGAGGGACCGAAGGCCTGACGACCCACCGACCGGGGCCGAGGCCCCGGTAGAGGCCGTTCGGGGCTGTGGGCAGATTCCCTCAACCCCTCCCACTGTCGGAGCCGCCGCGTTGGCACATGGTAATAATGGCTTCGGAGCGCAGTTGAGGGACAAGAGGGCGTAGCGCGGGCCAATGGGAAAGAGGACGCAGTTGTCGCGATCGCCGAGCCCCCATCTGTCCCAGCTTTTGCTGGACGCCGTCGTGATGACGGTCGGCTGGGGTACCGCCTTGGTCCTGACGAACATCACCATCGAGCTCGACCGCTCGACCGGCCGCTCGCTGGCCATGACCGCCATCGCCGCCATCACCACGCTGGCCATCATGGAGCGGCGCGGCCTCTACGCCGGACGTCCGGCCCTGCCCCGCACCGACGAGATCTCACGGGTCTTCGTCGCCGTGTTGGGCGGGGCGGCCGCCATCACCGTGGCCGCCGCCTTCCTCGACTGGGTGATCGGTGCCCGCGAGATCCTCCTGGGCTGGTTCCTGGTCTTCACCGGGCGGACGCTGGCCCGGGGCATGATCCGGGCCCTGGCCACCGAGATCCCCGAGGCGGCCCAGCCCGAGGTCGTGGTCGTCGTCGGGACCGGGGACGAGGCCGCCGACCTGGTGGAGCTGATCGAGGATCACCCCGAGTCCCGGTTCCATCTGGCCGGCGTCATCGGGAATCTGGCCGTGGCCGAACGCTCCGAGCTGGCCGAGCGCTGGATCGGACCCACCACCCGCCTGGTCGAGCTGATGCACCAGCACGAGGCCAGCGGCGCCATCGTCACCGCCACCGGCTTCCGGGGTGCCCAGTTCCGCCAGATCGTCACCGAGCTGTTCCGCAACGGCTACGACGTCCACCTGTCGACCGGTATCAGCCGCATGGGCGAGGGCCGGTTCTCGGTCCGCTCACTGTCGCACGAGCCGCTGGTCGTCATGGAGCGCAACGCCACCCGCCGCTCGCACCTGCTGGTCAAGCGCACCCTCGATCTGGTCGGCGCCGTGGTGGCCCTCATCCTGGCCGCGCCTGTGATGATCCTGACCGCCATCGCCATCAAGATCGAGGACCGGGGCCCCATCTTCTACACCTCGTCCCGGGCCGGTCGACGGGGTCAGTTCTTCCCCATGATCAAGTTCCGGTCGATGGTGACCGACGCCGACAAGCTGAAGGCCAAGATGCAGGCCGAGAACGAGCGCACCGGTCCCTTGTTCAAGATGTCGAACGACCCCCGTATCACCAAGGTCGGCCGCATCATCCGTGAGACCTCCATCGACGAGCTGCCCCAGCTCTTCAACGTCCTGAAGGGCGAGATGAGCCTGGTCGGGCCGCGTCCCGCCCTCCCCGAGGAGGAGGCGGCCTTCGACGACGAGCTGCGTGACCGGTTCGGCGTACCGCCCGGCATCACCGGTCTGTGGCAGGTCGAGGCCCGGTCCAACGCCGCCTTCAACGCCTACCGTCGTCTCGATCTCCACTACGTGGAGAACTGGACCCTGGGCCTGGACTTCCGCATTCTGCTGGCCACGGTGGAACAGGTCGTGATCTCGGTCGCCCTGCTGCCTCTCAAGGCCGTCCGCCGCCGTTCCGGCGCCGCCACCGACGGCGTGGTGGCGCCGACCCGGGCCCAGGCCCGAGGTCGGGCCGCCGACGACGAGCAGAGCGAGGACGTCATCATCGACCTCCGACGTCGCTCCCGGGCTCGCCTGGCTGTGGCCGAGGACGTGCCCACCGTCGAACTCCCGAACCCGCGGTCATCGGCCCGCCAGCGGGAGGGCTGACCGGGCGAGAGCCGGTCCGCCTCATCGGGGACGACGGGGGCCGTTCAGGCCCCGCCGTAGCCGACAACCGACCGTCGCCCCCGTCAGAGGTTCAGTCCCACGACTTCCACGGGGCTTCGTCCCGGGCCCACATGTCGTTGAGCGCCGTGTACTCCCGGAAGGTGTCCATCCCCATCCAGAACCCGTTGTGGGGGAAGAGGCCCAGGGCGCCCTTCTTGGTGATGGTCTGAACCGGGTGATGCTCGAAGAAGTGGAGGGGCTCATCGGTCGGGACGTGCTGCAGGAACTCCCGGCGGAAGGCGAAGAAGCCACCCGAGACCCAACCCTGCGACGGCGGCTTCTCGGCGAAGTCGGTCACCACCATGTCGTCGGAGACCTCGAGTTCCCCGTAGCGGCTGGTGGGGTGCACACCGGTCACCATGCCGAGGAGCTTGTCATCGGCGGCCAGGGTCATGAGCTCGCCCCGGAGGTCGACGTCGCCCACACCGTCGCCGTAGGTCAGCATGAAGTAGTCCTGGTCGAGGAGGTGGGCCACCTTGGCCAGGCGGCCGCCGGTGCCGGTCTCCATCCCGGTGTCGACGAGGGAGATCTCCCAGTCGTCGATCGGTTCCTGCCGCAGGTAGTCGGGCTCGCTGCCGCCAACCTTGACCGTGAGATCCGAGGTCATCACCTCGTAGTTGAGGAAGTACTGCTTGATGTCCCACGCCTTGTAGCCCAGGCACAGGATGAAGCGGCGATACCCGTGGGCTCCGTACATCTTCATGATGTGCCACAGGATCGGCCGGTTCCCGATCTCGATCATCGGCTTCGGCAGCTTCTCCGATGCCTCCCGGATGCGGGTGCCTTGGCCACCGCACAGGACGACGACGGGAATGTCTGACGGGTCAGGCTGTGTCATGGCCTCACCCTAGACAACGGCCGCACCCATCCGGTGTTCCCCGCGGGGCCACCCCTGAGTCGTCCTGCCCCTGTGTTCCCGACCGGATCGGGACCCGCTGGTCAGGGTGTCGGCGCACCCGGCGGGGGTGGCGGATGGGCGATGACGGTCTCCTGGGAGTCGACGTCGGAGACAGGACTGGAGGCCGGACTGGAGGCCGGAGTGGAGGCGCTGTGGGCCCCTCCGGACCCGGCGCCGTTGGCCGGGGCGGCCGCCTCGGACGACGGTGCCACGGTCGACGTCTGGGCCCCGGCGGGACCGGCCTCGGTCACGACGGTGGTGGCCACCGTGGCCGTGTAGTCGACGGGGCCCGAGGCGGCGGGGCCGGGCGCCGCCGTGGCCACCAGATGGCCGTTCGCTCCGTCGGGGACGACCATGCCCCCGTCGCCCGCCCCGCCCTGGCGGGACGACATCGGCATCCGGCCGTCGGTGCCACCCTCGGACCGGTAGATCTGGCCCTTGGCCGCCCGGCGAGCCGGGGCGGTGATGACCAGGAGCAGCTTGGACCGCACGCTGTCGAGCTGGCGGGCCAGGTCGGTGAGGGCGTCAGCCTTCTGGCGGGACAGGGGCACGGCCAGCACCACGGCGTCGGCCAGGTTGGCGAACTGCAGGGTCGAGGCCAGATCGAGGACCGGACCACCGTCGATGACGACGATGTCGGCGTTGCGGCGGGCGGCGTCGAGCACGTTGGGCACGGTGTCGCGCCGGAGGTTGGCCGCAGCCCGGTTGGGCCCGAGACCGAGTACGGAGACGGCCGGGTCCATCGTCCGGGTCAGGGCGGAGCGACCGCGCTGATCGGTGAGCGATCCCCCGTTGGCGATGATGGCCGGCACCCCGCCGTCGGTCCCGCCGTTGAACAGGGTGGTGACCCGGGGGTCGTGGACGTCGCCGTCGACCAGGACGACGGCCGCCCCGCCGGCGGCGAAGCGCTCGGACATGGCGAGGGCCAGCGTGGTCGAGCCGGCGCTGCGCATGGTGCCGGTGACGATGACGGTCAGGGGCTCCCCGATGCGGCCCAGGGCCTCGGCCCGCACACACAGCTGGTCGACGACCGGGGCGGCCGACCGGGGCAGAGACTGGAACGCACCCATCGGGTTGCGCCGCAACGATCGGTAGTGGGCCAGCTCGGCCACGACCGGGGTCCCCAGGATCTCGCCGGCGGCGTCCTCGTCGAGGACCTTGGTCGAGAACCGGGCCCACAGCAGGGTGAGGACCACGCCGCCCAGGATGCCGCCGATCAGGCCACCGGCCAGAAGGAAGTTGCCCGACGGTGGGATCGGCTCGGCGGGGACGACGGCGTCGGAGATGATCTCGGTGTTGACCCGCAGCCGCGACTGCTGGTCGAGTTCGTTGAGCGACGCCTGTAGCTGCTGGAGCTCCACCAGGATGAGGGTCCGCTGCGACACCGCCGACGGGTCGACGAACTCGGCGGGCGGGATGGGGTCGGGCGTGGGGTCGCCGTCGCGGGGCAGGAACTCCTCCATGGCCTGTTCCAGGCGCATGTCCTGCGCCTCGAGCTGGTTGCTGAGCGTCTCGATCTCCCGCTCCAGGTCGGCCCGCTGCTGTTGGTCCTCGTCAGTGGTCTCCAACCCCTCCACGTACAGTTCGGCGTAGGCCTGGGCCAGGGTGGCGGCCAGGTCGGCCGAGTTGCCCTCGGCCGTGATCTGGACGATGTCGGTACCCGGCTCGTGCGTGATCTCGGTCAGGACCGTTGCCGCCTCGGCCGAGAACTCGGTGCCGAGTTGGGCCGAGACCCGACGGGCCACCTTCTGGGCCAGCGAGGCGCTCTCCAGCACGCTGAGCTGGGACACCACGTAGCGGTCGGGGGCCGAGGAGAACACGATGCCGGTGGCCCGGGTCGGGGGCTGGACCAGGAGGACGGCCTGAGACCGGTAGGTGTCACCGGTCGGGGGGTCGGCGGTCAGGCCCGGGATCGAGCCCAGCAACGCCATGAGGGTCACGACCCAGAAGCGCCGACGCAGAGCGGAGAAAACGAATGCGAGTTCCAAGGCGTCTCAACCGTCCTCGTGAGTACTGTCGGCGGACCAGGAGGGAACAGCGCCCCGTCTGCCCCTCGTCGGCGAGTCTACTCCCGGGCCTGGGGGATCCGAGACCAGCCGCCGTGGGCGGGACCACCCCATCGACTCAGCGACGGGCCCGCTCCTGGAGGAGGCCGACGACCCGCCCGGCGGCGATCGAACCCCGCCGACAGAAGTAGACGAGGCCGACGTGGCCGACCGACTGCCCGTTGGGCTTGAGAGCCCGGAGCCCGGTGGTGCCGCCCTCGCCGTCGCCCGGCACGCCGCGCCGGGCCAGAAGCTGGCTGAAGCCCTTCCCGTAGAGGTAGTGCTGGCGCATCATCGGGACCAGGCCTTCGCGGTGCCGGTAGTGGATGACGGCGTCGGCGCAGTAGGTCAGCTCCAGACCGAGGTCGAGCAGATCCCAGGAGAAGGCGATGTCCTCCCCCCGGATCAGGGTGGTGTCGAAGCCACCGACCTTGTCGAACGCCTCCCGCCAGACGGCCATGTTGGCCGTGACCAGGAACGGCCGGTCCAGGAACGTGGGCAGGGCGTCGGGGGTGGCCGGAGGGCGCCAGTGGGCCTGACCGGGGATGGCGAGGAGGTCCTCCTCCAGATGGCCGCCCACGGCCGCGGCCCCGTCCATGGCGGTGACCAGAGCCGTCATCCAACCCGGGTCGGTGAGGTCGTCGCCGTCGCAGAACAGGAGCCGCTCGCCCTCGGCCGCCCGGGCCCCCACGTTTCGGGCGTGGGAGGCGCTGCGCAGGTCGGACGAGTCGACGATCCGGGCCGGCAGGTCGGCACGCTCCTCCAGAAGAGACTCGAGTCGGGCCCGATGGCCCCGGTCGTCGCTGTTGAGCGACAGCACCAGCTCCCACCGGCCGTCGAAGGTCTGGGTCCGCAGCGTGTCGAGCTGCAATGGCAACAGGTCATCGACGCCGCCCACGGGGACGATGACGCTCACCAGGCCGACGGGAGGTGTCGCGTCGGGCATCGGGACGCCGGACTCAGCCACGGGAGCCTCCCGGAAGCCGGCGCCGGAGGTGACGCAGGGTGAGGGGAATGAACGCAAGGTCGCGGACGAAGTAGCGGTGGAAGAGTCGCCGCGGTTCCTGGCAGAAGCGGTAGAGCCATTCGGCCCCGATCCGCTGGAGCAGCACCGGCGCCCGCCTGGTCTGGCCCACGTACATGCCGAGGGCCCCGCCCACGCCGAGACAGAGCGGGGCCGACGCCGGCTCCGACCGATGGCACAGCTCATGGGCCAACCGGGCGTCGCGGGGATGTCCGAGGCCGAACACCACGCAACGGGCGTCGATCTCGGCCACCTCGGCCTGCACCTGATCGACGACGGTCGAGCGGGCGGCCGGATCGTCGGCGTCGATCATGGGCGGCACCACGAACCGGGCTGCCCCGTGTTCGGCCCCCAGCCGCTCAGCGATCTCGTCGTTGGCGCACACGGCCACCACCGGAAGCCCGGCTGCGGCCAGGCGGGGCCACAGGAGGGCGAACAGGTCGCTGCCGGTCAGACGGCTCGACAGTCGATGACCGAGCAGACCCGACACCGCCACCAGGGGCATGCCGTCGGGCAACACGTAGCGGGCCTGGTCGAAGACCCGGCGTTCCAGCGAATCGGGCTTCTGCTCGAGGTCGACAAGAATGTCGACGTTCGGGGTGACCACGACGGGCAGGCGGCCGTCGTCGGGCGGGCCTTGGGCCAGTTCGGCCAACAGCGCCTCGGCCACGTGGTCGATGCCGGGGGCGTCGACCAGGTCCAAGTCGAACAGGGGGACCCGTCGGAGTTCAGGCCCCTGGGTTGCCGGGCCGTCCGCTGACCGCCGGGACCGGGGCGTCGGTACCGAAGCCATGGTCATCCGTCGGCCGGGATCGAGCGGGCGTGAGGGCCGGAACCGATGACGGGGAGGCGCCGGGTCGCCGTGGGGGGAACAGACATGGGACGGGACTTCCTGGGTGAACGGGTCGATGGAGGTCAGCCCGCGGCCAGCAGGCCGTAAGCGTACAGGGCCTCACCGTGGCTCTGGAACACGGTGTACTCGGTGAACATGGCCACGTGGGGAATGTCCTGGAACTGCCACAGGAACGGCGAGTTCGAGGGCAGGGGCTGGACCCCGGCCGGTTCCAGGATGAACTCCTCGACCCAGCTCTCGTCGTTCAACAGGTTGAGCCGGTGGGGACCATAGATGGGGGTTCCGGGCCACACCGGAAGTCCGCCGTGGAGCACGTCGACGATCAGGGGATGGCGCACGGGACCCGACCCCACCCCGGTCAGGTAGACGGTGTTGGTGGGGTTGGCCCCGAGGCTGACCGAGGCCGACCGAAGGGCGGCCGATCGGTATCGGTCGTCACCGGTGAGTCGGTGGGCCCGGAGCAGGCCGATGGCGCTGGGCGAGCCCCCGGGACCGAGGCCCCAGACCAGGGGCAGGGCCTCGTTCTCCACCGCCCACCCGTATGCGGTGGTCTCGGCCGCAGCCAGGACCCGGTCGGCGCTGGCCACGAAGCTGGTCTCGATCAGTGCCCTGACGTCAGGGTCGGTCAGGGCCGGATCGGTCCGCAGGTAGATCCAGCCGGCGTCGCAGGCGGCGTGGGCATGGCAGCTGAGAAAGGCATCGACCTCGTCGTCGAGCGCCGAGGCCTCGACGAACAGGTCGTGCCATCGTCGCTCACCGGTGAGCCGGTACAGGGCAGCCGCCGCAACCGCCTGCTGGTTGCGTACCCCGTCGGCGTGGATCGGGTCGTGAGGGGCGGTCAGGGCCCACTCGGCCGCGGCCTGGGCCGAGGCTCCGTAGTCGGCCGCACGCTCGGCGTCGTAGGGCGCCAGCACCACCGCCATCTGGGCCGCCACCCCGGCGTACAGGTACGACGACCACGGGTCGGGGGCGTAGGAGAACACGGCCAGGTCGTCGCTCCACGAGGTGTTGTCGGGCCGAGGGTGCTCCGAGGTCTCCACTCCGCCGCTGACCCCGCCGTCGGGCTCCTGCAGCCGGCGGAAGAGGTCGAGCGACCACAGCGCCTCGTCCAGCAGATCGGGCACGGCGTCGCCGCTCTCGGGCAACTGGAGCTCCGTCGAGGCCCAACGCTCGGGGTCCAGCTCGACCAGTTCGATGGCCGACCGGACGTAGTAGAGGTGCTGGATCCGGCGATCCCAGTCGCCGGCGTCGAAATGCCCGCCCCAGGCCTCATTGCGGACGACGTCGGTTCGGGCCGCCACCAGCTCGGCGAACACGTCGCCCAATGGCTGCTCGAACGCCTCCAGCAGGGTCAACTCGCTCTCCCGCACGACCTTCCCGTCCTCGGGATGGAACGCCCGCGGGCGCAGGACGGGAGTGTGGGGCCGGCCGAGGGCGACGCCCGATCGCTGGTGGTACATGGCCCGAGCCACCAGGCGGACCAGCTCATCCCAGACCTGTTCGTCGACGGCGAACGGGGTCGAGCAACCGACGGTGTCGATGCACAGGCGGTACCGGCCCGGCCGGTCCAGGCCGGAGAAGTCGGCCTCGAACACGGGGGCACCGGTGAGATCGCCGCCGTCGAGTTCGTCGCCACCGGGGCGGGCCCGGAGGGACCCGGTGAAGGCCACGGCCCCGGTCTGTTCGTCTCGGACCGTGAACGGGAGGTCGGCCCGGTAGGGCTCGAGACCGTCGGTGGCGAAGAACGGCCGAGACAGGTAGCCGACCTTGAGCGGATCGTCGGGAGCGTAGCCGTGCTGGTTGACGTGGACGGCCGGGCTGCGGGTGGTGGCCCAGTCGACCGAGAACGGGTACGGGTCGGCGACGTCGACCGGCGGCTGCAACCGATAGGCGGCGCCCACCTCGATGGGCTCGTCCAGGGTCAGCACCACATCGTGGACCAGGGCCACGATGCGCCCGTCAGGCCCGAAGCCCCCGCCCCCGGCCCGGCTGATTCGCTCGACGGCCGTCGTCCCGATCTCGCGCCCGTCGGGGCCGATCACGAGCCACAGGCCGTCGTCGAGGCGCTCGGGGTCCACCGCCCTCCCGTGCAGCCGGTCCCATTGGCGAAGCAGGCCTTCGCTCCCCTCGACCTTGATGCCGTACGGCTCCCCGTCGCGCCGGACGTTGACGGGACCGAACCAGCGATCGACCGAATCACCGCTCGGGGGGCGGTCGAAGTCGTAGCTCTCCTGGGCTCCGTGGACGATTCGGCCGCCCTCGATCCGGACCATCAACCGGTCGGGCCCGACCGGCCGGACCCAGCTCGGCCGGTGGAGACCGTCGGCCGAGGCCACGGCGGCGGCGTGGGTGGGGTCGACCGTGATCCCGTCGGTGCTGACCGGCGACGGTTCCCCCTCGGGCCCGGGGCGGAACCGGCCGAACACGATCTGGTAGCCGACATCGTCGGTCGTCAGTTCGGTCGACTCGGCCACCGGCTCCCACCGGGCCGACGCGAACGAAGGATCGAAACCGACCTGCATCTCGGTGGCATCGGCCGGGGGCGAGATGTCGAGGGAGAGGAGGGGTCCGGCCACGATGCCGTCCTCGGGCCCGCTCCGGTCGACGAGGTCGAGGGTCCCCCGCCGGGGGTCGGCCGGGGCGACCAGGGCCGGCGCCGCCTGCTGGCGGTAGCCGCGCAGCGGTTCGGGTTCCCCCGATCGGCTCCGGTAGAACCACCCACCGACGGCGACCGCAACCACGGCGACGCTCGACACCAGGGCCAGGGCGGCGAGCCGCCACCGCCCGGTCAGTCGTCGTCGGGCCACCCGCCCGCCGTCGAGTCCAGCATCCATGCGCCGCGCCGATCCCGTCTGTCGCCGACCTCACCTCAGGGGCCGGGCGCCGCCTTCAGATAGGAGGCCCGATCGGCGGCGGCAAGTTCGGCGTCGGCCCGGCGCTGGTAGTACCAGAGCGTGGTCCAACCGGCGGCGGCCAGGTACAGCTCGCTGATGATGGTGGCCACCAGGGCCCCCTCCCAGCGGAACGTGGGGATGAGGGTGAAGTACAGGACGAGGCTGACCGCGGCCGACGAGATGTAGACCCACATCCGCTTGTCGGCTCGGCCGAGGCCGAGCAGTCCGTTCAGCGGTGTGCCGCTGGTGGCGATCAGGGGGATGAGGACCAGCAGCCAGGGGACGATGTCGACGGCCTCGGCGAACTCCTCACTGAACAGGAAGTCGAGGAGGGGCAGGGTGAAGTAGATGCCGATGGCGACCACGATGGCGGCCGCGAACATCAGGCTGGCCAGGCGGGTGGCCCGCCGCAGGTGGAGCCCGGCCTCACCGTCGCCCTTGGGCAGGAACCGTTGGAAGGCGGCCGTCTCCAGGGCGAGCAGGGGCAGGGTTCCGAGCAACACCATGCGATAGGCGGCGCCGTAGAGGCCGGCGTCGGTGGTGTGGCGGAAGACGTTGAGCAGGTACTTGTCGGCGTCGGTCTGCAGCTTCGAGGCACCCATCGGGGCCGAGAACATGAAACTGGCCCGCACCGCCAGACGGCTGGGGACGCCGAACGCGACCCGGTACCCATGGCGGGGCAGGTGGAACACCAGGAGGTACACGGCGTACAGGGCGAAACAGACGAGCACACCGATGGCCAGGTTGGCGATGGTCAGGGCGTCGGTGGCGGCCAGGAAGAGCACGATCGAGAGCCGGATGGGAACGATGGCGCCGCGGGCCCGGATGGCGGCCGGGAACCCGGACGAGGCCTGGACCGCCATCGACGACAGGAACACCACCGCCATCAGCAGGATCTCGGCCACCACGATCATGACGATGGCCACGGAGTCGAGGTCGAGGGTCAGCACGGCCAGGACGATGACCAGGGCCGAGCCGGCGGCACCCCCCATCAAGCTCAACGACAGGAACGACCGCAGGGCCTGGTTGGGCTCGTCGCCCTCACCGAGCAGCCGCTGCAGCAGAGCCAGACCGACCCCGGAGAAGGCCATCGCCCCCAGGGCCCCGAGCAGACCGTAGAGACCGATGTAGGCGCCGTACTCCTCCAGGCTCAGGGCCCGGTTGAGGAGGTAGAACGAGGTGAAGGCGGTGATGAGGCTGAGACCGTCGTGGGCCCCGCTCCACAGCGTGTCGACGGCCAATCCGTCGAACGCGTTCCAGGCCCGGCGGATCCGGTCTCCCAGGGGGGACGGCGGGCGGCCGGGGGCCGTCATCGGAGCACCTCGCCGACCACGGGTCGGCCCGAGGCCAGCGATGTTCGGACCCGGTCGGCCAGTTCGGTCCCGGTGTCGAGATCCATCCCGTGGGTCCGCGACAGCACCGTCCGGAACAGGAACAGGGTCGGCAACCAGCCCGTGCCGAGGAAGACGTTCTCGGAGAAGGAGATGAACAACTGGACGACCAGCGTGGACACGATCCAGGCGGCGACGGCGGGGCGTTCCCGAACCATGCGCAGCGCGTCGACCATGGTCGTCACATACAGGGCCAGGAACAACAGCAGGCCGATCACCCCGATCTGGAGCAGGGCGTCGATGGGGCCGCTGTGGGCGTGGGGCACGGCGAAACCGATGGCCCGCCAGATCTCGGCCGTGAGGGGGGTGACGGGATCGTCGGACAGCGGGCCCCCGAACCCGTAGCCCTGGATGGGGCGATCCCGGATGGCGTCGAGCGAGGCGGCCCAGATCAGGGTGCGACCGGTGAAGGTGATGTCCTTGCCCGAGGCGCTGGTGAGGGTGGCCAGTGAGGCGGCCGCGCCGAGGACGGCGAACAGACCGACCGCGATCGACGACACGAGGAAGATGCTGCTGCCCCGGATGTCGAGGTTCTTGTAGAGCTGCAGCCAGACCCAGATGCTGACCGCCAGCAGGGCGCCGGCCATCCCGGTCACCGAGTCGGAGCCGAGCAGAAGGGCGGCGATGGCGGCCAGGGTCAGGTAGCGGCCGACGACGGACCGGTCGAAGGTCAACACCGTGAGCAGGGCGAACGTCAGGAACGGGGTCATGATGTTCTTGTGCGGGAACCATCCGTGCCACCCGTCGATGGACCGGGTCCCGGTCTCGAGGTCGATGTGGTAGCGGGTCTCGGGGTACACGATCAGGACGGCGATGGTGATGAGCACGCTGACCCGGATCATCCACAACAGGGCGGGGACCAGGTCCCGCAGCGAGATCATCCCGGCGCAGATCACCATGCCCACGAGCAGCGGCACGGTGTTCTGGATGGCCCGGCTGGTGGCCACCGGATTGTCGGTCCACATGGTCGACGTCATGATCCAGGCCAGCAGGCACAGGGCCAGCAGCGACACCGGTATCCGCATCGCCACCACCCGGGGCGCCAGGACCAGGACGCCGAAGGCGCCGAAGACCAGGCCCAGCGGGGTCACCCCGGGGAACACCTCGAAGCCGGTGACGTTGAAGGCGTACATGAGCGAGAAGAACACGAAGACCTGGGCCCCGAAGGTCCCGATGGGCAGGAGGAGATCCCCCTGGCCGTCATAGCGCCCGTCGCGCACCCGGAGTTGCGCCGCCGTCACGTGTGAGAGATCCGGATCCCGAACACGCCGACCAGCATGCCAGCCCCGACCGCAGCCAGCCCCGCAGCGAAGCGCCATTGGGAAGGGTTACCCTGCCGCACCTGCTGGATGGGGCGCAGTGCGGCGTTGAGCATCCGGCGGCCGGCGCGGGCCGTGAGCCGGACCCGGCCGGCCTCCCCGCTCTCCAGGTTGGTCACGGCCATGGTGTTGCCCATCCACAGCGAGGCCCGGAGGTGATAGGTGAGGGTCTCCCGCTCGGCCGGCATCTCGGTGTAGCACACGGCCTTCTGCGAGAAGCGGGCGTCGAGCCCGGCCGAGGTCGCGGCCCGGTAGAAGACCATGTCCTCGCCCCCGATCACGCCGAGTTCGGTCTTGAACCGGATGTCGGGGTGGTCGGTCAGGAACGAGCTGCGGAGCATCGAGTTGCCGGTGGAGCACAGCTCGACCTGCTCGCCGTCGGGTTGGAGCGGGGCCTCCAGGATGTCGCCCCACGGCTCGTCGGTCAGCCACGCCGCGGCCCGGGTCGGGTAGCGGTTGAACACCGGCCCGGTGACGGCGTCGCAGCCGGTCCGGGCCTGCAGCTCGAGCATGGACTCGAACCACTCGGGCACCACGACCTGGTCGTCGTCGACCATGGCCACCCACTCGCCCAGCGGGATGACGGTCTCCAGGCCCAGATTCCGGGCGGTGGAGATGTTCTGGGCTCCGGAATGCCGATAGTGGAGGCCCCGAACGAAGGGCGGGGTGCCGGCCGGGCCTTCGAAGCCCTCGACCACTTCCTTGGCCCGGCCGTCGGGGTTGTCGTCGATGACGGCGATGGCGATCTCGACCTCGGGCTGGACCCGCGCCGCGGCGACGGCCAGTGAGTCGAGCATGCGGCGCAAGGGCTCGTTGCGCTTGTGGGTGCAGACGTAGACGGCGATGGACGTGGGGGAACCGTGACTCACGGGACTACTCCGGATGGCGGGGGCTGAAACCGGTCGAGGAGACTCTAGGGCTCTAGAGAACCACGGCGTCGGCCCCGAGCAGCACTCGCAGCTCGGGGATCAGCCCGTTCGAGGTGTCGACGCAGTACCCGTCGGCCAAACGAACGGCTCGATCAGGATTCAGGTGCACGTACACCGGAGACTCGCCCCCGTGCTGGGTCAGCACGATCTTGAGCCGCTTGATCAGCTCGTCGGAGAGCTGGTCCGGGCGAATGTCGAGACGGAGGGGCGGCGCCGAGCCGGCCCGGTCCACATCGAACACCTCGAAGGTCTGGGCCATCAGTTTCGGCTGATCGTCCCGGTTGTCGACCCGACCCCGCACGACGACGATCCGGTCGTCCTCCAACAGGTGGCCGAAGTCGGCGAAGGTCTTGGGGAAGACCATGGTCTCGACCGAGTGGGTGAGGTCCTCCAGCACCAGGACCGCCATCAGGTCGCCTTTGCGGGTCCACTTCTTCTGGAACGCGGTGACCACACCGCCGACCACGACCGACGAGCCCTCCTCGGCGTTTTCCATGTCGCCCAGGGCCAGGTCACACTTGCGCTCGAGCGCCGCCTCCAGGCCCATGAGCGGATGGTCCGACACGTACAGGCCCAGCATCTCCTTCTCGAAGGCGAGGCGCTGGGACTTGTCGAACTCCTGGTTGGGGATGTCGGGCCGGTCGTCGAAGCCCGTGCCACCCGAGGCGTCGTCGTCGAGGGAGCCGAACAGGGTCATGACACCCATGTCGGCCTCCCGGCGGGAGCTGACCGTCTTGTCGATGATGTCCTCGAAGGCCAGGAGCAGACCCTGGCGAGGGTGGCCCAGCGAGTCGAAGGCACCCGCCTTGATCAGTGATTCCACGGTCCGTTTGTTGAGGACCTGGTAGTCGACCCGTTCGCAGAAGTCGATGAAGCTGGTGAACGGACCGTTCTCGGCCCGTTCGGCCAGCAGGAGTTCGACCAGTCCGTCGCCCACGTTGCGCACCGCCGACAACCCGAACGGGATGGCGTTGAGCTTGCCCCCGTCCGGATCGGGAATGGAGGTGAAGTCGAGCTCCGACCGGTTGACGTCGGGCACCAGGACCTGGATGTCGAGCTGGCGGCACTCGTTGAGGTAGACGGCCGCCTTCTCCAGGTTGTTCTTGACGCTGGTCAGGAGACAGGCCAGGTACTCGACCGGGTAGTTGGCCTTGAGGTAGGCGGTCTGGTAGCTGACAAACCCGTAGCCGTAGGAGTGACTCTTGTTGAAGGCGTAGTCGGCGAAGCCCTCGATGACCCCGAACAGCTCGGCCCCGAAATCGGCCCCGTAGCCGGCGTCGTCGCAGCCGGCGATGAACTTCTCGCGCTCCTTGGCCATCAGCTCGCGCTTCTTCTTGCCCGCCGCCTTGCGGAGCGAGTCGGCGTCGGCCAGCGAGTAACCGGCGAACCTCTGACTCATCCGCATCATCTGCTCCTGATAGATCATCAGGCCGTAGGTGTCGCCGAGCAGTTCCTCGGCGTCGGGGTGCAGATGTTCGACCGGCTTGCGCCCGTTCTTGCGGTCGGCGTAGTCGTTGTGCATGTTGGCCGCCATCGGGCCCGGGCGATACAGGGCCACCAGGGCGGCGACGTCCTCGAACGAGGTGGGGGCCATCGACCGCATGAGGGCCCGCATCGGGGCCGACTCCAGCTGGAACACGCCGATGGAGCGCCCGTCCCGCAGCAGGTCGTAGGTCGGCTCGTCATCGAGGGGTACCCGGTCGATGTCGGGACGCTCACCATGGACCTGCTCGATCAGGTCGAGGGTGTCGGTGATGACGTCCAGGTTGCGCAGGCCCAGGAAGTCCATCTTGAGCAGGCCGAGGTCCTCGACCCCGTGCATCTCGTACTGGGTGACGACCGGCGCGTCCTCGATGTCCTTGCCCGCCTCCGGCTTGCGCTGGATGGGCAGATAGGTGGTGAGCGGATCCTTGGTGATCACCACGGCGGCGGCGTGGATGCCGTCCTGGCGGCGCAGGCCCTCCAGCCCCATGGCCACGTCGACGACCTTGGCCACGTCCTCCTCGGCCTCGGTCATGGCCCGCAGCTCGGCCGCCGCCTTGTAGCCGTCGGCGTACTTCTCGCTCTCCTCGAAGCAGTACTTGAGCGGAGTGTCACGCCCCATGACCAGGGGCGGCATCGCCTTGGCCACCTTGTCGCCCACGGCGTAGGGGTAACCGAGGACCCGGGCCGCGTCCCGGACCGCGGCCCGGGCCTTGATCTGGGAGAAGGTCACGATCTGGGCCACATGGTCCCGGCCGTACCGCTCGGCGGCGTAGCGAATCATCTCGTCCCGGTAGCGGGAGTCGAAGTCCATGTCGATGTCGGGCATGGAGATTCGCGACGGGTTGAGGAACCGCTCGAACAGGAGGTCGTACTTGATCGGATCGAGGTCGGTGATCCAGAGGGTGTAGGCCACCGCACACCCGGCGGCCGAGCCACGGCCGGGGCCGACCCGGATACCGGCGTCGCGGGCGTGGCGGATCAGGTCCCACGTGATGAGGAAGTAGGAACTGAACCCCATGCTCTTGATGACCTGGAGCTCATAGGCCAGGCGCTCCACGATCTCGTCGCGGAGCGAGGAACCCCACCGCTTGCGGGCCCCCTCCATGGTCAGGTGCTCGAGGTACTCGTCGGCCCCGGCGAAACCCTCGGGGATGGGGAAGTCGGGCAGGAGGGGCTTGCCGAACTCGATCTCGACGTCGGCCCGCTCGGCGATCCACAGCGTGTTGTCGCAGGCCTCGGGCAGTTCCGCCCACTCGGCCCGCATCTCGGCCGCCGTCTTGAGGAAGTGCTGGTCCCCGTGGAACTTGAACCGGTCGGGATCGCTCATCAACGAGCCGGTCTGCACACACAGCAGGGCGTCGTGGGCGACGTGGTCGACCTTGTGGGTGTAGTGCGAGTCGTTGGTGACGACCATCGGCGCCCCGATCTTGCGGGCGATCTCGATGAGCTTGGGGTTGGTCTCGGCCTGGGCCGGGATGCCGTGGTCCTGGAGTTCGATGAAGAAGTTGTCGCGGCCGAAGATGTCCTGGAGGCGGCCCGCCTTCTCCAGCGCCGCCTTGTCGTTGCCGCTCATCAGCGACTGGAGAACGTGGCCGCCGAGACAGCCGCTGGTGGCGATGACGCCCTCGGCGTGGTCGGCCAGCACGTCCCAGTCGACCCGGGGCTTGTAGTAGTAGCCCTCCATGAAGGCCCGGGAGGCGAGCTGGATCAGGTTCTTGTAGCCGGTGTTGTTCTCGGCCAGGGCGATCAGGTGGTAGTAGAGCTTCTTGCCCCCGTCGGTCTCGCCCCCGGAGTCATCGAGGCGTCCCCGTCGGGGCGGGCGTTCGAAGCGGGAATCCTCGGCCTGGTACAGCTCGATGCCGATCACCGGGTTGACGCCGTGGTCCTTGCACGACCGGTAGAAGTCGAGCACCCCGTACATGTTGCCGTGGTCGGTGATGCTCAGGCCCGGCTGGCCGTCAGCCGCCGCCTTGGCCACCAGTTCGTCCAAGCGGGAGGCGCCATCGAGCATCGAGTACTCGGTGTGGACATGGAGGTGGGTGAAAGACGAACCCACGGGCTACTGCTCCCCTCGACCGCGCCGGGGACGACCGTCCCCACATTGTCCACAGTCATCACCCACATGCTGTGGACGAATCACATGGATGTCATTCGGTAGAGCATACCCGGTGGGGGCCGGGCTGTCCTCCCCCGCGGTCGCAGGATCGTCCGGTTGGAGGTCTCTCCTAGCGGAACTGCTCGAGGAACTCGGCCATGGCCCAGCCCCAGGAGATCACGAACTCCCCGCCGTCGACATCGCAGCCCTCGAGGACCGACGTGCCGTCGAGTTTGCGGAGGGACTCGTGGTCGAACACCGCCGACTCGCCGTCGCCCCGGGCCACCATCGAGCGGTCATCGAAGCCGACCGCTCCGAAGCGCTTCGACAGGCGCCGACCCCAGGCCCGCTCCTCGCCGTTGGCCCTGGTCTCGGGCCAGGGCCGAACGTCGTTGAGGTCGGTCAGGGCTTCCAGGCCCCCCGGGGCTGTGAGCCGGGTGGCCACCAGCACATCCTCATCGGGGAAGGCCATCAGCGACTTGTGGAAGCCCTCGGTCATCAGGGCCTTGAGGATCGAGCTGCGCTGGCGGGTGCGGCCGATCGAGGCCATACCGACGACCATGGCCGGGGTTCCCCCGATGCGCTCCAGGGTGCAGAACATGAAGCCCTGCAGCTGGCCGCCGTCCTCGGCCCTGGTGGCCAGAACCCACTCCTGGGCCTCCTTGGAGATCGTCCCCACCTCCCAGCCCGTGGACGGCTCCGCGAGCTCGGCCATGGCGGCGAAATCACTGTCGCCCAGGGCCGTACAATCCGTCGTTCGAACCTCGATCGCCACGCTGTGAATCCCCCTCGATTCCGCGGTCCCGACCACCAATTGTCACCGCCAACCACGAATGGCGCAACTTGACCGACCGCTCGGTTCGCCACCACACCGGGCGCAGCAACCGAGACGGGATTCGGGGGGCCGAGACGGGGACCGAGCGGGGGCGCTCGGGCCCGGGGCGGCTAGAGGTAGACGCCGCCGCTCTGGCCGTCGGGCTGGGGGCCGGGACGGGCTCCCGGCGGCAGCGCCTGCGACCGCTGCATCATCTCCAGCTGCTGCCGCGCCGCCGACTGCTGGGCGAACAGCGTGGCCTGGATCCCGTGGAAGAGGCCCTCGAGCCAACCCACGAGCTGGGCCTGGGCCACCCGCAGTTCGGCCTCGGACGGCACCTCGTCGACCTCGAAGGGGAGGGCGAGCCGGGCCAACTCCTCCTGGAGATCGGGCGACAGCGAGTCGGACAGCTCGGCCACCGACGTCTCGTAGATGTCGCGCAGCCGGTCACGACCCGGCTCGTCCAGGTCGGTGGCCCTGACCTCCTCCAGAAGCTGGCGGATCATGGTGCCGATGCGCATGACCTTGGCCGGCTCGGAGACCGTCATCGACGACTCCGGGTTCTCGGCCTCGGTGTCGGCGGCATCGACGATCTCGGGGGTCTCGGGCTGCTGGTCCGTCATACCCGCCAGTATTGCGGGACCGGGGCCAGGCCGCTCACCCGCGGCGAGGTCGAGTACTCCGCAGCGGCCGCCGGGACCTGGGTGGCGCGTTCAGGCCGTGGCCGTGAGGCAGGGCACACGGACCTCGGCCGAGGTGAGCGAGCCGTGACGCCCGATGAGCTCGAAGGGTCCGGTGTCGGCCGGGTCGGCGAAGGCATGGTGCTCGAAGGGCAGCAGCGCCACATCGCCCAGACGGGCCCGGACGTCGTCGTTCATCGACGGTCCGAACCAGTGCTCGTCCAACATCTGCTCCAGAGGGCGGACCCAGGCCACCAGCTCGTGGCAGGAGGCGGCCGTCTCCAGCAGGTCGTGGGACCGGCCGGGCCGGGCGTGGAGCCACCGGAACCGCCCCTCCCCCGAGAGCTGGTCGACGTGTGTCATCACGTCGTCGGCGATGGGGACCAGACCGTCGGTGCAGTCCACTTGGCCGTGGTCGGCCGACACCATCACCGTGGTCCCGGTGGGAACGGCGGCGAGCAGGTCGGCCACCATCCGATCGGCGAACCGCAGCTCGGCCTCGTAGGTGTCGTCCAACCCGTACTCGTGGGCCACCTTGTCGATGCCGTCGTAGTAGGCGTAGACCGAACGCTCGCCCTGGCGGACCAGCCGGGCCGTCTCGTGCACCAACACCGCCGGGGTCCGGTACCCGACGAGATCGCCACCGCGGAGATGGGCGTCGGTGAACCCGGACCGGCGGAACTCGGCCTTGGTCACCAGGCAGAGCGACGTGTCCCGGAACGGGGGGTAGGGCTGGACCGTCGACGGCGGGATGATCTTGCGGGCGTCGGCCGAACGGTCGGTGGCCCAGCGCAGGCAGTTGAGGACGTCGTCGTCGATCACCATCCGGTAGCCGACGATGCCGTGTTCACCGGGGGTGAGGCCGGTTGCGATCGAGGTGAGCGCCGTCGCCGTCGTCGTCGGCGCCACCGTCGTGATGGGACCGCCGCGCATGGCGGCCAGGGTCGGAGCCAGATGACGTCGGTCCTGGAGCTGGTCCCACCCCAGGCCGTCGAGCACGAGCAGGATCCGGGCCCCGGCGGTCGGGAACGACGCCGGCAGCGATCGACCGTCCTCACCCAGGAGGGCGCCCATGAGCTCGGTGACGCAACCGGCACCGAAGGATGGGATGAGTGGATCGTCCACGGGGGGACCTCTGGGGGAGAGACGACTCGTGCGTGAAAGGGCCCCGGACGACTCCGCACGACGTTGGGGGAATGTGGAGCACCTGTCATTCTAGTCGGCTGTTCAGCCCGGGGGGCGAGCCCTTCGGTCACAGCCCGGTCGAGCTACCCTGACCCGGGTGAAGGTGTCGACCAGAGGTGACTACGCCAGTCGGGCGCTGTTGTCGCTGGCCCTCCATGCCGACACTGCGGGCCCGACCACGGTTCGCGACCTGGCCGAACGAACCGGGCTCCCCCAGCCCTACCTGGAGCAGATCCTGCTCGCCCTCAAGGGCGCAGGTCTGGTCCGGTCCAAGCGCGGCGTCGGCGGCGGCTACATCCTGGCCCGGCCCCCGGAGGAGATCTCGCTGGCCGAGATCATCCGGGCCGTCGACGGACCGATCGCCCTGGGCGACTTCGGCGAACCCCATACCGACGGCGCCTGCGACCACGAGGGTCAGTGCGTGCTGCTCGCCATCTGGCACACCGTGGGCGACGAGATCCGGACCAGGCTCGAGGGCTGGACCCTGGCCGACGTGCGATCGATGGCCAACGGCGAGGAGCCGTGGCCCGCAGGGTGAACACCCCTCATCCGATCGATGTCGAGGCCGAGGTCGAGGCCGATACCGACGTCGACGTCGAGGTCGATGCGGATGTGGCGATCGGGGCGGAGACCGAGATTGCTGCCGTGTTGGCGGTCACGGCTGTGGGCGATGGGCGGAGTCGATGGAGTTGACCGAGGCGATGGCCCGGCGCCGGATGGTGCGCAACTTCACCGCCGAGCCCATCCCGCCGGCCCGGCTCGACGGTCTCCTCGATCGGGCCCGCCGGGCGCCGTCGGCCGGCAACACCCAGGCGGTGGGGTTCGTGGTCCTCGACGACCCGACCGCCACCTCCCGGTACTGGGACGTGACCCTGCCCGAGCCCCGTCGCACGGGGTTCCGGTGGCAGGGGCTCCTGGCTGCTCCGGCTCTCGTCGTCGTCACCACCCGGCCCGAGGCCTACCCGGCCCGCTACGCCGAGCCCGACAAGGCGGCGACCGGGAGGGGATCCGGTCTCGACCGGTGGCCGGTGCCCTACTGGTGGGTCGACGCCGGGGCCGTCATCCAGAATCTGCTGCTGCTGGCCGTCGACGACGGCCTCGGGGCCTGCCTGTTCGGTCCCTTCGACCACGAACCGGCTCTGCGGGAGGTGTTCGGCCTCGCCCCCTCGACCCGCCTGGTGGCGACCATCGCCCTCGGCCACCCGGCGCCCGACGAGACCGGGCGCTCGGCCCGACGGCCGCGGCCCGAGCTGTCCGAGGTCATCACCCGGCCGGTCGGGTCCGATCCAGGATCGAGTCCAGGTCGGCCGGAAGCTCCGAGGTGAGGAAGACGGGGGCGCCGTCGGCGGGGTGCTCGAACCCGAGATGCTCTGCGTGGAGAAAGGGGCGGCGCTTCACCGCCAGCCCACCGAGGTCCGGACCGCCGTAGTCGGTGTCGCCGACGACGGGATGGCCGATGGCGGCCAGATGGGCCCGGATCTGATGGGTGCGGCCGGTCTCCAACCGGCACGCCAACTCGGTGACCGGCTCCGGCTCACCGTCCGGCCCGTCGGGCCAGTGTCGACGGGCCACCACCTCATAGCGGGTCCGGGCCGGTCGTCCGTCGGCCACCACGGCCCGGACGGTGGCCTGGCGGGGGGAGCGTCCGAGGGGGGCGTCGATCAGGCCACCGTCGGCCTCGACATGACCGGCCACCAGGGTCCGGTAGCGCCGGAGCACGGTCCGCTCCGCCAGTTGATCGACCAGTGAGTGATAGGCCCGCTCGGTCCGGGCCACGGCGAGCAGACCGCTCGTCCCGCGATCGAGGCGGTGCACGATCCCGGGCCGGTCCGGCTCCCCCACCGAGCCCAGTTCGGGATAGCGGGCCAGCAGACCGTTGACCATGGTCGAGCCCTCGGTCCCGGCGCCGGGGTGGACCACCAGCCCGGCCGGTTTGTCGACGACCAGCACGTCCGGATCCTCGTGCACGACCGGAACCTCCACCGAAGGGTCGGCCCGGGGACCGGTCGCCCTCCTCACCACGGTGCAGCCGACGGTCTGACCCTCGACCACCCGTATCGACGGCTTGACCACCACGGCCCCGTCGATGGTGACGACCCCCTGTTCCAGTGCGTCGCCGGCCTCGCGGCGGGAGACACCGGCCATCAGGGCCACCACCCGGTCGATCCGCTGGTCGGCCAGGGCCGCCGGCACCACCTCGGTCAGGTGCTCCTGGCGGGCCCCGGCGCCGTCAGCGGTCACCGGGTTCTGCACGCTCGTCGAGGGACCCCATCTCCGTTTCGGGGTCGACGCCGGCCGGACCGACGGCGTCGGGCGTCCCGCCATCGCCGGAGTGAACCCCGGAACCGGGTTCGACGGGTTCGCCGTGTTCGACGGGTTCGGCGGCGAGAGCGGTACCGACGGCATCACCATCGACACGGTCCTCGACCGTGTCGCCGTCGGACGGCGGGTCCCCGGCTCCGGGCTCGGCGCCGACGGTTCCGCTGGCGCCTTCCGGGTCGACGAGCGAGTAGATCAGGAACAGGACGACGCCAGACACCACGGCGGCATCGGCGACGTTGAACACCGGCCACCACTGGAAGTCGATGAAATCGACCACCGGACCGCTCAGGATGCCGTCCTCGGCCCGCACGATGCGGTCGATGAGGTTGCCCACGGCGCCGCCGGCGATGAGCCCGAACAGGACCTGACCCCAGCGGTCATGGCGTTTGCGGGCGACGTTCACCAGCACGGCTGTCATCACGATGGCGATGACCCCGAACAGCGGCCCGAGGCCCTGTCCGGAGCTGAAGGCGGCCCCCCGGTTCTCGATGAAGTGGAACCGGAGGGTCCACACCACGTCGATGCAGTTGTCCAGTTCCTCCCGGCACGGACCGGTCTCCAGGCGCGACACCGCCCACCACTTGGTGAGGCGGTCGGCCACGATGACCACCAGGGCCGTGGCCAGGGCCACGACCAGGGGGGTGCGACCCGGTTCGGCGGCCGGGCTCAGAACATCGACGTCTTGTACTGGACGCACACCGATGCCTCGGGGATGGCTTCCAGACGCTCACGGGGGATCGCCTCGCCGCTGACCAGGCAGATGCCGTAGCTACCGGCCTCCAGCCGTTCGAGGGCGGCGTCGATCTCGCCCACCGCCTGCCGGGCGGCAGCCGAGAGGGCGAGGTCCCGGTCACGCTCGACGGCGATGGTGTCGCCCTCGCCCGACTCCTCGTCGAACTGGACGTCGCCCGGCTCGCGGTCGGCCATGAGCGCTGCGGCCTCTGCCGCCAACCGGTCGGCGCTGTGGGTGTACTTGGCCCGCTGCTCGAGCAGCGCGGCCTTCTGGCCGTCCAGCCAGGCCTTGTCGGTCAGATAGTCGGCTCCGGCCGGAATCTCGGGTGGTTCGCCCTTGGTCGGGCCGGAGGTTCGTTTGGTTGTTGCGGAGGTGTTCTTAGCCACTGTTTTTTTGGAAGCTGCTTTCCTACTCGTCTTCTTCCCAGCCGCCGCCTTCGTACCCGCCTTGGTCTTCGATGCCGATGCCGATACCGACTTCGAGGCCGAAGACCCGGAGGTTGAGGCTGCCGCCTTCTTCCCCGCCGCGCGCTTCTTGGTGTCGGATGTCACCGACTTCGACGAGGAGGACGACGATGCCGCCTTCTTCGCCGTGCTCTTCGTACCCTTCTGGGGGCCTCCGGCCTTCTTGGCCGCCCCGGCCGCCTGCTCCCCTGCCTTCTTGGCCGCGGCCGGCTTGGACGCCGACGCCTTGGCCGCCTTCTTGGCCTTCTTGTTGGTCGCCACTGGTGCCCGTGTGCCCTTCGTCGTTGTCGGCCGGTCCCCCCGGAGCCACGACTCCGTGGCGTTGCCGGTCCACCAGTTCGAAACGGGCGAAGGGGCCGGAGTCCCGCCGCCACCACAACCCCTGGTGAGAAGGTCGAGGTAGTGTAGAGGACCGGACGGGCCGCGACCAACAGCCCGTAACTCGACCGCCGGATCAGACGGCCACCGGTATCGTGGATCCATGGCATCCGAAGCCCAGCGCGCCCACTATCCCGAGGTCCCACCCCGCGCCGATTTTCCGGCCATCGAGCGGGCCATCCTCGACCGGTGGAAGGCCGAGGGCACCTTCAAGGCCTCGGTCGACCAGCGCCCGCCGGCCACCGAGGGCGGCCGCCAGTACGTGTTCAACGACGGCCCGCCCTTCGCCAACGGCCTCCCCCACTACGGCCATCTCCTGACCGGCTTCGTCAAGGACGTCGTGCCTCGCTTCCAGACGATGAAGGGCCACCGGGTGGAGCGGGTGTTCGGCTGGGACTGCCACGGCCTCCCGGCCGAGATGGAGACCGAGAAGGAACTCGGCGTCTCGGGCCGCAAGGCCATCCTCGACTACGGCATCGACAACTTCAACGCCCAGTGCCGCCGGTCGGTGCTTCGCTACACGGCGGAGTGGGAGGACTACGTCACCCGCCAGGCCCGCTGGGTCGACTTCGAGAACGACTACAAGACCATGGACCTCTCCTACATGGAGTCGGTCATGTGGGCCTTCAAGCAGCTGTGGGACAAGGGCCTCGTCTACGAGGCCCACCGGGTGATGCCCTACTCGTGGGGGGCCGAGACACCACTGGCCAACTTCGAGATCCGCCTCGACGACGCCACCCGACCCCGCCAGGACCCGGCGCTGACCGTGGCCTTCACCCTGGATCCGGCCGACGGGGACCCCGGTCCGCTGCGGATCCTGGCCTGGACCACCACACCCTGGACCCTGCCCTCCAACCTGGCGCTCGCCGTGGGACCCGAGATCGACTACGTCGTCGTCCCCGGACCGGGCTCCGACGACGGCTTCGCCGTGCTGGCCGAGGCGGCCCTGGAGAAGTACCGGGCCGAGTTCGGCGAGGTCGAACCGGTGGCCCGGCTGACCGGAGCCGACCTGGTCGGTCGCAGCTATCGCCCCTTGCTCCCCTACTTCGCCGACCAGGCCAACGCCTTCGTGGTCCTCGGCGCCGACTTCGTCGGCACCGGGGACGGCACCGGGGTGGTCCACATCGCCCCCGGCTTCGGCGAGGACGACCAGCTGGTCGGCGAGGCAGCCGGCATCGCACTGGTGGTGCCGGTCGACGACGAGGGTCGCTTCACCGACGCCGTCCCCGACTTCGCCGGGCAGAACGTCTTCGATGCGAACCCCGAGGTCATCCGCCACCTGAAGGACCTCGGGGTGGTGGTCAGGCACGAGACCTACGACCACAACTACCCCCATTGCTGGCGCACCGACACACCCATCATCTACCGAGCCATCAGCTCGTGGTACGTCCGGGTGACCGATCTGACCGATCGGCTGCTCGCCGCCAACCAGCAGATCAACTGGATCCCCGACCACGTCCGCGACGGCCGGTTCGGCAAGTGGCTGGAGGGGGCCCGGGACTGGTCGATCAGCCGCAACCGGTTCTGGGGTGCCCCCATCCCGGTCTGGCGCAGCGACGACCCCGAGTACCCCCGGGTCGACGTCTACGGTTCGCTCGACGAGTTGGAGCGCGACTTCGGGGTTCGGCCCACGGACCTCCACCGGCCCTTCGTCGACGACCTGGTCCGGCCCAATCCCGACGACCCGACCGGTCGGTCGATGATGCGGCGGGTACCGGAGGTTCTGGACTGCTGGTTCGAGTCGGGCTCGATGCCCTTCGCCCAGCTCCACTACCCGTTCGAGAACGTCGAGCGGTTCGAGAACCACAACCCGGCCGACTTCATCGTCGAGTACATCAACCAGACCCGGGGTTGGTTCTACACCATGCACGTCCTGTCGGTGGCGCTGTTCGATCAGCCCGCCTTCGCCAACGTGATCTGCCACGGGTTGGTCCTCGACGAGCACGGGCGCAAGCTGTCGAAGAAGCTGCGGAACTACCCGGACCCGATCGAGGTGTTCGAATCCATCGGATCGGACGCCCTGCGGTGGTTCTCGATGAGTTCGCCCATCCTCCGGGGCCTCGATCTGCGGATCGACGCCGAGGGCAACGGCATCCGGGATGTCGTGCGCCAGGTGCTCAATCCGATCTGGAGCGCCTACAGCTTCTTCACCCTCTACGCCAACGCCGAAGGTTTCCGGGCCGAACCGTCGACGGCGTCGACCAACCTGCTCGACCGGTACATCCTGGCCAAGACCCATCGGCTGGTGACCGACACCGAGCGCCATCTCGACGCCTACGACCTGGCCGGTGCCTGCGGTGAGGTCCAGGGCTTCCTCGACGCGCTGACCAACTGGTACATCCGACGGAGCCGGGAGCGGTTCTGGAACACCAGCTCGGACGACGTGGACGCCGACGCCTTGAACACCCTCTACACCGTCCTGCTCAACCTGACCCGCACGATGGCGCCGCTTCTGCCCCTGGTGGCGGAGGAGATGTGGGTCGGCCTGACCGCCCCCCTGGCCGACACCGACCACGACGATGGTCGCCTCAGCAGCGTCCATCTCCAGGACTGGCCCGATGCCGACGCCCTGCCCGCCGACGAGGAGCTGGTGGCGGCCATGGACCGGCTGCGCGAGGTGGCCTCGGCCGCCCTGTCGTTGCGGGACGATCGCGGCCTGCGGGTCCGCCTGCCGCTGGCCGAGGCCACGGTTGCCGGAGCCGACGTCGCCCTGATCGAGCCCTTCGCCGACCTGTTGGCCGACGAGATCAACGTCAAGCGGCTGTCGTTCACCGACCAGGTGAGCGAGTTCGGGACCTTCGCCCTCAAACCCAACGGTCGGGTCCTCGGGCCCAAGCTGGGGCCCGAGGTGCAGCACGTGATCAAGGCGGCCAAGTCCGGCGACTGGAGCGCCAACGCCGACGGCACCGTGACCGTGGCCGGCCACACCCTGACCGACGACGAGTTCGAGCTGGGGCTCGACCCCCTCGACGGCGTGGTGGCGGCGGCGCTACCGGGCAACGACGGGGTGGTGGTGCTCGACGTCGAGCTCACCCCGGAGTTGGAGGCCGAGGGGGCGGCCCGGGACCTGGTCCGACTGGTCCAGCAGTTGCGCAAGGACCGGGACCTCGACGTCACCGACCGGATCGTGCTCCGGATCGACCTGGGCGAGGAACTGGCGACCAGACTGGCCCCGCATCTGGACTGGGTGGCGGGCCAGGTCCTGGCCACCCACATCGAACCGGCAACCGACCTGGCCCCCGGCCCCACCCTGGTGGGCCAGCCCATCGGCCTCGATCTGGCCCCGGCCACCACCTGAGCGACGACGGACGCGCCACTGCCCGCCCCGAGGGGCGGGCAGTGGAACTGGACCCAGAGGATCCGGCGGGACCGGATCCGGAGCCGGTGCCCGTGGGCACCGGCGGAACCTCATCGACCGATCACTTGCGGCGACCGAACCAGCCGCCGGTCCCCTTCACCTCGTCATCCTCCAGGAAGTCGGTGATGGGGTCGCCCGCTGCGGGCTCCTCGGTGGTGACTCGACGAAGTTCGTCGAGGAACGGATCGCCGGTGGGGGGAGGAGGGTTCTCGTCGGCCACGCCGGCGGCATCTACCGCCTGCACTCCCCCGTTGACCGACGCCTCACCGTTTCCCGACGAGTTCTCCTCGTAGTCGCTCTCGACCGCTTCCTCCACCACTTCGCCGTTGGCGCCGACCTCGCTGGGGGCGAGTTCGTCCAACTCCTCGGGGGCGATGACCTCGGTCGGTCGAGAGGTCGCCTCGACCGCCGCCACCGCCTCGGCCTCCAGCTCGTCGAGGGCCATGACCTCGACCGAGATGGGTGGGTAGTCGCCGGCATCGACGACGCCGATCTCGGCCGGCTCCAGCGCCTCCCGGGACCGGAGCAGCTCCGGGTCGTCGAGGACGGCGTTGAGTTCGTCGAGCGCCTTCTTGACGTCGCCCCGTCGGGCCTCGAGGTGACGCTCGAAGCGGGACACGTCGGCCTGGAGCAGGCCGTGGATGTGCTGGAGGTCGTTGATCTGCTCCAGCAGCTGGGTCCGCTCGGACTCGTGGGCCCGGGCCAGTTCCTCCTCCACGGCGTCGACCCGCTGCTGGGCCTCGTCCTTGGCGTTCTCCAACATCTTGGCCCGCTCGGCCGCAGCCTCGGCCAGGATGCGTTCCCGGTGGGCCACCGCCTCGGTCGTCATCTCGGTGGCCTGATCCCGGGCGTCGGCCAGGAGGGCGTTGGACTGGAACTCGGCCTCGTTCCGAAGCCGCTCCGCTTCCTCCTTGGCTTCCCGGACCGTGGTGTCGGCCGTGCGCTGGGCATTGACCAGGGTGTTGCGCAGCGTCTCGTCGAAGTCCGGCATCGGGGTGGGAGGAGCGCCGGCCGGCGAGGACGCCGACGATGGGCTGCGAGCCTCGATCAGCCGAGACTCGGCCGCCTGGGCCCGATTCTCCGACTCGGACAAGCGAGCCTGTAGCTTCTCGATCTCGTCGGCCAGGGGTGCCAGGTTCGCCAGAACCCGATCCACCTGATCCTTGCTGTATCCCCGCGCTTCCTCCTCGAAGCGAATGTCGGGGATCCTCCGGAGCAGCCGGAGCTTGTCACTTTGCTGGGCCATGGGCGCCCAGGCTAGCCCCCGGACGAGGGGGTGCGCACCAGCACGGGTGGACAAGCTGTGCCGGGTCCCGATCGGCTCCGACGACAGGGCCGAAGGGGCCCGATCAGCAGAAGATCCGGGCCGCCACCTGGATGCCGATGAGGATCAGGATCTCGGCCAGGCCGAAGCCGGCCATGGCGCCGGGAAGGGGCGGTAGGGCCCGTCGCAGCGGCTGCACCACCGGGTCGGTCATGACCAGGGTGACGTCCCTGATGCTGGACGCCGTCGACCCTTGGGCCAGAGGAAAGAACGACATCACCAGGCGCAACAGGAAGACGAACTGGAACGCCAGGAGGAGGATGCAGATCACGTCCATACCCGCCCGATCGTACCTCCCGGGGCCCGCACCCCGGTGGTCCCGACCCCGGGGGCAGCCGGGTCGTCGTACCCTCAGTCGGGCTGGTAGCCCGCTTCCTCCAGCCGGACCCGATCATCCTCGGCCACGTCCACGTCGGGAGGGGTGAGGAGGAAGACGGCGTTGGCCAGCTTCTCCATACCGCCGTCCAGGGCGTAGCACACCCCGCTGGCGAAATCGATCAGACGCCGGGCCAGGTCACGGTCGACCTGCTGGAGGTTCATCACCACCGGCTTGGTCGCCGTGAACTCGTCGGCCAGCACCTTGGCGTCGGCGAAGGAGGCGGGGGCGACGACCACCGGAGGGATGGTGCGGGGGGCGGCCACGGTGAAGCCGTCGTCAGGGTCGGCCACGGTGGTTGGGGGAACGGCCCGAAGGGGTCGGACCCGGTCGGCGGCCTGCCCCAGGCCGCCGTCGGTGTCCCTGTCGGCGCCGCGGTCGCTGCCCCAGCCGCTGTCCCGATCGCCGTCCCGGTCGATGTCGTGTCGGCCGCGGGTGGGACCGGGCCCGGCGCCCGAGGTGTCGGCGGCGAGATCGTCGAGCAGGTCGGTGGCGCCGTCCGCCGCCTCGTCCGCGGTGTCGGCGGCCAGCCCGGAACCTCGGGTGGTCCGGTGCTCACCGGTCGATCGGCGGCCGGCCGAGGAGCGGTGCTCGTCACCCTCGTCGTCCATCCAGGTGGGCCGGGCGCGCTGGGCGTGGGGGTCGTCCCGCAGGTCGATCGCGGCCTCCCGCTCGCCCGCGACCTCGGGCCGGGACCGACGGCCGCCCTCGACCTGGGACCGGTGATCGGCCTCGTAGAGGTAGCCGTCGTCGTAGTCTTCGTCGGGCCCGAGGCCCATGTAGGTCAGCACACTGCGCAGCATCGACATCTGGTCACTCCTTGACCATGACTCTAGTTTCTCACGCCGACAGTCCTGGTCGGTGGTTCTCCCGCGGCGGGCGGTCGCCGAAGAGCACGGTGCCGACCCGGATGATGGTGGCGCCTTCCGCCACCGCCAGCTCGAAGTCTCCCGACATGCCCATCGACAGCTCGGCCAGCTCCAGTCCCCTCCCCAGCTCGCGGAGCAGGTCGAAGCCGGGACGAGGGTCGGCGCCGCCGGTCGGGCCCACGGTCATCAGGCCCTGCACGTCGAGGCCGAGACTGCGTGCGGCGTCGACCAGGCCCGCCACCTCCGACGGCTCACAGCCTGACTTCTGGGGTTCGCCGGTGGTGTTGACCTGGATCAGGAGCGCGGCGTCGGGGGCCCGCTTGGCCAACTCCGTCACCAGGTCGACCCGGTCGATGGTGTGCCACAGATCGACGGTGGCGGCCAGGCGTTTGATCTTGTTGCGCTGGAGGCCACCGATGAAGTGCCAGCGGGGTCGGGGCACGGCGTCGGGCCAGTCCTCGACCTTGGCCTGCAGCTCCTGGGCGTAGTTCTCGCCCAGATCGGTGAGACCGGCGCTGGCGGCCCGCACCGCGAGGTCGGGACCGAAGGCCTTGGTCACCCCGACCACGGTCACCCGGGTCGGATCGCCCCCGGCGGCCGCGATCCGTTCCCGCACCTCGGCCAGGCGCTGGCCGATGGCGTCCGCCGACGCCGTCTCCCCCACGTCAGCGTCCACCCGGTTCGATCCAGGCCACACCGACCTGTCGGCCGGTATCGACCCGTGTCCGGTGGCTGAAGTAGGCCGGATCACTGGTGCAGGCCGGCCGTTGGTCCGGGGGCGGCCACCCGGCCTGCTCGCAGGCCACGGCAACCGCCGCCGGGACGTCGAGGGCCGGGGTGTCCCAGCCCGTGCGACCCCTGACGGCGTCGCCCAGCACGGCGGCCGCCCGGTCCAGATCCTCGGCCCCGAACTCGTAGGCCCCCGGGCCGATGCAGGGTCCGAGCACGGCGGCGACCGGCGATCCGGCCACGGCCCTCAGCTGGGAGGCGGCATTGGCCACGACCCCTCCGACCAACCCCCGCCAACCGGCGTGCACGGCGGCGACACCGGCCTCGGAGACGAGGATCACGGGAGCACAGTCGGCGACCGACACCGCGACCGCGGCCCCGGGATGGGCGGTGAGGGCGGCGTCGGCCTCGGCCCCGGCCATGCCTCCCGGACGTTCGACGAGGACGGCGCGGGAACCGTGGACCTGTCGGAGCCAGGTCCACGGTCGATCGACGAGGGAACGCCGACGCCGCGAGACCTCGGCCGTCCAAACCGCCTCCTCCTCGACCGAGGCCGGGCCCGACGGGCGGATCCTGAGATCGCCATCGGTGCGGTCGGTGAACAGGATGCGGACCTCGGCGCCGTCGATGGCGACGGACTGGCCCCGGCCCATCGGGTCCTACTTCAGGAACGAGGGGACGTCGAACTCGTCGTCGAGGTCGTCCTCGTCGAGATCCCCGAACAGATCGGTGGCGCCGTTGGCCGGGACCGACTCCGTCCCGTCCACCTCGACCTCCGGCTCGGCCGTCAGGTCGATGGTGGGCTGGGGCGGCACCGGGGGCACGGCCCGGGCGGCCCGGTAGTCGTCGCGTACCTGCTCCTCGTAGCGGTCGAAGCCGGCGGCGATGACGGTCACCCTGATCTCCTCCGACAGGTTCTCGTCGACCACGGTGCCGAAGATGATGTTGGCGTCGGCGTGGGCCACGTCGTGGATGATCTCGGCCGCCTCGTTGACCTCGAACAGGCCCAGCTCGCTGGAACCGGCGATGGTCAGCAGGATCCCCCGGGCCCCGTCGATCGAGGCCTCCAGCAACGGACTGGCGATGGCGGCCCGGGCCGCGGCCAGGGCCCGACCCTCGCCCGAGGCCCGGCCGATACCCATGAGGGCGCTGCCGGCGTCGTGCATGATCATGCGGACGTCGGCGAAGTCGGTGTTGATCAGGCCGGGGGTGGTGATCAGGTCGGCGATGCCCGACACACCCTGGAGCAGGATCTCGTCGGCCATCCGGAAGGCGTTGACCATCGACGTCTTCTCGTCGGCGATCGAAAGCAGCCGGTCGTTGGGGATGACGATCTGGGTGTCGACCTTCTCCTTCAACCGTTGGATGCCGGCGTCGGCCTGGGCCGCCCGGCGTCGTCCCTCGAACCCGAAGGGCCGGGTGATGACGGCGATGGTCAGGGCTCCCTGGCTCTTGGCCACCTCGGCGATGACGGGAGCGGCCCCGGTACCGGTGCCACCACCCTCGCCGGCGGTGATGAAGACCATGTCGGCCCCATCGAGCGCGGCCGAGATCTCGTCGCGATGGGCTTCGGCCGCCTCCTGGCCGACGGCCGGGTCGCTGCCCGCCCCCAGACCCCGGGTCAGGTCACGCCCGATGTGGATCTTGGTCTCGGCGTCGCTCATGAGCAGCGCCTGGGCGTCGGTGTTGACGGCCACGAACTCCACCCCACGCAGCCCGGCATCGATCATCCGGTTGACGGCGTTGCACCCACCACCGCCGACACCGACGACCTTCACCACGGCCACGTAGTTCTGATTGCTCATAGGGCTGGAAATCCTCTGCCGTCGCCGCAGTGCTGCCGCCTGCGGAGCCTGCGTCCGGCTCGACGCCTGAGCGGGACCAAAATCACCCTAGCAGCCGTCATCGTCGCTCAAGGGCACCTGGGTGGCGCTGCCCGGCGCGGCCCGGCGCACCGTCGGCGATGACGGAACCCGGACATCCACGGTGCCGAGGCAACGAAGATCGACACGGGCCAGGACCGTCTCGAGGGCCACCATCTTGGCCCCCAGGTCTCGATCGTCACCCAACCGGGCCCGGCCCCCGACACGAAGTTCGAGGAACACGTCGTCGTCGACCACGATGCCCTCCGTCTGCTCCCGCAGGGCAGGAGAGAGGTGTCGGGCCACGGTCACGGCGTCACTGGCCGGAGGGTCGACGACCTCGCCCGGCACCCCCGACACCTCGACGCCGTCGATGGGGAGGTAGCCGTCCGGACGCCCGGCCACGATCTCCAGCTGACGTCCGCCCGCGTCGACCAGGGCAAACCTCTCCCCCACCGGGAGGGCGGCCACCGGCGTACGTTCGGTCACGCGGATCCGGACCTCGCCCCGCCACGTCCGCTCGACCGAGGCCGCCGCCACCCAGGGCACCGCCTCGACCGCATCGGCCGAACGCCCGGGGTCGACATCCATGAGGGCCAACCCCGGTTGCAGGCCGGAGGCGGTCACGATGTGTCGGACATCGGCCCGCTCGGCTCCGTCGACCACGACCACCTCCACGTCGAGCAGTTCGGAGCGCGCCGCGGCGATGGCGGCCAGGGCCAGCGAGGCGACCACGGTCAGGCCGAACACCGACCACAACCGGCGGCGGCCGGCCCGGCGGGCCACCCGGCGGCGGCGGTCGACGATACGGGGATCGGTCCGAACCCGCTGGTCGCCCCGTTGCGAGCTGCGGCCGACTCCGCCGCCGTTGCCGGAGGCACCGGTCCCGGACACCGCCCGACCCGACGCCGACCGCCGACCCGGGGCGCCGTTCCGGGCCCTGGCCGCAGTGGCGGTGGTCGTTGCCCCCGGATTCACTCCCGCACCCACCTTGGGCTTGGCCGCGTTCTTCCTCGCCGGGTTCTTCTTGGCCGGGTTCTTCTTGGCCGCGTTCTTCCTCGCCGGGTTCTTCTTGGCCGCGTTCTTCTTGGTCGCGTTCTTCGGTCCCGCGGCCCGCTTGGCCGGGCTCTTCGTTCCCGCGGTCGTTGTGGCGGTCGCCTTCCGGGCCGTGGTCTTCTGCTTCGCTTTCGTCCCCGTCTTCGCTTTCGTCCCTGTCTTCGTTCGTGCCGTTGTCTTCGGCGAGGGGCCGGAGGTGGCGTCCGGGGCCGGGGTCCGGCCGGGCGCGGCGCCGACCGGCCGTCGGGCGGTGCGGTTGGCGCTCATGAGATCACCCCGCTCCCCTGCTCCGGGACGGAGGGGTCGGCCGCCGGGGTGTCGGCCCGGACCACGTCCGGAAGCGGGTCGAATCCGACCAGAAGGTTCTCGCACCGCAGGGCGATGCCGAACTCGTCGGCGATCCGGCGGCGAACCTCGACGATGAGGCGATGGACGTCGTCGGCCGAGCCGCCGGGATCGGCCTGGATGAAGTTGGCGTGCTTGGTCGAGACCTCGGCCGTCCCGATGCGGTGGCCCTTGAGCCCGGCAGCGTCGATGAGGCGGCCGGCCGAGTCGCCGTCGGGGTTGGCGAAGACGCTGCCGGCGTTCTGGCCGCCGGGCTGGTTGGCCCGGCGCCAGCGCACGATCTCGCTGATCCCGGCCTCGGCCCTGCCCCGGTCGCCCGGGGCCAACTGCAGCTCGACGTCGACCACCAGATGATGCGCGGCTACGGCCGAGTGTCGGTAACCGAAGTCGAGCCGGGACGGTCGCCAGTGGTCCAGATCGCCGGTGCCGAGGTCGGCCACCAGGGCCCGGACCACCGAAGCCGCCATGTCGGACCCGTGGCCCCCGGCGTTCATCCGGACCGCGCCGCCCCCGGAGCCGGGCACGCCGACGGCCCACTCGAAGCCGACCAGGCCGGCGGCCGCCGTCCGCCGGGCCGCCACCGGGAGCAGGGCCGCCCCGCCCACCCGGGCCAGGGCGTCGACGGGATCGATGTCCACCCGTTCGAACTCGGGACCGAGCACGACGGCCACCCCGTCGAACCCGGTGTCGGCCACCAGGAGATTGGATCCCCGCCCCACGACGAGGGTGGGCCGCTGGTGGTCGGCCAGGACGGCGGCCAGCGCGGCGAGATCGTCGAGGGCGGAGATCTCGACCAGGACAGCGGCCGGTCCGCCGACCCGATAGGTGCAGCGGGGGCCCAGCGGCTCCCCCATCCGGGCCCCGGACCCCAGCCGCCCGGCCACGTCGAGAGCCCAGTCGGCCGACCCGCTCATCGACCGCGGGCCTCCAGCCCGGCGAGGACCCGATCGGGGATGGTGGTCAGGTCGCCGGCCCCCAGGGTCAGGCACAGGTCGCCGGCCCGAAGGTCGTCGATCAGGTTCGCCACCACGTCGTCGAGGGCCTCGACGTAGCGGATATCGGTCCCGGGGTGGGCCGCGGTCACCGCGTCGACCACCAACGAACCGGTGATGCCGGGCCGGGGCGCCTCGCCCGAGGAGTAGATGCCGGTGACGTAGACCACGTCGGCCTCGTTGAACGAGTGGGCGAAGGTCGACCACAGCTGCTCGGTCCGGCTGTACCGGTGGGGCTGGAACACGGCGATCAGTCGCTCCGGCTCCAGGCTGCGGCCGGCGGCCAGCGCCACCTCGACCTCGGTCGGGAGGTGGGCGTAGTCGTCGACCAGGCGGACCCCGGCCGCGCTCCCCCGCTCCTCGAACCGGCGACCTACGCCCCCGAAACGGGACAGGGCGGCGGCTGCCGCACCGGCGTCCGCCCCGAGGGTGACGGCGGTGGCCAACGCCGCGGTGGCGTTGCGGGCGTTGTGCATACCGGGCTGGGCCAGGGTGATGGCGACCTCGATCCCGTCCGGCCCCCGGACGCCGAAGGCGATACCGCTCGGGGTCGGGGTCGGCTCGACGATGCGCCAGTCGGCTTGAGCGTCGGTGCCATAGGTGACGGCGGGGACGAGCGTGCCGAGCCGGGCTGCGCCAGGGTCGTCGGCACAGAGGATCCGAGGGCCGGGGGCCTGATCGACGAAGCGGACGAAGGCCTGCTCCAGGGCCTCGAACCCTCCGTAGTGCTCCAGATGATCGGGCTCGACGTTGGTCACCACCACGGCGTGGGATTCGAGCTCGACGAAGGTGCCGTCGCTCTCGTCGGCCTCGACGACCAGCAGCGGCCCGGCGCCGACCTGGGCTCCTCGACCGAGGTCGCGGAGGTCGCCGCCCACGATGAACGCCGGGTCCAACCCGGCGCCCCGAAGGGCCGCGGTCAGCATGGCGGAGGTGGTGGTCTTCCCGTGGGTCCCGGCCACGGCCACCGTGGTCCATGACCGGGTGATGGCGGCCAGGATCTCGGCCCGCCGGAGCACGGGAAGGCCCCGACGGCGGGCTTCCACCAGTTCGGGGTTGTCGGCCGGGACCGCGGTCGAGTGGGTCACCAGTTCCACGTCGGCCGCCAGGTTGGCGGCGTCGTGGCCGATGGCGATGGTGGCGCCGGCCTCCTCCAGGCGTTCGAGGGCGGCGGAGCGGCCGAGGTCGGAACCGGTCACCCGGTGACCGCTGCCGACCAGCACCTCGGCGATGGCGCTCATACCGGCGCCGCCGATTCCCAGGACGTGCACCGCCCTCGGTCGACCGAGGTCGATCGGCGTCGGGGACGGGCCGGACGGGTCTGCGGTCACGGATCCACCTGGCCGGTCCGGGGATCACCGGCGACGCCGAGCAGCAGGTCGGCGACCCGGGCCGCGGCGTCGGGGCGGGCCACCGAGCGGGCACCGTCGGCCATACGGGCCCGGCCCGCGGCGTCGTCGACCATGGGTTCGAGGGTGACCAGCAGCCGATCCAGGGTGAGTTCGCCGTCGGCGATCACCTCGGCCGCCCCGGCCTCGACCAGTTCGGCCGTGTTGGCCCGTTGTGCGTCCCGGGGAGCGATGGGGAGCGGCACCAGGACCGACGGCAGCCCGGCGATGGCCAACTCGGCCACGGTGGAGGCCCCGGCCCGGGACAGGGCGACGTCGGCCGCGACCAGCAGGAGGGGCATCCGGTCCTCGTACTCCACCAGTTGGTAGATCAGGGCTCCGGCCTCGACCTCGGGAGGCGGGGTGCGGAACCGTTCCCAGTCGCGACGACCCACGACGTGGCGTATGGCGACGTCGGACCGGTCGGCCCAGTGGACGGCCAGCTCACGGGCCACGCTGTTGACCGACGTGGCCCCGAGCGAACCGGAGAACACGCCGACCACGACCCGGTCGGCGGGCAGGTCGAGGGCAACCCGGGCCTGGTCCCGGTCGGCCCCCTCGACGGCGGCGACCACGGCGGCCAGCGTCGGGTTGCCGGTGACGGTCCCGTCGGGCAGGTCGGTGCCGGGGAAGGGCAGGGCGTTGCGGCGGGACCAGCGACCGATCAGGCGATTGACGGCGCTGGCCTTGGCGTTCTGTTCGGTGACGACCACCGGCACCCGGAGCACGACGGCGGCCAGGGAAACCGCAACCGCGGCGTAGCCGCCGAGGCACAGGACGGCGCGGGGCCGGTGGCGCAACACCAGCCAGAACCCCTTGACCACGCCCAACACGAGCGAGGCCACGGCGCCGACGGCGGCCGGGGTGAGCCGACGTTCGATGCCGCGCCCGGGAAGGGTGTCGATGGTGAACCCGGCGGCCGGCACGAGGGTCGCCTCGTTGCCCCGTTGCCCGCCGACGAAGTGGATCTCGTCGCGGCCGACGCCGGCGGCCACGAGGGCCTCGGCAACGGCGATCCCGGGGTTGGTGTGGCCGGCCGTCCCCCCGCCCGTGATCACGTAGCGGCGGGCCATCAGCGGGACCTCCGGGAGACGCTGACCAGCAGTCCGGCGGCGGCGAGGGTGGTGACGAGGCTGGACCCCCCGGCCGACACGAAGGGCAGGGCCTCACCGGTGATGGGCATCACGCCCAGGACCATACCGATGTTGAGGAAGGCCTGGACCAGGATCCAGCACGTGATGCCGGTGGCCAGCAGGGAACCGAACCGGTCGGGGGCGTGGATGGCGGCCCGGAAGCCGAACCAGGCGATCAGCAGGAAGCCGCCGATGAGGGCGCTGGCCCCGATGAGGCCGACCTCCTCGGCCACGATGGCGAAGATGAAGTCGGTCTGGGCGAAGGGCAGGAAGCCCCACTTGGCCTTGCTGGCCCCCAGCCCGACACCGAACAGACCGCCTTCGGC
This sequence comes from Acidimicrobiales bacterium, assembly GCA_965263455.1. GTDB lineage: Bacteria > Actinomycetota > Acidimicrobiia > Acidimicrobiales > SZUA-35 > CADEDH01. The sequence continues at coordinate 633,736 of CBDHHN010000001.1, forward strand.
GATGCCGACCTGGCTCTGGATGGCCTGGAGGCCGATGCCCTGCGGGTCGGCCCACGGATCGAGGAACGCCAGCAGGCGAGCCCGCCGGTAGGGAACGAGGTAGGCGGCGAGGCTGGCCGCCAGCCCGGCCGCCAGCATCCAGCCCAGCAGGCTCCGGACCCTGGCCCCGGCAACGAACAGCATGAGGATGCTGACGGCGCCCATGATGATGGGGGTGCCGAGCTTGGGCTGGAGGATCATCAGGCCCGAGAGGATGACCAGGATCAACATCACGGGTCGGATGGTCAGCTCGGGGTGGTCCATGCGCCGTTCCCGCCGGGTCAGCAGGTCGGCGATGAAGACGATGAACACCAGCTTGGCCAGTTCCGAGGGCTGGACGACGAAGCCGCCGATCCCGATCCAGCGGGTGGACCCCTGGACCTCGATCCCGACCCCGGGGATGAACAGGGCCACCAGCAGGGCGATGACGAGCAGCAGCAACGGCGTGGCCAGGGGCCGAAGGATCCGGTAGTCGACCCGACTCGCCACCAGGAAGGCGACGGCCCCGATCCCGGCCCACATGGCCTGGCGTTTGAACTGGAAGAAGGGTGAGTCGGCGTACTCGTGGAGGCTCGACACCGACGAGGCCGACAGAACCATGACCAGACCGAACAGGGTCAGGCCGAGCACGGTTGCGGTCAGGAACGCGGCGTTGCGCTCTCCGGCGTCGGTGACCGGTGCCTTGCCCCGCTTCCTCGACCGATTCGACCGACTCGTGGATCGACGATCGTCCTTCTGGCGCCGGGAGGCCCGGAACGGGGCCGCCGTCACCTCCTCGTCGACCCTGGCCCTCGACCGGGGCGCCCCCTGCCGGGGTCGCCGGGACGCCGCCCCCGAAGACCGGGAGGTCGAATGCGAAGAAGAACGCGAAGAAGAACGCGAAGAAGACCGGGAGGAAGAACGCGAAGAAGAACGCGAAGAGGACCGGGAGGAAGAACGGGATGACCCGCGAGCTGAGGCCCGTGATGACGAACGGCCATCGCTGCGGGTGGAACGGCCCGATGACGTGGCCCGCCCCGACCCCCGGGTCGTGGATCGGGATGCGGCGGTACGGGAGGCGCCGGTTCGAGACGAGGAGGAGCGTCGGGAGGTGCCCGATCGAGCGGCTCCGGTGGCACCCGAGCGCCCGGAGGCCATGGTTCGCCGCCTGGGGCCGGATTCGCCCTCGCTCCCGCGGCCGTCGCCCCTCGTGGGCCGACGGGTACCGGAAGACGGGCGGCGAACGGTCGAGGTCATGGGTGACCAACCTCCGAGAGGACCAGGCGGCGGAAATCGAGCCCCCGCTCGACGTAGTTCGGGTACCAGTCGAACGACGTGCACCCCGGGGACAGCAGCACCGCATCGCCCGGTCGGGCCAGCGTCGCCGCTGCTTCGATGGCATCGGTCATCGAGCCCGCCGCCCGCACCGTCACCAGATCGTCGAACACTTCGGCCACCTCGGCGGCGGCATCCCCGATGGCCACGACACCGCGGACCGGGGGCGCGGTGGCCCGAAGGCCGTCCAGCGACAGTCCCTTGTTGCGGCCGCCGGCGATCAGCACGACCGAGTCGAAGCCCGACACCGCGGCCTCGGTGGCCTGGGGCACGGTGGCCTTGGAGTCGTTGTACCAGGCCACGCCGTCCCACTCCCCGACCAGCTCGAGCCGGTGGGGCAGGCCCTGGAAACCGGCCAGGACCTCGACCGTGGCCTCGAGGTCGGCCCCGCCCGCGGTGGCGGTGGCCAGGGTGGCCAGGGCGTTGGCCAGATCGTGGGGTCGACGTCGGGCCAGACGCCGGACCGGGACCACCGGGCCCCCGGGGCCCCGGATGACGCCGTCGACGACCGACCAGTCGGCGGCCGGGTCGGTCAGGGAGAAGGTGACGGCACCGGCCGGGGCGTGGGCGGCCACCACCGGATCGTCGGCGTTGGCCACCGCCACCGCGTCCGGGGCCGGATCGGCCCAGATCACGGCCTTGGCCCGCCGGTAGTGGTCGAGCGAGGCGTGAGCGTCGAGGTGGTCGGGGGCGAAGTTGAGCCAGGTGGCGACCGCGGGACTGAACCGGGCCGAGTGCCCGAGCCGGAACGACGAGGCCTCGACCACGAACACCTCGACCCGGGCGTCGTCGATGGCCTCCACGAGCGGTACGTCGGTGTTGCCGACGGCGGCCGCGGTCCGGCCCGAGGCGTTCAGGGCGTCGGTGACCAGCATGGTCACGGTGGTCTTGCCGTTGGTCCCGGTGATGGCCACCATCGGTCGGTCATCCCACAGTCGGGCCAGGTCGAACTCGCTCCGCACGCCGACATCGGCGGCGCGAGCCGCCTCGAAACAGGGGTGATGGTCGGGTACCCCGGGGCTGGGGAGCAGCACGCTGGCCCCGGCCACCAGGTCGGCCAGCGCTCCGGCCGACGGCGCCTCGACGATCTCGACCCCGATCTCGGCCGCCACCTCCCGGGCGTCCTCGGTCGGTCGATCCTCGATGACGAGGGGACGATGGCCTCGCGCCACCAGGGCCCGGGACACCGCCCGGCCGACCACGCCGAAGCCCACGATCAGGGGCGCGCCGAGATCGACGTCGAAGGCCGAGGGGTCGGCGGCACCGGGGACGGGAACCGTCATCGGACGTCCGCCGTCGCCACCCAGTCGGCGTAGAAGAGGCCGAGCCCGAGCAGGGTGAGGCCGCCCCCGATGAGCCAGAAGCGGATGATCACCTTGGTCTCGGCCCACCCCAGCAGCTCGAAGTGATGGTGGATGGGGGCCATCCGGAACAGGCGACGGCCGCCGGTGGCCTTGAACCAGGCCACCTGGAGCATGACCGAGGTCGTCTCCACCACGTAGATGGCCCCGATGATGGGCAGGAGGAGGTGGGTGTTGGTGGCCAGGGCCAGCGCCGCCAGACCGGTACCGATGGCGAGCGAGCCGGTGTCGCCCATGAAGATCTCGGCCGGTGCGGCGTTGAACCACAAGAACCCGGCGCAACCCGCCATCATGGCCGCCGCCACCACGGCCACGTCGAGGGCGTGGGGCACGTCGTAGATGTCGATCTCGTCGAACGACTGGCGAAAGATCCAGAACCCGATCACGGTGTAGGCGGCGAACGAGAAGATGCCGGATCCGGCGGCCAGTCCATCCAGCCCGTCGGTCAGGTTCACCGCGTTGGAGGTGGCGTAGACCAGGAGCACGGCCCACAGGGTCCAGCCGATGGCGGTCAGATCCCAGCCCGGAAGCGACGATCGGGCGAACGACAGGGTCGTGGGCACGCTCGTCAACTGCTGCATGAGCACGGCGAAGGTCACGGCCACGCCGAGCAGACCCAGGGTCTTGAGCCGGGCGTTGAGGCCGAGGTTGCGCTCCCGGCTGACCTTGATCCAGTCATCGAGGAACCCGACCATTCCGGCCGCCCCGATGGCGGCCATGACGAACAGGCCGGTCCGGGTGATCGTCGACTCGAACCACGGGGTGATCTCACTGATGAGGTCGCTGATGCCGTAGCCGCCGAGGGCGCCGGCCACGATGGCCAGGCCGCCCATGGTCGGGGTCCCGGCCTTGATCTGGTGGCCCTGGGGTCCGTCCTCCCGGATCGGTTGGCCGATGCGCGACCGGGTCAGGACGTCGATCAGCAACCGGGTCAGCACGGCCGACAGGGTGAACGAGATGCCGACGGCCAGCAGCAGGCGGATCATGCCAGGGCTCCCAGGAGTTCGAGGGCGACCTGCCGGTCGTCGAAGGGATGCCGACAGGCTCCGATGACCTGCTCGGTCTCGTGGCCCTTGCCGGCGATGACGACGACGTCACCGGGCCGGGCCTCGGTCAGGGCCAGGCCGATGGCCCGGCGCCGGTCGGGTTCGATCCGGACATCGGCGCCGGCTCCGCTCTCGGCCGGACGCCCGGCCGGACGCTCAGCGATGCCGGCCACGATGTCGTCGATGATGGCGGCCGGGTCCTCGGAGCGGGGGTTGTCGGAGGTGATCACGGTCACGTCGGCCCGCCGGGCCGCCACCCCACCCATGAGGGGACGCTTGTCCTGGTCACGGTCGCCTCCGCAGCCGAACACCACGATCACCCGCCCCGATCCCGACTGACCGGCCGCCTCGAGGACGGCGTCGAGGGCGTCGGGCGTATGGGCATAGTCGACGGCGAGCAGGAAGGGCTGACCGATGTTGAGCAGCTCGAACCGGCCCCGCACCGGTTGGGTGGCACACAGGGCGTCGGCCACATCGTCCTCGTCGTGGCCGAGGGCCACCGCCGTTGTGGCCGCAGCGAGCGCGTTCGCCACGTTGTGTCGACCGGCCAGGTTGAGCGACACCGGCCGCTCCCGCCACACGAAGTGGGACCGGGCCCCGTCGAGCCGCAGCTCCCGGGCATCGCTCAGGGCGTAGGGATGGAGCGCCACCTCACCCCCGTCCTCGACCCGCCGGGCCAGCCGGGCCCCGTGGTCATCGTCCACGTTGACCACGGCGACCTCGGTGAAGGTCGGCGTGAACAGGAGGGCCTTGGCCTCGAAGTAGGCCTCCATGGTGTGGTGGAAGTCGAGGTGATCGCGGCCGAGATTGGTGAACACGGCGGCGGCGAACCGGGTTCCGGCCACCCGGTGCAGGGAGAGGGCGTGGGATGAGACCTCCATCGCAACCGCCCGGGCCCCACCGTCGACGCTGGCCCGTAGCCGGGCCTGGAGGTCGGGGGCTTCGGGGGTGGTCCGGGCTCCGGTCAGCGTGCCGTACTGATCGGTCCGGCGGCCGGACCGGGTCCAGATGTCGGCCAGGATCTGGATGACCGAGCTCTTGCCGTTGGTGCCGGTCACCCCGAGAACGTCGATGCGGTGCGACGGGTGGCCGTGGACGACGGCGGCGGCCGGCCCCATGGCGGCGCGGACGTCGTCGACCACCAACTGGGGTACCCGTCGACCCGGGTCGAGTTCGACCGGGCGCTCGACGAGGAGCGCGGCGGCGCCGGCCTCGGCCGCGGCCGGGGCGAACGAGTGGCCGTCGACCGTGGCCCCGGGCACGGCGCAGAACAACCAGCCGGGCTCGACGGCCCGGGAATCATGGGTGGCCCCTGCGAGGGCCACGTCGGCCTCGCCTGCGGCGGGGGGCGGCGTTCCGAGGGCCGACGCCACCGCCCCCAGCGTCGCGCTCATGGCCCGACCGCCGGGTTCTGCTGCCTGTCGCTTCCGACCACGCCCACCTCCGGGTCGTTGCTGCCGCTTGTCGCAGCCGACGGTAGCTTGGCCGGGGCGCTCCGTACCCGCCCCCCGGTGGACTCGGCCGTCTCCGTCGCCCCCAGATCGAGGACGGTGGCCGAGTAGCCGGCGATGTCGGCGAACAGCGGCGCCGCGACCTCGGCCGCGGTGGTGGCGGTCCGGGGCTCGTCGACCACGACGACCAGTGACAGGACCGGATCGTCGGCCGGCAGGTAGCCGACGAAGCTGACGACGTACCGACGGTTGCCCGGCGCGCCGTAGCCCAGGGTGCCCGAGCCGTCGTCGAACACCTTCCATGCCGTGCCCGTCTTGCCCGCGACCTGGAACCGGTCGAGGGCGGCCCGTCGACCGGTCCCCTGGTTGACCACGGCCACCAGGGCCCGGGTCACCTCGTCGGCGGTCTCGGGTGTGACGAGCGGCGTCGCCACGCCGCTGTCGACGCCGTGGGACAGGCCCCCGGGGCCGCCGACCGATGACACCAGGCTCAGCGGCTGATAGCGGCCGTCGTTGGCCAAGACGTTGTAGGCGGCGAGCAGCTGGGCGGCGTTGACGGTGACACCCTGGCCGATCGGGATCGACCCATGGTCGGACCCCCACCAGTCGTCGGGATGCCGGAGCCGGCCGCTGCTCTCCCCCTCCAGCCCGACCCCGGTCGGGGCGCCGAAGCCGAAGGAGGAGAAGTAGTCGTGCACGGTCCCGGCCGAGAGGCGCTGGGCCAGGAGGATGGTGCCGACGTTCATCGACTCGGCCAGCACCTGGGACAGCGGGAAGGGGGCCGGCGGATGCTCGGGGTGATCGATGAAGGTCTTCCCTCCGATGCTGATCCGGCTGGGGACGTCGATCACGGTGTCGGCGGTGTAGCCCAGTTCCTCGACCGCGGCCGCCATCACCACCGGCTTCATCACCGAACCGGGCTCGAAGGTGTCGATCAGGGCCGGGTTCGAGCCCGGGACCAGACACCCGTCATCCCCTCGCCTGACCCCGGCCATGGCCAGGATCTCGCCCGTCCGGGGATCGGACACGACGGCGGTTGCCCCGGCGGCCCCGGTCGCCTCGCAGTGTTCGAGCAGGGTCTGCTCGGCCAGATACTGGATCCGGTGATCCAGGGTGAGCACGAGATCGCCCCCGGCCGTCGCCTCCTCGACCATCCGGCTACCCACCGTGATCGAGCCGAAGCGGCTGACCTCGTACTGCTCCCGGCCCGGCACCCCGGTCATCTGCTCGTCGTAGGCCGCCTCCAGGCCGTAGATGCCGCGCTCGTCATGATCGACCCGGCCGACCACGGCCCGGGCCAGGTCGCCCGCGGGGTAGACCCGGGCCTCCTCGGGCCGCACGAACACCCCGACCAGGTCGGGCGCGGTCTCCGACGACTCGTCCAGGGCCTGAATCCGGGCCACGGCGGTGTCGTCGATGGTCCGGGCCAGCAGGGCGTAGCGATCACCCGGGCCGTCACCCTCCAGCTCGTCGACCAGCTCGGTGACGTCGACCCCCAGGATCGGGGCCAGCAGGGCGGCGGTGGCCACGGGGTCGGCGACCAGGGTGGGGTCGGCCACCACCTGATGGCTCGGGGTCGACACGGCCAGGGCGAAGCCGTTCCGATCGACCACGGCGCCCCGGTAGGCGGCGATGGAGCGGGTCCGGGTTCGCTGGTCCTCACCGTGGTCCCGCAGGTCGTCGGGTCGGACCGTCTGCAGATCGACGAGGACGGCGACGAAGCCGGCCCCCACGATCACGAACAGCACGAGCAGGGAGATCAGTCGGGTCCGGGGATCTTCGGGGGCGCGGGTGCGTCCCAGGTTTTTCCGCCGCTTCGCCGCCTTCTCCGCTGCCCGATCGCTCATCCGTCGTCGAGGTTCCTGGTGGGGAGCAGGTACACGGGCTCTGCCGCCCGGACCATACCCAGGGCCTCGGCCCGCTCGACGATCCGGCCCGGGGCCGACGACTCATCGACGGCTCGCCCGAGGCGGGCCCGCTCGACCTCGAGCTCGGCGATCTGGGTGCGCAGCACGTCGAGTTCCCGCTGGTTCTCGACCAGCCGGGCATGGACGGCGGCCACCCCGAAGAGGCCGCACAGCATGACGAGGAACAGCACGACGGCGGCGTTGCGTCGACGGGTCCTGCGGCGGGCGCCCTCCTGGTCGAGCATGCGCAGCTCGGGCCGGGCGGCCTGGCGGCTGCGGGCGGGGGCGGGTGCGGTACGAGGAAGGGCAAGGGCTGCGGTCATGGCTCGATCCGTTGGAGAGGAAACGGGGCTGGATGTGAGGCGTGGTCGGTGGTGGCGGCGGTCGACACCGGGACGACGAGGTCGCCTCCGGGCCCGAAGGGCTGGCGGCGGCTCATGCCGCCACCCGCTCGATGGAGCGCAACCGTGCGGCCGAGGATCGGGGGTTGGCCTCCTGCTCGGCCTCGCTCGGGCGGCGGGCCGCCGGCCGCCCGACGGCGAAGAGCGGCGGCCGGACCTCCACCGGCAACCCGGGAGGGTCCTCGGTACGGGAGCGCCGACGGAAGACGTCCTTGACGATCCGGTCCTCGCCCGAGTGGTAGGTCAGCACCAGACCCCGTCCGCCGACGGCCAGGGCGTCGAGCCCGGCTTCGAGCGCGGGCTCGATGACCCGGAGCTCGTCGTTGACCTCGATCCTGATGGCCTGGAACGTCCTGCGGGCCGGATGGCCGGGGCCTCGCCGGGCCCGGGCCGGCATGGCAGCCAGCACGATCTCGGCCAGTCTGACCGTTCCCGCGACCGGCCGGGCGGCCACGATGGCGTCGGCGATGCGCAGGGCGAAGCGTTCGTCACCGTGGTGACGGAGGATCCGGGCCAGGTCGTCCCGGGAGTAGCCGTTGACCACGTCGGCGGCCGTGGTCGGGGCATCGCCGTCCATCCTCATGTCGAGGGGACCGTCGTGACGGAAGCTGAAGCCCCGATCGGGATCGTCGAGTTGGGGGGAGCTGACGCCGAGGTCGAACAGGAACCCGCTCAGGTGCTCGATCCCCAACTCGACCAGGACATCACCCAACGCGTCGAAGCGGGAGTGGACGAGGCGGACCCGGTCCCCGAAGGGGGCCAGAGCGACCCCGGCAGCGGCCAGGGCCACCGGGTCCCGGTCGAGGCCGAGAACGGTGAGGTCGGGCCGGGTCGTCAGGATGGAGGTACTGTGACCGCCACCGCCGACGGTGGCGTCGAGCACCTCACCGGACGGGACCTCGGCGATGAGCGCCACCACCTCCTCGACCATGACCGGTCGGTGGAGGAAGGGCTTGGGGTCGTCGTGACCTGCCATCGATCGACGGGCTGGAGATCCGCTGGATCGGCCATCGATAACCTCCCGGGCTACGGCGCACGCCAGGATTTCTCTCCTGGACGTGCTGAGAGGGGTAGCGGGCGGAGTTGTGGGGCAGAAGCACCCCTCCCTGCATCCCGGGAGGCAATCGATGAACGTTCCGGGGTCAATGACTTCGCCCATCCTCCTTTCGTGTTGTCATGGTTCCTGCGCTGTGTTTCTGGTGAGCCGGGGTGATCCGTCCTGCCGGGACGGATCGGCGGCTCAGAGGCCGAGTCGGTCGACGGCGTCGGCCAGTTCGGCGGCGGTTTCCTCGGTTTCGAGCTCGGCCTGATACGTCTCGACCGGCCAGATCTCGGCCCGGCTGAAGAGCCCCGCCACCACCACCTGGGATTCGAACCCGAGGGCGGTGAGGAGCTCCCGAGGCAACGTGATGCGACCTGCGGCATCGAGCTTGACCTCGCGGACACTGTTCATGAGCTTCCGGAAGACCCGCATGGAGATGTTCCCCGCCTCGGTCTCGGCCTTCCATCGTTCGGCCACGGAGCGGAACTCGTCCGGACTCCAGAGACCTATACATCCATCAAGTTGGGTGACGTATCCCCGATCGGCCACGAAGGCACGGAACGGCGACGGCAGCACGACTCGACCCTTGTCGTCGAGTGCATGTTCGTACTGCCCGACGAACACCCGAACACCCTTTCTCTGGTACCTGCTGCGTTGCGGGCAACGTCGAGGACCCTCGCCACCGGCCAGCGAACGATGCGCCCACGCCGGGCATCACCGTCGACCGGTGGCGGGGCCTTCACCGTCACCCACGGTTTGGGGGCATCCCCCACTGCGTGACACTTTATGACACTTCCCCCCACATGACAACCATTTCGACCCCTTTTCGTGGTCATCCCACCACTGTGAGCGAGAACGCTTGTTCGAAATTACACGGCTGTCAGCCCTCTGACCTGGACAAACAGCGTTCGAGCGCTCTCACGTCCTGTGGTGGGGCGTAGTGGGGGGCCGGTGGGGGGCGATGGGGGACGGTCCCGCTGGCCGGCGAGCAGGGCCACCACGGCCGAGGCGACCCCAACCCCCCGGCAACCCGCTCCGGGAGGGGGATGTGGCAGGTGATATGGCACCCTGAGGTCACCGTGACCCCTCCCACGACCTCCCCCACCCCCGCTCCCCCACCCGGCCCCACCGGTCACCCCACCTCGCCCCCCACGCCGCCCCCGACGTCACCTCCCACCTCGCCCCACCCACCACCGACGACACCGCCGGCCGCCGACGGGTGGCGGGTCGCAGTCACGACGGGACCGGCCGGTGCCTTCCACCACCGACCGATCCCCACCGAGCCCGGGCCCGAGGTCTGGATCCACCTGGTCGACCGGCCGGCACTGGTCCTCGGCAGCTCCCAACCCGAGGGCGACCTTGACCGGGAGGCGGCCGAGGCCCACGGGATCGAGGTCTGTCGCCGGCGTTCGGGAGGCGGCCTGGTCGGCCTGACCCCGGACCGGGACTGCTGGATCGACGTGATCGTTCCCCGCCGTTCCTCCCTGTGGGACGACGACGTGGGCCGGGCCTTCGACTTCTTCGGGGCGGCGTGGGTCCGGGCCGTGAACGAGGTGACGGGAACCGGCCGGGCCCTGGCCCACCGCGGCCCGCTCCGAGGAGGCCCCGCCGGCCGGGTTCTGTGTTTCGCCTCGCTCGGCCCGGGCGAGGTCACCCTCGACGACCGCAAGGTGGTCGGCATCTCGCAGCGCCGAACCCGGGACGCAGCCCGCTTCCAGTCGGTGGCCGTCGGGCGGTGGGACCCGACCCTGCCGGCCCGCTTCCTACGGCCGGAGCCACTGAGCCGGGTCGGACTCGACCCTTGGACCGTCGCCGCCGGTGTCGGCGACCTACCGTGGGCCGCCCCCCTGTCGGTGGCGGCCGCCCTGTGCCGTGCCCTCCCCCCATTGGAGCCCGTGTCCCCGGAGTGAACGGTGGACGACATGTTGGTGCCGGACCGAAAGGACCCGGCGGCCCCCTACCCGACCGACTACGTTGACACTATGTCCCGGGCTTTAGTGTTGAACGCTACCTATGAGCCGATTGGGGTCGTGTCCGCCCGCCGCGCCGTCGTGCTGGCCCTGGACAAGAAGGTGGACGTGCTGGCCGACACCGGCCACCGGATCGGTTCGACCACGCTGTCGATGCCGGTCCCATCGGTGATCAGGCTCCGCTACTACGTGAAGGTCCCCTACAAGCGCGTGGCCCCCCTGAGTCGGCGCGCCGTGTTCGCCCGGGACCAGGGACGCTGCCAGTACTGCGGCAAGGCGGCGGAGAGCATCGACCACGTCATCCCCCGGTCCAAGGGCGGGGCCCACACGTGGGAGAACGTCGTTGCCTGCTGCCGCCGCTGCAACACCTACAAGGGCGATCGACTGCTCGACAACTGCTCCCTCACCCTGACCAGCACCCCGGCGGCGCCGGCCCAGTACGTCTGGGTGAAGGTCGCCGCCGGCACGGTGCCGCCCGCCTGGACCCCCTATCTGGAGGCCACGGCGGCCTGAGTCGACGAGTGGTCCCGGCCGCCGCTCCCCAACTACCTACTGACGGGTAGCCGTGGTCTACCGTGTGGGCCATGCAGCCGACCTACACCGAGCAAGCCGAGACCTTCCGAGAGAAGATCCAGAGCTTTCTGGCCGAGCACCTGCCCACCGACTGGCAGGGCATCGGGGCCCTCGACGCCGAAGCCGCCGCCGCCTTCACCGCCCAGTGGCGCAACACCCTGCGCGACAACAAGCTTCTCGCCACCAGCTGGCCCGAGGAGTACGGGGGTGCCGGGCTGTCGGCTTTGGAGTCGGTGATCATGGCCGAGGAGTTCCAGAAGGCCGGGGTGCCCACCGGGGGCAGCAACGACGTCTTCGGCATCCAGATGGTCGGCAACACCATCGTCGAGTGGGGCACCGAGGAGCAGAAGAAGCACTTCCTGCCCCGGATCATCTCCGGCGAGGACGTCTGGTGCCAGGGCTACTCCGAGCCCAACTCCGGCTCGGATCTCGCCAACCTGGGCTGCAAGGCAGAGCTCGACGGCGATGAGTGGGTCATCAACGGCCAGAAGATCTGGACCTCGGCCGGGCACCTGGCCGACTGGATCTTCGTCCTCACCCGGACCGACCCCGACGCGGCCAAGCACCGGGGCATCACCTTCCTGCTCTGCCCCATGGACCAGCCCGGGGTCGAGGTCCGTCCGATCAAGATGATCTCCGGCGAGTCGGAGTTCAACGAGGTCTTCTTCACCGACGCCCGGGTCCCCAAGGAGAACGTGATCGGCGAGGTCAACGGCGGTTGGGCCGTGGCCATGACGCTGCTCGGCTATGAGCGGGGCGAAGCCGCGGCCACGACCCCCGTCGCCTACCGGGGCGAGCTCGACCGACTGCTGGAGATGGCCAAGGAGCGGGGCAAGGCCGACGATCCCGGCATCCGCCAGCGTCTCGCCTGGTGCTACTCCAAGGTCGAGATCATGCGCTACCTGGGCATGCAGACCCTGACCCAGTTCCTGTCGGGCGGTCGTCCCGGCCCGGGGGCCTCGGTCTTCAAGCTCTACTGGTCCGAGTACCACAAGGTCGTTACCGAGCTCTCGCTCGACATCCTCGGGGCCGACGCCCTGCACCTGGTGGGCAAGCTGCCCAGCAGTTCGTTCGCCACCGACTCCCCCGGCGCCCCCAACGAGCCGGGCAGCTGGATCGGCACCTTCCTCAACGCCCGGGCCGGTACGATCTACGCCGGTACCAGCCAGGTGCAGCGCAACATCATCGGCGAGATGGTGCTGGGTCTGCCCAAGGAGCCGAGGAGCGACGCCGGACCGTGGAACGAGATCCCGAAGTAGGCCTCGACCGCTCCCCCGGGCCGACCAGGAGCTACCGGCGAACCCTGGCCGCCCTGGCCGCCCGCCCCCGACTGTGGCCCGAGGCCCTGTCGACGGCCCGATCCCTGGTCCCCCGACGCTGGTGGACCAGGGCCCCCTATCTTCCCCTCCCCGACCGTCGCTGGTTGCGGTTCCGCATGGTGACCGCCTACGGCGGCTCGGGCCGGGGCGGGCCCGACCCCGACGACACGGTCACCTTCGTGGCCTGGCGCCGCTCGTTCCCCTCCTGAACGGACCGGCCCCGGACCGGGTCCCGTTCACGACCTTTGGCCGGCGGTCGTCACCGACGCCCGACCCGCTCAGGCCGGTTCGACGGCACCCAGCCGGTGGCCCAGCCGCCGATAGCCCACGGCCCCGGCCCCGATCAGGGGGCCCTCGTCACCGCATCCGGCGGGCCGGATGACGGCCCCCCGGGAGTAGTCGAGCTGGCAGATCCGGTCCATCTCGGCCTGGGCCGCGGCGAAGAACAGCTCGCCGTAGCCGAGGGCCACCGACCCCGCCACCAGAACCAGGGGCAGGTCGAGAAGGTTGACCACCGAACCCGCGGCCTGACCCACCAGGCGGCCCGTCTCCTCCCGTTCGGACGCCGGAGCTTCGGCCGCCGGTCGTCCGGTGTGGTGGGCGATGGCGGTACCCGAGGCCTCGGCCTCCAGGACCCCGCTCACGTGATGGGGCAGCGGCCGCCCCGGGCGAGCCACCACCACGTGGCCGATGTGGCCGGCGTTGCCCGCGGCCCCGTCGAGGAGGCGCCCGTCGAGCACGATCCCGCCCCCGACACCGGTGGAGACCACCATGGCCAGGAAATCGCGGGCCCCGGCGGCGGCTCCGACCCAGCCTTCGGCCAGGGCCAGCGCCTTGGCATCGTTGTCGACGGCCGTGGTCAGGCCGGTCAGCCCGGCCAGGCGGGCGGCCAGGGGGAATCGTCGCCAGCCCCGGATGTTGAGCGGCGAGACGAATTCGCCCCCGGCCGACATGGGGCCGCCGCAGCCGACACCGCAGACGGCGTACCGGTCGAAGGGGGCCAGGGGAGCCAGCAGGTCGGCCAGGGCGGTGAACAGTTCCTCGGCCTCGCCATCGGGCGGGGTCGGGGTCGAGGCTCGATCGGTGAGCGATCCGGTCTCGTCGACCACGCCCACCGCCATCTTGGTGCCGCCGATGTCGACCGCCAGGCACGGGCCGACGCCCGAAGGCGGGCCGAGGGAACGTTCGGACCGGGAGCGGGGTTGGAGGTTCATGGCTCGGGCGGACTCTAACCGTGAGCAGGCCGATCCCGCTCCCGTCGCGATGCGATGGGACGATAGCCTCAGCCTGTACGCACGGATTCTGGAGGATGTGTGAGCACCACCGACGCCCCGACACTGGATGAAACACGCGCTTACCAGCTGTCGGTTGCCTTCAATGCCATCCGCGACAACATCCAGCAGGTGGTGCGGGGCAAACAGCATGTGGTCGAGCAGTTGCTCCTCTGCCTGTTGGCCGGTGGCCATCTCCTGGTTGAGGACGTCCCCGGGGTGGGCAAGACCACGTTGGCCAAGGCGCTGAGCGCCTCCATCGGCGCCAAGTTGGGCCGGATCCAGTTCACGCCCGACCTGCTGCCGGCCGACGTCACCGGGGTCAGCGTCTGGAACCGGACCAATTCGAGTTTCGAGTTCCGACCGGGCCCGATCTTCACCGAACTCGTCCTGGCCGACGAGATCAACCGGGCCTCCCCCAAGACCCAGTCGGCCCTGCTCGAGGCCATGGCCGAGGCGCAGGTCACCGCCGACGGGATCACGCGGCCCCTGCCCAGCCCGTTCATGGTGGTGGCGACCCAGAACCCGATCGAGCAGGAGGGCACCTATCCCCTCCCCGAAAGCCAGCTCGACCGCTTCCTCATGAAGATCTCGGTCGGCTATCCCGCCCGGTCCGACGAATTGGCCATCCTCGAGACCCACGAGACCGACGGCCTGGTCCATCGCCTCCAGCCGGTGGCCAACCTGAACGACGTGGTGGCCATGCACGGCATGGTCACCGCCGTCCACATCGCACCGGAGCTGCGCAACTATCTGATCGATCTGGCCGACGCCACCCGCCGCCATCCGGCGGTGACCCTGGGCATGTCCCCCCGGGCCACGCTCAGCCTCCAGCGGGTGGCTCGGGCCCGAGCCGCGTCCCAGGGTCGGGTCTACGTGACCGACGACGACATCAAGGCCGTGGCCACCCCCGTGATCGCCCACCGAATGATCCTCCGCCCGGAGGCCGTGCTCCAGGGCACGGAGTCCGAAGCGGTGGTGGCCGACGTCCTTCGGGCCGTACCCGTCCCCTACGATCGGATGTGATGCGTCCCACCAGGGCCGGAATCGGTCTGCTGATCGTCACCGGCGCCTGTCTGGTCGCCGGCCGGGTCCTCGGGCTGCTCGAACTCTTCATCCTGGCCGCCATGGCCGGGGCCGCCGTGGTGTTCGCCGTGGTCTACACCGCCACCCTGCGCCTCGACCTGGCGGTCAGCCGCACGGCCACGCCGGCCCGGCTTCGGGCCGGGAGTCCGGCCCGCATCGACCTGGCCCTGGCCAATCGGTCCCGCCGCTGGACCCCGCTGCTCCACGCCCACGACAGCGTCCAGGGGTCACGGGGCGCGGCCCTCATGCTGGCCGCCATCCGTCCCGGCCGGAAGGCCCGGATCGCCTACCGGCTGCCCACCCACCGCAGGGGTGCGCTCGAGGTGGGCCCCCTGGACCTGACCCTGAGCGACCCCATGGGACTGACCAAGGCCAACGTTCGGGCCGCCGAACTGACGACGCTGATGATCCACCCCAAGCTGGTCGATCTGCGGCCGCTGACGGCACTGGCCGGCGGCGACCCGACCGCCGACCAGCAGCCCCGCCGGGCCCTGGCCAACGCCGGTGACGAGTTCTTCGCCCTCCGGCCCTACGTGGTCGGCGACGAACTGAAGCGGGTCAACTGGCGGGCCTCGGCCCGGACCGACGACCTGGTGGTGCGCCAGGAGGAACGCCCGAAGACGGGCCGCATCACGGTCGTCCTCGACCGCCGCCGGGAGGCCTACGACCACGACGGGTTCGAGCGGGCCGTCTCGGCCGCCCTGAGCGCGCTCTACAGCGGTTTCCGCGGGGGTGACGCCCTCCGCTTCCTGACCACGGCCGGCTCGGCCACCACCGACATCCGTTCCCGGGCCGACCTCGACGCCGTCGACGAGCAGCTGGCCCTCATCTCGACCACCGAGTCGGCCTCGCTCGTCCGCTCCCTGGACGAGCAGGCCAAGGGACGGCGGGGCGGCGTGCTGGTGGCGGTGACCGGCAGCCTCAACGAGCACGTGGAGACCGTGGTGGCCCAGGCCCGCCGTTCGTTCGGCCTGGTGGTGGTCATCTCGTGTCAGGCCCCGACCGACGAGGTCAAGCCCTGGGCCATCTACCACGACGGACACAACGATCTGGCCGCCGCCTGGCAGCGCACCATCGTCGCCGGGACCCGCACCGTCGGGAGTCACGCATGAACACCTCGAGCACCACACCCACCACGACCGCCCCCGTCAGTCTGGAGATCACGGCCGCCCTCCTGGTCCCGGCTGCCGCCTTCGGGTTCATCCGGGTGTTCGACGCCGGCGACGCCATCACCCCCCTGGTCGGCGCTGCTCTGCTGTCGACGGCGGTGTCCGTCCTGCTCCGCCGGCTGCGGGTGCCCCTGTCGCTGGCCGCCGTCCTCTCGCTGGTGTTTCTCGGCGCCCTGGTGGTCAACCGCTTCGCCCCCGGCACGGCCCGGCTGGGCCTGATCCCGACCGGGGCCAGCATCGACCAGTTCGAGTTGCTGATCGACGAGCTGGTGGTCAACTTCCAGGAGCTGCGGACCCCGGTGCCCGCTCTCGACGGTTTCGTGGCCGCAGCCATGATCGGGGTCTGGGTGATGGCCTTCCTCACCGACTGGGGCGCGCTCCGGCTTCGGCTGGCCTTCGAGCCGGTGCTGCCGTCTGCGCTGCTGTTCGTGTTCGCCGCCGTTCTGGGGGCGGGCAACCACCGCTTCTCGTCCACCGTGATCTTCGCCGGCGCGGTGGCGGCCTGGGCCGTGGCCCAACGCTCGGTCAACCTGGCCGCCCGCAACACCTGGCTGGCCAACGACCGCCGACGGGGCACCGTCAACCTGGCCCGGGCCGGCTCGGTCTTCGTGGCCCTGGCCCTGATCGCCGGACTGGTGATCGGCCCCCGCATCCCGGGGGCCGAGGCGGAGGAGATGTTCAGCGTCCGGGACCGGGGCGATCCCACCCGAGTGGTGGTCAGCCCCTTCGTCAACATCGAGAGCAGACTGGTGGAACAGACCGACACCGAGCTGTTCACGGTGGCGGCCGAGCAACCGGCCTACTGGCGCCTGGCCGGGCTCGACACCTACGACAACCAGATCTGGAAGGTGGCCGGGAACTTCTCACCGGAGTCGGGAGACCTCCCGGGCCAGGGTGACCTCGGCGGACAGCGGGACGAGATCGTCCAGTCGTACAACGTGAGCGCCTTGAGCGCGATCTGGCTGCCGGGGGCCTTCACCCCGTCCGCCATCAACGACGCCACGGCCGACGTCACCTGGAACGCCGAGACCAGTTCGCTGACCGTGGCCAACGACGTGCCCACCAGCGATGGCGTCCAGTACACGCTGACCTCGCAGGTGCCCCGCTTCACCTCGACCGAGCTGCGTGCGGCCTCGACCAACGTCCCGCCCGAGATCGCCGAGCGCTACCTGCCGCTCCCCGCCATCCCCGAGCTGGTCCGGAGCGAGGCACTCCGCATCACCGAGGGCGCCCCCACCCGCTATGACCAGATGCTGGCTCTCCAGAACCACTTCCGGACCTTCGACTACAGCGTGAGCCTCAGTCCGCGGGTGGGCGACCCCCTCGAACAGTTCCTCCAGGAGCGGGTCGGGTTCTGTCAGCAGTTCGCCGGCACCTTCGCCGTCATGGCCCGATCCCTCGGCGTACCGGCCCGCCTCGCCATCGGCTTCACCTGGGGTGACCCGATCGGCAACCTGGAGGACGGTCGGACCGTGTATCAGGTGTCCGGCCGCCAGACCCACGCCTGGCCCGAGGTGTGGTTCGAGGGCCTGGGCTGGGTCGCCTTCGAGCCCACCCCCGGCCGGGGTGCGCCCAGTGCGGTCGAATACACCCAGGTCCCGGCCACCCAGGCCTCCCTGGTCCAACCCGACAACCCCGACGGACCGATCACCACCACCACAGCTCCCCAGGTGGCCGCCCCCGGCGTCGGCGAGGAGCCCTTGGTCCCCGACGACCTGCTGGCCCCCGAGCAGGTCGGCGGAGGCGGCGCCGCCGGCGACGATCCGTTCCCCTGGGGAACCGTGCTGCGGGTGCTGGCCGTGCTCGGGGCCGTCGGTCTGTACCTGGGAGGGCTACCGGCCTGGCACTGGTATCGCCGGGACCGGCGCCGCCGTCGGGCCACCACGCCGGCGGCCGGCGTCGAGGCGTCATGGGCCGAGGCGACCGAGGCACTCGAGTTGGGCTACGGGCTCAACCGGAGGCCGGCGGAGACCCGGCTGGAGTACGCCCGGCGCCTGGGGTCGGACATGCGGGTGCCCACCGACGCCATGGCCGAGTTGGCCGACACCGTCACGGTGGCCCGCTTCCATCCCGCCGGGGCGGGCCAGGAGGACGCGGCCCGAGCCACGAGCAGAGCCCGCGAGATCGAGGCCTCGGTGGCCCAGCGGGTGTCGTTGACCAACCGGTGGCGACGGCTCATCGACCCCCGTCGGCTGTTGAAGCCGACGGCCCGGGTGGTGCAGGCCACGCCGCCGACCCCTGAGCCGTCGAGCAACGGGGCCCATCCCGTTGAGCCCGAGCGTCAGCCTGAACTGATCTGAACCACGGGCGACCGGGGCAGGGCGCCCGTGCCTTCGGATTCGCCCGTCGGATCAGGGTCGGCGGCAACCACCGACGCCGTCCACGGTGGGATCAGTCGGACTCGTCGCCGTCGTCGCTGGTGCGGGCGGCGCCGGGGTTGGCGGCGCGAAAGGCACTGGACACCTGGTTGATGCCGGCCCGGCCCATCATGCGCAGGTTGCGCTCGAAGCCGAGGGCGCTCACCAGCATGAGCAGGAAACCGCAGAATGCGAGCAGGTAGTGGACCTGGAGTGTGGCCACCATCACCACGATGCCGGCGATGAAGCCCAGGACCGACCACTTCAGCGAACCGAGGGCGTGCCGGTAAACGGTCGTTTCGCCGACCTCTTTGGCCAGACGGGGATCGCTCTCCTGGAGGTTCCGCTCGATCTCAGCGAGAATCCGCTGCTCATCCTCAGATAGTGGCATTCGATGTCCCCGGTGGTGGGCGGGTACTGCAGGGTCCCCGGTTTCGACGTGCCGGCGATGATCCCCGTCCGCTGGGTCGAAATCTGCTCCGACACCTGCATCTGGGGTCCGCTGGTCCGTTAATTCTAGCTCCAGTCTCGCGCAGAGGAAGCATCGCGACAACGCGCCGTGCGCACTTTGACCATCGGCAGATCGCCGACCGACTGAACCCGAACCGAACCGACCGGTCGGCGGCGTTCGGCGTGAGGTCGGGCCGGGCCATCTAGCATCACGGCATGGTCCTCGCTCTGCGTTCGCTGGCCCTGGCATCCCTGTTGCTGCTGACCGGTTGTCTCCGCTCCACGACCACGGTCATCGTCGACGACGACGGCGGGGGAACCGCCACCGTCGTCCTGGCCCTCGATCCCGATCAGGCGGCCGACATCGCCTCTGCCGCCGGCGGCGTGGCCGGTGTGCTGTCGGACCAGGACTCCGACCGATTGTGCGACCGGTTCCGCGAGCTGTCGCTGCCCTCGAACCTGCCGCCCGAGGCCACGGTGACCCCCTACGACCAGGACGGGTTCTGCGGCCACCTGATCGAGTTCGCCTTCTCCGACGGCCAGGAACTGGCCACCGCCCTCGATCAGACGACAGGCGGTCAGGCCACCGACCTGGACGCCTTCGTGCTCGAGTCCGACGGTGAGGGCTGGACCTTCGAAGCTCCGCTCGTCGGATTGTTCGCCGCCCTCGACGGCGCCGTGGCCGGCTTCGGCGACGAGTTGGTGACCACGGCCCTGGCCAACACCCAGATCTCCTACGACCTCACGATGCCGGGCACGGCCGACACCGATGACCCGGGCAACGCCGACCGCATCGACGGCGGCACCTTCCGGTGGGTCATCGACGCCACCGATCCTCCCGATGCCCTGATCGCCCGCACCACCCTCGATGGTGGTGGCGGTGGGGCGCTCCCCCTCATCCTGGTGGCCGTCGGCGTCCTCGCCGCCCTCGCCGTGGGGGCCGTGATCCTGATGCGCCGGAGCGGCGCCACGGCGCCCGACACAGGCCTGGATCCGGCCGCCAGTCCTGCCCCGGGCGTCGTCATGGGGTCCCCCGATCCCGGGCCGGCGGCACCGACGGCCGTCAACCCGGTCCCACCACCAGACCCACCGGGGTCCGACGCCCCGGCCACGACGCTGGCCCCGCCGCCGCCGGCGGCCGAGGCCGGCCCGCCCGACGGTGCCACCCCCGGACCCGCCGGGGCCCGGGGGGCCATGGGAGCCACGGCCGAGCAGCCTCTTCACGGCGCCGAGCCGGCTGAGGAGGCGGCCGTCGCCGGACCCGAGCCCCGTTGGGACGAGGCTCGCCAGGCCTGGGTCGCCGACCATCCGTCAGGTCTCCTGGTGCACGATGCCGCCACCGGGGAGTGGCGGCCGGCATGACCCCGGATCCCCACGGTCAGGGCTGATCCGGACCCCACTGCCCCTGGCCCGGGGTCTTCGGTCGGAGCCCGTCATGGCCCACCAGGGTCGCCGGGCCGATGGCCCGCCGCCCGAAGCGCCGACGGATCTCGTCGACCGCCTGATCGGCGGCCGTCCACTCCCCCGCCCCCGGCTCGCCCCGGCCACCGGATGGCGCCGACGCCGGGTCGGCGCCGTCGACAACCGGCATCCGCTCCTCGACGGCCCCGCCCACCAGATCGTCGAACGACAACTGGTCGGCCACGTCACCGGTGAGGCCGGACGAACCGACACCGAGAAGACGGATGCCGGGGGCCACGTCGAGCGCGTCGAGCAGTCGGACCGCGGTGTCGAGGAGGGTGTGGGCGCTGTCGGTGGGCCGGTCGAGGGTGGCGGCCCTCGTAAGGGTCCGGAAGTCGGGGTAGCGGGCCTTGATCGTCACCGTCCGGCCTCGGAGCCCTGCGGCCCGGAGCCGGGCCGCCACCGAATCGGTCATCCGGACCAACTCCCGCCGGAGGGCGGCGCGGTCGACGACGTCGCGGCTGAACGTCTCCTCGTGGCTGATCGACTTGGTCGGCCGATCGACCTCGACGGGCCGGTCGTCGCGTCCGTTGGCCACCTCGTGCAGATGGCGACCGTGGGCCTCACCGACCGAGGCCACCAGTAGCTCGACCGGTAGATCGGCCAGATCGCCAACGGTTGCGATGCCGAAGCGGGACAACCGCTCGGCCGTCTTGGGACCGACGCCCCAGAGGCGACGAATCGGGAGGGGACGGAGGAACCCGTCGACCTCGTCGCCGGTGACGACCCGGACCCCGGGCCCGGGAACGACCCGTCGGCCTTCGATCCGGGGTTTGGCCTCCTGGGACGCCAGCTTGGCCACCAGCTTGGACGGGGCGACACCGACCGAGCAGTGCAGGCCCTCCTGGTCCCAGACCCGTTGCCGGATACGTCGGGCGATCCGGGTGGCGGGGCCAAGGACCCGCTCGGCCCCGCCGACGTCGAGGAACGCCTCGTCCAGCGACAGGGGCTCGACCAGCGGGGTCACGTCCCGGAACAAGGCCATGACCCGGGCGCTGATCTCGCTGTAGCGGCCATGGTTGCCGGGAAGGAAGACGGCATCGGGGCAGAGCTGGCGCGCCCGCGCCGTCGGGGTGGCCGAGCGCACACCGTAGACCCGGGCCTCGTACGAGGCGGCGGCGACCACCCCCCGGTCACCGGTACCGCCGACCACGACCGGACGGCCCCGGAGGTCGGGTCGCTCCAGCAACTCGACCGACACGAAGAAGGCGTCCATGTCGACGTGGAGGATGGGCGTGGTCACCGACCGATCACAGGCGCTCGACCCGCCGGTCCCCACCGGAGCCGCCCGTCATCCGATAGCGGAACGTGCGGCCGTCGGCGACCCCTTCGAGCAGATGGGCCAGGAGCGGCTCGGCCACCCACGGGTGGGTGCCTTCGAGGTACCGGGCCACCTCGGCCCGATGTACGTAGTGGGCCTCGACCACGATCCCGTCCGGGTCGTCGATGACGATGGCACCGTCGACACCGTCGGCCAGATGGGCCTCGACCTGGAGGCGGAACCCGGCGTCGGGGGCCTCGACCTCGACCCGGTACAGGGGACCCACCCATCCCCCGACCTGGAGGCCGGTCTCCTCCTCGACCTCCCGGGTCAGGGCCTCCAGCGTGCTCTCCCCGGGGTCGATCACACCCCCCGGGGTCGACCAGTCGGTCCGGCCCCCGCGACGCAGGTTCTTGACCAGGAGGACCTCGTCGGCGGCCACGACCACCCCACCGGCCACTCGCCAGTGCCGCAGCCCGTCGGCCGCGATGGGTGGCACGTAGGGGGTTCCGTCGCCGGACATCCTCTCATTGTTGCCGATGGGGGTGACGGTGGCGACCGACCCCTTGGGATGGCGCCGTTTCCGGTCCGCCCGGTGGGCGGGGGCCGGGGTGGGTCCCTCTAAGCTCGACGGCATCGCCAGCCCGGAGTTGATCCCATGACCGACGACGTCGAGCACCCCAACGGCACCGGCTCCGCCGCCACCGACCCGGCGGCCGAGCCCGGCGACCGTGAGGAGCGGACCCGGCGCGCCGTCGAGGCCGCCACGACGTCCTCCCCCATGCCGTTCGAGGACCTCCGGGCCCCGGCTCCCATCCCGGCCGAACCCCCGACCGCGGCCCGGTGGTTGGCCTTCGCCTCCGTCCTCGTCAGTGGGCTGTTGGGGGGCATGATCGGCTACGGCACCGGCGATCTCATGACATCGTCGTCGCTCCTCGTCGCCGTCGGAGGTCTGGTCGGAGCCCTGATCGGCGCCGTCGGCGTCGGCGTGGTGGCCTCGTTGACCCTCCGGGCCATGAACGAGTGGTACGCGGTGCAGCATCCGGAGGCCGGCGAAAGCGGGCCCGTTCCGGACGGCCTGGCCGACGGCCCATCGGCCGACGCCGCCGAGGCCGGCCGATGACGTCGGCCCCCGATCCCGAGTCGCTGGCCGACCTGGCCCTGGAGGTCGCCCGGAACGCAGCCGATCTGGCCGGCACGATGGCGGCCGAGGCCCGCCGTGACCCCGACACCAAGTCGACGGGGACCGACCTGGTGACCGTGGCCGACCGGGCGGCCGAGGCCGCCATCGTCGAAGGGGTCCTGGCCCGACGGCCCGACGACGGCGTCGAGGGCGAGGAGGGCACCTCCCGACCCGGGTCCAGCGGCGTGGTCTGGCACATCGACCCCATCGACGGGACGACCAACTACGTCTACGGACTCCCCGCCTACTCGGTGTCGGTGGCGGCCGCCGTCGACGATCGGGTGGTGGCCGGGGTCGTGGTCGACCCGAGCCACGAGCTCCACTACCGGGCCGTGCTCGGCGGCGGGGCCACCGTGAACGGTCGCCCGCTCAGCTGCTCGGGTCTCGACCGGCTCGACACGGCCCTGGTGGCCACCGGCTTCGGCTACGACGCCGTCCGTCGCCGTCACCAGGCCGAGGTGCTGTTGGAACTCCTCCCTCGGATCCGCGACATTCGCCGGTACGGGTCGGCCGCCCTCGACCTGTGCGCCGTGGCCGGCGGCCTGGTCGACGCGTACTACGAGCGGGGCCTCAACCGATGGGACCTGGCCGCAGGGGCCCTCATCGCCACCGAGGCCGGGGCCCGGGTCGGCAACCTCCGCGGAGGTGACGCGGACGGGGAGCTGCTGCTGGCGGCGCCGCCGGCGCTGTTCGAGCCTCTGGCCGAGGTGCTGCGCCGAGCTCGGGCCGACGCCGACCACTGATCGCCCCGGACCCGCGGGCTGACACCGCAGGGCGGCCCAACGCCATCACCCTGGGTGGTCGGCGAAGGCAGTTGTCAGGCTTTTTTCGCCAGTGGCAACCGGTTGGGCCGAGGTTCGGGCACCATTTGTGGTGTGGGTACGAAAATCCTGACCGTTGAGGACGACGAACGAATCCGTACCGCGGTGACCTTGGCCCTTGAGGAAGAGGGGTGGGACGTCATCGAGGCGGAGACCGGCGAGCGGGCCCTGGACACCTTCAACGCCAACCCGACCGACGTCGTGCTCATCGACATCATGCTTCCCGGGATCGACGGCTTCGAGGTCTGCCGCTCCATCCGTCGGGCCAGCGACGTGCCCATCATCATGGTCACGGCCCGGGCCGATACCCATGACGTGGTGGCCGGTTTGGAGGCCGGGGCCGACGACTACCTCACCAAGCCGTTCGCCCCCAAGGAGCTGTCGGCCCGGATCCGAGCCATGCTGCGCCGGGTCCGCACGGCCGAACCGGCCGACATGGAGCGGATCAAGGTCGGCGAGTTGGAGATCAGTCCAGAGGAGGGTCTGGTCCTCAAGAACGGTGACGAGCTCCACCTGACCAAGACCGAGTTCAAGCTCCTGGTCGAACTGGCGGGCCAGCCGGGCAAGGTCTTCAGCCGTGAGGTCCTCCTGGAGCGGGTGTGGGGCTACGACTACTTCGGCGACGGGCGCCTGGTCGACGTCCACGTCCGTCGCCTGCGGACCAAGGTCGAGAGCGACCCGGCCAGCCCCCGTTACGTGGTCACCGCCCGGGGATTGGGCTACAAGCTCCAACCCTGAGCGGCTTCGGGCCATGACCGATCGAAAACAGCGGCGGTGGCGTGGCCTGCTGGCCCGGGTGACGGTGGCCTACGCCGTCGTCTCCCTGCTCCTGTCGGCCACCGTGGCCGGCGCCAGCTACCTGCTGGCCCTGAACCGGATCATGGCCGACGCCGAGGACCAGCATCAGCAGCAGACGTTCGACAACTTCGTCGACGTCCGCCGCACCCTGTCCGGCATCCCGCCCGACGCCACCGAACAGGAGGCCCGCGACACCCTGGGCGTGGCACTGCGGGAACTGCCCCACCAGAACGGCGGTCAGTCGATCGTGTTCGGACCCGACGGCGAGGGCATCTCCGAGTCGCTGCAGCGGCGGGATCTGCCGCCCAACATCTTCTCCCAGATGCAGGCCGGGCTGTCCCCGGCCCAGCAGCGCTACAGCCAGGACGACACGATCAACTACGTGGTCGGGATCCGTCTCGACGAGTTCGACTCCGTCTACTTCGAGGTCGTCGATCTCAGCGACCAGCAGTCGACGCTGCGCACGCTTCGTATCATCCTGTTCGGCGTGGCCACCGCCGCCAGCTTGGCCGGGACCATGCTGGGCTACTACCTCGCCCGTCGGGCTCTGGCCCCACTCCCCCGAATCTCGCGGGCGGCCAGAGCCATCGCCGCCGGCGACTTCGAGACCAAGCTCGACCTCGAGACCGATCCCGATCTCGGCATCCTGACCTCGGCCTTCAACAACATGGTCGATGCGGTACGCGACCGGATCGAGCGGGAACAGCGGTTCACCTCCGACGTGAGCCACGAGTTGCGCTCACCTCTGATGACGGTGACGGCATCGGTCGAGGTCCTCGAACGGCGCAAGGAGTCGCTGCCGGCCGTGGCCCAGCAGGCCGTCGATCTCCTGAGCCAGGATCTGCGACGGTTCCAACGGCTGGTCGAGGACCTGTTGGAGATCTCCCGGCTGGAGGCGGGGGCGGTTCAGCTCCAGTTGAGCCGCTTCATCCTGGTCGAGTTCCTGGAGCACGTCATCGCCCTCAGTCGAAGCCCCCACCTGCGGCTGGAGTACGAGCCGTCGGACGCCGGGCTCGCCATCACCGCCGACAAGCGTCGCCTCCAGCAGGTGATGACCAACCTCATCGAGAACGCCGACAAGTACGGGGCGGGCGCCACCTCGGTCGGGTTCGAGGTGGTGGGATCGACGGTCCAGATCGTCATCGAGGACGAGGGCCAGGGGGTTCCGGCCGATCAGCGTGAGCGGATCTTCGAGCGCTTCGGCCGGGTCAAGGAGTCGGCCGGCAACCGGGCGGAGGCCACCGGGTTCGGGCTCGGCCTTTCGCTGGTGGCCGAGCACATCCGCATCCACGGAGGTTCGGTCTGGGTCACCGACCGGATCGACGGACGCCACGGGGCCCGGTTCGTGGTGCAACTGCCGGTCGGTGAGCACATCGACCTGGCCGAGGAGATGGCCCAGTGATCCCGAACCCTTCCCGCTTCCGTCGGAGCCTGTTCGCCGTGGCCGTGACCCTGACGCTGGCCGCGTCGGGCTGCGCCATCCCCACCGACGAGAACGCCCGCCCGGTGGACGATGTACCCGCCGACCTGTTCGCCACCACCACGACCGTGGTCGAGGCGGTGGAACCGGACGAGTCGGAGTTCACCATGACCCTGTTCTTCTACAACGACCAGCAGCAGCTGGTGCTGGTCCGTCGCCCGGTCGAGGAGACTCCGGTGCTGGGCGAGGTGCTGGCCGCCCTGTCGGGTCTGACCGAGGAGGAGTTGGAGGAACAGCCGGGTCTGCGGACCACGCTGCTGTCCGACTCGCCGCTGACCGTGACCGAGATCGACCGCACGGCCCGGGTCCTCACCGTGTCGGCGGGCGACACCCGCTACCGGGAGCTGCTGGTGACCGAGTCCGACCGCCTGCAGCGGATCTTCGGGCAGGTGGTGTGCACCATGACGGCCGCCTCGGGCGACGTCGACCGGATCCGTCTGGTCGACCCCGAGGGCACCATCGGCGTTCAGAACAGCCAGGACGGCACCGTGCTGGAGGGCCCGGTGGGCCCCCAGAACGTCAACGACTGCCTCACGGCCGCCGATCTGGCGGCCGAGACGCTCGAGGCGGCGGAGGGCGAGGCGGAGACCGACGGGGGCCAGGACCCCGACGGCGCCGACCAGACCGGCTCCTAGCACCGGCTCCTAGCACCGGCGCCAACCGGCCCGGCCAAGGGCCGACGGTCGACCCGGAGCCGTGCAACCAGTGGGCCGGCGGATCAGGCGAAGAAGTTGCGGGCCACGGCCCACAGCTCGTCGCTGACCGGCTTCAGCTCCTTGACCGCGTCCTCCAGGGGCACCCGGACGATGCTGTTGGCCTGGAGGGCCACCATCTGGCCCCAGGCCTCGTCGTGGGCGGCGTCGATGGCGGCGATGCCGTAGCGGCTCGACAGGACGCGATCGAAGGCGGTCGGCGTGCCGCCCCGCTGCACGTGGCCGAGGATGGTCACCCGGGTCTCCAACCCGGTGCGGGACTCGATCTCGTCGGCCACCAGGTTGGCGATGCCGCCCAAGCGGATGTGTCCGTAGTCGTCGTAGCTGTCGGGTGGGATCTCGAGGGTCCCGGTCGAAGGCCGGGCCCCCTCGGCCACCACCACGATCGAGGCGTGGCGGCCACCGTCGTGGCGACGTTGGAGGGAGCGGCACACCTCGTCGATGTCGAACGGGACCTCGGGGATGAGGGTCATGGTGGCCCCGCCGGCCAGGCCGGCCCAGGTGGCGATGTGGCCCACGTGGCGGCCCATGACCTCGACAACCATGACCCGGTCGTGGCTCTCGGCCGTGGTGTGGAGCCGGTCGATGGCCTCGGTGGCGATGGTGACGGCGGTGTCGAAGCCGAAGGTTCGTTCGGTGAGGCCGATGTCATTGTCGATCGTCTTGGGCACACCGACCATGGGCAGCCCGTTGCGGTGCAGCTCCAGGGCGCACGAGAGGCTTCCCTCACCCCCGATGGCGATGACGGCGTCCAGCTTGTTGGCGGCCACGGTGGCCTGCACCGCCTCCAGCCCCCCGTCCTGGCGGAACGGGTTGAACCGGCTGGTCCCGATGATGGTGCCGCCCCGGGGCAGGGTGCCCCGCAGCGTGTCGATGTCGAGGGGCATCCATTCGTTGCCGGCCAGGCCCTGGTAGCCGTCGCGGAACCCGATCACGGTGTCGCCGTAGTGGCGCTGCCCTTTGCGGACCACGGCTCGGATCACGGCGTTCAGCCCTGGACAATCACCACCGGCGGTCAGCACTCCAATGCGCATGGCGCCAGCTTAGGAACCGGCCGGGCCACCCGCACCGATGTGCCCGGCGCCACCAGCCCTAGGGTGGTGCGCCATGACGATCGTTCTGTCCCTCGATGCCGGTACGACCGGGGTGCGGGCCCTGGCCGTCGATGAGGCGAGTTCGGTGGTGGGCCTGGCCTATCGCGAATTCACTCAGCACTTCCCCCGACCGGGTTGGGTCGAGCACGACCTGGATGAGATCTGGTCGGCCATCCAGGCCGTCATCGCCGAGGTGGCCGAGGGGCTGGATGGACCGGTGGCCACCATCGGCATCACCAACCAGCGGGAGACGGCCTGCGCCTGGGACCGCCGGACCGGGGAGCCCCGCCACCGGGCCATCGTGTGGCAGGACCGCCGCACCGCCGACCGGTGCGAGGCCCTGGACGCCGCCGGTCACCTCGATCTGGTCCGCCGTCGGACCGGCCTCGTCCTCGACCCCTACTTCACCGGGACCAAGTACGACTGGCTGCTGACCGACGGTGGGGTCACCGTCGATGCCGATCTCGCCCTGGGCACCATCGACACCTGGCTCATCTGGAAGCTGACGGGTGGGGCCGTCCACGCCACCGAGCCGTCGAACGCCTCGCGGACGTTGCTGTTCGACCTCGAGACCCTCGACTGGGACGACGAGCTGTGCGAGCTGCTGGGGGTGCCCCGGGCGGCGCTGCCCGAGGTCCGCCCCACCAGCGGCCGCTTCGGCCTGACGGCCGAGGCCACGACCGCCCTGGGGCCCGGGATCCCGGTCTCGGGTGTGGCCGGCGACCAGCAGTCGGCCCTGTTCGGCCAGGCCTGCTTCGCCCCCGGGATGACCAAGAACACCTACGGCACGGGCAGCTTCGTGCTCATGAACGTGGGGACGGCGCCGCCACCCCCGGTCGAGGGTCTGCTGACCACGGTGGGCTGGACGCTCGGCCCCGACCAGCCGGCCACCTACGCCTACGAGGGGGCGGTCTTCGTGACCGGGGCCGCCATCCAGTGGCTGCGGGACGGGCTGGGGATCATCGAGTCGGCGGCCGAGATCGGCCCGCTGGCGTCCCGGGTGGAGGACTCGGGCGACGTGTTCGTGGTCCCCGCCTTCGCCGGCCTGGGCAGCCCGTGGTGGGACCCCTACGCCCGGGGCACCATCGTCGGCATCACCCGGGGCACGGGTCGGGCCGAACTGGCGCGGGCGGTGGTGGAGTCGATCGCCCTACAGACCCGGGACGTGGTCGACATCATGGTCCGCTCGGCCGGGCTCGACCTCGAGGAACTCCGGGTCGACGGCGGCGCCTCGGTCATGGATCTCCTGCTCCAGATCCAGGCCGACCAGTTGGGGGCGGCCGTGGCCCGACCGGCCAACACCGAGACCACCGCGCTGGGGGCGGCCTACCTGGCCGGGCTGGCCGAGGGCGTCTGGGGCGGAGTCGACGACATCGCCGCCACCTGGCGGGCCGATCACGTGGCCCGACCCACCGACGATCGGGCGGCCGCCGACGCCCTCCATGCCCGCTGGCTTCAGGCGGTGGAGCTCAGTCGGGACTGGGCTCGCTGAGTCCGAACAGGGCCCGATCCCTTGACCAAGCGGTCAAGGTGTTCGTACCCTCGGGACGATGAGCAGCGATCGACGGCTCACCCCCCGGGGCCAGGAGCGTCGGGACGAGCTGCTGGCCTACGCCACCCGGCGCTTCGCCGAGAACGGGTTCCATCCGACCTCGGTGTCCGACATCGTCGACGGCGTCGGGGTGGGCAAGGGCGTCTTCTACTGGTACTTCCCGTCGAAGGACGCCCTGTTGCTGGAGATCCTGCGCCGGTCGCTGTTCGATCTCCGCCGGACCCAGCAGGCGGCCCTGGAGACGGCCGACGACCCCCTGGGCCGGCTCGAGCAGGGAATCCGGGCGTCGCTCCGGTGGTCGTGGGCCAACCCCGACATCATGACCCTGGCCCAGTTCGGTTGGACCGAGGACAGCTTCGCCGGGGCCATGGCCAAGGGCCGCCGGGTCGTGCTGGCCGACACCGCCCGCCACGTCCAGAACGCCATCGAGGCCCGGCTCATCCCGGCCGGGGATTCCGTGATGCTGGCCACCGCCATCCACGGTGTCATCGACGAACTGGCCCGCCGGTACCGACCCCGGGCCGGACGCCGCCCCGACGAGGAAGTGGTGGCGACCGCCGTCCGCATGTGCCTGGGTGGACTGGCCGGAGCCGGCCCGGCCCGCACGACGGAGCCGTCGGCCGATCCGCGCCCATCGGACCCCGGGCCCGCCGGCGGGTCAGGCGCCGACCGGACCGAGGTCGGCTAGGGCCCGACGGAGGTTACGCACGGCCTGGAGCGTCCGCTGCTCGTTCTCGATCAGGGCGAAGCGCACGTTGCCCTCGCCTCCGGGGCCGAAGCCGACACCGGGTGAGGTGGCGACCTTGGCCTCCTCGACCAGGAACGAACTGAACGCCAACGAGTCGAGATGGCGGTATCCCTCGGGGATGGGGGCCCACACGAACATGGTGCCCCGGGGCCGCTCCACCTCCCAGCCGATGCTGTTGAGGCCGTCGCACAGGGTGTTGCGCCGGCTCTGGTAGACGTCACGCACCAGCTTGGGGTGCTCGGCCGCCTCGTTCAGGGTGACGGTGGCCGCGATCTGGATGGGCTGGAAGGTCCCATAGTCGAGGTAACTCTTGAGCTTGGCCAGGGCGGCGATGACCTCGGCGTTGCCCAGCAGGAAGGCCACCCGCCAACCGGCCATCGAGAACGACTTGGTCATGGAGTAGAGCTCGACGCAGCGGTCCTTGGCCCCCGGCACCTGGAGGATCGACGGAGGCTCGTAGCCGTCGAAGCCGATGTCGGCGTAGGCGTTGTCGTGAACCACGATCAGGTCGCGCTTGTTGGCGAAGTCGACCACCTTGGCGAAGAAGTCGGTGTCGACGCAGACCGTGGTCGGGTTGTGGGGGAAGGAGATGACCAGGACCCGGGGCTTGGGCCAGGAGTACTCCCACGACCGCTCGAGGTTGGCCACGAAGGCGTCGCCGTCGGCCAGGGGCACCTCGCGGATGGCGGCCCCGGCGAAGATGGGGCCCCAGATGTGGATGGGGTACGAGGGCGCGGGCACGAGGCAGGCGTCACCGGGTTGGAGGAGGACCCACATCAGGTGGGTGAACCCCTCCTTGGCCCCGATCACGTTGAGGACCTCGGTCTCGGGGTCGAGTTCGACCCCGAACCGCCGCTGGTACAGGTTGGCGGCCGCCTCCCGCAGCTTCGGGATGCCCTTGGACGCCGAGTAGCGGTGGTTGCGACCGAGCTGGGCCGCCTCGGCCAGCTTGTCGACCGCGGTCGGCGGGGAGGCCAGGTCGGGGTTGCCGAACCCGAAGTCGATCACGTCCTCGCCGTTCCGCCGGGCCGTCATCTTCAACTCGTTGATGATGGAGAAGACATAGGGCGGCAGGTGGTTGATGCGACGGAACTCCATCGGTCCGACCCTACCGGGGCTGGTCGGCCGGGCCGACGGCGCCGTGGTGGGGGTCACCGCCGACCGGGGATCGGGTCGGGGCGGAGGGGGAAGCGGTGAGGAGGTCGCGACCCAGGATCGAGGCGCCGACGGCGCCGGCCTCGACCCCCAGTTGGGCGGCCACGATGGGCACCTCGTTGCGATACGCGCTGCCCAGCACCTTCTCCCCCACCCGCCGTTGGACGTCGGGAATGAAGGCGGCGCTGACCACGGCCAACCCACCACCGAGCACCACGATCGAGCAGTCGAGCAGGTTGATCAGGCTGGCCACGCCCTCGGCCACCCACCAGGCGAAGCGGTCGACGATGGCGTAGGCGCCGCTGTCGCCCTCGGCGAAGGCGGCGGTCACGTGCTCCCCCCGGATGTGGGCCACCTCGCCCCCGGCCAGCTCCAGCACCCGCCGGGCCTGCCCCTCCTCGGCCGCCCGCTTGGCCACGTTGGCCAACCCGGCCCCCGAGGCCACCGCCTCCCAACATCCCTGCTTCCCGCAGGCGCAGGTCGGTCCGAACCGGTCGATGAGCATGTGCCCCGGCTCTCCGGCGAAGCCGTGGGCTCCCCGCAGCGGGGCGTCGTTCACGATGAGTCCTCCCCCGATCCCGGTGCCCTGGGTGATGATCACTGCGTGCTGGTGACCCCGGGCCGCCCCGTAGCGGTGCTCGGCCAGGGCGGCGCAGGTCCCGTCGTTGTCGGCCGCCGTCGGCACGTCGAAGCGTTCCCGCAGCCGGCTGGCCATGTCGAGGCCGATGACCCCGGGGACGTTGGGGCCGTAGCGGAGCACACCGTCGTGGTCGACCAGGCCCGGTACCCCGACGCCGATGGCCTGGGGCGGGCCGACGGCGGTGACCAGCTGGTCTGCCATCTCGGCGATGGCGACCGGGACCTGGGACGGCACCTTGGGCGTCGGGTGGAGGAAACGGGCGGCCACGGTTCCGGCGGCGTCGGTGGCCACCCCCAGGATCTTGGTCCCGCCCACGTCGATCCCGAAGCAGAGGTTTCGGCCGCCGCCGGCTCCCGACGACACCGCGGCGGGGCCGGGGGGCGCGGGTACGGGATCGGGGTTGGCGTCGTTCATCGGGGCTCCTGAGCCGGCCCCGGCACCTTCTCCGGGGGGACCTGGCAGTCTACGGGCCCGCTCCCCGGCCACCGCCCCCGACCCCCGGCCCGGCCCGCCCGGCCGCCCCGCCGGACGGGCCGGGATCGGGCGGTGACGCCAGGCGACCTGTCAGGCCGCGGTACTGATCCGCCGTTGGGGGCGGGCCACCATGGCCCGGTCGAGCCCGACGCCGGCGACCCACTCCTCGACTGCCGTCCGGCCGCTGATCACGATCACCTGCAGGTCGTCGGTCATCCCGCTGACCCGGCTCATCAGCCGCTCGACCTCGGCATCGTCGGAGACCGGCAACTCGCCCACGAGCACCACGGGCACCGGCCCGTTGCCCTCCAGTGAGGCCTGGACGGCGGCCGGTTCGACCCGGTCGAGGATCGTGTCCACCCCTCCGGCCTCGTCGACCCCGACGGCGGCCAACCGCTCCTGGAGCCGGGCCAGGCCGAGTACGGCCTCGGTGGCCTGGGCCTCGGCCGCATCGAGTCGGGACAGGGCCCGCTCGTGCCGGCTCAGATCGCGCTCGGCCCGCTCGTGGTCGTCCAGGGTGGGGGCGTCGTCCACCGCATCGGCCTGGGCCCGCGCCAACCACCGGCCGGCCGCCTCGATCAGATCGTCGTCGTCGAGGTGGCCGTCGACGCCGACCACGTCCATCAGCCCGGCCAACTCGTCGCGGGCCACCTGCCAGTCGGCGGTCACGCGCTCGACCCGAAGGGCGGCCAGGGCCAGCTCCAGATCGGCGGGGAGGACCGGACCGAGCAGCGACCGGGCCTCGGCGTGCAACACCTCACGCTCGGCCTCCAGGTCGCGGCGCCGGGGGTCGGTGGCCAACTTGGCCTCGATGTCGGCCAGGAACCGTTCGACCTCGGCCGCCTCGGCCCGGGCCACCTCCAGCGCGTCGGCCGTTCCCCGCGGGGCGGACGGAGCCACCCGATACACGGTGTACGCCGTCCAACTCTCGACCCCGACCTTGTCGAGGAGGGCCTGCTTCTCGGCCTCCTCCTCGCTCCGCAGGACCTTGCGCCACCGACCCCGTCGGCTCTCGTCCATGGCCGGGAAGGACAGCAGTTCGAGCCGCTGCTCCTCGGCCGCGGTGAGCAGGACCGGCGTCGCCGCCAGCTCGGCCGCCGCCAGGCGGCGGCGGGCCTGGCGGGCCCGCTCCTCGGCCGCCCCCACCATCTCCTCCAACCGGTTGAGATGGTCGGCGGCGTCGCTGGCCCGACGTTCGTGATCGGCCACGCGGGACCGGAGATCCTCGGCTTCGGGGGGCGCCGCCATCGCCACCCGGGGCAGCGTCTCCAGGATCTGGAGGGCCCGCTCGACGGCCTGGCAGTGGCTGGCGTGGGCCGGGACCGGGCCACTCCCGGTGGGGGCCAGGCGGGCGGCGATGTCGTCGAGCCGGGCTTGGGCCGTGGGGTCGAGGTCGGCCCGCAACTCCTCGACCCGGGCGGCGGCGATCTCGGCCCGGCGGAGCTGGTCGTCGAGGCGGTCGCGGAGCCACTTGAGGTTGGTGTCACCCTCGACATCGGTGTCGATGACGACGTCGACCTCGGTCGGAGGGCCGAGACGAACCTGGCCCGCTCCGTCCAGTTCGACCAGCAGGCCCTGATGCTGGACCAGACCCCGGACGGCAGTGGTGGTCCCGGTTGCGACCCGACGAATGGCTTCGACCAGTTCCCGCTCCTGTTCCGGTTCGAGCCCCGAGACCAGGGTCACGAACGGGTGCAGGTCGACGGAGTGACCGGTACCGAGGTCGAGCCGCAGGAGTCGCATGGGATGGTCTTCGACGCGAACCCGGGACGGCTCAAGAAGAAAAGCGGGGCCCGTCGACGCCGCTCATCGATACCGGCCGCGGCCGGGCACGGGTCGGCGATCAGGGACCGCAGACGGCCAGGACCCGGGCCTTGAACCGCTCGAGCGCGGCCTCCACGATCTTGTCCTCGGCCCGCCGCCGGATGTACCCGGGAAGGGGCACGGCCAGGTCGACCGAGAGCTCGAAGGTCACGTCGGTGGCCACCTCACCGTCGACGGCCGTCGTGCTGGGCTCGAACAGATAGGCGCCCTCGAGCCGGCTGGTGAGGTCGCCCTCGACCATGGTCCAACTCAGCTGGCCGGGGGCTCCGCTCAGGTCGTAGGCCAAGGCATAGGCCGAGGCCCGACCCATGCCGGTGGCTTCGAACCGGGCTCGGCTGGGGCGGCCCTGCTCGTCGCGCTCCTCGACCGACACCGCGGTGATACCGGCCACCCAGTCGGGGTAGGCGTCGAGGTCGATGGCGACGGCGAAACAGGACTCGACCGACGCCGGCACCGTGGTCAGTACGACGGTGTGGGCATTGGGCGGCACGTCATGCACGGGCGCAGGCTACTCGACCGGTGACGGGGCGACGATGCTCCGGTCGATGGCGGCCTGAAGGCCGTCGGCGAGGTCCTGGTAGTCGAACCGGGCCACCACTCGATCGCGAGCAGCCCGGCCCAGTCGCCGGGCCAGGTCGCCGTCGTCCCGCAGTCGGGCCAGGGCCCGGGCCACAGCCTCGGGTTGGCGGGGGTGGTCCAGCACCAGACCGGTCTCGCCGTCGACCACGGCTTCGTGGGCCCCGCCCGAGCGGCCGGCGACCTGGGGCAGCCCGGCCGCCGCCGCCTCCAGGAACACGATGCCGAAGCCCTCGGCCTCCAGCCCACCCCACCGGTCGTGGCACAGCATGGCCATGGCGTCGGCCGCCCCGTACAGGAGGGCGACGTCCTCGTCGGGGATCCGCCCCAGAAGCCGGACCGGCGCCCGCTCCCGGGCGATGAGGCGCTCGAGGGTCGGTCGATGGCGGCCCGCTCCCCCGATCAGGACCCGGACCGGCCGATCGCCTGCGCCCGACCGGGCCTGGAGCCGGGCGGCGGCCCGAATCAGGGTGTCCATGCCTTTGCGGGGCACCAACCGGTTGACGGTGGCGACGACGAAGTCGTCGGGCCCGAGCCCGAACCGGGCCCGCGCCGCAGCCCGTCCGGCCGGGTCGAGAGGCCGGATCCGTTCATGGTCGACCCCGGGCGGGACGACGACCGACGGGAGGCGACGGCCGGCGCACCGCTCGGCCTCGGCCAGGGCGTAGCCCCCGGCCGCCACCACCAACCGGGCCCCTCGCAGGGTCCGCGCCAGGAGCGATCGGGTGCCCGGCAACCGTCCGGGCACGGTGACCTCGGCCCCGTGCAGGACGACGCCGTAGGGCACGGCCAGCGAAGGCCCGATGATCCCCAGGGGAACGGCGGGGTCGATCAGGACGAGATCGATCGACTCGGCCTCGATGAGGCGGTTGAGTCGGGGGACGAGCCACGGGTACGGACCGATGACGGGTTCCGGTGAGCGCTCGATCCGCAGCCCGTGGGCGGCGTCGAAGGCGGCCGTGCCCCGGTAGGGGGTGGTGTAGATGGCGAGCCGGGTCGGGTCGAGGCGGCGCCACAGCTCCCACAGGTAGCTCTGGATGCCGCCGATCTTGGGCGGGAAGTCGTTGGTCACCAGCAGGTGGCGGATCATGGTCGGTCTCCGGGCCCGGTCGCGATCGCGGCCGCGGTCGAAGGGGCCGACACCTCGGCCCGGACGAGGGGGTCCGGGTCGTCGGCGCAGTGGCGGGCCAGGTGCCCGAGCCCCAGGGTCCGGGCCGCCCACACCGCGTGGGCCCGCAACAGCGGACGGGGCGAGCGCAGATACCGGGTGAGGAGATCGACGACCACGGGATCGTCGGCGGAGCCGGTGTTGCCCACGATGACCAGGGCCGTCCGGCGCAGGACATCGGGGTCGCGGTCGGCCAGGTACCAACGACCGTAGCGTTCGAGCAGGGCCTCGTCGTCGGCCTCCAGCACCCAGACGACGTCGACCCAGGCGTCGCCGTGGGCGGGCTCGGCCTCGTCGGCCCGGCGATCGTGGATCCGGTTCGGCGGGCAGACCTCCTGACAGATGTCGCAGCCGTAGAGCCGATCGCCGACGGCGGCCCGGAACTCGAGCGGGATTGGCTCGGCCGCCTGCACCAGCCAGGCGATGCAGCGCCGGGCGTCGAGCACCCCGGGCGCCACGATGGCGTCGGTGGGGCACTCGTCGAGACAGACCCGGCACGGCCCACACCCGTCGACCACCGGCGCGTCATCGGCCGCCCGGCGGTCGATGACGGCGACGTCGGTCACCACGGCCCCCAGCACGAACCAGCTCCCGGCCCCGGGGACCAGCAGGTTGGTGTTCTTGCCGTACCAGCCGAGGCCGGCCCGCCAGGCGGCGTTGCGATCGACCAGTGCGTTGGAGTCGGCCACGGTGCGGGCGGTGTGGCCCCGGGCCCGCAGCACCTCCGCCATCGCCTCCAGCCCGAGACGGAGACGGCCGTAGTGGTCGCTCCAGGCGTAGCGGGCCACCCGCCCGGCCAGGGCCGAGGGCCGGGTTGGTACCGTCGTCCGGTAGTCGAGGATGCCGACCACCACCGAACGGGCGCCGGGGAGGAGCCGGGCCGGATCGGTCGAGCGGTCCGGGTTCCGGTAGGTGAACTGCATGGTTCCGGCCAGGCCCGCCGCCCGTCGCCGGGGCAGGACGGAGCGGGCCGGCTCCAGCGGCTCGGCCGAGGTGGCGCCGACGGCGGTGAGGCCGGCGGCCAGACCCACCGGTTCCAACTCGGCCAGGTCGACGACCATGCCCTCGCCATCGTCGGGGCCCGTGCCCCTCCCGCTGCCATTGGCCACCCCTCCAGGATGCTCGACGGCGACGGCATCGCCACCCCGATCGACGTGCTCAACCCACCCGACGCAACCGGTAGCGATCCCCCGGCTCGGCCGCCCGGGCCCGCTCGTGGGCCTCGATCGAGGTCACCGTGGCATCGGTGACCAGGCCGGCTGACATCAGGCGGCGTACGGCGGAGAACTCCCCGGCGTCGACCACGATGGCCTCGTCGGGCTCCCGGGAGTTGATGAAGGTGACGACACAGTCGTCACAGCTGGCGGAACGGGCCTCCGGGCACGAGCGGCAGTCGATGGTGAACTCCATGGCGCGACCCTACGAACGGCCTGTGACACCGACGGATTGCCCCGGGGCGGTCGAGGGCCCGGAGCCCGATTCCAACCACTACCGTGGCCCCTCGTGAAAGCGCTGGAGTTCGATCGGGCCGAAGTCAAGTATGCGGCGGCCGCCGTTTCCTCCCGGTTCCGCCCCGGCAGCGGGGCCCGCACCGGGCCTCTGAAGCTGGTCGAGATCGACCCGCCCGACCTTCCCGGTCCCGGCTGGCATCGCGTCAGCACCATCCTGACCGGGATCTGCGGTTCCGACCTGGCCACGGTCGAGGGCCGCTCGGCCCGCTACTTCGAGCCGTGGGTGTCGTTCCCCTTCGTGCCCGGCCACGAGGTCGTCGGCCGACTGGAGGACGGCAGCCGGGTGGTGCTGGAGCCGGTGCTGGGCCATGAGTCCCGAGGCTTCGAGCCCCCCTTCGGCGGGGCCGCCCCCGGCGACGGCGACGACTACCGCCACCTCGTCTCGGGCGATCTCGAGCCCGGTATCCAGACCGGTTCGTGTGCCTCGACCGGTGGGGGCTGGGCCGGCGAGTTCGTGGCCCACCAGTCGCAGCTCCATCCCGTCGACGACGCCCTGAGCGACGAGGCGGCCGTCATGATGGAACCGGCCGCCGGCGGCGTCCACGCCGCCCTCAAGGCCAAGGTCGAGCCCGGGGCCACCGTGGCCGTACTCGGCACCGGAACCATGGGCCTGATGACCATCGCCGCCCTTCGCCATCTGACCGAGGCCGGCACCATCATCGCCGGGGCCAAGTACCCCGAACAGCGCCGACTGGCGGCCGAGCTGGGCGCCGACCAGGTGGTCGAGCCCCGCGAGGTCCCCCGGGCCGTCCGCCGGGCCACCGGCAGCTTCTTCATCGGTGACGATCTCTCGGGCGGGGCCGACGTGGTCATCGACGCCGTCGGTTCCGGTGCCTCACTGGACGAGGCCATCGGCATCGCCCGTCCCCGGGGCCGGGTGGTGCTCCTGGGGATGCCGGGTCGAGCCTCGGTCGACCTGACGGCCCTGTGGCATCGGGAGACCGAGCTGGTGGGCGCCTACACCTACGGCACCGAGACCCTGGCCGACGGCTCCACAGCCCGATCCTTCGACCTGGCCGCCGATCTGGTGGCCCGGGCCGACCTGGGCCGACTGGTGACGGCCACCTATCCGCTGGAGTCCTACCGGGACGCCATCGAACACGCCGCCAACGCCGGCCGGCGGGGCGCGGTCAAGGTCTGCTTCGACCTGCGCTGAGCGGACCGCTACGCTCGGGGCTCAGCCGGTTCGGACCTGACCCGGCGCAGCGGAGCCGATGCGAGGAGAGCCGACCGTGGACACCCAACCCACCACCGTCGAAGCCGAGACGGTCGTCGACGACGTCGAGACCGCCGAGTTGGTGGAGGACGAGCTGCTGGTCGAGGAGATCTCGATCGACGGCATGTGCGGTGTCTACTGAGACACCCTCGGCCCTGGCCGATCAACGCCTCCGGCTCCATCCCCGGGTGGCCCTGCGTCCCGAACCGTTCGGGGCGCTGGCCTACCACTACGGCAACCGGCGGCTGAACTTCCTGCGCTCCCCCGACCTGGTGTCGGTCGTGAAGGCGCTGGAGACGACCGGCACCGTCGGCGAGACGCTCGACGCCTGCGGGATCGCCGCCCGCCGCCGGCCCGCCTTCGAACGGGCCCTGGCCGCGCTGGCCCGGTCCGATTTCCTCGAACCCCACCCGGGGCCGGACGACCGGCCCGACCATTCGCCCGAGCCCGAACCCGAGGCCCCGCACCGGTGAGGATGCCATGACCGCGCTGACCGACGAACTCAAGCTGGGGCT
Organism: Acidimicrobiales bacterium; assembly: GCA_965263455.1. Taxonomy (GTDB): domain Bacteria; phylum Actinomycetota; class Acidimicrobiia; order Acidimicrobiales; family SZUA-35; genus CADEDH01. The sequence continues at coordinate 672,682 of CBDHHN010000001.1, forward strand.
CGACGCCCCCATCTGCCTGACCTGGGAGCTGACCTACGCCTGCAACCTGGCCTGCGTCCATTGCCTCAGCTCGTCGGGCCGCCGGGATCCCCGGGAGCTCGACACGGCCGAGGTCTTCGGTGTGATCGACGAGATGCGTCGGATGCAGGTGTTCTACGTGAACATCGGCGGGGGCGAGCCCATGATCCGCCCCGACTTCTATGACCTGGTCGACTACGCCACCACCAGCGGCGTGGGTGTGAAGTTCTCGACCAACGGGTCCCGCATCGATCGGGCGGGGGCCGAACGGCTGGCGGCCATGGACTACACCGACGTCCAGATCTCCATCGACGGGGCCGACGCCACCACCAACGACGCCGTCCGGGGCCCGGGCTCGTTCGCCACCGCCACCGCGGCCATGGACAACCTGGCCGAGGCCGGCTTCGGCCCGTTCAAGATCAGCGTGGTGATGACCCGCCACAACATCCCCCAGCTCGACGCCTTCGAGGCCCTGGCCGACCGCTACGGCGCCGAATTGCGCCTGACCCGGCTCCGCCCCGCCGGACGGGGGGCCGACACCTGGCACCAGCTCCATCCTCTGCACGAGCAGCAGGTCGAGCTCTACCGCTGGCTGTTGGACCGGCCGGGTGTCCTCACCGGCGACTCGTTCTTCCACCTCAATGCCCTGGGCGAGGAGAACCTTCCCGGCCTGAACCTGTGCGGGGCGGGTCGGGTGGTGTGCCTGATCGATCCCGTGGGCGACGTCTATGCCTGCCCCTTCGTCCTCCACGACGAGTTCAAGGCCGGCAACGTCCGCGACACCGGCGGCTTCGAGCGCATCTGGCGCTCGTCGGACCTGTTCCGTGAGTTGCGCGAACCGCAGTCGGCCGGCGCCTGCGCCAGTTGCGGCCAGTTCGATGCCTGCCAGGGAGGCTGTATGGCGGCCAAGTTCTTCACCGGACTCCCGCTCGACGGCCCCGATCCCGAGTGCGTGAGCGGGCATGGCCCCGAGGCCCTGGCCGGGGTCGGCGCCGACGACCGTCCGGCGCCGACGTCCAACCACTCCAAGCCGGTCCCGGTCTCGCTCGGCCCGACCCGGGTCTGACCCGGTTCGGCCGACCGAAGGCAGTCGATGAGCGAGCAACTGGTAACCACGACAACCGAGGACGGCGTGGCCGTCATCACCATGGACGACGGCCGGGCCAACGCCCTGGGCCCCGATCTCCAGGCCGCCCTGAACGAAGCCCTCGATCGGGCCGAGGGCGACGAGACGGTGTCCGCCATCGTCCTGGCCGGCCGGGAGGGCCGATTCAGCGCCGGGTTCGACCTCGGCGTCATCAATTCCGGCGACGGTGGCGCCATCGGGGCCATGGTCGGCGGCGGCGGAGCCCTGGTCCGTCGGCTCTACGGCGGTCCAAAGCCGGTCGTGGCCGCCTGCGGGGGCCACGCGGTGGCTGCCGGGGCGCTGTTGCTGCTGGGATGCGATGTCCGTATCGGACCCGACGCACCGGTGAAGATCGGTCTCAACGAGGTGGCCATCGGGCTCACCCTGCCCGGCTGGGCCCTGGCCGCGGCCCACGAGCGCCTCAGCCTCCGCCACCGTCAACGGTCCGTGGTCAACGCCGTCCTGTACGACGGTCGGGGCGCCGTCGACGCCGGCTTCCTGGACGAGGCGGTGGCCCCCGACGCGGTCCTCGACCGGGCCCGTTCGGTGGCGGCCGAGCTCACCCAGCTGGACTTGGCCGCCTACGCCGCCACGGTCGACGCCTTCCGGCGTTCGGTGCTCGACGCGATCGACGCCGACCTGGCCCGCTGAATCGGTCCGGGCCGTCGGGTCCTGACGCTCAGCGGCGCCGGGCCAGCACCAGACCGAAGTCGCCGTCGGCGCCGGAGGTCCACACGTGTTCCAGGTCGAAGCCGGCGTCGTCCAGTTCGGCCCCCAACCGTTCGACCCGGAACTTGGTCGAGATCTCGACCCGGAGTTCCTCGCCCTCGCCGAGGTCGATCTCCAGGTCGAGGCCGGCGATGGTGACACGCTGGGGCATCGTGGCCCGTAGCCGCATGTCGACCCGCTCCTCGTGGGCGTCCCACAGGGGCACGTAGTCGAAGGCCTCGATGTCGAAGTCGGCTTGCAGGCTGGTGTTGAGCACGGCCAGGACGTTCTTGATGAAGGCGTCGGTCAGGCCCTCGGCATCGTTGTAGGCGGGCAGGATCCGCTCCAGCGGCTTCAGCAGGTCGACCCCGAGCAGCAGCCACTCTCCCGACCCGAGATGGTCGGCCAACGCCCCGAGGAAGGCCCGACGCTCCTCGACGTAGAAGTTGCCCAGCGTGCTGCCCAGGAAGGCGACCATCCGCCGCTCGCCCGCCGGGAGATGGGCCAGGTGACGGGTGAAGTCGCCGACCAGGGCGTGGATCTCGGTCCCCGGGTACCGTTCGGCCAACATCTCGGCGGCGTCGATCAGGGTCTGGGCGCTCACGTCGAGAGGCACGAAGCGGCGGAGCTGACCGGTCCCGGCAAAGGCGTCGAGCAGGGTCCGGGTCTTGTCGCTGGTTCCGGAGCCGAGCTCGATCACCGTGTCGGCTTCGGTGAGGCGGGCGATCTCCTCCGCCCGCTGGGCCAGCACCGACCGCTCGGCCTCGGTCGGGTAGTACTCGTCGAGCCGGGTGATGCGGTCGAAGAGGTCGGAGCCGGCGTCGTCGTAGAGCCACTTGGGGGGCAGGACGATGGGCTGGTTGGTGAAGGCGCGACGGATGTCGTCACGCATCTCGCCCTCGGCCCAGTCGTCGGGCAGGCGAACGTCGATGATCACGGCGGGCTCGGAGGACATGGCGAACCTCAGTCTCGGGCCAGGCGGACCCCTGAGAGGTGCCACCGGGTGTGGGGGTGGAAGAAGTTGCGGTAGCTGGGTCGATTGTGGCCCGCCGGGGTTAACGCGCAACCGCCCCGAAGCACCATGGTGTTGATCATGAACTTGCCGTTGTACTCGCCGATGGCGCCGGCCGGGGCCCGGTACCCGGGGTAGGGCCGGTAGGGGGAGCCGGTCCACTCCCAGCAGTCGCCGACGAGCTGGCGGATGACGCCATCGGCGCCCGGACCGGCCCCGCCGGGGTGGAGCCGACTGGCGGCCACGGCCGACGAGCCGTCGTCGAGGTCGGGGGCCAGGCCGGCGCCGATGGTGTGGGGCAGGGTCGAGGCCCGTTCCCACTCGAACTCGGTCGGGAGGCGGGCACCGGCCCAGGAGGCGAAGGCGTCGGCCTCGTAGAACGAGATGTGACAGACCGGCTCGTTGGGATCGAGGGCCCGGTCGCCGGTCAGGGTGTGGATCAGCCAGCGGCCGTCATCGTCCCGGTCCCAGTAGAGGGGCCGGTCCCAGCCCTCGGCCCGGCGGGTGTGCCAGCCATCGGAGAGCCACAGGGTCGGGTCGTCGTAGCCGCCGTCGGCCATGAACTCCAGCCACTCACCGCAGGTCACCAGACGGTCGGCCAGGGCGAAGGACGGTACGAGGGCGTCGTGCCGGGGTTCCTCGTTGTCGAACCGGAAACCGTGTCCCGGCTCCCGGGGGGCGAGGCCGACCGGGTGGATCCCACCCTCGAAGGCGACCCAGCCCATGGGGCCGGGGTCGGCCACCGGTTCGTGGGGCCGGTGATCGTAGGCGGTGTCGAAGAGGTTCCCGGTCAGGACGTGCTTGATGTCCATGAGCAGCAACTCCTGGTGCTGCTGCTCATGGTGCAGGCCGAGCTCGAGCAACGGGGTGATCACGGCGCCGAGTTCCTCGTTGCAGTGGGCCACCAGCTTGTCCAGCGCGTCGTCGACGTGACGGCGGTACTCGGCGATGCGTTCGATGCCGGGCCGGGTGACCATGCCCCGGCGGGGTCGGGGATACCGCTCACCCACCTGCTCGTAGTAGCTGTTGAACAGGTAGCCGAAGTGGGGGTCGAACTCCCGGTAGCCGGCCAGGTGGGGGGCGAGCACAAAGGTCTCGAAGAACCACGTGGTGTGGGCCCGGTGCCACTTGGTGGGGCTGGTGTCGGGGATCGACTGGACGGTCTGGTCGGCCTCGGAGAGGGGGGCGGCCAGGGCTTCCGTCAGACGACGGGTGGCGCGAAGGTCGGTCGCGACCGGCTGCGGGTCGGCCGCGGTGCTGGGGGAAACCACACCAGTCATCAACTCGTCATACTCCGGATTCATTCCCGATCCTCCGGGGCGCCGGTGCCGCCCGGCCTCCGAACCACCACCACCTCAGCCCGAAACCTACAGGACACCGACTGTTCATCCTGCGGTTCTTTGCGTCACTGAACGAGGGTACACGCCAGAGATTGCCGCAAATGGAATGCGAGGCAGTCGAACAATTGATCAATCACCTCGATCCAACAAACCCCTTACACAGGGATTGTCATTGCGATTCCAACCATCCACAACCGTACAAAAAGGGGCTTGGATACCCGCCAACCATCGACCACTCGGGCCTGCGACCAGGAATATCATTGCCCCCATGCGCACTCCCGCCCATGGGCGCCAACCCATTCTCAGTGTCGTTTTGGCCGGCGGCGAGGGGAAGAGGCTGATGCCGCTCACCCTCGACCGGGCAAAGCCTGCCGTTCCATTCGGTGGAAAGTACCGGCTCATCGACTTCGCCCTTTCCAACCTGGTCAACGGTGGCTTTCGTCACATCGTGGTCCTCACCCAGTACAAGAGTCAGAGCCTCGACGTCCACATCTCGATGACCTGGCAACTGTCGAGCATCCTCGGCAACTACGTCACCACCGTGCCGGCCCAGATGCGCCGGGGTCCGCGCTGGTACCTGGGATCGGCCGACGCCCTGGTCCAGAACATGAACCTGGTGGAGCGGGAACGGCCCGAGCACGTGATCGTGTTCGGGGCCGACCACATCTACCGGATCGACCCCCGCCAGATGCTCAACGCCCACATCGAGTCCGGGGCCGGGGTCACGGTCGCCGCCATCCGACTTCCGGCAGCCGAGGCCCACCAGTTCGGCACCATCGAGCTGGCCGGCGAGGGCGGCGGCACCCGGATCCGGGGCTTCCACGAGAAGGACCCGAACGCCCCCACCATCCCCGGCCGCCCGGACCAGATCCTGGCCTCGATGGGCAACTACATCTTCGACGCCGACGTCTACCGCGACATCCTCGAGGCCGACGCCGCCGACGAGGACTCCTCGCACGACATCGGGGGCGACATCATCCCCAAGCTGGTCGCCACCGGCGACGCCCATGTCTACGACTACACGACCAACGTCATTCCCGGTGAGACCGGGAGCGACAACCACTACTGGCGCGACGTCGGCACCCTCGACTCGTACTACGACGCCCACATGGACCTGATCGGGCCGCTCCCCGCCTTCACCCTCGACAACCACCAGTGGCCCATCTTCAGTCGGGGCGAGACCGAGCCCCCGACCCAGATCACCAACGGCCCGTCGGGGGCCAGCGAGGTGCAGAACTGCCTGCTCAGCAACGGGGTCCGGATCTCGGGCGGCCGGTGCCGGGACTCGGTGCTGGCCCGAAACGTCATGATCGACGACGGGGCCCAGGTCGAGGACGCGGTCCTGCTCGGCAACGTGACCATCGGCAAGGGGGCGCGGCTGCGGCGATGCATCGTCGACAAGCACGTGACCATCCCGCCCGGCTTCGAACTCGGCGTCGACCCGGCGGCCGACGCCGAGCGGTTCACGATGTCCCCCAACGGCATCGTCGCCGTGGCCAAGGACGCCCGGCTGCTCTGACGCCGGACGCCGACCGTGGCGTTCGGGTCAGGACGCCACGGCCAACGGGCCCAGGACGGACTGCCGAATCGGCCCGTAGAACCGTCGGTCGTACTCGGCCACCATTCGCCCTGCGGTGACGAGCGGACCGAGGTGTCCCAGCATGCGTCGCACCATGGCCCACCACGCCTCGCCATCACCGCCATAGAGACGGAGCACGTCGTCGATCAGAAGGCGATGGAGTTCGGCCGCCTCGATCCGGTCCCGCTCGTCGGGGTCGACCCCGTCGACGGTGGGGATGACCCAACCGATTCCCTCGGTGTACCAGTCGGCCCACCAACCATCGCTGATCGAGCAGTTGATGACCCCGTTCAGGGCCGCCTTCTCGCCGCTGGTCCCGCAGGCCTCGTGCGGCCGGACGGGGTTGTTGAGCCAGACGTCGCTGCCGGCGTAGAGGGCCCGGGCGATGTCGATGTCGTAGTCGGGCAACAGGATCACCCCACCCTGAGGATTGGCCGCGCTGTAGCGGGCCAGTTCGGCCAGGACCGCCTTGCCCTCGGTGTCGGCCGGATGGGCCTTGCCGGCGAACACGAACCGGGCTCCGGCCTCGACCGAACGGGCCATGCCCTCGGGGTCGCGCAGGATCAGGGCCGCACGCTTGTAGGTGGCGAAGCGACGGGCGAACCCGAAGATGCAGGCCCCCGGGTCCAACTCGACTCCGGCCAACCCGTACACCAGGTCGATGAGGCGGCGTCGGGCCCGAGCCCGCACCTCGAACAGGGCGTCGGTGGCCACGCCCTCGATCCGGGCCCAGGCCTCGGGGTCACCGTTGTCCCATCCGGCACCGAGTTCGGCGTCGTACAGGCGCTGGAGTTCGGGGTCGACCCAGGTCCGGGCGTGGACGCCGTTGGTGACGCCCTCGATCGTCCGGGCCTCGGGAATGGCCTGGAAGAGGCGGCGGCTGACCTGGGCGTGGAGCTGGCTCACCCCGTTGACCCGGCCACACAGGGCGAAGGCCAGGGCCGCGGTGTTGAACGGCCGGGACGGGCCGTCGGTCGGCAGGCAGGCCCAGTCGAGGATGTCGTCGATCGTGACGCCGAGGTGCACGGCCCAGGGGCCCAGCTCGGGCCCGACGAGTTCCCGCTCGAATCGATCGATCCCGGCCGGGACCGGGGTGTGGGTGGTGAACAGCGTCATGTCCCGCACCATCCGACGGGCCTCGGCCAGGCCCCGGCCCGCCGCCACCTGCTCGGCCAACAGCTCGAGCAGCAGGAAGCAGGCGTGGCCCTCGTTCAGGTGATAGGCGGTGGGATGGCAGTCGAGGGCCCGCAGAGCCCGTATCCCGCCGACGCCCAGTATCAGTTCCTGGCTGAGCCGATGGCGGCGGTCACCGGCGTAGAGCCGGTCGGTGATGGAGCGGGCGGCGGCGCTGTTGCCCTCGACATCGGTGTCGAGCAGGACCAGCCGGCTGGCCCCGACCCACAGCTCCCACACCCGCACCGCCACCGTCTCCCCGTCGACGACGACGTGGACGATGGCGCCGGTGTCGAGGGCCCCCAGCCGGCGGGCGTCGAGGGTCTCGTAGCGCTCGGTCTGGGCCCCGTCGGTGATGTCCTGACGAAAGAAGCCGTTGCGGTAGAACAGTCCGACACCGACCAGAGGCAGGCCGAGATCGGAGGAGGCCTTGAGGTGATCGCCGGCCAGGATGCCAAGGCCGCCCGAGTACTGGGGCACCTGGGCTGCGACGCCGAACTCGGGACAGAAGTAGGCCACGTCGGGATCGATGAACCGCTGCTCCAGCGCCTCGGTCTCGGCTGCGAGTTCGTCGATGGTCGGCCCGTGGTGAGCGGTGAAGCGGGCCGCAGCCTCGGGATCGGCCACCAGCTCGTCGACGGCGTCCAGGGGATGACGGCCCGGATCGGCTCCGGGGACGGCGGCCAGGAGGTCGGCCACCGGGCGGTGCCAGCTCCAGCGCAGGTTGGAGGCCAGGCGCCGCAAGCGGTGCAGGCGCGCCTCGACGTCGGGCTCGGTTGGATACAGCTCGGTCACGGTGCTTCCTCGGGAGGTCAGCGCACGTTGGCGGGATTCGGTGGTCACCGTCCCACGTCGGCCCCTACCGGACGATCCTGAGGCCCCGCCGGCCGCGGGATGAACGCTGCCCGACGGCCCCCGACCCGGTTCTGACCACGCCCGGCCCGCCTCAAGGACCATCGGCCCCGGGCTGGGGCCACCGCCGGGCGGAGGAGGCCACTAGCATCTGGCCTGCCGCCGGCGACCGGATCGGGGCCGCACACCGGCGGCCCCGCGTCGCCGGGCGACGGCGGAACCCTGGGAGCAACGATGACTGGAATCCTCGACGGCGTCATGGAACGACTCGGACCCGACGGTGTGGCCCGGGTGGCCCGCAGCCTCGGCACCGACGAACGGACGGCGACGGCCGCCATCGAGGCCGCCCTGCCCGCCATCGTCGGCGGCATGGCCAACAACACCCGCGATGCCCGGGGTGCGACCGCCCTCGACTCCGCACTGGGGGACCACGACGGCCAGGTCTTCAACCAGCTCGACACCCTGCTCGGTTCCGACGGCGGCGACGGGGCCAAGATCCTGGGCCACGTGCTGGGTCGGCGCCAGCCCTACGTCGAGCAGAAGGTGTCGCAGTCGGCCGGCATCGATCTGGGTCTGATCATGAAGCTGCTGCCGATTCTGGCCCCGCTGGTCATGGGCTACCTGTCGGGCCAGAAGCAGGACCGGGGCCTCGACGCCGGCGGTCTGGGCGAGGTGCTGGGGGCCGAACGCCAGGAGGCCGAACGGCGCCAGCCCGGCCTCGGCGGGCTCGGCGCCCTCCTCGACGCCGACGGCGACGGTTCGGCCCTGGACGACATCCTGGGCCGGTTGCTCAAGGGCTGAGCCAGTGGGGTCCCGCCGGGGGCCGACTGCTATCTTCAGGCCCGCCGGGCCGGGCCCGGACCCGGCCTCGCCGGGCGACGCCAGCTGCGACCCACCAGGGGGACACGTACAGATGCAACCCGAGGCCTCCGGATCGCTCGACGCCGACCACCGGCCCCCGGGGCCTGACCTGGACTACGGGCCCTCGACCCTGGCGCGGCTCAAGCAGGTGGTCGTCGGGCGCGATCGCGAGAGCGAGTTGGTGGTGGCCGCCCTGATGGCGGGTCGCCACCTCCTCCTCGAGGGGCCGCCCGGGACCGGTAAGTCGACGCTCCTGCGGGGGATCACGGCCACCACCGAGCAGGGGTTCGAGTTCGTCGAGGGCAACGCCGAGCTGACCCCGGCCCGACTGGCCGGCCACTTCGACCCGGCCCAGGTCCTCCAGACCGGCTACACCCAGGATGTCTGGGTCGACGGTCCCCTGGCCCGGGCCCTGCGCGAAGGGTCGCTGCTGTACCTGGAGGAGATCAACCGCATCCCCGAGGAGACCCTCAACCTGCTGGTGACGGTGATGTCGGAGGGTGAGCTGACGGTGCCCCGGCTGGGACGAATCGAGGCCCACCCGTCGTTCCGCCTGGTGGCGGCCATGAACCCCTTCGACGCCGTGGGCACGGCCCGCATCTCGGGCGCCATCTACGACCGGGTGTGCCGCATCGCCATGGAGTACCAGTCGGCCGACGACGAGGCCGAGATCGCCCGGTCCCACGGGCCCGGACCCGACGCCCACGGCGCCCGACCCGACTATGTGGAACGGGTGGTGGAGTTGGTGCGAGCCACCCGGGACCACGCCGAGATCCGGGTCGGTTCATCGGTCCGGGGCGCCGTCGACCTCCTGCTCCTCACCGAGCAACTGGGTCGGCTTCGAGGGCTCGACCCCACCGACGACGCCGTCGGCCTGGACGCCGCGCTGACCGCGCTCTCGGGGCGAATCCGGGTCCACGAATCGTCGACCACGACCCCCGAGGCCATCATCACCGAGCTGTGGGAGCGGATCATGGCTCCGGCCGCCGACGACGAGGGCGGCGAGCCATCGGAGACCGAGCCGGGAAAAGGCCGGAGCCGCCCGGCGGAGGCGGCAACGACGAGCAGCGGATACTGACCGGCGACGAGGCCGAGCAGGCGCTGCGGGACGAGCGTCGCCGAACCGTCAGCCGCCGGGACCTGAGTCGCAACGACCGGTTCCACGAGGTCTCGCCCAGCCTGGGCGAGCTGGACGAGGACGCCTTCGACGACCTGCTCGACGACGATCCGGACGCCGCCCTCGACCTGCTGGCCCGCATGGCCCAGGCCACCGACCAGAACCTGTCGGCGCTGGCCCGCCGGCTGGCCGGCCGCCTGGTGCTGGAGCTGTCGCGGACCGGCCGGGCCCGATCCCGGGGGATCGGCCGGCTGACCACGGCCCGGGCCGACATCGCCTCCGGTGATCTCGACATCGACGCCAGCATGGACGCCTTGGTCAGCGCCCGGATCGAACAACGGCCCCCCGCCATCGACGAACTGCGGGCCACCCACTGGCGCAAGCCGGGGACCGCCGTCTGCCTGCTCGTCGACCGCTCGGGTTCGATGGACGGCGAGCGTCTGGCCTCGGCCGCCCTGGCCGCCGCCGTCTGCGCCTGGCGGGCCCCCGACGAGTTCGCCGTGCTCGCATTCGGCGATCGGGTGGTTGCCATCAAGGAGCGCAACCAGACCAAGCCGGCCGAGCAGGTGGTGGCCGAGGTCCTCGCCCTCCGGGGCCACGGCACGACCGACGTCGGCCTGGCCCTGCGAGCGGCGCAGCGTCAGCTGGCCCCGTCGACGGCCACCCGCAAGCTGACCGTGTTGCTGTCCGACGCCGAGGTGACCACCGGCGGAGATCCGGTCCCGTCGGCCCGGGCCCTCCCTGAGCTGGTGGTATTGGCCCCCGAGGACGAGCCCGACCACGCCCGCCGACTGGTGGCGGCGTGCGGGGGTCGGATGGCCGAGGTGGGCGGGCCGATGTCGGTGCTCGACGCCCTGCGCCTTGTGGTGCAGTGACCTCGACCGGGCGTCCGACCCCGGCCACGGTCGGAACCGGGGCGACCGACACCCCCACCCCACCACCCCTGCCTCCGGGAACGGTGCTGCAGCCCGACCCGGGACTCCAGCTTCGCGACGGGGGCCGGATCCTGTTCGGCGGAGCCCCCCTCCGACTGCTGCGCCTGACCCAGCCGGGGGCGACCGTGGTCCGCCGATGGTTCGCCGGGGAACCACCGCCTTCGACGCCGGCCGCCACCGCCCTGGCCCGCCGCCTGATCGACGCGGCCATGGTTCATCCCTCGTGCCCGGCGCCGACGGGACCGTCCCCGGTTCGCGAGGTGTCGGTGGTGATCCCGGTGAAGGACGACGCCGCCGGTCTGGACCTGACCCTGGCCTCCCTGGGCCGATCGGGCCCGGTCGAGGGCCGGTCGCTTCCGGTGGTGGTGGTCGACGACGGGTCCCGAACTCCCGTCGTCGGACCCGGGGCGACCTCGCCCCCGATCCGGGTCGTCCGCCGCCCCCGGGCCGGTGGCCCGGGCGTGGCCCGCCAACGAGGTTTGGCCGAGACCGACACGCCGATCGTGGCCTTCGTCGACGCCGGGGTCACGATGCCACCCGAGGCCCTCGGACGACTGGCCCGTTGGTTCGCCGACCCCACGGTGGTGGCGGTGGCCCCCCGGGTCGCTTGTCGCCCCGGTTCGGATCCCATCAGCCGCTACGAGCAGGACCACTCGCCGCTCGACCTGGGGCCCGAGCCGGCCGTCGTCGGCCCGGGCCGGGCGTTGACCTACGTCCCGTCGGCCTGTCTCCTGATCCGCCGTCGATCCCTTGACCGCGTCGGCGGCTTCGACCCGGACCTGCGCTACGGCGAGGACGTCGACCTGGTCTGGCGCCTGGCCGAGCAAGGGACCGTCCGCTACGACCCCGAGGTGGTCGTCCACCATCCGGCCCGCCCCTCGGTCTGGGCCCTGGCCCGGCAGCGCTTCGGCTATGGCACCTCCGCCGGCCCCCTGGCCCGCCGCCATGGTCGTCAGGTGGCGCCGGTCCAGCTCTCGCCGTGGAGCGCCCTCGTCCTTCTCCTGGCCGTCGTCGGGCGGCCCGGCCTCGCCGCCGGCGCCGCCGGAGCGACCGCGGTGGCCCTGGCCCGCAAGCTCCGGGGCCGCCTCCCCGACCCGGCGACCGATGCCGCCGTGCTCACGGCCCGAGGCCACTGGTGGGCGGCCCGGTCGGTGGCCGACGCCGGCGTGCGGGCCTGGTGGCCGATACCGGTGCTGGCCGCCGCCCTGGGATGGGGGCGCCCCCTCCGGCTGGTCTGGGCCCTGGCCCTGGGCCGCCGCCTGTGGCGATCGCGGGGCGGCCCCCGGGAGCGCCTCGGTCGGGTCGGCCTGGCCACCGTCGACGACGTGGCCTACGGCGCCGGGGTCTGGGTCGGGGCGGGGCGCAGCAGGGCCGCATGGGCCCTGCTCCCCCACCTGTGGTCGTGGCCGGGCGACGACGGCGAACCGTCGGCCGACGGCGCCGCTACTGGGCGATGAACAGGTCGAGCAGCTGCCCGTTGTTCAGCACCGAGGCGCCCCGCTCCGACGCCGAAGCGGCCAGGGCGTCATCGTCGGTCACCACCGCGATCGGCCACTGGAGCGGGTAGGCGTCGATCAGCTCGTCGAGGGCGGCCGCCGGTTCGGTCGGCGGCGTCGACAACCGGATGCGGACCGCACGGGAGGCCGGCAGTGCCTCCTCCTCCCCCACCCGACCGTCGAACACGATGTCGGGTGCCACGCCACTGGAGGCGGAGAGGTCGGCCAGGTACGAGACCAGGGCGTCGCGCTGTTGGGCCACGGGCAGGCTGGGCCAGCCCATCTTGGCCACCGAGTCGCCGTCGACGAGGAGGACGACGTCGGGGGACGAGACGATGTGGCGGGCCAACTCGACCTCGTCGTCCATGATCTCGTCCGGGACCTCGATCTGGCGACGGCCGCTCGCCGGACCGTCGTCCGGCATGTTGAGCACGCTGGGCGGGATGGTGCGCCGAGAGCCCGTCGACTCGTACTCGTCGCTGGTCGGGCCCTCGACCTCGCTGAAGATCGACGGGGGCTTGCCGACGCCGTGACCGTCCGGGCCGTCGGTCCAGGCGCCCTCGGCCGACTCGTCCTCGTCGCCCTGCTCGGCCAGCTTCATGTCCGACACGGTCTGGGAGATCAGGTCGCTGATGGCGTCGAGCTCGTCGTCGTCGGCGTTACGGGCCGGTTCCGGGTTGCGACCCAGAGCCTCGGCCAGACCGGCGCTCACGGCGTCCAGGTCGTCGCCCGAGGGCTCGGCCGGCTCGTCGTCGGCCCCGAGACCTTCGTTGGCCTCCGACACGGCGGCGGCGATGGCGTCGAAATCGTTCTCGTCGATCGCGTCGAGCACGTCGCCGACCTCGCCGCTGACGGCGTCGAGGTCGTCCCCGAGAGCATCGACTCCCTCGAGGGAGTCCGGCTCGACGGATCCGGCCGGGGGTGGCGGCGGGGGCAGCTCGTCGTCGGTGCCGTCGTCGTCGCGCCGGCCCTTGGCCCCCCGGCGCAGGCCGCCCAGGCTCCAGTTGTAGCGCCCGGTGTTCCGGGAGCCGTCCTCGTCCTCGTCGCCTTCGCCGTCGTCGAGCATCCGATCGTCGACCGCCCGACCGATCAGGGCAGCCGGATCGTCGGCATCCGCCACGGCGTCGACCCCCTCGGGCACCTCGGCCGCGATCTCGGCGGCGTCGTCGGCGGCGGCGTCGAGGACGGTTTCGGCCTCGTCCCGGCCGGCCAGGACCCCGCTGAGCCCAGCGACCGTCGGGCCCTCCTCGGCCTCGTCGGAGTCGGGGTCGGAATCGGCGGATGCGGTCTTCGCTTCGACCTTGACCGTGTCCCGCAGACCGGCGGCGGCATGGACCCCGACCGTGCTCTCGATCCCTTCGGCCCTGTCGTCCGCTTCGGCCCGGGCACCTGCTCGGCTGCGTGCCGCCGCCACCTCGACCTCGGCCTCGGCCAGGGCCGATTCGGCCCGACCCAGTCGGTTGGAGGTGTCGGCCAGCTCGCTCTCCAGCCGGGCCCGCTCGGTCTCGGTCACCGACAACCGCTGGGCCAGCTCGGCCAGGGCCCGCCCCTGACTCTCCGACGTCTCGACCCGGAGCCGATCGGCCTCGACCAGCTGATCCTGGATCGCCTTGCTCTCGCCCGTGAGCTGCTCCACCTGCTGTTGCAGGGCACTGCGGGCACCCTCGACCTCGGTCATCTCGCGGCGCATGGTGTCCAGGTCGCCCTGGAGGCCGTCCCGGGCCTGCTCGGCCTCGGTGACCACGCGCTCCAGGCGTTCGATGTCGGCGCTCAGCACGGCCCGCTCGTCCTCGAACTCCCGTCCCCGTCGTTCGAGCTCGACCTTGGCCGCCACCTGCTCGTCGTGTTTGCGGTTGGCTTCGTCCCGCTCGCTCGAGACCGAGGCCAGCTTGGCGTCGAAGGTCGACGCCGCCTGCTCCAGGCTCGACACCCGCACCTTCAGCTGATCCCGCTCGGTCCGCACCTCCTTGAGGGCGGCCCGGTCGGCATCGCTGGTCGAGCGGACCCGGGCCAGGTTGTCGAGCGCCTCGCCCAGGGAGCTGTGCAGCTCGTCGACCTGGGTCGCCAGACCGTCGCGGTGGGCCTTGACGTTGGACAGGTCGGCGGCCAACGCCTCGGCGTCGGTCCGGACGTTGGCCAACTGGGTCCGCGTCGTCTCCAGCATCGACTCGGTGTCGGCCAGCCGGGAGGCGACGTCCATCTTCTCCTCGGTCAGCATGTCGACCAGGGCGGTGGAGTCCTCGGCCTGGGCCGACACGGCCTTGAACCGACCACGAAGCTCCTCCAGCTCGGACTTGACCTCCTCGTGTCCGGTACGGGAGGACTCGAGGTCGCGGGTCAGCTGATCGGTGTCGGCCTCCAGTTCGTGGATCCGGACCTCGGCCGTGCGGGCCGCCACCGTCCGCTCCTCGTCCAACTGCTCGACCCGCTCGGTCAACTCGAGGTTGGCCGCCTTCAGGCTGTCGATCTGGCCCCCGAGATCACTGCACTCGGCCCGGAGCGGCTCGACCGAGGCCTCGACCCGGGCCAGCTGCTCCTTGGTCGAGACCAGTTCGGTATCGACCGCCTCGTGGCCCCGCTCGATGTCGAGCTGGCGCTCGCGGGACGCTTCGAGCTGCTTCTCCAACTCCAGCTGGCGGGTCAGGGCCGAGGAGTGGGAGGCGACAGCGCTGTCGCGCTCCTGCCGGGCCCGCTCCAGCTCGCTGCGTGCGGCGTCCAACTCGCTCTGGAGCGTGTAGACATCGCTGTCGAACACCGAGGGTTGCTGTCGGGAACTGTTCACCTGCTGCTCCACCCGTTCAGCCGACGTCGCGACTGCTTTTCGTTCGTTGGCCAATCGATCCACCAGACCCCGCAGACTCGACAGCTCACTCTCGAAGGCATTGGCCTCGTCGGCGGGCTCATCGGCGTCGGCGGCCGGTCCGGGGACGGCGTAGTCGGCGTCAGGGTCGGCGAGGACGGCCGGCACCGACTCCACCGGCTCACCCCCGTGATCATCATCGCCGAGGTCCGGTTCGGCGTCCACGGCATCGACGAGGGCCTGATGACCGTTGTCGGTCGACGGCCAGGGGCCGGAACCGTTGTCGCCCTCCCCCATGGAAGCGGCCGCCAGATCCTCGAACTCCGAAGCCCAGCCGATGGGCCGGTGCAACCAGAGGTACCCGGCCCGGCCCACGTCCGATTCGTCGGCCTGCTCGGCCACCCGACGCCGAAAGGCCGGGTCCTCGTCGATGGCGGACCGGGCGGCGGCCAAGGCCTCGTCGGAGGTCTCGTCGGCCGCCAGGAACGGCACCATCGGATCGGGAGGGGCCAGCTCTGGATCGGCCTCGGACCCGTTCCGGGCGACGTCGTAGGACAGCCGGCAAGCCGATTCGAGGATCGCTGCTGGTCTCATGTCCTAGTACTCCTTGTGCCCCAACGGCACCGTCTCACGGTCTCCGCACCACTGACAGATAACCCGATCGACTGTTTGGCTGAGAAGTTCAGCTTCTTCCCGTCGCCAACGGCCTCCGACATCGACGTAGTGCCGCTCCCGAACCCGCTGGGTGAGTTCCAGATCAAACCGCGTGAGGTTCCCACAGGAGAGACAACGGTATCGATTCCGCAACATGGATAGACACACTATTACGACACGGGGTCGGTTGGTACCGAGCCCGACTCAGCCTGCGGTGAAGCGAACCAGCTCGTCCCGTTTTGCCCCCGCCCGCCCGTCGTCGAGGGCGGCCGACGCCTGCTCAAGCCCCTGGGCCAACGTCTCCGCCACACCGGCGACCACCAGGCCCGCGGCCGCGTTGAGAAGGACGATGTCGCGCCGGGGACCGCGCTCGGATCCGTCGAGCATCGCCTCGAACACGGCGGCGTTCTCGGCCGGCCCACCGCCCGCCAGTTCGTCAAGGGAGCGGGCCGGGACCAGCCCGAGGGCGACCGGGTCGACCTCGATCCGGTCGATGGCGTCGGGCGTCACGACCAGGACCTGGGACGGGCCGGTGGTCGTCAGCTCGTCGAGTCCGCCGTCCCCGGTCACCACCCAGGCCAGCTCGGAACCAAGGTTCTGGAGGACCTGGGCCAGCCGACCGGCCAGCTCGGTCGAGGCGGTGCCGATGACCTGGCGCCGGACCCGGCCCGGGTGGGCCAGCGGTCCGAGCACGTTGAACACGGTGGGGATGCCCAGCTCGGCCCGGACGGGCCCGACGAACCTCATGGCCGGATGGAAGGTGCGGGCGAAGGCGAACCCGAGGCCGACCTCGGCCACCGCCCGCTCCAGCTGCTGGGGAGCGAGCTCGATCCCGACGCCGACGGCCTCCAGGAAATCGAAGGCCCCCGAGGTCGACGAGGCTCGGCGGTTGCCGTGCTTGCACACGATGGCCCCGGCCCCGGCGGCTACGAAACAGGCCATGGTGGAGATGTTGAGGGCGTGGGCTCGCCGGTGGGCCGATCCTCCGGTCCCGACGATGTCGACGGCATCACCGGGCAGGGTCAGGGGCTCCGCCGCCGCCAACATGGCCGACGCCAGCCCGGTCAGCTCCTCGGGCGACTCGCCCTTGATCCGCAGTCCCACGATCAGGCCGGCGACCTGGGCCGGGGTGGCGGCGTCGGCCAGGATGTCGGTCATGGCCGCCGCCGCCATGTCGCGACTGAGGCCCTCGCCGTCGGTCACGGCGGTGAGCAGGGCCGGCCACCCGCCGAAGTCGTCGACCGCCGACATCAGCGTCCGACCCCGTCGTCGGCCTCGCCGTCAGTTTTGCCGTCAGTCTCGCCGTCAGTCTTGCCGTCAGTCTCGCTGCGGACCCCGTCCGGCCCCTCGTCGGAGACGGCTCCGAGCACGACGGCCAGCCGATCGGCGCTGCCGCCGTCGGCCCGGGCCATCGTCTCGAGCCACTCGGCGATCTCATCGAAGCCCTCATCCCGGGCCACCCGGGCGAACTCCGGGTACAGCTCAGCGTGCTTGTGACGCTCGGTGGCCTCGGCCACGGCCAACCCGTCCTCGGTCGACTCGACGGACCGACCGGTGGCCGGGTCGACCACCTCGACCAGGAAGTCGTACAGGCCAAAGGCGTGGCCCGTGCCCCCCTCGGCCACCGACCGGAGCACGGCCGCCGCCTCGGGCCGACCGTCGACTTCGGCCCGCTGGGCCAGATACAGGTAGCGCCGGTTGGACTCACTCTCCAGGGTGAAGGCGGCCCGGAGATTGGCTTCGGTCCTCGAACCCGCGAGCTGGGATGACATGGGGCCCGAGGGTAGCGCCACCGGCGGTCCCCTGAACCGGACCGCGACCGCTACGGTCGGGCCCATGACCGTTCTCGACTGGGGCCTGATCGGCCGGGCCGCGGCACCGTCGGTCGTCGCCCTGGTCGTCGCCGCACTGGTGGCCCGGGCGGCCGAACTCGACGGGGGCGGCGCCGCTCTGGCCTTCCTGGCCTGGGCCTGGGTCACCTTCGCCCTGAGCGGCTTCGCCGCCGGCCGCCGTCGGCTCGATCTGCCGATGGCCCACGGCGCCGCGGCCGCGCTGGTGGCGTCGGTGGTCGTGCTGGCCCTGGCCGCGGTGGGGCCGACCGGTTCGTCCGGCCCGGACGGACCGGGATCGGGAGTGGCGGCCACGACGGCCGCCACCGTGACCGCCCTGGCCCTGGCCGCCGGGGCGGGCGCCGGTGGTGGCCTGGCCGCCGACTGGCTCCACCGACGGGGCCGACGGTCGCGCCCCGGGTCCGCAGTAGACTCGTCCGGTCTGGGTGAGTCGGCCGGGTGACCGCGGCACCGGTCGGGGGCCCGCCCCCGGGACGGTGTCGAGGAAGGTCGGGGCTCCACAGGTCAGGGTGCTGGTTAACGGCCAGTCGGGGTGACCCGCAGGACAGTGCCACAGAGAAGAGACCGCCGATGGGCCGAGCGATCGGCCACAGGTAAGGGTGAAACGGTGCGGTAAGAGCGCACCAGCACCCGGGGCGACCCGGGTGGCTCGGTAAACCCCACCCGGAGCAAGGTCAGACGGAGAAACGGGTGGACCGCCCCCGACCCCGGTCGGTATCTCCGGGTAGACCGCACAGATGGATGGTCACCGAACGGACGCCGGCAACGGCCCCGGGAACAGAACCCCGCCTACAGGCCGACTCCCCCAGACGTCAGGCAATCGAGCACTCAGGCGATCAGGCGAGATGCGACTCGTCGTTGAACACCTGCAGCGAGGGGCCCCGGTCGCTGACCCCGACCCGAAGGATCGAGGCCTGGGCCACGTACGAGCGCCACGAGACCTCCATCCCGACCCCCAGGGCCCAGGCCAGGGCGGCCTTGATCGGCGACACGTGCGACACCACGACGACGTCGTCGTGCACGGCATCGGGGGCGAGTTCGTCCAGGGCCGCCCAGACCCGCTCCCCCAGTTCGACCAGTGTCTCGCCCCCCGGGGGGCGGAAGCCGACATCGGCCCGCCACCGGGCCCAGACCTCGGCCGGGATGTCCTTCAGGGGCCGCAGGTCGAACTCGCCGTAGTCCAACTCGATGAGGCGTTCGTCGATGTCGGGCTCGACGCCGAAGGCGCGGGCGGTCTGGACGCACCGGGCCAGAGGGCTGGACACGACTCGGACCGGGCGGCCGACGGCGCCGGCGATGCGGGCGGCCTGATCTCGACCCACCTCGTCGAGGTCGGGGTCGGCCCGGCCCAGCAGCAGCCCGCCGGCGTTGGCTTCGGTTCGCCCGTGGCGGACCACATGGAGCGTCATCGGGCCCTCACCGCAGCACGCTGCGGTCGAGCTGTCCAGTCCTGAGCAGCCGCTGCCGGTTCTCGGGGAGATCGAGCCGGTAGCGGCGCACCGCCCACACCGCGAGGGCGACCCCGACCACTTCGAGCAGGACGGCGACCACCCAGCCGTTGGCCCGCTCGGGAACGGCCTCGGCCCCCAGGTCGACGCCGAGCAGGGGCCACCAGAAAAGGGCGGTGTGGCCCCACGTGGCGTCGAGCACCAGGTGGAGGAAGAGGCCGATGGGGATCCCCAACAGCCGTCGCCGGAGCAGCCGGCGCCGCTGGGTGCCCAGCATGACGACGGTGAGCACCACCACCGGGGCCAGCAGGGTGTGGAGGAACACGACCCGGCCCGCAACCACCTCGATCACGGGAAGCACGGCGCCCAGGGCCACCAGCCGGTAGTCGACCATGGGACTGCGGAAGATCTCGGCCACCAGGATCATGGCGGCGACGGCGAACCAGATGAGCACGCGACCGGACCGGGCTCAGCGCACCAGGAGGCGCCCGCACTCCTCGCACAGGATGACCTCGGACTCGGGAGCCTTGGTCAGCCTGTCGACGGCCACGGCCGACAGCTGCATGTGGCAGCCGTCGCAGTGCCCATCGACGAACCGGGCCAATGGCGCCCCGTCGAACTGGGGGGCCAGCTGCTCGTAGCGGGTCAGCAACGGTCCATCGGCCTCGGCCGCCTCGGCCCGGCGGCGGCCCTCGATCTCGCCCATCTCGGTCTCCAGCTCGGCCACGGCCGCCGCCAGGTCGGCCTCGACCGCAGCCCGGGCCGACTCGGCCCCGGCCAGATCGTCGCCCAGGGCCGCCAACCGGCCGTCGAGGTCCTCGACCTGCTCCATGATCTCGAGCTCCTGGTCCTCCAGGCCGTTGCGCCGGTCCAGCAGGCCGGCCGACTCCTCCTGCATGGCCAGCAGCTCCTTCGAGGCCTGGACCGAACCGTCGTAGAGCCGGGCCTCGATGTCGGCCCGTTTGGCCTCGAGGGTCGCCGCCTCGTCGTCGAGACGCTTGCGGGACCGTTCGAGCTCGAGGCGGTCGCCCTCGATGACCTCCCGGCGGGCCTGGTGGTCGGCGACGACGTCGGCGGCCGCCGCCAGGTCGGCCCGAAGCGGGTGATGGTCGACGCGGTGACGCAGCTGGGCCAACCGCACGTCGAGGGACTGGACCGACAGGATCTTCTCGTAGGCGGACGAGGCCACGCCGTCACCCACCGGGCACCGTGGTCGGGACCGGGAAGGGCGGCCCTTCGGGCTCGGGAGGCGGCACGAGGGTGGGGAGGGGACGGCCCGGCGGTTCGGGGTTTCGCCCGCGGCCCCGGTTCTCGTCCTCCTCCTCTTCGATCGTCGTGGTGGTGGCCGGGCTGAGGCAGTCGGTCTTGCCGTCGTTGTCGCTGTCGACCTCGATCAGCGGACCGCTGTAGCCGATCAGATCGCCGAAGTTGCAGAAGTCGAGCTCGCCGGGAGCCTTGAGGTACGAGCCGCCCCGGTACGGGTCGGGCTCGGCGAAGGGCTGGGGCTCCAGCTCCTCGTGCACGGCGGTCATGTAGGCCCCCCAGACCTCGGCCGGGAGCTCACCGCCGAATCCGCCCCGTCCGCTCCCGCTCCAGCCTCGGGCACCGAACTCGGGGAACTCGATCCGGACCTTCTCCACCGGATCGCCGAGCCACACGGCCGTCGTGTAGTAGTCGGTGAAGCCCACGAACCAGGCGTCCTCGTTGTTCTGGGCCGTGCCCGTCTTGCCGGCGGCGGCGTGGCCGGGGACGCGGGCCCGGCGTCCGGTACCGGGCACGTCGACGTTGGCCTGGAGCACCTCGGCGATCATGCGGGCCGTCTGGGTCGACACCGCCCGGGAGCCCAGGGACTGGTGGCTGTAGATGATGTTGCCGTCCCGGTCCTCGATCCGTTCGATGTACCACGGCTCGTTGTAGATCCCGTCGTTGGCGAAGGCGGCGTAGGCCCCCGCCATCTCGAGCGGCGTGGCCTCGAAGGCGCCGAGGGGCAACGACAGCTGCGGGGTCCAGGCCGAGGTGTCGATCCCGAGCCGGGTCGAGACCTCGATGACCTTCTCGTTGGTCACCACCTGGCCCAGGCGGACGAAGGCGCAGTTGTTCGAGGCCAGGGTGGCGGCGGTCAGGCTGCGGATGCCGCCACCGCCCCGGAACCCGGCGTCGACCTCGTAGGGGTCGGGCACACCGCCGGGGTTCTCGAACTGGCACGGACGGTCGGTCCGCACGGTGTCCGAGGGTGTGTAGCCCTCCTCGAACAGGGCGGCGAGGACGAGGGTCTTGGTCGACGAGCCGGGCTGACGTCGGCCCTGGGTCGCCAGGTTGAACCGCTTGCGCTGGAAGTCCGGGCCTCCGACCATCGCTCGCACGGCACCGGTGTGGGAGTCGACCGAGGCCAGGGCGATGGTGAAGTTGGGCAGACACTCGCCGTCGGCGTCACCGTCGCGGCGCTGGCGGGTGAAGCAGTTCTGGGTGATGTCGGGGACCAGCTCGTCCCGGGCCTGCAGCGCCGCCTCCTGGGCCGCCGGGTCGAAGGTGGTGAAGATCTTGAGCCCGCCCCGGTAGACGGCGGCGCGGCGGAGGGTCGGATCCTCGCCCAGGATGCTGTCGTCGTTGAGGAGCTGCTCCAGGGTCTCCTGGATGAAGTAGTCGGTCGGCTTGCGGGCGAACGGCTCCTGGCGCTCGGCCGGCAGCGGGGCGAACTCGTAGCGCTCGGCCTCGGCCTCGGTCAGGTGGCCGGTCGCCACCAGGCGGTTGAGCACGACCGATCGGCGAGCCCGGGCCGTCTCGGGGAACCGGGTCGGATCGAAGCTGTTGGGCGAGCGGATGATCCCGGCCAGCAGCGCCGCCTCGGCCCAGCCGAGCTGGTCGGCCGAGTCGTAGCCCCAGTAGGTCTCGGCCGCGGCCTGCACCCCGTAGGCCCCCGAACCGAAGTAGACGGTGTTGAGGTAGCGCTCCAGGATCTCGTCCTTGGTCATCTGCTCCTCGAGCCGCATGGCGTAGAAGGCCTCGGTCGCCTTCCGCTCCAGGGTCTGCTCCGGCGACAGGATCGAGTTCTTGACCAGCTGCTGGGTGATGGTGGAGCCACCCTGGGCGATACCACCGCTGTAGACGTTCTCGACCAGGGCCCGGAACGTGCCCCGCAGGTTGACCCCGTCGTGCTCGTAGAAGTCGGAGTCCTCGACGGCCAGGATGGCGTCGATGACGGGCTGGGGTACCTCGTCGAGGGTGATGGGCTGCCGGTTCTCCTCGTCGGCCAGGAACGAGAGGAACGAACCGTCGGAGGCGTAGATGGCCGAGCGCTCGGCCAGGTCGTTCAGTTCCAGGTCGCCGGCCGTGCCCTCGTTGGCGGTGGCGATGGTGACGGCCTGGGGGATGACGATCAGGGCGGAGGCGGCGGCCACCGCGGCCACCGCGATCAGCACGATGCCGAGGGAGGCGAGGCGCTTGACCAGGCGGAGAACGGCGAACATCGCCGGTAATGGTAGTCGCCCCCGGACGGTGCCCGGTGTCAGCTACGACCCCGGGCCGGCCGACGTCAGGGCCAGGCCCCGCCCTCTTCGCCCAGCGGGCCGTCCATGGCGCTGACGGCGGAGAAGACGGCCTCGGCCGGGGCCTCCGCCCGATCGGGGTCGGTCACGGCCAACCCGAGGAACGGGGCGTGATTCCGGTCGTGGACGACGACCAGGGTCACGCTGGCCCCGTCGAGCTCGGTCCGGCCGGCGAAGCTGACCTCAGCCGGGACCCGGCACAGCTTGGCCGCGGCCCGGGCGACGGCCAGGGCCCGATCCTCGCCTTCGGCGATGGCCCGGCGTCGTTTGCCTCCGGCCACCACGACGGCCTCGGCCCGCCAACGCTCGCCCTCGGACACCGGCCGGAGCTCCACGCTCACGTCGGCGTCGACCGGCCGGGTCGACGGGCGGGCGCCGATGGCGAAGGCGACCGAGCGCACCAGCCTGGCCAGAGTGGCCTGCTCGGCCTCGTCGAAGGGTCGGGTTCGGACCACAGCCGCGGCCAGGTCGCCGGAGGCGGTGGCCTGCCAACCCAACCAGGTGTGCCGATCACCGAGTCGGACCTGATGACGGGCCGCGTCCGCGGTTGGCGACGACGCCGGCTCGCCGGCCAACCGGCCCTTGCGCTCCAGCAGACCCCACAGTTGTCCGTGGAGTTCGAAGGTGAGGCTCGACGACTCCTCCCAGCTCGGCGGCAGCCGGCTCGAGATGACGGGATTGTCGGCACCGTCGACCCGGGCGATGGCCACGGCCTCGGCCCCGAACCCCTCGGCGATGGCCCCGAGGGCGGTGTCGGTCACGAACTGACGGACCCGGGGTGTGGTGACCGACGGCCCGTCCGGGCCCAGCAGGTGGCGGAGGCCCTCCTCGACCGCCTCGTCGGAACGGGACCGGGCGTCGGCCAGGATCCCGGCCAGACCTCGGCCCAGGGCCCCAGGGGCCGGGGCCTCAGGGGCCGACGCGATCGACGTCGCGCTCCGCGGTCGGCGGGGTGCGTCGACAACGGCGGAGCCGGTGGCGCCACCCTTGAGCGCGGATGGCGGTGGGAAAGGTGGAATGGTGCGGCGGATGTCTCAACCATACACCTTTGGATCCGGCTGTACAGATGGACTTTACCCATGAATACGGTGGAAATTGGACCTTCTATTCAGCGCTTGCATGTTGGTTGATCTTGGACATGTGCCGCGGTGTTGATCCAGGCCGCTGCCACTGAGACGGGCTCGGCCACCGCCAGGCCCGTGGTGGTGTCGACGGCCCGGAGCACCCCGACGACCCGTCCGTGACGGTCCAGGAGCGGCCCCCCGGAGTAGCCCGGTCCGCTGTCCAGGTCGACCAGCAGGGCGGGACCCGACCCGCCGTAGAACCCGGCGTCGACATAGAGGTGCACGACACCCTCGGCCGTGACCAGGGCACCGCCGACCCGACCGAGGGCCAGCACCTCGGCCCCCACCGGCGCGTCGGCCGGGGCCAGGGCCAACCCGTCGGCGAGCCCGAGGGGGAGCATTGCCAGGTCGATCCCCTCCCCCACCCGGGTCACGGCAACCGGGTGGCGGCCCCGAACCCCCTGGACAACGGCGTCGGTGGATCCCGAAACGACGTGGGCGCTGGTGACCACCATGCCCTCGAACAGGAACCCGCTCCCGGCGATGGGGCCCCGGCAGTCGACGCCCTCGACCGAGACCACCGACGGCCCGGACCGGTCGCGGATCTCGTCCCATCCGAGCGAGACCGCCGTGCCCGACCCGGCCCCACGACCGCCGCCCGCGACGGCCCGGGGTCCGGCCGGTGCCAGCACACGGGAACCACCCCGATCGTCGCCCGATTCGACCCCGGAACGGACCCACAGGATCAGGACCAGCCCAAGTACGAGAACCGCCCCGACCACTCCCCAAACGCGGGAACTCGCCCCGGGCCCGCCATCGTCCACGGGCCAGACCGTATGCCCACCATCCGCTCGTCGTCATGGGCGACCCCACCCCGGGCCCTGGGCCCAGCGGCCCGGACATCCAGCCCGTCCAGCAACCAAGGGACCGCCATCGCCATCAAATACGTCTCTGATTGTTGTCGATACAAGGACAAAACAGCAGCCATGGGGCAGCAAATTCACCGCAATGAGTTCGCAACACCGACCGGCCCCCGGGCCGACCGGCCCATGCCGTTCCGACCGGGTCGACGCCTGGGGGCACGCGGGCTCCGAGCCGGATGGCCACCGAGCGCGCTGTGGGCCATCATGCAGGTGCCCCCACCGGCAATGCGGAGTGTGACCTGATGGAGCCCTTCCGGCTGAGCGTCCCCGACGAGCAACTCGACGACCTCCACCACCGCCTGGGGCGGACCCGGTGGCCCGACCCCGAGACCGTCGAGGACTGGAGCCAGGGCGCGCCGCTGTCCTATGTCCGGGAGGTCTGCGATCACTGGCTGCACCACTACGACTGGCGGGAACGGGAACGCCGTTTCAACCGCTTCGCCCAGTTCCGCCACGAGATCGACCACATCGACCTGCACCTGATCCATGTCCGGTCGCCCCGGACCGACGCCCTCCCCCTGCTGATCACCCATGGCTGGCCCGGCTCGGTGGTGGAGTTCCACAAGGTCATCGGTCCGCTCAGCGATCCCGATGCCCACGGCCACCCCGGAGCACCGGCCTTTCACGTTGTCTGCCCGTCACTTCCCGGATTCGGCTTCTCCGGCGCCCCCACCGAGCCCGGGTGGGGGGTTGGGCGGATCGCCCCCCTGTGGGCTCGGTTGATGGCCGATCTGGGCTACGACCGCTACGGGGCCCAGGGGGGCGACTGGGGCTCGTCGGTGACCACCGCCCTCGGCTCGCTTGACGCCGACCACTGCGTGGGGATCCACCTGAACATGGCCTTCGGCCGACCCGGGCCCGACGATGATCCGGCCGATGACTCCGACGCCGACCGACGGGTCCGGGACGCCCTGGCCCACTACCAGGCCTGGGACTCGGGCTACTCGGCCCAACAGGCGACCCGACCCCAGACCTTGGGCTACGCCCTGGCCGACTCGCCCGCCGGCCAGGCGGCCTGGATCCTGGAGAAGTTCTGGGCCTGGACCGACTGCGGCGGCCATCCCGAGAACGTGCTGGACAGGGACGAGATGCTCGACAACATCATGGTCTACTGGCTGGGCGGGACGGCCACGTCGTCGGCCCGACTGTACTGGGAGAGCTTCGGCCGCCACCGGCCATCTCCGGTCCCGGTTCCGACCGGTGTCGCCGATTTCCCACGGGAGATCCTGCCCGCCTCCCGCCGGTTCGCCGAGCGGCTCTACCCCGACATCCGCCGCTGGACCGAGATGCCCCGCGGTGGCCACTTCGCCGCCTTCGAGCAGCCCGACCTGTTCGTCGACGACGTCCGCGCCTTCTTCGGCTCGCTCGCCTGACCGCCGTGGTACCACCCGATCCCGATCCCGAGACCCTGGCCGCCGTCCTCAGCCCCCTGCCGATCGGTGAGGCCGTCGGCGGCGACGACAAGGCCGACCCCACCCCCGACCCGAGGGCCGGGACGGCCGGCTCCGACCCCGCGGGAGTGGCGATCGGGCGGCGGCGGGCGGCGGTTGCAGCGGTGTTCACCGCGGGCCGAACGGGAACCGAGCTGTTGTTCATCCAACGGGCCACCGTCGACGGCGACCCATGGTCGGGACAGATGGCCTTCCCCGGGGGGCGGGTGGAGCCCGAGGACCGTGACACCCCGACGACGGCCGAACGGGAGGCGAGGGAGGAGCTGGGGCTCGATCTCTCGCCGGCCCGGCGCCTGGGCTCCCTGGCCGACGTCGAGGGAGGTCAGGGCACCCGCCGCCAGATCACGGTGTCGGCCCACTGCTACTGGCTCGATCGGCCGGGACCCCTGATCCCGAATCGGGAGGTGGCCGACGCCCTCTGGGTCCCCTTCGACCACCTTCTGGATCAGGGCCGCTACATCGACTATCTGTACCCACCGGCCGACAACCGGTTCCCCGGGATCCAGCTGGACCATCCCGAACAGGTGGTGTGGGGGCTGACCCTTCGGCTGCTCACCGATCTGGCCCGACGCCTGGACGTACCGTTCATCCAGTGAGGCAGAGGGTCACAGGGAGTCGCTCCCGATGGCGGGGCAGTTGACCATCGGGAACGACCCCCTGCGGACGCGACGGTCGACGCACTCCGGCGCCGACCGCGACCAGGGCCGCCATCGCCCCCCCCGGGGGGGGACGGCCTCGGGGTCGATCAGGTACCGCTGCTCAGTGGGCTGGCGGGGTCGGCGGCCAGCATGCCCCGGTGCACGGGGCAGAAGAGCGCATTGGGTGAGTGGGGGGCCGGCGCCGGACCCGACCCGGCGGGAGCCGACGTGGTGGAGCCGGTCGCCGGGGTGCAGAAGGCGGCGGCCTGCGCCGTCGCCGCCCGGGAGGCCTGGGGACACAACTCAGCGTGCAGATCGGTCGCCTTGACCGTCATCGGACCCAGGTACTGCTGGCGGATCTGCAGCGCCGGCCCGGGATACGGGTTGCCGTTGTCGGGTCCACCGTTGGTCAGGTAGCCGAACCCGCAGCCGCTGGCGGTGTTGGTCCGGAACCGCACGCAGTTCTCGATGAACATGCGGTTGGTCTCGTCATGCCAGCCGCTCCACCAGTCGCCGTGG
This sequence comes from Acidimicrobiales bacterium, assembly GCA_965263455.1. Taxonomy (GTDB): domain Bacteria; phylum Actinomycetota; class Acidimicrobiia; order Acidimicrobiales; family SZUA-35; genus CADEDH01. The sequence continues at coordinate 699,791 of CBDHHN010000001.1, forward strand.
TTGGTCGAACCCGGCGTGTGGGCCAGGGTCCGGTCGGCCGGGCCGATATCGGACGACAGGTACCAACCCTCGGTCGTCTCGCCCTGCTCGACCCGGTAGTTCACGAAGTACTCGAGGTTGACGAGCGTGTGGTTGAACTCGCCCTCACAGTTGCTGAAGTACCATCCGCCGCTGCTCGGGTGCCGGTAGTTGGCGGGGTTGGTCGGATCCTGGCCGTTCCAGCATTGGGGGAACTTCACGTTCACCTCGAGCACGGTGTACGGGTCGCTGGTGCCGTACTCCCGCTGGAACAGGTTCCCGTCGCACACCGGCATGGTGTTCGACAGGTTGCGGTTCAGCCCCGAGTAGTTGTCCGAGCAGTTGAACGAGTACTTGCCCTGGGCCCCCCCGTTGGAGGGATGGACGGTGTTGAGGTCGACCGAGGTGATCATGGCCGCGCCCTCGGGGAAGACCTCGGCTCGTTCCTTGGCCCGACCCTCGCCCTTGTAGTAGACGACGATCCGTTCGGGGATGCGTACGTTGCCCTTGTTGTCGAACAGCGCCGGGACCCAGTAGGCGGTCCGGTTCAACTCGCCACCGTTGCAGGTGCTGGCCCCCGAGTTCTTGATGCTGTCGGCGGTCGAGTAGGCGTTGGTGTCGGTGTTGCCGAAGAACATGTGCAGGTGGGAGGCACCGGGTCGACCCGGGTACACCAGCGGGTCGTCGTAGGCGAAGTGGGAGAACTCGCAGGCCACCCGGAACTGGCCACCGGCCTCGACGGGGAAGGCGGGCTCGCGATTGCCGTCGTGCTTGATGAGGTAGTCGGACCGGGGCCCGTAGTGGTTCTCCGGAACCAGTTGGGCCGACGGGGTGTCGCGGTGGCTGCTGCCGTCCTCGTTGCGGTTGCGGATCGACTGGCCCTGGATCAGGTCCAGGTTGGACCGGTAGTCACGGCTCACGGCAGCGCCACCGGGCGCCGGAGCCGCCGTCGACGGGGTGGAGGCCGCCGGGGTGGAAGCCGACGGGGTGGAGGTTGCCGTCGAGCCGCCGGGAGTGGTCGAACCCGGCGCGCCGGTGCTCGGGGATGGCGTTGGGCCGCCGGTCGGGGACGGGGTCGCCGCCGTCCCGTCGCCGGTCGGGACGCCGCCCGACGCCACCGGGGGTCCGGGTGCGGCCGCGTCGGTCGACGAGCCGCCGGAGGCGTCCTGGTCGGCCGGGGCCTGGTCGGAAGCGGCGGCTGCCGACTCGGATTCGGCACCGGCCTCGGGCTCGGCCCCTCCGTCGGCCTCATCACCGACCTCGCCACCGGTTTCGTCACCGGTTTCGAGTTCGGCGGCCGTGGCCAGCCCGGGACCGGTCCGGACCGTGTCCGCTCCCGGTTCGACACCGTCGGGCGATGTCGTGGTGGAGGTGGCTTCGGAGCGCAGACCGATCGTCGACACCTGGGCCGAGTCGCTGTCGGCCCGGAAGAACCAGAACTGGGCGGCGGCACCGGCCACCAGGACCACGGCGGCCACACCGATGACGCGCCACGGCACCCGGTCGACGGCGGTCAACACCCGGGCCAGAGGCCCGGTCTCCACCCCGAGGGGATCGTGATCGATGTCGAAGAGATCGTCGAGGTCGAACGCCGGGCCGTCGAGGTCGTCGGCCGCGCCCGCTCCGGGGGCGTTCCGGTCCGGAGCCTCGGCGATGGCCAGGCCCCCGCGTCCCGCGGACGGGGTCGGAGCCTCGTCACCGGGGCCGGAGAGCCGGCTGAGTCTCGTCGGCGCCGTCTGGGCCAGGAAGGCCGGGACCTCCCCCGGTTCGTCGTTCACCGACGACCGGGACGGCGAGGGACGCCGTCGGGGGCTCGGCAGGCTGCTGGATGCGTCGTCGGTGGGAAACCGTCGCCGCTCATCCCGTGTTGTCTCGGACACCGTCACCTCGCGTTGGCGGGCGCCGCGCCGGTTGACCGGATCGATGTCGATGGCCGGTCGGCCGGTGGGTTGCTTCCGCCGTTGCTGTGCTCGTCTGGGGACCATTACCTGTCCACCCGCGCAGCCCGCAACCTATCCGTAATGTGGAGCCCTTGCAATGACCGGCTCCGAAAACGACCGAGATGCCCGGCGACCAGGGCTGGGGATGGCGCCAACAACCCCGGTCAGGGGCGGTTGGACCCGATCGGCGCCACGACGGTGCCGGTTGTCACCATGACGGATCGATAACGGTCGTTACTCGCTCGGCGTGAAGGTCAGGACCGGGAGGCCGTGGTTGCGGCGGACCCGGCTCGGGAGGTCGAGCCGCAGCCAGCGGGACATCGCGGAGGGAAGGGTGGAGATCACCACGTCGTCGAAGCTGGCCCGCTCCATGACCTCGGCGATGGCCAACACCGGATCGGGGGTGCCGACCTCGCTGGTGTAGGAGGCCCCGATCTCGTCCAGCCGGGTGGTGAAGCCGGCGAGGCGGTCGCTCGCCTGCTGTCGATCGCGGGCGATGGCCTGGTCGAGGCCCACGGTGTCGACCACCGCATACCCCGAGAGCGGATCGCCCGCCACCGCCGTCAGCCTCCGAGTCTCCCGGGAACGGGTTGACGGAACCAGGATGTGGAACTCACAGGGCCCGAGGGCGATCCGGTCGGCCACCAGTTCGAGCACCCGATCGCCGACCAGCGTCTCGTTGGCGACGATGAGGGTCCGGCGGACCACGACCGGTGGCTCGCCCGGGACCGGGCTGGGGCGAGTCCGATCGAGCTGGAACGCCAGCTCGAGCCGGAGACGGAACTGGGCGGCCCGCCCGTCTCGGATGACGGTGTCCATGTCGATGACGGTGGCGCGCGACAGCGTGGGTACGGTCTTGGCCACCTCGGCCACCCCCCGCCGGGCCGCGTCCTCCCACGAGATCGACGACGTGGCCACGAGCCGGATGACCCTGAAGGTCGGCTCGGCCGCCGCCTCTCCCTCGGTGGTCACGGTCCGGCGACCTCGTGCTTGAACGAGAGCCGGACCTTGGACCGGAACAGCACGACCTGGCCCTCCTCGACCACCACGTCCTGCTCGATGACCCGCGCCACCCTGAGGTCCTTCAAGGAGCGGGCCGCCTCGACCACCGCGTTCGACGTGGCCTTCTCCCACGACTCGGCGCTCGTTCCGATGAGCTCGATCACGTTGTAGACGCTCTCCGACATGGCCAGACCATAGCCACGGCGTCCGGCGCCGTGCAGCAGTCGTCGGCTGTCGCCGTCCGCGGCCCCTGCACTAGCGTCGATCAGGGCAGACCACATCGCGGCCCGAGGGGAGCCAGAGATGACCCAGGATCGTCGACCCGTGACCGACTGGACCACCGACTTCGACATCGGGGCGCCGGAGTATCAGCAGGACCCGTACCCCATCTGGGACGACCTGCGCGCCAGCTGCCCGGTGGCCACGACCGATCGGCGGGGCGGCGCCGTCCTGCCCACGACCTGGGACGACATCGTGGCCGTGGCCTACGACACCGACACCTTCTCC
>CBDHHN010000002.1:0-779460 GCA_965263455.1 Acidimicrobiales bacterium
CCCCTTCTTACCCGAGATCTTGGCCCAATCGTCGGGGTTGGTCGTATTGGGCAGATCCTCGTGCTCCTTGTATTCCTGGGTCACCGACAGGAGCAGGTCATCGGCGCGAATGCCCTTGGTCCCGTCGTCCAGGAAGCGCTTGATGGCCAGCTTCTTGGCCCGGCGCACGATGTTCTCGATCATGGCGCCCGAGGAGAAGTCCTTGAAGTACAGGATCTCCTTGTCGCCGTTCTGGTAGGTGACCTCGAGGAACCGGGTGTCGTCGTCGGCCCGGTACATGTAGTCGACGGCCCGCTCGATCATGGCCTCGATGGCGGCGTCCATCGAACCGTGACGCTCGACTTCGTCGCCGTGGATGGGGAGCTCGTCGGTCAGGTAGTTGGCGAAGATCGACTTGGCGCTGCTCTCGTCCGGTCGCTCGATCTTGATCTTCACGTCCAGTCGGCCGGGGCGGAGGATGGCCGGGTCGATCAGGTCCTCCCGGTTGGAGGCGCCGATGACGATGACGTTCTTGAGGGTCTCGACGCCGTCGATCTCGGCCAGGAGCTGGGGCACGATGGTCGACTCGATGTCGGAGCTGATGCCCGAGCCCCGGGTCCGGAACAGCGACTCCATCTCGTCGAAGAAGATGATGACGGGGCATCCCTCCTCCGACTTCTCCCGGGCCCGCTCGAAGATGAGGCGGATCTGACGCTCGGTCTCGCCCACGTACTTGTTGAGCAGCTCCGGACCCTTGATGTTGAGGAAGAAGCTGCGGGCCTGGTGGTCGCCCGAGAGTTCGTTGACCTGCTTGGCCAACGAGTTGGCCACCGCCTTGGCGATGAGGGTCTTACCGCAGCCGGGGGGACCGTAGAGCAGGATGCCCTTGGGTGCCGGGAGCTGATGCTCGGCGAAAAGGTCGGCATGGAGGAACGGCAACTCGACGGCGTCGACGATGGTCTCGATCTGGGCCTCGAGGCCTCCGATGTCGTCGTAGGAGACGTCGGGAACCTCTTCCAGGACGAGGTCCTCGACCTCGGCCTTGGGCAGCTTCTCGACCAGGATCGACGATCGAGGGTCGAGCAGCATCGAATCGCCGGCCCGGACGCCGGTGTCGATCAGGTGATCGGCCAGTTCGACGACCCGCTCCTCGTCGGCCCGGCCCATGATGAAGGCCCGCAGCCCGTCGTCGAGCATCTCCTTGATCTGAACGACCTCGCCCGACTTCTCCGGACGACGGATCTTGACCACGTTCAGCGACTCGTTGAGGACCACTTCGGCCCCGCTGACCAACTCCTCGGCCTCGATGGCGGGGTGGGTCTCCACCCGCATCTTGCGGCCGCCGGAGTAGACGTCGGCCGAACCGTCGGAGTTGATGCCGAGCAGGGTGCCGTAGGCGCTCGGCGGTTGGGTGAGCTTGTCGACCTCCTCCCGGAGGGCGGCGATGTGCTCCCGGGCCTCGCGGAGGGTGTAGGTCAGTTTCTCGTTCTGGCTGACGGCCTGGGCCAGCTGGCCCTTGGTGTCGAGGAGGCGCTCCTCGAGGGTGCGAACCCGCTTGGGGGCGTCCTGAAGGCGGCGGCGGAGGGTGACGACCTCCTCCTCCATCGACTTCAGCTGTTCCTGCAGTTCGGCCATGCCGCGTTCGTAGGCGGTCAGCCGGCGTTCGTACTCGGGGGTGTTGATTGCTCTACCTCCTGGTGAGCAGGACACAACGCTGCTGCGTTGCCGGGGACCCTAACACCCACCGTCGGCAGGATGCCGGACGGTTGAAGTCTCCTGGGGGGCTCTCCGATGTCGTCGTCGGCATGGGGGCGGCGGGTCTCCGAGTGGACTTTCGAGCATGCTCGAAACGGATATGTTCCCCGGCACCGAAACGGGTTCGGCAGTGTCCGGGGTGAAGCTTGGCGGTCTCTACATTAGGTGGTTAAACCTAGCGCCCAGAGGATGTATGCCAGAAGTCGCGCTTCTTCTCGCCAGGCGTCGTAGCGGCCGGAGGGCCCTCCGTGCCCGGCGCCGAGGTCGCTCCACAGGAGCATCGGTCGGTCCCCGGTGGTGATCCGCCGGAGTTCCTGGACCCACTTGGCCGGCTCCCAGAAGCCGACCCGACTGTCGTTGAGGCCGCCGGTGGCCAGCACGGTGGGATAGGGCGTGGGGGCGATGTTCTCGTAGGGGGTGTAGCCCCGCATCGTCCGGTACGTCTCGGCGTCGGCCGCCGGGTTCCCCCACTCCTCCCACTCGGTCACGGTCAGCGGGAGCGACGGGTCGAGCATGGTGTTGAGGGCATCGACGAAGGGCACCTGGGCCACCACCGCGGCGAACAACTCCGGGGCCCGGTTGAGAGCGGCACCCACCAGCAACCCACCGGCCGAGCCACCGCGCGCCACCAACCGGTCAGGACTGGTCCGGCCGGTGTCGATCAGGTGGCGGGCACAGGCCACGAAGTCGTCGAACGAGTTGGCCTTGGCCCCGAGCTTGCCGTCGAGGTACCACGAGCGGCCCAGTTCACCGCCGCCCCGCACGTGGGCGATGGCGAAGGTGAACCCCCGGTCGAGGAGCGACAGCCGCACCGGGGAGAAGACGGGGTCGATCGCCACCTCGTAGGCGCCGTACCCGTAGAGGAGGAGCGGAGCGGGACCGGCCGGGCGGTCGACGGGTTCGACCATCGAGATCGGGATCCGGGTGCCGTCGTCGGCCGTGGCCCAGGTCCGCTCGGTGCGGTAGCGGGCGGGGTCGAAGTCACCCAGCACCTCGGCCTGGCGGAGCAGGGTCCGCTCGCCCGTGGTCAGGTCGATGGTGAACAGGGAGGCCGGGGTCACCATCGAGCTGTAGCCGTAGCGGAGGTCGGTGGTGGTGAACACGGGATTGGCTCCCGGCCACACCGTCGACACCGCCTCGGGCTGCTCGATGACCCGGATCGAACCGTCGGCCCACGCCCTGACCCGGATCCGGGTCAGGGCATCGGCCCGCTCGAACAGCACGAGGTGGCCGTCGGAGACGTCGATGTCGTTGATGGTGACGGTGTCGTGATCGACCCCGACGTCGACCCGTTCCCAGTTCGCCGGCCCGGGATCGTCCTCGGGGGCGGTGACGACCACGAAGTTCCGGTTGCCGTCCCGGTTGGTGAGGATCACGAACCGGTCGTGGCGGTGGGCCACCGAGTACTCCACGCCCTCCTCCCGGGGGGCGATGACCCGGGGTTCGACGGTCGGGTCGGCCGCGGGGACGACCCACACCTCGTCCGTGATCTTCGACCCGCAGCCGATCTGGATGAACGACTCGTCCTTCTCCAGGCCGACCCCGACGAAGAACCGCTCGTCGTCCTCGGTGAAGACCAGGACGTCCTCGGACTGATCGGTGCCCAGGGCGTGGCGCCACACCTGGTGCGGGCGGTTGGCCTCGTCGGGGCGGGTGTAGAACAGGGTCCGGTTGTCGGCGGCCCAGATCACGTTGGCGGTGACGTCGTCCAACCGGTCCCCGGTCTCGACCCCGGTGGCGAGGTCCCGGACGCTGACCGTGAACCGCTCGTCTCCGGTCGTGTCCCATCCCCAGACCAACAGCGTGTGGTCGGGCGAGACGTCGAAGGGCCCGACGTCGAAGAACTCGTGGCCCTCGGCCTCGGCGTTCTCGTCGAGCAGGATCTGCTCGCCCGAACGGGGCCCGGGGTCGGGGTCGGTCAGGGGGCCGACCAGATCGGCCGGGCACCGACAGTGGAGGGGGTAGTCCCGACCCTCCTCGGTCCGGGCGTAGTAGGCCCACTCGTCGATGACGACCGGGACGCTGAGATCCGTCTCCTTGATCCGGCCCTTGATCTCGGTGAACAACTCCTGACGCAGGGGCTCGACCGAGGCCAGTACGGCGTCGGTGTAGGCGTTCTCGGCCTCGAGGAGGGCCAGCACGGCCGGGTCGTCCCGGTCCTGGAGCCAGGCGAGCTCGTCCACGACCCGATCCCCGAACAGCTCGCGTACCTCGGGACGCCGGTCGGCCACCGGGGCCTCGGGGCCGGCCTCGACGCCCGTTCGACCGTCGCCCTCGCGGCCGGGATCGGGTTGGGCGTGCGACCCGCCCGGCCCGGCCGGCCCGGCCTCGGCGGGCGTCGACGGGAGCGGGGCGGTCGGATCGGCGGGGCTGTTGTCCACCCGCTCAGCCTAGATTGCCGGCTCCGCTTCGGGCGGCAGGTCGATGGCCAGTAGGTTGCCGCCATGGCTGAAGAAACCACCTCGTTTCCCCAGACCCTCTACCAACCCGAGGACGGGGCGGCCCAGGTCCTCCTGGTCCGCCACGGGCAGTCGATGCCCTTCGTGGCCGGTCAACCGTTCGACCTGGTCGACGGGCACGGGGATCCCCATTTGACCGACCTCGGTCACCACCAGGCCCGACTCCTGGCCGAACGCCTGGCCAACGAACCGATCGCCGCCATCTACACCTCGACCCTGACCCGGACCAAGCAGACGGCCGCCCCCCTGGCCGAGGCCCTGGGCCTCACGCCGATGGTCGAGCCCGACATCCGCGAGGTGTTCCTGGGCGAGTTCGAGGGCGGCCTGTTCCGTCAGCGGGCCCAGGAGAACCACCCGGCGGTCGAGGCCATGCGGGCCGCCGGCGACTGGGGTCGGATCCCGGGGGCCGAGACCAACGAGGAGTTCGTGGGGCGAACGGTGCGTGCGGTGGAACGGATCGCGGCCGCCCACCCGGGGGAGATGGTGGTCGCCACCTGTCACGGTGGCGTCATCGGGGCCGTGCTGGGTCATGCCAGCGACAACGGACCGTTCGTGTTCAACGGCGCCCGCCACACCTCGATCAACCATCTGGTGCGCAACCCGACCGGTTGGGTCATCCGCAGCTTCAACGACGGGGCCCACGCCGGCCGCCTGACGGCCGACCATCCCCTACCCGGCTGATCGTCCTGTTCGGTACGGCCGGGCCGGATGGCCCGGCCGTGATCAGGCCTGTTCTGAGCCGATTTCCCCCAACATCCGCGGTTGGCCCCCCACGGCCGGCCACGTAGGGTACTGTCGTAGACACGCCTGGTGGTCACGGGATGGGCCACCACACCTGGCCATCTCGGCCGTCGCCGAACAACAGGGGTGATGAGCAACGTGCTGTGGCGAGAGCGCTACCGAATTGCAGCCGGCGGTCTCCTGGCGAGCATCGCCGCCCTCGCCCTGCTCGACTATCTGGCCCGCACCCCGACCGACCCGCCCGGCACCAGCGCGCTGTACCTCGCCGTGGCCCTGTTCCTCGCCGCCGCCTACGCCGGGATCACCGACTGGCGTCCCCTGGGCGGTACCTGGCGGCTGGCTCCCGCCGCCGCCTCCGTGCTCGCCGTGCTGGGTGCGGTGTTCTGGGCCGACACCGCCGACACCGCCAACGCCGAGATCGGCCTGGCCGCAGCCGGCGTCCTGATCCTGGCCTACGTCGGTTTCGTACTGCCGCCGGGTTCCACCCTGATCTTCGCCCCGGTGGTCATGGTCGCCCTTCTCCTGGCCTGGCAGCAGAACGAGTTCCGGGTGAGCCTGGCCCTGCCCCTGGTCGGGGTGCCGGTGGCGGCCCTGTTGGGCGAGTTGGTCTCGGCCCTCACCGACCGCAGCCTCCGCACCTCGGACCAGTTCTCCTACCGGCGCGACCGCCTGGCCCGGATGGAAGACGTGCTGCGCCGGTTCAGCCGTCCCGGGTCCCTGGAGGAGGCAGCCCAGGAGGTGGCGGTGGCCGCCATCGAGATCTTCGACGTCGATCGCTCGACCGTCGTCCTACGCGACACCGAGGGGGGTCTCATCCCGGTGACGCTCGGTCCCGCCTCCGACGAGGAACCCGACGCCGAGACGGCCAAGCTGGTGGCCGAGACCATCGGGGGCGATCAGCCCCGGCTGGTGCCCACCGGAGGCCGTTCCCGCGACCACCTGCTCGTCCTCCCCCTTCCGGCCGCCGATGTCCCGGCCGGTGCCGTGGTCGTCCACCCGGTGCGGACCGAGGACCCCGAGTTCAGCATCGACCTGGCCCGCCTGTTCGGGACCCAGGTCGGTATCGCCATCGAGCACCTGTTCGTGATCGACGCCCTCGAGCGGGCCACCACCCGCGATGAACTGACCGGCATCGGCAACCGCAAGCACGCCGACGCCCTGCTGAGTTCGCTGGAGGAGGGCGACGCCCTCATCCTGCTCGACCTCGACGGGTTCAAGGAGGTCAACGACAGCCAGGGCCACAGCGCCGGCGATCAGGTGCTCCAGGATCTCAGCGCCCACCTCCGCCACTGCGTCCGCGACTCCGACACCTCGGCCCGGCTGGGAGGGGACGAGTTCCTGGTGGTGGCCCGCCGGGCCTTCGCCGACCCCCTCGCGGTGGCCGACCGGATCCTGATCGGTTGGGCCACCAGCGGCCGGTCCACCACCCTCAGCGCCGGAGTTGCCCTCCACGAGCCCCACATCGAGGCCAACGAGACGTTCGACCGGGCCGACAAGGCCCTGTATCAGGCCAAGGCCGCAGGCAAGAACCGGGCCCACATGTGGCATCCGGGAGCCGCCGGTCCGGTGGGCGGCCCCGTCAGCACCAACGGCGACAGCCCGGCCTGAGCCGGCGCCGGGACGCGAAACGCCCGGCCGACGGAGCGGCCGGGCGGCAGGCCAGGATCGGCGTCGGCCAGGTCGTCGACGTCAGCGAGCGAGGCTGGTCGGCGCCGTATCGGCCGAGGGAGACGACGACGGCGCTGGGCTCGACACGGCCTGTTGTTCGGCCGGGGGCCGGAGTTCCACGATCCGAGCGTCGACTTCGTCCTTGATGCCGGCGAGGGGCAGCACGTTCAGCACGCCCTGGCCCTTCTGCACCAGGTCGATGAGCTCCTCACCGCTGCGGGCCACCACCGAGGTGGAGCCGTGGACCACGAGGTTGGCCGACTCGATGTCTTCGCCCAACTCGTCTTCCAGGTAGGCGAACACCTCGCGCACGGTTTCCAACCGAAGCCCGGCGTCGAGCAGGGTCTTGATCACCTTGAGCTTCAGAAGATCGCGGTAGGAGTACCGTCGACGCGACCCGGAACCGGTGGCGTCGGCCACCGAGGGCCGGACCAGATCGGTCCGAGCCCAATAGTCCAGCTGGCGGTACGTGATGCCCACGATCTCCGCACTGCGTTTACCGGAGAAATTCATCTCGACCGACATTGTTACCTGCCTCCTCGAACGGCGTGAGAGGACCACAACACCGCCGAAAACGACCCTGAACCCGACCCGACCACGGTGCCCGCAACACCCGGATCGAATCCACCGGCCGTAATTACGACGGAGAGATTTACCCGAACCCGAAGGGTAGTCACCCCGACACGTTGAGTCAACGATTCGCGCGCAGCGCGCTCCTCTTTGCAATAGCCTCCCAGACGATCAGCGCTATGACCGACGCCGCCCCCTCCCAGGCCGAACTGGAGCCCGTGCTGGCACGGGCCCTGTCCCCGTCGCCGACCGACACCGAGCCGATCCCGGTGTCGGATCCCGAGGCCGCCGTTCACCGCTCGTGGTCCATCCGGGCCGTCACCGACGCCAACCGGGGCCGCGGCGTGTTCTCCCGTGTGTATCGGGTGGACCTCGACTGGGCGGAGCACCCTCCGTCGGCCGACCATCCGCCGTCGGTGGTGATCAAACTCCCGACCCGGGGCGCCAACGACGCCGCCGCACTGGCCTCGGGGGCCTACGAGCGGGAGGCCCTGGCCTACCGCCGGCTCCTCCCCCGCTCCCCCGTTCGCCACCCCCGGGTCCACCTGGTCGAGCAGGACCCCGCCGGACGCACCACCCTGGTGCTGGAGGATCTGGCGACGGCGCGGATGGTCGACCAACTCGACGGGCTCGACCTCGACGACGCCGCCTCGACCATGGCCGAACTGGCCCGGTTCCACCGGGCCTGGCGCCGCCCGGACCTCCTGACCGATCTGCCGGTGCGGCGGGCCACACCGTCGGCCCTCGATCCCGGGGCGTTGGCCCGGGGCCTCGACCACCTCGACGACCGTTGGGGTGACGTCCTCGAGCCGGCCCCCCGCCGGGCCTTCGACCTGCTCCTGGCTCGCCGCCACGAGCTGGTGACGGCCTTCGCCGCCGCGGCCGACCCCACCCTGTGCCACGGGGATCCGAGAGCCGACAACCTGGCCTTCGAACCGGGAGGCCGGGCCATCCTGTTCGACTGGCAGCAGACGGCGATCCAGGCAGGCGAGGCCGACCTGGCGTGGCTGGCGGCCACCAGCCTCCGCATCGAGGATCGGCGACGGGTCGAGCGATCGCTGGTCGAGGAGTACGGATCGACCCTCGACCGCTACCGGCTGGGGCTGGTACTCCCCGGCCTGGCCGTGCTCCTCCTGGCCCAGCGCCACGTGGACGATGACCGGTCGGCCCGATTCGTGGCCACCAGCATCGCCCGGATCGGGGCCGCCCTCGACGATCTGGATGTGGCCCGGGCCGACGGTGGCTGACGCCGAACGCCCGGCCCGAGATCAGGGGAGAAAGTCCTCGGGGTTGACCTCGTCGAGGAACTTGCGCAACTCCTGCACCATCTCCTCCTCGTCGCCGTCTCCCTCGGACTCCGACTCCTCGATCCCGGCCTCGTCGATGAGGTCCTCCTCGGCGAAGATCGGGCTCCCGGTCCGGACGGCCAAGGCCACCGCGTCGGACGGCCGGGCCGACAACGTCGTGGGTTCGGCACCGTCGCGCGACAGGTGGAGCTCGGCGTAGAAGGTGCCGTCCTTCAGCTCGGTGATCACCACCTGCTGCAACTCGGCGCCCAGGACCTCGAGCACCTGGGTCAGCAGGTCGTGGGTCATGGGGCGGGCCGTCGTGGTCTGGGACAGGGCCAGATCGATGGCGTGGGCCTCGGGGCCACCGATGTAGATGGGCACCATGCGCCGCCGCCCCACCGTTTCCCGGAGCAGCAGGATCGGAGTGTTGGTGGGCATCTGCACCCGGACGCCCACGAGTTCCATCTCGACCGTCATCGGCCGCTACCTCGCCCCGCTGAGGGAGATGAACACCAGCTTGAACTTCCCAACCTGGAGCTCATCACCGTCCGCCAGCCGCTCATTCTCGACTCTCGCCTGGTTGACATATGTGCCATTGAGGCTACCGGCATCCGACACCTCGAAGGAGTCACCCACCCGCCGCACCTCGGCGTGACGACGGGACACGGTCACGTCGTCGAGGAAGATGTCGCTGTCGGGATGACGCCCGATGGTGATCTGCTCGCTGTCCAGATGGATCCTGCTGCCCCGCTTGGGGCCCTGACGGACGACGAACATCCCCGGGGTGTCGGACGGGACGCCGTCGAGGGAGATGGGATCCGTGGCCACCTGGTCGTGCTCGCCCGACATGACGTCGAGCACGGCGGTCGGGTCGTCGGTGGGCTGGCGGGTCGTCAGCGGCGCGCCGCACGAACTACAGAACCTGGCCCCCAGGGGGTTCTCGTAGCCGCACGATGGGCAGGGCGACGCCACGCTCAGGCCTCCGTCAGGTTGATGTATGCCGACGCATCCATGAGGTCGTCGGTGGTGGCTCCAGAGTCTAGCTCAACCACGCAGATCCAGCCTTCCCCATACGGGTCGGCGTTGAGCCGCTCGGGGTGATCCTCCAGCTCGTCATTGACGCGCACGACCTCCCCCGTGACCGGGGCGTAGAGGTCGGAGATCGACTTGGTCGATTCGATCTCGCCCATCCGCTCGTTGGATCCGAAACGCTGTCCGACCTGGGGCAACTCGATGTAGACGATGTCGCCCAGAGCGTCCTGGGCATAGTCGGTGATACCGATGCGGACCTGGGTGTCGTTCTCGGTCCTGACCCACTCGTGTTCGGCCGAGTAGCGGAGATCGTCGGGCGCGTTCATGGGCCACACGCTACCGCTTCCGGCCCCGGCCGCCGCTACCGCCCAGGCGAGCTGGGCGAGGGCTCGGGGCCGGGCCTCGACCGCCGTAGCGCCAGGGTGGCCGGCAGGTACTGGAACAGCGCCGAGTACCAGCTGTAGGCGAGACCCGGGACGGCGAAGACCCAGGCCAACACGGCCAGCAGGCCGGCGTAGGGCAGGGTGCTGGCCGCTCCCAGGAACATGGGGAAGGCGAACATGTGGAGGAAGGCGCCGGTCTTGCCCTCCCAGGTGACGACGAGTCGCTCCCCTCCGGCCCCGCTCACCACCAAGGCCATGATCGAGACGACAGCCTCCCGGGCCAGGACGGCGACGGCCACCACCAGGGGCACCGCCCCGTCGATGATGAGGCTGGGGACGGCGACGAAGAACAGCAGGCGGTCGACCACGGGGTCGAACAGGGCCCCGAACTCCGACGCCTGGTCCAGGCGACGGGCCAACCAACCGTCGATCCAGTCGGTCGCCCCCAGGGCGGCCAGCAACCAGGCGGCCGACGCCCGATCGTCGCGGCCGAACAGGAGCCACAGGAACACCGGGATGCAGCACAGCCGGGCCAGGGTGAACAGGTTGGGCCAGGTCAGGATCTCGTCCCGGGAGAACCGCAGCCGCAAGGGCCGGGCCCGCGCCTCGACCTCCGGCCCGGCGGTGGAGGCATCGTGGTCGCCCCGAGGATCCCCACCGGAGCGGGGTTCGCGCTCAGCCACCGGTGGCCCCGTCCCCGCCGTCCTCGGGCGAGGCGCCGTCCCCGGTGACCGGACCGTCGGCATCGGCATCGGCATCGGCATCGGCATCGGCATCGGCATCGGCATCGGCATCGGCATCGGCCCGGGAGTAGAGCGTCACCCCGTCGCGGTCGTGCAGGATGCGGAAGCCGAGCGCCGCCATGTTCTGGTCGAAATCGGCCCGGGCCCCCTCCGATCGGGGCGGCAACTGGTCGTCGACCAGGAGCACGGCTCGGGTGAAATCAGGGAAGCCGACCTGGGCCGCCGTCGGCTCCCGATCCTGGTCGAGGGGGAAGACCCACTCCCGGTTCGAGAGCACGGTCAGCGCCGCCGGCGAGGCCCGGACCGGGGTGTCGTCGCCGATGAGGGCCACGGCGTCGAGCACCGAGCGATCGGTCGGGGTCCGGGTGGCCCAGTCCCACGGGCGCTCGTAGGGCGAGATGGGCGACACGGCCACGTAGGACAACACGGCGGCGGCGGCCAGGGAGTACAGGAGCCGGACGTCGAGGAAGACCCGGTCGACACCCATGTTGCCCAGCCGGTTGAGGGCGAAGGTGGCGGCGATGAAGGAGAAGGCCAACAGCATGGCCGAGCGCTCGGCGAAGGCCGACGGCGAGATGGAGGTGGTCTCGGCCACCAGGTACAGGGCTCCCAGGGGCAGGGCCGGGGCCAGATGACGCAGCGACAGCAGGGGCAGGAACAGCACCGGCGACAACAACCCGACCACCAGCGACACGTTGCGGCGGGCCACCAGGTCCTGCACCAGTTGGAGGGGGTCGGCAACGGGGGCCAGCACCATCTCCCCGAAGAACGATCCGTCGGCCCCGAACCCGGAGGCCACGCCGGTCAGCCCGACCAGGGGCTCGACCACCATGAGCAGGCCCACCGACCACAGCAACCCCACCCCCAGGGTCCAGATCCCCATCGTCCGCTCCCGACTCCCGAGGACGACGAAACCCCAGAGGGCGACGGCCAGACCCAGGTCGGCCCGGCAGGCCAGCGCGACGGCGATCACCAACCAGTAGGGAACCCATTGCTTGACCGCGCCGAAGTAGGCCATGGCGATGAGGGCGGGCACGGCCAGCGCCACCGGATGGAAGTCCTCGACCGCCAGCCGGTGGGTGGCGGGATGGACGGCATAGGCCAGGATGAGGGCGGCGGCCGCCCCCACCCGGAGATTGGCCACCCGCCGGGCCAGCCACCACAACGGAAGCACGGCGGCGGCCAACGCCCCGGCCTGGACCACGACCAGCAGTTCGGCCGTGGGGGCCACCAGGGCCAGGGCCGCCAACGGGTAGAGGATGATCGACCAGTTCAGCTCCAGCAGGTGGACCTCGGTGCCGAACAGCGAGGCCTGGGGCATGGTGCCCTCGCTCAGCAGCCACAGAGACTGGCTGTAGGCGGCGAGATCGAGACCCGTGTCGAGGGCCGTGATGCGGGCCAGGGCCGAGCGGATCAGGACCGCGGCCAGCACCAGGGTGACGGCCACCGGAATCCACCGGTCACCGGCCCCGGCCTCGAGCCGGGCCTGTTGGCGGATGATCTGACGCCGGATCCTGCGCCGGACGGGGAGGCTGGTCGCCGCCGCCTCACTCACCGTCGGCCGCCAACGGCTCGGGATCGATCTCGAGCAGTTCGGGTCCGTTGTTGCGGACGTTGTTGACCCGCGTCGTCACCGGCTGGAGGGTCAGGATCTCGTCGGGGGCGGGGACGAGCAGGCCGGCCAGTTCCTCGATCTCGTCGGTGTCGGCCAGCCAGCGGTCCCAATCGGCCGGCGCCAGGAGCACGGGCATGCGGTCGTGGACGGGGGCCATGGTGCCGTTGGCCGCCGTGGTGAGGATGGTGCAGGTCTCCAGGGTCTGGCCCGGATCCAGCTCGTCGTCGGAGTCCTCGGGCGGCGACCAGCGCTCCCACAGTCCGGCGAAGACCAGGGGCTCGCCGTCGCGATGGTGGATGAAGTACGGCTGCTTGCGGGGCTTCTTGGGGTCGGGTCCCGGGATCTTGGCCCACTCGTAGAACCCGTCGGCCGGGATGAGGCAGCGCCGCTTCCGCACCGCCCGCCGGAAGGCCGGTTTGTCGAGGACGGTCTCGGCCCTGGCGTTGATCATGCGAGACCCGACCTTGCGGTCCTTGGCCCAGAACGGGACCAGACCCCAGCGGAGCTCGTCCAGCCGCCGGTGGCCATCGGCGGCCCGAACGGCGTAGACGGTGGTGGTGGGGGCCACGTTGTAGTTGGGTTCCAGGGCATGCGTCGGCGGCTCGGCCTCGAAGTACCGGGCCAACTCGTCGGGCGGCGAAGCCGACACGAACCGTCCACACATCTCCCCGACGCTAGTCGCCCGGTCCCGGCCCGCCGCGCCGACCGCGCCGGATTCCCCCCGCCGGGCCGGGATCGTCGCCCCGGCACCGCCCCCTTCAGCTCGTCGGGTAGAAGCGTGGGCGCCGGGGCAACAGGTGGCGGCGACGGTCGAGGATGCGGCCGATGCGGAGATCGCCGTCGGCCTGGGCCTGGTTCAACCGCCGCCCGGCATCGAACTCCGAGAGGCGCCGCTGGTCGACCTCCTGCTCGAGCCCTGCCAGCTGCTCCGGGGTGACCGGAGACGGGCCCCCGAGCCGAGGCCGAATGTCGACGACGAGCACGGCCGCCAGCAGCGACGCCAACCCGATCAGCCCCAGCACCGACCAGACGCGGAACAGCGTCGGCCCCGACGCCCCGTCGAGGCCGACCATCGAGGCCAGCCATGGTCCGAGCCGGACACCGATGCCGGGGGCGACCACGGCCACGGCCACCATGACGAGCGCCAGCAACAGCACCGGAGCCACGGCCCTCAGATCGAGGCGCCGTTCGACGACGCTGCGGGCCCGAGCCAGCTCCCGCTCCTTGGCCGCCCGGTCCCGCTCCCGGGCGATGACGGCCTCCCGGGCCCGTTGCTGATCGCGACGGCACCGCTCCAGCCGCCGGCGCAGATCGACCTCCAGCGCGGCCAGGCTGAAGCGGCGCGATCCGGGGACGGGTGGCGACTCGTCGTCGTCCCAGCCCGGCCCGTCGTCCACCGAACGCAGCCGGCGTTGGAGGACGTCGAGCGAGGCCAACTCCTCGCCCAGGGTGTCGGCCCGCTCGACCCGGGCCGGGGTGGCCCGGAGGCCGAGCAGGGCCACATCGACATCGAGGAGGGGATCGGCTTCCAGCGCACGTCGCAGATGGCGGTCGGGCTCGTCGGAGAGCAGGGCCAGGTGGAGTGACAACGCAGGGCACGGCAGGTCGAGTCGGGCCTCGGTCTCGACCAGGATCTCGTGGGCCCGGTCCTCCCAACCGGAATGGGCCAGGACCAGGGCGGCCGTCATCTCGGCGTAGACGGCGGCGGCGGGATCGGCCGACCGGAGGTACCGGGCGGCCCGGCGGAGGTGGCGGGAACCCCGGTCGGCGTCGATATCGGCGGCCGCCACTCCGGCCCCGAACCAGAAGAACGGCTCGGTCGGGATCTGGTCGGCGGCCTGAAGGAACAGTCGCTCGGCCTCCACGTACCACCCGTTGTGGTGGGCCTGGCACGCCAGTTCGGCTCGCTCCCGCGCCGCGGCGGCCCCAGGCACCGTGAGCAACGCTTCGGCCCGGACGACGGTGTCGGTCAGGGTCGCCACCGCGGCGTGGACGGCGGCCGCCGCCGACCCGGGATGGCTCGGTGGCAGGGCGTCGGGCTCGGGCGGCCGGGGCCTCGCCGAGGGATCCCGGGGGCTGAGGGTCAGGGGCTGGTGGAGGATGGCGTCGAGGGCCACCCCGAGGCGGGAGGCCACGGCGCTGGTGTCGGCGACGTCGCGCGAGACCGCCCGATCGACCGTCCAGGCCAGGGCGCTCGACGACGCCGGCGGCGGGAACAGGTCGGCCACGAGCGCGCCCAACGCCCGGACCGCGTCCGGGTACGACGCCAACAGCGCCGTCTCGACCGTCCCTCTGGCCTCAGGTTCCACAGTCATGATCGGTGCCCGTACCGGGCCGCCACCCTGATGGCGGGCGGCGACACCAGGTCCAGCCAACTCCCCCGCCGACCGATCGTCAACCGCGGGCCCCGGGACCGGGGCCGAGCCGTCTAGCGGATCGGGTTCTTGTAGGTGTCGAGGTAGGTGATCTCCTCGACCGGGGGTCGGGAGGCCGGCTTGAAGTCGGTGCCCACGGTGTAGCCCACCGGCAGCAGTCCGGCCTGGGTCATGTGGGGTGGGATCCCGAGCAGCTCGGCCGCCTCGGCCTCCAGGCCCAGGTGGAGGGTGGTGTAGCAGCTGCCGAGGCCACGGCTGCGCAGGGCCAGCTGGAAGCTCCACATGGCCGGGATGATCGACCCGAACAGACCGGCCCCGCCGTTGGGGCTCTCGTCGGCCCGGCCGACGATCATGGGGATCACCATGACCGGGACCCGGTGGAGGTTCTCGGCCAGGAAGAGGGCGGAGTTCATCACCCGTCCGGTCTGGGACCCCGCCTCCACGGTTCCCGCCGCCTCCTTGAGGTAGGCACCGCCGGCCCGGTTGTAGAGCTCGGCCAGGCCCGCCTTCTTCTCGGCGTCGCGCACCACCAGCCAACGCCAACCCTGGCGGTTCGAGCCCGTCGGGGCCTGGACCGCCAACTGCAGGCACTCCAACAGCACGTCGTCGGGCACCTCCCGCTCGAAGTCCAGCCGCTTGCGCACGGCCCGCGTCGTCGAGAGAAGGGCGTCCACCTGTCCGAGGTCGAATTCCATGGCGACACTGTGGTCGCTGACCGCCCGGGGCGCCAGCCCGATCCCGCCGGTCGGGGCCCGGGCCACCGACGACCGGCGGCGGGGTACGGCTGCCGGTCGCCGACCTGTGTCACACTTCCCGCATGACTTCGGTCCCCTCCCCGAGCCCCCCGAGGTCGGCGCCGGCCCGGCGTCGGCGCCGACTGCTCGTCATCGTGGCCGCGGCCCTGGGCCTGGCCGCCGCAGCCTGCGGCGACTCCTCGACGGCTCAGGACGAAGCCGGGGGCGTCGTCGCCGACGATGCCACCGTGCTCGATGCCGCCGTCTTCGACGGCACCGCCACCACCGTCGGCGGGGAGACGTACGATCTGGGCCAACTGGCCGACGCCGACCTGGTGCTGTGGTTCTGGGCCCCGTGGTGAACGTCGTGCAAAGCGGAGGGCCCTGCGGTCGCAGCGGTCGAGGCAACCTACGGTGACGAGGTCACCTTTGTCGGCATCGGGGGCGAAGCCCCGGGCCAGGAGTTCACCCCCTTCATCGAGCAGACGGGCACCGGGGCGTTCACCCACCTCGACGACTCGGCCGGTGACCTGTGGTCCCGGTTCGGGACCGGCGGTCGCTCCACCTTCTTGTTCGTCAACGACGACGGCACATCGGTGCTGACCACCTATGGCGTGGTCGACGAGACCCGCCTGAAGGCCGAGGTCGAGCGGCTCATCGCCTCCTAGCCGCGGTCGGGGTCCGGCGACGGCGCCGGACCCGCCTCCGATCCCTCGGCCACGAAGGTCGGGGGATCGAAGGCCGTCACCGGGGGCGGCTCGCCCTCCAATCGTTCGACCTCGACCAGGCAGGTGTGGGCCGTCGGGCCCTGGGCCAGGCTCGAGGTTCCCTTGTCCCGGGTGAGGACGTTCGGGTTGCCGTGTTTGCACGTCCCGTCGTCGTCGGGGTCGTACCAGGCGCCGGTGGCCAACTGGACCACGCCGGGCGCCACCGCCGGGCTCAGCACCGCCCCGGCCAGACACGCCCCCCGCTCGTTGAACACCCGCACGACGTCGCCGTCGTCGATGCCGCGCCGGGCGGCGTCGAGCGGGTTGAGCCGGATCGGCTCCCGGCCTGCCACCTTGGCCGATCGGCTGTGATCGCTGTGGTCGTACTGGGAGTGGAGGCGGGTGGTCGGCTGGTTCGAGACCAGGTGCAAGGGCCAACGATCGGCCCCCGCGCCGCCCAGGCGCTCGTAGGGCTCGTACCACCGGGGATGGCCGACGCAGTCGTCGTAGCCGTAGCCGTCGATCACTTCCGAGAACAGCTCGATCCTGCCCGACGGCGTGCCCAGCGGCCGGCCGTCGGGGTCGGACCGGAACGACCCCAGGAACACCTGGTCGGTCTCGCCCATGGCCGGCATGGGGTGGACCACATGGCCGGTGGCCCGGAACTCCTCGTAGGGCGGCGCCGCCGGGTTCTCATCCCGAAAGCGATCGTAGAGGTGCCGGACCCACTGGTCGGCCGAGCGGCCCTCGGTGAACTCGGGCCCGAAGCCGAGCCGGTGGGCCAGGTCGGCGTAGACGGCGTAGTCGTCACGGGCCTCGCCCCTGGGGGCGACGGCCCGCTCCATGGCCAACAGGACGGTCTCGGCTCCGCCGAGGTCGTTGCGCTCGAGGGGTGTGGTCACCGGGAGGACGATGTCGGCCCGCTTGGCCATCGGGGTCCAGAACGGCTCGTGGACCACGATGGTGTCCGGCCGCCGCCAGGCCCGATCGAGGCGGTTGAGGTCCTGGTGATGGTGGAAGACGTTGCCTCCGGCCCAGTACACGAGCCGGATGTCCGGGTACAGGTCATGGGTCCCGTCGAAGTCGTACCCTCGTCCCGGCCCCTCCAGCATGTCGACGACCCGGGAGGTGGAGATCACGGGCGGCTCGGGGGGCCGGGCCGGAACCGGAAACCCCGGGACTCGTTTGCGCACCTGTCCCGCCCCGGCATTGCCGTTGGCGCCCAGCGGGAAGGCCAACCCACCGCCGGGGAGACCGACCTGACCCAGCACGCAGGCCAGGGCGAGGGCCATCCAGTACGGCTGCTCCCCGTGGTCGGCCCGCTGGACCGACAGGCTCAGGTTGATCAGGGTCCGGCCCGACGCCATCCGGTCGGCGAGGGCCTCGATGGCCGCCACCTCGATGCCGCAGATCCCGGCCGCCCAGGAGGCCGACTTCGGTTGACCGTCGTCGGCGCCGGAGAGATAGGCCCACAGCCGATCCCAGCCGACGGTGTAGCGATCGAGGAAGCCGCGGTCGGCCCGGCCGCCGGTGACCAGCGTGTGGATCAGGCCGGCCATGAGGGCGGTGTCGGTCC
Organism: Acidimicrobiales bacterium; assembly: GCA_965263455.1. Lineage (GTDB taxonomy): Bacteria > Actinomycetota > Acidimicrobiia > Acidimicrobiales > SZUA-35 > CADEDH01. Next base: position 17,627 of record CBDHHN010000002.1, read on the forward strand.
CGGGGCGGGCCGGGAGCCAGGTGGTGTCCAGGTCGGACGGCTGGTCGTCGGCCAGAGGGCTGACGTTGACGAAGTGGATGCCTCGTTCCCGGGCCCGGTCGAGCCAGTACCGGTACCGATGGGGACCCTGGCCCCCGAAGGTGACCTGGGCGTTGTTGAGCCGGATGCTGCCGAAGCCCACGATGGTGTCGGTGTGGGCCACGATCTGCGACCACGACGTCTGGGCCCCGACCGCTCGGCCGTAGCCCATGCCGAGGACGTGGGGCACGAGGGCCTCGGCCGCCGACCCGGAGTAGGTGCCGCGACCGTCGGTGTAGCCGCCGTAGAGGCGGAGGAACCGGTAGGTCTGATTCGACGGCAGGTGGAAACGGCCTGACGAGCCCCAGCCGTAGCTGGCGCCGTAGACGGCCTGATGGCCGTGCTCGTCCCGGACCCGGGCCAGTTCGGCCGCCACCAGGTCGAGGGCCCGGTCCCAGGAGACCTCGACGAAGGGTTCGCGGCCCCGGCCGTCGGTGGCCGCCCCCGGCCCGTCCTCCAACCACGAAAGGCGGACGGCGGGTCGGGCCACCCGGCACCGGTCCATGGCCGTCAGCCCCTGCCCCAGGGGCGACGGGTCGGTGTCGAGCGGATGGGGGTGGACGGCGGTCACCCGCTCGCCGTCGGACTCGACCAGGAAGGGGCCCCAGTGGGTGGCGGTGGGGGTCAGCGTCATGGCCAAACCGTAGCCAGGGTCGGCCCGAGCCCGACGACCTCGGCCGAACGGGTTGGCCGAACGGCGGCTCGGCTCAGGCGTGGATGCCGCCGTCGACGGTGAAGGTCTGGCCGGTGCAGTAGTCCGATTCGTCGGAGGCCAGGAACAGCACCATGTTGGCGATGTCGATCGAGTGCCCGACCCGACGGAGCGGGATGCGACGCTCGATCCGGGCCCGAACCTGGGGATCGGCCACGGTCGGGAGGTCGGCCGTCATGGGCGTCTCGATCAGGCCCGGGTGGACCGAGTTGACCCGGATCCCGAACCGCCCCAGTTCCTTGGCCGCGGCGCTGGTCATCCCCGTCACCGCCCACTTGGTGGACGAGTACGCCACCCGGTTGGCCACCCCCTCGAGTCCGGCCACCGAGCTGATGTTGATGATCGAGCCCGGCTGCTGGGCTCCGATGAGGGCCCGGGCCACCGTCCGCATCCCGAGGAAGACCCCTCGTTGGTTGACGGCGTAGACCCGCTCGAACACCTCCAGCTCGGTGTCGACCAGGCGGCTCTCGTGGTCGATGCCGGCGTTGTTGACGAGCACGTCGAGCCGCCCGTGATCGGCCAGGACGGCGCCGACGACGGTCTCCCATTCCTCCTCCGACCGCACGTCGAGCCGGGTGTAGGTCGCCCCGTCGATGGCCGCGGCCGCGGCCCGGCCCTCGTCGTCGAGCACGTCGGCCAGCACCACGGTGGCGCCGTGGGAGGCGAACAACTCCCCCTCGACCGCCCCCTGGCCCCGGGCCCCTCCCGTGATCAGTGCCACCTTCCCGGCCAGTCGTCCGTCGGTCATCGTCTTCCCCCTGCTGTGGTGCCGGGCCGCCGCGTCCGTCTCGTAACGGTCGGGCCGGCGCCGTCGTCTCGCTGGGGGGACGCTACCGCCGGGCGGCCGATCGGGGCCAGCGCCCTCACCCCTGGCGGTGACGGAGGATGGGCTCCAGGCGGCGCAGCCGGTGGACCTCGGCCTCGTGGGCCAGGTCCTGCAGGAGGGCGGGCCCGGCCCCTTCCTCCACCCCGGCGTAGGCCAGTCCGATCTGACGCTCGGCGAACCCCTTGTAGTCGGACCTGATCTGGCGGCCGCGCTCGACCAGGCGCCAACGCTGCTGGGCCGGACGCCGACCCCCGTTGCCCTCGACCCACCCCAGGCGCCCCATACGCTCCAGCGACGTCGCCGTCAGCCCGGGCCGAGGGGCAGGGGTGACGAGGGCGCTCATCGTGGCCAGGCTCAGCCCGTCGTCGATACCCCGGCTGGCGGCGAACGACAGGGCGTCGAGCAGGCGCCGGTCGAGGGGTTCGACCCCGAGCTTGGCCGCCCGGGCGAAGAACAGGTCGTTCAGGTGGAAGTGGGCGGCGCGGAGGGCGGCCCACCCCGAGCGGGGTCGGATCTCGACCGGAGTCGGGGGCACGAGGGAGTCGATCAACGGGCCCAGCTCGTTGTCCATGAGGCGCATCACGGCCTCACCGTGGGCGAGGAGGGCCTGACGTTGCTCGGCGTCGGCCCCGCTGTAGGTCTCCCGCAGCACGATCTCGGCCAGGCGCTGGTAGTCGGCCCGCACGATCCGGCCCCGGCGACCGAGCCGGAACCGCTTCCCCCGACGGCCCTGCCGTCGCTCACCCCGTTGCTCGAACCATCCCCGGTCGGCCTCGGCCAGGCGCACCAGGGCCGACAGCGCGGTCTGGGGCTTGGGTGACGGGGGGATGAGGGCGCAGATGGTTGCCACCGGCAGGCCATCGCCCACCCCCCGCCGCTCGGCGAAGGCCAGGGCGTCCAGGAGGCGCCGGTCGAGCATGGTGACGCCCATCCGGTCGAGGCCGTCCATGATCAGGTCGTTGACGAAGAAGTGGACCCGGCGGAAGGCACCCCAGCGGTCGGGATCGAGCTGGTCGGGCGGGCGGAGCGAGGGGTCGGTCGCCGTCATCACCGGATCCCCCCGCTCCCGGCCCCGTTCCCGGCCGGGGCCGAGCCGCAGTAGTCCTGCCACAGGACCGGCGGCGGTGGCTCATAGCCGAGATGATGCTGGCCGAAGCACACGATGAACGAGCGGTACTCGACCACGAACCGGGAGAAGGCGGGGGCCGTCCACCGGAGTTCCCAGGGCACGATGCCGGCCTCGCGCAGCACCGTTCCCAGTTCGCCGTTGACATTGCGGACCACGCCGTCGCCCACGTTCAGCAACCGGGTCAGATCGGCCCACCCGCACCAGTCACGCCGCACGGCGGCCACGTACAGCAGCCGGGCGAACCGCTCCCGGGAGACCATGATCTCACCCAGGTCGGCGTCGAGGACGAGGCCCGGCGGGAGCGGGTCGAGACAGGTCACGTCGGGCGGCTTCTCCACCGCCACCTCGACGGCGTCGAGCAGATCGCTGGGGGTTCGGACGCCCACGTCGAGCCGGTGGAACAGGACCTTGGGGTGGCAGTTCCCCTGCGTCACGTGGCGCAGCATCATGGCGTTGGCCGGCCCCGCCCGCAGGCCCGGGGCGAGCAGGACGTGGTCGGGCAGCAGCGCACCGAGGGCGCACACCCCGAGCACACCGCTGTCGGTCCGCTCGACGGCGGGATGGACCACGACGTCCGGAGGGGTGGCGACGGAGATGTCGTCGGGTTGCGAGGGGCGCCCGGGGCGATGGCCCCGAACCTCGTGTTCGGTCCCGAGGGCGGAGGCGGCGAAGGCCATGCCCGCTCCGAGGTAGTCGATTCGTAGGGTGGTCATGGGCCGACCTCCGTTCCCGACGCCCCGCTCCCCGCTCTACGACGGGAGGTCCTCCGGTCGTACCCGGTGTCCCCGACCGTCGTCCGGGGTCACCAAGGCGGGCCGTCCGAGACGCTCACAACTGTCATCTGTCAATGATCTCTACGCCGCACGAGAGCGGTTACGGCTGTGTCTTGTCGGTGACCCGGCGCCGTGCGACAACGGTGACATGGGTGGACGGCCGACGATGAGGCAAGGACCGCAAGCGTTTGCAGGCCGTGCCGGGCTCGGCGACGGACCGGGCCGCCACCAGGTCGGAACGGACCGGGTGGGGCCGTGCTGAGCCTGATCCGGTTCCTGGCCTTCGGCTGGATCTTCGCCTTCGTCCTGGCTGCAGCCTGGCTCGGGGTCCTGGTCCCGGTCGACCCTCCCGGACCCACCGCACCGGTCACCGCACCGGCTCCAACGGAACCGGAGTCGGGGATGGGCGGGACGCCGGCGGGGCCCGGCCCGGACTCGGTGCCGACCTTGGCCCCGAGGCTCGACGGTGCCCAACCGTGCCCTCGGATCGAGCCCCCGCTGGTGCTCTTCGGGCCCAACGCCACCTTCGTCGGTCCGGAGGCCCAGGACGAGATCGCTGCCTTCGTCCTGCGCCTCCGGTCGGCCGATTGCGTGGCCGACACCGTCGGGACCTTCTGCTCGCCTCACGACATCGAGGTGTCGGTTGCCGGCCACACCGACGACAGCCCGTCGGCCCGTCCCGGAGGCAACCCCCGACTCTCGTTCGACCGGGCCCTGGGCGTGGCCCTGCTGCTGGACGAAACCGGACTGACGGTCCGCTCGGTCGAGGGCTACGGGGCGGCCCGCCCCCTGCCGACCCCGCCCGCTCCCGCCGGGGGGACGGCGACCGGGCCCGACGGCGCCCAGGGCGGGCCCGGACCGGTGGCCCGGCGGGCCGAACTCAGCCTGTGGTGCCCTCGGCTCCTGTCGGGCTGAGGCCGGCCACGGCCAGGGCCTTGGCCCTGGCCCGGTCCAGGTCGTAGTGGCGGCGGGTGACGATCCGCTGGGCGTACAACCCTCCCCCGGCCTGGAGGTTGGTGACGAACTTCCAGCCCCCGTAGGCGTCGGCGGTGAGATCCCGGATGGCGTGCATCAGCCGGGCCCGGTACTCGCCGTCGACGTCGTTGCCGGTCGACATGTACTTGCGGGCCAGGTCGCCGACCTCCGGGTTCTCGAAGTCGGCCGGGACCGGGGCCGTCAACACCGCCCCGCCGGCGATGTCGTGCAGGTGGCGGACCATGAGGTTGTAGTTGGCGGCGGCGTGGAACTTGCCGGCGTTGACGTACAGCTCGTCGGGGAAGGCGGCCCCGTCCTCACTCACGGAGCAGTTGCCGACGGCCGCCTCGAGGGTGGAGCGAATCAGGGTGGCGTGGATGATCATCTCCGAGATCTTCTCCTTCACGTGGGAGATCCCGGCGGTGCCGTTGGCCTCGGCCACCAGTTGGGCCAGGCCCACGAGCTCGTCGGCCTCCTCGACGAAGGCCGACAGCCCACCGAGGCGTTCCCACAACCCCAGGCTGTGGGCGAACACCGCGGCGTAGGCCGTCTCACCGTCGAGGAAGACCCGCTCGTGGGGCACGAAGACGTCGTCGAAGATGACGAACCCCTCGGGATAGTGGTGGGCGCCCGAGACCGGGAAGGCGCGGGCATCGTCGTGCCGGGGGGCGTAGGTGGTGTTGATGATCTTGACCCCGGGGGCGTTGACGGGGACGATGCAGGCGATCGACCAGTCCTCCTCCCCCGGCTTCATGGCCTTGGTCGGGATGGTGAGCAGATCGTGGCCGAACGAGGCGCCGGTGATGTGGAGCTTGGCCCCCCGGATCACCACGCCGTCGCGTTGGCGGTCGACGACGCGGACGTAGGCGTCGAGGTCGTCCTGGCGGGCCGGCGGTCGGCTCCGGTCGCCCTTGGCGTCGGTGATGCACTGGGTGATGCGCACGTCGCCCGACTGGGCCTCGCCGATGTACTGGTCCATCCGTTCCCGGTACTCGGGTTTCAAGTCGCCCATCCGGCCCGATGCCGTCTTCAGGGTCTGGATCGAGGTCGAGGTGACGTGGGCCATCATCCCGGCCTCGTGGAGCAGGGGGATCAGGCGTCGGAGCTCCTCGGAAGACCCGGGCACGGCCAGAAGTGGGCTGGTGGCCCCGGGCGCGGGGTCGTAGTGGTGGTCGTAGGCGGCGGCGGTCGTGGCCACCGTCTGGCCCAGGAGCGGGTGTCCGACGAGATCGTCGATCCGCTCCCCTTCGAAGTAGGTCTGGCGGCCGTCGTCGAGCGAGGCCTTGTACTGCTCGCCGGTCAGCATGGTTCCCCCTGGTGGCGTGATGGTCGGCCGGTCCCGGCCGACAGGCCCACGCTGCCATGGCCGCCTCGCCGTCGCCAGTTGCGGGGCCGACGGTAGGCCCGGGCGGTCGGGGTCGTGCGTCTCAGGCCGGCGGTCGATCCGGGAGGGTGAGGCGGCGCGCCGGATGGCGGGCCGGGAGGTGAGGGCCGGCGCCCAGGATCTTGTCCCGCAGGGTGCCGGGGGTGTACTCGGTCTGCATCAGACCTCGCTCCCGCAGCACGGGGGCAACGCCGTCGACGAAGTCGACGAAGGTGCCCGGAGTGGTGGTGTAGATCAGGTTGAAGCCATCGGCCCCGGCCTCGGCCAAGCGGGCGAACCGGTCGGCCAACTGCTCCGGAGTGCCGGTGAGGAAGGTGCCCGTCATCTGCCGCCGGGCCAGGTCGCCGAAGGTGACCGTCTTGTCCGGGAGCGACTCGATCAGGTTCGAGATCACCCCGGCAACGGCGTTGGTGGTGAAGTCGCCGATCGGCCGGTCGGGATCCACGGCCGACAGGTCCACCCCGACGGTGCCACTCAGGTGGACCAGGCCGCCCTCGACCGACAACTGCTCGGCCAGGTCGGCCTCCTTGGCCCGGGCCTCGGCCTCGGTTCCGCCCACCACGGGAGCCACGGCGGCCAGGAAGCGGATGTCCTCGGGACGGCGGCCGTGGCGACGGGCCCGGGTCCGCACGTCGGTCGCAGTGGCGGTCAGGGCCCGGGCGCCCCCGATGGTGAACACGCATTCGGCATGACGGGCGGCGAACTCCCGGCCCCGATCCGACGCCCCGGCCTGGAACAACATCGGGGTCCGCTGGGGCGACGGCTCGCACAGATGGGGCCCCGGCACCCGGTAGTGGGGTCCCACGTGGTCGATGGTGTGCACCCGGTCGGGGTCGGTGTAGATCCCGAGGTCGGGGTCGGCCACGACGGCGTCGTCGTCCCACGACAGTTCGAGGAGCTTGTAGACGACGTCCAGGTAGTCGTCGGCCCGGTCGTAGCGCCCGTCATGGTCGGGCAGGTCGTCGTAGCCGAGGTTGCGGGCCGCGCCCGGCAGGTAGGAGGTGACGATGTTCCACGCCACCCGGCCCCGGGTCAGGTGATCGAGGGTGCTGAGTCGGCGGGCGAACAGGTAGGGGTGATCGCCCAGCACCGAGGAGGTGAAGGCGAAGCCGAGATGCTCGGTGGCGTGGGCCATGGCCGGGATCAGCAGTGCCGGATCGTTGACCGGGACCTGCATGGCGGTACGGAAGGCGGCGTCGGGACCGCCGCCGTAGCTGTCGTAGACGCCGGTGACGTCGGCCAGGAACAGGGTGTCGAAGCAACCCTGCTCCAGGATTCGGGCCAGGTCGACCCAGGGGTCGAGGGTGGCGTACTCGCGCTGGCGGGTGTCGTCGCGGCCCCACAACCCGTGTTGGAGGTGGGAGACACAGTTCATGGAGAAGGCGTTGAACAACAGGCGCCGTGGCGTGCTCAGGTCGATCCTCCCCCGTCCGGTCACGGCTCACCGTAGCGGCCGACCCCGGGCTGGGCGAGCGGCGAGGGAGGGGGCGCCGGCGGGGTCGTCATCACCCCGGCGTCCAAGGTCGCTAGTCTCGACCCGAGGCGACCTGCAGGACCCCCCACCGGAAGGACGGTCGTGACTCCCGCGCTCAACCGACTCATCGGCATCGTCACCCTGGAGCAGCGGGAGCCCGACCGGTTCCGGGGCGTCGGCTCCACCGCCGACGGGGTCGACGGCACCTTCGGGGGCCATTTCCTGGGCCAGGCCGTGGCCGCCGCCTCGGCCACCGTGGATGGCGAACGACGGCTCCACTCCCTGCACGCCTACTTCCTCCGGGGCGGCCGACCCGGGACACCGTTCGACCTCGAGGTGGAACGGGTCAGGGACGGGCGCACCTTCTGCTCCCGTCGGGTTCGCACCACCCAGGACGGCGGACCGGTCCAGTTCGAGTTGCTGGCCTCGTTCACCCGACCCGAGGACGGCCCCGAGCTGTGCCCCGATCCCCCGTTCGATCCGGCCGAGCTGCCCCCGCCGACCTCGCTCCCCCGCTACGGCGACCTGATGGCCTCCCTCGACCCGCTGCCCCTCCCGGAGTCGTGGGCCCTGCGCCAGTACGGACTCGACCTGCGCACGCTGCACGCGCCGTGGGTTCGGTCCGGGCCCAGCCCGACGGGCGGCATCCGACTCTGGGTCCGGGCCGAACACGACGAGCAGGCCGAGGGCGGATCAGGCGTCGGAGGCGATCCCGGCCTGCCCGACGATCCGGCCCTGCACCTGGCCCTGCTGGCGTACCAGAGCGACGAGTCGCTGGCCGATACCGTGGCCATGCCCTGGGGGGTGACGTGGGGGACACCGGGGGTGGCCTTCGTCAGCCTGGACCACGCGGGCTGGATCCACCGTCCCCTCGACCTCAACCGCTGGCACATCCTGGACCAGCGGCCGATCTCGGTGGCCCGGGGCCGGGGGCTGGCCACGGCCTCGCTGTGGGACGACGAGGGTCGCCTGGTCGCCACCTTCAACCAGGAGGCCCTGCTCCGGTTGCCGATCGACCTCGACCCGGATCACGAGGCCCACCATGGCTGACCCGTATCGTCGGCGGCCGAGCCTGGTCAACGTGGCCGCCGGCATCGTGTTCATGATCGGGATCGGTGCGGTGTCGGCCGCCTTCCTCGGCCCGGTGGTGTTCCCCGACGCCGGCTCCGACCGCTCGCCGACCCCGTCGGCCACCACCGTCCCGGTCGACGCGGTGGCGGCCCAGGCCGCGGTCGACGCCTTCGCCTCGGCCCTGGAGACCGGCGACTTCGAAGCGGTGGCCTTCGCCGATGGGGTCATGAGCGAGACCGTGACCGACGACGTGGCCACCGCCACCGGGGGGCTGGGCGAGTTCGGGCTGGCCGTCAGCCCGGGGTCCGTGGCCGTGGTCGGCGACCGACTGGCCCAGGCCCCTCTCCAGCTGACCTGGACCTTCCCCGGGGCCATCGCCTGGACCACCGCCACCAACGTCACGGTCGAGGACGACGACGGGACCTGGGCCGTACGTTGGACTCCGGCCGTGCTCGAGCCCACCCTGGTTGCAGGCGACCGGCTGCGGCGGGAGCGGATCGCGCCGACGCGGGCCGAGATCCTCGGCCGCGACGGTTCGGTGCTGGTCAGCGACCTGAACGTGGTGCGGGTCGGCATCCGGCCCAGCCGGGTTCAGGACCTGCCCACCCTGCTGGCCGACATCAACGCCGTGCTACCGATCGACGCCGACGCGGTGACGGCCCAGGTCGAGGCGGCCCGGCCCGACGAGTTCGTGGAGATCGCGGTTCTGCCCCGGGCCCGGTACGAGAGCATCCGCGATCGGATCTTCCCGCTGCCCGGGACCGTGTTCGAGGAACAGACCCGGCCCACCAGCGGCGATCCCACCCTGGCCCGGGCCCTTCTCGGCCGCTCGGGCGAGGTCACGGCCGAGATCATCGAGGACAACCCCGGACTGTTCGTCCCCGGCGATTTCGCCGGGCTGTCGGGCCTGCAGGAGCAGTACAACCCGGTGTTGGCCGGCACCCCGGGCACGAGGATCTCGGTCCTGCGGACGAGCATCGACCCGTCCTCGACCACCACCGGCACGGGCCTGACCACGACGTCGGCCCTTCGCGATCCGACCACGCCCGAGGTCCTGGCCGTGGTCGACCCGACCCCGGGAGCCCAGGTGGTGACCACCATCGACCCCGTGGTCCAGGCCGCGGCCGAGGCGGCCCTCGATCTCCGACCCGAGACCACGGCCCTGGTGGCGGTGGAGGTGTCGACCGGTGACGTGGTGGCGGTGGCCAACGGGCCCCGGGGCGTCAGCGTCAACAACGCCCTGGCCGGGCGCTACCCACCGGGGTCGATCTTCAAGGTGGTCAGCGGCTACGCCCTGTTGCGCGATCGGCTCGAGCCCGAAGGCCCGATCGACTGCCCCGGCGCCGTCACCGTGACCGGCCGCACCTTCCGCAACGCCGGGACCCTCGACCTGGGCACGATCCCGTTCCGCACGGCGTTCGCCCTGTCGTGCAACACCGCCTTCATCAACGGGACCGTCGGCTACGGTCCCGACGTGCTGGCCGCGGCCGGCACCGACTTCGGGCTCGGGGTCGAGGCGCCGATCGGGGTCCCGGCCTTCACCGGCGCCGTGCCGATGACCGACGACGAGGTGGCCCTGGCGGCCACCGCCTTCGGCCAGGGGGAGACGCTCATGAGTCCGCTGTCGGCCGCCGTCATGGCCGCCACCGCGGCCGACGGGGTGTACCGCTCCCCCCGCCTCATCACCGCCCCCAATCCGGGAGCCCAGGTCGTGACCCAACTCGACCCCGATGCGGCCCGGGCCCTCCGCCAGGTGATGCGGGCCGTCGTCACCGAGGGCACGGGAGGAGTCGTGTCCGCGGTGCCGGGCCCGCCGGTCTCGGCCAAGACGGGCACGGCCGAATTCGGCAATCAGGTCCCACCCCAGGCCCACGCCTGGATCGCCGGATACCAGGGCAATCTGGCCTTCGCCGTATTCGTCGAGGGAGGCGAGTCGGGGGGCGGGGTCGCCGGTCCGGTCGCCGCCCGCTTCCTCGAGATCGTGGCCGATCGGCCCGACCCCACGGCGCCCTCGGCCGATCCCTCCGACACCCCGGACACCACGTCGCCCGACGGCGACCCGCCTCCGACCTCGGTGCCATCGACCACCGCCCCGTCCACTACCACCACTACCACCGCTACTACGACCACTACCGAACCGGCCGGCGAGGACGGCTGAACCCACCGGCCCGCCCGGGCCGACGACGGCACGCCAACGCCGGCATCCGCCGGGGCCGACGACGTTGCGCCGGTGACACCCTCACCGCCGCCGGCGAGGGTGGGCGCCGAGGCCGATCAGGACACGATGCTGGTGAGGACGGCGAAGGCGGGCACAGGGCGGCTGCTCTCCAGCCGGTGGGTCGGGGTGTCGATCTGGGTCGAGCCGCCACCGTCGAGCATCACGCCTTCCACCACACCGAGTTCGAGGGCCCGATCGGCCAGCTGCGAGGCCGTCATCGATCGGGTGGCGATGATCACGATCTCGTCGTCGTTGTAGCCGATGAAGCTGTGCGAGCGACTGCGATTGGTGTAGCCCCCGTGCAGGTCGATGCCGGGGTAGGCGTCGGCCCGCTCCCCCTTGTGGATCAGGGAGATGCCGGACACGGCGGTGCGGACGCAGGGGTCGGCTTCGAACGTGGCGCCCATCCAGGTGTGGCCCAGGGCGCCGGGTCCGTGCTCGTCGCACCCGTCGCGGAAACCGACCAGTTGGCCCCGCTCGATGATGTCGGCCGTGCCCAGCAACCGACCGTCGACCACGACCGGGGCTTCCGGTGTGGCCCCGAAGAACCAGTTGGCGTTGACCACCACGTCGCCCGGGATCCGCCCGGCGTAGGTCCGGGGACCCACGGCGGCATCGAAGGCGACCAGGTCGCGGTCGGCCAGCACGGTCACGGTCGAGCCCTGGCGGCCCACGTTTATGCCGGGAACGACCTCGGCCAGGCCCCACTCCCGGGCCTTGCGGCACGTCCCGGACTCGACGATGGGCCACCGCTCGGCGAACTCGGGGGTCTGCGTCATCCAGGACACGACGGCGGCCCGACCGTCGGTGCCGATCAGTTCCATCCAGTAGGCGTGGCCCCCGGCGTCGGCCCGGCGACCGAGGAGGTTGTGGTAGACGGCGTCGAGGAAGGCGCTGTCGTCCAGGCCCCGGTACAGGTGGTCGTACTCGCGGCCCTGGGTCATCCAGTAGGCGACCTCCTCGCCGGTCAGCCCGTCGCGGCGGAGGCCGACCCAGTAGGCCAGGCCGGCCCGGTCGGCCTGGCGGCCGAGCAGGGTCCGGTAGAGGCGGGCGGTGTGGACGCCCACCCCGTCACAGGTGATCGACACCTCGGGAGCCCGGGGCTGGGCGCCGACCGGGTCGGCCTGGAGGAGGCCGGTGAGGACGAGAATGGTGACAACGATCCGCCGCAACTTCGATTACCACTTTCAGTAGCCGACAAGCACCGAAAGTAGGAATCAGCAGCAGGGTGATCGATGGGACGACGTGCTACGCCACAGGTGTCCAACTTCTCATCCGGAGGCCATCAACGTGGGCGGAACCACCCCCTTGACGCGACGGTGCGGGCCCCCTTCCCCCGGGTGGGAGAGAGGGGCCCGCACGTCGAAGCTGCCTCGTTGCAACAGGTCCGAGCCTGGGGCCCGGGTTGGGGTGACCTTCCGGTCAGACGGCGTCGGTGCCGACTTCGCCGGTCCGGATGCGGACCAATGACGACACCGGGGTGACCCAGATCTTGCCGTCACCGATCTTGCCGGTCTGGGCCGCGCCCCGGATCACGTCGACCACCTTGGTCACGTCGGCGTCGTCGGCCACGATCTCCAACATCAGCTTGGGCACGAAGTCCACCTGGTACTCGGCGCCCCGGTAGGTCTCGGTGTGGCCGCCCTGGCGACCGAATCCCTTCACCTCGGAGACGGTCATACCCTGCACTCCGATCTCGCGGAGTGCGTCCTTCACCCCGTCGAGCACGTGGGGTTTGATGACTGCTGTGATCAGTTCCATGGTTCGTTCCTCTCGGTGGGCGGGATGTCAGACGTTGATGCTGGTGGGCAGCAGGTCGGGGCCGTAGCCCGGGCTGCCGTGCTCGCTCACGTCGAGACCGGCCTGCTCCTCCTCCGGGCTGACCCGGAGCAGACCGGCGGCCTTGAGACCCATGAACATGGCCCCGGCGGTGGCGAAGACGAAGATGGCGATGGCGATGGCCCCGACCAGCTGGTCGACGAAGAGGTCGGCGTTGCCGCCCATCAGCAGGCCTGCGCTCTCGTCCGCCCCGTTGACCGGGGTCTGGCCGGCGAGAAGGCCGGTGGCCAGGAGGCCCCAGAACCCGGCCACGCCATGGACCGAGAAGGCGCCGACCGGGTCGTCGATGCCCAGGCGCTCGATCAGCAGCACCGACATCACCACGAGGACGCCGGCCACGGCGCCGGTGACCAGGGTCGACCAGGGACCGAACTCACCGATCCCCGAGCAGATGGCGACCAGGCCGGCCAGGATGCCGTTGCCCACCATCGAGACGTCGGGCTTGGGCATGGTGATCCACGAAGTGGCCAGGGCGGCGGCGCCGCCGGCGGTGGCGGCGAACGCCGTCAGAACGGCGATCACGGGCACGTTCATGTCGGCCTGCAGCTGCGAGCCGGGGTTGAACCCGAACCAGCCGATGAACAGCAGGAACACACCGGCCATGGCCAGAGGAATGCTGTGGCCGGGCATGGCCCGGGGCTTGCCGTCGTCGCCGTACTTGCCGATGCGGGGGCCGATGACCATGGCCCCGGCCAGGGCGGCGAAACCACCGGTCATGTGCACCAGGCCCGAGCCGGCGAAGTCGATGAAGCCGGCGTCGTCGAGCCAGCCGCCGCCCCACTTCCAGCTGACCACGATCGGGTAGATGATGGCGGTGAGGATGATCGAGTAGCTGAGGTAGCCGACGAACTTGGTCCGCCCGGCCACGGCGCCCGACACGATCGTGGCGGCGGCGGCGGCGAAGGCGGCCTGGAACAGGAAGTCGACGGGCACGGCCAGCGGGTAGAAGTCCTCGGAGGCCAGCGCCTCGGGGCTGACGTCCACCAGCACACCGCCGAAGAAGCCGTCGATGCCGAGACCGGCCGAGCCGATCCAGTTGTTGAAGTCGCCGGGATAGGCGATGCCCCACCCGATGAGGGCGAACATCAGCACGCCGATGCACAGGTCCATCAGGTTCTTCATCATGATGTTGGCGGCGTTCTTGGCCCGGGTGAGGCCCGCCTCCAGCAGGGCGAAGCCGGGCTGCATCAGGAAGACCAGCACGGCGGCCAGGAAGATGAAGATGTTGTCGAGGACGACCATGTTCATGGCCTCGGCCCCGGTCGCCGCCGTGCGGTCGTACTGCTCGGCCTGGGCCGCCGCCGGTGCGGCCAGAGCCAACAGTGACCCCACACCAACGGTGAGTGCCAACAACAGTTTTCGTGTCATGAGACTGCTCCTTGTCGCTTCAGGGCCAGAAGCTACGAGCAGGTCGTTTCCGCGGTGTTCTCGTCCCGTTACGCCCTGAGGACACGCTTCTGTCGCTCTTCTTTCGCTCGCCTGTCGGCGGGCGGCCACCCGGACGCGACGAAACGGACCCACGCCGGGTCCGTCGGCGCCGTCCCCGCTCCCGGAGAGACGGGATTCTCGTCGGGCAAGAGTCCGAGCCCGCCAGGGCCCGACCCTCAGCCCCCCAGGACGTACCCGCGCTTGCGCACGGTCCGGATCGTCAGCCCCAACGGCTCCAGCCGCCGCCGCAGGCGCAGGACATGGACGTCGAGCACGTTGCGCTTCGGCTCCTCGCCGGGCCAGCCCCGCTCGATCAGCTGCTCACGGCTGACGACCTTGCCGAACCGCTCCAGCATGGCTCGCACCAGGCGGGCCTCGATCGGGGGCAGGGCGGCCCACACCTCGCCGTGGCGGAGGACGCCGTCCTCGTCGAGGGTCGGCTCCACCTCGGTCCGCCGGTCGAGGGCCTCGACCCGGGCCTGGAGATCGCGCTCGTCGGCCGGCAGACGGATCCAGTCCTCGAGGGGATCGACGGTGACCGGGGCCGGTTCCGAGGTCTCGACCAGAAGGATGCGGGGCTGGGCGCGCTCTCGGAGCAGAGCCCGTCGCTCGCGCTCCCCCGGCCAGTACACCAGCTCCACCTTCATGGGCTCACCTAAGCAGCCGTGTGTTTCACCCTTGTTTCGTCGGGGTAAATGCTCCGGTGGGTGCGACGTCGTTGGCGCACCCACCGGATCGAACGGTGGCGGCCGACCCCCGTCGGGTCAGCCCCAGCAGTGCCTGGAGGCGTTCCAGGGACGAGTGCCGTCCCGCTGCCAGGTGATCAGGGCGGCCTCGTCCTGCTGCGCCGGACTGGCCAGATGGGCCTGAGACACCCCATAGCGGTCGGCGTGCCCGTAGGCGGCCCAACTCCCGGTCAGGAACTGGTAGGCGCCGCGGGCGCTGGAGGCCGGGTTGGCCGCCTGGTAGTTGTCGGTCGACTCGCAGAACCGGATCTTCAGCAACACCGGCGGCACGAAGATGCCGTGACCGGCGTCGACGAATCCCTCCGGATGGGCCGGGGGGGCCGTGGTGGTGGTCTCCCCGCCCTCGGCCGGCTCGGCCGGGGCCGGAGCCTCGGTCGGCTCGGTCGGCGCCTCAGCTGGAGGGGCGGTGCTGGGCGCGGTGGTCGGGGTCGGCGTGGTCGGCGGCGCCGTCGGAGGCGGCGCCGCGGTGGTCGTCGGGGCCGGATCGGGGGCGGCCGACAGCACGCCTTGCCGGGGCCGCATCGGAGCCAGGCCCTCGAGGGCGCCGACGCCGCTCTCGTAGCGGGGCCGGATCGGCTCCACGTCGGCTGCCGCGACCTCCGCCTCCGATTCGGGGTCGGAGGTGGACGGCCCGGCGATGGGTCGCGACGACGAGGCCACGGCCAGTGCCCGGCGGGCGGCCGAGTCGGCCTCGGCCCCGTCGGCCACCAGATCGGTCTCGCCACCGGTCGCGCCGGCGCCGAGGGCGAACCCTGCCGCCACCACGGCCATCAGCACGGCCAGGAGCAGCGCCCGACCGGGGCGCGGTGAATCAACAACAGATTGAAGAGGCATGCGCATGCGTCCGTACTCCCATCGGTCGGGCCCGGCCCCGCCGGCCGGCGCCACCATTCGGAAACTCAGATGCGGATGCGACCACGAAGGTCAACGGAGAGGACCCTACCAACATTACGGAACGATTACGCGTCGCGGTGTGACCGAAGTCACTCGGCCCGGTAGGGGCGTTCGTGGAGGCAATGGCGCCCGTTCTAGCCCAGCGCGGCCCCGGATCGTTGGACCCGTCGTCGGGCCCGACGCCCTCGGCGCCCGGCCCCGGCGGGACCGGCCCGGGCCCGCTGTAGTACAAACGGTCCATGACGCAGACGGTGGCCAGGGGGGACCGGGAGGGCGCAGCGCCCCTGTGGAAGGAACTGCGGGCGCCCTTGGAGCTCGGGTTGTTCGTCGGCTTGGCCCCGCTACTACGGGCGGTGCCACCGGGTCCGTCGCGCTCGGTCCTCGTGGTGCCCGGTTTCGGGATCGACGACCGGGCCACCCTGCCGCTGCGCGGTCTGCTCCGGGCCCTCGGCCACCGACCTCGGGGTTGGGGTCTCGGACCGAACCGGGGCCCGACACCCGAGGCCATGGACGGCCTGGCCCGACGGCTGGCCGAGGTGACCGAGCGGACCGGGGCGCCGGTGCCGATCGTGGGTTGGTCGTTGGGTGGCGTGTACGGCCGAGCCCTGGCCCAGTGGTACCCGGAGCGTGTCGATCAGGTGATCAGCCTGGGCAGCCCCTTCAACCTCGGGGCCCGCGAACAAGGCAGTCTGATCACCGATCTGTACGCCCGGGCCGAACGAACGGGCCGGTTCATTCGCCGCCGCGGCGAGATCGACCTCGACGCCATCGCCTGCCCCTCGACCTCGATCTACACCCGGAGCGATGGCATCGTCCCCTGGCGGGCCTGCCTTCAGAGCGAAGGTCCCACGGCCGAGAACGTCGAGGTCCGGGGCAGCCACTGCGGCCTGGGTTCCAACGTGACCGCAGCCTGGGTGATCGCCGACCGTCTCCGCCATCGGGCCGACGACTGGCGTCCCTTCCAGGCCCCGGCCGCGACCCGCTGCCTCTTCCCGGCGGACGACCCATGCGCCAACTGACCGGCCTCGACAGCAGCTTCCTGACCTGGGAGAGCGGGACCACGGTCGGCCACATGACCAGTGTCCTGCTCATCGATCCGTCGACCTCCCCCGAGCCCTGGACCTACGAGCGGCTGGTGACCCTCCTCCAGGCCCGGGTGCCCCTCGTCCCCACCCTCACCGAGTCGCTGGTCGAGATACCCCTGGGTCTGGACCGGCCGTACTGGGTCCCGGCCGACAACTTCGACCTGGAAGACCACCTCCACTATGTCGCCGTCCCCGGTGACGGCGACCGCCGGACCTTCGCCGACCTCGTGGCCCGCATCCACGAACGACCCCTCGACCGCCGCCAACCCCTGTGGGAGTGCCATCTCGTCGACGGCGTGCCGGGTGGCGGCAAGGCCGTCATCACCAAGATCCACCACGCCGCCATCGACGGCCTGTCGGGTCAGGAGATCCTGGCCGCCCTGGTCGACCTCGAGGCCGAGGCCCCGCTCGAACCGGGACCGGAACGGCCGCCGGTCCCGAGTCGGACCCGGCCCCCCGAGGCCGCCACCCTCGCCTCCCGCACCGCGGTGTCGCTGCTGACCTCCCCCGGCCGGATGGTCAAGGCGGGGTGGGCCCTGGGGCGCCTGCTCCCCGTGGTCGGGCCGACCATCGCCCGGGCCACCCCGGTCGCCGGCGGGGATCAGACCGCAAGCGAGGTGTTGCGCCGACTCGGGGCCGCACCCCGGACACCGTTCAACGCCGCCATCGGGACCCATCGCCGATGGGCCAACGCCTCCGTGGAGCTCGATCGGGTCAAGGCGGTGAAGAACGCCGCCGGAACCACCGTGAACGACGTCGTCCTGGCGGTGGTGGCCGGAGCCGTCCGCACCTGGCTGAGCGACCACCACTCACTGCCCGACCGCCCGCTGGCGGCCATGGTGCCGCTGTCGATCCGGGGCCAGGGCAACACCGGAGAGCTGGGCAACCACCTGTCGGCCACCGTGGCCACGCTGGCAACCGACATCGACGACCCGGCGGAGCGCCTGGCCGCCATCAAGTCCGGGATGGACGGGGCCAAGGCGGCCCAGGACGCCCTCCCGGCCGAGATCCTCACCGACCTGACCCAGGTCGCGCCCCCGGCGGTGGCCGCCCTCGCCGCCCGACTGGTGGCGTCGACGAAGCTGGCCGACCGGGTCGGGCTGCCGTTCAACCTCGTGGTGTCGAACGTGCCGGGCCCGCCGATACCTCTCTATCTGGGCGGGGCCCGCATCACGGCCCACTACCCGGTGTCCACCATCGTGGACGGCGTCGGCCTCAACGTGACCGTGATGTCGACCGACGGCTGGCTCGGTTTCGGCTACGTGGCCGACCGTGACCTGATCCCCGACCTCTGGGACCTGGCCGACCGGACGGTGCCCGCCCTCGACGAACTGACGGCCGCCGTCGGGGTCTGACCGGACCTCCCGACGGCGGCACCCGTCAACTCATCACGGCGCCGCCAGCACCGCGTCGTACTGGAGCTTGGTCTGACCACCGGCGATGCAGGCGGTCCGCGTCGCCGTGGACTTGCCGTTGACGAACTCCCGGCCCTCGGGGGCCACGAACCGGATCCGGTAGCACCCGGCGTCGAGGGTGAACCAGTAGAACCCGGCGTAGTTCGTCGTGGTCGAGTCGACCAGGGGCCCGAGGGCTCCGCCACCGGCGTGCTCGTAGGCGTGCACGGTCACCCCGGCGGCCCCGAGCCCGCTCTCCTCGGTCACCGAATCGCCGATGACCCCGGTGGTCACCTCCGGTCCCTTGGCCTGGCCCGTGCTCAGGGCGTAGGCCGACCGGGCGGTGGTGTCCTCGATCCCGCCGAACCCCTCGAACGTATTGAAGACGTCGACCACGAAGTCGGGATCGACGTCGTCGGCGGTGCCCAGCACGCCGTCGGGACCGACACCGAAGATCGACTCGAACTCGCCACCGGCATCCATCAGCGACGGCTGGGGGTTGAACGTCTCGGTGTGCCAGTTGCCGATGAAGTGCCCGACCTCGTGGGCGGCGATGTGGCCGACGCCGAACCCGATGAGGTCGATCTTGGTCGCCCCGTTGGCCAGCCCGTAGGAGTTCAGACTGATGGGATCACCGGCCGGACTGCTCAACAGGTCGAGCAGCACGACCCCGGTCTCGGTGCTGTCGGTGTTACCCGGGTCGATGGACTGGGCGATGCCGATGGTCGGAATCTGCAACTGGTCGATGGTGCCGCCGACCACGATGCGGCTGACGTCGGGGTCACCCCAACGGTCACCGTGATCGCGGCTGTTGAGGATCTCGATGTCGAACTGGGTGCCTCGGCCCTGACGGTCCCGGTTGCCGTTGCGGCCATCCACGATGCGCAGGTCGGTGTCCAGGTTCTCCACCATGGCGTCGAGAACGGCGTCGATCACGGCGTCCTCGTCGGCCGGCTCGAGGCCCCAGGCCGGCAGGAAGTCGGCCAGGGGCGACAGGGGCTGGGCCGGGGTGGGGACGGGTGGGGGCGGCCCGAAGAACAGGTCGGGTGAGACCTCGGCCCCGTCGAAGTCGACGAAGATGATCTGCTGGGCCTGACCCGGCTCATCGGCCCGCCCGGCCTTCACCACCTGCAGCTGCCCCTCGTAGGGGCCGTCGCCCTCGGTGACGAACACGGCATGACGCCCCTTGCGGGTGACCACGTGGTCGAAGCCGACCCGCCGGTCGTGCCGCAGCGGCGAGTCGGCCGGGTAGATGAAGCTGGGGTTGAACCCCGACTGCATGACCAGGGTCCCGCCGGGGTCGATGATCCCGGCCACCCGGGCCGAATCGAAACCACCACTGATGGCGTCACCCTTCTCCAGATCGACCAGGTAGACGTCGACGTCGATCACGGGTTCGGCGTCGGCCATGGCCTCGGCGATCTCGTCGCGGCGGTCCTCGAGAGCGGCCAGCGCCGCGGCCCTGGTTTCGGCCCGCTGGCCGTCGCGGGCCGCCACCAACGAGGCGGGATCGATGCGTCGGACCCCCCAGTTCGGACCGACGATGCCGTCGATGACCTCCTGGGTGGTGTCGACCAGGGCCAGGCCGTAGGGGCCGACGACGGCGGTGTCGGTACCGGTCGTACTGTCGAACGGATCGGTGGGCAGGCCGCCGGTGATGGCCACGTGGTAGACGCCGGTGGCCGGTACCGTCAGCTGCACGAACCCGGGCACCGCCTCGCCCCCGTCGCTGTCCTGACCGGAAAGGACGAGGTCTCCGGCCTCGTCGTAGATCCCGACCACGAAGTTCTCGATCACGGGGTCGGGTCCGAAGTCGACCAGATCGACGACGAGTTCCTTGCCCTCCTGGACCACCCGGGTGCTGTAGAAGTCGACGTCGCCGGTGCCGGCCTGGGGTCCATCACCGACGAAGCCGTCGCAGAAGGTCACGAACAGTTCGTCGTCACCGGTGCCCCCCGAGGCGTCGTTGGCCAACGGGATGGCGCCGTCGTCCTCGTCGGAGAAGCAGGGAGGCGGTGGGGGACTGACGCTACCGATCACCACCTCGTAGCCACCGGTGTCGGTCACGCCGGCCCCGCTCGACGAGTCGAAGGGGTCGGACGGCAGCGGCCCGGCGCCGACCACGGCCACCACGTACTCGCCCGTCGCCGGCGCCGGCACCTCCAGGAACTCGGGCAGCTCGGGGTCGCCGCTGTCGTCGATCGAGGCCACCAGATTGCCGGCGCCGTCGTAGATGGCGACGGTGGTCTCAACCCCGTCAGGGTTCTCGAAGTGGACGACGTCGGCCAGGATCAGGTCGCCCTCGGGCACGGTGCCGACCCGGTAGAAGTCGGCGTCACCGGTGCTGGCCCCGAACGGCCCGTCACCGATGAATCCGAGACAGAACTCGACGGTGTCGACCAGGTCACCCCGGTCGTTGGCCAGGGGGATGGAGCCGTCGTCCTCGACCGAGACGCAGGGCGGAGGCAAGGTGACGACGAAGAGGTCGTAGGTGCCGTCGGTCGTGACCCCGGCGCCGCTGGTGGGATCGAAGGGGTCGGTGGGGAGTGGCCCGGCACCGACCACGAAGCCGAAGTACTCGCCGTCGGCCGGGGCTTCCACCACGAGGAACTCGGGAAGGTTGGGATCACCGGAATCATCGACCGAACCGAGCAGGTTGCCCGCGGCGTCGTAGATGGCCAGCGTGGTGGCGGCGGCCTGAAGCGAGTCGGAGACGTTGGCCGAATCGAGGATCAGGGTCGACCCGGCGGCCACCTCGCCATAGGAGAACACGTCGATGTCGCCCGTGGTCGAGCCGTGGGGTCCGTCGCCGATCTCCCCGGCGCACAGGGCCACGTCGAAGGCGGGAACGGGGTTGGCCAGGGGGATGGAGCCGTCGTCCTCGGTCGAGAAGCAGTCGAACGGCACCGGCAACCGGGGCTCGGCCCCGGACAGATGGCCCTCGATGGTCACGGCCCGGTTCTGGTTGCGACCGGTGCCGAACCTCGGAATGCGCTGACCGGTGGCCGGGGTGTCGTTGACGCCCGTCTCGCCCGGGGCCTCCCGTTCGCTCACCTCGGTGAAGCGGGGCCTCCCCCGACGACCGTCGACCGGGAGTTGCTCGTGCGCCGGCAGCTGGGCGGCCACGTCGACCCAGGTCTCGACAACGGTCTCGCTCCGCTCCCGGCCCAGCGAGAGCCAGGGCGGCGGACCGAGGCGGCCCAGTTCGTCGATCTCGTCGCTGGCGAGGGCGCCGTCGGCCCCCTCCAACTGCTGTTGGACCTCGGCCGCCGCCTCCTCCTGCACCGCGGCAGAGGTCGGATCCTCCTGCCCCGACGTCGGTGGCGTGTTCACCAGTCCGAACACCATGATCGCGGCCACCAGAACGGCCGCCCGCCGTACGATCATCATCGTCCCCCTCCTGACCATGCCGACCCTTCTGCCGGTGGCCTTTCACGACAATCGGGGCCAACCATAGACAACAGGGCTAACCGCTTGCTGTCGGGCCCCTGTCGAGCTCCACCCCGACGCACGCCGGTACGGAGCGGTACGGCTCAGCCGTCGCCGATCTCAGCGTCGGCGCAGGCAGTCGAAGCGGTCGAACCCGACCTCGACGGCCACGGTCGAACCCGGCGCCACCTCGACGGCCAGGGAGCACCGAAGAGCCCCGAGGGGATCGGGTCGGACCGGGGCTGGTCCCAGGCCGACATTGGTCGTGGCCCGGACGACCACTCGTCCGGCCGGGACCGGCTGATCGAGGATCGTGTCGTAGTACGCGTCGATGCCCCCCTCGGAGGTGGCCGCCACCACCTCGGACCACAGCAGGGCGGCGATGACGTCACCCTGGCCGGTCTCGAACCGCAACCCGATCTCGAACCCCTCGATGAGGTAACCGTCGATCTCCTCGACAGTGAGGGCGATCGTCCCGTTGCCGCCCTGCTCCCACCCGGGACCGGACCCGGTGGTCGTCGGGCCCGGCGGGGTCGAGACCGTGCTCGTGGGCGAAGTCGTAGGCGGAGGGGAAGAGGACGGTGACGAGGGCGAAGAAGAGGAAGAAGAAGAGGTAGAGGAAGCGGGCGACGAGGGGGAGGTGACGACGGCGGGGTCCGGGCCCGAGGCCGGAGGCCGGGGGGCACCGGCGACGGCCGAGGCCGGCGCGGCCCCGGTGTCGACCGGATCGGCCTCCGATTCCGGGGATGAGGGCGACGACACCACCGACCCGCCGTCGAGGGTCGGGGCCGACGGGTCGCCTTCCACCTCGATCGCGGCCGAGCCGAGGTCGTCGTCCACCGCCCCGCCACAGGCCGCCAGGACCAGACCGAGCACGGCCGGCGCCACCGTCCAGGCCCTTGGCCCGACGAACCACCGCCGACACCGGCCCGCATACGCCTGGTGTCGCCCTCGTCGCCGCCCGCCGTCTCGCCCGCTCGCACTCATCGCGCAACCTCGTCGTCGCCCCGCCTCTGACCCGGGCAATACTACCCAGGACGTGTCACCGGATGGCCTCGGGCCTCTGCCGCGACGGGCGACGCCGACCGGCGTCCTACCCTGTCGGTCGCCCGATCGGAGTTCCACCATGACCGCCCGCCAGCACGTCCCCCGCCCGCCCGGCGCCCGCAGCGCCCGATCGCGCCTCGTGGCCGTGGCCATCGCCCTGGGCCTGACGGCGCTCGCCTGCGGAGGCGACGACGGTTCAGGGGCCGGGATCGCCGCCCTGGCCACGTCCACCACCTCGCCGACCCCGTCGGCGTCGACCGGCGAGCCGTCGACCACCGCCGACCCCTCGTCGACCACGTCGTCCAGCCCCTCGTCGACCGCGCCTGCGACACCGAGCACCACGTCGACCACACAACCGGTGCCGAGCACCACGGCCGGCCCGACCCCGACCGGGTCCACCCTTCCCGACGGGATCGAGTACGAGATCACCGACGACGGCTTCGGACCGGTCCGGCTGGGAATGACGGTGGACGAGATGATCGAGGCCCTCGGCCCCGGCTACTCGGTCACCTTCGAGTCGGCGGTCCGGGTCGACCTCGACGCCTATCGGGTGGGCCGCGACGGACGCACCCTGTTCTACGCCGCCGACCTCGGCGAGGACCACATCCGCCTTCTGCTGACCGACAACGACCGGTTCGGCCTGGCCTCGGGCCTCCGTCCGGGCATGACGCTGCAGGAGGCGGTGGCCCTCCACGGACGACCCACGCTGGGCTTCAACACCGAATCGGAGAGCCGGGAGACCGTGTCGTTCGCCGACGGCACCGGCAACTCGCCGCGGTTCCGCATCGAGACCTTGATCCGGGCCGGAATCTACGCCGACGTGGTCGGCGGCTTCAACCAGACCAGGGACTTCCGGCCGGAGGGCCGTATCGGTTGGCTGTGGCTGACCTGCTTCGCCTCGGGCCCGGACGCCTGCCCCGAGTGAAGACCGGCCGACCGCCCGGAATTCGGACCCTCCGACCAGGTTTCACTACGCTTCTCTAAGTACCTGGGAGCCCGGCCGGGCTCGCGGCCGAGGCCACACCCGGTGGTCGAAGGTGAGCGAAAGGGGACGTGGTGGATCTCGTCGACATGTTGCAGGGTGACCCCCGGGAGGCACTGGGGTTCGACCCCGACGAACTGAAGGCCAAGTACCTGGCCGAGCGCGACCGCCGCATCCGCCCCGACGGCAACGACCAGTACACCGAGGTCGTCGACGAGTTCGCCCGGTACGACGAGGACCCCTACACCCCCTGGATCGAGCGCGATCCTGTCGATGACGAGGTGGAGATCGTGGTCGTGGGCGGCGGCTTCGGTGGCCTCCTCATGGGTGGTCGCCTCCGGGAGGCCGGCTACACCGACATCCGGGTCATCGAGAAGGGCGGTGACTTCGGCGGGACCTGGTACTGGAACCGGTATCCGGGAGCGATGTGCGACGTCGAGTCGTACTGCTATCTCCCGATGCTGGAGGAGCTCGACTACATCCCCAAGCACAAGTACTCCTTCGCCCCCGAGATCATGGCCCACACCCAGGCCATCGCCCGCCACTTCGGTCTCTACGAGAACGCGCTGCTCCAGACCGGGGTCACCGACATGCGGTGGGACGAGCCGACCGAACGGTGGATCATCGAGACCGACCGGGGCGACACCGTCCGGGCCCGGTACGTGGCCATGGCCAACGGGCCCCTCAGCCGGCCCAAGCTGCCCGGCATTCCCGGCGTCGGCTCGTTCAAGGGACACTCGTTCCACACCAGCCGCTGGGACTACGACTACACCGGCGGCGACAACGAGGGGAACCTCGCCGGCCTGGCCGACAAGCGGGTCGGCATCATCGGCACCGGCGCCACCGCGGTGCAGTGCATCCCCCACCTCGGGGCATCGGCCCAGGAACTCTTCGTGTTCCAGCGGACCCCGTCGTCGGTCGACGTCCGCAACAACCGGGAGACGGATCCGGCCGAGTTCGAGAACCTCGAGCCGGGGTGGCAGCAGCGCCGCATGGACAACTTCAACGTGCTGGTCTCGGGCGGCGACCAGGACGAGGACCTCGTGTCCGACGGCTGGACCGACATCTTCCGCAACCTGACCGGCATCGCGGCCAAGACGGCATCCCGCCAACTCGGTCGACGCCTGACCTCGCGGGAGAAGGGCCGGCTCATGGAGCTGGCCGACTACGAGAAGATGAACGGTGTCCGGCACCGCGTCGACGACATCGTCGAGGACGAGGCCACAGCCGAGGCCCTCAAGCCCTGGTACCGCCAGTTCTGCAAGCGCCCGTGCTTCCACGACGAGTACCTGCCGACCTTCAACCGCCCCAACGTCCACCTGGTCGACACCGGCGGTCAAGGGGTGGAGCGCATCACCGAGCGCGGCGTCGTGGTCGACGGGGTCGAGTACGAACTCGACTGCCTGATCTTCGCCACCGGGTTCGAGGTCGGCACCACCTACACCCGGCGGGCCGGCTACGACATCGTCGGCCGCAACGGCCACACCCTTTCCGACCACTGGGCCGATGGCATGCGGACCCTGCACGGCCTGCTGTCGCACGGGTTCCCCAACTGCTTCTTCCTCGGGTTCACCCAGACCGCGGTCACCGTCAACGTCCCCCACGCCCTCAACGAGCAGGCCAAACACGTCCGCTACCTGCTCACCGAGGCCCACGAACGTGGGGCCGGGACGATCGAGGTCACGGCCGAGGGCGAGCAGGGCTGGCTCGATGAGATGGCGTCCAAGGCCCGACTGGGTGAGAAGTTCTACGCCGAGTGCACCCCCGGCTACTACAACAACGAGGGGCGCCCCAATGAGAACCCGGTCGGCTTCCGCTCCGGCACCTACGGGGCCGGCCCGATCAAGTTCTTCCGCCTGCTCGACGAGTGGCGCTCGACCGGGCGCCTGGACGGCGTGGCCCTGAGCGGGACCCGATCCGCGGATCCGGGCTGACGGGGGCGGGGCGCGGCCGCCGGCCTTCCGATTCGGCGGGCGGTGCATCCGGAATCGCTCCAGGGAGCGAAGGAGCATGCAGATACTCACACAACAAGGAGTGCACGCATGTTCCGAATCCGAACCCTGCTGGCCGGTGTCGCCGTCCTGGCCCTGGCCCTGGCCACGCTGGCCCTTCCCGCCTCGGCCGACGACGCCCGGATCCACCTCATCCACGGCATCCCCGACACCGATGTCGACGTGGAGGCCAACGGCGACAACGTCTTCGAGAACTTCTCGTTCGGCGACACCCAGGACCTGTCCGGCCTGGCCGGCGCCACCCTGGCCGGACTGAAGGTCAAGGCCGCCGGTACCGACACCGTGGCCATCGACGCCGGTGACGTCACCCTCCCCGACGACGGCAACACCACCATCATCGCCCACCTGGACGCCTCGGGCACCCCGACGCTGTCGATCTTCGAGAACGACACCTCCACCATCGACGCCGGCGAGGGTCGCCTGGTCGTCCGCCACACGGCGGCCGCCCCCGAGGTCGACATCAAGGCCAACGGCGACGTCGCCTTCGCCTCGGTTCCCAACGGGGCCGAGGGCTCGGTCGACCTGGCCACCGGCACCGTCACGGCCGAGGTCGTGCCCGCCGGGGCCGCTGACCCCGTCGTCATCGGCCCGGCCGATCTGCCCATCAACGAGGGTGAGTCCCTGATCGTGTACGCCGTCGGCTCGCTCGACGACGGGAACCTGTCGGTCCTGACCGAGTCGATCACC
The DNA here is from genome assembly GCA_965263455.1 of Acidimicrobiales bacterium. GTDB lineage: Bacteria > Actinomycetota > Acidimicrobiia > Acidimicrobiales > SZUA-35 > CADEDH01. Next base: position 43,810 of record CBDHHN010000002.1, read on the forward strand.
GGTCTCCACACCTCGCCCAACCAGGTCAACACCGGTACCAGCCCCGTGTCCGACGGCGTCGCCCCCGCCCTGGTGGCCACCGTCCTCGGCCTCGGTGTCGCCGCCGGCGGCGGACTGGTCCTGGCCCGTCGGCGGGCCTGAGCCCCACCGACCGGAACCGGAGTCTCCGACATGGCTCGACGCTCCCCCACCGTCGCCGTCGCCCTGCTGGCCGCACTGACCCTCGTGGTATCGGCCTGCACCACCGGCTCGGCCTCCACCGCCGCCGACCCGATCGTGGTGTCGGGACCACAGGGCGACGGCGCCGAGTCGTCGGAGACCGGTTCCCCCCAGTCCGACTCGGCCGGCGCCCCCACGGCGGCCGGGTCGGACCCGGCCGCCGCTGACGGCGGCGACGAGCAGCCCGCCCTGTCGGCGGCCGAGGTGGCCGCCCGCATCGAGCAGTTGCCGACCGCCCTCGACGTCCCCGAGTTCCGGCCCGGGCCCGAACCGATCGCCATCTCGTTCCCCGCCATCGGGGTCGAGGGCTCCCCGATCGACGGTGTCGGAGTCGAGCCCAACGGCGAGCTGGAAGTGCCGGAGGCCCGGCGGGTCGGCTGGTACGAGTACGGCCCGTCGCCCGGCCAGGACGGTTCCAGCGTCCTGGCCGGCCACATCGCCGCCGACGGGATCGACGGCGTGTTCCGCCGCCTGGCGGACGCCGAGCCCGGCGACCGGTTCGATCTCGAGTTCCGCACCGGGGAGCGGGCCAGCTTCGAGATCATCGAGATGGCCCAGTACGACAAGGACGAGCTGCCCCTGCCCCGGGTGTTCGCCCGGGATGGACGTCCCGTGGTCACCCTGATCACCTGCGGTGGCGACTTCCAGCCCTCACTCGGAAGCTACGAGGACAACATCGTGGCCTACGCCGTCCCGGTCGAGCCATGACCCTGGTCGAACTCCCGGCCGGTGCCGTCGCCCCCCGATTCGGCCGCCGCTACCATCCAGGCGTGGTCGATTCCGCCGACCAGTTGGAAGCGGCGTTCGTTGCGGGCGATCCGGATTCCCTCCGGCTCATGCACCAGCGGTTCGGTGATGACGTGCATCGCCTGTGTCTGCGCGCCGTTGGCGTCGACGACGCCCCCGACGTGGCCCAGGAGGCGTTCCTGGCGGCCTGGCGTGCCCGGCACCGCTTCAACCCCGACCGGGGCAGCCTGGCCGGGTGGGTCGTCGGCATCGCCAAGTACAAGGCCATCGATCACCTCCGCCGCCGGGCCCGCCAGGAGCGGACGACCGAGCCGACGCCGGTCACCGGCAACGAGGCGGTCGAGCAGCTGGCGGAGCAGATCCTGGTGGCCCGGGCCATGTCCGCCCTGCCCGAACGCATGCGCCAGACGATGGAGCTGGCCTTTTTCAGTGATCTGACCCACACCCAGATCAGCGATAAAATCGGTTCACCGCTCGGGACGGTGAAGAGCGACATCCGCCGGGGACTGGCCCGGATGCGACGAGAACTGGAGGGCCTCGATGCTGCACGGTGACCGTGACGACCGCCTTCTCGCCGCCCTTCGGGGCGATGCCGTCACCGGTGAGGACCGGGACGAGGTGTTCGAACTGCGTGCCGCCAATCGGGTCGGCACCATCGCCCGGTCGATGGAGACCGAGGTCCCCGCCGACCTGTCGGGTGTGATTGAGCCGGTACCGGCCCTCACCGACTTCGACCGGATCGCCGCCGCCCTGGGCGACGAGCTGGCGGCACCGGAGGAACGGGCCGAGATCATCCCGCTGCGTCGCAACCGGGCCCCCCGGGTCTGGCTGCCATCGCTGGCTGCGGCCGCCATCGCCCTGCTGGCCGGCGCCGCCTTCCTCCTCCGCCCGGGCGACGCCACCACCAGCGAGGAGTTGGTCCTCGACACGCTGCTGGAGGGCGAGGCCAGCGCCGAGCTGATCCGCCAGGGCGACGACTACCGTCTCCGGGTGGAGATCGACGGCCTGACCACGTCCAACGGCTATCTGGAGTTGTGGCTGATCGACCCCGAGGTCACCCAGCTGGTGTCGCTGGGACCGATCCGGGCCGACGGCGAGTATCCCCTGCCGTCAGGGCTCGATCCGGCCGCCTTCCCCGTGGTCGACGTCTCGGTCGAGTCCTTCGACGGCGACCCGACCCACAGCGGCCAAAGCGTCTTCCGAGGCCAGTTCGAGCTCTGATCGGCCGCCCCGGAAGGCCGGCGATGAGGGCCGGCTCCGGGAGGTATCCGGCGTCGGCCCGGCGCACCAGGAATCGAGCCGGTGACCGACCCCGGGGTACAGTCGTGGTCCGCACCGGGCCGGTGCCGGCCCCGGGCCGAGGACCGACCGGCGGACTGAGCTGGGTCGGAAGGAGCCGGACGTGCTGGGAAGGTTGTTGTCGGGTCGCAACCGGCGGCCCTCGACGCCGTCATCGCCGGCCGGTGACGATCCGTTGGTGACCGATCTGGTGGCCGCCCTCGATCCCGACCGGGTCAGGGTCGACGGGGCCCACCGGTCGTTGCTGAGCCACGACGCCTCGGTGTTCGAGGGCGGAGTCGCCGGACCGGTCTGCTACCCGACCACCACGGCCGAGGTCCAGGCCATCGTGCGGGCGGCGGTCGAGCACGGCTGCGACGTCGTGCCCCGGGGGGCCGGCACGGGTCTGGCGGGCGGGGCCATCCCCCTCGGCCGACCGGTCGTGATCGCCCTGACCCGGATGAACCGGATCCTGGAGGTCGACCTCGCCAACGACGTGGCCTGGGTAGAGCCGGGCGTGGTGAACCTCGACCTCACCCGTCACCTGCAACCCCTCGGCTACCACTTCGCCCCCGATCCCTCGAGTCAGCAGGTGTGCACCATCGGGGGCAACGTGGCCAACAACTCGGGTGGACCCCACTGCCTCCTCTATGGCGTCACCAACGCCCACGTCATGGCCCTCGAAGTGGTGTTGGCCTCGGGCGAGGTGGCCATGTTGGGCGGGCTCGAGGCCGAACCGCCGGGCTATGACCTGCGTGGGGTGTTCGTCGGGGGCGAGGGGATGCTGGGGATCGCCACCCGGATCGCCGTCCGCATCACCCGCAACCGCCCCGAGGTCCGGACCCTGCTCCTGTCGTTCGACTCGGTCCACGCCGCCGCCACCACCGTGAGCACCGTCATCGCCGAGGGCGTCGTGCCCGCGGCCATGGAGGTGATGGACCAGCGGATCACCCGAGCGGTGGAGAACTACGTCGGGGCCGGCTACCCCACCGACGCCGCCGCCGTTCTCCTGGCCGAGGTCGACGGGGTGGGGGCCGGCATCGACCTCGACGCCGAGCGCATCGCCGAGATCGGACGGCGGTGCGGGGCCACCGAGGTCCGCCTCGCCGCCGACGACGAGCAGCGGGCCCTCCTGTGGAAGGGACGCAAGACCGCCTTCGGGGCGGTGGCCCAGATCGCCCCCAACTACTACCTCCACGACACCGTGGTCCCCCGTTCGGCCCTGGCCGAGGTCCTGGAGCAGGTCTACGCCATCGCCGACCGCCACGACGTCCTGGTGATGAACGTGTTCCACGCCGGCGATGGCAACCTGCACCCCCTGCTCATCTTCGATCGCCGGGAGGAGGGTGTCCTGGATCGGGTCCACGCCGCCGGGGCCGAGATCATCACCGCCTCCCTCGACGCCGGCGGGGTCCTGTCGGGCGAGCACGGGATCGGGGTGGAGAAGCAGGCCTACATGGGGCGTCTGTTCACCGACGACGACCTGGACCACCAGGACCGACTCCGCCGGGCCTTCGACCCGGCATGCCGGGCCAATCCGGGCAAGGTGCTGCCCATGGGGCACAGTTGCGCCGACATCCAGGCTCTCCGCTCGGTTCCCCGGGACGTGTGGGGATGACGGCCGCCGTCCGCCCCGACGATCCGATCCTGCACGATTTCGCCGACCTGATCGGCGCCGAGGACCGGGTGGCCGTGGTCGGGGGCCGGACCCGATGGGACGTCGGGGGCGCACCGACACAGCCCGTCCGCCTGGTCGAGGCCCCGACCGGCATCGTCGATCATCGGCCGGAGGAGATGACGGTCCGGGTCCGGGCCGGGACCACGGTGGCCGAACTCGATGCGACGCTGGCCGCCGCCGGCCAGCGTTGCGCCCTCCCCGACCGGGGCGGCACGGTCGGCGGAGCCCTCGCCGTGGGCGAGAACCACCCCGAGGCCCTGGCCCGGGGTCTGATCCGCAACTGCGTGCTTCAGGTCCGGTACGTGTCGGCCGAGGGTCGGCTCATCTCCGGTGGCGGCCCGACGGTCAAGAACGTGACCGGCTTCGACCTCCCCCGGATCATGGTCGGCTCGCTGGGGACCCTGGGCCTGCTGGCCGAGGTCATCCTGCGGACCAATCCCATCCCCGGCGCCTCTCGTTGGCTGCGGGCCGAGGGCGTGGCTCCGGCCGCGGTACTGGATGCCGTGCTGGCCCCGTCGGCCGTGCTGTGGGATGGAGCCGACGTGTGGGTCCACCTGGAGGGTCACCCGATCGACGTCGACGCTGCGGAGGGGGCCCTGGCCGGGATCGGCCGCTTCGGGCCCACCCAGGGCGCCCCGGCCCTTCCCCGCCACCGTTGGTCGGTGGCCCCGGCCGAGGCTCGGGAGTGGTCGGCCGACCGGGCCGGACCGTTCGTGGCCGCCCTCGGCCTCGGCCTGGTCTGGGCCGAGGAACCACCGCCCCCGGCGACCGTCGACCCCGGCGTGTCCACCGTCAGCCGTCGTCTCAAGGACGTCTTCGACCCGACGGGACGGCTCAACCCGGGCCGCGATCCCCTCCGTCGCTGAAACGCTTCCCGATCACCGACCAACCACCCGGACCGACCATGGACCTTCGCCTCGATCCCGACGAACTCAACAAGTGCGTGCAGTGCGGCCTGTGCCTTCCCCACTGCCCCACCTACCGGGTGACCGGCGACGAGACCCTGTCGCCCCGCGGTCGAATCAAGTTGATGCGGGAGGTCCACGACCACGACGCCCCGGTGACCGACGACGTGCTCCACGCCTTCGACAGCTGCGTGCAGTGCCGGGGCTGTGAACCGGCCTGTCCGTCGGGTGTGCCCTACGGGCACCTGATCGAGCAGACCCGCTCCACCCTGGCCACCGAGGGACGGGCCGGCTCTCGCTGGCTACGCCTGGCGCTGCGTCCCCTGGCCTGGCCCTCGGTCCTGCAGATGGGGGCCCGGGTCGCGGCCGTGGTGCAGCGGACGGGACTCGTCCCGGCCCGCCTGGGCCTGCCCCCGGGGCTTCCCCTCCGCAACCGCCCGCTCCCGGTGACCGGCGACGACGTGTACCTGTTCACCGGGTGTGTGATGGACGCCCTGCAACGCGACGTGCACCGGGCCGGGATCGACGTCCTGGGGGCTGCCGGGTTCGGGGTCACCCCCACCGGTTCGTCGGCGCCGTGTTGCGGCGCCCTGCACGCCCACGCCGGTCTGGGGGCCGAAGCCCGGGATCGGGCCCGCGCCACCATGGCCGCCCTCCCCGGCTCGCGGCCGATCCTGGTCGACTCGGCCGGATGCGGGGCCGCCATGAAGGAGTACGGCCACCTCCTCGGCACCGACGAGGCCCGGGCCTTCTCGGCCCGGGTTCACGACATCGCCGAGTTCGTGGCCCGCCATCTGGACCGGCTCCCGAACGTGGAGCCCCTCCCGACCCGGGTCGCGGTCCAGGACCCGTGCCACCTCCGGCATGTCCAGCGGGCCCACGCCGCCACCCGGACGATGCTCGCCCCCCACGTCGGCGAACTCGTCGAGCTCGACGACGACGGCCTGTGCTGTGGCGCCGGGGGTGCGTACTCCCTGCTCCAACCCGAACTGGCGGGGCAGATACGGGAACGCAAGCTGGCCGTGATCGAGGGCCGACGACCGGACGTGGTGGCGAGCGCCAACCCCGGGTGCTCCCTGCACCTGGCTGCGGCCGGGGTACCGACCCGGCATCCGATCCAGCTCGTGGACGACGCCGTCAACGGCCGTCCCGCCCGCCTCCGCCCCTGAACCGGGCGGGCGGCCGTCGGTCGCCGCGCACCGCCGACGGAGACCGCCGACGGGCGCCCCGTGGCGGCCGTCGGTGGCCCCTTGCCACCATTCCAATCGTGTGTTTGAATAAATCAAACACACGATTGATACCCGGGATCGACCGCACCGACGGGCCAGGCTCGTCGAAGGGGACCGACGTGCCGACCGACGCCACCACCACCGCCATCCTCGACGCCGCCGAGCGGATCCTGGCCGCCAAGGGCTACGACGCCACGTCCATCCGGGAGATCACCCGGGAGGCCGGCGTCAACGTGGCCGCCGTCAACTACCACTACGGCGACAAGCCGACGTTGCTGCGAGCGGTGACCGACCGGATCACCGAGCCCCTGGTCGAACGGCGTCACCGCCTCCTCGACCTGGCCGAGGCCGGCGCCCATCCCGACCCCCCGACGCTGGAAGCCGTGCTCGACGCCTTCATCCGGCCCGACGTCGAGGCCCTGCAACACCTGTCGACCCGCGGCCCGACGGTGGCCCACTTCCTGGGCCGCATCTACGCCGACCGAACGCCGTGGATCCAGGAGATGGCGTTGGACCAGTTCTCGGCCACCAGCCGGCGTTTCCTGCCCCGCCTGGCCGCCGCCGCCCAGCTCGATCCGGCTGAGACCGAGTGGCGCCTCACCCGCATGGTGGCCGTCATCCTCCACACCTTCGCCACCTGGCCCCCGGGCGGCCTCGATGACGGCGACGCCGACCGGCTGGTACGCCGGCTGGTGTCACTGTGCGCCGGCATGTTCCGGGCCCCCACCGTGACCTGAACCCCTCGCAGGTCGCCGACGTGTGGCGACCTCGACGCCCGTCCCCGACACCGCTTCCACACGCTCCGGGGACGGGCGCTGAACACCGCCCACCGTCGGTGGGCCGTACCCGAAAGAGAGCATAGACATGACCACCATCGTCGAGCGGCCCGCCTGGCTCGGGCCCGACACCTACCCCTTCACCCCGAGACGGCTCGACCTCGACGGCGACACCGTCGCCTACGTCGACGAGGGGACGGGTCCCGTGCTGCTGTTCGTCCACCTCGGCCTCTGGTCCTACGTGTTCCGCGACGTCATCGTCCGCCTCCGCTCCGACTTCCGCTGCATCACCCTCGATCCTCCCGGTTTCGGGCTGAGTCCGACCCCGGGCGATGGCGAGGCGCTCGGCTACGACGAGCTCTCCGAACTGCTCGGCCGGTTTGTCGACGCCCTCGGCCTGGAGCACATCACGCTCGTGGCCCACGATCTCGGCGGGCCGGCATCGGTGGCCATGGCCGGGCCCCGGGCCGATCGCATCGCCGGCCTGGTGGTGGTGAACACCTTCCTGTGGGAGCCCGATCGCCGGGCGTTGCGGACGATGTTCCGCCTCATGGGCAGCCGAACCCTCACCGCGCTGGGTGCGGCCACCAACCTCATTCCGCGGCTGTCGTCAGGTCGGGTCGGGGTCGGCCGACAGCTCGACGCGGCGAGCCGGGCCGCCTTCCTCGGGCCCTACCGGGAGCGGGACCGCCGACGGCGGTTCCACACCACGATGCGATCCGCCTTCGAGCACCCCGAGGTCACTCGACGCGCCGAACGGGTTGCCACCACCGTGTTGCGCCGCACCCCGGTGCTGACCGTGTTCGGTGAACGCAACGACCCCTTTGGGTTCCAGGCCCGGCACGCCTCGGTGTTCGACGACCACGAGGGCCTGGTCATCCCGGGCGGCAACCACTTCCCCATGGCCGACGACCCCGAGCGGTTCGCCGATGCCGTCCGGGACTGGCACCACCGCAAGGTCGACCGGGCCTGAGCCCCGGCGCCCTCGTCCGAGGGCCGACGGCGGGCCTTGCCGGTCCGCCGTCGGCGCTCGGTACTAGCCCCGGGGCTCGTCGGCCACCTCGACCTGGAACGAGCCGGCCTGGAAGTCGGTGATCTCGATGGTTGCGTCGTAGATGTCGCCGTTGTCGGGATCGGTCAGTTCGCAGTCGAACGTGTTGTCGGTCCCGACCGCCACCGGACCGTCACCGCAATCGAAGTTCTCGTAGCCCAGGGTCCGCCCGGCCTGCGCCTCGATCAGGTCGACGGCTGCCACCTCGATCCCGGCCAGATCGTCGGCCGTGACCAGGTTGACCGAGTCGACGTTGACCACGTCGTCCTCGCCGATCACGGCCGTCCAGCGGATCTCGCCCACCTCGCTGGTGGACGTGCAGGTGAAGGCGGTCCCGGGCGACTCGTCGACCGGGTCGTCGCAGGTGGCCGACATGTCCGTCAGGCCCAACTCGTCGGCCAGCTCCCCCTCGATGAGATCCTCGGCTCCCGAGGCGGCATCGCCGCCGAAATTGAACTCGAACGAGCAGCCCCCCAGAACGAGAGCGGCCACGGCCAAGCCGAGGCGTCCGGTGAGCGCGGTGCGGTGCATGGGTCTGGTCCTCCTCGACGAGCCCGAACCAACCGGCCCGGGGCCGCGCCGACCGGCCCTCGCCGGTCCACGGTCAGCCGTACCGTATCGACTGGAGGTTGTCCCGATGTTGCGCGCCGAGGAGACCTTCGTCTCCTCGGCCACGCTGGCGAGCGTCGGCCCGGAACTACCCGGCGATGGCGTTGCCGCTGGCGGGATCGAAGAAATGGAACCGGCTGGTGTCGACGGCGATCTCGATCGACTCGCCGATCCGGGCCCCGGACCGGGGGCTGAAGCGGGCGACGTAGACGGCCCGACCCTCGTGGCGGGCGGCCTCCACCGCATCCTCACCCTCGAACTCGGCATCCATGATGGCGAACGGTTCGGCTTCGACCGGGAAGTGGACGATGATCTCGGCCCCGAGCGACTCGACCAGGGTGACCTCGCTGGACAGGCGCCGGTCGGCCGGGGCGTCGGAGGCGAGGGAGGCGTCCTCCAGGTCCTCGGGCCGGATCCCGACCACCACGTCGGTATCGAGGTAGCCGGCCAAGCTGGGGTTGGCCGCCCACAGCTCAGGGGCCACGGCCAGGCGATTGGTCCCGAGGACGACCTCGGGGGCCTCGGAGGTCCCCTCCAGCCGACCGCGCATCAGGTTCATGGCGGGCGAACCGATGAAGCCGGCCACGAACACGTTCGACGGGCGCTCGTAGAGGGTCTGGGGCGTGTCGCACTGCTGGAGGACACCGCGCTTGAGCACGGCCACCCGGTCGCCCATGGTCATGGCCTCGACCTGATCGTGGGTCACGTACAGGGTGGTCACGCCCAGGTTCCGTTGGAGGGAGGCGATCTCGGCCCGCATCTGCACCCGCAGCTTGGCATCGAGGTTGGACAGCGGCTCATCCATCAGGAAGGCCTTGGGCTGGCGGACGATGGCCCGGCCCATGGCCACCCGCTGGCGCTGACCGCCCGAGAGCTGGCCCGGCTTGCGGTCGAGGTACTCGCTGAGATCGAGGATGTCGGCCGCCTTCTGTACCCGCTCGGCGATCTCGGCCTTGGGCACCTTGGCCAGCTTGAGGGCGAAGCCGATGTTGTCGAACACGCTCATGTGGGGATACAGGGCGTAGTTCTGGAACACCATGGCGATGTCCCGGTCCTTGGGGTGGACGTCGTTCACCACCCGGCCGTCGATGATCAGCTTGCCGGCCGTGATCTCCTCCAACCCGGCAACCATCCGCAGCGCGGTCGACTTGCCGCAACCGGACGGACCGACCAGCACGATGAACTCGCCATCGGAGATGTCGAGGCTCAGGTCGTAGATGGCCTGATATCCGTTGGGGTAGATCTTGTCGACGTTCTGAAGGCTCAACTCAGCCATGGCGCTCCTCTTTTCCTCCCAGCTTCTCGCTGAGAACTCGATCCCGATACCAGTGGGCGCTGGCCTTGGGTTTGCGCTCGAGACCGGCGGGATCGATAGCGACCAGTCCGAACGTCTTCCGATAGCCCTCGGCCCACTCGAAGTTGTCCATCAGTGACCATGCATAATAGCCGTCGACGGGCACGCCGGCCTGTCGAGCCCGGGCCACCTCGGCCAGGTGCCCGCTCAGGTAGTCGATGCGGTCCGCGTCGTCGACCGTGCCATCGGGCCTGGTCCGGTCGTCGGGCATGGCAGCGCCGTTCTCGGTGATCAGGTAGCGCCGGAACCGGTGCCGGTCGTGCAGCCCGATCAACAGGTCGCCCAGGCCGCGGGGGATGATCTCCCACCCGAAGTCGGTGACCGGACCCTCCGGGTCGAGCACGGTGCCGTCGGCGGCCAGGCGCTGGCACGTGTAGTAGTTGATGCCGAGCACGTCCACCGGCGCCGCGATCAGTTCGAGGTCGCCGGGCCGAATCTCGGCCTGATCCCACTCCAGGCCCGCGACCCCCTCGGCCGGGTAGCCGAGCCCGGCCAGGGGCTCCACGTACCATCGGTTCTCCCAGGCGTCGACCACGGCCGCCGCCGTCCCCGCCTCGGGGGTGGGCAGGATGGGGGTGAAGTTGAGCACGACCCCGACCTCGGCCCGCGGGGCGGCGGCCCGCAGGACGGGTACGGCCAGACCGTGGGCCAGAAGCAGGTGATGAGCCACGGCCAGCGCTTCGGGCAGCGACTGCCGACCGGGGGCGTGGACGCCCAGGCAGTGCCCGTGATGGGTGCTGACGAAGGGCTCGTTGAGCGTGAACCAGGTGTCGACCCGGTCGCCCAGCCGTTCGGCCGTCACCTGGGCGTAGCGGGCGAAGGCCTCGGCCGTGGACCGTTCCCGCCAGCCACCCCGTTCCTCCAGGGCCTGGGGCAGATCCCAGTGGTAGAGGGTGGGGGCCGGGGTGATGCCGGCCTCGAGCAGGGTGTCGACCAACCGGTCGTAGAAGTCGAGCCCAGCGGGGTTCACGGCACCGTCTCCGTCGGGGACGACGCGGGGCCACGCCACCGAGAACCGGTACGAGTCGAGCCCGAGCCAGCGCATCAGGGCGACATCGTCGTCGACCCGGTGGTAGTGGTCGCAGGCCGTGATCCCGTCGGAGCCGTCGGCGATGGCCCCGGGCACGGTGCAGAAGCGGTCCCAGATGCTCTCGCCCTTGCCGTCGGCGTCGGCTGCGCCCTCGATCTGGAACGACGAGGTGGCGGCCCCCCACACGAACCCGGGACCGAGGAGGGCCGAGGACGAGGTGTCGGCGTGATCGGTCACGGCGTCCAGCTCGCATCGATGGCCTGAGCGCCCTCGGCCGCCGTCTTCTCACCGGCGACGATGGCCGTGCCCTCGGACCAGAACGTCCCCGATCCGACCGCCGGAGGCATGAGGTCGGAAGCGTCGTACCGGGCCACGTCGGCCCCGAGGACGATCTCCACGAACGAGGCCTCGATCCCCGAGTACAGGCTGGTGTCGAGACCGGCGGCGGCCGACAGGAAGCCCGACACCTCCTCGCCCACCCGATCGTTCTGGGCCTGGCGCCGGGCGTCGGCGTAGTCGGCCGACGAGAGGTAGGCCATCACCTCCCACACCTCGGGAGCATCCCGGACGGCGGCCGCCAGCGACGCCCCGACCACGATGGGGCGGCCCTCATCGGCCGGAAGCGGGAACACGTCCACCGGGTCCTCCTCGATGCCGAAATCGGAGCCGTCGGGAATGAAGTCGATGTACCGGTCGCTCTCGCGGTGCATGAGGCACTCACCGTCGACCAGGTACTGGCCGTTGTCCCCGAACGGCGTGGTGGCGATCGTGCCGCCTCCGGCGAACACGACGCCCGGGGTGTTCCACAGCTCCACGATCTCCTCCATCGGTCCGGTGACGGCCTCGTCGTCGAACGGGATCTGGTTGGTGACCCACCGGTCGTAGGTGTCGGGGCCGGACAGGCGCAGGACCAGGTCCTCGGTCCAGTCGGTGAAGACCCGGCCGGTGGTCGGACCCGATTCGATCCCGACACAGAGCGGGGTGTTGCCATCGGCCACGGCCGCGGTCACCAGCGACCGGAACTCGTTCCAGGTCTCGGGAACGGTGTAGCCGAACTCCTCGAACCGGGCCGGCTGATACCACACCAGCGACTTGACCTCGGCCCCCGTCGGGACCCCGTACTGCTCGCCGTCGACCACCGCCACCCGGTTCCAATCCGACCCCCAGCTGGCGTCGGCGGCGTCGGCCACCTCCGACGGCAGGGGCTCGACCGCCCCCTGGTCGACCAGGTCCAGCAGGGCGGCGGGCCGATCGAACATGACGATGTCGGGTCCGTCGTCGCTCCCGAGCCGCGCCGCCAACTCGGCGTCGAAGTCGCGGACGCCCGTGTAGCGGATGGGGATCCCGGCCTCGACCGACAGCTCGTCCAGCGCGTCCTGGATGGCTCCGGCCTCATCGGCCGCACTCTCGAACCCGAGGACGGTGACCACACCGTCGTCCACGTCGTCGTCCGCGGCCGGATCGTCGCCGGCAGCCGTCGCGTCGTCACCGGCCGAGGGCTGCTCGTGCCCGAGTTCTTCGGCCTCCTCGTCCCCGCCGGAGCAGGCGGCGAGGCTCAGACCGAGCCCCATGGCCAGCCCGATCAGGACCGGTCTGACCCTCAGCGTCGTCACCCTGCGCATGAACCCTCCCGGTGGCTCAGCCCTTTACCGAGCCCGCGAGGATACCCCGGACGAAGAACCGCTGGAGCAGGAAGAAGACCAGGAGCGGCACCGCGGCCTGGACGAAGGCACCGGCCGTCAGGAGATGCTCGTTGCGCCCGAACTCACCGGTCAGGGCGGCGATGCGGACCGTCATCGGGCTGATCTCTCCCCCGGCGTCTCCCATCACGGTGGCGATGAGCAGATCGTTCCAGGTCCACAGGAACTGGAAGATGGCGAAGGCGGCCAGCACGGGCACCGACAGCGGCACCACCAGGCGCCAGAAGATCGTGAAGTGATCGGCCCCGTCGATCCGGGCCGACTCGAAGACGTCCTTGGGGAGCGACTTGATGTAGTTGTGCAGGAGGAAGATGGCGAAGGGCATGGCAAAGGCCGTGTGCGACAACCAGATGGCGGTCGACGTCCCCTGCAGACCCACGTCGGGCAGCAGGGTCACCGTCTTGTCGGTGCCCCAGATGGTCCAGTGGGCCCCGCCGGCGTAGGTCTGCAGCAGCGGGAGCAGCGCCGTCTGGTTGGGGATGGCGAGCAGGGCCACCACGCCGATGAACAGCGTCTCCCGCCCCCGGAACTCGATCCAGGCGAAGGCGTAGGCGGCGAAGGCGGCGATGGCGATCGGAATGATCGTGGCCGGGATGGCGATGGCGAAGCTGTTGACCAGACCGTCGCGGAGGCCGCCACTGGCCTGCGAGCTCCACACCGCGTCGTAGTTGTCGATGGTGAAGGCGTCCCAACCGGCAGGGATGTCACTGCCCTCCTCGGCCACCACCGACGGCGGCAGGAAGATCTCCCAGAACACGCTGGCCCGCTGGGCGTCGCGACCTCGGAACGAGTTCAGGAACAGGCTGGCCGTGGGAAGGGTCCAGATCGTGACGATGACCCACAGCAACCACGTGGGGATGCCGGAAAGGAACCGGTAGATGGTGGACGACAGGCCGGGCCCGCCCCGGGCAGCCCCGGGGGCGGACGTCGGGACCTCGTGCGTGGTCATGTCACACTCCCTCCTGCTGGAGCCGTCGGATGTTCAGGTAGAGCACCGGAAGCACGGCCAGGAACAGCACCACGGCGAGCGCCGAGCCCAGGCCCCGGTTGCCGGCCGTGAAGGCTTGGAAGAACATCTCGTTGGCCACGATCTGGGTCTCGAAGTTGCCGTTGGTCATGACCTTCACCACGTCGAAGATCTTCAGCACGTTCACCGTCATCGTGGTGACCACCACCCCGACGGTGGGAAGGATCTGGGGCACGATGATCCGCCAGAAGATGGAGGAGTCGGTGGCACCGTCGACCTTGGCCGCCTCGATGAACTCCTGGGGTACGGCCTTGATGGCGGCGGAGAAGATCACCATGGCGAAGCCGGTCTGGATCCAGATCAGCACGACCATGAGCCAGAGGTTGTTGTAGGGCAGATTCTGGCTGATGAAGATGACGGTGCGCTCCCCCACCCCGTCGACCCCGGTGCCACCGAGGCGGCCGGCGGCCAGACGCCACAGGACCCACAGCAACGGGACGGCCAGGGCCAGGCTGCCGCCGGCGAGGCCGCTGGCCCCCGATCGCAGGCCCTGGTAGGCGAGCCATCCGAGCCCGGCCACCACGGCGGCGAGCAGGGCCACCCCGATCCAGCGGTACCCGGACAGCGACAGATCGCCGAGGGCGACCCAGGCCCAGTTGAGCAGACCGGTCTGCGGGTTGTCGCCGGGCCGGGCGATGTACATGAACCGCCAGATGATGCCGGCACCGACGAACGAGATGGCCAGGGGCATGAAGATGATCGACTTGGCCACGTTCTCGAACCGGGCCCGGTCGGCCAACGCCGCCACCGCCAAACCGATGGCGGATGCGGTGGCCGTGACCATGAAGACCCACCAGAGGCTGTTGATCACGGTTCCCCGCACGGCGGCGAACGCCGCGGTCGCGGCCAGGAAGACGCCGAAGGCCATGGCCCCGGCATGGGATCCGCCCAGGTCCACGCTCAACCCGGGGGTTCCGGCCAGGCGTCCGGCTGAGGCCACGAGGGCGATGAGGGCCAACCCGATGGCGACGAACAGGGCCAGATACAGGTACCGCCACGACGGGGCGGTGGCGGCGGCCGCCAGCACCCCGGTGCCGACCGCCTCCTCGGAACCGTCGCCCCGAATCAGGCGGAGTTCGTGGTAGGCGGCGAACAGCATGAGGGCGCCGAGGGCGGGAAGGACGAACCGGGCGCCCGGGAACGAGTTGCCGGTCCGACGGCCCAGCACCACGGCCCCCGCGACCCCGACCGCCATCAACACCAGGCCGATCTCGAACGGGGCCGAGGTGAACAGGGCCCGCCAGTTGCCGAAGTCCCAGTTGGCGGCGTTGCCGAAGATCTGGCGGTAGTTCTCCAGGGACGGGAACTCCTGGACCCGCTGGCCGGCGTCATCCCGGAAGCTCCGCTCCAGGCTCAACAGGATGGTCCGGATCAGGGAGGCGACGAGGCCGACCCCGACGAAGAACAGGGCCGGGGCCAGGAAGATGTAGCTGCGGGAGCGGTTCTCCAGTGCCGTCAACTCGGCCTGGGTCGGCCGGGGGCCGACGGCGAAGCGGGCCCCGGCCAGGGCCCCGGCCACGCCGAAGGCGCTGAAGGCTTCGATCCTGGGGCCGCCGGTCCCGGTGAGCAGAAACACGCCGATCAACCAGCCGATCAAGCCGCCGACCAGGGCACCGGTGGCCAGCGGGCGATTCCGCAGGCGGGCGATTCCGGCCCCCGCCGCGGCCAGGGCCAGGGGCCAGACGATGGCGCCCACCAACTCGATCCGGGGCACGATGGAGGTGAACGCCAACCCACCGGCGAAGAGGCCGAGCCCGGCCCCACCGGCGGCGCCCGCCACCAACCGCACCGGCTGGTCGAGGCGGGCCAGGGCGTAGCCGAGGGCGGCGGTCAGGGCCGCCCCCATGAGGGGGGTCCACACGATCGTCACCGCGGTGTCGACCGGGATGCGCTCGGCGAAGAACAGACCCCAGAGGTAGCCGCCGATGAGACCGACGACGAGGCCGCCCAGCTGCCATCGGTCGACCTCGTCCCGGACGACGCCGACGGCGAAGCCGATCGCCATCCCCAGCCCGGCTCCGATGATCAGCGAGAACAGCAGCAGGGTCCACTCGTTGGCGTTGACCGCGTCGTGGAGCCCGGTTGCCAGGCCGTCCCGGCCGTTGATGTGCTGGATGAGTCGGTTGCCGTCGAGGAGACCGAAGACGATGAACCCGATGACGGCCCCGAGCAGGGTGGCGAAGCGGGTGTAGGACTTCCCCGCCTGGTTGAACAGCAGGTTGGCGCCGACGAAGAGGGCGCCGCTGACGGTCACGGCCAGCAACACACCCCACAGGGTGGTGGCCAGCTTCGAAGCCTCGGGCGAGGCCAGGAACCGGTCGGCCCGGTCGGCCTGGAGCATCCAGATCAGGCCGACCAGCGATGCCACGCCGAACACGGCCAGCGGGAAGCGGCTCCGCAAGCCGGCCGGCAGCAGACCGCCCAGTTGTCGGGTCGCGGCCGTTACGACCCCGCCGAACAGCCCGGCCACGATGGCGGCGATGATCACCGAACCGATGGCCTCGAGAACACCCATTGCGCACCTTCCCCCAGGGCCGCACCGTCTCCCGGTGGCGACTGCCGACCACCCGCCCGACCCGTTTCGAGAGGGGGGCCGGAACCCGACCCCCCTCGCATTACTCAGTATTGCCCATCGGCGGTGACGGGACCGAAGGGCCCGTCACCGCCGAGAGGATGACCGGAAACCAGCCCGACTAGGGCCAGCTGGCCTCGATGGCGTCGGCGGCCTCCTGGGCCGTCTTGTCACCGTTCACCGCAGCCGTGCCCTCGGTCCAGAAGGATCCGGAGCCGACGGCGGCCGGCATCAGGTCGGAGGCGTCGAAGCGGGAAACCTCGGCGTCAGCGAAGATCTGGAGGAAGGTCTGCTCCAGCTCGTTCAGGTTCGACGAGTCCCACCCGTCGGCGGCCGACAGGAAGCCCGAGGTGGCGCCGTCGAGGGCGTCGACCTGGTAGGCCTGGCGGGCGTTGGCGTAGTCGGCGGTGGTCAGGTACTTGATGACCTCCCACACCTCCGGCCGGTCGTTGAAGACCGAGGCCAGCACACCGGCCACCAGCAGCGGGCGGTCGCCGTTGACGGTCGGAAGGTAGAAGGCGTTCACGGCCTCGGCGCTGCCGTCGTTGGCCGGCGTCCCCTCCGGGAAGTTCCCGGCGAAGAAGTTGGCCTGACGGTGCATGAGGCAGTCCTGCTCGACCAGCGGCACCGCGTTCTCGGCGAACGGGGTGGTGGCGATGGTGCCACCGCTGGCGAAGACCATGCCCGGGGTGTTCCACAGGGTGAGGATCTCGTCCATGACCTCGACGACGCGGGGGTCGTTGAAGGGGATCTCGTGGTTGACCCACTGGTCGTAGACCTCGGCGCCGTGGAAGCGGAGCATGAGGTCCTCCATCCAGTCGGTGAAGGCCCAACCGGTGGCGCCGCCGGACTCGATGCCGACGCACAGCGGGGTGTCGCCGTTGCCGATCATGGTCTCGGTCAGAGCCTTGAAGTCGTCCCAGGTCTCGGGGACGTCGTAGCCCTTCTCCTCGAACACGGCCGGCTGATACCAGACCAGCGACTTGAGGTCGGCCTTGACCGGGACGCCGTACACGTCGCCGTCGACCGTGCCGAAGCCGGTCCAGTCCGACGACCAGTTGGTGTTGGCCTCGGTCACGACGTCCTCGGGCATGGGCACCAGGAAGCCGTCACGAGCGAAGTCGGCGACCTTGCCCGGCTGGGGGAAGAAGGCGATGTCGGTCGTGGTGCCGGCCTCGGCCTGGACACCGATGTTGTCCGAGAAGTCCCGGGAGCCGTTGTAGACGATCTCGATGCCGGTCTCGGCGCTGAACTCGTCGAGTGCGGCCTGGATGGCGCCGATGTCGAGCTCGGAGTTCTCCGGGCCGGAGATGGTCACGGTGGTGCCGGAGAGGTCGCCGGCGTCCTCCATGGCCTCTCCATCGTCTTCGCCGTCGTCGGCGGCGGTGGTCTCCGTGGTCTCCTCGGAGTCCTCGGTGGTGTCGGAGCCGGCGTCGGTCTCGGCCCCCTCGTCATCGTCGCCCGAACAGGCGGCGGCCACGAGCGCAAAGCTGAACAGCAGCGCCAGCAGCACCTTCCATCGCGAAGTACGCATTGTTGTCCTCTCGTTGTGGGCCGGCTGGCCCCTCTCCCACGACCGGCACCCGCCCACCGCCTCGGCTGCATCGCTTCGGCTGCAAGCGTTTACAGGTGGCCGGTCTGTCGTGTCGGGAAAGGCTACACGGTTGTTCGTCTATGGGTGCGATTGCCGTAAGACTGCAGTAATTGTCCTTGCTGACCAGGTCAAACGGATGAGACGGGCCCGACCCTGAATCGACAACTCCCCACCTCGGTCGGCGCCCGCCTTCGGCCGATAGCGTGCGCTGGACGACGGCGCGGGAAACGGACATCATGGCGAGGGCCGGTGAATGTCGGGTGCCCCGTGTGGCGTGGTCCCCCAATCTGCCGAGTTCGAGACGCCAAGGAGACCGTCGGGTGCCGACCCAGCGGCCAATCACCATCGACGACGTGGCCCGGGTCGCCGGGTACTCGGTGGCGACCGTGAGCAGGGCCCTTCGGGGCCTGCCCAACGTGGCGCCGTCGACCCGGCGCCAGATCGAGGACGTTGCGGCCCGGCTGAACTACCGGCCCGACCCGGCCGCCATCCGCCTCGCCACCGGCCGCTCCCGCACCGTGGCCATGGCCGTGCCCAGCCTGGCCACCTGGTACTTCGGGCAGGTCATGGCCGGGGCCGAGGCGCTGCTGACCGATGCCCGCTACGACCTGCTGGTGTTCTCCCTCGACAGCGACCCGACCCGCCGCCTCCAGGCCTTCCAGGGGCCGACGGTGGCCCGGGCCGCCGGAGTCATCGTGGTCGACCTGGCCCTGTCGGGGCAGGAGGCGGCCACCCTCTACCGGACCGACCAGCAGGTGGTGGCGATCGGCACCACCTCGGACGCCTTCAGCAGCGTCCGAATCGACGACATCGGCGTGGCCGAGTCGGCCGTCGGCCACCTCGTCGAACTGGGCCACCGGCGCATCGGTCTGCTCAAGGGCCAGAACGACGATCCCTTCCACTTCGACGTCCCTCGTGAGCGCCAGACCGGCTACCGCAACGCGCTGCTCCGGGCCGGCATCCCGGTCGACCCCGACCTCGAACGATCCGGCAACTTCTCGGTCGAGGGTGGGGCCGAGGCCATGGCCGCCCTGCTCGACCTGGAGAAGCCCCCCACCGCGGTGTTCGCCATGTCCGATGAGATGGCGTTCGGGGCGATGCAGACCCTGTGGTCGCGGGGCCTGTCGGTGCCCGACGATGTCTCCCTGGTCGGGGTCGACAACCACGAGTTGAGCCCGGTTCTGGGGCTGACCACGATCGACCAGTCGGCGGGCGAGCACGGCGTACGGGCGGCCGAGTTGCTGCTGACCCTGCTCGACACCGACCACGCCGCCCCCGTCCACCACCAGATGCCCATCCGGTTGATCGAGCGACGCAGTTCGGCCTCGGCCCCCTGACCGGGCCAGGGCGCGCCCGGTACGGCCGGGCCGACGGCGGCCCCGGACGGCTCAGGCCACCAGCCGGTGGACGGCGGCCAGGAGGCGCTCGACCTCGGCCACCGAGTTGTAGTGGCAGACCGAGGCCCGAACGCAGTCCTCCAGACCCAGCGGCTCGAGGATGCCGGCCGAGTAGTGGTCCCGGCGGCGAACGTGGACCCGGACCCCGTCGGCCCCCAGCGCCTCGACCACCGTGGCCGAGGGCATGCCGTCGATCGTGAACGAGACCAGGCCGGCCCGGTGTTCACTGGCCACGGGGCCCAGCACCCCGACCCCGGGCAGCCGGGCCAGGCCGTCCAGGTCGCCCGCGCCGTGGAGCATGGCCTGGACCAGGTGGTGCTCCTGGGCCCCGATGGCGGCGGCCGCGGCCTCGATCAGGCGGCGGGAGGTCACGGGATCGGGTGCATCGTGGTCCGACGCCCCCGCCTCCGGCACCCGGTAGACCTCGTTGCCACCGCTACGGGCTCCGAGCCACTCCAGATAGCGGACGACATCGGAGAAGGTGGCGTAGGCCGAGGCGTCGCGGGTGCCCAACTCCCACTGGGAGTCGGGGGCGCCGTCGAGCTGATCATGGGGCACGGCGGCCAGCCGGTCCGAGATCCAGGCCACCCCGTAGTTGTGGCGGGAGAAGAACTTGTAGCCCGACACCACGTACCCGTCGATGTCGTAGTCATCGATGTCGATGTGGCCGTGGGCCGCGTGCTGGATCCCGTCGACGATGACGAAGGCGTCGGGCGAGGCTCGCCGGACGGCGGCGGCGACGGCGCCCACGTCGACGTGCATGCCGGTCACGGGGCTGGCGTGGATGATGGTGGCGACGCCGGCCCCGGCGGCCACCGGTCGGTAGTGGTCGGCCCCGACCACCGTGGTGACCGGGTCGAACGGCACCTGGTGGTAGGTCGAGCCGGCAACGGCGGCCCAGCGGCGGCACGGGCTGTAGGTCGCCGGGTGTTCGAGGTGGCTGCCGATCACGGCCCGTCCGGGCCGGGCCAGGACGGCGGTGCGGATCAACCGACCCAGGAGCTCGGTCCCGGTCTCCCCCACCACCACCACGCCGGAGGAGGCCCCGAATGCGGTGTGCATGTCGCGACGACCCTGGGCGATCAGTTCGGCCAGGGCGGCCGAGGCCGGGTTGGCCCGACCCTGGTTGTCGGGAACGGCGGCCAGGGTCGCCGTTCGCTCCACCACCGACCGGAGGGTGAGGGAGCCCCCGGCGTTCTCGAAGAAGGCTCGGGGACCCTGGTAGGGGCAGGCGTCGACGTGGTGGAACCGCGTGCGGACCTCGGCCAGGAGGGCGTCGTCGAACATGGGCCGACCCTAGCCGGGGACCGGGAATCGATGGCCCCGACCGGTCGGGCTAGGGTCGATCCGGTGCCCGACTCCCCCTCGTCATCGCCCCGGCTCCCTCTGGCCGGGATCCGCATCGCCGACTTCACCGACGTGGTCATGGGCCCCCTGGGAACCCGGATGCTGGGCGACATGGGGGCCGACGTGATCCGGGTCGAGGCGCCGGGCGGCGACGCCATCCGTCACTACGAGCCGATGCGGAGCGAGGCGATGAGCGCCTTCTCGATGAACGTGAACCGCAACAAACGGTCGATCGTGCTCGATCTCAAGTCGCCCGAAGGTCGCCAGGCGGCCCGGGATCTCATCGCCTCGTGCGACGTGTTCGTGTCCAACATGCGGCGGGCGGCGCTGGCCCGCCTCGGCCTCGATGAGGACTCGGTCCGGGCGTTGCGGCCCGACATCGTCTATTGCGTGGCCAACGGCTACGGGAGCGACGGCCCCCGCGCCGATCATGCCGCCTACGACGACGTGATGCAGGCGGCGTCGGGCCTGGCCTCGATGTTCGCCTGGGTCGGCGACGAGCCCCGCCTGGTCCCGAGCATCTACGCCGACAAGGTGACCGGCGTCCACATCGCCTTCGCCATCGCCGCCGCCCTGGTCGGGCGGGCCCGCGACGGGGAGGGCGTCACGTTGGAGGTGCCGATGGCCGAGACCATGGCCGCCTTCAACCTGGTGGAGCATCTCGGGGGCCAGACGTTCGAGCCCCCCGAAGGCCACTTCAGCTACCGACGGATCCGGACCCCCAACCGCAAGCCCCGCCGGACCAGCGACGGCTGGATCGTGGTCCTTCCCTACTCCGACGACAACTGGCGCCGGTTCTTCGCCTTCGTCGGGCGGCCCGATCTTGCCGACGACCCCCGCTTCACCACCGGCGCCGACCGGGTCATGAACGCCGACGCCCTGTACGGACTGGTCGACCGATTGACCGATGGCCACTCCACGGCCGAGTGGCTGCGGTTCTGCGCCGAGCACTCGATCCCGGCGGCCGAGCTTGTCGACCCCGAGGACCTGCGCCACGACGAGCACTTCGCCGCCGTCGGTCTGCTCCAGGATGACGTCCATCCGACCGAGGGGCCCTACCGCTATGTCCGGAGCTCGATCCGGATCGACGGTGCACCGCTGCGCCAGCACCGCCACCCGCCACGGCTCGGGGCCGACGGGCCCGAGATCCTGCGGGAGCTGGGCTGGGACGAGGCCCGCATCACCGGCGTCGTCGGCTCCGCGCCCGGCGACGACTAGGCGCGGGCCGGTCGAGGCCACGGGAACCGATAGCGGTCAGGCTTCGGCGTGACTGAGGAAGGGCACGAAGGCGACGACGGCCGAGGCCACCCACAGCAGGGCCCCGAGGTTGGCGTTGAGGTTCCAGCCCACGTAGGTCCCGATGATGAACACCACCGGCGCCACGGCCCACAACGCCCGCCGCCGATGGCGTCGGGTCACGGGAGCGGGAGCGATACGGGGCCGGTCGGCCCGGGATCGGGGACGTCCGCCGCCGGTGGTTGGATCAGCCATCGACGGTGAGGATAGAGGGCCCCGGGGCCGTCGGGTCGGGTCGGTTGGGTCTCCCGGCCGTGCCGGTCCTCACGACCTCACAGGGCAGCGGCCGGGGCCCAGGTGGCGTGGGTGCCGCTGGAGATCCGCTCCGGCAGGCGGATCCGGGCCACGGGACCGTCGCCCGGCCGAGCCGCATCGAGCACCACGCACTCGGAGCGGTCATTGACCAGATCCGAGGTGAAGGTCACGAGGTAGCCGTCGTCCTCGGCCGCCGAGCCGTCCCGGGGCGCCATGACGGTCTCGCTGAGGAAGACCCCGTCGCCCAGCCTGACCACCTCCTCGGTCCCGGTTTCGACGTCGTGTTTGACCAGGCCGTCGAAGGCGAACAGACCCGGGGTACCGAGCGCCAGGTAGGCGTAGCGGTGGGGGCGGCCGGCGTGGCGGCCGTTGATCATGGGGAACTCGGCCAGGGTCTCCGACAGGGACTCCTCCCTCGTCTCCCCCGTGGTCAGGTTGAAGCGCCAGCGATGGTGGCGGGCCTGGAGCACGTTGAGATCGAGGGTCTCGAAACCCTTGTGCCGGCCGCCCATGCGGGCCACGCCCCGGGCCGTCGGGTTGTGTTGGAAGAAGCCCTCCAGGATGACCCACTCGCCCTCGGGGTCGGTGTGCTCGTAGGCGTTCGTCCAGTGGAGGACGAAGGTCGGCTCGGCCTCGAACCACCGGATCTCGTCGGTCGTGCCGTGGCGGGGCACCAGGGCGAAGCGACTGGGGAGATCCCGGTTGAAGGTGTTGGAGTAGTAGCCGTCGGCCAGGGCCTGGGGTTCCCAGTAGAGGGGCAGGTCGTTGAGGATCGACCAGTTCTCGGTGAAGGCCATGTCGTGGGGCAGGCGGGGCCCGGGAAGCGGGACGTCGAGGTAGGTGGTGAGCTCACCGGCCGGGCTGACCACGCCGTAGTGCATGTACGGGGCCTCGGTCGAGTAGTTGAAGAACAAGAGCTCGCCCGTGTGCTCGTCGACCTTGGGATGGGCCGACACCCCCTCGACCGGGAAGCGACCTCCCCAGGAGGCCCGGCCCTGATCGTCGAGGGTGCGGGGGTCGAGGGCGTAGAGATCGCCGCATTGGTAGAAGCTGGCGAGGGCCTGGCCCCCGTGGACGACCACGTCCGTGCTGGCGTTGTCCTTCATCAGCGTGCGGGCGCCCCAGCCATGGTCGGCCACGGCGTTGGACGGGTGCTCGGCGATCCCGGCCCACAGCGAACGCCTGGCCTCCTGTTCGGCCAGGAAGCCCTCGGTCCGCACGAACCGGTTGGCGTAGCGGGCCTCGCCGTTGGCGAAGGTCATGGCGTGGAGCATGGCATCGCCGTCGAAGGGGTGGTATCGCTTGATCGGTTCGAACAGGGCGGTCTCGGTGTTGCGGAGGTAGACGCCATTCAGATCATCGGGGATCCGGCCTTCGACATCGAGGTCCCAGGCGTCGTACTCGGTGGTCTGGGGCCGCCACACCCCGGTCCGGTAGGGGTGATCATCGTCGGGGGGCAACGCCGACTCGGCCCGTCCCCGCACCTCGACCTGCATGACCGACCTCCCGTGTCGCGGCCTGTGGCCTCCGTTCTAGCCCACGGTCCCGATCGGAGGCACGCCCGCGCCCTCAGTCGAGCTCGAGCAGTCGGCCGAGGTCGCGGTGGGCCTCGGCCGCCTCGGCCGCCAGCGTCGGGTCGGCCAGGTCGTCCGGCCGCAGCTCGTCCCGATAGTGGCGGCCGACCCAGGCCTCGAGCTGGTCGAGCAGGTCGTCGTCGACGACCACCCGGGCGTTGAGCGCCGCCTCCTCCTCGGCCCTCAGCACGACCCGGAGGCGGAGGCAGGCCGGGCCCCCGCCGTTGTCCATGCTCTGGCGGAGGTCGACGACGTGGACGGCGTCGATGGGGTGCCCGGGGTCGGCGACCGCCCGGTCGAGATAGCGGGCGGTGGAGGCCGTCTCGGTCGCCTCAACCGGGGCCACCAGGGCCGTGGTCCCGTCGGGCATCGTGACCAGCTGGGAGTTGAACAGGTACGAGGCCACGGCGTCGGCCAGGCCGACCTCGGCCTCGGGTACCTCGACCACCGTGACACCATGGGCGGCGAGGTCGACCCGGACCCGGCTGGGCTCGTCGAAGGCCCGCTCGTGGGCGAACAGGACGCGACCGTTGGCCACCGAGACCACGTCATTGTGGAAGGCCCCGGCGTCGATGGCGGCTGCCGACTGACGGGCGACCACGACCCGCTCGGGGTCGAGGCCGTGGGAGGCGGCGATGAGGCGCCCGGCCAGGTCGGTCTGACGCCGGGGCACCCCGTCCACAACGGGCGGTTCGTCGGCCCGACGGCCGTGGACGAAGAGGTGTACGCCGGGTTCGCCGTGCGACGGGGCGAACCGCCCGTGGTTGGCCGCCCCCTCGTCGGCCAGAGGACCGATCGCGGGCAGCGGGTCGTGGACCACGAACCGGTCGGGGTCGGCGAAGATGCGGCGGAGGGTGGCGGTGGTGGCCGACGGTTCCAACGATCGGTGGGCCGTCGACCACAGGTTGGCCGGGGTGAGGTGAACCCGGCCGTCGGCGGCGTCGACCGACGGGGTGACGGTGGCGGCGTTGGCCGCCCACATCGACGACGCCGACTGGGTGAGGGCCACCAGTTCGGGGGCGACGGTGTCGAGGGCGGCGACACCATCGGGCGCCGCAGCCGCCGCCGGACCGATCAGGGCGGCCAGCACCGATGGGTCGGGCCGCAGGGGCGGGGGCAACACGCCCTGACCGAGGCCGAGGTGATGGAGCCGACGCATCTTGGCCAGACCCTGCAGAGCGGCCCGCCGGGGGCTCGACGCCCGCCCGGCGTTGCCGGTCGAGGCTCGGTTGCCCGGTGACAGTCCGGCGTAGTTGTGGGTCGGCCCGACCAATCCGTCGAAGTTGAGCTCCCGCGTCACCCGACATCCTCCCTGGTCGTCCGGAAGAGGCCTCGTCGTTCCCTCATCGCCGTGGTCCGGTCATCTACGATCAACCTCCAATGGTTCCCAAGGACGTCGAGATGGACGAGACCGACTGGTCGATCGTGCACCTCCTCCAACAGGACGGCCGCATGTCGTTCCGCAATCTGGCCAAGGCCGTGCACCTGTCGCCGGCTGCCACCACGGCCCGGGTCCACGCCCTGGAGAGCGCCGGGGTGATCACCGGGTACCGGGCCGACGTCGACGCCACGCGGGTGGGCCGGCCGACCCGGGCCTTCGTCAGCCTGCGGGCGGCCAACGCCACCACCCGGTCGGTCCACGCCGCCCGACGCATCGGCCAGGACCACCCTGCGGTCCGCCACGTGTATCTGCTGCTGGGCGACGCCGACCTGCTGTTCTACGTCGAGGCCACCGATCTCCAGGAACTCGACGCCCTGGTCACCTCGCTGGGGGCGTTGGGCCAGACGACGACCACCATGGTCGTCGACACCCTGGTCGAGGCTCAACGGACACCGCCCTCGGGCTGACCGGTCTCCAGGACCAGCGCCGTGGCCTCCCGGCCCGGCTCCAACCCGAGCGCCGCACCCACGTCGGTCGTCGCCTCGGCGATGGCCGGGGCCGTACCCGCGCCGCCATCGGCCGTGCCGCCATCGGTCGTGAGGCCCACCCGCCCCCGCACCACTCGGAAGTCGTCGAGGGAGGTGGTGGCCACCAGGGCATCGAGGCCGGCCCCGTCGTCGGGTGCCGTGCCCGGCGCCGCCACCGCGACCGGGGTCCTGAGCCGCCAGGTCCGGGTCGAGGTCAGGGGCCCGGCCAGGGTGGGACCGGCGTCGATCGGGTCGAACAGGCCGTTGGGGCGCAGCCCCTCGGCCATCAACAGGTGGAAGGCCGGCAACGACAGCCGGTTGACCGAACCCACGATCTCCAGCAGGCGGGGCTCCACCTCGATGGAGTGCTCGACCAGGTCCTCGATGCGGTCGGGGTGGGCCGCCAGGGCCCGCTCGGCCGCCATCGACGTGGGCCACTGGGGGGCGACCTGGCGGCCGAAGACCTCCCAGAACGGGGCCGAGCCCCCCGGGCTGAACGGGCCCCGCAGGTGGGACACGAGGGTCGGGGGAACCTGGTCGGCCACCAGGGTGAGCAGCAGGAAGCGCCCTCGGGACAACAGGGTCCCGTGACCCCGACCCCGGGCTCGGGGTCCGAGGAACGTGGCGTTCAGCTCGGTGCAGGTCCACGGCTGTTTCTGCCCGGCCAGGCACAGACCCCGACCCTCGGGGCTGGTCACGATGCGGACGGCGAAGTTGGGGACCTCCCACTTGGCGCTGAAGCCGGTGACCCCGACCAGCTCGCCGTCGCCGTCCTCCAGCACCAACAGCACCGAACGGGATCCCCCGGGCGAGGGCCGGAGGGCACCAGCGGCCAGGTCGGCCACCGTCCGGGCCGACCGATGGCATCGCCGACGGGCATCGTCGGCCGACGAGGGCAGCGACACCATACCCACCAACTCGTCCCGGGCCGGGGCCAACAGCGCCCACAGCGCGGCGTGGTCGTGGGCCCGGACCGGGCGCAGCACGGCTGATGCCGGGCCGGCCGGCGGTACGGCGCGTAGGGGCGGGGTGTCGGGACCGGTCGTCGCCTCCATGCCCGTGCACGGTAGAGCGACGGGCCGCCCCGAGGCGGGATTCAGTCGGCCTGGACCGGTACCGCGACCGGCGGCGTCGTCTCGCTCAGGCGATCCCAGGTGTCCTGGTCGCTCATGCCCATCATGGCGTCGAGCACCTTGCGGGGATAGTGCATCGAGGGTTTGGCCTCGTCGAAGGCGGGTTGGGCCACGGGGGCGGCCGGACGCTCGTAGGGGGTCGGCCGCTTCAGGGCCTCGACCTCATCGGCGGTGATCCCGCACAGATCGCGAACCTCGGGATCGATCCAGGCCTCGGCGTCGATGGCGGCCCCGGTGGCCACCTCCAGGGCCAGGCCCTCGGGTCCGGCGAAGTACATCGACTGGATGAACCCGTGGTCGAGGGGTCCCCACACCTGGATCCCCCGGGCCCGGATCCGGTCCCGCAGGCTCAGCAGCTCGTCCAGGGTGTCGACGTGGAGGGCCACGTGCTGCATGGCCCCGGCCGCCACCGGGCTGCCGGGGTTGCCGGCGTGGCTGACGCCCCAGACCGGTTCGGGTTGGTTCTCGGGGTGCTGGACGAATGCCACATAGCTGTCCTCGGCCAGCTCGACGAACCCGTGGAACGTGTTCTCGACCCCGTGCATCCAGTAGAGGGCCTTCAGCGGGCAACCCAGAACGTCGCACCAGAACTCGAGCTGGGCCTTCATGTCGCAGGTCGACAGGGCCAGGTGGTTGACCCCTCGGGGGTGCAGGGTGGTCATGGTGGTGCGGTCTCCTCGTACGGCCGACCGTCCCAGTCCAGCACAGTCGGATACCGGAGCCCAACGGGCCGGCCCGGAGCCCGAAACGGCCGCAGCCGACGGCATCGGGCCCGGGGCCCGACCACCGTCGGCTGCGTGCACGGGATCCGTTGCCGGATCAGTAGATGATGACGCCCCGGATGTTGGTGCCGGCATGCATGTCGGCGTAGCCCTGGTTGACCTCGTCCAGCGAGTAGGTCTTGGTCACCAGTTCGTCCAGCTTGAGCTGGCCGTTCTGGTACAGGCTGAGCATCCACGGGATGTCGCGGCTGGGGCTGGAGGCGCCGAACAGCGATCCCTGGATCCGCTTCTGGAACAGGGTCAGCTCACCGGCCGGGACCTCGACCTTCGACTCCATCAGGTTGCCGAGGCCGGTCACGACCACGGTGCCGGCCTTGCGGATGGAGGAGAAGGCCTCGGCGATGTGGGTGCTCTCGATGACACCGGTGGTGACGATGGCCGAGTCGGCGCCCTGACCGTTGGTGACCGACATGGCGAACTCGGTGGCCTCGGCCATGTTGGCGAAGCTGTGGGTGGCCCCCATCTCCTCCGCCTTCTCCCGCTTGAACTGGATCGGGTCGACGGCGATGACGTGGGAGGCGCCGGCGTGGGCCGCGCCCTGGACGGCGTTGATGCCGATGCCACCGATGCCCATGATGACCACCGTCTGACCCGGCTTCACCTCGGCCGAGTTCACGGCCGAGCCCCAACCGGTGCCGACACCACAGCCCACCAGGCAGGCCTTGTCGAGGGGGATGTCGACGTCGACCTTGACCGCCGAGTCGACGGCGACGACGGTCTCCTCGCAGAAGGTCGAGATGCCGCACATCTGGCCGATGTCCTCACCGGCGGAGGTGCGGGCCCGGAACGAGCCGTCGGCCCGGCTGCCGACCAGGAGGGTGGCGCCGAGGTCGCACAGGTTCTGCTGACCCGAGGCGCACCACCGGCAGCGGCCGCAACCGGGGAGGAACGACATCACCACGTGATCGCCGACCTCGTAGCCGGGCGTGTTCGGACCCACGGCCGTCACGATGCCGGCACCCTCGTGACCACCGGCCATGGGGTACTTCTCGACCGGGATGTCGCCGGTCTTCAGGTGGTCGTCCGAGTGGCACATGCCGGAAGCCACCATCTTGATGGCGATCTCGCCCTGCTTGGGGTCGTCGAACTCGAGGTCGACGATCTCCCAATCCTGGCCGGGCTCCCGGATGACGGCACCGCGAGTGGAAATGGGCATGGAGGTCCCCCTTGATTGTCGATTGGGAAGGAACGGTTCAGAGGAGTACAGCAGAACGACAGGTCCGGGGCCAGACCCGGGCGCCCTCCCTCTCGCGCCCTGTCCCCGCGCCTCCTACCAGTCCAGTTCGGCTCAGCGTGGATTGTCGGCGTGGACTGTGGGCGCGGCGGCGCTCAGTCGGCGGTGGCCGTGCCGTCGGTGACGACGACCACCCCGTCGGCCAGGAGGCGGTCGATCTCCTCCGATCCGAGGCCGAGGCCGCCCAGGACCTCGACCGAGTGGTGGCCGGTGTAGCCGATGCTGGTGGTGACGACCGTGTCGGCCCCGCCGAAGGACCACATCGGCGCCGGTTGGCGAACCCGGCCCACCCCTTCCGCCTCGTGTTCGGTGATGAGCCCCAGGTGCTCGATGACGGGGTCGGTGTGGACCGCACGGCGGGAGGCGACGGCTCCGGCGGCGAAGTCGTGCTCGGCGAAGCGGGCCAGGACCTCCTCGGTCGAGTACTTGGCCACCTCGCCCGAGACCTCCTCGATGAGGGCCGGAAGGTTGAGGATCCGGCTCAGCTGGTCGGCGAATCGTTCGTCGGTCACCCAGTCCAGCCGGTCGAGGGCGATGCACAGCCCGTCCCAGGGGGGCAGGAGGATGCCGGTGGCGATCTCGCCGTCGGTGGTGGGCAGTACGACCAGGAACGACGACGGGGCCGACTCCAACCAGGGGGGCATCTGGTCCAGGGGAATGGCCGGACTGAGTTCGGCGTGGGCCGCCGCCATTCCGTCGGGCCACAGGAAGGCCAGACCGGCCTGGATCATGGGCACGTCGATGCGCTGGCCCTGTCCGGTGCGCTCCCGCATGAAGAGTGCGGCCAGGATGCCCTGGACCAGCGCCTGGGCCGAGGTCTTGTCCACCACCACCTGGTGGACAAGGTCGCTGCGGCCGGTGGTCAGGTCTCGCTGGTAGTCGACCATCCCGATCTTTGCCTGGACCACATAGTCGTAGGCCGGGAGATGGGCTTCGGGGCCCGTGGTCCCCGCTCCGCTGATGGCGCCGTAGATCAGCCGGGGGTTGCGGGTCGCCATGTCGTCGTAGCCGACGCCCAGTTGTTCGGGCTTGCCCGGCCGCATGTTGTGGAGGAACACGTCGGCCGAGGCGACGAGGTCGGCCAGCAGCGCCCTGCCCCGGTCGGTCTTGGCGTCGATGGCGCAGAACTTCTTCCCCCGGTTGAGTGAGTAGAAGATGCTGTTGACCGAGTCGGGCCCGGCCGAAAGGCCGCCGGCCCGGACGGTGTCCGGCCCGTCGGGACTCTCGACCTTGATGACCTCGGCCCCGAGTTCGGCCAGCATCATCCCGGCCATCGGGCCGGAGTAGATGGACGTCATCTCGACGACCTTGATTCCGGCGAGCGGGGTGGTGGCGGTGGGCGTGGACTCGGTCATGGGCGTCGATGCTAGAAGGCGCTCGTCGCCGGTGCCGGACGGCATCGAGATGGGGCCCTACTCGCCCTGGACCACGCCCTGGCTCTCCCGGTAGCTGATGGTGGGGTACCGAGGCGGGTTGCCCGGACCGTGGCACGAGGGCAGGCAGACCATCGGGTGGTCCGAGGTGGCGTTGAAGAAGAACGGCACGGCGTAGCGGTCCCGATCGGTGGTGTTGGTGGCGAAGTGGCGGGTGGAGAGGACCCGGTCGTTCGACCACTGCTTGAGCAGCTCGCCGGAGTTGACGACCAGGGCTCCGGGTACGTGGTCGACCTCGATCCACCGCTCCCGGCGATGGCTGAAGATGGTGAGGCCGGGGCCGTCGGGCAGGAGGAGGGTGAAGAACGTGGTGTCGACGTGGGGGGCGATGCCGAACTCGTCGTCGGCCTCCCGCGCCGGCGCCGCCGGCGGGTAGCGGGTCAGGCGCAGGCGCCACAGCGGGGACCGGAAGGCCGACTCGAAGAAGTCCGGCTCGAGGTCCAGGGCCAGCGCATAGACGGGGAGAAGCCGTCGGGCCAGGCCTTCGACGGCGAGGACGTAGGCCTCGACCGAGGCCCGGAACCCGGGCAGGTCGGCCTCGCTCGGCCATTGGTTGTCGTCGAGGTCGAGGTCGAGGTCGGACTTGACCAGGAAGGCCTCGTTCAGGTTGCCCCGGGCCCGACGCGGGAGTTTCCGCTCGCCGAGGGGCAGGTAGCCGACGCCGCCGACGGGCCAGCCCGGGCGGTCCATCTCGATGGTGCGACGCCGACTCTCGGGCAGGGCGTGGAAGCGCCGGGCCTCGGACAGGATCCGGGCCTGGACCTCGGCCCCGAGGCCGTGGCCGGTCGCCTGCCAGAACCCCACCTCCTCGCTCGCCTCCCGGACCTGGGCCGCCACCGCCGCCGCACCGGCCGGGCCCCGGTCCAGGACCGGACCGAGGTCGATGACGGGGACGTCGCCCGGCTCGGCCGGGACCGGAGCCGAGACGTCCCAGGCGTCGGATTCGGCCCGCAGGGCCGCCTCCTTGGCCCGGGCGTCGAACGGGGCGGCCTCGGGCGGCGCCGGTCGAACCGCCGGGGTTGCGCCGTCGTGCTCGGGGCCCGTCACCGCAACTTGTCCATCAGGTGGCGCAACTGGTCGACCTCGACGTCGGTGAGGCGCCCGAACAGCTCCCGGTCGAGGTCGTCGAGATGGAGGGGGACGGCGTCGGCCAGGACGGAGCGGCCGGCGTCGGTCAGGGTGATCCACTGCACCCGCCCATCGTGGGGGCAGGGCCGACGGTCGACCAGACCCCGGGACAGGACCCGGTCGACCAGGCGGGTCACCCCGCCTCGGGTGATGGCCAGCTGCTGGGCCAGGTCCGATACGGTCAGCCGCTCCTGGGGCGACCGGGAGAGCCGGAGCAGCAGTTCGAACACGGCCACCGGCAGATCGAGTTCGTCCTTGAGCGAGCGTTCGAGGGTCCGGTGGAGGCGGGACGATGCCTCGAGCACCAGCCCGTAGGTCGTGATCCGCTCGTCGTCGACGGGGATGGCGGTCGTCCGGGGAAGGGCCACGGAGGCATCGTACCCCGAGGTGGTTGACAGCTCAACAATCGCCTTCTAGGGTAGTTGACAGCTCAACAACTCCCGTCCCACCGGAGGTTCCCATGCCCGGATTCGGCATCCGCCGCCTCAACCACGCCGTGCTCTTCGTCGCCGAGGTCGAGCGCGCCGTCCGCTTCTACCAGGACGTCCTCGGCTTCCACGTCACCACCTCGTTCCCGGGCCGAGCCGCCTTCCTCCGGGCCTCGGACTCCGGCAACCACCACGACCTGGGCCTGTTCGCCGTCGGCCCCGGCGGTGCCCCCCGGGCCCCCGATCAGCCCGGCCTGTACCACCTGGCCTGGCAGGTCGACACCATCGACGAACTGGCAGCGGCCCGGACCGGTCTGGCCGAGGCCGGCGCCCTGGTCGGCGAGTCGTCGCACGGGGCGACCAAGAGCCTGTACGCCAAGGATCCCGACGGCAACGAGTTCGAGATCATGTGGATGCTGCCTCAGGCCGACTGGGGCGAGTACGCCACCACGGCCACCACCGAGCGCCTCGACCTGGCGGCCGAGGTCGAGCGGTGGACGGGCGTCGGCACGGCCGACGAGTTGGGGGCGACCGTCAGCACCGGCTGACCGGGGCGCCGGCGGTGCCGATCAACCGGCCTGGGTGCCGACCTTCAACTCGCTGAAGGGCAGGTCCTTGTCGACCGACGGCTCCCGGGGCAGGCCGAGCACCCGCTCGCCGATGATGTTCCGCTGGATCTCGTTGGTACCCCCGGCGATGGACGACGCGAAGGTGCCGACGCACTCGTCGGCCCAGTCGGCGTCCCCGGTCCAGGCTGCGACCTCCGCCCCCACGATGGCGGGGGCCAGACTGCGGTAGCGGGCGGCGATCCGGGCCCCGGCCAGCTTGCCCAGCGAACCGGCCGGGCCCGGGGTCTTGCCCGCCTCCAGCTCGGCCCGGGACCGAAGGGCTCCCAGGCTCTGGCACACCTCGGCCGAGTACAGCTTCATCAGCTCCTGGCGAATGACGGGATCGTCGGCGCGACCCCGCTCGGCGGCCTCGGCCGACAGCTTGTCGTAGCGCTCGTGGAGCACCCCGCCTTTCTGCCCGGTGCCGATGGCCACCCGCTCGTACATGAGCATGGCGGTGGCCAGACGCCACCCCTCGTTGAGAGGACCGATCTGGTGGTCGGCCGGGATGCGGACGTCGGTGAAGAAGATCTCGTTGAACCGGCTGCCGCCGTCGATCTGGTGGATGGGCCGGACCTCGACGCCGGGGGCCCGCATGTCGACGATGAACATCGAGATGCCCCGATGCTTGGGCTGGGACGGATCGGTACGGGCGATCAGGATCCCCCGGTCGCAGACGTGGGCCATGGTGGTCCACACCTTCTGCCCGTTGACGATCCACTCGTCACCGTCGCGGACGGCCCGGGTCTGGAGGCTGGCCACGTCGGACCCGGCGCCGGGTTCGGAGAACATCTGACACCAGACCTCGTCCCCCCGGATCACCTTGGCCTGGTAGGCCGCTCGCTGCTCGTCCGTGCCGTACTCGTTGAGGATGGGCAGGCACATGCCGTGACTGATCGACAGCTGGCGCGTCATCAGCGGATACTCGCCCGCCATGTCCCGCCACACGTCCTGGTAGTCGGGGTGGAGACCCTGCCCCCCGTACTGGGCCGGGTAGGTCAGTGCGGCCAGGCCGGCGTCGGCCAGGGCGGCCTGGAACCGCTTGTTGACCTCCAGGGCCTTGTCGCCTCGCGGGTCGGGGCCGACGTCGACCCCGGTGGCGTGCTCGTCCAGGAAGGCCTCACACCGGGCCCGGAAGGCGTCGAGTTCCTCGGCCGTGGGGGCCGCACCTGCGGTGGCGACCTCAGCCACGCTCGACCTCCTCGAAGCCCGTGATGCGCATCTTGCGGGACTCGACGTGGCCCGACTCCCAGTCACCCATGGCCGTTGCCAGTTCGTCGATCTCCCACCGGCCGTCGGTCGAGGCGATGTCGACTCGGGTCCACTCCTGATAGCGGGCGACCTCGCCACCGCCGACCCAGTAGACCTGGGCCGTGTGGGGGCAGTCCTCGGCACACAGCCAGGCGATGAGGGGCGAGATGTTGGCCGGATCCCACTTGTCGAAGCTCCCGTCCTCGGGGGCGACGATCCGGTCGGCCAGACCGGGGGTGGCCAGCGTCATGCGGGTCCGGGCCGAAGGGGCGATGGCGTTGACCCGCACGCCGTAGCGGGACAGCTCACGGGCGGCGATGATGCTCATGGTGGCGATACCCGACTTGGCCGCACCGTAGTTGGACTGGCCGGGGTTGGAATGAAGGCCCGAGGTCGACGAGGTGTTGACGATCGAGGCCTTCACCTCCTTGCCCGCCTTGGTCTGCTCCCGCCAGTAGGCCCCGGCGTGGCGCATCATCAGCCACGTGCCCTTGAGGTGCACGTTGATCACGGCGTCGAACTCGTCCTCGGTCATGTTGACCAGCATCCGGTCGCGAAGGATGCCGGCGTTGGACACCACGCCGTGCAGGTCGCCGAAGGCCTCGATACCGGCATTGACGATCCGCTGGGCACCTTCCCAGTCGGCCACCGAGTCACCGTTGGCCACGGCCTCGCCCCCGGCGGCCTTGATCTCCTCGACCACCTCCTGGGCCGGCCCGGTGCTGCCGCCGGAGCCGTCCTGCTCACCGCCGAGGTCGTTGACCACGACCTTGGCCCCCTCGGCCGCCAGCAGTAGGGCGTGCTCCCGCCCCACGCCCCGTCCGGCTCCCGTCACCACAATCACTCGACCGTCGAGATGGCCCACGTGTTCCTCGTTCCCCGGCCCGATCGGGGGCGCGACATGAGTCGCCCGGCGACCGGCCGTAACCGAATCCTGACTACGGTCCGGAGGCTACCCCATCGGGAGCGGGTGGGCGAAGAGGCTCAGCTGCGAACCAGGCGGCCCGGTCGGGCGCCGGTGAAGGCGTCGTGCTCGCGCGTCACCTCACCGGCCACCACGGTGGCCCGATAGCCCTGGGCCGACTGCAACAGGCGGGTCCCGCCGGCGGGCAGATCACGAACCAGGCGGGGGGCTTCGAGGCGGAGGTGGTCGAGGTCGATGACGTTCAGATCGGCCCGCAACCCGGGCTCGATCCGGCCCCGGTCGGCGAACCCGAACAGGGCCGCGGTGTCGGCCGTCATCTTCTTGATCACCGAGGCCAGCGGCAGTCGGGGGCCGCCGGTCCGGTCCCGGACCCAGTGGGTCAGCATCCAGGTCGGGGTCGAGGCGTCGCAGATGAAGTTGGCGTGGGCTCCACCGTCGGCCAGGCCGAGTACGGCGGCCGGATGCGTCAGCATCTCGTAGAGGGCGTCGCCGTTGCCGTGGGCGTAGCCGAGGAACGGCATCATCAGGAAACGGGCGCCGTCGGCGTCGAGGAGGCGGTCGTAGTACTCCTCGACCGGGTCGACGCCACGGGCCGCAGCCCGGCCCGCGATCGAGTCGGCCGGCGACGGTTCGTAGTTGACCGGGTCGCCCAGCACGAACATGTTGTCGAAGGCGTCGGCCACGTAGGCCCGGAGCGGCTCGCTCTCCCGCAGCGCCTCGACCTGGGCCGCGGCCTCGGCGATCAGGCGGGCCCGCAGGCTCGGGTCGGCCATGGCCCGGGCCTGCTCGGCCGGGGTGCGGTCCCTGAGGGCGACGAAACCGGGGCACTCGATGAACCGGTGGCGGCCTTGAAGCCCGAGCAGGACGCCGAAGGGCCGACCGGCGACCTGGGGGATGACGGGATGGCCGTCGTCCTGGGCCGCGGCGGACAACGCCATCAGCTCCTTCCAGTCGTCGGGGGCGAAGTTGTTCTGCAGCATGAGCCAGGTGACCGGGCGGCCGATGTCGGCGGCTAGGCGGCAGATCCAGTCGACCTCGACCTTGGGCGCCACGAGGTCCTCGCCGGCAACGCCGGCCGGGGCGACCTCGAACACGCCCTTGCCGGTCCGGGCCATGGCCCGACCCAGGGCGAACAGCTCGTCCTCGGCGGCGAACGTACCGGGCACCGGCTCCCCGCTCATGGCCCGGTGGGTGATGGTCCGGCTGGTGGAGAAGCCCATGGCGCCGGCCGTCACGGCCTCGTTCACCAGGCGGGCCATCTCGGCGATGTCGTCGCTGGTGGCGGCCTCGTTGGCGGCGCCCCGCTCCCCCATCACGTAGGCCCGCAGCGGGCCGTGGGCGATCATGGCCGAGACGTCCATCACGAACGAACGACGATCGAGACTGTCGAGGTACTGGGGGAAGGACTCCCAGTCCCAGCTCATGCCCTCGCTCAAGGCGGCGCCCGGGATGTCCTCCACCCCCTCCATCAGCTGGACCAGGAACTGGTGGCGATCGGGGCGGGCCGGGGCGAAGCCGACCCCACAGTTGCCCATGACCACCGTGGTGACTCCGTGCGGGCTCGACGGTTCGAGCTCGGGGTCCCAGGTGGCCTGGCCGTCGTAGTGGGTGTGGATGTCGACGAAGCCTGGTGTCACCACCAGGCCGTCGGCGTCGACCGTGCGTCGGGCGGGACCGACGTCATCGCCCACGGCCGTGATCCGACCATCCTCGACCGCGACATCGGCCACCCGGGGTTCGGCCCCGGTTCCATCGACCACCAGACCGCCAGCAACCACCAGATCATGCATGGAACAAGCCTCGCACATCGCCGTGACCGGGCACGAGACGACGAGCCGGGGGCGACCCGACGGTCGGCACTAGGGTGCGGTGCTGTCCCAGCGCTCGACACCGTGGAGATCGACATGACCGACATCGTGGCCGTCATCGGCAATCCGAATCCGGGGGGACGGACCACCACGGTGGCCCAGACGGTGGCGGCTGCGGTCGCCGCCGGGGTCGAGGCCGGGGGAGGTCGAGCCACGGTCGAGACGGTCGAGTTGGCCACCATCGCCCCCCGGCTCTTCGCCTGGGGTGACGAGGAGGTGGCGGCCGTCAACCGGCGGGTGGCCGGGGCCGACGTGATCATCACCGCCTGCCCCACCTACAAGGCGACCTACACCGGACTCCTCAAGGCCTTCCTCGACTCCTACGGCAATGACGGTCTGGCCGGCACCGTGGCCGTGCCGGTGATGGTCGGCGCCGCCCCCCACCATGCCCTGGCGCCGGAGGTCCACCTCCGGCCCCTGCTGGTCGAGCTCGGGGCGTCGGTCCCCAGCCGCGGCCTGTACGTGCTCGAGTCGCAGCTCGACGATCTGGACTCGGTGGTCGGCGCCTGGGCCTCGGCCGCCGTCCCCCTCGTTACCCGAACCTGAGTTCGGCTTCCCCCGATCGGTTGACTACCGTGCGGGGGGACGCCGAACCGACGGCCCATCACCACCGGCAAGGAGCGCCGCAACCATGACCACCGACGATCACACCGAGCTGGTACTCCGCCACGACGAGGGAGCGGTCGCAACCCTGACCCTCAACCGGCCCGACAAGCTGAACGCCCTCAGCGTCGGCAGCTTCGTCCGCCTCCGGGAGCACCTCGACGCCCTGGCCTCCGACGAGTCGATCCACTGCGTCGTCCTCACCGGGGCCGGACGTTCGTTCTGCGCCGGCAACGATCTGGCCGGGATCGCGGCCGGGGAGCGGGCGTCGACCCCCACCTTCAACCCCGAGACCATCGATGCCCTGGAGCAGCTCCCGCAGCCCACGATCGCCCGCATCCAGGGTCACTGCTTCACCGGCGGGCTGGAGCTGGCCCTGGGCTGCGACCTTCTCATCGCGGCCGACGACGCCCAGCTGGCCGACACCCACGGGACGTGGGGCCTGGTCCCCATCTGGGGCATGTCGGTTCGGCTCCCCGAGCGGGTCGGTCGATCCCGGGCCAAGATGCTGAGCTTCACCGCCCGGCGCATCTCGGGCACCGAAGCGGCCGAGATCGGTCTCGTCGACCAGTCGGTCCCGGCCGACGACCTGGAGGCGACGGTCGACGCCCTGGCGGCCCAGATCGTGGCCAACTCACCCGGGACCAACCGGCGCATGAAGAAGCTGATCGACGATCGCTGGGCCCGGACCCGGGAAGACGCACTGCTCCACGAACGGTCGAGCCCCTACGGCACCCCCGAGGACCGGGAGGAGCGGATGCGGGCCGGCGGGCGGTGACCCGAGGCGGCGAAGGCTCGAACCGGCCAGGAGCAACACGGCCCGCCCACACCGACGGTCGGGGCCGTCAGCCCTGACCGTCCAGACGAAGGTAGGTCGTCAGCGCCGACACCAACTCGGCCACGAACTCCTCGTCGGTCCGATCCCCCATGCGGGTCGCCAGTCGCGGCTCGTGGACCCTCACCCGCACCATCGAGCCCAGGTGTTCGAGGGCGTAGCTGATGGCCAGATCGGGATCGGGATGACCGATGGTGTGACGCCGTTCCTCCAGCAGCTTGCGGATCCCCCGGTCGAGCGCCATCCGGCGCCCGTCGAGATGCCCCTGCAATTCAGGTACCCGTCGGGCCACCGCAGCGCCAGCCCGACGGAACCCGGGCCGGCGGCGGTCGGCGGCCAGCGAGGTCGAGGCGTAGAACCGCATGATCTCGGCGATCCCGACCCCGTCCCACCGCTCCGACTCGGCGGTGCTGGCGATGGTCCGGTCGAAGTCCTCGATCATCCGTTCGAACAGGGCGTACTGGATCGCCTTCTTGTCCCGGTAGTGGTGGTAGAAGGCCCCGATCGAGCAGCCCGCCTGTTCGGCGATGTCGGCCACCGTGGTCTTCTCGAACCCTCTATCGGCGAACAGGCGGGCGGCGGCGTCGATCAGGGCGGCCTGGGTCCGCCGACTCCGGTCCTGCTGACCGACCCGTTCCCAATGTTCACCCTTCGCCCACTCGCTGCGTTCCATTGCTCCAACACCGTCGCGTCCGGCCCTCGGATCCCCGGCCGGAGAGGACGACCAGCGTAGGGGAAGGGGCCCGACCGGGGCAGAATCCCGGTTCCGGGCCCTGGCCGGTCCGAGTCGACGAGGAGATGGATATGAACGTGACCGAGGCCGTGACGGCGAGGAAGTCGATCCGGGCCTTCCACCCGACGCCGGTGGCCGACGACCGGATCCGGGATCTGCTGACGCTGGCGGCCCGGGCCCCCTCGGGCGGCAACGTCCAGCCGTGGCGGATCTACGTGGTCAACGGGGAGCGGATGACGGACTTCCTGGCCTTCCTGGACGACCGACCGGCGGACGAGCCGGAGTACGAGATCTACCCCCCGAACCTGTGGGAGCCGTACCGAACCAACCGTTTCGCCCTGGGCGAGGCCATGTACGCCACGATGGGCATCGCTCGCGACGACAAGGCCGCCCGCTTCGCCCACCTGGCCCGCAACTTCCAGTTCTTCGGCGCCCCGGCCGCCCTGTTCTGCTTCGTCGATCGCCGTATGGGCCCGCCCCAGTGGTCGGATCTCGGCATGTTCCTCCAGACGTTCATGCTGCTGGCCGTCGAGGAGGGGTTGGCCACCTGCCCCCAGGAGGCATGGGCCACCCGAGGCCGTTCGGTGGCCGAGTTCGTCGGGGCTCCCGACGACGAGATGCTGTTCTGCGGCCTGGCCATCGGCGAGCCTGACGACGGGGCGCCCGTCAACGGCCTGGCGTCGGAACGCATGCCGCTCGATGCCTGGGCCCGATGGGTTTGACCAGGGTCGATACAAACCGACGCGGAGGGTCACCCCACGGGGGGTGACTGGACCGATACAGTCCGTCGCCTGCCCGCCGCGCACAACCCCCAGGGAGGCCACGGCCCCATGTCCACCGCCAGGAGGAACGGTGACGACGGCGCACCCCGTCCCGCCACGGTGCTGGTGGCCCACGACGGACCGGTCGCCATCCTGATCCTCAATCGAGCCCACCGGGCCAATCTGATCAACCTCCAGCTGGCCCGAGAGCTTCGGGCCGGGTTCCGGGCCCTGGTCGACGACGACACCGTCCGGGCCATCGTGCTCACCGCCAACGGCGACCACTTCAGCGCCGGCGACGACCCGGGGGCGCCACCGGCGGCACCGGTCCCGCCGACCCCCGACCCCGTCGACGTGAGCTGGGTGCCCAAGCCGATCATCGCCGCCGTCAACGGACCGGCCCTGGGCCGGGGCTGCGAACTGGCCCTGGCCTGCGACATCCGGTTCCTGGCCTCCAAGGCCTCGATCGGTTTGGACGAGATCTCGGGCGGGCGACTCCCCCGGTCCGGGGGCATGGTCCGCCTGGCCCGGCTCGTCGGGCCCTCCCAGGCCAAGCGCCTGGTCCTGGCCGGCGAGCCGGTCGAGGCCCGGGAGGCCCAGCGCATCGGGTTGGCCGACCGGGTGTGCGCCCCCGAGTCGCTGGTGGCGGAGGCGACGGCGTTCGCCGCCCGCCTGGCCCGCCACCGGCCCGACCTGGTCACCACGGCAAAGACCATCATCGACCAGTCTCTGGAGCTCGACCTCCACCGGGCCCTCGACCTGGACCGGCGGCTCCAGGCCACTCTGGAACCGGCCCGGACGGCGAGCACCACCGGCTCGGGGACGGCCCCGCCGTTCGACCTGGCCCGGGTGCGGGTGCCCGGGGCGGCGCCATCGGGAACCGCCGGCCCCGGGTCGCGCCGCTGAGGGTCAGTCGGCGGTGAGGGCCCGCCAGATGCGCTCCGGCGTGATCGGGGTCTCGAGGTGGCGGACCCCCCGATGGGACAGGGCGTCGATCACGGCGTTGTAGACGGCGGGGATCGAGCCGATGGTGCCCGACTCGCCCACCCCCTTGGCTCCCAGTTCGTTGACCCACGTCGGCGTCTCCAACTGGACCGTCTCGAACGACGGCAGCTCCATGGCCGAGATCACCGGGTAGTCGAGGAAGCTGCTCGTCAGCAGGTTGCCGGCATCGTCGTACACGATGCCTTCGAGGAGGACCTGGGCCACGCCCTGGGCCAGACCGCCGTGGACCTGGCCCTCGGCCAGCAGCGGGTTGAGTAGGCGCCCGGCGTCGTCGACGGCCACGATGCGGTCCAGGGTCACGGCCCCGGTATCGGTGTCGACCTCGACGACGGCCACGTGGGCCCCCGACGGATAGGTCGGCATGGGGGCGGAGAAATCGTGGGTCTCGACCATCGGGGCCTCGAGGCCCTGGGCCAACCGCTCCCAGCCGACGGATACCGCCGGAGTTCCGGCGACGTGGAACCGGCCCTGGTCCGGGTCGAGGACGACGTCGTCCGGAGCCGCCTCCAGCAGGGCGGCGGCCCGCCGTCGGGCCTGATCGACCAGGCCGGCGGCGGCCCCGGCCACCGCCGTCCCCGCGAGCTGGACCGAGCGGGAGCCGACGGTCAGCCCGCCCCGCGCCACCTCGTCGGTGTCGCCGTGACGGACGTCGATCAGGGCCGGGTCGATCCCGGTCCGGTCGGCCACGATCATGGCCCAGGTGGTCTCGTGGCCCTGCCCGTAGGGCGTGGCCCCGCTGCGAACGGTGAGGCGACCGTCGGGACCGAGTTCGACCGACCCGAACTCGGTGTTGTTGGCGCCGGCCGTGATCTCGACGTAGAGACCGATCCCGATCCCGATCTCCCGGGCGCCTCCGGCGGCCCGGCGCGCCGCCTGATCGGCCCGCAACCGGTCGTAGTCAGCCGCCTCGAGGGCAAGACGCAGGGCCTCCGGGTAGTCGCCAACGTCGTAGGCGGTGCCGATGCCGGTGATGTAGGCCTCGGTGAAGCGCGGGATGACGTTGCGACGACGGACCTCGGCCGGGTCCATCCCGATCTCGACCGCGAACCGGTCGATCATCCGCTCGATGGCCACCGCCGCCTCGGGTCGTCCGGCCCCCCGGTAGGCCGTGATGGGTACGGTCGAGGTGACGACGTTGACCCCGGTGAAGCCGACGTTGGTCAGGTCGTAGGTACCGCACAGCATCCGTTGGGTGTTGCCGGCGAGCACCGCCCCGATGAGGGGGAAGGCCCCGACGTCCTGGACCACGTCGAGTTGGTAGGCCGTGATGCGCCCGTCCCGGGTCCCACCCAGGCGGGCGTACTGGATCTGGCCCCGCCCCTGGGGCATGGCGGCCACGTTCTCGGTCCGGGTCTCGGTCCAGCGCACCGGCCGCCCCAGGCGACGGGCGTACCAACCGAGGGCCAGTTCCTCGGGGTAGGAGCGCGACTTGGCCCCGAAGCCGCCGCCCACGTCGGGCACGACGACCCGGACCTGGTCGGGGTCGAGACCGTAGATGGTGGCCAGCGCATCGCGGGCGGGGTGGGCTCCCTGGCAGGCCGAGTAGTGGACCAGGCGACCGTCGTCGGTCCACCAGGCGGCGCCCGCCCGGGGCTCGATGGGGGCGGCGGTGAGGCGCTGGTTGACGATCCGCTCGGACACCACCACCTCGCAACCGTCGAATTCGGCCCGGCCGTCGGAGGCCAGTCGGCTGACGACGTTGGATCCGTGGTCGGGGAACAGCAACGTCTCGGCCTCGACCGCGGCCTCGGGATCGATCAGGGGTTCCAGCGGCTCGTAGTCGACCACGACCAACTCGGCGGCGTCGACGGCGGCGGCCAGGGTCTCGGCCAGGACGGCCACCACCGGCTGACCCACGTAGCGGACGACGTCGGCCGCCACGAACGGTCGGCGCATGACGTCGGGGAAGTGGGGAACCAGGTGGGGTGCGGTGCCCAGTTCGGCCGCCATCTCGGCCCCCGTGAACACCCCGGCCACCCCGTCGGCGGCGGCGGCTTCGGAGGTGTCGACGGCCGTGATCCGGGCGTGGGCGTAGATCGATCGGACGTAGACCAGGTGAACCGCGCCCTCGGGTTGCAGGTCGTCGACGTAGGTGCCGCCCGAGGTCAGGAAGGCCGGGTCCTCCCGGCGGACGACGGCGTTGCCGAGGATGCTCATGAGTGCTTTCTACCGGGTCGGACCGCTACTCGACGATGCCGAAGCTGA
This sequence comes from Acidimicrobiales bacterium, assembly GCA_965263455.1. Lineage (GTDB taxonomy): Bacteria > Actinomycetota > Acidimicrobiia > Acidimicrobiales > SZUA-35 > CADEDH01. The sequence goes on from CBDHHN010000002.1 coordinate 86,288, forward strand.
TCTGGCCCAGGGGGCCGTAGTCGGCCACGAAGCTGTCGCCGGCGGCCACCGGGTGGGGTCGGATGAACGAACCGGAGAGCACCACGTGGCCCGGTTCCATGGTCACCCCGAACCGATGCAGGGTTCGGGCCAACCAGGCCACGCTGTTGACCGGGTTGCCCATGACGGCGGCCGCCGTACCCGTCTCCTCGACCTCGCCGTTGCGATAGAGGGCGCCGCCGACGTGGCGGACGTCCAGGTCGGCAAGGGGCCGGGGGTTCCCGCCCAGGATCACGAAGCCGCACGAGGCGGCATCGGCGATGGAGTCCACGGGCCCCGGCAGCCCGGACCGGCTGTAGCGGGAGTCGACCACCTCGACCGCAGGCATGACGACCTCGGTGGCCCGGATCACGTCGGCGGCGTTGACCGTCGGCCCGCCGAGTGCGGCGCCGAGCAGGAAGACCAGCTCGATCTCCACCAGCGGCCGGTTGAGGGTGGCCATCGACACCTGGCTCCCCTCGTCGACGAACCAATCGTCGAACAGGGTCCCGTAGTCGGGTTCGGTGGCGCCGAAGTAGTCGCGCATGGCCTTGGAGGTGAGGCCCACCTTGTGGCCCTTGACCTGGCGACCGGCGGCGACCTTGAGATCGGTGACGTACTGGCCGACGGCGTAGGCGTCCTCGATGTCGGCGCCGTCGTAGGCCAGCGTGATGGGCTCGGTCCACTCCCGGGTCAGTTCGGCGTGCACCAGGTCGGCCGCCGCCCGGCGGCGCTGCTCGTCGGTCATGGCCACGATCGGGCTCCCTTCGTCGAGCAGACAGGGTGCCACAACCGCGGCGCCGGGACCGCTCCCCGGATCAGACTCGAGGCCGAGAGCGGGCCGGGGTGGAGGGCCTGGGCCCGGCGTGGTGGCCGCTCACCCGCGGGTCGAGTGAGGCGAACCGGCGGCCCACCACGCCTCGAAGGCGGGGCGCATGCGGGCCGAGACCAGCTCCACCAGCGGGCCCGAGGGAGGCGCCATGTAGGCGAAGAGTCCGTAGTCGTCGCCGGGCGCGGCGTGGGCCAGCGCCACCTGCCAGCCTCCGTCCAGGCACTCGGCCACCCCGGCGGCGACATCGTCGACCCAGAGCCCGACGTGGTGGACGCCGGGCCGGCCCGAGCCGTCCCACACCGATCCCGGCTCGCCCTCGACCAACTCGACGTGCTCGGGCCCCTCGCAGGAGTACACGAACCGCAGCTCGACCCGGTGCAGACCCCGGTCGGGGGTCCAGACCGCCTGGTCGGCGACGTGTCGGGCCTCGGCCCAGGTCACCCCGAGGACGGGCCCCATCTCGGCCATGGCGGCGCCCAGATCGGGCACGAGCATGCCGACGTGGAACTTGTCCCGGTAGTCGATCACGGGCGCCCCGTCCCGTCGGCGCCGCCGATCACGCGGCGGCCATGAACCGGACGTTCACCTGGAGGTAGGCCTTCGGGTTGGGATGCTGCGCCCACACCTCGGCCCATTCCGGCCCGCCGAGTGTCGAGCGGAACGACTCCTCCCGGGCCTGACGACTGGGCCAGCGGATGATCCAGCACACGTTGGGTTGGCCGTTGGGCGATACCTGCGGGTTGGAGCCGGTGACCTCGGGCTCATGGCCGTCGTCGACCCAGAAGTCGATGACATCGAGGTTGGCCCGGAGCCAGGGGGCGGCGTGGTCGGCCGCCCATTGCCGGTAGGCCGGGAACCAGTCGGGATCGATGGTGTAGTCGCGGATCTCCACGATGGCCGAGTCGCTCATTGTTGGTCCCCTCCTGGCAGGTCGACCTCGATCCTGCCATCGGTGCGTCCCCGGCACCAGCCCCCGTCCCGAGCGGGGCCAACCCCGGTCCCCGCCCATCTGGGTCGACACCGCCGGGAGGCGGCCTCGGCCGGCGTTCTGCCAGACTGGCAGCCGCCACCGGGCCGGCCCTCCGTCGCCGTTGGGAGAGTGCCGTCGCCCCCGACCCCCGGGAGTCTCCAGCCATGATGGGAATGACCAACGAACAGGTGCTGGCCTTCAACCAGCAGGTCATCGAGGACTTCCGGTCCCACGATGGGGTCATGCCCGAGGGCAGCCCGTTCCACGGGAACCCCACGCTGCTCATGACCATGACCGGGGCCCGCTCCGGACGAACCCTGACCACCCCGCTGACCTACACCGCCGACGGCGACGCCCTGGTCGTCATGGCCTCGGCCGGCGGCAGCGAGAAGGCCCCGGCCTGGGCCTTCAACCTCCGGGCCAATCCCGAGGTGACGGTCGAGGTAGCGGGCGAGCGGTTCCAGGCCCGGGCGGTGGAGACCGACGGCGACGAACGCCAGCGGGTCTTCGAGCTGATGACCTCCAACCTCCCCCGCTTCGCCGACTATCAGACCGCGGTCGAGCGGACGATTCCCCTGTTCCGCCTGGTGCGCCTCTGAGCCGACCGCCGGCCGTTCAGCTTGCGGGGCCGTCCTCCATGGCCTTGACGTCGCGCAGCCACAGGCCGCCACCCGGGCGGGGTCGGGGATCGTACGAGCGATGGCCGAGGAGGCGCTGCACCCGGGGGCTGCGATCGTCGAGTTCGCCCCGGGCGTAGTCGAGAGGGCTGGCCTCTTCCGGGGTCAGCCATCCGGCCACGAAGCTGAGGTGCAGGGCCCGGCGCCAACGGTCGGTCGTCCGGTTGGCCCCGCCCCCGTGGAGGGCGTAGCCCGAGTAGACCAGGGCATCGCCCGGTCCCAGTTCGGCCGGTACCGACGGCCGGTCTCCGAACCGGGCCAGCTCGCCGCCGCGGTGGCTCCCGGGCACGACCCGGGTCGCCCCCAGTTCCTCGGTCACCTCCTCCAGGCCGATCATGGCGCTGAGGGTGATCTCGGGGCTGTCGGGCCAGGTCCGCTCCACCAGCTCCCACCAGTTGTTGGCGTCGCGGTGGAGAGCCTGGGCCGGCTCCCCCGGTCCGATGTACATGACCTGTGCCGTGTTGACCCAGTACGAGCCACAGGTCGGGAGGAGCACGGCGTCGGCCAGGGCGGCGAAGGCCTCGTTGTCGAGCAGGTCGAAGAAGGCGGGGGTCAGGCGACCGAGACTGGAGAAGCGGACGGTGTTGGCCCCCACGAAGGCCTTGCCGTCCTCGCCCAGGCCCTGGGTGGCCGAGCCCGGCTCCACCCCTGCGCCATGATCGTCGGCCACCCGGCGGATCTCGTCGATGACGGGCCGGGGCACCAGGTCCTCGACCACCACCGCCCCGTCCTCGTTCAGCACGTCGAGAGCCGGTGCAGCACCGGCCGAGACCGGGACCCGACGGAGGGGGCGGGGCGCCGGTCCGGGGGCGGCCGACTCGGTCCCGGCGGTCCTGGCCCCGGTCCCGGCGGTGTTTGCGCTGTCGCTGTCGATGTCGGTGCCGGACAGGTCGGTCATGCCCCAGTGTCGACCGTCGGCGCCGACAACCTCAAACGAGGCCGGTTGATCCCACGGGCCCCGGCCGTCGTCGACGGTGCCCGGGGCGCCCGTTCACCGAGGTGTCCAGGGGGCGTCGAGCGCATCGAGGTCGGCCACCAGACCGGCCAGGTCGCCCTCGATCAGGGTTCGCAGGTCGGCCTCCAGGGGCGCCAGAGCGGCGGCCGCCTGCTCGACCGCCTCGTGCTGGGTGGCGGTGGCCGGGCCCGTGGTGCCCCAGTGATGCCACGCCACCCGGTCGACGAGATCCTTGACCGAGGGGACATCGGGTTCGGCCAGTCGACGCCGGACGGCCGAGCCCCGGAGCGCCCGGTCGAGCTCCTCCAGTTGGCGGTGCACGTCGTCGACCCGCGACCGCAACGGGGCGGCGCCGGCGGTGGCTGCCGCGGCGGCGCGGACATGGCGGAGCCGGTCGCGGGTCCGGTCGAGCAGCTCGCCGACCCCGGCGGTCCGGCGGGCCACCTCGGCGGTCCGGACCCGGAAGGCCGCCGCCTCGGCCCGCTCGGCCCGTCCACCGGGAGCGGCGACGGGTGCCGCCTCGACCTCGAAGGCGCGAGGGCCGTCGAGCGGCTCGAGCCCAGCCGGGGTCGAGGCGACGAGCTCCACCCGGTACGTCCCGGGTTCCACCAGCGGCCCCCGGGGCCCGGTGTCCCAGGGGGCCCGGAAGTCGGGCTCGACCAGGGTCACCGGATCGGGCGCCTGGCGCCGTAGGTCCCAGCTCACCCGGTGCAGGCCTGCCGTGCGCGGTCCCTCGAGCTGACGAACGGGGTTGCCGTCGGCGTCGCGCACCACGAGGAGCACGGTCCGCTCGGTGTCGAGGTGCTCCTCCCAGAGGGTGTCCCAGCCGGGGAAGGCCGCGTCGCGGGGGCCGTCGGCCCCCTCCGCATCAGCCCGCTCCCGCCGCCGGCGGACCTGGGCCGCCGTGTCGAGGGCCTCGGCCGCCTCGGTTGTGAGCTGGTAGGTGAAGGTCGCCCCGAACGGGGGGTTCGGGGCCCGAAAGGCCGTCGACCCCAGGGTGGGCTGGCCCACCGCCTGCATGGGCTGGTGGGGCACATACCACCAGGCTCGTCGCACCGGGTGGAGGACGGCGGAGCCGTCCTGGTCACCGGCGGCGAGGGTCCGCAGGGGGCTGTAGTCGTCGAGCACGTGGATGCCCCGCCCGAAGCTGGCCGCAACCAGGTCGCCGTCGCGGCGCTGGAGGGCGAGGTCCCGGATGGCGATGGTGGGCAGGCCTGCGGAGAGCGAACGCCACTCCCCTCCCCCGTCGAGGCTGACCCACAGACCGTGTTCGGCCCCGAGGAACAGCAGCCCCTCGACCTCGTGGTCCTGCTCCAGACACCAGGCGATGGTTCGCTCGGGGAGCCCCTCGACGACGGAGCGCCAGGTCCGGCCCCGGTCGCGGGACTCGTAGACCAAGGGCCGGTAGTCGCCGCTCTTGTGGTCGTCGGCCACCAGGTACACGCCGTCGGGGTCGTGGCGGGAAGGGGTGAGGTCGTTGACGAACGCCCGCTCGGGCAGGTCCGGGGCCTGGGCGGCCCGACGCCAGGTGGCGCCGCCGTCCTCGCTGACCTGGACCAGGCCGTCGTCGGTGCCGACGTAGAGCAGCCCTTCGACCAGGGGCGACTCGGCCACCGCGGTGATGGTGGCGTACCACGACATCGCCTCGTGATCGTGGAGGTCGTCGACCGAGGCCACCCGGTCGGTGACGGCCAGCTCGTAGCGGTTGGTCCCCGGTGGTGAGGTCGGGGCTGATGGCGGTCCACGACCGACCCCGGTCGTCGGAGCGCCACAGCCGGTGGGAGCCCAGGTGGAGGCGCTCGGGGCGATGGGGGCTGATCTCGAACGGGGCGTCCCAGTTCCACCGCTCGGGCGCCTCGCCCGGAGCCGGTCGGGGTTGGATGTCGGTCAGTTCCATGGTCCGACGGTCGTGAGCCATGACGTTGCCCACCTGCCACGACACGTACGAGGTGCCGGGATCACCGGGTTCGAAGGCGGCGTGGTAGCCATCGGCTCCGAGCACCACGGACCAGTCCTTGTTGCGGACCCCGTCGGTGTGGGTGGTGGCCACCGGTCCGTGGAGCGTGCCCAGGTCCTGGGCACCACCGAGAACGTTGGCGAACGGGACGGCGTCGTCGACGGCCACCCGGTAGAACTGCGACACCGGCAGGTTGGAGACATGACGCCACGCCCCGCCCTGATCGAAGCTCTCGTACAGTCCGGCGTCGGTCCCGACCACGAGGTGTCGTTCGTCGGTGGGGTCGATCCACACCACGTGGTTGTCGCTGTGCTTGGCCGTTCCGTCGTCGAGGCGGGTGAAGGTGGCGCCGCCGTCCGTGGTCACGTGGAGGAAGACGTCGACCTGGTACACGCGATCGGGATCGACGGGCGAGGCGAACAGTTCCTGGTAGTAGTGGGGCCCGGTCCCCCCGGACAGGTACTCGTTGCGTCGGGCCCAGGTGTGACCCCCGTCGGTCGAGCGGTAGAAGCCGCGCTCGTCCGGTTCGGCCGCCTCGATGGTGGCGTAGACCAGGTCTGGATCGGCCGGGGTGACGGCCAGGCCGATGCGCCCCATCTCGCCCTCGGGCAGGCCGGTGGTGACCCGCCGCCAGGTGGCGCCCCGGTCCGACGAGCGATGGATGCCCGAGCCCGGGCCGCCGCTGCGGAACGACCACGCCCGCCGCCGACGCTGGTAGGTGGCGGCGACCAGGACGTCGGGGTCGTCGGGGGCGAAGACGACGCTGGTCACCCCGGTGTCGTCGTCGACGGTCAGCGACGGTGACCACGTCCGCCCGCCGTCGGTGGTGGTGAACAGCCCGCGCTCGCCGCCCGATGACCACAGCGGCCCCTCGGCCGCCACGTGGACCACATCGCCGTCCCGGGGGTCGATGAGGATGTCGCTGATGTGCTCCGACGCCGCGAGCCCCATCCGGGTCCAGCTCCGGCCACCGTCGGGGCTGCGATAGACCCCGTCACCCCAGGCCACGTGACGACCGCTGACCGCCTCCCCGGTGCCGACCCAGACGACGTCGGGATCGGACGGGTCGATGCGGACGCAGCCCACCGAGTAGGAGGCCTGGTCGTCGAACAGGGGCTCCCAGGTGATGCCGGCGTTGTCACTGCGCCACACGCCACCCGAGCCGACGGCCACGAACCACCGGCGGGCCCGGGCGGGGTGGATGGCGATATCGGCGATCCGGCCCCCCATCAGGGCCGGGCCGATCCCCCGCAGGGCGAGGCCGTCGAGGGCGGCCCGGATCGGGTCGGAGGCGGTGTCGCCGGCGCGGCCGTCGGCACCGTCGGGATCGGGGATCGGGGCGGACCCGTGGTCATCGCTCATGGCCCCGAAGCCTAGGGCCACGCTCGGATCAGCTTCCGGCCCGGGTCCGTGTCTCCATGGGCCGTTCGGTCCATCGCGGTGGGCCATCCGGCCCAGGGTCGGTGTCGGGTTCGGGGGGCGGGGCCCATCAATGATCCGTACGGCCTACGAATCGGGCCTCAGTCACGGCCCTGGTGTGTCGACACGCGGTTCAGGGTTTTTTCCCACGAACCCTCTCCGGGCCTCCCAGGGCAGTCTGGGTAGGGCAGGAGCCGAAGCCACCCTCAGCAAGGAAGGATGACGAGGGCTCATGCGCATCAACAACAACGTCATGGCATTCAACGCCAGCAGGAATCTGGCCATCTCGAACAACAGCCTCGGTAAGAGCTTGGAGAAGCTTTCCTCCGGGTTCCGGATCAATCGGGCCGGCGACGACGCCGCCGGTCTGGTCATCAGCCAGAAGCTCCGGGCCGAGGTCTCCGGTCTGCGTCAGGCCAGCCGTAACGCCCAGGACGGCATCAGCTTCGTCCAGACGGCGGAGGGCGCCCTGGACGAGGTCCACAACATGCTGAACCGCATGCGTGACCTGGCCGTGCAGGCCGCCAACGACACCAACGACGCCAACGCTCGGACCGCCATCGGGGCCGAGATGACGGCCCTCGCCAGCGAGATCGACCGGATCGGCACCGACACGACGTTCTCGGGGGCGTCCGTGTTCACGGCCACCGCCCTGAACTTCCAGGTCGGCTCGGAGGGCACCGGCGGCCAGATCCAGGCCACCGTCGGCCTGCTCGACGCCAATGCCCTGGGCGGCACCGACCTGGCCGCGGTCGACGTCACCACCGCGGCCAACGCCCGGACCGCCATCGAGGACATCGACAACTCGATCGACGCCGTGTCGACCATGCGAGGCACCCTCGGCGCGGTCCAGAACCGCTTCGAGTCGACCATCCGCAACCTGGAGGTCACGAGCGAGAACCTGTCGGCCTCGGAGTCTCGGATCCGCGACACCGACATGGCGGCCGAGATGGTGAACTTCACCAAGCATCAGATCCTCCAGCAGGCCGGCACGGCCATGCTGGGTCAGGCCAACACGATCCCCCAGAACGTGCTTCGGCTCCTGGGCTGATCGAAGCGGGGTTCCCCCTCACCCGGGCGGTCCCTCCCCTGCGGCAACGGCGCCGTCGGGAGGGACCGCCCGCTCGCGTACCGCCTCAGGACTCGGGGTCGTCGAACTCTCCCTCGAACTCCTCCTCAAGCTCTTCCTCAAGCTCTTCGTCGAACTCCGGCTCGCCCCAGGGTCCGGACTGGCCACCCGGTGCGACCGGGACGAGCAGCCCGACCACCAGCACCCCCACGGCCACCAGCGGGCCGTGGCCCCTCACCCACTCCCGACCCGGGGTCCCGGCCCGAAGCCAGACCAGCATCCGTTGACGGACGTGCACGGCGGCGAGGATGCACAGGACGAAGGCCCCGACCCAGACCGTGGCCACGGCGACGGACACCTCGTCCTCCGACGGGAAGCCGGGCAGGTTCAGAAAGACCGGGATGGCCACCAGATGAGCCACGAAGGTGAACAGGGCGGCCTCCCCGAGGGGCAGGACCAACCGGCCCAGCAACCGCTCCAGGGGTCGCCACGCCCGGTCGACCAGCAGCCAGACTGCACGGAGGTAGAGGCCGACAACGAGCAGGGGCCACAGTGGCAGCTCCGATTCCCGCACCCAGAGCGGCTCCTCCGGGTTGCCGGCGGTCACGACGTCGCCCAACCACGGCCAGTCCTGCCAGCCCCGGGCGTGGAGGACGGCCAGCATCACGGCCGCCGCCACGGTGAGTCCGTCGAGCGCCCGATATCCCGGCACCCGACGCCACGCATCGACCACGGCGGTCCGGTGGTAGCCGAGCAGGAGTCCGCCGAAGAACAGCGGCGCGTTGGGCACCAGCACCCGGAACGAGGCGAAGCCCAGGCCGAAGGCCTCGGGCGGGGCCAGCTGACTGAGCCCGTACAGGACGGCGACGACGCCGGCCACGGCCCACGACCGACCCCGCTCCATGGCCCGGACGGCCACCACCGCGGCCAAGAGGTACAGCACGTAGGCCACCAGGATGTCGACGCCGCCGACGGCCAGCCGCAGGGTGGCGACGCGCCCCAGGGCATCGAGCGGTCCGGCGAACTCACCCGCCTCGAATCCGGCCCACAGCGCGAGGTCGGTGTGGAGTGCGACCAGGATCATGGCCACCGTCACCCCGGTGGTGGCCAGGTACAGGATCCAGGCTCGCCGCCAAAGCCGGGCCTCGGACACCCCGGGCTGGCGGCCGGCGCTGATCCAGCCCAACGTGAACCCGGAGACGAACAGGAAGACCTCGGCTGCGCTGATCAGGAACGACGAACGGCCCGAGAACCGGTGGAACAGGCTCTCGGACAGGCCGAGGTGGTTGATCGACATGGCGGCGAGGGCGTAGCCCCGCACGAGGTCGAGCCGCAGGTCCCGGCCGCCATCGTCCCGGTAGCGCCAACGGTCCCACAGCCTGGGAGCAGGGGCCGAAGACCTCGTCAACGTCGTCGTCATGAGGCCAGATGCTAGGGACGGGGCCATGAAGGGCTTGTGAAGAACCGACCTGGTCTCGACCGGATCGGCGGCGGCCGGGACCGGTCGGCGCCGATCCGAGCCAAGGCGGGGACATCAGGCGTCCTCGGTGAACGAGAGCAGGTCACCGGGTTGGCAACCCAACTCGTGACAGATCGCCTCCAGTGTCGTGAAACGCACGGCCTTGGCCTTACCGGTCTTGAGAATCGACAGGTTGGCGACGGTGATCCCGACCCGCTGGGAGAGCTCGGTCAGGGTGATCTCGCGTTCGCTCAGCAGCCGATCCAGGTGGACCTCGATCGGCATCTAGACCGTTGCCTTCTCGAGTTCGGCCAGGGCCGTGCCGTACCGGAACACCGACGACAGCACGATGAGGATCAGGCCGGCCACCAACCAGGGCAGGTCATAGTCCCCGGTGTCGATCTCGAGGCGAGGGCCGTTCAAGCCCAGCGCGTCGACCTGGGCCGACAGCAGGGCGTTGCTGGCGATGGAGGCCAACGGCAGGGCCATCAACGCCAGACCGGCGGCGAGGAGTCGGTTGCCGTTGGCCGGGCTGAAGGCGTCGCCGTCACGGGTCGATGCCACGACCGCCCGCACGTTGGCCAACACGACCCACCAGGTCACGCCCCAGACGATCAACATCGCCATGACCGTGCTCTGCACGGCGCGTCGACCCTCGGCCGGGGTGATCGTGGCGTGTTGACGATCGAGGAAGACGGTGCCGCCGTCGGAGTTGAACGAGGTGGTGCCGGTCGGGAGATCGAGCGCCGCCCGTTCCTCGGCCGTCGGTTCGATGACCCAGGCGTTCAGGTCGATCGTCAGTTTGCCGCCGGTGCCGACCAGTACCAGTCCGGCCACGAACAGTGCCGTGGCCAACCTGGCGACAACGAGCAGGATGGTCAGTAGGAGGTGGACGAGCCGGGTGGCTCGCTGGGGGCCAGGTGAGGTGTTCATATCGATAAACAATATGCAACGCCATATCGAAAAACAATATGCCACTTGGCATACCCCGTACGACGGCGGAGCGGCGATGACCCCGCCGGGGTACTACACCTAGAGCAGGGCCTCGAGGTCGGCCACCAGCGCCGTCACCGTGACGTCGGGCGCCCACACGATACGCAGCGAGCCGTCGCCGTCGATGCCGGTGATGGAGGCCGTGTGGTCGATGGTCCCGACCGCCGGGTCGGGCTCGGCCGTCGGCCGGTGGAAGATGCCGTAGGTCGAGGCCACCCGCTCCAGTGCGTCCCGGGGGCCGGACACCCCGGCGAACGTCGGGTCGAACCGGTCGACGTAGCGCTCCAGGTCCCGGGCCGGGTCGCGTTCCGGGTCGACGGTCACCATCAGGACGTGCACCCGATCCCGCTCCCCCGGTTCGAGGGCGGCGCGGGCCCGGGACAGGCGGGACAGCGTGGTCGGACACACGTCGGGGCAGTCGGTGTAGCCGAAGAAGACCAGCACCACGTCACCCCGATAGCGGCCCAGGTCGACCGGCGAACCGTCGACCAGGGTCAACGACGACAACGGCGGAGCCGGCTCCGAGCTCTGGAGCACGGTCCCGTGGTAGAGGTGCGGTTGCCATGCCCCGGAGCGGAACCACACCAGCCCGACCAGCGTGACGGCGACGGTGACGGCCACGGCGATCGGCGTGCGGAGCCGACGGGGGCCGACCCGACCCGGTCGCCGTGGCGGACCCGGGTCGGGCCTTGCCGACACCTGGTCGGGGGTCGGGACAAGTACGTGGTCGGTCATCGAGGCTCCGGTCGGGGAACATCGGCACCCCGCCGGGGGCCGACGGGGTCGGTCACGGATAGCAGAGGAAGAGATGGGCGGCCTCGTAGGCCACGGCGCCGGCCCCGTTGGCGTAGCGGAGTTCGGCCCCGAGAATGGCGATGTGGTCGACGAGCTTGTCGGCGTCGTCGGCCAGGGTCCGGTAGCGGTAGTCGCCGCGGACGATGCCGTCGCCGTCGACGAGGACGAAGCCGGGATCGAACTCGATGACGGGCCCGGCCGGGTCGGCGGGATCGACCGCGCCGGACTCGACCCGGTAGGCCCGACGGAACCCGGTGCCGACCACGTTGCGGACCGTGGTCTCGGAGCCGGCGATCCAGCGCCACCGGTCGCCGTCGGCCCCGGCCGCCCGGGCTGCCGCCGCCACCGCCACCGGGTCCGGGCTGTCGTCGAGCACGATGGTGACGAGCCGGAGCTCGGCCCCGGCCAGATCGATGGCCTCGACCCGCCCCGCCACCTCGGCCATGGTGGTGTGGACCTCGGCGCAGTCGTCTCCGCAGGCCAGGGGCGCGTAGCTGTAGAGGACGACCGTGCCTCGGGCGTCCTCGCTGGTGAAGGGCCGACCCGAGCCGTCGGTGAGGGCGTAGCCGGGGGCCGGGCGAAGCCGCGGCAGCACCTGGATGGGCTCGAACAGGGCGAAGGCGATGGCCCCCACCACGAAGAGGGCGAAGCCGATCCCGACCGCCTTGGCCCATCGGGGGATGGTCAGCCGTTCATCGACGTCGATGGGGATCCCGAGCGATCTAGAATCGGGGCCGTGTCCACCAGGTTGCTGTGGGTCGTCGGTGGAATCGCCTTCCTGGTGTTCCTGTACTTCACGGCCCTCCCCGGCGGCCTGCCGGCCGACACCGACGACGGACCCGGCATCGCCGGCACCTACGTGGTGAACGGCGTCGACGGCAACGGGATCGAGTACTCGGGAACGGCCGTCATCGTGGCCCTCGACGCCGACCGGACCTACGACGTCGAATGGATCGTCACCAGCGGGATCCATCGCGGCACCGGCACCGTCGTGGGCGACGAGTTCAGCGCCGACTGGACCGTCACCGCGGGCGCCGGGGCCGAGGCCGTCACCGGGCGCTCGGTCTACACCATCGGAGCCGACGGGCACCTGGTCGGCGTCCGCCACGTCGACGGGGTGGACGAACCCGCCACCGAGGAGTTGTTCCCCGACCCCTGATCCCGTCACCGCTCCTCCTCCAGGCTCAGCAGATAGGTCACGAGGGCGTCGAGTTCCTCCTCGCTCAGTGACTCCCGGTAGATCGGCAACATCTGCCCGGCGGGCCAGCCGTCGACGATGTACTGGTCGGGCAACAGGATCGACTGGCGGAGGTACCCCTCGGCGTCGAGCCCGGGCACCCGGTCGCCGGCGACGGTGGCCACGCCGGCCAGCGAGGGCCCGACGCCGTCGTCCCCGGGATCGACCGAATGGCAGACATCGCAGCCGGCGGCCCGGGAGCGGAACACCCGCCGGCCCTCGTCGACCCCCGGCTCGGGCGGCACGTCGACCAGACGGACCAGGGTCCGAGTCCGGTTCCGGGCCGTGTCGCCCTCCGGCTGCCCACCGTCGGCCGGCACCGGGTCGAGGTCGACCGTGGCCACCGGCACCGGGCCCTCCGCCGTGAGTGCGACGACGGTGGCCTCGACGACGGTGGCCTCGACGACGGTGGCCTCGACGGTGCGCCGGTCCCTCCCCGGCACACCGTCGAGGTCGGCTCCAGGGTCGAGCGGTGGCACGGCCCCGAGATCCCAGTCGGCGACGGCGACCAGGTCGCCACCCCAGGCCCGGACCGGTCGGACACCGAGGCTCCGGCCGTCGATCGAGGCCTCCAGGCCCGTGATCCGGCCCACAGGTGTCGCCGGGTCGGCCTCCAGGGCCAGGCCCGGGGTGTGGTCGAGCACCACCCGGAGCTGCTCGGCGCCGTCGGCCGAGAACGGAGCCCGGGTGGCCAGGGCCACGGCAAGAATCGAGGCACCCACGACCATCCCGGCGCCGAGGAAGGCCTGGCCGTCGAGCCCGACGGTGTCGACCGAAGCAGTGGGGTGGCGGTCGGGGTCGGCCAATGCCGCCGCCAGTTCCCCCTCGGACACCCAGTCCTCGCTCACCATGCCCTGCCATCGCCGGGGCAGGCGGGGAGCGCGTTCCCCGGCGAGGCGTTCCGAGGCCAGGCGGTTGCCCAACCCGAACCGACAGTCGCCGGGGGCGCACCCCACCAACCGGATGGACGACGCCCCCCGCTGCTCCAGGTCCGAGACCAGACCGGGGTTCACCAACCCGGCGCACCTCAGGGCCACGGTCCGGGACCGATCGTGGTCGCCCCCGCCGGCCCGGTGCCCGGACTCGGCCCGATCCGGCTCATGGCGATCGCACACCAGGCTCACCGTGGTTCCGGTCAGGTCGCCGGCCAGCAACCGGCCTCCGTCCCCGGCCCGCAGGGGCTCGGGCACCCCCGGTAGTTCGAGGGTGATGGCGTCGAACACGCACGAGCCCAGGCAGATCCCGCAGGCCACGCAGTCATCGGCGGTCACCCGGGCCACCGGGCGATCATCGACCTCCACCATGCTCAACGCCTCGTAGGGGCAGTCGACAACGCACAGTTCACACCCGACACAGGCCGCCTCATCGATGACGACCGGCGGCGGGTCGACGCGACGGAGCAGGCGGGGCAGGACCAGGACGGCGACGAAGGCGACCAGGCCCACCACCAACCACAGAGCCGGCCTCGACGACAGCAACGGCGGCAGGAGGAACAGAACGAAGGGATCGAGGGTCAGGGGTGGGACGGGCCGCGCCGGGTCGGCCGGGGCGTCCAACCCCAGGGGGAGGGCCAGCGAGACGAGCAGTAGGGCGCCCCCCATCAACACCAACCACACGGTGGGCGGCAGCCACGCCATCCGGCTGCGCCGCAGGTGCCGCCAGGTGAACCACACCAGCACGGCGGTGAGGGCCAGATGAGCCAGCCACAACACGAGCAGGGTGCCGGCACCCGAGCCCCCGTCGACCCCGAGCAGCGAGCGCACCGCCAGGGCCGTACCCCAACCGCTTCCCTGGACCAGGTTGGCCGTGGCCTCGGACAGGGCCTGGGCCCGGACGTCCCACACCAGCCAGTAGCCGGTGACGCCGGTCAACCACACGACCAGAAGGGCCGAGAGTCCGGTGGCCCACCGCCACCGGCGACGCCGACCGGTGAAACGGGCGGCGGTGAAGATCCGCCAGGCGTGGACGACGGTGGTGACGACCAGGGCGGCCGAGGCGTAGCGGTGGACGGCCCGGGCCACTCGCTGGATGGCGTGGCCCTCCATGGCCGCCACCGAACGGTAGGAGGCCTCGTAGCCGAACTGGTAGAAGAGCGTCAGGTACAGGCCGCTGACCACCACCACACCGAGCAGGAAGACGGAGATGGTGCCGGCGTGGGGCAGGGGGTTGGCCCGGTGCGAACCGCCGAGGCGGCGGACCGGGCGTTCCAGCCACACCGTGACCTCGCCCAGCGCCCGCCGGGGTCCGGCCGCCCGCACCAGGGCGTCCCGTCCGTCATCCATGCCGCGGCTCCGTCGAGGCGGTCACCACGGCACGAAGTCGGTTCCGGGCGAGTTGAGGTTCATGTTGACGATCTGGTCAACCAGCTGCGGCCCGTAGGCGATGGCCAGGAGGGCCCCGGCGATGAGCAGCCAGGGCTGGAACCGGTCGAGCCACAGCGGCGTGAGCTGCGGGTGGCGGATCGACTCGGCGATCGGCACCTCGGGCACGTCGGCCGGATCGGCCTTGGGGCCCCAGGCGGTCCGGACCATGATCACCCCGTAGATCAGGACCGACACCAACAGGATGGCGCCGCCCAGCGAGGCCCGGAGCAGGTGGCCGTCCCAGGCCTCGGGCACGTAGGTGGCGTCGCCCAGCGGTGTGCGTCGGGGCGCCCCGAGGAGACCGAGCACGTGCATGGCGTTGGAGAAGATGATCATGCCGACGAACCAGGTCCACACCTGGACCAGGGCCCACGTGGGCCGCCACAGGGTGCGGCCGGTCAGGTAGGGCACCATCCAGAACGTGATGCCCATGAACGACAGCGACACGGCCGACGCCACGGTCAGGTGGAAGTGGCCGGGGACCCAGGTGGTGTTGTGGATCACCAGGTTGAGGTTGTACGAGGCGTTGGTCAGCCCGCCGATGCCGCCGAACATGAACAGGATCCCGGCCAGCAACTGGGCCGCCACCGACGGGTCCTGCCACGGCAACCGCCGGACCCAGCCGATGAGGCCGGTGCCGCCCCGACGTCGGGCCGCGTACTCCAGCGAGGCGATGACGGTGAAGGCCGTCAGCATCGAGGGGAAGAACACCGCGTAGGTGAGCAGGGCGTGGATCCATTTCCACGTCACCGGGACGCCGGGATCGGTGAACTGGTGATGGAACCCGACCGGGACCGAGACGATCAGGAACATCCAGAAGGCGAGCCGGGCCAGAGCGTCGCTGAAGAGCTTCCCCCCGGCCTGCTTGGGCAGCATCCCGTACCACGAGACGTAGGCCGGTAGCAGCCAGAAGTAGACCAGCGGATGGCCGGTGAACCAGAAGTAGGTGCGGGCCAAGGTCGGGTCGGTGTTGTCGATGAGTCCCAACGACCAGGGCAGCAGCATGGTCAGGATCTCCACCGCCACGCCCAGGGTGGCGATCTGCCACATGGCGGCGTTGACGATGCCGCCCAGGGCGATGAAGGGCGACCGAACCCCCGGATTGTCCCGGCGCCAGTCCCGCAGCGTGAGGTAGAACCCCACGCCTTCGATCCAACTCCCGACCACGACGAGGGTCAGGCCCAGGTAGAAGGCCCAGCTCGCCTTGAGCGGCGGGTAGAACGTGTAGAGGACGGTGGCGGTGTTGGTCAGGATGGGGATGGCGGTCGTGATGAGGCCGACCAGCATCACCCAGAACCCGATGCGGTTGATGATGGGGTACGACAGGGGCCGGCCGAGTCCCTTCATGGTCGTGAGGTTGGTGAAGCCGACGATGAAGAACGTGGTCCACACCAGGGCGTTGAGCACCCCGTGGAGGGTGAGGCCCTGGTAGTAGGAGCGGATCACGGGCTCCAGGTAGGGGTACACGTCGAGCCCTGAGAACTGGAAGGCCTGGAGCGGCCCCATGAGGCTTCCGACCAGAAGGGCGGCGATGGCCACCAGCAGGTGCCAACCGATGAACCGCTTGTCGGCCGGCGACAGGTCGAACTCCGATCCCGAGCCCGGCGTCGAGGTCGCCGGGGCTCGGTCCGGTGTCGGCGGTTGGGCGTCCGGTTCCTCGATGATGGTCACGACGTCTCCTCTTCGCTTCCGGCGCTGTCGCTCGCCGCCTGATCGACGCCCTCGAACTCGGCCGCCGGGACCACCCGCACCACCCCGGCCATCGTTGCGTGGCCGCTCCCGCAGTACTCGTGACAGATGTAGGGGAACTCGCCGAGGCGGTCGAAGGTGTAGGTCATCGTCGCCACCTGGCCGGGAATGACCATCGTGTTGACGTTGGTGTCGGTGATCTTGAATCCGTGCTGCAGGTCGGGGCTGGTGACATGGATGACGACCTCGGCGTCGAGGGGCACCACCAGCTCCCGGGGAACGAAGGCCCACGTCTGGGCCACCACATAGGCCTCGTAGCGGCCCGGCCCGATCTCCCGCAGCCCCGGTTCGGACCAGGGCTCGGCGTCGAGCACCGTCCTCGGGTCGACCTCGGCGTCGGCCCCGTTGACCTGGAACCCGAGGGCGAAGCCGGCGATCGACACCGTGATGAAGAAGGCCAGCAGCAGGATGGCTGACAGGGCCATCCAGTTCCGCTCGTAGGGGTCGATCCCCATGGAGAGCGGTGCCTCGGGGGGCGACTCGGTGTCGCTCACGCCGTCACCCCCCGGCTGATGAGGATCACGTAGACCGAGGCCCACAGCAGGATCAGGGTGACCACGAACAGACCCAGGATGAACAGGGTGCCCACGGGTCGGAAGTGCTCGGGTTCACCCGAGCCGGCGGCATCATCGGAGAAGTCGCTCACGCCCCGAAGTCTCTTCCGACCTGGTTCGACCCAGTAGGGACTTTGGTCCCTGGCTCGGCCCAAGGGGCTTTCCTACGTTCGCCCCGTGTCCTCATTGTCCTCGGGTCCACGGCGGTCGCCCGCGTCGGCGGCACTGGCGTTCACCCTGCTCCTTGTCCTCACGCTGGGGTCCGCCAGATCGGCCGGGGCCACGGACGAGCCCGAGGGCGGCGGGCCCGACGAGCCGTCGGCCGAGGAACTGGCCCGCGACGACCGGCTACGGGAGGGCGCGATCGTCTACCAGCAGATCTGCGCCTCCTGCCACCAGGCGGGCGGCGTCGGGCTGAGCGGCCGCTTTCCCCCACTGATCGACAACCCCAACGTCGACGACGCCACCTACGTGGCCGAGGTGATCGCCAACGGCCGTCAGGGCCCGATCACGGTCGGCGGCGAGACCTACGACGGCATCATGCCGTCGTTCTCGACCCTCACCGACGACGAGACCGACGCCGTCATCGCCTACATCCAGAACGACTTCCAGGCTCCACAGGCCGCCGTCGAGGCCTTCGAGCAGGTCGGCCCGGTGGCGGGGACCGAACTCCCCGGCCTGGCCAACGCCAGCACGGCGCTGGCCTTCCTCCTGGCCGCGTCGGTGGTGGCCATGGTGCTGGCCCCCCGGGTGGCCGCCACCAACGACCGGCTGGCCACGCCCTGGCTCGACGCCTGGCTGAAGACGGCCGTCATCGTCACCGGCATCACGTTCGTGACGGTCGTCGTCCCCGACTGGGCCCTGACGACCACCACCGTCTCGAGGCTGTCGCGGTTCGGTCAGGACCTCATCGGCGTCGGCCTGTGGGGGCTTGGTCTGGTGGTCGCCCTCGGGGCTCTGTGGTGGGCCCACCGAGAGTCGAGGATCTGACGGCCATGGTCGACGCGCTGCAGTTCTACGACGAGAACATCCCCTGCCTGGCCGCCTGCCCGGTCCACACCAACGCCGGGATGTACGTGGCCGCCATCGCCGACGGCGACGACCACACCGCCTACCTCACGGCCCGCCTCCCCAACCCCTTCGCCTCGGTGTGCGGTCGGGTGTGCGCCGCCCCCTGCGAGGACGCCTGCCGGCGGGGCGAGATCGACCGACCCATCGCCATCCGGGCCCTCAAGCGGTTCGTCACCGAACAGTACGGTCCGGAGGCGGCACCGGGGGTCGCCGCCGACCACGAGGACACGGACGGCGGCGGCCCCACCGGTGGACCGTTGACGGCCGTTGCCGGACCACCGCCGATCGAACGCCGGGAGAGCGTGGGCATCGTCGGTGGTGGTCCGGCCGGCATGGCCTGCGCCCACGACCTGCGGCGTCTGGGATACCGGGTGGCCGTGTACGAGGCCACCGACAAGTTGGGCGGGGCCATGTGGCTCGGCATTCCCGAGTACCGCCTGGACCGGACGGTGTTGGCGGCCGACATCGACGCCATCGTCGGCATGGGGGTGGAGGTCCACCTCAACACCCGGCTCGGCGTCGACGTCACCCTCGACCAGTTGCGCCAGACCCACGATGCCGTGTTCGTCGGCATCGGCGCCACCCTGGGTCGAGGCCTCGACCTCGAAGGGGCCGACGCCGACGGCGTGTTCAAGGCCATCGAGTTCCTGATCAACATGAACCGTGGCTTCGAGGTCGAGGTCGGTGAACGGGTAGTCGTGATAGGCGGCGGTGATGTGGCCATGGACGCGGCCCGTACCGCCCTGCGGGCCGCCGACTACGAGGCCCAACGGCCCGAGCGCCCGGCCGACGCCGGCCCCGGGGATCGACCGTCGATGACCGAGGCCCTCGACGCAGCCCGAACCGCCCGCCGCGCCGGGGCCAAACGCATCACGGTGATGTCGCTCGAGAACCGGGACGAGATGCCGGCCCACGACTTCGAGGTCGAGGAGGCCGAGCACGAGGGCATCCGGTTCGTGCATCGGCGGGGTCCGGGCCGGATCACCACCGAACACGGTCGGGTGACCGGCCTCGACACGGTGGGTGTCCGGTCGGTGTTCGACGCCGACGGGCGATTCGCCCCCGACTTCGACCCCGACGACGAGCTGCACCTGGAGGCCGACACCGTGATCCTGGCCATCGGCCAGGCCGTCGATCTCGATGCCCTCGGCCCGGCCGGACCCGAGGTCAGCCCTCGTCGCACCATCGGCATCGACTGGGACACGGGCGCCACCTCCCTCTCCGATGTGTGGTCGGGTGGCGATGCGGCCAAGGGACCGCGGACCCTGATCGACGCCGTGGCCGACGGGCGGCGGGCGGCGGCCGACATCCACCGGTCGTTCGGGGGCGAGAACCCGGACGCCGGGTCCGGGCAGATGGTGCAGCTGAAGCAGTTCCATCGCCTCGACGACCTCTACGACCGCCAGGACCGGGTCGACGTCCCCACCCTGGCGACGGGGCGCCGGATGGGCCTGGCCGAAGTCGAGCTGGGGTTCACCCCGGAACAGGCCCGGTGCGAGGCCAACCGCTGCCTACGCTGCTTCGCCAACATCCTCCTCGACGTCGACGCCTGCGTCCTGTGCGCCCTCTGCGCCGACGTGTGCCCGGTCGACGTCATCTCGCTCGTCCCCTCGGAGGACCTGGACCCTTCGGTCCGGGGCGCCACCGCCCTGCTGTTGGACGAGACGGCCTGCATCCGGTGCGGGCTGTGCATCGAACGTTGTCCCCCCGACGCACTGTCGATGGGGGTCTGGACCGGAGTGGGAGTTCCGCAATGACGGTGGTCGAACGCGACAGGCCGGGTCCCGACGGACCGGGCCCCACGGCTCCCGGTGGGGCCGACCCGGCCCTGCCCGACAACCTGACGGCGATGGAGCGGCTGCGGACATCGCCCGTGGGCCGCTCGATCTGGCGGTCCCCGATCCGGCGAACTCCGCGGGACCGGGCCGCCGGGCACTGGTCGAGCTTCCTGCTCCACCTCTACCCCGTGAAGGTGCGACGGGCCGAGCTGGGCTTCCAGTACTCGTGGTACCTGGGCGTGATCTCGACGGTCCTGTTCGGGTCGCTGGTCTTCTCGGGCTTGTACCTGATGTTCTTCTACGTCCCCTCGCCGTTGTCGGCCTACACCAACATTCAGACCATCCAGACCGAAATCGCCTTCGGCCAGTACATCCGCAACGTCCACCGGTGGTCGGCCCACCTGATGGTGCTGGCCGTCGCCGGCCACATGGCCAAGGTGTTCTACCGGGGGGCCTACAAGTCGCCCCGGGAGTTCAACTGGGTCATCGGCGTGATCCTGCTGATGATCACGCTCCTCATGTCGTTCACCGGCTACCTGCTGCCCTGGGATCAGTTGGCCTTCTGGGCCGTGACCGTGGGCACCGAGATGGCGGCCTACGTCCCCTTCGTCGGCGGCCAGGTCCGTCGGTTGCTCCTGGGCGGGGAGACGGTGGGGGCGGCGACCCTGCTCCGCTTCTACGTCCTCCACGTGGCCGTGTTGCCGTCGGTTCTGGTCTTCACCCTGATGATCCACCTGTGGCGGTGGCGGAAGGACTCGATGCTCGAGATGGAACGAGGTGAGCCCGATGTCTGATCCCCACGACGGGCGCGACCGGGCCGGGCCCGGGGTGCCGGTGACGCTCGGTCGCCCCGACCGGCTCGACCCCGACCCGGCCGTGTTCGAGGGCCGGCGGGTCCTGGGCATGGTGCCGGGCAAGCCGGTGGCCGGCGAACGGAAGGACCCGGCGGCCGACGACATGGTCATGGTCTGGCCCCACCTGCTGGTCCGTCACGGGGTGGCGGCACTGTCGGTGCTGTTCCTGGTGCTGATCATCTCGGTGTTCGTCGACGCACCGTTGCGGGACGTGGCCAATCCCACGGTGACCCCCAACCCGGAGAAGGCGCCCTGGTACTTCGCCGCCCTCCAGGAACTGCTGGCCCACTTCCATCCGCTGGTGGCCGGGGTGTTGGTGCCGGGGGCGATCGTGATCGGGCTCATCGCTCTGCCCTACATCGACCGGAGCCTGTTCGTCCGGGCCGACCACCGGCGGGTGGCGGTGGCGACCTTCACCGCCTTCCTGATCATCTTCGTGGTACTGACCATCATCGGCTTCGCCTTCCGTGGACCCAACTGGGGATGGGTGTGGCCCTGGCAGGAATGGCACGGTGAGCTGTGAGCGACGGGACCGACACCACGGCCGGGACATCGAGCCGGTCAGCGGTGGCTGACACCACCATGAGACGCCGACAGTTCCTGAGTCGGATGTGGACCGCCGGGGCCGGCCTGGTGGCCGCCGCCGGGGCCTGGACCAGCTGGGACCTGCTGTGGCCCCTGCCCACCGCCGGATTCGGGGGCCGGGTCCGATCGATCACCCCCGACGCCGTGCCCGAGACCGGGGTGGTCGAGATCCCGGCCGCCCGGGCCTACCTGACCCGGATCGACGGCGAGATCGTGGCCCTTTCGGAGAAGTGCACCCACCTGGGCTGTCGGGTCCCGTTCTGCGACTCCTCGGGACAGTTCGAGTGTCCCTGTCACGGCTCGGTCTTCAACCGGGTGGGCGACTACCTGGCCGGGCCCGCCCCCCGGGGCATGGACCGCTACCCGGTGGATCTGGACCCCGACGGTCTCCTCTACATCGACACCGGTGACCGCCAGGACGGCCCCGAGCCCGGGGTGCTCAACGTGGACGAACCGCCCACCGGCCCGTCATGCGCCACCGAGGGAGGGCATTCCTGATGGCCTACGAGGTGGACCCCGAACTGGAGGAGTCGACCAACCGGGTCATGGCCGTCGGGGCCGCCCTGCTGTTGGCCATGGCCCTGGTCTTCCCCCTCTACCGGTTCTTCGAGCCGTCGACCCGGGAGCAGGCCCGGGAGGACCATCTCGACTCACTGGCCACCCAGGGCGAAACGCTGTGGAGCTTCAACTGCTCGTCCTGCCACGGGCTCAACGGCGAGGGCGGCATCGGACCGGCCCTCAACTCCCGCCAGTTCCTCCAGTCGGCCACCGACGAGCAGGTCCGCCTGCTCATCGGGGTCGGGGTCCCCGGCTCGCAGATGAGCGCCTACTCCCAGGACTACGCCGGACCGCTCACCTCCGAGCAGATCAAGGCCCTCTCGGTCTTCATCCGCAGTTGGGAGGAGAACGCTCCCGACCGTCCCGACTGGCGCGACGGCCAGCCCTGAGCGGCCCGCTCCGAGCAGATCCCCGGGCCTTGCCCGACCGGGCCGTCATGGGCCAGGGTGGAGCATGTTGCCCGAGCCCACCGTCGACCTGGACCAGGCCCGACGCGACCTCGACCGCCATGGTCTCTGCCGCATTCCCGACGCTCTGGTCGGCCACCAGCTCCAGGAGACCCGGCGTCGCCTGGTCGAGCAGGCCGAGGGCGAACGGAAGCACGGTCTGGACTTCCGCGACGGCGGCGCCCACCAGGGCCTGTTGGACGACTTCGGGAACCTGAAGCCGGATGCCTTCTCGGCCGCCAACGGCGGCGTCAACCAGCGGGTGTGGCTCCTGGTCAACAAGGGGCGGTGCTTTCGGGATCTCGTGATCCACCCCCTGGTCGACGCCCTCGTCGGCCACCTGCTCGGGCCTCGGTTCCTGCTGTCGACCCTGTCGGCCAACATCGCCAAGCCGGGTGGTCGGCGCATGGGCCTCCACACCGACCAGTGGTGGATGCCTCAAGCTCGGCCGCCGGCCGCGGCCCCGGTGAGGCCGTCGGAGATCTCCCGGCAACCGGTCCCCGAGGCGATCCAACCCGATCCGACACTCGGCATCGCACCCCCGGTGGTGGTCAACACCATGTGGATGCTCAACGACTTCACCGAGGCCAACGGGGCGACCGAGGTCGTGGCCGGCTCGCACCTGTCTGGTGCCCACCCCGACCCGGCGGCCGACGGCGACTACGAGATCGACCATCTCGTCGGGGCCGCCGGCTCGTTGGCCGTGTTCGACGGTCGGCTGTGGCACGGGACCGGCGCCCACACCGGCGGTGAGGACCGGCTCGGGGTGCTCGGCACCTTCTGCGCTCCTCAGTTCCGCCAGCAGGAGAACCAGGTTCTGGGGCTCGATCCCGACCTGTGGCCCGAGCTGTCGGACACGATGAAGGAACGGCTGGGATTCAAGCCGTGGAACGCCTACGGGCGGCTGGAGAGCCCGGCCGACCCCTGGGTGGGACCCGACCCGGAGCGGATCCCGGAGCTCCGGCCCCGGTGAGCCTCGGTCGGGGTCCCCGACCCGGGCGTGGGACCCAGACCGCGGCCGGGCCGCTGGCTACCGCTTGCGCAACAGGGTGAGGCCGTCGGCCACCGGGAGCATGACGGTGTCCCAGCGGTCGTCGTCGGCACGCGACCGGTTGAAGGCACGGATGGCGACCGTGGCCTCGTCGTTCGCCGCCTCATCGATCACCCGACCCTGCTGCAGCACGTTGTCGACGAGCACGACACCGCCGGGTCGGAGGCGGTCGTACACCAGGTCGCTGTAGGTCTCGTAGCCCGTCTTGTCGGCGTCGATGAAGGCCAGGTCGAACTGTTCCTCGGCCGGCACGGCGGCCAAGGTCTCCGCCGCCGGGCCGATCTGGAGATCGATGCGATCGTCGACCCCGGCCTCCTGCCAGGCGGTGCGGGCGATCGCCGTCCACTCCTCGGACACGTCGAGGCAGAGCAGTCGACCGCCATCCCGCAGCCCTCGGGCGATACAGATGGCCGAGTACCCGGTGAACGTGCCGATCTCCAGGGCCGCGCCGGCCCCGATCAGACGGGTCAGCCACGTCATGAACGCACCCTGCTCGGGTGCGATCTGCATGCCGGCGGCCCGGCCGGTCAGCTCCCGGGTCCGATCCGCCAACCGTTCCAACACCGGGTCGGGCGGCGTCCCGTGGCCCACCAGGTACGCCTGCAGTTCGTCGTTCAGTCCGATTCCCTTGGCCATGGCTCCGTCTCCCTCGCCGTCTCCTGCGTCCAACCTGGAGCCTACGAGGCCCGATCGACGACTCGCTTTGACGGCAGGGGGTCGGCGAGGGGAGTCTCGCGACCATGGCCGACTCCGACATCAAGGCGTTGACCGAAGCCCTCCCCGGGGAGAGCTTCGACGACGTGGCGTTCACCACTCCCCCACCGCTGGCCCAGGCGACGGTCGCCATCGTGACCACGGCCTCGCTCCACCACCCCGATCAGGACGACTTCCAGGCGGTTGACGCCGGGTACCGCATCCTCGACGGACACCGCCGCGACTACGTATCGGGCCATTGGAGCCCCAACTTCGACGGGGCCGGGTTCGCCTACGACATGAACACCGTGTTCCCCCTGGACCGGCTGGACGAGTTGGCCGACCGCGGCGTCATCGGCCGGGTGGCCGACCAGCACCTGGCCTACGCCGGCAACCAGTTCGATCTGTCGGCCATCCGCATGGACTCGGGCCCGGCCGGGGCCCGCTGGCTCCGGGAGCAGGGGATCGACGTCGTCCTCCTGACCCCGGTTTGACCGCTGTGCACGCGTACCGTGAGTACGCTCGCCCACATCTTCGAGGCCGCCGGCGTCGCCACCGTGGCCCTCGGTTCGATCCGCAAGCAGATCGAGACCACGGCCCCGCCCCGGGGTCTGTGGTGTGACTTCCCTCTGGGTCGGCCGTTGGGGAAGCCGGGCGACGCCGAGTTCCAGCATCGGGTCCTCGACGCCGCCTTCGCCCTCCTGGGGTCCGATCAGCCCGTGCTGGCCGAGTTCGACGAGTCGATCCCGGACGGGGGCGACGAGCTGTTGGCGTGCCCCCTGCCGCCGCGCCACGACCCCGACGCCCATCCCGCCGTCGATGAGGCCCGCGGTCTGCGGGCGGCCTACGACCGCGGGGTGGAGCTGAGCAACGGTCGGTTCGGGGCCGGTCGGGTCGTCGCCGCCGACGATGTTCCGGCCGCCATCGAGGCCTTCATCCGCATCACCGAGGGGACGCCGTGGAAGGAGGCCGGGATCCCGGGCCTCCCGATGCGGGTCAGCCAGGACATCCGGGGGTACTACGAGACCGCGGCCCTGGCCATGGTCGACCACGCGCCCGCGGCGTGGGCCGGCACCCGCTGGTTCCTGGACCAGACCGAGACGGGCAAGGTGCTGTTGGCCGCCCGTCAGGCCATGCAGGACCAGGAGGCGCCGCAACCGATGTGGTTCTACCTCACCCCGGGCGACCGCTGAGCCCGACGACCCCCGCCCCCGACGACGCCTACGATGGTGACCGATGGTCAGGTTGAGCGACCTCAGTGACGCCGAACGCACCCACATCATGGCCAAGGAGCTCCCGTCCTACGCCGATCGCCCGTGGGTCGAGGGGCCGCCGCTGGCCGAGCGCCGGGTCGCCATCATCACCACCGCCGGTCTGCATCGGCTCGACGACGAGGCGTTCACCTTCGTCGACCTGAGCTATCGCGTGATCGCGGGGTCGGCCGACCTGGCGGGCCTCACCATGACCCACTCGTCCGTGCACTTCGACCGGTCGGGTTTCCGGGAGGACGTCAACACGGTGTTTCCCCTCGACCGCTTGCGCGAGCTGGCGGCCCAAGGGGTCATCGGGTCGGTGGCCGATCACCACTACTCGTTGATGGGGGCGGGCTGGCCGCCGGACATGATCGAGCCGACGTGTGACGACCTGGCCCGCATGCTCCACGCCGACGAGGTCACCGCCGTGTGCCTCGTCCCGGTCTGACCCAACTGCACCCGCGCCGTGGGCGCGGTCTCGCACTATCTCGAAGCCCGCGGCGTCGCCACCACCGGGATCTCCCTCGTCCGGGAGCAGACCGAGGCCATGGCACTGCCGCGATTCCTGTGGGTGCCGTTCGAGCTCGGCCGTCCGTTCGGGGCACCCCACGAGCCCGAGTTCCAGCGGCGGGTGCTGCTCGACGCCTTGGCCCTGGTGGAGCGCACCGACGGCCCGGTCGTCCTGGCCGACTTTCCCGACGACGCTCCCGTGGGCGACGACGACACGCCGTGGGCCTGTCCGGTGTCGTTCGCGCCGAGGGGCGGCGGCGAGGAGGAGGGGGACCTGACGGCGGCCATCGGCCGCGAGATCGGCCAGCTCTCGCCGTGGGCCGAACTGGGTCCGGCCCCGAGCCCGAACTCGGGCCTCGGCCTCGACGAGATGGTCGAGCGGCTCACGGCATTGGCGGAGCGGGGCGACGACGACCCGGTTGATGTGGAGGCGCTGCGGCTCGTGGCCGACGACCTGCGCGCCTGGTACCTCCACGCCGTGGCCCACCAGCCGGGCCGGGCCGACAGCCACGAGCGCAACACCTGGTTCTGGCGCCAGACCGCCGCCGCTCACCTGCTCGGTCGGGTGGCCGCCGCCCTGGTCGACCATCCGCGGTCCATGGTGCGCACCTTCGCCTCCCGAGGCATCGTCCCCCGCGACCACTGGGAACTCCTCGTCCCCGACGACCCCAGTTACTGAGGCGCGAACACCGGCAGCAGTAGGTCGCTGTCGTCGACCGGCTCGAACCTGACCTGCACGGCCATGCCGACGTGGACGACGGAGGGATCGCAATCCACGACGTTGCTCACGAGCCGGGGCCCTTCGGTCAGCTCCACGATGGCGATGACCAGCGGGCACCGACCGGCGAGCACGGGGTGTGGGGGCCGGTGGGCCACGGTGAAGGAGTAGACGGTGCCGGTGCCGGCGACGGCCCGCCACGCCAGGTCACCGGCGCCGCACTCGGGGCAGTGGGTGCGCGGTGGGAACGGTCGGTGCCCGCACCGGCCGCAGTGCTGGACGACCAACTCCTGGCGCCGGGCGGCATCCCAGTAGGGCGAGGTGAGCTCGGAGACGGGCGGGAGAATCCTCGGGTTCGCCGCCTGGCCGGTCTCGCTCACCGCTCCGCCCCGAACACCAGACCGACCTGCTCGGCGATGATCCCGCCGTTGCCATGGGCGTAGGCCAGGTCGAGGTCGGCGACCTGACGTTCGCCGCCGCGGCCCTGGATCTGCCGTACGGCCTCGGTCACATGGCTCATGCCGCCGGCCATGCCGGCCTGGCCGAAGGACAACTGCCCACCGTGGCTGTTGAGCGGGAAGTCCCCGGCGTAGGTGAGATCGTGGCTCTCGACGAACGCTCCGGCTTCACCCCGACCGCAGAACCCGGCCTCCTCCAGGGTGAGCAGGACCATGATCGTGTAGCAGTCGTAGAGGGAGGCGAGGCCGACGTCGGTGGGCTCGATCCCGGCCTGGGCCAGCGCGGCGCGCGCCGCGATGCCGACGCCGGTGGCGTCGAGGGCCGGTGCCTGGGCCAGGGACGAGTGCGTGACGGACTCGCCGGCCCCGAGCAGCCAGGCCGGCCGCTGCCGGGTGTCGACGGCCCGATCGGCCGAGGTGACGAGCAGGGCCGCCGCCCCGGATGCCGGCATGACGATCTCCAGCATGTGGAGGGGCTCGCAGATCATCTCCGACGCCAGGACGTCGTCGATGGTCAACGGCTCGTGGTGGAAGATGGCGGCCGGATTGGCGTTGGCGTTGCGGCGCTGATCGACCGCGACCTTGGCGCGCTGTTCGTCGGCCAGGCCGTACTCGTGGGTGTAGCGGGTGGCGATCATGGCGTAGCCGACGTTGGCCCCGATCATCCCGTAGGGCATGTCGAACTCGGCGGCCGGTGACCGGTCGCGCCTGGGTTGGATCGATCGAGGGACCCGGGGCTGCGCGTTCGCTCCTGGGTCCGACGCCGCCGTCGACCGCGACCTCGGGGGTCGGCGAGAGGTTCCGGTCAGGCACAGACAGGTGGTGCACATGCCGGCCTGGATGGCGGCGGCGGCCCGCCAGACCATGCCCGCCCCGGTCGCACCACCGAGGTCGACCACTTCGGCGAAGGTGGGGCTCAGGCCAAGGTGCTCGGCCACGGTGGCCGGCACGAAGCCGGGGAGTCCTCCGACGGGGTGGACCAGCAGACCGTCGACCTCGGTCCGTGCCACCCCGGCGTCGTCGATGGCTTCGGCCGCGACCCCGCTGAGCAGGTCGAGGACCGACAGGTCACCGCTGTGGCGTTGCGGGGCCCGCTCGGCCACGCCGACCACGGCGGCCGCCCCCCTGAGCGACATCAGGCGGCGCCTGAGGTGAGGTACCGGGCCGGGATGTCGATGTTCCAGAAGCGGGCGGCGTTCAGTCCGAGCACCTTGGCCCGCTGCTCGTCGGTGAGGTCGCTCATGGTGCGTTCGATGGCCGACGCCGAATGGGGCCAGGTCCCCTCGTGGTGGGGGTAGTCGTTGGCCCAGAGGTAGTTGTCGATCAGGTCGTGGCTCACGCCGAGGGCCAGGCCCGAGGTGTCCTCCCCGAACGAGGCGAAGCACTGACGACGGTAGTAGTAGCTCGGCGGCTCCTTCAGCTCGGGGGCGACCCACATCCGGTGCTTGTAGAAGGCCTCGTCCATGGCCTCCAACAACCACGACACCCAGCCGATGCCCGCCTCGATGGTGGCGAAGCGCAACTTCGGGTGCCGTTCGAGCACGCCGGAGGCCACCAGGTTTGCCACCGGCTCCTGGCTGGCGGCGCAGCAGTGCACCGCGTAGTTGATCACCGCACCGCCCGGGCCCGACGCGGCGCGAGGATCCCGACCGGTGGACACGTGAATGGTCATGGGTAGGTCGGCGTCCTCGAGCGCCGACCACAGCGGCTCGAACTCGGGCTGGTTGTAGTTGCGCTGGTCCATGCCCGTGGGGCCGTACTCGGGCTTGGCCGGGATCGTGACCCCCCGGAAGCCCAGGTCGGCGACCCGTTCGACCTCGGCCACGGCGGCGGCGACGTCCATCGTCGGGATCTGGGCCATGGGAAGGATGCGGTCCTGGTGGGCGCCGAACTCCTCGTGGGCCCAGTCGTTCCAGGCCTGGCACATCGCCATGGAGAACCCGGGATCCTTGGTGCCGAAGGCGTGGATGCCCTTGTTGCCGAACACGACCTCGACGTCGACGCCGTCGCGATCCTGATCGGCCAACCGTTCGTCGACGGTGCGGCCGGTCTTGTTGCGTTCGATGTCCTCGGGGCCCCAGTCGGTGGTGTCGGCCTTGATCTTCCACGGACGATTGCCCTCGGTGATGATGTAGGCCTGTCCGTCGATGACCTTGAGGCGGGGCAACCGATCGCGATACTCGGGTGCGATCCTGGACTTCACCCAGTCCTTGGGCTCGTTGGCGTGGCAGTCGGCGGAGACGATGAAGTACTTGTTGGGATCGTCGGGCCTGGCCGTACGGCTCCAGCCTTCGACCCCGGGCGTCTCCAGCCGCCTCCCCATGGTCGTCTCTACCGATGGCATGATGCGGTCCCCCTGTGGTCTACCTGCGGCGTGGCCGCGCAGGTCTCCTGATGGGAATCACGCTAGCCACCGGCTCGGAATCGACCGAAATTCGGGGTGGAGCGGCGCCACCTCCGGGCGCCGATCGATCACTGGGGCCACAGTTCGGTCTCGGGGTGGAACTGGGACCAGGCGAACCAGAAGGCCTGATGTCCGCCCAGGTCCTCCCCGGCGCCGTCCACGGCGCGCACCCCGCCTCCGTCACGGACGATGGTGATGCCGTCGACCGAGACGGTCTCGCCCCGGTCGATGGCGTCGAGGGCGCTGGCCACGTGGAAGGCGATCGGTCGGCCGTCGACGGTGAGAAGGCCCAGCACGTCGTCCTGGACCGGGAGGCGGGGGTCAACCCGACCGATCGGGAAGATGGGGCCGTCGGCATCGCGGGTGTTGCGAAGGTCGCCGCCCCGACCGAGGGCCTCGTCGATGTGGAGGATCGTGGTGTCGGGGTGGTCGGCCTTCCACTCTCCCCAGGTCGTGGTGACGACCCCGGCCTGGGGCAGCACGATCCCGGCCTCCCACAGGGGCCCGCTCACCGCCGTCCCGAGGAAGGTGTCGAACACCGAGTCGGTCCGCAGGTCGTACATCACCTTGTTCGACCTCGACAGCAGACCTGACGTCCGCATGATCGGTCGCTCCAGCCCGCCGGGGAGCTCGTCGGTGAAGAACACCTGGGCCGTGCCGCACAGGGTGCAGTAGGGCATGGCGAGGTCGCGGCCGCCAAGGGTGTCATTGACCATCTCGCGGACCTCCATGATCGTGCGGGGGTACGCCCGAGCCTCGCCGTCCACCACCACGCCGAACACCACGGTGCTGTCGTGGAACCACCGGTCGCCCTCGGCGGCATCGATGGCACGGGGGTTGTCGGCGGCCGGGATGCAGTTGCAGAAGGCGGCGGTCTCGTCGTAGGGGCGGTCGTCGATGAGGACACCACCCCACGACACGAACCGCCAGTCGATGTCGCTCTCGTCCACCAGCAGCGGCTCCCAGCGGGGTTCGATCGTGAGCAGCACGTTGCGCTTGTAGCGGAGGTAGTCGGGCGGCTCCGGTACGTCCCAGGCCAGGAGATGGTCGGCGGCCTCTCCCCAGCTCGGTTGCCGCGGGTGGATCTCCACCCCGGTCAACTCGGTGAAGGCCTGCGCCAGGGCCTCGGCGAGGTCGACGTCGAACGTGACCCGGAGCAGGTCGGTCAGCCACCATGCCGTGCGGGGGTCGCCGGAGGCGCCGATCCTGTCGATGGCGGCCAGCCGGTCGGCGTCGATCACCCCGGCCGTCAGGCGCTCGCCGAAGGCGATCTCGACCGCGTCGAGGGTGGCCGGGTCGAGTGGGCCGGTCGGGACGTCGGGGGCCGGGCCGAAGGCGCGCGCCGTTCCCCTGGGCGGGGTCGGTTGCGATGGCACGTCCGGCTCACCCGAGGCGCCCGTGTCAGATCGGCTTGTCGTCGCCGTTGTCGCCGGCGAACCGTCGACCCCGTCGCCGCGGCTGGCGCACGCACCGGCCACCAGGGCGAAGACGAGTGCAAGGGAGACCGCGCGCATCAAACCAGTCCACCACGTTCCCCTGGCCCCGACGTCAACGCGGGGCCGGAAGTTCACCGGTTGTTCCCATCGATGCCGGTGGCTGCGACGTACGGTCTGGCTTGTGGATCACGTCTTCCGGGCCGAATTGGAGAGTGACGGAGTGCCGCGGACCTTCGACGACGGCAGTCGTCGCTGGACCGTGTCGATGCCGTCGATGAAGGTCGGCCGTGGCATCTACGAACCTGGTTGGCGATGGTCGCTGCACGCGGGGCCGCAACGCGGCAAGCCGTCATCCCATCACATCGGGTACATCGAGGCCGGGGCGATGATGGTGCGGACAGCCGGCGGTGACGAGGTGCTGGTCACGGCCGGTCAGGTCTTCGAGGTCGGCCCCGATCACGACGCGTGGGTGGTCGGCGACCAACCCTGTATCGCCTTGGACTTCGCCACGGACTGATCGGGTACGGGGCAACTCGGGGGCGATGGCCACGGCCATCAGGGATCGCCACACGACACCCACGGGGAGCACGCCACTGATCACGGTCCGCCGAGCCGTGCGGTTGGCTGGGCCGACACGGTTCGCCGTGGGACCGCGGCGCCGCCTACCGTCACCGGGTCTCAGGCCGCTGGAACAGGGGGCACTCATGGAGACGATGGACGCGGACGCCGGACTCGGCAACGCCACCTCTGGCTTGCGGCAATCGGCCGTCCGATGGATTGCGTTGGGCGTGCTCCTCACGACCAGCCGTGTCGTCGTGGCCTTCTCGATACCGACCCTCGAGATGTTCGACGGTGACAACCCCGACGCCTGGATTGGCCCGTGGGTCGCCGACACGATCCTCGGGCTGACGGCGCCGCTGCTCGCCTATCTCGCGTGGCGCAGGATCGGACCTCGCATCTGGGCGCCCTGCTCGCCTACCGCTGACTACCCACCCGCACCCGGCTCTGCGGTTCGCCGCCGCTTCGACGCCCGCCCTCGCCTAGGGTGGAACGTGGGGCACGGTTGAACCACCGGGCCCGATGGAGCGAGGGATATGAGCATCGGCGCGGCAGTGGCCGTGGGGACCGCAATCGGTGTCGCCATCGGAGTAGCCACCGGGCAGTGGTGGTCGGTCGGCGTCGGGATCGCCCTCGGCGCTGCGGTTGGGTCGACTGCAGAGCGGCGACGGCGTGAGCAGGCAGACGTCAGCGCACAGGACGACCACTAGCAGCTGAGGCGATCGGAATCACCGGCTACGGCCGGATGTCCCGCAGTACCGTGCCAGGCGTGCAGTTCAGCTTCACACGCCGGGCCGACGGGATCATCGATGCATCGGTCGGGCCGGACCATTCCGTGTTCAACGATGCGCTGGAGGACTGCGTGTCGAGCCGTGCACCACGTGGCGCCGAGCCGGGGTTGTCGACCTACTGGATCGAACGGGCCGAGCATGGTGTACGGCAGTCTGCCGAGAGTGGACGAGCGGAGCCGTTTGCGAGCGGGAACGTGACGTATCTACGGCTGGAGGGAAACCAGGTGGTCGCCGGCTACGACTTGGACCCCGAGGAGGAACACGCCGACCAGATTCCCCTCGAAGCGTTCCTACGGCTGCTTGGGGATTGGAAGCAGCGCGTTGTCGCGGCCGGTGGAGCGACAGGGCCAGCGGCGATGCCCTCCAATCCTGAGAAGCGAGTCTGGGACCTGGGGTCAGGTGACGACGACCGCTGACCAGCGGCTCTACCAGAACGCCGGGTGTGGCCGTGCCGGCCGGCTCCGCCCGCCATCACCTCAGGGGCTCGGACAAGAACGTGCGAATCGCGTCCGATGCCTCGTCGGGGACTTCGAGTTGGAAGAAGTGGTTGCCGTCCAGGAACTGGACCCGCCCGTTGGCGACGAAGTCGGGGGTGTTCTCGTATTCCTCCACGTGCTGGCCGGGGTCCAGGCGGCCCTGGAGGAACAGCACCGGCATCGTCATCTTCGAGAACAGGACGTCGTGGCGGTCGTCGAGCTCCTGTTGCAGGTTGGTGTGGTCGAACTGTCGGGGTGAGGCTTCGGCCACGCCCTCGAACTTCACCTCGCGGTCCAGTCGGTCGAGCACCTCCTTGGTGATGCCCTCGACCCGGTAGCCACCGGCGGCGTAGGCGACCCGGGGGAAGCCGGTCCATTTCATCAAGGTGGGGAACCACGACTGGGCGAAGATGTCGTGCGGCGGCTTGGGGTCGCCGTGGGGCTCGTTGGCCGACTGCTGCATGCGGACGTAGCGCAGGACGCGCTCCTCCATGCCGTCGACGTTGAGCAGGTGATCGGCGATGACCGACCCGCGATCGTGACCGCCAAGGTTGAAACGGTCGATTCCGATGGCGTCGAGCAGCTTCGCCAGTGAGGCGGCGATCGCCGAATAGCGATAGTCGAGGTCGAGGCGCTTGTCGCTCTGGCCGTTGCCCAGGGTGTCGACGGCGATGCAGTAGAACTGATCGGCCAGGTCCCGCATCTGGTTGTGGAACGTGAACCAGCTCTCGGGGAAGCCGTGCACGAGCACGAGGGGCTCCTTGGTCGGGTCGCCGGTGGTGACGAAGTGCCAGGTGATCCCGTCGGCGTCCCCGTACCAGTGGGTTGCTTCGACGTCGCCGATCATCTCGATCTCGCCGTGGGCATTCTCGGCCCCGAGCGGGTAGGTCGCGGGCGGGGGGTAGCGCATGTCGGTGGTGGTGGGCCCGTCGTCCCGGACGCCCCCTCGACGGACATTGGTCAGCGTCAGGTCCTCACGGGAGAGGTACTCGAGTCGCGGGAGGGTCGTCGGTGACAGCATCTTGATGAGCTTCAGGATCTCTCTGGGATCGGTCGTCGTGGTCATCATGTCTCCGGGCTCGTCGGGAGGTGTCGTCCAGATTCGGGCGAGCAGTTGCACCGTAGGGATGACCCGTCTCGGTGTCCGCGCCATCGACGACAAAGGCCGAGCCGTTGACGCCAACCTGGGGTCCGGCGCCGTCGTGGCGTGAAGTGCTCGCAGGTTGTCGTCGATGGCGCGCTCGGCGGCGACGGTCATCACTACGTTGCCCGTGGCAGGGCCGATCGCCAGGCGATCAGCACCCACCGGCTCGCAGGAGACACGCTCGTGACCCAGACCACCACTGACCTCCCCTTTCACCGGGGACTTCCCGAGCGGCCCCACCTGCCCGGGAGGCGGGGATGGCAGGCGGGCTTCCTGGTGCTGGCATCCATCCCGACGGTCTCAGCACTCTTCGCCCTGGTGATCGGGGTGGAGCGCTTCGTCGACGCCGACGATGTCGATGCCGCCCTGGACAGCACCTACCGCTACTTCGGCGGCGTGTACCTTGCCGTCGCCCTCCTCGCCCTCTGGTGCCTGCCACGGATTGAGGAACGGGCGAACGCCCTCGTCATCGCCACCGCGGCCATCTTCCTCGGTGGGATCGGCCGGCTCGTCTCGATCGCCCACGTCGGGGCCCCATCCAGCGCCACCTGGCTTGTGCTGATCATCGAGCTCGGCGCCGTGTTCCTCGCCGTGGCCATGCGCCGCAGCATCCGACCGGCGCCCATGGTCGGGACGTGAGGCCTCACGGACCGGGCCGGGTACTACTGGGCCAACGAGGTCCGGTAGTGGGCCGGGCTCTGTCCGGTCCAACGGCGGAACGCCCGGCGAAAGGCGGCCTCGGTCGAGTAGCCGAGCGCAACCGATATCTCGAGAAGGCTCAGGTCGGGGTCCGACAGCAGCTGGCGGGCCGTGGCCGCCCGCACCTCGTCGATCAGCCCCTGAACCGAGCTGTCCATGTCGGCGACCCGCCGCTGGAGTGTGCGCAGGCTCACGCCCACGCGGTCGGCCACGGCGGCGGCGCCGTATTCCCCGTTGGCCGCATTCCGAGCGATCGCATCGCGGATCGCTCGGAGCTCCGGCGGGTCCCCCTGGTGCTCGAGCTGTTGCCGTACAAGGTCCAGGTGGGCGAGCAGGACACGTAGCCGGGCGCCGCCGTCAGGGTCGACCGGGTCGTCGAGACGGTTGGCATGGAAGAGCAGCGCATCGCACGGGGCGTTGAAGCGCACGGGGGCGGCGAAGGCCTCGTTGTAGCGTTCTTCGGGCCCTGTCGGGCCGTGTCCGATCCAGACCAGGCGCAGGGCGTCGGGAATGCCGAACACCTCGGCGATGGATCGCGCCCCCATCAGCAATCCCATCTCCGACCCCTGGAGGCCGAACTCCAGGTCGTTCGGGTGCTCGAAACGGAGCATCGGCCCCGGTGGCTCCTCGATCAGTTCGAGGACCGCGCTCGTGGACAACACGGTGCGATAGCGCACGAACAGCTCGATACCGGCGCGCAGGTCGGGCACCAACCGGGCGGCGGGGGCGAGCGGCCCGAGAAAGCTCACAGGGGCTGCCGCCGCCAACTCCAGGGCGACCGGTTCGTCGGGAAAGTTCGCCTGGAGGTAGGCGAGGATGTGCGACACGGCATCCTCGGGTACCCGTTCGGGTGTGGCGATGAGATCCGGTGGCCCAAGCCCGGCCGCCTCGGCCACCCGCTCGAGAGGCACGCCTCGGCCAACGGCATAGGCCACCGCGGTCGTCATCAGGTTGGCCAGCATCGACGGGCCGGGCAGGTTGGCGTCGACTGCTCGGTCGTTGTCGTGCATGGCGCGGCCTTGCGGGGAGGGGTCACCTACGTCGAGAGGGTCCCTCGATCGTAGTTGCCCTCGACGGATCGACGATGCCGAAGCCACTCCTCGACCCGACCCTGTCGCAGGCGGTCCGAGCAGCCGCTGAGGCTCCGAAACCCTGGTTCGCAGCGCGGGGCTTGCCGACCGCGATGGACGCAACCATGGCACCACAAGGCCCAGGCAAAGCGGCAGGGACTGGAGACCCTGCGATTCGGGTCGGCCTCGTCCTGGGCTGACCGGCCTCTCTAGCCGTCAGCCGGCACCGGCCTCATCGACACGATCGGGTGATAGGCGTGGTCGCCGCATGTCGACGGGGCTTCTCTCACCGTCACAATCTCCGAGAACGGACCGGCCCCGATCTGAACCTCGGTACCGTCCGGAAACAACTCTGGCTCGATTTGGTCCATGTCGGGCTCGACGACGAGCAGGTCAGGCTCGACGAAGAGGATGCCGTCGCCGTCCAACTCGGCG
Organism: Acidimicrobiales bacterium; assembly: GCA_965263455.1. GTDB lineage: Bacteria > Actinomycetota > Acidimicrobiia > Acidimicrobiales > SZUA-35 > CADEDH01. Next base: position 122,323 of record CBDHHN010000002.1, read on the forward strand.
AAGCCCTCCGGCCAGAGGGGAGTCACCACCCGATCGTGCATGTCGAGGTAGACGCATGACCCCTCAATCCGGAGCTCGCCGTAGGTCGCGGCCAGGGCCCATCCGATGGGGAGCTCCATCGCCGGGAGCGGTGCAGTGGCGAGGTCCAGTTGACCCTGCCCATCACCGGGCGAATCGGATTCGGTTGTCCTCACGGTGGTGGGAGAGGTTGTCGTCGGCGAGCTGCCTACCGGATTCGGGGCCGAGGTGAGCGGCGTCGACGCGTCGGGTGAGGGGCTCGTCGTGCAGCCGACGGACGCCACGACCAGCAAGGCAACGCGGAAAAGCGGCGATGCACCCATGGGGTGACGCTAGCTGGACATGCACTGCCCGTTGTAGGAGGCGCCGAGGATGCCAATTGGCCCAGCTCCGGTGTCGATACCGATGAGATCGGATGCAGAGACTTGATGTTGGCGACCATGCCGCAACCACATGACGGCTGGCAACGGCACGACCGGAGCGCTCGGCTTCACCAGGGCTTCGTCGACGCCACGCACTCCGAGTGGTTGTCGAGCACCCGGACCGGCGGCCGCTGTCGGTGGTCTCGTTCCGATCACCCCGAGACGCTGCTCAACGCCGGTTGTGTGTGAAGCCAACGAGGAATCCCGGAGCCGTTATCGAGCCACGCTGCGACTGACCCAAGGATCGACGAGGAGGCCTCTACTCTGCATCGATGGACTCCGAGGACGATCGCTCCCTTCGGTGGGACGGGCTCTTGAACGGTCGAGAACTGGGTGGCATCCCAACAGCACACGGCCCCGTCAAGCTGCGGCGCCTGGTCAGGAGCGCATCGGTCCACACCCTCTCGGGTGACGGCTGGCAGGAGCTGGTCAACTACGGGATACGGACCATCATTGACCTCCGGCACCAGTGGGAGATCGATGAGGCCTCGCCACCTGCGCACCTCCGTCGTTCCGAGGTCGAGGTCCTGTCCGTCCCGCTGGAGCCACCCGGGTACATCGAGAGCTGGTCAGGCCGTGAAGATCAGTGGAAGCTGACAACACCGCTCTATTACCACGAGTTCATGGCCGAACACGGCCCCCGAGTCGGCAGCGTCCTGACAGCGATCGCCAATGCCCAGCCCGGCGGGGTCCTCCTGCACTGCTACGGCGGCAAGGACCGAGTCGGTCTCAGCATCGCAATGCTCCTCGACCTTCTCGGAGCAGACCACGACGCCATTGCCGCCGATCACTGGCTGAGCTTCGACCGACCGAAGTCGATCGAAGCCGAGCTCGGCAAGACAGAGTCACCCAACAAGCCCACACCCCAGCGGAGCGAATACGCCTCGATAGTCAACAACGTCCTGAACGCTCACCCGGCAACAACATGCTTCGCCGATCCCACCAACGCCAACGACATCCGATCCACGCTGAGTGAGCGGCTCTGCGCCGAGTCCCTGTAGAGCCCACCGAACCAAGTGCCGTACGCCCGCAGGCCAATACGGTTTCTTAGCGGTGGGCCTTGGTGCTGATCGCTTGGTACACAACTGTTCGAAACCTGTTCGTCGAACGGACACGCCATCCTGGATCGCCATCGGGGACGTCCATGTCTACTTCGAGGTCCACGCCGACACCTTGACGGCGCAGCGTCGCAACAATCGAGCGTGCCTCTTCTACCGTCAGCGCAGAACTCGACAACCCGAAGGGGATCTTGCGCCAGGCCGTGTAGTCGACCCCAAGGGCGATGAGCCAACTCAGAGCCATGCCGCCTAACCCAAACAGAAGGGGTGAGCCATCGCTGAACCGACCGACAGCGAGACCAAGGACAAGGCCTGGCGCCAGCGCAGCGGTCCAACCAACGAGATTCAAGTCAGCTGAGCGGAACCCGCCAGTCCTTACGCGGCGGAAACAACCTTGGCGACGCCCGCCCTCGTAGTTGAACCAGCCGCTCCGACGCCGCATCGGACAGAGCATGACACAGCACGGCCGGAGCGAAACGACCGCCCGAGGACGGCACCACTGGCGTGCGATTGAACGCTCACCCATCGACGCACAGCGACGGACTCCACCGTACGTGGCAGCCAGAGAGCGTTTCCGAGCAACGGGACCTCGCAGTACGCCGGTTCATCAGCGTGCCGGATCGGGTTCCCGAGCGGTGCTATCGGGCGGCACCACAGCCCGAGGCCGGGGGATTGTCGGCTCCCACCGGTTGGCACGCCGTTCCACTCTGGGGCGGCTGATTCTATGGGTGTCGCCGGTTGCTCGGAGGCGGGTGAGGTGCCGGAACGTCGGCAGCTCGGCGGCCAACCTACGTCCCGCTCCAGAGCGTGGCGGTGATCCAGCGGAGGGCATCTCGTCGGTTGTCGAAGTAGGCGGTGAGGTACTCGGCGGGGCCTTCACGAGTCGGTTCGGCCCCGACTGCGGGCATGCCTGGGGGCATGATGAACGCGAACTTCGTGACGCTGGCCTTGTTGTAGCGAGGGATGATGTTGGCGTCGCGCCAGTCGCCGCTCATGTGGGCCATGTCCATCCGGAACGCGGTCGAGTCGGTCAGGATGGCGGCCCGGCCTGTCTCTTCGACGGAGTCGGCGAAGCGGGTGAGCCACTGCTGGAAGCCGGCGGCGTCGAGCTCGCTGGTGGTGTCGTACCATCGGATCTCGATGACCCCCAGCTCTGGCCGGTCGATGACCTCGCCGTAGTCGTCTTCCCACAGGATGGTCGATGTCATGGCTGGCTCCGTTGGCTTGCGGGCACAGAACTGATCGTCTCGTCTCGGCGGGTCAGGACCAGCCAGCCCAGGAGCCCGATGGTCACCCACAGCAGAGGCACATAGAAGGTGAGGATGAGCCACGACACATCGGTCGCCTTGCCGAGCAGCTCCTCACGGACACCCTCGACCAACGCGTTGGCCAGATCGATAACGGTGACCACGATGAGCAGCGATGCGACCGGTCGCAGGTAGCGGGGCGCCAGCCAGATAGTGAGCAGCGTTATCAGGGCGAGCCCTGCACCGACGAAGTCGCCCCAGATGATCTCGTTGCGAGTACTGTCGCTCACGTCGAACCCGTTGGCCTGCGACGAGTAGAGCTGGAGGGCGACCGTCCGGGCCGTGTGGATGGCCACGAGCGGCCAGGCCGCCACGGTCAAGGGCCGCTCCCGGCTCCAGGGGACGTACTTCCAGACCGCCAGGACCACCAGGGTGGCGAAGTTGACCGTCATGGCGAGTTGGGCGGCCGCATCGGTACTCATCGCTTCGACCCTAGAAGTTGGGTGCGACTGCCAACAGTGGCGGATCCGACAACAACAGGGCAAGATCAGCCAATGCGAGTGTACGTCACTGCCATCGCTGACGCGGCCGCGTTGAACACTCTGTCGGTGCTCGACACCATGACCAAATCGAACGATGCCTGGCGGTTCGTGGCCGGACCTGACGAGCCCGACCTGTTCACCGTGTTCGGGACCGGCCTCGGCGGCATGGCACCGGTGCCCTTCGCCAGCGGCATCCATCTCGATCCGACCTTGGATGTCGATCGGGCTCCTGCACCCGACCTGGTGGTCGTTCCCGGCCTCGACGACGACGTCGAAACCTCGCTCGCCCACAACTACGGGTGGGTCGACCACGTCGCCCGGTGGCATAGCGAAGGCGCGGTCATCGCCAGTTCCTGCACTGGCGCGTTCATCCTTGCCGAGGCTGGCCTTCTCGACGGGCGTCGGGCCACCACCCACTGGGTCGCCGCCGACGCCCTCGCCGAACGGTACCCGAGCGTCGAGGTCACCCCTGAAGCGATCGTGGTCGACGAAGGTGACGTCATCACCTCGGGCGGAGCGACCACCGCGTTCAACCTCGTGCTGTACCTCATCGGAAGATACGGCAGCACCGACCGGGCCAACGCTGCCACCAGGGTCATGCTGCTCGACAGCGCCCGGGACTCGCAGCGTCCCTTCGCCCTCACGTTCCTCCACCGCCGACACGACGACCCGATCGTCCACGCCGCCCAATCGGCCGTCCAACACCACCCAGTCGCCTCCCTAAGCGTCGCCACCCTGGCCGACACCGTCGGTGTCAGCCCCCGCACCCTCACCCGAAGGTTCCAGGCGGCGCTCTCGATCTCGCCCCAGCACTACCTCGAACAGGTCCGCATCGACACCGCCAGACGACTGTTGGAGGAGACGTCACGCCCGATCGAGAAGATCCGGGCCGATATCGGTTTCGGAGACCCGACCAGCTTCCGCCGAGCCTTCAAGCGGCTCACATCGCTCACCCCGGCCGAGTACCGCCGCCGCTTCGCCACCCGCAGCTGACAACCCCGCGTCCCCTACGCCACGACGGCCCGGAATCGGCATCCTCGTGGGTGCTGGCGCGACGGCCGAAACCACGCGTGGCATTCTGGGACGGTGTCTGATCCAGCAATCTTCGGGACCGAACCAGACTCAACAACCGATTCACCTGCAGTGAGAACCACGCGCTCGATCCTCATGGACATCAAGGCACAGACCGCGACCAACCCTCAGGACGGCGCAGGTTTCATCAACGTGCTGATCACCGACGACGCCATCAGATCGGCCGAGACTGCGATCCGAGCAGAGCGCAACCCATACCACCTCGGCCTGATACTCGACCTGGACCTAAACCTCGACCTCCCTCGCCGGCTCGTCGCCGCGGTCTACGAGCGCCTCTTCGAACTCGGTATCACGGACGCCCTGACTAGGCGCTGCTACGCCGAGTACCTGAAGCTGATGTGGGGCCCCGACCGCGAGTCAGAGGCCGATAAGATTTTGCTTGAGGTACAGCCAGCCCTCGACGCGGCAGGCTTCGATCGCCACTCGGGATTCGGTCACCACCCAACGTTCTACGCCTTCCGCCGGAGCCCCATCGCGCCCACTGACCAATGACGCTGCAGCGCCTGCGGAAGTTCCAGGGCCGGCCAGCGGCGTGTCCCCAAACACCAGAGACGCATCTCGCTACCGGTTGAGTCGCCGTCAGCCTTTGGCCCAGAGCAGCTCGGTGTGGCCATCTGCCAAGAAGGAGTCGACCTCGTCTCGGTCGAACGGAACCGCTCCTGGATACTCGATATTCAGATACTCCCAGAGCTCATCGAGTGCATATGGCCCGAGAGAAGTCTTGTAGTCGTCGAACGAGTCTTGAACCTCTCGCCAATCCCCATACTTGCGCTTCGACAGCAGCATCCCGCGTCTCGTATGGACGATGGTGATGTTGGCCATGAAAGCGATGGTACCTCTGGAACGTGCACCCGAGTACGGCACTTACATCGTGCGCTGGTACGACAGTGCCTCGACGCCGAGACGACTCGCCGTGGGGGTCACTGGCTGACCGGTGGGCGGAGAGCCCGAACGGGATGAACGCTCGTCAGGCTGGTGCCAGTGCTGGCACCCCGTTGGCCTCGGCTGCTGCGGCGAGTCGCTCGTCGTAGGTCACGATGCCTGCCAGGTCATCACCAAGGCTGAGCGCAGACGCGACATGCAGTGCGTCAAGCGACCGGAACCCGGCGGGCTCCAATCGGCCGGCCTCGACAAACACCGACGTCCCCAGCTCAAGCAGGATCAGCCCGTCCAGCACCTCGCGCACCCGCACAAGCCGATCCGGAGCAACCCGACGAACCGCCCGCATCAACTCCGTCCGCACCAGATCACCCGCGACCGGCTGCCGGTCCTCCACACCGAGCCACCCCCGAAGCGCCTCTGTCTCTGGCTCGGCAACCACCAACTTCACCAACGCAGAAGTATCGAGGTAAAAGGCCACCTCAGTACCGCTCGCCGCCACGCAAGGCGGCAAGCGCACCGGACACATCCGGCCCTGGCTCCGGGGCCGGCAGGTCCGCCAATACCCGACGAGCCGGCCGAGCACGACCCGCCTCGACCAACGCCTCCAGCCGAGACGCCGGGATCGCCGTCAACTGGGCCACCGGCCGACCCCGATCCGTGATAGTCACCGTCTCCCCCGCAACAGCGTCAGCAACAACAGCCGACGCGTTCTGTTTCAGGGCCCGGATCCCGACTTCACCCATGTTCTACAACGTAGCACATGACGTTCGTCCGTCTTGGGTATTTCTTGGACGTTCGGATCCGAACGACTAGCCGCCGCAACGTTTCCCCTGGTCAGAGACGCGCCCCCGACAGGATTCGAACCTGCGACCGCATCATTAGAAGAGTCTTCCCGGCCGTCCGGCCAACACTCCGCAACCCCAGCGACTCCGAGACCATCGCCCCCATCGTCCGGTCCGTCTGCACAGACGTCATGCAGACCTCGCAGATTTGTTGGCGTGAATGTTGGCCGCACACCCCGGGCAACTAGCCGACCACCGGTGCTGTCGAGCTGGCCGTTCGATCGACCGTGGGTGTCACTGGGCTGGCCTAGTCTGTGATCATGGACGACAAGGACCTTAGGGAGAGCAGCGAATCGGCCGGGCTCGGAGTCCGAGTCATCAAATCGGACGATGACCTGACACCCGCTGCGGTCGCAGCCCTTCACCGCCGTAGCGACGCCGAGCTGCAGCGATTGGCAGACCAGGCGAACCGCCGAGGGTGAGACCGGTCCGGCTGGCCGACAGCGCCGCAGCCGACGTCGAAGCCCAACTCGCTCCCGATCGCGTAGAGCCGTTCCGGCGTTTCGATCTCGGACCCGCACTGGACCTGTTGGCCACCGAGGGCATCTGGGAATCAGACGCAAAACCCCACGGGCCAGGTCGTCGCCTCACGATCGAGGGAGTGACAGTGGCGGGGTTCCACCTCTTCGCACTCCCAGACGACCTGGATCCACGAGACGGAGCCCTGGTCGTCTTCGCAATCGACATCTGGAGCGAAGAGTTCCCAGACTGAGGACGAAGAGAATTTCCTCGCCTCGCAGCGCCCCCGACAGGATTCGAACCTGCGACCGCATCATTAGAAGTGACGTGCTCTATCCAGCTGAGCTACGGGGGCGGCCTCAGCCTACTCGGGGGTGGAAGGCGCCGACGGGGCGATTGGGGCCCGGTCAGGCCTGATCGAGCGCCGCCGCGACCACGGGGGGCAGGGGCCGCTCATGCACCACGGCGAGGCGTACGGTGGCCCTGGTCAGCGCCACGTACAGGAGGCTGAGGCCACCCGGCGCATCGAGGAAGCGCGCGGGCTCGACGACGATCACCGTGTCGAACTCGAGACCCTTCGCCCGCCACGGATCGAGGACGCGGGCCGGGGCCAGGTCGTCGGCCCGCTCGGCCAGGCCGAAGCCGATCACGGCTAATGGCCGACCGCCACCAGCTCGATCGGCGGCTGCGTCGGCATCGGCCCGGTATCGCTCCACGACAGCGCCCAAGTCGGTCTCAACCGACTCGACCTCGACCACCTCGGGCCGGTGGCCCGATCGGCGCACCGCCCGCGAGACCGGCAGACCGGGGGCCAGCTCGGCCAGCACCCGGGCCGCCAGGTCGTTGATCTCGGCCGGCGACCGGTAGTTGGTCGTGAGGTTGCGCTGCTCGAACCCGGCCAGCTCCGGAGGCAGATGGTCAGCCCACTCCCCCGGCTCACCAATCGAACGCTGGGCCAGATCGCCGAGCATGGTGACCGCTCCACCCGAGGACCGTCGGACCACCATCCGCCACTGCATCGGGGTCAGGTCCTGCGCCTCGTCCACGATCACGTGGCCGAAGCGCCACACCTGCTCGTCGACGGCCAATTGGCGCACCGTGGCCGAGCGCTGGGCGATCTCGTCCGGCCGCTCCAGGTCGAGTTCGGCCACCGGATTGCCATCGGCGTCGAGCAGCACCTGAGTGCCGTCATCGGCGATCACGTAGCGCTCGATGCCGTGCACCTGACGGCTCGCAGCGAACGGGTCGTCGCCGTAGTCGTCGATCGGCTCGATCAGCCGGTCGGACGCGTCGCTCATCGTCCGGCCCCCGATCCCGTCCCGGGCCAGCCCTCGCCCAGGTCCTCGACCACCTCGAGGAAGTACTGAGGCTCCGGTGTCTCGGGCGGGTCGAATCGGGCGTCAAGGACCGAGGCGTCGACCGAGGAGTCGATCGGCCGACGCTCGGCCAGCTCGTCGAGCAGGGCCAGCTCCTCGACGAACTCGTCGTCGCCGTCCTCGTCCTGGTCGTCGTCGGCCTCGTCGGCCTCCTCGGCCAGCTCGAACTCATCGGCCTCGTCCCGCTCGCGGGTCCGCTCGTCATCGTCACGACCGGCCAAAGAGATACCGAGCAGTGACAGCAGCTCGTCGAGGAGCGGGATGTCGGCGTCCGACCACCGGATCTCGTCGACCTCGGCGAACGGCCGTCGAGCCCGGGCCAGCAGCGCCAGGTCATCGGCCGACAGCGTCGTCGCCCGGGAGGCCGAGCGCAGCAGAGCATCCGAACCGAACAGATCGTTGAGGGCCTGTTCGGGAGTGAGTGGCGGCCAGTGCCGCAACAGGAACTCGACGACGGCCTCGGACCGGCGGAAGTGGTCCCGGGCCTCGTCCCGGTTGTGGAACGACGGGTCGAAGACCTCGGCCGTCAGCGCCTCGATCAGCTCGAACCGGAACGTGTCGGCCCCCTCGTTGTGGGTCGGGTGGCGCCGCGACAGCTCGAACAGCCGGCCCACCTCCTCGACCGGCAGGCTGACCCGACGGGCCCCGTACCAGGTCGACAGGCCGACCCGGGGGCTACGCCGCCGGTCGACAACGGCATTGGCCAGGAGCGTGGCCATGTCGAGCCGGCCCTTGACCGCGGCCACGGCCGGATCCTCCGCCGCCCCCCGCCGCACCCCCGGATAGAGCTCGGGCGCCGTCACCGAGAGCACCCCGGTCTCACCCAACGAGGGCAGGACGCCGGCGATATAGGTGAGGAACTCGGCCGTCGGCCCGATGATCAGGACGCCACTGTCGGACAAGGCCTCGCGCTGGGCGTAGAGCAGGTACGCCGCCCGATGGAGGGCGACGACCGTCTTGCCCGTCCCGGGGCCGCCCTGGACGACCAGGGGGCGGTCGCCGTCGGCCCGGATCACGGCGTCCTGTTCGGCCTGGATGGTGGCCACGACCGAACGCATCTGCTCTCGGGTGGGGGCGGTGACCGAGGCCAGCAGCGCCGCCTCCCCCCGCAACCCCAACTCGTCGGTGGCGGCATCGAGGTCGAACAGCTCATCGCTGTAGGCCGTGAGCTCACCGGCCGAACCGGACCCCTCGTCACCGTAGGTGTAGTTCCGGCGACGCTCGACCCCCATCGACTCCAGCGGCGTCGCCTGGTAGAAGGGCACGGCGGCCCGGGCTCGCCAGTCGATGAGCAGCGGCTCGTCGCCCTCGAACACGGTGAGCCGGCCAATGGCCCGTCGCTCACCGTCGGTGCCGGTGGTGTGGCCGAAGGCGAGCGCCTTGCCCGCCGACTGCAGCTCGTTGACCCGGCGGATGGCATGCATGGCCCGCTCCGAGGTCTGGCGCACCAGGGCGGCGGCCACGGCAGCGTCGGCCTCGGCGTCCTCGTCGTAGATGTCGCGGATGCCGTCCTCGGTCATCTCGGCCGCCTCGGTGGCCAGGCGCTCGGCCAGGGCGACGGCGCTGGCGATGTGGGCCGCCTGGGCCCGGCGGATCCGCTCCAGGGCCTCCCGTTCCGCCGCCAGCTCCGGGTCGGCCTCGTCCCCGGCCGGGGCCCCGATCGGGGCCGGGCCGGCGGCGGGGTCCGCTCCGGCGGGATCGGGCGTCGGGTCCTCGGCGATGCCCCAAGGATCGCAGGGCCGGCCCCGGTTCACACCTCGCCCGACCCAGGACCCTTGGCCACTGCGAACCGCCGGGACCGACCGTCGACAAAGCCCGCCCGGGCGGGAAACGCCGTCGTCGATCCTGTCGGCGGCCGCTACCATTGCGGGGCCGCCCACGGGCGGTCAGGCGCCTCTAGCTCAATTGGCAGAGCAACGGACTCTTAATCCGCAGGTTCTGGGTTCAAGTCCCAGGGGGCGTACCACCCTCACCAGATCGGCCGGGCGATCGGTACCCTTGGCCCGGTCAGACCGGGTTCTGCGTCGGCGGCGCCGGCGACTCGCCCCCGGGGAAGGCCGAGGTCATGGTGCGGACCACACCCATGACGGCGTCGAAATCGACGGCCGCCGGATTGACCAGCCACTGCAGGGCCACCCCCCGCATCAACCCGGCGATGGCCACCGCCACCGCATCCACGTCGGTCCCGGAGGGCAGTTCGGCGTCGTCCACCGCCTGTTCCAGGCACCGCCGCAGCTGCCCGCGCACGGCCTCGTCGTGCTCAGCCACGACGTCACGGAGTTCGGGGGTCGCGCTGATGGCCTCGGCCGCGGCCACGAACACTGTCCGCCCCAGATCGCGACCCGCCTCGGGCCGCTCCGGCGTGCCCTTCTCGGCGTAGCCCCGGAGGTAGTAGTCGACAAGGGCCTCGACGGCGCCAAGACCCCGATGACGATCGGCACCGATCTCCGTCCCGTATCGGCGGGCCTGTTCCCGGATGGCATCCAGTACCGCCCGGAACAGGGCCTCCTTGCTCCCGAAGTGGTACGTGGCCAGCGCCGCGCTGACCCCGGCCCGCTCCCCCACGTCGCGCAGGGTCGTCCCGGCATAGCCCTGCTGGCCGAAGAGCACCATCGCCGCCTCGATCAGCTGGCGTTTCGACGCCTCCCGGCGTTCGGTCTGCGTTCGTCGTGCCATGCTCCAACTCACCGTACCCCCTGGTCCTCGGCCCGCCCAATTTCCTGACCAGCCGAACAGTATGTAAGCTGATGCCCGATCGACAGCGACGGGAGGGGTCCGGATGGCCGACGACGAGGGGCGACCGATACCACCCGAGCTGTGGACCATCGAGGACGGCGTCCTCCATCTGCGGAGCGTTCGCTGCACCAACTGCGGCACGGTCGCCTTCCCCCCGCAGTTCCACGGGTGCGAGGCCTGTGGCGCCCACGGCGAATCGCTGACCCCGACGACGATCCCGGCCCGCGGGACCGTCCACAGCTTCACCACCGTCCACCGGGACGCCAAGCTCGAGACACCGTTCGTGGTCGGTGAGATCGTGACCGCCGCAGCCACGCCGGTCCGGGCCCGGCTGTCCGTCGACGAGCCGGGTATCGGCATGGCCGTGATCGGCCGCATCGCGGCGGTGGACGGACGCGACACGATCGAGTTCGTGGCCGGCCCCGACAACCAGACCGGAAGCGGGCACTGATGGCCAAGCGCAACATACTGGCCGACCGCGAGGTCTTCGTCGTCGGCATCGGGCTCCATCCCTACGTCCACAAGTCCGACATCAACTACCTGACCATGGGTCTCACCGCGGTCCGCGACGCCGTGGCCGACGCCGGCATCACCTGGCCCGAGGTCGACACGGCCTACGTCGGCAACGCCCGGATCGGGATGGCGGCCGGTTCGACCCTGCTCCGCTATCTCGGCTCGTCCGACGTGGCCGTGGCCCAGGTCGAGAACGCCTCGGCCTCCGGTTCGACCGCCGTCCGCCAGGCCGCTCACGACGTGGCCTCTGGCGTCGCCGACATCAGCCTGGCCCTCGGTGTCGACAAGATCACGAATGCGGGCCGGGGCGGACCGATCATGGCCGGGGTCCGTTCGCTGGCCGATGGGCTGGTCCAGCCCTTCAGCCACTTCGCCCTGCTGACCGAGAGCTATCTGCACGACACCGGAGCCACCGTCGAACAGGTGGCCAAGGTGGCGGTCAAGAACCACCGCAACGGCGCCCGCAATCCCTACGCCCAGCGCCAGAAGGTGCGAACCCTCGAAGAGGTGTTGGCCCCGCCCCAGATCTCCGGACCGCTGACCCGCCTCCAATGCACCCCGATCGGCGAGGGGGCTGCCGCCGCCATCGTGGCCTCGGGCGAAGCCGTCGACCGTCTCGGCATCGACCGAAGCCGGTGTGTGCGCGTGCTCGCCTCGGCCAGCCGACTCCAGCAGTTCAGCCCCGACGAGAACATGGACGTGGCCCTGACCCGGGCCACCACCCGTGAGGCCCTGGAGGCCGCATCGGTCGAACCGACCGAGGTGGACATCATCGAACTGCACGACGCCTTCACCATCGAGGAGTTGCTCTACGTGGAGGCCATGGGGGTCTGCCCCGAGGGCGAGGCCGTGCACCGCCTGGAGCGCGGCGACTTCGACATCGGCGGTGACGTGGCCATCAGCCCGTCGGGAGGCCTGATCGCCATGGGTCACCCCATCGGACCCACCGGTGTGGGACAGGTATGCGAGATCACCCGCCAGCTTCGCGGTGAGGCCACCGGCCGCCAGCATCCCGACGCCCGCACCGCGGTCGCCCACATGGTGGGCGTCGGCGCGGTGTGCGTCGTCCACGTGCTGCAGCGGGCCTGATCTCGCTCGGCGCCGCATCGCCGTCCACCGCCCACCCCACCACCCACCCCGAGGAGCGCATCCAACATGGACACCTTCGACCTCAAGGGGGCCAATGCCCTCATCACCGGCGCCGGGCAGGGCGTCGGCCGCGCCATCGCCTTGGCCTTGGCCCACCACGGGGCCGGAACCGTGCTCATCAATGACGTCAACGCCGAGCGGGCCGAGGCGGTTGCGGCCGAGGTGACCGCAGCCGGCGCCGCCGGTGTGCCGGCCGTGGCCGACGTGACCGACTACGCCCAGGTCGAGGACATGGTCCGTCTCGGTGACGACGCCGGGGGCATCGACATCCTCATCAACAACGCCGGCAACCGCGGCGCCGACCCCAGCCGGGTCCAGAACGGCAACTTCTGGGAACTCCCGCCCTCCAACTGGGACGCCTCGCTCGAGGTCAACCTCTACGGACCCATGTACTGCACCCGGGCCGTCCTGCCCCAGATGATCGAGCGCGGCGTCGAAGGCCGCCTGATCACCATCATCTCCGACGCCGGCCGGGTCGGTGAGCCGGGTCTCGCCGCCTACTCGGCGGCCAAGGGCGGCGCCGCTTCCTTCACCCGGGCCATCGCCAAGGCGGTGGGTCGCTACGGGATCACGGCCAACAACGTGGCCATCTCGGCCACCCGGACGCCGACCACGGCCGCCCGCATGGACGACCCGGAGATGATCAAGCGGGCGTTCAAGGGCTACATCATCCGTCGACCCGGCGAACCGGAGGACATCGCCCCCGTCGTGCTGTTGCTGGCCTCGCCCGCCTCGTCGTGGATCACCGGCCAGACCTACCCGGTCAACGGCGGCTACGCCCTCAACCTGTGACCACCGACGGCAACCGAACGGCCTGAAGCGAGGAGCAACGATGTCCGAAACCGACGCCGCCGGCCCGGCCCCGAACGACAGCGAGACCGGTACCCGGGAACCGACCGTCCTGGTCGGGCGGGAGGGGGAGCTCGCCATCCTCACCCTGAACCGGCCCGAGCGGGCCAACACCCTCAACCACCAGCTCCACACCGAGCTGCGCGCCGGGTTCATGGACCTGGCCAACGACGACTCGGTTCGGGCCATCATCCTGACCGCCAACGGACGCCACTTCTGCGGTGGCGCCGACCTGCGCGAGCAGCGAGCCCGCCCGGCCGCCAACTACTACTTCGGTCTCGACTACGACTGGGTACCCAAGCCCGTGATCGCCGCCATCAACGGGGCCGCCATGGGCGGTGGCTGCGAGCTGGCCCTGTCGTGTGACTTCCGGTTCATCGCCTCCACGGCCGAGATCGGCCTGACCGAGATCCGCTTCGGGGCGCTGCCCGCCGGGGGTGGAACGGCCCGCCTGCCCCGGATCGTTGGGCTGGCCCACGCCAAGCGCCTCATCTTCACCGGCGAACCGGTGGAAGCCGACGAGGCCCTGCGGATCGGTCTCGTCGACCGGGTGTGCGAACCCGAGGCCCTGCTCGACGAGGCTCGGGCCTTCGCCGCCCAACTCACGGTCCACGCTCCCTACGCTCTGCGCACGGCCAAGACCCTCCTGAACCAGTCGCTCGATCTCGACCTGCACCACGCCATGGATCTGGAGCGCAAGCTGATCGCCCGGATGGCCACACCGGAGGAGGCGGCGGCGGCGCGGGCCGAGGCGGCCGAGCGCATGTCGACCTACGCCAACATCTTCGCCAAGCCCGACGGCGAGGCCTGATCCGTTGCCGACGTCCGGACGGGCGGCCCGACCGAGCGGAATATTCGGCGGCCGGTGTGGGCCGCCTCTGGTACGTTGCTCGTGATCGCCCACGACCGGGGAGGTGTCACGTCATGAGGGTTGGAACCGCACGACGCATCCCCGGTCGCGCCTCCCGAAGGGCCCGCTAGCCGCCGCTCCCGGCGGGTGACCGGTCACGACGCCGTCCGGCGTCGACCGCACCGGAACGATCACCCGAGGAGTACCCGTGTCCGACGACACGTCCCACCATCCGACCCCGGACGGGCCCGACTGGCTCGTTCCCGAACCCTTCACCGACGTCGATCTGGGCCCGCTCAGGTCGGGCAAAGAGGCCCAGATCGACCTCATCGAACGCACCGGCGCCGACGGCCGGAGCGTGCTGCTGGCCGTCAAGCGCTACGTCCCTCGCACCGTGACCCACAAGGGCGAACTGGAGGCCCTCGGCTTCGACCGCGCCTCGGCCTTCCGTCACGACGTGCAGTACCGGGAAGGCCGCCAGTTCCGCAAGACCCGGGACCGGCGGGCGGTGGAGCGAATGACGGCCCATGGCCGCCGCCTGCTCCAGGACCGCTGGACCGATCACGAATTCAACGTCATGACCACGCTCTGGCGGGCCGGGGTGGCGGTGCCCTACCCGGTCTCGTTCGGGAACGAGCGCTACGTCCTGCAGTACCTGGGCGACCGGGACGGGGCCGCTCCCCAACTGGCGGCGGCCCGGCTCGATCCCGACCAGCTGGCGTCGGCCGCCGAACAGCTCGTCGACGGCCTGCATCGGCTGACCGACGCCGGCTGGGCCCACGGCGACCTGTCGCCCTACAACCTGTTGTGGTGGGAGGAGACCCTGTGGTTCATCGACTTTCCCCAGGCCGTCGACCTGGCCGCCAATCCCCAGGGGCTCAACCTGCTGCACCGCGACGTCAGCAACGTCGCCACGTGGTTCGAGCGCAAGGGCCTCGCCCTCGACGCCGAGGAGGTGTTCGCCGGTCTGCTGGCCTCGATCTGGTGACCGGGCCGACCGACGGGCTCAGGCCAGGGCGCAACCACCGGGTGGGGCCGCGGTGTCGACCGCCGTGACCGTGACCCCGTTCCGGGGGTGGAGGTCGACCAGGTTCATGGTTCCCGACGACACCGGGCCCATCGGGGCACCCGAGTACCAGGCCGGCACCCCGGAGGCGCTGACGTCGGTCCGGATGTGCCAATGCCCCAGGGCCAGGTAGTCGGCCCCGGTGGCGGCGATCTCCTCGGTCGTCAAGGGCGACGACCGACCGAGGCGGTCGTCGGGCTCGTCCTCGAAGTGACCATGGCCCAGCACCAGCCACCAGGCGTCGTCCTGGGGGCGACCGGGGACGTCGCGCAGCGGCCGGAAGTTCCGGTCGTGTTGGGGCATGGCCTTGGCCCAGGCCCGCGCCGCCCCACCGGCCACCTCCACCATCCCGCCGTCGACCCGGTCGATGAAGGTGACCCCGGCCCCGGCCACCGCCTCGGGCCGGTACAGGGTCCGCTCGTCATGGAGGTCGTGGTTGCCGCTGATGACCAGGCACTCGACCCCCAGCCCACCGAGTCGACCCAGCACCTGGTCGACGAACCCGGTGCTGACCCGCTGGTGGTCGAACAGGTCGCCGACGACCAGCACCACATCGACCCCGTGGTCGTCGACCATCGTCTCCAGGGCGTGGAGCGGGCACAGGCAGTGATCCAGGTGGTCGCCGCCGTCGCGGGGCGGGTAGCCGCTGCCCAGATGCACGTCGGAGGTGTGCAGCAGCCGCAGCGGTCGTCGGGAGGCCATGGTGGTCCCGACGGTACTATGGGCCCGATGGTGGACGACAAAGCCGGTCGCCGGTGACCGGGAAGGCTCGGCGGGAGCGGTTCGTCATCGCCTACCTGGCCTTCACCGGCATCCTCCTCGCCTTCGGCATCGACGCCTCCCTGCCCGCCTTCGACGAACTCAGTGCCGCCTTCGGGCTGCCCGAGGGATCGAACCGGATCTCGCTGGTGGTGACCGTCTACTTCGTCGGGATGGCAACCGGCCAACTGGTCTACGGGCCGTTGGCCGACCGCTTCGGGCGGGTGCCGGCCATGCTCGTGGGCGTCGGCCTCTACTCCCTGGGCGCCATCGGGGCCATGGCCGCCCCGTCCTTCGGGTTGCTGCTGACGGCCCGGCTGGTGTGGGGCCTGGGGGCCGCCGCCTTCGCCGCCCTGCGTACCAGCATCGCCCGGGACCTGTACGAGGGCGACCAGATGGCACGGGTCATCGCCATCATGATGAGCGTCTTCATGGCCGGGCCGATCCTGGCCCCCCTCGTGGGCGAGATCATCCTGGCCTTCGCCGACTGGCGGGCCGTGTTCGGCGCCGCCCTCGTGCTGGCCGCGGTCCAGGCGGTGTGGACCGTGCGCTTCGGCGAGACCCTCGATCCGGCCCACCGACGGCCGCTGCAGCCGTCTGAGGTGGCGCGCAGTTTCCGAGCCGTGTTCGGCCACCCGGTCACGGCCCGCTACACCCTGGCCCTGGCCACCGCCTTCGGGTCGTTCATCATCTTCCTCGGCAGCTCACAGCCCGTGATCGACAACATCTACGATCGGGGCGACCAGTTCGCCCTGTGGTTCGCCGTGGCCTCGGTGGCCATGATCGTGGCCTTCCTGTCGGTGAACCGGTTCATCGAGCGCTACGGCTCGGCCCGGGTTGCCGCCACCGCCGCCGCCGTGTCCACCGCCGGGGGCGGTGCCGTCGTGGTCGCCGCCCTGGTCAGCGACGGCGTGCCCCCCTTCGGGGTGTGGTTCGGTCTCGTGGTGGTGATCAATGCCTTCGGCACCCTGCTCACCCCCACCTGCTTCTCGCTGGCCATGGCACCCATGGGCCATCAGGCGGGCACGGCCTCAGGGGTGATGGGGTTCGTGTCGAGCGCAGGGGGCGCCCTCCTGGCCGGACTGGTCAGCGCCCTCATCGTCGACACCGTGACCCCTTGGGGGCTGGGCCAGCTCATCTACGGGGCCGCCACCATGGCCCTGCTGTGGTGGGCCCGCCAGGGGGAGGCGGACCAGGCCCGGGCGGCGGAGGCTCAGATCCGGGCTGCGTGAATACCGCTGGTCAGGATGGCCCGGGCCCCGAGCTCCCACAGCTCGTCCATGATCCGCTGGGCCTCGGACCGGGGCACCATGACCCGGACGGCCACCCAGCCCTCGGTGTGCAGGGGTGAGACCGTCGGTCCCTCGAATCCGGGGGCGATCAGGGTGGCGTCGTCGAGCAGTTCGGCCCTGATGTCGTAGTCCATCATCACGTAGCGGCGGGCCACCAGCACCCCTTGGAGGCGCCGGATCATCTGGTCGACCTGCGGGCCGGGGGCGGCACGCTCCCGGCCGATCAGCACCGCCTCCGACGTGAGGATCGGCTCGCCGATGACCTCGAGCCCGGCGTGACGCAGGGTGGTCCCGGTCTCGACCACATCGGCCACGATGTCGGCCACGCCGAGCCGGATCGAGGTCTCCACCGCGCCGTCGAGACGGATGACCTCGGACTGGACCCCGAGGTCGGACAGGTGCTTGGCCACCAGGCCGGCGTAGGAGGTGGCGATGCGACGCCCGGCGAAGTCCTGCTCGGTGGTCGCCGTTCCCGGCGGGGCGGCGAACCGGAACGTGGAGCGGGCGAAGCCCAACTCCAGGATCTCCTCGGCCGCGGCCCCGGCATCCAGCAGCAGATCACGGCCCGTGATGCCGAGTTCGAGCTGGCCCGAACCGACGTAGACCGCGATGTCGCGCGGGCGGAGGAAGAAGAACTCGACCTGATTCTCATGGTCGATCAGGGCCAGTTCCTTGCTGTCGCGCCGCTGGCGGTATCCGGCCTCTTTCAGCATGGCCGACGCCGGCTCGGACAGTGAACCCTTGTTCGGGACCGCTACTCGCAACATACGACCCATCCATCGTGAGGGGGCGGCCTCACCCGTTCCGATCCGCCCAGGGGACGGGCCACAGTGTACCGGCGGGTCCCGGCCGGTCGAATCGGGGCCGGTGGTCGACCGTCACCCCCTCAGCGGCGGCCCGTGCGGGGCCACCGGCGCCGTTCCCACCCCCGCGCCGCGCCTAGGATCGGGGCCATGACGGGTGTGAGAACCAGGGGCCGGATCACGGGCGGTCGGGTCCTGGTCCCCGACGGTACGGTCCGGATCGGAGGCGATCTGGCCTGGACCGGGTCGACCATCACCACCGTCGGGTCGCCCGTCGACGAGGCCACCGATCCGGTTCGGGCCGACCGGGGCGATGAGGGCAGCCACAGGGCCGGCAGCGGAGCCGACCTCACCATCGACGCCACCGGCTGCTGGGTCCTGCCCGGGATCGTCGACCTCCACGGCGACGCCTTCGAGCGTTGCCTGATGCCCCGGCCCCGGGTCATGGCCGATGCCGAGGCGGCCCTGGACGAGAACGAGACCCATCTCCTGGCCGCCGGGATCACGACCTCCTATCTGTCGGCCACCGACTCCTGGGAGCCGGGGCTGCGCAGTCGCGACACCCTGCGCCACCTGGTGGCGGCCCTGGCCCGTCGTCGGAGCGACGGGCCCGATGTCCGGCTCCACGTCCGTCACGAGCGCTGCGCCACCGCCGGTCACGACGAGCTGGCGGGCTGGATCGGCGACGGTACGGTCGGCCTGCTGTCGTTCAACGACCACACCCCGGCCGAGGGTCGCTCACCGGCCGACGTGTCGACCACCCAGGTCGACCGATCGGGAATCGACCGGCACACCCTGGCCGGGCTCCAGGCCCGGGCCGTGGCCGACCGTCCGACGGGGCTGACCCAGGAGCGGGAGTTGGCCCTGGTTGCGGCGGCGGCCGAGTGCCCCACCGCCAGCCACGACGCCTCCGGCCCCGACGATCTGGCCCGGGACCGGGCGCTCGGGGTCCGGATCGCCGAGTTCCCGACCACCATCGACCTGGCCCTCCGCTACCGGGAGGCGGGCATGGAACCGCTGTTCGGGGCTCCCAACCTGGTTCGGGGAAGCTCACACCTCGGCAACCTGTCGGTCCGGGAGGCGGTGGAGGCCGACGCCGGCGGCATCCTCTGCTCCGACTACCACTACCCGGCCCTGCTCCGCGCCCCCTTCGTCCTCGATCACCACGACATCCTCCCTCTGACCGAGGCCTGGTCGTTGGTGTCGACCAACCCGGCGGCGGGGGCCGGTCTCGACGATCGTGGTCGGCTGGAGCCCGGGGCCCGGGCCGATGTGGTCGTCGTGGAGCCCGGGGGCGAGGACGGGACCAAGCCTCGGGTCCGAGCCGTGGTGTGCGACGGCGTGGTCGCCCTGCATCGTCCCTGAGGCCCGGGGCCCCGACCTCGGGTCCGGCTTTCCGGCCGCCCCCGGCGCCGCTACCGTCGATCGGGTGGACGAACAACACCTGGAGGCGGCGGTCGAGCAGTGGCGTTCCGAGGGCTGGGTCCTGATCGACGGGTTGCTGCCGGCAGCGGAGGTCGAGGCGGCCCGAGCCGAGATCGAGTCCCGAGGTCGCGAACTCGACCCGCCCACCCGCCGGTCGACCCGGCCGGTGGACGAGGTGCTGTCCCGCTCCGGGGACGGCGACCCGGCCTTCCGTGATGCCCAGTTCAGCGGCACCACCCTGTTCCCGGTACCCGACGCTCCCCGCCTGAACCGGCTGTTCGTCCGCCCCGAACCCACCCGCTTCGCCCGTCGGGCGCTGGGGACCGACGACATCCGCATCTACCAGTCGCGGGTCTGGTCCAAGTACGGGGACCGGGTCGACTACGCCCAGCCCCTGCACCGGGACCTGAACCACTCCCTCATCCCCACCCGATCGGAGCCGGGTTGGTGGTTCCTGGAGTGTTTCGTCTACCTCCACGACGTCGACGACGACAACGGCGCCCCCAAGCTGGTGCCGCGATCGGCGGTCGAGGGCCCCGACACGGCGCGCCCGGTCGGCCCGGACGACGCCCCCGAGCTGTACGCGGCCGAGGTGTCCGCGCCGGGATCGACCGGCTCACTGCTGGCCTACCGGTCCGACGTGTGGCACCGGGGGGTGCACCTGCCGCCGGGGGCCGAGCGCCACATCATGGTCGTGGCCTACAAGCCGGCCGGCCTGGACTGGGTCGGTTTCGACGCCCACCCACCCCTGGTCATCAACCGCGACTTCGTCCACTTCGCCGCCCAGTGCACTCCGGACGAGCTGTCGCTGTTCGGGATGCCCCGGCCGGGGCATCCGGTGTGGACCCCCGAACTGGTCGACGGTCTGGCCCGGCGGTACCCCGGTCTCGACGTCGAACTCTGGCGCCGGGCACTCGTCAACGCCTGAGGATCACGGCGGGAGAGGATCAGAGGCCGGCGGCGCAACCGTCGGCCCGGGGTTCGGATCCGGCTCCGTAGGTGCCGTTGGCGTACCGGCGGATGATCTGACCCCGGCCGTAGCCCAGACGGCTGCGGTCCACCACCACGGTGTGACCTCGGGCCCGCAGCCCGTCGACGACCTCGGCCGGCGTCTCCGACTCGACGTGCACGGTCCAATCCCGTTCCACCCGCCACCGCGGGGCGTCGAGGGCGGCCTGGGGGTCGAGTTCCCGGTCGACCATGGCCGCCACCACCTGCAGGTGGCCCTGGGGCTGCATCTCGCCGCCCATGACCCCGAAGGGCCCCACGGGTCGGCCCTGACGGGTGAGGAAACCGGGGATGATCGTGTGGCGGGGCCGCTTGCCGGGGGCGGCCTCGTTGGGGTGGCCCGGTTCGAGCACGAACCCGGCCCCCCGATTCTGCAGCGCCACTCCGTGCGAGGGGACCACCACCCCGCTGCCGAAGCCCATGTAGTTGGACTGGATGAAGCTCACCATCATCCCGTCGGCGTCGGCCGCGCAGAGGTAGACGGTCCCGCCCCGGGCCGCCGGGCTCGGGATCGGATCGCCGGCCCGGTCGCCGATGAGGGCGGCCCGGGCGTCGAGCTGGGCCGGGTCGAGGAGGGCCGCCACCGGCACATCCACATGCTCCTGGTCGGCAACGGTGGCGTCGCTGTCGGCGAAGCCCAGCTTCATGGCCTCGATCTGTCGGTGCCAGGCCTCGGCCGACAGGTGGGGATGGTCGGCCACGTCGGTCCGCTCGACCAGGCCCAGGGCCACCAGGGCGGCCAGGCCCTGCCCGTTGGGCGGGATCTCCCACACCTCGTGATCGCGGTAGGCGACCGAGATGGGGTCGACCCACTGGCCGTGGTGGGCGGCGAGGTCGTCGGCCGTCAGGGTCCCGCCGGTGGACGCGGCGTAGGCGGCGATGGCCTCGGCCACCTCGCCCTCGTAGAAGTCGCGCAGGCCGCGGGTGGCCAGCGCCGTGAGTCCTGCCCGATGCCCGGGCGACGCCCATCGCTCGCCGGCGGTGGGGGCCCGACGGCCGGGTGCGAACACCTCCGACCAGCCGCCCAGTTCACGGAGGCCGAGGGCCGGATAGCGCTCGGCCGCCGCCGCCCACTGGCGGGCCACGACGGGCGAGACAGGATGGCCGCGTTCGGCGTAGCGGCGGGCCGGCTCCAGGAGGCGGGCGATGGGCAGTCGGCCCCATCGTTCGTGGAGGGCGGCCCAGGTGTCGACGGCGCCGGGCACGGTGACCGGGGTCCAGCCCCAATGGGGGACGTCGGTGTGGCCCGCGGACCGCAGCGAGTCGGCGTCGCTGGCCGCGGGCCAGCGACCGGAGCCGTTGTAGCCGTGAAGGCGGCCATCCCAGACGAGGGCGAAGGCGTCGCTTCCCAACCCGTTGGAGCACGGTTCGACCACGGTCAGGGTGGCGGCGGCGCAGATGGCGGCGTCCACCGCCGTGCCCCCCTCGGCCAGGACGCCGAGGCCGGCCTGGGCGGCCAGGGGCTGGCTGGTGGCGACGACGCCGTCGTCGGCCAGAACCAGCGAGCGGCGGGAGGCGAACGGATAGTGACCGAGCGATGCCCGATCGTCGGCGGCGGGAGCGACCGGGGACGGGATGGGTCGGGCCGGAGTCTCGGTCACCGCTCAGCCCAACCCGGCGTTGTGCAGCCCGGGCTGCACGTCGATCCCGCGCCGATACCGCTCCCCCAGCCCCTGGGCCGGGTTCCGGTTGACCAGATGACGCCCGAACATGGGATGGAACATGCTGCGGACCTCGTGCTCCAGCTCGAAACACTCGGTCCCGGAGACGGGATCGACGATCTGCTGGAAGCGATACTCGTGGGTATCTCGGTCCCGGGTGATCAGGTCCCGCGATCGAAGCCAGTGGTAGGGGCCGGAGAAGTTGTGGAGGTAGACGGCGACGTGGTGGCCGTCGTAGGCGGCCGGGTCCGAGTCGGACTCGGCGAAGATCAGGTGCTGGTGGCGGCCGACCGTGACGACGGCCCTGGGGTTGCCGTCACCGGTCTCGACATGGGTCGGGGCACCGAACACCTCGCGGTAGAACCCTCCGATCCCGGCTGCGGCACCGACGCCGACCTCCAGGCGGACGTAGGCCACGCCGACGTCGATCCCGTCGATCTCACCGGGGCCGTGGATCCGGAACCGGTTGCCCCACGGCCCGGTCACGTCGAAACCGGCTCGGCCGTCGACGGCAGGACGACAGGCCAGTTCGGTGTCGGCCAGGGCCGGTTGCCCGGCCAGGCGCTCGACCCGGCGGGCCACGGTGTCCGGGTCGGGCACGACGAGACCGATCACCCCGCGCAGGCGCTGGGGTTCGTCGCCCAGGACGAGGTGGAACTGCTGGGCTCCGAGATTGACCCAGGTGGTGCCGAACAGTCCGAGGTCGACGTAGGGGTCGCGGGTGAGGCCGAGGCCCGAGACGTAGAACCGTTCGGCCAGTTCGCGGTCGGGCACGACCAGGTTGACGTGCTCCAGACCCAGGATGTTGCCGACGTCCTGGGTCGAGCGGTCGGGGGCGGAGGTACTCATGTACCCGCAAGCATGGTCCCGGGCGGGCGTCGAGACAAGGCCACGGCTCGCAGTCGGCAGTCGGATCGTCAAGCGTCGAACGACCTGCGGGGCAGGCGGATGGTGACGAGGGCGCCCCCACCCTCCTCCGGCGACCGGTTGGCCGCGGCGCACGAGCCGCCGTGCAGCTCGACGATGGTCCGGGCCACCGCCATGCCGAGGCCGACCGAACCCGACCGGTCGCCCCGCCGGAACCGTTCGAAGACGTGGTCGATGACGCCGGGATCGAAACCCGGCCCGTCGTCGGCCACCTCGACCACGGCCTGGCCGCCGTCGAGGGCGGTGGTGACGGTCACCGTGGTGGCGCGGGCCGCGGCGTTGCGGCTGATGTTGTCGACCACCTGGCGCAGAAGGTTGTAGTCGGCGTCGACCACCACCTCCTCCTGGCCGGGTGCGACCCGCACCGTGGAGCCCTCCACCCGGACCGAGGCCGCCACCTCCTCGACCAGGAGATCGAGCCGCAGCGGCGCCAGCCGCAGGGAGGCCTGGCCCACCTCCAACCGGGCGAACTCCAACAGCTCGCCCACACTGGCCGAGGCCCGTTCGCTGGCCTCCAGGATCTCGGTCAGGGACTCCCGGTAGGCCTCGGGCTCGCGCTGGCGGGCCAGGGCGAAGCCGGCCGAGGCCTGGATGATCGACAGCGGCGTGCGCAGCTCGTGGGCGGCGTCGGCGATGAAGTCCCGGTTCACGGCCCGGGCCCGTTCCACCGGTTGCTGCATCCGCCCCAGGGCCAGCCAGGCCGCGCCGCCGACCAACAGCCCGGCGGCCAGGATCGAGGCCGTCCAGGCCAGCCGGGCCTGGGACAGCCGGGCCAGCTCCTCCTCCCGTTCGACCACGGTGATGAGGGCCTCGTTGTTGCCCAGGCCGACGCCGTAGGCCATCCAGGCCCCGTCGAACTCGTAGGGCCGGCGCACCACGCCGTCGAGGGCGTCCCAGGCCAGGCTGAACAGGGGAGGGTCGGTCCAGACCTCGCCCAGGGGTTCGGTCCACTCGTCCTCGGGGTTGACGATCCAGGTGTTGCCGGGCGGGTCGACGTCGGCGTCGGTCGATCGCCAGAGGAAGGCGACGCCCACCCGTTCCAGGGCCCGGCGGTCGGTGTCGGCCTCGATCGACTCGACGCTGCGCTGCCACCCGGCGGCGGCCAGCGGAACGGCCACGAGACAGCCGAGGGCGGCGGCCAGCGCCGTCCACAGCAGCCGCCACCGGTTGGACCGGCCGGTGCTCACCCCGCCCTCCTCACCGGGCCGCCCCGTCGCCATCGGGCGGGGCGACGCGGTAGCCGACCCCTCGTACCGTCTCGATGATCTCGGGTCGGCCGGGGAGGGCAAGCTTGCGCCGCAGGTTGGCGATGTGGACGTCGACCACGTTCGACAGCCCGTCGTAGTTGGCGTCCCACACGTGCTCCAGCAGGTCGGTTCGGCGGCAGACCTCCCCCGGGCGGCGCAGCAGGTACTCGAGCAGGCTGAACTCGCGGGCCGTTAGGGGAATCATGATGGCACCCCGCCACACCGTGTGGGCCGCCGGATCGAGCCGGACGTCGTCGACGGCCAGCACCGGCGGAGCCGCCTCCCGGGGCCGTCGCAGCAGAGCCCGGACCCGGGCCGCCAACTCGGGGTAGGCGAAGGGTTTGGTCAGGTAGTCGTCGGCTCCGGCGTCGAGCCCGGCCACCTTGTCGGACAGGTCGTCCCGGGCCGTCAGCAACAGGATCGGGGGCCGGTCGCCCCGGGCCGTGAGACGGCGACAGACCTCCAGGCCGTCACCGTCGGGAAGGCCGAGGTCCAGCACCACCAGGTCGTACCGATGGACATCGGTCGCCTCGGCCGCCCCGGCGACCGTCGCCTCGTGATCGACGGCATGGCCCTCCTCGGTGAGGGCCCGGACGAGGACGTTGGCCAGGGATCGGTCGTCCTCGACCACCAGGAGGCGCACCGGCCCATTGTCGCATCGATCGGGTGAAGAACGGATGAAGCCGACCCTCACGATCACCTCATCGACGGTTTCCTACGGTGACGGCCATGGCCGATCTCGTCGTTCGCAACCCCGACCGGGCCCGAGCCGCACATCTGCTGCGGCGAGCGACCATGGTCCCCGTACCGGCCGCCGTCGACCGTCTGGCCGGCCTCGGCTGGGACGACACGGTGGCCACCATCGTCGACGAGGCCCGGACCGCGTCCGAGCGCGACCCGGGCCCGCCCGAGATCGAACGGGGCCGGGACGAAGACGATCAGGGCGAACAGATCCTGGCCTGGTGGCTGCAGCGGATGGCGACGCCCGAGGGCGGCCTCCATGAGCGGATGGTGTGGTTCTGGCACAGCCTGCTCACCACGAACGCCGGCAAGGTCGGCAGTCTGCCACTGGTGGTCGACCAACTCCGTCTGCTCCGGGCCAACGCCCTGGGCGACTACCGGACCCTGCTCCAGGCCTTCGTCACCAGCGGGGCCCTGCTGTCGTATCTGGACGCCGCCGGTTCGGTGGCCGCCAACCCCAACGAGAACCTGGCCCGGGAGTTGCTGGAGCTGTTCACCCTGGGCGGCCGGGGCTACACCGAGGACGACGTCCGGGCCGCGGCCCGGGCCCTGGCCGGATGGGTCGTCGACGACGACGAGGTGTTCTGGGACCGGGAACGGGCGTTCGTGGCTCCCCTCATCTTCCTCGGGATCCAGGATCGTTGGGACACCGCCGGTGTCGTCGACCACCTGTGCAGCCTGCCCCGCACCGCCGAGTACGTGGCATCCCGGTTGTGGCGCCACCTGGTCGGCATCGACCCCGATCCGGCCCTGGCCGCCGACCTGGGGCGGTGGTGGCACGAGCGGGACCTGGCCATCCTGCCCCTGGTCGAGCGGATCCTGACCTCGCCGGAGCTACGCGACGGGCCGAGGCTGACGAGGCCCCGGTCCGGGCTGGAGTGGTATCTGGCGGCCAACGTGGCCGTGGGTCGCCGACCCGGGGCCGACGTCTGGGTCCTGGAGGAGTTGGGCCAGCTCCCCTACCACCCGCCCAACGTGGCCGGCTGGCCCGAGGGCGAGCACTGGGTGGCCCCCGGGTCGGTCCTGCAACGGCTGTCGCGCCTGGCCGACCTCGAACTGGAGGGTCTCCCGGCGGCCGGGGCCGACGGCGTCGACGAGATCCTGGACCGTTGCGCCCTCCACGAGGTCAGCGCCACCTCCCTGCAGGTGATCACCTCGGCCGCCGAGCGCATGGACGACCTGCGGGACGACGACGGCGAAACCGGTGACGAGACCGACCCTGAGATCGTCCGCTCCCTTCGCTGGGGCCTGACCCTGGCCAGCCCGGAGTTCAACCTGTCATGAACCGCTCCCCATTCGGATCCTCACCCACCCCGGGACGGCGCGCCCGCCTCCTCCCGCCCGACGCCGTCGACCTGGGTCGGCGCCGTTTCCTGCGGCGGGCCGTTCTGGCCGGTGCCCTGGCCGCCGGCGGTGGCACGCTGGCCGCCTGCGGCCGGCTCGGCGGCGGCCCGGCCGACGTCGGTCTGGGCTCGGCCCCCCAACCCGATCCGACCGGCCGTCTGGTGGCCGGGGCCGTCGAGGGGCGGATCCTGGTCCTGGTCGACCTGCAGGGCGGCAACGACGGGCTGTCGACCGTGGTCCCGGCCGCCTCGGCCCGCTACCACGACCTGCGGCCCGAACTGGCCGTGCCCGAGGGCGACGTGCTGGCCCTCGATGACGAGGTCGGCCTGCATCCGAGCCTGGCCCGGCTCCACCGTCGGGGTGTGGTGGCGGTGGAGGGCGTGGGCCCGGTGGCCGGCGATCTCTCGCACTTCACCATGACGGCGCGCTGGCAGCGAGGCGACGTCGACGGTGATGAACCCGGGCTCCGCACCGGCTTCCTGGGTCGCCTGGCCGATGCCGTCGACGACGGCTCACCTCTCGTCGGTGTCTCGGTCCACGGCCCGACCCCGTATCTGGCCAACCACCAGGCGGCGACGCTGGCGCTGTCGTCGCCCGACCAGCTGTGGATGCTGTCGCCGTGGTTGGACCGGGAGTTCGCCGTGTTCCAGGAGGGGGTGGCCCGGTTCGACCGCTCGGGTGGCTCGGCCGTCCTGGTCGAGAGCTACCGCCGCCTCCTCGATCTGGCCGAACAGCTCTCGGTCGAGGACGACGATCTCGACTGGGACAGCCCGATGCTGGCCGAGGGTGGCGAGTTGGGTTGGCAGTTGCACCTGGCCGCCGACCTCCTGGCCGCCGGGGTCGGGACCCGCGTCGTCTACGCCGGGACCGGCGACTACGACACCCACACGGGCCACCAGTGGCGCCAGGCCGACAACCTGGCCCAGGTCGACGCCGCCGTCGACGGCTTCCTCGATCGGGTGGCCGACCTCGGCCTGGCCGACCGGGTGGTGGTGGCCACGGTCAGCGAGTTCGGGCGCCGGGTCCCCCAGAACGACGACGGACTCGACCACGGGGCCGCCTCCACCATGCTGGTGACCGGGGCCGGGGTCGGCACCCCGGGCGGCGGTGTCCGCCGGGGGGTCCCCCATGACCTCGACGACCTGGACGAGGACGACAATCTGAGGACCACGATCGGGTTCGACCGCTACCTGGGGTCACTGGCCCAGGAGTGGCTGGGGGTGGAGGCGGCGTCGGTCCTCCAGGGCGAACCGGAGCCGCTCGGACTGGTCTGAGCCTGAGGTCGGTCTCAGCCCCCCTCGACGGGACGGATCCCGTCGACCACGTCGTTGATGAGGCCCCCCCGGTCGAGGTGACCGACCCACCGCAGCCGTTCGTCGTGGCGCGGCATCCGGTTCAGCGCGGCCCGGAAGGCCTGCTGCACCTCGAGTTCATGCCAGGTGGCGTTCTTCATGCCGTAGGAGCCGACGAAGTACGCCACCATCGACGCCCGTTCCCGGCCCTGGCCCAGTTGGCGCAGCCAGTAGGCCCGGACGGCATCGCTCGGCTCGCGGCCCCTGGCGTTGCGGTAGATCCACTCGACGAAGGCGGCGTCGTCCATTTCGGCGTTGGGCACCCCGGCGGCGTCGGCGAAGACGTGGCCGTCGAGGAGGCCGTCGATGATGTCGACGGTGTCGGCCCCCTCCTGGTGACGCCGGACCCAGGACCACAGCTCGGCCCGGGTCGGATGGCGGTCGAGCACGGCCAGGTGGGCCCGCATGATCGTCCCGTCGCGGTCGCGACGAGCGGGAGCCATGGTCAGATCAGCGATCAGGGTGTTGCGGTCGGCGAAGCCGATGTCGAAGCGGTCGGCCCAGGCGAAGAGCTCCATCGGGCTCGGTTCCCGACCCAGGAGCGCCAGGTACCAGTCGGTGATCAGCGGCTCGTGCACGGCTCGACCGGAGGCCGTCGAGGCCAGGGCCGACACCGGCACCCGACGCCCGGCTTCGGCCGCGGCGTCGACGCTGGGGGTGGGATTGATGGCGCCGACGCCGGGCTGGTGGATCTCGAAATGCAGGTGGGCCGGTGTCCGCTCGGCGTTGCCGGAGTCGCCCAGGTACCCGATGACGTCACCGGCCGACACCCGGTCGCCGACCTGGAGTTCATTGGGCAGGATCCAGGCCTGGGGGTTGGCGCCGTCGTCGGTCCCGGGTGAGTCGTTGTTGAGGTGGATGTAGAGGTACCGCCAACCGTCGTCGTCGGTGAGGATGACCATGTTGCCCGACGTACCGCCGGCGGTGCGGCGGATGGTGGTGATGGTGCCGTCGTTGGCGGCCACCAGAGGGGCCAGTCGCACCCCGAACAGGTCGACCCCCTTGTGGCTGCGGGAGCACCGGACGCCCCGGCACGCGCCCCAGGTGTCGGTCCACGTGATGGGCCCGACGGCCGGGAACGTGATCTCTCGCACCACGGGCTCCGGCTCCGGCTCGGTGGTCGTGGTCGACGGCGAAGTGGTCGGCGAGGTGGTCGGCGCGGTGGTCGAGGGTGAAGTGGTCGGTGAGGTGGTCGACGGCGAAGCGGTCGGTGACGACGTCGATGTCGACGTCGATGTCGATGTCGAGGTTGAGGTTGAGGTCGACGCCGAGGAGGTCGTCGAGGTTGAGCTGACGCCGAGGTCGGCGGCGCTGCGGTCGTTGTGGTGTCCGCCGGAGCGGACGTCGACGTTGTCGGGGCGAGGGTCGTCGCCGTGGTACTGGGCGACGGTGACGGATCGTCGGGTTCGGTCACCGAACCGGCCGGGGTCGACAGGACGGCGAGCAGCACGGCCGTCAGCAGCACCATGAGCGGTAGCGACCCGGACGGGCGGAGGAGCGGACGTAGGAGCATGGCGAACCACCGAGGCTTCCACTCCGCTCGCCGGGACAGGACTCTAGCGCCGGATCGGCCGAGCGGGAACCCTCGACCGCCCTCGACCGACCTCGACCGCCTCCGGGCGGCGGTCAGACGGCGGTGACGTCGATCAGCAACGCCGACTCGGGATGGAGTAGCGGGGGCTGCAGCCCCGAGGCGGCCAGCTGGGCCCCGGTCGCGACCAGCCCGTCGGTCCACGTCGGCGTCGTCCGCCCGAAGTCGACGGCGGAATCCAGCTCGTCGATGACCTGGACCCGGTAGACGGTGTCCCCGTCGAGCCACGGGACCCGGATCGGGGCCGGGACCGAGGCCCGACCGGGTGCCAGGACGACGTAGGCCACCACGGCGTGGGTCCGATCGGCCGAGACGACCCCGTGAACGAGCACCGAGGGGTCGACGTGGTCGAGCCGGACCACGTCGCCGCCGTGGAGCAGGGGGCGGAGCCGTTTGTGCAGGGTGACAGCGGAGGCGATGCGTTTGCGGGCCTCGGCGTCGGCCGCCAACAGATTCCACTCGATGCCGAGGTGGCCGAACAGCGCGGTGGCCAGGCGGAAGCCCAGCGGTTGTCGGCGGGCGGTGGTGTGGGCCGCGTCGGGACCGATGTGGGCCCCCATCACCTCGGGCGGGAAGAGCAGGGAGAAGCCGCGCTGGATGAGCTGGCGTTCCAAGGCGTCATTGCAGTCCGAGGTCCACACCCGCTGGGTCCGGCCCAGGATCCCGGCGTCGACCCGGCCGCCACCCGACGAGCAGCTCTCGATCTCCACCGTCGGATGGGTGGCCCGGACCCGGTCGAGCACCTCGTACAGGCCGCGCACGTGGCCATGGGTACCGGGCCGTCCGTGATGCGAGCCCTGCACCACCCGCCGGTTCATGTCCCACTTCAGGTAGGCGATGTCGTAGGTGCTCAGCAGGTCGTCGAGACGGGCCACGATGTGGTCACGCACCTCGGCTCGACCGAAGTCGAGGACGAGCTGGTGCCGGCCCAGCACCGGCTCGTAGCCCTCGGTGACCAGTGCCCACTCCGGATGGGCCCGGTAGAGGTCGGAGTCGGGGTTGACCATCTCCGGCTCCACCCACAGGCCGAAGTCCATGCCCGCGCCGTGAACCCGATCGATCAGGGGTTGCAGGCCGTCGGGCCACACCTCGTCGCTGACGTACCAGTCGCCGAGCCCTCGGGTGTCGTCCCGCCGCGATCCGAACCAGCCGTCGTCGAGCACGAAGCGCTCCACCCCGACCTCGGCGGCCACGTCGGCCAGGGCCGCCAGGGTGTCCAGGTCGTGGTCGAAGTAGACGGCCTCCCACGTGTTGAGCAGGACCTTGCGAGGCCCCACCAGGCCGAGCCGGGCCCGCAGCGACCGGTGGAAGCGGCGGCTCAACTCGCCCAGGCCGGCGTCGCTCCAGGTGACCAGCACGGCCGGGCTTCGATACCGCTCCCCGGGGCCGAGCACCACCTCGCCCGGACTGAGCAGCTCCCCCAGCTGGACGTGGCGGTGCTCGTCGACGAGACGTTCGACCGCCACCTCGTAGTTCCCGCTCCACGCCAGCTGGGCTCCGACCACGTGGCCCTGGTCCTCACCGAATCCGGGAGAGCCGACGACGGCGGCCGGAAGCCGCTCGTGCGAGGTGCGCCCCTGACGGTTCTCGATGACGGTGGTGGCGAGCAGAGGGCTCCGCTCCGGTTGGAACTCCCGACACCAACGCCCGGTGAAGGTCAGCACCTCGTCGGCGTCGGGCGGCAGCGGCACCGACGGCGCCAACCGCTGCAGGTGGTACGGACCGCTCCCGGCATTGGTCAGGGTGGCCGTGATCTCGACGACGCCGGCGTCGTCCACAGCGACGTCGAGCTCCAGATCGAGTGCGGCCACGGTGTCGGTCAGGTGGAAGCGGACCCGGTCGGCCTCGACGTCGGGCCTACGGGTCGACCCGAAGCGGGGTGACCAGGCCGAACCGTCGCTGCGGGCACCGACCAGACCCGGTCGCCCCTCGAACCCCGAACCGTGCTCGGTCACCAGCCCCAGGGGCGGGGCCACATCGATGGCGCCTCGGGGGACGGGACGGGTCCGGGCACCGGGGGCGAAGCCGCCGGTGGGAGATCCGAGATGGACCAGTCGGGGCATCGAGCCGTCGTCCAGGACGACGACCTCGGTCGGGCCCCCGGAAAGGGAGATCTGCTGCATCGCCGTATGGTGCCCGCTGGGCCTCAGCCCTTGGTCGACCCGAGGGTGAGACCGGCGATGAAGTGCCGCTGGAGGGCGAGGAACACCACCAGGGTCGGGATGGCGACGTAGACCGAGGCGGCGGCGATCAGGTTGTCATCGGTGAAGAACTCACCGCCGAGGTTGGCCAGCGACGACGTGATGGGCCGGTCGGCCCCCTGTTGCTCCAGCACCACGGCCCAGAAGAAGTCGTTGTAGATCCAGGTGAACTCGAGGGTGGCCAGCGCGGCGAGCGCCGGGCGGGTCAGGGGCATGATCACCTGGCGGTAGATGGTCCACACGCCGGCCCCATCGACGGTTGCCGCCTCGTTGAGCTCCTTGGGCAGCAGCTTCATGTAGTTCGACAGCACGAAGGTGCAGAACCCGCTCTGGAAGGCCACGTGGATCAGGATCAGCCCGATCAGGCTCCCGTTCAGCCGACCGGAGTTCGACAGGAACATGGGCAGCGGGATGCGGTTGTAGAGCTGGAACAGCGGCTGGATGATGATCTGCTGCGGCAACAGGTTGCCGGCCGTGAACAGGACCAGGAAGGCGATGTTGAACCGCCACGAGTAGCGGCTGGCGGCGAAGGCAACCATCGACGAGAACCACAGGGTGAGGAACAGGGCCGGGGCCAGGATCAGCAGGGTGTTCCAGTACTTCTGGAGGATGTCGCCCTGGGTCCAGGCGTTTCGGTAGTTGTCGAGGGTGAACGTGTCGGGCAACGAGAAGTAGCCGTCGGCCACCGTCTCCGAGAACGGTCGGAACGAGGAGTAGAGGGCGCCGATCAGCGGCACCAGCCACAGCACGGCCATGGCGATCAGAAAGACGTGGAGAAGGATCCGGGTCGGGCGCACGGGTCGGCGACGGACCACCGGGCGGACCGGGGCGACCTCGGCCCGAGTCTGGGAAACAGGAGCGGCAGAGCCGCCGGACGTCGTCGTGGTCATCGGGAACTCAGACCTCGCTGTTCCGGTAGTGGTTGGTGACGTACCAGATGACGAACCCGAAGCACATCAGGAACAGGATCACGGCGTAGGCCGATCCCCGGCCGACGTTGCCACCGCCCTCGCCCAGCAGGTTGTTGGTGGTCAGGATCGACAGCACCTGGGTCCGCCGCGGGGTGTTCAGGACGAAGATGATGTCGAAGGCCCGCAAGGCCTCGATGACCGTGATCACGGCCACCACCACGTTGATCGGCTTCAGGGTGGGGAAGATCACGTGCCGGAAGGCCTGCCACTCGTTGCAGCCGTCGAGCGAGGCCGACTCCTTGAGCGACTGGTCGACGCTCTTCAGCCCAGCCAGGTAGAGGACCATGATGTAGCCGGTGTGACGCCAGGCGATGGCGACGAGGATGGCGACGAAGTTGGCCGAGATACCGAGGTTGTCGGTGAAGGCGATCAGGTACTCCTGGTTGCCCAGCCAGTTGACGGCCTCGCCTTGGCCGAACAGTTCGGTGGCCAGCCCGTTCTCGGTGGAGTACATGACGCTCTGCCAGATGAAGCCGACGACGGCCAGCGACAGCACGACCGGCATGTAGAAGATGCTCTGGTACACCCGGCTCCCGGCGATCTCCTTGTCCAGGAGGTAGGCCAGGAACATGCCCAGCAACGTCGGACCCGAGAACAGGAAGACCAGCAGGACGAGATTGTTGAGCACGGCCTGGAAGAAGTCGCGCTCGAACACGGTGAAGATCTGCTGATAGTTGAGGAACCCGACCAGGTTCACATCGGAGAACCGGATCCCCTTCCAGTCGGTGAAGGAGAAGAAGATCGACGCCAGCGTGGGCAGCCACACCAGCAGGACGTGCAGGGCGGTCGGGACCGCCACCATCAACCAGAAGACGGTGCGGTCCCGACCCTGCAGTCCGGGGCCACCGCCCCGCCATCGACTACTCGAGCGACGAGGGGCGGCGTCGGTGGACGCGTCGCCCTCGGTTCCCATGGTCGATGCGGGGGTGGTGGTCATGACGCGGTCAGCCGCCGAGGATGACCTGGGCCTGGGAGTCCATGTCCTCCAGGATGGAGTCGATGGACGACGGATCGGCCAGGAAGTCGGCGATCCGGGGGCCGGCCACGTTGGAGGCGAACTCCGGGCTCGTGTCCCGATCCAGGAACTGGGTCACGAACTCGGCGTTCTGGACGGTGGAGAACACCTTGTTCTGGAGCGGGCTCCACACCGAGGTGTCGACCGAGCCGGACGGGGCCACGACCGAGGGATCCTCGGCCAGGTAGGTGTCCTGGGCCAGGCCGGTGCCGAAGTGGTACAGCAGCTCCTTGGCCGCCTGCTCGTTCTTGGGCGACGCCGCCATCATCCAGCCATCGATCGGGGCCTCGACCACGGAGGTGCCGTGCTCGGGGTTGATCTCGGGGAAGGGGAAGAAGTCGAGATCCTCGACCTCGTCCTCGGGGAACTGCGAGCCGATGAAGGTGCCGATGGTCATCATCGCCGCCTCCTTGTTGACCACGGCGGCCGCGGCCTCCTCCCAGGTACGACCGTTGGGGTCGGCTTGATGGGTCGGCAGCAGGCTCTCCCAGGTGGCGAACACCTCCTTGACCCGATCGTCGGTCCAGGACTCGCGGCCGGCCATGAGGTCCACGTGGAACTGGTAGCCGTTGATCCGGAAGTTGAGCTGATCGAAGGTGCCCATGGCCGGCCAGAAGCCGTCGTTGGCGAAGGCGAAGGGGGTGACCCCGGCCGTCTCCATGTCGGCGGCCAGCGCCGTCAGTTCGTCGACGGTGGTCGGCGGAGTCCAGCCGTTGTCGGCCCACAGGCTCGGGCGGTAGTAGACGCCCCAGGCGTAGTAGGTCCACGGCACGAAGTACTGCTTGCCGTCGAGACCGGTGGAGGCGGTCTTGAAGCCGCTCGACAGCTCGCTGTCGAGACCGGCGTCCCACACGTCGGTGATGTCACCCAGGAGGCCCTGCTCGGCGAAGAACTGCATCCGGAACCCGGCGAACCACGGGATGACGTCATCCGGGTTCTGGAGGTAGGTGGTGATGTTCTCCTGGAACGTGTTGTGGTCGACCTCGTTGATCGACGACTCGATGTCCCCGTTGGGCAGGGCGGCGACGGCGGCGGCCAGACCCTGCTGGGGCAGCGCGTTCGAGTAGTTGGAGCCGATGCTCAGCTCGCCGCTCCCCTGGCCCAGCTCGAGGGCGCCGCCGGTCGAGGTCGACTCATCGTCGCCGCAGGCGGCCAGCAGGCCGGGCATGGCCACGAGGGCCCCGGCGCCGACACCGGCCTTCAGGAGCGACCGGCGCGACATGGCGAAACCGGCCTGGGTCGGGCTTGGCGAGGGTCGCCACAGCTTTCGTCTTGACATGGTTGGCTTTCTCTCCCTGATTCGAGCCGCCTGGCGGGGCGACTTCCTGTTGTCGGCCCCCCTCCGTCCAGAATCGAACGAGGGCAACCACAAACCACCAAAACCTTTCACGAGCGCTCACAGCTGTCAAGAACCTTGCCGGTTCCTCAGCCAAACGGCGGGCGGGATGGTGAATCGGGTCCGGTGTGGCGGTGTTCGATCTTGTTGACTTTCCTGGCCAGGCTGTGCTGCTGTAGACGCTGATGCTGGCCCGGCAACGTCACGACGTCATCCTCGACACGATCCGAAACCACGGATCGGTCCGCGTCCGGGACCTGGCCCGACAGCTCAACGTCTCGGACATGACCATCCGTCGCGACCTCGACGTGCTGGCCGGCCGCCAGCTGATCGAGAAGGTGCACGGCGGCGCCACCATGGTCGGCAACCGAACCACGTTCGAGCCCGGGTTCGAGGCCAAACGGCTCCGTCAGGAGGACGAGAAGCAGCGCATCGCCGCCGCCGCCGCTCGCCTGGTCCACCCGGGTGACGCCGTCGGCCTGACCGCGGGCACGACGACCTGGGCCCTGGCCTCCTTCCTCGCCACCGTCCCCGACCTGACCGTCGTGACCAACGCCCCGACGACGGCCCAGACCTTCTACCGGGGAGCACGCCGGGACCAGACGATCGTGCTGACCGGTGGGGTGCGGACCCCGTCCGACGCCCTCGTCGGCCCGCTGGCGGTCGAGGCACTGGGCCGCCTGCACGTCGACACCTTGTTCATGGGGGTCCACGGCATGGACCCCGAAGCCGGGTACACGACACCGAACCTGGCCGAGGCCGAGATCAACTCCGCCTTCCTCAACGCGGCCGAGCGGGTCGTCATCATGGCCGACCACACCAAGTGGCGGATCCGGGGCCTGGCCCGGATCGCCGACCTCGACCGGGCCGACGTCGTGATCACCGACGAACGGCTCCCGACGACGGCGGTCCAGGCCTTCGCCGAGGCCGAGGTCGAGCTGACCCTGGTCTGACCGGGACCCGCCCCCCTGCCCGTTGCGGGCCCGGCTCGGCCGGTCAGCCCACCGAACGGAGGCGGAAGCGGATCCGGTGGGGCCCGGGACCGACCCGCCACCGAGGCAGGGTGTCGGGACCACAGGCCCCGGTGCCCA
This sequence comes from Acidimicrobiales bacterium, assembly GCA_965263455.1. GTDB lineage: Bacteria > Actinomycetota > Acidimicrobiia > Acidimicrobiales > SZUA-35 > CADEDH01. The sequence goes on from CBDHHN010000002.1 coordinate 158,188, forward strand.
CACCCCGCTGGGCCGCGTCGACCGTGACGTGGACGATCTCGTCAGGGGCCAGTTCGGCCACCGTCGACGCTGTAGTCAGGGCGGCATCGGAGGCGTGACGGGCGCTGAAGCCCAACCGGGCGCCGCCCACCGCACGCTCCGAGCCCGGCGGCCCGACGTCTTCGGCCTCGACGCGGATCCCGGCCCCTCGCCGATCGACGAGCTCGAACCACCGGACCCCGACGTGTCCCCCGTGCTCCTGGGGACGGACGTAGGGGTGGTACTGCTCGGCAACCGTGGTCCGCCACACCCGGTCGACGGCAGCGGCCCGGCGGTCGGGATAGGTCTCATCCGGCCCCGGTCCCCACCACCGAACTCGGTCGAAACTCGGAGCCACCTCGAAGCCGAGGCCGACCCTGGGGAGGTCGTCCCAGGCTGCGGCCCGGGCGTCCACGGTGAGGTCCACCACCAGCGACCCGTCGTCGCCGTCGGCGACCACGAGCGTCACCTCGGCCCCGGCCGGCGCCGGCCCGGCGTCCCCAGCCGAGGGATCGGGGGCCAGACGGCCCCGCCGCACGATGGCCAGCCCGTCGACCGTCTCCTCCACGTCGACCCGGTCGATGCGCCACCGGAGGCGATCGAGGCCCCACTCGAGCCATCGGGGGCGGGGGTGGTCGGACGAGACCGGTTCGACCCCGACCGGCCCGTCGTTGTCGATGGGGGCCCGCCACAGGGTGGGCACGAGATCGCCGACCACCACGTCCCTTCGGCCGCGGCGCACCCCGGCGGCCCCTTCGGCCCGGGCCAACCGGAGCGGCGGACCGGACGACGCCGACCGGACCAGGCCGCGCCCGGCCGGCGCCGCCGACGGCAGTTCGACCGGGAACTGGTCCCAGGCCACCAGGTGTCCCTTCGGCGCCCACGCCGTGGCCCGGGCCAGTCGGGCCTCGACCACCATCGACGGCTCCCCGGCGACACGGCGGGGCAGTCCGGTCACCCGGCCCACGGCCCGGGTCCCGGGGCGTACCCGGCCCACCTTGACCGGTCCGTCGGCCACCGGTTCCCCGTCGACCAGGAGCTGCCAGGTGAAGGTCAGATCGTCCAGGTCGGTGAAGGCCCGACGGTTGGTGATCCCCAGACGGCGACCGGCGGGATCCTCGGCCTCGACCGTGACCGGCCGGGCGCACCACTGGAGCTCGCGGAGCCCGGGATGCGGGGTCCGATCGGGGCCGACGAGGCCGTTGATGCAGAACGGACCGTCGTTGGGTTGATCGCCGAAGTGGCCGCCGTGGGCCCAGTAGGGCCGCCCCTCGCCGTCGATCTCGTCCAGACCCTGGTCCATCCAGTCCCACACGAACCCGCCCTGGAGGCGGCGGTGGGACCAGAAGGCCCGCCAGTACTCGTCGAGCGAGCCGTTGGAGTTGCCCATGGCGTGGCTGTACTCGCACAGGATCAGGGGTCGGTCGTCCTCCCCGGTCTCGTCCGCCCACCGGGCCCAGCCCTCGATGACGTCGACCGCGGCGTACATGGGACAGACCAGATCGCTGACGAGCCGGTCGACCCGGTCGGGGGCCTTGGTGACGTGGTGGACCTCGGTCCCCTGGAGCCGGAACCGGCGGCCGATGAGCCCCTCGTAGTGGACGACACGGCCGGGATCGGTGTGACGGACCCAGGCCGCGGCGGCGCTGTGGGCGGCCCCTATCCCCGACTCGTTGCCCAAGGACCAGCCGATGATGCTGGGATGGTTCCGGTCCCGACGCACCAGGCGCACCACCCGATCGAGGATGGCCCGATGCCATCGGTGGTCGTCGCTGAGCGACCAGGCTCGACCGTGGCTCTCGACGTTGGCCTCGGCCATGACGTAGAGCCCGAGTTCGTCACACAGGTCGAGCAGGCGGGGATCGTTGGGATAGTGGGCGGTGCGGACGGCGTTGATGTTGTGCTGTTTCATCAGCTCCAGGTCCGCCCGCAGATCCCCCTCCCCCACCGTCTTGCCCGTCACCGGATGGTGATCGTGGCGGTTCACCCCGGCGATCATCACCACCTCGCCGTTGACCCGGAGGTTGCCCTCGGCGATCTCGACCCGGGTGAAGCCGACCCACAGGGCCACGGCCTCGACCACAGCGTCACCCTCGAGCAGTTCGACCACGAGCCGGTGACGGTCGGGGCGTTCGGCCGACCACGGTCGGGCCCGGCGAACGGTCAACTCGGCCCGGGCCAGGGGGCCGGGATGGACAACGGCGGCCTGGACCGGGTCCCCCCCGTCGCTCGGTCGGGGGGAGGCCACGGGGGTGACGGTGGATGCCACCTCGGTCCCGTCGGGGTCGAGCAGGCTGAGCCGGGTGGCCAGGCCCGCCGGTCCGACCGTGCCGTCGCCCTGGTTCTCGATCTGTTCGATGTCGCCACCTACCTCGACCCGCACGTCGAGGGTGCCGGTGCCCGAGCCCGGGTCCCAGTCTGACGATGTGGCGACGTCGGCCAGGTGACGATGGCCGGTGGAGCGCAGGACGACGGACCGGTGCAGGCCGGCGTGGAACCAGTGGTCCTGGTCCTCGATCCAGGTCGAGTCCGACCAGCGGATCACCATCACGGCCAGCACATTGGGCCCGGCGACCAGGTGGGTGGAGAGGTCGAACTCCGACGCCAACCTGGAGTCCTTCCCCATCCCGACGAAGGCACCGTTGCACCACACGAGGGCCACCGACTCGGCCCCACCGATGTGGAGGACGGTGCGGCGGCGGCGCCAGGCCGCCGGGACCCGGAACCGGCGGCGGTACAGCCCGGTCGGGTTGCGCTCGGGGAACGACGGTGGCTCCTCGGCCCAGGGCATGACGACGTTGGTGTAGTGGGGCAGGTCCCCGGTGTCCTGGCGGGTCCAGCAACCGGGCACGGCGATGGCCCGCCAACCTGCGGTCGTGTCGGCGTCGGGGTCGAAGCCGGGGTCGACCCAACCGTCGGGGGCCTGGTCGGGCCCGTCGACCAGCAGGAACGACCAGTCGCCGTCCAGCGTCCGCCGCCACGGCGACTCGTCCCCGCCCAGGGCCGAGGCCGCATCGGGATGACCGTCCAGGGGAGGGCGCGACGCCAACCGCCCGACGTCGGTGATCTCGGGGGTCAGCAGCAGGCGCCAGTCGATCGTGTGCACCGGGCGAGCATAGGACGAGGCGATACCCTCCCCCCGATGACGACCGAGGACGGTGATGCCAGGGCGCGGGCGGTGACGGCGTTCGACCGAACCCACGGCCACCCGCCGACGACCGTGGTGCGGGCCCCGGGGCGGGTCAACCTCATCGGCGAGCACACCGACTACAACGACGGCTTCGTGCTGCCCCTGGCCCTCCCCCACGCCACCGTCATCGCCCTGGAGCCGACCGGGGACCGCTCGATCGATGTGACCTCCGAGGGGTTCGGGCGCGCTCGGTTCACCCTCGACGACGATGTCGCGGCGTGCGAGGGGTGGGCCCGCTACCTGCACGGCATGAGTTCGTTCCTGGCCGCCGACGGGCATCGGGTCGCGGGCTGGCGGGGAACGATGGCGACCGACATTCCGGCCGGGGCCGGGCTGTCGTCATCGGCCGCTCTCGAGGTGGCGGCCGGTCTGGCCGCCCTCGCCGCCACCGGTGCCGAGGGCGGGACCGTCGCCCCGGCCGGTCTGCGGGTGGTGGCCGCCCTCGGCACCCGGGTCGAGAACGAGTTGCTGGGTCTCCCGAGCGGGATCATGGACCAGCTCATCTCGGCCGTCGCCGTCGAGGGTTCGGCCCTCCTCATCGACTGCGAGTCGGGGTCGGCCGAGCCGGTCGCGATCCCCGAGGAGGCCCTGGTCGTGATCCTCGACACCGGCACCCGGCGCGAGTTGGCCGACTCGGCCTTCGCCCAGCGCCGGGCCGACTGCGCCCGAGCGGCCGCCCTGCTCGATGTGCCCTCCCTCCGCCGTGCCCCGACCGATGCCGTGCCCCGACTGCGGGCGGCGGGCGCCGACGACGTCCTCTGCCGCCGGGTCCGCCATGTCGTGGCGGAGAACGCCAGGACCGTGGAGACGGCCCGGGCGCTGGCCGAGGGCGATCTCGACCGGGTCGGTCGGTTGATGGCCGAGAGCCACCGCAGCCTGGCCGTCGACTACGAGGTCTCGGGACCGGCCCTCGATGCCATGGTGGCCGTGGCCGCCGATGCCCCCGGCGTCATCGGGGCCCGGATGACGGGTGGCGGATTCGCCGGTTGCGCCGTCGCCCTGGTCGAGGCCGACACCGTCGACCGATTCTGTCGGCACGTGCTCGATCGCTACCGGGCGCCGGCGACCCAGCCGGTCTCCGCTCCGGCCCGGCTCTACCCCGTCCGCCCTTCCGCCGGGGCGTCGGTCTCGGCCCCGTGAGCGACGGCGTCGGCCGCCGACCCCCGCGGTAGCCCCAGGGCCACGGCGACGGCCAGGGCGGCGATGGCGGCCGCCGCCAGCCATACCCGATCGAAGCGGTCGGCCGCCCCGACCCCCGTCGCCCCTCCCACCAGGCCCACCACCAATGCCGGACCCAGCACGGTACCGATGGCCCGGGCCGTCCCGTTGGTGGCGCCGGCCAGGGCGAGACGTGAGGGCGGGGTCTGAGACACGGCCGCGCTGGGGAGGTTGGTGAAGGTGAGGCCGACCCCGCTCCCGAAACAGATGGCGGCCGGGAACCACCGGCGCCAGTAGTCGGGCTGGAGCCCGATCCCGAAGGCGAGGTAGACCATGGCCGCACCGAAGAGGGTGATGCCGGGCACGATAAGGGCCCGAGGTCCGACGCGGTCGGCGGCCCGACCGGCCAACTGGGCCACCACGGCGGCACTGATGGGACTGGGGGCGATGCCGAGCCCGGCCGCGGCCTGGGAGTAGCCCCAGACCCGGCTGAGGAAGAGGACGTTGTTCAGGATCATGGCCGAGAACCCGATGCTGAACAGCAGCATCACGGCGTTGGCCACCGAGAACGACCGCAGCCGGAACAGCCCGAGTTCCAGGACCGGGTTGGCGTGGCGGGCCGAACGGAACACCACCACCGCCCCCAACGCGGGGCCGGCCACCAGTGCCGACAGCGTCCGGGGATCGGTCCAACCCCACTCCCCGCTCTGGGCCAACCCCAGGGCCAGGCCCCCGACGGCGAGAGCGCTCAGCCCGATGCCGAGCGGATCGGGGATGGTGGCCCGGAGCGAGCCCGGGTCGAAGGCGGGGGCGGCGTCGTCGATCAGCCATCGCCACGCCATCGCCAGCACCAGGAGTCCGACGGGGACGTTGAGCCAGAACACCCAACGCCAGCCGACGGTGTCGACCAGGAGCCCGCCCAGCACCGGTCCACCGGCGGCGGCCAGGGCACCGACCGAACCCCAGACGCCGAGCACCGTGGATCGCCGCGTCGGCGGGTAGGCGGCGACGAGCAGGGCCAACGAGGTGGGGGTGACGAGGGCCGCGCCCGCTCCCTGGATCACCCGGGAGGCGATGACCAGGGCAGGATCGGGGGCCACCGCGCCCAGCACGCTGGCCCCGGTGAACACCACCAGGCCGACCAGGAAGGTGCGCTTGCGTCCCACCACGTCGGCGACCCGACCGGCGGCGATGAGCAGGGCCGCCGTCATCGTGTTGTAGCCGGTGAGGACCCAGCCCAGGGTGGCGGTGGAGGTGTCGGGCCACTCGGCCCGGAGGGCGTCGAAGGCCACGTTCATGACCGTCAGCGCCACCGACACCACCCCGAACGACGACGCCAGGGCCAGCAGCGACAGACCGGGTCTGGCCGTCGGCTCCCGGTCGGCGGCGTCGTCGGTGGCGGTGGTGTCGATGTGTCCGTGCTACCGGCGACAACGCTCGCCGTCAATGGCCCCCGGTCCCCAGGGTCCGTGGCCGACCGGTGGTAGGCGGTACGGTCGGCCCGATGTCGGCCACCACGGTGTGGGTCCTCGGAGACCAGCTCAACCGCCGGCTGGGGCCGCTGGCCTCGGCCCGGCCCGGTCGGGAGCGGGTGCTGCTGGTCACCAGTCGGACCTTGGTCGGGGGCCGACGGTGGCATCGGCAACGGCTGCACCTCGTGCTGTCGGCCATGGCCCACTTCGCCGCCGAGCTGCGGGCCGAGGGGTTCGAGGTCGACCATCGGGTGGCTCCCTCGCTGGCCCGCGGGCTGGCCGACCACTGCGTCGAGTACGACGTCGAGCGGGTGGTGGCCATGGATCCGACCAGCTGGGGCGGCAGCGCCCTGCTACGTCGCCTCGAACCGGTGACCGTCGTCGCCAACGCCCAGTTCCTGTGTCCGTCCGACGTGTTCGCCCGCTGGACCGCGGGCCGGGCCCGATCGACCATGGAGGACTTCTACCGGTGGCGGCGGGCCGAGACCGGGGTCCTGATGGACGGCGACGAGCCGTGTGGGGGCCGCTGGAACTTCGATCACGACAACCGGGAGCCGCCGCCGACCGACGGTCGGGCGTGGCCCCCGCTGACCCGATTCGCCCTCGATGACCTCGACCGGGCCGTGCTCGACGGCCCGGTGGCCGAAGCGCGGACCTGGGGGGCCGAACCGCACGGGCTGTGGCCCGTGACCCGGGACCAGGCCCTGATCCGCCTCGATGAGTTCGTGGAGCACGCGCTGCCGGTGTTCGGCCCCCACGAGGACGCCATGCTGGCCGACGAGTGGAAGCTGGCCCACTCCACCTTGTCGGCCCCCCTCAACCTCGGGCTGCTGCATCCGGGTGAGGTGGTGGCGGCGGCCGAGGCCGCCTACCGCCGGGGCGAGGTGCCGATCGCCAGCGCCGAGGGATTCATACGCCAGGTCATGGGCTGGCGGGAGTACGTGTGGGGCCGGTACCGGCAGTGGATGCCGGACTATCGGACAGCCAACGCCCTCGACGCCGACCGGCCCCTGCCGCCGGCTCTGACGGGGGCCTCGGGCACCCACATGGCCTGTCTGGCCTCGGTCCTCGGCCACGTGCGCGACAACGGCTACGCCCACCACATCGAGCGGCTCATGGTCCTCGGCAACCTCGGCCTGGTGGCCGGGATCGACCCGTGGGCCCTGACCCGGTGGATGTGGGCCGGTTTCGTCGACGGGGCCGAGTGGGCCATGGTCCCGAACGTGATCGGTATGGCGCTCCACGCCGACGGGGGTCGGATGGCGACCAAGCCCTACGCCGCCGGCGGGGCCTACCTCAACCGGATGAGCGACCACTGCCGAGGTTGTCGCTACGACCCCCGAAAGCGGACCGGGCCCGACGCCTGCCCGTTCACCACCCTCTACTGGGACTTCCTGGCCCGGAACGAGTCGGTGCTGGCCGGCAACCATCGGCTCGGGCGCCAGCTGGGCGGCATGCGGCGGCTGAAGGACCTCGATGCGGTCCGGGACCGGGCACGCGAGGTTCTGGCCGCCCTCGACGAGGGCACGCTCTAGGCGCCGGCTCCGGCGTCCGGCGTAGGATCGGCCCATGAGTGACACGCCCTTCCGGACCGAGCGGGTCGACGACGGCATCCGTTTCACCTTCGACGTCGCGGCCCGGGCCGGGGACGGCCACCGCAAGTCGGCCACGTTCGACATCTTCGAGATCCCGTGCGACGAGGGGCCGGCCCTGGGCGGCGACAACAGCGCCCCTCCCCCGCTGGCCTACTTCGGGTCGGCCCTGGCCTTTTGACTGCTCACCCAGCTCGCCCGTGTCGGCGAGGCCAACAGCATCGAACTCACCTCGGCCGAGGTCACCGTCACCCCGTCCTTCGTGATGTCGGGGTCCATCCGAGCCGGGACGGCCGAACACCGCCTGGAGGGCATCCGGGCCGACGTGACGGTCGAGGCCGAGGCCCCGGACGACGAGGTGGCGGCCCTGATCGACCAGGCCGAGCGCATGTGTTTCGTGCTCGACGCCCTCCAGCGGCCCCACACCGTCGATCGGACGATCACCGTCAACGGCTCGACCCGGTCCTGAGCGCCCCCGGTCGGTCGGCGCTCAGCTCCCCGGACGCAGCGGCCACACCACCTGGGTCTGCCATTCGGCCGGATCGGGCACCTCGGCCGGATCGGTGAGGTAGATCTCCCATGGGGCCCCGGCCGCCGTCTCACCACGATCGGCCATCCAGCGATCGAGGGCTTCGTGGGCGGCCCCGATGGTTTCGTAGGGACCGACATGGACGGTGGTGGCGGCCGGTCCTTCAGGCAGCTCGCCCCGCTCGATGCCCGAGTCGGTCGGGGGTGCCGGTGGCGGATCGACGAGCGGGATTCCTGCTTCGAGGGTGACGAACGCCGGGCTCGAATCGAGGTACCGGACGAACGGAGGGCCGGCCATGGCCAGGCCCTGGGCCATGACGTGGCCGAAGACCGCCGGCAATGACTGCCCCAGCGTCTCGGCCACCGCCGTGCGATCGGTACGGGTGCGGATGAACAGGACCGGCACGGTCGACAGCTCGGTCCGGTCGATGATGTAGTCGGTCATGGTGTGCTCCCGGTCGGTAGGGGTGGTGGGCTTGATGGCGCCGGCCAGTACGCCGATGCAGGGACCGACGGTGGTGACCCTGGCCACCTGATCGGCGGCGAGCCTGGTCGCCGCCTCCCGCCGATACCGGCGGGGCGAGGTCCGAAAGCGGCGACGGAAGGCCCGGGTGAACGCCTCGTGGCTGTCGAAGCCGACGGCCAGGGCGATGTCGATGACGGCGTCGTCGGTCGACAGCAGCAGGGCGGCGGCCCGTTCCAGTCGGAGGCGGCGTTGGTAGCGGTCGGGGCTCTCGCCCGCCGCCCTCGTGATGACCCGCTGGGCGTGACCGGGCGACAGTGCGATCAGACGCCCGATCTCGTCCAGACCCGGGCGTCGACTGAGGTCACGGAGATGGTTGAGTACAGGTAGCACCTGCTCGATCCCGGTGGTCACAGCCTCACCGTAGCGACGGCGCCGATCCCGTTCTTGACCGATCCTGCGATGCTGGCGGCGGCCCTAGACGCGCTCGAGGGCCTGACGGAGGTCGGCCAGGAGCTCGTCGCCGTCCTCCAGTCCGATCGAAAGGCGGACCATCGACTCCCCGATGCCGACCAGGGCCCGGCCCTCGGGCCCGATGCGACGGTGGGTGGTGGTGGCGGGGTGGGTCACCAGGCTCTTGGCGTCGCCCAGGTTGTTGGAGATGTCGAACAACTCCAGTCCGTCGAGGAAGCGGAAGGTCTCCTCCTTGCCGCCGTCGATGGTGACGGCGACCACGGTCCCCCCGGACCGCATCTGGGTCATGGCCAACTCGTGCTGGGGGTGTGAGGCCAGGCCCGGATACAGGACCGACGTCAGCCGGGGATGCTCCTCCAGGGCGGCGGCAATGCCGTGGGCCGACCGTGCGGCGGCGTCGACCCGCAGCCGGAGCGTCTCCATGCCCTTCACCAGGGTCCAGGCGTTGAAGGGCGAGAGGCTGGGCCCGGTGTGGCGCAGGAAGGGCATCAGGAACTCGTCCACGTAGGCCCGGCTCGACAACACGGCCCCACCCAGCACCCGACCCTGGCCGTCGATGTGCTTGGTGGCGGAATAGACCACGACGTCCGCCCCCAGCGTCAGTGGCTTCTGGAGGACGGGGCTGGCGAAGACGTTGTCGATGATCAGCCGACCGCCGGCGGCGTGGGTCATCTCGGCCACGGCGGCGATGTCGATGATCTGGAGGCCGGGATTCGAGGGGCTCTCGAGGAAGGTCGCGGCCGCCGGACGCGCCAGGGCCCGGGCCCAGGCATCGAGGTCGGTGCCGTCGACCAGCTCGGTCTCGACCCCGAGCCGCGGCAGGATCTCGGTGAGGATGACCGAGCACGAGCCGAACAGGGCCCGGGAACCCACCACCCGGTCGCCGGACGACACCAGCGAGGCCAGCGAGGCGAACACCGCGGCCATGCCACTGGCGGTGGCCATGCACGCCTCGGCCCCCTCCAGCAGTCGGAGCCGCTCCTCGAACATGGCCACCGTCGGGTTGCCGTAGCGGGAGTAGATGAAGCGCTCGTGTTCCCCGGCGAAGGCGGCCTCGGCCTCGGCCGCCGAGGCGTACACGTAGCCCGAGGTGGGGAAGATGGCCTCGGCCGTCTCGTCGAAGGCGGTACGGGTCAGGCCGCCGCGTACCAACAGGGTGGCCTCGGCCCAACCGGCGGGTCCGGGACCGGATCGGGAGGACGGGGCGCCGTCGGCGGGGCGATGGTCGGTCACGTCAGCGGTGGACCCAGGGAAGGCCGGCTCCCCGCCAGCCGCCGTCGCGGTGGCCGTCGGCATTGTGGTTGCCCTCGAACCCGTCGACGATGTTGTAGGCCGTGTGGCCGGCGGCGGTGAGGGCGTCGGCCGCCGCCATCGATCGGACGCCGGACCGGCACAGACACAGGATCGGGGTCCCGGGGTCGACCCCCTCGCTGGCCTGGGCCACGAAGTCGGGATTGGCGGCCCCCGACGGCCACTGCGTCCACTCGACGAACCGGGCGCCGTCCATGGCCGGGACGCCGACGAACGTCCACTCCGCCTCGGTTCGAACGTCGACCAGGACGGCATCGGACCGCTCGCGCAGCAGGTCATAGGCTTGTTGGGGCGTGAGATCTCCGGCGTAGGTCACGGCCGACTCCTTGCAACGGTTGGCGGGCCCCGGACCGGGCCCGATTCCGGAGTATATGGATCAGGATTGGGGCCCGATCGCCCTTCACCGGCGCCGGGGCGAACCGGATCCGCTCACGGGCCGGTCAGAGGAACTCACCGGCTCCCAGGTCGAGCGCGTGGCGGGCGTGGCGGCGGGCCATGGCCGTGAACATGTCGTTGCCCCGCTCGGTCTCGACCACGATGGTCGAGGCGATCACGGTGATGGTGAACCCGTGGAAACTCCCCCGCCGGTAGTCCTCCCAGCAGCGGTCCCACCCGTAGCCCTCGACACCGGCCTCTTCCAGGGCCCGGTGGTAGCCCCGGACGAGGCCCTCCTCGACCGATGGGCGTACCTCGGGGAGCAGACCGGCGCCGATGAAGTACGCCACGTCGTTCAGCGGTGGCCCGACCCCGATCGACTGCCAGTCGACGGCGGTGACGAGCGGGGGGTCGCTCCGGTGATCGAACAGGAGGTTGTCGAGCCGGTAGTCGATGTGGACGAGCGACAGGGGGTCGGCAGGCGGGTACCAGGGGGCGCCCTCCGAGGCCGCCACCCGTTCGATGATGGCGGCCTCGTCGGGCGCCAATCGGTCGCGGAACCGATCGAAGAAGGGGGTGAGCAGCTGCCCATACAGTTCCCGGGCCCCGGGTGCCCCTGGCTCCGGCTCCCGACGGAGCCAGGGCACCTGATGGAAGCGGTCCTGATTCCAGCTGGGCCCGTGCAGACCCACGAGCGCCTCCACCGCCGAGCGGGCCTCGGCCTCCGAGCAGCCCTGGAGCTGGTCGCCCTGCACCGCCGGGGCCATGTCCTCCAGGATCAGGGTGAACTCGGGGCCGACCCCGTCGATGGCGGCGTGGTAGCAGCGGGGCGTGGAGATGGTGACCTCGCGCTGGAGGTTCTCGTAGAACCGGACCTCCTTGAGGTAGTTCTGCAGGGCCACGCCGGTGGCCCTGCTCGCCTCGTCGGGCGAGGGGAACTTGCCGACAAGGCTTCGGGGGCAGCCGTCGAGCTCCCCCTCCACCTGCAGCGTGTAGCGGATGCACTCCCCGATCTGGCCGGTCCCCACGGGCTGGGCCTCGAACCCGACCACGGTCACGTCGTGCCCGGCCCGGCGCAGGCACCCGGTCAGGAACGCGTCGTCCACGGCATCGGCGGCGACGACCACATCGGCTTCCATCCGGTCGTTGGTAGCAGATCGCCCCCGTGAACAGCGAGTTGTCGACCTTCGGGTGATGGCGCCCTGCGCCGGGCAAGGCGGCCCATCGGGAGGCCGCCGCCGGGGTGGGTACAGTGGCGGGACCCGGATGGGCGGGCGAAGGCCGAACGAGCGAGCTGGAGCGGCGATGACGACGCAGGCACGACCAGGGGGCGGGGGCACGATGACCACGGGGACCGCCGGCCGACCGGTGCCGGTGCTCCTCTACCACCGGGTCACCAACGACCCGGACCCGTTCGGCTCGACCCCGGAACTGTTCGAGTCGCACCTGCGATGGTTGGCCGACGCCGGCTATCACACCATCTCCGGTCGGGAGCTGACCGAGCGGTTGCAGACCGGGCGCTGCGGTGACGGTCGGGAGGTGGTGATCACCTTCGACGACGGGTACCGGGAGTTGGGCACGACCGTGGCCGACGCCCTCCGCCGCCACGGCTTCACCGCCACCGCCTTCCTCATCACCGGCCGCAACCCGACCACGGCCACCGAGGGTGTGGCCGGCGACGCCGATCCCGGCGCCTCGGCCGAGTACCTGGCCTGGGACCGCGCCCGGGAGCTGGCCGACGAGGGCCTGTTCGAGTTCCACAGCCACACCCACAGCCACGACCGGTGGCCCCTCGAACCGGACCAGGCATCGGTCCTGGCCGACGAGGTGACGCTCGCCCGCCGGACTCTCGGCCGGCACCTGGGCCGCGACGAGTCGTCCTTCGATCAGCTGGCCTGGCCCTGGGGCCGGGCCTGCCAAGCCTGGGAGGACGCCGCCATCGAGTCCGGGGCGACCACCCACTACGTGGTCCAGCGGGGGGCGGTGACCCGGCCGGGCCAGACGGTGAGGCTCCCCCGGCTGCTGGTCGACGGCATGGGGCTGGCCCAGTTCCGGCTGTGGCTGACCGTGCTGTCGAGCCGTCCGGGAGCCATGGCCGTGAATCGGGTCTTCGGCACGGTGCGGGCTCGGCGCCGGGGCGCAGCCTATGTCTGATCCGGCGGAGGCGACCGGTCCCCGCCGACGGGTGACCATCCTCCAGCGGAGGATGTACCAGTACCGGCTCACGCTGTTCGACCAGCTCCGGCGCGAGCTGGACGAGCGCAACATCGAGTTGCAGGTGGTCTACGGCCAGCCGTCGCCGACCGACGCCAAACGACGAAACGCCGGGAGTCTGGCTTGGGGCGACGAGGTCCCGTCCCGCTGGTTCACGGTGCGGGGCACGGAGCTGCAGTGGCTGCCGGTGCCGCCGGCCCGGAGCGACGTCGACCTGCTGATCCTGATGCAGGAGAACAAGATCGTGTCCAACCCGCTCCACCTGGCCCGCCGGGCCCTGGGCCGGGGTCCGCTGCTCGGGTACTGGGGCCACGGCCGCAACCTGCAGGGCGATCCGAACAGCCTGAGCGAGCGGCTCAAGCGCCAGCTGACCAACCGGGTCGACTGGTGGTTCGGCTACACCGAACACACCCGACAGTTGCTGGTGGCGGACGGCTACCCCGATGCCCGGATCACGGTGCTCAACAACGCCATCGACAACGAGGGCTTCCGCCGCGACCTCGACGCGGTGGGCGACGACACCCTCGCTGCACTGTCCGGCCGAATCGACCGGCCCCTGGGCGGTGCCGTCGGCCTCTACTGCGGGTCGCTGTATCCCGACAAACGGCTCGATCTGCTCCTCGACGTGGCCGAGGCGGTTCAGGCCAAGCGACCCGATTTCCGGCTGGTGGTCGTCGGTGACGGGCCGTCCCGACCCGAGATCGAGGCCGCCGCCGCCCGTCACCCCTGGCTGCACTGGGCCGGGATGCAGACCGGGGTCGACAAGGCGGCATGGTTCCGCCTGGCCGACGTCTACCTCAGCCCGGGAGCGGTGGGCCTGCACGTGCTCGACGCCTTCGCCGCCGGCGTGCCGATGTTCACCACCGCCGGCGCCCTGCACGGCCCGGAGATCTGCTACCTGGAGCACGACGTCAACGGCTTCGTGCTGGCCGACGATGCCACCGTGTTCGCCGGGCGCGTGGTCGAGGTTCTGGACGACCCGGACCGGCTGTCGGGCCTGGTGGCCGCCGGGTACGAGGCGGCCGGCCGCTACACGCTGTCGGCCATGGTCACCCGGTTCGCCGACGGGATCGAGGACGCACTGGCCGTGGGCCGGAGCCGCTGAGGTCCGGAACGGCACCGGGTCGTACGGCCCGGGCAACCCTGCCCGAACAACTGGTTCCGGGCCCGGGGCCGCCGACGGGTGGCACCATGGCCTCTCGCCCGCCCGCCGCCACACCGTCCCGCGCCCACCGCGCCGACACCGCCCGGGGGCGAGTTCCCCGGCCCGGCGGCGTCGTCGCCGCCGTCCTCGCCCTCGCTCTCGCTCTGGCCGTCGTCCCGACCACCGGGAGCGGCGAAGCCGAAGCGGCTCGCCCCGTCGGGCCCCTGCCCACCCCGGAGGACTTCGTCACCCAGCAGTACGAGGACTTTCTGTCCCGCTCGCCCGACGCCGGGGGTCTCGCCTATTGGGCCGACCAGCTCGAGGCGGGGGCCGACCCGTCGGCCCTGGTCGAGTGGCTGGCCCTCAGCGACGAGTTCGCCGGCACGTGGCCCCGGTGGTGCGGCTCTACTACGCCCATTTCCTGCGAGCCCCCGATCATGAGGGCCTGCAGCACTGGACCGCCGTCTCGCGCTCCGGCCGGTCGCTGAACGCCATCTCCGAGGAGTTCGTTCGCGCCCCCGAGTTCGAGGCCCGCTACGGCTCCCTGGACGACGCCGCCTACGTCGATCTGGTCTACACCAACGTGCTGGAACGCCTCCCGGATCCCGAGGGCGGGGCCTACTGGCGGTCCCAGCTGGCTCAGGGCCGGAGCCGGGGCGAGGTCATGGCGGCCTTCGCCGAGTCGGCCGAGTTCCGGGAACGCATGGCGGGCCGGGTGCAGGCCACCATGCTCTACACCGGCATGCTGCGCCGGGCCCCCGAGGGCCAAGGCCTCGAGTACTGGGCCGGCGTCCTCGACGGCGGCACCCCCTATCGCAACGTCATCGCCGGCTTCCTCGGCGCCCCCGAATACCACGACCGCATCGACGAGGTCTACGCCCAGGTCGAGCCGCTGACCGGTGTCCCGACCCGCGAGGCCCCGGCTCGCCCCGCACTGGCGGTCAAGATCGACAATGTCGACGCCGCCCGCCCCCAGTCCAACATCCATCGCGCCGACCTGGTCTACGAGGAACTGGTCGAGGGCAACCTCACCCGCCTGGTGGCGGTCTTCCACGCCGACGTGCCGACCGAGGTGGGGCCGGTGCGATCGGTCCGCACCACCGACATCGACATCCTGGCCCAGCTGAACACCCCGCTCCTGGCGGCGTCGGGAGCCAACACCGGGGTGCTGGCGGCGGTGGCCCAGGCCGATCTGGTCAACGTCAACGCCCTGGTCGCCGGGGGCGCCTACTACCGGTCGAGCGCCAAGCCCGCTCCCCACAACCTCCACGCCCGGACCGCCGACCTGTACGCCGCCGCCGGAGACCGGGGCGGGCCGCCGCCGGTCCTGTTCCGGTACCGGGAGCCGGGCACGACTCCGGTCGGCGGGCAGGCCACCGGTGGGGTGACGGTGACGTTCGGCTCGGCCACGGTGTCATACCGGTGGTCGTCGGCCGAGCAGGGTTGGCGTCGCGTCCAGAACGGCTCGGATCACGTGACGGCCCAGGGCGTGGTGGTGGCCCCGACCAACGTCGTCGTCCTGGAGGTTCCGTACGGGACCAGCGCCGTCGATGCCCGCTCCCCCGAGGCCCACACGGTCGGGTCGGGCCCGGCCCACGTGTTCACGGGAGGGCTCCGCGTCTCCGGAACCTGGCAGCGGAGCCGGGCTGACGAGCGGATCAGCATCACCGACGGTGACGGGGCCGAGATCCGCCTTGATCGTGGCACCACCTGGGTGGAGCTGGCCCCTCAGGGCTCGATCACCCTGTCCTGAACGCCCCCATCGTGATCCCCTAGTGGGTGGGGGGTGGATTAGGGGTATCCCCGATCCCGCCAACGCGTCATCACCCTAGATTTCACACCACACCACACCACACACCCACAAACCGGAGGGGAAACACACACCATGGACACCGAACTCCAAGACCTGATCTCCATGCTCACCGAGATCTTCAACGGCAACAGCGACACCCTCACCCAGTTCGCCGACTCCCCCACCGACCTCATCGACACCCACACCAGCGCCTACCCCGGCGACGTCGACCCCAACGCCATCATCGCCGAAGCCCTCGCCAACTCCGACCTCGACCCCGCCACCCAGGCCCAGGTCCTCGCCGCCGTCAACAACGCCACCACCCCCACCGACAACGGCTACACCAGCGAACAACTCGCCGACATCTTCGCCCAAGGCATCAACATCACCGTCGAAGAAGGCGACCAGATCACCGTCGACAACAGCCTCTACGTCGACGGCGACGTCAAGGGCGGCATCCACCAGAACAACACCACCAACCTCACCCAAGCCGACGACGGCGCCATCATCGCCACCGACGCCGACGGCTCCAACTTCCAAACCGGCACCGACAACGTCCAACTCACCGACGTCCACGCCGACAACATCACCACCGGCGACAACAACACCACCGCCAGCGACTACTCCACCATCGGCAACGAAAACGTCGACGCCGGCACCATCCACAACAGCGAATTCGGCGCCGGAGACCAAAACCGCAGCATCGACGCCGACCTCGACATCACCAACACCGCCAACCTCGACCACAACGAAGAGATCTACAACTCCGACGACGACACCTACAACGCCAACGTCGACCTCAACGTCGAAACCCACAACGAACCCGACCACTACGACCCCGAACCCCACTACGACCCCGAACCCGAGCCCTACAAGCCCACCCCCGAACCCCACTACGAGCCCGAGCCCCACTACGAGCCCGAGCCCGAGGGCTACGGCCACTGATCCTTCGGGATCGCCACATCTTCCCCGGGCCGGGGCAGCGGCCCGGGGACACACATCGAGGAGGCGGAGACCGGGGCAGCGGTCTCCGCCTCCCGAGGTTTTGCGCCGCTATCGGGCCGATCAGCGACCGGTCAGCGACCGAGCCGGTGCCGGTCGAGGAAGGCATCGACCAGGGCCTCGGCCCGGGCGGCCGGGACGTCGCGACCGAGGACGAGGTGATCGAGGAACAGCGGTCCGGCCAGTTCAGCCACCAACTCGTCGACCGAGCCCCCGACCAGGGTTCCGTCGTCGAGCCCGCCTTCGATGACGGTCCGGAACGGCTGCAGGATCCCGGCCACGAACGACTCGGCCACGGCCCCGACCCGGGGCGAGCGTCGGCCGTGGTCGAGACAGGCGGCGAAGAAGGCCCGCACCGGCCGGTGTTCGAATCGGAACAGCAGCAACTCGGTGGCGGCCCGAAGGTCGGCCTCGACCTCGCCCACGAACAGATCGGCCGGTGGTCCCTCGGTGGCCCGGGCCAACATCAACTCGATCAGATCGCAGGGCTCGGGCCAGTTGCGGTAGATGGTGGCCCGGGCGATCCCGGTCTCCTTGTGGAGCCGGGTCGGGGTGAGGGCACCCGAACCCTCCTCGAGGAACAGGCGCAGCGCCACCGGCAGCAGCCGACCCAGGGTGTCATCGTGGGGTCCCGGCGGCCGACCGACCCGGGAAGACGGGGCACGGTTCACGATCCAGACCGTAGCAGAAAGCGGGGGAGGCTCAGGGACCCGTTGGCGGCGGATCGCAGCCCTCCACGTCGCGGGCGGCGTCGACCGCCAGCTGGCGTTCGCTCGGTTCGGCCGGCAGGAAGGCGGCGACGTAGTGGGCCAACGCCTCCAGGTGCGACACCTCGCGCTCGGCCGACTCCGACAGGTAGTACCGGTGTTCGAGAACCCGATGGAAGATCTCGGCCGGTTCCAGCCGGGCCTGCAACTCCGCCGGCACGGCCACGACCACGGGCTCGTAGACGTCGGCCAACCAGCGGGCGGCGGCCACCGCGGCCGGGGTCGGCCGCCCCGACGACCGTTCCAGCCAGGCCCGGTGGTTGGCGATGTCGGCCAACAGGCGACGGGCCTGGTTCTCCTGGACATCGAGCCCGGTGCGGCGCCGAAGCTCGCGGGAGTGGTGGCCTTCCTCGATGAGGATCGGTGTGATGACCAGGCCCGAGCCGTCGCGGCGGATCGACAGTTCCTCGACGTCGAAGCCGAGTTCGTTCAGGTGACGGATACGCCGCTCGATCCGCCAGCGTTCGTCGTGGCCCAGCTGGTCGGTGCGGGTCAACTCGTCCCACAACGCCTGGTAACGCCGATCGAGCTCGTCGACGATGGCCAGCGGGTCGACGTCGGGCGGTACCCGGCCGTCGGCCTGGAGGTCGAACAGCCCGGCCGCGATGTTCTCCCGGGCGACGGTCAGGTCGTGGGCCCGCAGCCCGTCGCTGATCGACTGGGAGCGCTCGGCCGTCTCGGCGTCGACCAGGTAGGCCATGAGGGCCCCGGCGTCGCGGCGGAACAGGATGTTCGACAGCGAGCAGTCACCCCAGTACACGTGCTCCAGATGCAGGCGGACCAGCAGGACCACGGCGGCGTCGAGCAGCTTGTCCGACAACGCCGGTTCGTCCCGGCCCAGCAGGTACCGATAGGGCAAGGAGAAGTCCAGGTAGCGGGTGATGAGCAACGCCCCTCCACCGTCGGTCCCTTCGAGCCCGGTGACGGTGCCCACCGGCTCCACCACCGGCAGATGCTCGGCCCGCAGCTCCCGGAGCATGGCGTACTCCTTGGTCGCCGGGCCGTGCTCGGTCTCTTTGATGGCGTAGACCCGATCGCCGTAGCGGACGAAGCGCACCACGTGACGGCTGACGCCATGGGCCATCGCGACCAGCCGAGGGTGCTCCCATTGGGCCAACGGCGTGCCCCAGGGAAGATCGAGGAAGTCCGGGTGGTCGGCCCCGGTGAGGATGTTGAAGTCGTCACGCACGTCGAGCCGTCCAGTGACCCCATACCGGGGTCGGTCACCGTCACTGCGGAGGGAAGAGGACGCCGTCGGCCTCGAGCCGGTCCAGTTCGGCGTCACCGTACCCGATCTCGGACAGGACGGGTCGACCGTGCTCACCCAGGGTCGGGGCCGGCGTCCGGACCTCGGCCGGGGTGGCGCCGTACCGGACCGGGGGCGGGATGACGCGGTAGGACCCGACCACCGGATGGTCCGCCATCGGCAGGTCGGCCACCAGATCGTCGAGGGAGGCGGCGGCCGTGGCCGGGATCCCTTCGGCGTCGCACAACTCGAGCCAGTCGGCCGTGGTCCGCTGGGCCAGGATGGCGGCCACCTCCCGATACAGGGTGTCGCTGTTGGCGATCCGGGACTCGCGGGTGGCTATGCGGGGGTCGTCGAGCAGGTCGGGTCGGCCCCCCACCGTGAACAGCACCTGGTAGTGGTCGTCGGTGTAGGGCAGGACGTTGATCCACCCATCGGCCGTCTCCTGGGGCCTCCGCTCGGCGGTCAGGATCCGCCGGTACCCGGCGGCGTCCAGAGGCGGATCGAACATGGCCCCGGCCCCGTGCTCGACCAGGACAAATGACCGCATGACGTCGATCATGGGGACCTCGATGCGCTGGCCCTCACCGGTGACCGACCGGTGGTAGAGGGCGGCCAGGACGGCCCCGGCGATGGTGAGCCCGGCCACCTTGTCGGCCACCAGGGTCGGCAGCAGGCTGGGTCGGTGCCCCTGGCGCTCGAACAGGTCACCCACGCCGCTGGCGGACTGGATGATGTCGTCGTAGGCCGGCCGATGGGCGTCCTCGCCGTCGGAGGGGTAGCCGAACGCCTGACAGAACACGACATCGGGACGGACGGTCCGGATGTCGTCATAGGTGAGTCCGAGTCGGCCGAGGGGCCCGGGGCGGAGATTGGTGACGACGACATCACAGCTGGCGGCCAGGTCGAGACCGATTCGCCGGCCGTCGGGATGCTTGAGGTCGAGGCCGATGCTCCGCTTGTTGCGCAGCAGGTTGATCGACACCCCCGACATGCCGCGCTGCGGCCCGGGGCCCATGGCCCGGTTGGTGTCGCCCCGCCGGTCCTCGACCGTGATCACGTCGGCCCCCAGGTCGCCCAACTGCTGGGTGGCGTAGGGGCCCATCACCACCGTCGACAGGTCGAGCACCCGGACTCCGGCCAGGGGCCCGGTCGGCGGCGAGGAGGAGGAGCCATCGGTCATGGGGCCACCCTGTCATGATGGCACCGGACCGGGCCAGCGGGCCCCAACCCGGGCGGGTCGGCGACCCCTAGTGGGTGGGGGGTGGATTAGGGGTATCCCCGATCCCGCCAACGCGTCATCACCCTAGATTTCACACCACACCACACCACACACCCACAAACCGGAGGGGAAACACACACCATGGACACCGAACTCCAAGACCTGATCTCCATGCTCACCGAGATCTTCAACGGCAACAGCGACACCCTCACCCAGTTCGCCGACTCCCCCACCGACCTCATCGACACCCACACCAGCGCCTACCCCGGCGACGTCGACCCCAACGCCATCATCGCCGAAGCCCTCGCCAACTCCGACCTCGACCCCGCCACCCAGGCCCAGGTCCTCGCCGCCGTCAACAACGCCACCACCCCCACCGACAACGGCTACACCAGCGAACAACTCGCCGACATCTTCGCCCAAGGCATCAACATCACCGTCGAAGAAGGCGACCAGATCACCGTCGACAACAGCCTCTACGTCGACGGCGACGTCAAGGGCGGCATCCACCAGAACAACACCACCAACCTCACCCAAGCCGACGACGGCGCCATCATCGCCACCGACGCCGACGGCTCCAACTTCCAAACCGGCACCGACAACGTCCAACTCACCGACGTCCACGCCGACAACATCACCACCGGCGACAACAACACCACCGCCAGCGACTACTCCACCATCGGCAACGAAAACGTCGACGCCGGCACCATCCACAACAGCGAATTCGGCGCCGGAGACCAAAACCGCAGCATCGACGCCGACCTCGACATCACCAACACCGCCAACCTCGACCACAACGAAGAGATCTACAACTCCGACGACGACACCTACAACGCCAACGTCGACCTCAACGTCGAAACCCACAACGAACCCGACCACTACGACCCCGAACCCCACTACGACCCCGAACCCGAGCCCTACAAGCCCACCCCCGAACCCCACTACGAGCCCGAGCCCGAGCCCGAGATGCATTGCGAGTGACACCCGGTTCCCCCTGACGACGCTGTTCCCCTCGGCGTCAGCACCTGAGCCCGGTGGCGGGTCCCGATCGGGACCCGCCACCGGCGCGTTCGGGGCCGTGCCCGATCCGATGGGCGAGGGCGGGCGGACCCGTCAGCCGATGGCGGCGGCCCGGGCCAGAGCCTGGGCCAGGTCGGACCACAGGTCCTCGACGTCCTCGATCCCGACGCTGAGCCTGATGAGCCCGGGCGGCAGGTGCTCCTGGCCCGGGATGGTCGAGCGTCGTTCCATGGTCGATTCGACCCCACCCAGCGAGGTGGCGTGGCGGACGAGCCGGGCCGCCCCACACACGGCGTCGGCCGCGGCGCCGCCCCCGGCCACGTCGAAGGTGATCATGGTGCCGAAGCCGTCGAGGGACCGGGCGGCCAGCTCGTGGCCGGGATGGTCGGCCAGGCCCGGGTAGCGCACGACGTCGACGCCCGGGTGGGCCAGGAGCCGGCGGGCCAGTTCGGCCGCCGAGGCCTGGCCCCGCTCCAGGCGGAGGGCCAGGGTTCTGGTGCCTCGCAGAGCGAGGTAGGACTCCAGTGCTCCCGGTGTGGCGCCGTGGACCTGGCGGTGGCGGCGGAGTCGTCGGGCGAGCTCGGCCGACCTGGCCGTCACCACCCCACCCAGCAGATCCGAGTGGCCACCGAGCAACTTGGTCGACGACTGGACCGAAAGGTCGGCGCCCAGGTCGAGAGGCCGTTGGTTGAGGGCGGTGGCGAAGGTGTTGTCCACGGCCAGCAAACCACCCGGTTTCCGGGGGGCGGCCCCGACGGTGGCCACGTCTCCGAGGACGAGCAGGGGGTTGGATGGGGTCTCCAGCCACAGGAGATCGGCCTCGGCCGCCCGGGCCACCCACTGGGCGGTGTCGTCGGTGTCGACCCGGTGCACGATCCATCGTCCGGCCTCGCCGCCATCCCCGGCCACGGCGGCAACCCCCTGGTAGCAGTCGGCCGGGATCACGACCGTCCCCCCCTCGGGGAGCAGGGCGAAGACCGAGGCACAGGCGGCCATCCCGGAGGCGAACGACACGGCCTCGGCCTCCTCGAGACGGCCGACCACCTCCTCGAACGCCCGCCACGTGTCGGTTCCCCCGTCTCGAGCGTAGGGCGAGTCGCCGGACGACTCGAAGGTCGAGGCGGCCACGATGGGCGGGTTCAGCGGTCGGCCCACACCGCGCGGGCGGCCGGCGGCGACGAGACGGGTGGCCGGGGTCCAGGCTTCGTCCTCGTGGGAGTCCCGGGGCTCGGGCGCAACGCAGTCGGTCATCCCCGCACGGTACCGGGCGATGGTCCGGCCGACCGGTCGTCGACGATGTCATCCGCACGACGGCGGCCGGGATCCGAAGCCGCCGCCTCCACCGCCTCGGAAGGCCGTTCGGACTCGTCGCCGACCTCGGCCCGACCTAGGGTTGGGCGATGGAGAGTGGTTCTGCAAACGAGCCGGTGGCGATTCCGGAGCCGGCTTCGACCCCCGACGAGTTCCGTGCCCTGGTCGATCGATTCCTCGACGTCGACACCCCCCGCATCCTGGCCTCGCCGGACGGCGGCCTGGCCCGGGCCAAAGCCTGGCGGGCCGCCCTCTTCGACGCCGGGCTGGCGGGGTTCGGCTACGACCGTCGCCACAGCGGCAATCCCCACCCTCCGGCCTGGGGGGAGCGGTGGGCCGAGCTCAGCCGTCGCCGCATCCCGCGGGAGGACGCCACGTTCGGGATCGGGGTCGGCATGGCCCTCCCGGTCCTGCGGGATCACGCCTCTCCCGAACTCCAGGACCGGTTCCTCCGCCCCGGGCTGCGGGGTGAGGAGGTCTGGTGCCAGCTCTATTCGGAACCCGGCGCCGGGTCGGACCTGGCCGGGTTGACGACCCGGGCCGAGCGCGACGGGGACGAGTGGGTGGTCGACGGGCAGAAGGTCTGGACCTCGGGGGCCCAGCACAGTGACTTCGCCATCCTCCTGGCCCGGACCGATCTCGACCTGCCCAAGCACGCCGGCATCACCATGTTCGTGTTGCCCATGGACCAGCCCGGAGTCGAGGTTCGTCCGCTGCGGCAGATGACGGGCGACGCCGAGTTCAACGAGGTGTTCCTGAACGGGGCCCGCATCCCCCGGTCATGGGTGGTGGGCGAGGTGAACGGGGGCTGGGGCATGGCCGTCGCCCTGCTGGCCCATGAGCGCGTCCAGACGGGGGTGGCGTCGATGCAGAACGCCGCCGAGCAGCGTTCGAAGTCGGGTCGGGTCCCGATCCCGACGCCACAGCTGCGCCAGCTGGCCGCCGATCGGGGACGCCTGGACGACCCTGTCGTCCGTCAGCAATTGGCGGCCACCGTGACCGGCGAGCGCCTGGTGAACGTGTTGAGGCAGCGCGACGGTGTCCACCCCTCGATCGGGAAGCTGTGGCGGACCCGCCAGGGGCGGGCGGCGGCCGAGGTCGCGGCCTCGGTCGGGTTCCCGGCCGGCCCCGCCTGGTCCGACGACCAGACCGACGAGGACTATTTCGCCTTCCACATCCTCAACTGCCGGGGTATGAGCCTGGGGGGTGGCACCGACGAGATCCAACGCAACACGCTGGGGGAACGGGTCCTCGGCCTGCCCCGCGAGCCCGGCCCCGACCGATCGACGCCGTTCCGGGACCTGCCCCGGAACTGACCGGCCCGGGACGCGACGGAGGCCGACCCTCCGCCGGGTCGACCTCCGTTCGGGGCCGCGGCTGCGGCCCCCTGGTTCCCGCCTGGGGATCAGGTGCCGGGATCGGCCTCGGGGGTCGGAGCGGGGTCGGTCCCGTCGCCCTCGGGTGCCGGATCGGGCGCGGTGGCATCCGGTGCCGGATCGGTCCCGTCGCCCTCGGGAGCGGGATCCGGTGTGGTCCCCTCCGGAGCCGGATCGGTGCCGTCTGCGTCGTCGGGGGCCGGATCGGGGGCCGCACCGGCCGGGACGGGGTCCGGGAGGTCGGCGCCCGCCGCCACAGCTGCCCGGCGGGCCGCATCCCGTTGCCTCAGGATCTCCCCTGGCGCCCGGTCCCCGGCGTAGCGCTGGCGCCGCTCCTCGGCCGTCATGGAGCTGACGTCGATCCGCTCGACCGACCCGTTCAGGATCGCCTTGGCCGCCTCGTCGAGGTGCAATCGGTTGTCGTCGTTGTCGTGGCGAATCATGCCGTTGGCGATCTGTCGGGCCTGGAGCAGCGACGTCGACGGCGTGAACTGCACCTTGAACCGACCGAGCACGTGGCCGGTGTGGGAGCCGTTGCCGTTGTTGGAGATGAGCGTGACCTGGAACACGCCGCCGCCCAGGTGAGCGACCTCGGTCCACGCCGTGTCCAGGGCCCGGGTGTACCCCAGGTCGATCACGGTGTCGGCGGTCAGCACCTCGGAGATGTCGCCGAAGGGCAGGGGCGAGTGGAGGACGTGGTTGACGGTGCGCTCTCGGAGACCCCGGTCGAGGTTCTGGATGTCGACCTCGGACAGGATCATCATCCGCTCCCTGGTCTGCTGGTTGAGGTCCTCCCAGTCGTTGAGCTGGGTGAGCCGGTTCGCCACCTTCCGCTCCAGCTCGATGCCGGTGGCGTCGGGGTCCTGCTGCCGGACGTCATCGATGGCCTGCTCGATCACGGGCCGAAGGCCGGTGACGGGCGACGTGGCCTCGATCCGCTTGGGGCCGACGATGTTGTAGCCCCCGTAGGCCTGCTGGCCCGGGGCCAACAGCCGGGAGCCGAGGAGGGGTACGGCGTGGTCGACGAAGGTGTGGACCTCGTACCCGTGTTCGAGAACCGGGCTGCGGTAGCGCTCGGGATCGTCCTGCTCCTCGGGGCGGGGGGCCGGGGCCTGCTTGGGGGCCGGAGCCGGATCGGCGGAGGCCGGGTCGGCGGTGCCGTCGGTCCCGTCCCCGGCCGGCGACAGGGTTGCTCCGGCGGAGGCGGTCGGGGCCGCAAGGCTCAGCTCGTCGAAGTCGCGACCACCGGACGCGACGACCGCCAGGTCGCCACCGGCGGTTTCGAGAGCTCCGCCGACAGACGAGAAGCGCAGGAGGGTGAAGCTCAGGATCACGCCGAAGAGGGCGGCGCCGATCACGACGAGCTGTTGCCTACTGAGGGACCGACTCACTCTCTTGTCCACCCGTGCTCGATCCGAGGATGTCCGTTCCTCGGAGGTCGGCTGCCCCGTCGGGAAACCCTAGCAACGGCCCGCAGGATTGCCCAGCACCTCCACGTGATTTCATGACGAACGGCGTGCAACGGTGTGGCCGCGCCGCGCCGGCCAGGCGTCGACACCCGGGACCCGATGGGCCCGGAGTTCAGTCGAAGACCACGGTGCGGCCGTTGTCGAGGAGGAAGATCCGATCCTCGGCATGGGCCCGCACGGCACGGGCCAGGACACCGCGCTCGATGTCCCGACCCTTGGCCACCATCGACTCCGGGGTGTCGGCGTGGCCGACGGCGGTGACGTCCTGGGCGATGATCGGGCCCTCGTCCAGATCGGCGGTCACGTAGTGGGCGGTGGCCCCGATGAGCTTCACCCCCCGCTCCCAGGCCTGGTGGTAGGGCCGAGCCCCCTTGAAGCCAGGGAGGAACGAGTGGTGGATGTTGATCACCCGTCCCAGGAGTTTGGCGCACAGGTCGTCGCTCAGGATCTGCATGTAGCGGGCCAGCACCACCAGGTCGATGCGGTACTGGTCGACCAGTTCGACCAGCCGGGCCTCGGCCGCCGCCTTGGTGTCGGCCGACACCGGGACGTGCTCGAAGTCGGCCCCGCTGCGAAGCGCCAGATCCCTCAGATCGGGATGGTTGGAGACCACCAGGGGCAGGTCGACCTGCAACTCACCGGTCGATCGGCGGTAGAAGAGGTCCACCAGGCAGTGGTCGTAGCGCGACACCATCAGCAGGGCCCGGTGGCGCCGGTCCTCCCGCCGCAGGCCGAGCGGACCCCCCAGGGAGTCGGCCAGGGGCGCCAGCTCGGCGGCCAGGGCGTCGCTGTCGTACTCGGGCGATTCGAGGCGGATGCGCATGCAGAAGGTCCCGGTGGCCGGGTCCGTGAACTGGGCGTTGGCCAGGATGTTGGCCCCCCGCTCGGCCAGGGCACCGGCCACGGCGGCCACGATGCCACTCCGGTCGGGGCAACTCAGGGTCAGGATGTGCACCGGCATGGCGAGCCAGTATCACCGAGTCGGGGGCCGGGAACCACCATGGGACGGTGGACCGGGCCCGACGGCACCGAAGCCGGCCCGAACCGAGAAAGGGGCGGGATCCTCCGCCGCCACACCCCCCTCGGTGACGTAACGTGGTCGGCAACACGGGTCGCCAACGACACAACCGGTTTGGACGACCTGGGTGCTGACAGTACCTACAGTCGTGAACTACGCTTGGACTTCATGCTCAAGGTGGAGGATATGTCCATTCGCATCCTCTTCGAGACCTGGGATCTCCCCCGTCGACCGCGGCCCGGTCGCTATACAGAACCCGGGTGGCCCCTTGGGGCCGATCAGTCGAACACGGTCTTCCTTCTTGCCAACCTCGGTTGGGACGATTTCGGCTTCAAGACGAATTTTCTCGTGCATGTTTTCGATGGGCACGAGTGGGTTCATATTGGAGATACCGGGATCGGCTATGCCGGCCAGGAACGAGGCCGAACCTACGACTGGCTGGGACAGCCGGGAGAACTGCGGGAGTTGCCCGACTCGTGCTACTCGCTCGGCCAGGATCTCGACTACTACGAGTCGCTGATCAACCGACTCGGACTCGACAACGCCACGGCCGTGCTCCGGGCCCTGCGGGACGTGTGCGTGGACGATGACGCCCGGGCCCGGGCCAAGGGGGAACGGGCTCTCGACAAGTCGCTGACCCGATCCAATGCCGCCTTCGAGGCCATGGAGGCCGCCGGGCGCTTCTTCGGCCGGTCCCCGGCCGGGGACGAGACCGTCGACTCGTTCAAGGCCGCCGTCTACCTCGACGGAGCCGACGGCCCCCACGAATTCCGCTTCGACTTCCGCCAGACGGAGCCGGCGGCGTCACGCATCAACGTGCTCGTGGGCATCAACGGCACGGGCAAGACCCAGTCCATGGCCCACCTGGCCCGCCTGTTCAGCCGGGTGCTCCGCTCCGACAACCGGGTCCAGCACGAGGGTCCGGACCAACTCGATCCCCGGCCCTCGATCTACTCCGTCATCACCGTCTCCTACAGCGCCTTCGACTACTTCGTGAAACCGACGGCGGACGTGGCCGGTCGATTCAACTACGTCTACTGCGGCCTGGAGGATCTCGGAACCTCGGGCAACGGGCTCTCACACGCCGTGTCGGACCGACTGCAACGGAAGTTCTCCTCGCTCGACAGCGAGGGCCGGTACCGGGCGCTGGAACCCCTCCTGCCGTCGCTGGTCGACACGTTCGACGTCGATGCGGCCTGCGCCCAGGGCCGCATCGACGACGCTCCACTGAGCGCCGGCCAGCGGATCGTCCTCGTATCGACGTGCGAGCTGGTGCGGGGTGTGCGAAACCGGAGCATGGTGCTCATCGACGAGCCCGAGACCCACCTGCACCCCCAGCTCCTGAGCAGCCTGGTGGCGTGGCTGAACGACCTGCTCAGCGAGCGCGACTCGTTCGCCATCGTCGCCACCCACTCCCCCAGCGTCGTCCAGCAGGTGCGTCGCGACGCCGTCCACGTCCTGCGCCGTGACGGTGCCATCCCCATCGTGACCAAGCCCTCGATCGAGACCTTCGGGGCCAACCTGACCGAGATCGTCCACGAGGTCTTCGAGGATCGGGAGGGCGACCGCTCCTACCAGGACACCCTGCAATCGCTCTTCGACGCCTACGGCTCGGCCGACAGGGTCAATGAGCTCTTCGATGACCAACTCAGATTGAATGCTCTCGTCTTCCTCCGGAGTCTCGAATTGAAATGAAATGACGTGAGACGACTGGCCGCCGCACCGTTCGATTCTGTCACCGAGCACCGCAAGATCGTCCAAAGCAGAAGCCCAGAGCACCGGGAGCGGCTGGAGAATGCCGCCCTTGTTGTGGAGGCGAGAATCAAGCGCTTGGAGGTCGATGGACCGATCGGTCTCGCCGAAGACGACCTGGGCCAGTCGCCGGACCATTCGGACAATCCCGGCCTACGTCGTGACCTGCTCAAGTTGTGGAACGGCCGCTCGACCCACTTGAGCGAACTCAAGATCCGCCTGCTGAAGCACCACGGCGACCACCGGTGCCCGTTCTGCGGGCTCGACCGGGCGTCCAGCTTCGACCACTATCTGCCGAAGTCCAGGTATCCCGAGTTCTCGGTGGCGGCGGCCAACCTCATCCCGGCCTGCCGGGAGTGCAACGGGCTCAAGGGTGACCAGGTGGCGGTCGAGGGCCGACGCTTCCTCCACCCCTGGATCGATCCACTCGACATCGAGTTGCTCGAGTGCGAACTCGACACCTCACGCCCCCTGCCGGGGGTCGACTTCCGGGTCCGGGACGACCTGGTGGCAGAGGTCGCCGGCGACCGCGACCTCCCCCTCGACCGGGAGGGGGCCGAGGAGTTGGCCGCCGCCTGCCGCTTCCACCTGGACCGGCTCCAGCTGGTCCGCCGCTACGTCAGCACGGCCACGGCCCGCCTGGCCGAGTTCCTGCTGATGCTGGAGGAGCAGGGCATCCCCCATGGGGTGACGGCGGCCCGGATCGCCCGCGACATCGCCCGGGTGGAAAGCAGCCGGGACGAGCCCAACAACTGCCTTCGGCTCCTGTTCCTGGCCGTGGCGGAGTGGATGGAGGGCGAGGGCTGACGGGCCGAGGCCGAGGGCCGGTCCGGGCCGTCATCGACCGGGCGGCGACCCGGGATCGGCATCCGATGGCCCGAGCCAGAGCTCGACCCGGGCTCCCCCGGACGGGCTGTCGTCGATCTGGAGCCGGCCGCCGTGCGCCGCGGCCACCCGATCGACGAAGGCCAGGCCCAGGCCCGAGCCGGATGCGCTGGTCCGGCCCCGTTCGAACGGCCGCCGGAGGCGATCCCGGTCGACCTCGGGGATCCCGGGCCCGGCGTCGTCGACCCTGATGCAGGCACCGGAGACCGTCACCTCGACCCGAACCCCTTGGGTACCGTCGGTCCGACCGTGGCGAACGGCGTTGCGGACGAGGTTCTCCACCGCCAGACGCACACCACCGGCCCACACCCGCCGCCGCAGGCCATCAGGGGCATCCAGCACCAACTCGGCCGCCGCCAACTCGGCCGCCAGCGCCCCGACGGCCTCGTCGACCAGGTCGCCCAGGTCGACCTCCTCGAAGTCCTCGGGTCCGATCAGTTCCGCCTCCGAGAGCCGGCGGACGGCGTCGAGTGAGCCCCGCAGGCGGTCGAGTTCGGCCCGGGCCGCACCCAGCTGGGCCCCCGCCGACGGGGGGAGGGCGTCGGCCCCGGCGAGGACCACATCGAGGTTGGTCATGGCGCCCTGGAGCGGGGTGCGGAGCTCGTGGGAGGCGGCCGAGGCGAACGACCGGGCCGCCTCCAGCGCCTCCTCCCGACGGCGGGAGGCCTCGGCCAGCAGGGCCAGGCTGTGGTTGAGGGCGGCGGCGATGTCGGCCACTTCGGGGGTGGTGGTGTCGACCTCGACCTGCCACCCGGTGGGGGGCGCCCGGCCGAGGTCACGTACCTCGGCCGCGAGGTCGGTGAGGGGGCGCGCCGCTCGTCGACCGGCCACCACCCCGAGGCCGCCGATCACCAGCGCGGCCAGGGCTCCGGTGCCGATGACACCGCGGCGCAGGGACCGGACCTGGGCGTCGACGTCGCCCAGCGGCTCGACGAACTCGACCAGAACCCGGTCGCCGGGGTTCGGGACATCCCGCACCTCCACCGCGTAGAGACGCCAGTCCTCACCATCGGCGTCAACCGTCCGCCAGCCGGGTCGGGTCAACGGGGGTAGGGGCTCCGACGGAAGGGTGCCGAGACCAACCGTGGTCCGGCCATCGTCGACCCGGGCCCCGTCGACCACGAACGCCAGCTCGGAGATACCGATCCGAGGTCCCACGGCGGCCAGGACGGGGGCGGCCCGGGCCCTCTCCTGCAACTGCTCGTCGACCCGCCGGCTGACGCTCCGGGTGAACAGGAGCGAGGCCAGACCGGTGGCCACGATCACGGCGGCCAGCACCGACAGACCGGCCACCAGGCCGGTCCGGTTGCCCAACCTCACCGGCCGCCGTTCCCCACGGCCGACCGGTCACCGTCGACCACGAACCCCACCCCGCGCACGGTGCGAATCAGATCGGTGCGCCCGGCCGCCGCCAGCTTGCGGCGCAGGTAGCCGACGAACACGTCGACCACGTTGGTCTCGACCTCGAAGTCGTAGCCCCAGACCTTCTCCAGCAGGGTCAATCGGCTGAGGACCAGGTCGCGGTTCTCGACCAGGGTGGCCAGCAGGTCGAACTCCCGCCGGGTCAGGTCGAGGGCCTCCCCGTCGACCTCGGCGGACCTCCGGTCGAGATCGAGCACGAGGCCCCGGACCGTCAGCCGCCGGACGTCGGGGGTGGCCGCGGGCCCGATCCCGGCCCGGCGATGCAGGGCGTGGAGGCGGGCCACCAACTCGCTCAGGTCGAACGGCTTGACCAGATAGTCGTCGGCCCCGGCCTCGAGGCCGGCGACCCGGTCGGTGACGGCGTCCCGGGCCGAGAGCACGAGGATCGGAACCGGCTGGGCCGTCGACCGCAGGCGCCGGCACAGCTCGAGGCCCGACAACCCGGGCAGGCCGACGTCGAGCACGATGAGATCGGTGCCGGGCCCCAGCCGGGAGGCCGCCGACTCGGCGTCGGGCACGGCGTCGACGACGAAGCCGTGGGCCGACAGGCCGTCGGCCACGGCTCGCCGCACGACGTCGTCGTCCTCGACGACGAGGACCCTGGGCTCGGCGGTCGTCATGGCCCACATGCAACCACGGCCGTCCTGTCCCGGCACGTATCCCAACCGCTCAGTCCTGGGCGAACGAGGCCTCCATGTCCTGGAGAAGCTGGTCGATGGCGTCCAGCTCGGCTTCCAGGGCCGCGATCTCGTCAGCCGTCATGGCGCCGCCGGTCGTCGGCTCGGACGACTCGTCGGTCCCGTCACCGGCCGGATCCGGCTCGGTCTCGGCCGCCGGGTCGGTCGGGCCGGAGCCGTCCGGGTCGTCGGTGGTCCCGTCCGCCGGGTCGGGGGCCTCGGAGGCGTCGCCCGGGGCCGGCGCCCCCGATGCCGTGTCGCGTTCCGCCGGGTCGGCCGTGGCCCCGTCCGCCGGACCGGGGAGCGTGTCGACCGGGACGTCATCGACCGGCGCGGTGTCGCCACCGTCGACGTCGACCGCGGGGCCCACCTCGGCCGGTTCACCGTTGCGTAGGGCCAGCGGATCCTCCCCGCCGCACGCCGTCAGTCCGGCCAGGGTCAGGGCGATAACGGCCGCCAGGCGGTGCGAGGTCCTCACAGTTCGACGCCGACGTTCCGGCAGCGCTCGGCCAGGTTCTCCAGGGTGTCCAGACGCTGCTCGAACACGGCGATGTTGGCCTCGCGAACTCCCCGGCGGTTGCGGAGGACCTCGGCCAGGCCGTCCCTGCCGGCCTCGTCGGCCCGAGCGATCCTGCCGTCCAACCACAGGAGTGAGCCGATGGTGTCGGCGTCGGCCTGGATCCGGGCCAGGACGTTCTCGGTCCTGATGGTGAGGTTGGGGATCCGCTTGCAGGCCCGGATGACCCGGGGCGGTGGTTCGGCGGTGGCGGGAGCCCCGTCGTCGGTGGTGGTGACGGCACCGGCCACGGCCGGCGCCCCCAACAGCGAGGTCAGGGCCAGGGCGGTCCCGACCCCGAGGGTGCGAAGTCGCATCTTCGTCATATTGTGTCCTGTCGCCGGTCCGGGCCCGTTGCCCGGATCCTGTCGATCATGGTGGACACCGTCCTTGTGGAATCTCTGTGAGCTGGACGTGACCCACGTCACACTCGAGGAGAACCCGGGGCGCCGGTGGACAGCATCCGTCCCGTCGGCCATGCTCCGGGACGACACCAAGACCGAGGGGGCCCGAGAACGATGTCCGAGGACGCACCCACGACCGGCCCGTTCGCCCTGCCGGCGACCGACCTTCCCCTTCCACCGCCGACGCGAGCCGTCCTGGAACGACAGTGGGCCGATCTGGCCCATGCCGGGAGCTGGTGGACCGGGGCCGAACGGGTGGCCATCGTCGAGGTGGCTCGCGCCGCCCGTGACGGTCGAAACCCGATCGCCCCCGACCGCCTGAGCCCGGCGGCAAGAGAGGCGGCGGCCTCCGTCGGCGCCGAGGCCGGTGCCCTGACCTCGGGGCAGGTCGACGGCTTCGTCGCCGACGATCTGTCCGTCGAGGCCTACGTCGAGCTGGTTGGACTGGTGGCCCGCACCGCCGCCATCGACACGGCGCTGACCGGCGTGGGAGCCGACCCGGCGCCGTTGCCGTCCCCTGAGCCGGGTGAGCCACTCCGCCCCCGTCGACCCGATGCCCGACGCCGCTCGGCCTGGGTTCCCACCGTCGGCCCCGCCGGCGCCACCACCGCCCTGACCGCGGTCGAAGCCGAAGACCGGGCCCAGGCCGAACTGCACGGCGCGCTGTATCTCTCCTACGACGAGATGGGTGATCTCGATGCGGTCAAGGGGCTGGATCGGACCCAGATGGAGTTGGTCGCCTCCCGGACCTCGTTCCACAACGACTGCTACTTCTGACTGTTCGCCCATGCCGGCATGCTCCGTGCGAGCGCCGACGTCCTCGGCCATCGAGTCGATCTGGCCGCCGTCACCTCATCCGGTCCGGACCGCACCGACGGCAGCCCGGCGACCGGAGCCGAGCCCGGGGTGCCGGCCGCGGCCGCGCTGGTGGCGTTCGTCGACGCCCTCGTCGGTCCGGGCGCCGGCCCGCTTGCGCTCGACGCGGCCCGAACCTCGCTGGTCGAGGCCGTCGGGGCCGAGGCGGCGGCCCGGGCCGCCCTCGTGACCGGCAACTTCGAGATGATGAACCGCATCCTCGACGCCACCGGGGTTCCCGTCCCCCCACGCTTGGCGGCGATGGCCGAACCCCTGGGCCTCCCGCCGTTCCCCGGCCGCCGGTGAGCGGGCGGTGGACCGTCAGCGCTCGAGCGGACGGCGCAGCAGGAACAGGGTCGACACGAAGGTCATGACCACCTGATCGTCCTGGTTGTACACCTCGTTGCGGTAGACCAGGATCCCCCGATCCGGCTTGGAGGCCGACGGCCGGGCCGACTCCACCGTGACCCGGAGCCGTAGGTCGTCGCCCGGCCGGACCGGAATCAGCCACCGCAACTCGCCACCGGTCGAGCCCAGGCTGGAAGGGCCCAGCGTGGAGGCCAGCAACTTCATCATCACCGACCCGGTGTGCCAACCGCTGGCGATCAGGCCGCCAAAGGGGCTGGCCGCGGCGGCCTCGGGGTCGACGTGGAAGCGCTGGGGATCGAACTCCGAGGCAAAGGCCGTGATGGCCTCCTCGGTCATCCGATGGGGGCCCACCTCGAACCGCTCACCCTCGGTGAAGTCGTCGAACCAGCGATCCTGCAGCTCCATGGGCCCAGGCTAGGACCGATGATCGCAGCGCCCCGGACTCGGGCCGGGGATCGCCTCGCGCGTCGGGCCGCCCGTCGGGCGCAGGGGTCAGAGCAGGGCCAGGGCGTTGCCGGGAGAGCCGAGGCCGTCGCGGATCTTCAGGGGGGCGGCGACGAAGAAGAACGTCGACCGGTCCTGGGCGCGGCAGGCTTCGCCCAGGGCCTCGAAGTCGAACATCTCGCCCAGGGCCATGCCCAGGGTCGGCAGGAGCCGACGATGGAGGGACCCGACGGCGGGCTCGCCCGGCACCACCTCGACGGCCGGGTTGTCGCAGCAGACGGCGGCCGGATGGGCGTTCCACAGGTAGCGGGCCATGGCCTCGTCGGCCCGCAGCCCGGCGAAGTGGGGCTCGGCGGCGTAGGCCACCCGGGCCTCGGCGTCGAGGGCCCGGTAGCCGACGCCCCAACCGGTGCGGATGCAGAGGAGATCTCCCGGCTCGAGCTCGACGCCCTGGTGGTCGAGGGTGGCGGCCAGGTCGTCGGCGGTGAGTGCGGTCGGGGCCAGGGGATCCCAGTTCCGCCCGGTGTCGGCGAACCAGCCCACCACGTCGATCAGTACGCCGCGCCCGGCGATGCCGTGGTCGGCCCACCGGTCGATGCCGAGCCCCATCGGCCCGTCGGTCGGGTCGGCGGTCCGGCCGCCCCAGTAACCGAACTCGCGGCATCGCACGTGGTTGAGGGCATCCCACTGGGTCGAGCCCTGGGGGTGGAAGCTGTCGAGCCGGTCGTCCATCTCATTGCGGCTGAGGGGAAACACGGTGTGCTCGAAGGGCCGGCGCCCGAACAGGGGCGGATCGGGCAGGTCCAGGGGAAGGTCGAGCGAGATCCGAACCCCGGAGGTGACCAGCCGGGCCGCGGCGGCGGTCCGTTCGGCCGTGACCAGGTTCATCGACCCCAGGACGTCGTCGGGGCCGAACACCTCCCACGCATGCTTCAGGCCGAGACCCTCCAACTCGGGAAGATCATCGAAGTCGGGTAGCCGGGAGCTCACCTCCCGGACCCTAGCCCTCGTCCTCGACCGGCGACCAGGGACGGCACCGACGGCACCGCCCTCGGCCGACCTGGTCCGAGCCTAGGGCCGGACCCCGGCGGCGACGAGGTCGGCCTCGGGCACGGGCTGGAGCTGACCCCGGATGTCACCGTAGAAGGTCTGCTGTCGGGTGTGGATGTTGAAGTACAGGTCGCCCTCCGCCGCCACCGTGGCCATCCCGGCCACCGTGCGATGCCGGTCTCCGGGGTTCTGGAGGATGATGGGACACCCGGCGGTGGCGAACCCGACCACCCCGTGACCGTGGGTGGCGGCGGCGATGTCGTCGTTGGTCACCTCGTAGGACAGCACGTTGTCGGCGAAGTACTCGGCCACGTCGCCCGTGGCCCCGAAGTCGACCATGATCGGGCCCAACTGCCCGGGCTTGCCGCAGTGGATGTGGGCCAGGACGATGTCGTCCGGATCGATGTTGGCCACCTCGAGGTGGACATAGGCCCGGCTCAGCTCCCGGTTGAAGGCGATGGTGCCGTGCCCGCGCGACGGCCGCAGCTCACGCTCGACCGACGGCGCCGTGGACAGGAACACCTCGGGGGCGCCGGCGGGTACGTCCGACTCCTCCTCGGCCTCCTGCTGGGGGCTCAGCCAGGCCTGGTAGACCAGTCCGATCTCACCCCCGGCGAGGGGGTCGAGCCCGAGGTCGACCACGGGGGCGATCTCCCCCTTGGGGGCCAGCACGATGGGTTCGCCGTCATCGGGGGCACCGAGGACGAGGAACGCCAGGACGGCGGCCACCGCCAGCCCGGCCAGGATGCCGAGCAACGTGAAGAGGCCGCGGATGGTGGTGAGCAGGAAACGGACGATGTTCATCGGGGAAGGTCCTCGTTGGTCGGGTACTGCAGGAGTC
The DNA here is from genome assembly GCA_965263455.1 of Acidimicrobiales bacterium. Classification (GTDB taxonomy): domain Bacteria; phylum Actinomycetota; class Acidimicrobiia; order Acidimicrobiales; family SZUA-35; genus CADEDH01. Next base: position 193,605 of record CBDHHN010000002.1, read on the forward strand.
GGGCCTCGGCCACGGCAATGCGGGCCTGGCTCTCGGCCTCGCTCGGGTCGAGGCCGAGGGAGACCAGGAGCCGTTGGACGACGAGCTCCGGGTGTTCGGTCGTGGCCAGGCCCTCGACGATGCGACGGGCCGCCATCAACATCGAACCCACGATGACGTCGAGGGTGGCGTCGACGGTGGCGTCGGAGGGCGCATCGCCGGCCCCTGTCGATGGGCCGAGGCGGAAGCGACCGGCGGCGACGGCCTCGTCCAGATCGGCCCGCAGGTGGGCCAGCACGTCGCTCTCGATCAGGGCCCGTTGGACGGCGTCGACCCGGAGCACGACCCGCAACAGTCCGGGCCGGACCTGGGCCCGGCAGAGGGCGAGGGCGGTGATGGTGGCGAAGCGGGAAACCGGATCGGTGTGACCGACGGCGGCCGCACTCTGCTCGACGAAGGCGGACAGCACCTCGGGGACGAGGGCGTCGATCAGCTCATCCCGGTCGGGGAAGTAGTTGTAGAAGGTCCCGTTGGACACGCCCGCCTGCTCGACCACGTGCCCGATGGTGAAGGCCTCGCCCCGCTCGGCGATGACCTCCATGGCGGCGGCCAGCAGTTGGCGGCGGGTACGGGCCTTCTTCTTGTGACCCCGGGTTGGGGCCGTCTCGGCGGTTCGTTCCGTCATCGCCCGGCACCGTAGCCAATATTGACAGAAACATCAATATTGGGAAGACTCTCATTCAGGGAGCACCCGGCCGACGCCGGGAACTTGCACCCATCACCGATTCGATGAACGATCGGCCCAAAGCCTGAGAGGACTCCGCCATGACCGAGACGCCCCCCGAGTCGAGCGCCGCCGGGCCCGCCCCCGGCCTCGCCCTGGCCCACACGACGCTCGCCGTGACCGACCTCGACCGGATGGTCGACTTCTACTGCGACGTGCTCGGGTTTCGGGTGACCAACCGGGGCGCCCCCACCCCGGACGGACCCGAGATGGCCTTCATCTCGCAGGACCCGGCCAACCATCACCAGATCGTGCTGATGAGCGGCCAGCAGACGCCGGAGCACGGCTTCGTCATGGCCGATCACCTGGCCTTCCGGACCGGCACCCTCGACGACCTGCGCACCATCGGGGCCCGGCTCGACGAGGCCGGGGTCGACGGGGTCATCCCGATCTCCCACGGCAACGCCTGGTCCCTGTACTTCAACGACCCCGAGGGCAATGGCCTCGAGTGCTTCGTCGACACCCCGTTCCACGTGGCCCAGCCCTACGCCGACGGCCTCGACCTCGACGCCAGCGACGCCGACATCGAGGCCACCACCCGGGCCAAGATCGAGGATCAGCCGGAGTTCGGCTCCTTCGACCAGTGGCGGCAGGAGTTCGCCCGACGACTCGGTCGAGCGGATGCTCCGACCGACGGTCCGGCGGCGGGGACCTAGGGTGGACCTGGGTTTGGCCGGGCGGCGGGCCATCGTGTGCGCCTCCAGCCGGGGCCTGGGGCTCGCCTGCGCCGAAGCCCTGGCCCGGGAGGGGGTCCACCCGGTGCTCAACGGCCGGAACGAGGCCGACCTCGACCGGGCCCGGGAACGGCTGGCGTCGGTCCACGGGGTCGAGGTCGAGGCGGTGGCGGGCGACATCGGCCACCCCGCCACCCGGGAGGCTCTGCTCGCCGCCTGCCCCCATCCCGACATCCTGGTCAACAACAACGGCGGCCCCCCACCAGGACGCTTCGCCGCCTGGGGCCCCGACGACTGGCACGAGGCCCTTGAGGCCAACATGCTGGCCCCACTGGCCATGATCCGCCTGGTGCTCGACGGCATGGTCGAGCGCCGGTTCGGCCGGATCGTGAACATCACCTCGGCCATGGTGAAGTCGCCCCGGGCCCCGATGGGCCTGTCGACCGGGGCCCGGGCCGGCCTGACGTCGGTGGCCAAGGCCCTGTCGACCGAGGTGGCCCGGGCCAACGTCACCATCAACAACCTCCTGCCCGAGCGCTTCGACACCGCCCGCCAGCGCCAGATGGCCGAGCTGCACGCCGAGCGGGCCGGGATCACGGTTGAGGCCGCCTACGAGCACATGGCCGGCACCATCGCCGCCCGCCGCCTGGGCCGGCCCGAGGAGTTCGGCGACGCCTGCGCCTACCTGTGCAGCGCCCAGGCCGGCTTCATCTCGGGCCAGAACCTGCAACTGGACGGCGGCAGCTACGGCGGGCTGCTCTGATGGCGGCGCTCGAGGTTCCCTTCCTTATCGTGGGCGCCGGTCCGGTCGGTCTGACCGCGGCCCGGCTCCTGGCCCAGAGGGGCCACCGCAGCCTGGTGGTGGAACGGCGGGACGGGCCCCAACGCCATCCGGCGGCCCACGTGGTCAACGCCCGCTCGCTCGAGATCTTCCGCCAGGCCGGCTTCGACATGGACGCCATCGGGTCCGTGGCCAAGGACCCGGCCGATGCCGGCCACGTGAACTACGTGACGAAGCTCAACGGCACCCTCATCGGCCGGCTCCCGTTCGAGCGCCAGGGCGACGAGTGCCTGGATCACACCCCCACCCCGTTGCGCAACATCTCCCAGCACCGACTGGAACCGCTGCTGGCTCGCACCGTGGCCGACGATCCCCTGGTCGACCTCCGGTACCGGTGCGAGTGGCGGTCGACCGACCAGGACGAGGACGGTGCCACCTCGCAGGTCCGTTCCCTGGACGGCGGCGAACCGATCGAGGTCCGCAGCCGATACGTGCTCGCGGCCGACGGGGCCGGGAGCGGGCTGCGCAAGTCGCTGGAGGTGGCCATGGTCGGGCCCGCCGTGCTCCAGAGCTACATCGCCATCCACTTGGGGGCCAACCTGCGCTCGGTGGTCGCCGACCGGCCCGGCGTCCTCCACTTCGTGATGGACCCGGCGGCCAACGGAGCCTTCATCGCCCACGACCTCGACGAGGAGTGGGTGTTCATGGTCGGCTACGACGCCACCTCGGAGTCGGTCGACGACTACGGCACGGACCGGTGCCGGGAGATCGTGGCCGCCGCCGTGGGCGACCCGTCGATACCGGTGGAGATCCTGGGCGCCGGCTCGTGGCACATGAGCGCCCAGGTGGCCGAACGGCTGAGGGTCGATCGCGTCTTCCTCGTCGGCGACGCCGCTCACCGCTTCCCACCCACCGGGGGCCTCGGTCTCAACACCGGCGTGGCCGACGCCCACAACCTGGTGTGGAAACTCGACGCGGTCGAACAGGGCTGGGCCCGACCGGGCCTGCTCGACAGCTACCAGACCGAGCGCCACCCCGTGGCCGGGCTGAACTGCAAGCAGAGCACGACCAACGCCTTCAAGATGGTGACACTGCTGGAGGCCCTCGGGTTGATCGCCTCGCCCACCACGGAGGCCCTGGAGGCCACGCTGGCCGATCCCGCCAAGCGGGACGTCATCGCCGCCGCGGTGGCCGACCAGGCCACCCACTTCGACATGCTCGGCCTGCAGCTGGGTCACGTGTACGGACAGGGGGCCCTGGATCGGGTCGGTGAGCCTCCGGCCCCGATCGAGGATCCGTCACACTTCGATCCGGAGGCCGAGGTCGGCGCCCGCCTGCCTCACGCCTGGACCGCCGACGGGCGCTCGACCCTCGACCTGGTCGCCCCCGACGGACTGACCCTGGTCACGTTCGGCCAACACGAGGCCTGGGCCTCGGCCGGAGCAGCGGTGGCGGCGCCGCTCAGCACCGTCGCCATCGGGCTCGATGCGACGATCGACGACGACGGCGCGCCGCCCGGGCGGGCGTGGCGGGACCGATGCCCGGTCGGTGAAGGCGGGGCGCTGCTCGTCCGACCCGACCACCACGTGGCCTGGCTGGCCTCAGGTCCCGAGGTCGACCGGCTGGCGCCGGCAGTGGCCGGGATCCTGGGCTGAGGTCGTCGTGGCGTTCAGTCGGCCCCGCCGTCTGTCGTTCACCGGCGAGATCATCGACGACTACGACCACTTCGACGACTCCGGGCGGATGGTGGGGACGAGCCGGGTCGAGGTCGGCCTGCTCGGGGGCGAGCGCCAGGTCCACTACGACGAGACCGGGGCCCGGACCGGCTGGTCCCGCCGGGAGGACGGCCTGGTCGGCGGTGAGCGGGTCGTCCACTACGACGAGTCGGGGACCCGGACGGGGTGGACGGTGCCCGACACCGGCATTCTGTCCAACGAGCGACGGTGGGTGGAGTACGACGCCGACGGGACCCGGGTGTGGGTGTCCCGATGGATCGAGGCCGGCAACGGCGAGGTCCTGATCGAGCACCGGGCTGTGGGGCAGGCTCGGTCCGGGGGCGATGGGCGCCGGTCGGCAACGGGTTCGGCCGGTGGTGGCCGGCGGCTGACCGGGGTGGTGGTGGCCTTGCTGGTCACGGCGGCCGCCGTCGCCCTGGCCCTCGTGCTCCTGCGCGCCGCCGACGTCCCGGTCGGCCTCGGCGCCCTTAGGGCACCTGCTTCGACTCAGTCGACCTCGTAGCCGGCGTCTTGGTCCGACCGGCGGGCTCGCTCCAACACCTCCTCGGTCGTGAGGGGACTCGGCGGGTGATGGCTCAGGCACAGCGGGGTCCGCAGCCTGGTGAAGGCGCCCGACTCGAACGAGCCGTAGAACTGCCCCACCCCGAGTCGGGATACGTCGGACACGTCGCCCCCCTTGGCTGCTGCCATCTCCTTGGCCGCCCCTACCTGGGCCGGTGCGTTGAGCTTCCCGAAGAACTGGGTGGTGGCGTTCCCGGCGATCCGGTTGTGGAGGCCTTTGGGCGCCTGAGTGGCGAACACGAGCCCGACCCCGTACTTGCGGAACTGGGCGGCGATGGCCAAGGTGCTCTGGGTCGAAGCGGTCATCGCCCCGGAGGGCGCGAAGTTCTGCGCCTCGTCCATCACGAGCAACCCGCCCAACGGCCGATCGCCAGCCGGATGGTTCCGAACCCAGGCGAACAACGACATCTGCAGTTGGTTGACGAACGCCTGGCGCTGCTCGTCACCGGGCAACCCGACAAAGCTGATGACCGAGATCCGGGCCAGCTTGTCCGAGGACGGAGTGAGGAGCATGCCCGGGTCCATCGGGGTCCCCGTGCCACCGAGCAGCGGATCGTTGACCATGGCGGCAGTCAACATCTGACCCAGATTGGCGGCGATCTTCTTGGCGTCGGCCAACTCCGAAACGCCGAACGGTAGGCGGCCGAGGATGGAGGCAAGATCCTTCAAGCTGCCCCCACCCGACCGGCCGAAGTGCTCGACCGCTCGACGGAGAACGGCCCGCCGGAGTTCAGCCTTTTCCGACTTGCCCTCGATCAGAACACGCGGTTCCAGCGCCGCCACCGCCACCGAGACCGCCTCGTTGAATTCGTCGACGTCGTGACGGACGGCGAAAAAGTCGGGCAGCGGTTGGAACGTCAACGGCCGACCGCTCTCCCGCCCGGGAGTCCACACGACGACCTCGGTGGTGGCCAGGTACCGCTCGGCCTTGGCCTCGTCCCCGTCGGTCCAGGCCGGCGGCGGTTTCGGCCAGGAATCACCCAGACGGGCCAGATCGTTGTTGGGATCGAGCACGATTGCGGAGACCCCCCGTAGGGCACACTCCTCCACCAGGCGACGGATGAGCACGGTCTTACCCGACCCGGAGCCGGCGAAGATGGCCACGTGCTTACGGAGGGTGGCGAGCGGGACGGTCATCAGCCCGCCCGAGTCGATGTCGGTCCCGACCGGGACCGATACCTCCCCGGTGGGCCCGTCCGCCAGGCCCCGCCGTGACGTCGGGGGAGACGACGGCCGAGGGGCACCGGAGGAGCCTGTTGAAGGCCGTTGCGGGGAGGCAGGCGCCTCGGGTGGGAGCGTCCCTCCGCCCTCGGTGTCGTCAGCACCTGTCGGCCCGGCCGGCTCAGCAGCTTCGGACGGCCCGGCAGCTTCCGATGGTTCGGCTGAGGGCGGTCCGGCACCCCCGGGTGGCTCGTCAGGAACCGGACCCCCTATCGCCTCCTCGGTCCGAAGCGTGGCCAACAACTCCAGGTGGGTCATCGGCTGGCGACTCTCGAGCCAGTCGTCCAGGTGCTTGGCGTTCTCGGCTCGCATCCGGTCGATGGCGACAACCCGGCGAAGATCGGCGTCGGTCGGTGCCACCTCAAACCCGCCCGACGAACGGAACTCACCGACCGCCTCGGTCGTCTTCGGACCCGAGTTCCACGGACCGTCCCGCAGCACGACCAGGTAGCGACCGGCAAGCTCGGTTGACAGTGCGGCCGCCGTGCACGCCTTCTGGAGCCGCGACAGCGCGGCCCGGAAGTGGTGGTCGCCGGCGATCGCTCGGAATGACCAGATCAGCTGATCCTCGGTCTCCTCGTCCAGGATGCGGCGGAGCCGTGCGTGCAGGGCGGGACCTCGGCCCGGCGGCGGATCGACCAGGTAGCTCCCCCGGTCATCGCCCCGCTCCATGACCCAGGCCCACAGGGCCGAGGCCAGGAGGCCGGGCCATGCACCGTCCTCGCCCTTGTTCCCGAGCAGCCCGTCTATCTCGGCTTCCGCCGCCAACTGCTCATACCGTCGATCGAACGTCGCGAGGACCTCGCCGTCCGGCGGAGACGGGGGAGGCGGCACGTCGGTGCCCTCACCGCCAAAGCCGTGCAGGACCCGAACCTCATCGTCGACCTCGCAGCGGCGCAGGTGGTGGTCGATCTCGCGGAAGAGCTGGCGCGGGGTATAGCTCACGGCATGCCCGAACGCCTCGGGGGCGACGGGCCACGTGTCGTACTCGGGGGTAAACCCGATCTGGTCAAAATGGGCGGCGAAGCGCGTACTGACCAGCTTGCGGGCCAGTTCGGGCGAGGGGATGGTGCGGAGTTGGGTGGTTTCGCGAAACCGGTCCTGGACCGTGTCGGTGGCGTTCGCCTTGATGTTCTCCCACGAGCTGGGCAGGCAGGCGAGGACCGTGAGGGTGCGTCGGGTCTTGTCCTTGAGACCCATGAGGCCTCCGCCGATCTGCTCCAACAGCAGCAAGCGAGGTGCGCCAGGAGCGTCGGCCTGGTCGGCCCCCAGACCCCGTACCGACTGGGAGATGAGCGTGTCGACCTGGTCGACGGCGATCACGGTCGGACCGGTGAGGGCCATCAACGCCGTCAGTTCCGCCACCAACTCCTCGGGCAGGCGGGGCCGGGTGGGCAGGCCCCACGAACGGCGCAGGTCGTACTCGTCCTCCTCGGACTGAAGGTAGGTCTCGGCGATCTCCTGGTGCTCGAAGTCGTCGGAGGCGAACAAGACCAGGGCCCGCGCCACCGCCCGGGATCGCCGGGCGGTCTGGCGGTCGCGGGCGACGAGCAGCCGATCGAAGTGGTCCAGCGCCTCCGGGGTCACCGGGGAGGTCCCGATGAGGACGCTCAGGAGCTCGTCGGGAGCGCCCACCTCCTCCCCGAGGCGGAAGAGCAGCACCTGGGCCTGGGTGTGCTCACCACCCCACGGCCGGTTGAGACCCTCCTTGATCGACTGGAGCACGCTGGTCCAGAAGCTGCCGGCGTCGAGCAGGCTCACCAGGAAGAAGTAGCCAACGCTGACGTGGACTTGTTGGCGCAACCAGCCCAGCAGGTGGGTCTTCCCGGCCCCCCGCTGCCCCTGAAGGACGACCCCCAACGGGCTCGGCCCGGCGGACCGCTCGGCGTCGCCGAGTGCGCCGATCAGGCTCTGTTCGGCCGAAGGCTGGAGCCCGTCGACGTGAAAGGGCAAGGGTTGCCAGATGTCCTCGGCAACCGGGGTGTAGTCGAATCGAAGTTCTTCGATGGCCCGCCGCTCGCCGTTGTTCATCGCGGTCCGATCGCCAGGAAGTGCTTGTGCTGGCCCCCGATCCACAATGCGGCCTCGCGGTCGCTGGTGGAGAGCGTCTTCTGGTTGGACTCGGGCACGATGGCCACATCGTCGGCCTGTTCCAGCCGCCGCAGGGCTTGATCCAATTCCTCCCGGTCGACGCCGGGGACGGCAGCCCGAAGGGGCCCCAAACCGATCCATTCGCCCTGCCTCGATGCCAGAGCGTCGTAGGCGTGCCGAATACGGTCACCGAGATCGGCCCCGTCGTCGACCTCGGCGATGTCGTCCGACTCGAGCGGGGCGTCGGCGTCGCCCACAGCGAAGTCGGCCAGGCTGAGCTGGACCCGCTCGAGGTGCCGCAGAACGGCCTGCATCAGGGCTCCAAGGGCCGCCCCCTGAGCCCGGGCCTGGGGACTCTCCAGGTTCAGCGGCTCGTAGCACCGTGCCCACCCGGAGTCGGTGAGGTGATGCAGGTAGGGTTCCCGGCCCTCCTTGACGCTCTCGATGTAGCCGAGCTTGTTGAGCTTCTCCCGATGGCGCTTGTCCAGCTTGAAGCCGTATTCGGAGATGACCTCCGTGTTGGAGATGGCTCGCCCTTCGGCCAGGAGGAGGACCAGGAAGGCAGCCTCTTTCGGGGTTAGTTTGTCGTCACGCATCCTTGTTCCCCTCGGGTGCGGCCCGGCGTCGGGCCGCCACCAGTTGACGAAGTTGGTCCACCACCAGGGCCAGGTCGCCCGCCAACTGTTCGTTGGTGAACCGAACGACCACGAACCCGTCCAGAGCGAGCAACACGTCGCGCCGACGGTCGGCCTCGTAGCGAGCCGGGGCGCGGTGCTCGGGCCCGTCGATCTCGACGGCCAGTCCCTCATCGAACCACGCCAGGTCGAGCCGCATCGGGGCCCGCAGTGCCATCGGGGCGTAGGTGGCGTTCCACGAACGGCCGCCGGCCCAAGGCTCGTCGGCCAGGGCTCGTTCCAAAGCGACCTCGGCCTTCGAGGCTGGGTGCGGCCGGCCCTCGGCCGGCGGGAACCAGACCCGTGGCACCGGCTCGGCCACGGACTTTGGCGTCAAGGCCATCCAGTCGCAGGGCTCGACCGCCACACCGGGCAAGGGCTGCTCGTTGGAACCGGCCAACCAGAGCTGCAGGCGGCCGTGCCGTATCAGGAAGGTGGCGGCGTCGAGCAATGCGTCGCGTCGCTCGACATCGAGATCCGGAAGTTCGACCACCACAACGGTCGAGGCGCGGCCATAGGAGGCGGCAAAGAGGGAGGCCGCCTCCCTGGCCCGGAGCTCGGCGGCGAAGAGGGAGTCGGCGCGCTCGCGACCCCCCAGGGAGGCAACCGCCATGGCGGCGGCATAGGGCCCGTGGTGCGACGACGTCACCCCGACGCGCCGGGCCACCGAGCGGGCCGCGGCCTCGTTGGAACCGCCGAGGCCTCGCAGGTCGGCGGCCTCGGGCAGCCACGCCGGGAACAAGCCGACAACCGCTCGTTCGAGTTCGGCGACGATGGCCTCAACGATCTCTGCCGCAGACCCCACGCCGCAAGGACGCCACAACAACGGAGCCGGACCATCAGGCCCGGCCGCTGACAACTGCTCCACAAGGGTGTAGGTGTCTACCGGGCCAAGATGGGCGAGCGCCTCCCGCCGCACCCGCTCCGGAACCAGGTCCGCCAAGACCGCCTCCAGGCTCGAATGGTGAGCCCAGTCTCGGATTCGCTTCGCCCAAAAGCAAGGGTGTTCGTGCCCAGATTTACGGTCGTTTGACCAGCCGTCGAGCCGAACCTTTTTAGGGCACCTGCTTCGACTCAGTCGACCTCGTAGCCGGCGTCCTCGATCGCGGCGACGATGGCGTCGTCGTCGCCCCCGGTCACCGACACCCGCCGAGCGTCGATGTCGACGGAGACGGCGGCGACGGCGGCCACGGCGCCGACGTGTTCGGTGATGGCGGCGACACAGTGATCACAGCTGATGCCGGGCACATGGTAGGTCCGGGTGGTATCGGCGGAGTCGGTCACGACACGGGGTCCTTTCGGGGCGAGGTGGAGGGGCGTGCCTGCACCGCCGTCGACGGGTCGACCGATGCGCGGTACCCGTCGAAGCGGCGGAGGCGGAGGCTGTTGGACACCACGAACAACGACGACAGGCCCATGGCCCCGGCCGCGATCATGGGGTTCAGCACGCCGAGTGCGGCCAGCGGGATGGCGGCGGCGTTGTAGGCGAAGGCCCAGAACAGGTTGCCCCTGATGATGGCCAGGGTCCGGCGCGACAGGGCGATGGCGTCGGCCACCGCCCGCAGGTCGCCGGAGACGATGGTGAGATCCGAGGCCTCGATGGCGACATCGGTCCCGGTGCCCACGGCGATCCCCAGGTCGGCCTCGGCCAGGGCCGGAGCGTCGTTGATCCCGTCGCCGACCATGGCCACCCGACGGCCCTCGGCCCGGAGGCGGCGGATCTCCTCCGCCTTGTCGCCTGGCAGGACCTCGGCGATCACCTCGTCGATGCCGACGGCGTCGGCCACGGTTCGGGCCGTTCGGGCGTTGTCGCCCGTGAGAAGGGTGACGGCCAGGCCCTGGTCCCGGAGGGCGGCCACGGCATCGGCCGAGGTCGCCTTGACCCGGTCGGCCACCACCAGGACGGCTTCGGCCCGACCGTGCCGTCCGGCCAGAACGGCGGTGGCCCCGGTCGCCTCGGCCGTCGTCGCCGCCGCCTCGACCGCCGGGTCGACCTGGTCGAACAGGCCGCGCCGACCAACCCTGACCTCGACGCCTCCGACGGTACCGATCACACCCCTCCCGGGCCGGTTCCGGAAGCGCTCCACCTGCTCGACGTCGGCCACCGCCCCACTGATGGCCCGGGCGATGGGATGCTCGGACCGGGCCTCGACCGAAGCCGCCAGCCGGAGCAGGGTCGCCGCCTCGTCATCGGAGCCGTCGGGGGCCGTGACCTCGACCAGTTCCATACGGCCCTCGGTCACGGTCCCCGTCTTGTCGAGGACCACCACGTCGACGGCCCTGGTGTCCTCCAGGACCTCGCCACCCTTGATGATGACCCCCAGCTGGGCCCCTCGACCGGTGCCGACCATGATGCCGAGCGGCGTGGCCAGCCCGAGGGCGCAAGGGCAGGCGATGATGAGCACGGCCACGGCCGCGGTGAAGGCCTCGTCCACGTCGGCGCCGGCCAGGAGCCAGGTTCCGAGCGTGACCACGGCCGTGGCTATGGCCAGGGGCACGAACACGGCCGAGATCCGGTCGGCCAGGCGCTGGACCTCGGCCCGGCTGCCCTGGGCCTCGTCGACCAGACGGACGATCTGGGCCAGGGCGGTGTCGGCCCCGACCCGAGCCGCCTCGACCACCAGGGACCCGTTGGCATTGATGGTGGCGCCGATGACCTCGTCCCCCACCCCGACCTCGACCGGGACCGGTTCGCCGGTCACCATCGAGGTGTCGACGGCCGACGAGCCCTCGACGATGACCCCGTCGGTCGCGATCTTCTCCCCCGGCCGGACCACGAACCGCATACCGACGGCCAGGTCGTCGAGGGCGACCTCGGTCCCGTCCTCGAGCCGTGCGGTTCGGGCCCCCAGGTCGGCGAGGGCCCGGATGGCGTCTCCGGAGCGACGCTTGGCCCTCGTCTCCACGTACTTGCCGAGCAGGATCAGGGTCACGATCACGGCCCCGGTCTCGAAATAGAGGTGGCCTCCGTCGATGCCGACCACCAGTACGACGGCCGACCACAGCCAGGCCGCACTCGACCCCATCGACACCAGCGTGTCCATGGTCGTGGCCCGGTGCCGGAGGTTCAGGACCGCGGCCCGGTGGAACGGCCAGCCCGACCAGAACACGACCGGGGTGGCCAGGGCGGCGACCAACCACTCCCAACCGGGGAACCGCAGGGGGCCGACCATCGACAACAGCATGACGGGCACCGTCAGGACGGCGGCGACCACGAACCGCCGCCACAGCGACGCCTGACGTCGGGCCTCGGCCGACGCCCGTTCGTCCTCGTCGATGAGGCCGTAGCCCAGACCCTCGATGGCGGCCCGGAACTGGTCGGTGGTCAACGCCGGGTCGTGCACCACCGTGGCCCGTCCGTTTGCGAAGTTGACCCGGGCCTCACGCACCCCGTCGAGTCGGGTCAACCCACGCTCGATCCGCGTCGCGCAGGCGGCGCAGGTCATGCCGTCGACCGCGAGATCGGATCGACGCCCGTCGGTGGTAGGAACCATGCCTCCAGGCTAACGGTTCCAGTCGGCTGGAAGGTCAAGGGGCAAGCTCGACCTCAGTTCAGGTAGGCCTCCCGAAGCCGGCGCTTGTACAGCTTGCCGGTGGGCAGCCGTGGCATCTCCTCGATGAAGTCGAAGCTGCGGGGCAGCTTGTAGCCGGCCAGGTGGGCCCGGGCGTGGCGTTCCAGTTCGGCCCGCAACAGCTCACGGTCGGCCCCGGGGTCCTCGGGCTGGATCACGGCCTTCACCTCCTCACCGAAGTCGGGATTGGGCACGCCGAACACGGCGACGTCGTGGACCTCGGGATGGACGATCAGGATGTCCTCGATCTCCTGGGGGTAGATGTTGACCCCGCCGGAGATGATCATGAACGCCTTCCGGTCGGTGAGATAGAGGTAGCCGTCCCCGTCCACGTAGCCGACGTCGCCGAGCGTGGTCCAGGTGGGGTGGACGGGGTGGACGACACTCGCCGTCTTGTCCGGGTCGTTGTGATAGGTGAACCCGGCGCCACCCTGTTCGAAGTAGATGGTGCCGGCCTCGCCCACCGGGAGCTCGTGGCCCTCGTCGTCGCAGATGTGGATGACGCTGCCCACGGCCCGGCCCACCGAGCCGGGATGGGCCAGCCACTCCTCGGGGCCGATCATGGTGACCCCGTTGCGTTCGGTGCCGGCGTAGTACTCCCACAGGATCGGGCCCCACCACGCCATCATCCGTTGCTTGACCTCGACCGGGCACGGGGCGGCGGCGTGGATGGCCACCCGATGGCTGCTGAGGTCGAAACGAGTCCGGACCTCGTCGTCGAGCTTGAGCATGCGGACGAACATGGTGGGCACCCACTGGGAGTGGGTGATGGCGTGCCGCTCGATGGCATCGAGCGCGCCGACCTCGTCGAAGCGCTCCATCATGTACACCGACCCACCCAGTGACAGGGTCCGCAGGCAGAACCCGAAGGGCGCGGCATGGTAGAGGGGGGCGGGCGACAGATAGCGGGTGTCCTCGTCGAGCCCGTAGGGATTGGACCGGGTGGCGGCGGCCAGGCCCTCGCTGATCGGGGTCCCGGGGAGGGGCCGCTTGATCCCCTTGGGTCGCCCGGTGGTCCCGGAGCTGTAGAGCATGGTGTCACCGGCCAGCTCCTCGGCGATGGGCTCGGCCGGCATCTCCTCCAGTGCCGCCTCCAGCGAGCGGTAGCCCGAGGGAACGGTGCCGCTGTCGGGACCGGCACCGGCCGGGGCCAGGGCGAAACGGTGGGGACAGTCGGGCACGAGTTCCAGCATCTCGGCCGCCGCCGGGAGGGCGACCGAGGCGAAGAGGGCCCGGCTCCCGGAGTCGTTGACGATGTACGCCGCCTCGTCGGCCGTGAGGTACCGGTTGATGCAGGTCAGGTACATACCCGAGCGCAGCACGCCCCAGGCCACGGCGAAATAGTCGAGCCGGTTCTCGGCCAGGAGCGACACGTGGCTCCCGGGCCCCAGGCCGGCGGCCGCCAGCACCTGGGCCACCCGGTTCGACCGGTCGTTCAACTCCCTCCAACTCATGACCGCCCCCGTGGCGGTGTTGACGACGGCTGCGGCGTCGGGCTTGATCTCGGCCCAGTGTCCCGGATACATCCCCGGAGCATCCCAGACTCCGCCCGGCGAGGCCAAGCACCCCGGGGTCGGGGCCGCCATCGGCTGCACTACGGTGGGTCCATGGCCGACAGCGCTCCGCCCGAGACCGGCGCCGACCGTTCCGAGGGCGCGCCCGTCGCCGATCGGGCCCGACACCTGAGGGTGGTGCCCGGTGGATCGCCGCCGGCGCCGACCTTCGACCCGGGACCGGACCCGGGCGACGACGGGGCCAGGCTGCGCGAGGTGATCGGGGCCGTGCTCCGGGAGGAGCGGCGGCGTCAGGGTCGGACCCTGGCCGACGTGGCCGAGGAGGCCGCCGTCTCGCTCCCCTACCTCTCGGAGATCGAGCGGGGCCGCAAGGAGGTCTCGTCCGATCTCCTCCACGTGGTCCACGAGGCGCTCGGGTTGGAACTGGTCGACGTTCTGGAGCGGGCCGCCCAGCGGCTACGGGTCGGCTCGCAACGCGGCCCCGGGCCTCTGCTCCTGGCCGCCTGAGTCGGCCCGATCGACGACCTGGTCGACCAACCCGTAGGCCACCGCCTCCGAGCCCGACAGCACCAGCGCCCGATCGGTATCCGAACGGACCCGGTCGACCTCATGTCCGCTATGGCGGGCGAGGACCTCGTCGCCCAGGCTGCGGATGCGGGCCAGTTCGGCCGCCTCCAACGCCAGGTCGCTGAGCGAACCCCGGCTGGCCGGGGTGTGGGGTTGATGGAGGACGACGCGGGCGTGGGGCAGGATCGACCGCTTGCCCGGGGCACCGGCGGCGAGGAGGATGGCGGCCGAGGCCGTGGCCTGGCCCACGCACAGGGTGGCCACGTCGGCCGGGACGAACTGCATGGTGTCGTAGATGGCCATGGTGGCGGGGAACGAACCGCCCGGGGCGTTGAGGTAGAGGTGGATGTCGGCCGGCGAGGCCGCGGCCAGGTGCAGGATCTGGGCGATGACGACGTTGGCCACGCCGTCATCGACGGGGGTGCCGATGAACACGATGCGCTCCGACAGCAGTCGGGAGAAGATGTCGGCCACCCGTTCCCCCCGCTGGGTGGTCTCGACCACGTTGGGGATGGTGTAGGTGCTCATTGGGCCGTTCCCACCAGGCCGATGCGGCGCCGGGAACGGGCCGGGACGATCTGGTCGATCGAACCGACCACGTGGTCGACGAAGCCGTACTGGCGCGCCTGGTCGGCGTCGAACCACCGATCCCGGCCGACGTCGGCCACGATCTGGTCCAGTTCGTGGCCGGTGTGATGGGCGATGATGCGGCGCATGCGGTCGAGGGTGGCTTCGAGACTGGCGGCCTGGATGGCGACGTCGGCGGCGGAACCACCGAGCCCGGCCGAGCCCTCGTGCATGACGATCTGGGCGTTGGGCATGGCGTAGCGCTTGCCCGGGGTGCCGGCGCACAGCAGGATCTGGCCCATGCTGGCGGCGAACCCGACCGCCACCGTGGCCACGTCGTTGGGGATCAGCTGCATGGTGTCGTACACGGCCAGGCCGGCCACGACCGAGCCGCCGGGCGAGTTGATGTAGAGGGCGATGTCGCTCACGGGATCGTCGGCCGAAAGGGCGAGCAACTGGGCCACCAATCGATTGGCGCTGTCGTCATCGACGGGCTGGCCGAGCATCAGTATCCGGTGGGCGGCGAGACGGTCGACGGGTCCGTGGCCGTCGACCGAACCGGACGGCACCGACGACTGGGAGGCGAGGAAGGGAAGGGCGTGCATGGATCAAAGTGTGGGTGACCCGGCCCGGACCGCGGTCCCGTTCTGCTGAAGGCAGAACGGGCGGACGGCGCGTTTGCGGCAAGGCCCTGATGGGGCGCAATGGCGCTCCTCACACGGCCGTCGGCACCGTCGGGCGAAGCGGCCCGCCCCGTTGCCACTCAGGTTGGGTCGGCGCCCCCGCCGGTCCCCTCGACCTCGGCCAGGAGCCGGGTCCGCAGCTCGCGCTTGAGCACCTTGCCGTAGTTGTTGACCGGTAGCTCCTCGACGAAGCGGTAGTCCTTGGGCCGCTTGTAGCGGGCGATGGTGTCGAGGCAGAGCCGCTCGAGATCGGCGGGCGACGGCGGCTCGGCACCGGGGCCCGCGACCACGAACGCCACCACCGACTCCCCCCACTCGGGGTCGGGTCGACCGACGATCGAGACGGCTTCGACGTCGGGATGGCGCAACAGGACCTCCTCGACCTCGCGGGGATAGATGTTCATCCCACCGCTGATGATGAGGTCCTTGGACCGGTCACGCAGGGTCAGGTAGCCGTCGCCGTCGAAGCTTCCGACATCGCCGGTGTGGAGCCAGCCGCCCCGGAGGGCCTCGGCCGTGGTCTCGGGCTGGTTCCAGTACCCGGCCATGACCACGTCACCCCGGACGACGACCTCCCCCACCTCGTCGGCCGGGAGCGGCCGATCGTCGTCGTCGACCACCCGGACCGCGACATCGGTGCGGGCCACGCCGACGCTCTGCAGCCGCTCCCGCCATCGGGGATGACCACGGTCGCCGTGGTCGGCGGCCGGGAGGGCCGTGATCGTCATCGGGGTCTCGCCCTGGCCGTAGATCTGGGCCAGACGAGGCCCGAAGACGTCGAGGGCCCGCTCCAGGTCGGCCAGGTACATGGGAGCCCCGCCGTAGACGATCGTCTTCAGCCCCGACAGGTCGCCGCCGGTCACGGCCGGATCGGCGACGAGCCGGTTGATCATGGTCGGGGCGGCGAAGAACGTCAGTCCAGGCCAGCGGGCCAGGAGGCCCACGATCTCCCCGCCGTCGACGCCTGGGCTCTCGGGCACGACGTTGACCGCGCCCCGGGCCACGTGAGGCAGGCCGTACAAGCCCGAACCGTGGGACAGCGGTGCGGCGTGGAGGACGCTGTCGGTGTGCTCGATGCCGTCGATGTCGGCGAAGTAGCTGAGCGACATCATCAACAGGTTGCGGTGGGTCAGAGTGGCTCCCTTGGGCCGACCGGTGGTGCCGCTGGTGTAGAACAGCCACGCCGGATCGGCCGGAGCCCGATCGGTGAGGGCCGCCGGAGCCGCATCCGACAACCGCTGCCAGTCCGGGCCCGGGGCGACCACGACGGCGCGCAAGGTGTCGATCGACCCGACCAGCCCCTCCACGTCATCGGCGTGGGCCGCGTCGGTGATCACCACCGCCGATCCGCTGTGGTCGAGGATGTAGGCGATCTCGTCGCGATGGAGGCGGGCGTTGACCGGGATGGCGACCAGCCCTGCGTGCCAGATCCCGAACAGGGCCTCGAGGTAGTCGGGCCGGTTGTGCATCACGATGGCGACCCGGTCGCCGGGGACGAGGCCGAACCGGCCGACGAGCCCGCCGGCCACGGCCGCGGTGTGGGCGGCCAGGTCCGACCACGTGGCGTGCAGCCGCTCGCCGGCGGCCACCGCCGGACCATCGGGCCGACGGAGGCCGTTGCGCTCGACCCATACCGCCAGGTTCATACCATCTCCTCCCGGGCAACCGGACTCGCGAACCGCAGCTTTGCACGAGCGTGGGCCCTGGGCCTGATCTCCTCGGCCGGCCGCCTGCCTCCCCGGGGCGTCGGCTTCAGTCACGCGTGATCATTGTTCCTGTCACGCGTGATACTCTCCGGGCCCATGGTCGTGCGGAAGGAAGCACCGAGCAAGGCCCCGACCACGGCGGCCGGACGCCTGGACGATCAGCTGTGCTTCGCCCTCTATGCCGCCACCAACGCCATCACCCGCGCCTACCGGCCGATGCTGACCACCATGGGCATCACCTACCCCCAGTACCTCCTGCTCCTGGTGCTGTGGGAGACGGGCGCCCGTCGCCTGGGCCAGATCGCCGAGGACCTGCGCCTCGCCAGCCACGCCGTGTCCCCCATCGTCGACCGGCTGGAGACCGCCGGCCTGGTCCGCCGAATGACCGACCCTGACGACGGGCGAGTCGTGATCGTGGAGCTGACCGAGGCCGGCACCTCCCTGGAGGCTGCGGCGGCCGAAGCCCAGGATGCACTCCGGTGCCGGATCGAACTGGCCGAGGACGAGATCGTCCAGTTGCGGGACCAGCTCATCGCCCTGGCCGGACGCGTCGACAGCGACTGAGCGCCACCGTCGGCCGCAGGTCGTAGGCAGCCCTGGTGAACCTTCGGCCAACTCTGTCACGCGTGATGGATCCTGTGGTAGACCGTTCTGATCCGACACGAGGGGGTTTCTCACCATGCACTATGACGAGGCGGTCGCCGCCTTCTTCGTCCCGAGCCCGGAGGGCGCGGTGCCGCCGCCGACCAACCGGGCCTCGGCCGCCCGTCGCCTGCGCGACGCCATCGAACCCATCGCCATGCATCCCGTCTGGTCCCGCAGCAACAACGAGGCCATGGCCGACCTCGGGCTCGACTTCTTCTCCGGCTATGCCTGGGGTCGCGCCGCCGCCTTGGGGGAACCGGCGCCGGCAGTCGTCGTGTCGTCGTTCGCCGTGTTCGAACCGTCGCTGATCTCCGGGGTGTACGACGCCGGCCGGGCCGCCTGTGGCCGGGACCAGGTCCTGTCGACCCGGTTCGAGGCCACCAGGGCGAGCCTGGCCGCCGTCCTCGACGGGGTCGACGTGACGGCCGCCGCCGCCCGCCTACGCGACGCCGCCGTCGACCTCGACCGCAGCGGACGACCGCTGTATGCCGGCTTGGCCGAGATCCCGCTCGGCGATGATCCGGTCGAGGTCCTGTGGCGGAGCGCCGAGATGATCCGCGAACACCGGGGAGACAGCCACATCGCCGCCTGCGTGGCCGAAGGCCTCGACCCCATCGCCATGAGTGTGTTGACCGAACTGTGGGTCGGCTTCGGCCTCGGCGAGTACTCGGGCACCCGAGGCTGGACGCCGGAACAGATCGAGGCCTGCGCCCAGACCCTGCGGGCCGACGGCCTCCTGGCGGGTGATGCCCTCAGCGCCGACGGCCAGGCCCTCCGGGACCGGATCGAGGACGCCACCGATCGGGCCCAGGACCAGTTGGTGGCCAATCTCGGCGAGGACGTCGACGGCCTGCTGGCCGACCTCACCGCCTGGTCGGCCCGCTGCGTGGCCGCCGACGCCTTCCCCCCGAACGCCTACAAGCAGGCGGCGGGCTGAGATCGGGTCGCCTCGTCGGGGCCTCTCAGGGGGTCACGACGAGCCGACCGGTCACGGTGCGAGACTCCAGGGCGGCCAGGGCGCTCGGCACCTCGCCGAGGGGCAGCACCTGCGACACGTCGGGGTCGATTCGGCCGTCCCGGTGGAGGGCCAGCAGTTGGTCGTGGGCCGGGTCCAGCACGTGGCGGTGGCCGTTGTTGGCGTAGTCGCCCCAGTGCAGGCCGAGGACGGCGTAGTTCTTGACCAGGAGATGGTTGCCCGGATAGGTCGGGACGTCGCCGGCGGCGAACCCGACCACGACCAGGCGACCCTCCCAGGCCATCGTCCGCCGGGCCACCTCGCCCACAGCACCGCCGACCGGGTCGAAGGCGACGTCGACGCCGTTGCCCCCGGTCAACTCCAGGATCTGGGCCCGGAGGTCGGGGCTGCGGGAGTCGAGGGCGGCGTCGGCCCCCAGGTCGAGGCAGTGGCTTCGCTTCTCCTCGCTGCCGGCGGTGGCGATGACCTTGGCGCCGGCCACGGCCCCCAGCTGGACGGCGGCGCCGCCCACCCCACTCGACGCCCCGTTGACCAGGAGCCACTCGCCGGGCTGGAGACCGCCCCGGTGGTGGAGACCGACGTGGGCGGTGTGGAACGTGGAGTAGAGGACGGTTGCCGCCTCCGGGGCCACGTCATCGGGCATCTCCAGGGCGGCCGGGGCCCGGATGAGGGCCTGCTCGGCGTAGCCGCCGGCGGGCAGCGCGGAGAGGCCAGCGACGCGGGCCCCGATCGCCAGCTCGACCCCGGGGCCGACGGCGTCGACGACCCCGCACGTCTCGAGCCCGGGGGTGAAGGGCAGCGGGGGCCGGGCCTGGTAGATCCCCTGGCAGAGGAGGATGTCGGCGAAGTTGACGTTGGTGGCCTCGACGGTGACCCGGACCTCGCCCGGGCCGGGTTCGGGGGCGGGCGCGTCCTCGGCCAGCCGCAACGACACCGACGGATGCCCCAACTCCTCGACCAACCACGCTCGCACGACCGCACCACTCCTTTGTCGAGTCGGCCTCGGTGACCGACGGGACGACGTTACCCACCGGCCGCCGGTCGGTCCATCACGGGCGGGTGGGGGCCGGCTGACCCAGGCGGGTCGACCGACCCGACGGCAGAAGCCTGCTACTGGACCGTCGAGTCGCGCTGGCCCTCGTCGAGGATCCCGAGCTGTGAGGCCCGCTCACGCCAGCGGTTGCGGGCCAGGGCCTGCATGTCCTCGGTGGTGTCGGTCTCGTCGGTGATCTCGAGGCCGATCAGGGTCTCGATCACGTCCTCCAGGGTGGCCAGCCCGGACGTCCCGCCGTACTCATCGACGATGAGGGCGATGTGCTCGCCGTCCTCGATGAGTTGCTCGAAGAAGTCGAGCAGGGAACGACCCTCAGGCACGGCGACGATGTCGCGGCGAAGTCCGATGAGCGGCGTCTCGTGGGCGTCGGCCGCCACCTCGGCCAGTGCGTCGCTCAACAGGACATAGCCGGTGATGGAGTCACGGTTCTCGGAGTAGACCGGGTAGCGGGAGAACGGGCGCTGAGCCGCCACCAGTTCCTGGGCGGTGGCCGTTTCAGGGAAGGCGACAACGACCGTGCGGGGCGTCATCACGTCGACGACCCCGAGGCTCTCGAAGCGGAGCAGGCTCTTGAACAACCGGGCCTCGCCGTCCCGGAAGACGCCTTCCTGAGCACCGATCTCGGCCAGGGCGGCAAGCTCCTCGCGGCTGACGTCGCCGCTCTTCTCGCCCCGGGTCAGGAGCCGGGCGAACCACTGCGACATGAGCACGAGCGGGTACATCAGGTAGATCAACGGCTTCAGCAGGCGAGCGACGAGCGGGGCCAGTCCCCGCCAGTAGACGGCGCCGAGCGTCTTGGGGATGATCTCGCTGAGGACGAGGATCCCCAACGTCAGCAGCGCCGAGAACACCCCGATGGCCCCGCTGCCGAAGACGGCCGCCGCCTCGGCTCCGGCCCCTGCGGCGCCAATGGTGTGGGCGACCGTGTTGAGCGTCAGGATGGCGGCCAGCGGCCGATCGACATCACTCCGCAGCTCACCGAGCCGTGCGGCCACGCTCGGCCGCTCGGCCTCGAGCGCCCCGATGTAGGCCGGGGTCACGCTCAGCAGAACGGCCTCCATGATCGAACACAGGAACGAAACCCCGATCGCCACGGTGACGTACACGATCAGGAGGGTGAGCGAACCCGAGCCGCCACCATCGGAGGCCGCCGGAACGACTGCGAGTAACCCGTGCATCCAGGGAGGATACCGGAGCGGGTACCGACGGGCCCGGCCGGTGGCACCTCCGGCGAGACCGGCGGCCCCGATGGAACTCGCCTGGCCCGGTCCGGGTCGGCCGACGTCCACCGGCCTGACCACAACGAGAGCCGGCCAAACCTCCACGGCCGTTCCCAGCCGGTTGCCCGAATGCAAGAAGCCGGCCCCGTGGGACCGGCTCTGACCTGCGGAAACGTTGTCGGGCTGGGGAGATTTGAACCTCACCGGGTTTCACGCAGGCGTGTTCGTGTGAGTTTCGGCTCTGTGGCCTGAGTGTTGTTGACGGTAGTGCTGGTCTTCGAACTCGGCGGGTGGGATGCGCCCGATTTCGTGGAACAGGCGTCGGTGGTTGAACCAGTCAACCCATTCGAGGGTGGCAAGTTCGAGGTCGTCGAGACCGCGCCATGGGCCCTTGTTCCGGACGAGTTCGGTCTTGTAGAGCCCGTTGATCGACTCGGCGAGGGCGTTGTCGTAACTGTCGCCGCGTGAGCCGACGGAGTTAACAACACCGTTGGCGGCGAGGCGTTCGGTGTAGCGAATCGCGACGTATTGAACTCCGCGATCGCTGTGGTGGACGAGGCCGTCGAGATCGGCGCCGGCGCGTTGACGATCCCAGATCGCCTGCTCCAACGCGTGCAGGGCGAGGTCAGTCTTCAACGACCGTGACGCGTGCCAGCCGACGATGCGCCGGGAGAACACGTCGGTGATGAACGCGACGTAGACGAACCCCGACCACGTCCGCACGTAGGTCAGATCCGCGACCCAGAGCCGATTCGGTGCGGCTGCAGTGAACTGACGATCGACGAGATCGCGTGGCCGCTCGGCGCTGTCATCACTGATCGTCGTGCGCTTCGGCCGGCCTCGAACGGCGCCCCGTAGGCCCAGGTCGCGCATCAATCGTTCAACGGTGCAGCGCGCAACCGGATGGCCTTCGCGGTTGAGCTGGGCCCAGATCTTCGGTGCGCCGTAGACGCCGAAGTTCTCCCCGTGCACACGGGCGATCTCGGTCTTCAACGCCTCGTCACGCTCAGCCCGCGCCGACAACGGGCGGCGCTTCGCTGACCAGTACGTCGACGGGGCGAACTGCAACGTGCGGCAGATCGGCTCGACCCCGAAACGTTCCCGATGAGCATCGATGTAGGCGATCATCGTTGACGGCCGTCGAGCTCGGCCGCGAAGAAACTCGAAGCGCTCTTCAGGATCTCGTTCGCTCGACGCAGCTCGCGCACCTCACGCTCGAGATCCTTCATCCGCTGCCGCTCGTCGCTCGTCAGCCCGGGTCGATGGCCGTCATCGATCTCGACCCGGCGGACCCACTTGCGCACCGTCTCCGGTGTCGGGCCCAGTTTCTCGGCGACCGAACAGATCGCCTCCCACTGGCTACCCGTGTGGCGCTCCGCTTCGAAGACCATCCGGACCGCGCGTTCACGCAGCTCCGCGGGATACCTCCCCGGCCGTCGTTGCTCTGTCATGGCTCCATCCTCCCAAGAGGTCGAGCCTGCGCGTTACCCGGTGAGGTTCAAATCGTGTACCGGCCATCACGTCTCACCTCTTCCTTGAGCGCCTGCGGGAGTCTGGTGACGCGGCTCAAGCTGAATAGCGTGGTCCGAGCGGAAGTAGTCGCACGAGTCAAGTTGTCGCCCCTCTGCATGACCCACCCGCTTGATGGACTGTAGCGGCGATCAACTGGGAGATCGAATGCCAGACCTGGCAGTTCATGTTCGGGTGTTCAATGCACCCAGAGCGCAGATCGACCTTCTCGCCCCGGGCAGGACCTAACTACTTTCACAAACAAGGTAGCCACAGGCCATTGTTCAGATCGGCTACGAGAGCTGCGCCTACGTAGACAGCTCGGAGTGATGGAGTTTGGATCAAGCTTCGGGGCCTGGAGAGCAGCCGACGGTCGAACCACACGGCCTTGGCGCCCTACTTGGCTCCCCAGTGCCCGCAAAGCAAGAAGCCGGCCCCGTGGGACCGGCTCTGACCTGCGGTTTTACGTCGGGCTGGGGAGATTTGAACTCCCGGCCTCTTGACCCCCAGGTATCACCCAGCCGTGCCGTCTCGTACGAGCAGAGCTGTGACCTGCGGTTTCGTTCCCTCGTTCGTCCGGTTGGTGCCGTCCGGTACGGCCCGCTGCGGCTTCTAAGAGGACTTTTGGAGGACTTAGCCCCGGTGCCCTGGAATCTCGCGCTCCTGGCGTCGCAGGTCATCCCGAAGCCTGAGCGATGGGTGGCGAGCGTCCCCAAGCCCTCGCCGCCAGCTTTGGCCCTTGCTGCCTGTCACGTAGTCGCGCCCGGCTGCGATCAGGCTGTCCGTCGAGTCTTGCCATGTGGCGTACAGCGCAGACAGGTCCGGATCTCTGGCCCATTCAGTCCACGGATCTGGATTGCCCCGTCTCCGAGCGAGCAGCGCAATCTCCTCGGCATCGGCGAGGTAGCGCTGACAGAGGTGATACAGACCTTCAGGAGCAATCAACGAGAGTCGCCATCGAGCGTCATACGCCCTCGTGACGGTCGGGTGCCGGCCGCTGGTCTGCGGGTCGTAGATCGTAGGGTCGAACGCCAAGTCGCCGGCCGCCGACATGAACTGGGACAAGACCTTTCCTACTTCGCTCCGTCGTTGGAAATCAGTGACGCGGCTCTGGCGGAGCCACTCGACGATCGGTGCAATCGAGGCGCCCACCACGACTCCTAAGAACCCCGCCAGCAAGTCCATGGGCAGACACTAGACGCCTTCCGCGTCCTATCAGGCACGGGGGTTCATAGCCGTTCAGGCCAGGCCAAACCCCAGGTCCGCAGCCTGCCCGGACGTCCTTGAACGGCGGCGAACGACTGCGGATGTGCCATGGAAGTGCCATCGCCGCCTGGGCAAAGGATCGGGATTTCTCAGTGCCCGGACCGTCCGACAACGCCGGTTTCCGATCGACCTCGTCCTGGCTCGCCTACCGGCTCCGACTGCCCCGACACCGCTGGGCGGGTCGGATCTGAGCGGTCCTGCTAAGGTAACGCGTAGGGCTCATTGACCCACTGAGGGTGCCCTGGAGACCAACGGGGGAATTCCAGTGCTTGACCTGACAGCGTCGGACGTTATTCGAATTCATGAGATCGGGCTCCGTCAGCTTATGCCTGCCATTAGGCGGGGGCTTCCATACCGATCACTGATCGAGCATGCTTGCTGGTTGTCATACGAGATCGGCCTCGTTGACAGCAAGGGGGCCGCCACCTACCCCTACGCCGTTAGGGACTTCGCCGATCAAGTCCGCCAACCGGGTTCCTTGCAGAAGTCAGGGCTTGCCAGACCCTGGAAGCGGTACTTCCGACAGATGTTCCGTGCCTCAGACAAGGCTTCCACGCCGTCAGAGCTAGGTGTCATCCTTGAGTCAATTGAACAACCTACGGCGAGCAATACACTTGAGAAGTTCCTGGTCGAGATCTTTCCCGATTTCGCCATTTCCTCAGCTCAGGTTGCGGACGATGTCGTCCACGAGTACGGGTTCACTGAGGTGGACTGGGACGAATTCTTTGAGGAGGATGTTAAGGGCGCGGTTATCGGCGCTTTGGCGGGATTCGCTATGATAGGCATCGGGGCGGCGGCGGGTGCAGCTGCGGGTGGCGCGGCAGGAGGTCCCGCCGGTGCCGGGGAGGGTGCGGTAGTCGGCGGTGCAGCAGGCGCCGTTGTGGGATGGAAGGCGACAGCTTCCGGCGCTCTTGTCGGAGGAATTTTGTCCTCGGGGATCGAGTATCTTCAACAGGATGCAGTCCACGACGCCCTAAAGGAAGGCCAGACGATTCCTTCGGATGGCGGAAACCCTTGGCTCCAAGGTGACGGGGACGGGGGAAGTGGTGCTGGACGGTGGCATGATGGTGACGGGTACGGATTCGGCTAAGTCGCAGAATCTTCCTGAGACAATGTCATGACCCGCATAAGCGGCAAAGGCCCGGGCTGACGCCGAGTCTCAAGTAGCCAGCGTATTGCATGGTCCAGACCACCAATATCCCTCCGCACCTGGAATCAGCGAACCAGGCGCGATTGGTCGATTCGCCAACTGACCTGGTACGAGACCAACGTTCGAGATCGGGTCGAGGGCGGACGACATCGTAGTAGCTCGAACCCGTATCTGCCCGAACGGCCATGCTCAGGTTGGCCACCCGCGTTAAGGCGTGGATTGCGGCCGCTGAGAGCGCCCGAGTGCGGCACGAGCAGCGTGCGCGGTATCACCGGCGTCCCACTCCCGACCGTCACCCACGGTGTGGACCAGGCCGTGATCGAGCTGGTAGAGCCCATCGCACCCTGAGCGGTCTCGTTCCCGAGCGCTCACCGTGCTTGACTTCGCCGGTTATGGGAGCCCGTAAGTGGCTCCTTGTATTGAGCCGAGCATCTTCGACAGGCGACCGGGCATGTCTGGCGCTTCGGCGTAGGCAATCCGTGGATCGTACGCGAAGTACTCTTCAGCCACGAGCCCCTCGATCACCCGACTAGTCAGCACGGCAGTGATCCGCTCGGTCGACGTGGCTGGATGGAAGCTGATGGCCGAGGTGAACCACTCGCCCGAGCCGAACTGAGAGATGACCTCAAGTGGTCCCTTTCCGCTGCCCCAGGCAGGTCCCGCCTCCCGCATAGCCTCGATGTACCCGGCCCGGTTGTAGAACGACATCGGCGGACCGACGAAGTAGTAGGTAGGCGCTAGCCGAAGAGCCGCCTCGTCCGGCCATGGCTTATGACCGAACTGGATCGAGTGCCACTCCTGAGCGATCTCCGCAACTGTCGTCATCTAGTAAGCGTCAGGCGGAACGTTTCGGCCGTCAAGCCCCTGAACCGCCCGAGGACGGCACGACGAGCGTGCAGAGAAACGCCACTCGATCGACAGCCTGTGGTTGGCCTCACGGACCGTGGCCGGTGGTGAGCGTTTCCGGTCATCGGGGGCACGCAACACGCCGGTTGCCGGGTACATCCTTTGCCGGTACGCGTTCCCGTTTCGGGTCAGGCGTGGACTGCCTGGTCTGTTGCTGGCGCCTGTGTGCTGGTGGTGGATCTAGCGCCGATCATGTTTTCGAGGTCGTTGGACACCGCGGTCAGTTCCTCACCTCGTGCGGCCGACTCCGCAACCAATGAGGCGAGCTCGGTGGAGTTGGTCTTGAGCGCTACCGAGCGGTCCGACAGCGAGCTGATGTTGTCGTTGACCGTGCCCACCTTGACGTTCATCCGAGACGTCAGATCAGCTTGATGTTGAACGTTGGCCGCCGCAGTCGACTGGTTGGTGGCGATCTGGTTCACGATCTCCTGGATTGTCTCGATCGCCGTCGCCGACTCGGTCGTGCCCTGCTGAATGCCCTGCACGATCTCGGTGATCTGCTCGGTCGATGCCGCAGTCTGCTTGGCCAGCTCCTTGACCTCGTTGGCCACAACCGCAAAGCCCTTCCCCGACTCACCAGCTCGAGCGGCCTCGATGGTCGCGTTCAGCGCAAGCAGGTTGGTCTGCTTCGCGATCGAGGTAATCACTTCGACCACTTGGCCGATCTGGACACTCGACGCCCCAAGCTCGCTCACCGTCTGCGTCGTCTCCTCGGCCGTCAGCACCGCCTGGTTCGCCTCCGACGCCGCCTGCGACGAGTTCGCACTGATCTGCTCGATCGACGCTGTCAGATCCTCGATCGACTGTGAGATCTCGTTCATCTCCGACGTTGCGTCATCACAGGCCAACGCGATGCGGTCCACCTCGATCGATGTGCCGTGCACATGATCGCGAACCACCCCGTCAGCGGCCGCCGCCTGTTCCTGCACTGAGTGCAGCGCATTCAACGTCCTCTGGAACCGCGTCCGCAGAGCGACGAACAAGCCCACCAGTCCCACAAGGACGAACGCCACGATCACAAGCCCGGCGATGCCGGTGGTCGCTCTCACCGTGGCCGTCTCGGTCCCCACCCGCTCGGCCGATTCGGCCGCCCGAGCGTCGAAGATGTCAACCAGCTCCTGAGCGAAGACCAGGAGCCCTTCAAGGGCAACCTGCGCCTCGATCAGCGACTGGTTGCCCGCCTCGGTATCACCCCGTTCGAATGCGGGCACCATCTCATCGAAGATGATCGCATCGTGAAGAACGTCGAGCTGACGAACCTCCTCGGCAACCCTGGTCACGTCAGGGTCATCAGCCCGACGCTCGGCGATTTCGTCCAACCGCCCGAACGCCGTCTCAGCTGTTTCCTCGAACGTCACCATCAACGCCGGGTCGACCGTCACGGCGTACTCCGCCTGAAGAGCCCGCTGCACAACAAGCGATGACAGGATCTCACGCGCCGCAGCAGCATCACGGGTCAACGACTCGGTCTCGTGATGGGCATCAAGCACCCGGTTGGTCGAGGCCCACACCACCGACCCCGCCACCCCAAGACACGCAGCAATCAGCACCGCGGCAACCACGAACATGAACCGCACATTCATACGAGACCAAGCCATCACAACTCCCAAACCCGAAAGAGCCTCTCGCCAACGGTCGGCGCAACGACCCCCCGAGATGAGCACATCACCCGGCCGTCAAAACCAGAACAAAGAATCCGAACACGGGACCACCCGGGATCGGCACGATGAGCGTGCAGAGAAACGCCACTCGATCGACAGCCTGTGGTTGGCCTCACGGACCGTGGCCGGTGGTGAGCGTTTCCGGTCATCGGGGGCACGCAACACGCCGGTACTCGATCGTGTCGGACCAGGCCTGTCAGCTGACTGTCTGCGCCAGGTACGCCATTCCAACTTCGTCCAACAGGCACTTGTTACCAAGTTGGGTCTGGCATCGGTTCTGTAAACCGGTCAAGCAGGGCTAGTACGGAGACAGTGAAGAGATTCCATTCCTCGGTTTCCTCCCACTCCAGTTTCTCGGTGATCAGGTCGGGGTTGACGTGTGCTGTGAAGGCGAACCCTTCGATGAGAGCGGCTAGGGCGACGACAAGATCGTGGACGGTGAGCGGTTCTCGGACTTTGAGGCGGTAGATCGGAAGCACGTAGCGATAAAAGGTCACGAACCGGCGGATCAGGGTGTCGTATTGGGCTTGAACGGCGGCGGTAACGACCTCGCCGAGCGTTTCGTGGTCTCGAAGGCCGAGTGCTTCTCGGAAGACTCGGAGGTCCTGGCTCTCTCGAACCTCTTCGTAGTTTCGTGTGCCAGCGACATTGACGAGCTGGTTGAACGGTGGGACCTCATCGACTAATGCGCCTTGTACGACTTGGTCGAGCTCGAGGAACGTCTGGTCGCCATAGCGGAGCACTCGGAAGAGCAGGTCGCCCAGGTAGAGGTCACGGGTGGCCCAGATCGAGTGGAACGCGCCTCGTGTCTGTTTGACCCCTCGACCGTTCAGGGATCGGACAACGGCAGCGACGCTTAGTACGTCCAGTCCTTTGACGAGACCGCCCTGGTCGTTGATGAGCTTCTCGCCAACGATCAAGTAAGCCTCGCGGAGCCCCACCTCCTTGAGGTTCTGTGAAGTCGGTTCAGGGTCTGAAGAGATCTCGGCCACCTGACCACCATAGGATCGGCACGAGCTGAGATCAGGCCCAAACCCCAGAGATTTGCCTTGAATCTCAGCGGTCGCACAGTGTATCCTCAGGCTACGATCAACATCGCGAGGCAGTAGCCGCTAGAACGCACCTCTAGCTATGTCGTGCGGTTGTGGATCCGAAACACATCGGAGGCAGCAGACGGTGACCGATATCCAGCCGACTCTTCCGCACAGCGAGCTCCGAGCTTTCGCCGACGAACTCGGCGTGATGGCCGAGTCAGGAGCAATCGACGATCTGATCGGCAACGTGTCGACGACTCGGACCGTCGTGTCGAAGTATGACCTCTCGCCACGCCTCTCTGAACTTCTGGTGCAAGGCTGCCTGGTTCTAGTCCCTGCAGGTCGCGATGGCAGGCGGGATCTGGACGTGACTGCACTCCGAGAACTCCTCCTCGCGACCCAAGATGCGTCCGACCAAGAGGTCGAGGCTGTCGCCCAAGCCTGGCAGCCAGCAGAACAGAGCAGCGAGCGCCCTCGGTTGACACGACCACGACCACGACCACGGATTCTCATCGGCGTAGCGATCGGTGTCGGAGCCATCCTGCTCGCACTGCTCGCACTCATCAGCCGAACCGGCGAAACAGAAGCCGCCGCAGGTTCCAAAAACTTCCCTACCGAGCTACCGGTGCGCACTGGCCCGACAACGACCATCGCAACAACAACGACATCAACCGTCACCACGACCTCGACAACCGAGACTGAGCCGGAGCTGGTCCAAGAGCAAGTTGACGTCCCCGCATCTCCGGTCGATGGCCGTTGCGTCATCGACGTCGCCAGTGATGATGTGCTGAACGTACGTAGTGGGCCTGGTGTGGGCAACTCGATCGTCGCGACTGCTGCCCCTGGCAGCTGTGCAGTCATACCCGCTCCTCAAACGCTTCCCGTGTTGGTCGGAGAGTCGACTTGGGTCAAGGTCACGGTCGGAGCAAGCGAAGGTTGGGTGAACGCACGATTCCTGGACTACGAGCCGCCACTCTCAGTTTCGCGACCCAAGCGGATGTCGGAAGACAAGGCCTCTCCGCCTCCACCTGAAGAACGGCCCGAGCTAGTGCCGCAAGACGAGGCCTCTCCACCCCCGGTCGAGGAGCCAGACTCTTGTCTAGCGAGCTTTGACCCTGTTTGCGGTGCGATGAGATATGATCCACCAGCAGAGTTCAATCAACCCATCCAGATGAGTCTGGAAGCTCCGTCAAGGGTTCAGGCTGGCGAGGTCTTCGAGGTCTATGCCGCTGCCGTCGACCCCGACGCACCCTTGGGCGGTATCGACTTCGACCTCGATGGTGGAGTGCTGGTCACTGGTCACCAGCCGTTTGGGCCAGCAGTGTTGTTGTGTTCTGGCAGCCCATGCCAGCCAATCACCAGATACGGCCTGTGGGAGCCGCCCCCTCGAACACCTGACTCGGTCGACCGGACAGTCCTGGTTCGATTCGATAAGCCAGGGCGCTACACAATCACTGGCTCGGTGGAAAGTGGGCACGGCTCCTATCCGAGTGGCGGTCCCTACGCTAGCTCTGGAACGGAGTTTCACTTCATTGAGGTCGTCTCCTCGTGAGCGAACACCCTGACTTGGCAGATGACAGCGTGAAGTTCCGGCCCACGGACCGTCGCCGATTGTGGCCAGGAACGGACCGACGCGAGCGGCTCTGTATTGGTTGGGCCGGAACTTCCACGACCTTGCACCCAGGACAACGGGGGGTGCTCATTGCCGAGGACGCCCAGCTCCTCATCTTCGATGACGAGGCTGGCTGGCGGTATCGGGACCTTAGAACCGGACGTGAACGAGCGATCGCCAGATCAGCAGTCCTTGTGCCGGGCGATATCCAGGTCTGGGCGAGAACACGGGAACCTCGAACGTCGTGGAGGCAGTTGGTTGTGGCCGCTCCAGCAGTCGGGGTCGTCTTGGTGCTCCTGGCCGCGTACCTCGCCTGGCCGTCCTCGCCAGCACCCACCGAAGCATCGGTTCGGAGAACCGATCAGCTTCCAGGCCAACCAATCGATGTCGGCGTTAACCCGATCGACTATTGGATCCCGATGGCTGACGACCCAATCGGTGCCGGCTGCGAAGCCTACGGCCTCAACCGCACTCAGGCTGCGGTACTACTACGTGAAACCGTCCAAGCGCTCGCCAAACCTCAGACCAGCAATGGAGGGCAGCAACTGGCCAACCTGATCAGCTCGTCCACATGCGCCAGGCACTACAGCACCGATAGCGATCCTGTAGCCACGGTCGTGGCCGAGACCCTAACCGATGCACCCGCCACAGCGGCCTTTATAGATAACCTCACCGCCACCCAAGCAGCCCCAACCCTCACGCTCCGTAACAATGCGATCGTCGCTGCTGGGCCAGCATCCGCTTTAAATGGCGACACCGATGGGCCGGTCCCGCACATCATCACGGCGGCTCACAGCCAACTAGCGCTCGACTGGCTCACCATCACCCGAATGGAACCCGAGAGCCTCTATCGCAAGGCCTTCCTCACCTTCCTCGCTGCCCCCGAGCAAGACCACTGGGTCAACCTCCGCCCCGACACCCCAGACCTCGTCCTCGGCGACACCCTGCAACACACCGAGGCTGGCCGGGTCCTGCTCGAAGCCGACGCGATTCTCAAAGCAGCTTGGAGTGACGCCACCGTCGAGGCCTTTGAGCAGGCTTGGCGCAACGACGCATCAGACCCGTCGTGCCCAAGTTCCATCGCGTGGCGAACCTGGATCGAAGCCACCGAAGATGCCAGCGTCTTCACCCATGCCAACCGAACCTACATCCTCGACGTACCACTCACAGTTCAGATCGAAATCGAACAAGGTGAATCGTCGAGCTGCGACACCACAACCGTCCTCAACGAGACAGCTCGAGCCGACCTACAACAGGCAGTCGAGAACTCGCCGCTCTTCGCCGAACTCCGACTCGTTCACCTCGCACGAGTAGCCGCCGAGTGGTACCGGATCACCGGGCACAGGCAGATCCCGGCGTTGATCAACCTCGTCAACTCGGGCGACACGAGCCCATGGCCGACCACCGACCCCACTTGGGACCATCAACACGTCTACGACGCCTACCTCGCAGACTACAACCGAGCACTCGAAGGCCAATCGACCGGCGGCGTCCTGCTCGACGAACAGCCCCTTACTGAGATCAGTCACGTGGAGACCAACGATCACGTCTACGAGCCCGCCAACATCGTACCCACCGCAGAGGTGCTCCAGAGCCCACGAGGCATCGTCGAAAGCTCAAGAGACACAGGGCCCGACTGGGTTCCCGAGGAAATCAGGGCCATCGCCAGCGGCTACGGCACTGACGTCGCCAACGTCTACGACACCACCAACTCTGCACAGGAGCTGATCAACAACATCGAACTCCTCTTCCGCGAACTCCCCACCATCGCCGACGAGTCCAACCGAATCCTCAATGAGCACCCCTGGACCGGCTTCGTACCCGGACGAAGCTGCGTCACCCTAATCTCCCACAATCGCACGCTTCTCGACGGCGGCTTCTGCCTCCTGGACCTCGCCCCAACCGGCGGCACTGGAGCTGCCGCACGACAGGGTGGCAGGGAGATCGCAGAATCCGCTGTTTTGAACGGTGGCGTCTGGAAGTCCGAAGTTGTCTCGGCCTTCGGCGCGAACAGCGACGATGTCGGACGTCAACTTGACAGTCTGTTGCTCCCGGCCGGATCAGGCCCAAGCAAGGTGGTCCGTAACGCCCTCGAGCCGAACGAGTTGGAGCTGGCCGAACGAGTTGTCGCCCTTCGAGGCGGTGAGTTTGTCGGGCCAACGAGACGTCGTCTCGCTGGCGTTGATGGGTCGTTGAACGGGGTCCCCGTCCAACTGAAACAGACGGCGAGCGAATCGCCAGCGGCAGTGCTCCGCTGGGCTAGCCAGGCTGAGAAGAAGGCAAGGAAGGCCGGAGTCGAGGGCCTCGAGGTGTACGTTGATGCTCCCAACGTGAACCGTGAGCGGCTGGTCGACTTCGCTACCAACGGACCACTTACTGAGATTCCTTTTCAGGGCACCGTCAAGTCAATCTACGTACGAGCGGCCGACGGGTGGGTTGTCTTTCCTGGGCGGTAGAAACTTCGTCTAAGTATCGTTCGGCGAAGTACGTCGATCCTGTACTTCGCCTAACGGTGAAGGACGCCATCCAATCCGCTCGGGAGGGATTGGTAGACGCGTAGCAAGTACCACTCCGAGGTGCCCGGAATCGGCACCACTGTTGCGTCCGATATCACCGGGGGATGTGGACTTGGTACCCGCCCCGGAATGGGGCGTGGGTCACCAAGGAGCACACCATGTCGCCCATCACTGAACTCCCCGTCCTCGATGACCCGGTCAGTCGCCGAGAGATGCTGGCCATCGCCGGATTCCTCGCCGGGTTCGGCACGGCCACCAGAACTGGCTACGCCACCGATCTCCGTCAGTTCACCGCCTGGTGTCGAGACTGCGGACTCGAACTGTTCGAAGTCCAGCGCTCGCATCTGGAGCTGTTCGGCCGCTCGATGGAAGCACGAGGGCTCATGCCCTCCACCGTCGCCCGACGACTCTCCGCCTTGGCGAGCTTCTACCGGTACTGCGAACAAGAAGGCCACATCGAGAGAAGCCCAGCCGCACACGTCCGCCGACCGAAGGTCGACAACGAGTCCCGAACCCTGGGCCTGGACCGAACGGAGTTGTCGGCGTTCATGGTCCAAGCCGGGATCGGCACCCAACGAGAACACGCCCTGCTCTCGCTGCTCGCACTCAACGGGCTGCGGGTCTCTGAGGCGTTGAACGCTGACATCGACGATCTCGGCTTCGAGCGTGGCCACCACGTCTTGGCGATTACTCGCAAGGGCGGCAAGAGCGCCCTCGTCCCGCTCGCTCCGAGGACGGCTCGTGCGGTCCGGCTCTACATCGGCGAGCGAGCCTCTGGGCCGATCTTCCTCGGCACGTATGGCCAACGCATGGACCGCCACGCCGCTGACCGGGCCGTGAAACGCATCGCACGAAGGGCCGGGATCAACAAACGGATCAGCCCACACAGCCTGCGGCACAGCTTCATCACCGCCGCCCTCGACGCTGGCGTACCGCTCCGAGACGTCCAAGACGCCGCCAGCCACTCCGACCCAAGAACAACGATGCGCTACGACCGAGCCAGACACTCACTCGACCGGCACGCCACCTACGTCGTCTCCAGCTTCATCGCCGCAACCTGACCACCAGGCCGACAACGACGTCGGCCACCGTCAGCAGCACATTGTCGGGGCCTCGTTACCGAGCGCTCAACCCGTCCTAGTTCGCCGGGACCAGAGCAACCTGCCGGATCCTCGGACCACCACCCGCGAACTCAAATCTGACCCCCTGGGGAAGTCCAATCTGCGGCGGTCTGGGCCAGCGGTGGCATCTGGGCAACTGCCGTCCTACGCTGTCGCCTGTTTGGAGGTGCTGGGTGGACGCCGAGATCGACCTTGGAATAGCGGATCTAGAGCAGTTCGAGAAGATTGGGGCTGGTGGCTTCGCTACCGTGTACAAGGCCTGGGATAGGGTGTTCCGCCGCTGGGTCGCAGTCAAGGTGCTCCAAAGCCTCGATGCGCGGGGCCAGCGTGCATTCGATCGTGAACGCCGCCTAATGGGCCAGTTCGACAAACACGCCAATGTCGTGACGCCGTACAGTTCCGGCTACACGGCTATCGGCTCCCCGTACGTGGTGATGGAACATCTGCCTGGTGGCTCACTGCAGGATCTCATCGAACGGAATGGCCCCCTTCCGGTCGAAACAGCCGTAGGGTTCATAATCCCCATCGCCCAGGCGCTAGGTGCAGCTCACGCGGCCGGAGTCATTCACCGCGACGTGAAGCCAGCCAATATTCTGCTGTCGGAGGACGATGTTCCAAAACTAACCGACTTTGGAATCGGTACGATCAGGGAGGCGACCGCAATTGCACCGGCAACAGCTACCCAGATCGCCTACACAATGGCCCATAGCCCGCCAGAGACCTTCTCGAGTGGAGAGGACGTGCGAGATGAGCGCTCCGACCTGTACTCGCTTGCATCTACTCTCTATACGCTAATCAGCGGCCGCACTCCGTTCGAGAGCGATCGTCCGAGCGATTCGCAGTTGGCATTCATGCGCCGAATTGAGATCGACCCCGTGCCACAGACCGGCCATACTCCGCTGGATGCATTCCTCGGTAGGGCCATGGCAAAAGATCCCGCCGAACGGCACACCACTGCCATCATGTTCGTGGAGGGCTTGCAGGACCTATCGGCAGAATCTCCTGCCGACAAGACGGTCGGCGCCGGCCCGGACACGAAGGATCCGGAAACGGACCCGGTCGCAGCTGTCACGCTCCTCGCTCCTCGGCGCGGACGTGACGACAGCTTCGAACTGGATGACTCATGGCCGGCGTCGGATGTGTCTCCGGTCGGACCATGTACTGCGGACATCAACGAGTGGGGTCATCCCAGTTCTTGCTCTTGTCCTGAGGGGTACACCTACAACCCTGAGACTGGCCGCTGTGTATTGGCTAACCTGCGAGGCCAAACCGAGACTCAGCTTGACGAACGACCATTACCGCCGAGGCCGTTCCAAGACACTCTTACGTCGAGAGAAACAGCAGTCGCGCCGACCCCGGAAGTAGAACACGCTGCTGGCAAAGTAGGCCGAAGACAGCGACGAGCAGTTGTCCTCGTTGCAGGTCTTGCGATCCTTGCAGTTGTCGCTCTGTCCGCCTTGGTTCTAAGCCGCGACAACATACCTGAACCCGTGCCTACGGGCCATTCCCGTTTGGTGGACGTCATGATACAACTTGACGACGGCAGGATTGCTAGTGGTAGCGCCGACGACACAGTTAGGGTCTGGGATCCCGATAATCCTTTGCAAGATGTCGTTGTATATACAGGTCATAATGACAACGTGGCGGCGGTCATTCAGCTCGCTGATGGCCGGATGGCCTCAGCTGGATGGGACGAAGCTGTCCGTATCTGGGATATCGACAGCCCCGAAGACGATCTAGTTGTCTTCTCTGGGCACTCATCGTGGGTCTTGGCGTTGGCAGAGTTGCAAGACGGCCGAATCGCTTCGGCGGATAGTGGCGGCACGGTGATGATTTGGGATCCTGACGACATTGGGCAAGATCCGATCATGTATTCCGAGCACCAGTCGCGAGTTAATAGCGTTGTTGAGCTGCCCGATGGCCAGCTGGCCACGACTAGCCCACATACAAATGTGGTACGTATCTGGAATCCAAATAGCCTGGAGACGACGAGGATAATAGACCTCCAAGCAGCATACCTGGGCGTCTTTGGCGACGGAAGTCTCGCATTCCAAGGGAGCGGTGTTATTGATCCCGACACTGGAGAGATCGAGCGCTTCTCTGGGCTGGGAGGGAGACACTCTGCAATCGCAGAGCTGATCGACGGACGAGTAGCTATTGGACTAAACAGTGGGTTTAAGTCCGTAGTAGCAGTTGTTGACCGAGACTCCGGTGAGATCGAGGCTGAGCTTGAGCTGCCGGGCAGTGGGGTCTTCGAATTGTTGACCCTGACTGACGGCAGAGTAGCAACTGTTGTGAACAGCTCGGAAGTCGACAATGGGATCTACTTCGTTGAAGTCGTCGGCGAAGACCTCCAACTATGGCGACCTAGCCAATCCTCGTGACCGGGGCTGCAAGTGGAGGAGCCCCGCCGCTTACCCGTCCCAATGTTGGCGCCGGCCGGCGAGGCGATCGAGAAGTCGAGATGTCCTTGCGGCTGAGATCATTCATCCGGATACAGCGCTAGAACGGCACGTATCGAGTGCTCGGAAATCTCGCCTACGACTGCCGGTCTCGCTGCGGTGAGGACAACAGCTCGGCCACCTTCGAGGCAGTGCCCTGCTGCATGTGGTCCATCACGTGTTGGTAGGTGTCAGCGGTGATCTGAATCGAGGAGTGACCGAGCCGTTCCGAGACGACCTTGAGCGGAACCCCGGCAAGGAGGAGGAGCGTTGCATGCGTGTGCCGCAGCCCATGCAGCGTGATGGACTTCGGCGGGACCGCCTTGGCCGTGCGGTCCCAGACTCGGGCAAGCGTCTGTGGATGCACATGCTTCCCGTCCGCCAGCGTCACCACCAGCTCAGGGTCATGACCGAGCAGTGAGTGCTCCTCTCGCTGGACCTGACGCCAGCTCTCTAACTCGCCAAGCGAGTCGGCGTCGACCGCGATCGTGCGGATCGCCGCCCGGGACTTCGGCGGCCCGAACGTCATCTCATAGCCATCGAGGGCAGCGGCCTGGCGAACGAACAGCCGTGCGCCGGCCACGTCGACGTCGGACCACCGGAGAGCGACAAGCTCCCCCCGCCGGAGCCCTGTCGCAAGCGCCAACCGCCAGACCGCTCGGAACCGGTCCGAGGCAAGTTGTTCCGACTCAAGGAACTGGAGCGCCTCGGCCTGGCTCCAGCACTCGACCTCGGAGCCCCCTCGCTTCGACGGGAGCGCGACCGTCTTGGCCGGGTTCCGCTGGACGATCCCTCTGGTGACGGCATCGCCGAGCGCCATCCGCAGAACCTTGCCGATCGTCTGAACCGACGTCGCCGATAGGCCTCCATCAAGAAGCTCGGCGTAGGTGTCCTGGACCATCTTCGGCGTGATCCGAGACAGCTTCGCCCGGCCCAGCCGTTCGATCAGGTGTCGAGCAGCCCAGTTGTACTGCTGTCGGGTCTGGCCTGACCGATGCGACTTGGACGGCAACCACTCGTCAGTCAGATAGTCGGCCAGTGTCATCTGAGCCGGCGCCACCCACTGACCCGTCACCATCTCGGCCAGGGCCTCCTGCGCCTCGCGCTTTGTTCGGAAGCTCCCGCCTTGGCGCTGGCGTCGCTTGCCGGTAGCGGGGTCGGGCTCAAGCTCGATGATGGCGACCCACTTATCGCCCCGCCGTTTGACGTGGCCGCCAGGTCCTCGCATGAGTCCAGACTAGTCGACTCCTAAGAGGACTTTTGGAGGACATCCCTCCCCGAGAACCAGAAGAGGGGCCCCGGAGAGCCCCTCTGACCTGGTGTTATGTGTCGGGCTGGGGAGATTTGAACTCCCGGCCTCTTGACCCCCAGTCAAGCGCGCTAACCAAGCTGCGCCACAGCCCGTGGCTCGTCGAGCGTACCGGCCGGGGGGCCCGGTTGCGACCCGATTCCGGGGCCCGATCGACCGGAGCCCGGAGGCGGGTGACCTCAGTCGTCGTGCTGCTCGACCACGGCCATGGCGTCGGCCGATCCGGGTTCGGCGTCCTCGGGGGCCGGGACCTCGGTGATCGGATCGTCGACGTCGTCGAACTCGAGGCGGAGGGCCTTGGAGATGACGGCGTGCATGTTGTAGGTGCAGACGATGTAGGTCAGCTCCAGGATCTCGGTCTCCGACAGGTTGGCTCGCAGCGCCTCGAACACCTCGTCGGGGACCCGACCGCCCTCCAACACCAGGCAGTCGGTGTAGGCCAGAACCGCCCGCTCGGCCGGGTTGAAGCAGTCGGCCACCGACCAGAACCGGATGGCCTCGATCTCCTCCTCGGTCATCCCCACCGACCGGCAGGCCTTCACGTGCTGGGAGAACACGAACCGACTCCCGCGCACGAACCCGGCCCGGGTCTGGCCCAGTTCGGCCATCCGACGGGTGAGCACCCGGTTCTCACTGCGGTAGAACCCGAACCCGTCGACGATGTGGTCGAACATGTCGGGCACGGCCGCCGTCACCGTCCACCAGTTGCCCGGGCTTCCGGTGGCCGTGCCCGGCTCGGCGATCGGGTCCCGGTCGCCGAACAGCAGGCTGTAGAGCCGCTGGGCCTGGGGGTGGGCCTCCTCGCGGGGCACCTCACGGGTCCGGGGCATGGCAGGTCCTTTCGTCGGGGTCCGGAGTCGGACCGGACCCCGTTCTAGGACGCCTCAGATCAGTTCGGCCAGCCAGGCGACGCCCTGGACCAGCCGCCAGCCCAGATAGGCCACCAGCGCCGCCACCATCACCCAGAAGTGCCAAGGAGCGCTGACCGGCGTGGCTCCGGCGCCCAGATCGGCATTGTCGACCTCGTGATGGCATGTCGGGCAGGTCCCGTCGGCGTCGACGGCGTTGGGGGCCAGGTACTTGTCGCAGTCGTCACACCAGGGCACGACGACGCGTCCTTCCGCTCACCGCCCCATCATGCCCGTCGGATGACCAGAATCGCGAGGTCGTCGTTGATGGGCCCGCCGGTGAAGTCGCGGGCCGCCTCCACCAGCTGTTTGGTCAGCACGTCGGGCGACGCCGTCGGGTCGCGCCGGATCATCGAGGCCACCCCGTCCTCACCGAACAGGGCGTCGCCCCGGCGAGCCTCGGCCAGGCCGTCGGTGTAGAGCACGGCCACGTCGTCCAGCTCCCAGGCCAGCTCCCGACTGTGGAACTGCGACGTGGCCTGCAGCATCAACAGCGGCCCCGTGGCTCCGAGCGGCCGCACCTCCCGCCCGTGCCACACGAACGCCGCCGGATGACCGGCCGACGCGTACCGCAACGTCTCGGCGTCGGTGTCGAACACCAGCACGCACAGCGAGATGAACTCCTCGCCCCGCTCCAGCACCGACATCTGGGCGTTCAGCTCCTCCAGCGCCTGACCCGGGTCCCGGTACTGGCGAAGGAAGGCCCGCAGCAGGTACTTGGCCTGGAGGGCCGTGATCGAAGGCTCGATCCCGTGGCCGGTCACGTCGCCGATCACGGCCGCCACCCGGTTCTGGTCGACGTTGAACACGTCGTAGAAATCGCCCGACATGGCCCCACTGCCGGCCTGGTAGGCCTGACCGATCTCGAAGCCCGGGATCGACGGCAGGTCCGACGGGGCCAGGCGGGCCGCCCACTGCAGGGGAGCCAGCTCCTCCTGGCTCAAGACCTCACGGGCCCGCTTCTCCACGTCGGCCCGGGCGGCGGCGATGCGGGCGATCTCGGTCTGGGAGGCTCGCCCGGCCAGGGCCATGGCGGCGGGGACGGCCAACAACGACACGGCCAGGGCCGGCCACACGCCGACACCGGCCGCCGCCACCACCAACAGCGCCACGGCCGCGATCCCCGTGAACACGGCCGACTGGAAGTCCCGCCGGTAGTCGTTGTTGGCCAAACGCCACAGATCCGGGTCGATCTGCTCCGCGCTGAGTCGGCTGGCCACGCGGCGGCGGTCGAGGGCGGCCCGGGCCCAGGTCAAGGCGGCAAGCCCACAGACGACGGCCGCCAGAGCAGGGATCAGCCGTTCCATAGCTGGTCAATAGTACCCCCACCAGGAGGTGGCCCGCAGGAAAACCTGAGTTACCACCTGCTTGCGTCCGGGAAACGTCACGAGTCGGACAAACGCCCGACGCAGCCGGCCTCAGTCCGAGCGGCGACGCACCCGGAGCTTGATCGGCGTGGGCCCGAAGTCGAACCCCTCCCGCAGACTGCGCTCCAGATAGCGGAGATAGGCGTCGGGCAGTGTCCGGTTGGTGAACAGGGTGAAGGTCGGGGGATCGGTCGCCCCCTGGGTGGCGTACAGCACCCTCGCCCCCCCGGGCGCCGGCTGGGCCTGCTGGGCCCGGCGGATGATGTCGTTCACCTCGCGGGTCGGGGCCCGGGTCTGATAGGCCCCGATGGCGGTGGCCAGCGATGGCAGGAGCTTGTGCACCCCCCGCCCCGACAGGGCCGAGATCCGGTGCACGGGCACCTCGGGCAGGAAGCTGAGCTTCCGCTCGATCTGGAGGCTCAGGTCCTCCTTGTGCTCGGTCGAGAGCAACTCGATCTTGTTGAGCACCACCACCACCGGGCAACCGGCCGCATCGACCCGCTCGGCCAGCCGCTGATCCTGGCTGGTCACCCCTTCGGTGGCGTCGATCACCAGCAGGGCCACGTCGGCGGTGTCGACCGACTTCAGGGCCCGGACCACCGAGTAGTACTCGGTGTCCTCGTCGATCCGGCTCCGGCGCCGCATCCCGGCCGTGTCGAGGAACCGGATCGGTCCGTGGCCGGTCTCCACCACGGTGTCGACGGTGTCCCGCGTGGTGCCGGGCATGTCGTGGACCACCGACCGCTCCTCCCCGATCAGCCGGTTGAACAGCGTCGACTTGCCGACGTTGGGTCGCCCGACCAGGGCGATGGAGAAGATCCGCTGGTCCCCGCCCACCTCGCCGCCGTCGTCGTCGTCGTCGGCCCCCTCGATCCGTTCGCGTTCGGCCTCGGCCGACTCGGGGGGCAGCCCATCGACCACGGCATCGAGCAGATCGCCCAGGCCCCGGCCGTGAACCGCGCTCACCGGATGGGGCTCCCCCAGACCCAATCCGACCAGGTCCCAAACGGCGTTGGCGTGGACGTCGTCGTCGATCTTGTTGGCCACCAGCAGCAGCGGGCGGTCGAAGCCACGCAGTCGGCGGGCCATCTGCTCGTCCTGATCGGTGACCCCGACCATGGCATCGACCACGAACAGCACCACGTCGGCGTCGTCGAGGGCGGCCCACGCCTGGCGCGACACCTTGTCCTCGAGGGCGTCGCCGCTCACCAGCCAACCGCCGGTGTCGACCACGGTGAAGGCCCGGCCCTGCCAGTCGGCCTCGACCTCCTTGCGGTCCCGGGTGACCCCGGGCTTCTCCTCCACGATCGCTTCACGCCGCCCGATGATCCGGTTGAGCAGCGTCGACTTGCCCACGTTGGGGCGGCCCACGATCACAACCCGGGGCCCGCTCATGCCCCGACCGCCGTCGTCAGCGTCGACCCGTCGAGGGCCTCACGGAGAGCCGTCCCGCTGGTGGCCACGACCTCGACCGGGCGGGGCAGATCGTCGACGGTCAACCCGTCGAGGAAGCGCCCGCCCGACAGGCACACGTCGGGCAGCAGGTACCGGTGCCCGACCGGCTCCCGCTCCAGGACCCGGGTCAGGTCGGCCCCGACCAGGAGCCCGGTGACCCCGATGTTGCCGCCGAAGAACCGGTTCTCGACCACCACCAGGCGGGCGTCGGCCGCCCTCGGGGAGTCTCGCCGATGGCGGTCCAGGATCGGGCCCAGGACCTGCGCCCCGAGCTCACCGGTGAGAATGCCGACCGGGGCTCCTCGCCGGGCCCTCAGGCGGACAGGTTGGGCCCCGTCGGCCGCGCCGAGGCGGGGCGCCCGGTAGCCCTCGGCCGGGGCTCCGTCGACCGAGGCGAAGAACCCGGACTGGGGCAGGCGTTCGGTCCCCGAGCGGCCCGTGAACTCCAACTCGAAGTTGCGGGCCATCCCGATTCCGTCCTCGTGCATGGGGAAACCCTCGTAGGTCTCGGCCGCCGGGAACGGCAGGCCGGCCAGGAGGTAGTACTCGTCGGCGGCGAAGACCAGCCGGTGGCCCAGCAGCCGCCGGTAGATGTCCTGCCACTCGGTGACCAGCTCCACCACCCGGCGGGCCTCGGCCACGGTGTGGAACCGCATGTCGGGCTCGTCGGAGTGGTCGCTGATACCTAGGGGCACGACGGCCAGGCTGTGCAGCTCCGGATACTCGTCCAACACCCCGACCAGGGTCTGCTCCAACACCTCACCGTCGTTGATCCCGGGACACACCACGACCTGGCCGTGCACCTCGACCCCGTGGTCGAGCAGGGCCCGCAACCAGCGGAGGCTGGTGGCCCCCCGACGGTTCCGCAGCAGCCCGGTCCGCACCTCGGGGTCCGTGGCGTGGATCGACACGTACAGGGGCGACAGGTTCTCGGTGATGACCCGCTCCAGGTCGGCCTCGGTGAAACGGGTCAGGGTGGTGAAGTTCCCATACAGGAACGACAGGCGATAGTCGTCGTCCTTCAGGTAGAGGCTTCGGCGCATGCCCGGGGGCAGCTGGTAGATGAAGCAGAAGGAGCAGTGGTTGTCACACGTCCTGACCTGGTCGAACAGTGCGGCCTGGACCTCGATCCCGAGCGGCTCGCCGTCGCCCTTGACGATCTCCATCGTCCGGGCCAGGCCGCCGCGCTCGATCTCGAGCGCGACCTCGGGCTCGTCGACCAGGAGCTGGTACTGGATCACATCGCGCGGTTGGGCCCCGTTGATCGACACCACCACATCGCCGACGACGACGCCGGCCTCCGCCGCCGGTGACCCGGCGCGCACCGCAGTCACCTGGGGAAGAGCCATCCCCCTAGGGTACGGCCCCGGCCTGGACGACCGTCGTTCCGGGCCGCCACCCAGC
Organism: Acidimicrobiales bacterium; assembly: GCA_965263455.1. Classification (GTDB taxonomy): domain Bacteria; phylum Actinomycetota; class Acidimicrobiia; order Acidimicrobiales; family SZUA-35; genus CADEDH01. The sequence continues at coordinate 236,269 of CBDHHN010000002.1, forward strand.
GGACGGGACCGGGCCTGGCCGACCCGGCCACCACATCCCACCGTCGCGTCCGCCCGGCCGATGGGCCGACCACCCGACCGGGGGGCGTAGCCTGGGCGGGTGAGCAACGACGCCGCCCCCTCCCCCACCGACACCGCGCCGGCCGGGGTCTCGACCGTCCTGCTGTGCTCGCCCCGCGGCTTCTGTGCCGGGGTGGAGATGGCCATCAAGGCCCTGTCGTGGATGGTCCGGGCCTTCGAGCCGCCCGTGTACTGCTATCACGAGATCGTCCACAACAAGCTGGTGGTCGAACGCTTCACCGAGCGTGGCGTGGTCTTCGTCGACGACATCGCCGACGTCCCGCCCGGGCGGCCCATCATGCTGTCGGCCCATGGTTCGGCCCCGGCCGTGGTCGAGGCCGCGACCGAACGCGGCTCCTACGTGGTCGACGCCGTGTGCCCCCTGGTCACCAAGGTCCATCACGAGGTCAAGGTCCGGGCCGGGAAGGGTTACCAGATCGTCTACATCGGCCACGAAGGCCACGAGGAGGCGGTGGGCACCATGGCGGTCGCCCCCGACGCCATCCACCGGGTCGAGTCGGTGGAGGACGTGGCCGCGCTCCCCGACTTCGCCGAACCGACCGCCCTGCTGGCCCAGACCACGCTCAGCCACCGCGACTGGGCCGACGTGGCCGAGGCCGCCACCGCCCGCTTCCCCGACCTGTTCACCCCCGGCCGCAGCGACCTGTGTTTCGCCACCACCAACCGTCAGTCGGCCCTGATCGAGGTGGCCGACCGGTGCGACGCCTTCGTCGTGATCGGATCGGCCAACTCGTCCAACACCAACGCCCTGGCCAAGCTGGCCACCGAGGCCGGTTGCGACCGGGTGTTCCGGGTAAACGGCCCCGACGAGCTGCCCCGGGACCTGTCGGGTGTGGTCGGGGTGACGGCCGGGGCCTCCGCCCCCGAGGACGTGGTCCGGGCCGTGATCGAGTTCCTGGCCCCCACCGACGGGGTGACCGAGATCGAGATCACCACCGAGGACGAGTACTTCCCCCCGCCCCGCAACCTGCGCCACCTGCTCGAAGCCCTCGACGTGGCCGTGACCGCCGGGATGGGGGGCGCGCTGGAGGACCGGGCGGCCCTGAACGACCGGGTGATCGACGCCTCCGACGTGCTCGGCGCCCTCTGAGCCATCCCCGACGACCGCGGAGCAGAGGCCGAAGGGCGACGGGCGCCGCCCCGAGCTAGACCCCGGCCCGGATCTGGGCCTCGTCGAACAGGGTCTGCAGGCGCTCGTGCAGGTCGGCCGTCAACTGCCGGACCTGGGACCGTTTGACCCGACCGTCGCGGGCCGGCGGGTGGAGGGGCTCGCCGATGACGAGCACGATCTTGCGGGGGGCGGCGACGTTGCGGCCCTTGGGCAGCGCCCGCTCCCCGCCCCCGATCCCCACCGGCACGATGGGGACCCCGGTCCGGCAGGACAGGAACGCCGCCCCCTCCTTCAGGGGCTGCACGATGGGGCCGGTCCCCCGGGTCGATTCGGGGAACACGGCCAGGGGCTCCCCGTTGTCCAGGATCCACTCGGACAGCCGCAGGGCCTGGCGGTCGGTGGCCGATCGCTCGACCGGGAAGCCGCCCATGGCCCGCAGGAACCAGCCGAACCCGGGGATCCGGAAGTAGGTCTCGGCCCCCATGTATCGCAGCACCCGAGGCCCGGCCAGCGACACCATCGGGGTGTCGATGATCGACCGGTGGGCTCCCGGGGCCAGGACGAACCCGCCGGTGGCCGGCAGGTTTTCCCGGCCGACCACCTCGTATCGGAACCAGAGCTTGCACACGCCCCGCAGCAGGGTCCGCAGCACCCGGTAGGTGGCCAGGGCCGCCCCCTCAAGGGCCAGCGACACCTCACCGTCGGCCGGTACGTCGGCCACGTCGGCGCCGCCGTCGTCGGCCGGCGTCACCCGCTCCATCCCATCCGCCGTCATGTTCCTCTCCCCGTCGGTGGCGGCTCAGCCGAGCCCGCGTGCATGAAACTCCTCGACCAGGCGAGCGACGACCTGGTCGATGGTCAGGTCGCTGGTGTCGAGCACGAAGGCGTCGTCGGACTGGCGCAGCGGATCGGCGGCCCGCTGCGAGTCGAGGCGATCGCGCCGGTCGAGATCGGCGGCCACGGCGGTGGTGTCGGCCGTCTTCTCCTCCCGGGCCCGGCGGGCGGCCCGGGCCTCGGTCGAGGCGGTGAGGTAGATCTTCAACCCGGCCGAGGGGAAGACCACGGTGCCGATGTCGCGGCCCTCGAGCACGCCGCCCCCTCGCTTGCGGGCCCACTCCCGCTGGCGGGCCACCAGCTCGGCCCGAACCTCGGCGTTGGCGGCCACGGCCGAGACGTTGCTCGACACCCGGTGGCCCCGGATGTCGCCGGTGACGTCGTGGCCGTCGACGACCACCGTGCCGTCGTGATCGAGGTCGATGTTGATCTCCTCCGCCACCAGGGCGACCGGGGGCCCGGCGTCGGGGTCCACCCCCCGCTCCAGGGCGGCCCAGGTCACGGCCCGATACATGGCGCCGGTGTCGAGGTAGTCGAGGTCGAGTGCCTCGGCCAGCAGGCGGGCCACCGTCGACTTGCCGGACCCGGCCGGCCCGTCGATGGCGATGACGGTCAGATCGGCATCGGTGGGCAAGGAAACCGACCTCTCCATCAGTCGAGCGGTCGGGCCGTGGGACGATAACTGCGAGCCATCAGGCCTCCCATGAACCGTTCGGAACGGGCCTCGTCGACGACAAGGAGCATGACCCCCTGTCGTCCTTCACCCGAGTGTCGGATCTCCAGGTCGAAGATGTTCACGTCGAGCTCAGCTGCCAGGGTAGCAATGGCGGCTATCTCTCCCGGTCGATCGGGGATGGGAACGGATACCTCGACCATGTTCTCGGCCGGACCGAAGCCGACCGGGAGGTTGACCCGGGCCACCCGGGCCCGGGTCAGGACGTCGTGGATCCCGTCGCGATCCTCCTTGGCCACCATGTCCCGCATGCCGGTCAGGGCGTCGATCAGGGTGTCGAGGCCTTCGACGATGGCCGACTGGTTGGCCAGGCAGATGTCGGGCCAGATGGTGGGCTGACCGGCCGAGATGCGCGTCATGTCCCGGAACCCGCCGGCGGCCAGGCGCAACAGCGCCCGGTGTTCGATCGAGGCCCCGTCGGCGACGTTCATCAGCGTCGCCGCCGTCAGATGGGGCACGTGGCTGACCAGGGCCACGATCTCATCGTGGCTGGCCGGGGGGAGGGCGATGGTTTCGGCCCCGAGGGCCCGCACGACCGAACGGACCCGGGCGAAGGCGTCCTGATCGGTGGTCATGGTCGGGGTCAGGACCCACATGGCCCCCTCGAACAGTCCCTCCCGGGCCCCGGCGATCCCGTCCTGTTCGGAGCCGGCCATGGGGTGGCCGCCCACGAACCGGGGGTCGGTGACCTGGGCGCAGATCTCGGCCTTGGTCGAGCCGACATCGGTCACCACGGCCGAGGTCCGGGCCAGGGCGTCGGCCGCCAGGTCGGCCACCGAACCGACCGGGGAGGCCACGACCACGAGGTCGCTGGTGTCGTCGAAACCGGCCCGGTCGGCCGCCCCCATCGCCACCGCGGACTCGGCCACGGTCGAATCGACATCGTGGGCCGACACGTGCCAGCCCGCGGCCCGCAGATCGAACCCGACCGATCCGCCGATCAGCCCGGTCCCCACGATGGTGGCTCGGCCGGTCATCGCCTCACCGGCTCAGGCCTCGGCATCGCCCGGTTCGGCCAGCTCGGGCCGGAGGGTGGTGGCTTGGCGGAGGAACACGTGACGGAGGTCGGTCCGGTTCAGCTCGGTGTCGACGTGGAGGAGGAGCCGGACGCAGTGGGCCAGGCCGATGTCGCTCTCCATCTCCTGGGCGCACAGCAGCGGTACGTCGACCAGCCCGAACGCCCGGGCCGCGGCCGCCGGGGGCAGGCTGCGGACGTCGGACGTCGTGGTGAAGAAGATGCTGATGACGTCGTCCGGCCGGAGGTGGTTGCGCTCGAACAGCACCTCCAGGAGCTGAATGGTCCGCTGCCGGACCTCCGCTGGATCGTCGACGTCGACGGTGGTCGCTCCCCGTAGTGCTCGCACGGCCATGGCGCCGCATCGTATCGCCGCCCCCTCCAGGGCGGTCCAGTTGTCACTCGACGGTAGTCACGGCCCGCTGAAGGGCCAGCAGTTCGTCGGTGGTGAGGTTCCGCCACTGGCCGGGGCGCAGGCGGGAGTCGCTCAGCGGGCCGATCCGGGTTCGGGCCAGGCGTCGGACCGGGTGCCCCACGGCCTCGCACATGCGGCGGACCTGACGGTTGCGGCCCTCGTGGATGGTGAGCCGGACCAGGCCGGGGCCGAGAACCGACGCCTTGGCCGGGGCGGTGGGGCCGTCGTCCAGGTCGACTCCCTCCCGGAGAGCCCGGATGGCGGCCCGGCTCGGGCGCCCTCGGACCTCGGCCAGATACTCCTTCTCGACGCCGAAGCTGGGATGGGTCAGCCGGTGGGCCAGGCTCCCGTCGTTGGTCAGGAGCAGGAGGCCCTCGGTCTCGAGGTCGAGTCGGCCCACGGGGAACACCCGGGGGTCGTCGGGCACGAGATCGATCACGGTGGGCCGGTCGTGGGTGTCGGCCGCCGTGGTCACGGTGCCCCGCGGCTTGTTCAGCAGGTAGGTGACGGCGTCGACCTTGGTCGAGATGACGGCGCCATCGACGGCGACCACGTCGTCGTCGGTCACCCGGGCACCGAGGCGGGCGATCGTCCCGTTCACGGTGACCCGTTCGGCCGTGATCAGGTCCTCGCAGACGCGCCGCGATCCCAGCCCGGCCCGGGCTAGGGCCTTCTGAAGCCGCTCACCCTCCGGCGAATCGCTGCCTTGGCTCGTGACCACAGCGCGGAGGCTAGCCGCCGACCCCGGCCACGAGACGTCTCGGCCCCGGGCTCGGCCGCCACCTGCTCGGGCATCGACGGCACGGTCGGGGCGGGTGGTGCGAGGGGTTCGGGGGGCGCTCGGTTGTCCTCGACCTGCGACCGCAGGCCCGTCTCGGCTCAATGGTCGTCGTCGACCACCGTCTCGGCCACCGGGACCGGGCTGGGGCCGGGTTCGGTGCCGGCGTCAGCCTCGGACATGGCATCGTGGTCGGTGCCGGTGGCCGTGTGACCCTCGGGGCCGACGGCGATCTCGGGCTCCGACTCCGCGTGGCCTGTGGGAGTGGCGACGGCTTCGGCCTGCGGCGACGGCGGTGCCGGAGCCGGTTCGGCCTGCGGCGACGACGGTGCCGGAGCCGGTTCGGGAGCGGCGACGGCTTCGGCCTGCGGCGACGGCGGTGCCGGTGCCGGAGCCGGTTCGGGAGCGGGTTCGGCCTGCGGCGACGTCGGTGCTGGTCCGGGTTCGGGAGCGGGTTCGACGACGGTCGACTCGACCGGCCTCGTCAGCACGGCGTCCAGGCTGACGACCTCGACGCGGCTCTGGAGACGATCGGGCACCGCGGTGGCGTCGGACACCGGCAGCTCGTCCTCGGTCAAGTCGATGTCCACCGATTCCTGGGCCGGCGCCGTTCCGTGGGCCGGGTCCGAGTCGTGATCGGTCGTCGCCGGTGCCGGTTCCGGCAGATCTCGGAGGTCGATGACGATCTCGCCGATCTCGTCCTCGACCTGACCCTCCACCGGCGCTCCGCCCGGGTTCTCTGGTGGGGAGTCCGGGCGACCGGAGGGGGGTGGCTCCGGGGCGGCCTGGGCCGTGGCCGTCTCGGCGTCATCGAGGGGCGGGAGGCTCTCGTCAGCCTCGTCGGGGGTTGCAGCGCCTGCCGCCTCGACGGCGCTCCAGGCCGCCGTCACCGCCCCGATCACATCCTCGGCCTCTGGCTCCGACTCGGTCGACGCCGTCCGGACCCCGGCGGCCACCGGACCCGCCGACTCGACGACGACGTCCGCCTCGGCCGCGACCGCCTCCGCCTCGACCGGCTCGGCCACCTCCGCGTCAACCTCGACCTCGACCGCCTCCGCCTCGACCTCGGCCTCAACCGCCTCCGCCTCGACCTCGACCTCGACCGCCTCCGCCTCGACCTCGACCTCGACCGCCTCGGTCCGCCACCTGTTCAGGCAGCTCGGCAGCCTCGGCCGGCTCGGCCGGTCCCTCCGGGGGAACCTCTCCCGAGAGGGTGTCGGCCTCCTCGGCCGGCTCGGCCTCGGTTGCGCCCTCGACCTCGGGGTCACCAAGGGGCTCCAGCTCGACCTTCAGCGTCTGCTCCAGAGCCTCGACCACCTCGGCCGAGGGCACGAAGTCGCCCAGCGCCGGCAGATCGGAGGTGTCGTTCAGACCGAGGCGCTCCAGGAAGAAGCGGGTGGTGCCGTACAGGATGGCCTGTCCGACGCCGGTGTCTCGCCCCACCTCCTCCACATAGCCCCGCTGGACCAACGTCCGAAGCACGGCATCGACGTTGACGCCACGAATGGCGCTGACCTGGGCCCGCGAGATCGGCTGCTTGTAGGCCACGATCGACAGCGTCTCCAGCGCAGCCGACGACAGTCGGGACGAGACACCGTCCATGGCGAAGCGCTCGACGTACGGAGCCATGTCGGGGTGGGTCTGGTACCGCCAGCCACCGGCCACCTCCACGAGCTGGAACCCGTGGCCGGCGAGGTCGTAGCCCAGTGCCAGCTCGCGGCACAGCCCGTCGACCACCTCGACCGGGAGTTCGAGCAGCTGGGCCAGCTCGGCCGCCGGAGTGGGCTCGGACGACACCAGCAGGATGGCCTCGATGGCACGCTTGGGCTCGGCCATCGTGGTGGCCGGCGCTGACTCGTGGTCGTGCACGTTCTATCCCTCGTAGCGGTCGACGCCCGACAGGGCGAGATCCCGGTCGGCCATCGAGCCGACCCATTCGATGGTGAGGTCGCCGAAGCAGGCCGCCTGCTCCAGATCCACGTAGCCCTGCTTGAACAGCTCCAGCACCGCCAGGAACCGGACGACGATCTCCACCCGCTCCACGATCCCGTCGGTGAGGCTGCGGAACGTCCGGGGCCCGCTGCCGGGCAGGACGGACAACAACTCGCCGATGGCGTCGGTCACGTTGGCCCTGATCGGGGTGACGTGGGCCAGCGAGACCTCGGGCTTGGGTCGGGCCGTGACCACCCGCAGGAAGGCGGAGCGGAGCTTGGCCGCCGTCATCCCCTCCAACGGATCGGGGGTGAGGTCGAGGAACCGCTCCTCCAGACCGGCCCGGCGGGGAACCGAACGCTCGGCCTCGACCATCCGATCCTCCAGGACCCGGGCCGCGTCCTTGAACGTCTTGCACTCGAGCAGCCGGGCCAGGAGCAGATCCCGCTCCTCCCACAGCCCGAGCTCCTCGTCGAGGTCGACGTCGTTGTCGACCGGAAGCAGCCGCCGGCACTTGAGTTCGACGAGCGTGGCGGCGATGAGGAGAAACTCGGTGGCGACCTCGAGGTCGCAGGCCTCCAGCCGTTCGAGCTCGGCCAGATAGTCGTCGACGATGGCCGACAGGCGGACCTCGTAGAGATCCACGTCCTCTTTGAGGATCAAGTGCAGGAGCAGGTCGAAGGGGCCCTCGAACTGCTCGATCTGTACCTGGAATGACATCGGTGTGATTCTACCTGAGTTGCTCGCCCGGCACGTCCCGCCCTCCGGTTCATCCCCCGACCGGCCACCGGCAACCCGGGGATCGCCGGCCCGCAGCCGCCCCGGCCCCGGCCGCCATCACCGGGCCGAAAAGCGGCGTCGGAGCGGCGGGAGACGCTCTAGCCTACGCTCCCATGACCGCTCAGTCCCGCCCCCGGGCCTTTTCCGGGATCCAGCCCTCCGGCGCCCTCCACCTCGGCAACTACCTGGGGGCCATCCGGAACTGGGTGGCCATGCAGGACGAGACCGACGGCGTGTACTGCATCGTCGACCTCCATGCTCTGTCGACCCCGTTCCCCCCGGGCGAGGTCCGGGCCAACACCATGGCCCTGGGTGCCGACCTGCTGGCGGCCGGGATCGATCCCGAACGCTCGATCCTGTTCGTCCAGTCCAACGTGCCCGAACACACCGAGTTGGCCTGGCACATGCAGTGCGTGGCCGCGTTCGGCGAGCTGCGCCGCATGACCCAGTTCAAGGACAAGTCGGAGAACGCCGACTTCGTTTCCTCCGCCCTGTTCACCTATCCCACCCTGCAGGCGGCCGACATCGTCCTGTACGACACCGACGTCGTCCCGGTGGGCGACGATCAGCGTCAGCACATCGAGTTCACCCGCGACATCACCAACCGGTTCAACGCCCGGTTCGGCGAGGTCCTCGTCGTGCCCGAGCATCGGATCCCGCCGGCCGGCGAGCGGATCATGGATCTGCAGGAGCCGAACCGGAAGATGTCGAAGTCGGCCGAGTCACCCCAGGGCGTGGTCTACCTCACCGACACCCCGGCCGAGATCACCAAGAAGCTGAAGCGGGCGGTCACCGACTCCGACGGCGAAGTTCGCTACGACCCCGAGGCCAAGCCCGGCGTGTCCAACCTGTTGACCATTCTGGCCGTGGCCACCGACAGCGACCCCGAGACGGTGGCCAAGGGCTACGAGCAGTACGGACCGCTCAAGAACGACGCGGCGGAGGCCCTGGTCGAGATGCTGCGTCCGATCCAGGAACGGCGGGCCGAACTCGACCCGGAAACCACGGCCGAACTCCTGGCCGTCGGGGCGGCCAAGGCCCGCGAGGTGGCCGGCACGGTCATGGACCGGGTCCGGGCCGCCGTCGATCTGCAACGCTGACGCCTCGTCCCGCCGCCCCGACGACGTCGCACCGGGCTCCCCGGGTGGGGAGGCCTCAGGAGGGGATGTCGGCGAGTTCGAGGCGGAAGGTCGACACGTCGACCTGCTGGGCCCGCAGAACACCGGCGGCCGTGAACCGCCGAGGCAGGGCCCGGACCACCCGATTGCGCACCACCCGACCCCGGGTCAGGTGGGAGACACGCGCCAGGCGACGGGCGTCGAGCTGGACCTTGGTCACAGCCTCGTGGCGGCGGGCGTCATAGGCGGCCAGAGCCTCGGCCCGGCCCGAGCGCCGGGCCAACTCGGCGGCCAGAACACCGGCGTCGACCAGCGCGCTGTTGGCCCCCTGGCCCAGGTTGGGGGCCATGGCGTGGGCGGCGTCGCCGACCAGGGCGGTGGCCCCCCGGTAGAGCTGTTCGGCCCGGACGTCGACCACCCGGTCGATCCGGGCCTGGTCCACGTCGGCCAGGGCCCCGACGGCCTGGATCAGCGGAGGGTGGGCCGAAGCGACCACCTTCCGGACCCGGGGAAGGTCACCCGAGTCGAAGGCCTTCTCCACCGCCGCCGTGGCGGTGCAGTACCAGTAGGTCCGGTCCTGACCACAACCGAAGATCCCGGCGATCCCTCGGCGGGTCCAGTACTCCCCCGTCAGCGGTTCGACGCAGCTCCAATCGACCAGGGCCCGGACGTAGGCCCGACCGGCCACCGGCATCCGGCCCCCGGGATCGACGAACCGGCGTACCAGCGATCCCTGCCCGTCGGCCCCGACCAGCAGGTCGGGAGCGGGCATCGCCTCGCCATCGACCTCGGGCACCGGGGCCTCGGGGTCGCCCTGCAGCCCGGTCAGTCGGGCGTCGTAGCGGACCTCGACCCCGGCGGCGCGGGCCGCCGTCGCCAGGACCCGGTACAGATCGCTCCGGGCCACCACAAGGGCCTTGCCGTGGGCGGAGCCGCCGGGGAAGGGCAGCTCGCTCAGCACCCGGAGCCGCTCGTCGAGCAGGCGCAACTGACCGACCTCGGAGCCGGCCTTTTCCAGTTCGTCGGTCACGCCCAACGCCGCCAGCACGGCCAGACCGTTGGGCTGGATCATGATGCCGGCCCCGGCGTCGGCGTCCTCGGCCCGCCGCTCGACCACGGTCGTGCGGTAGCCAAGACGCTGTAGCAGTGTCGCCGCGGCCAGGCCGCCGACGCCGGCGCCCACAACCAGTGCTTCGGTCATCGGCGCCACGCTACCGGAGCCCGGGTGCGGTCAATCGCCGTCACACGTTTTGAGGACCAGGCCGACTCGGGGCGGAACCGTCCATCGGTCCACCGGAAGATGGTGTTCGCGGGCCCAGGCCACGGTCAGGGGATCGGACCCGGCGTCGGCCAACAGCTCGGAGCCGAGTTCGGGGTGACGGCGGTAGGCGCCGAGCCGGTGGCGGACGCCGGACGGCCGTCGGGCCCAATCGACGGCCCGAGCCGGATCGATCAACCCCCACCACACCGTGGCCCCGACCCGGGCCATGGTGCCGAGACCGGAGACCACCTTCCCCGAATCGTGGAGGAGGGCTGCGGCCACCACCGGACGGTCGGCGTCCGGGCCCAACTCGGCGACGACATCGCGGGCGACCTGCACGGCGTGGCGCCGGTCGGGGTTCGACATGCGGGCCCAGATGAGGCGCTCTCCCGGCAGCAGGTGCTCCCGGGCCCACGCCTCGTCCCGGGCCCGAGGCGGCCCGGGCCACAGCGAACCCAGGAAGCGGCGGACCAGATGCCAGGCGTGCCGGACGGCGGCCATCGGCGGCTCAGGCCGACGGGCGGAGCCGGTGGGCCGCCGCCAGCAGCGCCGACACCGACTTGGCGTCGGTGATCTCCCCGGCCAGGGCCAGCTCGACGGCGCGGTCGAGCGGCAGGCGGGCCACCACCAGGTGCTGTTCCTCCGGACCCTCCAGCGCCTGGGATACCCGGGTCAGGCCCCGGGCCAGGAAGATCCAGCCGTACTCGTCGCAGAAACCGGGCGAGTGGTGAAGGTTGAGCAGCAGCTCCATCGAGTCGGCCCGCAGCCCCACCTCCTCCTCCAGCTCCCGGGCGGCCGTCACCTCGGGCGGCTCGCCGTCCACGTCCCGCTTGCCCGCCGGGATCTCCCACAGGTTGGCGTTGAGGCAGGCCCGGTACTGGTTCACCAGGTAGACGTGGTCCTCGTCGTCGAGGGCGACCACGGCCACCGCTCCCGGGTGGCGGACGATGTCGCGGGCGAAGGGTTCACCGTCGGGCCCCTCCCGAAACCGGCCCTTGCGGAGGGAGATGACCCAACCCTGGTACAGCTCCTCCTCATCGACCGGTTCGAAGGCGACCGTGGTCGGCGGGAGATCGGTGACAGCGGCGATCGGCGTCGAATCGATGTGGTCGTTCATGTTTCAGCCCTGCTCGTCGCCGGTGGACGCCTGGGCCCGGTCGGCCAGGTCGACGGTCACCGAACCATTGCCGACGGCCAGCGCCACGGGATCGGAGCGCCGGTAGCGCTCGGGGAACCGCTGCTCGGCCCGGGCCAGGGAGGCGGCGATGAAGGCCGAGAACAGGGGCGCAGGCCGATCGGGGCGGCTCTTGAGCTCGGGGTGGGCCTGGGTTCCGATCCAGAACGGGTGCCCCTCCAGCTCGATGAACTCGACGAGCGAACCGTCCGGTGACGATCCCGAGCAGCGGAACCCGGCGTCCTCGAAGCGGGCCCGGTACCGGGGGTTGAACTCCCAGCGGTGGCGGTGGCGCTCACTGACCACGGTGTCGCCGTAGATGTCGGCCACCCGGCTGTCCTTCTCGAGCACGGCGACGTAGGCCCCGAGCCGCATGGTGCCCCCGAGATCGGTGACGTCCTGTTGCGACTCCATCAGGTCGATCACGGGGTCGGGGGTGACGCTGTCGTGGGTGTCGAACTCGCTCGAGTTGGCGGCGCTCAGGCCCAGGATGTTGCGGGCGAACTCGATGGTCATCACCTGCATCCCGAGGCAGAGGCCGAGGCAGGGCATGCCCACCTCACGGGCGTAGCCGGCGGCGGCGATCTTGCCCTCGACCCCCCGCTGCCCGAACCCGCCGGGCAACACGATGCCGTCCAGATGCGACAGCTTCTCCTCGACCAGGAGCCCTTCGACATCGTCGGACAGGATCCACTCCAGGGTCAGGTCGACCTCGTGGGCGATGGCGCCGTGGCGGAGTGACTCGGCCACCGACAGGTAGGCGTCCCGGAGGCTCACGTACTTGCCCACGATCCCGATCCGCAGCGGCTTCCACGCCTGCTCGCTGCGGGCCACCAGAGCCCGCCACGCCACCAGGTCCGGGTCGGGAACCTCGAGGCCGAGGAGGCGGCACACGTAGCCGTCCATACCGGCGTCGTTCACGGCGAGCGGGATGCTGTAGAGGCTGTCGGCATCGGGGGTGTTGATCACGCCGTCGATGGGCACGTCGCACAGGTTGGAGATCTTCTCCGTCATCTCCTGGGAGATGATCCGGTCCGACCGGCACACGATGACGTCGGGTTGGACCCCCCGGCTGCGCAACTCGGTGACCGAGTGCTGGGTCGGCTTGGTCTTCAGCTCGCCCGAGGGGCCGATGAACGGCACCAGTGTGACGTGCACGTAGCACACGTTCTCCCGGCCGACGTCGAGGCGAAACTGCCGGATGGCCTCGAGGAAGGGGAGGATCTCGATGTCGCCCACGGTGCCGCCGACCTCGGTGATGACGACGTCGATGTCGGGCGTGGCGAGCTGGGAGATCCGACGCTTGATCTCATCGGTGATGTGGGGGATGACCTGGACCGTCTTGCCCAGGTAGGCGCCCTTGCGCTCGGCTGCGATCACGGCGGAGTAGATGGAACCCGTCGTGGCATTGGAGGCCCGGGAGAGGTTCTCGTCGATGAACCGCTCATAGTGGCCGAGGTCGAGGTCGGTCTCCCCGCCGTCGTCGGTGACGTAGACCTCCCCATGCTCGTAGGGGTTCATCGTCCCGGGGTCGACGTTGATGTACGGGTCGAGCTTCTGCATCGTCACCCGGAGCCCTCGTGCCTTCAGCAGTCGCCCCAATGAAGATGCCGTCAGGCCCTTGCCCAGCGAGCTGACCACACCTCCGGTCACGAAAATGTGCTTCGTCATCACACTCCTTGCGGTGGCTCTGTCCAACCTATCGCGGGCCGCCGACGGCTCGACGGACTCGTCGGCGAGGGCCGGAGGTCGGGCTTTTGACGCAGGGCGGCGGACGCCGCCTAGGTTCTCAGTCCATGACCTCCTCCTCCTTCACCGCGTTGGTGCTCGACCAGACCGACGGCGGCGTCACGGCCTCCCTCTCCGACCTCGACGACGACCGGCTCCCGGCCGGGAACGTGACGGTGGCCGTCGAGTGGTCGTCGCTCAACTACAAGGACGGGATGGTCCTCCAGGGCATCGGCCGCCTGGTGCGCGACTACCCCCACGTGCCCGGCATCGACATGGCCGGGACCGTCGAGGCCTCCGACGACGCCCGCTACGCCCCCGGGGACCGGGTCGCCCTCACCGGCTGGCGGGTGGGCGAGGTCCACTGGGGTGGCTACGCCCAGCGGGCCCGGGTCGACGCCGACTGGCTGGTCAAGCTGCCCGACAACGTGTCGACCCGCCAGGCCATGGCCGTGGGCACCGCCGGGTTCACGGCCATGCAGGCACTGGTCGCGCTGGAAGGCCACGGGCTGGCTCCCGGGTCCGACAACCCTCTCCTGGTCACCGGGGCGTCGGGCGGTGTCGGCAGCTCGGCCGTGCTGTGGGCCGCCGCCGCCGGCCATCACGTCGTCGCCTCCACCGGACGGCCGGAGAACGCCGAGGGCCTCAAGGCTCTGGGCGCGGCGGAGATCATCGACCGGGCCGAACTGGCCGAGAACCCGAGCCGTCCGCTGCTCACCGAACGGTGGGCCGGGTGCATCGACGCCGTCGGCGACGACACCCTGGCCCACGTGCTGACCGAGCTCCGCTACGGGGGCGCGGTGGCCGCCTGTGGTCTGGCGGGGGGCAACAGCCTCAACACCACCGTCATCCCCTTCCTGCTGCGGGGCGTGAGCCTGCTCGGCATCGACTCCGTCATGTGCCCCCACCCGGAGCGGGTGGCGGTGTGGAACCGCATCGCCGCCGTCCTCGACCCGGCCTCCCTCGACGCCATCACCTCCGAGGTGGCGCTGGCCGACGTGGCGGGTCTCGCCCCCGACATCCTGGCCGGCAAGGTCCGGGGCCGGACCGTGGTCCGGTGCCGGGACTGACCGAGCCCGTTCCCCACCCGCCAACCGAGGAGTCCGAACCCATGACCGACCTGACCGTGGCCGACCCGACCGAGCTGGGGTTCGACCCGGCCCGCCTGGCCCGCATCGACGACTTCGTGCGCGAGCGTTACCTCGACAGCGGACGCTTCCCCGGGTTCACCCTGCTCATCAGCCGCCGGGGACGGATCGCCCACCTGTCGAGCCAGGGCCACCGCAACGTCGAGACCGGGGCCCCCATGACCCCCGACACCCTCGTCCGCATCTACTCGATGTCGAAGCCGATCACCTCGGTCGCGCTGCTGACCCTGTACGAGGAGGGCCGGTTCCGGCTCGACGAGCCGGTCAGCACCTTCATCCCCTCGTGGAAGGACCTGCGGGTGTGGGGCGATGGCAGCGCCCAGTCGTACACCACCTCCTATCCCGAGCGGGAGATGACGGTCCGAGACCTGTTCACCCACACCTCGGGCCTCACCTACGCCTGGATGCGCCGGCACCCGGTCGACGCCCTCTACCGCCGGGCCGGCGTCGACGGCGGCCACAAGCTGGAAGCCTGGGTCGAGCTCCTGGCCGGCCTGCCCCTCCTGTTCTCCCCCGGCACCCAGTGGTCCTACAGCGTGGCCACCGACGTGCTGGGCCGCCTGGTCGAGGTCATCTCCGGCCAACCCTTCGACCAGTACCTGGCCGATCGGATCTTCGGTCCACTGGGCATGCACGACACGGGCTTCTGGGTCCCCGACGACAAGGCCGACCGATTCGCCGCCAACTACGTGGTGCCGTCGCTGTCGCCGTTCGGCGTGCCCGAGGGGGCCGAGGGCGACGCCAAGGTCGTCCTCGACGACGGCGGGCCCGGTACCCCGTTCCGGTCCAAGCCCGATTTCCTGTCGGGGGGCGGCGGTCTGGTGTCCACCGTGCACGACTACCACCGTTTCACCAGCATGCTGCTGGGCGGCGGGGCCCTCGACGGCAACCGGGTCCTGGGCCGCAAGACCATCGAGTACGCCACCGCCAACCACCTGCCGGGCGGGCGTGACCTGGCGGCCATGGGCCAGGCCGTGTTCTCCGAGACCAACTACGAGGGGACCGGTTTCGGCCTCGGGTTCTCGGTCAACCTCGATCCGGTGGCCGGCGGCATCATCACCTCGGTCGGGGAGTACGCCTGGGGTGGGGCGGCCTCGACCCTGTTCTGGATCGATCCGGTCGAGGAGCTTGTGGTCATCGGCCTCACCCAGCTCATGCCGTCGTCCGCCTACCCCATCCGCCAGGAACTGAAGCCCCTCATCTACGGGGCCCTGGTCGATTGAGCCCCGAGGGCGACGGCACCGGGGGCGATCTCGACGAACTGGACCGGATCGGCGAGCTACCCCGGGCCCGACCCGCCCCCGATCTGACCGTCGACGACAACGGCGTCACCTTCCTCATCGTGTCGGCCGCCGGACCGCTGTTCCGGCTGCCCCGAAGACTCCGGGTCGAGCTGGGGACGGGGCGGCGGGTGGCGGTGGTGGCGACGCCGTCGGCGGCGTCGTGGCTCGAGGAGTACGGGGTGATCCCGGTCATCGAGCGGGTGACCGGGTTCCCAGTGCGTTCGGCCATGCCCCACCCGACCACGCCGACGTTCACCCCGATGGCGTCGTCGGTGTTGGTGTCGCCGTGCTCGCTCAACACGCTCACCAAGTGGGCCGGCGGGCATGCCGACAACCTGGCCATCTCGCTCCTGTGCGAGGCCGTGGGCCGAGGGGTTCCGACCCGGGCCGAGGTGTCGATCTCGGGGCCCTACGGCGCCCTCCCGGCGGCGACCGAGGCCCTGGATCGGCTCCGGTCACTCGGCGTTCGATGCCAGCAGGCCTACGGCGCCGACGCCCACGCTCTGCTCGACCCCCTGCCGCCCGAGGTGGTCAAGGGCTTGACGGCCGACCGGTCGGCCGGGTCGGGGCAGGCCGAAGCCCGTAGCGTGGAGTGGTGAACTGGGGCGGACACATCGTCGTGGCCTCGCTGGCCGCCGGTGACGACGCCGGGATGCTACTGGGGTCGGCCCTTCCCGATCTGGCCGCCATGGGGGGCTTCCGCCTCCTGGGAGCGACCGGCGACCGGGAGGTGGCCCGTGGCATCCGGATCCATCACCGCACCGACGACGCCTTCCACGGCCATCCCTGGTTCACCGAGCACAACCGCCGGCTGCGAACCGAACTGCTGGAGGCCGGGGTGGACCGGGGCCCGGCTCGGGCCTGTAGTCACGTGGGTCTCGAACTGCTGCTGGACGGGGTGCTGCTGGCCGACGGGAACCGGCGTGGCCGGGTGGCCGACGCCTTCGCTGCCATCGACGGCCGCCGGGCGGCCATGGCCGATCTGGTGGTGGGCCCCGAGCGGGTCCGCTGGGGTCGGCATCTGGTCAGGTTGGGTCAGGTCCGCCGGCCCGTCGACTTCGACGACCCTGACGCCGTGGCCCTTCGCCTCCACCGGATTCTCAGCCGTCGACCGCGCCTCAGCCTGCCCGACGACCACATCGAGCGGGTGGCCGAGGCCCTCGGCCGGTACCGGCCCCTCGTCGAGGATCGGACTGAGTCACTGGTGGTCGAGCTGGCGGCGACGGTGGCCGCCACCTGACCGTCGGACGGTTGTTCGCCCGGCCGAAGGCGTCGGCTACCCTGCCCGGCATTCGGGTCACCCGGCCGGGGGTGACCGACGCACGCAGCCTGGGAGACGCCGTGACCATCATCCATCAGAGCCCCCTGCCCGAGGTGATCATCCCCGACACGTCGATCACGGCCCACGTCCTGCGCCGGGCCGACGAACTGGCCGACCGGGTGGCCATCCGCAACACCGCCGGTGACCAGTCGCTCACCTTCGCGGAGCTGAAGGGCGCCATCGGGGCCTTCGCCGGTGGCCTGGCGGCCAAGGGCTTCGGGCCCGGCTCGGTGCTCGGGGTCATGGCCCCCAACATCCCCCACTACGCGGTGGCCTTCCACGGGGCGGCGGTGGCCGGCGGCGCGGTCAGCACGATCAACCCCACCTACGGCGCGGGCGAGGTCCGCTACCAGCTCCAGGACGCCGGGGCCTCGCTGCTGCTGACCATCCCCATGTTCGTGGAGACGGCGCTGGAGGCCATCGAGGGCACCGACGTGACCGAGGTGATCGTGGTCGGCGACGCCCCCGAGGGCACGACCCCGATGAGCGCCGTCATGGCCGCCCCGATCGAGCAGGTGCCGGTCGACTGGGCCACCCACACCGTGGTCCTCCCCTACTCGTCGGGCACCACCGGCCTGCCCAAGGGCGTCATGCTGACCCACCGCAACCTGGTGGCCAACATCGAGCAGTGCCAGCACGCCATCGCCTACACCGACGACGAGGTGGCCCTGGCCGCCCTCCCCTTCTTCCACATCTACGGCATGCAGGTCCTGATGAACGGCCTGCTGGCCAACGGGGTCACCGTCGTCACCATGCCCCGCTTCGACATGGTCGAGGCCCTCACGGCCGTCCAGGAGCTCAAGATCACCCGTTTCTTCGCCGTGCCGCCGATGGTGCTCGGCCTGGCCAAGGCCCCCGTCGTCGACAACTACGATCTGAGTTCGATCAAGCAGATCTTCTCCGGCGCCGCCCCGCTGGGGGCCGAGCTGGCCGAGGAGGCGGCCGACCGGGTCGGCTGCGAGGTGGTCCAGGGCTACGGCATGACCGAGCTGAGCCCGGTCAGCCACTGCACCCCCGAAGGCGACTTTCGCCCCGGCACCAGCGGGGTGACGGTGTCCAACACCGAGACCCGCATCGTCGACCCCGAGACGGGCGAGGACCAGGGCGTGGGCGAGCGGGGTGAGCTGTGGGTTCGGGGCCCCCAGGTCATGACCGGCTACCTCAACAACCCCGAGGCCACGGCCGAGACCCTGGACAGCGACGGCTGGCTCCACACCGGCGACGTGGCCATCGTCGACGAACACGGGCACGTGTCGATCGTCGACCGCCTCAAGGAGCTCATCAAGTACAAGGGTTTCCAGGTGCCGCCGGCCGAACTGGAGGCGCTCATCGTGACCCATCCCAAGGTGGCCGACGTGGCCGTCATCGGGGTGGCCGACGACGAGGCGGGCGAGGTGCCCAAGGCCTTCGTGGTGGCCAACCCCGGTGAGGAGGTCACCCTGGCCGAGATCCAGGAGTTGGTGGCCGAGCACCTGGTCTCCTACAAGCAGGTCCGTCAGCTCGAGGTCATCGACGCCATCCCCAAGAGCGCGTCGGGCAAGATCCTGCGTCGGGAATTGCGGGCCTGAGGCCCCGGCCGGCCCGGCCGGGCAGGAGCCTCAGCTCGGACGCTTGAGCAAGGTCGCGCTGTCGATGAGCTCGCGAGCGTGCTGGCGCGCCGTCGACGACTGCGGTTGACCCGACAGCATCCGGGCCAGCTCGGTCAGCCGGCCCTCGTCGTCGAGGAGGCGGATCTCGGACACCGTGTCGTCGTCGCCCTGCCGTTTCTCCACCATCAGGTGGGCGTCGGCAAAGGCGGCGACCTGGGGCAGGTGGGTCACCACCAGCACCTGGTGACGATCGCCGAGATCGCTGAGTGAGCGGCCCACGGCGAGCCCGGCCTGACCCCCGATCCCGGCGTCGACCTCGTCGAAGACCAGCACCGGTGGGGCCTCGGACAGCACGCTCCGAAGCGCCAGCATGGTCCGGGCCAACTCGCCCCCGGACGCCACCTTGGCCAGGGGCTGCAGCCCCGACCCCGGATTGGCGGCCAGCTGGAACGACACCTCGGCGCCGTCGTCGCCGCCGACCTCGATCCCGACCCTGGCCTTGGGCATGGCCAGGTCGGGAAGGTAACCGGTGATGGCTTCGGCCAGCGCCGGGGCGGCTTCGGAGCGGGCCTGGCGCACGCGCTCCCGCTCGGCCGCCAACTCGTCCAGGGCGCCCCGACGACGTTCGTCGAGCTCGGCCGCCCGCTGGTCGTGGCCCTCGAGCTCGGCCAACCGGCGGGCCAGGATGTCGCGCTCGGCCATGACGGCGGCGATGTCGTCGCCGTACTTGCGGCACAGCTCCCGGAGGTGTCGCCGCCGGGCCTGGATCCGTTCCAGCTCCTCGGGATCGGGCTCGATGCCGTCACCCACGGCCCTGACCAGGTCGCCGACGTCGTCGAGTTCGGCCACCACCGCCTTGAGCCGCTCGGCCGCCTCGGCGAAGGGGCGGCGCCCGTCGACCTCGTCGAGCACCCGGGCCACCTGGTCCCGGGCCCCGTCGTCGTCGGTGAGCAACGACAGGACCCGACCCGCGAGTTCCATGTGGGCGACGGCGTCGGCCAGCAACTCCTCGGCCGCGGCCAGGGAATCGTCCTCGCCCGGATCGTTCAGCTCGGCCGCCGTCAGCTCGTCGACCTGATAGCGGACGAGGTCCAGCTCTCGGGCCCGGGACCGCTCGTCACCCCCCAGTCCGGCCAGCAACTCATCGATCTCGGCCAGCCGGTCTCGGGCCGCCTGGAGGCTGACGACGTCGACGCGGCCGAACGTGTCGAGGGCCAGCCGCTGGGCCTCGACACCGAGCAACGACTGGTGGGCGTGCTGGCCGTGGAGGTCGACCAGCTTGGCCCCCAGTTCGGCCAGGTGGGCGGCGGTGGCCGGTCGACCGTTGACATAGGCCCGGGATCGGCCGGCGGCGGCCACGACCCGGCTGAGGACGAACTCCTCGCCCGCCAGTTCGAACCGGCCGTCGACCACGGCCTCGTCGGCCCCGGGCCTGACCAGCCCGGGGTCGGCCCGCCCGCCCATGAGCAGGTTGATGGCGTCGACCAGGAGGGTCTTGCCCGCCCCGGTCTCGCCTGTAAGGGCGATCATGCCCCGGGGGATGTCGAGGGTGAGTTCGTCGATCACCCCGAGGTTGGTCACGGCCAGTTCGTGGAGCATCAGCGGTCCGTCAGTCCGAACTTCTCCTTGAGTACGAGGTGGAAGTCCCGATCTCCCCGCACCAGGAGACACACTTCGACGTCGGATGCCCGACAGAGCACCGATTGGCCCGGCTCGAGCGAGGTCACAACCCGCCCGTCGAGGGCCACCACGGCCGAACGATAGCCGTCAACGGTGAGTTTCACGTCCGTATCGGGGGCCAGCACCATGGTCCGGTTGAACACGCTGTGGGCCGCCACCGGGACCAGGAGCAACGTCCGGAAATCGGGCTCGACCACCGGCCCACCGGCCGACAGCGAGTAGGCCGTCGACCCGGTGGGGGTGGCCACGATGAGGCCATCGGCCAGGAAGGTCACGAAGTCCTGGCCCCCGATGGCGACCGAGACCTCCACGGCCCGCCCACTCTCCGATCGGTCGACCACGGCCTCGTTGAGGGCCCGGCCCACCAGTCGACCGTCGTCATCGACGACGTCGATCATCATCCGCTTCTCGACCTGGAGGGCACCCGAACGCCACTGGTCGAGGGCCTCGATCATGTGGTCGGGGTCGACCTCGGTCAGATAGCCGAGGTGACCGGCATTCACGCCCAGGATGGGGACGCCGTGAGCCGCCACCAGGGCCGTGGTCCGCAGCATGGTGCCGTCGCCCCCCAGGCTGAGGCAGGCGTCGAGACCGGGCCCGAACTCGTCCTCGGGATCTCCCAGGTCGGGACGGCCGATCAACTCGGCGTCGGGCTGGGGCATACGGACCCGAATGGCCTCGCCGCACCAGGCGACGGCCTGGCGGGCCAGGGCCACCACCTCGGGGCGGTGCTGATGGATCACCAGTCCCAGGCACTCGTTCACAGGCCACTCGTTTCGGCATCGACCATGACGGCGTCGAGTCGGTGGGCCATGTCGGCGCAACCCTCCGATCCGACGGCATCCAGGGTATGCCCCCTGGCCTGGAGCCAGGCCGCGAACTCGACGTTCCCCTGGCCGCCCCGGATGGGCGACACGGTGATGGCTCGGAGCGCCAGCCCCTCGGCCTGCGCCGCCGACATCACCTGGTCGAGGGCGCGGCGACGGACGACCGGGTCCTTGATCACCCCTCGGCCTCGGGCCACCTCGGCCCGACCGGCCTCGAACTGGGGCTTGATCAGGACGATGAGTGGCCCACCGGCGGCCACAGCCGCCAACGCCGGCAACACGAGCCGGAGCGAGATGAACGACAGGTCGGCCACCACGGCGTCAACCGGCCGGTCCGGGTCGGCGGGGCCCAGCGACCGGACGTCGGTCTGTTCCCGCACCTCGACCCGGGGGTCGGCCCGCAGCTGCGGGTGCAGTTGATCGGTGCCGACGTCGACGGCGATCACGGCCGCCGCGCCCCGTTGGAGGGCGCAGTCGGTGAACCCGCCGGTGGACGAACCGGCGTCGAGCACCCGCAACCCGGCCAGGTCGATGCCGAACTCGTCGAGGGCGTGGGCCAGCTTGGCCCCGGCTCGGCTCACCCAGCGCCCGGCCGTGTCGGTCAACTCCAGCCGCTGGTCGGGGCCGACGGTGCGGGACGCCTTGTCGGCCACGACCCCGTCGACCAGGACCCGGCCGGCGTCGATCTCGTGTCGGGCCGCCGATCGGCTGGGCACCAGGCCCCGGTTGACGAGTTCCAGATCGAGACGGGTCCGGTTCGGCAAGGTTCCCTCCGCTCCAAGGGCGGAGGGAACCTTAGTCGAGCGGCGAGCTCAGCCCGCGACCTCGTCGTCCTGACCGGCGTCGTGGGCGCCGTCCGCCGCGTCGGCGACCTGATCGGCGGCCTGATCGGCGACGTCGGCCACCGAGTCGGCGGTTGCATCGGCGGCCTGATCGGCGACGTCGGCCACCGAGTCGGCGGTTGCATCGGCGGCCTGATCGGCGACGTCGGCCACCGAGTCGGCGGTTGCATCGTCGGCAACGCTGGCGACCACGTCGTCGACCAGTTCGGCGTCGGCAACGTCATCGGCAACGTCATCGGCAGCGTCGGCAGCGTCCTCGGCGACGTCGTCGGCGACGTCAGCCTCCGGGCCGGACCAGTCCTCGGGGATGGGCACGCCCATGCGGCGGGCGACCCGGGCACCCTCGGTGACCACCTTGGGAGCGTTGGACTCGACGAACTGGCGGACCTCGCCCACCGTGCCGTCGAACCGGTTGACGGCGGTCTTGACCTGGGGCGGGAGCGACGACGACTGGTCGACGGACTCGATCAGTCGCTTCCACTCGGACTCGATGGTCGAGGCTGTCTGGTTGAGCAGGTCGCGAGCTTCGTTGGCACCGCGAACAAGGGTGTCGGAGACGTCATTGGCGTAGTTGGCAGGTCGCTTCATGACCCCAAGCATACCACCACTAGCGCTCGCTAACAACAGCAAGCACTGTTGGAGCCGGTCCGACAGTGGGTATATTCGCCCACCTTGGCCCGCCCCGTGGGTCGAGATCTCCCGCCGCCACCCATCCCGCGAGGCCCCGCCGTGTCGCCGCCACCGCCGCCCCGTCGATCGTCGCGCCCGCTCGCCGGGTACCGATCGGCGCCCATCCACCTCGTCCTGATCGGATTGGCCGTCGCCCTGTTGGGTCTCGGCCCCAACGGCTGGCGTACCGATCGCCCGTCGCCCGGCAACCCGGGCAACGTCGAGCTGTTCGCCTGGGCGCCCGAACCCCGGCCGGAGCCCGACCCGAGGGTGGGCCCCACCCCGGAGGCGGCGGCCACCATCCCGACCACGGTCCCACCCGACTCGGGCTTCCACGCTGCGCTCGTCATCGAGCCGCACCAACTCCAGACCACCACAACCGCGCCCCCGCCCACCACTGCGGCCCCGACCACGCCGACAACGGCGGCCCCTCCCCCACCTCCTCCGGCCACCACGCCCGCCACGCCGCCGCCGGCCCCCGCCGCGGCCGCGACCGCGGCCCCGGTCGGAACCGTGCACGACGTCGCTTCGCCCGCCGACTGGCAGGCGGCGGTGGCTCGGGCCGCCCCGGGCGACACCATCCGGCTGGTGTCCACCATCCGGGCCCCACTGCGATACCGGGGCCCTCGCACCGATGGCGACGAGACCAAGGGGGTCGACGGAGCACCCGGTCGGCCCATCACCATCACCGCCGCCGAGGGGGTGTGGATCGATCCCGGCAACCACTACAACCTCCTGCCTGGCCTCGACATCCTCGGAGCGGCCCACGTCCATGTGATCGGGGTGCGGGTCCGCAACAGTCAGTTCGGCATCAGACTCCTCAACTCCTCGGGCTCACCCGACGCCCCGATCCAGGTCCGGGCCAACCGGGTCACCGAGATCGGCCACGCCGGCATCCACGTCGCCGGCGCCCTGGACGACCACGCGCCGTCGAGCCATGTGCGGGTCGTCGGCAACCACATCACCAACACCGGCCGGACCGCCCCCGAATTCGGCGAGGGCGTGTATCTGGGCTACGGCACGACCGAATGGGTCGACCGGTCCCATCATCTGGTGGTCGCCGGTAACCGGATCTCCCACACCACGGCCGAGGCCGTCGACATCAAGCCCGGCACCAGGAACGTCACCGTCTCGGGCAACCTGATCCACGACCTGTCGCCGATCAGGGGCGGCGCCATCTCGGCCCACTACGTCGGCATCCGCCCCAACCCCGACCCGGCCGCCGCCGGCAACATCGTGATTCGCGACAACCGGATC
Source organism: Acidimicrobiales bacterium (assembly GCA_965263455.1). GTDB lineage: Bacteria > Actinomycetota > Acidimicrobiia > Acidimicrobiales > SZUA-35 > CADEDH01. Next base: position 259,844 of record CBDHHN010000002.1, read on the forward strand.
TGGAACGTGAACCTGGACGGGCGAGCCGGCTCCAACGACTGGGCCATCTGGGTCGGCCACGGTGGCGTCACCATCAAGGGCAACGCCATCTGGGGCATGCGGAACGATCCGGGGCGGACCAGGGCCATTCGGATCCGCGCCCTGCAGGACTTCGGGCCCCACCCGATCGAGATCGTCGACAACCTCCTGTGGACCGCCCATGGCTGGATGGCCGAGGGGGAACCCTCGGGGGCGGCCCTGGTGCGCTCCAGTGGCAATCAGGGCCCGCCCGGCGCGGCCGGCGTCGAGGTGCCGCTCCAGCCCCACCCCTCGGCGCCGCCTCTGGGGGCCGGTGGCAACGCTGACAGCGGTGGTGGTCCCGGAACCGCCCTGGGGTTCAGCCGGTGAGTGGCTTGGGGGCCGGACCCGGCCTCAGCGAATCGGGACCCGGAATCGAAGGGCCCGGAATCCGCGCTCGCTCCGCTTGTGGGCCACCCCGCCTCGATGACGGCGCAGCACGTCGACCTCGAGCCGACCCAGGATCCCGGCCCGCCCGGTCAGCACCAGGTCGGTTGGCCCGTCGGCCGCCCCCTCGTTCAACAGCCGCAGCGCCTGGCGCACCTGCTCGGTGAACCACGGCCCGTGGACCTTGTCGCCGGCGTGGAGCACGGCCACCGTCGGTGGCGGCCCGACCTCGGCCGCGGCCCGGAACCCGGCCTCGACCGACAGATCGTGCACGGCCACAGGGGTGGGATGATCTCGTTCGGCCAGCGATCGGGCGGTGGCCCGGAGGGCCAGGAGGTCCCGGCTGACGAGCACGGCGGGCGGATAGCCGACGTCGGCGGCGATGCGGGCCCGATGCCCCTGCCCCGGCTCCAGCACCAGGGACGGCCCGCCCCGGATTCCCTGCAGGGCCGAGCGCAGGAGCCGGGTGCCGTAGGACACCGTGTCGAACTCGTCGAGGCCGACCACGGTGGTGGCCTCCCACCGGACCGAGCCGGCCCGGAGGGCCACCCGCTCCCGGTCGTAGACGCCGGCGTCGAAGGCGCTCGGACCCCGGCGGTGCGGACCGGCGCCATCGTCGAGGCGGGCCAGGACGACCTCGTACTGCTTGTTGCCCTTGGCCAACAGGACCTCGTATCCGCAGGCGGCCACCGCCTCGGAGACGAGGGGACCCAGGGGCTTCACCACGACCAGGCCCAGCACGGTGCCCGGATGGCCCCAGGCCGAGGCCTCGGTGATGAGTCGGCGGAGCACCGGTTCGCCGGCCTTGCCCGGCAGGTTCGACACGATCAGGTCGAACGGCTCGACATCGCGGTCGAGGTCGCGGTCGAGGTCGTCGTAGCCCAGCGACCCCTGGATCCGATGATCGGCCTCGGCCAGCCCGTTGCCGATCCGGTTGCGGGCCGTGTACCGCAGGGCCAGGGCGTCGCGGTCGACCGAAACCACGGCCCGGTCCGGGTCGAGGGCCTGGAGTATGAGACCCAGCGTGCCGTGCCCGCAACCGAGGTCGAGCACCCGCTCCCCTCCCGGCAACTCGAGAGCCTGGAGGTGGCGGAGCAGGAGCATCGATCCGGGGTCGAGACCGGCGCTGGAGAACACGGTTCGGGCCAGCTCGAAGCGGAACCGGTGGCGATGGAACGCCAGCTCGGCCCCGCTCAGGCTGAAGAGTTCTTCGAGGCCGTCGTCGGGGTGCGACGGCGACACCACCGACAGCGTCACCGTCGGGCCGGTGGACGGCGGCAACGGCGAAGCGTCATCGGTGGCGTGGCGCAGTCCGATCAGGCGATGCTGATCGAGTCGTCCAGGTAGACATCCTGGATGGCGTGGAGCAGGGCGGCGCCCTCCTCCATCGGCCGCTGGAACGCCTTGCGCCCGGAGATGAGGCCCATACCACCGGCCCGCTTGTTGACCACAGCCGTCTTGACCGCCTCGGCCAGATCGGAGGCGCCGGAGCTGGCACCGCCGGAGTTGATCAGTCCGGCCCGGCCCATGTAGCAGTTGGCGACCTGCCACCGGGTCAGGTCGATGGGGTGATCGGTGACCAGTTCGTCGTAGACCCGGGCGTGGGTCTTGGCGAAGTTGTCGAGCGAGTTGAAGCCGCCGTTGTTCTCGGGAAGCTTCTGCTTGATGATGTCGGCCTCGATGGTCACACCGAGGTGGTTGGCCTGGCCGGTGAGGTCGGCGGCGACGTGGTAGTCCTTGTCGGACTTGAAGGCCGAGTTGCGGGTGTAGCACCACAGGACGGTGAACATCCCGAGCTCGTGGGCCTCGGCGAAGGCTTCGCTGACCTCCTGGAGCTGGCGGCGCGACTCGTCGGAACCGAAGTAGATGGTGGCGCCGATCCCGGCGGCCCCCAGCTCCCAGGCCTGCTGCACGTCACCGAAGGGCACCTGATCGTAGGTGTTGGGGTAGCTGAGCAGCTCGTTGTGGTTGATCTTGACGATGAAGGGGATCCGGTGGGCGTAGCGGCGGGACATCGCCGCCAGCACCCCGTAGGTCGAAGCCACGGCGTTGCAACCGCCCTCGATGGCGAGGCGGATGATGTTCTCCGGGTCGAAGTAGGCCGGATTGGGTGCGAACGAGGCGGCGGCCGTGTGCTCGATCCCCTGATCGACCGGCAGGATCGACACGTAGCCGCTGCCGGCCAACCGGCCGGCGTTGAACAGCTGCGACAGGCTCCGCAGGACCTGGGGCGACCGGTCGCTGGCCTCGAAGACCCGGTCGATGAAGTCCGGACCGGGCAGGTGGAGCTGAGAGGCCGGGATGCCTTCACTCTTGTGTTCGAGCAGGTACTGAGCGTCGTCACCGAGCAGGCTGGCGATATCGGTCACGGTGATCCCTCCGGGGGTTTCTGGGCGTGAAGCGCCGCGGCCTGGTCGGCGAAGGCGGCGCGACCCGATCCTAGCCGTGGACCCCTCCCCTCCGACGCGACGGTGGGGGCGGGAGATCAGCCCAGGCCGGCCATGCGTTCGGCTGCGTCGCCGAAGCCGGGCTCGGCCCCCACGACGTCGCCGAACACCCGTCGGGCTCGGGCCAGGTCGCCCGATCGCTCGTACAGGTCCCCGAGCACATACCAGCGACGGAGATGGTGCAACCCCGGCTTGCCCGCCGGATTGGGGCCCTGCTCGAGCAGGCGGATGGCGTCGGCCAGGCGACCCCGGTCGGCCAGGGTGCCGGCCTGCACGATTCGACCCTCCTCGACCAACTCGGCCGAGGGCGAGGCCTCGCCCAACTCCCGCCACAGCTCCTCGGCCTGCTGCCAGCGGCGCAGAGCCCGACAACAGTCGGCCCAGACCGGGTGCTGCTCCACCGAGCCGGTGCGCTCGTGGAAGGCCTCGAACTGGCGGATGGCGCGGATCCAGTTACCCAACCGGTAGAAGGTCAGTCCCCGGAGTTCGATCACCTCGATGGTTCCGGGCGCCAGCCGGTCGATCGATGCCAACAGCTGATCGGCCTCGGTGAATCGCTCGTTCTCGAAGGCGGTCGCCGCCTCGATCAGCCGCCGCTCCAGCTTGCGGGCCGTCGACGGCGCAATATCGCCGAAGTCGACACCGCCGGCGTCGATGTCGCGGGGCTGCGGGCGATCCCGGCCCGATCTGCCGCCCTTGGGCGGCGCCGCGCCCTCGTCCCGGATCCGCTCGATCCGGACCTGGTCGTCGGAGCGGCGTGGGCCATCCTCGGCTGGCACTCCGGGCCGACGATGGTGTCCGCCATCGACCGCCTGATCCGGTGGAGGCGGGATACGACGGCTGCCATCTCCGGTGGGGGCGCCCCGATCGGCCTCGGGGCGTCGCTGGTTCCGGCGGCCGCCTCGATCCATCGGATTGCCAGGGGACCGGCTCGTCCCCCGCCCGCCGCGGTCGGACCTGTTCTGCCCCGGACCCCGACCCTCGCCCCGTCGGCCCTGACCGGTTCGCTCGTCGCGGGGACTCCGTTCACCACCGCGCCGGTAGTCGCCCCGCTGGCCATCGTCGCGTCCTTGGCCGCGCCGGTAGTCGCCCCGCTGGATCGTCGCGTCCCTGGCCGCGCCATCATTGCGTCCTTGGCCGCGCCGGTAGTCGCCCCGCTGGCCATCGTCGCGTCCCTGGCCGCGCCGGTAGTCGCCCCGCTGGCCATCGTCGCGTCCTTGGCCGCGCCGGTAGTCGCCCCGCTGGCCATCGTCGCGTCCTTGGCCGCGCCGGTAGTCGCCCCGCTGACCATCGTCGCGTCCTTGGCCGCGCCGGTAATCGCCCCGCTGGACCATCGTCGCGTCCCGATCGCCGACCGTCACCACGACCCGGGCCCGAGCGGCCATCCGATCGGCGACCGTCACCAGGACGATCGCCACGGCCACCACCCCGCCGGAACTCACCACGACCTGGGCCGGAGCGCCCGTCAGGCCGCCCGTCGCTCCGCGGACCCGACCTCCGGTCCGAGCCTCGGCCGTCGCCCGGAGGTCGGCCACCCCGACCGCCCCTGCGATCATCATCGTCGGCCCGCCGGCCGCTGCGTCTCGACGGACCCGACCCGCCACCTTCGCCGCTACGGCGACCAGGTCCCGGCCGCCTGCCACCTGAGCCGTCACCTCGCGGCCCGCCCGGCCGCCGGCCGCCACTCTGGCCCGACCGACCGCCTTCGGGCCGCCGACCGTCGGAGCGAGACCCGCCCCTGCCCTGCCCATCACTGGGCCTGCCCGATCTCGGACCGCCCCGGCCCTGCTGCCCCTGGCCCGCGCCTCGGCCACTCGAACCGGAACCCCGTGACCCGGGGCGCCGACGCCGTTCCTCGGCGCCGTCGCCGGAAGGGTCGGATGGAGTACCGGCGCCGTTGGACATCGAGCCAGGCTATCGCCCGACCTATCCCCCGACGCTCGATCGACCCTCGCCCAGACCTCGAGCGCTAGCCCGAAAACGGAGAAAGGGACCTGCGTAAACAGGTCCCTTTCTGATGCAACTCGTACGAGTTGCGGCGAAATCCGGCGGCGTCCTACTCTCCCAGGCCGTCTCCGGCCAAGTACCATCGGCGCTGGAGGACTTAACTTCCGTGTTCGGGATGGAAACGGGTGTGACCCCTCCGCAATTGCCACCGAAATCTATGGCGTCCTGGCCGGGCCACGAGGGCCGGGCCATGGACTGCGTTTGTCGAAACGAACCCCGAAGGCCGCAGCCTCCCGAGAACTTCATAGCGAGCACGAGCACAATGGGCATGCAACAGAAATCACAAGCCCTCGGCCTATTAGTACCGGTCAGCTGAACACATTACTGTGCTTACACATCCGGCCTATCAACGTAGTCACCTGCTACGGGCCTTACCCGGTTACCCGGTGGGAGATCTCATCTTGAAACAGGTTTCCCGCTTAGATGCTTTCAGCGGTTACCCCTTCCGCAGGTCGCCAACCAGCCATGCTCCTGGCGGAACAACTGGCACACGAGAGCTGCGTCCATCCCGGTCCTCTCGTACTAGGGACAGCCTTCCTCAAATCTCCTACGGCTGCAGAGGATAGGGACCGAACTGTCTCACGACGTTCTAAACCCAGCTCGCGTACCGCTTTAATGGGCGAACAGCCCAACCCTTGGGACCTGCTTCAGCCCCAGGATGCGATGAGCCGACATCGAGGTGCCAAACCTTCCCGTCGATATGGACTCTTGGGGAAGATAAGCCTGTTATCCCCGGGGTACCTTTTATCCGTTTGCGATGGCCCTTCCATACGGAGCCATCGGATCACTATGCCCTGCTTTCGCACCTGCTCGACTTGTCAGTCTCGCAGTCAAGCTCCCTTGTGCCATTGCACTCAACGCCTGATGGCCGACCAGGCTGAGGGAACCTTTGGGCGCCTCCGTTACCGTTTAGGAGGCGACCGCCCCAGTCAAACTACCCACCTGGCACTGTTCCCGATCCCGATCAGGGACCCAGGTTAGATGTCCAATATGAACAGGGTGGTATTTCAACATTGACTCCACCAATGCTGGCGCATCAGCTTCCTAGTCTCCCACCTATCCTACACAATCCAGATCAAACACCAATACCAAGCTGTAGTAAAGGTCCACGGGGTCTTTCCGTCCTTCTGCAGCTAACGAGCATCTTTACTCGTACTTCAATTTCGCTGGGTCTGTGGTTGAGACAGTAGGGAAGTCGTTACGCCATTCGTGCAGGTCGGAACTTACCCGACAAGGAATTTCGCTACCTTAGGACGGTTATAGTTACCGCCGCCGTTTACTGGGGCTTAAGTTCGCAGCTTCGCCTTACGGCTAACCGCTCCCCGTAACCTTCCAGCACCGGGCAGGCGTCAGAGCGTATACAGCGCCTTACGGCTTCGCACGCTCCTGTGTTTTTAGTAAACAGTCGCTTCCCTCTGGTTTGTGCCACCACTTCGTGCTAACGGAGCAAGTCCGATCACACTAACGTGGCCCTCTTTTTCCCGAAGTTACAGAGGTAATTTGCCGAGTTCCTTAACCACAGTTCACCCACTCGCCTTGGTCTTCTCGACCTGTCCACCTGTGTCGGTTTGGGGTACGGGCACCGTAAGAACTGACTAGAGGCTTTTCTTGGCAGCATAGGATCAATGACTTCGTCTAAATCGACTCGGTATAACGTCTCAGGCTTGTGGGAGTCGGATTTACCTAACTCCCGCCCTACACGCTTACCCCAGGTCAACCAACGCCTGGGATCACCTACCTTCCTGCGTCACCCCGTCGCTAGCCGCCTCCAAGTGGGTCGATTCGTCTCTCCGAAGAGAGACAGCCTCTTAGCAACTAGGAATTGGCTCTGGCGCGCTTACGGTGGTACCGGAATATCAACCGGTTGTGCATCGACTACGCCTTTCGGCCTCGTCTTAGCTCCCGACTAACCCTGGGTGGACGAACCTTCCCCAGGAACCCTTGGACATCCGGCGGAGGAGATTCTCACTCCTCTTTCGCTACTCATACCAACATTCGCACTCGACCACGCTCCACGGTGGGTTATCCCTTCCGCTTCACTGCGAGATCGACGCTCCGCTACCGCTCCTAATGGAGCCCGCAGCTTCGGCTCTGGACTTGAGCCCCGTTACATTGTCCGCGCAAGACCACTCGACCAGTGAGCTATTACGCACTCTTTAAAGGATGGCTGCTTCTAAGCCAACCTCCTGGCTGTCTGAGCAATCTCACATCGTTTACCACTTAGTCCAGAATTAGGGGCCTTAGCTGGCGATCTGGGCTGTTTCCCTCTCGACCATCGAAGCTCATCCCCCGAGGTCTCACTGCTGTGCTCTGGATCCATGGCATTCGGAGTTTGGTTGGGGTTGGTAAGCTTGTGGGCCCCCTTACCCATCCAGTAGCTCTACCTCCATGGATGAACGCACAACGCTGCACCTAAATGCATTTCGCGGAGAACCAGCTATCACCGAGTTTGCTTGGCCTTTCACCCCTAACCACAGGTCATCCCCCCAGTTTTCAGCCTAGGTGGGTTCGCGCGTCCACGGGGTCTTACCCCCGCTTCCCACTGCCCATGGCTAGATCACTCGGCTTCGGGTCTGCAGCATGCGACTGAACGCCCTATTAAGACTCGCTTTCGCTCCGGCTTCCCCTCACGGGTTAACCTTGCCACATACCACAACTCGTTGGCTCATTCTTCAAAAGGCACGCCGTCGAGGTACAAGACCTCTTCGACTGATTGTAGACCAACGGTTTCAGGTACTATTTCACTCCCCTCCCGGGGTACTTTTCACCTTTCCCTCACGGTACTTGTTCGCTATCGGTCACCTACGGATACTTAGCCTTACGAGATGGTCCTCGCAGATTCACACCGGGTTTCACGGGCCCGGTGCTACTCGGGTGCCTGCACGGAGATGCTCAGGTTTCGTGTACGGGACTATTACCCTCTGTGGTTCGCCTGTCCTGAACGATTCCACTACCCAAACACTTGATAACTCCGTGACGGATCTAGCGCTCCGTCAAGCAGGTCCCACAACCCCCGAATGGCAACGCCGCTAGGCTTTGCACCACTCAGGTTTAGGCTCATCCCATTTCGCTCGCCGCTACTCTGGGAGTCGTTGTTACTTTCCGTTCCTCGCGGTACTTAGATGTTTCAGTTCCCGCAGTTCCCTCTACCCGCCCTATGTGTTCAGGCGGGAGTGACACCCCATGACGGGTGCCGGGTTTCCCCATTCAGACATCCCCGGATCAAAGCTCAGTCGGCAGCTCCCCGAGGCTTATCGCAGCCACTCACGTCTTTCATCGGTCGTAGGTGCCAAGGCATCCACCGTTGGCCCTTAGTAGCTTGTGGGTTGCATGTACATTTATTGCGGCACGTCTCCTCCTGGTGGGGGAAACGTGCCTCAGATGCTCGTGCTCGCTATGTAATTCTCAAGAAGCGGTGCAGCCCAAGCGGGCCACAGAAAGAGCGAATCGCCCGAACCGACGAGCGGTTCGAGCGAGGCAGCTCCTTCAAAGCGGAAGCCGTGTGCCCTTCGGGCTCCTCGAGTACCTGACGGAACTCGAGGAACTCAAGAAGAGCACACGGACCGGCGTGAGCCGGCTGAGGTTTGCGTACAGCGTGTGTCAACTAGGTAGATCCGGCCTCGCAGTCGATCGTTTGCCGACGTTGAGTCCAGATGCTCCTTAGAAAGGAGGTGATCCAGCCGCACCTTCCGGTACGGCTACCTTGTTACGACTTCACCCCAATCGCCAGCCCCACCTTCGAACGCTCTCTCCCCAAGGGGTTGAGCCACGTGCTTCGGGTGTTGCCGACTTTCGTGGTGTGACGGGCGGTGTGTACAAGGCCCGGGAACGTATTCACCCCGGCGTTGCTGATCCGGGATTACTAGCGACTCCAGCTTCACGAAGTCGAGTTGCAGACTTCGATCCGAACTGAGACTGGCTTTAAGGGATTCGCTTCACCTCGCGGTGTCGCTGCCCGTTGTACCAGCCATTGTAGCATGTTTGCAGCCCTGGACATAAGGGGCATGATGACTTGACGTCATCCCCACCTTCCTCCGAGTTGACCCCGGCAGTCTCCTGCGAGTCCCCAGCCGAACTGCTGGCAACACAGGACGAGGGTTGCGCTCGTTGCGGGACTTAACCCAACATCTCACGACACGAGCTGACGACAGCCATGCACCACCTGTGTACCGCCCCGAAGGACACCATATCTCTATGGCTTTTCGGTACATGTCAAGCCCAGGTAAGGTTCTTCGCGTTGCCTCGAATTAAGCAACATGCTCCGCCGCTTGTGCGGGCCCCCGTCAATTCCTTTGAGTTTTAGCCTTGCGGCCGTACTCCCCAGGCGGGGCACTTAATGCGTTAGCTTCGGCACGGAAACCGTTGAAAGTCCCCACACCTAGTGCCCACCGTTTACGGCATGGACTACCAGGGTATCTAATCCTGTTTGCTACCCATGCTTTCGCTCCTCAGCGTCAATACCAGCCCAGAGTGCTGCCTTCGCCATGGGTGTTCCTCCTGATATCTGCGCATTTCACCGCTACACCAGGAATTCCACACTCCCCTACTGGATTCAAGTCAGCGCAGTATCGGATGGCGTCTCAGGGTTGAGCCCCAAGTTTTCACATCCGACTTACGCAACCGCCTACGAGCTCTTTACGCCCAATAAATCCGGACAACGCTTGGACCCTACGTCTTACCGCGGCTGCTGGCACGTAGTTGGCCGGGCCTTCTTCTGCAGGTACCGTCATTTTCGTCCCTGCTGAAAGGGGTTTACGACCCTAGGGCCTTCATCCCCCACGCGGCGTCGCTGCATCAGGCTTTCGCCCATTGTGCAAGATTCCCTGCTGCTGCCTCCCGTAGGAGTCTGGGCCGTGTCTCAGTCCCAGTGTGGCTGTTCGTCCTCTCAGACCAGCTACCCGTCAATGCCTTGGTGAGCCGTTACCTCACCAACTAGCTGATAGGCCGCGAGACCCTCCCGAAGCGATAAATCTTTCCTCATCCGGCCATTCGACTGGAAGAGGGCATCCGGTATTAGCTCAAGTTTCCCTGAGTTATTCCGAACTTCGGGGTAGGTTTCTCACGTGTTACTCACCCGTTCGCCACTCACTCATGTGACCCGAAGGTCGAGTTCGTTCGACTTGCATGCATTAGGCACGCCGCCAGCGTTCGTCCTGAGCCAGGATCAAACTCTCCGTTAGAGAATCGAGCCACCCGAGTCATCGTCCTCCCGAAGGCGAACGAGGATCCGAGCGACCGTAGATCCGGGTTGTTTGCCAAGTTCACCTGCTGTGGTGCCTCGGCGACCCCACCGACCGAAGGAAACACGGCCGTTGGAGTCAGGAATTGTGACGGGACATCATCGACAGGTTCCGGTTGCCCGGCGCCTGCAGCATCGATGATGCTCCGCACACGCTGCGTACATTCCTCATCTTCCGTTTTCAAGGAGCTACCACCGCACCGCCGTGACCGAAGTCGAAGCGGATCCACCAGATGTTCCGGTGGCTGCGGGGCTCGTGGCCTCAGAGCGGTTCCGGCGGGCTTGATGGCCCTGAGCCGTGCCGTTGAGGCGAAGAACTACGTTAACGGTGTGGCCTCGGAGCCGCAACCTGTCCAACCAGGTTTCCGGAAGATTTCCGGTCCCTGAGGCCTATCGGCCGGTTCAGGCGGGATCTGACCCGAAATCGAGGAGGAAGACGGATCGCTTCCCCTTGCGGAGAAGACAGTAGCGGTCGTGGAGCAGCCGTGACCGGTCGAGGGCGTCGCCGGAGGCCACCTTCTCGCCGTTGATCGACAGCCCGTTCTGCTTCAGGAGCCGGTTGGCCTCGCTGCGGGAGGAGGTGACGCCGGCGTCGACCAGGACGCCGGCGAGGTTGTCCGACTCGTCGAGCCGGGACCGGGCCATCAGGGTGGTCGGGATCTCCCCGGCGAGCATGGCCAGCGTGGCCTCGGCCAGACCCGACACCGGGCCCCCGAACACCACCTCCGAGGCGGCCTCGGCCGCCTCGGTCGCCTCCGGTCCGTGGACCAGGCTGGTCAGCTCCTGGGCCAACCGTCGCTGACCGAGTCGTCGGTGAGGCTCGGCCTCGTGTCGATCGACCAGGTCATCGATGTCGTCGAGGCTGAGGAAGGTCAGCTGGGACAGCAACTTCCGGACCTCGTTGTCCTCGGCCTGGACCCACGACTGGTAGAAGCGGTACGGCGACAGATGGGAGGCCGTCAGCCAGACGGTCTCGCCCCCGGCCGTCTTGCCGTACTTCGTCCCGTCGGCCTTGAGAAGCAGCGGCCAGGTCAGGCCGTGGACCCGATTGCCCGTTCTCCGCCGGATCAGATCGATCCCGAGCGAGATGTTGCCCCACTGGTCGGAGCCACCGATCTGCAGATCGCAGCCTTCGTTCTCGTGGAGCCAGAGGTAGTCGTTCGCCTGGAGCAGCATGTAGGAGAACTCGGTGTACGAGATACCCTCGTCGCCGGCCAGACGAGCCCGGACCGACTCCTTGGCCGTCATCTGGCCGATCGTCACGTGCTTGCCGACGTCTCGGAGGAAGTCGAGCAGGGGCAGGCCGACCGTCCAGGCCCGGTTGTCGAACAGCTTGGCCGGGTTGGGTGGCTCCTCGAAGTCGACGAACTGCCGGAGGATCGGCACGATGCCGGCCAGGTTGGCCGCCAGCTGATCGTCATCGAGCAGGTTGCGCTCCGCCGACTTGCCCGACGGATCGCCGATCATTCCGGTGGCCCCCCCGGCCAGGGGCAGCGGGATGTGACCCGCCTGCTGGAACCGGCGCAGGGTGAGCAGACCGATGAGGTTGCCGACGTGCAGGCTGTCGCGGGTGGGGTCGACCCCGTAGTAGACCTTGATCGGCCCTTCGATCAGTCGGGCCCGCAACTCGTCGGCATCGGTGGAATCGTGCACGAGGCCGCGGGCGACGAGATCGTCGAACAGCTTCGGATCAGTGGCCATGTCCTCACTCTAAGGCGCCGGACCAGGGCCGGAGGGCCAATTCGGCCAGGACGCCGCCAGGCCGGTCCGACCGAAATCCGAGGTCACGGTCGGGGCGCCGGAGCCCGCCCTTGGCACACTGATCGGGTGACCGCGACCGGCCCGACCGACACCGACGAACCCGGCGACAACTCCGACCACCTCGAGCAGGGGAACGGGCGGCGTCGCCCCACCCTGCTGGGCAACCTCGGGCGGGGCGCCGCCATCCTGGTGGTGGCCGGGAGCTTCCTCGTGTGGATCTACGCCTTCTCCGGGGCGGCCCGCCGCGATCCTCCCGACCTGCTGGCCGATGAGAGCTTCGGGCTCCAGGCCGAGCGGGCCTGTGCCGGGGCCTGGTCCGACATCGACGCCATGCCGGGCGCGCTCGACGCCGTCGACGGCCCCGATCGCGGCCGTCAGATCGTGGCCTCGACCCAGCGGCTCGAACTGATGCTCGACGAACTCGACCTCCTGGTCGGGGGCGACGCCCGAGACGTGGAGATCGCCTCCGGCTGGCTGGCCGACTGGCGGGTGCTGATCGAAGACCGCTACCGGTACGCCGAGGCCATAGCGGCCGATGATCAGGCGCAGTTCCTGGTGACCGATGTCGGGGTGGCCGAGCGCCTCGACCGCCGGATCACCCGGGTGGCCAACACCAACCGCATGCCGGCGTGCGGGGCCCCGCAGGACGTGGGCTGATGGCGCCCGGATCCCGGCGGATGTTCGTCACCGGTGTGGGCCGGGGACTGGGACGGACCCTGGCGGCCGAGCTGGCGACGCGCGGTCACGACGTGTGGGGATCGACCCGGACCGGGGACACGGACCTCGCCCTGGCCGGTTGCGTCGCGCTCGAACTGGGGACGGAGACCGGGGTGCGCGACGGGGCCCGAGCCCTCGCCGAGCGGATCGACCGGCTCGACGTCCTCGTCAACTGTGCCGGGGTCGATGCCCGGGCCTTCGGGGCCGCCGACGACGCCCGCGGACCCTACGACATCGAGGCCGGGGCGCTGAACGGCGTACTGGCCGTGAACCTGATGGCTCCGGTGCTGTTGACCACCGCCCTGCTACCCCTGTTGCAGCGGTCGGAGGCGGGCCTGGTGCTCAATGTCAGTTCCCAGCTGGGTTCCCTCGAGGTCGGAGCCGACATGGGCCAGGACACCGCCTACAACGTTTCGAAGGCAGCCCTGAACATGTGGACCCGCAAGGCGGCCGCGGCCCGGGACACGACCGGCGTCTCGGTCGTCGCCCTCCACCCGGGCTGGGTCCGCACCGACATGGGCGGGGCCCGGGCGGCCCTGACGGCCGAGGAGTCGGCCGCCGCCATCGCCACCGTGCTGGAAGGCCTGGACGGAGCCGACAACGGACGCTTCCTCCGCTGGGACGGAACCGACCATCCCTGGTAGGCGGCACGGGGCGCCGAGACCGAACCCGACGCGCCGCCCGCGCCCCCCTGTCGGCAGCGGCTCGCCGGCGCCGAAGGGACGGCCGGGGTCGCTAGCCGCGGTCGCCCGGATCAGCGAACCGATCGGCAGCCAGGGCGCAGGCCCGGCTCACGACCCGGTACAACTCGCCGCCTCCGGCCACCGCCGGATCCGTCGGGTGGAGCCAGCGGGCCCCCAGGGTCTCGTGATTGGGTGCGGGGTTGCGGTCACCGCCCACCAGCACGAGATGGCGCAGGTCGAGATGGAGATGCTCAGGCTCGCCCGGCCGGGCCGGGATGCGGTGGATGTCGACGTCGATGGCGGGCAACACCACCGACAGGTCGTCCAGACCCGTCTCCTCGGTCGCCTCCCGCCAGGCCACCGCAGCCAGGTTGCCGTCGCCGTCGGCGTGCCCCCCGGGCTGGAGCCACCGGCCGAGCTTGGCGTGATGGATGAGGAGGGACCGGCCCGTCGCCGGATCCACCACCACCCCGGAGCCGGTGAGGTGGCCGGCCAGACACGATCGGTGGAGGGCATCGGGGTGCTCGGCCACGAAGTCGAGGATGTCCTGGCGGACCCGTAGTTGCTCGGGTCCGTCGAGCGCGGCGGCCTCGATCTGGCCCACGGCCTTGTCGAGGTCGCCCTCGGCCGGGGTCAGGGCGGGCGATCCCAGGGACCAGGCGCGAAACACCATCGCGGCAGGGTACGGACCTGCTGCGACAAGTACAACGACGTGGCCGTGCCGGGCCCGCTCAGGCCCGGGGCGGGCGGGGGCGGCTCACGTGGGGATGGTCGGCCACGGCGAAACGCCAGGGCCGGTCGACCGCCTTGGAGATACCGATGCGGGGTCCGGAGGCGACGGCCGTCGGCTCCCGGTCGGGTCCCGGCTCCAGGGCCACCGGGGCCCCGGGCGCCAGCAGGTCGACCCCACCGTGATCGCCCGTGATCCCCAGGGCGGCACAGAGCTTGCCCGGTCCGGAGGCCAGGTCGGTCGCTCGTCGGGCCCGGGGGCGATCGGCCCACATGGCCTCGATACCGGCCAGGGGCTCGACCGCCCGGAGCAGCAGCGCAGAACCGGTTCCCTCGGGACCACAGACCACGTTGGCACACCAGTGGATGCCGTAGCTGCGGTAGACGTAGAGGCGACCGGGCGGCCCGAACATGACGGCGCTCCGCGGTGTCGGGCCCCGGTGGGCGTGACTGGCCGGATCGTCGGGCCCCTCGTAGGCCTCGACCTCGACGATGACGCCGGCCCGGTCACCGCATCGGATCACCTGGCCCAGCAGTCGGGGGGCGATCACCGAGGCCCGACCGGCGAGCCACTCGAACGGCCGGTCCCGGACACCTGAGCGGTCGTCCTGGTGGCCCGGGGGCGGTGGGGGTCGTCCCGGGCCGCCGTCGGATCGGTTGGGCCGGCGACTCAGTCGGCGCCTCCGCGGAGCGGCCCGACCCGGACCCGGTCGGCCTCGATGCGCCGGGCCAGCCGATCGAGCTGGATCGCCACCGGCTCAGGACCGCCGGCTCCGGGGCTGCGCCGTCGGGCCACGCCGGCCCCGGGTTCGAACAGGGCCCGAACCGACGGGCCCAGGGCCTCGTGGGCCGCGGCCACCTCGACCAGGGGACGGTCCTCGGCCAACGCGGCGCGCACCAGCTCACCGACCACGGCGTGGGCCTGGCGGAACGGCATCCCGTCGACGACCAGCAGTTCGGCCAGGTCGGTGGCCAACGGGCCGTCGGCGTCACCGGCGGTGGCCATGGTCTCGGCGTGGAACGTGGCCGTGGCCAGGAGGCCGCCGAGGGCGACCAGGGCCAGCTGGATCTGGTCGACGGCGTCGAACAGGGGCTCCTTGTCCTCCTGGAGATCGCGGTTGTAGGCCAACGGCAGGTTCTTCAGCGTGGCCAGGAAGCCGGTCAGGTTCCCGATGAGCCGGCCCGACTTGCCCCGGGCCAGCTCGGCGATATCGGGGTTCTTCTTCTGGGGCATCATCGACGAACCGGTGGCATAGGCGTCGTCGAGGCCGAGATAGCCGAACTCCTCGCTCGACCACAGGACGACCTCCTCCCCGATGCGGCTCAGGTGGACGCCGACCATGGTGAGGGCGAAGAGGCTCTCGGCCACGAAGTCCCGGTCCGAGGTCACGTCGAGGGAGTTCTCGAACACGTGGGCGAAGCCGAGATCGGCGGCCGTCGTCGCCGGGTCCAGAGGGAGCGAAGTGCCGGCCAGCGCCCCCGCCCCCAGGGGCGACACGTCGAGCCGATCGCGGGCGTCGCACAGCCGGTCGACGTCGCGGGCCAGGGCCCAGGCATGGGCGGCGAGGTGGTGGGCCAACAGCACCGGCTGGGCCCGCTGGAGATGGGTGTAGCCGGGCAGGTAGGCCCCGCCGGCCTCCCGGGCTCGGGTCAGGAGCACGTCCTGGAAGACCAGGACGTCGCCCGCCACCGAGGTCAGTGCCTCTTTGGTCCACAACCGGAAGGCGGTGGCCACCTGGTCGTTGCGGCTCCGGCCGGTGTGGAGCTTGCCCCCGGCGTCCGGTGACAGCTCGGTGACCCGCCGCTCGATGGCGGTGTGGATGTCCTCGTCATCGGGGGCGAAGACGAACCCGTCGCTCGACAGTTCCATGGCCACGGTGTCGAGGGCGGCCAGGATGGCCGTCCGCTCCTCGTCGGTGAGGAGACCGACTCGATGGAGGCCCCGGACGTGGGCCCGGGAGCCCTGGACGTCGTGCTGGGCCAACCGACGGTCGAAGGACAGGCTCTCGGTGTAGGCCATGAGCGCCTCTGACGGCCCCCGCTCGAACCGTCCATGCCACAGCGCTCCCGAGGAGGTGCCGTCCTGGCCCGTCATGGCCGACCGCCCGACCCGCTCGGGTCGGTGCCGCCGCCGGTCACGGGACCGAACCCGCGTTTGGCCGTGAGGGTGCGGAGCCGGAGGGCATTGAGCTTGATGAAGCCGTCGGCGTCGGCCTGGTTGTAGGCGCCGCCGTCGTCCTCGAAGGTGGCGATGTTCTCGTCGAACAGCGAATCCGGCGACTTGCGGCCGACCACGTCGACGTTGCCCTTGTACAGCTTCACCCTGACGGTGCCGTTGACGACGTCCTGGGTGGCGTCGATGGTCTGCTGGAGCAGCGCCCGCTCGGGGCTCCACCAGTAGCCGTTGTAGATGAGCTCGGCGTAGCGGGGCATCAGCTCGTCCTTCAGGTGGGCGACCTCGCGGTCGAGCGTGATGGACTCGATGGCCCGATGGGCCCGGAGCATGATGGTGCCCCCGGGGGTCTCATAGGCTCCCCGGCTCTTGATCCCGACGTAGCGGTTCTCGACGATGTCGAGGCGTCCGATCCCGTTGGCCCCGCCGATCTGGTTGAGTCGGGTCAGGACCTCGGCCGCGGTCAACTCCTGACCGTCGATGGCCACGATGTCACCGTTGCGGTAGTCGAGATCGAGATAGGTGGCCTCATTGGGGGCCTCCTCGGGGCTGACCGACCACCGCCACATCTCGACCGGAGGCTCGGTCCAGGGGTCCTCCAGGGGCCCGCCCTCGTAGGAGATGTGCAACAGGTTGGCGTCCATGGAGAACGGCGACTTCTTGCCCCGGGCCATCTCGATGGGGATGTTCCGGTCGGCGGCATAGGCCATGAGCTTCTCCCGCGACAGCAGGTCCCACTCCCGCCACGGGGCGATGACCTTGATGTCGGGGGCGAGGGCGTAGGCCCCGAGCTCGAAGCGGACCTGGTCGTTGCCCTTCCCGGTCGCCCCGTGGCTGACGGCGTCGGCCCCGGTCTCGGCCGCGATCTCGACCAGCCGCTTGGCGATCAGGGGTCGGGCGATGGAGGTCCCGAGGAGATACTCACCCTCGTAGATGGCGTTGGCCCGGAACATGGGGAAGACGAAGTCCCGCACGAACTCCTCACGCAGATCGTCGATGAAGATCGACGACTCCGGGACCCCCATCTGGAGGGCCTTGGTCCGGGCCGGCTCCAGCTCCTCGCCCTGACCCAGGTCGGCGGTGAACGTCACGACCTCACAGCCGTAGGTGTCCTTCAGCCACTGGAGGATGACGGAGGTGTCGAGGCCGCCGGAATAGGCCAGCACCACTTTCTTGATGTCCATGGGGTCCGCTCCCGGGAGTCGATGGGGCAAGGGATGAGAAGGGGGGGATGGATGCCGTGACGTCGACGTCACGGGTCGAGGCCGGCCAGGTCGGCCAGGTCGGCGGCCAGGGCCGGTCCCGTGCCCTCGGAGGCGATGGCCAGCAGTGTGTCGTCACCGGCCACGGTGCCCACCAGCAGGGGCAGGCCGGTCCGGTCGAGGGCGGAGGCCACAACGTGGGCCGAACCCGGAGGGGTACGGAGGACGACCAGGTCGCCCGAACGGTCGATCTCGACCAACCACTCCCCCAGGACCCGCCGCAACGTGTCCTCGGGGGCGACCTGATCGGCCGGCAGCTCGGGGATGGCGTAGATCGAGGAGCCGCCGGGCGCCCGGACCTTGATCGCCCCCAGTTCCTCCAGGTCGCGCGAGACGGTGGCCTGGGTGGCCGAGATCCCGGCCGCGGCCAGCAACTCGACCAGCCGGGTCTGGCTGTTGACCGCCTCCTCGCCCAGGATCCGGGCGATGCGATGCTGGCGTTGCGCCTTGGTCCCGGCCATAGGTGTCGCTCGGAGCTCCGGCTCAGTCGTGAAGCCAGGCCAGGACGGCCCGGACCGCGTTGAGCCGGTTGGCGGCCTGGGACCACACCCGGCTGCGGGGACCGTCGATGACCGACGCCGCCACCTCCTCGCCGCGATGAGCCGGGAGGCAGTGGAGAAACACGGCATGGTCGGGGGCCGCCGCCAGCAGGGCGTCGTCGACCTGGAAGCCTTCGAACGCCTGCAGCCGCTCGGCCTTCTCGGTCTCCTGGCCCATCGAGGTCCAGACGTCGGTGTAGACGACGTCGGCCCCGTCGACGGCCTCGGCCGGTCGGTTCGACTGGTGGACGGTGACGCCGACGGCGGCCAACCGGTCGACGTCGACGGCCGGGAGCTCGTAGCCGGCCGGGCTGGCGATGCGGATCTCCCCGCCCAGAAAGCCGACGGCCAGCGCCAGCGACCGGGCCACGTTGTTGCCGTCGCCGACGTAGGTCACCACCCTGTCCTTCACCGAGCCCAGCTCGTCGTGGATGGTGACGGCGTCGGCGATGGCCTGCAGCGGATGGGCGGCGTCGGACAACAGGTTGACGACCGGGGCCACGTTCAGGGCCGCCATCCGCTCCAGGTGGGTGTGGTCATGGACCCGGGCGCAGATGGTCGAGTGGTAGCAGGCCAGGGTTCGGGCCACGTCCTCGGCCGTCTCCCGGGTGTCGATGCCGATCTCCTCACCGGTGATGTAGACGGGATGGCCACCCAGCTGGACCACGGCCATCTCGGTCGAGTTTCGGGTCCGGGCCGAGGGCTTGGTGAACACACAGGCCACCCCTTGACCGAACAACGGCGTGCCCAGCTCGTCGGGGGGCATGGTCGCCAGTTCGCAGACCGCGGTGAACTCGGCGGGGGTGAGATCGTCGATCTCGAGAAGGTGTCGCACCGGTCGCTACTCCTGCAGCTCGTCGAGGATGGGACCGAGGATGGATACCGCTTCGGCGACCTCGGCGTCGCCGATGATAAGGGGCGGGGCCAGACGGATGGCGGTGGGGGTGACGCCGTTCACCACCAGCCCCTCCTCCAGGCATCGAGCGGCGGCCGCCGGGGCGTTGACCCCCTGGAGTTCGACCGCCAACAACAGGCCAAGCCCACGCACGCCCGTGACCTGGGGCAACGCCAGCATTGCCGCCGTCAGCTTCTCGCCGGTGGCCCGGGCCAGACCGGGGGCGTCGATGGAGACCATGGTGTCGAGCACGGCCCGGGCCGCTGCCGTGGCCAGTGGCTGGCCCCCGTAGGTGGTGGCGTGGTCGCCGGGCTGGAACGATGCGGCGACTTCGCGCTTGGCCCAGCACGCCCCGATCGGCATGCCGTTGCCCAGGGCCTTGGCCAGCGAGATGACATCGGGTGACACCCCGAAGTGCTGAAAGCCGAACCAACGCCCGGTGCGGCCGAGACCGGTCTGGACCTCGTCGACCATGAACAGGATGCCCCGCTCCCGACACAGGGCCTCGACGCCCTGGAAGTACTCGACGGTGGCCGGGTTTACCCCGCCCTCACCCTGGACCGGCTCCAGCAGAACGGCGCCCACGGTCTCGTCGAGGTTCTTCTCCAGCTCGTCGAGGTCGTCCCAGATCACGTGGCGGAAGCCCTCGGGCAGGGGTTGGAAGGCATCCCACTTCTGGGGCTGGCCGGTGGCGGCCAGCGTGGCCAGGGTCCGGCCGTGGAAGCTCTGGAAGGCACAGACGATGGTGTGTCGGCCGGGGCCGCCGTGGCGGCGGGCCAGCTTGATCGTGGCCTCGTTGGCCTCGGCCCCCGAGTTGCAGAAGAACACCTGGCCCCCGGCGGGTTCGCCGTCGCCCACCAGGTGGTCGATCTGTTGGGCCACGGCCCAGTTGTGCTCGGTGGCGAACAGGTTCGACACGTGCAGCAGACGCTTGGCCTGCTCGGCCACCGCCTCGGCCACCACCGGATGGGCGTGCCCGAGGCTGGTCACGGCCAGCCCGGACAGGAAGTCGAGGTAGCGCTTGCCCTGCAGGTCCCAGAGCTGGGCTCCCTCACCCCGCACGAACTGGACCTTGGGCGGACCGTAGGTCGGCATCAGGGGGCAATGGGTCAGGCCATCGGGGGCGCCCATGGCGCCGCGGTGATCGGTGGTGACGGTGGTCATTGGAGGACCTCGGGAGGGTTGCGGAGATGGACGGTCGGTTGTCGGTCGGCCGGTCAGGTCGGCGGGTCGGTGGCGGGTGCCCGGTCGGGGCCTGAATTGATCATGGTGCCGATGCCGGCGTCGGTGAACAGCTCGAGCAGCAGGACATGGGGTCGTCGACCGTCGAGCATGTGGGCGCTGGCGGCGCCGGCCTCGACCGCCTCGATGCAGGATCTGACCTTGGGCACCATGCCACCCGAGATGGTGCCGTCGTCGATGCGGTCCCGGAGCTCGGCCACCGTGGTGCGCCGGATCAGGCTGTCGGGATCGTCGACGTCGGCCAGCAGTCCGGGGACGTCGGTCAGGTAGACCACCTTCTCTGCCCCCAGAGCTCCGCCCAGGGCTCCGGCCACGGTGTCGGCGTTGATGTTGAGGGCCTGACCCGTGCGGTCGGCCCCGATGGACGACACCACCGGGATCAGGTCCTCGGCCAGGAGCCGCTCGATGATGGCGGGATTGACGGCGTCGATCCGACCCACGAACCCGAGCTCGGGGTCGGCGATCTCGGCCCGGATCAGGCCGCCGTCCTCCCCCGAAAGGCCGACGGCATAGGCCCCGTGGATGTTGATCTGACCCACGATGTCGCGGCCCACCTTGCCGACCAGGACCATGCGGGCCACGTCGAGGGTCTCGGCGTCGGTGACCCGGAGGCCGTTGCGGAACTCGGAGACCTTGCCCAGTCGGCCGAGCAGTTCACCGATCTGGGGCCCGCCACCGTGGACCACGACGGGCTTGATCCCGACCGAGCGGAGCATGACCAGGTCCTGGGCGAAGGTACGGGACAGGTCGGGATCGACCATGGCGTTGCCCCCGAACTTGACCACCAGGATCGAACCCCGGAACCGCTGGATGTACGGGAGGGCCTCGACCAGGGCCTCGGTCCTGGCCTCGGGCGAGTAGCCGGGGACCGGCGACGACGGCTGGGGCGCGGTCATGACCGGTAGCCGGCGTTGATCTCGATGTAGCCGTGGGTCAGATCGCAGGTCCAGACGGTGGCCTGCCCCTCCCCCACCCCGACGTCGACCGACAACCGCACCTCGTCCCCCTGCAGGTGTTCGGTGGCCCGGGCCTCCGAGTAGCCGTCGAGCACCATGCCGGCCTCGGTGACGGGCTCGTCGCCGATGGTGATGGCCAGCCGGTCCCGATCGGCCCGCTGACCCGCCTTGCCCACCGCCATGACGATGCGACCCCAGTTGGCGTCCGAGGCTGCGAGGGCCGTCTTGACCAGAGGGGAGTTGGCGATGGCCAGGGCGATGGCCTTGGCCCCGGTGTCGTGCTCGGCCCCGGTGACGGTGACGGTGACGAACTTGGTGGCCCCCTCGCCGTCGCGGACGATCTGGTGGGCCAGGTCGAGGTTGACGGCGTCGAGCGCCGCCACCAGGGCCGACCAGCCCGGCGATTCGGGTCCCTCGATCACGGGGTTGGCGGCCCGGCCGGTGGCGAAGGCCAGCACGGTGTCGCTGGTGGAGGTGTCGGAGTCGACCGTGATGCGGTTGTAGCTGTGCTCGACCGCACCCGACAGCGCCTCCTGGAGGGCGCCGGCGGTGACGGCCAGGTCGGTGAACACGAACCCGAGCATGGTGGCCATGTCGGGGGCGATCATCCCGCTGCCCTTGGCGATGCCCGAGACCACCCCCAGGGTCGAGCCGTCGTCGGCCATGACGGTGGCCCCGGCCCCCTTGGGGTAGGTGTCGGTGGTGCGGATGGCGTCGGCGGCCTGTTCCCAGGTGGCTTCCGGGCCGCCGGCCAGAGCGGGCAGCGCCGTCCGGAGGGCGGCCGGGTCGAGGGTCTCGCCGATGACGCCGGTCGAGGCCAGGAACACCTCGCGAGGCGAGCAGCCCAGGGCGGCGGCGATGGTCTCGGCCGTGAGTTCGGCCGCGGTGTCGCCGGCGCGGCCGGTGAAGGCGTTGGCGTTGCCGGCGTTGCAGACCACGGCCCGCGCCGAGCCGTCGCCCCCGGCCAACAGCGACCGGCACCACTCGACCGGGGCCGACGGGCACAGCGAGCGGGTGAAGGTCCCGGCCACCGTGGTCCCGGGGTCGAGGGCGGCCAGGAAGAGGTCGGCCCGGTTGGCATAGGTGAGGCCGGCGGCGTGGGCGGCGAGGCGGACCCCGGCCACGGGCGCCAGCGTGGGGAAGGCGGCGGGAGCGAGCGGTGAGCGGACGGTCACGGGTACACCCCCACCAGACCCAGGCCCGCCGTCTCGGGCAGGCCGACGGCCAGGTTGGCGCACTGGACCGCCATACCGGACGCCCCCTTCATCAGGTTGTCGAGTGCGCCGATGCCCATGATCATCCCCGTCCGGGGGTCCACCCGGGCCGTGAGGTGGACGGCGTTGGAGCCGAGGGTGGCCTTGGTCGAGGGACTGCGCTCGCTCACCACCACGAAGGGCTCGTCCTCGTAGAAGTCGGCCATGGCCGCCAACACGTCGTCGGTGGTTGCGTCGGCCCCCATGTCGCTGGGCCGTCCGTAGCAGGTGGCGAGGATGCCCCGGTTCATGGGCACCAGGTGGGGGGTGAACAGCACGCTCGGGTGCTGTCCGGTCCGCTCGGCCAGGGCCTGCTCGATCTCGGGCGTGTGGCGGTGGGTCAACAGCCCGTAGGCGGTGACATCCTCGTCGACGGTGCAGAAGGTGGTGTTGGGCTTGGGTGGCCGGCCCGCACCGCTGACCCCGGTGATCAGGTCGACCACGATGCCGTCGGGCTCGATCATCTCGGCATCGAGCAGGGGGGCCAGGGTCAGGGCGGCGGTGGCGGCATTGCACCCGGTGGCGGCGATCAGCGAGGCACCCTCGATCTCGGCCCGGAACAGTTCGGGCAGGCCGTACACCGCCTCGTCCAGCAACTCGGGACAGGTGTGCTCGGCGCCGTACCACTCGGGGTACAGCCCGGCGTCGTGGAGGCGGAAGTCGGAGCCGAGGTCGATGACGTGGCCGACCCGATCCCGGAACTCGGGCACCACGCCCATCGACACCCCGTGGGGCAGCCCGCAGAAGACCACGTCCAAGCCGTCGAGGGCGCCGGGGTCGTACCGGTCGAAGGTGCGCTCCCCGTAGGCCAGGGCCAGGCTGGGGTACAGGTCGGCCAGCCGGGTGCCGGCCTGGCTGTCGCCGGTGGCGACCGCCAGGTCGAAGTTCGGGTGGCCGGCGAGGAGCCGGAGCAACTCGGCCCCGGTGTAGCCCGAGGCGCCGACGATGCCCACCCGGTACCTGGGGTCTGAGGCGGTCATGGCCGGGCTCCCGTCGGCAGGATCGGGGCCGGTGAGGGCAGCGGGATCATGTGCGAAAACATACAGAAACACTGATAGTTATGCAAGGGATTGTCGTCGGCTTCCCGACTTGACGCTCACCCCGGGGCTCCGAGGACCATGGTGGCCGGGCACCGACCCCGTTCGGTGCCCCAGAAGGGGGATCTCCGATGAGCACGCCGCTACCAGACATCGAGTTGGTGGCCTTCAACACGGCCACCGCGAGCGAGAACAAGATCCACGACGACGAGGTGGCCGGCAAGCTCGGCTTCGGCGGCGGCCTGGTGCCCGGAGTCGACGTCTACGCCTACCTGGTCCGGCCGGCCCTGAACCACTGGGGCGCCGCCTTCCACACCGGTGGCGAGGTCGAGGTCCGCCTCGACGCCCCGGTCTACGACGGCGAGACGGTCGTGGTCCGGTCGGCCGTCGACGACGCCGGGGTGCTGACGGCCACCGTGTGGAGTCGGGACGCGGCCTGCGCCACCCTCGTCGGGCGCCTCGCCGACGGGCACCCGACGCCCCCCGAGGTGGGCGAGGCACCGGTCCCGGCCCTGGACGATCGGCCGCCGGCCGATCCCGAGCAGGTGGTCGAGGGGCGCATCCTGGGCACCGTGATCAGCACCCTCGACGACGAAGGGTCCCGGATCTACCTCGACGAGGTCCGCGATCCGGACAGTCCGGTGGTGGCCGACCGGCTCGTGCACCCCGGCTGGCTCCTGCGGCACGCCAACCATTCCCTGTCCCACACGGTGTTGCTGGGGCCCTGGATCCACGTCGGGTCGGTGGTCCGCCATCACCGGCCGCTCCCCCTGGGTTCGGAACTGCGGACCCGGGGCCGCATCACCCGGGCCTTCGAGCGCAAGGGTCACCGGTTCGTGAACCTCGATGTGGTCCTGATCGACGGCACCGCCTCGGCCGCCGGCCGCGGTCCGGACCCGGTGGTGGTTGCCACCGTGGAACACACCGCCATCGTGGAGCCCCGGCAGGTCCGGACCGACCACTGACGGCGGTCGCCACCATGCGCCGAGCCGAACGAACCGCACCCGACGAGAAAAATCACCTGGTTCAACGCGAGGATGCCCGTCAGCCACGCGCCGTTCGGCTACCATTCATATCCCGTGAGCCTCGTGATCGGGATCTGCGGCGGAAGTGGTTCGGGAAAGACCACATTGGCCAGACGGGTGGCCGCCGGGCTCGATGATCGACACGGCCAAGGCACGGCCACGGTACTCAGCTTCGACGCCTATTACCGGGACCTTCGGCACCTTTCCCCGGACGAGCGGGCCGAGGTCAACTACGACCACCCCGACTCCCTCGACGGTGACCTGCTCGGGCTCCACCTCCAGGCCCTCCGCGCCGGGCAGGAGGCCGCCGTCCCGGTCTACGACTTCGCCACCCACAGCAGGACCGACGACGTCCGTCTGGTGGCCCCGACCGATGTGGTCGTGGTCGAGGGCATCCTGCTCTTCGCCTTCGCCTCGGTTCGGGACCAACTCGACCTCTCGGTGTTCCGGCAGTGCCCCGAGCCGATCCGGTTCGCCCGACGCCTGCGACGGGACCAGCGGGACCGGGGCCGGACTGAGGCCTCGGTGCGGGCCCAGTTCGCCGCCACGGTGAAGCCCATGCACGACGAGTTCGTCGACCCCTTCGCCCCCTGCGCCGACGTGACCACCGTCCACGGCGAGGAGCTGGACCTGGTCACCGACCGGGTGCTGAGCCGGGTGGACGGCCTGGCCCTCGCCGTCGGCTGAGCGACGACGAGGGCCCGAGCGGGCGCCGGGTTCCCGGCGGCACGAACCGAACGGGTCGGCCGGGCGTCACCACCCGACCGGTCTCCGGTCCACGGACCGGCTACTGGTCACCGCCATCGACATCAGGGGCCGTGCTGCCGGTGGCGCCCGTCGTCACCGGTTCCGATGGCGACGACGGTGACGACGAACCCGCCCCGGGCGGGGGCGGAACGGCGCCGCCGAAGGAAGGTCCCGCCACGGGCGGAGGCGGTGTGGGCCGGCTCGGCAGCAGGCGACGAAGGCGACGGAGGCCCCACCAGGCGCCGACGATGAACGGAACCAGGATCAACAGCGGCAGAACGAAGCCGAGGATGACCCAGAACGCCGTCCACAGCCCCCGGAGGATGCCGACGGCGGCATCGAAGCCGTCGCTGAAACCGGGATCACGGTCGGGCTCGAAGGTCCGGAGCCGGTAGCTGACCTGGGTGCTGACCGAGGGACCGGCCGGTTCGGCCGTCACCCCGTCGGTGGGCACGGCCGTCACCCGGGGGCGCAGGCCGAGGGTCCGTGCCGGCCGGGCCTCGAAGGCGACCAGGGCGGCCTGCCCCGGAGCCAACTCGTCCAGGGTGCCGAAGACCTCGATCAGCTCGGTCTCGGCATCGATCTCGAGGACGGTGTCGGTCAGGGTCACGGCGGTCAGGGTCTGATCCCCGGTGTTGGTGATGTCGAAGCACACGGTGGCCGGCCGGTCGGCCTCGACCGAGATCTCCTCCCGGCCGGGGCAGGTCTGGCCGTCGTCGTGGCCCTCGTAGACGCTCACTCGCAGCTCGATGGCGTTGTCGACCCGGTCCTGGGTCAGTGTCAGGGTGATGGTGGCCAGGTCGACCCGGTCCTCCAGGGTTCGGAGCTGACCCCGCATGATCTCGAGCTCGCTCTCCCGGGCCAGCAGGAGCCGCTCCAGCTCGGCGTAGTCCTCCAGGGTGGCGGCGCCCTCCAGGGCGGCCCGCAAACGCTGGACGCCGAGGTCGGCCACCTCGATACGGCTCTCCAGGTCGACGATGCGCTCGGTCACGTCGTCGGTGGTGACGATCTGGTTTCGCAGCTCGCCCACCGAGCCCAGCTCCTCGAGGGCCCGGTTGAAGTCGTCGGGCAGGATCTTGAACGTCAGGCGGGACACCGGCTGGGCCCCACCCTGGGTGTCCTGGCCGAACACGAAGCCGCCAAGGCCCTCGATGATCGAGGTGGCCTCGGCCCCCGCCGCGGCCACATCGTCGACCTCCACGGTGAGATCGGCGGTGAAGATGAGCTTGCGGCCCAGGTCGGCCGCCGTGGGCGTGACGGCGGCACCGCCGGTCCCCAGTTCGGCCCCGTCGGCCTCGGCGGCGTCGGCACTGGTCGGCTCCCCGGCCACGGCGTCGTCCGCGACGCCGTCATCCGTAGCGGCGATGGTGGTTTCCGGGGCCTGGGTCCCGGCGGCCTCGACTTCGGCATCCTCGGTCGCAAAGTCGCCGTCCGAGGCGTCCTCCGACTCCTCGGAAGAGGTGTCCTCGTCGTCGCTGCTCCCGCAGGCGGCGGCCACGAGGGCCAGCACCAGGGTCAGCGCCAGCAGAAGGCGGAACCGGGGGCGTTCGTCCGCTCCCGGGCCCGGCCGCCGTCGGCGGGAATGGTCGGTGTGGAGCCGCTGGCTCATGATGGTCCCTCCCTGCTGTGGCCGGTCCCTCCGACCCGTCCACTCCGACGCATCATCCCTGTGGCCGGTTCCCGGCGGAACCCCTCGTCATCTGATCGCAACCGTCCCGACCCCGAACCACGGCGCGACCGCAACGGCGGGGACGGAACGGTGGACCGGCCTCAGCGAAGCTGGCTCCAGGCCTCGGCCGCCCGGTTGAGCTGGGCGTCGATGATGGCCAGGCCGCCGTCCCAGAACCCGGGGTCGTTGAGATCGATGCCCACGATGGCGCCGATCTCGTCGGGGGCCAGCGAGCCACCGGCGGACAGCATCTCCAGATAGGCGGGCACGAAGTCCGCCCCCTCGGCCTCGTACCGGGCGTAGACCGATAAGGCCAGAAGCTGGCCGTAGGCGTAGGCGTACACGTAGCCGGGGGTGCCGATGAAGTGCGGGATGTACGACCACCAGGTGGCGTAGTCGTCGGTCAGCTCGACCGAGTCGCCCATCATGTCGGTCTGGGTCCCGATCCACAGCTCGCCGAACCGTTCGACCGACAGCTCACCCTCGGTGCGGCGGGCGGTGTGGCACGCGTCCTCGAACCGGTTCATGGCCACCTGCCGGAACACGGTGGCGATGGCGTCGTCGATGGTCGAGGCCAGCAGGGCGAACCGCTCGGACGGGTCCTCGATGATCGACAACAACCGGTTGTTGGTCACCGTCTCCCCGAAGACCGACGCCGTCTCGGCCAGGGTCAGGGGCGTGGTCTGGTGGAAGATGCCCTGGTCGGCCGCCAGGTACCCGTGGATGCCGTGACCGAGCTCGTGGGCCAAGGTCAGCACGTCACGGGACCGGGAGGTCCAGTTCAACAGCAGGTAGGGATGGTGGCCGGGCACCGTGTAGGCGCAAAAAGCACCGGGCTGCTTGCCCGGTTGGACCGGGGCGTGGATCCAGCCCTCGTCGATGAAGCGGCCGACGACGTCGGCCAGCTCGGGGGAGAACGAGCCGTAGGCGTCACGGACGATGCCGGTGGCCTCGGCCCAGCCGATCTCCTGCTCGCCTGCGGCCACGGCCGCCATCCGGTCGTAGTCGGCGATCCGGTCCACCCCGAGAACCTCGGCCTTCAGGGTGTACCACCGCTGAGGAATGTCGTAACGACCGACCACGGCCGCAACCAGGGCCTCGACCGAGGCGTCGGAGGCCTCGTTCGACAGGTTGCGGGACGAGATCCACGTCGGAAACGAACGCAGCCGGTCGTCGATCGACTTCTCCAGCATCAGCGTGTTGTAGATGTAGCCCCGCGTCCGCAGCCCCGGGGCCAGACCGTCGGTGACGGCGGCGGCCGCGGCCCGGCGCACCTCCCGGTCGGGATGGCCCAGGCGGCTCAGGCCCGCCTCCAGGCTCTCGGTGGTCGGCTCACCGTCGCCCTCGATCGGCGCCAGGTTCACCTCGATGGCCGAGGTCTGCTCGTTGAACAGGCGGACCCACGACGAGGCCCGGGGGCCCGAGGTCTCGACCAGCACCGTCTCCTCCGCCTCGCTCAGCAGGTAGGGCCGGGTCAGGCGGGTCGTCTGGAGGTGGTGGCGGCAGAAGGCCAGGCGCTCGTCGTCGATCAGGGACGCCACGTGTTCATCCGTGGCGGCGGCGAACTCCAGCTCGATGAACACCAGCTTGGCCGCCAAACTGGTGCCGGCCTCCTGGATCTGCTGCATCTCGGCCCCCCGCTGGGGGTCGAGATTGTCTTCGCTGAAGCGGAGCATGCCGTAGTGGCCGGCCCGGCTGGCCAGTTCGTTGATGGTGGCGACCCGGCCCATCAGGGTGGCCAGTTCGCCGGCGTCGAGGGTGGCCACCCGACCCCGGTAGGCCTCCAGTTCGCCGGCCAGGGTGTCGGCCCGATCCATCAGCTCCTGGGCCGAGGCCGCCCCGTCGAGCAGAGGCTGCAGGTCCCACAGGACGTCGGTGGCCTTGAGATCGGCGTCGGTGACGGTCATCGTCGACTCCTCGGTTTTCGGTGGTTGGCGGTTGCGGGTTTGGGAGCCGATCTTGGCACCTGGCGGGCGACGGACCGGGATCGGGGCCGGCCCCGGACCTCAGCGCAGTTCGGCCCGGTGGGCCTTGGCCACGGCGTCGATGCAGCGCTGGCGAACCTCGGCCACCTCGGCGTCGGTCAAGGTCCGGTCGTCGGCCTGGAACCGGAGGTTGAAGGCCACCGACCGGGTTCCCTCGGCCAGCTGGCCCCCCCGGAACACGTCGAACAGGCGCACCCGCTGCAGCAGCGGCTTGCCCGCCTTGTGCAGGGTCCGCACCACATCGGTGGCGGCCACGTCGTCGGCCAGGGCGAAGGCGAGGTCGACATCGCTCGACGGGTAGCGGGAGATCGGGGCCAGTCTCGGTACCCGGCTCATGGCCTCGACCATGGGACCGACCTCGAGCTGGAACCAGGCCACCCGCCCGTCGACCCCGTAGGCCTCGAGCACGCCGGGGTCGACCTCCCCCACCTCGCCCAGGGTCCGCCCCCGGAACCGGACCTCGGCCGAACGGGTGGGATGGAGCCCGGCTCGGGGGGCGTTGGCCACCTGCACGTCCTGGAGACCGAGGGCGGCGGCCAGCCGGTACAACTCGGTGACGGCGACCCGGGCCGCCTCGTCGCCCGGCGTCAGACCGGAATGGACGATGGCCACCCGCTCCCGCTCATCGGGCAGGTCGTCCTGGGAGGGGAGGTAGACCTTGCCCAGCTCATAGAGCTTGAGGGCGTCGGCCCGGTGGGCCTGGTTGTAGGCGATCGTCTTGAGCAGTCCGGGCAGGAGCGAGGTCCGCAGGATCGACTCCTCTGACACCAGGGGGTTGACGAGCGAGATGCCGTCGTCGCCGAGACCGGCCCGGGCCAGGTCGCCGGGCGCCAGGAACGGCATCGGCATGGCCTCGTCGTGACCGGCCCCGAGCAGGGCTCGCCGGATGCGACGGCGGCTGACCTGGGTCGGGGTCAGGGCCCCGGCCTGGGTCGGGGTCGGCACCCGCTTGCCCGACTTGTCGTAGCCGTGGTGGCGGCCCACCTCTTCGATCACGTCGATCTCGAGCGAGCTGTCGGGCCGCCACGACGGCACGGTGACCGTGAGCACCTCGGCCCCGTCCCGGCCCGACGGGTTGACCGTGTCGGTGACGGTGAAACCGATGGGATCGAGCAGACCGCCGATGGTGGCGGCGTCGAGTCCGGTGTTGAGCATGGCGTTGACCCGGGGAACCCGGACCTCGACGGCGGGGGGCAGGGTGAGATCGCCATCGACCACGACGGTCCCGGTGGCCACCTCGGCTCCGCAGATCTCGACCGCCAGCTGGGCGAAGCGGTCCAGGGCCCGCTCCACCCCCTCGGGATCGACCCCGCGCTCGTAGCGGGTCGAGGCCTCCGACCGCAGGTTGAGGCGGCGGGAGGTCTTGGCGATCGTCATCCGGTCCCAGATGGCCGCCTCGAGCAGGACGTTGGTGGTGGCGTCGCTGATCTCGGTCGAGGCCCCACCCATGACGCCGGCCAGGCCGATGGGCTCATCGGCCGAGTTGACGATGACCCCGTCGACCTCGGTCAGGGACCGCTTGGCGTCATCGAGGGTGGTGAGCGTCTCCCCCTCACGGGCCATCCGCACCCCGAGCGCCCCGTCGGGGACGAGGTCGAGATCGTAGGTGTGGTTGGGCTGGCCCAGTTCCAGCATCACGTAGTTCGAGATGTCGACCACGGAGTTGATCGAACGGACTCCGGCCGCCGTGAGTCGCCGCACCATCCAGTCGGGAGACGGGCCGACGGTCAGGTTGCGCAGGACCCGGAGCCCGAACCGGGCGCAGAACTCGGGGGCCTCGATAGCGACCGAGGCAACGTCGGCGGTGGCCGGGCCGGCCTGGTCGAGGTCCGGGGCGGGGATGGTGCAGGGCACGCCGAGGCGCGCCGCCAGGTCGCGGGTGACACCGAGGACCGACAGGGCATCGGGCCGGTTGCCCTCGATGTCGAGGCCGAACACGATGTCGGTGGTGGCGCCGAGTGCCTCGGCCAGCGTCGTGCCCACCGTGAGGCCAGGGTCGAGGATCTCGATGCCGTCGCCGTCGGTCCCCAGCTCGAGCTCGGCGGCCGAACACAGCATGCCGTTCGACCACTCGCCCCGCAGCTTGCGGCGGGCGATCTCGAGGCCGTTGGGCATGACGGTCCCGAGCGTGGCCAGGGGGACGAGGTCACCGACCGACATGTTGAACGCCCCGCAACAGATCTGCAGCGGCTCACCGTCACCGGTGTCGACCTGTACGAGCTGGATCCGGTCGGCTTCGGGGTGGGGGCCGAGCTCCAGGATCCTGGCCACGATCACGCCGTCCCAGGTGTTGCCGACGACGTCGACGCTCTCCACCACCATGCCCAGGTCGGTCATGGTCCGGGCCAGGCTCTCGGGCTCGCCCTCGATGGGGGCGAACTCACGCATCCACGACAGTAGAACCTTCACGTCACTTCCTCGGGGCGTCTCGTACGGGCGGGCGGGTCGGGGCGGGTCAGAACTGGACCATGATGCGGGCGTCGTTGCTCATGAGCTCCCGCAGGTCGTCGAAGCCGAACTTGAGCTGGGCCAGGCGGTCGATGCCGAAGCCGAAGGCGAAGCCCGACCACTCCTCGGGGTCGATGCCGCCGGCGGTCAACACGTTGGGGTGCACCATCCCGCACCCGCCGAGCTCCAGCCACGACCCGTCGGGGCGCTGCACGTCGAACTCGGCCGACGGCTCGGTGAAGGGGAAGTAGTTGGGACGGAGCCGGGAACTGAAGCCGGGCCCGAAGTAGGCCTCGGTGAAGGCCTCGATCGTCCCGGCCAGGTCGGCCAGCGAGATGCCCTTGTCGATGACCAGACCCTCGATCTGGTGGAACACCGGGAGGTGGGTGGCGTCGGCCGTGTCGCGCCGAAACACCCGCCCCGGGGCCACGATGTAGATCGGGGGCTCCTGGGCCAGCATGGTCCGGATCTGGACCGGCGAGGTGTGGGTCCTGAGCAGGGTTGAACCGGGCGCCCCGTGGTTGACGTAGATGGTGTCGAAGCCGTCGCGGGCCGGGTGGCCGGGCGGGATGTTGAGGGCGTCGAAGTTGTGCCAGTCGGTCTCGACCTCGGGCCCCTCGGCCACCCGGAAGCCCATGCCGACGAACACGTCCTCCAGCAACTCCCAGGTCTGGGTGACCACGTTGGCGTGGCCCACGGCGACCTCGGTCGGGACCTCGGTCAGGTCGAGGTGCTCGCCCTGGAGCTGGACCGCACGCTCGGCCCGGACCAACTCGTCCCGGCGACTGTCGAGGGCGGCCTCGACCCGCCGCCGGGCCTCGTTCAGGGCCCGGCCGGCCTCCTTGCGGTCCTCGGGGGCCAGGTTCCCCAGCTCCCGCTTGGCTGTGGTCAGGGGTGCCCCCTTGCCCAGAGTCGAGGTCTCGACCCCCTTCAGGTCCTCGGCGGTGGCGGCGGAGCCCACCGCGGCCAATGCCTCGGCCTCCAGTTCTTCGAGCGTTCCCAACATCGCATCCAACCTGTCGGCTCTGGCGGAAAGCGTCCAGCCTATTTCGCCCCGGGGCGATCCCCTGCCCCGTCGTCGGCCCGTCGCTGGCGCGCCGCCTCGAAGCACAGGACCCCGGCGGCCACGGCCAGATTGAGCGACTCGGTCGGCCCGGCCAGTGGGATGGTGACGGTGCCGTCGGCCGCCGCCACCACCTCGGGGGCCAGCCCGTGGGCCTCGCTGCCCAGCACCAGGGCGGCCCGACGCAGGTCGGCGCCGTCATGGGTCGGGGCGCCCGGGTCCACCACGGTGGCCAACACCGGCCGCCCGGTGTCGGCGGCCAGGGCCAGGGCCGCCTCGACACCGGCCTCGACCACCACCGGGAGGCGGAGGAAGGCCCCGGCCGCGGCCCGGACCACCTTGGGATTGGTCACGTCGACCGCGGCACCGGCCACCACCACCCCGGCGGCGCCCGCCGCCTCGGCGCTGCGGATGACGGTGCCCACGTTGCCGGGGTCGGCCGGCTCGACGAGGATCACCAGGGGCCCGTCGGGGCCCAGGGACGAGGCCGGGGCGGTGGCGCCGGCCATGACGGCGACCACCGGCTGGGGGGTTCGGGTGTCGAGGGTCGAGCCGAGAACGCCGGGGGCCACATCGATGATCTCGATCCCCCGATCCCGGGCCGCGGCCAGCACCGCCTCCAGGGGCGGCGGGCGGTAGTCGACCTCCACCAGGACCGACTCGACCGCCAGGTCGGGCCGCAGGGTGGGGCCGGCCACGGCCTCGGCCACCAGGGCCGGTCCCTCCACGACGAAGGCCCGCTCCTGGGAGCGGGCCTTTCGTTGGGCGATCAGGCGCCGGAGCCGCTTGATGCGGGGGTTGCCGGCGGCGATGCCGCCCCTCCCCCGCTCCGCTCCGGGACCGGCCGACGGTCGGGGCCGATCAGGCGGCGTCGGCCGACCCATTGGCCACCTGGACCAGGGCGGCGAACGCGTCCGGGTCGGTCACGGCAAGGTCGGCCAGGACCTTGCGGTCGACCTCGACCCCGGCCAGCTTCAGGCCGTTGATGAACCGGCTGTAGGACGTGCCGTTGGCCCGGCAGGCGGCATTGATGCGCTGGATCCACAGGCGGCGGAACTCGCCCTTGCGGGCCCGGCGGTCCCGAAAGGCGTAGTTGCCGGAGTGCATCACCTGTTCGTTGGCGCCCCGGAAGGTACGGCTCTTGTTGCCGTAGTAGCCCTTGGCCTTGTCCAGCGTCGCCTTCCGCTTCTTCTTGGCGTGGACGCCACGCTTCACTCGTGCCATCGGAGATTCTCCTGTTCTTCGTTCTGGTCTGGCTCGGGACGGAGGTCAGCTCGACAGCATCTGGTTGACCCGTGCCTCATCGGCCGGGGTCAGCACCTTCGAACCCCGCAGGCGACGCTTGCGGCGGCTGGACTTCTTCTCCAGGAAGTGGTTCAGGTTCTTGGACCGGCGCTTGATCTTGCCGGAGCCGGTCTTCTTGAACCGCTTCTTGGCTCCCTTGTGGGTCTTCATCTTGGACATGGCTCTTCTCCTGCGCTCGTGCGCCTGCGATGGGTCCGGGCGATGCCGTCCACAGCACCGCCCCGGACCCCCACCCACGACCGGGAGGGTGTCCGGGGCGGTGGTGGTCGTCTTCAGCTCTGGGCGGCGGCCTGGTCGGCGGCCTCGGGGGAGGCGGCCTCGCCGTCGCCGCCGGTCCCGTTGTCGGAACCTTCCGGCCGGGCGGGACGCTCGTCCCGCCGCTTCTTCGGCTTCTTCTTGCTGTCGGGGCCGAGCACCATCGTCATGTTGCGACCGTCGAGCCGGGGATAGGCCTCGACCTTGGCGTACTCCTCGACCCGCTCGGCGATGTCGTCCAGGATCCTACGACCCAGCTCCGGATGGGTGACCTCGCGGCCCCGGAACATGATCGTGATCTTGACCTTGTTCCCTTCCTGGAGGAACTTCTCCACCTTCCGGGTCTTGGTCTCGAAGTCCCCGCCCGAGATCTTGGGCCGGTACTTCATCTCCTTGACGACGATGTTGCTCGCCTTCTTCTTCGACTCTTTCTGGCGCTGCGCCGCCTCGTACTTGTACTTGCCGTAGTCCATGATCCGGCAGACCGGCGGGTTGGCCTTGTCGGCCACCTCCACCAGGTCGAGTTCCAGTTCACGGGCCAATGACAAGGCCTCGGGAATCGTCTTGATCCCCAGTTGGTCGCCGTTGGGCCCAATGACGCGGACCTCACGGGCGCGGATCCGATCATTGATCCGCGGCTCCGGCGGCGCAGCTATAGCCGATCACCCCTCATGCAGATGACTCTGTCTCCTTGTTCACACGGTTCGGACACCGAACAACGGCAAGGGATCGACTCCACACCTGAGCGCAGGTTGCGGACGAGTCATCGGACCCGGACGCATCGACATGGCCGGGTGGGGAGCGAGCCCTCTTGCTGTCGGTCAATCAAGGCTAACAGCAGCATGGGGAGATCCGCCTCCCGACGAAGGAGATCCTCGATACGGTGGCCGCCATGAGTTTGTGGACACCCGACGGTGAACGCCGCATCCCACCCGCCGGAGACCCGGAACCGGAGGTCGCCATTCCCGGCGACGGTCCCCCGCTGAGCCCCGAGGACGAGGAGCGGGCCCGAGCCATGGCCCACGAACTGGCCGAGGCCCGGATCCGCCTGCTGGAGACCGAGGTGTCGACCGTACTGGCCAACCACGCCGCCGGAATCTACGAGCTGGCCGCCATCCATCTGACCGCCGACCAGCCCCAGCTGGAGGAGGCCCGGCTCGCCATCGACGCCCTGGCCGCCCTGGTGGAGAACCTGGAGGGCCGGCTGGGCGAAGGGGAATCGACCCTGCGGGACGCCCTGCACCAGATCCGCCTGGCCTTCGTCCAACGCTCCCAGGAGATGGGCCAGCCCAGCTGACGATCGGGGCCCCAGGGCCCCCGGTCGACGCACTCCCCCGCCTCGGACCCCGTCTACGGCCCCACCTCGGAGGCTCCGGCGTCGGTCCCCGCGGTCGTAGGTGTTCCGACTTCGGCTCACGTGACCAGGTCGACCACGGCGTCGCCCTCCACCGGGCGGCCGAGGGCGAAACCCTGACCCCAGGACAGGCTGGCGGCGGCGTCGCTTCTCGCCTCGGCGTCGGCGATGCCGACCCCGATGGGTCGGACCCCGGGTAGGGACTCGGACAGAGCCCGGCCCACGGCGGGCAGCGCGGGGCGGAGATGGGGCTCCATCCACTGCCGTCCCAGCTTGTACCACGACAGGAGGTCGGGCTCGATCACCCCGGCCAGGGCGGCGCCGTCCCCATCGCCACCGTCGACGGCCACCCCCACCCCGCCCATCCGCAATCGGCGGACGAGCGTGGCGGGATCGACGTCCTCGGCCCAGGCCGAGGACGTCGCCCGACCGGAACCGGCGGCCGAGAGCCAGGCCGGCGTCGGGGCCAGCACCCGCTCCGGAAACTCGACGATCAACGACTCGACGGCGTCGAGGGCGGCCGCGTGCTCGGTCAACAGCGTGATCAAGTCGTCGACCGGCTGGTGCCAGCGGTCGACGTTGAGCGACACCGGGATGGGGCGACCGGTGGCGGCAGCCAGTGCACCGGCGGTGACGGCCACGGCCTCGGCCACCCGGGTGGTCAGGCGCTCGGCCAACCCGGCGGCGGCCACATCGGGCAGGAAGGCATCGGGGTGCAGCAGGCCGCGGACCGGATGGCGCCAGCGGACCAGTGCCTCGAAGGCCTCGATCCGACCCGGACTCGAGGTTGCGGATCGGTTGGTAGTGGAATTCCAGGTCGCCGTCGGAGAGGGCACGATGCACCTCCTGGATGGCATCCCATCGGGTGCGGACCCGGCCCCCACTGGCCGCCGCCCCACCGACGACCACACCGTCTCCGCCCGACCGGCGACAGGCCCGGGCCGCGCCCGCGGCCCGGCCCAACAGCTCGTCGAGCGACCGGCCGCCGTCGAAGTCGGGGGCCACCCCGATGCTGGCCGTGATCCGGGGCGCGGCGGCCTCGGAACCCGATCGGCCCCGCACGGCGAGCCGCAGGCGCTGGGCCAGACGTTCCAGGTCGCGGACGGTGAGCACCTCGGTGGCCAGGACGGCGTGGCCCCGGCCCTCCAGCGGGATCAGGCGGTCGCCGGCCCGCACGACCGCGGCCAGTCGGCCACCCAGCTCGTCGAGCAGTGTCCGACCGGCCTGGAAGCCGTGGGCCTCCTCCAAGGCGTGCAGGTGGTCGGGCAGGATCACCAGGACCCCTCGCCCGCCCCGGGCCCGGCCGGCCCCGTCGGCCCACCACGTCGCCGGATCGACCTCGTCGCCGACGGGGACCTCGGCGGCTCCGGGACCCACCCGGTCGGGGACCGGCGGATCCGATGCCGGGGTCTCGGGTCGGGTGCGGGCGCGCAACGATGCCGGAAGCCTCACCTGGTCCCATCGGCGGCCCGGCGGCCGAACTTGACCGGGCCCATGACGGCGGTGGCGGGACGATCCGCCCACGGGCCGACGCGCTCGGCCCACCCGGCGATCGGGGTGACCGGTCGGCGCCGTCCGCCCGCCGGCCTCAGGTCACGGGTGCGACCTGGAGCGCCTCCCAGCGCCCCGGCCCACCGGCACCGACCAGGAACCCGACCCGTCGGCCGACGTCGATCACCCGGCTGCCGTCGACGATGGCGGTGCAGTGGAAGGCGAACCGATCGCCGTTCTCGGCCGCCACCTCGCCCAGTCCCGCCTCGGCGTCGAACGC
The DNA here is from genome assembly GCA_965263455.1 of Acidimicrobiales bacterium. Taxonomy (GTDB): domain Bacteria; phylum Actinomycetota; class Acidimicrobiia; order Acidimicrobiales; family SZUA-35; genus CADEDH01. Next base: position 296,850 of record CBDHHN010000002.1, read on the forward strand.
GGTAACGGTGCCCACCCGGAGCACGGCCCGGCCCCTACTGCTGCTGGGCCGCGGCGTCGCCGTCGCGGCCCTCGTCGCCGAGATCGAGAAGATGGCCCATGCGCTCCTGTTTGGTCCGCAGGTAGGCGATGTTCTGCTCGGTCGGCACGGTCTGGAGCGAGTGGCGGCCCGTGATCTCCAGGCCGTAGCCGTCGAGCCCCCCGTACTTGGCCGGGTTGTTGGTCATCAGCTCCATCGTGGTGACCCCGAGGTCGACCAGGATCTGGGCCCCGATGCCGTACTCCCGGCTGTCGGCCGGCAGCCCCTGGGCCAGGTTGGCCTCGACGGTGTCGGCCCCCCGCTCCTGGAGGTCGTAGGCCCGGATCTTGTGGCCCAGGCCGATGCCCCGGCCCTCGTGGCCCCGGAGGTAGACCAGGACCCCGGAACCGGCCTCGGCGATGTGGGCCAGGGCCAGGTCGAGCTGGGGGCCGCAGTCGCAGCGAAGCGAACCGAAGATGTCGCCGGTGAGGCACTCGGAGTGGACCCGGACCAGCACGTCGTCGGCTCCGTCGACGTCCCCGAGGACGAAGGCCACATGCTGTTGTCCGTCGAGGACCGACTCGTAGACCACGGCCCGGAAATCGCCGTGGCGGGTGGGGATGGTGGCCTCCGAGAACCGGGTGACCAGCTTCTCGGTCCGGCGCCGGTAGCGGATCAGGTCGGCGATCGAGGTGAAGGCCAGGCCGTGGCGCCGGGCGAAGGGGATCAGGTCGGGGACCCGGGCCATCGTGCCGTCGTCGTTGACGATCTCGCACAGCACACCGCCGTGGCGAAGGCCGGCCAGCCGGGCCAGGTCGACGGCCGCCTCGGTGTGACCGGCCCGCTTGAGCACACCACCGTCCCGGGCCCGCAGGGGGAAGATGTGACCGGGCCGGGCGAAGTCGGCCGAGCTGGTGGCCGGGTCCACCAGGGCCCGGAGGGTCAGGGCCCGGTCGGCGGCCGAGATCCCGGTGGTGGTGCCGTGCCGATAGTCGACCGAGACCGTGAAGGCGGTGCGCATGGCCTCGGTGTTCATCGCCACCATGAGCGACAAGTCCAGCTGGTCGGCCCGCTCCTCGGGCACCGAGGCGCAGATGACACCCGAGGTGTGGCGGACGAAGAACGCCAGCTTCTCCTCGGTGGCGAACTCGGCCGCCATGATCAGGTCGCCCTCGTTCTCCCGGTCCTCGTCGTCGACCACGACCACGATCTCACCCCGCCCGATGGCGGCGATGGCGTCCTCGACCGGATCGAACGGGCTGGCGGCCGAGCCGTCGCCGTCGCCGTCGCCGTCGGGATCCTCGGTGCGGTGGTCGCGGTCGGTCACGTTCACTCCTGTTCCAGGTGCCCGGCCAGGAGGCGTTCGGCGTACTTGGCCATGACATCGACTTCGATGTTGACCCGGTCGCCCGGGCCCTTGTGCCCGAGGGTGGTGACCTCGGCCGTGTGGGGGATCACGGCCACCGTGAACCCGTCGGGGGCCGGGTCGACGACGGTGAGGCTGATGCCGTCGACGGTGACCGAGCCCTTCTCCACCAGGTATCGGTGCAGGTGGTCGTCGATCTTCACCTTCAGATCGGGCGCCGGGGCCACGATGACACCCACGGCGTCGACGTGACCCTGGACCAGGTGGCCGCCCAGTCGGTCCTGGAGCCGCACCGGCCGCTCCAGGTTGACGGGGTCGCCGACGGCCAGATCACCGAGCTGGGTCCGGGCGAAGGACTCGGCCGTGACGTCGGCTTCGAACCAACCCTGGCCGTCGTCCCAGCGGACCACCGTCAGGCAACAGCCGTTCACGGCGATGGAGGCGCCGAGGACGACGTCGTCGAGCACGGTGCGGCACTGGATCCGGAGCCGCTCACCCTCGAGGGCGGCGACCGAGCCGAGTTCTTCCACGATTCCGGTGAACATCAGGACCTTCCTGTCGGTGGCGGTGGGGAGAGATCCAGGCGAAGATCGTCACCCAGCTTGACCGTCCGGTCAAGCTGGAGTCGGCGCAGATCGCCGATCGAGCCGGCGCCCGGACCGGATAGCACGGGGAGCCCGTCCTCGCCGCCCATGAGCGACGGCGACAGGTAGAACACGTAGCGGTCGACCAGGCCGGCCCGGTGAAAGGCCCCGGCCACACCGGCCCCGCCCTCGATCATGAGCTGGACGACGTCCTCGGCCCCCAGGGTGTCGAGGACGGAGGCGGGGTCGCCCTCCAGCTGGAGGCAGGGGTGGACGGCGGCCCCCTCGGGGGCCCGACCGAGGACGACCCGGAGCGGCTCGCGGGGTGGGAGGCCGTCGGAGGCCACGACCCCCCGGACCGTCAGTCGGGGGTCGTCGGCCCGAACCGTTCCCGCCCCGACGAGGATGGCGTCGGACTCGGCCCGCAACCGGTGGGCGTCGGCCCGGGCCTCGTCGCCCGTGATCCACTGGCTGGTGCCGTCGGCGGCCGCCGTCCGACCGTCGAGGGTGGCGGCGAGCTTCAGCACCACCCACGGCCGCCCGGTGCGACGGTGGTGGAGGTAGGGGGCCAACTGGTCCTCGACGTCGTCGGCCCCCGGGCCGACGACGACCTCGATACCGGCGGCCCGCAGCTGCTCCACCCCCCGACCGGCCACCCGCTCGTCCGGGTCGAGCACGCCGACCACCACCCTCCTGATACCGGCGTCGACCACGGCCTCGACGCAGGGCCGGGTCCGACCGTGATGGGAACAGGGTTCGAGGGTGACGTAGAGGGTGGCGTCACGGGCGCCGGCACCGGCCCGGCCGAGGGCGTGGCGCTCGGCGTGAGCCTGGCCCGGTCGGCGGGTGGAGCCTTCCCAGCTCCGACCGTCGGGGGCCACCACCACGGCCCCGACCCACGGGTTGGGGGGCGAAAGGATGCGGCTGTGGGCGGCGCGGGCAATGGCCCGGGCCATCAGGGCCGCGTCGTCGGGTGGGGTGTCGGGCTCGATCATGGAGCAACCGGGGCCGGGCCCTCAGTGGGGCCGACCCCCGGCCATGAGGTCGACGGCATGGGGCAGGACGTCGAGCACGGACTCGACGGTTTCGACCGTTCCCTTGGTCGACCCGGGGGTGTTGAGGATGAGGGCGGTGCCCCGGGTTCCGGCCACGGCCCGGCTGAGACGCCCCAGCCCGGCCGGGTTGCAGGTGCGCATGACCTCGGCCAGGCCCGGCGCCTCCCGTTCCAGCACCCGACGGGTGCCCTCGGGGGTCAGGTCGCGGGGGCCGAACCCGGTTCCCCCGGTGGTCACGATCAGGCCGGTGAAGCCCTCGGACGCTGCGGTCAGGGCATCGGCCACCGAGTCGATGCCGTCGGCGATCCGTTGGCGCTCGATCACCTCCCACCCCGCCTCGGTCAACCGGGCCGCCAACGCGTCACCGGATCGATCCTCCCTGGTGCCGGCCACGACCCCGTCGGACACGGTGATCACCTTGGCCTGCTTGACGAGGTAGTCGGGGAATGGGTTCTCGCTCACGGCCCCAAGTGTGCCCGCTGGGCCCGGTCCACCCGTGCATCGGGTGGATCAGGCGACCGGGTCGGGTCCCATCCGCACGAACAGACCGGATCGGACCTTGGGCACGAAGTACGTCGACTTGGGGGGCATCGTCCGCCCGGCATCGGCCGCCGCCATGAGCACGCCCAGCGGCACCGGCCGCATGAGGAACACGGCCTGGGTCGGCTCGGGTTCGAGGGCGGCGACGGCGGCCCAGTCGGCGGCTCCGGGGCGGTAGCCGAGGCGACCGTCGGGGTCCGACTCGTCGATGCCGAGCAGGGGACCCAGGACCCGGTCGGCAAACCGGAGAGGGTCGATGTCGGCCAGGCCGGCACCGTCGGCCGTCTCGAACGGGACCCGGAACACCAGCCATGCCGGCCTCCGGCCGAGCCTGACCGCCAGCTCGTCGGGGCGCCGGTCGACCACGGCCGCCGGGTTCGCCTCCTCCCGGGTCGGGAAGGCGGCCGACAGGCGGGCGGCCAGGTCGTCGGCGTCGACCCCGGTCACCACCCGGTGGAAGGCCTGATTGCGCATCTCGGCCACCGGGAACACGGCGGCCAGCATCAGCGACGCGGCCCCCCCGCCGCCGGCGGCACCGGCGGCCGTCCCCGACCCCCCGGCGGCCCGGACCAGGGAGGCGGCGGCCGCCCGGTGATGGCCGTCGATGAGATAGAGCGGTGCGGCGGCGGCCTCGGCTCGGATCCCGTCCACCGCCTCGACCGGCACGGGCCACAGCCGTTGGCGCAGGCCCTCGCCGTCGGTGAAGTCGAGCAGGGCGGGCCCGGCGGTGGCGGACTCGATGGCGGCCGACATCGACCCCAGCCCGTCCTGGGCCAACACGATGGGGCTGGACTGGGCCCCCACCGTCTCCAGGTGACGGGCCAGTTGGCGGGCCCGCTCCGGGTTGATCCCCTCGTGGATGCGGACCACGCCGTCGTCGTAGTCGGCGGTGGCCACCCCGCAGACCAGTCCGGTCTGGCGGTGCCCGTCCTGCTCCAGGCGGTAGGCCAGGAAACCGGGGTCGGACGGCGGCCCGAACACGCCGTCGGCCAGGAGCCGGTCCAGGTGACGGCGACCGGCCTCGACCGCGGCTTCGCCGGCGTCCTCCCGTCCCGTCGCCCGGGCCTCCGAGTCCTCCAGGTCTTCGGGGGCCCGAGTCACCCCGAGGTAGGACCGGGGGTGGGCCGCCAGATGGCGACGGCGGTCCTCGACCGTAAGGGCGTCGTGGGGCGGCGACGGAACCTCACCGGTCAGCTCGGGCCGGAGAAGACGGAGGGAGACGGGATCGAGCCGGGCCATCCTCAGCCGTTCGCGGCCATGAACCCGGTCATGAACTCGGCCAGGGCGGTGACCGACTCGGTCGGGAGACCGTTGTAGATGCTGGCCCGGATACCCCCGACCGATCGATGGCCCTTGAGATTGACCAGGCGTCGCTCCTCGGCCTCGGCCAGGAAGCGGGCCTCGCGGTCGTCGCCGTCGATGCGGAACACCACGTTGGTCAGGGACCGATCGCCCACCGCCACCGGGCTGCGATAGAAGCCGTCGCTGCGATCGATCACGTCGTAGATGAGGGCCGACCGCTCCGCCGCCCGCTTCTCCATCCCGGCCAGGCCGCCGTTCTCGCCGATCCAGCGCAGCATCTTCCCCATGGCCCAGATGGCGAACACCGGCGGGGTGTTGGCCAGGCTGTCGGAGGTGGCGTGGGTGTCGAACCGGAGGTACGAGGGCACCGACGCCGGGGTCTCCTCCAGCACCGATCGGCGAACGAAGACCACGGCCAGCCCGGCCGGACCCAGGCTCTTCTGGGCGCCGCCGTAGACCACGTCGACCCGGTCCCACGGCACGGGGCGGGTCAGGTACTCCGAGGACATGTCCACCACCTGGCGCACGTCGACGTCGTGGAACGAGGACAGCCGGATGCCTCCGATGGTCTCGTTGGAGGTCACGTGCAGGTACCGGGCGCCGTCCCGCAGTTCGAGTTCGTCGGCGGTCGGCATACGGGTGAACCCGTCGTCCGACCCGTCCCAGGCGGCGTAGGCGCCGGCGCTGATACGTCGGGCGTCGGCCAGCGCCTTGGAGGCCCAGCTCCCGCTGACCACGTAGCCTCCGACCCCGTCGCCGCCCAGCAGGTTCAAGGGCACCATCCCGAACTGGAGGGTGGCGCCTCCCTGGAGGAGCAGGACGTCGAACTCGTCGGGCACCAGGAACAGTTCGCGGAGCAGGGCCAGGGTCTCCTGATGGATCCGGTCGTAGATCGGGTCCCGGTGACTCATCTCGATCAGGGACATGCCCGATCCCTCGAAGTCCGGGAGCTCGGCTCCGAGCTCGTCCACCACCGATCGGGGTAGGACGCAGGGGCCGGGGGCGAAGTTGTGGGCTCGTTCCATGATGGCTTCTCCTCACGGGGGGGTCGGGAGAGGACGACGTTGACTACCCTTCGATGGTGCCCAGAGCGGCGGCGATCTCCTCCGGAGACGAGGGCCTGATCTTCCCGGCTCGGCGCCGGTCAGTGGTGCCGGCGGAGCCGGAAGAGCCGCATGCCGTCGGTGTCGTCGGGCAACAACTCGGCCACCTGACCCCGGGACCGCCACGGCCCGCCCGGCGGGGCCAGGATCTCGAAGTCCCCCGCAACGTCCTCGGGAGACTCCTCGGCCAAGACCCCGACGCCGGTCACGGCGGCCAAGACATCGTGCGATTCGGCGTCGGTCAGGGTGCAGACGCTGTAGGTGAGCACGCCTCCGGGCGCGAGCAGGCTCAGGCCGGCCCGGACCAGGTCGACCTGGAGCCGCCGGAGCCGTTCGGGGGCCTCGGCATCGATGCGCCACCGGGCGTCCGGTCGCCGCCGCAGGCTGCCGAGCCCGGAGCAGGGGGCGTCGATCAGTACCCGGTCGGCCGAGCCCGGTCGTAGGGCCGGGGCGGTGCCGTCGGCCACCAGCAGCGGCAGGCGGCGACCGAGGCGGGCCACGTTCCCGGCCGTGAGGCGGACCCGGCCCGGACGACGGTCGGCGGCGATCACGGTGGCCCCGGTGGCGGCCAGGCCCGTGGCCTTGCCCCCGGGGGCGGCGCACAGGTCGACGACGGTGTGGTCGGGCTCGGCCCCCACCACCTCGACCACCAGCTGGGAGGCCGGGTCCTGGACGTAGCCGTCGTCCCTGACCGCGGTGGTGGCGGGCCGGTTCATGGCCTCCAGGGCCCCGGTGGCATCGTCGGGTCCGAGGTCGATGGTCAGCCGATCGACGATCCAGTCGGGATAGCTGAGGCGGGTGGCCGGGTCCGGATAGTCGACCGGTGCGTCGGCCACCCGGCGGAGCACGGCGTTGATCAGGCCCCGGGCCCGACCTCCGGCGGCCCCTACCGTGGCGCTGACGGCGGCGTGGGCCGGGGTGTCGAGCAGGGCGAGCTGGTAGGCGCCGAGGCGGAGCGCGGCCCGGACCCGGGGTTCGACGTCCGACAGCAGGAACCGGTCGACCAGGTGGTCGCAGGCCCGCCGCATGCGGGTCGTCCCGTAGACCAACTCGGTGGCGAACCCCCGGTCGGCCGGGCCCAGGTCCGAGCGGTCGAGCAGATCGGGCAGGACCAGGTTGGCGTAGGCCCCGTCCTGTTCGATACGGATCAGGGCGTCGATGGCCAGGCGCCGGGCCGCCACCCCGGGGTCGCGGGATCCGGCCGGAGCCGCCGGTCGGCGGCCACCCCGCCGGTTCCCCCCGGCCGAGCCGCCGGACCCGGACGACCGTCTGGATCCGGACGAGCGACCGGACCGGGGCCGGCCCCGGCCGGTGCCCCCGTCAGCCAAGGCGATCGTCGGCCGTGGGCCGGACCCCGTTGATCCAGTCGGTGGCGGCCATGGGCTTGCGGCCCTCGGGTTGGACCGTGATCAGATGCAGCCCGCCGTCTCCGGTGGCGACCACGGTGCCGTCGAGGGCCCCCGGGGCCAGGGCGGACGGGTCCGGGGCCTCGCCGGGCGCGGCGGCCAGGACCTTGAGTCGCTTGCCTCGGAACCGGGTCCAGGCCCGGCCCAGCAGCACCACCCGGGCCAACTCCGCGGCCGGTCGGGTCAGGTCCAGCTCCAACTCGCCGGCCGTCACCTTGGCCGCGTAGGTAGGCTCGCCCTCCTGGGGCAGCGGAGGTTGGAGCCCTCGTCGGAGCTCGGCCACCAGGAGGTCGGTGCCCTCGGCCACCAGCAGGCGGCGGAGCCCGTCCAGGTCGACACCGGGCTCGATCGGGACCTCCCGACGGGCGTAGACGGCGCCGGTGTCCAGCCCCTCGGCCACCTCCATCAGGCACACGCCGGTCACATCGTCGCCGGCCAGCAGGGCCCGTTCGACCGGGGCCGCTCCCCGCCACCGGGGCAGGAGGGAGAAGTGGATGTTGACCATGGCCAGCCGGACCAGCACGTCGAGGGGGATGATGCGCCCGTAGGCCACCACCACGCCGAGGTCGGCCCCCACCTCGGCGGCCTGGGCCAGATCGTGGCCGACCGGAAGGCCCAGTTCGAGGGCCGCCGCCTTCACCGGCGACGGGCTGGTGGCGGTGCCCCTACCCCGCCGCTTGTCGATCCGGGTGATGACGAGGGGGATCTCGAAGCCGGCCCGGTGCAGGGCCCGAAGCGGCGGCACCGCCATCTCCGGGGTGCCCAGGTAGACCAGGCGCCGGGGATGGGTGGGAGCGGAGGCCGGGGCGGGTCCGTCCCCGACCGGGGCCCCGGTCACGGCAGAACGAGCCCGCCCGAGGTCCGGGCCGACTTCGGGGCCGGCTCGGGCTCAGGGTCGACGAACAGCTCCCGTACGGTCTTCATGGCCTGCTTCCGGGTGTCGGGATCGAGCCGGTCGACGAGCATGATGCCGTCCAGGTGGTCGAGCTCGTGCTGGAACAGCCGCGACAGCAGCTCGTCGGCCTCCAGCGAGACCTCGTTGCCATCGAGGTCGTAGCCGGTGACGTGGATCTCCTTGGGCCGCACGATGTCCCACGACAGACCGGGCACCGACAGGCAGCCCTCCTCATAGACCCATTCGTCGCGGGACTCGTGGATCACCGGGTTGACGATGGCGGCGGGGCCATCGCCCACGTCGTAGACGAAGAAACGTCGGGCCACACCGACCTGGGGGGCGGCGAGACCGATCCCGGGCTCGGCGTACATGGTCTCGAGCATCTCGTCGGCCAGCTGGACCAGCTTGCCGTCGATGTCGCTGACCTCCTCGGCCACCTTGCGCAATACCGGATCGCCGAAGATCCGAACCTGGTGGGGACTACTCACCCTTACAGCCTAGATCGCCACCGACGGCGTTCCCCTGGTCGGGCGACACCCGACGTTCACCGAGCCGTCGCCAGTACCGTTTGCCCGGTGAGCCCCGCTTCCGGCGCCCAGTACTTCGAGTCGGATCCGACCACCCCGTCCCAGCCGGGGTCGGTCGAGCTGGTGCTGCCCGACCTCCGCCTCCGGCTGACCACCGACCGGGGGGTCTTCGCCCGGGACCGGGTCGACACCGGGACCAAGTTGCTGCTGCTCGAGGGACCGGAGCCGGTGGCCGACGACCGCCACCTCCTCGATCTGGGCTGCGGGTACGGACCCATCGCCTGCACCCTGGCCCGCCGGAACCCGGAGGCCACGGTGTGGGCCGTCGACGTCAACGCCCGGGCCCGCGACCTGTGCCGGGCCAACGCCGCCGACGCCGGCCTGACCAACGTGGAGGTGGCCGAGCCCGACGCCGTCCCGGCCGAGGTCCGGTTCGACCGGGTGTGGTCCAACCCCCCGATCCGCATCGGCAAGCGGGCCCTCCACAGTCTCCTCGACCGCTGGCTGGCCCGCCTGACCCCGACCGGCTCGGCCCACCTGGTGGTGCAGCGCCATCTCGGGGCCGACAGCCTCCACCGCCGTCTCGAAGACCGGGGCTGGCGGGTCGAACGTCGGCGGAGCCGCCAGGCCTTCCGCCTGCTCGACGTCGGCCCGGGGTCGGGCCCGACCTCGTCCGCGACCGGAGCGGACGCGTGAGCGCCGCGGCCGACGGCGGGGACCCGAACGGCGGAGCACGGGGCGACCGGGCCCGGCGCCGTCGGCGTGCCGGGGCCGAGACCGGCCCCAAGCCCCTCTCCCCCACCGACCTCAAGCGGCTCCACCGGCGATGGCGGCGCAGCACCGACCTCCGGCTGGCCCTGATCCTCGACGGGGTGCAGAAGCCGTACAACGTCGGGGCCCTGCTGCGGTCGGCCGCGGCCTACAACGTCGAGACGATCTGGACCGTGCCCCCCGCCCCCGACCTGGCCCATCCGTCGGTGGCCCGCACCGCCCTGGGCTCGGACAAGTTCGTTCAGCACCGACCGGCCGAGTCGAGTTCCGACGCCCTCTACCAGGCCAGCAGCGAGGGCTTCGTCACCGTGGCCATCGAGCTGACGGCCGACGCCCGCCCCCTCCACACCCTCGACGCCGGAACGGCCCTGTGCCTGGTGTTGGGTCACGAGGACCGCGGGGTCCACTCCACCACCCTGGCCCACGTCGACCACGTGGCCTTCCTCCCCCAGTTGGGCAAGGTCGGCTCACTCAACGTGGCCCATGCCGGCACCGCCGCCCTGTACGAGGTGGCCCGCCAGGCCTGGGTTCGGGGTGAGGTGACCGGCGCGGCCGACGACTAGGCCCGCAGCGGGTCGACGGCGATCCGCACCCGCTCGGCCGGACGCGGGGCGGCGGCCAGGAGATCGGCCAGCGCCTCCCCGTCGTCGGCCCGGATCAGGTAGCGATCGTCGTCTCGGGGACCGAGCACCCGCACCGAGGCCGGATCGGCCTGCTCGGAAACGGTCCGGGCCAGGGCCCCGGCGCCCGGGCCGGCCAGCTCGGCCAGGGCCCCGAACGGTGGGAAGCCCAGGGCTCGGCGGACGTCGGTCTCCTCCGCCACCAGCCGACCGGGATCGGCCCGCACGGCCGCGGCCAGGACCCGGTGGCCGGGCACCCGGGTCTGGACCAGGATCCGCCCGCCGGCGTCGCGACCCCCGACGAGCTGGGCGGCCCGGACCAGCAGGGTCATGGCCTGCTCGGCCGCCCGGTACCGGGGGGCCAGCAGCTCCTGGTCGAAGTCGAGGAACGCCACGGTCCGGGCCCGCAGCACCTTGTGGAGGGCGGCCTCGGTCCCGACGACGACCCGGCTCCGCTCCCGGTCGACCTCGTCGGCGTCGGCGCTGAGTTCGTCGACCGGCTCCCCCAGCAGAGCCGACAGCTCCTCGGCGGCCCGGGTGACCCCGAGGCGGAGCCGCTTGAGCCGAGTGCTGTGGCACACGGCGCAGACCAGAGGGCGGGTCTCCCCGGTGGCCAGACACAGGAGGCGACCGTCGCGCTCGACCATCAGTCGCTCGCCGTCGGTCGTGCGGGCCGGTTCGCCGCAGGCCCCGCAGGCCAGCATCGAGGCCCGTCCTTTGCGGTTGAGCACGGCCACGGCCCGGCCCCCGTCGCGCAGCACCTCGACCAGGCGGCCGGAGAACAGTCCCCGCCTCCCGGGCTCGTCGTCCCGACGGTCGACCGGTTCCACCACCGGCCAGGCCTGACGTTCCCGGGCCCGGGCCGGTTCCCGCCGGTGGTCGGCCCGGTGCACGGCCTCCAGGGTGGGCGACGGCGACAACAGCCAGCACGGTATCCCGGCCCGGCGGGCCCGCTCGACGGCCACGTCCCGGGCGTGCCACGTCGGGTGCCGCTCCTCCTGGAGTCCCTCGTCGTGCTCGTCGACCACGGCGATCAGGGCCAGGTCGGCGACCGAGGCCCACACGGCCGAGCGGGCCCCGAGGACGACCCCGCCCCGGGAGGCTGCGGCGGCCCAGTCGCGGGGGTGGACGCGCACGGCCAGACCCCGCTGACGGAGCCGACCGGCCAAGGCCCGGGCCTCGGCCAGGCGGGGAACGATGACCAGGCACGAACCCCGGCCGGCGGCCTCGGCCAGCCAGCCGATGACGTCGTCGCCGGGACCGTGGCGGATCACGGTCAGGTCGGATCGGGGCGCGACCGGCGACGGGGCCGGGGGCCGGTCCAGCGACCGGACCACCCGGGGCGGCGACGCCGTCCGCAGCACCGCCCCCATCCGCCCCTGCCACCGGTGGGCGGCCCAGCGGGCCAGATCGACGACCTCGGGCGACGGCCCGACCGAGCGCACGGCCGAGATCGGACGGAGGTCGAATCCCACCGACTGGCCCGAACCGGTCCCGGTCAGGTCGACGGCGGTGACCCAGCCGGTGACCCGGCGGCCGTTCAGCTCGACCCTGACCTCGGCGCCGACCGCGATCCCGGCCGCCAGGGACTCCGGGACGGCGTAGTCGAACTCCTTGTCGAGGCCCGAGACGTCGGGCAGGACCCGGACCACGGCGGCCGACCGACCGACGTCGGCCGGGGTCGACTCGGACACACCTGCCCGGACGTCGGACGTGCTGGTCTCCGCCGGACCGGGATCGAAGAGGCGACCGGTGTCCGACACTCGGTTCCGGCGGCCGTCGACCTCAGAGGCCGAGGAACGCCTTCAGGTCGGCCGCCCGATCGGTCCGCTCCCAGGTGAAGGAGGTGCCGGCGGACCGGCCGAAGTGCCCGTAGGCGGCGGTCGGCCGGTAGATGGGCCGCCGCAGGTCGAGGGCGTCGAGGATGGCGCCGGGGCGGAGGTCGAACACCTCGTTGACGGCCTCGGCGATGCGCTGGGGATCGGCCTCGGCCGTGCCGAAGGTCTCGACCATGATCGACACCGGCCGGGCCACGCCGATGGCGTAGGCCACCTGGACCTCGCAGCGGGCGGCGGCGCCGGAGGCCACGACGTTCTTGGCCACCCAGCGGGCGGCATAGGCGGCCGAGCGGTCGACCTTGGACGGGTCCTTGCCCGAGAAGGCGCCCCCGCCGTGGCGGGCGGCGCCGCCGTAGGTGTCGACGATGATCTTGCGTCCGGTGAGCCCGGCGTCGCCCACCGGTCCGCCGATCACGAATCGGCCGGTCGGGTTGACCAGGACCTCGTAGGGGTCGTCGGCGAACTGTTCGGGGATGACGGGCCGGATCACCTGGTCGATCAGGTCGGGCCGGATCATGTCGTCCCGGTCGATGCCGTCGTCGTGCTGGGTCGAGATCAGCACCGTCTTGAGCCGCACCGGCCGGCCGTCCTCGTAGTCGAACGTGACCTGGGTCTTGCCGTCAGGTCGGAGGTACGGCACGGTTCCCGCCCGGCGGACCTCGGCCAGGCGCTCGGCCATGCGGTGGGCCAGGTGGATGGGCAGGGGCATGGCCTCGTCGGTCTCGTCGCAGGCGTAGCCGAACATCATCCCCTGGTCGCCGGCGCCCTGCTCGTCGTAGGCGTCGCCGGTGGCCCCGGTGGAGCGCACCTCCTCCGACTTGTCCACCCCCTGGGCGATGTCGGGCGACTGCTCGTCGATCGCCACCATGACGCCGCAGGTGTTGCCGTCGAAGCCGTAGGACTCCTTGTCGTACCCGATGCCGGTGATGGTGCGACGGACGACGGCGGCGATGTCGACGTAGGCGTTGGTCGAGATCTCACCGGCCACGATGGCCAGACCGGTCGTGACCAGGGTCTCGCAGGCGACGCGCGACATCGGATCCTGCTCCAACAGGGCGTCGAGGATGGCGTCCGAGATCTGGTCGGCCATCTTGTCGGGATGGCCCTCGGTCACGGACTCGGAGGTGAAGGTGTAGGAGTTCACGGTCGGCTTTCGTCGTCGGGCAGTCGGTTCGCTGCGGCGTCGAGCACGGCATCGGCAACGGCAATCTTGTCGCTGAGGGGAATGTCTATCACCGAGCCGTCGGCTCCGAACAGGGTGACTGCGTTGGTTTCATGGGCGAATCCCACCCCCGGGGCCGAAACGTCGTTGGCCACGATGAGGTCGGCGCCCTTCCGCTGGAGCTTGCCCAGGGCGTTGGCCCGGAGGTCGGAGGTCTCGGCGGCGAAGCCGACGAGGACCTGACCGCCCGGTTTGGCCCGGCCCAGGGCGGCCAGGATGTCCTCGGTCCGCTCCAGGGTGATGACGGGGACACCGTCGGCCTTCTTGATCTTGCCCTCGGCCACGGCGGCCGGGCGGAAATCCGCCACGGCGGCGGCCATGACCACGATGTCGAACCCGGCCGCTCGGGTCGTCACCGCCTCGTGCATCTCGGCCGCCGTGGTCACGTCGATCCGCTCGACACCGTCGGGGGCCACCAGGTCGACGGTGGTGACCAGGGTGACGTCGGCCCCTCGGCGCCGGGCCACCTCGGCCAGGGCGTAGCCCTGCTTGCCGCTGGAGCGGTTACCGATGAAACGGACCGGGTCGATGGCCTCCCGGGTTCCCCCGGCCGTGATCAACACGGAGCGACCGGCCAGCGGATCGTCCGGCCGCGCCGCCTTCGCCGCCCCCTGGGCCGACCCGGGGGCGGGCGTCGTCGTCGGGCCGTCGCCGGTCAACACGTCGACCACGGCGGCCACCACCGTGGCGGGGTCGGCCAGCCGGCCCTTGCCGCTGTCGCCCCCGGCCAGGCGGCCCTCCTCGGGCGGGACGATGATGACGCCGCGGGCGGCCAGGACCTCGAGGTTCTCGACCGTGGCCGGGTGCTCCCACATCTCGGTGTGCATGGCCGGACAGACGATGACCGGGGCCATCGTGGCCAGCAACGTGGCGCTCAGGAGGTCACCGGAGCGGCCGGTCCGCAGGTCGGAAAGGATGCGGGCGGTGGCCGGACAGACCAGGATGACGTCCGCCGTCTGCCCCATGCGGGTGTGCGGGATGTGGTCCCGGTCCTGCCACAGGCTGGTCTTGACCGGCTCCGAGGCCAGCGCCGTGAACGTGGTGGGTCCGACCATGTGGTGGGCCGCATCGGTCAGGATCGGCGTCACGTGGGCCCCGAGGTCGACCAGGCGGCGGCACACCTCGATGGCCTTGTAGGCCGCGATGCCCCCGGTCACCCCGAGGACGACCTTGCGGCCCTCGAGCATGGAGCGTCCCGTCAGGCGACGTCGTCGCCCGCGTCCCCGGCCTCCTCAGCAGGGGCCACGGGCACGATCTTGTCGGCTGCGATCTCCTCGAAGGCGATCGACAACGGCTTGCGGGCGACCGAGGTCACCTGGGGCGGCACCTTGGCCCCCAGCCCCTCGCCCAGCTGGCCGAAATAGGCGTTGATCTCTCGGGCCCGGGTGGCGGCGAGCGTGCACAGACCAAACTTGCTACTGGTCTTGGTCATCAGCTCCTCGACACCGGGGCTCATCATCGTGTCATACGAATCGGCCATCGCTACCTCCAGTCGACCGGCCATCCTATCGGCCATCGGCGTGGCCTCCCCGCGTTCGAGGGCGGCGGCTCAGCGATCGCGGTCGGACGACACGACGCCCCGACCGGCCCGCGCCTTCTCGATGGCGGTCCACATGTCCAGCACCGTCTGGTCGATGTCGACGTTGACGATGACGGTGGCACCGAGTTCACGCCCGGCATCGGCCTCCTCGGCTGCCTTGGCCAACCGTTGCCGGACCTTCTCCGGCGGGTCGCCGCGGTGGCGCAGGCGTGCCTCCTGCTCCTCGGGCGACGGGGCCATCAGGAAGATGAGCAGGGCCTCGATGTCCCGGGCCACCACCTGGCGGGCCCCCTGCACGTCGATCTCGAGCACGATGTCGCGACCGGTGGGGGCGTCGGGTAGCGGGGTCCCGTAGTAGTTGTCGAGGAACTCGGCGTACTCCAGGAAGCCGCCGGCCTCGATCTTCGCCTCGAACTCCGGGCGTGACACGAAGACGTACGCATCCTCGGCCTCACCCGGTCGGCGGGGCCGCGTCGTCCAGGACCGGCTGAGCCACAGCTCGGGGTAACGCTCGACGAGCTTGCCGACGACCGTGCCCTTGCCGACCCCGCCCGGCCCGGAGACGACGATGACCAGCGGCTCAGGGTTCAGGAGAAGGCCTCCAGGAGTGCTTTGCGCTGCTGCGGACCGAGACCGGAGAGTCGTCGGGACTCGGCGATGCCGATGTCCTCCATTGTACGACGGGCGGTGACCTTGCCGACACCGGGCAGCGACTCGAGCACCGCCAGCACCTTGATCTTGGCCACGATCTCGTCCTCGTCGGCCTGGGCCAACAGCTCGGCCAGGGTGATGCTCCCCATCTTGAGCCGATTCTTCACATCGGAACGGACTCGGCGGGCCTCGGCAGCCTTCTCGAGTGCGGCGGCTCGCTGCTCGGGGGTTAGTTGCGGGGGCTTTGGCATGAGTGAACTGTATCGAGACTGGAGGGAAGCGGTGCCATACCCGGCCAGGAGAAACCGAGTTCGGAACAGAAGGTCACGAGATTCCGGCGAAGAGAGCGGCTGCTGCCGCCACCGGATCGTCGGCCAAGGTGACGGCCCGGCCCACCACCAGCAAGTCGGCCCCGCCGGCCAGTGCCTCCTGCGGCGTCACGGCCAGCGGCTGGTCGTGACGCTCTGCGCCCTCGGCCCGGATGCCGGGAACCACTCGCTGCAACCGCGGCGCCAGCTCCCGGACATTCTTCAAATCCGGACCGGAACAAACGATCGATTTGCAGCCCGCCTCCACGGCCAGACGGAGCCGATTGGGAACAATATGGTCGGGGGCGTCGGCATCACTTGTGAGCACCGTGATGGCAACAGCGGTCGGTTCTTCCAGTCCGGCGTTGCGCGCACCTTCCTGAAATCCCTCAACACCCGCCTTCAACATTGTTGAACCACCTTGGGCGTGAATAGTGAGATAGGTGGCCCCGAGGGCGCCGCAGACGGCGGCGGACTTGTTGACCGTGGTCGGGATGTCGTACAGCTTCATGTCGAGGAACACGTCGAAGCCGTTGTCGAGCATGGTGCCCACGGCGTCCGGCCCGGCGGCGGTGTAGAGCTCGAGGCCCACCTTCGCCACCCCGAACCAGGGGGACAGCTGGCGGGCCAGCCGGAGGCCGTGGACCAGATCGTCCACGTCCAGAGCCAGGGCCATGCGGGCCCGCAGCTCGGGGGGAAGGCCTTCGGAGGCAGGGGCGGTGCCGGCGGCGGTGCCGCCGGCCGTGATCTCGGTCATGGATCTGCTTCTCCTCGAATGGAGCGGCGGGACGGAGGCGGGAGCCCGTCGTCGGCCGCGGTTGTCGGGCTTCAGCGGTCGCCCAGGTTGGCCGTCCCGATCAGATCGGTGAAGCGCGGGACTCCCTGCTTAGCACACCAACGATCGAGATCGGCGGTGAGCCGACCGCAGGTACGGGGATCGGCCAGGGTAGCCGTACCGACCTGAACCGCCGCAGCTCCGACCCGGGCGAATTCCACCACGTCGTCCACCGTGGCCACGCCACCCACACCGATGATGGGCAGGTCGGGCCGGGCGGCGTGGACGTCGGCCACCGCCCGTACGGCCAGTGGATGGATGGCGGGACCGGAGACGCCGCCCCGGATCCCGCCCAGTCGAGGTCGCCCGGTGACCGGGTCGACGCTGAGGCCGAAGTAGGTGTTGACCAGGGTGACGGCCTCGGCCCCACCGTCGTGGGCGGCGGCGGCGATGTCGACCAGTCCGGGGCCGACGTTGGGGCTGAGCTTCGCCCACCGCGGTCGGCCGCACCCCTCGGTCACGGCCAACACGGCCGAGGTCAGCTCGGTCGAGTGGGCGAACAGCTCGTTGCCCGACTCGGTGTTGGGGCAGGAGATGTTGACCTCGACCGCCACCACCTCGGGCCCGACGTCGGCCAGGAGTTCGGCCGCCTGTTTGTAGTCGTCGACGGTCCGACCCCAGATCGACACCACGACCCGGGCTCCCGTGGCCACCAGATCCGGCAGTTCGCGGTCGAGCCAGGCCGGCAAACCCGGCCCCTGGAGACCGACACTGTTGATCATCCCGGCCGGGGTGGCATGGACCCGGACCGCAGGGTTGCCGTCCCAGGGCCACGGGGCCAGCGACTTGACCACCACCGCCCCCAGCGCGGCCAGGTCGACGTAGGCCGACAGCTCCGCCCCGTGACCGGCGGTGCCCGAGGCGGTCATGATCGGGCTCGGCAGTTCGACCGAGCCCACCCTGGTCGACACATCGACGGCTCCGGTGTCAGACATCGTCGCCGCTCCCCTCGGCCTGGCCCAGGGGCCGCAGGGCGGCGTGGATGCCCTGGAGCGACCGGACCTCCAACGGCTGTTGGCGGAGCTCGTCCAGGCCGACGGCCATGGCCCGGGCCGCGGCCACCGTGGTGAGGAGCGGGATGCCGTTGGCGGCGGCAGCGGCCCGGATGTAGTCGCCGTCGGCCCGGGCTCCCCGACCCCGGGGCGTGTTGATGACCAGCGTGATCACCCCCTGCTCCATGAGCGTGAGGGCGTGGGGGGTCGCCCCACCGCCATCCTGACCGACGCCGTCCTCACCCAGTCGGGCCACCACCTGGTCGACCTCGATACCGGCCGCCTGCAGGGCGTCGGCCGTGCCGGAGGTGGCGGCGAACCGGTAGCCCAGGCCGGCCAGGGTCTGTGCCGCCTCGATCCCGGCCTCCTTGTCCCGGTCGGCCAGCGACAGGAACACCTGGCCCGCATCGGGGGCCGGGATGCTGCTCCCGGCCGCCAGCTGGCTCTTGACGAAGGCCACGCCGGCGCTCTGGTCGATCCCCATGACCTCTCCGGTCGAGCGCATCTCGGGCCCGAGCAGGGCGTCGATACCGGGGAACCGGTTGAAGGGCAGGACCGCCTCCTTGACCGACCAGTGGCCCAGGGCGGGTTCGGGGGGTAGCAGGCCCTCGGTCCGCAGTTCGGCCAGGGACGCCCCGGCCATGACCCGGGCCGCCACCATGGCCATGGGTCGACCGGTGGCCTTGGCCACGAACGGCACCGTGCGCGACGCCCGGGGATTGGCCTCGATCACGAAGATCTGGCCCCGTTGGACGGCGTACTGGACGTTGATCGGCCCCTGCACGTCCAGTTCGGCGGCGATGCGGCGGGTGTACTCGCACAACAGGTCGACGGTGTCGGGGGCCAGGGTCGGCGGTGGGATGACGCAGGCCGAGTCGCCGGAGTGGATACCGGCCTCCTCGATGTGCTCCATGACCCCGCCGATGACGGTCTCGCCCAGCCCGTCCCGCACGGCGTCGACGTCGACCTCGGTGGCGCCCTCCAGGAACCGGTCGACCAGGACCGGGCGCTGGGCCGAGAGCCCACCCTCCCGGCCCAGGGACCCGGCGGCCGTGAGGGCGGCCATGGCCCGCTTGAGGTCGACATCGTCGTAGACGATCTCCATGGCCCGACCCCCCAGCACATAGCTGGGGCGGACGAGGGCCGGATACCCGATGCGATCGGCCACCTGGAGGGCCTCCGCCTCGCTGACGGCGGTGCCGCCCGCGGGCTGGGGAATGTCGAGCCGGGCGCACAGGGCGGCCCACTCCTCTCGATCCTCGGCGGTGTCGATGGACGAGGGAGCCGTGCCCAGGATCAGGTCCGGCGGCAGCACGTCGGCCAGCTTCAGCGGGGTCTGACCGCCGAGGGACACGATGACTCCGACCGGCTGCTCCTCGGCGATGACGTTGAGCACATCCTCCAGGGTGATGGGCTCGAAGTACAGCCGATCGCTGGTGTCGTAGTCGGTCGAGACCGTTTCCGGGTTGCAGTTCACCATCACCGTCTCGTACCCGGCGGCCCGGAGGGCGAAGCTGGCATGGACACAGCAGTAGTCGAACTCGATGCCCTGGCCGATCCGGTTGGGGCCCGATCCCAGGATGACGACGCGGGGCCTGGTCCCCTCCCGGACCTCGTTCTCGTCCTCGTAGGTCGAGTAGTGGTACGGGGTCAGCGCCTCGAACTCGGCGGCGCAGGTGTCGACCGTCTTGTAGGTGACCCTGATCCCGGCGGCGAGGCGGGCAGCCCGGGTCGCCGCCTCGTCGAGGGTGCCGCCATCGGTGGCATCGGCGTGGGCGGAGGGGGCCATGAGGTGGGCCACCTGGGCGTCGGAGAACCCGAGCTGCTTGGTCCGCCGCCACTCGGCCCGGGTCAGGGCGGCCGGGCCCCGGCCCCCCTCGGCCTGGGTCTCGAGCCAGCGACGCTGCTCGACCACGATGGCCATCTGGTCCAGGAACCAGGGATCGATGCGGCTCGCCCGGTGGAGGTCGTCCACCGTCCAACCGCGGCGAAGCCCCTCGGCCACCTGGAACAGGCGGTCAGGGGTGCCGACGGCCACCGCAGCCCACAGGTCGTCGTCGGCCATGGCCCGGAACCGCTCCTCGGCCGGGCCCCCGTTGAGGCCGATCTGACCCAGCTCCAGGGAACGGCAGGCCTTCTGCAACGACTCGGGGAAGGTCCGCCCGATGGCCATGACCTCGCCCACCGACTGCATCGAGGTGCCCAACCGGCCGGTGGTTCCCGGGAACTTCTCGAAGGCCCAGCGGGGGATCTTGGTCACCACGTAGTCGATGACGGGCTCGAACGACGACGGGGTCTGTTTGGTGATGTCGTTGGGGATCTCGTCCAGGGTGTAGCCGACGGCTAGCTTGGCCGCGATCTTGGCGATGGGGAACCCGGTGGCCTTGGAGGCCAGCGCCGAGGACCGGCTGACCCGGGGGTTCATCTCGATGATGACCTGGCGACCGGTGTCGGGCTCCACGGCGAACTGGACGTTGGACCCGCCGGTCTCGACCCCGACCCGGCGGAGGCAGGCGAAGGCGGCGTCCCGCATCCGCTGGTACTCGACATCGGACAGCGTCTGGATGGGGGCCACCGTGATCGAGTCGCCGGTGTGGACCCCCATGGGATCCACGTTCTCGATGGAGCAGATGATGACCTGGTTGTCGTTGCGGTCCCGCATGACCTCCAGCTCGAACTCCTTCCACCCCGCGATCGACTCCTCGATCAGGATCTCGGTGATGGGGCTGGCGGCCAGGCCGGTGGCCGCCGCCGCCTCGAACTCCTCGGGGGTGGCGGCGATGCCGGTTCCCCGGCCGCCCAGGATGTAGGCGGGGCGGATGACGACCGGCAGGCCGATGTCGCCGATGATCTCCCGGGCCTCGTCCATGGAGTGGGCGACGCCGCTGCGGGGGACCTCGAGGCCGATCTCGACCATGGCCTCCTTGAAGTTCTGGCGGTCCTCGGCGGTGGCGATGGCGGTGGCGTCGGCCCCGATGAGTTCCACCCCGTGGCGGTCGAGGACCCCGGCCTCGACCAGCTCCATGGCCAGGTTGAGGGCGGTCTGCCCACCGAGCGTGGGCAGGAGGGCGTCGGGCCGTTCGGCCTCGATGATCGAGGTCAGGACGTCAAGGGTGAGGGGTTCGACGTAGGTGGCGTCGGCGAAGTCGGGGTCGGTCATGATCGTGGCCGGATTGGAGTTGGCCAGGATCACCCGGTACCCCTCCTCCCGCAGGGCCCGGCAGGCCTGGGTTCCCGAGTAGTCGAACTCGCAGGCCTGACCGATGATGATCGGCCCGCTGCCGATCAGGAGGATGCTCTCGATGTCGGTGCGCTTGCCCATCAGGCCCCCTTGCCCATCAACTCGTCGAACCGGTCGAACAGGTAGGCGCTGTCATGGGGACCGGGACTGGCTTCGGGATGGTGCTGGACGCTGAAGGCGGGCGCCTCCAGCACCCGCAGCCCCTGGCACACCCCGTCGTTCAGGTTGACGTGGGTGATCTCGGCCACGTCGGCCACCGACTCGGGGTCGACGGCGAAGTTGTGGTTCTGGCTGGTGATCTCCACCTTGCCCGTCCCGGTGTCCTGCACCGGATGGTTGGCCCCGTGGTGGCCGAACGGAAGCTTGACGATGTCGGCCCCGATGGCCAGGGCCAGGATCTGGTGTCCGAGGCAGATGCCGAAGATCGGCACCCGGCCCAGCAGGGCGCGGACGGTGTCGACGGCGTAGTCGACCACGGTCGGATCGCCGGGGCCGTTGGACAGGAACACCCCGTCCGGCTCCAGGGCCAGGATGGCCTCGGGCCCGGTCGAGGCCGGGACCACGTGCACGGTGGCGTAGCGCGACAGGTGGGTGGCGATGGTCCTCTTCATCCCGAAGTCGAGGGCGACCACGGTCCGCGGCCCCTCCCCCACCACGTAGGGCTCGGGCGTGGTCACCTGGGCCACCAGGTCGATCCCGTCGGTGCCCGGCTCGGCCGCGGCGGCGGCCCGCAGATCGTCGACGGTGGTGGCCCCCGGGCCCTCGACCGGGCCGAAGGCGCCGGGTAGGGCCCCCTGGACCCGGAGCAGCCGCGTCAGACGGCGGGTGTCGACCCCGGCGATGCCGGCCAGTTCCCGATCCCGCAGATATCGGCCGAGATCGTGGTCCGAGCGCCAGTTCGAGTGGCGGCGGGCCAGGTCGCGGACCACGACCCCCCGGGCGAAGAGACCTCGGGACTCCTCGTCGTCGGTCGTCACCCCGTAGTTGCCGATGTGGGGGTAGGTGAAGGTGATGATCTGCCCGGCGTAGGACGGGTCGGTCAGCACCTCCTGGTAACCCACGAGGGCGGTGTTGAACACCACCTCGCCCGAGGCGATCGCTCCATCGGGAACGGCCCCGATGTGCTCGCCCTCGAAGACCGATCCGTCGGCCAGAACCAGGGCCGCGGCCCGTAGCTCGTCGTTCACTGCTGCTCCTGTGTCGTGTCGTTGGTTGTGCCCCGCCGCCGGGCCGTCATCCGGCCCTCGTCATCGGTTCCCCGTCATCGGACGGCGGCGCCGTCGATCACCGCCGGCTCGCCCCCCACCACGGTGTGGCGAACCCGCCCCCGCAACGGTCGCCCCAGGTGGGGGCTGTTGGTGGCGTGGCCGCCGAAGTCCCCGGAGTCGGGGGTCCAGACCAGGTCGGGGTCGACCACGGTGAGATTGGCCGGGCGGCCCTCGGCCACCGGGCCGCCGTGGCGGTCGTCGACACCGGCGATGGCGGCCGGCCGCCAGGTCAGGGCGCCAAGGACCTCGTCCAGGTCGAAGCCGGCCGGGCCCAGCAGCACCCCGAGCGCCGTCTCCAACCCCAGCACCCCGTGCGGGGCCTGGTCGAAGGGCCGCTCCTTGGCGTCGACGGTGTGGGGGTGGTGATCGGTGGCGACGGCGTCGACGGTCCCGTCCCGGACCGCGGCCCGGAGGGCCTCGACATCCGGCCGGGGTCGGAGCGGTGGATCGATCCGGTAGCGGGGGTCGAACCCGGCGACGTCGGCATCGGTCAGGCTCAGATGGTGGGGCGAGACCTCGGCCGTCACCGGGAGCCCGTCGCCCTTGGCCCGGCGGATGCGCTCGACGGCCCCGGCGGTGGTGATCTGCTGGAGGTGGACGGCGGCCCCGGTCAGTCGGGCCAGGGCCAGGGCCTCGTCGACGGCCAGGCACTCGGCCTCGGCCGGTGCGCCCGGGAGGCCGAGCCGGGCCGACCACTCCCCCTCGTGCATCACGGCCCCAGCCGCCAGCCGGTGGCGGGGTCGCAGCCCGACCACGGCACGGGCCCCGGCGGCCGACCCGATCGAGGTCAGGTAGTCCAGGGCGTTGCGGACGACGCGGGGCTCGTCGGCGGCCGGGTCGACGTCGGCGAAGAAGCGGACGCCGGTGTCGATCAGGGCGTGGTGGCGGGCCATGGCGGTGCCGGCCCGGCCCAGGGTCAACGCGCCCGAGGGCACGACCTCACACAGGGCGGACTTGGCCAGGGCCCGGAGCTCTGCCACCACCGGCGCGTCGTCGGGACAGGGGTCGGTGTCGGCCGCCGCCACCACCGCGGTGTAGCCCCCGAGCACGGCGGCCCGGGAGCCGGACTCGACCGTCCCGGCGGCCTCGAACCCCGGTTGCCGGAGGTGCACGTCGAGATCGACGAAACCGGGACAGATCACGGCGCCCGAGGCGTCCAGGGTCCGGTCGGCGGCGACGGCGTGCTCGGTCTCGGAACGGGAGACGGCAACGATGAGACCGGACTCGTCGTCGACGGCCACGTCGCCTCGATGGCGCCCGCCCCGGTCCAGGATCTCGCCCCCGGTCAGCACGGTCACGGTCACGACGCCACCTCCTCGGCGAACCGCCCGGCCCCGACCAGCCGGAACAGCACGGCCATGCGGATCGGGACGCCGTTGGCCACCTGGTGGCGGATGACGGCCCGGTGGTCGTCGGCCGCCTCGGGGTCGATCTCCACCCCTCGGTTCATGGGGCCGGGGTGCATGATCAGGGCGTCGGGCGACAGCCGCTGGAGGCGGGCCGCGGTCAGGCCGTAGGCGCTCCGGTACTCCCCCACGTCGGGCAGCAGGGGCGAGCCGAGCCGCTCGGCCTGGATGCGGAGCATGTAGGCCACGTCGACGTCGGGCAGGACGTCATCGAGGTCGGGCGAGACCTTCACCGGCCACCCTCGGAGGTCGGGGGGCAGCAGCGTGTTGGGGGCCACCAGGATCACCTCGGCTCCGAGCTTGGCGAACGCCTCCACGCAGGACCGGGCCACCCGGGAGTGCCGGATGTCGCCGCAGAGGGCGATGCGCCGACCCTCCAGCGAACCGAGGCGGCTGCGGATGGTGTAGGCGTCGAGCAGGGCCTGGGTCGGATGCTGGTGCCAGCCGTCGCCGGCGTTGACCACGGCGGCGTCGGTCCAGGCCGTGATCTGATGTGGGACCCCGGAGCTGGCGTGGCGGACCACGATGGCGTCGACCCGCATGGCCGAGATGGTCTCGACCGTGTCCCGCAGCGACTCGCCCTTGTTGAGGGCCGAGCCCCCGGCGGCGAAGTTGACGACGTCGGCCGACAACCGGCGGGCGGCGAGGTCGAAACTGGTCCGGGTCCGGGTCGAGTCCTCGAAGAAGGCGAGGACCACGGTCTTGCCCCGGAGGGCCGGGACCTTGGGAATGTCTCGCTCCAGCACCTCCGAGAAGTTGTCCGCCAACTCGAGCATCCGATGCAGGTCCTCGGCACTCGTTTCGTTGATCGACAGGAGATGCTTCACTCGACGTCGCCTCCGGGGTAGGGGCCTCCGGGTAGGCCCGGGTGTTTGGTCACCTCGCCCAACTCCACCTTCTCGACGGTGGCGTTGACCGCCTCGTCCCGACGGGTGGGCAGATTCTTGCCCACGAAGTCGGGGCGGATGGGCAGCTCCCGGTGCCCCCGGTCGACCATGACCGCCAGCTGAATCGACCGGGGCCGGCCCCGGTCGATGATGGCGTCGAGCGCGGCTCTGATGGTCCGACCGGTGAAGAGGACGTCGTCGACCAGGACCACGGTCCTGCGGTTGATGTCGAAGTTGATCTCGGTGACCGCCTCAGGCAGTACCGGACGCAGGTTGATGTCGTCGCGGTAGAACGCCACGTCGAGTTTGCCCACCGGGACCTCGACGTCCTCGATCTGGAGCAGGGCCGCGGCGAGGGCACCGGCAAAGGGCACACCGCCGGTCTGCAGGCCGACGATGACCACGTCGTCCAGGCCCGAGTTCCGCTCGATCACCTCATGGGCCATGCGGCGAACGGCCCGGTCGACATCGGCCCGGTCGAGCACGGTGTTGCGGGCGGTGAAAACGCCTCCGAACGGGGGCGTGCGTCTACGCTCGCGTTCGGCCAAGGCAACTCCTCTTCCGTACGGCCTCACGGGACCGCTTCACGGACTTCGATCGATGCTAGCGAGTGGTCGGGCCCTTGTGGCGGTTCTCGGCCCGAGCGGGTCAGGATCCGCCGAAGCTGGGGTCCCGTTTGTCGACGAAGGCGGCCGCCGCCTCCTTGTGATCGTCGGTGCTCATGGTGCGGGCCATGGCCGGGGCCTCGGCGTCGAGAGCGGTGGCCAGATCGACATTGATGGCCCGGTTGATGTTCTCCTTGGCGTAGCGGAGGGCGATGGGAGCCCGCTGGGCCAGCTCCCGGCAGTAGCCCAACGCCGCCTCCTCGAACCCGTCGTCGGCGAAGACCTCGTTGACCAGCCCCAGCTCCTTGGCCTCGGCCGCCGACAGCCGAGGCGAGCGGAAGTACAGCTCCTTGGCCTTGGCCGCCCCCAGGAGACGGGTCAGGAACCAACTGCCGCCGAAGTCGCCGGATGCCCCGATGCTGGTGAAGGCGGTGACGACGATGGCCCGCTCGGCCGCCACCCGAAGGTCGGCGGCCAGCGCGATCGACATCCCGGCCCCGGCTGCGGCCCCGGGGAGGGCGGCCACCACCGGCTGAGGCAGCTGGTGCAGGGCCAGCGACAGCTCCCGCTGACGGCGGCGTAGGTCGGCCACCCGCTCCTCGAGCGGAAGCGAGCGGGCCCTGCCTTCGTTGCGGGCATTCATGCCCTTCACGTCACCGCCGGCGCAGAAGGCGCCGCCGGTGCCGGTGACCATGAGCACCCGCACGTCCGGGTCGGCGGCCACCGCCGGCAGGGCCGTGGCGAACCCCTCGTAGGTCTCGGGGTGCAGGGCGTTGCGGGCCTCGGGCCGGTTGAAGGTCAGCACGGCCACGTGACCGTCGATACGGCCCAGCAGCAGATCGGTCCCGGTTTCCAGCTCTCGCGTCGTCATGCCGTCATCGTGACACGGGTCGCCCCCGGTCATCCAACGTCGGGCGTCAGGGGGCGGGGCGGACGGCGGCCAGGACGTGCTCGGGGGCCGGAATCGGCTCCGGGTTTCGGCCGAGGACGGTCACCGTGTAGCCCAGGGCCGGCGGCGGACCGGAGTCCAGGATCCCGGTTCCGGCGGCCTCGGCCACCACGGGGGCCGGTTCCAGGGGCCCGAGCCCGGAGATCGACACGAAGTAGGACGTGTCGCGCTCGGGGTCGCCGTCGAGGCCGAGGTCCGGTTCCCACACGAAGGTCGGCAGGGGCACGTGCCCCGGGGCCCCGCTCCGGTTCACCACGGTCAGCTCGACCGGTCGGGCCCGCTCCCCCGGCACCAGTTCCCACATCGAGACCTGGGCCCGGCTGAAATCGACGTCGGCCATGGTCACCGACCAGCGGGGGTACACCAACTCGCCGGGCACGTAGCCTCGGGGCGGCCAGGCCACGAACCGGTGCTGCTCGCGGACCTCGGGCCGCAGGGTGGCCGCCGTCTCGTCGAAGACGTGTTCGTCGAACACCCACAGGGCGTTGGCCGCGTGCCCGTCGTCGCTGGCGGCCACGTCACCCACGCCCATGGCCCGGGTCGGCGGGTGGAGGATGGTGTTCCGATGACCTACGTCGGTGTTGTGGTCTCCCGGATCCTCGATGTACCCGTCGATGGCGACCGGTCCCGTCCGTCCCAGGTACAGGTTGCTGTTCCCGGCCGCCTCCTGGCCCACGTCGGTGAAGCAGGCGTAGGAGGGCGCCGGGTGATGGGTCAGAGCCCCCTCGGCGCTCATCATGAGGGCCGCCTCCTGGGCCTTGGCCGACAGGGCGGGGTCCTCGGTGACCACGGCGGGCACCCCGGCCATGGCCCGGTAGTAGTTGACCCGGTCGAGGGTGGCCTTCCGGTAGGCGGTCGGCGAGGTGCCCTCGACGCAGGCATCGATCTCGCCGGCCCAGGCCAGCACCGGGGGCACGGACTGGTACTCGGTGGCGTGGGCGGCCAGGACGGTGGCCCGATCGGTGGTGTCGATCCACGAGTGACCGGGCACGAAGGCATGGTGGAGCGACGGCAAGGGCGTCGGCGCCGCCACCGCACCGACGGTGGACGACTGGACGACCGAGCCTGCACCCGTGGTGAACGACGTGACGAAGAGGGCGGCCACCGCCACCACCAACAGCACGAACCCAACCTCGGCCCAGTGCCGGAGCGAGCGAAGCACCGACCTCCATCGGCGCCGACGGCCCGGACTTGACCGGCGACGGGCGAGGTCGAATCACTCAGGCCTGCGAACGCTCCAGGTCGCGGGCCACGGCGGCCAGGACGCCGTTCACGAACCGGCCCGACTCGTCGGTCGAGTATCGGGAGGCCAACTCGACCGCCTCGGCCAGCACGACCCCGGTCGGGGTGTCGAGGGCCACCAACTCCGCCACCGCCAGCCGCATGATCAGCAGATCGAGGGCCGGCATCCGCTCCAACCGCCAGGTCGACCGGGCCCCGATCAGCTCGTCGGCCCGGGCCCGATGCTCCTCGGCCGCCTCCAGCAGGCGCATGGTGAAGGCGTCGGGACCGATCGGCAGCCCGGCCACGACCTGGGCCACGCTCTGTTGACGGAGTTCGGCCTCGTAGGCCAACTCGACCGCCCGTTCCCGGGCCTCCCGTCGGCTACGGCCGTCGGGAGCTGCGGGGCCGGGGCTCACGCCCTCGTCAGGTACTCGCCGGTGCGGGTGTCGACCTTGACCCGACCGCCGGGCTCGACGAACAGGGGCACCTGGATGACCAGTCCGGTCTCCAGCGTGGCCGGCTTGCGGGCCCCGGAGACCCGGTCGCCCTGGACCCCGGGCTCGGTCTCGACCACCTCCAACTCGACCGAGGCCGGCATGTCGGTGCCCACGATCTCATCGCCGAACATGAGCAGGACAACGCTGGACCCATCGGTCAGGTAGTTGCCGGCGTCGCCCATCACGGCGGTGGGCACCGTCTGCTGGTCGAAGGTCTCGTTGTCCATGACGACGAAGTCCTCGCCGTCGCGGTAGAGGAACTGCTGCTCCCGCTTCTCGATGAAGGCGCGCTCCATCTTCTCGCCGGCCCGGAAGGTGCGGTCGACCACGGCCCCGGTCCGCATGTTCCTCAGGGTGGACCGGACGAAGGCACCGCCCTTGCCCGGCTTCACGTGCTGGAAGTCCACGATCTGGAACAGGCCGTCGGACAGCTCGATGCTCATGCCGTTCTTGAAATCGCTGGTGTCAATGGCCATGGCTCGCTCGCTCGCTCGGGGACGGTTCAGGGGATGAGGGTCTTGGGGCTGGCGGTGAGAGCGGTGCACCCATCGGGCCCGACGACGACCGAGTCCTCGATGCGGACCCCGCCCCGGCCGGGCAGGTACACGCCGGGTTCGACCGTCACCACCTGACCCCGACGGAGGATACCGTCGCTCCGGGCCGACAGGAATGGGTCCTCGTGGATCTGGAGTCCGATGCCGTGGCCGGTGCCGTGGATGAAGGCCTCGGCCAGACCGTGTCCGGCCAGGGTTTCCCGGCAGACCGAGTCGACCGCCCGTAGCTCGACGCCGTCGGCCACCGCCGCCACGCCGGCGGCCTGGGCCTCCATAACGGCGTCGTACCAGCGCTGCTGCTCGTCGGTGGGTTCACCCCCGGCCACGAAGGTCCGGGTCATGTCGCTGCCGTAGCCGTCGAGCCGGGCTCCGACGTCGATGATGATGAGGTCGCCGGGTTCGATCACCCGGTCGGTCGGGCGGGCATGGGGCAGGGCGGCGTTGGGACCGGAGGCCACGATGGTCTCGTAGCTTGGGGCGTCGGCCCCGGCATCGACCATGTGCCGGTCGAGGGCGAGGGCCACCTGGCGTTCGGTCGGTCGCCGATCGAGCGTGGGGGCGACGGCGCCCAGGGCGGCGTCGGCCAGAGCGGCGGCCCGGCGGAGCCGGTCGATCTCACCCTCGTCCTTGCGTTCCCGCAATCCCTCGATCAGGCCCCGGGTGGCCACGACCTCGACCTCGGCCTCGACCTCGGCCCCGGCCCGGGCCGAGGTCGGTGTGTCGGCCTCCAGCCATCCGAGGAGTTCGCCGTGGGCGGACACGGTCAGGTGATCGGCCTCGATCCCGAACCGGGCACCGGACCCGAGCCCGGACCGCACCACCTCGTCCACCGCCGTGACGGTGATCTCGACCCGGGCTTCGACGCCGGCCCGGGCCAGCTGGTCGGCGATCTGGATCTCGTAGCGGCCGTCGGTCACGGCCACCAGTTCATCGGCGGTGACCAGGATCCGGCCGTTGGACCCGGTGAAGCCGGTCAGCCAGCGGATGTTGAGGGGGTTGGTGACCCACAGGGCGTCGAGCCCGACCCGGGCCAACTCCTCCCGGACCGCCGGCAGCCGGGGGCCGAGGTCGAGGGGAGCCGGGGGCGCCGCCGACGGTTGCGGGGCCGTCATCGGACCGTCTCCAGCGTGGTCCGCAGGAGGTCCCGGTCCTCGACCCGGACCGCTTCGACTCCTCGGGGTCCGTCGAGGACGAACGTGATGCCGTCGATGGCCTTCTTGTCCCGGGCGAAGCCGTCGACCAGCTCCTCGGGATCCAGTCCGGTCGGGACCGTGGCCTCCAGGCCGTAGGCCGCCACGACCCGCCGGTGCTCGTCGACCCGATCCGGGTCGATCCGACCGAGGGCGGCGGCCAGTTCGGCGGCGTAGACGAGGCCGATGGCGACCGCCTCGCCATGACGCACCCGGAATCCGGAGGCGGCCTCGATCGAGTGGCCCAGGGTGTGGCCGTAGTTGAGGATGGCCCGACGTCCACCCTCGGTCTCGTCCTCGGCCACGACGTCGGCCTTGATCCGGACGCAGGCCGCCACCCGTTCGGTGAGCGGCAGGCGATCGAGCGCGGTGCCCCCGGCGCCGCCGTGGCCGGGGCCGTCGTGGTCTGGACCCGAGGTGAGGAAGTGGTACTTGGCCAGCTCCCCCAACCCGGCGCCGAACTCGGCGGCCGGGAGGGTGGCCAGGGTGGCGGTGTCGCACACGACGGCAGACGGCTGCTTGAACGCCCCCACCAGGTTCTTGCCTTCGGGCAGGTTGACCCCGCACTTCCCGCCGATGGCGGCGTCGATCTGGCCCAGCAGTGAGGTCGAGACGTGGACCACGGGCACACCCCGGTGGTAGGTGGCGGCCACGAACCCGGCCAGGTCGGTGACCACCCCGCCCCCGACCCCGATCACGGCGTCGCGCCGGGTCAAACCCCAGCGGGCGAAGGCCGAGGCCAGCCGGCCCACCTCGTCCAGTTGCTTGGCCTCCTCGCCGTCGGGCACGGTGAACACCCGGTGCTCGACCCCGGGGTCGACGTCGACCTCGATTCCCTCCTGGGTCACGATGGCCACCCGCTTGACCCCCGTCGGCAGCAGTTCCGCCAGTCGATGACGGGCCCCGGGCCCGACCACCACCGGGTAGCTGCGGTCGGCCCCGAGCTCGACCGGCTCGACCAGCAGCGGCGGCCGGTCGTGGCGATCCGCGATCTCCGACACCACGCGCCGGGCCACGGCGGCGGCCGGCTCGGTGCCATCGTCGGCCACGATGGCCCCGGCGCACACGGTGTAGGCGTGGAGTCGCTCCCGGCGCAGGGCCTGGAGGCGGCCTCGGGGATCGCCGTCGACCAGGGGTCGACCCGTGGTGTCACCGAGTCGCCCGAGCACGGCGTCGACCGGGGTGTCGAGCCAGACCACCAGCGGGCCGTCGAGCAGCAGGCGCCGGTTGGCGTCGGTGGTCACCACGCCCCCGCCTCCGGCGATGACGGGGGTCGGGGTCCGGGCGAGGGCCTGGCCGAGGGCTTCGGTCTCGATGCGGCGGAAGGCGGCCTCGCCCTCGGAGGCGAACACCTCGGGGATGGAGCGGCCGACGTTGGCCTCGATCAGTTCGTCCAGATCGAGGAATGGTCGGCCCAGGGTGTCGGCCACCAGGCGACCGACCGTCGACTTGCCCGAACCGGGCAGGCCGACCAGGACCACGGGGCGCGTTGTCATGTCGCGAGCGTACCGGCGCGGCGTCGACGGCAACCGGCCGAGCTGACGGCTGGTTCGCCGACGAGTGGTTCGCCGACCGGTGGTTTGCGGATCGGGCCGGCGGCCCGGTCAGGCCGGCAGTCCGGTCAGGACGGGTGACGACACGATGATCACCAGCGTGGCCGAGGCCAGGGCCGGCCCGAACGGGATCTCACCCCGCCGGCGCCGGACCAGGTTGACGGCGAGGCCGATCAGGCCGCCGCCGGCCAGGGCCAGCACCAGGGTGAAGAGGACCAGACGGGTGGCCGTCAGCAGCGACGGGTGCAGCCAGCCCACGAACAGGCCCAGCAGCAGGCTGAGTTTGACGTCCCCGAAGCCCATGCCCGGCTCGTAGACGAGATGGGCCAACCCGGTGAAGCCCCCGAACACGGCGGCCCCGAGCAGCGCTGGCCCGATGCCGTCGCCGTAGCCGAGCTCACCGCTGAGTACGAGGATGGCGAAGGCCCCGGCGGCGACGCTGGGCAGGACGATGACGTTGGGCAGGAGGTGGGTCTCCAGGTCGATGACCGACAGGACCACCAGCACGGCCACCAGTCCCAGGTAGGGCAGGAGCCGCCAGTCGGTGTCGAAGCGCCAGCCGACGAGGGCGAAGCCGACCACGGTCGCGCCGTCGACCAGCAGGTGGCGAGCCCCCTTGCCCGTCCCACAGGCCGGGCACGTCCCGAACCAGTCGGCGGCGGGCCGCAGCGAGCCGGGCCCCCAGCCGACCCGGCAGGTCGGACAGCGGTGTTCGGGCCGAGGCCGCTCCCGCTCGACGGCCCGGTCGACGGCGATGCCGAGCCAGGGGCCGACCAGGAGGCCGACGACGGCCAGCACGAGAGCGGTCACCACCGGGCGACGGCCTCAGTCGTCGGATCGGAGGTAGCGCATGAGCAGACCGCCGGAACGCTCGCCCTCGTCGCTGACCGGGCGACGCTCGGGCCGGACCGGGGGCGGTGTGGGCACCGAGGCCAGGACCCGGGGCACGGTCCCGGTGGGACCGGTGTCGCTCGTCCCGGTGTCGGTGACCGGATCGGGGCCGGGTCGGTCGGCGGTGGCCGGGACCTCGGCTGTGGTGGTGGCCCACGTGACATCCAGGTCGTGGTCGACCTGGGCCCGGGGCGGCCGGGGCGGTGCTCCGGCCGTCGGAGCGTCCGACCCCGCCGACGACGAATCCCCCGACGGGGTCGACGACGAGGACGAGGACGAGGACGACGACGTCGAAGGTGACGTCGAAGGTGAGGTCGAGGGGGACGAGGACGGTGGGGAGAGCTTGTCCGCTGCGGTGCGGGCGCCGGCCACGGCCACCGAGTCGGGCCGATCGCCGACCGACTCGGTGCGGGCGGCGGCCGGCGGTGACGGCGGCACGACCCGCAGCCCGTCGGCGCCGACCCGTCGGAGACCAACCGACTTGGGCGGGCCCACCGTGAGCAGCCCCCGCTCCGTCATCGACTTGATCCGGCGGCTCCCCTCGACCTCGCTCAGACCCAGGGCGTCACACAGGGACGAGACGGGGCAACCGGTACCGACCTCGATGATCAGGGCCCATTCGTCGCCGGCCAGGGAGATCTCACCCGCCGGGAGTTCCCGGCGCAGGGTGACGACGTGACGCAGCGACGGCACGACGGCTTCGATGGTCCGCCAGTCGGCAAGCCGGGCCTCGGCCGCCTCCATGATGGCGGTGACGGCGGCGGTGAAGCCCCCGGCCTCGGCATCGGTCACGGTGAAGTGGAAGCTGCCCTCGGAGAATCGGAGCAGCTCGAACAGGACGTCCTCGGCCTCGATGCCGTTGGCGGTGTTGCTGGCCTCGGCCGCCACCAGGTCGCCGTGGTTGAGACGGAGGGTGCCCGATCCGCGGTCTCCCTTGATCTCGAGCCTGCCGGTCTTGGTGTTGGCGCTGAGCAGTCCCAGCACCTCGTGGAGGGCGAAGTCGTCGAGTGAACCCTGCAACATGGGGCGTCCTTGGTGGGGGGAGTGGGTCGGGTTCCGTTCGGTCCGGCCCGCCCGTTGTTGAGCCCTTCGCTGAGCCGTTCGGCCCACCCGGACTGCGGCCCGGATCCCGGTCAGTCCCCACCGTCGGGGAAGGCGGCCGACCGCATGGCGGCCAGCGGGGCCTCGACCCCGGTCCAGTGTTCGAAGGCGATGGCGGCCTGGTGGACCAGCATCCCCACCCCGGTCACGGCCCGGGCCCCGGCGCCGGCGGCGTCGGCCAGCAAGGGCGTGATCCGGGGCTGATACACGATGTCGACCACGACCTGGTCGGGGCCGATGAACGCGGCCGGGACCGGGCTGGCCGCGGGGTCGGGGCCTCCCGCCATCCCGACCGGGCTGGCGTTGACCACGACGTCGGCCCGGGAGACCTCGTCGAGGGTCCCGGCTCGGGCGGTGGGGGCCAACTCGGCCGCCCGGTCGGCCCGGGCCGGGTCGCGGCTGACCACGATCACCGCGTCGGCCCCGGCCCGGCCGGTGGCCTCGATGATGGCCGAGGCTGCGCCCCCGGTGCCGATGACCAGGACCCGCGCCCCGGCGACGTCGACCCCCTCCTCGACTCGCAGGGACCGGACGAACCCGTCGCCGTCGGTGTTGTCGCCGGTGACGGTGCCGGAGGCGTCCCGGAACACGCAGTTGCAGGCCCCGAGCCGGTCCACCGCCGGGGTGCGGCGGGGTACGGCGGCGGCCACCGCCGCCTTGTGGGGCATGGTCACCGACAATCCCTCGATCCCGAGCGCGTCGAGAGCCGCAACCGCCTCGGCTCCGCGCCCGGGTGGCACCGGAAGGGCCACGTAGACCCAGTCGAGCCCGGCCGCGGCGAACCCGGCGTTGTGGATGGCGGGCGACAGCGAATGACGCACGGGGTCGCCGATGACGGCGGCCAGACGGGTGGAGCCGGTGGGGTGGACCATCGGCGGGAGACTAGCGGGCCGGGGAGATGGGCGACCCCGACTCAGTTCTCGAAGATGCCTTCGGCGATCGACTGGTTCTTCTGATTGATGAACTCGTCGTAGTTGTCGGTGAAGAGGTGGTTGCCCTCACGGTCCTTGAGGACGTAGTAGAGGATCCGGATCTCGCTGCCCTCCTCGTTCTTCTCGATCGGCGCCGGCTCGATGGCGGCCTGCAACGAGGCCCGGCCGGGAGCCGCGATCGGAGTCGGGGGGAGCTGGTTGTAGCCACGGCAGGCGTAGCCGGGCTCGAAGAACGAGCCGTAGTCGTCGAGGATCTCGCGGGTGAGGGGGAAGCCACGCTCGCCGGATCCGTAGATGCAGGTGGCGTCGATGTCGAGCGACATCTGTTCCTGCAGGCGGTTGTAGATGACCCGGGCGATGAGGGGTCGGTCGGCATCGGTCTTGGCCTCGGCCTCGACCATGGAGGCCACGATGATGACTTCGTAGGCCGAGATTCCCAGGTTGGTCTCGGCCGCCCCGTAGCCCAGCTCGCCGGTGACCCGGGCAAACTCGTTGCTCATCTTGGCCAGGACGTCGATGGCCTGGGCGTCGTCCTCGATCTCGTAGAAGGCGGGGAACAACATGCCCTCCCACGAGCTGACCCCATCGGGCCGGTACCGGGGGCTCAACTGGCCCGAGTCGAGCACGGTCCGCAACTCGTCCTCGGTGATGTTGGGCAGCTGGCTGGCGAGCCGAGGCAGCATCTCGTCGACCCAGAGCCCCTCGGGCACCCCGAACCGGTTGTAGACGGGCGGGACGGGGCCGGCGTTGAGGACCTCGATGGCCTCGGCCGCCGAGCTGTTCTCGTACATCGTGTACTCGCCGGCCTGGAAGTTGCCCTCGCCCTCGTACTGGGCGTAGTAGCGGAAGAAGGTGCTGTTGGGGATGACGCCGTTGTCCTCGAGGATCTCGGCGATGTCCCCGGTGGTGGCCCCCGACGGGATGGTGAGGGTCAGCGAGGCACCGGGCTCACCCTCGGGGTCGAGTTGGGCCTCGAACCACCCCCGGACCCCGGTGTAGAGCACGTAGCCGATGACCCCGAGCACCACGAGAGCGACGATGGCCCGCAGGATGCTGAGGCCCCCGGAACGGACCGAGACGAAGTCGTCCTCGTCGTCCCAGGGGAGATGGTCGAGCTCGTCGTCGTCGTGGTGATCGTGTTCGAGCAGGCTCACCCGTCCAATGCTAGGCGGCGGCGGGGGCCGGTGGTCGCCGCCGCCGGGATTGGTCGGCTCAGGTGCCGGTGGTGTCGATCCACGACTGGAGGATCACGGTCGCCGCCACCTGGTCGATCATGGCCCGCCGGTCCCGACCGGCGACGCCCTGGGCCCGCAGGGACCGTTCCCCCTCGACCGTCGAGAGCCGCTCGTCGTGGGTCACGACCTCGACCCCGAGCCGCTTGCGCAGGGCCTTGGCCTCGGTCAGTACCGACTTGGCCGCCGGGCCGACGGATCCGTCGAGAGCCAGTGGAAGACCCACGACCACCA
Source organism: Acidimicrobiales bacterium (assembly GCA_965263455.1). Taxonomy (GTDB): domain Bacteria; phylum Actinomycetota; class Acidimicrobiia; order Acidimicrobiales; family SZUA-35; genus CADEDH01. The sequence continues at coordinate 332,187 of CBDHHN010000002.1, forward strand.
GTTCGGCCTCGTGTTCGGCCAACAGGTCGCCGATGGTGGCGTGCTCGACCACCCGGTCACCCACCCGCTCCACCGTGGTCAGCGGTGTGGCCACGGTCCGGGCCCCGTCACAGACGGCGACCCCTATCCGCTTGGTGCCCAGGTCGAGCCCGAGAGCACGCCCGGAGGCCGTCCCGGTCACCGTCGTGGTCTCGCGTCCGTGGCCCGGGCCGCTCAGGACCCGATCCCGGCGGCCGCCGTCGACAACCGCAGGGCCTCGTCGAGGCCGTCGGGGTCCTTGCCGCCGGCCATGGCCAGGTCCTTGCCCTTGCCCCCGCCGCCCTTGATGGCCTTGGCCCCGTCGGCGATCAGCGACCCGGCCGGCAGATCAGCGTCGGCCGAGGCCGCGACCAGAGCCGCCCCGCCACCGTCGGGAGCGCCCCCGAGGACGACGGCCCGGACGCCGTCGCGCTCACGAACGGCCACGGCCAGGTCCTTCATCTCGTCCCGGCTCAGGCCGTCGACGCGGGTGATGACGATCCCGTCGACTGCGGCCTGGGCCAGTTCGGCCGCCTGACCCACGGCCAGCTTGGCCTTGAGCGCCTTCAGCTCGTCCTTCAGGTCCTTGAGTTCGGCCACCCGCTTGGCCACGCCGTCGAGCACATCGCCCCGGGGTACGCCCAGGGCTTCGGCTGCGGCGTCGACCGTGCGCTGCTCCTCGCGGAGCAGGGCCACGGCACCGTCGCCGGTCACGGCCTCGACCCGACGCAGGTTCGACCCGATCGAGCCCTCGGACACGATCTTGACCAGCCCGATGTCGCCCAGGGCCTTGACGTGGGTTCCGCCGCAGAACTCGAGCGAGGGTCCGGCCCGCAGGACCCGCACCAGGTCGCCGTACTTGTCGCCGAAGAAGGCGATCGCGCCCATGTCCTCGGCCTGGGCCTTGGTCACCTCGGGATGCTCCGCCGCGGGGTTGGCCAGCACCTCGGCGTTGACCAGATCCTCGATGGCGGCCGTCTGCTCGGGGGTGACCGGGTCGAAGTGGCTGAAGTCGAAGCGCAGGCGTTCGGGGCCCACCATGGAACCCTGCTGCTTGACGTGGTCGCCCAGCACCTGGCGCAGGGCCCAGTGGAGCAGGTGGGTGCCGGTGTGGTTGCGGCGGATGGCGTCGCGGCGCTCGACGTCGATCGAGGCGGTGGCGCTCTGGCCCGCCTCGACGGCGCCCTCCAGAGCCTTGACCCGGTGACGGTGGACGCCGGGGACGGCGTAGACGGTGTCGGTGACCTCGACCCGGCCCGTCTCGGTGGTGATGAACCCGGTGTCGCCGATCTGGCCCCCGGACTCGGCGTAGAACGGGCTGCGGTCGAGGAACACCGAGTGGTCCTCGGTGCCCTCTCCCGTCACCAGCAGGACCTGGGCGGCGACGTCGGTCAGCTCGTCCCGGCCGACGAAGGTGGTCTGGCCGTGGGCGTCGAGCAGGGCCTGGACCTCGTCGAAGTCGGCGGCCTGACCTGCGTTCTTGCGGGCGTCCTTGGCCCGCTGGCGTTGGGCCGCCATCTCGGCCTCGAAGCCCTCGGTGTCGACCTCGTAGCCCCGCTCGGCCACGACCTCGGCCGTGACCTCGACCGGGAAGCCGTAGGTGTCGTGCAGCAGGAAGGCGACCGAACCGGGCAGCTCGCCCCCCTCGGGCACGTCGGCCAGGTGTTCGTCGAGGATGCGGGAGCCCGTGCCCAGGGTCTTGCGGAACTGGGTCTCCTCCCGCTCGACCACCGACCGCACCAACTCGTGGCTGTCGGCCAGCTCCGGGTAGTCGGGGGCCATGATCTCCACCACGGCATCGATCAGCCGGGGGGTGACCAGCTCGTCGACCCCGAGGAGGTAGGCGAAGCGGATGGCCCGACGCATGATCCGGCGCAGCACGTAGCCCCGGTCCTCGTTGGAGGGGAACACGCCGTCGCTGATGAGGAAGGTCATGGTCCGGGCGTGCTCGGCCAGGACCCGCAGGGCCAGATCGGAGTTGTCGTCGCGGCCCAGTTCGTAGCCGGTGACGGCCTCGGCGGTCTGGATGAGCCGGGCCATCTCGTCGATCTCGAAGACCGAGTCCTTCTCCTGGAGCACGGCCAGGATCCGCTCCAGGCCGGCGCCGGTGTCGATCGAGGGCTTCGGCAGCGGGGTCGACGTGCCGTCCTCGGCCGTCTCGAACTGCATGAACACCAGGTTCCAGATCTCGACGAAACGGTCCTCGTCGCCATGGGCCGGGCCGCCGTCGGCCCCGTACTTGGGGCCCTTGTCCCAGAAGATCTCCGAGCACGGCCCGTTGGGGCCGGTGTCGGCCATGCGCCACCAGTTGTCCTCGTCGAGGCGCTGGATCCGCTCGGCCGGGACCCCGACCTCGTTCTGCCAGATCTCGGCCGCCTCGTCGTCGGTCAGGTGGACGGTGACCCAGAGCCGCTCGGGGTCGAGGTTGAGCACCTGGGTGACGAACTCCCAGGCCAGGGGGATGGCCTGAGCCTTGAAGTAGTCACCGAAGCTGAAGTTCCCCATCATCTCGAAGAACGTCAGGTGGCGGGCGGTGCGGCCCACCTCGTCGAGGTCGTTGTGCTTGCCCCCGGCCCGCACACACTTCTGGACCGTCACGGCCCGAGGCTGGGGCGGGCGTTCCTCACCGAGGAAGTACGGCTTGAACGGGACCATGCCCGAGTTGACGAAGAGCAGGGTCTCGTCATGGGGGATCAGGCTGGCCGAGGCGAGCTCGTGGTGTTCCCGCTCGACGAAGTAGTCGGTGAAGGCGCGTCGCAGCTCGTTGGCTTTCATAGGTGGTTTCAGGCTATCCGGCCGGGGCGACAGGGGGCCGCCCAATCGACCCGTCGTGCGGGCGCCGGAGGGTGGCCACCGCCAGGTCGCCGACCTCGGTGCCGACCGACGCAGCCGGGATCGCCCGGCCCTCGGTATCGGGAACCCAGACGGCCGAGCCGCCGGCGGCCCGCCGGTAGCCTTCGCCGGTCGATCCGGCGAAGGCGGCCACCGCCACCGGCACCCGGTGGGCGGCCACGATCCGGGCCGCCCGTACCGGTTGCACGTGGGCGTCGTCGGCCGTCTCCAGTACCCCGGCGACGTAGGCGTCCATACCCAGGGCGGCGGTGTCGGCGGCGTGGGCCTCGACGCCGGTGTCCCGGCAGACGGCCAGCCCGAGCCGCCAACCGTCGACGGAGATCACAGCCGGGGTCGTACCCGCGGCGAAGTGGTCCTCCTCGGCCACGCCCAACCACATCTTGTCGTAGACCGGACGGGCGCCGGCCGCGTCCACGGCCCACACCGAGATGGTTCTCTCGCCGCCGGGTCGGCGCCCCGGGGCGCCGGCGAGGGCCACCGCTCCCGACCCGGCGCAGGCCTCGATGAGCGGTTTCAGCCCCGGGTCGTCGGGGTCGGGCGGCACGGCGTCGTAGTGGTAGCCGGTGAGGGACAACTCGGGGAACACCACGACCCGGGCCGCGGCCCGTCGCACACACTCGGCGTGCAGTCGGGCGTTGGCCGCCAGGTCGTGGGGTCGGTGGTCGGGTTGGGCCACGGCCAGTCGCAGGCTCCGCCCGGGCATGGTCAGCTCCGGTAGAGGGACGGCTCGGGCTCGGCCTCGACCGGGATCCGGTCCCCGCCGTCGGCCAGCGACGTCACGGCGGCGTCGGCCACCCGCTGGGCCACCAGGCCGTCCCAGGCCGTGGGCCCGACGGCCGACGGCCCGTCGAGGGAGGCGGCCCAGGCTGCGTCCTGGATGCGATAGGCCTCGGCGAACCAACCGAACCAGTCCCGCCCGATCGGGGTCACGTGGGTCCCGTCGAGACGGAGCCGGGGGCGGGATGGGGCCGAGGTCGTGACCAGTCCCCGGGCCCCCGAGACCTCGACCTCGACCTCGTAGCCGAAGGTGTCGTCGGCGAACTCGATCACGGCGGTCGCGCCCGAGACCAGACCGAGAACGAGCAGCACGTGGGCCAGGCCGCCGGGTCGGGCCACAGCGCGGGTCTGGACGTCGGCCACGGGTCCGGCCAGCCAGTGGACGGTGTGGATGTCGTGGATCAGGGACTGCACGATCACGGTGGTCGGTGGCCGGGCCACCTCATTGGCGTTGCGGTGGGTTCCACGGAGCAGGTGCAGCTCGCCCACATCGGGCAACCGGTCGGCCACGTCCCGATGGGCCGGGTCGTAGCGCCGCATGAAGCCGACCTGGACCCGTCGGGTCCCGCCGGCCACCTCCCGGTCGACCACCGAGCGGGCCCCGGCCACGTCGTGGGCCAGGGGCTTCTCGCACAGCACCCGGCTTCCGGCATCGAGTGCGGCCAGGGTCAGTTCGGCATGGGTCTCGTCGGGGGAGGCGATGACGACCCCGTCCCAGCCCCGTCCGGCGCAGGCCAGCGGATCGGTGTCGACCGGAACCCCGAGGGCGTGGACCGCCTCCGACGGGTAGGGGTCGGCCACGGCCGCCACCTCGATCCCGGGCAGGTTCGACAGGGCGCGGGCGTGGAACGTGCCCATGCCTCCGGCCCCGATCACGGCGACGCGCTTCATCGGCCGGGCCCCGTCACCGGTGCGACGAGTCGCCGCCGGGCTCGTCCCACGGGCTCGGGTCCGGGCGGTAGGAGCGGCGCATCCGCTTCACCAGGCGCGGCGGCCGGGGCCGGAACCGGCGACGGCCGGGCGCCACCGGACCGGGCACGGCGTCGTGGGGATCGTCTGGCCAGCCGTGGCCGGCGCCCTCGCTCCCCTCCTCGAACCAGGTTCCCATCGGGGCCGGCGGCGGCTCGGTCCGCACGCTCAGCAGGGCGTCGGTGGCGGCCTCGGGCCCCACGGTCTCGGCCAGGTACTGGTGGCGCAGACGACGGCGACTCGCCTCGGTCTCGTCCCGGACCCGGTCGACGAGGTCCCGGGCCACCCCGGGGACCCCGGCCACCTGGCGCGAGGTCCGGCCCGCCACCCGAGCCGCCCGATGGGAGGTCACCACGGCCCCCCGGGCCGCCCGGCCGGCCACCAGGGCCGAACCGCCGGCGGTCTTGGCCTCCGGTGGGAGGGCTTCGACGGCGCGGGCCACAGGAGCCGGCAACCGTCGCCGGGCCACGTCCTCCAGTTCCTCGGCCGCCTCCTCCACCCGGCGCCGACCGAAACGGTCGACGAGCCAGCGGACGAGGGCCGACAACACCATCCACCGCAGTCCGAGCCGGACGGTTAGACGCAGAAGCCAACGGATCATGAGGTCATCTCCGGGGTGACGGCGGCCGGCTTGGGAACGGTCTGGACCGCGGCCGGGCCGCTCGTGCCCTTCTTGAGTCGGCGCCGACCGAAGAGCCAGGTCCGGGCCACCCGGGAGCTGCCCGAAGCAACGGCCAGGGTGCGGATGACGGGGTCCTGCACCGCTTCGTGGGTGCGGCGGGAGGTCTCGCTGATGGCGGTGGTGGCCTGATCGGCCCGGTCGAGGACGAGGTCGACCTTGTCCAGCTCGGCGTCGGCGTCGGCGATCAGCTGCCGGAGCTCCCGGAATGCGGCCAGGCCCTCGGTCCGAAGCTGTTGGGCCGAGTCCTCCAGTTTGGCCAGGGACTTGTTCAGGTTGTTGACGGCCACGATCAGGAACACGCTGAGCGTCACCACGGCCATGGCCGACACGATGGCGGCGAACTCGGTGACGGTCATTCGTGGTCCTCCGGCCGGTGCTCCCGGTCGTCCATCCGTCGGGCGATCTGGGCCTCGTAGCCCCGACCGGTCGGGCGGTAGTAGCTGGTTCCGGCCATCTCCGTCGGCAGGTACTCCTGCCCGACCCAGCCGCCCGGATGGTCGTGAGGGTAGCGATACCCCTCGCCGTGCCCCAACGACGCCGCCCCCCGGTAGTGGGCGTCGCGGAGGTGCATCGGCACCTCGCCCGCCGGTCGGGACTGGACGTCGGCCAGGGCGGCATTGAGCCCGGCGTAGGAGGCGTTCGACTTGGGGGCGGTGGCGAGGTGAACCGTGGCCTGGGCCAGGTTGATCCGGGCCTCGGGCAGACCAACGAACTCGACGGCGCGGGCGGCGGCGTCGGCCACCACCAGACTGAGGGGGTCGGCCATGCCGATGTCCTCCGAGGCGGCGATGACCAGGCGCCGGGCGATGAAGCGGGGGTCCTCGCCGGCGGTCAGCATGCGGGCCAGCCAGTAGAGGGCGGCATCGGGGTCGGTCCCCCGGATGCTCTTGATGAAGGCACTGACGACGTCGTAGTGCTCGTCCCGGCCGTAGCGCAGGGCCTTGAGGTCGGTGGCGGCCTCGGCGTCGGCCAAGGTGACGCCGATGGCGTCGTCGACGGTGCCGTCGTCGTTCGGGTCGTCGGCCCGCTCGAGGTGGCGGGCGACGGCCAGGGCCACCGCCACCTCCAGCGTGGTGAGGGCCTGGCGGCCGTCGCCGGCGGCCCGACCGGCCAGGTAGGTCACGGCGTCGTCGTCGGCGGTGGCCCCCTCGGCGGCCAGACCACGGCGCAACAACTCGGCCAGGTCGTCCTCGTCGAGCGACTGGAGGCGGAACAGGGTCGATCGGCTGCGGAGCGGGGCGTTGACCTCGAAGAAGGGATTCTCGGTGGTGGCCCCGATCAGGGTCAGCACCCCCGACTCGACCGCCGGAAGCAGGGCGTCCTGCTGGGCCTTGTTGAACCGGTGGACCTCGTCGAGGAAGAGGATGGTCCCCCGGCCGTGGGCTCCCAGGCGCTCCTCGGCGGCGGCGATGACCTCCCGGACGTCCTTGACCGAGGCGTTGACCGCCGACAGCTGGACGAACTCCTGCGACGACGCCTCGGCCACCAGGCGGGCCAGCGTCGTCTTGCCCGTTCCCGGCGGCCCCCAGAGCAGGACCGATGACAGCCGGTCGGCCTCGACCAGTCGGCGCAGTGGGGCCCCCGGGCCCAGGAGGTGGCGCTGCCCGACGACGTCGTCGAGGGATCGAGGCCGAAGCCGGGCCGCCAGCGGAGACCGGGTTTCGAGGCGCGTCCGGGCCGCGGCGCTGAACAGATCCTGGCCGTTGCCGTCCGACACGGGCCTCAGCGTACTGGTCCCCAGCCGGGCCGATCGTCCCTCCCGGCACACCGGTCCCAGGCCCTGGCGTGCCAACGCCGACCGGCGGGCCGGGCCGGGCCCGGGCTATCCGAGCCCGGGCTACCCGATGGTGGCCAGCTGGTCGCGCCCTCGGCGGAGGAAGGCGAGGGCGGTGGCGCGCTGGTCGTCGGCCGCCACCAACTCGGCGTAGGGCAGCAGCGCCCCACGGTAGGTGGTGGAGTTCCACATCGGATGGTCCGGCACGGCGTCGGGGTACCAGGCCGCGACGTACACGTAGGGGGTGGGCGACCCGCCTTCGGCGTCGCCGGGCGAGAACCCGAACGAGGCGCGATGGCGAGCCTCGTCGCTGCCGGTCTCGATGGCGGGGTCGAAGTGCTCGGGCCACAGTTGGGGGAACGACGGGTCGACCGAATCGGCATCGCCGCGGAGTTCCTCCAGCACCGAGTGGGCCAGGCCATACCAGGCGCCCAGGGCGGCGGCCGCCGCCGGATCGATCCCCAGCTCGGCGTCGAGGTCGCCCGGACCCGGGATGTCGAACTGGGAGGCCCACTCGACATCGGGCTCGATGCCGACGAACTCGCCGGCGGCCCGGAGGGTGGTCACCGCCGTGCGGCGGACGTCGTCGCCCTGTTGCACCACCAGCTCGTGGCCCTCGACCCGGAGCTGGGTCTCGATGCCGGTCTCAGGGTCGATGAACCACGGGGTCCCGAAGCCGCCGACGGTGTAGCGGAGCCCGATCTTGGTGTTGGCTCGGCGCCGGGCCGGGGACAGGACGTAGGCCCCCACCCGGTGCAGCCCGAGGCGGGTGGCCGACCAGACGTCGACGTCGACCAGAGGCTCCAGCCGGGGCCAGGGGCCGAGCCAGTTGGTCCGGGCGAAGTCGGCCAGGCCGGGATGCTCGGCCACCACCTGGTGCCAGGTGGTGGCGCCGTCGGGCGCGGCGGCCTGCGGCAGGATGAGCCCGGTCGCCCCGTCGGGGCGGGCCAGCGGGTCGTCGGCGAACGGCTCGACGGTGACGGCGGGCCGGGACGGCTCGATGACGAGGGGGGTGCCGTCGACGCCGGCGGCGGCCAGCAGCTCGTTGGCTTCGGCCAGGGTGGTGCGGGAGGTTGCCATGGCCCAATCCAACCACACCGAACCGGCCCGTATGCCCGGATCGGGTCGGATAGCCGGACCCCTGCGGCCCGGCCCTCCGGAAGGCCGTTATCGGCTTGCCCCGACCACTCGGCTAGCGGAAGATCGCGGGATGGAACCGCTGCCCGGGCGCATCGAAACCCCACGCCTGGTCCTCCGGGTGTGGGAGGTGCTCGACGTCGGGGCTCTGGCCGACGCCGTCACCGCCAACCTCGACCACCTCCGCCCCTACATGTCGTGGATCGATCAGGAGCCGATGGCCGACGACGCCCGGGCGGCCCTGATCCTCAGCTGGCAGGACCAGCTGGCCGAGGGCGGTGAGGCCGTGTACGGGATGTTCGCCGCCGGGGAGGTGGTGGGAGGCTGTGGGCTGATCCCTCGCATCGGACCCGGCGGCTTGGAGATCGGCTACTGGGTCCATCGGGCCCACACTCGCAAGGGCTACGCCGCCGAGGCGGCCCGGGCCCTCACCACGGCCGCCCTGGCCCATCCCGGGATCGGCCGGGTCGAGATCCGTCATGACCGATCGAACGTCGCCTCGTCCGGCGTACCGGCCAAGCTCGGCTACCGCCGGGACGGGACCCGGGACCGCCCGCCCGTCGCCCCGGCCGAGACCGGGGTCCAATGGGTCTGGTACACCGACCACTCCCTCTGGGCCGACCCCGGACCCTAGACCCGGCCCGCGGGGTCAGCGCTTGCGACCCTCGACCAGGCGGTAGACGTCGTAGACCCCGTCCACCTGGCGGATGGAGCGGATGAGCCAGTCGAGGTGGGCCAGGTCGACGATCTCGAAGTCGAAGGTGAGGCGGGCGATGCTCTCCTCACTGGTGGCCGACGACGTCGACAGGATGTTGATGTGCTGGTCGGACACCGCCTGGTAGACATCGGCCAGGAGGTGGGTCCGGTCGTAGGCCTTCACCTCGAGCGACACCACGAAGCTGTCGGCCTGGACGTCATCGGTCCACTCGACCTCGATCAACCGGTCGGCCTGGGAGTCGGCCAGGGACTCGGCGTTGGAGCAGTCGGTGCGGTGGACCGACACCCCGCGGCCGCGGGTCACGAAGCCCATGATGACGTCCCCCGGGACCGGGGTGCAGCATCGGGACAGTCGCACGTACACGTCGTCGAAGCCCTCGACCGACACCCCGACCGAGCCGGGATCGCGGCGGGCCCGGGGCCGGCCGATCGACTCCTCGATGTCGGCCTTCGTCGCCGGCGCCGGGCTCTCCCCCAGGGCCTGGAGTTCCTTGGCCACCCGGGCCGCCGCCGACTCGCCCGACAGCTGGTTCTCGCCGATGGCCACATACAGCGACTCGAGGTCGGCGAAGTTCATCCGCTGGGCCACGGCTTCCAGGGCCTCGATGCCGGCCTTGGGCGAGGTCGAGCCCAGCTCCCGGGCCACGCGGGCCAGGTCGGCCTTGGACACCCCTTCCCGGCGCAGGGCCCGGTCAAGAACCTGCTTGCCCTCCCGGATGGCGCCCTCGCGCCGCTCCCGGGAGAACCATTGGCGGATCTTGGACGAGGCCCGATGGGACGAGACGAACTTCAGCCAGTCGCGCGACGGTCCGGCGCCCTCGACCTTGGAGGTGAAGATCTCGACCGTCTCGCCGGAGTGGAGAGGCTCCGACAGCGGCACCAGACGCCCGTCGACCTTGGCCCCGACGCAGCGGTGGCCGACGTCGGTGTGGATGGCGTAGGCGAAATCGATCGGGGTCGAGCCGGCCGGGAGGGTCGTGACCGCCCCCTGCGGGGTGAAGACGAAGACCTCCTCCTGGTCGAGGTCGACCTTGAGGTTGGCCATGAACTCGCCGGGGTCGGAGGTGTCCTTCTCCCAGTCGATGATGCGGGTCAGCCACGGCAGGTCGACGTTCTCGTCGCCCTCCTTGTAGCTGTAGTGGGAGGCCACGCCGCTCTCGGCCCGCTCGTGCATCTCCCGGGTCCGGATCTGGACCTCGATCGTCTTGCCCTGGGGACCCACCACCGTCGTGTGCAGCGACTGGTAGAGGTTGAACTTGGGCATGGCCACGTAGTCCTTGAACCGGCCCGGCACCGGCTTCCAGGTGGCGTGGATCGAACCCAGGGCGGCGTAGCAGTCCCGAACCGAATCGACGATGACCCGGATGCCGACCAGGTCGTGGATCTCGTCGAAGTGCTTCTCCTTGGCCACGATCTTCTCGTAGATGGACCACAGGTGTTTGTCCCGACCGACCACCTCGGCTTCGATCCCCAACTCGTCGACCCGGCGACGGATGTCCTCCAGGATCTGGGTCAGGTAGAACTCCCGTTCGGGGGCCCGAACCGCCACCATGTGCTCGATCTCGGCGTAGCGCTTCGGGTGGAGGGCGGCGAAGCTCAGATCCTCCAGCTGGGTCTTGATCTCCTGCATGCCCAGCCGGTGGGCCAGGGGGGCGTAGATGTCGAGCGTCTCCCGGGCGATGCGCTGCTGTTTCCAGGTCGGGAGGGCGGCGATGGTCCGCAGGTTGTGGAGCCGGTCGCACAGCTTCACGATCAGGACCCGCAGATCCTTGGCCATGGCGACCAGCATCTTGCGGAACGAGGCGGCCTGCTGGGCCTCCTTGGAGTCGAACCGGAGCCGGTCCAGCTTGGTCAACCCGTCGACGATCATGGCCACGTCGCCCCCGAAGGCCCGCTGGATGTCCTCCAACTCGATCCGGGTGTCCTCGACGGCATCGTGGAGCAGGGCCGACGAGATGGTGATCTCGTCCATGCCCAACTCGGCCACGATGCGGGCCACGGCCAGGGGGTGGGTGATGTAGGGCTCGCCCGACTTCCGACGTTGCGAGGCGTGGGCCTTGGCCGCCATGCGGTAGGCCCGGGAGATCATGTCGATGCGCCGCTCGTCCTCGACCTCGTCGAACCGGGTGATCAGGGGCGCGATCTGGTCCTCGGTCTGGCGGCGCTCACGGCGCCAGGGAAGAACTCGTTCGACGGTGACCATGTCCCCTCAACGGTAGTGCGTCACCGAAGCCGAACGGTGACCGGTGCCGGGGCCCTGGGCCCCGACCCGTCGGGGCCTCGACTGCGTGGCGGGCCGTCCCGGGCCGGGTCAGCGGCGGCGCTTCTTGCGGGGCCGGGCCTCGACGCCGCCGATGTCGACCCGATCGGCGTCACCCTCGCCGTCGCCGAAGGCCTCGGCCGCCCGACGTCGACGACGGGCCTCGTCGTCGGTGACCGGCTCCCGTTCCTTGAGCCAGGCCAGGACCGGGGCGGCGACGAAGATCGAGGAGTAGGTGCCGAGGATGAGGCCGACGAACAGGGCCAGGGCGAAGCCTCGCAACGATCCGCCCCCGAGGAACAGGCCGCCGATGATGAGCATCGAGGCCACCGGCAACACCGTGGTCACCGTGGTGTTGAGCGAGCGCATCAGCACCTGGTTCATGGACCGGTTGATCAACTCGGTGTGGCTGATGCCGTCGCCCAGCGGGCTGTTCTGGTTCTCCCGTACCTTGTCGTAGACCACCACGGTGTCGTACAGGGAGTAGCCGAGGATGGTGAGCAGGGCGATGATGGTGGCCGGGCTCACCTGGAAGGCGAACAGCGAGTACACCCCGGCCGTGATGGCCAGGTCGTGCACCACGGCCACCAGCGCCCCGATCGCCATACGCCATTCGAGGGCCACGGCCAGGTAGAGGGCCACGGCGGCGAAGAACAGGGCCAGGGCCCGCAGGGCCGAGTTGGTGATCTGGGTGCCCCAGGTCGGGCCGACGGTCGACACCGTGACCTCGTCGGGGGAGACGCCGGCCACCTCGGCCAGGCCGGTCACGATCTCGCCGCTGCGGTCGATGTCGTCGCTCCCCGACTGGACCCGGACGAAGGTCCCCCGACTGGGGTCCTCGACGATCTGCACCCGGGCCTCGCTGAGCCCGGACACGGCGCCCCGGGCGTCGGCCACGGTCACCGTGTCGTCGACCGGGACCTCCCACACCCCACCGCCCTCGAAGTCGATGCTGAGGTTCAGGCCTCGGATCAACAGCAACAGGATGGAGATGACCACCAGGGCGGCCGAGATCGGCACCGATCGTCGCCACCACGGCCGGAAGTCGATGGCGGCGCCGCCGCGGTAGAGGTTGGTGAGCAGGCTCATGACGACCTCACGATGTCTGACCCCCGGTGGGCAGGCCGAGCAGGCCGGGGTTGTCGATGACGGCCTTGCGCCGGGCCAGGGCGGCCAGGGCCGGGCGCATGAACAGCCAGGAGATGATCAGGTCGAGGAGGGTGGCCAGGCCGAGATAGAAGGCGAAACCCCGGACCGCGCCGACCGTCAGCAGGTAGAGGAGGACGGCGGCGATGAGGCTGACCACGTCGGCCTTGACGATGGTGGAGATGGCGCTGCGGTAGGCCCGCTCGACCGACGTCGGCACCGTCCGACCACCGCGGTAGGCGTCCTTCACGTTCTCGAAGTAGACGATGTTGGAGTCGGCCGACACCCCGACCGAGACGATCAGGCCGACCACGCCGGCCAGGGTCAGGGCCAGGCCGGCGTTCTCGCCGAACCAGGCGATGATGGTCCACAGCAGCAGGGCGGAGATCACGAGGCCGCCCAGGGCCACCAGGCCGGCCAGTCGGTAGTAGGCCAGGAGGTACACGGCCACCAGGCTCAAGCCGACGAGACCGGCGATCACGCCGGCCCGGAGGACGTCGTCGCCCACGGTGGCGGAAACGGTCCGGGTCTGCTGGGTCTCCAGTTCGACCGGAAGGGCGCCGAAGCGGAGGACCGAGGCCAGGTCCCGGGCCTCCTCCTCCTCGAATTCGCCCGTGATCACGATGCCGTCGCGGGGGAACGACGGCTGCTGGATGACCGGGGCCGACACGATCTCGTGGTCGAGCACGATGGCCAGGCGACCGGGGCCGGGCTGACCGGTGCTGGTGAAGGTCGGGGGGCACGTGGCGGTCCCGCTGAAGCAGGCGGTGGCGGCGGCGTTGAACTGTTCGATGCCCGCCGACCCGGCCTTGAACACCGGGTTCACGGTCCACTCGCCGGTCGGGCCGAGATCGACGGCCGCCGTCTCCAGCGTCTCACCCTTGAGCAGGGTCGGCCCGAGGCAGAAACGGAGGCCGTCCCGGTTGGCCAGCACCACCGGCCGGTCGGCCTCGTCGTCCTCGGGAGCCGTGAGCTGGCCCCCGGTACAGGCTTCGAGAATGGCCAACTCATCCGGGTCGGCGGTGCCCTGGGGGCTGGGGATCTGGACCGCCCCGCCGTCGTCGGTCCCGGGATCGCCCTCCTCGGCGGAGGTGGAGGTGGAGGTGGAGGAGGGGGTGGAGGTGGTGGTCGTCGAGCCGTCGGTGGTGGAGGTGGTGTCGTCACCCTGGGTGAGTACGACGGGAGCCAGCCGACCGGCCGAGCCCGACAGCGAGTTCTCCTCGTCGGCCGGGTCGCCCTCGGGGGCGGTGGTGCTCGTGGGGGCCGGCTCGCCCCCGTCGGCACCGCTCCCGTCGGCACCGTCGTCGACGGCCGACGGGTCGAGGGTGGGATCGAACTCCGTCGTTCCTCCGACCGGGAACAGCACCGGCCGGAACCGGAGTTCGGCCGTCTGGCCCACCAGTTCGAGGGCGCGCTGCTGCTGTTCGACGCCGGGAAGGTCGACGACGATCGTGTCGCCCTGGCGGGAGATCTCGGGCTCGGCCACGCCGAGGGAGTCGACCCGGGATCGGATGATCTCGACCGACTGGTCGAGGGCGTCGTCGGGCGCCGGATTGGTGGGGCGCAGCACCACCGAGACACCGCCCTGCAGGTCCAGGCCGAGCAGGGGTTGGTTGCCGACGGCCACCGTGTAGACGGCGCCGGCCACCGCCACCAGAACCACGAGCAGTGCCGACAGGCCCGGACGGTTCGCCATGGGGACTCAGTCCTCCTCGTCGGCCGGAGGTTCGACCTTCGACGCCACGGCCGAGCGGGACACCTTCAGCTCGACCGAGTCGGCCACCTCGAGCCAGTACACGTCGGGCTCCATGGCCGACACGAAGCCGTGGATCCCGGAGTTGAGCAGCACCTCGTCACCGACCTCGATCGAGGCGATCAACTCCCGATGGGCCCGATTGCGCCGCTGCTGAGGCCAGATGAGGGCGACGTACCCGAACACCGCCAACAGAACGAAAGGAATTACCTGCTCCACAACCGCAACCTCCAGCGTGCTGACGTTAGCGGCTCCGGAAGCGGATCCGACGCCGCTCCGGGCACCGGATCGGGGCCGTCAGCGGCCGGTGTCCGGGGGCGTCTCGCCTCCGGCCCACACCGACCACACCTCGTGTCGTAGCGAGGCGAACGTACCCGCCACGATGGCGTCCCGCATGCGGGACACCAGATGGGCCAGCCAGGCCAGGTTGTGGAGGGTGATGATCCGCCCCGCCGTCGGCTCGTTGGTCACCAGCAGATGCCGGAGGTAGGCCCGCGAGTACCGCTCCGAGAGTGGGTGCCGGAAGCCGGGGTCGATGGGCCCGTCGTCACGGGCGAAGCGCAGGTTGCGGAGGTTGAGGCGACCCTCGGAGGTCAGGGCCGTTCCGTGGCGGGCCAGCCGGGTGGGCAGCACGCAGTCGAACATGTCGACCCCGTTGTGCACGGCCTCGATCAGGCCCACCGGGTCGCCCAGGCCCATGAAGTACCGGGGTTGGTCGGCGGGGAGTTCGGCGGTGGCGGCGGCCAGGGCCGGGACCATGGCATCGCGGCTCTCCCCCACCGACAGGCCGCCGACGGCGTACCCGTCGAATCCGATCTCGACCGTGCGGCGGGCGGCGTCGGCCCGAAGGTCGGGTTCGACCCCGCCCTGGACGATGCCGAACTGGGCCTGGTCGCTACGGCTGTGGGCGGCTCGGCATCGTTCGGCCCACCGCAGGGTCCGCTCGACCACGTCGGCCAGATGCTCGCGGGTGGCGGGTAGCGCCGGGCACACGTCGAGGACCATGGCGATGTCGCTGCCCAGCTCCTCCTGGACCTGGACCGACCGCTCGGGGGTCAGCTCGACGTAGGCCCCGTCGTAGACCGACCGGAACCGGGCGCCCTCCTCGGTGATCTTCGGTTCCAGGGAGAAGATCTGGTAACCGCCGGAGTCGGTCAGGATGTGGCCGTCCCAGCCCATGAAGGGGTGGAGGCCGCCCAGGTCGGCGATGAGGTCCGAGCCCGGTCGCTCCATCAGGTGGTAGGTGTTGGCCAGGACGATGGGCGGGGCCAGGGCGTCGAGGTCGCCGGTGTCGAGGGTCTTGACCGCGGCCCGGGTCCCCACCGGCATGAACACCGGGGTCTCGATCTCGCCTCGGGGGGTGGTCATCCGACCGGCCCGGGCCCGACCGTCGGTGGCCTCGACGTTCAGCGTGAGTTTCACCACTGGTCAGGATGGCGGCGATCGAGCAGCATCGCATCCCCCAGCGACAGGAAGCGGTAGTCACCGGCCAGGGCGGCGGCGTAGACGTCGCGCCAGCGAGGGCCGACGAAGGCGTCGACCAGGACCAGCAGCGACGACCGCGGGACGTGGAAGTTGGTGAGCAGGACGTCGACGACCTGCCAGTCGAAGCCCCGGCTGATGAACAGCTCGGTCGAGCCCGACAACGACCCGGTGGCGGCCACCGATTCCAGGGTCCGGACAACGGTGGTGCCGACGGCCACCACCCGGTCGGCGGCCCGGATCCGGTCCCAGACCTCGGGCTCGACGTGGTAGCGCTCGGCGTGCATGTGGTGGTCGGCGATGCGGTCGGCCGTGATGGGGCGGAAGGTGCCGAGCCCGACCCGCAGCTCGACCCGGAGGACCGGGATGCCGGCGGCCTCGATCCGGGCCAGCAGGTCGGTGCTCAGGTGGAGCCCGGCCGTCGGGGCCGCCACCGAACCGGGGCGGCGGGCGAACACGGTCTGGTAGCGCTCGGCGTCGTCGAGGGTCTCGTGGATGTAGGGCGGCAGCGGGACGTGGCCGAGACGGGCCATGAGGGCGTCGGGATCGTCGGCCAGGATCTTGACCAGGCGACGCCCGTCGTCGGCCCCGCCCTCGACCGGCCCGCCGACCTCGACCACGGGTTCGGCCTCGGTGGTCTCGGCCAGCCGGGTGCCCGGCCCGACCCGGCGCCCGCCCCGAACCAGGGCCTGCCACTCGTTCGGCCTCCCCGTGGGCTCCAGGAGCAGCACCTCGACCCGGCCCCCGGTCGGCTTGACCAGCAGCAGCCGGGCCGCCGACACCCGGGTGTCGTTGACCACCAGCACGTCGCCGGGAGCCAGCTCGGCGGGGAGGTCGGCCACCGTTCGGTGGCGGCGGCCGTCGAGCCGGTCGACCAGGAGCCGGGCGGCGTGCCGGGGCTCGACCGGCTGCTGGGCGATCCGGGCCTCGGGCAGGTCGTAGTCGAAGAAGTCGAGATCGCCGGGCCCGGGCCGGTCGGTGGTGGTCACGGGTTCAGTCGTCGAACAGGAGCCGCTGGTCGGGCTCGGGTTCGGCCTCGTCGGGTGGCTGGAGCCCGAGGTGACGCCAGGCGGCGGCGGTGGCGACCCGACCTCGGGGGGTCCGGATCAGCAGTCCCTGCTGGATGAGGAAGGGTTCGATCACGTCCTCCACCGTCTCGGTCGCCTCGCCCACGCTGATGGCCAGGTTGGACAGACCCACCGGTCCGCCGTCGAAGTGGTGGCACAGACTGGTCAGCAGGAGTTGGTCGACCTTGTCGAGGCCGCGCTCGTCGATGCCGAACAGGGCCAGACCGTCGGCCGCCGCCTCGTGGTCGATGACACCGTCGGCCTTGACCTCGGCGTAGTCCCGAACCCGGCGCAGCAGGCGATTGGCGATCCGGGGAGTGCCCCGACTCCGGGCGGCGATCTCGGCCGCCCCGGCCGCTTCGATGGTCACGCCGAGCAGGGCGGCGGCCCGGACCACGATCCGTTCCAGGTCGGCGGCCGAGTAGTAGTCGAGGCGGAAGGCGAACCCGAACCGATCCCGCAGCGGGCCGGTGATCAGGCCGGTCCGGGTCGTGGCTCCAACCAGGGTGAAGGGTTCCAGGTCGAACCGGAGCGAGCGGGCGGCCGGGCCCTTGCCCAGCAATACGTCGATCTGGCGGTCCTCCATGGCCGGATAGAGGACCTCTTCGACCACCCGGGGGAGCCGGTGGATCTCGTCGATGAACAGCACGTCGCCGGGCTCGATCTTGGTCAGGATCGAGGCCAGGTCCCCGGCCCGCTCGATGGCGGGGCCGGAGGTGATGTGGAGGTGGGCGTCGAGTTCGGCGGCCACGATCCCGGCCAGCGTGGTCTTTCCCAGACCGGGTGGCCCGGCGAACAGCAGGTGGTCGGCCGGTTGGCCCCGACCCCGGGCCGAGGTCAGGATGATGCCGAGTTGGTTCTTGAGCTCGGACTGGCCGACGAAGTCGTCCATCGACTTGGGCCGGAGGCCGACATCGGGGGCCTCGTCCTCGGGCCCCCGTCCCCCCGATCCATCGGCCCCGCCGGGTCCACCTACGCCGCCAGCGTCGAGGCCGGCGACGCCGTCCTCGGGCTGCCAGTCGGGGTCGATCAGTTCGTCGCGGGGCACGTCAGGCTCCGGCCAGCGCCCGCAGGGCCGACTTGAGCAGACGGCCGGCGTCGGCTCCCTCGGTCTCGGCCTCGCCGCTGACGGCGGCCAGGGCGCTGCGTATCTCGTCGTTGCCGTAGCCCAGGCTGGCCAGGGCCTCGCGCACGTCGTCGAGCGCCGTGGCCGGGCCGGCGCTGTCGGCGGCGGCCGCACCGGCGGCGGTGCCGTTGGTGTCGGCCAGGTCGATCTCGGGCAGGACCAGCGACGACCGCAGGTCGACCAGGAGCCGTTGGGCCGTCTTC
Organism: Acidimicrobiales bacterium; assembly: GCA_965263455.1. GTDB lineage: Bacteria > Actinomycetota > Acidimicrobiia > Acidimicrobiales > SZUA-35 > CADEDH01. The sequence goes on from CBDHHN010000002.1 coordinate 350,151, forward strand.
TTGCCCACGCCGGGCACTTCACAGAGGGCGGCCAGATCGTCGTCGGCCAGGATGCGGGCCAGGCGCGGGGCCGGGTGGGTGGCCAGCACGGCCAGGGCCAGGGTCGGTCCGACGCCATTGGCCTTCAGCAGGCCCTCGAAGGCCTGCCGTTCCTCCCGGGCCAGGAAGCCGAACAGTTTCTCCTCGGTCTCGCGCACGTGGTGGTGGGTGTAGAGCAGGGCCTCGCCGTCGAGTCGGAGCCGATCGAGGGTATGGGCCGTGACCTGGACCCGGTAGCCGACCCCGGCCACCTCCAACAGGACCTCGCAGGCGGCCGAGCGCTCCAGCCCGGCGTGGCGGTCGATCACGGTGCCCCGCAGCGACCCGATCATGCTCCGGCCCGCTCCCGGGCGGGGCCCCGCAGATCCCGCCCGGCGTTGCGCAACGAGGGGTCGTGGGCGAGATGACAGAGGGCCAGGGCGGCGGCGTCGGCGGCGTCGGCCGGCCGGGGTGGACTGGCCAGGCCCAGCAGCATCTGGACCATGGTCTGCATCTGGGCCTTCTCGGCCCGGCCGTCCCCGGCGATCACCGACTTCACCTCGGAGGGAGAGTACTCGGCCACGGTCAGACCGCGGCCGGCGGCCTCGGCCAACACCAGGCCCGAGGCCTGGGCCACGCCCACCGCGGTGCGGACGTTGTTCTGGAAGAAGATGCGCTCGACGGCCACCACCCGGGGCCGGTAGTCGTCGACCAGGGACCGGATCTCCTGCTGGAGCTCGGCCAGTCGGCTCGGAACCGGGTCGTGGGGCGAGGTGCGGATCACGCCCAGGGCCCGAGGGCGGGCCTTACCCCTGCCCAGAGCCTCCAGCACCGCATACCCGCACCGGGACAGGCCCGGATCCACGCCGAGGACGAACACCTGTACGACGGTAGCGGCCGACGGTCGACTACAGGGCGATGCCCCGGTGCCGATGGACTCAGGGTGAGTGCTCCCGTCGTCCGGTTCCTCGACGCCGAGCGCCGGTTCGGGTCGGTCACCGCCCTGGACCGGTTGCGCCTCGATCTGCCGACCAACGCCATCACCGTCCTGCTCGGCCCGAACGGGGCGGGCAAGACCACGGCCATGCGCCTCATCACCGGTGCCCTGTCCCCCACGGCGGGCCGGGTCGAGGTGTTCGGCCTGCGACCGGACGGTCCCGCCGGGGGCGAGGTCCGACGCCGGTGCGGCGTGGTCACGGCCAAGCCCTCCCTCTACGACCGACTGACCGGGGCCGACAACCTCCGCTACGCCGCCGAACTGTGGGGCATGGGCCGGGGGCACTGGGCCGAGGGGGCCATCGCCGACGCCGCCGCCCGGTTCGGGATCGACCACGCCCTCGACCAGCAGGTCGGCGGCTACTCGACCGGGATGAAGACCCGCCTGGCCCTGGCCCGGGCCATCCTCCACGAGCCCGAACTCCTCCTGCTGGACGAGCCGACCTCGGGTCTCGATCCCGAGTCGGCGGCGGCCGTGCTCGACCTGATCCGAACCATGACCGCCGGGGGTCGCACCGTGGTGCTGTGCACCCACCTGCTGGCCGAGGCCGACGGCCTGGCCGACCTGGCGGTGCTGATGGAGCACGGCCGCCTGACCGTGGCCGGCACCCCCCAGGAGTTGGCGGCCCGGCATTGGCCCCAGACCCTGGTCCGGCTGCGGGCCGTGACCGGCGGCGAGCTGGACAAGTTGGCGACCTGGCCCGAGACCCTGGCCTTCGACCGGAAGAACACCGAGGCCGTGGTGCTGGTCAACGACCGGGCCACCATCCCCGGGCTGGTCAAGCGGCTGAGTCACGAAGGGGTGCGTCTGCGGTCGGTCCAGCCCTACCAGCCGACGCTGGAGGACATCTACTTCGCCGAGCGGGCCACGGCGAAGGGGCGGGAGCCCGAGATCGACCCCGTGACCCGGGCCCGAAGCGCCCGGCCCGGGATCCGGCCCACGGTGCCCGGCACCAATCCGCCCGAGCCCTTCATCGGGCCCGTCCATCCCCTACTGCTGCCGGCGCCGTCGGCCGGGATCCTGCGATGACCGACAACCCGTCCCCCCGATTCTCCCCCGACGATCTGGTCCCCCAGCCGGAGCCGACACCCGACCGGCCCCCCGCAGACCCCGGATCCCGATCGTCCGACGACCCCGACGCCGGCCGGGCCGACACCGACGCCAGGGCCGACGCCGACGCCGACGCCGGCCGGGCCGAAGGGACCGACACCGGCCGGGCCGACACCGAGGCCGACACCGAGGCCGACAGGGTCGCCGGGACACACGTCGACCGGCCACCGACCGCGGCGCCTGAGACGACCCCGACCCCGGCCCCGGGTCCGTCGGACCGGGATCGGGCCGAACCGACGGCCCACGTGCTGGCCTACGACGATCGGGAACGACGTTCCCCCGGGCCTCGGCCCCGGTCCGGGGCGGCGGGCTACATCCCCCAACTCGACGCCGCGCCCACCCCCGACCCTTACGAGCCGATCCTGGAGGCGGCCCCGCCGCCGGAGGACCACGAGCCCGGGAACGGGACGGCGCCACCTCTCGGGCCGTACCTGCCCCAGACCGAACCCGGGCCCGGGGCCGGGCCCTACGGAGGACTGGCCCTCGACACCAGTCCGGCCGCCGGGCTGTGGCCGCCACCTCCGGTGGCCGTCGACGACCTCCCCAGGGAACCACCCGAACCCCGGCTCGACCTGGGTCGGGTGTGGACCGTGGCCCGGGCCGACCTCCGCCAACTGGCCCAGGCTCGGGACTTCCTCTACCCCATGATCGGGTTGGGCAGCCTGTTCTACGTGATCATCCCGGCCATCCTGCTCCTGGCCATCACCAGCATCGGTTCGGTCGAGGTGGTGGGTCGGGTGTCCGAGGCGTTGGAGGCCCTCCCCGACTCGGCCGAGTCCCAGATCCGGGGCGAGACCCCGGAGGCCCAGACCGCCTTCGCCCTGGCCGTCTTCCTGTTCGCCCCGGTGGCCGTCATCGTGCCCCTGACCATCTCCACCGCGGTGGGAGCCGCCACCCTGGTGGGCGAACGGGAACGGGGCACAGGTGAGTTCCTGGCCCACTCCCCCGCCTCGGTCCGCGAGGTCTACCTGGGCAAGCTGGTGGCCAGCCTCATTCCCGGCTACCTGACGGTGGTGGTGGGATTCGGCGCCTACTCGCTCCTGGTCAACACGATCGTGGGGCCGTCGGTCGGCGGATGGTTCTTCCCCACCACCCAGTGGTGGATCATGATCCTGTGGGTCCTGCCCCCGTTCCTGGCCATCTGTCTGTCGATCGTGCTCCGACTCTCGGCCCGGGTGTCGTCGACGGCGGCGGCCCAGCAGGCCTCGGGCCTGGTCAGCCTGCCGCTGATCATGGTCGCCTACAGCCAGGCCACCGGGGTGCTGTTCGGGGCCGGCGCCCTCCCCTATGTGGTCGGGGCCCTGGCCTGGGTCGGCGCCATCTTCAGCCTGCGGCGCGGCATGCGAGCCGTCCGCCGCGACCGCCTGCTGAGTGTGGCGTCCGGCATCTGACCGGCGCCGGGGCCGGCCTTGAGCCGATCAGACCGGCACGATGCCGACGTGGAGGCCGCCGACGGTGTCGGGGGTGACCAGACGCAGGTCGGGGGAGATCCAGTCGCCTGAGGTGACGAGGCCGTCCTGGTCGACGTCGATGTGGACGGCGGCGTTGATGTCCAACGAACCGTCCAGGGGTAGCGGCAGGAGTACCTCGACCCGACCGCCGTTGGCCACCAGTTCCTCCACCGGGAGTTCCACCCGCTCGAGTTCGAGGGCGGCGGCGTCCCGGAGCGTGACGTCCTCCAGGGCCACGACGGCGGTGCCGGTCAGGGTCTGACCCGGTGGGAGGTCGACGGTGACGACGACGAACTCCGTCAGCGACTCCTCCCCTGGTGCGACCTGGTCGGCGGCGGCCGTCTCGAAGGCGATCCCGTCGGCGACCGTGGTACTGGACGAACCCGATGGGGAGCCGACCTCCTCCCCGGTACAGGCCGAAGCCACGACCAGGGTCACCACGAGGGCGGCGCCGGCCCGGCGGAGGCGACGCCCCGCCGGGCCCGGGATGGCCGTGGACGCCACCGCTACTCCGCGGTGACCGTGATCGAGGTCTTGGACCAGCCACCCCCGGCGGCCCGGTCGGAGACGGCATAGGCGGTAAGGGTGTAGGTCCGGCCCGACCGGAGCCGCAGGCCCCAGTCGTAGGTGGTCCAGTACTCTCGGCGGGCGCCCAGGAACCGTCCGGTCTCGGCGTCCCGGAGGACCAGGAGCACCCAGCGGATGCCGTCACCGTCGGCGGTTCCGGCGTCGGGATCGTAGGCACCGACGCGGAGGCCCCCGTAGGGAACCCGCCGGTCGATGGTGCCGCCGTCGACGTGGGTCAGGAAGCTGACAACGGGCTTGGCGTCGACCCGGGGCTTGGGCCCTGTGGTGGTGGTCGTGGGGGGACCGACCGTGGTCGGCGGCGCCGTCGTCACCGGGGTGGTGACGGGCGCCGACGTTGGCGGGGCTGGTGGCGTCGTCGGCGGGGTGGTCGGCGGCGCACTCGTCGGCGGCGTGGTCGGCGGCGCACTCGTCGGCGGCGTGGTCGGCGGCGCACTCGTCGGCGGCGTGGTCGGCGGCGCACTCGTCGGCGGCGTGGTCGGCGGCGCACTCGTCGGCGGCGTGGTCGGCGGCGCACTCGTCGGCGGCGTGGTCGGCGGGGCCGGCGTCGTCGGCGGAACCGTGGTGGTGGTCGTCGACGGTGTCGTCGGCGGGGCCGGCGTCGTCGGCGGAACCGTGGTGGTGGTCGTCGACGGTGTGGTCGGCGGGGCCGGCGTCGTCGGCGGAACCGTGGTGGTGGTCGTCGACGGTGTGGTCGGCGGGGCCGTGGTGGTGGTCGTCGGCGGGGCCGTGGTGGTCGTGGTCGACGGTGGGGGCGGGGGAGCCGGGTTGGCTCCGTAGACGAACTCGACCGCCTGGACGTCCGACGGGGTCAGGGTCGAGCCGTTGTTACCGATGTCGCTCAGGCTCACCCCCGGCTGCTTGGGGGTGATCACGGGACGGGAACGGTCCAGGGCGAACGAGTAGGGCCCGTAGTGCATGACCGAGCCGTAGTCGTACTCGCCAACGTCGGTTGCGTAGGTGGCCTTGCGGAACTGGGATGCGGCGTTGGCCGAGATGTTGGAGTAGTCGATCTCGATGTAGTCGTCGCGGTCGTTGCGGTTGTGCTCGTGGGCCAGGCCGACGGCGTGGCCGATCTCGTGGACCAGGCACCCCCGGCCGGTCCCGCTGTAGTTGATGTACTGGCGGCCTCCGACCCGCCCCAGGTAGGAGCTACAGGTGAAGCCGTTGCCCGTGTTGCGGAACTCGACGTAGTCCCGCTCGGTCGTGCGGGCCACGAAGCGGATCGAGGTCTTGCGCTCCCACTCGGCGATGGCGGCATCGATGTTGGCCACCGCGGCCGAAGCCGTCCCCGGGGTGATGGTGTAGGGGATGACGCCGTTGGGCCAGGCCTGGCGGGTCGACGTCGAGATGACCCCGCACTGGAGGCCGGGTGGGCAGGTGGCCTCGCCGGCCACCACCGGTGCCTGCACCCCGTTGGCCTGGAGTTCGGCGTGGGTGCCGAGAATGATGTCGTTCTCGAGCACGGCCATGCCGTCGACAACGTCGTAGGCCAGCTCATCATTGGTGCCCTGGATCCGGGCCCAGGCCATGGCCGGGGCCTCCGGACCCGGGGCCGGGCGGTCGGCCTGGGCACCGTTCATGGCGAAGAGGCCGGTGACGAGGATGGCCAGACCGGTCAGCAGGCCGACGAAGGGCCGAAGACCGACACGGTCAAAGAGGTGCCTCATGGGGGGCTCCGATCGGAAGAGCGAGTTCCGCCGATGCCCCACCGTGTCGAGCGGCGGCTTGGCCCGACACGGTGGTGATGGTAGGTGATTCAGCTCACCTGGACAACCACCCCGATGAGAAGATCAAGCTTCCGGATCGGTGACCTGGCCGGCGAAGAGCACGGCCCCGCTGTCGACGTGGCGAACCAGGTACAGGAACGGCCGGTCGGCGGCCACCACCAGTTCGGGTTCGGGCGGACCTGACTCGTCGAACCCGAGGGCGGTGGCGGCCGCGGCCTCGGTCCCGACGTCGTCGACGGTGATGTCGGCGCCATGAACGGCGCCGCCGAGGAAGGCGCCCGGGCTGATGGCGGGGAAGGACCCGGGGGCGATGTCTCGATCGGCCAGCCATGCCAACAGATCGATGGATGACGTCGTCTCCCACTCCGGCAGGCGCAGCTCGTAGGAGCCAGGGGTGAAGCCGGCGTCGATCTCGGCCACGAGGTCGACCGACAGCCGGTCCCGGATCTCGGCGAACCGGCCCTCGTCGGGGACGATGAGCAGCATCGTGTAGTCGTCGCCGAGGTAGGGGATCTCGGCTCCCACGTAGCCGTCGCCCGCTCCTCGGGGACCGGGCTGCTCCAGGTCGACGAGGTAGGAGGTGGTGACCGTCGACCCGTCGAGCCGGGTGAAGTCCCCGCTCTCGGGGCCGTACTTGCCGAAGATGGTCCGCCACTGCGCCTTGAAGTACACGGCGTCGGTCAGCACCAGCACGGTGTTGTCGTCGATGAATCCCGCCGGCAGCAGGCTGGGGATGAGGCCGTTGGTCCGCTCGCCCACCCACTGGTTGACCCGCTGCCGCGACGCCTCGCCCTGGGTGACGTCGATGGCCTCGACCCCTACCCCGTGCTCGGCCGCCAGCAGATCGATCCAGGCCTGGTCGGGGGACGCCGTGGTCGCCGGCCACAGTCGGCCGGCAACGGTCACGAGCGGGGTGTCGCTCTCGTCCACGGCGGTGGCCGTGCCGTTGGTTGCGACCAGGGCGGCGTCGAGGGCATTCCACGCCTCGTGGGCCGACCGGCCGTCCGGCAGACCGAAGGTCAGGTCGATGGCGGCCCCCGTCTCGTCATCGGCGGCCGCCCGGGCCATCAGCAGGGCGTGGCCGATGCTGAGGGGGCTGAAGACCAGGTTGTCCTCCAGCGGCTGGGCCCGGAGCAGATCGAAGCCGGCATCCCCGAACCCGGCGACCAGGTCGTCGACGGGGGCTGCGGGGTCGACCGGAGCCCGCTCGACCTGGGCCGACGGGGCGAGGTCGACGCCTCCACCGCCACCGTCGGTGCCGCCGACGCCCTCACCGGAGACGTCGGCACCGGTGCCGCAGGCGGCGGTGACGAGGGCCAGGAGCAGGAGGACGGCCACCGGGGGGCGAAGGCGGCGGGTGGTACTGATGGGAGTCATACACCTTCGACGTCCCCCGACCCGATCCGGTTCCCGACCACGTCTGGCGCGGGAACCCACCCGCTCAGGCCGAAACCGCCTCCATCACCTCGTCGGAGATGTCGACGTTGGAGTGCACGTCCTGGACGTCCTCGTGGTCGTCGAGCAGGTCGATGAGCTTGAGCACGGCCTTGACGTCGGCAGCCTCGGCCAGGGGGACGGTGTTGGTCGGCATCATCGTGGTGTCGGACTCCGACACCCCGATCCCGGCCTCCTCCAGAGCGGACCGCAGCCCGAGCACGTCGCCCGGCTCGCACGTCACCTGCCACACCTCACCGAAGTCCTCGACGTCCTCGGCGCCGTTGTCGATGCCGACGAGCATGACCTCGTCCTCCTCGGTCGACCGGTCGACCTTCACGATCCCCTTGCGCTCGAACTGCCAGGCAACGGCTCCCGGCTCGGCCAACGAGCCCCCGTTCTTGGTCAGCAGCGACCGGATCTCGGAGCCCGTCCGGTTCCGGTTGTCGGTAAGGGCCTCGATCAGCACCGCCACCCCGCCCGGGGCGTAGCCCTCGTAGGTGATGGGCTCGTAGTTGACGCCCTCCAGCTCGCCGGTCCCCCGCTTGACCGCCCGCTCGATGGTGTCGAGGGGGACCGAGTTGTCGCGGGCCTTCTGGAACATGGTCCGCAACGTCGGGTTCGAGTCGGGGTCGCCGCCACCCTGACGGGCCGCCACCTCGACCTGCTTGATCAGCTTGGCGAAGAGCTTGCCCCGCTTGGCGTCGGCCGCACCCTTCTTGTGCTTGATGGTCGCCCATTTGGAGTGTCCGGACACCGTGGCCTCCCCGAGTGATGTGCACCCACCTGATCGACCGGCGGGCGGCTGTGCGGAACTGACAGAAGATCCAGTTTACGTGCTGGCAACCGAAGCGAGGAACAGGCGGTGCAGGCGGTCGTCATCGGTCAGCTCGGGATGGAACGACGAGACCAGAACCGGTCCCTGCCGGCACAGCACCGGGTGCTCGTCGACCGAGGCCAACACCTCCACCTCGTCACCCACCTTCTCGACCACGGGGGCCCGGATGAACACGGCCCGCAGCGGATCCGGGCCCACGGCCGGGACGGCCAGATCGGCCTCGAAGGAGTCGACCTGGCGGCCGTAGCCGTTGCGGCGGACCCCGATGTCGATGGCCCCCAGACTGAGCTGGCCCGGTCGACCGTCGGTGACGGTGGTGGCCAGCAGGATCATGCCGGCGCAGGTACCGAACACCGGCAACCCACCGTCGAGGGCGGCCCGGACGGGATCGGTCAGCTCGAACGCCTCGAGCAGCTTGACCATCGTCGTCGACTCGCCCCCGGGGATGACCAGGGCGTCGACGCCTTCCAGGTGCCGGGGTTGGCGGACCTCGACGGTTTCGGCCCCGCAACGGGCCAGCATCTCGACGTGGCGGGCGAAGGCCCCCTGAAGGGCCAGCACGCCGACCAGCGGTCGACCGTCGGCTACCAACCCCGGTCGGCCAGGCGGACGTCGAGGTCGTCCATGCCGATGCCGGTCATCGGGGTGCCCAGGCCCCGGCTCACCTTGGCCAGGATCTCGGGGTCGTTGTAGTTGGTGGTGGCCTCGACGATGGCCTTGGCCCGGGGGGCGGGATCGTCGCTCTTGAAGATGCCGGAGCCCACGAACACCGCCTCGGCCCCCAGTTGCATGGCCAGGGCGGCGTCGGCCGGAGTGGCAAGGCCACCGGCGCAGAACAGGGGAACCGGGAGCTTGCCCGTCTCGGCGATCTCCTGGATCAGGGGGAGCGGGGCCTGGAGCTGCTTGGCCCAGTCGAACAGCTCGGGCTGGTCGGCCTGGGTCAGCTTGCGGATGTCGCCCGTGATCGACCGCAGGTGGCGCACGGCCTCGACCACGTTGCCGGTGCCGGCCTCGCCCTTGGAGCGGATCATGCAGGCCCCCTCGGCGATGCGGCGCAGGGCCTCGCCGAGGTTGGTGGCCCCGCACACGAAGGGGACGGTGAAGGCGAACTTGTCGATGTGGTGGGCCTCGTCGGCCGGGGTCAGGACCTCGGACTCGTCGACGTAGTCGACCCCCAGGGCCTGGAGGATCTGGGCCTCGACGAAGTGCCCGATGCGGGCCTTGGCCATGACCGGGATGGTGGTGACGTCCTTGATCCCCTCGATCATCTCGGGATCGCTCATGCGGGCCACGCCGCCGTCGACCCGGATGTCGGCCGGGACCCGTTCCAGCGCCATGACGGCGACGGCACCGGCCTCCTCGGCGACGCGGGCCTGCTCGGGGGTGACCACGTCCATGATCACGCCACCCTTGAGCATCTCGGCCAGACCTCGTTTGACCCGGACCGTTCCTTCGGTCCGGGATCCCTGGGTGTTGTCGTTGGTGCCAGCCATGACCGTCAGTCTACGGCCCACCGTCGGGGGCGGGACCAGTCGTTTCCGGGGCCGACCCGAACGCGGCCCTCAGCCCGGGAGGTCGGCGATCTGCCCCGCCTCGGGATACAGGACCCAGGTCCGTCCCGGGCTCAGCGCGATCGGCTCGCCCGAGTCGGCCACCAGCACCGGCTTGGCCGCGGCATCGACCCGCTCCCAGGTCCCGTCGACCCGGTGACCGTCGGTCAGCACCACCAGCGGTCCGCTGCCGACCGATCGGACCTCGGGCGAGGACGGATCGGCTGAGCTGACCCCGTAGGTGGTGACCATCACGACCACGTTCTCGGGGGCCAGTTGCTCGCCGGTCGCGGCGTCGAGGTGCTCGGCCCCGTCCTGGGTACGCGACCACCCGGCCCGGGCCGGGTCCCAGGTGAAGCCGACGGTCGGACTGTTGGTGAAGTCGACCTCGATCCCGGTCGAGGGGGCGGCGGAGTCGGGCAGAACGTCGCCGTCGTCCCGATAGTCGAACCAGGCCTCGGGCGGGCCCACCTCGGCCGCAGCCTCACCCACCACGTCGTAGAGGACCTCGGGGTCGACGAACAGGTTGTGGGGGCGGGGCCGGTCGTCGTGCCGGTAGTACTCACGTCGCGAATGGTTGGTGACGGCGAACACCGGCAGCCCGCCGACCGCGCCCATGACGTTGGCGTTGCCCCCGGACGAGGCGTACAGGGGGTTGTCGAGACCCCGCAGGAGGTCGAAATCCGAGGTTCGGCTGGAGCGGACCGGGCCGACCTCGGGCGGAACCGACGAGTGGAACACGGCCATGAAACGGGTGACACCCTCAGCCCGGAGGTCGAACACCAGGTCGGCGTCGGACAGACCGATCTGGGGCCGGGCCGACGGGTGGTTGTCGATCTTGATGGCGATGGCGGGCCGATCCGGGGCCTCGGTCTCGGCCGAGGCCCCGGTCAGGGGGGCGGGCTCGGCCGGGATCGTGGTGGTCGTGGTCGGCGGGGCCACGGTCGTCGTGGTGGTGGAGACGGTGGTGGGCACGGTGGTGGTCGGAGCGGCCGTGGTCGTGGTGGTGTCGGCGGCCTCGTCGGCCCCGGCGCCACCACAGGAGGCGACGAGCAGACCGGCGGCCACGACGAACGCGGGCCGGGAAACGGAACGCAATGCTTGGGGGATCATGGAGGTCTCGGCGGGGTGGGGCGGCGGGGTGGGGGCGGCGCTCCCGATCAGAGCTCGGCCAGCACGTCGATCCGAAGATCGAGCGGCGTCGCCGTCGTCGGCGTGGACGGCTCACCCACAGATGGCGGGGGAACGACCCAGACATGGTCCAACGACGGCGGTACGTCCTCCAGCCGGACCGGACCGGCTCGGACGACGTCGAGGGCGCCGAGGAGACCCGGCGGGAACCGGGTCAGGGCGACGGCGGCCCGATCGGCTTGGAGTTCCCGTTCCCCGCCGAGGAGGCGGGACTGGCCGAAGTCGGCGACGGGGGTGAGGACGGCGCCCAGGGGACCCTGGCGCAGGGGGCCGAACAGGGCGGCGGCGCGGGTCGAGGCCCGGGCGTCGCCGTTGCCGAGGCGGACCACCAGTTCGGCCACCATGGCCTCGAGCCCGATGCGGTCCAGGGCTCGGAGCAGGCCGGTGGTGGCGACGACGGCAACCGTGTCACCGTGGGAGACGGCGGCGCCGTTGCGGGCCGGGCTGTCGATCACGTAGACGGCGGGCTCGCGGCTGGCCGAGGTGAGGGACAGGCCCTGGACGAGGTTCAGGAACCGGGTGTGGTCGCCTTCGGACGCCGGCGTGGCGCCGAGGGCGGCCAGGAGCCACGAGCCGGCCCGCTGCCACAGCAACCAGACCCACGCCGCGGCGGCGATCAGCCCCAGGAGGACCCCCGACCACCACGGGACACCGGGAATCACTGCCGCCACCACGAACAGCACGACCACCAGGGGCAGGGCTCGCACGGCCCAGGCCACCAGGACGGCAACCGCCGGTGAGGCGTCGTCGGCGGCTCCCGGCGAGGGGGAGCCCGCTTCGGGTTCGGCACTCATGAGGGTGTCGAGTCTAGGCAAGGAGTCGTTGATAGCGGGCGATGTAGGCGGTTGCCAGATGATCCATGGAGAATTCGGCCACCCGGGCCCGCCCCTGTTCCACCCGCTCTTCGACCGCCGGTCCCCGGGCCAGCGTCTCCAGCAGGGCCTTGGCCAGGGCGGCGGCGTCGCCGGTAGGGAACAGTGCGGCGTCCCGACCGTCGCGGGCGACCACCCGGTAGGCGGTGAGGTCGCTGGCCACGACCGGCGTCCCGGCCGCCATGCCCTCCAGCAGGACCAGACCGAAGCTCTCACCGCCCAGGGACGGGACGCAGAAGGCGTCGGCCGCCCGCAGGCGGGCCCGTTTCTCCTGCTCCGACAACGGCCCCAGCCACTCGATGCGGTCGTCGAAGGTGTAGGCGGCCCGGAGCGACTCGGTCTCGGGCCCTTGCCCGGCGACCCAGATGCGGACGTCGGCCGGGAGCCATCGGCTGGCCTCCAGCAGGACCGACAGCCCCTTGCGAGGTTCGTGGCGGGCCAGGAACAGGATCGTGGGCGCCTCGGTGGCCAGGGGTTCGGCCGTGGCGAAACGCTCGATCTCGATGCCGTTGAAGAGGATGTCGTAGTGCCCGCCGAGATGGCGACGAGCGGTGCCGGCGGCCTCGGCCGAGACCGCCACCCGATCGTCGAGGCGGGAGCAGATCCGGCGCAGGATGGGTCGGCCCCACCGGTAGGCCCCGATGGTCCCGGCGGCGTGGAAGGTGCCGAGCAGGGGGACCGGCTTCACCAGCACCGTGGTCAGGGTCGGCCCCGGGGCGAGCGGCTCGTGCAGGTGAAGGACGTCGAAACGCTGGTCCCACACCGCGCCGAGGACCCGGAGCTGGGCCGCCGGATCGGGGGCCAGCGGGGCGAACGAGCCGTTCTGGGCGTAGGGGATCGAGTTCCCCAGCGGCGTGATCCACGGCTCCGGCGGATTGCCGTCGCACGGGGCGAGGACCTGGGTGTCGTAGCCGCGGGCCCGAAGGGCGCGCGACAGACCCAACACCTGCGCCTGCACTCCTCCCCACACCGCCAGGCTGTAGGGGCACACCATCCCAATGCGCACCGTGACACCGTAGTGGTCGGCGGACCGGTTGGCTCGTCGGGCCCGAGGGGTTCGGCGCGGACCCCGACCGGCCGCTCGTCAGGGCCCGGTGGGGGCCGGTTCCCGGTCCGACGGCCAGTTCGGTTCCAGGAGATGCCACTGGTCCGGCGCGACCCGGATCAAGCTCTCCATGGCCGTGGCCAGGGCCTGGGTCATGCGCCTCACGTCGGCCCGCAACGACAGCGACGCATCGGCCCGGATGGGTTCATCGACCCAGCCGACGCGGCCGTCGCCTCGGAAGTAGACGGCGGTGGGCAACAGCGGTGCGCCCGTGCGCCGGGCCAGCAGGGCCGGGCCGGCGGGCAGGGTCGTGGTCTCGCCGAAGAACTCGACCTCGATGCCGTTGCCGCCCAGGTCGCGGTCGCTGAGCAGGCACACGATCTTGCGATCCCGCACCGCCTGCACCAGCAGGCCCAGGGCGTCCGGCCCGAGCGGGATCACGTCGATGCCGTAGGCGGCCCGCAGCTCCCGAAACCATTCGAACACGTCGTCGGGCTCCAACCGTTCGACCACGGCAGCCACCTCGACCCCCACGGTGCGACCGAGCCAGGCCGCAGCCCACTCCCAGCCCCCGAGGTGGGGCAGGACCAGGATGGGGCCGGTCCCGGCGGCCAACGCCGCCTCGACCCGGTCGTAGCCGTAGACCGAGAACCCCCGGTCGACCACGGTCGGCCCGGCCGTCGGCAACCGGAACGACTCGATCCAGTAGCGACCGTAGGACCCGAACCCGCGGGCCGAGGCCCGATCGGCGGCGTCGGGTGAAAGCGTGGGATCGGCCCGACGCAGGTGGCGGGCCAACTGGGCCGCCTTCGGCCCCATGAGGCGGGGTCCGGCCACGGCGCCCGCCCCTTCGGCCGCCCGCCGCAGCAGGGGCAGGGGCACGAGCCGGGAGGCGGCCGAGGCCGCGGTGAACAGGCGCAGCGGGCGGCTGGCCACGTCGATCAGGGGCGGCGCTGGCGGCGGGCCGCGGCCCGGGCCTGGGCCCGTCGGCGGAAGTCGCTCACGGCCCCGGCGTTGCGGCGCCGCCGCCGGCGGCGGGCCGAATCGGGCCGGGCCGGCTGGTCGACGGTGGCCTGGCGCCACACCTTGTTGAACCGGGTGATGGCGGTCCAGGTGGTGAGGATGAGCATGGCCCACAGGACCCACAGCAGGATGGGGAAGAACAGCAGCCCGAACCCGAGGGCGATGAAGCGCTCGGCCCGCTCCATCAGGCCGCCCTTGGCCTCATAACCCAGCGACTCGGCCTTGGCCCGCTGGTAGGAGACCATGCCGGCGGCCAGGAAGACCCCGAAGGGGACGATGGCGTTGCGGGGGTCGTCGGTCCCCAGGTAGTACCAGACGCAGCCACCGAACAGGAGGCCGTCGCTCAGGCGATCGGACACCGAGTCGAGATACGCCCCCCGCGGACCGGACCGACCGGCCGCCTTGGCCACGGCCCCGTCGAGGGCGTCGGGGAGGCCGGTGAGGGCCAACAGGAGCACGGCGAGGGGGAACAGGCCGGCACCGATGGCCACGGCGCAGGCGGCGGCCATGACCACACCGAGGGCGGTGACCAGGTCGGGCGAGACACCGGCCCGATGGAGGCTCCGGCCCACCGGGGCCATGCCCCGTTCGAACGGGGTGCGGAAGTTGCCGTCGAACACGAACGTGCTCCCTTGGAGATCGAGGCCCGGCGGCGGGTGTCGCCCCGGGTGACCGGGCCCGGAGGCGGCGGCCAGAGGACCGACGGACCGCAACGGCCCGCCGAACGTTCCGTCGAGTTTAGGCCACGGGGCCGTCGTCGGTGTTCTCACCCAGCTGGGACCAGTCCTCGGGGTTGTCCTCGACGATGGCGGCCACGATGGCCCCGTCACCCCCGTCGACCAGCACGAAGGCCCGCTTCGACGGCGGCTCGTCGGCCGAGTAGAGCAGTAGACGCCAGGTGGGGCGGCTCAGGAGGCCCCGCCAGCCCATCTGCGCCGAGGCGTGGCCGACCGGGAAGCCGACCTCGGCCACCGCCGCCACCAGGGCATCACGCTCGTCGACGTCGAGGTTCCAACCGGTGACGATGCTGTACAGGCCGAACGCCCCCAGCAGGGCGGCGGCCCCCAGCAGGCCCCGGTTCACAAAGGGGCTGTCTCCGGCCAGGAGGACCAGGACGCACAGGCCGACCGCCACCGCCAGGTAGAGATACCCGGGGACGCGGCGCCGGTTGTTGTTGGGAAAGACGTAGTCCTCGGGGTCGACGAGGTGGGGTTGCAGGTCCTCGGGCAGCTGGTCGGGGCCGGCGTCGGCCGTCGACTCCTCGGGCCGCTCGGTCGACCGGGTCTCATGCTCGTCGGTCACGATGGGCACGGTACCAGCGAGCCGGGCCCTCACCCCGAGCCGGGCCAGGCGTCACGCAGCAGGCGCCACGTGTCGCCCAGGGACAACGGCAGGGCCCGGGTCTCGGCCAGGGACGTCATGAAGTTGGTGTCGCCCCGCCACCGGGGCACGACGTGGATGTGGAGATGGTCGGGCTGGGAGGCGCCGCCCGCCGTGCCCTCGTTGAATCCGACGTTGAGGCCGTCGGGTCCGAAGGCGGCCTTCACCGCCACCGTGGCCTCCCGGACCAGACCCCACAGCTCCTGGTAGACCTCCGGGTCGAGTTCGTCGGCCGAGCGGACGGCGGTCCGGGGCAGGACCATGACGTGGCCCGAGGCGTAGGGGTAGACGTTGAGGAGGGCGAAGGTGTTGGGGCGGCGGACCACGACGTAGGTGATCTCGTCGGCCAGGCCCGACTGCTCGATGGTCTCGAACAGCGTCTTGCCCGGGGCGGGCGGCAGGTTGGCGTGGGGCCGACCGTCGGCCCCCAGCTCGGGAGGGTGGGCCAGGCGCCACCCGGAAAACAGTCGCTCCATGGGCACCGGGCGGGCTCAGCCCCGCTGGGCGATCTCGTCCCGCAACCGCTTGGCGAAGTCGGTCACCTTCACGTCGCGGTCGACCTCGCCGCCGCGGGGGTTGACCCCGACGGTGGAGGCGGCCACGTCGTCGTCCCCGACGACCAGGACGTAGGGGATCTTCTGGGTCTTGGCGTTGCGGATACGCTTGCCCAGGGGATCGTTGGGGGCCGTGATCTCGACCCGCACACCGTCGTTGACCAGGCGTTCGGCCACCTCGGCGGCGTAGGCCTCGTGGTCGGCCGCCACCGGCAGGATCTCGACCTGCACCGGAGCCAGCCAGGTGGGCAGATTGCCGGCGAAGTGTTCGAGAAGCACGCCGAAGAACCGCTCGACCGAGCCGAACAGGGCCCGGTGGATCATGACCGGACGCCGGCGGTCGCCGTCGGCGGCCACGTACTCGATCCCGAACCGCTCGGGCAGCTGGAAGTCGGCCTGGATGGTCGACAACTGCCAGGACCGACCGATGGCGTCGCGCACGTCGACGTCGATCTTGGGGCCGTAGAAGGCGCCACCGCCCTCGTCGATGATGTAGTCGATGTCGGCGTCGTGGAGCGCGTCCCGCAGGCAGTCGGTTGCCAACTCCCACAGTTCGTCGGATCCGACCGACTTCTCCTCGGGCCGGGTCGAGAGCTTGGCCTGGAAGTCGTCGAAGCCGAAGGCCCGCAGGATGTCGAGCACGAAGGCAAGCAGGCTCGACAGTTCCTCGCCCAGGTTCTCCTGGGTGGTGAAGACATGGGAGTCGTCCTGGGTGAAGCCCCGGATGCGCATCAGGCCGTGCAGCGTGCCGGCCCGCTCATAGCGGTAGACGGTGCCCAGCTCATAGAGCCGCAGGGGCAGATCCCGGTACGACCGCTGGCGCGACCGGTAGATCAGCACGTGCATGGGGCAGTTCATGGGCTTCGGGTAGTAGGTCCCGTTGTCCATCTCCATGGGCGGGTACATGCCGTCGGCGTAGAAGTCGAGGTGGCCCGAGGTCTCGAACAGGTCCGACTTGGCCAGGTGCGGCGTGTAGGCGAACTCGTAGCCGCCCGTCTCGTGCCGCATACGGGAGTAGTCCTCCATGAGCTTGCGGACGATGGCGCCCTTCGGGTGCCAGACGGCCAGGCCACCGCCCAGCTCGGAGGGGAACGACAACAGGTCGAGCTCGTTGGCCAGCTTCCGGTGGTCGCGCTTGGCCGCCTCCTCCAGGCGATGGAGGTGGGCCTTCAGCGCCTTGTCATCGGCCCACGCCGTGCCGTAGATGCGCTGGAGCATCTGGTTCTTCTCGTCGCCCCGCCAGTACGCCCCCGCCACCTTCTGCAGCTTGAAGCTGCCCAGGCGACCGGTGGAGGGCACGTGGGGGCCGGTGCACATGTCGACGAAATCGTCGGTGTTGCGGTAGAAGCTGATGACCTCGGCGTCACCGGCCTCGCCGGCCAGATCGGCGCCGCCATCACCGCTGGTGACCCGCTCGATGATGTCCTGCTTGTAACGGTGGCCGTCCATCAGGGCCAGGGCCTCGGCCGCCGGAAGCTCGGAGCGGATGAAGGGCTGGTCGGCGGCCACGATGTCGCGCATCTTGGCCTCGATCCGCGCCAGATCCTCGTCGGTGAACGTGGCCCGCGACCCGTCGGGCCCCTCGGGCAGCTCGAAGTCGTAGTAGAAGCCGTCCTCGATGGGTGGCCCGATGGCGAACGTGGCCCCCGGCCACAGCTCGAGCACGGCCTGGGCCAGGACGTGGGCCGTCGAGTGGCGGAGCGTGTGGAGGCCCCGGTCGGAGTCGGCGGTGACGATCTCGACCGCCTGCCCGTCGACCAGCACGGCGTCGAGGTCGACCTCGGCCCCGTCGACGACCCCGATCACGGCCGCCTTGGCCAGCCGCTTGCCGATAGTGGCCGCCAACCCGCCCACGGTGGTCCCCTCCGGGACCTCCCGCTGCGAACCATCGGGCAGAGAGACAGCGATATCGACCACGGATCCACTCTACGGGTCGACCACCTCTACCCCGGGCGGATTTTCGACGACGACCCGTCGCGAGGCCGGCGAACGGATCCCGGTGCCGACCGGCCGGCGTTCAGGCCAACGAGGGCAGGGGCTTGGCCACCAACACCTCGGCTGAGGACCGGGCGGCGAGCACCGGACGGTCGCCGAACGCGGCCTTGTCCGCCCCGGACTCGGGTCGGGCCGGGGCCGTCCTCGACGCCGGGCCTCGGTCCGAGGCGGCCATGGCCGCCGCCGCCTCGGCCGCGGTGAGGGGCGGGGCGTCGGGGGCCACGTCGGTGGCGTAGCGATGGTCGTACTCCTGGCCGCTGAGCCGTGCGATCTCGAACATGACGTCGTCGGTCAGTTCCCGGTACACGGCGTGGTCCCCGACCCGGTGGCGGTACCGCTCGACCTCGATGGGGGCACCGAAGCGGATCTGCACCGTCCGGAACAGCCGGGGCCAGGTCGCCTCGATCGGCTGCACCTCGTCGGTGCCGATGAGACCGATGGGGATGATGGGGGCGCCGGTTTCGATGGCGAGACGGGCGGCCCCGGTCCGGCCCTTGTGCAGGCGGCCGGTACGGCTCCTGGTGCCCTCCGGGTAGATCCCGAACAGCCCCCCTCGTTCCAACACCCCGCGGGCGGTGTCGAGAGCGGCCCGGGCGTGATCACCGCCCCGCCGGTCGATGGGGATCATGCCCAGCGCCGGGAACAGCCAGCGGGTCTTCCAGTCGTCCAGGTACTCGGACTTCCCGACGTAGAGCAGGGGCCGGTCGATGACGGCGGGAACCACGAACGAGTCGATGGCGGCCAGGTGGTTGGGGCACAGGACGGCGGGGCCGTCGGCGGGGACGTTGTCGAGTCCGGCGACGTCGAGATCGATCAGGCGACGGAACAGGGGGCCGACCAGACGCTTGGCCACCCGCTGATGGCGCCCGTACCCCGGATCGTCCTCAGCCATGGCTCCCCCCGTTCGCTCGGACGACATCCAACGCCCGCGTGCCGGCGAACGGCGACCGGTCAAGGGTCGGCGGACCCGACTCCAGGTCGACGCCCAACAACAGGGCCGAGCGGCTCACCCCTTCGCCTCGGGCCGCGGCGTCGTCGATGGCCTCCACTGCGGCCGGGGTGTCGAGATCGGAGTCGAGGGCGGCCCGGACCTCCTCCAGGGCCCCCTCCCCCACCCCGGCCTCCAGCCAACGCTCGAGGCGGGCGGCGGCCTGCGGCATCAGCTCCTCGTGCCACTCCCACTCCGAGCGGTAGTGATTGGCCACGATGCCGAGGCGGATGGCGCGGGGATCGTAGGTCTCGCGCAGATCGCTGACGAAGACCAGGTTGCCCAGCGACTTGGACATCTTCTCGCCGTCCATACGGACCATGGCCTGGTGCATCCAGTGGCGGACGAAGGTCCCTCCCGTGACGGCCTCGGTCTGGGCCGCCTCGCACTCGTGGTGGGGGAAGACCAGGTCGCTGCCGCCGCCGTGAAGATCGATGGTCTCGCCCAACTCCCGCAGGGCCAGGGCCGAGCACTCGATGTGCCAGCCCGGTCGCCCGGGGCCCCACTTGGTCTCCCAGGACGGCTCACCCTCGGCCGAGGGCTGCCACAGGATGAAGTCGAGGGGGTCGCGCTTGTTGGGATCGTCGGGGTTGCCGCCCCGCTCGGCCGCCAGCTCGACCATCGTCTCGCGGTCGTAGCCGGAAAGCTCCCCGAAGCGGGGCCAGGAACTCACGTCGAAGTAGATGGCGCCGCCCGACTGGTAGGCGTGGCCCGACTCCAGGGCCATCCCGATGAAGCTCCGGATCTCGGCGATGGCCGACGTGGCCCGGGGCTCGGACCACGACGGGATCATGCCCAGGGCGGCCATGTCGTCGTCGAACCGGGCGGTCTCGGCCGCCGCCAGGTCGAGGTAATGGACGTCGAGTTCGCGGGCCTTGCGCAGCATGTCGTCGTCGACATCGGTGACGTTGCGCACGCACCGGGTCTCGTGGCCCAGGTCCCGCAGTCGGCGTTGGAGCACGTCGTAGCCGATGTAGGCCGAGGCGTGACCCAGGTGGGTGGCGTCGTAGGGAGTGATCCCGCAGGTGTACATGGTCACGATCGGACCGGGCTCGAAGGGGACGATGTTGCGCCGAGCGGTGTCGTACAGCTTGATCACGAGCGAGAGCGTACTCGTAGTGGGTTGGAGCGACCCAGACCGCAACCCCGCCGCCGGTCCACCGGGGGCGTAACCAAGACGGAACGCTGGCAGTCTGATGGGCGTGGGTCTTCTTGACGGAAAGAACGTGTTGATCACCGGAGTCCTCACCGACGACTCCCTGGCCTTCGGGGTGGCCCAGCTGGCCCAGCGGGAGGGGGCGACCATCATCCTGACCGGCTTCGGTCGGGGGATGCGGCTGACGCAGCGCACCGCTCGCAAGCTCGACGCCGAGCCGGCCGTCCACGAGCTCGACATCAACGATCCCGAGCACGGTGTGGCCCTCAGGGAGACCCTGGCGTCGGAGTGGGGCACCGTGCACGGCGCCCTGCACGCCATCGGCTTCGCCCCCGAGGCCTGCCTGGGTGACGACTTCTGGGCCCCGACCTGGGACGAGGTGTCGGTCGCGGTGCAGACCTCGGCCTACTCGTTGCGGGCCCTGGCCGACGTGGTCACCCCCCTGATGTCGGAGGGTGGATCGCTGGTCGGGCTGACCTTCGACGCCACGGTGGCCTGGCCCGCCTACAACTGGATGGGGATGGCCAAGGCGGCCATGGAGTCGCTGAACCGGTACCTGGCCCGAGAGCTCGGTCCCCGCCAGATCCGCTCCAACCTGGTCGCCGCCGGACCGATGAAGACCATCGCCGCCAAGTCGATCCCGGGCTTCACCGCCTTCGAGGACGAGTGGGTCAAGCGGGCCCCGCTGGGTTGGGACGTGACCGACTCCGAGGGGGTGGCCCGGTCATGTGTGGCCCTGCTCTCCGACTGGTTCCCCCAGACCACGGGCTCGATCATCCACGTCGATGGCGGCTACCACGCCCTGGGGGCCTGAGCCGGCCCGCTTCGCACCGAGGCCGCGGGCTCAGAGGGCGCCGGCGCAGACGGCGGCGGTGTCGATGTAGGGGTTGATGGGGTTGCCCCGACCGCCGGGGTGGATCTCGAAGTGGAGGTGCGGGATGCCCCGGGCGTTGCCGTCATCGCCCACGAAGCCGATGACCTCTCCCGCCCGCACCTCACCCTGGGTCCCGAACGCCGACAGGTGGGTGCCGTAGAAGTAGTTGCCGTCCTCGGTGAAGAGCCGGAACGACCGACCTCCGACGCTGTTGGAGAAGTGCTCCACCCGGCCGCTCACGGGGGCCACGATCGGGGTCCCGATCGGAGCCAGGACGTCGACCCCCTTGTGACGGCGGCCGCCCGAGCGGGCGAACCCCCACGAGTCGATGAACTCGTGGGGACCGTCGACGGGGCAGGTGTCGAGATAGAAGCCGACCTTGCGGCCCCGGGCCTGGGCCCGGTTCGAGGCCTGGACCACGGCGGCCGAGGCCTCGGCCGCCAGCCGTTTCTCCTCGAGGCGGGTGTACACCGCCAGCTCGCCGTCGAGGCGTTCCTCCAGCCGGTCGACGTCGGCCGCAGCCTCGATCGCCCGGTCCTCCTTGTCGGCCAACTCGCTCTGTTCGATCTCGAAGTCCTTGCGGAGGTCCCGGTAGGCGTCGAAGGCCTCGGTGTCGGCGCTGACGGCCGCCCCCACCAGGGCGTCGGCCCGCAGGCTGGAGGTCAGGTCCCGGCCGCCGAGCAGGCCGCGGGGGATCTCGCTGAGGCGGTACCCGTCGATGGCGTTCTTCAGGGTCGCCTGGGCCACCACGTTCAGCTCACCCTGCAGCTCCTCGGTCACGGAGTTGGCCACGGCCAGATCCCGGTCCAGGCGCTGCGACCGGTCCCGGGCGAAGCGGAGTTCCTTGGCCGTCACGTCGATGCGAAGCTGGGCCTCCTCCAGGTTGACGGCCTGTCGGGCGCCGGGTCCGTCGGCGGCCAGGGCCACGGTGGCCGACAGCGAGCGCGCCGACTTGGCCGGATCGGGGGCTGCTGCTGTCGTCGGAGGAGCGACCGAGAAGGTGACAGCGAGGGCGAGCAGCGCGACGGCGGAGCGGGGGATTCCGATTCGCACGGAGGTCAAGGTTAACCCAAGATGACAGCGGAGCGAGGACCGCCCGTCGACCGTCTAGGAACCATGTGGTTCCAGGGGCACGTCCTCTGCTCGTTCCATCAGGGCCCGCACCACGTCCTCGATGGTCACCAGGCCCACCGGTCCCCTGTCGTCCTCGACCAGGGCCACCTGCCGGTTGACCCGGCGCATGGTCCGCAGCACCTGGACCAGCGACCGCTCGGCCCGCACGGTGGCCATGTCGCGGATGAGGCCGACCGGCAACGGGGCCCGGTGGGCCGCCGGATCCAGGGCGAACAGGTCGCGGGCGTGGAGGTAGCCGACCAGGGGCCGGTCGGGGTTGGAGCCGGTGATGGCGATCCGGTCCTTGCCGGTGGTGGCGGCCAGGCGTTCGGCCTGGGCCGCCGTCGAGCCCACGCGCAGGGTGTCGAGCCGGGCCAGGGGCACGGCGATCTCACCCACCGGGAGCTGGGCGAAGCGGAGGGCCCCGCTCAGCAGCTCGGCGTCGCCCCCCTCGATGACCCCTTCGGCCCGGGAGCGATTGACGATGGCGGTGAGTTCGGAGACGGTGTGGACCGCGACCAGCTCATCGGTCACCTCCACCCCGACCAGTCGGCACCCCCAGTTGGACAGGGCGTTGAGCGACACCACCAGCGGGCGGAGCAGGATCAGGTAGAGGCGATAGGGCAGCACGAGCCAGCGCATGGTGGCGTCGGGGGCGGCCAGGGCGACGTTCTTGGGGAACATCTCCCCCACCACCAGGTGGAGGAAGACGGCCAGGGACAGGGCGGCGGCGATGGAGACGCCGCGGGTGACCTCGGGGGAGAAGGTCGAACCGAGCAGCGTCTCGAAGATCACCTCGAAGGCCGGCTCGGCCACGTACCCCAGGGCCAACGATGCCATGGTGATGCCGAGTTGGGCCCCGGCCAGCTGCATCGACAAATCGGACATGGCCGTGAGCGTGGCCTGCGAGGTCCGGCGGCCGGCCCGGTCCTCGGAGGTGAACGACGACCGCCGGGCGGCCAGGATGGCGAACTCGTAGGCCACGAAGAACCCGTTGAGGGCGATGAGCACCACGGCGGCCACCAGGAACCAGGCCACCGTGGTGGCACTCAGCGGCTCCTCGGAGGCGAGCAGGGCCAGCCCGGTCACGATCCCCCCTCGCCCGCCGTGATCGACCCGGGGGCCGTCAGCTGCAGGGCGGCGATGCGCAGGCCGTCCATCTCGGCCACCTCGATCCGCCATCCGTCGTGGTCCACCGTGTCGCCGGCGGCCGGGATGCGACCCATCCGCTGGAGGACGAACCCGGCCACGGTCTCGTAGTCGCCGTCGGGGATGGCCAGGCCGCACAGGTCCTCGACCTCGTCGGGATGCAGGGTCCCGGCCGCAACGTAGACGCCGTCGGCCACACCGCCGGTCAACGACAGCGGGTCGTCCTCATCGTCGACCTCGCCCACCAGCTGCTCGAGAACGTCCTCCAGGGTCAGGATTCCGGCGGTGCCACCGTGTTCGTCGACCACGACCGCCATCGGCACCTCGGTCGTTCGGAACTCGTCGAGGATCTCCACCAGATCGCGGGTCTCGGGCACCACCAGGGGCTCGTGCATCACCTGGGCCACCAGCCGGTGGGGCCGTTCCTCCACCGGGGTGGTGAACACGGCGCTGATGGTGACGATGCCCCGCACGTTGTCGAAGTCGTGCTCGAACACCGGGTAGCGGGAGTGGCGGCTGCGAGCCACCTCGGCCGCCAGGTCGGCGATGGTGTCGTCGACGGACACCGCCGCCAGGTGGACCCGGGGCGTGAGGGCGTCGGCCGCCGTCTTGTTGCCGAAGCGAAGGGTCCGGGTCAGCAGGTCGTGGGCCTCGGGGTCGAGGGCCCCGCCCTCCCGTGAGGACTGGATCAGGTACTCGAGCTCGTCGAGGGACCGGTGGACCTCGATCTCCTCCTTGGGTTCGAGACCGACCCGACGGATCAACCAGTTGGCCACCCCGTTGAAGACCACGATCACGGGCGACAGCAGGCCGTGGACCCCGATGGCGGCCGGAGCCAGGAACTGCGAGGTGGCGAGCGGACGGCTGATGGCCACGTTCTTGGGGACCAGCTCCCCCACCACCATCTGGAACACGGTGGCCAGCAGCAGGGCGGCCACGATGCTCAGGGTGGAACCGGCGCCGCCCAACACCGGGCTGAGCAGGTCGGCGATCAGGTCCTCCGAGAGGTAGCCCAACACCAGGCTGGTGATGGTGATCCCGAGTTGGGCCCCGGACAGGTGGAACGACAGGCGCCGGACGGCCCGCACGGCCAGCCGAGCCGTCCAACTCCCCTCGGCCGCCCGCTGTTCGAGGCGCTGCCGGTCGGCGGCGATCAGCGAGAACTCGATGGCGACGAACATGCCGCTGGAGGCGACGAGCAGTACGACGACGAGAAGGCCGAGGAGGGTTGACATAGGCGAGGTGAGCGTCTCCACTGTACTGCTCGTGAACGGAGTGCGATCGGTCGCCGGGCCCACCCTCGAGCTCGACGACGTCGGGGTCACCATCGACGGTCGGGCCGTCCTGGCCGGGGTGACGTGGCGGATCGAGCCCGGTCAGCACTGGGCCGTGCTCGGGCCCAACGGCGGCGGCAAGTCGACCCTGCTCCGGGTCGCCGGCCTCGCCCTCCATCCCACCGTGGGTCGGGTCCGGGTGTTGGGCCAGGAGCTGGGTCGGGTCGACATCCGCCCCCTCAAGGCCCGCCTCGGGGTGTCGTCGGCCGCCCTGGTCGATCAGCTCCGGGGCCGACTCACGGCCGAGGAGGTGGTCCGGTGTGGGCGGTACGCCGCCCTCGAACCGTGGTGGCACACCTACACCGACGACGACACGGCCCGGGCCCTCGACCTGCTGGGACGGGTGGGTCTCGACGGCTACGGGGCCCGCACCTTCGCCACCCTGTCCTCGGGCGAGCGCCAGCGGGCCTTGCTGGCCCGGGCCCTGATGCCGGACCCGGCCCTGGTGCTGCTGGACGAACCGACGGCCGGTCTCGACTTCGGGGGCCGGGAGGAGCTGGTGGGGGCGCTCGAAGCCCTGGCCCACGATCCTGCGGCCCCGCCCTCGGTCCTCGTCACCCACCGGGTCGAGGATCTGCCCGCCACCACCACCCACCTTCTGGCCGTGGCCGCGGGACGGGCGGTGGCGGCCGGACCGGCGGCCGAGACCCTCACCGGTGACCTGCTGTCCGAGGTGTTCGGGCTCGAGGTGGTGGTCGAGCGCTCGGCCGGCCGTTGGTCGGCACGGGCCGTCCCCCACCGGTCCACCCCGTCCGACCGGGCCGGGGCCGGACGGCCGATCCGTCCGGCCTAGTCCCCGTCGGCGCCGACCGAGTCGTCGGAGGCCACCGCCCGCTGGCGTTCGGAGAGCACCTGGAGCAGCGGGTAGGGGTTCACGGGCGAGCCGCCGTCGGGATGGAGTTGCAGGTGCAGGTGGGGCGGGGTGCCCACGGCGTTGCCGGTGTTCCCGACGAAGCCGACGACCTCCCCCGCCTCGACCTCGTCGCCCTGGGTCAGGCCGGGAGCGAAGCTCTGGAGGTGGGCGTAGTACCAGTGGGCGCCGCTGTCACCCTGCAACCACAGCGACAGTCCGCCCAGGCGACCGATGCCGACGCGGGTGACGACGCCTCCCTCGGCCGCCAGCAGTGGCGTCCCGGCCGGAGCGAACACGTCGATCCCCTCGTGCCAGTGTTCGTCCGGGGTTCCCGGCATGCGGGGGAACCCCCACGAGTCGATGAGCGGGGTGTCGTAGGGCCAGGCCACCGGGAAGCGGGCCCCGTCGATGTGGACGGCGCTGCCGGCGGCGAACACCGCCAGTTCCTCGGCCGCCCGATCCCGTTCCTCGACCGCCCGCTCCACCGCCGACTCGTCGGCCGCCAACAGCCGGTCCAGACGGCGGATGGTGTCGAGGTTGGCTTCGGCCGATCGGTCGAGGCGGGCCCGCAGGCGCCGGTAGTCGGCGATGGCCCGATCGTCCTGCTCGAGGGCCACGTCGAGCAGTTCGCTCCTGATCCAGCCGTCGACGTAGGCGTCGTGATCGGCCGCCTCCAGGGCTCCGACCACCACCCCGCCCCGGACATCGGCCCCGACGAAGGCGGCGATGGAGCGGTCGACCAGGGTCTGTTCGGCCTCGGCCAGGTCGGTCAGGCTGTCCTGCGATTCACGACCCAGGGTCTGGCGGCGGGCATCGAGGGCCTTGCGTCGCCGACGTCCGGTCCGGACCCGCTCGACCGCCTCGTCGACCGCCTCCTCAGCCGCCGCCAGCCGTCCCTCGGCCGCCCGAACCTGCGACCACAGGATGGGCGAGGGCACGAACTCGGGCTGGCCGGCATAGGACCCCTCACGCTCGGGGTCGCCGGGGTCGCCGGGGTCGACGGGGTCGCGGCCTGGCACCCCCTCCCCCACCGGCTCGTTGACCAGGGGGTCGTCGGACGCCGGTGGCTCCGGACCGGGGGCCGGGTCTGCAGACTCCGGTGGAGTCGGATCGGCTGCAGGCGGGGGTAGGCCGGGATCAGCGGGTTCAGCGGGTTCGGCTCCATCGGCCGCGGTCGAGGTCGGACCCGGGACGGTGGTCGACGGTTCCGGAGACGGGGGCGGACCCTCGGTGGTGGTCGTCGTGGGCCCGTCGGCCTGGGCCGCGGCCGGGGGGCCGGGCACCACGACCGAGGCCACGACCATGACGACGGCCATGACGACGGCCATGAGGAGGCCGACGGCCGGCGGCACGGCCGACGCGGCGGCAGCGACCGGTGCCGGGAGGCGGTAGCCGGGGGGTGACGGGGACGGGCGCCGCAGCACCACCACCGGTGGGCGGGGACGGACCATGTCCCTTACTCGGTCGATCGCAGACCCGACCTGAGCAACCCGGCTCGGGCCGGACGACGCGCCGGCCGGGCCAGACGCGGGTCAGGCGCTGGTCAGACGTGGTGGGCGTCGCCGGCGGTCAGGGACACGGGACCGTCGGCCGTGGCCACCACCAGTGCCCCTTCGTCGGTGACGGCCTCGGCCCGGCCGGTCACCACCTCTCGGGCCGTCTCGAACCGGACCGGGCGGCCCAGGGTCAGGCACCGGTCCCGGTAGGCGGCGAGCAGGGGCGCGGCGCCGTCGACCTCGACCCTGCCCAACCAACGGTCGAGGGCGCCGAGCAGAACCCGGACCACGGCCCAGCGGTCGATCGGAGCGCCGGCGATCGTCTCCAGGGTCACGGCCCGTTCGGCCACCTCGGCCGGTGGCGTCGACGCCCACCGCAGGTTGAGGCCGATCCCGACGACGGCGGCCAGGCCGGCGGGGGCGGTGGTGGCCTCGACCAGGATCCCGGCCAGCTTCCGTTCCCCGTGACCGGGAGCGAGGACGTCGTTGGGCCATTTGAGGGCGACGTCGCCCGGGCGCGAGCCCGAGCCGAGCACCTGGTCGAGGGCCTCGACCAGAGCCACTCCGGCCAGCAGCGGGGTCAGGCCGGCCCACTGCGGTGGGGGCCACGTCAACGCCGAGAGCAGCAGGGTGTTGGCCCGCTCACCATGCCACCGTCGACGTTGACGGCCCCGCCCCGCGCTCTGATGATCGGCCACCAGCACCGGGAGCGGGCTCCCGGGCGGCACCGCCTGCATGGTCGAGGCCAGCGCCAGCAGGTCGGCGTTGGTCGAGCCGGTCTCCTCCACGTGCCGGACCGCCGAAAAACGCGTACCCTCGGCCCCCGATGGTTCGCTCTCGGTTGTCATCGGGGCCACGATAAGCGGGTGGATATGGATCGGTTGTTCAACAAAGTGCTCATCGCCAACCGAGGCGAGATCGCGGTCCGGGTCATCCGGGCCTGCCAGGAGTTGGGGATTCCCACCGTGGCCGTCTACTCCGAGCTCGATCGCGAGGCGCTGCACGTCCGGTTGGCCGACGAGGCCTACGCCCTCGGTGGCCAGACCGCAGCCGAGAGCTACCTCAACACCGCCGCCATCCTCGATGTGATCGAGCGGTCGGGGGCCGACGCCGTTCACCCCGGCTACGGCTTCTTCTCCGAGAACGCCGACTTCGCCCGGGCCATCACCGACCGGGGCGTCACCTTCATCGGACCGCCGCCCGAGGCCATCGAGGTCATGGGGGACAAGATCTCGGCCCGGGCCGCCGCCGACAAGGTCGGCGTCGACGGTGTGCCGGGCAACACCAACTTCATCACCGAGGCGTCGGAGGTCGTGGCCTTCGGGGCCGAGCACGGCTGGCCGGTGGCCATCAAGGCCGCCTTCGGCGGCGGCGGCCGGGGCATGAAGGTGGTGACCGGCCCCGACGAGGCGGCCGACGCCCTGGAGTCGGCCCAGCGGGAGGCCGTCGCCTACTTCGGCCGAGGTGAGTGCTATCTCGAGCGCTACCTGACCAAGCCCCGCCACATCGAGATCCAGGTGCTGTGCGATACCCACGGCAACGGGATCTATCTCGGCCAGCGGGACTGCTCGGCCCAGCGTCGACACCAGAAGCTGATCGAGGAGGCCCCGGCCCCCGGTCTGCCCGACGACATCGCCCGGGCCATGGGTGAGGCCGCGGTCAAGGTGGCCAAGGGCTGTGACTACACCAACGCCGGCACCGTCGAGTTCCTCTATGAGGACGGGGCCTTCTACTACCTGGAGATGAACACCCGCCTCCAGGTCGAGCATCCCGTGACCGAGATGGTCACCGGCCTCGACCTGGTCGCTCTCCAGCTGGCGGTCGCCGCCGGGGCCGAGTTGCCCCTGACCCAGGATGAGGTGACCCTCACCGGGCACGCCATCGAGGTCCGCATCAACGCCGAGGACCCGGCCGGCGGTGCCTTCCTCCCCTCCCCCGGGCCCATCACCAAGCTTCGCCCCCCGTCGGGTTACGGCACCCGCTGGGATGGTGGCTACGAGGCCGGCGACGAGATCAGCCAGTTCTACGACAACCTCGTCGGCAAGTTGGTGTGCTGGGGTTCGGACCGTGACGTGGCCATCGCCCGGACCCTGCGGGCGTTGCGGGAGTTGGAGATCGAGGGCGTGGCCACGACCATCCCGGCCGACATCGCCATCCTCGAGCACCCCGACTTCGCCGCCGTCGAGCACTCGACCAAGTGGGTCGAGGAGGTGCTGGACCTGTCGGCGACGAAGGCCGACAAGGGCAACACCGAGGCCGACGACGAGCCGAAGGTGCGCCGCACCATGGACGTCGAGGTCAACGGTAAGAAGTTCTCCGTCGCCCTGTGGGTCCCGGAGGGCGAACTGGTTGCTGCCGGGCCCAAGGGCGGTGGGCGTAAGCCCAAGCGCCGGGCCGCGGCCCGGGCCGCAGCCGCCGGATCGGGGTCGGGCGAGGTGACGGTCCCGATGCAGGGCACCGTGGTGAAGGTCCTGGTCGAGGCCGGTCAGGAGATCGAGGCCGGCGACACCGTGATCGTGCTCGAAGCCATGAAGATGGAGAACAACGTCACGGCCGAGAAGGCGGGCAAGGTGGCCGAGGTCCGGGTGGCCGAGGGCGACTCCGTGGGCGGCGGCGACGTCGTGGCCGTCATCGAGTAGCCGGCCGTTCTCGTCGACCAGCGGGCCTCAGCCGAGGTCGTAGGCCGTGGCGTGTCGGGGTTGGTAGACCTGGATCGGATCGGCTCCGGGAACCTCCAGCATCGTCACCAGACCGAATCCGTGGTCCTCGATCGGGGTGGCGAAGGTCGCCCCCTTGGCCTCGAGTTCGGCTCGGGTGGCGGCCACGTCCTCACACATGAACGAGATCTGGTGATGGCGGGGGGCCGAGAAGCTGTGGCCCTCGTGTTCGCCGCTCGTGGGGTGGACCCCGAGCTCGCTGCGCCCGGTGCCGAAGATGAGCCAGCCCGGCGACGACGGGTCGCTGTCGACGTGGGGCAGGCCGAGCACGTCGCGGAGGAAGGCCCGGGTGGCCGGGGCGTCATCGGAGTAGATGAGGGTGTGGACGGCGATGAACATGGCCCGAGCCTAGGTTGCGCCCCGGGACCGCCGCCGAGATCCCGCCGGCGGCACGGAACGGGTGAAAGGACCGGGCCGCAACCGGCAGGTAGGGGATGTGACCGGTCTGGACGATGACGAACTCGCCTGGCGCCGCCGCCGATTCCGGCGGCTGTACGACGCCAACCACGACGACCTGTGGCGCTACTGCCTGCGCCGCTCGGTGACAACCGAGGAGGCCGAGGAGGCCCTGGCCGAGACCTTCTCGGTCGCCTGGCGCCGCCTCGACGCCGTCCCCGAGGAGCCGGGGACGCGGCCCTGGCTGTTCGGGGTGGCCCGCAACCAGCTCCGGTCCGGGCGGCGCCGACGTCGGCGGTCGGTGGAGTTGCGGGACCGGCTCATCGATGTCGTGTCCAGGGCGCCCCACGCTCCGGACCCGGCCGACGCCGTAACCGATCGATCGCCGGTCCTGCTGGCTGCGCTGGCCACCCTGGCCGAGCGGGACCAGGAGATCCTGCGTCTGGCGGCGTGGGAGGAACTGCCCCACGCCGAGATCGGGTCGATGCTGGGCTGCAGCGAGAACGCCGTGGCCATCCGGGTCCATCGGGCCCGCAACCGGCTGGCCAAGGCGGTGGAGCGGGTCGAGCGGACCCCGAGGAAACGAACGGAACGAGAGACGAATCGAGAACAGGTGAAAGATCCGGCGTGCTCCGCGCAGGTGGGTGGTAACTGCCCGATACCGGAGACCGGAGAGGAGGCCTGACATGGAAAACGACGACCTGTTCGACGAACTGCGGGCCGCCAACCCGTTCCGGGACCCGGGCACGACCCCAGAGCCCACCACGAGCGCAGACGCTCGGTTCGAGGAGATCACCATGCAGACCATCGACACCCCACGCCCCGTCAACCGGCCCGACCCGGGGGTCACGCCACCTCCCTGGTCCCGGCCCTGGTGGCAACGACCCCTTCTGGCCGCCCCCGCCGGCCTGGCCCTCGTCGCCGTGTTCGCCGTCGCCGCCCTGGTGGTGAACGCCGTCACCGCCCCGGCGGCTGCCGCCGTGGTCAACGAGGCGGCCCGCCGATCGGCGGCGTTCGAGTCGGGTCGGGTCCAGATCACCATCGTGTCGACGGTCGAGCGGCCCGACGGGACGATCGACGACGACGGCTTCACCATCGACTACCGCTACGACGGCGACGACTTCGCCCTCACCCAGGACCTGCCGGACGCCGACGCCGGGATCGATCCCGGGGCCGGCGACGGCTTCGGAGAGGTCGAGATCCGTCGGGTCGACGGCGTCGACTACGCCCGGATCCCACCCCTCACCGACGGCGACTCGTTCATCTCGTTCCCGGCCGTCGACGACGCCTGGACCGATCTCGGCGTCGAGGTGGACCCCGAGGCCATCAGCCCCGAGGCCGTGCTCGACCTGCTGGATCGGGCCGATGAGTTCCGCGAGGTGGACGACGCCGGCGCCGGGCCGGGCACCTCGTACCGGGCGACCATGCCGTCCGAGGTGTTGGCCGAACTCGGCCCCGAGAACCTCCCGCCCGGCCTCGCCCTGTTGGCCACCGCACCCGAGGTCCTACCCGAGACGCTGGTGATCACGGCCACCGTCGCCGACGACGTCCTCACCCGACTCCACGTCGAGGCCGGGGGCGACACAGCGGACGGTGCCACGGAGCTCTCGGTCACCACCACGTTCACCGAGCTGGGTCGGCCCCAGGCCATCGAGGCCCCGCCGACCGATCGGATCACCGATCCGGCCGACGGCGACGGCTTCGGCCTGCCCGAAGGGGCCGACGAAGCAGCGGCCGTGCTGGACGAGATGAACGCCCGTCGGCCTGGACTGTGCGCCGATCGGATCACCCCGGTCGACCCCGCCGACGAGGTCGACATCGAGACGGTCATGGCCGAGGGCGCAGCGTACGCCCAATGCCTGGAGGAGGCCGGTGAGCCGGCGGCCGCCGACGCCTTCCGCTCCCTGCTCGGGATCGGCTCCTGAACCGTCGCCGGTGACCACGTCCACGGTCGGCCGGTGCGGGAGCCCTCCTGCGCCGTCCGGCCGTGCGGCGCGCCCGGCCGGACGACCGGGTTCGACCACCGCCTACACGCCGGTCGGTTCGACCACCTCGACCTCAGCCCCGATGCGATCGGCCAGGGCCTGGCGGAGATCGTCGACCGAACCATGGCCCGACAGCGCCACCGGGGCCCCGATCAGGACCCGGGCCTGGCCCCGCTCGCCCAAGACGTCGACGACGCTCTCGACCACGTCGCCCCGGCGGACCACGACCTCCACGATCAGGCCCTCGGCCCCCAGCTGGGACCGGGTCAGCTCCAGCTGGGCGTCGAGCAACCAGCGGAGTTCGTCGGTGACCACCGCCATCGTGGCGTCGTCGAGGTCGGCGAAGTGATCGTCGTCGAGCACGGCCAGGTACCGCAGGCCCCGGCCCTCGGCTTCGTCTGCAGCCAAGGCCAAGCGCATGGCCTCCCGAACGGTGGCGGCCCGGCCCGAGCCGCCCCACGACACGTACAGGATCACGATCCACCTCCGTCGGGCGCCGTCCGCGGACCGGGATCGTCGCCCGACTCCCAGCGCTCCTCCAGCACGTCGAGGGCGGCGAGCCGTTCGTTCAACTCGATGCCGAGTTCGGCCGCCACCGACGTCTCGATGAGCCCGGTCCGGGTCACGTCGGACAGGGCCTGCTGTTCGGCCACGATTGCGTCCCGGCGGGCCTGGAGCAGCATGGACACCTCCAGCTCGGGGTGGCTCTCGAAGTGCTCCCGGAGGTCGGCGGCCTCCCGGGCCAGGTCCCGCTGGTAGGTCTTGCCCACCGCCTCGGCCAGGTCGGCGAACAGCACCCCCTCGGTCCCGAGGCGGGCCACCTCGGACTGCCCGGCCCGCCGCATGGCGATCCGGGCCTGGTGCCGCTGCTGGGTCAGCTCGTTCTGGGCCTTGCCCGCCAGCCCGAGTCGGTGGATCAGCGTCGACATCGTGGTGCCCTGGATGATCAGGGTGAACAGCACGACCCCGAAGGTCATGATCCGGATGGTCTGTTCGGTCTCCTCGCCCACGGTCTCGGCCGTGAGGGTCAGCACCAGGGCCAGGGAGATGGCGCCCCGCAGTCCGCCCCAGGTCATGACGTGGCGGAACGGCATCGGGATGGCCCGCCGGGGTACCAGGCGCCCGGCCACCTCGGCCAGGCCGTAGACGAGGGCCACCCGGACCGCGACCACGGCGATGACGGCGATGGCGACGGCCGCCAGCTCGTCGGTCAGGTCGGCGGGTGAGATCGTCAGCCCGATCACCAGGAACACCAGCGAGTTGACCAGGAAGCTGAGCAGCTCCCAGAAGTGCTCGAGGGTGAGGCGGGTCGACGGCGAGGTGTTGCGAAGACCGACGGTGCCCACCACGAGACCGGCCGCCACCACGGCCAGGATGCCGGACAGGTGGAAGTCGGGTTCGCCGATGATGGCCCCGAACTCCTCGGCCAGCAGGAACGACCCGTAGGCCAGGGCCAGGGTGGTCGAGGTCTCGATCAGGGGGTCGTCGATCCGGGACAGGAAGATCTCGCCCACCAGGTAGCCCAGCACCACCCCGACCAGGAGGCCGCCGGCCGACACGACGATGAAGTCGGTGGCGGCTCCGCCGACGCTGAACTCCCCGCCCTCGGCCACGGCCACGGCCAGGCCGAAGGCGACGACGGCCACCGCGTCGTTGAACAGCGACTCCCCCTCGACCAGCACCGACAGTCGCTTGGGGGTGCCCAGGGACTTGAAGAAGGCGATGACGGCCACCGGATCGGTGGCCGAGATCAGGGCCCCGAAGGCGAAGGCGGCGGCCCACGGGATGTCGAGGGCGTAGTGGACCAGGGCCCCGAGCCCGAGGGTGCCGACGGCGGTGCCGACCAGGGCCAGCAACAGCACCGGCACCAGGTCGGCCTTGAGTTTGGCCCACGGCAGGTGGAGGGTGGCCTCGAACAGCAGGGGCGGTACGAGCAGGGCCAGGATCAGATCGGGCGAGACGTCGACGGCGACCAGGTCGCCGAGCAGTGCGGCGGCGAACCCGGCCAGGACCAGGGCCACCGTGTAGGGGAACCGCAGCCGTTTGGCCACCACGGCCACGCCGGCGGCGATGGCCAGCAGCACGACCGCCGCGATCTCCTGACGGATGAGTTCGCCGCTTTCTTCAGCGGCCAGCAACAGGGCAAACATGACGCCGAGAAGCTAGCACCATCGCCAACGACCGTGCCTCGAACCGCCTCAGGGGTGGGCCCGGTGGAAGGGCACCTCGATCGGGTCGAGGGGGGTGTTGCCCAGGATCATGTCGGCCGCCCGCTCGGCCAGCATCATCACCGGGGCGTAGATGTTGCCGTTGGTGATCGTGGGCATGGCCGACGCGTCGACGACCCGGATCCCGTCGAGACCGTGGATCCGCATCGAGTCGGGATCGAGGACGGCGCCGTCGTCGGTGCCCATTCGAGCCGTGCACGACGGGTGGAGGGCCGTCTCGGCGTCGCGGGCCACCCAGTCCAGGATGTCCTGGTCGGTGCGGACCTCGGGTCCGGGGGAGATCTCACCGGCGTTGTAGCGGTCGAAGGCCGGCTGGCCCAGCAGGTGGCGGGCCAGGCGCACGGCCTCGACCCACTCGCGGCGATCGGTGTCGTTGTCGAGGTAGTTGAACCGGATGGCGGGGGCCTCGCCGGGATCGGTGGAACGGATTCGGACCGTCCCCCGGGACTGGGAGAACATGGGCCCGACGTGCAGCTGGTAGCCGTCGCCCTGGGCCGGCTGCGTGCCGTCGTAGCGGATGGCCAGGGGCAGGAAGTGGAACATGAGGTTGGGCCGATCGACCTCGTCGTTGCTTCGGGCGAAGCCGCCGGCCTCGAAGTGGGAGGTGGCGGCGGGCCCGGTGCGGAACAGCCATTGGAGGCCGATGAGGGGCATCCGCCACCGGGCGGTGTGGCGGGCCATCGAGACCGGCAGGGGGCAGGCCTGCTGGACGTAGACCTCGAGGTGATCCTGCAGGTTGGCTCCCACCCCGGGCAGGTCGATGACGGGCTCGATCCCCAGTCCCGACAGGTGCTCGGCATCACCGACTCCCGACAGCTGGAGGAGCTGGGGGGTGTTGATGGCCCCGGCGCAGAGGATGATCTCGGCCCCGGTGACCGTGCGCTCGCCACCGCCGGGCCGGCGGTAGGTGACGCCCACTGCCCGGCTGCCCTCGAAGCGGATGCCGGTGGTGAGGGCCCGGGTCACGACCTCGAGGTTGGGGCGGCGCCGGGCCGGCCACAGGTAGGTGCGGGAGGCACTCATCCGCCGCCCCCGGTGCCGGTTGCCGTCGAAGGGGGCGAACCCCTCCTGGCGGTAGCCGTTGACGTCGGAGGTGAGCTCGAACCCGGCCTGTTGCACCGCCTCGAAGAAGGCCTCGAACAAGGGGGAGGCGGCCGGGCCCCGCTCCATGACCAGGGGCCCGTCGTCGCCCCGGTAGTCGTCGGCCCCGGCCAGGCAGCGCTCCATCCGCTTGAAGTAGGGCAGGCAGTGGGCGTAGCTCCAGCCGGCCATCCCGGGGCGGCGGGCCCAGCGCTCGTAGTCGAGGGGGTTGCCCCGCTGGAAGATCATGCCGTTGATGGAGCTGGAGCCGCCCAGGACCTTGCCCCGGGCGTGGGCCACACGGCGGCCACCGAGATGGGGCTCGGGCTCGCTGTGGTATCGCCAGTCGTAGAAGCGACTGCCGATGGGGAAGGCCAGGGCGCCCGGCATGTGGATGAACACGTCCCACCGGTGGTCGGGGCGTCCCGCCTCCAGCACCAGTACCCGGTTGGAGCGGTCCTCGCTGAGGCGGTTGGCCAGGACGCAACCGGCCGACCCGCCGCCGACGATCACGAAGTCGAAGTCGAAGTCGAAGTCGGGGTCGGGGTCGGGGTCGGGGTCGGGGTCGGGATTGCGATCGGATCGGGAGTGGGGGTGGGAGCCGTCGTCGCCGGTGCCGTCATGGGCCACGGGATCGAGGTTCACCGACCGCTGCGGGCGTCGTTCTTGATCACCTCGGCCCCGGACGGGTCGACCACCATGCCGTGGACCCACTGGTTGTGGGCGTGGCCCACATGCTGGTGACCGAACGCCGTCTGCAGGGCCAGGGGGAAGCCCATGGCGTCGACCGAGGCGTTGACCGACATCTTGGCCAACTTGAGTCCCATGGCCGGTCGACCGGCGATGCGCTCGGCCAGGACCAGGGTCTCGGTCGCCAGGTCCTCCCGGGGCACCACCCGGTTGACCATGCCCGCCGCCTTGGCCTCCTCGGCCCCGAAGGCCTCGCCGGTGAACAGCAGTTCCTTGGCCCGCCGGGCGCCGAACTCGAAGGCGTGGGCGAAGTACTCGACCCCGTTGACCCCGAAGGCCACGACCGGGTCGGAGAAGGTGGCGTCGTCGGAGGCCACGACCAGGTCGCAGGGCCACACCAGCATCAGGCCACCGGCGATGACCTTGCCCTGGACCTGGGCGATGGTTGGCTTGGGCACCTGGCGCCAGCGTTGACAGAAGCCGAGGTAGATCTCCTCCTCGCGGGCCATCATCCCGTGGGCCCCGGGCTGGCCGAAGCCGGCCACCGGGCCCACGGTCTCGAACTCGTCGAAGCTCGACCGGTCGCGGAGATCGTGGCCCGAGGAGAAGTGTTTGCCGTTGGCTCCCAGGATGATGACCTTGACGTCGTCGTCGGCCACGGCGACGTCGAAGGCCTGGTTGAGCTCGTACAGCATCCGCTTGTCCTGGGCGTTGGCCACCTCGGGCCGGTCCAGCATGATGCGGGCGACCCCGGGGGCGGCGATCTCGTAGGTGATCGCCTCGTAGGCACCGTTCTCGGTCATGGCCTCGACGCTACACTCCGGGCTCTGAACGGACCGCTTCGCCCCCGGCTCCGCGAGGCGGGCTACAGGACGCCGGCCAACCAGTCCCTGGCGTCGACCATCATCTCGATGGTCTGGCTGTGGGCCATGTCGTAGGCGTGGTGCCGGAGATCCCAGCCGCCGGCACCGAGGGCGGCGATCACCTCCTGGGGCTGATCGGGCCCGATGAAGGCATCGCGGGTCCCCCACTGGAACAGGGCGGGCCGGCCATCTCCGTCGGTCAGGTCGACCTCCAGACCCGGGACCTTGGGCACACCGCAGCAGATGGCCCAGATGCCGGCGTAGCGAGGCGCGCCGGGCCTGCCGGCAAGGGCCAACGACAGGAACCCACCTTGGCTGAACCCGCCGACGATGCAGCGTTCGAGGGGCACCCCGGCCCGGTCGGCCTCATCGGCGATGAACGATTCGAGAGCCTCCAGCGAGGGCATGAAGTGCGAGAGGTCGGACTCGAAGGTGTCGAGATCGATGGTCCACCATCCGGCACCGTCACCGTCGGGCATGTCGATGGGGCCCCGGGGGGCGATGGCCGTGAACCGCTCGTCGGGATCCACGAGGGGCACATAGGAGGCGAGATGGTGCTGCTCGGCCGTGTAGCCGTGCATGAGGAACAGCAGGCGGTCGACGCCGCCTCGATCGATCCGGTACTGGGTCAATGGCATGGGCCGAGTCTGGCATCGAAACCCGGCGGCGACGACGGCCGGCGCCACGACCACGAGACCACGACCACGAGACCGCGACCACGGCTCGACCGGCGGGCGGGCCGAGGTCAGGAGATCACGGCTCGAGGTCGCAGGACAGGTCCCACTCGGGGAGAGGGTCCGGGTAGGAGGCCCAGACCTCCGGACCCGCTTCGAACTCGTCGCCGGTCACGATGCAGCGGTCGAGTCGTTCGCGGATGGCCGGCTCGTCCAGGTCGACGCCGATGAACACGATCTCGGTCTGACGATCGCCGACCACGGGATCCCAGCGCGACCGCAGATCGGCCCGCTCCTCATCGGACTCGAACTCCCACCGCTCCTCGGGGACCGACGCGTACCAGAACGACACCGGTTCGAGCATCACCGACAACCCGGCCTGGCTCCAGAGGCCCTGCACCTCGGGTCGGTTGGCCAACCAGAAGAAGCCCTTGCTCCGCAGCACGCCGGGCCAGTCCTGCTCCAGCTCCTCGGCCAGTCGCTGCGGGTGGAACGGCCAACGGTGCCGGTAGACGAAGGAGGTGATGCCGTACTCCTCGGTCTCCGGCGTCTGATCGCCGTTCAGGGCCTTGACCCACCCCGGGGCCGTTGCCGCCTCGTCCTCATCGAACAGGCGCGTGTCGAGCACCCGGTCGAGGGGGACATCGCCCTGCTCGGCCACCACAACGCCGGCCCGGGGATTGAGTTGGCGGACCAGGGCCACCACCCGCTCCAGGTGCTCCGGACCGACCAGATCGGGTTTGGACACCACGAGCACATCGGCGAACTCGACCTGGTCGATGAGCAGGTCGGTGACCGAGCGGTCGTCCTCGTCGTCGCGGCCGACCCCGAGATCGGCCAGCTCGTCGAGGACCTCGAAGCGCTGAAGGAAGGTCGAGGCGTCGACCAGGCTGACCATGGTGTCGAGCCGAGCGAGCGACGACAGGCTGTGGCCGTCGATGTCCTCGAACAGGAAGGTGGCCGCCACCGGCATCGGCTCGCTGATTCCGGTCGACTCGATCAGCAGGTAGTCGAAGCGGCCCTCGCCGGCGAGGCGGGCGACCTCGATGAGCAGGTCCTCCCGCAGAGTGCAGCAGATGCAGCCGTTGGACATCTCGACCAGGCGTTCCTCGGTCCGGTCGAGGGCGGCGCCGTCGGCCACCAGGGAGGCGTCGATGTTGACCTCGCTCATGTCATTGACGATGACGGCCACCCTCCGGCCCTCCCGGTTGGCGAGCACCTGGTTCAGCAACGTGGTCTTCCCCGCCCCCAGGAAGCCCGAGAGCACGGTCACCGGCAGACGTTCATCCATC
Organism: Acidimicrobiales bacterium; assembly: GCA_965263455.1. Lineage (GTDB taxonomy): Bacteria > Actinomycetota > Acidimicrobiia > Acidimicrobiales > SZUA-35 > CADEDH01. The sequence goes on from CBDHHN010000002.1 coordinate 388,812, forward strand.
CTCCCGATCCTAGCGCTAGCAAGAATGAGAATCGTTTCCGTTCAGGAGCCGGGTTGCTCGGCCGGGCCGAGTTGGCGGACGTGGACACCTCCGGCCGGCGGTTCTAGGTTCGGGACACCGCTCCCCCGGCGGCCGCCCGCCCCCGGTCGTACCGCTCGTCCGAAAGGACCCCGCTCCGTGGCCTTCCCCTCCGATCTCGACATCGCCAAGGGCGCCGAACTCAGACCTCTGGCCGAGATCGCCGCCGCCGCGGGCATCCCGGCCGACCATCTGGTGCCCTACGGGCGGGGGGCGGCCAAGATCGAACTCGACGCCGTCGCGGCCATGGCCGACCGGCCCCGGGCCCGCTACGTGGTGGTGTCGGCCATCACCCCGACGCCTCTGGGCGAAGGCAAGACCACCACGACCGTCGGTCTCGGTCAGGCCTTCCAGCACATCGGCGCCTCGGCCACCATCGCCATCCGCCAACCGTCGATGGGGCCCACGTTCGGTATCAAGGGCGGGGCCGCCGGCGGCGGCTACAGCCAGGTGGTGCCCATGGAGCTGTTCAACCTCCACCTGACGGGCGACATGCACGCCGTGACCGCGGCCCACAACCTGTGCGCCGCCATGGTCGACGCCCACCTCTACCACGGCAACGAGACCGGCCTCGACATCCACAACATCACCTGGCGCCGGGTCCTCGACGTCAACGATCGGGCCCTGCGCAACATCACCATCGGACTCGGCGGCCGCCTCGACGGCATCCCCCGCGAGACCGGCTTCGACATCACCGCCGCCTCCGAGGTCATGGCCGCCCTCGCCCTGTGCACCTCGATGGAGGACCTGCGGACCCGTCTGGGCCGGATCGTGGTCGGTTACACCAGGGACGGCGCCCCGGTGACGGCCGAGGACATCGGAGCCGCCGGGTCGATGGCCGTCATCCTGACCGAGGCCATCAAGCCCAACCTGATGCAGACCCTGGAGGGCACCCCGGCCCTCGTCCACACCGGTCCCTTCGGCAACATCGCCACCGGCAACTCCTCGATCGTGGCCGACCAGATCGGCATCCACATGCAGGACTTCCTTCTGACCGAGGCCGGCTTCGGGGCCGACATGGGGGCCGAACGGTTCTTCAACATCAAGTGCCGCTACTCGGGGATCGCCCCCGACGCCGCCGTGCTGGTGGCCACCGTGCGCGGGCTCAAGGCCCACTCCGGCAACCACCGCATCGTGGCCGGCAGGCCCCTTCCCGAGGCCCTTCTGGCCGAGAACCCCGACGAGGTCCACCAGGGCGGGGCCAACCTCCGCAAACAGCTCGAGAACATCAAGGTCCACGGCGTCTCCCCAGTGGTGGCCATCAACGTCTTTCCCGGCGACCACGAGGCCGACATCAACGCCATCGAGGAGATCGCGGCCGAGTACGGGGCCCGGGCCGCGGTGTCGACCCACTTCGCCGACGGCGGCCGGGGGGCGGCCGAGCTGGCCGAGGCGGTGAAGGAGGCGGCCGAGGAGCCGACCGATTTCCAGCTGCTCTACCCGGCCGAGGCCTCACTCAAGGACAAGATCCTCGCCGTGGCCACCAAGGTCTACGGCGCCGACGGCGTCGAGTACGCCCCGGCGGCGGACAAGGCCCTGGCCACCTACACCGCCGCCGGGTTCGACCGACTGCCGGTGTGCATCGCCAAGACCCACCTCTCGGTCTCCAGTGACCCGTCGCTCAAGGGCGCCCCGACCGGATGGACGCTCCCGGTGCGCGAGGTCCGGGCCTCGGTCGGGGCCGGATTCATCTACCCCCTGTGCGGAGAGATGCGGACCATGCCCGGCCTGGGCAGGAACCCTGCGGCCAAGCTCATCGATCTCGACGACGACGGCGAGATCGTCAACCTGTCCTGAGCCGCCGCTCGGTCGCCGGCCCGTCGACCCGGCCGGATCGGGCCTAGTGGGCGGCCTCGCCCAGGACCTCGGCCAGGGCCGGGTGGACGAACAGCGACTCGATGAGATCGGTGACGGTGAGCCCGGCCGAGACGGCCAGAGCCAGGACCGAGATCAGCTCGGCCGCGTGTCGCCCCACGATGGAGCCCCCGAGGACGACCCCGGTGGCGGGGTCGGACACGATCTTGACGAACCCCCGGGGGTCGTTGTTGATCAGGGCCTTGGGCGAGACCGAGAACGGCACTTTGGTGACGCGGATCTTGCGGCCCTCGGCGAAGGCGTCGGCCTCGGCCACCCCGACGTCGGCGATCTCGGGGTCGGTGAAGATGGCCGACGCCGCCTTGTCGTAGTCGATGTGGCGGTGGGGACCGAGGTGGCGGCCCATGGCGTGTTCTGCGATCTTGCGTCCCTGGGTCGACGCCACCGACGAGAGGGGCAACCGGCCCGAGAGATCACCGGCGGCGTAGATGTGGCTGACGCTCGAGCGGCAGTTGTGGTCGACCTTGACGTAGCCCCATTCGGTCTCGATCCCGGCCGCCTCCAGCCCCAGGTTCTCCGAGTTGGGGATGGAGCCGATGGCCAACAGCACATGGGAGCCGCTGATGATGCGGCCGTCGTCGCAGTGAACGGCCACCCCGTCGTCCGAGGTCTCGATCTTGGCCGCCCGGGCCCCGAAGATGAGTTTGACCCCCCGGTCGATGAAGCTCTGCTCCAGCACGGCGGCCACCTCGGGGTCCTTGCCCGGCAGGACCTGGCGGCGGCTGACGATGAGCGAGACCTCGGAGCCGAAGGAGTTGAACATGTGGACGAACTCCACCCCGGTGACGCCCGAGCCGACCACGACCAGGTGGTCGGGCAGCTCGGGGGGCGGGTAGGCGTCGCGGGTGGTGAGGATGCGGGTTCCGTCGACGTTGGCCCAGTCGGGGATGCGGGGACGGCTGCCGGTGGCCAGCACGATGACGTCGGCCTCGAGCTGGGAGACGGTGCCGTCGACGGCGGTGGCCTCCACCAGGTTGGGGCCGAGGAGACGTCCGGTGCCCTGGACGATGCGAACACCCTGGCTGGCCAGCAGTTCGGTGGTCGAGGCCTCCAGCCGATCCTCGATATCGGTTATCCGGGCCCGGAGGGCCTCGAAGTCGAGTTCCACGTCGACCCGGGCCAGGCCCATCTCCGCGGCGTCCTTCATCAGGGCCATGGCCCCGCCGGTGGCGATCATGGCCTTGGACGGGATGCAGTCGAGCAGGTGGGCGGCGCCGCCCACGATGTCGCGCTCGATCATGGTGACGTCGGCCCCCATGCGGGCGGCGTGGGTGGCACAGGCGGTGCCCCCGGGGCCGCCGCCGATGATGACGAAACGCTTCCGCTCACCCTGCTGCTGTTGCATGCACCCGACCCTATAGCGGCCGCCCTCCCCGGCCACGGACGGACCGATGGGGCGAGGGGGCTCGGCTCGACCCACCCGGACTCTCAGTCCTCCGCCGTCGGCCCGGCGCCAGGATGGCGCCCCGGGTTCCCGTCCGGATCCCTGTCCGGATCCCCGTCCGGATCCCCGTCCTTGGCCTCCGACCAGCGGGCGACGACGGCCACCTCGACCCCGAAGCGAACCTCGGGCTGCGGCGACCAGTAGAAGGCGGCCTCGGTGACCGCGTCGGTGACGATCCCGGCCACGGCCTCGGCCTGGCCGGTGGGGGTGTGGACCAGCAGTTCGTCGTGGAGGCACAGCACCACCCGGGCGCCGTTAGCGGCCACCCGACCCCGGACGATGACGGCCCACACCTTGAAGAACTCGGCCGCCGCCCCCTGGATCAGGGCGTTGCGGGCGTACCGTCCCCGGGCCGCGGCGGCGGCCACCGCCCGATCGAGGTCCCCGTCGGGCGACGATCCGCGTCCGAGCGGGATGCGTCGCCCTCCGATGGTGCGGAGATCCTCGCCCCGCCGCCCCCGCGCCGCCGCCTCCTCGAGGAAGGCCATGGCCACCGGATAGTTGCGCTCCAGACCCCGAAGGGCACCGGCCGACTCCCCTGTCGTGGCCCCGTACATGGCGCCGAGCACCGCCACCTTGGCCGTGTCGCGATCGACCCCCAGCCGCTCGGCCACCGGTTGGTAGAGGTCGGCGTCGGCGGTGGCCGCGATCAGGACGGGATCGCCGGAGACGGCGGCCAGGACCCGAGGCTCGATCTGGGCCAGATCGGCCCGGACGAACCGATGACCGGGTTCGGCCGCCACCGCCGGGCGCATGGGTGCCGGCAGGTTGTGGAGCCCGGCCGACGCCGTCATCCGCCCGGCGGCCCCGTCGGTGCTCGACCACTGACCGCGGAGTCGTCCGCCTGACACGTGCCGGTCGAGCCAGCTCCAGCCGTAGGTGGTGGCCACCCGCTCGGCCTTGCGCCAGGTCAACAGCGCGTCGATCAGGGGGCTGGTGGCCCGCACCTGCTCCAACCGCCAGGCCCTGGTGTCGGGCAGATCGAGGCCGGTGCGGTGAAGCATGGCCTTCACCTCCGCCGGATTCCGCAGGTTGACGGGGCGCGGCGGGTCGAGGTGGCGGAGCACCGCCCGGTCCCGGCGGGCCATCGCCTCGCTCTCGTCGGCGGCACCGGTAGGGCGGGGCCCGGCGATCCCGGTGATGATGCGGGCGGCCTCGTCCGGGTCGAGGGGCAGTCCGTACCGGGCCAGTTCGGCGCACAACAGCTCGGCCGCCGACTCGGCGTGGGCCGTCGACCGGGCCCGGGCCGGGTCGGGGCCCTGGCCGAGGAGGGCCTCCTGGGCCGTGGACGCCTCCAGGACCAGGGCGGCCCAGCGGGCCATCCGCGCCGATGACCGGGACCAGCCGCCGTCGATCCACTCGGGTCGGAGATGGCCGTCGGGCCGCCTCGGATCGTCGGGATCGCCCCCTTCGTCACCGACGGCAAGCAGATCGAGCTGGCCCATGGCCGGGATGGTGGCCGGGTCCAGTCCGTTCAGGGTGGCCCACACGCCGGCCACCGAGGCCCTGAAACCGCCGACCAGCAGCCGGTGGACCACGGTCACGTCCCAGCAGCGGGCCACGACCGCGCCCCCGGCCACCAGGGCGTCGGCCGTGGCCCGATCCCACCACACCCAACGGGGGCCCCAGCGACGCTCGATGGCGGCCGCCACCGCCACCGGGTCACCGGTGGCGGTGGTTAGGCCGCAACTCGCCCGAGAGGTGGCCAAACCGAGACCCCTCTCCCGGTCGAGGACGACGGCCAGCGATCCCCGCTCCCGGATCCCCAGGTCGGTCAGGTCGGTCAGGTCGGCCAGATCGGTCAGGTCCGTCAGGTCGAGGGACGCGTCCCGATGGCCCCGATCGGGGGGCATCGAGGCCTGGGCGTCGGAGGTCGTGAACTCCATCGCCTCCAGGGTGCCCGAGGCTCAGCCCGGGGCGGCCGGGGCCCGAGGGGCGGCGTCCGGGAGATCAGGTCCTCTCGACCGCCCGGTTGGTGGGCTGGTCGACGCCAGCGTCGGCGCCGCCGGTGTCGATGGGATGGAGGACGAGCACCGGACACGGGGCCCGCCGGATGACCTCGGCGGTGACGCTGCCCAGCAGGACCCGTTCCAGACCGGTCGGGTTGCCGGTGACCATGGCGATGAGGGCGGCGTTGGTCTCGGTCGCCCGATCCACGAGGGCCCGGGCCGCCCCGAAGCCGACGGTCAGGTGGTGGGTGACCGGGCGCCCGACGACGTCGGTCGACTCCCGGGCCAGGGCCTGGAGGTCCTCCTCCAGCCGACCGCGGGACTCCGGAGGGAGAACGACCACCGGCTCCAAGCCCTCGACCACGTTGGCGTAGGGATCGAGCGAAGCGAACAGCTCCAGGTCGAAGTCGAAGGTTCGGGCGAAGGCCTGGGCCGTGGGCAGGATGAGCCGGGCGTGGGCGTGGTGGGGGGTGGCGGCGACCAGAGGGCCGTGGCAGCGGAAGCGACCCGACTCGAAGGCGGGGCCGATCAACAGGAGGGGACCCGACGCCAGGCGGAGGACCTCGGTCGCCACACTGCCGAGCACGGCAGCCGACCGACCGCGGCCCCGGGTGGCCATGACGGCGAGCCGACCGGGCTGATCGGACAGGCGGGCGGCGATGGATGCGGCCACCGAGCCCTCGGCCGGCACCAGATCGAGGCGGTACGGGATCCCCGCCAACTCCTGCAGCTGTTCGGGCAGGAGGGAGGCGAGCTCATGGTGTTCCTCGTCGTCGCCGTAGAAGGCGACCACGTGGATCTCGGTGCCGAGATAGTGGGCCAGGGCCGCCGCCGGACCCAGTGCCACCAGGGCCGAGGGCGAGCCGTCGAGGGGAACGAGCACATCGTGGACCATGACCTGATCGTGCCGCCGCCCTCCGTCGCCGGGCCAGGGCCCTTGGTCCCGGAGCCGGGTCGGGACCTAGGGCCCTACCCGGGCCTGTTCTCCGACCCTGATGGTGAGACCATGAGTTCGACCGCAACCATCGCCACCTCCGAGCACACGTCCGTCCCCGACCTCCGGCCGCTGACGGCGTCGGCCGCCGCGACCCCGCCCGAGCCTATGGGTTTCGGTCGGTCGATCGCCCTGTTCGTCCCCGCCACCATCGCCGCGGTGTTCGTCCTCGCCGTGATCACCATCGCCAGCAGGACCAACACCACCGCCGCCACCGTCGGCTACGCCGCCTTCCTCTCGTTCTGGCTCGGCGGGGGCGGCGGCTTCCTGGCCGCCGGTATCCACTGGGGCCTCGGTCAGGAGGCGGCCCAGCACGCCGAGCGGGGACCCAGGCCGTGAGCTCGGCCATGTCCCCCGACGGCGAGGTCTCCGTCGGTGTGGACCCGGCCCAGGGCGCGGTGTTCATCCACGACTTCGTGCCCGTGGTGTCGCCGTGGCCCGACGGGCCGGGTCGCTTCGCCTTCGCTCTCACCCCGGACCTGGTGGCCGATCTGGTGGCCCGGGCCTGGAACGAGGAGGCGGCGGTGGCAGCCGGCTCCGGTCTGGACCTGCATCGCTGCCGGCCCGCCGACCTCGAGGTCGAGATCGGCCGTCTCCGTCAACGGGAGGACGCCGTCGTCATCCCCCTACGGTGGCGGACGGCCCGGATCTGGGTGGCCCCCCTCGACGCCGATCTGGAGGTGGCCCGGTTCTCGACCAACCGCCTCCACCTCCATCTGCTCGGCCGATCCCAGCTCCCACCCGAGGTCTACCCCTGCACCTCGGCCGCCAGCCTGCACCAACGGTTGGCCGTGGCTGTGGTCCGCCACGTGCTGTCCCAGCTCGTCGAGGCGGTCAGCCCGTTCGGAACCAGGACGACCCCCGAGCCTCGCTGAGGTCCGGCCCGGCGCCGGATCACCGGGCGCCGGTCACGGGGCGGGGACGGCCCAGCGGAGCCTGGTCCCGCCCTCGGGCCTGACCCCCAGCTCCAGTTCGCCGTCGAGCGACAGGGCGCGGTCGGCCAGGTTGGCCAGGCCGCTTCGGCGCGCCGCCCCCTCCGGCAGTCCCCGACCGTCATCCTCGACCACGACCTCGAGCCGTTCGCCCCGGACCGCAACCGAGACCATGGCGGTGCTGGCCCCGGCGTGGCGGGCCACGTTGCTCAGGGCCTCCCGGACGACGGGCACGATCTGGGCCAGTAGCTCCGGCCCCTCGATGCCGTCGACAGGCCCGGAGAACCGCACGTCGGGGGCGAAGCCCAACGCCGCCTCGGCGTCGGTCACCACCCCGAGGACGACCTGACGGAGCCCCACACCGGTCACGGTCCGGGAGTGACGGAGCCCGAAGATGGTGTCTCGGATCTCGGCGATGATCTCGTCGACGGTGTCGACGGTCGAGGCGAGACGCAGCTCGACCTCGGGGTCCGTCACCGAACTCATCAGGCTCTGCAGGCCCAGGCCGAGGGCGAAGAGCCGCTGGATGACGGTGTCGTGCAGGTCGCTGGCGATCCGGTCGTGGTCCTCGGCCAGGAACCGGCGCCGGTCGGCCTCGGCCGCCTGCGCTTCGGCCAACACCCGGTCGGTGAGATCGCGCACCGCAGCCAGCGACAGCTCGCCCTGATCGGTCGGGAGCCGACCCAGACTGACGTTGACCGGCAGTCTGGTCCCGTCGGCCCGAAGCGCTTCCAGCAGGCGGCTGGCGGCCATCGGTCGGGCCGCCGGCGCCTCCTCGAAACCGCGGCGCAGCGCAGCATGGCCGCTCCGCAGCTCGGGCGGGACCAGATCCTCGATCGAGCGGCCCACCAGAGCCCCCCGGTCGTAGCCGAGGAGATGATCGAGGGCGGCGTTGGTGGCGGCGATGGTGCCGTCGGCCCCCACCAGGAGCAGCCCGTCGGATGAGGCGGTCCACAGCAACCCCGCCGTCGCCTCGGACAGCACGGGTGCCTGGGCGCCCGGTTCAGGAGTACCGGTGTCGTTCACGTTCCTCGATCCTGGCGGCGAAGGCCGCGGCCTCGGTCCGGCGGCTCATGCCCAGCTTGGCCAGGACACTCGACACGTAGTTCTTGACCGTCTTCTCGGCCAGGAAGAGCTGTTCCCCGATCTGACGGTTGGAGCAGCCCTCGCCGATGAGGTCGAAGATCCTCCGTTCCTGGGGCGTGAGCCGGTCGAGCACGCCCTCGTCGGTGTCCTTCAGCCGTTGCATCCCGAGCCGGACCATGGCGTCGTCGAGCAGTTGGGCTCCGGCCGCCACCTTGCGGACGCTCTCCACCAGTTGATTGCCCCGCACCTGCTTCAGCACGAACCCGGCGGCCCCGGCCATGGCGGCGTCGACCAGGGCCCGGTCGTCGGAGAACGAGGTCAGCATCAGGCAGGCCACGTCGGGGTGGGCCGAGCGGATCTCCCGGCACACCTCGATCCCGTTGCCGTCGGGCAACCGCACGTCGAGGACGGCCACATCGGGCTGGAGACGGGCGATCAGAGCCGGGGTCTCGGCCGCCGATCCCGACTCCCCCACCACCCGCATGTCGTCCTCCGATTCGAGCAGCCCGATGAGACCCCGCCGCACCACCTCGTGGTCGTCGAGCAGGAACACGGTGATGGGCTCGACCCCGGCCGGCGGTTCGGCGTCCGGGCGATCGTCGGGCGGGGCCGGGGGCGGCGTCACCCCACCACCCTGCCACAACCGCCGACGGCCGTTGTCGCATCGCCGACGATCGTTCAGGTCGGGCCGGCGCCGACCGGGCCCGAGGCGGCGCCCGGTCCTCCCACCGCCCCCCGACTCCGGTACAGGCCGACCAGGGCGTCGGTCATGGTGTCCCAGGAGAACCGGTCGACGTTGACCCTTCCGGCCGCCGCCAGTCGTGCGGCCAACGCGTCGTCGGTGGTGACCCGGTCGAGGGCCGTGGCCAGAGCGGTTGCGTCCCCGGCCGGAACCAGGAGGGCGGCGTCGCCGCACACCTCCGGCAGCGAGCCGGCGTCGGACGCCACCACCGGCACCCCGGCCGCCATGGCCTCCAACGGCGGGAGACCGAAGCCCTCGTAGCGGGACGGGAAGGCCAGACAGGTCGCCCCGGCCAGCAGGTGGGCCCGGTCCCGGGCGCTGACGTAGCCGAGGCGGCGCACCCGGTCCCCCACCCCGTGGTGGGCCAGCGCCGTCTCGAAGGCCTCGGTCCCCCAGCCGTCGCCTCCGGCCACGACCAGGCCGACGTCCCGCCCGTCGGCCCACAGGTGGGCCAGGGCCGCCACCAGCGTCGGATGGTCCTTGCGGGGCTCGATGGTGCCGACGGCCAGGACGTACCGGTCGGTCCCGGCCAGGGCCCGGCCCCGCACCGGGTCACCCTCCTCGTCGGGGCCCGGTCGGTCGAAGCCGAGAGGCACCGTGTGGATCCGGTCGGGGGCCAGACCGAGGATGTCGGCCGCCTCGTGGCCCACGAACGACGAGTCGACATGCACGTGCGCACCCCGGCGGACGGCCTCGGCCACCAGCCGGGGGAAGGCCCGGGCGTGGAAGGTGACCAGATCGGGGAAGTGCCAGGGGCCGAAGTCGTGGACCGACACCAACTCCCAGGCCCCGGCGGCCGGCGGTACGACGTAGTTCGGGCCGTGGACCACGTCGTGGCCCCGGATCAGGGGGCCACCGCCCCGGGCCCAGCGCCGGTGGGCCAGCCGGGCCGGGTGGTGCAGCGACCGGGAGGTCACCCCCGGGGGCATGGCGGCCGCGGTTCGGGTCCGACCCCGCCACGACACGACCAGACCGGTCACGTCGAGGTCGGGGACGGCCCCGAGTCGGCGGAGGAGGGCGTCGGTCATGGCCCCGATACCGGTGCGGGGACCGAGCAACGCCGTGGCCTCGACGGCGACCCGGAGGGGGCGGGGGGCGGCCATCCGGGGACCCTACCGGCTCGGGGTACCCCGGCCCCGGGACTCAGGGTCGGATCGGGGTCGGTTCAGGGAGAGTCCGCATGGTGGCTCCGGCCGGTCGGGATCAGCATGAGGGCATGACCAACACCACCGACCCCAGCCGCCATCGCCGTTCCGCTCACCGCCGCTCCCTCCTCGGGCTGGCCGCCGTGGCCGGCGCCGCCCTCGTGCTTCCGGCCTGCGGTGGCCTCGTTCCCGAGCGGGGCTCGGGCGTCCCCGAGACGGCCTCGTTCGAGTTCGCCGAGACCGGCGACCTGACCGGAGTGTCGGTGTCCAACGCCTTCGAGGCCGAGGTCCGGGTGGCCGACGGGCCGGCCACGGTCGAGGTGACCGTGGACGACAACCTGATCGACGATCTCGAGGTCGAACTGCGAGGCGGCACGGTCCACATCGGCTTCGACTCCGGCCGGTACCGCACCGACGTCATCCCGACGGCCGTCATCTCGGTCCCGGTCCTGCTCGACGTCGAGGCCTCGGGCGCCTCCACGGTCGACGTGGAAAGCGAGCTCGACTCGGCCTCGGTCACCATCGACGCCTCCGGCGCCTCGTCGATAACGGCCGAGGTCACCGCCGGCCTGGTCCGCATCGATGCCTCAGGCGCATCCCTCATCACCCTCGGGGGCCAGGCCGACGAGACCGTCATCGACGCCTCCGGCGCCTCCCGGGTCCGTCTCGACGACCTCGACGCCGGGCAGGCCGACCTCAGCGCCTCCGGGGCCTCCCAGATCCACGTCGGCGCCGCAACCGAGATCGACGTCGACGCCTCCGGCGCCTCCAGGATCGTGGCCCCCGACGGGACCCTCGACGCCGTCGAACTGAGCGGCGGAGCCCGCGTGGACCGGGACTGATCCCATGCGGCGCCGGCCCACCGGTGCGGTCGATGCCGTTCCGTCTTTAGCGGGGGCGGGCCGACCCGTACAATCGCTGCCGTGAGCGAGAACGGTTCGATCGACGACAGCTGGAACGAGGCGGCGGCCCGGGAACTCCGGGGCGGTGACGTGGCCGACCTCCACCGGCCCACCCCCGAGGGCATCACGGTCAAGCCCCTCTACACCGAGGCCGACCTCGACGCCGTCGACCACCTCGGGTCCCTCCCGGGCCAGGCCCCGTTCGTGCGGGGCCCCCGGGCCACCATGTACACCAACCGGCCCTGGACCATCCGCCAGTACGCCGGGTTCTCCACCGCCGAGGAGTCCAACGCCTTCTACCGGGCCAACCTGGCCGCCGGTCAGATGGGCCTCTCGGTGGCCTTCGACCTGGCCACCCACCGGGGCTACGACTCCGACCACGAGCGGGTGACGGGCGACGTGGGCAAGGCCGGGGTGGCCATCGACTCGGTAGAGGACATGAAGATCCTGTTCGACGGGATCCCGCTCGACAAGATGTCGGTGTCGATGACCATGAACGGGGCCGTGCTGCCGATCATGGCCTGCTACATCGTGGCCGGCGAGGAACAGGGCGTGGCCTCCGAAGCCCTGGCCGGGACCATCCAGAACGACATCCTCAAAGAGTTCATGGTCCGCAACACCTACATCTACCCGCCCGAGCCCTCGATGCGGATCGTGGCCGACATCATCGAGTTCACGGCCGAGAACATGCCGAAGTTCAACTCGATCTCGATCTCGGGCTACCACATGCTCGAAGCCGGGGCCTCGGCCGACCTGGAGTTGGCCTTCACCCTGGCCGACGGCGTCGAGTACGTCAGGGCCGCCCTGGCCAAGGGCATGGACGTCGACGCCTTCGCCGGGCGGCTGAGCTTCTTCTTCGGCATCGGCATGAACTTCTTCATGGAAGTGGCGAAGCTGCGGGCCGCCCGCCTCCTGTGGAGCGAGCTGATGGCCCAGTTCGAACCCCAGAACCCCCGGTCGTCGATGCTACGGACCCACTGCCAGACCTCCGGGGTGTCGCTCACCGAGCAGGACCCCCACAACAACGTGATCCGGACCACGGTCGAGGCCATGGCCGCCGTGCTGGGCGGGACCCAGAGCCTCCACACCAACTCCTTCGACGAGGCCCTCGGCCTCCCCACCGAGTTCAGTGCCCGCATCGCCCGCAACACCCAGCTCATCCTGGCCGAGGAGTCGGGCATCACCCAGACCGTCGACCCCCTGGCCGGCAGCTACTACGTCGAGACCCTGACGGCCCAGCTGGCCGATCGGGCCCGGACCATCATCGCCGAGGTCGAAGAGCTCGGCGGCATGACCCGGGCCATCGCCTCCGGCATGCCCAAGCTCCGCATCGAGGAGGCGGCGGCCCGCCGCCAGGCCCGGGTCGACCGGGGCGAGGAGGTCGTGGTCGGGGTCAACAAGTACCAGCTCGACGAGCGGTCCGAGGTCGACGTGCTCGACATCGACAACACCGCCGTCCGCCAGGCCCAGATCGAGCGGCTCGATCAGGTCCGAGCCACCCGCGACGACGCCGCCTGCCGGGCCGCACTGGCCGCCCTGACCGACGCCGCCAGGGGCGACGGCAACCTGCTGGCGGCCTGCGTCGACGCCGCCCGGGCCCGGGCCACCGTGGGCGAGATGTCGGACGCCATGGAGGAGGTCTTCGGCCGGTACCAGGCCGAGACACGCACCATCTCCGGCGTCTACGGCGCCGCCTACGAGGGCGACGAGGGCTTCGAGGCCATCGGCCGCCGCATCGAGGGCTTCGCCGACACGACCGGTCGCCGGCCCCGGATGCTGGTGGTCAAGATGGGCCAGGACGGTCACGACCGGGGGGCCAAGGTCATCGCCACCGCCTTCGCCGACCTCGGCTTCGACGTCGACATCGGCCCCCTGTTCCAGACCCCGGCCGAGGCCGCCCGCGACGCCGTCGACAACGACGTGCACGTGGTCGGCGTGTCGTCCCAGGCGGCCGGGCACAAGACCCTGGTCCCCGAGTTGATCGGGGAGCTGGCCAAGGCCGGCGCCGGTGACGTGACCGTGGTCGTGGGCGGCGTGGTGCCGCCCCAGGACTACGACGAGCTGCGGGCGGCCGGGGTCGGGGGCATCTTCGGCCCCGGAACCAACATCCCCGACGCCGCGGCCGAGGTCCTGGACCTGATCGAGGCCTCGTGACGGCCGACCGGTGACCGACTGGGCCCAGCGGCTGGTGGCCGGCGACCGGCGCACCCTGGCCCGCTCCATCACCCGTATCGAATCGACCCGAGCCACCGACCGGGTGGCGGCCGAGGCCCTGCTCGACGAACTCCTCCCCCATACGGGCGGCTCGGTCCGCCTCGGCATCACGGGCACCCCCGGGGTGGGCAAGAGCACCTTCATCGACGCCCTCGGCGTCCGCCTCCTCGCCGCCGGGCACCGGGTGGCCGTGCTCGCCGTCGACCCCACGTCCAACCGCAACGGCGGGTCGATCCTGGGCGACAAGACCCGGATGGCCGAGCTGTCACGGCGACCGGAGGCCTTCATCCGGCCCTCGCCGTCCGGGGGACTGACCGGCGGGGTGGCCCGACGGACCCGCGATGCCCTCCTGCTGTGCGAGGCCGCCGGTTTCGACGTCGTCATCGTCGAGACCATGGGCGTGGGCCAGGCCGAGACGGCGGTGGCCGAGATCTGCGACCTGTTCCTGCTCCTGGTGGCGCCCGGCGGCGGCGACGATCTGCAGGGAATCAAGCGGGGGATCATGGAGCTGGCCGACGTGGTGGCGGTCAACAAGGCCGATGGCGAGCTGGCCGCCGCCGCCCGCCACACCGCGGCCGACTACCGCCACGCCCTGCACATGGTGCGACCCAAGTGGCCGGGTCTGCCCACCCCGGTCGTTCCCTGTTCGGCCCTCACCGGCGACGGGCTCGACGAACTGTGGACCACGGTGACCGAGGTCCATCAGCGACTGTCGGCCGACGGCTCCCTGTGCCGCCTGCGGGCCGACCAGGCCGTCGGGCACTTCAACCGTGAGTTCGAGCGGCTCGTGGCCTCTCGGCTGACGGCCCGGACCGAGGTGGTGGAGGCGCGCACGGCGCTGGCGACCGCGGTGCGTGACGGGGCGCGGGCCCCGGGCGGGGCCGCGGCCGAGCTCGCCGATCGGGCCTGGCCCGTCGAGCGCTCGGGCGAACGACATCGAGCGCCGGACGGACGCTAGGTTCATCGCGATGGTGGACGAACCAGGAACCAGCACGTCGGGCGACGAGGCGGGCACCGATCGACCGTCCCGCCTCGGCACCGACCTCGATACCGACCTCGATACCGACTTCGATCCCGACTTCGATATCGACGATCCGGCCTCCGGTCCGGACCAGACCTTCTTCGAGTTGCAGGAACCGCCACAACCCGACGTCGACCCGGACGCCTTCGACCGCGAGGCGGGCGGGAGCGAGGACCGGCTCGCCGGTGAGGCGGAGGCCACCGGTGGCGTGGTCCTGAACCCGTCGATCGCCGAGGACGACCCGGTCTCGATCCGGCAGGAGATCTCGACCCGCCGCCGTGGCACCGGCGGCCGGGGGCGACGGGCGGCGGGCCGTCTTCTGGCCGCCTTCGCCGTCATCCTCGGGGGCCTGGGCGTCGTGCTCTCCCTGGTGGCGGCCCTGCTCATCGCCCTGCTCGGCTTCCGGGCCGCCGACGAGGTCGACGACGTGTTGGCCCCCGTGACCCGGACCCTGGACCGGGTCGAGCTCCGGATCGACCAGGCCGACGACGTCGTCGACAGGGACGGCATAGGCGCCGACCGGTTGGCCGAGTTCCGGGCCCGGGCCGTGGGCCTGACCGACATCGCGGTGGCCGCCGACCAGGCCACGGCCGCCGTGCGGGGTCACCCGGTCTACCAGTGGCTGCCGACCGACGACGGACCGCTCCTCGACGCCGTCGACGACATCGGTGACCAGATCACGCAGGTCGAGATGGACCTGGCCCGCATGCCCGACAGCACCCGCCTGGGTGCGGCCGACGCCGCCGCCCTCACCACCCGGCTCAACGAACTGCAGGCCACGGTGAGCGACGTCGACGACACGGTGGACGCCTTCGGTCGGTCGCTGGAGCGCTGGATCCGGATCTCGGCTGCGGTGCTCACCCTGGTGGGGCTGTGGTCGGCCTGGGCCCAGTTCCAGCTGGCGCGCTGGGGCCTGACCCACCTGCGGCGCCGACGCCGCTGAACCTGCGAGTCGGGCCGGACGATCCGCCGCCGGACGACGCGGAGGGGGCGATGCCGACGGGGGCCGAGGGGTCGACGCCGCTCACCGGGCCGGGGGCATTAGCCTTGATCGGTGACCGCCGTGGCTTCCACAACCTCCTCCGACGTCCCGCCCCTGCTGGCCAACGCCGCCGGACCGGCCACCCTCCGGGGTCGGGTCGTCAGCATCTGGTCGTACCGGGAGCTGCTCACGAACCTGGTCCGTCGCGAGCTCAAGGTCAAGTACAAGGACAGCGTCTTCGGCTTCCTGTGGACACTGATGAACCCGCTGCTCTACCTGGCGGTGTTCAGCTTCGTGTTCACCGTCGTCCTACCCACGGGCGCTCCCCGCTACGGCCTCCTGCTGCTATCGGGCCTGCTCGCCTTCAACCTGTTCTCGAACGGCCTGCGTTCGGCCACCACCTCGATCACGGCCAACGGGGCCCTGGTCCAGAAGGTGTGGTTCCCTCGCGAGATCCTGCCCCTGGCCGCCATCGGGGCCGAGCTGGTCACCTTCTTCTTCCAGCTCCTGATCCTGCTGCTCGGACTCGCCCTCTTCGGCCAGGCCCCCGAGTGGTCGATGCTGTGGCTCGGCCTGCCCGCGCTGTTGTCGATCCTGTTGCTCGTCACCGGCCTGGGGCTGTTGCTGTCGGGGCTCAACGTCCACTACCGCGACGTCGAGCACTTTCTCGACCTGGCCCTGCTGACCTGGTTCTGGCTCACCCCGGTGGTCTACGCCTTCGATCTCGTCGGTCGGGCCCTGATCGACCGGTGGGGTGAGGGGGCCGACCGCCTGGCCATGCTCAATCCGGTGACCCCGGCCGTGACGACCTTCCAGCGGGTCCTGTACAACCCGACCAACTTCGACGCCGAGCAGCAGGCCGGCTTCGAACTGCTGCTCCGACCCACGTCGTGGTACGTCCAGAACCTGGCCCTCAGCCTGGTGCTCGGGCTTGCGGTGCTGCTCCTCGGGTTCCGGGTCTTCACCCGGGTCGAGGGCGATCTGGGGGAGGCGCTGTGAGCGGCCCGGAACACGGCGACCTGGTGGCGGTCGAGGTCCGGGGACTGTCGAAGCGCTTCCGGAAGTCGAGCGAGCCGTCGAAGACGCTCAAGGAGCGGCTCCTGACGTGGCGCTCGTCGACCGTCCAGGAGTTCCACGCCCTCCGTGACATCGACTTCGAGATCCGCTCGGGAGAGACCTTCGGCATCCTGGGTCACAACGGCTCGGGCAAGAGCACGCTGCTCAAGTGCATCGCCGGCACCATCCGGCCGACGACGGGCACGGTACGGGTCCGGGGCAACCTGTCGGCCCTGCTGGAACTGGGGGCGGGTTTCCACCCCGATCTCACCGGCCGGGAGAACATCTACCTCAACGGCTCGATCCTGGGCTTCTCCCGGGCCCACATCGAACGCATCTTCGACGAGATCGTCGACTTCTCGGGCCTGGCCGACTTCATCGACACCCAGGTGAAGCACTACAGCTCAGGCATGTACGCCCGACTCGGGTTCGCCGTCGCCGTCAACCTCGAGCCCGACGTGCTCCTCATCGACGAGGTCCTGGCCGTGGGTGACGAGGCGTTCCAGGCCAAGTGCGTCGAGCGGGTCAAGGGCTTCCAGGAAGCGGGGCGGACGATCTGCCTCGTGACCCACTCTCCCGACATGGTCCGCAGCCTCTGCCACCGGGCCATGGTCCTCGACCACGGCGACCTGCTCCACGTGGGCGACGTCAACGAGGCCATCACCACCTATCGCCGGTCGCTCAACCCCGATGAATGGGCGGCCGAGCAGGCGAGCCAGCCCGAACCCGCACCGTCCGAGAACCCGACCGGGATCGCCGCCGTCGTCGGCGACGACCCGGTCGAGCACGGCACCGGCCAGCGGCCCGGGGACCCCGAGAGCCAGGGTCCGCCCTCGGCCGACGAACTGGAGCGACTGGTCGTCCTCGACGACGTCACCGAGGCGGAGCCGGAGGGCTCCCCGGTCCGTATCGAGGACGCCTGGATCGACGCCCCACCGGCCGGTCAGGCCACCTACCGGCCCGGCGACTCGGTCGGGTTCGGCGTCAGGTTCCGAGCGCCCGAGGGCGAGTTGGTCCGGGTCCGCCTCCAGCTCCACAGCCACGACGGCGTGCACCTGGCCAACATCTCGAGTTGGGACGTGGCCGGGGCCGATGTGGGGCCGACCGGCCCGGTCAACGAGGTGCGCTTCGTCCTCGAGGATCTCCCCCTGACCGACGGCGGCTACGAGGCGTCGTTCGTCCTCCAGGACCAGCACGAGACCGTCGACCACGACCGGCACGAGGGCATGCTCCGCTTCGACGTCTACAGCGGGCGGCCCGTGGTCAGCCGGGTGGTCATGCGGTTCCGGATGGAGACCAGCTCCGGTCATCCGTCGGCCAAGACCTGAGCCACCCCCGTGACCGACGGCTACCCCCATGGGCCCGCCGCCCCGGCCGAGGCCACGGCGGCGGCCCTGGAGCGGGCGGCGTCGGCCCGGGCCGTCATCCTGGTCGAGGGCCTCAGCGACCAGATCGCGGTGGAGACCCTCGCCTCCCGCCAGGGTCGGGACCTGACGGCGTCCGGTGTCGTCGTCGTACCCATGGGAGGGATCCAGGCCATCGGGCGATACCTGGATCGCTTCGGGCCGCGAGGCGGCGGCCTCGACCTGGTCGGGTTGTGCGATGCCGGTGAGGTCGACATCGTGACCCGGGCCCTCACCGCCATGACCGGGGAATCGTCCGTCGACCGGGCGGGTCTGGCCCGCCTCGGGTTCTTCGTCTGTGTCCGCGACCTGGAGGACGAGTTGATCCGGGCCTGCGGCCACCCGGCCCTGGAGGCCCTACTCGAGACCCAGGGCGACCTGGAAGCCTTCCGGACGCTGCAGAAGCAGCCGGCGTGGAGGGGACGAACCCCCGAGGACCAGATGCATCGATGGTTGCGGGCCGGCGCCGGGCGAAACCTTCGGTACGCCCACATCCTCATGGTCCACACCTCGCTCGATCGGGCGCCGCGACCGCTCCTCGACGTGCTGACGGCGGCCGACGGGCCCCTGGACCCTGAACCTGGCTAGGACCGGGGTCGGGCGGTGTAGACCACCATGGCCAGACGGTCCCGCTCCACGGCGCCCGGTCCGGCCTCCGGACCGTCGACCCGCCACCGGTCGGCGGCGAGGGACGCCGTGCCGACGTAACCGACCGACAGGTCAGGGACGATCTCGGCGGCCCGTCGGCGAAGGTCATCGGGCCCGACACCGGCGACGGCGAGTCGCCCGGTGCTCAGCACGAGTCGCCCGGCGGGGCCCAGGAGGGGCGCGTAGCGGGCGGGCCCCGGCTGCGACCGGTCGGGCCCGGCGCCGTCGACCGGCCCGTCGGCTGCGGCCGAGGGGACGATCACGGCGTCGTAGCGACCGGTCCCGAGCCCGTCCTCCTCCCCCGGGGGGTCGTCGGGGGCGAGCACGGTGAGGCGGTAGCCCGAGCCGTCGAGGGCCCGGGCCAGGCGGGAGCCGGCCCCGCCGATCAGGGCCAGGCGTGCCCCCGGCGGGAGGTCGGCCACCGCCCCGTGGACGAACGGGTCCTCGACCAGGCTCCGGTCGGGTCCGACGGTTCCACCCTCGGCATCACCTCCGGGTCCTTCGAGGTGGGCCACGGCCTCGGTGGTGGCCGTCTGCAGCCGGTTGAGGGCGGCCACCACCGGCGCCAGCTCCCAGTCGAGCAGGCGGCGGAGCAGACGTTTGGCCGGGCCGACACCGGGCCGGGCCGAGGTCGGGGTGGGACGTACGAGCGGGGGCAGCCGAACCAGCCCCGCCGTCGCGCTGTCGTCGAGGGCGAGATCGGCGGCAAGATCGACGGCCGGGGCGGGGTGGCCATCGGAGACGAGGACCCCGGGCCGGTCGGGCAGGCCCCGGGATCGTCGAACCCGCTGCCTCACCTGGGCCTCGATGGCGGCCCGGTCGGGTCGATCCCGGTCGACCCGCCAGGCCTCCTCGGCCCCGTCGGCGCCCTCGCCGCCAGCCGACGGCGGAGCCGATGCCGACCCGGATGCCGACCCGGCCCCGGCCGGTACGCGGTCGACGGTGGTCGCGGCCCGTTCCTTGAGGCACTGGGCCAGCGACTCGTCGTCCTCGAACAGGAGGGTGCCCTCGGGGGCCTGGTCGCCCAGCCCGCCCACATCGGCGGCCACGATCGGCCGCTCCAACAACTTGGCCCGCTCCAGCACGCTCGACGACCAGATCTCCCGGTAGGGCAGCACGACGGTGTCGGCGGCTGCGATCCAGCGGTCGAAGTCCTCATCGCTGACGTAGCGCTGGTGCAGGTGAACACCCGGGATCGACCGACACAGACGTTCGAGCAGCCGGGCGTGGGCCACCAGGTCGGGATGGTTGACCCGGACCGAGCCGACGATGTGGAGCTCGGCCTGCCGGCTGAGCCCGGCGGCCCGGAAGGCCTCGGCCGCCCGGTCGAACCCCTTGTGCTCCTGGAGAAACCCGATGGCCAGGAACACATGACGATCGGGATCGAGGCCCAACTCGGCCCGAGCCTCGGCCTGATCGCCCGTCACCCGCGGGACGAAATGCCGACCGTGCTCGACCAGGGTGACGTCGTCCGGCTCCAGGCCCAGGGCCTCGACCAGCCGGTCGACCTCGGGCCGGGTGTGGACCGACACCGTCGACGTGGCCCGAAGGGCCCTGGCCGCCGCCGCCCGCTCCGCCGGATTGCGGGCCAGGGGCCCGAACTCGATCTCGTGGAGGCGGATCTCCAGTTCGGTGACGCGGGCCAGCGCCTCCAGTCCGGTCCATACCGCCACCCGCTCCAACGGACCCCGGCAGGCCCCGAAGAACATCTCGGGCGAGAACTGGATCATGGTCCGGGGGTGACGTCGAGCCCGGCGGACGAGGGCCAGGACGCCCCGCAGGTTGCCCAGGGCCAGATGATGGTGGGCGGCCGACGGCAGGGGTGACAACACCTCAACCGCCACGCCCTCGGCCCGGAGGCGGCGGACCTCCTGGACGGCGTAGGTCCCGATGCCGTCCCGGTACGGCGGGTAGGGGGTGACCATCAGCAGCGTCATACGCCGACCTCCTCCCCGTCCGGGGTCGAGTGGGCGGCGGGGGACCCGACCGGGAGCCAGTCGTCGAGGGTCGCCACCATGCGATCGATCACCTCGGGCCACCGGTACTCCCGCGCCACGTAGTCACCGGCCCCGGCGGCCAGGGCGGCGGCGGCCCGGGGCTCGTCGGCCACGAACCGCAGGGCTTCGACCAGCTCGTCGCCATTGCGGTAGAGCAGGCCGCCGCCGGAGCGTTCGACATGCCAGCGGACCACGGCGCTGCCGGCATTGGCCACCACCGGCGTCCCGGCGGCCCAGGCCTCCAGCACGGTGCGGGAGAACGACTCCAGGGCGCTCGGTTGGACGTAGGCCGCGGCGGCGGCCATGGCGTCGTCCCGATGGTCGTCGGGCAGGAAGCCGACGTCGACGATGTGGGGGGCGATGGCGTCGTCGACGGCGACCTCGCCTCCTCCCGAGGTGACCAGGGTCAGGTCGATCCCGTGGTGGAGGACGGCCGCGGTGAAGGCCTCGACCAGCTGCTGCCAGCCCTTGCCCCACTCCCGACGACCGGCGTAATAGATGAACGGCCCCTCGACCCCGTACGTCGACCGGAACCGCTCGGGCCGGTACTCGGCCACCGGGTGGATCCCGGCCCCGACGACGGCTTGACGGCTCGGGAGCCGATGGAGGCGGCGGGCCAGCTCGGCCTCCGGTTCGGTGAGGAACCACAGACCGCGGGACGACTCGAACAGGGGGGCGAAGATCTCCAGCCCGGCCATGGGCTCGTCGTGGAGACAGGGCATGACGATGGTCCGGCCCGGATCCACCTGGCCCACGGCGTAGGTCGTCCAGAACAGGTAGGGGGCGAAGACGAGGACCCGGTACCGGTGACCGTGGTCGAGCACGTGATGCCACAGTTCGGGCACCCGCAGGCTGTCGTTCACCCACAGCTGCTGCTCGGCCACCGCCAGCCGTTCCCCGGCCAGCATCCGCTCCCCCAGGACCCGGCGGTGGGCGCCGGGGGTGTCGACAACGGTCGGGAACCGGCGGACGGTGACCCCGTCGACCTCGGTGACCCCGGCCGGATAGTGGTTGGCCCAGGTGACGTGGTCGCGGGCGCACGTGGTGAGGATCTCGACCGGGAGACCCCGAGCGGCCAGGGCGGTGGCCGCCTCTGCCACCACGGCCTCGGCTCCGCCCACCACATCGGGGCCGAACCGGGGCGGGACGAAGGCGATGGTGTCGGCCCGCCGGGGGCCGGCCACCGTCATCGGGCCCCGCCCCGGACCGTGTCCTCGTGGTCGCGGAACCAGGCGTAGGTGGCCCGTACGCCGTCGGCCAACTCGATCCGGTGCTTCCACCCGAGCCGGTGCAGCCGGGAGACGTCGAGCACCTTGCGGGCGATGCCGTCGGGCTTGTCGGTGTTGAACCGTAGGCCGGCCCCCGGATGGACCACGTCCCGGACCAGGCCCGCCAACTCGGCGATGGTCAGGTCCTCGCCGGTACCGACGTTGAGGTGTCCGTCCTCCTCGTAGTGCTCCATGAGGTACACGCAGGCGTCGGCCAGATCGTCGACGTGGAGGAACTCACGGCGGGGTTGGCCCGTACCCCAGACCTCGACCTCGTCCTCGCCCTTGGACCGGGCCTCGTGGAACTTCCGCATCAGGGCCGGGATGACATGGGACGACTCGAGGTCGAAGTTGTCGTGGGGCCCGTAGAGATTGGTGGGCATCACCGACACGAAATTGCAACCGAACTGCCGACGGTAGAACTGGCACAGCTTGATGCCCGTGATCTTGGCCAGGGCGTAGCCCTCGTTCGTCTCCTCCAGCGGCCCGGTCAACAGCTGCTCCTCCACGATGGGCTGCTCGGCCTCCTTCGGGTAGATGCACGAGCTGCCCAGGTACAGGAGCTTGTCGACCTCGTAGCGTCGACTGGCCTCCACCACGGTGGCGTGGATAAGGAGGTTGTCGTACAGGAACTCGGCCGGCCGGTCGGAGTTGGCCTGAACCCCTCCGACCAGTCCAGCAGCCAAAAAAACGTACCGGGGGCGGTGCTCGGCGAACCAGGCGTCGACCGCGGTCTGGGAACGCAGATCGACCTCCTCCCTCCCCACGGTGAGGAGGTTGCGGTAACCGTCCTCCCCGAGGCGGCGGACGAGGGCGGAGCCGACGAGACCACGATGGCCAGCGACGAAGATGGGGGCGTCGAGTGCGGCGAAGCTCATGACCCCACCGTATTGGCCCCGGACGGCGCTGGGACGGCAACCCCGAACCGGCGGAGCGCGCCGGTTCGGGCCGCGTTACGTGTATAATCAGTGACGATTTCTTGTCGCTGATTCGACAGGGATGGCGCGGCGATGCGACCGGTCACCGTGGACCGCCACCTCAACGTGTCTTGACTTCTCCTCTCCGAACCCGCCGCCGCCGAGGCCGCACCGATCCGTTTGGCGCGCTGCCCCGGTCGGCCCGCCTGCTGAGCCTCGATGTGTTCGGTGTGGCCTTGGAGCCCACGTTCCTCGAGGCCGGTCACGAGCATCTCCTGGTGGCCGAGATCCTGGGTCGAGACCATCCCGGCGTCGAGGGCATCTACCCCGAAGCCCGTCGGCGGGCCGAGAGCGAGGCCCGGCTCGCCGTCACCGAAGCGGACGGCCGCGAGATCTCCCTGGCCCTGATCGGCGACCACCTGCACGGTCAACTGGCCCACCTCGCCCTGAGGCCCGAGGCCGTCGCCACGAATGGACGGCCGCTCAGCTCCGACCGTTCGGTCGGCCGGGACGCCTCGGCCGCCGCGGTTGCCCCCTTCGATGCCCTGGTCGTGGCCCAGCAGGCCATCGAGACCGAGGTCCGGCTCCTGCAGACCCTGGGCCGGGCCAACCCACGGGCCATCCAACTGCATCTGGCGGCCCGCGAGCGCGGCGTCGCCACCGCCCTCGTGGCCGACACCCCGCTCCCCCGCGACCTCATCGCCCGGATCGCCCGCGCCTGCGGGTACCAGGCCGACCACATCGTGGTCTCGTCCAACGAGGGCCGACAGAAGGGCTCGGGCCTCTACGGTCGACTCCTGGCCGCCGGTGGCGGGGTCGAACCCGACAACGTGGTCCACCTCGGCCCCGACCTCGAACTCGACGTCAACATCCCCCGCAGCCTCGGGATCGACGCCCGTCACGCCCCCGACCGCGCACCGGACAAGGGCCCACCCCTTCTGCTCGGGCTGACCCGCCCCCGGGGCCTCGGTTCGATCGCCCTCAACCTGGCCGACCGTCATCGACAACGGACCCGGAGGGCCGGCGATCTCTCGTGGCGTCGGCTCTCGTCCGAGCCCGGCCTCGACGCGGCCGACCTCGGCTACTACGCCGGCGGGCCGTTGCTGGCCGGCTTCGCCGCCTGGGTGGGGGCCCAGATCGACGACCTGAGCCCGGACGAGGTCGTCCTGTGCGGGTTCGCCGGCGGCCTCGTCGATCATGCCCTGGCCGTACTGCGGCCGGATCTTCCCCGAGAGCGGCGCCACCGGCTGCCGGTAACGGCCGACGGGCGATGCCCGGTCCACCAACTGGCGGCAACCGTTCCCCTGGCCCGATGCCGTCGCATCCTGGTCGTCGATCTCGGACTGTTCGAGCAACCCCATCCCGAGATCCGGGAGCGACTCGGCGCCCTGGCCCCCACCCCCGAGATCCACGGCGCCTACCTCGGGACCCTCAGCCCCGCCCTACCAGGCGCCCGCACCTGGGCCTTCGCCCCGCCCGCGGCGCTGCCCCGACCGGCTGGCGGCCACGTGAACGGGGACCACCTCGACAACGGCACCGGCCACCGCATCGGCCCCGAGGCGGCTCCGCCGCCCCATCACCCCCTGTCGGATCCGGCCGGGGGCCACGGTCCGGCGCTGCTCCGGGTGGCGGCCAACCGGCCCGAGATCCTCCAGGCCCTCCTCCACCGGCTTCCGGGCTCGATCCAGGACGTCCCCCCGGCCCTCCGCCCCTTCCACGCCGGCGCCCGAGCCCTCACCGAGGGGACGATGGCCTTCGTCGAGGACGTCGAGCCTTGGCTCCACCTCGAAGCCGGGACCCTGTCGGGCACCATGGCCGAGCCCGCCCTCCGGGTCATCAGCGCCCCGACCGCGGCCGAGGCCGCCGTCCTCGGCCCCTATCCGGCCTTCGCCTCCGAGGGTGAGTCGAAGACTGCCCTGATCCCGGGCAGCGCCCTCGGCCGACCCGGTGCGGAGTCAGCCGGTGATCACGACGCGCGGTGGATCGAGGGGGCCAGAGCGCTGGCCGAGGCCGGTCTCGATCGCCGCCGCCGTCGGGTGTTCGGTCGGCACTAGACCTCGGCGGCCCGGTCGGGCCGATCGTCGGCTCGCTCGGCCGAGCTCAGTCCGGCTGGACGGTGAGAGCCCGGCTCCAGGTCCGGTAACCGGTACCGGAAGCGGCGATCTCGGCCGCCAGGGTCCGCTCGTCGACCGTCTGGAGCCGATCGGCCAGGGCAGCCCGCTCGTCCGTGGCGGGCTCGGTCCCCAGAAGCCGCCGGTGGAGGTCGGACACCCGGAACTGGCGGGACTCCGGGGATGCGTAGAAGCCGGCGGCGATGTCGATCCGCCGGACCTGCGACCGGCCCAGCATGTCCCGCCAGTAGGCCAGCCCCTCCCCGTCGGGGTCGCGCCCCAACAGATCCCGGTAGAGGGCGGTGACGAAGGCCGTGTCGGTCATCCCCGCCCGCTCGTAGTACTCATCCGAGGCGTAGAACAGGGCGCCGACCGAGGCCACGGTGAGGCCGTCGTCGATCTCGGCGGTCCAGTACCGACGGCCGACACCGTCGGGAGAGCGACCGAGGGTGGTCCGGTAGAGATCGTCGACGAGGACCCCGACGAAGTGGCGGTCGGCGGCCAGGGCGGCGGTGAGGGCCCGGCGGTCGCCGTCGACCACCGCGTCCTGCCAGGCCACCAGTTCGGCGTTGGTGGCCGGCCGACCGCCCAACTCCTGGTAGGCGCGGTCGATGAATCGGCCGACCGGCGTGGTCCGGAGCTCGGCCCCGCTACCCGAACCGAAGCTGAACCAGCTGGACTTGAGCCCGAGCCGGAGACGGACCCGATCCCCGGTCTCGAACACGGTGCCCCGGTCGAAGTCGAAGCGGACCTGCAGGGCCCGGCCCCCGTCCTCGCCCCGGCCGTCCCGGGTGGCGACCTGGGCCGAGCGGAGCCGACCGAGGCCGTACCGGGCCTCGATCGTGGCCCGGGGGACCCGGGTGGTCCACAGATGGTTGGGGTTGGTCGGGGTGTCGTCGCCGCGATCGACCACGGCCGGGAAGTCGCCGCCCGCGGTGTGACCGCCGGTGGACGATGAGAACTCGGTTCGGGCGATCCGTTCATCGGCGGTCCCGGCGTCCACGAGTCGCACCAGTCCGCTGGTGGCGGCCACGGCGGCATCGGTGCGGGCATGGTGGGACGACCGCAACGAACCGTTGCGCTCGGTGAAGGCGCCGTCGTACACCTGACAGCGGGCCGTGTCGCAGGTGTCGGCGTAGGGCCACTGCCGGGTGTCGCCGGCCATGGCGTAGGAGCGGGCGGCCACGGCCTGGGCCTCGAGGGCGGCCGCCGGCCACAGGGCCGGCATCTCGTTGGGCACCACGCCCCGGAGGTACTGGTCGATGGTGACGACGTTGACGGTGCGGGGCCGGCCATCGGCCGTCACCGCCACCAACGTCCCCTCGTACCAGGCCCGGTAGGAGGGTCCGCAGCCCTGGAGCAGACCGTCGGCGCCGGCGCCCGGCGCGGGCGTCGGGGCCGACAGGTGGACCTCGGACGCCGCCACCAGGCCCTGGGTGACCCATGGCCCGGCACACGACGGGCCGCGCTGGACCTCGAATCCCCCGCCCGAGGCGACCAGGCGCACCGCCCCGTCGCCGATCTCGGCCAACAGGGTGCCGCCCCGGTCCCGGAGGGCGATGACGCCGGTGGTCAGGGCGACCGTGGTCGGCCGGTCGCGGAGGGCCCGTAGTTCGACCCGCACCTGGTCGGGGTCGACCGGGGCGGCCGCCGGCACGGCCCCGGCCGTGGTCCCGCCGTAGAAGTGGTCGAGAATGCGGGCCGATGACCACCCGTCGAGGGCGTAGCCGAGGGCCCCGTACTGACCCATGCCCCGGCCGTGGCCCCAACCCCGGCCGATGATCACCAGATCCTCGCCGATGGGCTCGCTCTCGGCCGCCGCCGGTCGAGGCGGAGAGGCGGCCGCCAGGACGGGGGTGAGTGCGGCGATCAGGGCGGCAACCACGATCGGACCGGCGAGTCGGCGGGCGCGACCGGCAGCCGGGGCGGGGGGGCGAAGGCGGAGGATCATCGGGGGTGGGTGCTCACTGCTGGGCAAGTCGGAAGAACTCGTCGGAGGTGGCCAGCTCGGCGGCCACCACTCCATCGGTCGTTTGGGCCAGTCGCTGAACCCAGAAGGCCTCCCCGGCCGGGTCGGGAGACCTACCCAGCACCTCCTGATACAGATCCCGCACTCGCTGGCGGCGGAACTCCTCGGATTGGTAGAAGCCGATGGTTACCTGGGCCGGGGTGGCCCGGTCCTCGTCCAGCTCCCGGACCCAGTAGGCCCGGCCGCCGGGGTCGGGGGGCCGGCCGAGGAGGGTCCGGTAGAGCCGGTCGATGTAGGCGTCGGTCGATCCCGCGGCGCGCCGGTACTCACTCGAGCCGTAGAAGGCGCTCCCGACCTCGGCCAGGGGCACCCCCTCGGCCAACCGTCCGGTCCAGTAGGCCCGCCCACCGGGGTCGGGAGCCCGGCCCAGCACGTCCCGGTACAGGCGCTCGACCCGACCCTCGTACCACTCGGCCGACCCGGCCAGGGCCAGGGTGACCTCGAGTCGACCCTCGCCGTACACCAGCCACCCCTCCCATCGCTCGATCTCATCCGGGGTACCGGCCCGGTCCCTGAAGAGGCGGCTGACGGCGTCGAGGTAGCGGCCCTGGGCGCCGTCGAGGAACGAGGGAGGGAGGTGGGAACCGACGAAGGCGGCGTCGACGGCGGAGGCGGTGGCCGTCGTGGCCGGGAGCAGCAGGCGTTCCCGGCCGAAGGGCCACAGGGCGCCGTCGGCGGTGGCCACCCAGCCCCCCTGGCCCGAAGCCGACGCGACCACCGCAACCACCGGCCGGTCGGCCACGGCCGACGGGTCGCGCAGGCCCGCCGCCGGGGCCGTTCCGAAGTTCCACAACCGTCCGTCGGCGGCCACGGCCCACCCTCCCCGGCCGCCGGGGGCGACGGCCAGGTCGATCACGGGCCCGGCGTCGGGCGGCAACGAGGCGGCAGGTACCCCTCCGACCGGGATCAGGTCGCCCCGGTCATCGAGCAGGTAGCCGGCGCCGGCCCGGTCGATGGCGCCCGCCACCACCGGACGGGAGGCGGGGCCCGGGCCAAGGGTCGGGGCACCCCCGAAGGGGTGGACGGTGCCGTCGGTGGCCACGACCCAGCCCCCGACCTCGGCCTGGGCCAGGTCGACCACGGTGCGGTCACCCGCCGGCCGGTCGGCCACGGCCACCGCCCCGCCGAAGGGGTGGAGCATCCCGTCGGCATGCAGGGTCCAGCCTGTGGCCGCGGCCCCGTCGGCGGAGCCGGCTATGGCGACCGGACCGGGCGACGGTGGGGCGATGGGTCCGGCGTCGGGTCCGGGCCCCGGCGCCACCGATACCGAACCGGCGGGCCGCACTCGACCCCCCTGGTCGAGCACGACGACGCCGGGCCCATGGCCGTGGGGCTGCCAGTCGGAGAAGGAGGCCACCCGACGGTCGAGGCCGGGGGTGGCCAGGTTCTGGCGGAGGTGGTCGACCACACCGAGGCCGAGGTCGCCGGGGCACGAGGTCACGCCGACGTGCCGGTGGCCCAGGATGGTGGGGACCAGGTGCCATCGGCCCTCGGTGAGCCGATGGGGCGGACGGCTCGACCGGTTGCGGAGCCAGGTCTGGCCGGTGGGGTCGATGCCGTGCCGTCCGAGCTTCCACTGGGCCAGGGCCCGGGCCGCCTCCTCGGCGTCGGAGGTGGGGGCGGCGGACGCAGGCCGGGCCCGACTCTGGTGTTGGCCCAGGAGGGCGATGCCCATCGTGGCGGTGTTGAACCCCTTGGCGTGGCCGCCGATCACGGGTCGCTCGACCCCGCCGGCCCGACCCTCCCACACCGTCCCGAACCGGTCGACCAGGAAGTTGTAGCCGATGTCGCACCAGCCGTTGATCTCGACGTGGGAGTAGTGGATGGCCCGCAGCAGGTCATCGACGTCGTCCCGGCCGTACCCGTTGCCGGTCACGGTGTGGTGGATGACGACTGCCTGCAGATTGTCGCTGTACCACGGCCCGCCGGCGCACCCGCCGTTGTCCGAGGCCCAGCCGTTCCCGGTCCAACCGGAGCGGGGCACGATGGCGGGCCCTCCCGGCCCGGTCTGGACCCGACCGGCGACCCGGGGTGACGGTCCATCCTCGCTTACGTCTTCACCCTCGCTTACGCCTTCGCCCTCGCCGCCAGTGCCGGTGAGGTCCCGGGTGAGGAAGAAGGCCTCGACCTCGGCACCGTCGGTCCCGACGGCCAGGACCTCGACCGTCTCGTCGCCGGGACCGACCAGCAGCGGGGGCAGGGCCCGCGGTCGGCTGGCCCACCCTTCGGCCCCAGGTCCGGGGCCCGGAGGCGTCCGCTCGGCCTCGATCCAGCCCAGGGGGTCGCCGTCGCCCGCTCCGTCGGGGGTCTCGGTCGGGGCGTGAGTCAGTTCGACCCAGGGTCCGGCGCCCGCCCCCGCCATCAGCCGGACGGCATACCGACCCCCGGGCGGAGCGGCCAGGATCACGGTGGCGGCATCGGCGGGTATGTCGACCTTTCCCCCGAGGGCGGTCGCCGTGGGGTCGGAGCCGATCGGATCGAAAGGGGCGTCTCCCGGCGCCAACCCCGGTCGCAGCGACACCGGATGCCTGCTCACCCCCGAGCCGAGTCCGGGATCACCAAGGTCACCGTCGACGTCGGGCCAGTTGAGGAAGGCGACGGACAGCGCGAGCAACCCCACGGCGAGGACGCCGAGAAGCTGCAGCGTCGAGAGGGCGGCGGACCCCGCGAGCCTGCGGATGGATGGAATCTAGCGCGGCTGAGGTGGCCGCCCGTCGGGCCCTGGTAGCTCTGCCCTCAGCCTCCCACCTTGGCCACGGAAGGCCATGATGGGAGGCCGAAAACGGCCGGGGTCGACGTCAGGAGGCCTCGGCGAACGAGGGCATGCACAGCCCGTCGAGTTCGACGACCTCGATGGCGTCCCGGTTGTCGTAGGTCACCCGGTTGTCGGGGTCGACCTTGAGCCGAAACTCCCGGAAGCTCATCTCCAGGGCGTCGAAGGCCAGGAGTCGACCCCGCAGCGAGTCGCCGAGGTCGAGCAGCAGCTTGATGGCCTCGAGGGCCTGGATCGAGCCCACGATCCCGGGCAGGACGCCGAGCACCCCGGCCTCGGCGCAGCTGGGGGCCAGCTCGGCCGGCGGCGGCTCGGGGAGCAGGTCCCGGTAGGTGGGCCCGTTGCGGGGATCGAACACGGTGACCTGGCCCTCGAAGCGGAAGATCGAGCCGTGCACCACCGGGATCCCGAGCTTGACCGAGGCATCGTTGAGCAGATAGCGGCTGGGGAAGTTGTCGGCGCCGTCGATCACGACGTCGTAGCCGGCCAGGATGTCCATGATGTTGTCGGCGCCGAGACGGGTGTCGTGGGTGACGACGTTGATGTCGGGGTTCATGGCCACGAGCGTCTTCTTGGCCGAGTCGACCTTGCGCTCCCCCACGCGCTCGAGGTTGTGGAGGATCTGGCGCTGCAGATTGGACTCGTCGACCACGTCCATGTCGATGATGCCGATGGTGCCGACACCGGCGGCCGCCAGGTAGAGGGCGGCCGGAGACCCGAGCCCACCGGCCCCGAGCAGCAGCACCCTGGACTCGAGGAGCTTCTGTTGACCGTGCTCACCCACCTCGGGCAGCAGCAGATGGCGACTGTAGCGGTTGCGCTGATCGGGGTTGAGCGTCCTGGGCGTCTCCCACGGCCGGCCCTCGTCCTTCCACCGGTTGAACCCGCCGTCCATCGACACGACGTCGGTGTACCCCAGGTCCTGGAGCGTCCGGGCGGCGAAGGCCGAGCGAACCCCGCCCGCACACATGACGACCAGGGGCGTGCCCTTGTCGGGAATCCGGGCCTCGACCTGGGCCTCCAGGTTGCCGCGGACGATGGTGGTCGAACCGGGGACGACCCCCTGGGCCACCTCGTCGGGCTCGCGGACGTCGAGGAGGACGGCCCCCTCGGCGATGGCGGCCGCCGCCCCCTCGGGGTCGGTCTCGGCGATCTCGGCCTTGGTGGCCGCCAGCAACTCACGGAACGTCGTCATGGTGTGCACCTCTCGGGTTCGGCTCCGGCATGGGGCCGGCTACGGCCGTCGGCCTTCCGGCAAAAGTCTAGCTACCAGGTCAACAATTGGGCCAACAGGAGCATTCCGCCCGGACCACACCGTTCGGGGCGACCTCGGTCACAGCGGGACCGGTGCGGCCCCATCCCGTCAGGAGCCGCAGATGGTGGGCAGCACGTGGCTGAGAGAGGCACGGACGACGACGTCCCCCAGTTCGTCCATCTCGGTCGGCGACCCGTTCACGATCACCACCGCAGCCCCGGCACGTTTCGCCACCGGCACCACGTTGGCGATGGGATACACGGCCAGTGTCGTGCCCACGGCCAGCAGCAGATCACAGTTCTCAGCCGCCAACTGGGACCGCTGGAGGTCCTCGGCCACCAGGCTCTGCCCGAAGCTGATGGTGCGGGACTTGATGATGCCGCCGCACCGGGGGCACGGCGGATCGTCCTCACCCTGGCGAACCCGATCGAGCACCTCCTGCATCGGGGCCCGGTAGTCGCAGGAGAGGCACCCGGCGTGCTTGGCCGTCCCGTGGATCTCGACGATGCGGTCGGGATCGCTCCCGGCGTCGTGATGGAGCCCGTCGACGTTCTGGGTGATCAGCAGCAGGAGCTTACGGCGCCGCTCGATCTCGGTGAGCGCCAGGTGACCGGCATTGGGCTCGGCCGCCCACATCGGGCTGTCGAGCCGGGTCCGCCACGACCTCCGCCGGACCTCGGGATCCGACACGTAGTTCTGGAGCGTGGCCTGCTTCTCTGCTCCCGGGTTCTTGGTCCACACGCCCTGGGGGCCCCGAAAATCGGGGATGCGGGAGTCGGTGGAGATCCCGGCCCCGGTCAGGATCAGAATCCGCTGGGCGGCATCGACGGCGGCCGCCGCGGCGTCGACGGCGGCCGACCGGGCCACCTCGACCCCCTCGACATAGCTTGCGCCGTTCCCGATCTCGTCACCGGCCTCGGAGCCGTTCGCGCTGGTCACGGCGACGACGGTAGCCCGAGCGGCCGGGAGGCCTCGACCCGCGCCCCGACCCGGCCCTCTTCCTGCGTTTCTTCCTGCACTTCTTCCTGCGCTACTTCCTGCGCTTCGCCCTGCATTTCACCCCAACCGTCGACTCGGTCGCCGATGACGGCCCGCGACCGGACGGGTCGCCCTTGACGATGCGCCCCATGTTGCGGTTGAATACGTTCAACTACAGCAAAGAGCCTCCAAGTTCCCTCCAAGTTCTCTCCGGCTTCCCCTCCCAGCTCCCTCCGACCGCCCTTCGATCACCCTCGATCCCCTGGCTCAGACGGTTGCCGGTCCGACGCTGGCTCGTCGCTCGGGCCCGCCGCCGGACCGCTGCCGCCGCCGGCTCCGCTCCCCCGGCCTTATCCCGGCGCCCCGCCACGGGCGCCCATTCCTCAAGGAAGCACCATGACGCAACACCGCGCCCTCTCCCCGGTCGCCCCACCCTCGGACACCGATGGCGGCGAGCGGGCCACCAACTCGGACGAGAACGACGACCGTTCCCGCTATCCGGAGTCGAGCCTCCGGGTGTCGGCCCTGGCCGACCCCGTGCTCGACGCCCTCGGCCATGACCCCCGATCGGGCTACGTCGAGCGATACTGGCTCCCCGTCCTCGGCCCGTCGGCCACGCTGTTGCTGCGTCGGCTGGCCCAGGAACTGGAGCTCGAGCCCGACGGGTTCGAGCTGGACCCGGCCCGCTGCGCCCTGGAGCTCGGGCTGGGCACCCGCGGAGGCCGGCACTCCCCGTTCTGGCGGACGGTCGACCGCACCGCCCGCTTCGGCATGACTCGGCGCAACGGCGAGCTGCTGGCCGTGCGCCGCCGACTACCGCCGCTGACGGCACGGCAGGTCGATCGGCTTCCGGAGCACCTTCGGGACGCCCACCAGTCATGGTCGGCCACCCAGCTCGACCGGGACCGGCGGCCCACCATCAGCCGCTGGCGCGATGACCGGACCCGGCACGCCGGCTGATGATCCGACGGCCTTCCGGTCCGGCCGGGCCCGCCGGGTCGGACCGGAGGGCGGTCGGCGGCGACCGCGGCCGGACGGAGCGTCGGATCAGTAGGCGCCGCGGCTCGCCACGACGGCCGGGATGGTCCGGGCCAGGATGGACAGGTCGACCACGAGCGACCAGTTGTCGACGTAGTAGAGGTCGAGGCGGGTGTACTCCTCGAAGGTGGTGGAACTGCGACCGGACACCTGCCACATCCCGGTGATCCCAGGCTTCACCCGCAGCCGCCCGTACAGGTCCTCGCTCCACTCCCGCATCTCGGACTGGAGAGCGGGCCGGGGTCCGACCAGGCTCATCTCGTTGCGCACCACGTTCCACAGCTGGGGAAGCTCGTCGAGCGACGTCTTGCGAAGCAGGCCGCCGACGGCCGTGATCCGAGGGTCGTCCTTCATCTTGAACAGAGGCCCCGCACCCTCGTTGTCCTTGGCCAACTCGGCCAACCGGGCCTCGGCATCGACCACCATGGTCCGGAACTTCAGGACCTGGAACGGTTCCCCATGCTGACCAACCCGTTCCTGACGGAACAGCACCGGCCCCTTCGAACCGACCTTGATGGCGATGGCCAACGCGGCCAACACCGGCGACAGCACGGCCAAGGCCGAGACGGCGGCAACCAGGTCGAAGGTCCGCTTGGCCACCGCCCGCCAACCCTGACGACGACGAGGCTCGATGTAGACCACCGGATATCGACCCAGGGGACGAACCGTCAACCGGTCGAACGAGATGTCGGCCAGCGTCGACGACAGCTCGACGTGGATGCCCCGCTCCACCAGGTCGCGGACGAGCCGGTTGGAGCCGTGGACATCGACCGAGGTGGCCGCCACCACCACGCCGTCCGCCCCCAGTTGGTCGGCGAGGGCCAGCACCCGGGTGGTCAGCTCCCGGGCCCGGCCGTGGTCGGCCGGATCGACCCGGCCCACGACCTCGTAGCCGAGCTCCGGTTGCTGGTTGAACATGAAGGCGAAGCGATCGCCCTCGCTGTTGTCGCCCACCAGCAGCACCCGGCGGGCCATGCGACCCGAGGCCCGGCGTGCGTCGAAGTGACGACGCAGGATCTCGCGGCCGACGGCCAGTGTGATCACGCAGCAGGCGGCCACGGCGAGAAGCCAGGCCCGGCCCACGGGCAGGCCAAAGGCGAACTCGGCCAGCGCGACCGAGAGCGAGGTCTGGGCCACGGCGTTGACGATCCGGCGAATCTCGTCGCTACGCCGGGTGATGAACCGAGCCCGGTACAGGCGGGCCCGGTTCATCCATACCAGGGCGACGAACGCCGCCACGACGCTGGGACCAACCACCTCCGCCGAGGGTCCGGTCACGGACGCGGCCAGGACCAGGCCGGCCGACAACGCCACGAGGTCGACCACGACGAGCAGGGTCCGACCCCGGATCGGGCTGGGGCGACGGGCGGTGCTCGTCTTGTTCTCGAGGTCTTGGGTGGTCTCGACGATGGCCACGACGCGGCCTCACTCCTTGGATCGACCCGGGCGCGAACAGGCGGCCCGGTGTGCAAGGAGGATCGGGAGCTCTCCCGGCCGACTTGAGGTCGGCTGCGCGGTTCGCCCTGGTCAGGCGTCCCAGTTCGCCAGGCTGTCGATCAGGAGTCGCACCCCGAAACCGGTGGCCCCCTTCACGTTGAGGCCATGCTCGGTGTCGGTCATGGCCGCCATGCCGAGATCGATATGGGCCCACGGCACGTCGTCGACGAACTCCTTGAGGAACAGACCCGCCACCAGGGCGCCACCGTAGGGGCCGGCCCCGATGTTCTTCAGGTCGGCCACGGTCGAGTCGAGTTGGGGCCGGTACTCCTCGGGCAGCGGCAGCCGCCACACCTTCTCCCCGGTCCGACCGGCGGCATCCTCGAGCCGGGTGGCCAGGTCGTCGTCGGTCCCCATCAGGGCGGCGATCCTGGTCCCCAGGGCGGCCGAGGCAGAGCCGGTCAGGGTGGCGATGTCGATGATGGCGTCGGGTTCCCATTCCGAGGCGAGCGACAGGGCGTCGGCCAGAACAAGACGTCCCTCGGCGTCGGTGTTGAGCACCTCCACCGTCTTGCCGTTGCGGGCCCGGAACACATCGCCCGGACGCTGGGCCGCACCGCCGGTCATGTTGTCGGTGAGGGGGATGAACCCGTCGACGGCGACCTTGGCCCCCACGGCCCCGAGCGCCGACATGGCGGCCAGGACGGCGGCGCCGCCCGACATGTCGACCTTCATGGTGGCCATACCGGCCGCCGTCTTGAGGGAGAGGCCACCGCTGTCGAACGTGATGCCCTTGCCCACGAGAGCGACCTGCCCCTTGGGCCGACCGGCCGGCCGGTACGAAAGGCGGACGAACCGGGGCGGCTCCTCCGAACCCTGGTTGACGGCGATGAGGCCCCCGAACTTCTCCCGGGCGATGCGACGCTCGTCCCAGACCGTGACCTTGAGCCCGGTGGCCTCGCCCACCTCCTTGGCCCGGTCGGCGAAGGAGGCGGCCGTCAGCGAACCGCCCGGCTCGTTGCTCAGATCGCGGGCCAGGGCGACGGCGTCGGCCACGGCCACCGCCCGCTCGGTGGCAGCCTTGGCCCCCCGCCCGCCGACCACGACGGTCACCCGTTCCAGGTTCACGGCATCGGCCGACTTGAACGCCACGTACCGGTAGGACGCGAGCCGGTAACCGGCGACGGCCGCGGCGATGGCCTCGTCCCGGTCGTCGTCGCCCAGTTCGGTGGCCAACCGGGTGGCGACCTTCTTGTGCTTGCGCACCTGACGGGCCACCGCAGCGGCGGCCAGGCGGAGGGACTGGGCCGTGACCGAGGCCCGGGGGCCGATCCCGACCAGGATCTCGGTCGGCCCGTCGTCCTCGGGGGCCAGCACCATGGTCTGCCCCACCTTGCCCTCGAAGCCGTGGTTCCCGGCGGCTGCGGCCAGACCGTCGGGCAGCTGGTCGAGTTCGTCGGACGCCACCGGCCGGTCGACGGCGGTGGCGGCACGGGGCACGGACGTGGCACTGGTGATGGTCGGCATGGCCGAACAGCCTATTCGTCTCGTTCGGCCTCGGACCCACTCGGTCGTGGAAGGTGCTGGACGAGTTCGGCCACAGGAGCGAACAGATCGCCTCGATCCGCCGCCCGATCGAGGACATCGGCCGCCTCGAACGTCAGCGGCGCGCCGTCCGAGCCCGCCGCCACCTCGTCCCAGTCGAGAGGGGTGGAGACCGTGGGTCGGGGCCGGGCCCGCAACGAGTACGCCGCCACCGTTGTCTTGTGCCGCGAGTTCTGGGACCAGTCGACGAACACCTTGCCCGCCCGGAGCCGCTTGTTCATCTCGACCAGCACCCGATCGGGCAGCTCCCGGGCCAGGAGTTGCCCGACGGCAAGGGCGAACTGGGAGGCGTGCCGGTGGCTGTGCGAGGCGTTGAGGGGCACGTAGACCTGGAGACCCTTGGACCCCGACGTCTTGGGGAACGCCTCCAACCCGACCGAGGCCAGGACCTGGCGGAGGCGGAGCGCCACAACGCAGCACTCGACGACGGTGGCCGGCGGACCGGGATCCAGGTCGAACACGAGGATCGCCGGGTTCTCCAGGTCGTCGGCACGGGCCATGGGGGCGTGAAGTTCGAGCGCGGCCATGTTGGCCGTCCACACCAGCGCCGCCGGTTCGTCCAGTCGGCAGTAGTCGATCTCACCGTTGCGGTCGCCGGGGCCGAGGGAGGTTCCGAGCCAATCGGGGCGGTGGGAGGGGCAGCGCTTGTTGAAGAAGGAGCCGCCGTCGACCCCGTCGGGCCACCGCCGAAGCGTCATGCAGCGGTCGGACACGTGGGGCACCATGACCGGGGCGATCCGGGCGTAGTAGTCGATGACCTGGGCCTTGGTGAAACCGACCTCGGGGTACATGACCTTGTCCAGGTTGGACAGGCTCAGTGTTCGGCCGCCGATCGAGACCTCGACCCGCTCCCCTCCCCCGACCGGTGCCATCGCCCCCCTCCGACCGGGTGGGCCGCTCAGGCCGACGCCGCTTCGGGCGTGGCGTCGTCCCGCTGGCGGCGAGCCTCCTTGGCCGCGTTGACGCTGGCCTCCAGGGCCGCAAGCAGGTCGACGACCCCGGCCTCCTCGGCCGCCGACGGCGACGCCATCTCCCGGACCTCACCTGCGGCCTTGGCCTCGATGAGATCGAGCACCTCCTGGCGGTAGCCGTCCTCGTACCGGTCGGGTTCGAAATCGGCCGCCAGCGAGTCGATCAACTGCCCGGCCATGGTCAACTCGGCCTCGGTCGCCTCCACCTCGCGCAGCTCGTCGAGGCCCGGGATGTCGTCGGTCGACACCACCTCGTCGGCGTAGACCATGGTCGACATCATCAGCACCCCGTCCACGGGACGGATGGCGACCAGGTACTGCTTGGTCCGCATCACGAAGCTGGCGATGGCCACCCGATCGGCCTCGGCCATGGCCCGGGCCAGCAGTACGTAGGACTTCCGGGCCAGCTCGTCGGGCACCAGGTAGTAGGCGGCGTCGTAGAACACGGGATCGATGTCGGTCTGGTCGACGAAGTCGCTGATGTCGATCATGCGGGTGGCCTTGGGGGCCAAGGCGGCCAGCTCGTCGTCGGACACGACGACGTAGGAGTCCTTGGTGATCTCGTAGCCCTTGACGATCTGGTCGTAGGACACTTCCTCGCCCTCACCGTTCACCCGCTTCTGGCGTACCCGGGTGTTGGTGGCGGAGTCGAGTTGGTTGAAGCGGACGGTCTTGCGGCTCACGGCCGAGTACAGCTTCACCGGCACCGACACCAGGCCGAAGCTGATGGCCCCACTCCAGATCGCTCGTGGCATGGACGTCCCTCGCTCGCGTTGTACCCGAACCCTCCACAATACCGGGGCGCCCCGACGGTGGGAAGAGCGACGATTCCGCCCCGGTCAGGGCCCGAAACCGGCCTCGGGTCCCGCTCAGGCCAGGGAGGCCCGAGCCACCAGGTCGATCCCGAACCCGGTGAGGATTGCCAGGTAGAGCAGACCGGTGGCCGCCATGACGGCCGAGTACTGCTGCTCCCGCAACGCCAGCATGGTCGCCACCACGAGTCCGATGGTGGTCACGACACAGGCGGCCCAGAACCATCCGAGCATTCCGGCGTAGCCGTCGTCGATGACGCCGGTCCAGACCGAGACCATGCCCGTCGGCACCAGCAGGAGGGCCGTCTCGGGCAGCCAAAGGATGCCGGTCCACCAAACCAGTTCCCGCAGCGGGGCCCGACTCAGGCCGGGTTGGACCAGGTACCAGTGGCCGAGGAGCATGGCGTCGCTGACCGCACCCAGGAACAGGGCCCCGACCAACATGCGGGCCAACGACAGCCAGGCCGGATCGCCGGCATGGAGGCCGGCCGCCACCAGGCCGATGGTGCCGATGACGGGGGCCAGCAGACCGAGGCGGGGGTCATGGACGGTGAGGGTGCCCCGACCTCGCCGGAGGAACGACACCAGCAGCAGCGCGCCCGCCACCAGACCGACGGCGAGGGCGGCGAGGTCGCGGACCGGCACCCAGTCGAAACGGGCTCCCACGGCGAAGGCCAGGAGGGCCAAGGTGCCGTAGACGGCGTGGAGCAACCAGCCATACCCGAGGCCGACCAGGTTGTGGCGGCTGGTCAACCAGAGGAAAAGCAATCCCCCGGTCGACCATTGCAGCAGGACGGACGAGGCATCGAGGGAGATCACGGCCGGTCCGGGTCAGCGGTCGACGACGGCCAGGCCGTGGTCGGCCCGGTTCAGGGCCCGAGGGCCGTCGTCGGTGGCGACCACGATGTCCTCCAGGCGGGCCCCCCACTTGCCGGCGATGTAGAAACCGGGCTCGACCGAGAAGGCGTTGCCCGCCTCGAGGGGGCGGCTGTTGCCGGCGACCAGGTACGGGTCCTCGTGCTCCTCGACCCCGATCCCGTGACCGAGGCGATGGAGGAACCACCGGTCGAGGTCGGCGTCGGCCAGGCGGGTGCGGGCCACGGCGTCCACCTGCTCGGCCGGGGTGCCGACGGTGGCGGCGGCCACGGCCTTGGCCTGGGCGTCGTGGAGGGCGGCATAGGCCTCGGCGAACTCGGCCGGAGGCTCGCCGGTGTAGACGCAGCGGGTGATGTCCGAGCAGTAACCGGGCTCGCCGTGGGGTTCGATCGTGGTGCCACCGAAGTCGCACAACACGACCTCGCCGGGGCCGATGACCCGATCGGAGGCGTGGTGGTGGGGGCTGGCGGCGTTGGGCCCGGAGGCCACGATGGCGAAGTTCACCCGGGCGTGCCCCTCGGCCAGGATCCGACGGGACAGTTCGGCCGAGACGTCGGCCTCGGTCCGGCCCACCAGGGGGATCTCGCCCCCTTGGAGGGCGGCCGCCACCCGATCGACACCAGCGGCGGCGGCCTGCAGCCGGGCCACCTCCTCCGGCTCCTTGACCGCTCGGAGCGGCCCGACGACGGCACCGGCCGCGGTCCACCGGGCCCCCGGGCGGGCATGTTGCAGCGCAACCAGGAACCGGCTCCAGGTGTGATCGCCGATGGCGAGGGAACGGGCGCCCGCCGTCAGTTCGGTCACGATCGCCACCGGGTCCTCGGTCTCGCCCCAGCCCCGGATGGTGAACTCGGGTCGCTCGACGACCCGGGGCACCTCGAACCCGGGGATGACCAGGGTCGGCTCGGCGTCGCGGGGCACCACCAGCATGGTGAGCCGTTCCAGGGCCATGGCCTCGTAGCCGATCAGCCACGGCAGGTCGGGGCCCACCGACAGCAACAGGGCGTCGACGTCGGCCTCCTCCATGGCGGCCCGTACCCGAGCCAGGCGTGGTGCGAACATGCGGGCCAGGATAGGGGTCGCAGGCCGAACCGGGCCCACCCCGGGGCCCGGGTCGTCGGACCGCCCCGAATGGTCCGGACGTCCCGGGCCCGATCCGATTCCTTCACCGCACCGGGGGTCGACCGATGGAGCCGGGCAGACGGCGCCCCTGGGCGCCCGGCCAGACCCTTGGCGGGACGAGACGATGACCACGGATGGACTGATCACGAACTGGGCCCCGGCGCGCCCGCGCCGCCCCGGCCCCCCGGCGACACCGGTCGCGCCCGAGCCCGGGCCCGACCCCATCGTCGACTGGTTGGTGGAACGGCTGCAGGACCGCCTGGCCGCCGTCGTCCGCGACCACGGACTGAACCGACGGCGCCTTGTGGAGGTCCACCGCGGTATCCGTCGCCTCGAACGGAGCAGCACCGCCCCCACCGGTGACGAATTCTGGGACGCCACCGCCGTCCCTCGGGCCCGGCGCCTGGTCGATCGGGCCCGCGACGTGATCGACCACGAGCTGGACGTCCTGGTCGCCGACCTGGGGTTCAGCGGCCCCTGGCCGGGAGTCGGGGCCGAGGCCCAGCCGACGCAACCGGAGCTGAGTGAGCACCTGCTCCCGATCCTGCCCCGAACGGCCGACCTCGACGGGCTGGGATGGTGGTGGCAGCGGCGGCTCCGGCGACGGGCCGTGATCCGGGCCATGCCCCGGATCCTGACCGCGACCGTATCGGAGGTCGGTCGGGTGGTGGCCCGGACCGAGATGGAACTGCTCGACCAACCCCCCTGGACCCATGGCGACCGACTGCTGTCGGCCTACGAGTTGGCCTACGCCGACATCGAGCGGTTCGGCACGACCCGGGTGCGGCGGGCCCAGGACAACCTCCTCGCCGCCCGCCGGGGACGGCTGGCCCTGCGCCTGTAAGCGGGACCACCCACCCGGGCCCTACCCTGGGCCGGGTGCACCCGGTCTCGACCGCGCTGTTCCTCCTTGGCTACGGCCTCGGCCTACCCATCGCCTTCCGCCTGACCCGGATCGTGGCGGCCCAACACCGGACCGCCTTCGCCGGCCATCAGATCGGCTTCGGTGTGGCCACGCTGGGGTGGCTGGTGAGCGGCCGGATCACCATGGTCCTCATCCACGTGCTGTGGCTCATCGGCGCCCGGCTGTGGTTCGCCTGGGGTGGCGACCGGGCCCCATCCGGGGGCTGACCCCGGCGGCGACCTCAGCCGGTCCGGCGCCCCAGCTCGACCGGGGTGGGAGCGGTCACCGACGCCGCCACCGTGCCCGCGTGGTGGCTGGACCGGGTCAGCGGACTGGCCTGGACCACCGGCAGCCCCAGCGTCTCGGTACCGAAGGCCGTCAGGTCGTCGAACTCCGCCGGAGTCCACCACCGCTGCACCGGGAGGTGGTTGGAGGTCGGCCGCAGATACTGGCCGACGGTCACGATCGAGACCCCCACGGCGGCCAGGTCGGCCATGGTGGCCCGGACCTCGTCCACCTCCTCGCCCATACCCACGATGATGCCGGCCTTGGTCGTGAGTCCGGCCGCGGCCGCCCGGGCCAACAGGGCCAGGCTGCGGGCGTAGGACGCCGACGGGCGCACGGCCCGCTGCAACCGGGCCACGGTCTCGATGTTGTGGTTGAAGACGTCGGGCCGGGCCGCCACCACCCGATCCAGGGCCGCGGCCGACCCACCCAGGTCGGACACCAGGACCTCCACCGCGGTGGAGGGTGACCGGTCGCGGATGGCCTCGACCGACCGGCCGACGATCTCGGCCCCGCCGTCGTCGAGGTCGTCGCGGGCGACCATGGTCAGCACCACGTGGTCGAGACCGAGTTCGGCCACGGCGTCGGCGACCCGGTCCGGCTCGCCGACGTCGACCGCCTCGGGCTTTCGGGTGTCGACCAGGCAGAACCCGCAGGCCCGGGTGCACCGCTCGCCCAGCAACATGAAGGTGGCGGTGCCCTCGTTCCAGCAGTCGAAGATGTTGGGGCAGCCTGCCTCCTCGCACACCGTGGTGAGCTTCTGGCGCCGGGTGAGCCGCTTGAGTTCGAGGTAGCGGGCGTCGGTCCTCAGCTTGAC
The DNA here is from genome assembly GCA_965263455.1 of Acidimicrobiales bacterium. Classification (GTDB taxonomy): domain Bacteria; phylum Actinomycetota; class Acidimicrobiia; order Acidimicrobiales; family SZUA-35; genus CADEDH01. The sequence continues at coordinate 430,478 of CBDHHN010000002.1, forward strand.
CCGCATCCACGGCGGCTTCCGGTCGGTGAGGGCCACCGTGTCGTCCCCGACGCCGACGCCGGCCTCGGCCAGGCGACCCCGGAGGCGGACCGGGACCCCGCCGTCGGATCCGTCCCGGCTCGTGCCCGTCCCGTTCGGCCCGTTGCCGTTGGCCCCACCCAGCGGGGCACCGGGGCCGTGGCCGCGGGAGAAGGGGGCCAGGTCGGCGACCGGTTGCCGGAACACCACGTCGCTGCGGACCACCGGTCGTTCGGGGGCGAGCACTGCGGGAGCCGATTCGGCCACGAGGTCGACGACCCGGGCCATGGTGGCGTCGACACCTTCGGCCCGGAGCGACGTGACGCCCTTGTCGGCGATGCCGCACGGGATCAGGTGCCGGAACCAGTCGAGGTCGACGTCGACGTTCAGCGCGAAGCCGTGCATCGTCCGACCCCGGGCCAGGCGGACACCCACGGCGGCCAGTTTGCGGGGCCGGGGGCCATCGGGTTCGACCCAGACCCCGGGGTACCCGTCGAGCCGTCCGGTCCGGAGCCCCAGGCGATCGACGACGTCGATCAGCAGTTGTTCGAGGGCGTGCACATAGGCCGCGGTCTCGGCCAGGCCCCCGCCGCGTCGCCCGGCCAGCCCCAGCACCGGATAGCCGACGAGCTGACCGGGGCCATGGAAGGTGACGTCGCCGCCCCGGTCGACCCGGTGGACCTCGGCCCCCACGGCGGCCGGCTCGACCAGCAGGTTGGAGGCGTCGGCCCGGGGGCCGAGCGTGAACACCGGTGGGTGCTCGCACAGCAGCAGGTGATGGGCCCGCCCACGGAACAGGGCCTGTTGCAGGTCCCAGGCCTCGGCGTAGGGCACGGCTCCGAGCCACCGGAGGTGGAGCGGATCGGGCGCCTCGGCGACCCAGGGCATGGCGGCCGACCCGGCCGGTTGGGCCGGGTCGGCGACGGTGGGACTAGGCCAGCTCGGCTTCCCAGTCACGAGTCTCGAGAATCTCCTTGGTCCGGGCCAGGAAGGCGGCTGCGTAGGCACCGTCGATGGCTCGATGGTCCCAGGCCATGGCCAGCACCCCGACCGAATGGATGGCGATCGACTCGTTGCCGAAGGCGTCCTCGATGACGACCGGCTTCCGCTTCACGCCATCGGTGGACAGGATGGCCACCTGTGGCTGGTTGATGATCGGGAACTGCATCATGGTGCCGTAGCTCCCGGCGTTGGTGAGAGTGAACGTACCACCGGACAGCTCGTCGGGGGCGAGTCGCTTGGACCGGGCCCGGGAGGCGAGGTCGACGACGTCGCGGGCGATGGAGCGCATCCGCTTGCCGTCGGCGTCACGCACGACCGGGGCGAGCAGGCCCTGGAAATCGAGGTCGACGGCGATGGCCATGTTGACGTAGTTGTGCACGACCAGTTCCCGGTCGCCGACCGAGGCGTTCAGGTGGGGGTACTCGCGCAGAGCGTCGATCGTGGCCCGGGCGATGAAGGGAAGGTAGGTGAGGCTGAAGCCCTCCTGCTCCTTGAACGTGGGGCCCTCGGCCCGGCGGACGCGTTCCACGTTCTCGTAGTCGACCTCGATGGCCGTGAGGGTGTGAGGCGCCACCGACTTGGACATGACCATGTGCTCGCCGGTACGGAGCCGGATGTTGGACAGCGGCACCACGGCGTCGCGGTTGCCGGCCTGGACCAGCGGTGCCGCAGCCGCGGCGGGAGCCGGCGCCGCAGCAGGAGCCGGCGCCGGAGCAGCCGCCGGAGCCGGAGCGGAGCGGGAGCGGGAGCGGCGGCCGGTTCAGGGGCGGGGGTAGGCGCCGGGGTGACGGGGGCGGCGGCGCCCGCAGACGGAGCCAGCCGGTTGGACTCGATGTAGCGCTGGACATCATCGCGGCTGATACGGCCGCCCAACCCGGTGCCCGAGATCAGGTCGGGATCGATGCCGTACTCGCCGATGAGTCGACGCACGACCGGCGACAGGACCTTGCCCTGGGTGGGGCTGGCCGTGCTGTCGGCCGAGGCGGGCGCCGGCGCCGCAGCCGGGGCCGGGGCCGGCTCGGGTGCCGGGGCCGGCTCAGGAGCAGGAGCGGCAGCAGGTGCGGGAGCCGGAGCAGGCGCGGGCGCGGGCGCCGGAGCCGGCTCAGGAGCAGGAGCAGCCGGGGCGGCAGCGGGAGCAGCGGCGGCGGCACCATCACCGACCACGGCCAGGATGGTCCCGACCTCGACCGTCTCGCCCTCGGGCACCCGGATCTCGGCCAGCGTGCCCGACACCGGCGACGGGACCTCGGTGTCGACCTTGTCGGTCGATACCTCGAACAGGACCTCGTCCTGGCTGATGGAGTCACCCACCTGCTTGAACCAGCGGGTGATGGTCCCCTCGGTGACGGTTTCTCCCAGTTGCGGCATCTCGATGTCGGCCACGGTGACTCGGCTCCTTGAAGTCTGCAGGTCTGAAGATCGGTAGGCGGATGTGGATCGACGGGGCTCAGCCGTGGAGCGACCGGCCGGTGAGGGCCAGGACGCTCTCGCCGAAGAGCTCGCTCATGGTCGGGTGGGGCTGGATGAACTGGGCGACCTCGTCCACCGTGGCCTCCCAGTTCACGGCCAGGTAGCCCTGACCCAGTTGCTCGGTCACCCAGGGACCGACCATGTGGACCCCGAGCAGCCGGCCGGCCGTGCCGTCGGCGTTCTTCTCGGCGATGATCTTCACCAGCCCCTCGGTCTGGCCCAGGATCATGGCCCGGCCGTTGCCGGTGAAGCGATGCTTGGAGACCACCACGTCGTAACCCGCATCCCGCGCCGATTGCTCCGAATGGCCGACGAATGCGACCTCGGGGTGGCAGTAGATGCACCAGGGCACCCGGCCGTAGTCGATCGGCGTGACGTCCTCGCCCAGAATGTCGACGATGGCCAACATGCCCTCGGCGAAGCCGACGTGGGCCAGTTGCGCAGTGTCGATCACGTCGCCCACCGCCCAGACGCCGGGGGCCGTGGTGCGGCACTGCTCGTCGACGGTGATGAAGCCGCGCTGATCGACGGCGACCCCGGTCTGGTCGAGACCGAGCGTCTCGGAGTAGGGCCGGCGGCCGATCGAGATCACCACGGTTTCGACGGTCAGGGTCTCGTCCTCACCGAAGGTGAGGGTGACGCCCTCGGGGCCGGTCACCTGGCTCTTGACCCCCACGCCGGTCCGGATCTCGATCCCCCGCTTCTTGAACGAGCGCTCGACGACGCGGGTGGCATCCTCATCGCAGCCGGGAAGGATCTTGGGGGCGTACTCGAGAATGGTGACCTGGCACCCGAGATCGCTCATCATCGAGGCGAACTCACAGCCGATGGCACCGCCACCGATCACGGCGGCCGAGGCCGGGAGGGCCGGGATCGACAGCAACTCGTCGGAGGTGACGATCCGCCGATCGTCGAGGGGGAAGCCGTCGAGGGTCCGGGGCACGGAACCGGCGGCGAGGATGACGGCGTCGCCGGTGATGCGCACCTCGCCCGAGGAGCCGCCGCCGATGTGGACCGTCCGGTGATCGGCGTCGAGGCGGCCGGTCCCGTCGAAGATCGTGACCTTGCGGTTCTTGAGCAGTCCGGTGAGTCCGCCGACGAGCTGGTTGATGACCCCCTGCTTACGGGACATGGTCTGCTCCCACCGCAGACCGATCGGGTCGACCTCGACGCCGAAGTCGGAGGCGTGCTGGATGGTGCGCACGACCGAGGCCGTCTCCAGCAGCTCCTTGGCCGGTATGCAACCCACGTTGAGGCAGGTGCCGCCCATCTTGGCCCGCTCGATCAGGGCGATGTCGAGACCGGCCGACGCGCCGTAGAGGGCCGCCGCGTAGCCGGCCGGACCCCCTCCGATGATGACGACGTCGAAGTGCTGTTCTGACACGAAGGACCACCCACTTTCGATACGACGAGGAGGAGCCTACCGGTGCGTTTCGACCAGCCCGCGAACCCGAGATGGACAATCGGATGGGTCCGGGTGACAAAGCGCACAGGGCCGATCAGCACCTCAACTGATCAACAACTGAGTGGCGAATGCACCAAGAATGGCCAGGCCACACAACAGCGAAAGGATCAACAACCATCGGGTGCTCACGATTCCGAGCCTAGGGCGGGCGGGATCCTCCGTCACCGCTCCCACGGTCGTATGGTTGCCGTCGTCGGTCGTCGTCGCCCCCGGCCGGAGCCGGGCAAGGAGAGGTCCCATGGAGATTGCCATCACCGGTTCGAGCGGGCTGATCGGGACCGCCCTCGCCGCTGCGCTACGCGAGGCGGGCCACCGACCGGTGGCGCTCGTCCGGCGCCCGGTGCGGGCCGGAGCCGACGAGATCGAGTGGCAGCCGGCGCAGGGCGTGCTCGACGCCGCCTCCCTCGAAGGGATCGACGGCGTGGTCAACCTGGCCGGGGCCGGCATCGGCGACAAGCGTTGGACCGACGCCTACAAGAAGGTGGTGCGCGACAGCCGCGTCGTCACCACCCGGCTCCTGGCCGAGACCTTGGCCGGCCTCGACGCCAAGCCGTCGGTTCTGCTGAGCGGATCAGGGATCGGCGTCTACGGCGACCGGGGCGACGAGATCCTGACCGAGGCCTCGGCCCCCGGGCAGGGCGACTTCATGAGCGAGCTGTGCGTCGAATGGGAGGAGGCGACCACGCCCGCCTCCGAAGCCGGCATCCGCACCGCCCACCTCCGCACCGGAATCGTGCTGGCCGACGGTGCCGGGGCTCTGTCGCGGATGGTTCCCGTGTTCCGCATGGGCATCGGCGGACCGTTCGGGGCCGGTCGGCAGTACATGTCGTGGATCACGCTCGACGACCACATCGGGGCCACCATGGCATTGCTGGAGGGCGACCTGTCGGGACCCGTGAACCTGGTGGCCCCGGGACCGGTCCCCAACAAGGAGTTCACCCGGGCCCTCGGTCGGGTGCTGCGTCGTCCCACGCTGTTCCCCATCCCGCCCTTCGGCCCCAAGCTCCTGTTCGGGAGCGAGATGGCCGAGTCCCTGGTGCTGTTCAGTCAGCGGGTCATGCCCCAGGCCCTGACCGACGCCGGCCACGACTTCGCCCACACCGAGGTCGAGGCCGGACTGCGGTCCGTACTCGCCCCCGAGGAGGTGGCGGCGTGAGCGGCGAGGAACGTGTCGTGTCGGCCACCCGTGTCATCGCCGCCGAACCGTCGGTCATCTTCGACCTGCTGGCCGACCCCGCCCGCCACCACCTCTTCGACGGTTCCGACACCGTGGTGGCCGGGCATCCCGACAATCCTGAACGACTGAGCATGGGAGCGCGGTTCGGGATGCGGATGCGTCTCGGCGTGCCCTACCGCATCACCAACGAGGTGGTGGAGTTCGTGGAGAACGAGGTCATCGCCTGGCGCCACCTGGGCCACCACGTGTGGCGCTATCGGCTCACGCCGGTCGAGGGCGGGACCGAGGTGACCGAGTCGTTCGACTGGGGCGTCTCCCGGTTCCCACCGTTCTACGAATGGGTCGGCTACCCGGCCCGCCACGAGGCCAACATGGCCCGGACGTTGGAGCGACTGGACCAACACCTCGCCGGTGCCTGACCCGACCCCGCCGCCGCGCCGCGACGGCGGGGCCCGTCGGTCAGGCCTCGACCGTGACCTGGGGGTAGAAGGCGATGTGGTCCTTGATCTCGGCCGCTGCGTCCTTGGGGGTCCGGTAGGTCCAGGCCACGTTGCCCAGGGTCTGGCCACCGACGCTCACGTCGAAGTAGCTGGCCTCGCCCTTCCACGGGCAGGTCGTGGCGTGCGCGGTCTCGCTGAGGTACTGCCAGTCGATCGAGTCGGGCGGGAAGTAGTGGTTGCCCTCGACCACAACGGTGGTCTCGGAGCGGGCGATGACGGTGCCGTTGAGGGTTGCGGTAGCCATGGCGAGCACAACCTCGAACGCCGGGACCCTATTCCCCCCGCCCCGGCGGCCGATCAGATGACGATGACACCGAGCCCGGCCAGCTCCGCTTCGGCCGCCGCTGCCTCGTCGTCGACCACGATGGCGCCGACGGCGGCGGCCCACAGCCACCGGTTGCGGGCTCGGATCGCCGCCCCCGGGGCCGCCGGATCACCATCCAGCGTCACCTGCCAGTGGGCGGCCGACAGTACGGCGTCGAAGCGGGCCCGGTCCTCGGCCGACCACACCTTGACGGGGTCGGCGAAGGGCAGGACGGCGGCCACCGGGACGCCGGCCCGGAGCGCCGTCTCGGCCCCGACCAGTTCGGCCCCGAGGCGCAGGCCCGACACCAACACGTCGTTGGCCGGGTCGAGACCGGCCACCGCCTCCTCCAGTTCCTCCAACTGCTCGACCTCCAACTGGCGGCGACCGGTGACGACCACGGCCTGGTCGACGAGCCACGGCGGCTCGGGCCCCGACACGGTCGCGGTCCCCGCGTTGACGGCCGTCCCGTCGGCCCGACCTTCGAGGGCGGCCCTGAGCTCGGCCACGGCCTCGACCGCCAGCCGATCCGCCTCCTCGTTACCGGCCACCCCGGCATGACCCTTGACCCAGGTGAAGGTGATCTCCTCCCGCCTCGGCAGGTAGGCGGCGACGAGCGGCTCCCACAGATCGCGGTTGGCCACCGGTTTCTTCTGGGCGTTGCGCCAGTCGCGACGCAGCCACCCCTCGTACCAGCGATCGTTGAAGCAGTTGACCACGTAGGTGGAGTCGGAGTGGATGGCCAGGTGGCCCTCCAGAGCCTCCACCGCTCGCAGCACCGCGGTGAGCTCCATGCGCTGATTGGTGGTGTCGGGCTCGGCGCCCCGGTCATGGCGGCCGTCCTCGGCCACCCAGGCCCAGCCCCCGGGCCCCGGGTTCCCGGAGCAGGCGCCATCGGTGTACACGTCCATGACATCCCAGGGTGCCGGGATGTAACCGGCACACCACTGCGGTTGTCAAACGGCGTGACTACCATGTCGACTTCACCGCGATGTCCGCCAGTGGTGACGGTTGCCGTGGTGACGAGCAGCATCGTTACGCCCGTATCGACGACAAGGACACGACGGCAATGATCAGCGATAGCTTCCTCAGCCAATTCCCGGACATCGACCCCGAGGAGACGGCCGAGTGGCTCGAATCCCTGGATGCGGTGCAGTCGGCTGCAGGCAAGACCAGGGCCCGCTACCTCCTGGGGCGACTCAACCAGTACGGCCGTGAGTTGCAGCTCGGCAACGCCGAGGCCGTCTCGACCGACTACGTCAACACCATCCCCACCGAGCAGCAGCCGTTCTTCCCCGGCGACGAGCACCTCGAGCGACGCATCCGGGCCTACATCCGGTGGAACGCGGCGGCCATGGTGATCCGGGCCAACAAGCGAGCCGACGGCATCGGCGGCCACCTCTCGACCTTCGCCTCGTCGGCCGCCCTGTACGAGGTCGGCTTCAACTGGTTCTTCCGGGGCAAGGAGGACGGGACCCCGGGCGACGCTGTCTACTTCCAGGGCCACGCCGCCCCGGGGGTGTACGCCCGGGCCTTCCTCGAAGGCCGCCTGGACCATGCCCACCTCGACAACTTCCGGTTCGAGGTGGAGGGGCACGGCCTGTCGAGCTACCCCCATCCCCGCCTGATGCCGGACTTCTGGGAGTACCCCACGGTGTCGATGGGGCTGGGCCCCATCAACTCGCTGTACCACGCCCGATTCCTCAAGTACCTCCAGAACCGCAAGATCGACGAGACCTCCGACAGCCGGGTGTGGGCCTTCCTGGGCGACGGCGAGTGCGACGAGCCCGAGACGCTGGGGTCGATCTCGCTGGCCGGCCGCCACGGTCTGGACAACCTGACCTGGGTCATCAACTGCAACCTGCAGCGCCTCGACGGGCCGGTCCGGGGCAACGGCAAGATCATCCAGGAGCTCGAGGCCGTGTTCCGGGGCGCCGGCTGGAACGTGATCAAGGTCGTGTGGGGCTCGCGGTGGGACGAACTCCTCCAGCGCGATGTCGAAGGGGTGCTCCTCAACAAGATGAACACCACCGTCGACGGTGAGTTCCAGCGCTACGCCGTCGAGTCCGGGGCCTACATCCGGGAGAAGTTCTTCGGACCCGACCCCCGGCTCCGCCGACTGGTCGAGCACCTGAGCGACGACGACCTGCGGAGCCTGCCCCGAGGGGGGCACGACTACCAGAAGGTGTACGCCGCCTACAAGGCGGCCACCGAGCACGTGGGGCAGCCCACCGTGATCCTGGCCAAGACGATCAAGGGCTGGACCCTGGGCGAGGGCTTCGAGGGCCGCAACGCCACCCATCAGATCAAGAAGATGACCAAGGCCCAGCTCCTCGAACTCCGGGACCGGCTTCACCTCCATGACGAGATCCCGGCCGAGCAGCTCGAGGACGGGCTGCCCCCGTACTATCGCCCGCCCGCCGGTTCGCCCGAGTACGACTACATGGTGGGCCGACGCAAGGCCCTCGACGGCCCGCTCCCCGAACGGATCACCACCACCCGCCGGGCCCTGCCCCAGCCGGGCGACCTGCCGTTCAAGGGCCTGCTCGAAGGTTCGGGGGGCCGGGCGGTGTCGACCACCATGGCCTTCACCTCGATCCTGCGGGACCTGATGCGCGAGAGCGGCTTCGGCGAGCGGGTGGTGCCGATCGTGCCCGACGAGGCCCGGACCTTCGGCATGGATTCGATGTTCCGCGAGTTCGAGATCTACGCCCCGTTCGGTCAGCAGTACGAGCCGGTCGACCACGAGCTGCTGCTGTCCTACACCGAGGACAGCGACGGCCAGATCCTGGAGGAGGGCATCACCGAGGCCGGTTCGATGGCCAGCTGGATCGCGGCGGCCACCAGCTACGCCCATCGAGGCGTGCCCATGGTGCCGTTCTTCACCTTCTATTCGATGTTCGGCTTCCAGCGGGTCGGTGACCTGATCTGGTCGGCCGCCGACTCCCGGGCCCGTGGCTTCCTGATGGGGGCGACGGCCGGTCGCACCACGCTGGCCGGTGAGGGCCTCCAGCATCAGGACGGTCACAGCCTGCTCCACGCCTCGGTCGTTCCGGCGTGCGAGGCCTACGACCCGGCCTTCGCCTACGAGCTGTCGGTGATCATCAAGGACGGCATCGAGCGGATGTACCTCCGGGACGAGGACATCTTCTACTACCTGACCATCTACAACGAGAACTACGAGCAGCCGCCCCAGCCGGAGGGTTCGACCGAGGGCATCCTGCGGGGTCTCTATCGGTGGTCGGCCGGCGACGACTCGCTCCCCCACCGGGCCACCATCCTGTTCTCCGGTCCGTCCCAGGGCCCGGCCCGCGAAGCCCAGCAGGAGCTGGCCGAGCGGTGGCAGGTCGGGACCGAGCTGTGGAGTGCGACGTCCTACAGCAAGCTGCGGGCCAACGCCCTGGAGGCCGAGCGATGGAACCGGCTCAACCCGGGGGCCACGCCCCGGGTGCCGCTGGTGACCCGGCTCCTCCAGGAGGCTCAGGGTCCGGTCGTGGCTGTGAGCGACTACGTGCGAGCCGTTCCCGAACAGATCGCCCGCTTCGTGCCGACGCCGTTCACGGTGCTTGGCACCGACGGCTATGGACGCTCCGACACGAGGGAGTCGCTGCGGTCGTTCTTCGAGACCGACGCCCCCAACATCGTGATCACGGTTCTGGGCCAGTTGGCGGCCGAAGGCCGGATCGAGACCTCGACGGTGACACAGGCCATCGCCCACTACGGGCTCGACGAGGCTCCGTCTCCCCCCTGGACCCGCTGACCGATTGTCGGGTGCCGGGGCGAGCGACCCCGGCACCCGATTCCTCGGGATGCGGACATGATCTGACCGCAATACGGGGGAGACTCCCCCCATGCTCAATCAAACCCCCACGGATCGAGCCGGATCCTCTCACCGCCGCGACCCGTCCCCACCCGCCATCACCGCCACCGGATTGACCCGCCGATTCGGCGACACCGAAGCCGTTGCCGGTATCGACCTGTCGATCCACCGAGGCGAGATCTACGGGCTGCTCGGCCCCAACGGAGCCGGTAAGTCGACGACCGTCCGCACCCTCTGCACCCTGCTCAAGCCGTCCGGAGGTCGGGCCACCGTGGCCGGCCACGACGTCGCCACCGAGGCCGGCGCCGTGCGGCTTCGGATCGGGGCCGCCCTCCAGGAGGCGGCGCTGGACCCGAAACAGACCGGGGCCCAACTCCTCCGACTGCAGGGCCGACTCTATGGCCTGACCGCAGCCGAGGTCGCTCAGCGGGTGGCCGACCTCACGGCCATGATCGACCTGGGCGAGGCCATCGACCGACCGATCGACACCTACTCGGGGGGCATGAAGCGTCGCCTCGACCTGGCGGCGGCGTTGGTTCACAACCCCGAGGTGCTCTTCCTCGACGAGCCCACGACAGGGCTCGACCCGGTCAGTCGCAATCGGGTCTGGGACGAGGTCCGGATGCTCAACGAGCGGCTCGGCATGACCATACTGCTCACCACCCAATACCTGGAGGAGGCCGACTCGCTGGCCCACCGGGTCGGCATCATCAACGGCGGCCGACTGGTGGCCGAGGGCACCCCGGCCGAGCTGAAGCGACAGGTGGGCGACGATCTGATCGTGGCCCGGATCGACGGCGACCCCGCTGCGGCCGCCGACGTCATCGGCGCCCTGGCCGGCGTGCGGGTCGTCGACACCGACGACGGAGCCGTCGTGGTGGCGGCCCCCGACGGTGCGGCCGCGGTCGGACCGGTGGCGGTGGCCCTGGCCGAGGCCGCCATCCCGCTGCGCGACCTCACGCTTCGCACCCCGACCCTCGACGACGTGTTCCTCGAGATGACGGGCAACCGACTCCGGTCCCAGGACCGACCCCACCTCTCCACCGATCGGCACGACCGACCCAGCGAGCACAACGAGGTAGCACGATGACCACCGCCCTCCCCTCCGAACTCCCGATCGGGGCCGAACCCACCATCCGGGCCCGCCCTACCGGGTTCGTACATGACGTCGTCACCATCGCGGGCCGGGCGTTGCGAGCGGTGCCGGGCGATCTGGAGGCCGTCATCCCGCCGGTCCTGATCGCCACGTTCTTCTTCGTGGTCAACATCGCCACGCTGGAGGGCCTGACCGAGGGCCAGATCACCGGGTTCGACTACACGGCGTTCCAGATGCCGACGGCGATCCTGCTCGGGGTGACCGGGGTGTCCCGGGCCCCCTCCCTGGTCCTCGACGTGCAGAACGGCTACCTCGACCGTCTCCTGATGACGCCGATGCGCCGCATCGCCATCCTGCTCGGGCATCTGGTGGCCGACGTCGCCATCGCCACCGCGCTGGCGGTGCCGATCCTGGTGCTCGGCCTCGTGCTGGGGACCGGGTTCGAGACCGGGGTGGTCGGCGCCCTGGTCTTCCTCCTGCTGGCGGCCTTCTGGAGCCTGGCCTTCGCCGGGTTCGGCTACGCCGTGGCCCTCAAGACGGGCAATCCGGCGGCGGTGCAGTCGGTCTTCCTGCTGTTCTTCCCCTTCCTGTTCCTGACCACGTCGTATGTGCCCCGGGCCCAGCTCTCGGGTTGGCTCGACACCGTGGCCACGTTCAACCCGGTCACCTACATCCTCGAGGGCTTGCGGGCCCTGGCCATCGAGGGCTGGACCGTCGACGTACTGTGGGCGGTACTCGCCGTGGTCGGCGTGGGCACGGCGAGCATGTGGCTGTGCCTGGCCGCCCTCCGGGGCCGCGTCGCCGCCGACTGACCATGAGCGATCCGACCGCCCGGGCGCTGACGCTGCTGTCGCTGCTCCAGACCCACCGGCACTGGTCGGGCTCCGAGCTGGCGCAGCGGCTCGGAGTCAGCGCCCGGACGGTTCGGCGCGACATCGACCGGCTCCGGGAACTGGGCTATCCGGTCGAGGCCGTGCCCGGGGTCGACGGTGGCTACCAACTGGCCGCCGGTGCCCACCTCCCACCACTCGTGGTCGACGACGACGAGGCGGTCGCCCTCGCCATCGGGCTGCGGGCGGCCGCCGGGGCCTCGATCGAGGGCATCGAGGAAACGACCATCCGGGTCCTGGCCAAGCTGGAGCAGATCCTGCCCGATCACGTCCGGCGACGGATCGGTGCCCTCAACGCCAACGTCGAATCGCTGCGGTGGACGCCGAGGACCGTCGTGCCCCCGGCCAGCCTGGGCCTCCTGGCCCAGGCGTGCCGAGATCGTGAGGAGGTGCGATTCGACTACACCCGGCGCGACGGCGAGTCCTCGGCCCGCCTGGTGCAACCACTCCAGCTCGTGTCGGTGGGTTCCCGTTGGTACCTCGTGGCCTGGGACGTGCGCCGCGCCGACTGGCGGACCTTCCGGATCGACCGGATGGTCGAGCCCACGCTGGGCGGCGTCCGGTTCGAGCCCAGGGAACTGCCCGGTGGTTCGGCGGCCGAGTTCGTGGCGGCCGGCCTCGAACAGGCCCACGCCACCCACGAGGCCACCATCGACCTCTCCGGCCCCGAGGACGGCCTGGCCGCCATGCGCCACTGGTACGGGGCCGAGGTGACCGGGTCCGGGGCCGGCCATCGACGGTTGTGGCTCCGGTCGGACTCGATCGAGTGGCTGGCCGCGATGGTGGCCATCTTCGCCACCCGGTTCGACGTCACCATCGTCGACGCCCCGGCCGCCGCCATCGCCATGCTCGACCGCGGGTCCGGCCGCCTGGGCGCCGCCGTCCGACGGGCCGCCCGATCGCCCGGCGATCCGCCGTGAGAGGGCCAAGGACGCCCCCGAGAGCCTCGCGGGAACGAGGCTCATGCCTGTGTGAGGTCATCGCAGCCGGCGAGCCAGTGGCAACGCCTGGCCCGGTCAGCCGTAGGCGTACGTCGTGTACATGTCCTTCTCGCGGTCGTAGTCGAAGCGCCGGGTGAGACCCAGCGATTCGATGGTCGAGATCTGGTGCTCGAGGTGCTGGTTCGTAACGATCACCGGGCGCCGGAGCGACCAGTCGTCCCGCAGCCAGCCGAGGACGGCGTCGAGCAGCACCCGCTCGAACCCCTCACCCCAGGTCGAGACGCGCACCCAGAAGGCCACGGCGGCATCGATCGACGAGAGGTCCGTCCCATCGTGGGAGGTCACCTCGGCCGACGCGTACATCCGGTCGTCGTTGGGGAACAGGTACACACAGCCGAGGACCTGCGTCTCGTCGGCGTCCATGACGGTGTAGGTGTAGCGGGTCCCGGCGCGGTGCTCGCCGTCCATCTTCTCCAGATCGACCAGGTTGTCCTCCACCGAGAAGTCCTCGGGCGGGTACGGCGGCTCCTGTTCCCAGTGGTAGAGGAACTCCCGGCTGGACATCACCGCCTCGTGGTCGAGCACGACGTCGGACGGGAGCAGGGGGCGGAGGATGAAACCGTCCCCCGAGTAACCATCCGCTGGTTCGATCCCCTGCCCTCGAAAGCTCATGGCGCGATCATCGCGCGACGCCGAGCGGTCTCGGGGGTGAATTGTCCCGGACCGCGAGCGGAAGCCTTCTTGAACTCCGTCGTGCGCCACTGGGCAGGGCCGGATGGATCCGTCACCATCGGCCGGAGCGGGCCTTGGAGGTCAGATCATGTCGGATGGACTGGTGAGCGCCGATCGGGATCGGCGCTGGTTCCTGCAGTCGGGGGGCGCCGTCATCGCGGCCGGGGCGCTGGGGTCGGCACCCCAGGTCTCGACCTCCGGTGCCCGATACCCGAAGGAGCTGGGCGACCCCTTCACCCTCGGCGTGGCCTCCGGTGATCCCGGTCCGAGATCGGTGGTGCTGTGGACCCGGCTCGCCCCCGACCCCCTCAACGGCGGCGGCATGCCCCGGAAACCGGTACGGGTCCGGTGGACGATCGCCGACGACGACCGGCTGCGTCACGTCGTGCGCACCGGCGTGGTCTGGGCCCGACCGGGCGCAGCCCACACGATCCACGTCGACGTGCATGGCCTGCGGCCGGACCGCTGGTATCACTACGCCTTCGAGGTCGACGGGTACCGGAGCCCCATCGGGCGGACCCGGACCCTTCCGGCGTTCCGGGCCGCGGTGAGCCGGCTCGATTTCGCCTTCGTGTCGTGCCAGGAGTACCAGTTCGGCTGGTACAGCGCGCTGCGGCGTCTGTCGGAGGAGCAGGTCGACTTCGTCGTCCACCTCGGTGACTACCTCTATGAGACGGGGAACATCAACCCCCTGCTGAGCCCGGTCCGCCAGCACGAGGACGTCGAGGTCGTCACCCTGGACGAGTATCGGCACCGCTACGCCGTCTACAAGTTGGACCCGGACCTGCAGGCGGCCCACCAATCGTTCCCCTTCATCCACACCTGGGACGACCACGAGGTCGACAACGACTGGGCCGGAACGACCCCGTCCGATCCCGACCTGCAGACGACGGAACAGTTCCTCGACCGGCGGGCCGTGGCGGCCAAGGCCTTCTACGAGCATCTCCCGCTGAGCCGCCGGTCCCGACCCCGCAACGGGTCGCCTCGCCTCCACCGCGTCGTCCGCATCGGCGACCTGGCCACCATCCACCTCCTCGACACCCGCCAGTTCCGCTCCGACCAGCCATGCGGGACCGCCCCTCGGGCCAATCCTCCCGTCCTCGACGACTGCGAGGCCCGCTTCGACCCCGAATTGACCATGCTCGGTGACCGGCAGGAGCGGTGGCTGGTCCGGGGCCTTCGCCGGTCCGAGGCCCAGTGGAACGTCATCGCCTCGAGCTGCTGGTTCTCGCCCTTCACCTACACCGGCCCCGAGGGCCAGCCTCAGCTCAACACCGACCAGTGGGACGGCTACCCGGTCGCCCGTCAGCGCATCGTCGAGGCGTTGGCCGATGGGCACGGCCCGTCCAACCCGGTGGTGATCAGCGGTGACTGGCATGTGAACGCCGTCTCCGACGTCAAACTCGACTGGAACGACCCGGCGTCGCCGACGGTGGCGGCGGAGTTCAGTGGTACGTCGATCAGCAGCGTCGGCCCCTGGGCCCCGATCATGGCCGCCAATCTGGCGGCCAACCCTCATGTCCAGTACGTCGACGGCGACGACCTCCGCAACCGCCGCGACGTCCACGGCTACGTCCGATGCTCCCTCACCCCGGACCAGTGGACGACCGACTTCCGGGTTCTCACCACGGTCAAGACGCCCGACCAACCGGTCACCACCGCCGCCACGTTCGTGGTAGAGAACGGCCGGCCCGGCGCCCAACCGGCCTGACCGACCCTCGTGGTCGGCTTCCGGCCGAACGTCGACGACGCCCGCCCTGACCGGCTCGTGACCGGGACATCGCCGCGGCCGAGCCAAAACCGAATGCTGGCGTGCGACGGAGAGGCGAGACTGTGCCCATGGCAGAGCGACTCGACCTGCAGGGCGCCAAGGTCCGCTTGCGGACGACCGTCGAAGACGATCGGGCCGAACTCGTGGCCATCCGGTCCACTCCCGATGTCCGGCGCCGCTGGCCGGGCGACGACCTCGACGCCGAGTTCGACGAGGACCTGGCCGACGACGACTCGCACCAGCTGACCATCGAGGCCATCGAGAGCGGGCGGACGCTGGGCCTGATCCAGTTCACCGAGGAGGTCGATCCCGACTACCGGCACGCCTCGCTCGACATCTATCTCGACCCCAAGGTCCACGGCCGAGGCTATGCCTCCGACGCCATCCGAACCCTCGTCGCCCACCTACTGGGCGAGCGGGGCCATCATCGACTCACCATCGACCCGGCGGCCGACAACGAGCCGGCCATCCGCTGCTACGCCGCCGTCGGCTTCCGACCCGTCGGCGTGATGCGGGCCTACGAGCGCCAGCCGGACGGCTCGTGGGCCGACGGGCTGCTCATGGACCTCATCGCCGCCGACAGGCCGGGCTGAGGCGGTCAGAAGACGGAGTTGGCGTTGCGGGACCGGCCCCCGGCCAGCAGGGCGAACAGCCGCATCGACAGACTGAGGGGTTGGATTGCGTCCCAGTGCTCCACCAGTTGCCCGTCGACCACCCGCCAGGTGTCGATGATGTTCAGGCCCTGGCCGTCATCGCCCCGGTGCTTGGCCCGCAGGGTGGCGTGGGAGTGGAAGGTCACGTACTCCCCGTCCACGTGGACGCGCTTGACGTCGTAGCCGTACTCGGGATAGCGCCGGGTCAACGACTCCAGGTAGTCGGCGATGCCCTCGATGCCGTCCGGGATCCCTCGGCTGTGCTGCACGTAGGAGCTGGAGCCGTACCGGGCCCGAAGGGCCTCGTAGTCGTGGGTGTTCATGGCCAGCTGGATGAAGTCGGCCACAGCCTCGACGTTGCGCCGTTCGGCGTCCGACCACTGGTCCTGGGGGGTGAACTCGACGCTTCGGGTCGTGGTGGTCATCGGAATCTCCCTTGTTTAGGTTACACAACCTAATTTAGGAGACGCGACCTAATCTGTCAACGGTGGCGGTGAGGGACGCGGTAGTCTTCGGTCGTGGCTCGCCGTTCGAAGACCGCCGATCAGATCGTGGAGGCAGCCCGCCTCGGGTTCAACGAGAAGGGATATGCCACGACGACGCTGGCCGAGATCGCCGCTGCCGTCGACATCTCCCAGGGCAACCTGACCTACCACTTCCCCACCAAGCGCCACCTGGTCACGCGGATCCAGGAGCTGGTGGCCGAGGAGATCGCCGAACGGCGCGCCACCCGTCGCCCGGGAACGGTCGAGGACGACTACGTCAGCCACCTCAGCTTCGTGATGCGGCTCACCGCCACCTACCGGTTCCTGCTGCGCGACGACGCCCAGATCGAGCCCGGCCCCGATCACCGGTCACCCCATCAGGTCCTGGTCGACGACTTCGCCGCCATCCGCCGCCTGGTCGATCGGGTTGAGGGCGACGGCCTCTTCCGCCGCGACCTGGACGTCGACGTCGAGATCCTGGCCCGCTCGCTGTGGATCCTCAGCCGGTACTGGATGGAGCACCTGAGCGAGATGGAACTCCGGCGCGAGATCACCTGGGAGGACCAGCACCGGGGCATCGTCCACCACTTCGCCGTGCTGTTGCCGAATCTCACGGCCGAGGGGAGACGACGGTTCTCGATCGCCCTCGACCGCCTGACGTCGACCGGGGCCGAGACCGACCTCGCCCCGGTGTCCGCCGACTGATCAGCTCCCGGCGACCCAGCGGCTGATGCCGCCGATCCCGTACTGCTTCATCACCATGGCCCGGGTGGGGGTGACGGCCAGGAACCCGGTCTCGGGCGAGTTGTCGGGACCACCGGGCGAAAAGGCGCTCAGGTCGTAGTCGAACACCCCGTCCCACAGCCGACGCTTGGTCTCGACGTCGGTGAACAACTCGGCCGTGCCCCACACCTCCACACCGTCGCCCACCTCGGTCACCTGCCAATGCAGGGCAACCCGGGGGTTGTGGGCGATGTTGCGGGCCTTGACCGAAGCGTTGCCGACCATGATCCACATCGTGTCGCCCTCCCAGCACGGGTGGACGGGCACGACGTCGGGCTCGAGGTCGGCCCCGACGGAGGCCAGATGGGCCCAGGGGCTGAGCCCGGAGGCCGCCTCGATCACGTCCTGCAGGGTCACGTCACCGCTCATGTCGCCAACGCTAGTCCCGGACGGCCGGCGAAGGGACCGTCAATCCCCGGCGCCCAGGGCGGCGTGCTGGCGGCCCATCCAGCCCAGCAGAACGGCCAGGGCCCGAGGGTCGTGACGGAGCTGGTGCCCGCCGCCACGGATGAAGCGGAGATCGGCCGCACCATGGGCGTCGGCCAGGAGGCGGGCGTCGAAGTGGGGGACGAGTTCGTCCTCCGATCCGTGGAGCACGAGCAACGGTCGTGGCGGCAGCTGCTCGACGGCGGCAACGGCCCGGATGGCCCGCAACTCCGCCTTCCAGTCCTCGGCATCGGCCGGGAACTCGGCGTCGGTGATGGCCCCCACCCGCTTGGCGTGGGCCAGCAACCGGGTGGGATTGGCCGCCCAGTCGTCGAAGTCGGCGGGCGAACCGGCGACGGCCACCCCCGCCACCCGCGGCTCGTCGGCGGCGGCCACGATGCTGACCGCCCCGCCGGTGCCGAACCCGCACAGCCACACCTGGTCCGCCCCATGCTCGTCGACCAGGTAGGCCACGGCGGCCGAGACGTCGGACACCCATCCCCCGAGGGAGAACTCGCCGCCCGACCCCCCACAGCCCCGGAGCCGGACCGACAACGCCGTCCACCCCATGAGCTCCGCCGCCCGATCGGCCAACTCGGGCAGGTCCCCGCCGATGCGATCGGCCCATACGTCACCGGACGGGAACCCGTGGCTGAACACCACGGCTACGCCCTCGACCACATGGCCATCGGTATCGGGGAGGGCCAGGTGGGCCTCCAACTCGATACCGCCCGACGACGGGATCCTGACTTCGCTGGTGGCGACGGACGAGGTGGGCGCCGTCACCCCTGGGCGGCCTGGCGGTACGGCCGGTACCCCCGGTTGCGGGCCTCGGCCAGGGTGTCGGGAGCGAAGCAGAGGTAGGTCTCGGCCTCCATCAGCTCCTCGATGATGTGCTCATCGGTCATGGCGTCGACGTCGTAGACGATCTGGGTCCGCTTGTCGCCGACCCATCGAAAGTGGGCGAACTTCCCTGGGCGTTCCATCGCCATGGATCGTATCGCCCGAACAGCAGAAGGGGGAGAGACCGGAGCCTCTCCCCCTTCCCACACTTGCTGGATCCGATGCGAGACCGTCACGTCGGGGCGGGACTCACCCCTGGCATCGCATCGGCGGTGGACCGGCGGAAGTACCAGCGGTCCAGCAGCCGTCTAGCGACCGGCCACCTCCAAGGTCCCTTGCGTTCTTCCGGTAATTTGGACCACCTCCTTCCTCTTGGTGCCGTCAGTGTGGCACAGATCGATGTTTCGGGGCGGTGAATTGGCGGTGCCGGACGGCGGTCAGTCCGGGTTGATCTGACCTCGGACCTCGCCCGAGGGCACGGTCGTGGTGTGCACGTTCACGTACGCGTTCCCGGCCTGCAACTCGACCAGGAGCGCCGACAGAGGACTGCCGGCCAGGGGACCGATGAGATCGTCGGCGGTGAGGACGCCGCGGACGAGCCGACCGTCTCCGTCGACCGGGGCGGTGGGACCGAACAGGAAGGCGGCGACCGGACCGTTCTCACCCTCGGGGCCGAGGTGGATGTGGGCCATGGTGACACCTTCGACATCGTCGAGGGTCAGCTCATAGCGCAATTCGGTCCAGCGTCGATCGGCCCGGAACCGGGCCCGGCCCGACCCGTCGGTGACTACCGGGGGCACCTCGGCCCCACCATCGAGTTCGGCCCGGAAGCTCCGCTCGGCCTCGGCCTCGACCAGGCGGTACACGGCCCCCGTTGAGCCCGAGGGCACGCTGGTCTGGTTGCCCAGGACGTACAGCTCGCCCCGGTGGTCCTCACCGAAGCCGAACAGGGCGAAGCCGAGTTCGCCCCGCTCGGGAAGCAACAGCTCCTCGAACCCCGAGTGGCCCCGGGTGGTGGCGAACAGCCGACCCGACTGGCCGAACGAGCGGGCGAAGTCCCCGAACACGTGCCGGCCCCGCAGGTCCTGGATCTCCGAACCGCGGTAGGTGTAACCGGCGATGATCGAGATGCCCTCGTCGTGGTCGTACTCCACCACCGGATCGATGGTGCCGAGGTCGGCCGGCGCCGTCACGAAGCCAGGGTCATTGCCGTTGGGGTCGAACACGAACGACCCCTCCTTCAGGTTCCAGCCGTAGTTGCCGCCGGTCACCAGCGAATCGAGTTCTTCGATGTCGTTCTGGCCCACGTCGCCGACCCAGATCCGGCCGGTGTGGCGGTCGGCACTCATGCGGTAGGGGTTGCGGAAACCGTAGGCGTAGATCTCCTCCACCAAGCCGCTGCCCACGAACGGGTTGCGGGCCGGGATGCCGTAGGCCCCGTTGGCCGAGTCGGCGCCGGCGGGGTCGATACGCAGGATGGAACCGAGTGGGTTGGTCCGGTCCTGGGCGTTGCCGGTGCCGTGACCGACGATGGGCCCCCCGATGAAGGGCTGGCCGTCGACGTCGTCGGCCCCGCCCCCGTCACCCAGGGCGATGTAGAGCAGACCGTCGTCGTCCACGACCAGATCGCCCCCGTTGTGGTTGAACTGGGGCTGATCGATACGGAGCAGAACGATACGGCTGGCGGGATCGACCGGCGCCTCGGGGTCGCCGGGGTCGGTGCTGGTCCAGCGGCTGATCACGCTCTGGTGGTCTGCGGCTGCCCCGGCCGGCATCGTCGAGAAGTCGGCCACCCCGTCGACGGGCTCTGAGGTGTAGGTGTAGAGGTGGCCGTTGTCCTCGTAGTCGCGGTCGAAGGCCACGCCCAGGAACCCTCGCTCGTCGAACGAGCCCGGACCGAACACCCCGAGCGGGACGAGAAGACTCGAAAGGTCGGCGATGACGGTCGTCGACCCGTCGGTCAGGTCGACGGCGACCAGGGGTCCGGCCTGGTCGACCACGTAGAGGTGGTCCTCGTGGCCGGGCGCGGTCCTACCGGCCAGGGGCGACGTCAACCCGTCGGCCACCAGTTCGAGATCGACGGCGACGGCGCTCGATGCCACCCCCTCCGGTATCGGATCCTCGAGTGGCGCGGCGGCGGCCGGTGCCGCCGTGGCCAACATGACGGTTGCGACGAGCGCGACGAAGACACGTTTCACGGTTCCCCCTCCGGTTGCGGGCCGGGTCCCGGGCCGCTCCGCCGACGGTGCGGCCCACCACCGAGCCTATGACCATCGAGGCTTTTTGTACAGGATTTTGGTAGCCGCTAGTCCCGCTCGGGGTCACCCTCGGTCAGCGATTCGGTGTCGACGCCTCCCCCAACACCCAGGACGGGGTGGTCGGCCAGGTCGCGCTCGACCTGGATCGGGTCCTCCAGGTGGATCGCCCCCACCACCTGCAGGTAGGACGACTGGGCCTCGATCACGGCCCGGGCGTGGTCCCGGGAGATGTCCAGCCCCACCGTCTCGGCCCGCTCCATCACGTAGTCGAGGGCGTCGAACTCCTCGAACAGGATGGGTCCGTCGTGATCGCCCTCGGGGGCCCAGTGGTAGAACTGGATCCACTCCAGGTGCAGTCGGAGGGCCCGCCGCAGCTCGTCGTAGGACAGGACCGACGTGACCTCGACCGGCAGCGCCTCGGCGCAGAACTCGATGGCCTCCTCAGCCTCGATCACGATCTGGTCGGGCATGGTCGAGGTCTTGCCCACGGCCCAGCCCACCGACAACAGGCCGATGGCGACGACGGCGACGGCGGCGACGAGAAGCAGAACGAGTTCCACTCCCTCACGCTAGAGCGCCAGGGCCCGGCGGCACGTGTCGAGGCCCCGCATCGACGACGAAAACGGTCGCCGCCCGACCACCATGAGGCGGCCGGGCGGCATCACTCTGCCCGAAGGCTCCCGGGTTCTACAGCCGATCCGAGGCAACCCTCCGGGTTGGCAGTCGGGCCGCAAACCCTCCGGGTTCTGCCCGATCCGAACCCTCCGGGTTGCGAACGAAGTCGGGCCGCAAACCCTCCGGGTTCTACAGCCCGATCCGAGGCAACCCTCCGGGTTGCGAACGAAGTCGGGCCGCAGAACCCTCCGGGTTCTACAGCCCGATTCGTTGGGCGAGCTGCTCGCGGTGGTAGGCGGGATCACCGAACAGGAGCTCGGAGCTCTTGGCCCGCTTGAAGTACAGGTGGGCCGGGTGCTCCCAGGTGAAGCCGATGCCGCCGTGGATCTGGATGTTCTCCGCCGCGGCGTGGAAGTAGGCCTCCGAGCAGTACGCCTTGGCCAGCGAGGCCACCGACGGCAGCTCGTCGTTCATCTCGGCCGCACACCACAGGCCGTAGTAGGCGGCCGACTTGGCCGACTCGACCTCGAGGAGCATGTCGGCGCACTTGTGCTTGATGGCCTGGAACGAACCGATGGGGCGGCCGAACTGGACCCGGTCCTTGGCGTACTGCACGGCCATCTCCAGCACGAACTGGGCCCCGCCCACCTGCTCGGCGGCCAGGGCGATGGCGCCCAGGTCGAGCACGGTGTTCATGGTGTCCCAGCCGGCACCCTCGGCCCCGATCAGGGTCGCCGGGGTGTTGTCGAAGGTGATCTTGGCCTGCTTGCGGGTCTGGTCCATGGTGTTGAGCGACTCGCGGCTGAGGCCGGAGGCGGCACCGTCGACGGCGAAGAGGCTGACCCCACCGGCGGTGCGGGCCGCCACGACCAGCAGGTTGGCCACGTGGCCGTCGATCACGAACGACTTGACCCCCGACAGGGTGTGGCCGTCACCGGAGGCGGTGGCCTCCATGGTGATGCCCGACTCGTCCCACTTGCCGTTCTCCTCGGTGAAGGCCAGGGCGGCCACGGTCTCGCCGGAGGCGACGCCGGGGAGGTGGGCCTGCATGGCGGCCTCATCACCCGACTGGATGATGGCCTGCGCGGCCAGCACACCGGAGAAGAAGGGGGCGCACAGCAGGGCGCGGCCCATCTCCTCCAGGACAACGCCCAGCTCCACGAAGGAGTAGCCCTGGCCGCCGTAGGCCTCGGGGATGACGAGGCTCTGGAGGCCGAGCTGTTCGGCCATCTGCGACCAGACGGCGTCGTCGTAGCCCTTCTCGGTCTCCATCTGCTCGCGGACGGCGGCCTCGGACGACTTGTCCTCGAGGAAGGAGCGGACGAACTGGCGGAGCTGTTCCTGCTCCTCGGTGAAGGCGAAGTTCATGAAGTGACCTCTCACTCGCGACTGGTACGAGGAGCGAAGGTAGCGGGCCGACGAGTCCGACTCAACTCGCCGTGTGTACACCTGTGCTACACTCTGGGGCCTCCGGCTTCGCCATCCCTCGATGCCGGAACCGAGACGGGAGGGCCCGAGCCCCATGGACGACGCCATCGACACCTCCACCACGGCCGACGCCGCCCACACGCCGATCGCCGTGATCGGCGTTCGGGACCTGCGCAACCAGGTGGCGGCCGTGGTGCGGCGGGCGGCCGACGGCGAGCGTCTGCTCGTCACGGTCGACGGTCAGCCCCGGGCCCAGCTCGGGCCGATCACCCCCGATGGTCGGGGCGTCACCCTGTGGGATCTGGCCGCCGCCGGCTTGCTGGAGCCACCCCGCCGACCGGCCGGAGAGGGCCCCGGCCCGGATCGGCCCCCGGCACCCGTACCACTCCCGGCCGATCTGAGCGCCGACCGGCTGCTCGAATCGTCCCGGGGCCGGTGAGCGAGGTCGGACCGGTGACCACGCTCATGCTCGACTCCTCGGCTCTGGTCCGCCGGTACGTGTCCGACCGGGACCGACCCCTGGTCCTCGATGCCATGGCCGGGGCCGACCACTGGGTGGCGTCGGCCCTGGCCCGCAGCGAGGTCCTCCTCGCCCTCCACCAGAACCTGGGCGGGCCCGGGGCCCAGAGCGAGGCCTGGGCCGCCGTCCGCAACGACTGGGACGCCCTGTGGGAGGTTCCCCTCGACGGTCGCTGCCTGGCCCGGGCCACCGAGATCGGGGCCCGGTTCGGGATCACCCTGGTGACGGCCATCCACCTCGCCGCCGCCGACCGGCTGCCCCGCCCGGTTCATTTCCTGACCCTGGATCGGCGTCAGATCCCGGCCGCGGCCGAACTCGGCTTCACCGTGGTCAGCCCCTCGGCCTGACGCCGGCCGAGACGTCGTTGTCACCCGACAGGGCCCCGGCCCTCCGCCCCGCCCGGGCACCGGGGATAGAGTGCGGCGATGGCGATCTCCAGGGACGAGGCTCGGGAGATCGCCGTGGTCGTCCTCCTGGCCACGGCCGGGCTCCGGGTCGGAGCCGGCGTCGTCCAGGCCATCGAGGAACTGACCGGGGCCTGGACCGTCGGCTCGGTCCTCGACCGGCTCTTCGCGCCCGTGGGCTCGACCCTGGGGTTCGCCACCCTGGGGGCGGTACTGATCGTGGTGCTCTCACCCAACGGGAGCATCACCCCCGGCGTCGCCACCGCCTGCCGGCGCGCCGCCGGCATCCTGGCCGCCATCGGCATGGCGGCCGCAGTCCACACGCTCCTGTTCGGCTTCGCCTCGTCGCTGACCCGGGTCTGGTTCGCCATGATCAACGGCCTGGCCGCCGCCACCCTTACCGGGGGCGCCTACTGGATCATCCGCGGTTTCGACCCCCGACGCTGAGGCGCCCGCCCTGGGCGGTCAGGTCGGACGATCAGGTCAGACGATCAGGTCAGACGATCGGGGTCGATCGACAGCCGGACGGCCACCTGGCCATGATCGGAGGCATCGCCCAGCGAGGGGGCACCCCTCATCGAGTCGTCGGTCAGGTGGTCGTTGAAGCACTGGACGAAGTGGATGTCACCGATGCGGCGCGGGTTGCGGTAGTAGAACTCCTGGCTCACCAGGATGTGATCGAGCGTCCCGTAGTGGCCGTTGAAGATGTGGGTGTAGATGGAGGTCTGCTCCGTGCGCCGGAGATGGCTGCGAACGGCCGAGTAGAGCTCGACGTCCCAGAAGCCCAGCTTGGTGGTGATGCTCCAACCTCGCCACGGGGCCTCGCCCGCCACCATCTCGGTGGTCACGGCCCCGATCTCGTCGTTGAGGTCACCGACGACGAGCACCGGTTCGTTGGCTCCGGCCAGCCGGCGGAGGATCTCCCGGCGGAGGGCCAGGGCCTCGCCGGCCCGCAGGGCCAGCGACCGGAACGCCCCCTCGGCCCGCCCGTAGAACTCGAAGTTCCGCTCGTTGCCGGCCGACGACCCCGACGGGTACTTGGGACGCTTGGACTTGAGGTGGGCGTTGAACAGCCATCCCTCGACGTCCTTGCCCAGGTCGACCTTGGCGATCATCAGCGGCCGGCTGAGCTTGGTCAGCCGGTAGGACAGGCCGTCGTCCTCGGCCACCTCGACCGGCTCGTCGTCCAGGGTCTGCACGCTGTGCTGCTCCAGGATCTCCCTCCGGGACAGCAGGCCCAGGCCGGGCAGGGCCCGGTCACCGACGGCGTCGACGTTGGGCAGGTGCCAGACGTGGTCGATGTTGTCCAGGTTGGCCTTGTGGGAGGAATAGTTGGCCCGGAGCAGGGCGTCGTAGCGCTCGGCCAGGTCATGCAGCGGTTCGGGGTGGAAGACCTCCTGAAGGCAGACGAAGTCGGCGTCGAGCCGCAGCATCTGCTGGGCCATCCAGTCGAGCTTCCGGTCGTACTCCCGCTTGGTGTAGCCGTCGCGGCCGTAGTACGGAACCTCGGGGTTCAACAGGTTCCGGGCGTTGAAGCTGGCGACCGTGAAATAGTGGAGAGGCATGCGTCGCATACTGCCCCACCCCGCTCACGGCCCGTGGTGATGCCCCGGTGAGCCAACGTCTCGTGGTGATCGGCGGCGGGATCGCCGGAGTATCCGCCGCCCATGCCCTGGCCGAGGCCGGCACCGGAGCCGAGATCGTGCTGGTCGAGATGGAGGGCCAACTGGCCCACCACACCACCGGCCGGTCGGCGGCCCAGCTGATCGTCAACTACGGCACCACACCGACCCGGGCCCTCACCGTGGCCGGGCTCCCGTTCTTCGCCGACCCGCCATCCGACCTCGTCGACCAGCCCCTGCTCCGAACCCGGGGCATCCTGAGCCTGGCCGCCGCGGGGCAGGACGACATCGTGGCCCGGTCGGTGGCCGACGGGCGGGCGGCCGGGGCCGTCATGGAGGTGCTCGATCCGATCGAGGCCTGTCGCCTGGTCCCCATCCTGCGGCCCGAGCCCATTGCTCAGGCCGTGTACGAGCCGGACTCGGCCGACATCGACGTGGCCGGGCTTCACCAGGCCTTTGTCCGGGGCCTGCGGGCCGCCGGCGGCCGGATCGACACCGAACGCCGGGTCACCGGCCTCGAGCCCGACGGCGGGGGTTGGCGCCTCGCCACCACGGCGGGCCCTCTGACGGCCGACGTCGTGGTGAACGCCGCCGGGGCCTGGGGCGATGTCGTGGCCGGGGCCGCCGGCATCCCGCCCGTCGGGCTGGAGCCGCGGCGGCGCACCGCCTTCATGGTCACCGCACCCCCCGGCGACCCCGACGAACCACTGACCGCCGAGATCACCCACCACTGGTACCTCAAACGCGACGGCGACCAGTACCTGTGCTCGCCGGCCGATCAGACTCCGTCCGAGCCGTGCGACGCCCGGCCCGAGGAGATCGACGTGGCCCAGGCCATCGACCGCATCAACGCCGCCACCACCCTCGGCATCCGCTCGGTTCGCGCCACCTGGGCCGGGCTGCGGACCTTCGCCCCCGACGAGACCATGGTGCTCGGCCCCGACCCCGATCGGCCGTCGTTCGTGTGGTGCGTCGGCCAGGGCGGCACCGGAATCCAGACCGCGCCGGCCACGGGACGGTTGGTTGCCGACCTCGTCCTCGGCGGCGCCCCGGGCCCGACCTTCGACGGGGTCGACCTGGACGTAGCCGCCTTCAGCCCCGCCCGATTCCGGACCGGCTGAGCGGGCGTACCCGAACGGGCCGTCAGGCGCCGGGTCGATCCGGTCCCGGTTCGACGACCACGCCGTCGACGTCGACCTCGACGGCCAGGACCCGGCCGTCACCGGGTAGGGATTCGGAAAGCTTGTCGACCAGGTCGGGCGGTGCCAGCAGGGCCACCGACGGGCCGGAGCCGCTGAGCCAGGCCCCGTGAGCCCCGAGATCGAGCGCCGCCTCCAGGGCGGCCCGGGACGGGGCGCATCGCTCGAGTCGCGGCACCTGGTGCAGCCGGTCCTCGGTGGCCAGGGCCACCAGCGCCGGATCCTGGCGGTGGAGGGCCGCCACCCACCGGGCCACCCGGGCCAGGTTGAACACGGCGTCGGCCCGATCGACCCGGCCCGGGAGTTCCGCCCGGGAACCATCGGTCGAGGTCTCCAGCTCAGGCACCCAGACCAGGAAGCGGCCCGGGAGCTGATCGGCCAGCCTCAGCGGGCGACCCGCCCCCACCAGCTGGACCCCGCCGAACACGGCGGGGGCGGCGTTGTCGGCGTGACCCTCCAGGTCGGCCACGGTGTCGTAGACCCGGGACCGGGCCTCGGACTGGCCCACCCCCTGCTGAACCAGCGCCAGCACGGCGGCGGCGGCCCGGGCCGCGGCCGAAAACCCCAGGCCCCGCCCCGGAGGCAGATCGAACTCGAGTCGCAGCGGGCCCCGGCCCCCGAAGCGACGGAAGGCCTCGACCGCCACGTGATCCTCGTCGAGGGGCGGCCCGTCGCCCTCATCGCCCACCCACACGTGCCGGTTCAGGGCCGCGCCGAGGACGTCGAAACCCGACCCGAGGTTGGCCGAGGAACCGGGGGCGCGAACGACTGGCACCCTCCGGAGGGTAGGCCACCGGTCGCTGCGGCAGCACCAGATCGACGTTTCGCCTCGTCCCGGACCCGGCACTAACGTCGACGGCGCCAGCCCCGGCGAGGAGGAACCCATGGAATTCGACGTGATGACGGGCGGCGGCCGGTGGGCCGACACCGCCGATCAGGCCCGACGGCTCCAGGACGCCGGGTTCTCGGGGATGCTGTTCACCGAGACCAGCGCCGTGCCGTGGATGAACATCGCCGCCGCAGCCATGGCCGCCCCCGGCCTCACCTTCACCACCGGCATCGCCGTGGCCTTCCCCCGCTCCCCCATGGTGTCGGCCGCCGTCGCCTGGGAACTGGCCGAGAACACCCGGGGCCGGTTCCGGCTCGGGTTGGGCAGCCAGGTCCGAGCCCACGTCGAGCGTCGCTACTCGGCCGAATTCGATCCCCCGGGGCCCCGGCTCAAGGACTACGTCGAGGCGGTCAAGGCCTGCTTCCGGGCCTTCCGAGGTGAGGAGAAGCTGAGCCACGACGGCCCGTACTACCAGCTGAGCCTGCTCCCCGGAGCCTGGTCGCCGCCCAACCACGAGTACGGCGACGTGAAGGTCGACATCTCGGCCGTCGGGCCCTACATGAGCCGGGCCGCGGGCGAGGTGGCCGACGGGGTCCACGTCCACCCCCTGCACTCCGTGCCCTACCTGGACGACGTCCTCGAGCCGAAGCTGGCCGAGGGTGCGGCCCGCCGGGATCGTTCGGTCGACGACGTCGACCTGATCGTGCCCGTGTTCACCGTGGTGGGCGACAGCCCCGAGGAGCAGGAGGCGACCAGGGCGGCGGCCAAGTCCCAGATCGCCTTCTACGGCTCGACCAAGAACTACGGCTTCCAGTTCGACATGCTGGGCTTCGAGGGCACCTCGGCCAAGCTCAACGAGCGGCTCAAGGCCGGCGACGTGGCCGGGATGGCCGACCTCATCACCGACGAGATGCTGGAGCACTACGCCGTGGTGTCCAGCTGGGCCGACCTGGGCCCCAAGCTGGTCGAGCGGTACCGGGGCCGGGCGGCACGCCTCGTCATGTACCAGGCCGATGCCATGATCCGCCGCGACCCGTCGAGCCTGGCCAAGTGGTCGAGGGTGGCCGACGCGGTCCGCGGCGCCTGAGGCCGCAGGGAGCGCGGGCCGCCAACCGGGACCGCGGCTAGCGGAGGTCCCAGGCGAGGGCGCCCCGGACGAAGGTCATCCGGACCTGGCCGTGCTCGTCGAGCGCCACCAGGTCGGCCCGGCGGCCGACCTCGATGCGGCCGCGATCGTGGAGGCTGAGGAGGCGGGCCGGGTGCTCGGTCACGGTGGTGACCGCCTGAGCCAGATCCCAGCCGGTCCACGCCATCAGGTTGCGCAGGCCGGCGTCGAGCCCGGCCGAGGCACCGGCCAGGGTTCCGTCGAGGAGGCGGCGGGGGGCACCGTCGCGGGTCATGCCCATCTCGCCCACCCCGTCGCTCACGGTGATGAGGCGGTCGCCCCCCATCTTTGCCGCCAGACGAATCATGTCGGGGGCGACGTGGGCCCCGTCGGCGATGATGCCCAGCTGGATCTCGGGATCGAGCAGCAGGGCGGCGGCCAGGCCCGGCGTCCGATGATGGAGACCCGACATGGCGTTGAACAGATGGGTACCCATGGTGACGCCGGCGTCGAACCCGATCTGGGCCTGCTCGACGGTGGCCTCACTGTGGCCGCAGGAGACCACCACCCCCCGCTCGACCAGGGCCGAGATGAGGGCCGGCGCCCCCGTCAGTTCCGGAGCGAGCGTCACCAGCCGAACGCCCAGTTCGGGGGCCATGTCGGCCGGCAGCCGATCCGGGATGGGCTCCAACAACTCCCGGCTGTGGGCACCGTGGCGCGACGGGGCCAGCCACGGGCCCTCCAGGTGCCAGCCCAGGGGCTCGGCCCCGACGTGACGGTCTCCGTCACCGGGGCCCTGGGACCAGGCCGACAGGGCCTGGCGGCGCCGGAAGTAGCCGTTTGAGGTGAGCGTCGGAAGGAAGGTGGTGACGCCGTACTCGACCAGCCGCTTCGCCACCAGCCACATCGAGGTCGGTTCCTTCTCGAACTCATGACCCCAGCCGCCGTTGATCTGCAGGTCGATGAAGCCCGGGACCAGGCGTAGGCCCCGCAGGTCCATGAGTTGGCCCACCTGGCCGGTGCCGTCGGCGATGACGCCGTCGAGCACATTGAGATCGAAGCTCTCCCAACCGCCCGGGGTCAGGACCTCCGCCCCGCACAGCAGGTACGAACGGCTGATCGGATCGCTCATGTCGGGCCGCCCTCCCGTTGTCAGACCGGTGTCACGCCGTTGTGGCGCTCGGTGAACTGGCGAGACTTGCGCTGGGCCAGACCGATCCGCCGGATGAGGTCCTCCCGCAGGTCCTCGGGCTCCACCACGGCCTCGAACACCAGGTCGGAGGCCAACCGGAGGAGGTCGACGTCGGCCTCGTACTCGGCCCGGCGGGCGGCCACGAAGGCGGCCCGCTCCTCGGGGTCGGCGATGGCCTGGATCTTGTTGTAGAACACCGCGTTGACGGCCGGCTCGGGGCCCATCACCGCGATCTGGGCCGTGGGCAGAGCCACGGTGGCGTCGGGTTCGAAGGCAGGGCCGCACATGGCGTACAGCCCGGCGCCGTAGCACTTGCGGAGGACGACGCAGATCTTGGGCACGGTGGCCTCGGACACGGCCGAGATCATCTTGGCCCCATGCCGGATGATGCCCTCCCGTTCGACCTGGGTCCCGATCATGAAACCGGGAACGTCGGCCAGGAAGATCAGGGGCACGTTGAAGGCGTTGCAGAGGGTGATGAAGCGGGTGGCCTTGTCGGCGGTGTCGGTGAACAGGACGCCACCCTTGACCGCCGGATTGTTGGCCACGATGCCGACCGGATGACCCTCGAGGCGGCCGAAGCCGACCACCATCTCCGGGGCGAACAGGGGCTTGATCTCGAAGAAGGAGTCGGCGTCGACCAGGCCGTCGATCACCCGGTGGACGTCGTAGCCGGCCTTGTCGTCCTCGGGCACCACGCCGGTGGCGAGCGGGGTGGTCGGCGCCTCCCATTCCTCCCATGGCGGTCGTTGCCGGAAGTTCGTCGGCAGGTACGACAGATGGAGGCGGGCGAGTTCGATGACGCCCTCGTCGTCGGCGGCCAGGTTGTCGCCAACCCCGGACACCGAGGCGTGCATCCGGGCCCCGCCCATCTCGTTGAGCGAGACGATCTCACCGATCACCTCCTCGGCCATCCGGGGCGAACCGAGATACATCGAGGCGTTGCCCTCGACCATGTAGACGACATCGCAGAAGGCCGGGATGTAGGCGCCGCCGGCGGCCGAGGGCCCGAACAGGCAGCACACCTGGGGCACCCGACCCGACAGCCGTACCTGGTTGTAGAAGATGCGGCCCGCCCCCCGGCGGCCCGGGAACAGCTCGACCTGATCGGTGATCCGGGCGCCGGCCGAGTCGACGAGCCACACCACGGGCAGTTCCTCGGCCAGGGCCCGTTCGGTCAGCCGAACGATCTTCTCCACCGTCCGGGCCCCCCACGATCCGGCCTTGACCGTCGGATCATTGGCCATGACGGCGACCGGCCGACCGTCGACCAGGCCCCGTCCCGTCACCACCCCGTCGGCCGGAAGGTCGTCGGTCGGTGCAACGGCGTTGGCCAGGAGGCCGTCCTCGACGAAGGTGCCCTCGTCGAGGAGCAGATCGATCCGCTCCCGGACGAACAGCTTGTTCTGCCCCGCCAGCTTGTCGCCATGGGTGGCCAGGTTGCCCTGACCAGCCCGCGCCATGGCGGCGCGGAGGTTCTCTGCGCTCACCGGCCCATGTTGCCACAGTTGCCCCGCGCCTCCGTACTGCCCTTCCACCGCGGACCGGCCCGGCGGCCAGGGCCGCCACCTGCGAGGTCAGGCCAGGCGGACCCGGAGCGACCCGTCGGGCGACGACACCAGGGTCATGGCCGTCAGATCGCCGATCCGGGCCGTCGGCGCCACCGTCCACGGCTGGGCCCCGACGGCCACCACCGCGGCCCCGGCCGACCGAGCCGCCTCGCCCCCCGGGGCCGAGTCCTCCAGCACGAGACAGCGGGCCGGGTCGACGCCGAGGCGACGGGCCCCGGTCACGAACGGCTCGGGGTCCGGCTTGCCCCGGGTCACGTCCTCGGCCGTGACCACCGTGTCCGGCACCGGGATCCCGGCGCCCCGCCACCGGGCCGAAGCCAACCGGCGGCTGGCCGAGGTCACGATGGCCCACCGGTGGGCGGGTAGACCGTCGAGCAGGGCGACGGCGCCCGGGATCGGCGGGGTTCCGGCCGCGGTGGAGACCTCCAGGTCCTCGAGGCGGGCCACCGCCTCCTCCAGGGGCCCGGGAGGAAGATGGGCCGAGAGGGTGTCGTCGGCCCGTCGGCCCACCAGCTCCCGCAGCAACCGGTCACCGTCCAGGTCGAACTCGGCGGCCAGCAGGCGCCACGCCACCTCGACCCGCTGGTGGGAATCGACGAGCACGCCGTCGCTGTCGAACAGGATGGCGTCGACGGTCAACTCGGTCGGCATGCTCGTCCGGTACTCGTGGGCGGTGCGGGTGGGGCCAAGATCGGACGATGACGGCTCAGGCCGCCAGCCGCTTCTCGAGCGCGTGTACGAACACGTCGGGATCCTGGGCCCCGGGGATGGCGAACCCACGGTCGAAGACGTAGGAGGGAACCGAGACCAGGCCGTTGTCGGCGGC
This sequence comes from Acidimicrobiales bacterium, assembly GCA_965263455.1. Lineage (GTDB taxonomy): Bacteria > Actinomycetota > Acidimicrobiia > Acidimicrobiales > SZUA-35 > CADEDH01. The sequence continues at coordinate 462,423 of CBDHHN010000002.1, forward strand.
GAAGGTGAGCTGCTCGGCCACCTCGGCCCGACCGCCGTCGCCACCGAGCCAGGCCCGGGCCGTCTCGGGGTCGAGCCCCACGGCCCCGGCCTCGGCCACCAGGACCTCCAGCTCGCCGATGGCCTTGCCCTCGGTGAAGTAGGCGGCCAGGAGCCGCTCCTTCAACTCGTGTTGGCGGCCCTCCCGGTCGGCCAGGACCAGCAGGCGGTGGGCCAACATCGTGTTCGAGCGCTGGGCGATGTCGAGACGGAAGTCCAGGCCCTCGCCCGCCGCCTCGTTGGTCACCCGGTCGATGATCGCCTGGGCCGCCTCGGGCCCGCCGAACTTGCGCTCGTAGGCGTGGCGTACCGGGTGCGATTCGCCGACGGGGGCCCCGGGGTCGAGAAGGAAGGCCCGGTAGCGAACCTCGACCTCGGCCGCCACGTCGCGGTCGGGATGGGCCTCGGCCACCCGGGCCAGGGCCGTCTCGAACCGCCGCTTACCGATGTAGCACCAGGGGCAGACCACATCGGACCAGATCTCCACCAGCATCACGCCCTCCCTCGCTCGCTCTCCGCCGTGGGTGACGGCGGCCTCACGCCGTCTCCACCCCGGCCGCCTCTTCCAGGCCGAAGCGTTCGATGGCGGTGTCGCGGAGCTTGAACTTCTGGATCTTGCCCGTGACCGTCATCGGGAACTCGACCGTGGTGGCCACGTAGCGGGGCACCTTGTAGTGGGCGATGCGACCCTGGCAGTACTCCTTGACCTCGTCCAGGGTGATGTCGGCCCCGTCCTCGGTCTGGATCCAGGCCATGATCTCCTCGCCGTACTTCACGTCGGGCACCCCGACCACCTGCACGTCCTGGATGCGGGGGTGGCTGTAGAGGAACTCCTCGATCTCCCGGGGGTACACGTTCTCCCCGCCCCGGATGATCATGTCCTTGGACCGGCCCACGATGTTGACGTAGCCCTCGGCGTCCATCTCGGCCAGGTCGCCGGTGTGCATCCAGCCGTCGGCGTCGATGGCCTCGGCCGTCCGCTCCGGATCGTTCCAGTAGCCGATCATGACCGAGTAGCCCCGGGTGCAGAACTCACCGGGTCGGCCCCGCTCGACCGTCTCACCGGTTTCGGGGTCGACGATCTTGATCTCCACGTGGGGATGGACCCGGCCGACCGAGCCGACCCGCTTGTCGATCGGGTCGTCGGTGGCGGTCTGGGTCGACACCGGGGAGGTTTCGGTCATGCCGTAGCAGATGGTGACCTCGTCCATGTTCATCCGCTCGATGCACTGCTTCATGACCTCGACCGGGCACGGCGAGCCGGCCATGATCCCGGTCCGCAGTGCGCTGAGGTCGTAGCTCTCGAAGTCGGGCAGGGCCAGGGCGGCGATGAACATCGTCGGCACCCCGTAGAGCGAGGTGCAACGCTCGGCGGCCACCGCCTCGAGGGTGGCCACCGGGTCGAAGGCGTCGGCCGGGACGACCATGGTGGCGCCATGGGTGGTGCAGCCGAGGTTGCCCATGACCATGCCGAAGCAGTGGTAGAAGGGCACCGGGATGCAGACCCGGTCCTCGTGGGTGTAGTCGCAGCCTCGGGCCACGAAGTACCCGTTGTTGAGGATGTTGCGATGGCTGAGGGTGGCGCCCTTGGGGTAGCCGGTGGTGCCCGAGGTGTACTGGATGTTGATCGGGTCGTTGTTGTCGAGCCCGGCCTCGATGTCGGCCACCTGTTCGCTGGTCGTGCCTTCGGCCGCGGCCAGCAACTCGGCCCAGTCGTCGGTGTCGAGGAACACCACCTGCTCCAGGCCCGGCAACTCGGGCCGGACCTCGGCCACCATCGACACATAGTCGCTGGTCTTGAACGACGGGGCCGCGATCAGGCCCCGACAGCCCGACTGCTCGAGGGCGTAGCGGACCTCGTGCGTCCGATAGGCCGGGTTGATGTTGACCAGGATGACCCCGATGCGGGCCGTGGCGTACTGGACCAGGACCCACTCGGCGCAGTTCGGGGCCCAGATCCCGACGCGGTCGCCCTTGACGAATCCCCGGGTCACGAGGGCTCGAGCCACCTCGTCGATCCGCTCGTCGAGTTGCCGGTAGGTCCAGCGCACGTCCTGATGGCGCACGACGAGGGCCTCGCGATCGCCGTGGAGGGCCACCGTCGCCCGGAAGTTCCGATCGATCGTGTCCTCGAGCAGGACCGGGGCGCTGTCTCCGGAGGACTGGCTGAGGGTGCCGGCGGTGGTCATGGATGGGCTGCTCCCGGAAACGGTCGTGGAACGACGGCGAAGGTTGGTGTCGTCCACAGTAGTGGCCGACGACGAGCCGTCTCATCCCGGGGTCAGCGACGAGCGGCGGCCCCCGCCTCGGCTTCGTCCTGGAGCCGCTGCAGCTCTCGGGTCAGGGACTCGGTCAGTCGGGCCACGTCGCGGCGCGAGGCCCGGCCGCCCCCCTCCCCCACCGGCGCCGGCAGGGGTTCGCCCACCACGATCTGCACCGTCGAGCGACGGAGCAGGCGGCCCCCCTCGGGAAGGGCCTGCTCCGTGCCGGCGATACCGACCGGGACCACGGGGGCCCCGGTGCGGGCCGACAGCCACGCCGCCCCGTCGAACAGGTCGGTCACCTCGGAGCCCCGCCTGCGACCCCCCTCGGGGAACACGATCATCGACTCGCCCCGGTCGAGCAGCATCCGGGCCGCGGCCAGGGCATCGCGGTCGGCCTGGCCCCGGCGGACCGGAATGGCCCCCAGGGCGGCGCAGACCCAGCTGACGCCGGGGGTGGTGAACAGCGACTCCTTGCCCAGGGCCCGAATCCGCCGCCCGCTCTGGGTCGCCACCAGGGCGCTGTCGAGGTGGGAGCGGTGAACCGGGGCCAGGATGGTCGGGCCCGGCCGGTCGAGGACCTCGGCGTTGACGGCCCGGACCCGCAGGTACCGGTGCAGGACGAGCCGGACGGCCTGGCGGACCACTCGGTAGAAGACCAGCGATGATCGACGGTCACCCCGCTCCAGGGCCTGCTCGCGCCGCTCGTTGCTCACCTGGGGGACACCGACGCCGAGGGCATGGGCCGAGTCTAGGGAGGCCGCGACCGGGCCCGAACCCCGGTCCGGCCGGGCCGGTCCGGCCGGTGCCGGGTCGGCCGGCACCCCGCGGCCGTCCCCCGGTTGGCAGAATGGGAGGGTGCAACCGCTCCCCGCCTCCGTCCGTCGTCTGTGGCGCCTGACGGCCGCGGGCCAGGCCCTGGTCGTGCTCCTGATCCTGGGGGCGGTCGAGGTCGGCCTCCGGCGGGGCTTCGACCTCCCGGTTCCTCCGGCCGTCGTCCCCGTGGCGGTGGCCGCGCTGGCCCTCGCCCTGGGGGTGGTACTGGCCGATGCCCGGTACCGGGGTTGGCGTTTCGAGCTGACCGACGAGTGGATCCAGGCCCGTTGGGGGGTGATCGGACGCCACAGCGCCACCATCCCCCGCAACCGGGTCCAGACCCTCACCAGCGAGAACGGCCCGATCGACCGACTCCTGGGGCTGACGTCGGTCACCATCCACACCGCCGGGGCCGGGGCCCCCAATCTGTCGATCCCCCACCTGGACGACGGGACGGTCGAATGGCTGCGGAGGGAGCTGGCCCGTGGCGTCATCGACTGATCAGGCCACCGCTCCCGACCCGGACCCCGATCCCGCCGTCCACCCCGCCCCCGAACGCCACCTCGGGCCCACCACCGAGCCCGGTTTCGGTCCGGGCTCCGATCCGGTGGAGGGCGGCGACGCCCCGGTCGAGGGTGAGGAGGCCGGCCTGGAGTGGCGACGGCCCCACCCCTTCACCATCATCATCGAGATCGGGAGCGCGATCCGCTCGATGGCGATCGCCCTGGTGGCCGTGGGCGGCGGCTTCGTCTCGACCGGGACGGCGCTCGAACTGGTGGTGGTGGGCGCGCCCCTGCTGGCCGCCCTGGGCCGTTGGTACACGACCCGCTACGCCCTGGGGGCCCAGTCGATCTACCACCAGTTCGGGCTCATCCGTCGCCGCAAACAGGTCCTGCCCCGGGCCAACGTGCAGAACGTGTCGACCCGGGCCGGGCTGGTGGCCCGCATCGGCTCGGTGGTCGAGGTCCAGATCAGTGACGCCTCGGCCACCGGAGACATCAAGCTCCGGCTGGTCTCGATGGACGAGGCCGAGCGCATCACCACCCTGTTGCGCACCGGGATCGCCCGTCCCGCCCCCGACCACGCCGGGGCGCCCTCCGACCCTCGCCCGGCGGAGGTCGGGTCGGTTGCCGGGGCCGAGTTCGGCACCGTCCCGGCGACGGCGGACGAATCGACCTCCGGCCTGCCGGGCCCGGACCCCACCGGCCGACCGGTGTGGCGCCCGGCGGCGGTCGAGCCCGACCTCGGTCGGCTGCTGCTGGTCGAGGCCACCTCGCTGGCCACGGTGAGCCAGTTGGTGATGGTGGTGGTGTTGGCCATCGTGGCCCCCGTCGTGGCGTGGCGGGTGCTGCCTCTGGACGACGTCGACCGGGCCCCGCTGCTGGCCCTTGCCGTTCCCGGGTTGGCGCTGCTGGCCACGCTGTTGGGGCTGGCGGCGCGGCTCAGCGTGTTCGGCGGCTTTCAGCTCCACGCCGACCCGGACCGGCTGCGGATCCAGGCCGGACTGCTCACCGAGGCCAAGGTGGCGGCGCGACGGGAACGGCTGCAGCTGCTCGAGGTCCAGCGCGATCGGACCCACCGGTGGCGGGGACTGGAGCGGGTGCGCTACGAGACGGCCGACGTGGAGGCCCAGGGTACGGCGGCGACCGTCTACCTCGACCCCGCCGCCGACCGGGACAGCTGGCGCCTCCTGGCCCAGGACGCCATCGGCGGCATCGCCCTCGGCGAGGACGACCTCCGCCCCGTGAGCCCCCGCACCGTGCGCCGAACCGTGATCCGGCTCGTGATCCCGCTGGCGGTGGTGGCCGGCGCCGCCGGCTGGCTGTGGTGGCCGGTCGGCGTGGTCGTCGGCCTGCTGGGGTTGATCGCCCTGCGATGGTACGCCCGAGCCCGGTACCGGGAGCTGGGGTGGGCCGTCGACGACCAGCATTGCCTGGTTCGCCGCGGGGTGCTGGCCGGCCGCCTCTGGATCATCCGGCTCGACAAGATCCAGGCCGTGCGCTCCCGGGCCACCGTCTTCCAGCGCCGACTGGGACTGGTCGACGTCGGCCTGTCGACGGCCGGGACCGGAGGCATCGGGCTGGTCGTGATCCCCGACCTACCGGTCGACACGGCCGAGGCGCTGGTGGCCGACCTGGCCCGCCGGGCGGCCCGTACCCCGTTGACCGACACCCTCTAGCCGGCGCCGGAGTCGGTCAGGACGGGAAGAGCCGACCGCCTCGGGCCAGGAACAGCAGGTAGCGGAAGTAGGCCCCGGCCAGGATGGCCGCAGTGAAGCGGACGAAGGTGGCGGCCAGGTCGCCGTCGACAACTGCTTCCGCCGTCGACCACGCACCCACGAACACGACAACCGCCATGCCGGTCGCTGCCATCAGTGCTCCCGATGACACACCGCCACCTCCGTCTGCAATCACGCCTCCTACGCCGCCGAAGGCGACCTTACGTCGTACCAGAACCTGGCCATAGAGCATGCTTGCCCAACCATGGCCCGGCACCCTGGGCCTCCGGGACCGGCGGCGCCCCGAGGGGTGGAGCTAGGGTTCCGACCATGGTCGACGTCACCCAAACCCTGCACTGGTCCGACACCGACGCCGAGGTCCACAAGGTCGTCGTGGGCCCGTACGAGAACAACGTGTTCGTGATCCGGTGCCGCCACACGGGCGAGGCCGTACTCCTCGACGCGGCGAACGAGCACGATCTGCTGCTCGACCTGTGCCGGACCCTGGGGGTTCGCACCGTGCTGGAGACCCACGGCCACTGGGACCACATCCAGGCCGTTCCCGCCGTGCGCGATGCCGGGTACCTGGTGGGGGTGACGGCCGAGGACGCCTCCATGCTCCCCAGCTACGACTACCTGCTGGAGGACGACACCATGATCGAGGTCGGCGACCTTCGACTCCACACCATCACCACACCGGGCCACACGCCGGGATCGATCTGCTTTCGCCTGATGGACAAGCCGCTGTTGTTCAGCGGTGACACGCTGTTCCCGGGGGGCCCGGGAGCGACCAAGCACGATCTGGGCGACTTCGCCACCATCATCGAATCGATCGACCGCCGGCTCTTCACCCTCCCTCCGGACACCGTCGTCCTGCCCGGCCACGGCCTCGACACCACGATCGCGGCCGAGCGGCCGCAACTCCAGGAGTGGATCGACCGGGGCTGGTGACCCGGGTCGGCGGGCCGAGGCGACACCCGACGAAATCGGTCGAGAATTCCGGGATTCCGACCCGCCCGACATTTCTACTACGCACGTAGTGCAATTAGACTGGACGAATGTCCGCCCCCCTGTTCGACATCCAGGACCTGCACGTCGGCCCGACCGAGGACGCCGCCGGGCCGGGTGCCCCGTCCGAGATTCTCAAGGGCCTGTCCCTCACCGTCGGTGCCGGTGAGGTCCACGCCGTCATGGGCCCCAACGGCTCGGGCAAGTCCACCCTGGCCTCCACCCTGCTCGGCTCGCCCGAGTACGAGGTGACCGGCGGTCGGATCCTGTTCAAGGGTGACGACATCACCGAATGGGATGCCGACGTCCGGGGCAAGGCCGGCCTGTTCCTGGCCTTCCAGTACCCCCAGGAGATCGCCGGGGTCTCGGTCCTCAACTTCCTGCGCCAGGCCCTGAGCGCCCGCAAGGGCATCGAGATGAGCGTGCTCGAACTCCGCCTCGCCCTCATGGAGTGGATGGAGAAGCTGGAGATGGACTCGTCGTTCATGGAGCGCTACGTCAATGAGGGCTTCTCGGGGGGAGAGAAGAAGCGCAACGAGATCCTCCAGATGGCGGTGCTGGAACCGGAGATGGCCATCCTCGACGAGACCGACTCCGGGCTCGACATCGACGCCCTGGTCGCCGTGGCCCAGGGGGTGCAGGCCATCCGGGCCGAGCGGCCGGAGCTGGGCATCCTGGCCATCACCCACTACCAACGCCTGCTCGACCACCTCAAACCCGACCACGTCCACGTTCTCTTCGACGGTCGGATCGTGGCCTCCGGCGGCCCCGAACTGGCCCTCCGCCTGGAGCAGGACGGCTACGAGAGCTTCAAACCGACCGACGGCCCCGTCGGGGAGGCATGACGATGAACGCCGACTCCGACACGCTCGACGTCGCCACCATCCGGAAGGACTTCCCCGTCCTTGAGCAGCTCCAGAACGGGCGGCGGCTGGTGTTCCTCGACTCGGCGGCGTCGTCCCAGCACCCTCGCCAGGTGTTGGACGCCATGAACGACCTCTACGAGACCTCCTACGCGAACGTCCATCGCGGTGTGTACCAGCTGGCCGAACGGGCCACCAACGCCTACGAGGGGGCTCGGACCACGGTGGCCCGCTTCATCGGCGCCCCTTCGGAGCGGGAGGTGATCTTCACCAAGAACGCCACCGAGGCCATCAACCTGGTGGCCGGGAGCTGGGGCCGCCAGAACCTGACCGAGGGCGACGCCGTCGTCGTCACCCTGATGGAGCATCACGCCAACATCGTGCCGTGGCAGATGCTGGCCCAGGAGAAGGGCCTCGAGATCCGGTGGATCCCTGTCACCGAGGACGGCCGGCTCGATCTGTCCGATCTGGACCGCCTGCTCGACGGGGCCAAGGTGCTGGCCGTCACCGCCATGTCCAACGTGCTCGGCACCATCAACCCCATCGAGGAGCTGACGGCGGCGGCCCGGGCCCACGGCGCCATCAGCGTGGTCGACGCCTGCCAGTGGGTGCCCCATCTGCCCACCGACGTGGCCGCCATGGGCGCCGATTTCGTGGCCTTCAGCGGGCACAAGATGCTCGGCCCTTCGGGCATCGGTGTGCTGTGGGGCCGAGCCGAACTGCTCGAGGCCATGCCCCCGTTCCTCGGTGGAGGCGGCATGATCCTCAACGTCACCACCGACGGCTTCCTGGCCGACGGCATCCCCGGCAAGTTCGAGGCCGGGACGCCGCCCATCGCCGAAGCGGTCGGCCTGGCCGCCGCCGTCGACTACCTGGACGGCCTGGGCATGGAGGCCGTGCGCCGTCACGAGGTCGAGCTGACGGCCTACGCCCTGCGCACACTGCGGGCCGAGGTCGGCGATTCGCTCACCATCCACGGGCCGACCGAACCGGCGGCCCGGGGCGGCGTCCTGTCCCTGGCCCTGGCCGACGTCCACGCCCACGACGTGAGCCAGGTGCTCGATGAGCACGCCGTGTGCATCCGACCCGGCCATCACTGCGCCAAGCCGCTCATGCGCAAGCTCGAGGTGGCGGCCACGGCCCGGGCCAGCTTCTACGTGTACAACGACACCGACGACGTCGACGCCCTGGCCGAGGCGTTGAAGGCGGCTCGGGACTTCTTCGCCCTCTAGGAAAGGTACGCCCACGTGTCAGGTCTCGAAGACCTCTACCGAGAGATCATCCTCGACCACTACCGGAGCCCCCGGAACAAGGGCGAGCTGCCCAGCCCTCCGGCCCACCGGACCGAGGGCTTCAACCCGCTGTGCGGGGACGAGGTGGTGGTGTTCCTCGAGCTCGACGACGACCAGCGCATCGTCGACATCAAGATCGGGGGCCAGGGCTGCTCCATCTCCCAGTCCTCGGCCTCGATGATGTCGGCTGCGGTCAAGGGCAAGACCATGGACGAGGTCCGGGAGCTGACCTCCGCCTTCAAGGGCATGATGTCGATTCACGAGACCGACATCGGAGGGGACGGCTCCGAGGCCGAGGCCGACGGAGCGACCGTGGACGGCGACCTGAAGCTGGGCGACCTGGAGGCCCTTCGGGGCGTGGTGAAGTTCCCGGTCCGGATCAAATGCGCCACCCTGAGCTGGAACACCCTCGTCCAGGCCCTGGACGAGGCGTCCGGTTCGGCCGGCGACGACGGCGCCATGGCCGCCACCGGCGGATGAGCGACACCGTGGCCGACGACGACACCCCCACGCCGCCCCTGAGCCCGATGGACCGGGCCTTCCTGACCAACGAGGCCGACGCCGGGACCCTGATCCTGGTCCGCCACGGTCAGCAGCAATGGCCCGACCCCGAGACCTCCACAACCGGCGACTGGGTCGACCCGCCCCTGTCGGTTCTGGGCCGACGTCAGGCCGATGCGGTGGGCCGGTACCTGGCGGCCGAGCACGCTTCGGCCGTGTACAGCTCCCACCTGAGCCGGGCCAACGACACCGGCCTCGCCATCGCCTCCCACCACGGGCTCGATGTGACCGTGATCGAGGACCTGGAGGAGATCCGGATGTTCGGCGAGCTCCCGCCGGACAAGCGCGCCGTCGACACCCTGGGCCAACTGGCCCTCGACGGTATACGCCGCCGCTTCGTCCAGGACCGCCGGTGGGACGTGTATCCCTACAGCGAGTCGTCCCTCGACTTCCGCCGCCGGATCGGCTACTCGGTGGAGGGGATTCTGGCCGCCCACCCGGGCGAAACCGTGATCGTGGCCTGCCACGGGGGCGTGATCAACGCCGTCCTCAGCCAGGTCCTCGGCCTCGACATCGACTACCTGGTCCGGGCGGCCCACGCCTCGGTCCACCGGTTCCGGTTCCTCGAGACCCATCGCGTGGTGGAGACGGTGAACGAGCAGCAGTTCCTGCGCTCCGAGGACCTGCTCAGTCACTGAGGCCCGGGCCCGATCGGCCCCGGCCCACAAGTCGGCGCCAGGTTCCGGTATCACGGTGACGGCCGGCACCTCATGAGGATGTGGACACCATCACCGCCTCAACGACCATGTCCGTTCCCGCCGCATCCGGTGCCGACCACCGCAACGCACACTTCGATCAGGAGCTGGCCCGCCTCATCGAGGCCCTCGACGACCAGGTCCTGGTTTCCCAGGATCGTTGCGTCGACGCCCTCCTCGACCTGTACAACCTCGCCCCCAACCGGATCGCCCGGCAGCTGATCAGCGAGCTGTTGAGCGACATCCGCTTCGTGACCGCGGTCCGGGCCCGGATGCTGCGCGACGACCTGTCGATCCTGGCCCGCTCCTGCTGAGGCCACCGGCCCCGGCGCCCCGGTGGCCCGCCCGGCGGGGGCGAGGCCACCGACAGGGCCGATGGTTCGGCCGATGGTTCAGTCGGCGGCGGGCTCGCCTCCGGCTCGGAGGGCGGCGGTCGTGACCACGGCCGCCATCTCCAGGTCGTAGCGCGTCAACCCACCGGAATCGTGGGTGGTGAGGGTGACCGACACCCGGCTGTAGACGTTGGACCACTCCGGATGGTGGTTGGCCTTCTCGGCCTGGATGGCGACCTCGGTCATGAAGCCGAAGGCGGCGGCGAAGTCCGGGAACCGCCAGTGGCTCCGGATCTCGTCGCCGTGGCGGGACCAGCCGTCGAGGCCGGTGAGGGCCGAGGAGATCTCGGCGTCGGACAACCGTTCGGGAACCATGGTCAGGCCAGTGGGTCGGCGAACGGGTCGGCCAGGGCATCGCCCCGGGCCGAGCCCGCCGGTGTGGCGGCCGGTGGGGACTCCTCGGCCCACTGGCCGTACCCCGAGCGCTCCAGCTCCTCGGCCAGCTCCGGGCCGCCCGAGCTGACGATCCGGCCCTGGGCCAGGACGTGGACCCGGTCGGGGCGGAGCTCGTTGAGCAGACGGTTGTAGTGGGTGATGACCAGGACTCCGAGATCGCTCTCCTCGGTGGCGGCCACCACCCGGCGGGCCACCTGGCGCAGGCCGTCGACGTCGAGCCCGGAGTCGAGTTCGTCGAGCACGGCGAACCGAGGCTGTAGCACGGCGAGCTGCACCGTCTCGTTCCGCTTCTTCTCACCGCCGGACAGGTCGACGTTCAGGGCCCGGTCGAGCAGCTTGTCGTCGAAGCCGATCCGCTCGGCCTCGGCCGCCAGTCGACGCCCGAGTTCGTCGCCGTCGAGGTCGGACATGACCGAGGCCCGAACGACGTCGATCAACGAGACCCCGGGGACCTCGATCGGGTACTGCATGCCGAGGAACAACCCGGCGCGGGCCCGCTCCCAGGTGGGGAGGGCCAGGAGATCGGTCCCGTCGAGGGTGACCGAGCCGCCCGTGACCCGATAGCCCGGCTTGCCCATGACCACGTGGGACAGGGTCGACTTGCCGGCTCCGTTGGGGCCCATGACGGCGTGGACCTCGCCCGGGGCGATGACGAGGTCGATCCCCTGCAGGATCTCAACCCCCGCCACCTCCACCCGCAGTCCGCTGATGACCAGTTCGCTCATGACAGCACCACCCTGACCTCGCCGTCGACGACGGTGGCGGTGTAGGTGGGGACCGGCTTGGTCGCGGGCAGGGTGTCCGGCTCGCCCGTCTCGACCGAGAAGGCCGAGCCATGCTTCCAGCACTCCAGGGTCCGTTCCTCGGGGTCGACCTCGCCCTCGGCCAACGAGTAGTCGGCGTGGCTGCAGCGGTCGCCGATGACGAAGACGTCGTCGCCCAGTCGGACCAGGGCCAGTCGGTGGCCATCGACATCGCGCCGGATGGCGGAGTCGGGCTCCAACTCGTCGAGTCGGCACACGGCCACGGTCGTGGCCTGGTCGGTCTGATCGCTCACGAGGCACTCCTGGCGTCGAGCTTGGCCGCGATGTGGCGACGCACGGCGGCGTGGGTCTGGGGGGCGGGCAGGCGCTGGATGACGTCGTCGAAGAAGCCGGCCACGATCAGACGATCGGCCGGGACCGGGGGCACGCCGCGGGAGGCCAGGTAGAACTGCTGGTCCTCGTCCAGAGGGCTGACGGTGCTGGCGTGGCTGCAGTGGACGTTGTTGTTCTCGATCTCGAGGTTCGGGACCGACCAGGCCCAGGCGTCGGGGCTGAGCTTGATGTTGCGGTTGGTCTGGAAGGCGTTGGTGCCGGCGCCCTCGGGATGGATGTGGATGAGCCCGGTGTAGACCGAGCCCGAGGCCTCGTCCTGGGCCCCCTTGAACAGCAGGTCGCTCCGGCCGTCGGCGGCATCGTGATGCTGGAAGGTGCGGAAGTCGTGGATCTGGTCGCCGTCGCCGTAGTACGCGGCCACGAGGTTGCCGGTCGCCCCCCGCCCGGTCAGGCGGCTGTCGGTCCGGACCCGGGCGTAGCGGGCTCCGAAGGCGGCGAGTCCCACGCTCAGCGTGGCCTGCCCGGCCACCGACGACACCTGCCGCCCCAGCTGCCATTGAGCCCGGTCCAGTTCCTGGAGGGTCTGGTACCGGACCCGGGCCGCCGGGGCCACGTCGATCTCCAGGACCGGGACCGTCAGTCCGAAACCGACGGCCGAGGTCTGCCGCTCGATCACGGTCAGATCGGACCCGTCGGCCCCCTCGACCACGATGTGGGGGAACGAGGCGACCCCGTCGGCCGACTGGTGATTGACCACGACCACCGGCTCTCGAACCGTCAGCCCGGTCGTGGTGCCGATGACCAGGGTCTCGGGCCCGAAGGCCCGGTGGAGCAGGTCGAAGGCCGTCTCCTCGCTCTCGGCCGGAACCGAGGCCGCACGATCGGCCACCTCGATGCGCAGGCCCTTCTCGGCCCAGCCGGCCCCGATGTCGATGTCGACCACCCAGCCATCGACCACGATCACGGTGGCGGCTCGGTCGACGACGTCGTCCAGCCCTCCGGAGGGGGCACCGCCGGAGTCCGGGCGAGCGGTGACCGGGGTCAGGGAGTCGAGCGACAGCTCGCCGATGGGGCTGTAGCGCCACTCCTCGGTCTCGACGTTGGGAGGGCCGAGCTCGACCGCCGCCCGGGCCGCCGTGGCACGGCGATCGGGGTTGGGCAGGAGGCCGGTGGCCGCGGGGCCGAACTGGTCGTTCACGCCGACCCAGGGTATCGGAATTTCTCCTACCCGCGTAGGATTAATCGGGTCAGCGGGTGAACGGCCACCAGCGCTTCAGGCCTCGCCTCGAGGCCTTTGCCCGCTCGGCGTCCACCTCCGAGCGGACCCGGTCGCCCGCGGAGTTGATGATGTCCTCGGCCTCGTCGAGCAGCGCGCCGATCGAGGTGTCCTCCCCCACGCTCTCGGGGGCATCGGGAGTGGGTGGGGTGACCAACGTGCCGTGGCGCCAGTTCACGTCGGCCATGCGCCGCTCGTAGCCCGAGCACTCGGCCGGGCAGTTCCAAGGCGCCTCGGGCGCCAGATCCAGGGCGCACTTCCGCATGGTGTCGCCGCTGGGGTAGGTCCGACTCTGAAAATGCTTGCAGTCCTGCCGCATGGCCATGGTTCCATTCTGCCACCCTGTATCGATGCCCACGCCTCACCTCAGCGCCCAGGCCGGCGACTTCGCCGAGACCGTTCTCATGCCCGGCGACCCGCTCCGGGCCCGCTACATCGCCGAGACGTTCCTCGACGATGCCCGCCAGGTCACGGCGGTGCGGGCCATGGAGGGCTGGACCGGGCTGTACAACGACACGCCGGTGTCGGTCCAAGGCTCCGGCATGGGCATCCCGTCCATGCAGATCTACGCCACCGAGCTGATCCAGGAGTACGGGGCCCGCCGTATCGTCCGTGTCGGGTCGTGCGGCGCCCTCCAGGACGACATCGCGCTCCGGGAGATCATCGTGGCCATGGCGGCCGGCACCGATTCGGGCGTGAACCGGACCCGTCTGGGCGGTCGGGACTTCCCCGCCGTGGCCGACTTCGGTCTTCTGGAGGCCGTCGTAGGCACGGCCCGGGACCGGAGCCTGCCGGTCCGGGTGGGGACGGTGTTCACCTCCGACTTCTTCTACGAGCCACCGGGCAGCACGACCTTCGAGCTCCTGGAGCGGTACGGCTTCCTGGCGGTGGAGATGGAGGCGGCCGGCCTGTACGGGGTGGCGGCCGAGCACGGGGTCGAAGCCCTGACCGTGGCCACGGTGAGCGATCAGCTCAAGCGGGGAGAGGCGCTCAGCGCCGAGGACCGCCAGACCACCTTCAACGAGATGATCACGACGGTCCTCGACGCCCTCTGCCCCTGAGTAGGGCCGCGCCCGGCGGCTCAGATCAGATCGCGCACCAGCCGACGGAAGTCGGCCACGTCGGTGGCGCCGTCGTGGTCCTCGACCAGCAGGTCGGCCTCGTCGAGGATGCGACCCAGGTCGACCTCGCCCCGGTGGGGGCTCTCCCGCAGGACTTCGGCCAACGAGGCCACGGTCACGGCCAACCGGTAGTCGGGCGAGGTGGCGGTCCACCGGTCCTCGAGGATGGCGCCGGTCAGTTCCAGCCGGTTCTCGATGACGGAGCCCGAGTCGGGATCCTGCCACCGGAGCTGAACCGTCCCCAGGGTGTCCTGGGCGCTCACGCCGCCCCGGAGCACCAGCTCGTAGAGGGCGGTCGCCTGGTGGCCGGCACCCAACTCCCCGGCGTCGACCTCGTCGTTGCGGAAGTCATCGTCCAGCACGGCCCGATTCTCATACCCCAGCAGCCGGTACTCGGCCACGGTGTCGGGGTCGAAGGCGACCTGGACCTTGCCGTCGATGGCCACGGTGAGCAGGCTGCCCACCAGGTCGTCACGGAACAGGGCGTCGGCCTCGTCCTGGGTGTTGACGTAGGCGTAGAAGCCATCGCCGTCGTTGGCCAGTCGCTCCATGGTGACGTCGTTGAAGTTGCCCAGGCCGACACCGACGGTGACGAGGTGGATGCCCCGGTCGGCGTCGCCCCGAATCAGCTCCACCAGACCGTCGGGGTCGACCAACCCGACATTGGCCACCCCATCGGAGGCCAGGATGACCCGGTTGATGCCACCGGGCACGAAGGCCTCGTTGGCCAGGTCGTAGCCGCGCTGGAGGCCGGCTTCGAGGTTGGTGGATCCGGTGGTCCGCAGGCGCTCGATGGCGTCCAGGATGACGGCCCGCTCCTCGACCGAGGTCGGCGGCAGAAGGACCTCGGCCCCGTCGCTGTAGGTCACGATGGCGACCTGATCAGCCGGACCCAACTCATCGACGAGACGGGACAGGGCGGTACGGACGAGACCGATCCTGTTGCCCCGGTCCATGGACCCCGAGGTGTCGACCACGAAGGTGAGGGTGGCGTCGGGTCGATCGTCATCGGCCACCTGCTCAGCCTGGACGCCGAGTCGCACGACCACGTTGCCGGGGGTGAAAGGCGACGGTCCGGCATCGGCCTCGACGGCCAAACCGTCGGTCGGCGCCCGATAGTCGTAGTCGAAGCTGTTCACGTACTCCTCGACCCGGACCGACTCGGGCGGAGGCAGGCGTCCGCTGCCGTCGGCGAACTGCCTGGCGATCGAGTAGCTGGCGGTGTCGACGTCCAGGGCGAAGGTCGACAGCGGATCTTCCTCGGTCGCCACAAAGGGCCGGATGCCGTAGTCGGCGAAGGTGTTGGCCGCCGTCTCGTCGGCGTCAGGCGCCTCGGCCTCGGGCCCGAACAAGCCGCCGCTGTTGGCCGCATCCTCGGCTGCGGACGAGGCGGGGGCGGTCGTCGTGGTCGCCGCCCCGCCCGACGAGGGGGCGACGGGGGCCTCGTCGGCCGACAGCTCCTCGGCGGCCTCGTCGTCGAAGGACTCCCCCTCCTCGAACGATTGCTCGGCGTTGGAAAGCCCGGCGGTGTCGGCCGAGCCGGTTTCCTCGTCGTCATCCGACCCGCAGGCGGCCACCACCAGCACGAAGGCCAGCAGGGCGGTCATGATCTTCCATCGTTGTGGTCCCATGTGTGCTCCGACGAGCCGGGACCCCCGGTGGTTCCCCGGTCATCGAAGCGAGATGCCGACGTCACACGAATCGCGGATTGTTTCGCGACCCGACACACCCCCCGGGCGTCCTAGGGTGGTGGCCAAGGCCCGGAGGGTCGGGCCTGCACGGACAACGAAGGAGCACAGACCCCGATGGGTATTTTCGACAAGGCCAAGGATCTGGCGGAGAACGCCGACGAGTTGGCCGACAAGGCCGAGGATGCGGCCAAGATGGCCAAGGAGCACGCCGACAAGGTTCCGGGCGGCATGGGTGACAAGGTCGCCGACATCGCCGACCAGGTCGACGATCTGGCCGACAAGGTCCCGGGCGCCGACCAGGACGACTGAACCCGAGGGCGACGCGGGCCGCTCTGCGGACCGTCCGTCACAACGGAGGGCCGATCTCGATCGAGATCGGCCCTCTTCGCGTCTGCGATCCGATGTGGTCGCCGCCGGCGCAACCGGCGGCGACGACGGCCCAGACCCTCAGTCGGTCTCGGGACCGTGGCCAACGAGGCGGACCTCGAACTCCAGGAGCGTGGCCCCCGTCGAGACCGGCGGCGGCTGGGCGCCCTCGCCCTCAGCCCCGTGGCCGGCCGGGGGACCGCCCTGACCGGCGTGGCTGGCGGCGAAGGTCTCGCCGTTGCGCCACGCCTGGTAGGACTCCTCGTCCCGCCAACGGGTGTAGACGAACCATCGGGTCTCGGCCTCGCCCGTGGGCTGGAGGAGCTCGAAGCCCTCGAACCCGGCCACCTGGGCCATCTCCTCGAGGCGGGCGGCGAACCGCCTCACCACTTCGTCCCCCGCCTGAGGCGGTATCGCCAGCGCATTGATCTTGACCAGTGACAACGATCAGCCTTCCTACCTGCCGGGCGTTTGCGGCACGCAAACTCCGCGAGTGACGAGCGAAGCGAGAACGGCGTCAGCCGAGCGCGCCCAGGTCGGGCCTGGGGCGCAGAGCATCCTCAGCCGACGGAGCCTTCCATCTGGAGTTCGATCAGGCGGCTCCACTCCACGGCGTACTCCATGGGCAGGGTCCGGGTGACCGGCTCGATGAAGCCGTTCACCACCATGCCCACGGCCTGCTCCTCGGAGAGGCCGCGACTCATCAGGTAGAACAGCTGCTCGTCGGCCACCTTGGACACCGTGGCCTCGTGGCCGATCTGGGCGTCGCGGTTGCCGATCTCCATGTAGGGGTAGGTGTCGGAGATCGAGTCCTCGTCGAGGATCAGGGCGTCGCACTGGACGTGGCTCTTGCAGCCGTAGGCGTCGTCCTCGACCCGTACCAGACCGCGGTAGCTGGAGCGGCCGCCATCCTTGGAGATCGACTTCGACACGATCTTGGAGGTGGTTTCGGGGGCGGCGTGGACCATCTTGGCCCCGGTGTCCTGGTGCTGGTCCTTGCCGGCGTAGGCCACCGAGAGCACCTCGCCCGTGGCCTTGGGGCCGACCAGCCACACGGCCGGGTACTTCATGGTCAGGCGGGAGCCGATGTTGCCGTCGATCCACTCCATGTGGCCCTCGGCCTCGACCCGGGCCCGCTTGGTCACCAGGTTGAACACATTGGACGACCAGTTCTGGATCGTCGTGTAGGTGACGTGGGCCGACGGCTTGACCACGATCTCGACCACGGCCGAATGCAGCGAGTCGGAGGTGTAGACCGGGGCCGAGCAGCCCTCGATGTAGTGCACCTTCGAGCCCTCGTCGGCGATGATCAGGGTCCGCTCGAACTGACCCATGTTCTCGGCGTTGATCCGGAAGTAGGCCTGGAGCGGCATCTCCACCTCGACGCCCGGGGGCACGTAGATGAAGGAACCCCCGGACCACACCGAGGTGTTCAGGGCCGAGAACTTGTTGTCACCCATCGGGATGATCTTGCCGAAGTTGGGCTTGACCAGCTCCGGGTACTCCCGCAGGGCGGTGTCCATGTCGCAGAAGATGACGCCCTGGCGCTCCAGGTCTTCGCGGTTGCGGTGGAACACCACCTCGGACTCGTACTGGGCGGTCACCCCGGCCAGGTACTTGCGCTCGGCCTCGGGGATGCCCAGCTTCTCGTAGGTGTCCTTGATGGCGTCGGGGAGGTCCTCCCAGTCGTCCACCTGACCCTCGGTCGGCTTGATGTAGTAGTAGATGTCGTCGAAGTAGATCTCCGACATGTCGCCGCCCCAGTTGGGCATGGGGCGACGGTCGAAGTGGCGCAGTGACTTGAGCCGGAGGTCGAGCATCCAGTCGGGCTCGCCCTTCATCCACGACATCTCGCGCACGATGTCGGCGTTGAGGCCCTTCTTGGGCTTGTAGACGTAGTCCTCGGCGTCGCTCCAGCCCAGCTTGTAGCGATCGAGGTCGAGGTTGTCGGGGGTGACCGTCATGGGTGCGTCTCCGGCATCGGCAGGGCAGGTGACGACCACCCACCCCAATTTCCACTACGTAGATAGTAACAATAGGGGCTGACGGTTGTTCCGACCCCATCGACCCGACCGGAGTGACGTCGGGCACAGCGACCCGGTCCGACCGGTCAGTCGATGCGGCGGAGTTGCTCCCGGTACATCCGACCCCGGCGCACATACTTGTCGACGGCGTCGGTGATGATCTCCTGCCGGGCGGCGTCGGGCCGGATCTTGGCCGGGATGCCGATGGCCAGGGCCTTGGCCGGGACCTCCATGTCGTTGGTGACGACGGCGTTCGACCCGACCAGGGCCCCGCTGCGAACCACGGCCCGGTGCAAGACGATGGACCCGTTGCCGACCAGGGCGCCGTCCTCGATCGTGCAGCCTTCGAGATGCACGATGTGGCCGACCACGCAGTCGTCGCCGACGACCGTGTTCAGCACGTCGGTGACGTGGATCACCGATCCGTCCTGGATCGAGGTCCGGGCCCCGATCGAGATCAGCCCCTCGTCACCCCGCAGCACGGCCTGGGGCCAGATGGACGACTCGGGCCCGATCTCGACGTTGCCGATCACGGTGGCGTCGGGATGGACGAAGGCGGTCGGATCGATGCGGGGTTCAACGTCCCCCAGGGCGTACACGGCCATGAACGGCGATGCTACCGGCCCGCCCCGCCCCCATCGATTCGACGGACCGAGGGCCCGGGGCGCCGTCGGGACCTCAACCCAACTGGCGGAGGTCGAGCACCAGGGCGCTGACCGAGAGCAGGACCAGGGCACCCACCGTGAGGTAGGCGAGGGGAACGGCCCGGCGGAGGTCGAGGCGGCCGGCACGCCCCGGACGCAAGCGGGCTCCGAGGCCGTCGAGGACGGCGACGGTGGCGTGCGCGCCGTCGAGGGGAGGCAGGGGCAGCAGGTTCACGGCACCGATGGCGGCCGAGAGGATGGCGAACCAGCGCAACACCGTCACCGGTCCCGCCTCCACCGCCTGGGCCGTGACCTGGGCCTGACCCACCGGCGACAGGAACCGGACCGGGGCCTCGGTCGCGCCCGACGGGTCGAGGACCGAGCGGAGGTAGGCCCCGAGGTTGGCGACCCAGGTGGCCAGAGCGTCGGCGGTACCGGCCACCACGGCCCACAGGTCACCGACGGCCCGGCCGGCCGCCACGGAGGGCGGAGCCCCTTCGAGCAAGGCGGCCACCCCGAAGGCGACGGCGGCGAGCGCCAGGTTGACGACGGGGCCGGCCAGCACCGTGGTCAGGCGACCCCCGACCGGGGCGGCCCGGAAGGTACCGGCCTCGGGGAACCCGTCCGGCAGCTCCGACGAGGGAGTCATCCCCTCGATCCGCACATAGCCCCCGACCGGCAACAACCGGAAGCCGTAGCGACACCCGCCGACCTCGACCGCCACCAACTCGGGACCGAACCCCCAGAAGAACTCGGTGGGCGTCATCCCGGCCCGCCGGGCCATGAACAGGTGGCCGGCCTCATGGGTCGTGATCACCACGGCCAGGAAGGCGAGCAGGGCCAGGCCCGACGGGGCGGTGAGGCCCAGGGTTGCCACCAGGACGACGGCGGCCGTAGCCCAGGGGAGTGACCACGACCAATGGCCGGAATCCCGGTCACCGGTCGGGCCGGAGGTCCCGGACCACTCGCCGGAAGGCGCGGCCCCCGGCACCACCGGTCGGTGGCCGTCGTCGATCTCGTTCCCGCTCACGATGACCCGAGTGAACCATCGGCCATCCGGGGTGCCCATGGGCGACCGAACCGGCGGCGCCGGGGCGACCTGGGCCGAACGGCCCATCACCCGGGTGGTGGCGGACGACGCCCGCCGGATCAGGCGAAGGTGCCGTACCCGCCCTGGTAGAAGACCATGGGCCCGGCGTCGCCGTCAGGGCCGAGCTCCAGATGCATGACCCGGCCGACGACCAGATTGTGATCGCCCAGCGGCGTCACCTGATCGATGCGGCAGTCGATGAAGGCGTTGACCCCGGGCAGGATCGGGGCGCCACTCCACGGGGCCGGCGTGGTCTCGACCCCGGCGAACTTGTCGTCGGACTTGGAGGCCATGACCCCGCACAACTCGACCTGATCGGCCCGGAGCACGTTCACGCAGAAGTGGCCGGCGGCCTCCATCGGAGGCCAGCTCCCGGAACCGGTTCCCAGGAAGAAGCCGACCAGCGGCGGGTCGAGCGAGATCGAGGCGAAGGAGCCGATGGCGACCCCGATCGGACGCTCGGCCCCGGTCGCCGTCACCACGGTCACCCCGGTCGGAAAGTGCCCCAACACCTTGCGGAAGTCCCCGCCATCGATGGTCGGATCCCCCTGGTCGCTCATGGTCGACTCGTCCTCTCCCCGGCTACTGGCCGGATCTCGGGGCCGGCGACGGGCCGGCGCGGTCGGGCGGAGCCTAACCGAGGTCGACCCCCGGGCACCCGTCCTGGACGGCGCTCCCGGTCGGTGCCGGTCGCCCGTACGGGATCAGCGGTCGACGGCCGACTCGGTCCCCGAGATCAGGGTCATGCCCTCGACCGCCCCCAGGACCTCGACCGAGGCACCGGCCTTGGCTCGGAGCCGACAGACCTGGGCCTCGATCCAGGCGTCGTCGTGGCTCGGGTCGTGATGGAACAACGCCAACCGACGTACACCGGCCCGCTGGGCCAGTTCCAGCGCGAAGTCCGGGGTGCAGTGGCCCCAGTCGGACTTGCGGGCGAACTCCTCGGCGTCGTACTGGGAGTCGTGGATCAGCAGGTCGGCGCCGGTGCAGGCCTCGACCACGTCGTCGGGCACCTCGAGCGAGCCGTCATGGGGTTGCTGATGGTCGCAGATGAACACCACCGAGCCGGTGCCGTTCTCGATCCGGTAACCGTTGGTGGGTCCGACGTGGCGCACGGGGAATCCCTGGACGGCGATGCCGTGCAGATCGAGGGCGTGGCCGTTGACCTCGTGGTAGGAGATCGAGCCGGGCAGGTCGGCCAACGACACCGGGAAGGCGGGCGGGCTGATGCACCGGGCGAAGGCGTCGGACAGGGTCCCCTCGGTCTGGACCGGCCCGTAGACGTCGACCTCGGATCCGGGCTGGAGGAGCGGGGCGAAGAACGGCATCCCCTGGATGTGGTCCCAGTGGAGGTGGCTCACCAGTATCGAGGCCCGGAATCGGTCGGTGTCGACGTCGGGTCGGGCCAACAGATCGCGGCCGAGATACGGCAGGCCGGTCCCCATGTCACAGATGACGGGCGGTACCCCCTCGGCCTCGATCAGCACGCAGGCCGTGTTCCCCCCGTACCCCCGGGTCGCCTCGTCCGCGCACGGCGTGGAACCCCGGACCCCATAGAACGTGACCGTCAGCAAGCCCTGAACTCCAGTAATTCCGCTCCGACCCGGTCTCCCGACGGGTTCGCAGCTCGTCGAACGCTCCCCCACCGACCGATGACCGGAGCGAGACTCACCGGGTGAGATTCGCCGGGACACGTCCTGTGAACCTCACCGTGAATCCCTCTGCGGATCATTCGGCTGAAAATGGGGTTACGAGACAGTAGTACGCCCATCGTTCGACATGAACACCGTGTGAAAGTTGTCTCAGGTCTGCGGTGCGTTGGGCCCACCCGGCACGGCGTTCGGCGTCGGGCGACCGTGACCCCGCGGCGAATTGCGGGCCGTCCGCCACGGGGGGAAGCTGGGGACCATGCCGACCCCCACCAACCACCCCCTTCCCGACGGCCTGGTGGCCGTGGTCAAGCGGGACTGCCCCACCTGCGTTCTGGTCGCCCCGGTGCTCGACCAGCTCGGCCAGGGTCCGGTGCCGCTGACGGTGTTCACCCAGGACGACCCCGCCTTCCCCACCCTGGCCGATGACGGGTCGGGCTCGGTCGTCGACGACACCTCCCTGGCCATATCCTGGCACCACGACATCGAGACCGTCCCCACCCTGATGCGGATCGACGGCGGCGTCGAGCAGGAACGGATCGTTGGCTGGTCCCGGGACCAGTGGCAAAGCATGACCGGTCGGTCCGACCTGGGCCCGGCCCTGCCCGAGCAGCGCCCGGGCTGCGGGTCGCGCTCGGTCGATCCCGACATGGTCGACACCCTGGCCGTGCGATTCGGTGGTTCGATCCTCCAGGGCCGTCGCATCGAGTTGGCCTCGCTCGAGGACGAGATGGAGGCGGCCTTCGACCGGGGGTGGTCCGACGGGCTGCCCGTGGTGCCGCCGACCGAGGCCCGGGTCCTCCGCATGCTCGAGGGCACCAGCAGGGCACCCGACGAGATCGTGGCCTCGGTGCCGCCCGACCTGGCCGAGGTCACGGTGGAGCAGGTCGCCGTCAACGCCGTGCTGGCCGGGTGCCGCCCCGAGTACCTACCGGTGGTCCTGGCCGCGGTGGAAGCGGCCTGCACCGACGAGTTCAACATGCACGGCCTGCTCGCCACCACCTACTTCTCGGGACCGGTGGTGGTCGTCAACGGTCCGATCGCGGACCGGATCGGGATGAACAGCGGCGGCAATCTCCTGGGCCAGGGCAACCGGGCGAACCTGACCATCGGGCGAGCCCTCCAACTGGTCATCCGCAACCTCGGTGGAGGCCGGCCGGCCACCGGCCCCGACCTGGCCGCGGGCCGGGGCGGGGTCGACATGAGCCTCATGGGGTCGCCGGGCAAGGTGGGCAGCGCCTTCGCCGAACGCGAGCACGACTCCCCCTTCGCCGCGCTGGCCACCGAGCGGGGCCTGGAGCCCGGTACCGACGCCGTCACCGTGTTCGCCGGCCAGGGCCCGACCCCGATCATCGACCAGCTCTCCCGAACCCCCGAGTCGCTGGTCCGGACCTTCGCCGCCGTGCTCAACGCCCTCGGCCATCCCAAGCTGGTGATCGGCTTCGACGCCATGCTCATCGTCGGCCCCGAGCACGGCCGCATCCTACGCGAGGCGGGCTGGGACCGGGGGCGGCTCCGGACCGAACTCGACGAGTTGCTGCAGCGCGACGCCGGCTCGCTGGTCCAGGGGGTGGACGGCATCGCCGAGGGGGTGCCCGAGGCCTTCGCCAACGCCGGTCGCCTGCCCAAGTTCCGACCCGGGGGCCTCCAGATCGTGCACGGGGGCGGCGACGCTGGCCTCTTCTCCGCCGTTCTGGGAGGCTGGGTGGGTGGTCCCAAGGGGAGCGAGCCCGTGACCCGGCCCATCACCGGGCTGGCCTGAGCCTCGCCCTCCCGCCCGACCACCCCGACACCACCACCGAAAGGAGCCCGATCATGACGGTTGTGCTCGACCCCACCGCCGGCAAGGCGGGGGCGGCGATCGAGACGGCCCCGCGGCCGACCTCGATCGACGGCCTGCGCATCGGCCTGCTCGACATCTCCAAGCCGAGGGGGGACAAGTTCCTCGACCGGCTGGAGGCACGACTGGTCGACATGGGGGCCCAGGTCACCCGCTACCAGAAGCCGACGTTCACCAAGCCGGCGCCCGTCGACCTCCGCCACGAGATCGCCACCAACTGTGACGCCGTGATCGAGGCGCTGGCCGATTGAGGCAGCTGCACGTCGTGCAGTGTGCACGACATCACCGACCTGGAGCGCCGCGGTGTCCCGGGTGTGTTCGTGGCCAGCGAGGTCTTCGTCGACGCGGCCCAGACCCAGGGGGAAGCCCTCGGGTTCCAACCGGCGCGGCACTTCGTCGAGCACCCGATCCAGGATCGGACCGACGACGAGATGGCCACCATCGCCGACAAGGCCATCCAGGCCCTGCTGGAGAAGCTGCTGGCCTCCTGAGCCGGCGAAGTTGACGTCCCGGGCGCCGGTCGGCGGGGTGACGGGCGGCCCCGCCGCCCTCCCGCCGACCGGTCGATCCGCGTACCGGTTCGGCGGTGTCGGTCAGCCCAGATGCAGATGCCGACCCCGGCGCCGGGCCAGGCCGTCGGCCACCACCCGGTCGGCGACCCGGCGGGCCCGGTCCGGATCGTCGGCCCACCCCATGACGTCGGCCAGGTCGGCTTCGTCCACCGGGCCGGCCCGGAGGGCGTCGACCAGGCGGCCCCGACCCTGCCGGTCGGAGCCGGCGAACCGGGCCTGACGCCCGGAGACCCCGGCCGAGCCGACGGCCGGGTCGGGGGCGGGGCGACCGGCCTGGCACCAGTTGCAGGCCGAGGTCAGCGGGCACCCCTCGCAGACCGGCGTTCGGCTGCGGCAATGGCCCGCTCCCACGTCGAGCAGCGCCTGGTTCCAGGCCCAGGCTCGCCCTGTGGGTACGGCGGCATCGGCCAGGCTCTGGGCCTCGGCCCGGCCCAGGGTCCGCCCGGTGGTGCGGGCCAGGACCCGGGCCACATTCGTGTCGAGGACGGCATCGTGCTCCTCGAAGGCGAACACCCGGACGGCGCGGGCCGTGTAGGGACCGATCCCGGGGAGGGCCAACAGCTCGCCGAGACCGCTCGGCACCGACCCTTCGTGGTGTTCGACGACGGCCGTCGCGGCCCGATGGAGGTTGACGGCCCGCCGGTTGTAGCCCAGACCCGCCCACTCGTCGATGACCTCGGCCGTCGCGGCCCGGGCGCAGGCCGTCGGGTTCGGGAACCGGCGCAGGAACCGGGGCCAGCGCTCGACCACCCGTGCGACCTGGGTCTGTTGGAGCATGAGCTCGGCCACCAGGATGGCCCACGGATCCCGCTCGCGACGCCAGGGCAGGTCGCGACCCTCGGCCCCGAACCAGCCCAGGAGCGCTTCACCGACCTCGCCGACGAACGGCCCGGAACGGACCGTCTCGGGCGGCACGAACCGTTGGGAACGGGAGGAGGAAGGCGGGGACATGGGCGCGGTGCAAACGGGCTCGACGACGGTCGGAGGCTACCGGACGGCGCCCTACCAACAGGTAACTTCGGATGTGAGCGCCGACGGGTCGGGCGTCTACCCTCGCAGCCATGCATGAACCCGATCTGTCCGAGGCCGCAACCGTCCTCGACGCCGCCGCCGGCATCGTGCGGGGCGCCACGGTCCATCTCGCCGCCACCGGCTCGGTCGACGCCGACCAGATCCTGGCCTACGACCTGGCCCACGCCGCCGCTGCGGTCGAAACGGCCCGCTCCATGCTCGACTACGGAGCCAAGGGCGAGCTGGAAGGCCGCCTGACCTGTGTCTTCGTGGCCGACGTGGTGGCCGAACTGGCGTCCAAGGTGTGGGGCCGGGAGAGCGTATGGGCCACCACCGCCGACGCCTTCGACGCCACCCGGGACTTCGTCACCACCTGGCGTGACCCGGCCGTGTTGGCCGCCCTGGCCGGAGAGGACGGGCCCCGCCACCTCGATCAGGAGTTCGAGCTTGTCCAGGACACCTTCCGCCGGTTCGCCACCGAGCAGGTGGCCCCGGTGGCCGAACACGTGCACCGGGACAACAGCGACATCCCCGAGGACCTGATCGCGGGCCTGGCCGAGATGGGCCTGTTCGGGCTGTCGATCCCGGAGAACTACGGGGGCTTCGCCGGAGGCGGCGAGTCCGACTACTACGGCATGGTCATCGCCACCGAGGAACTCAGCAAGGCGTCGTTGGGCGCCGCCGGGTCGCTCATCACCCGACCCGAGATCCTGGCCCGGGCCCTGGAGGCGGGCGGGACCGAGGCCCAGAAGGAGACCTGGCTCCCCCGCCTGGCCTCGGGCGAGATCATGAACGCGGTGGCCGTGACCGAGCCCGACTACGGCTCGGACGTGGCCAACATCAAGGTCACGGCGACCGAGACCGACGGCGGCTGGCTCATCAACGGGACCAAGACGTGGTGCACGTTCGCGGCGCGGGCCGACGTGTTGATGCTGCTCGCCCGGACCGACCCCGACCGCACCAAGGGCCACCGGGGGCTGTCGATCTTCATCGTCCCCAAGGAACGGGGCGACGGCCACGGGTTCAAACTGACCCAGGAGGCCGGCGGCTCGATGGAGGGTCGCCCCATCGACACCATCGGCTACCGGGGCATGCACTCCTACGAGCTGGCCTTCGACAACTGGCTGGTCCCGGCCGAGAACCTCATCGGCGAGACCGACGGCCAGGGCCGGGGCTTCTACTACCAGATGGCCGGGTTCGAGAACGGCCGTCTCCAGACGGCGGCCCGGGCCATCGGCGTCATGCAGGCGGCGTACGAGTCGGCCCGGGACTACGCCGAGAACCGGGTGGTCTTCGGCGCCCCCATCGCCGACTATCAGTTGACCCAGGCCAAGCTGACCCGGATGGCGGTACTCATCCAGGCCGCCCGCCAGTTCGCCTACTCGGTGGGCCGGATGATGGCCAAGGGCGAGGGCAAGATGGAGGCCTCGATGGTCAAGGCCTACGTGTGCAAGGCGGCCGAGTGGGTGACCCGGGAGGCCATGCAGATCCATGGGGGCATGGGCTACGCCGAGGAATACGACGTGAGCCGCTACTTCGTCGACGCCCGGGTTCTGAGCATCTTCGAGGGCGCCGACGAGACCCTGTGCCTCAAGGTCATCGCCCGCACCCTGGTGGCCGAGGCCACCGCCTGATCCCTCGACCGGGGTCGGCGGGCTACGGCCCGCCGACCCCCAGCCAGGGAGCTCGTTCGCCATCGGTGACGCTGTTGCGCGTCCCATTCGGCGAGGTCGCAGTGGGCTAGAACTGGCGGGTCGTGCTGTTCCCGACGGTCGCCTTCGCCCTCTTCTTCTGCGTCGCCTTCCTGACCAACTGGCTACTCCGACCCCACGCCACGGTCTGGCGGTTGGCCATGGTCGGGCTGAGCCTGTTCTTCTACGGCTACTGGGACGACCGCTTCGTCGCCCTCCTGGTGGGCAGCATCGTGGTCAACCACCTGGCGGCCCGCGCCGTGGTGGCCGGTACCCGCACGACCTCGGGCCGGGCGGCGTCGGCCGCCCTCGCCCTCGGCGTGGCGGCGAACCTCGCCATCCTCGGCTTCTTCAAGTACTACGGCTTCTTCGCCACCTCGGCCGCCAACGGCCTGGGCCGCCTGGGGGTCGACGTCCAGCCGGCCGTGCTCGACATCACCCTGCCCATCGGGATCTCGTTCTTCACCTTCCAGGCCGTCGGCTACCTGATCGACCTCCGGCGCGGGGCGTTCGACCGGGCGCTGTCCCTGCTCGACACCGCCTTCTTCCTCTCGTTCTTCCCCCAGCTGGTGGCCGGCCCCATCATCCGGGCCACCGACATGGCCCCCCAGATCCGGGTCCGTCCCGACCCCCGCTCCATCCCGGTCGGCGAGGCGCTCGGCCTGATCGCCGTCGGCCTGGTCAAGAAGGTCCTGGTCAGCAGCTACCTGGCCACCAACCTGGTCGACCCCGTCTTCGCCGTGCCGGGCGACCACTCCCGGCTCGAGGTGCTCCTGGCCGTCTACGGCTACGCCATCCAGATCTACGCCGACTTCAGCGGCTACACCGACATCGCCATCGGATGCGCCCTCCTGCTCGGGTTCCGGTTCCCGGCCAACTTCGACGCCCCCTACCGGGCCCTCTCGCTCCAGGAGTTCTGGCGCCGGTGGCACATCAGCCTCTCGACCTGGCTGCGCGACTATCTGTACATCCCGCTGGGAGGTGAGCGCCGGGGTCGGCTGCTGACCGGGCGCAACCTGCTGGTGACCATGGTCCTCGGCGGTCTGTGGCACGGCGCGGCGTGGACGTTCGTGGCCTGGGGGGCGGCACACGGCCTGCTGCTGGTGGCCGAGCGGGCCCTGGGGCGCCTGCCGTGGCCCCAGGGGCTGCCTCGGGGGGTGTCGGTCGGGGTCCGATGGTTCGTCACCTTCCACCTGGTGTGCGCCACGTGGGTCCTGTTCCGGGCCGAGACCATCGGTGACGCCGGCGCCGTGTTCGAACGGCTCCTGGCCGGCTCGGGCCCCGCCCCCCTGCTCACCGTCACGCTGGTGGCCGTCATCGCCGTCACCCTGGCCACCCAGTTCATGCCCGACGAGCTGTCGGCTCGATGGCGCGACGGCTTCGCCCGGGCCAACCCGGCGATCCAGGTCGCGGCCGGAGCCCTGGTCCTGACCGTTGTCGACTCGTTCGGTCCCGACGGTGTCGCCCCCTTCATCTACTTCCAGTTCTGACCCCGACCATCCCGACCATGCCCCTCCCCTCCCCCGACCGACTCCGGGCCGCCGACCCGGCCGATCCCCGCCGGACCGACGTGCGGCCGGCGGGAACCGTCTTCGTCGTACTCGTACTGACCCTGGTCACGGCCGGGCTGCTCAATGCCGAGGCCATGCTCCACCGGGCCCGCACCAGCCCCCTGGGGGCGGACCGGGACGCTGCGCTGGCGGTGTGGGAACCCGTGGAGCGGGCGGCCTCCTCGGTCGGTCTCACCCTGCCCCGGGCCGGCCTGGAGGCCGTCCAGGACCTCGACCCCACCACCCGGTCGCCGTCGACCAAGCTGTTGGCCACCGGGCCCAAGGGGGACGAAGACGCCGACGAACTGGCGGCCGGGCCGGAGGGGACACCAACGCCGGGCGCCGTCGACGAATCGGGCTCGACGGGCCGCCAGGGCGGGCCGGGGCCCGCCATCGGCCACGAGCCGGCCCCCATTCCTCCGGCAGGGCCGACCGCGGTCGAAGACGGAGCCGGCCGGGGGGCCGACGGCGCCACTGCGTCGGGGGGCGAGGAGGATGGGGGCGGAGAGGGTTCCGACGACCCCGCGGGGCCCGTTCCCGGAGCCGTTGCCGACCGGGCGGCCCCGGACCAGCCGGCGTCGACGCCCGGTGGGGTTCGGCCGACGGAGACGGACGCCGCACCCGAGGGACCGACCGCCATCGAGGGCCCGGGCTCGGGGGCCAGGGCTGCCGCCGCCGGGGCCCAACCCGACGCCGAATCGGGCGGGCCGGATTCGGCCCTCCTACGCCGACCCACCCCGGACGATCCGCTCCGGCTGCTGGTCATCGGCGACTCCACCCTCGACCCGGTTGGCTCGGCCCTCCTTCGCCGGCTGGGCGACACCGGGGTTGCGGCCGGGGTCGTCGACTACCGGGTCTCCACCGGGCTGGCCCGGCCCGACTACTTCGACTGGCCCAACCACCTGTCGACCCTCCAACCGGAGCTGGGAGCGGAGGTGGTCGTCATCATGCTCGGGGCCAACGACGCTCAGGCCTTCGTGGTCGACAACCGGGCCGTCGAGTTCGGGACCGAGGAGTGGCGGGCGGAGTACCGTCGGCGGGTGCAGGCTCTGCTCGACCAGCTGACGGCCGGAGGGTCATGGGTGGTGTGGATCGGTCAGCCGGCCATGCGCAACGATCCCTTCGACCAGAAGATGCAGGAGCTGAACGCCATCTACGCCGAGGTGGCCGACGGCCACCCGACGGCCCGCTTTCTCGATTCCCGTCCCTTCACCACCGACGGCGACGGCCGCTACGCCAACTATCTGGTCGACGCCGGGGGCGGCCGGTTCCAGGCCCGCCACACCGACGGTGTGCACCTGACGTCGGCCGGAGGCGAGCATCTGGCCCCCGCCGTCATCGCCGTGCTGGACGAGATCGCCCCCCTGGGTCCGACCCGGTAGCCGTCGCCCCGATCGATTCGCACCGAGCGGGCCCAGGGGGCAGATTGGTCGCCATGACCAACGACTCCTCTCGCCTGCCCGCCATCTCCCTCGCCGCCGTCGCCGGGCGTAGGGCCCGGACCATCGAGCTGGCCACCGAGATCGAGCGTCGGGGCTTCAGCGGCATCTACGGCCCCAGCCTGGGCGACGTCATGGGCCTGTGCCTGTCGATCGCCCACGTGACCGAGCGCATCCATTTCGGCACGTCGGTCCAGCCCATCTACCTCCAGCATCCCTCGGCCCTGGCCGCCTCCGCCGCCTACCTGCACGAGGTGTCCGAGGGTCGATTCCACCTCGGGATCGGGGTCACGCACGGGCCCGTCCACTCCCGCCTGGGGGTCCAGCCGGGCAAGCCGCTGGCCGACACCCGGGAGTACGTCGAGACCATGCGTAAGGTCGGCGACTCGATGGGCGGACTGCCGCCGATCACCTTGGCCACCCTGCGGGACAAGATGGTGGCCCTGTCGGTCGAGATCGCCGAAGGCGCGGTGTGGGCCAACGCCTCCCGGTCCCGGATGGGCCATTCGCTCTCCCTGATCCCCGAGGAGCGCAGGGCCGACGGGTTCTACGTCGGCAACATGATCCCCACCGTCATCGACGACGATCGTGAGGCCGGCGCCGCCCGCAACCGGGCCACGCTCAAGGGCTACGTCCGGCTTCCCAACTACCGGAACTACTGGAAGGACGCCGGGTACGAGGAGGAGATGGCGGCCGTCGAGGCGGCGATGGCATCGGGTGACGAGGACGCCCTCCTGGCCGCCATGACCGACGAGTGGCTGTCGGACTGCACCCTCTACGGCTCGGCCGGCGAGGTCCGCGACGGCGTCGAGGCCTGGTTCGACGCCGGGGTCACGACGCCGATTCTGGTGCCGTCGTCGACCAGCGGCGGCCAGATGAAGGCCTTCGAGGAGATCTTCGCCACCTTCGCCGACTGAGGGCCGGGCGGCGCGAGGCGGTGGTGGCTACAGGCCCAGCTGGCGGGAGGCGAGATCGCGCATGATCTCCTCCGAGCCGCCGCCGATGGCCTGGACCCGGACCTCCCGGTAGAGGCGCTCGACGGTGTCGCCTCGCAGGTAGCTGGCCCCGCCCAGGATCTGGGCCGCCTCTCGGGCGCAGAACTCGAAGGTGGTGGTGGCCGCCACCTTGGCCTCGGCGATCTCGGCCACCGGGTCGTCGCCCTGGTTGAGGCGCCACGACAACAGCTCGTTCCAGGCCTGGCTGGCGTTGATCAGTCGGTCCATCTCCACCAGCTTGTGGCGGATGACCTGATGACGAACCAGCTGCTTGCCGAACGTCTCGCGCTCGCGGGCCCAGGCCAGGGCCTCGTCGTAGCAGACCCGGGCGAAGGCGGTCGATTGGACGGCCAGATCGAGCCGCTCGGCATTGAAGTTGTTGACGATGGCCGAGAACCCGGCGTTCTCCTCGGTGATCAGGTTCGACACCGGCACCCGGACGTCGTCGAAGTACAGGGTGGCGGTGTCGGAGGCCAGCCAGCCCATCTTGTCGAGCTTGGTCCGCTCCAGACCGGGCCGATCGCCCTCGATCATCAGCAGCGAGAGGCCGGAAGGCCCTTCGCCCCCGGTCCGGACCGCGGTGGTCAGGTAGTCGGCCCGCATCCCGGAGGTGATGAACGTCTTGGAGCCGTTGACCACGTACTCGTCACCCTCCCGGCGGGCCGTGGTCTTGATCCGGGCCACGTCGGAGCCACCACTGGGCTCGGTGATGGCCAGGGCGCAGATGGCCTCGCCCGACTGGCAGGGGGTGATGACCTTGGCCTTGATGTCGTCGGGGGCGAACTTCTGCACCGGGGGCAGGCCGATGTAGTTGGAGAACAGGGCGGCGACCACACCCCCGGACCCCGACCGGCACAGCTCCTCCATCAACACCAGGCGCATCAGGGCGTCGCGTTGGCCGTGGCCCCCGTACTCGGCGTCGAAGCCGTCGCCGAACAGGCCGATGGCGCCCGCCTTCTTGTACAGGTCGCGGGGCACCTCACCGGCCAGGTCCCACTCGTGGACGTGCGGGGTGATCTCGTTCTCGGTGAACTGCCGGACGACGGCGCGGTAGGCCTCGTGGTCCTCGGTGTAGAAGGGGCTTGAGACCTGGGTCATGGACGGTGTACTCCGAGTTGGATCGGGGGCGGGCCGGCAGGGTCGCCGGTCGAGGCCGGGTCGACCGGGAGGCTCATGCTAGGTCAGCTCGCGCAGGAGCTCCGAAGCCATGGGTTGCCCCGCCGACTGGATCTCGCCCGGCAGCAGCAGACCGTCGGTGGTGACGACCCGATCGACGAGGCCGAAACCGATGACGTCGTGGTCGCCGAGCCAGGCCAGCTCGTCCCGCGCCACGGTCCGCTCCACGATGGCCTGCCAGTAGGGCTCGGGCACCTGACGACCGACGCCGACGACGAGCCAGGTGGGCACACCGACGGCCCGGGCGACGGCGGCCAACAGCAGCGAACCGACGTCGGTGAGGGCGGCCGCGGGGCCGGCGGCCGCCGCCTCGAGGAGCACCACATCGGCGTCCTGGACGGCGCCGGCGGCTCGGGCCGCGTCGACCTCCTCGGCCTCCAGGTCGGCCCGTTCCAGGCTCCGGACCATGGGCCCGCCCTGGCCCTCGACATCGATCACGAGGGCCGACACGTCACCCCGGCGGGGCAGGGCGGCCGAGATCAGGTCGGGCCAACCGCTGACCGCGACCCGCGCCCCGTCGGGCAGGGCGTGGGCCAACTCCCGGGCCGTGTTGTCGCCCCGCAGCTCGTCGATCACACCCCGGGCCTCGACCCAGGTGTCGGCCCCGAGCACCAACCGGGTGCACATCCACCAGAGCGGGCCCACCGCCGGCTGACGGGTGAGAAGCCGCCGGGCGGCGGTGACCAGCCCGGCAGGGTCGTCCCGGAACACCCCGAGCGCGGAGGCCGCCTCCTGGACCAGCAGGTTGGCGTCGGCCCCGCCCGCTCGGGCCACGTAGCGCAGCTGCTCGATCGGATGCACGAACCACGATCCTAGGGGGCCGGGCCCGAACCGCGTCCACCCCGGCCCGGTGCACGGCTGGGACCGTGTCCGTCCCCGACCCTCGGCTCCGCTATCGTCAGTCCGTTCCCAGCGTCCTCCGGAGCCGGTCCCTCGACCGTCCCGGGCGACGGTCGAGCCCCGTGGATCGGGGCCGCCCGGGGACGAGTGACAAAGTTGTCTCGTTCGGGAGATGGAGGTTCGGAGAATGGCAACAGGTGCGCTAACCTCCCCCGCCGTGGCCGAAGCTCCACCGGATCTGGTACTCGACTCGCTGCGGGGCGAGGGCTATGCCCTTCGGGATTGGCTGACCTCGTATCCTCTGCTCCTGGTGGCTCTCGACCCCTACACCCACGAGAGCGCCTGGATCCTGGAGACGGCCGGTCGATTCCTGCAGCACTACTCGCCGTCCGACATCAGGGTGGGGTGGCTCGCCACCACCGATGACGACGGTTGCAGGCAGTTCCTCGGGCCGTGGGCCGAGCGGTTCCTGACCTTCCCCGATCCCGATCGGGAGGTGGTGCAGGCCCTCGCCGTCGAGCGGCTTCCCGCCCTGGTGCACATCCGGTCCGACCGCTTCGTCGAGGTGGCCGAGGGCTGGAATCCCGAGGAGTGGCGGGTCATCGCCGACCATCTGGCCAAGATCCTGGCCTGGAGCCGACCCATCATCCCTCAGCCCGGGGATCCCACGCCCTACCTGGGCACCCCGGCCAAAGAGGCCTGACGGTCGGGGCCCGCTCCCGCCCCTGCCACCTTGACCCCAGGCTCAGGTCCGCACGGTCGGAGCCCGGATGGTAGAACGGGCCCAATGGTGACGACCCGGATCGAGCGCCTCGTCGGCTACGTCCGTCGCTGGCGAACCTATGGCGACGGGGCGGACCAGCTGACCCTCGCCCCCGGCCTTCCCGACCCCGACCTGCGCCGACTCCGCCGCGTCCTCGATCAGTGTGTCGAGGCCCGTGGGGGCGAGGTGGCGGCCCGCCGCAAGGCCCGGGCCGTGGGGTCGGCGTTCTCCACGCTCGACGGCGAAGGACGGCACCGCTTCTTCCAGCTGCTGGCCACCGACTACGGGGGCGAGGAGACCGCCGTCGACACCGCCATAGGTGGTGTCCTGAGGGCCCGCAGTCCGAACGAACGGCGCGAGGCCGAGGCCGAACTGCGCCAGGCCCTCGAACCCCGGCGGGAGCGGTTGTTCCGCCGATTCGCCGGACTCGACGGAGGGCTCCCGTTCCTGATCGGCCTCCGGGAGGAGCTCCTGGGCCTACTCGGCCGCCATCCCGAGCTGGGGCCCGTCGACCACGACCTGCGCCGCATCCTCGAGAGCTGGTTCGATGTCGCCCTGCTCCGGCTCGAACAACTGCGATGGGATTCCCCGGCGGCGTTGTTGGAGAAGCTCATCGCCTACGAGGCGGTCCACGCCATCGAGTCGTGGGACGACCTCAAGGGTCGGCTGGGTGAAGGGCGGCGGTGCTACGCCTTCCTCCACCCGGCCATGGGTGACGATCCGCTGATCTTCGTCGAGGTGGCGCTGACCCAGGGCATCGCCGACAGCCTGCCACCCCTGCTGGACCCGGCTTCGGACCGGACCGAGGCGGGCGAGGCCGATTCGGCCATCTTCTACTCGATCTCCAACTGCCACCGTGGGCTGGCCGGCGTCAGCCTGGGCGACTTCCTGATCAAGTCGGTGGCCGAGCAACTGTCGGCCGAACTGCCCGACCTGCAGCACTTCGCCACCCTGTCCCCCCTCCCGGGCTTCCGCCGGTGGCTGGAGCGGGCCCTGGCCGCCGACGCCATCACCATCCACCAGGCCGAGCTGGACGACACCGGCCTGGCCGATCCGACCGAGGCCACCGGCCTGCTGGCGGAGCTGGTGGCCGGACCGGTGCCCGGCGGCGACGACCCCCGACTCGACCGGATCCGCCCTCTGCTGCTCCGCCTGGGAGCCCAGTACCTGCTGGAGGAACGGCGGGGGGACGGCGCCCTGGATCCGGTGGCCCGCTTCCACCTGTCGAACGGGGCCTCGATCGGACGGCTCAACTGGTGGGCCAACCCCTCGGCCGCCGGGTGGGAGCGGGGCCTGGGGATGATGGTCAACTACCGCTACCGGCTCCGCGACATCGAGCGCAACCACGACCGCTACGTCGAAGACGGCACGGTGACGGCCGACGACGGCCTACGACGGTTGTTGGGCGCCACCGACCCGGGCCCGAAAACGGCGTGAGGCCGCCAGGCGGCGGCCCCACGCGTTGTGCACGGATTGACGATCGTTGGAACGTTCCGGCTACAGCGGCTGGACGTTCTTGGCTTCCTCCCCTTTCCGACCCTGACCGACCTCGAACTCGACCTGCTGGCCCTGGTTCAGTGTCTTGTACCCATCCCCCACGATGTTCGAAAAATGAACGAACACATCGTCGGCGCCTTCCCGGGAAATGAAGCCGAAGCCCTTCTCGGCATTGAAGAACTTCACGGTTCCTGTAGGCATGGCTCTTTCTTTCGTCAAGCTTGAAGCGACCCTTGTGGCCCCCCCAATTGACGAAGAGTGTAAATCGGCCTGCAGCCGTCCGCGCCGGGAATCTCCTCGCCGTTGACAAATGACCAACAGCACCCTCGACCCACCGCAGACTGGATCCCCGACCATGCTCGAACCACGCCACCTCGACGAGGCCGTCCTGACGTTCCTCACGGAGCGGCACCTGGCCACACTCACCACCACCGATGCCGCCGGCCGACCCCACGTGACCCCGGTGGGATTCACCTTTGAGCCGGAACGGGCGCTGGCCCGGGTCATCACCTGGTCGGCGGCCCACAAGGTCGCCAACATCGTGCGCCGGCCGGAGGCCGAGGTGGCGGTCTGCCAGGTCGACGGCGGCCGCTGGCTCACCCTCCGGGGCCCGGCCCGGGTGACCGATGAGCCGGAGGCCGTGGCCGAAGGGGTGCGCCGCTACACCGCCCGCTACCGACCCCCGAAGCAGCGCGACGACCGGGTCGTCATCGAGATCGACGTCGTCGCCATGATGGGGCGGGCGTGATGGGACTCGTCATCGGACTGACCGGGGGAACCGGGGTCGGCAAGTCGACGGTGGCCGGCGTCCTGGCCGAGTTGGGCGCCGTCATCGTCGATTGCGACCAGCTGGGCCGGGATGTGGCCGAACCCGGAGGCCGGGCCCACGACGCCATCATCGATCGCTTCGGACCCGGGATCCGACGACCCGACGGCTCCCTCGACCGACCCGCCTTGGGTGCCATCGTGTTCAACGACGCCGACGCCCTGGCCGACCTGAACGCCCTGACCCATCCCGCCATCGATGCCGAGATCGATGCCGCCATCGACGCCGCCGGCCCCGACGCCGTCGTCGTCCTCGACATGGCGGTGTTGGTCGAGAGCAACCTGGGCGCGGGCCGGTACCAGGAGGTGCTGGTGATCGAGGCCCCCTTGGCCGACCGCCTCGACCGCCTGGCGAACCAGCGGGGCATGGCCCCCGACGACGCCCGGGCCCGCATCGCCAGCCAGGCCACCGACGAGCAACGGCGTGCGGTGGCCGATGCCGTCATCGTCAACGACGCAACCCCGGTCGAACTTCGACAACGAGTGACGACGTGGTGGAATCACCATCCCGGGCTCAAGTCTCCGGGCCCGACGGCCGACGCACAGTAGGCGATTGTTCTGAGCTGCCGCTGGAACATCCCCACCTTCACCTACGATGCAATTGATGCCGCTCAAGGGTGCGCGGCGCTGGAGACAAAATCATGCATACGACGGTTGATCCCACACTGATGTTGGGTCGCTACTCGCAGGTCGTCACCCCGGAGGGGGTGGTGAGCGGGACCATTCTGGCCGTTGGGGCCAAGGGCATCTCGCTCGCCGTGAACCGTGAGGTCATCCGGATTTCCCCGGCCGACATCCACGGCATCAGCGCCGCCTACTGATCGCTTCTCGGGGCCGCAGCGTCTGCCGACCCACGGCCGTCGGCAGACGGTTGGGCTGAACCCCGGTCTCGGTCCCGACTCCATACTTGTCATCGCGTCTCAACGCGTTACGGTTGGGTGTACTCGTCGCGGGGCGAGCCTAGGGCAACGCACGGAGATGGCATGCAGGATCTACGAATCGCCTGGCCTGGTGGGGAGCAGACCTTCACCCCGGCCGATTCACCCGTCCTCATCGGCCGTTCGGCCGACGCCGACGTCGTCCTGACCGAGCCCGCCATCTCCCGCCGGCATCTGGAGTTCGTGCGCCTCGGCGGCAGTTGGATAGCCAATGACGCCTCGACCCACGGCACGTATGCCGTCGGGGTTCGAATGGCGCCCAGTTGGACCGTGGCCGAGGCCCGGACCCTGCGCCTCGGGGGCACTGCAGGCGTGGAGGTGATCGTCGGGCTGATCGACGCCGAGGACGCCGCCCACGAGGGGGCCGGGGGCGCCCCGGCGCCGCCCCGGACGCCGGCGTCGTCATCGTCGACCCGCGGCCCCGGCGGGGCCCGGACGGTGACGCCCTCGAACGATGCCACCGGCATGGTGCCGGTGGTTCCCCAGACCCCGGCGGCCCGTACCGCAGTCCCGGCACCGGTCGGCGGCCCACCGAGCGACACCGTGGTGCTGCGAACCTCGGACACCGACCTGCCGTCGGGGCGGGCCCCGATGGGAACCCCCGACTCCGGACCATCGGGGACGGTGGTCCTGACCCCTGCCGGCCCACCGGCGGGCCGGCAGGTCCCGGCTGCGCCGCAGAGCCCGTTGGCCCCGACAGCGCCTCCGGCGCCGGAGCCTCCGACCCCGTCGACACCCTCGGCCGACGAGCCCGCAACCGAACAACTCGCCACCCCCGACGAGCCCTCGGCCGACGAGCCCGCAACCGAACAACTCGCCACCCCCGACGAGCCCTCGGCCGACGAGCCCGCAACCGAACAACTCGCCACTCCCGACGAGGTTGCGGGGGCGAAGGTCGACTCGCCGGCCCCGCCGACCCGACCGGATCGGGACGAGGCGCCCGGCGACAGGGCCCCGAGCATCGGGTCACTCCTGGCCGAAGCGGGCGGCCCGCCCTCACCCGGACCGCCGAGCGGAGCGAATCCGGCACCGCCGCTCCAGCCGCCGGCCTCGGCCGAGCCGGTCCGGGCCGTGCCGGAACCGCCCGGTCCCGGACCGCGCTCCGTCCCGGACCCGACGGCCGACGAGGTGCACCCGACGACCCCTGGCTCGGAGCCCGCCGCCGAGACCGAGATCGTCGCCGCGCCCCAACAACCGACGGTCGAGCACGAGATTGAGGTCGAGACGCAGCTCATCGCCCCAGCCGACAAGGTCGAGACCGACGTCGAAGCAGGAGTCGAGCCCACCGCCGACCAGCCGACGGTCGAGCACGAGATCGGGATCGAGGGCGAGGCGGAGGCGGAGGGCGAGGGCGAGGCCGAGGTCGAGACGCAGCTCATCGCCCCGGCCGACGAGGTGGAGGTCGAGGCCGAGACGCAGCTCATCGCCCCGGTCGACACGGCTGCCGAACCCGGGCGGCCGCACGACGTCGAGGCCAGCGTCGAGCCGACCCCTGGGAACGGGATCGATGTCGAATCCGAGGTGGAGACCGAGGACGAGATCGATGTCGAATCCGAGGCCGAATCCGAGGCCGAGGACGAGGTCGAATCCGAGGTCGAATCCGAGGTCGAGGTCGAGGTCGACTACGGGGTGGCAGGGTCACCGTTGGCGCCCACCGACACCATGTTGCTGGGCAGCCCGGGGCCCGCCACCAACGGCACGGCAGCCCCGACCTCCGACACCGTGAGCCTCGGCTTCCATCGACCGGCGCCGGAGCCGGAGGCACCACCCGCCCCATCGGCCTTCCCCGAAGCCCCCGGGACCGGCGGACCGCCTGCGCCCCCTGATCCGACACCGCCGGAGCACATCGCTGCGGCCGACGCGTTGGCCCCTGACCCGCCGACGCCGACGGCACCACCCCCGGTCGAGGCGCCGTTGGTCGATGCACCATCGGTTTTCGACCGGACCCACGTCATCGGTGCGGAGGGCGCAGCCTCACCGGCCTCTCCACCGCTGCCTCCCCCCTCGACCTCGGCGCCCGCCATCCCACCGATGCCCCCCGGAGGCCCAGCGCGCCCGGCGGCGGCACCGCCTCCGACCCCGGTCCGTCCCGACCCGGGAGTGGTCCACGAGACCCCGCCGCCCGGCTCGGATCCGGCCCCGTACCAGAGCCGCCGGATCACGCCCTCGCCCGCCCGCCCTCCGGCCGAGGCGTCGGAGACGATCATCAGCGACAACAGCCTGCAGCTGTCGGTCGACGGTCGGGACTACACGTTCCTGCCCGGCGTGGTCGTGACCGTGGGTCGTGACCCGTCCTGTCTGGTCCAGTTGGAGGAACGGCACTCGCTGGTCTCCCGCCGTCACCTGGAGATCGAGCACCGCGACGGCGATTGGTGGATCAACGACATCTCGAGCAAGGGCACCTACATCGACGGCCGCCGGGTGTCCGGTGTCTACAAGGCCGAGGGCGCCTTTCTGACCCAACTCGGCGACGAC
The DNA here is from genome assembly GCA_965263455.1 of Acidimicrobiales bacterium. Taxonomy (GTDB): domain Bacteria; phylum Actinomycetota; class Acidimicrobiia; order Acidimicrobiales; family SZUA-35; genus CADEDH01. The sequence continues at coordinate 501,533 of CBDHHN010000002.1, forward strand.
GACGCCGGGACACCGATGCGGGTGATCACCGCCGGCGAGCATCGGGCCCCCCGCTCGTTCAACGTGGCCCTGGTGGTGGCGCTGGCCGCCCTGGTGGTGGCCGCCGTGGTCGCCCTGTGGTTCGTGGTCGGAGGTGGCGACGGCCAGGCCACACCCGTCGCCACCGACGCCACCGTCCCGGCGACGGCGGCCCCCGCCGTCACCCCCTCGGACATGAGCGCCGCCGATCTGGCCCGGGCCAAGCAGGCGACCGTGCTGTTGCTGGCCGAGCAGGGCTTCGGGTCCGGCTTCTTCGTGACCGAGAACCTGATCCTCACCAACCAGCACGTGGCGGTTCTGGACGAGAACCTGAGCGTGGCCGTGTCCCGCACGGTCGACGACGCGGCACAGGTCGAGTTCGCGGCGGAGACCGTGGCCAACCACCCGTTCCTCGACATCGCCGTTCTCCGGCTGACCATCGATCGCAACGGGAACCCGGTGACCGACTCCGGCCTCGAGCCCGTGCCGATCGGCGACAGCAACAGCCTGGTGCTGGGCGACGAGGTCCTAAACACCGGGTTCGCCTTCGACCTCTCGCCCGCCGGGCTCGACGACATGGGCGACCTGCTCCTGCCCGCGGTCTCGACCACCAGCGGGGAGGCGGCCAACTTCTCGATCTGGCCCGGCTGTTCCAACCCGACCCAGGCCGAGTTCCTCCCCATCGACGCCCCCGAGGGCGTTCGCTGCAGCCCCGACGGTGACCTGACCCGAGCCGTGGTGATCTCCACCTTCTCCTCCGGCCAGGGGGCCTCCGGCAGCCCGGTGTTCAAGGGCGGCGAAGTGGTCGCCGTGGTGTTCTCCGGCCCGGAGGGCAACGAGAACGCCGGCCGAAACATCGCCACCAACGCCTTCGCCGACTGGCTCGACGACGTGATCGCCGACAACAGCTGAGCCGAGGTGCAGAAGGACACATGGGCCGCGGTTCGCCACCGCAGCTACACTCGCAGTCTTATCTGCTAAACACCCTGGTGGGAGTAGCGGGACGTTCGTTGTGGAAACTCTGAACCTGGGGATCGACGGGCTCGACGACATCGAGCAGATCGGTAGAGGAGGCTCCTCCCGCGTCTATCGAGCCATCCAGGTCGAACTCGATCGTCCCGTGGCCCTGAAGGTACTGAAGGCCGGCGACGACCCCAACGTGGTCCGGCGCTTCGACCGTGAGCGGCGGGCCATGGGTCGGTTGTCGATCCACGAAGGCATCGTCCCGGTCTACAGCACCGGTCTGACCGACCGCGGCGAGCCCTATCTGATCATGCCGTTCTACGCCAACGGCTCCCTCCAGGACCGCCTGACCGAGGGGCCGATGCCCTGGGGCGAGGCCGTCAGGTACGTGGCCGCCGCGGCCAAGACCATGGCCGCAGCCCACGAGGCGGGCGTCGTGCACCTCGATCTCAAGCCGGCCAACATCCTGCTCTCGTCGGACAATCTGCCCCGGATCGCCGACTTCGGGATCGCCAAGCTGGTCAACGAGGTCACCAACGTGACCAACACCGGCGCCGCCTTCACCCCGACCTACAGCTCACCCGAGATCCTGCTCGGCGGCGCCGCCACCGCCGCCTCCGACGTGTACGGGCTGGCCGCCACCCTGTGGGCCCTCCTGGCCGGGAGGCCACCGTTCCGCTCCCCCGACTCCGAGGACAACGCCCTGATGGCGGTGGTCGGCCGAGTGGTTCACCAACCGATCGAGAGCCTCCGCCACCTGGCGCCCGATGAGATCTGCGCCGTCGTGGAGCGGGGCATGGCCAAGGAGCCCGGTGACCGCTACCCCACCGCCACCGAGTTCGCCTCGGCCCTGACCGACGCATCCAACGCGGCGCAGGCCCGGGAGTCGGTCGACATCGGACCCATCGTGGGTCCGGGCCGCCCGGCGGCCGAGCGGGACGCGCTCGACGGGAGCCGGGTTCTGCAGTTCGAAGCGCCGGTCCGGCCCGGGTTCAAACCGGCACCGCCACCGGCGCGTCCGCCGATCGGCAGCGGTGAGCTCGATCGTTGGCTCCTGACCGGTGGCGTCGCGGTGGCCGCCCTCATCGCCCTGATCGCCGTGGTGGTGGCCCTGGGTCGCCTCGGCTCCGACGATGGCGGTGACCAGTCCGACGTCGACAGCAGCGTCGAGGGGACCGCCCCCGGCCCCGACGACAGTCTGGGCGCCAACCCGAGCCAGCCCGGTGAGGACGGGGCCGACGACTCCGACCAGCCCAACGGTCCGGTCGCCACCAATCCCACCCTTACCACCGTCTCGACGACCGGTACGACCGAGCGCACCACGACCTCGGCGTCGACCAACTCCACCGAGACCACGATCGGGTCGTCGGCCACGACCGATACCAGCGAGTCGACGACGAGCACCACCGAGCCGACCACCACGAGTTCGACGACGACCACGACCACGACGACGACCACCACGACGACGACCACCACCGCCCCGCTGCCGACCCTGGCCCCGCCGGAGGATCTGGAGGCGTCGGTGGTCGGTTCGGACGTGACCCTCGAGTGGCGGCCGCCGGACGAGACGGGCGGCCTCAGCGGCTATCGGATCACCCGAGACGGCAGCGAGCTGGTGGCCAACGTCGGACCCGATGTCACCTCGCATCAGATCATCGGCCTCGACTCCGGTGAACACACGTTCCGGGTTCGCGCCCTCGGCACCGAGGGCGTGATCCTGCGCTCCGTGCCGAGCCCCCCGGTCGCCGTCACCATTCCCTGATCAGCGGCGCCTACACCATCTCGATCCGCTTGTCACGTGACATTCGGATGGTCTTTGTGTCGCCTTCGATGCGATCTCGGACGGCTCACGGGAACCGGTTTAAGGTACACGGGTTGTCAAGTGGGCTGACACACGAAAGCAGGGAACAGCACCTATGGGTACCGACGCCGCGGCCGAGATCGACTACTGCGAACACGACGAGATGCGGGCGGCGTGCCTGGAATGCCTGGCCATGCCGAAGAAGGTGACTCCCCAACAGGTGAGTGCGCCCCGGGCGACCAAGAACCCCTCGAGTGAGACCGACAAGATCTCCCCGCTCGGCGGCGACCTCGACATGTCGATGCCGGTCGACGTGGTGGAGCCCCTTATCGGTGCCGACTGGCTGTGGGCCCGGACCTTCCCCCACTATCTCCGCCGCTCGGGCTGGATCTACCTGCGGTGCAACGGCACCCTCCAGGCCCGGGTCAAGGTGACCAAGGTCGTGTGGCGCTCGGAGCGCAAGATCCCGACCGTCGGGGCCTACGAGGACCTCGGCCCGGGCATGGCCCTGCAGCTCGACCCTCGAACCTGGGACGATTCGATCGACATCGCCCTCGGTGACCTGGCAGCCCAGCAGGAACACGGCTACCGCTACCTCCTGACCAACGACGACGGCTCGGTGACCCACTATCGGGGCGGCCGGCCCGTGGCCGACACCGACGACGACGACCTGGACTGATCTACACCCCGGGGCCGTCGGTCCGGCTCCGGGGTCCCGCGATCAGGGTTTGTGACCCCAGACCCGGTGCAGGATCCCGGGGACGAATTCCTCGTCGTCGACGGTGACGAAGCCGGCCCGCTCGAGATAGCCGCGAACCTCGGTGATCGAATGGGCCCGGCCACCACTGCCGTAGTGGATCTCGGCCAGACCCCACAACGCGGCGTCGAGCGGTCCGACGCCGTCGGGGTGCAACATCTCGCCCACGAGATGGAACTCACCCCCGGGCTCCAGGGCCTCGAAGGTCTTGTCGACCACCCGCTGGATGTTGGTGCCATCGTAGATCGGCAGGTTGGACGCCATCACGGCGCAGTCGCATCCGGTCGGCAGCGGGTCGTGGATGAAGTCGCCGCCGACGGTGCCGACCCGGTCGGCGACGCCGTTGCGTTCCAGGTACTCGCCGGTGACCACCGTGACCGGTGGCAGGTCGAACACCACGGCCTCCAGCCCCTCGAAGGTCTTGACCGCGTTGATGCTGTAGGCGCCCGAGCCACCACCCAGATCGAGCAGGCGACGGCGACCGGCGAGGTCGACCCGGCGACAGAATCGGCGACCGGCCCCCATGCCGATGGAGTAGGTGGCGGCGTGGTAGCGGCGGGCCCGCTCCACCGTCAGATCCTCGTACATCCCCAGCGTCACCGGAGGCGTGGGGTCGGTCAGTCGCTCGGTCAGGGCGAACCACTGCGGGACCTCGGGCCGGGTGAACTCCATCCAGGGTCCGGCGTACCGGTCGTCGCCCTTGACCAGGAAGGCCTGAGCGTCGGGGGCGTTGATCAGCCGACCGTCCCCGGCCCGCTCCAGCAATCCCAGGGACAGCAGGACGGCGACGAGGCGCTCGGCATTGAGTTCGCTCGTCCCCATGGCCGCGGCCAGCGTCGACAGATCGGTGGCCCCGGCGTCGACATGGGTGAAGACGGCCAGATCGAGAGCGGCGTAGAACACCGCCGACTGGGTGTAGGCCCGGGCCAGTTGCTGGAGCCGGGTCGTGTCGACCCGGTCCCGGCCCTCGCCGCTCACGAGCCGGTCACGGGCGCTCGCCGAACTCGGGCCGCTCGGTCCGGGTTCGCTTCAGCTCCCAGAAACCGGGCACGGTGGCGCAAGCCACCATGCCGTCCCACAACCGCAACGACTGCTCCGTGGTCGGCACCCGGGTGATGACCGGCCCGAAGAGGGCAACCCGATCGCCGTTGTCGTCGTCGAGCGAGATGAGGGGCGTGCCCACGTCGTCGCCGGCCAGATCCAGCCCGACCTTCATCCGGGCCCGGATCTCGTCGTCCCACGACTCGTCGTCGAAGGCGGCGGCGTGGTCGGTCGAGGCGCCGATTGCGGCCAAGGCGTCTGCGGCGTCGAAGCTCACGTCGCCGTCGTGGTGGATCCGACGACCGAGCTCCCAGTAGAGATCGAAGACCCGGTCGTCGCCGTCGGCCGCCCGGAGCGACTCCATGACCCGCAGATACCGGTGGGTCTGGTACACGCGCTCGTAGTAGGGGCTGTCGGTGGCGGGCTGGTTCTTCTCCAGCAGGGAGATGGGCTGCCAGGTGATCTGCAGATCACGATTGGGCTGTACCTCGTCGACGACCCAACGGGCCGTCACCCAACACCACGGTCAAATGGGATCGACCCAGAAATCGATGTGCATGGGGCGAACCTAGCGCGCCCCGGACCGGCTCGCCCGCCGACCCCGCTAGCGTCGGTACCCACCGACGGCTTCCCCCGCCCACCGGGCACCGAGGAGTCGTCCATGCCCCCGCACCCAGCCCCGCCGCCCCGGCCCAACCGGTCCGGTCCCCACCCGGCCGCCGATGGGGCCGGCCCCGTCGGACGAGCCGAGCCGGCGCCCACCGAGCCTCCGGCGCTGTTGGGCCTGTGGGTCACCACGGTGACGGCGGGCCCGGCTCGGGGGTGCGAGCTCCTGCTGATTCACGGCGAGGCGGGCCTGGCCGACCTCGCCCACGACCGTTCGACCCTTGACGACGCCATGGCGATCGCCCGGACACCGGGGCGGCACGATGGGGCAAGGGCCGAGGCGACCACGGCCGGCACCCTGATCCTCGACGACCGCAACGTGCTCGTGGCCCGCGCGCCCGGGGCGCCCCCGAGGGCCGACTCGATGGCGGCGGCGGTCGATCGGCTACGCCGTCTGGCCACCGGCCCCGGCCACCCGACGGCACCCAGGTTTGTCGTTCGCTACGACGGACCGGATCGGTTGACTATCTTCGAGATCGAAGGACCATTGCCTCCATGACCGATGCCGCCCCCGATCCCCCGCTCCAGCCGGAACTCATCGTCCGCTTCGTGGGCGAGGAGTACCGGCCGGTACAGCAGCTGACCTTCGGTCGTCACGCCGACCTGTGTCTCGACGACAACAACTTCCTCCATCGCCGGGCCGGCCGCTTCCGGCTCCGGGACGGAACCTGGTGGCTGGAGAACGTGGGCGGTCGGCTCCGCTTGACCATGGTCTCGTCCGACGGCTCCCTGCTCGATCTGCAGCCGGGTTCGTCGAGCCCGCTGCTCGGCGATCGAGGCCAGATCTCGGTCACCGCCGGACCGACCCGTTACGCCCTCGACTACGAGCTGCAGCGCATCCAGGTGGCGGTGACCGACCCTTCGGGCTACCGGATCAGCGGTGCCGACACCATGACCTACGGCCCCATCCTCACCCCCCGGGAGCTGGACTTCGTGGTGGTCATGGCCCAGGGGCGCCTCACCGGTCGGCTGGGACCGATCCCGTCCCACAGCGAGATCGCCGAGATCTGGGGCGTCTCGGCCAAGACCGTCGACAACACCCTGCAGCGGCTCCGGGCCAAGCTCCGCAGCCAGAACATCAACTCCGTGACCTCGTCCGAGACCCTGATCGAGTATCTGGTCACCCAGGGCCTGGTCTCGTTGGCCGACCTGGAGTGGGCCGGCCTCGACAGCCCGGACGGCCCCCGGCCGGCGGCGACCCGGTCCCCCTGACCTGGAGCGGCCCGGTCGCCGGGCCCTGATCACGGTCTCGAAGCCGGGATGCATTGCCGTCGATGGCCATGCATGGTGTTCGTTAAGGTGGGTCGAAGTTGGCGGCCGATCCACCGGTCCGATCGCGGAGGCATGGACGTGAACAACTTTCCCCAGACGATCACCGAGGTGCTGGCGGCCTATCGTCGGGCCGAGCTGACACCGGTGGAGATGGTCGACGAGCACCTGGGTCGCCTGGCCCAGCTGCAGGGCCCGCTGAACTCGTTCGTCTCGGTCGATATCGACGGGGCCCGGGCCGCCGCCCACCGGAGCCGAGACCGCTGGCTCGAGGGCAACGCACGCCCCCTGGAGGGGATCCCGGTGTCCATCAAGGACCTGGTGGCCATGGCCGGGTTCCCCACCGGTGAGGGCTCGCGCACCACATCGGAACTGAGCGCCCTGGTCGACGCCCCCGTGGTGGCCCGGCTCCGGGAGGCCGGGGCCGTGATCCTGGGCAAGACCACCACGTCCGAGTTCGGGTGGAAGGGCATCACCGACTCCCCCGCCTGGGGGGTGACCCGCAACCCGTGGGACACCGACCGGAGCCCCGGCGGGTCCTCGGGCGGAGCCGGGGCCTCACTGGCCGCCGGGGTCGGCCTGGCCGCCCACGGCAACGACGGCGGCGGCTCGATCCGTATCCCGGCCAGCTACTGCGGTCTGATCGGCCTCAAGCCCACGTTCGGCCGGGTCCCCCAGGCCCCGGTCACCTCCCCCTATGCGTCGCTCACGGCCAACGGGGCCCTGACCCGCTCGGTGGAGGACGCCGCCCTGCTCCTCAACGTCCTGTCCCGGCCCGACATCAGGGACTGGCACGCGGTGCCCTACGACGGACGGGACTGGACGGTCGGTGTGAACGACGGGCTCGGCGGGCTGCGCTTCGCCTACACCGAGACGCTGGGTGAGGCCAAGGTCGAGCCCGAGGTGGGCCAGATCTGCCGGGCCGCCGTCGACCGCATCGCCATGGAGGGGCCGCCCGTCATCGAGCTGGAGACCGTTATCGACCCACTGCGACCCCAGTTCGAGCAGTACTGGCAGGCCGGGTTCGCCCACCGCCTGCGCTCGATCCCGCTGGAACGCCGCGACGACCTCGACCCCGGGTTCCGTCGGCTGGCCGAGGCGGGCCTCGATGTCGGGGTCGAGGCTCTGGACGCGGCCCATGGGGCCCGGGCCAAGCTGGTCAGCACCCTCCGCCGGGTCCACCTCGACTACGACCTGCTGTTGACCCCGACCACCCCGACCACGGCCCCCCGGGCCGACATCGAGTACCACTCGGCCGATTTCGACCGGTGGGAGCATGCCGTGCCCTTCACCGTGCCCTTCAACCTGACCGGCCAGCCGGCCTGCTCGATCCCCGTCGGCGTGACCCACTCCGGCATGCCGGTCGGCCTCCAGCTGGTGGCCACCCACCACCGGGAGGACCTGATCCTCCGGGCCGCCCGGGCCGTGCTCGACCTGGTCGGCTGGCGCTGGCCGGACAAGACCCTGGCCCGCAAGGTCGCGATCCTTCGAGGCGAGTAGCCGACCGACCAACGGTCGGCCGGCCTACTTGTAGGAGCCGCCCAACAGCTCCCGGGCCATGATCAGGCGTTGGACCTCGCTGGGCCCCTCCCCCACCCGGCGGATCCGCAGTTCCCGATACCACCGCTCCAGGGGCAGGTCCTTGGTCATACCCAGGCCGCCGTGGATCTGCATCGACCGATCGACGACCCGGCCCGCGGCCTCGCTGGCCACCAGCTTGGCCATGGCCGCCTCGGTCCGGAACGGCTCGTCCCGATCGGCCCGCTGGGCCGCGTCGAGTATGCACCACCGGGCGTGACGGATATCGATCTCGTTGTCGACGATCATCCACTGCACGGCCTGCTTGGAGGCCAGCACGCTGCCGAACGCCTCCCGGGAGCGGGCCCAGTCGATGGCCATCTCCTGGGCCTTGATGGCGGCCCCGAGGCAACCGGCGGCGTAGGGGATGCGCTGTCGGGACAACCGGTCGTTGGCGATGGCGAACCCCCGGTTGACCTCGCCCAGCACGTTGGCCGACGAGACCCGCAGCTCGTCCAGCTGAAGCTCGGTGGCGTAGTGGGTGCTGCGCAGGGTGTGGACGATGCGGCGCACCGTGAACCCCGGCGTGTCGGTGTCGACCAGGAACGCCGTGACCCCGTTGCGGCCGGGATCGTCCGAGGTGCGGGCGAAGATCAGGGCGTAGTCGGCCTTGTCGGCGCCGCTGATGTACAGCTTGGAGCCGTTGAGGATCCAGTCGTCACCGTCCTGGTGGGCCCGGGTGTGGATTGCCCGGGCCGGATCGCTGCCGCCCGAGGGCTCGGTCAGGGCGAAACACCCGCGGCGTTCACCCCGGAGCGTGGGGTACAGGTACCGCTCCTTCTGCTCCTCGGTCGCCTCGTAGAGCTGGGCCAGGCCGGCGCCGCCGAAGGTGCCGTAGCACGGGTTGTAGAGCCCGGCCCGGTGTTGGCTCATCTCGATGGCCATCAGAGCCCGGGTGGTCACGTCGAGTCCGGGCCCGCCGAACTCGGCCGGGATGTCGAGGCCGTAGAACCCCATCTCCCGGACCATGGCCACCAGCCGCTCCTGGTCGTCGGGGGCCAGGGCCCCGGCGTCGGGATCGAGGTCGGCCTCCAGGGGGACGATCTCGTTGGCCACGAACCGGCGGACGGTGTCGACGATCAGCTGCTGCTCGTCGCTCAGGGTCAGGTCCATCACACGCTCCTCGTCGCAGGCGTCCGTCCGCCGTCAGGCGCCAGGCGCCCGGCCGGCCGATCCCTCTCCTGGTTTCCGACCGGCAGGTCGCCGTGGTCGTGGACATGCACCATCAGCAGTTCCTCCCAACGCGAAAGGTACCCGTGGGTCAGCTCGTGGCGGAAGACCACGGGCGGGCCCCAGCCCTCGAGCTCGGCCCGATCGGCGGCCGAGGCCAGGGCGGTGCGGATACCGAACGGCTCGCGGCCCCCGGCGTAGCCGACATAGAGCACTCGACCCTCGGCATCGCCCAGTTGGAAGACCCCGAGTTGGGCCGGCAGGCCGTCCCGATCCGGGCCGTCGAGCGGAATCCACGGTTTGGTCAGACGGATGGTCATCCGATGGTCCCCCTGTCGTCCTCGACCCGTTGCGTCCGGGACCCAGTGTTAGTGGCCGTCCCGGCCGGAGTCGAGCCGACGGGCGAAGCTGATCTCATGGCCGTCCGGGTCGCGGACGTGGAAGTACCGCTCGCCCCATGGAGCGTCCCGGGGCTCGAACTCGGGCCGATGGCCGGCGTCGACCAGGCGGCGCCACACGTCATCGGGTGAGGGCACATGGAGGATGACCCGCCCCCACAGCCCGGGGGCCGGCCCTTCGCCCCCCGACAGGTTGAGGAAGTTCGCCCCGTGCTGGAGCGAGGTGAACTCGGCCCCGGGTCCGCCATAGGCCACCGACAGGCCGGCGGCCCGGTAGAAGGCGACCGACGCCTCCATGTCGGCGGTGAAGAGGGTCACGGCGTTGATCTCGCTCCCGATCCCGGGCGGCGTGTTGCTCATGGCTCCTAGTCTGATCGATGGGCCGGGCCGGAGGGTCGGACGGGAGACAATGCCCTCGTTGCGCCCTCTACGGACCGCGACCCATCCGCTACCGTGGGAGCGGGTACGAGGGTGCGGGAACACCGGTCCGGTCTACGGTGCAACGGCTGACCCGTCGGGCTCGTCCGAGCAGGTGAAAGGGCCCGATGACGGCACTGGAAGATCTGGGAATCGAGGGACTGGACCACGTCGAGCCTCTGGGGCCCGAGGGGAACCAGATCTATCGCGCCCGGAGAGCCGAGGACGGCCAGGCCGTGGTGGTCAAGATGCTCGACCCCTTCCACGAACCTCTCGTTCCCCGACGCTTCGACCTGCGCCGCAAGTCGTTGAACCGGTTCGTGGAGCGCCCCGGGGTGGTGCCCGTCATCGAACTGGGGACGACCGCCCAGGGAACCCAGTACCTGCTCATGCCCCACTACGAGCTCGGATCGCTGGCCGATCGGATGAGCGACGGGCCCATGGCCTGGCCCGAGGCCAACGGCTACGTCAAGGCCACGGCCGAGACGGTGGCGGCGGCCCATGAGCTCGGGCTGGTGCTCGGAGACCTCAAGCCGTCGAGCATCATGCTCGATGCCGGCCCCACTCCCACCATCGCCGTCTATGGCATGGCCACCCGACGGTTCGACAACGGACGCCCCTCGTACGCCGCCCCGGAATCCCGCCCGGGCTCGTCCGACACCCCGGCCGCCGACGTCTACAGCCTGTGCCTCACGCTGGCCGCCCTCGTGCTGGGCCGCGAACCCAACCGGGGGCGCCCGGCGCCCGAGTATCTGACCGCCCTGGCCGCCGCCGTCCCCGGCTGGCTGTACCGGACGATCGTTCGAGGCCTGGCCGAGAACCCGACGGACCGATTTCCCGACGCCCGTCAGCTGGCGGTCGCCCTTCGGGCCGAGGAGCACGGGGTGGCCCCGGCCCCTCCCGACCTGACGGTCGAGTCGGAGTCCACACCGGACGACCGGGAGCCGAGCGACCTGGTCCTCCACGGTAGCGATCCCCTGCCGGGCGAGCCCGATCTCTCCGATCCCACCGACGTCGACGCTCTACTGGAGCTCCCGACGCCGCCCCCGCCCCGGGACGTGGGCGACCGGGAGCCGATCGACCTCGACGAACTGCTCGGCCTGGTCGGCCCCCTGGACGGGGGCGAACCGACCGGCCGGCACGAGATCGTCCTCCCCCAGCAACCTCCCCGACCTCCCGATCCGGCCGAGGACGCCGGCGGATCGGAGGCCCCCAGCCGAACCGCGGCGGGCGAGGCCTCCGACGGTCGGCCCGTGTTCGACGTGGGCGACGAGGACGAACCGATCTCGGTCGACCCGGAGAGCACGCTCATCCTCGACCTGACCCGCACCGGCCAGGAGTCGACCGACCCCGGGGGCCAACCCGTCGTCGACCTGACCCTGTTGAGCCCTCCGCCAACGCCGGGCATCCCCGACGCCCCCGGGCCCCCGACCCCGCCGGACCAGGCCCCGACGGCCCCCACCACCGACACGCCACCAACCCCACCGGACCACGCCCCGACGGCCCCCACCACCGACACGCCACCGACCCCGCCGTCTCCCACGGCCGAGCCGAGCGTCGCCGCCGGCGCCTCGTTGCCGCCACCCTCAACGGTCCCGCCATCCACGCCGGGCCTGCCCGACGACGAGGTGACCATCGTCCTCGATGGTCCGGTGGCCCACCAGTTCCACGCCGCGGCGCACCAGCCCCCGCCCGAGCCCCCGCCGACCACCGAGGCGGTGCTGGTCGAGGAGCCTCGCCCCAACGACCCGACGGCGGTCTTCGGCACCGGGATGACACTCGGCCCGTCGGGTCGCCGACCCGACCAGCCGCCCCGTTCGATCTGGGACGACGCCCCAGGGGCGGGCACGGCCCTGCCCGAGGACGCCACCCGGGAGGTCCCGGTCACCGAACTCGACGACGCCGATCCGTTCGATCCGGCCCGCTACGCCTCGCCCCCGAACCGGAACCTCCCGGCGCCCGTCGTCCACAGCGGTGGCGGCTTCAGCGATGAGCAGTTGTTCGCCGGGTACGAGCCCAGGGGCCACGCATCGGCCCATGACCTGCTCGATGCCCGGCGCGCCCCCCTCCTCAACGATGAGGCGGTCCCCTTCCGGGGCGTGCAGCGACGCGAGGCGACCTACAGCTCGGGAAACATCTTCTCCCGGATGTTCGGACGCTGGGCGTCCATGTGGCTGAATCGGCGGCGAGGCTTCGCCGGCGCCTTGGCCGTTCTCTCCTTCGCCGCCATCGCCGGCGTCGTCGGCATGCTCGTGGTCCAGGATTTCCGGAGCGAGCCGACGTCGACCACCACACCTCCGCCCGCCGCCCCGACCTCGGTGGCCCCGCTCCCGGTCGAGCGGGGCGACGGCGCCGCCCCGGTCCCGACCTCGGTCGCTCCCGTTCTTCCCGAGCCGCCGTCGACCCACGTGACGGCGGCGGGCCGGGGCACGGTCCGGCGCCTTACGACGACGGTGGCGACCACCCTGCCGCCCTCGACGACCACGACCACCACCGCCCCCACGACGGCCACCACGACCGCGTCGTCGACCACGGCCACGACGACCGTCACCATCGCCACGACCGTCACGACGGTGAGGCTCCCCTCCACCATCAGCACCGGCGTTCCCACCACGACCGAGGATCCGCCGGAGGAAGGGGCCGCCGTCGTCCCTCTGCCACCGGAGGGGCCGACCGAGCCCGGGCTCGTCCAGGGCCTCGCCGTCGATGTCGGATCGACCACGGCCCGGATCACCTTCTCCAGCCCGACCTGCGTCACCGCCGTCGTCGCGGTCGAAGCGGCCGACGGACCGACGACCAGGATCGCCACCGGGGCGAACTGCTCCCGCCGCCACAGCGTGCTCCTCGGGACGGTGACCCCGCCCCTGCGGCCCGGGACCGACCATCGAGTGGTGGTCACGGTGGCCGGCCCCGAAGGCGAGGAGCGACACGTGCTCGATATCGCCACCACCTCCTGAGAGACCGCACGGCATCGGTCACCCGCCCCCCGGGCGGGCGAGCCGGTCACGGATGGTGGTCGGCCCGTCGTACCCCGCCGATCTCGCACGTGGGGCGCGTATCGATACTGTTTCAGATTGACATGACTGTCCAACGTTGGGCTAGCATCGCAAGTGCCTGAGTAGGCGTGGCAACTTGTCTCAGGCCTCACCCCCCACATAGAAACGTTCGCAACGGTTCCATTTCGGGCCCAGCTTCGAGCTGCGCCCACTTCCAAGGGAACCCAGGATCGGAGCGTGGCCGATGCGCGGCGGCACGGCCACGCTCCTCTCTTTTTGCCGGGGAGCGGCCCGGGCGGCAACTCGGACCGCCCGGCGGTGTCACCGACGCCCACTACCCTGAGCCGGGTGCCGAAGCAGATCGCCTGTGGCCACTGCGGCCTGAGTCACGGGACGGTCCGGGAGGTCCGTGACTGCGCCCTCGCCAACCCGGAGCCGCCCGACGCATCGGCCGCCGGTCCCGCTGGTGGTGAGCCGCCGGTGATCCCAGGTCCGGACCGGGCGCCATCCCGACCCATCGGTGCCACCCGGGCCCGGGTGGCACCGAGCCGCGGGCCCTCGGCGGCAACGTCGTCGGCCACCAACCGGCCCACCCGACGGGCCGCCCCGGCCCCGGCCACGGTGACCGGGCGCTCCGCCGCAGACCTGGCCGGGCCCGAGGCCCTGGGTCGCAGCGTGCTCCTGGCCCCCGATGCCACCGTCCCCGGCCCGTGGTCCGAGGCCCCGGTGGTCGAGGCCGGACCCGACGCCGCACCGGAGACCGTCGAGGTGCTGCACGGGGCCTGGCGCCGACGGCAGCGACTGGTCATCCGCTGGTCCGGCCCACCTCCGGCCGCCGACGAACGGCTCGACGTGGCCTTCCATCACCTCGACGCCACGACCGAGATCCCGGGCGAGCGGCTGGCCTTCGCCGTGACGGCCAACGCCGTCGACCTCCTGGGCCCCCGACCCCGGTTCGAGCCCCTGCAACAGGCCGTGGCCCTGGGGGCCCAGGCCGAGGGCGGCCAGCCTCCGGGCGGTGGGGATGCGACGGTCGACGGCCGGCCCCTGTGGTTCGACGGCGGCCCGCTGGCCGGTCTCGCCGACCACGGGCTGGAGGTGCCGGTCGTACCCCGGGCCAATCTGGTCGCCGGCATGATCCGACCGGTGACGTCGCCCCACACGGCCTCGACCGCGGCACTCGCCCCCGACCAGCTGGCCGCCGTCGACCACGACGGCGGTCCGGCCCGCATCATCGCCCCTGCCGGATCGGGCAAGACCCGGGTCCTCACCGAACGGACCCGCCACCTGCTGGCCGATCGGGGGCTGGTCCCCGGTGCGGTGGCCCTGGTGGCCTACAACCGTCGGGCCCGGACCGAGATGGCGGAGCGGCTGGCCGACCAGCCCCGGCTCGAGATCCGGACCCTCAACAGCCTGGCCCTGGGGATCGCCACCGGGCGCCCCCCGTTCACGGCCGACGGCCGGGCGGCCGATCTGACCACCATCGGCGAACTCGACGCCCGCCGCCTGTTGGACCGGCTGGTGCCGGGACGGCGGCGACGCCAGCTCAGCGACCCCCTGGAGCCCTGGGTCGACGCCCTGTCGGCCTGCCGGCTCGGGCTTCGCGACCCCGACGAGGTGGAGGCCGCCTACGGGGCCGACGTGACCGGCTTCGCCGACGTGTTGCCCCAGTACCGGGCCGAGTTGGCGCGCAAGGGCTATCTCGATTTCGACGAGCAGATCCTGGCCGCCATCGAGCGGCTCCTCACCGACCCGATGGCCCGCCGGGTGGCGCGGTCGGTGGCCCCCGTTCTTCTCGTCGACGAGTTCCAGGACCTGACCCCGGCCCACCTCCTGCTGGTCCGGCTCCTGACGGGACCGGCAGCCGAGATCTTCGCCGTGGGCGACGACGACCAGACCATCTACGGATACTCGGGCGCCTCGCCCCGATGGCTGGTGGAGTTCGACCGGTTCTTCCCCGGCGCCGCCGACCATCGCCTGACCGTGAACTACCGCTGCCATCCCGAGGTGGTGACGGCGGCCGTGAACCTGTTGTCCCACAACCGGGTCCGGGTGACGAAGACCATCGCCCCCGGCCCCGATCGGTCGTCCGACGCCGCCGGGTCCGAGACCGGCGGCACGACCCCCGCGGGGGTGCCGGAGGGGCTGACCGTGAACGACGGTGGGGACCCGGCCGCAGTGCTGGTCGAGCGCGTCGACCGGCTGCGGGCGGCCGGCGCTGATCCCGGGGGGATCGCCATCCTGGCCCGGGTCAACGCCGCCCTGTTGCCGCCACTGCTCCACCTGGCCGAGGCCGGACACCCGGTGGCCCGGCCTCGGGCCATCGACGAGCGGGTGCTCGACCGGTCGGGCCTGGCCGCCGCCCTGGCCTGGCTGCGCCTGGCCTCGGCTCCCGAGCAGCGGCTGGCCGACGACGACCTCCGGCTGGCCCTGCGGAGGCCGCCGCGCTCGCTCCATCCCCGGATCGTCGACTGGGTGTGCGAGCAGTCGTCGGTCAAGGCGCTGCGAGCCCTGGCCGGGCGACTCAACCGGGAGCGTGACGCCGAGTCGGTGGGGTCGTTGGCCGATGACATCGAGGCCCTCCGAGCCCGCCACGACCAGGGGGCCTCACCGGGCGAGCTGTTGGACGAGGTGTTCGACACGATCGGCCTGCTCGGCGCCGTCTCCCAACTGGACCAGTCGCAGCGCACAGCCCGACGGGCCGCCCACAGCGACGAGCTGCAGGCCCTCCGGGCCGTCGCCGACCTCGCCCCCTCGGCCGGCGAGGTGGAGGGCTGGCTCCGGGACCGGCTGCGGTCGCTACCCATCGACGGGGACGACGCCGACGGGCCCCCGGGCACCGACGCCCCGCCCCCGTCGCTCATCACCCTGGCCACGATCCACACCACCAAGGGCCTGGAGTGGGACCACGTGATCGTCCACGACGTGCGCCGGGATCTCCACCCCCACCGCCTGGCCACCGACCTGGAGGAGGAGCGGCGGATCTTCCACGTCGGCCTGACCCGGGGCCGACGCACGGTGTTGATCAACGCCGTTCCCGGCGGGGGGTCGCCGTTCGTGGCCGAACTGGCCCGGCCCCGCCCGGCCGACGAGCCCTGGCCCGAGGAGACCTCCCTCCGCACCGCCGACAGGCCCACCGCGGGAGCCGGCGGTGCGGGGCGGAAAGGACCTCGGGAGCGGAAGGAACCGGCGACCGCGGTCGAGGGGGCCCGGCGCCAGGCTCTGACCGAATGGCGGTTGAGCCGGTCCAAGGCCGACGGCGTCCCGGCCTATGTGGTGATCGACAACGCCACCCTGGATGCCATCGCCGCCGCCGCCCCCACTTCGCTGGTGGCCCTGGGCGGGATCAAGGGCATCGGCCCGACCAAACTCGACCGCTACGGGGCCGACATCCTCGGGGTGGTGGCCGATCACCCCGAGGGTTGAGTCGGCCTAGACGCAGGCGCCGTTGCTCACACCGCGGCCGCAGATGGGCTCGGCCCGGGCCGCAACCAGCCGCAGGGCGAAACCGGGGTCGACGCCATCGTCGGTCAACGTGAGGGTGAACCGCTCCCCCTTCAAGGCGTCGTCGCCGTAGCCCAGGATGTCGACCACGACCTGACGTGAACCCGAACCTCCGGCCGGGTCGGAGGCGAAGGTGATGGTCGGCTCAGGGCCCCCTCCGGCCCGGGCCCCGGCGATGTCGCCGGCCAGGGCCGCCACCGAGGTGGCCTGGAGTTCGTCGAGTTGGCCGTCCAGTTCGCCGAACACGTCGCGGGACTCACCCAGCATTCCCAGGAAGGCGACGTTGGCCCACAGCTCCTGCCCGTCGACGGTGACGAACCACCAGGCCGACCGGACCAGCAGGCGCCCTTGGCCCTGGGACAGGACCACCGGCTGATCGGCCAGTGGGGCGACCGTTGCTCGCACCGGGCTGGCCACGTTGGGGCGGGCCCGGAAGTTCAGGACGTCGTCGTGGGCCACGCCGACCACGTCCAGGCGCTCACCGGCCGGAGGGCCGATGTCGAACGGGTCGCCGGGGAGGGGCTCGTCGGAGTCTGCGCCGTCGGGGTCTGCGCCGTCGGGGGCGGCCGTCGACCCGGTGGTCGACGCATCCTCCGGCTCGCCGTCGGCGCCGCCGTCCGGGCCGTCGGTCGTGTCCTCGCCGGGGTCGGTGGTGCCCGTTGGTTCACCGTCCCCGTCGGTGCCGGCGCCGACGTCCCCGGTCGATGTGGCCTCGCCCTGGACCTCACCGTCGCCGCAGGCGGCCAGGGCCAAGACCAACGCGGCCACCACCATCGTCGCCCGGATCCATCGCTTCGGCATCGGCTCTCCTCGCAGGTCGCGGTCGTCGGGTCCGATTTCGGGCCCTGGTCCACCGTAGGCCAGCCCGGGCCCCGGATTCGGCCACCGCCACCAGTAGCGTTGGGTCATGGCCGAGTTCAGCTTCACCGATCTGCTTCCCCTGGGCGACGACACCACCCCCTACCGGTTGCTGACCACCGAGGGGGTGGAGGAGGTCGACCTGGGCGGCACCACCTTCCTCCGGGTCGCCGACGAGGCCCTCCGGCTGCTGTCGGCCGAGGCCATCCGCGACATCTCCCACCTGCTCCGACCCGGCCACCTCCAGCAGTTGGCCAACATCCTCGACGATCCCGAGGCGTCGGCCAACGACCGCTTCGTGGCCACCGAGTTGCTGCGCAACGCCAACATCGCCTCGGGCTTCGTCCTCCCCGGCTGCCAGGACACCGGGACCATCATCATCAAGGGCAAGAAGGGTCAGTACGTCCTCACCGAGGGTGACGACAAGGCGCCCCTGGCCCGCGGCGCCTTCGACACCTTCCAGTCGTCGAACCTCCGCTACTCCCAGATGGCTCCCCTGTCGATGTGGGAGGAGAAGAACACCGGCACCAACCTCCCGGCCGAGATCAAGCTCGAGGCCACTCCGGGTGACGCCTACAAGTTCATGTTCATGACCAAGGGCGGCGGCTCGGCCAACAAGAGCTTCCTGTTCCAGGAGACCAAGGCCCTGCTCAACCCGACCAGCCTCAAGGCCTTCCTCAACGAAAAGCTGCGACTGCTCGGCACCTCGGCCTGCCCGCCGTACCACCTGGGTCTGGTCATCGGCGGCACCTCGGCCGAGTTCGCCGTCGAGGCGGCCAAGCTGGCCTCCACCCGCTACCTCGACTCCATCCCGACCGAGGGCTCCGAGTTGGGCCACGGGTACCGCGATCTCGAGATGGAGGCCGAGGTCCTGGAGCTGACCCGCCAGTTCGGGATCGGGGCCCAGTTCGGGGGCAAGTACTTCTGCCACGACGTGCGGGTCATCCGTCTGCCCCGCCACGGCGCCTCGCTACCCGTCGGGGTCGCCGTCAGCTGCTCGGCCGATCGTCAGGCCCTGGCCAAGATCACGGCCGAAGGGGTGTTCCTGGAGCAACTGGAGCGCGATCCGGCCACGTACCTGCCCGAGACCACCGCCGACGACCTCGGCGGCGAGGTGGTGGCCGTCGACCTCAACCAGCCCATGGACGCCATCCGGGCCCAGTTGACGCAGTACCCGGTCAAGACCCGGCTGTCGCTGACCGGCACGCTCGTCGTCGGGCGTGACATCGCCCACGCCAAGATCAAGGATCGCCTGGACGCCGGAGAGCCGATGCCCGAGTACCTGCGGGACAACCCGATCTACTACGCCGGTCCGGCAAAGACCCCGGAGGGCTACGCCTCGGGCTCGTTCGGACCGACCACGGCGGGCCGCATGGACTCCTACGTCGAGCAGTTCCAGGCCGCCGGTGGCTCCCTGGTCATGCTGGCCAAGGGCAACCGGAGCCAGCAGGTGACCGACGCCTGCAAGCGCCACGGTGGCTTCTACCTTGGTTCGATCGGCGGACCGGCGGCACGGCTGGCCAAGGACTCCATCCGCTCGGTCGAGGTGCTGGAGTACCCCGAGTTGGGGATGGAGGCCGTGTGGAAGATCGAGGTCGAGGACTTCCCGGCCTTCATCGTCATCGACGACAAGGGCAACGACTTCTACGCCGAGACCGCCCGCCCCGTCGACCTCAAGCTCTAGCCTTCGTGAGCCACCGAAGGTTCGCCCTCGGCGAACCTCACGAACCCGAAGGGTGAGCCACCGAAGGTTCGCCCTCGGCGAACCTCACGAACCCGAAGGGTGAGCCACCGAAGGTTCGCCCTCGGCGAACCTCACGAACCCGAAGGGTGAGCCACCGAAGGTTCGCCCTCGGCGAACCTCACGAACCCGAAGGGTTCGCGTCTTGCACGAACTCGACCCAGTTGCCGTCGGGGTCCTCGACCATGGAGATGCTGACGCCGGGCCGGATCTCGACGTTGCCCATGCGGACCTTGTAGCCGGCGGCCTCGACGGCTTCGGTGATCTCGGCCAGGTTCGACACCTGCATGGTGAAGTACCGGTAGCCGGTGGCGCCGCCGATACCGCCCTTGGCCGGTCGGGCCTCCGGCACCTCGTCGAGCTTCACCAGCTTGACCAGCGTCGTCCCGCACAGGAGCCGATGCATGGTGCCGGCCATGGCCCCCGGCATCGGCGTGTCGGCGACGTGCTCGAAGCCGAGCAGGTCGCGGTAGAAGGCCAGTGACGCCTCGGAGTCGGTGATGACGATGCCGAGGTCGATCGAGTCCTTGTTCAGTTGTACGCCCATGATGTGTTCCTCCGGTCGGTTCGGTTCGGTCGTGGCGAGTCGGGTGCGGATCGGGGTGCGGATCGGGTCGTGGGCGGCCGGTGTCGTCGGCCCGACCCGACCGGCGGGTCAGCGCGGGGCCCGGGCGTGATGGTCGAGGAGTTGAGCAACGGCCCCGGTCAGGCGCTCCGCGTAGGGCACGTGGAGGAACTCGTTGGGCCCGTGCGCGTTGGAACCCGGCCCCAGGACCCCGGTGATGACGAATTGGGCCTGGGGGAATCGGTCACCCAGCATGGCCATGAACGGAATGGTGCCCCCCTCACCCATCAACTGGGCCGGGGCACCGAAATTGGTCTGCGACGCGTCGTCGACGGCGGCTCGCAACCAGGGGGCCATCTCCGGGGCGTTCCACCCCCAGGCTCCGGCCGCGGGCTCGAAGCGGACTGCGGCGCCGTAGGGGGGATCTGCCTCCAGCCGCCGACCCAACGCCCCGGTCACGACGTCGGGATCGACCCCGGGAGGGGTACGCACCGACAGCACGAGCGACGTGGCCGGTCGCAGCACGTTGCCCGCCTGCCCGGCTGCCGGGAGGCCGTCGGCCCCGATGTAGGACAGGGCCGGCTCCCACGTCCGGGCCAGCAGGCCCTCGGCCCCGTCGGCCACCGGACCGGCTCCGGCCACGAACGGGTAGCGGGATCCGGCCTCGAACGAGACCGCCCCGGCCATGGCCCGGGCCTCGGTCCGCCGGTGTTCCGGTACCCGGACCCAGGCCTCATCGATCAGGAACCGACCGGTGGCGGCGTCCTCGATCCGGTCCAGGAGCTGTCGCATGATGCGGAACGACGACGGCACCACTCCCGAGGCCGAGCCGGAGTGGACACCCTCGGTCAGGATCTCGACGGTGACGACCCCGGCCACCAGACCGCGCAGGGAGGTGGTCAACCACATCGTCTCGTAGTCGGCGCAGCCGGAGTCGAGGCAGACGACCAGGTCGACCGGTCCCAGGCGGTCGCCGAGGGCGTCGATGTGGGCCGGAAGGTCCGGGCTGCCGGACTCCTCCGAAGCCTCGATCAGCACCACGCAACGGGCGTGGGACCCGCCGGCGGACTGCACCGCCTCCAGGGCGGTGAGGGCGGCATAGGCCGAGTAACCGTCGTCGGCCCCACCCCGGCCGTAGAGCAGGTCACCGTCCCGGACCGGGGTCCAGGGACCGAGTCCGTCGCGCCAGCCCGTCATCTCCGGTTGCTTGTCGAGGTGGCCGTACAGGAGCACGGTCGGCGCCCCCTCGCCGGTGGGGGCATCGGGTCCGAAGGGTGGGATGTCGGCAACCACCACCGGGGTTCGGCCGTCGAGGCGTTGCACGTCGACCGACATCCCGGCCAGGGGGCGGGCCGCCATCCACGACGACACCATCCGGACCGCATGCTCGAGGTGGCCGTTGGCCTCCCAGTCGGGGTCGAAGGCGGGCGACAGGGCGGGAACGGCGATGTACTCCCGCAGTCGGGGCTCCAGGTCGTCCCGCCACCGGTCGCCGATGAGCTCACGGCCCTGGTCAACGACGTAGGTCATCGGTCAATCATCCTCCGGTCAGGCCGCATCCGGCGGCGGCGGTGGTGAACTTGGCGGCAAAGCCCTCGGTGATCTCGCCCGAGAGCAGCACGTCGATGTCGTCGTCGGTCAGGGTCGACACCAGTTCCGAGGCGACGCAGGGGGCGTCGGCAGGGGCAACGCCGACCGCCGTCAACTGTTCGGTGATCTGCTGCTCGACATCGCCCCCGACCCCACACCGGAACATGGCCCGGAACTGGTCCTCCTCGAAGCCGGCATCGCTCTCGGGCTCGGCCAGGAGCCGGTCGAGGTCATCGAGGCCGTGCCGCTCGATCAGTTCGTCGACCACGCAACCCGACTCCCGGGCACCGACGTCGGGGTTGGCCTCCTCGAAGGCGGCGATCGCCGATTCACGGTCGCCACCCCCGCCCCCGCAGGCGGCGAGAACCAGCGCGGCGACCACCACCGTGGGGCCGAAGGCCGACGGGCGGCGGCCGGGTCCAGGGCCCGAGGCACCGGTCGGCACCTAGTTGACCAGCTTGTCGCGGCCCTCCCAGTAGGGCGCCCGCAGCTTGTACTTCTGGAGCTTCCCGGTGGCGGTCCGGGCCAGTTCCTCCCGGGTCTCGACCGTGGTCGGACACTTGTAGTGGGCCAACCGCTCCCGGCAGTAGTCGATGAGGTCGCGCTCGGTGGCGGTGGAACCCGGGGTCAGGACGACCAGGGCCTTCACCGTCTCTCCCCACTTCTCGTCGGGCACCCCGATCACGGCCACCTCGCTCACCTCGGGATGGGAGAACAACGTGTCCTCGACCTCGATCGACGACACGTTCTCGCCGCCCGAGATGATCACGTCCTTCTTGCGGTCGGTGATCGAGTAGTAGCCCTCCTCGTCGAGGTAGCCACCGTCGCCGGTGTGGAACCAGCCCCCTTCCAGGGCATCGGCCGACGCCGCCGGGTTCTCCCAGTAGCCCTGGAGGAT
The DNA here is from genome assembly GCA_965263455.1 of Acidimicrobiales bacterium. Lineage (GTDB taxonomy): Bacteria > Actinomycetota > Acidimicrobiia > Acidimicrobiales > SZUA-35 > CADEDH01. Next base: position 523,763 of record CBDHHN010000002.1, read on the forward strand.
GTGGTTGCCCCGGGCCAGCAGCTCACCCGACTGCGAGGTCTTCATGGTGATGCCCACGGCCGGAGCCCCGGCCCGCCCCAGCTTCTGGGCCCGCTCGCCCGGCTCCAGGTCGTCCCACTCCTGGCGGGTCCGGTTGAAGGTCAGGAGCGGGGCGGTCTCGGTCAGGCCGTAGATCTGGATGAACTCCCAGCCCAGATCGGTCTCGATGCGCTCGATGGTCGAGGTGGGCGGAGGTGCCCCGGCCACGATCATGCGGACCTTGTCCCGACCCGGGATCTCGCCCTCCCAATCCTGGGCCGCGTCGAGGATGGCGGCGCACACGGCGGGGGCACCGCACATCAGCGTCACCCCCTCGTCCCGGACCCGGTTCAGGATCTCGGTCCCGTCGACCTTGCGCAGGACGACGTGCTTGACCCCCATGCCGGTGACGGTATAGAGCATGCCCCACCCGTCGCAGTGGAACATGGGCAGCGTGTGGAGGTAGACGTCGCGGTCGGTGACGGCGGCGTGCCAGCCGAAGGTGACGGCGTTGGTCCACCGGGCCCGGTGGGTCTGCTCCACACCCTTGGGCCGGGCGGTGGTGCCCGAGGTGTAATTGATGGAGCAGATGGCGTCCTCGTCGGGCTCCCAGGGCTGGGGTTCGCCGTCGCGGCCGTACCACACGGCATCGGACTCGGGCCCCATGACCCACTTCATCCGGGCCTCGACCCCGGACAGGGCGTCCTCCAGTTCGGGGTCGATGAGCAGGGCGTCGGCCCCGCAGTGGTCGACGATGTAGGCCACCTCGTCGGCGCTGAGCCGGAAGTTGATGGGGACGAAGATGCGGCCGTTGCCCCCGACGCCGAAGAACGAGGTCAGCAGGCGGGCCGAGTTGTGGGACACCATGGCCACCCGGGCCCCCATGGGCAGGCCCAGCTCGTCCATGGCCACCCCCATCTGGCGGCGAATGTCCCCCAGTTGGCGGTAGGTGATGTCGGGAAGGGGCGGTGCGACCTGATCCGGCTCGTCGACGATGGCGACCCGATCCGGGTAGACGGCCACCGCCCGGTCGATGAAGTCGTTGATGGTCAATGGCACCTTCATGGCTGCTCCCCTGCGCTCATGGCTGCTCCCGTGGGCACCCTTCTCGTGACGACCGTCGACCGGAGGGCGGTTCGGGCCCACAACATAGCCGAGGCCCCCCCACCGGCCCAGACGACCGGGAGCCCGCGGCCTGCGATCGGGCCAGCCATCGGAGACGGCTCCGAGGACGACCTTCGACCTCAAGCGGGACGGGCCGGGGCCGATGGATCAGGCGTGTCTCCGGTAGCACCTCCGGTGGAGGGACAGGATTGGCTGAACGGCCCACGCCTGGACTGGGCCGACCTCCGAGGTCGGGTCGTGGTCGTGGTGTTCTGGTCGTTCGCCTGCGAGGCTTCGCTCCTGCGGCTCCGGCAGTTGGAGGACCTGGCCGACCAGGTCGGCGACGACCTGGTGATCCTGGCCGTCCACACCCCCCGGTTCCCGTTCGAGGAGTCGGTGGAACAGCTGCAGCAGGCCCTGCTCCAGGAGCGCATACCGTTCCGCTGCGTCCACGATCCCGACTACGTGACCTGGAACCGGTACAACCCGGAGGGCTGGCCCTCCACCGTCGTCGTCGATCCCCGGGGCCGGGTCCTGGGCGCGGCCGGTGGCACGGCCGACATCGACGCCGTGGCCTCGGCCGTGATGCTCGGCCTCCAGCGGATCCAAGCCGGAGACGACCGCCCGAACCTGCCTCGCCGACGCCGGCCCTCCATCGCCGATCGCGAGCTGTCGTTCCCCCGTGACGTGGCCGTCCGGCCCGACGGACAGCTCGTGGTGGCCGACACCGGCAACGACCGCCTGCTCCTGTTCGATCTCGGGCCCGACCGCCGGACCGCCTCGGTGACGGCCGAGATCGACGGGCTCGACCGGCCGGTTGCCGTGGCCGCCGACGGGGACCGGCTGTTCGTGGCCGAGCAGGGCACGGGCGCCGTCAGCATGCTCGACCTGGCGGCCCGGGAACGCCGGTTGCTCACCGACCAGTTCGTCCGTCCCGCCAGCCTTGCCGTCGACGCCGACGGCTCCCTGGTGGTGGCCGACGCCGGGGCCGAGAAGCTGTACCGCATCATCGTGCACAGTCCCGAGACGGTGACGGTTGGCCTGATCGCCGGGGTCGGGGTGACGGGCGCACGCGACGGGGCGGCGGCCGAGGCCGAGCTGGCCCAGCCGTGCGGGCTGGCCCGAACCGAGGCCGGGTTGGTGTTCTGCGACAGCGCCTCGTCCAATCTCCGGCTACTGACCGATGCCGGCCGGGTCGCCACCATCACCGGTAACGGCTTCTTCGACTGGGGCCTGGTCGACGGCCCGGCCCATAAGGCCCTGCTGCAACGGCCATCGGACCTGGCGGTCCTGGGCGACGGCTCGATCGTCGTGGTCGACACCGGCAACGGGCGGCTGCGACGGCTGGCCAACCGTCGCCTGCGGACCCTTGGCCTGTCGGGACTGCAACGGCCGTCGGCGGTGGCCGCCTTGGCCCGGGGGGAACTGCTGGTGGCCGACACCGGCAACCACCGGTTGGTCCTGCTGGCCGAAGACCTGCAGACGGCCTGGCCCCTGACCCTGCGGGGTGTCCTCCCGCCCCGGACCCGCGACGAGCTGACTCCGGCCCACCCGTAGGCGCCGGAGCGCCGGGGCCCGGCAACCGGTCGGGACCTCCGACCCTGCCCCCGGGGCCGGATCGGGATCATGGTGGCCCCATGAGCACGACACACGAGCAACCCGTCCCGGACCGGGCGGCGGTCGACACCCCCAACGTCCTCCACGTCCTGTCGGACGAGGAGTGCTGGGACCTCGTCCGTCGGGGCTCGGTCGGGCGCCTCGCCGTGTCCATCGCCAACCGGCCCGACATCTTCCCGGTCAACTTCGCCGTCGACGACGAAGGCGTCGTGGTCCGCACCGCCCCCGGCACCAAGCTGGCGGCGGCCGCCCTCGGTATCGCCGTCGCCTTCGAGGTCGAGGAGTTGGACGAGCCCCGCCGCACCGGCGCCAGCGTGGTGCTCAAAGGCACGGCCCACGAGGTGGAGGGCCTGGAGGAGTTGTTGGCCCTCGACGACCTCGGCGTCCAGCCCTGGGCCGACGGCCCGAAGCATCGCTACCTGCGAATCGAGCCGGAGTCGGTCACGGGCCGACGGATCGGCCCCGACCTCAGTTCTCCAGGGGCTTGACCAGAGCCGCCACCTCGTCGAGTTCGCGATCCCAATCATCGGGCTCGGTGGTGGGGATCAACACGAACTTGGAGAAGCCGACGTCGATGAAACCCTGGACCGCCGCCTCCAGCCCGGCCTTGTCGGGGATGATCTGCTCGGCCGGGGTGTCCGGGTTGCGCTTGGCCACGATGGCGGCAGTGGCGGCCGGGATCTCCACGCCCTCGGGCCGGTAGGGAATCAGAGCCCCGTAGTGCTCGGGGTCCATCTTGCGGTCGTGCTCGTGGGCCACCTGCTCGATGACGGCCCGGGCCTCGTCGACCTGCCGGGGGGTACAGAACGACGGCAGCCAGCCGTCGCCGTGGCGCCCGACCCGCTTCAGCTCCAGAGGGGCGATCCCGCCGAGCCAGACCTCGATCGGATCCTGGACCGGCCTGGGTCGCACCGTCACGTCGGTGATGGTGAACCGCTTGCCCTCATGGGTGACGTGGTCCTCACTCCAGAGGCGGCGCATCAGGGGCAACGCCTCGTTGAACCAGCCGCCGCGGTCCCTGCGCTCGACACCGAACGCCTGGTGCTCGGCCGAGTCGGCCACCCCGAGCCCGAAGGCGGGAAGAACCCGGCCGTCGGTAAGGCGATCGAGGCTGGCGATCGACTTGGCCAGCACGACCGGGTTGCGTCCCGGCAGCACCATGACCGACATCCCGACCTTGAGTTTGCGGGTCCGGCCGCAGGCGTAGGCCATGCCCACGAGAGGGTCGGGGCAGTCGCCGGTTATGCGCTCGGACAACCACAGCGAGTCGAAGCGAAGCCGCTCCAGGGCGTCGACCAGCTGGCAGAACCGGTCCTGGTCGTTGGTGGCGTTGCGGGTACCGAGCCCGTAGCCGATGCGGATCTTCATGCCCTCAAGCCTGCCCCAGCCACAGCCCGGGTGCGAACCGGTCCCAACCTGGAAGCCGGTGGGGTGAGGAGCCGGCGGCTCTCGCCCGCCCCTCAGCCGGGGAGGCCGAGAAGCCGGGCCACGATGTTGCGCTGGATGGCAGACGTGCCGCCGTACACGATGCCGCCCACGTTGTCCCGCAACGGCCGTTCGATGCCGTACTCCGACACGTAGCCTCGGGCCCCGGCCACCCGCACCGCGGCGAGCGAACCGTCGAGGGCGGCCTCCGAGGCCGCCAACTTGGCCAGGGCCGCCGTCAGCATCGACGGTTCGCCCCGGTCCTGGAGGGCGACCGCCTTGTACAACAGCAGTCGGGCGTTCTCGTGAGCCAACTTCATGTTGGCGATCTCGTGTGACACGGCCTGGAAGGCCCCGATGGGCTGGTCGAACTGGACCCGCTCGTTGGCGAAGGCCACCGTCTCGGCGATCTGGGCCTCGAGCCGCCCGACCGAGCCGGCCAGAAGGAACCCGCGCTCGGACTCCATGGTGGTGGAGAAGATCGAGGCCCCGGCCCCCTCGGCCCCCATCCGGGCCGACTCCGGAACCACGCAGCCGTCGAACACGACGTCGGCGAACGGGGTCGTCCGCAGTCCCATCTTGGACCGGTTGGCCTGGACCTCGATGCCCGGGGTCCGCAGGTCCACGCAGAAGGCGGTGACCCCCCAGCGGCCCACCTCGGGGTTGACCGTGGCGAAGACGATGATCACGTCGGCCACCGGGGCCAGGGTCACCCACGCCTTGTGTCCGTCGAGCCGGTAGCCGCCGTCGACCCGGGTCGCCGTCGTCCGCAGCGAGAAGGCGTCGGAGCCGGCCTCGTGCTCGGACATGGCGAAGCACCCCCGGGCCGAGCCGTCGACCAGGGACGGGAGCCAGGTCCGCTTCTGCTCCTCGGTCCCGAACCGCTCCAACGCCATCTGCATCGTCCAGATCTGGCTGCTCAGGGCAAACGCCAGGCCGCCGTCGTCACAGCCGACGCTCAGGCCCTCGAACCGGAGCATGGCGGTCACCAGATCGAGCCCCATGCCGCCGTAGGCCGGGTCGACGATGAGGCCGAGGATCCCCCGCTCGGCGCAACGGGCCCAACCCTCGGGCCAGAACCGGCAGGCCTCGTCGCGGGCCGCCAGGTCGGGATCGGCGAGAGCGCGGCGGGCCCACTCGGTAGTGTCCACCTTCTCCGGATGCCGATCGTCCAGGATGGCGGCCAACGCCACCGGCATCGGTGCTTCGGGGTCGGCGGCGGTGGCGGCGGGGTGATCGGGAGCGGTCATGGGGCCTCCGGGTCGACGTCGAAGCAGGATGGTACGTGCAAGGATTGGGGGCCATGGCTGGCCTGACAACACCGACGAGTCTGGCCCGACTGCTGCCGGAAGCCGCTGATCGGCGCCCGGATCATCCGGCCGTGGTCGAGCCGGGCGCCACCGTGAGCTGGGCCGAGGCCGACGATCGGGCCGGGCGGCTGGCCGCCGCCCTGGTCGATGCCGGGGTCGGTGCCGGGGACCGGGTCGGCGTGCACTGCCGCAAGGGGGTGGACGGGTTCGTGGCCATGCACGCCGCGGTCCGGATCGGGGCGGCGGCCGTGCCGCTCGACCCCGGTGCCTCGCCCGCCTACCTGGCCCAGGTGTGCGCCCTGGCCGGGTGCCGAGTGGTCGTCACCCACGAGCCGTGTCGCACCACTGCCCGGGGCCTGGTGGCCCCGAGCGAGGGCGAGCCCGAAGGCCGGGCGGAGACCGGAGGCGGGGCCGGGGTGACCACCCTCGTCGGCATCGGTCCGGCGGGGACGTCCCCTTCCGGGGCGGTCCCGACCGGGGCCCGGCACGTGGGACCGGACCACATCGCATCGCTCGATCCGGCCCCGCCGGCCTCGGTCACCCCCGAGACCCCGGCCTACCTGATCACCACCTCGGGCTCGACCGGGCGACCCAAATCGATCTGCCACACCCATGCCAGCGCCCTGGGCCACATCGCCTTCGCCCTCGTCGCCTACGACTTCAACCCCGACGACCGCTTCGCCGACATCGCCCCCCACCACTTCGACATCTCCACCCCCGCCGTCTGGGTCACCCCCACCCTGGCCGCCACCAACGTCGTGGTCCCCGAGCCGCATCAGATGCTCCCGGCCTCGGCCGCCGAGCTGGTCGAACGGGAACGGGTGACGGTCTGGTACTCGGTCCCGTACCTCCTGACCCAGCTCCATCAACGGGGCGGCTTGGAGGAGCGCGATCTGACGAGCCTCCGTTGGGTCCTGTTCGGGGGCGAGGTGTTCCCCCCCGGGATCCTGGCCGCCCTCATGGGCCGCCTGCCCGGGGCCCGGTTCAGCAACGTGTACGGCCCGGCCGAGGTCAACATGTGCGCCGTGCACCATCTCGACCGGCCCCCCGACGACGACGAGCCGGTCCCCATCGGTCGGCCGGTGGATCCGGTCGAGATCCGCCTGGTCGACCTCGACGACGCCAACGGCGACGGACCGGCCCCGGCCGACGGCACCCGGGGTGAGGTACTGGTGCGGGGACCGGCCACGATGGCCGGCTACTGGGAGCGGCCCGAGCTGACCGCCCGATCCGTCGTGATCGACGACGACGGACGCTGGTACCGGACCGGGGATGTGGCCTGGCGACGCGACGACGGCAACCTGGTGTTCGCCGGACGGCGCGACCATCAGGTCAAGGTCCGGGGCCACCGGATCGAGCTGGAGGCCGTCGAGGCAGTAATGGAGGACGTGGCCGGGGTGGCGTTCGCCGTGGCCGCCGTCGCCCGCGACGGCCAGGGGGGCGACGTGGTGGTGGCCGGGGTGGCGGGCACCGGCACTGTCGGCCCCGACCCCGACGACCTACGTCGATCCATGGTGAACCACCTACCGGCTTACGCTCTACCGCAGGCGTTCCTGGAGGTACACTCGGCGCCCACAACGGGTAGCGGAAAGCTCGATCGACGGTCGCTACGGGCCGAAGTGGCCGAGCGCTACGTTGGCGGGGAGAGGTCCTAGATGTCCGAGTTCGCTTCCAGGTTGCTCAAGTTCGTCCAGGAGGATGTGGCAGCGCCCGGCGTCGAGGTGATGGGCGACACCGATCTGCTCCTGACCGGCGCTGTCGATTCGCTGGGGGTCATCCGCATCACCCAGTGGCTCGAGGACGAGGCGTCGATCGCGGTCGACCCCGGCGACGTGACGCTCGAGAACTTCCAGACCGTGGACCGCATGGTGGAGTACGCCCGCCGCATGGGTGCCCGCGACTGAGCAGTTTCACCCAATCACCGGTTTTCGGGATCCGGAGACCGGGTTGGCCACGAAGTGCTCAGGAGTCGTTCCGTTCCGTTGCGCAACGCAATCGACCACAACCCGATTCGGAGATGAACAGATGACAGTGGTGTCCTCATTGGCAGCCCGGCGCCGCACCGCCCGGGTCTTCCTGAGCATGCTGGCAGGCGTCGCCCTCCTACTGCTGACCTTGCCGGCCGGGCCGGCTTCGGCCCACAGCGGCGACGAGACCTACCTGTACCTCGACGTCACGTCGAGCACGGTGGCGGGCCGGGTCGAGATCCCGACGGGCGATCTCGACGAGGTGTTCGACCTCGGCCTCGGCGACCTCGACGACGAGCAGGCGCTGACGGTCCTGGCGGCCGAGCAGGCCCGGATCGAGAGCTACCTCCAGGAGCATCTCGACCTCGGGGCCGACGGCGCAACGTGGCCGATCACCTTCGGGGCGGCCGAGCTGTTCTACTCCGAAGAGGTCGAGGTCAGCGACGAGTACGTGATCTACCCCTTCACCGTCGAGGTCCCGACCGACCCCGTTCCCCGGGAGATGGAGATCGCCTTCGACCCGTTCGTCGACGAGATCGACGGTCGCTCCGCCCTGCTCCTGATCGGCAACGATTGGCAGCGCGGCGTGATCGACAACGGCTTCGACTCGTTGGCCGCCTTCGACGCCGGCTCGCGGACCCAGACCATCGATCTCGGCGATCCGAGCTGGGCCCGCAACCTGGTGTCGAGCATCGAGCTGGGCGTCGACCACATCCGGACCGGTCCCGACCACATCCTGTTCGTCCTGGTGCTGCTCCTCCCGGCCGTGCTGGTCTTCACCACCCGATGGGAACCGGCGCGCAGCTTCGGCTCATCGCTCTGGCGGGTGCTGAAGATCGTCACCATGTTCACGGTGGCCCACTCCATCACCTTCAGCCTCGCCGGCCTCGAGCTGATACCGCTCCCGTCACCCCGCATCGTCGAGTCGATCATCGCCCTGTCGATCGCGGCCGCCGCCCTCCACAACATCCGCCCCATCGCCCCCAACCGGGAGTGGATCCTGTCGTTCGTGTTCGGGCTGTTCCACGGGCTGGGCTTCGCCTCGCTCGTGTCGGGCCTCGACGTCGACCGGTCGACCCAGCTGATCTCGCTCCTGGGGCGCAACCTCGGGATCGAGATCGGTCAGGCCATCGTGGTCATCGTCCTGTTCCCGGCCCTGTACTTCCTGCGCCGGACCCGCTTCTACCTGCCGTTCCAGGCCGTCGTGTCGATCCTCCTGGCCATCGCCGCCATGGGCTGGGTCATCGAGCGGAGCCTCGAGGTCGAGCTCGGGATCAGCAGTGTGATCGACCCGATCTTCTCCCTGCCGGCGGCCGCCATCTGGATCGCCGCCTTCACCATCGGGTCCTACCTGCTCATGCGGCGGGAGGATGCGGCCGGGCGACTGATCCCGGTCGCAGGGCATAGCGACGTCATCACCGAAGAGCACGAGCTCGTCGGCGCCGACTGATCAGCTTCACCCACCGTCCCGAACGCTCCCACCCCCCGGATGGACATATCGATCGAGTCGACCGTCGCCCTCTCGCCAGGCCGGCCTCTCACGCCGGCCCAACGGCCCCTGTGGTTGTCGCAGCGCCTGTATCCGGATGCCCCGGTCCAGAACATGGCGCTACTCACCCACATCGAGGGGACGGTCGACGCCGATCGCCTGGCCGACGCCTTCGAGGCCACGGTGGCCGGGACGGACGTGCTCCGGACCCGGATCACCGACGATCGGGGCACGCCGGTGGTCACCCTCGACGCAGTCCCGGCCCGGACCGAGATCCTCGACCTCGACCGGGCCGGGGCCGAGGACTGGGCGACCGAGCGGGTGCGGGCCCCGATCGACACCGAGGTCCGCGGCTACGACAGTGCCGTCCTCCGCCACGAGGACGGGACGGCCTCGTGGTACCTGTGTCTCCACCACGCCGTCACCGACGCCACCGCCTCGGCCCTGGTCTTCGCGGCCACCGCCGCCCGCTACCACAATGAGGAGCCGCCGGCCGGCGGCTACTACCGCTGGGCCGACGGCCTGCACGGCAGGCTGGCCGCAGCCCAGGCCCATCCGGAGGCCAACGGCAACGGCAACGGCAACGGCAACGGCGCAGCCGCCGCCGACCAGGCGACGACGAAACTGGCCCGGGCCCTGGACCACTGGGCCCGCCGGTCGCCTTCCCAGCCCGTCGACCGGCTCTACCGGCCCCAACGGGAGCGGACGCCGCTGGCGTCGCGGACGCCGGTCGCCCTGGACGACGGTCTGGCCGCCGAGTTGGCGGCCGCCCTCGACGGCGACTATCGCCTCCTCAGCCCCGACCTGGGTTGGACGGCGTTGGCCATGACGGCGACGGCCGCCTTCCTCCACCAGGTGGCCGGGGTCGACGACGTGGCCCTGGGCCTGCCGGTCCACAACCGGGGCGACGCCGCCACCCGGGGCCTGATGGGTCCGCTGATGGAGGTGTTCCCGGTCGACGTGTCGATCGAAGCCGGCGACACGTTCCGGACCCTGCACAAGCGGGTGGCCCGAGCGGTGCTGACCACCCTGGCCAACGCCCAACCCGGCGCCGCTCCCCCGGGTGACGTACCGGCCGTGATCAACGTCATTCCCCGGGCCCCCGTGGGCCCCTTCGGTCCCATCCCCACCTCCACCCAGTGGATCCACTCCGGCGCCATCGACGCCGGACATCTCCTCCGGGTCCAGGTCACCGCCTACGACGAAGGGGACCCCGGGCCCGGCTCCACCCGGGACGGCCTGCCCGAGACCGGGCACCCGAGCCGGACCGGGCCCACCATCGCCCTCGACCTCAACCACGCCACCGCCGGGCCCGAGCACCGGGAACGGGCCGCCGGCCACTTCCGGCGCCTGCTGGCGTCCCTGGTGGCCGACCCCGACGGCCCCATCACGGTGCCTCTGCCCGGGCCGGTCGAGGCCGCCGCCATCGACGCCTGGGAGGTCGGCGCCGACTTCGACGGACCGACCCTTGGACTCGTTCCCCGCCTGGCCCGAGCCCTCGGCAACCGGAGCGATGTGGCCCTCCGCCAGGGCGATCGGACGATGACGGGAACCGAGGTGTGGTCCCGGTCTCTGGAGGTGGCGCGCTGGTTGCGTGGTCAGGGTCTGGCTCCCGGTGACCGGGTCGGGATCGAGATGGCCCGCAGCGCCGAGGCCGTGATCGCCATCCTGGGCGTGCTCGTGGCCGGGGGGTCGTTCGTTCCCCTGGAGGTGACCCAACCGGAACGCCGACGCCGCGAGCTGGCCCGCAGAGCCTCCTGCCGACTGGTCCTCACCACCCTCCCCGACCCCGACGACCTGGCCGCTGCCTCCGGGATCGACCTCGACTTCGACCCTGACCCCGACCTCCCCACCGGCGCCGCAGCTGGTTTCGAACGGGATCTCGAACGGGAGGCGTACCTGCTGTTCACCTCGGGCTCCACCGGCCGACCCAAGGGCGTCCCCATCAGCCATCGGGGGCTGGCGCGGTATCTGCGGTTCGCCGAAGAGTCCTACGTGGAGCCGGGCCCGGGCCCGGTCGTGCCCCTCTTCAGCTCGCTCGGTTTCGATCTGACCATCACCAGCCTGTTCCTGCCCTTCCTGACCGGCGGCGTGCAGGTGGTCATCCCCGACGAGGGCCCGGCGGGCCTCGCCGCCATCGCCGCCGACTCCGGGATCACCTGGTGCAAGGCCACCCCGTCCCATCTCGAGATCCTTCTCCGCCTCCTCCCACCCGATCACGCGCTGTCGACGGTGGTGGTCGGCGGTGAGGCCTTCGGTTCCGGCCTGGCCCAGCGGCTCCACGATCACCGGGCCGATCTGGCCATGTTCAACGAGTACGGCCCGACCGAGGCCGTGGTCGGGTGCATGATCCACCGGGTCGACCCCAAGCGCCTGGACGAGTCGCCCGAGGTCCCCATCGGGGTCCCCGCCCCCGGCGTCCGACTCCGGGTCGTCGGCCCCGGCGACCAGCGGGCCCCGATCGGGTCGGCCGGCGAACTGCTGATCTCCCACGTCGGGGTGACCGGCGGCTACCTCGCCGACGATCACGCACCCGACGATCACGCACCCGACGACAACGCACCCGCCGCCGACGACCCGTTCGTCGAACTCGCCGACCGCGACGGGACCGTCCGCCGCTACTACCGGTCGGGCGACCTGGTCCGCATGGTCGACGACGGGACGCTGGTCTACCTGGGCCGCATCGACGAACAGGTCAAGGTCGGCGGCATCCGCCTCGAACCGACCGAGGTGGAGGAGGCCCTCACCGCCCATCCCGCCATCGCCGCCGCCGCCGTCCGCCTCTGGTCGCCCAGCCACCGTGAGCCCGAGCAGCGTTGTGTCCGCTGCGGCCTGCCGTCGAACGTCCCCGGTACGTCGTTCGACGCCGCCGGGGTGTGCAACGTGTGTCACGACTACGACCGCGTGGCCCCCCAGGCCTCATCGTGGTTCAAGACCCCCGACGACCTCCGGGCCAAGCGGGACGAGGCCCGAGCCCGCCGCACCGGCCGCTACGACTGCCTCCACCTCCTCAGTGGAGGTAAGGACTCGACCTACGCCCTGTACCAACTGGTCGAGGCCGGCTTCACCCCCTACGTCCTCACCCTCGACAACGGCTTCATCTCGGAGGGGGCCAAGGAGAACGTCCGCCGCTCGGTGGCGGACCTGGGTCTCGACCACGAGTTCGCCACGACGGCGGCCATGGACGCCATCTTCCGCGACAGCCTGGAACGCCACTCGAACGTCTGCCACGGGTGCTACAAGACCATCTACACGCTGGCCACCAACCGGGCGGCCGAGCTCGGGATCCCCGTCATCGTCACCGGACTCAGCCGGGGCCAGCTGTTCGAGACCCGACTCATCCCCCAGCAGTTCGAGTCGGGCCGGTTCGATCCGGACGCCATCGACCGGGCCGTGCTGTCGGCCCGCAAGACCTACCACCGGCTCGACGACGGCCCCAACCGGCTGCTCGACACCGAGATCTTCGCCACCGACGAGGTGTTCGACCGGATCGAGTACCTGGACTTCTACCGCTACGTCGACGTCGAGTTGGCCGAGATGCTGGAGTTCCTCGACACCCGGGCCCCCTGGGTCCGCCCCGCCGACACCGGTCGGTCGACCAACTGCCTGATCAACGCCGCCGGCATCCACACCCACCAGACCGAGCAGGGCTACCACAACTACGCCGCCCCCTACGCCTGGGACGTCCGTCTCGGCCACAAGACCCGGGACGAGGCCATCGAGGAACTCGACGATCAGCTCGACCCGGTCGAGGTGCGGCGCCTGCTCGACGCCGTGGGCTACGTGCCCCGCCCGGCCGAGATCCTGACCGCCTGGCTGGAGCCGACCGACCCCGACCGTGCGCTGCCGACCCCGGCCGAGCTCCGGGCGCTACTGGCCGAGGTCCTCCCGGCCCATGCCGTCCCCGCCGCCTTCGTGGCCGTCGACGCTCTCCCCCTGAGCACCAACGGCAAGCTCGACCCGCGTGCCCTTCCGGCCCCCGACCGGATCCACCGGCCGGCCGCCGGCATCGGGGTCGCGGCCGAGACCGAACTGGAGGCCACCATCATCGGCTTGTGGGAGGTCCTGCTTCGGACCGAGCCCATCGGGGCCACCGACGACTTCTTCGTCCTGGGGGGCGACTCCCTCCGGGCCCTGGAGATGATCGTGGCCCTGGGCGACGCCGTCGGCCGTCCCCTGGCCGACGAGCTCGCCTTCGCCCACACCACGCCCCGAGCTCTCGCCGCCGCCGTAGAGGCCGACGATCGCCGCCTGCCCGACGGGGCCGGCGCCCCGGAGCCGCCGCCACCGGCCCAAGCCGGGATCTGGACCGCCGAGAACCCGCCTCCCCTGGGCCCCGGTGAGCAGTCCCTGCTGTTCGAGCAGTCGTTGCGGCCCGACGAGCCCATGTACAACCTGGCGCGCCTGTACCGGGTCGAGGCCCCGGTCGATCCCGACGCCCTGGCCACCGCGGTTCGGGCGGTGGCGGCTCGGCACGCGTCGTTCTCGTGGAACTACGACCGACCTCGTCGACTCCTGGCCGCGGACCGGGCGGTCGTGGTCGACATCGGCCGCGCCCCGATGCTCTACGCCGACTTCGAACGCGAGGCCGGCCGCCGCCAGCGTCGCCGGCTGGACCTGGTGGACGGTCCCCTGCTGCAGACCTGGATCCAGGCCCTGGACGGTGGCGACACCGGGGTGCTGTTCCTCTGCCACCACCTGTCGAGCGACGCCGAGAGCTTCGACCGGTTCTGGGCCCAACTCGACGCCGAGCTGCGCGGCCGCCCCATCGAGCCCGAGTTCGACTACCCGTCCTTCGTCGCCTGGCAGCAGGAGGTCCTGACCGAGACCGATCGGGACCACTGGCTCCCGGCCGCCGATTGGCAGCCGGCGTCGGTGGTCGTGGCGGCGCCGCCGGCCGGAACCCCGGACGGCTTCCTGACCCGGCGCTCGGCCTCGTCGGCCGCCGACCTGGCCCGCCGACCGGGTGCCACCACCTTCTCCACCGCCCTGGCCGCCTTCGCCGCCACCCTCCGTCGCCATACCGACGGCGACGACGTCGCCCTGTCGATGGTGAGTTCCACCCGCGACCACCGGGCCGCCGACGACCTGGTCGGCTACTTCATCAACGCCCTCCCCGTCGAGCTGCGAGTCCCTCTCGACATGCCGCTCGACGACGTGGTGAGCGAGGCCACGGTGGTCATGGCCGCCAACCTGGCCCATCGCACCTACCCCTACGCCCGGATGGTCGACGACCGGCGCCGGGCCGGGGGCCGAGTCCCGGACCGCCAGATCCTGGTGGTGTACGTCGAACTGGACACCGCCACCCTCCTCGGTTCCCCCGTCCACCAGGAGATCCTGAGCGCCGACGCCGCAGTGGCCGACGCCACCCTCTGGGTCCAGCGCCGGGACGACGACCTGGATCTGAGCCTGGAGTACCGGGGCACCTTCCTCGACCGGGCGGCGGCCGAACGGTTGCTGGCCGACGTCGACGCCGTGCTCGGTCTGATGGCGGGCTCGACGCCGGTCACGGTCGGTCACCTCGAACTCCCCTCGACCGGGGACACCGTCCTCGTCGGGCCCGAACTCGACGCCCCCGACACGTTGCTGGTGCGCATCGCCGCCAACGCCGAGGCCCGGGCCGATCGGGCGGCCGTGATCTGCGGCGACCGGACCCTGACCTGGGCCGAACTCGACGCCCGCTCGACCGCGCTGGCCCACCGACTCGGGGCCGAGGGCGTGGGCCCGGGAGCTCGGGTCCTGGTCGCGCTGCCCCGTTCGGCCGAGTTGATGGTGGCCATCGTGGCCGTCCTTCGGGCCGGGGCGGCCTACGTGCCGGTCGATCCTTCGTACCCCGCCGACCGGATCGAGGCCACGGTGGCCGCCGCCGGTGCCGCCGCCGTCCTGGTCCCGCCCGGGGTCGAGCCTCCCCCCGGTTCGGGTACGCCCCTGGTCGTCGACCTCGACCGGCCCGACACCGGCCCCGGCACCAACGCCGACACCACCGCCGACACCGCGCTGCCGACCGTGACCGGCGCCGACACCGCCTACGTCATCTTCACCTCGGGCTCGACGGGAACCCCGCGAGGCGTGCCGGTCGACCACGGGCGCCTGGCCGCCAGCACCGTGGCCCGGGCCCAGGTCTACGACCGGCCCGTCGAGCGGTTCCTGCTGGTGTCCAGCCTGGCCTTCGACTCGAGCGTGGCCGGCCTGTTCTGGGCCCTGGCCGACGGCGGCACCATCGTGGTGCCGACCGACCGGGAGGCCCACGACCCCGACGCCCTGCTCGGCCTGCTCCGGGACCGCAGCATCACCCACACCCTGTTGGTGCCCACCCTCTACGGGGCCCTGCTCGGCCGGGCGGACAACGACAACCGGTGGCCGGACCAGGTCATCGTGGCCGGCGAGGCCTGCCCTCCGGCCCTGGTCGAACGGCATCATCGCCACCGGCCCGGCTCCGCCCTTGCCAACGAGTACGGCCCGACCGAGGCCACGGTGTGGGCCACCGCCCACCACTGCGTCCCGGGGGACGACCCGGTCCCGATCGGGCGCCCCATCCCCGGCACCTGGGTGGCCGTCGTCGACGACGACGACAACCCTCGGCCCCAGGGAACCGAAGGCCAGCTCATCATCGGTGGGGCCGGGGTGGTCGACGGGTACCTCGACGACCCCGACGCCACCCGGCAGCGGTTCGGACACGGCCCGCGGGGCTCCTTCTTCCGCACCGGGGACCGCGCCGTCCTCATCGACGGGACCGTCCACTTCCTGGGTCGGATCGACAACCAGCTCAACGTGGGCGGGGTGCGGGCCGAGCCCGAGGACATCGAGTCCGTCCTGACCACCGACCCGGCGGTGACCGCAGCCGTGGTGACCGCCCTCGACCCCCGCTCGACCGACGAGCTGATGGCCGCTGTCGAGCCCGGGCTGCTGCGGACCCTCATGGGTCGCACCGCATCCAGCCCCGACCCGGCGTCCGATCTGCTTCGACTACTGCGGACGGCCCCCGGCACCGACCCGGCGTTGGTGGCCTTCCTCCAACCGAGCCCGGGCACCGACATCGACCTGGAGCGGGTACGGGATCTGGTGCGGGATTCGCTCCCGGCCACGCTGCGTCCCACCCGCTACACCGTCGTGCCCCGATTGCCCCTGAGCCCGAACGGCAAGATCGACCGGGACGGGGTCCGGGCCCTGCCGGTGGCGACACCCCCGTCTGTGGGTGACGGCCCCGGCGTCCGAGGCCCGGAGAGCGGCGACGGTTCGGGCGGCGACCTCGGGATCGAGGTGGCCGAGGTGGCCGAGTTGGCCGAGTTGTTCGCCCGGACCCTGGTACTGGATCGGGTGCTGCCCGACCAGTCGTTCTTCGACCTCGGCGGCCATTCCCTGTCGGCCATGGAACTGCTGGCCGAGATCGAGCGCCGCTTCGACCTCGATCTGACCGTCACCACCCTCTACGACCACCCCACCCCCCGGCTACTGGGCCGCCTCATCGAGGCCCGCCGACCGCTGCCCGAGCAGTTCCGGTTCCTGGTCCCCATCCAGCCCGAGGGCACGCGGCCCCCGCTGTTCGGCATCCACGTCCTGGGCATCAACGCCGAGTTCTACCGGCCACTGGCGGCCCGCTTGGGCACCGATCAACCGGTCTGGGGCCTGGGACTGCCCACGGCGACCCCCGACACGTCGACCCCCACCGAGGTGACGGTGGTGGCCGAGCGGTACGTCGACGAGATCGAGCGCTGCTCACCCACCGGCCCGCTGGCGTTGGCCGCGGTGTCGTTGGGCAGCGTCGTCGCCTTCGAGGTGGCCCACCAGCTCCGGGCCCGGGGTCGGACGGTCACCGTGCTGGCCATGTTCGACGCCGTGGGCCCGTCGGTGGCCGAGGACGCCCCGACCACGGGTGACCGGCTCCGCACCCACGGCCGGGAACTGCTCCGTAGCCCCGGCACCTACGTGGTCGACCGGGCGGCCAAGGTCCGGGATCGGCTGGAACGTCGGGGGCAGGTGGTCAACCTCAAGGTCCGCCGACGGCTGGGGTTGCCGGTGTCGGACGCGCTCCAGATCCGGGAGTTCGTGGAGGCCAACTGGGCCTCGCAGCAGAGCTACCGATTCGAGCCCTACGACGACGCAATCGTGGTGTACAAGGCCGACGACGCCTTCACCCGGCAGATGGCCGAGACCGACATGGGCTGGACCGGGGTGGCCACGGGACCGTTCCGGGTGACCCCGGTCGACGGCGGTCACCTCAGCATGCTGGCCGAACCCCATGTCGAGGCCCTGGCCCGGACCATGGCCGCCGACCTGGACGAGGCCCTGGCCCGGGCCGAGGACGAGGTCCCGCCGGCCACGGCCGAGCGGCCGGGCCGAGCAACGCCCCCGGTCGGGGTCGGGGCCACGACCGGTCCGCACCACGGTCGCCGAGGTCGAGGCCACCGTCGTGGCGGCGCTGGGTGAGGGAACGCTGACCCGGGTCCTGCCCCGCCTCCTCGATCGGGCCGACGGACGCTCCCCCGACGCCGACGAGTTGATCCGTCGGATCGACGGCATCGCCGGAGACCTGGCGGCCACGGCCCAGCGCCGGGGGGACGACGCCGTCCAGGCACTGACCGGGGCCGGCCTGGCCGCCGCCCTCGATCCCGTTCCCCGACGGCTGCCGGCGGCGGTGGCCCGCCTCCGGATCGGGCCGGGGATGGAGCCCACCGCGGTCGATCGCCTGTACGGGGCTCTGGCCGCCATCGGATTCAGACCGCAGCAGCGGGTCGACGGCGGCACCGTCGGCCCCGGCTCCGACGGTGCCCCCCTGGCCTTCATCGATGGCGACGCCACCTGCCGACTGCTCGTGGTCGGCGCCGGTGGCCCCGCCGCGCTCGATCTGCCGGCGCGGGCCCTGGCCGAGCCCGGCGACGACGACAACGACCTCGGCGTGTTCCTCGGTACCCCGCTCGACCTCATCGTCCCCGTTCTCGACCTGGCCGACCCCGGTGTCGACGACGTCGTGATCGACCTGGGTTGCGGCGACGGGCGGGTCCTGATCGAGGCCGTCCGCCGGTTCGGTTGTCGGGCCCGAGGGGTCGAGAACGACCCCCGGCTGGTGGCCCGGGCCCGGGAGCGGGTGGCCGCCGCCGGGCTGTCGGACCGGATCGAGGTCGTCGAGGGCGACGCCACCGGCACCCCGGTCGACGACATCACCATCGCCTTCCTGTTCCTGCCCCCGGACACCGCCGCCGCGCTGCTGCCGGGGCTGCTGGCCCGGCTCCCGGCCGGAGCCCGGGTCCTGGCCCACGAGCAGCTGGCCGTGGCGTGGCCGGTGGCCCCCGACCGGTCGCGGCTCCTGGCCGAGGGTCATCTGACCGTGGCCCACCGTTGGACCGTGGGCGCCGACGCCGGGGACCGGACACCCCAGGGCTGAGGCTCACGGCTGAGGTCGAGGGCTGAGGGTCAGGGTTGAGCCGCTGGGGTCGCCGGTAGTGGGCCCGCCGGCCGCTGGTCGGTCGCCGGCCCGGGGCCGACGCCTCGATCAACCGCAGCCGGTTATGCGAACCAGGGGCCCGGCCTCGGTCACCACGCCGTCGACCGATCGGCGGTCGGGAGCGGCCGCAACCCACCCCTCGGCCGCCGCCAGCAGGTCGTTGAGGTCGGTGGGCTGATCGCCGGCCACGTCGACCCGGAGGCAGACCTGGGTCGAGGTGTCCCACCGGACGAACCGGTCGCCGCCCCAACCGTCACCGGCGACCCGGCCCAACCAGGCCCGGATGACCAGCTCGCCCAGTCGGCCCGTGCCCAGGATCTCGCCGTCGGCCGGTGGCACCGGCACCACCAGTTCAGGATCGGCGGCCCGGTCACGTCCCGGATGCAGCACCTGCTCACTCGACGTCGGAGGGTCGACCACCTCGGCGTCCACCGCCGTCTCGCCCCCCGACCGGGCCGCCCGGTCGAGCAGGGACGCCCCCTCCCGCTCCGGGGCCGCCCACAGCTCCCGCAACGGGGGTGCGACCTCGGCCAGGGCGTCGCGGGCCGGAGCATCCACCGCCGCCTCGGCCTGGTCGTCGTGGGCCCGACGGTCGGCACCGTCGAGCCGGGCCAACCACCGTCGGGCCACCCGGACCCCATCCCCCCGGAGTACGGCTTCGGACCCGAAGTCGGCCTCGGCCCCCAACGGCCGCTCGATCTGGTCGGGATCGGCGGCGGCCGGGGCCAGGACCTGAAGGTCGAGGGCCGTCGTCAGGTGGCGGACCAGGAGCGCCTGGCGGTACAGGTCGAACTCGTCGCCCCGGATGACCACCCGCTCGGCGCCGGGGGCCACGAAACCCTGCACCTCGGCCGCCGCCCACCGGGCCGCCGCCTCGGGATAGGGCGGGCCATCGTCGACCAGGCCCAGGGCCCGGGCCTGAGCCTCATCGAAGCCGGGTAGGGGGTCCACGGTCGGGGCCAGCCGGTCCCGCTCGGCTGCGAACGCCCCGGGGGCCAACAGATCGACGGCCGGGAACGTCTCGAAGGCGAGGCCCCGGGTCTCCTGGACGAACGTGGCGGCGTCGCAGACCACGTCCTCCACCGCCGCGGGACAGGGCGTTGGAGGCACCACCTCGTCCGGGACCTCGTCACCGTCCGGATCGTCCGGATCGTCCGGATCGGTCGCCTCCGGCTCCTCGGTGACGGTGGGCGGGGGTCGGTCACCGACGGTGGGAGCGGCCTCGGCCGATTCGTCCTCAGGGGAAGATTCCCCGCCGATGAGGCGACCCCCAATCAGCAGCGCGGCGAGTACGATCGCAGCACCGAATACCGCGGCCACCGCATGGGCCGCCCCTTCGGGGAAGCGCCTCGGCTCGGGCCGGGCGGTCCCCGGCGACGGTGCAGGAGAAGGGGTCGTCACGACAGGGGCGAATCAGCCGATGAGTAGCACACCTGGTCACCACACTACGGGCTCCGAGGTCGCTCGGAACGCCGGTGCGGTCGACTAGGTTGCGCCGGTCCGATCCGACACGGGCGATGGAGTGATCATGACAAGCAACAACCTCGGCGAGCTGGGAGAGCGTCTGCGGAGCCTGGCTCGGGTACCGAGCCTGCTGATCGCCTGCGACTACGACGGGACGCTGGCCCCGCTGGTCGACGATCCCATGACCGCCCTCCCCAACCGCGACGCGGTTGCCGCCATGCGCTCGTTGGCCGAGCAGGCCAACACCCACGTGGCCGTCGTCTCGGGCCGCAGCCTGCGGGACCTGGCCCTGCTGTCCCGCCTGCCCGAGGAGATCCGACTGGTCGGCAGCCACGGCAGCGAGTTCGACCTCGGCTTCGCCGCCCAGTTGACCCCCGAGCTGGCCGACCTGCGGGCCCGGCTGATCACCGAGGTGCGGGAGCTCGGATCCCGCTACGGGGCCCGGATCGAGGAGAAGCCGACCGGCGTCACCTTCCACTTCCGGGAGCTGGACGAGGAGCGGAGCCGGGCCGCCCGGGAGGACCTCGTCCGCGGTCCCGCCGGTTGGGACGAGATCCACACCCGCAACGGTCACCAGATCATGGAGATGGCCGTCATCCGGACCAACAAGGGCGAAGCCCTGGACCAGATCCGGGGTCAGGTCGGCGCCTCCGCCGTCATCTTCTTCGGAGACGACGTCACCGACGAGGACGGCTTCCGCACCCTGAAGGGCCCCGACGTCGGCGTCCGGGTCGGCGATGGACCGACCCAGGCCCACTATCGGGTCTCCGACCCGGAGGTCGTGGCCCAGCTCCTGGCCCTGCTGTCGGAGTTCCGGGGCGAGTGGCTGCGGGGAGCCGGGCTCGTCCCGCTGGAGGACCACTCGATCCTGTCCGACCTGCGGACCGCAGCCATCGTCTCCCCCGCCGCCCGCATCACCTGGCTGTGCGCCCCCCGGATCGACTCGGCCGCCGTGTTCGCCGAACTCCTGGGTGGCCCGTCCGCCGGACACTTCACCGTGACCGACGCCGACAACCGCGAGCCGCTGGGCCAGCAGTACCGACCCAACTCGCTGCTGTTGGAGACCCGCTTCCCGGAGTTCACGGTCACCGACTACTTCGACACCTCGAGCGGCCGGACCCGACGGCTGGCCGGACGGTCGGACCTGATCCGCACCATCGAGGGCCGGGGTCGGGCCCGCATCGAGTTCGCCCCCCGCCTCGACTTCGGCCGGGTCCCCACCCGGCTCGAGGTGCGGGCCGACGGCCTGGCCGTCCACGGCACGTCCGACCTCATGGTGCTGCGGACCCCCGGCATCGATTGGGAGATTGCCGTCGACGGCCCTCATGAGACGGCCACGGCCATCGTCGAACTCGACGCCGAGCCCCTCGTGCTGGAGCTGCGGGCCGGAACCGGGACCGTTCGCCCCGACCCCCGCCCCGAGACCGACCGTCGGGCCGACAGCGAGCGGTTCTGGTCCAACTGGGTGTCCAAGCTCACCATCCCCGACCTCGAACGGGACCAGGTGATCCGCAGCGCCATCGTGCTCAAGTCGCTGTGTCACGGACCCACCGGCGCCATCCTGGCCGCCGCCACCACCAGCCTGCCCGAGCACCTGGGCGGGGTTCGCAACTGGGACTACCGCTACTGCTGGCTCCGCGACGCCGCCTTGACCGCGACCGCCCTGGCCCGGCTCGACTCCCACGCCGAGGGCATGGCCTACCTCGACTGGGTCCTCGGCATCCTCGAGACCCGGTCAGACCCCGAGCGCCTGGCCCCGCTCTACAACGTCACCGGACGCCACCTGCCGCCCGAGGCCGAGATCAACGACCTGCCCGGCTACGGCGGCAGCCGCCCGGTGCGGGTCGGCAACGCCGCCGACGGCCAGGTCCAGCTCGACGTGTTCGGTCCCGTGGTCGACCTGGTCCACGTGCTCCTGGAACAGGGGGAGGCCCTGTCGGCCGAGCACTGGCGCCTGGTGGAGAACATGGTGCTGGCCGTGTCCCGCCGGTGGCACGAACCCGACCACGGGATCTGGGAGATCCGCAAGCCACCCCGCCACCACGTGTACTCCAAGGTCATGTGCTGGGTCACCGTCGACCGGGCCATCAAGATCGCCGATCAGTTCCTGGACCGGGAGCCCGAGGCCTGGGTCGAACTGCGGGACAAGATCGCGGCCGACGTGCTCGACAACGGGTGGAAGCCCGAGGTGGGATCGTTCACGGCCGCCTACGAGGGTGAGGACCTCGACGCCTCGGTCCTGGCCATCGGGCTGTGGGGCCTCCTCCCGGCCGACGACGAGCGGTTCGTGTCGACCGTGGCCACCCTCAACCGGGAACTACGCAGTGGGGCCACCGTCTACCGCTACCTGGAGGACGACGGCCTCCCCGGCCGCGAGGGCGGATTCAACATCATGACCTCGTGGCTGATCGACGCCCTGGCCATGACCGGCCACCGCAACGAGGCCGACGAGCTGTTCAAGGAGCTCTGCAACCTGGTGGGGGCCACCGGCATCATGGCCGAGCAGTACGACCCCGAGCACGGCCGGGGCCTGGGCAACATCCCGCAGGCCTACTCCCACCTCGGTCTGATCAACAACGCCATCAGCCTCTCGGCCTGAGGTCGCCGGCCCCCGGCTGGGGGCGGTCGATCAGGCCGACGCCTTCTCCAGCTCGTCGCTGGCCTGCTCCCACTCCTTGAGGAGCCGGGCCGCCTTGGCCTGGGCCTTGTCGTGCTCGTCGATCAGGTCGTGCATCAGATCCTTGTCGGCGTAGACCTCGGGGTCGGCCAACCGGTTGGCCAGCTCGCCGGCCTGCTCCTCGGCCTTCATGGCCTGGCGCTCCAGCCGATCGACCCGCTTGCGCAGCTCGCGGGTGTCACGGCTTCGGCGGTTGCGGTCCTCGGCCTCGCGCCGCTTGGTCGCCTTCCGATCGGCCGCGCCACCCGTGACGCCGGCACCGCCGCCGGACCGGTCCTTGGCCAACCGACGAGGGCCCCCCTCGGCCGTTCCGCTCGATCGACCGGTCGAGCGCCCGGCCGGGCCTCGGCTCGTCGAGGTGCTCGCCCCGTTGGTGGCACCGGGACCCGCCGGGTTGAGGACCGCGTCGTCGACGTCGCCGTGGTGGGTGAGCCGGCCGTCGCGGACCTCGACCACCTGCTCCACCGTGTTGCGGATGAGGTACCGGTCGTGGCTGACGAGCAGCACGGTCCCCGGGTAGGCCGACAGAGCGTCCTCCAGGACGTCACAGCTGGGGAGATCGAGGTGGTTGGTCGGCTCGTCCAGGATCAGCAGGTTGACCGGATTGCACATGGTCTCGGCCAGGGCGAGCCGGGTCCGCTCGCCACCGGACAGGTCGCCCACCAGCCGGTCCACCGCGTCACCGGGGAACCCGAACGAGCCGAGAACCGTCCTGAGGTTCCGGTTCTTCGGTTGGGTGCCGACCTTGTGGCGGAACTCCTGCTCCACCGTCCGGTTCAGGTCCAGGGCGTCCACCTGGTGCTGGGCGAAGTAGGCGACGTCGACGTTGGCCCCCAGTTTGACCGTGCCCTCCACCGGTTCGAGGTGACCC
The DNA here is from genome assembly GCA_965263455.1 of Acidimicrobiales bacterium. Classification (GTDB taxonomy): domain Bacteria; phylum Actinomycetota; class Acidimicrobiia; order Acidimicrobiales; family SZUA-35; genus CADEDH01. The sequence goes on from CBDHHN010000002.1 coordinate 547,147, forward strand.
AGGACGGCCTTGAGCAGCGTCGACTTCCCGGCGCCGTTGGGGCCGATCAGGGCCAGCTTCTGGCCCCGCTCCACCACCAGATCGACCCCGGTGAGGACCGGGTCTCCGCCCGGGTAGCCGATGCTGGCCCCCTCGATCTCGACCACCAGGCGGGCCGATCGGGGCGGGTCGGGAAACCCGAAGCGGAGCTTCAGATCGCGTTCGGCCGGTACCTCGATGCGTTCCAGCTTCTCCAGGGTCTTCAGCCGGGACTGGACCTGGCGGGCCTTGGTCGCCTTGTACCGGAAGCGGTCGATGAACCGCTCCACCCGGGCGATCTCCTTGGCCTGACGGGCGGCCGCCGCCTCCAGGGCGGCCAGCCGCTCCTCCCGGGCCACCACGAACTCGGCGAAGCCGCCGATGTACTCGATGGCGGTCTCGAAGGCGACCTCCAGGCACCGTTCGGCCACGGCATCGATGAAGTCGCGGTCGTGGGACACGAACAGGATGGCCCCGGGCCAGGCCACCAACTGTTGCTCCAGCCAGGCCACGGAGTCGACGTCGAGGTGATTGGTCGGCTCGTCGAGGACCAGCACATCGGGGCGTTGCAGCAGCAGCCGGGCCAGGACGGCCCGCATCTGCCAGCCGCCCGACATGTCCTTCAGCGGCCGATCCATGTCGGCCGCCGTGAACCCCAGGCCGCCCAGAACCCGACGGGCCTCGGCCTCGAGCTGGTAGCCGCCCAGGGCCTCGAACCGGCTCTGGGCCTCGCCGTAGGCGGTCAACACCGCCTCGTGGTCCGGGGCCTCGACGTCAGCCAGGCGTGTCTCCAGCTCCCGGAGCCGGGCCTCGAGGGTCTGGACCTCCTCCGAGCCTCGCAGCACCTCGTCGAGGACGCTCCCCGACCATGCCTCGGTCAGCTCCTGGGGCAGGTACCCGATCCGGTAGTCGTTGGGCCGCGACACCTCGCCCTCGTCGGCCTGCTGGAGGCCGACCACGATCTCACAGATCGTGGTCTTGCCCACCCCGTTTCCCCCGATCAGGGCCACCCGCCGACCGGCCGACAGGCGGAAGGTGACGTTGCGGAACAGGGTCCGGGACCCATGCGACTTGGCCAGGCCCGACACGGTGAGCACGACCGTGAGGCTACCCGGGCTCCACCGGTCCGGGGTCGGGCATTTCGTCGCCGGGGTCGGGGGCCGGGAGGCCGGGAACCCGTCGTTGGCGGCCCAGGTCGACGGTCACGACGCCGTCGATCCGGTCGGCGGGCACGACCCCCCACCGCTCGGCCTCACTTCCCTCGGCTCGGTTGTCGCTGGCCAGCAGGCAGCCGCCGTCGCCGGTGACCATCGTCACCCGCTTGACCACGGCGGTCCCGGCCAGGGGCCGGGGGCGGGCCGCCACCACGTCGCCCACCTCGGGTCGACGGCCGGGGTCGACGAGGACGTGGTCGCCGTCGTCGAGGGTCGGCACCATCGATCGACCGTCGATGCGCATCCGACGGCGGCGCCCGGCGGCCCAGGCCAAAACCTCGACCACCACCGGCGCCATGCCCCGCGGAGGGATCATGGCGCCGATGGTGGTGGAGTGATCGTCACCGGGGCCGATCCGGGCGGCCGCCGCAGACGGGGACGGGATCAGACCGTGGCCAGGACCCAGGGGACCTCGCGGCCCTTGGTGGCCCAGAACACGTGGTGGATGGCCTCGACCTTGGCCAGCAGGTCGTTGGCGGTGTCGACGCTGATCGACTGCTTGCTGGCCGACGCCGTCTTGACCGCCTCCCAGAACATGTTGTGGAGCTCGGGGTGGGCCTCGAGGTGCTCGGGCTTGAAGTAGTCGTTCTGCAGGATGTTCAGCTCCCGCTTGACCAGCTCGGCCTGCTCCTCCTTGATGGCGACGAACCGGCTGAAGGTGTTGTCGGCGCCGTCGGCCGACATGTCGAGGTCGAGAAGCTTCTTGGTCATGGCCAGCACCGACTCGGCGGCGATGCGGGCGCTGGCCGGGTCGTAGACACCGCACGGACCGTCACAATGGGCCGACAGCACCGGGGCGGGACGGTGGCGCTCGAGGCGGTCGAGGAGACGGGCGGTGATCTTCATGGGGTCCTCCTGGGAGTGCGAATCCGGCCTACTGCCGCTGCTCGGCACAACGTAGATCCCCGGCCGGGGGTTTGCATGGCCAAAGACGAATGATGAGCCAAGTGTCACAGTACGGCCACGACAACCACGCCGACGACCACGGCCACCACCAGTACGGCCAGGGCCCAGATCCACCAGCTGCTCCCACCGGAGGACGAGGGCTGGAAGCCGTCCAGCCCGGGAGGGGCGGAGCCGGGTTGGTACGGGTTGGCCGGGGCGCCGCCGTGGCCGTGGGGGCCCTGATGCCCGGGGGCGGGGCCGGGGCCGTTGAACCGGGGTGCTGCGTCCGGTCGGGCCGGAGCGCTGAAGGCCACCGGCCCCTGGGGCGGCGGTCCGGGCTGGGCCGGGGACGGTTGGGCCGGGTTGGGTCGGGCCGGGGCGGCCTGAGCCCCGGATGCGGCCGAGGGGCCCCCGATCGGCCGCTGGCCGGGTGCCGCCAGTTGGGGGGCCGGACCCGGGTTGGACACCCTCTGGGCCTTGGCCGGCGAGCCGTCGGCCCGGGCGGCCCCGCCAACCGGTCGGGCCCCGGCCGGGGCGCCGGACGCCGCTTGGGCCGGGGGTGGCGACCCGGGGGACGCCACCCGCTGGGCCGGCTGCGGTTGGCCCGGGCTGGGAGCCGAGGGCGGTGGGGTGGCAACCGGGCGGGCCTGGACCACCGGCGCCGGGTTGGCGACGGGCGGAGGTGCGGCGACGTCCGGGGTTGCCGGGGCCGGGGTCGGGGTGTTGGCCGCCGGAGGCTGGTAGGCGGGGGCTCCCGGCTGGTTGCCGGCGGGCGGGCGGATGAGGGGCGGCGGGTTGTCCGAGACCCGGGTCATGCCCGCCTGCAGCCCGTCGGCGGCCACCGGTCCGGCCGGGGGCGCCGGAGGGCCACCGGCCACACCGCCCTCGAGGCCGGGCGCGACGTTGCCGGCCCGCTCCAGCAGGCCGCCGGCGGCGAAGGCGGCCCCAAGGGCCACCGTGTGCTTGGGATGGGTGTCGACGGCCACGGGGCGGGCCAGCTCCGACAACACCAACTGCGACACGAGAGGGATCCGGCTGGAACCACCGACGAGCAGGATCCGGGACACGTCGCTGAGCTGGAGACCGGCCGAATCGACCGTGCGCCGCATGGCGTCGATGCTGTCCTGGAGCGAGGGACGGATGAGCGACTCGAACTCCCGGCGGGTGATCCGGACCTCGGTCTGGTGGCCGGGGAAGATGATGGGGAGCACGGCATCGGTGTCCGACGACAACGCCTCCTTGGCGTCGACGCAGTCCCGGCGGAGACGGGCCACGGCGGCCAGGGCCGTCGGGTCGTTGGGGTCGAGGGCGGCCATGACCTCGCCCAGACCCGACGTCACGTGGTGGTAGACGGCGGCGTCGAAGTCGATACCACCGAGACGCTCGATGCCCTCGGGCCGGCCCACGATCGAGAACCCGGTCTCGGTCCGCCGCAGCACCGCGGCGTCGAAGGTCCCGCCGCCCAGGTCGTAGACGGCCACGATCTCGCCCGGCTCGACCCGCTCCTGGGCGGCGTAGGCGATGGCGGCACCCTCGGGCTCGGTGATGAACGACACCATGGCGGGGTCGAGGCCGGCGGCTGCGACCGACGTGCTCAGCAGGTCGATCTTGAACCGACCCCAGTTGGCCGGATGGGTGACCACGATCCGGTCGGCCGGGCCGCCCTCGGTCTTGACCACGTGCTCCACGATGGCCGACAGCAGGTGGGCGGTCAGGGTCTCGGGGGTGTGGGGGGCACCGGCCACGATGAGGGGCGTGGGGTCACCCAGGCGACGCTTGAACTCGCGGGCCACCCGTTCCGGTTCGCTGGCCGCCCGCCGCTCGGCCGAATCGCCGACCAGGACGGTGCCGTCCTCCCGGATCAGGATGACCGAGGGGATGGTCGGCGCCCGCCCCCCGAGCGACACCATCGACGCCCGGCCGTTGCGATGCACGGCAGCGGCGCTGTACGTCGTCCCGAGGTCCACCCCCAACTGGTACGTCATCGACCGCCCCCTCCTGTGCTCTCCTGGACCGCCCGCTCACTCTAGAGGGCGCAGGCCCGGCCCATGATGCGTGGCGGATGCCACGCTGGGCGGTCGTCGGTACGTCGTCAGTAACCGGCGTCCACGTCGACCACCCCGTCGAGGGGGCGACCGGCCACGAACCGGGCCACGTTGGCCTCGATGTGGCCCGCCAGCAGCGGCACCCCCATCTCGGGGGTGTTGGCGATGTGGGGCGTGATCAGCACCCGGGGATGGGACCACAGCGGGTGACCGTCGGGCAGAGGCTCGGGCTCGGTCACATCGAGGCAGGCACCGCCCAGGCGCCCGGCGTCGAGGGCGGCCAGGAGGGCGTCATGGTCGACGTGACCACCGCGGGCGACGTTGACCAGCCAGGCGTGGGGGGCCATGGCCGCCAACTCCTCGGCCCCGAAGACCCCTTCGGTCTCGGGGGTGAGGGCCAGGGCCAGGATGACGAGATCGGCCGAACCCAGCACCGACAGGCGATCGTCGATTGCCACCGTCCGATCGGCCCCGGGGAGGGGGTCGGCGCTCCGGCGGACGACCGTGGTCCGGCATCCCCATCCCTGGAGCAGGTCGAGCAACTCGCGGGTGATGCCGCCCGCCCCGAACACCACGACCTCGCCGTCGACCAGGTTGTGGCCGACCGGGGCCGACCAGGTGTCGGTGCGGGCGTAGCCGATCAGGTTGCGCAGTCCGGCCAGGCCGCAGGCCAGGGCGTGCTCGGCCACGGGGCGGGCGTACACGCCGCGGGCGCAGGTCCACACCCGGTCATGGTCGAGGTACGGGAGGTAGGGCTCGATCCCGGCGAAGGGGAGGGCCACCCAGTCGATCCCGGCCCCCTTGGCCAGCACCGAGGGCAGGTCGTGGGGGGCGTGGGGGTCGGCCCAGATCAAGGCGTCGGCCTCGGCGATGTCGGCCACCCTCGCCCCACCGGCGACCACGGCCGCCTCCAGCGACTCGTAGCGGCCCGACTTGGGCTCGACGGCGATGCGATCCGATCCGGCGTCCCCCACCGTCAGCGCACCCGGTCCAGGGCCTGGCCGAGGTCGGCCAGGAGATCATCGGCGTCTTCGATGCCGACGGAGAGTCGGACCAGGTCGTCGGGCACCTCGAGGGGCGAACCGGCGGCCGAGGCGTGGGTCATGACCCCCGGATGCTCGATGAGCGACTCCACCGCGCCCAGCGACTCGGCCAGGGTGAAGACCTCGGCCCCCTCGATGATCCTGGTGGCGGCGTCACGGGAACCGACCCGGAAGCTGACCATGCCCCCGTAGCCCCGCATCTGGCGGGCGGCGGCGGCGTGGCCCGGATGGTCGGCCAAGCCGGGGTAGAGGACCGAGTCGACCACCGGGTGGGCCTGGAGCAGGTCGACCACGGCCTGGGCGTTGGCGTTGTGGCGGTCCATGCGCACGGCCAGGGTCTTGAGACCCCGCAGCGTGAGGTAGCAGTCCCAGGGGGCCGGCACCGCCCCCACCGCGTTCTGGACGAAGGTCAGGTGCTCGTGCAACTCGGGGTCGTCGACGGCGACGAAGCCGCCGACGACGTCGGAGTGACCCCCGATGTACTTGGTGGTCGAGTGGACCACGACGTCGGCCCCCAGGGCCAGGGGCTGCTGCAGGTAGGGGGTGGCGAAGGTGTTGTCGACCACCAACCGGGCCCCGGCCCGGTGGGTGGCGGCCGCCACCGCCTCGATGTCGACCACGGTCAGCAGCGGGTTGGTCGGGGTCTCGGCCCAGACCAGGCGGGTGGCGTCGGGCCAGTCCCGACCGAGGCCGTCGGCGTCGGACAGATCGTGGGCCGACCAGGTGATGCCCATGGGGGCGAAGACCTTGGAGATGAGGCGGAACGTGCCCCCGTAGGCGTCATTGCCGAGCACGATGTGGTCGCCGGGACGCAGAGCCCGCAGGATGGCGTCCTCGGCGGCCAGCCCGGAGGCGAACGACACGCCGTGGGCCGCCCCCTCGAGCGAGGCCAGGGCGGTCTGGAGAGCGGTCCGGGTCGGGTTCCCGGTCCGGGCGTACTCGTAACCCAGGTGCTTGCCCACCTCGGGTTGGGCGAAGGTCGAGGTCTGGAACACCGGCACGGTCACCGCGCCCGTCGTCGGCTCCGGGTCCTGGCCGACGTGGATGGCGCGGGTGGCGAACCCCCAGCCCCCCTCGTCGTCGGCTCGGGCACCGTCGGCCGGGTGGTTGGGGTCGCGGGGATGGGTGGGGTCCGAGGACTCGTCGGTGGGATCGTCGGTGGCGGTCACGGGTTCGCTCCTAGGCGTCGACGGGGTCGAGGGACAGGAAGGCCAGCAGGTCGGCCCGGGCCACCACCGTGCGGGGCCGGCCCCCGTCGAGGACGAGGAGGGCGGGGGCCAGATCGAGCAGGCGGACCGCCATCTCGACCGGCTGACCGATGCCGATGGTGGGCATCCGAGCGCTCATGACCTCCGACACCGAGCCGTCGAGCACGCCCGGGTTGCCGAACGCGGCCTCCATGATCCGCAGCTCGTCGATGGAGCCCATGACCTCGGCCGCGGCCAGGGGCATCTCGCCCTTGGCCACCGGCAACTGGGACACGTCGTGCTCGTGCATCAGGTCGACCACCTCGCGCACCCGGTCCTCGGGCTGCACGTAGAGCAGGGGCGGGACGTCGTCCTCCTTGGCCCCGAGCACATCGGCCACCACCGGCCCGTCGGAGCGGAGGAAGCCGAAGCCGGCCATCCACTCGTCGTTGAAGACCCGGCTCAGGTATCCCCGGCCCGAGTCGGGAATGAGCACGACGACGAGGTCGTCGGCGGTCAACTCGGCCGCCAGCCGGAGGCCGGCAGCCACCGCCGTCCCTCCCGAGCCGCCGATGTGGATGCCCTCGGCCTGGGTCACCTTGCGGGCCATGTCGAACGAGTCACGGTCGGACACGGCGATGACCCGATCGACGACCTCGGGGTCGTAGGTGGTGGGCCAGAAGTCCTCGCCGACGCCCTCGACCAGGTACGGCCGTCCCGAGCCACCGGAGTAGACCGAACCCTCGGGGTCGGCCGCCACCACCTGGAGCCCGGACTGCACCGACTTGAGGTAGCGGCCCACGCCGGACAGGGTGCCGCCGGTCCCGGCCCCGGCCACGAAGTGGGTGATCCGGCCGTCGGTCTGGCGCCAGATCTCGGGCCCGGTGGTCTCGACGTGGGCCTGGGGGTTGGCCGGGTTGGCGTACTGATTGGGGCGGAAGGCGTTGGGGACCTCGTGCACCAGGCGTTCGGCCGTCGAGTAGTAGGACTGGGGATCCTCGGGGGCGACGGCGTTGGGGCACACCACGACCTCGGCCCCGTAGGACCGGAGCAGGTCGATCTTCTCGGGCGCCACCTTGTCGGTCACCACGAAGATGCAGTTGTAGCCCCGCTGGGCGGCGACGATGGCCAGCCCCACGCCGGTGTTGCCCGAGGTCGGCTCGACGATGGTGCCACCCGGCTTCAGCAGACCGTCCCGCTCGGCGGCGTTGATCATCGACAACGCCGGGCGGTCCTTGGCGCTTCCACCGGGGTTGGTGGTCTCCAGTTTGAGGACGACGGGGCAGGCGATGTCGCCCGTCACCTGTCGCAGCCGCACCATCGGCGTGTTGCCGATCAGGTCCAGCACCGAATCAGCGATCTCCATGGGACTACGTCCTCCTCCTCGCCCGTCTCCTCGTCGGCGCCCGTGCGACCGACTCCGACACCGACCCCGGTTGCGGCAGACCGGCGGGCGCCGTGGCGAACCCGGCCCAGGCTACCGGCCCGGCCGACCGGTGCCGGGGGCGATCGGGCCCCGGCGGGGGGGGTTCGGGGCTCAGCCTGCGCCGTGGTCGACCGACAGCCGGAACGTCGGGTCGACCGCGGGCGGTGGCGAGGGCTCGGCCGGGGTGAGGGGCTCGGTCCCCACCTCGACCAGGTCGGCGATCCGGTGGTGGCCGGGGGCGACCTCCCGCAACCACAGCAGCAGGGTGCGGCGCTCCGGCCGGCGGACGCCCACGACCTTGTCCTCGCCGTCGATCAGGCGGCGGACGGGATGGTCGACCACCACCAGAAGCGACGAGGCGCCGTCCTCGGTCACCGCCCGGACCGAGCGGATCACGGGATCACGGCCGGTCACCCGGAGACCGGCCTGGACCAGACTCCGATGATGAGCGACGGCGCTGTCGAACACCGGGGTGTCGTCGACGAAGACCTGCCCCATGGCCGCCGTCGCCGGGTCGATCTGGAATCGGAACTCGGCCGCCAGCAGGGGCCCCACGACCTCATGCCACCGGGCCTGCTGATCGCCCTGGTCCTCGGACCGCACCAGGACCTGGAGGGCGTGGCGGACCGGCGAGCGCACGACGGACCGGACCACGCGGTCGGCCAGCACCGCCGGTCGCAGCAGCCAGACACCGGCGATGAGCACCACGAGGAGGCCCAGGGTCAGGACCACGCCGTCCCGGGCCAGGGATCCGACGCCGGCCCCGAGGAAGCCGAGGGCGGCCACGGCCACGACGGCCAGTGCGGTGGCGGCGGCCCAGCCCTCGTGGTCGAGGGTGTCGGTGACCCGATCGTGATCGTCGTCGATCCGGGGACTGACCATCAGGCGCCGGATGGTGCCGACCTCGTAGAGACCCACGGCGATCGACACCAGGAACACGGCCAGGATCAGGGCCGGCCCGTCCACGGACCCACCGACCAGGTGGTACAGGCCGATGAGAGCCAGGGCGTCGAGAAGACGGAGGCCACCGGCCACCGCCGCCACCAACGGATCGCCGGCGACGCCGTAGACGATGGCGGCCGCCACCAGCGTGAGGACGGTGACCGTGATCCACACCACCGAACGGTCCCGTTCGGCCGCGGTCCGGGCACCGACCGGGGTTCCGGTGGCCCCGACGTCGAGACCCGGATCGATGCCGCGGATCTCACCGACCAGATCGCGGGCGGCCTCGCTGCGGGCCGACACGACGGGCACCACCAGGGCGTGGGTCGGCGCCTCGGTCCCGTCGAGCACGGCGCTGAGGGGACCGAGGGGGGAACCGTCGACCGGCACCTCGGCCCCGGCCACGAACCGGGCGGTCGAGGTGTCGACCCGGCCCACGCTGGGTAGCTGGGAGGCCTCGAGCAGCCAGGCCGACTTGACCTGTTGGTCGGTGCCGGTCGGGAACGAGACGGCGATGGCCGAGGTCGGGTCCCCACCGGATTCGGCCAGACGGGCGGCCGAGGCCTGGGCCGAGGACACGTCGGAACCGTCGACCAGATCGGCGTCGGGGGTACCGGTCACGGCCACGAGGGCCAGGAAGCCGAAGGCGAAGCCCCCGGCCAGCAGGAGCCAGATCGGGAGCTCACGCACGCTGGGGCGGGATCCGAGGACGAGCCGGGCGGCGTGACCGGTGTCGTCCCTGCCGTCGAGGTCGACCGACCATCCGGCGCCCTCCAGGGCGGCCAGGGCCGGCGCCATCACGGCCGCCGTCAACAGCAGGGCGGTCAGGGTTCCCCCGAAGACCCCGACGGCCGGGGAGCGGCCGGGATCGATCAGGCCCAGGAACAGGGTGGTCACCACCAGACCGGCCACCAGCAATCCGGCCTCCAGGGCCAGGGAGCGCAGCGACAGCTGGATCATCTCGGCCAGGTCTTCGCCCCGGGGTCGGGTGAACCACTGCAACAGGCGCAGGGCGATGAAACTCGACACCAGCAGGGCGGCCAGCACGGCGGGGACGGCGGAGGTGACCAGGGAGCCGTCGAAGTCGGCCACCGACGACCGGCCGCCGACCGCCGAGAGGGCCCCGGAGGCGGCAACCACTCCCCCGGCCGCCAGCCCGTGGCGCGGGCTTCCCAGCCACGCCACCAGGCCTCCGAGGGCGAGGGCGGCCAGGACGATGACGACGGCGAGGGCCCGGTCGTAGCGGCCCAGCAACTCGACGTCGCTCACCACGCGTCCGCCGACCTCGATGGCCGCGGCCTCGGGTTGGGCCGCCACCACCTGGCGAACGGCCGACAGGCCGGGGGCCTCCCGGCCCTCCTCGAGGCCGACGAGCAGGTTGGGGCCCGGGGCCACCGTCCGGTCCGGGGCCACCCACTCCACGAGGGCCAGCCGGTCCAGGTCCCGGGCCAGGCGGTCGATCACGGCCGGACCGTCGACGGGACCCAGCCCCTCGACGGGGCCTGGGTCGACGGCGACGACCAGATCGGGGACCACCTGGGTCACCTCGACCGCGGGCGTGACCGGCTCATCGCCACCGGAGTCGACCTGGGCGGCCGCGCCGGCCGCGGCGACACCGCTGGTGACCAACGCCAGACCGACGAACAGCAGCAGTTTCCTGATCGCCCATGGTCCGCGTGGAGAAGATGAGGGAATCGTGTGCCTCAACGAAACCTTCTGATCCGACGGGAAGCCCTGGGGCTGCAGGGTAGCGCGTCGTCTGCGGGCCGATGGTGCGCCTCCCCCGGCCGAGGGTGCTGCGGCCCCTCGGCCGAGACGGGCGTCAGACCAGCTCGGAGCGCCAGGCGGCGACGGCGGCCCCGATCTCGTCGGGGGAGTCCTCCTGGCAGAAGTGGTTGCCGGCGACCTCCACCTCACGCTGGTTGGGCAGGCTGCGGGCGAAATCGAGGACCGCGCCCTGGATGAGGGCGCCGGGATTCGCCTTGACGAACAGCTTGGGCACCTCGCTGGTGGCCAGCCACTGGGCGTAGTCGGCGACGATGGCCGACACATCGGCCGGCTCCCCCTCGATGGGGATCTGGCGGGGCCAGGTGAGGGTCGGTCGCCGCGACTCGCCGGCCTGGGCGAACGGCGCCCGATACACGGCCATCTCCTCGTCGGCCAGCGGTCGGATGATCGATCCGGGGAGCACGGCCTCGACGAAGAGGTTCTTCTCCAACACCATGTCCTCACCGTTCTCGGACCGGAAACCCTGGAAGATGCCCCGTGCCGCCTCGGGGAACCAGTCCCAGGCGTCGAAGGTCCGGACGATGGCCTCCATGTAGGCGATGCCCAGGACGGCGTCGCGGTGCCGGTTGGCCCAATCGAAGCCGAGGGCCGAACCCCAGTCGTGGATGACCAGGGTCACCCGTTCGGCCACCCCGAGGTGCTCGAGCAGGGCGTCGAGGTACCGACGATGCTCGACGAAGGTGTAGGAGTCCGGCCCGGGGTTCGGGAGCTTGTCGGAGTCGCCCATGCCGATCAGGTCGGGGGCGATGAGACGGCCCTGCCCGGCGAGGTGCGGCATGACGTTGCGCCACAGGTAGGACGAGGTCGGATTGCCGTGGAGGAAGACGATGGGGTCACCGTCCCCTTCGTCGATGTAGGCCATCTCCAGTCCGTGGATGGTGGCCTTCTTCTTGGTGTACCGGGGGTCGGTTCCAGGCGTCATGGCAGCATCCTGGCAAGCCCGACCGCCGACGACAAGCAACGACGCAGGCGGAGAGGCCGGGGGTCGGCCCCGATTGGAGCGGCCTCGGGCCCGGACCTACCGTGGCCGCCATGAGCATCGATCCCCGAACCCCCGTCGTGGTGGGCGTGGCCCAGCACCTCCAGCGGCCGGACGACCTCGCCGAGGCGGTCGAGCCGGTGGCCCTGATGGAGCAGGTCGTCCGGGGCGCGGCGACCGACGCCGGAGCGGCCTCGCTGGTGGCCGACCTCGACTACATCGGCGTGGTCGACGGCGCCTGGCGCTACAGCGATCCCGGGCGGCTCCTGGCCGACCGGCTGGGGGCGACGAACGCCACCACCGCCCTGTCGGCCACCGGGGGCAACACCCCGCAGTCCTACCTGAACGCCCTGGCGGCCCGGATCGCCGCCGGCGACCTGGACCGGGCCGTGATCGTGGGGGCGGAGACGATCTGGAGCCGTCGGCGTAAGAAGCGGGCCGGGATGGAGGTGGCCAAGACGGTCCAGTCCGGGGTCGAGCCCGACGAGCGGTTCGCGGCCGAGGTACCGATGTCGACCGGCTTCGAGCACGACCGGGGCATGGAGCAACCCATCAACTTCTACCCGGTGTTCGAGTCGGCCATCCGGGCCGATCGGGGCGAGTCGATCGACCAGCACCGCGATCGGGTGTCGGCGTTGTGGGCCCGGTTCAACGAGGTGGCCGTGGCCAACCCCTACGCCTGGTTCCGGACGCCGATGACGGCCGAGGAGATCCGGGAGCCCTCGTCGTCGAACCGGATGGTCGGGTTCCCCTACACCAAGGCCATGAACTCCAACTGGGATCTGGACCAGGGGGCGGCCATCCTGCTGTGCTCGGTCGGGGCGGCCGAGGCGGCCGGGATCGACCGCGACCGGTGGGTGTTCCCGTGGGCCGGCACCGACGCCCACGACACCTACTCGGTGACCAACCGGCGCGACCTGCACTCCTCCCCCGCCATCGCCGAGGCCGGTCGGCGGCTGTTCGAGCTGACCGGCATCGGGCCCGACGGCGTCGACCACGTCGACCTCTATTCCTGTTTCCCGTCGGCGGTCCAGGTTGCGGCGGCCGAACTGGGGTTGGGCGAGGACCGTCAGCTGACCCAGACCGGCGGCCTGACCTTCGCCGGTGGCCCGCTCAACAACTACGTGAGCCACTCCATCGCCACCATGATCGAGGTGCTCCGGGGCGACCCGGGGACCGTGGGACTGGTCAGCGCCAACGGCGGCTACCTGACCAAGCACGCCCTGGGCCTCTACTCGACCGAACCGCCGACCGACGGGTTCCGGGCCGAGGACGTCCAGCCCGTGGTCGACCAGGCGCCCACCACGGCCGCCGATGAGACCTGGGTCGGTGAGGTCACGGTCGAGGCCTACACCGTGATGCACGACGCCGAAGGACCCCGGGAGGGCCTGTGCTCCCTGCGGACCCCGAACGGGAGGACGTGGGGCCGGGTCACCGACGTGGCCACGGCGGCCGCCATGACGACCTCGGAGGCCATCGGCCGGACCGGCCATCTCGACGGCGACGGGGTGTTGGCCCTGGCCTGACGCCGGGCCGGACCCGCCGCCACCCGCCCCGACCGGATCGGGACGGGGCCTCCTCCCGGGCCGTGGCTACTCGGTGACCACCACATAGGTGGTCAGGGCGTCGGCCACGAGGACGAGCTGCACCACCAGGGCGACGAGGCCGAGGGCGCCGATCACGCGGCGCCCGCCACCGACCCCGATCCAGGCCCGGAAGTCGACGAGGGCGAGCGAGCAGGCCCAGGCGGCGGCGACGAGCACCGGGATCAGCGGGCCGAAGGGATAGAAGTAGCCGACCCCCAGGGCGAAGAGGGCGTCGTTCAGCTGCTGCAGGTGGTCGGGCCACGGCCCGATCACCGGTCTCGAGACCTCGCCGTGGACGGCCTCGTGGGAAGCGACGACGGCACGCACCCGCCAGGCGTCGCGGGCAACCAGCAGCCAGAGGCCGGTGGTCGACACCAGAGCCGCCAGGGCCCCGACCTGGGTCGGGCGCCACCGAATCGACCCCGGGTCCTCCGACTGCTGCGGTGGGTCACGACGACCGATGGCGGTGGTCACGGGGGCCAGTGTACGAGCCGCCGGCCGGGAGGCCCGCGCAACCGGGAGCACGGTCCCGGCATCGACGACCACGACATCGTGCCCCAACGGGGGCGATGACGGCGGCGTGAACACCGTGCGAACAACGCCGCAGGGGCTGGGTGCTCGGGTCGAGCACCCGCGGCTGGTGGCCTAGGGTGGCGTCATGCCCAGCACCGCCGGAGAGGCCGAGCTCGTCGTGGTGGCCAACCGGCTCCCCTTCCGCCGAGTGGTCGAGGACGACGGGACGGTGACCTGGCACTCCAGCCCCGGGGGCTTGGTGGCGGCGCTGGCTCCCAGTTTGGCCGGGACCACCCGGATGGCCTGGGTGGGCTGGGCCGGCGACCTGGGCGAACCCGAGACCACCACCGCCGACGGGGCCCCACCCGAGGTCGACGGAACCCAACTGGTGCCGGTCACGCTGAGCCCGGAGGAGAAGCGCCTCCACTACGACGGGATGTCCAACGGCACCCTGTGGCCGCTGTACCACGACATGGTGGCCCCGGCCGAGTTCCACCGGAGCTGGTTCGAGGGCTATCGCCGGGTCAACCAGCGTTTCGCCGATGCGGTGGCCCGTACGGTTGCCCCCGGCGGCACGGTCTGGGTCCACGACTATCAGCTCCAGCTGGTCCCCGAGCTTCTGCGGTCCCTTCGGCCCGACGTCCGCATCGGGTTCTTCCTCCACATCCCCTTTCCCCCGGTCGAGCTGTTCAGCCAACTCCCGTGGCGGACGCCGCTGGCCCGGGGAATGCTCGGGGCCGACATCGTCGGCTTCCAGACCAGTGACGCCGTGGCCAACTTCGTTCGGGTCTGCGTCGACCGGGGCATCGCCTCCCGACTCGACGCCGCCACCGTCGACGTCGAGGGGCGTCAGGTCACGGTCGGCGCCTTCCCCATCGGTATCGACAACGAACGCTACGAGGAGGCGTCCCGGGACCACGCCGTGACCAACGCCAGTCGCGACCTCCGGGCCCGACTGGGTCAACCCCACGTCGTCCTGCTCGGGGTCGATCGGCTGGACTACACCAAGGGGATCGATGTCCGCCTCCGGGCCTTCAAGGAGTTGCTGGCCGACGGCCGCCTCCACGCCTCCCAGGTCACGATGGTCCAGGTGGCCGAACCCAGTCGGGATGACGTCGACGCCTACATCTCGCTCCGGGCCCGGGTCGAGCAGCTGGTGGGCGAGATCAACGGCGACTTCGGCCGGGTCGGGTTCCCGGTGGTGCACTACATCCACCAGACCCAGAACTTCGACCAGCTCCTGTCGTTGTACCGGGCGGCCGACGTGATGCTGGTGACGCCGTTCCGCGACGGCATGAACCTGGTGGCCAAGGAGTACGTGGCCACCCGCTACGACGAGACCGGGGCCCTGGTCCTGTCGGAGTTCGCCGGCGCCGCCCACCATCTCGATGCGGCGCTGCTGGTCAACCCGCACGACATCGAGGGCGTCAAGAACGCCATTCAGGAGGCGGTTGAGATGACCCCGGACGAGGCCCGGGAGCGTATGCAGTCCATGCGCAAGGCCGTCCGCACCACCTCGGCCGCCGAGTGGGCCCGTAGCTTCCTCGACGCCCTGGCCGCCGCCCCCATCGCCTGCTGACCACCTCACCCACCCGCTGCTAGGGTCGGCGGCCATGTCCGGAACAGGGGCCCGGTGGCCGTCCAGCACCGAGGGTCTCCGGGCCCGAGCCCGTCGCTGGCGGGGCGAGGTCCTGCGGCGGACGGCCGAGCAGCTGACCGACTGGTGCGCCGCCGACCAGCACAGCGGGCTGGCCCGACGCTTCGCCGCCTTCGGCCCCGGCACCGTCGTCACCTTCCCCCGGGGTGCCGTCCACGGCGAGGCCTTCATCTCGCTCGGGTCAGGGGTCCTGGTCTCACCGCATGTGACCCTGGCCGCCGGCATCGTGCCCGACCAGGACCTCGGCTCCGAGCCGATCCTCCGGATCGGCGACGGTTGCCTGCTGGGGCGGGGCACCGCCATCGTGGCCCACGCCGACATCGAGTTGGGCGACGACGTGTTCACCGGCATGAACGTGTACATCACCGACCAGAACCACGCCTACCAGGACCTCGATCGGCCCATCGGCCGCCAGAACCCCGTCAACGCGCCGGTCCGGATCGGGTCGGGCACCTGGATCGGGTCGGGGGCCGTCATCCTGCCGGGAGCCGCCGTCGGCCGCCAGGTGGTTGTGGCGGCCAACGCCGTGGTCCGGGGCGTCGTGCCCGATCACAGCGTGGTGGCCGGGGTTCCGGCCCAGATCGTCCGCCACCACCATCTCGGGGCCTGGCAGGCCCCGGACGAGATCGTGGTCGATCAGGAACGCAACCGTTCGAGCGTCTCGAAGTAGCGGGGGAAGGTCTTCGTCACGCACGACGGGTCCTCGATGAGGATGCCGGGGTGCCTGAGACCGAGCAGGGCGAAGCTCATGGCCATGCGGTGGTCGTCGTAGGTGGCCACCGGGCCCGGCTCGGGGACCCCCGGCTCCACCGTGAACCCGTCCGGCTCCTCGACGGCCCGGATGCCTCGCCGGTTGAGCTCGGTGACCACCGCCCGGAGCCGGTCGGTCTCCTTGTGGCGGATGAAGCCGATCCCGGTGACCCGGGTCGGGGTGCGGGCGAAGGTGGCCACCACGGCCAGGGTCTGGGCCGCATCGGACATGTCGCCCATGTCGACCTCCACGCCCTCCAACCGTGAGGGCCCGGTCACCTCGGTCCAGTCGGGGGTCCGCACGACGGTGGCCCCCATCCGCTCCAGCACGTCGACGAAGCCGAGATCGCCCTGGATGGTGGTGGACCCGAGGCCGGGGATGCGGACCCGACCGCCGGTGACGGCGGCAGCGGCGAAGAAGTAGGTGGCGGCCGAGGCGTCGGGCTCGATGGCGACCGGTGCCGCCCGGTACCCGGAGGCGGGCACGACGAACCGACCTCCGTCATGGCCGGCGAGGGCGTCGGCGTCGGCCTCGACCTCGGCCCCGAAGGCGGCCATGGTGGCCAGGGTGAGCTCGACGTAGGGGCGCGACACCAGCGGACCGTCGAGGTCGACCACCAGAGCCGGCTGACCGGCACCATCGCCGGAGCCGGAGCCGGAGCCGGGAACGATGGCGGGCGCCGAGAGCAGCAGCCCGGAGAGGAACTGGCTCGACACCGAACCGGGAATGGCGAGGCGCCCGGGACCGACGGGGCCGGAGATGCGCAGCGGCAGACCCTCGCCGTCGACGGTGGCCCCCAGGGCCCGGAGGGCGTCGACCATCGGCCCGAAGGGCCGGGCCCGGAGTTGGGGGTCACCGTCGAGCACGTAGGGACCGGGGCCCAGGGCGGCCAGGGCGGCCAGGAACCGGCCGGTGGTCCCGGATTGGGCCACGTTCAGCGTGGCCGGACCGGCCGGGGGCCGTCCCCGGCAACCGATCACGGTGAGCCGGGCCTGGGCCTCGTCGGTGTCGATCGCCAGTCCGAGCGAGGAGAGGGCCCGCACCATGGCCCAGGTGTCGTCGGCGAACAGGGCGCCCTCCAGGACCGAGGTGCCGTCGGCCAGGGCGGCGCAGATCAGGGCCCGGTTGGTGTGGCTCTTGGAGCCGGGGACCGTGATGGTGGCGTCTGGCGTCGTGGCCAGCGGGTCGAGGGCCAGCGCTGGGGAGGGCATGCAGCCCACCCTAGAGGCCGGGGTCGCCGGCCCGATCGGGTGTCGCCTCGCCCGCTCCGTCCCCGGCGCGGGTCTGCTCCGCCGCCACCACCAGGCGGGCCGCCCGTGCGGCGTCGACCGAGCGGATCACCAGCTGGAACCGCTCACCGTGGGGGCCGGGCCGCTGGTCGACGGCCATGACCCGGATGCCGCCGTCGGTCAGGGTGCGAGCCCTGGCCATGGCCTCCTCCCGGGTGGCCCCGCCGTCGAGGTGCTCGAACGAGACGGGCCCCACCGACTACTGGTCGACGGCCGGTGAACCGTCGCCCACCAGGACGATGTCGTCGGGCGGACCGGCCGCCGACCCATCGTCGGGCGGTCCGGACACCGAGACCGAGCCGTGCTCCAGCTGGAGCCGAATCTCCTGGATGGCCAGGCGAGCCTCCCGCAAGGAGCGGTCGCGCGCCGACAACTCGTCGGTGGTGTCGCTCAGCCGCCGCTCCAGGGCCTCGATCCGGTCCCGGGCGGCCCGGAGTTCGTCCTGGGTCTGCTCCAGATGCTCGGGTGTGCTGACGGCCAGTTCGTGCCGGAGGCGGCGATTGACCTCCCTGCCCTCGGTCCGCTCGTGCCGCAACTCGACGATGGTCTCCTCGTACTGCTCGAGCTGCACGCGGCCGGTCAACCGGATGCGGCGGGCCACGGCGGCCGCCAACACGGCCATGACCAGGGCGCCGAGAGCAAGACCGACGACGAAGGGGGCCACGCTGTCAACGGACACCTCGGTCACCTCCCTGGTCGACGTCTTCGAATCGGCCCCGAACGTAGCGCACGACGGGAACCGCCTCGGGGCGCGGAACCTGGCCCGAACGCGCTGGAGCCCGCCTACTCAGCGCGGTAAGCGGGATCCAACCCCGAACGCTCGAAGCTTCCTGCCTGCGGTCGAGACAGAACGTCACTGGTTCGGCCCGTCGGGTTCTGCGGTCCGGCGGCGTGCTTGCAAGCAAACATCGTTGGACATAGGAAGTCAAGGAAAACTGCCCAAAACCACGAGATGTCGAACCATCCGGTTGCGAAGTCAACCGGATGCCGGTAGTACACCGCCCGGTTACCCGCGAGTCATCCAGGCCACCGATGACACCGCCCTCGCCCATCTTCAACCCCTTCGCCCTCGGTCGGTCGCCCGATCGACACGTCGGCCTCAGCTGGCGAGCGTACCGTAGGGACGTATCGGAGGTCACCTCATGAACGTCGACGACGGCGATCCCCTCGCCTTCACCTGCCCTCGCTGCCACCAGGAGGTCCAGGCCCGGTTCTACGGGCCGTGCGACAGCTGCCGCCACGCCCTTCGGGCCTCGTTGTCCGGCGACGGCCAGGACGTGGCGGCGCCCGAGTACGAGCCCAAGATGAACGTCACCCCCAACGCCGTGGCCACCAAGGACTGACCCCGGTCAGGCGCCGCCGTGACGGCGGATCCAGTCCTCGATCAGCCAGCCGGCGATCGACATCCCGCCCCGGGGGGCCGGGGGCAGCTGGTCGTGGTGGTACCAGTCGGCCTCCACGATCTCGCTTTCCTGGGGTCGGAGTTCGCCCCCGGCGTACCGGGCCCGGAAACCGACCATGAGCGAATGGGGGAAGGGCCAGGGTTGGCTGCCGAAGTAGTTGACGTCGGCCACCTCGATCCCGACCTCCTCGGCCACCTCGCGGTGAACGCACTCCTCCAGGGATTCGCCTGGCTCCACGAAGCCCGCCAGGGCGCTGTAGAACCGACCCGGGAACTGCCGCCCCCAGGCCAGCAGGGCCCGGCCGTCGTCCCGCTCGACCAGGACGATGATGGCCGGCGTCAGACGGGGGTAGGCCATCAACCCGCAGGCCGGGCATCGTTTGGCCCGATCGGTGTCGTGGGCCTCGGACGCGGTGCCGCACCGACCGCAGTAGACGTGGTCGCGCTCCCAGGCCAGGATCTGGACCGCCCGGCCGGCCAGGGCCCAGTGCCCCTCCTCGATCGAACCGTAGAGCTGGCGGAGGTGGAGCCATTGACCCCGGTCCGGGGGCGGCGCCGACTCGTCGACCTCGACCGCCCACACCGGCGTCGCACCGTCGACCCCGAGGAGATGGTGGGCCCGACCCGGCACCGGCGCCTCCTCGGCCACCGGGATCTCGCCGTCGACGAGGAGGATGTTGGCCCCGCCCTGGACCACGAACCAGCGGGCCGGCCCCGAGACCGACGGCCGGGTGTCGAGCTGGGCCGGGTTCACCAGAGGTTCGAACATGGTTGCCGACCCTATTCGTCGACCGTCGGCGGGGCGAGCCGGGCGCCCGGGCGGACCACCATCGGCCCGCCGCCCGGACCTACCATCGACGCCATCGCCTCCATCGGAACCCTCAACGAGGGCTCGCTCCACGCCCAGCTCAAGGACCATCTCACCCGGCCCGGGGACGAGCTCGAGGTGCCTCTCGACGGGTTCGTGATCGACATCCGCAGGGGCGACCAGCTGATCGAGATCCAGACGACGTCGTTCGCCGCCATGGCCCGCAAGCTCGATCACCTGCTCGGCGCCCACCGGGTCCTGATCGTCCACCCCATCGCCGTCACCACCTACCTCCACAAGCCGGGGGCCAAGCCTCGCCGGTCGCCCAAGCGGGGCGACCTCTACGCCCTGTTCGACGAGCTGGTGTCGATGCCGACCCTGCTCGATCACCCCAATCTCGAACTCGAGGTCGTCCTCGTCTCGGTGGACAAGCACCAGGTCGAGGATCCGACCCTGCGCCGCAACCGCGGAGGGTGGCGGACGACGGATCGCGTCCTGCGGTCGGTCGAGGCCACCCATCGTTTTCGCACCGTGACCGACCTGGGGCGGCTGGTCCCGGACGGTCTTCCGGCCCGGTTCACCACCGCCGATCTGGCCCCGGCCGCCGGCACCACCCGGGACCGGGCCCAGCGCATGGCGTTCTGCCTTCGACAGGTTGGGTTGTTCGACCTGGTTGGCCGATCTCGACGGGGGTATCAGTACCAGCTGGTACCAGGTTCGAGGGTCCGGGGCGGCCCGCTGGAATCCTGAGCCGATCACCCACCGACATGGATGTCGATCATTTGGTACTCATGGTCGACCGGGGCATCGAGCCTTGGTAACGTTGTCCGGCGTTGTGCACCGAGATCCACCGTTGCGGCGGGACGGTCTCGGGGCTGAAGGTCAGCCTGCCCCCCTCGGGTGGGTCGGCGACGATATCGGCATCCAGATGTAGGGCTACTGGCGGCGGACCACCCGGTGGAGGGTAGTAGTGAGTGAACCGAGCGTTTCAACGGCAGACCCGTGGTTCGGTCTGCAGCGGCTCCGGCTCTCCCAGGACGGGCGCACCGTCGACATCACCGTGGGTTCCGAGGATTCGTGGGACCGCACACACCTTCGGCGCCTTCGCCAGTCGGGCGAGTTGCCGGGCATGGTCCCCGTCATCGACAGCGACTTCTCCCCCAACGGCCGCCCCTTCGCCGTCACCCCGGTCCTCTCGGCCCCGACCCTGGCCGACCGCATCACCGATGGCGACCTGGAGTGGACCGACGCCGCCGGCATGACCGAGGCCGTGGCCCGGGCCACCCATGAGGCCCACCTGCGGAGCCTGTACCACGGGGCCATCACCCCGGGCGACGTCCACCTCGTCGACGGCGAGGTGGCGGTCGGGGGCATCGGCCTCGGCCACGGCGGGCTGCCGACCGAGGATCGCCTGCGCTACGCCGCCCCCGAGGTCCGCAACGGCGCCCGTCCGACCGAGCGCTCCGACGTCTATTCGCTGGGCAAGATCCTCGAGGAGTCGCTGGGCGATCGCCTGGAGCAGGCTCCCCGTTCCATCCGCCGGCTGATCATGTGGTCGAGCTCCGACACGCCGGAGGCCCGGCCCCCGTCGGCCATGGAGTTCGCCAGCATCCTGGCCGAGGGCTTGGGCGAGGACCGCACCACCTTCCGGCCCGCCTTCATCGCCACCGCCGAACTGACCGACCTGGCGGCCACCGCCGGCACGGTCGTGGCGGCCAAGGCCAGCGCCGAAGACGACGAGGATGACGAGGACGGCGGTCTCGGAGCCGGCGCCGTGGTGGCCGGAGCGGCCGCCGCCGGCGCAGCGGCAACCGTTGCCGCCACCGGCGTCGGCAACGGCGACGACGGCTTCACGGTGACCGACGCCGGCGGCCAGACGGGCGACGGCGGCGACGGCGACGGCCCCGCGGTCGATGAGGCCGAGGCCGACGACGACGGTGAGGCTCCCGACGGCGAGGGCGACGATGAGCCCGGGGCCGAGGACGACACCATCGAGCTCGACACCGAAGCTCCGGCCGAGGACCTGCCGGAGGAATACGGCGAGGTCCAGCCCGACGGCGACACCGCCGACAGCTTCTTCGCCGGCGAGACCGTCGAGGCGCCCGTGCTCGAGCCCGAGGGCGACGACGCCGACGGTGACGAGTACGGCGTGCCCCAGGCCGCCGAGACGACCGACTACGACCGGGAGGATCTCCGCGGTCGCCGCAACTGGGCGGCGTGGGTCATCGGCGCCCTTCTGCTGCTCGGCACCGCAGGGCTGATCTACGGCATGCTCACCGCCGGCGATGACGACGAGGTCGCCACCGAAGGCAACCAGCTGTCCTCGACGACGGCCGGTGTCCCCCAGGACTCGACCACCACCGAAGCGCCCACCACGACCGAGGCGCCCGCCACCACGACGACCGAGGCGCCCACCACCACCGAGGCCCCCGCCACCACCGAGGCGCCCACCACCACCACGACCGAGGCCCCCGCCACCACGGAGGCGCCCACCACCACCACGACCGAGGCGCCCACCACCACCGAAGCGCCCAGCACCACCACCACGACCGAGGCGCCCACCACCACCGAAGCGCCCAGCACCACCACCACGACCGAGGCGCCCACCACCACCGAAGCGCCCACCACCACGGAGGCGCCGGCTCAGGCGACGGCGGCCCAGCTCGCCCCCCAGGCGGAGGGTCCGATCGGCCGAGGTGAGGCCCGGGTCCAGATCCTGCACGGCGTACCCGATGTCGAGGTCGACGTCTACGTGGACGGCGACGCCGTCGCCACCGGGTTCACCGCTGGTTCCATCGCCGGTCCGGTCGATCTGCCGGCCGGCGACTACGAGGTCGAGCTCTTCGCCGCCGCCGACGGGGCGACCGCCTCCTCGGCCGATCGGACCGACGACGCACTGGTGGCCGACACCGTGTCGGTCGACGACGACCCGGCATCGCTGGTGGCCCACCTCGACCAGGACGGCGCCCCGACGCTGTCGGCCTTCAGCGAAGACCTGAGCGACCTGGCCCCGGGCCGGGGTCGGCTGACCATCCGTCATCTGGCAGCCGCCGACCCCGTGGACGTCGCCCTCGACGACGAGTCGGTGGCCACCCTGGAGCCCGGCGGAACGGCGACCTTCGAGATCGATGCCGGCACCGTGGACCTGGCCCTGGCCAACGAGGACGGCGACATCATCACCAGCGCGTCGGTCATGGTCGACGACGGCGAGTACATCGCCCTGTCCGCCATCGGTTCGGCCGATGACGGCACGGTGGGCCTGGTGGCGCAGGCGTACAGCGGATTGGAGACCGCCCCCGACGGCGTCCCCACCGGCAACAGCGGCCTTCTCGGCCTCGACGACGGTGAGGTGCCCACGACGGCCATCTACATCGTCAGTTCGACCATGCTGGCCAGCGGGCTGGTCCTGCTGTTCTTCAACCGGAGGCGACGACTGTCGTGAAGCGGCTCGGGCACGCGGTGATCGTCCTTGGGATCGCTGTGTGCCTGGTCGGCGCGGCCACGGCCGCCCGCGGGGATGGCGAGGACGAAGCAGGGCCCCGCTCCGCCGTCCTTCCCGTCGTACCCGATCTCGGGCCGGCGGTGGCCGACCCCGGGGTTCCCATCCGGTCGGCCTCGCTCGACCAGCTCAACGAGGAGGCGCCGGTCCGCCCGGTGGCCGTCCGCTTGGCCGGCATCGCGGTTGAGGCCCCGGTCCTCCCCGTCGGCGTCGACGCCAACAACCAGTTCGCCGTCCCTGCCGCCGACACGGTGGGCTGGTACCAGCACAGCTCCTCGCCGGGCGCTCCCGGCGCCTCGGTCCTGGCGGCCCACGTCGACTACGGCGGCCGACCGGGCGCCTTCTTCGACCTGGCCAAGTTGCAGCCCGGCGACGGCATCGAGGTCGAGATGGAGGACGGCTCCGTCCAGCTGTACCAGGTCACCGCCACCCACAGCTATGACAAGAGCGAGCTGCCGGCCACCGAACTGTTCCGCAAGGACGGCGAGCCGGTCCTGCAGCTGATCACGTGCGGGGGCACGTTCGATCCGGTCGCCAAGTCCTACGAGGCCAACGTGGTGGTAACGGCGGAGCCGCTCGAAACCTGAGCCACCGTCGAGCCGGAGGCGAGCTCGGCCACCCCGGAGCCGGGTGTCGGTGTCGGTGTCGGTGTCGGTGTCGCCGATCGGGCTCAGTGGTCGGCCGGCCGATGCAACCGACGGCGGGGTTCGTCGGAGGGCTCCCCGCAATCGAGGCGGCCGATGCGGTCCTCCCAGCCTTCGACCAGACGGCGGGCCAGCCCGCTCTGCCCCCGGTCGACGTAGATCTCGGTCAGGGCCACGACCAGGGCTTCGTCGGTGGGCGAGGCCAGGAGGCCCTGTTGGCACGCCCATTCGGCCCCGTCCAGATCGCCGTCGGCGCGTTCGAGCGCGGCCAACCGGAGGGCGCTGTCGGCAACCACCGCTTCGACTCTGGCCGCCAGATGGGACTCGTCGGTGACCCATGACCAGAATCGACGGCTGGGCGGCGTGAGGGGCACGCCCCGGACCAGTTGCAGGGCCGATCGGAGTTCGGCCGCCGCCGCCCGACCGCTGAGGGTCTGGGCCCGACGGACGCCCCGCTCGAATCGGGCCAGGTCCGTGTCGGCTCCGTCCAGGGCGTAGCGGCCCTCACGCGCCTCGGGCAGGTGGTGTCGACCCACTCGGGCCCGGAGCTCGGTCAACAGATTGGGCAGTCGGCTCCGGGAGATGACCTGGCCATCCCAGAGGGCGTCGATGAGCATGGCCCGGCTCACGGGGCCGTGACAGGCCAGGTAGGTCAGCACCGAGAGCTGCTGGGAGGTGAGCTCGGCGTCGACGCCGTCGATCGTCACCGGACCCAGGACCCCGACCACGATGGCGACGTCGCCCTGTTCCTCGGCCTCGATGTCCTGACGCCGCAAGGCCTCCACCGGCCGGGGCGGCCCTTCGGCCCCTGGGCCGCCTGCAGCTCCGAGATCCACGGTGCTCCCGGCCTCACGCTCGTCCCCGACCCCGAACCGGACCTCGCCTCCGAACCCGTCCTCGCGTCCGCCTTCGACTTCACCTCCGAGCTCACCACCGACTTCGACTCCGAGCTCACCTTCGATCTCACCACCGACTTCACCTTCGACCCCGTCCCCATAGACCGCGTCGTCGCCCGGCCGGTCTTCGAGGTGGTGGTCGGGCGGACGCGCCGCGGCCGGGGCCGAGAGCTCCACCCCGGGAACCATGGGCAGGTAGGGGGCGTCGGCGGCGTCGGCCAGGAGCCGGCCCAGGGCGGTGGCCGCCCGCTCGCCGAGGAGCTGGGGCTCGAACGACCAGGCCGGGTCGGCCCCCAGCACGGCCTGGTCGGGGCCGACCTCGATGACCTGATCGGCGTGCTCGGTCGGGCCGAGCACCAGCACCACCACGGGGAACCGACGATGGCGCACCCGGTCCACCAGCGCCCGCACCTCGTCCAGGTCTTCGGCGGCGAGGACCACCACGACCGGTCCCGGCGGATCGTCGACGGCGACCAGACGGAGGGCATAGGCGTTCGCCACCTCATGCCCGTCGAGCCGGTCGGCCACCGTGTCGAGCCATGACGCCAACTCGTCCCCCAGGGCCCGGGCCGGCTGGTAGCGGACCAGGCCGTAGGAGTCCGTCCCGGCCAGCAGCACCGTCGAGCGGATGTCGACCAGGCCCGCGGCCGGGCCGGTGGCCAACTCGTGCACCACCGAGCGCACCAGGTCGAACGGCTCCCGGCCCTCCCCCACCAGAGCCACCACACCGGCCGCCTCCAGATTGAGGAAGTGATCGACCCCCACGGTCACGAGGGTCGGAGCCGGGTTGTCGACGGCCGGTGGTGGCAGGTCGGTCACGGCGGTGGCGGCCGGGATCCGCCAGGTCCGGCCGCCGTCCAGGCTGGCCCACGGGAGGGGCGCCGCCATCGGATCGGCGTGGTCGAACACCACCTCCAGCGCCTCCCGGTCGAGGCGGGCGGCAACGGGTTGGGCCACCTGCTCACCGTGATGGATGGGCCGAGCCGACAGGGAGTCGACGGCGGCGGCAAGCCAGGCCGTGGCCTCCTCATCGCGGTGGCGGTGGAGGGCCCGCTCGATCTGGTGCAGTTCGGGGTCCGGGGGCGCGGGCACGGTACCGGGACGCCGATGGGCCAAACGATACCGACGGCGTCGAGCCAGCGCCCGCAACCCGCCCGATGCCAGCAACGCGGCGGCGGCACCGAAGGTGACCGATCCGAGGTGGGCCAGAGGCGAGCCGAGTGCCGACTGCCGGATCGTTCCCGTGTCGGCCACGACGGGCCGGACCCCGCCTCCGGCCCCCGAGCGGACCCCGGGATCGGCGTCCACGATTCGGCCCACCGACCCCGGCTCGCCAGTCTCGGATCCCGGCCGGGCCACGTCCTCCAGCGAGGCCGGGACGCCCTCGAATCCCGCGACCTCGCCGTCCTCGGCTTGGCCCCTGTCGGCGTCCGGTCCGAACCCGGGAGCGACCTGCGTGTCGGCCTCGGCCTCAGCCTCGGCCCGCAGGTCGTCTGGGCCACGGTGTTCCGACGGCTGGCCGGGGGTGGGAAAGTCGAAAACCTGGCCGGGGAAGATCAGGTCCGGGTCGTCGATCCGGTCGCCGTTCCGGTCGATGACGTCGCCCAGGTACGCCAGGACGTCCGACGGACCCGAGGGCAACCGTGCATCGTCCAGTCGCTCCTCCGACAGGTCCCACAGGTTGTCGCCCCGGACCACCTCGACCTGGGCCACCGCCGCCCCGAGGCCGGCGCCGGGACCGGCGGCGGACGCCGGCAGAGGGTCGTCGCCGGGCAGGACCAGGACCCAGCCGGGCCGGACCGAGGTGAACCCCTCGCCCAACACCGTGCCGTCGGCCATGGTCCGGCCCACGTTCACGTCGCGCAGGGCGCGCCAGGCCTGGCCCGATCCGAGGTGGCGTTCGGCCATGCTCCACAGGGTGTCCCGGCGGCGGGCTCGGATCTCGCCGCCGGGGGCAGGATCGTCGACGGCCTCGGGAGCCGGCTCGTCGCCCGGGAGTTCCGGAGCGGCGACGGCCACCGGGAGCGGAGGCAGTACCGCTCCCCCGGCCGCGGAGGTGTCGAGGGAAAGGGAGCCGACCAGGGCCAGATGGCCGACCACCCGGGCCGCCAGCCACTGCGTGGCCAGCAGCGAACGCCGGGCCCGGGCCCGACGGCCCCGGACGACGGCGACCCCCTCGACGGCGAAGCTGACGGCCAGGTTGGCCCAGGTCACCCAGGCCACCACGGCGAGCACACGGGCCTGGGTCAGAGGCTCGATCCGGCCCCGGTCGACCGCCCTCGTCACCTCGGTCCACGTCGGGACGGCGTCGGGAAGAGGGTTGCCGACGAGCAGGGCGAGGCTGGCCGGAACCCCGACCATCAGGACAACAAGCGCCACGAGGGCGGCGCCGACCCGCACGGTGGCGGCCAGGTGCCGCCGGGCCCGCGACCCGTTCATGGATGGGGCGGGCCGTGACGGAGCCTGCCGCCGGTTGGGGGCGATGGCCTTGGACGGGACTCGGAGACGTCGCAGCGCATGGCACGACCTCGGGCTGATGGGCGGAGTCGGGGAGGCGGGCAACTCGATCGCACCCGGCGGTCCCATCCCGTCGCCCGCGCTTCCCATCCGGGTGACCTGACCGGCGGGACAGCCGGCAATGACTCGATCGGATCGTTCAAGGTGATTGTAGATGCATCGCGTCGACCTTCGCCACGATCACCATTGACAGGCGTCGCCACGTACCGCATTTTCATCATGAACGATCGACAGGCAACATCGGACCCGCCACTATGGTCGCGCCCATCCTCCTCGCCACCACCTACGTTCTCGGCCTGGCCATCGCCACGATCGCCGCCGTCGACGACGCCCGGACCCACCTGCTCCGGGACATCTACACCGGCCCCTTGGCCCTCGTGGCGGTTGTCGGGTTCGCCCTCGTCGCCATCGCCGACGACACCGGGCTACCGATCGACGACCTGGGCCTTGGGGTGGCCATCTTCGCCGGACCCTGGCTCGCCAGCTATCTGATCTCGCCCGCAAGCATCGGCTTCGGTGACGTCAAGTACGGCGCCGGCCTCGGCCTCTACCTCGGGCTTCCGGGGCCGGTGGTGGCCGTCCACGCCCTGGCCCTGGCCACCGCCGCCGGCGCCCTGGTGGCCCTGGTATCCCTGGCGGCTCGCGGTCGCCGCGAGCCGCTGCCGTTCGGGCCTGCGCTCCTGATGGGCACGGTGACCGCCCTGGCCTTCGCCTGGCCCTGGGAGGCGGCCGGTTAGTCGACCAGGCAGTGGGCGGCGTCGGTCGGCTGCTGATAGGCCCGCTCGGTGTGGGGGGCGCACAGCTGCTCGTAGATGGTGGCCGCCGGGATCTTCTCCGGGCCCGTGTACTGGGGCCGATAGCGCAGGGCGGGACCGGCCAGGGGATTCTCCCCGTCGGGTCCGCCATCGGTCAGATACCCGAAGCCGCACCCGCTGGCCACATCGGCCCGGAAGTTGACGCAGTTGTCGACCCACTGCCGGTTGACATCGGGATGCCAGGCCCCCCACCAGTCCCCGTGCACGCTGCTTCCACCGGGCACGGAACGGAGAAGGGTACGCGGGTCGACATCGGATGACAGGTACCAGTCGGCGGTGGACTCGCCCAGCTCGACCCGGTAGTTGACGAAGTACTCGAGGTTGGGAAGGTTGCGGTTGTACTCGCCTTCGCACCCACTGCCATACCAGCCGCCGGTGGCGGGCACGTCGTAGCTGTTGGCCCAGTCCCAGGGATCCCGGCCGTTCCAGCACTGGGGGAACTTGACGTTCATCTCGAGCACCACATGGGGCTCGTCGACGACCCCGTACAGGTCGAAGAACACATCGCCATCACAATCGGGGATGGTGTTGGCCGCCGGCTGGGCCCAACCCGACCACTGGTCCGAACACGTGAACGAGAACTTGCCCTCGGCTCCGCCGACGTCGACGCCAACGGTGTTCAGGTCGCGTTCGGCAACGAAGGCCGCTTCCGGCGGGTAGACCTCCGATCGGCCGTTGGAGAGTCCCTCGCCCTTGTAGTAGACGACCACCCGTTCAGGGATCCGCACGTTGCCCTGCCCGTCGAACATGGCCGGGACCCAGTACCCGGTCCGGTTCAGCTCCTGGCCGTTGCAGGTGCTCCCTCCCGAGTCCAGGAGCGTCTCGTAGGTCGAGTGGGCGTTGACGTGGGTATTGCCGAAGAACATGTGGAGGTGGGCCGCCCCCGGCTCCCCCGGACGGACCAGCGGATCGTCGTAGGCGAAGTGGCTGAACTCGCAGCCCGTTCGGAACTGCCCTCCCTGGACCACGGGAAACGCCGGCTCGGGATTGCCCCCGGCTCGGGTCAGGTAGTCGAGGCGGGGCCCGTACAACTCCTCGGGGACCAACTCGGCCGAGGCCACGTCCAGGAAGGGGCTGGCGTCGTGGTTGGTGTTGCGGGTGGTGCTGGCCAGGATGAGGTTCAGGTTCCGGGCGTAGGCGTCAGGGTCGAATGCCCGGGGCCGGGGCGTCCCCGATGCCTCGACCGTCACGTCAGGGGAGTCGCCGCCGGGCGCCGTGGGCGTCTCGATCGGGGCCGCCGTCGGGGCCAGCGGTTCGGTCGAGTCGGAGTCGGGATCGGGGTCGGCCGAGCCCACGAAGCCCGAGCAGGCGGCGACGGCAAGACCCGCCGCAACCGCCAGCACTGCCGATCGCCCGTGACGTGGGAAACCCAACTGACACCTCCACTGCGTCGACGGCTACGCCCATCGACTCCGTCCCATGGTGCCCGATGCGCAGCGCCGACGGACCGAGCAGTTGTCCCCGAGCCCTTCGAGAGCTTGCCGGGGCCCGGATCCGATGACGGCGGGCCCTTCGACCCGTCGACCGCGGCGGGAGCGAGGTGGTTCAACCCATCCGGGCACAACAGGCCCAGCCATGCCCGGATGGCGATCGGCTTCCAGTGACCACAGCTCTGACTACCGCCCTCGGTAGACACAGCTCTGGCTACTCACCGAACTCGTCCCCCCGGGCGTCGCTGACCGGGGGGAAACCTCGCTCAGTCGTTCAGAAGGGCCGCCTCCACGTCCGACAGCGCGGCGTCCAACTCGTTGAGCAGATGCGCGCTCTCGGAAACCATGCCCTCCAGTATCGAGGACATCACTTCCTCCGCCTTCTTCAGACCGTCGTGCAGGGACTGAAGGATCTCGTCGACCTCGTCAGTCACCCCTGCGTCGTCCATGAGAGGAGACGCTAGACGACTGGCTCTGATTTGTTAAGAGGAATCTGCGATTATTTCGGTCAATTGGCGAACTACATGCCCTCCCATTTGTGGCAAATTGACGAACGGTGACGCCGCTTGTCGATCCATCACCTTCGAATGACGGTGCGGGCGGCGGCTGCTAGCGTCCGTTGGGTGGCTCGCTCCCGGGCAGCAGGCAGGCTGTTGGCCGAGCGGCACTCGATCCAGGTGCCGCCGGCCGTCGAAGGGCAGAGTCTCGGCGAGCTGTCGGAGCGATCTCGCCGCTCGGGTTGGACGCTCCGATCGGCCCTGGTGCGCTACGCCCAGCCCGAACCGCTGCGGGCCGCCGCCGTGATGGAACTCGTCCGACGGGCCGAGGGGGCCGTCCGCTCGACCGGTGACGCGCTCTCGGCCCATCCGGTCGCCGCCCTCCCCGGGCTGTCCCCGGCGGCCGTCGAGTCCGACGGCGGAGACTGGTCGCTCCCGATCGCGCCCCCGACCCACACCGAGGCCAGGATCGTCGAGGTGGCCCGGATGATCGGCCCCGACCTCCCCGACCTGCTGACGGCGGGGCCCGACCCCGGGCCGACGAAGGGCCCCGACCTGGACCCGGGCCCGATGCCGGATCGCCTGGACCGCGACGACGTGGTCGAGGGCTATGGGTCGGTCACCCCGCTCGATCCCGATGAGCGTCATCTGCTACCGATCCTCGAAGCGGTGTTGGGCCTCGACCGGCTCGGTGACGAACTGGCGGACTGGGCCCTGGTCGCCCCGACGCCGGCTCCCGTCGACCGCTGGGACCTCATCTGTCGCCACCTCGACCGGCGGTTCGACGAGTTGGGCGTCGTTCGGGAGTCGGGCCCGCCCGGCCCCGGCCGCGGCCGCCGCCGCTGAGGCCGGAGTGGCCGGGGTCCGGGGGGCCCTGGCCCGACCCAGATGGCGCTGGAGGGAACGCCATCCGGGTGGGCCGAGCGTGGAGGCCAGCGGTTCGTCGGCCACGTGCCAGGCGGCGACCGCCGGGCACGAGAGGGAGAACCGGGCCTCGGCCGAGACCAGCACCTCGGCCACAAGGGCCGTGGCGGCGGCATCGGCCTCGTCGGGGGCGAGGGCCCCGAGACAGGCCCGGACCACGGTCCGGGCCGTATCGAACGCACCCGGCCGGCCGGGACCCCAGCCGAAACCGAAACCCGGGTCGGCCCGCTCGGGCCACAGCTCGACCACCGAGCCGTCGGGCCCGATGAGGGCCAGCCTCGGTCGACCGTCACCGTCGATCTGACCGGCCACCTCGGTCACCCCCTCGGCCTCCTCGACCACCCCGGCCAGATCGAACACCGATGCCCGGAGTGCCCGGTCCGGCCCCACACCGCGAGCGGCGACGGTGTTGACCAGCGACTCGACGGTGGGGTGTTCCAGTCGGCGGGTGCCCTGACGCCAGAACGGTGGAGGAAACCGGTCGGCCCCGGCCGAGGACCCACCCGATCCCGGGTCGAACAGCCGGAGGACGAGGGCGTAGGTCTGCAGGCGGCAGTCCCACAGGACCCAGCCGGTCCGCCGTCCCACCGTGGTGGCCATGGAGTACGTGTGCACCATGACCGGTACAAGCGCGCCGAACCGGTCAGGTGTTACACGACCGCCGGGGCGAGGTCGGGCGAGGTCAAGCGAGGTCAGGCGACGTCAGGCGAGGTCACGAGACCCCGAGCGTCACCGACGACGGCTACGCTCACGCCGTGTCGATGGATCCGCACCGCCTGCCCACAACCGTCCGCCCCCAGCACTACGCCATCTCGCTCGATCTCGACGTCGAGGGTGAGGCGTTCTCGGGCCGGGTGGTGGTCACGGCCGAGGTCGAGGTCGGGACCGAGACGGTCGTGCTCAACGCCGAGGGGCTGACCATCGGCTCGGCCGCGGTGTCCTCGGAGAGCGGAACCGCGGTTGCGGCCCGGACCGAACTCGACGCGGAGCGCGAGCGGTTGGTGCTCCACGTCGGCCAGACCCTGCAGCCGGGCCCGGTCGAGATCACCATCGACTTCTCCGGGGCCTTCAACGACCAGTTGGTCGGGGCCTACCTGAGTTCGTTCGTCGACGATGAGGGCACGACGCGGCGGCTGGTCACGACCCAGTTCGAGGCCACCCATGCCCGGAAGTGCTTCCCGTGTTGGGACGAGCCGGCCTTCAAGGCCACCTTCGCCCTCAGTCTCACCATCGACGCCGGGCACGAAGCGGTCGCCAACAGTGTCGAGATCGGGCGTCGCACCACCGACGACGGCCGGCTCACCATCGACTTCGCCCCCACCATGGTCATGAGCACCTACCTGGTGGCCTTCGCCGCCGGTCCCCTGGAGATGACCGACCCGATCGACGTCGACGGTGTGCCCCTTCGGGTGGTACACGTGCCCGGCAAAGGCGACCTGACCGCCTTCGCCCTCGAGGCCGGCGCCTTCGCCCTCCGCTACCTGGCCAACTACTTCGACAGCCCCTACCCGGGCGACAAGCTCGATCTGGTCGCCATCCCCGATTTCGCCTTCGGAGCGATGGAGAACCTGGGCTGCGTGACCTTCCGCGAGGTCCTGCTGCTCATCGATCCGACCCAGGCCACCCAGAGCGAGTTGCAGCGCTCGGCCGACGTGATCAACCACGAGTTGGCGCACATGTGGTTCGGCGACCTGGTGACCATGGCCTGGTGGAACGGTCTCTGGCTCAACGAGGCGTTCGCCACCTTCATGGAGATGAAGTGCACCGACGCCTTCCGTCCCGACTGGCAGCGCTGGGTCGACTTCAGCCTCTCGCGCACGGCGGCGTTCGACACCGACTCGCTGGCCGCCACCCGCCCCATCGAGTTCGAGGTGGTCAGTCCGGAGGACGCCGAGGGGATGTTCGACGTCTTGACCTACGAGAAGGGGGCGGCCGTCGTCCGGATGCTGGAGCAGTACCTGGGCGAGGACCGGTTCCGGGCCGGCATCGTCCGGTACATGGCCGAACACGCCTACGGCAACGCCGAGACCACCGACCTGTGGGACGCCATCGAGGCCGAGACGGGCGAACCGGTGCGCCGGATCATGGACTCCTGGATCTTCCAGGGGGGCTACCCACTGGTGACGGTGGCCCTCGACGGGCCCCGGGTGAGGCTGAGCCAGGAGCGCCTGGCCTACGCCGGCGGCGACGAGGTGGCCGACGCCACGTGGTCGGTGCCGGTGCTGTACCGCTGGGGCCGGGACGGCGCCGACGACGCCCGAGCCGGGCGGGTCCTGGTCGAGGGTCCGACGGCCGAACTGACCCTCGACGACGAACCGGCGTGGTTGGTGGCCAACGCCGGTGCCGCCGGCTTCCTGCGCGTGGCCTACGACACCGCCACCCTCGACCGGCTGGCCGACATCGCCCTCGACGAGTTGACCGCGGTCGAACGCTACGCCGTGCTCGACGACGCCCACGCCGCCATGCTGGCCGGCCGGCTGTCGTCGCTGGCCTTCGTGAACCTGGTCGAGTCCCTGAGCGGCGAGCACGACCGCTCGGTGTGGCAGCGCCTCATCGGAGGCCTGCGCCAGATCGACCGCCTGGTCGACGGCGAAGCCCGGGAGCGCCTGGCCGACATCGCCCACGACATCCTGGCCCCGCCACTGGCCAACCTGGGCCTCGCCCCGCTCCCCGACGACGACGACCGCACGCGGGCCCTCCGTGGCGATCTGGTCCGGGCCCTGGGGACCACCGCCGACGACCCCGAGATCCAGGAGGAGGCCAAGCGGGCCCTGGCCACCGGCCGCCGCAACCCCGAACTGGTCGATGCGGCGCTGCTGGCGGCATCGGTGGACGTCGTCGCCGGAGTCGGCGACGAGACCGACTTCGATGACTTCGTCGATGCCTGGTCCACCGCCGCCACCCCACAGGAGGAGATGCGCTTCCTCCACGCCCTGGCCGACTTCACCCACCCGGAGCTGGTGGCCCGACTCCACGAACTGGTCCTTCAGGAGAAGGTGCGATCCCAGAACGCACCGTTCGTCCTGGCCCGCAGTCTGGCCAACCGCCACGCCGCCGACGCCACCTGGCGGTTCATCACCGAGCACTGGGATCGGTTGAGCGAGATGTTCCCCACCAGCGCCCTCCCCCGGATGCTCTCGGGGATCGTGCACCTCGACCGGCCGGAGCAGGCGGCGCAGACCGCGGCCTTCTTCGCCGAGCACCCGCTGCCCACCGGGGGTCGCACCCTGGACCAGCTGCTGGAGCGCCAGCGGGTCCAGGTCGCACTCCGCCAGCGGGAGCAGGACCGGCTCGAAGCCTTCCTCTTGGCCTCTACCCTCTGATCCCGCTCATGCCCCGGTTCATCCCACCCTCCCGGCTCCAGGTCTGGGCCGTGGAGGACACCTCGGTCCAGCTCACCTGGGGTGAGCTACCCCCGGGCGAGGTCGTGGCCCGGACCGGCGACCTCCACGCCGCGGTGATCCACCCCGGCGGACCAGGAGCGCTGGATGTGACCGGGTTGGCCGCGGGCCGCGACCACCACATCGACGTGAGCTGGGACGGCGGGCGGGCCCAGCTCTCGACCACCACCCTCGACCCGCCGCCGGGCGAGCTCCTGGCCAAGGTGGCCACGGTGAGCGATCTCCACCTCGGGGCCCGGCGCTGGGGCGCATCGAAGCTCATGCGCGATCGCAGCGACCATGCCGATCCGTTTCCCTTCCGGTGCGCCCGGGCCTGTCTGCAGGAGGCCACGGCCTGGGGGGCGGAACTCCTGCTGGTCAAGGGCGACGCCGCCCACCATCAGCGGACGGCCGACTACGAGCAGGTGGGCCGTCTGCTCGACACCTTCCCCGACCTGCCGGTGCTGTTGATCCCTGGCAATCACGAGGTCGACGGGCGGACCGACGACCCCATGCCGACCAAGGTCGGGGTCCGAGGCGTTCCCTACCTCCGCCAGCCGACCTGCA
Source organism: Acidimicrobiales bacterium (assembly GCA_965263455.1). Lineage (GTDB taxonomy): Bacteria > Actinomycetota > Acidimicrobiia > Acidimicrobiales > SZUA-35 > CADEDH01. The sequence continues at coordinate 581,849 of CBDHHN010000002.1, forward strand.
CCGACCTCCCCGGGATCCGGGTCATCGTGGCCGACACGACGGTGCCGGGCCGGGGCTCGGGCTCGGTCGACGGCCGGGTTGACGAGATCGTCGAGTTGGCGTCGCTGTCGTCGCAGCCCTTCCTGCTCGGCCTCCACCACCAACTGCAACCTCACCGGCTCCCGGACCACTACCCTCCCGGCGTGGCCGCACCCTCCTCGATCCACCTGCTCGACGAGCTGGCCGCCGCCAATCCCCACGGTCTCGTCACCTCCGGGCACACCCACCGCAACCGGAACCGGCGTCACGGGCCACTGATGGTGACCGAGGTGGCCTCGACCCGGGACTGGCCCGGGGTCTGGGCCGGCTACGCCGTCCACGAGCACGGCATCCGACAGGTGGTGCGCCGGGCCGCAGCCGACGACGCCATCGGCTGGACCGAGTACAGCCGTCGAGCCCTGCTCGGGCTGTGGGGTTGGTGGGCGGCCGGGCCACTCGAACAACGTTGCTTCAGCCACCGGTGGGACCGACGATGACGGCCCCCGCCGTGGTCATCACCCGCCGATCGTGGTTGGCGCTGGCCATGGCCGCCCTGGTCGGGTTCATGGTGAGCCTGGAGATAACGGTCATCGCACTCGCCCTCCCCGAGATCCGCGACGCCTTCGACGGCGCGGCCGAGTCGACCATCTCGTGGATCATCACCGGCTACAACATCGGCCTGGCCTCGCTGCTCCTGCTCTCGGGCTGGGCGGCCGAGCGATTCGGCCGCAGGCGCATCTTCGTGACCGGACTGCTCATCTTCGCCGCCGGTTCGACCGCCGCCGGCTTCGCCCCCTCGATCGAAGCCCTGATCGGGGCCAGGGTGCTGCAATCGGTCGGGGGAGCCATGCAGTTCCCGGCCGGGTTGGCCATCGTGCTCTCCGCCTTCCCCATCGAGCGGCGCCAGATGGCCATCGGGGTGTGGGGGGCCATGGGCGGTCTCGCCGCCGCCGTCGGACCGCCCCTCGGCGGGTTCCTGGTCGGCGCCTTCGGCTGGCCGTCGGTCTTCCTGGTCAACGTCCCGGTGGCGTTGGCCGCCGCCGTGGGTTCGCTCCGCTGGGTCGACGAGAGCTTCGGCCAGGTCCCGGAGGGTCGGGTCGATCTCATCTCGATCCCGGCCGGCACCGTCGGCGTCGGATCGATCGTGGCCGGCATCGTCCGGGGCGAGGACTGGGGTTGGACCTCGACCGGGAGCGTGCTGACGTTCGCCGTGGGTTTCGTGCTGATCGTCGTCTTCATCCTGCGTTCGGCCCGCCACCCGCGCCCGCTGTTCGATCTGGCGCTGTTCCGGATTCCCAGCTTCAGCGTCGGCAACGTCGGCAGCATCCTGTTCGTCATGGCCTTCTTCGCCTACTTCGTCCCCCTCCCGACCTTCATCCAGGAGGTCTGGGGATGGTCGGTCCTCACCACCGGACTGGTCATCGTGCCCGGCCCGCTGGTGGCGGCCTTGGTGTCGCCCCAGGCCGGCCGGCTCGCCGACCGGATCGGACCGGCCCCCATCCTGGCCGTGGGCGGGGCGTCGGGCCTGGTGGCCATGGTCATCCACCTGACCGTGACCGGCCAGGATGCCCAGCCGGTGCTCGGAATGATCGTGCCCGGGCTGTTCACCGGGCTGGCCGCCGGCTGCAGTTTCGCCATGCTGGTCGGAGCCACCATGCGGGACGTTCCCCCCAACCGGTTCGCCATGGCCGGCGCCGGGCGCACGACCGTGTTCCAGCTGGCCATCGCCCTGGCCATCGCCCTTGCCGTGGCCGTGGTCGGCCGCCCCGAGGCCTCGGCCCAGCATCTCGACGTGATCCGCATCGTGTGGTTGGTCTGCGGTGCCCTGTTTGCCGGTCAGGCCCTGCTGTTCGGGCTCGTGTTCCCCCGGCTGGCGCCCGCCATCGACCGCCCCTGACCGCGGTCAGGCCACGCCCGGGTGGTCCCGCCGCAGGTGGCGGAGCATCCCACCCGGGGCGGACGAGACCTCGCCCACCACGGTGACCATCCCCGTGGCCCCGTCGACCTCGACCACGGTGCCCGTCTGAAGACGACGCCGGGCCCCCGGCACCCCGAAGACCAGGGGCACATCGAGCTCACGGCAGAGGACGGCCAGGTGGTCGAGCATGGTTCCCGACTCGGTGATCACGGCCGCCGCCCCCACGAGATGGGGCAACCACGCCGGCGAGGCCCGATCGGCCACCAGGACGGCGCCCGGAGGGACCAACCCGTCGGCCTCGGGATCGACGACCACCACCGGCCCCCGGACCGACAGCGGCGAGGCGGCCCGACCCCAGAGCATCGTCCCCTCGGCCGCCGCCGTGACCGGTCCCGGCAGCGCAGCGGGTGTGGCCGATCCGGCCAGGTCGAGCCAGGGGGCGGCCGGGCGGTTCGCCAACTCGGTGGCGGTCCGGGCCCGGTCCCGGGTGATGTCGGCGATGGTGGCCAGGCCTCCGTCGGCGTAGTACGCCAGCTCGTCGGCTCGGAGGAGGCGCAGATGGTCGGGTCGCTCGATATCGCCCTGGCGGACCGCCCGTCGCGCGAGCTCGGCCAGGGCCAGGCGCAGCTCGTAGCGGACCACGGCCATGGCCTGACGGACCCGGGCCCGGCCTCGGGTGTAGTGCTCGGTGGCCCGCACGGCGCGAAGGAACTGGTCGCGGTGGGCGACCGAACCCCGGGCCTCCACGGTGGCGGCCACCTCGGAGACGAGGGCAGCCCGTCGTCGCCCGGCCGAGGCCAGGGCCACCGCCGGGTCGCCGTCGTCTCGGCTGCGGCGCATGAGATCGAGGGCGGCCAGGACCGACATCACCTCCGACCGGACGTCGTCCAGACTCAACTCCCAGCTGACGGTGTCGACCAGGCCGACCTCGTCGACCAGGGCATCGACCCCCGCCATCAGGCTCCGCACATCCGAGGCCACCGAGGACCGGAGTCGAGCCTCGAGGCCGTCGGGCCCACCGTCGAACACGGCGGAGGCGGTGGCGGAGTGGCTCACCAATCGGGACAGGGTCCACAAGGCCTTGAGCGGGCTGGCCGTGGCCACGCCACCGATGCCGGACAGCATCCCCACCGGCTGACCGGCAACCCCCAGGCGCTCACACAGCGAGGCGATGAGGGCTGGGCCGACGGGGGCCGCCAGGAACTGGTGGAGGTGAGCCCGCAGCAACTGGTCGAGCAGGGGCTGGAGGTGAACGATCCGCTCGTGTACGGCGTCGTCGAGGAGGCGGTCGAAGTCGGGCCGGGAGCGGCGAGCCCGAAGGGCCCGCCGGACCACGGTCTCCACGTCGACCACGTCGCCGTCGACCAGCACGGACCGCAACCAGCGACTGAGGGCCCCTTCGCTGGCGCTGCGGTTGCGATGCCAGGGTTGGACCTCGTGGGGTGGAAGGTCGGCCGGCAGGTACGCCGACTCGACGTGGGCCCGATCGAGGACGGGAGTCCGGTCGGCCCAGACCCGCAGCATCGAGGCGTTGAGGTAGAGATGTCCCTCGAACACACCGAGCAGGCCCATCTCCCCCGTCGGGATCTCGGCCGGGCGGAACCCGAGCGGTCCCACCAGCTGGCTTCGCCATGCCCGGGCCGCGCCACCCGACCACAGCAGATCCCGGTCCAGGGGCAGGACGGGACCGGGCGCCAGTTCGGACGCGTAGGAGCGGCTCCACACCGGGAACCCCGCGCTTCGTTCCGTTTCCTCCGGCCAGCCCTGCGCCACGCTCTCCCCGCCGCTCCGCCGATCGGCACTGCCTGTCAGCTACCCAAACCGCCCCAAGTCTGGCCGCTCGGATCGGCCGAGGCACCACTTGGGTTGTATTTCCCGTCGGGCCGGCGGCGATGCGAGCTGGCCCGGACCGGGCGGCGCATGCTAGACGTGCCTCCATCGGGCCCGAGCGGCCCTTCAGCCACCCGAGACCAGCGAGGTCGAGCCATGCGCGCAGCGGTTCTGAACGAGATCCCCGGCGATCTGATCATCGAGGACATCTCCGTCGACGCCCCCGGACCGGGCGAGGTCCTGGTCGAGACGGCCCACGCCGGCCTGTGCCACAGCGACCTCCACTTCATGGACGGCCAGTGGAGCAGGTTGCCCCTGCCGGCCGTCATGGGACACGAGTCGGCCGGCGTGGTGCGGGCCGTCGGCCCCGACGTCGACTACGTGAAGCCGGGCGATCACGTGATCACCTGCCTCAGCATCTTCTGCGGCAACTGCGAGCACTGCCTCACCGGCCACCCCAACCGTTGCCAGAACAACGCCGCCACCAGCCGACCCAAGGGGTCGGCCCCCCGCCTGAGCCGGGGCGACACCGAGGTCGGCCAGTTCGCTCGGCTGGGCGGATTCGCCGAGGAGATGCTGGTCCATCAGAACGCGGTGGTGAAGATCCGCGAGGACATGCCCCTGGACAAGGCCGCCCTCATCGGTTGCGGCGTGACGACCGGCATCGGGGCCGTGTTCAAGACGGCCAAGATCGAGCCCGGGTCCTCGGTGTGCGTGGTGGGAGCGGGCGGCATCGGCCTGTCGGCCATCCAGGGAGCCCGAATCGCCGGGGCCAACCGCATCATCGCCGTCGACCTGGGCCCGGCCAAGCTGGAGGTGGCCCAGACCTGCGGCGCCACCGACGTGATCGACGCCGCCCAGACCGAGGACGTGGTGGCCGCCGTTCGTGAGCTGACCGGAGGCGGCGTCGACTACGCCTTCGAGGCCATCGGTCGCAAGGAGACGGTCGAACAGGTCTGGAAGATGAGCCGCATGGGCGGCACCTCGGTCGTGGTGGGCATGATGCCCTTCGGCCAGAAGATCGAGATCACGGGCTACGAGATCTTCATGCTGGAGAAGACGCTGAAAGGCTCGATGATGGGGTCGAACGCCTTCCGGGTCGACATGCCGAAGTACTGCGACATGTACCTCGACGGTCGGCTGCTGCTCGACGAGATGATCTCGCACCACCTCCCCCTCGACCGGATCAACGACGGCTACCAGCTGATGCGGGACGGCACCGGCAGCCGGGCCGTCATCGACTTCGTCGACTAGCCCCGGCGGGCTCAGACCCCCTGGCGGCGGTCGGCCTGAGGCAGGGTCGGTGGACCGGCGAAGGCCTGGGCGATACCCAACCACTCGGCCGCCAGCGGGCCATCGGCCACCAGGGTCGAGTCCTCGGGGTGGCGCCGTTGGGTCACCACCAGGCAGAAGTCCAGGGCGGGCCCGCTGAGCCGATCGTCGGCGTCCTCGGGTCCCCACGTCCACACCTCACCCGACGGCGAGGACAGCTCGATCCGGACCGGCGCATCGGGCGGGGTCATGCCCCGGTTCACGTAGCTCCAGCCCCGGGTGGTGACCCCGATGTGGGCCACGTGACGCAGACGGTCCGACGGGGGCCAGGGGGCCCCGACGGCGTCGGCCACGTCCTGGCCGTGGGACCAGGTCTCCATCAGCCGCGCCGTGGCGAACGACAACGTGCTCATGTCGGGCCCGAACCACGGGATCCGGTCCTTGGGGCCGCGGGACCGGAACGCGGCCAGCATCTTCTCCCGCTCGGTCCTCCACCAGGTCAACACCTCGTGGCCCGACTTGCCGGCCGAGGTGCCGAACCAATCGAGCCCGTCGCCGGCGGCGATCGCCGCCTTGGCCCGGGCGAAGCCTTCGGCGTCGACGACGGCCAGGTGGGCGGCCATGTCGGCCTGGATCAGGTGGACGATGGTGTCCTTCACGTCCCAGCCCTCGGCCGCCGTCGCTCCGGTCCAGCCGGCCTCGTCCAGATCGGCCACCACCGCGTCCAGGGCCGCATGCTCGGCCGCCAGGTCATCACAGATCTCATCCACGCCCGGATCGTAGGTCATGGCCGGTGGCGACCGCCCCTTCGCTCCGGTCCGGCGCCCCGTCCCTTCACTGGGGTGCGTCGCCCCCCGTCGACCCGGCGGGCCCACTACGCTACGGGACCGTGAGGAACGGGGCGGGCTGGAGTGGTCTGCCCGAGGGGATCCCCTCGGGTCTGCTTGACCGGGTGCCGGAGCTGTCGGACATGGCCGACAGCCAGTTGGTGCAGCTGTTCTGGGCCGCCGTGGCCCTGAGCATCGTCCTGCCCCGGCTGCCCTATGGGCGGACCATCCTCTACCCCTTCGCCCTGCTGGGGACCTGGGCCCACGAACTGGGGCACGGCCTCACCGCCATCGCCGTCGGTGGTCGGTTCAAGCGGCTCGAGGTCCACAAGAACCTCGACGGCCTCGCCTTCTCCAGCGGACTCGGGAGCCTCGGTCGGGCCGTGGTGGCGGCGGGCGGCCTGCTGGCTCCGGCCGTCGTCGGCGGTCTGTTCATCCTGCTCGGTTCCCGGGAGGCGACCGCCCCCTGGATCCTGGCCGGCCTGGCCGCCGCGGTGCTGGTGTCGGTCGTGCTGTTCGTCCGCAACACCTTCGGGCTGGTGGCCCTCGGCCTGGTCGGCCTGGTCCTGGTCGGGGTGGCGTGGCAGGCGCCGGAACTCATTCGGGTCTTCGTGGCCCAGCTCATCGGCATCCAGTTCTGCGTCGCCAGTTGGGGCAGCCTCGACTACATGTTCACCAAGAACTTCGTCCGCAGCGACGGCACGCTGACCGACTCCGACACCCAGACGATCGCCAACGTGCTGTTCCTCCCCTACTGGTTCTGGGGTGGGATCATCGCCGTGTTCTCGGTGGCCATCCTGGGCGGCGCCTTCTACCTGGCCTGGCTCTACCCCGCCTGATCACCGGCCGCCGGTGTCGGGCGGCATCCCGGCCCGACCGGCCCGCACCAATCCGCTCGCCGCCCGACGTCGATCCTGGCAAGCTGCCGGAATGCTGATCGACACCATCCGCCAGGATCTGACCACGGCCATGAAGGCCCGCGACGAGGTGACCGTCCGCACCCTGCGGGCCGTGCTGGCCGCGGTCAAGGAGGCCGAGGTGGCGGGCGACGAGGCCCGGAGCCTGTCCGACGACGAGGTCCAGGGGGTCATCTCGACCCAGGTCAAGCGCCGGATCGAGGCGGCCGAGGCCTTCGACGCCGGTGACCGCCCGGCCCAGGCCGAGGCCGAACGGGCCGAGAAGGCGGTGCTGGAGACCTACCTACCGGCCGCCCTCACCCCCGACGAGTTGGCCGCCCTCGTCGACGAGGTTCTGGCTCAGGGCGGCTGGTCGGCTCGGGCCGACATGGGCCAGGCCATGAAGGCGGTGACGGCCGAGGTCGCGGGCCGGGCCGAGGGGCGGGCCGTGGCCGACCTGGTGAAGTCGAAGCTGAGCTGAGGTCGCGGCCGCCGTCGGATGGGCCCAACATCGACGCAACCTCGGTGTGGTTCCCTCACGGTGGGGACCCGTCGCCGACCCGCACGGTGTCCGACGAATCGGATGTATTTCCCTTCGTTGCGGACCATCAGGTCAGTGCCGGGTTACGGACTCTGGAGGGAGGACCATGACGATCGTTGACGGCGCCGAGCCGACCGTGGAACTACGACTCTTGGGGGGCTTCGGGCTCTACCTCGACGGGAAGCGGGTCGACGTCACGCCGGCGGCCCAGCGGCTCCTGGCGTTCATCGCGCTCACTCCCCGAGGGGCCGACCGTTCCTACACCGCGTTCCAGCTGTGGCCCGAGCACGACGAGCGACGGGCCAAGGCCAACCTGCGGTCGGCCCTGTGGCGGCTGGGGAAGGTGCCGGTCGTGCTCATCGAGGCCACCAAGTCGCGGCTGCGTCTGGCCGACGACGTGTGGCTCGACGTTCGTCACGGCCTCGACGATCTGGCCCGGGCCGAGCCGACGACCACCATGGAGACGGTGCGCCCCATGCAGGCGCTCGACCACGATCTCCTGCCCGACTGGTACGACGACTGGCTGACCATCGAGCGGGAGCGGCTGCGTCAGTTCCGCCTCGGCTCGCTCGAGGACGCGGCCCGCCACGCCTTGGCCGATGGCCACCACAACGCCGCCGTCCAGTTGGCTCTCGCCGCGGTCGCCATCGAACCGCTGCGCGAGAGCAGCCACCGGCTCGTGATCGACGCCCACCTGGCCAGCGGTAACCGGGTCGAGGCCCAGCGCCAGCTCGACTGCTATCAGCACCTGCTGCGATCGGCCCTGGGCGATGTGCCGGCCATGGCCTCGAGCGACACCGTGGCCCCCATTCCGCTGGAGCGACCGGCGGCGGCCCCGGCGCTACTGGCGGTCTGAACGGAGCACGCTGCGCGTCGTCCGGGCCACGGGCGGGAAGGCGGCGGCCGACGATCGGGCGGCGACCTTCGGCGCCGCGCCGCTCGACTCCCGATCGCTCTGTTCGGTGCGCCCGTCCGGGAGTTCCAGCCAGACCAGGCCGCCGGGGCCGGGCTCGGCCCCGATCCGGCCGTCATGGGCGGCCAGCAGAGTTCGGGCGATGGCCAGGCCCAGGCCGGCACCGCCAGGCCGGCTACGGGCACCGTCGGCCTGGGTGAACCGTTCGAAGGCCTGGGGCAGGAACGACGGGGGGAACCCGGGCCCCTCGTCCTCGATCTCGATCCGCACCAGCCCATCGACCCGGGACTCGACGACGTGCACCATGCCCTCCCGGGGCGAGTGACGGATGGCGTTGTCGAGCAGGTTCCGCAACACCCGGCCCAGCGCCCGGTCGTCGGCCACCACCGGGAGCGGGCCCAGGCCGCCGGCGGTGACGGCCACGTCCCGGGCCGAGGCCACCGGGCCGACGGCCTCCACCGCCTCGTCGATCAGTTCGGCCAGGTCGACCGGTTCCAGCTCCAGGGCCAGCGAGCCGGCGTCGGCCCGGGCCAGGAGGAACAGGTCTTCGACCAAGGACTCCAGAGCGAGGACGTTGCCCCGCATGGCCCGCAGATGGGCGCCGGCATCGCCGACACCGTCCTGGAGGGCCTCGACCGACACGAGGAGTGACGCCAGCGGGGTCCGGAGATCGTGGCTCAGGGCACCGACCACGGCCTGCCGTTCGGTCTCGGCCGCCTGGCGTTCGGCCTCGGCCCGGGCCAGGCTGCGGCTCAGGTCGTCGATGGCGGCGGCCAGACCTCCGATCTCGTCCGACCGTTCGATCCCGGTGCGGGCCCCCCGCTCCCCGGCCGCCACCCGGTCGATGGTTCCCACCACCCGGCCCAGGTCACGGGCCACGGGCCGGGCCAACCGCAGGCCGACCACGATCGAGGCCGCCCCCGTGCACCCGGCCACCAGGAGCGAGTACCAGATGTCGTGGCCCGACAGGGTCATCGCCCCGACCCCGATCAGGCTGCCGGCCAGGGCCAGGAGGGGTCCGACCACGGCCAGGGCCGGCACGGCCCGCATCAGGGGCACGCGGGCCAACAGGGGCGGCACGACAACGGCGGCCACAATCGACATGGCCACCACGGCGCCGACGAACAGCAGAACCGACGGGCCCTCGTCCATCATGGCGCCGCCGTCGGCCTCGACGGCGGCGAGGACGAACCGGGCCGGGCCCTGAGCGAACGGGCCCTGAGGCGGCGACGGGTCGAAGCTCATCCCTGGTCGAACCGATAGCCGATGCCGTAGACGGTGACGATGTGGCGGGGCCGGGCCGGCTCGTCCTCCACCGCCCGCCGCAGGCGGCGGACATGGACGGTGACCGTGCCCGGGTCCTGCCACTCGGCGCTCGAGCCCCAGACCTCCCGGAGGAGGTCCTGACGGCTGAGCACCTCGCCCGGCGACGAGGCCAGGCGAACCAGCAGATCGAACTCCTTGGGCCGGAGCGGGACGGGGGCACCGGCCTTGGTCACGATCCGCGCCGTCACGTCGATGTCGACCGAGCCGAACGACAATGTGGCCGGGCCTCCGGGCCGGGACCGGCGAAGCACGGCCCGGACCCGGGCCGCGATCTCGCGGGGCGACGCCGGCTTGGCCACGTAGTCGTCGGCCCCCAACTCGAGTCCGGCCACCCGCTCGGGCTCGCTGCCCCGGGCGCTGAGCACGATGACGGGCACGTCGTCACCGGTGGCCCGCAACCGTTGGAGGACCTCGACCCCGCCAACGCCGGGCAACATGAGGTCGAGGACGATGGCGTCGGGTCGGCAACGGGCGATCTCGGCCATCGCCTCCTGCCCGTCCGCCGCCGTCCGCACCACGAAACCGTCGCGCTCCAGGTAGGTGGCGACCACCTGCCGCACCTGGGGCTCGTCGTCGACCACCAGCACCTCCGGGCATCCGGATCGTGGGGTGGCCTCGGTGGCCGGGGAGTCCTGGCGCATCATGGTCTACCGAACCGGGTTCGACGGTGTCGGACCCACATTATCGGTGGTGTTCACCGATGGTTAAGAACCGCCGCAGCACCGGGAGGACGACGGTTGCGGTGTCGGGGCTGACGGTCCGGCCGTCGAGCCACCGGTCCAGATCCCGGAGAGGAACCCGCTCGAGGGCCTGCACCTCCCCGTCGGGACAGGTCGGCTCGGCATCGCTGCGGGCCAGGTAGACCCGGCCCACGATCCGGCCATCGTCGGCTTCATAGCGGACCGGACCCAGGTCTTCCAGCTCGACGCCGGTCAGGCCCGCCTCCTCGGCCAGCTCCCGCCGGGCCGAGGGCTCCCAGCCCTCGCCCACGGCGGCCACACCACCGAAACACAGGTCCCAGGCCCCGGGCGAGACGTCCTTCCAGTCGGCTCTCTGGTGAACCACGAGTTCATCGCCACCCGTGACCACGGCAACGTAGGTGCAGCGGTGCCGCAGGTTCTGGTCCCGCATCCGGCGGCGGGACACGATCCCGAGGACGGCACCGTCGGCATCGACCCACTCCACCGCCTCGTCCCCCGGGTCGACCGTCAGCCCAGCTTCTCCCTGAACTCGTCGACCGGGGCGCCCGCCGCCAGCAGCTGGCGGGCCATGATGGCCTGGCGGGGGCGATTCCAGCACAGGGCGCCGACCACCTGGTCCTCGTCGTCGAGGTAGAGCTGCACGAACCGCTGTTCGGCCACCGAGCCCTGGACCACCTCGTGACGCTCGCCGGAGAGACCGGCGAGCTGGATCTTGCGGTCGTACTGGTCGGACCAGAACCAGGGGATGGGGGCGAACGGCTCGGGGGCCGACCCGTCGGCGGCGAACGCCAGCAGCCGATCGCCGACATAGCGGCCCATCTCGACCGCGTTGTCCCACTGCTCGACCCGGATGAGGCGGTCGCCGTAGCGGGCGTGGGGCCAACGGGCCACATCGCCGGCGGCCACGACCCCGGGGGCGGCCAGGCAGGTGTGGTCGGTCACCACCCCGTCGTCCACGGTGAGGGACGAGCCCTCCAACCAGCCGGTGTTGGGCACGACCCCGATCCCGACGACCACGACGGCGGCCGGGATCTCCGACCCGTCGTCCAGGGTCACACCGGCGACGGCACCGTCGACGGCGTCGACCGACGCCACCCCGACGCCCAGTCGCACGTCGACTCCGTGGCCCCGGTGCAGTTCGGCCACCGCCATACCGGCGTCGGCATCCAGCACCCGCATGAGCGGAGCGGGGGCGGCCTCGACGATCGTGACCTGGAGCCCGCGCTCGCGAGCCGTCGCCGCCACCTCGGCCCCGATGAATCCGCAGCCGATGACCAGCACCCGGTCGGGGCCGGCGTCGAGATCGGCCCGGAGGGCGTCGGCGTCGTCGACCGTGCGGAGCACGTGGAGGCCGGCCAGTCCCTCGGTCCCGGGCAGGTGCCGGGGCGTGGCCCCGGTGGCCACCACCAGCCCGTCTCCCTCGACCTCGGTCCCGTCGTCGAGGAGGACGGTGCCACCCGCATCGCCCCAGCTCAGTCCCGTGGCCCGGTGGCCAAGGCGCCATTCCACCCCGAGCTCGTCGGGGTTGGCGGCGGGTCGGAGTCGCAGCGCCTCGGCGGTGGTGGAGCCGGCCAGGTAGTCCTTGGACAGCGGTGGCCGGTCGTAGGGGTAGTGGGGCTCGTCGCCGACGAGGACGACGGAGCCGTCATGGCCTCGTCGTCGGATGACGGCGGCGGCGTGCAGGCCGGCCAGAGAGGCGCCGACGACGATGATTCGGTTCACGATCTCGCGGAACGGGAACGCCCGGGCCGAGGCCCGGGCGTGGATCCGTCAGTCCTCGAGGGCGATGGCCTGCTTGGGGCAGCGCTCAGCCGCCTCCCGCACCTTCTCGTGGAGGTCGGCCGGAGGGTTCTCGTTCAGGATGTAGAGGAAGTCGTCGTCCCGGACCTCGAACACCTCGGGGGCAATGGCCATGCACACGGCGTTGCTCTCACACAAGTCGAAATCGACGACAACCTTCATGATCGGCTCCTGTCAGCTGAACCGGGCGGACTCCCCGCCCCTGCGCCCGGGGAGTCTATCCCGGGCCAAGGAGGCGGGCCGCTCAGGCCGCCTCGGCCAGTTCCAGGACCTCGTTCTGATCGAAGAACCCTCGCCACCCGGCGATCGGGTTACCCGAGGCATCGACCAGGATGGCGGTGGGCTGGCCGCTCACCCCGTAGTAGGACCAGGTCTCGAACGTGGCGTCCCAGATCATCAGCGGGGTCACGGCCCCGGTGAGGTCGATGAAGTCGACGGCCTGCCCGAGCGAGTCCTGGGCTCCCATCCCGACGACGCGGACCTTGTCGGCGTTCTGTTGAGCGAACTGCTCAACCACCGGGCCCTCAGCCCGGCACGTGGGTCAATGGGGGGCCCAGAACCAGAGCAGGACGGGGAGATCTCCTCCGGCCAGCTCGTCCGACAGGTTGACGGGCTCACCGTCGCTGATCCGGGTCACCTCGATGTCGGGGAAGAGGTTCTCGGCGGCGGGGGCGTCGGCCGGAGCCTGGGCCTGGTCGTCGGCCGGAGCGCTCTCGCCCTCATCGGCGGACGCCGCTGTTCCGGGGTCGGCCGGCTCGGCGGCGGTGGGGGCGGGGGCGGCGGACGACTCGGGGCCGGCGGTGGCCTCGGTACCGTCGGCCGAACCGCAGGCGGCGGCGACCAGGCTCAAGGCCAGGAGTCCCGCCAGTGGGTGGGCGCGCCGGGGTCGGCGTAGTCTTCGTGACATAGCCCGAGCCAACCTGGGCCCGGGGGTCGCTATTCCCGACGGTGAAGGTTCGGATCGCACCCACCCACCATGCACCCGCCGGGCGGCCGATCCTGTGAACAAGTACTGAACCCTGACCCCGGAGCCGATGACGGGCGACCCGTCCCGCCGTTGGATCTGATTACGTGGGGAGCACCGGAGCCCCGGAACCACCGGACCATCGAGCGGACACGACATGGACACCGAAAGCACCGAAACCACCTCGGCCTCACCCGGACCGAGCGACCCGACCGGATCGGCCTCCTGGCTGGACACCGGCCGGGCCGCCCTGGTCGGAGCCCTGGCCGGCGCCGCCGCCCTCAGCATCGGAGAGCTGGCCGCCGCCTTCGCCGCGCCGCGTCCCGGTCCCGTGATCGCCGTGGCCAACCGCGTCATCGACGAAGCGCCGGGCTGGTTCGTCGACTTCGGCAAGGCCGTGTTCGGCCTGTCGGACAAGCCGGCCCTGGTGCTCGGCACCGTGATCATCGCCCTTCTGATCGCCGCCGGCCTGGGGGTGGCCTCACGCCGCAGCCCCCTTCCCGGCATCGTCGGGATCGTGGTCTTCGGCCTGATCGGGCTCGTCTCGATCGGGGTCGACAGCCAGGGCGGCTGGGCCTCGGGGGTCATCATCACGCTGGCCGCGGTGGTGGCCGGCGTCGCCACCCTGCTCATCCTCCGGGTCCAGGCCGGTATGGCCTCGGCTCCCAGCGGCCTCCGCCTCCGTTCGGACCGGGTGATCGAGGCGCCCGGCGAGGGCGGCGGCCCGATCGACTCACCGGTCGACCCCGCCATCAGTCGCCGGGGCTTCCTCAACGTGGCCGGCGCCGTCGGGGCCACCGCCGCCGTGGCCACCGTTGGCGCCAACCTGCTCCGGGCCCGCTCCTCGGCCGCCGACGCCCGGGCCAACGTGCAGCTCGACTCGGCCCTGTCGGCCTCCGATCTGGAGCAGCAGATCGCCGCCGCCGGCGGGGGCGAGGTGGCCTCGACCCCGGGCATCACCCCGCTCATCGTGCCCAACGACGAGTTCTACCTGATCGACACCGCCATCCTCACCCCCCAGGTCGATCCCGCGGGATGGGAGCTCAGTATCAGGGGCATGGTCGACAACGAACTGACCTTCTCCTACGACGACCTGCTGGAGCGGGCCAACCTGGTGGCCCCCGTCACGCTGTCCTGCGTGTCGAACGAGGTCGGCGGCAATCTCGTCGGCAATGCGGTGTGGCAGGGCGTTCCCCTGACGGAGTTGCTCGACGAGGCCGGGGTCCGGTCGGGGGCGACCCAGATCGCCAGCAGGTCGGTCGACGGCTGGTCCTGCGGCTTTCCCACCGATCTGGCCTACGACGGCCGGACGGCCATGGTTGCCATCGCCATGAACGACGAGCCGCTCCCCCTGCGCCACGGTTTCCCGGCCCGCCTCGTGGTGTCCGGCCTCTACGGCTACGTATCGGCGACCAAGTGGTTGTCCGAGATCCAGCTGACGACCCTCGAGGACTTCGACGGCTACTGGATCCCGCGGGGCTGGTCCAAGGACGGTCCGGTCAAGACCCAGTCTCGGATCGACACCCCTCGGCGAGGGACTCCCCTGGTGGCCGGGGAGGAGGTGCCGGTGGCCGGCGTGGCCTGGGCCCCCAACAAGGGCATCGAGAAGGTCGAGCTCCAGATCGACGACGGCGAGTGGGTCGAGGCCGAACTGGGCGAATCGCTGGGCGTCCACGCCTGGCGCCAGTGGCGCGTGCTGTGGACCCCGACGGCCGGGCGCCACGTGCTCCGGGTCCGGGCCACCGACGGCGACGGCGAGACCCAGACCGATCGGGTCGCCCCTCCCGCCCCCAGCGGCGCCACCGGCTGGCATCAGGTCCAGCTCACCGCAGCCTGATCGGCGGCTCCGGTCGCCGCGGCGGCGACCAGATGCGGGGTCTGCGGGGCCGACGGCGGGGGCGACGACGACGCGTAACCCCCGCCTCGCTCCCCCGTTGCGGGGTCAGGGCAGATAGGGGGCGGGGTCGACAGCCTGGCCCCCGACCCTGATCTCGAAGTGCAGGTGGTTGCCGGTGGCGGTGCCGGTTGCGCCGACCAGACCCACGATGTCGCCCCGGTCGACGGCCTGGCCCTCGGTCGCCCCGATGGTCGACATGTGGGCGTAGAGGCTGGTGAGGCCGCCACCGTGATCGACGATGACGGTGTTGCCGTACCCACCGCGGTAGCCGCTGAAGATGACCACGCCTCCGCTGGTGGCGGCGATCGGCGTGCCCCTGGGGGCGGCGATGTCGAGCCCGCTGTGGAGCTTGCGGGTGCCGAACACCGGATGGATCCGATAGCCGAACGGGCTGCTGACCCGACCCGCCACCGGCCACTGGTAGCCCAGGGCCGATGGGACGGCCGGCTGGGGGACAGCCACCGGGGTCGGGGCCGAACCGGCGATCAGGGCCTGGATGGCGTCGTCCTCGGCGGCGTAGGCCGTCAGGTCGGCCGCCCATCGGGCGATGCGGGCCTCGGCCTCGGCCTTGAGCCCCAGCTGCTGGGTCTCTTGGGACCGGAGTGTCTCCAGCTCCTGGGTCAGCTCCTGTTCCAGCCGCTCGGCGTCACGTACCGCCTGCTCGGCCTCGGCCTGGGCCAACTTCTGGTCTTCGAGGATCGTGCGGAGCTCCTCGACGAGCTCAACCGTGTTCTTGTTGGCCTGCTGGAGCAGTTGGGTCTGGCGGATCGACTGGTTGATGTCGCGCTCGGAGAACAGTGGGCCCGGCTCGGTCAGACCCGACTTGAAGCCCTCGATGGCCTTGGTCCGCAACTGCTCCTCGACACGGGACTGCTCGGCGTCCGACTCCACCATCTCGGTACGGACGGTGTCGGCCGTGGCCCGGGCCGCCTCCAGGCTGGCCTGGACCTTGTCGATCTTGGACCGGGTCTGTTGCGTCTTGGCCGTGATGTCCTGCAGGGCGGACTGGATGTCGGCGTCGGCCGCCCGGGCCCGGTTCAGGTTGCCGGTGGCCTCGCGCTTGCGGGCCTCCTCCTCGGCGCTCAGCGTCGTCGAGGTCGAGGCCGCCGTGGTCGGGGGCGAGCCGGTCGCCTGGGTCGTCGGCGGGGCCGTCGTAGGCGCCGTTGTGGCCGTGGTCGGCGGAGCCGTTGTGGCCGTGGTCGGCGGAGCCGTCGTCGTGGTGGTGGACGGCGGGGTGGTGGTGGTCGACTCCTGGGCCGCCGACGGCAGACCACCGACGGCAACGGCGCCGCTCAGCGCCAGCCCGACCAGCAGGCGATTGCTCCGTAGCGGGCCACGCCGGGCCGCTCTCGGGTGCCGGGGGTCGCGACGAACCGCGAATCGAGGGCGAGGATCCCGATTTTGCACGTAGCCTCCGCCGAGGTGTCTTCGTTCCGTACTCGCCCCAAGCGACCGACCTGCGACCGGCCCGATACGGAACTGTAACCCGCCCGAGCGGCGGAAGGAACACCACGCAGAACGAACCACGGGAAGGAGTCTGTCCCCATGTCCTCGGGTGACCAGCAGGAAGACGAACGAGAGACCCTGGATTGGGTCACCTACGGGCGGGCGGCCCGGGAACTGGCCGGGATGGTCGCCGACAGCGGCTTCGATCCCGACATCATCCTGGCCATCGCCCGGGGCGGCCTCTTCGCCGCCGGGTCGTTGGGCTACGCCCTGTCGGTGAAGAACCTCTACGTGATGAACCTCGAGTTCTATACCGGCGTCGACGAACGGCTCGATGTTCCCGTGATGCTCCCGCCGTACTTGGACAAGCTTGATCTCACCGATGCAACCATCTTGGTTGTTGATGACGTCGCCGATACTGGACACACCCTCAAAGTGGTTCATGAATACTGCCAAGATGTCGTTGCTGAAGCCAGGACCGCAGTGCTGTACGAAAAGCCGCAGTCAGTGGTGAAATCAGACTTTGTATGGAAGCGGACGGACCGCTGGATCGATTTTCCCTGGTCCACGGAACCCCCGGTCGTCGACCGGAAACCGCCCCAGTAGCCATTAGTTGCCAATTCCTTCTAGAAGCTTGTTGCATTAGAGGTAATTTGGGGGATGCGCATCTCCCTTATTCGATCTATTGTTGACGGCATGGAGGCATCCGCAATGACCCGCCGCATTCTCTCCGGTGTGTTCCTTCTCGTCGCCTTGGCCGTGCTCGGGGTGATCCTGGCCGGCGCACTGACGTCCGGGGAGCAACTCATCGTCCGGTTCCTCACCGCCATCATCGTGGCCGCACTGGCCCTCTACGTGATCAGCGACCTGCGCCTGGCGGCCACCGACGAGGCCGCAGCCTCAGGGTCGCGGGCCACGACCCAGGCCCCCCGGATCACGACCGCCCCGGCCGACGTTCCCCCCAACAGCACGGCGGCCTTCATGGCCACCGTGACCGGGCGTCGGAGCCGCACCGACGACGGACCGATCTCGGCCGACGAGTTCTCCGCCGACGCCGAATCACTGCTGACCAGCGACGACGCAGGCGACGAGCAGCAACTCGGCGGCCGCCGGATCACCAGGCGGAGGACACCCCCGTCGGTGTTCTCGTCCGAGATCGACCGGCCGGCCCCGTCGAAGACCGACTATCCGACCGGCGATGACGGACCGTCACCCTACGGTGCCGACCTCGACGAGGCGGCGGCCTGGCCCTTCAACGACACGCCGCCGACCGAGGAACCGGAGACCGCCAACCCGGAGACCATCAGCGCGTCGCCTCGCAGCGTCGCCGTCGACGGCGGCACCGAGATCGGCTCACCCCTGGCGGAAGGCAACGGCGGCGACGACGAGTCGGCCGAGCAGGACCTGGACGAGATCGACGACCTGGTCGCCATGTTCACCCGCCAGACCGAGCAGGAACTCGAAGCCCGCCGCCGCGACACCGGGTCGGATGACACCGACTCCGACGATGCCGAAGCCGCCGTCAGCGCCCTCCGACCCGCCCCTGACACGGTCCTGGCCGCACCTCCAGCCGCTGAGACCAGCAACTTCCTGACCCCCGTCGGCGCTGCAGCCGTCACCGGCGACAGCGACGACCCGGACCTCGACACCCCCGGTCCGATGGCGACCTCGGACCACAAGGCCAAATGGCAGCGTGCCGAAAGCCCTGAATGGACCGGACTCGAATCGGTCACCATTGGTGATGACACCGCCACCCAAGATGGTATTGCCACGGGAAGTAGCGCGACCAACGCCACCCGTGAGGGGGCCATCGCCGTCGCCGACGAGATGACGGCGACGGCCGAGGGGCCGGCGTCGTCCGCCGGGCCGGCACTCGACGCGCCGCCCCCGACCGGGCCGCCCCGTTCGACGACGGCTCCTGAGGCGCCGTCGGTCGGGCGGCCCCAGAGCCCGACGCCCACCACGCCAGCCATCGATGAGGAGCGACCGGCGGCGCCGACGCCGAGCCGTCCCGACCGGCGGGTCGCACCCCTCACGATGCGCCAGCGCCCGGCCCCGGTGGCAGCGGCCGACTACGCCGACGAGGCCATCGCCCCGATCATCGACCTCCGACCCAATCCAGCGGCGGCCGGGATCGATGCCGCCATCCGTTCGGGCGAGCTGGAGGTCATCTCGTCGCTCATCGACCAGGGGCTGCTGTCGACCGACGGCCCCGTCACCGATCGGGACGTGCGGACCATGGTCTACGTCGCCTTCACCTCGAGCGAGCTGCGCAAGATCCTCCTGGCCGGAGGCACCGTGGACGGCGACAACGGCGACCTGGACCTGGGCCAGGTGGAGGTCTTCGCCGACCCGCAACCCACGCCCTTCGGCCACAGCGCTTCGCCCCGAGGACTACCGGCGCCCCGGATCGAGGCCCACCTCCCCGACTCCCAGGCCCTCTGACCCCGAGACCGGCGAAGCCGGCCGGCCGGGACCCGGCGGTCGGCCATTCCCTCGGAGAACGGCCGACCGCGATCGGGCGTCGACGTGATCGTCAGCTGTAGGCCGACTGGCTTTCGCGCCAGGTTCCGGTGTCGGCCCGCGGCTCCTTGGGCAGACCGAGCACGCGCTCGCCGATGATGTTCTTCTGCACCTCGGAGGTGCCGGCGTAGATCGTGCCGGGCCGGGCGATGAGGAAGCTCGCCATCCAGTTGGCGGCGGTGTTGGGGGTGCCGATGGTGGGCGCTCCCAGGCCGCCCCGGGTCTCGTCGCCGAACCCGACCATGGCCTCGGCCCCGAGGACGTTCATGGCCGCCTCGGTGACCTCCTGGTGATAGTGGCTCCAGAACAGCTTGCCGATCGACGCCTCCGGTCCGGGCTGCTGGCCGTTGAGGTAGCGGGTCAGGGCCTGCATGCCCCGGTACCGCATGATCTGGATCTTCGTGTAGAACCGGGCCACGTCCTGGCGGACCATGGGATCCTCGCTCCGCCCGGTGCGGCGGACCAGTTCGGTGAACTGGTCGAACTCCGAGCCGTAGGCCAGGGCGGTGGTGGTGGCGCCCACGCCCCGCTCGAACCCGAGCAGGGTGTTGCCCACGGCCCAGCCGTTGTTCAGCCCGCCGAGGACGTTGTCCTTCGGGCAGGTGGCGTCGGAGAAGAAGACCTCGTTGAAGTGGTCCTGACCGACGATGTTGGTGATGGGACGAACCTCCACCCCCGGCTGATCCATGGGCACCAGCAGGAACGAGATGCCCTTGTGCTTCGGCACATCGGCATCGGTCCGGGCCAGGACGAAGATCATGTTGGCGGTGTGCCCGCTCGAGGTCCAGATCTTCTGCCCGTTGAGGATCCACTGGTCGCCGTCGAGTTCGGCCTTGCAGCCCAGGTTGGCCAGGTCGGAGCCGGAGTTGGGCTCGGAGTAGCCCTGGCACCACACGTCATCACCGTTGAGGATGCGGGGGATCAGGTACTGCTTCTGCTCCTCCGAGCCCCAGTGGAGGATGGTGTTGCCGACCATGCCGATGCTGAAGCCGTCGTTGGGGCCCGAGGTCGGCACACCGCGCCGGGCGAACTCCTCGTTCAGCACCACCTGCTCCAGGTGGGTCAGCCCCCCGCCGCCGTACTCGGCCGGCCAGTTGGGGGCCAGCAGCTTGTTGTCCCGCAGTGTCTCCCGCCACTGGTTGTGGAACTCCGTGCGCTCCTCGGAGCCCAGGGCCCCCATGCCCTCCCAGTCCGGAGGGAGATGCTCGTCGAGGAAGGCGGTGATCCGTTGGCGGTACTGCTCGCTCTCGGCCGGGTAGGTCGGTTCCATGGGGCAACGGTAACGGCGGGACCCGGCCCGATGCGATTCCGCTCCCCCACCGACCGGCGGTGGGTTCAGCCGAAGGCGCCGGCGGCCCGCAGCGAGGCCAGTTCGTCGCCCGACCAACCCCACTCGGCCAGCACCTCCTCGGTGTGCTGGCCCGGCTCGGCCGGCGGCCCCTGGACCGCCCCGGGGGTACGGCTGAAGCGGGGTGCCGGGCCGGGTTGGACCACGCCGTCGACCTCGACGAAGGTCCCGCGGGCCGCGTTGTGGGGATGGGACGGGGCCTCGGCCAGCGACAGCACCGGGGCGAAGCAGACGTCGCTGCCCTCCATGATCTCGCACCACTGGTCGCGGGTCTTCTCCAGGAACAGACCGGTCAGCCGCTTCTTGTGCTCGGCCCATCGGGTCCGGTCCATGCGATCGGGGATGTCATCCGGTCCAAGTCCCAGCTTCTCCAGGAGCAGGTCGTGGAACTTCCCTTCGATGGAGCCGATCGAGATCCACTTGCCGTCGGCGCACTCGTAGGTCCCGTAGAAGTGGGCGCCGGTGTCGAGCAGGTTGCTGCCCCGTTCCAGCTCCCACGAGCCCGAGGCGTGGAGCCCGTAGATCGAGGCCAACAGCGAGGCGGCCCCGTCGACCATGGCCGCGTCGATGACCTGACCCTGCCCGCTCGACCGGGCCTCGATGATCCCGGCGCAGACCCCGAAGGCCAGGTACATGGCCCCACCGCCGAAGTCGCCCACCAGGTTGAGGGGCGGAACCGGCGGTCCGCCGGCGGTGCCGATGGCGTCGAGCACCCCGGTCAGGGCGATGTAGTTGATGTCGTGGCCGGCGGCGTGGGCGATGGGGCCCTCCTGGCCCCATCCCGTCATCCGGCCGTAGACCAGCTTCGGGTTCCGCTCCAGGCACACGTCGGGCCCCAGGCCCAGGCGTTCGGTCACGCCGGGTCGGAACCCCTCGATGAGAGCGTCGGCCTGGGCGACCAGACCGAGCACCACCTCGATCCCTTCCGGGGACTTCAGGTCGACGGCGACCGAACGTCGGCCCCGGTTGAGCACGTTGTACTGGCGACCGCGCTGGATCCCCAGATCGACCTGGACGGGACGGTCGACCCGGACGACCTCGGCCCCCAGGTCGGCCAGGAGCATGGCACACATCGGCCCCGGGCCGATGCCGGCCAACTCCACCACCTTGACCCCGCTGAGTGGTCCACTCATGGTCACTACTCCTCGCTCGTCGGTCACGGGCCGGGACCTGGTCACGGGCCGGGACCTGGGCCCGGCCCCGGGGTCCCCAACCCCGGAGCCGCATCCTCCCACGACGGTGGGGGCCGACGAAAACGGGAAGCCCGGGGCGGGCGGGCACTAGGGTCCCGTCATGCGAGCAGCCGTCCTCCGACAGGGCACGATGGTGGTCGACGACGTGCCCGACCTCGAGCCGGGCCCCCGGCAGGTCCTGGTGTCGACCGTGGCCTGCGGCATCTGCGGCAGCGACCTCCACACCGTCGACCACGCCCACCAACTGGCGGCGACGGCGGCCGAGGCCGGCATGGCCACGTTCGACTTCGACCCCGACGCCGACCTGGTGATGGGGCACGAACTGGCGGTGGAGGTGCTGGAGGTCGGGGCCGAGGTCACCGGCGTCACGCCCGGCACGGCGATGACGGCCATGCCCTCGCTGACCACGGTCGACGGGCGCCGGGCCGTCCCCGGCTACGACAACACCTACCCCGGCGGCTACAGCGAACGCATGCTGCTCGATCCCGGCGCCCTCCTGCCTGTGCCCAACGGGCTCGACCCGGCTCTGGCCGCGCTGACCGAGCCCATGGCCGTGGGCCTCCATGCGGTCAACGCCTCGGCCGCCGGGCCGGGACGGGGGGCGATCGTGGTCGGGGCCGGGCCGGTCGGCCTGGCCGTGGTCGCCGCCCTGTCGGTGGCCGGGGCCGAACCCATCGTGGCCACCGACCTCTCCCCCACCCGGCGCCGCACGGCCACCGCCATGGGGGCCCACGTCGTGGTCGACCCCGGTACCGCCACCGATCCTCGCGCCGGGTTCGAGTTGGCGGTCGAGGCCTGGCGGGACGGTGCGGGCGCCGATGCGGCGACCAACCCGCCCGTGATCTTCGAGGCAGTGGGTGTCCCCGGCATCATCGACCTGACCATGGCCGGGGCCCCGCCCGAGAGCGAGGTGGTGGTCGTCGGCGTGTGCATGGAGCCCGACGCCTTCCGTCCCGTCATGGGGATCTACAAACGGCTGACCCTGCGATTCGTCCTGGGCTGGACCCCGGCCGAGTTCGCCCGGTCGCTGCACAACCTGGCCGAGGGGCGGATCGATCCGTCCCCGTTGGTGACCGGCCAGGTCCCCCTGGACGAGGTGCCCCGGGCCTTCCAGGACCTGGCCGACCCCGAACAGCACGTCAAGATCCTGGTCCGGCCCAACGGGATGGGAACCGACCCGGGATCCTGACAGACTCGGGGCGATCGCACCGACGAACACGGCGAGAGGAGCCACCATGCTGGTCGAACGGGTCGAGTCGAAGTGGATCGACGCCTTCGCCGCCACCTTCACCCTCTGTGGGGTGGAGGCGGGCGACGTGTGCGCCGTGCTGTCGGAGACCCAGAGCCGGGAGGTCACGGTCGAACTGGCCGACCTGGCCCTGCAGCGGCTGGGGGCCCGGGTCTTCCACGTCCGCATCCCCACCCCCCGCCAGAGCGCCCCGGTGGCCATCCGCTCGACCGGGGCGTCCGACGCCATCGGCGGGTTGGAGCCGGTGGTGGCGGCGTTGGCCGGCTCGACCCTGGTGGCCGACTGCACCGTCGAGGGCCTGCTCCACGCCCCGGAGCTGCCCGCGATCCTGGGCGGCGGGGCCCGCGTCCTGATGGTGTCGAACGAGCACCCCGAACTGTTGGAGCGACTGGTCCCCGACCCGGCTCTGGAGGCCCGGGTCAAGGCCGGGACCAAGATGCTTCGGGCGGCCAAGACGATGCGGGTCACCTCGCCCGGGGGAACCGATCTCACCATCGACGTGGCCGACGCCCCCGCCGGATCGAGCTGGGGCTACACCTCGCGGCCCGGCACCATCGCCCACTGGCCCGGGGGCCTGTGCCTGTGCTTCCCGGCCGCCGGTTCGGTCAACGGAACCCTGGTCCTGGCCCCGGGTGACGTGAACCTGACCTTCAAGCGGTACGTGGAGTCGCCCATCACCTGCACCGTGGTCGACGACTTCATCACCGACATCGCCGGCGACGGGCTCGACACCCAGCTCATGACCAGCTACTTCGAGGCCTGGGGCGACCGGGAGGCCTACGCCGTGTCCCATGTCGGGTGGGGCATGAACCCGGCGGCCCGCTGGGACGCTCTGGCCATGTACGACAAGACCCAGGTGAACGGCACCGAACTGCGGGCCTTCGGGGGCAACTTCCTGTACTCGACCGGGGCCAACGAGGTCGCCGGCCGGCACACCCTCGGCCACTTCGACCTGCCGCTTCGGGGCTGCACGGTCGAACTCGACGGCACGCCGGTCGTGGTCGACGGGGTCCTCCAGGGCGAGCTGGCCCCGGAACAGGGCCCGGCGGCCTGACCGCCACCGGTTCAGGCCCCGTTCAGAAGTTCTTGCCTGCGGTTTTCGCCCGGCCCGCCTAGGTTTCGCAGGCATGAGCTTCCTGCAGAACAGATTGCTGGCCGCCGCCGTCGGCCTGGTCGTCGCCGTCGCCGCCGCCTGGCTGGCCTTCGGCTACTTCGGTATCCAGGCCGCGTTCACCGACGACGTCGTCGACGAGGGCGGACCAGTCTTCGCCGGCGGCGAGTCGGCCGATGTGGAGGGGACCCCCGAATTCGAAGAGGCCATGGAGGAGGCCGCCGAGGAGTCGACCACGGTCGACGAGACGGCGGACGAGACCGACATGGACGGTGAGATCGTCACCGTCGCCTCCGGCATGTTCGAGGGTCTGTCCCGATACACGGTGACTGGTGACGCCCTCGTCCTCAACGACGGTTCGGAACAGCGGTTCCTCCGCTTCGAGGGCTTCGAGTCCAACAACGGACCGGACCTCAACGTCTACCTCCGGGCCGACGACGGCGAGTTCGTCGACCTGGGCGACCTCAAGGGCAACATCGGCGACCAGAACTACGAGATCCCGGTCGACGTCGACCTCGACCGATTCAGCACCGTCGAGATCTGGTGCGTCCGCTTCGGCGTGGGCTTCGGGGAGGCCGAGCTGGCCTGACCGACCGACCCGGAGCCCGGGCCCGGCGGTCGGATCCGATCGCCGGGCCTCACCTACACTTCGGCCGTGGCCAACCATCCCGCCCACTTCGCCCCCGACGCCGATCCGACCGTGGTGGCCGACCACGTGAGACGGTGGGGCTACGCCATCGTCGACGACCTGGCCGATCCGGCCGTCCTCGACCGTCTGGCCGCCGAGTCGGCCCCCTACATCGAGGCCTCGGCCCAGGGGCGCGACGTCTACGACGGGCGCCACACCCGCCGCACCGGGGCCCTCGTCGCCCGCTGCCCGGCCGCCCGGGACCTGATCATGGACCCGCTGGTCCTGGCCGTGGTGGGCGACGTCCTGGGGCGGGCCACCACGTTCCAGCTCCACCTGACCCAGATCATCTCGATCGGCCCCGGTGAGAGCGATCAGAAACTCCACCGGGATCAGATGGCCTTCGACTTCTACCCCTTCCCGGCCGA
The DNA here is from genome assembly GCA_965263455.1 of Acidimicrobiales bacterium. GTDB lineage: Bacteria > Actinomycetota > Acidimicrobiia > Acidimicrobiales > SZUA-35 > CADEDH01. The sequence continues at coordinate 606,678 of CBDHHN010000002.1, forward strand.
CTACCACGTCCAGTGCAACACCATGTGGGCCCTGAGCGACTTCACGGCGGCCAACGGCGCCACCCGCATCGCTCCCGGGACCAGCGGCCTCGCCGACGATGAGGCCGCGGAGGTGGCGAGCATCCAGGCCGAGATGGCTCGGGGATCGGTTCTGTTCTACGACGGCAAGGTGCTCCACGGCGGCGGGGCCAACCGGTCGGGCAGGGATCGCCAGGGGGTGAACCTGACCTATGCCGTCGGTTGGGTCCGCCAGGAGGAGAACCAGTACCTGGCCTGTCCGCCGGAGGTGGCGCGGACCCTGGACGACGACCTTCTTCGCCTGATGGGCTACCAGCAGGGAGCCTTCGCCCTCGGCTACGTGGGCGATCAGACCGACCCCCTGGCGGCGCTCCGGGGCGGCGAGGGCAAGGTCCGGGTCGTCGGCGAGTTCGCCGATGCCAACCGCTCGTTCGCCACCTTCGTCGACGAGCTCGACCGATGACGGCCGACCCATCCCCGGTCCGGCACCCCGCGTTCACCGGCTGGGCCCAGGTCGAGGGCTTCTGCGATCACGGCACCCGCCGGCCCGGTGACCGGGTCCCGCTCCGGGTCTCCAGCCGATCGGACCGGTTCTCGGTCGAGGTCAGCCGCATCGGGGCCGATCGCGTTCCGGTGTGGCGTCGCGACGACATCCCGGGCCGGCCCCATCCGGTACCGGACGACGCCTGGGCCGCGGGCTGCGACTGGCCGGTGACGCTCGCCATCGACACCGAACCCTCGTGGCCCTCCGGCTTCTACGAGGTCCGACTCCGGGCCACCGGCGCGCCGATCGGGGCCGAGCCCGAGGGGCCGGGCGGTCACCATGGCGGCACCGTCGACGGTGACCGCGTCGACCGGACGGCGTCCGAGGCCTACTTCGTGCTGGGGGCGCACCCGGGCGAGGCGAACCGCGCCGACCGCCCGCTGCTGGTGCTCGGCACCAACACCTGGCAGGCCTACAACCAGTGGGGCGGGCGCTGCCTGTACAGCGGGGCCGACCGGGTGTCGTTCGCCCGGCCCCTGGAGCGGGGCTACCTGCGACGGCCGTCGGCCCCGGACGAGGTCGACTTCGACGGCCGGATCGCCTCCGCCGGGCCCCAGCCCGACCCCGAACACCTTCGCCTCCAGGCCTACCAGACCGCCGGTTCCTGGCCGCTGTGGACGGCGTCGGCCGGTTGGCACAACTGGGAGCGTCGCTTCGTCCGTTGGGCCGAGCGTTCGGGGCGGTCGCCGGCCTTCGCCGTCGACACCGACTTCGACGACCCGGACCGGGCCGCCGACCTGTTGGCCCACCACCGGTTGGCGGTGACGGTGGGCCACGACGAGTACTGGACCTGGAACCGCCGCGACGCCATGGACACCTGGGTCGACGGCGGCGGCAACTGGGCCATCTTCAGCGGCAACACCTGCTTCTGGCAGGTCCGCTACGACGACGGGGGCCGGACCATGGTCGCCCACAAGGGCGGGGCCCGGAGTGCGGACCCGGTCCGGGGCACCGAACGGGGCCACCTCCTCACCTCGATGTGGTCCGATCCCGAGATCGGGCGGCCCGAGACGTCGACCATCGGTCTGACCTTCACCCGGGGGGGCTACCACCGGGTGGGTCGGGCCGTGCCCGATGGGACCGGGGCCTTCACCGTCCACCGGCCCGACCATTGGGCCTTCTCCGACACCGGGATCGAGGCCGGCGACGCGTTGGGGCTGGGGGCGTTCGCCGTGGGCTACGAGGTCGACGGCTGCGCCCTGGAGCTCGGGCCCGACGGCCACCCCCGGGCCACCGGGGCCGACGGTGCCCCCGAGAGCCTGGAGGTCCTGGCCACCGCCCCGGCCCGCCTCATCTCGATCACCGACGACACCTGCGAGGCCCCGGAGGCGCTGTGGGCCTCGGTCGATCCTCCCGGCGACCTGGAGGGTACGGCCATGGTGCTGTTCGGGTCCGCCTGGCGGGACCGCATCGGCGAGTTGGCCCAGGGCCATGCCGTCATCGGGACGTTCCGGCGGGGCCGGGGCACCGTGTTCAACGCCGGTTCGGCCGACTGGGCCTACGGGCTCGACGGCGATGCCGGAATCCGCCAGGTGACGGCCAACGTCCTCGACCGCCTGGGCCGACCGGGCTCCTGACGGCCCGGGCCCGCGGGCCGGCCGCCGACAGGTTCCAGGGGCGGGGCGTGGGCCTGGTGCGGTCGAGGACCGGCCACCGGGTATGCTGGCGACTCCTTCGGGGCTGTAGCTCAGCTGGCTAGAGCGCCTCGGTCGCATCGAGGAGGCCAGGGGTTCGACTCCCCTCAGCTCCACCGCTTCAGGAGCGGCTCCGGAGCCCTTCGGCCTCGGCGCCCAGGGGCTCCGGGAAACGAATGGTTCGGCCGCCCGACGTTCGCAGCTCGCCGTTGTTCGCCCGGCGGCGCTGCTCCGCCAAAGACGGCCGTGGCGTCGAGCGCTGTCTGGAGCCCGGTCGGCTGACCGGAGCCGCCGCCGGTGATGTGGGCGGTTGCCTCCAGCGATCGCGTGATCCGGCTCGGAGCCGGCCCGGGCCCACGCCCGGTGAGGCCGGGCGGGCCGCCGTCAGCTCAGGGGGAGCGGAAACGCGGCCCACGCCGGGCGTCGGTCGTCGGTGACCTCCGTGACCCACTTGATCCATTCCGGCCCACGCCTGCCGGGGACGACGAGCCGCACCGGTCCGCCGTGGCCCGGCCGTAGCGGGTGCCCTCCGTAGCCGACGGCGAGATGGACGGCGCCGAGATCGTCGATGGCGTGCCATCGGCGATACCCGGTTGCGGACACGACTCGCATGCTTCGACCCGACGGTGCCCGGACCAGGTCGGCCAAGGGAACAGCGTCCCAGCGCTGGGCGCTCCACCATCCGCCGGTGCAGTCAAGAACAGCGTCGAGTGGCGAACTCATCGCCCACAGATCCTCGATCGACACCGGGTTGCCTTGGATCCGTAGCCGCCAGGTTCCCGGCTCGGTGTCGGCCGGGCGACGATCGTTGATCCAGTAGACGACCGGCAGGGCGACCGGATCATACGAGGCGACCTCATAGCTACCGGTCCCCCTGCGACGGGGGGCGCCGAGGAGGCCAGGAATGGGCCGTTGGGCGGTGGTCAAGACCGCGGCGCTGGCTCCGATGGTCGCGTAGCGCAGTGCGGCCCTGCGACCGAGGTCGGGGCGGCGCGACCGGATCGGTCTCGACGCAACGTGGACGAGGCCCAACGCCACCGACACGAAGCCGAGGAGTTGGTGTGTCCACAGCGGCGACCAGAGCCCAACGCCGTACGCCGCTCCGGTGGCGTGGGCGAAACCGAGTCCGAGCGTTGCCACGACCGCCACGCCGAACACGACCGACACCCAGCGCATGGCCGACCGTCTCCGGAGACCGGTCCTGACGGGGCCGGCGAGCTTGCTTGGCAGCACGAGCACGACGGACACACCCGAGATCACGTGCAGCGTCGTGGCCCAGCCGCTTCCCCGGTCAGGGAGGGCCCACGAGGCCACCCCCGTCAACACGGCGGCGATCAAGAGGACGCCGAGTACCGGGTTGGTCTGAGCAGGTGTCAGTACGACAAGCCGATGGAACCCGGTGGGCCGGGGCTCGGCCCGCATTCGTTCAGTACTCTCCATGGCGGTATACTTTCGTGTTGACGACTCGAACCGTGTGAGGCACCGTGTCAACCGCACCACTGCGCGAACCGACGTTCTTCGTTCTGGCCGCCCTCGCCAGGGGTCCGGCCCACGGGTACCGGCTGGTCGAGGCGATCGAGGAGCTGTCCGAGGGCCGCGTCCGCCTGCGCACCGGCACGCTGTACGCCGCATTGGACCGGCTGCGACGCGACGGCCTCGTCGAACAACTCGACCCCGAGCCGGGTGACGGCCCGATCCGCCGCCCCATGGCGATCACCGCAGCCGGGCGCGACCTGCTCGCCTCGGAGGTGAGCCGCCTGGAGGCGAACGCCATCGCCGGACGGCTCGGATTGGCCGGCGGGCCGTCGTGAGCCCCTGTGGTCGTTGCTTGCTTTGGCTGGCAGCTCGGATGCCCGGGGTCAGCGAGGAACTGCGACGCGACCTTACGGCCAGCGTCAACGACGTCGCGAGCCGGGGGACCATCTGGGATCGGAGCGCCGAGGCGCTCAGCCTGGCCGGCCTCTCCTTGACGCTGATGGCACGTGCGGGAACCGGCGATGACCGCGGCGAGTCGATCCGCCAGGGCGTCCACCTCGGGGTCCTCGCCACCGCCCTGATCCTTCTGCCGGCGGCAGCGGCCGATCGCCATCACCTGCTCGTCGTGATGCTCGGGCTGCTGATCCCGACTCTGGGTTCCGGCGAGGTGCTCGGGGCGCGAGTTCTGGCCACCGGAGCGGCGGCCGTTGGCGTGGCAGACGACGCGGGCAGGTGGTTCACGGTGCTCTGCCTGCTGGCCTTGGGTACGACACTCGGCCGACCGCACGATGGACGGCGATGTGTGGGTGGAGCGGTGGCGGCTGGTGTCGTGGCGTCGACCTTGGCCGCCGTCGGCTACGCCCGGCCCGACGGCGTCGAGCTGCTGTTGGTGGTCGGCACCGCTGCATCGGTCGCCGGCCTGGTTGCCGCAGGATGGTTCGATCCCCGCTACGCCATTGCCGCTGCGATCCTGTGTGGTGTCCGGCTGGTGCAGATCGGGTCCGACGCGAGCGGGATCGGCAGTGTGATCGAGGCCATGGTCGAGGCGAACGCGGCCGGGCTCGGCGCCGCCGGTACCGAGTGGGCGGTGCGGGTCGTGGCGATGACCGCAGGCGTCGGGGTGAGTGCCCTGGTGGCCGCACATTCGCTCCGCCACCGCGTCGGGCCGCTTCACGTCGATCTCCGCTGACTCGGCTCGCGACCGCACATCTTCATCCTCGACGGCCATCCAGGCGACCGAGTTCGACGAAGGCCAAACGCACGACGGCGGCCGCCGCCAAGCCTTGGACGACGGCAGCGAGAGCCGGTGGCATCTGGGCGGCAAAGCCGCTGGCCGGGAGCAGGACTGCGTAGGCCAACGCCCCGAGCCCATCTGCCCCTGAGCGCAGGAGCGCGGTACCGAACGCGATGAAGCCGATCGAAGCCATGACCCCGGCAGCAATCAGCCCGGCAACCAGCGGCCCGGCGGCGACCACCACATCGAGCGTCGTGTCGTCGATCGGGTCGATAACCAGATTGCGAGTGAAGCTGAGGGCCGACACGGCACCGAAGCCGACCAGGTTGAGAGCAAAGCCCACATCAAGATGGGCCGCCGGCGACCGAGGCCGAACGGCCAGGTACAGCCCGACCAAGCCGACGGCGCCCAGTGGCGCCACCATCAGACCGGCCACCCGGGCTGCGGTCGAACCGCCGAAGAAGAGATCGAGCACCGCGGCATCGACCGCCAGCACCACACCAGCCGCGATGGCCACGGCCAGAAACCAACGTGTCGGGTCGGACCGACCCGACACCAGGCCCACCAGGGACGTCTCCACATGACCCGCATCACTATTCATGTATTCAGTATACTCTCAAAGAGTACACCGATCAACGCGCTAGATCGGAGCCCCGTCAACGTGCCCCGAAGACCGCGCCGGAGGCCGTGGCGGCAGGTGGACACACCGGCTCGCACGATCCTCGGCGCACCGCTCGACCCGGCGCGCGAAGAGGCTCTTGTCTTCACCGGCGCGCCGCAGCGATCCCTGCACCCAGTTGCCGAGCCCGGTCGCCGCCTTCTGCTCCATGAGGGCTTCCAGCTCCCGCCGGTCTCGGCGAAGCCAGGGGCGTGCTGATCTCAACCTCGAACTCGCGGGCGATGAGGGATGAGGGATGAGGCGATGCGCCATCCGAGCACGTCCTTCGTCACGTGCACCTCGCCAAAGAGTTGGTCGCCCACGTGGAGGGGCGTCATCCAAGCTGACGATCCGTCCGCTCGAGACCGGCACCGGTTCCGGTGCCGGAGCGGGTGTGGCGACTCAGGGGTAGTTGACGGCCCGCGGGCCGTCGCCGGGATCCTCGTCCAGTTGCGACTCGATGTAGATGGGCTTCGGCCGCCGCCGGGACCGGGACGGCTCGTCGACGGCGGCCCGCCGGAAGAGCGAGTCGGCACCGGACGGATCCGCCTCCTCACCGTCGGTGACGGGATCGGCCCCGGTCTCCTCCGAGCGGTCGGCGCCGGTGGCGTCCGGGCCGTCGCCCTCCGCCTCGGCGACCGGCGTGTCGTCGATCATCCGATCGACCTCGATCCGATCGACCTCGACCTCGACCTCGACGTCGGGCTCCCAGGCCTGCTCGATCAGGTCGTTGACCTCGGCCACCTGGTCGATGGAACGTCCCGGGCCCGCCGCCTCGAGGGCGGCGGCGATGTCGGCCGCGGCATCGAAGGCCGAGCTGTCGAAGCCCGAATCGTCGAACGCCGGATCGGCGAAGGCGAGATCGCCGGGCACCGGACCGGGTTCGAGCACCCCACCGGCCTGGCCGGCCCGGATGGTGATGGACCCGGGGTTGATCCGGGATCGGGCCATCTGGGCCGCCACCTGGCGCTGGGCATCGACCATGCGGCTGCCGACGAAGGCGGCGTAGCCGACGTGGGCGACCAGGCCCACGACCATCATGAGGAACAGCCAGACGAAGGTGTAGCCCATGGTGGCCCGGAGGGCGATGGCCAACAGGAACGAGACGAACGTGGCCAGCATGGTGGCGAGCAGGAACTGACGCCGCCACACCTCGGGGGGACGACGCCACCAGACACGCAAGGCCTCGGCCACGCGGCCGCCACCCCGTTTCGGGGCCGGGGCCGCCGGTGGCAGATCGCGTTCGGGATGACGGGCCCGGAATTCCTCGTAGGCGGTCGGCCGCCGGGACAACAACGGACGGCCCAGCACCCAGATCCACGCCAGGAGGAGCACTCCGGCGATGGTGAGCTGGATCGTCGTCGCCATTACATGGTCGACCGCTCGGTCCGCATCGGCGCCTCCGAATCGCGCCGGTACGGCCCCGACTTCCCGCCGGTCTTCTCCCACAGGGCGATCTCGCCGATCTCCATGCCCTTGTCGGCCGACTTGCACATGTCGTAGATGGTGAGGGCGGCCACCGAGCAGGCGGTCAGCGCCTCCATCTCGACCCCGGTCCGATCCACGGTGTCGACGTGGGCCTCGACCTCGATGTGGTCGTCCTTGATGTCGAAGTTGACCGATACGGCACCGATCATCACCGAGTGGCACAGCGGCAGCAGATCCGAGGTGCGCTTGGCCGCCTGGATGGCGGCCACCCTGGCCACGGCCAGGACGTCACCCTTGGTCACCGCACCCCGGGCCACCAGGGACGTCGTCTCCGGCTTCATGTAGACCCGGCCCCGGGCCACGGCCCGTCGGAAGGTCTGTTCCTTGGGGGTGACGTCCACCATCCTCGCCCGTCCCAGGGGGTCCAGATGGGTCAGTTCTCGCTCGGCCACCAACACAACTTAGTGGCTAACCAGCTCCAAAAGGGGGTGATGGGTGCGAGAAGCAGCGGAAAGCAGCAGCCTGACGGGCCGCCGGCTGGACGCCGTCAGCCGCCGATCTGGCTCATCGACTTGGACGGGCGGAGGAAGTGGACCTGCCCGATACCGTGACCGGCCCACTTCCGTTGGACCTCGCCCAGCACCGCAGCGACCACATCCTCGTCGCTCCCGCCGCCTCGCAGGACACGTCGCAGATCGACGTGGTCGAGGGCGAAGAGGCAGTTGCGGAGCTGCCCCTCGGCCGTGAGACGGATCCGGTCGCAACTGCCGCAGAAGGGCTCGGTGACACTGGCGATGATGCCGAACTCGCCCCGGCCGTCGCGGTACACGAACCGTTCGGCCGGGCTCGTACCCCGGGCCACCGGGTCGAAATCGAAGTGCTCGGAGGCCATGGCCAGGATCTCGTTGTAGGAGACCACGCGGTCGGCCGACCACTCACCCTGGGCGTCCAGGGGCATGAACTCGATGAACCGGACGGTCACGCCCAGCGAGCGACCGAGGTCGAGGAAGTCGACGACCTCGTCGTGGTTGATGCCCCGCATCAGCACGGCGTTGATCTTGACCGGATCGAACCCGGCGGCGGTGGCGGCCTCGATGCCCTCGAGCACGGCGTCGAGCGAGTTGCGCCGGGTCAGCTCCAGGAACCGGTCGGCCTGGAGGGTGTCGAGGCTGATGTTGATGCGGTTCAGCCCCGCCGCCCTCAGGTCGTGGGCCATGGTGGTCAACGTCGCCCCGTTGGTGGTCATGGCCAGGTCGACGCCGAGGGCGGCCAGCTTGGCCACCAGCACCGGAAGCCGGGCCCGGACCGTCGGCTCACCACCGGTGAGGCGGATCGATCGGACCCCGCACTGTTCGACCAGGACCCGGGCGATACGTTCGATCTCCTCGAACGAGAGCAGGTCGGAGCGATTGAGCCATTCCATGCCTTCGGCCGGCATGCAGTACTGGCATCGGAAGTTGCAACGGTCGGTCACCGAGATCCGCAGATCGGTGTGCCGCCGCCCGAAGGAGTCGATCAGGTCGGTAGCCACTGCGTCTCAGGGTACCCGGGGCACCTGATCAGGAGCCACAACGGACGACACCTCAGTCCAGCCTGATCACGGTCACCGTGGCCCCCGCCTCGGCCCCCGGCCCGTCGGGCAGGACGGCCAGGCCGTTGGCCGTGGCCATCGCCGACAGCTGGTGGGAGCCCTGTCCCCCGGCCGAGCGGACCCGCCACACGCCGTCGCTGTGATGGCCGAGCACGACCCGGGCGAAGTGGGTCTTGCCGTCGGGATGCCGCCGGAGGGGCTCGTCGGCCATGGCCCGAATGCGGGGGCGGTCATGGTCGGGCCGGCCCATCATCCGCCGCAGGGCGGGTCGGGCGAACAGCTCGAAGCTGACCATGGAACTCACCGGATTGCCCGGCAACCCGAACACCGGGGTGCCCGACAGCAGACCGAACGACAGTGGCTTGGCCGGCTTGATGGCGACCTGCATCCAGTTCATGTCACCCAGTTCGTTGAGGATGGCCTTGATCAGGTCGAAGTCGCCCATCGACACCCCGCCCGAGGTGATCACGGCGTCGCAGGTGGCCGCCCCCTCCTCGAGGGCGGCCCGGATCCGGTCCTCGTCGTCGGGGACGAGGCCCAGGTCGACCGGCTCCAACTCGGCCTCGGCCAGCAGGGCCAGAAGCGTCGTCCGGTTCGAGTCCCGGATCTGACCCGGTTGCAGCGGGGTCGAACCGACCACCAGTTCGTCGCCGGTGGAAAGCACACCGACCCGGGGCCGCCGGACCACCGTCACCTCGGTCCGACCGACCGAGGCCAGCACCCCGAGATGACCGGGGCTGAGCACGGTGCCCTCCTCGAACACGAGGGCCCCGGCCTCGATGTCGTCGCCGGCGGGGCGGACGTGGTTGCCGACCGGCACCTCGGCCAGGAGCTCGACCTCGTCGCCGTCGGCCCGGGTCAACTCGACCATGATCACGGCGTCGGAACCCTCGGGCATCGGGGCCCCGGTCATGATCCGCATGGCCTCCCCCGCGTCCAAGGGCCGGGGGGCGACCGCCCCGGCGGCGACGGTGGCCACCACCGGTACCCGCACCGGGTCGTCCTCGGTGGCCCCGGCGGTGTCGCCGGCCCGGACGGCGAAGCCGTCCATGGCGGTGTTGGCGAAGGGCGGGATCGACTCGAGGGCCGAGACCTTCTCGGCCAGGACGAGCCCCCGGGCCTCGCCGATGGGCACGGTCACGGGATCGAGGACGCGGATGTCGGCGTTGACCCGGTTCTGGGCCTCTTCGAGCGGGATCATGCCGTCACGCTACCGGGGCCGGGGCCGCCGGGCCCGACCCCCGACCGGCGTGGACGGTCTTCCTGGCTCAGCCGACGAGGCCCTCCCGTTGGGCCACCTCGGTCAGGATCTCGCGGAAGGCGGGGCCGAGGTCGGGACGCTCCAGCGCCATCTCGACCACCGCTCGCAGGTAGTCGATCTTCTTCCCGGTGTCGAAGCGGCCCTCGGTGAAGGTGAAGCCCAGCATCTGCTCGGAGTCGAGCAGGGTGGCCATGGCGTCGGTGATCTGAATCTCACCACCGACGCCGGGCCCGGTCCGCTCGATCTCGTCGAAGATTGCCGGGGTGAACAGGTAGCGACCCATGATGGCCAGGTTCGACGGGGCCTCGGCCGCCGGCGGCTTCTCCACCAGCCCGGTGACCTTGACCAGGCGGTCGCCGAAGGGGTCGGCGGCGGCGCAACCGTAGAGGGAGATGTCGTCCTTGGGCACCTCCATCAGCCCAACCACGGAGCAACCGTGGTTCTCGTAGGCCTCGATCATCCCCTTCACCACGCCGGCCGAGGGGTGCATGATGTCGTCGCCCAGCAGAACCACGAACGGTTCGTCACCGACGTGGTTGCGGGCCACGCCGATGGCGTGACCCAGGCCCAGGGCCTCCCCCTGGCGGACGTAGTGCAGCTGGGCCAGCTCGGCCAGCGCCTTGAGCTCGGCCGCCTCGGCCGTCTTGCCCTTGGCCTCGAGCGAGGCCTCGAGCTCGTGGAGGCGGTCGAAGTGGTCCTCCAGCACCTTCTTGTGGCGGGACGTGACGATCAGGATGTCCTCGATCCCGGCGTCGACCGCCTCCTCGATGACGTACTGGATCACCGGCCGGTCGACCACCGGCAGCATCTCCTTGGGCACCGCCTTGGAGAAGGGGAGGAAACGGGTTCCCAACCCGGCGGCGGGAATGACGGCCTTGCGGACCTTGGGCATGACGAGGGACCCTCCTGTCGGATTCCCACCGAGTTCCGGCGGGTGTGGCGGGAGCGACGGCAGCTGTCGACCCGCCGGACACGGCGGGGGACGACGACCTGCTCGGCCGGGCCGAGCCTACCAACATCGGCCGACGGCGCCGGTAGGGTGGTTCCGCCCTTCGGGGCCCCTCCCGCCGATCCCGATGCCCCTCGACACCCCCAACGGCCCATGCCTACCTACGAATACAAATGCAAGGTCTGTGACAAGCGCTTCGAGGTGCAGCAGAGCTTCACCGACGACGCGCTCACCGTGATGCCCGGTTGCGAGCAGTCGACCGACGGCACCTGCCCCGTCAAGAAGGTCTTCAGCGCCGTCGGCATCTCCTTCAAGGGCGATGGCTTCTACCGCAACGACTCGCGTTCCGGAGCGTCGACCGGTTCAGGAGCGTCGGAGAGTTCGTCCGACAGCTCGTCGTCCTCCAGCACGTCGACGGCGGGTTCGTCGTCCGGCTCGTCGTCCTCCAGCACGTCCACAGCAGGTTCGTCCGACGGCTCGTCCTCCGCCAGCTCGTCGACAGGCTCCTCGGGCGGCTCGTCCTCCGGCAGCTCGTCGAACAACGGCGGGAGCTCCCCGTCCACCACCAAGACCGACTGAACCCGGGCCGGGCCTGGACGGGCCGGGCGGTGCCTCGAAAACGGCCTCGTCCGCCCGGGACCGGGCCCCGACCGACCTCAGGTGTCGATGACGGGGACCGAGGGCACGATGCGGGGCGTCCAGGGCCGTGGCCGGTCGTAGTGGTGACCGATCACCCGACCGGCCCCCAGGGCGGTCAGGAACTCGGTCGGGCCGTCGAAGTCGGGCATCTCGACGTAGGCGGCGCCGAAGGCCAGAGGCACGTGGGCGTCCGAACCGGCGCCGATGGCCAGGCCGTGGGCTTGGCCGTACTCGACGGCCTGACGGTTGAGCGACGAAAGGCTGGTCTTGGAGTTGTGACCCTCGATGGCGTCGACCAGGCCCTCCGCCACCAGCTCGTCGATCTCGTGGGGCCGCAGGCAGTTGCGCATGGGGTCGAACGGGTGGGGAATGTAGACCACCCCTCCCTGGGCCCGGATCCGGGCCGCGGCGTCGAGGGGCCGCAGTCCTTGGGGAACGCGCTCGGTCAGGAACAGGCCGATGACCTCCCCCTGACCCACCCGCAGTTCCTCGCCCACGACGACCCGACAGCCGATCTCGGCCAGGGCATCGCCCAGCTTCTCGGCCCCGGCGGTGGCGTTGTGATCGGTGATGCACAACACGTCGACCGCCACCTCCTCCAGGGCCGCCAGCAACTCCTCGGGGGTGGTGGTGCAGTCCCCGGACCACATGGTGTGGCTGTGACAGTCGACCCGGACGTGGCCGGGAGTTCGCTCATCCCCGAGGTGGGGATGGCGTTCGACGGCCGACGGTGCCGGTGGACGAGGCGACCCGGTCATGGACTCAGGCCGAGGCCCCGGACAGGGTGACGCCACCCACGACCAGGGACGGGGTGCTGACCCCGCTGGGCAGGTGTGCCACGTCGGCGCCGACCCTGGTCACGTCGAGCAGGAGTCGCTGGAGGGTGGAGCCGATGGTGCATTCGCTCACGGGCTCGGCGACCTGACCGTTGCGGATCATGCGGCCCTCGACCCCGACCGAGAAGTCACCCGACACCGGGTTGACCCCGCTGTGGAGGCCGGCCAGCGAATACACGAGGAGACCCAGGTCGGTGTCGGCGATGAACTCCTCCAGCGAACCGTCCCCCGGATTGACGGCCAAGGCGTGGACGCCGGGGGCGGGGAGGCCCCTGGTGCCACGAACGGCGGAGCCGGTCGAGCCGTGACCGGACCGGCGCCCGGTGTAGGAGTCATGGAGGAAGCCCTGGAGGACGCCGGCTTCGACCAGGGGGACCCGCCGACAGGCCAGACCCTCGCCGTCGTAGCTGTCGGCCCCCAACGAGTCGGGATCGGTGGCGTCGTCGACGAAGGACAGCAGGGGCGACGCCACCTGCTCCCCCACCCGGTCCACGAAGGGCGAGCGGCCCTTGAGCACCCGGTCGCCGGTCAGGGTCCCCGAGATCAGACCGAGCACGGTGGCGGACAGGTGGGGGTCGAGCACGAGATCCACCGTTGTGGTGGCCGGCTTGGTCGCTCCGATGGAGCCCACGGTGTGTTCGACCGCCCGCTCCACCACCCGATCGAGGTCGAGCTCCGACGGCTGGCGGGCACCGTCGTAGGCGAAGCCGGTCTGGGTCCGATCACCGTCGGCGGCCAGGGGTTGCACCATCAAGGTGCACGACGTGGAGGCGTTCGTGGCCTCGATGCCCGACGTGGCGGCCAGGGCGAAGCCCGCCTCGGCATCCCCGTAGCTCGCCACCCGGACCCCCGTGATCCGGGGGTCGCGGGCCTTGACCCGGCGCTCCAGCTCCAGGGCCAACTCGATCTTGTCGGGGTTGGCGGTGGCCGCCACCCCATCGCGCCACAGGTCGATGTCGACGGCGGGGACGCCGTCGGGTTGGGCGATGCCGACGTGGGGATCGGCCTCGGCGAACCGGGCGTTATCCCGGGCGTCGGCCAGCACCTCGGCCACCACCTCGGGCTCCAGGGTGCCGGCCGAGGCGAAGCCCTCGCGACCCTCGACCAGGACCCGGACACCGATGCCCGAGTTGTCGGCAGTGGTCAGCGACTCGACCTCGCCGTCGTAGACCCGGATGGAGCGGGACCGGCCCTCGGAGCAGGCCACCTCGATCTCCTCGCCGGGGCGGGCCTGCTCGACGACGCTCCGGGCCAGGCTCAGCAGTTCCTCGGGGTTCATCCGGCCGTCCCGCCGATGGTGAGCTCGGTGACCCGCAGGGTGGGCACGCCGTCGCCGACGGGGACGCCCTGGCCGTCCTTGCCACAGGTCCCCGGCGGCCCCATCTCGAAGTCGTTGCCCACCGCCTCGATCTGGGTCAGCACCTTCGGTCCGTTGCCGATGAGCTGGCCTTCACGGAGCGGGGCGGTCAGCTCACCGTCCTCGATGAGGTAGGCCTCGACCATGCCGAACACGAAGTCGCCGGACGCGGTGTTGACCTGACCTCCGCCGAGGCGGGCCACGTACACCCCGTTGTCGACGCCGGCGATGATGTCGGCCGGATTGGACTGGCCCCCTTCGAGATAGGTGTTGGTCATGCGGACCATGGGCAGGTGGCGATAGCTCTGACGGCGGCCGTTGCCCGACGGGGTCCGGCCCTCCTCCCGGGCCCGGATGCCGTCCCACAGGTAGTCGACGAGAATCCCGTTCTCGATGAGCACGTTGCGCTGGGCCGGGGCCCCCTCATCGTCGATGGCGTAGCGCCCCCACTCGTCGGCCATGGTGCCGTCGTCGATCAGGGTCACCAGGGGCGAGGCCACCTGCTCGCCCATCCGTCCGGCGAAGGCCGACGCCCCCTTGCGGACCAGGTCGGCCTCCAGGCCGTGGCCGCAGGCCTCGTGGAACAGGACGCCGCCGGAGCCGGGCCCGATCACCACCGGCCAGGTCCCGGACGGGGCGGGTCGGGCCTGGAGCTTGGTCAACGCCCGCTGGGCGGCCCGGGCCGCCAGCTCCTCGACCTGGTAGCGGTCGAACAGTTCGAACCCGACCGACAGGCCGACGCTCTCACGCCCGGTCTGGAGGCCGGCGTCGCCGGTGGCGACGCAGCTGACCGAGAACGAGGTCCGGGTCTGGTCGTCGGAGGCCAGCACCCCGTCCGAGTTGGCGACCAGGATCCGCCGCCGGTTCTCGCCGTAGTTGGCGCTGACCTGGGTGATGGCGTCGTCGGCCGAGCGGGCCACCTCCTCGGCTCGCCGCAGCAGGTCGACCTTGGTGCCCTTGTCGACGTCCTCGGGCCGCACGGCGACCGGGCCCTCCTGGCCCGGGGCCATCGACAGCCGGCGGGTGGTGCCGGCCTCGGCGGCGGGAACGGCGTCGGCCGCGGCCCGGGCCGCCCGCAGCAGGCCATCGGGGCTGAGGTCGGCGGTGTGGGCGAACCCGGTGGACCCACCGGACACCACCCGGATGCCGGCACCCCGGTCGCGGGACGAGGCCAGGCTCTCGATCCGGCCGTCGTCGAGGCTCACCGAACCCCGCCGGGCGTCCTCGGCGAAGATCTCGGCGAACGCCGCTCCGCCCGACAACGCCTCGTCCAATACGGACTGCACCACGTCTTCGCTGATCACGCAGCCAACCCTAGCTGGCCCGCCCGCGGGCCCCGGAGTCCGGGTCCTCAGCCTGGATCCGGCCCCGTTCGACGTGGCGGGAACAGGGCATGGTCCCGGGGGTGGAGCCGGGTTCGGCGCGGTCGTGACGAAACCAGGGTTGACCACGAAGGGTGGGCACGCCACCGTAGGTGGTATGGCACCGGCCCCCGGTCTCACCGGCTCTGCGAACCTCGTCGTCGCCGACGACGACACCGCCATCGCCCACGGCTCCGGCACCGTCCCGGTGCTGGCCACCCCTCGGGTGGTGGCACTGTGCGAGGCGGCGACCGTCGACGCCGTGGCCGCCGCCCTCGACGAGGGGACGACCACCGTGGGGGTCCAGGTCCAGCTCGACCACATCAGCCCCTCGGGGGTGGGCAGCGCGGTGGCGGCCGAGGCCACCGTGGACAAGGTGGCGGGCCGCAAGCTGTTCTTCACCGTGTCGGCCCGCGACGACCGGGGGCTGATCGCCGCCGGTAAGGTGACCAGGGTGGTGGTCGACACCGAGGAGTTCCTGGCCAAGTGCCGGTCCTAGACGGCCCCGGGGGGCGCCGACCGGGCCCGTTCGACCACGTGCCAGCGCCGCCGGGGCGGTACCGTCAGAGTCGAGGTAGACAACCATGATCCTGGACACCATCCGTGAACCTGCCGACCTGCGGAATCTGAGCCCGGGGGAACTCGACGTCCTGTGCGCCGAGGCGCGCCAGTTCGTCATCGAGACCGTCAACCGGACCGGAGGGCACCTGGGTTCGAACCTGGGGATCGTCGAGCTGACGGTCGCCCTGCACCGGGTCCTGCGCTCACCCTACGACATCGTGCTGTTCGACACCGGCCACCAGGCCTACGTGCACAAACTGCTGACCGGTCGCCAGGACGGCTTCGACGACCTCCGCAAGGGCGGGGGCATGTCCGGGTACCCGTGCCGGGCCGAGTCCGATCACGATTGGATCGAGAACAGCCACGCCTCGACCGTGCTGGGCTATGCCCATGGTCTGGCGGTGGCGGTCGAGAACGGGGCCGACGGTCATCTCGCCGCCGCCCCCGACGGCGTGGACCGTCCCCGGCGTATCGTCGCCGTCCTGGGCGACGGGTCGATGACGGGCGGCATGGCCTTCGAGGGGCTCAACAACCTCGGCCACGCCGGGACCGACGTCACCATCATCCTCAACGACAACGGCCGATCGTACGCCCCCACCGTCTCGCTGCTGAGCGAGAGCCTGGTCAAGATCCGATCCAACCCGGTCTACATGCGTCGCCAACGGCTGTTGGAGAGCTGGACCGAGCGTCTGCCGTTGATCGGTCGCCTGTCGCTGACCGGGATCCGGGCCTCGAAGGCCGCCATCCGGGAGGCGTTCGAGCCGCAGGCGTTCTTCGAGCCGCTCGGCGTCCGCTACATGGGCCCCTTCGACGGGCACGACGTCGCCGAGTTGGAGACGGCCCTGGTCAACGCCGGCAAGTTCGAGGGTCCGGTGGTGCTGCACGTCAAGACCCAGAAGGGTCGCGGCTACGCCCCGGCCGAGAACGACGACATCAAGGCCATGCACGACACCTCGCCCCGGTTCATGGACGTGGTCACGGTGTCTCCGCCTCCGGGGGAGAAGCCCGACAGCTACACCGATGCCTTCACCGAGAGCCTGGTGAAACTGGCCGACGAGCACGCCGACGTGGTGGCGATCACGGCCGCCATGCCCGACTCCACCGGCCTGCTGCCGTTCCGGGAGCGCTTCCCCGACCGTACCTTCGACGTCGGTATCGCCGAACAGCACGCCGTCACCGCCGCAGCCGGGATGGCCATGGGTGGCCTGCGCCCGGTCGTGGCCGTGTACTCGACGTTCCTGTCCCGGGCGTTCGACCAGGTCAACCTCGACGTCGGGCTCCACGGCCTGCCCGTCATCTTCTGCCTCGACCGGGCCGGGATCACGGGGGCCGACGGCCCGTCGCACCACGGCATCCTGGACATGGCCCTGCTGTCCAAGGTCCCGGGGATGACCATCTTCTGCCCCTCCTCGTACCAGGAACTGCAGCAGATGCTGGCCGACGCCTACGAGATCACCGACGGGCCGGTGTGCATCCGGTGGCCGAAAACCCCGGCCCCCTCGGTCGGTCCGGAGGAGGTCGGCTCGGGCCGGTCCGGCCGCATGGTCCGGGCCGGTGACGGCTCGGTGTGCCTGATCGGCGTCGGCAAGCTCCTGGCCGCCGCCACCGCCGCCGCCGAGGAACTGGCGGCCGAGGGGATCGAGGCCACGGTGTGGGATCCCCGCGTCGTCGCTCCGCTCGACCCGGCAATGCTCGACAACGCCGCCACCCATCGGGTGGTGGTCACGGCCGAGGACGGCCTGGCCCAGGGCGGTATCGGCAGCGCCGTGGCCCAGCAGCTGGCCGGTCGGGGACCGACGGTCGAGGTCCGGGGCGTCCCCACCGAGTACCTGGCCCACGACGGACCCGACGCCATCCTGGCCCGCCTCGGTCTCGACGGACCGGGCCTGGCCCAGGCGGCCCGTCGCCTCCTGGTCCCGACCCAGGGCTAGCGGCCGAGGTCGGACGACCGGGGCCGCGGCCCATCGGGGCCTCGGACCGATCGGGACTGGTCGGGCCGACTCAGGCCGCGGCCGGCCCCGAGATCAGGTGCGCACCGCCCTGGCCCAGCGCCTCCACTTCGGCCCTGGTGCGCACGTCCTCCAGCCAGACCTGGGCCCGGTCGAGCGCCACCAGCCGCTGCAGGGCCGGCCCCGCCGACCAGCCCTCGGGGGTGTTCGGGGCCGGGTCCGGCCTCCAACCCGTGGTCGACGGCCCGTCGGCCAGTCGGAGTACGGACGCGGCCGGGAGCCGCACCACATCGAACGGGAGCCGGTGCAGCCAGTCGACGCAGTCGGCCGTTGGACCCTCGTGTTCGAGGGCGATGCGGACCCCATGGGAGCGGAGGCGCTGCAGCGACGGCCATACCGCGGTCAGCTCCGGGTCGGGCACGACCGACAACAGGAGGCTCTGAGGCGCGGCATCGACAGCCCGCACCGCGGCCTTGACCGTGTCGAGGAAGTCGTCGTCGGCCACGAACGCGACCTCGACGGCCACGGCCACGAACGGTTCGGTGGGCCCCGACCCCGAGTCGTCGGCGCCGGCCCCGGCGGCCAGGGCGGCCCGGAGGAGTGAGGCGTTGAAGGCGGGCAGGCCCTGCCGGGCCCGGGCCTCGGACAAGGCGAAGCGGGCCGTGACCACCACGTCGTGGTCGGCACCGGGGCCCAACCGGATGGGCGGGGCCTGGACCAGGACGTCCGAACCGACCCGCCGGCCCTCGGGAAGCCCGAGCACCGGGCGGGTCAGCGCCGTGAACGGTTCGGCCGGCGCCGGTTCGGGGCGGTCGTCGACCATGGCCAGTTCGGCCGGCGCGGCGGAGGGGCGAAGGCGGGGAAGATGCATGAGGCGGCGGGTCCTGGCCGGTCCCGTCGACCGGAGGGGCGTCGGGTTGAGCCCTCCGGATGCGTTGTCGACGCCCATGCCATCGCCTCCCGGGCCGACCGGCCCATCGATGCCCCACATCCCTGCCCGCCCGACCCTAGTCGGATGGCCACACCATCGGGCAGCAACCGCGGCGATGGTCGGTGCCGGCCGCCCCCGACCGCCCGGTCCGGGTCCGGGCTCAGTCCTGGTCCGGGTTGTCGGGTCGGTCGACGGCGTTCGCC
The DNA here is from genome assembly GCA_965263455.1 of Acidimicrobiales bacterium. Lineage (GTDB taxonomy): Bacteria > Actinomycetota > Acidimicrobiia > Acidimicrobiales > SZUA-35 > CADEDH01. Next base: position 625,308 of record CBDHHN010000002.1, read on the forward strand.
GCCAGCCGGTCGAGCTCGGTGTACTCGAGCATGGCCACGTGGGTGGAGGCCAGGACGACGGGCGGGGCGACGCCGGCCTCCAGGGCCTCGGTCCAGCGCGAGGCGCACAGGCACCAGCGATCACCGGGGCGAAGGCCGGCGAAGCCGAAGGCGGGATTCGGGGTGCTCAGATCGTTCCCCGCCGATCGGCTGAACTCGAGGAACTCCTCGGTCACCTCGGCACACACCACGTGGACGCCCCGGTCGTCACCCCCCGTGTTGCAGCAGCCGTCCCGGTAGAAGCCGGTCAGGGGGTCGGTCGAACAGGGCTGGAGCTCGTCGCCGAGCACGTTGCGGGCCATGCCCCAGTGTGCCCGACGCCGCCGCCGGTGGCTGCTGGGTTACCGTGACGTGGTGCCGACCCCTCGATGGACACCGACGGCGCGGCCCCGTCTGCGCCTCCCCGTTCCGGCCCTGGGCCTGATCCTGGCACTGGCGATCGCCGGTTGCACCTCGGCCGACGAGGATGCCGGCCTGGTCATGATGATCGAGGGTGAGGAGACCGGGGACGGGGCCACCACCTCCGGACCGGACACGGCGGCCACCGCCGCCGAGACCACCGATGGTGACGGCGCGGCCGCCGGCATCCCCACCACGGCCCCCGGAGCCCCGGGGGCAACGGCGCTGGCTCCTCCCGACGGAGACGGAGGGCCGCCGCCGGCCGCCGCCCCCGACGCCGGCCAGACCGCCGATTCCGGCCCGGCGTCGTCCCAACAGACCGCCCCCGGTGTCGACCCCGGCACCGTCCGCCCCGACTGGCTCGGGACCAGGGTCCTTCCCATGGGTGCCGACGGTCGGGTGCCACCCCAGTCGACCCCGCCCGAGCTGATCAACCGACGCCTCCCGACCGTCGATATCCTCCCCCGCCCCACCGACGACGAGTTCGTGGCCACCGCCCAGGCCGTCCCCGCCGACGTGCTGGCCCGGTCCACCTGGAACGAGGGCTGCCCGGTGACGGTCGAGGACCTGCGCTACCTGCAGCTCAGCTTCTGGGGGTTCGACGGGGCCCACCACCAGGGTGAGATGATCGTCCACCGGGACGTCGTCGACGACGTGACCAGCGTGTTCCGGACCCTGCACGCCGCCCGTTTCCCCATCGAGGAGATGCGGGTCACGGCCGCCGCCGAGCTCGACGCCCTCCCCACCGGGGACGGAAACAACACCACGGCCTTCGTGTGCCGGTCGGTGGTCGGCTCGTCCGTCTTCTCCCAGCACGCCTACGGCCTCGCCGTGGACATCAACCCCTTCCAGAACCCGTATCGCAAGGGTGAGGTCGTCCTGCCGGAGCTGTCCACCGCCTACCTCGACCGCAACGACGTCCGCCCGGGCATGATCCTCGACGGCGGGGTGGTGACCGAGGCCTTCGACCGCATCGGCTGGGGTTGGGGTGGCCGGTGGAACAGCCTCGACGACTACCACCACTTCTCCCGCAACAACCGATGAGTCCGGCCGACCCCGACCCCGATCACCTCCACCCCGCGCCGGTCGATCCCCGGGATCGGGCGCCGGCGGTCCGCCACCGACCGCGCCACGGCGGGTCGGTGTTGGTGGCGGCCATGTTGGGCCTGGCCGACGCGCTGGGCATGGCCCCCGAGCGGACCGAGGTGGTGCAGGAATCGTCGGCCGACGACGACGAGCCCCTCCGACTCGATTTCGGTCACCTGCCACCCCTGGACTGATGCCGATCGGGCCCAACCGGCTCATCTCGTCGATGCGTCGGCCGATGTAGCCACCATGGCCTCTCGCGATCTGGAGCACACGTGATCGACCCCGCGCTGTGCCACGCCATCGCGGCCCACCTTCCGGTGCCCGTCTTCTTCAAGGGGGGCGACGGCCGCTACCTGGCCGTCAACCGGGCCTTCGAGGAGTTCACGGGCCTCTCCGCCGCCCGGCTCATCGGCCGCCCCCTGGGCGAGATCTACCCTGCCGACCAGGCCGAGGTGTTCGCCGAAGCGGATCGACGACTCATGGCCGAGGGGGGCGAGCAGCGGTACGAGACCGCCATCTCGACCTCGGGCACCCCCCGTCCGGTCACCGTGCACAAGGCCCGGTTCGACGGTGACGAGGGCTACGGCATCATCGGCTTGTTTCTGGATCTGACGCCCCAGAAGGAGGCCGAGGCCGAACTCCGCAGGGAACGGCAGCTGCTGGAGCAGGTCCTCGAAACACTCCCGGCATCGGTCTTCTGGGTCGATCGGGACCTGATCCTGACCGGCTCCAACTCCCGGTTCGCCACCGGCGCCGGCCATCCGGACCCGGAGGCCGTGATCGGACGGCCGTTGGCCGAGGTGTGCGGGTGGTTGGCCGACCAGTCCCGCATGGAGGCCCTGGCCCGCCTGGCCACCGGGGGCGACTCCGCCTCGGTCGAGTCGGTACGCGCCGTCGACCCGGCCGGCGCGACCAGAACCCTCGAGTCGTATCGGGTGCCCCTGCGCGCCGCCGACGGCCAGGTAGGGGGACTGCTCGGCATGCTGATCGACGTGACCGAGCAGGAGGAGCTGAAGGCCCGGGTCGAGGAGACCTCGAATCTGGAGTCGATCGGGCAGTTGGCCGCCGGGGTGGCCCATGAGGTCAACACCCCGACCCAGTTCGTGGGCGACAACGTCGCCTTCCTCCGTTCCGGCGTCGACGATCTGCTCCGGGTCGTCGAGGCCGGTCGGACGCTGGTCGACGCGGTGCGGGGTGGAGGCGACGTTGCCGAGGCCCTGGCCGACCACGATGCCGCCGTCGCCGCCGCCGACCTCGACTTCCTCATGGAGGAACTGCCGGCGGCGGGCGAGCAGGCCCAGACCGGCATGAACCGTGTGAGCCACATCGTGCGGGCCATGAAGGACCTCTCCCATCCGGGCTCGGAGGTGATGGAGCCGGTCGACGTCAACCGGCTGATCGACTCCACGGTGGTGGTTGCCGCCAGCGAGTGGAAGTACGTGGCCGAGGTCGACCTCGACCTCGATCCCGAACTTCCGCTGGTGGTGTGCCACGGGTTCAAGCTGAGCCAGGCCGTACTCAACCTGATCGTCAACGCCGCCCACGCCATCACCGACGCCCTCGTGGCCGGCCATGACGCCGGCCGTAGCTTCAGCGCCAGCGGCCATCTGGGTCAGATCGCCATCACCACCGCCTCGGTCGACGGTGAGGCCGTCATCACCGTGGCCGACACCGGGAGCGGTATCCCACCCGAGGTCCGGGACCGGATCTTCGAGCCGTTCTTCACCACCAAGGCCGTGGGCCGAGGGTCGGGCCAGGGTCTGCCCCTGGTCCTGTCGGTCGTGACGGCCCACGGCGGCAGCCTCGACCTCGACAGCGAGCCCGGCCTCGGCACCACCTTCACCCTCCGACTGCCGCTGGGCGGACCGGATCGATCGCCCACGACCACGACCACGACCACGGCCGCTGCCACGGCGAGCGCGCCACCCGACCACATCGTGTGAGCGGTCGCGTCGCTCGGACGGACCACGACTCCGGCCGACCTCAGCCCGCCGCGGTGTCGGACACCACCTGACCACCGTCGACGTCGATTCGGCGGCCGAGCGAGACGGCTTCCAGGAAGGCCCGATCGTGGGTGACCAACACGAGGGTCCCGACGAAGCGGGCCGCCGCCTGTTCCACCTGGAGGATGGCGGGGAGGTCGAGGTGGTTGGTCGGTTCGTCCAACACCAGCGTGTTGACCCCCCGGGCCTGGAAGCCGGCCAGCACGACCCTGGTCCGCTCCCCCGGCGACAACAGGCGGGTCGGGCGCGACAGGTGCTCGGCCGACAGGCCGAACTTGGCCAGCACCGAGCGACACTCGCTGGTGTCGAGGCCGGTCTCGTCCTGGATCAGGGTCAGGGCCGTCGCCTCGGGGTCCATGGTCAGCCGGTCCTGGTCGAGCCAGCCCAGTCGGACGCCGGGGCCGACCCGCACCGAGCCCCCGGTGAGGTCCTGCCGGCCGAACCAGGCCCTGACCAGGGTGGTCTTGCCCGAGCCGTTGTCACCGACGATCCCCACCCGTTCACCGGCCGTCAGCAACAGCGACACGGGGCCCAGCACGAACTCGCCCCGGGCCACCACGGCCTGATCCAGCTCGGCCACCCGCTGCCCCGACCGCTCGGCCTGACCGATGGCGAACCGCAGCTCCCACGGTTCCCACGGCTTGTCCACCTCATCGAGGCGCTCCAGCGCCCGCTCCGTGGTCCGGGCCTTGGCCGCCTGCTTCTCGGTCCGGTCGATGCGGGTCCCTCGGGCCGCCCGGTCGTTGTCGGGCGGTCGGCGCTCGGCCTTGACCCCCTTGACCGCCCACTCCCGCTGACGTCGGGCCCGGTCCTCCAGGCCCTGGCGGGTCCGGACGTACTCGTCGTAGCGACGGCGTTCGTGGTCGGCCGCGACCGAGCGGGCCCGCAGATAGTCGTCGTAGCCGCCGTCGTAGCGGACGGCGGTGGCCCGGTGCGGGTCGAGTTCGACCACGGCCGTGACCACCCGGGTCATGAAGGCCCGATCGTGGGACACGACCAGGATCGGGGTGTCCGTGGCCAGCAGGTGCGACTCCAGAAGCTCCAGGCCCCGCCGGTCGAGATTGTTGGTCGGCTCGTCGAGCAGCAGGATGTCGTGCCGGGCCAGCAGGAGGGCGGCCAGGCCGACCTTGGCCCCCTCACCCCCGGACAGCACGGCGACCGGGCGCTGAGCCCGGCCCGGCTCGAGTCCAACGGCGGCCAGGGTCGGGCCCAGTCGAGCCTCAAGGTCATCAGCTCCAACCGACAACCACCGGTCGAGGGCCTGCTGGTAGCCATCGATCGGATCGGCCGCGTCGGCCTCGGGGTCGGGACGGGAGCCGGTGGCGGCCAGGGCCTCGGTGGCGACGTCGAGGGCGGCCGAGGCCGCCATCACCCCGGTGACCCGGGCCACGTACTCGGCCACCGTCTCGACCCCCTGGGCCCGCAGCTCCTGGTCCGACAGACCGATCGACGCCTCCGGCGGGGTGACGGTGACGGCGCCGGACCGGGAGGGGAGGTGGCCGGCCAGGGCCGCCAGGAGGCTCGACTTACCGCTTCCGTTCGGTCCCACCAGCCCGATCCGGTCGCCGGGGGCCAAGGTCAGGTCGACGTGGCGCAGGAGCGTCGTCCCGTCCCGTTCGATGGTGAGGTCTCGGGCCACCAGTTGGCCCCGGGGGTTGTGCTGCATGCTGATCTCCTGGTCGGTCGGCGGGGCCGCCAGAGGGCGGCACGAGGGTCGCAACGTCGGATTCAGCTCACGGCTCCACGGTAGGCCACGGCGGCGATCGGTGCCGATGATTCCGGCCGGCCTGTTCGGCGGCCGGATTGCCAACGGGGGACGAGCCGGGGATCATGCTTCGGTGACTGACAACGAGACGCAGACGACGCCGGGTTCGGCGGACCTGTTCGATCTGACGGGCAAGGTGGCGGTGGTCACCGGCGGCAGCCGGGGCCTGGGTCGGGAGATGGTCCTGGCCTTCGCCCGCCACGGGGCCGATGTGGTCATCGCCAGCCGGAAGCTGCCCGGGTGCGAGGAGTTGGCGGCCGAGGTGGTCGGGACCACGGGCCGACGGGCGCTCGCCGTCGAGTGCCACGTCGGCTACTGGGAGCAGTGCAACCAGCTCCACCAGCGGGTCTACGACGAGTTCGGTCGCTGCGACGTGCTGGTCAACAACGCCGGCATGTCGCCCCTGTACGACTCGCTGGGTGAGGTGACCGAAGCCCTGTACGACAAGGTCATGGAGGTGAACCTGAAGGGGCCGTTCCGGCTGTCGGCCCTGTTCGGGGAGTCGATGGCGGCCGCCGACGGCGGCTCGATCATCAACGTCAGCTCGGTGGCGGCGGTGAAGCCCACTCCCAACGAGGCGGCCTACGGGATGGCCAAGGCCGGCCTCAACAACCTGACGGTGTCGTTCTCCCGGGCCTACGCCCCGAAGGTGCGGGTCAACTGCATCATGCCGGGACCGTTCCTGACCGACATCTCCAAGGCGTGGGACCTGGACGCCTTCGCCGAGCGGGCCCGCAACGACATCCCGCTGCAGCGTGGAGGGGAGCCCGACGAGGTCGTCGGAGCCGCCCTCTACTTCGCCGGCCCCGCCTCGTCCTACACCACGGGCGCCGTGCTGAAGATCGACGGCGGTACCGCGTTCTCCCCGGCGTGAGACCGGGGCCCGGCGTCGGCCGGGGACGGATCCGAGCCGCCGCCATCGCCGTCGCCGCCGCCGTGGTGGGTCTGGTGGCGGCCTGTGGCGGCGGACCGGCCGACGTGCCGACCGATGCCGTGCTCCGGGTCGAGGGCAAACGTTGCGGGCGACTGGTCCAGGTCGAGGCCACGGCGGCCGCCGTCGCCCCCGACCTGGTGGTGACGGTGGCCCACGCCCTGGTGACCATGGACGGTTTCGAACTGATCGACGAGGAGGGCCGGAGCCTGGCCGGTCGGGTGGTCTACCTCGACGAGGGGCGCGACATCGCCCTCGTCCGGGTCGACCGCCCGTTGGCCCGACATCTGGACCTCGGCCGGATCGAGGCCGGCGACCGGGGCCTGCTCGTATCGGCCGGTGACCCCGAGGCGTGGGATGTCCGGGAACTCACCGTTCGACGACTGCTGTCCATCACCCTCGACGGTGAGGGTGAACGGCAGGGTCTGGAACTCGACGTGACCGTCCGCAGCGGGGACTCGGGCTCGCCGGTGCTGACCGCCGATCATGAACTGGCGGGGATGATCTTCGCCTCGTCCGATCCGGCGGGACGAGGTTGGGCGGTGCAGGCCGACGAGGTGGCCGACGCCCTCGACGACGTCGGCCCCCCGATCGAACTCGATTGTCCCTAACCCGGGTGACGGACCGTCAACCCAGCTCGGAGCCGACGATGGACACGAAGCTCACGCACTCGCCGGGGGCACCGCCGAGGTTGTGGGTCATGCCCAGGGTCTTGCCCGCTTCGGTCACGCTCTTGATCTGCCGGTCGTCCGGGGCCTGGCGACGGAGCTGGAGCCAGCATTCGAACAGCATCCGCAGGCCCGAGGCCCCGATCGGATGGCCGAAGCTCTTGAGCCCGCCGTCGGGGTTGACCGGGAGCTCACCGTCGAGGTCGTAGGTCCCGGCCAGGACCTCCTTCCACCCCATGCCCCGCTCGGCGAAGCCCAGGTCCTCCATGAGGACCAGTTCGGTCGGGGTGAAGCAGTCGTGGACCTCGGCCATGGCGATCTCGGCCCGGGGGTCGGTGATCCCGGCCTGGGCGTAGGCGTCGGCAGCCGAGGCCGAGACCTCGTTGAACGTCGTGTAGTCGTAGTCGGGGTCCATGGGCCCGGCGGCCGGACCGGCCGAGAAGGCCAATGCCTTCACGTACAGCGGGTTGTCGGTGTACTTGTGGGCATCCTCGGCCCGCACGATGATGGCGGCAGCCGAGCCGTCCGACACCCCGGAGCAGTCGAAGATGCCGAGCTGGCCGGCGATGAGGGGGGCGTTGCAGATGGTGTCCTTGCCCACCTCCTTGCGGAACTGGGCCCGGGGGTTGCGGGCGCCGTTGAAGTGGTTCTTCCAGGCGATCCGCGTCAGGACGTCCTTCATCTCGTCCTGGTCGACCCCGTACTTGTTGGCGTAGGCCGGGGCCAGGAGCGAGAACATGGCCGGAGCCGTCAGCTCCGAGCGGGTGCCGTCGTCGGGGATGGTGGCCCCGGTCAGACCCGACATGCCGTTGTCCTTGAGCTTCTCCACCCCGACGGCGGCCACCACGTCGTAGGCCCCGGAGGCCACGGCGTAGCAGGCGTTGCGGAAGGCCTCGGAGCCGGTGGCGCACATGTTCTCGACCCGGGTGACCGGCTTGTAGTCGATCTTGAGGGCCCGGCTGAGGGTCAGACCCGACACCCCCGAGCCCAGTGTCCCGAACCAGTAGGCGTCGATGTCGTCCTGGGCGACACCGGCCGAGGCGTAGGCGTCCTGGGTCGCCTCCACCAACATGTCGTCGACCGACTTGTCCCAGTGTTCGCCGAAGGCGGTGCAGCCCATGCCGACGATCGCCACCTGGTCCTTGATGCCTCGTGAAGCCATGGTTCGTGTCTCCTTGTGTGGTCCCCGAGAGAGGTTTGGAGGGCCGGCCCCATCCGAGGGCGGGCCCCGCTTGCGGCCCCGCTCAGTCGAGCGGCTTGGCCTTCCAGAAATAGTTGTGCACGCCGTTGGCGGTCAGGATCTTGCGGAACGTCATGGCCACCCGGTTGCCGATCTTGACCGCGTCGGGGTCGGCGTCGGTCAGCTGGCAGGTGAAGCGGCCCCCGCCGTCGAAGTCGATGACGACGGCGATGGTGGGCGGCGACAGGGAGTAGGCGAGACGGTCGATGGTGAAGGTGGCCACCGTGGCCTCGACGTCGGCCATGGGGATGGGCTCCATGTCGTCGACGGCACCACCCTTGACCGACACCCGCTGGGGCGGCAGGTGGACGGCGCCGGTGGAGCGGTCCTTGGAGCCGATGAAGGCGTACTTCCAGTCCTCGGACCGGAACGACGGCGGGGCCGCCGGGGCCTCGGGGTCGGGTCGACGCGGGGGCTCGCGGTCGAGATAGCCCCGCCAGGTGAGGAAGGTGTTGTAGTTCAGGGTGTCGTTGCCGGCCTCGATCTGGGAGGCCACGGTCTTGGCCGGGGTGTGGGCGGCGATGGCGTCGGTGGTGCGGTAGAAACCCACGTCGACGCCGTCGGCCAGGTGGATGACCATGATGGTCTGGCCCGGTTCGGCCTGGTCGAGGACCGAGGCCAGGACGAGACCGGCTTGCGACGAGCCGGTGTTGCCGACGGTCGAGGTCAGGTCGTCGGCCACCTTGGCCCCGTCGACCCCGGCGGCGCGGGCGGCGCCCCGGGCGGCCCGGGCGTGGAGGCCGGCCACGATGACGACGTCGACCTGGTCGGGCTCGATCGAGCACTCCTTGAAGGCGGCGTCGGCGGCCTCGGTCACCAGCGGCAGGTAGGCGTGCTCGCCGAACCGCTCCTCCCAGACCCGGGAGTAGTCCCAGCCCGGGATCCGCCAGCGGTCGAGGAACTCCGCCGTCGACGAGGCCCCACCCAGCCACTCGGCCACCACGGGCCCGTCGTCGTCGGAACCGATGAGCCAACCGACGGCGGCGTCGCCGGTGTTGGCCTCGTCGCTCGATCCGGGGCGACCGGTGCGAACGTCGGCGGCCAGGACCAGGGTGGGCCGGGAGCCCTCGAGGGCCGAGCGGAGGGCGGCGTTGACCGAACGGGGCGAGCCGGCCACGTCGCCGGCAAACACCCGCGACGGCAGGTTCAAGGCGGCGTGGATGACGTTGGCGTTGGTCTTGTCGAGGTAGGGCGGCGTGGCCGTGGCGAAGTACACGCTGGCCGGGGTCACGTCACCGGCGTCTCGCATCACCGACCGGCCGGCCTCGACCGCCATCGACGTGGCGTCCTCGTCGTAGGAGGCGACGGCCCGGGTGCCGCGGCCACCCCCGGTGCCCAGAGCGGCGGTGATGGCGCCCTTCTGCAACCGGTAGTAGGGGATGTACGAGCCGTAGGCGATGATGCCGCGCATGGGAGCCCTTCGTCGGGGACACGTGTCGGCGTCAGCTTAGATCCGGGCGCCGAGGGGCCACCAACTACCACCGGGTAGGCCCGGACCGGCCGGTGACGGTGGTGGTGGATGACCGGGCTGACCGCGGTGGCAGTCGGCGGCGGTCGGCCTAGGGTCGCCGGATCGGTGGCCGCCGGCGCGTGGTGCGTCACCCACCCCCGACCAGTGGAGGGAACCCATGGATCGAATCCGTCGTCTGCCGTTGCTGATCGTGGCCGTGCTGGCCGTGCCGAGCCTGGCCGCCTGCGGGGCCGTGGCCGAACGAGTGGCCGAGGAGGCACTCGAGCAGGAGGGTGTCGAGGTCGACATCGACCGCGGCGACGGGGACTTCACCGTCACCTTCGAGGACGAGGACGGCGGCGGGACGCTGACCGCCGACGGGGAGAGCGGTCAGGTCGAGTTCGAGTCCGAGGACGGCCAGGGCACGTTCAACAGCGGCGGCGGGGAGCTGCCCGAGGACTGGCCCTCCGGCTATCCGATCCCGGCCGGCGCCACCATCCTCAGCTCCGGTCGCTTCGTCGAGGCCGACGGCACGTCGTGGTCGGCCTTCTTCGAGGGCCCACCCGGCTCGTTCGACGACTACGTCGCCCACTTCCAGGGCTACGACACCCCGTTGCTCAGCGAGACCGAGAGCAACTCCGGCGACGACCGCATCGTCACCTACACCTGGGGTGCCGACGACGAGGCGACGGCGTTCCTCGTCCTCAGCGACAACGGGGACGCCGTAACCGGACAGCTCCAGATCATGCAGTAGTCGGCGGCCGCCGACGGCGGGCTCAGGTGTAGAACGGGTTCTCGCCGGCCGAATGGTCGGTGGCGTCGATCACATCGGTGATCTCGGGCAGGGCGTCCATCAGCATGGTGCGGATCCCGTCCCGGAGGGTCATGGCGCTGGCGGCGCATCCCTGGCAGCCGCCGCCCATGGTGACGTAGACCTTGGTCTCCTCCTCGACCCCGACCAGGGTGGCGTAGCCCCCGTGGGAGGCCAGGGCCGGGTTGACGGCCTGGTCGAGGACGGCCTGGACCTTGACCGGGAGTGGGCCGTCGAGATCGAGGTCGAGACCCTGGAGCGGGTCGGGGGTGTTGGGGTTGCGGATGACGAGGCCGCCGGCCGCCGAGTTGGACGGCACGTCGAGGGTGGCCCCGGCCATGTTCTCGACCGAAGCGGCGGGCACCACGACGGTCAGTTCGCCGTGTTGGCCCTGCTGGTAGACGACATCGTCGTCGGCCGCCTCCGCCACCGGGATCAGGTCGAGGGCGTAGACGTACTCGGTCATGTTGGAGCCGGTGATGGCCACCCGTAGGGCGGTCCCGGCCGGGTCGTCCTCGGAGGCCCGGACCTCGAGCACCGTGGCCAGGGCCTCGGGCGAGACGGTCAAGGGCTCGGTGGTGGACACCTCGGTGCTGGTCATCGTTGCTCCTGGACGGTTCCGGGGGGGCGTCGGGGTGGACGGCCGGGTCCACAAGGATACCGGCCGACAAGCGTCGCCCTGGAACCGACCTGGTGGCCCGGCCCTTCCCCGTCGTCCGTCACACCCGTCGTCGCGGGTGGACGATCCGGTCCGATCACGCGGGTGGGAACCGGAGACGGGGCCACCAGAGTGATCCGGTGGGTCGGATCATCCTTCTGGCCGCCGCCGTCCGGCTGGTGGCCGCACTCGTGCTGGTGGTGGGTCCGTGGACCGACAGCGAGGCCGATCTGGCCGGCTGGGACGTCGAGCGATTCCAGGCCATCGCCCAGGCCGAGGGCCGGCCGTGGGTCGACGAGCCGGTCGAGTACCCACCGGGATCGGTGGCGCTGATCGAGGCCGTCGCCATCGAGGACGTGGTGGGGACCCATCGCGTCCTGGTCCTGGCCTCCCTGGCGGTCGACGCCCTGGTGGCCGCCGTCGTGGCCCGACTCGGGGGCCGGCGGGCGGCCGCCGGTTACCTGGTGCTCGGCACCCCGCTCGTGCCCCTGGGGCTGCTCCGCTTCGACCTGTGGGCGACCCTCGCCGCCGTCGGGGCGGTTGCGATGCTCCGGGCCCGGCGGTCGGGGGCCTTCGCCGTGCTGGTCACGGTCGGGGCCCTCATCAAGGTCTGGCCCGCGCTGGTGGTGGCGACGGCGGCGGCGTTGGGCCGGTGGCGGACGGTGGGGGCGACGGCGGCCGTCGGCGCCGTCGCCGGGGTCGCATGGTTGGCCTGGGCCGGAGGCTCGCTCGATCCGGTGGCCCAGGTGCTGTCGATGCGCGGGGCGACCGGCTGGCACATCGAGAGCGTGCCCGGTTCGCTGGTGGCGTTGGCCACGGGGGCCGAGCCCGTCCTGGATCAGAACGCCTATCGGATCGGCACCCTGGACCCCGGGATCGTGGCCGCCGGCAGGGTGGCCCTCGTCGCCCTCCTGGCGGGGACCCTGGCCCTGGTCGGCCGAGGGTTCCCGGCCGACCGGGAGGCGGCCGGCGACCGGGTCTGGTGGACGGTGGTGGCCGGTGTGGCGACGGTGGCGGTGGGCGGCCTGCTCCTGACCAGCCCGCTGCTCTCTCCCCAGTTTCTCCTGTGGCTCACACCGTGGCCCGCCCTGATACCACCCGGCGGGCGTCGAGACGCGCCTGACAACGGCCACGGGGACGGCGGCGACAGGAACGGCGACGACGGCGCGTGGGCGGCGCTCCGGGCGTTGGTGGCCGACCGGCTGGTGGCGGCGACGTTGGTGACCACCGGCCTCACCGGCCTGACCTTGACCGTGTTCGGTCCCGCCGGGGTGGCCCGGCCCCTTCCCGCCGTGCTGCTCCTGGTCCGCGACGGCGCGCTGCTGGTCGTGATCCTCGTCGCCCTGACTCGGCTGAGCCGAGCGGGCCGGATCGGGGACACGACCGCCGCGGCGCCGACGGGGGCTTGAGCTCCCATCGGAGCAGGGCTCAGAGGGGCCGGCTGTCGGCCGAGCGGAACGTCCGGTGGGGCACGGCGGCGCCCGCCCACGGGCTGCTGGTCCGGAGCCGCAGGTCGACCAGGTGGCCCAGGAACCGGGTGGCCTGGGACAGCGAGGCCTTGGAGGCGCCGTCGTGTCGGGGGTGGAACCGGTAGGGCACCTCGGTGGCGCGGAGGCCGTGGTGGGTGGCCAGGATCTCGAGCAGGATCTTGAAGCCGTCGGGCTGGAGCAGGTCGAGGTCGACGGCCCCCAGCCGGACGGCGAAGAAGCCCGACAGCGGGTCGGCCACCCGACCGACGCGATGGGGGAACACGGCGGTGGCCAGACCGGTGGCCCACTGGGAAAGGCGACGTCGCCGACCGGACAGACCGCCGTCGTCCCCACCGTCGACCCGGCGGCTGGCGACGGCCACGTCGGCCCCACCGGCGATGGCGGCCACCACGTCGGGCACCGCCTCGGGCGGGTGCTGGAGGTCGGCGTCCATCACCACCACGATCGAGCCGCGGGCGTGATCCAGCCCGTCGACGACGGCCCCACTGAGGCCGCCCCACCGCGAACCGGCCGACCGGTGGATCAGGCGCACCGGCACCGCGGCCCGGCGGGCGGTCTCCTCCACCGCGACCGGGGTGTCGTCGTCGGAGTCGTCGACGAAGAGCACCTCGATACGACGACCTCCCAGGGCCGGTCCCTCGGTGGCGGCCGCCAGGGCATCGGTCAACGCTTCGACGTTGCCCCGCTCGTGGCGGGTGGGGACGACAACCGACACCAGGTCGGGGTCGAGACCGGCCCGGTGGCGGGGGCGGTGTCCGGAGCGGGGACTGAAGGTGAGGGCCACCAGGAGGACCAGGGCCACCGTGACCGGGGCGATGCCCATGTCCTCCAGGACGAGCAGACCCAGCTGGGGGCCGACGGGGAGCACCACGAAGGCGGCGACCGCACACCCGGCGACCAGCGTCCGGTTGCGTTCCCCGGCCGAGGTGGCGGCCAGGAGCACGATGCCCCACGTCAGATACCAGGGCTGGGTCGTCGGATGCAGCAGGGCCCAGATGACCAGGCTCCAGGCCAGAGCAACCGGCCAGGACCGCTGGCCCCGGAACAGCAAGAGCAGGGTCACTCCTGCGGCCACGGCCAGGCCGATCAGTCGGGCCACCCCCACCACGGCGGCGGCGTCGACGCCGGTGATCAGGGCCACCCCGCCACCGGCGACCCGGGTGAGGCTGAGGTAGGCGTCGACCGGCTCGGCGTTGACCACGGCATCGACCCAGCCCCAGCCCCAACCGGTCAGCCGGCCGGCCAGGGCGATCACGATCAGGGTCTCGGCCCCGGCCGAGACCAGGCGACCGGCCCGCCGGGCCAGCGTGGGAGCGGCCACCACCCACGGCCAGCCCAGGAAGGCCACGGCCAGGATGGCCGGAAGTTTGATGGCCGCGGCCATGGCGCACAGGGCGAACCCGAGGTGTCGCCACGGTCCGCCCCGGCGGCCCACCGTCACGCCGGTGACGAGGAAGGCCAGCATGATCGCCTCGTTGTGGGCCCCCGACACCAGGTGCAGCAGGACGAGGGGGTTGGCGAAGGCCAGCACCAGGGCGTCGACCGGGTCCCGGCCGAGTCCGCGGGCCAGATCGTGGACGGCGGCGGCCGTGATCAACAGACCGATCACGGCCATCAGCCGGTGGGCCAGCACCGCCATCACCACCTCCTCCCCCGTGGCTTCGGCGATCTGGGCCGACATGAACACGAACACCGGCCCGTAGACCACGGGCGCGTCGTGGTAGAGGGGGTCGACGGGAGCGAGCACGGGGTCATCGGGCCCGAGACGGGCCGGGCCCTCCTGGTAGACGTCGAAGCCCTGGTCGGCCAGGCGGCCCTGGGCCGCGTAGGCGTAGACGTCCCGGCTCCCCAGTGGCGGACCGACCAACAGGGGCAGGGCCCACAGGCCGACCATGAGGGCGAGGGTCAGGACCGACAGGCCGTGGGTCAGACTGTGGCGCCGCAGCTGGAGCCAGGCCCGCACCAGGAGGATGAGGCCCCCGTAGAACAGGAACAGGGCCGGTATGAGGTCGACGGCGGGCCGGACCGGGACGGTCGGCACCGACCACAGGCGTCCCGATCCACCGGGATCGGCGGCGCCGGCCAGGGCACCCCCCATGACCAGGCACAGGGACCCGACGAAACCCAGGACGGCCGGCCACACCGGCCGGGCCGGGGCCGGACCGGCGCCACGGTCGGCGCCTTCGGGAGGCACCGTGGCTGCAGCGACGTCGTTGTCCGTAACCATGGGGATCGCCGAGCCAGGGTACTCCTCCGAACCCGAGCCGCGCCGCCGCGCCGTCGGCTCGGGCCGGCCACTCCGGGGGCCGGTCTCAGGGTGCAGTGGCCGCCACCAGGCGGTCGACGATCTCGTCGACCAGGACGGCGGAGGTGGCGAAGTTGACGCGGACGAAGCCCTCGCCCCGAGGCCCGAAGTCGGGTCCGGGGGACACCGCCAACCGGCCCCGCTCCCGCACCACGTCGGCCGGCTCCCGGTCGAGGGCCAGGGGCCTCAGGTCGAGCCAGGCCAGGTAGGTCGCCTCGGGCCGCTGGAAACCGACGGCCGGCAGATCCCGGGCCAGGCGATCGGCCACCTGGTCCCGGCGGGCGGTCAGGTGGTCTCGCAACGAGGCCAGCCAGCCCTCACCCCCGGTCCAGGCGGCGAGGGTGGCCACCGCCCCCGGGGTGCTCACCGCGCCCAGGAGGTGGCCGGGGAGGCGCTCGACGGCCTCGGCCACACCGGCGTGGCCGAGATGGGCCATGGCGCAGCGGAGGCCGGCCAGGTTGAACGCCTTGCTGGCCGACGAGACGGTCACGGTCCGGGCCGCCGCCTCCGGGCCCAGGGTGGCCAGGGGGATGTGGGTGCCGCCCGGGTGGAGCAGGTCGGCCCACACCTCATCGCTCACAATCAGCAGGTCGTTGGCCTCGGCCACCTCGACCACGGCGGCCAGTTCGTCACGATCGAAGATCCGGCCCGTCGGGTTGTGGGGGTTGCACAGCAGGATGGCCCGGGTTCGGGCGTCGACGGCGGCGGCCAGCCGTTCGGGGTCGAGCCGCCAGCCGTCGGGATCGAGGGGCACGTCGACCAACCGGCGACCGGTGCCCTCCACCGCGGCCAGGAACGGCGGGTAGATCGGGGTCAGCAGCACGATGCCGTCCCCGGGCTCGGTGTGGAGCCACAGCGCGGTGTCGATGGCGTGGAGCACGTCGCAGAAGGGCCGGAGCAGGCCGGGGTCGGGGTGCCAGCCGTGGTGACGCTGCTGCCACTGGGCGAACACCTCGGGCAGGGCCTCGGTGTGGCAGCGCTGATAGCCGAGATCGGACCGGGCCACCACCTCGGCCACTGCGGCCCGGACCGAGGCCGGGGCCCGAACGTCCATGTCGGCCACCCAGGCCGGGATCACGTCGGATCCGTCGCGGCTCCACTTGATGCCGCGCAGTTGCCGCAGTTCCTCCTCCGACAACACCTCCAGTGGTTCAGTGTTCACGTGCGGCTCCTCGGGCCTTTCCCTTGGTGGGGCATTATGTCCCCCATGGCTACGACTGTGCCTCCTCTGACCCCGCTCCCGCTGGGCCGGGGTGTCCGCCTGCTCGGCATGGTGCTGCCCGGCATGCGCCGGGTCACGAACCAGATCCCGCCCTACACCGCCTGGTGGGATGAGAACAATCGGCGGGCGGCCGAGGCCGAAGGCCCGCTCCTGGTCAGCCTGGGCGACTCTACCGCGGTCGGGGTCGGGGCGTCCGAGCCCGACCGGGGCTACGTGGGCCGCTTCGCCCACTACCTGCGGACCAAGCACGATCCGGCCTGGCGGGTGGTCAACCTGGCCCTGTCGGGGGCCCGGGTCCAGGACGCCCTGGAGCGCCAGCTCCCGATCATGGAACGGCTCCGCCCCGATCTCGTCATGTGCTGCGTGGGGACCAACGACGTGGTGTGGGAACGGGGTGACGGCCAGCTCCGGCGACGGCTCCAGGAGCTGACCGATCGCCTGCCTTCGGGCACGCTGTTGAGCAGGGTCCCCGGAGCCTCGCGTCGGGCCCGCATGGCCAACCGCACCCTCCAGCAGGGGGCCGAGCGGCGCCGCATGGTGCTGCTCGACCCGTGGAACCGGCCCGGCCCGCCCCCGATGGGCCGCCTGGCCGAGGACCGCTTCCATCCCAACGACGTCGGCTACCAGCTGATGGCCGAGGGGTTCATCGAGGCCTACGACGACGCCCTGGCCGGTCTCTGGGGCTGACCCTTCGAACCCGGGCCACCCGAAGGCCGGAGTTCGAGGCTGTCCCGACGGGGCGGGGTCCCCGGGCCGCTGGACGCTCGGCGATACCGTTGATCGGATGTCCGGCATCCTGAGCGGGCCCGTGGACGGCGGCGGGCCCCGACGAGCCACCAGTTCCTGGCCGAAGGTCGCTGCGGCCAAGGGTCTCACCGTCCGGCACCGGACCACGGGCACCGTGGGTCGGGTCCGGCGCTACACCGGCTCCCACGTCACCCTGGTCGACGCCCGGGGCCGGGAGCACGTGCTGCCGGTGGCCGACGGGGCCTTCTCGGTCGAGGGCCGGACCGTCACCCTGGTGCGCCCCACCCCGGCCGCCCGGCCGACCGCCACCGAGACGGCGTCGGGCTCGGTCCCCCCGCCCCGCAGCGGAGCCCGGGTGGCCCGACCGAGCCGCATCCTGGTCGAAGGGCTCCATGACGCCGAACTGGTCGAGAAGGTGTGGGGCGACGATCTCCGGGCCGAGGGCGTGGTGGTGGAACCGCTCCACGGGGCCGACGACCTCCGGGCCGTGGTCGACGAGTTCGATCCCGGACCGGACCGGCGTCTCGGAGTGCTGCTCGACCACTTCGTGGCCGATACCAAGGAATGGCGCATCGCGGCGCGGGTCGACCACGAGCACGTGCTGATCCGGGGCCACCCCTACGTCGACGTCTGGCAGGCCATCCGGCCCGCCGTCGTCGGCCTCGACGCCTGGCCCGAGATCCCCCGGGGGACCGACTGGAAGACGGGCATGTGCCGGGAACTGGGCTTCCCCGGCACGCCGGGTGAGCTGTGGCCGAGGCTGCTGGGGCGGGTCACGAGCTTCCGCCACCTCGAGGCGGGACTGGTCGGCGCCGTCGAGGAGCTGATCGACTTCGTCGCCCCGCCTCCCCTCGACTGAGCGATCGTTGCCACACTGGAGCCATGGCTGACAGCATCCGGCTGGGTCGGATTCTCGGCATACCGATCGGTCTGCACTGGGGCGCGCTGCTGGTGGCGGCCCTGTTCACCCTCGACCTGGCCTTCAACGCCCTCCCCGCCCTCGCTCCCGAGGCCTCACAGGAGCTGCGCATCGGGGCCGGCGTGGTCGGCGTCGTCCTCTTCTTCGCGTCGATCCTGGCCCACGAGTTGGGCCATGCCGTGGTCGCCCTCCGGCACGGCATCGGGGTCAACGGGGTGACCCTGTGGCTGATGGGGGGTGTGGCCCGGCTGGACCGCCACGCCCCGACGGCCCGGGCCGAGCTCCAGGTGGCGGTGGCCGGGCCCGTCACCAGCCTGGCCCTGGCCGTGCTGTTCGCGGCGATGGCCGTGATCGTCAACGGGGTGACCTCGGCCCCGGCCACGGTGGCCGTCCTGACGTGGCTGGCCCTCATCAACGGGGTGCTGGCCGTGTTCAACCTGCTACCCGGCGCGCCCCTCGACGGAGGCCGGGTCCTCACCGCCCTCCTGTGGCGCCGAACCGGGGATGCCAACCGGGCCCGACTCATCGCCGGCCGATGCGGGCTCGTGCTGGGGGCAGCCCTCGTCGTCGCCGGGGTCGGCCTGGCCTTCACCGCCACCGGGCCCATCGGGCTGTTCAACGCCGCCGTCGGCCTGATGATCGTCTTCGCCGCCTCGGCCGAGATCCGGGGGGCCGTGATCGAGGAACGCCTGACCATGCCCGTCCACCGGCTCCACCTTCCCCACCCGCGCCCCATCCCCGACGACACGACCTTGGCCCGCTTCGACGACCTGACCCCGTCGGTCGACGCCGATCTGGCCCACCCGGTGGTGCGGTGGGGCCGCGAACCCGTCGGCTACATCGGACCCGAGGCGGCCTCGGTGTCGGGACCCGCCCGGAGTTGGACGACCGTGGCGGAGGTGATGCATCAGCCCGGCGACGTGCTCCGGGTGGCCGCCGACCTCCCGGCCGGGCGGCTGCTGGAGGCCTGGGCCTCGGCCCCGGTGGCCATCGCCGTGACCGTCGACGACCGGGGTCGAGATCTGGGCACGGTCACCGAGCGTCGCCTGCTTCCCCTGCTCGAACGGCCGACGCGTTGGGGCCGCGACCGCAACCGGAGCCGATGGGCCGACACCGACCCGACACCGACACCGGCTGCTCCCGTGCCGGTATCGGCCCGGCACCGGCTCCCGTGCCGGTATCGGCTCCGTCAGCCCCCTCCCCCACCACCGGTTCCCGGGTCGGCCGTGCCGGGCTCCCGCCGTCCCCCGTTGGGCTAACGTCGTCGGCCGATGGAACAGACCGCGCCAAGCAACAGCGTGCCGCCGTGGGTTCGGCGCGCCATCGTCCTCTGGTGGGCCATCCTGGTCGGCCTGTGGGCCACCCTGATGGTCGCCCGTGAGCTGCGAAGCCTCCTGATCCAGGTGGTGTTCGCCCTCTTCCTCTCGTTCGCCATGGAGCCGGCCGTCGACCGCCTGGGCCGGTTCGGCCTCCGACGATCGGCCGCCACCGCCATCACCATGTTGGCCGTCATCGCCTTCTTCGCCGTATTCCTCACCGCCATGGGAAGCCTGGTGGCCCGCCAGCTCCGCGAGCTGGCGGCCGAACTCCCGAGCTACGTCACCTCGGCCGAGTCATGGGCCGAGGAGCGCTTCGGGATCCAGATCACCAACGAGGAGTTGCTGGCCCGGATCGACGAGGGGGGCCAGCTCAACAACTACCTGTCGAGCGCGGCCGACAACCTCGTCGGCGTGGGCACGTCGCTGCTGACCGTCCTGTTCCAGCTGCTGACGATCGCCCTGTTCGCCTTCTACTTCACCGCCGACGGACCCCGGCTGCGCCAGACCATCTGCTCGGTGCTGCCCCCGGCCCGCCAGGTCGAGGTACTGCGGGTTTGGGAGTTGGCCATCAACAAGACCGGCGCCTTCATCTCGTCCCGGGTGATCCTGGCCATCGTGTCGGCCGTGGTCCACTGGATCGTCTTCTTCCTCCTGGACCTGCCGTCCCCGGTTCCATTGGCCATCTGGGTCGGCCTGATCTCCCAGTTCATTCCGGTGGTGGGCATCTACATCGCCGGCATCATTCCCGCCCTGATCGCGGTGGGCGTCGACCCTGTCTCGGCCCTCTGGGTCGTGATCTTCATGGTCGTGTACCAGCAGATCGAGAACTACGTGATCCAACCCCGGATCACGGCCCAGACCCTCAACATGCACCCGGCGGTGGCCTTCGCCGCCGTGCTGGCCGGCACCGCCACCTTCGGGGCCACCGGGGCCTTGCTGGCTCTGCCGTTCGTGGCCACCGTGCAGTCGTTCATCTCGGCCTACATCGCCCGCCACACAGTGGTCGAGAGCCGCCTCCTCGAGGACCGGGCGCCGGCCCACCGCGAGGTGCACGACGCCAACGCCGAAGCGGCGTCGTCGGCCTCGGAGTCCATGCCGGGCACCGCCCCGCCCGACCCCGCCCCAGGCGGGGAACACGACGAACCCCAGGAGGGTTGACGCCGACCATGACCGACATCTCCGCCATCGAGTTCTACTGGCGCCCCGGGTGCCCCTTCTGCGCCCGCCTGGAGCACGCCCTGGACACAGCAAATGTCCCCATGACCAAGCACAACATCTGGGACGACCCGGACGCCGCCGCCTTCGTCCGCTCGGTGGCCGACGGTAACGAGACCGTCCCCACCGTCCGGGTCGGCGAGCGCTCGTTCGTCAACCCGAGCCCCAACCATCTGGCGAAAGTCCTGGAAGAGGACGCTCCCCACTTGTTGGGCCGCTGAAGCAGGCCGCTGAGACCCACAAGCAGCGGCCTCGGCGTTGACACTTGAGGCTTCATGAGGCTCTCTGACGAAACATCCTCACCTACTATCCAGGTGCAGCGTGAGTTTGGTCGGATGGAGTTGAGAACCGTCACGGGTCGCATTAGAGTCCTCGCTGCTGGCTCAACAGGCCAGTAATCCCGCCGCACAGAAAGAGGAACCATGTCTGACGACAATGGTCGTAAAGCCCTGCACGCCTACGTGAGCGATGACGCGCACGATCACTGGCACGGCTTCGCCGCCGAGCAGGGTGTCAGCGTCAGCGCGATCCTCGAAGCCCTCGCTCCCGAGCTGGACTTCGACGCGCCGATCACCCATGAGCAGCTGGGCACCCGGCTCAACACCGTGGTGAAGTCCGCTCGCAAGATCGACGCCCAGCGACGCCGACGGCGCCGCTGACCCCGGCGTGCGGTCGACCCCATCGGGGCTGACCGACCGACCCCTTCACCAGGGTCACCCACGACGGTCGCAGGCTCCGGGCCGGGCAGTTGCCCGGAGCCGACACCGCCACTGAGGGCACTCGCCCCGTCCGCCCGCCGGATGGAGCAGAACCCGGCAACCGTTCTGGCATCGGGGATGGTGCGCAGAGCCGAGAGCACATCGGTCTCGGCCTTGCGTCCATCCCCGGTCCGCGTCCCGACCGACACCACCGCCGGCGCTCCGCCGACCCGGCGGTGCCACCACCTGCGGGCGCCGGTTGGCCAAGATGGTTGCCGCCGATCCGGTCGGTGCGGCACCAGCGGTCGGGACCATCGGACCCCGCCGAACGCGTGTTCACTAGACTGGGTTCGCCACGTCCCGCCCGACGCCCCGCCGCCGGTCTCGGACAGGGCGGCGGACCGGAGAGACCGGTCCGGGGTGAGATCGGCCGGGTAGCGCACGGCCCGAGAAAGGTGTCATGGCGTCACAGGGAGAACTCGTGCCCTTCGCCCGCGAAGTGGTCGACGTCGCCGTCGACGATGAACTGGGCGAGTCGTTCCTGGCCTACTCCCTGTCGGTCATCACCTCGCGCGCCATCCCCGACGTCCGCGACGGCCTGAAGCCGGTCCAGCGCCGGATCCTGTACTCCATGCGGGAGATGGGCCTCCGACCCGACCGCCCGCACCGCAAATGCGCCCACGTCGTCGGCGACGTGATGGCCAAATACCACCCCCATGGCGACAGCGCCATCTACGACACGCTGGTCCGCCTCGGCCAGGACTTCGCCCGCCCGGTGACCCT
The DNA here is from genome assembly GCA_965263455.1 of Acidimicrobiales bacterium. Classification (GTDB taxonomy): domain Bacteria; phylum Actinomycetota; class Acidimicrobiia; order Acidimicrobiales; family SZUA-35; genus CADEDH01. The sequence goes on from CBDHHN010000002.1 coordinate 647,059, forward strand.
GATCGACCCCCAGGGCAACTTCGGCAGCCTCGACGATCCGCCCGCCGCCTACCGCTACACCGAGTGCCGCCTCACCGAGGCCGCCCTCGATCTGCTGGGCGAGATCGACGAGGACACCGTCGAGTGGCGTCCCACCTACGACGGCGAGTCGACCGAGCCCGCCTACCTGCCGGCCCTGCTGCCCAACCTGCTGGTCAACGGCACCTCGGGCATCGCCGTCGGCATGGCCACCAACATGGCCACCCACAACCTGCGCGAGGTCTACGAGGCCATCTCGCTGGTCATGCGCAAGCGCCGACCCAAGCCCACGATCGACGAGCTGCTCGAGGTGCTGCCCGGGCCCGACTTCCCGTCCGGCGGCATCGTGGTGGCCGACGGCATCCGCGAGGCCTACGAGACGGGCCGCGGCACCATCCGCATCCGGGCCCGGGCCGAGATCATCGACGTGACCCGGGCCCGCAAGGGCATCGAGGTCACCGAACTCCCCTACCTGGTCGGCCCGGAGCGGGTCATGGCCAAGATCAAGGAGCTGATGAACGCCGGTCGTCTCGACGGCATCAGCGACGTGAAGAACCTGTCGGACCGTCACTCCGGCCTGCGCCTCCTCATCGAATGCAAATCGGCGACCAACGCCGCCGCTCTGCTGGAGAAGCTGTACCGGCTGACGCCGATGGAGGAGACCTTCGGCATCAACAACGTGGTGCTGGTCGACGGGGTGCCGACCACGCTCGGCCTCTATGACCTGTGCCGCCACTACATCGAGCACCGGCTCGACGTCGTCGTCCGCCGCAGCGAGTACCGGCTGCGGGAGGCCGAACGCCGCCTGCACCTGGTCGAAGGTCTGCTCATCGCCATCGACAACATCGATGAGGTGGTGGCCATCATCCGCGGCTCGGCCGACACCGAGGAGGCTCGCAACGGGCTGATGGAGCGACTCGGTCTCAGCCGGGACCAGGCCGACTACGTGCTGGAGCTGCGGCTCCGTCGCCTGACCGCCCTGGCCTACGACGAGCTGGTGGCCGAGAAGCAGGAACTGCTGGAGCGGATCGCCGAGCTGCGCAAGATCCTGGGCTCGGAGCAGCGGCGCCGCACGATCGTGCTCAACGAGCTGGCCGAGGTGGTGGAGAAGTACGGCTACGACCGCCGCACCACCCTGATCGGGGCCGACGCCCTCCCCGACCCCGAGGAGCTGGCGGCCCAGGTGGCAGCCGAGCAGGCGTCGTCCGACGACCCGTGCGTGGTCACGCTGTCGGCCACGGGCCTGGTCGGCCGGGAGCCCCAGGGCACGGCCAAGAGCTACAGCCCGTCGCGCCACGACGTGCTCGCTTCGGTCGTGGTGACGACGCTCCACACCCCACTGCTGGGCCTGACGGCCGGGGCCAAGCTGGCCCGGGCCACCCCGGGCGACGTGGTCGAGGTCGGCGGCCGGACCCGGGGCAAGGCGGCGGGCGAGGTGTTCGGCCTCGACCGGGGCGACAGCCTGCTGGCCGCCTTCGGCCTCACCGGTGCCCCGGTGCTGGTGGTCACGGCCCAGGGCATGGTCAAGCGTCTCGACCGCTCGGTGCTGGCCGATCTGCGGGCGGGCAAGACGATCATGAACCTGGCCGGCAACGACCGGGTGGTCGCCGCTTTCGACGTCGACGAGGCCGACGACATCGTGCTCGTCAGCTCCGACGCCCAGGCCCTGCGCACCCCGGCGTCGGGCATCAGCGTCCAGGGTCCGGCGGCCAAGGGCGTGTCGGGCATGTCGGTCAAGGGCAACGCCCGGGTCGTCGGGGCCGGCGTGGCCGCCGACGACGCCGTCATCGTGACGGTGACCGATCGGGGCACGGCCAAGATGACCTCGGTCGACGAGATCCCGGCCAAGGGCCGGGGCGGCGGCGGTGTCCGCCTGACCAAGTTCGGGGACGAGCGACGTATCGACTACGCCTGGGTCGGCTCGGCCGAGCGGGCCATGTGCGTGGTCGGCCAGGCCGCCGCCCCGACCAAGCCCGACAACACCCCGGTGGCCCTCAAGCTGCGGCCCACCCGACGCGACGGCAAGAGCTCGACCACGGCGGCCCGGATCCTGGCCGTCGGCCCCCTCCGGTGGTGATGAGCTGATGGCCCCCCGCAAGGCAACGGCCAAGAAGGCCGCCTCGAACAAGGCCACCGCCAAGAAGGCCACCTCCAGGACCACGACCTCCAAGACAACGGCCCCGGCCGCCACGACGACCAGGAAAGCGACGACGAACTCGGTGAGCACGAAGCGGGCAGCGGCCAAGAAGGCGACGAAGGCACCGAGCAAGGTGGCCAAGAGCGGAGGCGGCTACGACGCCTCCAAGATCCAGATCCTGGAGGGGCTCGACGCCGTCCGGAAACGGCCCGGCATGTACATCGGGGGCACCGGGGCCGAGGGTCTCCACCACCTGCTGTGGGAGATCATCGACAATGCCGTCGACGAGGCCGCCGCCGGCTACGCCGACCACGTCGAGGTGCTGTTGCACAAGGACGGCTCGATCGAGGTGTCCGACAACGGGCGCGGCATCCCCATCGACCGCAAGTCCGACGGCCGCACCGGCCTCGAGGTCGTGTTCACCGAGCTCCACGCCGGCGGCAAGTTCGGCTCCGGGGCCTACTCGGCCTCGGGCGGCCTCCACGGCGTCGGCGCCTCGGTGGTCAACGCCCTGTCGACCAAGCTGGTGGCCGAAGTCGATCGCGACGGGGCCACCCATCGGCTGGTGTTCCTGGAGCGCGAACCCGGCAACTACAACGCCTCGGGCACCTTCCGGCCGGGATCGAAGCTGGCCAAGGTCAAGAAGATCCCGGCCAAGCGCACGGGCACCCGGGTCCGGTACTGGCCCGACCTCGACGTGTTCGATCCCGAGGCCCGTATCGACTACGACAAGGTCCGCGACCACGTGGCCCGGGTCTGCTTCCTGGTCCCCGGGCTCCAGGTCAAGCTGCACGACAAGCGGACGGCGGGGACCGAGGCCGAGACGTTCGTGGCCAACGGCGGCCTGGCCGACTACGTCGACTTCCTGTCGATCGGCGAGCCGGTGACCGACATCGTCACCATCCACGACGAGACCACCTTCGAGGAGAAGGTCCCGATCGACGGCCGCCTGACGACGGTGACCCGGCCGTGCGCCATCGACGTGGCCGCCCGTTGGGTCAAGGGCTACGACACCACCGTCGTTAGCTTCGTCAACATCATCCCCACCTCCGAGGGTGGCACCCACGTGGCCGGGTTCGAGCGGGCCCTGTCCAAGGTGGCCAACGACGAGCTGCTGCGCGACGTCAAGAAGCTGAAGAAGCTGGCCAAGGACAACAACCACCGGGCGCAGCCCGGCGACGTCCAGGAGGGTCTGGTGGCGGCGGTGAAGGTCACCTTCCCCGAGCCCCAGTTCAAGGGCCAGACCAAGCAGGAGCTGGGCACCCCCGCCGTGCAGAACCTGGTGTACGAGACGGTCAAGTCCGGGCTCGGCGACTGGATGGGCGGCGGCGGCAAGAAGACCCAGATCACGGCCCTGCGGGACAAGATGGCCCAGGCCGTCATCAACCGGGTGGCGGCCAAGCAGCAGCTCGACGCCCGGCGCAAGGCGGCCAACCTGTCGTCGGCCGGGATGCCCGACAAGCTGGCCGACTGTCGCATCCACGGGCCCGACTCCGAGCTGCTGATCGTGGAGGGCAACTCGGCCGCCGGTCCGGCCAAGCAGGGGCGAGATGCCACGACCATGGCCGTGCTGCCCCTACGGGGCAAGGTGGTCAACGCCGGCAAGGCCACCCTGAAACAGGTCATCGAGAACACCGAGGCCCAGGCCCTGATCACGGCCATCGGGGCCGGCTCGGGGCGGGACTTCGACATCACCCAGGCCCGCTACGGCCGCATCATCATCCTGTGCGACGCCGACGTCGACGGCAGCCACATCCGCTGTCTGCTGCTGACCCTGATCTACCACCACATGCGACCGCTGCTGGAACACGGCTACGTGTACGCCGCCCAGCCGCCGCTGTTCGCCACCAAGGTCCGGGGCGAGCTGGTCTACGCCTACGACGAGGACGAGCGGGCCCGGCTCAGCGAGGAGCTCAACGTGGGCATGGACAAGTGGAAGCGGTTCAAGGGTCTGGGCGAGATGAACGTCGACGAGCTGGCCGAGACCACGCTCAACCGGGAGACCCGGGTCCTCAAGCGGATGACCATGGACGGGGCGGCCCAGGCGGCCAAGCTGTTCGACGTCCTGATGGGCAACGACGTGGCCACCCGCCGGGACTACATCATCGAGAACTCGGGCCTGATCGACGCCGACCTGCTCGACATCTGACACCGCCTCGGGCGACGGGCAGCGGCCGATGGGCACCGGTCAGCCCGCCGCCAACTCCTTCTGCAGGGGCGTGGGGAAGCTCGGCTTCACCGCGGTGCCGTCCAGCAAAGCCGTGAGCCTGGCCGCCTCGGCCTCGATCCGGGCCTCGTGGTCGGCGCCGACGTCCTCCAGGAGCCGGACGACCACCGTGCCGTCCGCGGTCTGAGCCCAGCCCCCCACGATCCGCCCGTCGGCCCAGACGGTGGGGCCGATGTTGCCGTTGCGATCGAACAGGGGGCCCTCGTGACCGCCCAGGTACCAGGCCCTGGCCTTCCAGCCCATGGGCGTCGGGTCGAGCGCCGGCAACAGGGCGACCCAGGGCCCGGGCTCGGGGTCGTCCTCCAGGTCGTCGGCCAGCACCAGGCCGGTGGTGGTGGCCCCGGTCCCCTGATCGACCTCGACCTCGACCTCGACCTCGACCGCCCCCGACCCGGTCTCGTCGAGTCGGGCCAGGGCGGCCCGGACCCGGGTCTTGGTCCACCCGGTCCACCAGACCAGGTCGCCGAGGGGGGCCGGGCCGAAGGTGACCAGCCACCGCCGGAGCAGGGCCGCCGACCAGCCGTCGAGATCGGGCTCGCCGATGGCGGGGACCGGAGGTGCGGGCCCCGATCCCGCGCCGTCGGCTCCGAGCCAGGCCGAGCGCAGGAACCACTCGTAGGTCCGATTGGTCCAGGTCCCGGTGGGGCGCCCGCGGACGAGCAGTCCCTCGTTGGCCAACACCGCCAGGACGCGCGAGGTGGCGCCGGCGGTGACCGGGTTGCGGGTACCCACACCCATGTGGATCTTGGTCCCCAGTCGGGGAACGGCGGCCGTGATGCGGCGAGCCGGGAGCCCCTCGCCCCGACTCCCGGTCTCGGCCAGGACGGCGACCACCTCCTCGGCCGCCGCCGCCAACCAACCGTCGGGATCGGTGACGTCGGAGTCGCGGAGGAAGCCGGCGAGCCGGGCCCGCTCGGTGGCGGCCACGGCGTCGGTCGACGATCGTTCCACCGTCTCCAGCAGGGCCCGGGGCACCACGAACAGGGTGCGCCGCATGGCCAGGACCCGCACCAACGACCGATCGTGGTAGAGGGCGGCGGCCACCGCCTCCAGGTCGGGCTCGACCATGCGGGCCAGGGCCGACAGGTACACGGTGGCCGGGTCGGTGGCGTGGAGCACGGTCATGGCCTCGGCGGCGGCGAGCGGGTCGGACACCCGGGGGGCAAGGCCGTGACGACCGGCCAGCCGGGCCCGCCGCTGCTCAACGGAGAAGAGGCGCACGTCGGGGACACTAGCGGCGCCCGGACCGGACTCATCGGCGGTCCCGATGCCTAGCCTGGGAGCCATGGCTCACCAGGAGCGATACGTGCCTCGGCGTCTCAGCGCGCTGACCGAAGACCTGGCCGAACTCGCCTGGCCCGGCCCCGACCACAGTGACCAGTTCCGGTCCTTCGCCGCCCTGGTGGGTGCCCTCTACCACCACGAGTTCCACCGCCGGGAGCAGAACCTGCTCGACGCCTGGGCCGACCTCGAGAGCGACGGCGCCGAGGCCCGGGCTTCGGGCGACCACATCACGGCCGAACTGACCGGTCTGCTCGACGCCGCCAACTACGAGTTGGCCACCATGGACGAGCTGGGTCGGGCCCTGCAGGAGGAGTCCCTCATCCCGCTGCGGTTCGATATCGACCTCGACGACTACGACGAGGTGGTGATCGCCCGCCGGGGAAGCCGGTTCGAGACGGTCGAGGTCCCCCGTTGGGGCGGCCTCCGGACCGACCACAAGTCGATCACGCTCGATGAACGGGTCGTCGTCCACACCCGGATCAAACCTGCGGCCTGGTTCGAGGAGCGCGACATCGACCCCGAGGACCGCAACCTGGTCCCCGGGCACGTGTCGCTCAAGCAGTTCCAGAACGTGCCCCGGGCCGACATCGAGATGCTCCTGCCCTCGACGCAGGTCCGATTCCGCCGGATCGACTCGCTGCTGATGGGGGTGCCGGCGGTCGTGTCCGGCATCGCCGTGCTGTCGACCAAGCTGCTGCCGACGCTGCTGCTCCTGTTCCTGCTGGCGGCGGCCGGGCTGGGCCTACGGGACGAGTCGCCCGACATCGACCAGGCGGCCCTGGCCATCCTGTTCGGCGGGGTCCTGACCCTGGGCGGGTTCCTGTTCCGCCAGTGGAACAAGCTCAAGAACAGGCGGGTGAAGTACCTCAAGACATTGACCGAGAACCTCTACTTCCGAACCCTCGGCGACGGGCCCGGCGTCCTGCACAGCCTGCTGGCGGCGGCCGAGCAGCAGGAGGTGGTCGAGGTGCTGCTGGGCTACCGGTTCCTGCTGGCCGCCCCCGACGGCCTGACGGCCTCCGAGCTCGACCGGGTGGCCGAGCACTGGCTGGCCAGTACCGCCGGAGGGGATGAGCCGCCCATCGACTTCGAGGTCGACGACGCCCTGGTCAAGCTGGCCCGGCTGGGGATCGTCGAGGGCCGCACCAACTACCGGGCCCTGCCCCTCGACCAGGCGCTGGCCCTGCTCGACCAGCGGTGGGACGACCTGTTCCGCCACCGGGTCGAGCCCGGTCCCGAACCGGACGGCACCAACCGCGCCGTCGGCGCCGTGGGCGGTGGCGCCCAGAACCGGCCCCGCCCCGGGCCCCTGCTCGCCCTGCGCCGCGTGGTGGATCGCTTCAGCGGCCGTCTCGACCGGCGCCGCCTCCGCCGCGAGCGCGACGACGAGCAGGTGGCCGCCCCCGAGCCTGAGGGGCCCGGCACCGCCGACGGCGGCCCGTCGTCCGACGACCAGGCCCCGTCGGAGAACGGCACGGCGTCGGACCTGGTACCGGGCGATCCGGCCACCACCCCGACCCCCGCCGGTCGGTCCTAGGGCCGCGCCCCCGCCCCTCACGTCGAGGTCGGGACAGGAGGTCGAGGGTCGACCTCAGGAGGTTGTGGTCAGGAGGTCGGGCAGTGGCCGGGCGTGAACCAGCCCCAGGTGCTGGACGGCCCGGGTCATGGCCACGTACAGATGGCGGAGGCCGGCATCGAGGTCGGCGATCTCGCCCGGCTCGACCACGACCACGGCGTCGAACTCCAGGCCCTTCACCGCCAGCGGGGTGACCAGGGCCACGGCCGACCGCCCGGGGAGACCGTCGACGGGGCCGCCCTCCCCCACCCGTTCGGCGGCCAGGCCGGCCCCGGTGAGGGCGTCGGCCAGGGGCCCGAGCCGGTCGGCCACCGCCACCACGGCAACGGTGGCCACCCGCTCGGCCAAGGCCTCGACCTCGGCCACCAGGGCCCGGTCCAGAGCGTCGTCGGCGTCGACCCGGACGACGAGGGGCGGGTCGCCCCCGGGCCGGATCGACCGCGCCGGGGTGACCTCGGGTGCCGCCTCCGGCAGGAGGCGGTTGGCCACGTCGAGGATGGCGGCCGGAACGCGATAGCCGACGGTCAACTCGCAGAGCCGGACCTCGGGCGCCTCGTCCCGGGCCGAGACCTCGATCAGATGCCGGCGGACCACGTCCAGGGCCCGGCTCCACGAGCCCGGCGCCTGGGGCGTGGTGGCCTGAGCCAGGTCGCCGAGCACGGTCATGGAGCCCCGCTCGGCCCGGCGGGCCACCATGCGGAGGGCCATCAGCGACAGATCCTGGGCCTCGTCCACCACGACGTGGCCATAGGTGGCGGGCACGCCTCCGCAGTGCCATTGGGCCTCGTCGAGCAAGGGCAGGTCGCCGGCCGACCACGGCTCGTCATCGAGCTTGGATGCGCCCTTGCGTCGCAGGAGCTTCTGCTCGTCGGCGTCCAGGATCCCCACCGCGGCCTCGCTCAGGCGCTTGGGCGAGGTGTACAGGCCCCGGACCACGGCCGCCGGATTGAGGGCCGGCCACAGCTTGTCGACCGCCTTGCGGAAGGTGGCGTCGCCTCGCACCGTCGAACTGAAGAGCGGTTCACCGGCGGGATCCACCCCGGGTCGTTCCCGGTGGCGTCGCCAGGCCGTCTGGATCAGCAGCCGGCGGAAGGTGTCCTTGGCCTGATTGACCGGGATCCGTCGGCCCAGCACCGTCTTCTGGGCCTGGGCCACCTCGTCGGCCGACAACCGGACCACGGCCAGCCCGGCCCGGATCTCCAGGTCCTCGCTCGGGGGACGGATCCGGTCGCGGATGGCGTTGGCCACGACCTGGGCCATCTCGATGCGGCCCTTGAGCCTGATCACCTCGTCGGCCTCGGTCGAGCGGACCCGGTAGCGGGGGGCCATCAGCCCCTCGAGGGTGGCCTGGCTCACGGCCGTCTCCCCCAACGACGGCAGCACGTCGGCGATGTAGCGGAGGAACAGGCGATTGGGCCCGATGACGAGCACCTTGGACTCCAGCAGTTCGAGGCGGTGCTCGAACAACAGGAAGGCGGCCCGATGCAGGCCGACGGCGGTCTTCCCCGTGCCCGGACCCCCCTGGACCAGAACCAGTTCCTCCCGGGCGGCGCGGATGATCACGTCCTGCTCGGCGGCGATGGTGGCCACGATGTCGCGCATCTGCCCCGACCGGGAGCGCTCCAGTTCGGCCAGCAACGGATCGGGTAGACCGCCGTGGCTGCCCGCGTCGGGATCGGTCAGATCCTCGTCGAGCAGGGCCTCGATACGGCGATCCTCGATGACGAAGCGGCGCCGGAAATCGAGCCCGCACGGATCCATGCCGGTGGCCCGGTAGAAGGCGGCGCTGACCGGGGCCCGCCAATCGACGACGACCGGTCGGGCCTGCTCGTCCTCGACGTGACGGCGCCCCACGTACCAGCGGTCGCCGTCGCTGGTGTCGATCCGGCCGAAACACAGGGGCCCACCCTCGGCGGCCAGCGCGGCCTGCCGACGCTGGAGGTGGTAGCGGGCGACCTTGGCGTCGACCGAGTCCTCGTCGCGGGCGATGCGGTCGCTGATGGCGACCACCTCGTCGGCCCGACGGCGCATCAGGTCCAGGTACCGGTACGCCCCGTCCAACCAGGCCTGCTCGGCTCCGAGTTCGGCCTCCTCCCCGGTGGCGGGAGGAGGCGACTCAGTGGCCATCGGAGATGGCGAGGTCGTCCGACGCGAGGTCGTCCGACGCGACGTCGGCGGCGAGCGGACCGTGCAGGTCGCGGTAGAGCAGGGCCAGCCCGGCGGCCCACAGGACGAGGGCCGCCCCGGAACCCAGGGCACCGAACAACTGACCGACGGCGAAGGTGGCCGGGTTGTCGCCCAGCAGGTCGCCCACCGCGATCTCGGTGGCCCCGGGGTCGAGCGGGGCGGCGTCGCCGCCTCCGGCCAGGGCCACGAACGGGGTGGCGATCAGCCGGAGCAGCAGCCAGACCGAGACCGACAACAGACCGAGCAACATCATCCGCCCCAGCAGCCCGGTGACCCGGCCGGAGGTGAGCCGCCGGCTGGTGGCCAGGCTGCCGACCCCGGATGGGGCCAAGGAGGCGGCGGTGGCGGCGAAGGCGAACCGGATGGCGATCCAGAACGAACCGGCCAACCACAGCGGGAGCAGCACCAGCAGGAGCACCGGGGACAGGGCCAAGCCGATGACGAGCACCAGGTACAGGGCGAACAGACACAGCCAGACCACGAACAGGTTGCCGGTGGCCCGTCCCAGCCGGCGAAGGCCGCCGATGGCCGACTCCGACCACGGCTCGGGCCGCTCCTCGATCTGGGCCCGGGCCTGCCGGGTGGCCGCCACCGCCAGCAGGACACTGGCCAGCACCATCAGGAGATAGGTGCCGGCCACGGCCGCATACAGTTCGACCCCCACGCCGTCGTTGACGGCCGAGACGGTGCCCGCATCTTCGTCGACGGTCACCACCAACCCCCGGAAGGCGTAGTAGGCGGCCGTGGCGTTGACCAGGGTGATGGGCACGAGGACCACCACGATCAGGGTGAAGAGGTGACCGGCCCGACCGGACACCAGCCCCAGCAGCTCGTTGAACCATTCGCCGACCGGGGCCAGCGCCGCCGGCTGCTCGACGTCGGCCTCGGGCCACTCCGACCATTGGTCGGTCCACGTCGAGCCGTCCCACCAGCGGAAACCGCGACCGCCGGTGGTGGGGTCGGGATACCAGCCCGGGGGCGGTGGGGCCGAGGGTGGGGGAAGGTCGCTCATCGTGACTGCTCCAGCGAGGCCCGGGTGTCGAAGGTGGCGAGCACGCCGTAGTGGTCGGAGGGAACGACGCCCTCGCGGGGATCGACCCCGATCAGCTCGCAGGTGAGCGGGTTGCCCCGCGGCTTGGGGCGGGGCCACGCCACGAACAGGTAGTCGAGTCGGCGCCGGGGCCACAGGGCGTCGACGGAATTGGGGTTGTCGCGGGTCCAGGTGTGGCCGGGGCCGTCGCCCACGGCATCCCAGCAGTCGGTGAAGACCAGACCCGGTTGGTAGGGCGCCCCGAGCCCGGTCAGGCGACGGATCTCATCCGACGACGGGACGGCGTTGAAGTCGCCACCGAGGATGACGGGATGGGCCTGGTCGTCGCCGGCCCCATGCTGTCGGGCCAACTCCACCACCTGATCGAGTTGGCGTTGGCGGAGGGGTCCGGCGTCGTACTGCCAGGCAAGGTGGGTGACCACCACGGTCCAGGGACCGTCGGGATCCTCGATGCGGACGGCCAGGGCCGAACGGTGGGACGGGGCGCCGTGGGCGTCGACCAGCGTCACCTGATCCAGCACGGTGAGGGGATGGCGCGACAGCACGGCGTTGCCGAAGGGTTGGGGGGTGCCGTCATCCCGCCTGGTGCGGGCCAGGGCCATGCCGCAGGCCTCGGCCAACTGCTCGCCCTGGTCGGCGTCGTCGGTGGCCCACACCTCCTGGAGCAGGGCCACGTCGGGTTCGAGGGCGCGCAGCTCGGCGGCGATGGCCGGTTGCCGCTCCTCCCACTCACCGAAGCGCCACCACAGGTTCCAGGTGACCATGCGCATGATCTCTCCGAGGCTAACGACCCCGGGATGGGATCGGGGCCGGAGCCGGTTACCGGTCGTGGGTCCCCGGTCCCAGGGCCGTCCGGACGCTGCAGGCCGATCGACCCGGTCCCCGACACCGACGCTGGGTCGGACGACCCAGCGGTGACGAGTATGTGAATTCGGTCACGAACATTTGACCGAGCGCTCAGGAAAGCCGACGATGAGGGTCACCCACCGGTTGACTTGGTCCCCTCGGCCAGCCTCCGCCGGTCGATGTCGGTGGTTCGAGAAACCCCATCCCTCCTGGAGTTGCCCGATGGATACCGACTTCGTCCTTCATCCGGACACCGACAACTCGTGGGCCGATCAGGCCATCTGCCACGGCCTGACCCACGTCTTCTTCGGCCCGGCGGCCGAACGACCTGAACGGCGGCGCGAGCGCGAGGCCATCGCCGCCAGCTACTGCATGGCCTGCCCGGTCATGCTCGAGTGTCGCCGCCACGCCCGCCTCAACCGGGAGCACGGGTTCTGGGGCTGCGAGAACGACGAGCAGCGGGCCGCAGCCGGCCACGCCCCCCGCTCCCCCAGCCGCCGGGCCGTCATCAAGGCCCGCGACGCCGCCCGCCAGCACCACCAGGAACCGGTCGAACTGGCCTCCTGAGCCGCGCCGGGCGCGGCCGCCGCGGCGGACCGACGCCGGCCTCGACGGCCGATCCGTCGATCCGCCGCCCCCCACGCCGGGTCTGCTACCAACGGCCCGTGACCATCGACGCCGTCCTGTTGTTGTCCTTCGGCGGACCGGAGGGCCCGGATGACGTCCTGCCCTTCCTCCGCAACGTCACCCGGGGTCGCAACGTCCCCGACGACCGACTGGCCGAGGTGGCCGAGCAGTACGCCCTGTTCGGCGGGCGATCGCCCCTCAACGACCACTGCCGGGACCTGAAGGCGGCCATCGAGGCCGAGTTGGCAACGCACGGCCCGGATCTTCCCGTCTACTGGGGCAACCGCAACTGGCATCCGATGCTGACCGACACCGTGGCCACCATGGCGGCCGACGGCGTGACCCATGCCGCCGTGTTCGTCACCTCCGCCTTCGGCTCCTACTCGGGGTGTCGCCAGTACCGCGAGGACCTGGAGCGGGCCCGGGCCGAGGTGGGCGAACGAGCGCCGGCCCTGACCAAGCTCCGCCTCTTCTACAACCATCCCGGCTTCGTCGAACCGCAGGGGGCCCGCCTCGACCGGGCCCTTGCCGACGCCGGGATCGACAACCCGTCCGAGCGCGAACGGCTGGTCTTCACCGCCCACTCCATCCCCACCTCGATGGCCGCCGGATGCGACTACGAGAGCCAGCTGCACGAGGCGGCCGGACTGGTTCTGGCCGCCGCCGGACGGCCCGGCGCCCCCTACGACCTGGTGTTCCAGAGTCGCAGCGGGCCGCCCCAGGTGCCGTGGCTCGAGCCCGATGTGAACGACCACCTGACGGCCTTGGCCGCAACCGGTGTCAACCGGGTGGCGCTGACGCCGCTGGGGTTCGTCAGCGACCACATGGAGGTGCTGTTCGACCTCGACACCCAGGCCCGTCGGACCGCCGAGGACCTGGGCCTGGACCTCATCCGGGTACCGACCGTCGGCAACGATCCCCGGTTCGTCACCATGGTCCGCGAACTGGTCGAGGAACAGGTCTCGGCCGCCCCCCGGCTGTTCCTGGGCAACGACGGGCCATGGCCCGTCCCCTGCCCCGAGGGTCACTGCCCCCCGCCGGCCCGACCCGCCGGCCGGCCCGGCTCCGGGCCAACCCGCCCCTGAGACTCCTCAGACCCCGAAGACCGGATTGGCGTTGGCCTGACGCCAGGCCTTGATCTCCTCCCCCATCGCCGTCGTCGGCGGGGCCGAGGTGAAGGGCCACAACTCGGTGGCGATCCGGTGCCAGTTGGCCGTCGGCCGGAGCTGGGCGAACAGCCCCATCAGACCCAGCGTGATCCGCTGGACCACGACGAACGAGGGCGGCACGTTCAGGTGCTTCATCAGTTCGCCGTAGGGCCCGTTCATGTCGAACAGGTGCTGGACCCCTCCGGCCGCGTAGTCCTCGTCGAAGGTCACGGGCCCGTCGGTCATCACGTACCGGTAGTAGTAGGAGAAGTACTCCTCCACCTCGGCGTCGCTGAACGGAGCGTCGGCGGCCAGGATCCCGGCGTCGGTGACGATCCGCCGGAAGGCGGCACCGTCGCGGTTGACCACCATCTCCCGGATCAGATCCTCGAACAGCACGGTCTCGGCCGGATCGAACCGCTTGACCAGCCCGAAGTCGAGAAACGTGATCCGGCCCCCCGGATTGAACAGGTAGTTGCCCGGATGGGGGTCGCCGTTGAAGGCGTGGAGCCGGTAGATGGCACCGAACGAGAACCGGAACAGGGTCTCGGCCGCCAGATTGCGCTCCTCCTCGCTCCAGTGGACCACCTCGGCGAATCGGGAGCCCGTGGCCAGTTCGGTGGTCAGCACCCGGTTGGTCGACAACTCGTCGATCACGGCCGGCACCGAGACGAAGGGGTGACCCTCGAAGTACCGGTGGAACAGGCGCTGGTTCTCGGCCTCGTTGGCGTAGTCGAGCTCCTCGAGCAGGCGGGCCTGGATCTCATCGGAGATCGGGGTCGGGTCGACGCCGGGAAAGAGCGTGGCCAGGCCTCCGAACAACCAGCCGGCGTTGCGGAGGTCGGCGGCCACCGCCTCGGCCACCCCCGGGTACTGGATCTTGACTGCGACGGCCCGGTCGTCGCGGGTGATGGCCCGGTGGACCTGCCCGATCGAGGCGGAGGCGATCGGGACCGGATCCCACTCGGCGAAGACGTCGTCGGGCCAACGCCCGAAGGCGGCCCGGATCTGCTCCGCCGCCAACTCGGGGCTCATGGGGGGCGCGTCGTGCTGGAGGGAGGCCATCGTCTGGCGGACGTGGTCGGGGAGGCCGGTGTCGAGGTAGCTGGCCATCTGCCCGATCTTCATCATCGCCCCCTTCATGTTGCCGAGGACCTCGGTGACCTCGGCTGCGGTCCGGATCTGGAACTCGGTGTCCAGTTCCGCCGTCCGCTCGGCCGAGGCGAAGGTGGTGCGGGCGCGATGCAGGGCATAGCGACGGCCGCTGCGGAGGCCGAGCCGGGCCAGGCGGGCGTTGCGGGCCAGCGTTCTGGTACCGAGGACGGGGCCGGCTCCGGCGGGAGAGGCGACCGAACGACGGGCCGCCACCGCGACCAGGACGGCCAACACGGCGGCGGCGAGCAGGGGCTTGGTCGAGCGCACGGGCCCAGGGTAGAAGGCCGTCGGCCCCGGGGGTGGGGCCGGGCGGGACTAGGCTCGGGCCCGTGTCCTCCACCAGGCCCGACGGCGGCCGGATCCGAGCGCTCACGCCGACCGAGATCGAGGCCTACGACGTCCTTCCCCCGGATCTGGCGGGCCGGGTCCGGATCGTCCGGGTCCCGGTCCTCGCCGGCCCGTTCACCGGCATGGCCCTGGGCCGGTTCGTCCTGTTGCGGATCGACGTCGCACCCGACGGCCGGAGCCGGCTACTGGCCCACGAGCTGATCCACGTGCGGCAGTGGGCCGAATTGGGCGTGGTGGGCTTCCTGGTTCGCTACGTCACCGACTTCGTCCGGGGCCTGGTCGCCACTCGGGACTGGAACGAGGCCTACCGCCGGATCGGGGCGGAGGTCGAGGCTCGGGACCTCACCCGTCGGTGGTGGGAGCGTCTGACCGGGACCGCCGGTCCCCGCTGACCCTGTCCCGGGAGGGGCGGACGAGGCCCCGCAATCGAACCACCGGACCGGTTCCAGATACAGATTTGTAGTAGCGATTGCCTCGATAGCGCGGCGACGACATCGTATTGTTGGCCCATGAAGTTCGGAATCGACGACGGCGACCTGTTCGGCGTGGCCGGGTTGTTCCTGGCCCAGTCGTTGAGCCATCGCTTCGACTGCGAACCCGAGATCGACGCCCTGCTGGGCGAGCTGGTGAGCCTGGACACCCCCCTCTCCCCGTCGGAGCCGGTGGCCGCCGTGCTCGGCCCCATCGACGATCTCCTCGATCGCATCGAGCCGGCGACGGGTCCCATCGAACTCCTCGAGGCCCTCCTCCGCCTCGGCACCAACAGCCCGCCCCGCACCGCGGTGGCCCAACGCCTGTTCCGGGCCGTGATGTGGATCCTCATGCGCCACGATCCGGAGACGACCACCCCGCTGGTCATCGCCGTGATGCGGGACGCCACCCCGGGCGGTCGGGTCGGTGCCAGCGCCTGGCCGCCCCACGAGTTCTTCGCCTCCGCCCTGGTGCTGGTGTACCTGGGCGGGGTGCTGGCCCGCCACGAACTGAGCGACCTGCTGGCGGCGGCCTGCGATCTCGACGTGCCCGACCTGGCCTTCGTGCTCGACTGGTACCTGGACCACCAGTACTCGATCCCGGCCCGCTGACCCCGCCGGATCGACCCCGGCCGTGGACGGCCGGCGATACGGCGCCGACCGGGCTCCCGTGATCCGCCGTTAGGCCGAGGCGACCCGATCGGGGGCGGCGGTGACGGCGGCCGAGCACTCGTCGTCGCCCTGGGCCACCGACGAGGACAGCGCGACCCGGGTCTCGCCGTAGAGCGAGCCGAGCAGTCCCTGGACCATGCCCCGATCCACGGCGCAGATGACCGGGTGCTCGATGACCACATCACCGAAGGGACAATGGTCGGACACGATCCGCAACTCCTCACCCTCGCGCTCGGCGTGGGCGGCGAAGCCGTGGGCCGACAGGGCGTCGGCCACGGTGTGCAGGGCCGACCGGAACGAGCGTTGACCTTCGGCCGAGGACCCCATCGACGCCGCCATCTGACGCCCGAACTCGAGCCCGACCTCCTCGGCCAACTCGGTGGCGACCTCCGGCCCGAGGCGGGACAGAGCCTTGCCCAACAGGGTCACGAGAATGTCGTGCTGGCCGACGTCGATGTCGAGGCGGAGGTCGTGCTCCCGGGCCCGGTACACCTTGGCCGGGCGACCGGCCCCCGACTTGGCCCGCTGGCCGACCTCCAGATAGCTGCCACCCACGAGCTTGTCGAGGTGATGGCGGGCCACGTTGGCATGCAATCCGGTGGCCTCGGCCACCTCGCTCGCCGTCAACCCTTCGGTCCGCTCATGGACCAACAAATAGATGTCGCGGCGGGTGGGATCGCCGAAGGCCGAGGTGATGACGTTCACCAGGTTGGCGAATTCCGTGGGGTTGAGGGCTCGACCGGCCACCTCGGTAGTCTACCTGCAATCATTCCTCCTACGCCCGTAGGAGAAATTCGTCCGTCGCGAGGAGTGGCCGTGACCCTGACCCAAGACGACGTGATCGAGGCCCTCCGCCCGGTCCAGGATCCCGAGCTCCACCGGAGCATCGTCGAGTTGGGCATGGTCCGCTCGGTCGACCTGGCCCTGCCGCTGGTCACCGTCGGCGTCGACCTCACCATCGCCGGGTGCCCCCTGCGAAACCAGATCGACCGGGAGGTCACGGCCGCCGTCGAGGCCCTCGACGGGGTCGATCAGGTGGCCATCGACTTCGGGGTCATGAGCGACGAGCAACGGGAGCAGCTCCGCCGCACCCTGCACGGGGATCCCGGCGCCACCGCAGGCCAACACCAGGCCCACGGCCATGCCGAGGGTCGGGCCATCCCCTTCGCCGACCCCGACAACCGGACCCGCGTCATCCTGGTGGCGTCGGGCAAGGGCGGCGTCGGCAAGAGTTCGGTCACGACCAACCTGTCGGTGGCCCTGGCCGCCCGGGGCAAGAGCGTCGCCGTGGTCGACGCCGATGTGTGGGGCTTCTCGATACCCCGCATGCTGGGCGTCAACCGGGACCCGGTCATCATCGACGAGATGATCGTGCCTCCGGAGTCCCACGGGGTTCGCTGCATCTCGATGGGGTTCTTCGTCGAGGAGGACCAGCCCGTCATCTGGCGGGGTCCCATGCTGCACAAGGCCCTGGAGCAGTTTCTCACCGACGTGTTCTGGGACGAGCCCGACTACCTGGTGGTCGACCTGCCGCCGGGCACGGGCGACATCGCCCTGTCGCTGGCCCAGTTTCTCCCTCGGGCCGAGCTCCTGGTGGTGACCACACCCCAGCCGGCGGCCCAGAAGGTGGCCCAGCGGGCCGCGTTCATGGCCCACAAGGTGCGCATCACCGTGTCGGGCGTGATCGAGAACATGAGCTGGTTCACCGGCGACGACGGCAAGCGCTACGAGCTGTTCGGCGCGGGTGGGGGCCAGGAGCTGGCGGACCTGCTGGAGGTGCCGCTGCTGGCCAACATCCCGCTGGTCCCCGAGCTCCGGGAGGGCGGCGACGTGGGCAACCCCATCGCCACCGAGACCGGTACCGAGGCGGGTGCCGCCTTCGCGGCCCTGGCCGAGCGGGTCGACGTGGAGCTGGCCCCCAAGAAACGGTTCCGCTCCGAACTCAAGATCGTCTGATCCGTCCGGACGGTTGAAGATCGCTCGCTCGCTCCGATCGGTCTGATGACCGTCCGCCAACGCTAGGTTTGCTCCTCATGGATGTCCGCATCGGGATCGCCCAGTCCGCCCAGGTGATCGAGCTCGAGCTCGGTGACGTCGACCGCGACGAGATCAAGAAGATGATCTCCGACGCCGTCGGCGACAGCGACGGCGTCCTCTGGCTCACCGACCGCAAGGGCAAGGAAGTGGCGCTGCCGTCGGCCCAGATCTCGTTCGTCGAACTCAGCTCGGTCGACCCCGAACGTCGCATCGGCTTCGGGGCCTGAGCCCGAGGTCGGGCGGCCAGTCCTGACGAGGTCCGACCTCATCATCGTCACCGGCAAGGGTGGTGTCGGCCGGAGCACGGTGGCCGCGGCCTGTGCCCGTCACCACGCTGCCCGAGGCCGACGGTGCCTCGCCGTTGATGCCGCCGCCGGAGAGGGGCTGCCCCGCCTCCTGGGTCTGGATCCCGAGCCCGGGATCATCGAGGCCGTCCCCGACGTCGAGGGGCTCAGCCTCCTCACCCTGACCACCGAGGCCGCGCTCGACCAGTACGTCCGCATCACCCTGCGCTCCCCCATCTCCCCACGGGCGTTGGGCCCGGTGGCCCGCATCTTCGACTACGTGGCCACCGCCGCACCGGCCGTGCGCGAGATCCTCACCATCGGCAAGATCGGGCATGAGGTGCGACGGGGCGGATGGGACTGCGTGGTGGTCGACGGACCGGCCACCGGCCACGTCGTCGAACTGCTCGACGCTCCGGCCGCCCTCGGTGAGCTGGTGGGCATCGGGCCCCTGGCCTCGGAGTCGGCCTGGCTGTCGGAGCTGCTGGCCGATGGGGAGCGAACCTCGGTCGTGGTGGTGACCACGCCGGAGGAGCTACCGGTCAACGAGACGATCGAGCTGGTGTCGCGGCTGGGCGACCGGACCGAGTTGAGGGTCGCCGGCCTGGTGGCCAACCGGATTCCCGCCCCTCTCGGACCGGCGTCGCGGTCCGAGGCGGAGTCGCTGGTCTCGACGGGCTCACCCCTGGCCCCCCTGGCCCGCGCCGCCGTCGGCCGGGCCGACCAGGCCCGGGCCGCCCTGGACCGTCTGGACGACCTGGGGTTGCCCCGGATCGAGATCGCCGACGGGGGCGACCCGCTGGCGGCGGCCGAGGCGGCCTGGGCCGAGGCGCCGTGGTGAGCCGGGCGGCGCTCTCGGCGCTGCTGGACGGGGCCTCGGTCCTGCTGGTGGCCGGACCCGGGGGCGTGGGCAAGACCACGGTGGCGGCCGCCCTGGCCGTGACCGCCGCCCGCGACCACGACCGCCGGGTCCTGCTGGTGACGGTCGACCCGGCCCGTCGACTGGCCGACGCCCTCGGGGTGAGCCGGGTACCGGCCGAGCCGGTGCTGGTACCGGTCGGGCCCGGGCCCGGTCGGCTGTTCGCCCTCATGGTCGACATGGGGGCGGGCTGGGACGCGCTCGTCAACCGGTTCTCGACCTCGGAGACGGACCGCGACGCCCTGTTGGCCAACCCGCTCTACGTGAGCCTGACCACCCGTTTCGTCCAGAGTCACGACTACATCGCCCTCGACCGGCTGGCCACCCTGGGCGAGAGCGAGCGCTACGACCTGGTGGTGGTCGACACGCCCCCCTCGGGCCACGCCATCGACATCCTCGACGCCCCGGAGAAGATGGTGGACTTCTTCGACAGCCGGCTCCTGCGGTGGCTGACCGCGCCCTACCGCAGCCGACTGGCCTCGGTCGGGGCCCGACCCTTCCTGACCCTGGCCGAGCGCCTCCTCGGAGGTGCGTTCCTGGCCCGGATCGGGGAGTTCTTCTGGCTCTTCTCCCGCATGCAGCCCGGCATCGTGGGCCGGGCCCAGGAGGTCAGGGCCCGACTCGACGACCCGGCGACCCGCTACGTGCTCGTCACCACGGCCGAGCCCGGACCACGGGCCCAGACCGAGGCCCTGCATCGGGCGCTCCGCCAGCGCGACCACCCGACGGCCATGTTGGTCCACAACCGGGCCGCTCCCGGTGGCCGGGTCGGCGTCGGCCCCGACCAGACGCCGCACGAGAAGCTCAACAAGAAGCTCAACGAGGTCGTCGACGACGACCTCCGGGCCGCCATGGCGGCCCTGGTGGGCGACGACGAGCGCCTGGCTCGATGGTGGGCCGAGGTCGACGGTGGGCGCACCGAACCCCAGCCCATCGAGTGGCGCGCCGTGCCACCGGCCTCGGTCGAGGCCCTGGCGTCACTCCTGACCTCCCCGGCCCCGAGCCCGTCCTGATCGGCAACCGCGGGCCCCGGTCGGCGACGCTCGCCCCGCACGGCCGGCGGCCGGTAGCCTCCCCTGGACCGGACCCCGACCGCCGGATCCGGCTCCGACCCGGGGGCAGCTCGTGGCCAGCCTGAGCGACATCGTCCGCACCCACACCGCGCTCGGCCCGGCCGAGACCGAGCATCTGCGCCGCCTGGTCGGCTCCTGGGGGCCGCTGGCCGACCTGTGTTTCGCCGACCTGCTGCTGTTCGCACCGGTGGCCGAGCCCGACCTGCACCGGATGGTGGCCCTGGCCCAGATCCGGCCCACCACGACCCAGACCATGTACAAGGAGGACATGATCGGCCGCTTCGTCGAGTTGGCCGATCGTCCCGTCGTCTCCCTCGCCTTCACCCAGGGCCACGTCGTGGAGCAGGAGGTCGATCTCGTCGCCCTCGGCACCCGGGCCAAGGTCATGGCCATTCCCGTGCGTCACCGGGACGCCACCATCGCCGTGCTGACCCGGGAGTCGCCCAACCTGGGCCACCGCTCGTTCGGCGATCTGGAGCTGGCGTACCTGAACGTCTTCCACCGGCTGGCCCAGATGATCACCGACGGGGCCTTCCCCTTCCCCTTCGAGGACCCGGTCACCGAGATCACGCCCCGGGTCGGCGACGGCGCCCTCATCCTCGATCGCACGGCGGCCGTGGTCTACTCCTCACCCAACGCCGTCTCCGCCTTCCACCGGCTCGGTTTCCACGGCCGGGTAGCCGGTCGCCGTCTGGAGGACCTCGGGTTCAGGGCCGAGACGGCC
This sequence comes from Acidimicrobiales bacterium, assembly GCA_965263455.1. Classification (GTDB taxonomy): domain Bacteria; phylum Actinomycetota; class Acidimicrobiia; order Acidimicrobiales; family SZUA-35; genus CADEDH01. The sequence goes on from CBDHHN010000002.1 coordinate 667,842, forward strand.
CGCACCATGCTCACCCTCAAGGTCCCGGTGGTGGAGGAGATCGAACGGGGCGACAGCGTCACCATCCTGGCCCGTGTGGTTCCCCTGCTCACCGGGGGCGAGGTCGACGGGGCCCTGGTGCTCATGCGCGACGTGTCCGAGCTGCGCAGCCGGGACCGGATGCTGGTGTCGATGAACGCCACCATCCGAGAGATCCACCATCGGGTGAAGAACAACCTGCAGACGGTGTCGTCGCTGCTCCGACTCCAGGGCCGTCGGGTCACGGCCCCCGAGGCCAAGGAGGCCATCGCCGAGGCCGAACGACGGGTGCTGTCGATCGCCGCCGTCCACGACCTCCTGTCGCGGGAGGGCGGTGACGAGGTCCAGTTCAGCGATGTGGTCCAGCCCATCCTGAACATGGCCGGCGAGTCGGCCAACGGCGTCCCGGTCCAGCTCAAGCTGGTGGGCGACGGGCCCACGCTGCGGACCAACATCGCCAGCTCCCTGGCCGTGGTCCTGAACGAACTGGTTCAGAACGCGGTGGAGCACGGGTTCCCGCCCGACTCCGGTGGGGGCATGATCACCGTCGAACTGCTCTACGACTCGGCCGAGCTGGTGGTCCGGGTCCACGACGACGGCATCGGTCTCCCGCCCGATTTCGACCTCGACGGTCAGGCCGGTCTCGGCCTCACGATCATCAACACCCTGGTCCGCAACGAACTCCACGGTTCATTGTCCATGCGGCCGGCGGCCGGGCCCCGACCCGGCACCGTGGCCGAGTTGACCGTCCGCCTCGACCGCTAGCGCGGCCGGGGAGCCCGCACGTCGGGCCGGCGCCCGCCCCGGCCCCGAAAACGGCACAAGCCGCTCCCAACCACACCCTCGCCCTCGGGTGGTGGGAACGGCTCGAAGCCGACGTAGTGGTGGTGGACCGGATCGTCGACCCGGATCGATGGGGACCGGGGGATCGACCCGGCCCCGGTCTCAGCGGCGACGGCTGAGATAGGTGCGCCGAAGGTGGCGCCGCTCTTCCTCGGATGTGGCCCCCCAGACGCCGGAGTCCTGGTTGGTGCTCAGAGCGAACTCCAGGCACGGGACCCGGGCCGGGCAGCCCATGCACACGAACTTGGCGGCATCGATCTGCTCGATGGCCTGGCCGGTGGTTCCGATGGGAAAGAACAGCTCCGGGCTGGTGTCCCGACACGACGCCTGCTGGCGCCAGGACAGGTCGGGATCAGGATCCGGTGGTCGACTGGCGACCCGCTGAGCGATTGCTTCGAACTCGGCGAAGTCGGGGGTGAAATAGTCCGACGATGGTGCGAGAGCCACACTTCCTCCCTGGGTGGCGAGATGGGCAAGGGTTGGACCGGTCAGATGCTCGTCCTTCGTTGACAGCGTCCGTGCAGCCTGGGCGCGATGAATCAGGGGTCTGCGGGCACTGCTCGCTGTGCCTGCATGTCGACCCGTTGATGTCCTCGAACCTGGATCGTCATGTTAGACGAATGGTTAGAAGCTCGTAAAGAGTAGATATTGACGAACGTCACACCACTGTGACAGACGACGACACCGGCGGGGGCCATGGCCGACTGATTCCTTCGACCCATGCCGCTCCGGTACCCGGGTATCGACGCCCAACCCGGCCGCCCTTGAGCGGTGCCCTGACCAGGGGCAGTGGCCACCCCCACCCAACCCCTGTGGCAGACTGCTCCCACACACGGGGGCGACGACAGGAGTACACCGTGGTGCGCATCATCGGGCACAGGGGGGCATCGGCCACCCATCGCGAGAACACCCTGGAGGCGTTCCGGGCCGCCTCGGACCAGGGGGCGCACGGCATCGAACTCGACGTCCGCCGCACCGCCGACGACGTGCTCGTCGTGTACCACGACGCCCACCTGGCCGACGGTCGCGTCATCCGCGAAACCCCGGCGCACGAACTCCCCGACTTCGTACCGACCCTGGCCGAGGCGCTCGAGGCCTCGGCCGAGTTGTGGATCAACGTCGAGATCAAGAACATCCCCGGCGACCCCGACTACGACGCCGAGCACGGCCTGGCCGTCGCCGTCGCCGCCCTGGTCCAGGCCTTCGACCTCCAGGACCGGGTCCTCGTCTCGTCGTTCGACATCGACAGCGTCGACCGGATCCGCCACCTGGACCCCTCGATACCGGTCGCCTGGCTGGTCTGGGGTCAGGCCGACCCGGCCTCGCTCATCGAACGGGCCCGGGCCCACGATCTACAGGCCATCCACCCCCACGATCTGCTGGTCGACCGACCGTTCCTCGATCGGGCCGCCGCCGCCGGCCTGGCCGTGAACGTGTGGACCGTCGACGATCCGGCCCGCATCCGCCAACTGATCGACCTGGGGGTGGACGGCATCATCACCAACACCCCCGACCGGGCCAGCGAGATCCTGGCCGAGGCGCAGGCCGGGCCCTCGTCCTAGGCCCGCTCCGGAGCCGCGCCCCCCGCCGACGGCCCAGGGTCGCGACCGGGGCCGGGTTCCGTGCCGGGCTCCGGGTCCCCGGCCGGCACCACCAGGCGAACGGCATCGGGCCGATGGGCCAGGACCAATTCGGTGACCGGACTCATGGCCTCACCGTCCAACTGGTAGCGGAAGGGGTCGGATCCGGCGATGGTGGCGGTCGTGATCCCGGACCAGTGATGGGATCGCCGGCCCGAGGCCAGGCCGTCGGCCCGGCGGGTCGAAGCCACCAGCCGCGGGACCATGGCCGGCGACAGTGAGGTCAGCACCGCCAGCGACAGGGGCGCCGCCAGCGACGCCTCGGGGGCCAGGTGCAGGGCCCGGGTGCCCAGATAGGTGTAGGGGCTCGTGTTGAGGGCGATGGCCAGCAGGGCGCCGTCGACCCGATGCCCCTCCGCCGTGGTGACGGTGAACGAGGGGCGCCTACCGCCCGAGGGACGGAGCCAGGTGGCGACCGTTGTCCCGATGAACAGCGGGTGGCCGACGTACCGCTTCAGGTACCCCCGACGCTCGACCCGGTCGACGACCTCGGCGTCGAACCCCACGCCGGTGTGGAACAGGAAGGCCCTCCCGTTGGCCAGACCGACGCTGGCCGGCCGCTGGGAACGGGCGGCCAGGGCCTCGAGCAGGACCGCGGTGGCCTCCACCGCGTCGTTGGGGTAGCCCAGGGAGCGGGCGAAGACGTTGGTCGAACCGCCGGGAAGGGGGGCGACCAGGCAGTCGTCGTCGAGGACCCCGTTGACCGCCTCGTTGATCGTGCCGTCGCCCCCCAGGGCCACGATGACATCGGCCCCGGCCCCGGCCGCCCGGTGGGCCAGCCGAATGGCCTGGCCCTTTCGGGTCGTCTCGCTCACGGTGAGCTCGTGGTCGGCCGACAGGGCCTTGCGGATCACGACCAGGGCCCGGCGCGTGAGCGACGACGCCACGGGGTTGACGATCAGGGCGACACGCACCCTAGGAGTGTGCCTTCCCCGATGGGACCGTCTACCCTCGGCGCCCATGAATGTCGTCGTGTGTGTGAAACAGATACCTGATCCCGCCGACCCCGGTGCCCTGGATCCGGGCACCAAGACGCTCAAGCGGGACGTGAAGCTCATCCTCGACGAGTCCGACTCCTACGGTGTCGAGATGGCCCTGCAGCTGGTGGACGCCGCCGGCGAGGGCGAGGTCCGCCTGGTGTCGATGGCGCCCAACAACGAACGCTCGGGATTGGCCACCGCGCTGGCCATGGGAGCGGCCTCGGCCACCCTGATCTCGGATGACGCCCTGCTCGGGTCGGATGCCCTGACCACGGCCAAGCTCCTCGGCGCCGCCATCGCCGAGCAGGAGCCGGACCTGGTGATCGCCGGGTCCGAGAGCTCCGACGGCTACACCGGCACCGTCCCGGCCCAGATCGCCGGTGTGCTCGACCTGCCGGCGGTGACCGCGGCCAAGTCGATCACGGTCGACGGTGGCGAGGTGAAGATCGAGCGTCAGACCGACGCCGGCTACGACGACGTGACCTGCTCGCTGCCCTGTGTGGTCAGCGTGACCGCCGGTGTGGTCGAGCCCCGGTACCCCTCGTTCAAGGGGATCATGGCGGCCAAGTCCAAGCCGGTCGACGAGAAGACGGCGGCCGACCTCGGATTCGACGCCGACTCGGTCGGCTGGGCCGGCGCCCAGCAGGAGATCGTGGACATCGCCGAGGCCCCCCAACGGGAGGCGGGCGAGGTCATCGAGGACGACGGTGAGGCCTACCAGAAGGTTGTCGAGTTTCTCGAGAACCTGAAGGTCATCTGAGGAGGAACGGCTACATGACCCTGGACACCATCTGGATCGTGGCCGAGGCCACCGACGGCGAGGTCACCAGCACCACGCTCGAACTGCTGACCAAGGCCCGCGACCTGGCCGACACCGTCGGCTGCGTCTACGCCGGCGACGATGCCGACGACATCGCCGAGACCCTGGGCGAGTACGGCTGCGAGACCGTCTACCAGACCGGCGACCTCGACGGCGCCCTGGTCGGCGTGCCCCTGGCCGCCGCCATCGCCGAGGCCGTCGAGTCCGGCGACGGCCCGGACGCCATCCTCGCCCCCACCACCTACGACGGCCGCGACGTGGCCGCCCGACTGTCGGTCAAGCTCAACCGGCCCGTCATCACGAACGTGGTCGACCTGGAACTGGACGACGACACCCTGGTCGGCACCGAGCCCGTGTTCGGCGGCACGACCAACGTGAAGACCCGCTTCGCCGGTGACGGCGTGCAGATCGCCCTGGTGCGACCCAAGTCGTTCGCGGCCGAACCCTCCGGGGGCGCGGCGGCCGACGTCGAGGACCTCGACGAGGGCGACGCCGGCAACTCGGCGGGCGCCACCGTGACCGAGCGCCACGTCGAGGAGTCCGACGGCCCCAAGCTGGACGAGGCCGCCATCGTGGTCTCCGGCGGCCGAGGTCTGGGCGAGTCCGAGAAGTTCGAGATGGTGGAGTCGATGGCCAAGGCCCTCGGCGGCGCCGCCGGCGCCTCCCGGGCCATCGTGGACGCCGGGTGGGTCCCCTACTCCTACCAGGTGGGCCAGACCGGCAAGGTGGTCAAGCCCGACGTCTACATCGCCGCCGGCATTTCCGGGGCGACCCAGCACCTGGTGGGCATGAAGGGCTCCAAGCACATCATCGCCATCAACAAGGACCCGGAGGCCCCCATCTTCGGTGTCGCCGATCTCGGCATCGTGGGTGACGTGCACAAGGTCATGCCCCAGCTCATCGAGGCGCTGCAGAACCGCTGAGCCTGATCGTCGGGTCGGGTCCGGGGCCTAGGCCCCGGGCTCGAACCCGACGTTGGCATCGACGTTGACCCTCGTGGCCGGACCGATCCCGGCGCCCTGGGTGCTGACCCACGACCGGTCGAAGACGTCGCTCGACAGATGGACCCAGTCGTCGGTGGCGTCGCCGCTCAGGGGCGTCGGCCGCTCCCGGTACCCGCCGGCCGGCAGCCCGGCCCGTACCGCCTGGGCCACCTCGTCGGCCGTCAGCTCGTCGTAGAGCATGGCCAGGGTGAAGTGCAGGGTGTTGCGTCCGACGGCGCTGGTGTGGATGCCGCCGCCGATGACCAGCGGCCCCTCGGGCAGCGGCAGGCCCCCGGGCCAGGCCAGGAACCTGGTGGCCAGTTCGTCGCCCGGCGGTTGCAGCGTCAGGTACCGGATCCGGATCAGGCTCCGTTCGACACCGTCGAGGGGCTCGTCGGGCAGCACGGTCACGGCCAGATCGTTGCGACCGAAGCCCGAGCCGGGAATGTTGAACTCCAGCTCGCGGGCCGGAACGCCGTCGCTCGACGCCTCCCGGGACTCGACCAGCAACCAACCCCGCTCGGTGAAGTCGTCGGTGTAGCGCGTCACCAGGTCCTCGGCCCGGCCATCGGCCGAGAACAGGACCTCGGAGGTGACGAGGATCTCGGCGTCGTCGTTCAGGTCCCGCACGTCGGCCCGGAGCTCGACGACCGAGGCCCGCTCCGGGGTCAGCACCGCCGGGAAGGGGGCGAAGCGCAGCATCTCGGCCGAGACGTCGGTGGTCCGCCCGTGGGCGTCCTCAACCACCTGGCGGATCTCCGCCGCGGTGGGGGTCGGGCCCAGGGTCGGGCCGCCGGGGGCCTTGTCGGTCCAGGCCGCCGGATCGACCGCGGGCCCGGCCACCGTGTCGGTGGAGGGGAAGGCCAACTCGCTGCCGATGGACGACGGCGCCGTCGTACTGCCCTCGGAGGTCGAACAGGCGACCAGGACGCCCCCCATGACGACCGGGGCCAGCATCGCCGACCAGCGACGACGCGACGGAAACCGGCCACCTCGCCCCCCGATTCGGCCCGTGAGCAGGTTGGTCATCGGTCTGAGGGACTCTCCCGCTTGCACATCGATCTCCACGGCCCCGCCCCAACCGTATAGGGGCCGATCCCGGCCGGGACCTCGGATGGGTGGTTCTTTGGCCCCCAACCAGTGCCATCATGTCGCCATGCAGGAACCGGCGGTCATCGAGCGACTCACCAACGAGACAGTGGAGCTGTTGCAGGCGCTCATCCGAAACCAGTGCGTGAACGACGGCACCCCGGAGTCGGGGCACGAGGAGCGTTCGGCCGTGCTGTTGCGGGACGAACTCGAGGGCACCGGCGTCGACCTGGAGACCTTCGAGACCCTGCCCGGCCGGTCGTCGCTGATCGCCCGGTGGCCGGGCACCGACCCCGGCGCCCCCAAGCTGTGCCTCATGGGCCACACCGACGTGGTCCCGGTCTCGCCCGACGGCTGGACCCACGACCCGTTCGGGGGCGAGTTGATCGACGGCGAGGTGTGGGGCCGGGGGGCGGTCGACATGCTCAACCTCACCTCGTCGATGGCCGTGGCCTTCCGGCATCTCGTGGCCACCGGCCGGCGCTACCCGGGCGACATCGTGTACTTCGCCGTGGCCGACGAGGAGGCCGGGGGCCGCCACGGCGCCGGGCCCCTGGTCGACGAGCAGTGGGACCATCTGGGCTGTGAGTACGTGCTCACCGAGTTCGGCGGCATCCCCCTCCACAGCCCGGCCGGGTCGAGCATCCTGGTGACAACGGCCGAGAAGGGGCTGGGCTGGCGCCGCCTCACCGTGGAGGGAACCCCCGGCCACGGCTCGATGCCTTATGGTCGGGACAACGCCCTGGTCAAGGCGGCCGAGGTGGTGCGGCGACTCAGCGAGTACCGCCCCGCCCCCCAACTGGACGAGCTGTGGGCCGCCCGGGTGGCGGCCGCCGGTTTCCCCGACGAGACCGCCCGCAAGCTGCTCGACCCGGGTCGCCTGCGCGACGCCCTGGCCGAGCTGCCGCCCGAGGTGGCGGCGAACTTCCACGCCTGCTCCCACACCACCTTCAGCCCCAACGTGATCGAGGGCGGGGTCAAGACCAACGTCATCCCCGATCGGATCACCATCGAGGTCGACATCCGGACCCTGCCGGGGGAGACGTCGGAGGACGTGGAGGCCCACCTGCGAGCCGCCCTGGGCGACCTGCGGGACGCCGTGTCGGTCGAGGTGCTCCAGGACGACCCGTCGACCGCCTCCCCCACCGACAACCGCCTCTGGCAGGCCCTGGTCGACTGCATGGCCATTCCCTATCCCGAGGCCCGGGTCATCCCCAGCATCGTCACCGGCGGTACCGACGCCCGCTTCTTCCGCAACAAGGGCTCGATCGCCTACGGGGCCGGGCTGCTGTCGAGCCAGCTCGACACCAACGAGTTCTTCCGCCGCTTCCACGGCCATGACGAACGCATCGACATCGATTCGCTCCGACTGACCCTCCAACTGTGGCTCGACGTGGTCGACCGGCTCTGGGACTGATCCGACACCCGGTCTGGGGACGGGCTCGTCCGACCGGGGCGCATCCGGGGGCCGGGCCCTCCTAGCCTGGGCTCGATGGTCTCGGTCACTACCACCGGCTTCGGCGCTGCTGCGGTGGAGACGGTGGCCCGGCTGCTGGCCCGACGGCGGGGCGACGACCCCCTGGGCCCGGCTGTGGTGGTGTGCCCGGGTTCGCTGGCCGCCGTCGCCCTCAGGCGGTCGCTGGGCCGCCGCCCGGGAGGTGTGGCCGGAGTGTCGTTCACCACCGGCGACGAACTGGCCGACCTGCTGGCCCAACGGGCCATGACCGAGGCCGGACGCCGACCGGCCACCGACCTCGAGGTCCAGGCCGCCATCCGGGCCGAGCTTCGGGAACGGCCGGGCCGCTTCGACCGGGTGGCCGGTCATCACACCACCGAGGACCGCCTGGTCGGGCTGCACCACCAGGTCTCGGGCCTGAGCGACGAGGACCTGGCCCGACTGGAGACGGCGGGCACCGGGATCGCCGGCGACGCCTTCCGGGTCCTGCGGGGGGCGGGTCGCCGCACCGACCGGGTGTGGGACCGGGGTCAGATCCTGGCCGTGGCCCGCGACGAGCTCGATCGGCTCCCGGTCGGGGCCCTCGGCCCCATCGTGGTCTTCCTCCCCGAGCCGGTCCGGGCCTTCGACGGGCTGCTGCTCTCGGCCCTGGCCCGGCGGGCCGACTGCGATGTCGTGGTCGGCCTGACCGGCGACCCCGGCATCGACCGCCGCCACCTGGAACGCCTGGCCGGCCGCAGTGTGCAGCTGGAGCGCCCGGTCCCGGGACCGGTGGCCACCGCCCGCCTGGTCGAGGTGGCCGACCCCGACGACGAGGTCCGGGTGGCCTTGACCGACATCAGCGCCCATGCCGCGGCCGGGGTGCCGCTGTCGTCGATGGCGATCCTCCACCCCGGTCCCGACCCCTACGGCAGCCTGCTGGCCGAGCGCCTCGACGCCGCCGGCCTCCCGTGGTGCGGGCCCGGCCACCGGACGCTGGCCTCCGCCCTGGCCGGCCGCTTCCTCCTTCGGCTGTTCGGCCTGGCCACCGGCGGCCTCGACCGCTCGGCCGTCATGGCCTTCCTGGCCTCGGCTCCCATCCTCGACGACGACGGCCGCCCGGTACCCGCCTTCGAGTGGGACGGCCTGTCCCGCCAGGCCGGCGTGATCGACCAGGAACACTGGTCACCCCGGCTCGAGGCGCTGGCCCGCCACCACGAGCGGAGCGTGATGCCGGAGATCGGACCCGGCGGGATCAAGGTCCCGCCCGAGGTCGCGGCGGCCCGGGGCCTGCTCCGGTTCGTGACCCGCCTGGAGGGCCATCTCGACCAGGGCCGGGCGATCCGGACCTGGGCCGGCTGGGCCTCGTGGGTCAGGGCCCGGTTGGGCGACCACCTGCAACCGGACGAGAGCTGGCCCGCCCCCGAACGGGTGGCCCTGGCCCGCATCGAGGCCCTGCTCGACCGGCTGGGCGACCTCGACCAGTACGGCCCGGGAGTCGACTTCGACACCTGCACCACCGTGTTCGCCACCCAACTCGAGCGGCTGACCATGCCCGGACCGCCGTTGGGAGCGGGCCTACTGGTCGCTCCCATCGGGGCCGCCACCGGCCTCCACTTCGACCGGGTGGTGGTGATCGGCCTGGCCGAGGGCCTGTTCCCCCGGGTGGTGCGGGACGACGCCCTGCTGCCCAACCGGCTGAGGGCCGAGACCGGAGGCCTGCTCAGCGGCACCGGAGAACTCACCGACGTCGACGTCCGGGCCGTGGCCGGGGCGGTCGCCGCCGCCGACCGCTCGGCCCTGCTGGTCACGGCCCGGGGTGATCTCCGCAGCCGCCGGTCCCGGCACTGGCCCCGCGACCTCGATCCCCTGGTCGGCGAGCGGGTGGTGGTCGAGTCCCACCACCGGGTCCTGGCCGATCTGGGCCGACCCCTCTCCCCTGCCGAGCTCGGGCTTCGAGCCCTGGTCAACCACGTCGACGGGGGCGACCCGGTCCACACCCACGACCTGGCCTTCCACGACCCGGTCCTGGCCGCCAGCCTGCAACGGGCGGCGGCCCGCCATCGGGGCGACCTGAACCGCCACGTCGGCCTGGTGCGGGGGCCCGACGTCGACCTGGCCGACCGTCTGCTGTCGCCCACGGCCCTGGAGGACTACGCCAGTTGCCCCCGTCGCTACCTGATGGGCCGGGTGCTGCGGTTGGGCGAGGAGGATCAGCCGGAGCGGATCGAGGAGATCACGCCCCTCGATCGCGGCACCCTGGTCCACGCCGTGCTGGAGCGGTTCATCGCCTCCGCCCTGGAGGAGGACTCGGTCCCCGAACCGGGCCAGCCATGGCCCCCGGAGGCCCGGACCGGGCTGTTGGAGATCCTGGACGAGACGGTCGACGACGCCCAACGGCGGGGCATCACGGGCGGTCGGGTCGCCACCCTCATCCTCCGCCGACGCCTGGCGGCCGAGATGGCCATCTTCCTCCGGACCGACGACGCCCTGCGGGCCGATCGGGGCTCGACCCCGGTCGTGGCCGAGCTCGGGTTCGGGATGGACGAGCCGACCGAGGTCGAGCTGCCCGACGGTCGGACCCTGCGGCTGCGGGGCTACGTCGACCGGGTCGACGCCACCGCCGACGGCGGCGTCCTCGTCATCGACTACAAGGGCGGCTCGCCCCGGGCCTTCGACGGCCTGGCCGCCAACCCCCTCGACGGCGGGCGGCGCCTCCAGCTGCCCCTGTACGCCAAGGTGGTGGCCGAGCATCTCGGTCGCGACGGCCCCCGCACCGCCCTCTACTGGATGACCCGCAGCGGCGACCTCCGCCCGGTCGAGCTGGTCGAGGAGCTGGAGACGGATCTGCATCGGACGGTGGCCGCGGCCCTCGACGGCATCTCCGGTGGCCTCTTCCCCGCCGTGCCGGGCGAAGCGGTGGGCTGGCCCCGACTGACGTACGCCAACTGCCGCTACTGCGAGTTCGACCGCATCTGTCCCACCGACCGCCAGCGGGAGTGGGACGCGGTTCGGGCTGATCCGGTCCTGGAACCGTTGGGGCCGCTGCTCCAGGAGTTCGATCGCTGATGGCCAAGCCTCCGGGCCGACTGCCCGCCCCCCTGGTCGACGCCGAGGCCCGCAATCGGGTGACGACCGATCTGGCCGCCAGCCTGTTCGTGGAGGCCGGGGCCGGGTCGGGCAAGACCACGGCTCTCGTCCAGCGGATCGTCCGTCTGGTCCGGGCCGGGGTGCCGGTCAACCGCATCGCCGCCATCACCTTCACCGAGGCGGCGGCGGCCGAGCTTCGACACCGGGTGCGGGCCGAGCTGGAACGGGCCGGGGCCGAGCAGCACGATCAGTCCCTCCTCGTGGCCGCCGGCCAGGTCGAGAGCGCTGCCTTCACCACCCTCCACGGGTTCGCCCTGCGCCTGCTGTCGGAACATCCGGTGGCGGCCGAACTCCCCCCGGGCTTCGCCGTGGCCGACGAGATCGCCTCCCTGCTCCATTTCGACGAGCAGTGGCGGCTGTTCCTGGGCCAGGTGGGCGACGATCTGGAGCTGCTGGAGCTGCAGGAGCGGGCCGCGGTGTTGTCGGTCGAGCTCCGCCGCTTCGTCGACGTGGCCCGCCGCTTCGACGACAACTGGGATCTCCTGGACGAGGTGGAGCGACGACCGCCGGCGCTGTCGACCCTCGACCTCGACCCGGCCCTCGACGCCGTGGTCGAGCTGGGTGAACTGTGCCACCACTGCCTCGACCCGGCCGACCGGTTGGCTGCGCCCCTGTCCGAGCTGGCCGACCAGGCCCGGAGCCGACGGGAGTCCGACCCACTCGACCAGCTCGAATGGCTCCAGACCCTCAGTTGGCCGGCCCGGAACGCCGGGCGCAAGGACCGCTGGACCGGCCTCGACGTGAACGAGGTCCGGCAGCGGGTGGCCGCGGCCCGGGACCTGGTCGACCGGCGGCTCCAGGAGCTGCGGGCCGAGATCATCGACCAGTGGGTGGCCCGGGTCGCCGATTTCGTGTCGGCCCAGGTCGGTGGCCGCCATCTGCGGGGCGAACTGGCCTTCCACGACCTGCTGGTCCTCGCCCGTCGGCTGCTGCGGAGCGACGACGCCGTCCGTCACGAGTTGCACCAGCGCTACACCAGGATCCTGCTCGACGAGTTCCAGGACACCGACCCCATCCAGATCGAGCTGGCCGTCCTGCTGTGCGCGGGGCCCTCGGCCGCGCCCGAGCGGGGCTGGCAGGACCTCCTCCCCGACCTCGACGGTGGGCGGCTGGTGGTGGTCGGCGACCCCAAGCAGTCGATCTACCGGTTCCGCCGGGCCGACATCGCCGTCTACGCCGACACCGAGGCCGGCCTGGTCGACGAGGCCACCCGGCTGGTCACGAACTTCCGCTCGGTGCCGGGGGTGGTGGAGTTCGTCAACGCCGCCTTCGACCACCTGATCGGCGACGGTGAACCCGGGGCCCAACCGGCCTATACCCGCCTGTCGCCCCACCGGAAGCCCGACCCCGAGCCCGTGATGCCCCGTCCGGTGGTTGTGCTGGGCGGGCCCCATCCGTCGTCGACCCCGGTGGGAGAGATCCGTCAACGGGAGGCGGCCGATGTGGCCGCCGTGATCTGCCGGGCAATGGCCGACGGTTGGCGAACCGAGCGCGACGGTCACTGGACCCCGCTCCGGTTGCAGGACATCGCCGTGCTCATCCCCTCACGATTGTCGCTCCCGGCGCTGGAGGCGGCCCTGGGGGCGGCCAACGTGCCGTTCCGGCCCGAGACGACGTCGCTGGTCTACGCCACCCAGGAGGTGCGGGACATCCTGGCCGCGGTGCGGGCCGTCGCCGCCCCCACCGGCGCCCTGAACGTGGTGGCCGCCCTGCGGTCGTCGATCTTCGCCCTCGGTGACGATGATCTCCTGTCGTGGCACGGTCGGGGTGGCTCGTGGGACTACCGCCGGGCCCCGTCGGGACCGACCGACGACCATCCGGTGGCTCGGGCCTTCGCCGTCCTGGCCCGCTGGCACGACGACCGGTGGTGGCTGACCCCGTCGGCCCTGATCGAGCGGATCATCGACGAACGGCGGTTGCGACAGGTGGCCCTGGCCGAGCCTCGCCCTCGCGACCGGTGGCGGCGCCAGCGGTTCCTGGCCGAGCAGGCCCGGCAGTTCACGGCGACCCAGGGCGGCGATCTGGCCGACTTCGTGGCCTGGGTCGACATCCAGTCGAGCGACCTGGCCCGGGTGACCGAACCGATACCGGCCGAGCCGGACGACGATGCCGTGCGGGTGCTGACCGTCCACGGGTCCAAGGGCCTGGAGTTCCCCATGGTGGTCCTGGCCGGCGCCCCGACCCAGGACCAGAATCGGGCCGGAGGACCCCAGGTCCTGTTTCCCCGGCAGGGGGCGCCCGAGGTCAAGATCGGGGCCGGCCGGGCCACGGCCGGGTTCGACGTGCACGCGTCGGTGGAGGAGGTCCTCGACCGCCATGAACGGGTCCGGCTCCAGTACGTGGGGGCGACCCGGGCCCGGGACGTCCTGGTGGCGAGCGCCCACCACAAGGAGGGCGGCCGCTCCAGCATGGGTAAGCGGATCTGGGAGACCCTGGGGCACTGCGAGGACGCCTGGGTTCCGTTCGAGGCCACCGGCGACGAGCGCTACGAGATCGAGCCCCCGACCCAGCTCCGCCTCGGGGGCGGCGGCTTCGCCGAGCTGGCCCGCGAGTGGAGGGTGGAGCAGGAACGGCTGCTGGCCCGCAACGGCCTGGGTCGGACGTTCTCGGCCACTGCGGTGGCCGAACGGCTCTCGGGCGACGATGAGATCGGGGCCGAAGTCGGGGTCGAAGTCGGGGTCGAAGTCGGGGTCGACGAGGGTGGCGCCGATCAGCGCCAGCGCGAAGGCGATGAGGGCGGGGGCGACCAGCAGGCCGACCGGGGGGCCGTGATCGACCTGAGGGCGCCCGACGGCGACCGGCCCGAGGACATCGACGCGATACATCACTCGACCGCCGACCCGATCGACGACCCGGTCGCCGTCCACACCGGCGGGGACGGGGACAGGGACGAGGACAGGGCCGGGGACGAGCACGGGGTCGAGGTCCGGGTGGTGGTCGACGGCGACGTGATCGACGGCGACGTGATCGAGGGCGCGGAGCAGGAAGGGGCCGACTCCACCGAGGGGCTCCGGCTGGTCGAGACCCCCCGTCCGCCCGACGGGGGCCGGTGGCCTACCGGCGACCGGGCCGAACGGCCCGACGCCGACCGCACCACGCCCACCGACGAACGCGACGGCGACGGGGCCGCCATCGGGACCGCCGTCCACGCCACGCTGGAGGCCGTCGACGTAGGCCGCCCGACCGATATCGAGGCCCTGGCCCGCTTCCACGCCGTCCAGGCCGGCGCCGGTCGGCACGTCGATCTGATCACGGCCCTCGTCGGTCAGGCCCTGGGCGCACCGGCCCTACGGCTGGCCCGCGACAACCGGCACTGGAAAGAGCTGTACGTGGCCGCTCCGGTCGGTGCCCACGTCCTCGAGGGGTTCATCGACCTCTGCATCGAGACCGACGACGGCTACGTGATCGTGGACTACAAGACCGATCAGGTGAGCACGGCGGAGGAGGTGGCGGCCAAGGTCGACCACTACCGATTCCAGGCCGCCAGCTACGCCGTCGCCCTGGCCGAGACCACGGGAGGCCGGGTGGCCGAATGCCGTCTCGTGTTCGTCGGACTCGACGGGGTCCAGGAGGTGTCGATCGACGACCTGGACACCCTGGTCGAACAGGTCCGAACCTCGCTGGCCTGAGCGGACCCACCGGACCCCCGCTCTCCGAGGCGGGTCCGAGGCCGTTGCCAGGTTCGGCTCAGTGGCCGGTCGGGTCGAACCAGCAGCCGGTGCAGGGGGTGGGACCGTTGTGGGTCACGAAGTCGGTCCACGCCTTGCCGTCGTGGTACCGGAGGTGATGCTCCCGATCGGGGTCCGAGTACCAGCCGGCCTCGGTGATGGTGAGCTCGTGCCGTTCTGCAAGTGCCATGGCCGTACATCTCCGTTGATGTCGGTTGCCGTCCCCCCTACGGGCGCAACGAACGAGACCGGAACGGGCGAGCCAACTGACCCGGCCCTCCAGTCGCTTCGGCACGGTGAGGGGGAAGGTTGAGGTTCTGCGGGGGATTTGTCGCCGAACCAGGAGCCACCGTTGGTCCCGGCCGTTTGACGACCCGAGGCACCATAGGCGCGGCGCCACCCGATTGTGACGGCATTGCGACGAATTCCTCACCGGTTCCGGTCGAGGGGCCGCCGACGTTGGGGCCGTGCGCCGATCGACCCCGGACCCGACCGGATGTCAGGCCACTGAGACCAGCGTCTGGGCCGGCGCATGGGCCGGGAGCCGCCCCTCGGCCGCCCGGACCTCGAGCTCGCGGCGACCCTCGGGACACTCGTCCACGAACGGGCACCAGCCGCACAACACACCCGGCTTGGCCTCGAACGACGCCGAGGCGCAGGCCGACTGGACCCCGTCCCAGGTTTCGGCCAGGCGGGTCCCGGCCTCCTCCAGGCGTCGGTCGGTGACGAGGACGTCGAGCGTCCGCTGGCCCAGGTAGAGGAGACGGGCCCGGTCGGGGGCCCGGGCGTCGGCTTCGGCCAGCGCGGCGGCGTACAACATGACCTGCTGGATCTTGTCGGCCCGCCACCGGTAGCGGGGCAGCACTCCGGACTTGTAGTCACTGACCACCAGCCGGCCGGCGATCCGGTCGACCCGATCGACCACCCCCACGAAGGGGACGCCGCCGACGGTGGTGCGGACCTTCCGTTCGGTCGACACCACCTCGACCCCGGCCGGGTCCTCCAGCTCCCAGAGACCGGCGATGGCCAGCCACGCCTGCCACCGGAAGGCCCGGGACTCCTCGTCGTCGAGATCGAGGGCCTGGAAGTCGGGGTCGGTGGCGAAATCGGGCCACAGCTGCTTGGCCAGGGCCCGAGCCTGGTCCTGGGTCCGGTGGACGGCGGGCAGGCCACACAGGAACTCGAGCACCCGGTGGGCGAAGGTGCCGACCAGGGCGGCCTGACCCGAGGGCTCCGGCCGACCGTCGATGTATTTGAACCGCCATCGGCGTGGGCACTGGTCGAAGGCCGCGGCCGACGAGGGCGACAGGTGACTCGGCAACTCGACCATGGACTGATCTTCGTCCAGATCTGTGACAGCGCGGTGGATGGCGTCCGGTCGGGCGCCCGGCTCCGGGATCGGCGGCTGATGGTCGCCCACCGCTCAGAACCGCCGGCTGGCCCGACCCCGGGTCCGTGGGGTACGGCCCCCGGAACCGGTCCCGAACCGGCGCCCGGCCGTGTTGCGGTTGCCGCCGGACGACCGGGAGCCGCCGGGCCGGAGTACGCCTCCGCCCAGGCCGCCACCTCGACGCCCCGCCCCCACCGGGGCCGAGCGACGCTGGCGTCCCATGCCGGCAGGGAAGCCGGTCCGGCGCGAACTCCGCCGCGAGCGGGGTCCCCCCAGCCCGCCGAGGCCGCCGCCGAGGATGACACCGCCCAGGATCTCGCCCAACGAACCACCGAGGCCACCGCCGGCGCGGCGCCGGGGGGCCGGGGCCCGGGACGGAGCCCGGCGAGAACCCGGGCCGAACACCGAGTCGTCGGGGTCGAGGGCGGGGCGGTCGGAGCGGGCGTCCCGGCCCGCCGTCCGCTCCCGGGCCGCGGCCTCGGCCTCCATGGCCTCGATCTGGGCCGGGGACGGGGGTGGCGGCTCACCCTCCAACCGGGCCTCGATGACCTGGAACTGCCACTCGGCCTCATCGATCCGGTCGTCGAGGGCATCGATCTCGTCCGCCGTGGTCGCCGCGTCCACGGCCAGGCTGACGTCCTGGTAGGTGCCGCTGGCCTCCTCGTAGAGGTCCATCAGGTCCGAGTCGCCGGAGGCGATGACCCGGTCCCCGAGAGACAGCACGGCATCGGCGTTGTCCCGCAGTTGTTCCTCGATCTCGGCCCGATCGGCCTCGAGGTCCTCCTCGGCCTGACGTCGGGCCCGACCGCGGTTGCGGAGGTAGCGCACGGCCACGAAGCCACCCCCGGCCAGAGCCAGGAGCAGGAGGATCGACCCCAGCCCGAAACCGCCGCCCGACGACTCGCCCTCGCCCTCGGCCCCGTCGCCGGTGCCGGCCGGGGCGGTGGTGGCGGGGTCGCCCAGGCCGCCGGTCGGATCACCGCCGGTCGTCGTGGCCGTGGTGTCGACGTCGAGGGCGGCACCGGCCAGGGACCCGGTGAAGGCGTCGAGGGCACCGGGCACATCGCCCTGCTCGAAGGACGGGAAGCTGGCGTCGAAGGCGGCGTTGATGGCGTCCAGGCCGGCGGTCTCGGACGAGGCGGCGACGCTGATGTCGGTCAGGGCCAGCACCGTGCGGAACGGGGCCTCGAGGAGCTGCAGCTCGGCCAGGACGGCGTCGGCCACCACCTGGGCATCGTCCTCGCTGTCGAGCCAGACGAAGCCGATCCCCTCCGTGTTGGCCTGGGCCACCGCGGCGTCGAGGCCGGCCGGGGGCGAAGGCTCGACGTAGGAGCCGGCCGCCACCAACTCGTCGGCGATCTGGCGGGCGGTCAGACCCTGGGCCGGTGCCGCCCCGGCCGCCACCGGACCGACCAGCAGCGCCGCCAGGAGAATCGGGATGGACAACAGCCGCCGCACGTCCCTCACCCTACCGGGACCCCGACGGCGGGCTGACCGCACCCCCGGCCGACCCTCGGTTCCGGTCGGTCCTGGTCTCCGACGGGCGCCACAGCATGGTGAAGGGCCGGACCGGGGCCCGGGCGGCGGCGGTGAGGCCCGTCATCAGGCCCGGACTGCGGTCGAGCCGAGGCAGGCGCACGATCCCGACCCGGACGAACACCAGCCAGCTGACCAGCGACACCAGACCCATGAAACCGGTGACGGCGGGCCAGCCCCACGACCGATCGGCCGCCGGCAGGTTGGTCATGTTCATGCCGTACCAGCTGGTGATGAGCGACAGGGGCAACACGATGGCGGCGTAGACGGTGAGCACGGTGGCAGCCGCCGCCTGACGCTCGGCCGACGCGCCCCGGTAGGTGTCGAGGGTGTCGGTCAGGAGGCTCCGGGCCGAGGACAGGCTCTCCACCACCAGATTGTGGACGTCGTAGGCGTCGGTCAGGATGGCGACCGAGCCCGACCGGAGCGACGGGGGCGGGCTGGCCCGCAGGGCGGCGATGACGGCCCGTTGGGGGCCGAGGACCTTGCGGATGGTGCCCTCCTCCCGGCGGAGGAGCTGGATCTCGCGCAGGACCCGCTGGTCGGCGTCGAGGGCCCGGTCGGAGAGGGCGTCGATGCGGCGCTCGAACTCGTCGATCACCTCCAGGTAGCGGCGGCCGACCACCTCGGCCAGCTGGGCGAACAGCTCGTCGGCTCCGTGCTCGGCCAGGTGGGGGTAGGACTGGGCCGCCTCCCACAGCCAGTCCAGGCCGACCAGCTGGCGGGACCGGACGGTCACCAACAGGTCGGCCGAGACGAAGCAGTCGACCTCGTGGGTGTCGATCCGGTCGTCGTCGGAGACCAGGGCGTGCAGCACGACGAACAGGTGGTCGTCATAGCTGTCGTACTTGGGCAGTTGTTCGACGTCGATCACGTCCTCGATGGCGGCCGGGTCGAACCCGAAGCGGGCCCCCAATGCGTCCATGGCCGCCGGGTTCCGGCCGTCGACGTCGAGCCACAGCAGACAGCCGTCGTCCCGCAGCGATTCGAGGTCGTCGACCCGGCACGGGCTCAGATGCACCTCACCCGGCCGCCGGACGAGCAGCCGCTGGCCCGTCACCGTCTCCTCGGCCGGTGTCCCCTCCATCGCCGTCGCCCCGTCGTCGGCCGTCGGCTGTTGCCCGGCCCCCTCGTCGGATCCGTCCTCCACATCAACCTCCACCGGGCCGGTCTCGCCCGAACGGTCCGGCCCGCCGGTTGGCCATGCTAGATCGGTCGCAACCGACCCTGGTGAAGCTCCAGGACCTGGTCGGCCCGCTCGAGGGCCACCGGGCGATGGGACACGGCGAGCACCGTCGTGCCGGCCCGGGCCAGGTTGTCCCACAGGAGGGCTTCGGTCTCGACGTCGAGCGCCGACGACACGTCGTCCAGCACCACCAGCTCGGGTCGGGTCACCAGGGCCCGGGCCGTGGCCACCCGCTGTCGTTGGCCTCCCGACAGGCGGACTCCCCGGGGGCCGACGGTGGTGGCCGCCCCCTGGGGCATGCGGGCCACGTCGTCGGCCACGGCCGCCAGTTCGAGGGCGGGCACGAGCAGGTCGGCGTCGTGGCCGAGCAGGACGTTGTCGGCCAGGGGGTCCGACACCAGCCGGGGCAGCTGGGGCACGTAGGCGACCTGGGGTGGGATCAGGACCGCGGCCCGGTCGACCAGCACCTCGCCGTTCCACCGCACGACGCCCCCGACCGGGCGGTCGCCGGTCAGGCCGAGCAGGGCCCGGACCAGGGTGGTCTTGCCCGACGACACCGGGCCGGTGATGACGGTGAACGAACCCCGATCCAACCCGAACCAGACGTCGTCGATGCCGGCCCCGTCGCCGACCCGGGCCCGGGTGCCGACAGGGCCGTCGGAGCCGTCGTCGCCGCGCCCCTCGGGTCGATGGTCGTCGCCCCAGCGCAGAGTCAGGCCCTCGACCTCGAGGCGTTCCAGGCGGCGGCGGGTCCGGGCCGGATGGGCGAACGGCGGCGCGACACCGTCGACCGGATAGTCGACGTCGTGGTGGCGGACGGTGGCCAGGGCCGACTCGCCGGCGGTGAGGGTCGACATGTTGTCGAGGGCCACCGATGCCTGGTTGGACCGGGCCACCAGCAGCCCGGTCATGCGGGGCAGGAACCCGAGCCACTGCCCGTAGGTCAGGAACAGCAGCAGCTCGCCCGGGCCCAGACGGCCGTCGGCCACGGCCGGGAGGCTGATCAGGATGACCAGACCCAGGCCGATCTCGGCCACGGCGGGGTGCAGCGAGCGGATGGTGTACTGGAGCACGGCGGCCCGCACCGCGGTGGACCGGCGCCGATCGATGAGCCGTTGGAATCGGGCCAGGATGGGGCCGGAGGCCCCGTTGAGGGCGATGGTGACGGCGGCCGCCATGCTGTCGCCCAGGTAGCCGGTGACGGCGGCGGTGGCGGCTCGATCCCGACGGTGGGCCAGCCGCAGGTTCCGACCGAGGACCGAGGCCAGCGCCCCCACGACCACCATGGGAACGAGGAGTACGGCGGCGGCCACCGGATCGACCGAGGCCAGAACCATGAAGGCCACGACCGTGAACGCCACCCCGGCGGTGACGTCGATCCAGGTGTCGACGAACAGGGCGACGTCCTCGGTGTCGTCCCGGAAGCGGGCCAGGGCGGCCCCGCTGTCGCCAACGGGGGACCCGGCGCGGGGGCCACCGCTGGCCAGCTGGCTCTCCAACATGTTGAGCCGCAGCAGGGCCCGGATCGACTCCCAGGACCGGACGAACCAGACGATGGCGTAGCGGAGGGTGGCGATCCGGGCCACTTCGACCAGGCCCAGGAGCAGGGCCAGCACCACCACCCGCCCGGACCGACCCGAGGCCAGGGCGTCGAAGGAGGCGGCGACCAGGAGCCCGATGGCGATGGGCAGGACCATGAACATGGTGAACCAGGCCGTCGACAACCAGTAGGCCTTGGGCCGGTGGGCGGCCGCCCGGAAGGCGGGACGCCAGGGGCTGCTCATGCCGGCTCCTCGACTCGGGCCGCCCGCAGGAGGTGGGCGAAGCGGGAGTCGGGGTCGGCCGCCAGCACCTCCCGCGGTCCGAACTCGACGAGCCGACCCCGATCGAGCACGGCGATGCCGTCGACCCGGTCCAGGGTCGACAGCCGGTGGGCCACGATGATCACGGTGCGGTCTTCGGTCAGGGCGTCCAGGGCCCGGGCCAGGCGGCCTTCGGTGGTCGGGTCGACCCGGGCCGTCGGCTCGTCGAGCACGATCAGGTCGGGGCGACGGAGCCACACCCGGGCCAGGGCCAGGAGTTGGGCCTCACCGGCCGACAGGCCCTGGCCCCCGGGCCCGAGGTGGACCAGGTGGGAACAGCCGACGAAGCGGTCGAGGCCGACGGCGGCCAGGGCCCGGTCGACATCCTCGACGTCCTCGAGATTGCGCGCTCGCCGGCCGGCCGGATCGCCGTCGTCGCGTCCGGGAACCCCGGCCCGGTCGGCGAACAGCAGCAGGTTGTCGGCCACCGTCCCCGCCAACAGGTCGACGTGCTGGCCGATGACGGCCACCCGGCGGCGGAGGTGGGCCATTGGGATGTCGGCCACCGCCACCCCGCCGAGCGCCAGGGAACCCCCGGTGGCGTCGACCAGGCGGACCACCAGCCGCATGAGCGTCGTCTTGCCCGACCCCGTGGCGCCGACCACCCCCAGCGACGTGCCGGCCGGGACCTCGAGGCTGATCCCCTCCAGGATCGGCTCCCCGTCGTCGTAGTGGAACGACAGATCGTCGATGGTGACCGCCAGCGGGCCGGGCGGGGGCTCGGTCCGACCGAGGTCGGCGACCGCCGGACGCCGGGCCAGCAGGGCCTGGACCCGGCCCATGGCCCCGTTGGCCTTCTGGACCAGCTGCAGCTCGTCGCTCAGCTCCTCCAGCGGGCGTTGCAGGCGCTGGCTGTACTGGAGCAGCAACAGGGCGGTCCCGACCGTCAGCACCCCGGTGGCGACGCCGGCCGCCCCCGCCACCAGGGCCAGAACCGTGCCGACCACGATCGAACCCTGAAGGTCACGCCAGAGGCGCAGGAAGGCCCGCTCCCGGTCGAGTACCACCCCGAGGTAGCGGCCGCTGTCGGCCACGAACCGGTGGAGCAGGTAGGGCGAGGCGCCATTGGCCCGCAGCTCCTCCGACGCCGCCAACCGTTCCTCGATCCCGCCGTAGAGGGCGGCCCCGGCACTCATCTCGGCCATCGACTCGTCCACGGCATGGTCGCGGCGTCGCCACAGGCCGAAGCCGACCACCGTCATGTAGGCCGCCATCCCGAGCCCGAGGCGCCAGTCGACCGCGGCCATGACGGCCACGATGCCCACCACCAGCATGAGGACCGCGACCACCCGGATGACGACGAGGGCGAGGAAGTCCGAGACCGAGGTCACGTCGCCGTCGATCCGCTCGATCAGCTCACCGGGCGAGCGGGACCGGTGGAACTCGTGGTCGAGGCCGAGGACGTGGGCCGCCAATCGGGCCCGGAGCCGGTTGGCGGTGTGCCAGGCGGTCCGGGTGGAGATGTAGGACACGACGACCACGGCCACCTGCCGACCGAGGGCGGCGGCCAGATACACCATGGCCAGGAGCCGGAGGGCGTCCAGGTCGGCCCCCTCGGCCGCCCGGTCGATGAGACGAGCCAGGACCAGGGGGCCGAAAAGCTCGAGGCCGGAGGACAGGGCCACGACCGCGCCGAGGCCGAGGTAGCGGCGGAGGTCGGCCCGGATGAGGCCGAGCGTGGCCCGCCAGTGACCGCTCGGCGCCCCTGACACTCCCCCAGTTTTGTCCATGGTGGTCGCCGTCGCCCGCGATTTACCGGCCCGTCAGCGTCGGGCCGAGATCGAGCCCAACCCCCTGCGCAGGGCCAGGGCGGCGCCCGCCACCATGGCCACGGCCGCCACCAGGACGATGATGCGAACCACGCCGCCGGACCCCGATTCGGGCTCGGCCAGATCGACCAGACCACGGCGCCCCTGGCTCCACGCCCGGTCCAGTTCGGCCACCGGGTTGGTCCCGTCGTCCTGGGCCACGACCACGGTGAGCAGGGTCGAGGGCCGGGACGGGTCGTCGCCCGGCTCGGCCACCGCCACCTGGGCGAAGAGGGCGGTCTGGTCGCCGCAGCGGCTGTCGCCGCCGGCCTCGGACCCGGCGACGAGGGCCGCCACCAGGGCCGAGCCCAGGTCGTCTCCGACCTCGGACCGGGCGGTGAAGGCGGCCAGGGCGTCCTCGACCACCGTGGCCGACACCAGCAGGTTGCCCTGGACCGAGACCACCTCGTCGGTGCGGTCGAGGGCCACGGCGACGTTGTCGACACCGGTGTGGGCCGCCGCCTCGGGGGTGCCGTCGTCGCCGGCCAGGATCACGGCGGCGTGCTGGCGGACCGCGGCCAGGTCCTCGGGCTCCTCGGCCACCAGGCGGGCCACGGCCGCCGCCGGCCGCTCCCCCGTAGTGAGGGCCTGGGCCAGCCGTCCGGGGGCGGTGGCGTCGAACCGGGCCTGGCTGATGGCCGCTCCGACGCCGGGGACCAGGGCAACCGGGGCCAGGGGACGGGCCGGGTCGCCGACCAGTTCGGCCGGGACACAGGAGGCGATGGCGGCACCGACCCGGTCGGTCCCTGGTTCGACCGCGACCAGCGACCAGGTGGCGTGGGCCGGGGCGGCGGTCGTCACCAGCGTGGTCGCCACGACCAGGGCGACGACGAGGCCGACGGCCGAGGCCCGGGCCGGGCCGACCGGCCGGAACCGGGGCCGACGGGCCGGGATGGGACGGGCGTGGGCGGGGGGCGGGCTCGCCATGACGGGCAATGTAACTTGGCCGGCCGGCCCTCCCGGTAGAGTGGGATGGTTCCGGTGTCCAGGAGGTTGCCGCGATGCCAACTGGTCCCGTCATCGATTCCGCTGTGCCCGAGCCGCCGTCACCGTCCGAAGGTGTCGACGAGGTCGACTTTGCCTCGCTCGGGCTGCCTCAGCCCCTGGTCGAGGCGCTGGCCCGTCGCCGGTTCACCCGGGCGTTCCCGGTCCAGGCCGCCACCATTCCCGACGCCCTGGCCGGGCGCGACGTGCTGGGACGGGCTCCGACCGGGTCGGGCAAGACCCTGGCCTTCGGCCTTCCACTGCTGGCCCGTCTCGGTCGGGGCCGACCGCACCGACCCAGGGGCCTGATCCTGGCCCCGACCCGGGAGCTGGCCGAACAGATCCGGCGCGAGCTGGAGCCCCTGGCCCACGCCCTCGACCGGCGGGTGTCGGTCGTCTACGGCGGGGTGGCCTTCAAGCCGCAGCTGACCGCCGTCCGGGCCGGCGTCGATCTGATGGTGGCCTGCCCCGGCCGCCTCCAGGACCTCATCGACCAGGGTGAGCTGTCCCTGGACGAGGTCGACCAGGTGGTGATCGACGAGGCCGACCGGATGGCCGACATGGGGTTCCTGCCCGCCGTCCGCCAGCTGCTGGACATGACGGCGGTGCGCCGCCAGACCGTGCTCTTCTCGGCCACCCTCGACAACGACGTGGGCGCCCTGGTCGAGCAGTACCAGCAGGACCCGATCGAACATCAGGTGGGCGAGCTCGAGCCCGACCTGTCGCTGGTGACGCACCGGTTCATCGCCACCTCGAAGGACACCAAGCTTCCACTGACGGCCGACCTGATCGACGAACTCGGCCCGACCATGGTGTTCTGCCGGACCCGTCACGGGGTCGATCGGGTGGCCCGCCAGCTCAAGCGGTGCGGAATCAAGGCCGGCTGGATCCATGGCGGCCGCAACCAGAAGCAGCGCGACGCCGCTCTCGAGGCGTTCACCTCGGGCCGGGTGGTGGCCCTGGTGGCGACGGACGTGGCGGCGCGGGGCATCCACGTCGATGGTGTGGCCGGCGTCATCCACTACGACCCCCCGGCCGACCACAAGGACTACGTGCACCGGTCGGGTCGTACGGCCCGGGCCGGCTCCGAGGGCACCGTCGTGTCGCTGGTCAATCGGGATCAGCGACGGACGGTGGCCCGCCTGGCCGCCGCCGTCGGACTGCCGCCGAGCGAGCCCGAGCCCGAGCCGCCGGTCCGGGCCCGCCCGAGCGAGACCTGGGTCGATCAGCGCCCCGACCGCAAGTCGTCCGGCAAGGGTCGCGCCACCGCCGGGGGCCGGGACGACGATCGGCCCTCCGACGATGGCCCCGGTCGGGACCGGACCCGGAGTCGGAACGACAACCGGAACAAATCCCGGAACCGACGCGACGACACCGACGACCGTCCCAACCGGAACCGCAACCGGACCGACAACCGACGCGACGACACCGACGACCGTCGGCCCAGGCGGCGCTCGTCGTCCGGGGCCGGGGAGGCCGGTGAACAGGAGTCTGAGCGGACCGGGCCCCGCGGCCGGGCCGGATCCCGGTCGGGCGGACGGCCCGCGGGCCGCGCCACCGGCGGGGCCCGGACCAGGAACGGCTCCACTCCGGGGCGTCGGCCCCGAGGTGGTGACTCCGGAGCCGGGACGGCGGCCGACGCCACCGCCCCCGGTACCGACGTCGATCGGCCCAAACCCAAGGGCCGGACGGCCAAGGGCAAGACGACCACCGGAGGCGCGGGCCGGGCCAAGGCGACGGCCAAGGGGAAGGTCGTGGGTAGCGGCAAGGGCCGGAGCCCTGGCAGCAAGCGGTCCGGCCGACCCCGGTCCAAGAACCACAAGCAGACCCGGGGTTGATGGCGACCACGCCGATGGTCACCCCGGTACGACGAGCTCCGGGGCCGACGGTTCGGCGATAGCGTTGGTTCCCACCATGAAGGTCTTCCTGGTCCGGCACGCACATGCCGGCGCTCGCGCCGCCGACGGCCGCGATCTGTACCGCCCGCTCACCCGCAAGGGCAGGGACCGGGCCCGTGACCTGGCCCACGTCCTCCTGCCCGAGGGTCCGACCCGGGTGCTGTCGAGTCCGGCCACCCGCTGCGTCCAGACCGTGGAACCGCTGGCGGCGGCGGCCTCGGTCGTCGTCGACGAGCAACCCGACCTGTGGGAGGGCTCGTCCCCGGCCCACGTCCTGGCCCTGGTCGGCCACCTGCCCGACGAGGTGGTGGTGGCGTGCAGCCATGGCGACGTCATCCCCTCCGTCATCGACCACCTGGCCCACCAGGGCGCCGAGGTGAGGGGGCGGGGCTGTGAGAAGGGATCGATCTGGCGCCTCGATCGCCACGACGGCCGCTGGGCCGCAGCCCGGTACCTGGGCGTGGCCGTCGCCGACGTTGGAGACGCCTGAGGGCGTCGCCGGTTCAGCGGCCGGAGGGGACGGCCACCCCCTCGACCGACTCGAACTCGTCCGACCTCACGCTGGCCTCGAGCCGGCTCAGCCGCTGGTCGAGGTCCCGGGCCACGGCGGCGTCCACCATCGGCTCCGGACCGCCGGGGTGGTGACCGTAGAGCACCAGCTCGACGGCCCGGACGGCGCCGTCGACGGCATCGGGGTCCAGGCCCGCCGCCACCAGATCGGTGCCGCGGTCCCTCACGGTGGCCGACGGGGCCCAGGTCAACCCCACCTCGGCGCCGACGTCGTCCAACCGACGGACGGCGGCCCGCGGGTCGCGCCCGTCCGGCGTCGGGTCCGGACCGCGCCGCCGCCGACCGGCCAGGAGCCCCCCGACGGCCGCCACGACCAGTAGCACAACCCCGAGCGCCGCCGCCCTCGGTGCGGTGACCGCCGGGCTCGGGGGTCGGGGGGCAGGGCCGAGCGAGGTCGGGGCCTCACCCGCCAGGGGGACCCCGGCGGTGGGATCGAAGCCCTGCCAACCGACACCGGGGAAGTAGACCTCGGCCCAGACGTGGGCGTCGGTCCCCCGCGACACCCACTCCCCGGCAGCCCCGTCGAAGGCACCGGGCACGTAGCCCACCACCAGACGGGCCGGGATCCCCAGCGAACGCAGCAGCACGACCAGGGCGCTGCCGATCTGCTCGCAGTAGCCGCGCCGGTCGCCGAAGAGGAGGTTGGACACGGCGTCCCGACCCGGCGGCAGGCGATCGATGTCGCGGGTGTAGGTCAGGTTGTCGTCCATCCAGGCCTCGATGGCGAGGACGGCATCGTAGGTGGTGGCGGCGTCGGAGGTCACGGTGGCGGCCAGTTCGGCCACCGGAGCGGGCACGTCGTCCTCCCGGGCGTAGCGGACCAGGAACGGGTCGCCGGGGTCCAGGAGCCGCGGATCGGCGGCCCGCAGGTCGTCGGCCTCGACCGGCACCACGGCGCTGGTGGCCGTCCACCGGTCGCCGGGCTCCAGCGCCCGGTCCAGGACCACGGTGCCGTCGTCGACGATGGTGGCGGTGCGGTCGGGGACCTCGATCGCGGTCACCGACCACGCCGTCGGAGCCACCCCGAGCCCGGCGCCGAGGACGGTGACGTCCTGGACCACGGCCCGCGACGGCGGCGGCCCGACCTCCGGACCCCGACCGACCGGGGCCGGTGGGGGCGGGCCCGGGGCGGCGCCCGCCGTCCACCGCCGACCGTCCCACACGTCGTAGGTCGCGGCCCGCCAGTAGAGGGGGACCTCGGACCGGACCCGGAGGACCTCGTCCTCGGTCAGGACCACGGGCTCTCCGACATCGAGACCCCCGGTCAGGCCGGGGTGGGCCATCGCCCCCGGCCCGACGACCCCGGTCGGGGCCTCGGCCTCGGCCCCGGCCCCGGGGGCCAGGAACCGGGCCGGGATCAGCCGCGCCGTGGCCGTCAGGACCGGCCCGGAGGCCAGGACGGCGGCCGCCGCCACCACGGCGACCGTCGAACCGGCCCGGGCCACCGCCCCGACCGTCACCGTGCTCCGAGGCCGGATCGCGGCCGCCTCGGGCCGTCCCGTCCCGGTCTCGGGACCTCCGGCCGACGGCGCCGGCCGGTCGGCGTCGAGGACGACGACGACCGCCACCAGGATGGCCCACAGAGCGACGAGGCCGTCGGGTACCGAGGCCCCGGCCCGGTAGAGGGCGGTGAGCAGGGGGAGACCGAGAGCCGGTACGAGGCGGGTCATGGCCCGCCGGTCGAGGGCGGCGACACCGGTCGCCACCAGGGCCGCCAGATGGACCGGAAGCCACCCTCGGCCCACCGGGACCACCGTCAGCACCACGACCGCGGGTCCGACCAGGGCGGAGGCCCAACGGTCGGTGCCGGGCGCCAGCGCGGCGACCGTCACCCCGGCGGCCACCGCCGTCAGCAGGCCGGTCCGCTCGGTGACGGACAGGGGGGCGGCGACCGCGATCAGGCACAGGGCCGTGATCCCGGCCAGGCGCTGGATCAGCCCGGGGGCCGCTGCCATCGCAGACCCTCGGCCGAGATCACCAGCCGGCTGCGGCCTCCGGAATCGTCCGAAGGCCGGTCGGGGCGACCGACGCCGGCCCGGGCCAGCCGCACACCGACGTCGGTGGCGGTGGCGACCGGGCTCGCCACCGGTGGACCGCCGTCGTCCTCGATGGTGATCAACCGCACCCGTAGTCCCTGGGCCAACAGCTGCTCCAGGGCGCTACGGGCCCGACCCAGCACCGACTCCGCCGCCTCGGGGTTCTCTGCGCCCCCGGCCCCACCGGCGGCCACGGCCGCCGCCGTCTCGACCGAGGCCGGCTCGGCCGCGACCGTGTCGACGACGACGTCCACCTCGGCCGCGGCGGCCGGGGTCCGCCGATCGCGGACCACGATGGACCCCGAGCGGGCCACCGAGGGCCAGTGGACGTCACGGGGGGCGTCGCCGGGCACGTAGGGCCGAAGGCCGACCGGCTCCTCGCCGCCGACGGCGGAGACCCCGGTATCGAGCATCGGGGACGGAGGAACGGCGACCCACACCCGCCGGGGGACGACGTGGATCGGGCTGTCGAGCCTCACCGGTCCCGACCGGACGCACGACACCAGCCCCAGTGGGGTCGAGCTGCGAACGGCGACCTCCAGCCACCCGACCAGTCCCCTGGGTCCGGCCCGCAGGTCCAACTCGCCGGCTGCCGGCAGGCCGGCGGCGTACCACGCCCGATCGGCTCCCTCGACGGCGACGGCGCACACCGTCGCCGGCCGACCCTCGATCCGGAGACGCAGCCGGTACCCGGCGCCGGTGGTCACCGTGACCGGGCCCTCGACCGACACCCGGACGGCGCCGACCGTCCGGCGGGCAGACAGGGCGTTGACGGCCAGGGCCAGCAGTGCCCCCAGGGTGACGGCCAGCAACGACCGCTGCTGGAGCGCGACCGCCACCGCCGTTCCCGGCACGGCCAGCACGGCCATCCCGGCTCCGGTCGGGGTCAGGAGATAGCGGTGGCGGGGCCGTGCCCCACGGCGGCCGATGGTCACGGGGCGCCCGGGACGGCCCGGCCCTCGACCGCGGTCCGGACCAGGGCGTGGTGGGTGTCGACCGGTTCCCCCTCCCGGGCCAGCCGATGGGCCAGGCAGGGCACCGCCACCGCCCGCACGTCGTCGGGGACCACGAACGACCGCCCGTCGGCCACGGCCAGCCCCCGGGCCAGGGCCACGACCGAGCGGGCGGCCCTGGTCGACAGGTGGCCGACGGCCCGAAGGTCGTCGCACAGGTCGAGCACGTAGTCGGCCACCGGATCGGCGACCGTGACCCGGGCCACGATCCGACGGACACCGGGCAGGTAGTGGGTCGGGATCACCGGCTTCAGCCGACCCGCCGCGGTCGGCCCACCATGACCGCCCAGCAGTCGTCGCTCGGTCTCGCGGTCGGCCGGTCCCAGCCCCAGGGCCACACCGAACCGGTCGAGCTGACCGATGGTCAGGGGGAAGGTCCCGGCCGACCCGATGGGGTTCATGGTGGCCACCACCAGGAACGGGTCGGGCACCGGTCGGCTCACACCGTCGGTGGTGACCCGACCTTCGGCCATGGCTTCGAGGAGAGCCGACTGGGTCCGGGGGGTGATGCGGTTCACCTCGTCGACCAGAACCACGTTGGCCACCAGGGGTCCCGGCCGGTGGGTCCAGGAGCCGTCGGCCGGCGACAGGACCGACACCCCCGTCAAGTCGGTGGGAAGGAGGTCCGGGGTGCCCTGGATCCGGCCGAAGGTTCCGCCCACGATCCGGGCCAGGGCCGTCGCCAGGCTGGTCTTGCCCACCCCGGGGAGGTCGCTCAGCAGCAGGTGCTCGCCGGTGATGAGTGCGGCGGTGGCCAGGCGGATCTGGGCCGGCTTGCCCAACAGCACCGACCCA
Organism: Acidimicrobiales bacterium; assembly: GCA_965263455.1. Taxonomy (GTDB): domain Bacteria; phylum Actinomycetota; class Acidimicrobiia; order Acidimicrobiales; family SZUA-35; genus CADEDH01. The sequence goes on from CBDHHN010000002.1 coordinate 697,546, forward strand.
AGGCCGTTCTCGACGGCCCGGACCGCATCGACGATGCGGTGGTCCATCTCGGCGGTGGCGGCCACGGTCATGCCGTCCTGTCGGCCTACCACCGGTCGGCTTGAGTCCGACCGATCGCGGCCGGCGGGATCAGCAGCCGTTGCGTTGGGCGATCGCGGCCGTCTGGTTGACGAAGAACGGGGGTGGATCGAGGGCCAGGAGGGTGGCCACGTCCCGGCAGGCGGCGTCGGCGTCGCCCAGGCGGTCGTTGACGGTGGCCCGGAAGGCCAACGGATCGGGGAGCTGCGGATCGGCGGCGATGGCCTGGTCGAGGTAGCCGACGCCGGCCGCGATCAGCTCCTGGGCCTCGGCGTCCATGTCGGCCCCCTGCTCCGACGCCTGGAGCGACCCGGCGGCCAGCAGCAGGTACCAGCCGCGATAGCTCAGCGCCTCGGCGTTCTCCGGGTCGTCGAGCAGGACCTGATCGAAGCATTCGAGCGAACCCAGGAGGTCGCCCTCGATCGACCCCAGTTCCTGGCATTGGGCCACCCGGGTTCGGGAGGAGGCGTCGATGGCCCCGCTCAACTGTTCGCCCACACCCCGCTCGCCCGAGGCCCGGGCCAGCAGCAGGCCGGCGCCCACGGCGAACACGGCCAGGCCCGCCAGCACCAGCCATCGCAGGGGCCCGCCCCTCCCCGAGGCCGGGGCGGCGACGGGGGCGGTGTCCTCGCCGTCGAGGCGGCGCAACACGGTGGCCAGGCGGGCCCCGTAGGTCTCGCTCAGGCGCCGGTGGTCGGCCTCGGACAGGTCACCGGAGGCCAGTTCGGCATCGAGCTGGTCGAGGGAACGGAGCCACTGGTCCCGCTCCTCCTCCAATGCCGAGCGGGCCCGGTCGGTGGTCTCGGCCGCCATGTCAGTCGCCTCGGCTCTCGGCCCGGGCCGACTCGACCAGGGCCCGGTCGGCCTCGGACAGGGTCGACGGCGGAGCGCGACGGGTGGCCAGGGTGGCGACGACCGCGGCCCCGCCCACCGCGGCCAGGACCGGCAGCACCCAGAGCAGGGTGGCCAGGCCCTCGGCCGGTGGGTTGAGCAGGACCCGGGCCTCGTAGGCCCGGAGCAGATCGTTGCGGATCTCGGTGTCGGTGGCGCCCGCCGCCACCTCGTTGGCGATGAACTGGCGGATGGTGGCGGCCACCGCGGCGTTGGAATCGGCCACGCTCTCGCCCCGACATTCGGGGCAGGCGAACGACTCCTGCAACCGCTGGATCCGCTCGGCGTCGGTCTCGACCCCGCCGCCGGTGAAGGTGGCCACGGCCAGGAGAGCAACCGCGGCGGCCAGGACCGCGGCCCACGCCACCGTGCCCGTCCGTCCGGTCACGACGCCTCCCCCAGGGCCTCGGCCTCGCTGATGACCTCGATCAGGTCCTCGGCCCGGACCTCGCCCTGGATGTGCTGGACCACCCGACCCGACGGAGCCACCAGGAACGTCTCGGGGATCTGGGTCACCTGGAACTCGAGCGGTATCGACGGGTCGTCGAGGACCGGCCACCCGCCGCCGTTGGCCTGGAAGAAGTCCTCGACGTCCTCCACCGGATCGTTGAAGACCACGGCCACGATCTCGGCCCGACCCGTCTCGGCCCCCCACTGCTCGAAGGCCACCAGGTCCGGGTGCTCGTTGATGCAGCCGGCGCACCAGGTGGCGAAGAAGTTGACGACCACCCAACGGCCCCGGGCGTCGTCGATGTCGTAGTCGTCGCCGTCGATGGTGGGTCCGGCCACCACGGGAACCCGTTCCCCCAGGACCCGGTTGGCCCCGGTCAGGTTCTCGTCGGAGCCGAAGGCCAACAGCCCGATCAGGGCGGCCACGACCACCCCGACCGCCAGCGCCGTCCACCGGACCCGGTTGCCGCCCTCAGTCACCGACCAACTCCGGTGCGGCATCGCTGCCCGGTCCGCGGCCCGGGCCCGACGCCTCGTCGTCGCCATCGGCATCGTCGCCGGCATCGTCGCCGGCATCGCCAGATCCACCGGCGGCTGTACCGGCGTCGTCGGAGGCGTCGGGTGCCCGGTCCGAGCTGGCGGCCCGCCGGTGCGTCGCCGAGCGACCGCCGGCCGGGATGAGGGCCAGCGCGGTCCCGACCGCCATCACGATCCCGCCGGTCCACATCCAGGTCACCAGAGGCCGGATGACGACCCGGAGCCGGATGCTGTCGTCGGCCACCGCCGGGAGCTCGTCGAGGGCCAGGAAGATGTCCTCCCGGAATCCGGGCAGCACCGACGGTGTCGGGACGACGGCCCCGGCCAGGCGATAGGTGGTGATGGCGGGCTCCCGGATGGCGTCGCCGTCGATCTGGATGCGGGCGAAGGTCCGGAACCTGCGATCGTTGGCGTCGGCGTCGGCTCCGAGGTACACGAGTTCGTGGCCCTCGACCACCACCCGCTCCCCGGGGCTCAGCAGCACCGTCCGATCGCTCTTGTAGCTCTCGCTGGCGGCCAGGCCCACCGCCAGCAGCACCACGCCGACGTGGACGATCATGCCCCCGTTGGTCCGCCCCACGAACCCCCGCCAGCCCTGGCGGCGCACGGCCAACAGCACCTGGCGGAGGGCGGCACCGCCGGCGAAACCGCCCAACCCGAAGGTGAGGACGGGCCAGAACCCGCGACCGCCCAGGGCCACGGCCAGGGCCATGGACCCGACACCGGCCACCACCGGCCAGAACAGCCGCCGGGACAGGACCTCGGTCGAGGCCTTGCGCCACGGCAGCAGGGGGGCGGCGGCCATGAGGAAGAGCAGGGTGAGGCCGATCGGGCGGCCGAGCGAATCGAAGTAGGGCCGACCGATGGTGAGGCGGGTGTCGTCCCAGGCCTCGGCCAGCAGCGGGTAGACGGTACCGAGCAGGACGACGAAGGCCAGAGCTCCGAAGGCGAGGTTGTTGGCCAGGAACGAGGCTTCGCGCGAGACCGGGTGATCGATGGTGCCGGGGGCCCGCAGCTCGTCACCCCGCCAGGCGATGAGCCCGACCGAGACCACGGCGGTCACGGCGAACAGCCACAGGAGCCAGGGCCCGATCGCCCCGTCGGCGAAGGCGTGGACCGAGTCGATGACCCCGGACCGGGTGAGGAAGGTGCCGAGGATGGTGAGGGCGAAGGTGGCGCACAGCAGCGACAGGTTCCACACCCGGAGCATGCCCCGCCGTTCCTGGACCATGACCGAGTGCAGGTAGGCGGTGCCGGTGAGCCAGGGCAGCAGGGAGGCGTTCTCCACCGGGTCCCAGGCCCAGTACCCGCCCCAACCCAGGACCTCGTAACTCCACCAGGCTCCGAGGACGATGCCGAAGGTCAGGAACCCCCAGGCGGCCACGGTCCACCGCCGGGTCTCGAGCAGCCAGCCCTCCCCCACCCGACCGGTGATGAGGGCGGCCACGGCGAAGGCGAAGGGCACGGTGAACCCGACGTAGCCCAGGTACAGGGCCGGCGGGTGGAAGGCGACCAGGATGTGGTTCTGGAGCAGCGGGTTGGGACCCGGGCCCACGAACCCGGGCGGCACCTCGACCCGGACGAAGGGGTTGGCCGGTCCAACCATGAGGGCGAAGAAGAAGGCGGTCACGGCCAGCATCACCACGGTGGCCCAACCGACCAGGGGGTCCTGCCAGCGGTCGCGGAACTTCACGGCGATGGCGCCGAGGTAACCGGCCAGGACCGCCGACCACAACAGGATCGAACCCTCGAGCGATGACCACAGGGCGGCGAAGTTGAACAGGGGCGGGGTGGTGTCGCTGCCGACCTTGGCCACGTAGGCCAGGGAGTAGTCCCGCTGGAACAGGGCCACCTCCATGACCACGAAGGCGCCGACGGCGGCCAGGACCACGAGCCAGATCCACTGGCGCACGGTGGTCAGCAGGCGCAGCCGCCCCGTGAGCAGGGCGTAGACGGCGCCGAGGGCGCCCAGGACCGAGGCCGAGAACCCGAGGACGACGAACCCGAAACCGAGGAGGGCGTTCACCGGTTCGGCCTACCGATCGTCCGGCAGTTCGACCTCGTACTCCAGTCGTTCGCCGTTGTCCTCGACGTACTCCTCGGAGTGCTTGACCAGGATCTGGTGCGACACGAAGGTCGTACCGTCCCACTGACCCTCGACCACGACCTTCTCGCCGATGGCGAACAGGTTGGAGGGCTCGTCCCCGTTGTGGGAGACGTCGGTGGTGACCCCGGCGAACGCCATCGTGAACTGGAGGGCGCCGTCGGTGTCGACCCCCCGGTCCTCGAGCACGGTGCCCTGCATGCGGATCACCTGCTCGCCGGTCTCGGCCCGCAGGGCCACCGCCTCGTCGACGTTGTAGAAGAAGACGCGGGCGCTGGTCAGGGCCTGGAACAGGACGAAGCCGAGCACAGCGAGAACGAGGACCACGATGGCCAGGTTCCGGACACCGGCCGTGCGGGACCGGGTCGACCCGGCGGCCGGTTCCCGGGGGGTGAGATCCAGATCAGTCAAGGAAACGCCTCCGGTCGGGGGGAACTCGCCGGGACAGGTTCCGCCCCTGGCGCAGGGTCCACACGGTGTAGAACACGAGGGCCACGCCCACGAAGCTGTAGCCGGCGATCACGAACGACCAGTACACGGGATCAGAACCTCCCCTCGGCGTCGGTTTCGGCCCGACGCTCGGCCAGGGCCCGGACCAGGCCCAACTCCTCGACCTGGTGGGCCAGCCACGCCACCCGGAACCGGTGGACCAGCAGCCAGGCGAAGACCAGCAGCATGGCCACCAGCCCGCAGAAGAACGAGAAGTACTGCATGCCCCCGATCTGGGCGTCGAGGCCGAGGGTCTGACCCTGGTGCAGCCCCCGCCACCACTGGACCGAGTAGTGGACCACGAACACGTTGAGGAAGCTGACGATGCCGAGGATGGCGGCCCGGCGGGACCGGACCTCGGGCGGCAACTCCAACCGCCGGACGGCCAGGTAGCCGATGTACATCACGTAGAGCACGGTGGTGCTGGTCAGTCGGGGGTCCCACTGCCAGTACACGCCCCAGGTCGGCTTGCCCCACAGGGAGCCCGTGACCAGGGTGAAGGTGCAGAACAGCACGCCCAGTTCGGCCGAGCTACCGGCCAGGAGATCCCAGAACACCGACCGGTTGCGGAGATGGATCACGCTCCCGATGAGGGTGATGAAGAAGGCCAGGTACGTGACCGCGATCGAGGGCACGTGCAGGTAGAAGAGGCGGACCGACTCGCCCTGTTGCACGTCGGGGCCCGAGATGACCAGCCCGAAGAACAACATCACGATCACCGCGGCCAGGGCGGCCACTCCCAGGCGGAGGGTGCCGGGCGAACCGGTCGAGTTGGGCCCGTCGGTGGCCGCTACCGGCGGCGCTTCGGATGTGGTCATGACTCCTCCATCAGCGGACCGAACGCCAACATGCCGACTCCGAGGTAGAGCAGTGCGAACACCGCAAGCATGGTGGCCCACGACCAGCCGAGCACGGCGGGATCGGCGAACAGGGCGTCTCGGGTGGCCAGGGTGGCTCCGAGCAGTATCGGTGCCAGTACCGGAAGGACCAGCAGCGGCACCAGGGTATCCCGCACCCTGAGCCCGGTGGCCAACGCGGCGTACAAGGTTCCGGCCAGGGTGATACCGCTGGTGGCCAGGAGCAGGGTGACGGCGAGCAGGAGGATGTTGTCGACGCTCACGCCGAACACCACCAGCGCCCCGACGCCGACGATGGCCTCGATCACCAGCAGTTGGACCCCGACGGCCAGGGCCTTGCCCACGAAGATGCCCGAGGGGTCGACGCCCGCCATCCGCAGGGCGTCGAGGTTGCCGTCGTTGGCCTCGAGGGCGAAGGCCCGACCGAGGGCCATCAGGGCCGACAGGAGCACGGCCAGCCAGAACAGGCCGGGGGCGACCTCCTCCAGCACCGAACGGCGGGCCTCCCCGACCACGGCCAGGTCGGGCGACACGGCGAACCCGAACAGGATCAGGATCAGGAACCCGAAGGGCATGATCTGGGACAGGACGACCCGCGATGCCAGTTCGATCCGCAGGTCCTTGCCGGCCATGAGCCAGGCGTCGTGCAACATGCCCGTTCCTCCCGATCCTCGTCTTCGGTACCCGACTCAGTCCCCGGCCGGGGACTCCTTGTGTTCGCCCTCGATCGGACCCGGCCCGGGACCGGTGCGCCCGGTCTGGTCGCCATCGCCCGACTCCATCCACCGGGGGCCGGGGGCGTCGAGGAAGAGGTCGTCGGTGGGGGCGACCCGACCTCGCTCGTGGGCCCCGCCGCCGTCGGCGAAGGTCCCGCTGCCCTGGATCCGGCCGCCGGCCACGATCACGGTCCTGGTGGCGATGTCGGCGGCCCGGTCGAAGTCGTGCGAGGCGAGCAGCACGGTGGCTCCAAAGGCCACGGCGTGGCGGACCAGGTCGTCGACGAAGTCGCGGCCGTTGACGTCGAGACCGGCGTGGGGTTCGTCCAGCAGCCACAGCCGGGGCCGTCGCACCACCATGACCGCCAGCGACGTTCGGCGGCGCTGACCGGCCGACAGTTGAGCCACCTTCACCGAACGGAGGCGGCCCCCCAGAGCCAGGCGGTCGAGCACCGGGTCGACCGAGGTCGTGTCGATCCGGTTGGCCCGGGCCCAGAACAGCAGGTTCTCCTCCACCGTCAACTCGTCGTAGAGGAAGGTGCTGTGGGCCAGGAGTCCGGTCTGGCGACGCAGTGAGCGCCGCGTGCCCCGATCGGAGAGATCGTGTCCGAGGACGACGGCCGACCCGTCGTTCAAGGGGGCGAGCCCGGCGCACAACCGCAGCAGGGTGCTCTTGCCCGCTCCGTTCGGCCCTCGCAGCAGCACGATCTCCCCGTCGTCGACCCGGAAGTCGACGCCGGCCAGGGCCGGGAACCGGTTGATGAGGCTGATGGCACCCTGCATCTCGATGACGGGATCGCCCACCGACTTGGCCGTACCGCCACCGTCGGCGGTGGCCCCGTCGTTTCCGGGCGGGCCGCCGGCGGCCCCGCCGGCCCCTCGCTCGCTCTCGGAACCCGCGCTCACCGCCCCCACGATACGGCTCCACCCCCGGTAACCACCCTCCGTAGCCGACGACGGCCGGGCGGCCCGGTCGAGCGATCGGGCCGGAGTACTCCCGGCCCGGCCCCTGCTGCCGATCTGACACCCATGCCCGCCGACGACCCCCACGGTCGGCCCCCTCCCCGCCCCCACCGATTCCACTGGCTCCTGCCCGAAGGCGATCCCGACCGCCTCTTGGCCCCGGGGCCCCTGGCCGGGCTCCCGCGCCCCCTGGTGGTGGGCCGGCTCCTGGTGGCGGCCGGCTTGGTGGTTTCGAGCTTCGCCGCCTTCCAACTGTGGGGAACGGCCCTGATCGAGTGGCACGCCCAGCAGCGGCTCACCCGTCAACTGGAGGCTCTGCCGGTCGCCCCCGTCCCACAGGCCGGACGCCCGAACCCGGCCCGGGCGGTGACGGCCGAGGCCCCGGAGAGCCGGACCGACAGCGGCATCGACAGCGGCATCGACAGCGGGGCGCCGATGGAGGAGGTGGCCGCCCCGACGGCGGCGCCGCGACCGATGATGACGCCGACCGAGGCCGCCCCCGTCGGCCGCATCGAACTACCGAGCCTGGGAGTGGCCAAGACCGTGGTCCACGGCGTGGCCCGCAGCACCCTTCGCCAAGGCCCGGGCCACTACCCGAGCAGCCCCTTGCCCGGTCTCGGTGGCAACGTGGCCATCGCCGGCCACCGGACCACCCACGGCGCGCCGTTCCGGAACCTCGACCGTCTCCGTCCCGGGGACGAGATCCACCTCGACTCGGCCGCCGGCCGCCTGACCTATCGGGTCCAGGGCCACGTCGACGGCGACGGCGTCGTCCAGGGCCACCGGATCGTCGAACCGTCCGCCGTCGAGGTTCTCGCCGACCACGGCGACGACCGGTTGACCCTGACCGCCTGCCATCCCCCCTACTCGGCCCGGGAGCGCATCGTCGTCTCGGCCGTCCTGGTCGACGGGGCGCCGCTGACCGACACCACCGACCGCGGAACCGGGACCGGGACCGGAGGCCGGGCTGGGGGCGGAGGTGGCGCCCTGGCCGTCGGGGCCCGAACCGTGGGCCCGGCCGAGGTCGACACCGAGCAGGACCCGACGATGACGGACGGCGGGGGGCGCCCTCCGGCGGCTCCGGCCGGGCCCGTCGCCGCCGAGGCCCCGAGCACGGACCGGGCCGACCCGGGTCCGGGTCCTGGTGCCGGTGACGCGGTGGCCGACTCGCTCGGGTGGCAGCGGTCGGAGCTGGAGCCGACGGTGCTGTGGGGGTCGGTCACCACCCTGGTCCTGTTCGCCGGGTGGGCGACGACCCGCCGCCTACCCCGGTGGCTCGTCTACCCGATGGTCACCCCGGCCGCCACCGGATCGCTCTTCGTCTGCTACCTCCACCTGGAACGGCTGCTGCCCGCCTACTGAGGCCGGGCGCCGGATCGGGAGCGCCCGTCGGCGGGTCCGACCGGCGGCCCTGCGCCCGGGGCTAGAAAGGTGCCATGGCGAGTCATCGGCCCGTGGTCTGCGCGGGTGGTGCCCATTGGGACGTGGTGGCCCGAGCCGACCGACCGTTGCCGTCGGGCGCCGACGTACCGGGCACGGTGGAGCGACGGCCCGGTGGGGTCGCCCTCAACGTGGCCCGGGGCCTGGCCCGACGGGGGCGACCGGTCCGCCTGGCGGCCGCGGTGGGGGCCGACGCGGACGGCGCCGACCTCGTGCGGACCCTCGTCACCGAGGGGATCGACGACGCCCTGGTCATCCGCCACGGCCGCACCGATCGCTACGTCGCCATCGAGGGTCCCGACGGTGGCCTCCACGCCGCGGTCATGGATGACGCCACTCTGGCGGCGAGGTCCCGGGCCGTCCTGGCCGCCGCCCTCGACCAGAGCCCGGAGACCCTGTTCGTCGACGCCAACCTGGCGACCGACGCACTGGCGGGCGCGGCGACGAGACTGGGGGCCGTGCCCGAGCTGATCCTCAACCCGACGAGCCCGGCCAAGGCCGACCGGTTGATCCCTGTGGTACGAGCCCATCCCGCCCCGACGGTCGTCCTCAACCGGGCCGAGCACGACATCCTGGCCCCCCACCTCGGCGAGGCCGGGACGCTCCTGATCACCGACGGGGCCGGCCCGGCCGTGCTCCGGGTCGACGGCCGGACCATCCGCGCCGACCCCCGTCCGGTGGCCGCCGGCCCCGGCTCGTCCCGGGCCGGATCGGTGACCGGCGCCGGCGACGCCCTCATCGCCGGGTTCCTGGCCGCCCACCGACCGGGAGCCGACCCCCACGCTCTGCTGTCCGCCGCCCTGGACGCCGCCGCCCATCACCTGGAGAACCCGTGAACAGCACCATCCCCCACCGCCTGAGTCCCGAGGTCGAGGCGGCCCGGGCCGCCGGGAGGCCCCTGGTCGCCCTGGAGTCGACCATCATCACCCACGGCATGCCCTGGCCCGGCAACGTCGAGACGGCCCGCTCGGTCGAGGATGAGGTGCGGAGGGCCGGCGCCGTCCCGGCCACCCTGGTCGTCCTGGACGGTGAGGTCCGGATCGGGATCGACGACGACGAGCTCGACGCCCTGGGTCGGGCCACCGATGTGGCCAAGCTGTCGCGGGCCGACCTGGCCACCGCCATCGCCGCCGGACGGACCGGCTCGACGACGGTGGCCGCCACCATGATCCTGGCCCACCAGGCCGGCATCGAGGTGTTCGCCACCGGGGGGATCGGGGGCGCCCATCCGGGCGCCGCCACCAGCTTCGACGTGTCGGCCGACCTCCACGAACTGGCCCACACCCCCGTCACCGTGGTCTCGGCCGGCGCCAAGGCGATCCTCGACCTGCCGGTGACGTTGGAGATCCTGGAGACCCTGGGGGTGCCCGTGATCGGCTACGGCACCGATGTGTTCCCCGCCTTCTGGTCCCGGGATTCGGGCCTGGACGCCCCGGTCCGGATGGACGACCCGGAGACGGTGGCCCGGGCTCATCGCCTGCGAGGGGCGCTCGGGGTTCCGGGAGGACAACTGGTCGCCGTCCCCATCCCGGCCGACGACGAGCTACCGGCCGCCACCCTGGCCCCGCTCATCTCGACCGCGGTGGCCGAGGCCGACGACGAGGGCGTGACCGGCAAGGACGTCACCCCGTTCCTGCTCGACCGGATCCTCGAGCTGACCGGCGGCGCCAGCCTGACCGCCAACGTCGCCCTGGTCCGCAACAACGCCCGGGTCGCGGCCGCCGTCGCCATCGCCCTCAACCGGTTGTGATCGCCCCGTCCCCCCCGCCGGCCTCGCCGTCGAGCCACTGGGCCGCCGGCAGGGCCAGGCCGGCCCAGGTCTGGGGGATGGCTCCCAGTCCGGTCCCGGTGTCGGGCTCCCAGTACTCGGCCCAGCCCGACTCCACCGCCCCCGCCACCAGCGACCGGGCCACGGCACGGGCCTCGGTCGGGCGGCCGTGTTCGACCGCGGCCTGCCACAGCAGGTACGAGAGCTGGGGCCAGGCCGGTCCCCGCCAGTACACGTCGGGCCGGTACGTGGGCTCGGCCCGATCCACTCCCCTGGGTCCGAACCGAGCGCCGAAGGCGTCGGGGTCGAGCAGGGCGGCGAAGGCGGCGTCGCGGGGGTCGACCAGCAGTCCGAGCAGGGCGTCGGCGGTCCGGATCCGCCCCGACGGCGGGCCATCGTCGACCCACACGCCCGAACCCGGATCCCAGCGGTCGGCCACGGCGGCCGCCAGTTCGTCACCGGCCTCGCTCAGGCGGCCTCGATCGTGGGCGTCGGGCAGGGTCAGGTACTGGCGGAGGTTCCAGGCCACCAGGGCGTTGAACCCGATGGACCCGACGACGAAGGACACCCCGCCCGGAGGCGGCTCGCCGTCGGCCCCGGCCGCCGCCAGTTCGGCCACCAGCTCGCCCTTGGTCACCGACCACGATTCGCCGGGGCGGCGGAAGTCGTCCCACCGGGGACTATCGTCGCAGCCGGTCTCCCATGGATGCACCACCGGCACCAGGCCCGACGGCGTGCGCGGGCGTTCGAACAGCAGATGGGCGAAGGCGCGGGCCAACCGCTCGTGCCCGTCGGCCGACAACGGTCGATGGCGACCGTCGGCGTCGGGTCCCCCGTGGCAGCGCTGGGCGGCGTGACCGTACATCGGGGGTTGGGTGATGTTCGACGCCAGCTCCCGACCCCAGAACGAGGCGTGGACGGTGGGCGCATGCCAGTAGGTCATGTGGGGCACGAACCCCGACCGACCCTGGTGGGCCAGCGCGTTGGCCAGCTCCCGGGCCCCCCGTTCGTCCCCCAGAGCGGCCCACACCACGGCGTGAAAGCAGGAGTCCCACAGCCACTGGTGGGGGTAGGTCGTGGGGTTGGGAACGCAGAAGCCGGGCTCCCGCCAAGCCGCCTCCAGCAGCCGACGCACGGACGCCGTCAGCTCGGACAGCGCAACCCGCGGGGGCGAGGGGTCGATACCAGAGGTGTCTCCGGGGGGAGGACCCCCGGACGGGGGCGACGAGGGTGGGACCGGAGGATGGCTCACGGGCCGCAACCTACGGCGCCCCGGCCCGACTCGACGAGTCGCTGATGCCGAGCGTGGCCTTCCTCTCGTTCCGCCTCGGCCTGGGTGACGGGGTCTCCGTGGTCGCCGGGACCTGGGAGCGGTGGTTCGCGGCGCAGGGCTGGGACACCCGCCGGGTGGCCGGGGAGGGGCCGGTCGACCAGGTGGTTCCCGGCCTGGAACTCTCGGCCACGTCCCCGCCCGATGCCGATCGTCTGGCCCGGGCGCTGGACGGGGCCGACCTGGTGGTGGCCGAGAACATCCTCACCATCCCCATGAACCTGGATGCCAGCCGAGTGGTGGCCCGGGTCCTGGCCGGTCGGCCCACGCTGGTCCATCACCACGACCCGCCCTGGCAGCGGTCGCGCTTCGCCCACGTGACCGAACTGCCGGTCGACGACCCGGCCTGGCGCCACGTGACCATCAACCGCCTGACCGAAGGGCAGTTCGCCGAGCGGGGCCTGGCCGCCACCACGATCTACAACGGGTTCGACGTCGACGTCGAACCCGGCGACCGCACCGCCGTGCGGGACATGCTGGGGGTGGGGCCCGACACCGTCCTCGTACTCCACCCCGTCCGGGCCATCGAGCGGAAGAACATCCCGGTGGCGATGGCGGTGACGGCCGCCGTCGACGGCGTGTACTGGCTGCCGGGCCCGGCCGAGGAGGACTACGCCCCGACCCTCGACCGGCTCCTGACCCGGGCCCGGGGTCCGGTGGTCCGGACCCCGCTCGATCGGCTCGGCCCCGGCCGCACCATGGCCGATCTCTACGCCGCCTCCGACCTGGTCGTGTTCCCGTCGACGTGGGAGGGGTTCGGCAATCCGCCGTTGGAGGCGGCGATCCACGGTCGCCCGGTTGTGGTGGGGTCGTACCCGGTGGGTCGGGAGCTGCGGGACCTGGGCTTCTGGTGGTTGGACCCCGATGACATCCCGGCCGTCCGGGCCGCGGTGGCCGAACCTCCGGCGGCGGAACTGGCCCGGAACCGGGACCTGGTCCGCCGGCACTGCTCGCTCGAGGTCATGGGGCGGGGTGTCGAGTCGCTGCTGAAGCGGGCAGGCTGGTGGGGATGAACGACGAGCAGGACCCGGTTCTGGCGGCCCGAGCCCGTATCGAGCGGTGGGTCAGCTGGGGCCTTCGGGGTGGCTACGGGCTCTTCGCCCTGGCCATGGTGCTCTTCTTCTCCGGCCTGCTCTTCGGCTTCTCGTCGGTGCTGACCGGAGCCATCACCTTCTGCCTGTTTGCCGGATCGGCTATTCTGGCCCCTTCCATCGTGTTCAACTACGCGGTCAAGGCAGCCCACCGGGCCGACAGGGACGGTACGTGGTAATCGGAGAGCCCCAGAAGCTCACGTCGGCGGGACCGACCAGGCTCCCCGGCCCCCAGCGCCGGGAGCAACTGCTTCAGGTGGCCCGGCACGTCCTCGCCCATCGCGGGTTCTACGAGACCACGATGGTCGAGATCGCCGACTCGGCCGGGGTGACCAAGCCCGTGCTCTACCAGCACTTCGAGTCCAAGCGCGACCTGTACCTGGCCGTCCTCCACGACATCGGGGCCCGCCTACGGGCCACCGTGCTGGCCGCCGCCTCCACCGCCCAGACCCCGCGGGAACAGGTGGCGGCCGGATTTCGGGCCTATGTCGAGTTCGTCGAGTCCGACACCGAAGGTTTCCAGATCCTCTTCAGCGGCACCTCCCGCCAGGACGGTGAGTGGGCCAGCATCACCTCCGAGGTCGAGCATTCGATCGCCGCCGGCATCGCCGACCTGATCGACGTGCCCGGCATCACGGTGGCCCACCGCCTGGCCCTGGCCCACGGCATCCTCGGCCTGGCCGAGGGCATGATGCGGTTCTGGCAGTCGGACCAGGCGCCCGAGTTGGACACCGACGACCTGGTCCACGACCTGGTGACGCTGGCCTGGGGCGGGCTGCGCGGCCTCGAGGGTTCGTGACCGAGACGTCGAGCCCGCCCTCGGGGGCGACCGCGGGCCGACCGGCCAACGCCCTGACCGTCCCCGCGTTCCGACAGCTGTGGCTCAACAACGCCCTGTACATGCTGGTGCTGAACGCCCAGCGATTCACCTTCGGCTGGTTCGTGCTCAACGGGCTGGGGCGGGACGAGGTGTGGCAGGGGGCGGTGACGTTCGCCCTCGGCATCCCCCTGGCCCTCCTCATCCTCCAGGCCGGGGCGTGGGCCGACCGCTACGACCGAAAGCTGCTGCTGGTACTGGGTCAGGTGGCGACCACGGCCGTGCTGGCCCTGACCTGGCTCCTGCTGGTGTCCGACGCCCTCGACCTCGGCGCCCTCCTGGCCCTGGCCGTGGCCTTCGGGGCGGCCCAGGCCATCGGCCAACCGGTGCGCATCTCGCTCATCCCGGCCCTGGTCAGCCCCGAGCAGCTCTACAGCGCCATCGCCGCCAACGCCATCGCCATGACCCTCTCGATGGTGGCGGGCCCGGTCCTGTTCCAGCTCATCGGCGACCGCTACGGGTTCGAGGGGGCCTTCGGCTCGCAGGCTCTGTTGCTGGCGGTCGGGCTCCTGGCCCTCATCCCCCTCCGTGTCCCTCCGACCCGGAGCGCGGGAGGCGAGTCGGCCGAGGGCGAGACCGCCACCAGACCGTCGACCCGGAGCGAGTTGGGCGAGGCGCTGGCCCACGTTCGACGCGACCGTCAGCTGGCCAAGCTGTTCATGCTGCTGAGCGTGGCCAGCTTCACCGTGAACCCGTCGATCATGGTGACGCTCCAGGCCCGGGTGGCCGAGGACCTGGGTCGGGACGGCGGCGACGCCGCACCCCTGCTGGGCCTGATGGGCCTCGGCATGGCCATCACCTCGTCGATCATCATGCGCCGGGGCAACATGGCCCGGAAGGGCACCCTGTTCCAGCGGGCCATGATGGTCGGCTCGACGGTGGTGATCCTGGTCGGTCTGGCCCCGGACTACGCCTACCTGATCCCGCTGACCTTCATCATGGGTCTGGCCGGCGGCTTCTACATCAACATGAACCAGGGCCTGATCCAGTCCAACACCCCGGAGTCCCTCATGGGCCGGGTGATGGCCATGCTGACCCTGGTCCAGCTCGGGTTCATGCCCATCGGGGCCCTGATACTCGGGTTGGTGGCGAACGTGATCGGCCTGGGCCCGGCCATGAGCCTGGCCGGGGCCATCTCGCTGATCACGGTGGTCTACACCTACCTGACCGATCGCAGCCTCCGGGCCCTCTGAGCGGATCCGTCCGGGAGGGGATCCGGGAGGGCGTGGCCGCGTCCGACGTCAGCCGTTGACCAGGTCGAGGGCGGCGGCGTGCAGCTCGGGGGTGCAGGCGGCCACCACGAACCCACCCTCGGTCGGGGGCCGACCGAGGCGATCGGTCACCACCCCGCCGGCTCCCTCGATGATGGGCACCAGCGGCAGGATGTCGTAGGGGGCGAGCTGGTTCTCCACCACGAGGTGGGCATGGCCGGCGGCCAGCAGCCCGTAGTTGGCGCAATCGCCCGAGTAGCGGACCATGCGGGTGGCATCGTCGAGGCGACCGAAATCGGCCCGAAGCTCGTCGGTGTCCCACATCGACGGGTGGGTGCACAGCACGATGGCTTCGGCCGGGTCGGTGACCGACGCCGCCTGCAGCGGCCGCTCGTCGCCCCCGACCCGGAGGGTGGCGGCCGCCGGAGTGGCGATGTGGGTCTCGGCCAGCACCGGTTGGTGGAGCCAGCCCGCCACCATCGCACCGTCGGCCTCGAAGCCGACCAGTGTGCCCCACATGGGCTGGCCACAGATGAACGCCCTGGTCCCGTCGATGGGGTCGATGATCCAGCGGTAGCGGCCCTCCCCCTCGGTGCCCCGCTCCTCGCCGTAGACGGCATGGCCCGGGAATCGGGCCTGCAACCCGGCCCGGATCTCGTCCTCGACGGCCCGGTCGGCCGCCGTCACGGGGTCGAAGCCACCGGCGTCGGCCTGCTTGTTGTCGATGGTCACCGGCCGCCGGTACCAGGCCAGGGCCCCGTCGGAAGCGGTCACCACCAGATCGGTGATGTCGGCCCGGTGCCCTTCGATGTCGAACTCGGCGCTGTCGGTCACGACCGTCGACCGATCTCGTCCCCGCCTGCGTCCCCGTCCCGGTGAGCGTCGTCGTCCCCCGCGCCCTCGGGCTCGTCATCGCCCACGGTCAGGGCCTCGTACCCCCGCTCGACGTCGACCACGTGGTGGGTCACGTCGTGCAGCAGGTATCGCACCAGGGCGTCGACGGTGAAGGTGGCGCCGTCGGACCGGCTCCCGGATCGCTCCCACTGCTTGTCTCGGACCCGGTCGACCATGTCGGCCACCTTGCCCGCGGCCGAGGCCAGATCGTAGGCCACCTGGGCCGGGTCCTGGTTCCCGTAGGCCTCCTCGACCGCGGTCCGATTCTGGTCCCAGTTGGCGAAGGTCGGGTTCTTCTTGCTCAACAGGAGCCGGAGCCGCTCCCCCATCACCCGGTACACGTCGCGGACGTGGCAGCCGTACTCCAGGCCCGACCACACCGGCGGTTCCCCGTCGGGCACGGGGGGCCGCTCGGCCACCAGGCTCGTCCGACCGAGCAACGTTCGCCACCGGGCGGCGTTGGCCCTGATCAGGGGGCCGAGGTCGACCCGGTCGAGGGAGGCGGCGTCGAAGCCGCATTCGGGACAGGCCCGCTCCAGGACCCAGGTCCAGTCCTTGTGGTCCAGTGCGGGTTGATCCATGGACCCGACCCTAGCGGCCACGGACCCGACCCTTCCGGGCCCAAGGTCACGGCCGAGGTGGCCGGGAGGGCGGGGAGGACGACCGGGACGGGTCGTCGCGTCCGGGTCGGAAACCGAACCGACCCGGACGCCGACGGCTCAGCCCGAGACCGGCTCCGGCGCCCCCTCGGGGGAGGGGTCGGACGAGGGATCGGGCCGGTCCTCCGGCCGCTCATCCCCACCGTCATCGGCGTGCCCACCGTCGAGGTCGACCTTGCCGTTGGCCGGGGTGGTCCCGTCGGCCAAGGCCTCGGGAGGGGGCGGCTCCGACCCCTCGACGTTCAGGTTGGGCACGATCCGGTCGAGCCAGCGGGGCAGCCACCAGTTCCGCGACCCGAGCAACTCCATGGTCGCCGGCACCAGCAGGAGCCGGACCAGGCTGGCGTCGAGGAAGACGGCGAGGGCCAGGCCCAGACCGAACAGCTTGATGATCCGGTCGTCCTCCAGCATGAAGGCACCGAAGACCACGATCATGATGGCAGCGGCCGCGGTGATGACCCGCGCCGTTCCGGCCAGCCCGTCGGCCACCGAGGTCTGGGGATCGCCCGTGCGCTCGTACTCCTCCTTGACCCGGGAGAGCAGGAACACCTCGTAGTCCATCGACAGGCCGAACACGATGGCGAAGAGCATCATGGGCACGAAGGGCTCGATGGGGGCGCCGCTGATCCCGAACAGGTCACCCAGCCAGCCCCACTGGAAGATGGCCACGACCACCCCGTAGGCCGAGGCGATCGACAGCACGTTCATGATCACGGCCTTGAGCGGCACGACGAGCGAACGGAAGACCGCCATCAGCAGCAGGAAGCTCATGGCCAGGACCACGCCGTAGAACAGCAGGATGCGTCCCGCCAGGAACCCGGTGAAGTCGATGTTGGCCGGCACGGCCCCCGTCACCGACACGTCGAGCCCGTCGTCGTTGGCGGGCACGACATCGTCCCGCAGGGTCCGGACCAGTTCGTCGGTGGCCTCATCCTGAGGGGCCGTCTCGGCGATGACCTGGATGAGGATGGCCTCGGCCGTGGCCGGGTCGGGGCTGTTGGGAATGGCGGGCGACACCCCGGCCACGCCGTCGACCTCGCCGATGGCGGCCGACAGGGCCTGGGCCTGGGCCAGGGCCGACGGGTCGTCGAGGGTGGCGGTGACCAGGATCGGTCCGTTGAACCCGGGCCCGAAGCCTTCGGCGATGAGATCGTAGGCCCGGCGGGTGTCGGTGTCCTCGGGGAAGTTGCCCTCGTCGGAGAAGCCGAGACGGAGGGTGACCAGGGGTGCGGCCAGGACGAGCAACAGCCCGGCCCCGAACACCAGGGCCGTCCACGGATGGGCCTGGATGACCCGGCTCCAGCGGTAGGCCCAGGTCTCACGGATGGGCCGTTCCGGGCGGGGCGGGAGCGTGCGCAGCAGACCCCCGATCACGGGTACGGGGCGACCCAGCAGTCGGCCGGCGCCCTGCACCAGGAGACCGACGGCCAGGATCACCATGCCGGCGATGAAGGCGGCGCCGGCCACCCCACGGAAGCCGAGGCCGAAGGCGGCCAGGGCGATGGCGACCCCGCCGGCGGCGAGCAGGCCGCGGACCCGCGTCACCTCCAGACGGTCGCCGACCAGACCGAGCAGGGCCGGCACGAGCGTGATCGAGGCCACCATGGTCACCGCCACCGTGGTGGCGGCACCGACCCCGAGCCCGGAGATGAAGGCCAGACCGATCAGCAGCATGCCCAGCAGCGACAGGACCACGGTCAGGCCGGCGAACACCACGGCCCGGCCGGCGGTGTCGAGGGCGATGCCCACCGCCTGCTCCCGCGAGTACCCGGCGGCCACGGTGTTGCGGTAGCGGGTGACGATGAACAGGGCGTAGTCGATGCCGACGCCGAGGCCGATCATGGCCCCGATCTGGACGGCGAAGTCGGGTATGAGCAGGGCGTTGCTGAGCAGACCGATGCCGGCCAGGCCCACGCCGACCCCGGCCACCGCCACCCCGATGGGCACACCCATGGCCAGGACCGAGCCGAAGGCGACGACGAGGATGACAATGGCGAAGCCGAGGCCGATGAGCTCGGTCTCGGGCGGCTCGAAACCGCCGAGGATGGCGCCACCGACCTCGATCTGGACGTCGTCGGTCAGACCGTACTCCTCGAGCAGGACATCGGCCTCCTCCCGGATCTCGGCCCCGTACTCCCCGGCCACGACCTGGTCGACGTCGAGGCCGACGGTGATGTCGGCGAAGGCGATCTGACCTGCCTGGGGCCCGGCCAGTGCGATCTGCGGTCGGCTGGTCTCGCCGTAGGGACTGACGACCAGCAACCGCTCGTCGAGGTCGTCGGCGAAGGCGAACAACTCGGTCATCATGGCCACGACATCGGGGTCGTCGACGCCCCGCTCGGTTCGGAACACGATCGACCCGGGCGATCCGTTGCCGGCGCCACCGAAGTACTCGTCGAGTACGTCGAAGCCGTCCCGGCTCTCGGATTCAGGGATCTCGAACGAGCTGTTGTAGGCGGTGCCGACGGTGCCGCTGAGCGCCCCGACACCCACGATCAGGGCCGCCCACAGGCCCAACACCACCGGCCATCGCCGGTAACACCACACTCCCAGACGCTGGTACACCGCAGGTCTCCCTTCCTTGGATGGACACAAGATTCGCTACGGACGCGTAGCGTTTGTAGCCCACGGCCCAGGGGGAGGCAACGATGTGCGTCAAGAGTCACAAACCACGAACCTGCTGCCGTCAAGGGTCGAAGGGCCCGGAAGATGGACCTCCTTGTGGAGGCCTGTTTCGCTACACTCAGCAAGCGTTATGGCGCGCCCTCTGAGTCGAGAAGCCCGGGACAAGGCCGTCGAGGCGGCCCAGGTCCTCCTGGCCGAACATGGCCTCGACGGCTGCACGCTGGAGGCGGTGTCGAGACGGTCGGGGGTGGCCAGGACCACCCTCTACCGCCATTGGGGCTCGGCCAACATGCTCATGGTGCACGCCATCGACTGCCAGATCGAGCGAATTCCGACCCCGAACACCGGATCACTGACCGCCGATCTGCTGGAGCTGTTCACCACGGTCCGCCACCTCATCGACGACGCCGCCAACCGCCGCCTGCTGTTCGAGGTCCTGGTCCGGTCGACCATCGATGAAGAGTTGGCGTCGGTGAAGGCGGCCATGGCCCACGAGCGGACCCGCCCCATCCGAGAGCTGGTCCAACGGGCGGTGGATCGAGGCGAGATCCCGCCCATCGACCTCGACCTGGCCACCGACCTGGTCGAGGGACCCATCGTGGCCCGGCTCATGCGCACCGACGGTTTCGTGGACCACTCGGACCTGCCCCGCCTGGCCGCCCTCGTGGCCCGGGGCCTGGGCGCCCCCTTCAACGACCGAGACAGCGGACCAGCGACTGCAGGGCCCGCAGCGCCTCCTCCCGAGTGAGGGCCCACGCTCCCGAGGGGAGCATGGCCACCGAACGTCGAACCTGCTCCCAGTCTTCCCGGGTCTCGGGCCCGGGCCGACCGGCCGGACCCGAACCACCGAAGGCGGGACGGGGGGCCGGCGGGCGACGGTCGCCAGGGCCGGGACCCCCGGATGCGACGCCCCGCCGGGCCGAAGAGGAAGACGAAGAGGAAGGCGGGGAGGAAGGCGGGGAGGCGGGAGCCGAGGGGGACGGGGACGGTGAGCCGGGCTCACGAGGTGTTGCTGTCATACGCTCGATGCTATCGAACATATGTTCGATAGCCAGGGCGGGCCGCGTTCGGGTGATGTCACCCACGACGGTCGACGCCAAGATGGCAATTCGGTGAAGGGTGATCGAAATCGCCGGAGCAGCGGCCGGAGCCCGGGCGGCCCGTGGCACCATCAGCCGCTGGTGACTGCCATGACCCGCAACCTCGCCCGCCACCTCCCGCCCCTGCCCCACCGTGTCCCACGCCCGGGCTCCACGGTCGTTCTGGCCGGTGGTGCTCTCGTGCTCCTCGCCGTCCTGGTGCTGGCCGGCGAGGTACCGGCCGGAGCCGTCGACGGTGACGACGAGACCGGGGTGGTCGGTCTTTCCGTCTTCTCGGCCGTGATCCTGGGCCTGGTGGAGGGCCTGACCGAGTATCTCCCGGTGAGTTCGACCGGCCACCTGCTGGTGACGAACGAGATCCTGGGCCTCGGTGGCACCGAGGAGACCGACACCGCCCTCGACGCCTACGCCATCTGCATACAGGCCGGCGCCATCCTGGCCGTCCTGGTCCTGTACCAGGAGCGGATCCGTCAGCTCATTGACGGCCTCCTCGGCCGTAGCGAGGACGGGCGCCGCATCCTGCTGGCCGTCATCGCCGCCTTCGTCCCCACCGCCATCATCGGCCTCACCCTGGGCGGCGTCGTCCGAGACAACCTGTTCGGGGTGGTGCCGATCGGCATCGCCTGGCTCGTCGGCGGCATCGGCGTGCTGGTCCTGACCCGGACCGGGGTCCTGCGCCGGGCCGGCCAGGAGCTGTACGAGATCACGTGGCAGCAGGCCGGGATCATCGGTCTGTGCCAGGCCATCGCCCTGTGGCCCGGGGTCAGCCGCAGCCTCATCACCATCGTGGCCGCCGTCCTGGTCGGGCTCACCCTCCGGGCCGCGGTCGAGTTCAGTTTCCTGCTGGGCCTCGTCACCCTGACCGCGGCGACGGGCCTGACCACCCTGACCGACGGAAGCCTCCTGCTCGAGGAGTTCGGGATCGTCACCCCGATCATCGGCCTGGTGGTCGCCTTCGTGGCCGCTGTGGCCTCGGTGCGCTGGATGGTTTCGTGGCTCGAACGCCGCAGCTTCGACGTCTTCGGCTACTACCGGATCGTCATCGGGATCGCCGCCCTGGTGGCGGTGGGAGCGGGCTGGCTGTAGGGCCGCCACCGGGGTCGACCCGATGGCCGCCACCGACGTCGACCCGGGACCCGGTCCGGGTCAGCCCCGGCTGAGGGGGCGGGTCAGCCCCCATCTGGTCGTCAGCCCGGCGACGAGCAACAGCACCAGTGACCAGGCCCACACCATCGACAGGTTCAGCGCCTGGGTCGCCGTCGTCCGCTCCCAGCGCTGGTTGGTGCAGGCGTCGATGGCGGCCGCCTGCGGACCCCCGCAACCGGATGCCCGCTGCAGGTCGATGGTGGCCGCCGCCGCCGACCCGCCCCACTGGATGGGGTTCAGGTAGGTGACCTGCTCGATGCCGGCCCGACCGGAGGTGGCCACGAACAGGCCGCTCAGGATCAGCAGCGGGATCATGACCAGGGGAAGCATGGTCAGGGCCCGGGGAGTGTCGCTGGCGGTGGCCGAGATGGTGAGCCCGACGCCGACCGCGGCCACGCCGATACCGGCCAGGGCCACGATCATCTCCAGATGGCCCGACCCGATCAGCACCCCGGACCCCAGCGGGTCCTGCTGGCGGAAGGCGGCCACGAGGTGGAGGGCCACGGCCTGGAAGGCGGTGATCACGCTCAGGACCAGCCAGCGGGCCAGGACGAAGGCGGTGGCCGACACCCCGACGGCCAGTTCACGCCGGAACACGTCGCGGTCCTGGACGATCTCCCGCACGCTGTTGAACCCGCCGAGCAGGGTCATGGCCAGGAGGGTGGCCAACACGTACTGACGGGCCCCGGTGCCCGGAATCGGGGAGAAGGCGGTCGGTTCGAGGATGAGGGCGAAGAGCAGGCCGAGCAGTGGCGCCTGGAGCACCATCAGGGCCAGGCGACGGCGGTCGCCGACCAGGGCCCGGATGTAGCGGACGACCATGACCCGGAAGTCGTGGGTGAACGAGCGCTTGGGTAGCGGGGTCGACGGGGCCGAGGCCGAGGGTGGGGCCTGGGCCCCGAACTTCAGATAGGAGGTCGTCTTGGCGAACTCGAGCTCCCACTCGGCCTGCTGGCGGGTCGACAGCAGGTTGAAGACGCTGGCCAGATCGGGGCAGCGGAAGTGGGCCGACACCTTGGCCGGAGGGCCGATGAAGGCCAGGCGACCGCCGGGGGCCAGGACCAGGACGAGATCGCACAGCTCGACGCTCTGGACACTGTGGGTGACCACGATCGAGGTGGTTCCCTTGTCGGCCAGCCGTCGGAGGTTGGCCATGAGCTCGCGCTCCATGCCGGGGTCGAGCCCCGACGTCGGCTCATCCAGGATCAGGGCCTGGGGCTCGCCCACCAGTTCGTAGCCGACGCTGACCCGTTTGCGTTGCCCGCCCGACAGCGCCTGGACCCGGGTGTCGAGCCGTTCGGTCAGGCCCAGCTCGGCCGCCACCGATTCGACGTTGGCCGCGATCTCGGACGTCGAGGCATCGGCCGTGAGCCGGAGGCGGGCCGCCGCCATCAGGGCGTGCCGGACGGTCAGGGTCAGGTGGACCGGGTCGTCCTGGGGGACGAAGCCGATCCGGCGACCCAGGCCCTCGTCGGAGGCGTACAGGTCCCGGCCGCCGAGCAGCACCCGACCGGTATCGGCCGGCCGGCGACCGGTCAGGGCGTTGAGCAACGTGCTCTTGCCGCTGCCCGAGGGGCCGATCACGGCCGTCATCGAGCCGGCGGGCAGGGTGAAACTGACGTCGTTGAGGATGGTGAGGCCACCACCGACGGTGACCGTCAGCGACTCGGCCTGCAGGGGAAGGCCATCGGCGATGTGCTGCTGCAGTCGGCCCCCGGCGAGGACGAACTGGGCCTTGCCCATCTCGATGAGGTCGCCCTCGGTGACCGTGGCGTCATTGACCCGTCGGCCGTTGACGAACGTCCCGTTGTCGCTGCCCAGATCGTAGATGTGGCCGTTGCCGCCCTGGACCACGAGTCGGGCGTGGTGGCGGGAGACCAGCGGATCGGCGATGGTCACGTCGCAGTCGGTGGCCCGCCCGATCAGCAGCTCACTGGTCGAGACATCGATGACCTGGCTCAGGCGACCGATGTTCTCGGTCATCGAAGCGTCGTTGAGGGCGGGCTGCGGCGGTGAGGCCACAGCGGCCCTGACCGGCCCGGAACTGGCGGCACCGACGGGGCCCGGCCCGGACCCGTCGGCGGCGGCAGCCCCGGGAGGGCTGTACTGGGGCGGGGTGTAGGACGACGTCGGGCCCGATGGGGGTGGCGGTGACGCCCCGGCCTGGACGCCGGGTCCTGCATGGTTGGCTCCGGCCTGGGCCAGGGCACCGACGCCGCCGGCACCCGAGGCGCCGCTGCCGAACCCGCCCGCTCCCCCGCCTCCGGGACCGGGACCGGGGCCGGGGGCCGCTCCCGGACCGGGGCCTCGGACCTGGGTCGGAACCGCTCCCTGGGGCGAGGCCGCCGCACCGGGGCCGGGCTGGCCTCCGGCCGGGGGCTCGACGTCGAACACCAGGCAGGGCGAGCTGTCCGGCGGGCCGAGCCAGACCTGGGTCCGCCCCGGCGGCAGAGCGACCTGGTCGCGGCGGCCCACACCATCGTGCAGGCCGTTGGTCGACCCGAGGTCGCGGATCGACCAACCTGAGGCTTCGTGGTGGAGCATGGCGTGCCGCCGGGACACCTGGGCGTGGTCGACCGTGATCGACTCGGTCTGCTCCCGCCCGATGGTGTGTCCATGGAGGCCGTAGTAGGCGATGCCGTCGACCCAGACGATGATCGACTGGGCCGGGGCCGAGTTGGGGTCTTGGTAGGAGCTGCTGATCGACATGAGGCTAGTTGTTGTCGTCCGACTTCATGAGGTGTTCGGGGGGCCAACGGCCGGAGACCTCGCCGGAGGTCTTCAGGTGTTCTACCAGGGGGTCGAGGGCGGCGAGCAGGTCGCCGAGATCGGGGCCGAGGGTCTCGACCGGGCCCGCCGACAGGCGATCGGTGTGACGCTCGATGTCGGACCGGGCCTCCGAGCCGGCATCGGTCAGGCTCCCGTCGGGACGGGCCCAACCACGTGCCACCAGCCCCTCGACGGCGACGGCCCACTCGTCCTCGGTCCAGCCCCGGATGGCGAGGATGGTCGGCCGGTTGCCGTGGCCCCGGCCCGCCATCAGGACGTGGCTGGCGACGGGATCGACGTCGGCCGCGGCGAGGGCCAGGTTGTGGCTGTCGCCCCGGTACTCCCGGAGCAGTGTGCACCCGTGCCACAGGGCCAGGGCGTCGTCGTCGGGCCAGGGCAGGGCGGCATAGGCGGCGAACAGGGGGCGGGCCCCGATCCGACAGCCGTCGACGGCGCGGCGGATCAGGGCCGCCCCGGCGGCCAGGGCCTCGCCGTGGTGGGCGCGGTCGAAGACACGGCCGAGGGCCTGATCGACCAACCCGAGTCGGAGGTCGACGGCGGCGGCCGGCGCAAGGATCTCCCACACCCCGGGCACGGCCCGTTCGACCATCCGGGGGGCGAAGTTGTAGAAGACCGAGGTCACGACCTCGGCCCCCACCGGCCCCAGGGGGGCCGGCCGGTACCCGAAGTAGGCGTGCCACCAGCCCCGGTAGCCGTGGCCGGAAAGGTCCGCCAGCTCCCGTGAGTAGTAGGTGACGGCGTGGAAAGGCTCCACCAGGCGGGCCAGAGCCCGCGTCTCGCCGTCGGTTCCATCGGTCACGACCTCACCCATGGCCTTGCATCATGGCCCACCGGCCGGGGCCGCGCCATCGCCGGGACCAGGCTCCGACGATGGTCGATGCCGACCTCGGCCACCTGGGGTCAGGGGGCGGCGGCCTCGGGGCTCTCCCCGGGGTCCGGCGCCGGGGAGGAGGTGTCGACGCTGGTCGGCGGCGTCTCGGTCGTGGTCGTCGTAGGGTCGGTCGTGGAGGTGGAACTCGACGACGAGGTCGAGGTGCCCGGGTCGTCGGTGCTCGACGTGGTCGCGACGGTTGGCGTGGTCGACGTGGCCTCGGTCGTGGAGGTCGTGGAGGGCTCGGTCGACGAGCTGGGCGCAGTGGTCGACGTCGTCGTGACGGCCGCCGTGGGGGTGGTGGCCGGACGTCGGGCGGCCGTGGTGGTCGTGGTCGAGGTGGTGGTCTCCCCCACGCCGGGCAGGGTGGGGGTCACGACCGTGACCGTCGACTGCGGGCCGGCCGGGTCGGTGGGAGCGGCCTCCTGGGCCGGCGCGATCTCGGTCGGGGCCTGGGTGCCGTCGAGACCGACGCCGGTGGCCTCGTTCTGCACGCCGTCCGGGCCGGAGAGCACCCCGGTGAGACCGACGGCGGCCACGGCCAGGACGGCGGCCGCCCCCATCAGCAACTTGGCCGGCGTGGGGCGGGCCAGGCGGGCCAGGTACTCGCCGAGACCGGCGCCGTAGGAGGGCCGCTCGTAGTCGTAGGCGTAGCCGTACTCCGGGTCGGCCTCGGTCGAGGCCAGGAGCCCACCGGGAACCGGACCCCGGGACCGGGTCGGCTCGGAGTCGAAGCCTCCGGGGCCGAAGCCCGGACGGGAACCGCCCGACTCCGGTCGGCCCAGGGGCCCGGGCCGTCCATCGGCCTGGGCTCGACCCGACGAGTCGAGGGCGAAGGCGGGAGGCAGGCTGTCGGGGCCAGGCCGGGACGGCGGCTGGAGACCGAGGCCGCCGGGTCCGCCGCCGGCCGGGTCGGGGCGACCGGCGGGCGCCGACGCCACCTCGGAGGGCTCCGGCGCCAAGGCGGGCGGCAGACCATCGGTCCCGGGCCGCAGTGGCGCGGGACCGGTGGAGGGGATGGCCTGGGTCGGCTCACCGACGGGCCGGGACCGTCGACTGCGGCCGGGAGCCCAGCGTTCACCGGGATCGGTGGGCCCTCGTTCACCGCTCGGTGCCGGTCGGCCGGGTTGGGGGGCCGAGCCGGGCGGCGGGCTGCTGAGGGCAAGGCCGCCGGGGACGGGACCGCCGACACCGGGTCGGTCGTCACGTACGGTCGGCGGATCGGGCCAGGCGTCGACGGGGGCCAGGTCGCCCGGGGTCGGGGTCGACGACAGGGTGGCGGCCGAGGCCGGGTCGGGCTCCGGGAAGAACGACGCCGCGGCGGGGCCCGCGGCCAGGGTCGTGGTCGAACTCGGGGAAGAACTCGGGGAGGAACTCGGGGAGGAACTCGGTGTCGGCCCGAAGTAGTCGCTCAGCTCGGCGCTGGCCCTGGGGGCCCGGACCCCGCGGACGGATCGGGCATCGGCGAAGAACTCGGCCACCGGGTTGCCCAACCGGCCCAGATCGTCGGGGGCGGCCCCCATCATCAGGGCCTCCAGCTCCTCGTCGTCGAGGGCCCAGCGGGTTGCGTCATAGCCTTCGGTCACGGGGTCACCACCTCGGCCAGGACCTCGGTCTGGAGCCGCCGCAGCCCGCGACGCTGCAGGGCCTTGACCGCGGTCAGGGGTTTGTCGACGATGAGCGACACCTGCTGGAGGCTCAGGTCACCCACCATTCGGAGCAGCACCACGTCTCGCTGGTCATCGCTGAGCGAGGCCAGGAGTCGAGTCACCCGCTGCATGCTCAGAAGATCGAGGGCCTCGACCTCGGCGTCGGCGGCGTAGCGCTCGGGCACGTCGTCCGACACGACCTCGGGCCGCCGGTCCCCCGCCCGGTGGGCGTCGATCAGGAGGTTCCGGGTGATGGCGAAGACCCAGGCCCGAAAGGCGTCGCGGCGCCCCTCGAACCGCTCCAGCCGCTGGAAGGCGCGAAGGAAGGCCTCATTGGTGATGACCTCCGGGTCGTCGGCCTGTCGAGCCACGGCGAATCGGTTGATCTCGGGCGCAAGCCAGCGATAGAGCTGCTCGAAGGCCCGACCGTCCCCCGCCTTGGCCGCGGCCATGGCTCCCGAGAAGGCCTGCTCGCTCATGACCCCGGTCGCGGGACGTCGGCTCTCGAATGCTCCTGCTGTCATCACCACCGCCGTCTGGCACACCGTCATCAACGGTGTAAACGAACCGCAACGCAGGGAGGATACCCCGTCGACGACATTCAGGGCGATGGATGATCAGCTCGAGGTGGTACCAGCGCCTGAGCCGATGGGCCCATCGTCGGCACCGATGACTCACCCAGGATCCGGTGCTCCTGGGCCCGGGTCGGCCGGGCGGGCGCGTTGCCCGGCGAGCCGGTTCGCCACCAGGGCCAGGTTTCGACTGGCGGTGGGGCGCGGCCGACGTCATCGTGGACGACGGCCCCGGCGGTGCCGACGCCGACCGGAGCGGGACGACACCGGTGGCCGTTCACCCCCATTGATCAGGATGTTGGGGCTCGACGACGAAAGGGTGGAGCGGACGATGCGGGTGCTGATGACGGGAGCGGCCGGCATGTTGGGGCGCAAGCTCACCGACCGGCTGCTGACCGAGGGCCGGGTCGGCGACGACGACGTGACCGAACTCGAACTGGTGGATGTGGTCGGCCCGGCCGCCGGGCCGGAAGGCCACGGGGCCCAGCGCCACGCAGCGGAGGGCCCCGGACCGGGGGGTGACAGGTCGGGCCCGTCGGTGCGGTGGACGGTCGGCGACCTGGGCCAGCCGGACCTGGCGTCGGCCGTCGCGGCCCGGGCCCCCGACGTGGTGTTCCACCTCGCCGGTGTCGTCTCGGGGGAGGCCGAGGCCGATCTGGCCAAGGGCTATCGGGTCAACCTGGACGGGACCCGGGCCCTGTTCGACGCCCTGGCCGCCGGTCCGGGACGGCCGAGGGTGGTGTTCACCTCGTCCATCGCCGTGTTCGGCGCCCCCTTCCCGCCCGTCATCCCCGACGACTTCCACCTCACCCCGCTGACCTCCTACGGGGCCCAGAAGGCCATGGGCGAACAGCTGCTGGCCGACTACTCCCGCCGGGGCCTGATCGACGGCGTCGGCATCCGGCTTCCCACCATCACGGTGCGGCCGGGCCGGCCCAACGCCGCCGCCTCGGGCTTCTTCTCCTCCATCATCCGCGAGCCCCTGGTTGGCCGGCCGGCCGAGCTGCCGGTACCGGAGTCGGTCCGTCATCCTCACGCCAGCCCCCGGTCGGCCGTGGCCAACCTGGTCCATGCGGCCGTGGTCGACGGCGATGCGCTGGGTCCCCGCCGGAACCTGACCATGCCGTCGCTGTCGGTCACCGTCGGCCAGCAACTCGAGGCCCTGGCCGCCGTCGGTGGGGCCGAGGCCCGGTCGCTGGTCCGCTCATCCGAGGACCCGGCGGTGGCCGCCATCGTCGCCGGTTGGCCCTTGGCCTTCGCCGCCGATCGGGCCCGCGACCTGGGTTTCGTGTGCGAGGACGACTACGAGGCGATCGTCCGGGTCCACCTGGCCGACGACCCACCCCACGCCCCCTCCCACGCATCGCCCTGAGCCCGCCCCCCGATTCGGGCGGTATCTGACATCTTCTTCATCAGTCCTTGACATGTCCTTTCGTACGGTGCCGATAGGTCCCCGAAAGGAGCATCCAACCATGAAGATCCCCACCCCTCGCCTGCTGGCCGGCCTGGCCGTCGTCGGCTCTCTCACCGCCGTCGGCCTGGCTGCACCATCCCTGGCCGACGGCGGCGCCACGGCCGAACGACCGGCCGTCGTGGCCGCCGCCGACGTCGCCGCTTTGTCGGCCTCGACCGACGGCGGCATCGGCGGCGATCCCCAGGACGTCAGCGGCGACACCGAGATGGCCCAGCTCGCCGAGGAGTTCACCCTGTCCCCCGAGTGCGAAGCGGTGCTCGACCAGGCCTGGGCCGTGCTCGACGATGTCGAAGGCGAGATCTTCGACGAGGCCCTGCTCCTGGAGCTGGAGGCGGAGTTCGGCGAGGACTCCGTCGACGGCTTCCTCGCCGGCGACTGGGAGCCGACCGAGGCCGAGGTCGACCTGCTCAACGCCGAGACCGACGCCATCGTCGCCTTCCTGGCGGGCAAGGGCCACGTGATCGACGTCGAGACCGACGAGTTCGGCATCGCCCACCCGCTGCTGGACGATGTCCTCGATGGGCTGAGCGACGACGAGTTGGACGCCCTGTTCGAGGAGTTCGAGCAGACCCACGCCCCGCTGCTGGCCGAACTCGACGCACTTGACGACCTCGACCTCGACCTCGACCTCGACCTCGACCTCGAGGGCGAGTGGGACCAGGAACTCGAGGCCAGGCTCGAGGCCGAGTTCGACGCCGCCTACGAGGCCGCCCTGACCGACGCCGGCGTCGACATCGGGGCGCTGGAGGACTGCGAGCAGGAGCTGTTCGTCATCGAGGGCGACTTCTGCGACGACCACGAGGACGAGTCCGACGAGTCCGACGAGTCCGACGAGTCCGAGGACGAGGATCAGGACCAGAACGAGGCCTGATCGAGCTGCTGCGGCGGCCGATGACCGGTGCGGGGCTCGGCCCCGCACCGGTCATACTGGCGCCCGACCCCGGACGGGAGGACCCGGCACATGGGACGGATAGTGGTCGCCGAGGACGACCCCAAGCAGGCTGAGCTGCTCCGGCTGTACCTGGAGCGGGAGGGCCACGCCGTCATCGTCGTCCCCGACGGTCGCCAGGCGCTGGACGAGGTCCGCCGCCGCCAACCCGACCTCGTCGTCCTCGACGTCATGATGCCCAAGGTCGACGGTCTCGACGTGTGCCGAGTCCTGCGCTACGAGGGCGACGTGCCCATCATCATGGTCACGGCCCGCTCCACCGAGGACGACCTCCTGCTCGGCCTGGACCTCGGGGCCGACGACTACCTGACCAAACCCTTCAGCCCCCGCGAGCTCGTGGCCCGGGTCCGGGCCCTGCTCCGTCGCAGCGCCGGGGCCGAGGGGCCCGGCGTCCACACCGTGGGCCTGCTGACCGTCGACGGCGAACGGCACCAGGTCGTCATGGCCGGCGAGGCGATCGAGGTCACCCCCAAGGAGTTCGCCATCCTGGCCGCCCTGGCCGCGTCCCCGGGCCGGGCCTTCACCCGCCGGATGCTCCTGGAGGAGGCCTTCGGGTTCGACTACGAGGGCCTGGAACGAACGGTCGACGTCCATGTGGCCAACCTGCGCAAGAAGCTGGAGACCGACCCGGCCGACCCCCGCTACCTCCAGACCGTCTACGGCGTGGGCTATCGCCTGGCGGAGGACCCCCTGTCGGAGGTCGACGGCCCGCCGGGGCCGGCCGACCCCGGGCCGGAGCCCACCATCGGATGAGCGAGGCCACGACGCCGGGCGCCCCCGGTCCCGGTCCGCCGGTCCCCGGCCGGCGCCGCCGCTGGTCACCGTCGCTCCGGCTCCGCCTGGCCCTGGCCGGAATCGCCGTGGCCCTGGTGGCGGTGCTGGTCACGGCCGTGGCCATGGTCCGCCTCACCACCTCCAGCCTCCGGTCCGAACTCGCCGTCGATCTGGACACCCAGGTCCTCATCCGGGACGAGTTGGCCGTCCACGGCCTGGTCGACGGCGATTGGGACGAGGTCGACGAGGTCGTGCGCGACATCGCCCTGGAGACCGGGGAGCGGGTGGCGGTGGCCGACCTCGGCGGCACGATCCTGGCCGACAGCGCCCTGTCGGTCGATGGCGAGGCCGCTCCCCTACCGAGCCGGGCCACCCTGGTCGACCCGACCAGCACGTTCTTCGCCGTCGAGGTCGCCGCCGAGGACGTGGCATTCTTCAACCAGGCGCTCGAACCGTGCCTGGCCGATGTCGGGGTGGCGGTCGGGTTCGACGAGTTCGGTCTCGTGTTCCCCGAGGACGACCTCACGCTGGAGGCCGAGGAGCGGATCTTCGACTGCGTCGAGGCCGAGACCGACGCCGACGAGCTCTTCCTGGCCCTGGAAGAGCTGTTCGAGGCCGAGGAGGCCGGAGCGGAGGAGGCGGCTCCGCCCCTGCAGCTCTTCATCGGCTACGGCGACGAGCGGGAGCCGCTGTTCGCCTCCGGGGTCCCGGCCCGGCTCTGGTTGCCGGTGGCGGGGGTGATGGCCATGGCGGTGTTGACCACCGTGGTGGTGGCCGACCGCATCGCCCGGCCCCTGCGCTCGCTCACCACGGCCACCCGGTCCATGCGCGGCGGCGACCTCGGGGCCCGGGCTGAGGTGTCGGGCGGCGGCGAGGTGGCGGTCCTGGGCCGGGCCTTCAACGACATGGCGGCCTCGATCCAGGATCAGGACCGGGCCCGACGGACGCTCACGGGCGACGTGGCCCACGAACTCCGCTCCCCGCTGGCCAATCTCCGCGGGTACCTGGAGGGGATCCAGGACGGTTTGATCCGGCCGGACGAGGCCACGATCGCCTCCCTCCACCAGGAGACCATGGCCTTGTCGCACCTGGTCGACGACCTGCAACAGCTGTCGCTGGCCGAGGCCGGCCGACTCCAGCTCCGCCTCGCCCCGGTCGACATCGGGGATCTCGTCCTGCGTGCGGTCGAGGCCCACCGAGGCTCGGCATCGGGGGCCGGGATCGAGCTTCGGGTCGACGCCGACGAGGGCACCGTGCTGTCCGTCGACGGCGAGCGGGTACGTCAGATCCTGGCCAACCTGGTGGCGAACGGGATCCGTCACACCCCGGCCGGGGGCGTGGTGACCGCCGGCCTGCGCCGCACCGGCGGGGGCGGGGTGGCCATCGAGGTGGCCGACACCGGCGAGGGCATCCCCCACGAACACCAGGCCCAGGTGTTCGACCGCTTTTTCCGGGTCGACCGCTCCCGCACGCGGGCCACCGGCGGGACCGGGCTCGGCCTGGCCATCGCCCGGGAGCTGGCCCGAGCCCACGGTGGCGACCTCACCGTGGCCAGCACCCCGGGTCACGGCGCCACCTTCACCCTGACCCTGCCCCCGGCGTCGTCGAGCTGACCGGCGCACCCCTCAGGGGGCGGTGGCCTCGATCCGGGTGGCGAGGAAACGGGCGATCTCGGCGTTGAGGCGGTCCGGTTGGTCGTAGTGGACCATGTGACCGGCGTCGTCCATCACCACCAGCTCGTGGTCGGCGAAGTTGGCCAGGCGACGGTCCCGCTCGGCGACGCTCATCGGTCCGTCGAGCTCGGAGGCGTCGAACATGGCCCGGGTCCAGTACCGCTCCCAGGCCTGGGCCCCGAGAATGATCTGCACCGGGCAGGTGATGCCCCGCCACCGCTGCTCCGCCCGCTCCGGGTCGTGACCGGCCAACCAGTCGCGCGACGCGGGGTCGAACCGCCATCGGACACCGCCGGCCGGGTCGGGCTCGGTGCCGGTCGTGGCCAGGAGGCGGGCCCGATTCGGAGCCAGGCGGGGGTGGGCCCGGGCCAACCGCTCGGTCGCCTCATCGAGGTCGGTCAGGGTCCGGCGCCGGGCCCGGGACCGCACCCGGTCCACGAGCTGGCGGGCCTGGCGTCGACCGTGGGCGTCGGGGTCGACGGCGGCCAGGCGGTGCGGGGGTGGTCCGAGCGACTCGATCAGGACTGCGGCTCGCGGCACCTGGGGGAACAGCCCGCAGTACTGGGCCGCCACCTGGCCCCCGAGGGAGTGGCCGATCACCACGGGCCGCGTCAGTTCCAGGGCCTCGATCACGCCATGGAGGTCGCCGAGGAAGTGGGCCAGGGTGTAGGCGCCCCAGTCGCTGCGACCGTGACCCCGGAGGTCGAGGCTCACCACCCGGTACCGGTCGGCCAGGGGTCGGGCCACGCTGTCCATGCTCCAGGCCGAGTCGGCCTGACCGTGCAGCAGCACCGCCGGCGGCGCGTCCTCCGGGCCGTAGAGCAGGGCACCGACCGACAACGCACCGGCGTCGACCCGGATCTCCACCGGGTCCGGACCCGGGCCGGAACCGGGGTGGTGTTGGAGGCTGGTGGGGCGGTCGGTCACCTCGACGACGCTAGCCCCATCGTGTTGACTGAGCCCCATGACCGACGCCTCCGTCCTGCCCTCCGACCTGCTCGACGCCGGGGCCCGCTGCGGTGCCCTGCTCAAGGAGCGGGGTCAGACGGTGGGGGTGGCCGAGGGCAGTTGTGGCGGGCTGGTGTCGGCCGCCCTGCTCGCCGTCCCCGGAGCCTCGGCCTATTTCCGAGGGGGCGGGGTCGTCTACACCCAGCACGCCCTGCGGGGAATGCTGACCGGCCGGGTCGAGCGACCGGAGAAGCTGAGGGGTGCGTCGGAGCCGTGGGCCGGCTATCTGGCCCGGGCGGCCCGGGCCCACCTCGAGGCCGATTGGGGCGTCGGCGAGGGTGGGGCCGCCGGGCCCACCGGCAACGCCTATGGCGATCCGGCCGGGCACGCCTGGGTCGCCGTGTGTGGACCCGACGACGAGGTGGCCACCCGCCACGTCCTCACCGGTGATGACGACCGTCTGGCCAACATGGCGGCCTTCGCCATCCGAGCCCTCACCCTGCTGGCCGAGCAGGTGGAGGCCGCGCCTACGAGCTGAGCCGGCCGTGACCGCAGGCTCGGCCGGCTCGCAGGCTCAGGGGATGTCGGCCAGGCGCTGCTTGATCAGGGCCAGCGAGTCGTCCCGACCGAGGCTCATATCGAGGGCCCGGGCGTGGGAGATGCTCATCTGCTCGAACCTGACGTCTCCCTCCTCCGCTCGCTCCATGGTGGCCGTGTGCTCGGCCCAGGCCAGGGCCGGCAGCCGGGCGCTGGCGAAGTGGAACACGAAGCGGGTGGCCCCACCGAGCGACCCCAGGGTGGGGGCGGTGAAGGGCACGATCCGGATCTCCACGTGCTCCAGCTCCTCGGCCATCCGATGGAGATGGGTCAACTGGTCACGCAGGACCTCGGGTCCCCCGGTCTGCTGGCAGAGGGCGGCCTCGCTCATGACGGCCTGGAGATGCAGGGGCTGGTCGGCCCGAAGGCGCTGCTGGCGGAGCAACCGGACCTGGACCAGCTGGGTGGCACGGGTGGCCGTGACGTTGGGGTCGGTGCCGATGACGGCCCGGGCGTAGTCCTCGGTCTGGAGGAGCCCGGTCACGAGCATGCTCTCCCAGGCCTGCACCCGCTCGGCCCCCATCTCCAGTCCGTAGAACCGGTTGACGTCGTCGTCGGTGATCACGGCGCTGTACCGGTTGAGCCAGGACCGTTCCTTGGCCAGGTCCCGGAGGGCCAGGAGTTGGTCCGCCTCCTCGTGTCCGAAGTCGAGGAGGTCGATAACGGTGCGCAGCTTCTCCTCCGTCAGCACCGCCCGATCGTTGACGACGGCCGACCAGTAGTTGCGCGAGAACTTGAGAGCGGAGGTGATCGCAGCCACCTCCAGGCCCAGTTCGCTGGCACGGCGACGCAGGCGGAGCGACAGCTCCCACCGGGCCACCGCCGGGGACAGCGGGGCCACCTCAGGCTCCGACAAAGGGCGCTCGAACGCTCATGGCGAACTCGCCGAGCGGAGCATCTCACCCTGGACCCAGGCTCGCCACAACTTCCATCTCCGCTTCCAGTAGATTGTTCCTTGCAGCGCTTACGTAACCAGTGCTGCAACAATAGAGCCTACGGCCACCCTCCGACCCCTGTCGAGGGTGGTGAAGCCAATGGGGGCTTTCCGTACGACCTGGAGGGCCGGTCGAGGGGGACCGGGTGAACGGAAGGAGACGTCATCGATGTCGAGCCCCCGGAATGACCAGTGGCTCCCGATCGAGCGACCCGGCGACTACGACCGGCTGCTTCGCCTGGCCCGGCGGCGGCTGATCGGCTTCGAGCACTTCGCCGACGACGTGGTCAGTCGGGCTCTGATCAAGTGGAGCGGGTTGCCCGACGACCAACGGCGGAACGGGTTCATCGAGCAGGTCATCAAGACCGAGGCCTACTCGATGCTCCGGTCCGAGGACCGGCGCGCCAACCGGCAACACCGGAGTGCCGAGGACCCGGCGATCGGCCGGCGGCCGCAGGCCGAGGTCGAGGCCGATCGGCGTCAGGTCGAGCTTCGGATGGCGGTGGCCCAGACCTGCCGTCGGCTCGACGTCAGGCTCGGTCCACTCGATCTCGAGGTGTTCGAACTGATTCTGGCCGGCATGAACCTGGCCGACGTGGAACGCAGTCTCGGGGTCAGCCGCTACCAGATCCGCAAGTCGCGCAAGTTGTGGCAGCGGATCCTCAAACACGTGCTGTTGTACGACGCCGACTGACGACGGCGGGGTCGACAGCGGACGACGTCGGTGTCAGAGGGCGGCGGGGAGAAACTCGCCGGCCTCGACGCCGGCGGCGAACGCCACACGCTCCGCCGACGTGAAGGTCAACGTCCGGCCGTCGGCGGTGTCGGTGACCACCATGCCGCCGTCGAAGGCCGGGGTGGTGTCCACGGTGCCGACGGTGACCGGCAGGAGACCCCGGGCGACGGCGTCGGCCCACTGCTGGAAGTGGTCGGCGGCCAGAGCGAGGATGACATCATCGGCCGGGTCGTTCTTGGTGTCGCGGACGAGGACGACGTCGCCCCAGGGCGCCACCTCGACGCAGGCACACGAGCCGTTGGAGAAGGTCGCCTTGCGCCACGCAGCCGCCTCGATTCCCGCCGTCCGCCGAATCAGGGAGTCGATCACCCGCCTCTCGTCACTCGCCGAATGCTCGTGATGATGGCCGGTGGTCATGGCTGCGCTCCCCTTCTCGGCGCCGGTCACCGTTGACCGGCTGGCGTTGTACCCATCGGGGGAAGCGGACGACTCTCAACCGAATGCCCGAACCGGATGGCGGGTCGGACGTGTGGCGCTTGGTTGGCGGGGCCCTACCCCTCCCCGGCGTGCAACCTAACATGCACGCCATCCGCCGAGGGCGGATCCTGGGTGGCGTCAGACTAACAGGGCCCGACCGCACTCCAAACGGGCATCGGCCCTAGTCAGAGCGGCATCGCGCGCACCGGCCGGTCAGGGCCACGTGCTCGGGGTCGAGGTCGAAGCCGTGGACCGAGTCGAGGGCGGCGGCCACCGAGTCGAGGGTGTCGGGGGCGACGTCGAGAACGGCGTCACAACCCCGGCACAGGACGTGCAGGTGCGGTCGTTCGCCCGGGTCGACCAGGTGGTAGGTGGTGGCGCCGTGGGTGAGGTGGATGTGGGCCGCCACGCCACTCTGGACCAGCGCATCCAGGGTCCGGTAGACGGTGGCGAGGTGCACGCCGGGCTCGCGAGCCTGGACCCGGGCCAGCAGGTCGTCGGCCGAGAGGTGTCCGCTGTCGGCCGCCAGCTCCTCGATCACGAGCCGGCGGGACACCGTGATGCGTTCGCCCCGCGCCCGGAGCCGGGCCAGCGTCCGATCCACCAGCTCGCCGGGTTCGGTCAGCGGCCACCCGTCGACGCCTTCGGTCATGCCCGCAACCTACCCCCGACGAGCGGGCTCGTCCGGCCCGGCGCGCCGCTGATCGCCACCCGTTCACCGGTCGAGGCACCCGAGGTCGAAGCCGAACGGCAGGGCCAGTCGGTGCCGGGCCAGCAGGTCGGCGTCGGCCAGGAGGTCGGCGGTCGGTCCGTCGGCCACGACCCGGCCTCGGTCGATGACCACCGACCGGGGACACAGCTCGAGGGCGAGGGGAAGGTCGTGGGTGATGAGGAGCTGAGTGGTGGGCAGCGATCGGAGCAGGTCGACCAGCTCCCGGGTCCCTGCCGGGTCGAGCCCGGCCGCCGGTTCGTCGAGCACCAACAGCTCCGGCTCCATGGCCAGCACGGTGGCCAGCGCCACCCGCCGCTTCTCGCCCGTGCTCAGGTGATGTGGCGTGCGGTCCCGCAGCCCGGTGGCCCCGGATGCGGCCAGGGCGGCCTCGACCCGGCGGGCCCGCTCGTCCCGCCCCAGGCCGAGGTTGGCGGGGCCGAAGGCGACATCGTCGGCCACGGTCGGCATGAACAGCTGATCGTCGGCGTCCTGGAACACCATCCCCACCCGCCGCCGGACCTCGGCCAGATCGGGCTCGGCCACGGCGAGATCGCCGACCCACACCGTCCCGGCGCGGGGACGGAGGATGCCGTTGAGGTGGAGGGCGAGAGTCGTCTTGCCCGCCCCGTTGGCTACGAACCCATCCGTCCAGATGCAACCGGTTCGCATCTGGACGCCCGACGTCGGAGCCCGGCTCACTCGTCACGCCGTTCCCGACACCGCCGCCGATCGACGCGGTACGGTCACCGCAAGCCGAGGCGGCGGGCGAACTCGTCGAAGGATGGGGCGATCTCGACCCAGGTGGTGGTGTCTGACCCGCCGTGGTCGGCCGGCCACACCAGCCGGAGGACGCGCGGGCCGTCCGGGGCTCGATGGTCGAGCACGATCGGGGTGTCACTGCCCGGCCCGAAGTCGCCGATGACCACGGCCTGTTCCGGGTCCAGCTCATCGAGAGCGCCGTGCTCACGCCAGAACGCCCGGGCCCCCGACGGCGCAATGGAGCCGAGCTCGTCGGCAACCGAACGGAAGGGCGGCGGATACAGGTAGAGGCAGTCCTCGCCCGGCGCAGCCTCGGCCACGCGCTCGGCCGGAACGAGCGGTTCGAGGTTCTGGCCCAGGGCGTCGGCGTCCGTGGCCGGCCATCGCCCGGTGGCGATCAGCACCTCGATCAGGGCCGGTGGACGGAGGCTGCCGTCGGTCATCCCAGGGCCACCGTAGCAACCGTCCGCCGGGAGCCGGCCGAGGACGCCAGCCCCCTGCCGGCGCCTAGGCTGGTCTGGTCGGCATGGACCTCGACCACCTCCGCCTCCGCTCCTCGCTGGCCGAGGAACTGCTGAGCCACCTCCGCCGCGGGCCGCGGCTCTTCCCCGATGGGCCCCGCTCCCACGCCGTGTACGACACGACGTTCAGCGGCTGCTTCCGGGTCGAGATCGACCACGGATCCCGCGGCCGGGTCGGCATCGAGCACGTCGGCGGCGACGGCGTGTTCGACTGGCACGTGACGGAGTTGGCGCGACGGGAACCGCGCCCGGATGGCGGCGGTCCCATCGACATGTCGGTCCCACCCCTCGACGGGATCCGGTACCGGGTGGAGGTCAGCGATGTCGGCCGCGGGGCGAGCCGGGAGCTCCTGGCCACCCTCCTGACCCTGGACTGGGGCGAGCCGACCCCGGAGAGCATCCTCGGCCGGGACGGCGTGATCATGGCCGGCGGGCTCACGACCGAGGCCGGTGCCCGGTGGTGGACCACCTGGTCCCCCGAGCCCCACCTCGAACCGGCCAAGTCGGCCTTCTTCCACCGGCTGCTGGACTTCGCCGTCGACCAGGCCGAGGGCGAGCTTCCCCCGGAGTTGGTCCGAGCCGTCGCCTGAACCGCCGGTGCCCGACCACCGGCACAGCCGCACCGCCGAGTCGCTGCCGGCGCCCGCGGCGTGGCCCACCGTACGGCGCGCCGACCGGCCCGTTCGCTAGGGTCCGGCCATGAGTCTTGAATGGGAGCAGGTCGTGGTCGCCTCCCGAGACCCGGTGGCACTGGGCCGCTGGTGGCGTCAGGTGCTCGGTTGGGTGATCGTCAACGACGACCCGGTCGTCTTCGAGATCCAACCCGAGCCGGATCGGATGCCGGGGATCCTCTTCCTGGCCGTCGACGGCGAGAAACAGGGCCACAATCGGCTTCACATCGACCTGCGCCCCGACGACCAGGGGGTCGAGGTGGACCGGTTGATCGGGATGGGGGCGTCGCCGGTCGACGTCGGGCAGGGTGATGCGCCATGGGTCGTCCTGGCCGATCCCGAGGGCAACGAGTTCTGCGTGCTCGGGGCCCGTCAGGGCCCGCACTAGCCGGTGCCGACCATGATCTCCGGGTTCACCACCGACAACGTGCCCGACCTGGGCGGCATGACCTTCCTCGTCACCGGAGCCAACACCGGCCTCGGGTACGAGACGGCCACGGCACTGGCGGGCAAGGGGGCCGAGGTTCTCCTCGGCTGCCGTCGCCCGGCCAAGGGGCGGGAGGCGGTCGAGCGCATCACGGCCGCCCACCCCGAAGCGGTGGTCGAGGCCTTGGAGCTCGATCTGGGCGATCTGGCCTCGGTGCGGGCGGCGGCGGAGAGCGTGGCCCGAGGATCGGGGTTGCACGGCCTCGTCAACAACGCCGGGATCATGGCCCCACCGAAGTCGACCACGGTCGACGGTTTCGAGTCCCAGTTCGGCGTCAACCACCTCGGCCACTTCGCCCTGACCGCCCTGTTGCTCCCCACCCTGCGGGCCACGTCCGGCTCCCGGGTGGTGTCGGTCTCCAGCATCGCCCACCGCAGGGGCACGATTCCCTTCGACGACCTCGACGCCGCCCGGTCCTACGATCCGTGGGACCGCTATGGCCAGAGCAAGCTGGCCAACCTGCTCTTCACCTACGAGCTCGACCGTCGACTCCGCCGGATCGAGTCGTCGACCATCGCCGTTGCCGCCCACCCCGGTCTCGCCGCCACCGACCTCGGCCGCCACCTCGGTCGCCTGTCCCGGCTGGCCCTCCCGGTCGCCGGTCTGCTGTTCAACTCGGCGGCCCAGGGAGCGTGGCCGACCCTGGCCGCGGCCACCCATCCCGACGTCGAGGGGGGTCAGTACTTCGGGCCCGGCGGCTTCCGGGAGGCCCGCGGCCCGGCGACCGTGGTCGACTCGAGCCCGTCGAGCAAGGATCAGGCGACGGCGGCCCGACTGTGGGCCCGTTCGGTCGAGTTGACCGGCGTGGACCCCGGCGTCTGAGGCCCGGTTGCGACGGGCCCGAGGATGCCGGGGCGTCCATCACGCCGAGAGTCAGCCGACCAGCAGGCGCTTGACCTCCCCTGCGCCCTCGACCGCCTCGTCGGCCGAGGCGGCGCACATCGTCAGGTTGAAGTGGCGGCACCCGACGTCGACGAAGGGCCGGAGGAAGTCGGCGATGTCGGCCGGGGTCCCATAGGGGACGTGCTTCTCGAACCGCTCGAACGGGAGCCGGTAGAAGTGCTCCATCCGTCGGGCCACGAAGGGCCGGGCCGCCTCGGCCGTCGGGCCGACGGCGCACCAGAGCTGGAGGCCGTGGTCGAAGTCGACCTCACGGCCGAGTTCACCGGCGATCTCGTCGATGCTGGCGATGCCCTCGGCCACCCGGCTCGGTGGGCGCCAGACCGCCAGCCACCCGTCACCGTGGGTCGCCACCCGCCGCAGGGCGGCCGGTGCCCGGCCCCCGACCGTGATCGGGATGGCCGGGTCGGGAGCGGGGAGGATCCGGGCCCGGTCGAGTTCGTAGAAGTCGCCCCGGTAGTCGAACTCGGCGCCCGTCATGAGGCCCCGGATGATCTCCAGGCACTCGTCGGTGCGACGTCCCCGGGTGGCTGGGTCGATCCCGCACACCTCCATCTCGTGGCGGTCCTCG
Organism: Acidimicrobiales bacterium; assembly: GCA_965263455.1. GTDB lineage: Bacteria > Actinomycetota > Acidimicrobiia > Acidimicrobiales > SZUA-35 > CADEDH01. Next base: position 737,837 of record CBDHHN010000002.1, read on the forward strand.
CCGCCGACGCCGACGCCGAGCACCAGGCGCCCGGGGGCGTACTCGCTGATGGTGGCCAGTTGGCGGGCGACGGTCACCGGATGGCGTAGGGCGAGCAGATACACCCCGACGTACACGGTGAGATCGGGCTGGAGCTGGGACAGGGCGGCGGCCTGGATCAGGCCGTCCATCCCCATCCCGGTCTTGAAGCTGACGTGGTCGGCGAAGAAGACGTGGTCGAGACCGGCCTGGGCGATGGCCTCCATGCCCTGGCGCCGCACCTCGAGCAGCATGTCGTCGAACCGCCCCGGGGGCGAGACCCCGATCCGGAGTTCGGTCATGACCCACCATCCTCTTCCAGGCCGGGCGCCACGCCCTGCCCCTCGATCTCGGCCAGGAGTGCACCGTAGTGCTCGTGGAGCCGCTCGCCCGTGGTGGCGTGGGTGAGCACGTAGAAGCGATCGTCACGCATGCCGTCGACGGCCACCTCCGCCGCCTGCTCGGCGGTGATGGCCAGGGGCCGGAGCCGGGGCGACAGACCGTGATAGCGGGGCACGGCCTGGGCGCCCCGCTCCGGCGGTCGGACCTCGCTGGTGTGGTGACCCATCGCCGTGTCGACCAGACCGGGGCACAGCACCGACACCCCTATCGGCTCGTCCCGCAGGACGGCCCGCAGCTCCTCGGCGTAGCCGACGGCGGCGTACTTCGAGACCGAGTAGATGCCGAGCGGCAGGTGCCCGGCGACCTGCAGGCCGCCACCCGACGACGTGACCATGATGTGGGCGGCGTCGGAGGCCCGGAGATCGTCGAGACAGGCGTCGACGGTGTTGGCCAGCCCCAGCACGTTCACCTCTAGGGCGAACCGCCAGTCGTCCTCGCTTCGTTCGAGGACCGATCCGGCGGGCGGCATGACGCCGGCGTTGGCGAAACACAGGTCGACGCCCCGACCCCAGACGGCGCGGGCCCGCTCGACGGCGGCCGCCAGCGACGCCCGGTCGGTGACGTCGACCCCGATGGCCACTGCGCCGTCGCCACAGCCGTCGGCCACGGCCTCGGCCCGGGCCAGGGAGGCGTCGGCCACGGCCACCCGGGCTCCCCGGTCCACGAGCGCCCGGCACAGGGCGCCACCGATGCCGCCTCCCCCACCGGTGACGAACGCTGTCCGGCCGTTGATCTCGGTCATGGCTCGTCCCTCCGCTCCAGGACGCTCAGGTGGGCGGCGACGGCGGCCCGCTTGTCGAACTTGCCCGAGGCGAGACGGGGCAGCGGCTCCCGCACCCACCGCACCACCTGCGGGATCTTGAACCGGGCCAGCTGTCCCTCCAGCCGGGCCGTCAGGTCGGTGTTGGCGCCGGGGCCGGTGCCGGTGCCGCCGTCGGTGTCGATGACCGAGTAGACGGTGGCCCCGACTACCTCCCCCAGTCGGTCGTCGGGCAGGGGGTAGACCACGACCTCCCGCACCTCGGGCAGGTCCTGGACGGCGCGCTCGACCTCGACGCAGTACACGTTCTCCCCGCCCCGCAGCACCATGTCCTTGCTCCGGCCCCGGAGATGGAGGAACCCGTCCTCGTTGACCGAACCGACGTCGCCGGTGAGGAACCAGCCGTCGTCGAAGGCGGCCGCCGTGGCCTCGTCATCGCCCCAGTAACCGGGTGTCACGACGACACCCCGCATGCGCAGTTCGCCCACCTCACCCCGGGGCAGCTGCCGACCGGTGTCGTCGAAGGCCTCCATCAGCAGCATCGGCGGGATCCGACCCGGGCTGCCGAGGCGCTCCAGATGGTCGTCGCCGTTGACCTGGGCCCCGGAACCCGACGATTCGGTCATGCCGTACCCATGGCCGGGCCGCCCTTCGAAGACGGCGTCGACCTGCCGGGACAGCTCGGGCGAAGCCGGGGCCCCACCGTTGCCGATGACCCGCAGCGACGACGTGTCGCGCCTCGCCCGTTCGGGCGAGCGGAGCATGTCCCACACCATGGTCGGGACACCGGTGAAGGCCGTGATCCGTTCGGCCTCGATCAGGCGCAGCGCCTCGTCCGGGTCCCACCGCGACATGAGCACCAGTTTGCGTCCCGACAGGAACGACGTCAGGAACACGGTGTGGCAGCCGGTGACGTGGAACAGCGGGACCGGCACCAGCATGGCCCCGGGCGGCGCCGACGACGGGTCGATCCCGGCCCGCAGCGCGCCGACCGACGCCGCGCAGTGGAAGCCCATCAGGGCGTTCACGATGTTGCGGTGGGTGCAGATCGCCCCTTTGGGCCGACCGGTGGTGCCCGAGGTGTAGAGGATCGCCGCCGGATCATCCGGGCCCACCTCGCCGGTGGGCCACCACGGCCCTCCCCGGCCACTCGGGTCGACTGCGGCATCGGGCCTGGCGTCGACGGCGGGCCCGGCGTCGGCATCGGCGTCGCCGGTGTCACCGGCCGCCACCACCTCGGCCAGGTCGTACTCGTTGGCATGCAGCGGGCGATCGGGGTCGACGACGACCACGGCGGGAGGGGTGGGCAGACCGGCCAGGGCGTCGGCCCGGCGGCGGTCGGCGACCACCAGCCGGCAGCCGCTGTCGACGACGGCGTAGCCCAGTTCCTCGCCCGTCCACCACGAGTTGAGGGGGACGCCGATCCACCCCGACCCGGTGACGGCGAGATAGGTCGTCAGCCACTCGGGCCGGTTGACCATGGCGATGCCGACCCGGTCGGCGAGCCCCAGCCCGAAGGTTCGCTCGAGCCCGAGGGCCAGGGTCCCGGCGGCGGCGAGGCCGGCGGCGTAGGTCGAGCGCCGCTCCCCCGCCACCCACAGCTCGTGCGGGCCGAAGGCCGACCCGGCCCGGTCGTACACGTCCCGCAACGTCGTCGGGGCGTTGACGAATGCGGGGGCCGAGCCCCACGACAGCTCGTGGGGGGCCAGCTCGAAGGGTTGGCCGGGGGCGGTGAGCCGGGCCAACGCCTGCTCGTAGCTCAGGGTCACGGGCATCGACGGCTCAGAGGGCGCTGTAGCCGCCGTCGAGTTCGATGGCGGTCCCGCTGTGGTAGCGGGCGGCGTCGCTGGCCAGGTACACGGCCAGACCGGCGATGTCGTCCGGGGTCCCCCAGCGGCGGATCGGCAGGCGGTTGACCACCCGCTCGTTCAGCTTGGGGTTGTTCTGACCGGCGATGTTCATGTCGGTGGCGATGAAGCCGGGCATGATGGCGTTGGCCCGGATCTGCCATCGGCCAAGCTCGACGGCCATGCCCTTGATGACCGAGATGGTGGCCCCCTTGCTGGCCCCGTAGTGCTGGCGGGCCGGGTTGCCCCGGAGGGCCTGGAGGCTCGACTGCCCGATCAGTGACCCTCCCGGTTCGCCCGCCTCGGCCCGTTCCTTCATCTGGCGGGCCGCCTCACGCAGGGTGAAGAACATCCCGTCGAGGTTGACGGCCAGGACCCGGCGCCACTCCGTCTGGTCGAGTTCGAAGACCGACGGCGGACCGCCCGAGATCCCGGCATTGGCCACCGCGGTGTCGAGGCGACCCATGTCCTCGACCACGGCCGACATGGCGGCGTTGACCGCGCCCTCATCCGAGACGTCCACGTTCATGGCGCCCGCCCGGTTGCCGTGGCGGGCCAGGCGCTCGACGGCCTCGGCGTTGCGGCCGTCGTCGATGTCCCAGATGACGACGTCGGAACCGGCCTGGGCCAGACCATCGGCGATGGCGAACCCGATGCCTCGACTGGCCCCGGTCACGAGCGCCACCTTGCCCGACAGGTCGAACATGGGGTTGGTCACGAGGCCTCCTCGAGGATGGGGGTCCGCCGCAGGGTCCGGGGCTGGGTCTTGTCGAAGGGCATCCGGGCGTGGGCCACCATCAGGTTGTCCCAGATGACGAGGTCGCCGGGCCGCCAGTGCTGATGGAGGGCGGCGATTTCGCCCTCCCGGGCCTGGAGATGGTCGTAGATCCGCTGGTAGAGGGCGATGCCGTCGTCGCGGTCGATGCCGCGGAAGTCGCACGTGCTCTGCGACAGCAGCAGCGCCTCGCGGCCGGTCTCGGGCTGGCGCCAGACCCACGGCTTCCAGTCACGCTGCGAGCCCGGGGTGGCGGTGTCGGGGTGATCCCAGTCGCGGTACCGGCGTTCGGCCAGCTTCACCGCGTCGTACAGGTGGAAACAGTCGATGCCCCGCACCTGGTCCCGGATCTCGTCGGGCAGTGAGTCGAGGGCGGCGACCCCGCTGCGGAACCGGGTCTCGCTGCCGGAGTCCGGCACCTCGATGGCGTACAGCATGAGGGCCTTGAGCGGCTCGGAGTAGAAGAGGTGGTCGTGGTGGTAGTCGAGGCGGCCTTTGCCCAGAATCCCGTCGCTTCGGGTGTTCGACACGTACATGTTCGGGTTGGGTGCCGTGGCGCCGTCCGACCCGCTGCCGCCGTCGCCGCCCCGGTCGGGGGACGTGCCGTAGGCGCCGCGGGCGGTGGGGGCGCCGATGGCGCCGGCGATCCGGAGCTGTTGGGTCTCGGTCAGGTCATCGATGTGGGCGTAGAGCAGGGAGTGTTCGACGAACAGTTGCCCGATCCGGGCGATGACCTCGTCGTCGGCGATGGCGGTGGCGTCGAGGCCGAGCAGTTCGACCCCCAGGCCGCCGGGTAGGGGTCGGGTCTCAAGCGGCACGCTGGGTCCTCCGGAACTCGTCGGCCACGTCCTCGATGGTGCGGAAGGCCACACCGTCGGCGGCGGCCATGTGGTCGATCAGGCGCTCGAGCATGAGCATGCGGCTGCCGCGGCCGATGCACTGGGGATGGAGGCAGAGGACGAACACGCCGTCGCCGAGCCGCTCGACCAGGTAGTCGAACTCGGCGGCCCAGATGTCGAACACGTCGTCGGGCGGGCGGAGGCCCTCCTGGCGGGGCCGGTCGGGGCTGAAGTACGGCCAGTCGTCGAGCGACCAGTCGAAGGGGACCTCGACCAGGTCGACGGGGTCGCCGAAGTGGTGGGGGCCGTCGGTGTGGGCCACGTCGCCCTTGCGGACCCAGGTGGGCTGGACGTCGTGGGGCGACATGGAGGAGTCGTAGGAGTAGCCGTACTCCAGCATCAGATCGATCCACCGCTCGCCGAGGTTGCCGCCGGCCAGCCGGCTCCCGATCGGGGGTTTGCCGGCGATGCGTTCGATGGCGGCCATGCCCTTTTCCAGGATGGCCCGCTCGTCGGCCTCGTCCCGCTTGCTCGTCGGGCCTTCGTGGCAGTAGCCGTGATAGGCCACCTCGTGCCCCTCATCGGGGATGCGTCGGCACAGGTCGGGCCAGGTGTCGATGGTGTGGCCCGGGGTGAACCAGGTGGTGGGGACGTTCCTGGCCGCGAACAGGTCGAGCAGGCGCGGGGCTCCGACGGCGCCGAACTCGCCCCGGGCGATCAGGTTGGGCGAGCGGGTGTTGCGGGCCCCGCCCGACCAAGAGGAGATGCCGTCGAAGTCGACGGAGAGGCAGACCGAGACGGTCATCGGCTGGTCCTTTCGATGAGGTCGTCGTAGCCGTCGAGGGCGGCTCGCATGCGATCGCCGTCGAAGGGTGGGATGCCGACGATGATGCGGTCGGGGGCGGCCGCCTCGATGTCGGGGAGGTGGGCCGGGTCGGCGATGAGCACGGTGACCGACGGCTCCCGGCCTGCGGCCCGGGCCATCTCGCGGTAGGCGGGGATGTGGTCGACCAGGCCCGGCACGTCGGATCGCGGGAACCAGCCGTCGCCCCACCGGAGCGCCCGCTGGGCCGCCCCCGGCCAGGTGCCCCCGACCAGCACCGGCGGGTGGGGGATCTGGAACGGTTTGGGCCACGCCTGCATGGGCCCGAAGTCGACGAACTCACCGTGGTACTCGGCCGTGTCGTTGGTCCAGATGGCCTGCATGGCCTCGATGCGCTCGCGCAGCACCTTGAACCGCCGTTCCGGGTCGGTGCCGTGGTTGCGCATCTCCTCGGCGTGCCAGCCGGCGCCGACCCCGAACAGGAAGCGGCCTCCGCTGACCTGGTCGATGCTGGCCACGAGCTTGGCCGTCTGGATCGGGTCGCGCTGCATGGCGAGGCAGATCCCGGTCCCGAGGCCGATCTCGACCTCGGCCGTGGCCGCGGTGGCCAGGTACACGAACGGGTCCATGGCCCGGTAGTACATCTTGGCCAGCCGGTCGGGGCCGTCGATGGCCATGGCGCCCGCATCCCCGATGGGGATGTGCGAGTGTTCGGCCACCCACAGCGACTCGAAGCCACGACCGGCCAGCTCGACCGCGAGCGGCGGCCCGGCCATGGCGTCCTCGGTGGGGAACAGCAGTCCCCCGATGGCGATGCTCATTGCTCGGTCCTTTCCGGTCGTGGGTCCGATGTCGGACGGCGAAGCCCGTCGAGGAAGAGCGAGGCCTCCAGGTCGCCGCGCCCGACCGGTGTCTGCCCGGGGTCGGCGAGGTGGAGGAAGGCACGGCCTCGGAGGAGTCCGAGCAGGGCGGTGGCGGCCGAGGTGGCGTCGACGTCGTCCCGGAGGTCGCCGGCGTCGATGGCGTCCTGCACGTAGAGCCCGACCCGCTCGATCGTCTGGCGGTTGAAGGCGGCGATCCGGTCGCGGATCTCGGGCACGGCACCCAGCGACTCGCCCATGACCACATACAGGGCCCGGACCGCGGGCGAGGCGTCCTCGATCCGGGCCAGGAAGGCTTCGATGTAGCGCTCGAGGACCACGATCGGCGGGCCGGCGGGAGCGACCCGCTCCCGGTTCTCGGCCACGATCGATTCGAAGGTGGCGTCGAGCACGGCACCGAGCAGGTCGGCCTTGGAACCGAATCGCTTGCTGACCAGGGCGCCGGTGAAGCCGGCCCGAGCCCCGATCTCGTCCAGGGTCGTCCGCACGTAGCCCCGCTCGGCGAACAGCTCGGTGGCTGCGTCGAGGATCCGGGCCCGCGACTCCTCCCGCCGTTCGGCTTGGGTTCGTCGGGGGGCGGTGGTGGTCGACATGCGGCTCCGGGGGCCTTAGAAGATAGTTAGCGGCCAACAACTTAGTGGGCTAGCGTCGCGGTGTCGACCCAGTGCAGGCAGGATGACCATGACGACGACCGACCCCGACACCGGCATCGGCTCGCCCCCGATGAACCTCGACGAGCTTCGGGCCGCGGCCCATTCGTTCGTGCCCGAGCTGCGGGACCGAGCCCAGGAGTTCGACGATCTCCGGCAGCTGCCCCAGGACATCGCCGAGCGGATGGCGGTGGCCGGGCTCTACCGGATCTGCGCCCCGGTCGGCGCCGGCGGGCTCGGCCTGGGCGCCCGGGGCCTGTGCGAGGCGGTCGAGATCCTGGCCACCGGATGCGGGTCGGCCGCCTGGTGTGCCTTCATCGCCTCCACCAGCCACCTCAACATGGCGGGCGCTACCGAGTCGTTCCGGGCTCGGGTGGGCCACGATCCCGCCCTGGTGGTGGCGGGTGTGTTCTCCCCCAGCGGCACGGCCAGGGCGGAGGCCCGCGACGGTGCGGACGGCTACGTGGTGAACGGACACTGGCGATGGGGGTCGGGGTCCCACAATGCCCACTGGATCTCCGGAGCCCTGACCGAGGTCGACGGCGACGACACGCCGATCGAGTCGTCGACGATCAGCCGGGTCTGGCTCCACCCGGACGAGATCGAGATCCTCGACAACTGGCACGTGACCGGTCTTCGGGGCACCGGATCGAGCGACTTCGTGGCCCGGGATCTGTGGGTGCCGGCCGAGCGGGCGATCACGAGCGCCCAGCACAGCCCCTTCGCCGACGATCCGATCTACCGCTTCCCCTCCTACGGGCTGCTGGCGGTGTCGACCGGCGCCATCGCCGTCGGCATGGCCCAGGCCAGCCTCGACGAGATCGCCCACGTGGCCCGATCCAAGACCCCCAACGGGAGCCGGCGGACCCTGGCCACCCGACCGTTGGTGCATTTCCAGTTCGCCGAGGCCCAGACCAAGCTGCGGGCGGCCCGGGCCCTGCTCTACACGACCATCGACGACGTCACCGCCAGGACGGAGGGTCAGGCCCCGACCGTCGAGGACCGGGTTGCCGTGCGCACCGCCAACTGCCATGCGGTCCACACCTCGACCGAGGTGATCGATCAGGCCTTCTCCATCGCCGGCGGCACCTCGGTGTTCGAGTCCTCACCCCTCCAGCGGCATCGCCGCGATGTGCACGTTGCGGGCCAACACATGATGACGGCCGACTCGGTGATGGAGCTGGCCGGCCGGGTCATGCTCGGCATGGACGAGGCCGGCGCCGGCCTCTGACGGCGGGCCCGACCGTCGGCGGTACCCGGTGGCGGCCACGACCGCCGAACGGCAGGTTCAGCAGGCCGACGCCGTCATGGTCGAGTACGTGTCGATGACGGCCGCATGCCGTTCCTCGGGGGACCGAAGACTGTCGGCTCCCCAGGTCACGGTCACGACGAGGCACGATTCGGGGAGCAGGTGAGCGGACCGGCGGGGGTTGTCGAGATCGAACCGGTGACCGGGGCTGACCTCGTCGCCATAGTCGATGGCGGCCTGGAAGAACCCGGGAAAGCCCGTTTCGGCCTCATCGGCCGAGGGGTACCGGTGAATCGAGACGTTGACGACCGGGCCGGCGGCATCTGCCGGCTCGAGGAAGAGCTTCTCGCAGATCTCCTCCGGGTAGGCGTCGGGCACCTCGCCCTGGAGCCAGCTCACCGAGTTGACCGGCTCACCGCCGAGCGGGGAGAGATCGACCGGCGACGTATCGAGGGAGTCGGCCAACACCGCCTCGGCTGGCACGCACGGTTGCGCCTCGCTCGACCCGAACAGGAACGACCCTCCGGCGACGGCGATCCCCACGACTGCGAGTCCAGCTACCGCGGCCAGTGCACTTCTCGACAGATCGACCTGCATCTCTTCGTCTCCTCGGTTGGCCTGTGACCCTTGTGACGGATGGGGCGCCGGTTCGTCTGCGGCCTCCGCGTTCATCGATGTGTTGTCGTAGGGCGGGCTGGACCTTCGCCCTCGGCGGGGCGCGTAGCCTCCGCGATCGCCTTCAGCTGATCGGCGAGCTCGGAAACATCGGGCGATCCCCCTACCACGCTCATCACGAGGGCAAAGACCTCGTCGTTCGACGCAGCCGTCGGCTGGCGCGGTTACGGCGCCAGCGTCGCCATCCCGATCGACGGCACCGGCCGCTCGAAGGTGACGCCCGGCAATCCGTGACGATTACTGACAGGCAGAGCCTGACCACCGCCCACCAGCACCTGCGTCGACCCGCCCCCGTCGAGGTTGACAGCGTCGACGGCACCGTACTCGGTGAGGGCAACGGCGAGATCGCGCAGCGTTACTCCAGGGGGCTCCCCGTGGCGGCGCTCCTTCGCGCCGACACCGGAGGCGGCCACCACCACGACATCGCCATCGGCCCGCACCCCGATCCCGATGCGGGCCGCCATTGCCGAGTCGACGTCCGGGTCGAACCGCGACGGCAGGATGACATTGCCAGCACCGCCGCTACCGAAGGTCTCGTCGACCATCACGCCCTGGTCGATACGAGGCCGGCCGTCGACGACGAGAAGCGGTCCGTTCTGCACGACTTGACGCCACCGCTCGCCGGAACGCCACACGTAGCGAACCCTGGTATCGGTCATGACGAGGTCGAGCAGCTCGGACGCCGCCCGAGCGCCATCCAGCCGGATCTGCATGCCGTTCTGCGGTACGGGCACATCGGTCGTGGCAACGCCAACGATGTGCCCGTCCACGATGTTGATCGCAGTGGCGTCGAGTCCGAGGGGTTTCGAATCCCGTCCGACGGTCACGGCGACGCCGTGCTCGGTGGTGCCGTCCAGCGGCACCTCGAGCCCACCAGGCAACACCAGGGCAAGCTCCGACGGCGCAACGGAGCGAGCGGTCCACGTACCGTCGGCCCGCTGCAGAACGGCGCCCCGTCGATGGATCGGCGGGCGTTGAACCTCGCCATCGGCCACGGCGAGACCGTAGGGCCGACCGATCCGACTGTGGGGCGTCAGGGTGTCGGATGAAACATGAACGAAGAAGGCGGCGTTGAACAACAGGTCGGCGCGGTCGCGCTGCGCACGTTCGGTCGGCAGAACACCGGGATCGAGCATCTCGCCATCGACGATTCCCAACACCGAAGGATCACCCGATCGTCGCAGGGCCGTGGCGGTGACGAGGAAGGCCTCGGTTGAGGAGAGCAGGTGCTCGTACGGCCGCAGCGAGCCGCGGAGCTGGACCCGGCCCTCGTCGAGGGTGAGGACACCAGCGCGCAGCCCCTGACGAGCCACGGCGAGACGCAACGAGTTCGCCGCCACCATCTCCTCGCCTCCGAGGTCCGCCTTGGCCCGCTGCGCCAGTTCCCGGTCGGCTCGCTCGTCGGCGTCGCCGGCGAGCAGGTAGAGCAACCCGGACCGCTCCTGAAGGCGCGAGGCGTGATACAGCGCAAGGAGCTCAGCCTCGCGTGCCCCTCCCCGAGCGTCGACGAACCGGAGCGCACTGGCCGGCACGACGGCACTCGTCCAGTGCTGGAGGTGCCCGGACCGAGCGTCCACGGTGGTCGTCACATCGAGCCGACGCCAAAGCTCCGCGGCCGTCGGCTGCTCGACTGGCTGACGGTCGATCATGATCCGTCCCTCAGCCCTTGAGGCCCTGGTTGGAGACGCCTTGGACGATCCATCGCTGGCCGATGACATAGATGACGAGAAGGGGAATGATGGCCACGACCGACGCAGCCATGAGCAGGTCCCAGTCAGTGCCGTGCTCGGACTGGAACGTCGTCAGCCCGAGGGTGACGGTTCTGAGTTCCTCGCTGGTGATGTACAGCACCGGCCGGAGGAGTTCATTCCAGTTGTTGATGAAGGCGATGAGGAACAAGGTCACGGTGACGGGCAGGGTCAAGGGCATGTAGATACGCCAGTAGATGGTGAAGATTCCGGCACCGTCGATGGCGGCGGCCTCTGCCAGGTCGTCAGGCACCGAGCGGAACGCCTCCCGGTAGAGGAACGTGCCCAGGGTCCCGACCAGCCACGACGGCACGATCAGCGGCAGGTACGAATCGGCCCAGCCCAGCCAGTCGATCAGGATGAACTCGGGAATGATCGTGACCTCGACGGGCACGATCGACGACACGAGCAACGTGGCGAACAGCAGATCACGTCCCCGGAACCGCAACTTGGCGAAGGCGAAGCCGGCCAACGATCCCGTGATCACCTGGCCCAACGCCGTCAGCGTGGCGATGAACACCGAGTTGAGCAGGAACCGGATGAAGTTCTCATCGATCAGCACCTCGCGATAGACGTCGAATCGCTGATCCGTCCACAACAGGTCTGGGTTGAGGCTGGGCGGAATGTCGAAGACCGAACCCGGAGACTTGAAACTGGTGATGACCATCCAGATGAACGGAAAGACGTTGAGGATGGCGATGCCGGCCAACAACGCGTAGGTCGCGGTCGTGCCCGATACCGACGCGAGGCGGGCGAGGGGAGCGGTCGTCGCCCGTCGGCTGGTTGGCTCAGCCATTGGAGATCCTTGTCTGTCGGCCCTGCCACCAGAACGACAGCCAGCCCAGCAGCCCGACAGCTACGACCAGCACGACGGCCTGGGCCGATGCGTAACCCATGCGGCCGAAGTTGAAGGCGTTCTTGTAGATCGAGAACGCCAGGGTCTCGGTGCCGTTGTTCGGTCCGCCACCGGTCAGCGCGAAGGTCACCTCGAAGGTCCGGAACGAGTCGATCAAGGTGATGATGAAGACGAAGAACGTGATCGGCGCCAGCGATGGCAGGGTTACGAACCGAAACTGCTGGAACCGGCTTGCGCCATCCACCCGTGCGGCCTCGTACAGCTCCCTGGGAACCGCCTGGAGGCCGGCCAGGAAGATGATCATCTGGAATCCCATCACCTTCCATATCGAGACGAAGGCCAACGCCGGCAACGCCCAGGTCGAGTCAGAGAGCCATGCGGGCGGGTCGGTGATGCCGAACGTGTCGCGCAGCGTCGAGTTGAGGATCCCGAAGCGGGTGGCCAAGATCCAGCGCCAGGCGAAAGCGGCGGCGACCATTGTCGTGATCCAGGGCAGGAAGTACATGGCCCGGAAGAACGCGATGCCGGGAAGCGAACGGTTGAGCAGCACGGCCAGCAGCAGTGCTCCGATCATGACGCCAGGCACGAAGATCGCGCTGAAGATCACCGAGTTGGTGGCGACCTTCCAGAACAGCTCGGAGCCGAACATCTCCCGGTAGTTGGCGAGCCCAACCCACTCCGGGGAGGTTCGAACGTTCCACCGGGTGAAGCTGGCGAAGACGGCGACAAGACTTGGCCCCAGTCGGAAGACCAGCAGGCCCAGCATCATCGGCGCAATGAAAAGGTACGGCGCGAGCCGCGATCTGGTCGGAATCGTTCCCAGCATGTCCTTCGGTTCCCCCTTGAGGGCCGGGGGGAACCTCGAACCTACAGCTCGTGGTTCGCCCCCGGCCTTTCGTGGTGGTGTCCAACGGCACCGTGGTCGGTGCGGGACCCAGCCCCGACCTACTCGTCGCGGCCGAGCACCTCGTTGGCGTACACGACGGCATCGTCCAGCGCGGTGTCGAGTTCGGCCTCGCCGTTGAACACCAGGTTCAACTGGCCCTCGAAGCCGGCGCCGTCGACGTAGCCGCGCCACTCGCCCCAGCTCGGGGTGAACGATGTCGGGCCGGTGTAGGCGGCCCATTCGATGAGGAAGTCCTTGTTGGCCGGCAGCTGGTCCTCTTCGAGGAAGATCGGATCCTCGGCGAGCGGCCGGTAGACGGGAATCCCTCCGGGAGAGATGAGGTCGTTGGTCCGCGACGGGCCAGTCATGTAGTTGATGAGATCCCAGGCTTCGTCCGGGTTCTCACAGTTCTCAGAGATGGCGAAGAGGTCGGGCCAGCCGTAGGCCGTGGGACCCTCTGCGCTCGGGCCCTGAGGCACGGGAGCGATGCCCCAGTTGAAGTCGGCGTCTTCACGGAAGTTCCCGATGTTCCAGGATCCGTCGACCCACATGGCGGCGAAGCCCTGGGTGAAGACCTCGGCGTTGCCGACGCCGTCGAACTCCTGGGGAGGAGGAGCGACGCCTTCGACGTTGATCTGGTCCGACAGGAACTGCAGCGCTTCGACGGCCGCATCGTCAGGGTCGACGGTCTTGCCGTCGGCGGCCAGAAGGTTGCCGCCGTTGTTGAAGATCCACGATTCAACGTGGGCGTAGCGACCGTAGTAGAAGATGCCGTACTGCTCGGCCAGACCGTCGTCGTTCTCGTCGATGGTCAGCGCCTGAGCCGCGGCGAGGTACTCGTCCCATGTCCAGTCGTCGGTGGGCAGGTCGACACCGGCCTCGTTGAAGGCGTCGATGTTGTAGTAGAGGACGGTTTCGACGAAGCGGAACGGGAAGGCGTGCATCCGGCCCGTTTCCTTGTTGCGGGCAACGTCGAAGGTGCCGCTGAAGTAGTCGGCCTCGTTGATGTCGGCATCGACGTAGTCCTGGATGTCGATGATCAGGCCGTCGTTGGTCCAGCCCTCGACGAACCCGGACGACATCCACATGACACAGGGCAGGTCGCCGGTCGCGGCTAGCGCCTCCATGCGGGTCCAGTAGTCGGTTGGCGCGAGGTACTCGATGCTGCCGATCTCGATGCCGGGGTTCTCGGCCTCGAAGTTGGTGATCAGTGCCCGCTCGATGTCTTCGTCGTCGGTACCGAACGAGGCGAAGTCGATGGTCACGACGTCGCCTGCATCCACGCTCTCCTCGTCGGCGTCGGAGTCCTCGTCGGTATCGGAATCCTCCGCAACGTCCGTTCCGGAGTCGCTGGATTCCGTGGTGTCGGTGCCTTCCTCGGCGTCATCGTCACTGCTTCCACATGCCGAGGCCATCAAGGCCATCGCCAGCAGCAGTGCTGCAATCTTCCCCAGCTTGTTGTTCAACAGTCCCACCTCTTCCCGGTGTTGAGTCACGGGGTCCGTCCCCGCCCATCTGGGCCCCGCCTCCTGTTCACAACCGTTCGAGTCGCGAACGATCGGCGTTGCTCAGAAATCGGTGACGAACATGTTCGATGGCGCCCCGGATGGCGCTCTCGTCCGAGTGATCGTCACTGCGCACCGGCGTACCCCGGTGGGGGGCCAGTGCTCGCTCGCCGATCGTCGATCGAATGGCCGTCGCCACCCAGTCGGCGTGGGCCGGGATGGGCCCGCCGATCACGATCTCGTCGGGAGCAGTCAGGTTCACAAGTCCGGCTATGGCGGCACCGACCAGCACCGCCATGTGCTCGATGACCTCTCGAGCGTCGGGGTCGGTCGACGCGATCTCCATCGCGTGGGCCAGGTCCCGTGGTTCGTAACCCCGGTCGACCAGCGTGTCGATGACCCGGGCGTGGGCGGTAAGGCATCCGTAGGAGCCGCAGTAGCACCGCATTCCGGTTCCGGTTGCGGGATCGAGGACCACGGGCATGTGGCCGATCTCCCCACCGCTTCGGGTGCGCGGGTAACCCCGGCCGGATCGGACGGCGATGCCCGAACCCAGGCCAAAGCCCCAGTAGACGTAGAGCAGGGAGTCGGCCTCGCAGCCCGGTTTGAGGAGCTCCCCCACGGCTGCGGCGTCCTGGGCGTTGAGCGCCGACGCGTTCCAACCCTGCAGGCCGAGGTCGACCACGACGTTGGCCGGTCGGCGGATATGGCGGCTGAACATCGCCACCGAGCCCCGACCCTCGGCGTCCTCGGCCACGACTCCGGGCAGAGCCAGGCCCACCAACGTGCGTGACGGCTCCTTTTCGGACAGTTCCGTCACGATCGTCGGCAGCAACTCCAGAGCCGCCTCAAAGGAGTCCGTGGGCCATCGGTGGTCCGAGCCGCCGATGATGTTGCCTCGAAGGTCGGCCCGCAGAGCCCGGACCTCGAAGTCGTGATGGGTGGTTGGATTCACATGAAGTCCCACGACGTCGAGCCGATCGGCTCGCAGCCCAACCCGGTCGGCGGGTCGCCCGCCTGACGACGGCAGCGCTGCCCGTTCGATCTCCACCAGTCCTGCGATTTCGAGCGCCTCGACGGCTCCCGAGATCGCAGCCTGACTCCGACCGCAGCGTTGAGCGATGTCGCCCCGGGTCAGCGGCGCACCGCTGCTGACAAGGACTTTTGCCACCTCGGCAATGGTGTCCAACTTTTTTTACCTCCTGAAGAAAGGTACTGATGGGCAGCAGAGCCCGCTAGGGCCACCAGGTCATTTCACCTGGCGTTACCTAAGGCTTCAGCCAAATCGAGCGTGCCAGACACGACGCCGCCATGGCGCGCTGAACCGCCCGCCCGGACCAGGGTGGCAACCATCGGGCGGATACCGAGTTGCTCTCGCGGCGCCCACACCGCCAAACCCCCGGCCAGCCTCGCTCCACTACGACCGTCGACCTACGAGCCGCAGGCTGAAACGTATGACAACGCCAGGGCCGACGCGGTTCGTGGTGATGGGCTTGCCCACATCGACGTGCGTGACGCCAAGTTCAAGGCCCTCGGCGCGAGCCCCGGGGTCCGGGCCTGGCCCGACCACTCGATAGTCCCCCGTCTGAGCGACGGGACGGGACCATCGTTCGCCACCTGACCCGTTGCGGAGCCTGCACGGATCTTCGTCCGACCGCTACCCGGACTCGAGTGCCTGACCGACGGAGTCGACGAGAGCTGCGTCGGACAATCGATCGAAGAACGCCGACGGTGCGCCCAGTTTCCCAGTCCAGGGTTACTCGATGCGCATGCCGGAGATGGCCCTGCTGACGAGGAGCTGCTGAATCTGCTCGGTGCCTTCGAAGATGTCGTAGGTCTTCAACAGGGGCTACCGCTACTACCCGGCAGTGCCCTCTACCTGGGCAGATGCTGACGCCTGGTGACCGCCTTGACCCCTGTTCACCACTGGAACTAGGGATGGACTAGGGATAGGCCACTAGCCTGAAGACGGAGCTCAGGCGTCGGAGCTGTCTGGATGGGTGCCAGGATGATCTGGGGCTCGCCCGGGCCGAAGGACGGTGGCCACCGTCAATGCGAGGATCTTGAGATCGGATCGGAATGACCACTGGTCTATGTAGAGATTGTCGTACTTCACTTGCTCAGCAAGCGAGGTTTCGCTTGCTAGGGCTGCCACCTGCGCAAGCCCGGTAAGGCCGACCGGCTTGCGGTGCCGATCGTTGTAGTCGGGGATTCTGCTGCTGAAGTGATCGGCGAGTAGTGGACGTTCTGGCCTCGGTCCGACGAGCGACATGTCACCCCTGATGATCGAGAACAGTAGAGGCAGCTCATCCATGTTGGACCGGCGTAGCCACTTCCCCACCGTCGTTACTCTCGCCTGCCCATTCCACTCCTCGTCTGGGTGGTAGTTAGTCACAACAGTTCTGAACCTCCACACGACGATTCGTTTACCACCTTGGCCGACTCGCTCTTGACCGACGAACACCGGGCCATGGGACGACATGCGGACGGCAACCGCAGCAACCCCAACCACGGGCAGCATGGCTACGACAACTACGGTTGATACTGCGAGGTCGAAGAGTCGCTTCAGTCGAACAGGCATCTGCTGCCGCTCAGAGGCCAACCAGGCTGGGGCGCCACGAGCAGACAAAGCTCGACCCCACTCGCCGGCGCCAACCGCGAGCGCACGCAAGTTCCGGCCGTCAGCCTCGTAGCCGTCGATGAAGTCGCAGTTCTCGTCGACAAAAGTCCGACGCTCGCTCTCCGGGTACCAGGTAGCAGCCCACCGAACGAAGCGCCTCGCCAGATGTGGCAACTCAGCGTTGACGTTGCCGCCAATTATCGACCCGATCACGCCAACGACGACGGTCCCGAAGACACCGAGCACCACGGCCACTGCGCCGGTCATGCCGGGCTCCATGCCGCTGCGGCGGCAAAAGCAGCGTCACTCTTGCGTAGGTACCGACAGTAGTCGATTCCCAGTCCGGTTAGCTGATAGTAGCGACGACGGCGACCCGTTTCGGTGTCGTCCTCCCAGCGTGATGTAACGAGATCCAGCTTCTCCAACTTACGGAAGACCGCATAGGCCGACTGGTGACTCCGCAACTGCTTCGCCAACTCGTAGCCGTGAAACTCCTGGGACGCTCCGTCGTTGAACATTGCCGCCAAGACGGTCATTGTCGGCGCCGTCCTCCGCAGGCGTGGAAACTCGGATCGATCAAGCATGACCCCATCTTTGCATATGCAAAAGAAGAAGGGGTGGACCTATGTGCAGAGCGTGAGGCCACTACACCTTTGGCTCCGCTTGGTATCCGCATGAGCCACACCAAAGCGACATCTGCCGCTCATCACACTGGTGGACTTCCGTTGAGAAAGTCGCAGCAACGACGCACGCACAAAGTGGCGGCAGGATCTCGGGTTGATTGACCACTTCGACCTCCAGGTGGTTTGGAAAGAACACCTTCGCGGGGCAAACTGAGCATCTCCAGGCTGTTCCCCCGATTTCTGAAGAGATTTTGACCCCTTGCGCGTCATATCAGGCACGGGGGTTCACAGCCGTTCACGCCGGGCCAAACCCCAGGTCCGCAGCCTGCTCGGACGGCCTTGAACGGCGGCGAACGACTGCGGATGTGCCATAGACGTGCCATGGCCGCTTAGGAAGGGGTTCGGGATTTCTCAGTGCCCGGACCGTCCGACGACGCCCTTGGTCTCAGGGGGTCAGGACAGTGCGTTCGGAAGACCCTGGCTGGGTCCGACA
The DNA here is from genome assembly GCA_965263455.1 of Acidimicrobiales bacterium. Lineage (GTDB taxonomy): Bacteria > Actinomycetota > Acidimicrobiia > Acidimicrobiales > SZUA-35 > CADEDH01. Next base: position 755,487 of record CBDHHN010000002.1, read on the forward strand.
GCGCCGAACCCAGCCAGGAAGATATCCGCTTCTTACATGCGCTTCTAGTCGCTATCCCCTTGGCGAGTTGGGTGGTCCAGCACGCGGACCAGACGTATCACCAGCAACAAGGTCAGGAATTGCGTTAGCGCCTGCAGGGTCGCAGCATCCATGGGACATCATCTCCTTGGTTCATGCCCCCCGAGGGGAAACATGCCGAGTCTCCGGGAAGGCTGGGACTCGGGGAGACCGCGTTGTAATTGCCTCCTTGCCACCAAGTGTTTCATACGCGGACACCTCCGCGCTGCTACGGCACTTGCCGAGCACCCGGAAACTCCAGCTCAGGGCCACTGATTAACAGAACGTTTCCGCACGTAGACCGGTATTTGCCGAGACTGACCGGTAGTGCCGAATGGTGCATCTCACCAGGGAAAACGGCGGTCGAGGACTGACCGGCAGTGACCGCTACTGGCCTCAGTTGCCGGGGGCTATCTTCTCACCATCTTCTCACGATGGGTCACGCTGATCATGGCTGGACACCAGGGCCAGGCCGGTTTGATGCCACGCCGCCGGACCTACAGATACCCATCGGGACTGCGCCAGTCGCCCTTGGCCCGTACTTCGACGAGCAGCCTCTCGACCTCTACCAGGTCACGCTGATAGTCGGCGTTATCTGGACTCGCCTCCACCAACACCCCAAACCCAGCCAGCGCAGCCTCCAACTGCACCACCGCCTCATCCAACCGACCCAACCGCTGGTACCCGCCACCAAGCTCCCCAGCGGCAATCGCCAGGTCACGCTGATAGGTGGCGTTGTCCGGACTCGCCTCCACCAACACCCGATGGCCAGCCAACGCAGCCTCGAACTGCTCCACCGCCTCATCCAACCGACCCAACCGCTGGTACCCGCCACCAAGCTCCCGAGCGGCCATCGCCAGGTCACGCTGATAGGTGGCGTTGTCCGGACTCGCCTCCACCAACACCCGATGGCCAGCCAACGCAGCCTCGAACTGCTCCACCGCCTCATCCAACCGACCCAACCCCCGGTACCCGCCACCAAGGTCCCCAGCGGCCATCGCCAGTCCACGCTGATAGGTGGCGTTATCTGGACTCGCCTCCACCAACACTTCAAACCCAGCCAGCGCAGCCTCGAACTGCTCCACCGCCTCATCCAACCGACCCAACCGCTGGTACCCGACACCAAGCTCCCGAGCGGCAATCGCCAGGTCACGCTGATAGGTGGCGTTGTCCGGACTCGCCTCCACCAACACCCGATGGCCAGCCAGCGCAGCCTCGAACTGCTCCACCGCCTCATCCAACCGACCCAACCGCTGGTACCCGCCACCAAGCTCCCGAGCGGCCATCGCCAGGTCACGCTGATAGGTGGCGTTGTCCGGACTCGCCTCCACCAACACCCGATGGCCAGCCAACGCAGCCTCGAACTGCTCCACCGCCTCATCCAACCGACCCAACCGCTGGTACCCGCCACCAAGCTCCCGAGCGGCCATCGCCAGGTCACGCTGATAGGTGGCGTTGTCCGGACTCGCCTCCACCAACACTTCAAACCCAGCCAGCGCAGCCTCGAACTGCTCCACCGCCTCATCCAACCGACCCAACCGCTGGTACCCGCCACCAAGGTCCCCAGCGGCCATCGCCAGTCCACGCTGATAGGTGGCGTTATCTGGACTCGCCTCCACCAACACCCGATAGCCAGCCAGCGCAGCCTCCAACTGCTCCACCGCCTCATCCAACCGACCCAACCCCTGGTACCCGACACCAAGCTCCCGAGCGGCAATCGCCAGGTCACGCTGATAGTCGGCGTTGTCCGGACTCGCCTCCACCAACACCCGATGGCCAGCCAACGCAGCCTCCAACTGCTCCACCGCCTCATCCAACCGACCCAACCGCTGGTACCCGCCACCAAGCTCCCGAGCGGCCATCGCCAGGTCACGCTGATAGGTGGCGTTGTCCGGACTCGCCTCCACCAACACTTCAAACCCAGCCAGCGCAGCCTCCAACTGCTCCACCGCCTCATCCAACCGACCCAACCGCTGGTACCCGCCACCAAGGTCCCGAGCGGCCATCGCCAGGTCACGCTGATAGGTGGCGTTGTCCGGACTCGCCTCCACCAACACCCGATAGCCAGCCAGCGCAGCCTCCAACTGCTCCACCGCCTCATCCAACCGACCCAACCCCTGGTACCCGCCACCAAGCTCCCGAGCGGCCATCGCCAGGTCACGCTGATAGTCGGCGTTGTCCGGACTCGCCTCCACCAACACCCGATAGCCAGCCAACGCAGCCTCCAACTGCTCCACCGCCTCATCCAACCGACCCAACCCCTGGTACCCGCCACCAAGCTCCCGAGCGGCAATCGCCAGGTCACGCTGATAGGTGGCGTTGTCCGGACTCGCCTCCACCAACACCCGATAGCCAGCCAGCGCAGCCTCCAACTGCTCCACCGCCTCATCCAACCGACCGGCCCAACGCAGCGCTACACCGAGACCTCGAAATGCTTCGGCCCGCTCGTGCGGGAGTCCTGGCGGGACAACTCTGACGGTCCGCTCTGCGAGTGCTACGGCCATTGAGATGTGGCCGCCGCCCAACAGCTCGTAATTAAGAGCGAAAAGGCGTGGCAGGTGCAGGGGATCGAGCTTCGGCGCTGCGAGGAACACGGCCGCTTGTGCGACCACTTGGTTGCTGTTGAGCGTGGACTCCCAACGTTGGCGCAGAAGGCCTGCCTGGGGATGACCCGATGCCACAGCGAGCCCCCACATCCACTCGTCAAAGAGCGACTGCAAGCCATGCACCTCCAGAGCGAACTGCAACAGTTCTCCGGCAGTGTGCCTGAAAGACTCGGCCCCAAGCCTTTGTCGAGCTTGGTTCAACAGGTAGGTCGCGATCGGCTTGGTCGCGAACCGGTACCGCCAGAGATACTCCCCGTTGAGCGCCTTACGGACGCCGTCCTCCTCGAGCAGCCACGGAGTGGGTCGACTGGTCGCAGCACGACAGATGTCGTCGAGGAGGTCTTCGGCCGCTTCGCCGGTAACCCCTGGCAGCGACTTCTCGCCCCAGGCCGTAACGGCCGAGACCGAGAAAGCGGCGCCACCCATCGAGGCAGCCTCCAACAGCCGGAACGTCAGCCTCGCCGCCCGCTCATCAGACAACTCCCCGACGTCACCATCTCGGCCGGACACCACCGCAGCAAAGAGGTCACGAAACATCGGGTCGTCCCCACCCGTGAACACCCACCGATCGCCTCGCTGGCGCACATAGTCGCCCGCTTCGTGCCAGGCCGACCAGATCACCGCCGCAGCGAGATCATCACCACCTGACAGGGCGACCAGCTGCGAGAAGAGCTCAGGCTCGGCCCTGCCGATCCAGGACCGAATCCGAGCCGGGCTCAGCGGCTCGACCGGATGCCAGCGAACGGAGCGCTCCCCTACTGCGCCGCCTAGCTCTTGATAGAACTGCGGAGCCTGACCGTCGAGCTGGGTGAGGTCCGGGGCATCCGAACACCCCATCAGCACTAGACCGTCGAGCTTCCCGTAGTCCGCCATCAGCGACAGGGCCTGCCACACCAGGTACCGATCAGGGCGGTCCACGTCCTCGAACAGCAGCACAGCGCCGCCCGGGGACGAGTCCAAGATGGTCTGGATGGACTCCAACAACAACCGAGGCAGTGACTGCTCGGTCACACCCTGACCTCGCCATCGGTCAAGCAGCGAGGCGCCCAGATCAACAGTGGCGATTGCGACCCCGAAGACCGGCGTCACCAGATTCGCTCCGTTGGCGGCAAGCGCAGCCAACTGGCCACGCAGATCAGCTGGAATGCCATCGGTCCGAGGCGAGCCATCCAACGAAACGATCGTCACCTCGACGCCAGGAGCATCAAACTCCCCGCCAGCCAAACGGTCGAAGATCCCTCCGTAGTTCCCGCCGACCACATGCACCGGGCAGAAGTCCGGGCTCCGCTGCTCGCGTCGCAAAGTCAGCTGATCCACCGCTGCCACAAGGGAATCCCAGACCACAGGATCCGGCGGCGGGAGTCGGCTTCCAGCTTCCACACGCTGGACAATAGTCAGCCAGCGCAACCTCAGCGACGACGGGCCATGACAAGGGCGGGCGCTCTCTCAGGGCTCCCCCGCCTTCAAAGCGCGGGGAGCTGCGCTGTCGAGAGCTGCTGAGCGCTATTGCCGCTGGCTCTGTTGCCATGGAGTGCTGCTGAACGCCAGGGGAGGACGCCGAGCATGGCTAGCAGTTGGGCTGCAACCAGATTGCGTATCTAGGCTGCTGCGGCCATGCCAGGCAGGGACTCCTGGGTGTGCACCGCCACGGCCTGCCGGTCGTGTTCGGGGTCTTCGTGGTCCTGGTGCTCGTCGACGTCGGGGGTCTTGCGGTGGCGTCGGTCGATGGGGACGATGCGGCCAGCAACCAGCGCTCTGGCGTTCCGCCCTCCGGTCGGGGGGATCATGCTAGGCCCGGTCCGGGTTGTGGTGGGTGTGGTGGGTTGGTGGTTGCGGATGTGATCAGCTCGGGTGAAGGCCAGTTGCCGGTAGGCGTCGGTGAGGACGTCGTAGGGGTTCGGGCGTCGGGACACGGCCAGCTTGACCGTCAACGGCAGGGTGTCGACAGCGAGGAGTAGCAGGCGTAGTGCCCAGACTTGGGCGGCCATGAGGGGGGATTGTGCGAGTCGTTCCAGGGCCTCGATCCGGGCCAGCACTCCGCCACCCTGGGCTACCTCGGCGGCGGCCTGATCCAGAGCCTTGCCCCGGTCGGCCTCGACCTGCGCCCGCTGGTCGGTGAGGCGGGCTACCTCGTCTGCGCTGGTGTCGGTGCTGGTGTTGAAGGTGGCGAGGGTTTGGGCGGCGGTGTCTCGGGCGCTGGTGGCCTCGTCCAGGTCGATGACGGCGAGATCGATCTGGGCTCGGATGACCTCGGCAGCGGGGCCGTCTCCTGATTGGCCGGTAGAGCCGGCCAAAGCCGTCCCGGCGATCTCTTCTCGCAGCGCCACCTGCAGCCGCTCGACCTCGGCCCGTGCCTCCCTCACCCGGGCCTCGGCCTCATCCAGGCGCTCCACCGCCCCAGCCCGTTCGGGGTCGGTGGCGGTGAATTCGGTTAGGCGGGCGTCGATGCGGGCCAACTCAGCGTCAGTAGCAGCAGTGATAGCGGTAGTGCGTTCGTTGAGGTCTTCGGCGGCCATGACCGCTAGCTCGGTGCGGATCTCGGGGGCGAAGGTAACGACCAGGAGTTGTTCACCGATCAGCCACGCCATCGCCAAGGTCATGACCGCTCGACCAGCCACCGTGAGGCGGGTAGCGGGAGCGGTCACCATCAACCGGTCAACAGCAAACACCACCGCACCGACGGCCAGCGCCCCGATCGTCGCTGCTGCCGGGTTGGTGTTGAGGTTGGTCAGAGCGATCCAAGCGCCGACCGTGGCCAACACCGTCGGGACCACCACCGCCACCCCCAGGGCGGTGCGGTGCTCCAGCTCGGTCGGGCACTTGTCCAAGATGACCCGGTTCGTGCCCCCGACTGCCAGGAGCAGGGATCGGGTACGGCTGATAGGGGTCCGGGGTAGGTGAAGGTCCGACACCTCCGGTGGGGGTACGGTGGAACTAGCCATCATCAGAGCTTCCTTCTCTGGTTGTGGTTAGGTCCGGGTGAGGTGGTGAGAGACCACACCCGGACCGCTGCTATTTACTCCCTTTATCCTAGTTTCCATTTGCTAGATTGTCGACGGTTTTTCGTCACTTCATTTGGCAAATTGGCGGACGGTTGATCAGCCTGGCGGTCGACCGGGCTCGGATCTGGGGCCCGAGTGGGGCGCCTTGACCGAACGTATGTTCGAGTGCCAGGGTGGGTGGATGCTTCGAGATACCGACCTGACGAGTTCCCACCAGGTGGAGGGCGTCCGCCGATCCGTGGCCATGCTCAACCCAGGCGCACCGGCCCTCGACCGGGAAGACTCACTACGGCTGCTGCGGCGCCTGGTCGAGGCCAACCGCCAGCTCGAAGAGAGCTAGTTGGGCCAACCCCGAACGCCGTTCGCCGCAACGGGTCGGTGGTGGTTAGGCCGAGCCGACCTGTCGCAGGAGGTCCCTAAGGGGGGCCTGAAGCTGGTTCCCGACGGCGATTGTGGCAGTTGAGTTCGGGGTGTGACGACTACCGTCGAGATCGATGACGTCGGCGCCCGCCTCCCGTGCGATGACCACCCCAGCTGCTACGTCCCAGGCTTTGTTTGACAGGCTGACACATGCGTCGATGGCGCCGTGAGCGACCCAGGCAAGGTCGATTGCGGCCGAGCCGACCATTCGTACTCGTAGAGCGTTCTGGGCCAGGAGGCGGGTGAGTTCGAGCCGCTGGTCGTTCTTGGTTGCTGCTCCTTCGCCGACGGCGTAGTCCCCCATTGCGATGACGGCATCGCTCAGCTGGGCTGTTGTCGAGGCCTGGATTTCGTGACCGTTGCGGTGGGCGCCGCCTCCCTCTGTTCCCGTGTAGCGGGCGCTGAGGAAGGGGAGGTCGATGACTCCGAGTATGGGTCGGTCACCGGCGACCAGGGCGAGCGAGATCCCACAGAGTGGTAGGCCGTGAGCGAAGTTGACGGTTCCGTCGATTGGGTCGAGGACCCATGACACGGGCTCGGTGATGGTGTCGGGTCCGTGCTCCTCGCCCAGGAATCCGATGTCGGGCGTGGCTTCGGAGAGCTGCTGTTTGACGGTTTCCTCGATTCGGTAGTCGAGTTCGGTGGCGTAGTCGCGGTCACCTTTGGCGGTGAGTTTGCCGGGTTCAGTCGTGGTGAGGATCGTGGCGGCGGTGTCGACGGCTTCCTGTGCGTGGGCAAGGAGCTGGTCGAGGTTTAGGCCGGCGTGCTCTGCTGGTAGAGCCAATTGAACACCTCCTCAAACACGTCATAGAGCCCGGCCCGGCGTTCCTGGCGGCGGATGAGGAACGTGGGGGACTCGACACCTCGCTGGCTCGGCAGGTACGGCTGGACGACAGCCACGCGCTGATCGACGAGCAAGATGTTGAACCTGATTGTCTGGTCGTAGGTGGCGAGGTGCAGGCGGAGCTGGGCTTCGGGAGTGAGCCGGTTGCGGACCTTCTCGCTCAGGATGCGGATGTTCATGTCGGTCAGGGCCGACAGGTGGCCGGGTGGGTAGTCCTCTTCGTGTTCCCGGCTGGCGATCGCTTCGCTACCAGGAGCGAGGAATAGGCAACGTATGGTCGTGCCGTGCTCGACGAGGTGACGGAGCTGGTCGTCGGGGTACTGCTGGCACAACATGTTGAGCGACAAACCGGCGGCGTCGATGGTGTTGGCGTCTTTGAAGAGTTCGTGCGGTGGTAGCTGCGAGTTGAGTTCGGAGCGGGTGGCGAACACTGCTGCGACGTCGGCGAACCGCCGACCGAGAAGTTGGTTCATGATGTCGTCGTCAGGGCCGCCCTCGGTTCGCACTGGCGCTGATCGTGCGGCGAGTCCTACGGCAACGAGGACGTCACCGGGTGGGACGGCGGTGGTTTCCCAGTTCTCTATCAGGCCAGCAGTGAGGGGCTGACCAGGGAGTAGCGGCCGGAGAACTTCGGCGAACTCCTGGGGTGTGAGACCGAGCTGGTTTCGTGCACTGCTTACGTGTGACTGGGCGAGGGCGGCCATGTCTGGTCGGTAGCCGGTTCGGGAGTGAAGGTCTACGACCTGGCCCTCGTCGGCGGCCATGGCCTTCAGCCGCTCGCCGTCCGACGGGTACCGCCAGCCGAGTGAACGTCGATCGAAGGTACGGGCACGCCAAGGCGGCCGCACAGTTCGATGATCTGCGCTTGGAGACCGTCGATCTGGGCTTGGAGACCGTCGATCTCCTGGCGCCAGTCGCTGCCCGGTGTCTGGGCCTCCAGCTCTTCCTGGATACGGCTCACAGCGGAGGCAAGGTCACGAACCTGCGGGCTCACATCGGGGACCTGATTGACAGCTGTCGGCTCTACGGATGCTCGATTCCGGGCCGAGCCGTCCGATTTCACGAACGTCCCTCTCCCCTGCACGCTGTCGGTCAGCCCCTCCATGCGCAGTGTCCGCAAGGCGCTCTGGGCTGCGGTGTTCGACACGTCGTAGACCTGCATCAGCTCTCTGGCGCTGGGCAAACGATCGCCCGGACCCAGCTCGCCCTCGCTGATTTTGCGGCGCAGATCATCAGCGATCTGCACATAGAGCGCTCGTGAATCACTCGGGTCGACGGGCACACGCTGAGCATAGCTGAGCGGCACACCGGGCTGTATCGCCTCACCTCAGTTGCCATCGTAGTGTACGTGGTGTACGTTGTGTCCGTGGTTACTCAAGTAGGGGACCGGAAAGGCAAGCAATGGCAGTGACTCAGGTACCTGTGGCCGATTGGTGGCAGGAGCAGTACCTCCAGGCGGTCGGTCGGGTTCAGCCGGTGTTGATCCGGGCGAAGAACGAGACGACGGGCCGGTGGGAGACCACGGGCGAACAGGATCGGGATCTCGACGGGGTCCCGTTGTGGACGGTCACGGTGAACGTGGACGACCCCGACCGGGATCTCGATCTGGCCAAGGTCAAGGTGGCTTCGGCTGAGGTGCCGGACGTGGCGGGCAAGGTGGCGTTCTTCGTGAACCTGCGGGCCACGTACTGGTCGATGGCTCGTGAGGGGGGCGAGGCCAGCGGGCTGAGCCTCCGGGCCGATGCGGTCATGTTGGCGTCGGATCGTCCGTCATCGGGTCGGGCTGCGGTGGGTGCTCCGCCCCGTCCTCCGGCTCCGTCGAAGGCTGCGGCCTAGGTCGGGGGCGGGGTGTGGTGGGGGTGGTCGTGTTCGGTCACGGGGTCCTGTCTCTCACTCGGTCCGACCGGGTGTTGGGGGTGGGGTGTTGTGTGCGGCCCTCGGCCCGTTGGGATCGACGCCCGGTACACGAACGCTTTGCGGCCTGGCGCTGGTGTCGGGTCGGGGGCTTCGTGGCCGTGCTCGGCCACCCCTACTCCTCCGCTCCCCTCATTGAGGGGGTGTTGATGATGGCGAACAACAGCGCTGGTCCGCAGCGTCTGAATGTGCGGGCCGTCCCGGGCGGCATGGCCCGGTCCTATGGCGCCGATGCCGTGGCCCTGTTGGGGTTGGGGTTGTTGGTCGAGATCGATCGGGCGGCGTTCCCGTCGGTCTGTGTCGGTGAGCTGCTGGCCTCTCGGTTGGCGGCGTGCGGGGTCCCTGAACTGGTGGCCCATGTTCACGGTCGGTGGCCGGGTCTGGTCACGGCGGATGAGTCGGATGTGGCGGTGGTCGAGGTCTTGGAGTTGGTGCAGGACTGGGCGGACCGCTTGTTGGGGCAGGCCATGACGGCCGCCCGTATAGGAGGTGACAGCAATGGGCTGGCGGCGTAACTCCCTCAGCAACGAGCAAGCAGTCGACGCGTTGGCGGGTTCGGGGAACTCGTTCACCGATGCCGAGATCCTGGGCCGGGTCCCGTGGTGGCGTCGGGGTGTGGTGCAACGACAGGCCAACGCGGCCCGGATCTCGGGCACGCCGACGCTTGCGACCGACGACCGGGTTCCCCAGTACGCAACAGCGGCCGATCCCGAACCGGTCGGCGCGGTCTATGCCTGGCCCGAGACCGATCTCGACGAGCCCGATGACGGTGGCTGGCCTCGGGAGGTGGCGTGATGGATCCGAACGAGTCGTTGTCCCGGGTGACCAGGGCCATGCAGTCCGGGGCGCTCGATGGTGATGCGCTGGCTGCCTATGACGGCTACGTGGAGTGGACCGGCAAGGGCGGCTTTCCGGCCGACACCGACGTCCAGGGCGAGTTCATCACCGCTCGCACAGCATGGGACGCAACGTCGGGTGAGGGTGCGTTTCAGGCGGCGTATCGGTCGTTCCTGGCCGACGAAGGAACCGAGGAGCTGTACTGATGACCGCTCCGACCTTGTTCGACGCTGACGGCTTCTATGACCCGGCGTCTGATCCGTGGAATCAGGCCCCTCCCCTGGGGGAGGACGTGGCGTCCGATGATGACTTGCAGGACTGGGGATTGCCGCACTCGGGCTCGCTGAGCGGGTTTGAGCCTTTCACTCTTCTTGGCTCTCAAGAGTCAACGTCGGGGGGTGTGGCATGAGCTGGGGTACGGATGCTCTGGTGGAGCGGCCCGGTGCGGTCGATGCGGCTCCTAAGCCGTTCAGCGATGCCCGCCGCTATGCCCGCTGGGCCCTGCTCGGCCTTCGGGTGGTTGGGGCGTTCTGGCCCCTGTGGACCCCGGTGTTGGTGCTGGCGTTGTTGGCTGGTCCCCTCGGGGGTCTGGTCGGCGTGGTGGTGGTCGTTGTCGGGGTGATGGTGTCGGGCCGGTATCGGGGGTTGGTGGTGGGGTGTCGGGCTCGACTGCTTGAAACCCTGCTGCGGTATCAATGGCCGGCGTTGTGTTCGCTGTGTGGGTTCACCGTGATCGGCGACCGTCGGGTCCGGCACCCGAAACTGGCAGGGGTGGAGTTCGGGCCGGGCTGGGTGCGCCAACCCTGGTGGCGGGTCGAGGTCGTGCCCCTGGCTCAACACGATGAGCCGACCTGGGGCCGCTACGGGGCCCGCCTGCAACGCCAGCTCGGGTTCGCTGCTCATGACCAGGTCACGGCTGATGGTGGCGGGTCGATCTCGATCACCTTCGCCCGCAACCCCTTGCCGACGCTGGTGGAGCTGACCCCCGACATGGTTACTCCCTCGACTGAGGAGTCAGGGTCGGGTCGGGACCGCATCCGGATTGGTGTGGATGTGATGGGTGATGAGGTGGTGTGGACCCCGGACGATGACGGCCGGGGCATGCTCTTCATCGGCGGCACCCAGGGCGGCGGCAAGTCGAACATCATCCGCTGTTGTTTGGTCCAGGGCCTCGCACGGGGTTGGGACATCCGAGTCGCCGACCCGGCCGGGGTCGACTTCCAATGGCTCCACGGCCTCGCTGAGGTGGCCACGAACCCCGGTCGACATGTTCGCCGTGGTGCTCGAGGTGCGGGCCGAGATCGACCGCCGAGCCACCATCATGGCCGCCCACGGGGTCAACCACTGGCTGAAACTCCCCGACCCGATTCGGACGGTGGAGGGGATGGAGCGGCGGGTGGTCCTGGTCGTCGACGAGCTGGTGGCGCTCATGGCGTTGAAGGGTCGGGTGGTCCGCCAACCCGAACCCGGCACCAAAGGGCGCCCGGTGGATGTGTTCACCGAGATGGCCCCGGCGTTGGCTGATGCTGCGGCGATGGGCCGCAAAGTCGGTGTCACCGTGATCGCGGCGACCCAGCATCCGATTGCTGAGCATCTGGGCCCGTTCGGGTCGACGTTCAAAGCGAACCTGGGTGCCCGCATCGGGACCGGCGCCCTCGAACCCGAAGGGGCAGGGTCGCTGTTCGGCAAGTCCGACGGTGCCGACGTCGCCGCCTTCCTCGGCACCCGAACCCCGGGCCGGATGGTCACCCGCTCACTGTCGGCCAACGGCCCGCAATCACGGCGCCCGGGCCAGGGCTACTACATCCCCGACCAACTCCTCACGACCGTCGCCAACAACTCCAACAACAACGACGCCTGGGAGGTGTCCCGATGACAACCACTGATGCTGTTGTTCTGTTTGCTCAGGTGTCGCCTCCGGGTCTTGGGGTGTTCGACCGTTTGGGCGACTCGATCCAGGCGTTTGCTGCGCCGCTGTTGTTGGTGGCGTTCCTCGTGATCGCCTTCGTGTTGTTGTTGCGGCAGATCCCTGGGGTGGTCCTGGTCTTGTTGGGGTTCGTGTTGTTGTCGTCGATGTTGTTGAACCCGGGACCCTGGTTCGACTGGGTCTCCTACGTCGCAACCGGCACCACCACCACCGACACCGACACCAGCACCGGTATCGGGGTGTTCGACGCTGCTGAGACCGGTGGGTCGACGGCTCGGACCTTCGGTCAAGGGGGTGGTTGAGGTGCTCGAAGCTGGACGTGATTCGTTCGGGACCTGGCTGGCCAAACGCCTGACCGTGGTTGTGGTGGTGTTCCTGGGGTGGTCGTGGTTCGTGCTCAACCCGGACACCGTTTCCGGGGCCCTTGACCGCAGCACCCATGCCTGGTGCCAAGCCTTCCCCTGCCCCACCACCACCACACCCCCGGCGGCCACCCAACCAGAAACAACAACACCGTCGTCACCGTCTGGTCCCGAGCTGTCGGGTGATGCGGTGGAAGGGGTTGCCGGTGACGGGCTTGGCCTGCCCGGTGAGGTCGGGCGGGGTGGGGCGGCGGTGGTGTTGGTCCTGGTCCTCGTCATCGCTGCGGTTGCTTCGGACCGAGGAGGATCCTCATGACCGACCTGTTCACAACCTTCGGCCTGGCCGGGCTCCTCTGCGCTGGTCTCACGCTCGGGGTGGTGGCCTACGGGGTTGGGTTGGTGGCCCGGCCCGGGGCGTCGTGGCTGGGTGACCTGGCCCGCCTTCGGGCCCTGGCCTGTCGACCCCGAACCCGACACCACCGGGACCCGTTGGGGTGGCGGTCGATGCCTCTTGACCCGGTCTGGCCCGTCATCGTGGGCGGTCCACGGGTCCTGGCCTGGCCCTTGAACCTGGCCCGCTGGTTCACCGCCGGACTCTGGGCCGGCCTCCAACGACCCGGCCTCCACTGGGCCACCCTCCGAGCCAGCTGGTACCCAGCAGCCCTCGATCGGTCTTGGTGTCGCCCTGGTCCAGGCGCTCGGGCTGCTGGTTGTGGTCGGGGCCCCGCTAGCGGTGCTGGGGTGGCTGCTCGACTCGATCACGGTCCTTCGGGGCGGGCTCCCCCAACGCCTCATCGACCACCCACCACCAACACCAAGAACCACCGGGACCGGGACCGGAACCGGGGCCGGGTTTGGGGTGGGGGTTGATTGGGATCACGAGCTGAGCCAACTCCTCACCACCACCAACCCCGACCAAACCGCAACCAGCAGGACGGGTCCGGGTCCGGGTTCGGGTTCGGTCGTTGGGGGATGGGAGCACGGGGTTCGAGTTGACCACAACGGCAACGCCATTGACCCGGCTCAACAGGTCCGACTCGACCGGGCCCGACTGAACGACGTGCTCGAACGACAAGAACGCCTGTTGGACCGGACCGACCAGGTCAACCAACAAGCCGCCCACATCAACACCACCCCCACCCCAGCGCCCCCGGGACCGGTTCAGGGTTCGGTGGCTACCGGGTGGGAGGTTCGGCGACCGAGAAGGTTCCGGCCGTTGGTGGTCCTGGCTGTGGTCGGGGTCCTGGCCGTGACCGGGTTCCAGGTCCTCGCTGCCGGTCTCGACCAACTCGACCCGACCGGGAACCAATCGGAGGTGGAGGGTCCGTGAGCGAACTTGACGGCCAACAATCCCTCTTCAACCCCGGTCGTGGTCCTGGTGCTGGTCGAGGTGACGGACCCAGCGGCCGTGAGCCGGTGTCTCGCCCGTCGCATCGCCGTCCGGCTGAGCCCAGGTCCCATCACGCCACCCCGGTCGGTGTCGGACGCTGCTGCTCCTGCGGTGAGCGCATGTTCCTGTACCGCAAACGTGAAGGCCTGCGGGCCTGGGTCCAACCCGACCTCGTCGACACCTGCCCCGAATGCGGGCTGGCCATCACCACGACAACGGTCCGGATTCACAAGCAGTGGGAGGCGGCATGAGCCAACCGAATCGGCGTAACCGGCGTGCTCGGGGTCGTTCTCGATTGAGCGTCTATCGGCGGAGCCCGCCAAGGCGGAGCCGTCTGCATCGTTCCCGTGAGCGCCCGACCCGGCGCCCCACCAGCAGACCCGGAACCGACATCAGTTGACCCACCGGGGCGGTCCCTCTTCACCGCCGCCCCCACCGACTCGCAAAGGACCTTTGAGTGAGCCGTCAAGGCGTTCCCCTCCCCTGCCCGCAAACCCGTCAACCCATGACATCGGGTGTCCGGTTTGGTGTTGGGCGGCGTAGGGCCGGCCGGAGGCCGGTCCCGCAGCCGCCCTCCCGATCGATGGGTATTCGACTCTCCCCCTCCCCTTGTTCGCCTGGCCCCATCGCCCGGTACGGGCGCACTACGGGCCCGGACCGCTCGGGCGGTTCTTGGTAATACGCAACTAACGTCGCCGCTCCTCGTGTTTCCCCTGGTCAACGGGGGGCGGGGCCGGTGAGGGGACTCGGTAACGACGGACCGTCAAACGTCGCCGTCGCAGGGCCGGTGGGGCGTGTGGTGGCAGAGCTTCCGGTTCCGGGTGATCGGGCGAGGATCGGGGACGAAGTTCGCCGTCGTGACGCCGGGCGTCAGGTTCGGAACGAGGCGGCCGAAGCGCTCCAGGCTGCGCACTGGCGATGGTTCGGTCCCAAGCTGGACCCGGATACCGGGGAGTGGTCGAAGGCTCCTCGGGTGGCGACGTGTGGCCGCTCCCTCGGTGAGGTGGTGGCGGTCAACGTTGCCGCTGTTGATGACAACGGCCGCCCCCTCGCTCAGGGTGCGGATACGTCGGGAGCAAGCAGGCGGGCGCAGTTCAACGGGGTGGAGACGTGCGGGAACGGGAACCTGTGCCTGCGCTGTGCTGCGAAGATCCGGGGCCGTAGGGCGGCGGACTTCGGGCGGGTGATCCGTAAGCATCTCGACCAGGGCGGTGGGGCGTATCTGGTGACGTTCACGTTCTCCCACGAACGCCACGAACACGTCGGCGATGTGGTCGACGATGCCATGGAGGCGTGGAAGAAGCTCCAGAAGGCCAGGGCGTGGGAGCGGTTCAAGGGTCACTACCTGGTGTCGGGGTTCATCCGCTCGACTGAGGTCAACCACTCAGTGGAGAACGGGGCGCATCCGCATCATCACATCGTGTTGTTGACCGATCGGCCGTTGAGCTTCGACGACCTGGACGGCGGCGAGGTCGAGGAGTTCCGCCAGGATCTCGACCGGCTCTGGTCGCACCAGGTGGCCAAGCTCGACCGCCAGGTCCACAACGAGATCGGGGTCACGGTGGTCCCGATCAGAGACGACAACGGCATCGGGGCCTACGTCTCCAAGATCGAACTCGAGCTAGCGAGGTCGGATCTCAAGGGTGGCCGCAGGGCGGGTAGCCGGTCGATGTGGCAAGTCGCTGCCGATGCCGCCCAACAGGGCGACCCGACCGATGTGGCGGTGTGGCATCAGTTCTTCGCTGACACGGTCGCTAAACGGCGGCGGTTCATGGCGACCAGCAAGGGCCTCTACGCCCGCTACGGCATCACTGAGACAGAGCGATGAAGAGATCGCTGCTGAACAGCTCGAAGCGGCCCCCTATGTCGAACTCGACCGGGACGTCTACCGAGCAGCGGCGAAGGACCGGCGACCGTTGCTGTCCGAGATCCGGGCACTGGCTGAGTCCGGGGTGACCCCGGCCCTGCTGGCTGTCGTCCTCGGGCGACGCCTCGGCCAGGTGCTCGACGTCATCGATACGGCCCGGAGTCCCCACCGGTCATCCGGGCACGACCAGGCGCCGGTACTCGATCCGGCCAACCACCAGCGAAGGAGGAACCTTCATGACCAGCAAGCATTCGTGGCGGCTCTACCCCACCGGTCAGACGCCGTCGGGAATCAACTACGTCCAGGACGCCGAGACCGGTCAACCCTTGGGCCATGTGATGGCCCTCGGCGGACCGTCTGGGTATCTCGGGGTCGGCTACCCGTCCTGGGAAGACAACGACGGCTGGGTCACGGCCCCCAACGCCGACGACCGATACCAGGAAGTCTTCGCCACCGCCGACCAAGCAGCAGAAGGTGTCTACGGCTGGCACAGCGACGACGGCTGGAACGAGGTGAGCTACTGATGGCGGTCGACAACTCAACCATGTGGATCGATCTCGACCAAGGGTGGGGCCTTCGTAGCCGCTACCGCTACGACCACCACGGGCACTCAGCGACCAGTGTCAGCTACGAGGGTGTCGGGGTCATGACTGACGACGACCTCGACGGCCGCCTCGTTGGCGGCATCGAAGTTGGATGGGATGACATCGCCAACCGGCGACTAGCCGGGGACGATCCGGGCGAAGCGATGCTCAACGCAGCGCAAGAGAAGTTCGACGACGGCGGCGGCCTGGCCGGTGACTGGGAACGACGCAACGGGGGCTGGTCGTGATGAGGTCAATCGATGGCGAAGTCGGAAGGGGGGTGATTCTGAAATGTCTGAATCGTTGATGGATATCGGTGCTGTTGCTGACCGGCTGGGCGTGACGCCACGGTTCGTTCGGCGTCTGGTGTCGGAGCGACGGATTCCGTTCTACAAGGTCGGCCACTTCGTGCGCTTTGATCCCGCCGACGTTGATGCTTGGCTGTCTGAACAACGGCGGGAGGCGGCCTAGTCGAACAGTGCGGCGCCTAGTCTGTCGGCCGCTTCTCGTTGCATGGTGGGCGTGACGTGGCTGTAGACGTTGGAGAACATCCGAGTGTCGGCGTGGCCGAGTCGTTCGGCGGCGACTTTGGGTGGCACGCCGTTGGCGAGCATGAGTGTGGCGCAGGTGTGTCGGAGGCCCTTGGCGGTCAGTCGAGGTAGGCCAAGGGCCTCTACTTCTCTTACGAGCATCTTGGTGATGGCCTGGGGGTGGTAGTTGCCACCGTTGGGTTTGGTGAAGACGTACTCGGAGGCCAGGTACTCACTGGCGGCTGCCTCGTGGCGCTGCTGCTCGGCCTGGCGTTGGAGAATCTGAGTCATAGCGGCGTCGATGTCGATCGTTCGGACCGTGGTTGGGGTCTTGCCGTCTGAGGGTTGGAGCTTCCAGCCGATCGCCGTGGGGAACTCCTGGAGTCGGACGAGGCCCTTGTCAAGGTCGACGTTCGTCCAACGGAGCCAGACGACGTCGGACGGTCGGACACCGGTCGAGAGCATGAAGGCCCAGAGCGGGTAGAGGCGGTCGGCCTCGTGGTAGGCGAGGAATTGGCGTGCCTGGTCGGGGGTCCAGTGCTCGGGGATCTTCTTCCGGTTCTTGGGTGGGTCGGTCCGCTCGACTGGGTTGGTGTCGACGAGGTCGGCGTCCAGGCCGTAGCTGTAGGCCTTGAGTAGTAGCGACCGGTTGAGACGGATGGTGTTGGCGCTGAGGCCTTGGCCGTGACGGCCGCCCTCGGTGCCGAGTGTGACCAGCCATGCCCGTGTCTGGGCGGGGGTCAGAGCGTTTGCGCTGATGGTGCCGATGTGGGGAGCGATGTTGTTGCGGAGGTAGCCACGCTGGTCGTAGAGCGTGCGCTCTGTGAGCTCGCCCATGGCTTCGGCGTCGGTGTGGTACTGCTCGACCAGCTCGGCGACGGTGAGTGCCGGGCGGGTGCGGGTCGGGTTGTCGACCTGGGCTTGGATCTCGGCGGCGAAGGCCCTGCGTGCGTCGGCGGCTTCGGCTGCGGTGGCGAACCCTCGACGGGTGGCTTGTTGCCACTTGCCGGTCTCGGGGTCCTTGCTGTGGCGCAGCTTGAAGTACCAGGTGCCGTTGCTGGCCTTGTAAACGCCGGTCGCCTTTGGCATCGGATCGCCCCCGCTGAGAACCTGAGAACCAGCTTATGTTCTCAGAAATGTTCTCATGTGGCGGGCGGTCAGCGAAAGAGCCCGAGCGGATCGGGCCCTGACCTGGGGTTATGTGGCTCCGGGGGTGAGGCTCGAACTCACGACCCACTGATTAACAGTCAGTTGCTCTGCCAACTGAGCTACCCCGGAAGGAGGTTGTGAGGATACCAAGATCTGATCGACCTCGGCGCCGAGTTCTCCAGTGGGCCGAGCAGCTTTCCCACCAGGGTTGCCGCGGGCTCAGTCGAGGTAGTCGCGCAGCTTCTCGCTGCGCAGGGGGTGGCGGAGCTTGGCCAGGGTCTTGGACTCGATCTGGCGGATCCGCTCCCGGGTCACCCCGAACTCCTTGCCCACCTCCTCCAGGGTCCGGGGCCGGCCGTCGACCAACCCGAACCGCAGGCGGACCACCTCCGACTCCCGCTCCGAGAGGTCGTCGAGCACGTCGCGCACCGTCTGCTCCAACAGCTTGCGGGCCGCCAGATCCAGTGGGGCGGCGCCGCGGTCGGCGATGAAGTCGGCCATCGAGGTGTCGTCCTCGTCGCCGACCGGCGAGTCGAGCGAGAGAGGATCCTGCTGAGCGATCCGCAGGATCTCGGCCACCTTCTCCTCGTCGAGGTCGACCTCCGACCCGATCTCGGCCAGCGTCGGATCCCGCTCGAGCTTCTGGGCCAGGGCCCGCTGGGCCCGGACGACCTTGTTGATCGACTCGACCATGTGCACCGGGACCCGAATGGTCCGCGACTGGTCGGCGATGGCCCGGGTGATGGCCTGACGGATCCACCACGTGGCGTAGGTGGAGAACTTGAACCCCTTGGAGTGGTCGAACTTCTGCACCGCCCGCATCAGGCCCAGGTTGCCCTCCTGGATCAGATCCAGGATGGGGACCCCCCGTCCCACGTAGCGCTTGGCGATCGACACCACCAGCCGCAGGTTGGCCGAGGTCAACTCCTGGCGGGCCCGATCCCCGTCGCGCACCGCTCGCCGCAGACGATGGCGCTCGTCGGCCGGCAGGCCGTTCCACTGCCCCGTGGTCAGCGCCTCGGCCGATGCCGCCGCCGCCTCGGCCCCGACCTCGATCCGCTTGGCCAGGGCCACCTCTTCCCCGGCGTCGAGCAACGGAACCTTGCCGATCTCCTTGAGGTACATCTTGACCGGATCGGCCGACCCGCTGGCCCGGGCCATGGCGGCGGCCGCCATCTTGGCCGGATCCCGTCGGGGCCGGTACCGGCCGTTGGCCCCGGCGCCGTTGGCTGCAGGGGTGCCGGCATCGGCGGCGTCGACGGTCTCGTCGTCGAACGGGATCTGGTTCTCGGTCAGGAAGATGCGGACCTCGGCCAGCACGGACGGGGTCAGCTCGACCCGGGGCATGACCTCGACCACGTCCTGGGGCGTGAGCGGGCGACCGGCGCGGGCACGCAACAGCAGACGCTCCCGGTGCTCGTCCAAAAGTCCCGCGCCGGTTGCAGTGAGATCAGATGTTGCGACGGCGGGCTGCTCGCTCACTGGACCTCCTCCAAATCCTCG
The DNA here is from genome assembly GCA_965263455.1 of Acidimicrobiales bacterium. Classification (GTDB taxonomy): domain Bacteria; phylum Actinomycetota; class Acidimicrobiia; order Acidimicrobiales; family SZUA-35; genus CADEDH01. The sequence goes on from CBDHHN010000002.1 coordinate 774,479, forward strand.
ACAACCCACGCTAGCAAGCCTTCGACCGTTGGTGCCTTGCGGGCCGGCTCTTGCAGTTCCTCGAACTGCAGCCGGAACCACTCGAAGTCCTTCGCCAACCGCCGGGCCTCCTCGCCCTGGGCGTGACGGGCCTCCCGCCGATACTCGTCCATCAGGCGCCCCAGATACCCCCGCCAGAGCAACGCCACGACGTCGACCGGGTCGGCCGTCGACTCCTGCACCGACAGCCGCTGCACGAAGGCCGCCACCTCCGGGCCTCCGTGCTCGATGACCTCGTGCAGGCTGTCGTAGGAGCACAGCAGGTCGTACACGGCGGCGCACGACGGGTCGGTGAACAGGTCGGGTATGAGCTGGTCGAGGATCTCGTCACCCTTGGCCACCGCCAGCCGCAGGACCTCCAGCTCGGGGCTGTCCCGTTCGTGCTCGATCCGGACCCGAGGGCGGCTCTCGTCGCGACGGTCCACCGGGCGAACCCCGTCCCGAAGCATGGTCCGGATGATGTCGGGTTCGAAGTGGCAGCGGCTGGCCACCGTCATCACGTACTGGTCTCGGACCAGGGGATCGGGGTGCTCAGCAACCATGGCCAGGGCCCGCTCGGCGGCCCGGGCCCGGCCCTCGTTGGTCGATCGGTCGACGGCCTCGATGGCCCGGTCGACCCGGAACTCCAGGAACGGCCGGGCCTCCTCCACGGCCGCCCGGAGGCGGTCGGGGTCGCTCAGGGCCAGGTCGGCGGGATCGCCCCCCACCGGCAGTGCGGCCACGGCCACGTCGAGGTCGTGGGTGCTCTCCCACTCGTAGAACCGGGCCGCGGCATTCTGGCCGGCGGCATCGGCATCGAAGGAGAGCACCACCCGGCGGGCGAAGCGACGCAGGAGCTTGACGTGCTCCTCGGTGAGGGCCGTGCCGCAGGTGGCCACGGCCCGGCCGAGCCCGGCCTGGGCGTAACCGATGACGTCGGTGTAGCCCTCGCACACGATGACCTCGTCGGCCTCGACGACGGCGGTCTTGGCCCGATGGAGCCCGTAGAGCACCTTGCTCTTGGCGTAGACCTCCGACTCCGAGGTGTTCTTGTACTTCGGCCCGTCCGAACCCGGAAGATTGCGGCCCCCGAAGCCGACAGGCTTGCCCTGAGGGTCGAAGATCGGAAACAGGATCCGGGCCCGGAACGCATCCTGCTGGCGTCCTCGCCGGTTGACGAACCCCAATCCGCTGTCGGTCAGGTCCCGGTCGGACAGGCGGAGGGCCCGAGCCAGCAGATCCCACCCGTCGGGGGCCCAACCCAAGCGATAGTCGCGGACGACCTCGCCGTCGTAGCCCCGCTGGCGGAGGTAGCCCCGAGCGGGACCGGCCTCGGGCGAGGTCAGCAGGCGATCGTGGTACCACTCGACGGCCTCGGCGATGGCGTCCTGCAGGACGGCCTTGCGCCGCCGTTCCTCCCCCTGACCGCTCGTGGTGTACCGAAGCGAGAGACCGGCCTTGCCCGCCAGCCACTCGACGGCGCCGACGAAATCGAGCTGCTCCTTCTCCTGGACGAAGGTGATCATGTCGCCTCCCACCCCGCAACCGAAGCAGTAGTAGAGGCCGTCCTCGACGTTGACCGAGAACGACGGCGACTTCTCGGCGTGGAACGGGCACAGCCCCTGCCACCGCAGCCCGACCCTCTTGAGCTGGGTGTACTCGGACACGACGGCGACCACATCGGTCGATTCCCGCACCCGCGCCACGTCTTCGTCAACGATTCCCACTCAGCTCCAACCTACCCGCCGGGACCAACCGGCCGGGGATGGTTCACCTCCCAACCGCCGGGCCCGGACGCCATCGGGACCGCAACGGGCCGCGCCGGTCAGGCCAGCCGGTCGGCCAACCAGCCCACCACGTCGGCGATGGGCAGCCGTACCTGGTCCATCGTGTCCCGCTCGCGGATGGTGACCGCCTTGTCCTCGAGCGAATCGAAGTCGAAGGTGATGCAGTACGGGGTGCCGATCTCGTCCTGGCGGCGGTAGCGGCGACCGATGGCCTGGGTCTCGTCGTAGTCGCACATCCACAGGGGCTGGAGGGTGGCCAGCAGCTCCCGGGCCGGCTCCTGGAGCTCGGCCTTCTTCGACAAGGGCAGGACGGCGACCTTGAACGGAGCGATGCGGTGGTGGAGACGGAGGACGGTCCGGGTGTCATCGTTGACCGTCTCCTCGTCATAGGCGGCCATGAGGAAGGCCATCATCGTCCGGGTGGCCCCGGCCGCCGGCTCGATCACGTGGGGCAGGTAGCGCTCCCCCGAGGCCTGATCGAAGTACTCGAGCTTGGCCCCCGAGTGCTCGGCGTGCTGGGTCAGGTCGTAGTCCCCCCGGTTGGCGATGCCCTCCAACTCGTCCCAACCCCAGGGAAACAGGAACTCGACGTCGCTGGTGCCCGACGAGTAGTGGCTCAGCTCGTCGTCGTCGTGGGGGCGGAGGCGGAGCTTGTCCTCGGGGATCCCATGATCGATGTACCACCGGTACCGCTCGGCGCACCAGTACTCGTACCACTGCTGGGAATCGGCCGGTGGGACGAAGAACTCCAGCTCCATCTGCTCGAACTCCCGGGTCCGGAAGACGAAGTTGCCGGGGGTGATCTCGTTGCGGAAGCTCTTGCCCACCTGGGCGATCCCGAACGGCGGCTTCTTGCGCGAGGTGTTGATCACGTTGGCGAAGTTGATGAACATGCCCTGGGCCGTCTCCGGCCGCAGGTAGGCCACGGCGGCCGAGTCCTCCACCGGGCCGGCCTGGGTCTTGAACATCAGGTTGAACTGCCGGGCTTCGGTGAACTGGCCCCGGGCCCCGCATGTCGGGCACTGGTCGGGGTCGTCGAGCTTGTCCTGACGGTGCCGGGCGCCGCAGTTCCGGCAGTCGACCAGGGGGTCGGTGAAGTTGGCCAGGTGGCCCGAGGCCTCCCACACCGCCGGGGGCGACAGGATCGATGCGTCGAGGCCGACCACGTCGGATCGGAGCTGGACCATCGAGCGCCACCAGGCGTCCTTGACGTTGCGCAGCATCTGGACCCCGACGGGGCCATAGTCGTAGGTGGAACGGAATCCGCCGTAGATCTCGGCCGACGGGAACACGATGCCCCGGCGCTTGGACAGGTTGACGATCTTGTCGAACAGTTCGGGATTCGGCTCCGTCATACCCCGCAGGGTAACGGCGACCCGGCTCGCCAGGGCCCCAAAGCCGGCGCCGACGGGCTGGTCCGACCCGGGGCCCGGCCGGGGCCCGGCCCCTCAGCCGAGCTGTTCGTACAGCACGACCGACGACTGGAGCCGGCGCTCGATGTGCTGCTCCAACAGCCGGGCGGCCAGGGTCTCCAGTTCCTGGGCCACCGGGCCACTGGTGGTGTCGAGCACGTGACGCACCCGGCCCTGCAGGACCAGCGACAGCGCGTGGCGGGCGGCCGGGGTGATGGGTTGGCCCCCGGTCGAGCAGGAACGGCACAGGACGCCGCCCTCGTGGAGTTGGAGGACGATCAGGTCGTCCTCCGAGCCGCAGGCCACGCAGGCGTCGACCAGGGGCTGGACACCCTCCAGGGCCAGGAGGCGGGCCACGAAGGCGGGAACGACCAGGGCGTTGCCGGAGGTGTCGAGCTCCCGGAGGGCCCCGATCAGGAGCTTGTACATGGCCGGGTTGGACTCGCCCTCATTGGCCACCGAGTCGATGGCCTCCAGCAGGACGGCGGCCCGCCCGTAGCGATCGAGGTCGGCCCGCAACCCGGCCAGCGGTTCGACCCGCTCGGCCTGGGTCACGATGTCGAGGTTGCGGCCTTCGTAGAGCTGAAGGCTGACCATCGAACCCGGCTCCAGCCGCGACCCGAACTTCGATCGGGTGCGGCGGACGCCCTTGGCCACGGCCCGGATCTTGCCCCGGCCCCGGCCGAACAACACGACGATCCGGTCGGCCTCACCCAGCTTGTAGGTGCGCAGGACCACCGCCTCGTCCCGGTACAGGGGCATGCCTCAGACTACCTGCCCGCCCTGACGGCGACGGACGGTCAGTCGGTGAGGGCGCCGAAGCGGCGGTCGCGCCGCTGATACTCGGCCACGGCGGCGGCCAGGTGCTCACGGCGGAAGGCGGGCCAGTAGGTGTCGGTGAACACCATCTCGGCGTAGGCCGACTGCCACAGCAGGAAGTTGGACATCCGGTACTCGCCCGAGGTCCGGACCCACAGGTCGACGTCGGGCATCTCGGGGTCGTACAGGCGCTTGGCCACGGCCGCCTCGTCGATCGACGACGGGTCGACCCCCTCGGCGGCCAGGGCCCGGAAGGCGTCGACCAGTTCGGCCCGAGCGCCGTAGTTGAAGGCCACGGTGAAGGTGAGACGCCGGTTCGCCGCCGTCAGCGCCACCGCCTCGTCGATCTGGTTGAGCAGGCGCTTGGGGACCCGCCAATCGCGGCGACCCACGAAACGGATCCGCACGCCCTTCTCGTTCAACTCGTCTCGTCGGCGCATGAGGAGCGACTCGTTGAACCGCATCAGGAAGCGGACCTCGTCCCCCGGGCGGCGCCAGTTCTCGGTGGAGAAGGCGTAGACGGTGAGCCAACCCACCCCCATCTCCAGCGCTCCCTCGACCACGTCGAGCAGCGCCTCCTCGCCAGCGGCGTGACCGTCGGTTCGCTTGAGGCCACGCTCCTTGGCCCATCGACCGTTGCCGTCCATCACGCAGGCCACGTGGTGCGGGATCCGGCCGAGGTCGAGGTGCGAGAGGTCCATCTCCGACAACGCTAGTGGGGGCGGTGCCGTTTGGTGACCCGACGGCGCCGCGCCCGCTCAGTCGGCGTCCGGATCCTGGCCCTCGGTCGGGGGGCGGATCGGTGGGCGGCGGCGTCGTGGTCGGCGGCTCGGTTGGCGGGACCGTTGTCGGCGGGGCCGTCGTGGTCGTGGGCGGCGCCGTGGTCGTGGGCGGGGCCGTCGTCGTGGTGGTCGTGGTCGGCGGGAGGGTGGCCGCCGTTGTCGGC
>CBDHHN010000003.1:0-129171 GCA_965263455.1 Acidimicrobiales bacterium
CCCGGTTGTTGACCGTGCACCGGGCCCTGGATGCCCCGGCCTGAGACCGCGGTCGGGGCCGTGGTCCTCGACGGCGACCGGCTGTTGCTGATCCAGCGGGGCCGGGGTTCGGCCCAGGGCGAGTGGTCGGTGCCCGGAGGACGGGTCGAGTTCGGCGAAACCCTGGCCCGGGCGGTGGAACGAGAGGTGGCCGAGGAGACCGGGCTCGCGGTCCGCTGTGGCGCCTACATCGGATTCGTTGAGCGGATCGGGCCCGACCACCATTACGTGATCCACGACTTCCACGCCGAACTCACCGGGCCGGCCGGGCCGCTGCGGCCCGACGACGACGCCGCCGACGCGGCCTGGGTCCCGATGGCCGAGCTCGACACGTGGCCCCTGGTCGACGGAATGCTCGACTTTCTTCGGGACCACGGCATCGCCGCACCTGCGTCGTGACCTGCGCCGGCATGGTGTGCCCGGTGGCGGGCTGGTGGACCGACCGGCGTCGGTAGCCAGACCGGCCGGCGCGGGCCGACCGGGCCGCGCCGCAGCCTCGGAACTCGAACCGCCCGGTCAGTTGGCGACCGGGTCGCCCTCGGGCTGAGGGGTCTCGGCCCCGGCCTCCGGCTCGGCGTCCTCGCCCGAGCTCGCCCCGGCCTCGGTCGCCTCGGTTTCGGGCGTCGGATCGGTCTCGGCCTGGGCGGCCTCGGCTTCGGTCGGCTCGGCTTCGGGCGCCTCGGCTTCGGGCGTCGGAGCGGTCTCGGCCTGGGCGGCCTCGGCTTCGGGCGTCGGAGCGGTCTCGGCCAGGGCGGGCTCGGCTTCGGGCGTCTCGGTTTCGGGCGTCGGAGCGGGCTCGGTCTCGGCCTGGGGGGCTTCGGTCACCGTCGACTCGGCGGCCGGCTGGTCGTCCTGGACCGGCTCGTTGTCCTCGGCCGGGGCCTCGGGCTCGGCTTCGGCCTTCGGCTCGGCCCCGGGGTGGGGTCGGGACGGGGCCTGGTTGCCGCCGCCCCGTCCGTTGTTGTCCCGGCCGCGGCCGCCCTTGCCCTTGTTGGCGCCGTCACGCCGGGGCGGGCGCCGTCGCTTGGCCGAGCGGGGCACCGAAGCGGGGTCGATGCCGAAGAGGCCGGCGATGGTCGGGATCCGATCCGAGAGCCGCTTGACCGCGTCGAGCAGGTCTTCCTTGGGCTCCGGCGGCACACCCAGCGGGGTCACGGCCCCCCGCACCGGCGAGTAGGCCAGGGCGTCGAGGACGGTGGCCCACCGCTCCTGTCCGATGTCGGGGGCCAGGGCCTCGGAGGTCTGGGCGGCCAGGCTGGAGGCCAGTTCGGGCGGCAGCGGCGCCCCGGCCTTCACCGGTCGCGAGCTGAGCCGCAGGGCCCGGACGACCCGGCCCTCGGCGATGGCCGACTCCATGTCGGCCAGCCAGGTGGTGTGGTCCGACTCGACCCGGGCGTCGAGGGCGGCCTTGAGCTGCTCGGCGATCTCACGACTCTCGTCGTCCCGGGCGATGTCGTTGCCCGACACGACCACAGACCGGAGGTCGCGCAGGTCGAGTTCGGCCGTGTCGGCCAGGGCCGCGTCGGCCCGGTCCCGCCATTCGGCCAGCCGGGCCTTGGTCAGGTTCTGCTCGGCGATCGCCAGGATGGGGGCGGCGTCGACCTCGGGCTTGCCGGCCTCCTTGGCCTCTGCGTTCTGCTTGTCGATGGCGGCCCGGACCCCGGGCATGCCGTCGCGGATCACCTGCTCGACGATGGGGCGGTGCTCCTCGCCCACGGCCGACAGCAGGGCGTCCCGATGGGCCCGTCGCGGCCGCAGCCGCTTGGGCTTCGGTCGGGTCTCGGCCTGGGGGCGGGGCTGGCGCTCGCCTTCATCCCGACGACCCCGGCGCCCGTCCCGGTCGCGCCGGTTGCGACGGTTGCCCCGCCGGTCGTCTCGGCTCACCCGCTGAGTGGTGACCAGTTCGTCGTCGCGGAACTGGCGGGTCTTCATCTCCAGGAGATCGCTGCGCTCCCGCTTCTGCTTGGGGGCGAAGACCTCGGTCACCTCGATGCCGTCCACGTGGAACTCGGCCTCGACCTTGACGACGTCGCCGACCTTGGCCCCGTCGTAGAGCAGGGAGCCGACGAGCTCTCCCTTCGGCTGTCTCGCACCCGCTGCCCGCCAGGTCCAGGAACCGTCTTCCCTCGTACTCGTCAGCTCGACTTCGATCCTGCGACCCATAACGAAACAGCACCCTATCTGCCTGAATCAGCGACCCCGAAGCGTGCCCCGGATCCGCTCAAAACGAAACGTGAGTGTCAAAGACACGGGCTCGTGCCGCCACCCGGTCGGCACCGGCGTCAGCGGCCGGTCAGCCCTCGTCCTCCAGCCTACGCAGAGTTCGGTACGCCTCGTTGCTTCGGGCCGCGGCGCGTACCTCGCGAGCCGAGGCGTCGACGTAGCGCTGGGTGGTGGCCAGCGACTCGTGTCCCAACAATCGTTGGAGTTCCACACCGCTGGCCCCGTTGCGGGCCAGGCTGGTGGCGAAGGTGTGGCGCAGGGCGTGGACCAGGGCCCCGGCCGGGACGCTGGTGCGGATCCCGGCCTCCCGGTAGAGGCGGTCGACCAGGTACTGGAGGCCGCCCCGCCGCATGGCCGTCCCGTCGTTGGCCACGAAGAGCGGATCGGTCGGGGCAAGGCGTCCTGGAAACCGTCGCAGCCGGGTCTCCAGGTACTCGGCCAGGATCGCCTCCACCTCTGGCTCGAGGGGCACCGTCCGTTCCTTGTTGCCCTTGCCCCGGACCCCGACCACCCGGTCGCCGGGTGGTCCGTCCACCGACTGGATGGTCAGCCCCAGCAGTTCGGACAACCGGAGCCCGCACGTCAACAGGGTCACGATCACGGCGAAGTCCCGTTCCGGCCACGGATCGCGGGCCCCGGTGCGACCCTTGGCCGCGGCCCGCAGCAGACGCTCGACGCTGTCGTCACCGGTGATGGCCTTGGGTCGGCTGCGGGGGACCCGGGGCTTGTCGATGGCGGCCATGGGATTGCCGGGCAGGATCTGCTCGGCCACGGCGAAGGTGAAGAGCTGATTCCAGGTCGACCAGGTCCGTGAGATCGTGGCCGCCGACTGGTGGGCGATGCGGGCGAAGGCGCGGCGCAGGGTGCGTACGTCGAGCTGCTCGGCCGTGATGGCGGCCGGGTCTGCGTCGAGCACGGCGGCCAACTCGGCCACGATGGTGTCCAGGTCGCGCCGGTAGGCGGCCAGGGTGTGGGCCGAGTGCTTGCGGGGCATCCGGGCCAGGAAGAACTCGTCGATCAGCTCCAGCAGGGGAGTGGCCACGATCCACCTCCGGTCGGCTCCGACCCGGCCCGGGCGGTGCCAGCCGGTCACCGGGTTCCGGCCAGGCTACCGGCCCCGGCGCGACCGGGTGGTGGACACCCGCTGACGGCTAGCGTCGGAGCAACCCGGCGTCCGGAGGCCCGACCATGACCGACCAAGCCATCGCCCCCCTGCTCGACGGCTCCCCCTGGCTCGAACTCACCTTCGACAACCGCTTCACCCGCGACCTCCCGGCCGATCCGATCGAGGGGTCGGTCCTGCGTCAGGTCGGCGGGGCGCTGTTCTCCCGGGTCGACCCGGTCCGGGTCCCCGCCCCCCGCATCATCGGATGGTCAGACGAGGTCGGCGCCGACCTCGGCCTGGCCTCGGACGTGGCCGGGCGGGACGACACCGCCCATGTCCTGACCGGTAACCTGCTCCTGCCCGGTTCCGACCCCCACGCCATGAACTACGGCGGCCACCAGTTCGGCAACTGGGCCGGGCAGCTGGGCGACGGTCGGGCCATCGCCCTGGGCGAGGTCCGGGGAGCCGACGGGGAGCTCCACACCCTCCAGCTCAAGGGGGCGGGCCCCACCCCCTATTCGAGGCGGGCCGACGGCCTGGCCGTGCTCCGGTCGTCGATCCGTGAGTTCCTGTGCAGCGAGGCCATGCATCACCTGGGGGTGCCGACCACCCGCGCCCTGTCGCTGGCCCTGACCGGCAACCAGGTGGTGCGGGACATGTTCTACGACGGCAACCCCCGTCCTGAGCCGGGCGCCATCGTGTGTCGGGTGGCGCCGTCGTTCCTCCGATTCGGGACCTATCAGCTGCCGGTCTCCCGCGACGACGAGGCCACCCTGCGTCGCCTCCTCGACTACACCATCACCAACTTCGCCCCCGACCTCGGTCCGCCGTCGCCCGAGGCCTACGCCGCCTGGTTTGCCCGGGTCTGCGAGTTGAGCTGCGCCATGGTGGTCGAGTGGATGCGGGTCGGGTTCGTGCACGGGGTCATGAACACCGACAACATGTCCATCCACGGGCTGACCATCGACTACGGACCCTACGGTTGGCTCGACGACTTCGACCCCGACTGGACGCCCAACACCACCGACGCCGGCGGCCGCCGCTACCGCTACGGATGGCAGCCCCGGATCACCCAGTGGAACCTCCTCCAGCTGGCCAATGCCCTGGTCGGCGTGGTCGGCTCGACCGACGCCCTGGAGGGCCCGCTGAACGACTTCGGTCGGCGCTACGGCGAGATGTTCCGCACCATGATGCGGGCCAAGCTCGGTCTCACCGGCCCGGCCGACGACGAGGGCGACGACGAGCTCATCAACGAGCTGCTCGCCGTGCTGACCGCGGCCGAGACCGACATGACCATCTTCTTCCGGGCGCTGGCCCGGATCCCGGTGGACCCGGGACCGGGACCGGGACCGGGGACGACGGCCGGTGGCGGCGCGGTGGTCGGGGCGCCGTCGGTGGCCGACGTGCCGCAGCCGCTGGTCGAGGCCTACTACCGGCCCGACGAGGTCGGCGCCGAGCCGGTCGGGGCCCTCCTGGGCTGGCTCGGGCGCTACCGGGCCCGGGCCGGGCGGGAGCCCGGCGACGAGGAGACCCGTCGGGAGGCCATGAACCGGGTCAACCCCCGTTTCGTCCTCCGCAACTACCTGGCCCAGCAGGCCATCGACGCCGCCGAGCAGGGCGACCACGCCGAGATCGCCAACCTGCTCGACCTGCTCCGCCACCCCTACGACGAGCAGCCGGGCCGGGACGCCTACGCGGCCAAGCGCCCCGACTGGGCCCGGACCGCACCCGGGTGTTCCATGCTCTCCTGCAGCTCGTGATCGTCGTCCTGGCCCGAAGCCGACGACGCCAACCCGGCAAACCGGTACTCTCAGTACGGGGCCATCAGCGACAGGGATCGAGCGGGAGAGGCATCGAGGGTGTGGCAGCTATCGACGAGGGACGGGAGCGCCACCCGCTCCGGTCTGAGGGCGTCGATGGTCCGCGTCCCGGACCGTGACTCCATGCTGACCCGCCTGGCCACCGTTGCCGCCGGCGTGAGCCGGCCGTCCCTGGCCGTCGCCGCCTTCTGGCTGGTGGTGGCGGCTCGGTTCCGGACCGATGCCTTCGCCACCTCGTTCGCCCTGGCCGTGGTGGCCACCATGCTGGGCGAGCTGGCGTCGGCCGGACTGCCGACGGGAGCGACCAGGCTCCTGCCCCGGCGGGGCTCCGACGCCGTACCCGTCATCGTCCGCATGGGCCTGGTGACCGGGGCCGCAGCCGCCGTCCTGGGCCTGATCTTCGTGCTCGGCGTCGACATCTGGGCCCCGGACCTGCTGTCGGTCCGAGCCTCGGTCGGCCTGGCCCTCGTCTTCGTCGCCGCCACCGCCGCCTCGGTCACGTTCCGGGTGGCCGAGGCCGTGTTGACGACCGTGCCCGAACGGGCCCCGGCCCTGTGGTGGGCCCGGGCCGGGGTCTCGGTCGGTCGCCTGGTCCTGGCCCTGATCCTGAGCGCCGGGGCCGGGCCCGAGGGCGAGACGGCGGCGCTGGTGTCGTGGGCCCTGCCCCTCGTGGTGGCGGCCGCAGCCTTGGCCACCCTGGCCTACCAGTGGCTGGGCCCGCCGTCGTCGGCCGACCGGGCCGAGGCGGTCGGGGAGCCCGTGGTGGCCTCGATCCTCTCCCACCGCCGGTTGCTGGCGGCCGGTCGTCGGGAGTGGATCGCCGGGGCGGCGGGTGCGGTGGCCGTGGGGATCGTCGTCCTGTTGGCCCTGGCCCGCCTCGAGTTGGCGGCCGCCGCCCGGTACTTCGTCGTCTGGGTCGTCGTCGGCGCCGGCCTCGTCCTGGTCGACGAGGGGATCGAGGCCGTCACCGGCTCCCAGGTCCGTTCCGATCAGTCCGACGACCGGTCGTTGACCCGGGCCCTGGGCACCAATGTCGGCCTGGCCTTGGCCGCCGCCGTGTTCCTGGCCCTGATCCTGCCCGCGGCGGTGGCCCTCCTGGGCGACGGTGTGGGTGATGGTGTCGGTGGGCTGCGGGCACTCAGCCTGCTCGTGGTGCCGGCCGCCCTGATCAGCACCGCCGCCATCCGACTCCTGGCCGAGGACCGGCCAACCGCGGTGGCCGGGCTTCGGGTCGGGGTTGCCGTGGTGGCCGTGCTCCTGGCCGTCGTGCTCGTCGGCTCGCTGGGGACCGTCGGCCTGGTGCTGTCATGGCTGCTGGCCTACGGCCTGGCCGCCGCCGCCTGCGCTCTGGTGCTGACCGCCTGGTGGTGGGCCGCCCGCCTCGACGGCACCCCGGCGGCGATCATGGAGTGGTTGGTGGGCCGGATCCGGTGGGTGCGCCTGGTGCCCGACCGGGGCGACATGAACCGCCAGGTCCGGGATCTGTTGCCCCACCTCTACGCCACCACCCCCGACTGGACCCGCCAGGCCGTGTCCCCCATCCGTCAAACGCTGATGGTGGCCGGGCACGACGGTCGACCCCCGCTCCGGTTGGAGTTGGCCCGCACCCCGGTCGGGGCCGGGCAGCTGGCCCGCCGCCGCTCGGCGGTGTCGGAGATCAACGGTCTGGCCAACGTCGGTTCGCTGCGACCCTTGGTCCCGTTCCCCATCGATCAGGGCCAGGAACCCAGCGTCTACCTGGTGGAATCGGTGGTGTCGGGCGAGCCCGGGAACGCCCGGAGCGACGCCGCGCTGCTCAAGCGTCGGGTCGAGGCCGTCACCGCCGTCGTCGGTGAGCTGCACGCCGAGACGGCCCACGAGCTGGTGATCGACGAGGCGGTCCTCGACCATTGGGTGGCCAAGCCTCTGCGACGCCTGGGCGACAGCGTCCGCATCCCGGACGCCGATCTGGCCCGGGCCGCCGGCATGATGTTCGAGGGCCTCAACGGCAAGACCCTCCGGGCCGGGCGGATCCACGGCAGCCTTCGCCTCGACCAGGCCCTGTTCGACGCCGGCGGCGATCGGCTCAAGGGACTGATCAGCTGGGAGTGGAGCGAGCCGGGACCCATCGCCCTCGATTGGGGGGTGCTGGGGCTCAGCGCGGTCATGGCCGAGGAACAGCGGGATCTGGGGCCCGTGGTCCGGCGGCTGCTCGACGAGCCGGCGACCCTGCGCCTCCACCCCGCCTTCGCCTCGCCGTTGGGAGATGCGGTCCCGCCTCGGGTCCTGGTGTTGTTGGCGTGGCTGCAGTACACCCGCCCCATCGTGGCCGGCTACGGGAGCCGGGGTCTCAGCCGATACTGGGAGGCCCGCAACATCCGGCCGGTCCTGTCCAAGCTGCTCACCAACACCTGACCCGGTCGAACGCCGGGCGGCCTACCTCCGGGAGCCGTCGTCGGCGAATGGGCCCGGGCGGGCCCGGTTCAGGAGGTCCGGGCCTCGTCGGTCGCGGCGAGATCGTCGCCCAGGGCGTGCTGCAGATGCTCGGCCCGCATCTCGATGAACAGGCCCTCGGCCGAGGCGAAGCGCCCGTCGGGGCCGACGCCCTCGGCTTCGACCGTGTACTTCCGGCCGTCGACCGCGGCCAGCCAGGCGGTGAAGGTCAACGGCCGGTGCAGGGGTGCGCCCGCCTCGTAGCGGATGGTGAGCGAGCCGGTGAATGCCGAGGGCAGACCCCGGGCCCGGAACACGACGCCCATGATCTCGTCGAAGGCGGCGGCCAGCATGCCCCCGTGGACCCGGGTCGGGGGCCCTTCATGGCGGGCGCCGAAGGTCAGGGTGCCGACCGCTCGGTCACCCTGGCGGCGATAGTCGCCGTCGGCGGCGACCGGGGACAACGGTCCGGCCACGAACGACAGGGCGTCGAACACGATGGTGCCGCCGTCGGCGGGGGGATCGGGCCACCGCCCGGATCGCACGAAGTGCTCCACCCGATCCCGTCCGTAGCTCCGGAAGGCTTCGGCCTTGGTCCGGGGAACACCGGCCGTGACCCGGTCGGCCAGCTCGTCGACCACGCGCGCCACCTCCGCCGACAGGGTCGGGTCGACCTCGTGGGCCAGCAGGCCGTCGACCAGGCGCCGCACGGCGGCGGCCGCCGCCCGCTGCTGGGCCGGGAGATGTTCGAGGGCCCCGGTCACGAAGCGGTCCGGCCGGCGTCATCGTCGAGGGGGATGAACAGGCACGACCGGGGCTCGCCGTTGACGTTGCGGCTGATGTGGCCCTCACCGTCGGTGTCCTCGGCCAGCAGGATCTCGCCCGGCCCCAGGACGCGGGAGGTGCCGTCCCCGCACACGATCTCGACCGACCCGGTCAGGTTCACGACCAGTTGCCGGCGGGGTGCGTTGTGGAAGTCGAGCGAGTAGGCGCCGTCGACCTCCCGGAACAGCACCCCCGAACCGCCCCACAGGTCCGACAGGGCCCCGGTCAGGCGATCGTCGGTCCGCAAGGGGATCGTCACGTCCTCGAAGTGGGACCGTCCGTCATCGCCGGTGTAGATGCGCACAACCTGCATGGGCCCGAAGGTAGCGAGCGCGGCCGGGGCCCACCGCATTGCCGGGCGAGCTTGCACCCTCCCACGGGGTCGGCCCACTATCGACCGGACCGGCCGGCATCGGCCGACGACCAGGGGGAGCACCATGACCCGGACCTTCGACACCGGCACCGAGCACCTCACGTGCGAGATCGCCGACGGCGTCGCCGTGATCACCATGAACCGGCCCGAGCGTCGCAACGCCATGACCGGGCCGATGCTGGACGGCCTGGCCGCATCCCTGGCCGAGGTGGAGACGGCGACGGACGTCCGGTGTGTGGTGCTGACCGGGGCCGGCGGCGCGTTCTGTGCCGGAGGCGACGTCAAGGGGTTCGCCGAAGGGGGTGGGGCCGGGGCCAGCGAGACCTCATGGGACGACGGGGTCCACCGCCAACGGTTGAACCACAAGCGCACCTCGGGGGCCCTGTTCTCGATGCCGAAACCGACCGTGGCGGCCCTGCCCGGGCCGGCGGCCGGAGCCGGCCTCTCCCTGGCCCTGGCCTGCGACCTCCGTATCGCCGTCGACACCGCCGTCATCACCACCGCCTTCGCCCGAGTGGGCCTGGCCGGCGACTATGGCGGCACCTGGTTCCTCACCCGGCTGGTGGGCCCGGCCAAGGCCAAGGAGCTCTACTTTTTGCCCGAGCGCATGGACATGGCGACCGCACTCGACCTGGGAATCGTGAACCGGGCCGTTCCCGCCGACGACTACGAGGCGGCCTGGCGGGACCTGGCGGCCCGCCTGGCCGGCGGTCCGCCCATCGCCTACCGGTACATGAAGGAGAACATCAACCGGGCCGTCGACGGAGACCTCGACACCCTCCTCGAACTCGAGGCCACCCACCACCGCCACACCGGGACGACCGAGGACCATCGGGAGGCGTCCCAGGCCTTCGTCGACAAGCGCGAACCGGAGTTCAAGGGGCGCTGAGGATCGAGGGTCCGGGGGTCGGGCCGGGCCGGCCCGTCACCCGGACACCGGGACCGATCAGAGCGAGTTGCCGTCGAGGTCGAGGTAGTCGGCGCTGAGCTGACCCTCGGCGTCGAGGGTCTCGTACTCCTCGGCCGACAGCCCCGCCACCTCCCGCCAGACCCACTCGTTGTCGCCCCCCAGGACCGGCAGCGGGTTCCAAGCCAGGTCGGGCCCGTCCCACCGCCACAGATGGGTGGGGTGAAGGTACGGCCCGGTGTCGGCGTTGCCGTTCTCCCGGAACAGGCCGCGGGCCACCAGATGGGGGTCCTCGAACGCCTCCAACTCGTGGAGGACCGGTGCCGCCGGCACCCCATTGCCCTGGCAGGACTCGAACACCTGGTACGGGGTCAGCTCCCGGGTCCAGGCGGCGATCGCCTCGTCCAACTCGTCGTGGTGTTCCCGGCGGCCGGCCTCGGTGGCGAAGCGTTCGTCGGCGGCCAGGCCGTCGGCGGCCATGGCCGCGGTCAGACCGCGCCAGGCCTCGTCGCCGTCGACCGAGATCACGGCCCACGCGTCGTCGCCCCGACACGGGTAGCAGCCCTGGGGGGCGTGAACGGCGTGGCGGTTGCCCCGCCGTTCGTGCTCGACGCCGGTCCAGCCGGCCTCGATGACCAGTTCACCGATGTGACCGATCATGTTCTCGGTCTGGGCCAGCTCGACCAGCTCGCCCCGACCGGTCCGTTCCCGCCGATGAAGGGCGGCCAGGGTGGCGAACGCTCCGGCCGAGCCCGAGGCGGCGTCCATGTGGAACACGCTCTCGTTCTCACCCAGGTCGGCGTCCGGGTAGCCCCGCAGGGCGCCGAGCCCGGCCAGGGCCTCGAAGTTGACCCCGAATCCGAGGTACTCCCGGTAGGGGCCGGAGAGGCCGACCGACGGCATGCGCACCATGATCAGCCGCTCGTTGCGGGCCCGGAGCTGCTCCCAGCCGACGCCGAGCTTGTCCAGCAGATCGACGGAGTTGTTCTCGATGACCACGTCGCACTGCTCGGCCAGGCGCAGCAGCGCCTCCCGCCCGGTCGGACGGCGGAGGTCGATGGTGGCCGACCGCTTGTTGCGGGCATGGGCGTTGAACAGGGCGATGCGGTTCCAGGGGCGATCCCCCGGCAGGGCGTCGGGATACCCGCCGAAGATGCCGCCGGTGTCGGCGATCAGTTCGTCGGGCGGGCGGGGCAGCAGGCCGCGGGTGGCCGACGGGAACACGTAGGGGTTGTCGACCCGGATGATGTCGGCCCCGAGGTCGCCCAGGATGCAGGTGGCGAAGGGCCCGGCCCACACCACGGTCAGGTCCAGGATCCGGATACCGGACAGCGGTAGGGGACCCGCCCCTCCGAGCCCTCCGGGGGACGCCGCGGCGTCGGGTCCCGGACTCGGCGACGACGTGGTCCCCGGCCCGGTCGCCCCCTCGGCCCGCAGCTCGGCGTCGATCTCGTCCTGGTGCTGGCCCAGCGTCGGGGCCGGTCGCCGCAGTCGCCAGCCGTCGTCGAGGCGGATGGGGGCACCGACCTGGCGGACGGTTCCCGCCACCGGATGCTCGACGTCGACCAGCAGGCCCCGCTCGGCGATGTGGCGGTCGGACAACAGGTCGACGGGCCGGTTGACGGCCGTCACCGGCCAACCCTGGGCCTGGGCCTCCTCCATCGCCTCCTGCCGGCCCCGGGTGAGGGTCCAGGGGAGGACGAGGGCGTCGACCTGCTCCGGCACGTCCTCGTCCATCAACCAGTCGGGGCGGGCGTAGATCTCGTTCAGGTCGGGATCGGCGACCACGGCCAGCATCCGGGGATCCAGTTGGGCAGGGTCGAGACCTGGACGTGACCGTCGCCGGTGGGGCGACACCCGTTGGGCAGCGGTGACAGCGAGTAGCCCCCCTCCCGGGGCACGTTCTGACCCCGGTACGAGCCGTACAGCAGATAGGTCATCCGCCGATCGATGGTCCCGACCTGGGTGTCGATGTTCGACAGGTCGACCGTGACCCCACGGCCCTGGGCTCGGGCCGTGGTTAGGCCGGCCAGGGCCGCCACCGCGGCGACCGTCCCGCACTGGTACTGGCCGAGGTCGGCCCCCATCTTCAGCGGTTCGCGCTCGGGGTCGCCCGCGGCCGACATCGGGCCGCCGAGGGCGTAGTGCACGATCTCGCCGCCCCGGTAGCCGGCGTAGGGGCCCTGCAGCCCGAACGACGTGACCGAGACCACGACGAGGTGGGGATGGGCCGCCCGCAGGGCGTCGGCATCGAGGTCGGGGTCGGAGCACAGGGCGATGTCGGCCCGGTCCAGGAGCGACGCCACCCGGTCGTCGCCCGGGAGACCGACGATCGACCGTTTGTTGGTGTTCAGGTGGAGGAACAGGGCCGACCGCTCGGGATCGACGTCGTCTCCCGGGAACGGCCCCAGGTGGCGACTGCGGTCGCCCTCGGGGGCCTCGACCTTGATCACGTCGGCGCCGTAGTCGGCCAGCAGCTTGCCGCCGTAGGGGCCGGCGATGCCGTCGGCCAGTTCCACCACCCGAAGGCCGTCGAGGGGTTGGGTCATCGGTCAGCTCCTGGATCGGTGGGGGAGGGAACGGAGTCGGTCAGCAGGTTCGGCGGGCGGGCGGCGAGGACGTCGAGCTCGGCCCGGATCTCGGGACCGTGCTCGTCCAGGCCCGGTGCCGCGGCGGGGGCGGGCCCGGCGCCGCCCACCAACTGGCCGAAGGTGACGAGGGGGCCGAAGTTCGGGTCGTCGTGGGTCACCAGCAGGTCGTTGGCCTCGGCCAGTTCCGAGCCGGTGAGGCCGACCCGGCACACCTCGACGCTGCCCTCGTCGTCGAGCCACACCGGGCCGTCCGGCCCGTCGGCCCAGTGGGGCCCGTCGTCGGTTCCGGGATGGTCGAACCCGCCGAGGGCGTTCGGGGCCCGACCGGCGAATCGGGTGAACTCGGCCGCCTGGGCCACCATCGTGGACTGGACCAGCGAGGTGCGGACGTGGCGACCGCCGCCGTGGTGATGGCGATGCCGCAGGGCCGCCACCACCCCCAGTGCCCCCACCATCGGGGTGACCACATCGTGGATGGGGACCGACAGGAAGACGGGCTCGGATCCGGTGGCCGGGTGGCCGGGGTCGTCGCCGAGGCCGCCCTGGGCCGCCATGAGGC
Organism: Acidimicrobiales bacterium; assembly: GCA_965263455.1. Lineage (GTDB taxonomy): Bacteria > Actinomycetota > Acidimicrobiia > Acidimicrobiales > SZUA-35 > CADEDH01. The sequence continues at coordinate 12,855 of CBDHHN010000003.1, forward strand.
CCCCCAGGGCCTGGACCAGGGGATCGAAGGCGGGACGCTCGGCCATCGCCTCGTCCAGCCCGTAGCCGGGCGAGGAGAGGAACACCAGGTCGGGATTGCAGCCGGCCAGGGTGGCGCGATCGGCCCCGAGTCGGGCCGCCACCCCGGGCCGGAAGTTCTCGACCACCACGTCGGCGGTGGCGGCCAGGCGATGGAGGTCGGCCTGTCCCTGCTCGGTCGTCAGGTCGAGCACGATGCTGCGCTTGCCGTGGTTCCACGACAGGAAGGGCGGGCCGATGGCCCGGAACGGGTCGCCGGTCGGGGGCTCGATCTTGATGACCTCGGCCCCCAGCATGGCCAGATGGCGACTCACCACCGGCCCGGCGATGAACGAGGCCAGATCCAGCACCCGGTAGCCGGTCAGTGGCCCGGCGTCGGGTCCGCCCGCGCTGGCGCCGGCGGCGGGGGAGGGGGAAGGGCCGATCGATCGGTCGGCGTGGGCCCACTCGGCCCGGACCCGGTCGGTGTCGGCTCCGAGGGCGGGCGCCGGGGACCGAACCGAGCCGGGGGAGTCGGTCACCGTGAACGGGACGCCCATCATCGACACCGGGCCCAGGTCGGGATGGTCGACGGTCACGTCCATGGCGTTGGCGGCCACCATCGACGACGCCAGGAACTCGGACCGGGTGAGGACGGGCTGGGCCGGGACGTCGGCCCGGGCCAACGCCGCCAACCACTCGTCCCGGGTCCGGGTGGCGAACACCTCGTCGAGGATCGGGGTCAGACGGCCGATGGCCTCGTCCTCCATCAGGCCCCACGGCGGGTTGGCCAGGAGGGGGTCGTCGGCCAGGTCGGGCCGCCCGATCACGTCGAGGAGCCGGTGGTAGAACCGGGCCGTGCCGCAGGCCAGGAACAGCCACCGCCCGTCGCCGGCCTCGACCAGCCGGTAGCAGGCGACCCGCCCCTTCGATCCCAGGCCCGAGTCCCCCGGCCGCTCGGCCACCGGGCCGGCCGGGCGGGCCTCGCCCAGCTGCACCGCCGCCGCCCCGGCCACCTCCGACACCTCGTAGGTGGGGGCGAGGCCGGTCCGGTCCCGGGCCAGGAGGCCGGTGGCGGCGGCCAGCGCACCGAGGACGCCGGTGCCGTAGGCGGCGATGGGAACGACGACGTCGACCGGGACCTCGGCGTAGGACTGCTGGTTCCAGGCGATCCCGGTGGCGGCGTGGAGCAGGCCCCGGGAGGTGGGGGCGTCGACCATCGGGCCCCGCTCGCCCCACGGGGGCATGGTGACGATGACGGCCTCGGGGGCGACGGTCCGCAGCCCGGGGCCGAGGCCGGGACGGCCGACGACGATCACGTCCGCCGCGGCCGCAAGTTCGGCCACGACCGGGTCGGTGATGTCGGGCCCGGACGGGGCCAGGACCGACCTCTTGTTGCGATTGACGGTCTGGAAGCCGGGATCGCGGCGGTAGGGGTCGCCGTCGGGGCCCTCGACCTTGACCACGTCCGCCCCCTGGTCGCCCAGGAACATGGTGGCGTAGGGGGCGGCCAGCCCGGTGGCCAGCTCCAGGACCCGGACCGAGGAGAACACGCCGGTCATCGGGTCACGCTCCCGCCGGGGGGCCGGTCGGCTCCATCCCAGACCCGATCAGAGTCCCAGATCCTCCAGCACCGGCACCAGATGGCGGCGCAGCAGCTTGCCGGTGGAGGTCCGGGGCAGTTCCTCGGTCACGTGGAAGGCCTCGGGCCGCTTGAACGAGGCCAGGTGCTCGCGCACGTGGGTCTCGACCGCGCCGAGATCGCCGCCGTCCCGAAGGACCACGGCGGCCACCACCCGCTCACCCCAGGTCTCGTCCTCGATGCCGACCACGGCCGCGTCGAGGACGTCGCCGTGCTCGTGGAGCACGGCCTCGACCTCCTCGGGAGCCACGTTCTCGCCGCCACGGATGATCATGTCGCCCGATCGGCCCGACAGGAAGAGGTAGTCGTCGTCGTCGAGGTACCCGAGGTCGCCGGTGTGGACCCAGCCCTCGTCGTCGATGGTGACCCTCGTCTTCTCCTCCGAGCCCCAGTAGCCGTCCATGGCCCGGTAGGTCATGAGCTGGACCTCACCGTGCTCACCGGGGCCCAGGACGTTGCCCTCGGGATCGACGATCCGGACCGCAACGTCGTCGAGCACCTGGCCCACCGAACGGAGCCGGGCCAGCTTGATCTCATCGTCCAGGACGTGGTCATCGGGTCCGAGGACGGCGACGGTGGAGGTGGTCTCGGTCTGGCCGTAGGCCCCGGAGAACCCGACGGTGGAGGGGAAGGTCTCGATGGCCCGCTTGATCACGGCCGGAGGCATGGGGGCCGCCCCGTAGGTCAGCGCCTCCAGGCTCGTCAGGTCGGTGGCCCCGAAGGTCTCGGCCTCCAGGACCCGGGCCAGCATCGTCGGCACCAGGAAGGCGTGGGTGGCCCGGTGGGCTTCCACTGCGGCGAGCCAGGCGTCGGCCTCGAACTGGCTCATGACGATGGTCACGCGGCCCGAGTAGAGGGCGTTGAGGAGCGAGGTCAGGCCGGCCACGTGGTAGAGGGGGGCGGCCAGGATCATGCGGCCGTGGTCCTCGCCGTCGGCGGCGTCGTTGGCCCCCATGATGTAGCCGGTCAGGGCACCGTGGGTCAGCTTGACCCCCTTGGGGAGCGAGGTCGTGCCCGAGGTGTAGAGCAGGGTGGCCAGCTCCTCGTCCTCGACCTCGTTGACCAGCGGGTACTCCTCGGCCTCGTCCCGCAGGCCCCGGTAGTCCTCGTCGAGGTAGATGATCCGCTCGAGCGACTCGGGGCGGCAGCGGTCGATCAGGTCCCGGTATCGGGTCTCGGCGAAGAGGACCTTGGAGCCCGAGTCGGCCAGGAGATGGGCCACCTCCTCGTCGGCGGCCCGGAAGTTCATCGGCACCACCGTGGCCCCGATGGCGGGCACGGCGAACAGGGCCTCGAGGGCCTCGGTGGAGTTGGTGGCGAAGATGCCGACCCGGTCACCGGGACCGACGCCGAGGCCCATGAGGAGACCGGCGGTCTGGGACACCGCCTCCCGCAGTTCGCCGTAGGTCACGACCCGGGCTCCACCGTCGGCCGTGGTGTCGATCAACACCTCGGCCTCGGGCACGATCATCGAAGGAAGGTCGAGCAGGCTGCCCAGATTCACGGATCCCCCTGGAACTCACGTCGTCGCAGTGTTTGTCCGGGTCCGTCCGGCCCGGCGAAGGTGAACGGTACTGGCTGGGTGGGTCCCGGGCCAGTTGCGACACCGCGGTCCCCGCTCCCACTGGACGGCCGGGACCGTGGCCCGACATCCTGGCCCCACACCACCCGGGCCGGGGGTGTCCACCTCGGCCGACCGAAGGGAGCTCCGATGAGCCCGCGCCCGCTCGACGACGTACGCATCATCGAGATCGACAGCTGGATGGCCGCCCCCAGCGCGGCCGCCATCATGGCCGATCTGGGGGCCGACGTGATCAAGATCGAGCCCCTGTCCGGCGACCCGATGCGGGACATGGGCCGCCGCCCCCGCCTCGGTGACGACGCCCCGGACGGACTGGCCGACGTCGACTTCCAGTTCGACGTGGCCAACCGGGGCAAGCGCTCCATCGCGGTGGCCATCGACACCGACCAGGGTCGCGACCTCGTCCACCGCCTGTGTCGAGGGGCCGATGTGTTCCTCTGCAACCTGCTGCCGCCCCGTCAGGAGCGGTTCGGGCTCGACCCGGCCTCGCTGTTCGCGGTCAATCCCCGGCTGGTCCACGCCACCCTCACCGGGTACGGCACCACCGGTCCCGACGCCGATCGGCCCGGGTATGACGTGACCGCCTTCTTCGGCCGGTCCGGCCTCTATGACGCCATGCGCGAGGGCGAGGACGGCGTGGTGCCCGGCGCTCGACCGGCCCAGGGCGACTACACCAGCGGCCTGGCGTTGACCTCCAGCGTCCTGGCCGCCCTACGCCTGGCCGAGCGGACCGGGGAGGGCCAGGTGGTCGAGACCTCGCTCTACCACACCGCGGTGTGGACCCAGGCCACCGACTACGCCGTCACCGCCGTCGACCGGCGGGCCCTGCGGCCCCGATCACGGGAGCAGCAGGTGCTGGCCACGGCCAACCGGTTCCGGTGCGGCGACGGCAAGTGGTTGGTGGTCAACATGCCGACCGAGGCGGCCTGGCCCCTGTGGTGTCGGACCATCGGCCGTGAGGACTGGCTGGACGACGAGCGCTTCGTCGATGTGCGGGGCCGGTTCCACCACATGCCGGAACTGGTGGCCGGGATCGACGAGGCCCTGGGCAGCCGGGGCCGCGACGAGTGGGGCGAGATCTTCGACCAGGTCGGGATCGTGTGGGGCCCCGTGCTCGGACTCCACGAGGTGGTGGCCGATCCCCAGGCCGAAGCCGCCGGGTTGTTCCCCACCGTGGAACGGGACGGCATCGGGCCGTACCCGACGGTGGCGACCCCGCTCCGGTTCCACACCTCCGCGGTCGGGCCCGCCGGACCGGCCCCCGAGTTGGGGGCCCACACGGCCGAGGTCCTGGCCGAGATCGGCGTCGACGCCGCCGACGTCGACGCCCTGGCGGCGGACGGGATCGTGGCTGCGGCCGACCCCGACCGGGGTTGACCTCCGCCATCCGGACGTTTACCCAGGCCCGGCGGGTGATTTGTCACCCTGTCCCGGTCTCGGCTCTCATCTGGTCCATACTGATGGCGGTTCAGGGACACGGACCCACAGGGGCACGAAACCCTGGATCGCAACGACAACCTGCCGACCCAAGAGTTTGGTGCTAGCCATAAACCGAAAAGTCTTCGTCCTCGATACCTCGGTGTTGCTGAATGCGCCCGCTTCGCTCGAAGCTTTCGGCGACAACGACGTGGTCATACCGATCATCGTCCTCACCGAGTTGGAAGCCAAACGCCACCATCCGGAGCTGGGCTGGGCGGCCCGAACCACGCTCCGGAAGCTGGAGTCGGTCCGGGAGCGACACGGGGGGTTGACCGAACCCTTCCCCATCAACGATCACGGTGGGACGGTCCGGGTCGAACTCAATCACCGGTCCGAGGAGCTCATCCCGGCCGCCATGCGAGGGGACGGCGGCAACGACCACCGGATCCTGATGGTGGCCCTGAACCTGCAGAACGAGGGCAACAACGTCGTCCTCGTGACCCAGGACCTGCCACTCCGGCTCCGGGCCGGCGTCGTCGGGGTGGCGGCCGAGGAGTTCGTCCACCAGATGGACGCCGACCTCGAATGGCGGGGGATCGTCGAACTCGACGCCCCCGGCGAGGTCATCGACCGGCTCTACAAGCACGCCGTGGTCGAGTTGGAGTCGGCGTCCGAACTCCCGGTCAACACCGGCCTCATCCTGGAGGGCGCCGGTCAGTCGGCCCTGGCCCGGGTCCAGGCCGACGGCAAGGTCCGCCTCGTGTCGGACCGCCAGGTGTTCGGGATCAAGGGCCGCAACGCCGAACAGCGGATCGCCATCGACCTTCTCGACGACGAGGCCGTCGGCATCGTCTCGATCGGGGGACCGGCCGGAACCGGCAAGTCGGTGCTGGCCCTGGCCGCCGGGCTCGAGGCCGTCCTCGAACGACAGAGCCACCGCAAGGTGATGATCTTCCGCCCCCTCTACGCCGTCGGTGGTCAGGAACTCGGCTTCCTCCCCGGCAACGAGGAGGAGAAGATGCGGCCCTGGACCGACGCGGTGGGCGACGCCCTCGAGGTGATCGCCAACCCGACGGCCCGGGACGAGATCGAACGCCAGGGATTGATCGAGGTCCTGCCCCTGACCTACATCCGGGGCCGGACGTTGACCGACGTGTTCGTCATCATCGACGAGGCCCAGAACCTGGAGCGCAGCGTCCTGTTGACCGCTCTCAGTCGTCTGGGTCAGGGCAGCCGGGTCGTCCTGACCCACGACGTGGCCCAGCGGGACAATCTCCGGGTCGGCCGCCGGGACGGCATCGCCTCGGTCATCGCCTCGCTCCGGGGCCACGAGCTGTTCGCCCACGTGTCCCTCACCCGCAGCGAGCGGAGCGCCATCGCCGCCCTGGTTTCGGACGCCCTCGACCTGGACTGATCGTCGCTCTCGCCCCGGTCGGCGCCATCCCGTAGGGTCGCCGCCATGGACGACATCCTGACCCGCCCCGAGGCCGAGGTGTTGGAGGCGGCCCGCCGGTGGGCCGCCTCCGCCGTCGCCCCCAGGGCCGAGCAATGGGAACGCGACCGCCAGTTCGCCCGTGAAGCCTTCACCGCCGCGGCCCAGGCCCGTCTGACCGGCCTGATGGTCTCGGAGTACGACGGCGGCCGAGGCCTGGGGCCGGTCGCCCTGGCCCGGGTACTGGAGGCGGCGGCCGCCGTCGACCTCGGCACCGCGTTCTCCCTCGTGGTCCACAACAACCTGGCCGCCACCGTGGCCCGGCGGGCGTCCGGCCCCGTCCGCAACCGGTTCCTGCCCGACCTGGTGTCGGGGGCTCGCTTGGGCGCCTTCCTCCTCACCGAGCCGGGGGTGGGTTCCGACGCCGCCGCCATCACCACCACGGCCACCCGGATCGACGGCGGCTGGCGCCTCGACGGCGAGAAGGCGTGGATCACCAACGCCGCCGGGGCCGACGTGCTCTCGGTCTACGCCACCGTCGACCGCACCGCCGGCCATCGGGGCATCGCCGCCTTCCTGGTCGACGCCGACGCCCCCGGCGTCGAGCGGACCGGTCCCTATGACCTGGTCGGCGGGCACTCGATGGGCACCGGCGGGTTCCGGTTCACCGACTGCCGGGTCCCCGACGACGCCATGTTCGTGTTCCCACCCGAGGGATTCCGGGCCGCCCTCGAGGGCATCGACCTGGCCCGCGTGCTGGTCGGCGCCATGTGCTGCGGGATGCTCGGTCACGCCCTCGAGACGGCCACCGCCCGCGTCAAGGAGCGGGTGGCCTTCGGGGCGCCGGTGGCCGACCTGCAGGGGGTGCGGTTCATCCTGGCCGACGCCGCCACCGACCTCGAGGCGGCCCGCCTGCTCACCTACCGGGCCGCCCGTCGCCTCCAGGACGGGACGGCCGACCCGGTTGGGGCGGCCCACGCCAAGAAGTTCGCCACCCGGGCCGCCGAACGCCAGATCGCCCAATGCATGCAGGTGATGGGGGCGGCCGGAGCCCGCCGGGACCACGCCCTGCCCCGGCACCTGGCCGGCGCCCGGTTGACCCAGTACCTGGACGGGGCGACCGAGATCCAGAACGTGGTCATCAGCCGGGCCCTGCTGGGGGACTGAACCGCCGTTCGCCCCCGGCTCCGGTCCGTGCCAGGGTGGAGGTCGACCCCGGCCCACCGTGGGCCGGGAACCGGACCGAGGGGGAACGCTCATGGCACGCTTCGACGACAAGGTGGCCATCATCACCGGCGCCGGAGGCGGGATCGGACGGGCCACCGCCCTGCGACTGGCCTCCGAAGGGGCGGCCGTCGTCGCCGTCGACCTGGCCGGCGAGGCCCTCGACGCCACCGCGGCGGCCGTGATCGAGTCCGGGGCCCGGGCCGAAGCGGTGGCCGCCGACGTCACCGATGCGGCCCAGGTCGAGGCCTACGTGGCCCGCGCCGTCGACGCCTTCGGACGGGTCGACGTGCTGTTCAACAACGCCGGGATCGAGGGGGCGGTGGCCCCGCTCGAGCAGTACCCGGAGGACGTGTTCGACCGGGTGCTGGCGGTCAACGTCAAGGGTGTCTGGTTGGCCATGGGGCAGGTGGCCGACGTGATGCGCCGCAACGGGGGCGGCGCCATCGTCAACACCTCGTCGGTGGCCGGTCTGTCGGGCACCCCGGGCCTGGTGGCCTACGGGGCGTCCAAGCACGCCGTGGTGGGCATGACCAAGACCGCCGCCGTCGAGTTGGCGCCGGCCAACATCCGGGTCAACGCCGTGTGCCCCGCCCCGATCGAGACCCGGATGATGCGCTCCATCGAGTCCCAGGCCTCGCCCGAGGATCCGGAGGAGATGAAGAAGACGGTGACGGCCGGGATGCCGCTCGGCCGCTACGGCGAGCCCGAGGAGGTGGCGGCCCTGGTCGCCTTCCTGGCCTCCGACGAGGCCGCCTTCATCACCGGTGGGATCTATCCCATCGATGGCGGTCGTCAGGCCCGCTGAGCGATCGCCCGGGCCAGGTCCTTCTCCCGGGCCAGGCCCTGGTCGATGGGCAGATCCCCGGCGGCCCGTAGCGCCCGACGCGCGGCGCGGACCACGGTGGGGTCGAGCAGGCTGAGCTCCAGGGCGAGGTCCCGGGCGGCGCGGTCGACGTCGTCGGCCACGACGGTGACCATGCCCCGGGCCGCTGCTTCGGTGCCGGTGACCGGGTTGCCCTCGGCCACCGGGGGGAGGGCGGCGTGAGGGCCGACGGCCCGGGTCAGGCTCTGGGTCCCCCCGGCCGCCGGGAGCATCCCGAGTTTGGTCTCGGGCAGGCCGAGGACGGCATCGGGGGCGGCCACCCGCAGATCGCACAGCAGCGCCATCTCCAGGCCCGAACCCAGTGCGGTGCCTCTGATGGCGGCCACGGTGGGGACCCGGAGGTCCCACAGCGGTCCCCACGGATCCCGGTCCCAGCGGATCCGGCGGGCCTCCATGATCGACGGGGCCGATCCGAACTCCGACAGGTCGGCCCCGGCGCTGAAGTGGCGCCCGGCGCTGCGCAGCACCATGGCCCGTACATCGACCACGTCGTCGACGGCCGACAGGGCCCCGATCAGCTCGTCCCGCATGGCCAGGTCGAAGATGTTGAGCGGCGGATGGTTGAGGGTGACGACGGCCAGGGGGCCGTCGAAGTGGAGGTCGACCGGCTCGTTCACGGCGCGCCGTCCGCGGCCCCGACCCGGTGGCCGAGCAGGGGGGAGACCGTCCCGGCCAGCGAGACCTCGACCCGACGGACCGGCCCGGCGGCCCCAGCGAGGAGGGAGGCGGCTTGGGCGAAGGCCTCGACACCGGCCAAGGGGTCGGGGTAGGCGATGGGGGCCGGCCGGGCCCGTTCGTCGGGTCCGTTTCGACCGAGGCCGACGGCGGCATGGACCCCCGGCCCGTACGACACCCAGTCGGCCTCTGGACTTCCGGCCGGGAAGGCCGTGATCGACAGGGTGCGGAGGTGGGGGAAGCGGCCGGCCATGACGTCGGGACCGTAGCCCAGGTTGGGCAGGACCCGGCGTGAGAAGGAGTCGACGAGCAGGTCGGCCCGGGACAGCAGTTCGTCGAAGCGTGCCCGGTCCGCTCGACACCGGAGGTCGAGGTCGATGATGTCCTTGCGGTGGTTGAGGGCATGGTGGACCGCGGGGTGGTCCACCAGGGCGTCGGGTCGAGCCGAGGGCTCGATCTTGACCACGCTCGCCCCCAGCTCGGCCAGCAGGGCCGTGGCCAACGGGCCGGCCCACAGGGCGCTCAGGTCGACGACCAGCGGCGTGTCACCCGGTCGGGATCGGTCGATGTCGCGGGCCGGGTCGGAGACCGTCGGCGTCGACCCGGCGGCCGTCCACGTGAGCCCGGGATCGGGTCTCGGCCCCGAGGTCTCGGCCGGACGGCGATACGGGGTCACCGGCAGGCGCCATTCCTGGGCCGCGGCGGCCAAGGTCTCGGGGTCGGTGGCCGCGTCCGGGGCCAGCACCGAGCGAAGGCGGGCGAAGGCCTCGGCGTCGTCGTCGGTCAGATCGGCGTGGACGGCGCCGCTTCCCACCGGCTGCGGAGGGGTCGGGTCGGGCCAGGTCGGGTCGAGCACCACCGGGGCCACCAGCAGGTCGCGGGCGGCCCCGGCCCGACCCCAGGGATGCTGGCCGGGTACGAGGCCGGCTGCGGTCAGGCCACGGGCCAATCCCTCGGTGGCGAGGTCGAGGGCTCCGGCCGGAAGCCGCTCGATGACGGCGGCGGCCCGGTCGGCCCGCTCGGATCCCCCGTCCCCCACGGGGTCGGGACCCGTCATCGACCGGCGAAGTCGGGAGGCCGCTTGTCGAAGAAGGCCTGCAGCCCCTCGGCCCGGTCCTCGGTGGCGGCCAGCTGATGGTTGAGGTCGCCCTCGAGGCGGAGCCCGTCGCGCAGGGGCAGTTCGGCTCCCCGGTGGACGGCCTCCTTGGCCAACTCCAGTGCCAGGGGTCCTCGGGCCGCCAGCTCGGCGGCGATCTCGACGGCCCGGGCCGCCGGATCGGGACCGTGGTGGTGAACCAGACCGAGGGCGGTGGCCCGTTCGGCGTTCAGTTCGGTCCCGAGGAGAACCATCGCCGAGGCCTCGGCCGGTCGTACGGCCCGGGCCAGTCGTTGGGTCCCGCCCCAGCATGGGAGCCGACCGTGAACCAGATCGGGCAGGGCGAAGGTGGCGTCGTCGGCGGCCAGCCGGATGTCGCAGGCCAGGGCCAGTTCAAGCCCGACCGAGTGGCAGGCCCCGGTCAGGACGGCCACCACCGGGACCCGGATCCGGGCCCAGGCCGCGGCGGGGTCGGGGTCCACGATGAGCGGGTCGAGGTCGGGATCGGGGCCGGTGCAGAACGAGGGGGACCGGGCGGCCAGGGTCACGACCCGGACCGCCCGGTCCTCGTACAGATCCTCGGCCGCCCCGATCAGGGCCTGGGCGGTGGCCGCCGAAAGCGGACCGCCCGGCATGGTCACGTGCCGGACCAGACCCTCGGTGTCGGTCTCGACGGTGATCCCGCCGGCCTCGGTGCGATTGATCACTCGGGACGCGGTCGCCGGTGACTCAGTCGGCCGACTTCGTCTTCTTGGGCTCCTGGAGTGCCATCGGCTCGCTGTTGCACAGCAGGGTGGCGGCGCCGGGCTTGGTGACCAGAACCTGGATGCCGGTGCCCTCGTGCTCGTAGCGCTTGCCGACCTTGAGGCCGTCGCCGCCACCGGTGGCGGTGATGTCCCCGTCGCCTCCCTTGGTCACGATGATCTCGACCCCGAGGTCCTCGAACTTGACCTTTTCCCCCGGCTTGGTTGCCACTCTCTACGCTCCTTGCTGTCAACACCCGGATGGGCGGCTCCCGTACAGGGTGCCCCGGGTGAACCTGGCCCTAGACGTTACTCGGTGGTCTCGTCCGGTTGTAGTTGGCGGAGGGCGGCCCACACCCGCTCCGGGGTGCAGGGGAGGTCGACGTGGTCCAACCCGAGCGGGGCGAGGGCGTCGATGACGGCGTTGTGGACGGCGGGTGTGGCCCCGATCGGACCGGACTCGCCCACACCCTTCACCCCCAACTCGTTGAACGACGACGCCACCCCACCGGCGATCAGTTCGATCGGGGGCACCACGTCGGTGGTGGCCATGGCGTAGTCGATCAGGGTGGCGGTCAGGTTGTTGCCGACGTCGTCGTCGGCCGTGACCTCGCCCAGGGCCTGGCCGATCCCGGCGGCGATGCCGCCATGGAGTTGGCCCTCCACGATCGTCGGATTGATGCGGACCCCGGCGTCGTCCACGGCCAGGAAGGCTCGGACCGCCACCGCCCCGGTCTCGGCGTCGACCTCGACCACGGCCACGTGGGCCCCCGACGGGTAGCTGAAGGCGCCGTCCGGGTCGTAGTGGTCGCCGCAGGCCAGTTCGCCCCGCCCGTGGTCGGCCCTGGCCGCCGCCACCTCGGCCCATCCGACCGACACCGCCGGCGTGCCGACCACGTGGAAACGGCCGCGCTGACCGCCGTCGCCCCGGTCGAACACCACGTCCTCGGTGGCCGCCTCGAGGACCCCGGCCGCGACCGAACGGGCCTCGTCCACCAGCTGGTGGCCGGATCGGTGGACGGCGATCCCGGCGGTCTGGGCCGAGCGGGACCCGACGGCCCCGACCCCGGTGGCGATCAGGGCCGTCGACCCCTCGACGACCTCGATTCGGTCGACCGGTGCCCCCACGGCGTCGGCCGCGATCTGGGCCCAGGTGACGGCGTGGCCGTGGCCCTGGTCGGTGGAACCGGTGACGACCCGGAACCGGCCGCCTTCAAGCAGGGTGACCGAGGCCGCCTCACCCCCGGGGCCCACCGTCAGGTGGTTGTAGCAGGCGAGGCCGATCCCAAGCTGACGCGGTCCGCCCTCGGCCCGGCGCCGGGCCTGTTCGGCCCGCAGTTCGAGGTAGCCGGCCCCGGTCAGGGCCCGCTCCAGATCGCCCGGGTAGTCGGCCTCGTCGTAGCGTCCCCCGGTGGGCGTGTGGTGGGGGTGCTGGTCGGGGCGGACCAGGTTGCGGCGTCGAACCTCGGCCGGATCGAGCCCGGCGGCCGCCGCGAACCGGTCGACCATGCGCTCCAGGGCGGCGATGTAGGGGGCACGGCCCGCCCCCCGGTAGGCCGATGTCGGTACCCGGTTGGTGGCCACCGACCGGCAGCGGATGGCGACCTGTGCGATGTCGTAGCATCCGGAGGCCCCGGGGACCGTGTAGCCCCCGGGGAGGAGGGCTCCGGTCATCGGGTAGGCCCCGACGTCCTTGACCAGTTCGGCCCGCAGGGCCCGGATCCGGCCGTCGGCCGACCCGGCCAGGGTCATCTCGATCCGCTCACCCCGGCCCTGGGGGGCCACCGTCAGGTTCTCGGTCCGGGTCTCGACCCAGCTCACCGGCCGGCCCACGGCCCGGGCCAACCACGGGATCAGACGCTCCTCGGGGGTGCGTCCGTTCTTGCCCCCGAAGCCGCCACCCACGGCCGGTCCGGTGTCGACCTCGATGTCGTCGGCGGCCAGCCGGTACAGGGCGGCCAGCTCGTCCCGGTAGCCGTGGGGTCGCTGGGTATTGGACCACACCCGAAGCCGGGGCCCGACGCCGTCGGTCCACCAGGCGGTGACGACCCGCCCTTCGATCGGGGCGGGGGTGAGGCGGGGGTTGAACTGCCGCCCGCTGACCACGATCTCGTGGCCCGCCAGATCATCGTCGACCAGGTCGAGGGTGCCGACCCAACCGGTGTCGAGGGCGACGTTTCCTTCCGGTCGGGGGTCGTCGTCGCCGTCGCGGACCGGGGTCCGATCGGTGCCGTCGTGGATCGGTCCGGCGCCGGCCAGAGCCGGGTCGAGATCGAGAACCGGGGTCAGGGGCTCGTAGTCGACGGCCACCGACTCGGCGGCGTCCACCGCCGCCTCCCTGGTCTCGGCCACCACCACGGCGACCGGTTCACCCTGGTAGCGGACCCGCCCCGCGGCCAACAGGGGCTGCACCCACCATGACGACAACGAGGGGTGGAACGGTCCCGGGGCCACCAGGTCGAGGTCGGCGGCCGTGTACACGCCGAGCACCCCGGGTTCCCGGGCGGCGGGGCCGGAGTCGACGCCGGTGACCCGGGCGTGGGCATAGGGGGAGCGGACGAAGACGGCCGTGGCCGGTGGACCGGGCGGGCCGTGGGGCCCGGGGCTCCGGTCGGCCCCGAACGGGGTCCGGCCCCGGACCAGGTCGCGATCGCCGGGGCGGGCGAGGGAGCGGCCGACGGCGGGCGGGGCAACCGGGTTCATGGGGCGATGCTAACCCTCGGGGCCCGAGCCGGGGGTCGCCGTTGGTCCCGCCCGACGCCGATGACTAGTGTCGGCACACCGTCCGTGAGCAGAAGGGGACCAACCATGGCCGGAGCCCTCGATGGCGTTCGTGTGCTCGACCTCTCGACCCTGGTGCAGGGGCCGCAGGCGGCGGCCCTGCTCCACGGCCTCGGGGCCGACGTGATCAAGGTGGAGTTGCCCCAGGTGGGCGACGTCGGCCGTCACGTCCGAGCCATCCCCGAGCGTGGCCACTCCGCCGTCTTCGTCGCCTGCAACCGGGGCAAGCGGAGCATCACCATCGACCTCCGCACCCCCGACGGGGCCGAGGTCCTGAAGCGGCTGGTGGTCGACGCCGACGTCGTCTTGTCCAACTTCCAGCCGGGAACGCTGGAGGGCTGGGGGTTGGGCTACGACGACCTGGCCGCCGTCAATCCCCGGATCATCTGGGCCGCCGGTTCGTTCGTGGGCCCGACGGGCCCCGACGCCGAGCGGGAGGGGGCCGACATGGTGGGCCAGGCCTACGGCGGCCTCATCTCGACCACCGGCGACGACGGCGGGCCCATGACCCCGGTCGGGGCCCTCGTCGCCGACCACTGCGGCTCGATGAACCTGGCGGTCGGGATCACCTCGGCCCTCTACGCCCGGGAGCGGACGGGTCGGGGTCAGCAGGTCGACGTGTCGTTGGTGGGGAGCCAGATCTGGCTCCAGGCCAGCGAGTACACCCACTACCTCCTCACCGGCGAGATGGCCGGGAGGTCCAACGGCGGACACCCCCTCGTCGACGCCCTGTACGGCATCTTCCCCACCGCTGACGGCTACCTGGCCATCGCCGGGTGCCCCGAGCACCTGTGGCCGGGCATGGTCCGGGCCGTCGAGAGCCCCGAGTTGCATGACAACCCCCGCTTCGGGAGCTACTTCACCACTCCCGAGATCCGAGCCGAGCTGCGGGAGGTGTTCAGCAAGATCTTCGTCCAGCGGACGACGGCCGAGTGGGCCGAGCGGCTGACGGCCGAGCAGCAGCGCTTCGCCCCGGTCCGAACCCACGCCGAGGTGGCCGCCGACCCCCAGATGCTGGTCAACAACTACCTGGCCGAGGTCGAGCATCCGGAGTGGGGCTCGGTCACCGTGGTGGGGACGCCCATCACCATGTCCGACACCCCGACCCGGTGGGGGGTGGAGGTGCCCGAACTCGGTCAGCACACCGAGGAGATCCTGCTCGAGCACGGCTACGGGTGGGATCGGATCGCCGAGCTGCGGGACGGCGACGCCATCTGACGGCCGTCGTGCCGGTGCCGGACACCGGTAGAAGTCCACCCGCGTCCCGAGCTGTGGCGGGCTGCGGCTAGAGTCCTGGCGCGGGCGGCCTACCGATGGGACACGATGACCCGCCGCCACCATCGTTTCGACCCGATTGTCGATCGAGGAGCAAACGCCTCCTCGCCCGGCACCGGGTTGTTCGACCCTGCCCGCTCACAGATTGCGCCCGTGCCGACCCGGGACCCGGGATCCGACTCGGATGGTCCGAGATCAGGTCGCCCCGACGAACGGTCGGCCGGTTCGCCGACCCCGCCGACGATGCCGTCCGCGAGGTCGTCCGCGATGCCGGAGACGATGCCGGAGACGATGCCGGAGACGAGGTCGTCCGCGATGCCGGATCCGTTCCCGGAGCCGGCCGAACCCGAGTCGGCCGAACCCGGTGGCCCCGTGCTCGACGGCTCCCGGGTCCCGGCCGGTCGCGGCGGCGTCGACCGGGGCCGACGGCGGGCCCGTTGGGTCCTGGCCGCCGTGGTGGCGGTGGCCATCGGACTGGTGGTCGTCGCCGTCGGCGGCGGGCGGGGTCAGCGCATCACCAACCCCGACCCGACGCCGACCTCGACCCCGGTCCCCGGCCAGGAGCAGGCGGCAACCGACCCGGAGCCGAGGTTGGCCGGGACCGAGCTCGGACCGGACGCCGGGACCACGGGCGGGGTCGAAGATGCCTCGTCGGCTGAGCCGACGGCTCCCGAGACCGGCGTCCCGGACGACCCGACGTCGGGATCCGAGGCCGGCTCGACGCCTACCACCACCGCCCTCGGCCTCCTCCCGGCCCGTGAGTTGGAGGCCGTCGTCGACTCCGACCCCTCCGTGTTGTGGGTCGACCCGGTCGGTGGTGACGACGACGAGGACGGCCAGACCCCGGATCGGGCCTGGTCCTCGCTCCAGACGGCCCTCGACCGCGTCCAACCCGGCCAGACCCTCAGCCTGATGACCGGCACCTACGACGAGACCCGGGAACGGGTGGCCCACTACGTCCTGGACACGAGCGGCCGCCCCGACGCCTGGATCCGCATCACGGCGGGCCCCGGCCAGCGGCCGGTTCTGGTCGCCACCGGCGGCAACGGACTGTCGGTTCGGGGCTCGTACGTCGAGGTCTCCGGCCTGGAGGTCGTCGGCCGGGGCTTCGACGCCACCAACGCCTACGGATGGGGCCTGCTGGTCCGGGAGGCCGATCACGTGCGCTTCGTCGGCAACCGGGTCTCGGGCATGCCGGTGGGCGGCATCGCCGCCGTCGACTCGGCCAACATCGAGATCCGGGACAACGAGGTGCTGGAGAACTCGTACTGGGGCACCGAACAGGGCAGCGGCATCTCCATCTGGCACGCCAAGGACCGGGGGACGGCCCCCAACGCCGACGGGTATCACGACGTGGTGGCGGGCAACGTCGTCTACCGCAACGAGAACAAGGTCCCCTCCCGCTTCCGGTCGACCAACGTCATGACCGACGGCAACGGCATCATCATCGACCAGACCGACGAGACCGGTTACACGGGCCGAACCCTGGTGGCCAACAACGTCGTGTTCGACAACGGGGGCCGGGGCATCCTCGTGCTCGAATCGTCCCGGGTCGACGTCGTCCACAACACGACGTACGCCAACGGCCGTACCGCCGCCCTCGAGGGTGGGCCGGTCGAGTTGGCGGCGGGACGGGCCAACGACGTCCGGTTCGTCAACAACCTGGCCTGGAGCCGGCCGGGGGCGCCGGCCCTGCGTCACAGCGACTCGACCGGGGTGGTGACCGAGGGCAACCTGCTCGTGTCGTCCAACCCGGCAACCGTGGCCTCGGACCGGGATCGGGTGACCCTCGACGGGGGCCTGGCGGCCCCCGGGGTCGATCCCGGTGCCGCCGACTTCCGGCCCCGGGCCGACAGCCCGGCCGTGGGCGTGGTCGTCGAGGCCCCGGGGCGGGACGTGGCCCGCGACATCGACGGCCGGGCCCGGACCGGACCGGTGGCGGCCGGGGCCCACCAGGCCGTGGGGGCCGGCCCCGGCTGAACGGTTGGGGCCCGGGCCCGGTCCGGCCCGATGGCGACAACGAGCCCGGCACCCGCCGACCGCCGACCGTCGACCGCCTCGAAGCAGCGACAAGCTGGCTGTACCCTTGACCGCTCGGGCCTGAGCGGGCCCGAGCGGGCGGGGAAGGGCAGCGGGGCAGATCGTGAGCGGGACCATTCTGGAGTCCGAACCCTGGGAGGGGTCCGGACATCCCGATCGTGGCGGCCGGCCGTACGGTCCGGTGGCCCGCCGCCGGACCGAACGCCGTCGCCGTCGCCGTCGGGCCCGATGGGGGGCCCGGCTCCTGGTCGTCCTGGTGCCGTTGCTGGCGGCCGGGGCCGTGGCCGGTTACCTGGTCACCCGGGGGCCGGAGGTGTCGACCCCGGACCTGACCATGGTCGACGAGGGCTCGATCCGGGCCTCCCTGCAGGAGGCGGCGGCGCCCGTCGACCGCACACCGACCTCCCAGGCCCTGTCGTCGGTCGACACCGACCCCGACGTGCTGTTCGTCGATCCCGGGGGCGGGAGCGATGAGGCCGATGGCCAGACCCAGGCCACGGCCTGGCGGTCGCTCCAGGCCTCCCTCGACCGCCTGGCCCCGGGCCAGACACTGCAACTGTTGACCGGCCGCTACGACGAGACCACCGAGCCGGGCAACGCCCACTACGTGATCGAGAGCAGCGGGACCCCCGAGGCGTGGGTCCGGGTCACCGCCGCCCCGGGCCACCAACCCCTGATCGTGGCCAGCAAGGGCAACGGCATCTCGGTCCGGGCCTCCTACGTGCAGGTCGACGGCCTCCGGTTCGTGGGCGAGGGCTTCGGGCCCGACAACCCCTACGGATGGGGGGTCCTGGTCCGGGACTCGAACCACGTGCGGGTCCAGGGCAACGTGATCTCACAGTTCCCGGTGGGCGGTGTGGCCACCGTTGAGTCGTCGAACATCGAGATTCTTTCGAACGAGCTGTTTGAGAACTCGTACTGGGGCACCGAGCAGGGGAGCGGCATCTCGATGTGGCACTCCAAGGATCGGGGCCAGCCCCCGAGCGAGGACGGCTACCACGACGTGGTCGCCGGGAACCTGATCTATCGCAACGAGAACAAGGTCTTCTCCCGTTTCATCACCGACCGGGACGTCTTCACCGACGGCAACGGCATCATCATCGACCAGGCCGACGAGACCGGGTACACGGGCCGAATCCTGATCGCCAACAACGTGGTGTTCGACAACGGGGGCCGGGGCATCATCGTCCACGAGTCATCCCGGGTCGACGTGGTCCACAACACGACCTACCACAACGGTCGGACCGAGGGTCTTCTGGGCGGCCGGACCGAACTGGCGGTGGCCCGGGCCACCGACGTGCAGTTCCTCAACAACCTGGCCTGGAGCCTGCCCGGCGCCGAGTCGATGCGGGTCACCGATGCCCGGGAGCTGGTGATGGGCGGCAACGTGTTCGTGACCGACGTCCACACCGGACCCGACACCGAGCTCGACCTCGTGATCGATGGCGATCCCGGCCTGGTCGGTGCCGGCATCGACCGGGACACCATCGACTTCCGGCCCCTGACCGCCAGCTTCCTGGCCGGCCGGGCCGTCCCCACCTCGCCCCACATCCCCTTCGACGCCGACCTCAGGCCGCGACCGGCGGTGGGCGCCACCGTCGGTGCCTACCAGTTGGCGGAGTAGGGGACCGGCGGCCAGGCGGTCGGGTCAGGCCATCATGTCGTTGACCCGGGCCACGGCGTCGATGAACTCCTCGACCATCTCCAACACCACCCGGTCGGCGTGCTTCGACTCGTTCATGGCCCCCACGATCTGGCCCACGAAGTAGTTGGCCAACTTGACCGCCCCCTCGTTCTCCGGGTTCATGGCGGCCCGGTCGATCCGACGGCTGGCCTCCGCGATCAGCATGGGCTGCAGGGGCATGCCCAGCGTCCCCGGGGATCCCGGGCCCTCCCACTCCTCGGTCCAGGCCGACCGCAGCTGGCGGGCCGGCTTGCCCGTCCGGGACCTCGACCGCAGGGTGTCGGACGAGGTGGCGGCCAGGAACTTGTCCTTGACCGCGGGGTGGGTCTCGGCCTCGAGCGTGGTCAGCCACACCGAGCCACACCACACACCCTCGGCCCCCAAGGCCAGGGAGGCCGCCATCTGACGGCCGGTGCCGATACCTCCGGCGGCCAGGACCGGGACCGGTGCCACGGCGTCGACGATCTCGGGGACCAGCACCATGGTGCCGATCTCGCCGGTGTGGCCGCCGGCCTCGTGGCCCTGGGCGATGATGACGTCGACGCCGGCCGCCACATGGCGTACGGCATGGGATTTCTTGCCGGCCAGGGCCCCGACCTTGACCCCGTTCTCGTGGGCCCGTTCGATCATGTCCGGCGGAGGCGGGCCCAGGGCGTTGACGATCAGGGAGATGGGGTGGGAGAAGGCCACGTCCATCAGGGGCACGGCCTGGGCGTAGGTCATGGGGGCGGCGGCGTCGTCGCCCCGGCGGGGCCGGTTGTCCTCCTTGGGGAGGGCGGGCACGTCGTAGCGGTCCATCAGGTCGTCGAGGAACTGGCGATGGGTGGGCGGAATCATGTCGGTCAGGGTCGTGACCGCCAGCTCGCCCTCGCTCTTGCCCTCGTACTTGGCCGGCACGATGATGTCGACGCCGAAGGGCTTGTCGCCCACCTCCTCGGCGATCCAGGCCAGGTCGATGTCGAGCTGTTCCGGGGTGTGGCCGGCGGCGCCGAGCACCCCGTAGCCGCCGGCCCGGGTGACCGCGGCCACCACGTCGCGACAGTGGGTGAAGGCCAGGATGGGGAACTCCACCCCGAACATCTCGCAGATCTTGGTCTTCATGCCGCCACGCTACGACACGTCCCGGGGCTGAGCGAGCCCACGGTTCCCGGGGACCGGGGCCGGCGGGGTCCGGCTGCCGGTGGCGGTTGGCGGTGGCGGTGGGCTCAGCCGTCGTCGACGCCCCAGCGCCGCTCCAGCTCGGCCAGCCGGCCGGCCAGCGGATCGGCCCTGCGCCGAGGGCGCCGGGTTCCGTCCGTGGCCGAGGCGGGTCGGCGGTCGCCGGGGGCGGTTGCCTCCAGCTCGGCCAGGATCGGTTCCAGCTTGGCCGCGGCCACGGCCGGGCTCGACCGGGCCTCGGCCACCACCGCGTGGAGCCGATCGAGATCGGCCGGGCGGTGGACGAAGGCCCGACGACGTGAGGTCTCGACCAGGGGGCCGGGGTTGCGGTGGTCGAGGGGAAACCGCTGGAGCTGGCGCGACAACACCTGCAGACCGAGCACGAGCAGGGCAACGGCGCCCAGGCTGGTGAGCACGATGAGCACCGTCATCGATCGACGCCGGCCCCGTCGTCCCCGTCGCCGGCCACCCCGGCGTCGGGCAGGCTCCGCTGAAGGCGACGGACGGTGTCGACGGCCCGGGCGCGCATGGCCTCGGTCACCGGCTCCACCCCGAACCGCGCCACCTCGAACAGGTCGATCAGCTCGGCCAGCGCCTGCCGGTCACCGTCGAGCACGGGGAGGGCCCGGGCCAGGAGCTCCTGCTCGGTCTCGGACGGCCGGCGCCGGGTCCCCAACGCCCCCAATCGGTGCTCGATGGTCACGTAGCCGTAGCGGATGGCCCGGGCCGGGTCGGCCTCCCCGATGATGTCGAGCAGGAGGTCGTCGAGCAGGCGGGCGTAGTCTCGCTCGTCGATGGCGGCCACCCCGTCGTCCAGTTCCGCCCGGGCCGGGCCGCTCAGGCCCAGGCTCCGCTGTTCGTCGCCCAGGTCGAGCTCGTCCAGTTCGAAGGCCATCTCGGGTCGACGGAGGGCGACCAGGAACAGGGCCGCCACCACCAGCATGGCGACCGTGATGGCGACCGTCACCACCTGCTGGAGGAGCAGGCTCTCGGGGGCGACCGTCGGCGCCGGTTCGTCGGGCGACGGCTCGGTCTCGGCCGCGGTGGCCACCGGTCGTTCCTCCGCCCGGGCCGCCCGGTCCTCGGCGAACACGAACCGTCCCTGGGCTCCCAGGAGGGCACCGCCCACCGCGACCGTGACCACGCCTGCGGCCAGCGTCAGCCGGACCACGAGCGAGGCCCGGCGCCCGGTCGGGATGACGCCCAGCAATCGCCGGAGGTAGAGGGGCGCGGTGGCGGCGGCCAGTCCCACCGGCACCAGCAGGGGGAACGGTTCGAGGTCGTCGACGGCCGTCGCCGCCGCCACCACGGCCAGCGCCGGGATGAGCAGGGCTGCCGTCCGCCCGGCCGCTCGCCCCAGGACCCCGGGCCCGAACCGGCTCGGGAGGCGGGCGTCGAGCGAGAACCGGCCCACCTCGTGGCTCACGACCAGGGTCGACACCATGACGGCCTGGCCTACCGGGCCCAATCCGGACAGGGCCGCCGCCACCGCCACCAGGCCCAACCCGGCGTAGTGGGTCGGGATCTGGCCCAACACCATGGCGTGGACCACCGACCCGACCCCGATCCACACCAGCAGCCGTTCCGGGCCCGAGCCGCCGACGTCGACCAGCGCCGCCCCTCCGGCCAGGACGGCGGCCGAGGCCAGGCCGGCCAGCGCCGGGAGCAGGGCCAGGCGGCGGTCGAGTTCGGTCGTGGCCTCCAACCGCTCGCCCGAGGTCGCGGTCACGCCCGGCCCCCCTGACGACGGGCCAGAGCGGCCACCGGAACCTCCAGCGGCTGGCCGGCGGCCCACGTCACGACCGGGACTCCGTGCTCCTCGAGAGCCTGGCGGCGGCGGGCCTGCTGCAGCCGCCACAACCGGTTGCTGAGGTCGCGGTCGGTGTCGGCCCCGGCGGGGAGGTGGGCCTCGGGAGCCACGGCCAGGACCACGACCTCCAGCCCCCGGGCCCGGAGGGCGGCGGGAAGGCTCGCCAGGTCGGGGTCGAGCAGGCCGGTGATGACCACGATGAGGCTGCCTTCGGTCACCTCGTGCACGGGTAGTCGGTTGAGCCCCGGGGCCCGGAGGCCGGGGTCGACCTGGGTGTCGAGCAGGGCGTCGAACAGGCGGGCGTGGTGGAGGCGACCCAGTCGGGGACGGAACCAGCGGACGTGGCGGCCGACGTCGAGAAGGCCCACCCGGTCGTGGTGGGCCAGTCCGGTTTCGGTCAGGGCCATGGCGGCCCGCACCGCTCGCTGGACCAGCCGGTTGCCATCGGGGCCGAGGTCGGTGAACGAATCGAGCAGCAGGAGCAGGTCTCCCGACCGGTCGGGATGGCGGACGGTGACCCACCGTTCCCCCCGTCGGGACGACACCCGCCAGTTCACGGCCCGTTGGGGGTCGCCGGGACGGTGGGGGCGGACCTCGGCGAACTCGGCCCCGTCGCCCCGGGCCGGGGCCAGGTGGGCGCCGACCCGGGTCCGCAGCCGCCGGGGGGCGATCACCGAGCGCCGGTTGCCGTCGGCCGGGTGGACCCGCAGGCGCCAGGGCGAGGCGTGGGTCGTCGACGACGAGAACAGGCCGAAGCGGTCGCGGGCCACAGCCTGGAGCCGCCCGGGACGGGCCACTCCCCAACGGGTGGCCTCGACCGGGAACCGGACGTCGACCTGGCGTCCGGGCGGCACCGCCACCACCGCCCGGCTGATGCCGTCGGCCGGTTCGAGGTCGGGCGGCAGATCGAGGGCGAGCTGGAGCCAGGGGACACCGATTCGGGAGCGGGCGGTGACCACCAGGTCGATCCGGTCGCCCTCGACGGCCCGTTCGGGGCCCGTCAACTCCAGTTCGAGGTCGGGCCAGCGGTGCAGGGCGGTCGCCACCGCCAGCAACGACACGGCGGGTGTGGCCAGGACCACCAGCCCGACCCGGCCCGCCACAACGGCGACGAGGAGACCCCCGAGACCGAGCAGAGCCAGGATCAGGAGCCGGGGGCTGGTCTGATGGTTCACCCCGACGGTGCCCGCCCGGCGGCGGCGATGTCGTCGGCCGTCAGCGGGGCCGGCGTCGGCACCTGTCGCAGGCACTCGTCGACCACGTCGAGCTCCCGGACCCCGCGGACCCAGGCCTCGGTCCGCAGGACCAGGCGATGGGCCAACACGGTGGGGGCCAACCGCTTGACGTCGTCCGGGGTGGCGAAGGCCCGACCGGCGAGGGCGGCCGAGGCCCGGGCGGCCCGGACCAGGCCGAGGGCGGCCCGGGGGCTGGCCCCGATCTCCAGCGCATCGTGGGCCCTGGTGGCCTCGACGATGTTGACCACGTAGTCGACCACGTCGGACCGGGCGGCCACGGTCTCGACCGCCCGCTGCATGGCCACCAGCTGGGGGGCGGAGGCCACCGGCCGCAGATCGGGCTGATCGGTGCCCCGGTCGATCCGCCGCCGCAGCAGTTCCCGCTCCTCGTCGGGAGCCGGGTACCCGACCGAGAGGCGGAGCAGGAACCGATCGAGTTGGGCCTCCGGGAGGGGATAGGTGCCTTCGGTCTCGACCGGGTTCTGGGTGGCGATCAGGAAGTAGGGGCTGGGTAGCGGGTGGGACACGCCGTCGACCGTGATCTGGCGTTCCTCCATGGCCTCCAGGGCTGCGGCCTGGGTCTTGGCCGGGCTGCGGTTGATCTCGTCACCCAGGACCAGGTTGGCGAAGAGGGGGCCGGGCACGAACCCGGGTGCACCCTCGGCCGAGGGCATGACCGAGCCGGTCAGGTCGGACGGGATGAGGTCGGGGGTGAACTGGACCCGGGAGAAGTCGAGGCCGGTCACGATGGCCAGCGAGCGGGCGATCAGGGTCTTGGCCACCCCGGGCACGTCCTCGATGAGCACGTGCCCGTCGGCCAGCAGCCCCGTCAGGACCAGGCGGAGGACGTGACGCTTGCCCACCACGGCCCGCTCGATCTCATCCACCACGGCATCGCCGATGGTCGCGACCTCGGTGAGGTCCATGTCCTGCCCGCTCACGCCGACGAACCGTACCCCAGGCCTCCGAGGGGGACACGTTGGCGTCCGGTCGTCAGCGACACAGGGGGAGGACGGCCTCGGCCAGCAGGCGGGTGTTCTCCTCCACGTAGTCGGGCGGGCAACCCTGGGAGAACATGACGGCGGTGGCCCCGGCCGCCCGGTACTCGGCCAGCCGGGCGGCGCACGTCTCGGGGTCGCCGGCGATCGTGTACTTCTCGACCAGCTTGGAGAAGTCCTGGTTGTATTGGCGGCTCAGCTGTTGGTTGGCCAGCTCGAGGGCGGTGGCCCGGTCCTCGTGGACGCAGGCGAAGATGTACAGCCCGGTGCGGACGGCCCCGCCCGGGCGGCCCTCGGCCTCCACCAACTCATCGATCCGCGACACCGAGTCGGCCAGCATCTCCGGGGTGTACATGTAGGGGAGCCAGCCGTCGCCGTGGCGGGCCACACGGCGCATGGCCACGTCCTTGCGGCCGGCGACCCAGAACGGTGGTCGAGGCTTCTGGACGGTCGAGGGCTTGATGGTGACCCCGTCGAGGGTGGTGTAGCGCCCGTCGAAGTGGACGTCGGTCTCGGTCAGGAGCCGGTCGAGGACCTCCAGGGCCTCGTTGGTCCGCGACCCCCGCTCGGTGACCGGGACACCGACGGCGTCGAACTCCTTGGGGAACTCGCCCCCGACCCCGATCCCGAGCGAGAACCGCCCGCCCGAGACGACGTCGAGGACCGACACCTGCTTGGCCAGGAGCGCCGCCGGGTACAGGGGAACGAGCACGATGCCGCTCATGAGCTTGATCCGGTCGGTGGCCCCGGCCGCCGCCGCCAGCGACACCAGGTTGTTGGCCACCGGCCCGTGGAACATGAGGTGCTCGCCCGTCAGCAGGTAGTCGAAGCCGAGCGTCTCGGCCCGACGGGCCTCCTCCTTGGCCTCGTGCAGCAGGCGGAGGGCGATGCCGAACTCCATGGCCGGCCCCTCGTCGCCGCCAGCGGGTGTGGTGTCGTTCGCGGTCACGGTGCCTTCCCCGGGCCCGTCCCCCGGACCCTCACCGGTCGATCGTAGGGAGCAGGTGGGGGCAGGACCAGCCGATGAGGGCGCCGAACAGTTCGCTGTGGTCGCCGACGTCGAGTGCCGACCGCTCGGGCTCGGTCAGGATCGACCGACGATGCTCCCGGGCGGCCAGGCCGAAGGCGGTGGTCGAGCGGGGCCGGTCGACCAGACCGCAGGCGTGGGCCGCGAGGTCGGCCAGGTGGGCGTCGTCGACGGTGGTCACGAATCGGTGGGCCGGGTGGTCGGCGGCCCACAGCGACGCCAGCTCGGGTCCGACGTTCGGGCGGCGGGGGAGCAGCTCGGGACAGGTCAGCCCCACCAACGAGCCGACCACCAGGGCCGCCTCGGCCTCGTCGAGGGCGGCCAGGGCCACGGCGGGCCCCGGCGTCGGGTCGGCGCCGAGGTCCACGGCGGCGGCCGCCAGCCGATACTCGGTCGCGGTTCGGGCGGCGGCGGCGCAGGACAGGTCGGCGAGGCCGACCAGGGCGGCGTCATCGGCGGTGGTGAGGGCGGTGAGCTCCGGTGAGGGGCGGTCGAGGTCGGCCACGAAGTCCCGAAAGGCCGGGCCCACCGGACGGGTTGGGCCCTCGGGCCCGACGCCGGCCCGACCCTGGACCCGCCCCTCACCGTCGGTGGTGGCCGGCAACCCGACCATCGAGGGCGCCGGGGTCCGGAGCGGGCCCGGGAGGGCCAGGGCCGCGGCGCCGAGGCCGACGGCGGCGACGAGCGCCAGCACGGCCACCACCCGTCCCGTCGCCGTTCCCGTCACTGTTCCCGCCGTCGGGCCCGCAAACGGCGATCCGCCGGAGGGCGTCGAGGGTGCAGACCCGTCGGGGTCGGATTCCGGGGCGCGCCGAACCGGCACAGGTGGGGGCGGGAACCTCACGTGCCCATAGTGGCACCGGGCACGCCGTTCGGGGCGGGATGAGGGAACTTCAGCCCGTGGCGGGGGGTGGATCGGCCCGGAGGGCCGGCGGGACCGCCAGTTGGCCTCCGCCGTGCTCCACGCTGAGGGTGGAGGCCAGGTGTTCCAGCCCGTCGAGCGGATTGTCCCAGGCCTCGGGGCCGATCTGGTAGTCCTGGAAGGCCAGTCGGCTGCTGCGCCGGGTGTCGGGGATCGGGGGTAGACGCCACACGTCGATCGGGCGGTCGCGCAACTCGGCGGCATCGGGTTGCACGAAGTAGAGGGCCGCCACCTGGTCGATCATCTCGGGCGTGAGCAGACGCTGACCTTGCTCGTAGTCGGCGATGGCGTTGGTGAGCTGGCACACGTCCCCGGGGAGGTACGGTCGCAGCTCGCCGATCTCCCGGCGCGCCACCATCACCAGATGCTGGGCCGCCCCGGGGGCGAGGGTCACCCCGGCGGCGGCCGCCACCGTCTCCAGGATCCGGATGAAGGCGTCCTCGGTCACGGCACCGACGTAGATCTTGTTGCGGAGGCGCCGGAGGAAGGCGTCGTCGCCGAGGGACGTCGGGTCGAGGTTGGTCGAGATGACCAGCTTCAGTTCGAACGGGACCGTGAACTTGGCCCCGGTGACGGGGCGGAGGAAGTCGACGCCTCGGGACAGGGGGATGATCCAGCGGTTCAGGATCTCGTCGGGCCGGATGGCCTGCCGCCCGAAGTCGTCGAGGACCAGGATCCCGTTGTTGGCCCGCATCTGGATCGGGGCGTCGTGGAGGCCCGAGACGCGGTCGTGGCGCAGGTTCAGCATGGTCAGGTCGAGTTCGCCACCGACCACGAGCAGCGGCCGGCGACACAGGACCCAGCGGGGGTCGAGGGCCGCCGGCTGGGTCGGCAGCGGCTCGTGGAGCGACGGATCGAAGACGCCCACGATCTGGCCGTCGACCTCGACGTAGCGGGGGATGAGCACCGGGTCGTCGGCCAGCCGATTGAGCCGCTCGGCCAGGCTGGTCTTGCCCGTTCCCGGCGGCCCGTAGAAGAAGATGGCGCCGTCGCTGGCGAAGGCCGGCCCGATCTGGTCGAGCAGGGTGTCGTCGACGATGAGGTCGTGAAAGGCGGCCCGGATGGCGTGGCGGTCGATGCGGGGGCGGTTGGCCTGGAGCCGAACCACCCGTTCGTAGTGCCCGTGGGCGACCGGGATGGGTCCGACGTGGCGGCCCGAGGTCATACGCTGGCTCGTCGACCGGTGGCCCAGTTCGGTGAGTTGGACCCGATAGTCGCGGCCGGCGGCCCCCAGGTACTCGACCAGGTTCTTGTTCTTGAGGTCGGTGGCCAATTCCATACCGACCTGATGGCTCAGGCACAGGCCGGCCGCCAGCTCACCGATGCTCGACACCCGGTCGACGAGGAGGCGCCGTAGGAACAGGTCCTCGACCAGGGGCGGTGGCACACCCAGCCGATCCAGGGAATGGGGCATACGGACCAGTTCGGCCACGGCCTCCGCTGACTGCATGTACGGAGCTATCGGGCCGTCGGGCCGTCCCCTTGAGCGTGCGACCAGGGAGTTCGCGCCGGGCTGACCGGGCCGATCACCCTGAGGCGAAGTCGACCCGGGCCCGCTGCAACTGGTCGGCGAGACGTTGCTCCTCGATCGGGTCGACCTGCCCAGGTCGGGAGTGGAGGAGGGCCAATCGGGCCAGGGCGGCGTGGACGGCGTCGAACCGTCGCCGGCCGGACCGGGGCAGCCGCCGGCGGGCGGCCAGCATCTGCTGCCAGTGGCCGAAGGTCTGGATCTCGGGTTGTCCCATGCCGTACCGGGCCGCCAGCATCGGCACGGCCCGGAGGAAGCGGCGCTGCTCACTGCGGCGCAGGACCACCAGCATGATCGCCACCGCGATGAACAACACGAAGAAGCACAAGGCGGCGATGGCGACCGCGGCGCCGTTGCCCGTCTGGTCGGCATAGACCAGGGAGCCGTTCCAGGCGGCGTGGCAGAACACCGCGAGGCCGTAGCCCCACAGGGCGTTGAGCCACAACGACTGCTTGCGGGCCATGGCCAGACCGATGGCCAACCCGATCCAGGCGGTGAACAGCGGATGGGCGAAGGGGGTGAAGATGGCCCGCAGGAGGAAGACGGGCAGAAGCATGTCCTCGGCCGCGGCGTTGGCGAAGTACAGGGCGTCCTCGATCACGGCGAAGCCGACCCCGACCCAGCCGGCGTACACCACCCCGTCCATCACGCCGTCGACCTCGCGGCGCCGCACGGCCCAGACGACGCCCAGCCCCTTCATCGCCTCCTCGACCAATGGCGCCGACACGACCGTGGCCACGTCCTCCCCGGCGCCCACGGCAACCAGGCTGTTGACGATGCCCGACACCAGCCCGGCGACGGTCGCCCCCCACAGCAGGGCGTGGATGCGGGACGACCACGGTTCGGGCTCGACCCGGTCGAGCCAGGCCATGGCCGGAAGGACGAAGATCAGGGGCACCAGGCCGAGGAGGACGGGAACCGGCTGTTGGAAGGCGAGGAAGACGACGAGCGGGACGTTGAGCAGGCCGGCGACGAGGACGGGCCCGCTGAGCCAAGAGGGAAGACGGGGCTTGCGGTCCTCGGCCCCCTGGTTGACGTGGGCGGTCCAGGTCTCGCCGTCCCACCACCTCCAGGGCGCCACCTGCCAGGGGTCGGGGTACCACCCGGGATTGGACGTTGCCGGGGTCGTCGTTGACACCGTCACAGCCTGCCACACCGGGACCGGCCCGGCCCGACGGTGGTCACCTCGGCGGGTCGGGCCCGGGCGATCTCAGTTGGCGGGGAAGGCGACGATGACCACGTAGCAGAGCCCGACCAACAGGGCCACGGGGAGCCACAGGGCCAGGAACCGCCGGCACAGTTGGAAGGTCCGGTCCACGGCCGCCGACAGGGCGCGCCTGGTGGCGGACCGGCCGTCGAGGTCGCGGCCGGTGCGGACCGGTTGTGGCTCGTCGCCGGTGTCGGCGGGGAAGTCGGCCCGCCAGCTCGAACGCTCGCCCGACCATCCCCAGTCCTGGGGGTTGGTGGGGACCGACGTGGCCACGACGGCGGCACCGGGTGTCTCGGGCTCGTTCGGGTCGAACAGGGACCGGTTGGGCCCGGGCTCGCCGGCCGGCGAGCCGGTGCCGTCCTCGGCGGGGTCGACCGGGACCGGGGTCTCGGTGTCGGCATCGGCCTCGATCCCCGTCTCCGCTCCGGCGTCGGACACGGTCCCGGCGTCGGACTCGGACTTGGTCCCGGTGTCGGTCTCGGCGTCGGCCTCGGCCTCGGTCCCGTCGTCGGTCTCGGTCCCGGCGTCGGACTCGGTGCCGGCGTCGGACTCGGTCCTGGCCGGGGTGTCGGCGTCGGCCCCCGGGTCGATGTCCCCTTCCGGCCCCGCGGCCTTGCCGGACTCGGACTCGGTCCCGGACGCCGGGCCGTCGCTCGCAGTATCGGTCTCGGTGCCGACCTCGGCGCCGACCTCTTCGTCGGTCGCTTCGGGTCCGGCGGTCCCGGGCGGGCTGGCAATGTCTTCATCGGTCGCTTGGGGTCCGGTGGTCCCGGGCGGGCTGTCGATGTCGGGGTCGATGACGGAGTCGGACATGAGTGCGTCGGTCATGGGTGACCTCTCCCTGGGAGCGCGGGCAGGGCCAGGGGTCGGGCCCGGTCGACTGTCGGTGCGATGGGAAGCGGGGCCGGCTCCGGTGCCGCCACTCGGGCCAGCGACCCGATGATGTCGTTGGCGGTGGCGGCGAAGTAGTGGGCCCAGGCCAGGATCCCCAGGAACTTGGCCCCGTCCTCGGCCAGGAGGGCCGTTCGTCCCCCGTCACCGACCAGGTCGACGGCCACCGACGTCGAGAGCGCTCCACAGGCGGCGGCCAGCAGCGGCCACCGGGTCCGCCGGATCTCGACCTGACTGGCGGCGAGCCAGGCCAGCCCGAGGGTCAGGTACAGGCCGTACCATCCGACCTTCTGTACCGGAACCGTGCGGGGGATGACCGAATGGAGCTGGAACAGGTCGTCGAGCAGGAGCAGAGCCGAGAGCAGGGCACCGGTCCGGAGGAACGTCGCCGCCCCGGGCCTGGCTCCATGGGTGGCCGCCATCGCGCCCAGGCCCGCGCCCACGGTGGCCGTCGTCCAGCCCAGGATCCCGAGGTTCGAGATGAGGCCCGTGTACCAGGGCAGACCACCGTGGGCGGCGGGATCGAGGACCAGCGTCTCCAGCGGGATCGTCCGTTGGCGGTGGGCGACGGCCAGGAGCAGGCCGGCGCCGGCCCAGACCACGGCCAGGGGGGCCAAGGCCCGGAGACCGCGCTCGGTGCCGCTGGAGGTTCGCCGTTCCATCACCGGAGCATCGGCGCGCCGGAGCCCGGCGTTTAGTCCGGTGTTGTCGTCCTGGGTCGACCGTGGCGACGGTTCCGGCGGGCCATGCCCACCGGAACGGCGGGCGTCAGCCGGCCACCATGGGCCAGACCACGAGGGCCAGCACCCCGAGGACGGCACCGAAGAAGGCCAGCTTCAACAGACGACGGAGCAGGCCCAGCACCACCAGGCCCACGCCCAGTGCAACCAGGATGACCGGCCAGTTGTCAGCGAAGAACTCCATGGCCCGCATGCTACGGCACAACCGGCGACCTCAGGGGTCGATACCCGGTCAGGGGTTGGTCAGCACCACGCGGTCGCCCTGCTGCACCCCGCTCACCCCGCAGGCCACGTAGCCTCCGCCCTCGTCGCCCCCGATCACGGTCACGGCCGGTTCGGCGGTGGCCGGCACCTCGATCCGCCGCTCGATCCTCGTCCCGTCGCCGCCGGCCAGCACCACGGCAACCACGATCGGCTCGGGGCCGGGTGCGGCCGCGAGCACCTCGACCCGGTACGGGCCATCGGGCCCGCCGTCCTGACCGGTGCAGGTCACCGTGGCCACACCGGTGGTGACCGCCGCCGGGCCGAGTGCGGAACCGGCCACCGCCGACGGCGCCGCCGGGTCGTCGGCGGCCCGAGCCTCGCCTTCGCCTTCGCCTTCGCTCGCACTGCCCGGCGCGGCCGGGGCGTCGGCGTCCTCGCCGCCGCCCAGGAGGTCGGTGGCCCGCACATCGGAGGGGACCAGAAGGGCGCTGGCCATGGCGTAGGTGGCCACCAGCATCAGGGCGACGGCGACGGCCACGGTCAGGGCCAGGCGGACGAAGCGCTCGACGAACCTCATGCCGCTCACGTCACGGCCAACTCATCACCGTCGCCGCGTACACGACCACGAGCAGGCCCATCGTGGCCGCCGGCGCCAGCTCGGCCGGCTTGTCTCCGACCAGGATGTGGAGGCCGACGGCCGCCACCATGAGGGCCAGGAGCCCGAACGCGGCCAGCCATCCGACCCAGGCCAGAACGGGGACCAGGCCCAGCACCAGACCCAGGGCCCCCAGCAGTTCGGCCACGCCGACGGCCCGGAACGTGTCCGATCGCACCCCCAGGTGCAGTCGGGAACGTACCATCACAGGCTGATCCGTCACCTTGGCCACGCCAGCGCTGGTGAACGCCGCTCCGAGCACGAGGGCCAGCAACAATGAGACGACAACCAGCACCATGCTCCTCTCGAATTGGCGGTGACTGTAGTTTCGTCACCATAGACAGCGACGTCCAGTATTCGACACGGGGTCGGCGTGGTTGAGGTCGGGCCCCTGGAGCCCATGGGCAAGGTGGTCCTCGGGACGACCGGGCGCGGCGACGACTGGCTGATGCTCAAGCGCGAACTCGAAGCCCGCGGATGGCAGGTCGACCTGTTCGACCCGACCCCTCGGGCCGACGACGGTGGGGCCGAGGAGACGCTCCCTCTGCTCCACCGGGTCGACCTGGCCATCCTGTTGGCCACCACGCCCTCGGAGCGCCTGACCCGCGAAGCCAACCAGCGACTCGTGTACCTCGCCGGTCGGTTGGAGCAGCGGCTCGGCCCCAAGCGCGTGGTGTTCGTCCGGGAGCGGGGTGTCGAGTCACCGGCCGTCGGTACCGGGGTGCCCGAGCTCGTCTACACCCCGGGTGACGTCGCCAGCCTCATCCCCCGGATCACCAGCCTCCTGGCCGAGAGCTCGCTCCCTCCGATGCCCCGGCCCCTGATGGCCCCGTGGCGCGAGCGGCTCGGCTTCGTCGATCGGTCCCCGGCGCCCGAGCTCCTCCTGGCCCTGGCCGTCCTCTTGGCCGTGGCCGCCCCGGTGGTCCTGTTGCTCGGGTTCCAGGGGTGGGGTGGCGGCGCCCCGTCGCCGTCGCTGGAGGCCGAGGTGGCCGGCCCCGGCACCACCGGTGGCATCACCTCGGGGGCGGCAGGGGCCGACGACGCGTCGGCGGCCGACCCGGCGTCGGCCCGGGGTGTCCAAGGCGGCAGCGCCGTCGGCCTCCCGGCCCGCTGTCGTCTGGAGTTGGCCCGCGGGGTGCTCCTGGCCCCGTCCGTCGACTGCGAGGGGGCGGGCGGGGTCGTGGTCGAGGGGTTCCGAGGCCCATGGCACAACGAGCTGGGCACGGTGCGCCCCGATCTCGGGGTGGTGGTCGAGGTCGTCCTGGAGGCCGGGTCCGGCCAGTCGGTGACCATGGCCGCCGACATCGACAACGACACCTGGTCGCTGGGTGCCGGGGAGGGGGTCGAGCGGTTGGTCGTGGTCTTCACCGCCGATGGCCAGCAGGTCGAACTCCGCCAACCCGGCCCCCGGGGCGGCAACGTGGCCGTCCTCACCTACGGCCTCGAGTCCGGCTCCTAGTGCGGCGGCGTCGGGATCGGTTCCTGGTGCGGCGGCGCCAAGGCCGGCGGCGGTGTCGGCGCTAACCTCGGCCGTGTGCCGGAGCGGGAGGACCGCATCGAGGCCGTGATCGACGTGGTGGCCGAGTTGCGGGAGCGAGGTTGGGTCGTCGGGCTGCACGGCGTCTACGTGCCCGACCACGGTCCGATCGGGTTCAACGTGGCCGTCGATGACGGGCGCCTGGCGACCGTTCTCGCCGAGCTCGGCTTCGAGTTGGACCACGTCGTCCGGGTCGGACCGCGGGCCGGGATCTTCCCGCCCGCCTAGCGCAGACCAGCTTCCGCCGGACCGACGGTCGTCGAGGTCGTCGAGGTCGTCGAGGTCGTCGAGGTCGTAGAGGTCGCGGAGACGGCGAGCCCTTGCTTTCTCCAGCCACAACGGATTGCATGGATGTAGCTCCTTGGCGTGTGGAGAAGGGGGTTGGCCATGGCGCGATCGTTCCTCAGCAGTGGATCGAAAGACCTGGTCCTGCGCTTGCTGGACCATGCCGGGATCGAACTCAACGGACCGGCGGTCCACGATCTCCAGGTTCACGACGACCGGTTCTTCGATCGAGTGGTCCGGGACCGTGAGCTCGGTATGGGAGAGAGCTACCAGGACGGCTGGTGGTCGGCCGAGCGGCTCGACGAGTTGCTCGTCAAGGTGCTCGAGGCCCGACTCCGGCTCAAGATCCGCACCAGTCCTCAACTCATGGCCCTGGCGGCCAGGGCCGCCGTGACCAACCGGCAGACGGTGAGCCGGGCCGCCCGCAACGCCTCGGCCCACTACGACATCGGCAACGACCTCTACGAACGCATGCTGGACAAGCGGATGATCTACAGCTGCGGCTACTGGGCCGAGGCGACCGATCTCGACGCGGCCCAGGAGGCCAAGCTGGAGCTGATCTGCGCCAAGCTGCACCTGGAGCCCGGTATGCGGGTGCTCGACATCGGCTGCGGGTGGGGTGGCCTGGCCCAGTACGCGGCCGAGCGCCACGGGGTGCACGTGACCGGGGTGTCACCGGCGGCGGAGCAGGTGGCGGTCGCCCGGGAGCGATGTCGGGGTCTCGACGTCGAGATCCGTCAGTGCGACTTCCGCCAGATCACGGGTCGCTACGACCGGATCGTGTCGGTCGGCATGCTCGAACACGTGGGGCCGCGCAACTTCCAGGCCTTCTTCGATGTGAACGACCGGCTTCTGACCGACGACGGGCTGCTTCTCCACCACACCATCGGCTCCAACGTGTCCAAGAACCACACCGACCCCTGGTTCGACAAGTACATCTTCCCCGGGGGCGTGGTGCCCTCGATGGAGCAGATCGCCAAGGCATCGCTGCTGACGTGGACCATCGAGGACGTCCACAACTTCGGTCCCTACTACGACACGACGCTTATGGCCTGGCACTCGAACATCCAATCCCGATGGGACGAGGTGCCGCACTACGACGAACGCTTCCGTCGGACGTGGGACTACTACCTCCTGGGTTCGGCCGCCTCGTTCCGGACCCGAAACCTCCAGCTGTGGCAGGTCGTGTTCCGACGGGCGTGTCGGCGGTCGCCCATCTACCACGCCGTTCGCTGAGCGGCCGGGCGGCGCCGGTCCGACCCGAGGCGTGGTTGGCGGCGACTAGCATCCGCCCGATGGCGTCCATCACCACCACAGGCGGCATCACCATCGAGTACGAGATCGAGGGCCGGGGCGAGCCGCTCCTGCTCGCCATCGGCCTGTCGGGCCAACTCATCGACTGGCCCCGGGAACTGGTCGACCCGTTGGTGGAGGCCGGGTTCCAGGTCATCCGCTTCGACAACCGGGACGCCGGGCTCAGCTCGGCCACGCCCGGCCCCCCGCCCACCGTGGTCGACAACCTGGCGGCCCAACTCCTGAAGCGTCGGTCGGTGGCGGCGTACACGGTCGACGACATGGCCGACGACACGGCCGGCCTCCTCGACGGGCTCGGCCTCGACTCGGCCCACGTCGTCGGCGTGTCGATGGGCGGCATGATCGGTCAGTCCCTGGCCATCAACCATCCCGGTCGGGTCCGGTCGCTGACCTCGATCATGGCGACCACGGGCGATCCCCGGCGGGGTCGGATCGCGGCCCGGATCCTGCCCCGGCTGGTGGCGCTGGCCCGCCGCCCGCCCGACCGGGACGAGGCGGCCGAGGTGTCGACCGAGACCTTCGCCCTGTTCGCCGGCCCGGCCTGGGACCGCGACCGGCACCGGGAGCGGGCCCGGGCTGCTGTGGCCCGCAGCTACCGGCCCGAGGGCATGGCCCACCAGTCGGCCGCCATCGCCGCCAGCCCCGACCGGACCGCCGACCTGCGCCGCCTGGACGTACCCACGCTGGTCGTGCACGGCCTGGCCGACCGTCTCGTCCTGCCCTCGGGCGGGGTGGCCACGACCAGGGCCGTCCCCGGCTCGCGCCTGCTGCTGTTCCCCGACATGGGCCACGACCTGCCGGCCCATCGGATGCCGGAACTGGCGGAGGCCATCGCCGCCAACGCAGCCCGGGCCCGATCCGCGTCGGCGTCCGAGGCTGCCCTCAGCGCGCGGTGAGCGCCGCCTCCACCCGGAATGGCTGGCGGTCGAGCCAGTCGCGCCCCTCGGTCTCGATCAGGGCCTGATCCAGTCGACGGGCCAGCTCCAGAGCCGACGGTGGGCGCCCGGCCGGGTCGGCGGCGGTGGCGGCATCGACCAGGGTGGACACCGCAGGAGGGAGATCGGGCCGCAGGGCGGCCGCGGCCCGGGGATGGCCGGTGGCCCGCTGGCGGACCAGGGCCCCCAGCGAGTCGACCCGGGCCCACGGGAGCTCACCGGTCAACAGCTCACACAACACCAGCCCCGCGGCGTGGACGTCGGTGTAGGCCCCGATGGCGGACCCGTCGAGCTGCTCGGGGGCCAGGTAGGCCCAGGAACGGTGGTCTCCGGGGGCAGAGGCCGTCCGCAGGTCGCTCGACAGGGCGGCGGCGATGCCGGCGTCCGAGACCAGGACGCGGTCCTCGTGGTCGATCAGGGCGTTCTCCGGCCGGAGATCCCCGTGATACACCCCGGCGGCGTGGGCGTGGTGGAGCCCGTGGAGCAGCGAGAGGACGGCGGCGACCGCTTCTCCCACCGTGGCCGGGCCCCGCTCGGCCTGGCGTTGCGCCAGATTCGACGGGCACAGCGGCATCACGGTGACGGCGAAGGCCGGGCCCTCCCGCAGATCGAGGATGGGGAGCACGTGCGGATGACGCAGCGAGGCGGCGATGCGGACGCTGGCGGCGAACCGGTTCCGCATGGTCTGGTCCGATGCCAGACCGGGGTCGAGGCGGCGGAGGGCCACGTCCTGGTCCTCCCACCGGGCGGCCCACACCGGCCCCCACGGGCCCCGGGCCACCAGATCACCCACCTGGTAGCCCTCCATCAAGGTCTGGATCTCCTGCCGCTCCCGGGCCAGGGCCGCCGCCGACCCTCCGGTGGTGGCGGTCCCGGCGTCGGCCACGGGGCCGCTCTGGTCGGTCCGCCGCGGTCCGAGGCCGATGCTGGCCCGGGGCGAGGGGCGGGCCCCGCCGGCCGTGACCCGGGCCCCGCCCAGACCGAGGCGACGGCCGGTGGGGTGGTGCCCGGCGTCGCGCACGTTGGCCGAGGCGGCCCAGAGCGCGGTCTTGATCTGGAACGGGCGGAGTTCCGGGTGCTTCGACTTGATCAAGGCGGCGTAGGCGGCGATGTGGGGCGCGGCGAACGAGTTGCCGGTGGTGGTGATGACCGAGCCGTCGAGCCACGGGACCTCGACGTCGATGCCCCTGGCCAGGAACTCGGTCGGGGGATCGGGGTTGAAATGGAACCGGAGCGGGTCTTCGGTGGTGTTTGCCGCCACCGAGGTGACCGAGGCGTAGAGGGAGGGGAAGGAGTCCCGGTTGACGTTGTTGGCCGCCGTCACGATGAACGAGTTGGCGAAGTAGCCCCGGTCGCACACCTCGTGGAAGGCAAGGGCCCACTCCCGTTTCGCCGCTCCCAGCGACAGGTTGATGATCTCGTAGCCCTCCTCGACGGCCCACTCCAGCCCGGCATGGAAGGCCGCCGCCTTGCCTCGAAGGTCCTCGTCGATGACCCGCACGCTGACGATGGTGGCCTCGGGGGCCAGGGCGTGGACGATCCCGGCGCACGCCGTCCCGTGTCCGTACACGTCGCCGTGCGGGCCGTCGATCCGATCGACCCGCCCGTCGGGCCCGACCCGGAACTGGACCGACAGCGACTCATCGACGGCGGCCCCCAACAGCGGGTGGTCGGCCTCGACCCCGGAGTCGACCACGGCCACCCGGACGCCTCGACCGGTGCTGCCGGTGAAGGACCAGTCGGGCGAGAAGTCGTTTGGAGCGCCCACCGGCAGGCGCAGGACCTGCGACTCCCGGGACCAGGCGGGCCGATCGTCGCTCATGTCAGTGTCCGAGCAGGGCGGCGATCAGGTGGGCGGTGTCCCGGTAGCGGGCCGGATCGGCCTGGGCCAGACGGCCGAGGGCGGCCGCCAGATCCTCCGGCGACGGGACGGTGGGGGCGGCCGGGTTGCCGGCGTCGTCGGCCAGGGCCGAGGCGGCCACCGCGGCCAGGGCGGTGACCACGGTGATGTCGTCGAAGGTGAAGGGGAGCCCGTCGGCCTTGTCCACCACCTCCAGGACGCCGCTGGGGTCGTCGCCGCAGGGGGCGGCCAGGATCGACGGGGGGACCCCGACGAAGCCTCCGGCCCCGTCGTTGGCCGGGTCGTCCGGTTGGGGCAACAGCACGGCGGCCTCGCCCGATGACAGGACGTAGGCCCGGGCCCCGGTGGGGGTGAGGACCCGGCCGAGCGTGGTGGTCGAGCCGCCGGCCACGGCTCGGACCCGGAGGGCGCCGGAGCCGTCGGGCCCGTCCTGGCCCAGGAGCCAGCCGGCGGAGGCGCCGGTGGCGGCCACGGCCTGGTCGACGATGACCTGCAGGGTTGGGGGCACGGAGTCACTCATGAGGTTGGAGGGGAGGCTAACGACAAACGGCCGCCACGGGCGGCGCGCCACGCTCCGGCAACGATAGAACGGAGCGATGACGTCCAGCGGCACGAGCGCCCCGGCCGCGTCCGGACTGGGCCCCCGGTTGGCCACGGCGCTCGTGTTCGGCACCTCGTTCTGCGTGCTGGTGCTCGAGATCCTGGCCGGGCGCCTCCTCGCCCCCGTCATCGGCGTGTCGCTCGAGACCTTCACCGGCATCATCGGAACGGTCCTGGCCGGCATCGCCCTGGGCAGCGCCGCCGGTGGTCGCCTGGCCGACACCCGGGACCCGATGCCCCTCCTGGGCCCGACCCTGGTGTTGGGCGGGGTGCTGTCGTGGCTGTCGCCGGTGCTGGCCGCCACCCTGGATCCCCAGCCGGCGGCCGACCCGCTCACCATCATCGGCGTCACCGCCGTGCTGTTCTTCGCTCCGGCCACCGTGCTCAGCGCCGTGAGCCCGATGGTGGCCAAGCTCCAGATCCAGGACCTGGGCCGGAGCGGGACCGTGGTCGGCAACCTGTCGGCGGCGGGGACCGCCGGAGCCCTGGCCGGGACGTTCCTGACCGGGTTCGTGTTCGTGGCCGCCCTGGGCACCCGCACCCTCATCGTGGTGGTGGGGGCGGCCCTGGTGGCGGCGGGTGTGGCCCTGACCGGCTGGGCTCGGGTCCGGCGCCAGCCGCTCGCCGTGGTGGCCGCCCTGGCCCTTGCGGCGGCGGCGCTCGGCATGCCCGATCGGTGCGACACCGAGACCGCCTACGCCTGCGTCGAGGTGGTGGCCGACCCCGATCGTTCCCAGGGTCGGGTCGTGGTGCTGAACGGGACACGGAACTCCTACGTCGACCTGGCCGACGCCACCCACCTCGAGTTCCGCTACATGCGGCTCTTCGCCCAGGCCCTCGACTCGACCGTCGAGGGGCCGGTCGACGCCCTGTACGTCGGCGGAGCCGGGTTGACCTTTCCCCGTTATCTGGCGGTCACCAGGCCCGGCACCAGCCACGTGATCCTCGAGATCGACGGGGAACTGACCGACCACGTGGTGGCCGAACTCGGCCCGGTTCCCGGGGACCGGGTCGACGTCCGAACCGGCGACGCCCGCCTGACCCTGGCCGCCGTCCCCGACGACTCGGTGGACCTGATCGTGGCCGACGCCTTCAGCGGGTTCACGGTCCCGTGGCACCTCACGACGACCCAGTTCGCGGCCGACCTCGATCGGGTCCTCGGCCCCGACGGCCTGGTGCTGGTCAACCTGGTCGACGGCGGCACCGTCGACTTCGCCCGGGCCCAGGTCGCCACCTACCGCCACCACTTCGAGCATGTGGTGCTGATCGAGCCGCCCGGGGGGCTCGACGGGAGCGGCCAGGGCCGGAACCTGATCGTGGTGGCCGCCGACCGTCCCCTGACATCGCTGACGGTCGAGCCGT
The DNA here is from genome assembly GCA_965263455.1 of Acidimicrobiales bacterium. GTDB lineage: Bacteria > Actinomycetota > Acidimicrobiia > Acidimicrobiales > SZUA-35 > CADEDH01. The sequence continues at coordinate 51,623 of CBDHHN010000003.1, forward strand.
CCGACGGCCTGCTCGTCGACGCCGACCGCCTCGACCGTCTCCTCGACGGCGTCGGCGTCCTGGACGACGATTTCGCCCCGGTGGATCAGCTCCGGAGGGTTCGATGAGCGACGGCGGGGCCACCGCCCTCATCGCCGTGGCCATGGTGGTCGGTGCCGCCGGCACCGTGGTGCCGATCGTGCCCGGGGTGTGGATCATCTGGGTCGCGGCCCTGGCCTACGGCTTCCTGGTCGGCTTCGGCTCGGTGGGGCTTCTGGTCGTGGCGGGGATGACCGGCCTGCTGGCCGTCTCGGTGGTGTCGGGCGTTCTGATCCCCCGGCATCTGGCCCAGGAGGCCAACGTCTCGGGCTGGTCGCAGTTGGTGGCCGTGGTCGGGGCCGTGATCGGGTTCTTCACCATCCCCCTGGTGGGCATCATCGTGGGCGCCCTGATCGCGGTGTTCATCGCCGAGTTCGTCCATCACCGCGAGGTCGAGGCGGCGTGGCGGGCCACGGTGGCGGTGGCCAAGGGCTTCGGAATCGCCACCCTGGTCGAGATCGCGGTGGCGGTGCTCATGGTCGCCCTGTGGTCGCTGTGGGCCGCCTCCGTCGTCCTCTAGGACGACTCGCTACCCGAGGCTCGACCCGCTGGGCCGGCCGCCGTCCGGATCAGGCATGGGGCTCGGCCCCGAACCGCTCCCGGTAGGCGTCGAGGGTGTCGTCGTCGATCTTGGTGAACAGCACCGGAGGGGTCTGGAACGGGGTCCCCGACGGCACCAGGTCGAGGGCTCGGGCCTCATCGGCGGTGACCCAGGTTCGTTCGGCATCGTCCAGGTCGAAGGCGCCCCGGAGCCGATCGGCGGTATCGGGGATGACGGGGGCCGACAGCACACCGAACAGGTGGATCAGGTTCATGGCCGTCCGCAGGGTCAGCGCCGCCGCCTCAGGGTCGGCCTTGATCTCCTGCCACGGCGCCTTCTCCTCCAGGTAGACGTTGCCGGCGGCCCAGGCCGCCCGCAAGGTCTGGGCCGCCTTCCGGAACTGGAGCTCGTCGAGGTTGGCCTCGTACTCGGCCACCAGCCCGGCGATCTCGGCCCCGAGGGTGACCTCTGCCTCGCCCGGCTCGCCCCCGGAGGGAACCGTCTCCCCGAACCGCTTGGCCGAGAACGACAGGACCCGGTTCACGAAGTTGCCCAGCGTGTCGGCCAGGTCCTTGTTGACCGAGGAGGCGAACAGCTCCCAGGTGAAGCTGGAATCGTCCGACTCGGGGGCGTTGGCGATGAGGAAGTACCGCCAGTAGTCGGCCGGCAGCAACTCGAGGGCGGCGTCGGTGAAGACCCCCCGCTTCTGGCTGGTCGAGAACTTGCCCCCGTAGTAGGTCAACCAGCTGAACCCCTTCAGCACGTCGACCTGCTTCCACGGTTGGCGGGTGCCGAGCAGGGTGGCCGGGAACATCACCGAGTGGAACGGGACGTTGTCCTTGGCCATGAACTGGGTGTAGTGCACGCCCCCGGCCGGGCCGTCGTCGCCCTCGAGGTCGTACCACCACGAGCGCCAGTCCCGGTCCGGGCCGAGACCCAGGGAGTCCGACCACTCCTTGGTCGCCCCGATGTATTCGATGGGTGCGTCGAACCAGACGTAGAACACCTTGCCCTCGGCCGCCAGGTCGGGCCAGGTGTCGGCCGGGACCGGCACCCCCCACTCCAGATCACGGGTGATGGCTCGGTCCTGGAGGCCCTCGGCCAGCCACTTGCGGGCGATCGACGAGGCCAACGTCGGCCACGAGTCGGCCCGGGTGTCGACCCAGGCCGCCACCTCGTCGGCCAGCTTGGACTGGAGCAGGAACAGGTGGGTCGTCTCCCGCACCTCGAGGTCGGTGCTCCCGCTGATGGCCGAGCGCGGGTCGACCAGGTCGGTGGGATCGAGGACCCGGGTGCAGTTCTCGCACTGGTCGCCCCGGGCCCGGTCGTAGCCGCAGTGGGGACAGGTGCCCTCGATGTAGCGGTCGGGCAGGAACCGGCCGTCCTCCACCGAGTACACCTGGCGGATCGACCGCTCCTCGATGAAGCCGTTGGCGTGGAGTTGGCGGGCGATCTGCTGGGTGATCTCGGCGTTCTGGGCCGACGACGAACGCCCGAAGTAGTCGAAGCTCAGGCCGAAGCCCTCGTAGATGCCCTTCTGGACCTCGTGTTGCTCGGCACAGAACTCGGCCACCCCCAACCCGGCTTCGGCCGCCGCCAGTTCGGCCGGGGTGCCGTGCTCGTCGGTGGCACAGATGTAGAGGACGTCCTCGCCCCGCAGACGCAGGTAGCGGGCGTACACGTCGGCCGGCAGCATCGACCCGACCAGGTTCCCCAGGTGCTTGATGCCGTTGATGTAGGGGAGCGCGCTCGTGATCAGCCGACGGGTCATGGTCGAAGCGTACCGAGGCCCGGTCGGGCCGTCGCTCCTTTTGGCCCCGTCGGCCCGCCGTTCAGCGGCTGGGCGTCCAGCGGAAGCCGACCATGGTGCCGATGACGCCCACCGCGCCCCAACCGATCAGGACCAGCCAGTGGTCGACGGGCCACGGCACCCCCTCGGCGAAGGGGTCGAACGACTCCTGGAGGGCGAGGGCCAGATGCTGGATGGGAAACAGCCGGGCCACGAACTCCATGGCCTCGGGCTTGTCGCCCTGGATGAACACGTCGGAGATGAAGTAGAGGGGGAGCACGATGGCGTTGGTGATGGCGGGGGCCGCCGACTCCGAGGGGATCACGGCGGTCAGGGCCAGGCCCAGGGCCGAGAACGCCACGGCGGCCAGCAGCACCGAGATCACCAGGGAGCCGATGGTGGGCGCCGCCACCGACACGTCGTAGACGAGCCAACCGATGCTCACCACGAGCACGGTCATGAACAGGCTGATGACCACGGCCGCCGCGGCCTGGGCCACGATGTACACCAGCGGCGACAACGGTGTGCCCCGCAGCCGCTTGAGGATGCCGCGTTCCCGTCGGGTGACGACGGTCATGGCCAGGTTGAGCAGGGTGGCCGACACCACGGCCAGGGCCAGAATCCCCGGTACGTAGAAGGTGGAGGCCCGCACCCCCGGTGCCACCTCCTCGTTGCCGAAGATGGAGGCGAAGAGGAACAGGAAGATCAGCGGGAAGATGACGGTGAAGAACGTGGCCGCCGGGTTACGGCGGAACATCAGCAGGTCGTAGCGGGTCTGGTGGCGGATCTGGTCGACGGCGCTCATCGCTCGTTCACTCCCGTCCGGTCCCGCCCACCGTCGGGTTCGGGTTCGGGGTTGCCGTCGTCGCCAGTCAGGCTGAGGTAGATGTCCTCCAACGACGGCTGGTGCACCCGAAGGTCGCCCAGTCGGTGACCCCCTTCGAGGGCCCACCCCGTCACCCGATGGAGGGTCGGCACGGGGTCGTCGGTCCTGATCACCATCCGGTTCCCCTCGACCACGAGCCCGGGCTCCGGCGGGAGGTCCGAGGGGAGGTGGTCGGACCCGGGGGTGATGTGGTCACCGGCCTCCCAGCTGATGGTGGGGACCAGGCCGACCTGGTGGCGAAGCTCCTCGGCGGTACCGGTGGCCACGATCAACCCGCCGTCGATGACCACGATCCGGTCGGCCAGGTGTTCGGCCTCGTCCATGTAGTGGGTGGTGAGCAGAACGGTGCGGCCCAGGGCCCGGAGGCTCTCGATCATGTCCCACGCCTCCCGCCGGGCCGACGGGTCGAAGCCGGTGGTCGGCTCGTCGAGGAAGATCAGGTCGGGATCCCCGATCAGGGCCAAGGCCAGATCGAGTCGGCGCTGCTGTCCCCCCGAGAGCTTGCCCGCCCGCTGGTCCCTGCTCGCCTCCAGGCCCACCAGCCCGAGCACCTCGACCGGATCCCGGGGCCGGTCGTAGTAGCCGGCGTAGAGGGCCACCGTCTCCAGGGCCGTCAGTTCGGGGGCGGGCTCGGTCTCCTGGAGCACGATGCCGATCCGTTGGCGCCACGCCCGGTCGGCGTGGGCCGGGTCGGTCCCGAGCACCGCCACGTCGCCCCCGTCCCGGCTGCGGAAGCCCTCGAGGATCTCGACCGTGGTCGTCTTGCCGGCGCCATTGTGGCCGAGGAAGGCGACGATCTCGCCCTCCGCCACGTGGAGGTCAACCCCCTTGACGGCCTGGACGTCCCCGTAGGACTTGGTGAGGCCGCGCACGCTGATGGCGTCGCTCATGGTCGGGTCTCCGCGGTCACGGCGACGACCCTAACAGTGCCCCAACGGGGCCGCGTCGGGTCCGGCGGACCCCACCGCCCGCGATCCCGGGCCCGGCTCCCGGAACGCCCAGCGGTCGCCGTGGACCGCCGACCGCCACCGGACCCGGGCCTCGTCTTCGGCTCCGGCAGAGCGGTCGATGTCGGAGCGGTCGATGTCGGAGCGGTCGATGTCAGAGCGGTCGATGTCGGAGCGGTCCCAGTGCACGGCGGCCAGCTCGACGCCGCCGTCGGCGCCGGTACGGCGGGCCAGGACGAGTTGGCCGTCGACCACGGCCGCTCCCGCGGCCCACACCTCGTGGAGCCACGTCGACGGTGCCCGTAGCCGGACGCCGCGCCCGGCGCCGGCCAGCCGCCCGGCGGCCTCGGGCGCCAGCCCCGGGCCCACGGCCATCGACAGCGGGACCAGGGCGGCCGAACCGACCGACAGTTGACGCCCCCCGACGGCGGTGACGAAGGCCCGCCGGAGGCGGGCCGTGGTGGCGGCCTCCAGATGACGGGGAGCCTGCTCGCACACCGGGTGCCGGCCCTCGGCCGAGGCGGCCGACACCGCACCGGCCGCCCGGTCGAGGAACGGGCCGGGGAACCGGTGCAGGAATCGGCCCATGCGGCCGGCCCGGGGCGTGGGCAGATGGTGCAGGAACTCGTGGAACCCCTGTGACGCCATGCGCTCCAGGGCCGTGCCCAACCACGAGCGGCGGGCCGGGCCCAGCCCGTGCTCGTCGACCCACTCGGCCAGAAAGCCGCCGTCGGTCACCGCCTCCTCCCACAGGCCGATCAGCCCCAGACACGGGGGCTCGTCGCCGCCCAGGGCGATGAGGGCCCGTTCGGCCGCCAGATCGGGGTGGTCGAGCGGTACCAGCCGACCGTCGGCCCACCGCAGCCGATGCCGGGCCCCCGAACAGGCCACGGTCAGCTCGACCGGCTCGGCGGTGGCGGTCCAGTCGCGGGTCGTCATCGATGCTGGTCGGGGGACGGGTGATCGTGGGCCGGGATGTCGACCGTGCGGGCCCAGCCGGGGGTCGGTGGCGGTGCCACGGGGTCGCCGGTGTCGAGGCGGGCCACGATGACGCCGGTGTGCTGCGGCGACCGGTCGGGCCACGGGGTGAAGCCGTCGGTGACCACGACCACCACGTCGGGCCGAGGGGCCAGGTCGACGGCGGCCGCCAACCCCACGGCCAGGTCGGTGCCCCCGCCTCCGGCCAGGGTCACCTCACGCCCGCTCGCCACCCGCTGCACCGTGTGGACGGCGGCGTCGCAGGCCAGGACCCGGACCGATCGGGTCCCGGTGGCCCGCAGGACCCCGTCGATCTCGACCACGGCCCGGGCCAGGTGGTCGTCGGTTACCGAGGCGCTGGTGTCGCACACCACGGCCACCTCCACCGTCGGCCGGCGTAGACCGGCCAGGACCACTCCGGGGACGGCCGAGGCCCGACGAGAGGGACGGCGGTAGCTGTAGTCGACGGCGCCGGCCCGTTCGCCCAGCGAACGGCGGAGTACCGCCGCCAGCTGCCGACGCCAGTCGACCGGGCGATGCAGCACGCCCTCGGCCCACGCCCGAAGCGAGGCCGACGCCTCCTCGGCCGCCGACCGGGCCACTTCGGCCGCCACCTGGCGCCGCAGCAGATGCTGATCGGCCCGGCCGACCCCGGCGCCACCTTCACCCGGTGGTGGCGGTTCGTGGGCGGCGGCCCGGCCGTGGGCCCCCGACCCGCAGTCGGTGTGCCCTCCGCCGACGGTGCCCCGCCGGTAGTACTCCTCGGCCAGACGGCCCTCGGGCGTGTCGAGCTGGGCCGGGCCCGTGGTCGGCTCCAGGCGGTCGACGTCGGCGGGGAAGTCGTCGTGGATCTCGGCGTCGGCGGCGTCGCCCCAGTGGTGGACCTCCTCGATCGTGGAGAGGCCGACGGCGTCGGCCCGATCGGCGTGGTCCCGCAGGACATGGCTCACGAGGTGGAGCAGCTCGCCCCCCAACCGGTCGACGTCGGCCGCGGCCACCACCTCGGGGTCGGCGTGGACGCGCCACCACCGGTCGATGGTGAGTCGCCCCAGGCCGGGGGCCGGGAGGGTGGGAGCGGCGAACACGGCGGCGGCCAGATAGGGGTGGCGGGTGGTGGCCCACAATCGGGCCGCGGCCAGCTTGTGGTCGTCGAGCGCCGGTGCCGGTCGGGCTTCGCCGGGCGGGCCGGCCGCGCCCCCGGGCCCGCCGTCGGCCTCGCTCATGTGAGGCCGGCGTCGCTCAGCAGGGGCAGGAACCGGGCGGCCTCGGGCGGGGCCGGTGCCCCTTCCGGTCGGCACCGCACCAGCATGCGGGCGGCGAGGGCGCCGACGTCGGGTGCCGTCTCGGCCGCCACCCCCAGCACCCGCCACCCGGCCGCCCACCGCTCGAGGGTCGGGTCGGCGGCCACCGCGGCCGCGACCGACGTCAGCACGGCATAGGCCCGGTCGCCTCGTTCCGGGAGCTCGAACTGCTCCGGTCGGGCCAGAACCGCCTCGGGGTCGGGAAGGTCGAGTTCGCGCAGCCAGGTGGCCAGCTCCAGCCCCGGACCGGGTCCGACGGCCCCGGTCAGGACGGCGGCGACCACGTCGAACGAGACCTCGGTCGACCGGGCCGCCGTCAACAGGTCGGCCGCCATCTCCCAGGTTCGGGGACTGGGCCAGCCCCGGCCCGCCTCGGCCCGGTCGACCGGGGGCGCCGAGACCAGCGTCGGTCGTACGGCGAGGAAGGCGGCCACGTCGGCTCGGGCCCGGGTCCGGGCTCCGGTCCGGGTGGGGTCGAAGGTCGGCACCCGGGGTGGGGCGAACCCGGCGGCCAGGCCGGTGGCCACCGCCGTGGCGTCGACCGGCCAGTCCAGGTGGCAGAACCGGTTGGCCAGCGGGGCCGACAGGTCCCAACCGTCGGCCGCCTCCTCCGGCGGGTTGGCCGCCGCCACCACCACGACATCGTCGGGCAGCCGCAGGTCGCCGACCGTGCGTTCCAGCACGACCCGGAGCAGGGCAGCCTGTACGGCCGGGGGAGCGGTCGACAGCTCGTCGAGGAACAGCAGGCCACTTCCGGCCTCGTGGAGATCGACGGCCCATCGGGGCGGGGCGAACCGCACCCCGTCGCGTTCGACCACGGGCAGCCCGGCGAAGTCGGACGGTTCGCGGATCGAGGCGATGACGGTCTGGCAGGCCAGGCCCATGGCCGACGCCAGGTCCCGCACGGCCGAGCTCTTGCCCGAACCGGGCGGGCCCCACAACAGCACGGGAACGCGGGCCGCCACGGCCAGGGCCAGTGACTGCACTGCGGTCTCGTGGCCGCTCATCGTCGGCTCCGGCCAGGTCGGACCCGGAGGGCGGGCTGGGTTGCCGCCGCCTCCGGTGGGCTAGGTTCGTCACCGGCCACGGCCGACACCGTGGGCACCCGTGCGCTCCTCGCGCCGACAGTGGACTGCACGGGAGACTGTTTACCAGACCGGGCGCCGGCCTCCGGAGTCCGGTCCGCCCGACGGCCGTCGCCGACGGCGGCCCGAGACGAAGGACGAGCACGTGGAGCGACCCAAGCCGCTGCGGACCCTGGCCCGGGAACTGGCCGCCGGGACGGTCACCGCCCGCCAGGTCATCGAGGACAGCCTGGCCCGGATCACCGATACCGGGGGAGAGGGCGGCCGGGCGTTCATCTCCGTGGCCGCGGCCGAGGCCCGGGCCTCGGCCGACGCCGTCGACGGGTTGCGGGCTGCCGGGGTCCCGGTGCCCCCGTTCGCCGGGGTGCCGGTCGGGGTGAAGGATCTGGCCGACATCGCCGGTCAGGTCACCACCGCCGGCTCCACCGTCCTGGCCGACCGGCCTCCGGCGGCCACCGACGCCCCGGCCGTGGCCCGATTGCGGGCCGCCGGGTTCATCCCCGTCGGTCGTACCAACATGACCGAGTTCGCCTACTCCGGCCTTGGCCTCAACCCCCATCACGGGACCCCGGCCGCCCCCTGGGACCGCGCCACCGGTCGGGTTCCCGGTGGATCGTCGTCGGGCACGGCGGTGGCCGTGGCCGACGGTATGGTCCCGGTCGGTCTCGGCACCGACACCGGCGGCTCGTGTCGGATCCCGGCCGCCTACTGCGGGATCGTGGGGTTCAAGCCGACCGCCGACCGGGTGCCACTCTCCGGCATCGTGCCCCTGTCGGATTCGCTCGACTCGGCCGGGCCTCTGGCCTCCACCGTCGACTGTTGCACCGTGGCCGACGCCGTCCTGGCCGGTGAGCCCGTGCCCGAGTCGGTCGAGGGGCCGGAGCCGAGCCGCCTCCGTCTCGCCGTACCGACCCACTACTTCCTCAACGGCCTCGATGCGCCGGTGGCCGACGCCTTCAACGCCGCCCTGGCCGCCCTGTCGGCCGCCGGGGTGACGGTGGAGGAGATCCCGTTCCCCGAGCTGGACGGCATCCCCGACCTCTACGTCAACGGTGGCCTGGCCGCGGCCGAGGCCTACGCCTGGCACCGCCCGCTCCTGGCCGAACGGGGGGATGGCTACGACCAGCGGGTCCGGGTCCGCATCGAGGGGGGCGCCGCCATCACGGCCGCCGACTACCTCGACATTCGGCGGGGCCGGGAGGCCCTCATCGCCGTGGCCGCCGACCGCATCGAGGGCTACGACGCCCTGGTCCATCCGACGACGCCGATCCTGCCCCCGGTCATCGCCTCGTTCGACGACGGCGACCCGGCCCACTACGGCGAACGCAACCTGCTGTCGCTGCGCAACACCATGGTCGGCAACATGCTCGACACGTGCGGCCTGTCGATTCCGGCCACCCCTCGGGGTGAGGCCCCGGTCGGGTTCGGGTTGCTCGGCCGCCCCGGTGGCGATCGCCGGCTGCTCTCGGTGGGGCGGACGGTCGAGTCGATCCTGGACCGGGCGGGCTGAGACCGACCGGCGAAGGCGGCGTCAGGGACGGCGGAGGTCGAATGCCGATTGGACCGAGGCCAGAGCCCCGATCACCAGCTCGGCCAGCTCGGGATCGCAGGGCCAGTCGAGCTGGTTGAGGTCGGAGAGCACGTCGGCCACCAGGGCCCGGAGGTCCGGGTCGGTGGTCGACTGGCGGAGGTCGAGCAACCAGTCGATGCAGCGGGGCAGGGAGATGGCGTCGTCGGTCGTCGGCTCATTCTGGGTCGTATCGGGGGCCGTCGGCCACCCCTGGTCGAGTCCGGGCAGGGGGAGGATCAGGGCGGTCATGTGCAACTCCGGGTCGGGGTGTCCCATCGAGGACACCGTTCGGCAGGCACCGGTCGGTGGTGAGCGCCACGGTAGGAATGCCCAGGCGGCCCGCCATCGGGGGCTTCCCCCTATCCATCCCGGGCCTACCGGGGGTGGGAGGCGAAGGGAAGCGGGGGAGCGTCGGGCGCGGTCGGCGAGGCCGTGGCGCGCCGGGTGACAGCGGTGGTTTAGCATCGCGGCCATGTCGGAAACCGTGACCTTTCCCAGCAACGGCCATAACGCATCGGGCCACCTCGCCGTCCCCGCCGCCGGTAGCGGCCCCGGGGTGATCGTGATCCAGGAGTGGTGGGGCCTGAACCCCCAGATCAAGGGCGTTGCCGACATGTTGGCCGAGAACGGTCTGGTCGCCCTGGCCCCCGACCTCTACCACGGCGAGCTGGCCGGCCACGACGAGATGGACAAGGCCGGCGAACTGATGACCAACCTGCCCCCGGACCGGGCGGCGCGGGACATGTCCGGTGCCGTCGACTTCCTGGCCGACCACGACGCGGTGACCGGCTCGGGCATCGGGGTCGTCGGCTTCTGCATGGGTGGCATGCTCAGCTTCATCCTGGCCGCCATCCGGGGCGACCGGGTCAAGGCCGCCGCTCCGTTCTACGGCTTCCCCCAGGGCGACGCCGTTCCCGACTGGTCGGGGCTCACGGCCAAGGTCCGGGGCCACATGTCCGATCCGGACGGCTTCTTCCCCCCGGCCGCGGCCCAGGCGCTGGAGGCCGAACTCAAGGGGCTGGGCAAGGACGTGGAGATCACGGTCCACCAGGCCGGGCACGCCTTCATGAACGAGCAGAACCCGCTCGGTACCTTCGACGAGGGACTGGCCGGCGAGCTGTGGCCGGCCACCATCGACTTCTTCAAGGCCGAGTTGGCCTGAGCCCACCGGGGTCGGCCTCGGATCGTCCGGCCCGTTCCCGGCGGGCGATCCAGGCCGTCCCGACGGTGATGGTCAACCAGGACAGGGCGACCGAAAGGGCGAAGAACAGGTAGGTGCGCCGATAGGGGTCGGCCCCGCCGTCGTCGCCGGAGCCGAGCACGGCGAACGCCACCGCCGTGCCCACAGCGGCCGCCAGGTTGCGGAAGGTGTTGAAGGCGGCGTTGACCTCGCCGTAGGCCTCCTGGGGAACTCGGGACAGCGCCCACGAGTTCATGCTCGGGTTGGAGATGCCCCAGCCGAATCCGAACAGGGCCACCATGGGGGCGAAGCGCAGGGCGTAGGCGGGATCGTCGTCGATGAACACGAGACCGTAGACGACGGCAACCGTGGTCAGGGCCGAGCCGCCGACCATGAGCCAGCGCGGCCCGTGCCGGTCGGCCAGACGACCCCCGGCCAGGGCCGAGCATCCGGCGAACACGGGGCCGATGGTGATGGCGGCGCCCACCGTGGCCACGCTGTACCCCCAGACCCGAACCAGGAACAGGGGCCAGATCAGCCAGATCGACAGCGATGTCGCCGACATGAACAGGTTGGCGGTGTTGGCCACCGCCACCTCGGGAATCCGGAACAGGGCCACGTTGACCAGGGGCGTGGGATGTCGGGCCGAGCGGACGGTGAAGCCCACGATCAGGGCCAGCCCGGCGCCGACCACGGCCGCCGTCCGAGCGTCGATCCACCCCCAGGACGGAGTTTGGGTGATGCCCACGATGATGAGGGTGAGGGCCGTCACGGCCATCACGGTGCCGGCCAGGTCGAGGCGGCCGCCGTCGTCCTCGCCCCTGGTGTCGGTCACGAACAGCGTCGACGCCACCAGGATGGCCAACGAGACGGGGGCGGTGACCAGATAGACGACCCGCCACGAGGTGGCGTCGAGCATGGCGGCGGCCGCCGACGGGGCGATGGCGGCCGAGAGGGGGCCTGAGGCGGCCCAGGTGGCCACCGCCGACGACCGCCGGGCGGCGGGGAAGGCGGGCAGGGCCATGGCCAACGACGACGGGATGACCAGGGCCCCGGCCGTGGCCTGGGCCACCCGGGCGGCGATGAGGACCCAGATGGTGGGGGCCAGGGCCGAGACCACGGCCGAGAGGGCGAAGCCGATCAGACCCAGGTTGAAGATCCGGCGCCGGCCCACGCGATCGGCCAGCCGCCCACCCAGGGGGAGCATGGCGGCCGAAGCGATGAAGAAGCCGGAGGCCACCCACGACACCGTGCCCTCCGAGACGGCGTCGAAGCTTTCGGCGATGGAACCGAAGGCCAGGTTGGTGGCCGTGGAATTGAATCCGAACAGCACGAACCCGGCCGACCCCACGGCCAGCGCCCGCCAGGCGGCGGTCGAGACCGTGGGGTCGGACTCGGTGGCCGCCTCCGGTCCGGTCGGCGGTGCCTCGGGCCCGGCCGAGGGCTGGGTCGGCGTCGGCGGCCGGACCGGTTCGGCCGGGCTGCGATCGGACGACACCGGCCTCAGCCGGCGGTCGATTGGTGCAGCGGCGTCCCGGCCTCGGCCAAGGCGGCCAGACGGGGCGACGGGGCCCAGTGCTCGCCCCCCAGCCGCTCGTGGTAGTCGGCCATCTTGGCCGCCACCTCGCCGAGACCGACCAGGTCGGCCCAGAACATGGGGCCGCCCTCGTACACGGGCCAGCCGTAGCCGTTGACCCAGATCACGTCGATGTCGGAGGCCCGGATGGCGATGCCCTCATCCAGGATCTTGCACCCCTCGTTGACCATCGGGAACAGGCAGCGCTCCAGGACCTCCTGGTCGGTGACCTCCCGCTGCTCGATCCCCTTGGAGGCGGCGAAGTCCCGAATCATCTGCTCGACCTCGGGGTCGGGGGTCGAGGCCCGGGTCTCGGGATCGTAGGTGTAGTAGCCCCGGCCGTTCTTCTGGCCCCGACGGCCGCTCTCGCACAGCAGCTCCCGCACCGTCGAGCTGGTCGAGGTCTCGGCCTTCCAGCCGATGTCGAGGCCGGCCAGGTCGCTCATGGCGAACGGACCCATGGGGAACCCGAAGTCGTAGAGGACCCGATCGACCTGGGCCGGGGTGGCGCCCTCCAGGATCATGGTCTCGGCCTCGATCCCGCGCTGGAACAGCATGCGGTTGCCGACGAAGCCCCGGCACACGCCGACCAGGGCGGCGATCTTGTTGATGCGCTTGGCCAGGGCCATGGTGGTGGCGATGACGGTGTCGGAGGTCTTGTCGCCCCGGACCACCTCCAACAGCTTCATGACGTTGGCCGGCGAGAAGAAGTGCATGCCGATCACGCTCTCGGGCCGTGAGGTGACCGAGGCGATCTCGTTGACGTCGAGGGCCGAGGTGTTGGAGGCCAGGACGGCGTCGGGCTTGCAGATGGTGTCGAGGTCGGCGAACACCGACTTCTTGAGTTCCATGTCCTCGAACACGGCCTCGATCACGATGTCGCAGGGGGCGAAGTCACCCCGGTCGAGCGAGCCGGTGATCAGGCCCATGCGGGCTTCGACGTCGTCGGACGAGATCGAGCCTCGCGAGGCCGAGCGCTCGTAGTTCTTGCGCACCACGGCCAGGCCCCGGTCGAGGGACTCCTGGTCCCGCTCCACGATGGTGACCGGGATGCCGACGTTGGCGAAGTTCATGGCGATGCCGCCGCCCATGGTCCCGGCCCCCAGCACGCCGCACGACTCGATGCTCAGCTGGGGGGTGTCCCGGGGGACGTCGGGCACCTTGGCCGCCTGCCGCTCGGCGAAGAAGTAGTACTGCTGAGCCGCCGACTGGGAGTCGGCCAGCAGGCCCTGGAACAGCTCACGCTCCCGGGCCAGACCCTGGTCGAAGGGGAGGCTGACGGCGGCCTCGACGGTCTTGACGATGGCCTCGGGGGCGTTGAAGCCGCGGGTCTTGCGGGCGATCGAGGCCCGGAAGTCGTCGAACAGGGTCGGGCTGTCGGCCGTCTCGCCCAGCTTGTCGTTGCGATCCCGGAGGGCGGTGAACGGGAGGTTCTCGTCGGCGGCCCGACGGGCGAAGGCCACGGCGGCGGCCTCCAGGGCGGCCAGATCGTCGTCGCTCCCGGTCTCCACCACCTCGTCGATGAGGCCGCTGGCCAGGGCCTCGGCCGCCCCGATGGGCTCGCCCCCGGTCATCATGGTCAGGGCCTTGGTCACCCCCACCACCCGGGGCAGGCGTTGCGTTCCCCCCGCTCCCGGCAGCAGGCCGAGCTTGACCTCCGGCAGGCCGAACTGGGCCGAGTCGAGACCGATGCGGAAGTGGGCGCACATGGCCGTCTCCAGCCCGCCTCCCAAGGCGGTGCCGTGGATGGCGGCCACCACCGGCTTGGTGCTGGCCTCCATGGCGGTCTGGACCTCGGGCAGCGCCGCGCCCTGGGGGGCCTGCCCGAACTCGGTGATGTCGGCGCCGGCGATGAAGGTCCGGCCACGGCAGATGACGACGACGGCGTCGACGGCATCGTCGGCCGCCGCGGCCTGGAGGCCGTCCCGGAGGCCGGTCCGGACGTGATGGCTCAGGGCGTTGACCGGCGGGTTGTCGACGGCGATGACGGCCACGCCGTCGTTGGTCGAGATCGACACCGATTGGGTGAGTTCGCGCATTGCGACACTGTAGGAGCCCGATCCCGATCGGGCCTCTTTCGGCTGAGGGTCGGGGCCGCCTACTGCGATCGCCGCTTGGCCAGAACGGCCGGGACCAGGAGGGCGACCATGGCCCCGTCGGGGACCCGGTCGACGCCGCCCACGATCTCGCAGTACAGGGGCTGGTAGTCGACGTGGATCCCGAGGTCGGTCCCGTGGTTGGAGCAGCGGCCCCGGGCGTCGAGTTGGTAGCGGAGGTCCTCGCGCCCCGCCATGCCTTCGAACACGGTCGCCTTGTCGGAGAAGGTGAGCAGTCCCTGGATCGGCTGGCCGTGGACCTCGCCGGTCACGGTGTGGGGTCGGAACCGACGGAGTCGAACCTTCAGGTGGCACTCCTGCCCGCCGACCTCGCCCGTTGCCCGCATCACGCCGTTGCGGTAATCGCTCTCGGCCCGAAGGGGGGCGGAACCGATGGCACCCTGCAGCTCGGCCTGTTCGCCGAAGGCCAGCTGCACGTACACGTCGACCTTGACGTCGTGGCGGTGGGTGGCGGGCCGGGGGCGGGGTGAGCCGTCGGCCAGGGGTGGGAGCGGGCGGTGATCACTCATCGGCTGCCTGCTGCGGGGTGTGGGTGCGGGATGGTCGGCGACCTCGGAACTCGCTGGGACCGCCGAGTCCATAGTGCCCGGCCCGGTGTCGTACCACAAGGACCGCCATCGGTCCGATCAGTGAGCCTGACCGCTGGTGGTGACAGGCGTCGTCGGCTTGGTCCTCGTGGTGGCGGTCGGCCCGGAACCCCGGGCCGACGGTCAGTCCTCGATCCAGGCGGTGACGTCGCAGCTGATCGAGGGCCGCCCCCCGGCGCCGGTGAGCTGGGTGTGGCGGCTGGGCCGGGAGTCCGGGTCGGGGAACCGCTCCAGCCAGTGGGGGTTGATGAGCGGTCGGGCGTCGGGGGCGTTGGTGAAGAACGTGATCTTGGCCACGTCGTCCCAGGTCCCGCCGCCGTTGGCCAGGGCCTGGCCGATGTGGGTGAACAGGTTGGAGATCTGGGCATCGAGATCCTCGGGCAGGTCCCGGGTGCCCGGATCGAAGGCGGGGATGATGCCCGAGATCAACAGCGGCCCGATGCGGGTGGCCACCGGGATCGGGTTCTCGTGTCGGAACGATTCGGTCTCGATCGACCGTCGGCTGCTCATGGTCTCTGCTCCTGATCAGCTGGAGGTCCGGGCGGCGCGCCAGGCCTCGAAGTCGGCCCGGCGGTCGTCGCTCAGGGGGAACAGGCCGATGGTGCTCTCGCCGGCGCCCACCCGCTCCAAGGCGAAGTCCTCCCGCAGCTCCTGCTCCACGCAGGCGTCGGCCACGTCCTCAACGATGGCGGGCGGGATGACGACCACACCCTCGCCGTCGCCGACCAGGACGTCGCCCGGCATGACCGTGACCCCGGCGCAGGCGATGGGCTGGTTGCAGACCAGGGGCATGTGGTGGCGGCCCCAGGTCGAGGCGTGTTGGGCCTGGTGGTAGACGGGGAAGTCGGTCATGTCCCGCAGGGCGGGGGAGTCGCGCAGGGCGCCGTCGGTGATGACGCCGGCCGCCCCTCGCCGCTGGGCCCGGAGGGCGAAGATGTCGCCGATGGTCCCGGCGTCGGGAACGCCCCGCGCCTCCATGATGATGATGTCGTCCGGTTCGCAGTACTCGGAGGCCTGACGTTGGGGATTGATGCCCCCGGCCAGTTCGGGGCGAAGGTCCTCCCGGAGCGGCACGTAGCGCAGGGTCAAGGCGTGACCGACCATACGGAGGCCGGGCTGGGTCGGGACCAGTCCCGACAGGAAACAGTTGCGGATGCCCCGGCCCTGGAGCTGGCCGGTGATGGTGGCCGTGGCCACCCCGTTGAGCTTGGCCTTGAGCTCGTCGGTGAGGGCCACCGGTCGGGGCGTGGGGGTGAACGCGCGGGGATCGTCGTTGCTCATCACCGCCCGACGCTACCGGCCCCCGCGGCCCCGGCCCAGACGGCGGGCAGTATTCGCCCCTCCAGGGCAAACATGCTGAACTGGATCCCTGCACGACGGGGCATCGACCGTCCCCGTCCGGGAAAGGGGAATCTGGTGTCGCTCGCCGAATTCAAGCTCGAGGACCGCTTCGGTCTCGATCAGGGTGACGTGGCCATGTCGGGGGTCCAGGCCCTGCTGCGGGTCCTGCTCGACCAACTCCGGGCCGACAAGAGGGACGGGCTCGACAACGCCGCCATGGTCAGCGGCTACCGGGGTTCGCCCCTCGGTGGGATCGACCAGCTCATGCTGACCAACAAGGCCGAACTCGACGCCAGCAACGTCACGTTCGTGCCCGGCCTCAACGAGGACCTCGGGGCCACCGCGGTCTGGGGGTCCCAGCTGGCCAACGTCAACTTCGAGGGACGCTACGACGGCGTGCTCGGCATGTGGTACGGCAAGGCCCCCGGCGTCGATCGTTCCGGCGACGCCATCCGCCACGCCAACGTCAGCGGTGTCGACCCCAACGGTGGCGTGCTGTTGGTGGCGGGCGACGACCCGGCCTCCAAGTCGTCCACGCTGACGTCGGGGTCCGAGTACGCACTGCTCCACTTCGAGACCCCCATCCTCTATCCGGGCAGCGTCCAGGAGGTGGCCGACTACGGCCGCTGGGGCTATCAGCTGTCCCGCTACTCGGGTCTGTGGGCGGCGCTGAAGATCGTGACCAACGTGGCCGACGGCTACTCCACCATCAAGGTCGGGCCGGGCCGGGTGCAGGCCACCCGCCCCGAGGAGTGGATCTGGAACGACAAGCCCTGGGCCCACACCCAGACCGACCGGCTGTTCGGTCCCATCGCCGCCGCCATGGAACGTGAGGTGTACGAGGGCCGGTTGGAGGCCGTCAACCGGTTCGTGGCCGCCAACAACCTCAACCGCTCCACCGTCCCCACGGCCGACGCCCGGCTGGGGATCGTGGCCGCGGGCAAGACCTACTACGACGTGCGGGCCGCCCTGGACCGGATGGGCCTCGACCAGGCCGAACTGGAGCGCCGCGGGGTCCGGGTGTTCAAGCCCGCCGTCATCTGGCCCCTGGAAACCGGCGCCGTCCGGGACTTCGCCCGCGGCCTCGACACCATCGTGGTGGTCGAGGAGAAGCGGGGCTTCATGGAGATGTTCCTGCGGGAGGCCCTGTACGGCCAGCCCGACGCCCCGGCCATCGTGGGCAAGAAGCGGCTCGACGGGGGCCTGTGGTTCCCCGGCCACGGCGAGATGACGGTCGATCAGATCGCCCGCCTGTTCCGGCCCTTCCTGGTCGACCGGTTCGGCGAGGACGCCGTCGGCCCCGCCGTGTTGGAGAAGCTCCGGATCCCGGTCTCGGCCGCGCCGGCGGCCGACTCCTCGTCGGCCGGCGCTGTGCGGACCCCCGGGTTCTGCTCCGGTTGCCCCCACAACACCTCGACCTGGATCCCTGAGGGTTCCGAGGCCGGGGGCGGCATCGGCTGCCACGGCATGGCCTCGATGACGCCGACCCGCAACACCAAGGGCACGACCCAGATGGGGGGCGAGGGCATCCAGTGGGTGGGGGCGGCCCCGTTCGTCACCATGGAGCACCGCTTCCAGAACATCGGCGACGGCACCTACCACCACTCCGGCTCGCTCGCCGTCCGTCAGGCGGTGGCGGCCGGGACCAACGTGACCTACAAGATCCTCTACAACGGCGCGGTGGCCATGACCGGCGGCCAGGACGTCGACGGTCAGATGGCGGTCCCCGAGCTGACCCGCTCCATCGAGGCCGAGGGGGTGGCCAAGGTCGTGGTCGTGACCGACGACCCCGACAAGTACCCGGCCGACGCCCGCTTCGCCGATGGGGTCGAGATCCACCACCGGTCCAAGCTCGATCAGGTCCAGCGCGACCTGCGGGACATCCCCGGCTGCACGGTGCTCATCTACGACCAGGCCTGCGCCGCCGAACTGCGGCGGGACCGCAAGCGGGGCAAGGCGGTCGACCCGGCCATGCGGGTCTTCATCAACGAGGCGGTGTGCGAGGGCTGCGGTGACTGCGGCGAGAAGTCGAGTTGCCTCTCGGTGATGCCGGTCGAGACCGAGTTCGGGCGCAAGACCCAGATCCACCAGTCGTCGTGCAACAAGGACTACTCCTGCCTCGACGGTGACTGCCCGGCCTTCGTCGAGATCATCCCCGACCCGAACCACTCGACCAAGAAGGCCGCCATCCCCTTCGACCCGATCGAGGCCGACGAGTTGCCCGAGCCCACCCGCATCGACGAGGGCGACATCCTCATGATGGGCATCGGGGGCACCGGGGTGGTGACGGTCAACCAGTTGCTGGCCACGGCCGCCCTGCTCGACGGCAAGCAGGCCGACGGTCTGGATCAGACCGGCCTGTCCCAGAAGGGCGGTTCGGTGGTGTCGAACCTCAAGGTCCGCCGGGTCGCCGACGGGGTCGGCGACACCGGCACGGCCAACATGGTCTCGTCCGGCGAGGCCGACGCCTACCTGGTGTTCGACGTCCTCACCGGGACCAACGACCTCAACCTGGCCAAGACCGACCCCGACCGGACGGTGGCCGTGGTGTCGTCATCCAAGGTGCCGACCACGGCCATGGTGCGAGACACCGGCTCCGGTTTCCCGGTATGGGATGCCCTCCGGGCCAAGATCGAGGCCTCGACGGTGGCGGAGAAGAACGTCTACTTCGATGCCGGCACCGTGTCGGACAACCTCTTCCGCTCGCACATGCCGGCCAACGTGATCGTGCTCGGTGCCGCCTACCAGCAGGGGGTCATCCCGATCAGTGCCGAGGCCATCGAGCGGGCCATCGAGCTCAACGGGGTCCAGGTCGACACCAACCTCCAGGCCTTCCGTATCGGCCGTAAGATCGCCCTCGAACCGGCCTGGCTCGACGGGCTGAACCTGAGCCGGCCCGGGTCGGTCCGGCGTCGGCGGGAGGCCAAGCGGTCCCGACGGGCCGACCGTCTGATCGCCGGGGTGGCCGACCCCTCGCCGGAGTTGAGCCGTCTGCTGGAGATCCGGGTCCCCGACCTGATCGACTACCAGGACGCCGAGTACGCGGGCCGCTACGTGGCCAAGATCAACCAGGTGCGGGCGGCCGAGGCGGCCGCCGTGGACGGCACCCGGCTGTCGGAGGCCGTGGCCCGCTACCTCTACAAGCTCATGGCCTACAAGGACGAGTACGAGGTGGCCAGGCTCCACCGGTCGACGGCGTTCACCGAGGCCATCGCCGAGCAGTTCGGGCCCAATGCCAAGGTGACCTACAAGCTCCACCCGCCGACCATGCGCCGCATGGGTTACGAGTCCAAGATCGGCCTCGGACGGTCGGGTGAGGTGGCCTTCGCCGCCCTGGAGCGGATGAAGCGGTTCCGGGGCACCGCGGCCGACGTGTTCGGCCGGACCCGGCACCGCCGGATCGAGCGGGAACTGATCGAGGAGTACGAGGCCATGATCGACCAGGTGCTCGTCGGCCTCTCGGCCGACAGCTACGACCGTGCGGTCGAGGTGGCCGAACTCCCCGACATCGTCCGGGGCTACGAGGACATCAAGGAAGCCAACATCGAGAAGTTCCGGGCCGAGTCCCGGCGTCTCCTGGCCGACTGAGCTCCGGCCCTCCGACCTGGGTATCTGTCTCCGGCCTGTCCCCGGTCTGTCGTCCTGGTGGTCGTCGGCTTCGGCCGACGGCCTCCGGGACCTCCGGATTCGCCCCTTCCGGCCATTGTCCGAGCCTGTCGCACGTTCTACCGTTGGGCTTGGCGACGCAAGGCAGAGGTGGGTCGATGGCCCTCCGGGTCCGGCTCCGGCGCCCGGTGGGACGGGAGGAGCGGGCACGGTGAAGGATGCGTTGCAGGACTTCCGGTCGCGATGTCCTGGGGTCCTGGGGGCCTGGATCGTGGACGACCGGGGCAAGGTCGAGGAACTGGATCTCACTCCCATGATCGACCTCGACGTCGATCGCATCACCGACCTGGTGTGCGAGATCTACCTGGCCATGGCGCCGTTCCGGACCCTGCCGCCGGCACACATTCTGGGTGGCTTCGACCGGGAGGCGGTACTCCGGTTCGACACCGTCATCGTGTTGGCCCGGCCGGTGGCCGGTGGGCTGTTGGTGCTCGTGACCGAACCGGCCGCGGGGTTGGCCCGGATCCGGGCCCTGAGCAACCTGCTGCTCCGCCGGATCGAGCGTCGGGTGACCGGAAGCGAGACCCGACGATGAGCGCCGAGGCCCAGGATCACTTCGTCGAGCGGTGTGCCGCCCACCCCGACACGGCCCACCATGTACTGTTCACCGACGATCGGGTCGTCCGGGTCGGCGTGGCCCGCGGTCGTGATCTCCTGGAGGCGTTCATGGCCATCCAGCAGCTTGGCTCGGCCCTGGCCGGCGAGGTGGCGGCCACGCAACTGACGTCGGCCACCCTCGAGGGCGACCGGGACCAGTACCTGTTCCGGACCCTGCCCTTCGCCGAGGGCGACCTGCACACCGTGTTCCGGGCCCGGTCCGAGATCGCCCTGGACGACGCCGTCAACCGCATTCACCGGGAGACGGTTCTGGCCGAGACCGAGTGGGCCCGGATCGGCTCGCTGCCCCCGTCGCCCTCGGTCAGCCGCTCGGTCGAGGTGCCCGTGGTCAGGTCCGGGTCCGGCACGCCGTCGAACCGTCCCGACGATCAACCGGCCGACGTTCAACCGGCCGACGACGGCGGGGACGACGGCGGGGACGACGGGCGGTGGGGCGTCTACCGGGGCGTCCGCTACCGCCTCGACTGACGACCCCTCGGGGCGCAGCTTGCGGCCCCACCGGCCTCCGGTGGGAGACTGGGTCGGTGAGCAGCGAAGAGGGCCAGAAGCAGAACGTCCGGGTTGAGGGCGGCGAGAAGCCGCAGGACATCTTCCAGTTCGACATCACCCGCACCCAACGGGACCAGGCCTACTACGACGCCATCAAGGACCGCTTCGCCGCCGAGCGCGATCTGCGGCTGGGCTACCGGCCGCCGGGCACGGAGCTGTACGTGCCGATGGAGGGCGAACTGGCCCGGTACGAGACCGATCCCTACGCCGCGACCGAACCCGATCGTGATCCCATCGACGACCTCGCTACCGGTGAGGGCGTCGAGGTGCTGTTCATCGGGGGCGGGTTCTCGGCCCTGTTGACCTCGGCCCGGCTCCGCCAGCGGGGCGTCGAGTCGATCCGCATCGTGGAGCGGGGGGCCGACGTCGGGGGCACCTGGTACTGGAACCGCTATCCGGGCGTCGCCTGCGACGTCGTGGCCTACGACTACCTCCCGTTGCTCGATGAGATGGATTACGTGCCCACCCGCCACTACGCCGGGGGCCCGGAGATCCTCGAGCACTGCCGTCGGATCGCCGACCGCTACGACCTGTACGACCTCGCCGTGTTCCAGACCACGGTGACCTCCACCACCTGGAACGAGGCCGAGCAGCGGTGGCACGTGGAGACCGATAGGGGCGACAGGATGCGGGCCCGATTCGTGGTGTGCGCCAACGGCACCCTGGCCAAACCCAAGCTGGCCAAGATCGCCGGCATGGACCGGTTCCAGGGCCACTCGTTCCACACCTCCCGGTGGGACTACGAGTGGACGGGGGCCGAGCTGGAGAATCTCCACGACAAGCGGGTCGGCATCATCGGCACCGGCGCCTCGGCCGTGCAGATCATCCCCAACCTCGGAGCGACGGCGAAGGAGCTGTGGGTGTTCCAGCGGACGCCGTCGTCGATCGACGTGCGCGATGACTGGGAGACCGACCCCGACTGGGCCTCCCGCCTCGAACCGGGGTGGCAGGCCAAGCGGCGGGCCAAGATCATCGCCAAGCAGCGGGAGCAACTGGACAAGCGGAAGAACCTGCGAGGTGGGATCACCCGGGAGGAGAAGATCCGCCGCCAGGAGAACGCCAACATCAACGCCATGATGCGGATTCATCGCCGCATCGAGGAGACGGTCGAGGACCCGGAGACGGCCGAGTCGCTCAAGCCGTGGTACATGCTCATGTGCAAGCGGCCGTGCTTCCACAACGACTACCTGCCCACCTTCAATCGGCCCAACGTCCACCTCGTCGACACCCGAGGTCAGGGGATCACCGAGATCGGGGAGCGCGGCCCCATCTTCGAGGGAACCGAGTACGAGGTCGACCTGCTGATCTACGCCACCGGGTTCGAGGTGCAGCAGACCGGCATCTACAACCGGATCGTGGGTGAGGGCGGCGTCGACCTGCAGGACAAGTACGTCGACGGCATCAGGACCCTGCTCGGGATCCACACCGCCGGATTCCCCAACCTGTTCATCATGGGCGGCTACCAGGCCTCGTTCCAGTTCAACCTGACCGACCTGCTGCAGGTCCAGGGCGACCACATCGCCAACTGCATCGCCCACGTCCGCGACGAGGGCTACGACACCCTCGACGTCACCGCCGATACCGAGGACTGGTGGGTCGGCGAGGTCATCGAGCATCGGGGCAAGACCAACCGGAACCAGGAGTGCACCCCCGGCTACTACAACTTCGAGGGCCAGGAGAACCGGCGCCAGGACGGCAACTACAACGGCGGCTTCCCCCGCTACATCGACCACGTGAACCGTATCGAGGCCGACCTGGCCGGTCACTTCGTGTTCACGGTCCCCGACGACGCCGAGGGCTGACCGCTCAGGGGCCGGGCCGGTCGAGCCAGGTCTCGTGGACCCGCAGCCAGGCCAGCCCGTGGGGGGCGGCGGTCTCGGCGGCGAAGACCACGGTGGTGAGGCGCTCGTTGGCCGAGTCGGCGAGCCGGTGATGCTCGACGTAGCGGGCCACCACCAGCGATCCGGCTTCGTGGAGCAGCCGGTGGTCGGTGGTGGTGATGGTCAGGGCCGTGGCGTGGCCGTGGCCGCTCCGGAGGCGATCCAGGGTGCGGTCGCGGTCGGCCTCGTCGCCATCGGGGCCGACGATGGTGAAGTCCCGGTGGAGGACGGCGGCCGCCCGGTCGAGGGAGTCCTCGGTGCCGAGGAAGTAGGCCTCGAAGAAGCGGTGGAGGTCGATGATCTCCTGTTTCCAGGGCATGGCCGGACCCTAGCCCGTCCGGTCCCGACCATCAGACGATGCGTCGGCGGGCGGCCCAGTTCTGCAGTTCGTGGCGACTGGAGAGCTGGAGCTTGCGCAGTACGGCCGAGGCGTGGGTCTCCACCGTCTTGATGGAGATGGTGAGCCTGCGGGCGATCTCCTTGTAGGCGTAGCCCCGGGCCAGTAGGCGCATGACCTCCTGCTCCCGGGGGGAGAGGAGATCGAGTTCGGCGTCGACCGGCTCGGCCAGGGTGGCGGAGAAGGCGTCGATGACGAAGCCGGCCAGGCGGGGGGAGAACACGGCGTCGCCCTCGGCCACCCGGCGGATGGCGGCCACCAGGTCATCGCCCTTGATGGCCTTGGTCACGTAGCCCCGCGCCCCGGCCCGGATGACCGAGATGACGTCCTCAGGGGCATCGGACACCGACAGGGCCAGGAAGTTGGCCCGACCACCCCGCTGGCCCACGGCGGTGATGACGTCGGCTCCGGTCCCGGACGGCAGGTGCACGTCGAGCAGGACCACGTCGGGATCGGTGGCCATGATCACGTCGACGGCGTCGGGGACGTCGGCTCCCTCGCCCACGACCCGGACCTCGTCGCCCAGTTGCGTCCGGACCCCGGCCCGGACCAGATCGTGGTCGTCGACCAGGACGACGCTCGGTTGGTAGGTCATGACGGTTCCTCCTCGGCCTCGTCGCGGACGAGGTGCAGTTCGACCTCGGTTCCGTCGCCCGGTGCGGTGATGATGGTTGCCGTACCGTCGACCCGGGCCATCCGGCCCTGGATGGAGTTGCGGACCCCGTGCCGATCGTCGTCGATGGTGGTGAGGTCGAAGCCGCAGCCGGTGTCACGCACGAAGATCTCGACGCTGTCCGGTCCGACCTCGAGGTACAGGTCGATCCGGTCGGCCCCGGAGTGCTTGGCCGCGTTGACGGCGGCCTCGCCGGCGGCGCTCAGGAGCGACTCGATGCGATCGTCGACCAGACAGTCGCCGACCGCCACCACCTCGACCGGGACCCCGTGCAA
Source organism: Acidimicrobiales bacterium (assembly GCA_965263455.1). GTDB lineage: Bacteria > Actinomycetota > Acidimicrobiia > Acidimicrobiales > SZUA-35 > CADEDH01. The sequence continues at coordinate 75,657 of CBDHHN010000003.1, forward strand.
CTCCTCGACCTCGCTGGCCAGTCGGTCGAGTCGGCCCCGGATGGAGCCGCCTCGGCGGGAGACCCGGTCGGGGTCGAGCCAGTTGCGCAGTTCCCGTTCCTGGCGCCGGGCCAGGTTGATCATCGTCTGGGGGTCGTCGTCGTGGCGTTGGATGAGCGACAGCGTCTGGAGTACCGAGTCGTGGAGGTGGGCGGCGACCTCGGCCCGTTCCTCCGACCGGATCCGGGCCTGACGCTCGGCATCGCGCTCGCGAACCAGGCGCCACCACCACGGGGCCGAGACCGCCAGCACCGTTGCCACAGCGGCCAGCGCCAGCAGGGTGCTCTCGGCCGCCGAGTCGTTGGTCAGCATGCGGTTGCCCATGACCACCAGTGCGACGAGAGCCAGGGTCGAACCGGCCAGGATGGTGGCCCACCGGTCGAGGGACGACCAGCCGGCCTCGGTCGCAGGCGTCGCCGACAAGCGCGACCACGCCACCACCGCCCCCACCCCGAGCAGGCCCAGTGGCCAGACCACACCGGCCGGGAATCCACCGATCTGGACCGACAGCAGCAGGAGGCCGGCCGATACCAGGGCGAACCCGACCAGCCGCTCGGTGTCGGAGCGGCCTTTGGGCACGGGCGGTCCGTCGACGAGGGGTCGGTCGGCCGGGAGCAGGGCCATGGCCAACCAGGCGCCGCCGTAGAGGAGGGCCCCCCAGCCGCCGGTGGCGAACAGCAGGACGAACACGACCCGGACGAGGTTGGGGTCGACCCCGACCTCGCGGCCGATCCCGGAGGCGACGCCGGCCACCACCCGATCGTCGTCGGCCAGCGTCGGCAACCGCCAGTACGGGGTGTCGGAGTCGGAAGGGCCGGTTCGGGCTGGGTCCGTCATGGACGGTGGTGCACCTCGGGTTGGTGGACGCCGTCCAGTCTCGCACGGGCCGGTCCCCTTCGGCATCGGTGGTGACCCTGAGGCGACCCTGACCGGGGCGGCGCCGGTATCAGGTGGGTCCCCGATGGTGGGGCCGATCGTGGACGGTGAGAATGGGGGTCATGACCGAGAGCGCGGGACCGGGGCCCGCCGACCAGCCCCCGACCGGCGACAGCGAGATCGGCACCGAGACCTCGGCGCCCGCCGGTTCGGCGCCCGCCGGTTCGGAGCCTGGGGCCTCGGAGCCTGCCGGTTCGGTGCCTGGGGCCTCGGAGCCCGGGGCCTCGGAGCCTGCCGATTCGGTGCCTGGAGCCTCGGAACCTGGGCCCTCGGCCCCGCCGGACGGTCCTGACGGCGCCGGGGGCGGCCGGGGTCGACGGCTCCGCCGGGCCCGGCCGGGCCAGATCGGGGGTGTGGCCGCCGGACTGGGGGCCTACGCCGGGATCGACCCGGTCCTGCTCCGGATCGGCTTCGCCATCCTGGCGGTGCTGTCGGGCCTCGGGGTGTTCGTGTACGTCGGCCTGTGGCTCCTTCTGCCGCCCGATGACGACGACCCGCGGCCACTGGTGCTCACGTCGGACGTGGCCGCCCTGGTCGCCGGTTTCGTGACCCTCGCCGTGGGCTCGATCGTGGTCTCGACCGGCGCCGTCATCGACGGCACGCTGTTCTTCCCTCTGGCCTTGGTCGGGATCGGCTTCTGGGTGCTCAACCAGCGACGCCACCCCGAGGCATCCACCATCCCGTTCGCCCCGCCGCCCCCGCCGGGCCCGATCTTCCCGCCCGCGCCCCCGCCTCCCGGCCCCCGGACCCCACCGCCCCCGTTCACCCCGGGGGCGCCCGCCCCGGCCCCTGGCCCCGGCACGCCACCGCCCCCGCCCGCCTCCCGGCCGGATCCCGGGTTCGCCACCGGCTCGGCGACCGTCCACGGCCGGCCGGTGCCGCCCGCGACGGGGGGAGGCGAGGGTCCGCCTGCCCCGTTCGCGGCGCGGTCGGGTGGGGAGCGGCCGTGGCCCGCCGCCGCCTCCGATCCTCTGGTCGGGCCCGGACGCCACGGGCCCCCGCCGTACCCGGGCCCGAGCGGAGCCGTCGGCGGTGGCCGTGGCCCCGGCCGCCCGGCGCCGCCCGGAACCTCATGGGCTCAGGTGAGGCCCGAGCCGGAGCCGGTGCCGTCCCCCGAGCCCGGACCCCCGTTGGTGTCGATCACCACCGCGGTGGCCGTGGTGGTGATCGGGGCCCTGCTCGTGGTCCGCAACCTCGGCGGGGCCGAGGTGTCGGCGGGGATGACGCTAGGGGCGGTCTTGGCCGTGTTCGGGGTCGGTCTCGTTGTCAGTGCGTTCACCCGGCGCTCGTTCGCCCTCTGGCTGTTGTCGACGGTGTCGGCGTTGCTCCTGGCGGTGGCGCCGCTGCTCGACGGGGCAGTGCAGGGTGGCGTCGGCTCCCGCCAGATCGTCGTCGACGAGGCCGGTGAGTCGCTGCAGGACAGTTACGACCTCGGAGCCGGGAACCTCGAGCTCGACCTGCGTCGACTGACCCTGGGCGAGAACCGGGTCATCGAGGTCGCCGTCGGGGCCGGGTACGCCGAGATCCTGCTCCCCCCCGACCTGCCGGTCCGGGTCGAGGCGGCCAGCACCTTCGGATACGTCGATGTGCTCGATGTGCCCGAAGAGGGTGCTCTGAACGAGCTGCTGGTCGTCGACGAGCCGGCCGAGGCCCAACCCGGCACCCTCACCATCCGGGCCTCGGTCACGTTCGGGTATGTGGAGGTACGTCGTGGCTGAATCCGTCGTCCGGATCCGATCACTGCCCACGCTGGTGGCCGGGGTGACGTTGTCGGCGCTGGGCCTCAGCGTCGTCGTGGCCGAGGCGACGACGCTGAGCTTCGGCCAGTCGGCGTCGCTGCTGGGCCTCGTGGGGGCCCTGGCCGTCCTGGCCGGGGCCCTGGTACGGGCCCGGCAGCAAGATCCGCTCCCGCCGGGGGCCGGGCCGGACCCCGGCGTCCCGATCGGGACGGGCACTGCGGACCGAGCCCCGACCGTGTCGGAGCCGCCGGGCGGGCCCGCTCCGCCCACCCCCTTCGTCCCGCCCTCGACGGCCGCCCACCAAGGCGCGGACGACGACCCGGCCGAACCCGACACCGACCTCCCGGGTGACGCCACGCCGAACGATGACGCCGGCCCGGCGCCCCGGGATCAGTGAGCCGCTTCGGGCCGCGGTGGTCAGTCCTTGTCGGCGGCGTAGGCGATGACCCGCTCCATCACGTCGTGGCCGGCCTTGTCCACGCTGCCGGCGTCGAACGGGGGTTGGGGGTCGTACTCGACCATCAGCTGCATGGCCCGAGCGGCGTCGGCGTCGACGAGCAACTCCGACAGGCGGAGGGCCATGTCGATGCCCGACGACACCCCGGCGGCGGTGATGATGCGCTGGTCGAGATGCTCGACCACCCGGTCATCGGTGGGGACGGCCCCCAGCTTCTCGAGGGCACCGTAGGCACCCCAGTGGGTGGTGGCGGTCAGCCCATCCAGGAGCCCGGCCCGGGCCAGGACGAGCGAACCGGTGCAGACCGAGGTGGTGAACCGGGTGCCCGGATGGATCCGGCGGATCCATCCGACCAGGGGATGGTCGTCGGCCTCGACCACGGGGCGGGTTCCGACCCCGCCCGGCACCACCACGACGTCGGGATCGGGAAGGTCGTCGAAGGTGGCGTCGGCGGTCAGGCCCAGGAACCCGTTCTCGGTCCGGAACTCACCGGTGCGTTCGGCCACGAAGGTGACGGTGGCGCCGGGCAGACGTTGCAGGACCTCGTAGGGCCCGATGCCGTCGAGGGCGGTGAGCCGGTCGAACAGGGGGATGGCGATGGAGATGGTCATGGTGTCCTCACGGTGGGTTGGAAGGGTCGGGTTCAGGTCGCGGTCAGGCGGAAGCGGCTGCGGTAGTCGTCAGGGGCGACACCGAGACGGCGATGGAAGGCCCGGCGCATCGTCTCGGCCGTGCCGAAACCGCTGAGGCGGGCCACGGTGGCCAGTCCGTGGTCGCCACGCTCGAGATGGGTCCGGGCCGTCTCGACCCGGACCCGCTCGACGTAGCGGGCCGGGGTCTCGCCCACCTCACCCAGGAACAGTCGGGTCAGGTGGCGGCTCGACACGCCCACCCGGTCCGCCAGGCGGGCCACGGTGTGGTGACCGGCCGGGTCGGCCTCGATCAGGCGGCGGGCCGAGTGGACGGGGGGAGCGGCGGACGGTGGCGCCCACATCGGCGAGGCGAACTGGGACTGCCCACCCGGCCGGTGGAGGTGGACCACCAGCCAGCGGCCGACCTGCTGGGCCAGAGCGGCGTCGTGGTCGTGTTCGACCAGGGCCAGGGCGAGGTCGATCCCGGCCGTCACACCGGCCGACGACCACACCCGACCGTCGTGGACGTGGAGGGCGTCGGCGTCCACGGTCAGGTCGGGGTGCTCGTCGGCCAGGTGTCGGCTCCAGGCCCAGTGGGTGGCCACCCGGCGTCCACGGAGCAGCCCGGCGGCGGCGGCCAGGAACGTGCCGGTGCACACGGTGGCGACCCGCTCCGCCCGGCGGCCGAGGCCGGCCACCAGGGTCGCGATCTCGGGGTCGGTGGCGGCGTTGCGGACGCCGTCGCCCCCGGGCAGGACCACGGTGTCGGGCCCGGGGCCGCCGTCGCCGACGCCGTCGGCCACGAACGACAGGCCCGACTCGGAGCGGATGGGTCCGGGTTCGGCCGCCACAACCCGGAGCCGATAGCGAACGCCGCCCCGATCTTCGGCGTCGGCCACCCGGTTGGCGGTGGCGAAGACCTCGTGCGGCCCGGTCAGGTCCAGGGGTTGGATGCCGGGCCAGACCACGAACCACACCTCGTGCTCGACGACCATGGGGCCAGGGTGCGCCCTGGCCGGGCTGTCGTCAATGACCGGCACCCCTCGATTTCGGACATCGCGGGCTCAGTGCACCGAGGTGCTCGACGACCTCGGTCTCAGACCCGGTGAGGACCTGGTCGGGGAAGCCCGGGGCGGGGGCGGTCGGGTCGGGCTCAAGATTCGGGAGCCGTCGGTCCGATGATGCTGGTGAGCCCATCGGCTCGACAGGCGAGACGAAGATCCCCCGGGCGTCATCTGGTCGCCTAGCCCGGGGAGGAGTCAGTGGCGAAACCGGCGTCTGCGTACCGCAATCCACGGGAGACGCCCAACCATGCACATCACGCGCCGAATCGCCACCGCCACCCTCGCTCTCGCCCTCGCCCTCGGTGGCGCGGTCGGAGTCGTCGCCGCCGGCCTCGACGCCCCGCCGGCCGAGGCCTCCGAGCAGGCCGGCAGCCCCTGGGCCGCCTTCGGGTCCGGCGGGCCGGGTGGGCGGGGTGGCGTCGGCACCCACGGCGGGACCTGGTCCTAGGCCGCGCCGGTCGGCCCCCCGCCGTCGAAGGGCGGCTCAGCCGCCGCCGTAGCTGGCCGCCTGTCGTCGCAGGCTGTCGGCGGCGGTGGGGATGTCGCTGAGGTTGGCCACCAGCTCGCGCTTGGAGATGGTGTCGACCCGGACCTCGGTGTCAGCCCGGACACGGGCCGACCGCTGGCCCTGGTTGCCAGGGGTGGCCAGGACGGCCAACTCGCCGTAGCAGTCACCCGGGCCCAGGTCGGCGACGTGGTTCTCGTCGATCCACACACTGGCCCGGCCCTCGAGGAGGATGCCGATCGTGGCCCCGAAGTCCCCCTGGCCCACGATGTCCTCTCCGGCCGTGATCCGCAGGGGGATGGCCAGGGAACGAAGGATCTCCTTCTCGGACAGGGGGCAGCCGGCGAAGATCGAAGCGTCGCCAACGTTGGTCACTGCATCAGCCATGGGCGTCATGGTTGCACGTCGCCCTCCCACGGGCCAGCAACCGGGACCGGCGGGTCGCCGTCGACGGGCGGCCGCTCCGGTCGGGATGGCATGATGAGCCCATGCTGGAGCTGGTGGCGTTGGGGACGGATCGGGATGCGGCGGTCGCCGCGGCGTCCGAGTTGGGGGGCCGGGTCTACGTCCGCCACGAGACCGAACAGGGCGATCGTCCCTACGACACCCTGGTCCGGGTCGTCACCGACCGGCCCGACGCGGTGGCCCCGGCGGCGGCCGTGGCCCTCCACGTCGTCTTCGCCCGCGTGATCAAGGCGCCGGCCGGGGCCCACCCGCCTCGGCGGGCCATCGGCTCGTTCCCCCTGCGCCACCATCCCGACCTGAATCATCGCCAGGCCGACGACCATTGGCGCGACACCCACGCTCCGCTGGCCCTCACCCACCACGCCGCCATGTGCGACTACGAGCAGCTCTCGATCGTCCACACCGTCCACGGGCCTGAACTCGACGGCATCGCGCTGTGTGCCTTCGCCGACCGGGACGATCTCCGCCACCGCTTCTTCAACGACGACGAGGCCCGAGCCGCCATCGAGGCCGATGTGGCCGCCTTCGCCGACGTGCGCCGGTCACCCCGGCGGGTGGTGTTGAGCGAGTTGACCTGAACCCGGGTCGACAGGGCAGCCCCCGGGCCCCGGTATCTTCGGGCCGATGGGTTCCTGCCGCCGTCCGTCCCCCGTCATCGTGGGCCTCGCCGTCGGGGCCGCGCTCGTCGGCGGGGCATGCGGCCTGGAGTTCGCCGATCCTGTCGAGCCCTCGGATGCCGCCGACGGGCCGACGACGGGGGAGGGGGTGGCGGTGGCACCCACCGCCATGTTGGAGATCGTCGACGAGGTGAACGCCTACTGGGTCGAGGTGTCTCCCGACTTCGGGTTCGAGTTCGAGCCGGTGCCCGACCGTCGGATCGCCTTCGGCACCGAAGGCCCACGATGTGATGGTCGCCCGCCCGATCCGGAGGACGTCGAGGACAACGCCTACGTCGAGTCCGGCTGCGCCGAGGGGATCCTGGTGGCCCTCGACCCCGACTACGTGGGGGCCAACCTGGCCCGGGCCGAGGCCACCATCGCCCACGAGTGGGGCCACGTGGTCCAGGCCCAGGCGACCGAGCAGGACGTCGACCTCGATCTGGCTCTCGACCCCGAGGGCCTCCCCATCGACGCCGAACTGCAGGCCGACTGCTTCGCCGGAGCCTGGGCGGCCGAGCGCGCCAGGTCGCCCCTCAGCGAGCTCCGGGCCGACGTGGCCACCACCGGCGATCCCCACGGCGTGGCCCTCGACGACCCCGACGCCCACGGCAGCGCCGAGGAACGGGTCGAGGCCTTCGATCTCGGAGCCGCCCGCGGTCCCGCAGCCTGCGTCGAGGACCTGGTCGAGCTGTTGCCCTGAGACCGACGGCGTCACCAGCGCCGTCGACCCCGGCCCGGACCCGGCTCAGGCCCGCTGGGCCAGGGCGTCGGCCAAGGCCAGGATGCGCCGAGCCTGGGTGAAGTGGGGCACGTCGACCATCTGGCCCTCGAAGCGGAACGCCATACGGCCCGCCGCCTGCTCCACCTCCAGCTGGTCGAGCAGAGCCCGGGCCCGGGCCACGTCCTCGTCCGAGGGGGTGAAGACCTCGTTGATGACGTCGATCTGGGCCGGGTGAATCGAGATCTTGCCCGTGAACCCGATCCAGGCCGCGTCGAGACAATCCTGCCGGAGCCCCTCGGGATCGGTCACGTCGGTGAAGACGGTGTCGAAGGGCTGCACCCCGGCCGCGGTCGAGGCCAACAGGCACATCGTCCGAGCCTGCTCGAACAACGGTAGATAGCGGCCATCGGGACCCCGGTTGCGGCGGGCTCCGACCGCGGCCGACAGGTCCTCGGCCCCCCAGCTGAGGGCGTCGACCCGCTCCACGCACGGGATCCCGGCGATGTTCAACATCCCCTGTGGGGTCTCGGTCCCCAACACCACCAGTTTCACCCCGCCCGGCTGGTGGCCGTGTTGGTCCTCGAGTTGGGTGATCATGCGATCGATGAGCCGGATCTCGTCCCCGCTGTTGACCTTCGGTAGCAGGTAGGAGTCGGGCGGATCGATCATCGTGGCCTCGAGATCGGCCCGGAACCAGGGCGAGTCGAGCGGGTTGATGCGGACCATCCGCTCCTTGGTCCCGAAGTCGACCCCGGCCAGCCACTCGCAGACGGTGGCGCGGGCCGAGTCCTTGTGCTCGGGGGTGACGGCGTCCTCCAGGTCGAGGATGAGGGCATCGGCCGCCGTGGCCAGCGACTTGTGGAGCATCTTCTCGTTGGCCCCGGGCACGAAGTGCCCGCAGCGGCGGATGCGGGTCATGCCCCGGCCCCGGTGGCGTCGGTGGAGCCGTCGTCGGTGAGCGACGATCGCTTGATCATCATGCCCTTGCGGACACAGGTGCACACCAGTTCACCCCGCTGGTTGTGGCCTTCGTGGAGGAAGGTCACGATGCCCCACTCCGGCCGGCTCTTCGACTCCCGCTTGTCCTGGATGACGGTCGAGGAGTAGATGGTGTCGCCGAGGAAGACGGGGTTGGGGAAGCGGGTCTCGTCGAAGCCCAGGTTGCCGACCGTGGTCCCCAGGGTGGTGTCGCCCACCGACAACCCGACCACGGTGGCGAAGGTGAAGAACGAGTTGACCAGGATCTGCCCGAACGTCGACTGCCCGGCGAACTCGGCGTCGAGATGCAGGGGTTGGGGGTTCATCGACAGTGTGGTGAACAGCAGGTTGTCGGCCTCGGTCACCGTCCGGCCCGGACGATGCTCGTAGCGCTTCCCGATCTCGAAGTCCTCGTAGTACATGCCAGCCATGGCGATCGGTTGTAGCAGAGGCGGAACCGTGAGGCCCGTTGGCCTCGACCCGGGGCGCCCGTCCCGCCTCAGCCGGTGAACCAGCCGCCGTCGGGGTGGATGAGCTCACCGGTGACGAAGCTGGCCTCGGACGAGGCCAGGAACAGGGCCACGTTGGCGATCTCGTCGGGCGTACCCTTCCGGCCCATCGGGGTCGAGCCGATGACCAGGTTGCGGTAGGCGTCGACCTCGTCCAGGACCGACGTCATGTTGGTCTCGATGAACCCGGGACCGATGGCGTTGACCCGGATGCCGAGGGGGGCCAGGGTGCGGGCCGCGTTCTTGGTCAACATCCACACCCCGGCCTTCGACACCGGATAGCTGGGCGAACCCCACAGCGGGTCACGGGCGGCGATGGAGGCGATGGTGACGATCGAGCCACCCTTGCCCTGGTCGAGCATCACCCGGGCCGTCGACTGCACGGCCAGCAGGGTGCCGGTCAGGTTCACGTCGAGGACCCGCCGCCAGTCGTCGAGGTCGAGCTCGGTCAGGGCTGCGGCCGGGTTGGCCTCGGTCGCTTCGGCCGCCATCCGGAGTCGCTTGAGCCCGCCCTCCCGGTCGCCCGATCGGTAGTCGCCGTTGGAGATGCCGGCCGCGGTCACGACCACGTCGATGGTCCCGAATCGCTCGACGGTGGCGGCGGCCATGGCCTCGTTGGCCTCGGGATCGGCCGCCTCCAACTCGACGAACACCGCTTCGGCGCCCGAAGCGGTCAGAGCCTCCACGGCGGCCCGACCCGGTTCGGGCAACAGGTCGGCCACCACCACCTTGGCCCCCTCGGCGCAGAACCGTTCGGCGCAGGCCCGGCCGATCCCGTTCGATCCACCGGTGATCACGGCCACCTTGTCGTGCAGTCGTCCAGTCATGGGGGCGAACCTAGCCGGTCGCCGTGCCGGCCACGGAAGTTGACCCCCGGGCCCGTCGGTGGCCAGGCTGGCAGCCCGGGGGACGACGAGGGGAGGCCCAATGTCCACGGCACTGGTCATCGGGGGAACCGGACCCACAGGGCCCTTCGTGGTCAACGGCCTGGTCGCCCGGGGTTACGAGGTCACCATCCTCCACACCGGGCGCCACGAGAGCGACGAGCTCCCGCCCGAACTCGTCCACCTGCACACCGACCCGTTCGACGGCGAGGCCACCGCCGCCACCCTGGGCTCGGCCACCTGGGACCTGGCCGTCGTCATGTACGGGCGGCTCCGGGTCCTGGCCCCACTGCTGGCCGACCGGGTGGAGCGTCTGGTCACCATCGGCGGCGTGGGGGCGGTCAAGGGCTGGGTCGATCCCGACGACCTGTTCCCGACATCGATGACGGTCCCGGCCCCGGTCGACGCCCCGCTGGCGGCCGCCGACGAGCCGATCGGCAAGATCCGTCGCATCGTCGAGACCGAGCAGGTGGTCCACGCCGCCCACCCCGGAGCCATCCACCTCCGCTACCCGATGCTGTACGGGCCGCGGCAGCTCATCCCCCGGGAGTGGCCGTTCGTCCGCCGGGCCCTGGACCGCCGCCGCCCCCTGGTACTGGCCGACGGCGGCCTGACCCTCAAGTCGGCCTCCTACGTGGAGAACGCGGCCCATGCCGTGCTGTGTGCCGTCGACCGGTACGAGGACGGATCGGGCCGGATCTTCAACGTGACCGATACCCGGGCCCTGTGCCTGCGCCAGATCGCCGAGGTGGTGGCCGACGAACTCGACCATCGGTTCGAGTTCGTCAGCCTCCCGGCCGAACTGGCCGTCCCGGCCCGACCCACCGTGATGCACTGGTCGACCGGGCATCGGGTGGTCAACTCGAACCCGCTCCGGGCGGACCTGGGCTACACCGACGTGGTCGAGCCCGAGGAGGGCCTGCGGCGGACCGTCCGCTGGCTGGTGGCCAACCGCCCCGACCACCGGGTCGAGACCCTGCTCCAGGACCCCTTCGACTACGACGCCGAGGACGAGCTGATCGCCCGCTGGCGCACACTCGTCGACCGGTTCGAGCCGCCGCCGTTCTCCAGCCCACCCGGCTACGGCGGCGCCTACTACGGCCGGAGTCCCAACCCGGCCACCGGCACCAGCCGCGTCGAACCGCCGTCCTAGGGGGTCAGCGCTCAGGCCACAACGCGGTCTCCGGATGGAACTGGGACCAGGCGAACCAGAAGGCCTGATGGCCGCCCAGGTCGGTTCCGTCGCCGTCGACGGCCCGGACCCCGCCCCCGTCGAGGATCAGGTTGATCCCACCGACCGACACCGTCTCTCCCCGCTCCAGGGCCTCGACGGCGCTGGTCACGTGGAAGGCGATGGGCTCGCCATCGGCGGTGAAGAGCCCGAGCACGTCCTCCTGGACCGGGAGCCGGGGATCGACCGCCCCGATGGGGAAGATGGGTCCGTCGGCGTCACGGGTGTTGCGGAGGTCGCTCTCGGGCCGGCCCAACGCCTCCTCGATGTGGAGGACGGTGGTGTCGGGGTGCTCGGCCTTCCACTGTCCCCAGGTGGTGGTGACCACGCTGTTCTGGGGGAGGACGACCCCGGCCTCCCACAGCGGGCCGCTGACGGCGGCCCCGAGGAACGTGTCGAACACCGACTCGGTCCGCACGTCGTACATCACCTTGTTGGAGCGGGACAGCAGGCCCGAGGTGCGCAGCACGGGTCGTTCGAAGCCCTCGACCTCGTCGGTGAAGAACACCTGGGCCGCCCCGCACAGGGTGCAGTAGGGCATGGCGAAGTCGCGGCCGCCCAGTGTGTCGTTCACCATCTCCCGCACCTCCATGATGGAGCGGGGGTAGGCCCGGGCCTCGCCGTCGATCTCGACCCCGAACACGATGGTGTCGTCCTCCAACCATGCGTCACCGCCGGCCACGTCCGTGGTCCGGGGGTTGTCGGCGGCCGGGATGCAGTTGCAGGGAACGTCGGTCTCGTCATAGGGCCGGTCGTCGATCAGCACCCCACCCCATGACACCAACCGCCAGTCGACGTCGCTCTCGGCGGCGAAGAGCGGGTCCCATCGGGGTTCGACGACGAGATAGACGTTCCGCTTGTAGGTGAGGTAGTCCGGCGGCGGTGGCACGTCCCAGGCCAGGAGGTGGTCCACGGCGTCGCCCCAGCCGGCGAACGGGTCCAGGCCGACCCCGGTCAGCTCGGTGTAGGCCCCACCGACGATGGCGGCCAGGTCGGGGCTGCGGGTGATGCGGAGCAGGTCGGTCAACCACCAGGCGACCCGGGGATCGCCCGAGGCGCCGAGGGTCCGGATGGCCTCGAAGGCCTCGGGCCCGAACTCGCCGGCCCTCAGGCTGTCGCCGAGCGCCGCTTCGACGGCGGCCCGGGTGTCGGGGGCGAGGTCACCGGTCGGAACCTCGGGGGCGGGGCCGAAGTCGCGGACCGACCCGGTCGGGAGCTCCGAGCCGGTGCCGGCACCCGGCTCTCCGTCGGCGCCGGTCTCGTCCTCCGAGCCGGTGGCGGCCGCCGGGTCGTCGGGGGCGGCCGAGGCCCCGTCGGAGGTCGAGGCCGAATCGGAACAGGCGGCGGCCAGGAGGCTCACCGCGAGAACAACAGGGATCACACGCCAACGCAGCACCGCCCCAGTCCAGCAGACGGCCCGTCCACTCCGGCGGCGGCGGCCCCGAGTTCACCGGTTGTTCCCCGGTTGAGCGGCCCGCGAGCCGAGGCCGGCGTCGTCTCGGGCAGGGTCAGACGCCGTCGGTTGCGGTGGCGGTGGCGGCCAGCATGGGTCGGTCGGGGAGCTCGCGGTCGAGGTCGGCCAACAGGGTCGGGAGCTCGGGCCACCAGCGACCGGCCCCGAGCCGGCCCACGGCGGCCGCCACCGCCGGACCGTCGGCCGCCACCGGTACCACCCGATGGGGGGCCGCCCGATGGAGCACGCCCAGATACCAGTGGGTCGAGGCCTCGTCGAGGCCCTCGGGATCGAGGACCAGGTAGTAGTCGGGCAGCCCGACGGCGTCGGCTCGCCACCGGGCCACCACCTCGGCCACCGCCACCTCGAGCCGGCCCCGGTCCTCGGCCCCGGTCGCGCCGTCGAACCGGTCGATCCAGGCCCGACCCACCTTCCGGAGCGGGTCGGCGTCGTGCAGCGTGAACCGGGCATTGGATCGGACCGTGCGCCCCCACACCCGCTGGGCCCGGTCCAGGGGGTCGGACCGCTCCTCGTCGGGTTCGTGATCGATGACCGAGACGTTGGCCGCCCCGGCGAACCACCGGAGGCAGGCCGCCGCCTCGTCACCGACCACGGTCAGGACGGTGGTCGACAGGCGCCGCATGGCCCCAATCTAGAACCCGGCGCCCGATCGACGGCGGCCCGGCCAACCTCTAGGGTCGCCACGATGGCACGGGCAGGGACGGGCAGGGAATGACCCCGGTCACACCACGGGTTCGTGGGCCATGGACGCCGTGGACGTCATGACCGACGCCGAACGGGATCAGCGGCGACAGCTCGTGATCCTGGCCGTGGCCCTCGTCCTGTCCATGTCGACCTGGTTCTCGACCGCGGCCGTGCTCGGCCAACTCCGGGAGGCGTGGGACCTGTCGCCGTCGGCCGGCGCCTGGCTGACGATCATGGTCCAGATCGGGTTCGTGGCCGGCGCCGCCGTCTCCTCGGTGACGAACCTGGCCGACCGGATCCCGCCCCGACGCCTGCTGCTGATCGGCACCCTCGGTGCCGCCACGGCCAACGCCGCCGTGGTCGTGGCCGACGGTCTGACCCTGGCCATCCCGGCCCGGTTCGTCACCGGCGCCTTCCTGGCCGCCGTCTATCCGCCGTCGCTCAAGGCCATGTCGAGCTGGTACCGCAAGGGTCGAGGCTTCGCCCTCGGCGTCATGATCGGGGCGCTCACCGTCGGGTCGGCCCTGCCCCACCTGATCAACGCGCTCGGCGGCCTCGACTGGCGGGTCACTCTCCTGGTGGCGTCGATGCTGACCGTGGGGGGCGGTCTCATCGCCGACCGGTTGGGGGCAGACGGCCCCTACGCCACCGCCTCGGCCCCCTTCGACCCCCGCCAGATCCGGGCCATCGTGGGCGACCGGCGCTTCCGCCTGGCCAGCGCCGGATACTTCGGCCACATGTGGGAGCTGTACGCCATGTGGGCCTGGATCGCCGCCTTCTACACCGACGCCTTCGGCTCCAGCCGCCAGGCGGGGCTGGCCGCGTTCGCCGTCATCGCCGTGGGCGCCGCCGGCTCGGTCCACGCCGGCATCATCTCCGATCGGGTGGGTCGGCCCGAGGCCGCGGCGGTGGCCCTGCGCTGGTCGGCCTCGGTCGCCGTGGTCGCCGGGTTCCTGATCGAGGCCCCCCTCCCCATCGTGCTGGGGATCGGTCTGGTCTGGGGCTACTGGGTGGTCGCCGACTCGGCCCAGTTCTCCACCATCGTCACCGAGGTCACCGATCCCCGCTACGTGGGCACCGCCCTCACCATGCAGCTGGCCATCGGGTTCGTGCTCACCGTGTTCACCATCTTCCTGGTGCCGGTGGTCCGCGACGCCGCCGGCTGGGGATGGGCCTTCGCCCTGCTCGCTCCGGGGCCCCTCCTCGGGGCGTGGGCCATGCGTCGACTGCGGACCCTGGGTCTACGGGAGCCGACCGCCGGATCGGTGGCCGCCACGGCCGGTGCCGGGGACAGCGGGGAGACCGAACCGGCGGTGTTCGTCAGCCCCTTCTTCTGAGCTCCTCGTCGGTGTCCGCCCTGCATCGTCTACGGTGACGGCGGCCGTTGTCCCGTCCCCGACCCGAGGTCACACCGTGAGCGCCTCCCCGACCGCCGACCGGCACGAGGACCCTCCGGGCGACGGCGACCGGACCGGCACCGACCCCGCCCCTGACCCCGCCACCGATCCCGACCGCTCAGGACCCGGCACGGCCCGGGCCGATCGGCGGGAGATCTTCGGCTGGCAGATGTACGACTGGGCCTGGTCGGCGTTCTCCACCACCGTGGTCACCGCGCTGCTCGGCCCCTACCTGTTGGAGTTGGCCGAGACCACCGACGGGGTCGACGTCCTCGGCTTCCGCGTCGCCCCCGCCTCGTTCTTCCCCTTCGCCGTGAGCGCCTCGGCCATCCTCCAGGTCGTGTTCCTCCCTCTCGTAGGAGCCGTGGCCGATCACACCCCGCACAAGAAGCGCCTGATGATGGGCCTGGCCTACACCGGGAGCGTCCTGATCCTGGGCCTGGGTGTGGTCACGGCCGACACCGTGCTCCTGGGCGGGATCCTGTTCATCCTGGCCGCCGCCGCCTTCGGCGCCGCATCGGTCGTCTACAACTCGTTCCTGCCCGAGATCGCGGCCCCCGCCGACCGGGACCGGGTCAGTTCCGTGGGCTACGCCTACGGCTATGTGGGGGGCGGTCTGTGGCTGGCCGTCAACTTCGCCCTCATCCTCGTGATGGACGACACCGGGCTGGCCGTCCGCCTCTCCCTGGCCGGAACCGGCGTGTGGTGCCTGGTCTTCTTCGCCCTGTTTCCCGGGCGCCTGCTGCGGGCCCGCCCGGCGGCCCGCACCAAGCCGGTCGGCGCCGGATGGCTGGGCTTCTCCGGCCGGTCCGTGATCGAGACCCTGCGCACCATGCGACGGGACAACCCCCAGGCCCTCCGGTTCCTGATCGCCTACCTGCTCTTCACCGACGGCACGGGTACCGTCACCGCGGTGGCCTCGTCGTTCGCCGCCGACGAACTCGACGCCGAGGCCTCGACCCTGCTGGCTCTGGTCCTGCTCATCCAGTTCGTGGCCATCCCGGGCGCCCTGGCCTTCGGCCGGGCCGCCGGGCGGATCGGGGCCAAGCGAGCCCTGCTGGCCAATCTGGTGGTGTGGATGGCCCTCGTGGTCTACGCCTGGGGCTTCCTCGACACGATCACCGAGCTGTGGGTCCTGGGCATCGTGTTGGCCTTCGTGCTCGGCGGCTCACTGGCGCTCAGTCGCTCCCTGTTCGCCCAGATGATCCCCCACAGCCGCGAGGCCGAGTACTTCGGCTTCTTCGAGATCGCAGCCCGGGGCACGTCGTGGTTGGGACCGGCCACCTTCGGTGTGGTGAACCAGCTCGTCGGCTCACAGCGCCAGGCCATCCTGTCGCTGATCGCCTTCTTCGCCCTCGGCATCATCGGGGTACTTCTGGTCGACGTCCGCCGAGCCATGACCGACGCAGGTCAGGACCCGGGCGGCCTCACCCTCTAGGTCCGTGGCCCTGGACGCGCCACGGCCCGCACCCGGGTACCGGATGCGGGCCGCAGGCCGTGCTCAGCGACGGTTGATCACTCGACGGGGGTCGGGGCGGCTCCCGGGTCGGGCATCTCGTCCCGGGTCTTCTTCAGCTCGTAGAACCCGTCGGTCTCCATCATCACCATCAGGGCGTCCCACAGGGCCACCGCCGACTCGCCGGTCGGAACCTTGGTGATGACGGGCCCGAAGTAGGCGGCCCGGCCGCCGTCGGCGGTGGGGGTGGCGATGATCGGTGTGCCCACGTCGGTGCCGACCAGGGCCAGGCCGTCATCCATGCGGGTGTTGATCTCGTCGTCCCAGGCCTCGTCGTCGGCGGCCGCGGCATGGGCGGTGTCGACACCGAGCGAGGTCAGGACCTCGGCCGGGTCGAAGCTGTACTGCTGCTCGTGATGGATCCTGGTGCCGAACGCCCAGTAGAGGCGGAACACCTCATGGTTCGCCGTTGCCGGATCGGTGGCGGCCCGGACCGACTCCATGATCCGGAGCAGACCGTGGGTGAAGGCCGAGACGGCGTGGTACTGGGAGCCGGGCTCCGGGTTGTTCTTGCGCAGCAGGCTGATGGGCTGCCACCGCACGTCGAGGTTGCGGGCCTCGGCCACTTCGTCGACGACCCAACGGGCCGTCACCCAGCAGAACGGTCAAAGCGGGTCGACCCAGAAGTCGACGTGGCGGGGGTCGGAGGGAGTGCTCATGCCGCAGTATCACACGGCGATCGGGGTCCGATGCGAGATCGAGACAACGGTCACCGGCCCTCCGCCCCGGCGTCGTCAGCCCGCCTCCGAGTGGGTCACCGGTTCCTCACCCATCCACTCGCGGAGGGTGTTCTTGAGCTTGGTCTGCTGGATGAACAGATCGTGCTCGGGGTCGAGGTCGCCCGCCGGCTGGGGGGCCTTGAAGTAGAAGCTGAGCCACTCCTGCACCCCGGCCTGGCCGGCCCGGGCCGCAAGGTCGAGGAACAGCGCCAGGTCGAGCACGATGGGGGCGGCCAGGATCGAGTCCCGGCACAGGAAGTCGACCTTGATCTCCATCGGGTAGCCCATCCAGCCGAAGATGTCGATGGCGTCCCACCCCTCCTTGTTGTCGCCCCGGGGCGGGTAGTAGTTGATGCGGACCACGTGGTCGATCTCGCCGTAGAGCTCGGGATAGGCGTCGGGTTGGAGGATGGTGTCGAGCACACCGAGCTTGGAGGTCTCCTTGGTCTTGAAGTTCTCCGGATCGTCGAGGACCTCGCCATCCCGGTTGCCCAGGATGTTGGTCGAGTACCAGCCGCGGAGGCCGAGCATGCGGGCCTTGAGCCCGGGGGCGATCAGGGTCTTCATCAGGGTCTGGCCGGTCTTGAAGTCCTTGCCGGCGATGGGTACGCCCCGGCGGCGGGCCAGCTCCTGCATGCACGGGAGGTCGAGCGACAGGTTGGGGGCGCCGTTGGCGACCGGGACGCCCGACTCGATGGCGGCGTAGGCGTAGATCTGGCTCGGGGCGATGTTGTCGTCGTTGGCCTTGAGGCCGTCCTCGAAGGCCTCGACGGTCTCGTGCACGGCCGAGGGCTCCTGGTAGGCCTCGGTCGAGCCGCACCAGACCATGACGAGACGGTCACAGTCGTTCTCGGTCCGGAACCGTTCGATGTCGTCGATCAGGGCCAGGGCCTGATCCCACTTCGACGGGATCTCCTTCACCCGATGGCCCTCCAACCGCTTGACCCACCGTTGGTCGAACACGGCATCCATGGCCACGACCCCTTCCAGTTCGGCCGAGATGGCGGTCAGGTCGCCCCCGTCCAGGACCCCGCAGGCCCCGGCCGCCTCGAGGGCGTTGGCCGAGATGGGGTCCCAACCGCCGAAGACCAGGTCGTCGAGCGAGGCCAGGGACACGAACTCCCGGATCAGGGGGTTGCGGCCCTCGTCGCGGGCTCCGAGGCGGATGTGGGCCATCTGGGACACCGAGCCGATGGGGGGCGTCAGGCCGGCCCGGGCGGCCAGGACGCCGGCGATGAAGGTGGAGGCCACGGCCCCGAGGCCGGGGGTGAGGACGCCGAGTTTGCCGGCGGCGGGGGCGATGGTGGTGGGGATGCGAGCGCGTGTCATCTCTCGAACGTAAGGAGCGACTAACTCGCGCTGACTACTGTGAAGTGATGCTTAACCAACATGCGGCTGGTGTCTCGGGCCCGCAAGGACGTCGGCCACCGGTGCCCGGCCTCACCTTGCAACAGCTCGACTACCTCGTGGCGGTGGCCGACGCCTCCAGCTGGGCCGAAGCGGCCGAGGGGCTGGGCGTGACGCCGTCCGCTCTCAGCCAGGGACTGCGTCAGCTCGAACACCGGCTGGGGGTCCCCCTGTTCGACCGTCGGGGGCGGGGTCGACGGCTGCGGCCCGAAGGCCTGGAGGTCCTGGCCTACGCCCGGGGGGTGGTGGCGGCCAGTCGCGATCTGGCGCGATGGGCCGAGGCGATCCGGGGCGGTACCCGTGGCGCAGTCCGCATCGGGATGATCGACGTCGCCGCCGTCGTCCACTTCGGGCCGACGCTGCAGGCCTTCCGTCGCCTCCATCCCGACATCGGGCTCCATCTCGTGGTCGGGCCCTCGGGTCAGCTGCTCGACCAACTCCGGGACGGGTACGTGGCCCTGGCCGTGGTCGTCCGGCCCGCCCGGACGACCGGCGAGTTCGAGCTGGTGGACCTGATCGAGGAGGAGCTGGCCGTCTACGCCCCGAGCGGGGTGGCCGAGCGGCCGGTGGGGGAGTGGGGGCCCTGGGTCTCGTTCCCGTCCGGCTCCCATACCCGGGAGCTGGTGGCGGCCCGGATGGTCGAGTTGGGGGCGCCGTTCGAGGTCGTGGCCGAGTCGCATCAGCCCGAGGTCCTTCGGGGGATGGTCGAGCTGGGCATGGGTTGGACCGTACTGCCGGTGACCCAGGCCGAGATCGAACCCACGCCGCTGGTCCGACTGCGGCCCGACCCCATCCTGGTCCGGACCCTGTCCGTGGCCCGACGCCACGATCGGCTCACCTCGCCGGTGGCCGACGCCCTGGTCGAGCGACTGGTGGCCCACGCCGGTCGCCCGGTGGTCTGAGCGCCTCCGGGCCCCCGCACGCCGAACGCCGAACGGCGCCCCGTCCGGGCCGAAGCCCGAGCGGGGCGCCGTTGCTCAGCGCCGTGGTCTGAGGGGTTTGGCGACCGAGGTCGCCGGATCAGGCGTCGAAGCGGTCCAGGTCCATGACCTTGGCCCAGGCGGCGACGAAGTCGGCCACGAACTTGGCCGCGCCGTCGTCCGAGCCGTAGACCTCGGCCAGTGCCCGCAGCTGCGAGTTCGAGCCGAACACCAGGTCGACGGCGGTGCCGGTGTAGTCGACGGCACCGGTGGAGCGGTTCACGCCCTCGTACACGCCGGCGTCGTTGGTCGACACCCGCCACTCACGGTCCATGCTCAGCAGGTTGACGAAGAAGTCGTTGGTGAGCTGGCCCGGGCGGTCGGTGAAGACACCGTGCTTGGCCCCGCCGGTGTTGGCGTCGAGGGCCCGCATGCCGCCGACGAGGGCCGTCATCTCCGGCGCCGTCAGCTGGAGCAGGAAGGCCTTGTCGACCAGCAGCTCCTCCGGAGCCCGCTTGTGCGAGTCGTGGAGGTAGTTGCGGAAGCCGTCGGCGGTGGGCTCCAGGTAGTTGATCGAGTCGACCTCGGTCATCTCCTGGGTGGCGTCGCCGCGGCCGGGGGTGAAGGGCACCGAGACGGTGTGACCGGCGTCGGCCGCCGCCTTCTCGATGGCGGCGCAGCCGCCGAGCACGATGGTGTCGGCCAGCGAGGCGCCGGTGCCGGAGGCGGCCCGGACCTCGTCCAGCTTGGCGATGACGTCGGCCACGCCGGCGGCCTGGTTGACGGCCCAACCGTTCTGGGGGGCCAGGTTGATGCGGGCACCGTTGGCGCCACCCCGGAGGTCGGTGCCCCGGAAGGTGGAGGCCGAGGCCCAGGCGGTGGCCACCAGCTGCTGCACGCTCAGGCCCGAGCCCATGATGGCGGCCTTGAGGCTCGCCACCTGGTCGTCGGAGAGCTGGGCGCCGGCCGGCACCGGGTCCTGCCAGACGAGGTCCTCGTCCGGAACCTCGGGGCCGAGGTAGCGGGACTTCGGCCCCATGTCACGGTGCAGGAGCTTGAACCAGGCCCGGGCGAAGGCGTCCTGGAACTCCTCGGGGTTCTCGTAGAACCGCCGGGAGATGGGCTCGTAGATCGGATCGAACCGCAGGGCCAGGTCGCTGGTCAGGAAGACCGGGTACCGGGTGGCGCCGGAATCGTGGGGATCGGGGACCGTGGTGTTGGTCTCCCAGTCGGTCGGGCGCCACTGGTTGGCGCCGGCCGGGCTCTGGAACAGCTCCCACTCGTACTCGAACAGGTGCTTGAAGTAGTCGTGGCTCCACTGGACCGGGGTGGTGGTCCAGATGCCCTCGAGGCCGGAGGTGATGGTGTCGTTGCCCATCCCCGTGCCGTGCACGTTCTTCCAGCCGAAGCCCTGCTCTTCGAGGCTGGCGCCCTCGGGCTCGCGGCCGACGTTGGTGTCGGGGGCGGCGCCGTGGGTCTTGCCGAAGGTGTGGCCGCCGGCGATCAGGGCCACGGTCTCCTCGTCGTTCATCGCCATCCGAGCGAAGGTCTCGCGGATGTCGCGGGCCGAGGCCAGGGGGTCGGGGTTGCCGTTGGGGCCCTCGGGGTTGACGTAGATCAGGCCCATCTGGACCGCGCCGAGCGGGGTCTCCAGCTCGCGGTCGCCGGTGTAGCGCTCGTCGGCCAGCCACTCGCTCTCGGGGCCCCAGTAGGCGTCCTCGGCCGGGGACCACACGTCGGGGCGGCCGCCGCCGTAGCCGAAGGTCTTGCCCCCCATCGACTCGATGGCCACGTTGCCGGCCAGGATCAGGAGGTCGGCCCAGGAGATCTTGCGGCCGTACTTCTGCTTCACCGGCCACAGGAGACGGCGGGCCTTGTCCAGGTTGCCGTTGTCGGGCCAGGAGTTCTCGGGGGCGAAGCGCTGGGCGCCGGTGCCGCCGCCACCACGACCGTCGCCGACCCGGTAGGTACCGGCGGCGTGCCAGGTCAGGCGGACCATGAGGCCGCCGTAGTGACCGAAGTCGGCGGGCCACCAGTCCTTGGAATCGGTCATCACGGCGGCGATGTCGCCCTTGAGGGCGGCGAAGTCGAGGCTGTTGAACTCCGCGGCGTAGTCGAAGTCCGGGTCCATCGGGTTGGCCTTCTGATCATGCTGGTGCAGGATCTTCAGGTTCAGCTGCTCGGGCCACCACTGCTCGGTGGCGGAGCCCCCGGCGGCGGTGTTGGCGCCCGTGAACGGGCACTCGCTTGCGTCAGACAACGTGGTCCTCCTGGGTGATGTGGGTGTCTTGCCGTGGTTGTTGTGGTTGCTTGCGCTCTCGTCCGGCGTCGTCAGGCCCCGGACGCGATCCGTTCGTCGGTCTGGCAGTCGGGGCAACGACCCCAGAAGACCACCTCCGCCTCGTCGATCTCGTACCCGGCGTCGTGGGCGGCCGTCAGGCACGGGGTCTCGCCCGTGGCACAGTCGACGTCGACCATGCGACCGCACTCCCGGCACACGAGGTGGTGGTGGTTGTCCCCGACACGATCCTCGAAACGAGCCGGTGAGCCCGCCGGTTGTATCCGGCGGATCAGGCCCTTGTCGGTGAGGATCGTGAGTGCGTCGTAGACGGCTTGGCGGGAAATGCTGCCGAGTTCGGACCGCACCGCTTCCGACACGTCGTCGGCGGTGGTGTGGGGCCGACTCGACACCGCCCGCAGGACAGCCAGGCGCTGAGCCGTGACCTGTAGACCGTGGGTCCGGAGCAGTTCGGTGGGCTCGACGGCGTCCATGACGACGCCATGATGGAGGCGATTCTGGACTGTGTCAAGGATTTGCTGCGCCTAGATCTGTCTTGTTGCTGCAACGAACAGCGCGGCGACGCCGGGGACCCCGATTCGACCCGTCGAGCAGGGCGAAGGCGGATCCCGGGCCGCCGTGCCGACACCCCGGCAACGGCAACTAGATTGCGGCCCATGTCGTCTCGCCGGTCCGTCGTCCCCCGATCCCGGACCCCGGTCCCACCCCGATCGGGGCGGATGCGGTCCCTGGTCCTGTTGGCCGTCCTCATGCTGGTCGGGGCCGGGTGCGGCACCGGCGACGACGACATCAGCGGCATCGGCGAGATCGTGGACGGGGGCCCGGTCGGCGACGGTGACGCCGACGGCAACGGTGACGGTGCCGGGGGTGAGGACGAAGGACCCGGCGGGGACGGCCAGGGCGACGGGGACACCGAGGACGACGGCATGGACCTCGATGGCGGCGGCGACGGCGAGCCGGTGGAGCCGGGCCTGCTCCGGACCCCGTTGGCCGAGGAGCGTCCCATCGACATTCCCGACCGGTTCTGGGCCGTCGAGGATGGCAGCTTCGATCTGGTCGAGGTCTCCAGCGCCGACGGCCAGGTGGTGCGCCGCCTCGGCGGGTGGGGCCCCGAGGCGGCCCAGGCCGAACTGCCCCAGGTACTCAGCACGGTGGAGGCCGATCCGACCGGTCCGCTGTGGATCGACGACTGCTGCGAGCCGGCGTTCGGCACCGTCTATCGGGTCGGCCCGGACGAGACGTTCTCCCTGCCCGATGAGACGGGGCAGGTCGAGAGCTGGACCGGCCTGAGCCCCCAGGTCTCGCCCGACGGGACCCGGGTGGCCCTCGCCGTCGGCGACGCCATCTTCGTGGCCGATGCCGCCACGGGCACCGGTGTGGCGGGCGCCGACGCCGTCGTCGATCTCCTGGTCGAGGACCTGGGCCTGCCCTTCCGCCCCTTCGCCCGGCCCGTGGCCTGGATCCGGGCCGATGTGGTCCTCGTGCTGGTCCCCCTCGACGACGCCGAGGTGCTGCGGGCGGTGCGCATCGGCGATGGTGAGGTCGACCTGGTCGGGCCCACCCACAGGTTCGGGCAGCGGGTTGTGGCCGCCGACGTTCGGACCGACGGCCACCTGGTCGTGGGGCTGGCCGACCCCGAGGCCGACCCGGCGTCGGCCGCCGTGGCCGGTCGGGTCATCGACCCGGACACGGGAGCGGTCGTGGCCGCCTTCGACCTGCCGCCGGGGACGGTCGACCTGGACTATGACCCCACCGGGACGTTCCTGATCACGGTCGATGTCGACGGCCGGGTCACCTGGCTCGGCCGGGGCCGGTCGGGCGTGTCGGGCCAGGGCTTCCTGTCGGTCTCCTGGTGACGACCTCGTCGGGTCGGGCTACCGGCCGACGAGGGCCTCGGTCACCTCATCGATCGAGGTGATCGTGGGGGCCTCCGGGGCCCACATCGTGGGCCGTCCGTCCCTGGTGACGGCCACGAAGGCGATCCCGGCGGCCCGGGCCGTGTCGGCGTCGCGGCTGCTGTCGCCGATGAACCACGCCTGGTCCGGTCCGAGCCCCCAGGCCCGGAGCATGGTGCGCACCACCGCCGGATCGGGTTTGACCGGCCCATCGTCGTCGCCGCAGGTGACCGGGTCGAGGAACCGGGCGATGCCCAGGTTCCGCAGATCGTCCACCGTGGTCGCCCGGTCGTCGGTCGTGGCCAGCCCCAGCCGGAACCCGGCGGCGTCCAACCGGGCCAGGGAACGATCGACCGATCCCAGGGGGACGAGGTCCCCGAGCCGGGCCCGTGCACCGGCCCCGGCCAACCGCCGCTCGATCTCGTGGCCGTCGATGGCGGCGCGGCCCAGCACCGATCGGGCGAGTGCCCGCAGCTCGGCCCCGGGGGCGGTCAGGGCCGGGCCGTCGGCCTCCAGCCGGTCGGCCCCAACCCCGAAGGCCCGGTCCAGATCGGCCTTGAGCGAGGGATCGCCGGCGGCCAGAACGTCGAGGTAACGACGGGCGTAGGGGTACCAGCGGGCGTCGGCGTCGATCAGGGTGCCGTCCTTGTCCAGGATCAGGGCGGACGGCCTGGGGAGGTGGACCAGTTCGGTACCCCGGTCCGGGACAGCGTCGGTCACCGGCCCAGAAGGGGAAACACGTCGCGGGCGAAGCGGCGGGCCCACGACACCTGATGATCGGGCGCGGGAAGGAGCATGATCTCGCTCAGTCCGGCCGCCTCCAGCTCGCCGATGGTTCCCGCCACCTCGGCCGCCGTGCCCACCAGGCATGTCGACCGGATCAGCTCCTCGGTCAGGAACGGGACCTCGTCGTCGCGCACGAAGGTGCAGTGACCGTCGTGGATGCGCAGATGGCGAAGGTCCTCGGGGGTGCGCTCGACGACGGCGGCGTACTCGTCCCACATCGACCGCAGGTGCCGTGGCGGCTCACCCCCGTACTGGCGGACCTTGTCATAGAGATAGTGGAGCGAGGAGATGACGTACGGCCCGTGTTCGGCGATGACCCGGTCGGAGGTGACCGCCTCCCCTTCGTCCAGGACGACGATGTTGGTCAGGGTCACCACGGGATACGGATCGGGCAGGGCGCGTCCGGCCTCCTCGGCCCCTCGGCGAGCCGTCTCGACCGCCCGGGCGATGGCCCGGGGCTCGGGGGGGAGCGAGGTGACGAGGCCGTCCCCGTAGCGGCCGGCCAGAGCCTGCGACTTGGGGCCGAAGCCCGAG
The DNA here is from genome assembly GCA_965263455.1 of Acidimicrobiales bacterium. Classification (GTDB taxonomy): domain Bacteria; phylum Actinomycetota; class Acidimicrobiia; order Acidimicrobiales; family SZUA-35; genus CADEDH01. Next base: position 100,107 of record CBDHHN010000003.1, read on the forward strand.
ACGTAGATGGGGATGGGAACGTCGAGGTTGAGGTACCCCCGGTCGGCCATCAGGAGGCGGGTGGGGGCGGTCTTGCCCCGGAAGGTGAAGTCGACCTCACGCCCTTCGAGCAGAGCCCGGATGACCCGCAACTCCTCGCCGTACTTGGCGATGGGGAGGGGCTTGTGGTCGAGGAACCGGTGGGCGCTGTTCCCGGCGCCCATGCCGAGGAAGGTCCGCCCCGGCGCCAGGGTGTTGATCGAGGCGATGGAGTGGGCGGTGACCGGCGGGATGCGGGTCCCGGCCACGGCCACCCCGGTCCCGAGGCGGATCCGCTCGGTCCGCTCGGCCGCCAGGGCCAGATAGGCGTAGCAGTCACCCCAGATCATCTGGGAGTCGGGCACCCAGACGGCGTCGAACCCCAGCTCCTCGAACACGGCGACCTCATCGACGGCCGTGAGCTTGGTGGTGACGCAGATACCGAAGTCCATGGCCGAACCCTAGTGCCCGCCGTCACAGGCGGTCCCGGTGGGCCCGTCGATGGCCACCGGAGTCCGAGCCGAGGGGCCGGGGCGCCCCGAGCTCAGGACCAGAGGGGGCGTCCGGCGTCGGCCAGGCGACGCCGGACGGCCTGATCCCGGTGTTCGTCGCCGGTCAGGTTCGAGGCCAGCCGGCCGTCGTCGAGGGTGATGACGCGGTCGGCCAACTGGGCCTCGATCGGGTCGTGGGTGGCCAGGAGTACGGTCCCCGAGTAGCGGGCCAGAACCCTCCGGACGATCTCGCGGGTCGGGCCGTCGAGGTTGGCCGACGGCTCGTCGAGGACCAGGAGCCGAGGTGAGCCGATGATGGCGCGGGCCAGGGCGATGCGCTGGCGGTGGCCGACCGGGAGGTTGCGGCCACCCTCCACCACCCAGGCGTCGAGGCCGCCGCCGATGTTGTCGAACACCTCATCCAGGCGGCAGTCGTCGATGACGGCCTCCAACATCTCGGGGGTGGCCTCGCGGTAGCGGTAGGTCAGGTTGCGCCGTATGGAACCCCGCAACAGGGGAAGGTCGGGACCCACGGCGCCGATGTTGCGGGCCAGGGAGCGGGCGTTGTGATGGTCGATCGGCTGGCCGTCGATCAGGACCCGGCCACGGTCCAACTCGACCATGCGCAGAACCGAGGCCAGGAGGGTTGACTTGCCGCTCCCGTTGGCCCCGGTGACGGCGACCAGCTCGCCCGGTTCGGCCGTGAACGTCACGCCGTCCAGGGCCTTGGTCACGGTGACGTCCTCGAAGTCGAGCCGGGCCCGCCGGACCCGCAGCGGGGCGTACTCCGGACCGAGGCCACCCCTGGGGGCCCGGGCCAGGAAGTCGGCCAGCTTGCGTCGTGAAACCCGAGCCGCCTGCCAGTACTCGTGGGAGCGGCCCAGGGTCCTGACCGGGCCGGTCAAGAGGCGGATGCCGAGAACGGCCCCGACCAGGCCGCCGACGGTGAGTGAGCCGTTGCCGACCAGGGTCAACCCCACCAGGACCACCACCCCCAGGGCCAGCCCCGAGGTGGCGGACGAGACGAGGCGAAGCAGACCCCGGGCGTCGGCCGCCCGTCGCTGGGCCCGGAGCAGGTCCTCGTTCTGACGGCCCAACCGGGACGACTCGCCACCCATGCGACCGAAGGCCTGGATGACGGCCAAGGCCCCGATCTGTTCGGCCACGTTGCTGGCCAGGAGGGACCGCCGCCAACGGACCGAGCGGGTCCGGCGCCGGACCTGGTCGCCGATGAGGACCGACAGCCCCGAACCGATCCCGGTGAGCAGAACGGCGAACAGGCCGATCACGGGGTGGATCACGAACAGCACGCCGAGGCCGATCACCAGCACCGTGGCGGCCACGATGCCCCGGGCCAGACCCCGGCTCAGCCACGTCCGGTAGGTCGACAGATCCCCGGTCAGGCGGAGGAGGACCGCACCCTGGGACGATCGGGTGACCGAGCGGGCCGGTAGCCCGAGCAGATGCCGGTGGAGTACGACGCGGGCCTCGGCCACCAGTCGGTAGCCCATGCGTTCGGCCGCCACGTACTCGACGCCCCGGGCTGCGGCCAGGACCAGGCCGACAGCACAGAGGACGAGGGCGCTCCCGGTCAGCGAGGTCGGGGCGTCGCCGGCGGCCACCCGGTCGATGATGCGGCGGAGCAGCAGGACCGTGCCGGCCACGGCCCCGGCCTGGACGACGCCGATGGCGACGAGGCCGCCGATCATGGGGGCCGACGGCCGGAGGACCTCCGGCCGCTCGGCCTCGGGGTCGCTCACGAGGCGTTCCGGGTGAGCTCGGAATCGGGCGGCATCGGGGGAACGGTGGGGCCTCCGCCGCGGCCCGCTGTCGGCAACGCCGTCAGCTCTCCGGACAGGGTGGCCGAGACCGGTCGGGACGAGAGTTGGTCCTTCGACAGCACGGGCAGGTCGCAGTGGGCCTGGATCTCGCGCACGGCGAGCGGGGAGCGGGTCACGACGCCCGACACCGCGATCAGGGGCAGCTCCAACTGACGGAGGTGGTTGATCCCGGCCACCGCCCCCATCGAGTCGGCGGCGGCGAAGACCAGCAGGTCGATCGACGAGCGGAACGTCTCGCTCCTGAGCAGGCGGGCCGTCTCCTGCTGGTAGATGCCGTCGGCGACCTCGACCACGATCTCGGTCGAACCGGCCATCGTCAGGTGGTTGAGCAGCTTGACGAAGCCGGCCTCCAGGGCCTCCATCGGCACCCGGTAGGTGCTGGGGAGGCCCACGTCGGTGAAGTCGGCCACCGTGGCGGCGCCGGCGTCGACCATGGCCCAGTAGTCGGCGCCCGACCCGGTGCCGGTGACCTTGGTCGCACCCGGGCGTCCGCCGCCGCCCCGGTGCAGGCCGTGGATGAGGGCGCCCACCGTGGTCGTCTTGCCCGAGTTCATCGACGTGCCGACGACGGCGATGGTACGCGGCCGTTTGCGGTCGGGGGTGACCGGGTCGAGGGCGAACGATGCGAGGTTGAGCGGTTGGCCTCGCTGGTCGGCCAGCAGCCCGACAGGGGACAGCTCGGTCGGCCGGCGGGTCGCCTCATGGCGGGACAGCACCGTGCCCGCCACGCCGCCCGAGCCCAGCAGTTGGGTGGGCCCCAGGTCGCGGGGGACCTCGGCCTCGAACTGGTCCGGGGCGTAGCGGTCGCCGTAGGCCACGACCACCTCGTCACCGGGGTGGAGCCGGGCCCGGCGGCCGTTGGCCAGCTCGATCCGCCGGTGGTGGCCCAGGCGGGTCACGGTCGCCAGCAGCAGGTCGCCTGGCCGGGGCCGGACGGGACCGGTGACCAGACGGACCGGACCCCGTGCGGGATCCTCGAAGCGGACCCGGCGCGTGGTGAAGGCCTTCTTGGCCCGGTCCAGCCGCTCGGGCGAGACGGCGGACCGGTCGAGTGCCCGGACCCAGCGGGGGTGGGAGGGCCCGCCGGCGGCGGCGACGAGATCGAGGGAGCGGTTGGGCACAGGGGTACAGACGCTTGTTCCGGTGCGTTCGTTACCCCGCGGCCCGGTGGGTAAAAGTCCCAACGATCGCGGGCGCAGAGGCAACTTGGTCGACACTTGAACAAGTGGCGACCAGCATTCCGGTAGAGGCCGACTTCGCCGACCTTCTCGGCCGGTGCGAGCGGGGCGAGGCCACCGCCGTCGCCGTCGTGTACCGCCACTACCAGCCGATGTTGGTCCGCTACGCCACTCGCCGGGGGGCGGCCGATCCCGAAGGTGTGGCCGACCTCGCCCTGTTCGACGCGCTGCGGGCCATCGGTGGCCTTCGGGGCCGCAACGAGGGCGCCTTCCGGGCCTACGCCTTCGGCTGCACCCGCAACCGCGTGGCGTCGGAGTTGCGACGTCCGGCCGTGGCCACCCAGCCGCTCATCGAGGACGATCGCCAGGGCTGGGGCGACGACGACCCGGCCGAGCAGGTGGTGGGGCACCAGGAGGTCCAGGACCTGTTGTCCCAGTTGACCGAGGCTCAGCGTCAGGTGCTCGACGATCGGTTGTTCCGGGGCCACACCAGCGCCGAGACGGCGGCCCGGATGGGCAAGACTCCGGGCGCCGTCCGCAAGCTCCAACACGACGCCCTGCAGCGCCTCCGACGCATCCTGTTGGTGGCGGTCCTGGCCGCGGTCGTGGCCGGGGTCGTCCTGGTGATGCGGACGCAGTCCGACGAGACCCCGCTCGAGACCGTGGACGACGGCCCGGTGCCGGAGGTGACGACGACCGGTCCCTCGCCGGTGCCCACGGACTCCACGGTGGCGCCGTCCCCCTCGTCGATACCGGCCCCCGGCGCCCCGACCACGTCCCCCGCGGTGACGTCGACCAGTCCGCCCACCACCGACGCCGCGACCTCGACGACCGGACCGTCGGCCGGGTCGCCGACCTCGGTCGGCGCCGGGCCCGAGCCGACCGAGACCGAGTCGGCTCTGGGGCCGGCGCCCGTCATCCGGTCGTGCGAGATCGACGACGGGGTCGAGGTGCAGATCGGGTCCGGGGTTGCGGCCGAGTCGTTCCGGTACCTCGATCGCGACCTGAACCCGATAGCGGCCGGCGGGTCCGGGGTCCGGTACGTGGTGGCGGTGGCGGCCGACGGGGCCGAGTCCGAGCCCTTCCCCTGCAGCGACGACTGAGGTCGAGCCGGCCGGGGGCGGAGGGTGACGCCCGAGCCCGGCTAGCTTGGGGCGATGCGCATCGGCGAGCTGGGCCGGCGGGCCGGGGTGTCCGCCAAGACCATCCGCTACTACGAGTCGCTCGGCCTGTTGGACGAACCCGAGCGGACCGGGGCGGGGTACCGCGACTACGACGAGGCGGCGGAGGAACGGCTGCGGTTCGTCCGCGATGCCCAGGCCAGTGGGTTGACCCTGGCCGAGATCGCCTCCGTGCTGGAGCTCAAGGGTCGGGGACGGCGTTCGTGCGCCCACACCGCGGCTCTGCTGGAGCGGCATCTGGTCGAGATCGATGAGCAGATCGTGCGTCTGACCCAGGCCCGGGCCGCGCTCGAGGACCTTGCCCGCCGGGCCGAGGGCCTGGATCCTGCGGCCTGCACCGATCCCAATCGGTGTCAGGTGATCGCCCCGGCCGCCGAGGGCTGACGTCGGGGCCGACGGCGGCTCGACCGCGGGCCGTCACCGAACGACGATGAATCCCGGGTGTCCGGGTGTCCGGGTGTCCGGGTCAGTCGAGGTGGGTGAGTCGACCTGAACCGGTCTCATCGTTTCCACTTGCTACCCTCCGCCTCCATTCGGTTCCGGAGGTGCGTGGTCCATGGGGAGTGACACCGAGGGTTTGGCCGTCGTCCTGGGCTTGACCCACGGCGGGTTGGCCATCGTCCGATCGTTGGCCAGGCGCGGCGTCCGCGTCATCGGGGCCACCTATGAGCGCGACGAGTTCGGGTGCCATTCGCGCTATTTGAGCGACCTGGTCGACTGCCCACATCCTCGTGACCAGGACGCCTTCATCGACTTCCTTCGCCAGAAATCGGAGGCCTGGGGCGGCGCATACCTGTTCGACACCAACGACTACTTCGTCGAGGTCCTGGCTCGATACAAGCCGGAGCTTTCCCGGCACTACCGGATCGGTACACCGGACTGGGACCGGACCCAGGTCTTTCTCGACAAGCAACTGACCTACCGGCTCGCGGCGCGCTGCGGTGTGCCCCATCCCCGGATCCACGAGGTCGAGCCCGATCTCGACCCGGCGACCGCCTTCGAGCAGGCCCGGGGCCGCATGGACTACCCGATCATGCTCAAGCCCACGCGATCCCACGAGTTCGCCGCCCTGTTCGGGGCCAAGAACCTGATCGCGGCCGACGACGAGACCCTCCAGAGGGCGCTGCGCACCACCATCGAAGCCGGCCAGCCCGTCGTGTTGTCGGAGGTCATACCGGGGACGGACCGGGGGACCCTGGAGCGGGTGCAGCTGTACATCAACAGCCTCGGTGAGGTGGCGGCCAGCTTCGCCAACGTCAAGTTGCGGCAGACGCCGCCCATGTTCGGGGTCATGCGGGTGGGTCGGAGCACCGAGCCGAACCCGGAGGTCGAGGCCTACGCACTCGAACTACTCCGAGCGATCGACTACCAGGGTTTCGCCAGTGTCGAGTTCAAACGGGACTACCGGGACGGCGAGCTCAAGCTGATGGAGGTGAACGTCCGCCTCCCCCGGAGTATTCCCCTGCCCATCCGGGCCGGCGTCGACTTCCCGTGGCTGGTGTACCGGGATCTGGTCGACGACGTGCAGTTGCGGGTCGACGCCTACGACACCTCGACCTATCTCATCGAGCAGCCCACCGACCTGATCGACTTCGTGCGCTACGACCGGGACCGACTCCGGAACCTGGGGACGTTCCTCGGCCCCTATCGGGCTCGGACCAAGACGTGGGGGGTGGCCCAACGGGATGATCTCGGGCCGTTCCTGAAGGCCCTGCGGACCCGGGGTCGGACCGGGGTCCGGGTCGCCGGTCGGCTGGCCGCCTCGGTGCCGTCGTCGCTCAGGGGACGATGATGGGCTGGCCCTCGTCGAGCCAGGCGACGATGCCGCCGTCCACGTCGGCCACGTCGGTGAAGCCCAGCTCCGCCATCAACGCCCGGGTCTGCCCGCTGCGATTGCCGGATCGGCAGTAGAGGAGATAACGGCCGTCGGGGTCGAGGTCGGCCAACTGATCGGCGAAGTCGTCGGCATAGAAGTCGACCATGATCGCACCGTCGAGGTGGCCGGCGGCGAACTCCTCGGGTGTCCGGACGTCGAGCACCACCAGGTCGTCGGAACGCTCCTGGTGGAGGGAGGCCGCCTGTCCGACGTCGACGAGGCGGATGCCGGCGGCGTCGGTGGCCGCGGTGGCCGACTCGGGTCCGGCCTCGGCGGTGGCGGTGTCGTCACCTGAGGAGCAGGCGGTGGCCACCAGCAGCGCGGCCGTCAGGGCGAGGATGAGGGACAGAGATCGCATGGACCGAATTGTACGGTCATCCGCGTACGTTTGGGGTGGCGGGGTTGCCTTCCGAGCGAAATGTACGTACATTCGTATCTATGGCTTCGGCTCGAGATCTGCTCCCGGTCCTTCAGTGGGGCCCGTCCTACCGCAGGACCGACCTCCGGGGTGACCTCGGCGCCGGGGTGACCATCGGGGCCATGCTGGTGCCCCAGGCCATGGCCTACGCCCTGCTGGCCGGGCTGCCTCCGGCGGTCGGCCTCTACGCCGCCACCGTGCCGGTCCTCGTCTACGCCCTGTTCGGTACCTCTCGACAGTTGGCCGTGGGGCCGGTGGCCATCGTGTCCCTGTTGACCGCCTCGGCCCTGGCCCCGCTGGTGGAGGAGGGGAGTGCCGGGTACGTGGCCGCCGCCGCCCTCCTGGCCGTGATGGTCGGCGTCATCCATCTCGTCCTGGGCGCAGCCCGGCTGGGGCAGGTGGTGAATCTGCTGTCCCATGCGGTGCTGGTCGGCTTCACCGCCGCCGCCGCCCTCATCATCGGCCTGTCCCAGGCCAAACATCTGCTCGGGGTGGACGTCGCCCGCCAGGACCACGTTCACCAGACCGTGCTCGAACTGGCCCGCCAGGTCGGGAACGCCCACCCGCCGACCGTGGCCGTGGGGCTGGCGGCGTTGGCCTCGTTGGCCCTGCTCAAGCGTCTCCGGCCCCGACTTCCGGCCGCCCTGATCGTTGTCGTGGTCTCCATCGGGGCCGTCGAGGTCTTCGATCTCGACGATCGAGGGGTGCGGGTGGTGGGCGAGATCCCCGACTCACTGCCGATCTTCGCCCTCCCCGAACTCGGTTCATCCCTGCTCGGCGATCTGGCCCTCACGGCGGTGGTGATCACCCTCGTCGGGTTCATGGAATCGTTCGCGGTGGCCAAGGTCTACGCCCGGCGTCACCGCTACGAGATCGATCCCAACCAGGAGCTCATCGGGCTCGGCGCGGCCAACGTCGCCTCCGGGCTGTTCGGTGGCTACCCGGTCACCGGCGGGTTCTCCCGCACGGCGGTGAACGACGCCGCCGGGGCCCGGACACCGCTGGCCTCGGTCATCACCGCCGCCATCGTCGTCGCCACGCTGGCCTTCCTCACCCCGCTGCTCCGTTCGTTGCCGACGGCGGCGCTGGGCGCGATCATCGTGGTCGCCGTCGTCGGCCTGATCGACGTGGCCGAGATGCGTCACATCGCCCGGGTCAAGGGAACCGACCTGATAGGCCTGGGTGTCGCCTTCGGAGCCACCCTCGTCCTCGGCATCGAACTCGGCATCCTGGTCGCCGTCGTGGCCTCGATGCTGGTGGTGTTCGCCCGCCTCTCGGCCCCTCACTCGGCCGTGCTCGGGCGGGTCGTCGGCACGACCACCTACCGCAACCTCGACCGCTTCCCGGGAGCCGAGACGTTCGCCGGGGTCCGCATCGTCCGGGTCGACGCCGCCCTTTCGTTCGTCAACGCCACACCGGTCAAGCGACTGCTCCTCGATCACGCCGATCGCATCGAGGGAGTCGGGCCCGACGGTCGGCGGGCCCTCGTGCTCGACGCCTCCGGCGTGGGCGACCTCGACGCCACCGGAGCCGAGATGCTGCATGAACTCCTCGACGACCTGGCCGATCGCGGCGTCGAGTTGCACCTCAGCGACGTCAAGGGACCCGTGCGAGACGTGCTTCGGGCCGCCGGTCTCTGGGATCTCCTGGGGGCCAGGGTGCACCCCGGCACCCAGGAGGCGGTGGCCGTGCTCACGGGCACCGCCTCCATCCCCCGAGACCAGCGGGCGGCCGGGATCGACGAGTGCGCTGCCGCCCATCCCGACGCTGCCGACGCTGCCGCCCATCCCGACGCTGCCGCCCATCCCGACGCTGCCGCCCATCCCGACGACGCCGCCAATCCCGACGCTGCCGGTCGCGTCGCCCATCGTGCCATCGCCGATCCGGTCACCTCCGAGGTGTCCGGTTGAGCGCTCAACCGGCGTCCGACACCGGCCAGGACCGCCAAACCCCAAGACCCACCACCGCAACCCGAGAGGAAACCATGCACCGAGATCATCCCGTGACCGACCACCTGACCGCCGTTGGCGACGACGGCCAACTCGTGGACGTGCGCCAGCCCGACGAGGTGGCCGAAGGCACCCTGCCCGGTGCCGTCAACATCCCCCTCGACCTCCTTCCCGACCGCATCGGCGAACTCGACTCGGCCCGCCGGGTGGTCGTCCTGTGCCGCAGCGGCGGCCGAAGCACGATGGCCAGCGAACTGCTGACGGCCGCCGGCTTCCCCGACGTCGTGAACCTGGCCGGCGGCATGCTGGCCTACGAGGAGGCGAGCCGGTCGTGAAGTTCGTCCAGTACTACCTCGACTGCCTCTCCCAGGCCTCGTATCTCGTCGGCGACGAGAGCTCCGGGCGAGCCGTGGTCGTCGATCCCCGCCGCGACATCGGCCAGTACCTCGATGACGCCGCCGCTCACGGCCTCACCATCGAGCTCGTGATCGAGACCCATTTCCACGCCGACTTCCTGTCCGGCCACCTCGAGCTGGCGGAGGCGACCGGGGCCCAGGTCGCCTACTCCTCGGTGGCCGAGACCGAGTTCCCCTCCCGCAAGTTGGCCGACGGCGAGCGCATCAGTCTCGGTCAGGTCGAGCTGGAGATCCTCCACACCCCGGGCCACACTCCGGAGTCGATCAGCATCGTGGTCTGGGAGCGACCGGACGACGAGATCCCGTACGGAGTCCTGACCGGCGACACGCTCTTCATCGGTGACGTCGGTCGTCCCGACCTGCTGTCGTCGATGGGGGTCACCCAGGACGAGCTGGCCAACCAGCTCTACGACAGCCTCCACACCAAGCTGCTGCCCCTGGCCGACGCCACCCGGGTCTACCCGGCCCACGGGGCCGGCTCGGCCTGTGGCAAGAACCTGTCGACCGACACCTGGTCCACGATGGGCGACCAGCGGACCTCCAACTACGCCCTGCTCGCTCCGGACCGGGAAACCTTCATCGAGCTGGTGACCGAGGGTCAGCCCCCGGCGCCCGCCTACTTCGCCTACGACGCCACCCTCAACCGGCAGGATCGGGATCTGCTCGACGAGGAGGAACCCCCGGCGACCCTCGATCTGGCCGCCCTCGACGAGGCCGTGGCCCGGGGGGCCGTGGTCCTCGACGGCCGCGATCCCGAGTCGTTCGCCCGAGGCCATTTGGCCGGTTCGATCAACGTCGGGCTGGCCGGACGGTACGCCGAGTTCGCCGGGTCGGTCGTGGCCCACGACGTCGACCTGGTGCTGGTCGTCGACGACGGGTTCGAGTTGGAGGCCAAGAACCGCCTGGCCCGGATCGGGTTCGATCGGGTCATCGGGCATCTGGGCCGGCCCGAGGCCGTGATGGCCGAACACCCGGACCGGGTCCGGCGCGCCTCACGCCTGACGGCGGTCGACCTCGATCGGGCTCGATCCGATGCCGGCCCGGACGCCATCCAGATCGTCGACGTGCGCAACCCGGGCGAGGTCGGCCTGGGTTCGATCCCCGGGGCGACGGCCATCCCGGTCGGTCAGCTCCCGGCCCGCCACACCGAGCTCGATCCGACTCGGCCGACCGTGGTGTTCTGTGCCGGCGGGTACCGCTCGTCGGTGGCGGCCAGCGTGTTGCGCCGGGCCGGCTTCGGCGACGTGTCCGACGTGCTCGGCGGGTACGGGGCGTGGCGGGACCTGACCGGGGTCGACGCCGGCTGACCTCCCCGGCTCGACCGGCCGGCGCGGCCGGTCAGGCCGGGCGGGGTGTCACCACCACGGCGTGGTGGTGACCGGCGATGAGGGCGTTACCGGCCTCGGCGACCTGGTCGAGCCGGTAGCGGCCGACGTCGAGGCGGTCGATCGGCAGATCCCCGGCCTCGACCAGGGCCGCCGCCCCGGCGATCCCGGCCGGGGTGTGGGCCCGCCCGAACACCGATCCGGTGAGGGTCTTGTCGTTCCAGATCAGGTCCCGGGGGTCGACCCGGAGTTGGAGGTCGGCCGAGGGGAGGCCGACGACCACCGCCGTGCCCATCCGGCCCACGCATCCCATCAGCTGGGTTTCGATACCGATGCGGCCGGCGGCGTCGAAGGCGTAGTCGGCCCCCGTCCCCCCGGTGAGGGTCATGACGTCGTGGACCAGGTCCTCGGCCCGGACCACGTCGTCGGCCCCGAGGGCCCGGGCCGTCTCGTGGTCGCCGGCGTCGACGACCACGATCCGGGCCGCACCGGCCGAACGGGCGGTCGCCACCAGGGCCAGGCCGACCAGACCACCCCCGACGATCACCACCGTCGAGCCCGGCCGGACCCGGGCCTGGTTGAGCGCGGTGTCGACGCCGGTGGTCAGCCCGCAGCCGAGCAGCGCGGCCATCGAGGGCGGCAGATCGGCCGGCAGCGGCACGCAACGGGCGGCCGGGACGACGGTGTGGGTGGCCCACGTGGCCAACGAGCGAGACTCCCCCTCGCCGCCGTGGGCCCGGCTCGCCAGCGCCACGGCCGCCCCCACCGGCGGTTCCTCGACCCCGGGCCCGACGTCGATGACCGTGCCGGCGCCCTCATGGCCGGGCACGTGGGGCAGGGGAGTGGCGGTCTCGCCGCTGAGCGCCGGCCAGTCGGCCGGGCACAGCCCGGCCGCCTCGATCTCGACCAGCACCTCGCCTGGACCCGGAGGCGCAAGCTCGATCTGGCGTGGCAACGGGCCCCGGCCGGGGCCGGACAGGATTGCGGCCTCGATCAGCATCGTCGTCGGCCGCGCCGTGTGGGCTACAGGAAGGGTGCCTCGCCCACGGTGGTGACGCGGTAGCCGTGGCGGGTTTCGGGGAAGTAGTCCCAGCTGGCGTGGTGCTGGACGCAACGGTTGTCCCAGATGGCCACCGAGTGCGGCTCCCACTGGAAGCGGACCTGGAACCGGATGCCGTAGGCGATGTGGTCGTAGAGGAAGCGAAGCAGGGCTGCGCTCTCCTTCCGGTTGAGCTGGGTTATGTGGGACGTGAAGCCCATGTTGACGTAGAGGCCTTTGCGCCCGGTGACGGGGTGGGTTCGTACCACCGGGTGTTCCGAGCGCGGGAACTCCTTGTCGCCGGTGTAGCCGTACCGGTCGCGGTAGGCCCGGTCACCGGAGTGCACGGCGGTCAAGGTGGCCAGGTACTCCTGCATCGAGGGCGAGAGCGCGTCGTAGGCCTCGTACATCGAGGCCCAGACCGTGTCCCCTCCGGCGGGCGGGGTCTGCTCGATCCGGAGCATCGACAACGCCGGCGGCCGGGCGTCGCACGAGACGTCGGTGTGCCAGCCGCCGCCGGCCGTGTAGCGGCTGTCGGCGTCGGTGTGGACCACCAGCACCTCGGGGAAGCCCTCGGGGGCGGAGGCCGCCGGGTGGTGGTGGAGCTCACCCAGGCGGCGGCCGAAGTCGACCTGGTCGGCCAAGGACATCTCCTGGCCCCGGAAGAAGAGCACACCCCGGGCGGCCACCAGCTCCTTCAACTCCGCCACCCCGGCGTCGTCGAGTTCGGTGAGAGACACGCCCTCCACCTCGGTCCCGATCCCGGCGTTCACGTTCCGGTGGTGTGCGGTCATCACTGCGGCCATGGTGTTCCCCCTGTCGATCGCCGGCTGCGGGCCGACCCCGGGGCCCGCCGATCCGGATGACGTCATTGTTGCACCCGTGACCTCTGCGCTCCCAATGGCAATGGGCGTTGGGCCGGTGTCGCGGACCACAATGGACCTCGTGGAACACGAGGAAGCGGTACAGGGACTCGACGGCGGCGCGGACCGGCGGGCGGGCCCGGAGTCGGTCGACGTGGTCGTGGTCGGCGCCGGCTTCGCCGGGATGTACCTGGTCCATCGCCTTCGGGAGCAGGGTCGGTCGCTGGTGGTCTTCGAGGCCGGAAGCGACGTCGGTGGCACCTGGTACTGGAACCGGTACCCGGGGGCCCGGTGCGACGTGCCGAGCATGGAGTACTCCTACTCCTTCGACCCCGACCTGGAGCGGGACTGGACCTGGAGCGAGGTCATGGCCGGCCAGCCCGAGATCCTGGCCTACGCCAACCACGTGGCCGACCGCCACGATCTCCGGCGCGACATCGTGTTCGGGACCCGGGTCACGGCCGCCCACTGGGACGAGACGAGTCGACGGTGGACCGTCGACACCGACCGGGGCCACAGGGTCGAGGCCCGGTGGTGCGTCATGGCCACCGGCTGCCTGTCGATGCCCAACACCCCGGACCTCCCGGGGCTCGAGTCGTTCGCCGGCACCACCCTCCACACCGGCCGCTGGCCCCGGGAGGAGCCCGACCTGACCGGGAAGCGGGTGGGGGTGGTGGGGACCGGGTCGTCCGGGGTCCAGGCCATCCCGGTGCTGGCCGACCGGGCCGGTCACCTGACCGTGTTCCAGCGATCGCCCGTCTACACCGTGCCGGCCCGCAACCGCCCGCTGCGACCTGAGGTGGTGGCCGAGTTCCGGGACCGGTACCCCGAGATCCGCGACCGCCAACGACGGTCGGTGAGCGGGTTTCTCGGTCCGGCCGCCCTCCGTCGCCCCGAGCCCGACGGGGCTCGGGAGGTGGCGGGCCAGGGCCCCGGCACCGGGCGGCGGTCGCTGCTCGACCTGAGCCCGGAGGAGCGCCGAGCCGCCTTCGACGAGCACGGGCCCGGGGCCTTCATGCGGTTCCGTGACGTCTACACCGATCCCGAGGCGAACGACGCGGCCCGCGAGCTGTTCCTGGACGAGATCGACAAGCTCGTCGACGACCCGGAGGTGGCCGAGGCGCTCAAGCCCCGCGAGTACCCCCTGGCCTGCAAGCGCCAGGTCCTCGACACCGACTACTACGTCACGTTCAACCGGCCCGACGTGACCCTGGTCGATCTCCGCCGGGACCCCCTGGTCGAGATCACGCCGGACGGGGTTCGCACCGAGGGGGGAGAGGTCGAACTCGACGTACTGGTGCTGGCCACCGGGTTCGACGCCATGACCGGCGCCCTCGAACGGATCGACATCCGGGGCCGCGACGGCGTGACGCTCACCGAGCACTGGGCCGATGGCCCCCGGACCTATCTCGGGCTCCAGATGGCCGGCTTCCCCAACCTGTTCACCATCACCGGACCCGGCAGCCCGTCGGTGCTGGCCAACATGATCGTGGCCATCGAGCAGCACGTCGACTGGGTGGTCGACTGCCTCGACCATCTCGACGCCCGAGGGGCCGCCACCATCGAGCCCACGGCCGAGGCGGTGGGGGAGTGGGTGGCCCACGTCAACGAGGTGGCGGAGGGCACGATGTACACCGCCCCCAGCTGCAACAGCTGGTATCTCGGCTCCAACATCGAGGGGAAGACCCGGGTCTTCATGCCCTACGTGGGTGGGTTCGGCCGCTACCGCGACCGGTGCGAGCAGATCGTGGCCGACGGGTATCCGGGGTTCGTGGTCGGCCCCTGACCGGGCCCGGACCCGGTCGGGGCCATCCGAGCCGGCGACCTGCGATCAGGCCGGGGCCAGGGCCAGGGCCCGGGTGACCGCCGGGGCCAGGGCGGCGTAGTCGTCCTCGTCGACCGGGGCGAAGCCCGCGATGCCGAACGGGGCGAGGGCGTCGGCCAGGCCGGGGTCGTCGAGGAGCTCGGCCACGAACTCGGCCAGCCCGGGTTCGGCCGAGGCCCGCACGACCACCGGTTGGACCGGGTGGGGACCCAATCCGTCGGCCGAGCGGAGGCCGGCTCCACCATCGGGCCGCTCGCGACACCATGCCCGCCACACGTTGGCGTCGATGGCGGCGGCGTCGATCTCGCCCGACTCGATCAGTTCCAGCGCCCGCCGGTGGCTCCCGACCTGGCGCAGCTCGCCGAAGAACCCGACGTCGAGGCCGTCGGCGGCGAGGCGGGCCAGCAGGCTGACGAACCCGCTCAGCGATGCCCGTTCGTTGAACCCGACCCGCCGCCCGGCCAGATCGGCGAATCCGTCGATCGGGTCGTCGGCCCGGACCACGACGTCCGAGCAGTAGGTGGGTCGACCGCCGTTGCGGGGGTCGTCGTAGACCGGGGCTCGGGGTACCAGCCGCACGCTGGGCCGGTCGCCGTTGGTCAGCCACAGGTAGGACAGCGGGCAGATGAAGCCGACGTCGGTCGTCCCGGCGGCGAACCGGTCGTCCTCGGGCGACAGCGGTCCGGACATCTTCGGCTCGACCGACAGCTCGGTCTCCCGTCCCAGCCCCCGACCCAGGTGGTCGGCGATGGCGGCGAACAACGCCACGGGCAGGCCCGGGGCCAGCCAGGTCGTGACGCGGAGCGGGGAGCGGTCGGAGCCGGTCATCCGCCCGACCCTAACCGCTCCCCGTGGACTGGTCCCCGCCCCGGGTCAGCGCCAGAACTGGCGCCGGGTCCGAGGGGCGGCCGGCGCCGCCGGCGGCACGACCGGGACCAGCGTCGGGTGGGGGGCCCGGGCCTGGTCGACCTCCTGCTCCACCCGGCGCAGTTCGGCGGCATGGCCCCGGCGGGAGCCGAGCGACCGGGCCAGCTCCCGCATGGCGGCGAGAAGCGGGTTACGGCCGAAGACCGTGCCCTCCAACCGCTTCACCAGCGCCCGCAGCTCCCGCCGCATCCCCCGCCCCGTCTCGCCGTCCCGGATCCGGGCCAGAAGGCGTTCGATCTCGTCAAGGGTGGCCGGCGAGAAGCCGGGGACGATGCTCGTCGGGGGCGTCGGGACGGCCGGGGCCGATCGAGCCCCACCGGGGCGCTTCGACCGCCGCGAACGATCGGTCGGCGCCGACCCCGCCGGTGCCGGGGCGCCGTATGCGGGGGGCATCGACATCGGCATCGGCCCCGACATCGGCACCGACATCGGCAGCGGCGCGCCGGGGGCGCTCCCGGCCGCCATCGGTGCCGCCGAGGGGGGCGCAACGGCGCCCAGGGGCGGCGGCCCGCCCCAACCCGAGGGCCTCTCGACCGGCTGGATCGTGGCCTGTCGGTCGGTGGCGTCGACGGTCTCCGAACGGTCGACGGCGACGAAGGCGGTGAAGCGGCTGAGCACGCCGGTGGCCACCGACAGCGCCACGATCTCGTCGGCCAGCCTCTCCTGGCCCGGCGAGTGCAGGTGGCCGCCGCCGGCGTAGCGGTCCTCCAGGTCGCGGATCCGGGCCCGGGCCCACAGCGGCCGGGCCGCCGGATCGACAACGGCGACGGTGGCGGCCTCGTCGCCCACCGTCGAACCCTCGGCGCCTTCGGCCTGCCATCGGATGGCGGTCACGGGGCCCCGGTACCTGGCCCTGAGGATCAGGGGCACACCGGCGAAGCAGTCACCGGTTCCCGTGATGTCCTCCAGCGTTCCGCCCTCGGCCTCCACCGTGACGGAGCGGAGGGCCGGGGTCGAGATCCGACGCTGGATGGCCAGCAGCACGTCGTCGAGGCGCTCCTCGGACTCGACCAGCTCGCACCGGCCGCCGCCCTGGGCCGCCAACCGGTTCAAGAAGCCGGCGTTCACGGCCCGGTCGATACCGATGGTGAACATGGTCGTCCCGCCGAGGCGGGGGGCCAGGGCGGCCAGGAGCTGGTCCTCGTTCGCCACCTGTCCGTCGGTCACCAGCAGGCAGATGGCATCCCGCTCGCTGTCGCCCGGTCGGTCGTGGTCGGACACCAGGTCGATCGCTTCCGTCAGGGGCTGCACCATCTCGGTTCCGCCCCTGGCCTCCAGCCCGGCCAGCCATTCGACGGCCAGCCAGCGGTGACGGTTGGTGCCGGCGGCCAGGCCATCGGGCAACCCGGTCGGGCGCTCGATCACCTGGTCGAAGGCAAGGACGGCGAAACGGTCGTCGGGGTGGAGGGAGTCGACCATACGGGCGGCGGCCCGCCGGGCCGCCACCATCTTCCAGCCCCCCATGCTGCCCGAGCGGTCGAGCACCAGCACGACGTCGCGAGGACGGGGTCGATCGGGACCCTCCGGTGGGTGGACGACGATCGTGGCGGTGCCGGTCTGCGGGTCGGCGTCGGCGTCGGCGTTGGTGTCGGCACCGTGCTTCGGATCGGTCTCGGTGTCCGGGTCGGGGGTCAGCGTGGCCAGGGCGAAGCCGTCGGGGACGACCACCGGCCAGCGGACCACCACGTCGCGGTCCAGCCGCTCCCCGGGATGGAGGGCGACCGTCGTCGCGTCGGTGGCAACCCCGTGGAGGCCGGAGGCGATGCCGTCCGGGACACCGTCGGGGAACGTCAATCGCATCCCCAGCCGCACCGGGTTGGGAAGCCCGGGCAGCAGGACCGGGGGACTGATGCGCGACGCATCGGGGACGGCGTCGGTGTCGAACCCGGTTCCGTCTCCGACCTGGGCGCCGTCGAGCGGGCGACCGGGCACGAATCGTCGGGCCACCACCAGCGGGAAGCGGAACTGGGTTCGGCCGTCCTCCCAGGGCAGGGGCTGGGCCAGCGTCAGCTCGATGTCGGCCCGCTCCCCGGGCTGGAGGTTGCCGACCCGGGTGGTGAACACGTCGGGCCGCTCCTCCTCGGCGATGGCGGCCCGGTGGCCGTCGACCAGCGCCTGGTCGTAGGTGGCCCGGGCCTCGCCCCGCTCCTTGAGCAGGCCCTCGATCCGACGGTCTCCGACGGTCATCACGAACCGGGTGACAGCCGCCCGGTCGGGAAGGGGATGGATGTAGGTCGCCTCGATGGCCGTCGACAGGGGATTGACGAACGACTGGCGAACCGTGATGGCGGCGTCGAGCCCCGAGACGGTGCCGTCGATGTCGACCGCGGTGAGCGGGAGCCAACCACGCTCGCAGGTCAGCAGGCCGATGCCGACGTCATCGTGGTCGGGGCGGATGAGTTCGTCGTCGAGGATGATGGTTGGGGCGTTCATGGTCCCTCCGGGATCGCGGGGTTGATGAGGTCACGGCGGCGGAGCTCGTCGAGGAGCTCGGCCGCGGCGCGGCGGACTGCGGCGGCGTCGTCGGCGGTCGGCGCCCGCAGTCCCTCCACCAGGAGGAGGGCGCCGGGGGCGAGGCGGAGCGCAGTGGGCTCGCCGGGTTCGGGGCCGTCGTCACCGCCTGCGGGGGTGGGGTCGGGCGGGGCGTGCGGGGCGTGCGGGCCCGGGGTTCCGGTCCCGGTATCGGCCCCGGCGGTCTCGGGCCCGGCCGGTGCCGGGGGGCGACGCCAGAACCGGACGCCGTCGGGACGGGCCAGGAGCGCCCGTAGCTCGGCGTCGCTCCGACCGTTGAGCCGGAGCTGGATCTCACCCAGTGAGAGGCCCTGGGCCTGGAGGGCCTTGACCGCCACCGCCTGCAGGACATGGCGCTCGCCGTAGATGGCCCGCCGGCCCCGCACCTCGACCGGCTTGTCGAGCAGGCCGAGTGAGGCGTAGTAGCGCAGGGTGCGCCCATCGGGAACCGACGCCACCTGTCCGTTGGACTGCTCCATGCCCAGGCGGCCGATCTCCTCGGCCACCCGGGTCGTGAGCTGATCGAGGTGGTACTCGCCGCTGTCGTCCGTCGCTGTTACTGTCACAATAACTGTCACAGTAATCACCGGGGCGCGTTCCGTCAAGGGGTCGCCACGGGTGGGGGAGCGGGGGCGGGCCCCCGGGGATCAGCCGAGGGCCAGGGCGTCGGTGTCGAGGGCCGAGCCCATCAGATCCTCGAAGTTCCACCGGAAGAACCGCTCCCGGGCCGTCTCCGGCAGGTCACGCACCTCGTTGTCGAAGCGCCGGAGCGGGTTGCGCCCGCCCTCGACGTGGGGGAAGTCCGACGAGAAGAGGCAGATGTCGGGCCCGGAGTTCTCGATGATCCAGCCCGTCGGCTCGGTCGGGTAGGGCGTGACCCGAACCTGCCGGTGGATGTACTCGGCCGGTCGGAGAGACAGCGTCTTCAGCCGGTCCTCGTGGCGTTCGAAGGCGTCCATGGCCGCCTCCAGCTGACGCAGGAACGACGGCACCCAGACCGCGCCGAGTTCGATCACACCCATCCGGAGGTCGGGGAAGCGCTCGAACACCCCGTCGAAGACGAACATCGACAGTGCCTGGAGGGGGGCGGCGCTGATGGCCATGTACGAGACGGAGCGGAAGTTCTCGCCCCCGCCGTGGAAGTCGGGTTCGGCCGGAAGCCCGTTGTTGCGGTGCTGCGGGGGCATGACCAGGTCGGGGGTGGCGACGTGCATGACGACCGGGATGCCGGCCTCCTCGGCCTGAGCCCACACCCGATCGAAGGCGATGTGGCTCTGGGCGTGCTCGGCCGGCATCCGGTTGGGGATCAGGAGCGCGGCCGCGCCGGCGGCGATCGCCTCGGACGCGCACGGGGCGGCAAGCTCCAGATCCTGGAGCGGGACGTAGGCGACCGGGAGCAAGCGGGGATCGTCGGAGCAGAAGGCGATCTGGGCCCGGTTGGCCGCTGAGGCCACCTCGTAGGTGAGGGCGGGCGGGGCCGAGTGCTCCATCTCCTCGAGGAGGGTGTTGGGCATCGAGGGGAAGATCAGCTGACTGGCGAAGCCGAGGTAGTCGAGGGCCTGGCGGCGGTCGGCCCGATCCCAGGCGCCGTGGGCCCGGTAGTTCTTGCGCAGCATGACCTCGGCCTCGGCCGTTGCCCGGAACTCGGAATCGCCCTGCAGGCTCCGACAGCGGTCGATCTCGGCGAAGGCCTGATCGTTGTCACCGATGGAGAAGTGATCCCGCGCATAGTCGGCCACCGCTTTGGAGCCGAACTCGTCGAGCCAATCCGGGGGCTCCATGGTGTGCGCGTCGGCGTCATGGATGATGCGGTTCTCGACGTAGGGCATGCGATCACGCTAGTGACGAGGCCCATCGGCCGGCCAACGCCTCCTCCGGCGGGGCGCCGGGCGCCGGGCGGCCGGGGGACGTGGTGGGCCGTGGTCCCGCCGCCGTGGGCCCCGGACCGGCTCAGGCCCAGCTGATGCGGGCCACCGTCAGGGTGGTGCAATAGAACAGCCCTCGGTGGTCGTCGGGGCTGAGGAACATCCCGTTGCCGATCCGGGATCCGGTGTCGACCCGGTCCAGCAACGATCCGGTCGCCAGGTCGACCACGATGACGTCGTCGGTGCCGGCGTCGGTGAAGTCGTTGATGGCCAACTCGCCTGACTCGGGGAAGACGACCGGCTGCATCGACGGCCGGACGTCGAGGTGCCAGACCGTCTGCAGGTCCCGACCGGTGGTGTCGATGCCGGCCAGGCCCCCGTTGATCGAGTCCCAGGCCACCGCCATCCCGGCTTCGGGGACATGGACGGGGGGAGCGATCACTCCGCCACCGGCGGTGCCGAACGGCTCGATGGCGGACACCTGGTCCGGGTCGGACAGCGAGACCCGGACCAGACGCTGGGCCCCGGTCCACGGGGCGGGTTGGCGCCACGACAGCGCCCGACCGGGGGCCTCGGGGAAACGGCCGTTCGGCTCGACGCCATGGATTCGGCGGACCGAGACGACATCACCGCAGTCGAGGATCCAACACGACCCGTCGGACAGGCAGGCGTCCCACGACAAGCCGTAGTCATCGCCCGGTGTCCGGTAGCGAGGGCGCCAGTCGTCGATCGTCAGCCGGTCGGGCTCGACGACGAGTCGCCACAGGTGCTCGGCGCCCGGCACATAGACGTGTTCGATCCGTCCGTCGGCGGCCAGGCCGGTGCCGTCGACGAGGTCGGCGGCGATGCGGCCCATCGAGCCCTCGGGTAGCCGCAAGGGCTCGTGCACCACGTCGAGCGTCTCCGGATCGAGTCGGGTCACCGTCGTGCCACCCTCGCCTTCGAGGCGAAGATCCTTGGTGACCAGTGTCCCGTCGGCCAGCGCCAGCAGCCCGTTGTGGCTCCGATCGGCCGGTAGGCGGCGCTCGGCCTCGACCTGGAGGTCGTCGGGATCGAGGCGGTGGAGGTAGGAACCGTTGACCGAGTAGATGGAGCCGTTGGCGTGGGCCAGGATCGCGCCGCACCAGACGTGTTCGCCGCAGGGGAGTTCGGGCGAGGCGGCCCGGGGTTCGAGCGTGTCAGGGTCGATCCGCTCGACCCAACCGAAGGGCGGAGGCCCGGTGAACGAGGCCATGGTTCCACCCAGGAACCATTGGCCCGGATCGCGCCGGACCACCATCACGTTCCACCGCCCGTTCCGGCGGGTCGTCACCCGGGCTGAGCCGTCGGCCGCCCCCAACCGTCCGGCCGCCGCCTTCTGGCGCCGGTTGCCCCCGCACTCCACGGGCCAGGTCGACGGCCAGTAGCCGGGGTGGGGCCTAGCCCAGTGGAAGCTCGGGTCGTCGTCGATGACGCGGCCATCGAGCATCGTCGCCCAGAAGGCGCTCTCGGTGGCGACGTTGGCGGCGTCGAACACGACGACATGGCGGATGAATCGCATCACCTGGTCGTGGCTAGACGTTCGCTCTGCGCGGCCGCGGGGTCGAACGGTTTGTCAGCTCTCGTGTGGGCGACTGACGGGTCGGTTGACATCAGTGGTGGCCTCGGGTCGTGTTGGTGGGCGTCGTTTTCCATCTTTGGTCTTTCCACGGCTGCGGTGGCAGTCAGCGGAGCACGGCTATGAGTTTCGCGATGCGGCGTTGGCGGGTGCTGTCGGTCTTGGCTGTGTCGATGTCGTTGATGTGTTTGCGGCGGAGGCCGTAGGGGAGTGCGTCGAAGGCACTGCGAGCTGTCGGGTCGGCGTTGAGTGCGTGGGCGATGTCGTCGGGGATGTGGACGGTGCGGGGTTCGGTGTCGAGTTCGAGGGTGATGTTGATGCGCTGGCCGGGTTCGATGCCTGCGGCGGTGCGGTTGGCGCGGCTGATCCCGATGAGGGAGCGTCCGTTCTTGCGGGCGATCCGGCTTCGCCAGGTGTGGTTGTTGATGGTGATCGTGACGAGTGGGCGGCCGCCGCCGAGGTCGTTGACGATGTCGTCGGGGACGGTGGCGCCGGTGGCGTTGCCTGCGGGTACGACGATGGCGCTGAATGCCCGTGTGGTCATGGGCGCTCTTGGATGCGGATGAGGTTGCCGGCGGGGTTGCGGACGGCGCAGTCGCGCGCTCCCCAGTCTTGTTCGAGCGGTTCTTGGACGATGTCGGCTCCGCTGGCTTCGATTGCGGCGAAGGTGTCGTCGAGGGCATCGGTGCTGAGGAGTAGCCGTGCGTAGGTGCCTTTGGCCATCATCTCCTCGATGGTGCGGCGTTCGTCGTCGTTGATGGCCGGATCGGCGGCGGGCGGTTGCATCACGATGGAGGTGTTGGGCTGGCCTGGAGGGCCGAGGGTGATCCAGCGCATGCGGTCCGCTCCGACGTCGTTGCGGACCTCGAATCTAATCACGTCGCGGTAGAAGGCGAGCGAGCGTTCGGGGTCGTCGTGGGGCAGGAAGCTGGCGTGAATGGTGAGGTTCATGGCGGCAACGGTAGGAAGCCGGCGGGGGTCGGGGCTTCTCGATTCCTGATCGGTCGCGTCACCTGCGCCCGAACGCACGGGACGAGGTCGTCGCCCGCTGTGGCGATGTGCCGGTATCGGCCTGGCGACAGGCCGTAGCACTCGGTGAAGCGTGTCGTGAACGTGCCTAGCGATGTGAACCCGACAGCGAAGCAGACGTCGGTGACGGTGCTGTCGGAGCGTCGCAGCAGCGATGCTGCCCGTTCGAGCCTGCGGGTCATCAGGTAGCTGTAGGGGGACTCGCCGAACGCGTCGCGGAAGCGGCGGCTGAGATGACCGGCCGACATGTGCACCCCCGCCGCGAGCGCTTCCACGTTCAGCGGCTGCGTGTAGGAGCGGTCGATGCGATCGCGGACCTGGCGCATCAGTCGAAGCTCAGCGAGGCGTGCGGTGTCGACCATGAGAACGACTCCAGGCGTTCAGATCTTCGGCGCTGACTGGCCTGCGACTGCTACCCGTAGGAGGCCGTCACGTCAGTGGGGTGAGCTCGTCGGGGTTGTCGCCGGCGTAGGCCTCCATCTCTTCCTGGGTGAACTCACGTGGTTCGACGAGGACGAGCCAGTTGCCGGTGTTGTCTCGGATGAGGGCCTCGATGCCGTAGGGCCGTTCTTGGGGTGGGTTGAGGATCTCGACGCCGTTGGCTTCGAGTTCTTCGATGGTGGCGACGCAGTCGTCGACGTTGAGCCCGACCGCAAAGGTGCCGCCGTCGGCGAGCGCTCGGCGGACGGCTTCGGCGTACTCGGGTGACAGCGGTGGTCCGGGGGTGGAGAGGTGGACGTCGAGTTCGGGTTGGGATGGGTGGCCGACGGTGCACCAGCGGAAGTCTTCGCCGAGTTGGACGTCGTCGCGGGCTTCGAAGCCGAGTTTGTCGATGTAGAAGGCCTTGGACTCGTCGATGTCGTTGACCCAGACGGTGGTGAGGCTGATGTTGGAGATCATGGCTGCACCGTACGTCGCGTGTTGGCGTCAGGCTTCTCCTGGCTTGCGGAGTTGGTTCGCTCGGCCAGGCCCCACATGAAGACGAAACAGCCCGGGATGCGTGGCGCGCCGGTGGCCGCCCATCGCCGCTGGAACTCGCCTGGTGTCTCGCCGGTGATCGAGCGGAATCTCGTGGTGAACGAGCCGAGGCTGGAGAACCCGACGGCCATGCACACCTCGGTGACGGTGAGGTTGGAGGTGCGCAGCAGGTCTTGCGCTCGCTCGACTCGGCGCTGGGACAGGTGGGCGGCGGGGGTGTGACCGTAGGCGGCGGTGAAGAGTCGGTGGAAGTGATACTTCGACAACCCGGCCACCGACGCCGCCTCGTCGAGGTCGACGCCAGCAGCGAAGTTGCGGTCGATGTGATCGCGGGCGCGGCGGAGATGCACGAGGACATCGCCAGGAACCCGCACGTCGGTCATCGCCGATCACGATAGGCACACAGCCCATGGCGCAGACCGGTTACGGTCGGCCCATGACTTCTTCGGGGTTCCGGTTGGGTCGGCTCGACCACGTGCACATCCGCGTGCCCGATCGGGCCGAGGCTGCAGCCTGGTACGGCGAGCATCTCGGATTCGAGCCGGTCGCTGCGTTCGACTTCTGGGCGTCGGGGTTCGACGGGGGCCCTCTGCAGATCTCTGCCGACGGCGGCGCCACAACCCTGGCGCTGTTCGAAGCGAGCGACGCACACCCGATGGAGCCGCTGCGCACCGGGGTGGCCTTCAGCGTCGATGCTGACCAGTTCGCGGCGTTCGTGCGTTCGCTCCCCGGCGAGATCCGTGCGCCATCCGGTGACGCACTCACCGCCGCCCAAGTCGTCGATTTTGACCTGTGCTGGGCGATCGATCTCGCCGACCCGTGGGGCAACGTCTACGAGCTCAACTGCTACGACTACGACACCGTCCGAACCGACCTGATCGAAGCCGATGGCATCGAGCCGCAGCGCTACTGGCCCGCCGAACTCCACCGCGACAACCTGGCAGCGCAACACGGCGCATCTGAGGGGGACGGCTGAATGGGACGGCTTGCGGCGTTCATCATGGTGACGATGGACGGCTTCTTCGAGGGCCCTGACGGTGCGTTCGACTTCTGGATGATCGACGACGAGTTCAACCAGTTCTCGGACCACCAACTCGAGCGGGCTGACCGACTCGTGTTCGGGCGCATCACCTACGACGGCATGGCGGAGTACTGGCCGACTGACGAGGCTCGCCAGGACAGCCCATACACCGCTGAGCTCATGAACACCCGCCCGAAGATCCTTGTGTCGACCAGCCGCCACGAGACAGGCTGGGGGCCCACCACGATCTGCCGCGACCTCGACGAGCTCGGCCGAATCACTTCCGAGTCCGACGAGACGTCGCTGGTGCTTGGCAGCCCCACCCTGACCGGCTCCTTGATCGAAGCCGGGTTGCTCGACGAGCTCCGCCTGATGGTCAACCCCGTCTGCATCGGGGGCGGCTCATCGATCGGCGCCGTCCTCGCCGGCCGATCGGACTGGCAGCTCGCCGAGGCTCGGCCGTTCGACTCCGGCAACGTGCTGTTGTCCTACACCATGCGGCGGTAGATGACGCTGCGTCGGGTGGTGAAGGTCTGATCGTCCCAGATGGTGGCGGTGATGTAGAGGTCGCCGTCAGGCGAGAGGGCGCAGGAGAACCCGCCGCGGTCGAGTTCGATCGTGTCGACGATCCCCCCGCCTTCGGTGACGCGTTGGCAGCGTTGGTTCGGGACGTCGGCGTACCAGACGGTGCCGTCGGGTGCGAAGCAGATGCCATCGGGTGCGCTGCCCGGAATCGAAGCGAAGACGCGCCGGCCGGTGAGGGTGCCGTCGGGTTCGATGGTGAAAGCGGTGAGCCGGGACGCGTGCGATTCGGCGACGACGAGCGTCGGTTCGTCTGGGTGGATGGCCATACCGTTCGGGAACGCAAGATCGCCGGCGACGATTGCGACAGCACCGTTCGGCCTGACGATGGCGACGTGTCCGGCGGCCGGTGGTTCGCCGGACATGAGGTCGAAGCCGACGCCATTCACATAGACGTCGCCGTTGTGAGGGTTCGTGACGATTTCGTTCCATGGTGTGTCCGACAGCGGACCCAGATCGGCGACGACGTCACGGTCGGTGTCGGCGATCCGCAGGAGCTGCCTACCAGCACCGTCGACGACGAGGAGGTGGCCGTCGGTGTCCCAGTCGATGCAGATGGGGAAGCCGTCGAGATGTGCGTGGGTCGCGGGGTCGGTGCCATCGGGCTGGATGCTCCGGACGTCGCCGTCGACCCAGTCGCAGTACCAGATTCGCCCGTTGCGCCACCGAGGTGACTCTCCGAAGGCGATGTCGGTGGCGATGAGGTCCAGGTCAGGCGTCATCGGAGCGGTCCTCGTCGGGGTCGGGGAGTGTGGGGTAGGCGGTGGGGTAGAGGCCAGCGACGAGGCCGTAGGTCTGGGTGCCGGATCGCTCGGAGGACATGAAGTCGTCGGCAAGATCGAGGACCCGCTGCCAGAACTCGGCGGCCCGCTGCTCGGGGATGCGGGCGTGTCGATGGATCGCCCGAAGGTCGTCGTCTCGATGAGCGGCAGTGGCTTCGGAGGCGGCCTCGGTGAGCGGGTTCGTTTCTGGTGGCTCGGTGCCAGCGTCGAGTGCGCCGACGACGAACGTGCGGGCCGTCCTCCCGAAGTAACGCTCGGTGACCGATCGGACTTGGCGCGTTCGTACGACCCGGATGAGATCAGCGGCCGCCAAGATGTCGGCGTGGTAGGCGAGCGTGCTGGTCGGCCGGTCGAGTGCTGCGGCCAGTTCCTTGACCGTGGCGGCTCGTTCCAGCAGAAGGTCGAGCACCGTCCCGCGGATGGGGTGGAACATCGCCGTGATCGACTGGCGGTCGGTCACGACGCGCCGGTCGTCGAGCTCGTAGTCAGGGGTCCGATGCGGGACTTCGGTCGACATTTCTCGATTGTACCGCTACGTTCACTCCAGAGAACTCGATTCAACTCGACGGCAACGAACACTCTGGAGGCGCAATGGCCAACGTGGTGCTGTTCCACCATGTGCAAGGACTCACCGACGGCATCACCGTGTTCGCTGAGCAGCTGCGCGCTGCTGGCCACGACGTGGTGACGCCGGACCTGTTCGACGGCCGGCGATTCGACACCATCGAGGACGGCGTGGCTCACCTCGAATCGATCGGCTTCCCGGCGCTGCTCGAGCGCGGTGAGGCAGCCATTGCAGATCTCCCTGGCGAGCTGGTGTTCGCTGGGGTGTCGATGGGTGTGATCTGCGCACAACATCTCGCGCAGACCCGGCCCGGCGCCGCGGGCGCGGTGTTGATGGAATCGTGCCTGCCGCCGTCGGAGTTCGGCGACAAATGGCCAGCCGAAGTACCGGTCCAGATCCATGGCATGTCAGACGACCCGTTCTTCGCCGGCGAAGGCGACATCGACAATGCCCGAGCCATCGTCGCCTCGTCCCCGAGCGGCGTCGCCGAACTGTTCGAGTACTCAGGCGACCGCCACCTCTTCATCGACTCCTCTCTGCCCGCCCACGAACCAGCAGCCGCTGCGCTCGTGGTCGAACGTGTGCTCGGGTTTCTCACGGCGATCGACACCCGCAATGGCTGATCAGGGTCGGTTCACGATCCGGGCGCTCGACGAGTCGACGTGGCCAGCGTTCGCCGCGTTGGTGGAGGCCAACAACGGCGTGTTCGGTGGGTGTTGGTGTCTCGGGTTCCACCCCGAAGGCGGAGAAAAGGGCCTCGACGACAAGCGCGAGCTCAAGCGGCTCCGAGTGGTCAACGGCGATGCCCATGCGGCGCTGGTGTTCGACGGTGACGACTGTGTCGGGTGGTGCCAGTTCGGTTCGCCAGCCGAGGTGCCCCGCATCAAGAACCGCCGAGAGTACGACGCAACCGGTAGCGGTTCGCCGGACTGGCGGATCGCCTGCAACTTCGTCGGCAAGGGTCACCGGCGCCAGGGTGTCGCCACCGCGGGCCTGCGCGGCGCGCTCGAGCTGATCGCCGAACTCGGTGGCGGCACGGTGCAGGGCTACCCCGAACCTGCCGGCGATGTTGCCGCCGGGTTCTTGTTCCATGGTGCACTCTCGACCTTCGAAGCCGCTGGTTTCACCCGTGACCGCAAGATCGGCAAGCACCGTTGGGTCGTCTCCACCAGCGTCGCCCCATCTGCGCTCCGGGAGGACCAATGAGTGTCGAGTTCGAGGACCACGACCTCAGCGGGGCCGTGTTCTGGGGTGTGTACCTGCGGAACGCCCGCTTTCGGGATGTCGACTTCACCGGTGTTCGAACACACCACGTCCTGTTGCACGATGTCGAGTTCGACGGACCGATCGACCAACTCGTCATCAACGGTGTCGACGTCACCGACTACGTCAACCAACTCGATCCCTGGCAACCGCTCCGTGGCATGGCGGAGCCGGCCGAGGCCGAGGGTGTTCGGAGGTCGTGGGCTGCCTTCACCTCGGCGTGGGGCGACCTGATCTCCGAGGTCGCCGCCCTCCCGCCCCTCGAGGCGACGGTGTCGGTGGATGGTGAGTGGTCGTTCGTGCAGACCGTGCGGCATCTTCTGTTCGTGGCCGACAAGTGGATCCTCGGTCCCATGACCGACCAGACCTGGTCGCCACTCGGGCTTCCCAATTCGGGGTCGGCAGATCACGGCTGGCCGGACATCGCCCCCGACGCTAATCCGACCATCGACGAGGTGCTCGCCGAGCGGGCCGATCAGGCGACTGCGGTGTCGGCGCTCGCCGCGTCCGTCGACGACGACCGCTTGAGCGACACCGTCACCGTCTTGGAGAACGGCACGGTCGCCGTTCTGGACTGCTGGCACACCCTCTTCGAAGAGTCGTTCGAGCACCTTCGCTACGCCCGACGCGACCTCGACCAACTCGATCGCTGACCCACGAGAACCCTGGCGAGGTTGACGCCGGTGTGGGTCATTCCTGGACGTCGTGCAGCGCGGTGAGGAGCTTGGCGAGGACGGTGTTGGCTGAGCGCGTTGTGTAGGGGCCGATCGAGACCAGCGCAGCGAGCATCGCAGCCGCCTCGCCCGGGGTGAGCGTGAGGTGCACGCTGCTCGGAGTCTTGGGTAGGCGATAGCCGCCGCCCGGCCGACGCTGCACCTCGATTGGCACGCCTGCGTCGAGCAGCTGAGCGATGTCGCGTTGCACCGTCCGCGGTGACACCCCCAAGCGGTCGCCGAGCACAGTCGCGGTAAGCGGGAGGTGGGCCTGCTGCAATGCGTCGAGCAACGCATGATGTCGTTCGACCAGCGGGAGCGCTTGGTGGAGCTGCACAAAGCCGGTGGTGCGGGGCGAACCGACGAGCCGAACCCGCCGATGCGGAAACTCAGAGGTAGACGACATAGCCCTGTCGTTCATAGCACCTACGGTCTGACAAATGATGCCGTCCGATGATCCAACACACGGATCCCCACAGCTTGCTCCACCGCCGCTCGACGGGCTCGACGCCGCAGCACTGATCGACGCCGAGGTGGGAGCGATCCTCGAAGTGATCGAAGGCGCCGACCTGGAGGTTCGGGTCCCGTGGCTCGGTCGTTGGCGGGTGCGCGACGTCATCGCTCACCTCGGCGGGGTGCACCGCTGGGCCACCCGCATCGTGCAGACACGCTCGATGGACGGCCCTAGCTTCACCAGATCCCGCCTCCGGGGCGACGAACTCACTTCCTGGTTCACCGACGGCGCCAACGAACTCGTCGCGACGCTGCGGGTCACCGCGCTCGACGAAGCCTGCCCGAACTTCAACCCCGGC
>CBDHHN010000004.1:0-3610203 GCA_965263455.1 Acidimicrobiales bacterium
CCGGCCGATTCTTGCGATTCATTCGCATCCGCACTTGACCGAGTTGAGAACGCTTCTCATATACAACACAACCAGCGGGGCAATTGATGCTAAATCGTCGACACATTCTGACCGGTTTAATGGCGACAGCCGCCGTGCCATCTTCTGTCGTGCCGTCCTTTGCGGACACGCGCCTGAAGGTCGTTGCAACAACCGGGATGATCGCGGATCTGGCGCGTCGCGTGGGCGGCCCGCATGTCGAGGTTCAGGCGCTGATGGGCCCGGGTGTCGACCCGCATGCCTACCGCCAGACCCGCAGCGATATCGTGGCAATGACGCGCGCCGATCTGGTTTTGTGGCACGGGCTCTATCTCGAAGCGCAGATGGAGGACTTTATGGCGACGCTCGCAAAGCGCGTGCCCGTCGACGCCGTGGCAGAGGCGCTGCCGAAGACCGCCCTCCTGGCGCATGAGGATTATGCGGGCCGTTATGACCCGCATGTCTGGATGGATCCGACGCTTTGGGCGCGCTGCACGGTTCCGGTTGTTGAGGCGCTGGCCCGGGTGAAACCGGCGGCGCGGGCGGATTTCGAGGCAAATGCAGCGGCGATGCGCAAGGATGCGCGCGACTTGCAGGGCTATGCGGCACGGGTTCTTGCACAGGTGCCGGACGACCAGCGCGTTCTGGTCACGGCGCATGACGCCTTTAGCTATTTCGGCGCGGCCTATGGGTATGAGGTGATGGGCGTTCAGGGCATCTCGACCGAGAGCGAAGCGGGTCTCAATCGCATTTCGGAGATGGTGGACGAGATCGTGGCGCGCAAGCTGGGCGCCGTCTTCGTGGAGACATCGGTGTCAGCCAGGAACGTGCGCGCGCTTGTCGAAGGCGCGGCGGCGCAGGGCCATTCGGTCGCGATTGGCTCGTCCGCCGCCAACGGGCGGACCAAGATCGCCCCCTCCCATCGGGTCGACAGCGAGGTGGTGTCCACCCCCACCCCGGTAGGTGAGGTGGCCCCCGAGACCGCACCAACCGAGACGACGCCGATCGAGACGGCACCGACCGAAACGGCACCGACCGAAACGACGTCGACCCCGGCCAGCCCGTTCGGCGGGATGGACGTGTCCTCGTCCCCGATCGATGAGTCGGTTCGGGACGATGATCTCCCGATCCCGCCGGTGCTGGCCCGTCGACCGGCGGCCGATCAGGCCCATCCCGACGACCCCGACACCGTCCGCCTGAATCATCCATCCCGCATCGACTTCGGCCGAATCTCCCACGGATCGGCCGCCCCACCCGACGGTGACGGAGCGATCCCGGCGAGTCCGGTCGCCGACGGTGCAGGCGACCGGCCCGACGACGTGCTCCGCCTGGTGGAGGCCGAAACCCTGGACGAGGTTCGGGCCACCGACGTCAGCACCGGGCTGGCCAGCTTCGTGCAGGGCCAGGCCGCGGCCCGCAACGGCGACCTCGGGTACGAGAAGGCGGCCGAGGTCGACCTCGAAGTCGAGGTCGACGTCGAGATCGAGCCAGGACTCGACGTCGACGTCGACGTTGCCGGCGGCGACCTGGCGCCCGTCGGCGTACCGGTGCCGGTCCCCGACGAGGAATGAACCCCATGGGCTCTGTGCCGGGCGACAACGCCGTCGCCGCAACGCCACCGGTCACGGTGACGACCGTCCTCTCGGCCTTCCTCCAGGCCACACCCGGCGTGA
Source organism: Acidimicrobiales bacterium (assembly GCA_965263455.1). Classification (GTDB taxonomy): domain Bacteria; phylum Actinomycetota; class Acidimicrobiia; order Acidimicrobiales; family SZUA-35; genus CADEDH01. The sequence continues at coordinate 1,692 of CBDHHN010000004.1, forward strand.
CCGACGCCGTACTGGTCAGCAGCGACGGCTTCATGCTGGCCGACGTCTCGACGTCGACCCAGCGGGAGGTCGAGCAACTGGCCGCCGTCGTCTCCGGGCTGACCAGCCTCACCCACGGCGCCGCCGACCTGTACCGGCTGGGCACGGTGCGACAACTCCTGGTGGAGTTGACCGGCGGCTACCTGTTCATCATGTCGACGGCCGACGGCTCCAGCGTGGCCGCCGTGACCGGGCCCGGGGTCGACCTGGGCTCGGTCGGCTACGAGCTGACCATGGTCACGGCCAGGATCGGCCGCCTCCTGACCCCGGACGTGGTCGACGCCCTGAAGAACGCGGTGGGGCCGACCCGATGACCGACACCGACCAGGACGAGGTTGGCGGTTCACGACCGGCCGGAACGCCGTCCGACCTCGATGCCCAGGATGCCGGTCCGGTACGTCCCTACGTGATGACCGGCGGTCGGACCCGGTCGGTGGAGACCGACCTCCCGATGGAGACGGTGGTCCAATCCGCCCCGGCCGCGGCCTCGGCCCCGCTCGACTTCGAACGCCGGGCCATCGCCGACACCTGCGCCCGACCACAGTCCATCGCCGAGCTGTCGGGCCGCCTGGGCATCCCCCTCGGGGTCACCCGGGTCCTGGTGTCGGACATGACGGCCGAAGGCCTGCTCACCACCCACGGCGCCGTCGACCCCTCCGACCCCGACTCGCTGCGGCGACTGCAGGAGGGGATCCGGGCGCTGTGACCGAAGAAGGTGACCGCAGGGCCCCGGTCTCGGCCAAGATCGTGGTGTCCGGGGGGTTCGGGGCCGGCAAGACCACCCTGGTCAACACCATCTCGGAGATCCCGCCGTTGCGGACCGAGGCCGAGATGACCACGGCCGGCATCGGGGTCGACGACCTCAGCCACCTCGAACAGAAGTCGACGACCACGGTGGCCCTCGACTTCGGCCGGGTGACCGTCAACGGCAACGTGCGGCTGTACCTGTTCGGCACACCGGGCCAGGAACGCTTCCGGTTCATGTGGGACGACCTGGTCAAGGGCGCGCTGGGGGCCCTGGTACTGGTCGACACCCGCCGTCTCGACGCCTGCTACGACGCCATCGACTACTACGAGTCGAGGGGTATCGCCTTCGTGGTGGCGGTCAACCAGTTCGCCGAGAGCCCGCGACATCGACTGGACCAGGTCCGGACGGCGCTCAACGTCCAGCCCGCGGTGCCCATCCTCCGCTTCGACGCCCGCAATCGGGAAGCGGTCAAGGAGGTGATGGTCAGGCTCCTCGACGTGCTGTTGGCCCGCTTGACCGCTACCGAGCAGACCGAGCCGAGCCCGACCCCACCGGTGGCCGGTCCGGTCTGAGCCCGGTCACGAGGCCGAGGGGCCGGTGGTGGCGGGGGTGGCGCCCGATTCGTCCCCGACGGCGGCGGGCCCCGGTGTCGGTGGCAACAGGAGCGACAGCCCCCAGGTGAGGGCCAGGAACCCGGCCGAGGTCCACAGAGCGAGGGACAATCCGCCCACCAGGAAGGTGACCCCGGAGAGCAGGGTGCCGACCAGCCGCCCGGTGGCGTTGGCCGAGTAGTAGAAGCCGACGTCGAGGGCCACGTCGTCGTCGGTGCTGTAGGCGAGGATCAGATAGGAGTGCAGCGACGAGTTCACGGCGAACACCACCCCGAACACGATCAGGCCGCCGATGATGGCCACCTCGGGATAGAGGTCGGCGGTCACGGCGGCGGCGATGGCGGCCGCCACTGCGGCCAGGGCCAGAGCCCACCAACGGGCGGCCCTGGCCTCGTTGCCCGAACGGGCGCCCAGCAACCGGGGGGCCGCAGACTGCACGAACCCGTAGCCGATGACCCAGAGGGCCAGGAAGGCCCCGATCCCCTCGAACGACCAACCCAGCTCGGTGTCGAGGAACAGCGGGAGGGCCACGACGAACCACACGTCGCGCGAGCCGAACAGGAAGACCCGGGCGGCCGACAGGCGGTTGACGGCACCTGAGGGTGAGAACAGCCGACCCACGCCCTGGGGCCGGGGGCTGCGGCCGATGTCGATGCGCAACAGCACGACCACGGCCACCAGCACCACGGCAAGCACGGCGGCCATCAGCCACAGGGCCGACCGGAAACCGATGGCCCCGAGAAGGGCGCCGCCGACGAAGAAGCCAACACCCTTCAAGGCGTTCTTGGAGCCGGTCAGCACCGCGACCCACCGGAACAACGGATTGCCTCCGCCGTCACCGGCCGGAGCGACCACGAGCTTGATGGCGCTCTTGGCGCTCATCTTGGTCAGATCCTTGGCGATGCCGGAGAGGGCCTGGGCCCCCATCACGTAGGCCACCGACACCCACTCGACCCATCCGACGTCCACCGCCGACAAGGCGGTGAGGGCCACGATCTGCAGGGCCAGGCCTCCGTAGAGGGTCTTGTTGAGCCCATAGCGCGAACCCAACCACCCGCCCACCAGGTTGGTCACGATGCCGAAGAACTCGTACAGGAGGAACAGGAAGGCCAGGGTGACCGGGCTGTATCCGAGCTGGTGGAAGTGGAGGAGGACCAGCATCCGCAGCGCGCCGTCGGTGATGGTGAAGCCCCAGTAGGCGGCGGTGACGACGGCGTAGTGGCGGACGATCACGGTCGGGCCGCTCCCGCCGGTCCGGCGCCGTTGTCCCCGACGGCGGGCGGGATCGAGTCGGCCACCGCGACCATCAGTTCGGCCATGCGGTTCACGTAGCCCCACTCGTTGTCGTACCACGCCAGCACCTTCACCAGTGTGCCATCCACAACCATGGTCGACAGGCCGTCGACGATGGAGGACCGGGGGTCGTCGACGTAGTCGACCGACACCAGGGGTCGGGTCTCGAACCCCAGGATTCCGGCCAGGGGGCCCTCGGCCGCCTCCCGGAGCAGGTCATTGACCTCGTCGGCCGTGGTCGTCCGCCCCACCTCGACCACGATGTCGCTGAGTGAGGCGTTCAGCAGCGGCACCCGGACGGCGATGCCGTCGAGCTTCCCGGCCAGCTCGGGGTAGATCAGGGTGATGGCGGTGGCCGAGCCCGTGGAGGTGGGGATGAGGGAGTGGAGGGCGGAACGGGCCCGGCGGAGATCGGACTTGGGGGCGTCCACGATGACCTGGGTGTTGGTGGCGTCGTGGATGGTCGTGATCACACCCTTCTCGATGCCCAGGGCGCCGTGCAGGACCTTGATCACCGGGGCTATGCAATTGGTGGTGCAGGAGGCGGCCGTCACGATGCGGTGCTCATCGGGCCGGTAGTGGTCGTCGTTGCAGCCGACCACGATGTTGGCCGCCGATCCGTCCTTGACCGGCGCCGCCACCACCACCCGGTCCACCCCCTGGTCCAGATAGGGGGCGAGGGTCTCCGATGTGCGGAACGCGCCCGTGCACTCGGCCACCATCTCCACTCCGGCACCGGCCCAGTCGACCCCGCCGGGGGTGGCCGAGGCCGAGAAGCCCACCGGCCGCCCGTCGATGACCAGCCCTCCCCCGTCGACGTCGACCGGTCGGTCCCACCGCCCGTGCACGCTGTCGAAGGCAAGGAGGTGGGCCGCCGTCTCCGGCCCACCGTGCAGTTCGTTGACGTGGACCAACTCCAACTCGGGGTGGTCGACCAGTGTCCGGGTCAGCAGCCGCCCCATGCGACCGAATCCGTTGATGCCGATGCGGGTTGTCACCCGCACGACGATCGCCGGTCGAGACGGCGTGCGAGTGAACGGGAGGGTAACAACGCCTTACAGAGCGGGGACGGTCGACCTCCGGCCGTCGGCGTCGGTCAGTCGGCGTGCTCCTCGGCCGCGGTCCGTCGGCGCCAGTCGGGGTCGACGGTCTCGTGCTCGTAGCAGTAGGCCCAACCGTCGCCCGGCTCGATGGTGGCGATGAGGCGGTGCCCGGTCTCCTCCCAGTGGGCCCGGGCGTGGCGGCCGGGGGTGTCGTCGCAGCACCCCACGTGGCCGCAGATGAGGCACTGACGCAGTTGGACCGGGGCCTTACCGGCGGCGTCGCAGTCGGCGCAGCCGTGCTCCGGGGCTGCGGGCCGGGGGGCGTGGGCCAGGTCCTCACAGGTGCCGTCGAGCGACGAGAGGTGCTCCCGCACCTCGGCCGCCACCTGGCGCTCTGCCCTGGTCGCGACCACGGCCTCCACGGCGATCTGAGCGGCCGCCACCAACGCCACGAGGCCCACGGCGAGCAGGGCGGGTGAGGTGCCGATCACGACCGGGATGAACAGGACGACCACGGCGGCGGCCACCCGGGGCCCGACCCGCAACGCGGGGCCCACGGCGAAGTGGGGGCTGTAGGTCACCCAGTCGAGTACGGCCACCGCGGCCAGGCCCAGGGCGACCGAGCCGACCAGCAGCCACAGGTAGCTGTCCTTGATCGAGCCGTCGAAGGACTCGACGACCACCCCCTTCTTGGCCGCCACCCCGTAGGCGGTCATGGCCATGGCCAGCGGGAGGTGGGCGTAGATCCAGAGGAAGGTGCGGCCGCCACCGGTCCGGATGACCGAGTCGGCCACGTCATCGAAGTAGGTCCACCACAGGGCGATCCCGATGACGAATATGACGGTGCCGAAGACCTGGGTCTGGACCGAGACGCCCTCGTCGGCCAGTTCACTCAGCACCTTCACGAACGACTCGCCCAACACGATGATCGTGAACAGGGCGTAGCGCTCCCGCAGGTGCCCCTGATGCATCCGCGGTCCCTGGATCCGGCCCCGGAACACGAGCGGGCTGAAGAACTCGACGGCGAGGGCCAGGCCCCACACGGCGAACCGGTACGGGGTCGGCACCAGCAGCGACGCCAGCCAGAGGGCGGCCCCACCCGTGACCAGCTGGGCCATGAAACGGCTCAGGCCCCGGGCCTCCTCGTTGTCGGACTTGGCCCGGGCGTACATCAGCACCAGGGGCACCCGGGCGATGACGAAGGCCACCACCATCCACATCGAGCGGTCGTCGAGTGGGCTCACGGCAACCAGGGCCAGGTTCCCCACGGCAAACATCTGCAGGAAGATGAGCAGCCGGTGGACCACGTCGTCCACGGCGAAGGCGTTCATGAAGGCGGTGGTCCCGGTCCAGGTCCACCAGAGGAGGGTGAAGACGCCGGCGAATCGGGCCACCCCCGCCCAGCTCACGTCGTCGGCCAATTGGTTGCCGAGCTGGATGAGGGCGGCGACGTAGACCAGGTCGAAGAACAGCTCGAGCCAGCTGACCTCGCCCTCCTCGTCGACGGAGTTCCGAAGAACCGATGGTTGCCACTTGGTCAGCGCCATGGTTCAGTTTGGCCCGTCCGACCGCAGGTGCCGACGTTGGCGGTGACCGAACCGGCTCCGGGGCGCGATACTCACCCCATGGCCACCATCGGCGGGCCCCTACCCGGGTCGATCATCCTCCTCGCCGCCGTCGTGCTGACGCTGGGGGCCTGTGGCGACGACGCCGGCGGGGGATCGGCCCCGGTGGTGGCGGCGACGGTGGCGACCGAGGCCACGGTGCCGACGACGGGCTCAGCCGAGCCCGGTTCCGGCGCCCTGACCGCGTCGGCCGGTTCGGACGGGGCGGCGGACGACGCAGAGACCGCCGACGGCCTCGGCGGAGCCGCCGCAGACGGGACCCGAAGCGAGATCGAGACCGGCGACGGCACCGAGCCGGCGGAGACCGGGGCGCGAGCCGACGCGGTCGAGGAGCCGGCGTTCGATCCTTGCGTCGTGCACCGGCGCGACGGCATCGCCACCGGCCACTGGTTCCCCACCACCGAGGGTGGAGACGCGGTCGACCCCCAGGCCGACATCTACCTGCACCTGCCCTCCGACGACGAGGCGCTGGCCACGAGCGCCGTCCTGGTGGCCAGCACCGACACCGGTGACGAGGTCCGGTTGCCCCTGGCCCCGGGGGTCGGGCCGACCTGCCGGGGCGACCGCTTCTTCGATCTGCCCCTGGGCGACGCCGAGGCCCTGGCCGCACTCGATCCGCCGTTCACGGTGGTGTTCGACCTCGATGACGGCGCCTGGTTCACCGATCCCGTTCGCTGGCCCGACGACTTCCCCCGGACGGTGCCCTTCGGAACCGTCGACCTGGATGCAGCCCCCCGGGCCGACGGCGAGGTCGGAGGCTGAGGCCCCGAGGCGAGGCCGGCGGCCGAGGTAGGAGGACGAGGTAGGAGGACGCAGTCCATGATCACCCACGACGACATCCGGCACATCGCCCTGTCGCTACCCGGCGCCTTCGAGCAGCCGTCCTACGGCGACCGCCCCTCGTTCCGGACCAAGCCCCGCATGTTCGCCTGGATCCGCGACGACCCCGAGGCCCTGGTGGTCTGGGTCGAGTCGGTCGACGACGTCAGTGCCCTGCTCGCCGCCGACCCCACCGCCTTCTTCACCACCGACCACTACCGGGGTCATCCGATCGTGCTGGTCCGCCTGGAGGCGGTCGACGTCGACGAGGCCCGGGAGCTGATCACCGACTCCTGGATCCAGCGGGCCCCCAAGCGGCTGGTGCGGCAATGGTTGGCCGACCGGGACGACGGCGGCGTCTGAACCTGGACGGGCCCGGCACCCATGTCGGCCCGTGCTGGAGCGACGGGGCCCGGGCTGTCAGACTTGGGCCATGGCCATGACCGAGCACGACCGTCCCGACCTGGCGTCACGCCTCGAGATCACCCGCCTTTCGGCGTCCCTCGGGGCCGAGGTCCGGGGCCTGGACCTGGCCGGTGTCGGACCGGACGAGGCCGCAACGGTCCGTTCCCTACTCGGTGAACACCTGGTGCTCTTCTTTCCCGGCCAGCACCTGACCCGCGACGAGCATCTGGCCCTGGGCGCCCACTTCGGCCCCATGGAGGGGCACCCCCACCTCCGCAACGCCGACGGATCGGACCAGCTCTTCGAGCTTGCGGCGTCCCGAGGCGGCATCGCCGACGAGTGGCACACCGATCTCACCTTCCAGACCGAGCCGTCGGTCATGTCGATCCTTCAGATGGTGGAGTGCCCCGAGGTCGGGGGCGACACGATGTGGTCCAACCTCCACGACGCCTACGACGCCCTCTCGCCCGCCCTGAGGGAGATGATCGACGGCCTGACCGCCCTCCACGACGCGCTCCCCCACAACCGTCCGGACCGGATGGCGATCCACCCCGTGGTACGACGCCACCCCGAGACCGGGCGCAAGGCGCTCTACGTCAACCAGCACTTCACCCGTCGCATCGTCGAACTCCAGCACCAGGAGAGCGAGGCGCTGTTGTCGCTGCTGACCCACTGGGTGACCGAGGATCGCTTCACCGTCCGGTACCGGTGGTCGGCGGGGACGGTGGCCATGTGGGACAACCGCTGCACACAGCACCATGTCGTCGACGACTTCGAGGGCGAACGCATCATCCAGCGGGTCACCATCTCCGGCGACCGACCCGAGGGTGAGCCGCCCCGGTGGGAGCCTCAGGTCACCCGTCGAGGTGCGCTGTCCCGGTTCGACCGCCAACTCCGCCGACACCTCGATGACCAGGCCACGGGCGATCTGGGTTGACCGCCGGGCCGAGATCCGCCGGCTCGACGAAGGCGGCCCGCCCTCGTCGTCCCCGATCTGAACAGGCCGCTGTCAGCGACGGCGAGCCCGCCGGCGTCGAGCACGATCGGACTCGACCGGCACCACGACCGGGCGGAGACGGCGGGCGTCGGTCCCGAACAACTGGCTCAGCAGGTCGGTGACGGCGTCCCAGATCGTCTTCATCCCAACGAACCTAGCAGAGTCGGGCTCACCCCGGGGATCGGTGCGCCAACGGGCGGATCAGGCGCGGCGGACGTCGGCCTCGAGGTACTCGTCGCCGGTCCGCGGGCCCTGGCCCTCACGGGCCTCCTCCTGACCCCGAAGCTCGACCCGACGAATCTTGCCCGAGATGGTCTTGGGCAGTTCGCCGAACTCGAGACGCCGGATCAACTTGTAGCCCGGGACCTGGGCCCGGACGTAGGCCAGGATGTCGGCCGCGGTGTCGGCAGTGGGCTCGTGGCCGGGAGCACAGATGACGTAGGCCTTGGGCACGTTGCCCCGCAACTCGTCGGGTGAGGGGACGACGGCCGCCTCGGCCACCGCCGGATGCTCGATCAGCACGCTCTCCAACTCGAAGGGGCTGATGCGGTACCCCGAGGCCTTGAACACGTCGTCGGCCCGACCGACGTAGGTGATGTAGCCGCGCTCGTCCCGGGAGGCGACGTCGCCGGTGTGGTAGTGGCCGTCGCGCATCACCTCGGCCGTCTTGGCGTCGTCGTCGGCGTAGCAGTCCATCAGCCCGAGCGGGCGGTCGGACAGGTCGATGCAGATCTCACCCTCGTCGGCCGGCTCGCCGTCGGGGTCGAGGAGGACGATGGGATACCCGGGCAGTGGCCGACCCATGGAGCCCGGCACCACGTCCTGGCCCGGAGGGTTGCCGATCTGGGCCGTGGTCTCGGTCTGGCCGAAGCCGTCCCGGATCACGATCCCCCACTGGTTCTCGACCTGGGCGATGACCTCGGGGTTCAACGGCTCCCCGGCCGAGATCAGCTCCCGCAGCGCCACCCGGTAGCCGGTCAGGTCCTCCTGGATCAGGAACCGCCAAACGGTGGGCGGGGCGCAGAGGGTCGTGACCCCATGATCGATCAGCACCTGGAGGACCTCGGGGGCGTCGAACCGGGTGTAGTTGTAGATGAACACGCAAGCCTGGGCGTTGAACGGGGCGAAGAAGCAACTCCACGCGTGTTTGGCCCAGCCGGGGGACGAGATGGTCCAGTGGACATCGCCGGGTTGGAGCCCGAGCCAGTACATGGTCGACAGGTGGCCGACCGGGTAACTGGCCTGGGTGTGGCGGACCAGCTTCGGCTTGGACGTGGTGCCGGACGTGAAGTACTCCAGCAGCGGGTCGGTGACCGTCGTCGGCTCGGGGGCGGTGAAGCCCTCGGGCTCGCCGTCGACGTCGGCGTAGTCGACCCATCCCGCTCCCCCTCCGACGGCGATTCGGGTCACGCCCTCGACCAGGCTCTGGTCCAGGGCGTCGACGGCGGGAGCGGCCGCCTGATTGGTCACCACCAGGGTGGCGCCACCACGTTCGAAGCGGTCGGCCAGGTCGGCGCCGGCCAGAAGGGTGGTGGCCGGGATGACGACGACGCCCAGGCGGATGGCGGCCAGCATGGTCTCCCACAGGGCCGTCTCGTTGCCGAGCATCACCAGGACGCGGTCCCCTCGCCTGGCCCCGTGCCGGACCAGGAAGTTCGCCACCTTTCGGGAACGGCGAGCCAGCTGGTCGTAGGTGAGGATGGCTTCGGTTCCGTCCTCCTCCAACAGGTGCAGGGCCTTGGCGTCGTTGCCGGTGGCGACCTCGTCGAAGTAGTCGTCGACCCAGTTGAAGTCCGGCGCCAGCTCAGGCCAGGTGAAGTTCTCCCGCGCCGCGTCGTAGTCGAGGCGTTGGGCCAGGAGATGGTCCCGGGCGGCCAGGAAGGACTGGGGGCTCATGGTGGCTCCTCGCTCGTTCGTCATCGGCACGACAAGCTAGCCCAGCCGTGGCCCGGGCACCTTCCTGGTGACCGGCCGCCGTCAGGTCGGGCTCGATCCCTCGTGCACGGCCACCGCGGCCACCAGATCCTCCAGCGCGTGGCCCACCGACTTGAACAGGGTGAGCTGCTCGGCATCGGTCCGTCCCGGCACTGCGCCGGCGCACAGCTCGAACAGGTCCCCGGCGATGTCTGACGGGTCGAGCGCGCCCGAGGCCACGGCCTGGACGAGGTCGCCACCTTCGGCCAGCGCCCCCTCCCTGCTGTCGACGAACACCGTTGCCCGGCCCAGACACTCGTCGTCGGCCTCCCGCATGGCGGGGGTGAAGGCGCCGATCAGATCGACGTGGGTGCCGGGCTGCAGCCACCGGCCCTCGACCAGCGCCCGGTTGGACAGGGTGGCGCAGGTGATGATGTCGGCCTCGGCGCAGGCCTCGGCCAGATCGGTCAGGGCGTGGGCTCGGCCGCCGTTGTCGCGCAGGCGGCGGGCCAGGGCTTCGGCCCCGGTCGGCCGGTGGTTCCACACCAGGGTCCGGGCCAGCGGGAAGTGGGCGGCGTACGCCTCGGCAGCCGCCGCCGCGATCCGCCCCGAGCCGACCAGGAGAAGGGTCTCGGACTCGGGCCGGGCCAGATGGGTGGCAGCCAGCACCGAGGCGGCGGCGGTGCGTCGGGCCGTGAGTTCGGCCCCGTCGAGGAGGGCGAGGGGCCGTCCGTCGTCGCCCCCGATGAGCAGGTAGCTCCCGGTGACGGTCGGGAGACGGCGTGCGGCGTTGGCCGGGAACACCCCGACGATCTTGACCCCGGCGTAGGCCCGGCTCCAGGCGGGCATCAGCAACAGGGTCGGGCCGTCGTCGGCCCCCGGGTCCATCGCATGGTGGTGGCGGAGGGGCACGGTGACCCCGGCCGGATCGGCGAAACCCTGGCCCAGGGCCCGGACCAGTTCGGGCCAGGGCAGTCGGGCCCGGATCTCCTGCTCGTCGACGACGGTCACCATGGCCGCTGACGCTAGTGGCCTCAGGTCTCGTCGCGGCTCCGAGGTGGTCGAACCCGGGCCCGGAGGCCGGCCCCGGTCAGGCCACCTGCCACGCCAGCGGGCAGCCGGGCCCGAACACGACCCGATCGTCGGCTCGGAGCGAGAAGGTCAACAGACCGGCGACCGGTCGGTACGCCTGCTCCAGGCCGACGGTGGGGATGACCCGTACCCGGCAGCGGGCGTCGGCCAGGGCCCGCCACGTGCCGGTCCTGAGATCGCCCGGCCGGTACACGCGGTTGAGGGCGATGGTGTCGGAGTCGACCGGCGGCACCGTGGTCGTCGACGCCAGGGTGGTCGACGGCGTCGCCGGTGAGGGTGTGGTGGAGGCCGTGGCGGAGGTGGGAGACGTGGCGGAGGACGTCGTCGGGCCCGGCAGGGGTGTGGTTGGCGGCCCGGGAGGGGTGGTCGACGCCGGGTTCGAGACCGATGACGAAGAGGAAGAGGAAGAGGAAGAAGATGACGAAGAGGAAGAGGAGCCGGTCGACGCGGTGGACGCGTCCATGGTCGCCAACCAGGAGATCGGGCTGGCGTCGGGCCCACAAGCAGGGGCCTCACCCCACCACCAGCCGGATACATAGCCTTGGGCATGGGCGCACCCATGAACAACGACCTGCTCCTGGTCGCCCTGGCTGGCGTAGGCGGCAGCGCCCCCGGCGACGACCATGAGCACGACCACGGCGGCGGCTGCGTGCGTGCGCATGTGAACCGGAGGGTACCCCTTGCCGGAGCGGACTCCATCGCCGTTCGCCACGAACCTCCCGGCGGCGGGGCCCGGCCCGGCAAGTTCTCACATCTTGAACCGTTCGGCCGATGGGACGCCATGAGTTGGTGCAGCCCTCGAACCAATGGCACCCGACGGCGGTAGGACCGGGATGGGGGCGGCATCCGAGCGACAGCGATTCGACGCCACACCGGTGGCGCTGTTCGACGAGGACTACTCGGCGGTCGAGACCGAGCTCAATCGGTTGCGCCAGGGCGGCGTCGACGACATCGGCAGCTACCTCCGCGACCACCCCGACGAGGTGACACGGCTCATCCAGCTCATCCGGGTTCGAGCCGTCAACGCCACGGCGGTGCAGATGCTGGGCGTCGAGTCCGAGGCCGACCTGCTGGGTCCGTTCCGCGCCGAGCTGATCGACGACTACACCCGCCTGCCCTTCGGCCAGCAGTTCGAGACGATCTGGGACGGGGGAACCCGCATCTCCAGCGAGATCCTGGGCCAGCAGTACGACGGTCGACACATCGACTGCATCCTCAACTGGGCCGCACCGGTGACCGACGAAGGACCCGACTACAGCCGGGTCCAGGTTGCACTCCTCGACATCTCGGCCCGAACGGCGGCCGAGCGGATCCACCGTGAGACGGCGTCCAGACTCCACCACCTCTATCGATTGTCGGAGGAGGTCAACGCCACCCTCGACCTGGACCAGGTGCTCGATCAGGTGGTCGGTGGCGGCCTGCAGCTGCTGTACGCCGACCATCTGGCCCTGTACCTCTTCGGACCCGACGGCAACGAGGTCACCCACCGACGCGAGCGGGGAGCCGGAACCCGACCGGAAAGCCCCCTCGATCCGCCCTGGGCCTGCCTGGCCGGCAGGGCGGGCGAACGGCGGACCGGCAGCGCGATCGCCGACATCGACGAGATGGCCGAGGCGTCGCCGGCATGCAGAGCGTGGGCGTCTCGGCTCGGCCTCCGCACCGCCGTCTACGTGCCCGTCCGACCCGACAACGAGACCCGGGGTGTCGTGGTGGCGGCCCGGTTCGCCGACTCCCCGCCCTTCGACGACCAGGACCTGCTGTTCGCCGAGATGCTGACCGCGGTTGCGTCGCGGGCCGTCATGAACGCCCGGCTCTACACCGAGCTCCGTCGGACCCTGGACGAGCTGCAGGCGGTACAGGCCTCACTGCTGCAGGCCCACAAGCTGGAGGCCGTCGGCCAACTGGCGGCCGGTGTGGCCCACGAGATCAACACCCCGATCCAGTTCGTCTCGGACAACCTGGTCTTCCTGCGCGACACCGGCGCCGACGTCTTCCGCCTGCTCGGCGCAGCCGACACCTTGGCCGCGGTGGCGGAGGCCCACCCGGATACGGCGGAGGCCGCCCGCACCTTCCGGACCGAGGCGGATGCCGCCGATTCGGAGTTCCTGCGGGAGGAGATCCCCCAGGCGGTCGAACAATCCCTGGAAGGTGTGAGCCGGGTGGCCGGTATCGTCCGCGCCCTCAAGGACTTCTCCCATCCCGGACTCGACACGCCGGAGCCGGTCGACATCAACACCGCCCTGACCAACACCATCACCATCTCCCGGGGCGAGTGGAAAGAGGTGGCCGAGGTGGTGACCGACCTGGACCCCGATGCCGGGACGGTGGAGGGACTGGCCGGGCCGCTCAAGCAGGTGTTCCTGAACATGGTGGTGAACGCGGCCCAGGCCATCGAGTCCGCCCAGCGTGGGGCGGACGGAATCGGAACCATCACCGTGTCCACCGCTCGCGTCGACGCAGGGGTCGAGATCCGTATCGCCGACACCGGGTGCGGGATTCCGGCGGCCGCTCTCGACCGCATCTTCGACCCGTTCTTCACCACCAAGGACGTGGGAGTGGGTTCGGGGCAGGGCCTGGCCATCGCCCACGACGTCGTGGTGGGCAAGCACCGGGGACGGATCGAGGTCGAGAGCGAACCCGAGGCCGGCACCACGTTCGTGCTCCACCTGCCCGACGGGCCCGGAGCGGTGGGGACCCCGCCCTCGGTCGAGCGCCGACAGCCCGCCGGCGGCTCCCGCCCGTCGACCTCCTAGCGGGCCGGCTCGGAGGTCGGGGCTGCGGGGCCGTCAATCACGACGCAACTCACCTGACCGCCGTCCACCTCAAGCCGGACGCCGTCCTCGAGTTCGATGTCGGCCGGATCCGGGAACTCCGGCTCGCCCTCGATACGCACACTGAACCGGCCGGGCTCGCCCCCCTGCTCCTCATACTGGCGGCGGTAGGCGTCGAGCAGGATCTCCTCGGTCACGGTGTAGGCCGTCTCCATGCAGGCGCTCGACCCGATCACGTTCTGGGCGTAGGCGTAGGCCAGCGGGGTGAGGCCGAGGTCGTCGTCGACCCAGGGGAAGACGTCGGTGACCTTGCCCACGAAACCCTGGTCGACCTCCAGGCTGTCTGCGGTGGCCACGGCATCGACCCGGGGACGCACGAAGACGATCGAGGATGCGTCCACCGTGACTTCGACGCCGCCGTCGTCGAAGCGTTCCACCCGCACCGAGTCGCCCTCCACGCAGGTGTCGACGTCGCCGATGGCTTCCAGGGTGACGCGATCGGTGCGGTAGACCTGCCCCAGGGCCTTGTGGTCCCGGACGCCCTCCACCGGCACCTCGACGTGGACCCGGGCCCGGCAGTCGAGAGCCACGGGTTCGATGGCCACGATCCTCGCCTCCTCCTCCGCCACGGCCACCTGGGTCTCGACGTCGGTCAGGTCGGGCAAGGACGGTCCGGCAAAGCGGATGAGGCCGGTCTGGCCGGCGATGATGCCGAAGGCGAGGACGACGACGCCGATGACGAGAGTTGCGAACACACGGGACATGGCACGACACGCTCCGGATCGAAGGGTACCGAATAGGACGCATCGGCGCCGGTCCAAGTCGCGGCAGACGCCCAGACCGGTGCCGGGGGGCGGCTCCAGGGCCCGCACCAGGCCACGCTCAAGATCTGAACGTCAACTTGTCGATGCATGGGCGAGCACCATCGGCTGAACAGGCAAGGAGCCCATACGGTGACGGATCAGACCGCCGACGACCTCGATCGTCAACCACCCCGGCACAAGATGCGAGCGGCGACGGTCCGGTGGGCCCTCGCCCTGCTGACCGCCATGGCCCTGGTGGGCCTGGCCACCCCAGCCACCGACACGGCGGAGGCCGATCCGACGGGGACCCTGCGGCCGTCGATGATCCACCTGCTGGACGACGACGACGAGGACGAGAGCTACTCGTCGGCCGTGACCCTCGACCGACTACGACGGGACGTGCTCGGCTCGTCCTCCTTCTCGGGCCCCGACGGCACCGGCATCGACGTGGCCGTCATCGACACCGGAGTGGCGCCCGTCGACGGCCTCGACGCCGCCGACAAGATCCTCCACGGCCCGGACCTGTCCAACGAGGCCGCGTCGGCCGACGCCGCCTACCTCGACACCTACGGTCACGGGACCCACATGGCCGGCATCATCGCCGGTGAACGTGCGGGTCAGCGCGGCATCGCCCCCGGGGCCCGGATCGTCAGTGTCAAGGTGGCCGGCCATGACGGGGTCACCACCGTGCCCCAGGTCATCGCCGGCATCGACTGGGTGGTCGAGCACCACGACACGGCCGGACTCAACATTCGGGTCCTGAACCTGTCGCTGGGCCAGGCCGACGTGACCGCCCACCAGGGCGACCTGCTGTCGGCCGCCGTCGAGCGGGCCTGGAATGCCGGGATCTTCGTGGTGGTGGCGGCGGGCAACGACGGCGAGACCCAGCAGCACCTCGACTCCCCCGCCATCGACCCCTTCGTCCTGGCCGTCGGGGCCGCCTCCGGCCTGGGTGAGATCGAGGACCGGCGAGTCCCGTCGTGGTCGGCCCGGGGCGACGGCTCCCGCGACCCCGACGTGGTGGCGCCCGGTCGCTCGATCGCCTCGTACCGGGTGCCTGGCTCGACCATCGACACCGACCACCCCGAAGCCCGCCACGGCGACGACCTGTACAAGGGCTCGGGCACCTCTCAGGCCGCCGCCGTCGTCAGCGGTGTGGCCGCCGCTCTGCTGAGCGACCACCCCGAACTGACGCCGGACGAGGTCAAGAAGACCATCGAGGACCGTGCGTCCCGGATCGAGGACGTGTCCAGCCGCCGCCAGGGCGAGGGGCACATCAAGGGCAAGAAGACGATCACCTACAAACCCCGCAAGGGCCACGTCCAGAACCACGCCCCGGCCGACGATCCGAACACCGACGAGATCGTGACGCCCGAGATCGACACCAACCAGAGCGTGGCCGACCCGGAAGCCCTCACCGTCGACGACCCGTCCGAGCCGACCCCCGAGCCCGACACCGACGACCGCGGGGCCACCTGGTCGGGCGGCTCGTGGAACCTGTTCGACCTGCTCGGGGCCACCTGGTCCGGCGCCACCTGGTCCGGCGCCACCTGGAGCGGCGCCACCTGGAGCGGCGCCACCTGGTCCGGCGCCACCTGGTCCGGCGCCACCTGGAGCGGCGCCACCTGGAGCGGCGCCACCTGGTCCGGCGCCACCTGGTCCGGGGGCACCTGGTCCGGGGGCACCTGGTCGGGTCACGGCTGGGACTGACCACAACCGACATCGCATCGGACCGCGGCGCCCGGGCCAGCCCGGGCGCCGCGGCGCGTTCGGGCTGACGCCCCCCGCCCTCACCCCGGTTCCCGGGATCGCTACGATCCGGGTGGTGTCGGACGAGGACGGGGGCGCCGAGCCGTCGGCACCGAAGAGGCGCCGGAGTCGGTGGGTGCTGCGGGCGGGCGGAGTCTTCGTGGGGCTCGTGGTCCTGGGATGGCTGATCTACCGGGTCGTCCTGTCGGCTCCCGACACCCCCGAGCGGGGCGACGGTGAGCTGGTAGCGGCCTCGATCGAGGTCGAGGGGGACGTCCGGGACTATCTCCTGTACCTTCCCGAGGGCCACGACGGCGAGCGGGGCCTGCCCCTCGTCGTGAACCTCCACGGCCTGTCATCGTCAGGGGCCAACCAGATCGATCGCACGGGCTTCAACGCCGTCGCCGACGAGCACCGCTTCGCCGTGGTCTACCCCGAGGCGCGCGGTGGCGGACCGCTCGGCCTCGCCCGGTGGGACGTCACCCTCGACGAGGACGGGGCCGACGATCGTTTCATCGGCGCCCTGATCGACGAGCTGGTGGCGACCCGGGGCATCGATGCGAGTCGGGTCTATGCCACCGGGCTGTCGTACGGCTCGATCATGACCTTCACGCTGGCCTGCGTGCTCGGCGACCGGTTCGCCGCCGTGGGCGGCGTGGCCGGCGGCCTTCCTCGCGAGTTGGTGGACGATTGTGCGACCGCTCGGCCCGTTCCCCTCCTGCACATCCACGGCGACAGCGACAACATCGTCCCCTTCGACGGCATTCGGGAGCTGACCCTTGGCGCCGAGGCCAGCGTTGACGTCTTCCGGGAAGCCCACGGCTGTGACCCCGCCCTCCAGGCGATGGCCGAACCGGATCGAGACCCCGACGACGGGACCAGCATCACCCGAAGAGTCGCCACCGGCTGCGCTTCGGGTGGCGGAGTCGAGCTCCACGTGGTCCACGGGGGAGGACACAACTGGCCGGGCGGGACCAGAGCCATGCGCTTCTTCTTCGGTGCCATCAGCCGCGACTACGAGGCGTCCGAGGTCCTCTGGGCCTTCTTCTCGGCCCACCGACTGCCCGAGGCCTCCTGACCCCCGCCCCTTCCCCGACGATCTCCGCTCCACCGGCCTCGTGGCCGGCAGCGCATCCGCCAGCTTCTCGGCATGTCAGCCCAGGTTGCGCAGCAGCGATACGGCGCCATCATCGAGACCGGCCGACGACGCTCGCACGAACGCTCAAGACGTGCCGCCGTTAGCGAGCACCGTTCCGAAGGTCGGAGCGATTCCAGACCGATGGCGCTGGTTAGCATCTGGGGTGTGACGGTCGTGCTCTTCCTGCGCGGAATGAATCTCGGGAACCGCCGAATCACCAACGATGAGCTGATTGGTGTCTTCACCGGCGCCGGTTACGACGATGTCTCGGCGTACCAGGCGAGCGGAAACGTCATCCTCGGTGCTGTGGACACCGTCGACAGCCGGCAGATCTCGAAAACGCTGGCGACGACGCTCGGCTACGACGTCGATGTGTTCGTGCGGACGGCAGGAGACCTGCAGAGGGTTGTCGCCTCCTCGCCGATCCTGGGGCACACCGGATCCGCTGGTGGAAAGCCCCAGATCGTCTTCCTGACCTCGACCGACGTCATCGACCTCGACTCCGTGTATCCGGCCGTTCACGAGGTTCATCAGATCGGCGCCGAACTCCATTGGCTGCCTCCGGGCGGGCTCAACGAGTTGGGTCAGATCCACCGGGCCATGGACAAGGCCTTCGGTCCCACGACCGTGCGAACTCTGGGAACGATCGAACGGCTCGCACAGCGACTGAGCTGACGCCTCCAAGGCCTGCCATCCGGACGTGCCGGACCGAGGCTGCAGGGGAACCCGAACCCCCAGCGCAGCTACCGGAGGAAGATTTCCGAGTCCGTACGCCAGTCGAGTACGCCGGGACTCGCGCATGGTGGCCGAGCGTTTCCGAGCGGCGATACCGAGCGGCCCAAGTGAGTCGGCTGGCAGCTCCGACCGCCCGCTCGTACGTGCCGCTATGGGCGGGCGGAGAGCGTCTCTTCTATTGCGTCAGCGATGCGCTTCCAGTGAGATCGCATTTGCTCGCGTTCATCAGCATCGATGAGTCGTTCTGTGTGGAATCGTATGGTGCAGCCGGTCTTGGTTGGGGTGAGAGCGATCTGGATCGTTGCGTGGGCTGTCCGGTCGGGTGGCTGCCAGGTGAGCCTCACGCGGTCGTGCGGGCGGAGGCTGCGGATCTCGCCCTGAATGTCGTCGTCGGTCCGGTACTGCTGGCCGACTTCGAGTGGTGTCGCTAGGCCGGGGCCGAGCCAGGTTGTGAGTCCTTCCGGCGAGATCAGGTAGTCCCACACCTCGTCGAGGTCGGCGTGCACGGTGCGCGTGACGCCGATCTGCCATCCTGCATCCTTGGTCCTGCCCACAGGCGATTCGGTCATGTCGTTCGAACTCCGTTGGTCATCGGACCGGCCGTCCGGCGCTGCGCTTCTTCTGCCGATCGCCGCACCAGTCCATCGAGCACCAGCGTCGACGGCCCGGGCGCGAGGTATCTACCAACAACAGCCCGCAGTCGGCGGCATCGCAGACTCGTATCCGCTCTCGGAGGGGTGACGAGAACAGGTCGATCGCGTCTCGAGCCAGGCTCGAGCACGCTGCTTCGGCGTTTCCGAGCGACACGATCTGCTCTGCGTCTCTGGTGAGCGCGATGCGGAGCGGAGGCTGCGCCGCGGCGGCGTTGAGCACCTCGATCGGTTTCGGTGGCAGGGTCGACGCAGCGTCGTCGACGATCGTGCGGGCGACGACAGTGATCGCCCTGCGGAGTCCAAAGATGCGGTCCATGTCTGAGGGCGTGGTGCGAGGTAGTTCGCAGTCGAGCACGATTCCGAGATAGCGGGCTGCGTCTGCGGGGGTGCGGATGACTTCCCAGCGGGCGAAGGGGCCATCGCCACCGGTATGAGTGAAGTCCAGGCTCGCTCGGCCTGTCTGGAAGCGTCGGCGTTCAGCTGGGTCAAGATCTTCCCGCCGCTCCATAGCACTAGTATAACTGGTGCCATGACGATCATTAAGCACCGCAACCCGGACGGGCTGCACCGTCACCCTGCGTTCTCCCAGGCGGTCGAGATCCCCGCCGGGGCGAGGCTTGTCCTGATCGGGGGTCAGAACGGCATCGACGAACTCGGCAACGTCGTCTCCGACACCACCGCCGGTCAGACTCGTCGCGCACTGGAGAACGTCCGGACCGCGGTCGAGGCGGCTGGAGGGGCCATCACCGATATCGCCCGATGGCGGGTGCTGCTCACCGATCCAGCCGGAGCGGCCGCCGGCTTTGCCGAATTCGCGACGTTCTGGGACGCAGAATCAGCGCCACCGGCCATCACCGTCGAAGTAGTGGCGGGCCTGGCAAACCCAGCGTTCCTCGTCGAAATCGAAGCGACCGCAGCGCTGCACGGGTAGACCAACAGGCCGCCCATATCCGGCATTCTGATCGGACTGTGCAGACGCCGTCGCCCGGCGGGAATGGCCGCCCGGCACTACTCGATAATGCTCGGCCCGGGCGTCGACGAAGCGCAACTCACCGGCACTTGCCGAGCGTCCGGAAACGTTCTGCCAAGTTGAACGTGCGGGACCAAGGCAGTTGGGGTTCCACGGCTCTGGGGTCGAGGCGGGTAGGTCCCCGAACCGGATCTAGGGTCCCAGTCGGTCGCTGGTGGCTGGGGCGGGTTGGGGTGCCGGTTGCTGAGCTGGGGGTTTGGTGGTGGGCATTGGCCGAACGTTCTCTAACACCACCTTCACGGATCAGATCGAGCGGTCGTGGAGGGCGCGCTTCGCAGGAGGTGGACAGGTCCAAACCTCAAGCGATCGATCCTCGTCCCCAGTCTCCGTAGAGCGGTCCTCACAGACCAGGCTGTCAGACTACGAGGCTGCGCAGCTGGCCCAGGGCTACCGAGCAGGTGCGACCATCAGCCAACTGGCGGAGCACTGGGGCATTCATCGCACCACGGTGCTTGAGCACCTGAAACGGCGGGACATCCCTCGGCGTCAAGGCAAGATCGCGCCTGACGATCTTCCGGAGCTGGTTACCGCCTACAAAGCCGGAGCCTCGCTTGCTGCCCTCGGCAGACGCCTCGAAGTTGATCCGACGACGGTTAGGCGAGCCTTGCTACAAGCTGGGGTCGCTCTCCGGCGGCGTGGTGCTGAGGCTGAGTCGAAATAGTTCCCTCAGCACGGTCAGGCGAGATCGTCTCTTGTCAGAAAGCGTGCATGGCACTGTTGCTGGGCCTGCACGACCTTCCTGACTGAATCACGGACACCGCCGAAGCTCATCTCGCTCGGGTCAAGGCTGCGCTCACCCCAGACCATCCAGACCAGCTCCTGCCCGGTCTTGGCCAGGTAGAGGTCCATCAGATCAGCTCTCAGGTAGGTCAGGCGATTCCTGAATGCGGACGCCGGCTCGTCCCAGGTGCGATACAGCGATGCCTCGCCAGCCTCGTCGTAGAGGTCGAACTCGCCGCTATGACCAACGAGGCCGAGCGCTTCGCAGACGGCGGGTGCTGGGAATGTCGCGCTCCCAACCTGATTGACGCTGCTGTGGTAGCTCTCCCAGTTCCAGTCGTGGACGGGCACTTCGACCGTGGGGCCGTATCGATACTGACCGCTCTCAAATTTCTCGAAGGAGCCGGCGAGATGCCGGACGGCCCGTCCGTCGGGACGCCGGGTGTAGTCGGCATACTGCCGTGACCAGGGAACCTCACCGGCGTAGGTGTAGTAATCGTCGCCGGCTCCCGGCACCTTCCAGTTGCCGAGGTAGATGGTCGTCTCGGCCAGTTCGCGAAGAGCATCGACGTCGGCGGTCTTCACGAGCACCCCTCGGAGGAATGTGAACACGCTGCGCTTGGCGCTGCCCGACTGGTTGATGTAGCCATCGAGCAACAGCCACGGCCCATGGGTGTCTTCGACTGCCTCGACCTGGAGCAGATGCGAATAGTCAGGCGTGGGTCCCTCAGCGAGCCACTTCACCGGGCCGACGGAAGAGTCGGTGAAGAGGTCCGGGAGCGGTGGACGCCACTCCTTCGGATCGGCCGGTATTGACGGGTCGATGTCGCAGTCGGACGTTCGCTCGTTGAACCGGTGCTCGGGCAGCAGGCCGTGACTGAGCCGATAGCCGTACATCTCGTAGAAGGCGACCCACGAGTACTTCTTGCCATACCGGTCGACCTTCGACTCGTTGTCTTGGCTCCAGCTATAGCGGCCGATGAGTTCGTCAACCTCTTTGAAGCGAGCTTGCTCGTAGCCCAAGTCATTGATGCGCCACAGGATCTGAGAGCGAACCTCGACATACTCCGGATGATCGGAGTCGTAGTTCTGACGCTCCGGTATCAGTCTGCCGATTGTGTAGTTGTCGAAGTCCATGCGGGTAGCGAACTCTGCATCTTCAAGAACCGACCCTTCGATTGAACCGGGCTGCGGGAACACGAAGGGAATGTGTGTGAGCGATCCTCTCGTGTACTTCACGTGCTGATTGGCGATGCAGTGCGAGTCGACCTTCCGGGCCAGTTCGACGATGCCGGTGACGTAGGTCAGCATCAGGGTGTGCGTCGTCCGGTGAGGTGAGTCCGGAAGTAACATCGACTTGACCAGCTGCCTTGCGAATCCCCCCAGGGACGCTCGGCACTCGTCGCCATCCGGAGCCGCCCAGGTTCGCATCGCGACTCCGAACGAGGCGGCCAGCATCCGCTCTGGAACGTAGGGGTCGTTCCAGCTGAGGGACTCCAGCGTCCGTGCGAACAGCTGGGCAGGGTGTTGGCACCCCAGCAACACGAGCGCCCGCGTGGCGGCGTCACGCAGGGGCCGAACTGTCGTCACGAGGCAGAGGCTCAGCAGATTCATCTCGTTGCCGACAACCTCGGCACTGCGATCCCGCCCCTGCACCGTCTCAATCCAGCCAAGTAGTTTCCTGATCGATCCTTCGTCTTCGCTATGTCGAAGGAACTCCGACCACATCAGGTCCCGGTCAGGCATGGAGAAGTGTCGTAAACGCTCGTACAGCCACTCTGCTGAGTAGGGATGCTGGGGCCGACATGCCAGGCCACAGAGCACTTCAAGCGTGTCGTCCCGGATGTAGTCGGTCGTTCGCTCCAAGAAGTGGTCAATGATCCGATCCGTCCCCTCGGTGAACGCCGACGGGCTGCGCCAGTGGAGACCGTCGAGGAACGGCCGGACGAGCGGTTGCACGAGCCGCCGCTTGGCTGGCAGGCACCAGAGGAGCTCCCGCGACATCAAAGACGTTCGCTTGAGTCGTTCGGGAAACTCGACCATCAGCGCCTCGGCCATGCCTGGATCGTCGTAGCTGTTTCCCCAGTCGTCGACCCGGAAGACTGCGCCCAGCGGCTGATTGACGTAGAGGCATCGCCTCAGCGCGTCTTCAGATGAGGTAACAAGATGTCGGGTGAGGAGGTGTCGAGCGCGAAGATGGTCGCCGAAACGCTGGTAGGGGTAAGTGATGGTGTCGATCGATCCCCCTTCGGTCCACCGGAGTTGCTGAACCAGCACACCATCGGCAACCAGGCGCCGGACAAAGGCGGTCGACGTCGCTGGATCGAGGCTCAGAAACAGCGACACCCTCGTTTCCACCTCGGCTACGGTCAGCCAGTCCTGTGACTGGTCTACCATCGCCTCAGTCAGGTGCTTCAGCAGGCGCCAGCACGCCTTCCTTCCAAGCGAGAACTCTGCTTCAGCACCGCTCCCTACTTCTACGGCGAAGTACTCAAGTACGTAGGTCATTCCTTTCTGGCCAGAGGCAATCTCTCTTAGTTTCTGGCGTTGTGACCGATTGGATAGCTTGACAATCGAGTCGCACAGGAGCTTGAGGAATAGCGGGTTGCTGAACTCCGGAGCGATGAGTGGCACTTCAGGGGCCGCGAGATCGTAGAAGTCGAAGAACTCCAGCTGGGCGTTAAATTCCTTGTCTTGGAAGCCGCGGTGGTACAGGACCGCCGAGTTCTTGTGCACTTGAGGCTCGATGAGCGCCTGATCGTAGGGTGTTCGGCAGCTGACGATGAGGCCCACGTGCGGGTAGCGGCGAACGCGCTCCACTAGGCCAGCGAGCGATGCCTTCCAGACCTCGTGGTCCCCCTCGTTGATGGCATCGATCAGGATCAAGCACCGTCTGCCGGTCTTTCTCCCGAGATTGTTGAGGCCACGGAGCAGCTCAGTGGAGTCGGCTGCCAAGCCACTCGTAGAGGCCGCAGGAGCAAGTGGATCGCGAGCGCTGCCGAGGCTGACGGCCGTCAGTAAGAGCGTTGGTGTGTCAGTGTGGCGCGAGAGGTCGCACAGAAAATGGGTCTTACCAGTGCCCCACGAGCCGAGCAGCAGGGCTGTCTGGGTCTTGGCCAGCAGCTCGCCAGACGTCGCCAGGTACGCCTGCAAGGGCGCCACGGCTTGCCGCAGCCGACCAACATCACGTAGGTCCGAATCGATCTGCTCTCGCCGCTCGCGGGGAGCATCACGTAGGCCTTCCTGCTTCTTGAGCAGTCGAGACTCCAATGCGTCGAGCGTGCGGGCCAAAATGCCACAGGTCCGGCGAAGTTCGAGAGTGCTCTTTCTGATGGCGGATGGGCGGCGCAGGGTAGTGAGGTGGTTGGCATCGTCTACGAGCCGCGAGGGCGTCACCCTGCGTGAACGGAAGTGCGACTTTATGCGCTGCCCAGTAGCACCCGAATCTCGTCGGATACGTTCGGCTAGCTTCTGTACATCCCCTCGATAGCCGTCGGTGAGAGCGAGTGCGTTAACACTCTGGAGCAACTCCACCATCTCAATATTGGGCGCATTGGGGTCAAGCCCGGGCGTGTACCTAGGTCCAACACTACGAACAACCCTCTCATTGTGAGTCCGCAGATCCGTGTCGCTTATGATCGATCGTGCCGCCGCCATAGTCAATCAATTATACAGCTTTCGCATGTTCTACTTGTCTCGCATACCGATGGACCATGATCACTTAGACTCGATCAAAGCCGCGTTCCCAGCTACTTCCAAGAGGTGCTGTACGAGCTCAACAATTAGCAGGGCAACCAGAGGGTCGTCCTCGAAGAAAACATCATGCGACCGCGGGTTCCTGAATGCCCCGATAACGCCCTGCATTAAGAAACCGTATCCAATCTGCTCAGACTGTTCGGACGCCGTCGTTATGGCTGGAGGTATCCGCAAGACCGGGTCCTCAACAGCGAACACCTGCTGCATGAGCGACACGCCGTCCTTGACGACGGCTGGCTTCTTGGTTGTGCCTTTGACCTTGGCGGCATTCCGCTTGATCAGTTCGTCCAGGCAGCGAGTGTGAACCTCCTGGTTGAGGTACTGGGTCGCTTTGCGGCTCGCGCCGGCGTAGTCCTGCCACTCGAAGTCCTTGCGGCAGAGTGCAATCAAGTCGGGGTGGAGTATGCGCTTGTCGAACTCCTCCAGTGCATCGTCCCTGACCTCTTCCGCGACACTCTCTGGCTCACCCGCCGGGATCTCCGCACGAGGCTCGGCGATGCCGACTAACTGCAACTCCGAACGAACTGCGACGAATAGCTCGCCAACGCTCTGAGCCCGCTTCACCGGCAGGGTCCTAGCGTTGGCCGTACAGATGCTTGGCCATGCTCGCGAAGATCATGTCGATCTGCTCGGCCGTCGCGTCGGGCGGCAGGTGGATCTGCAGGTTCATCTGGAGACTCGGCTGCGAGATGGGCGCATCCGCGCTGTGTGCCGGCTTGGTCGCTCCGTTGGTCGCCTGAGGCTGCGTCGAAGGCGGTGGGGCCGGATCCGCCGTCGGGACCTTCGCTGGTGCGCGTCGAGCAGCGGCCTTCGTTGAGCCCTTGGTGCCATCGGAGATGGTCGGCAACTCATCGGGGATCGTGGCCTCGGCCAAGAGGCGGTACGTCCTGGTCATCGCACGAGCGTTTGACGCGCCAAAGCCCTGACCGCTGAACCAGCGCTCCAGGGCTGCCTGATCGCCCAGACTCTCCAGCTCGTGGGGATAGAACTCGTCGATGATCTGGCGGCAGGCCTCGGCGTACGTATCGTCGTTCCGCCAGAGATTGCCTCGCTCGGTGAGGTTGCCCTCGTCGTCGACGATGCCGACTTTACGTAAATGGGAAACCACGTTGTCACGGGCGCTCGCGGGAGTCGCCATGTCAAACATGGCTTGGACGATCTCGGGGGTTATCTTCGCCGAAGGTGAGTTCTGTGCTCGATCCCGGAGTATGAACCACGAGTTGGCAACGATCTTTGGATAGGTGGCTTTCTTCTCCGCCATCGAGATCAGTTCCTCCTAAGGCTTGGCCAAGGCGCCACCCCACAACTCGGCTCGGTCTCCGTACGTGCGTCAACGGTCATCGCTCACGGCGATGACAGCAAACGTAGAGAAGTTACCACCGCCCCGCAACGAAGTGGTGGATGCTCACCTAAGGCTGGGTCTGAACCTCACCGGGTTTCACGCAGGCGTGTTCGTGTGAGTTTCGGCTCTGTGGCCTGAGTGTTGTTGACGGTAGTGCTGGTCTTCGAACTCGGCGGGTGGGATGCGCCCGATTTCGTGGAACAGGCGTCGGTGGTTGAACCAGTCAACCCATTCGAGGGTGGCAAGTTCGAGGTCGTCGAGACCGCGCCATGGGCCCTTGTTCCGGACGAGTTCGGTCTTGTAGAGCCCGTTGATCGACTCGGCGAGGGCGTTGTCGTAACTGTCGCCGCGTGAGCCGACGGAGTTAACAACACCGTTGGCGGCGAGGCGTTCGGTGTAGCGAATCGCGACGTATTGAACTCCGCGATCGCTGTGGTGGACGAGGCCGTCGAGATCGGCGCCGGCGCGTTGACGATCCCAGATCGCCTGCTCCAACGCGTGCAGGGCGAGGTCAGTCTTCAACGACCGTGACGCGTGCCAGCCGACGATGCGCCGGGAGAACACGTCGGTGATGAACGCGACGTAGACGAACCCCGACCACGTCCGCACGTAGGTCAGATCCGCGACCCAGAGCCGATTCGGTGCGGCTGCAGTGAACTGACGATCGACGAGATCGCGTGGCCGCTCGGCGCTGTCATCACTGATCGTCGTGCGCTTCGGCCGGCCTCGAACGGCGCCCCGTAGGCCCAGGTCGCGCATCAATCGTTCAACGGTGCAGCGCGCAACCGGATGGCCTTCGCGGTTGAGCTGGGCCCAGATCTTCGGTGCGCCGTAGACGCCGAAGTTCTCCCCGTGCACACGGGCGATCTCGGTCTTCAACGCCTCGTCACGCTCAGCCCGCGCCGACAACGGGCGGCGCTTCGCTGACCAGTACGTCGACGGGGCGAACTGCAACGTGCGGCAGATCGGCTCGACCCCGAAACGTTCCCGATGAGCATCGATGTAGGCGATCATCGTTGACGGCCGTCGAGCTCGGCCGCGAAGAAACTCGAAGCGCTCTTCAGGATCTCGTTCGCTCGACGCAGCTCGCGCACCTCACGCTCGAGATCCTTCATCCGCTGCCGCTCGTCGCTCGTCAGCCCGGGTCGATGGCCGTCATCGATCTCGACCCGGCGGACCCACTTGCGCACCGTCTCCGGTGTCGGGCCCAGTTTCTCGGCGACCGAACAGATCGCCTCCCACTGGCTACCCGTGTGGCGCTCCGCTTCGAAGACCATCCGGACCGCGCGTTCACGCAGCTCCGCGGGATACCTCCCCGGCCGTCGTTGCTCTGTCATGGCTCCATCCTCCCAAGAGGTCGAGCCTGCGCGTCACCCGGTGAGGTTCACCCAGTCGGTCGCTGGTGGCTGGGGCGGGTTGGGGTGCCGGTTGCTGAGCTGGGGGTTTGGTGGTGGGCGCAGAGGGACTCGAACCCCCGACATCTGCCTTGTAAGGGCAGCGCTCTAGCCAACTGAGCTATGCGCCCGACAAGCAGGTCAGCCTATCGGCGGCGGGCCGGGCAGGGCTCGGCCGACTCGTCACCGCTCTGTCACGGAACGGCAAACGCCCCGCTCCAGGGCCGAACGTACGATGGATCGGGCCCCATCGGGGGAACTCCGCCACATGACCACCATCACCCCTGTCCCATCTTCCAGCTCCGCGTATCGGGTGGTCATCGCCGTGCTGGCGGTGCTGGCCGTCGTCGGCACGATCGGTCTGCTGGCCGAGGTACTGGAGGCCCAGCCCCTCGAGGCCGGGTCGGGCCGGCTGCAGGTGGGCGGCGACGCCTTCGACTTCGCCGCAACGTCGTGCTTCATCTCCGACGACGGGTTCACGGCCGCCGGCCACGGCTACCGCGACGGGCGGCGCCACTGGGTGTCGACGTCGAACGTGAATCTCGACCTGGTCGTCGGCACCGGCGGGCCGCTCGATCGACCGGACGACGAGGACCTCTGGCTCATCGGCGACGAGGTCCTCGGTTGGCAGTCCGACGGAACCACGATCCAGGCCCAGGCCCTGCTGTCGGACCCCCGAGATCCGGCCCGGGACCCACAGCTCGGGGTGCTTGAGCTTCGCTGCGACGGCTGAGCGCCCAGCCGACCGCGCCGCCTCACCAGCCCGACTGCATCACCAGCACCTGATCGAGCAGCTCAGGAGTGGCGGCGGCCGCCGGTGACCGGTGCTGGCCGTCGAGCACGAGCAGGTCACGCCCGTAGGCATCGACGATCGACACCCCGCTCTCCCGACAGATCAGCCAGGCCCCGAGGTAGTCCCACACGTTGAGGTCACGGCTCAGGTCGACGAAGGCGTCGAACGATCCGGTGGCCACGGCGCACAGGTCGAGCGCGGCTGCGCCGTAGCACCGGAACTGGGCCCACCCCCCGTGGGCCGGCGGGAGCCCGTTCACCACGACCATGGCCTGTGACAGCTCCCGGCACCCGGTGGGCCCCAGGTCGACCTCCTCAGCCTCGGCCCCCAGTCCCCGGACGGCCCGAAATCGCTCCCCGCTGGCCAGGTTGACCACGTCGGAGGCCAACGGGCCCTCGTCGTCGACGGCGCACAGGCTGATGGCGTACCACGGGAGCGCCCGGGAGGCGTTGGTCGACCCATCGACGGGGTCGACCACGACCAGGATCTCCCCCTCCCCCGTGATACCGGACTCCTCGCTCAGGACCCGGAACCCGGCCTCGTGGAGCCCGGCCACCATGATCTCGTCGGCGACGACGTCGTGCTGGTACTGATCGCCCCGAAGACCGGACGGCCCCCAGTCGTCGAGCTCGGACAGCGCGTCGGCGGTCTCGGCCACCAGGTCGTCGAATACGGACAGGATCTTCTGCGGTTTCACCTGGTGCCTCGCCTGCGGGTTGCCGGGCCGTCGCGCCACAATGTCGTGCCGTCATGGCAGGCTAGAGGGGAAGGAGACCTGAACTTGGCCATCATCGACGTTCCCGGGTACGTGGCGGACCTCAAGGATCACGCCACCGAGCATCAGTTCCACGTCCACGACGAGCGGCACTTCATCGAGACCTACTCCATGCGCCAGACCTGGGAGGTCGAACTCCATCCGGAGCGGGCCTGTGGGGGCCCGCTCGACCTCCACCTCGCCATCGAGGTCGACCCCCGGACCGTCCTCGCCTTCGAGGACCGCATGCTCGACGGGCCCGAGGACGCCGAGCCGCCCACCGGGTTCACGTTCCCCTTGATCTTCACGTGGGCGCTCCCGCCCCTGGCCGACGCCCCCGACCTGCTCGTGCTGGCGACCGACCTCGCCGGTATCGGCGGCGCCGAACTCCCGCTCAAGGTCCAGGCCATCGACTCGACCCACGACGTGATCGACGCCCCCGAGCGATCGCTGATGATCGGGTCGACCATCCAGATCGGCCTGGACGACATCTTCCTCCAACGAGAGACGCTGTGCGAGGTGTTCGACCGGTGTCACGCCGTGAGCGAGTTCCTCCTCGACCGGGCCCCGGTCTGGCTCGACGAGATCTGACCGGCTCCGACATCGCCTCGCCCTCGATCGGCGAGGCGAGCGAGGTCAGCGCCCGCCGCTGACGTTGATCAAGGCGCCGGTCACGTAGGAGGCGGCGTCGGACAGCAACCAGCAGATCACGTCGGCCACCTCCTCGGCGCTTCCCCCGCGTTGCATGGGCACGTTGGGGGCCAGCCGCTCGACGCGTCCCGCCTCCCCACTGGAGGCGTGGATCTCGGTGTGGATCAGGCCCGGGCGAACGGCGTTGACCCGCACGCCCTCGGTCGCCACCTCACGGGCCAGGCCGATGGTCATGGTGTCCATGGCCCCCTTGGTGGCGGCATAGTCGATGAACTCGTTCGGGCTGCCCAGGTACGAGGCGGCCGAACTGACGTTGACGAGGGCACCGCCGGGTCCGCCGTGGGCGGTCGAGAGAGCTCGGACCGCCTCCCGGGCGACCAGGAAGGCGCCGACCACGTTCACGGCGGTCACCTCCTGGAGCCGGTCGGCGGTGAACGTGTCGAGACGGGCCTGCTGGTGGAGGATGCCGGCGTTGTTGACCACGGCGGTGACCGAACCCAGATCGGCCGCCCGCCGGAACAACCCGACGACGTCGGCCTCGACGGCCACATCCCCGGCGACGGCCAGGGCCCGGCGCCCCTCCCCCTCGACCGCCGCCACCACGGCGGCGGCGCTGGCCGCGTCACTCCGGTAGTTGACCACCACATCGTGACCGGCCCGGGCCGCGGCCACCGCCGTGGCCGCCCCGATGCCTCTGCCCCCTCCGGTGATGACCACGACGCCGTCCATGGCGATCACGCTAGCGGTGGGCCTCGAGGGCGATGACGCAATCGAGTTCCCAGCTGTCCCAGCCGACCTGATCGGGGCGGGCCCGGAACACCATCTGGGCCGGGAGGTTGGCCGGCCGCCGACCGGTGCGCGGAAACCACGACCGGTACAGGTGATCCCAGGCGTCGGCCACCTCGACCAGCGGTCCCGAGCACCGAACCGACACCGCGGGGCCCTCCGGCAGCCGCCGCTCCGCCAGCGGCGCCTCGATCACGACGCCGTCCGGCACCACCGCCCCGAACTCGAGGTGGACCCGGTCGAGAGGGGTGGTCTCGTGGTCGTCCCAACTCATGGCCACCAGGCCCCAGTCGGGGCCCAGGCCCGCTTCGCCGGCCCAGGCCGCCAGTCGGTCGTAGTCGGCCGACAGGTCGTCGAGGCCGATGACCCCCCGGGCCCGGACCGCGGCCAGCCGCCGAGCCGCCAGTTCCACGATGCGGGTGTCGGCCTCCCGGTCGGCCGGGGGCGGCACCGCTTCCGGTCCGTCTCCGAACCGTCGACGCCCCGGTTCCAGCGACGATGGGGAGCTGCCGTGGGCCCGGCGGTAGGAGCGGGACAGCTCCGAGGCTCCGGACAGGCCGACGTCGAGGGCGATGTCGGTGAGGCGACGATGGGGGTTGGCCGCCATCAGTTTGGCCGCCCGGTCGAGCCGGGCCCGCCGGACGAAGGCGACCGGGGTCTCACCGGCCACGGCGGTGAAGAGGCGGTGGAAGTGGAAGGGCGAGACCTGGGCCACCTCGGCCAGGGTCCGGAGGTCGAGGTGGCCGTCGAGGTTGCGGCGGACATGATCGGTGACCCGGGCCACCGTCGCCTCCCAGGCGGGAGCAACGTTGGTGGCGGGCTCGGGGTCGTCGGCCGGCATGGTCCTGAGCCTAGAAGGGCAAGATCGGCCAAGACCGGCGACCGGCGTGGACCTACGCTTCGGCCATGAGCCCCAGCCCGAACACGACGGCGGTCCCGTCGTGAGCCGCAAGCCCGCCTATCCGGGCCCCGAGGACCGCCTGACCTGGTACCGGGAACTGGTCGAAGCCCATCCCGAGGCCGAACTGAAGGGGGCGAAGAACCCCTACACCTCGCGCAACGGTTGGATGACCAGCTTCCTCGATCCCGACGGCTGCCTGTGCCTCCGGCTCCCGGCCGACGACCGGGCCCGGACCGAGGCCGAGTTTGGCGGGACCGCAGTCCGCCAGTACGGCCGCAACATGCCCGAGTTCGTGCTCGTGCCCCGGGAGGGACCGACCGACGCCGACGTGGGCCACTGGTTCGCCCGGAGCTGGGACTGGGTCGGGACCAAACCCCCGAAGTAGGCCGCCGGTGGACCCGCCCGGGCCCTCACCCGGGCCGCCCTCGGACCAGGAAACGAACCGGGCTCGTTGCGGCCGTGGCCATAGGCTGGTGGGTGGCCATGGATCCCATCTCCTACCCGCCCGAGCTACCCATCTCCCAACGTCGAGACGAGCTGTTGGCCACCATCGAGGCCAACCAGGTCGTCGTCGTGGCGGGCGAGACCGGGTCCGGCAAGTCGACCCAGCTCCCGAAGCTCTGCCTCGAGTTGGGTCGGGGTGACGAGCGGTTCATCGGCCACACCCAACCCCGGCGCATCGCGGCCCGGGCCATCGCCGAGCGGGTGGCCAGCGAGTTGGGCTCCGGACTGGGCGACACCGTCGGCTACACGGTGCGCTTCAATGACCGGGTCGGCCCCCGGACCCGGCTCAAGCTCATGACCGACGGCATCCTGTTGGCCGAGATCCCGCGCGATCGGAAGCTGTCCCGCTACGACACGATCATCATCGACGAGGCCCACGAGCGGAGCCTCAACATCGACTTCATTCTCGGCTACCTGAAACAGCTCCTACCTCGCCGGCCCGACCTGAAGGTCATCATCACCTCGGCCACCATCGACACCGACCGGTTCTCCCGTCACTTCGACGATGCGCCCGTGATCGAGGTCTCGGGCCGGACCTACCCGGTCGAGGTCGTGTACCGACCGATCGACGGCAGCGACGGGCGGGAACCGGTCGACCAGAACACCGGGATCGCCGAGGCCGTCACCGATCTGTGGCGGGCCGACAACGGCGACGTTCTGGTGTTCTGCTCGGGTGAGCGGGAGATTCGGGAGGCGGCCGACACCGTGGCCGACCTCGACCTCCCGGGAGCCGAGATCCTGCCCCTCTACGCCCGGTTGTCGGCAGCCGAGCAGCATCGGGTCTTCGCCCGCCACGACCGTCGGCGGGTCGTCATCGCCACCAATGTGGCCGAGACCTCCGTCACCGTCCCCGGGATCGGCTCGGTCGTCGACACCGGCACCGCCCGCATCTCCCGCTACAGCCACCGGACCAAGGTGCAACGCCTGCCGATCGAGCCCGTTTCGCAGGCCTCGGCCAACCAGCGGGCCGGCCGCTGCGGACGGATCGGGCCCGGTACCTGCATCCGCCTCTACAGCGAGGACGACTACGACAGCCGACCCGAGTTCACCGAGCCCGAGATCCGGCGGACCAACCTGGCGTCGGTCATCCTCCAGATGGCCAACCTGGGCCTGGGCCGGGCCGAGGACTTCCCTTTCGTCGACCCGCCCGAGCTACGCAGCATCCGCAACGGCATCGAGTTGCTCACCGAGCTCGACGCCCTCGACCCCGACCACGAGGGCACCCGACGATGGCTGACCCCGACCGGTCGTCGCCTGGCCCGGATCCCGGTCGACCCCCGTTACGCCCGGATGCTGGTCGAGGCCGAGGAGCAGGGCTGCCTCGACGAGGTCATGATCATCGTGGCCGGCCTGTCCGTCCAGGACCCGCGGGAGCGGCCGGCCGAGGAGCGAACCCAGGCCGACGAGTCGCACCGCCGGTTCGCCGACCCCGAGTCGGACTTCCTGTCCTATCTCAACCTGTGGGACCACCTGACGACGGCCCGCAAGGAACGATCCCGCAACCAGTTCCGCCGGATGTGTCGGCGTGAGTACCTCAACCACAACCGGATCCTGGAGTGGAACGACCTCTACGCCCAGCTTCGGCAGGTCCTTCGGGACGAACGGCTCGGCGGCGGGGGGCCAGGTGGAGGAAACGGTGGAGGAAAGGGTGGAGGACAGGCTGGAGAGCCGAGCAGCGGGCGGGCCGACGGGCGCCGTCGGCGCCGGGGCCGGGGCCGAGGGGGCGAGGGCCACGGCGGGCGCAGGGCCCAGCCCCGCTACGAGGGTCGGGGCGACGCCATCGACGGGCCCGACCGCTTCGGTGGCCCGGAGCGGCGGGAGGCCATCCACCGGTCGATCCTGGCCGGGCTCCTGTCCCAGATCGGCTACCGGCTCCCCCCTCCCGACAAGCGGCGAGACGAGGGAAACGCCCGGGGCCGCCGGGGTCGGCGCCCCCAGACCGAGTACCAGGGGGCCCGCAACAGCCGGTTCGTCATCGCCCCCGGCTCGGCCCTGACCCGCTCCGGGCCACCATGGGTGATGGCGGCCGAGGTGGTCGAGACCGACCGCCTCCGGGCCCGGGTGGCGGCTGGGATCCAGCCGGGATGGATCGAGGACCTGGCCGCTCATCTCGTCACCTACGGCTACGGCGAGCCGTGGTGGGATCGGCAACGGGGATCGGCGTCGGTGTCGGAGCGGGTCATGTTGTTCGGCCTCACGCTGGTGGCCAACCGGACCCGCCAACTCTCCCAGGTCGACCCGGCCCTGGCCCGCGAGCTGTTCATCCACCACGCCCTGGTCGAGGGCGAATGGGACAGCGACCACGCCTTCCTGGCCCGCAACCGCGGGCTGGTCGACGAGGTGCGGTCCCTGGAGGACCGGACCCGCCGCCGCGACCTCCTGGTCGAGGCCAAGGTGGTGCACGACTTCTACCACCACCGCGTTCCCGACGAGGTGGCCGGCGCCGGCCACTTCAACCGATGGTGGAAGACGACCAGCCGGACCGATCCGGAGCTGCTGGACCTGACCCGGGACGAGTTGCTGGACCCGGCGGCCGAGACAGTCGACGAGGCCGACTATCCCGACGGTTGGCTCCAGGACGACCTCGACCTGGAGCTGGCCTACGAGTTCGATCCGACCAGCCCCCTCGACGGCGTCAGCGTGCTGGTCCCGGTCGAGGTCCTCAACCGGCTCGACCCGGCCCCGTTCACCTGGAACGTCCCGGGCTTTCGCCGCCAGCTCATCGACGCCCACATCCGGTCCCTCCCCAAGTCGCTCCGCCGTCCCCTGACCCCGGTGACCGACACGGTCGAGGACCTGGTCGACACCCTCGACCCGGGGGCCGGTCCGCTGTCCGAGGTCCTGGCCCGCGAGCTGGGACGTCGTCACGGGCTCGCGGTCACGACCGACGACTTCGACCAGACCCGCATCCCCGACCACCTGCGCCCCCTGTTCCGGGTGATCAACGACCGCTACGAACTCCTGGCCGAGGGTCGCGATCTCGATCGGCTCCGCCTGACCCTCGACGCCCAGGTCCGCTCGACCCTGGCCGGGCTGGCCGCCGAGGACAACGACTGGGAACGGACCGGCATCACCCGATGGGACTTCGGCTCCCTTCCCCGGACCGTCGACACCGGCACCATCAAGGCCCATCCAGCCCTGGTCGACGACGGCGACTCGGTGTCCATCCGCCTCCAACCGTCCCCGGCCGACCAGGAGGCGGCCATGTGGCCCGGGGTCCGGCGCCTGCTACGACTCCATCTACCGTCGCCGGTCCGACGCCTCGACCGCCTGTTCCCCGAGCGGACCAAGCTCGACCTGCTGAAGGGCCACGTCCAATCCAAGGCCGAGTGGTACAACGACATCATCTCGGCCGCCCTCGACGACGTATTGGAGGAGGCCGGCGGCCCGGTGTGGAACGAGGGCGACTTCACCGCTCTGGTCGCTCGGGCCGACGGCCGCCTGGGCGAACTCCTGGTCGACGCCGTCCCCCACGTGGGTCGGATCCTGGAGCTGCTGGACGAGATCACGGCCAAGCTCGACCGGCTCGACTCGGACTCCCACCTGCTGTCCACCGACGACGTCCGGGCCCACCTGGGCCGCCTCACCTACCCGGGGTTCGTCACCGGGGTGGGGTTGAGCCGACTGGAGGACATCACCCGGTTCCTCACCGCAATCGGTCGCCGCCTGGACGGCATCGGCCGCAACCCCCAGCGCGACCTGGAGTTGTTGGCCACCTGTCGCCGCCTCGACAACGAACTGGCCGAACTGGCCGTCGGCCGAGCGGGCTCCCCCGCGGTCGAGGAGCTGGTGTGGATGCTGGAGGAACTCCGGGTGTCGCTGTTCGCCCAGGGCCTCGGGGCCAGGGGTCGGGTCAGCGAGAAGCGGGTCCGCCGGGCGCTGGAGGCCCTGCGGACCTCGGGACGGCCCGGCCCCTGAACAGGGTCAGGCCGGCCGACGGTGGACCGATACCGCGTAGTGCCCAGGCCGGTCGAAGGGGATCCGGGCCCACGAGGCATAGCGGGCCACCGTCTCGAGCCCGGCGGACCGACACCAGTTGTCGTAGTGATGGATCTGGTCGGGTTCGGCCATCGAGGCCCCCGACACCAGGTGAGCTCCCCGCTCGAGGTGGCGGGCCAGGTTCATCACGACCCGAGATTCGTCGCCGGGCCGGACGTAATTGAGGACGTCGCCCGCCATGACCACCACATCGAACCGCTCGCCCAGGTCGACCGTGGCCAGGTCGGCCAGCTCCCATCGGATCGCGGGATCGTGGACCCGGGCCCGGTCGAGCATGTCGGCATCGTTGTCGACGCCGACCGCGGTCCAACCCCGGCGGGCCAGTTCGACCGCCACCCGGCCCGTGCCACATCCGGCGTCGAGCACCCGGGAGCCCTCCAGGGCGTGGACGAAGTCGGCCTCACCGTGGACGTCGGCCCCGTCGGCGGCCAACCGTTCCCATCGCCCGTCGTACTCGTTCAGATCTACCCGGCCGCGCCACAGGCGCCAGCGTTCAGAGACGTTGAGATCGTCGGTCATCGATTGGCCATGGGGAGCGGCCGGGCCCGGAGAAGGTCCCGGCCTCAGTCGACGGGAAGCCGGGAAAAGAGGTCGACCTTGGCCTCCTCGAAGTCCTCCTGGCTGATGGAGCCTTCCTCGCGTCGCTTGTGCAGGTCCTCGATGAGGGCCAGCAGTTCGGCGGCCGAAAGCTCACCTTCGCTGTTCAGCAGGTCGCTGGCCTCGGCTTCCTGGGCTGCCTGTTCGGCATCGGCCTTCCGCTGCTGGCGGCTGGCCCGCTTGGTGGCCGCCCGCTCCTTCTTGGCCTTGTCCCGTTGGAGTTTCGCAAAGCTCGATCGTTGCTTGGCCATTGCGGTCTCCTCCAGTTGACACTCTTTTGCAGCCACTCACGGTATCGACCGGCAGGGCCCCTGCCGCCGAACGTGACGCATTTGCCCACCGCGCAACGCTCGAATCGGGCCGTTCGACCTGGTCAGAGCGCTGATGACGATCAGGACAAAAGTGACCGGCCGGTAAGGTCGTCGAGGACGTCGGCGAAGGCGGCGACGAAACGGTCGAGGTCGTCGTCGGTCACCGCCAGGGACAGCGCGATGAAGCCCCGGCGGGCCAGATAGTGGCCGCGGGCCACCAGACCGTGGAACACCAACTCCCCGATGCGGGCATCGGCCCCGGCCAGGTCGGCCGGGCTCGACACGGGCGGGGCCACGGCGTGGACCCCGAGGATGGAACCCCACCCGGTCACGGTCAGGGCTCGCCCGCCCACGACGTCGATCAGCCGATGGCGGAGCCGCTCACCCCGGGCGAAGAGCCCGTCGAGGGCCTCGGCCGTGAGCAGCCGCTCGGTGGCCTCTGCCCCGGCCGTCATGGTGAAGGCGTTGTTGTTGAAGGTGCCGCCGTGGGTCAGAGCCCCGCCCCGGGCCGGGTCGAAGTGACCCAGGTGCTCGGCCGAGCCCCCGAAGGCGCCGAAGGTCAGGCCCCCACCCAGGTACTTGCCCAGGGTGGTCAGGTCGGGGGTGATCCCCAGCCGCTGCTGGGCGCCGCCGGTCGACATGCGTGAGGTCATGACCTCGTCGAAGATGAGGAGGGTCCCGCTCCGATGGCACAGGTCCCGCAGCCCGGCGAGGAACTCCTCGCTCCCCCGGATGCCACCGCCGGCGCCGAGCATGGGCTCGATGAGCACGCAGGCCGGGCTGTCGGGATCGCCGGTCAGGTGGGCGGCCATCGAGTCCAGGTCGTTGAAGGTTCCCCGCACGAACGGGAACGGGGCCTGGAGGGCCGAGCCACCGGGCCCGAAGTAGAGCAGGCCCCCGTGGTAGGCGTTGTCGGCCACGAGGACCGAGGACCGACCGGTCACGTGGCGGGCCAGCTGGATGGCCATCAGGTTGGCCTCGGTCCCCGAGTTGGTGAAACGGATCTGCTCGATCGACGGGAAGCGCTGGCACAGCAGTTCGGCCAACCGATGCTCGCCGTCGGCGATGGCCCCCAGTGACCAACCCCGATCGAGGACCCGGCGAACGGCGGCGGCCACCTCCGGAGGGTTGTGGCCCAACAGGGCGGCCGTGTAGTCGCCCAGGAGGTCGAGGTAGGTGAATCCGTCGACGTCGTGGAGGTAGGCCCCCTCGGCCCGGGCCACCCGGAACGGGAACGGGTCGAAGTCGAGCACCGATCGGGTCGACCCGGCCGGCAGGACCCGGGCCGCCGCCTCGGCCTGGGCCGCGCTGCGGGGTCGGGCGGCGGCATAGGCGGCGCGGGCCGAGGCCACGGCCTCGTCGACGGCGGAGACGACGGTGGCCGACGGGACGAGCGAGCGATCGTGCATGGGCCCAATGCTGGCACCGGTCGCCGACATGGGGCCAGGTTCCCGGCCGACCCGTCCAACCGGATCGGCCCACGGGCGCGTCCACGGCCCGGGCCCTACCATGCGGGGATGCTGCCCACCCACCCGTTCGGCCGGACCGGCCACCTCAGCACCCGCACCATCTTCGGGGCCGCCGCCCTCGGCCGCATGTCGCCCGACCGGGCCGCCGCCACCCTCGACGTGGTCCACCGACGCGGGGTGAACCACATCGACACCGCCGCCTCCTACGGCGACTCCGAGTTGCGCCTGGCCCCCTGGCTGGCCCAGCACCGGTCAGAGGTCTTCCTGGCCACCAAGACCGGCGACCGTTCCGGCCCCGAGGCCCGGGCCAGCCTGGAGCGGAGTCTGGAGCGCATGGCCGTCGACCAGGTCGACCTGATCCAGCTCCACAATCTGGTCGAGGACGACGAGTGGACGACCGCCTTCGCCTCCGGCGGGGCGGTGGAGGCCCTGGCCCAGGCCCGGGACGAAGGCCTGTGCCGCTTCATCGGGGTGACCGGCCACGGGCTGCGGATCCCGGGCATGCATCTCCGCAGCCTGGACGCCTTCCCCTTCGACTCGGTGCTGTTCCCCTACAACCACACGCTGTTGAACAACCCGGCCTACCGGCACGACGTCGAGGCACTGATCGACCGGTGCCGCGCCGAGGGGGTCGCCATGCAGACGATCAAGGCCCTGGCCCGGGGCCGGTGGGGCGGCCACGACGGGCCCCGGTTCTCGTGGTACGAGCCCATCGACGATCGGGCCGCCATCGAGCGGGCCGTGCACCGGGTCCTGGCCGAGGACGGCCTGTTCCAGAACACGTCCTCCGACGCCCGCCTCCTGGAACCCCAGATCGACGCCGCCGAGGCCCCGATCGTCCGCCCCTCGGACGAGGCCATGGAGGCCGACGTCGCCGCCTTCGGCATCACCCCCCTGTTCGACGGCGGCGATCTGGAGCGCATCTAGGAGCGACGCCCCGACCAGGGTTTGAGCGGATCGGCTCGACCCGTCGGCGCCGTGACGTCCGGCTCGCCCGCACCAGGGCCGAGCACTACTCTCGGCCCATGACTGACCTTGCCGTCGACCTCCCCAACGTCCTCATCGACGAGTTCTGGGTCCGCCCGGACGACGAGATCAATCGCGATCTCGACCTGTTGCGTTCCGACCACCCGGTGGTGTTCCTTCCCGAACCCATCGTGCCGCCCGAGGTCCCGCTCCCCCAGGGCCCGGGCTCTTGGGTCCTGACCCGCCACGCCGACATCCTCCATGTCTCGAAGAACCCGGAGATCTTCTCCTCGGCCAAGGGCATCACCACCCTCGACCAGCCGCCGGAGTTCAACGAGTTCTTCTCCTCGATGATCGCCATGGACGATCCTCGCCACGCCCGGCTGCGCCGCATCGTGTCGGCCGGGTTCACCCCGCGGATGCTGAAGCAGCTGGAGGACTCGGTCCAGGAGACGGCGGCCCAGATCGTCGACGATGTGTGCGAGCGAGGCACGGTCGACTTCGTGGTCGATGTCGCCGCCGCCCTGCCCCTGCGGATCGTGTGCGACCTCATGGGCATCCCCGATTCGCAGTATCAGTTCGTGTTCGACAACACCAACGTCATCCTCGGTGCCGGCGACCCGGAGTACGTGGCCGAGGGCGCCGACCTCATCACGGCTCTGCTGACCGCCGGGGCCAACCTTGCGGGCGTGATGGGCGAGGTGGCCGAGGCGAAGAAGGGCGGCGACGGCACCGACCTGACCAGCGCCCTGGTCAACGCCGAGTTGGAGGACGACAAGCTGACCGACGCCGACCTGGCCAGCTTCTTCGTGCTGCTGACGGTGGCCGGCAACGAGACCACCCGCAACGCCATCAGCTGGGGCCTCAAGTACCTGACCGACAACCCCGATCAGCGGGCGGTGTGGGCCGCCGACTTCGACGGCGTGGCCCCGAGCGCCATCGAGGAGATCGTCCGGCTGGCCAGCCCGGTGACCTACATGCGCCGCACCGCAACCCAGGACACCGAGATCGGCGGTCAGGCCATCGCCGAGGGCGACAAGGTCTCGATGTTCTACCTGGCCGGCAACCGCGATCCGGAACTGTTCGACGACCCCATGCGGTTCGACGTGCGGCGCGACCCGAACCACCACTGCGGCTTCGGCGGACCCGGGCCCCATTTCTGCCTGGGCGCCCACCTGGCCCGGCGGGAGATCCTGGTCATGTACCGGGAGCTGTTCCGGCGCCTGCCCGACATCCACGCCAGCGGGGAGCCGGCGCTGCTCCAGTCGGCCTTCATCCACGGCATCAAGCACCTGGAGGCCACCTTCACTCCCACCGCGCCCCGCAGCGCCTGACACCCCGCTCATCGGCCGCCCGGCACCGCCGGCGCTCGCCGACCGGAGCACCACCGCCGCCCTGGGATTCCCCGGGGCGGCGGCGCGTCCGGCATCGGGCTCAGGCCGAGGCCGACTCCCGGAGCACGGCCAGGGCCTCGTCGGCGTGGGTCTCCATGTTGGTCTCGCTGGAGATGGCGGCCAGCACCTTGCGGTCGCGGCCGACCACGAAGGTTGCCCGCCGGACCGGGAGCGGGCCCATGCGTTTGACCCCGAACTTCCTGGCCACCGATCGGTCGGGGTCCGACAGCAGGGGGAAGACGAGGCCATTCTCGGTGTGGAACTGGTTCTGCCGATCAACCTGATCGGCGCTGATCCCCACGATCCGGGCTCCGAGTTCCTCGAACTCGGAGGCCAGATTGCGGAAATGACAGCTTTCCTTGGTTCAACCGGGGGTCTTGGCCTTGATGTAGAAATAGACGACCAGCGGGCCGTCGGCCAGCAACTGGCCCAGCGAGACCTGGTTGCCCTCGTGGTCGAGGGCGGTGAAGTCCTCGACGGTGTCTCCGACGTTGAGCACGGTGGTGGCGCTCCCTTCCTCGGGGTTCTGGCGCTCGACCATTCAACACCCGATCGTCGGGTTCACGCTCGATCGTCGCCGGTCAGCCCCCCGGGGCCCGGCGGGTGCGAACTCGCTCCGGCTCGACCCCCGGGTCCAGTATTGGGCGGGGACCAACCAGCGGCGGGGCGAACACCCGACTCCGCCCATCAGCACGGGGAGGCCGCGATGACGGTGATGATTCCAGCCACCAAGCCGATGCACGAGACGCACCGGCTCGACGCACCGGGGGCCGTGGACGCCGACGGCCACATCCTGGAACCACCCGACCTGTGGGAGACCTACCTCGAACCTCGCTACCGGGACCGGGCCCTGCGATTCTCGATCGACGAGAACGGTCTGGAGGAACTGGTCTACGACGGGCAACGGTCCCAGCTGAGCCGTCGGGGCTTCCCCTCGACCCTGGGGGCCATGGGCTACCCCGACCTCGGCGCCCTCCAGCGGGACCCGGAGCGGACGTATCTGGCCGAGGCCCCCTACGGCACGATCCACCCCGGGGAACGGCTGGCCCTGCTCGACGCCGAGAACATCGACGCCGCCATCCTCTATACGACGGTCGGCCT
This sequence comes from Acidimicrobiales bacterium, assembly GCA_965263455.1. Classification (GTDB taxonomy): domain Bacteria; phylum Actinomycetota; class Acidimicrobiia; order Acidimicrobiales; family SZUA-35; genus CADEDH01. Next base: position 42,595 of record CBDHHN010000004.1, read on the forward strand.
GTTGTGGGAAGCAGAGGTCACGGATCCGGAGCTCTCCCAGGCCTACACCCGGGCCTACAACCGATGGATCTGCGAGTTCTGCGCCGACTCGCCCCGGCTGGTGCCGACGGCCCACCTGTCCCTTACCGACCCCCAGGCGGCAGCCCGGGAGTTGGAGCGGGCGGTGGGCGAAGGGGCCAAGGGGGCCTACGTGGCCCCCTTCAGTCATACCGGCACCCCCCTGGGCCATCCCGACAACCATGTGGTGTTCGCCGCCGCCCAGGATCTCGGCGTCCCCTTCGCCATCCATCCCACCTTCGAACCCCAGTGGACCAAGGGCACCCGCATGGGGGCATGGGAGAACGTGAAGCAGCTCCGGCTCCTGGCCTCGGTCACCGCCTCCGACGGTGTCCGCCACCAGTTCACCACCCTGTTCGACTACGGCGTGTTCGATCTCTTCCCCCGGCTCAAGGTGTTGGTGCTGGAGTCGGGCGGGGGCTGGATCGGCTACTGGCTGGACCGGATCGACGCCGTCTACGGCCACACCTTCGTCGGGACCAAGGTGCCGTTGGAGCACAAGCCCAGCGACTACTTCCGACGCCAGATCTGGATCAGCTGTGACCCCGACGAGCGGACCATCCCGGCCCTGGCCGAGCGGTATGGGGCCGACCGGTTCCTGTGGGCCTCCGACTTCCCCCATGCCGACCACACACCGGACTACGTCCGCGATCTGCAGGAGTTGGTCGACGCCTTCCCGCCCGCGCACCGCCAGGCCTTCGCCGGGGACAACGCCCGGTCCCTGTTCGACATCGGGCCCGAGGCGGTGGTCGGCGCCCCCTGATCCGGGCGCTGTCGCCGAGCCCGGCCGTCGTGGCCGGGCCCGGCGGCCGGGGTAGGCGGCGCCGGGTGTGGTACCCGAGCGCTCTGGGGATCAGCGGTAGTGTGCGGCCAGCCGGTTGAGCTCGGCGGCCAGGCCGGCCACGCCCTCGGCCCGCTCCCGGGCCCGGCCGGTGGCCTCCTGGGTCTGATCGGCGGCCTCTGCCACCGATGAGATGGTGTCGGCGATGGCCGACGTCCCCTGGGCCGCCTCCTCGACGCTGCGTCCGATCTCCTGGGTGGTGGCGGACTGCTCCTCCATGGCGGCGGCGATCACGGTCGAGATCTCGCTGATCTGTTCGATCGTCTCCCCGATCCGGCGGTTCGCCTCCACTGCGTCGCGGGTGTCGGTCTGGATGGTCTGGACCCGCTGGGTGATGTCCTCGGTGGCCTGGCTGGTCTGGTTGGCCAGCTCCTTGACCTCGCCGGCCACCACGGCGAACCCCTTACCCGCCTCGCCCGCCCGGGCCGCCTCGATGGTGGCGTTCAGGGCCAACAGGTTGGTCTGCTCGGCGATCGAGCTGATGACCTGGATCACCTCGCCGATCTCCTCGGAACTGGTCCCGAGCTTCTCGACCTGGCTCGACGTGGTCTGGGCCAGGGTGACCGCCTCCCCGGTCACGCTGGAGGCCCGGGCCGCGTTGCTGGCCACCTCGGTAATGGAGGCGTTCATCTCCTCGATGGCGGCGGCCACGGTGGCCACGTTGTTCGAGACCTCCGAGCCGGCGGCCGAGGCGGTGGTGGCCTCGGTCGAAGTCCGGTCGGCGTTGGTGTCCATCGTGGTCGACAGTTCCTCCAGGTCCTGGGCCGAGGAGGCCAGCGACACCGACGACGTCTGCAGCCGGTCGGCCACCCCCCGGATGGCCTGCGTCATGGAGGCGAACGACTGACCGAGATCGCCCGGCAGGGGCTGCTGGAGAACCTCGGCCGAGAGGTGCCCGTCGGCCACGGCGGTGGCCTGGGCCCCCACCCGGTCGAGAACGGTGGTCATGTCGTTGAACGAGTCGGCCAACTCGCCCAGCTCGTCCTGCCGCCCGACCTCGACGCGGTCGACCGAGAGCGAGCCGTCGGCGATGCGCCGAGCCCGCTCGGCGACGGCCGCCACCGGACCGGACACCCCTCGGGCCAGCCGATAGCCGATGAAGGCGATGATGACGGCGGCGACGAGGGCGAACAGCGTGACGGCCCGTTGCAACTCCCGGGCCGAGACGGTGGCCTCCTCGACGGTCTGCTCGATGATGACCCCCCATCCGTAGCCGGGGAAGCCGTGGGCGCCGTCGGCGTTGCCGTAGCCGTAGATCAGGTCACCGCCGCCGTGGATGTCGGGCTCGATCGTGTACCCCAGCGAGCTGGGAGCCAGCGACGCCGACGCGGCCTCGATGCCGGCCTCGACCAGGTTCTCGTTGAGGATGTCCTCGGGAAGCACCGAGTACAGCATCACGCCGTCGCTCCGGACGACGGCGCCGGCGGCGGTCTTGGCCCCCTCCCGGTGCAACTCGTGTTCGACCTCGGCCATGGCATCGACCACGGTCCGCTCGAACGAGACGACGGTGTGGAGCACCCCGGCGAAGCGGCCGTTCTCCTCGTACCCGGCGGTGAAGGTCAGGCCGATCCGGTCTTCGCCGTAGACCTCGCTCGACAGCTTGTCGATCTCGGCGTCGGTGTAGTGGATGTCGGTCGGGGCCCGCCCATCACGGAAGGCATCGAACCACGGTTCGCCCACCACGCTGCGGCCCAGCAGCATGGAGGTATCGACCGGCTCACCGGTGTGGTCGACGGTGTTGGCCGACACGATCCGGCCGTCGGCGTCGGCGATGACCAGTACGTCGTAGTCGAGGTAGCTCTCGGTCACCACGTTGAGCAGCTCGACCGACTGGGGTCCCATCCGCATGACGGGGACGTGGGCGAAGGCGGAGGCGTCCCGGTAGCGGGCCTCCAGCACCCGATCGAGCAGTTCGCCCGTCTCGACCGCCACGCCCTCGACCCGCAGACCGGACTTCTCGCTGAGGTCACCCTGGGCCCGGTTGACGGCGTAGAAGCCGACGGCGGCCAGGGGGACGACCCCGACGAGGAGAAAGGCCAGCGACAGGCGTGCGTTGAGGGTCCGTAGCCGGACGATGTCCATCACTGCTTGTTTCATGGCCATGCGCTCCTTGCCGGCGTCGTTCGAGGTTCACCGGTTTGAACTTGAACGATGAACTGACAGTCGGCCGTCGCCGACCGGTCATGAGCGCGGCCGGGCAGGGCGGGCCCGATGACCTAGGGTCGTTCGCCTCGGAGCAGGGCCCGACCGATGACCATCTTCTGGATCTCGCTCGTCCCCTCGCCGATGATCATCAGCGGAGCGTCCCGGTAGTACCGCTCCACCGGGTACTCGGTGGTGAAGCCGTTACCGCCGTGGATACGCATGGCGTCGAGGGCCACCTCGGCCGCCGTCTCGGAGGCGAACAGCTTGGCCATCCCGGCGGCCAGGTCGGCCCGCTCCCCGCCGTCGAGCTTGGCCGCCGCCTCCCTGGTGAGCAGTCGGGCCGCCTCGACCTTGGTCGCCATCTCGGCCAGCTTGAACTGGATGGCCTGGTGCTGGCCGATGGGGCGCCCGAACGTCTCCCGGGTGGTGGCGTAGGCCAGGGCGGCGTCGAGGGCGGCGCGGGCCACCCCCACTCCCCGGGCGGCCACGTTGACCCGCCCCAGCTCGAGCGAGGCCAGGCACCAGTGGAAGCCCTGTCCCACGCCGGCCGGTCCGCCCAGAACCCGGTCGGCGGGAAGCCGGTGGTCGACGTAGGTCATCTCGACGGTCTCCAGGCCCCGGTAGCCGAGCTTGTCGATGTTGCGGCTGACCGTGATGCCACCGCTCGTCGGGCCCGGCTCCTTGTCGACCAGGAAGCAGGTGATACCGGAGGCCCCGTCCGGGCCCCCGCCCTCGGGCACCCGGGCGAGCAGGGCCACCAGCCCGGCCCGCTCGCCGTTCGTCACCCACATCTTGGTCCCGTCGACCACCCATTCGTCGCCGTCGAGGGCGGCCCGGCAGGCCAGGGCCCCGGCGTCGCTGCCCGAGTCGTGCTCCGAGAGCGAGAAGCAACCCCGACGCTCGGCCGTGGCGAGCCGGGGCAGCCAGTGCATCCGCTGATCCTCGGTGCCGTACCGGGTGATGAGGTTGGCCGCGATCAGGTGGCTGTTGACCACCCCGGCCAGCGACATCCACCCCCGCGACAGTTCCTCGATGACTCGGGCGTAGGTCGACACGTCGAGACCGAGACCGCCATAGCGGGCCGGGATGGTGGCGCCGAAGAGACCGAACTCGGCCAACTGGGCCACCATCTCGTCCGGGTAGGCGTCGACGAGCTCGTACCGGGAGGCGTTCGGGACCACCTCGGCGTCGACCCAACGGGCCACGGTCTCGACGATCTGGTCGGCGGTGTCGGCATCGACGGTCATGGGGGATCGGCCTCCTCACAGGGACTCGACTCCGGATCGAACCTAGAGGGGGCGGCCGCCGGCCGTCGAGTCCCGCGGCACCGCGTTGGTTGGGCCCGTTTGGGCAATGAGTACCGGGTCCCCATCCAGGTGGCTAGATTACGCAAGCGGGGCACATTCGAGACGTAGTGGGACGCCGTGCATCCATCTCATGACCGAGCCGAGGTCGCTGAACTGCTCAACAACCTCGCGCTCGACGCGGCCGGCGGCTCGTCCGAGGCGCTTGACGCCCTGTTGCAGATCGTGGACGAGCAACATCTGGCCGGGGCCATCGTGCGCCGGTTCATCCTGAACGACCAGCTGGTCGACGAGGCGACCCAGGACACTCTCATCGCCGTGGCCGAGTCGATCCACAAGTTCCGGTCGGAGTCGAAGTTCACCACCTGGCTCTACTCGATCGCCCGGAACGTCTCCATCGGGCACCTGCGGCGGGTCAACCCCGACGTCCCCCTCGATACGGCCGAGAACACCGCCGGGGCGTCGCGCCGGCTCAGTTCGGTGGTGGCCGAGCGGGCCGCCATCAAGGAGGCGGTGGAGAAGCTCCCGGTCCACTACCGGGACGCCGTCATGCTGCGGGACGTCGAGCGGCGCACCTACGAGGAGATCGCCAACGAACTCGGGATCGAGGTCAACACGGTCCGCTCCCGGTTGGCCCGTGGGCGGGCCATGCTGGCGGCCAGTATCCTCGATCAACGTCCCTATGGCTGAGAAACCCCACGGCGGCAAGATCGGGCGGTACCGCATCACCGGGCCCATCGGTTCGGGTGGGTTCGCAACCGTGTACCGGGCCATCGACGAGCGACTGGGCTCGGAGGTGGCACTCAAGGTGCTGGCCGAGAATCACAGCCTCGTCCCCGACTATCGGGAGCGGTTCATCTCCGAGGCCCAGCATCTGCGCCGGGTCGACTCCTACTGGGTGGCCTCGATCTTCGACCTGGGCGAGACCGAGACCGGCCAGCCCTACATGGTTCTCGAACTGGCCGACCGGGGAGACCTGGAGACCCGGGTCAACAACCTCTGGGACCAGGGCCGGTCCCTCGACCGTGATGACCTGCTGGTGCTGGCCGACACCCTGGCCCACTCGTTGGCCGCCATCCACGCCGCCGACCTGGTCCACCGCGATGTCACCCCAGGAAATCTGCTGGTTCGACACAACGGACTGCGGCCCCAGCCGTGGTCGGGCACGGTCCTGCTGGAACGAGGCGAGCGTCTCCTGCTGAGCGACCTGGGCTACGCCAAGGACCTCCGGGCCGCCTCCGGGATCACGTCCGGGGGCGGGACCGCCGGGTTCGCCGCCCCGGAACAGACCGGCGAGATGACCCAGGTCGACACCCGGGCCGACGTCTACGGGGCGACCGCCGTCCTCGAATGGGCCGCCACCGGCAGCGTGTTCGAGCAAGCGCTGGCCGATGTGGCCAAAGTGGGAAAGGCGGAGAAGCCCGGCGACCGGTTCGAGGACATCAGCACGTGGAACGCGGCCGTCCACCACGCCCTGACCGGTCCGTACTCCCCCACCGAGGTCTCCGCCGGCCGGATCGAGGACTCGACCCCGGCCTGGACCCGCCCGGCGCTGGCCGCCATGGCCGGGCTCAGCTTCGGGTTCATCTTCGCCGCCCTGTTGTGGTTCGACGGCAACGACACCGCACCGGGAACCAACCCCGACACCGAGACCCGGCGGGTGTTCACCACCACGACGACCGAGGCGCCGTCCACCCTGCCCTCGGCCGGACCGACGTCAACGACCGTGCCGGTCGCTCCCCCGGGCACCAGCGGCAGCACGACCTCGAACCCCGAAGGACTGACCCCTCCGGTTTCGGGCGGCTCGTCGCGGACGGTGCCCTCCACCCCGGGTTCGGGTGGCGGGGCCTGACCACGAACGGTCGGTGTCGACGGCGAACGCCGGCCCCGGAACGACGAAGCGGCCGGGCCCGGGGGTCAGATTTACCCCTGGCTACCGGCCGGTGACGTGTGAGATAGTGTGGTCCGACGGGCCGTCCCCTTGTTTGGGGCAGTTAGACGGGAGACGACCCGCCGGACCTTCTAGCAGGCGCTAGAGCTTCATGGCCTTACCCGCCGCGGGTGGGGCCATGTTGGGAGGCTTCAGTGCTGTTGCGGTGAAGCTACGGATAGGTCGCGGATCCGGGTCGAAAAGTTCCCGGTTTCTGCGGAAAATCCTCCACCGCCTCAGCCGAGCCCCCCGCCGGGCCCATCGGATGACGCTGATCGTCTCGAACCGGGCCGCCCTTCGGCACTAGGGTCCTGCCCATGGAGACCCCCCTGTCGGATCTGTTGGTTCTGGATCTGACCCGGGCGCTGGCCGGACCCATCGCCGGGAGGCTGCTCGCCGACCTCGGGGCCAACGTGATCAAGGTCGAACCGCCCGAGGGCGACCTGACCCGGGCCACCAAGCCCCGCCAGGACGCCATGGCCGTCTACTACGTCCAGGCCAACGTGGGGAAGCGCTGTATCTCGATCGATCTGGCCACCGAGGAGGGGCGCGAGCTCTTCCTCCAGCTCGTCGAGCGGGCCGACATCGTGCTCGAGAACTACCGGCCGGGGGTCATGGACCGCCTCGGCCTCGGCTACGACACCTTGTCGGCGGTCAATCCCAGGGTCATTCTCGGCTCGGTCAGCGGCTACGGCCACGGCAACGTCTGGTCCCACCGGGGGGCCTTCGCCGCCGCCGTCCAGGCCGAGACCGGGCTGACGGCCGACATCGCCCATCGCCGCGGGACCGAGCCGCGCAACGACCCCGTGTCACAGGCCGACGTGTACGGCGGTCTCCATGCTCTGGCCGCGGTGCTGGCGGCCCTCCACCACCGCCATCGGACCGGCACCGGACAGGCCGTCGAGGTGGACATGGCCGAGGCCACCCTGGTGGCCAACGATCTGAGCGCCATCAACCTTCGGGACGATCGCGAGGTGGACGACGGGTTCCGGTCCGGGAGCAACTGGCCCCCCTGCTATCGGTTGGCCACCGGGCGGTGGATCACCCTCACCGCCGACCCGGCGGTGGAGGGCGGGTTCCGGGCCCTGTGCCGGGCCATGGGGCGCCCCGATCTGCGGGCCGATTCCCGGTTCGCCACCATGTCGGACCGTCTGGCCCATCTCGACGAGCTGCACGACGTGGTCGCAGCCTGGATCGCCGGGTTCGACTCGGCGGCGGAGGTCGAGGCCGCCATCGGTGTCTCGGCCATCCTGGCCGCCGACGTCCGGACCGCGGCGGAGCTGCACGACACCGAGTGGGCCCGGGACCGGGGCGCCTTCGTCGACGTCCCGGTCCACCCGGACGGCGACCCGGTGCGGGTGCCCCAATCGCCGTGGCGTTTCTCCGACGCCGAGGCCGGGGCCGTACCGACCGTGGGGTTCCGAGGCCAACACAACCGGGAGGTCCTCACCGAGCTGCTGGGCCTCAGCGACGGCGACGTCGATGCGCTGACCGACCGGGGTGTGCTCGGCGATCGCCTGCCCTCGTGGCTCGCCCCACCCCCGTCCTGACCTTCACCGGGTCGAGGAGGGAGATCCCGGGGAACGAAGGGCGACATCCGTCCCCCGGGATCAGACTTACAGCGTAAGACGCTCGGGCCGCCATGGCAACGCCTCGCCGGAACAATCTCGACTCTATCCCGACCTGGTTCAAATATGGATGATGATGGAACCCGGGGTCAGGAGGCCGGGCTCCACGGGTAGGAGGGCCGCCCCCCGTAGACGGTGTCGGCTTCGAGCAGACGCTGCCGCAGACCCTGGTCGGCGGCGGCGTCGAGGCAGGTCCAGGCCATGGCCGTGGCCCCGTGGACCAGGGCCACATCGGCCTCCTCGGTCCGGCAGTGGGCGGCGAACTCGGGCTGATGGTTCACCGCCGATCCGCAATCGAGTCCGAGCGAGGGATGGATGGTCGGCATCAGCAACGAGATGTTGGCCATGTCGGTCGACGCCGCACCCTTCGTCACCCGGGGGGCGAAGGTTCGACCGAGTTGCTCGCCGTTGGCCCGATAGCGCAGGGCCAGTTCGTCGTCGTGGATGAACTCGCTGTAGGGCAGGGTGACCCGATCCATCGACAGGGTGGCCCCGGTGGCCAGGGCCCCGGCCTCGAAGCACCGGTCGATCCGGGGTCGGAGGGCGAGGAGCGATTCGAGGCTCGGGGAGCGGGCGATGTAGCGGGCCGAGGCATGGCGGGGCACCACGTTGGGGGCCTCGCCGCCCTCGAGCACGATCCCGTGGACCTGATCGCCGGGGTGCAGATGCTGACGCAGCAGGCCGATGGCGACCTGGGCCACGGTCACGGCGTCGGCCGCGTTCACGCCTTCCTGGGGAGCGAGCGACGAATGGGCCGGCTTGCCGTGGAAGTGGTAGTCGCACTGGTTCGAGGCCAGCGTGGGGAACACGTCGCTCTCCATGGGCGACGGGTGCACCATCATGGCGAAGTGGAGGCCGTCGAAGGCACCCCGTTCCGCCATCAGGATCTTGCCCCCGCCGCCCTCCTCGGCCGGCGTGCCCAACACCCGGACCGTGAGCCCAAGGTCGTCGGCCACCCGGGCCAGACCGATACCGGCGCCGAGACCGGCGGCGGCGATCATGTTGTGGCCGCAGGCATGGCCGATGCCGGGCAGCGCGTCGTACTCGGCGCAGATGCCCACCGTCAGCGGCCCCGACCCGTACTCGGCCACGAACGCCGTGGGGATGTCGACCACGCCGGCCGAGACCCGGAACCCGGCGTCGGCCAACACGTCGATGCACGCCGCCGCCGCCCGTTCCTCCTCGTAGGCCAACTCCGGGTGGTCCCAGATGTGGTGCGACAACGCCACCAGCCGTTCGGTGGCGTCGTCGATGTCGGCCAGAGCCGTCTTCTTGGCCTGCTCCAGGTCGGTCATTGCCTCACCTTCTCGCTCGCTGTCGCCCATTGTGACGCACCGTGACCGTGGACGCGCCATGCGTCCGCAGGCCGACGGACGCCCTCAGCTCTGCATGGCCCGCCACACCCGCTCGGGGGTGGTGGGGATGTCGACGTGACGCACCCCGAGGTGGGCCAGGGCGTCGACGACGGCGTTCTGGACCGCCGGGGTGGCCCCGATGGTCCCCGACTCGCCGATGCCCTTGGCCCCCAGGGGGTTGCGCGGCGTCGGCGTCTCCTGGGGAATCCGCTCGAAGCTCGGCAGCTCGGCGGCCGAGACGAGGGCGTAGTCCATGAAGTTGGCGGTGACCGGGTTGCCCGACTCGTCGTAGGCGAACTCCTCCATCAGGGCCTGGGCGATGCCCGAGGCCACGCCGCCGTGGACCTGGCCCTCCACCAGCAGCGGGTTGACCATGGTGCCCGCGTCGTCACAGGCCACGTGGCGGAGGACGGTCACCTCGCCGGTGTCCCGGTCGATCTCGACCACCGACAGGTGGACCCCGAAGGGGAAGGTGGCCCCGGGGGCCTCCCAGTCGACCTCGGCCCGGAGGGGGTCGGCCCCGTCGCCCTGGGCGATGTGGGATGCCACCTCGGCCCAGGTGCGCGACACCGCCGGGGTCCCGGCGACGGCAAAGGTGCCGGTGGCCGGATCGAGCACCACGTCGTCGGGGTTGGCCTCGAGCAGATCGGCGGCCGCGGCCCGGGCCAACTCGATCACGTTCTCCGAGGCCACCATGACCGCACTGCCCCCGGCCTGGAGCGAACGCGAGCCGCCGGTCCCGCCACCTCGGGGGACCTCGTCGGTGTCACCGTGGCGGACCTCGATGCGCTCGAAGGGGATGCCGGTGACGTGCGAGGCCACCTGGGCGAAGGCGGTGTGGTGACCCTGGCCGTGGGCCGACGATCCGGTGAGGACGAGGGCCGAGCCGTCGGGCCGGACCTCGATGCTGCCGTACTCCCCCGCCCCGACCGGGTTGGCGATCTCGACATAGGCGGCCCACCCGAGGCCGAGCAGGGCCCGGGAGGGGTCCTCGCGGCGAGCCTCCTGGTCGGCCCGGAGCGCCGGGTAGTCGACGGCGGCCAGCACGGCGTCGAGGGCCTTGGCGTACTCGCCGGAGTCCATGTCGGCCCCGGTGGGGGTGGTGAGGGGGAAGGCCTCGGGCCGGTGGAAGTTGCGACGGCGGACCTCGACCGGGTCCATGCCGATCTCAGCCGCGTAGGCGTCCATCATCCGTTCGATGGCGGCCGCCGCCTCGGGCCGACCGGCGCCCCGGTAGGCCCCCATGGGCACGGTGTTGGTCACCACCGATTGGGCCGAGAAATCGACCTTGGCGATGTCGTACACCCCGGAGGCCATGCGGGCGCTGATGAAGGGGAGGATGGCGCCGATGGCGGCGTGGCCCCCGGCGTCCTGGAGGCTGAACACCTTGTAGGCCAGAACCCGGCCGTCGCGGGTGCCGCCGATGGTGGCGGTGAAGTCGCAACCCCGGCCGTGGACCAGGCCGAGCATGCTCTCCGAACGGGTCTCGGCCCATCGCACGGGCCGGTCGAGGTGTCGGGCCACGAGGGCGACCACGATGTCCTCGGGATAGCCACCGTTCTTGGCCCCGAACCCGCCTCCCACGTCGGGACAGATGACCCGGACCTGGTCGGTCTCCAGCCCCAGCGCCCCGGCCAGGGTGTCCCGGGTGCCGTGGGCCCCCTGGGTCGACGACACCTGGGTCAGGTGCTCCCGGCCCTCGGCGTCGCGCTGCCAGTGGGCCGACGCGGCCCGGGCCTCCAGGGGGCAGGGGGCGAGGCGGTGGTTGCGGAAGGCCAGGTCGACGGTGACCTCGCACCCGTCGAAGAAGTCGTCGTCGGCCTTCGACGGGACGGCGAAGGCCACGTTGGTCCCCGCTCCCGGGTAGAGGACGGTCTCACCGGCGGCGGCGTCGGTGGTCGACACGACCGGGGTGAGGGGCTCGTAGTCGACGACGACCAGTTCGGCGGCGTCGACCCCGGCCTCGCGGGTGGTCGACACGACCACGGCCACGGCCTCACCCACGAACCGGACCCGGTCGGAGGCGAGCCAGGTGCGGGCCATGTCCTGATTGAGCAGGGGCATGGACGGGGGCACGGGCTCCAACGCCAGGTCGGCGGCGGTGAAGACGCCGACCACCCCGTCGACGGCGAGGGCGTCGGCCGCGTCGACGGCCGCGATCTCGGCATGGGCCATGACGGAGCGGACGAACGTGGCGTGGAGGGCGTTCGGTGGGGCCATCTCGTCGACGTAGTTCCCGCCGGCGGTGAGGAGTTGGGGGTCTTCGGTGCGGACAACGCTGGTACCGAGGATGCTCATGCCCCGAACCTATCGCTCCCGGCGATGGCGGACGGGATGCAATCCGAAGTTTGGTTCTAGATCGACGGCGCGGGACGTCCCCGCCCGGGCAAGCTGGGGCCGACCCGTCGGCGCGGCGCCCGTCCGCCCCGGGCTGGAGGTCCCATGCGCATCGGTGTCTCACTCCCGGTCCGTGATCTGGCCGGCGACATGGCCACCATCCGCCGCTACTCGCGGCGGGCCGACGAGCTCGGCTTCGATTTCCTGCTGGTGCCCGACCGGGTCATCCGGGCCGACCCCGGACACCGCCACGAGCCCCTGATGCTGTTGGCCTTCGTGGCCGCGCTGACCGAGCGGATCGAACTGTTGCCGTCGGTGATCATCACCCCCTCCCGCCAGACGGCCCTGTTGGCCAAGCAGGCGGCCGAACTGGACGAGCTGAGCGGCGGCCGGTTCCGCCTGGGCGTCGGCGTCGGGGCCAGCCCCGAGGAATACCGGGCTCTGGGCCAGGAGTACGGGACCCGGGGCGCCCGGCTGGAGGAGCAGATCCCACTCCTGCGCCGTCTGTGGAGCGAGCCGACGGTCGACTTCCAGGGTCGGTTCGACGTGGTCGAGGGCGCCGGGCTCGATCCCCGCCCGCCCCGACCGATCCCGATCTGGATCGGGGCCGGGCGAGTCCCGGGGGCCCGGATCCTGGATCGGATGGGCCGCCTGGCCGACGGCTGGTTCGCCCTGTGCGGGCCCGACGAGTACCCGGCCCTGGCCCAGGGCGTGGCCGCCGCCGCCCGCGCCGCCGACCGTGACCCGTCCGAGGTCGGTGCCCAGGCCACGGTGGTGGCGGTCGGGCCCCGGGGCGACGATTGGCCCCGACAGCTGGAGCGCTGGCACGGGTTGGGCGTCACCGACGTCAACGTCCGCACCGTGGGGGCCGACCTCGACGGGGCCGCCCACCTGGCCCGGCTGGAGGAGATCGGGGCCGAACTGGACTCGGTCCGCCGTTCGGTCAGCTGAGCGTCGGGCGCCGGCGACCGGGCCCGGGCTCGGTCTCGCTCGCCAACTCGGCCAGGAACCGCCGGGCGGCCGCCGCCGTGTGATGGCGCCACCGGTCGACGACGTCGGCCCCGGCCTCGGTGCCGGGGTCGACGTCGAGGCCGGTGGCGGGTTGGGCCGCGGGCCCGGCGGTGAGTTGGTCGAAGGTCTGCCGGAGGGCCGACTGCTGAGCCCGGACCAGGGGCCCGGCATCGCGCCGTCGTCGCTGGTTCAGGCGGAGCTTGACCAGGAACTCCAGCCGCAGGTCGCGGATGTGGACCACGGGCCGGTCGAGCCACCCCTCGACTGCGGTCCGCCCGGCCTCCGTGGGCCGGTGCAGGGTTCGCCGCGGTCCGGCGTCGCCCGGCTCGGTGTGGTGCCCCTCGGCCAACTCGGCGGTGACGAGACGGTCGAGCGCCCGGTACACGAGCGGCCGGTGGACCGACATCACCCGCCCCAGGTCGGCTCCGGGGCGGAGTTCCTTGGCCAAGGCGAACCCGTGGGCCGGACGCTCGGCCAACAGGGCCAGCACCACCCACTCGGTGAGCGACAACTCCCGCTCCGGCGACGGCGGCTCCTCGACGGCCACGGGGCCCGAGCGTAGTGGCGTGGCCCGAACCGGGCCCACGTTGCCGTACCCCCGGGGCCCTTCTATCGTCACCGTTCCATGGTCTCAGTGAGACCATGGAGGTCGAGACACCGGACCCCGGACCCGTCCCCGGGCGTCCGTTGGGCGTCGAGAACGGAGCGCGACGACGGTGAGGGTGCGGTTGTGGGCACTGATGATCGTGCTGGCGCTGATGGTCGGGGCCTGTGCCGCCGCCGGCCGGTCCGGCGCCGGATCGGCCGCACCCTCGCCGGCCGACACCGCGTCGACCGAGACCGGGCCGGAGGGTCGACTCCTGGTGTTCGCCGCCGCCTCCCTGACCGACGCCTTCGGTGATCTGGCCGACGCCTTCACCACCGCCAACCCTGAGGCCGAGGTCGCCGTGAGCCCCGCCGGCAGCGCCGCCCTGAGGGAGCAGATCCTGGCCGGGGCCCCGGCCGATGTGTTCGCCGCCGCCGACCCCGGGATCATGGAGGAGGTCCGAGCGGCGGGCGAGACGACCGACGGACCCCGGGTCTTCGCCCGCAATCGATTGACCATCGCGGTGCCGGTCGGCAACCCCGGCGCCGTGAAGGGGCCGGGCGACCTCGAACGACCGGACCTGCTCATCGGCCTGTGCGCCGTCGGGGTGCCGTGCGGCGATCTGGCCCGGGCCGCCCTCGCCGACCTCGGGGTCGAGGCGGTGCCCGACACCAACGAACCCGATGTCCGGGCCCTCCTCACCAGGATCGAGGCCGACGAGTTGGATGCCGGCATCGTCTACGCCACCGACGTGCTGGCCGCCGCCGGTCGGGTCGAGTCGGTGGACCTGGACGCGACGGTCGAGGCCTCCTACCCGATCGCGGTTCTCCGGTCGGCCCCCAACCCGACGGCGGCCGCCGCCTTCGTCGACTTCGTGCTGTCGGCCGAGGGGCAGCGGATCCTGGCCGAGCACGGCTTCCTCGCCCCATGACCGCCGACGAGCGCCCGTCGGACCCGGAAGAGGCCCGGAGCGTCGGGGCCGGGGCGCCCGCGCTCCGGCGCCGGACGCACCGGGGCCGAGCTCCGGGTCAGCTGGTGGCGGCGGCCGTGATCGGCCTGGCCCTGTTCGTGGTGCCCCTGGTTGCGCTGGCGGCCCGGACCCCGTGGACCCGGATGCCGGACCTGGTGGCGTCGCCGGTCGTGGTCGACGCACTGCGGTTGTCGTTGGTGACGTCGGTGGCGGCCACGGTGGCCTCAGTCGCGTTCGGCGTGCCGCTGGCGTGGTTGCTGGCCCGGGTCGAGTTCCCCGGCCGGTCGGTGGCCCGGGCCGTGGTCACCCTGCCCATGGTGCTGCCCCCGGTCGTCGGCGGCGCCGCCCTGCTGTTCACCTTCGGGCGCCGGGGGTTGGTGGGCGGGCCGGTCAACGAGGCCACCGGGTTCCTGCTTCCGTTCTCGGTGTGGGGGGTGATCGTGGCCAACACGTTCGTGGCCATGCCGTTCCTGGTCCTGAGCGTCGAGGGGGCCCTGGCCGGCCTCGACCGGCGAGTCGAGCAGGCGGCCGCGACGCTGGGGGCCAGCCCCCTGACCGTGTTCCGGCGGGTCACCCTGCCCTTGATCGCCCCCTCGCTCCGGGCCGGGGCCGTACTGACCTGGGCCCGGGCCCTGGGCGAGTTCGGGGCCACGGTGACCTTCGCCGGAAATCTACAGGGACGGACCCAGACCCTGCCGTTGGCCGTGTTCGTGGCCCTGGAATCGGACAGGGAGGCGGCGGTGGCCATCAGCCTCGTGCTGGTCGCCGTGTCGTTGACCGTACTGATCACCCTCCGGCGCCACTGGTGGCCCCAGCCATGACGAACCGCGACCTCCGGGCCCGGTTCACTGTGACCCGACCGACCCGACCGGCGCGGCCACGCGAGTACGGGCAGGAGCGGGACGAACCGTTCACGGTGTCGGTCGACCTCCAGGTCCCGGCCGGCACCACCGCCGCCCTGTTGGGGCCCAACGGGTCGGGCAAGTCGACCGTGGTCGACGCCCTGGCCGGACTGCTCCCGATCTCGGCCGGCCGCATCGCCCTCGGGGCCACGGTCCTGGACGACGCCGAGGCCGGAGTCCTGGTCCCCCCGGAGGACCGCCGGGTCGGTGTCGTGTTCCAGCAGTATCTGCTGTTCGACCATCTCGACGTGCTCGACAACGTGGCGTTCGGCCCCACGGTCACGGGTCGGACCCGCTCCGAGGGCCGGACCCTGGCCCGAGGCTGGCTGGAACTGCTCGACCTGGCCCCGTTGGCCGACCGCCGACCCCGGGAGCTCTCGGGGGGCCAGGCCCAGCGGGTGGCACTGGCCCGGGCTCTGGCCACCGAGCCCGACCTGCTCCTGCTCGACGAGCCGCTGGCCGCCCTCGACGTGGCGACCCGGAGCCGCCTCCGCCGCACGTTGGCCGACCACCTCGACCGGTACCCGGGGCCCCGGTTGCTCATCACCCACGACCCGACCGACGCCTACCTCCTCGCCGACCAGGTCCACATCCTGGAGGATGGACGGCTGACCCAGTCGGGCACCCCGGACGAGATCCGCCGCCGTCCGGCCACCCCCTACGTGGCCGCGCTCGCCGGTCGCAACCTGCTGACCGGCCGGGCCGACGGTGGCCGGATCGCCCTCGACGAGCATCGACACGAACTGCAGGGGGCCGACACCGTCATCTCGGGTCCGGTGCTGGTCACCATCTCCCCCTCGGCCGTCGCCCTCCACCCCCACCGACCGGAGGGCAGCCCCCGCAACACCTGGGCCACGACGGTGGAGGCGGTGGAGCCCCTGGGCGACATCGTGCGAGTCACCCTGGGCGGACCGGTCCCACTCGTGGCCGACGTGACCCCGGCCGCAGCGGTGGCGCTGACCCTGGCCCCGGGCCGGTCGGTGTGGGCCTCGCTGAAGGCGACCGAGATCCGGCTCGATCCGGCCTGATGTCACATGCCGGCCGACCGCGAGGTCGGTCTCGGCACACTGGGCCGATGTCGCCGACCCCAAGCTCCCTCCTTCGTGTCGACCCGGTCTTCCCGGCCCTGACGGCGGGACCCCGATGACGGTCCATCTGGTGGGTGCGGGGCCGGGCGATCCCGGGCTGCTGACGGTGCGGGGGGCGGAACTGCTCCGCTCGGCGGAGGTCCTGGTCCACGACCGGTTGGTCAACCCCGAGTTGCTCGACCTGGTGCCCGAGGACTGCGAACGGATCAGCGCAGCCAAGGAACCTCGCCGTCCCACGATGACCCAGGACGAGATCAACGCCCTCCTGGTCGACCGGGGGCGAAAAGGCCTGCGGGTGGTCCGGCTCAAGGGTGGCGACCCGTTCGTGTTCGCCCGCGGTGGCGAGGAGGCCCGGGCCCTGGCCGACGCCGGGGTGCGGTTCGAGGTGGTGCCCGGCATCACGTCGGCCATCGCCGCCCCGGCCTACGCCGGCATCCCGGTGACGCTCCGCCACCGGGCCCTGTCGCTCCACATCGTGACCGGTCACCAGGATCCCCTGACCGGCGAGTCGGTCGACTGGGCCGGCCTGGCCCGCCTGGGTGGGACCATCGTGGTGCTGATGGGGGCGGCCAAGGCGGGACTCATCGCCGACGCCCTGCGCCGGGGCGGCCTGGCCCCCGAGACCCCGACGGCCGCCGTCGTATGGGGCACCTACCCCCAGCAGACGGTGTGGCGGGGCCCGCTCGCCGACCTGGGGGCGGAACCGGTTCCCTCCCCCGCCGCGCTCGTCATCGGCACCGTGGCCGGCGTCGATCTCGGCTGGTTCGACCCCGGCCTGGCGGCCTGACCGGCGTCCGTGGTCAGGGGATGAGGGCCGAGAGCAGGTCGTAGGTCGAGAGGATCCCGATCGGCTCGGTCCCCTCGGTCACCAGCAGATGGTGCAGGTACTCGGCCCGCATCAAGGCCGCCGCCTCGGCCACCGAGGCGTCGACCCCGATGGTGACCGGCGGTATCCGCACCGCGTCGCCCAGGCAGTCGGTGGGCAGCCGGTGTTCGCAGTCGGCCAGGGTCAGCACGCCCACCGCCCGATCGGCGTCGAGCACGGGGACGGCGTGGAAACCGGACCCGCCGAGCAGTTCCCGGGCCGAGGCGACCGTGTCGTCGGCCGACAGGGTCACGAGGTCGCCGGTCATGAGGTCGCCGACGGTGAGGGTGTCGTTTCCGGTCGTGGTCATGATCACCTTTCGTCAGGGCCCTGGACACGGGCCCGTTGCCGATGGGGCCGGGCGGCGGCCACCGGGCTCAGCATGGGGCGAAGGCTCGGTGCCGGGTAGGGACCTTCGTCACGGCGCGGATCGTGCCGCCGGGACCGCCCTAGGGTGACCCCATGCCGACCCCCCGACGGCTCCCGTGAGCCCGCCGTTCCCGCCGTCGCCAGCCACCCCCGATGACGTGGCCGAGGCGCTGGTCACGGGTCTCGAACCCGGCGCCCACCTGGTGGTCCCGATCGCCAACGGCGAGCCGGTGGCCCTGCTCGACGCCCTGGAGGCCCGGGCCGACCGGCTCCGCCAGGTGCGGGTCCACCAGATGCACGCCCTGCGGGACCGCCCCTACCTGCACGGCGCCCACCGGGGTCGCCTGGAGCACGTCTCGTGGTTCCTGTCGCCGGTGACCCGGCCGGCGTTCTGGGCCGGCGGCTGCGAGTTCGCCCCCGCCAACTTCAGCGAGGTACCCCGGTTCCTGCTGGCCAAGCGGCCGGCCGCGGTGCTGGCCGCCGCCAGTCCCCCCGATCGCCTCGGTTACTTCAGCCTCGGCGTCAACGCCGACTACACCGCGGCCCTGATCGGGCGGGTGCCGTTCGTGCTCGAGGTCAACCCCGAGATGCCCCGTACCCACGGCACCAACCGGCTCCACGTCAGCGAGGTCGCGGCCTGGTGCGAGGCCCGGACCGAACTGGTCGAGATCCCCGACCCGACCGACATCCGGACCGAGGATCGGGCCATCGCCGAACTGGTGGCCGACCGCATCCCCGACGGCGCCACCATCCAGCTCGGCATCGGTGGCATCCCGACCGAGGTGGCCCGGCTCCTGGCCGATCACCGCCACCTCGGCGTCCACACCGAGTTGTTGTCGAACCCGGTGGTCGACCTGGTCGAGGCGGGCGCCGTGACCGGGCTGCGCAAACGCCACGATCGAGGTCGCATCGTCACCACCTTCGCCCTCGGATCGCGCCGGCTCTACGACTTCTGCCACAACAACGACGTCGTCCGGTTCCTGGCCGTCGACGAGGTCAACGACCCGAGACGCATCGGCCAGGAGCCGAACTTCATCTCCATCAACGCCACCCTCGAGGTCGACCTGTACGGCCAGTGCGCCTCGGAGACGGTCGGTTCGACCTACTGGTCGGGCAGCGGCGGCCAGGCCGACTTCGCCCGCGGAGCCCAGTACGCCGAGGGCGGCGACGCCTTCGTCGTGCTCCGCTCGACGACCGGGGGCGGCGGGATCAGTCGGATCACGTCGACCCTGAAGCCGGGAGCCGTGGTCACCACGATGAAGAACACGGTCGACAACGTCGTCACCGAGCACGGGGTGGCCGAACTGCGGGGGCGGACCCTGTCCGAGCGGGCCCGGGCCCTGATCGCCATCGCCGCCCCCCAACATCGGGACTGGCTGGAGCGGGAGGCGCGCGACATGGGCCTCCTGGGCCGCCACGCCGATCCCCCGGGCTGAACCGTCCCTCCGTGTCGTCGTCCATCACCAACCGATCCCCCGAGGAGCAGCCGTGTCCGCCGTCGTCGGCATCTTCAGCACCAAGCCCCATGACCGGCAGTTCCTGACCGAGGCCAACGCCGGCCACGGCCATGAGCTCCGCTTCTTCGAGACCCGTCTCGACCCCGACACCGCGGTCGTGGCCGAAGGCTGCGACGTGGTCTGCCCCTTCGTCAACGACGACGTCGGCGCCGCCACCCTGGACGTGCTCCACCGGGGCGGGGTACGGGGCCTGGCCCTCCGCTCGGCGGGATTCAACCACGTCGACCTGGCGGCGGCCGAACGCCTCGGCATCGTGGTCACCCGGGTTCCCGACTACTCACCCCACGCCGTGGCCGAGCACTGCGTCGGCTTGATCCTGTCCCTCAACCGGCGGATCCACCGGGCCCACAATCGGGTGCGGGAGTCGAACTTCACCCTGACCGGCCTCCTCGGCTTCGACCTCCACGGCAAGACGGTGGGCGTCATCGGCACCGGGAAGATCGGGGCCCGGTTCTGTCGGATCATGGCCGGGTTCGGGGTGCGCCTGCTGGCCGCCGACCCCTTCCCCGACGAGGACTGTGTGGCCCTGGGGGTCGACTACCGACCCGTGGACGAGGTGCTGGCCGAGGCCGACATCGTGTCGCTCCACTGCCCGCTGACACCGGAGACCCACCACCTGATCGACGGTCCCCGGCTGGGGTTGATGCGGGACGGAGCCATGCTGATCAACACCAGCCGCGGTGCCCTGGTCGACACCCGAGCCGTGATCGACGCCCTCAAGTCGGGGCGGCTCGGCCACCTCGGTCTCGACGTCTACGAGGAGGAGGCCGGCCTGTTCTTCGAGGACCTGTCGGACCAGGTCGTCCAGGACGACGAGTTCACCCGGCTGCTGACCTTTCCCAACGTGCTCATCACCAGCCATCAGGGGTTCTTCACCGTGGAGGCCCTACGGGCCATCGCCGAGACCACGGTGGCCAACGTCGAGGCCCTGATGTCCGGACAACGGCCGGCGGCCACCACCGTCACCTGAGGGGCAGGGGGCCCGGTGTGGGCTTCGGTCCGGACAAGGCGAAGTATTGCTCATCGTGTCTGGCCCGGACCTCCCGGGTATGGTTTCCCGGTCGACATACAAATCTGTCCAATCTTCGCTCTTCGTGGCTTTTCAGGTGGCCCGCCCCATGATCGCCTCCCCCAGACTGGCCGCAGTCCGAAACGGTGTTCTCCAACTGCCGGCATGGGCGCTGTTGGCCCAGGGCTTCCTGGCCATCGGCTGGCTGCGGGCCGCGGTGGCCCACGGCGTCAGCCGCTCGTGGTGGAACGGCGAGGAGGTGGCGGCGTTCGCCGTTGACGACGAACTCCACCCGGTGGCCTACGTCGATTTCATGCTGGAGGATCTCGTGGTCCCCACCTCCAACGTGGTGGCGGCGCTGGTCATCGTGCTTCAGCTCTCGGTGGCCTTGCTGCTGGCCCTCAATCTCCGCCCGCTCCTCGGGTTGGCCGTCGGTTCGGCTCTGAACGTGGCCTTCATCCTGTCGGGGGCGGTCAATCCCTCGATTTTCTACCTGGCCCTGGCCGGGGTCCTGGTCGTGTGGCGGCTCGAGATCGGGCTGTCGACCACCGCCGTCCGGCGCCTGGCCATGGCCCTCACGTTCGGGGCCATCGCCGTGATGGCGACCCTGTCGCCCGAGGTCACCACCCTCGACCCGGCCTACGTGATCGACGACCCGGCGGTCACCCTCCTGTTTCTGTACCTGCTGTTCCTGGCCACCGTGTGGGCCGTCGTGGGCCGCCGTGAGCTCATCCTGGAGCGGCCGGCCCCGGCTCCCGAGGCGACGACCGGCGAGGCACCGTCCGGAACCGACCGCCCCGAGGAGAGCACTCGTTCGCTGCCGGCCCTCGCCCCCGTCTCGAGCGGTGCGGCATCACCCGTGTCGGCCGCGGCCGGAAGCACCGACGGGCCGGAGACCGACGTCCCGGCGACCGACGTGCTGGGACCGAGGTGCCGGAGACCGACGCGCCGGAGACCGACGCGCCGGAGACCGACGGGATCGACGGCGAGACCGCAGTCCGTCCTCCCGAGCGGGTCGCCGCCAACGGGTCGGCGCCGACGACTGACGAACCGGTCGATGACGAGGCGCCTGCGGCTGACGAGGTGGTCGACGATGGGGGCGGTGATCGGCTCTCCGTCAACGACGTGCTGGCCGAGGTGAAACGCCGAACCGGGCAACCGCTGGGGACGGTGGCCCACGCCAAGCTCGCCCGTTCCCTCGGAGTCCGTCCGCCGGCCGGCGAGCCCGACGCCACCGTCGACGCCCGCTACGCCGTCCACGATCCCGCGACCCGGCGCTTCTACTACCGCCGGGCCTGGATCGACCGCCTGACCGGCGAGCTGACCGACGAGCCGACCGGACCGGACCCGGGCACGACGATGCGATGCCGATGTCGGATGTCGATGCCGATGTCGACGTCGATGCCGGTGTCGATGTCGATGTCGATGCGGCCACGGAACCGGTCGCCGACGAACCGAGCCCGGTACGCGACCTGGTCGGGCCCAGCGGACTTCGGGTCGCCGCCGTCCATCCCGGCCGCTGACCCGGTCGTCGGCGGGCGTGGCCCGAAGGCCCGTACCCGACCGGGTCGACTGCTCGCCGGTTGATCTCGCGTGCGGTTTGCTCGTCACCCTCAGGGGTCAGAACACCGACGTGCTGCCTGACCGACGATCTGCTGGCTCGCCTGACCATGCCGGTGCTGTTTCTCCGGGGCGAGGACGATTCCAGCCCTACCTGGTTGGAGCGGTGGGCCCGCCGGGGTTCGAACCCGGGACCGAGCGATTATGAGTCGCCTGCTCTAACCACTGAGCTACAGGCCCCACGTGAGCCTCACTGTAGACGTGCACCGGCCACCGACCCGTCGACTTCGGGGACCGCTGGCAGACTGGAGGCGATGACCACCAGCGAGCCCTCGCCCACCGAAGACCACATCGGCCGGCGCCGGTTCCTCCTCCTCGGCGCCGCGGCGACCGTGACCGCCTGCACCACGGTCAACACCGCGGGGCCGGGCGACCCTGGCGGGACGACCACCACCGCGCCCCCCGTCCCGTCCACGGGCTCCGCCGACGAGGCCGGGTCCGAGCCGGGTGCCGACGCGGCCGGCTCGACCGTGAGCGGGAGCGAGACGGCCGACGACCTCAGCCCGGCGGCCCTGGCGTTGGCCGGTGCGCCGGCCCTCACCCCCGACGACTTCGAGTTCCTGGCCGACTGCCCGACCGCAGCCGAGGCCTCGGCCGGTCCCTTCGGTCTCGACGAGCAGTTCCGCCGAGCCGACATCACCGAAGGGCTGGCCGGGCTTCCCCTCCGATTGGGGATCCGGGTCGTCGACGGCGACTGCAGCCCGGTGCCGGGAGCGGAGGTCGAGGTGTGGCATACCGACGCCACCGGCGACTACTCGGCCTTCGTCGACGACGGCGGCGGCAAGGACGACGGCCCGGGCTCCACCTTCCTGCGCGGCAACCAACCGGTCGACACCGACGGCATCGCCACCTTCGTCACCGTCTACCCCGGCTGGTATCCGGGCCGGACCCCCCACGTCCACCTCCGGGTCCGTCGGAACAACCAGGCCGTGTTCACCACCCAGCTCTACTTCCCGGACGACGTCTCGGCCGAGGTGTACGGCCGGGCCCCCTACGCCGAGTTCGGACCGGCCGACACGACCAACGCCACCGACGGCATCGCCGAACCCGACGCCCCTGGCGCCCTGCTCGCCATTCGGGCCGACGTCGGCGACCGGGCCCGGGCGCTCACCGCCCTCGGGTCGCTCGCCATCGACACCGCCTGACGGTCCGCCCGGTCGACGTCGGAACGCGTTCGCCAACGGCGGAATCGTGGCCCGGCCGCGGGCACCGCCGCCCCGGGCCGGACCCGGCGCCGTAGTACCATCGACACCCAGGCGAGAGGGAGCTGACCGAGGGACGATGACCGATCACGCCGACAACCAGGCCGACGACCACAGCCGGGTCGTCGGGCAGCGTCGTGCACCGGGCATCAACGACACCATCAGACTCGACGCCGCCATCGTCAAGGGCAGCCTGTCCCTCCCCTCCCGTTTCGGCCGCTATCAGGTCCTCGAGCGGATGGGGGCCGGCGGCTTCGCCTCGGTCTACGCCGCCTACGACCCCGAGCTGGAGTCGGAGGTGGCGGTCAAGGTCCTGGCCGAGAACCACAGCGCCAACACCCTGGTCCGTCGTCGGTTCGTGGCTGAGGCCCGCGTCGCCCGCCGCCTGGGCAACGACCGCCTCATCGGCGTGTTCGACCTGGGCGAGACCGACGACGGCCGCCCCTACGTGGTCATGGAGCTGGCCCGCCGAGGGACCCTGCGCCAGCGGCTGGTCCGCACCGGGCGACCGGGCCGTGACGACCTGATCCGACTCATCGACGAGTTGGGGGCCTGCATGGCCGCCATCCACGCCAAGGGTGTGGTCCACCGGGACATCAAGCCCAGCAACCTGCTGTTCCGGGTCCGGGGCGAGCGTGGGGGCGAACCGGCCCGCCTGATCGAGGACGACGAACAACTGGTGCTGGCCGACTTCGGACTGGCCCGGGACATCTCCGACGGCGTGTCCTCGGCCACCATCGGCGGCGGCACCGAGGGCTACATGGCGCCCGAGCAGGCCCACACCGACGGCAAGGCCGACACCCGGGCCGACATCTACGCCGCCACCGTGGTGGTGGCCG
This sequence comes from Acidimicrobiales bacterium, assembly GCA_965263455.1. GTDB lineage: Bacteria > Actinomycetota > Acidimicrobiia > Acidimicrobiales > SZUA-35 > CADEDH01. The sequence goes on from CBDHHN010000004.1 coordinate 66,170, forward strand.
AGCTGACCACGGGCCGTCACCCCCAGCGCCTCGACCTGGCCACCGCCGACATCACCACCCCGATGCTGGAGGTGCTGACCCGGTCGCTGGCGGTCGATCGCGAGCAGCGCCCGGCCACCGCCGACGACTGGCGCCGCGCCCTTCGCGAGGCCTACGCCGACGACCTCCGCCCCGGCGCCCCGGTCACCGTCGACGAGGATGCCACGACGGCCCATCAGGAGCGGACCCGGGTCGAGATGGGCGGCCCCGACGCCACTGCGGTCCAGACCATCCTGCCCGACGAGGCGACGGCGCCCGGGCCGGAGACCGACGGCGACGCCGCAGCCGCTTCCGGACCGGACCGATCGGCGGCGGCGGCGGCGGCGGCGGGCGTCGATACCCCGCCACCACCACCGCCGGCCCTCCCCCTGACCGGGGACCGCCCACCTCCGCCGGGGCCCGCCCTCGACCCCGACCGGCAGGCGCTGGAGGAACGGGCCCGGCTCCGGGCCGCCCGGGCCCAGGCCGAGGCCGAGGAACGAGAGGCGCGACGGGAGGCGGCGGCCCGCGAGGCCCGCCGGGCCGAACGGGCCGCCCGGCGCGACCAGGGGCGGCCGCCGTCCCGACCGGAACCGACCGACGGCGCCCGATCCCGAGCACCGGCCGCCGATCGAGCACCCGGCCCCGGTGCTTCCGGCCCGGGCACAGGCGCCGAACCGGCTCGGCGCGGGCCCACGGTCCCGGCGTCGGGCGCCCCGGTCGGGCACGGCCCGGCCGGGCCGACCCCGGCCGAGGCCGCCGACCGGACCCGAGCCCCGGAGCGGCCGCCCTCCCCGGCACCGCTCGATCCGCCGGCCCCGCCGCTCCGTCCCACCGGAGCCCCGGGCGACCGACCCCCGGATCGGCCCGTCCGACCGGCCCAGGTCGCCCAGCCGGCCACCGGAGGCCCATCGGCTCCGGCCGTCGTGCCGGTGGCCCCGCGCCCCTTCACCGGCCGACCGGGTCCGGTCGGCCCGGCGCCGACGGCCCCAGGCCCCGGACCGACCGGGGTCCCGATCCGGCCGACGGCTGCGGTGCCGGTCCCGACCCCCCGCCAGCACCCGGTGCCCGCCAACGTCGGCGGGGCGCCGGTCGACCCCACGTCCGAGGCCACACGGCGCAGCCGTGATCACCTGCGAACGGCGGCCAGGCTGGCCAAGCTGGAACGCAAGGAACAGCGCAAGCGGGCCCGCCAGGCCCGGCGGCGGCGCCGGCGACTCCGGGTGGCGAACTTCTTCCTCGCCCTCATCCGGGGGATGCTGGCGGCGCTGGTCATGGCCGTGGTCGCCTCCATCGTGGCCCAGGCCCTCGTCCCCGATCTCGACGCCAACGAGGGGGCCCAGGGTCTGGTCCTCCTGGCCATCGTGGGTGCCTTCCTCTGGGGTCTGTCCTACTTCCCCTTCCCCCGGTCGTTCGACGTCTGAGCCGAGGTCGGCCGGCACCGCCGCGATCGTCGTCCGGCCCCCGGGGCTAGGGTCCCCCCATGGCCGCACCCGTACGCCTGATCCAGGTCGACGCCTTCGCCGACGCCCCCTTCCGGGGCAACCCGGCCGCCGTCGCCCTCTTCGCCCCCGACGACGAACGCCTCGACGACGACGCCCTGCTGCAGGCCGTGGCGTTGGAGATGAACCTGTCGGAGACGGCCTTCCCCCGGCCCCGCCCCGACGGGGACTGGGACCTGCGGTGGTTCACCCCGGCGGCCGAGGTCGACCTGTGCGGCCACGCCACCCTGGCCACCGCCCATGCCCTGTTCACCGAGGGTCTGGTCGGGACCGACCACGTCACCTTCCACACCCGGAGCGGGCCCCTGATCTGTCGTCGCAGCGGCGGCGCTTCGGGCGACGGTGCTGCGCAGGGCGGAGTCGGCGGTTCGAGGCCCGACCCCGGGACGACCGTGGTCATGGACTTCCCGGCCGCCGACGTCGATCCGATCGAGGCCGACCCGGCCCTGGCCGACGCCCTCGACCGGGGCCTGGGCCTGACCCCGGTGGCCCTGGGTTCGTCGTTCGACCTGGTGGTCCACGTCGAGGGAGCCGACGCCGTGGCCCGGCTCCAGCCCGACATCGGGGCCCTGGCCGAGATCGACACCAGGGCCGTCGTCGTCACCGCCGAAGGCGATGTCGGCGGCGGGCCCGCCCACTTCGTGTCCCGTGTCTTCGGCCCCCGGGTCGGGATCGCCGAAGACCCCGTCACGGGCTCGGCCCACACCATCCTGGCCCCGTGGTGGTCGTCCCGTCTGGGTCGGACCGACTTCGCCGCCCATCAGGTTTCGCCCCGGGGTGGGCGGCTGGCCGTCCGCCTGGTCGGCGACCGGGTGGAGTTGGAGGGCCGGGCCGTGACCGTGTTGGATGGGCGCCTGTTGCTGTGACGGCGGGCCCGACCCCGGGCCGCACGGGAGGGACATCACCATGAGGCTGGGACTGAACCGATGGGACTGGCGGACACCGGCCGCCTTCGCCGCCCAGACCAGCGAGGCCGAGCACCTGGGCTTCGACTGCGCCTTCCTTCCGGTGAACCCCCTCGGCGCCCCGGACCCCTACGTCAACATGGCGGTTGCCATCCAGGCCACCGAGCGCATGGTGTTCGGCCCCCTGCTCGAATCACCGGTGCTCCGCCCGGCGGCCCTCGCCGCGGGGTCGATCGCCACCGTCGACGCCCTGGGGCCCGGCCGGACCATGCTCACCTACGGGGTGGGCGACACCGCCGTCCGCTGGCTCAACAGGCGACCGGCCCGCATGGCCGAACTCGAGGAGGCCGCGGTCCAGGCCCGGGCCTACCTGGCCGGCGAACGCCTCGACGTGGGGGCCCAGGCCCCGGCCTGGTTGCGTCACGCCCGGCCCGTCCCGGTGTGGATCGCCGCCGGCGGACCAAAGACCCTGCGCATGGCCGGACGGGTGGCCGACGGGGTGTTCATCCGGGTCGGCACCCACCCGGCCAATCTCCGCCGGGCCGTCGACGCCATCCAGTCCGGGGCGGTCGAGGCCGGGCGGGATCCCGGCGACGTGGGCATCGCCGTCATCGTCCACACCGTGACCGACCAGGACCCCGAGCACATCCGGGCCGTCAGCCGCTCGATGGCCGCCGGCTACTACGAGTACTCGCCCACCCTGTTCGACGCTCCGGGGTTCGAGTGGAACGGCCCCGACATCCACGAACTCCAGGATCAGGTCTGGCCCGACTTCCATCACGCCCGCGACCTCGTGGCGGCCGGGGCCCTGGTCGATTTCCTGCCCGACGAGGTGGCGGCCTCGTTCTCGTTCCACGGTTCCCAGGCCGACGTGGCCGACCAGCTCCGGTCGGTGGTGGCCGCCGTCCCCGAGGTCGACATCGTGGTCCCCCACCCCGTGCCCATGCCGGCCTTCGACGGCATCATCGACTACGTGCGATGGTTCGGCCAGGGCGTGGCCGGCGTCCGCTGACGCCCGGAACGCCGTAGGCCCGTCCCCGGCCCGGGCATCGCAGGAGACCTCAGGGCCGCCGACGGTCAGCCGAGACGGAGCGTCTCCAGCGGCTCGAGTCGGGCCGCCCGGAGGGCCGGGATCAGCCCTGCCACCAGGGCCACCACCACCGAAAGACCGGCCGCACCGGCCAGGAGTTCGAGAGGCAGGACCACGACCCAGTCCTGCCAATCGGCGCCAACGACCACGATGGCGGCACCGACCGCCGCCCCCACGACGCCGCCCCCGACGCCGACGGCTGCCGCCTCGGCCAGGAACTGGGCCCCGATCCGGGCCCGGGTGTGCCCCACGGCCCTGCGGATCCCGATCTCGGCCGACCGCTGCAGCACCGAGATCGACAGGACGTTGGCGATCCCCAGCCCGCCGACCAGCAGCGCCAGGCCGCCCATGAGCAACACCACCGTGCGCAGGGTCTCGTCGACGGCGGCGGTGGCCTCGAGTTCGTCGGTGGGCACCGTGGGCGGATCGATGCCGCCGGGCCCTCCGTAGGTGAGGACGGTGTTGAGGAAATCGGCGTCGGAGTCCCGCAGGACCACGTCGGGCCGGATCCGGAGCACGGCTTCGGTCGGTCCGCCCTCGTTGCCGAAGTCGTCGGCCGCGGCGGCGGGGGCGATGAAGACCGACAGGTTGTAGCTGGGGATGAGGACCACCTCCTCCAACACCCCGGCCACCCCGTAGAGCCGGTCGTCGATGAGGATGCTGCGGGTCTCGCCCGGGAGGACGGCGAACTGCTCGGCCGTGTCCGCCCCCAGGATCACGGTCCGGCGGCCGGGGCGGTCGTCCCACGGGTCGAGCCAACGACCCCAGGCCAGGTCGACTTCGAGCACCTCGGGAAGCTCGGGATCGGCCACCCTGACCGAGACCGGCAGCACCTCGAAGGCCTCTTCGGCCGCGGCGTGGGGTAGGACCCGATGCCCGGTCAGTTCGGTCACCACCGCCGCCGACTCCAGCATCGACACCCGGGACAATCGTTCGTCGGACTCCTCGGGCAGCCGGGGCAGTCCCTGCTGAGCCTGGAAGCCCGACGAGGCCTGGACCGTGACCAGGTTGGTGCCCAGGTCCTCCAGCGTGGCCCGCACGTCGCCCTTGGCGCTCTCGGTCAGGCCGATGGCGGCCACGATGGCGCCGACCCCGATCACGGGGCCCAGCAGGATGAGCATGGTCCGGGCCGGGCGGGCCCACAGCCCGGCGGCCGAGGTGGCCAGCAGGTCGAGCAGCGATCGCATCAGACGCCCCCCTCCCCCGCCCGTTCGGCGGCCGCCGCCAGGTCGAGGGGCGGAGGGGCCGGCTTCGGTGGGCGGGCTCGGCCGCCGTCGACGATGCGACCGTCGCGCATGCGGACCCGGCGGTGGGCCCGGTCGGCCAGGTCGGGGTCGTGGGTCACCATGACGACGGCGGTGCTGTCGTCGACCAGGCCGCCGAGGATCTCCATCACGTTCTCGGCGTTCGCCGTGTCGAGGGCACCGGTGGGTTCGTCGGCCAGCACGATGCGAGGATCGGTCACGATGGCCCGGGCCATGGCGACCCGCTGCTGTTCGCCTCCCGACAGTTCGGTCGGTCGGTGATCGGCCCGGGGGGCGAGGCCGACCCGGTCGAGGGCGGCCAGGGCCCGGTCCCGGCGCTGGCGGCCGCCCAGACCCCGGTACAACAGGGCGGTCTCGACGTTGCCGGCGGCGCTCAGGTGGGGAATGAGGTGGAACTGCTGGAACACGAAGCCCAGCACCCGACCCCGCAGCCGGGTGCGCCGGGCGTCGGAGGCGGAGGTCACGTCCTCCCCCGCCACCGTGATCGAGCCACCGGTCGGGCGGTCGAGGAGACCGAGCAGGCCGAGCAGGGTCGACTTGCCGCTCCCGCTCGGACCCGTGATCGACACGAACTCGCCGGCGTCGATGGTCAGGTCGACCTGGCGCAGGGCATGGACCGGCACCACCCCGCCGTAGGTCCTGCTGACCTGGCGGAGCTCCATGAACGGGCCGACGGCGGCCGTCGTCTCCTCGGTCACGGGCGGACCTCGACCACGACCTGCTCCGAGCCGTCCAGCCCCTCGACCACCTCGACCAGGGCCCCCTCGGTCAGCCCGGTGACCACGGGCACCCGGGTGAGCGTCCCGTCCGGGGCCAGGATCCGCACCTCCTCGGTCCCCGAGCCGTCGAGGGAGACCGAGGCCACGGGCACGACCAGGGCGTCGGCGACCTCGGCCAGCGTCACCTCGACCCGGACCGCGGCGCCTTCGACCAGATCGAGGTCGCCCTCGATGGCCACCTCGCCCCGGTACCGCTCGATGCCCTGGCCGTCGACCTCGGGGGCGTCGGCCAGTTCGATGATGGACCCGGCGGCCTCGATGTCGGAGGCGGTCACCGTGATGGTGGCCGGGAGGCCGAGATCGAGCCGGCTCCGGTCGGTGGGATCGACACCCACGGTCACCGTCAGGTCGCGCTCCACCAGCTGGACCAGGGGTTGGCCCGGTGCCACCGAGTCGCCGACGTCCACCGCCACCTCGCCCACGGTGGCCGGCCAGTCGGCCACGGCCAGGTCGGTGGGAAGGAAGCGGCCGTCGACCGGGTAGCCGTTGTCCTCCTGCCACTGCTCCAGAGCCGACTCGGTGGTGGTGGAGAAGTCCTGGTTGACGGTTCCCGGCTCGTAGCCGGCGTCGACCAGGAACTGTTCCAACGCCTCGATGTCGGGCCCGTCGGTGGCCAAGCGATCCAGGGGTCGCCAATACGGGGTATCGCCGGCGACGGTCAGCATCGGGCGCCCATCGAGACGGAGCAGCTCCTCGCCGGGGCCGACCTCGGCATCGACGACGGCGCTCACCGAGGTGACCCGCTGAGGGCTGAGGGCGGTGAGCAGGAAACGGTCCTCACGGGTCACGTTGCCCCGCACCACCACGGTGTCGCGCAGGGTGGCCCGGCCCACCTCGTCGATCACGATCACCTGCTCCTCGGGGGCCTCGTCCTCGCTGGTGGCCACGACCACGCCATAGGCCACGGCGGCGACCACGGCCGCCGCCACCACCAGCCACACGATCCTTCTCAGCACGCCCTGTTCCTCCACTGTCGTCGGCCGGCCGTCACCGCGCCGCCCTTCCTGTCGGCGAGTCTCGCCCCGTCCGCGCCGTTCGAGCCCATCAGCCGAGGTCGAGGTCGTTCCAGCCGCACTCGTCGAGGTCTCGCTGGAACTCGTCCTGGCGCTCGGGCGGGACGTCGGGGAACCGGCTGGCGGTGAGGATGCCGTTCTCGTTGGGCACCAGCTCCCCCAGGTCCCAGCCCCGATCGATCAGACACTCGAACACCGAGCGGCCCGACTCGTTGATGCTGGTCTTCTGCTCGGCCGTGAGCTGGGACTGGCGGGCGTTCTGCTCGGCCAGGATGTTGCCGATCCCGCTCTCGTTGTTGCACGAGATCAGGGCCCCGAGGTACCCGGCCTCGGCGGCTCGCGGGTCGTCGGTCTGGCCCGGGATGCCGACGAACACGAAGCCGGCCTCGCCCAGGCACGTGTTGAACACCGTCAGCGCCGTTCCCAACCGGACCTGGAACGAACGGTTGGCCTCGGTCACCGACAGGGTCGTCTCGGTCCGCTCGCTCTCGACCCGGGTGGCGGCTCCGGCCCGATCGGCCCCTTCGGCCAGTAGGGCGGCGGCCTCGGCGGGCTCCATCACCTGCACCCCATCGGCGGTGCGAACCACCACCTCGGAATCGGCCGCCCGCTCCGAACCCGACGAGCAGGCGGCGCCGACCACGGCGAGTACCAGGACCGCGACCAGCGACGCCAACGGGCGGGCGGCGATCGGGCCGAGCACCGTCGGCCGGGCGGCACCGGCCGGCTGACCGGGGTGGATCGAAGGGCCGGGGATCATGGCGAGTCGAAGACTAGGCCATGACGCCGCCGACCGGGGGGCCGGTCCCCACCTGATCGGCGGGCCGCCCCCGGGTAAGGTTTGCCATGGTTTCGACCCGGTCCACAGGCGGTGAGGGCCGCCGACCGTGGCGGGCCGTCGCCGGATTGGCGCTCCTCGTGGTGCTGATGGCGGCCGCCGGCGGGCCCGATGGCGAGACCGGCGGAACCCTCGGACTGGGCCCCCTGCCCGAGCTCATCGGCCTCGTCGTCTTCCTGGGCCTGACCGCGGTGACCGTGACCCTGTTGGTGTCGAGCGTGCGCAAGTCCCCGGCCGACGACACCGACGAGCCGCCTCGACGGAACCGGGGCTGGCTGGTCTACCTCATCCTGTTGGCCAGCCTGGCCGTGCTGTTGAGCCGGGCGCCGAGGGAGGAGCTGGAGCCGGACGAGGCCGAGGACCCGCCGGTGGCGGCGGCCGAGGACGAGCAGGCGGGTGAGCCGTTGCCCCCGCCCCGGCTCGAGACCGGACTGTCGGCCGGGTTGGTGGCCCTGGCGGTGCTGGCCGGTGCCACCCTGTTGTGGTCGCGGCGGGGGTTGGGGTTGGACGATGAGCCCGTCGTACCGGTCGCCGTCGCCGGCCACGGGCTCCCGGCCGCCGTCGATCGGGCCCGAGCCCGTCTCGGTGCCCCCGGCGATCCGCGGCGGGCCGTGCTCGACGCCTACGCCGACCTGGAGGAGGCCCTCGATCGCCTCGACCTGGATCGTCGACCGAACGAGACCCCGTCCGAGCACCTGGCCCGCGTCGCGCCGGCGGTGGCCGTCGATCCGGGGGCGTTGGCCGAGCTGGCCCTGTTGTACGAGCAGGCCCGCTTCAGTCGACGCCCGTTCACCGACGGCGACGTGACCCGGGCCCGCCGAGCCCTCGACCGGCTGCACCGCGATCTGGCCCCCGGGCCCGGCTCTGGTGGCCGCACCGTCCCCGACACCGGTGGAACCGGGTCGGATGGACTCGGCCCGAGCCCCGACGGCGGTGACACGGCGTGAGCCTGGGGGCGATGACCCGGCTGGTGGTGGCGGCGGCCCTTGTCGGCTCGACGGTGGCCGCGCTCACCGGCGACGGCCGCCAGTTGCCCGTCAGGCTCTGGCTGCTGGCCGCCGCCGTGTGGCTCGCCCGGCTCGTGGTGGGGGCCGTGCTCGACGCCACGCCCCCGGAGCCGGCCCGCTGGCTCCCCTGGTTCGGCCCCGATCGGGCCGAACCCGTCGACCACCGGCCGCGCACCCTCAAGGCCCTGCACGGCACGCTGCTCAACGCCCGGGACAATGACCGGGCCTTCGCCCTGCGCCTGCAACCCCGCCTGGTGGCCCTGGCCGACCACCGGCTCGCCGTCGACCACGGCATCGACCGGCGGACCGAGCCGGATCGCGCCGCCGCCGTGCTCGGGCCCTCCGGGGTCCTGCTCGATCCGGTCGAGGAGGGCCGGGTCGGCCAGCCGGCCGCCATCGACGACCTGCTCGACCGACTCGGGGTGCCCGAAGCCGACGGCCACCCCGACCCCGACGAACCCCGGGAGCGCCCGTGACCGACCATCCACCGTCCGCCCAGCACCACCCCGACGGCGACGCCCCGTCCGTCTCGACCGAGACGGCGGCCGGCAACGGCGCCACCGCGGCCCCGATGCCCTCGGTGGCCCCCCTGTCGGTCGAGGAGGCGGCGGCGGCCGGCGCTCGGCTCCTCGACGGGTTGGAGCAGGCGGTGGTGGGCAAGCGCGGTCCGCTCACCCTGGTGGTGGGCGCCTTCCTCGCCGGGGGCCATGTCCTGCTCGAGGACCTGCCGGGGCTGGGCAAGACGCTGCTGGCGCGCTCGCTGGGCCAGGTCACCGGACTCTCGGTGGGCCGGGTCCAGTTCACCCCCGACCTGATGCCGGCCGACGTGACCGGCTCGCTCCTGTTCGACCAGCGGCGCCAGGACTTCGACTTCCGCCCGGGGCCCGTGTTTCGCAACATCGTGCTGGGGGACGAGATCAATCGGGCCCCACCCAAGACCCAGGCCGCCCTGCTCGAGGCCATGCAGGAGCGCCAGGTGACGGTCGACGGGGTGTCCCACCCGCTCCCCCGCCCCTTCCTGGTGATCGCCACCCAGAACCCGATCGAGTTCGAGGGCACCTATCCCCTGCCCGAGGCCCAGCTCGATCGCTTCCTGATCCGGACCTCGCTCGGGTACCCGGATGCCGCCGACGAGGCCGAGATCGTGCGCCGTCGCCTGGCCCGGGGCCGGGACGACCTCGTGCTCGAACCCGTGTTGGATCCGATGACGGTGGCCCGGTTGCAGGCCGCGGTGGAGACGATCACGGTCTCGGGGGCCATCATCGACTACTGCGTCGCCCTGGTCCGCGCCACCCGGGATCATCCCCAACTCCAGGCCGGGGCCAGCCCCCGGGGGGTGGACGCCCTGGTCAAGATGGCCCGGGCCCGAGCCCTGCTCGCAGGTCGGGACTACGTGACCCCTGACGACGTCAAGGCGACGACCGAGGTCACCCTGGCCCACCGGGTCGTGCTGCGGCCCGAGCTGTGGATCCGGGGGGTGGCGGCCGGGACCGTCATCGCCGACTGCCTGGGATCGGTGGCCACCCCGACCACCCTGCCGTCATCGGCCGAGCCCGACGACCGATGACGGTCCCGGGGGCCCGGGCCACCGATGACTTCGTCCTGGCCCTGGTGCTGACCGTGGCCGGGCTGCTGGTGGCCCTGGTGTTCGGCAAGCCGGAGGCCGCCATCCTGGTCGCCCCCTGGGCCGTGGTGCTCGTCCTGGGCGCCCGTCCCGGCCGACGGCCGCGCCTCACGGCCGAACTCGGTGCCGATGCCGACCGGTGCGTGATGGGCGACGACGTCGAGGTCTCGGTCCGGGTCGCGCTCGAACCGGACCGAGCGCCCGGGCCGCAGGCCTGGGTGGCCACGGTCCGCCCCACCACCGGGTGGGGCCTGACCCCCGACCCCGACGCCCCGACCGGCGGCGCCGTGCTCCTCGGGCCCGGCCGGTCCCGGGTCGTGACCCATCGGCTGGAGGCCTCCCAGTGGGGAAACCACGTCGTCGGTGAAGCCAAGGTCGAGCTGTTGGGGCCGCACGGCCTGTTGCGCTGGAGCCTCACCACCGGGCCGGGGCCCCGGGTCCGGGTCCATCCCCCACCCCGCCTGGTGCGTCAGTTGGTCACCCCCCACCTTGTCCGCCGCATGACGGGGGCCCACCGGGCCGCGACCAGCGATCGGGGGGTCGAGTACGCCGACCTCCGCCCCTACGCCCCGGGCGACGTGTTGCGCGACATCGACTGGCGGGCCTCGGCCCGGGCCGGTGAGCTCTGGGTGGCCCAGCGTCATCCCGACCGTACGGCCGACGTGATCCTCCTGGTCGACAGCTTCGTCGAGTCGGGTCACGACGTGCGGCGGGTGTTCGGCCTCACCATCGAGGCCGCCCTGGCCCTGGCCGACGGCCATCTGGCCCGGGTCGACCGGGTGGGCCTGGTCGAGTTGGGGGGCGTGGTGCGTTGGGTCGGGCCTGCGACCGGTCGTCTGGCCCTCCAACGGTTGACCGACGCCCTGCTGTCGACCCGCCTCTACGCCACCTCGGCCGAGCGCGACCTTGAGGCGGTGCCGCCTCGGGCCCTCCCGCCCCGCTCGTTCATCATCGGGATCTCGCCCCTGCTCGACGAGCGCTACGTCGAGAACCTGGTGGCCCTGCGGGCCGGGGGCCACGACGTCGCCGTCATCGAATGCGTGGCGCCCGTGGCCCCGCCACCAACCCCGAGCGGCGCCCGGGCCAGGTTGCGGCGCCGGTCCGGGACCATCACCCGCGTACCGACCGAGGTCGAGCGGCTGGCCCGTCGCCTGTGGGAGGCCGAGCGGGCCATGACCCGCGACCGGCTGGCCGAGCTGGGGGTGGCCGTGGGCCGCTGGGACGGTGAGCAGGCCATCGACCCCGTGCTGATCGAGGTGGTGCGGCGACGCCGTCACCTGCGGACGGTGCGCCCGTGACCGATCTCGCCCCGACCCGGCCTCGCCGCCTCAATCCGATGCTGGCGGCGGCGGTGCTGGCGGTGTCGGCGGTGACCCCGGCGATGGCCGTCCTGGCCGAGGGCAACCAGTGGGGGGTCAACCGCCTTCTGGCCCTGGCCTGGGTACTGGTGATGGCGGGTCTGGCCCTCGGCTCGGACCGGATCGTCACCGTGGCCGCCGCCCCCGCCCTGGGCGGCACCCTGCTCGGCCTGTGGCCGACCGGCGGGGTGGCGTGGGGCGCGGCGCTGTTGATCGGCATCCTGTGGTTCGTGGTGACGGCGGTGGCCCGGCTCGCCGTGGCCGGGGGCGAGGGCGTGGTCCGCCCACCGGAGCTGATCCGACACCGGGCCCGGGAGACGGCGACGGTGGTGCTGGTGACGGTGGCGGTGGGGGCATCGGCCGGCGTCGCCACCCGGTGGGCCCCGGAGCGGGATCTGGCGGTTCAGGCCGTGGCCCTGGTCCTGCTGTTGGGTGGCCTGCTCGGCCTCCTCCGCCTGGTCACGGCGGGAACCGGGCAGACGGAGGAGACGACGGGGGCGGCGGGCCGGGTCAGTTCCAGGGGCCGGTCCGACGCCGCTGGGCCCCGACCACCAGGCCCTGGATGAACAGACCGATCACGGCGACCAGGGCCACCGCCCCGATCCCGACCATCAGCAGTCGGCCGACGCCGGTGAGCAGCAGGCCGATGGCGATGGGGATGACGGCCGCCGGGAGCAGGGCCCGGATGGTGTCGCGGTTGGCGTTGGCCATGGACCCAGCCTAGGGCCCCGATCGGACCGCCGACCGACCGGCGTCGGGACCGGCAAAGCCCGAAACCGGACTATTCAGATAAACCTGATCGATTTTGTCGAGATTAGGGTTAGGGTTGGCGCCATCCGACCGACCGGTCGACCAGCCGCCCGCCCTGGAGGTACCCGATGTCGTCGACGGCCGAAGAGCTCAAGCTCCGGAGCGAGCGCCTCCGGGGAACCCTGGCCCAGGAACTGGCCGACCACACCGCGAACTCGTTCTCCACCGCCGCCGGCCAGCTGCTCAAGTTCCACGGTGTCTACCAGCAGGACGATCGGGACGAGCGACGGCGGCGAACCCGGGCCAAGGAGGACCTGGCCTACTCGTGCATGGTCCGGTGCTCGGTCCCGGGCGGGGTTCTGACGCCGGGCCAGTGGGCTGAGATCGACCGCCTGGCCGACGACGTCGGCGACGGCACCCTGCGCCTCACCACCCGCCAGGGCGTCCAGTATCACTTCGTGACGAAGCGGGACCTGGGCGATCTCATCGAGGCCCTCAACCGGGGCCTGGTCACGACCTACGCCGCCTGCGGCGACGTGGTCCGCAACGTCATGGTGAGCCCGGCCCCGGTAGCGGGCCGCGAGCTCGACCGCCTGGCCTCGCTGGCCCGGACCCTGTCCAACCGCTTCCGGCCCCAGTCCTCGGCCTACTGGGAGCTGTGGCTCGACGGGGAGCGGGCCGTGTCATCGGGGCCGTTGGCGGTGACCGCCGAGCGGACCTCGGGCCGGAACGGCGACGAGGCCGAGCCGATCTACGGCGAGGCCTACCTCCCCCGGAAGTTCAAGATCGGCATCGCCTGGCCCGGCGACAACTCGGTCGACGTCTACTCCCAGGACCTGGGCATCGTGCCGGTACCGGGGGTCGACGGCACCCCCGGCGCCGTCATCCTGGCCGGCGGCGGGCTGGGCCGCAGCCACCAGGACCCCACCACCTTCCCCCGCCTGGCCGATCCCCTGTGCTGGGTCCCCGACGCCGAGGTGGCCGAGGTGGCCGAGGCGATCGTGACCACGTTCCGGGACCACGGTGACCGCGCCGACCGCAGCCACGCCCGGCTCAAGTACGTGGTGGAGGCCCGCGGCATCGACTGGTTGCGGGCCGAGGTCGAGCGGCGCCTGGGGCACCCGGTCGCCGACCCGGTGCCGTTGCCGCCGTGGGGACCGACCCGGCAGCACCTCGGCTGGCACCGGCAACAGGACGGCACCTGGTTCCTCGGCCTGCCCGTCCCCTCCGGACGCCTGGCCGACGCCGACGGCATCGGACGGCGCCGGGCCGTCCGCCGGATCGTGGCCGACCACGCCTCCGAGGTCCGCCTGACCCCCCACCAGGACCTGCTCCTGTGCGGCATCGCCGAGGAGGACCGGGCCCGGGTCGACGCCGTCCTGGCCGATCACGGGGTCCCGACGGCCGACCGGCTGTCGCTGTCGGTCCTCTCGTCGATGGCCTGCCCGGCCCTGCCGACCTGCGGCCAGGCCCTGGGCGAGGCGGAGCGGGTGCTGCCCACCCTGACCTCCCTCCTCGATCGGCTGCTGACCGAACGGGGCCTGGGGCAGATCGCCATCGAGACCCGACTCACCGGTTGCCCCAACGGTTGCGCCCGGCCCTACGTGGCCGAGCTGGGCATCGTGGGTCGAACCAAGACGGCCTATGACGTGTTCGTCGGCGGCGACCGGGGCGGTGCCCGACTGGCCCAGGTGGTGGCCACCGCCGTTCCCTTCGACCGCCTGGACGAGGTCCTGGCTCCCCTGCTCGATCGCTACCGGGCGGGCCGCCTCGACGGTGAGTCGTTCGGGGATTGGGCCGCCCGGATCGGACCGTCCCGGCTCGCCGCCACCCTGCCGTCGTTCGAGCGGGTCCGGCGGTCGGCGGGGGCCACGGCATGATCGCCGCCCCCGTGGCCGAGCGCACGGCGGCCGAGGCCGTCGAGTGGGCCGTCAACCGTTTCGGCTCCTCGTTGAGCCTGCTGTGTTCGGGCCAGGACGCCGTCCTGGTCGACGTGGCCCTCGGTGTCGACCCCGGCATCGAGGTGGTGTTCATCGACACCGGCTTCCACTTCCCCGAGACGCTGGAGACGATGATGGCCATCGTGGAGCGCTACCGGCCCCGGTTCCGGGTGGTGGTGCCGTGGCGCCACCTGGACGGCGTGGGTCGACCCGACTTCTGCTGCGGCGACCACAAGGCCGAGCAACTCGACGTCGCCCTCGCCGGGCGACGGGCCTGGCTCAGCGGCCTGCGCCGGGCCGAGGCCGATACCCGGGCCGCCGCCCGCCAGGTCGAGGTCGACCGCCGCGGTCTGGTCAAGGTCAACCCGCTCGTGGCCTGGGCCGACGATCAGGTCGAGGCCTACATCGACCGGCACGACATCATCGTCAACCCGCTGCGGGACCGGGGCTACCCGTCCATCGGCTGCCGCCCGTGCACGTCACCGGTGGCCCCGGGGGCCGAACCCCGTTCGGGCCGCTGGGCCGGGTCGACCAGGACCGAGTGCGGGCTCCACCGGTGACCGGCGACGCCACCGGGTCCGGACCGGCGCCGCCCGGACCACCCGAGGGCGGACCGGCGGACCAGGGCTTGGCCCTGGTCCCGGTCGGGCTGCGGGTCGAGGGCCGACTGGTCCTCGTCGTGGGGGCGGGGCCGATCGCCGCTCGCAAGGCCCGGGCCTACGCCGATCAGGGAGCGCTGTTGCGCATCGTGGCCCCCGCCCACCATCCGACCATGGACTCGGTCCCGGCCCGCGAGCGCCATCGCCGACCGTTCCGACCCGACGACCTCGACGGCTGCTGGCTGGCGGTCACGGCCACCGGCGACCGCCGCGTCGACGGCAGCGTGTTCGCCGAGGCCGAGCGGCGCCGGGTCTGGTGCAATGCGGCCGACGACCCGGCCCACTGCTCGGTCGTCCTCCCCGCCGTCAGCCGTCGGGGCCCGATCACGGTCAGCGTCTCGACCGGGGGGACGAGCCCGGCGGTGGCGAGCTGGCTCCGGCGCCGCATCGACGCCCTGGTCGACGACGACTTCCTGACCGTGGCCCGGGTGGCCACCGGGGTCCGGGACCGAGTCCGGGCCGCCGGGCACCGGACCGAGGTCCCGGCCTGGGCCCGCGTGCTCGACGGGCCGGCCCTCGACCTGGTCCGAGGCGGCCGGGAGGCCGAATTGGAGCGGCTGCTCGAGCACGAGGTCGTGGCCGACCAGGACGGTGAGCGACCCGGCCAGCCGGCCGCCCCCCGATCTGTCGGTATTCTCACATCTCCATCGGTGGGCCCCGACCCCGATCCGATCGAAATCCGTACCGGGTGACGAATACCCGGCGGTGGACCACGCAACCGTCGACACCGGACGGATAGTGTTTCCCGGATGTTGAGCTGGCTCACAGCGCTCGCCGCCGCCGGAGTGGTGCTGTGGTTGGCCCGGCCCCACCGCTGGGGAGCGCTGGGCGCCGTCGTCGCCGCCCTCCCGGCCGGGGCCGCCTTCGCCTGGCTCCTCACCGAGGCCGTCGGCTTCGAGGCGGACCAGGTCCGCACCGAGTCGCTGCAGTGGCTCCCGGCGTTCGATCTCGAAGTGGCCCTCCGGCTCGACGGCCTCGCCCTGTTCTTCTCGTTGATCATCACCGGCGTGGGGGCCGCCATCGCCGTCTACGCCGGAGGCTACTTCGGCTCCAACCCCCGGCTCGGCTACTTCCACCTCCTCCTCTACGCCTTCATGGCCTCGATGCTGGGTCTGGTGTGGGCCGACAACCTCCTGGCCCTGTTCTCGTTCTGGGAGCTGACCTCGATCACCAGCTTCCTGCTGATCGGGTTCGGCCACACCAACCCCCGGGCCCTGGCCGGAGCCCGCCGGTCCCTTGTCGTGACCGGATTCGGGGGCCTGGCCATGCTCGGCGGGTTCGTGGTCCTGGGCAACGGAGCGGGCACGTTCACCATCAGCGAACTCGTGGCCCGCACCGACCTGGCCGAGGTCGACGGCTTCATCCCGGCCGCTCTGCTCATCATGATCGGGGCCTTCACCAAGTCGGCCCAGTACCCGTTCCACTTCTGGCTCCCGGGCGCCATGGCCGCACCGACCCCGGCCAGCGCATACCTGCACTCCGCGACCATGGTCAAGGCCGGCGTCTACCTCCTGGCCCGGCTCCATCCGGCCATGGCCTCGACCGACATCTGGTTCTGGACCCTGCTGCTGGTGGGCGGGGTGACCATGGTCGTCGGGGCCACCCACGCCCTGGCCCAGACCGACCTCAAGGCGCTCCTGGCCTACGCCACCATCAGCCAGCTGGGCATCCTCGTGATGCTTCTGGCCTTCGAGGACAAGGCGGCCTACAAGGCGCTGGTGGTCGGCATCCTGGCCCACGCCCTCTACAAGGGCCCCCTGTTCATGGTGGCCGGCATCGTCGACCTGAGCACCGGGACCCGCACCCTGGACCGCCTGGCCGACCTGCGGCGACACCTGCCGATCGTGACGGTGGTGGCCGTACTGGGGGCGGTGTCGATGGCCGGGCTTCCGCCCACCTTCGGGTTCCTGGCCAAGGAGACCCTGCTCGAGGTCCCCCTGGACACGATCGAGGCCGGACGACCGATCGTGGGTTGGCTGACCCTGCTGGCCGCCGCCGTCGCCGGCGCCTTCTTCGTGGCCTACAGCTTCCGGTTCCTGTGGGAGCCGTTCTTCCGGTCTGCGGACCGAGCGCCGGGCGAGGTGACCGAACTCCGACGTCGACCGGGGCCGACGCTGTGGGCCGGGCCGCTGGTGCTGGTGTCGGTCGGCACCGTCATCCCGTTCGTGTCTCCCCTGATCGAGGAATGGCTGTTCGAGCCGGCCGCCTCCGCCGTGGCCGGAGCCGACGTCGTGGTCGAGCCTCGTCTGTGGCACGGGCTGACCCCGGCGCTGCTGGTCAGCACCATCGTGATCGCCACCGGCTACGCCCTGTTCCGCTACCGGACGCCGGCCGCCCGGGCCGTGGTCGGCTACCCCGGCGTGTTCCACGGGGATCGGCTGTTCGACGCCGTCTACGACGGCTCCTACCGGCTCGCCCGCGGGGTGACCCTCTTCATCCAGGATCGGGCGCTCGCCGGCCACGCCGTCGTCGTGCTGACGGCAGTGGTCTCGGCCCTGATCGCCAGCTTCGTCATCAGCGGCACGACGGCCCCCATCGACATCGACACCTCCCAGCGGCCCGAGGTCTACGAGATCATCGTCGCCGGGCTGGCCGTCCTGTCGGCCGTGACCACCCTGCTGGCCCGGACCCGACTCAACCAGATCATCGGCATCGGCGTGGTCGGCGTGATGGTCACCCTGATCTTCGTCGACTTCTCCGCCCCGGACCTGGCCCTGACCCAGTTGGCCGTCGACATCCTGACCGTCGTGCTGTTGATCCTGGTCTTCTACCGGATGCGTCCCAGCCCCCCTCAGGACCTCGATGGTGTCAGATTGTGGCGCAACCGACTGGTGGCCGCCGCCGTCGGGCTGTTCGGGCTGGTCACGGTGCTGCTGGCCGGCTCGGCCCGGATCACCGAGACCCCGCCCGAGGGCACCTTCCCGCCCATCAGCGACTTCCACCTCACGAACTCGGCCCCCGGAGGCCAGGGCGAGAACGTCGTCAACGTGATCCTGGTCGACTTCCGGGCCTTCGACACCTTCGGCGAGATCGCCGTACTGGCCATCGCCGCCGTCGGCGCCTTCTCACTCATCAGGACCGGGCGGCTGCAACCGGTGAAGCCGGGTCAGGACATGACCCGCCCGGCGGCCGAGGGCGACGTCCTGGACAACACCCCGGCCGACCAGGAGGCGGAGCAGGACGAGGCCGGCATCCAACGCGAGGGCCTGCCCGAGCTGTACCTGCAGATCCTGAACAAGGGCCTTTCCCCCATCCTCGCCGTGCTGACCCTGTGGCTGTTGTGGCGGGGACACAACGACCCGGGCGGCGGGTTCATCGCCGGGTTGGTGGCGGCCACCATCGTCCAACTCCAGATCCTGTCGCGCGATGAGCGCACGGTGCGCCGGGTCCTCGGCCCCTGGCTCCATCCCCTGACCGGCGCCGGCCTGCTGCTCGCCGCCGGTTCGGCCCTGCTCGGGCTCTTCTCCGGTCCGCTGTTCACCGGGCTGTGGACCAAACCGGAGCTCGGCCCGTGGACCTTCAGTCTGGGTACCCCGTTGCTGTTCGACATCGGGGTCTTCCTGGTGGTGTTCTCGGTGGTCGGTTCGTTCCTGCTCGCCCTCAGCCGGGGCCAGGACCGCATCGACCTGAACGACCCGGCCGACAGGATCCCGACATGAACGTGCTGATGCTCGCCCTCGTGGTCGGCACCCTCCTCGGCGTCGGCACCTACCGGATGCTGCGCCGCTCCCCCATCAACCTCCTCGTCGGCCTCACCATGCTGAGCTACGGGGTGAACCTGCTGCTGTTCTCCTCGTCGGGCCTGATGCGGGGCGACTCCCCCATCGTCAGCAAGGGCGAGACCACGGACCCCGCAGGGTTCGTCGACCCGTTGCCGCAGGCCCTGATCCTGACCGCCATCGTCATCAGCTTCGCCGTCACCGCCTTCACCGTGGTGCTGGTCAACCGGGCGGCCACGCTCGGCATCGTGGGCGCCCAGGCGACCCGCAACACCGGCACCGGGACGACGGGCATGGAGGACACCAGCCCCGAGGAGCAGGACGACTCCGACGAGGCCCAGCGCTACCACGAGGCCGAGCTCGAGGCCGATCTCGAACCCGCCCCCTCCCCGCCCGCCGGGAACGACCGTCGGGCGCGCGCCGGAGCCAAGGCCCGCCGACTGCTCTGGGGCCGGAGACGAGCCAAGGAGCGCGAGGCCGACGGTCGGGGCACCGAGTCCGGCCGACAGGGAGACGGCGACGATGATGAGGACTACGAGTGGCTCGACCTGACCAACAGCCGCGGTGAGTCGTTGCTGCAACGCCTGATGGAGCAGCGCTGATGTTGGCCGCCGACTGGGCCGCGGCCCCCGTCCTGATCCCGGCCGCCGGCGCCGCCGCCGGACTTCTGGCCCGCCAACTGCGGGACGACGTCCTGCTCCGGGTGGAGCAGGCCATCGCCCTCCTCGTGGTCGCCGCCAACCTGGTGGTCTCGGTCGTCCTGGCCCAACACGTCCTGTCGGCCGACGGGGGGCGGCTGGTGGTCCATCTGGGCGACTGGCGGGCCCCGTTCGGGGTCACCCTCGTGGTCGACGGCCTGTCGGCCATCCTCCTGGTGTTGACCGCCGTCCTGTTCGCCGCCACCGTGCCCTTCTCGATCGGCACCCTCGATCTCCGGGAACGGCTCCACTACCACCCCCTCGTCCTGTTTCTACTGATGGGGGTCAACGGGGCGTTCCTGGCCGGCGACCTGTTCAACCTGTACGTGTTCTTCGAGGTCCTGTTGATGTCGAGCTTCGTGCTGCTCACCCTCGGGGGGCAGCACAGCCAGATCAGTGGCGGCCTCCGCTACGTGGTGCTGAACCTGGTCGGTTCCCTCGTGTTCCTCCTGACCGCGGGGGTGGTGTACGGCAGTGTCGGCACCCTGAACCTGGCCCAGCTGATCGACCGCCTGGATCGGGCCCCGGAGACGGTGCAGGTTCTGGCCGCGCTGCTGTTGTTCGTGGTCTTCGCCGGCAAGGCGGGCCTGTTCCCGTTGTTCTTCTGGCTGCCGGTCAGCTACCACACCCCCCACCCGGCGGTCACCGCCCTGTTCGGCGGGCTGTTGACCAAGGTCGGTATCTACGCCCTGTTCCGGGTCTACACCCTGCTGTTCCCCGAGCTGTTGACGCGGTGGCAGACGGCGCTGCTCCTGGTGGCCGGGCTGACCATGATCACGGGGGTGTTGGGGGCCATGGCCGTGCCCACCATCCGGCGGGTGCTGAGCTTCCACGTCATCAGCCAGGTCGGGTACATGGTCATGGGCCTGGGTCTGGCCGCCTCGGCCGACCCCGAGGTGGCGGCGTTCGCCCTGGCCGCCGGCGTGTTCTACCTGGCTCACCACATGATCGTGAAGACGGCGCTGCTCATGGCCGGCGGTGTGGCCGAGCTGGAGTCGGGCAGCGGCAACCTGACCCGGGGCCGGCTCCGGGGTCTCGTATCGCGGCGGCGGGTCCTGGCCCTGCTGTTCTTCCTCGCCGCCTTCTCCCTGGCCGGAATCCCGCCCTCCAGCGGTTTCGTGGCCAAGCTGGGGCTGCTTCAGGCCGCGGTCCGGGACGAGCGTTGGATCATCGCCGGCGTGTCGCTCGGCGTGAGCCTCCTGACCCTGATGAGCATGGTCCGGCTGTGGCAGGCGGCGTTCTGGGGTGAACGGGTCGAGGGGCCCGAGCCGGTGGTGCAACCCCTCGCCTCCCCGGTGTCCCGGTGGCTGACCCTGACCCCGATCGCGGCCCTGGTCGCCATCAGCCTCAGCGTCGGCCTGTTCGGCGACCAGGTCTACGAGTGGTCCAGGACGGCCGCCGACCAGGCCATCGATCGCGACGGCTACCGCCAGGACGTCGACCCGGGCGAGGATCTCGGACCGCTGGCGACCGGGGACGAGGAGGCCGGCGGTGGCTGAGACCGAAACGACGTCCGGTTCCCGCCGGGCCACCCGCGGTCCCCTCGGTCGGGCGTGGGCCCTGGTGGTGTTCGTGCTCTACACCATCCGGGAGCTGGTGGTGGCCAACCTGCAGTTGGCCTGGATCGTGATCCAGCCCCGTTCCCGTATGGATCGTCTCGTCACCCCCGGCATCATCGCCATCCCCCTTCGGGCCGACCGGGACTGGGAGATCCTGGTCCTGTCCACCGTCATCACCCTGACCCCGGGCACCGTGAGCATGGAACTCGAGTCCGAACCCCTGGACCCGGCGCGCGATGGGGGCGGTGGGAGCGGCGATGGGGCCGACCGACGGCGGACCCTGTACGTGCACAGCCTGCAGATCGACTCGCCCGACGCCTTCCGGGCCGAGATCGCCGACGGTTTCGAGCGGCGGCTGCTTCGCTTCTCCCGGGGACTGGTGGACTGACGTGGAACAGGTGCTGACCTGGTTGCTGGCCGTGCTCGGCCTGTCGATGCTGGCGACCATCATCCGGCTCCTCAAGGGCCCGGGTGTGCCCGACCGGGCCGTCGCCTTCGACCTGATCGCGGCCCACTCGGTCGGGTTCTTCGTGCTCCTGGCCATGCGTCTGGACGACGAGAATCTGCTGGTCGGAGCAGCCATCACCCTGATCCTGGGCTTCCTGGGCACGGTGATGCTGGCCCGCTACCTCGAGTCGCCGTTCAACCAGGACGAGGAGGTCGGGGGATCGTGACCGACGCCGTGGTCATCGTGCTGTCGATCGTGGGTACCGCGTTCCTGGTCGTCAGCTCGATCGGGGTACTCCGCCTGCCCGACGTCTTCACCCGGATGCACGCTGCCGGCAAGGCGGCCACCATCGGCGTGGGCTGCCTCCTGGTGGCGTCGGGTGTGCTGTTCAGGACGCCCAGTTCGTGGCTCCACCCCCTCATCGCCCTGGTGCTGTTCTTCATCACCGCCCCCATCGCCACCACGGCGCTCTCCCGGGCCGCCTACGACGTGCTGGTGCGTCGTAGGCCCGACCGCGTCCTGACCGAGATGCCCGAGCCGACCGGGCGTCGCCGGGGCCCCCGGGCGGCCAAGGACTGGGCTCGGCCCGAGATCATCCTCCTCCACGACGAACTCAACCCCGACCGCCGTCCGACCGACGGCCCGTGAGCGGGCGGGCGGCGCCGGGAGGCCTCGGTGTAGCGTGAGGCGATGGCCCGCAAACCTGCCAAACCGTCCTACCTCGGACTGCTCAACGCCATCGCCGTTGGCGAGGCGGCGGCCGAGCCGTTGTTCGCCGCCTGGGCCGATCGGGCCCGCGATGAGCAACTGGCCGACACCCTTCGACTGGTGGCGTTGCGGGAGGGCGAGCACGCCAAGGCGTTCGCCAAGCGGATGTACGAGCTGGGCTTCGAGGTCCGCCAACCGACCCGACCCGGGCCCGACCCGGAGCTGATGGCGGTCGTCGAGTCGCGACGGTCGGACCTGAAGAAGTTCGAGGCCCTGGGCTTCGAGCGGGAACCGACCGACGGCGACGTGTTCGACGGTATGTTCGCCGATCGCACCATCGACCCCCAGACCGGGGCCCTCCTCGGCCGCTACATCGCCGAGGAACGCGACACGGTGCGGCGGCTGGCCGCCGAGTACCGGCGGTTGGGTCGGGTGCAGGCCAAGGAGGCCAAGGCCCGCCAGGCCCGCAAGGCCCGCAAGGCGGACCAGACCGCAGCCGACGAGGCGGCGGCCGATGCGATCGACACGGTGTCCTCGGCCGACCCGGCCTGAATGGCGGCTCCGACCCGTCGGTGGCTGATCGACGGGAACAACGTCATGGGTTCACGGGCCGACGGCTGGTGGAACGACCGGCCCAGGGCCATGGCCCGCCTGGCCCAGCAGGTGGCCACGTGGGCGGTCGGCCATGACGACGAGATCGTGCTGGTCTTCGACGGGGCCGAGCAGCCGGAGGTGGCGCTACTGGCCGGGGGCAACCTGGCCATCCGCTTCGCTCCCCGGCGAGGTCGCGACGCGGCCGACGATCTGGTGGTCACGCTGGCCGCCGACCGGGCCCAGGGGGCACCGCCCGACGTGGTCGTGACCGCCGACCGGGGGCTGGTGGCCCGCCTGCCCGAGGGCTGTGCGGTGCTCGGACCTCGCCGGTTCCTCGACGGCCTCGGATCCGGGCCCGATCCCGGACCCGCACGCGGTCCCGGCCGCTCCCGCCGTCGGGGCTGACCGGCCGCCCGCCACCGGGCGGGCGGGGCCGCCCCGGTACTGGCCGGGTCCCGGCGTCAGTTGCGATCGAGGGGGCCCAGCTCGACGGTGGGTTCGGGGGTGACGAGCTTGCGGACGTCGACGTCGTCGACGTACCAGGCCTCGCCCGACGGGAGTTCACCGACCCGGAGACCGACCGAGCCCGACGCCGGCTCACCGGCCTGCCCGGTCCAGGCCAGCACCTCGGTTCCGTCGACGACGAGCCGGGACGAGCCGAGCTGGTCGGTCCACACCTCCACCTGGACCCAGGTCCCGGCAGCCGGTGCGCCGGCGGCGGTGGCCCCGACCGAGGTCGACCCGGCCGACCGGCGCCGCAGCTGCCAACCCGTCCCGCCCACGGCCGCCGCCTCGTGTTGCTCCGAGACCACGGCCGAGGCGCGGTTGCCGGAGGCCAGGTCGACCACGGCGGGGTCGCTGACCCACCACCACGATCGGAACACGAGGCCGGGCTCGTCCAGGCCCGACGCCACAGCCCAGGCGGCGGCACCGCTGATGTCGTCGGGGGCGGCCAGGGCCGTGGCCCCCGACCTGGCCTGGGTTCCGTCGGCCGTCCACGGACCCGGTAGCGACGTCTGCTCGTCCCCCAGGGTCACGTGGGCCGAGGGGTCGGCCAGGTTGCGGTGCTGGGCCGTGGCCCTGGCCCCGACCGGCGGTGCGTGGTCGATACGGACGGTGTCGATCCGGCCGTCGAACGGGCGGCTTCCGTCGTCGCGGGCACCGATGGCGGCCCGGGTCAGCGGAGCGGTGGCCAGGGTGCCGGAGGCCGCGGCCCGGTCGACCTCGACCCCGTCGACGTGGAGCACGGCATCGGAGCCGTCCCAGGACAGGTGGATCTGGTGCCACGTTCCGACCGAGACGGTGCCACCCCGCACCTCGACCGTTGCGCCCCCGACCCCGACGGTGCCGACGGCTTCGGCCGTGGTGCCGTCCACTCCCAGTTCGTAGACCGGGGTCCCGGCCCCGGTCCGCTTGGACACCACCTGGTGGTCGCCGGTCAGGGTGTCGGGGCGGATGGAGGCGGCGACCCCGAGGGTCCCGTCGGTCACGTCGAGGCCCGGTCCCACCAGTCGAGCGTCGGTGGCCAGGTCGAAGGCGTCGCCGGCCGGTCCCCCGGCTCCGGTGCCGACGCCGAGACCGGTGGTCTCGTTCAGGTCCGAACGCCGGCCGGAGGCGTCGAGGACGGGGGCGACCGCCGTGGCCGTGGCCGAGAACTCCGAGGTCACGCCGTAGGTGCCCGAGCCCAGGTCCTCGGTGGCGGTGAGGGCCACGCGGTCGCCGAGCGCACCTCGGTAGCCGAGGGTGAACGTTTCGGCCCCCGCTCCCCCGTGATCCACCGAGACCGCGCCCTGGAAGACCTCGCCTTCACCGTGACCGGAGGGATCCACCCCCGACGGGTTGGTGAAGGCCTCCACCCGGTAGGTTCCGGCCGGCACGTCGAGGGTGAAGGTGACGACCACGACATCGCCGACGCGGGTGAGCCCGGCGATCTCGGGGGTGTTGAGCCGGTCGTTGGGACCGGTGTCGGCGTCGCCCACGTCGTTGGCGGTGACACCGTCGTCGGCCAGGTCGATGCCGAGGCCGCCGTTGGCCACGATGGTGTTGCCGAGCACCGCCGACCGGGCGTCGCTGCTGGTGAGGGTCACGCCGTCGCCCCCGTTGTGGCTCAGGGTGTTCCCGTCCCCGGCACCGGTGCCTCCGATCAGGGTTCCGACGGCGGGCCGGGTCGAGCGGATGCCGTGGTCGCCGTTGCCCATGGGGGTGGTGCCGTCGGCCCCGACACCGACCAGGTTGCCGGTGATGACCGTCGACACCGCGCCGTCGAGGAAGATCCCGTCGTCAGGGTTGCCCGACACGACGTTGTCGGCGACGGTGGCGTTCTGGCCGTAGAGGGCCATGCCGTCGTCGCCGTTGGCCGTGACCACCAGGCCGGTCGGGTCGGTGCCGACTCGATTGCCCCGGATGACGGTGTCGTCGCCCCGGTCCTGGAGCCCGTCTCCGCCGTTGGCCGAGAGCACGTTGCCCTCGGCCGCGTTCGATCCACCGAGGACCGTTGACGAGGCCCCCGCGCTGACCAGGAGGCCTTCGTCCAGGTTGCCGTCGGCCGCTCCGGTCACGTCGAGCCCGATCCACGAGCCGACGACGGAACTTCGCTCCCCGCCCGAGATGACGATCCCGTCGTCGGGGAAGGCGTGCACGGCCAGGTTCTGCACCCGGGAGAACCCTCCGGCCAGGACGAGGCCATCGCCGGTGCCGGCCCCCGAACCGTCGATCCCGACGACGGGGTCGTCGGTCCATCCCGGCTGGGATGTTCCGTCGATGTCGGCCGGGTTGGCGATCACGGGCAGGGGCGACGCGGGGCTGATGGTCCAGGTCCCGGCGCTGTGACCGGGTTCGGTGGTGGGGAAGGCGAAGTCGATGAACGTCCAGGCCACGCCGGCGTTGAGTTCCTCGATGACGGCCCGCAGGGTGCACGCGGTCGAACCGGCCGAGTTCACGCCTCCCGTGTCGCACACGCCGTCGCCCGGGGTCTGGTCGCCGGCGTCGCCGGTGGCGTTGACCACCACGGTCACGACGGGAATCCGGGCGGCCGAGAACTCCGAGGTCGGGCCGTAGGCGCCACCGCCGAGGTCCTCGGTCGCGGTCAGGGTGATGACGTCGCCGGTGGTCCCGGTGTAGTCGAGGCTGAACGAGGTCGAGCCCGAACCCGGGTGGACGACGGTGGCCGCACCGGCGAAGACCTCGCCCTCGCCGAAGAGGCTCGGGTCAGGCCCCGAGGGGTTGGTGAAGGCCTCGATGCGGTAGGTGCCGGCCGGGACGTCGAGGTCGAAGTCGACGGTCACCGTGCCCCCGGCCACCGAGGTGGCGGTGATCACCGGGGCGTTGAGCAGGTCGTTGGGGCCGCTGTCGCCGTCGCCGGCGTCGTTGGGCGTCGGGCCGTCGTCCAACAGGTCGATGCCGAGGCCGAGGTTGCTGTGGATGGTGTTGCCCAGCACGGTGGCCCGGGCCGACGCCCCCTCGACCCGGACGCCGTCGCCGGAGGCGTTGACGATGGTGTTGGCGTCGGCTGGATCGGTCCCCCCGACCCGGATCGGACCGGCCCCCGTCACCCGGACCGGGACGTCGACCCGGGCCACGCTGTCGTCGAGGCCGAGGCCGAAGGTGTTGCCGGTGACGGTGACCGCTCCGGACGAGGCGTGGACGACGCCTCCGCTGCCGCCGTGGCCGAACCGGTTGTCGGCGATGGCGATCACGCCGGCCGAGTTGTCGACGACGAGCATGTCGTCGGCCCACGACGACGACGTGATCCCGTCGGGCAGGAACCCGAACCAGTTCCCCTGGATGGTGGTGTTGGTCACCGTCCCGTTGACCAGGAGGCCCCCGCCGGTCCCGCCGCCGCCGAACAGGTTGCGGTCGGCGGTGGCCGAGCCGCCGATGAAGACGCCGTCGGCCGAGCCCTCGATGACCAGGTCGTTGGTTCCGTTGGCGGCAGCCGTGCCGTCGAGGGCGATGCCGAACCAGTTGCCGACGACGGTGACGGCAGAGTTGGTGGTGCTCGCACCCCGGCTGCTCCAGCCGGTCAGGGCCAGGCCGCGGACCACGGTGCCGTCGGCGTCGGCTGTGATCCCGGTGACGCCGGCCCCGGCCGACGTGCCGTCGAGTTGGACCAGCGGATCCTGGGTCCAGCCGGTCTGGGTGCTGGCGTCGACGGTGACGGCGCCGGTGATGGCGGGGAGGGCGCTCGAGGGCTGGATGAGCCAGGTGCCGCTGCTGTGGTTGGGGTCGCTGGTCGACAGGTCGAACCGAACGGTGGTGAGCCGGGCGGTGGCGTTGGTCTCGGCCAGCGCCGCCCGCAGCGTGCATTCCGGCCCGCCGAGGGCGTTGGTGCCCCCGGTGTGACAGGTCCCGTCGCCGGGATCGAGGTCGGCGCCGTCGCCGGTGCTGTTGACCACGACGGTGTCGACGGCGTTGTAGGCGTCGGACACCTCGGTGGGCGACAGGGCTCGGCCGTGGAGGCTGATCTCGTCCAGGCGTCCGTCGTAGTCGGACCAGGATGCGCCGGATACGGCCCCGAGGCGCAGATCGACGGCGAGCGCGACCGATGTGGCGCCGTTGGGACCCGTGGCCACCTCGTTCCCGTCGATGTACAGCCGCAGGGTGGCTCCGTCGATCACGCCCACGACGTGGTGCCACGCCCCGTCGGTCAGCTCCGGCCCGGCGTAGTGGACCGCCCAGTTGGTCGAGGCCTCGTAGAGCTGGAAGCTGAGCGTGGGCGTGCCGCCGTCGTCCCAGATGAGCAACTCGTACCCGTTGCTCCAGTCGTGCTTGAAGGCCAGTGTCCGCCACGTACTGGCCGGCGGCGCTTCGGTGTTGGCGAACCACAGCTCCAGGCTGAAGTCGCCGGCCCCGGGGTCGAGCGAACCGTCGCTCTGGTGGGGGATGGTGATCCGCTCCTCGGCCCCACCCCCGAAGTCGAGGGCGGTGCCGGAGACGCCGGCGGTGTAGGTGGCGCCGGTGATGGTGCCGTCGACGCCCCGGCCGGAGCTGTCGAGGGCGGTGGTGCCGGAGCCCTCGTCCAGCCGCCACCGGCCGGCGGGGGCTCCGACCAGGACCGGGGCCGAGAATTCGGAGGTGGCCCCGAAGGTCTCGGCTCCCGCGACCTCGGTGGCGGTGAGGGTGAGCTGGTCACCGTTGGACCCGGGCACGGTCACCGTGTAGGAGCGGCTGCCATCGCCGGGATGGGACACCACCGCCGACCCGACGTGCTGTTCGCCCTCACCTCGGCCGCTGGGATCGGTGCCTCCGGGGTTGGCGTAGGCGTCGATGCGGTAGCTGCCGGCCGGGACGTCGAGGGCGAGGGTCACGGTGAGCTGGCCCGGGCTGGTCTCGGTGGCAGCCGACGGTTCCGGGCTGTTGAGCAGGCCGTTGGGGCCGGCGTCGGCATCACCGGCGTCGTTGGCGGTGACACCGTCGTCGGCCAGGTCGATACCGAGGCCGGTGTTGGCGGCGATGTGGTTGCCCACGATGGCGGCCATGGCGTTGGACCCGCCGCTGTCGACCACCACCCCGACCCCGGCTCCCGTGATGCGGTTGGCCGCCCCGGGCGACGTTCCGCCGATGGTGGCGGTCGCCCCGTCGGCCACTCGGATGCCGTGGTCGGGCCCGGTGGCGGCGGTGGCGCCCCCGGTCCGATAGCCGAGATCGTTGCCCTCGACCACGGCCCCGGTCGCCCCGGTGCCGGTGATGAGCACGTGCTCGGCCGTGTGGGCCCCGAACAGGTTCCGGTCGCCGGCCGCCGCGCCGCCGACGACCACCCCGGGGGCCGTCCCCGTGATCGTCACCCCGACCCGGTTGGCCCCGTCGGCGGTCCCGGCCGCCGTGGACCCCAGGTGATTGCCGACGATGCGATGACCACCGCTGCCGGAGACGTGCAGGGCCGAGGCCGAGGCGCCGGTGAACCCGGTGAAGGCGAGCCCCCGGATCTCGGAGCCGTCGGCCCCGGTGGCCAGGGCCAGGCCGTGGTCGGTGGCCCCCAGCGACGAGCCCGACACCTCGACGGCCAGGGTTCCGCCAAAGGCTCCGGGGGCGGCGACCGTCGCCACCGCAGCCCCGGCCTGGGTGGTCCCGTCGATGGTGACCGGGTCGGTCACGGTGGGGAGGGCGGTGGCCGGGGTGATGGTCCACGTGCCGCCGCTGTGACCGCTGTCGGCGGTCGGGATGTCGAAGGTGACCACGGCGGTCCCCGGCCGGGCGTTGGCCTCCTCGAGGGCGGCCCGGAGCGTGCACTCGTCGTCGGCGGCGGCGTTGGTGCCCCCGGTGTCGCACAAGCCGTCGCCCGGGGTCTGGTCACCGGCGTCGCCGGTGGCGTTGACCGCGAGATCATCGGTGACGGTCACCTGCATCTGGGGCAGGAAGGCGAGGCCCATGGGACCGGCTGGGAGCGATTCGGTCACGGGCGTGTCGAGGTAGGCCCCGGTCGATCGGTCGAAGCGCATGATGTCCTCACCCCAGTAGTTGCTGACCCAGAGGTGGCCGTCGGGCCCGAAGGCCAGGCTGTGGGGATTGTCGAGGCCGGACGAGACGAAGGTGCTCAGGCGGGTCCCCGTCGACGGATCGTAGACCTCGACCGTTTCGTCGCCGTACATGGCGACGTAGAGGTTGCCGTCGGGCCCGATGGCCATGCCGGTCGGGCGGGCGCCGAACGACGTGTTGACAAGGACACCGAGATCGGCCCCGGTGGTGGCGTCGAACCGGTGGATGCTGTCGTTGACGTGGTCGGAGACCAGCATCGAGCCGTCGTCGGTGAACAGGACGGCCTTGGGATCGTCGACCGCGTCCTCGGGCAGGAAGTCGCCCAGAACGGCGCCGGTGCCGGCATCGATCTGGATGACGGTGGCGCCCTCGTCGCCGTCGCCGGCCACGTAGAGGTTCCCGTCGGGGCCGAAGGCCAGACCGCGGGGGCGTCGGAAGCTGGTGAAGTCGGGGGCGGCGAAGGTACCCACGACTGAGTTGTCCGTCGGGTCGTATCGGACGATGTTGCGGGAGGAGAACCCGCTGGCGTAGATCAGCCCGTCGGGGGCGATGGCGATGCCGTAGGCGCTACTCAGGTCCGAGTTCGGGAAGTCGGTGATCTTGGCCCCGCCGTCGGCGTCGAAACGCGACACCTTGTCCGGGTTGTCGTAGAACGCCACGACCAGATCGGACTCCGACCAGGAGCCGTCCTCGTTGGTCACGTGCACCATGACGCCCCGGGTCAGCCCGTCCCCGGCGTAGGTGTGGGTCAGGGTCCCCGGGTCGCCGCTCCCGGTGGTGATGGCGCCGTCACCCCAGCTGACGACCCAGGCCGAGACCGTGTCGTCGCCGGGGTCGTCGATGGCCACGTCGAGGGCGTAGGGAACCCCGGCTGCGGCCGCTCCCGGCCCGGTGAGGGTGACGGTGGGGGCGGTGTCGGACACGGTGACCGTGGTGGCGGCGACGTCGGTGGAGGTCCCGTCGTCGACCTGGACGGCGATGTTGTACACGCCGTCGTCGTCGATGCCGGCTGCGGCCAGGGTGGCCCACGCCGCCGGGACCTGCTCGCCGACCGCATCGTCGTACTGGCCGTCGTTGTCCAGATCCCACCGGTAGGTGAGGGTGTCGCCCTCGGGGTCGCTGGTGGCGGCCGCGGTCAGGGTGACGTCACCACCCTCGGCCAGGCTGTAGGGCCCGCCGGCGTCGGCCGAGGGAGCGGCACCCGAGGCCCCGGCCGGCGCCGCCGCCCAGGCGGCCACCACGACGGCCACGGCCAGAACGGCGAGGGCGACGGCCACGGGGGCCGCGACCGATCCGACGGCGCTCAGCGTCGGTCGAGGGAGCGGTCCCGTCATCGCCGTGGGCGGCCCTGCGCAGGTCCGCGGGCTACGGATTGTTGGTGGTCTGCTCGGCGTCGAAGGTGAAGGTCGCCGTCGACGACAGGCCCTGGACCGAGTTGGGGGCGGCCAGCGGCAGGGTGACGTTGACGCACAGGTCCTCGTCGGCCCCGGCGGCCAGGACCCGATCTCCGGCCTGGGAGCCCTGGGTGGCGTCACCGATCATCGCCGTCGTGGCCACCGTGCCCAGCACGCCGGTGTAGACCACCGTGCCGTCGGTGGCCCAGTTGGCGTCGTCACAGGTGGTCACCCCGGACTTCACCGTCAGCACCATGGCGGCGGCCAGGGTGTCCTCGGTGGTGGTGGTGGTGGCCGAGTACCGCAACTCGAGCGAGCCGCTGTTGGCGATGTTGAGCGTGGCCGTCACCTGGTCGCCCGGTGCCATGTTCGAGGCGGTGACCACGGCCGAGGTCGGCGTGGCGGCGATGTCGATGGTGCCGGTGGAGAAGGCGTTGCCCGTGGTCGTGGCCTGATCGGTGAACAGGGCCAGCGACGAGATGGTGAACACCCCGCCGGCCAGGGCCAGCACGGCCAGCGTGGCCAGCAGGCGAAGGCCGGCGCCGCCCCGGCGGCGCTCGTCCCGATCGTCGGACTCGGTTGCGGTCGTCATTGGTCGGGACACTCCCCCGTCGTGATCACCCGGTCGGAAGGTCCTCCGTAGGGATCCTCTCCGATTCACCCGCTCCGTCGGCCGCCCCCGCCGGTTCTGGAGGAGTTGGCCGAGATCGGGCATCGTGGTCGCCGTCGCCGGCGGCCGATCAGGGACCCACCACCACCAGATCGGCCTGGTCTCCGTGGACCGCGGCCGGGTCCTGCTGGTCGGCGGCCGTCGGGTTGCCGTAGTAGAGGTACAGCTCGGCTCCGCCGCTGGTGGTGACCGATGGAATCCGAACCCAGGCCGCCAATGCGCCGCCGGTCGCGTCCCAGGCCTCCAGCTGGTGATCGAGGCGGGTCGTGCCGTCCCCGGAGGTGAAGACGAGGTCGGCCCCGTCGGCCCGGGCCCGGGCCGCCACATCGGGGGCGGTGGCCTGGACCAGGACGACCAGGTCGGTGAGGTCGGTGTCGACCAGGCCGGGAGCGATCGTCACCGGCTTGCGGGCGGCCCAGGTGCCCTGACCGAGCCAGGTGCCGGTCTGGGCCGAGCCCACGCTCAGGAAGGTGGACGGGTCGCCGTGGTTGGCCACCAGGGCTGCCAGCCAGTCGTCGGATCGGGCCACGGTCTCGACCCGGACCTCGTCGACCAGCCCGTCGAGGGCGGCGCCGCCGGCCGCCTCGTCGCCGATGGTCATGCCGGTTGCGGCGTCGCCGTCGAGGGCGCCGGCGGCGGCGCTCGACGCCACCTCGGTGCCGTCCACCACGGCCCGCACCGTCGCCCCGTCCCAGCTGGCGGCCACGTGATGCCAGGCCCCGGTCGGAACTGCGCCCGCCGTCGAGGTGAGGGTCGTGGTCGAGCCGTCGAGCCCGAGCCGGACGATCACCTCACCTCCCGAGCCGATGGCGACCTGGGCGATGGGCGAGCCGGCGCCGTCGGTTTTGGACACCACGGTGGCCGACGGCGAATGGGCGTCGAGTCGGACCCATCCGGACAGGGTCAGGGCGTCGACCCCGACCAGGTCGAGGGGTCCGCTGCGGAGGACATCGTCGGACCCGTCGAGGTCGAGGCCCAGGCCGGCCCGGCCGGACACGAGATCGGCGTTCGTCATCGAACCGTCGGCCAAGCCGTCGTGGGCCCCGGGTGAGGAATCGTCGAGTTGGGGGGCCGACCCGGCCGGGTCGGCGGCCAGGTGCCAGACGGCGGCCACCTCGTCGGCCCAGGTGCCGCGGGTGTCGGACTGGTCGGGGGCGTCGGCCGCGCCGTAGTAGAGCTGGACGGTGGTGGCCGACCCGGCGGCGAGGGTCGGAACCCTGACCCACGCCTCCAGGGCACCGGTGCCCGGATCCCAGCGCTCGATCTCGTGGGCCAGGGGCGATCCGTCGCCGGCCGTGAACCGGATGTCGCTCCCGTCGGTCTGGGCCCGGACCCCCAGGTCGCTGTCGACCACCGAGACCAGGAGGGGGAAGTCGGCCAGGTCGGCTCCAACCCGGCCGGCGGGCACGGTAACGGTCAGCCGGCCGGTCCAGGGGTCGGCGGTGTACCACCCTCCGCTCGCAGTCCGATCGACGAAGACGCCGAGGTCACCGCTCTCGAAGTCCTCGGTCAGCAGCCAGACCCGGTCGGGGTCGGCGGGTGCCGCCGTCGCCCCGCCGTGGCCGACGTAGAGCCAATAGCTGTCGACCGCGCCGGCCGCCACCGCCTCGGTGGTGCGGAACCACAGCGCGGTCGAGGTCGTGTTCCAGGACTCGCCGTCGCCCAGGATTCGGTCGAGCTCGGTCCAGGTCGTCCCGTCCCAGCGGACGATGCGGACGTCGTCGCCGTCGGCCCGGGACAGGCCGAGGTCGACCAGGGCGGCGTGGTCGACGACGACGGCGGCGCTGTAGTCGGTGGGGGCATCGGCGGTGCCGGCCTCGACCGTGATCCGCTGGCGGAACACGTAGTCGTCGTCCCACCAGCGGGGCCCGCCCCACTCGATCACCTGCCAGCCCAGGGAGGCCGAGGAGGCGGTGGCGTCCCGGGTCACGGTCACGGTCCGACCGTCGGTGAGGGCGACGACGCCCATCCCCTCCCCCGGGACGTCGTCGCTCGAATGGTCGGTGCTGCCACCGGCCTGGTTGCCGGGGACGGTCACGGTGGCCAGCGCCGTCGACCGGTCGAGATCGACGGGGGCGAAGGTGGCCGACGCCGACGACAGGCCGGGGCCGAGGTCGACGGTGCCCCGCCGCACGGTCGAGCCGTCCCGCAGGGTCACCACCTGGACCGAGACGTCGACCGCCACCCCGGAGCGGGCCCTGGTCACCTCGACCGTGTTGGCGTCGAGCTGGCGGGCCCGCACCATGCGGGCCCCGATGTCGCTGCCGGTGCCCGAGGAGGTGATGCCGACGAGCAGGAAGGTGGTCTCGGGGTCGGCCGGCTGGGCCAGAGCGACGGTGGCGACGGTGTCGGACGGACCCAACGAGGTCGACCCGGTCTGAACGGCGACGTCGCCCGGGTCGTCGAAGGTGATCACCTGCCACGAGACGGAGCGGGAACCGCTGAGTGCGGCGGCGGCCCGGATCCGGAGGTTGGTCGACGAGGTGAGCTCGGCGACCAGCACGTCGTCGCTGCCGAACGTGGAGTCACCGGCCCCCGGGGAGGTCGTCATCAGAGCGAAGCTGGCGCCGGTGTCGACGGACCCGATGGGCACGTCGATCCAGGCCGCCCCGGTACCCGACGCCACCCCTCGCTGGACCGACAGCCCGCAGCCGTAGTGCACCACCGACCAGGCGACGGTGACGGTCGGGGGCGGGCTGCTGGTGGTCAGCCGATGCAGCTCGACGGCCGACCCGTCGGCGCTGAGATCCACTCGCACGTTGGCATCCGGGGGTCGATTGCCGCTGCTGCGGACGGTGGAGAGCACGAAGGCCTGCGAGGGGTCGACGGGGTTGGCCAACGGGGCGGAGACGGTGCCGGAGATGGCGTGGGCCGTCTCGCCCCGCTGGACGGTGGTGAGTTGGGGATCGAAACAGTCGAGGGTGTCGAACTGGTTGGCCGTCAGGGGCGTCGTCGAGGTGAGCATGGCCCAGGCCACCCCACCGGAGACGAGGCCGACGGCGGGCAACACCGTCAGGGCCGCCACCAACCGCCGGGCCCGCGATCGGTCCGGCAAACGGGCGCGCCATCGGTCCTCGGCCGCGGGCTCCCGCCCGTCCGGGGCCGTCGGCGTCGACATCGGCGTCCCGGGCGGTGTCGTCCCAGGCGGTGTCGGTGTCGGTGTCGGCGTCGGTGGCCTGGGCGACGTCGTCCCAGGCGGTGTCGGTGTCGGTGTCGGTGTCGGTGTCGACACCGACGACGGCGTCGGTGCGGTCCTGGGAGGGTCGATCGGCTCGGTCCGCAGGTAGTGGGCGGGGGTCGACGCCAACTCCGGCGGCGGCCAGGAGGCACCGGCCGACCGGCCGACGCCGCCGGTGGCCGGCCGGGCCTCGGCGATGCCGGGTCGGCGTCGAGCCCGTCGGACCGGCCCCGGCCGGCCAACGGTGGCGCCGTCGAGGCCGGCGGGGCGCGGCCCGTTTCCATCGGGCCCGGCCGGTTCCGGCCCGGCGTCCGTGGGCTCCATCACCGTCCGCCGGTGCCCGGCGGCGTCAACGGCATCGGTTTCGTCGGCCGCCGCGGCGCCTGGCTCGGGACCGGACCGATGATCGGCATGGGCGGTGGGTTCGATGGCGGCCACCCCGGCGACAACCCCGGCATCCGAGGCCGTGCGAGGCCGCCAGATCCGACGCAGGCCCTGCACGACGACGGCGGCCACGGCCAGGGCCATCAGCACCAGCACGGTGGTGGGTTGCAGGGCCCGCTGCATCCAGAAACCGACCCGGGGCACGATCCAGCGCGCCACCAACTGCTCGCCGTCGAGCGGGTAGGGGGCGGCGTCCAGGGCCTCGTTGGCATCACCCTTGGTGACGGCGAAGCGGGCCCCGTCGTGGCTCTCGATCTCCATCACCCGGTGGGTGACCGGCGTGGCCCCCGGCCGGCGCATGACGACGATGTCGCCCACGGCGACGGCCTCGGCCCCCCGGGGGCCCGCCACCACCAGCGAGCCGGGAGGCGCCGTGGCTCCCATGCTGCCGGTCTGGAGCACCACCGGCCGGTAGCCGGCGAGCAACCCGCCGCCGACCAGGCCCATGGCCGCGATCAGCAGGACCGAGGAGGCGGCCAGCGCTCGGGCCGACCATCGGGTGGCCGCGCCCGCGGTCACGGGCCGGCCTCGGTGGTGGGCGTGGCCTCCAGATCGTGCTCGGCGGTGACGGTCAGCTCCAGCACCATCTCCGCCCCCTGCACCGCGTTGGGCGACTGCAGGTCGAGAGTGGCGCCGAGGCACAGTTCTGCCGTGTCGCCCGGGGCCAGCCGAACCCGGTCCGAGCCGGTGGCCACCACCACGACCGGCTCGGTCGACACCGCCACCCCCGAGGCCAGCAGATCGGGCGGGCCGACCTCGCACCCCCCGGCGGCGGTCCAGAAGTCGAAGCGGAGCCATTCCGCCAGCGGGCCGCCGGTGGAGGCCCCGTTGATCCCCAACCGGGCGGGCAGGGTCCCGACGTTGGTGACCACCAGGATTCCCGACACCCGATCACCCGGGGCCAGATTGGCCGCCTCGAATCCGGCCGACGACGTGCCCAGCTCGATGTCGAGGGTGGCGGTTCCGAGCCGGCTCGGACCCAGGTCGGCGGTGGCGGCGAACTCGGCCGACGAGGTGGCCACGGCCCGCCCGATGAGGGCGGCGGCCACCAGGAGCACCGCCAGCGCGACCACCACCAGGGCGGTCGACAGTCGGCTCTCGTGGCGGCGGCGATCGTCCCCGGTCATGACGGTGTCACCACCCAGAGGAACTCGACGGTGGTGCTGCGCCCGAGGGCGCCGGCGTCGTCCCGAAGCACCAGCTCGATGCGGTAGCTCCTGGTCTCGCCGGTGTTCAGCACCGGATCGAGGGCGACCGGTCCGGCCGCCACCAGCCCGGCGAGGGTGCCGGCGAACACCTCGGACCCGGGTTGGAACCCGTCGCAGGTCTCGAACACCCCGTCCCGACCCTCGGTAAGGGTCAGGTCCAGGAACGGGGCCAGGTCGCCACCGGCCTCGGCCACGAGGTCCAGATCGACCGGCAGGATCGTGCCCTCGTACACGATCTCCAGGCAGCGGACGAGGGGTTGACGAGGACCCAGGTCGGCCAGGTCGAACAGGGACCGGCCCTCGTCGTTGTCGCTGACGGCGACGGTTCCCGAGGCGACCGAACCGGCCCCACCGGTGCCCGGATCGTCGAACGCCTCCCCCGAACGGCTGACGGTCAGGGTGACGACGAGCAGGGCCGACAGGGCGGCGGCCAGGGCGCCGCCTGCGGCCCGGCTTCCGGCCCCGCCGGACCAGGTCCGCCGACCGGCGCCGCTGTCCAGATGCTCGGTCAGGGTGCGGGCCATCAGCCCACCCCGCCCGGGTACGGCGCACGGACCTCGGACCGGGAGGGGCCGGCCCACAGCAACGAACGCAGCTGGTTGATCGGCATGGGGCGGTGCAGGTGGTAGCCCTGGATCAGGTCGGCGCCCGAGCCCGCCGCCACCCGGAGGTGGTCCTCGGTCTCGATGCCCTCGGCCACGACCGTGAACCCCAGCTCGTGGGCCAGTCCGACGACCGAGTCGAGGATCGTGCGGTCGGCCTCGGAGCCGAGGGCGTGGTGGACCAGCACCTGATCGAGCTTGAGCTGATCGATGGGGAGGCCCCGGAGATGGGCCAGCGCCGTCCGGCCCTCGCCGAAGTCGTCGAGGGCCAGGGCCACGCCCATCTCGGCCACGGCGGCGGCGTCGGCCGCGGTGGAGTCGTCGGCCACCACCCGTTCGCTGACCTCGATCACCAGCCGCTCGGGAGCGACGCCGGTAAGGGTGAGGGCGTCGGAGATGTGGGGCACCAGCCACTCGGCCGCCAGCTCGGTGGGTGAGACGTTGACGGCGACGGCGAAGGTCTGCTCATCGTCCAGAGCGCAGCTGGCCACCCCGGCCAGAGCGGTGGTCAGGATCCAGGCGTTGAGCTGGGAGAGGCGGCCGGCGGCCTGGGCCAGCTCCAGCACATCGCCGGGAGGGATGGGCCCCAGCTCCCGGTGACGCCACCGCAGCAGTGCCTCGGCCCCGACGATGTCCCCCGACGCGACCTCGACCAGGGGTTGGAAGGCCAGCTCCAACTCCCCGTTGTCGAATGCCCGCTGCAGTTCACTGATGAGACGGCCCCGACGCTGGCTCTGCTCGTCCATGCCTGGATCGAACACGGCGGTCCGGGTGGCGCCGCCCGCCTCCTTGGCCGTGTACATGGCGACGTCGGCCCGGCGCAGCAGCTCGCTGTCGTCGATCCCCCGCTCGGCCAGGGCGATCCCGATGCTGGTGCCGACCCGGACCGGGCCTCGGGGGAGGACGAAGGGGTCGACCAGTTCGGCGTGGACGGCGCTGGCCGCGGCCTGGGCGTCGGAAACCGATCGGACCTCGTGCACCAGGACCGTGAACTCATCGCCGCCAAGGCGCGCCACCAGGCCCGACCGGCCGACGCGGCGCCGGATCCGGTCGGCGACCTGACACAGGAGGTCGTCGCCGGCGTCGTGGCCGAGCCGGTCGTTCACGTCCTTGAACCCGTTGAGATCGAGGAAGAGGACGGCCGGCACCGTCTCCGATTCGCCGACGGAGGTGAGCGCCTGCTGGACGGCGGCCACGAACCGCACCCGGTTGGGGAGCCCGGTGAGCGCGTCGTGGGTGGCCTGGCGGGCCATCTCGTCGTGGAGACCCTCGAGGGTGGCCAGGAGCTCCTTGTTCTGGAGGGCGACCGCGGCCTGGGCACACAGCAGGCGGAGGGCTTCGAAGGTGGCGGCGGCGGTGGTGGAACGGCGGCGAGCCGCCCGCAGGACCACGAGTTGGTCGTCGGCCCGCGACAGCGTGACGCGGGCCAACACCCCGTAGCCGGCGGCGGCCAGGGCCTCCCGCTCGCTCACCTCCGGGTCCGATGGCGCCACCACCACCTCGGCGTGGCGTAGATCGTCGGCCCGGAGACCGCTTCCGGCAGCGCCCGGAGACGGGAGGGGCGCACCCTTCTCCCCGGCGGCGACGAGGTGACGCCATCGGCCGACGGCGGGCCACACCACCACGTCGACGGCGTCGAAGCCGAGGCCGATCACGGCCGACTGGAGCGTCTCGAACAGGTCGCCCTGCAGCTGGTTGACCCGGTGCCCTCCGGCCGTTACCTGTTCCAGCAGGCGGCCCCGTTCCACCGCGGCCTCGGTGGCCCTGCGCTGGTCGGACACGTCCCGCAGCAACTGCTCGGCCAGGTAGGCCCCGGGAACCGCGACCAGCAACAGCACTGCCAACTGGTCCACCGTCTGCTCCAGACCGCCAACGAGGTCGGTGGAGGACGCTCCGCTCCGGCTGGCCGACCACAGACCGCCCGACAGGGTCACCGCCGACAGGACGAGCCAATGCATCAGGGCACCGGTCAGCCCGAACCGGGCCGCGGCCTCGACGATGGGCAACACGATCAGGACCCAGCCGATACCGGAGCCGCCGGTGACCGAGCCGAGCACGACGACCAGGGCCGTGTCGACAACCAGCTCGGCCATGGCCAGCCGATGGTGGTCGGCGCCGGGTCGGCGTCGGATCAGGGAGGCGGCCAGGTTCGTGCCCAGCAGGACGGCGACGGCGCCGCCCAGCACCAGACCGACCGGTAGTCCGGGTCCGACCACGTCGGTCAACGATCGGGCCGTGACCGCGATCTGACCCAGCACCAGGACCGCCACCAGCCCACGCACCCGGGCCACGGCCCGTCCGGCCACCGCCCCGTCGGCGTTCTCGGCGATCCGGGGGCTCCGGCGTCGGCTTCGAACCGCTACGCCGACGGCGGCCGCCGTCAGCACGGCCAGGGCCGCCACCGGGGCCCAATTGCCCTGACCGGCCCACACCACGGGGAGCCCGACGTAGGGCACGACCATGCGGCCGACGCCGACCACCCGCTCGGCCGGAACGGGGTCGGTATCGGGGTCGGCGTTGGCGTCGCCCTTGGTGACGTAGCGGCCCTCCTCGGCCAACGCCTCGTGGACCCGGTGGGTCACCAGCGCGTCGCCCCCGGGGACCCGGTAGGTGATGATGGTCCGCTGGCCCACGAGACCGGCCGGTTCCTCGACCAGCAGCACGTCACCCAGGCGCAGGGCCGGTGTCATCGAGGCGCCGGTCACCACCACCGGACGCCAACCGGTCGACACCATCACGAGGACGACCAAACCGATCAGCAGGGCGACGAGGTACAGGTAGACCCAGGCCACCAGCCCGGCCAGGTCGGCCAGGGACGGGAGCCGACGCCGTGGCTCGGCCGGGCTCATGGCCGGGCCTCCATGACGATCTGGAACTCGGTGGTCAGGCCCTGGGCCCGGTCGTCGTCGACGATGGTGGCCTCGGCCCACAGGGCCAGGCGCTGCCCCGGCCGGGCCTGGGGGTCGAGGACCAGACCCCGACCGTAGTCGGGGTGGGTGGCGGCCAGATCGGCCAGGGTGCCGTCGAAGAGCGGCGGTGCCGGCTGGCCGGTGTCACAACCGGGCCCGACGGCGAGCGTCAGCTCGGTGAAGCCGTCCAACCCGGTTCCGCCCACGATTGCGCCATGAAGACGGACCGACGACGGAAGGGTGCCGCCGTAGTCGACCTCCATGCAGTTGGCGGTGGTGACGCCGGGGAAGAGCCCGTCGGCTTCGAGCACCAGACGGGCCTCGGGCCTGACCTTGGTCAGGCTGATGTCGCCCGCCGTGAGCAGGCCCAGGGTCCCGGTGCTGGCCCGGACCCTGGCCGTGCTGGTCACGGCCGCGCTCCAGACCACGAGGGCGGCGGCGATGAGCACCGCCGCCGCCCCGGCCCCTTCGAGGAGGCGACGTCGGCTCACGGTCCACCGCCCCCACCGGTCGAGGACGAGGACAAGGACGAGGTGGAGGTGGAGGACGAGGACGAAGGGGAGGACGAGGTGGAGGACGGAGAGGAGGTCGAGGAGGTGGTGGCCGCTGACGTGGGCGTCGTGGTCGGGGCCGACGTGGTGCCGGACGGGCCGGTGGTCGACGTCGTCGGGCTCGGAGCCGAGGTGGACGGAGGAGTCGAGGACGACGAGGTCGCGGGAGCCATGGTCGACGAGGTGGTCGACGAACTCGTCGACGAGGTGGTCGAACTCGCAGGAGAGGTCGAGGAGGAGGTGGTCGGGGTGGACAGGGGCCAGCTGGTGGTCGACGAGCCGTCCGACGGTTGGATGGTGCCGTCGGCACCCGCACCCACGGCGAACGGAACCAGGCGACCTTCGGGTAGGTGAAGCTCATGGGAGCCGGGGAGGTCGACCTTGCGAACCGTGCCATCGCCCAGGGTCACGACCACCCGCCCCGGCAGCACCAGCTCACCGTCGCGGACCGAGACCGGTCCGTCACCCCAGTCGAGGGTGGCGTCGGTCCCCGGCGCCAGGCGGAGCCGGGCCAGCACCACCACGATGTTGGGACCGATGGGCTGGAGGTGACGGGTCTCGTTCCAGGTCACCTCGACCTCCGAGACGCCCCCACCCGCCGGCACCCGATGACCCTGGCCCGCCTCGGCCGGAGCCGTGGTCCAGTCGTCCGTTCCGTAGCGGACGGCCACATCGTCGACGGTGAGGCCGTCGGGATCCACGACCCGGACCAGATGGTCCGGGTGGCGCACCAGACGCTCGCCCGCCTCGATGGCGAGGGGCACGAGCTCAACCCGGATGCCGTCATGGACGGCACCGAGTTCGGTGGCGCCCACCGCGCCTTCGGCCGAGGTCCCCTCGGTGGGGACACAGCCCTCGTCGTCGGTGGTCCCGACCAACCGGTCGGCTCCCGGGATCCCGGCGACGACGTCGACGCCGGTGACGGGCCGACCGGCCGTGTCGCTCAGGCAGAGGCGGTCGACGGCCACGGCGTCGGTGGCGAAGGCGCCATCGGCGGCCGGGCCGAGGAAGAGGAACCCGACGGCGGCGACCACGGCAGCGGCCGACAGCACCCGGAGGCCCTCCTGTTGCAGCGGGGGGCGGGCCACCGTCAGTCCAGCGGGGGCCTCGATCCGCGGCTCGGCCGAGTCGGGGCGCCGGGCATGGACGATGGCGCAGTAGGTGACGAGAGCCACCCGGTCCGGCTCGCCCACGTCGAGGAACTCGAGCCCGACCCGCACCTCGCCGTCCTCGGCCGGGGCCATGTGGCGGACCACGGCCCAACCCGAGACCGGTCGGGGCCGACCCTCGATGGTGTCGAGGGTGAGGGTGAAGGGCACGACGGCGTCGACAACGGTGGACGCCGTCACCACCAGGCCCATGCCGTGGGGCGACAGATCGACGGCCCGGGCCTCGACGTCGTCGAGCATGGCCGGCAGGTCGCACTCGATGCGGTGATGCAGGCGACGCTGGCGTCGGAACACGGTGAGGCGGAGGACGTTGACCATCTGCCCCAACACGACGAGGGCCACGGCCGTGAGCACCACCCGCTCCCCCGTGCCGAGGGCGGGTAGCAGGTCGGGTCGGAACACGGTGGCGAAGCGGGCCAACAGGGCCGCCTCCAGCACGAGGGTGGCCCCGGTGAGCAGCCGTAGTCGTCCGAGGGTGGCCAGCCCCTCGGCCCGCTCCTCCGAACGCCCGTCCCGCCGTTCGGATCGCGGCGACGACCCACGCCCCAGACGGATCAGGGCGTCGAGGTCGGCCCCCACGGTCCGCCACCCGTGCCGGGTCCAGTCGCCGAGACCCATCGTCCCCCGGGCCAGCGCCCACCGGGCCAGCACTCCGAGGCCGGTCGTCCCGGACCACAACAGCACCAGGAGGCCGAGAGGGGCCTCGGCCGGTGGGCGCCCGAACAGGAGGGCGGCGACCAACAGGCCGAGTTGGACCAGCTGGCGCAGACCGGAGGTGACCGGTGACGCGGCGGCCAGGCGGGCCACCAGCCGGTCGAGCCGTCGGGGCCCTCCCGTCGTCTCGTCGGCGGTGAGGACGGCAAGGCGCTCGACCACCCGGTCGCGGTGCTGCGTGAGGTAGTCGTCCAGCGTGTCGGGGGCGGTGGCCCGGACCACCCGCCGGCGCTCGAATCCGGTGGCCCACCCTGCGGCCTGGAGTCTGACCAGGACTCGGGTCACGGCCGCGGGATCGCCCCGGTCGAACCCCCCGACCGAGGCCACGGCCTGTCGTCGGATCATCGAAGCCGGACCCGACCACGGCGCCAGCCCCCGCCGGTCGAGGCCGGGACCGGTCACGTCGCGCAGCAGGGCCTCCTCGTCCCGACCGCCCCGAAGGTGGGCCAACGAGTCGGCGTTGAGCAGGTCGACCGCAGCCTGACAGACGGCGAGGTCGGGATCGGCAAAGCGGGTGGCGAGGGTGGTCACCGCCTCGGGCATGGGCACCTGGCCGCCGTCGAGCCACAGGTACAGGGCCGAGCCGGTGGCGTCCTCCACCGCGGCGGCAGCGTCATCGGCCATGGCGGCGACGACGTCGTAACGGGCCCCGAACCGGTGACAGCCGTCGGCCACCTCGGCCCGGTAGGCGGCGTCGAGGACGACCACCCGCCCTCGACCCTCGACCAGCCCGGCCCCGATGAGCGAGCGCTCCACCTCCTCGGCCGTGGCCCGGTGTCCCGTGATCACGACATCGACCGGCTCGGCCCCGACGGCTGCCGACGGCTCGCCCGACCCGAGTCGCCGGCCGGGATCAGGGGAGACTCCGGCCTGGAAGGCGAGCAGGAGAAGCTGGACCAGGGACCAACCCTCGGCAAGGAGCCAGGGCAGCGACAGAGCCAGGAACCAGCCGGTACCGAGCGTGGTGGTACGCCATCCGAGGTACACCACGGTCCAACCCACGGTCAGGGCCATGAGGGCGCGACGAGACCGGGGCTGCGGGTCGGATGGTCGGTTGTGGCCGGGCGCTGGCAAGGGACGGCCTCCTGGGACCCGATTCCCATCGACCGCGACCGCCCGACCATGAGGGCCGCCGGGACCGGCCCCGACGGCGTCACCAGGGACTACATGCGGTCACCGAGGTAGGTGCCGATGTCGCGGACCCGGGCCCGGAGACCACGGCCGTTGTTCCACCACCGGTTGGGGTTGTCGGTCGCGGTGTTGTAGAAGGAGCGGCTGACCCAGTCCTCGCGGACGAAGACCATGGGTTCTTCGTAGTGGTGGGCGTCGAGCACGGCCTCCATCACCTCGCTGAGCGTGGTGAGGTTGCGCTCGATGGAGAACTTCAACTCGACCGTGGCGTAGGTCTCGGTCGTACCCGGCTCGAAGTCGGAGATGTGGTCGGCGGCGGCCGAGCCCTCCCGAGGCTGTGCCGTCTCCAGGCCCGGGGCCGAGATCGAGGCCCGCCGTTCGTAGCGCCCGTAGCGCAGGGGGTGCACGGCGGTGATGGCGTCGAGTATCCGGTCGATGTCCTCTGGAAGGGTGAGGATCTCGAGGGTCCAAACCGGTTCGAACCGGCCCGAGCGGGCCTTGTACTCGGCGATGTTCTGGTTCATGAAGG
Organism: Acidimicrobiales bacterium; assembly: GCA_965263455.1. Lineage (GTDB taxonomy): Bacteria > Actinomycetota > Acidimicrobiia > Acidimicrobiales > SZUA-35 > CADEDH01. The sequence goes on from CBDHHN010000004.1 coordinate 109,617, forward strand.
CGATCGTATTGCAGTACCGGTCGGCCGGAAACGACCTGGGTAGCACTCAACGTCGAGCCTGTCTCCGATCTCGCGTTTCACCTGATCAGGGCGCCTACGGGTTAGCGATCCATTTCCTACAAATCAGAATAGGCTCGCTGGCCTTCTTCTGGAAATGTAGATGCCACAACAGTGAACCATTCACACCACTCATGTCGATGAATGTCTGTTGTCCTCGCCGTGGTCGGCCCCGGTGACCTCGGGCGGACCCACGATGGCCGGGTCGGGGGTGCCGACGACGTCGTGGTCCTTGTCGGGATAGTCGAGTTGGGCGAGCACGAATCGCAGGGCCTCGATCCGACCTCGCTTCTTGTCGTTGGAGCGGACCACGGTCCAGGGCGAGGTGGCCGTGCTGGTCCCGGCGAACATGGCGTCCTTGGCCGCGGTGTAGTCGTCCCACCGGTCGAGCGAGGCCAGGTCGTTGGGGCTCAACTTCCACTGCCGGACGGGGTCGATGTGTCGGATGATGAAGCGCGTCACCTGTTCTCGACGCGACACCGAGAACCACAGCTTGACCAGGATGGTGCCCGAGTCGACCACCATCTGCTCCACCGCCGGAACCTGCTCCATGAACTGGTCGTACTGGGTCGGGGTGCAGAAGCCCATGACCCGCTCCACCACGGCCCGGTTGTACCAGGATCGGTCGAAGAGCGTGATCTCCCCGGCGGTGGGCAGCAGCGAGAGGTAGCGCTGGAAGTACCACTGCCCCCGCTCCCGTTCGGTCGGGATCCCGAGGGCGACGACGTGGGTCCCTCGGGGGTTGAGGTGCTCGGTGAACCGTTTGATGGTTCCGCCCTTGCCTGCGGCGTCACGCCCTTCGAACAGGACCACCAGCCGCTGCCCGTTGTCCTTGATCCAGGTCTGAGCCTTCAACAACTCGATCTGCAACAGCCGCTTGGTCCGCTCGTAGTCCTGGCGACCCAGCCGCTCCTCGTAGGGGTACCCCTCCAGCCAGGTGTCGGTCGGACGCCCGTCGGGGCCGATGAGGACCGGATCGTCGACCTCGTCGAAGGTCCCCTCGACCGACAGCCCCCGCTCCAGGAATTCCTCCGGGCTCAACTCTCGGAGCCAACGGATGAGCTCGCCGGCTCCCACCGACACCAGGTCATGCGACTCGTGTTCCACCGTCATGGCCTCAATGAAAGCTCGTGGTCGCCCCGGGCGTCACCGACACCGGCCGGGATTCACCGACCGGTCATCTGCCTGTCATTCGGTGGCGTCAACTCGATGGCAGGCGGCGGAGCGTGGTGAGGCCATGGGCGGCCAGGGTGCCGAACTGCTCGAACCGGGTCGACACCAGAAAGGTGCGCCCCCGTTGGTGCTCCACCTCGCCCCGGATGGTGAAGGTGCCCTCCACGATCGGTTCGTAGTAGTCACATCGCAGGTTGATGGTGGTCAGCCAGTCGCGGGGCGCGGCGGGATCCCGGGATCGATCGTCGGCGTTGACCGTGTGGAGGGACACGAAGTCGATGTAGGTGGTGGTGAACCCGCCGAACAGCTGACGTTGCGGGTTGAGCAGCGCCGGCGGGAGATGGGCCTCGACCCGGAGCAGTCCCGACCCCCGTTCGAGCACCCGCCACCGCCAGGCCTCGAGTACGTCGCCGGCGCCGTGGCCGGGGTCGACCAGCCGCTCGGGGTCGGCGGTCTGCCACGGCCTCGTCGGATCGGGGGCCGAGGACCCCACGGGGGTGTCCGTCGACGACGCTGTCCGGGCCTCGGGCCGGCCGTCATGGGCGTTCACCCGGCCACGCTAGCGTCCGCGACGCGCCGCTTCGAACCTGGTCAGAACCGAACCCGTACGTACGGACGTCCAGGCCACCCGGGCGCGAGTCGTTCCATCCTGGTCTAGAATCGGCGGCAGGGGAGCAGCGCCAACCGGTCGACGATTCTGATGGTCTGATGGTCCCACTCCACGCCGCCGCATCCAGCACCTCCCCGTTCCCTCCCCCCTTCGCCCCCGATGCGCGTCGGGGAAGCGGTGCGGGTTCACCATGACAACCGACGGCGAGGTTCGAGATCTTCGTCCACGGGCCCACGACGGCCGGGGTGACGACGACGCCCCCCGTGCCGAGGTCGGGTCGACCGGGTCGTTGAGCGTCAGGGCGGTGGCCGATCACCTCGGCGTCCACTACATGACGGCCTACCGATACATCCGGCTCGGTCTGCTCCCGGCGACGAAACGGGGAAACACCTGGCAGGTGTCCCGGGACGATCTGGCCGACTTCGAACGCCAGCGGGTCGACATCTACCGCGGCTCGAAGGGCCCGGCGCTGCCGGAGTGGTCGCGTCGCTACCGGCAACGGCTGATGGCGGGCGATGCCACCGGCGCCTGGTCGGTGGTCCATTCGTGCCGGGCCTCGGGGGTCGAGCTGATGGAGCTCTATCTCGACGTCATCTCCCCCGCCGCCACCGCAATCGGCGCCGACCCGGCCGCCGCCGGCGGCAACCTGGCCGCCGACCACGAGGCGACCATGATCCTGCGCCAGCACCTGGGTCGACTGTCGGCCGGGTTCCTCCGGGCCGGCCGCCATCGGGGCACCGTGGTGTTGGGGTGCGCACCCGGGAACTTTCACGACATCGGGGTCACGATGGTGGCCGACCTGTTCACGGCCGCCGGGTTCCAGGTCAGGAACCTGGGAGCCAACACCCCGATCCAGGCCTTCCACCAGACGCTCGAGGGCGACGACCGAGTGCAGGCCGTGGGCCTCAGCCTGTCGGCCCCCGACCAGGTGGTGGCGACGGCACAGCTGGTGGCCGACATCCGGGCCCTGAGGGACGACGTACCCATCGTCGTGGGCGGGCGGGCCGTCGGCGACCTGGTGGGCGACGACCTCGGGGCCGACCTGGTCACCGAGTCGGGCGCCTACGCCCTGACCTGGCTCGAAGCCCGGAGCACACCGAACCAGTCGGGCGCCGACTGACCCTCCTCACCCGGGCCCCCAACCGTTCGACCCGTTGACCCCGGTCGGTCATCGACGGTGGCTAGGGTCCGGGGCATGAGCCAACAACACATCGACATCTGGAACAGCAGCGCCGACGCCTTCAGTGCCCGCTTCGACGCCATCACCGACGAGCAGTGGAGCGCCACCACCCCGTGCGAGGGTTGGACCGTCCGCGAGCTCGTGGACCACGCCGTCGGCGTCCAGTCCCAGTACCTGGGTGGTCTGGTGGGGGCCGAGATCCCCGAAGGCGCCGACTGGCCCACCGCCCGCGACGCCATCCGGACCGCGCTCGGCGCCGAGGGGGCCCTGGAGGGCACCACCGAGATGGGTCCCATGGGAACCGTGCCCAAGACCGTCCCCATGGGCGTGTCGGCCAGTGACCTCCTGATCCACACCTGGGACCTGGCCCGGGCCATCGGGGCCGACGAGACCCTGCCCGCCGGACCGGTCTCGGCCGCCTACGCCGGCCTCCAGCGGTTCCCGGAGCAGGCCATGCGGGCCGAGGGCATGTTCGGCGCCGCCGTCGAGTGCGCCGACGACGCCGACGAGCAGACCCGGATGCTCGCCTTCGCCGGCCGCACCGTCTGAGCCGTCCCCCGGTCCGGTCCGGTTCTCTGGAGCCGGACCGGCCGTCCGGGACCGCCGGTCCCGCGGCCGTCCCTGAGTCCGGACCCGGTCGACGGTCAGGCCGGGGCGCGAACCTGGATGACGTGGTAGTCCCAGCCGTCGGCGGCGTCTTCCCATCGCTCCGACCGTTCGACCGTCCCGCCCGCCGCCACCAGGCGGGTGTTGTCGCCCAGACCGCGCAGGTGGAACGGTCGACGGCGATCGGGGATCTCCCCCGTCCGCACCACCGACGTCTCCTCCTCACGGCCCCAGAGGGCGACCAGGAGCGGAGCGCCCGGCACCAGCACCCGCATCATCTCCTCGACGGCCCGGCGGGCGTCGTCGGCGTCGAGGTGCATGAGGGTGCTGAGCGACCAGCCGGCGTCGATCGACGACGATCGGAGCGGCACGGCGGTGATCGAGGCGGGCACGACCCGAAGGCCGGCCTCGGCCGCCAGGCGAGCGTTGCCCAGGGCGAGGTCGACGCCGACCACCTCGTGCCCGGCCTCCCGGAACGCCCCGGCGTCCCGGCCAGGGCCCGAGCCGAAGTCGATCACCGACCGTCGTCCCTCCCGGCTCAGGAGGTGGAGGAAGTCGTCGCGGACCTCGACCCGCCCGGCTCGCAGCGGCTGGCCCACCCGGTATCGCAGGATGGCCTCCTGCTCGTAGTAGGCCCGCAGTTCGTCGTCGTCCCCGGTCACGGGGTAGACGGTAGCGGCCGTCGCCGGTCCGCTCCGTCCGGCCCGAACGACGGCGACGGCTCCTACGGGATGAGGACGAACTTGCCCACGTGGCGGCGTTCGAGGAACACCTGCTGGGCCTCGACGATGTCGACCAGGGGGAACGTCCCGGCCAGGACCGGTCGGATCTCCCCCCGCTCGACGTAGCCGACCAGATTCCCGAACACCGGCTCGTCCCAGGCGGTGCAGCCGAGCAGTCGGAGATCCCGGAGGTAGCAGGTGCGGAGGTCGAAGGGGACGACGGGACCGCCGACGGCGCCCGACGACACATAGCGGCCACCTCGCCGCAGGGCGGCCAGGGCGTCGGCGAAGCCGGGGCCGACGACGTTGTCGACGACGACGTCGACCGAGTCGGCCGAGGGCGTCGCTCCGCGTTCGACCACGGTTGTCGCCCCCAGGGCTCGAACCGCCGACCGCTTGGCCGCCGACACCACGGCGGTGACCTCGGCCCCGCGGCGCCGGGCCAGTTGGACCGCCGCCGACCCCACGCCGCCCGAGGCGCCGGTGATCAGCACGTGGTCGCCCTCGCCGACCTCGGCCCGGTGCAGCATGTTCTCGGCCGTGCCGTAGGCGCACGGAAGGGAGCCCAGTTCGGCGTCCGTCCAGTCGCAATCGACGGGAAACACCTCGGTCGACGGCACCGTGACGTACTGGGCGAAGGCGCCATCGAAATCCGAGCCCATCCACACGTTCTCCAGGGAGGAGAAGCCGTCGGGACGCATACAGGGCCGGACCAGGACCCGCCGCCCCACCAGCCGAGGATCGGCGGCGGCCCCGACGGCGTCGACCACGCCGCAGCAGTCGGTGCCCTGGATCAGCGGGAAGGGGGTGGCCTCGTTCCACCCACCATCGGAGGGCGCCGCCGCCTTGGTCCCGGACACCGCCGTGGAGGCGTCGTCGGTCGAGGTCGTCACCGCTGACGAGTACCACCCGAGGCGGGTGTTGATCTCGGTGTTGTTCATCCCGGCAGCCAGCACCCGCACCAGAACCTCACGGGGACCCGGCTCGGGCACGGGGACCTGACGGACCTCGAGCTTGTCGAACCCGCCGGGACCGGTGGTAACGACGGCGGTCATGGTCCGGGGAGCCGGGGTGGAGGGGGCCATGGCGCCACGGTGCCATGGCGCCGACGGGCGGACCGAATCGGCTCCGGGCGGGTCAGGTCCCCCGGCTCGGAGCGTGTTGCTCCGGTCGACGGCCGGCGGATGGCACCTCCAACGCTCGGCCGAGGCGGGCGGCCAGATACCCGGTGGCCACGATGGCGATGCCGGGGACGAGGGCCACCAGGGGGTGGCGTTCCAGTTCATCGACGCCCCGGGCCAACATCGCCCCCCATTCGGAGGTCGGGGGCTGGGGACCAAGGCCCAGGAACGAGAGGCCGGACAGCAGGAGCAGCTTCCCCGGGAACCGGAGGAAGGCGTGGGCGATGAGTGGACGAGCGGCGTTGGGCAAGAGGGTGAGGCCGATGAAGCGAACCGGGCCCACGCCCGACATCTGGGCCGCGACCACGTAGTCGGCCCCCAGCAACCGGCCCACGATCTCGAACGAGAGCCGGGCGAAGGGAAGCCAGCCGAGGGCGATCACGGCGATGACCAGGGCCGCCAGATTGGTGCCCAGGATCGAGACCACGATGAGGGCGACCACGATCTCGGGCACGGCGACCAGGGAGTCGGTGACGAGGACAAGGGCCGAGCCCGCGGTGCCGCCCCGCCAGGCGGCGAACGTCCCCAGCAGCGTGCCGATCACGGCGGTGGCGAGCAGGGCGGCGCTGGCCGAGCCCACGGTGATGAAGGCGCCGTGGACGAGACGGGTCAGCAGGTCGCGACCCAACTCGTCGGTGCCGAGGGGAGCCGAGCGGGAGGGTCCGGCGAAGCGGTTGGCCAGATCGATGGCCTCGGGATCGTGGGTGAGGGCCCACCAACCCAGGACGACGGTCACACCCAGCACGGCGATGCCGGTCAGCCGTCGCCTCACCCCTCACGCTCCGGCGGACTGAGCAGGGCCGACAATCCGTCGCCGACCAGGCCCACACCGATGCCCACGGCCACCGCCACCAACAGGCCGCCCTGGAACATGGGGACGTCGGCCGTGATCACGGCGGTGTAGAGCAGGCGGCCCAGGCCCGGCACCCCGAGGATGACTTCGGCGATGACGGCGCCACCCAACAGCCCGGCGACGAACAGCGAGCCGAGGGTGAGGACCCCGACCAGCGACACCCGGGCGGCGTGGACCCACACCACCCGTCGCCACGGCAGACCCTTGGCCAAGGCGGTGCGGATGTAGGGCTGCTCGAGGGTGTCGAGCATCTCGGACCGGACGACCTGGGAGAACAGGGCGATGGGACCGACCCCGAGGGCCAGCACGGGGAGGATCAGGTGCTCGGGTCGCCCCCAACCGCTGGTGGGAACCAGGTTGAGGCGCAGGGCGACCACGTAGACCAGGATCGGCGTGAGGACGTGGACCGGCACCGCCACCAGCACCCGGGCCGCGCCCGTGATCACCCGGTCCGGCCACCGGTTCTCGTTGGCCGCCGCCACCACCCCCAGGACGGAGGCGATGACGACGGCCGAGCCGATGGCGAGGGCGACGACCGTGCCGGACACGATCGTCGCCCGCCAGACCTGCGGCCACACCGCGGTCCGGGACACGTTCGACCGGCCGAAATCGCCGGTCGCGATATCGGCCAGGTAGCGCCCGTAGCGGACGGGCAGCGGGTCGTCGAGGCCCAACTCGGCCGAGATGGCGGCCAGCGTCTCCGCGTCCGGCTCGGCGTCCTCCGACCTCGCGAACAGGGTGGCCCGGGCCTGGTCCACCCCCTGCAACTCCGGCAGCATGAACGCGAAGAAGGAGAACGCCAACAGCAGGAACGGCGCGCTGAGCAGCCGCTGGAGCCGCGACGACCGCATCGGGCTAGCTGGCCAACGACACCTGGGAGGTGAGGAGTCGGCTCTCGAACGGATCGATCACCAGCCCCTCGACGTCGGTCCGGGCGGCGTACCGGGCCCGATCGTGCACCAGGGGGAAGCCCACGTTCTCATCGGCCAGCAACTGAGCGGCCTGGCCGAACAGGGCCTGACGGTCGGCCCCCGACTCGGCCCCGCTGAGGTCGGCCACGAGGGCGTCGAACTCATCGGAGCAGTACAGGTTGAGGTTGTAGCCCCCGTCGCAGGTGAAGTCGCTGGTGAGGACGGCGCCGGCGTCGGCGATATCGAAGTAGTAGCCGCGGGAGAGCAGGAACAGGTCGTGCTCACCGTTGAACACCCGCTCCTCGAGCGGCGTGTACTCCCCGACCTCGATCTCGACGTCGAATCCGGCCGCCTCGAGCTGAGCCTGGACCACGGTGGCCATGTCGGGCAGCTCGGGTCGGCTGGCGTAGGTCCAGACCTTGACCGAACGGTTGGCGTCATCGACACCGTCCAACAGCGCGGCCGCCTGCTCCACGGCATCCGCCGGATCAGGCTCGGTCTGGGGGGCCCAGTCGTTCTCCTCGCCGAAGTAGCTGCGGGCCGGGGCGAACTGGCCCTCGAGCAGACCGTCGGCGATGGCAACCTCGTCGATGGCGAGGCTGACGGCCTCCCGGACGGCCGGGTCCGACATCGGCCCGCTGACGGTGTTGGCGTACAGCGAGGCGGTCCGGGGCAGGCTGAACCGGATCAGGTCCACGTCGGCGTCGGCGTCAACGGCCTCGAGATCGGGCAGGGCGATGCCGTCGACGACGTCGACCTCGTCGGCTCGGATGGCGGCGGCCCGGGACCCGGCGTCGGGCAGGAAGCGGAACACGGCCCCTTCCAGCTGAGCCACGTCGCCCCAGTAGTCGTCGAAGCGCTCGACGGTCAGCGAATCAGGAGGGGTGAAGTCGGTGACGGCAAACGGTCCGGTCCCGATGGGCTCGGTCGGCTCCGAGTCGTAGGCGGCGGGGGCCAGGATCACCATCGAGCGGCTGGAGAGGCGGAGGGGCAGGATCGGATCGGGGTCCGAGGTGATGATCCTGACCGTCAGATCGTCGACGATCTCGGTCGTCAGTTCGAGGCCGCCGAGGCTTCGGGGCGGGGCCGCCACCCCGGTGATGTAGGCGATGGCGGTCTCGACGGCGGACGCGTCGAAGGCCGAACCGTCGTGGAACGTCACACCGGACCGCAGGGTGAACTCCCAGGTCGTATCGTCGATGCGCTCCCACGACTCGGCCAGGGACGGCCCCGGTGCGCCGCTGTCGTCGGCGCGAACCAAGCCCTCGGTCACCGCCGCCTTGGCCAGGATCGAGGAGTCGTCCGACTCGATGGCGAGACCGGAGTCGGGGCCGAACTGCAGGCCGACCCGAAGAACGCCGCCGTCGCCCGCATCGTCTGCGGACGCCGCCGAGTCGTCGGCATCGGCCTCGTCGCCGGCGTCGGCATCGGCGTCGTCGCCGTCGCTTCCCTCCGCCGGTGTCTCGCTGGTGCCGTCTTCGGCGTCGGCATCGGACTCGTCGTCCGAGCCGCAGGCGGCGGCGGTCAGGGCCAAGGCCAGGATCATGGCCAGCAGGGCCATCAGTCTGTTGGTTTGTCGCATGTCGTCAACTCCTCTGATTGTGGAGATCGGGGTTGGTCGGTGCCCGAGGGGACGACACGAACGGTCCCGTCGGTCACCTGGTACACGTGGTCGCTCTCACGGTCGACCAGAGGTCGCTGATGGGAGATGAGCAGGTGGAGGGCCCGGGTGGTCGCCTGCAGATCGCGCAGCAGGGCCACGATGTCGTCCCGGATGGCCCAATCGAGGGCGGAGACAGGCTCGTCCAGCACCAGCACCAGGGGCCGCCGGATCACGGCTCGAGCGATGCCGGCCCGTTGACACTGGCCGCCCGAGAGCGCGGTCGGCGGCCGCTCGACCTGGGCCGGGGTAAGGCCGACCTCGGCCAGCAGGGTGCGGGCCCGGTCGGTGGCCTCGCCCGGCGGGCGCCCGGCCGCCACCAGCGGCTCGGCCACCTGGGCCAGGATCGAGCGGCGGGGGTTGAGCGAGCCGAAGGGGTCCTGGAAGACGTACTGGACCAAACCGGCCCGCTCCACTCGGCCGACCCGATCGGGGCCGGACACCGGCCGACCACCGATCCGAACCACCCCTTCGGTCGGGGCCAGGATGCCGGCCACGATCCGGGCCAGCGTCGTCTTGCCCGCCCCCGACCGGCCGACGAGACCGACGGTGGTGCCGGGTGCCGCCGACAGGTTCACGTCGCGGAGCACGGCGGTTGAAGGCCGGCGCCGGAACCGGCGAGCGCGCCCGTAGCACTTGGACACGCCCACGATCTCGAGGACGTCCTGCGCCGTGTCGTCGCTGTCGACGGCATCGACTGCCGGGCCCGTCCCCGCAGGGACCGAGACGGGCGGGATCGGCGACGCCGTGACCGAAGGCGCGCGGCTCGCCGTGACCCCGTCGACGATGGTGGTGGTCTCGTCGGCCATGGCCTCGACGACGTCGTGGTCGTGGGTGATCAGCAGCACGCCCAGGCCGTCCCGCTCGACCCGATCCCGAACCAGCGCCAGGATGTGGGCCTGGGTGTCGTCGTCCAGGGCCGTGGTCGGTTCGTCGGCGATGAGAAGGGACGGCCGGTTGCACAGGGCCATGGCGAGTGCCACCCGCTGGCACATGCCGCCCGACAACTGGGCCGGATGGGAGCGGGCCACCCGCTCCGGGTCGGGCAGGTCGACCGACGCCAGTTCCTCGATGGCGAGGGCCCGGGCTTGGCTCATGGCCATCGGCCGGTGGCGGCGGATGGCCTCCACCAACTGGCCACCTACCCGGAAGGCGGGATGCAGACACCCCAGGGCGTTCTGGCCGACGTAGCCGATCATCGAGCCGCGGATGGCGCTCCACGCTCGACGGTCGAGGGTGAGCAGGTCGTCATCCACCCCGGCGAGGCGTATCGAGCCCGAAGGTGCGGCCGCGGCCGGGAGCAGTCCGACCGAGGCCAGCGACGTCAAGGTCTTACCGCTGCCGGACTCCCCCACGAGGCAGTGCACCGAGCCCCGCCGCACCGTCAGCGAGACATCCCGCACGGCGGTGTGCGCGCCGATGCGGACGCCGAGCTGGTCGATGACCAGCTGTTCTGCTGCTCTCGGCGTTTCGAATACGGGAATGAGAACCACTCTCCTTAGACCGGCAGCATCCTAGGCCGCGCCCCCTGTCGATTCCACGACGGTCATGGACACCCTCGCCCCACAGCAGCGCAGGTCAACCCGCCGGCACGGGAGCACCGTCTCCCCTGGTAGCTACGCTCGCCCCGTGCAGATCAACGTGACGATCGAGCGATGGCGCCGTTGACCGCGGTCCGCGCTGGGCATCTCGTGAGCGACCCGACGATCGCGCTCACCACCTGCCGGACCTGGCCCGGGCTCTCCGCCTCCGACCGGCTCCTGGCCACCGAGCTCGAGCGATCGGGCATCCGGGTGACGGTGGCACCGTGGAACGACGACGAACAGGAGGTCTTCCGGCAGGCGGACCTCGTCGTGCTTCGATCGAACTGGGACTTCCACCATCACCTGCCCCGGTTCCGAGCCTGGTTGGACTCGGTGGAGTCGACCGGCCCCAGGCTCCGAAACCCGGGGCCCCTCGTCCGCTGGGGGCTGGACAAACGGCGCATCCTCTCGGATCTGCTGGGTTCGGGACTACGGATACCGGCACTCACCACCCTCGACCCGGCTCGCCCTCTCGGCGCCCTTGACTGGGCCGACGCCAGGGGTCTGGACCAGGTGGTCGTCAAGCCCGCCCACGGGGCCAGCGGGTTCGCGGTGGAGCTGGTCGAACGACGGGATCTCCCCCACCGGCTGACGGATCTGATCGCCGGGGCCGACGGCCGACCGCTGCTGATGCAGGAGTACCTCCCCGAGATCGTGAACGGTGAGTATTCGCTGGTCTTCTTCGATGGCCGCTTCTCCCACGCCTTCGTCAGGACGCCGGCGCCGGGTGACTACCGGGTCAACGGCGGCCACGGTGGCACGCTGGCCGCAGTGCCCGAGGTCGACGGTGAGCTGGTCGACTACGGGGCCAAGGTGGCGGCCATGCTCCCGAGTCAGCCCTTGTACCTCCGGGTCGACCTGGTCGGGGACGGCGGCGGCTATGCGGTGATGGAGGTCGAGGTCAACGAACCCGGCCTCGGGTTGGACCTGGCCCCGGGCTCGGCCCGACGTTTCGCCGACGCCCTGGCCGCCTCGCTCCCCTGACCCTCGACGGGGGCAACGGGCCGCCGGACGCCGCCGCCGGGGCTACCGTTCGGCAGATGTCGGGCCCGAACCCCATCGCCGTGCTCTTCCTCGACATCGACGGCACCGTTCGCCAGAGCAAGGACGATGCGCTGGGGCGCCTGGTCAACGGCCCGAAGGACGTGATCGTCTTTCCCCGGGCCGTCGACCGCATGCGCCAGTGGCGAGCCCGCGGCGGCCTCGTCGTCGGGGTCTCCAACCAGGGTGGGATCGCCCTCGGGCTCGTGAGCAAGGGCCGAGTGGCCGAGGCGATGGCCGAGACCGAACGCCAGGCCGAGGGCCTGTTCGAGCTGATCTGGTGGTGTCCGCACCACCCCAAGGCCGCCAACCGCGCCATGGCGCGGTGCAGCTGCCGGAAGCCGGCCCCCGGCGCCATCACCGAAGCGGTACGGGCCCTCGAACACCATCGGCGCTCACAGGGCCATGGGCCCGAGTCCTACCCGCTGTCGTTGGGGCTGATGGTCGGCGACCGTCCGGAGGACCGGGCGTGCGCCGAAGCAGCGGGCCTACGGTTCCAATGGGCCGCCGACTGGCGGGAGGGCGCGTCGACGGACGACCCGCCGTCGTAGCATCCGCCACGGCTCAGTGGTAGATCTGCTCCCAGTCGAGCTGATCGTCGGGCGGGAGGACCGCCGCCAGGTCGCTGAGCAGGTCGAACAGTCGGCGGCTCCGATCGGGCCCGAGATGCTGCCATACCGGCAGGTCGAGGCGGTCGGTGAGCTCCTCGATCCGCCGTCGACCGGACCGTCCTTCGGCTGTGACCGTCCCGGCACCATCCAGCCACCCTCGGGCGACCAGGCGGGCCTCGGCCCGCTGCTCGTCGGCCTCGGTCCAGCGGGCCTCGTCCTGGATCCAGTCCCGGGGGGCGCCGCCCACGGCAACGTGGGACACCACGGACTCACAGCCGTCGAGGCCCTCGGTGGTCAGGGCGATCAGATGGTTCCCGCTCCGGAACTCCCGCAGCAGCGTGCAACCGTGCCACAACCGGAGGTGGGCGGGCTCCGGCCATTCCAGCCCGGCCCACCCGGCGAACAGGGTCCGGCCCATGGGGTCGGCGGCGGTGACCGCTTCGGCCACCAACCCGGCCGCCTCGGCCATGGCCTCACCGTCGACAGCCTGGCCGTAGACCCGCCGCAAGGCCCGGTCCATCCCCCGGTAGCGGGCGGCCAGCACGGCGTCCCGGGACGAGAACCGCCAGGCGTCGGGAATGGCCCGATCGATCCGGACCCGGCTGTAGTAGAAGAAGGTCGAGGCCACGATCTCGGGACCGACCTCGCCCACAGGTGCGACCCGGGTGGCGAAGTAGTTCATCCAGAAGCCTTTGAGCCCGGCCGCGGTGCCCTCCTCCCGCACCTCGGGAGCCAGATAGCACAGCCCGTGGAATCGTTCGACGGCCTCCCACATGGCCCGGCTGGAATCGGCCCGGAGAGGAACAGCATCGGCGCTCATGACCGGAGCGTAGGTGGGTCTCGATCCGCCCGCACCGGTCGGGATCGAGAACGAAGGCGACCACGGGCGAACAGCCTGATGATGCCCACCCGAAAATCCTCGGATCAGGATGAGGGAAGGCCTGGTCGCCAACGGTACGTCGACCAACGGTAGGCAACGTCGCGAACAGCCACTGCGTCTCGAAGGTCCCGCTCCGAAACGGCCTCAGCGGCAGACGTCGACGCTGCAGGATGGTCCGCCGCTCCGGGCATACGTCGAACCGCTACGACCTGGGACTATGTGGCTCCGGGGGTGAGGCTCGAACTCACGACCCACTGATTAACAGTCAGTTGCTCTGCCAACTGAGCTACCCCGGAAGGAGGTTGTGAGGATACCAAGATCTGATCGACCTCGGCGCCGAGTTCTCCAGTGGGCCGAGCAGCTTTCCCACCAGGGTTGCCGCGGGCTCAGTCGAGGTAGTCGCGCAGCTTCTCGCTGCGCAGGGGGTGGCGGAGCTTGGCCAGGGTCTTGGACTCGATCTGGCGGATCCGCTCCCGGGTCACCCCGAACTCCTTGCCCACCTCCTCCAGGGTCCGGGGCCGGCCGTCGACCAACCCGAACCGCAGGCGGACCACCTCCGACTCCCGCTCCGAGAGGTCGTCGAGCACGTCGCGCACCGTCTGCTCCAACAGCTTGCGGGCCGCCAGATCCAGTGGGGCGGCGCCGCGGTCGGCGATGAAGTCGGCCATCGAGGTGTCGTCCTCGTCGCCGACCGGCGAGTCGAGCGAGAGAGGATCCTGCTGAGCGATCCGCAGGATCTCGGCCACCTTCTCCTCGTCGAGGTCGACCTCCGACCCGATCTCGGCCAGCGTCGGATCCCGCTCGAGCTTCTGGGCCAGGGCCCGCTGGGCCCGGACGACCTTGTTGATCGACTCGACCATGTGCACCGGGACCCGAATGGTCCGCGACTGGTCGGCGATGGCCCGGGTGATGGCCTGACGGATCCACCACGTGGCGTAGGTGGAGAACTTGAACCCCTTGGAGTGGTCGAACTTCTGCACCGCCCGCATCAGGCCCAGGTTGCCCTCCTGGATCAGATCCAGGATGGGGACCCCCCGTCCCACGTAGCGCTTGGCGATCGACACCACCAGCCGCAGGTTGGCCGAGGTCAACTCCTGGCGGGCCCGATCCCCGTCGCGCACCGCTCGCCGCAGACGATGGCGCTCGTCGGCCGGCAGGCCGTTCCACTGCCCCGTGGTCAGCGCCTCGGCCGATGCCGCCGCCGCCTCGGCCCCGACCTCGATCCGCTTGGCCAGGGCCACCTCTTCCCCGGCGTCGAGCAACGGAACCTTGCCGATCTCCTTGAGGTACATCTTGACCGGATCGGCCGACCCGCTGGCCCGGGCCATGGCGGCGGCCGCCATCTTGGCCGGATCCCGTCGGGGCCGGTACCGGCCGTTGGCCCCGGCGCCGTTGGCTGCAGGGGTGCCGGCATCGGCGGCGTCGACGGTCTCGTCGTCGAACGGGATCTGGTTCTCGGTCAGGAAGATGCGGACCTCGGCCAGCACGGACGGGGTCAGCTCGACCCGGGGCATGACCTCGACCACGTCCTGGGGCGTGAGCGGGCGACCGGCGCGGGCACGCAACAGCAGACGCTCCCGGTGCTCGTCCAAAAGTCCCGCGCCGGTTGCAGTGAGATCAGATGTTGCGACGGCGGGCTGCTCGCTCACTGGACCTCCTCCAAATCCTCGACAACCCACGCTAGCAAGCCTTCGACCGTTGGTGCCTTGCGGGCCGGCTCTTGCAGTTCCTCGAACTGCAGCCGGAACCACTCGAAGTCCTTCGCCAACCGCCGGGCCTCCTCGCCCTGGGCGTGACGGGCCTCCCGCCGATACTCGTCCATCAGGCGCCCCAGATACCCCCGCCAGAGCAACGCCACGACGTCGACCGGGTCGGCCGTCGACTCCTGCACCGACAGCCGCTGCACGAAGGCCGCCACCTCCGGGCCTCCGTGCTCGATGACCTCGTGCAGGCTGTCGTAGGAGCACAGCAGGTCGTACACGGCGGCGCACGACGGGTCGGTGAACAGGTCGGGTATGAGCTGGTCGAGGATCTCGTCACCCTTGGCCACCGCCAGCCGCAGGACCTCCAGCTCGGGGCTGTCCCGTTCGTGCTCGATCCGGACCCGAGGGCGGCTCTCGTCGCGACGGTCCACCGGGCGAACCCCGTCCCGAAGCATGGTCCGGATGATGTCGGGTTCGAAGTGGCAGCGGCTGGCCACCGTCATCACGTACTGGTCTCGGACCAGGGGATCGGGGTGCTCAGCAACCATGGCCAGGGCCCGCTCGGCGGCCCGGGCCCGGCCCTCGTTGGTCGATCGGTCGACGGCCTCGATGGCCCGGTCGACCCGGAACTCCAGGAACGGCCGGGCCTCCTCCACGGCCGCCCGGAGGCGGTCGGGGTCGCTCAGGGCCAGGTCGGCGGGATCGCCCCCCACCGGCAGTGCGGCCACGGCCACGTCGAGGTCGTGGGTGCTCTCCCACTCGTAGAACCGGGCCGCGGCATTCTGGCCGGCGGCATCGGCGTCGAAGGAGAGCACCACCCGGCGGGCGAAGCGACGCAGGAGCTTGACGTGCTCCTCGGTGAGGGCCGTGCCGCAGGTGGCCACGGCCCGGCCGAGCCCGGCCTGGGCGTAACCGATGACGTCGGTGTAGCCCTCGCACACGATGACCTCGTCGGCCTCGACGACGGCGGTCTTGGCCCGATGGAGCCCGTAGAGCACCTTGCTCTTGGCGTAGACCTCCGACTCCGAGGTGTTCTTGTACTTCGGCCCGTCCGAACCCGGAAGATTGCGGCCCCCGAAGCCGACAGGCTTGCCCTGAGGGTCGAAGATCGGAAACAGGATCCGGGCCCGGAACGCATCCTGCTGGCGTCCTCGCCGGTTGACGAACCCCAATCCGCTGTCGGTCAGGTCCCGGTCGGACAGGCGGAGGGCCCGAGCCAGCAGATCCCACCCGTCGGGGGCCCAACCCAAGCGATAGTCGCGGACGACCTCGCCGTCGTAGCCCCGCTGGCGGAGGTAGCCCCGAGCGGGACCGGCCTCGGGCGAGGTCAGCAGGCGATCGTGGTACCACTCGACGGCCTCGGCGATGGCGTCCTGCAGGACGGCCTTGCGCCGCCGTTCCTCCCCCTGACCGCTCGTGGTGTACCGAAGCGAGAGACCGGCCTTGCCCGCCAGCCACTCGACGGCGCCGACGAAATCGAGCTGCTCCTTCTCCTGGACGAAGGTGATCATGTCGCCCCCCACCCCGCAACCGAAGCAGTAGTAGAGGCCGTCCTCGACGTTGACCGAGAACGACGGCGACTTCTCGGCGTGGAACGGGCACAGCCCCTGCCACCGCAGCCCGACCCTCTTGAGCTGGGTGTACTCGGACACGACGGCGACCACATCGGTCGATTCCCGCACCCGCGCCACGTCTTCGTCAACGATTCCCACTCAGCTCCAACCTACCCGCCGGGACCAACCGGCCGGGGATGGTTCACCTCCCAACCGCCGGGCCCGGACGCCATCGGGACCGCAACGGGCCGCGCCGGTCAGGCCAGCCGGTCGGCCAACCAGCCCACCACGTCGGCGATGGGCAGCCGTACCTGGTCCATCGTGTCCCGCTCGCGGATGGTGACCGCCTTGTCCTCGAGCGAATCGAAGTCGAAGGTGATGCAGTACGGGGTGCCGATCTCGTCCTGGCGGCGGTAGCGGCGACCGATGGCCTGGGTCTCGTCGTAGTCGCACATCCACAGGGGCTGGAGGGTGGCCAGCAGCTCCCGGGCCGGCTCCTGGAGCTCGGCCTTCTTCGACAGGGGCAGGACGGCGACCTTGAACGGAGCGATGCGGTGGTGGAGACGGAGGACGGTCCGGGTGTCATCGTTGACCGTCTCCTCGTCATAGGCGGCCATGAGGAAGGCCATCATCGTCCGGGTGGCCCCGGCCGCCGGCTCGATCACGTGGGGCAGGTAGCGCTCCCCCGAGGCCTGATCGAAGTACTCGAGCTTGGCCCCCGAGTGCTCGGCGTGCTGGGTCAGGTCGTAGTCCCCCCGGTTGGCGATGCCCTCCAACTCGTCCCAACCCCAGGGAAACAGGAACTCGACGTCGCTGGTGCCCGACGAGTAGTGGCTCAGCTCGTCGTCGTCGTGGGGGCGGAGGCGGAGCTTGTCCTCGGGGATCCCATGATCGATGTACCACCGGTACCGCTCGGCGCACCAGTACTCGTACCACTGCTGGGAATCGGCCGGTGGGACGAAGAACTCCAGCTCCATCTGCTCGAACTCCCGGGTCCGGAAGACGAAGTTGCCGGGGGTGATCTCGTTGCGGAAGCTCTTGCCCACCTGGGCGATCCCGAACGGCGGCTTCTTGCGCGAGGTGTTGAGCACGTTGGCGAAGTTGATGAACATGCCCTGGGCCGTCTCCGGCCGCAGGTAGGCCACGGCGGCCGAGTCCTCCACCGGGCCGGCCTGGGTCTTGAACATCAGGTTGAACTGCCGGGCTTCGGTGAACTGGCCCCGGGCCCCGCATGTCGGGCACTGGTCGGGGTCGTCGAGCTTGTCCTGACGGTGCCGGGCGCCGCAGTTCCGGCAGTCGACCAGGGGGTCGGTGAAGTTGGCCAGGTGGCCCGAGGCCTCCCACACCGCCGGGGGCGACAGGATCGATGCGTCGAGGCCGACCACGTCGGATCGGAGCTGGACCATCGAGCGCCACCAGGCGTCCTTGACGTTGCGCAGCATCTGGACCCCGACGGGGCCATAGTCGTAGGTGGAACGGAATCCGCCGTAGATCTCGGCCGACGGGAACACGATGCCCCGGCGCTTGGACAGGTTGACGATCTTGTCGAACAGTTCGGGATTCGGCTCCGTCATACCCCGCAGGGTAACGGCGACCCGGCTCGCCAGGGCCCCAAAGCCGGCGCCGACGGGCTGGTCCGACCCGGGGCCCGGCCGGGGCCCGGCCCCTCAGCCGAGCTGTTCGTACAGCACGACCGACGACTGGAGCCGGCGCTCGATGTGCTGCTCCAACAGCCGGGCGGCCAGGGTCTCCAGTTCCTGGGCCACCGGGCCACTGGTGGTGTCGAGCACGTGACGCACCCGGCCCTGCAGGACCAGCGACAGCGCGTGGCGGGCGGCCGGGGTGATGGGTTGGCCCCCGGTCGAGCAGGAACGGCACAGGACGCCGCCCTCGTGGAGTTGGAGGACGATCAGGTCGTCCTCCGAGCCGCAGGCCACGCAGGCGTCGACCAGGGGCTGGACACCCTCCAGGGCCAGGAGGCGGGCCACGAAGGCGGGAACGACCAGGGCGTTGCCG
This sequence comes from Acidimicrobiales bacterium, assembly GCA_965263455.1. Taxonomy (GTDB): domain Bacteria; phylum Actinomycetota; class Acidimicrobiia; order Acidimicrobiales; family SZUA-35; genus CADEDH01. The sequence goes on from CBDHHN010000004.1 coordinate 127,957, forward strand.
GAGGTGTCGAGCTCCCGGAGGGCCCCGATCAGGAGCTTGTACATGGCCGGGTTGGACTCGCCCTCATTGGCCACCGAGTCGATGGCCTCCAGCAGGACGGCGGCCCGCCCGTAGCGATCGAGGTCGGCCCGCAACCCGGCCAGCGGTTCGACCCGCTCGGCCTGGGTCACGATGTCGAGGTTGCGGCCTTCGTAGAGCTGAAGGCTGACCATCGAACCCGGCTCCAGCCGCGACCCGAACTTCGATCGGGTGCGGCGGACGCCCTTGGCCACGGCCCGGATCTTGCCCCGGCCCCGGCCGAACAACACGACGATCCGGTCGGCCTCACCCAGCTTGTAGGTGCGCAGGACCACCGCCTCGTCCCGGTACAGGGGCATGCCTCAGACTACCTGCCCGCCCTGACGGCGACGGACGGTCAGTCGGTGAGGGCGCCGAAGCGGCGGTCGCGCCGCTGATACTCGGCCACGGCGGCGGCCAGGTGCTCACGGCGGAAGGCGGGCCAGTAGGTGTCGGTGAACACCATCTCGGCGTAGGCCGACTGCCACAGCAGGAAGTTGGACATCCGGTACTCGCCCGAGGTCCGGACCCACAGGTCGACGTCGGGCATCTCGGGGTCGTACAGGCGCTTGGCCACGGCCGCCTCGTCGATCGACGACGGGTCGACCCCCTCGGCGGCCAGGGCCCGGAAGGCGTCGACCAGTTCGGCCCGAGCGCCGTAGTTGAAGGCCACGGTGAAGGTGAGACGCCGGTTCACCGCCGTCAGCGCCACCGCCTCGTCGATCTGGTTGAGCAGGCGCTTGGGGACCCGCCAATCGCGGCGACCCACGAAACGGATCCGCACGCCCTTCTCGTTCAACTCGTCTCGTCGGCGCATGAGGAGCGACTCGTTGAACCGCATCAGGAAGCGGACCTCGTCCCCCGGGCGGCGCCAGTTCTCGGTGGAGAAGGCGTAGACGGTGAGCCAACCCACCCCCATCTCCAGCGCTCCCTCGACCACGTCGAGCAGCGCCTCCTCGCCGGCGGCGTGACCGTCGGTTCGCTTGAGGCCACGCTCCTTGGCCCATCGACCGTTGCCGTCCATCACGCAGGCCACGTGGTGCGGGATCCGGCCGAGGTCGAGGTGCGAGAGGTCCATCTCCGACAACGCTAGTGGGGGCGGTGCCGTTTGGTGACCCGACGGCGCCGCGCCCGCTCAGTCGGCGTCCGGATCCTGGCCCTCGGTCGGGGGCGGATCGGTGGGCGGCGGCGTCGTGGTCGGCGGCTCGGTTGGCGGGACCGTTGTCGGCGGGGCCGTCGTGGTCGTGGGCGGCGCCGTGGTCGTGGGCGGGGCCGTCGTCGTGGTGGTCGTGGTCGGCGGGAGGGTGGCCGCCGTTGTCGGCGGGGCCGTCGTGGTCGTGGTCGGCGCCGGCGGCCGGGTCGTGGTCGGCGCCGGCGGCCGGGTCGTGGTCGGCGCCGGCGGTCGGGTGGTGGGAGCGGTCGTCGGCGCCGTGGTCGGCGCGAGGGTCGCCGCCGCCGTGGTCGGGGCCGCCGGCCCTGCCGTGGTCCGGGGCCGGGACGTCGGGGGCGCCGTGGTGTTGGTGGCCACGGTGGTGGTCAGCCGCTCGGTGGTGGCGGGAAGGAAGGTGGCGTTGACCTCGGCGTCGTCTCCGACCCCGGCGCCGCCGGTCCCGTCGACGGCCCCGGCCCCTGCCGGCGACACCGTTTCGGTCCGGCCGTCGCCCCCACCGCCACCGAAGGCCACAACGACCCAGCCGATGGTGCCCACGAAGAGGGCGACCGACCCGACGATGGCGGTGCTGAACCAGCGGCGGTCCATCATGTCGCGGACCAGGTCCATCCTGGTCAGCCCGGTCGGGGCCCGGTACTCGCCGAGCCGGGCCACCGGGACGGCCGCCGGCACGCGCCGACCCTCGCCCCCCGGCCCGAGCATCCCGTCGGCACCGAAGGGATCGGACGCGGCCGGGGTGGGGACGGCGGCGAGAAGCGGATCGATCCCACCCACCGGTTCGAGCGACACCGAGGGTCCCGGATGCCCGACCCGGCCGTCGACCGATGCGGCGCCGTCGAGTAGGGGGCCCGTCAACCCGGATCCGGCCCGGCCGGGACCGGCCGAACCGGCCGCGACCCCGAGACCGCCCACCAGCGGGGGCGGCAGGGGGACCGGGGGCGAGGGTGGGATGCCGCCGGCGTCGACGGTCGTGTTGGAGGGATCGTCGTCACCGATGGCGCCCGGTGACGAACTCAGCGGCAGGTCGAGATCGATGGCGAGCACCTCGCCGTCGATGCCGAGCCCGAGAGGACCCGCATCACCAATGATGTCGTGGCGACCTCGGCTCGTGGGGCGAGAGCTGTCGGTCACCTCGGCTTGGGGGTGGACCGGGGGCTCCGCGTCTCCACGGTGCTCCGGCAGCTCTTCAATTGGCATTGCTGGAATCCATCCCTGTGGCTGATCCCGCCCGACCTGTGCTCGCCGGGTCACCTTAGTCCGTACACTTCGACCGATGCCCCAAGCGTCGCGCCTGCTGGGTGAGGTGACTCAAACCCTGGCCGGAGGCGGTGAAACCCGCCCCGGACAGCTGGCGATGGCCGATCGAGTGGCCGAGGCCATCGAGGGCCGACGCACCGTCCTGATCGAAGCCGGGACCGGAACCGGCAAGTCGCTGGCCTACCTGACCCCCATCGTGGCCGCCGGGGCCCGGGCCGTGATCGCCACCGCCACCATCGCCCTCCAGGGCCAGCTGTTGAGCCATGACGTCCCCCGGGTGGCCGAGGGGTTGGGGCGACCGGTGTCGGTCGCGCTGCTCAAGGGGCGGCGCAACTACCTGTGCCGCCAGCGCCTGGGCGAGCTGGCTCGGGCCAAGGCCGACGAGCAGTTGCAGCTCCTCCGGGGTCGGCGCCCCGGGGCCGACCTGGCGGCCGTGCTCGAGTGGGCCGAGTCCACCGCCAGCGGCGACCGGGAGGAACTGGACCCCGCTCCCCCACCCGACGTGTGGTCGGCGGTCAGCGTCGGCCCCGACGAGTGCCCGGGCGCCGCCCGTTGCCCCTCGGGGGCCGAGTGCTACTCGGAGGAGGCCCGCCGCCGGGCCTTCGAGGCCGAGGTGATCATCACCAACCACCACTACTACGGCCTCCACCTGGCCACCGGGGCCGCCCTGTTGCCCGAGCACGACGTGGCCGTGTTCGACGAGGCCCACCAGCTGGTCGAGACCCTGGGCGCCACCTGCGGCGCCGAGTTGGGAGGCAACCGGCTCCGGGCCATGGCCCGCCGGGTCCGGGCCCTCCTCACCGAGGACAAGGTTCCCGCCGCCCTCGATCGCACGGCGGCCGAGTTGGACGACCTGCTCCGCCCCCGGCGGGGTCGCACCGCCGACGTCGGGCCCGAACTGATCGCCGCCCTGATCACGGCCCGGGATCAGGGCGACCAGGTCATGAGCGCCCTGCGTAAGCTCGAGCCGGGCGACGGAACCGACGTCGCGGCCCGGATCGAGCGGACCATGGTGGCGGCCACCGGGCTGGTCAACGACGTGGACTCGGTGGTCGAGGCCGGCGACGATGACGTGCTGTGGGTCGACGGCTCGGATCTGGCCCCGGTGCTTCGTCGCACCCCCCTGGACGTGGGTCCCATCCTGGCCGACCACCTCTGGCCCGACCGTGGCGTCGTGCTCACCAGCGCCACCCTGGCCGACGGCGTGGTCGACCAGCTGGGCCTGTCCGGGACCGGGAGCGCCACCGTCGAGCGGCTGGGCTCCCCCTTCGACTACGAACACCAGGGCCTGCTCTACTGCGCCACCGACCTGCCCAACCCCCGACACCGGGACGAGCACCGGGCCGCGGTCCAGGACGAGATCGCCCGCCTGGCCACCGCCGCCGGAGGACGAACGCTGGCCCTGTTCACCAGCCACTCGGCCATGACCGAGGCGGCCGAGGCCCTGGACGGGCGGGTGCCGGGCCCGGTCCTGGTCCAGGGCGAAGGTTCCCGCCACACGCTGATCGAGCGGCTCCGCAACGAACCCGGCGCCGTCCTGTGCGCCACGCTGTCGTTCTGGCAGGGGGTCGACATCGCCGGTGACGACCTGACCCTGGTCACCATCGACCGGATACCGTTCCCCCGGCCCGACGAGCCGGTGACCCAGGTCCGGCGGGAGCGGGCCGGCCCGGCCGCGTTCCGGGTGGTCGACCTGCCCCGGGCCCAAACCCTGCTGGCCCAGGCCGCGGGACGCCTCATCCGGCGGTCCGACGACCGGGGCGTGGTCGCCGTGCTCGATCCCCGCCTGGCCACCTCGCGCAACTACCGGTGGGAGCTGATCAACGCCCTGCCCCCGTTACGTCGGACCAAGGACCGGGAGGAGGTGGCGGCGTTCCTGGCCGCCATCGCCGCCGACGCCGATGACACGGCCGATGGCACGGCCGATGACACGGCCACGGACACGGCCGATGGCACCGACCTGCCGGCCGGCGCGGGCTGAGGCTCGGCCCCGGGTCTCAGTCGAAGGCGAACAGGGGCGGGAAGACCACGACCACCACGGCGGCCCAGACCGCCAGCGCCGGCAGGTACGAGGTCTGCCAGGAGAGCGATGAGGCGAACGGCCGACGGCCGGTCAGGAAGCCCAGGTACAGACGCGCCGCCCATCCCAGGTTGACCAGGAGCAACACGTTCTCCCCCAGGGCCGCCGACTTGTTGGCGCTGAACCCGAAGTCGGAGATCCGGCCGGCGATGGCGGCCAGGACCAGCACGTCGATGGCCAGTGCCGCCACCAACAGGGCCATGGCGAACCAGTCGGCCAGGCCGGGCCCGGCCGACGGCGACCGGGCCGACAGGGAGTACAGAAACAATCCCAACACCATCACCAGGAGCAGATCGAAGAAGATGAGGATGTCGCGGTCCACGTCGATCCAGGTTCGGGTGACGATCAGGGCCACCAGGAAGGCCAGCAGCAGGGCGCTGAACAGCGGGGTGAAGAGCCGGGTCAGGACCGGGGCGATGTTCTCGATCACGCCCTGCTTGGCCTCGACCAACCAGGCCGCGATGATGACGGCGCCGGCGGCCCCACAGGGCAGGAGCCAGCGCCCGATGAACGTCTCGGTGTCGACCCCGATGGCGCCGAAGGTCCCGGCGGTGAAGGCGATCAGCAGCAGCCCGCCGAGCCCGATGAGGACGTAGTACACGAACCACTCGCCGGAGAACCGGACGAAATCCATGCGCTGCCCGTGATCCCGCCAGCGCCCCCCGGCGTAGGCCACACCCACCACCAACCACAACACGATGGGCAGGTGGAGGGCGACCAGGACCTCGGTGTGGCCCTGACCCCCGAACGGGTACAGGTTCACGATGGCGGCGGCCGCCACGCCGACGACCCCGGCCACCATCACCGGCAGGCGGGCCCCGCCCCGCTTCCAGACGAAGTAGGCGACCAGGAACGGGAAGATGACGAGCACGGCGTTGCGCAGGTAGAACCCGTCGGGGTCGTCCAGGGCCCGCCCCACCAGCTCCAGCGCCTTGACCGCCACGGCGACGCCGAAGGCCAGGCCGACGGCCACCATCGGCTCGTGTCGATCGGGGCTCGATCCCGGCGCGTCACCCGTCTCGCCCACGACGACCAGCTGCTTCCACAACCGCTCGCCGTGCTCCCGGGCGAACTGGTGGGACAACTCGTCGAGCCCACCCAGCCGCTTGACGGCGATCAGGAACGCCTCGTCCGATCGCAGGCCGGCGTCCCGGAGGTCGTCGATCTCGGCTCGGAGGTGGTCCTCCAGTTCATCGACCGAACGGTCCTGGATGGCGTGACCCCGCTGGGCGTGGCTCCGCCAACGGGAGATCTCGGCGTCGAGGTCGTAGCCCTGCTCGCCCTGGTCGGTGCCGACGACGGTCACGATCCCGCCCCTCGGGGCCGCAGGACGGGCGGTTCGATCCGGAGGTCGGTGGCGGACAGATCGCCCCAGATCTGCTGCAGGGCACCGGTCACCACCGACCACTGGCTGCGCTGGTCGGCCAGGGCCGCGACACCATCGGTGGTCAACCGGTAGTACTTCCGCCTCCGGCCCCCCTCGGGGCGGTGCCATCTCGATTCGACCAGACCCAGTCGCTCCAGTCGATGCAGCAGTGGGTAGAGCATGCCGTCGGCCCAGTCCAGCTCCCCACCCGACAGCTCGGCGATCCGCTTGAGGATGGCGTACCCGTAGCTCTCGCCGTCGTTCAGGATGCCGAGGACCAGCGGGGTGGCCGACGCGGCCACGAGATCCTTTGTCACGTCCACGGCCACCACCTAACACCACAACACCTAGAAGTGCAAGGCATAGAGACACGAGGCATAGAGATGCGAGGCATAGAGATGCGAGGCATAGAAGTGCGAGGCATGGGGTGCGGGGCACCCGGAGCGGGGCGGGCCGGGCGGCGCCGGACAGCCACGTTGGCCGCCGCGGACTGCGCAGGATCCTGTCTCGGACCGGACCGGAACGGCCGGTCGGTCCGATCCGGGGGTCGACCGGGGACGGTCAGTAACCCAGGCGTTCGACGGCGGCCCGGTCCTGTTGCCAGTTCGGGTCGACGTTGACCACCAGCTCCAGGAAGGCCCCGTCGGGGAGTTGGCGACGGACCCGGGTTCCGACGTCCTTCAGCACCTGGCCACCGGCCCCGATCACGATCCCCTTCTGCGAGTTCCGCTCGACCAGGATCTCGACCTTGATTCGGGGCCACTCCCACTCGACCACCCGGGTCGCCACCGAGTGGGGAACCTCGTCCCGGGTCACCCGCAGGAGTTGCTCGCGCACCAGCTCGGCCACCCACTGCCGCTCATCGGTGTCGGTGGTCATGTCGGCCGGGTACCACCGGGGGCCGGGTGGCATCAGGCCGAGGAGGTGGTCGACGAGGGCCGCGACCCCCTTGCCGGTGAAGGCCGAGACCGGGAAGTAGGCACTGAGGTCGAGCGCCGACAGGGCGTCGAGCTGGGCCAGGACCCGCTCGGGAGCCAGGCCGTCGATCTTGTTGACCACCCCGATGGTGGTGGCCGGGTCCAGCCGCTCGGCCACGAACCGGTCGCCCCGACCGAAGCCGCTGCGGCCGTCGATCACGAGGCACGTCACGTCGACGTCGGACCGGGCCTGCTCCGCCGACTCGTTGAGCCGGGTCCCCAGCGCGGTGCGGGGCTTGGCGATCCCGGGCGTGTCGACCATGACGACCTGCACCCCCGGGCGGTGCAGGACGCCCCGCACGGCGTGACGGGTGGTCTGGGCCTTGTCCGACACGATCGAGACCTTCCCGTCGAGCATGGCGTTCAGCAGCGTCGACTTGCCCACGTTGGGCCGACCGGTCAGGGCGGCGAAACCCGACCGGAACCGTCGTCGTCATCGTCGGCAAACCGTTCGACGCCGGCCATCCCGCTCAACGCCCCTCGGGCCCGCCGAGGGCGGCCAGGTCGCTGTCGACGGCCGGGCTGGCGGCGGTCCGCAGGATCCGGACCCGCACGATGCGACGACCCTGGATGCGCTCGACCCGGAGCCGGTAGCCGTTCACATCACACGTCTCTCCCGGGTCGGGGACGCGACCGAAGCGGTCGAAGACGAGACCGCCGACCGTGTCCCAGTCGCCCTCGGGGAGGGTCATGTGGGCCACCTCGTTGATCTCGGAGATGGAGATGCGGGCATCGACCCGGAGGGTGCCGTCGGCCGCCCGCTCCACCAGTGACTCCTCGACGTCGTACTCGTCGACGATCTCGCCCACCAGCTCCTCGATGAGGTCCTCCAGGGTGACCAGACCGGCGACGCCCCCGTACTCGTCAACGGCGATGGCCATGTGGTAGGTCTCCCGCTGCATCTCCCGCAGCAGTTCGGCCACCTTCTTGGTCTCGGGCACGAACTGACAGGGCCGCATGAGCGACGCCACCGCCTGGTCCGGGGTGCCGTCGAGCTCGGCCCGGATCAGGTCCTTGACGTAGACCAGGCCCACCACGTCGTCGACGTTGTCACCCACGGCCGGAACCCGGGAGAAACCGGCGGCGGAGGTGACCTCCAGAGCCTCCTCGATCGACAGCTCACGGCTGACCGTGGTCATGTCGGTTCGCGGGATCATGACCTCCCGCACGACCGTGTCCCCGAACTCGATGACCGACTCGATCAGGTCGCGCTCCCCCTGGTCGAGGACGTCGTCCTCGAGGGCCACGTCGGCCATGGCGATCAGCTCCTGGGGCGAGGAGAAGGGCCCGGTGCCGAGTCCTCGTCCGGGGACGATGACGTTGGTCACCCAGATCAGGCCGTTGGCCAGGAACCGGATTGGGGCGAACCGGGCCAGGAGCAGAACGGGCGGGGCCAGGGCCAGGGCCACCCGATCGGTGCGGAGGATGCCCAGTGTGCGGGGCACGGCCTCGGCCACCACGAACACCACGAGCACGTTGACCACGGCGGCCGTCACCACCAGGGGCCACGACCAGTACCAGCCGGCCAGCAGGGCAACCAGGGTCGTCTCCGCCAACTGGACCATCAGCACCACGAGCCGGAGCGGGTTGATGACGGCCTCCGGCTCGTCCAGGATCCGCATCAGGCGGCCCGCCCGCTCCGGGTCCCGCTCGACCAGCGCCTCGGCCCGGACCCGGTTCATGCGCAGGACCGCCTCCTCGGCCGCCACCAGCGCAGCGGCCAGAGCCAGGAGCACGACGATGGCCAGGAGGGCGAAGATGTCGTCGGAGCCGAAGCCGGGGCTCACGGCCGGAGCTCCGGTTGGGGGCCGGGATGCTCGTGGCCGTGGCGGGCCAGATGGATCCGCTCGCGCTCCTGCATGACCGCCGTCTCCGCCGCCTCGGCGTGGTCGTGGCCCAGTACGTGGAGCACGCCGTGGACAACGAGCAGGGTCAGCTCCGCCTCGACCGAGCCGGCGTGATCCGGGGCCTGGGCCCGGGCCACCTGGGGGCACACGACGACGTCGCCCAGGTGGAGCGGAGGTCCGTCACCGGCGTCGAGGGGGTCGGTCGTCGAGTCCGGCCCGTCCAGGGGGAACGACAGTACGTCGGTCGGGCCCACGTGGCCGAGGTGCTCCTGGTTGAGGGCGGCGATGGCCTCGGGATCGACGAAGAGCAGGTCGAGGGTTCCGGTGGCCACGCCTTCGTCGATCAGGGCGGCGGCGGCCACCGCGCACCAGCGATCCACGTCGATGGTCGGGTCGGACGAGTCGTTGTGGCCCGAGACCACTGGCCCCTGGGCGGCGTCGGTCACGATTGGCGCTCGTTGCGCTGCTGCTCGTGGCGGGCGTAGGCGTCGACGATGTCCTGGACGATCCGGTGCCGGACCACGTCGGCCGAACTGAGCCGGACGAAGGCCAACCCCTCGATCCCGCCCAGGATGCCCTCGACGCGATGCAGACCGCTGCGACCCCCGGCCACGTCGACCTGGGTCTCGTCACCGGTGATGACGGCCTGGGAATTGAACCCGATCCGGGTCAGGAACATCATCATCTGCTCGGGAGTCGTGTTCTGAGCCTCGTCGAGGATGATGAAGCTGTCATTCAGGGTCCGGCCCCGCATGAAGGCCAGGGGCGCCACCTCGACCACGTTGCGCTCGAACAGCTTGGCCGATCCCTCGGCTCCCACCATGTCGTGCAGGGCGTCGTAGAGGGGCCGCAGGTAGGGGTCGACCTTCGACATCAGATCGCCCGGCAGATAGCCCAGTCGCTCACCGGCCTCGACCGCGGGACGGGTGAGCAGGATGCGCTCCACCTCCCGGTTCTGCAGGGCCCGGATGGCACAGGCGACGGCCAGCCAGCTCTTGCCGGTGCCGGCGGGCCCGATGCCGAAGGTGATGATGTTGTCCCGGATGGCGTCCAGGTACCGCTTCTGGCCCGCCGTCTTGGGCCGAACCGGCTTGCCCCGCTGGGTGGTCAGAACCCGGTCGGTCAACACCTCCGACGGGCGCTCGTCGGCCTGGACCATCTGGATGGCCCGCAGTACGGCGGCCGGCTCCAGGCTCTGTCCCTTCTGGAGGATGAGCACCAGTTCCTCGAAGACCTGGGCCGCGTCGTCGGCCTCGGCCCCCTCCACCGAGATCTCGTTGCCCCGCACGTGGACCGAGGCGTCGAAGGCGTCCTCGACGGCGCGCACGTAGCGGTCGCGCTCACCGACAAGGCCCGCCATCAGCTCGTTGCCGGGCACGCTGATCTTGACCGACGTCGTCATCCGAAGAGGGCCGAGGACCCGGCCGGGGAGGTTGTGGGGAGGAGGAGAGACATCGGTTCCATCGGGGTGCCCCCCGAGCGTAGCCCCGGCGACCGACGCCAACGAGGCGGAATGGGCAAACCGGACACCCGAACCGAGTACCGAGCCGAATGCCGAACCGCGGGTCCCCGGGCGGACGCCAGGAGCCGACCACGGCGGGCTACGGTGGGCCACCGGCCCCACGGGCCGATCGGCGACCCGAGAGACCGCCCGACGACGGCGCCGACCGCAGTCCGGTCGGCCGATCCGGGAGCGCCCGTGACCCGATCCACCCGCCTGCACGTGGCCCTGACGACCCCCCGCCTCCGGGACGGGGAGTTGGTGGTGGAGAAGCGCCGCCTGCCTCTGGACGAGCCCCTGGGCCCGTCGCTGCGGGCCGAGGCCGAGCGGCGGGCCCGCCACGCCACCGAGGCCGAGGCCCGGTGGCTGGTCGGGGCCCGCCATCCGGGCGTCGTCGCCCTCCGTCACCACGATCCCGACCGGGCGGTGCTGGCCACGGCCTGGGCCGGGGCCGCCACCGTGGCGCACCTGCCGCCGGGCCCGGGCCGGGCGCGGGCCCTGTCCCAGGTGGCGGCCACCCTGGGCCGGATCCACCTCCGGGGCCTGGTCCACGGCGCGGTGCGGGCTGAGCACATCGTGGTAGCCACCGGCCCGGCGGCCGACCTTCGGGCCCGACTGTGCAGCCCCCGGATCGTCGACGGGGTCGGGGACCGGAGCGACCGCCTCGGCCGCTCGCCCCGCGGCCGGGAGCGGAACGGCCCGCCCGAGCCGACCGACGACCTGTGGGCCGTGCTCCGGTTGGTGGCCGACGCCGCGGCCGAGACCCGCCACCGGCGGACGGCGTGGCGCCGGGCCCTGGTCCGACTCGGCCACGCCCCCCTCCCCCGCCCGGCGCCCGTCGACAACCTCTCGACCCGTTCCGGGGCCCCGCCCGACCGCTGGCTCCACCCCGACGACCTGTCGTCCCCGACGCCGTCAACCGGTGAGGATCCGGGATGGCCCGACGGGTCGGACCTCGGCCCGGGTCATGCCTTCGGCTCCTCGCACGCACCGGTTCCACCCGACGCCGGGCGGCTGGCCACCGTCCTCGGCGATCTGGCCGACGAGCTGGACCGGCCGCCGTCGGCGTCGGAGCTGGTCCGGGCCGGGTTCGGGCTGGCCGTCAGGATCGCTCAGCCCGTGGGAGCCACGTAGGTCAGACCGAGATCCGACAGCCGATCGACGGCGGCCTCGATCTCGACCCCGAGGATGCAGGCCACGGCCCGCAAGTCGTCCTCGCGGATGGTGAGGACCCGCCCGTTGAAGTCCTGGCGCTGCACCTGGATCATGACCAGGTAGCGGCCCAGCATCTCCCCTTCGGGGCGGGCCACCGCCTCCAACTGGGTCAGGTCCAGCGTCACGCCGCTGCGGCGACCGGTCTTGTCGGTGAGATCGAGCACGGCGCCCGGGTCGGCGCTGCCGGCGCTCGACCGGGGCAGCAACTGGTCGACGGGCACGCTGTAGTACTGGGCCAGGCGTTCGAGCCGGGGCACGGAGATGGCCCGCTCACCCCGTTCGTAGGCCCCGAGCACCGAAGCCTTGAACTCCTGGCTGGAATTGGCCTCGACGTCCTGGAGGGAGAGACGCTTCTGACGCCGGATGGCCCGCAACCGCTCCCCCACCCGTCGGCCGTAGGGGGAGGTTGCTTCCGACGGCTCGTCGCTCGGTCCCATCTGCTGGTTCTCCCCCACCGTCGTCAGGCGTCCACTTCGCAACTGCAGGTCGCAATCGCAATTCGCAATCGGTCGAATCCCCCACGCTAGGCGCCACCTAGCGCACCATCAACCACTGCCCGCGGTCAGCGAGCCGAGGAATGGACCAGCCCACCCCGGAGGGCCACCAACACCCCGGCCGCCACCACCACCGCGGTTTCGGCTCGCAGAACGTGGCCCGGAAGCCGCACCGTCGGCCGGTCGGCCACCTCGTCGGCCGTGAGGCCGCCCTCGGGCCCCACCACCACCGACCGGTCCCGGGCCGACGGGTCGGAGCCGCCGGGATCGGCGAGCACGACACCGGGCTCGCGGGCCAGGTGGGCGCCCAGGGTGCAGGGCTCGGCCACCTCGGGCAGGGTCAACCGGCGGGACTGGAGACACGCCTCACGGGCCGCCACCAGCATCCGGTCGACCATCCGGCGGCGACGGGCCTCGTCCCACCGCACCACCGTGCGCTCGGTGAGCACCGGTTGGATCCGGTCGACCCCGATCTCGGTCAGCTTCTGCACCACCCACTCCGGTTTGGCCCCCTTGACCGGGGCGAAGGCCACCGTGACCGGGTAGGGATGGGGCCGATCCCGGGACACGGGTCCGGTCGGTTCGATCCGGGGTCCGAACCGGGCCGGGCGCCAGGCCCCGGCGCCATCGCCGACGACGATGTCGGCCCCGGGCGCCACCCGCAGGACCCGCTCGAAGTGGTGCCGGTCTCCGTCGTCGAGAACCGGCTGATCCAGGTCGTCGACGAAGACCAGCGGCCGGTGGCGGAGCAGGTCGGCGACGTCGTGGGCCGACGGTCCGGGACCGACGGGGCCGGCCCCGGGCCCGGGAGCTCGGCCGGCCATCGTCAGTTGAAGCGGGACTTGAACCGGCCCAGGAGGCCGTCCTCGCCCGGCTCCTTCACCGGTTCACCCCGCTCTTCGGCCAGTTGGCGGAGCAGCTTCTCCTGCTCGGCGGTGAGGTCGGTCGGGGTGTCCACGATCAGGGTGAGCACCAGGTCGCCACGCCCCCGGCCCCGCAGGCGGGGCACACCCCGGTCCCGGAGCCGCCACCGTTTGCCCGTCTGGGCCCCGCGGGCCACGTCGATGGGGACCTCGCCGTCGATGGTCTCGAACGAGACGCTGGCCCCCAGTGCGGCCTGGGTCAGCGGCAGGTGGAGTTCGGCGTAGAGATCGTCGCCGTCGCGCACGAACCGGGGATGATCGGCCACCCGGACGTTCACGTACAGGTCGCCGGCGCCCCCGCCCCGGGGCCCGACCGCCCCCCGTCCGGTCAGCCGCAGGGTCGAACCCTCGCTCACCCCGGCCGGGATGTCGACGTTGTAGGTCTGTTCGGTGATGCGCCGACCCTCGCCCGAGCACTCGACGCACGGGTTGGGGATCTCCATGCCCTCGCCCCCGCACCGGGGGCAGGTGCTGGTGCTGACCATCTGGCCGAGGATCGACTGGCGGACCTGGCGAACCTGGCCCGAGCCCCCGCACTGGTCGCAGCGGCGCACGTCGCTCCCGGGCTTGGCCCCGGTGGCCTCACAGGTGTCGCACGGGATGGCGGTGCGGACCGAAACGTCCTGGGCCACCCCGGCCACGGCGTCCTCCAGGGTCAGCTCGACCGTCACCTCGAGGTCGACACCGCGGCGGATGTTCTGCTCGGACCGGGCCCCGGCGTTGAAGAAGGCGTCGAACAGGTCACCGAGCCCGCTGGCGCTGAAGGGGTCGCCCGTGGCGCCGTTGCCCGACGTCCCGAAGCGGTCGTAGCGGGCCCGCTTCTCCGGGTCGCTCAGCACCTCGTAGGCCTCGGTCACCTGCTTGAAGCGTGACTCCGCCTCTGCGTCGCCGGGATTGGCGTCGGGATGGAGTTCCCGGGCCAGGCGACGGTAGGCCTTCTTGATCTCGTCCTGGGAAGCCGAGGGATCGACCCCCAGCATCTCGTAGAACTCCATGGCTCTCAGCCCTCGCTCAACCGATTGCCCAGCCGGTTGCTGACGGCGGCCACCGCCGACAGGGCCTGGGCGTAGTTCATCCGCGTCGGTCCGAGCACGGCGATGGAACCGGCGTGCTCACCTTCGATCTCATAGGGGGATACCACCAGACTGCAATCCTCCAGGGGTTCGACCCCGGTCTCGGAGCCGATGGCGACGGTCAGGCCACGGTCCACCACGTCGGCCAGCAGGGACACCACCACCAGCTGTTGCTCCAGGATGGTGAGGACCCGACCGACGGATTCGACCGCCTCGAAGGCGCTGGCCACCCGGGCCGTGCCCTCGACGTAGACCCGACCCGTGTCGTGCACGGTATCGGCCACGGCGCCCTGCAGGTCGCCCACGAGGCCATCGACGTCGGGCCGCCCGGTCGGATCGATCGGGCCGGGGTCGGCCAGGGAGTGCCCCTCGAAGGCGGCCCGCAGCACGGCGGCGGCGGCCTCGGCGGCGGCCGCCGACACCGGCTCCGGCCGCTCGACCTGGAACTTCAGGACCTGGCCGTTGGCCAGGACGGCCACGGCCAGGACCACGGTGTCGGACAGGGTCACGAGCTGGACCGAGCGAACCTGGACCGCCTCGCCCGAGCCGTCCACGACCACCGCGGCGTAGTCGGTGAGCGTGGCCAGCAGGCCGGCGGTATCGCGCATCACGCTCTCGATCTCGCCCCGCATCTCGTCGAAGAAGGACGACACGGTCCGGCGTTCCACCCCGCTCAGTTCGGCGGTGTCGAGGTGGTCGACGAAGTGGCGGTAGCCCTTGTCCGTCGGCACCCGGCCGGCGCTGGTGTGGGGCTGGGTCAGGTAGCCCTCACTCTCGAGCACGGCCATGTCATTGCGGACGGTGGCGGGCGACACCCGGACGTCGGCCGCGGCGACCACGGCGGCCGAGCCGACGGGCTGCGCGGTGTCGATGTATTCCTCAATGACGGTCCGCAGAATGGCGGCCTTGCGTTCGTCGAGCATGGGGGTGGTTGTCGTCTCCTCGGCTCAGTCTACCCACCGCGGGGGCCGGGCCCGTAGAGGAGGCGGGCACCCCGACACCCCGGGGCGGTCACCGGCCGTCGCCGGCCCGGACCGCCTGGTACCGGGCCAGGGCCACGTCACGCTCGGTGGCGTGGTCGACCACCGGGGCCGGGTAGCCGGGCGGGGCCCCGGCCGGGTCCTTCCAGGGCTCGTGGACCCAACGGTCGGCCACCGGGCCCAGTTCGGGGACCCAACGCCGCACGTAGGCGCCGTCGGGGTCGAACTTGCGGCCCTGGGCGGTCGGGTTGAAGACCCGGAAGAAGGGGGCGGCGTCGGTCCCGGTGCCGGCCACCCACTGCCAGCCGTGCTGGTTGGAGGCCAGGTCGCCGTCCAGAAGGTGGCGCATGAACCAGGCCGCCCCTCGCCGCCAGTGGAGGTGGAGGTCCTTGACCAGGAAGCTGGCCGTGATCATGCGGACCCGATTGTGCATCCAGCCCGAGGCCGCCAACTGGCGCATCCCGGCGTCGACGATGGGGTAGCCGGTCCGCCCCCGGGACCAGGCCTCGAACCGCTCGTCGGCAACCGGTCCGGTGTCGAAGACCATCGCGTCGAGCGCAGGGGCGACGTTGGCCCGGGCCGTGGCCGGCCAGGCGTCGAGGAAGGTGCCGTAGAAGTCGCGCCACGCCACCTGGCGACGGAACGGCTCGTGTTCCGGACCCAGGCGCGCCAGGATCTGGCGGGGATGGAGGGTTCCCCACTTGAGGTCGATCGACAGCCGGGAGGTGGCGTCGAGATCGGGACGGTCCCGGTGGTCGCCGTAGGCGTCCGCCGGGCCGTCGAGGAAGGCGTCGAGTCGGCGCAGGGCGGCCTCCTCCCCCGGGTCGGGCGCGTCGTAGGACCGATCGGGGGCGGTCGGCAGTTCGTCACTGGCCAGGGCTCGGCACCAGGTGACCGGCGGGGCCGGCACCGGGGGGACCGGCGGGATGGTCGACCAGGCCCGGTAGTACGGGGTGAAGACCTTGAACGGGGTGCCCGCTCCGGTGGCCACCGTGCCCGGCGCCACGGCGTACGGTCCGTCGACCCGGACCAGGGACCGTCCGGCGGCGCCGAGGGCGGCGGCCACCCGCTCGTCCCGCCGGCGACCGTAGGGGCCGTGGTCGTTGGCCCCGTAGACCTCGACGGCGCCGGCCTCGGCCGCGACGGCCGGGACGACGGCGGCCGGATCCCCCCATCGGACCACGAGGGCGCCGTCCATGGAGGCGTCCAGGGCGTCGAGAGAGCGGCGGAGCTGGGCCCGTCGGGGGGGACCGGACGGGCCCAGCAGCCGGTCGTCGACCACGAACAGTCCGACGACGTCGCGCCCTCGGGCGGCCGCGGTCAGGGCCGGGTTGTCGGCCAGGCGGAGGTCTCGGCGAAACCAGTGGACAACGGTCTCGGGCATCGGGGCGACAGCTGCGACGGTGGCGGGGAGGGCCGGGCGAGCGGGAGGGCCGGTGGCGACGGTTGACCGGTGGGGTCAGTCGTCGAGGCGGAGGGCGCGGATGAAGGTGTCGGGCGGGATCTCGACCCGGCCGATGTTCTTCATCTTCTTCTTGCCCTCCTTCTGCTTCTTCAGGAGCTTGTTCTTTCGGGTCACGTCGCCGCCGTAGAGCTTCTCGGTCACGTCCTTGCGGAAAGCCCGCACCGTCTCCCGGGCGATGATGCGGCCTCCGATGGCGGCCTGGATCGGTACCTCGAACTGTTGGCGGGGGATGATCTCGCGCAACTTCTCGGCCGTGCGGCGACCGTAGGCGTAGGCGCTGTCCTTGTGCACGATGGTGGAGAAGGCGTCGACCTGCTCGCCGTTGAAGAGGATGTCGACCCGGACGAGATCGCCCTCGACGTACCCGATCGGCTCATAGTCGAGGCTGGCGTAACCCTGGGTCCGGCTCTTGAGTTCGTCGAAGAAGTCGACCACGACGTCGGCCAGGGGCAGGTCGTAGACCAACTCCATCCGCTCGGGCGACAGGTACTCCATCTTGTCGAGCTGACCTCGGCGGGACTGGCACAGCTCCATCAGCGTGCCGGTGTAGTCCGACGGGGTGATCATCGAGGCCCGGACGTGGGGCTCGTCGATGCGGCGGAAGTCGCCGGCCGGGGGAAGGGACGACGGGTTGTCGACCACCCGCTCCTCCCCGTTGTTCATGGTGATCCGGTACTCGACCGAAGGGCTGGTGGCGATCAGGTTGAGGTCGAACTCCCGCTCGAGGCGCTCCCGCACGATCTCCATGTGCAACAGACCGAGGAAGCCGCACCGGAACCCGAAGCCCAGGGCCAGGGACGTCTCGGGCTCGAAGGTGAAGCTGCCGTCGTCGAGGCGGAGCTTGTCGAGGGCGTCGCGGAAGTCCTCGTAGTCGTCGCCGTCGACCGGGTACAGACCGCAGAACACCATGGGCTGGGGTTCCCGATAGCCCTCCAGGGGCTCGTCGGCCGGGGTGGCCGAACGGGTGATGGTCTCACCCGAGCGGGCTTCGCGGACGTCCTTGATCCCGGCGATGAGGTAGCCCACCTCACCCGGGCCGAGCGAGTCGACGGGGGCGTTGTCGGGGGTGCGGACACCCACCTCGTCGGCCTCGTGGGTGGCCCCGGCCTGCATGAACAGGAGCTTGTCGCCCTTGCCGAGGCGGCCGTTGACCACCCGAACGCTCGACACCACGCCCCGGTAGGTGTCGAAGTGGCTGTCGAAGATCAGGGCCTGGAGGGGCTCGTCGCCGTCCCCTTCGGGGGCCGGGATGCGCTCGACCACGGCCTCCAGCAACTCGTCGATACCCAGGCCGGTCTTGGCCGAGATGCGCAGGCAGTCCTCGGCCGGGATGCCCAGCACCTGCTCGATCTCGCCGGCGTAGCGGTCGGGGTCGGCGGCCGGGAGGTCGAGCTTGTTCAGTACGGGCACGATCTCCAGATCGTGTTCCATGGCCAGGTAGGTGTTGGCCAGGGTCTGGGCTTCGATGCCCTGGGCCGCGTCGACCACCAGCAGCACGCCCTCGCAGGCGGCCAGCGACCGACTGACCTCGTAGCCGAAGTCGACGTGGCCCGGGGTGTCGATCAGGTTGATGACATGGCCGTTCCACTCCAGCTTGACGCTCTGGAGCTTGATGGTGATGCCCCGCTCCCGCTCGAGATCCATCGAGTCGAGATACTGGGCCCGCATGTCGCGGGCCTCGACGGCGCCACAACGCTCCAGCAACCGGTCGGCGAGCGTGGACTTGCCGTGGTCGATGTGGGCGATGATGGCGATGTTGCGGATGCGGGAGGGGTCGACCGTCGTCATGGCCCTTCCAAACTACCGGGCGACCGGGACGGTTGGCCTGGTCGGCATACCGCGGTCGTCCCGGAGGCCCCATCGGGCGTGGTGGGCGCCGGACCTGGTGCCGCTATCATCGATGGGTCCTGTTTCGTCCAGGCCCCCCGGGGCCGTCGCCGACACCAACCCGTGGGGTCCAGAGGTTCACCGTGGCCAACATCAAGAGCCAGATCAAGCGCAACCGTCAGAACGAGAAGCGTCGCCTGCGCAATCGCACGGTGCGCTCGGAGTTGCTGACCCGCAAGAAGGCGGCTGAGGCGGCCGCCGGCACCGAGGACGAGGCCGAGGCCCTGCGACAGGCCATCAAGCGGATCGACAAGGCCGCGGCCAAGGGTGTCATCCACCCCAACAAGGCGGCCCGCCAGAAGAGCCGCCTGGTCGCTCGGGTCCGCGACCTCAGCGCCGCCGAGTAGCCCGCTCCGACGCCACCCGACCGGGTCAGCGCCCGGTCGGCCCGACCGGCACGTTTCGGGCCAGGAAATCGAGCATCGCCTCGCCGAAGGCGTCGTTGCGGTCACCGGCCACCATGTGGGCCGCGTCGGCCACGTTGACGTAGTCGGCGTGCGGCACCAGGTCGAGGAAGGCCTGCGCCCCCGCCTCGTCGAGCACGTCCGACAGCCCGCCTCGCACCAGTAGCGTCGGCACGGTCAGGGCCCGGGCCGACGCCTCCAGGCGGCGGGTCCGTTCCCGCAGCTGGTCCCGGTCGAGCCGGGGCCGTTGACGCCAGCGCGGATCCCAGTGCCAGTGGTAGCGCCCGTCAGGGCCTCGTCGGACGTTCTTGGCCAACCCGTCGAGGGAGCGGGGCCGCTCCCGGTGCGGCTGGTAGTTGGCGATGGCCTCGGCCACCTCCTCCAACGACTCGAACCCGTTCGGCTTCTGGGCCATGAACTCGCCCACCTTGCGGGTTCCGCCGGCCTGGATGCGGGGCGCGATGTCGACCATCACGAGGGCCCGGCCCTCCACCGCCCCCTCCCCCAGCGCGGCCAGGCTGGTGTTGCCACCCATCGACGCCCCGACCAGCACCGGCGGCCCGGCGTCGAGCTGGGCGACCACACGGGCCAGATCGGCCACCATGGCCGAACGCTCGTAGTCGCCGTCGGGGGCCCAGTCGGAGTCGCCGTGGCCGCGGGCGTCGAGGGCCACCGCCCGGTAGCCGGCGGCACCCAGGGTCTCGCCCGCACCCCGCCAGGCGTGGCGGGTCTGCCCGCCGCCGTGGAGGAGCAGGATCAGGGGGCCGCCGACGGGGCCCCAGGAGTCGCCGGCGATACGAACGCCGGCTCCGTCCCAGTGATGCATGGGCTCGGGTGCGCCGGGCAGGCGCTCGCCGGCGCTCATGCCGGCGGGACCGGAGTGCCCGGTCCGGGAGTGGTGATCACGACGGCCGACACGGACTCGCACGGTACACGCCCCTCCGACCGCGATTCGAGTCGATGCCTCCGACGCCCCGGTCGGCGACCATCGCCGGTCCCGCGGTCGCCGGAGCCCGATCGAGGTGGCGGGTGGGGCCCGCCCCCGGTCGACCGGTCAGCGACTGAGTCGGGCCAGGCGGGCCACCAGGACCTGCATGGTGGTGGCGTCGGGCACGGCGCTCGCCCCCCGGACGTCGAGGTCGGCCCCGGCCAGGAGCCCGATGGCGGTGGCCAGCCGCTGGGACCCGAGCCGACGCGAGAGGTTGAGAGCCTTGCGGGCCGGGAACGGCTTGATCCCCAGGATGGCGGCGGCCTCCTTGTCGTCGCGGGCGCCGGCCCCGTCGAGGGCCAGGGCTCGCTGGTAGTGGCCGTGGAGCGTGGCCATGACCTGGAGGGCATGGCGATCACCTCCCGTCATCATGCGACCCAGCTTGTCCAGGGCGGTGCCGATGTCGCCATCGTCGATGGCATCGGTCAACTCCCACGGCGGGACGTCGCTGGCCGGGCCGACGTAGGGCCCGACCTCGGCCGGACCGAGCGCCGCCCCGTCGCCGTAGGCCGAGTGCAGGGCCTCCAGGATCGACTCCACTCGGCCCACGTCGTCGCCCAGCTGGTCGGCGATGAGGCGTTTGGCCGGGCCGTCGAGCCGGACCGCCGCCGTCGACAGGCGTTCGTCCAGGAACGACTTTCGGCCTTTGCCCTGGGACGGGGCGGCGTCGATCTCCTCGGCCCCGGCGGTCTTCAGCGCCTCCTTGAGCTTCTTGGGCACGGCGCCCAGTCGGTTCGACGCCGACCCCTTCTCCCAGACCAGGACCAGGTCGGTGGTGGGGAGCGGATCGGTCAGGACCTCGACCAGGGGGGCGACCTGTTCGGCCCGGGTGAACAGGGCCAGGTTGCGGCCGACGACAACCCGGCGCTCGGTCAGGAACGGCGGGGTGTGGGCCGCGTTGACCAGCGGGGTCAGTTCGGGGTCGGCCCCGTCGGGCTGGTACTGCTCCTCGCCCACCTCCTCCACCATGAGCGACCGGTCGCCGTCGCCCACGAAGTCGGTCACGGCCCGGCGCACGGCCTGGGCCACCAGGGTCGGGTCGTCACCCTTGATCAGCAGGACCGCCATCAGGCCGCCGGCTCCCCGGCCGAACCCGCTTCGGTGTTCAGCGCCCGGATGTGGGGTACCGGGCCCGTCCGCTCCAGCACGGCGGCCAACAGATCGACCAGGCGCCGGGCCGAGCGGACATCGTGGGCCCGGAGCAGCCGACAACCCTGGAGCACACCGATGGTGTGGGCGGCGTCGGTCCCCGACTGGATGTCCCAGCGGTCGGTCTCCAACAGCTCGAACAGGAACCGCTTGTTCGACGCCGAGAGCAGCAGCGGGTGGCCGAGGTCGACCAGTTCGTGGGAATGGTGGAGCAGTTCGAGCGACATTGCCGGGGTCTTGCCCAGGTCCATGCCGGCGTCGACGATGACGCGCTCGGCCGGGATGCCCGGCATCGAGGGCACGTTGGCCGCCCGCTCGGCCAGGAACCGACTTGCACATCGCACCACGCAGATCGTCGTAGCTCGGGTTCAGGATCAGGGCACCCGTGGCCGCAGACGGATGTGGGTGGCCACCACTGACGCTCCACCGGCCGGCGGCGACGCTCAGGTACGTCGGGATCGTCGAAACCGCTGATGTCGTTGCCGATGACGGCCCCGGCCTCGATCGATGCCGCCAGGACCTCGGCCCGCCAGGTGTCGACCGACAGTGGCAGATCGAAGCGGGCCCGGAGGGCCTCGACCGCCGGCACGACCCGCTCCAGCTCCTCCTCGAGGCCGACCTCCTCACCGGGCCCCGCCTTGACCCCGCCCACGTCGAGGAAGTCGGCGCCGTCGTCGACCAGCTGCTGGGCCTTGGCCAGGAAGGCGTCGAACGACCAGTAGTCGCCGGCGTCGTAGAAGCTGTCGGGCGTGCGGTTCAGGATGCCCATCACCACCCCCCGGTGGGTGATGTCGAAGGTGTGGGGGCCGAGGGCCAGCAGCATGGTGTCCGACGCTAGCGGGGGCCGGTGACGTTCCAGCGAGGGCGGGGCGGGCCCCGGCTCGATGGCGGAATGCGGGTCCCGGCCGACCGGTTGCGACGGGATGGCCCTATCGGATCGCGCCGCCTGGCTGGCCCGGTGTCTGGGCAGCTCTCCCGCCTCGCCCCTCACCGCCGAGGACGTCGACGCCGTCCTCGCCGTGGCCACCCACCGGACCGTGGGCCCGGGCGACGTCCTGTTCGGCCGCCACGACGCCGTCGAGCACGTCTTCATCCTGGAGCGGGGCACGGTGGCGCTGGCCCGCCCCCGGACCGACCGGACCCACCTGTTGCAGATCCTGCGGGCCGGTGACGTCTTCGGCGACGTCGGCCTGTTCCTGGGCCGGACGGCGCCGGTGGAGGCCATGGCCCTGGACGAGGCCGAGGTGCTGTGCCTGCCCGGCCCCGAACTCCTGCGGCTGGTGACGACCCACCCCCGTCTCGCCGTGCGGTGGATGGTGTCGATGGCGGCCCGACTGGCCGACACCCAGGACCGACTGGAGGAACTGCTGGCCGGGCCCCTCGACCACCAGCTCGCCGTCCTGATCGGCCACAGCACCGACGAGCACGGCCGCGTTCTGGCCACCCAGGAGATGCTGGCCCGGCTCCTCGGGGCCCGGCGGCCGAGCGTGGCCCGAAGCCTGGCCAACCTGGAGAAGCAGGGTCTGATCCGGCGTCACTACGGCCGGATCGAGGTGCTGGACCCGGCCGGCCTGGTCGCCCTGACCACCTGAGGACGGCGGTCGGCCACGCCCGGGACCACCGGCCCGAATGTCTGCGTTGTGACAGTCGCGGACGGCGGGAACGGCGCTGCGGTTTCCCACTGTGCCGATCCGGTGCAGGGAACCGGACGGCCAGGAACACAGGAGGCAGACCGATGAGCAACGAGACCCAGCACCAGGCCGCGCAGACCGACATCACCCGGACCGGCGTCAGCGAGACCGACGTGGTCGAGACCGACGTGGTCGTGATCGGCATGGGACCGGCGGGTGAGACCGTCGGCGGACGGCTGGCCGAGGCCGGCCTCCACGTCACCGGCATCGAGGGCGGGCTGGTCGGCGGGGAGTGCCCCTACTGGGGTTGCGTCCCGTCCAAGATGATGATCCGGGCCGCCGACCTCCTGGCCGAGGCCCGCCGAGTGGCCGACCTGGCCGGATCGGCCACCGTCACCCCGGACTGGGGCCCGGTGGCCCAGCGGATCCGGGACCACGCCACCGACGACTGGGACGACACCGTGGCCGTCGACCGCTTCACCGGCAAGGGTGGCCACTTCGTCCGGGGGTACGCCCGCATCGCCGGACCGGGTCTGGTCGAGGTCGAGGGCACCACCTACCGGGCCGCCCGGGGGCTGGTGATCGCCACCGGGACCCTGGCCGCCGTGCCCCCGATTCCGGGCCTGGCCGACACCCCGTACTGGACCAACCACGACATCGTCGAGGCCAAGGAACTGCCGGCGTCCCTCGTGGTCCTGGGCGGGGGCGCCATCGGCACCGAGCTGGCCCAGGTCATGGCCCGCTTCGGGGTCCGGGTCGAGATCATCGAGGCCGAGGCCACCCTGCTCCCCCGCAACGAACCCGAGGCCGGTCGGGCCCTGGCCGAGGTCTTCGAGGCCGAGGGGATCGCCGTCCACACCGGTCAGCGGGCCTCCTCGGTGGCCCACGGGGAGTCGGGCTTCTCGGTCTCGCTGGCCGACGGGACCACGGTCACCGGCGAGCGGCTGCTGGTAGCCACCGGCCGCCGCACCTTCCTCGACGAGCTGGGGGTGGCCAATCTCGGCATCACCCCGGACGGACCGTTCCTGACCGTCGACGGCCGCCAACGGGTGGCCGACGGCGTGTGGGCCGTGGGCGACATCGCCGGCGAGGGCCTGTTCACCCACCTCGCCACCCGCCAAGGCGAGATCGCGGCCGACGACATCCTGGGCCACGATCCGGCCGCCCTCAACCTGGCCGCTCTGCCCGCCGTGACCTTCACCGATCCCGAGGTCGGAGCGGTCGGCCTGACCGAGGCCCAGGCCCGGTCCGAGGGCCGCACGGTGGCGGTGGCGGTCAAGCCGGTGGCCCACACCGCCCGGGGTTGGCTCCACGCCACCGGCAACGAGGGCTTCATCAAGCTGGTGGCCGACCTCGACCTCGGGATCCTGGTCGGCGCCACCTCGATGGGCCCGGTCGGAGGCGAGGTGCTCGGCCTACTGACCCTGGCCGTCCACGCCCGGATCCCCCTCGAGACGCTCCGGTCGATGATCTACGCCTACCCCACCTTCCACAAGGGGGTCGAGGACGCCCTGAACGATCTCCCGGCGGGCTCGTAGCGGTCGGTCGCCGGGGGTGGGCCGTCGTCACGGCCCGCTCCCGGCGTCGATCTCCACCGTCAGGCGAGAGGGACTCGACGGCTCGATCAACAGAACGTGGTGACCGGTGGTCACGGTCAGCGGTCCGGTGACGCGGTGGGCTCCCACGATCCGGTGCTGCGGTGGACCGACGAGGCGACCGGTCGCCACAAGGTCGGTCACGGCCCGGGCCAGCTGGGCGCCCGGGCCGTGACCCGCGACCGCCACCACCAGGTCGACGCGGTCGATGCGGGCCTCGACCAGGGCGTCGAGCAACCGCCGGTCGGCGTCGGCCGACACCACCAGCACCGACGGCCTCTCGCCGTCCGGACCCGACGGGTACCAGAGCCCGCCGCCGTCCAGGGCACCCGGTTGGAGGGGGGCGGCGGGAGCAGCCAGAGCGAGGGCGGCCACCGCCAGCACCGTCACCGCCAACCCCGCCACCCGGATCCCTCCGGCGCCGGGACGGCCGAGTTCGCCGTGGTGATGGGTCCGGTCCGGGGCGCCGGGGCCGACGCCATGTCGGCGGGACCGGGCGACGACCCAGCCCAGGCCGAGCACCGCCCCCACCGCGGTGCCGATCAGCAGGGACCGGCCGCCGAGCACCGGCAACGGCAATCGCAGGGCCCAACCGGCAACGGCGTCCAGCCACCACAGCGGGACCCGGACCGGGGCCTGGAGCCAACCGTCCACGGGAGCCGGGGCCAGCCCCGCAACCACCCCGACGGTCAGACCCCACACCATCACCAGCCCGGCGGCCGGGCCGGCCACCAGGTTGGCCGGGACGGCGGCCACGGGCACCGAGCCGAACCGGTGCACCAGCAACGGCGACACCCCGATCTGGGCGGCCACGGTGACGGCCAGAGCCGGTCGCAGCCAGGTCGGCACCGGCAACCGGTCGCTGAGCGGAGGGACGCCGACGACGATGGCGGCCGAGGCCGCCACCGACAGCTGGAACCCCACGGCGTGGACCAGGAAGGGGTCGGCCACGATCAGCAGGGCCACGGCGGCCGCCAGGGGCCGCAGCCCCTCGGCCTCCCGCCCGGTGGCGGCGGCCCAGGCCGACAGTCCGGCCATGGTGGTGGCCCGCAACACCGAGGGCTCCAGTCTGGTGGCGAGAGCGAACCCGACGAGCACCAGCCCGGTTACGACGAGCCGGGACCGACGACCGATCAGGGACAGGGCGGGGGCCACCACGGCCAAGACGAACGCCACGTTCTGCCCGGAAACGGCCAGAAGGTGGCTCATGCCGGCGGCCCGGAACCGGGCCCGCTGGGCCGGGGCCTGGTCGCGGTCCTCGCCCACGACGAGACCGAGGTACAGGGCCCGCTGGTCCGGGGCCAGGGGTTCGGCCCCGGCCGTGATCCGGCCCCGCACCCACTCCACCACGGCCCGCCCCGGTCCCGGGCCCGACCGGGGTGAGACCTCCCTCACCACCAGCTCGCCCAGCAGGTGTCTCGACCGGGTCCACGACGAGGGGGCCAGCGGCTGCAACCGCCCGGTGACATCGAGTCGGTCGCCAACCCCGGCGGCGGCCAACCGGTGTCCGGCTGGACCGAAGGCCACGGCCTGGACCCTTCGGCCATCGGGCAGGCGGACCACGGCCCGCCGACCCCAGCCCAGTGGTTCGGCCTCGTCGACCAGCGCGACGGGCCCGGACCACGGCCCCGCCTCCACCGGGACGAAGCGGGCCTCGGCCCGTTGAGCCGACACCGCGGCCACCAGGCCTGCGGCCAGCACCACCGGCAGGGGTCGGCGGACGGCGACGGCGGCGGCCACGGCGATCACGGCCACCGCCGGGTGGATCGTCGGCACGGGACCGGGAGCGATCACGGCGGCAATCCAGACCACGGCGGCCACCGAGACGGCCTGGGCCGCGGTCAGGGCCCGGGCCTCCGACGGTCGGTCCCGCACCCGACCGTACGCCTCCGGGCCCGGCTCGCGCCCCGCCCGGGGCCCGGTCACACCGTCACCTGGTCGACGAGGCGATCGAGGGTCACGGGACCGATGCCGGGCACGTCGAGCAGTTCGTCGACCGAGGTGAACCCGCCCACCTCCTCCCGATGCCGAATGATGGCGGCGGCCAGGGCGGGGCCGATGCCGTGCAGGGTCCGGAGCTCGTCGGCGTCGGCCCGGTTGAGGTCGACGGGGGGTCGGTCAGGGGTACCCGAGCCCGGGGCCGCCCCGGTTCCGGTCGGTTCGACCACCGGGGGCGGGGCGGCCACCACCCCGTCGGGGTGGTGGACCTCCTCGTCGGCAACCGGTACCCGGACCTGCATGCCGTCCGCCACCGGCGCGGCCAGGTTGAGCCGGTGGACCTCGGCCTCGTCCGTGGGTCCTCCGGCGGCGGCCACGGCGTCGGCCAGCCGGTCGCCGGGCCGCAGGGTCACCACCCCGGGCCGGGCCACGGCCCCGGCCACATGGACCAGGACGACCTCAGGCTCGGCCCCGGCCCCGGACCCGGACTCGGCCCCGGACCCGGACCGGCCACCGGGAACCCCGGGCCCGATGTCCGGCGCCGACGATCCGGTCGCGGCCGGTCCCGTCGAGGGCCCGGCTCCCCCGGTCGGAGCCGGGGCGTCGGGCCCGATGGTGGTGCTCGCCGACCCGGACCGCGGGATCAGGTCGACCGGATCGGCGACCGGCGGCGGACGCCCCAGCCACCAGCCCCCGAGCAGAGCGGCGGCCACGATGAGCGCGGTGGCGGTCGAGGCCACCGGTCGATCGAGCACGGCGTCGAGCCGGAGGCGGGCCTGATCGAGCAGTGAGCCCATGCGCAGGTCGCCCCCCGACCCATCCCACAGCCCATACCGCGCGCCGTTCGGCGGCGTGTCGGCCAGGGCGAGGTCGCCTTGGGGTGTGGCGTCCCGGGCGCGGCCGGGATCCCGGCCCGGGGCCGGTGGGGGGAACGAATCCGGCCCGGGATCCGGCCCGGGAGCGGTGCCCGGCTCGGACTCGTGCCCGGGGTCGGGGGCCGAGGGACGGCGGGGACGGCCGGGCCCGGCGGACGCCGGATGGTGACGCAGGGGCGGGGCCATGCGACGCCCTTCCTGTGGGAGGACCGAAGGAGGGAAGCGTCGAGATGGTGAGGCGACCCCAACCCCGGTCGGGGTCGGTCGCGATGGGGCTCAGGCTAGCGGTGGCGGGGCGGGCCGGGACGGCGGCCCCGCTCAGAACAGGCGGCTCGACAGCTTCCGGCGCCAGTCGGCGGCCGCCGCCGGATCGCCCACCGTGAGCTCCTCCAGCAGGGTGAGGAACTCGGTCCGGGCCTCGTCGTCACCCTTGACACGGTCGAGCAGCTCGCCCAGCCGGCTCCCGATCCGGTCCCGTTCCTGGGCCGGCAGGGCCCCGGCCCGGGCCGCCTCCAGCACGGCCTCGACCTCGGCGTCGACCGGGACCGGGGCCAGCACCTCGGCCGCCTCGGTCGACCGGCCCTGGTCGATGAGCCACAGGGCCAGGGTCAGCGCCGCCGGCTTGTGGGCGGGATCGAGCTCGAGAGCCCGCCGGAGCGACGCTTCGTCGCCCGCCGCCACCAGGGCGTCGAGTTCGGCCTGGTTCCCGTCGACGATCAGTGAGTCCACGAACTCGCGGACCTCGTGCTCGGGCTTGGCCCCGACGAAGCCGTTGACCACCTGCCCGTTGGCCAGGGCGTAGACGGCCGGGATCGACTGGACCCGGAAGGCGGCCGACGCCTGCGGGTTCTCGTCGACGTTGATCTTGGCCAGCACCACCTTGCCGTTGGTGTCGGCCACCACCTTCTCGATGATGGGCCCCAGCGTCTTGCACGGGCCACACCAGGGCGCCCAGAGGTCGACCACGACCGGCGTGGTCATCGACCGCTGCAGGACGTCGGCCTCGAAACTTGCGTCGGTCACGTCGAGATACATCGATCTCACGCTACCGGCTGGGCCGGTCGGCACACCCACGGGTAGGTTGCTCGCAGGCCGACGGGTCGTACGACGAGACACGGGGAGTCCCAGCATGAAGGTCGATGGTGGTTTCGGGTTCGGATCGGGATTGGGTGGGGCCATCGAGTCGGCCCAGGCCCAGGAGGCCCAGGGGTATGACGGCTTCTGGACGGCCGAGACCAGCCACGACCCGTTCCTCCCCCTGCTGCTGGCGGCCGAGCACACGACGTCGATCGAGCTGGGCACGTCGATCGCCGTGGCCTTCGCCCGCAACCCCATGACGCTGGCCAACACCGCCTACGACCTCCAGGCCTACAGCGGCCGCTTCATCCTCGGGCTCGGCTCCCAGATCAAGCCCCACATCACCAAGCGGTTCTCGATGGAGTGGTCGAAGCCGGCGGCCCGCATGCGGGAGATGGTGCTGGCCATCCGGGCCATCTGGGACACCTGGAACAACGGCACCAAGCTCGACTTCCGGGGCGACTTCTACACCCACACCCTGATGACCCCGTTCTTCGATCCCGGCCCAAACCCCAACGGCGACCCCAAGATCTTCCTGGCCGGTGTCGGGCCCCTCATGACCGAGGTGGCGGGCGAGGTGTGCGACGGCTTCATCTGCCACGGCTTCACCACCGAGAAGTTCCTGCGGGAGGTGACCATCCCGGCCCTGGAGCGGGGCCGGGCCAAGGCGGGCAAGACCATGGAGGGATTCGAGATCGTGGGCCCCTCGTTCGTGGTCACCGGCAACGACGAGGACGAGACCGGTCAGGCGGCGGCCGCCGTCCGCCAACAGATCTCGTTCTACGGTTCGACCCCGGCCTACCGGCCCGTGCTCGACATCCACGGCTGGGGTGGCCTCCAGGACGAGCTCAACACCATGTCCAAGCAGGGCCGGTGGCAGGAGATGGGCGACCTGGTCGACGACGAGATCCTCAACACCTTCGCCGTGGTCGGCGAGCCCGAGGCCGTCGCCCCCGAGCTGCATCGCCGCTACGGCGACTGCGTCCAGCGGATCAGCTTCTACACCCCCTACAAGTCGGATCCCGACCGGTGGGCCAAGGTGATGGCGGCGCTGAAGGCGGCCTGACCGGGCCCGACGGTCCGAGGTCGGGACCCGGCCCCGAGTAGCGTGGACCAATGGCCCGGATCCTCCTCGTCCATCCCCTGCTGCTGGC
The DNA here is from genome assembly GCA_965263455.1 of Acidimicrobiales bacterium. Taxonomy (GTDB): domain Bacteria; phylum Actinomycetota; class Acidimicrobiia; order Acidimicrobiales; family SZUA-35; genus CADEDH01. The sequence goes on from CBDHHN010000004.1 coordinate 157,061, forward strand.
CGAACAGCCGGCGGAGCGGGAGGCGGCCAGCCCCTACTTCCCCCTCGGGGTCCTGTCGCTGGCAGCCTGGGTCCGGGAGCGGGGCCACGAGGTGGCGGTCTACGACGGCACCTTCGAGCCCGACCGGTCGTCGTTCGACCGGCGCCTGGCCTCGGTCGCACCCGACGTCGTCGGCCTGTCGTGCCTGCTCCCGACCCGCGCCGCCGCCCTGGACCTCGCCGCCCGGGCCCGAGCGGCCGGGGCCCTGGTGGTGGCCGGCGGCCCCGATCCCACCGCCGACCCCGAGCCGTATCTGACCGGCGGCGCCGTCGACGTCGTGGTCCACCACGAGGGTGAGCAGACCATCACCGCCCTGCTCGATCGGATCGACGCCGGGACCCTGCGGGGCGCGGTGTCCCGGGCCGAGGCCACCGACGCCGCCGGATCGGGACCCCTCGGGATCGAGGACCTGACCGACGAGCCCGGGGTGGCGTTCGCCAGCGGTGGCCGCATCGTGGTCACCGCGGCCCGAGCGCCGCTGGACGACCTCGACGCCCTCCCCGACCCAGCCCGCGATCTGATCGATCTCGACCGCTACCTGGAGGCATGGGAGGCCACGGCCGGCTACCGGTCGGCCACGGTCGTGGTGTCCCGGGGCTGCCCCCGCGACTGCCGGTGGTGCGCCGCCGGAGTGCACGGGCCCGGCTTCCGTCAGCGGAGCCCGGAGTCGGTGGCGGCCGAGGTGGCCCGCCTGCGGGACACCTACGACATCGACCGGCTCCGGCTGGTCGACGACGTCGAGGCCATGGACGGCGACTGGTTCGAGCGGTGGGCAGGCGACCTCGAGGCCCGAGGGGCCACCATCGGCTTCGAAGCGCTCGACCGGTTGGAGCGGACCGACCTGCCGCTGTTCGATCCGGCCCATCCGCTCTGAGCCAAGCGCAACGCCAGACTCCCCACCGTGAGTGAGGATCCCCACGCACCGCCTCGGCCCGATGGCGTCGAGTCCTGAGACGATCCCGTCCCGATCGCTCCGCCTCCCGGCCCGGCGCCTCGCCGACCGGCTGACCGGGCTCGGCGGTGGGCTGTCGGCGCCCCTGTGGCCCCTGGCCGGAGCCCGGATCCTGATGGGCCTGCTCTGGTTGTGGGCCCTGCGTTGGAAGCTGCCGCCCGACTTCGACGCTCGGGGTGAGACCAGCATCGAGGAGTGGTTGGCCCTCGCCGTCGACCATCCGGCGGTCGAACCCTACGGCCGGCTCCTGGACTGGCTCGTGGTTCCCCGGCCGGTCCCGTTCTCCTGGGCCCTCTTCCTGATCGAGGCCGCGGTGGGAATGTCGCTGCTGCTGGGCGCGTTCACCCGTGTCGGCGCCGCCCTCGGGCTGCTGCTGTCGGTGAACCTGGGGATCGCGTTCTCCGCCGTTCCCGGCGAGTGGCCCTGGTCCTACGCCATGATGGCCATGTGGCACGCCACCCTGGTGGCGGCCGACGCCGGACGGCTCTGGGGCATCGACGGGTGGCGGCGCCGATCAGCACAGTGACGATGCCGGGATCGAACTCGGCCGAGTACCGAGGAACGATCATGAGGGTCCAGACACCTGCCACCGACAGCGACGAGGGGTCGATCGCCACCGCCATCCTCCGGATTACCCTCGGGGTCATCCTGGTGGCCACGTGGTACGACAACCTGACCAAGGGTCTCTACGGCGGCGACGACTTCGCCGGTTTCCTGCGGTTCCTCGGGTCCGAGGACGGCAACGGCGGCAGCCTCGGCTTCGTCCACTCGACCCTCGACGCGGTGGTGATCCCCCAGGCCGGCTTCTTCGGTGGGCTCCAACTGGTGGTGGAGTTGGTCATCGGCGTGGCCCTGGTGGCCGGGCTCTTCACCCGGCTGGCATCGCTGCTGGCCACGCTGTTCTTCCTCACCCTGTTCCTGGCCTACTTCGGGGGCGAGGAGTGGATCTGGACCTACGTGCTACTGACCGTGTCGGCCCTCACCGTCTACCTGGGCTTCGGCGGCCGCCAGCTCGGTGTCGACCGGTTCCTGGTCGAGCGGCGGGGGCCGTCGCCCCTGGGCAACCATCTGTGGTGACGCCCCTCACCGCCGTTCCGCTGGCCCTCTACGGTCTGGCCTCGGCCCTGTTGATGGTGTTCGGGCTCAACCTGGTCTGGGCCTCGTTGCTGGCCTGGCGCCGGGGCCCGGTCGAGGCCGGAACCCCGGGCGGCGCGGGGCCCAACCGGTCGGCGGAGGACACTCGGTCGCTCCCCACCGTGACGGTGCAGGTCCCGCTCTACAACGAGCCCCGGGTGGCGGCCCGGGTCATCGCCGCCTGCGCCGCCCTCGACTACCCCCGGGACCGGCTCCAGATCCAGGTTCTGGACGACTCCGACGACGGCTCGTCGGCCACGGTGGCGTCCGCCGTGTCCAGGGCCCGGACCCGGGGCATCGACATCGACCACCGGCGCCGGCTCCATCGCCGCGGCTACAAGGCCGGCGCCCTGGCCGACGCCCTGGCCGACGCCGACGGCGAGTTCATCGCCGTGTTCGATGCCGACTTCGTGCCCGGGCCCCGCTTCCTCCTCGACCTGATCGACGCCTTCGACGACCCCCAGGTGGCCTTCGTCCAGGCCCGATGGGACCACCTGAACCCGACCCAGTCGTGGCTGACCCGGATCCAGGCTCCGGCCATCGACGGGCATTTCCTGGTCGAGCAGCGTGCCCGTGAAGCCCGGGGCTACTGGTTCAACTTCAACGGGACCGCCGGGATCTGGCGGCGGGCCGCCATCGACGACGCCGGCGGCTGGCGGGCCGACACCCTGACCGAGGATCTGGACCTGTCGTACCGGGCCCACCTGCGGGGGTGGCGGGGCGTCTACCGGCCCGAGGTGGTGGTGCCGGCCGAGTTGCCGGCCGACCTCGGTTCCTTCCGGCGCCAGCAGCATCGCTGGGCCCGGGGGTCGCTGGAGTGCGCCCGGGGCCTGCTCGGTCGGGTCTGGGCCGCCCCGGTGCCGATCGGGGTCCGCTTCCAGGCCACCATGCACCTGCTGGCCTACGGGGTGCACCCGCTGCTGGTGGTCATGGTCCTGACCTATCCGGCGGTGGTCCTGGCCACGGCCGGGGGCGGGTTGCCGTCGTGGCTGTGGGTGCTGGCCATCGGGCCCAACCTGATGAGCGTTGCCCCGTGGACGTTCCTGATCACCGGGCAGCGGGCCCGGCGGGTGCCCCTCCGACGCGCCGCGCCCGGTCTGGTCGGGACCATCGTCGTCGGCTCGGGGCTGATGGTGAACTCGACCCGGGCCGCCGTCGACATCCTCTTCCGACCCGATCCCGAGTTCGAGCGCACGGCGAAGTCGGGCGCCACCTCGACCGGTCACGACCGGCCCGGCCCGGTGTCGGCGGGCCGTCGGGGCCGCCCCGACCGGGCTCGACTCGACCGCATCGTTGTGGTCGAGGCCGTGTTGGGGGTCTATGCCCTGGCCGCGGCCGCCCTGGCCGTCGACCACCGGTCCTGGGGTGTGGTCGTCTACGCCACCCTGTTCGGGGTGGGGCTGTTGACGGTCGCCACCACCACGACGGCCGACTGGCTCCGGGGCGCCGCCGTCACCGGCGCGGCGTCAGCCACCGACTCGGCCATCACGGCATCCCCTCCGCCGGGGGCGCCGCCGTCGTCGGCGAACCCCGATCCGGCCTCACCCCCGGCCCGGCGATGACGGGAGCCTCGCCCGACGGCGCCCCGACCCGGCGACCGGCCGTGGCCGTGATGTGCCGCCCCCCGGTCCCGGGTCGGACCAAGACCCGGCTCCAGGCCCGGCTCCGCCCCCACGAGGCGGCCCGGGTGGCCGAAGCACTCCTGCTCGACACCGTCGCCGTCCTCGGCCGGGTGCCCGACATCGAGGTCGTGCTCGCCGTCGACTCGGCCGAGGGCGAACCCTGGTTCGAGACCGCCCTCCCCGGCCTCCACCGGATCGTCCAGTCCGGTCCCACCCTCGGGCACCGGCTCGACGGCGTGCTGTGCGACCTGCTCCGGCGGGGCCATCGGGTGGCGGCCGCCGTCGGGGCCGACTCCCCCCTGCTCGACCCCGACGAGGTCACCCGGGCCATCGGCCTCGTCGGACCGGAGGCCGAGACCGTCCTCGGTCCGACCGACGACGGGGGCTACTACCTGATCGCCACCGCCACCCCGCCCGGACCCCTCGTCACCGACATCACCATGTCGACCCCGCGGGTCCTGGCCGACACCGTCGACCTCGCCGGGCGTCTGAATCGGTCGGTGGCCCTGGTGGCCGGGACCTTCGACGTGGACGAGCCGGGTGACCTCGATCGCCTGGCCGCCGAATTGGCCCGCCGGCCGCCCACGGTGGCCCCCGCCACCCGCCGGGCCCTGGCCGACCTGGCATCGACCGGCGACCGGCGCCTGGAGCGCGACCGGGACCGGGTGGTGGCCGTGATCCCGGCCCTGAACGAGGAGGCCGCCATCGCCGACGTCGTGGCCCGCTGCCGGGTCACCCTCCAACGCTGCATCGGGGGCGGCGCCGACCATCGGGTGGTCGTGGTCGACAACGGCTCGACCGATGAGACCGCGGCGAGGGCCGAGGCGGCCGGCGCCCTGGTCGTGCGCGAACCGCGCCGGGGCTACGGCCGGGCCTGCGCCGCCGGGGTGGCGGCGGCCGCCGACCTCGGGGCCTCGGTCGTGGCCTTCGTCGACGGCGACGCCAGCTCGCCGCCCGAGGAGCTACCGGCCGTCGTCGACCCGGTGCTGGCCGGCGAGGCCGACCTGGTCCAGGGCTCCCGGTCCACCGGCTCGATCGCGGCCGGGGCCATGGCCGCCCACCAACGGCTGGGCAACGCCTTCGCCGCCTGGCTCCTGCGTCGCCTCTACCGGCTGGAGGTCACCGACCTGGGACCGTTCCGGGCCATCGGTCTCGACACCCTGACCGCGCTGGGGATGACGGAGATGACCTACGGCTGGCCCACCGAGATGACGGTGAAGGCGGCCAACGCCGGAGCCCGGATCCGGGAGGTACCGGTGAGCTGGCTGCCGCGGGCCGGCGGCCGGTCCAAGGTCAGCGGCACGGTGCGCGGCTCGGTGCTGGCCGCCCGCTACATCGTGGGGGTGACGCTCCACCACAGCGGGCCGGGCCAGGCTGCGACCCGGACCCTGGCCTCGACCCGGGACCGGGTCCGATCCGTGCTCAGGAGACCGGTTCCAACTCGCCTTCGAGCGAACCGTCGATGAACTGCTGACGACAGAGGGTCCGTTGGAGCTTGCCCGAGCTGGTCTTGGGCAGCGACGAGGGGCGCAGGAGCCGTACCTCGCTGGCGGGGACGCCCACCGCGGCCACCGACTGCTCCGACACCTCGGTCCGGATGCGGTCCAGGTCGTCGGAGCGGGTCTCGGCCACGACCACCACCCGCTCCTTGCCGTTGCGCCCGGGGACGCCGAAGGCGATCACGTTGCCGGCCCGGACGCCGTCGATCTCACCGACGACGCGCTCGATGTCCTGGGGGTAGACGTTGCGGCCGCCGACGATGATCACGTCCTTGATCCGGCCGCACATCACCATCTCGCCCTCGCACAGGTAGGCCAGGTCGCCGGTGCGGAACCAGCCGTCCTGGAACGACTCGGCGGTGGCGTCGGGACGCTTGTAGTAGCCGGACATGACCGAGGTGCCCGAGATCTGCAACTCGCCGACCTGGCGCTCGCCGAGGATCCGACCGGTGGATGGGTCGACGATCCGGAACTCCAGGCCGGGCACCGGCCGACCGAGTCGGACGATCTCCCGGGCCTGAGGATGGTCGGCCGGAACCTCGACGGCCCGTTGCTCGGTCTCCAGCAGTTCGGCGTCGATCGTGTCGGTGTTGAGACCCGACATGGGTTGGGGGAAGCAGCCGGCGATGGCCACCTCGGCCATACCGAAGGCGGGGAACACCGCCCCCGGGCGCAGCCCGTGACGCTCGCCGGCCTCGATGAAGGCCCGGACCGAGGCCGGATCGACGGGCTCGGCCCCGTTGAGGGCGATCCGGAGCCGGGACAGGTCGAGGGGGTCACCGGCCCGGCGCAGGGCCCGGGTGGCCAGGACGTAGCTGAAGTTGGGACCGGCGGTGGCGGTGCCGCCGTAGGTCGAGATCCACTCCATCCACCGCCCGGGGGAGGACAGGAAATCCTGGGGGGCGCCGAGGACGAGGTCGATGCCGTGGCTCATGGGCAGGATGCAGAACCCGACGAGGCCCATGTCGTGGTACAGCGGAAGCCAGGAGACCATCACGTCGTCGTCGACATCGACCTCGGCCGCCTCGACGATGGCGTCGAGGTTGGCCGCCACCACGTGGTTGGGCAGGGTCACGCCCTTGGGCTCGGAGGTGGAACCGCTGGTGAACTGGAGGACGAAGATGTCGTCCTCGTGGTAGTCGGGCCGGATGAAGTCGTCGGCGGTGGTGGACACCACCGCCGGGTCCAGCTCGGCCAGGGAGTACAGGGGCGGATCCTCGGGCGTGATCTCGACGAAGGGAGCCAGGTCGGGGTCGACCAGCACGGCCACGCAGTCGGCGCCCCGGATGCGGGCCTTGGTGGCGGCCGTGAACTCCTCGAGGGAGGCGAGCCGCATCGGCAGCGGCAACACGACGGGCGCGGCCCCGCACAGCCAGGTGGCCTGGATGGCCGTGACCAGCAGCGGCGTGGTGGGGCCCAGGATGGCCACGTGATGACCGTGCTGCACCCCGCGCCCCTGGAGGGCGGCCGCCATCGCCTTGGCGTCCTCGTGGAACTCGCCCCAGCTCCTGGTCACAGGCTCGTCGCCGGTCACGAACGTGATCGTGCCCTGGCCCTTGGCCGCGTGCTCGATTCGGCTGACAATGGTCCGCATTCTTGGTTCGACCCGCATCGAGCAGGAAAAGTTACGTCCCAGTAACCCCTGGCGGCAACGTCAACGGGGGAGGAACCCTGCCCAGGAGGCGCACCATGGAACCTGCGGATCGGATCGTGGCCTACTTCGAGGCCTGCAGCACGGGCTCGGCCGCCGACATCGCCGCCCACTTCACCCCCGAGGCCGTGATCTTCGACACCAACATCCGGGCCGTCCGGGGCGCCGCCGACATCGGCGCCATGTGGACCAAGGTCCGACGTCGCTGGGGCGGGGCGGTCTGGACGGTCGACTCGGTGGTGGCCGACGCCGAGGATGGCGCCGCCGCCATCGAATGGACGATGACGGGTACCGATCCCGAATCGGGCCGGAGCTTCGCCTTCCGTGGTTCCGAGCACTACCGGCTGGCCGACACCCTGATCGACGAGATCCGCCAGTACTGGACCTTCGACCCGGCCACGCTCGACACCGGCCTGCTCGACTACCCCTACGGCGAGGCGCTAGGAACGGGGGTCGAGTCCCAGCCCGACGACGAGGGAGCGTGAACCCATGACCGAGCCGTGGCGCCTGTCGGCCACCGAACTAGCGGCCGCCATCCGAACCGGGTCGATCTCGGCCGTCGAGGCCGTCGATTCCGTCCTCGGGCGAATCGCCGAGCGCAACCCCGGGCTGAACGCCATCGTGTTCGACACCGGCGACGAGGCCCGGGCCGCAGCGGCCGAGGCCGACGCTGCTCGGGTGGCCGGAGCGCCGCTCGGCCCGCTCCACGGGGTGCCCGTCACCATCAAGGAGAACATCGACCAGACCGGCACCCCGACGACCAACGGAGTCCCGGCCTACGCCGACCTGGTGGCCGACTCCGACTCCCCGGTGGTCCGCAACCTGCGCAACGCCGGCGCCGTCATCGTGGGGCGGACCAACACCCCCGAGTTCTCGATGCGGGGCACCACCGACAACCCGTTGCGGGGCCGCACCATCAACCCGTGGGACGCCGACGCCTCCCCCGGCGGGTCCTCGGGCGGGGCGGGAGCAGCGGCCGCCGCCGGGTTCGGGCCCCTGCACCACGGCAACGACATCGGCGGAAGCCTACGCTTCCCCTCGTTCGCCAACGGCACCGTGACGGTCAAGCCCACCACGTTCCGGGTGCCGGTCTACAACGGCACGGCCCCGGCCGAACGGGGACCGCTGTCACAGGCCATGTCCTGTCAGGGGATCATCGCCCGCCACGCCGCCGACGTGGCCCTGGCCACCGAGGTCCTCGTCACCCCCGACCCCCGGGACCCCAACTGTCCCCCGGTCCCCTGGCACGGGCCCGCCGTCGGTGCCCCGATCCCGGTGGCGGTGACGACCGCAGCCCACGGGTTCGACCTCCACCCGGGGATCCGAGGCCTGATCGATCGGACGGCCGGGTTCCTGAGTGACGCCGGCTACGCGGTGGAGGAGGTCGACCCCCCGCCCGTGCTCGACCCCGCCCGCGAGTGGTTCCGGGCGGGCAGCACCGAGTTGGAGGTGTTCCTCGACCCGGCGGTCCAGGAGGTCGGCAGCGACGACGTGAAGAAGGTGTTCACCCACTTCTTCGCCAGCTCCGAGGTCCAGGACCGCGACGGGTACCTGGCCACCTTCGCCCGTCGCACCGCCCTCATGCGGGACTGGAACGTGTTCCTCGACCGCTACCCGCTGGTGGTGACCCCGTTCATGATGTCGCCCCTCTACCGGTGGGACTACGACGTCCACGACCACGAGGCCTTCCAGCACTTCCTCGACACGTCGATCTACAGCTTCGGCATCAACTACCTGGGTCTCCCCGCCGGGGTGATCGGCCTCGACCTGGTCGAGGGGCTCCCGGCCGCGGTCCAGATCGTGGGCCGCCGCTACCGGGAGGATGTCATCTGCCGGGCCCTGGAGGTGGTCGAGACGGCCAACGGCGGGCCCCTGGTCCACCGGCTCTGGGCCCGGGACGACGGCGACGGTGCGTGAGCCTCTCCGAGGTCGGCGTCGGCCCCACCCGGCCCAACTGGGCCGGAAACGCCCGCTGACCTAGGCTGGCGCTCAGCCGACACAGGGGGTCAACACATGAAGTTCGGCATCTTCTTCGAGCTGTCCGTCCCGCGGCCGTTCGCCGAGAACGAGCGGATCGTCTACGAGAACGCCCTGGAGCAGACCCGACTGGCCGACGAACTCGGCTTCGACCAGGTCTGGGCCGTGGAGCACCACTTCCTGGAGGAGTACTCGCACTGCTCGGCGCCCGAGTTGTTCCTCACCGCCTGCGCCATGCAGACCCGGAACATCCGGGTCGGACACGGGATCGTGACCTGCGTCCCCGAGTTCAACCACCCCATCCGGATCGCCGAGCGGGCCGCCGTGCTCGACATCCTGTCGGGCGGGCGCCTGGAGATGGGCACCGGCCGCTCGGCCACCTGGACCGAGTTGGGCGGCTTCCAGGCCAACCCTGACGACACCAAGAAGAGCTGGGACGAGTTCGTCCACGCCCTGCCCAAGATGTGGACCCAGGAGCGGTACCGGCACGAGGGCCAGTTCTTCTCGATGCCGTCTCGGGCCGTGCTGCCCAAGCCGGTTCAGGCCCCCCATCCCCCGTTGTGGGTGGCGGTTTCGAGCCCGGGCACCGAGGACGACGCCGCCGATCGGGGCATGGGCTGCCTGGGGGTGAACTTCACGTCGTTCGCCGAGCAGGAGCGCAAGGTCAAGGCCTATCGCCGCCGCATCCAGCACTGCGATCCGGTCGGGAGCTTCGTCAACGACCAGCTCAACACCATCAACTTCCTGTTCTGCCACGACGACTCCGAGACCGGGGTCATGACCGGGCGCAAGATGATGGGCCAGTTCCAGTACATGGCGGGCCAGCTCGACATGGCCAAGGAGGTCTACCCGACCCGGGCCTACCTGACGGCCGGGCTCCTGTCGGGGGCCCGCAAGCGGGCGTCGGCCCCGGGCGACCTCAAGGAGCCACCGGAGGGCATCGCCGTCGGCAGCCCCGACCAGATCATCCGCGAGCTGAAGAAGTGGGAGGCCACCGGCGTGGACCGGGTCCAGTTCCTGCTCAACGCGGCCGAGACGATCCCCCAGCAGCAGGTGCTGGACTCGATGCGGCTGTTCGCAGCCGAGGTCATGCCCCACTTCAGCGACGATTCGGCGGCCGAGGCCAGCCGGGCCGACGCCGCCCGGGCCGCCCAGGCCCCCGCCGTGTCGGCCGCCGGAGGGGGTGCCTGATGCCCCTGTTCGGCACCCTCGACGTGGCCTCGGCCCTGGCCGATGCACCGACCATGGCCGACCTCGCCCCCGACACCTGGACCCTGCCCGGGGTCGAGGTGGTCCAGGTCTCCTACGAGGTCGACGAGGCGGCGGCGCTGGCCGTGACCCCGCCCGCCTGCCATCCGAGCATCCCGCCCTACGCCACGTTCTCGATCCTGTCGTGCCCCGAGAGCCCGCACGGACCGTTCAACCTGTCCATGGTCCGGCTCATCGTCCGGGCCGGCATCCGACCCCGCGGACTCCTGCTCGCCGCCCACACCGACAACCCGGCGGTGGCTCGGGCCCTGGCTTCAGGATGGGGGTACCGGGTGGCCGAGGCCGAGGTCGGCTTCTCCCGCCGCTACGGCACCATCGGGGGCACCGTCACCATCGGCGCCGAGACCGCGCTCGACGTTCGCCTGGAGGACCCGGAGCCGGTAGCCGGTACCGACCTGGAACTGTTCGACAACCTCCACCTGACCCGGCTGACCCCCAACGGCGGGGGCGGTGTCGAACCCGAGGCCGTGATCGTCCAGGTCGACCCCACCTACCACTACCACTCGGCCGACCGGGGCCGAGCCGACCTCGCCGTCTTCCGACCCGACCTGCTCGGTGTCAGCGGGGTCGACCCCGTGTACCGGGTGGTGGCGGTGGCGTGCCGGGCCGATCTGGAACTGACGGCCCCTCGGTTCGTGATGGACCCCGAGGTACCGGCCGTGCAGGGCACGCGCCGCCTGTCACCGGCCTGACGAGCGTGCGCCGGCCCTGCGATCAGGAGCCGGCGCCGGGGACCGACACCTGGACGATGGCGGCGTGGGAGGGCACCCCGTCGCCGCTGAGGGCGAAGAGGTAGTAGAGCCCGGGAAGGGTCGAGCCGTCGTCGGCCGGACCGGCCACCACGTGGCGCTCGCCGTCCTCGCCCCCGGACACGGCCTCGAGCGGGATGCGGCGCTGGTCGAGGTTGACCGAGTGGGTGGCCGATGACAGACGTACCAGGGCGAACGACTCGGCGCCGTCGGCCGTGATCTCGAACTCGGTCCCGGCCTCCACGACGGTGGGCGCCTCATCGATGACGGGCCGTGGGGCCAGCGAGCCGTCGGGGGCGAAGAGGTAGGGCGGGCTGAAGATCTCGACGTTGGGATGGTTGGTGTCGCAGTCGCCGCACAGTCCGCCGCCCCCGGCCACGACCCGGCCGTCGGCCAGGAGCAGCGAGAAGCTGTGGTAGTTGCGGGGTACCGCGTGATGGGCGGCCGGGCTGAAGGTCTCGGTCTCGGGGTCCCAGATCTCGGTCTCGAACACCGAGTCGAAGTCCTCGAAGGTTCCCGTGATCGGGACCCCTCCGGTGACGACCACCTCCCCCGTGGGTAGCACGGCGGCGTTGTGGAAGCCCCGGGCATGCGTCATGGAGCCGACGGTCCGGGCCTCGACCTCGTCGCCGGTGATGTCGATCACGGTGGCGTTGGTGGTGGCTTCACCCCAGTCGTAGGCGGGGGCGCCGCCCACGGTCAGGATGCGGCCGGGTTCGTACATGACGGCGGTGCCGTTGATGGCGAACCCGTCATCGGCCCGCACCCCGGCCGGGATGATGGCGCCGTCGCCCTCGAGGTCGAGCCAGTGCATGGCCCGGGTCGGGCCGGCGTGGAAGATCCGGTCGCCCCAGGCGAACAGCCACAGGTGGTTGTCGCCCCGATAGTCGGGGAAGGGGTCGGGGCCGATGAAGGGATCGCCCTCGATGCCGGGCAGCCGCCGCCAGCCCTCGTCCTCGGACCAGATCTCGGCGTCCTTGCCCAGGAAACCGCCGGAGAACGACCCGCCGAGGGTGAAGGCCCGACCGTCGGTGGTGAGCGTCGTGCCCTGGTAGCCACGGGGGATGTGCATGGCATCGGCCGACTCCCATCCGCCGGAGGCCGGATCGTAGATGCTGGTGTCGAACGCCGACGAGCCACCGTTGACCAGGATCCGACCATCCGGAAGGTGGGCGATACCGGGGCAGAACATGTCGTGCCCGGTCCGGGACACCAACTCCTCGTCGGTGGTGCCCGTGTTCGGGTCGAACACGGCGGTCTGGGTGTAGCCGTAGGCATAGGGGTCGGCGAAGCTGAACCGGTCGTTGGCCGACCACACCAGGACCTTGCCGTCGGGCAGGGCACTGGCGGCCACGGGAATCAGCGGCATCTCGATGACGGGCGACCACGCCCCCAGTTCGTGGGCCACGCCGCCCACCGGCTCGAAGCTGAGGATCTGGTGGTCGGCCCCGGTGCACAGGTCGAGCACGACACGAAGGTCGGGCTCCCGCCCACCTCCGCTGACACCGACGCACATTCCCGTGCTGCGCGACACCAGCTGAACCCGGCCGTCGTCGCCGAGCGGCTCCTGCTCGAAGTGCTGGGAGACGCTGTCCTCGCAGGTCCGGGGGATCACGTCCGAACCCCTCGTGGCGTCGCCGAGCAGACCCAGGCACATGTCGTCGTCGTACAGGCCGAGCCGGACGTGGCCATCGCCAACATCCTCGACCGTGAACCGCTGGGCCGCCGCCCCGGTGCAGTCGTTCTGGACGACCGAGCCGTTCTCGAAGTACGCCCGGGGCCGTACCTCCAGACACTTGCGGGAGTGAGCGGTCACGATCCGCTTCTCGCCCTCCTCGGCCTGGGCCGTGGAGGGCCCCGCCACCACCAACGCCGCCACACCGGCGACCAACGCCGTCACGATCGCGGCGGCGATGACGAGCCGCCTGGCGCCCGCCGCCTGAGGGACCCATCGTCGGCCCTGTCCCATCAAGGTACGCACCGGGCGATGATCCCCCAGGGTTGGAGGGCCGACAACACCGATGGGTGGATGCGCCCACGAATCGGGGCCGTCCGGACGATGTCAACCCCCCCCCCGGACTCCGATCAGCCGCCCGCCGCCGTCCCGGCAGTACCGTGCTCGGGGTCCGAACTACGAAAGAGAACGCAATGCTGCGCGCCCTGGTTCGCTTCTTCGTCGTCCGCCCCGTCCTCACGCTCATCCTCTGGGTGGGGGCCGTCGGTTTCGGCGTCCTGTCCTACACCACGCTCCTACCCCGCGACGGGTTCCCGGCCATCGACATCCCGATCGCCGTGGTCTCGGGGGCCTACCTGGTCGACGACCCCGCCGTGGTCGACGCCGAGGTGGCCTCCCCCATCGGGACCGCCGTGGCCGACCACCCACGGATCGACACGATCCAGAGCTTCGCCCAGGGCTCGTCGTTCTCCGTCGTGGCCCAGTTCCAGGAGGGGACCTCGTCGGCCGAGGGGGCTGCCATCCTGGCCGAGGCGGTCGACGGCCTCGATCTTCCCGACGAAGCCATCATCAACGTCAGCGAGATCAATGCGGCCCAGTTCCTCGAGCGCTACGACCTCCTGGTCGGCGTGTTCGGCGGACCCGATACCAGCCCCGAGGAGTTGGAGGCGGCCGCCGCCACCCTCATCCCGGCGTTCGAGGGCGAGGACGAGGTGGCCGAGGCCGAGGTCGTCGAACTCATCTCGCGGGGATTCGACCCCGCCACCGGCCAGGAGGTTGCCCGGGAGTCGGACTTCAACCTCCTGACGACCGAGAACGGCGACGGGCTCCAGTTCCGCCCCTCGATCGCGCTCGGGGTCGTGGCCGGCGACGACGTCGACTCCCTCGGCATCCGCGACGCCACCGACCGGGCCCTGGCCGAGGCCGAGGCCCAGGCCGTGCTGCCCGACGGCTTCGAGGCGGTGGTGGCCATCGACTTCGCCACCCAGATCCGCCAGCAGATCGGCTCCCTCCAGTCGAACGTGCTGACCGGCATCGTGGCCGTGGCCATCGTGACCCTGCTGCTCATCTCGTGGCGGGCCTCGGCCATCACGGCCCTGTTCATCGTGACGGTGCTGGCCACCACCATGGGCGTGCTGTTCCTGGTCGGGATCAGCCTCAACACCATCTCCCTGTTCGGGGTGATCCTGGCCCTCGGCCTCCTGGTCGACGACGCCATCGTCATCACCGAGGCCATAGCGGCCGAGAACGACCCCGATCTCGGTGCGGTCGAGTCGATCGACCGCGCCATCGGACGGGTCGGCTCGGCCAGCCTGTCGGGCACCGTCACCACCCTGCTGGTGTTCGCCCCCATGCTGATGATCACCGGCATTCTCGGCAGCTTCATCCGCATCCTGCCCATCTCGGTCATCACCGCCCTGACGGTGTCGGTGATCCTCTCGTTCGTGTTCATTCCGGTGGCGGCGCGCTATCTGGTCATCCCGGCCCCCAACGACCGGGGGTGGCTCGGCGGCGTCGAACACCGGCTGGCCACCGCGGTGGCCGATCTGTCGAGCCGGACCGGGGGCGGTGGCTGGGTTCGGGCCCTGCTCGCCGTGGGCCTCAGCCTGGCCATGACCGTGGTCGGACTGCTGGTGTTCGCCCCCCGGGTCGGGTTCAACATCTTCCCCCAGCAGAAGGACTCCAACTTCGTCTCGGTCGACATCGCCTACCCGCCGGGCACGTCGGTGGCCGACGCCCGCGACATCGCCCAGGAGATCAACCAGTTGGCGGCCGACGCCTTGGGCGAGGACCTGGTCCAGGGCTACACCTACATCGGCAACGAGCGGGGTGCGCTCAGCCAGTTCACCCTGACCGACATGGGCTCGCGGCCTCCCGCTCCCGAGCTGGTGGACGAGGTGCTCAACCCGTTGACCGAGGACTACGAGCGGGCCCGGGTCACGTTCGCCCAGATCTCGGCCGGTCCCCCGGAGCTGACCTTCCCCTTCCAGGCCCAGGTCTACGGCGAGGACATCGCCACCCTGACCGCCGCCGCCGACGAGATCGCCACCGAGCTCGAGGGCTCCAGCATCGAACGGACCGACGGGACGACCTTCACCGTGGTCGAGACCGAGGTCGTGTTCGGCGATCAGGTGGCCCGGACCGACACCAGGCGCTACGTGGAGGTGCGGGCCCGGTACGACGCCGACGACGTCACCACCACCACCGCCCTTACCCAGGACTTCCTGACCGAGCGGTTCGACGCCGACCGGTTGGACGAGCTGGGCCTGGCCGCCGACGCCCTGGAGTTCGACCTCGGCCTGGAATCCGACAACCAGGAGTCGTTCTCCTCGCTCCCCATCGCGTTCGGGGTGGCGCTGTTGTCGATGCTGCTGTTGCTGGTGTTCCAGTTCCGCTCGACGGTGTTGTGGTTGCTCATCTTCCTGGCCATCCCGTTCAGCTTCTTCGGCGTGTTCGGTGGCCTGCTCGTCACCGACAACGTCATCAGCTTCTTCGTGATGCTGGGCCTGATCGGCCTGATCGGTATCGCCGTCAACAACACGATCCTGCTGACCGACTACGCCAACCAGGCCCGTCGCCAGGGCGAGGATCGGCGGGGCGCGGTCCGGATCGCCGTGATGCGGCGGTTCCGGCCCCTGGTGGCCACGTCGTTGACCACGGTGGCCGGCCTGCTGCCGCTGGCCCTGTCCGACCCCTTCTGGGAGGGCCTGGGCTTCACCATCATCTTCGGCCTGCTGTCGTCGACGTTCCTGGTGCTGATCGCCTTCCCCTTCTACTACCTGGGGATCGAGTTCCTCCGGGACCAGCTCCGCACCCCGTGGCGGGCCACCCCGGCCCTGGCCCTGGCCGGGGTCGACACGTCGGGCGAGGTCGCCACCGAGGTCGCCACGTCGACCGACGAGGACGGGCCCGCCTCGGAGACCGACGCCGCCGTCGCGACCAACGGCTCCGGCGACAGCGGCAGCGACAGCGACGAGGACAAGGCCGCGACCTCGGATGACGGCCCGGGCGACGATCAGAAGCCGGTCGAGGTCGTCGACTAGACCGCTCCGGACCCGCCCCGACGACGTCGGGTATCGAGCCTCCGGGTCGCCACCCCCCAACCTAGGGTGACGACCCGGAGCGCTCAGACCGTCAGACCGGCATCCCCAGCCGGTCCTGCACCGGGGCCATGGCCTGGAGTTCGGGCATGACCCGGTCGGCGAAGAGGCGGGCGTTGCGCTCGGCCTCGTCGGCCGGCATCCCGGCGTAGGAGAACACGCCCATGTAGCCGTCGTTGTAGGTGTTCTGCTGGATGGCTTCGATCTTCTCCAGCACCTGGTCGGGGGTCCCCCACACCTGGAGGTCGACGAAGAAGTCGGTCGAGCGCTCGTACCCGCCGGGAGCCGTGATCAGGTCGTAGAGCTGGCCGTGGAACTCGTAGCCCGGCGTGTTCTTGAGGTGGTCCTGGTCGAACTCGTAGTGCTTGATGATCGAGTCCCAGTAGCCGCCGATGTACTGGCGGGCCAGGGTCTCGGCCCGATCGGCCGACTCGTCGACGAAGGTCCAGCCGGCGACCATGGGCGGCGGTGGCTCCTCGCCGGTGGCCTCCCGGAACGTGCTCCGGTACTGGGCCAATTCCTCCCGCACCGACTTCCACGGCTTCTGGGGAACGATCAGGATGCCGACCCCCATCCGGGCCATGATGGCGGCCGACTCGGTCGACACCGCGGCGGCGTAGGTCCGGCCCCGGAAGGTGTGCTCGGGCCGGGGGCGGATGTCCTTGCGGGGTTGGCGGATGAACTCGCCGTCGTACTCGCACCAGCCCTGTTCCAGGCCGGTCAGGACCATGTCGGCCGACTCGGCGAACCGCTGGCGGGCCTCGGGCATCGCGACCCGGAATCCCTCGAACTCCACCCGGCCGGTGCCCCGACCCATCCCGAGGATGACCCGGCCGCCCGACATCACGTCGAGCATGGCCACCTCTTCGGCCACCCGCATCGGGTCGTGCCAGGGCAGCACACACACCATGGAACCGAGCTGGATGCGCTCGGTGCAGGCGGCCATGTAGGTCAGGAACTGGAAGACGTCCGGACACATCGTGTAGTCGGTGAAGTGGTGCTCGACGCTCCAGATCGACTGGAACCCGAGCGGCTCGGCCAGACGGGCCAGAGCCAGATCCTGGGCATAGATCTGGGAATCGGGCACCTGTTCACCCGGGTTCTGGAAAATGACCGACATGCCGACGTGCATGGCCTCGACCCCCCTCTTTGTCGCCGCCTGCTCCGAGCCCCACCGGGCCTGGAACAGGAAGTAGTTCGATAGCCGAACCATAGAAGGGCCGGTTCATCGACGGCAAACTGATCCTGACCACAGCCAGAGCCGGACCCGGAGCACCCCATGACCGACACCATCCCCACCAGCGCCCCTCCCTCGGTGGAGGGCTACGACATCGAGTTCTTCTGGGATCCCGTCTGCCCCTTCGCCTGGATCACCTCCCGCTGGGTCGAGCAGGTGGTGGCCCGCACCGACTATTCGGTCGACTGGCGCTTCATCTCCCTTCGTCTGCTCAACAAGGACAAGGACTACGCCACCGAGTTCCCGCCGGAGTACGAGCAGGGCCACACCGCCGGCCTGCGCATGTTGCGGGTGGCGGCCGCCGTCCGCCACGACCTCGGTCGCGGGCCCCTGGGGGCCCTGGTCAAGGCCTACGGCCACAGCTACTGGGACAAGCCCCGAGGCTCGGGCATGCGGACCCACCTGAGCACGACCGAGCACGCCCGGGAGGTGCTGACCACGGCCGGCCTCGACCCCGACTACGCCGCCGCCCTGGACGAGACGGCGTGGGACGCCCTCCTCGACGACGAGACGGAGCTGGCCCTGTCCCGTACCGGGCGCGACGTGGGCACCCCCATCATCACCTTCAACCGGGCCGAGGCCGAGCCCATCTCGTTCTTCGGGCCCGTGATCTCCCGAGTCCCCGAACCCGACGACGCCGTCGCCCTGTGGGACGCCGTCACCACCTTGGCCGCCTTCCCCGGCTTCGCCGAGATGAAGCGCAGCCTGCGGGAGGTGCCACAGCTCACCATCCTGGGCGGCGTGTCGGCCCGACCGGAACAGGAGGACTGGACCGGAGGTCACCGACGCGGTCACCTCGCCTCGGACCAGGCCGAGGCCGACTCCTGACCGACCCCGGCGAGGGGCGACCTGGCAGCCCGCAGCGCCCCCACTATGCTGTGCAACGGTGTTGACCGACCACGACACACCGGGCGGTGGCGGCGGGAGTCAGGGCGAGGACAAGGTCGCTCCCCCATTTCTTCTCGAATCCACCGAGTTCGTCCGGACCCGACGCGAGAGCCAGTCGCTCGATCGCGTCCAGGGACTGTTCGACAACCGCCGACTGACCCTGGGCCCGATCGTGGCCGTGGGTGCCATCGCCGCGCTGGTCGCCCTGTTCCTGACCCGGCCCGAGACCGACCCGGAGCCCGATCCCCTGGCCGCCTCCCAGGCCCCGTCGTCGGTCAACATCATCGAGTCGGACGAGACCGTCCCCGCCCCCGAGCCGCGGCGGAGCCTCAATGACCTGGCCGCGGTGCCGGCCACCGCCCCGGGCACGAGCGTGGTGACCGCTCCCCTCCCCCCGACCACGGCCACCACCCGACCCCCGACGACGCCGGCGCCGACGACCACGACCGAAGCGCCGACCACCACGACCACCACGGCGCCGACGACCACGACGACCGAAGCGCCGACGACGACCGAAGCGCCGACGACGACCGAGGCCCCGACGACCACGGCCGACCCCGGCCCCGTCATCACCCCGCTGGGCGACTGCGAGATCGAGGTCCGGGGCAGCTCGCTGCTGTACGCCGAGCCCTCGACCGACAGCAACCGCATCGGGCGAACCCTGTTCCGGGTCGAGGTCCGGGCCACGGCCGTGGCCTCCACCGACGAGGGCCGCTGGTATCTGGTCGACGGGCGGTTGCTGGGCGGGTGGCTTCGGGAGGGCCGCATACGCGACTTCGAGGGCAACTGCGGCTGACCACCGCCCCGGCCGCCCTGGATGCGGCCGGGCCCGTCCTGGCTCCGGTCGCGAGCCGTTGGCTACCGTGCGGGAAGCCGACGAAAGGTTGCCCCATGGCCGAACCCGACCAGGCCCGCCCCCTCGATCGGGAGCGCCAGGCCGCCTTCCTCCAAACCATGACCGGGATCATGAACGGGGGCGCCCTGGCCCTCATGTGCTCGATCGGCCACCGGACCGGGCTGTTCGACACCATGGCGGGAGCCGGACCCCGAACCTCGTCGCAGGTGGCCGAGGCCGCCGGTCTGGATGAGCGCTACGTCCGGGAGTGGCTGTCGGCGATGGCCGCCGGCCAGGTCGTCGACTACGACGCCGAGGCGGCGACCTTCGAGCTCCCGCCCGAACACGCCGGACTGGTGACCCGGGCCGCGGGCCCCCTCAACCTCAGCACCTACTGCCAGTACGTGGCGCTGCTGGCCGAGGTCGAGGACGACGTGATCGACGCCTTCCGGGACGGGGGTGGCGTTCCCTACGACCGCTACCCCCGGTTCCAGACCCTCATGGCCGAGTCGAGCTTCCAGCGCCTGGAACACGCCCTCCTGGCCGAGGTCGTCCCCCTGCTCCCCGGCGGGGCCCAGCGGTTGGAGGCCGGGGTCGACGTGGCCGACGTCGGCTGTGGCAGCGGCCGGGCCCTGAACCTGCTCGCCGCCGCCTTCCCCGCCTCCCGGTTCACCGGCTACGACATCGCAGCCGACGCCCTCGACCGGGCCAGGGCCGACGCCGCGGCCAACGGCTCGACCAACATCACCTTCGTCGAACGGGACGCGGCCCGCCTCGACCTGGACCGCCAGTACGACATCGTCACCAGCTTCGACGCCGTCCACGACCAGGCCCGACCCCGCGACATGCTGGCCGGTGTCTTCGCCGCCCTCCGCCCCGGCGGCACCTATCTCTGCGTGGAGCCCAAGGCTTCGAGCCATCTTCACGAGAACCTGGAACTGCCCGGGGCGCCACTGATGTACACGATCTCGACCATGCACTGCATGACGGTGTCGCTGGCCTACGGCGGCGAGGGCCTGGGCACGGCCTGGGGCGAGGAGTTGGCCATCGAGTTGCTGTCCGAGGCCGGCTTCACCGACATCTCGGTCACCGGTATCCGGGCCGAGCGGTCGAACCACTACCTGCTGGCCACCCGTCCGGCCGAAGGCTGAACCATGGTCGGAGCCAACCACGACCGTTCGATCGTCGTCACCGGAGCCGGCTCCGGGATCGGGGCCGCCACCGTCAGACTCCTGGCCGACGAAGGGGCCCGGGTGGTGGCCGTCGACCTCACCGACGACGCCCTGGCCTGGACCCGCTCGGTCGACGGTGTCGTGGCGGTGGCCGGCGACGTCACCGACCCGGCGCTCAACGAGGCGATGGTGGCCACCGCCGTCGAAGCCTTCGGCCGCCTCGACAGCGTCGCCCTCAACGCCGGGATCCTGGTCCAAGGGGACATCGGCCGGGGCGGTCTCGATGACTACGACCGGGTGATGAACGTGAACGTCCGGGCCGTCGTGCTGGGAATGAAAGCGGCGTTGGCCGTGATGGACGACGGGGCCTCGATCGTGGTCACGGGCTCGGTCTCGGGCTTGCGGGGCGACTCCGGCCTCTTCGCCTACAACGCGGCAAAGGGGGCGGTGGTGAACCTGTCCCGGGCCGCGGCCCTGGACGTGGGCCACCGCGGTATCCGGGTCAATGCCGTGTGCCCGGGCCCGACCCGGACCGGGATGACGGCGGCGACCGAGGGCCTGGAGATCGAGTCGGCCATGGCCGCCCGCATCCCCCTCTCCCGGTTCGGCCGTCCCGAGGAGGTGGCGGCCGCCATCTCCTTCCTGGCCTCCCCCGCCTCCTCGTTCATCACCGGCGCCGCCCTCCCGGTCGACGGTGGGGTCACGGCCGGGACCGGCCAGTGGGCCACCTACGGCGGTCGACGGGCCGGGTACCTGTAGTCCGCCGCCCTCAGACCGGGGCCGGAGCGTCCCCCTCGCCGACGTCCCAGAACAGGCCGGTCATGATGCGCAGGCCCTCCCGCATGATGGGGGCCAGCACATGCTCGTCGGGAGCGTGCTGGGAGCAGGCGGCGTAGGAGTGGGGCACCCAGATCGTGGGCAGGCCGAGGATGTCGGCGAACACGTCGTTGGGGAGGGAGCCGCCCAGGTTGGGCAGCAGGGTCGGAGCCTGACCCACGGTGGCCGTGATCGAATCCCGGGCCCACACCGCCCACGGATGGTCGGGAAGCAGCCGCGTGGCCGCCATGCACACCCCGTCGGGCTCGACCTCGATCTCGGGAAACCCGGCGGCAGCCAGGTGACGGCGGATGGCGGGGAGGAACGTGTCGGGGTCGCGGTCGACCGTGAACCGGAGTTGGCACCAGGCCCGGGCCCGGGGCGGGATGGCATTGACCACCTTGGCCGGGTTGCCGGTCTCGAAGGCCAGCACCTCGAAGGCGTTCCAGGCGAAGACCCGCTCGGCCGGGGTCAGGCCGGGCTGACCCCAGTCGGGATCGACCTCGGGACCGTCGTCGCCCCCGTCCACCTCGACCCCGGACAGGACCTCGCGGACCGAAGGGGGGATGGCCTCGGGCCGCAGGGCCTCGACCAGGATCTCGCCCCGGGGCCCGACCAGGCAGGCCAGGGCGTTGGCCAGCCGAACCCCGGGGTTGGCCAGGAGCCCGCCCCAGTTGCCCGAGTGGTGGCCCCCGGACCGGAGGTCGAGGCTCAGGGTGAAGTTGAGCGCGCCCCGGGTGCCCATGAAGACCGTGGGCCGGTCGGGGGCGAGCCGGGGCCCGTCGGAGGCGATGAGCACGTCGGCGGCCAGGAGGTCACGGTGCTCGGCGGCGAAGGCGGCCAGGCCCGGGGAGCCCACCTCCTCCGACGTCTCCAGGAACACGACGGAGTTGAACCCGAGCCGGCCCCGCACCGCCAACACGGTGGCCAGGGCGGCCAGGTTGATGGTGTGCTGACCCTTGTTGTCGGCCGTGCCCCGCCCGTACCAACGCTCGCCCTCCACCGACAGGGTCCAGGGATCGCGCCCGGCCGACCATCGGCCCTCCTGGCCCCGGACCACGTCACCGTGGCCGTAGGTGAGGACCGTGGGCAGGTCGTCGCCCTCGTGTCGACGACCGACCAGGAACGGCCCTCCGGCCGGGTCGGGGTTGGGGTGGACCGCCCATGCGTAGTCCAGGTCGGCGAGCCGGGGGCCGATCTCCTCCTGCAGGTACCGGCCGAGTTCGGGCCGGAGGTCGGGTTCCTGCGCCGTGGACCGGATCGCCACCCGGCGGGCCAGGTCGGCCCGGAAGCCACCGTCGTCCAGATGCCGCTCGGCGGCGGCCAGGGCCTCCGCCCGGCCGTGGCCCGCCCGGCCTCCGCCCGGCGGGGTGACGTGGTCGCTCATGCGCCGGCCCTCACGCCGACGGAGCCTGCCACGGCCGCATGACCACGGCCCACGGGTCGGGCAGTTCGCCGAGGGGTACCTCGATCAGGGCCGGGCGGCGGGCGTCGATCGCGGACGAGAGGGTGGCGCGCAGCTCGTCGGGGCTGGTGGCCCGGTGGCCGTCGACCCCGAAGGCGGCGGCCAAGGCCACGAAGTCGGGGTTGGTGAGGGTCGTGCCGTGGAACACGCCGTCGAACTGCTGCTTGTGCATGCGCTGGACGTTGCCGTAGGCCGAGTCGGCGAAGACCACGGCCACCAGCGGGATGTCGTGGTTGACGGCGGTGGCCAGTTCGGCCAGGCCGTAGCCGAACCCACCGTCGCCGTTGACCGAGACGACGGGCCGATCGGGGTTGCCCACGGCGGCCCCGATGGCGGTGGGATAGCCGTAGCCCAGGGTGCCCTGGTAGCCGGGATCGAGGTAGCTGAGAGGGGCCCGAACGTCGTAGCTGAACCGGGCCACGTAGCCGACCTGGGTCAGTTCGTTGACCAGCACGCCGTCGTCGGGGATGGCGTCCCGCAGGGCGCCGGCGTAGGACAGCTGGGGCTCGAGCCCGGCCAGCTCGGCCCACCACCGGTCCCGCACCTCGTCGGCGTCGTCGACCCAGAGGGGACGTTCCCCCTCGCCCACCAGCTCCAGCAGGGCGCCGGCCCCGGTGCGGGCGTCGCCCAGCACCGATGCGGCGAAGCTGCGGGGCTCCTCCAGGGCCACCGGATCGTGGTTGACGGCCACCAGCCTGGTGTCGGGCCCACCCTGGAGTGGGTTGCCCCGCCCGTCCATGGCCCGGGTGCCGAGGCACAGCACCACGTCGGCCCGTTGCAGGAGTTCCTTTGAGGCCAGGCCCCCGAAGGCGTAGGGGTGACGCTCGTCGTAGGCCCCCTTGCCGTTGCCGGTGCAGACCAGGGCGGCACCGAGCGATCGGGCCAAGACCGGCAGCACGTCCCAGGTGCCGGCCGCTCGGGCGCCCCCGCCGGCCAGGATCACGGGGCGCTCGGCCCCGGCCAGCAACTCGGCCACGACGCCCAGGTCGGCGGCCGGGCCCGGCGACGGCGTGCCGGCCGGTTCGGCCCCGATCACGGGTCCGTCGGTTCGGCCCGAGAGGATGTCGGGCGGCAGTTCGACCGCCACCGGTCCCGGCCCGTTGGCCAGGCGGACCATCGCCCCGTGGATGGCACCGGCCACCTCACCCGGATCGGTGACCAGGGTCGAGTGGCGGCACAGGGTCTCCAGGATCCCGGACTGGTCGGGGATCTCGTGCAGGAGGCCGAAGTTGCGGCCGATGCCCCGGCTGGGAATCTGGCCGCTGATGAGCAACACCGGCGAGGAGCACGACAGGGCGGTCACCAGGCCGCTCCCGGCGTTGAGCACCCCGGGCCCGGGAACCACCAGGCCCACCCCGATACGACCGGTCGAGCGGGCGTAGCCGTCGGCGGCGTAGGTGGCGGTCTGCTCGTGGCGGACGTTGATGAAACGGATCCGGTCGGTGACCGTCGACAGGCCGTTGCTGGCGTAGTCGAGCTGCACGCCGGGAATGCCGAAGATGTGCTGCACCCCCTCGGCCGCCAGCTGGCGGGCCATGGCCTGGCCCCCGGTCAGGGTCTCGGTCGGGTCGTCGATCGCAGCGTCGGTCACAGGGGCGACACTAGCCGTCCCCCACGACACCCGGCCCACCTGCCCGCCCGGGTCAACGGCAGCGGACCGGGCGACGGCACCGCTCGGCGACGCGGCGAAATACCCGGCGCCCGGGCAGGGTTCACGGGCCCGACCTACCATCGACCTCCACCACCAAGGACCCCGTCATGCCCCGGTCACTGTCAGCCACCGCCCGCCGCCTGTTCGTCATCCCCCTGACCCTGGTCCCCCTCGCCGCCATCGTCGTGGGCATCGTGGCCGGCTGGCCCGGACCCATCGCCGCCGGGGCCGGGCCCCTGCTCATCATGGTCGTCATCGGCCTGCGCCGGTTCCGCTCGGTGTCGGCCACCCCCGGCCTGGTGCTCAGCGGCGCCGGACTGGTCCTGTCGCTCCTCGACGGGCTGGTGGCCGTACTCACCGCCCTGGCCGCGGTTGCCGTCCTGGCCCTGTACGTGGGCTGGTACTCCCGGTACCGGCGCCGGCCGGCGGAGGCCCTCCGCCCCGGCCAGCCGTTCCCCGCCGACGTCCGCTTCGAGGACCACGACGGCGTCGTCGTCGAGCCGCGCTCGTGGCAGGGCTCGCCCACCATCGTCATGTTCTACCGGGGGGCATGGTGCCCGCTGTGCTCGGCCCAGATCCAGGAGCTGGCCCGGGGCTACCAGGACATCGCCGACCTTGGGGCCGAGGTGGTGCTGATCGCGCCCCAGCCGGCCGAGGAGTCACGCAAGCTGGCCGACCAGGTCGACGCCCCGTTGACCTTCCTCGTCGACCCGGGAGCGGCGGCCGCCCGCCGGATCGGGATCGAGCATCTCGGCGGCGCCCCCATCGGCCTGGTGGCCGAAGGCGACACCGTGATGCCCACGGTGCTGGTGCTCGACGCCGACGGCGTGATCCGGTTCGTCCACGAGACCGACAACTACCGGATCCGCCCCGAGCCGACGCTGTTCCTCGACGCGCTGCGTCGGCTGGCCCCCGCCCGCTGACCGGTCGGTGGCCACGGGCCGGGCCCGGGTCGGCCCGTCGCTACGGTGGCGTGCATGACCGACCCCGTGCTGGAGCAACTCGACGCCCTGGGCGCCGCCTACGAGGTGGTGACCTGCGACCCCGACCTGGCCGACACCGCAGAGTTCGTGGCCGCCTACGGCTACACGCTGGACCAGTCGGCCAACGCCATCGTCGTGGTGGGGAAGCCGTCGTCGGCGTCGGCCCCCAACCTGCACGCCATGTGCCTGGTGCTCGCCGACTCCCGCCTCGACGTCAACAGGACGGTGCGCAAACGGTTCGGGACCCGCAAGGCCTCGTTCGCCTCAGCCGACATCACCCGCGACCTCACCGGCATGGAGATCGGCGGCGTCACCCCGTTCGGGACCACCACCGAACTGCCCCTGTGGGTCGACAGCCGCATCATGGACGTGCCCCGGATCATCATCGGGGGCGGCGGCCGGGACCGGAAGCTGCTGGTCCCCCCGGCGACGCTGGCCGCCCATCCCACGATCGAGGTGGTGGAGGGACTGGCCCGGGTCGTCGAGGCCGACGCCTAGGGCCCATGGCCCCGGACGCCTCGTCGCCCCAACCGCGGCGCTCGACCCGCCGTAGCCCCTAGCCGGCCGAGCGGGGGACGTCCCGGAAGGCCATGTCCCGATCGACCTGGACGTCCTTGGGCAGACCCAGGCCCCGTTCACCGATGATGTTGCGCTGGACCTCGTCGGTCCCTCCCGCGATCGAGGTGGCGGGCACGCTCAGCACCATGTCGGCCACCCGACCCCCGGCCGGGGCCTCGGGCCCGGCCAGCATCCCGGCCGCCCCCACCACCCGGGGAGCGAGGTCGCGGGCGGCACGGCCGATGTGCGAGCCTCGCAGCTTGGCCAGGTTGGCCGCCGACCCCGGATGCTCACCGGCCCGGGCTGCGGCCCGGGCCCGTTGCGCCGTCCAATTGGCCACCTGACCCTGCGTCTTGAGCCGGGCCAGGTCCTGGCGGACCACGGGATCGGCGAGACCCTCGGTCCCGGTCAGGGCGGCGATGTCGGTCGAGGACCGGAGGGCCCGGCCCCCGATGGCCGAGGCCGCCGGTCGGGCCAGCACCTCCCCGCAGGCCCGATCGAGTTGGCCGGCCCGCTCCCCCGGTGGGGCCATGACCAGGCCGGGCACCTGGGAGCTGAGCCCGGACCGCTCGAAGGCGAGGGTGGCGACGGCCGAGGCCCATCCCGCCCCCTCGCCCCCGATCAGGTCCCGGTGGGCGACGCGGGCGTCGGTGAAGAACACCTCGTTGAAGTGGGCCTGACCGTTCATCTGGCGCAGCGGCCGGACCTCGATGCCGGGCTGGTCGACGTCGATGATGAAGTAGCTGAGCCCGCGGTGCTTGGGCACGTCCCAGTTGGTCCGGGCCACCAGCATCCCCCGGTCGGCCGAGACCGCACCCGAGGTCCACACCTTCTGGCCGTTGACCACCCACTCGTCGCCGTCGCGCTCGGCCGTGGTCCGCAGACCGGCCAGATCGGACCCGGCCTCGGGCTCGGAGAAGAACTGGCACCACGCCTCCCGGCCGTAGGCCAGGGCTGGAACCAGGCGGTCCCGCTGCTCGTCATCGCCGTTCTGCAGCACGACGGGTCCGCCCATGACCTGACCCAGGCTGAACGGCGGACCGAGGGCCCCGGCCTCGACCAACTCGGCCGACACGGCCCGGGCCTCGGCCGCCGTCAGACCCCGCCCGCCCAGACCTCGGGGCCAGCCCGGGAACTGCCAGCCGGCCTCGGCCAGGTCGGACCACCAGGACCGAACGGTCCGATCGGGATCCCAGTGGTCGGCCAGCCAGGCCCGGAACTCGTCGCGCACGTCCTCGATGGTCACGTCGTCCTCCTGTCGGCGGCGGCCGCGCCGGGCCAGCCGACGGTTCCCGCTCCCCCGCGGCCGACAGCCGGTTCCCCCGGTCCGAACGGACCGCCGACCACCTGCCCTGTTGCCCATCACGCTAGGGGGCAGCCCGGCCCGGGACCAAAGAGGGGTGCCCGGGTCGGAAACCGACTGGCGGGTACCCCGGGACCCACCGGTAGCGTGTGGTGTGCCCCAGACCGCCCCACGCCACGATCACGACGCCGGGGGCGACCACGAAGTCCTGGCGGCCAAGGCCGAACTCCGGGACGAGGCCTGGGCCCGGATCCGGGAGGCGGGCGCCGCTCGCTTCCCCGCCCCCGAGGGCCGGATCCCCAACTTCGTGGGCGCGGAGCGGGCGGCCGAGCGGTTGCGGGAGGCCGAGGCGTGGTCCCGGGCCGAAACGGTCAAGGCCAACCCCGACTCCCCCCAGTGGCCGGTCCGCCAGCGGGCCCTCGAGGATCACAAGACGGTGTTCATGGCGGTGCCCCGACTGGCCGAGCCCGAGCCCTTCTTCCTCCTCGACCCCGACAACCTGGCCGACAGCCCGCGCAAGGCCTCGTCGATCAAGGGCGCCACCCGATCGGCCCGTCGGATCTCGGTGGCCGACCTCGATCCCGTGGATCTGGTCGTCACCGGCTGTGTCGCCGTCGACGAGGCCGGTTCCCGTCTGGGCAAGGGTGGCGGCTTCAGTGACCTGGAGCTGGCCCTGGCGGCCGAGGCCGGGCTGGTCGACGAGCGAACGGTGGTGGCCACCACCGTCCACGAGTCCCAGATCGTGGCCGTCGACCGGATCCCGATGGTCGACCACGACATCGGCCTCGACCTGATCGTCACCCCCGAACGGGTCATCACCTGCCCCCGGCGGGCGCGGCCGATCGGCATCGACTGGTCGGCCCTCACCGAGGCCAAGATCGACGCCATCCCCCTGCTCCGGGCCCTCCGGCCATGACCGACCTGGCCCAACGCCCGGAGGCCGGGCGACAACGGCTACCGGTCATGATCGTCGCCTACAGCATCCTGTCGGCCTGCCTCTCGGCCGGCTACGGCGCCCTGTTCACCGTGGTCGGTGACTATCGCGACGCCTACGGCATCAGCGAGTGGGTCATCGGCTGGATCATCGGCATCGGCTTCATCGCCGGATTCGTGTCCCAGGTCCTGATCGCGCCCCTGGGCGACCGGGGCCACGCCCGGCTCCTGGTCCTGGGTGGGGTGGCCGTCAACGCCCTGGGCCTGCTGATGATGGGCTTCGGCACCGACGCCACCGTCCTGACCGTGGGACGCATCGTGTCGGGCCTGGCCATCGGTGCGGCCAACCCGGCCATCCGACGCATCGTGGTCCTCAACGATCCCCCCAACGTGGGCCGCAACCTGGGGTGGCTGCTGTCGGCCGACGTCTTCGGGTTCGCCCTCGGACCGGCCCTGTCGGCGGTGCTGGTCGGGCCCTTCGGCCTGGCCGCGCCGTTCGTGGCCATCGCCGCCCTGTCGGCCGTGGTGCTGGCCACCACCATGGGGGTCCGGGTCCCCGAAGGGCAGGCCGAGCGGGGCCAGCGTCTGGCCCTCGACCTGCTGCGCAACCCCTCGTTCGCCGGGGCCGTGGTGTTGGGGGCCACGGCGTTCCTGATGATCGGTGCCTTCGACGCCCTGTGGGATGTGGTCCACGTCGACCTCGACACGCCGGAGTGGTTGGCCAACCTGGGCATCACGGCCTTCGCCGTGCCCCTCATTCTGTTCGGCCCCATCGGTGGGCGGCTGGCCCAGAAGATCGGCCCGTTCCGTGTCGGTGCGGTCGGGTTGACGATAGGTGCGCTGTTCATGGCCTCCTACGGCGTGCTGCCGACCGGCACGATCATCGTGGCCGTGGCCATGGGCCACGCCGTCAACGACGGGCTCACGTTCGCCTCCACCGGCGTGGCGGTGGCGATGACGGCCCCCGAGGAGCGCCAGGCCGGGGCCCAGGGGGTGCTGGGGGCGGCTCAGGCCCTGACCGCCGGGATCATGGCCATGGTCACCGGCGGCCTGTACCAGTGGGCCGGGCGGACCGTCTCGTACCTGACCGCGGCGGCCGCCATGCTGGCCCTGGTGGCGCTGGCCCTGGCCCTGTCGGCCGGCACCTGGCGGCGGCCGGGGTGGCACCGGGAACGGCCGGCCGAGCCCGCAACCCCCGGAGCCTGAGGAGGGTCGATGCAGATCACCTTCCGCCGACTCGACCCGAAGTCCCACGAGGTGACGGTCGTCCGGGCCGACGGCACGACCGAGTCCCTCACGGCCGAGACCCGCAGTCTCCTGCCCCACGACCTGGCCCACCTGGCCGTCGAGGCCGAGCTCGGCACGGTCGACGGCTACTTCGGGCGAGTGGCCGCCGGCGCCTCGATCGAGGGCACGTGGCCCGACGACGACCGCACCGACCGGCTGATGGCGATCGAGGGTCTGGCCGCCCGGGTCCAGAGCCTGTGGTCGGCCGGGACCCCGGTCGACCGATGGCCCGACGAGGTGGCCCGGGCCGCGGTCGAGGTCGACGTCCAGGCCCGGCCGTCCGAGGTGGTGCTGGCCGGGATCCACGAGCGTCTCCGCCGCCTCCACGGCCACTGGAACGCCACCCCGTTCGGCCGTCCGATGACGGTCGACTGGGTCTAGCGGGTCGGCCTCAGTCGGCCAGATCGGGTTCGGCCGCCACGATCTCGTCCCAGAGGGGCTGAAACGACAGCCAGCCGAACCCCGGCGACCCGAGCGCCCCGGCCAGCCCGCGGGCCGCGTCGGCCGGCCACCGGGCAGGCTTCCGCTCCGGTCCCGTCGCCGCCTCTACCAGGAGCTGGACCCGACAGGCCCGCTCGAAGCTGAGGAACCACCACGCCGCCTCGTCGATGGTGGCCCCGGTGGCGAAGATCCCGTGCCCCTCCTGGATGGCCACGGTGTGGGCCCCGAAGGCAGCGGCGAAGTCGTCGGCCTCGGCCGCGTCGGCCGCCACCCGGGGATCGGTGATCACGGCCTGGCGCTCGAAGAACACGGCGGTGTCCTGGGTCACCGGTTCGACCGGGCGCCCGAAGGCCGACCAGGCCGAACCGTGCACGGTGTGGGCGTGGCAGACCGCCACCACGTCGGGCCGGGCCCGGTGGACGGCGGCGTGGAGCCGAACCCCGACCGGGTTGACGGGAATCCGGCCGTGCAAGAGATTGCCCTCGTGGTCGATCTGGACCAGGTCCGACACCCGGATCCGACGGAACGAGATCCCCAGCGGGTTGGCCCACAGGCGATCGTGGTGCTCGGGGTCGCGGACGGTGACGTGGCCGAGCAGGCCCTCACTGTGTCCGGCCCGGCCGAACAGACGGCACACGCCGGCCAGGCGCTCCAGACGGTGGCGGCGCTCCTCGTCGACGGTGTCGAACACCGGCGGGGTGCGGGTGGCGAAGCCCGACGGGGTGCGTGCGGTCTCGGTCATGGCGGTGTCCTCCCCGGCCGCGCCCGAAGCCGGCCGTCTCCGGCCACGATGGCCCATCGTTCGTGATCCCGCCAGGCGCCGTCGATGAACAGGTAGGCCGGCGAGTACCCCTCCAGCCGGAAGCCCAGGGCCCGGACCAGGGCCGACGAGGCCACGTTGGCGGGTTGGATGTTGGCCTCCAGTCGGTGCAGACCCATCGTCTCGAAGGCGTGGGCCACCACCAGTGCCACGCCCTCCCGAAGCAGGCCCCGACCGGCGTGGGGCGCGAAGGCGTAGTAGCCCAGGTACCCCGACCGGAAGGCCCGTAGGACGATGTTGTTGACGTTGACCACGCCCACCAGGGGGCCCGACCCGGTTGGGCCTGCGCCGTCGGCTCCGTCCCCATCGGGCCGAGCTCGGAGGAGGAACCCGACCTGGTCCCGGCGGGCCAGGCGGCGCAGGTAGGCCTGATACCGGTCCGCGTTGTCGGGCGGGGCGACCCAGGGCCGATGGAGTGGGCGGGAGGCGTCCACCGCGGCCACGAACTCGGCCTCGGCCTCAGGGCCCGGCGTCCACAGCGCGACCCGGGGCCCCGACGCGATCGGGCCCGGGCCGACCATCAGGGGGCCGGGGGTTCCGGCGGTGCCGGCCGCCACAGGTCGACGACGCGGCCGATGACCGACAGGGCCAGGGCGTGGGCGATCTCGCCCGAGTGGGCGGCCGCAACCACCTCGGGCTCGGTCAGGTGCTCGACCCGGATGAGCTCCCCTGGGCCGGGTTCGGGCTCGGCCACCGGCTCCACCCCGGTGGCCAGCCAGTGGTGACACAGGTTGTCCTGGAAGGCGGGATTGGGCTGGACGGCGCCCAGATAGCGCCACTCCCCGCCCCCGTAGCCCGTCTCCTCCTGGAGTTCGCGCCGGATGGCGGTCCCCGAATCCTCGCCCTCGTCGACCATGCCACCCGGGGTCTCCAGGGTGGTGGCGCCCACCCCGAACCGGTACTGGCGGACCATGACATGCCGTCCATTGCCGTCGACGGCCACGCAGTTCACCCAGTCGACCGACTCCAGCACGATCCGATCGAACTCCCGGGCGGTGACCGGATGGCGCATCCGATCGAACCGGGACCGGAACAGGCCGAGGTCCTCCCCCTCCCTGCTGCCCAGGCGTTCCCAATCGAGCGACTCGTCCACCCCATCAGGTTGCCACGGGTCCCGGGCCGGGGCGGGAAACTCCCGGGTACGGCGGGGGCAGGGGGGCTACCGTGCCCGGCGTGACCAACCAGCGATCAACCGATCCCGCCGAGCCGGCCGGCCCGCCCTCCGACGTCGTGGTCCGCCCCATGGCCCCGGACGAGTTTGCGGCCATGCGCACCGTGGCGGTGGCCGCCTTCGACGACAACCCCGACATCGGTGTGCTGGTCGACGCCCTCCGAGAGTCGTGGGCGTGGCGGGACGACCTCGCCTTCGTGGCCGAGCGCAGGGGAGATCTGGTGGGCCAGGTGCTCTACACCCGCGCCCTCCTCGACACACCGGAGCGGCTGGTCGACGTGCTCGTCCTCAGCCCCATCGGGGTCCGACCCGATCTCCAGGGACAGGGCATCGGCGGCCGTCTGATCAACGAGACCCTGGCCCTGCTGGCCGATCGAGCCGAACGGCTGGTGTTCCTCGAGGGCAGCCCCCGCTACTACCCCCGTTTCGGGTTCGCGCCCGGGGGCGATCACGGGTTCCGGCGGCCGTCACTCCGTATCCCGCCCCCGGCCTTCCAGGTCCGGGCCGTCGGGCCGGGCCCCATCGACCCCGGCCTGAACGGAACCGTGGTCTATCCCGACGCCTTCTGGCGCACGGACTCGGTCGGCCTCCGCTGAGGCCGGGCCGCCCGTGCTCCGGACCGGCGCCCCTTGCCGCCGGCGCCCCGGATCGTGGGACACTGGTCCGGTGGAGATCACCCGATTCGCCGCCCCGTTGGGGGCAACCGTCACCGGCGTCGACGTCCGGCACCTCGACGACGAGACCTTCGCCGCCATCCAGGCCGCCTTCGCCCACCACCACGTGCTGGCGTTTCCCGGCCAGTCGCTGACCGCGGCCGAGCAGAAGGCCTTCGCCGCCCGCTGGGGCCCGCTGCAGCAGCACCCCTACAACGGCACGGCCGAACATCCGGAGGTCATGCGGTTGGAGAACCGGGGCAAGGCCAAGGACCCCAACGAGCACTGGCACAGCGACATGAGCTACGAGCCGGTCCCCCCGAAGCTGACCATGCTCCACGCCCTGGAGGCACCCGACCTGGGGGGCGACACCGCCTTCGCCAACCAGCACCTGGCCTTCGAGACGTTGTCGCCCGATCTTCAGGCCATCCTCCGGGGCATGCGGGCCGTCCACAGCGCCGAGGACCTGGCCCGCCTCTACCGGCAGGATCCGGCCGACGCCCCCCGGGCCGTGCACCCCGTCGTCCGACGCCATGAGGACCGGGGCGATGAGGCCCTGTACGTGTGCCGGGCGTTCACCCAGCGCTTCGACGGCTGGCGCCGGGCCGAGAGCCGGGGACTGCTGGAGTTCCTGTACGAGCATTCGGCCCGACCCGACTTCCAGGCCCGCCACCGGTGGCGGGCGGGCGACCTCGTGATGTGGGACAACCGGTCGGTCCTGCACTACGCCGTCCATGATCACGACGACGACCCCCGCACCATCCACCGGGTCCAGGTCCAGGGCCAGCCCACATGAGCGGACACGGACACGACCACGATCACGGCCTGGAGCCGCCCCGGGTCGAAGAAGTGGCCGATCGGGTCTTCGCCTACATCCAGCCCGACGGCACCTGGTTCATCAACAACGCCGGGTTCCTGGTGGCCGACGACGGCATCGTGGCCGTCGACACGTGTTCCACCGAGAAGCGGACCCGGGCCTTCCTGGAGTCGGCCGCCGCCGTCAGCCCGGCCCCGGTCCGGACGGTGATCAACACCCACCATCACGGCGACCACACGCACGGCAACTACCTGACCCACCCGGCGACGATCGTGGCCCACGAGAATTGCCGGGAGCTGATGGTGGCCTCGGGTATCCAGCACTACCACGGCGTGTTCGAACAGGCCGACTGGGGCGACCTGGAGTTCGCGCCCCCCACCCTCACCTTCGACGACCGGGTCAATCTGTGGGTGGGCGACCTCCGGGTCGAGTTGCACTACATCGGCGGCGCCGCCCACACCACCAATGACGTGGTGGCCTGGGTCCCCGAACGCAAGGCGCTCTTCGCCGGTGACCTGGTGTTCAACGGCGGCACGCCATTCGTGGTCATGGGCTCGGTGTCGGGGTCACTGACCGCGGTCGAGCGGCTCCGGGCCTTCGACGCCGACGTCATCATTCCCGGCCATGGCCCGGTCTGCACCCCGGCCGTGCTCGACGATCTGGCCGACTATTTCCGGTTCGTCCAGGCCACAGCGGCTGATGCCCACGCCTCGGGCACCCCGGCCCTGGAGGCGGCCCGCTCGATCGACCTGGGCCGCTTCGCCACCCTGACCGACCCGGAACGGATCGTGGGCAACCTGCACCGGGCGCTGTACGAGTTGAACGGCGGACCCGAGGGCGGCGCCATGGACCTGGCCGCCGCCATCGGCGACATGGTGGCCTACAACGGCGGCCGGCCGCTGCGCTGCCTGGCCTGACGCCGGGCTCGGGCTGAGGTGCCCGGAGCCGGGCGGCCGTCACTCGTAGTCGACGATCTCCCCGGTCTGGAGGTCGATGCACTCCACGTTCTCGGGATTGATGACACCGTGGCCGGAGTCGGCCGGGGTGACGCACAGGCGCTCGGCCCCGGCCGGGGCGTTGGTCAGGTCGACGTTGGTCCCGGCGGTGCTGAACGGCGTCTCGGCCGTCAGCTGCCAGCTGCCCTGGGCCGTCTCCCCGAAACCCCGGTAGTTCGAGCCGACCTGGGTCGACCGGTAGATGTCGAAGAAGAAGTGGGCGTGGAAGTTGGTGAGCGACGGCTCGGCCCCGAAGTTGAAGGGCTCCCAGTCGACCAGGAACTCGCCGTCGGGTTGGACCTCGACGCCGTTGATGTGGGTGCACAGCCCGGCACAGGTGAACGGCGCCTCGGTCGTGGTCGTCGTCGGGGCCTCGGTCGTGGTCGTGGTCGGGGCCTCGGTCGTGGTCGTGGTCGGGGCGGCGGTGGAGGGTGTGGTGGCGATCCCGCCGTCCGTGCCGTCGCCGGAGCCGTCGACCGCGGTGGTGCCGGTGGCCTCCCCCTCCTCGCCCTCCCCGGCGACGACCTCGGCGTCGGGGTCATCACCCCCGAGCTGGGTCATGGCCAGCAGGCCCAGGACGACGATGCCGACCACGGCACCGATTCCGACGAGGAGGCCGATGTTGGAACTGGACGTGGAAGCGGCGCCGGCGGTGAAGGCGGCGGCCGACTCGGCGGTCGCTCCCTGACCCTCAACCCCGGGAGCGTCTCCGGTCGGCGGGGCGGCCGGTTCCTCGGTCGTCGGGTTGGTCGCGCTCGGCCGCCCGGATCCGCCGAAGGGCTGGGAGCGGACCACCTCGGCCGCGCCGGCAGCGGCCGCGGCGGCCGCACCGGCTTCGGGGCCCGGAGCCGAGGGCGCCGGTGTGTCGGCCACGGGCTGACCCGGGGCCGTCGGGGCGGGCATGGAGGGAGCCGGCATCGACGGGGCCGACGCCGACGGTGCTGCGGACTCGGGCGCCGCCGGAGCCGGCAGGGAGGGGGGTGGGGCGTCGAGGCCGACGGCCGGAGCAGCCGTGGTCTCGGCCGTGGGGGCCGGCATCCCGCTCGGAGCAGCCGTGGTCTCGGCCGTGGGAGCCGGCATCCCGCTCGGAGCAGCCGTGGTCTCGGCCGTGGGGCTCACCACGGTGGGTTGGGCGGGAGGAGCGGCCGGGGGCGGCAGATCGGCCACGGCGGGCTGCGCCTCCTCGGCGGCGGCCGCGGCTCCGGCGGCCGCGGCTGCGGCTCCGGCGGCCGCAGCTCCGGCGGCGACGCCCGCCGACGGCGAGGGCTGCGGCGCCTCTTCGACCGGGGCCACGACCGTGCCGCCGGTGGGCGGCGCCGGAGCGGCGGTGGTGGCCCGGACGTCGTCGGGCAGCGCGATCACACCGGTGACCTGGGCGAGATGGGCGCCGCCCGCATTGGCCGCGGCCCACGCCGCACCCTGAGCCACCGAATGCTTGGGGTGGGCGTCGACGGCCACGGGACGACCGAGTTCCCCGCCCACCATCTGACCCACCAGGGGGATGCGGCTGCTGCCGCCGACCAGGAGGATGAGGTCGATCTCGCTCATCTCCAGCGAGGCGCCCCGCACCGCCCGCTCCAGCGAGGAGATCGAGTCGGCCAGGCTGGGGCGGATCATCTGCTCGAACTCGGCCCGGGTCAACCGGATGTCGGTGTGGAGTCCGGGCAGGACGACGGGAATGCTGACCTCGGTGTCGCCCGACAGGGCCTCCTTGGCCTCGACGCAGTCCCGCCGCAGCCGGGCCACCGAGGTGACGACCGACGGGTCGGAGGGGTCGAGTTGGTCGAGGGCGTCACCCAACGACTTGCGAACGAAGGCGAAGACCGCGGCGTCGAAGTCGATACCGCCCAGCCGCTCGATCCCTTCGGGGTCGCCCAACATGTCGAAGCCGTGGGACTTCTTGCGCAGGATGGCGGCGTCGAACGTGCCCCCGCCGAGGTCGAACACGGCAACCGTCATGCCGGGGTCGATGCGCTCCATGGTCGAATAGTGGATGGCGGCGGCCTCGGGCTCGGACAGGGTATGGACCTGCTCCAGGTTGGCCATCCGCACCGCCTGGTGCAGCAGGTCGAGCTTGTAGGGGCCCCAGTTGGCCGGATGGGTCACGGCGACCCGGGCCGGGGCCTCGCCCTCCCGCTCCGAGACCTTGGCGATCACCCACTCCAGGAGCCGGGCCGACAGCGACTCGGCCGAGTAGGGGCTGCCACCCAGGATCACGGGGGTGGGGTCACCGATGCGGCGCTTGAACTCACGGGCCACCCGCCCCGGGTTGGAGGCGGCCCGCCGGTTGGCCGCTTCGCCGGTCAGGATCTGATCGTCCTCGGTCAGGTAGATGACCGACGGAATGGTGGCCGAGCGGTTCCCCAACTCGACGATCTGGGTCGCGCCACCCCGATGGGTGGCGGCGGCGGTGTACGTCGTCCCCAGATCGACACCAAGTTCGTATCCCATTGCGGCCTCACGCTTTCCCTGGAAGCGCCGTCAGGCCCCGGCCGGGCTCGACGACCACGCTTCTCCCTCTCCAACGGCCGGTCCCACCGACCCGGTACAGCCCCCCAGCATAGATCCAGCCCGAAGGCGCCATGGCGCCGGGTAGCCACGGTGTCGTCGGTCCGTCATCGTCCGATCCAGCCGACCACGGCGCCGGCCCCGGGATCGGGCCCGGGATCGGGTCCGGATGCGGTACGGGTGCGCGTCGGGGGCCGGACATGACATCGACCCTGGCCTGGCTCCGTCACCCCAGCGTTGCCGACCGGGCCGGGGTGACGATCGCCACGTCGACTGGGTGACGGTCGTTCCGGCGGGCCAATATGGCGGCATGACGCAGCTGGCCTCTGATCCGCATGCCCCCACCGACGGAGGCCAGGCGGCCCACGTCGACGTCCTGATCGTCGGTGCCGGGATCTCCGGGATCGGTGGCGCCTACCACCTGCAACAGCAGTGCCCCGACAAGACCTTCGCCATCCTCGAGGCCCAGGCCGGCTTCGGCGGTACCTGGCGGACCCACACCTATCCCGGCATCCGCTCCGACAGCGACCTGTTCACCTTCGGCTACCGGTTCAAGCCGTGGACGGGCGTCCCCATCGCCACCGCCGAGGAGATCCTGACCTACCTGGGTGAGGTCATCGACGAGAACGATCTGGCCCGCCACATCAACTACCGACATCGCATCCTCTCGGCCTCCTGGAGCACCGACGACCGGCGATGGACGGTGGAGGCGCTGGTCACGGCCGAGGGCGATGACGAGTGGTCGAGCGCCGACGGCGAGCGTCGGACCTTCACCGCCAACTTCCTCTACATGTGCCAGGGCTACTACCGCCACCGCGAGGGCTACACCCCGACCTGGCCCGGTATGGAGCGGTTCCAGGGTGAGATCGTGCACCCCATGGCCTGGACCGACGACATCGACTACGACGACAAGCGGGTCGTCGTGATCGGCTCGGGGGCCACGGCGGCCACCCTGGTCCCGGCCATGGCCCCCAAGGCGGACCACGTGACCATGCTCCAGCGGTCGCCCACCTACTTCGCCACCGGGCGCAATCACAACGAGCTGGCCCAGATGCTGCGGGACCTCGACATCCCCGACGAGTGGACCCACGAGATCGTGCGGCGCAAGATCCTGTTCGACCAGGCCAACATCACCCGCATGTGCGTCGAGGCACCCGAGCTGGTGAAGCAGGAGTTGTTCGGTGGGATCAAGGCCGTCCTGGGCGACGAGTACGACCTGGAGCCCCACTTCACCCCGTCGTACCGGCCGTGGCATCAGCGAATCGCCTTCGTGCCCGACGGCGATCTGTTCCACGCCATCAGCGACGGCGACGCCTCGGTCGTGACCGACGAGATCGAGACCTTCACCGAGACCGGGATCACGCTGGCGTCGGGCGAGACCCTCGAGGCCGATCTCATCGTCACCGCCACCGGATTCAACCTGAACGTGCTGGGCGACATCGACATCCGGGTCGACGATCGACCGTTGAACTTCGCCGACTCCGTCACCTACCTGGGCACCCTGTTCACCGGCGTCCCCAATCTGGCCTGGGTCTTCGGCTACTTCCGGGCCAGCTGGACGCTGCGGGCCGACCTCATCGGCGATCTGCTGTGTCGCCTCCTGGCGACCATGGACGACAAGGGGGCCACCATGGTGGTGCCCGTTCTGGGCGAGGCCGAGGCCGAGATGGAGCTACGGCCCTGGGTCGACCCCGAGGACTTCAACCCCGGCTACATCCAGCGCGGGATCCACCTCCTGCCCCGCCAGGGCGACCGCCACCCGTGGCTCCACACCCAGGACTACTGGGCCGAGAAGGACTCCCTGCCCGACGTCGACCTCGACGACGGGTCTCTGCACTTCGCCTAGCCCGAGCGGGG
The DNA here is from genome assembly GCA_965263455.1 of Acidimicrobiales bacterium. Classification (GTDB taxonomy): domain Bacteria; phylum Actinomycetota; class Acidimicrobiia; order Acidimicrobiales; family SZUA-35; genus CADEDH01. The sequence goes on from CBDHHN010000004.1 coordinate 195,398, forward strand.
AGCCGAGCCCGGGAGCGAATCGGGGGACGTCGGTCCAGAACGGGGCCGGTCGATCGTCGAAGCAACAACCGACCAACACGGAGGAGTTGCCCGATGACCACCCCCTGGGACCTGATCGCGACCGAACGGCGCCGCCTGGCCGACGAGCTGGAGACCCTGACCGACGCCGACTGGCGGACCCCGAGCCAGTGTGCGGCCTGGACCGTCGAGGAGCTCGCGGCCCACCTGATCCTGCCCTTCGAGGTCTCGACCCCTCGCTTCATGCTCACGATGGCCAGATTCCGGGGCGACCTGTCCCGGGTCGCCGTGCACCTGACGGCCAGGGTCCATGCCGCAAACGAACGCCACGAGGTGATCGCCAAGCTGCGGGCCAACGCCGACAACCGCTGGACCCCGCCCCGACTGGGACCCGAGATCCCCCTCGGCGAGATCGTGGTCCACGGCCAGGACATCCGCCGCCCCCTGGGTCGGGACCTGACGATCCCGACGTCCACCGTGGAGGCGGCCCTCGACGGCGTCACCGACGCCGAGGTCCGGGCCGACTACGCCCGCCGCATCGGGCTGGCCGTCGAGGTCTGAGTCGCGGCGCCGATCAGGGCCAGGATTCCTCGATCACGTCGGCCGCCTCCTGGGCGGTGATCCGCCCCGACACGGCCTCGGTGCCCTCGACCCAGAAGGAGGACGAGCCGACTTCGGGCGGCATCTGATCGGATGCATCGGTCCGGATCACGGTGGCCGACCGGACCACCTCCAGGATCGAGGCCTCGACGCCGGTCAGCGTGTCGACCCCGGCATAGTCGGCCACCGGCGTGTAGACGGGGGCCCGCCCCGAGGCCTGCAGCTCGGCCGACCAGGCGTCGGCGAAGTCGGGGGTGGCCAGGTGGGCCATGACCGCCCACACCTCGGGGTCGTCGCGCCGGGCGACGGCTCCGACCCCGCTCACCACCAGGCTGCCCGACTCGGCATTGGCCGGGAAGGCGACGACGTCCAGATCGCCCTCGACACGGTCGAAGCGCGCCGGGTCGGCCTGGAGAAAGCTGAGATAGAAGGCGCCCTGTCGGTGGAACAGACAGTTGCCGTCGAGGAGGGGTAGTCCGGCATCGCCGAACGAGGTGGTCTCTATCGACCCCTCGGCGGCGAAGACGGCGCCGGGCGACTTCCACAGCTCGACCACGTCGCCCATGGCGTCGACGACGGCCGGGTGGTTGAAGGGGACGTCGTGGGCGACCCAGTCGTCGTAGAAGTCGGGACCCTCGGCGAACAGGACGAGGTCCTCGACCCAGTCGGTGTAGACCCACCCGGTGGCGACGCCCGACTCGATGCCAACGCACAGCGGCACCACCGACCCGTCGAGGGCGGCCTGGTCCACCGTGGCCCGGAACCCGGCGGCCGTGGTCGGAACCTCGAGCCCGATCTCCTGTAGAAGCCCGCGCCGGTACCACAGCAGTGACTTCGGCTCGATGCTGACGGGCACGGCGTGGAGCTCGCCCTCGACCGTCACCAACCCCAGCCAGCCCGCAGGCCAGTTGGCCTCGAGCGCAGATCGGCTGGTCGGGTCCAGGGCAAGGGCCTCCCCGGCCGTCCGCATGGCCTCGATCTCCGACCCGTAGGGCTGGAGCACGATGTCGTAGTCGCCGGCCGCCAGTTGGGCCCGATCGCGTTCGACCGTGTACTCGACGATCAGGCCGGTGTCGGCGCTCAACCGATCGAGGGCGGCCTGGAAGGGCTCCTGGTCGACGGTACCGGCGATGCGGACCATCCGTCCCTCCAGGTCCACCGGCTCTGGCGTCTCCCCCGTGTCCTCCGTGTCGCCCGTCCCCTCCTCGCTCGGATCGGTCTGATCGGTCGAATCGGTCTGATCGGTCTGATCGGTCTGATCGGTCGCGTCACCGCCGTCGGCCGAGGCGTCGATGCTCTCGTCGCCGGCGCCGTCGGCGGTGGTCAGATCATCGCCGCCGTCGCGCAGCAGGAAGAACCATCCCAGTCCGACCAGCACCAGCGCGGCCAGAACGCCCCCGGCGGCCAGGGCGGCCGGCGCCGGACCCGACGATCGCCCAGATGATCCTCCCGGCACCGACGGCTCGATCGGCGGCACAACGCCTCCCGGCACCGACGGCTCGATCGGCGGCACAACGCCTCCCGGCACCGACGGCCCGGCCGGCGGCACAACGCCTCCCGGCACCGGCACCGACGGCTCGATCGGCGGCACAACGCCTCCCGGCACCGACGGCTCGATCGGCGGCACAACGCCTCCCGGCACCGACGGCTCGATCGGCGGCACAACGCCTCCCGGCCCGGCACCGTGGGCCAGGGTTGGACCCTCGCCGGGCCGGGTCGCCGGCGGGCCGGGGGCCCCGGCCGAAGCCCCGGCGACGACGTCCCGCAGGGCTCGCAGTTCTCGGGTGAAGGCAGCGGCGTCGGGTGGGCGGTGGGCGGGGTCCTTGGCCAGGGTCCGGGCGAAGAAGGCGTCGACGGCCTCGCCCCTGAGCAGCGGAGGCGCCGGCATCACCTCGATCCGGCGCATGTAGGCCGGTTGGGAATCGGGGCCCGAGGTGTCGTAGGGAGCGAAACCGGCCAGAAGGGCGTACAGGGTCGAGGCGAGCGAGTAGAGGTCGGAACGCTCGTCCCGCCGGTCGTAGCCGTCGGAGAAGGTCTCGGGCGGGGCGTGGGCCAGGGTGAAGGCGACCTGGGTCGCCGTCGACTCCCGGATGGCGGCGATGCCGAAGTCGGTCAGCTTCGACACCCCGCGCCCCGTGAGGAGGATGTTGGCCGGCTTGATGTCGCGGTGAAGGATGCCGTGGCCGTGGGCGTGACCGAGGGCGTCGACGACGGGCAGCAGCCGGTCGATGGCCTCGGCCGGGGCCAACGGCCCGTTAGCGTCGACCACGTCCTGGAGCGACCCTCCTTCGGCGAACTCCATGACCAGAAACACGGCCCCGGTCGGGGTGGTCCCGAACCGGTACGGGGTGATGACGTTGGGGTGGTCGGAAAGCTGGCCCATCATCGCCCGCTCCCGATCGAAACGGCGGCGGCCGTCGGCGTCCAGGCTGTGTAGGACCTTCACCGCCACCCGCCGGTTGAAGCCCTGATCGTGGGCCACGTAGACGGTGGCGAAGCCGCCCGAGCCGATCTCCCGCAGGTCGGTCAGGTCGTCGATACCGAGGTCGAATCCCTCCATCGGGGTCCGTTTATAGTCGACACCCGTCGTGGCGTGCCCTCTGCTACCCCAGTCCGCAGGCCTCGAACGCGGCCCGGGTGGCGGCCTTCTCACCCTGGGTCAAGTCCAGGTAGGGCCGTCGGACGGGGCCACCGGCCTGACCCAACAGCTCCTGCCAGTACTTCTGGTGGGCCGCGGCCTTCCCCGGGGGTCGGGTGTCGGCCAATGCCGCCCGAACCGGGTCCAGTCCGGCGCTGAGGGCCCGGGCCCGGGCCAGGTCGCCGGCCAGGGCGGCCTCGGTGTAGTCGTGCATCCGACGGTCGGTGGCGGTCTGCATGAGCAGGGGCGGGGTGGAGCACAGGTAGAGGCGCCAACCGAGTTCGATGATGTTGTCGAGCCAGTACCGCTCGTTGGACGAACTCACGATCAGGTCGTCGCCCGCCAGGTGGGTCAGGCGGGCGTAGGTCTCACGTTCGACCGAGTACTTGATGGCGACCACGTTCGGGATGTCCCGCGCCAGGCGGACGCACAGCTCGGGTGACAGTTCGTAGCCGCAGTCGGGGGGCTGGTTCCACAGCGCCACCCCGATGTCGACCTGGGCCGCCAGGTACCGGTAGTACTCGGCGATGGTCTCGTCGGTGTGGGCCCCGAAGTAGAGCAGCGGGGTGTGGATGACGATGCAGTGGGCCCCGACGGCCTGGGCGTGCCGGGCCAGATCGGCGGCCACGTCGATGCTCTGGTCCGAGACCGAGACCATGACCGAGCCGTCGAAGGCCCGAGCCTCCTCGACCGCGATCTCGGCCGCGGCCTTGCGTTCCTCCACCGTCATCGAGGAGAACTCGCCCTGCTTGCCGTTGACGAACAGCCCCCGGATGCCCAGCTCGCCGTACCAATGGCGCAGGTTGCGCCGCCAGCCCTCGGTGTCGAGCGAGAGGTCATCGGCGAACGGGGTGAGGGTGGCGGCCCAGATGCCCTGGAGCCGCCGACGGGCCTCGGCCACCGGGCCGGCTGGTTCGAGTGGGTCGGTCATGGGACCCAGGCTATTGGGCCGCCCCGGCCCCGGCCGGGGCGGCGCGCACCCCGGCCGGGCGATGGGAGGCGGAGGGCCCGATCAGCGGCCGCCCCGGACCAGGCGCCCGGGCATGGCCCCGGTGTGCTCGCCCTCGACGTAGGTCACCTCACCCCCGCATACGGTGGCCCCGTAGCCAACGGCCCGCTGGATGAGTCGACGACCCCCGGCCGGGAGGTCGTACACCATCTCGGGGTCGGTCAGGGCCAGGCGGTCGTAGTCGATCACGTTGAGGTCGGCCTTGAACCCCTCGGCCACCAGACCCCGGTCGTCGAGGCCGTAGACCAGGGCGGTGTCCCTCGTCATCTTGTGGACCACCTGCTCGACCGCCATCCGGGGCCCCTTGGTGCGGTCCCGGGTCATGTAGGCCAGCATGTAGGTCGGCACCCCGGCATCGCACAGGACACCGCAGTGGGCGCCGCCGTCGGAGAGGCCGAAGACCGACCGCTCGTCCTCGATGGCGGCCCGCTGCGACTCGAGGTCGCCCGGGTAGTTGCCGAACAGGAACAGCAGGGGCCGACCGTCGGCCATGGCGTCCATCAGCTCCTCCCGGACGTGCTTGCCGGCGGCGGCCGCCCGTCCCCCGATCGACTCGGCGTGGTTGGGCTCGTAGCTCAGATCCGAAGGCAGCACGTAGATCTCGTCCCACGACGAGATCATGCGGACCGTGTCGCGGTCGCGTGGCACCCTGGGCTCATCGGCCAGGATCCGGGCCCGGAACTCCGGGTCGCGCAGCCGGCGCCGCTGCTCGTCGGCCGGCAGGTCGCGGATCTGCCGATACGACGGGAACTGCCGCATCGGGTTGAGAGTGCCTTCGAGGGTCATCAACACCGAGGCCGGCCGCGCACCGACCTGGGGCCGGAGGTGGACCCCGTCCGCCCGCAACCGCTCGGACAGGTCCCAGATGCCCCGCCCCGCTCCGGCCGTGACCAACGTGGTGAGGGGGCGGCCGGTACGGCGGGCCACCTCCTCGAGCCAGTGCAGCTCGTCGGGGTCGGCCAGCTGGTCGGAGATGACCTCCATGGTCCCGTGGTCGACGGCGGCCATGGCCTCGCCGATGGCGAGCAGTTCGTCGGCCGAGGCCCTGGTGCCGGGCACCAGGTTCCCGGCCTTGTCCCGGTGGCCGTAGAAGCGGGAGGTGGAGAAGCCCAGGGCGCCGGCCTCCAGACCCTGGCGGATGAGTGCGCCCATCCTGACCATGTCGTCGGCGGTGGCGTCGTCGTAGCAACGCTCCCCCATCACGTAGTGCCGGACGGCGACGTGGGGCACCTGTGCCCCGATGTCGAGCGAGTACGGGGTGTCGATGGCGTCCAGGTACTGACCGAAGCTCTCCCACCCCCACGGGATGCCTTCGTGGAGAGCGGTGCCGGGGATGTCCTCCACCGACTCCATGAGCTCGACCAGCTCCTGCTCCTGGCCGGGATGGACAGGGGCGAAGCCCACTCCGCAGTTCCCCATCACCACCGTGGTGACCCCGTGCCAGCTCGACGGGGTCACCTCCTTGTCCCAGCAGACCTGGCCGTCGTAGTGGGTGTGAATGTCGACGAAGCCCGGTGTGACCAGGCGGCCGTCGGCGGCGATGGTACGCCGGGCCGATCCCTCGACCCGCCCCACGGCGGTGATGACGCCATCGTCGACGGCCACGTCGGCCTCGAAGGCCGGCCGTCCGGTCCCGTCGACCACCTGGGCCCCGGTGATCACCAGATCGTGCATGGGAACGCTCCTGTTCCGGCCCGCCCGTCCCGGGGTCAGGCCTCGGCGACCAGGCTAGGAGCCGGGCCCGGAGCGGTCGAACCGACGATGGGCCGGCTCGCGGTCAGGTCGGGGGCGAGGTCGGAGCGAGGTCGGGTCCGAGCTCAGGACGAGGTCCCGACTCAGGGCGAGGTCCCGGACTAGCAGCCGGCGGAGGCGCCGGAGCCGGCGAAGTGCAGCGGATCGACCAGTACCCGATCGAAGGCCAGCTCGGCTGCGCCCAGCAGTCCGGCGTGGGCCGTCAGCTCTGAGGGCACGACCCGGATGTCACGCACCGGGGGGATGGGGCGCTCCCGCAACCCTCGGAGCAGTTCGGGCTCGATGAACCGGAAGGTCCGGTGGTACATGCCACCCAGGACCACCAGCTGGGGATTGGTGACCAGACACAGGTTGGCCACGCCGAGCGCCAGCCATCGACCGGCCCCGGCCAGGGCGTCGAGGGCGGCCCGGTCGCCGGCGTCGGCCCGTGACACCAACTCGTCGACCGCGACCCGGCCACCGTTGGGATCGAGTCCGGCGGCGGCCAACACGGCCCGCTCCCCGGCCTCGGTCTCCCAGCAACCGGCGGTGCCACAGGCGCAGAGCCGACCCTTGGGGTTCACCACCATGTGACCTACTTCGCCACCGTGGCCGCTGGAGCCGGTCAGCAACTCGCCCTCGCTCAGCAGACCGGCGGCGATCCCGACCTCGGCCAGGAGGTAGAGGACGTGATCGAAGCCCTTCGCCCGGCCCCGGCGGGCCTCGGCCAGGCAGGCGGCGTTGCCGTCGTTGTGGAGCTCGACCGGAACCTGCTCGAGCGACCCGAGGGCGGCGTTGAGGCGCTCGTCCTCCACCAGACGGCGGACCACGGGCACCTGTTTCCAGCCCAGGTTGGGGGCCACGAGGACGTCACCCCGGTCGCCCCGGGCCAGACCGGCGACGGCGATGCCGACCGCCATCAGTGTCGGCTCCCCGGCCTGCCGCCAACTGGCGAGCGCCAGGTCGACCACGTCGTCGAGGGTCGTGTCGACCTGGATCCGGCTTCGGGGTCGATCCAGTTCGGTCACGGCCAGGGGCTGGCCGCCGAGGCCGACCCACCCCACCACGAGGCTGTCGACGGCGACGTGGATGGCCAGCACCGCCCGGTCCCGGGTCAGGTCGACCCGGGGCGACGGTCGTCCGGGCCGACCCTCCGACGACGTCGGGCTCTCGGCCACCAATCCCGCGTGCTCGAGCTCCCCGACCAGGGCCGCGACCGAACTACGGGTCAGACCGGTCGCCTCGCACAACTCGGAGCGGGTGGCGGGGCCGCCGAGATGCAGGTGACGAAGAAGCAGGGAGAGGTTGGTTCGGCGGACGACCGAGGAGCCCACACCCCGAGCCACGCGCCCCATGGCGAGGGAAGGGGAACCGACCGGGTCGGAGGCGACGTTGTAGGAAACCATGTTGGCTGCGACGGCCCCCGGTGGTGTGCGGATCCTCCGGGCTTTCTGGCCGCAACGACAGTAACGGTTCTCCGCCGTCGCCACCAACCTCGTTCCCGTCGGATGCGGGAACGGAATCCGAGGTCAGCCGGTCGGGTCGGCGCCCGCCGCCCTCATTCGGTGGCGGCGGCGGAACGGCCCCGACCGCCCAGGGCGGCCAGGCGCTCGTCCAGGTCCTCGACCCGCTCGGCGACGATGTCCTCGGCGTCGACGCCCTGGACGCAGACCAGTTGCCGGGCCGCGTTCAGATACCAGGTCAACCCCTCGGCTTCGGCCGGATCCTCGGCCAGGCCGGCCACCGCCGCCACCGTCTCGGGGGCGAAACCCCACAGGTTGAGCAGGTAGGCGCCGACCCGGAAGCGATCGGCCCCGAAGACCTGCCACTCGATGGGCCGGTCGGGTTGGGGGCTGGCCAGGATGGCCAGCATCTGGTCGTCGAGTTCCTCGTAGCGGCCGAGCACCAGGAGGCCGACCTCGTTCACCATGCCGGCGATGTAGGCGTCGGCCGTCTCGGTCTTGGAACCACCGTCCCGCTGGACCAGGGTCCGGACCACGGCGGCCACCGACCGGGAGCGTTCGCCCACCGCTTCGAGATCCAGGCCCTCACCCAGAAAGTCGGTGTCCTGGTACAGCAGCTGACCGAGGACGACCCCGCGGACGGTGTCGATCCCGAGCAGCGAGATCGCCTGCTCCACCGACTCGACCCGCTTCCGGAACCCGAAGAAGGCCGAGTTGATCAGCTTGAGGATGGTGGCCGTCATGGCCGGGTCATCGCCGAGGACGGCGGCCAGGTCGCCCATCGACCAGTCGTCGGTCGCCATCACCGAGTCGAGGCGGGTCAGGATCTCGGGCGGGCTGGGCAGACCGTCGACCTGGCCCACCAGGCGGCTGGCGGGCTCGCCCATCAAGCCGTCGCCGGCGGCCCAGATGCGATCGATGATGTCGATCAGCTCCTCGGTGTCGCACGGCTTGGCCAGGTACTGGTGGGCCGGCCCGATGGCCCGGAAGATCGACTCCCGGTCGGCCTGGCCCGAGAGGATGATCCGGGCCGTGGTCGGGTACTGCTCCCGGACCCGGTTGAGCAGCTCGGCCCCGTCCATACCCGGCATCCGCATGTCGGAGACCACGACGTCGATCCGGGGCAGATCGGCCAGCACCTCGAGGGCGGCGGCGCCGCCGTCGGCGACATGGATGTCCCAGCGGTCCCGCATGCTGCGGGTGGAACGGCGGATGCCCTGGAGGACGTTGCGCTCATCGTCCACGAACAGGATCGTGGCCTTGGCGGGAGTGGCGGTATCGGTCATCACGAGGCTCCGTTCGTGGCGGCGTGGGCGTGGGCGTGGGCGACGGGGGCGACGGGCAGGTCGAGATGGATGGTGGTGCCGCTGCCGACGGCGGAGTCGACCTCGAGGGCGCCGCCATGGGAGGCCACGATGGCGGCCACGGCCGAGAGGTTGGCGCCGTCCGAGGAATCCAGGGTGCGCTCGTCGAACAGGCTCCGGCGAGCCTCGGGGGTGAGGCCGGCCCCGTTGTCGGCGATCGACATGCCGACCCGGTCGCCCCGGCGGAAGGTGGCGATGGAGATGGTGCCCAGCTCGCCCTCCCGGGTGACCTCGTCGATGGACGACACGGCGTGCATGATCAGGCTGACGACGGCCTGCTTGAGCTCGCCCGGCGACCCGTGGAGGGGCGGCAGGTCCGGATCGAGGAACAGGTCGAGTTCGGCCCGATAGCGCCACTCGTTGCCGCTGATCATGGCGGCCCGGGCGATCAGGTCGTTGAACTGGATCTGCTCATGGTCGGTGCCGGTGACGGCATAGTCGCGCAGCCCGCTGATGAGCTGGGCCACCTGGGCCAGGCCCTCCTGGGTCTGGCTCAGGGCGTCCGGGATCTCCTCGCGGAGGAACTCGATGTCGGTGCCTGCCCGGGCTTCGGCCGCCTGGGCCTCGTTGGCCCGCTCCGCCACCGCGGCCACGTCGTCGAACACGTCGAGCAACTCGGAGAAGGAGTCGGTCAGGAAGCTGACGTTGTCCGAGACGAACTGCAGCGGGGTGTTGATGTCGTGGGCCACACCGAGCGAGAGACGGCCGACGGCGGCCAGGGAGCCGTCGGGGTCGGCCACCTCCGGCGGCAGCACGTTGAGCCTCCCGGCCTCGCTCCCGTCGGGGCCGGTCAGGGGGCTGGTCCGGACCTGGTCGGCCCGGTTGCCGTGCAGCAGTTCGGTCGCCTCGGGCAGTTCGGCCAGGCGGCGGCCGATCACGTCCTGGGCACCGCGCAGGCCGAGGGTCTCGATCAGGGCCGGGTTGCAGCCCATGACCCGCCCGCCGGCGTCCTCCCACCAGATCCGGTGGGGTACGGCGGCGGCCACGGCCCGGAGCACGGCCTTGTCGGGCACGGGCCCGTCCTCGGTCACCGTTCGGCCCTCCCTGCTGTCGTCCATCGGCGTCACCTGTATCCAGTCGATCCAATCGGTACTGCTTTGCGATCGGCTGGGCCGGGGCGAAGTTGACCCAAATCGACGGAAGTCTTTGCCTGAACGGGGCCGACCAGGGACAGATGGAATTTGAACCATTGTGAAGCCATGCCCGGGCGCCCGACAGCAAGGGCGGCGTCGGCCCCGGCCCCGCTCCCCCGTAGGGTTACCGGGCCGCGGCGGACGACGAGTGACCGTCGCCGACAACCCACGACCGGAGACCGGGTCGTGACGACTTTTGACCATATGGAACCGGTCGGAATGGCTCCCGGTCGGCGCGTCGGGCCGTCAGCCCTTGTCGACCACGCCGGCCATGTAGAGGCCGACTTCCTCCCGGGTGGCGACGACCGGATCGACCTCGGCGATGACCTCGCCCTCATAGATCACGGCTATCCGGTCGGCCAGGCCGAAGATCTCGTCCAGCTCGGCCGAGACCAGCAACACGGCGGCCCCGCTGTCACGGGCTGCGATCAGCTGGTTGTGGATGAACTCGATCGACCCGACATCGACGCCCCTGGTGGGCTGCGAGGCGACGACGACCTTGTTGTCCTCGGACAGCTCGCGGGCGACGATCACCTTCTGCTTGTTGCCCCCCGACAGCGACCGGACCGGGGTGTCGATCGACGGAGTCCGCACGTCGAACTGCTCCACCAGGGCCGTGGCCCGTTCGGCCACCCGGTCGAAGTCGCGCACGCCTCTGGTCGCGTAGGGCTCCTGGTGGTACCCGGTCAGCACGAGATTGTCGGCGATCGAGTAGCCACCGACCAGGCCGTCCTTCTCCCGATCCTCGGGGATGTAGGCCAGCCCGAGGTTGCGGACGGCCCGGGGGTTGGCCGCCACCGGCGATCCGTCGACGGTCACCGTCCCGCCCTCGATGGGGCGGATACCGGTGATGGCCTCGACCAGCTCGCGCTGCCCGTTGCCCTCGACCCCGGCGACGCCCAGGATCTCGCCGGCCCGAACCTCGATCGAGGCTCCGGCCACCGCAACCTGGCCGCGATCGTCTCGGACCCGGAGCTCGTCGACCGCCAGGACCGGGCGGCCGGGCTCGGCCGCCTCCTTCTCGACCCGCAGCACCACCGACCGGCCGACCATGAGCTCGGCCAGCGAGGCCGACGTGGCCCCCTCGGTGTCGACCGAGCCCACGCTCCTTCCCTGGCGGAGCACGGTCACCCGATCGGTGACGTCGAGGATCTCCCGGAGCTTGTGGGTGATGAAGATCATGCCGACCCCGTCGGCCGCCAGCTGACGGAGGATGGCCAGCAGCTCGTCGGTCTCCTGGGGGGTCAGTACCGCGGTGGGTTCGTCCAGGATGAGCAGCTCGGCCCCCCGGTAGAGGGCCTTGAGGATCTCGACCCGTTGCTGGATGCCGACCGGGAGGTCGGCCACCACGTCCGAGGGGTTGACGGTCAGGCCGTACTGCTCCGAGATGGCGGTCACCCGCTCCTCGGCCGACCGTCGGTCGAAGAACCCTCGTCGAGTCGGCTCCGCTCCCAGCACGATGTTCTCGGCCACGGTGAGGGGCGGCACGAGCTGGAAGTGCTGGTGGACCATGGCGATGCCCCGAGCGATGGCGTCACCGGGTCCGGTGTTGACGATGGGTTCGCCCCGTAGCAGGATCTCGCCCTCGTCGGGCTGGTGGATCCCGAACAGCATCTTGACCAGGGTCGACTTGCCGGCCCCGTTCTCGCCCAAGAGCCCGAGGATCTCACCCTCGTGCAGGATCAGGTCGACCGAATCGTTGGCCACCACGCCGGGAAACCGTTTGGTCAGGCCTCGGGCCTCGAGGAGGACGGGGGGTCGGGAGGATGCGTCGGTCATCAGTCGGGGTCGTAGGGCTGGCCGGCGGCCGCCGGGGGTCGGGCGGCGACACCGGCGACGGCCAGCACGGCGATGGTGAGGACGAAGGGGATCATGCCGAAGAACTGGGGTGGGATGTCCAGGGCCTGGCGGAACTGGAGCTGGGCCTGGAGGGCGTTGAAGAAGCCGAACAGGAGCGCCGCGCCCAGGACGCCCATGGGACGCCACCGGCCGAAGATCATGACGGCGAGGGCGATGAAGCCCTTGCCGTTGGTCATGCCCCGGTTGAAGACCGAGGCCGACTGGAGCAGGGCGAATCCGGCCAACCCGGCCAGGGTCCCGGCCAGAGCCAGGTTCACGTACCGGAGGCGGAAGATGCGGACGCCGACGGTGTCGGCCGCCCCCGGGTGCTCGCCCACGGCCCGGGTTCGCAGACCCCATCGGGTGTGGAACAGCGATACGTGGACGACGGCGGCGGCCACGATGGCGGCGTAGGTCAGCGGGCCGTGGTCGAACAGTGTGCTCCCCAGCAGGGCCAGCTGGTCGAGACCCGGGATGGGCCAGTTGGGGACTCGGGGCATGGTCCGACCCTGGACGAAGAAGAAGCTGGTGGCGCCGAGACCGAAGATGTTGATGATGGTGCCGGCGATGATCTGGTCCATCCGCAGAGCCACCGCGGTCCAGGCCAGGAACAGCCCGGCCAGGGCGGCGACCGTGATCGCTCCCAGCAAGCCGACCATGAGCGCCCCGGTCGAGCCCAGAGCCTCGGCGGTGTAGGAAGCGGCCATGAACCCGCAGAAGGCGCCGAGGATCATCTGGCCCTCGATGCCGATGTTGATGATGCCCGACCGCTCGCCGATGAGGCCGCACAGGCCGGCCAGGATGAGCGGAGCGGCCTCCCGCACGGTGCGGGCGGCCACCGCCGTGGTCTGGATCGAATCCCACTGGTACGACAGGACGAGGGCGACCGCCACGACCAGGGCCAGCCCCAGGCTGGACCGATTCTCCTCGACGAAGCGGGTCATGCCGACCCCCAACCGCCGGCCAGCTGGACCGTGGGCTCGTCGCCGGTGTCACGGAGTCGCAGCAGCCACCGGACGACCGAGGGGGCGGCGACGAAGAACAGGATGAAGGCCTGGATGACGCCGATGATCTCGGGTTCGACCGCGGTCCGGGCCTGGAGCTCGGTCGAGCCGGCGTCGAGGGCGCCGATGAGCAGGGCGGCCGGGACCACGGCCAAGGGGTTCGTCCGGGCCAGGAGCGCGATGGTGATGCCGTCGAAGCCGAGGCCGGTGTTGAACCCGGGCTCGAACCGCCCGATGACACCCTGGGTCTGGATCGCCCCGCCGAGGCCGGCCAGGAAGGCCGAGATGCCCATGGTGACCACGATGATCCAGGTCACGTTCATCCCGGCGTAGCGGGCGGCGTTGGCGTTGGCCCCCACCGTCTGGATCTCGAACCCGAGGGTGGTCCGGGTGTTGATCCACCAGATGATCACGGCGGCCAACACCGCCACCAGGAAGCCGGTCGGCAGTTCGCCGATGCGGGGGAACTCGGCCGACGTCATGATGGCGGGGGTCCGGGCGATGGCCCCGCCGTCGGGGTCCTTCCACGGGCCGTCCCGGCTGACCAGCCATTCGGTGAAGTTGGCGGCCACGAAGTTCAACATGATGGTCGAGATGACCTCATGGGTGCCCCGGGTCGCCTTCAACAGGCCGGCGATCGCGCCCAGAACGGCGGCCGCCGCACCGCCCAGGAGGAGGGCGAAGGGAATGTGGAGGATGGCCGGGAGATCGAAGTCGAAGCCGGCCCAGGCGGCGAAGGCGGCCCCCAGCAGAAGCTGACCCTGGCCGCCGATGTTGAACAACCCGGCCCGGAAGGCGAAGGCCACGGCCAGTCCGCCCAGCACCAGGGGCGTTGCCTTCTCCAGGGTCCGGCCGAAGGCCTCGGCGCTCCCCAGGGAGCCCGTGACCAGCCCTCCGTAGGCCGTGATCGGGTTCTCGCCCGTGATCAGGATCAGCAGCGCTCCGGCCACCAGTCCCAGGACCACGGCGATCACCGGCAGCGTCATCTGCCGCAGCCACGTTAGTTGCACGGGGCTCCTCTCTCCCTAGCTTCGCCGCAAACAGCAGCGCCGGGGCCGCTGGGGCCCCGGCGCACTATCGCTCATCCGGTTGCCGCGAGCAACCGGAAGGACAACTGAGGGACGACCTCAGGGGGTGTACCCGGTGGGCACGTCGCCGGCCAGCACCTCGACGGTGAGGTCGGCGATGGTGTCCTGGACGTCCTGAGGGATCACGCTCGAGAAATCGTGGTAGTCGGCCAGGCCGACGTCACCGATGAAGTTCCCCGAAGGGGCGCTGCCATCGTTCCAGGCGGTGGCGATGTCGACCACGCCGGGGGTGATCAGCTTCATGGCCGAGGTGATCAGGCAAGGCTGGGCCTCGGGCACGGTCTCCCACTGGTCGGTGTCGACGCCGATGCAGAAGGCCTCGCCGTTCTCCTTGGCCACTTCGGCCAGAGCGCCGTTGCCGGTCAGGCCACCGGCACCGAAGATCACGTCGGCACCGTTGTTCAGGGCCTGGCGAGCGGTGTCGGCACCCCAGGTCGGGTCGGTGAAGGCCACGTCGAGGCCACCGGGGTGGTAGGTGCCGATCACGGTGGCGTCGGGGTTGGTGTAGGCCACACCGCCGTCGAAGCCCTCCTTGAAGGCAACGACCGGCGGAACCAGGTCGGTACCCAGCACCTGGGCCACCACACCGGACTCGGTCATCAGACCGGCGAGGGCACCGGCCAGGAACCCGGCCTGGTCCTCGGGGAAGATGAGGCCGGCAACGTTGTCCCGGGCCTCGCCCTGGAACTGGTCGACACCGATGAAGTAGACGTCGGGGTTCTCGTCGGCGGCGACGCCGGTGGCCTCACCCAGGGCGAAGCCCACGGTCACGACGATGTCGTAGCCCTGGTCGACGAAGCTGCCGATGTTGGCGGCGTAGTCGGTGGAGTCCTGGGTCTCGATGAAGTCGACCTTGGCCCCGAGCGCCCCTTCGAGCTCCTGCACGCCTTCCCAGGCGGACTGGTTGAAGCTCTTGTCGTCGATGGTGCCGACGTCGGTCACGAGACCGACGCAGACGAGGTCGCCGGCGCAGTCGGCGTCGCCGTCGGCCATGGCCTCACCGTCTTCGTCCTCGGCGTCGTCCTCGGCATCGGCCGTGGTGTCCTCGGTGGTGTCCTCGGCCGTCTCCTCGGCCGCGTCCACGTCGGTCGTGCCTTCTTCCTCGGTGTCGTCGTCCGACCCGCAGGCCGCGGCCACGAGGGCCAGCACGGCGAAGAGCGCCAAGAGGCGCATCCAGTGCTTTCGCATATTTGTTCTCTCCCTGAAATGTTCTGTTTCCGGCCCGTAACGTCGGCGAAAGGTCAGGGCCAGCTAGAGGACCCCGAGTATACGGACCCGGCCCGGGTACCGTCGTGACATGGAGGCTGGCAACCGTTCCCACATCGCCGATCCCGATCTCGCCCCGGCCGGCCATCAGGCAATCGACTGGGCCCAACGGCACTCCCCCGTCCTCGACGGTCACCTACGCCGGGCCCTGGCCGACGGCGCCCTGGCCGGGCGCCGGGTTGCCGTGGTGGTCCACCTCGAAGCCAAGACGGCGTTCCTGGCCACGGTCCTGGCCGACGCCGGGGCCGAGGTGGTGGTGGCGGGTAGCAATCCGTTCTCCACCCGGGATGAGATCGCCGCCGCCCTGGTCGAGCGGGGCATCGAGGTCCACTCGGTCCGCAACAGCGGCTACGAGGCGTGGGAGAAGGACCTGCTGGCGGTGGCCGACACCGAACCCGAGCTGGTGATCGACGACGGTGCCGAGCTGACGGTGCGCATGGCCAAGTACCGGCCCGACCGCTATGCCGCCCTGGCCGGCGTGACCGAGCAGACGACGACCGGGGTGGCCCGGCTCCGGGCCATGGAGGACGCCGGCCGACTCCCGTTCCCGGCCATGGCGGCCAACGACGCCCGTTGCAAACACCTGTTCGACAACCGGTACGGGACGGGCCAGTCCACCATCCAGGCCATCCTCAACCTGACCAACCTGCAGCTGCCGGGCAAGGTGGTGGTCGTGGTCGGGTACGGCTGGGTCGGACGCGGCCTGGTCACCTACATCCGGGCCATGGGCGGCCGTCCGCTGGTGGTCGAGGTCGATCCGGTCAAGGCCCTGGAGGCCTGGATGGACGGCAACGAGGTGGCACCGGTGGCCGAGGCCCTTCCCCGGGCCGAGATCGTGATCACGGCCACGGGCGGCATCCGGGCCCTGGCCGCCGAGCATCTCGACCTGCTCCGTCATGGCGTGATCCTGGCCAACGCCGGACACCACGACCTGGAGATCGATGTCGAGGCCCTCGACCGTCGAGCCCTCGACCGGGCCGAGGCCCGCCCCGGGGTCGAACGGTTCACCCTGGCCGCCGGGTCCGCCGACGGTTCCGGGCCGGACGACGCCGATGCGACGGCCGGGGCCACCAGGGACGTCTTCGTCCTGGCCAACGGGGCCCTGGTGAACATCGCCGGCGGGCTCGGCCATCCGGTCGAGATCATGGATCTGTCGTTCGCCGTGCAGGGCCTGGGCTGCCACCACCTGGCCACCACCACCCTCGACCCCGGGGTCCACGTGCTACCCCCGGCCGTCGATGACGCCATCGCCGCGGCCAAGCTGGCCCACCACGGCATCACCCTCGACGAGGCCGGCCGCCATCAGCGCGACCCCGTCGACGACTGGCTGCTGTAGGCCCGACGGCACGGGCCCGTGAGTCCCTGGACCGGATCGGGCGGCGGCAGCTCTCAAGCCGGGCCGCGGACCACCCGATTCACCCCCCATGGGCGTCCTGAGCAGGGTCGCGGGGCGGCTCTCGGGCCGCTCCCGAGTGGTGGGGCTGATACTGGCCCTGCTCGCCGTCGACGCGGCCCTCCTCACCCTTCTGTGGGACCGGCCGGCCGCGTTCTCCGGTGCCATGCTCTCGCCCCTCCTGGTGGCTGCGCTCTTCGCCGGGGTCGAGTGGCGGGTCATCCACATCCAGTTGCGAGCCGAGGCCAGCAGCTTCTCGCTACTGGAACTACCCCTGGTGCTGGGTGTCGTGTTCCTCCCTCCCCGGTCGCTCCTGATCGCCGCCTTCGTCGGCGTGGTCATCGGCCTGGCCGTGGGCCGACGGCAGTCGCCGCTGAAGGTCGTGTTCAACGCGGCCAACGTCACCCTCTATGCCGCCATCGCCGTCGCCGTGGTGCAGGCCCTGATCGGCCCCGATCAGCTCGGCCAGGCCATGACCAAGGTCGACTGGCTCATCGTGTTGGCCGCGGTGGCGACCGGCTCGGTGGTGAACATGTCGGTCATCATGACCGCCATCGGCCTGACCGAGGGCCCGCCGCCGGCGGCCAAGATGGCCGAACTCGTCGGGTTCGGGGTCGGCGTCTCGGCCGCCAACGGCGCGGTGAGCCTGGTGGCGGCCCTGCTGTTGCCCGTCGATCCCTTCAGCCTGGCCCTACTGGCGGTCCCGGCCGTGGTCCTGTTCGCCGCCGCCCGGGTCTTCGCCGCCGAGCAGAGCCAACGGGAACGCATGGAGTTCCTGTACCGGAGCACCCACCAGCTGGACCGGGACGACCCGGGCCACGGTGTCGGTTCGCTGCTCGACGAGGCCCGCGAGATGTTCCGGGCCGAGGTCGGCGCCCTGGTTCTGGTCGAGGCCGACGAGGAGCACGGCGGCCTCCCGGCCCGCATCGTGCGCTCGACCGAACCCGAACGGACCGAGGATCGGACGGGAGAGCTGCCCACGGAACTGGTGCGCGAGGCGGCGGCCACCCTGGACCAGGCCCAACTGGTGGAACACGACGCCCTCGGACCCCTCAGCGCCGTGGTTCGGGCCGTCGGTGGGCGCACCGCCATGGTGGCCCGGTTGGCCACCGACGACCGTGACCTGGGGTTGCTGGTGGTGGCGGACCGCCTGGGCACCGTGGCCTCCTTCCAACGGGACGACCTGCTGGTGCTCGACGCCCTGGCCCGGCAGTCGGCGGTGCAGCTCCGCAGCGGGCACCTGGCCCAGGCCGTGGTCGAACTGCGCGCCCTGGAGCGGGAACTGGCCCACGCCGCCACCCACGACACCCTGACGGGTCTGGCCAACCGGACCCTGTTCGCCCGACGGTTGGACGAGGCCGCCGGGGGCGACGAGCCGTTCTGGGTCCTGTATCTCGACCTCGACGACTTCAAGGAAGTGAACGACACCCACGGCCACGCCGCCGGGGACGAGGTCCTGGTCGAGGCGGCCCGACGGTTGCGGGCCCAGCTGCGTCCGATCGACGTGGTGGCCCGCCTCGGGGGCGACGAGTTCGCCGTCCTGTTGTCGAACCACCCCGATCCCAACGACGTGGCGGAGCGGATCGTGTCGGTCGTGTCGGCCCCCATCGAGTTGGAGACGGGCCAGATCGCCAACATCGGGTGCAGTGTCGGCGTGGCCGAGGGCGAACCGGGGGCCGACCCCCAGGACCTGATGGAGGCCGCCGACCAGGCCATGTACCGGGCCAAGGCGGCGACCAAGGCGGCCCAGGGCTCGCACCCGCCCCGCCCGTCGGGGCCGGAACGGCCCGCCACCTCGACCATCCCCGAGGAACAGCTCGAGGTGCATTATCAGCCCATGGTGGCGCTCGCCTCCGGGGAGGTGGCCGGGGTCGAGGCCCTGGTCCGGTGGCGCTGCCCCGAACGCGGCCTGCTCCTCCCCCACCATTTCCTGGCCAACGCCGAGACCGACGGGTCGATCGTTCCCCTCGACCGGTGGGTGCTCCGTCGGGCCTGGAACGACATCGAACGCCTCGGGCGTGACCTGCTGGTATCGGTCAACCTGTCGGCCCATCACCTGGGCTCGCCGGATCTGGCCGACTTCCTGGCCCACGAGATTCTGGACGGCCGGTCGGCCGAGGGCCGGCTCGGTCTGGAGTTGACCGAGCGGGCCATTCGGGTCGACGCCAACCGGGGCCATGTTCATCTGGACGCCATTCGGCGGCTGGGGGTCACCCCGATCCTGGGCGACTTCGGCACCGGGGTGTCGTCCATCGGGTATCTGCAGGCGGCACCGGTCGAGATGGTGAAGCTGGCCCCACCGCTGTTCACCGGTGGGCCTCGACGGGCCATGTCCGCCGCGGTGACGTCGCTGATCCAGGCCCTGGGTCGACGGGTGGTGGCCCAGGGGCTCGAGCACCCCGACGATGCCGAAGCGGCCCGAGCCGCCGGGTGCGACTGGGCCCAGGGTTTCCTGTTCGCCCGACCCATGACCCTGGACGATCTGCGCCTGTTGCTGGGGGCCCCGAGCGCCGCCGACTCCACCGTTTCGGCCTGAATGGGCCGAGGGGCTCAAGTCGGCCGGGTCGATCGGCCGATGAACCGGGGTAACCGGATCAGCTTGAGGCAGGAGTGACATGGTGCACGAAGCGGACAGGACGCCAGGGGGGCGGACGGCTTCAACGCGTCGCGGTCGTAGTGGTCGCACACGGGCCGTCATCGGGGGCGTGGTGGGGGCCGCCGCCCTCGCCGTCGGGGCGGTGGCAGGGGTGCCGACATCGGCGTCGGCCCCGGCCGACGATGTGGGGCTCATCCGGCCCGCCATGGTCGCAGCGGGCGAGGTGACGTTCAGCCAGACCGGCGATGAGTGGGGACCCACGACGTCACGGTCATCCAGCTCGATCTCGGTGTCGTCGTCGGGCGGGTCGAACACGAGTTTCTACCCGTCGTCGGGCGACGAGTGGGAGTTCGACATCAACGGCCAGGAGTTCGAGTTCGACTCCAGCAGCTTCGCCGACAGCGAATTCGCCAACCGCAAGGCCCAGGCCGTCACCCTCAAGTCGCTGTCCAAGGACGTCAACGAGACCTACCGCGGCTCCGCCTACACCGGCAAGGGTGTCGACGTGGCCGTCATCGACACCGGTGTCGCCCCGGTCTCAGGGCTCAAGGGCGAGAACGTGCTCCACGGGCCCGACCTGTCGATGGAGGGCGACTCCCCGGCCGCCCACCTCGACACCTACGGCCACGGCACCCACATCGCCGCCATCATCGCCGGCAACCGCAAGGGCCACCACGGCATCGCCCCCGGGGCTCGGGTGGTGAGTGTCAAGGTGGCCGGTCATGACGGCGCCACCACCATTCCCCAGGTCGTGGCCGCCATCGACTGGGTTGTCGAGCACAAGGATCGGGACGGCCTCAACATCCGCATCCTGAACCTGTCGCTGGGCCAGGGCGGGGTATCCGACCATCAGGGCGACATCCTGTCGGCCGCCGTGGAGCGGGCCTGGGATGCCGGGATCTTCGTCGTCGTCGCCGCCGGCAACAAGGGCTACGACCCCGGTCACCTGGACTCCCCCGCCATCGACCCCTACGTCATGGCCGTGGCCGGGGTCGACTCGATGGACTACGCCCTTGACGAGCGCTTCCAGCCGGCGGCCGAGTGGTCGTCCCGGGGCGACGGGGCCCGCAATCCCGACATCGCCGCCCCCGGCCGGTCCATCGCCTCCTACCGGGTGCCCGGCTCGACCATCGACGAAGCCGCTCCCGGTGCCCGCCACGGCTCCAAGCTGTTCAAGGGCTCGGGCACCTCGCAGTCGGCGGCCGTGATCAGCGGTGTGGCGGCCCGGATGCTCGAGCACCGGCCTGAGCTCACCAACGACGAGCTCAAGGCCACCTTCACCCATGGAGCCGACACGCTGGTCGAGTGGTCGAACCCTCGGGCCGTCGGTTCCGGAACCGTCGACATCGACAACACCAAGCCCAGCCCCCAGTACGGGGCGACCCAGAACCATCCCCGGGCCGCCGGGGCGGGCACGGGCCTGGTCGAACCCAGCGGGGGAACCTGGTCCGGGGGGACCTGGTCGGGAGGCACCTGGTCCGGGGGGACCTGGTCCGGCGCCACCTGGTCCGGCGCCACCTGGTCCGGCGCCACCTGGTCCGGGGGGACCTGGTCGGGCGCCACCTGGTCCGGGGCCACCTGGTCCGGGGCCACCTGGTCCGGCAACGGCTGGAAGTAGCGCCCCCACCCGCCGGCCGTCCGGCCGGCACCATCCACGCAGGCCCCGGGGGCGGCACCATCCGGTGTCGCCCCCGGGGCCTCTGCGTTCCTCCCCGTTGTCGTAGTGGGATCCGGCCGCGGACCGGGCGATGCCGCCGACTCAGGCCTCGGGGATCCAGCTGCCGTGGAAGCCGAACGGAACCCGCTGGGGCAGGCGGACCGTGGCGAGGGCCTCGGCCGCCGGATCGAGGGCGTCGAGGATGACGAAGTCGCTGTGGTCGTCGGCCTCGTCGTAGACGTAGCCCAGGAGGTAGCCGTCGTCCTCGGCGGTGGCCCCGTCCCGGGGGGCGAACACGAACTCGCCGGGTCGACGGCCTCGGCCGAAGTCGTGGGCCACCGAGTCGCCGCCGGACAGGTCGTACTTGATCACAGCCGAGTCGGTGGCGTCGCCGGTGGCGACGGCGTAGCCGTAGCGGTAGTCGTGGGCCACCTTGGTGTCGGCCACCCGACCGAACTCGATCGGCCGGTCGTCGAGCTGGGTCTCGGTGACCGAGCCCGAGGCCAGGTCGAGTTCCCACCGCCACAGGCTGGCGGTGTCGTCGAAGTTGGTGCCCTCGGCCCAGAGCTGGGGGTAGCGGGCCACGTCGAGCACGATCCCGCCGTCGGTGTCGTAGGCGTTGACCGGGTGGAACACGTAGCACGGCTCGACGTCGAACCATCGGACCGATCCCCCGGCCCCGTTGCGGTCCATGACCCCGAGCCGGGCCCCGTTGTCGGGGCGGAACACGAAGGGCATGGTCCCGGCCAGGGCCCGATCGAGGTCGAACACCACCGGCAGGTCCATGAACACCACATGGTCGGCCGTGACGTTGAAGTCGTGCATCATGACCGGGGCCGGGATCTCCACCGGGGCGCTCTCCACCAGTTCCCCGGTGGCCGAGACCCGGTGGTAGGTCAGGTACGGCGGGACGAGGCCGTAGCCGAACCCGATCATCTCCCGGGTGGTCGGGCAGATCTTGGGGTGGGCGGTGAAGGCTCCGCTCAGCTTGCCTCCGAAGTCGTGGGGGCCGACGGTGTCGAGGTCGGGGGTGATCTCGTACGGCAGGTGGCCCTCCTCCAGGCACAGGATGCGCCCGGCGTGGGCCACGACGTGGGTGTTGGCCTTGGAGTCGGCGTCGTCACTGACGCCCGACTCCAGATCGATCAGAGGCTTGGTCGGTT
This sequence comes from Acidimicrobiales bacterium, assembly GCA_965263455.1. Classification (GTDB taxonomy): domain Bacteria; phylum Actinomycetota; class Acidimicrobiia; order Acidimicrobiales; family SZUA-35; genus CADEDH01. The sequence goes on from CBDHHN010000004.1 coordinate 217,360, forward strand.
CGTCGAAGAACGGGGTCCGCACGTACCGGTTGCGATACCACTGGGCCCGACCGTCGCCGATGCGTATGCCGTGGATCATCCCGTCGCCGAAGAACCAGTGCTGGCTCTCGCCGGTGATGGGATTGGCGCCGTTGCGCAGGTAGCGGCCGTCGAGATCGGTGGGGATGGCACCGGTGACGACCAGGTCGGTGGCGGTGACCTCATCGGTTACGGGGGCGTAGTTGCCCCGAAGATGGAACGGAAGCTCGGCCGTGGCTGACATGCACCAACAGTAGTCTGGGCCGCCATGGACGAACCGGGCCCGGAGGCCGCCGGCCGACTCGGGCGCCGCCCGCCCCTGTGGCTGATCTTCGCCGTGACCGTGACCGGCATCCTGGCCAACTCGGTCCTGACGCCCAACATCCCCGACATCCTGGCCGACCTCGGGCAGCCCGACTCCCGGGCCGGGCTGCTGGTGGCCGCCACCCCGCTCCCGGGTGTGCTCATGGCCCCCGTCATCGGGATCCTGGCCGACCGCTACGGCCGTCGCCTCATCCTGGTGCCGTGCCTGGCCCTGTTCGGCCTGGCCGCCCTCGGGTCGGCCCTGGCCCCCACCTTCGAGGCCCTGCTGGCGGTGCGGTTCATCCAGGGCATCGGCGGCGCCGGGTTGATCAACCTGGCCGTGGTCCTGCTCGGCGACCACTGGGACGGGTTGGCCCGGACACGGCTGATCGGCCGCAACTCGGCCATGCTGACGCTCGGCCTGGCCGTGGTGCCGTCGTTCTCCGGCGTCATCGGCGACGTGGCCGGTTGGCGGTGGTCGCTGGCCATCGGGTCGGTGGCGTTGCCCCTGGCCGTGGTGGGCTGGCGGCTCCTGCCCGCCGGTCGACCCGGGACCCGACGGACGGTGCGGGGCCAACTCCTGGACGCCGCCCGGGTCCTGCGCCAACCGGCGGTGCTGACCATCCTGGGGGCCGGGGTGGTGTTGTTCACCGTCATCTTCGGCGTGTTCCTCACCGCCCTTCCCGTCCACCTGGAGGAGGAGTTCGGGCTGAGCGCCGGACCACGGGGCCTGATCCTGTCGAGCTTCGCCGTCGGGGCGTCGGCGGCCTCGTTCAACCTGGGTCGACTCCGGGCCCGATTCTCCTCCCGCACCATGTTGGTGGGCTCGTCGGTCGTCATCGCCGCCTGCGCCGCCGCCATCGGTCTGGCCCCGACGGTGACCATCGTCGTGGTGGCGTCGGTGATCTACGGGTTGGGCGACGGGGTGGCCATCCCCGCCCTCCAGGACCTGGTGACCGAGGCCGCCCCCGACGACCAACGGGCGTCGGTAATGGCCGCCTGGGTCTCGGGCATCCGGCTGGGCCAGACCATAGGCCCGGTGGGGGCGGCGGCCCTGTTCGGCGTCACCTCGACCGGGATGACCATGGTGGTCGGGGCCGTGCTCTTCGGCGCCGTGGCCGGCGCCCTGCTGGTGGCCCCGCTCCCGGGAGGCGCCGACGCCGCCGCTCCCCTCCCGGCCGCCGACTGACCCTGCTCGACGGTCGCGGCCCCAGCATCCCCACCGGCCGACCGGTCCCGGAGGGCGGCTCAGTCCCCGGATTCGAGGTCCGCCTCGACTTCGGGCCCGGGGGCGAACGGGTTGACCAACGTCCGCACCACGAAGATGGCGACGGCGGCCACGGTCAGGATGCCGGCGCCGACCAGGCCGAGGGCCCGGGGTCCGGCGGCATCGAGGACGGCGCCGCCGAGGAAGGGCCCGGCGACCCGACCCACGGCCATGATGGCCTGGGCGTCGCCGGCCCGATCGGCGGGGTTGGCCGAACGCTCGGCCAAGGCGTTGAACATGCCGGGGGTTGCCATCCAGAACAGGAACCCCCACACCACCAGTGACAGGCCGAACAGCCAGCCGGCGGTGGCGTTGGTCATGACCAGGGCGCAGGTGGCGGTGCCCAGGATCCAGGGGGCCGGCCAGCCCCGCCGCCAGGGCCACACCGTGGCCGGGATGGAGGCCACGGCGTTGACGCTGAACAGCAGGGCGATGCTCGACACGGCCAGGCCGGGCCGGTCGGTTCCCAACACGACGGCGTAGGTGAAGACCGACGACCCGCCAAGGGTGAACAGCCCGAGGGCCACCAGCAGGATCCGGGCCACCGGCACCGGTCGGGACCGTTCCGCCCTCTTCACCACCCGGTCGGCGGCCCCGGTTCCGGCGTTGAACACCAGGGGGATGACGGCCAGCGTTCCGAGCAGGGCGAATACGGCATCGGCGCCACCCCGGGCGAACACGGCGAGCAACGGTCCGACCAGGATCCCGGCCAGGGGGCCCATCACGGCCACGTTGTTGGTCCCCCGCTCCTCGCCGAAGACCTGAACCCAGGCGAACCAGCTGATCAGACCCAGGGTGAAGCCGCTGACCAGGCGAAGGGCGACGAGGATCGGAAACACCGGCAGCAGGGCCGAGGCCAGGTTGACGGCCACGGCCACGCCGAGGGCGGCCACGAACACCCGGCGCCGGGGTCGAAGCCATCGACCCGAACCCCAGGAGCCGATCACGAATCCCGACAGTTGGGCGACCCCGATGAGCGAGGCCCGGGCGAGGCCGAGCGCGTAGTGGTCGGCCACCAGGTCGATCAGGAACGGGGTGGAGACGAGCACGAACGTCGAGTAGCCGACGGCGAGCAGAATCCCGGGAGAGACCGAGGGTCGGAGGAGGACGAGAAGGCGAACCGGGACCTGCATGAGGGCCCGACGCTATCGGCGTCCGATCGATCCGCTGGGGACGCCCTCAGCCGTCGGCCGAGAACAGCTCCGGCACGAACATCAGCTCGGGCCCGATCGGCCGGTCGAAGGCGAGTTCCACCACCCGGTCGGGATCGGCCAGGGATCGGAGTCGGATGGTGCGGAGGCTCTCGCCTGATGTGGCCAACCACTCCCCGTCGGGCGAGACCGCCCAGCCGGTCGTGTCGAAGGGGTCGCGGATCGCCGACGACGGTAGGGGCAGGGTCCGGCCGGTGGTCACGTCGACCAGCGTCCCGTCGGGCGAGGACAGGTCGAACACCACGACCCAGTCAGTGCCGGCCACCGGGTCCACCCGGGCTTCGCTGCTGACCGACGGCACCGCCAGATCGAGCGGGTCGAGGGTCACCGGGTCGAGCCAACGCATGCCACAGTCGAGCCGCTCGTCGCAGGACTCGACCAGCATACGGTCGTCCCCCACGGCGGCGATCAGGCGCCCGTCGGCGACCACTCGCCGGAAGCCGTCGTCGGTGGCCCGGTAGACGCCGCCTGCGACGGGTGACACCAGGCCGCCGGTCGCCGTAGGATGCCAGCCGCCGAAGTACCAGCTCCTGTCGTCCAACGGTCCGGCCAGGGGATGGTCGCGGGACGCTCCGGTCGCCAGGTCGACCAGAAGCATCTCGGGCCGCGCCGCCGATGCCGACGTCCCGAACCCCAGGATCCACACCAGTCCCGGGGTGTCGATCGGGGCGGACGCAACCTCGACCAGCTGCAGGCCGGGCACGTCGACGCGCAGCGGCCGGGCCTCGCCTCCGAGGTCGGCCAGGGGCAGCACGGAAAGGTCCGGTCCGCCGTTGATCCCGCCGCCGACGACCAACCATTCCCCCGACACGACCGTCGGACTGACCCGACCGCCCTCGCTGTGGCGTACGGCTCCCGTGTCGAGGTCGACAACCGACGGGCGACCCGCGGTGGCGACCAGCAGGTCGTAGCCGACCGGCGTCCCCACGACGGGGGCCCGGGTCGGGGGCTCGGTGATCGTGACCTCGCCCGGTTCCGGATCATCGTTCCGGTTGCCGGCCTCGCCCTCGGTCCCGTCCTCGTCCTCGGTCCCGTCCTCGTCCTCGTCCTCGTCCTCGTCGGCGGCGCCCCGGTCGTCCCCGGTCCCGTCGGCCTCGTCCCCGGCCCCGTCATCGGTCCCGTCATCGGCGTCGTCCGCGGCCTCGGCCGCGTCATCGGCGCCGGGGTCGCCGCCGGCCACCAGGGCCCAGATCCCGAGGCCCAGGCCAACCACGAGCACACCGGCCAGCAGCGGACCCCAGAAGGAGGTCAGGGATCGACCCCGCTCCAGGGTCATCTCGGCCTGGGCGACGCCGCCCGGCGTCAGGTCGAGCAGATCGCCCGACTCCTCGCCCAGCCGACGTCCGCAGTGCCTGCAGAACCGGGAGTCACCCTCGTTCTCGCCACCGCACCGGCACACGATCACGACCCGACCGTAGTGCCCACCCCTCGCTGCCGGGCATCACCGACCGGCGCGGCCCACGAGGCGGGGAGCCGACGGGTGCCGGTGACCCCTCAGCCCTCGACGTCGCTCATGACGTCGAGCAGTTCGAGCATGGCCCGGCGGTTCTGGGATCGTCCCTCGACCGTCTGGTTGTCGGCGATGGGGATGCCCTCGCCGAAGCCGGTGCCGATCAGGCGGTCGGCGGCGATGTCGCGGGAGCGGTAGAAGTCGATGATGGCCTGGGCCCGACGCTGCGACAGGGACAGGTTGTAGTCCTCGTCGCCGACCGAGTCGGTGAAGGCCGCGACCGACATCTTGATGTCGGGGTTGGCTTTCAGCACCCCTTCGCACGCTTCGAGGAAGGGGATGTAGTCGGGATGGATGACGGCGCTGTCGGTCTCGAACAGCACCGGCTTCTCCAGGGCCACATTGGCCGCCGACGGGGCCGGGGCGTCGGGGTTGATCGAGTAGTTGAGCACCAGGTTCTCGGCCCCGAACACGTCGGCCGCCCGGCTCACGTACTGGTCGGCCTCGTCCTCGGACCGGAAGGCGCCCTCGAAGTACAGGAGGCCGTCGGCCCGCACCGTGGCGGTGGCGCCGCCGTCGGCACCGTTCTCGTCATCGGTCTCGATGACGATCGACATCCGGTCGGCATCCTCGCCCTGGGGCAGGTCGGCGGGGTCGGGGAAAAGGGAGGCGCCCGATGTCGACCCGTCGCCGTCACCGTTCTCGTCGCTGCCCGGGTCGGTGCCGGCCTCCGCATCGTCGGCGGCGGCGACCGCCGGGGCCGACGGCCCCTCGGACTCGTCACCGCCGAGGGCCAGACCGACGGTGAAGGCCAGGGCCACCACCGACACCCCGGCGATGACCCACGGCAGCAGGCTCAACCAGCGCCGCCCCTGGGGGCGACGGTTGAGCACCGCCCACTGTTGTTCCACGTCGGGTTCGGCAACCCAACCGACTTCGCTCTGCCGCTCCACCATGCGACTGCCCTCCGCTCGGCCCCGTGCCGGAGTCTAGGAGGGCGGGACCCCGGGGCGGAGGTCGGGCCGGCGGATATCCGGGTTCGGGAACGAGCGGGGCGAACGGAGGGCCCGTTCCCGCTCAGACCAGCCGCCAGTCCCGGCCGACCAGGGCCGCGACCGAGCGCAGGACGGCGTGGGGCACGATGCCCGAGGTCTTGGGGTTCTCCGGGCTGGGATGGTTCTCGATCGACAGCGCGTAGCGCCCGGCGGCGCCGGCCCAGGCGATCTCGTGGCGGTTGACGGCGGTGGTGGGGTCGCCCACGACCCGAACCCGCACCGCCTCCCAGGAACCGACGGCAAGCGCCAGGGTGGCGGCCACGTTGACCGACTGGGGGAAGCGGCTGACGGCCTGGGATGCGGGACCGTCGAAGGCGCAGACCGGCCCCTCCCCCGCCTCCAACCGGGCCACCAGATCGGGGTCCATCCAGTCCTGGATGAGAACGGCCGGTTGTTTGGTCGTGGTGAGTGTGAGGTCCTCGATCGGTCCCGCCCGGCGGGCGGCGGCCAACAGGTCGAGGCCGCCGATGGCCCCGGTGGTCACGGCCAACCGGTCGGCCCCGCCCGCCACCAGCGCCTGGAACAACCCATCGTCGACCAGAGCCCCGACCGACACCACCAGCAACCGGACCCCCTCCTCCAGGTACGTCCGGCCGTGGCGCCGCAGCGCGTCCTGGCCCGCGGCCTCGATGACCAGATCCGCCTCGCGGGCCAGGTCCTCGGCCGCCACCACCGGTGCCGGGACGCCCTCCGGCGCATCGAGGGCCGACACGGCCACCAGGCGCGCTCCGGGGACGGCCCCCCGGGCCAGGGCGAGGCCCACGGTCCGCCCGATCGCCCCCCATCCGAGCAGGGCCACCCGCACGTCGTCGTCGCTCATACCCCGGTTCTAGCGGCCTCGGGCCGGGCGCAGCACCGCGATCGCGCCGCCGACCCGCTTTCCCGCCCTGGGTCGGCCCGGCCAGACTTGGCCCATGATCACCGAACCGCCCCTTGACGGTGTCCGGGTCCTCGACTTCTCCCGCATCATCGCCGGACCGTTGTGCGCCCAGCAGTTGGCCGACCTCGGGGCCGAGGTCATCAAGGTCGAGCATCCCCGCCACGGCGACGACATGCGGTCCCGGTCGCCCCGGGGCGACACCCGGGGAGCGGCGTTCTGTGCGTTCAACCGTTCCAAGCGCAGCATCGCCATCGACCTCGGCGCCGACGCCGGGCTCGACGTGGCCCGGCGCCTGGCCGCCACCGCCGACGTCGTGATCGAGAACTTCCGGCCCGGGGTCATGACCCGACTGGGACTGGGCCCCGACGACCTGCGGGCCGACCGCCCCGACCTGATCTACGTGTCGATCTCGGCCTACGGGGCCGATGGCCCGTTCTCCGACCGGCCCGGGCTCGACCCGGTGCTCCAGGCCGAGTCGGGCATGATGGCCCTGACCGGTCCCATCGAGGGTGGCCCCACCCGCCATCCACTGTCGATCATCGACACCCTGACCGCGGCCCACGCCACCTCGGCCATCTGCGCCGCCCTGATCGGCCGCGCCCGGCACGGCCGGGGCGACGTGATCGATCTCTGCCTGCTCGACACCGCCATCGGGGCCCTGGGCAATGCCGGCCTCCAGTACCTGGCCACCGGGCGGGCCCCGGAACGGTCGGGCAACCGGCACCTGGTGGCCGCCCCCATCGACCTCTTCGCCACGGCCACCACGCCCGTCTACCTGGCCATGGCCACCGATCGGCTGTTCGCCGACCTGTGCCAGGTGATCGGCCGCAGCGACCTGGTCGACGACGACCGCTTCGCCACCCCGGCCGACCGGGCCCACAACCGGGATGCTCTCACGGTGGAGATCGAGTCGGCCCTGGTGACCCGACCGGCCGAGGACTGGCTGGCCGAGATGTTCCACCTGCCGGTGGGCGCCGTCCGCACCATCGACCAGGCCCTGCACTCCCCCGAGGTCGAGGCCCGCGATCTGGTGGTCACCATCGCCGACGACCCGGCCGAGGGCGCGGCAGCGGGCAAGGACCTGTCGTTGCTGGGCTCACCCTTCCGATTCCGGGACACGCCGCTGGCCCCGTTCCGGCCCCCGCCCCGCCTGGCCCAACACACCGACGACGTGCTGGCCGATGTGCTGGGCCTCGACCAGGACGCCATCGACGAGCTCCGGTCCGGTGGCGCCGTGCGGTGAGGGTCCGCCGCCACCGACGGGCCCGAAGGGGCCAATCGATGACAAAAGGGGGTGGACGAGCCAACCCCGGCCTACTACTACTGGATGGCACCTTCCCGGCGCCCGTCATCGGGAGGGCCGACTCCGGCGGGTCCCGGACCCCCGGCCCACCACCGGCGCAGCGCGGCATCGGTTCGACGAAAGGAAGGCGTCATGAACGTCGTCGAGTTGACCTGGATGCTGGCTCTGGCCTCGGTGGGATCGGTGCTCACCGTGAGCATCCTCCTGGCCCTGTGTGCCTCGGGCTCGTTCGGAGCCGGAGCCGACCGTCGGGTCCGGGCGGTGAAGGCGGTCGACCGCACGATCCCGACCGTCCGGCCGCCCTCCTGAGTCACCGCCCCGACCGGGTTGCCGGCGAACCGTCCGCCTAGGGGCGGGCCGGGGATTCGATCGTCCGGTTGAGGCCGAGCGGCTCGAGGACCGGGTCGCGGTGGCGGCCCAGAATGCGGTCGACGGCGCGCCGGGCCGACACCGGGCCCGTGGTCAGCCCGATCGGCCCGTGGCCGGTCACCACCGTGACCCGCTCGTGGCCGCGTACGGCGCCGACGAAGGGCATGCCGTCGGGGGTGGCGGGGCGGAGCCCGACCCGCACCTCCACCACCTCGGCCGCGGCCAGGGCCGGCGTCGCCCGCAGGGCATGGTCGAGCACGTGGCGCACGCCGCCGGCGGTGACGACCGGGGCGAAACCCGACCCGGTCTCCCGCGTGGCCCCGACCGCCACCCGTCCACCGGGCCAGGCCACCTGATACTGGTCGGCCGGGAGCGACAACATGGGCCAGGCGCCACTGTCGACCGAGGCCGACGAACCGGACCGACCGGTCCCGGGTGATGCGTCGTCGGGAAGTCGGAGGTGGGCGATCTGGCCCCGCTGGGGGGCGACGGGAAGGTCCAGCCCCAACTCCTGGGCGAAGCGGGCCGACCACGCGCCGCCGGCGATCAGCACCGCGTCGGCCTCGGCGGCCACGTCGGCCACCGACTCGGCCCGGCCGGTCCTGATCTCGGCCCCGGCCGCCACCGCAGCCTCCCGGAGCAGCGCGGCCACCAACCGGCCGTCGACCCGGGCCGCGCCGTCGTCGTGGAGGGCGGCCACCACCGACTCCAGCAGGGGGTGACGGGCCCGGGCGCCGTCGCCGTCGAGCGGGGTCACCCGGTGTCCGGTGGGATGCCCGGAGCGTTCCATCCGGGCGGTGACGGTGGCCGCCCGCCGGTCGAAGGCCGTCCGGTCGTCGTCGGTCAGAGCGAGGTCCAGGATCCCGACCCGGCTGTGGGCCGCGGCCAGCCGCTGATCGAGGTCGGGGTGCCCGGCCAGGCCATGGGCGACCTCGGCCAGGAGCTCGGGGTAGTCGAGGCACCCGGCGATCGCGAGGTCGACCAGCGGCGTCTGGTCCCGGGTGTTGAGGGCGCACGAGACGATGCCGGCGCCGGCATCGGTGGCCCGTCCCGGGGTGGTGGCGTCGTGGACGACGACGGTGGCGCCGCCGACGGCGGCTCGGTGGGCCGCGGCCAGTCCGATGATGCCGCCGCCGATGACACCGAGATCCACGCCCATCGCCGCATGGTAGGCCCGACCGATGAGAGGATTCTCATGCTCGGCTCACGGCGGTCGCATGCTGCGGCGTCATCATCTCCTCATGATCCGGACCGCGGTCGGGCTTCTCGCCGCCGTCACCATCACCGCGGTGGTGATGATCCAGGTGGTGTCGTCGGACCCGTCGGTCACGACCCCGCCCATCCGCCTCGACACCCGACCGGTGGCCGACCCCGACATCGGCGACGTGATCGTGATCTCGCCCCGACCCCGGCTCGTGGGCGGCCCGGACACCGGGACCGACGGGTCCGACAGGTCCGACGACCGCGGCGAGGCCCAGGACCGGACCGCGGGCGATGAGCCGGGCCCGGACGCCGACGCCGCCGTCGGCGGCACCGGGGGCGATCCCGACGGCGATGCCGAGGCCGAGGCCGAGACCGGGGGCGAAACCGGAGGGGAGGACGAGTCCGGCGCCGGGCCCGGTACAGGCTCCCTCTTCGGGCCCGGCGCGCCGGGCGGCGTCGGCGGGGGCCCGGACCCCGGCGATCCACCCGACCCGCCCGAGGACCCGACCGACCCGCCCGACCCGGTGGAGGACCCGGCCGACCCCTCGCTCGATCCCCTCGATCCGCCCGATGACGACGACGCCGACGACGACATCGACGGCAATATCGACGGCAATGTCGACAGCGATATCGACGGCAATACCGACAGCAGCATCGACGGCGACCAGGGTGTCTCGGCCGCTTCGGCTGTCGCCGGCGGCTCTGCCGGAATCGGGCATTCACCGGACGGCGCCGGCGATGTACCCTCGGTCGGCCATGGAGACCTCGGTGGCCCGTGAGCGGAGCCGGCAGCGACGATCCGGGCCGCGGCCCCGGCTGTCCGCGCTCAGCCTTCGGGGCCGGGTCCTGGCCTGGTTCCTGGCCCTGCTCCTGCTGGCCGTGGGCGGCACCGTGTTGGCGCTCCGCGCCATCCTGGTCGACCGATTGGACCAGCGGGTCAACCAGGAACTGACCCAGGAGGTCGGCGAGTTCCGCACCGCGGCCCAGGACATCACCCTCGACGACGTCACGCTGCAGGAGACGTTCCAGCAGTTCCTGGCCCGCACCGTGACCGCCCGCCACGAGGTGATCGTGACCTTCGTCGACGGTCGGCCCTACGCCTTGAGCGCCGGCGCCCCGGCCGACTTCGACCGTCACCCGGCGGTGGCCGACCTGGCGTCGCTCACGGCGACCACCCGCACCACGGTCGAGGTCGACCAGGGCCGGGCCGAGGTGCTCGCCGTCCCCATCGAGACGACCGGCACCAGCCGCGGCGTGCTGGCGGTGCTCATCTTCACCGATCCCCAGTTGGCCGAGATCGACAACACGGTGGTGACGGTGGCGGCGGTGGCCGCCGGCCTCCTGCTCGTGGCCGGGTTGGGGGCCTGGGTGGCGAGCGGCCGGGCCCTGCGCCCGGTCCGCGATCTGACCGATCTGGCCGGGGCCATCGACGAGCGGGACCTGACCCAGCGGATCACCCTCGACGAGCGCGCCACCGATGACGAGGTCGGGCGCCTGGCCGCCACGTTCAACGGCATGCTGGACCGCCTGGAGCACGCCTTCACCAACCAGCAACGGCTCCTGGGCGACATCGGTCACGAGCTGCGGACCCCGCTCAGCGTGGTCCAAGGCCACCTCGACGTGATGGGCGACGATCCGATCGAACGCAAGGCGACGGTCGAGTTGGTCGCCGACGAGCTGGACCGGATGAACCGCCTCGTCAGCGACCTCATTCTCCTGGCCCGACTGGAGCAACCGGGAGCGTCGCTCCATCCCGAGGACGTCGAACTGCTGGACCTGGCCACCGACGTGGTGGCCCGCGCCCACCTGCTGGCCGACCGGTCGTGGTCGGTGGCCGTCGACGTCGACGGCACGTTCCGAGCCGACCGGCAGCGGCTCATCCAGGCCCTGATGAACCTCGTCACCAACGCCATCGACCACACCGGGGACGGCGGCACCATCGTGGTCGGGGGCCACTGGAGCCCCGACCGAACCCGACTGTGGGTGCAGGACGACGGCCCGGGCGTGGCCGAGGTCGACCGGGATCGGATCTTCCACCGGTTCGCCCGCGGTTCCACCGCCGATCAGCGTCCGGGGACGGGGCTGGGGCTGTCGATCGTGGCCGGTATCGCCGAGGCCCATGGCGGCACCGTCGCCCTGGCCGACGGGGACCATCCCGGCGCCCGCTTCACCCTCGCCCTCCCCACCACCGGACCGGAGCCGTCATGAGCCGCATTCTCATCGTCGAGGACGACGAGCGGGTCGCCGCCTTCATCGAGAAGGGCCTCCGCCACTCGGGGTTCGCCCCCTTCGTGGTGTCGAGCGGGGCCCAGGCCGCCCGCCTGGTGTCGAGCGACGACTTCGATCTGATGATTCTCGACCTGGGTCTGCCCGGGCTGGACGGCCATGAGGTGCTGCGCCAGGTCAGGGGCCGGGGTGACGCCATCCCCGTGATCGTGCTCACCGCCCGGGACGACGTCGACGCGGCGGTGTCCAGCTTCGACCTGGGCGCCGACGATTTCGTACCCAAGCCCTTCCGGTTCGACGAGTTGGTGGCCCGGGTCAGGGCCCGGCTCCGGGTCGGCGAGCAGCAGGTCCGGTCGCGGGAGGTCGGCAACCTCACCCTCGACCTGTTGAGCCGCCGGCTCACCGTCGACGGGGTCACCCATGAACTCTCGGCCCGGGAGTTCGCCCTGGCCGACGTGTTCTTCGCCCACCCCGACCAGGTCCTGACCCGGGCCCAGCTGCTCGACCGGGTGTGGGGCCTCGACTTCGATCCCGGCTCCAACGTGGTCGACGTGTACGTGGGCTACCTGCGCAAGAAGGTCGGCCCCGGGATCATCGACACGGTTCGGGGCGCCGGCTACCGGTTGCGACCCCCGCCGGCGCCGGTCGACCCAGCCGACTGAATCGTCCATGAGTCGAACGTGAGAGGATCCTCAGGACGTCCTCAGAGAAGCCTCACGGCGGTCACCCACGATGATGGCCATGAAGCACAACAGCGGCATCCACCCCTCCGGCCCCGTGGCCCAGATCGAATCCCTCACCGCCGACCGGCGGGCCGCCCTCAAGCGGGCCTTCAGCACCCGTTACGTTCCCGATGACCTGCCGGTGGCCCTCGGCACCGGGGTTCGGCCCCGGGCCGGCGATCTGGTCGTGGCCCGGGTGGCCGGTATCGGTCAGCACCAGCGGCTGGAGCTGACGACCGGTCGACGCTCGATCCTCCACGTGGGCGACGAGGTCCTGGTGGCCTACGGGAACCGGTATGCCCCCGACCAGTTCGAAGCGTACGTCCCCGATGACCTGGGGCCGTGCGATCTGGCCGCCGCCGGAGGGGTGGCCGGGGTCGTCACCAGCCGCCACTCCTCCCGCCGGGCCCCCACCCGCCTCCTCCCCGTCGGCGTGGCCCTCGATGCCGACGGCGGCGTGATCAACCTCGACCGGTTTCGCCTTGACCGACCATCGCCCGCCGATCGGCTGAAGCACGGCCGCATCCCGGTACTGCTCGTGGTCGGTTCGTCGATGAACGCGGGCAAGACCACCACCGCCACCTCCCTGATCAGGGGGCTGGTGGGCGCTGGCCGTGCCGTCGGGGCGGCCAAGGTCACCGGGACCGGGGCCGGCGGTGACCTGTGGTCGATGACCGACGCCGGAGCCTCCCCCGTGGTCGACTTCACCACGGCCGGTATGGCCACCACCTTCCTGGCCGACATCGAGGACGTGATCGACGGCTTCGAGCGACTGGTGGGCCACCTGGAACGGTCGGGGGCCGAGGTGGCCGTGGTCGAGATCGCCGACGGCGTCTACCAGCGGGAGACGGCCGCCCTGTTGAACTCGGCCGTGGTCGCCCGCCGGTGCGACGCCGTGGTCTTCGCCGCCGGCGAGGCGCTGGGAGCATGCGGTGGAGTGGCCCACCTGCGCCACCTCGGCCTGCCGGTCGTGGCCGTCAGCGGCACCGTGTCGGCCTCGCCCCTGGCCGGCCAGGAGGTGGAGCGGGTGACCGGGCTCCCGGTCATGACCAAGGAGGCCCTGGCCGGCCAGGCCGGCGCCGACCTGGTCCCGACCGCCGCCCTGACCGGGGCATCGTGAGCCCCCGACGCCCCGGCGCCGACCGGGACGGGCTGCCCTCGGTGGTCGGCCAGGGGCGGTGGCGCCATCTCCTCGCCCTGGTGGCCAACGGGGCCGCCCAGGCCGCGGCCGCCGTGGTCGTGGCCGGCGCCACCGAGGCCGGATTCGACCGGCTCGGCGGCCCCCTCGACCCGTGGGCCGTGGCGGCGGTGGCAGGAGCCCTCCTCCTGGCCACCGCCGCCCTCGCCCACCTCCGGGCCCGGGAACGGGTGGTGGCCGAGCGGCTGGGTCAGGCCTACGTGCACGAGGTCCGGCTCGGCCTCTACGACCGGTTGGCCGCCACCTCGGCCCGTCGTCTCCACCACGTGGCCAACGGATCCATCGGCCTGCGTTTCGTGGGCGACCTGTCGACCCTACGACGCTGGGTCAGCCTCGGTTTGGCCCGGCTGGTGGTGGCGGGCACGACGGTACTGACCACCCTGACCGTGCTGTGGCTGGTCGAGCCGACGCTGGCCGTGGTCTCCGGTCTGGCCGTGGCCGCGGGCGCGGCGGTGGCCTTCATCCAGGCCCCGGCGCTGCGGGGAGCGGAGCGGGAGGCTCGGCGCCGCCGGTCCCGGCTGGCCGGGCGGATGACCGAACTGGTGGCCTCGGTCGCCGTGGTCCAGGCCAATGGGGCCGTCGACCGGGAACGGCGACGGGTCCGGCGCCTGAGCCGACGGTTGGAGGCCGCCATGATCGACCGGGCCCAGCATCTGGGCCGGTTGACGGCCCTGGCCGAGTCGACCACGGGCGTGGCCTCGGGCGGCGTGCTGGTGGCCGGCCTCGTCTCCGGACTGGCGGCACCCCGGGTGGCCGGCGCCATGGTCATCGTCGGGCTGCTCGTCCCCCAGTTGCGGGGCCTGGCCCGGGTCCACGAGTACCACCAGGGGGCCCGTGTGGCGGGCGACGCCATCGACCGGTTCCATCGGCGACCGACCGGCCTCGACCGGTCCGACACCCTCGTACCCCTCCCGGACGGCCCGGGTTCGGTGTCGCTGTGCGACGCGGGTCTCGACGGGATCGTGGACGGCCTGTCGGCCGACATCCCAGGTGGGGCCACGGTGGCCGTCGTCGGACCGAACGGAGCCGGGAAGTCGACCCTGCTCTCGCTGCTCGGCCGGCTGGCCGACCCCACGTCGGGGGCGGTGCTCCTGGACGGCGTCGACCTTCGTCGTCTCGACGACGACGACCTCCGGGCCGCGGTGGCCATGGCCGGCCCCGACCTACCCCTGCTCCGGGGAAGCCTCCACCGCAACCTGACCTACCGGTGCCGCAACGCCGACGCCGAGGCCGTGACCGACGTCCTGGCCCGGTGCGACCTGCTGCCGTTCGTGTTCGGGCTGGCCGATGGACTCGACACCCGGGTCGGCGAGCAGGGCCTGACCCTGTCGTCGGGTCAGCGTCAGCGGGTCCAGCTGGCCCGGGCCCTGTTGGGACGCCCCCGGCTGTTGCTGCTCGACGAGGCCGACGCCAACCTCGACCCGGCCACCTCGGCCGTGGTCCGGCGGGTGGTGGCCGAGCGAACCGAGACCACGGTCGTGGTCACCCACCGCCTGGAGACCGTGCTCACCGCCGACATCGTCTGGCACCTCGACGGGGGCCGGCTGATCGAGGTCGGCGCTCCGGGGCCGCTGCTGGCCGGGGACGGTCCGACGGCCGTCCTGTTCGGGGCGGCCGAGGCCCCCCGAACCCGGGCCCGCGCCCGGTAGCGGTCATCCGCCGGTCAGTTGTCGCCGATGACGGTGTTCTTGGGGACAGCCACCACTCCACCGGCCGACACCGTGAACCGGGCGGCGTCGACCTCCCGGTCGTGGCCCAGGCTGAACCCGGCCGGGATGACCACGTTCTTGTCGACGATGCACCGGTGGAGTCGGGCCCCCGGCTCCACCCGCACCCCCTGCATCAGGACGGACTCGCTGACATCGGCGTCGGCCACGGTCACCCCACCCGAGAGCACCGAGTCGCTGATCTGGCCGCCGGACACGATGACGCCGCTGGTCAGGATGGAGTTGGCGATGCGGCTCGGGCCGCTGCCGTCGGTGATCTTGGCCGGAGGCTCGGTCAGGCCCTGGGTGTAGATCGGCCACTGGTCGTTGTAGAGGCTGAACGCCGGCAGCGGGGCCACCAGGTCCATGTGGGCGTCGAAGTAGGAGTCCAGGGTTCCCACGTCGCGCCAGTAGTGGAGTTCGGACCCGGCTTCGCCTGGGACCATGTTGGTCGAGTAGTCGTACACATGGGCCAGGCCCTCGTCGACCAGGCGAGGAATGATGTCGCCTCCGATGTCGTGCTGGGACGAGATGTCGTTGGAGTCGGCCTGGAGGACCTCCCGGAAGACCCGGGCGTCGAAGATGTAGTTGCCCATCGAGGCCAGCACCCGGTCGGGGTCGTCCTCCATGGTCGGCGCGTCGGGGTTCTTCTCGTGGAAGGCGGCGATCCTGGTGCCGCCCGCCTCCCGCTCGATGACCCCGAACTGGAAGGCGTCCGAGGCCGGTACCGGCACCGCCGACACCGTCACCCCGGCCCCCGACTCGATATGGAACTCCAGCATCTGGCGGGGGTCGAGCCGGTAGATGTGGTCGGCTCCGAACACGATGATGTGCTCCGGCTGGTCGTCGTCGACCAGGTTCATGTTCTGGAAGAGGGCGTCGGCCGAGCCGGTGAACCACCGGGGCCCGCGCCGCATCTGGGCCGGGACCGTGGTCACGTAGTTTCCGAGCAGGGTCGACAGCTGCCAGGTGAGCGAGATGTGCCGGTCGAGGCTGTGGCTCTTGTATTGGGTCAGAACCACGATGTGACGGAAGCCGCCGTTCACCAGGTTGGAAATGGCGAAGTCGATCAGCCGGTATTTGCCCCCGAAGGGGACGGCGGGCTTGGCCCGATCGATGGTGAGGGGCATCAGCCTCTTGCCCTCGCCACCGGCGAGCACGATGCTCAGAACGGGGATTCGACCGTGCGGTGGGACCTGCATGGTCGCATCGTAGGCTCGCGCCATGACGACGCGCCGCCGCCTCCGCCGATGAACCGGCCCTTCACCGCCGACGACGCCTGGCACCTGGCGGCCGGGACCCACACCCGGCTTTGGGAGGTCCTCGGCGCCCATCCCGACGACGGCGGCACCACCTTCCGGGTCTGGGCTCCCAACGCCTCGGCCGTGTCGGTGGTGGGCGACGGCAACGGGTGGACGGCCGGAGTCGACCGGCTGCAACCCGACCCGTCCGGTGTGTGGCGGGCGACGTTCGAGGGGTACGTCCCGGGCGACCGCTACAAGTTCGCCGTGACCTCGGCCGACGGCCGCCATCAGGTGGCCAAGGCCGACCCCCTGGCCCGGGCGGCGGAACTACCCCCGGCCACGGCGTCGATCATCGCCACCGTCGACCATGAGTGGGGTGACGGCGACTGGATGGCCCATCGGGCCACCCCCAACGACCTGCACCGGCCCCAGTCGATCTACGAGGTCCATCTCGGTTCGTGGCGCTACGAGCCCGGCGGCTACCCGGCCCTGGGACGCCAGCTCGCCGACTACTGCCGGGATCTGGGTTTCACCCACGTCGAACTGCTCCCGGTCATGGAACACCCGTTCTACGGTTCGTGGGGTTACCAGACCACGGGCTACTTCGCCCCCACCGCCCGCTACGGGCCGCCCGAGGGTTTGGCCCAGCTGGTCGACATCCTGCACCAGGCCGGGATAGGGGTGTTGCTCGACTGGGTCCCCTCCCACTTCCCCACCGACGAACACGGCCTGGGGTACTTCGACGGGACCCATCTCTACGAGCACGCCAACCCCCAGCAGGGCTTCCATCCCGACTGGAAGTCGTTCGTGTTCAACTACGGACGGGCCGAGGTCCGGTCGTTCCTGCTGTCGTCGGCCCACTACTGGCTCGACGTGTTCCACATCGACGGGCTCCGGGTCGATGCCGTGGCCTCGATGCTCTATCTCGACTACTCCCGGGAGGACGGGGACTGGGTCCCCAACGAGCACGGGGGCAACGAGAACCTGGAGGCCATCGGGTTCCTCCAGGAGCTGAACCGATCGGTCTACGCCGCCTTCCCCGACGTGGTGATGGCGGCCGAGGAGTCGACGGCGTGGTCGGGGGTGACCAACCCGGTCGACGTCGGCGGCCTGGGCTTCGGCCTCAAGTGGGACATGGGCTGGATGCACGACACGCTCGACTACCTGGCCCGCGATCCCGTGCACCGGAGCTGGCACCACGACCGGCTGACGTTCCGTTCGATCTATGCGGGGTCGGAGAACTACGTGCTGCCCCTCTCGCACGACGAGGTCGTCCACGGCAAGGGCAGCCTGCTCGACCGCATGCCGGGGGACGACTGGCAGCGGTTCGCCAACCTCCGGCTGCTGCTCGGCTACCAGTGGACCACCCCGGGCAAGAAGCTGCTGTTCATGGGGGGCGAGTTCGCCGTCCGGGAGGAGTGGAGCCATGAGGCGGAACTCGAGTGGGCGCTGCTGACCAAGTCGGCCCACGCCGGGGTCCAGGGCTGGGTCCGCCGCCTCAACGACCTCTACATCCACCTCCCGGCGTTGCACCTGATCGATCGGGACCCGTCCGGCTTCCGCTGGATCGTCAACGACGACGCCAGCCAGAGCGTGCTGGCCTTCCTGCGCCAGGGTCCGGATGTGGCCCCGGTGCTGGTGATCATGAACAACACCCCGCAACCACGCCGCGACTACCGGTTGGGGGCTCCCGGCGACAGCCCCTGGTGGGTGGCGGCCAACAGCGACGACGTGGGCTACGGCGGCTCGGGCCTGGTGGTGCCCGAGCAGGTCGAGCCCGACCGCGACCAGCCGTCGCACGGCTTCGACGGCTCGATCTCGCTCACCCTCCCGCCCCTGGGCATCCTGGTCCTGACCAGCGGCGGCTGAGGTCGTCGGCCGGGTCGACGGGATAGCCAGGTCGCGCCCCGTGAACGGAGGGCGAATACGGTCACAGTACGCCCCGGTCGGGCGTCACCCTGCGCTAGGTTCTCGGTCTCGGTTCCGCGCCGGTAGAGGACAAACGGAGACCCGCTGACCATGCAAGCCCTCGACGCCGCCCGGGCCGTGGCCACCAATCATCGGTGGACCTGGCACCGGCAAACCGCCGACCTTCTGGCCACCCTCCCGGGGGCCGGCAACGGCGAACATCCCCTGACCCTGCTCGACGCCCTCGACCCCGGGGAGGCCGAGACCTGGGCCGACGGGCACGGCGAGGCCCTGCGGTCGCTGGCCGCCGAACTGGCCGCCGCGACCGAGGCCGCGCCGACCCCGACGGTGGCCTATCTGTCGCCCGAGTTCGGCATCGCGGCCGAGATCCCCCAGTACTCGGGGGGCCTGGGCATCCTGGCCGGCGACCACCTGAAGTCGGCGGCCGACCTCGGCCTGCCCCTCATCGCCGTCGGCCTGCTGTACCGCGGTGGCTTCTTCCGCCAGGACGTGGTCGACGGCCGCCAGCAGGAGCGGTACGAAACGCTGGATCCGTCCGACCTGGGAGCGGTCGACACCGGCCTCGAGGTCGAGGTTCCGGTGGCCGACCGGGCCGTGGTGGCGCGGGTCTTCCGCCAGGACGTGGGCACGGTGACGCTGCTCCTGCTCGACACCGACCGCCCGGCCAACACCAACGCCGATCGGGCCATCACCGACCGGCTGTATTCGGGCGATCGCCGCCACCGCCTCGACCAGGAGCTGGTCCTGGGCGTGGGCGGGATCCGGGCCCTGCGGGCTTTCGGGGTCGAGCCGCAGGTGGTGCATCTGAACGAGGGCCACGCCTGTTTCGGCCTGCTCGAACTGCTGGCGACCGAGATCGAGGCGGGGCGGACCCTGGACGAGGCGGTGGCCTCGGTCCGGGCCCGGACGCTGTTCACCACCCACACCCCGGTTCCGGCCGGGATCGACCGGTTCGAGCGCGACCTGATCGAGGGCGACCTCGAGCCGTGGGCCGATCGGCTCGGGGTCGACGTCGACACCATCTTCGACTGGGCCCATCTGCCGTCGGACCCCGATCCGGCGCCGTTCAACACCGCGGCCCTGGCCTTCGAGCTGTCGGGCCGGGCCAACGGGGTGTCGCAACTCCACGCCGAGGTGAGTCGGGAGCTGTTCGCCACCCTGCCCCGCGCCGCCACCGTGGTCGGCATCACCAACGGGGTCCACGCCCGGACCTGGGTCGCCCCCGCCATCCAGGAGCTGTACGACGGCGCGCTGGGGCCCGGCTGGGAGAACGGCGATCCCGGGGCCTGGGCCCGGGTCGACGGTCTGGACGCAGACGCCTTCGCCGCCGTGCGAGCCACCGGCCGGCGGGAGGTGGCGACGCTGGTGGCCGACCGGACCGGGTTGGCGCTCGACCCCGAGTTGTGCCTCATCGGCTTCGCCCGCCGCTTCGCCACCTACAAGCGGGCCGCCCTGCTCCTGGAGGACCGAGACGGCCTGTTGGCCGCGCTCGACGCCGGGGCCCGGCTGGTGTTCGCCGGTAAGGCCCATCCGGCCGATGGCGAGGGCAAGGCCGTCCTGGCCGAGTTGGCCGACTTCGCCGCCTCACCCGAGGGCCGGGGTCGGTTGATCCTGGTGCCCGACTACGACATCGACGTGGCCCGCACCCTCTACGCCGGGTGCGACGTGTGGCTGAACACCCCGATCCGTCCCCACGAGGCTTCGGGCACCAGCGGCGAGAAGGCGGCCCTCAACGGCGGGTTGAACCTGTCGATCCTCGACGGCTGGTGGGCCGACTGGTACACCGACGGCATCGGCTGGGCCATCCCCGCCTCGGCCGCCTCCGACCCCGCCACCCGGGACCGGGACGAGGCCCGAGCCGTCAATGGACTCCTGGTCGACGAGGTGCTGCCCCGCTTCGACGCCCCCGACCGCTGGTGGGCCATGACCACGGCCATGCTGGCCCACCTGGGTCCCAGGGTGACCGCCGGTCGGATGGTGGCCGAGTACGACCGCCGGTTCTACACCCCGATCGCCGAAGGCGACTCGGGCCTGATCGCCGAAGGCGACTCGGGCCCCATGGCTGACGGTGCCGGACCTCGGGGCGCCGGAGCTTGACCGGCATCGAGGTGGCACCGTCACGCACCGCATGGCTGGGCGAGCCGCTGCCGCTGGGGGCGCTGTGGGACGGCACCGGGACCAATATCGCCGTCTACTCCGAGACGGCCGAGGGCATCGAGGTCTGCCTGTTCGGCGATGATGACGACGGCCCGGCCGATCCGCGGAGCGAGGAACGGATCGAGCTGACCGAGGAGACGGCCCACATCCACCACGGCTACCTGCCGGGGGTGGGTCCGGGCCAGCGCTACGGGCTGCGGGCCCACGGACCGTGGGATCCGGATCGCGGCCTTCGGTGCAATCCGGCCAAGCTGCTGGTCGATCCCTACGCCCGGGCCATCGAGGGCGCGGTGCGCTGGCATCCGGCCGTCCTCGGCCACGACCCGGCCGATCCCGGCGCCGCCAGCCTGCTCGACAGCGCGCCCTACGTGCCCCGCTCGGTGATCATCGACCCCTCGTTCGACTGGGGCGACGACCGGCCGCCGCGCACTCCCCTCCACCGCACCGTCATCTACGAGGCCCACGTCCGGGGTCTGACCATGACCCACCCCGACGTTCCGCCCGAGCTGCGGGGAACCTACGCCGGGATGGCCCACCCGGCCGTCATCGGCTACCTGGTCGACCTGGGGGTGACGGCGGTCGAGTTGCTGCCCATCCACCAGTATGAGCCCGAGGGCTTCCTGATCGAGCGGGGCCTGACCAACTACTGGGGCTACTCCACCCTCGGGTTCTTCGCCCCCCACGGGCCCTACTCATCGTCGGGCCAGCGGGGCCAGCAGGTCACCGAGTGCAAGGAGCTGATCAAGGCCCTGCACGCCGCCGGGCTCGAGGTCATCATCGATGTGGTCTACAACCACACGACCGAAGGCAACGAGCACGGCCCCACCCTGTCGCTGCGAGGGCTGGACAATCCGACCTACTACCGGTTGGTGGCCGACAACCCGCGGCACTACCTCGACTTCACCGGCACCGGCAACAGCCTCAACGTCCGCCACTCGACGTCGCTGCAACTGGTGATGGACAGCCTCCGGTACTGGGTGACCGAGATGCACGTCGACGGGTTCCGCTTCGATCTGGCCTCGACCCTTGCCCGGGACCTGTGGGAGGTCGACCGTCTCGCCACCTTCTTCGACCTCATCCATCAGGATCCCGTCATCAACCGGACGAAGCTGATCGCCGAGCCCTGGGACGTGGGACCCGGCGGCTACCAGGTCGGCAACTTCCCGCCCCTGTGGTCGGAGTGGAACGGCCGCTACCGCGACGACCTGCGGGATTTCTGGAAGGGCACCCCCGGGACCCTGGCCGACTTCGCCCATCGGTTCACCGGCAGCTCCGACCTGTACGGCAGCGGGGGCCGCAGCCCGGTGGCCAGCATCAACTTCATCACCGCCCACGACGGTTTCACCCTGCGCGACCTGGTCACCTACGAGCAGAAGCACAACGAGGCCAACGGCGAGGGCAACCGCGACGGCCACAACGACAACCGGTCGTGGAATGGTGGGGTCGAGGGCCCGACCGACGACCCGGAGATCGCCGAGAACCGGCGGCGGCGGGCCGCCTCCATGCTGGCCACCCTCCTGTTGTCACAGGGTGTGCCCATGATCTCGGGTGGCGACGAGCTGGGCCGGACCCAGCAGGGCAACAACAACGCCTACTGCCAGGACAACGAGTTGTCGTGGCACGACTGGGACGACGTCGACCACGCCCTGTTGGGCCTGACCCGGCGGTTGCTGCGGCTCCGGGCCGAGCATCCGGTGTTCCGGCGTCGGCGGTTCTTCGAGGGCCGTCAGGTCATGGGCAGTTCCCTGGTCGACATCGGCTGGTTCCGCCCCGACGGGCAGGAGATGACGACCGAGGACTGGCAGGTGGGCCATGCCAAGGCGGTGGCCATCTTCCTCAACGGCAACGCGCTGGCCCCCGAGGGTCCGACCCCGGACAAGCCGGTCGACCTGAGCTACCTCGTGTTGTGCAACGCGGCGGCCACCGACCTGGACTTCACCGTCCCGACCGGCCTCGGCGGCAGCCAGTGGCGGATCCAGATCGACACCGCCGACCCGACCTCGCGTGACTCGTTGGTCTCGACCTCCGACGTGTGGCCCGTGGGGGCGTGGTCGATGGTGGTGCTGGAACGTGATCGACTGCTCCCGGAGGTTCCGTGATGCGTGTGTTGTTCGCCACCGCCGAGTGTCGGCCCCTGATCGGGGTCGGTGGCCTCGGTGAGGCGTCGTCGGGTCTGGTCGGTGCCCTGCGGGCCGACGGGGTCGACGTCATCACCGCCCTGCCCGCCTATCAGCGGTGGTGGCTGGACGACGAGGAGCACCTGCAGGTGGCCCGACCCCATTGGGCCGGTGAGCATCCGGTGCGCCTGGGCCACAACCCCGACATCGGCCGCCTGGCCCTGGTCGAGGGCCCGGGCATCGAGCGACCCGACCCCTACGTGGACGAGCGGGGTCAGGGCTGGGGCGACAACGACCTCCGGTTCGCCGCCTTCTCGGCCGCCGTGGCCGGTCTGGCGTCGGAGCTGGAGGTCGATGTGGTGCACCTCAACGACTGGCACACGGGCCTGGCCCCGGCGTTCCTGGCCGAGGATCTGCCCACGGTGCTGACCATCCACAACCTGGCCCACCAGGGGTGGACCGGGTCGCACTGGCTCCACACGCTCCCCCGCCACCGGCTGGCCTACGCCCGCGACGACGCCGTCAACGTCCTGGGTGGCGCCGTGCAGTTGGCCGACCGGGTGGTGGCCGTGAGCCCGACCTACGCGGCCGAGATCACGACCCCCGAAGGCGGCCTGGGCCTGGAAGACCTGCTGGCGGCCCGGGGATCGGACCTTCGGGGCATCCTCAACGGCATCGACACCGGGGTCTGGGACCCTGCGATCGACCCCCATGTACCTCAGTACGGGCCGGGCGACCTCGGGGGCAAGACCGAGGCCCGCAAGCAGTTGCTGGATCGGGTCGGGTGGGAGGAGACGGGCGAGCCCCTGATCGTCATGGTCACCCGACTGGTCGACCAGAAGGGGGTCGACCTGGCCTTCGGGGCGGCTCGGTTCCTCGACGGGGTACGGGCCCGGCTCATCGTGCTCGGCTCGGGCGAGCCGGGACTGGCCGAGTGGGGCCACCGGCTGGCGGCCGAGCGGCCGACCCGGATCTGGTTCCACGAGGGCTACGACGCTCCCCTCTCGCACCTGCTGTTCGCCGGGGGCGACCTGCTGCTGATGCCGAGCCGGTTCGAGCCGTGTGGGCTGGCCCAGATGCAGGCCATGGCCTACGGCACGATTCCGGTGGCCACCCCGGTGGGTGGCCTGTGCGACACCGTGGTCGACGCCGACGCCGGGCCCGGCTCGGGCAACGGCTTCCTGGCCGCCGGGACCGATGAAGCCGCCGTCGTCGACGCCCTCCACCGGGCGGTGCGGGCCATCCTCGACACCCAGCGGCGGGCAACCATCCGCCACCGCGGCATGACCCGGGACTGGTCCTGGGTGGAACCGGCCCGCCAGTATCGGGCCCTCTACGACGAGGTCCTGACCGGACGGGCCGAGGGCCGGCCGGGCGACTAGGTTCGGGGCCGTCGCCCGGGCGGCGGGCGACCTCGCCCACCCCACCCCCGGGAGCCACCGGCCATGCGCATCGCCATCATCACCGACCTCCACTTCGGCCCGCCCAAGCGGTGGGGTGGGGTCACCCGCAAGCTGGGGCCCGACGCCCCTCGGCTGACCACCGATTTCGTGGCCGCCGTCAACGACGTCCACCGACCCGACGCCGTGTTCGTGCTGGGTGACGTCATCGAGGACCGCGACCACGATCTGGACCGGGCCGCATTCGAGGAGGCGGCCTCGATCCTGGCCGATGTCGACGCGCCGGTCCACTGGGTCTACGGCAACCACGACACGGCCAACCTGAGCCTGGACGAGCTCGACGAGATCACGGGCTCACCGGCGCCGAGGTCGTCGTTCGACCTCGGCGGTTGGCACCTGGTCCGCCTCCACGCCATGTCATGGTTCGGTCGGGAGGACGGCCAGTTGAAGCTCAAGAGCTGGGTGACCGACGAGGATCGGGAGTGGCTGGCGGCCGATCTGGCCGCCACCGACCTCCCGACCGCAGTCTTCACCCACTTCTCCCTGGCCGACCAGGACCTCACCGGCAATGCCTGGTTCGAGAAGTATCCGGACGCCGGGCTCCAGAACGACCGGTCCGACGTCCGCCGCCTTCTGGCCGAAGGAGGCGGGGTCCGGCTCGTGGTGAACGGTCATCTCCACTGGAACAACCATTGGCACGAGGACGGCATCGACTACCTGACCGTGCAGTCACTGGTGGAGAACGTGTCGCCCGACCCGGAGGAGGATCCCCTGCCCTCCGGGGCCTGGGCCCTGCTTGACCTGGCCGACGACGGCGCCGTGACCGTCACGGTGCACGGGAACGACCCGATCGACCTGGAGCTCCCTCCGACCGTCACCGCCTGACCGGTTCGCCATTTCCGTCGACCCGGCGACACATAGTCACAAATAGGCGCGCGAATGGCACATCTATTTGCCCATTGAACAGCCAAGATTCCCGCATCTATTTAGGTAGAAATACCTGGGAGGCTGTTACCCTGCCGACGCGGGCGGATACCGCACTCACGGAGGCAGACCCCTTGATCAGAATCGCGTTCACCCTTCTCATCGCCACGGTGGCCGGCGCGCTCACCTTCGGTGCCGCGGCCTCGTTGAACATCAGCGCCCCCGGCCTGGGCAGCGGCGCGGCGACGGTGTCGAGCTGCCATCCGGGCGAGGTCGACCTCGTGGTCGACTACCGCCTGAACGAGGCCGACCCCCGACTCGTCGACGGCCTCGACGTCAGCGCCATCGACAGCGGTTGCGACGGCGGCCGCCTGCACTACGTCGTCTCCGACGACGCCGCCGAGCCGGCCACCCTCGACATCGGCGACGTCGGTATCGCCACGTCGACGGCGACCGTGTCGTTCGACACCGCCCTCGAGGCCTCCGCCATCGGCGAGATCGCCTTCACCATCGTGGGCTGATCGTGGACCCTCTCCGGGTCAAACGGGCGAGCAGGGCGGTGGCGACCGTCGCCCTGCTCGCCCTGTGGTTCGTTGCGCTGTCGCCCAACCAGATCGGCGGGCCGGTGGGCCTGATCTGGGTCAGCGGGGTGAGCATGGAGCCCACGCTCCACACCGGCGACCTGTCGATCCTCTACCGCAGCGAACACTACGAGGTCGGCGACATCGTCGCCTTCGACATCCCCGAGGGCGGCACCGTCATCCACCGGGTGTCGCAGGTGGTGCCCGGCGGCTACCGGTTCCAGGGCGACAACCGGGAGCAGGAGGACCCCTGGGTCCTGGACGAGTCGGCCATCCGGGGCCGACAGGTGTACGCCGTGTCCGACATGACGGGAGCCATGGACTCCGTCGGACGCCCGCCGATCATGGCCGCCCTGACCGTCGCGTTGGTGGTGCTGGTCGCGATGCGCCATCGCCTGGTTCCCGCCGACGGCGCCCGTCGGACCCGCGCCGGGGCCGTCGGGCCCGCCGGGCCCGACGTCGAGGGGGCTCGGCGGCCCACGCCGACCCGCCAACCGGTTCGGCTCCCCCGTCGACGACAGCCGGACCCCAGACCGTCGGACACGTGTCGCATCGACCCGGATCCGACCGTGCGGCTGGCCCGTCACCGACCATCGGAACCGGGCGTGCCGGGCGAGGCGAAGCGGCGGCTGCTCGAGACGTCGCCCCACTGACCCATGGTGGGCACCAGCGCCCGGAGCCGAGGCGACCCCATCGGACCGAGCCCCTGTCGGACCGGGAACGGGGCCGGAAGGCGTCGTCGACGCTCGGCGGGCGATACTGGATGCCGTGCGACTGGCACTGGTGGTGATCATGGCCCTGCTGGCCACGGCCTGCGGGTCGTCGGCCGAAGGCAACGGTGCAGGCAACGGCGACGGTGCCCTCGGCGAGGCCGAGGCCGCGGTGGCGGCCGCTCCACCGCTGACCACCTCGACGGCTCCGCCGCCCGAGCCGTTGCGGATCCTGGTGGTGGGCGACTCGTACTCGTCGGGCGAAGGGCTGGCCGATGCCGAGGGTCGATGCTCCCGGTCGCCATCGGCCTACGGCCCGCTGGCGGCCGGGCTGTTGTCGGTCGGCCGGGAGGTTGAGCGGTTCGTCCTGGCCGCCTGCACCGGGGCCCGGACTCCCGACTGGCCGGCCCAGGCCTCGTCGTGGTCCGAGGGTTCGCCCAACCTGATCGCCACCACCTTCGGGGGCAATGACGCCGGCTTCGTCGAGGTGCTGCTCGACTGCATCGGCCTCGACGACGTCGGAGACGTCGGCGACGTCGGAGACGACGACGGCCGCGGCCTCGAGGCAGCGGCCGACTTCCTGTTCAACCGGGGGTGCGACCTCACCGAGGACGAGGCCATGGCGCGCGTCGAGGAGCTCGGCGCGGTGCTTCGCCCGCTGTACCAGGACATGGCCGGGCTGGTGGGGGCCGACGGCCAGGTCTTCGTGCTCGGCTATCCGGCCCCGGTCGCCGAGCCGGACGAGTGGCCGACCCGCCGCTGCGATGGCATTTCCCGGTCCGACGGCCGGTTCATACGCGGCCTGGCGGCCGAACTCAACCGCACCATCGAGGCGGCGACCGACGTGGCCGACAACGTGCACTTCGTCGAGGTGGCGTCGGCCTTCGACGGCCACGAACGGTGCGGAGCCGACCCCTGGCTGTACGGCATCGACGACATCCTTGGCGGGGCCGGAGACGGGGATGAGCCCGGGCTGCCGCCGTCGCTGGCCCGACCCTTCCACCCCACCGGGGAGGGGCATCGGACCCTGGCCGTGCTGCTCACCCAGGCGGTCCGGGCCGAGGCCTGACGACGCCGACGCACCGGGGGCGAAGGGGCGAAGGGGCGGGCTAGGGTGCCGGCATGACCACGTTCTTCGACTTCCACATGGACGACATCAACGGCCAACAGGTCGACTTCGACACCTTCCGGGACCAGGTGTCGTTGGTGGTGAACGTCGCCAGTCGTTGAGGCCTCACCCCCCAGTACGCAGGTCTGCGTACGCTGCATGACGAGAACCACGAGGCCGGCTTCAACGTGCTCGCCTTCCCCTGCAACCAGTTCGGCGGACAGGAACCGGGCACCGAGGCCGAGATCCTCGAGTTCGCCACCTCGACCTATGGCGTCACGTTCCCGATCTTCGCCAAGATCGACGTGAACGGCGACGGCGCCGCCCCCCTGTACCAGTGGCTCCGCGCCGAGCAGCCGGGCGAGGGCGACTCGTCCGACATCGCCTGGAACTTCACCAAGTTCCTGATCGACCGCAATGGCGCCGTCGTGGCCCGCTACGAGCCCACGGTGACGCCGGAGGAGATCGCCGCCGACCTCGGTCCGTTGCTGTAGCCATCGGCCACGGCACCGGGGCGGACCCGACCGCCCCGGTGCGGATCGGCTCAATCGTCGGGCGACTCACCCGGCGACGGCACCAGCTGCTTGATCACCGCACGTGGGCTGACGGCGCAGGTCTCGGCCTCGAAGGCCACCTCGCCGTCTCGGAGCACGGCCACGCGGTCGGCCACCGCGAAGATGCGGGGCACATCGTGGGAAGCCATAACCACAGCGATGCCCCGGCCACGGACGACGGTGATCATGGCGTCGAGCCGATGCCTGGTGGCATCCGAGAGCGACGGATCGTCGAACATCACCGTGTCGGATCCACTGCGGACGGCGCAGGCCAACCCGACGAGCGCCCGTTGGCACGGCCCGAGGCGGCCCACGATGGTTCGAGGATCGATGTCGGTCAGGCCCAGCTCGGCCAGCCACTGCCGGGCCAGGGCTTCGGACCGCCGGGGGCTCACGATCCTGCCGGCGACCTCCCGGGGCGTCACGATCAGCAGGTTCTCCGCCACGCTGAGGTTGTCGACCAGGTCATCCCCGCACCGGTGGGCCGGTTGCGCCGCCGACAACTGCCGGTCACCGACCGACAGGGTGGTGGAGCCGCCGCCGTGATGGGTGCTCACCCGACGGGCGACCACATCGGAGATGGTGGCTCGGCCTGTGGCCCGACCGGCGATGAGGCCGACCACCCCTCCGGCCGGGACCTCGATGGCGGGCCCGATGCCGACCGCCTCCAGCGCCCGTTGCCGCAGGCGTCGGCCCCGGCCCGGAGCCGTGATCCGCTCCACGACGGCGCTGGTACAGGTACCGGCGGCATAGGGCAGACCCGTCTCGTTCAGGTCGATCTGGAAGAACGCCAGCTCACCCCCGAACTCCAGGCGGCGTGTGGGCTGCACCAGCCCGGCCAGGTGGACGAGCAGGCGGGCCAGGCGGGCCTGGTTGGATGGGGAGGACTCGATGGCCAGCGTGACCCCGATCAGCACGGCCGACGCCGTCACCACGCCGATCATGCCAACCCCCACCCGACCCGCTCGGCCGGTGCGACCTTCGTTTCCAGGTAGCGGTTGAGGGCTTGCTCGGCCTCGTCGCGGGCGGAGGGCTCGAAGGCGTAGACCCGTCGGGCCGGGCGATGGCCGTCGGACTCCTCGATCCGGCCCTTGATCCAGCCGAGCTCCTCGAACCGGCCGAGGACCGGGTAGAGGGATCCCGACTTGATGCCCGTGGCCTGCATGAGCTCGTAGCCGTAGCGATCTCGCCCCGAATCGGCGAGGAACGCCGAGAGAATCAGGGCCGCATTGGCCGACAGTAACCGCATGACACGACAGTAGGCCTCAGATGTGACATATGTCGAGTTTTTTCTCTACGTATGTTGACAACATTTCTCTAGCTATGTAGACATCTTGCCCCAGGGCCCCTGCGCCCTCGGCTCGATCGGATCGCCCGGCTGAGCCCCGAACACCCACACCAAGGGGGAGAACCAGTGAAACCAGTACGACCGCTCTGGCGACTACTCGCCGTACTCGCCGTCTTCGGCCTGATCGCCGCCGCCTGCGGCTCGGACTCCGACGACGAGGCCGCCGACGCCGGTGCCGACACCACGGCGGCACCGGCCGCCGACGACAGCGACGACAACGGCGAGAGCGCCGACGACGCCGAAGCGACGCCGGCCGCCGATGACGACAACGGTCAGATCGTCATCGGCTTCTCGGTCCAGAGCATCTCCCGGACGTTCTTCTCCGGCATGCTCGCCGGGATCGAGGGCGCCGAGGCCGAGATGGAGGAGAAGTACGGGGTCGACATCACGATCCTGACCACCACGGCCCAGGACGAGGCTTCGATCCAGGACGAGAACACCAACGACCTGATCGCCGCCGGCGTCGACGGGGTGCTGTTCTCCCCGGTGAACTCCGGTGCGGCGACGGCCATGGTCGACCGCCTCATCGAGGCCGAGATTCCCGTCGTGGCCGTGGCCAACCAGATCGGCGACGTCGAGACCTACGGACGCAACACCATCTATCCCGGCACCGTCGGCTACGTGACCAACGACGACATCGCCATGGGCTCCCGGGCGGCCGACGCCGCCGATGCCCTGGCGGCCGAGATCGACGGCACGGCCAACATCTTCATCCTTCAGGGCACCAACGGCGCCGCCAACGTCCCGCTGCGCCAGGACGGGTTCATCGAGCAGCTGGACGCCCTGGGCACGGACTACACCGTCCTGGACGCCCGCCCCGGCGACTTCTCCAACGTGGTCTCCGAGGAGACGTGCCAGAACGCCCTGACGGCCTACCCCGAGATGCACATCATCTACTCGATGTCGGACGAGATGACGGCCGGGTGCGCCCGGGCCCTTCAGTCGGCCGACCGGCTCGACGTCGGTATCGCCTCCATCGGCGGCAACGCCAAGGGCATCCAGCTGCTGGAGGACGGCCTCATGCCGGCCACCGTCTGCCAGAAGCCCGGCACCATGGGGGCCACCGCCCTCGACGTGCTGCTCGACTTCATCGTCAACGGCAACGAGCGGGGTCTCGAGTTCTACGACACCCCCGTCGTCACCCTCGACAACCTGGACGACTGCATCCCCCAGTGGTGATCGCTGATCACCACACCGGCGCCTGAGCCTGGGCGCCGCACCCTCCCGGGCCGGTGGCGATCGGCGGCAACAGTCGCCACCGGCCCTGGTGGGCACGCTCTTCTCGATCTCTTCCCGATCTCGACCAACCTGACCGGAGACCACCAATGGGCCTCTCAACCCCATCCACCGAGCCGGCGACGGATCCCGGCCGAACCACTGACGAGAACTCCTTCCTCGGCACCGTCGACACCGACGAACGCACGTGGTGGTCGCGCCACCAGGACACCTTCTCGCTCCGCTCGGCCGGTGCCATCTACGCCCTGGTGTTGCTGGTCGTGTTCTTCTCGATTCGCAGCAGCCAGCTCGGCCGTCCGACCTACCTGGGGGCGGCCAACGTCGGCAACCTGCTTGAGCAGACCTCGCTGATCGCCATCATGGCCATCGGCATGACGGTGCTGCTGATCAGCGGCAACTTCGACCTCTCTGTGGCCTCCAATGCCGCCATGAGTTCCATGGCCGCGGCGATGGTGATCGACTCGACCGGGCCGGTCGGGGCCATCGTCGTCGGGCTGGCCGTCGGGACCCTGGGGGGCCTCCTCAACGGCCTGATCCACTGGTACGTCGGGCTCAACTCCTTCATCGTGACGCTGGGGACGCTGACCGCCTTCAGAGGCGTGGTCCTGCTGCTGAACGACGGGCGGGAGAAGCTGATCGACAACCGCGAGTACGCCGAGACGCTCCGTGCCTGGGCCGGTGAGTTCGTCGGCTCGATCGAGCCCGCCTTGCTGGTGCTCATCGCCGGGGCCGTCGCCACCGCCTACTTCGGCTACAACCGCCGCCGCAACGAGACGGCGGTCGCCGGTGCCGTCGCCCTCGTCGGGCTCGTGCTCACCGTCGCCTTCGACTACTCGATCCGGATCGCCCATCAGACGCTGTTCATGGCCATCCTTCTGGCCCTCGTCTGGTTCATGCTCCGCTTCACCGTCACCGGCCGCCGCCTGTACGCCACCGGTGGCAACCAGGACGCGGCCCGGGCCGCCGGGGTCGCCGTCGCCCGCTACAAGATCATGCCCTTCGTCCTCGTCGGCTTCTGTGCCGGTAGCGCCGGGGTCATCAACCTGGCCCGGGTCGGGGCCGTCGCTCCCACCCTGTTCCAGACCCGGGAGCTCGACGTCATCGCCTCGGCCATCATCGGCGGCGTCGCCCTGACCGGCGGCTCGGGCTCGGTGCTCAAGACCGTGGTCGGCGCCCTGCTGCTGTTCGTCATGACCAACGGCTTCACCATCATCGGGCTCTCGCCCTTCCTCACCGAGATCGCCATCGGCACCCTCGTCATCCTCGCCGCCTCGCTCTACGTGGTCGCCGCCCGCCGGGCCGCCGCCGCCGGAAAGGTCTGATCGTGTCCACCCCCGTCCTGCAAGCCCGGGACATCACCAAGACCTTCGGCGCCGTCGAGGCCCTGAAGGACGTCTCCTTCTCCATCGAGGCGGGCTCGATCACCGGCCTCATCGGCGACAACGGCGCCGGCAAGTCGACCATGGTCAAGATCCTGTCCGGGATCTTCGGTCAGACCTCGGGCGAGCTGTTGCTCGACGGTGAGTCGCTGACGATGACCTCACCGGTCGACGCCCGGTCCAAGGGCATCGAGACCGTCCACCAGACCCTGGCCCTGGTCGAGGAATTCGACGTGGGCGAGAACTTCTACCTCGGTCGGGAGGAGTCGACGTTCTGGCCGCTCCGGATCTGCCAGACCGGTCGGATGGCTCGCCAGGCCGAGGAGTCGATGCGCAACCTCGGCATCAACCTCCCCGGTGGCGTACGGCGCAAGGTCCGCTCCATGTCGGGCGGCCAGCGTCAGGCGGTGGCCATCGCCCGGGCCTCGTTCTGGCAGAGCCGTCTGCTTCTGCTCGACGAGCCCACCGCCGCCCTCGGCGTCCGCGAGTCCCGCCAGGTCCTCGATCTGGTCAAGCGGATGGCCTACGACCAGGGGGCTGCGGTCCTGCTCATCAGTCACAACATGCGCGACGTGGCCGAGCTGTGCGAGAAGGCGGTGGTCCTGCGTCAGGGTCGCCGGGTCGGGTACCTGACCGGTGACTTCTCCAGCGAGGACTGTGTGGCCTACATCACGGGAGCCCGGAGTGACGTCGACGTCGCCGGCTGAGGCCTCCGACGGGCCGCCTGCCGACAATCGGGCCGGCACCGCCGACATCGGCGTGGTGGGCCTGGCCGTCATGGGCCAGAACCTCGTCCTCAATCTGGCCGACAACGGGTTCACGGTTGCCGCCCACAATCGCTCGTCGAGCCGGATCGACGAGCTCATGGACCGGGTCGAACCGAGCCATGACGTCCGACCGGCCCTGCACCTGGCCGATCTGGTGGCTCTCCTCTCCCGCCCCCGGATCGTCCTTCTGATGGTGCAGGCCGGTGCCGCCGTCGACCAGACCATCGACGCCTTGGTGCCCCTTCTCACACCGGGCGACGTGGTGGTCGACGGCGGCAACTCCCGCTGGACCGACAGCGAGCGACGCCAGCGTCTCCTGGCCGACAACGGCATCCACTTCGTGGGCGCCGGTGTCTCCGGCGGTGAGGAGGGGGCCCGACACGGCCCGTCGATCATGCCCGGCGGTGACGCCGCGGCCTGGCCCGCCCTCCGGCCGCTGTTGGAGGCGGTGGCGGCCCGGGCCGAAGTCGACGACCAACCGTGCGTCTCCTGGCTCGGCCCCGGCGGGGCCGGGCACTTCGTCAAGATGATCCACAACGGCATCGAGTACGGCGACATGCAGGTGCTGGCCGAGGCCCACACCCTGCTGCGGGCGGCCGGCTACGAGCCCGCCCGTCAGGCCGAGCTGTTCGCCGAGTGGAATCGGGGCCGCCTGCGGTCGTACCTGGTCGAGATCACGGCCGAGATCCTGGCCGCCACCGACGACAACGGCGCCGACAACGGCGACGACAACGGCGCCGAGGGCGGACCCCTCATCGACGTGATCCTCGATGCCGCGGGCCAGAAGGGCACCGGCCGCTGGACCGTCAACGCCGCCATGGACACCGGCCAGCCCATGATGCTGGTGGCCGAGGCCGTCGGAGCCCGGATGGTGTCGGCCCTGGTCGAGACCCGGGCCGCCGTGGCCGCCCGCTATCCCGACCAGCCGCCGGCCCCGACCGGCCTCGATCTGGACGATGTCGAGGCCGCCCTCCACACGGCCAAGATCATCTCCTACGCCCAGGGGTTCATGGTGCTCGACGCCGCCTCCCGGGACCACGGCTGGGATCTCGACCTGGCCGCCGTGGCCCGACTGTGGCGAGGTGGCTGCATCATCCGGGCCGCCTTCCTCGACGACATCGCCGCCGCCTTCACCTGGGACGAGTCGGTGGCGAGCGAGGGGGTCACCACCAATCTGATCCTGACCGACACCTTCGCCCCCGACCTGGCGGCCGGGTCCGAGTCGCTGCGTCGGGTGGTGGTGGCGGCCATGGCGGCCGGGATCCCGGTCCCGGCGTTGGCCTCGGCCCTGGCCTTCTTCGACGGCATGCGGACGGCCCGGGGCTCGGGCCACCTCATCCAGGCCCAGCGCGACTACTTCGGCGCCCACACCTATGAGCGCCTCGACCGACCCCGAGGCGAGTTCTTCCACACCGACTGGATCGGCTCCGGCGGGGCCGCCGTCTCCGGCAGCTACCGGGCCTGACCCGGACGCTCTCCCCCGTTCCCCTTCCTCCCACCACGCCCACTCCCGAAAGGCTCAGCGCTCCATGCTCGACTCCTCCTACCAGCTCCTCGTCGGCACCTACAGCGAGCTCGACGTCCTGGCCCACCAGCCCTATGCCCCCACCCCGGGCGCCGGCATCTACTCCATGACCCTCGACACCGACGGTCGGCTGCGCCAGACCGAGGTGACCGAGGTCCTCAATCCGGCGGTGCTCATCCCCGGGGCCGACGGCTCCTCGATCTACGCCATCCTCGAGACCATCAAGGACGAGGGCGACGTCGTCCGGTACGGGGTCGAGGCCGATGGCGGCCTGAGCCGGCTCGACGACTACCGGGCCTCGGGTCGCTCGACCTGCTACCT
This sequence comes from Acidimicrobiales bacterium, assembly GCA_965263455.1. Taxonomy (GTDB): domain Bacteria; phylum Actinomycetota; class Acidimicrobiia; order Acidimicrobiales; family SZUA-35; genus CADEDH01. The sequence goes on from CBDHHN010000004.1 coordinate 251,571, forward strand.
GGCCCTGGCGCCCAACCGCGACGCCGCCATCGTCATCAACTACTGGGACGCCATCATCGATGTGGCCGAGGTCGACGGCGAGGGTCGCCTGGGCTCGACCATCCAGAGCTTCAAGCAGTTCCACCGGCCCGAGGGGACCTGGCGCCAGGTCACCGACCGGGAGGACCACTGGGGCAACCGCCAGGTCGGCCCCCACGCCCACTGCGCCCACTTCTGGCGCCAGTGGGTCTTCATCCCGGACCTGGGCGAGAACGCCGTGTTCCAGTACCGCTGGGATCCGACGGCCCGCCGCCTGGCGCCCGAGACCCACATCGCCTTCGCCGAGGGCTCCGGGCCCCGGCACATGGCCATGCACCCCACGCTCGACCTCTGCTACGTCTCGAACGAGCTGTTCAACACGGTCTGCGCCGCCCACCTGGACGACAGCGACCCGACGACGGTCAAGGAGCGGCTGGTGCCGTTCCAGTACGAGTCGACCGTCGACGACGACTCGATCACGAGCTACGTCTCGGAGATCCGCCTGTCGCCCGATGCCCGCTTCCTCTACGTCTCCAACCGGGGCCACAACTCCCTGGCCATCTTCGCCGTGGCTGACGACGGCAGCCTGACCCGGACCGGGATCGTGCCCACCGGCGGCAAGTTCCCCCGCCACTTCTCCATCACGCCCTGCGGCAAGGCCGTCATCGTGGCCAATCAGGACTCCGGCCACGTCCGGGTCTTCGCCCGCGACGTCGAGACCGGCGACCTGACCATGACGGACGAGATCCAGGAGATCCCGGCCCCCAACTACATCCGCTTCATCAACCTCTGATGGTCAAGATCTCCGCCAACCTCGGCTTCCTGTGGACCGACCGACCCCTGCCCGACCGTCTCCGGGCGGCGGCCGCCGCCGGCTTCTCCGCCGTGGAGGTCCACTTCCCCTACGAGCATCCGGCGGCCGAGATCGCCGACCTGCTCGACGAATTGGGCCTGACCATGGTCGGGCTCAACACCGCCCTCGGGGCCAACGGCCAGGCCGATCTCGGTGTCGCCGCCCGGCCCGGGCGGGAGGACGAGGCGGCCGCCATCATCGACCAGGCCATCACCTATGCCGCCACCGTCAAGGCCGGCTACGTCAGCGTCGTCGCCGGACGGACGGCCGAGGAGGCCGCCGGACACGATGCCTGCGAGGCCGTGTTTCGCCGCAACCTGGCCCTGGCCTGCGAACAGGCCTCGGCCCACGGCATCACGATCGTGATGGAGCCGCTCAGCGTCCAGGCCGCGCCGGGCTTCCACCTGAGCCGGCTGGAACAGGCGCTGGAGACGATCGAGGCCGTCGGCGCCGACAACCTCGGCGTCATGCTCGACTGCTTCCACACCCAGGTCACCCAGGGCAACGTCGTGACCTGGATGCGGGAGTGCCTGCCCGTACTGGGCCACGTGCAGATCGCCTCGGTGCCCGACCGATCCGAGCCCGACGACGGCGAACTGGCCTACGACTACATCCTCGGCGCCCTCGACGAGATGGGCTACGAGCGCTTCGTCGGCGCCGAGTACACCCCGGCCACCACGGTCGAGGCCGGCCTCGGCTGGTTCGACCGCTACCGGGCCTGACCCGGCGTTCGCTCTCTTCGTTCCTCTCTCCAAGGAGATCCCATGTCCAGAGTTGCCGTCATCACCGGCGGTGGGCGCGGTATCGGCCGGGCTGTGGCCCTTGGCCTCAGCGCCGACGGCTGGTCGGTCGCCATCGCCGGCCGGACCCAGGCCTCACTCGACGAGACGGCCGCCGCCGTCGCCGGGCCGGTCCTGGCCCGGGCCACCGACGTGGCCGACGTCGATCAGGTCGAGGCCCTGTTCGACCACACCGTCGAGGCCTTCGGCCGGGTCGACCTGCTGTTCAACAACGCAGGCTTGGCCGCCCCGGCCGTCCCCGTCGACGAACTCGACGTCGACGTGTGGCACCAGGTGGTCGGGGCCAACCTCACCGGGTCGTTCCTGTGCGCCCGGGCCGCCTTCGCCCGCATGCGCCACCAGGACCCGGCCGGGGGCCGCATCATCAACAACGGTTCGGTGTCGGCCGAGGCCCCCCGACCGTTCTCGGCCCCCTACACCTCGACCAAGCACGCCATCACCGGCTTGACCAAGTCGCTGTCACTCGACGGGCGGGCCTTCGGGATCGCCTGCTCCCAGATCGATCTGGGCAACGTCAGCTCCGACATGGGTGACCAGATGGCGGCCGGAGTGCTCCAGCCCGACGGCTCGACCCGGCCCGAGCCCGTCATCGCCGTCGATCACGTGGTCGACACCGTCCGCCTCATGGCCGACCTCCCCCTGGAGGCCAACGTCCTCCGGGTGACGCTGATGGCCAACGGCATGCCGTTCGTGGGTCGGGGGTGACGGCCATGACGACCTCTCCTTCCTCTTCTTCTTCCTCCTCTTCTTCCACCTCTTCTTCCTTCGACCTCGACGGGCGCCTGGCGCTCATCACCGGGTCGAGCCGGGGCATCGGCCGGGCCCTGGCCGAAGCCCTCGGCCACGCCGGGGCCCACGTGGTGCTCAACGGTCGGGGCCTCGAAGCCCTGGAGCAGACGGCCGGGGAGCTGACGGCGAAGGGCATCACCGCGCACGTCCGGGCCGGCGACGTCACCGACGAGGACGCCGTGGTCGCCCTGGTCGCCTCGGTCGAGGACGAGCTGGGGCCGCTGGAGATCCTGGTCAACAACGCCGGGGTCCAGCAGCGGGCGCCGTTCCTGGAGTTCCCGGTGGACGACTTCCGTCGTCTGCTCGAGGTCAACCTGGTCGGACCGTTCCTGGTGGCCCAGGCCGTCGGCCGGGCCATGGCCGCCCGAGGCCGGGGCAAGATCATCAACATCGGTTCGGTCCAGTCGCAACTCGGCCGACCCACCATCGCCCCGTACACGGCGACCAAGGGTGGGCTGACCCTGCTGACCCGGGGCCTGTGCGCCGACCTCGGCCCCCAGGGCATCCAGGTCAACTGTCTGGCTCCCGGCTACTTCGCCACCGAGCTGACGGCGGCCCTGGTCGACGATCCGGAGTTCTCGGCCTGGGTGGCCCAGCGAACCCCGGCCGGCCGGTGGGGCAGGGTCGAGGAACTGGGCGGCACGGCGGTGTTCCTGGCCTCCGATGCCAGCAGCTTCGTGAACGGGCAGACGATCTTCGTCGACGGCGGCATGACGGCGGTGGTGTGAGATGAGCGATGTGCACAATCACGCCGTGGTCATCCACGGCGCCGGCGACGTCCGCTACGAGGAACGACCCGAGCCCCTTCCCGCAGCCGGTCAGGCCCAGGTCCAGGTCGAGCTGGGCGGCATCTGCGGCTCGGACCTCAGCTACTTCCGCCATGGGGCGGTCGGCGACTTCCGCGTCACCGCGCCCATGATCCTCGGTCACGAGGTGGTGGGCCGCGTCCGCACCGTCGGAGCCGGGGTGTCGGCCGGCGCCGAGGGCGAGCGGGTCGTGGTCGACCCGTCCAGCCCGTGCGGCGTCTGCGACCGCTGCCGGGAGGGCCGCCCCAACGCCTGCCTGCAGCCGACCTTCCTGGGCAGCGCCTCGACCGACCCCCACGTCGACGGCGGCTTCAGCCGCCTGCTGGTGACCAAGAGCGAGAACCTGGTCCCGGTGCCCGCCGGGCTGCCGTCGGCCGACGTGGTCTTCGCCGAGCCGCTGGCCGTCACCGTCCACGCCCTGGCCCGGGCCGGTGGTGCCGCCGGGAAACGGGTGCTCGTCGTGGGGGCCGGGCCCATCGGGGCCATGGCCGTCGCCGCCGCGTCGCGAACCGGCGCGGCCGAGGTCGTCGCCACCGACCTCGATCCGGCCCGCTTGGCCATCGCCCGCCAGGTCGGGGCCCACGCCGCCCTCGACGCGGCCGAGGCCGAGTTCGACGCCGAGTTCGACCTGGTACTCGACGCCTCGGGTTCAGCCCCGGGGATCGCCTCGGCCCTGGCCGCCACCCGGAAGGCCGGCACCCTGGTGCTGGTCGGTCTGCCCCATGGCGGACCGATCCAGGTGCCGTTGGGTTTGACCGTGACCCGCGAGATCGACGTCCTCGGATCGTTCCGGTTCTGCCATGATGAGTTCGTGCAGGCCGTCGAACTGCTGGGTGACGGGCTCGACCTCGGGCCCCTGCTGACCGACAGTTTCTCGGCCGCCGCCGCGCCCGAGGCCTTCGGCGTGGCCGTTGGCGCCGGGAGCATGAAGGTGCAGCTCGACTTCGGCCCGTCATCGGTGTGAGCAATCACATCGTGGTCACGGGGCTGATGGGGGCGGGCAAGACGACCCTGGCCCATGGCCTCGGTCAGGCCCTTGGTCGACCCGTCCGGGACTCCGACGGCGACATCGAGGCGCTGTTCGGCGTGACGGGCCGCGCCATCGCCGCCACCGACGGCGTCGACGCCCTCCACCGGCTGGAGGAGGCGGTGCTGCTCGGCGCTCTGGCCGAGTCGACACCGACCATCATCGCCGCTGCCGCCTGGGTGGTGGAGGACGAGTGGTGCCGTCGGGCCCTGGCCCGCCGGGCTTGGGTCGTCGTGCTCGATGCTGACGTCGATCGTCTGCTCGACCGCTTCGCCCCCGACGACCATCGTCGGGCCATGGAGCGCACGGAGTTGGCCGCCCTGGCCGACCGCCGCCGTCCCCTCTTCGAGACCGTGGCCGATCTCATCCTCGACGGGGGCACCGAGCCGGCCGTCGTTCTGGCGCTCGCCCTCGACGGCTACCGCTCCCAGCTCGCGACCTGAGCGACCTGCCGGCCCCGGCCGCGCCCCCCGGCCGTTGCACCGGGCCGATGAGACAACGCCACCAGGCGGCCCCCGTCCTGGTGCACGCCGAACAGCGTCCCGCCGTTCAGTGACGGTTCACCTTGTGCGTTGTACCTGTTCACAGGACTGCAGTCGAAGGCTCTGTGCTGCTGGATGCGACGTCCGGCGGTCGCTGGAAGCTTCATAGCGGCCGTCTGGAGGTGACAGAGAAGCTGAAGACGTCGAAGGCGCCGACGACCGTTCTTGGTTTGCGGGCCTGCTGTTTCGCCGACGGTTTCTGCATCCCGTCGGATGGGCGAGCTACTCGAATAGCTCCCCGATGGGCGGGAACTTTCACCCCATGTACACCCAGAATCCAGCTGAAGTAGCGTCCGAGTGATTATGCCGCGCATCGTTCCACCTGGATGGCACCCCGACAATCAAACACCCGGACTGCTCCGATGGTGGGACGGGACTACGTGGACTGCACACACTCGCGCTGTGGAGCCACCGCCACCCCGCCAAGGCACGGTGAATGTTGGCGCCCAGACTCCCCTGCTCCAGCCGGGAACCGGAGCAGTCCCGCCCCCGCCCCGGATGCCCGCAGCACCACTAGTCCCTCCACCCCCGACGTCACCGGCCAGTCCTTCAGGGAGCGGTGCGTTTGGGCGGTCAGTGCTTGACTCCACACCTTTCGATTCGTCAGTGCATCCGACGCCCGCCCTGGGTGCGAGTCATGGGAACCACCGAGGTCGTCCGTCGTGGATGCAACGGCGCATCTTGATTCCAGCGGTGATAGGGCTCCTGGCCCTGGTGGGGGTCATTGCGGAGGTCACAGCACCACCTGAGTCCGAGATTGCGACAGAGGGCTTCGTCGGTGTTTCCAGCTCGACCATGGCCAGCTTGGTTCCTTCCGAATCGATCTCCAGCACTGCCGCTCCAGTCGGTTCGTCCACAGCGGTGTCGGAGCCAGACCAACAACAGGTAGCCACCACCGGACAGCCAGCGACCACCTCAACCGCTGCGCCCACGACAGAAGCTCCGACGACTGAGGTACCAACGACGATCGAGTCCTCAACAACAGCTCCGCCTACAACGACAACCGAGCCACCAACAACAACGACCGCACCACCCACGACGACAACCACCACCACCACCGCCCCGCAGTGTGATCCGAACTACTCCGGCTGCGTCCCGATTGCCTCAGACGTCGACTGCGCTGGCGGGAGCGGCAACGGTCCAGAATACGTCAGTGGCCCTATCCAGGTAATTGGCAGCGACATCTACGATCTGGACCGGGACAACGACGGAATCGCCTGCGAGTAGAGACGCCTCGCTGCGAACAGAATCCCTTGGCCACATACTCGATCCGAGAACATGGGCCGCCAGTAGCAGTCGTCTGCATCAGACTCGTGGGACGCGATCGCTCGCTGCCCAATCTTCAGGGTGCGGGCGTGCCGAACCACGCCTTGTGATCAACGGTCAACGCATCCGCTGCCTCAGCGGCCTCGGCTTCTTTGATCCATGCAGCCAACGCGTCATCAGATGCGCCAAGTGACGCGGCAACCTTGTCACTGCCGCCCACTTTGAGGCTGCCGGTGGGGAACTCAGAGTGAGCCGAGAGTTCCAAGGGTCCAACGTAGGGTCCCAACGCTCCCCGAGCGTCGGCGCTGGCTCTGAGCCCGGACGCTCTGACCAGGGGAAACGAACGGAACGCCTCCGGCGTTCCCGTGGAGCTAAGGAGAATTGAACTCCTGACCTCTTCCATGCCATGGCGGTCGGGTCGCAACCGCGCCATGAGATACGCCCTGTAGTCCCCCCGAGGACTGTGCCGCGGCATGCACCAGCGACCGGGACCGTGCGACTCCGTTGGGTCCCACTTCGGGTCCCGCGCCCAAGCACCGTCAGGTTCGCAGGGCCTCTGCTACCCCTTGCGGACCCTCACGCCCCGCTCAAATGCGAGGCTCGACCAAACAGGGTTCCACTTGACGGGCGCCGTCATTCCGACGTCGACGGCGGTCTCCTCGTCAATCGGGCCTAGCAGCCATGGGGTTCAGGCGGTGTGCAGTCCCACCCCCATTTTTCATGGGGAATACCCCGATGATCGAACGCCACCCAGCTGGCAGTGTGCGAACACACGACCCGAACGGGACGTGCAAGACATGGAGGGACACATATGCGTAACGAACTTGGAAGGCTGCTGGTCGGTGCCGCGTTGGCGACGACGATGGTCGCGGCAACAGCTCTTGCGGTATCGGTGCCGTCGGAGTCAGTTGGGACCGACGTGGCGGTGCCTTACGAGAGCTTCGTTGAGGCCAGCAACGGTGAAGGGCTCGAGAGCCGGGGCCTCTTCAGGAAGAAGTGGAAGGCTCAGGAGTCGGTCCACAACGCCGAGGAGGGCTACTGGGTCGCCGTCGTGAACGACCCGAGGACCGGGAAGAATGAGGACGTCGGACACTTCGGCTCTCGCGAGGAGGCCGATCAGGAGGCCAGCGCATTCGCCGACTTCGCCAACAACCAGGGCGTTGTCGATGGTCCGGGCTGCAATCTGCCCGGTGTCCTCTGCTGAACGGGTCCGGCTGCGCCACCGCCGAGGTTCGGGACTTCCCTCCCGCGCCTCGGTGGCGGACGCAGCACCACCGTCACACCCCGCTGACCCCACCAGCGGCACTCGCCGCCTAAGCAACCTGACACCTCAAACCGCGGCAGTCCCCAGCCACGACGACGGCCACAGGGAGTCCGGGAAGTCAGAGGTCGGCCGAGGCCATTCGTCAGCAAGCGATCCCGCCCTTGATGACCCGAGGTAGCCAGGGATCGACGGAGTACTCATGTCACTGCCGCCGCCCTTTGAGACTGCCGGTGAGAAATCAAGCCAGCTGAGGGTTCCAAGGGGTCCCACTTAGGGTCCCAACGCTTCCCTCGCGGTGGAGCCGGACTAGAGCCTGAACCCTTTGACCTGGGGAAACGTCCTGTGGAGCTAAGGAGAATTGAACTCCTGACCTCTTCCATGCCATGGAAGCGCTCTACCAACTGAGCTATAGCCCCGGGGGGAGATCCGAGCTTACCAAGTCGCACCCGGACCCAACACCGGTTTCGGCGATTCGGCTGCGGGAGCCCGGTTGGGCATCGGTGCCCAGCCAGTACACTCGCTCAGGTTGCGCGGCGGACCGTCCACATCGAGGTGGTCATGACGACCGACTTCCCATCCCGCCAACCCGCTCCCCTGGTCGATCCGACCTACTACGCCGACCTCTGGGGCAACACCGGTGCCGCCGCCCATCGACGCGACGCCTGGCGCGGCCTACGATCGACGGCCGTGAAGCTGGCCGCCGTGGCCATCGTGGGTCTCGTCGGCTACGTGGCGGTGACGTCGGCCCTTACCGAGGACGGCACGGATGGACCGCTGCCGGCCGGCGCCTCGGTCGCGCCGACCGAGACCGATTGAGCCGTCAGGCCACGTCGCTGAGCCGGGGCACGTCCTTCCACAGACGCTCGAGGTCGTAGTACTCCCGGGCGTCAGTGCTGAACACGTGGATGACGAACGCCCCGTAGTCCATGAGCACCCACTCCAGGCTCTCCAGGCCCTCGATGCGGACGGGCTTGGGACCGCCGGCCTTCGCCACCCGCTCCTCGATCTCCTCGACGATGGCTCGGACCTGGCGGGGATTGGTGCCCGAGCTGATCACGAACCAGTCGGTGATCCCCAGGATCTCCCCCACGAAGAAGGCCTCGGTCTCCTGACCGAGCTTGTCCTCGGCGGCATCGACGGCCACCCGGACCCACTCCAGCAGCTCTTCGTCCTGCAGATCGACTCCCAAACGAACGGGGGCGGCCTGTCCGCCCTCAGGTGTTGGCCACGAAGTCGGCCCCGATCAGCAGCGTCACCACCGGATCGGCATCGGCCTCGTCGTCCAGCACAGTAGTCGCCCCGGTTCGTTGCGCAAGCTCATAGAGCCCCGGGTCCTCGACCCCGGCCGGCACCACCAGGTGGGTGCCGCCCTGGTCGAACTCGGTGGCGTTGCCGATCTCGATGACCTCGAGGCCGGTCGCCGCAACCTCCGCCGCGATGGCGGGCAGGTCGGCTCCGCCGGTGCGGTCGATGACCCGCACCTGCAGCCGGTCGCCGGGAGCGGCACCGGCCGGCACGGGCACGACGTCGCGGATCAGCGCCTCGGCCCGCTCGACGTCGACGACCGCCCCGCTGTTGGTGGCCTCCAGTGGCAACTCCACCACACGGGCCGACGGGCCCACCACCCGTCCCAACGACACCGCCAGCGGCACCTGGGCGTTGGCCGAACCCACCGGGGGCGGGTCGGCCAGCACCGCCGACCAGAACAGGTCGCGGCGGTACAGCACGGTCAACGGATCGGTCCCGGGCGCCGGTCGACCCAGGAACACGGCCGTGTTGTCCCCGTCGAGTTCGACCTGCCCCACGGCCAGCAGGGGCTCACCGTCCCCATCGACCACCGGGTCGGGGTTGGCCAGGGAGTAGCTCCGCCCCTGGAAGAACTGCTCCCACCGGGCCTCGGTCATGACCTCGACCGAGGTGATCCGCAGCCGCAGGGCACCCCCCAGGGCCTGGACGGCGGCCGCCGGCTCGAGCGAGTCGAGGGAGACCCCGTCCACCTGGAGGGTTCCGGGTACGAGGACGGCCGTCCCGCCGCTCCCACCTTCGGCGTGGCCGGCCAGCAGCGTGATCCCCGTCAGGCGCCCCTGGTCCGACTCGACCACCGCGGCCAGAGGGCTGGGCTCGACGATGGCCCGCCAGCCGGGATCACCCTCGCTCGGCTCCTCCACGAACCGACCGGCCCGAGAGTCGAGCAGGGCGTGATACCCGGCGATGGCCAGGAACGGCACGGCCATCGCCAGGGTCAGCTCCAGAAGAGCGAACAGGGCGAGACGGCGGCGGCGGGGTGTGAGCAGGGCGGCGGGCCAACTCAAGACCGTTCACGATAGAGGCCCCACCGGGCCACGCGGTGCATGACGGCGTCGGGCACGAGATGCCGGATCGGCAACCCGTCGGCCACCAGGCCGCGGATCTCCGTACTCGACACCTCGAGTGCCGGGGTCGCCACCCGTTCCAGGCGCCAGCCATCGGGCAACGGAGCCCACGAACCGGGCCGGTCGACCACGACGAAGGTCCGTTCCCGCCGCAGATCCTCGGCCCGATGCCACGTCGGTAGCCCGGCTGCGGCGTCGACGCCGACCACGACCAGCCACTCGGTCCCCGGTTCGTCCCGGTCGAGGCGGTCCAGGGTGTCCGAGGTGTAGCTGGGTCCGCCGGCCCGGAGTTCGATGTCGCTGGCCTCCACCATTGGCACGGCACCGACCGCGGCCCGGACCATGGCCAACCGGCGATGGGCCGGCGTGATGGCCCGAGTACCCGTCTTCTGCCACGGATCGTTGGCCACGACCAGGCGGACCTCGTCCAGATCGAGACGGGCCCGCACCTGGTCGGCGATCATGAGGTGACCGACGTGGAGCGGATCGAAGGTGCCCCCGAGGAGACCGATGCGTCTCGTCATCGACCACCGCCGCCATCGGGGCCGAGGGTCGACTGCAAGCCCAAGCAACCAAGTATCGGCGGTCCGACCGAAAAACTGAGGGAAATCCGGCGAAAAGTGACGGATGTCACTACACAGGACGGAATCAACGTACTAAAACAGGTGTTTGGACCTGTAGCGCTCCGACACGCCCCGGGACAGCCACCCTCGGCCTCGACGACTCGGATTCAACCCGAAGTCACAGCCGAACGCACCGCCGGAAACACAGAGCGTACCAGTCCCGCCCGATAGGGAAAACTTCCTTGTTCATCCCCCCGCATTCACGCCCAGCCAAAGAAGCACGCCCATGAGTGACTCCGTAGGACAGTACCTGAACGAAATCGGCCTGGTCCCGCTCCTGACCGCCGACGAAGAGCGCGAGCTCAGCCAGATCATCGAGAAGGGGCGCGAAGCACAGGCCGCCATCGACGCCGGTGAGAACACCGCCGCCAACAAGCGCGCCGTTCGCAAGGCCGCCCAGGCCAAGGACCGCTTCATCCGCGCCAACCTCCGCCTGGTGGTGAGCGTGGCCCGCCGCTACCCGCTCCCTCCCTCGATGGAGCTCCTCGACCTGATCCAGGAGGGGAACCTCGGCCTCGAGCACGCCGTCGACAAGTTCGACTGGCGCAAGGGCTTCAAGTTCTCCACCTATGCCACCTTCTGGATCCGCCAGGCCATCGGCCGGGCCCTCGACCAGAAGGCCAGCCTGGTCCGCCTCCCCGGCGACCGCTCGGCCAGCCTCCGGGCCGCCCTGCGCCAGGTTTCGGGCGACGGTGACGAGCTCGACGACGAGCACGCCCGCCTCCACCGCCTCACCACCCCCACCTCGCTCGACCGCACGATCGGCGACGACGACTCCAACGAGCTGGTCGACCTCCTCCCCGACGCCACCCCCGGCCCCGAGTACGAGGTCATGGCCAAGGCCGAGGAAACCATGGTCACCGGCCTGCTCGACGTGCTCGACCCCCGGGCCAAGTACGCCGTGGAGCAGCGGTTCGGCCTCAACGACGGCCGCAAGCGCAGCTACCGCGAGGTCGGCGAGGAACTCGGCGTGACCGCCGAGGCCGCCCGCCGCCTGGTCAAGCGGGCCGTCAGCGCCGTGCGCGATCAGGCCGGCGACGTCATGAGTGACTTCGACGCCGCCTGATCCCACCCGGGCACAACTCAATACGATGCGGAGAGGGAGCCCGGGGCAGGCTCCCTCTGCGCGTTCGGGGACCGGGATTGCGACTGGACGTCGTTGCGCGATCACGTGGGCAAATCACGTTGCCACCACCGACGGCACGACCGAGACTGGAACGGTGACCAACGAGCGCGGCCCCCACGAACCCACCTTCACCGAACCGGCCCCCAACTGGAGCCCGGACTCGTGGAGGTCGCTCCCCATCGCCCACCAGCCGGTCTGGCCCGACGACGACGAGCTGTCGGCGGTGGAGAAACAGCTCGGCACCCTACCCCCCCTGGTGTTCGCCGGCGAGGCCCGCGATCTGCGGTCCCGGCTGGCCGAGGTGGCCCAGGGCCGGGCCTTCCTGCTCCAGGCCGGTGACTGCGCCGAGTCCTTCGACGACTTCGAGGCCGACACCATCCGCGACAAGCTGCGCGTCATCCTCCAGATGGCCGTCGTCCTCACCTACTCCTCGGGCGTCCCGGCGGTCAAGGTGGGCCGTATCGCCGGCCAGTTCGCCAAGCCCCGGTCCAAGCCGACCGAGACCGTCGACGGGACCGAACTCCCGTCGTTCCTCGGTCACATGGTCAACGACCTCCCCTTCTCGGAGGGCAACCGCCGACCCGACGCCGCCCGCCTGCTGCGGGCCTACCACCAGTCGGCCTCGACCCTGAACCTCCTCCGGGCCTTCACCAAGGGCGGGTTCGCCGACCTCAACCGGGTCCACGCCTGGACCCAGGAGTTCGTGGCCACCTCGTCCGAGGGCCAGCGCTACCACCAGCTCGCCCGCGAGATCGACCGGGCCCTGCGGTTCATGGAGGCGGCCGGCATCTCGTCCCGCCACAGCGAGATCCACGAGGCGGACTTCTTCACCAGCCACGAAGGTCTGATCCTCCAGTACGAGGAGGCGCTGACCCGTCGCGACAGCCTGACCGGCGAGTGGTACGACTGCTCGGCCCACATGCTGTGGATCGGTGAGCGGACCCGGCAGCTCGACGGCGCCCACATCGAGTTCATGCGTGGCATCCGCAACCCCATCGGATGCAAGGTCGGCCCCAACGCCACCCCCGAGGACGTGGTCGGCCTGTGTGAGGCCCTCGACCCCCATCGTGATCCCGGACGCCTGACCCTCATCTCCCGCATGGGGGCCGACACCGTGGCCGAGCGACTCCCGACCCTGCTGGAGGCCGTCCGCGACGCCGGCCACCCCGTCGTGTGGGCCTGCGACCCCATGCACGGCAACACCTACACCTCGGAGTCGGGGCACAAGACGCGGGACTTCGAAGCCGTGCTGACCGAGGTCGCCGGCTTCTTCGCCGCCCACCGCCAGGTCGGCACCTGGCCCGGTGGCCTCCATGTGGAGCTCACCGGGGCCGACGTGACCGAGTGCGTCGGCGGCGGCGACCCGGTCCAGAGCGCCGACCTGGGCAAGCGCTACGAGACCATGTGCGACCCCCGCCTCAACGGCCGTCAGAGCCTCGACCTCGCCTTCCGGACCGCCGAGCTGCTCCAGGACCAGTAGCCGACCGACCGGTCACCCGCCCCCGGGCACTCGTCCGGGAAACGCGGGTCGCCACTCGGGCGACGACAACCGCCGATCGGGGCGAAGTAGGGTCTCGGGACCACCGGCGGAGGGGCCGGTGCGTCCGAGGGAGACCCACCGATGACGACCACCCGAAACCTGCTCGCGGCCCTGGGCGTGATGCTCGTGTTCGTGACCGCGGCCTGCGGCTCCGACGAGGGGTCCGCCACGGCCGACGAGTCCACCTCGACCGCACCCCCGGCATCCGACGACGACGATGCAGCCGTGGCCGCCCCCGCCACGTCGACCTCGACCACCACCGCCTCGACCACGACCGTACCCTCGACCGCGGCCCCGGCCGGTGGCGACACCGGTGACGAGTGCGTGGTCGGATCGTGGGAGGCCACCCCGGAGGAGGCCCAGCGCTGGGCCGAGGAGTACGCCGATGCCCTCCTCGGCGCCGAGCCCGCCGCGGCGGGCGCGGTGGTGACCGTCGCCTCGGCCGCCTTCACCTCGGAGTTCCGGCCCGACGGGACCGGGACCAACACCTCGCTCCTGGCCGGCTCGGTCACCCACCCTCTGGGTGAAGGCGACGCCACCCTGTCCTCGGTCGGGAACTTCACGTGGTCCGTCGACGGGGACGAACTCACCTTCACCTACACCGACGGCACCGTCGACAACGAGATCGTGGTCGACGGCCTGACCCTGCCCTTCGCCGGATCGGTGCCGACCTCGGGAACGACCAGCACCGTCGAGTTCACCTGCACCGCCGACAGCCTCCAGGCCGACTTCGTCTTCGAGCCCCTGGCACCCCGCACCCCGGACATGCAGCGCGTCGGCTGAGGGTACAGGGCCCTGCCGATCGCCGACCCGGCGACCGGCTCAGACCAGGTTGTCGACGAATCGTTCGAGCTGGCGGAGGTTGCGGACCTCGAACGTGCCGTCGCAGTACGCCCCGTACTCGCCCACGATCGAATCGCCGGTGTTCCAGTAGGCCTTGGGTTCGGGGTTGAGCCAGAACAGCTTGCGGGCCCGATGCTGGATCTCCTTGGTGATCCAGGCCTGGGAGGCGTGGTAGTTGTTGCGGGCGTCGCCCAGGATCAGGACCGTGGTCTTGGGCCCGATCTCCTTGCCGTAGTTGTCCCAGAACACCTCGAGGGCGTGGCCGTAGTCGGAGTGCCCGTCGACCCACACCACGTCGGCCTCGGTGTTGACCCGGTGGATGGCCTCGGTGATGTCGTCGACGCCCTCGAAGTACTCGGTGACCTCGTCGAGGCCGTCGATGAACACGAACGACCGGACCCGGCTGAACTGACTGGAGATGGCGTACACCAGGTGCAGGGTGAAACGGGCGAAGGCGGCCACCGAGCCGGAGATGTCGGCGATGACGAAGATCTCGGGCTTGGCCGGCTTCGGATGCTTGAACCGAGGCTCGGCCGGCACCCCGCCGTAGCTCAGCGAGTGGCGCACCGTGTTGCGGAAGTCCAGGGGGCCCTTGCGCTTGTGGCGCCGCTTGCGGGCCAACCGGGCCGCAAGCTTCCGGGTCAGGGGGTAGATGGCCCGCCGGAGCTGGGTCATCTCCTCCCGGCTGGCGTGCATGAAGTCGACGTCCTCGGGCAGCGGCTTGCGCAGGGTCTTGGCCATGGCCTCCGCCCCCCGGTCGGCCACCAGCCGTCGGCGGATCTCGGCCTCGATCTCCTTGCGCAGCTTCTCGATGCGGGCCTCGAACTCGTCCCGCTCCAGGCGCTCCTCGAACGGGGTCATCCCGTCCGGGGTCTGCTGCTGCGCCTGCTCCATCAGGCGCTCCATCATCCCGTCGAGATCGAGGTTCCGCAGCGTCCGATAGAGATAGTAGGTACCGCCCACGGGCCGTCCCGGCTCCATGCCGGCGAAGCGCTTGACCGCCTGGCGGGCGATGGCCCGCATCAGGATGTCGTCACCCTTCATCAGCGCCTGGAACAACAGCTCGGCCAGTTCCTCGGGCGACATGCCTTCGCCCCCGCCCTGGCCTCCCTCGCCCTGCTGGCCCTCCTCGCCCTCCTCCATGTCGAGGTCCACGTCGCCGAAGGGGTCGTCACCGTCCCCGTCGAGGCTGTACTCCGAGCCCCGAAGGGAGAAGTACACGTCGAACAGCGTCTCGAACGTCTTCCAGTGGGCGTTGTTCTTGACCAGGGTGGCGGCCAGGGCGTACTTGAACGCCGTCCGGTCCTCCAGCGGGATGTGACGGACCGCCTCGGCGGCGTCGATGTTCTCCGACAGCGACACCGGCAGCCCGGCGCTCCGCAACTCGGTCACGAAGCCTTCGAGCAGGTCGAACATCGGTTGGTCGGACGAGGTCTCCGCCGGTTCGGTCGTCGTCATGGTCGTGCCTCCTGGGCCGGGATGGGGCCGGACGGGTGGAGTGGAACGGGCAGGTTCAGGAACCGCTGTCGTCGAAATGGGCGGCCGAGTTGGTGCTGAACTCCTTGACCGCCTTCTCGATGTCGGACCGGTACTTGAGCAGGATGTTGACCGTCTCGACCGCTTCCTTCTCATCGATGTGCTCGATGCCGAGCAGCACCAGGGTCCGGGCCCAGTCGAGGGTCTCCGACACCGAAGGATGCTTCTTCAGTTCGAGCTGACGGACCGAGCGCACGATGCGGGACACCTGGTCGGCCAGGCTGTCGGTCACGTCGGGGACCTTGGTCAGCACGATCTCCTTCTCCCGCTCCATCGACGGATAGTCGAGGTGCAGGAACAGGCAGCGCCGCTTGAGGGCCTCGGACAGTTCCCGGGTGTTGTTGGAGGTCAGGAAGACCAGGGGGATCTGCTTGGCCTCGATGGTCCCCAGCTCGGGGATCGACACCTGGTAGTCGGACAGGATCTCCAGCAGCAGGGCCTCGGTCTCCAGCTCGACCCGATCGACCTCGTCGATCAGCAGCACCACCGGATCGTCGGCCGTGATGGCCTCGAGCAGGGGCCGGGGCAGGAGGAACTCGTTGGAGAAGATGTCGTCCTTGATCTCGGTCCACTCGCCGCCGTCGTCGTCACCCCGTTCGACCTGGATCCGAAGAAGCTGCTTCTTGTAGTTCCACTCGTACAGCGCCTTGGCCTCGTCCAGGCCCTCGTAGCACTGCAGGCGGATGAGTCGGGCGCCCGACATCTCGGCCACGGACTTGGCCAGCTGGGTCTTGCCCGTCCCGGCCGGGCCCTCGATGAGGACCGGCTTCTGCAGCCTGTCGGCCAGGTAGGCGATTCCGGCGATGGAGTCATCGGCCAGGTAGTCGACCTTGCGGAGGCCCTCGCGCACGGCGTCTACGGAGTCGAAACGGTGGGTCATAGGGCACCACCGTACAAGACGACTTGACCACGGGGTCAAGACGGTGCCGGCGTCGCCCCTCACCAGGTCGTCCGGACTCCGGGCCGGTCGCCAGTGCGGCTAGCCTCGGACCCCGATGGATCAGGGACTGACCCGGGCCGTGCAGGCGTTCGTGGACGACGTGGGCGCCGTGCTGCGCCGAGCGGCCGACGGGACCTCCATCGACGACGCCGAGGCCTCCCGCCTGGCCATGATCGAGGCCTTCAACCTCACGGTGGCCATGATCGACTCCGACGGCCGCCACACCGACGACGAGCTGTGGGCCCTGGTGGCCGCCTTCGCCCAGCACGGCCACCTCCGGGGCATCTCCACCCCGGACAGCATCCGCCGGAGCGATCTGGTTGCGGGCAAGCGAACCTGGCTCGCCTCGCCATCGGAGCTGTTCGAGACCCTGCGCCAGGCCGACCGCATCCGCGGCACCCACCTGGCCCGCACCTACCACGACGCCGCCCTGGCCTTGGCCCATGTCGTGGTCTCGCTCGACCGGTACCCGTCCGACGACGAACTCCAGGCCGTGGTCAGGTTCCGCAGGGTGTTGCGGCCCGCCCTGGACCAACCGACCGGCCCCCGCCCGGCCTCGGGCACCACGGGGGCGGCCGGGGTCGGCGGCGACCGGGAGACCACGGGCGACCCCGGCGAAGCGGACACCGGGCCCGAACCCGAACCCCTGCCCCCGCCCGAGCCGCTGGAGGACGTCCTGGCCGAGCTCGACGCCTTGATCGGGCTGGAGGCGGTCAAGGAGCAGGTCCGTCTGCTGTCGGCCCTGCTCAAGGTCCAGCAGCTGCGTCGGGACCGGGGCCTGCCCGTGGTCGACAGCACCAAGCACCTGATCTTCAGCGGCAACCCGGGCACGGGCAAGACCACGGTGGCCCGCCTCCTGGCCCGCATCTACCGAAGCCTGGGGGTGGTCGAGCGCGGCCACCTGACCGAGGTCGACCGCGGCGGCCTGGTGGCCGGGTTCGTGGGCCAGACCGCGACCAAGGTGGCCGAGGTGTTCGACCGGGCCGACGGTGGGGTGCTCCTGATCGACGAGGCGTACTCCCTCACCCGGGGCGGGGCCAAGGACTTCGGGCGGGAGGCCATCGACGCCGTGGTCAAGCAGGTCGAGGACCGCCGCGACTCGATGGTCGTGATCCTGGCCGGGTATCCCCGGGAGATGGCCGACCTGGTGGCCACCAACCCCGGGTTCCAGAGCCGGTTCCCCACCACCATCACCTTCCCCGACTACAGCGACGACGAGTTGGTGGCCATCCTTCGCCTCATCTCCGAAGGCGGGGCCTACACCCTCACCGACGGGGCGGCCGAGGCCGCCGTCGCCTGGTTCGGTTCCCACCCCCGGGGCCGGGGCTTCGGCAACGGGCGCCTGGCCCGCAACCTGTTCGAGGCCGCCGTGGCCCGCCACGCCACCCGGCTGATCGAGGTCGACGAGCCGACCGACGTCGAACTCACCACCCTGGAGGCGGCGGACATCGCCTCGGTCCCGGTGGCCGGCGAAGACCTCGCCCCGCCGCCGGCCGACCCCCTCTCCCCCACCGACCCGTGATCGGCCGGCTCCGCCGGCTGCTTGGCCGAGCCCTGAGCGGCTCCACCCTGGTCGCCGCCGGCATCCTCCTGAGCCGCGTCGCCGGCCTGATCCGCGAGATCGTGCTGAGCGTCGCCTTCCAGGGGGCCGGGCCGGTGACCGACGCCTTCCGCCTGGCCATGCGCATCCCCAACGTGCTGCAGAATCTGCTGGGCGAGGGCGCGCTGTCGGCGTCGTTCATCCCCGTCTACGCCCGGCTGGTGGCCGATGGTGACGAGGGCGAGGCCGACCGGTTGGCCGGGACCATCGCCACCCTGCTGGCCGCCGCCACCGCCGCCATCGTGGCCTTCGGGGTCGTCGCCGCCGGACCGATCGTCCGCCTCTTCGGCCAGTTCGAGACCGACCCCGAGCTGTTCGATCTCGCCGTCACCCTGCTCCGCATCACCACGGTGGGCATCGGGTTCCTGGTCCTGTCGGCGTGGTGTCTGGGCATCCTCAACAGCCACCGTCGCTTCTTCCTCCCCTACGCCGCCCCGGTGGTGTGGAACGGGGCCCAGATCGCCGTCCTCGGTGCCGTGATCGCGGCCGACCTCGACGTCGACGATGTGGCCGTTGCCGCCGCCTGGGCGGTGGTGGCCGGAAGCGTGGCCCAGCTGGCGGTACAGGTACCCACCGTCCGCCGCCTGGCCCCGGCGCTGCGGGCGTCGTTCCGGCGCGATGGCGCCGTCGACGACGTCCTGACCCGGTTCGTTCCGGCCGTGGGGGCTCGGGGGGTGGTCCAGCTGTCGAGCTTCGTCGACACCTTCCTGGCCCTGGCCCTCGTGTTCGGCGGCCTCAGCATCTACACCTTCGCCCTGCCCCTCTACCTCCTCCCCATCTCGCTGTTCGGGTTCAGCGTGGCCGCGGCGGAACTGGCCGAGATGTCCCGGCGGTCGGGCGACGAGGCGATGGTGGCCGAACGGGTCCGCCCGGCCCTCCAGCGGGTGATCGTGCCCGCCGGGTTCATCACCGCCGCCTACCTCGCCGCCTCCCGACCCGTGGTCGACGCCCTCTACGGGTGGCCGTCACGGCTGCTCGACCGGGGGGTGTCGGCCGCCGACGTCACCGCCGTCTCGGTGGTGGTGGCCGCCTTCGCCCTCGGCCTCCCGGCGGCGATGACGGCCCGCGTCACCCAGAACACCCTCTACAGCCTGGGTGACGTTCGGGGCCCGGCCCGGATCGCCGTCATCCGGCTGGCGGTGTCGATCGCGGTGGCGGTGGTGGCCATGCTCCAACTCGACTGGCTGTTCGCCACCGCCGACGGCACCGCGGTCGAGGCCTTCGACGATGTGCCCCACTGGCCCCCGTGGGAACGGGTGCCCGAGGCCCGCCGCCTCGACGACAGCCCGGGCGCCCTGCCCCACCTGGGGGCGGCCGGCCTGGCCGTGGGCAGCGCCGCCGCCTCCTGGGTCGAGTGGGCCCTGCTCCGGCACCGGCTCCGTCGTCGCCTGCCGGTCACCATCGGCTCCGGCTGGGCCCGGCCGGTCACCGTCGCCGCGGCGGCGTCCGGCGTGATCATGGTCGGCGTCGGACGGGTTCCCCTCCCCTCCCCCGTCGACGTGATCGTCATCGTGGTCGTGGGCGCCGCGACCTACGTGGGAGCCCTGTGGTTGCAGGGCGTCAGGACCCTGGCCCAGCTAGCATCGACGTCATGATCAGGTTGATTCGGCGTATGTGGAACTACTTGGTGGCGAGGGGCAACAGCGAGTTCAACCAACGCGCCGACCCCAAGGTCCAGCTGGAGCAGGCCATCCAGGAAGCCCAGCAGAACCATCGCCAGCTCAAGGAGCAGGCGGCCAACGTCATCGCCCACCAGAAGCAGACCGAGATCCGTCTCAACCGGGCCATGGAGGAGTACGAGAAGATCGGGGCCAACGCCCGACAGGCCGTGATGATGGCCGACGACGCCCAGAAGAAGGGCGACGCCGCGAAGATGCAGCAGTACACGACGGCGGCCGAGGCCTTCGCCAACCGGATGATCGGGATCGAGCGCGAGGTCGAAGACCTGAAGGCCCTGCACCTGCAGGCGTCCCAGGCCGCCGATCAGGCCAAGCAGGCCGTCAACACCAACTCCTCCAACCTGCAGAAGAAGCTGTCGGAGCGTCAGAAGCTGCTGTCGCAGCTCGATCAGGCGAAGATGCAGGAGCAGCTCAACAAGGCCATGGGCCAGCTCTCGGAGACCGTCGGCGAGGACACCCCCTCCTTCGCCGAGATCCAGGACAAGATCGAGGGTCGCTACGCCCAGGCCAAGGGTGCGGCCGAGCTGCAGGAGGCCTCGATCGAGAGCCGCATGCTGGAGGTCGAACAGGCGTCGCTCAACGTCGAGGCCAACGCCCGCCTGAGCGAGATCCGGGCCCAGCTCGGCCTGGAGGCCGCTCCGGCCGAGGCCGCCGCCCCCATCGACACCCCGATGACCGAGCCCGCGGTGGCCGAGGGCGAACCCACCACCTGATCCGGCCGCTCGACCGGCGGCCCCCGGCGACGGGTCGGGCGTCAGTCGGGGAGGACCACGAGATCGTCTCGATGAACGACGGGGGTCGGCTTGGTGCCGGCCCCCGCTGCCGTTCCGTCCAGGTGGCGGGTCAGCTCGTCGCTCGACCAGCGCACCAGACCCTTGGCGAAGACGGCGCCTTCCTCGTCGACCACCTCGACGGCGTCGTCGGCCACGAACGCTCCCCGCACGGCCCGGACCCCGGCCACCAGCAACGACTTCTGATGCTCGGCCAGGGCGGCCCGGGCGCCCCCGTCGACCACCACCGCCCCGGCCGACGGCGTGGCGAAGGCGATCCACAGCTTCCGGGCCCCCAACCGGCCCGGTCGGGCCCGGAACACGGTGCCCACCCCGGCCCGGTCGGCCACGGCGTCGACCACCACCTCGGTCCGGGTGGCCAGGGCGATCGTGGTCTGGACCCCCGACCAGGCGGCGATCTTGGCCGCCGCCAGCTTGGACGCCATCCCGCCCCGAGAGGCGGCCGAGCGGGGGCCGCCGGCCATGGCCTCCAACCGCTGGTCGAACTCCACGATCTCCTCGATGAGCGAAGCTGAGGCGTCGGTGCGGGGATCGGCCGTGAACAGACCCCGGGTATCGGTCAACAGGACCAACCGGTCGGCGTCGACCAGGTGGGCCACGAGCGCGGCCAGCCGGTCGTTGTCGCCGAAGCGGATCTCGTCGTCGGCCACGGCGTCGTTCTCGTTGATGACGGGCACGGCACCGGCGTCGAGCAGGGCGTTCAGGGTGCCTCGGCTCTTGAGGTAGCGGTTGCGGAACCAGAAATCGGTCGGAGCCAACAGGACCTGACCGGCCACCAGATCGTGGTCGGCCAGGGCCCGGCGGTAGGTTTCGATCAGCGAGATCTGGCCGACGGCCGAGGCCGCCCGCAGCAACCCGGCATCGGCGGGGCGCTGCCCGTCGACGAACCCGAGCAGGGGCAGGCCGGCGGCGATGGCGGCGCTGGTCACCACCACCACCTCGTGGCCGTCCGATCGAAGGTCGGCCACCTCGGATGCCAGCTTGGCCACCGCCGGTTCATTGATGCTGCCCTCGGGCACCGTCAACGACGACGTCCCGATCTTGACCACCACCCGCATCGTCAACTCAACGACCGGTCACCGGTCGGGTTCGTAGTCGAAGGCGAAGTCGCCGATGTGGACCAGATCGCCCTCGGCCACCCCGGCCCGCCGGAGGGCCTTGTTGACGCCGAGGCGTTCCAACCGGTGCTGGGCGTACTCCAGGGCGTCGGGCAGGGTGATGTCCGACAGGGCCACGGCCCGCTCGGCCTGGACCCCGACGACCCGCCACTCCCCCGCTCCCTCGGGCACCACGGCGACCCCCTCGGGTTCGGGCCGGTGGATGACGAAGGCCTCGCGCTCGGTCGGCTCGGTCGACCGGGCCCGATCGACCAGTTCGGCCAGCTTCCACTGCAGGGGCCCCAGCCCCTCGCCGGTCACCGACGAGATGGCCAACTCGACCGGGGCGTCGGTCCCCCAGTCCTCGGGCCGCAGCTCGTCGGCCTTGGCCCCCACCACCAGCGACGGACGGTCGAGGAGGTCGGGCCGGTAGGACGACAGCTCATGGCGCAGGACCTCCAACTGCCGGGCCGGGCTCGGACCGTCGAGATCGGCCAGGTTGAGCAGGAAGACCAACACCCGGGCCCGTTCGGTGTGGCGCAGGAACCGGTGGCCGAGCCCCAGGCCGTCGCTGGCCCCCTCGATCAGACCGGGCAGGTCGGCCACCACGTACTCGACCGCGCCCGACGGACTCGACCGGTCGTCGAGGCGGACCACGCCCAGGTTGGGTTCGAGCGTGGTGAACGGATAGTCGGCGATCTTGGGCCTGGCCGCCGAGATACGGGAGATGAGGGTGCTCTTGCCGGCGCTGGGGAACCCGACGAGGGCCACATCGGCCAGCAGCTTCAGCTCCAGCCGATACCAGGTGTCGTGGCGCTTCTCGCCCTGCTCGGCGAACCCGGGGGCCCGGCGGCGATTGCTGAGGAACCGGGCGTTGCCCCGCCCACCCCGCCCGCCGGGCGAAGCCAGCCAGCGATCGCCGTGACCGGCCAGGTCGGCCAGCACCTCGCCCGTCTCGCGGTCGAGCACGACGGTGCCTTCGGGCACCGAGACCTCCAGGTCACCGCCCCGCTTGCCGTGACGACCGCTGCCCTGACCGTGGGTGCCGCTGCCGGCGATGCGGTGGGGGTGGTCCCGGAAGGCCAGGAGGGAGGCCACGTTGCGGTCGGCCTGGAGCCACACGTCGCCCCCGCGCCCTCCGTCGCCACCATCGGGCCCGCCGAAGGGCACGTGGGCCTCGCGCCGGAACGACACGCATCCGGCGCCCCCGTCACCGCCTCGGGTGCAGAGATTGCATTCGTCGACGAAGTTCGACACCGTCCCAGGATACGGGGAGCCCGCGGGCGGGCCCCGATCCCTACTCGGTCAGGTGGACCGGGTCGCCGATGACCCGGACCCCCCACGTGGTGCGGTCGGCCACGATCCCGCCCGACACCGGGGTGTAGCGGACCTTCCACCAGCAGTTGGCCCCGCAGCTGTAGGTCGTGGGCAGGTCGAGGGTCAGGACGAGCCACTGGTCCTGGAACCGGCTGCCGGTCACGTCCAGGCAGGGCACCGACCCGCAGGTGTCGTTGGCCGCGGCGGTGGTCTCGGGCCACTGGGTGGAGTTGGAGCAGATCTCGCCCACGCTGCAGTTGGCCAGGCGATGTTCGAATGCCTGCTCGGCCCCGGACGGGTCGAGGAACTGGATGTTGTCCATGCCCTCGCCGGGGTCGAACATCCGGATCTCGACCGTCTTGCCGGCGTGGGCGTCGTCGATGTCGGCCAGGAAGAACTCCGCCACCTGGCCCGCGGTGGACGACCCGAAGCTCGGTCGCCACAGTGGCAGCCAGTCCCGGGCGTAGATCTCGGGGCAGGTGGCGTCGGTCATCGACGAGCACAGCTGGGTGTCGGCCGTGGGCCGGGCCCGCAGGGAGAACATGTTCATGTTCGTGTAGCTGGTGCCGGGCACGGCCGTGACCCGGATGTACCAGCGTCCCTCCGACGTCGCCCCGCTGGGCACGGTGTGCATCGTGTACCAGCGCCCGCCGGCCCCGGAGCCGCCGGTGCACTCGTTGGTGGCGTAGGTGATGTCGACCACCGGCGTCGTGGCCAGATTGTCGTCGTGGTAGTGCTCGGTGCCGTCGTTCTGGTAGACGCGGGCCCGTAGGGGCGGCCCGTTGGTGATGCCCTCCTCGGCGCTGTAGAGCTCGTCCGAGGTGTTGGCGTCGACGCACAGACCGGGTTCGAAGATCTCCAGGGCCACCGGTCCGGCACCGCTCGGGATGTCGACGATGAAGTCGTAGCCCTCGGGGTCGTAGGTCGGGTTGAGCCCGGTGTAGGAGTAGCCACAGTAGAAGGTGCTTCCCCCGGCCAGCCACGCCCCGTAGTGCTCGACCGAGAACGGGTCGCCGTTCTGGTGGTCGGAGCACCAGCCGTTGAGGCCGAGCCAGATGCCGTCCGGGGGGACGCCCAACTCGGACAGGGCCAGGTTGCCGGTGCCGAGGGCGTTGCTGGGGTTGCCCATCCGCACCGGGTTGACGACCTTGGCCACGGCCCGGCGCCGGATGTTGACGCTGTCGAGCACCACGGCCCCGAAGTACGAGGGGGTGTCGGTGGAGATCTCCACGATCAGGCCGTTCTCGGCCGTGATGCCGGGCACGGTGACGGAGGCGTTGGCCACCCCGCCGTGGACGGCGGTCCACGATGGATCGCGGAAGCCGTTCCGGGCGGCCACGTCGACGGCCACCTCGACCGCTGTGCTCTGATCGGGCAACCACACGGTCCCGGCCAGAGCGGCGGCGTCGGCCGTCTTCTGAGCCTGATCGGCCCGCACGTACCAGGCGCCCACATCGATGGCGAGGGCCGAGAACAGCATGAGCGGGACCAGCAGCAGGGCCGTCATCGGGGCGACGTAGCCGCCCTCGTCGGTCCGGGTCGCGGCGTGCTCGGAGGTGTCGGGCTCCGTCATTCGATCGGTGGCTCCACTCTCATGACGGTTGTCTCGGACAGCCGTTGCGTCCCCCCGCCGAAGATGCCGGTCAGGTACGACCGTTGGATCTCGATGTGGATGCCGAGGTAGGTGGCGGTCGAGAGGTCGTCGGCACGCTCGGTGGCCGGGCACCAGTTGGCGTCGGCGGTTCCGCACGAGGTCCCGCTGCCCCACCATCCGGTGGTGGTCAGGTTGGACAGGTGGGTGGTGTCGTAGACGTTGCAGTTGGCGGCGCCCGAATACCCGGCGGTGGCCGTCTCGCAGGCGGTGGGCATGTTCCCGTTGCCGTCGGCTTCGAACATGACGATGCGGGTGACGTCGTCGCCCAGATCGCCCAGGGCGGCGTCGATGGCGAGCAGCGACTCGACGTCGGCGTTGCCCTCGACGCCCAGCTGGCTGCCGACCCGGGCCCCGGACCGGGACGCCTGGGTGACGGACTGATGGTCGTTCCAGGCCGCCCCGATCTCCAGCACCCCCATGGCCAGGGTCACCAGGACGAGGCTCATGAGGGCGAACTCGACCAGCACGGCGCCCCGCTCCCGCCGACGATGGGGCCCGGGTCCGGGGTTGCGTCCGGTGACGGCGGCGCGAGCGAAGCCCCTCATGAGGTCTGGGGCTCCATGCGCAGGATGGTGGTCTCGCTCAGGGTGCGGCCGCCGCCGAACAGGCCCGTGATGAAATCGTGGCGGGTCTGGATGTGGAGGCCGACGTAGTCGAGCCCGCCCGCCAACGACGTCTGTCGATAGGTCGGGCACCAGTAGCGGTCGACGGAACCGGAGCCGCAGCGGAAGTTGCCGGTGTCGTTGCCGCCGGCATCGTCCAGATCGAGCGCGAAGTCCGATGGGACGTATCGGTTGCAGGCCACCGTCCCGGGACCGGTGTCGACCTGGGAGGCGGTCAGGCACGCGGGCGGGACGGTGTCGTCGGGGCCCGAGGCCCGGAAGACCACGACGTAGTCCAGGCGGTCCAGGTCCATGGCGGCCAGGCCGTGCTCCACCGAGCGCAGCATGAGGTAGTCGGCGCTCGGCGATCGACCGCTGACGCTCACGGCCCGAACCCCTTGGTGGGCTGCGTTGTCGGTCGTCAGGCGATCTCGGTAGAGCAACCCGAACTCGAAGATGCCGAAGATGAGGGCGAGGAAGACGGGCGTGACGATGGCGGCCTCGATGAGCGCGGCCCCCCGCTCGCCCCTGCGCGCCCGATGGCGCAATCCTGCCATAGGACCACACATCGGCTTCGGACGCCGCTGCCTTGAGCGCGCCGATGCCGGCCCCAGGGCCGGCATCGTGGCTGGTGGTGGGGCCCCAGCGGGCTCCGCGTGGCCGGGACGGCGCCCGACCCAGGGGTCAGTCGGTCAGGATGTCGACCAGGCGGCGACCCTTGCGGAAGCCGAACTTGACCTTGCCTTCGGCGGTGGCGAAGAGCGTGTCGTCGCCCCCCCGGCCCACATTGCGGCCCGGGTGGAACTTGGTGCCCCGCTGGCGGACGATGATGGCCCCGGCCGGGATGAGTTCCCCGTCGTAGGCCTTCACGCCCAGGCGCTTGGCTTCGGAATCGCGGCCGTTACGGGTCGAGCCGCCACCCTTGGTCTTCGACATGTCAGCCCCTGCTTATCCCGGTGATCTCGATCGTCGCCAGCGTCTGACGATGACCGAACCGACGACGGTTGTTGGTCTTGTTCTTGTAGGTGAAGCCGTCGATCTTGCGACCCTTGGCCTCTTCGACCACTCGGGCCGAGATGGAGACGCCCGACAGCTGGTCGGGCGTGGCCAGGACGTCGCTCCCGTCGACGAGCAGGACAGGCTTGAGCTCGACATCGCTGCCGGGCTCACCCAACCGCTCGACCTGAAGCTTCTGGCCTTCGGTTACCCGGTACTGCTTGCCACCGGTGGCTACCACTGCGTACATAAGGATTCAAGCCTATCGGGGCGACGGCCCGGCCACGCCCTGTAGGCCTCAGCTCTTCTCCAGGATCCCGGCCTCGATCTGGAGGCCCCGCCCCTCACAATGGGAACAGCCCTTGGACAACGACTCGACCAGGCCCTCGCCGATGCGCTTGCGGGTCATCTCGGCCAGACCCAGCTCGGAGATGTCGAACACCTGGGTTCGGGTCTTGTCCCGGCTGAGGGCCTGGCGGAAGACCCGCATGACCTCGTCCCGGTTCTTCTTGTTCTCCATGTCGACGAAGTCGATGACGATGATGCCGCCGATGTCCCGGAGTCGCAGTTGGTGGGCGATGCCCTCCGCCGCCTCCAGGTTGTTGCGGAAGACGGTGTCCTCCAGGCTCGACGAGCCCACGTTCTTGCCGGTGTTGACGTCGATGACGGTCAGAGCCTCGGTCTGTTCGATGATGAGCGAACCCCCGCTCGGGAGCCAGACCTTGCGGTCGAGCGCCTTGTGCAGCTGTTCGTGGACGTGGAACCGCTCGAACAGCGGGAGGTTGTTCTCGGCCTTGCGGTCGTAGTACTCCACCCGATCGGCCAGGGCCGGGGTGATGATCGACACGTAGTCCGACACGTCGCCGTGGAGGGCCTTGTCGTCGATGACGACCCCCCGGAACTCCTTGTTGAACTCCTCCCGGATGATCCGCACCGCCATGTCGGGCTCGCGGTAGAGCAGGCTGGGTGCCTTGCTCCGGGCGGCCAGGGCCTCGATCTCGGTCCATTGCTGGACCAGGCCGGCGACGTCGCGCTCGATCTCGGCGTCGGTCACGTTCTCGGCCGCCGTCCGCACGATGACCCCGTGGTTGGCCGGCTTGACCCGATCCAGGATCTGACGGAGGCGCTTGCGCTCGTTGTCGGGCAGGCGCTTGGAGATGCCGTAGGTGTCGCTGTTGGGCACCAGGACCACGAACCGTCCCGGCAGCGACACCTCGGTGGTGAGGCGGGCGCCCTTGTGGGCGATGGGGTTCTTGGTCACCTGGCACAGGATCGGCTGGCGAGCCTTGAGCATCTGCTCGATCTTGGGCCCCTGCGACGACTTGCCGTCGAAGTCGTCCTTGTCGTACTGCACGTCGCCCCGGTAGATCACCGCATTCTTGGGGGTCCCGATGTCGACGAAGGCGGCCTCCATCCCGGGGAGGACGTTCTGGACCCGCCCCAGGTAGATGTTGCCGTGGATCTGGAAGACGTCGTCGTTGGGCCGGGAGACGTAGTACTCGATGAGGGTGCGCCCTTCGAGTACGGCGATGTGCGTGGCGTCCTCCATCTTGGACACCACCATCAGGTAGCGGCCCACGGCCCGGCCCTTGCGGGTCCGGCCCCGTCGGTTCTTGAGGTTCTCCTCGTCGAGTTCGACCTCGGCGTCGGCCATGATGAGGCCGACCGGCTCGTCCCTGGATCGGTTGTCGTCGCGGTGCTGCTGTTGGCGCTGACCGCCGCCCCGATTCCGGTTCCGTTTCCGATTCCGGTTGCGGTTCTGACCGCCCCCGCTGCGCTGGTCGCCCCCCGACGAGGCCTCCCGATCGTCCCCGCCGTCGGCGCGGGCCTGGCTGGCGGAACCGGGCTGACCGCCCCCTCCCCCGCCCCCGGAGCCGCTACGGCGGCGACGGCGACGACGGGCCTGGCTGGCGGAGCCTCCGGTGCCTGACTGGTTGGAGCCTCCCGACCCCGATGGGGCCTGGCCTTCCTGGCCGGGTGAGGCGGGTGCCGGTCGGCTGTCGCCGATCTTCGGCTTGCGCTGGTCGGTGCGACTACTGGACTCGCCGACCGCCTTCTGGTTCGGTGTTCGGTCGGCCGCGGGGCGGCCGCTCTCGGACACATCTGACATGTGTCGGTTCCCTTCTCATGAGGCACGCAACAGGTGGTGCCTGGTCGAGGATCCGGGTGGGCTCACCGGTTCGCACCGGGATCCGTCGACGATCATCCATTGATGGGTACGGCGCACCCGGCCTTCGACGAGGTCGTCGTCGAGACCGTCGCCGAGCAAGCGGACCAACTCGGCCGGTCGCAGCGACGTTGACTCGGTGGCCAATCGGGCTCGTACCTCCACACCGTCATCCGTCGGCCCCTGAACCTCGACAAGGAGGATGGCGGGGCGGACATCGGTGACCGTGGTCTTCCCTTTTCGCTCGCGCTCCATGGGAAGCTCGGCGGCGGCCAGAACGTCGGCGACGGCGGTCTCGGTCCACTCGGGCGTCACGCCCCGGACCTCGATGAGCCAGTCGCAGCTGACGATCGACTGCTGAAGGGAAGGGGTGCCGGGCTCGAGGGGCACGACGGCCTCGACGGCCATGCCCGGAGGCAGGGCGTCGGTCAGCCCGGCGGGGAGAACCTCGAGGTCGATCGGCTCGGTGAGCTCGACGTCGAGGTATTCAGCTTCCGACTCGTACGCCACCGTGAGGGCCAGGCCGAAGCTGAGCTTCGGCCTTGGTGAGAAGCCCTCCGTGTAGGCGACGGGGAGTTGAAGCTTTCGCAGGGCCCGCTCGAAGAGTCGGGCCACATCTCGGTGGCTCACGAACCGCACGCGGCCACCCTTGGAGAAACGGATACGGATTCTGACGCGCCCCGAGCCCTCGGCCGTCATGGGGCGACCGCCTCGGTCTCGACCCGGGAGCCGAGGCCGCGGTCGGGGCGGCTGGGGAGTAGCTGCACCGGAACGGCGGCGCCGACGGTGAGATCCTGACCGGTGCCCTGGCTGCCCCCGGCGGGGGGCACGGCCGACGCGACGACGTGTTCGATCCCGAAGCCGGTGCAGGCCCCACAGTCGTAGCACGGGGTCCAACGGCAGTCTTCCAGACCCACCTCGGCCAGGGCGTCCTGCCAGTCCTGCCAGAGGAAGTCCTTGTGGAGCCCGGCGGAGAGATGATCCCAGGGCAGGACCTCGTCCTCGGTGCGATGGCGGTAGACGAGGTCCTCGACCGTCATGCCGTGATCGTCGAGGGCGTCGAGCCACAGCTGGAGATCGAAGTGCTCCGACCACTCCTGGAAGGTGCCGCCGTTGCGCCACACCTGCTCGATCACGGGGCCGATGCGTCGGTCTCCCCGGCTGACGATGCCCTCGACCAGGGTGGCCTTGGGGTCGTGCCACTTCAGGCTGACGCCCTTCATGCGCTTGGTGGCGTCCCGCAGGAGGTTGACCTTGCGCTGAAGCTCCTCCCGGGTGTTCTGACCGAACCACTGGAAGGGGGTGAAGGGCTTCGGCACGAACCCGCCGACCGAGACGGTGACGCTGGCCCGCTTGTTGTGCTTCTTGCCGATGGCGACGCAGTTCTTGGCCAACTCGGCGATGCCGAGGGTGTCCTCGTCGGTCTCGGACGGCAAGCCGATCAGGAAGTACAGCTTCACCCGCTGCCAGCCCTGGCTGTAGGCGGCGTCGACCGCTTCGTAGAGGTCTTCCTCGCGGATCAGCTTGTTGATGATCTGGCGCATACGCCAGGTGCCGGCCTCGGGGGCGAAGGTCAGCCCGGTCCGGCGGGCCCGCTGGAGCTGGGCGGCGATGCCGACGCCGAAGGCATCGACCCGGAGGCTGGGCAGCGACACCGACACGGTGCCCGAACCCTGCTGGTCGGAGTCGTCCATGATCCCGTTGACCACGCCCTCGATGTCGCTGAAGTCGGCGGTGGAGAGCGAGGTGAGGGTGACCTCGTCGTAGCCGGTGCGCTCCAGACCTTGGGCCACCATGGTCCGGACCTGCTCGGCCGGGCGCTCCCGGACGGGGCGGGTGATCATGCCGGCCTGGCAGAAACGACAGCCCCGGGTGCAACCTCGGAACACCTCGACGTTGAGCCGGTCGTGGACCACCTCGGTGAGGGGCGCCAGCTGCTCCTTGGGATACGGCCAGTCGGCCAGGTCGGCCACCGTCCGCTTCTCCACCTCGGCCGGGGCCTCGGCCACCAGTGGGCTCATGCCGGTCATGACCGGGCCGTCGAAGCTCGGCTCGTACAGGGAGGGTACGTAGACCCCTTCGACCCCGGCCAGGGCGCGGAGCAGGCTTGACCGGTCGCCGGTGGCACCTTCGGTCTTGCGGTGGGCGTGGATGACGGCCGTCAGCTCCCCGACGGCCTCCTCACCGTCGCCGAGGACGATGGCATCGACGAAGTCGGCCAGAGGCTCGGGGTTGTAGGTGCAGTGGCCACCGGCCATGACCAGGGGATGGTGGTCGGCGCGATCGGCGGAGCGAACCGGCACCCCGGCCAGGTCGACGCAGTTCAGCAGGTTGGTGTAGGTGAGCTCGGCCGAGAGGTTGAAGGCGATGACGTCGAACTCACCCAGCGGGGTGTGGTGCTCGACCGAGAACAGAGGCAGGCCGTGCTCCCGGAGCAGGGCCTCCAGATCGACCCAGGGGGCGTACGACCGGTCGGCGGTGGCGTCCGGTCGTTCGTTGGCGATCTCGTACAGGATCTGCAGGCCCTGGTTGGGCAACCCGATCTCGTAGGTGTCGGGATAGACGAAACACCAGTTCACGAGGCCGGGGTCGGGTGATTTGGCCTTGGCCCCGTCCTCGCATCCGATGTAGCGGGCGGGCTTCTGCACCTGGGGGAGGAGCGGCTCGAGTTGCGACCACAACGAGGTCATCGACTGCTAGCCTACCGCCCCGGCCACCCCGATGGTTAGAACCGTCCGCAGCCCGGGCCGGGCCCGGCGGTCAGGAGGCCAGATCGGGGAAGAAGATGGCGATCTCGCGCTCGGCCGACTCGTTGGAGTCGGAGCCGTGGACGAGGTTCTCGGTCATCTCGGTGCCGAGATCGCCTCGGATGGTCCCGGGCGGGGCCGAGGCCGGATTGGTGGGACCCATCAGCGTGCGGACGATGCCGAAGGTGTCGTCGGGGCCCTCGATGACGGCGACCAGCGCCGGGCTCCGGCTCATGAAGGCGACGAGATCGTTGTAGAAGGGCTTGTCCACGTGCTCCTCGTAGTGCCGGGACAGCGTGTCGGCGTCCAGGGTCCGGAGCTCGGCGGCGGCGATGGTCAGACCCTTGCGCTCGAAGCGCCCCAGGATCTCGCCGACACAACCCCGCTCGACGGCATCGGGCTTGCAGATGACCAGTGTGCGACTCACCGGACGGAGGCTAGCCATCGCCGGGCCCGGTGAGGCCGGGTCGAAGGTGAACTTCCGGTCGAGTTCGGGGCCGAGCTCAGCTGATGTCGAACGCCTGGTTCAGCCCCGTATGGCAGGTCCACTGGAGCGCGGTGGCCCCCGAGCTGGTGCTGGCGCCGGCGATGTCGACGCACCGGCCCGAGTGGCGCATGGTCAGGCGGTCCCCGGCGGCGGCGTGGGGTTCGATGCTGACCTGCTGGTTGTCGCCCCCGTGGCACGGCCACTGGATGAGGGCGGCGCCGTTGGCGGTCGATCCGCTGCTCACGTCGAGACAGTGGCCGGAGTGGACGGCCTGGATCCGCCAGTAGCCGGTCCCGAGGTCGGTCACGGTCCAGCGCTGGCTGGCCGATCCGTCGCAGGTCAGCTGGAGCACGCTGGCCCCGGCCGCGGTCGAGCCGCCGTCGACACCGAGGCAGAGTCCGGAGTGTCGGGGCTGGATCAGGCTCCCGGTCAGGGTCGTGGTCGAGGTGGTCGAGGAGCTCGTGGACGAGGTCGACGAGCTCGTTGTCGTCGTGGTGGTCGTCGTGGTCGTCGGCGCCGGGGGTTGGGTCAGCCACGGCGGGGCGGCGGTGTCTGTCACCCCCAGATCGGCGGCCAGGGGCCGGGGCTCACCGATGGCGCTGCCGGAGTCGACCAGGTACGACCCCGACTGGTCTTCGAGCAGGGTGATGACGGCGGCCGTGGAGGTGATCACCAGGCTGACGATCAGGGCGTACTCCGACAACGTGGCCCCCCGCTCCCGACGGCGGCGGAGACGCCCGGACTCGCCGGGCGCCGCGGCGCCGGGACCATTCGACCGCGATCGGAGACGTCGGACCACCCCGTTCCATCGGTGTCCGGGACGCTCCGGTTGAGCGCCGGGCCCTCCGACCGGTGCGGCGGGCCGAGCTCGGGTGAACCCACGTGGGCTGTGGACGGGCGTCAGCTCCGCTGGAGGGATCGGGCCAGAGGCCGGATGTCGCCCATGATGGTGTGGGTCCCGGCGACCAGGATGAGATCGTCGTCGGCTGTGACGGCCAGGGCCCGATGCAGGGCCTCGACCGGCTTGATCACCACCTCGGCGCTGCAGCCCAGCGACTCGGCGGCGGCGGCGATCTCGACCGCCGGGAGGGCCCGGGACCAGTCCGGTTCGCAGCAGATGACGGCGTCGAAGTCGGGAGCACCGAAGGCGGCCAGCATCTCGACCGGGTCCTTGCCCTGGAGCAGGCCGACGACCAGGACCCAGGAGCCGAGCCGGGCGAAGGTCTCGTTGAGGGACTGGGCCGTGGCCAGGGCCCCGGGTGGGTTGTGGGCGCCGTCGAGCACGATGGTCGGTTCCCGGGACACGATCTCGAACCGCACCGGCAGCTCGACGGTGGCCAGGGCCCCCTCGACCAGCTCCTGGTCCAGGGGGCGGCCGAAGAAGGCCTCGGTGGCGGCCAGGGCGGTGGCCAGGTTCTGGCCCTGGTGCTGACCGTGGAAGGGCAGGAAGAGCTCCTGGTAGGCGGCCCCCGGGGTCCGGAGGTCGATGAGGCGACCGCCGACGGCCAGCTGGTTGCTCTCGAGTTCGTAGTCCCGGCCGTGCTGCCAGACGTCGCGGGGGCCCTCGGCGTCGAACACGGGCAGGAACTCGTCCAGGTCCGGGCCGACGATCAGGTGGCTGTCGGGCTTGATGATGCCGGCCTTCTCGGTGGCCACCGTCAGCCTCCACCCCTCCTCACCCCGGGTGTGGTCCTTGTCGACGTTGGTGATGACGGCCACGTCGGAGTCGACGACGTTGGTGGCGTCGAAGCGACCGAGGAGGCCGACCTCGACAACGGCCACGTCGACACCGAGTTCGGCGAACCACATGAAGGCGGCCGCGGTCAGGAGCTCGAAGCGGCTGGGGGTGACGTCGAGAAGGGGCTCGACGGCGGCGAGCAACCCGATGATGCGGCCGAAGTCGTCATCGCCGATCGGCTCGGTGCCCCAGACCAACCGTTCGTTGATCCGCTCGATGTTGGGACTGGTGTAGAGGCCGACCGACAGCTCGGTGGCTTCCAGGAGCGAGGCCACGTAGCGGGCGGTTGAGCCCTTGCCGTTGGTCCCGGTCAGGTGGACGACGCGGTAGGCCTGGTGGGGGTCGCCGACGGCGGCCAGCAGGGCCCGCATCGGCTCCAGGGACAGACCCGAGGTCTGGCCCGCCACCGGCATCGGGGGCGCCGCCGAGAAGCGATCGCCCCGGTTGCCCTCCAGGTTGGTGTGGCGGTCGAGGTAGGCCAGCGCGCTCCGGAGATCCACCGGCGCCCGCTCAGGAGGCGGCGCGACGGGGCCGGGCCCGGGACTCGGCCCGCGGGACCAGGGTCGGGTTGACCCGTTCCAGCACCACGGAGGCGTCGATCACGCACTTCCCCACGTCCTCGCGGCCGGGGATGTCGTACATGACGTCGAGCAGCACCTCTTCCAGGATGGCCCGCAGACCGCGGGCTCCGGTTCCCCGGAGGAGCGCCTGGTCGGCCACGGCCTCGAGGGCGTCGTCGGTGAACTCGAGTTCGACGTCCTCCATCTCGAAGAACTTCTGGTACTGCTTGGTCAGGGCGTTCTTGGGCTCGACCAGGATCTCGACCAGGGCCTCGCGGGTCAGGTTGGTCACGGTGCCGATGACGGGCAGCCGTCCCACGAATTCGGGGATGAGGCCGAACTTGAGCAGGTCCTCGGGCTTCACCTGAGCGTAGATCTGGTCCATGTCGACCGAGTTGGCCGAGCTGATGTCGGCCTGGAAGCCGACCGACTTGGCCCCGATCCGACGCTCGATCACCTTGTCGATCCCGGCGAAGGCCCCGCCGCAGATGAACAGGATGTTGGACGTGTCGATCTGGATGAAGTCCTGGTGGGGGTGCTTGCGCCCGCCCTGTGGGGGCACCGACGCCACCGTGCCCTCGAGGATCTTGAGCAGGGCCTGCTGGACACCCTCGCCCGACACGTCCCGGGTGATCGACGGGTTCTCGCTCTTGCGGGCGATCTTGTCGATCTCGTCGAGGTAGATGATGCCGGTCTCGGCCCGCTTCACGTCGAAGTCGGCGGCCTGGATCAGCTTGAGGAGGATGTTCTCGACGTCCTCGCCCACATACCCGGCCTCGGTGAGGGCCGTGGCGTCGGCGATGGCGAACGGCACGTTGAGCATTCGAGCCAGGGTCTGGGCCAGGAGGGTCTTGCCGCACCCGGTCGGGCCCATCAGGAGGATGTTGGACTTGGCCAGCTCGACATCACCGGCCGACTGGGCCCCGTACTGGATCCGCTTGTAGTGGTTGTAGACCGCGACCGAGAGGATCTTCTTGGCCGGCTCCTGGCCGACGATGTAGTCGTTGAGGAAATCGAAGATCTCCCGCGGCTTGAGCAGCTCGTCGAAGCTCAGCTCCGAGCCCTCGGCCAACTCCTCCTCGATGATCTCGTTGCAGAGGTCGATGCACTCGTCGCAGATGTAGACGCCGGGACCGGCGATCAGCTTCTTGACCTGTTTCTGCGACTTGCCGCAGAACGAGCACTTGAGGAGTTCGCCCCCGTCGCCAAACTTCGCCACGCCGCCTCCCTACGAGCCCACGGCCCTGATGGGGCCGGTGGTGTCTGCGGTGTTCCGCTGTTCCAGGACCTCGTCGATGATCCCGTAGTCTTTCGCCTCTTCGGCCGTCATGACAAAGTCACGGTCGGTGTCGGCCGCCACCTTCTCGATGGGCTGACCGGTGTGGCGGGCCAGGATCTCCTCCAAGGCTCGCTTCAACCGCTCGATCTCGTTGGCCGCGATCTCCAGATCGGAGACCTGACCCTGAGCCCCGGTGTAGGGCTGGTGGAGCAGGATCCGGGAGTTGGGCAGGGCCAGGCGCTTGCCGTTGGTCCCGGCGGCGAGGAGGATGGCGGCGGCCGAGGCGGCCTGCCCGAAGCAGATCGTGGTGATGTCGGGCTTGATGTACTGCATCGTGTCGTAGATGGCGAACATGGCGTTGATGTCGCCGCCGGGTGAGTTGATGTAGACGCTGATGTCCCGATCGGGGTTTTCCGACTCGAGGTGCAGCATCTGGGCGCTCACGACGTTGGCCACCCCGTCATCGATCGGCGTGCCGAGGAAGATGATGTTGTCCTTGAGCAGCCGCGAGTAGATGTCGGCGACGCGCTCACCCCGACTCGTCTGCTCGATGACCTGAGGGATGATGTAGCTCGCCCGGGCGGGTTGGCGTGTCACTGTTCGTCCTGTTCCGTCGTCTCGTCGTCGCCGGATGCTTCGTCGGCGACGTCGGCGGCGACTTCGTCCTCGGTTGGCAGTTGTAGCGCATCTGGATCGATCGGGTGACCATCCTCGTCAACAAGGTTGGCACGTTCGATGACCCAGTCAAGCGCCTTGCTCTTCAGCAGGTCCGATCGCAGTGCCGGCATGCGGCCGGCCTCGGCGAAGTCGGCCCGGATGTCGTCTGCGGGGCGGTCGATCTGGCTCGCCACCTCGGCGAACTGCTCCTCCAGGTCGTCCTCGGTCACCTCGAGGCTCTCGGCCTCGGCGATGGCCCGGAGGGCGAGGTCGACCTTGGCCGACGAGCGGGCTTGATCCCGCATCCCGTCGAGGAGGTCCTCCTGGCTCTGGCCCGTCATCTGGAGGAAGGTCTGGAAGTCGATCCCCTGGGCCTGGAGGCGCAGGGCCATGTCCTGGACCCGGTTCTCGGTCTCCAGGTCGACCATGGCGTCGGGCACGAGGTCGTCCTCGACCAGTTCGGCCAGGGCGTCGGCCACCCGGCTCTGGCGCATGGCCCGAGCCTGGTTCAGGCGGGCCTCGGTCATGTTGGTGCGGAAGTCCTCGCGCAGCTCGTCGAGCGTCTCGAACTCGCTGTTGTCGGCCACCCAGTCGTCGGTGGGCTCCGGCAGGACGTTCTCCTGGACCTCGCCCACCCGGATGATGAAGCTGAGTGGCTCCTCCTCGTCTTCGTCGGGGTGGTCGGCGGTGAACTCGACCGAGTTGCCGGCCTCGGCCCCGGTCAGGTGCTCGTCCAGCTCGGCCACCACGGTGCCGGCACCGACCTCGTACACGTAGCCCTCGGCCGTCATGCCGGGGACGGGTTCGCCCTCGTGCATGGTCTCGATGTCGATGACGACCCGATCGCCCTCGGCGGCCGGGCGGTCCACGGTCTCCAGCTCGCTGAAACGGCTGCGCAGCCGATCGACCGACTCGTCGATGTCGGACTCCTCCACCGTCAGCGACTGCAGCTCGACCTCGAGGCCGTCGTACCCGGCGATCTCGATCGAGGGCCGGATCTCGACCACGGCATCGAAACTCACCGGGCCCGACTCGTGGCCGTCGGTGATGTCGATCTCCGGCGGGGCGATGACGTCGACCTCGTGTTCCTTGACCGCCTCGGTGTAGTAGTTGGGCAGCGCCTCGCGGAAGGCCTCGTCCCGGGCGTAGGACTGGCCGATGCGGGCCTCCAGGACTTTGCGGGGTGCCTTACCGGGCCGAAAGCCCGGCAGTCGGACCTCCTGGGCCAACCGTTTGAAGGCGGCATCGAGGTCTCGTTCGAACTCGGCCTCCTCGACCTCGACGACCACCTTGACCTTGTTGCCCTCGAGGGCCTCGACTGTCGACTTCATCGGAGGTCAGTGTACGGGGAAGGCGTCGCCACCACTGGCACCGGCCGCCGGGGCGTCGCCACGACCTCGCCGTCAGCGCCGGATACCCGCCGTCGGGCCCGGTGCGCGGCCGGTTAGAGTGTCGTTCGCAGCGGGATGTGGCGCAGTTTGGCTAGCGCACCTGCTTTGGGAGCAGGGGGCCGGGAGTTCAAATCTCCCCATCCCGACGGAAACGTCACCCACGTTTCCAGGGAGAGGAAACCGGGAAACCCCAGGTCACACCGCCAAACACGGTGACCTGGGGTTTCTCATGTCCGTCCCGAGCTTCCGGCCCCAGCGCACGGGTGGCGCAGGCCGGCTCAGGTCACCGGGGAGGCTCGCCGGTCGGGTTGGGCGTCCTCGTCGTCGGACGACCGGCGGCGGACGGCCACCAGGGCGAAGCCGGCCATGGCGATGACGGCACCGGCGGCGAGGCCGACGCCGGGCCAACCCGACAGCGGCCCGGCCTCGGCGGGGGTGATGCGCACCACGAGCGGACCGTCGGCCGCGAGGTCGTCGACCCGCTCGCAGCGCAGAACCGGGTGCCGCTCGGTGCACCGCCACCCGGCGTCGCCCGACACCTCGAACCGACCGCCTGGTTCGATGGCGAGTTCGAAGACCACGGGTTCGCCCGCCGGGACAGATCCCGTGGGACGGACCTCGACCAGGTAGTCGTCGCCGCCACCCGACGGCTCGGTGATCACGATGTCCAGCGCATCGATGACTTCGGGGGCGGCAGTCCAGGTGACCCCCTCGGTGAGGATGACCCACTCGTTGTCGAAGGCCAGCGCCGGAGGCGGCCCGGTTTCGCCGTCGTCGACGGGTGGCGCGGCGTCCGAGTCGGGCCGCGGACCGGCCTGCTCGTCGGTCCGCGCTTCGGCGGGCGAGGGCTGGGCATTGCCGACGGTCGGGGTCGGGGCTGTCGCCGAGCCCGGCCCCGGGCCCCCGCCCACCCCGCCATCCGGCTGGCCGTCATCGGCGACGCCAGGCGCGCTGGCTCCGGTCGTGGTCGGTGCCGGGCTCGTCGCGGCCGGTGCGGACGCGGGTTCGGTGGTCGGACCGCCGGTCGTGGCCGGTGTCGTCTCGGGTTCGGTCGTCGGGCCGCCGGTCGTGACCGGAGTGGTGGCCGACGTGGTGGTTGCGACGGTGGTGGACGTGGTCGGCGTCGGCCACGGCAGATCAGGCGGCGCCGTCGTTGTGGGCGCCACCGTCGTCGTGGTGGATGACGTCGTCGTAGGCCCCGCGGTCGTCGTGGTCGTGGGCGCCACCGTCGTCGTGGTGGATGACGTCGTAGGCGCTGCGGTCGTCGTGGTCGTAGGTGCCGCGGTCGTCGTCGTGGTGGGCACCGTCGTTGTGGGTGCCGCAGTCGTCGTTGTGGGTGCCGCGGTCGTTGTCGTCGTCGTGGGCGTGGGCGTGGTCGTCGTCGACGACGTGGCCGTTGCCGGGGCGACAGTCGTCGTGGGGGCGGTGGTGGTCGTGGTGGGTGCAGTCGTGGTCGTGGTCGGTGCGGTGTCGTCGTCGTCGGTGCGGTCGTGGTCGTGGTCGTCGTCGGTGCGGTGGTCGTCGTGGTGGTGGGCGCGGTGGTGGTCGTAGTCGTAGTGGGTGCGGTGGTCGTCGTGGTGGTGGGCGCGGTGGTGGTCGTGGTCGTCGTCGACGGTGCGCCTCCCCCGCAGCCTCCCCCCTCGTCGTCGTCGTCATCGTCATCATCGTCGTCATCGTCGTCATCGTCGTCGTCATCGTCGTCATCGTCATCGTCATCGTCGTCATCGTCATCGTCATCGTCATCGTCATCGTCGTCATCGTCATCGTCATCGTCGTCATCGTCGTCGTCATCGTCGTCATCGTCGCAGTCGCCCGAGGTGGCGAAGACGAGCAGTCGGTTGTTGGCGAGGTTCTGGCGGGTCCGGTCGCTGCCGCCGTCGTAGCGGACGGCCACCACGGTGCGCTGTGCGGGCATGGCGGCCTCCAGGCAACCGTCAACGCCCGTCTCGCCGGCCTCGACCCACTCGCCGTCGTAGCGGAAGCTGACCTCGGCGTCGATCACCGGCCGACCACCCGAACCGGTCACACAGGTCGTGACGGGTACCGACACATCCGCCAGCGAGGGCAGCGCCGCCGGTCCGAGCAGGAGGCCCGCCGCGCCGAGGACGGCACTGAGGCCGGAGGCGATTCGCACCCCACGGCGTCCACCGGATCCGGCATCGAGGTCGGACGGATGCAGTTGGTCGGGATCCTCCGCCGCGGCCGCATGGTGGTCGACGGCGCAGTACTGGATCAGCCGTTGGCGCCCCGGCCCGTCGAGGCCGATGAACTCGAGCCCGACCCGGGACCGCTCACCAACAGCCCGGTACCACCGGACAACCGCCGATCCCCTGACCCAGTCGGCGGGGCCGTCCGCCGCCTCCTTCCCGCCGGGCGCCGGGAGCCCGATCTCGATGGCCACCTCGGAGCCGACGGAGGGTTCACCACCATCGGCCTCGTCCCGGCCTTGGGCCTCGTCGTCGGCGACCCGGCGTCGGAACCGGGCGCCGAGTCCGGCCGGGGACAGGTCGACGACCTGGACCGGCCTCGACCCGATCCGGCCCGGAAGCCGGGTGAGGAGCCGCGGGGTGAAACGACGTTGGCGGCGTCGGATGCTGATCTGCAACACGTCGACCATCGATGCCACGACCACCAGCCCGGCCCCGAGGACCACGATCCGCTCGACGGTGGTGAATCGGGGCAACAGGGACGGATAGGCGACGGTCAGGCCGCGGGCGGCCAGCGCCAGATCAAGGGCCAGGAGGAGCCCGGTCAACAGCCGGAGCCGACTGAGACTGGCCACACCCCCGGCCGTCCGCCGGCCGTCGCCAACGAACCAACTCGGCGTCCGCCGGTCGAGTCCGGTGACCCGGGCCACCGCGCTGAGGTCGGCGGCCAGCGTGCGCCAGCCCTGACGGGTCCAGTCGCCCACGGCCATCGTGCCCCGCCCGAGCAGGCGGCGGGCCGCGACCCCGAGCAGGAAAGGTGGGAGCCAGTAGATGAGGAAGGTCTGGGCCGTCACCGGCATCGGCACCGTGCCCGACAGCAGTGACAGGACGAGGATCAGGGTCAGGCCGAGTTGGCGGATGCTGGCGACCTGGGCCGCGGCGTGCGCCACGTGCTGGGCGCGCACGACCGGCCGCAGGCCCGGGGTCACCAGCGGGCTGTCGGTGGTGGCGTAGACCCGGAGGGCCTCGATAGCCCGCCGTCGACGCAGGGTGAGGTACGACTCGAGCGAGTCGGGAGCGGTGTCGAGGACCAGCGGGCCGGTGGTGTGGTACCGGCTGGTCCAGCCTCGGCGATGGAGCCGGACCAGGATCCGGGCCAGGGCCGCCTGATCGCCGGGGTCGACGGGATCAGCGGCGTGGAGGGCACCGGTCTGCACGAGCGAACCGCCACCGAACCAGGGCGACGCGCCCCGGTGACCTTGGGCCGGGAGTGCCACCTCGAGGCGGAAGGCGTCCTCGTCCCGCCCGCCGCGAAGAGCCGACAGCGAATCGGCGTTGATCATGCCGGGCCGGGCCTGGACGACGGCGACGGTGGGGTCGTCGAAGTGCAGGAGGCAGCCGTCGACGAAGTCGGGCATGGGCACCTGCCCCGCCTCGAGCCATGCCATGAACGGCGCATCGCTGGCCCCGACGGCGGAACGGAACTGTTCGATGTGGTTGCCCTCGGCCTCCATCGGCTCGTGGCCGCAGCGTCGGGCGATCTCGACCAGTTCGGGGCGACCGGCGCGGACCACGACATGGAGACGGCCGAACCCCTTCAGGCGTCGGCAGGCCAACAGGGTGCGTTCGAGTTCGGCCGGCTGGTGGAAGGTGCAGGTGACGACGACGTCGACTGCGCCCTGGGGCCGATGCCGGACCGGAGTCGTGGGTTCGAGATCGGTGGGCCGGAACCAGCCCTGGGTGGTGAGTAGGGCGAGGTGGGCGACGCCCCAGACCTCGAGCGCGAAGAGGGGCACCGACAACCAGGGGTTGTGGGCGAGGCCCAGGGCGCGCCAGGTGAGGTAGGCAACCGATGAGGCCAGTGCGGCGAGGGCGACGGCGCGGACGGCGATGTCGGCGGGGCCTACCGCCCGCCTCCGCTCCCCCGTCATCTCCGCATCAGCCATCCGCCGCAACACCCGCGCAATCAATTCAGATTCATATCGTCGGACGGGGCCGAGACCGTGAGTCCCTGCCGGCGGGATGGGCCGAACGAACCCTGTCCACCGTCTGTGTTCGGCGCGATCAGGCCCGACCTCAAGCTCGTGATGGCCTCGGTCGACAGGGGACACGTGGCGACCAGAGCCGGATCGGATCCGCGTCGGGCCCGGAACTGGGCCTCCCCCGTGCGCGCCCTTGTCGTCGTCCTTGCCACCGGCATCGGGATCACGAGCCTCTTGGCGGCGTCGGAACGGGCGGCCACGACGCGCGAACGCGAACTCCGGTTCGAGGTGGCGGCCGAAGCGGTGCAGCAGCAACTGAGCGCCCGGGTCGAGGACCTGGGCGACGAGTTCGAGGCCGGAGCCGCCTTCATCGGCGCCACCCACCCGGCCCCGAGTTCCTCGTATCAGGAGTTCTTC
The DNA here is from genome assembly GCA_965263455.1 of Acidimicrobiales bacterium. GTDB lineage: Bacteria > Actinomycetota > Acidimicrobiia > Acidimicrobiales > SZUA-35 > CADEDH01. Next base: position 293,224 of record CBDHHN010000004.1, read on the forward strand.
GCCCGGCTAACCGCCAACGACGACGCCAGCGACACGGGGATGCTGTTCCTTGAGGACGTACCCCGGGACGACCTCCCGACCCTCGTGACCCGCGAGCGGCGGCTGTCCGACCCCGACTTCACCGTGACCACCGTCGGGTTTGCCGCCGGAGACCGGGCGCTCATCATGACCCGCGCCTCGGGCAACATCGGCCAGATCGTCGACCCCTATCTCGGATACGACGTGGCCTCGGCCCGGCCTCTGTTGACCGCCGGCGGGTTCCCCGGCGACGGCTACGCCCTCCGGGTGGCGGCCACCCCGGCGCTACTCCAGCTGATCGGGGCCGAGCAACGGTCCGCAGCCGATGAGGGCCCCGAGATCCCGGATGTGACACCGTTCTTCGTGGGCCCCGTGGTCAACGGCGAGGGTGAGGAGGTCGGGCTGGCCGTCCGCTTCCTGTACGGAACCCAGTTGGTCGAGAACCTCCGGTTGCCCGAGCACATCAACGTGCGCCTCTCGGTCCAGGCCATCGAGGAGCCCATCGCCCAGATCCCGGACGACCCGGCCACCGGCATGGGTGACAGCGGCCTGTTCCAGCTCCGTCAGGTTCGCACCGCCGGACACCCGTGGACGGTCGAGGTGTGGGCCGACCCCGCATTCGACACCGGCACCGGACTCTCTCCGGCCCAGTCGACGTGGGCCGCCGGGTTGGCCGCCAGCGTCGGCCTCGGTCTGGCCGTCGCCACCGGACTGGCCGCTCGGAACCGCCTGGTGGGCACCAACTTCGAGCTGGAGTTGGCCCGCACCCTGGCCACGACCGATCCCCTGACCGGGCTGCTCAACCGCCAGGGTCTGATCGACGGAGCGCGGGCCCGACCGTCCGGGTCGCCGGCCGTACTCTTCTTCGTGGACCTCGATGGCTTCAAGCCGGTGAACGACGAGTGGGGCCACGAAGCGGGCGATGCCGTGCTGAGCGCGGTCGGTCGAGCCCTGCGGGTCTCCTTCCGCCGGGGCGACCTCGTGGCCCGCATGGGCGGTGACGAGTTCGTGGTCGTCCAGTTCGACGAGGGCGCGCCGGACTCCGGTACCGACGTGGCGAGCCAGGCCCAGCGGCTGGTCGATCGGGTGGGCGCAGTGGACGAACGGGTCAGCTGCAGCGTCGGGGTCGCCCGTCGGCGATCGGGAGAGCAGACCGACGTGAAGGAACTCCTGCGGCGGGCGGACGAGGCGATGTACGCGGCCAAACGGGACGGCGGCGCCCGCTTTGCCGTCAGCGGCCCGACCTGACCGGGCGGCCCGACCCCACCGGGGATCTCCGGAGCGGGTCGGCTACCCTTGGTCCCCGAACCACCCTCTGCGGGCGTAGTTCAACGGCTAGAACCTCAGCCTTCCAAGCTGATGATGTGGGTTCGATTCCCATCGCCCGCTCCACACCCTGACTGCGACGGCGACAATCGTGTCGGCGGACACCCTCTGAGGGGAACCATGAAGGCGCAGATGAGGGCCCGGTCGTCGGATCGGTCTCCGTGTCCGGTAGCGACCTGACCCGAGCATCTGGTTGATCTATCGCTGCTCCCACGTCGACGGGGAGAAGGTCGGTCGGTTGAGCCGGACGACGAATCCGTGGACGGCGATGCCGGCGCCCCAGCCGATGAGCGCCCACAGCGACCACCATGCCGACCATTCGCCTGCGATGCCGGTGTTGAGGTTGACGAGGAGATTCACGGCGAGGTTGATGGCCATACTGCCTGCGAACACGGCGGCGTGGACGTAGAACACACCCAGCTGCTGGACGTACCGTCTGGCCGCTTCGTGTCGTTCGTCAGCCGCTTGATCGATGTGGATCGGGGCTTCGGGTGGCGTGGTCATTGTTTCGTTCCTTTCGTTGGGTTTCGTGACGAGGCCCGGACGTGCTCAGTTCCTTCGGGATCAACCTGTGCGTCGAGTCGGGTCTTGCGTGCGATGAGCGGGCCGACGCTGGCGGCGATCCACAACGCCAGCGGCCACGCCGGTTGGTCGGTGGTGAAGATGACGACGGCCCAGCCGGCGGACATGCCGAGCCACAACCAGGGAAGGGCGTTCACCAGGTGGGCACGGAGGGCCTTGCCGCCGGCGGTTGCTGTTGTTGAGTTCATGAGGGCCTCCATAGGTTCCTACTGCGGGGGCGGACGTGCGGGGCCGTGGTGATCATGGCAGTGCTTCCTTTCAGCGCAAACTGGACCGGATCAGGGGTCCCTGCGATTGGTGACGGCTGCGCCCAGCACGAGGGCGGCAAGGGCGTAGCCGGCGAAGATCAGGGCCGTGGTCGGCCGGTCGAAGGCGACCACTTCGCCTTCCGGCGCGATGTCGAGCATCCCGTTGCCGGCGACGAAGGGCATGAAACGTACGACTCGCTCCGGGGCGAACGCGCTGACGAGACTCTCGATGACAAGCCACCACACGAGCACGCCGGAGATCGCTGCGGCGCTGTGCCGAGCGAGAAGTCCAATGCCGAGCCCGAGGAGTCCGGAGAGCATGGCGAACCCGGTGGCCCAGGCGATGCTCGTCGGGATGGTGGCGACGTCTCCCGCCGGGATTCCGCCCAACGCGGCCCCGAAGATCCCGGCGGCCAGACCCGACAGGCTCAGCGCCGCGGCGTACGCCGCGGTGACGACGGCCTTTGCCGCGACGACGATCCCACGGCGTGGCTGGGCGGCGAACGCCTGGTGGGCGGTGTGGTGCTCGGCTTCGGCGGTGTAGACGAGAATGCCACTCACCGCCGCGAACACCGCGGTGAAGACGGCGGAGAAGCCGAACATGCCGGCAACGTTCAGGCCCGGCTGATCGACCAGTCGGGCGACCATGAATGAGGCGATGCCGCCGACGAGAACGGTAAGCGCCAGGATCGCTCGCGGCGAACGGACCGTGGTGAGCTTGATCCATTCGCTTCGCAGCGAATCGGTGAGTCGGGACCCGGTCCCTACCCTGCCCCGCGATGCCAACTGGCGGGGAGAGGAGGGCCCGAGCGAGGTCGAGGAGGTGGCGTCAATGGTGGTGGTCATGGCGATTCCTTGGGTCAGGCCGAGGTGAACTCGGCGGCATCGTGGGTGAGGTCGACGAGCAGGTCCTCGAGAGACGCCTGCTGGTCGACGAGCTCATCGAGCCGGATCCGGTGGTCGAGAGCGAGCTGGGCGATATCGGCTCTGGAGGTGCCGCTGACGTTGAGTCGACGGTCGTCGAAATCGGCAACTTCAAGGCCCCGGTTGGTCAGAAGTTCTGCGAGTTCGGCTCGCCGGGGGCTCTCGACGAGGACCGACGTCTCGGTGCCGTTTGCGATCTCGGAAACCGTGGCGGCCGCCAGCAGCCGGCCTGCACCGATGACGACGAGGTCGTCGGCGAACAACGACAGTTCGGCGATGAGGTGACTCGACACGAGCACCGCGCCGCCTCGTTCCGCGTAGGCGCGAAGGTAGTGGCGAAGCCAGCGGATGCCGTCGGGGTCGAGGCCGTTGGCGGGCTCATCCAGCAACAGCGTCTCGGGTTCACCGAGGAGCGCACCGGCGAGGGCGAGGCGCTGGCGCATGCCGAGGGAAAACCCTCCCACCCGCTTGTCGGCAGCGGTGGTGATGCCGACCTCGGCCAGAACGGCGTCGACTCGCGTTGCGGGCAGGCCGCTGGCAGCGCACATGCTGCGGAGGTGGTTGCGGGCGGTTCGCCCGGGGTGGGCGGAGGCGTCGAGCGCGGTTCCGATCGTGGTGGCCGGCCGTGCCAACTCGTCGTAGGGCGTGCCGTCGTAGAGCACCGTTCCGCTGTCGGGTCGGGTGAGGCCGACCATCATGCGCATGGTGGTCGACTTCCCCGAGCCGTTCGGACCGACGAACCCCGTGACTCGACCGGACTGGACAGTGAAACTGAGGGCGTCGACGGCTCGTTGGTCGCCGTAGGTCTTGGTGAGGCGGTCGATGGTGATCATCGGGTGACCTCAACGCGCTCGGGGCGGCGGAGAAGGACGATGCCGGTCCAGGCGAACCAGGCGATGGACCCGAGACCGAAGACCATGCCAACGTCGCTGAGGCCGGGGATGAGGGTGATGAGGCCGGCCAATGCGCTGACGACGCCCAGGACGTTCAGCCCCCTGGGGAGACGCTTGGTGCCCCAGGCCGCGAGGCTCACGAGCAGGATCCACATGCCGCCGACCAGCTCGTTGCCACCGCCGAGACCGTCGGTGACGGTGGCGATGCTCGACCAGAGGGCCTCGGCCGCTGCGGGGTCGGTTTCGTTCAGGTCGGCCACGGCAGCGATGCCGATGTTCGAGGTCATGCCCGTGGCGAACATGAGGCCGGCCCAGATGTAGGCGAAGACGGCGCCGATGTCGGCGAGTTCCGGGCTGACGTCGACGAGACGGTCACGCAGGCTGCGGGCCAACGGGATGATGACGACCCCGAACACCAGGAAGATGACGAAGTACCAGACGTAGAGCGTCGACTGATGGCCGATGAGGAAGTCGACCGATTCGGCCACCGTGGCGTCGCCTTCGGTGTAGTCACTCAAGCTCGTGACGAACAGGGCAATGCCGAACACGAAGGTTGCAGCAGCGATGAGGGCGCCGACAGCGCCGGCTCGAGACGAGACGACCTTGTCGCTCGTTTGGTTCTGGGTAGTCGTGGTCATGATTGCCTTTCAATTGGTTCTGTTTGTTGGAGACAGGTGTTCACGAGGCGGGCGAGGCGTCGAAGCGAGCGCTGGCCGGCCGCTCAGCCGACCGGCCGCCGTCTGCGATCAGGTGGATTCCGACGGCGACGAACCAGACGATCAAGCCGAGACCGAAGGCGGCTCCGACCTCGTCGACGGCCGGCACGACGTTGCCGAGCCCGGCGGCACCGATGAGCACGCCCAGGTGGTTGACCCAGCGGGCGAAGAGCCGCTCGCGGAGAGCAACGATGCTGATTCCCAGCACCCAAACGGCACCGAGGACGTCGTTGGCTCCGCCGAGGCCGTTGATCACGGCATCGAGACCGGCCCATACCGTGGCCGCCATCTCGGGATCGGTGCCCTGGAGGTCGCCGACGGTGGCATAGGCGATGTTGGTGATCATCCCGGTGGAGATGACCACCCCCGACCAGATGAGCCCGAACACCGAGGCCACCCTGGCCAGCGGCGAATGCGCCTCGCGGAGACGGTCCCGAATGGCCAGCACCACTGGAACGAGGGCGATGCCGAACACGATCATGATCGTGCTGTTCCACAGGTGCAGGGCCAGCTGGTTGTCAGCGATGAACGCCACCGCGGCGGCAGGGGTGGCCGCAGATGCGACGTCGGTGAAGAGTGTGGCGGACAGGGCCAGACCGACGACGAACGTGCCGGCGGCGATGAGGGCACCGATCCCACCCAGCTTCTGAACTGATTGCATGCGACAGCCTTCCGATTGCGTTCGGCCGTGTGAGGGCTGCTGTCACCATCCCCCAATCATCGCCGCCGCACATCGGCCCAAGGGCTGTCATCGGGTCGTCTGCCGGTTGATGCCGCGTGCGTACTTTCGTCCGATGACGGTTGACCCGTTCCCACCTACTGTTGGGTGATGGTGAACGCGCTCCGATCGCTTTGGGACGAAGCAGCTGAGCCCAACCCGCCACGCCGCGTGTGGAGAGATTGGGTGCTGGTGGGTGTGCTTGCCGGGCTTGCACTTCTCGAGGGCATCACCCGAGAGGAGCTGGTGTGGCGGCCGCTCTCGGTGCCCATGCATCTCGTTCCGATCGTGATGCTGCTGTGGAGGCGCACCCATCCGCTGCTGTCGGTAGCCATTGCGTGGAGCGGCATTACAGCGCTGGACATCGCGGCCATCGCCAGCGGTCTCGATTCACCCGGTTTGGGCACCATGGTGGGCCTGGTCGTGTTCCCCTACGCCCTCTTTCGCTGGGGGTCGGGGCGCGAGGCGGTGATCGGTCTCATGATCATGAACGTGATGAACGTGACGAACATGATCTGGTACCCGAGCGGCCCCGAGCTCACCATCTTCAGTTTCGCCTGGCTGCTCCTGCCTTCGTCGCTCGGCGCGGCCGTCCGTTTTCGCGACCGGGCACAGATCAACGCCGTCGCCGAAGCCAAGCTGTTCGAACGCGAACAACTCGCCCGCGAGCTGCACGACACCATTGCCCACCGCGTGTCGGCCATCGCCATCCAGGCCGAAGCCGGATGGACCCTCGCTCGCACCGACCCCGAAGCGTCAGCCTCCACCCTCAAGGCGATCAAAGAGGAAGCGAGCCGCACCCTCACCGAGATGCGCAGCATCGTCGGAATGCTGCGCCAGGGCGAAGACGAGCACAGTCCCCACAAGCGAATCGGCGACCTTGAGCGCCTTGTCGGCAACGGGACGCAGCATCCCCCCATCGAGCTCGAGGTGCTCGGCGAACTCGACGATGTGGCCGCACCCGTCCAAACGGCCGTGTTCCGAATCGCCCAGGAGGCCACCACCAATGCCCGACGCCATGCCCGACGGGCAACGAGAATCGCGGTTCGGGTCGAAGAAGACAACCAGGACGTGACCGTCACCGTTGCCGACGACGGGGATGCCTCCTACGTCGACCCGACATCTGTCGCTGGCTTCGGACTCGTCGGAATGCGCGAGCGAGCCTCCCTCCACGGCGGCTCGCTCGAGGCAGGACCGAACCGCGGACGAGGATGGACCGTGAAGGCAGTCCTACCAAAGCAAGGGCAGCTCCGATGACCATACGAGTGGTCGTTGCCGACGATCAGGATCTCGTGCGGACAGGTCTCGCCATGATCCTCAATGCGCAACCGACCATCGAGGTCGTCGGGGAAGCCGCCGACGGCGCGGACGCAGTGGAGCTCGCCCAGCGGCTCCGGCCCGACGTGTGCCTCCTCGACATCGGCATGCCCAAGATGGACGGGATCGAGGCCACCGCGGTGCTCGCGGGACCAGACGTCGACGATCCGATCCCGATTGTCATCATCACCACCTTCGACCGCGACGAGTACGTCTATGGCGCCCTCAAAGCCGGGGCCCGCGGCTTTCTCCTCAAAGACGCCGACCAGGACCTGCTCGTGCAAGCCGTACACGCCGCCGCAACCGGAGACGCCCTCGTCGCCCCAAACGTCACCGCCAGGCTCCTCCAAACCTTCGCCAACACCAAGCGCCCAGCTGCCCCGCCCCAACCAATCGAGCCGCTCACCGAACGCGAGGAGGAAGTCCTTGCCGGAGTCGCAAGAGGTAGGACCAACGCCGAAATCGCCGAGGAACTGTTCATCAGCCACAGCACGGTCAAGACGCACGTCGCAAGACTGATGAGCAAGCTTCAGTCGAGAAACCGCGTCGAGATCGTCATCTGGGCCTACGAGACCGGACGCGTCGGCTAGAAACCCCCCTGACACCGCGTTCGAAGTCGAGCAGCTGTTCGCGTCAGAGGGCCGACGTAACCTCCCCCACGACCCGAGGCGGCAGGCAGGCTCGGAGGCCGGCCGTTGGCTGGTGTTTCGAGTGCTCGCAACGCCAGGTCCCGGAGCGTGTGTCAGCGCCGACCGCATGACCGGGATACCGATCTCTCCTAACGCCACCGCCTCGACAACGCAGCTGCCGACGCGATCGCCAACGGACCTCGCTTCACCCTGTTCTAACGGCGCACCGACAGCGGGTCTGCTGCGACTTGGCCGACTTCGCAGTGGCAACCGATCTGGTGCCACGGGCGGAGGTCGAACTCAAGGCAAAGTGGCAACGCTCCCCTACCTGGCGCCGCTTCCTGCCCGGCACAGCCAAGAGTGACCTGTTCATCTTGGACGAACGCACACTCCGGCGTCATCCTCGACGGCCCCGATCGCCGATGGGTCGTCTTCGACACAGCCCGACTGGCGCTCGTGAACAAGGGCCGCACCAAGCCGGAAGCCGAGGCCGACGACCCAGGGCAACAAGACCGTTCCGACCCGGCCCGCGATGAACTGGAGCGGCGCCGAGTGTTAGATGACCGAGCGAAGCACCTCGACTTCGGGTAGCTCGTGTGGTGGGCCGTAGCCGTTCTCGAAGAGCCAACGAATGGCGACCAGACACCGCCATGCCCACCAGGCACGCACTCGGTTGCGGTCGACAGATCGTCCGTAGCCGACAAGGAAGTCGTCGAGCCGATCGTCGTTGCCGAGTGTCAGCGAAGCGACGTCGAACAACGGGTCGCCCTGTCGCACCTCCGACCAGTCGATGATGCCCGACACCTCGTCGCCCTCGACGAAGACGTGCTTGAGGTGGAGGTCACCATGGATCAACGCCAGCGTGAAGGGGCGCAACACGCCTTCGGCGACCCGTCGGCTGCGCTCGACGACTTCGGTCGGCAAGACGTCATTGGCGACGATCCAGTTGCACTCCTGGCGCAGCCGGTTGGCGAGGTCGTCGATCGTCGGGCCGGTTCGAGCCGGGAGCGGCGATTCGTGCAACCTCCGAATGGCAGCCCCCGCTGCAGCCCACGCCTTCGACGTCGCCGTCGACACGTCACCCAACTCGCCAAGCGGCTGGCCCCGCAGCGCGGCGAGGGCCAGAACGGGCGGCTCGTACCAGAGAATCTCCGGGGTCGGGACCGGTGCTTGCCGAATGGCCTCGACCTCGCGATGACTCCGCTCCAGGTCGGAGTCGAGCTTGTAGAAGGCATCTCCGACTCGGAGGGTCACCCGATCAGCGTTGGCGAGAACGACCTCGACCTCCCTCACGATGATGATCGTCCCATACCCGGCCGCCCCCGTCCGCCGAGATTGGGGGGCGCCCACCCGTACGGCCGATCGGCAGTCTCGGTGACAGCCGGCCCGACCTCTGGTCGAGGTACGTCAGGGCTCCCGACCGGGCGCGACCATGCGGGCCAGCACGGCTGCGGCGCCGGGCCGGAGTTCACTCACATCGCGATCCAAGCCGTCGGAGAGCAGCCGTTCGAAGAGCGTCCACGCCAGTTGCGTGGCAACGGCGATGGCCAGCCGACAGCGTTGCCCCAGAGTCGGCTCGCCATGGCGAGCCCGCCGACGTTCGAGCAGGTCGGTGAGAACCGGGAAATGGTCACTCCGGGCCGCCAAGTCGGCGTCGAGGGCGATCTGGGTCAGAGCCCGCACATAGCCCGGATGGGCCGACATCGAGAAGAAGTCCGGTGGTCGGCCGGCTGACCCCTCGGCCTCATAGAACTCGTCACGGACATGGCGCGACGCCTGTTCGACGACCTCGGCCGCCGACCCGAAGTAGTGGTGGATCAGGCCGTAGTTCACACCTGCGGCCGCGGCCAGCATGCGCCCGGAGATCGCCGACGGCGCCCGGTCGGCGAGAAGTCGGGCCGCGGCCTCCAGCAGTCGGGCTTCCGCCAGCGCCCGACCGGTGAGACCCTCCCGACGCTGGATCGGCCCATGGGTGCGCAGTGCTCGGCCGGTCGAGGCGACGTCGGCGAACACGCCGGCGCCCCGATGGAGGTCCTGCACCAGGAGCCACAGCTCGCGGTCGAGGGCGCCGGGGTCGCGGAGCCCGATCGGCTGAGCGATCGCCGTCCGGTGGATCGCCAGGCCGAGCTGCATCGAACACGACAGGGCGACGGCGACGTCGAGTCGGTCGCTCCCCTCCGACGACGGACGGCCGTCGTCGAGCAACTCCCCCAGCCCAGCCCGGTAGCGGCGGACGGTCGGGCTCCCGGGCCGCAGCGCGAGTGAGGCCTCGTCCATCTGGAGTCGGGCAAGGACCCGGACGAACGTCGGATGACGCTGCAGGACACCCGGTTCCGGAACCGGTGCGCCGGGCGCGTAGGCATCGGCCTCGAAGGCCACACCCAGCTCATCCAGCACGGCCCGGCACAGTTCGTTCTTGGAGCCGAAGTGGCGGTGGATCTGGGCGTAGTTCACCCCGGCGGCAACGGCGATGCGACGGCCCGACAGCCCCGACGGGGCCTCCTCGGCCAGCAGATCGGCGCACGCCGCCAACAACGCGGCGCGTGGCCCCGGCTCCGTCGAGCCGTTCCGTGATGCGGCTGGTGCAGCCATGTGGCTAATGTAGCGATCAGCAGGCGGCAGAGCCGCCGGCGGGAGCCGAAGGGGGGCCTGGCAGATGCGCATCGACGCAACGACGGTCAAGGACTACAACCGCATACGGGTGGAGCCGCTCACCGGCACCATCGGGGCCGAGGTCACCAATGTCGACCTTCGCGACTTCGACGATGAGGTGATCGCCGAACTCCGCGACGCGTGGCTGGCCCACAAGGTGCTGTTCTTCCGCGACCAGGACCTCACCCACAGCCAACACGTCGCCTACGGAGCGGCGCTGGGCGAACTGGAGATCCACCCCTTCGCCCGCCGGGTGGAGACCCACCCCGAGATCCTGGTGCTCGAGTCCACCCCCGACCGTTTCGAGGCGGCCGAGGCCTGGCACAGCGACGTGACCTTCCGTGAGCGCCCGCCGCTCGGCTCGATCCTTCTCGGCCGCACCCTGCCGCCCTGGGGCGGCGACACGTGCTGGGCCAACATGGAACTGGCCTACCGGCACCTACCCGATGAGGTGAAGGAACAGATCGAGGGGCGCTACGCCATCCACTCCTACATCAAGGCGTTCGGGAAGGGGATGGACCCCGAGGAACGGCAGACGGCGCAGGAACAGTACCCCGACCAGAAACACCCGATCGTGCGGACCCATCCGGAGACCGGTGACCGGGTTCTCTTCATCAACCGCATCTTCACCCTGACGATCGACGGGATGACCCCGGACGAGAGTCGGCCCCTACGCCGGCTGCTCTACGACCAAGCCACCAAACCCGAGTACCAGTGCCGGTTCCGGTGGCGGCCCGGGTCGATTGCCCAATGGGACAACCGCTGCACCCAGCACTACGCCGTACCCGACCACGGTGGCCACGTCCGCCGGATGGAGCGGGTAACCCTCATCGGCGACCGCCCGGTCTGAGGACGTCGGCAAACCACAGGAGAGGACCACGATGAGCTACACCGACGACCATGCCGACGCCATCCCGCCGGTGCACGACTTCGCCACCGACTGGGACTTCAACGACCCCGCCTGGGTCGACAACCCCTTCCCGATCTGGGAGGACCTGCGGGGGCGGTGCCCGATGGGTCGGAGCGAGCGGTTCAACGAGGGCGTGTGGCTGCCCCTCAACTTCGATGACGTCGTCGCCATCGCCCACGACACCGGCACCTTCTCCAGCGAGCACCACGGCATCCGCCGCGGTGGGACCGTCGACCGGGGCGGCTTCCCGCCGATCAACAACGACCCCCCGGAGCACAACGAGATCCGCCGCACCCTGCTCCCCTTCTTCGCCCCCAAACGCGTCGAACTCTGGCGCGAGCACATCGCCGCCGACTGCGAGGCCCGGGCCGCCGCCATCGTCGAGCGGGGCCACGGCGACGCCGCCGTCGACTACAGCCAGCACATCCCGGTGGGCGCCATCGCCGCCATCCTCGGCATCGACCCATCCGACGGCGACATCTTCCGCCACTGGATCAACGGCATCCTGTCGGTCGGGCTCGACGACGCCGCCGTCCTCCAGAGGTCGGTGGCCGAGGTTCGGGAGTACATGCGGGCCGAGATCGAGCGCCGCCGCCAGACCCCCGGCGACGATCTCATCAGCCACCTGGTCACCACCGAGATGGACGGCGAGCCGCTGGACGACGACCTGATCGAGCGGATGCTGGTCCTCCAGCTGGTGGCCGGGATCGATACGACCTGGAGTTCGATCGGTGCCGCCCTGTGGCACCTGGCCACCCACGACGACGACCGGCGGCGCCTGGTGGCCGAGCCCGAACTGCTGCCGACCGCGCTGGAGGAGTTCCTGCGGGCCTACGCCCCGGTCAACGTGGCCCGACGAGTCGCCCACGACACCGAGGTCAACGGTGTCCGGATGAAGGCCGGCGACCACGTCATGATGACGTTCCCCATCGCCTGTCGCGACCCGGAGAAGTTCGACCGGGCCGACGAGGTGGTGATCGACCGGGCCAGGAATCGTCATGTGGCCTTCGGCGCCGGTATCCATCGATGCGTCGGGTCAAATCTGGCCCGACTGGAGATGGAGGTCGCCCTGTCCACCTGGCTGCGCCACATCCCCGAGTACTCCCTGGCCCCCGACACCGAGGTGACGTGGTCGACGGGCCAGATCCGTGGCCCCCGTTCCGTGCCCATCGTGGTCGGCTAGGACCGGCCGGCCCCCAAGGGGTGCCGGGAGCAAGGTTCTCCCTGCCTGCAGCCGTTTGCCCCGACCGGCCGGGCGACCCTATGGTTCGTGCAGCCAAATGGCTAGTGCTGCCGATCCAATAGGGGGAGGCGCAGCACGCAAGAGCGTGTCGGGAGGCCCACTCGTGAGCGGAACCACATGGCGCATGCTGCGCCTGTTGACCGTCCTATTCGCCATGTCACTCATCGCTGCGGCTTGCGGTGGCTCGGACGCCGAGGAGACGACGACCGAGGATCCGGACACGACGGCGACCACCGCCCCGACCGAGGTGACGATCGGCGGCGACGAGCAGACCACGACCACCGGAGCCACCACCTCCGAGACCGAGGCGGCACCGGCGGAGGGAACCCTCCGCTACGTGGAGTTCTCTCCCGTGACCACCTTCAACCCGGCCGGGTCGCAGACGGCCCAGAGCGCCTACCTGTACCCGGTCTACGACACGCTCACCCGTCAGAACAACGACCTGTCGCTGGCCCCGTCGCTGGCCACCTCATGGACCCAGCCGTCGCCCAACGTGTGGCAGTTCACGATCCGTGACGACGTGTCGTTCCACGACGGCGCAGCCTTCGACGCCCAGGTCGCGGTGGACAACATGAACTACCACGCCTCGTTCGAGGGCAACCCCAACGCGGCGACGTGGGCCAATCTGGTCGAGGCCCGGGTGGTGGACGACACCACCTTCGAGGTCGAGTTCACCCAGCCCGCACCCCAGTTCCCGCTCGAGATGTCGATGGTGATGGGCATGATGATCAGCCCCAACTCCCTCGACGGTGCTGATCTGACCCGAGACCCCCAGGGCTCCGGGCCCTGGATCTGGTCCGAGAGCGAGAGCCAGGCCGGCGCCACCGAGGTGTTCGAGCTCAACGAGGACTACTGGAATCCCGAAGACCAGGGCGTCGAGAGGGTCACGGTCACGTCCGTGCCGGACAACAACGCCCGTATGAACGCCCTGCTGACCGGCGAGGCCGACATCATGGCCACCACCCGTGATGCCCAGATCGAGACCGGCCTCGACGGCGGCAACACCCTGATCTCCGTGCCCAACTACTTCCCCTACCTCCTCATCCAGGGGCGGGGCGGTGAGACCGACGCCGCGCTGGCCGACCTCCGGGTCCGTCAGGCGATCCTGTACGCCATGGACCTCGACGCCTACGGCGACGCCATCCACGCCGGACTGTCCGACGCTCAGGGCGGCATCTATCCGCCGGCCTTCACCCAGTTCCACGTGCCCGAGCTGACCGACAAGTACGCCTACGACCCCGACCGGTCGCGGGAGCTGCTGGCCGACGCCGGCTACGACGACGGGCTCGAAGTCACCATGCCGATCATGCCCGCCATCAATCCTCACGTGGAGCTGGTGGTGCAGATGTTGGGAGCCGTCGGCATCACCGTGAACCAGGTCCAGATCAACAACGGCGAACTCGGGCCCCGTACGGCCGCCGCCGAGTGGGACATCACCTGGTTCCGGGACCTGCTGGTCCACCCGGGTCGAGACCTCGGCAAGTTCACGGCCCCCGACGGCCGCTGGAACCCGTACGGCAACCCCGACGTGGAACCGCTGCACGCCATCCTGGTCGAGGCCCTCAACGAGGAGGATCCCGATGAGGCCAGCGCCCTCTACGCCGAGGTCATGGACGGACTGATCGAACTCGGTGTCGTGATCCCGCTCGGCCACGGCGGCCAGAACGGCATGTACGCCCCCAACGTGACGGGCGTGACCCTCGGCCTCAACATGCAGGCCCCGATGCCCTACGGCGTGCGCGTCGAGAGCTGAAGGCGGCCGTGACCAGGGAGCGAGATCGCGTTTCGCTCGACCGCTGATGACCGACCATCATGGGTGGTCGACGGCACGTCCGTGCCGTCGACCACCGACGCCCGATGACGGCGACCGGAGTCCAGCACAACAGGGGGAACCGCAGTGTTACGACTGCTCGTGAGCCGGCTGCTCGCAGCCATCCCGCTCATGTTCGTGGTGGCGACGCTGGTGTTCTTCCTGGCCCAGCTGAACCCGGTCGACCCGGCCGCCACCGTTCTCGGCGACGACGCCTCCCTCGAGGCGATCGAGGCCAAACGGGCCGAGATGGGGATCGACCGCCCCCTGATCACCCAGTACTGGGACTGGTTCACCAGCGCCATCACCGGCGACCTGGGAGAGAACTGGTTCAACGGTGAGGAGATAACGACCGAGCTGGCCGACCGGGCCCCGGTCACCCTGGCCGTGGTGTTCGGCTCGCTCACCGTCGCCGCCCTCATCGGCGTGACCCTCGGTGTCACCGCCGCCCTCAACGCCGGCCGGTGGCCCGATCGGCTGATCACCGTGGTCTCGTCCCTCGGCCTCGCCGTGCCCAACTTCTGGATCGGCATCCTGCTCGCCTTCTACGTCGGTGTACGCCTGCAATGGCTTCCGGCCATCTGGCCTCCGACGCGTCCCGAGTCGATCTTCCAGTGGATCGAGGCGCTCATCCTGCCCTGTACGGCCCTGGGCATCTCGGCCTCGGCCGCGGTGGCCCGTCAGGCCCGATCATCGATGATCGGCGTTCTCCAGCGCGACTACATCCGCACCGCGCTGGCCAAGGGGCTGCCGGTGCGGCGCGTGGTGTCCAAGCACGCGATGCGAAACGCCGCCATCCCCGTCGTCACCATGCTGGGCTTCCAGACCTCGGCCCTGATCGGTGGCTCGATCTTCGTCGAGCTGGTGTTCAACATCCCCGGGTTGGGGCTCTACGGCGTCGATGCCGTCCTGCGGAAGAACCTGCCGGTACTGCTGGCGTTCGTGATGGTGGCGGCGCTCGTCGTCGTCCTGGTGAACATCATCCTCGACCTCAGCTACGCCTGGCTCAATCCGAAGGTCAGGCCCGAATGAGCGGCGCGACAACGGCCGGATCCACGGCCGTCGGCCCCGGCGGCCCGGAAGAGCCCGAGGAAGCGGCAGCCGAGGCCGGCACACCGGCCAGCCGGTTCTGGCCCCGCCTGTTCCGCAACCGGGTGGCCATGACCGGGGCCGGCTACCTGGTGCTGGTGGTGCTCGTGGCCATCTTCGCCCCGGCCCTGACCAGTCACGACGAGACCTTCGCCACCCGATTCCAGGACATCCTGTTCCGACCGGGCGAGGGCGGGTACGTGCTCGGCACCGACCACGTCGGCCGCGACATCCTGACCCGGGTGTTCTTCGGCGGCCGGTACGCCCTGCTGGCCGGCGCCGAAGCGGTGCTGGTGGCCCTCGTCATCGGCATCCCCCTCGGGTTGACCATCGGCTACTTCCGGGGCTGGGTCGACCGGGTGGTCATGCGCGTCGTCGAGGCCGTCGTCTCGGTCCCGGCCGTGGTCATGGCCATGGCCATCATCGCCGGGCTCGGCACCGGACTGACCAACGCCATGCTGGCCATCGGTCTCGTCTACTCGATGATCATCACCCGCCTCACCCGGGCCGAGGTCTTCGCCGCCCGGGAGGAGCTGTACGTGGACGGAGCCATCGCCGCCGGGGCCTCGCACCGGCGGATCATGTGGCGCCACATCCTTCCCAACATCGCCCCGCCCCTGATCGTCCAGACCACCCTGCTCTTCGCCCAGGCCGTCCTGGCCGAGGCGGCACTGAGCTTCCTCGGTATCGGGGCCAACTCCAACCAGGCCAGCTGGGGCCGGATGCTGCGCGACGCCGTCGACAGCATCGACCGGACGATCTGGCCCGCCATCCCACCCGGGGTCGCCATCTTCCTCACCGTCATCGCCTTCAACGTGTTCGGTGACGGCCTGCGCGACGCCTTCGCCCGCGAGGCCCGGGGCGGACGGGTCGGCGTCGGTGATGTGCAGCCGAAGCCTCCGGCCGAGTCGGCGGCCCCGCCCGTCGACAACGCCCTGCTGACGCTACGCGGCCTCGACGTGGTGTTTCCCCGCCCGGGGACGACCGACGACGTCACCGTGGTCAGCGACGTCGACCTCGACATCGCCCGAGGCGAGGTGATGGCCCTCGTCGGTGAGTCCGGCTCGGGCAAGTCCATCACGGCCCTGTCGTTGATGGGCCTGGTTCCGGACCCGGGTCTGGCCTCGGCGTCGTCGATCGTCCTCGACGGCCAGGAACTGGTCGGGATGCACTTCGACGAGCTGCGCCGTATCCGGGGCAAGGAGATCGGGGTCATCTTCCAGGAGCCGTCGGCCGCCCTGAACCCGGCCTACACCGTCGGACGTCAGGTGGCGGAGCCGCTGCGGGTCCACCTGGGCATGACGAAGTCCGAGGCCCGGGAGTTCACCATCGACCTGTTCAACGAGGTCGGTATCCCCGACCCGACCAAGCGGATCGACGCCTTCCCCCACCAGTTCTCCGGTGGCATGGCCCAGCGGGTGATGATCGCCATGGCCCTGTCATGCGGGCCCAAGCTGCTCATCGCCGATGAGCCGACCACGGCCCTCGACGTGACGGTGCAGGGTCAGGTGCTCGACCTCATCGGATCGCTGGCCGAAGACCGGGGGCTCAGCGTGCTGCTCATCACCCACGACCTGGGCGTGGTGGCGGACCTGGCCGATCGGGTTGCCGTCATGTACGCCGGACAGATCGTGGAGACGGGTCGGCTGACCGAGGTCTTCGCCGACCCCCAGCACCCCTACACCGAGGGTCTGATCACGGCGATCCCCCGCAACGAGGACCGGGTCGGGGATCTGCCGACCATCCCCGGTGTCGTCCCTCCGCCGTGGGAGTGGCCCCGGCACTGCCACTTCGCCCCCCGCTGCGGCCACGCAACCGACGACTGCCGGGCCGGGCCGGTCGAGCTCCGCCGAAGCCACCTGTCGTTGACGAGATGCGTCCGGGCCGACGAACTCGACCTGGCCGGGGTCCGGACGCCGCGGCTCGACGGTCGGGCCGACCCTGCGGCGATGGAGGCCGAGGTATGAGCGAGCCGCTGCTCCAGATCGACGACCTGACCATCGTGTTCCCCGGCGGCCGGGGATCGGTGCCGTGGCAGCGCCTCCCCGACGTCCGTGCCGTGCAGGACGTCAGCTTCTCCATCGATCAGGGCGAGACGCTGGGTCTCGTCGGCGAGTCGGGCTCGGGCAAGACCACGATCGGGCGGGCCGTGCTGCGATTCATCCAGCCCGAGAGCGGCAGCATCCGGCTGGGCCCGTTCGATGTCACGGACTTCGGTCGCTCGGTCCCCGCCGAGTACCGCAAGACCGTCCAGGTCGTCTTCCAGGATCCGGTCGGCTCGCTCAACCCGTCGATGCAGGTCGGCGCCATCATCGGGGAGCCACTGCGCATCCACTTCGGTATGGACGCCGCCCGGCGGCGTGAGCGGGCCGGTCAGCTGCTGGAGCAGGTGGGCCTCCAGCGCCATCACCTGGACCGCTACCCCTACGAGTTCTCGGGCGGCCAGCGCCAGCGCATCGCCGTCGCCCGCGCCCTGGCCACCGAGCCCGACCTGCTGGTGCTGGACGAGCCGGTGTCGGCCCTGGACGTGTCGACCCAGAGCCAGGTGATCAACCTGCTGGAGCGCCTCCAGCGCGAGACCGGGGCCGCCTACCTGTTCATCGCCCACGACCTGGCCGTGGTGCGTCACGTCTGCAGCCGGATCGCCGTCATGTACCACAGCCGGATCGTGGAGACGGGGCCCTCCGACGAGGTGTGCGAGGCCCCCACCCACCCCTACACCGAGTTGCTCCTGGCCTCGATCCCCGATCCCGACCCGATGGTCCAGCGGGCCAAGTCACAACGTCGGCGGGACCTGGCCCGAGGGGTGGCCGGCGCCAGCGGGCGGGCCCCGACCGACAGCTGCCCCTTCGCCGAGCGTTGCCCCCACGCCATGGACGTCTGCCACACCTCGTTCCCCGAGCCCGTCCCCACGGCGGGCGGGGGGACGGTTGCCTGCCACCTGCACACCTCCGGCCCCGAACTGGGCGGCCGGCCCCTCAGCGAACTGGCCGCCGTGGCGGAGGGCTGAGCCCGGTGGCACCGAGCGACTCCCCGGGCCCGCCCAACATCGTCTTCGTGTTCGTCGACAACCTGGGGTACGGCGAGCTCGGCTGCTACGGCGGCGGCGCCGTTCGGGGCGTACCCACGCCCAACATCGATCGCCTGGCGATCGAGGGGGCACGGCTGACCAACATGAACATGGAGGCCCAGTGCACACCGTCGCGCTCGGCGGTGCTGACGGGCCGGATCCCCCTGCGGTCCGGAACGGTACGCATCCCGCTTCCCGGCCAGCCCATGGGCCTCACCCGCTGGGAGATCACGCTGGCCGACGTCCTGTCGGAGGCCGGGTACGCCACCGCCCACTACGGCAAGTGGCATCTGGGCGACACCGACGGCCGTCACCCCCAGGATCGCGGGTTCGACGAATGGTGGGGGCTGCTCGAGACCCACGACTCGTCGCTGTGGAGCACCGCTCCGGGCTACGACCCCGACGTGGTGGCCCCGGCCCAACTGTTCGAGGGCCGCCAGGGTGAGCCCAGCTCGGCCGTTGCCGACTACGACGTCGATCAACGGGCCCTGTTCGACGCCGATGCCTTCCGGCGGGGCGAGGATTTCGTCCGCCGATCGGTCGCCGCCGACCAGCCCTTCTTCCTCTACCTGCCGTTGGCCTTCCCCCACTTCCCCACCCTGCCCCATCCCGACTACCGGGGATCGACGGGCCTGGGCGACTTCGCCGACGCCTTCCGTGAGATCGACGACCGCGTCGGGAGCCTGGCCCGCCTCGTCGACGACCTCGGCATCGGTGAAACCACCCTGTTCGTGTTCACCAGCGACAACGGGGCCGAGGACGTGCTGCCATGGCGAGGCTGGACCGGGCCCTGGGGCGGCTCGTACTTCACCGCCATGGAGGGCTGCCTGCGGGTGCCCTTCGTCGCCCGGTGGCCCGGACGCATCCCCCCGGGCCGCGTAAGCAACGAGATCACCCACGCCACCGACGTCTTCACCACCTTGGCCCGAGCGGCCGGGGCCGAGGTTCCGACCGATCGCCCCATCGACGGAATCGACCTGTTGCCGCTGCTGGACGGGTCGAGCGAGCGCTCGGGCCGCGAGTCGATCCTGTGCTTCGTTACCGACCGGCTCCACGCCGTGAAGTGGCGCAATTGGAAGGTCCACTTCATCTGGCAGGAGTACATGCTCGACCCACCGGTCGAGCTGACGGTGCCGCGGGCCTTCAACCTGTACGAGGATCCGGGCGAGCGTCACGACGTGTTCCTGCCCTCGAACACCTGGGTCCAGCGGCCCTGCATGGCCGCGGTGTCGGAATTCTGGGCCAGCGTCGATGAGCATCCCCTGATCCCGCCGGGCGCCCCCGACCCCTACCACCCGCCCGCCATGCCCTCAGCGGGCCAATCGAGGTGACCGATGACGACCGATGACGGGATCCTGGCCGGGTTGAAGGTGGTCGAGTTCGCCCAGAACGCCGCCATCCCCCACTGCGGGCGACTGCTGGCCGGAATGGGTGCCGACGTGGTGAAGATCGAGCCGCCGGGTGGCGACGCCATGCGGGCCCTGGCCCAACTGGCCCCGATGGAGGCCAAGGCCTTCGCCCTCATCAACCCGGGCAAACGCGACCTGGTGCTCGACCTCCAGTCGCCCGACGCCGGGCCGGTGGTCGAGGGGCTGTTCGGCTGGGCCGACGTCGTCCTCGTCGCCTTCAAGCAACTCGACCTCGAACGCTACGGCATCGACTACGAGTCGGCCCGAGCCGTCAACCCCCGGATCATCTACCTGGCCCACACCGCCTTCGGACCCAAGGGGGAGGATGCCCACATCGGCGGGTACGACGTGCTGGTCCAGGCCCGCAGCGGCGCCGGCTTCATCATGAACCGGGCCGAGGACGGGGTCCCCGCCGCCACCCGACCGGCCGTGAACGACTTCGGGACGGGAATGATCTCCGCCCTCGGCGTGGTCGCCGCTCTCCGACATCGGGACCTGACCGGCGAGGGACAGAAGATCGAGTCGTCGCTGCTGGGCACGGCCATGTCGCTGGCGACACCCATCATCGGCCAGTTCGAGACCGACGCCGAGGTGCTCGAAGAGTTGCAGGAGGACATGGCCGCGGCCCGGCAGGGCGAGATGGCCTTCGCCGATCAGCGGCGCATGTACGAGCAGCGGATCATCCCCGGCGGTGGGACCTTCCGGATCTACTTCCGCACCTACCTGACCAGCGACTCGATGGTCACCGTGGCCGGTCTCAGTCCCGCCCTCCACACCAAGTTCCACGAGGTGACCGGCCTGCCCCGACCCGATCTCCGCCATCCCCACACCCCCGAGTTCGACGCCATCGTCACCGAGGCCGAGCGGGTCTTCCGAACCCGGACCACGGCCGAGTGGCTCCAGCGGCTCCGGGCGGTCGAGTACCCGTGCGGTCCCTACAACCTGCCGTGGGAGGCCGTGGCCGACGAGCAGATCAGGGCCAACGACTACGTGGTCGACATCGAGCATCCGGCGTTCGGCCGCTACACCACGTCGGGGATGCCGTTGAGCTTCAGCGCCGCCCCCAACCCGACCCTCGGAGCATCCCCGTCGTTCGGCCAGCACAGCCGGGAGCTGCTGGGCGAGCTGGGCCTGGCCCCCGACACCGTCGACCGGCTCGTGGCCGACGGCGTGGTCCTCGACGGCCCACCGGAGAACAGCCCGTGACCACCGAACCTGGGAGGACGGCCAATGACCCTACTGGATGATCCCCGCCCGATCTCGGCCGACTCCCATGCGGTCGAGGGACCCGAGGTGTTCGAGGGCCTGGCCGAGCGGTTCGGCGACGATGCGCCACGCGTGGTCCACACCGACGGCGAGGGCGATCACATCACCATCCCCAACAACCCCAAGCGGTCGCGCAACGTGGCCATCATGGCCCTCGCCGGGACCCGGCTCGACTACGCCACACCGGTCTCCCGGACCTTCGCCTCGAAACCCGACGCCGGTTCGTTCGACGATCCGGAGATCCAGGCCTACTTCACCGGCGGGTACGCCGCCATGCGGCCGGGGCTGACCGACGGCGCCCGCCGCCCCGATGACCAGGACATCGATGGCGTCGCCGCCGAGATCCTCTATCCCGGCTGGTTCCCGATGTTCAGCATCCCCAACCTCGATCTGCTGGTCGCCCTGCAACGCAACTACAACGACTGGATGCACGCCCAGCAGGTGGCGTCGAAGGGACGCCTGATCGGGCTCGCTCCCCTCCCGGTCCAGGCCCCGGATCTGGCCCTGGCCGAGCTGGAGCGGGTCGTCGATCTCGGGTTCAAGGGGATCGTCCTACCCTGCAATGCGCCCCGGGGTCGCCGCTATTGCGACGCCGAGTACGACCCGATGTGGGCGATGGCCCAGGACGCCGGGCTACCGGTGGCGTTCCACGTGGCCTGCCTGTCCCACACGCCGGACTGGCTCAAGGCTTCGAACGAGCGCGACCCGATCGTCCAGTACGCCGGTGCGTCGTCGCTCATCCACGACACGCTCATCGAACTGATGGTCCGCGGCGTCTGCGCCCGATTCCCCGACCTCAAGTTCGTGCTGGCCGAGTTCAACGCAGGGTGGGTGGCCCACTGGATCGACCGGGTCGAACAGGGCTGGGCCCGAGAGTACGGCAGGACGAAGGGCGAGACGGCTCCGGTCGACGTCATGGAGATCTGGCAGCGACAGTTCTTCGCCACCATCGAGGACGACAACGCCGCCCTCCGCACCCGTGACCTCGTCGGTGAGGACACCCTCCTGTGGGGTTCCGACTACCCCCACACCGACTCGACCTGGCCGTGCTCGGCCCAGGTGCTGGACGAGATGTTCCAGGACCTGCCGGACACCACCCGCGACAAGATCACCCGCACCAACGTGGCCGGCCTCTACCGGCTCTGACCGGAGGCGCCTTGGCCCTCGCCGACCTCACCGAGGAGTATGTCCCATGACCGCCACCGGGAACCCCGCCATCGGCTACCTGATCCCGACCCGGGAGGCCATCATGTCGGCCAACCCCGAGGCCGGGCCCCTCGTCGCCCTGGCCGAGCGGGCCGAGCGGCTCGGGTACCAGTCGATCTGGGTCGGCGACTCGATCACCTCCCGACCCCGGCACGAGCCCCTGACCATGCTCACGGCCATCGCCATGCGCACCGAGCGGGCCACCCTCGGCACCGCGGTGCTCCTGCCGGTGCTCCGTCAACCGGTGGCCATGGCCCACCAGGTGGCCACGCTCGACCGCCTGGCCGAAGGGCGGTTGGTCCTGGGCGTCGGCATCGGCGGCGACTCACCCTCCAACCGAGCCGAGTTCGCCGCCCTCGGGGTCGACTTCGAGCGTCGGTTGGGACGCATGACCGACCACCTGGCCCTGTGCCGAAAGCTCTGGTCGGGACAGCCGGTCACCCACCACGGCGAGTTCTACACCGTCGAGGAGGCCACCATCGGCCCGTCCACCCACGCCGCCGGTGGGCCGCCGTTGTGGATCACCGGCTCCTCGGTCGCCGGCCAGCGCCGGGCCGGGAGCAGCTACGACGGCTGGTTGCCCATCGGGCCGGTCGAGACCTTCGCCCCCGGGCTGTCGGTCGTACGGGAAGCGGCGGGCGCCGCCGGCCGAGCAGACGGGGCCGTCACCGCCGCCACCTACCTGACGATCTCCCTCGACGACGACCCCGCCGCCGCCGACCGGACCCTCAACGACTTCCTGGCCGCCTACTACCCGGCCCCACCCGAGATCATGCGCAAGGTCCAGGCCTGCTACGCCGGACCCCGAGCCGGTCTCGCCGAGTGGGTGGCCGAGTTCGTGGCGGCCGGGGCCGAACACCTCATCCTGCGCTTCGCCGGTCGCCACGACAGCCACCTGGAGGCCTGCGCCGGCCTGGGCCACGAGCTGGCCTGACCACCCACGCCGCCCACCGGCCCGGCCCACGCCATGCCCACCTACCGGGCCCGGTCGGCGGGTTGGTCCCGTCACAGGTGGCGGCGGGGCGGACCCGGGGGCCATGATCTCGGCCGTGACCACCGACATGCGCGCCTTCCTCGGCCTCGAAGCCACCGTCGACCGGGATCGGTGGCGGCTCCCCGTGACGCTCGGGATCTGCGGGCAGCGATCGGTGCTGTACGGCTCGTGCGCCCTGGCGGCCTCGATCGAGGCGGCCGAGGCGGCCACGGCGCGACCGTTGGTGTGGGCCGGCTGCCACTTCCTCCGCCCCGCTCCCCTCGATGCCGTCGTCCATCTCACGGTCGAGACGGTGGCGTCCGGGCGGGCGCTCAGCCATGGCCGGGTGGTCGGCCGGGTCGAGGGGGCCGAGGTCTTCACCACGGCCGTCGCCCTTGGCGCCCGCGGCTTCGACGAGCAGCGGAGGTGGGCCCGACCACCGACGGTCCCACCCCCCGAGCAGGTCACCCCGCTCGGCGACGAGGTCCACGCCGGCAGGTTCCGGGGACGGATCGACGAGCGTTGGCTCCGACCCGAGGACGGACCACTCGGGGCGGAGGACCCGACCGGAGGGCGGCGCCTGACCGCCTGGCTGCGCCTGCCCGCCGGGGTCCCGGCCCGGGCCTCGGCTCTTGCCGCCCTGGGTGATCTCGTCGCCTCGGCCACGGCGTTGGCCCTCGACCGAGACATCGCCGCCCCCAGCCTCGACAACACGATCCGCATCGTGGGTCCGGTCGACACCGGCTGGGTCCTGGCCGACGTCGACCTCGACGCCCTCGATCACGGCTTCGTCCACGGCACCGTCCGGCTGTGGTCCGACGACGGTCGGCTACTGGCGGTGGCCTCCCAGACCGGGGCCGTGCGGGCCCGCAATTCCTGACCGGGCCCAGCCACGGCGGCCACCGGCAGCACCGAAACGCGACGGCACCCCGGGCCCGGCGGTCTGTCGGGCCCGGGGCGCCACCGTGAGCGCTGCGAAGGTGTGGGGGCTTCGGGTCGGCTACTGCCAGCCGTGACCGGTCCAGGACGAACCGGTCCAACTGCTCCCGGTCCAGCTACTGCCCGTCCACGACGAACCGGTCCAACTGCTGCCCGTCCAGCTACTGCCCGTCCACGACGAACCGGTCCAACTGCTGCCCGTCCAGCTACTGCCCGTCCACGACGAACCGGTCCAACTACTGCCCGTCCACGACGAACCAGTCCAGCTGCTGCCCGTCCACGACGAACCGGTCCAGCTACTCCCAGTCCACGACGAACCGGTCCAGGTGCCGGTGTCGACCGTGGCGCCGACCCAGCGCTGGGCCTCCCACCGGTCACCGAATACGGTGACCTCGCCCCGAACCTCGACCCCGTCGACGACGACCCGAGCCGAACCTCGGGCCGCGTCGAGCGAGCCGAGGCCGCTGGAGCGGGTCCACGTCTGGCGTGCGTCCGTCGGTGTCGGCAGGGCGGCGGCGGCGCCCACGTCGATCAGGCCTCGGCCCTGCATCGTGGTCAGTGTCCAGCTGAGACGATCGGCGCTGTCCATGAGCAACGCCTTGACCTGGTCCGGGGTCAGTTCGGGCCGCTGTTCCAACAGAAGGGCAACGGCACCCGAAACCACGGCCGCCGCCTGGGACGTTCCGCTGCCCTTCATCGTGGCGGCATCGACGGCGGCCTCCGGGTGCTGCAGGGATGTCCGGGATCCGGGGGCGATCAGGCTCTCGATGCTGGCGCCCGGGGCGACCAGGTCGGGGTAGCGGCCGCTGTAGTCCTCGGACCAGTAGCCGGTCCAGTAACCGGTGCTGGTCTGCTCGAAGACACGGCCGCCGCTGGCCCAGGCCGGGACCTTGGTGCCCTGGTCGCTGACCTCGGCCGCGCCGACGGCGATGACGTAGGGGTCGTTGGCCGGGGCGGCCAAACCGGGGTTGGACCAACCGTCGTTGCCGGCGGCGACCACGACCACGATGCCGGCCTCCCACGCCCGCTCGACGGCATAGGCCAGTGGGCTCTCCTGGTACGGCTGGTCGGAGTCGGTCCCGTACGAGAGGTTGATGACCCGAATGTTCAGATCGCCGGCGTTGCGATGCTCCACCACCCAGTCGATGGCGGCGATGACCTGCGACACGTCGACGGCACCGGTGTTGTCCGCCACTTTCACGCTGACGATCCCGGCTCCGGGGGCCACACCGCTGAAGCCATCGCCATCGCCGGCGATGATGCCGGCCATGTGGGTACCGTGACCGTAGGTGTCGAGGTAGGCGGCTTCGGCCACCCCGGCCTCGAGCGACAGATCCACGACGGCCCTGATCTTGCCCGGGCCGGCCAGGGCCGGAACCGGGGTGACCCCGGTGTCGATGACGGCGACATCGACACCGGCTCCCGTGATCCCCGTCTGCCACAGGGACCGGGCGCCGACCTGGGTCGCCACGTCGTCGAGCGAACCCTGGATCACGGGGTCAGGCCGGTGCCACCCCCAGGTCCACCTCTCGGAGGACCCGTCGGAGGTGACACTCGACAACACCACGTCGTCATCGTCGTCATCGTCGTCATCGGCCGAGGCGACACCAGCGGGACCGCCCACCAGCAAGGCCACGAGGGCCAGGGCCACCATCGCCCTGAACACCGCCTGCAGGCGGAGTACAGCTGGTCGACCGTCCGCAAACTCCGCATCGTGCGAAACCAAAACGCGCCTCCTTGGCTCGGATGGCGAGCGCACCGCCGGTTTCGCCACTGACTCCCCGATCGGACAGGCGACCAAATACGCCCGACCGGATCACCGTCCCGATTCGCTCGACTCATGAAGCATCGGCCGACGGGGCCACCGAACTTGAGCCCCATGGCCCACCGAGGGCCGGGCAGGTGCTTCCGTTCGGAACCAACCTCATCTGTGGGGGCCCGGGTCCGACCGGTGCCTCATGCTCAAGGCGCGTAGGCGAACCAATGCAGGAACCGGCCGGTCCGACGTGGCAGCAACCCTGGAGCAGGTGGGTTCTGCGCTCGACGCCGTAGCCAACGGGGTACTCATAGCCGATCTGGATCTGAACCTCCGGTTCGCCAACCGGGCGGCCCAGAACGTTCTCCGTTCCATCGAACCCGCCATCCAGGAGGCCTTCGGAGTCAGCATGGCCGAGATGATCGGTGGCTCGATCCACCGGTTCCATCGCGACCCCGAACACGTGGAACGGGTGCTGCGGGAGAAGCTCGACGGGCCCCAGCCCCACACCGCCGACCTCGACTTCGGCCAGGTTCGCCTCCTCACCAGCGTGACCAAGCTCCTCACGCCCGAGGGTCGCCATATCGGGTACATGGCCACCTTCCAGGACACCTCGGCCCTCCGGCACCAGGAGGCCCAGACGGAGATCTTCCGTCAGCAACTGGCCGAGTCCGGGGCGTCGATCCAGCAGCTGGAGTCGTCCATCCAGGAGATATCGGGCAACGCGGCCAACGCCGCCGACCTGGCCGACAGCGCCACCCGCGATACCGAGCAGGCGGCGGCCGACGCCACCGAGCTCGACTCGCGGCGCACCGAGATCGACGACGACATCGCCTCGATCGACGCCATCGCGGCCCAGACCAACCTGCTGGCGCTGAACGCCACCATCGAGGCGGCCCGGGCCGGCGAGGCGGGTAAGGGCTTCGCCGTCGTGGCCAACGAGGTGAAGGACCTGGCCACCCAGACGGCCAACGTCACCGCCGCCATCGGGGCCAAGCTCAAGGCCACGGCCGAAGGGATCAGTCGGGTCCGGACCCAGCTCGACGGCATCGGTGAACAGATGCGGGAGATCAGCGCCTACCAGACCGGCATCGCTGGCGCCGTCGAGGAGCAACAGGTGGCGGCGTCGGCCCTCGGCCAGAGCATCCAGGTCGCGGCCGGCGACTGATCCGCCACGATCCGACCGACCCGACAGCGAAAGCGACGGTGTGGTGACGGACACGTGTCGAATCGTTGTTGCGGTTTCATGACAGGCTCACCTGCACGCTGCTCCATCGACAGCGCCCATTCAGCGCCATTTCCTAAGTTCCGGCGGGAACACCCGCCCACCCCGAACTTGGAGGCCAAGCATGGGGCAAGAAGTTGAATCCGTCCTCGAAGACCTGCACGAACCCACCACCTTCGGACGTCGTTCCGTCCTGAAGGGTTCCGCCGCCGCCGCCGCTGCGGTCGGTTTCACCGCCCTCGCCTCGGCCCCGGCCGAAGCGGTGGCCATGAGCCAGCGCGACGATCGCCGCTCGCCCGACTACGGCCCGCTGTCGGTCGTCAACGACCAGGCCACCGGCCTGCCGCTCCTGGCCCTGCCCGAGGGCTTCAGCTACACCAGCTTCGGCTGGACCGGCCAGATCATGGGTGACGGCCGCCCCACCCCCACCGACCACGACGGCATGGCCGTGGTGGCCAAGAAGGGCAGCATCATCTCGATGGTGCGCAACCACGAGCTGTCGCAGGGCGAAGGCCCCCAGTCGTTCGTCGAGGGTGGCATGTACAACCCCGACCAGTTCGGCGGCTGCACCAACCTGTTCTTCGACCTGAACACGGGCAAGTTCGTCGACGACTACGTCTCGCAGGGCGGCACCATCCGCAACTGCGCCGGCGGCCTCACCCCGTGGAAGAGCTGGATCACCTGCGAGGAGACCTTCCACCCGTGGGGCGAGGGTCCCCAGGGTTTCAACCACGGCTACGTCTTCGACGTGCCCGGCTTCGGCATCTCCAACGGCCAGCCCATCCGCTCTGCCGGTCGGTTCTCGCATGAGGCCATCGCCGTCGACCCCGCCACCGGCTGGGTCTACCTCACCGAGGACGCCCGTCCCTCCGGTCTGTTCCAGTACCGCAACCCGGGCGGCAAGGCCCGACTCGAGGACGGCGGCGAGCTGTACTGCCTGGCGCTCAAGGGTGAGCCCGATGCGGACATGTCGCAGAGCTTCGAGAACGGCAAGACCTTCAACGTCGAGTGGGTCAAGGTCGAGGATCCCGAGGGTGTCAACGGTCGTCCCCTGGACTCCGCCCCCGGTGCCGCTCTGTTCAGCCGCCTCGAGGGTGCCTGGTACCGGCCCCAGGGCAGCGGCCTCATCTACTTCATCTCCACCGACGGCGGCGACGCCGGCCTGGGCCAGGTGTACACCCTGCGTCCCAAGGACAACAAGCTCAAGATGGTGTACGAGTCGCGCGACGCTTCGGTGCTCGACGGCCCGGACAACGTGGCCATCACCCGCCGCGGTGGCGTGCTCCTCTGCGAGGACGGCGACTCCAACCCCAAGCGCCTCATCGGCCTCAGCCGCTCGGGCTCGATCTTCGAGTTCGCCCAGAACCAGATCGTCCTGGAGGACGGCGACATCGACAAGATCGACGCCGTCTACCCGGGCACCAAGGAGAACTTCTGGGACAACACCGTCGGCGATTTCCGGAGCCGTGAGTGGGCCGGTGCCACCTTCTACGGTGACTGGCTGTTCGTGAACATCCAGTCGCCCGGTGTCACCTTCGCCATCACCGGTCCGTGGCGCAACGGCACCCTGAGCTGATTCCCCATCCGGGGCCGTCCTGACGGCCATCGGAGCGCACCAAGAGCCCACGGACCACGGTCCGTGGGCTCTTCCGCGCGGTGGGTCGGCTTTGGTGGAATTCTCGGGCTCCGAGCGGGCGCGACAAATCAAATTGCAACACCCACACCCATCGACACCTTGACCCGGCAGGGCTAGGGTCGATCCAGAAGTTGGAGCGGTGCGTCCGTGCGGTGGGATCGATGGTTCTGCGACGTCGAGCCCATAAATCCGCACCGCTCCAACTTCACCGTTCTGACCTGGTCCACCGGCCGTGCAATCCGGTGGCCTGCATCACGGTTCGTGACCCTTATTGAAGGTGTCGGCCACCGGGGTGTCCAGCTACGTGCGCAGGAACGTCGAGTTCCCTGGTCACGAGGTCGGGGGCTCGGGCGGCTCCGCTTAGCCGCCGTCGGTCCGCCGGAGCTGACGGCGGGCCTGATGACGAGCCGCCTCCATGATCGCGGCCTCGGTCGAGTCCACCGCGTTGCGGGCCTCGTCCACCGATGACGGCGACCAGTTCTGGTCGATCGTCTCGGTATCGGCCCGGCGCCCGACCCCGACGGTCCACGCCACGTCACCGTCGGCCTCGATCCGCAACGGCTCGGCCGGATCGAACCAATGGAGGCCGAGAAGGGCCGGCTCGGGTGACAGCTCGTAGCTCCGATGCCACGACCCTCGGCGGAACAACACCGTGGAGGCGCGGGGCCGGGCCGCCAACTCGACCCAGACCGGCCCGCGCCAATACGGCGGCAGACGAACGGCGGCCGACCCCGAGCCCGACCGGATCCCGACCAGGGCCAGGCGCCCGCCGGCTCGCAGCACATGGTCGAGCGCGGCAGGCAACTGGGGGTGGTGGGGACGACCGATGTCGTTCTCGAATCGACGCAGCGTGTCCCGCCGGACCTCGATGTCGGTCCGGGCCGCCAACAGCTCGGCCACCTGCTCCAACGAGAGCTGACGGGCGGTACGAAGCCGGGCGAATCGGGCCCGTTCCATGGCGTCGAGCCCTTCAGGGCGTGGCTGCCAACGACGGAATCGGCCACCGGGCAGCGTCTCGCCGGTGGCCGGACGGCCGTCGACGAAAGCGCCGAGCGAGCCGGGCAGGTTCTCCTCCAACTCGACCACGTCGGGCGAGCCGCCGTCGAGCTTCGACGACCAGTTCGAGCGGAACAACTGCATGAAGGGGCCGGTGGCGCTGCTGCGACGGAAGTAGGCCACGGCCGGTGCCACCGAGGCCCCGGGGATCGGATCCGGCGGATCGCCGTAGCCGAAGTCGGCCCACGCCGGAGCCGAGAACTGGACCACGACCGGGGAGTCGGCCATCGACGAGCCCACGGTGATGAAGGCGCCGTTGGGGCCCAACGGCAGCTCGGTCTCCATGGCCGCCACCCCCCACTCGGCCTCGATGGCGATGGAGGAGGCGTCGGCCCGGAGCCACAGCCACACCGGCTCGCCGGCGTCGGCGAAGACATTGGTCCACACCCGGCCGGGCTGAAGTCCCTCGCAGGTCCCGAAGCTGTGGAGCAGCCCAGCCAGGAAGCGACCGCCTTCCAGCGCATGGTCGAGTTCGTCGAGGTCGAGGGAGATGGCCCGGGTGTTGCGCTCCCAGTTCGAGAGCGCGCTGGACTGGACGTTGAGCCGCGCTGCGGCCTCCTGCTGGGTGAGATCGAGCACGTCTCGACGCCACCACCGAAGCACGTCGCCAGGGGTCCTCCAGGGATCCACCGACGACCAATCTAGTTGGCCCGGGACCAGGCCGTGAGAACCGGTCGACGTATCTCCGGCCCGGACCGACAGCTCAGTTGATCTGGCGGTCACGCCCCTCCCAGAACGGGGCCCGCAGCTCGCGTTTGAGCACCTT
This sequence comes from Acidimicrobiales bacterium, assembly GCA_965263455.1. Taxonomy (GTDB): domain Bacteria; phylum Actinomycetota; class Acidimicrobiia; order Acidimicrobiales; family SZUA-35; genus CADEDH01. The sequence continues at coordinate 323,601 of CBDHHN010000004.1, forward strand.
GCCCGGACCGGACTTGGGTAGAGGCTCGTCGGTGAAGGTGATCGACTTGGGCACCTTGAACCCGCCGATCAAGGTGCGGCAGTGGGCGATGAGCCCGGTCTCGTCGAGGGCGGCGCCGTCCCGAGGGACGACGACGGCGTGCACGGCCTCGCCCCACTGGTCGTCGGGGATGCCGAACACGGTCGCCTCCAGCACCCCGGCATGGGTGTAGAGGGCATCCTCCACCTCGGTGCAGTACACGTTCTCGCCCCCGGACACGATCATGTCCTTGGAACGATCCACCAGATAGAGGTAGCCGTCGGCGTCCAGGTAGCCCAGGTCGCCGGTGCTGTACCAGCCGTCGACCAGTACGGCCTCGGTCTGTTCGGGCTTGTTCCAGTAGCCCTCCATCACGTTGGGGCCGCGCACGCTGACCTCGCCCACCTCGCCGTCGGGCAGCGCGACACCCGCCGCGTTCCGGATCTCCAGGTCGACCCCGGGCGGGGCCACCCCACAACTCTTTGCCCGATCACTGTCGAGATATCGGTTCTCGTGGCGGAAAATCGTGGCCAGAGGGGACAGCTCGGTGGCGCCGTAGAGGTGGATCAGCTCGCACCCGAACAACTCCAGGCCTCGCTTGAGGACCTCCAGGGCGATGGGCGACGCCCCGTGCGACAGCCATCGCAGGCTCCCCACCTCGCGGGGGGCGACGGCCTGGGCTTCGATCATGGCCGCCAACATGGCGGGGACGGCGATGGCGCACGTGATGCCCTCGGCCTCGACCAGGTCCAGCACGGCCCCCGGCTCGAATCCCGGGAGGACGACGTTGGCGGCCCCGACCCACATGACGGCCAGGGCGGCGTAGACCCCGGCGGCGTGGAACATGGGGGCCATGGTCAGGTAGCGGTCGTCGGCCAGGACGGGCTGGGCCAGCTGGGTGTGGACGGCGTTGGCCATCAGGTTGGCGTGGGTGAGCATCACGCCCTTGGAGGCGCCGGTCGTGCCGCCGGTGTAGAACAGGCCGGCCAACGTGTCGGGCCCGATCGTCGGTTCCCGCTCCGGGGCCGACGACAGCAGGTGCTCGTACTCGCCGGTGTCGATGCGGACGACGCGGTCCACCACCTCGGCCAGTACGCCGGGGTCGCGGTCGCAGATCAGGATCCGGGCCCCGGCGTCCTCGGTGGCATAGCGAAGCTCGGGCTCGGCCCACCTGGTGTTGTGGGGGACGATGGCCCGCCCGGAGCACGGGATCCCCACGAACAGCTCGAGGTACTCGGCCGAGTTGAGCGACAACAGCGCCACCCGGTCGCCGGGCTCGGTCAGCGTCTCCATCAGGCCGGCCACCCGCCGGACCCGAACGGCAAGCTCGCGGTAGCTGCGACGGGCATCGCCGCAGACCACGGCCTCGGCCGAGCCGAACAGGCGCTCGGCCCGGCGGAGTGGGTCTCGCATCGTGTACACGTCTCGTCGTGCCCTTTCGTTGCCGGGGCCCGGGGCTCGGGCCCGGAGGACGGCCGGAGGATCGACCTCAGAACGTAGCCCGCCGGGCCCCGAGGCGGAAGCCGACGCCCACCGGCGTGACGCTCAGGTCGAGGTCGAGGTCGGGGCCCGGCCCGGGGCCAGATGACCGGTCAGGGCCTCCTCGGTGGCCGCCCGAGCCTCGGGGGTGGGGGCCGACACCTGGACCCGGAGATCGGTGACCCCGGCCTCGGCGTAGGCCGCCAGCCCGGTGATGACCCGGTCCCAGGAGCCGATCAGGAAGAGATCGGCGGCTTCGGTGATCCCCTCCTTGGCGATGACGGCGGCATAGGAGGGGATGACCTCGTAGAAGGCGGCAATCCGTCGGGCCAGCGCCCGCGCCCCCTCGACATCGTCGGTGACGCAGATTCGGACCAGGGCCATGATTCGGGGCCGGTCCCGCCCTGCGGTCTCGGCCGCGTCGTTGATGGCGGGGGCGATGTAGGAGGCGATGGTGCGGGGCCCGCACTGGCCGAGCGAGGTCCCGGCCGTCCGCCGACCGGCCAGGTCCAGCATGCGGGGTCCGAGGGCGGCCAGCAGGATGGGGGTGTCGGGGGCCTCGATGCCGAGCGCCGGGACCCGGGTCGTCACCTGGGCTCCGGCGATCTCGGCATCCCGTCCCGCCAGCAGGGGCTGGAGCCCGTCGAGGAACTCCCGGGTGTAGCCGTAGGGGCGGTCCCAGGAGAGGCCGAGTTCGTTGGTGACCCCCGCGGCGGCGGCCGCTCCCACCCCGAGGGTGAACCGGCCCCCGAACCGGCTCTGGGCCGTCATGGCCAGCTGGGCCAGAGGCAGGGGGTGGCGCCCGTAGAGGGGCACGACCGAGGTGCCGACCTCGATGAGGCCCTCGCACTCGTCGGCCGCCGCCACCAGAGCCACGATCGGATCGACCGCCTTGGCCTGCGAGATCCACAGCCCGTCGAAGCCGGCGGCGACGGCGACTCGGGCCGCAGCCCGGGCCTCGCCGACCGTAGCGAGGTCGGTGCCCCCGGCGTAGCCCCAGCGGACGCCCAGTCGATCTCCAGAAGGTGGTGAGGTGACCATGCCCCGAGCCTGCCCGGTCCCCGCCCCGGGCACCAGCGCGACGCCGGAATCGGGCGCCGACCGGAGCGTCGACCGCTCAGGCAAAATGCCCGGCACCGCGGGCGGAGAGCTGCGATGCTCCGGGGATGGACGATGAGATCCGCCCCTACGACGCGTCGCGGGACCTCGACGCCGTGGTCCGCATCTGGCTTGAGATCGGCTGGATCGACAGCGCCGACAAGACCAAGGCCCTCGGCGGATTCCTCGGCGCGGCCAACGCCGAGGTCGCCACCATGAACGGCGAGGCCGAGTGCATGGTGCACTGGACCCCGGGTTCGATGCGCTATCAGGACACCCCACTCGGCCTGTGCGCCATCACCGCCGTGACCACGAGCCACATCGGCCGAAAACGGGGGTTCGCCTCTCGGATGACGGGCCGGGCCCTGGCCCAGGGGGCTGCCGCCGGTCATGCCGTGGCCGCCCTGGGCATGTTCGAGCAGGGGTTCTACGACCGTCTGGGTTTCGCCACCGGCGCCTATGACCACGAGATCACCTTCGACCCGGCCGCCCTGTTGCTCGATCACATCCCCTACCGCACCCCGGAGCGGATCCCGCTCGACGCCTGGGCCGACCTCCAGGGGGCGATGGCGGGTCGCCTCGGTTCCCATGGCGCCGTCGTCCTCGACCCTGCCGACCTGTTCGCGGCCGAGATCGGCCTCAACGAGAAGATGTACGCCCTGGGGTATCGGGACGAGCAGGGCGAGCTGACCCATTTCGTGCTCGGCTCCCTGCAGGAGGGCCACGGCCCGTTCCGCATCACGTTCCTGGCCTACCGGACCACCGACCAGCTGCTGGAGTTGCTGCGACTGTTGAAGGAGCAGAGCGATCAGATCCGATCGGTCCGCATGATCGAACCGGCCCACGTGCAGCTCCAGGCCCTGCTCCGCGAGCCGATCCGGCATCGCTGGCACTCCCACGGCACCGACCGGGAGTCCATGATCCGCTCCTTCGCCTGGTACCAGTTGCGGATGCTCGACGTGTCGGCCTGCGTCGCCGCCCGACGGTGGGACGGCGGTGAGGTCCGGTTCAACCTGACCCTGACCGACCCGGCGGCCGAGCGGCTCCCCGGGCCGTGGAAGGGCGTGGGCGGCGACTACACCGTGACCGTCGGTCCCTCATCCTCGGCCGTCGACGGTCACGCCCCCGGTCTGGCGACCCTTCGAACCTCGGTCGGGGCCTTCACCCGACTGTGGTTCGGAGTCCGCCCGGCGACCGTGCTGCGGGTGAGCGACGATCTGGACGCCCCGGTCGATCTCCTGACCGAACTCGACCGGGCCTTCGCCCTCCCCCACCCCATCCTGGGTTGGGACTTCTGAGCCCGCAGCCCGACCGGGGAACGAGGACCGACGGAGCGCCGACACCGGCCACGGCGCTCGGCGGCGCGACGGCGCCGAGGTCGAACCGACGGCGCGGCTAGGGTGGGGTGATGGCGCAGCGGTCCGGCGGGTGCACCGCCGTGGTGGCAGCGGGCGACATCCCGCCGAACGTGCTGTTCGTCCCGCCCTGCGAATGCCCCGACTGTGCACCGGAACGGACCTACGACCAGCGCGGCCACGACGACGGCTGGCTCCGGGTCCGGGGCGACCGGCAGCGGTACCGGGTCGAACCTCTTCCCCTGGGGACCCGGGGTCGAGCCGCCCTGGGCTGAGACCGACCGCAGACGGGGCCGAGCCGACCCGGTCGAGGTCGATCGCCCGGTCCGGGCCCGGTGGTCGGTGGGTCCGCGGCCGTCGGCTACGGTGCCACCGGTGGAGCCCGTGGCCGTCGAAACGTTCGAGCAACTGGTGGGCGACGCCCTGGACGAACTCCCCCCGGGTTTGGGCGAGCTGCTCGACAATGTGGTGGTCCTGGTAGAGGACGAGCATCCGACCGAGGACCTGTACGGGCTGTACGAGGGTGTGCCGCTCACCGAGCGCGACGACTACGGGGGTATGACCCTGCCCGACCGGATCACCCTCTACCGGCTTCCGCTCTGCGCCGACAGCACCTCGGTCGAGGACCTGCGGGAGGAGGTGCTGATCACGGTGATCCACGAGGTGGCCCACTTCTTCGGCATCGACGACGACCGGCTGCACGAGTTGGGCTGGGACTGACCCGCCTCCCCGGCCGGCGTGTCGTCGGCGACCGATCGGCGCACCGGTGGTCCCGGCCGCCTACGCCTCGACCTGGAGCGGCGGACGGGCCAGGGAGGTGCCGGTGCTGGTGGCGAAGGGGCCGTCCTCGTCGACCAGGTTGGCCGAAGCGATCGAGATGCCGTCGGCCGCCAGCCGCTGGACCGTCTCCAGACCGATCCAGGCACCTCGGGGGTAGCGAGCCAGGGCCAGCGTGTAGTCGCCGTTGATGAAGAACAGGCCCTCGTCGCCGCTGTTGGCCACCGGACAGGCCAGATCGCCGCTGACGGCGGCCCGGACCAGCGGACTCATGGGTTCGCCCGACACCAGGGGGACGGTGTCGCAGGTCCACAGTCTCGTCCGCTGCCCGGTGGCGAAGCCGCCGCTCACCACGCGGTGCCGCCACCGCTCGTCGGGCTCGACCTCGGGGGCCGGGACCGTCTCGGGGTCGGGCCACGGTTCGGGGTCGGGCGACCACACCCGGCCCGGCGGGTCCTGACCGGTGGCCAGAACCACGGCCGTGGCCCGAGCCACCGGGTGGCCCTCGCACGTGGCCAGGGCATCGAGAACGGCCAGCCGACGTCCCCGTCGAACGGGTCGGACCTCGAAGGTCACCGGGGCCATGGCCGCCGGCCGGAACAGGTCGACCGTCAGTCGGGCCACCCTCGTCCCGGCGCCGACCTCGGCCTCCAGGGCCCGGGCCGCCAGCCCGCCGAGGAGCCGGCCGTGCTGCATGTCGGTGGCCCACGGACTGTGGGCGTGGCCACGGGGGGTGGGGAGGTCCCCGTCGAGCTCGTAGTAGGCGTCGTCCACGCCGGTCGTGTGTAGCCGCAGAGCCGGTCCGGCGCCAACGGGACCGGCTCCCGGTGCGGTGCCATGGCCGACGGGGACCGGTAGCGTTCGGGTTCGTCGACCGGGCGGACCCGGGGTCGACGACCGGTACCGGGGCCGGAGGCGAGGATGACGCGAGCGAGGCGAGGGCGAGGCCACGACGACCGGCGCCGACCGGCCCGCGTGCTGCCCTCGACCCTGGCCCTGGTAACCCTGGGCGTCGCCTGCGCCCCGCCCCCCGATCAGGTGACGGTGTCGGCCGACCCCGGAGCGCCGACGACGGTCGTCGCCGCCGTGGGCCCGCCGCCGGTGACGGCCTCGCTCCCCACGCCGCTTCTGGAGTCGCCGGCCGCCCTGCCCTCCGGCCCCGGCGTGGCCCCTCTGGCCGAGCCGACCCCGGCCGAACGGGTGGACACCAGCGGCTCGGGGACCCTGGTCGGCCACGCCATCGTGCCCCTGGTCCGGGCCCGGGTCGCTCCGGACCCCGAGGCCGATGAGGTGGCCGGCCTGGCCCACCCGACCGAGCGGGGGGTGCCCCTGGTCTTCCAGGTGTTGTCGCCACCGAGCGACGGCTGGGTCGAGGTGCTGCTCCCGGTCCGGCCCAACGGGACGACGGGCTGGGTCCGAGCCGACGAGCTCGAGTTGACCCGAAACCGCTACCGGCTGGACCTCGACGTCGTGGCCCGCCGGCTGACCGTGCTCCAGGACGACGAGGTCCTGGTCGAGACCAGCGTGGCCATCGGGACCGGCGCCACCCCGACCCCGATCGGGGACTTCTTCCTCACCGAACTCCTACGCCCTCCGGATCCGGCCGGGGCCTACGGGCCCTTCGCCTACGGCCTGTCCGGTTTCAGCGAGACCCTCGACTCGTTCAACGGTGGCCCCGGCATCATCGGCATCCACGGGACCAACCGGCCCGATCTGCTGGGCACCGACGTGAGCCACGGCTGCGTCCGGGTCCACAACGACGTCATCGCCGAGATGGCGACGTACCTTCCTCTGGGTACGCCGGTGTCGATCCATCGGGGCCGACCGGCTCCCCCACCTCCGGGCCTGCAGTAGCCCGGGGCACCGATCCCGAGCAGGTGGGCTAGCCCCGTCCGGGCCGGCCCCCACCGCCCGGGCCCGGCCGCCGAAGGCGGACGGCGACCGGACGGCCAGGGTCATCAGCCGGTGAAGGGCGGGTCCTCGTCGACCGGGTCGGCGGGCGGGGTCTCCTCGGCCACGACCGACAGCATGTTGTCGACCGAGCCGAGACCCTCGAGTCCGGCCAGTGCCTCCTCGGCGGCCGAGGAGGCGGCATCGGAGTCCACGCCACCGGTGAGGGTGACGATGCCGTCGGTGACCGAGACCTCGACGTCACCGAACCCGGCATCGGCCAAGGCGGCGATGGCGGCCGCCTGCAGGTCGTCGTCGGACACCGCCGGCGTCGACATCTCCAGGCCGTTGGTCACCCCGGTCACCCCGTCGATGCCGGACACGGCGTCGGCGGCGGCCTGCATGGCCTCCTCGGAGTCCACGATGCCCGACAGCGTGATCACGCCGTTGTTGACCTCGACGTCGACGTCACCGAACCCGGCCCCCTCCAGGGCGGCAAGGGCCTGGGCCTCCAGGTCGGAGCCGCTGGTGGGCGAGGGTGACGTGGTGGTCTCGGCGTCGTCGACCGTGGTCGGGGGCGCCACCTGCTCGTCCGAGCCATCGCCCTCGCCATCGCCCTCGTCGTCGCTGGATCCGTCCGAGTCATCATCGGTTGAGCCGTCCGAGTCGTCGTCGGCCGCCCCGTTGCCGTCCGAGCCGTCGCCGGCGTCATCGGTCTGCTCGGTTCCGTCGCCGGCGACGGCGTCGTCGTCATCACCCCCGCACTGGGAGAGCAGCAGCACCAGCAGGAGGAGCAGGGCGACCAGGGCGAGCAGGAGCCACACCGGATGGAGGCAGCCCCGCCGATCGCCACCGCCGAGCAGACCGGCGAAGCGGGAGTCGCCCCCGTCGGCGCCGGTTGCGGCCACAGCCGCCGCCCCGGCCGCGGCACCCCCTGCGGCGTCGTCATCGTCGGCTGCCGTTGCCTCGGCGTCGTCGGTCGACGCCTTGGCCCGGGCCTTGGCCGTCGAGCTGAGCTCTTGGGTGGTGGTGGCGGCCACCGCCACATCCTCGTCGTCCACCGACGGCGCGTCGGCATCGGCGTCGAGGTCGGCATCCGCATCGGCATCGAGGTCGAGGTCGAGGTCGGCATCGGCACCGAGGGCGGCGGCGCCGGTCAGGGCGGCGATGGGAGCCTCGATCGTCTTCCCCGGGTCGAGGTCACCGTCGATCTCGACGCCGTCAGAGCCCCCAGTGTCCGCACCGGGGTCGAGATCGAGGTCGAGGTCGAGGTCGGCGGTACCAGCGTCGTCATCGCCGCCGCGGCGGCGGAAGAGCGCAACGCCGGCGGCCGCGGCGCCGGCCCCCGCGGCCACGGCCGCAGCACCCAGCCCGGTGCCGCCGTCATCGTCGCCGTCGGCATCCGCATCGGCATCGGCATCGGCATCGGCATCGGCATCGGCCGAGCCGTCGACGTCAGGCCTGGACAGGACCACCGTGTCGCCCACGCCGGCCTCGACATCGTCAGCCGCGTCGCCATCGGCATCCGCATCGCCGTCGACGTCCGCATCCGGCTTGGCCAGAACCACCGTGTCCCCGAAGCCCCCACCGGCGGTGGCATCGGCATCGGCGCCGGCGGAGACGTCGGCATCGGCATCGGCATCGGCGGAGACGTCGGCATCGGCGCTGGCATCGGCGGAGTCGCCTCCGTCGCCGGCACCGACCAGACCCAGGGCGGCCGCGCCTGCGCCCGCGGCGCCAACGGCCACACCGGCCGCCACACCGGACGAGGAGTCGTCATCGTCGGCATCGACCCCGGTCGCCGGATCGGCGCCGTGCAGGGCCCGGAGCCGGGCGGCGTCGACATCGGCCTCAGACCACGGGTGACGGGCGCCCCCGGGCTCGAACTCGGCGGCGTCACCATCGGTGGGATGGGTGGCCGACAGCATGAACCCGCAGGCCTCGGCCGACGACGGCGAGTCGAACCACACCTCGGGCTTGGTGCTCCGGTACAGGGTGCTGTCGGGCCGGTAGTAGCGACGGGTGCCGTCGGAGCCCACGTTGCCCTTGATCGGGTGGAAGCGGGGCATGTCCATGGCGTTGGCCAGCGGAGCGTGGGAACCGACCCCGAACGGGTGGAGGTCGGTGTCGGCGGCCTCCCGCCCCAGATCGGCCAGGCCGAGCACGGCGGCTCCACCGGCCACGGCCGCGGCCGCAATTCCGGCTCCGGCTCCGGCGTCGACCCCGCCCTTGGCGTCGGCGTCGGCAGCCACGTCGGTCCCGTCAGCCACGATGTCGGCGGTGGTCGCATCGGCATCGGCATCGGCGCTTGCGCTCGCGTCGGCGTCGCTCACATCGGAGGCGCCATCGCCGAACGATGCCGCCGCGGCGGCGCCGAGCCCGGCCAGGACGGCGACGACGCCGGACCGGTTGGCTTCGACGGCCTCGACCGTGCAGGGATGCTCCGAACCACCGGGCTCGAACTCCCCACCCCCAACACCCGCCGGATGCGTCGGCGCCAACGTGAACCCAGCAGCCTCAGCCGCAGACGGCGAATCGAACCACACCTCAGCCCGAGTCGCCCCATAATTCCGAGAATCAGGACGGTGATAGAACCGCCGCCCATCAGACCGAACATTCCCCTTGATCGGATAACAGGCCGGCATCTCCCGCACGTCCTCAAACGGCGCATGCGAACCCGGCCCATACGGGTGTTCGGGGGAGCCTCCGGCGGCGGCGACCCGGTTGGCTTCGACGGCCTCGACCGTGCAGGGATGCTCCGAACCACCGGGCTCGAACTCCCCACCCCCAACACCCGCCGGATGCGTCGGCGCCAACGTGAACCCAGCAGCCTCAGCCGCAGACGGCGAATCGAACCACACCTCAGCCCGAGTCGCCCCATAATTCCGAGAATCAGGACGGTGATAGAACCGCCGCCCATCAGACCGAACATTCCCCTTGATCGGATAACAGGCCGGCATCTCCCGCACGTCCTCAAACGGCGCATGCGAACCCGGCCCATACGGGTGACGCTCCACGGACTCTTCGCTCATCGTGACCTTCCGCCAGTATGTGTGCGCGACCCGCCCTACTGAGTCGCCGCGCTCGACACGCTACCCCGTCATGTCCGGGCTGAGGCGGGTCACTTCGCTGAAATCAGCGGGTGTCCTGGCCAGTTCGAGACCAACAGGCATCGACGATCATGGCGCTGCTTCACGCGCCGGAGCCGTCGCCTTTGGCCGCAAGGAGGACGTCGAGCAGCGCCACGAGGTCGGCCGGCCGCTCGACGCCGAGTCGGGCCGCCCGAGCCAGGTCAGCGGGCAGTTCCGTCGAGCCCACGGCGACGGTCACCGCCTCCCACGGTCCGGCCCCGACCACCTCGAACGCCGGGACGTCGACCACGTCATCGCCGGCCACCAGCACCCAGTCGGCCGAGCCGTCAAGACCTCGGCCCACCGCCGTGCCCTTGTCGACCGGGACCGGGGGCCGGAGCTCCAGGTTCATGCGGCCCGCCTTGATCTTCAGGCCCGAGTCGGAGGCCAGCCGCTCGGCCACGACGGCCACCTCCTCGGCCCGTGCCGGGGCCTCCCGGTAGTGGAAGGCGAACGACAGGCCCTTGTCCTCGATACGGACCCCTTCCGGTGCCGCCCGCCGCGCCTGGTCGAGGGTCCGCTCGACCACGGCCGTCCACGGCGCCACCGCTTCCTCGACCGACAGGGTCCCGGCCCGGAACACCTCGAGGCCGCTATGGCCGACCAGGCCCACACCGGCGTCGAGACCGTTCAGGACCGAACGCAGGAAGGCGACGGGGCGGCTCGACAGGACGGTGACGGCGACCCCGGCCCTGACCAGACCCGAGAGAACCTCGACCGCTCCCTCGACCGGTCGGGCATCGTCGGGAACGGGCACGATGTCGCTGATGGTGCCGTCGAAGTCGACCAGCACCGCAGGGCGGGCGGCCGCCGAGAACGACCTGACGATGGCGGCGTGCTGGCCCGACATGACTCCCTCAGTGCCGACTGACGGGGTCAGGGTAGGCGCGCCCCGACCCGACCTGGGCGCGGGTCGGCGTCGGCCCCCGGGTCAGGGGACCAGGCGGGAGACGAGCGCGGCGAGATCGTCGGCCACCTCGTCCGGGTCGGGCTCGACCGGTAGGTCGTCGGGCCCGATGACCCCGGTCAGGACCAGACCGAAGCGGTAACCCAGGGCCCGGGCGAACAGGCCGTCGGTCTCGGGCCGGTCGCCGACCATGATCCCGTCCTCGCCCAGACGCTCCCGGACCATGGCGGTGATCACCTGGTGGGGCTTGCCGGCGATGACGGGCTCCACCCCCGAAGCGGTCGCCACCGCGGCCACCACCGCCCCGTTGCCCGGCAACAGGCGACCGACGTCGGGGAACGTGGCGTCGTCGTTGGTGGCCACGAACCGGGCCCCGGCCCGGAGCGCGGTCATGGCCCGGGTGAGGTCGTCATAGGACAGCTCATGGGTCAGGCCGACCAGGACGGCGTCGGCCGGGCCCTCGGGCACCACCTCGGCCCCCCGGGACTCGATGGCGGCCCGGAGGCCCCGGTCGCCGATCATGACCACCCGCTCCCCCGGCTCGACCAGCGCCGCCGCCGCCATGGCCGAGGTCACCACCAGGTCGGTGGCGTCAGGGATACCGTGGCCGGCCAGCTTGGCCCCCACCTCCTCCGGGGTCCGCAGAGCCGAGTTGGTGACGAAGGCCAGCGGGACTCCCCGCTCCCGGAGCCGGGCCACCGCCTCCGGTGCCCCCGGCACCGTCTCGCTCCCCCGCCACACCACACCGTCGAGATCAAGGGCCCAGGCCGTCACGGCCGAGAGACTAGCGGTCACGGGCCGAGTCGCCGCGGTCTGGAGCCGGTCGCCGCTCGGCCCTAGGCTCGGGACACGTCGAGTTGCAGGGGGACGCGACCATGTACGACCTGGTGATCACGAACGGTTCGGTCATCGACGGCACCGGTGCCGAACGACGGACGGCCGATGTCGGTGTCAAGGACGGGCGGATCGTCACCGTCGGCCCGCTCGAGGGCTCGGAGGCGGCCCGGACCATCGACGCCACCGGCAAGCTGGTGACGCCGGGCTTCATCGACATCCACACCCACTACGACGCCCAGGCCCACTGGGACACCACCCTCAGCCCGTCGCCCCTCCACGGGATCACGACCGTGATCGCCGGGAACTGCGGCTTCACCATCGCCCCACTGGCGGCCGAGCACGGCGACTACCTCATGCGGATGCTGAGCCGGGTCGAGGGCATGCCCCTCGAATCGCTCCAGACCGGCGTCCCCTGGAACTGGACCTCGTTCGGGCAGTGGCTCGACCAACTCGAAGGCACCCTGTCGATCAACACCGGCTTCATGGTCGGCCACAGCGCCATCCGCCGCCTCGTCATGGGCGAGCGCTCGGTCGGCCACGAGGCCTCCCCAGAGGATCTGGCGGCCATGCAGGAGCTGTTGCGGACCTCGATCGCCGAAGGCGGCCTGGGGTTCTCGTCGAGTTGGGCCACCACCCACAACGACCCCGACGGCCAGCCCGTCCCCTCCCGCCACGCCGCTCCCGAGGAGCTGATCGAGCTGTCCCGGGTGTGCTCGGAGTTCGACGGCACCTCGCTCGAATTCATCCCCTCCGTGGGGCGGTTCGGGGACGAGGCCGTCGACCTCATCGCCCGCATGTCGGCCGCCGCCAACCGCCCTTTGAACTGGAACCTCATCGCCGTCTCGACCTCGCCCAAGCAGATCGAGATCATGGAGCACAACCTGGCCGCCAGCGACCACGCCCGGGCCAACGGCGGCGAGGTGATCGCCCTCACCGTGCCCTGCGCCATCCAGACCCGGCTGTCGTTCCAGAGCGGTTTCGTCCTCGACGCCCTCAACGGCTGGCGCCAGCCGATGGCCCTGCCCGACGACGAGAAGATGGCCCTGCTGGCCGACCCTGAACGGCGCCGGGAGCTGGCCGAGCTGGCCCAGGGGCCCAGCCCGCTGCGGGGCGTGGCCAAGTGGCACCTGCTCACCGTGGGCGAGACCTTCTCCGACGACAACGCCCCGTACGAGGGCCGCACCATCGGCGAGATCGCCGAGGACGAGGGCCGGGACGCCTTCGATGTGGTCTGCGACCTGGTGCTGGCCGACGAGTTGCAGACCGGCCTCTACTCACCTCTTCGGGGCGACGACGACGACACCTGGGCCCTGCGCCGCGACGTGTGGCGGGACGAGCGGACGATGCTGGGCGGTACCGACGCCGGGGCCCACCTCGACCTGCTGGCCACGTTCAACGCCACGACCGCCATGCTCCAGAACGCCTGCCGGGACCGCGACCTGCTGTCCTGGGAGGAGGCGGTGTCGATGATCACCGACGCCCCGGCCCGCATGTACGGCATCAAGGATCGAGGCCGCCTGGCCGAAGGCTTCCACGCCGACATCAACGTGCTCGATCCCGAGGCCGTCTCCCTCAACCCGAACGAGGTCCGCCATGACCTCCCGGGCGGTGCCTGGCGCCTCTACGGCACGGCCAACGGCTACGACCACGTGATCTGCAACGGGGACGAGATCGTCCGCCACGGCGAGTTCACCGAGGCCCGGCCCGGCCACATGCTCCGCAGCGGCACCGACACCACCGGTACCGGCATCGGCTGACGACGAGCGCGACCGCTCAGGCGGTGATGGCCAACACCAGGCTGACGACCATGCCCACCATGAGGGTCACGTAGGAGAGCCACAGCAACTGGTACTTGCGGGCCGGGGCGGACGCGGCCTGGTAGAGGTCCTCGATGATGGCGTCGTAGATGTCGGCGTCGTCGGCCAACATCTCCCGCATCCGGCGCCGGTAGTCGGCGTGGTCGAGGCGCGAGACGGTGCCGAAGAACAGAAGGTTGGGCTTGGAGCCGACCGACCGGCGCCACGACATCCGGGGCAGCAGGGCCAGGGCGGCCAACAGGCCGGACACGACCGAGGTCACGGCCAACGACAGCCGGGCCGCCTCCAGGTCGGTGGCGTCGAGCCCGGTGAAGACGATCGAGGTGATGACGAACGACGAGCCCAGCACGATGCTGGCCTTCTGGTCGGCCATGCTCGACAGCTGCAGCGTGTTCTGCTGTGCCGTTCGGAGGGCGTAGTCGATGGTGGAGTTGGCCTCGAGGTTGACCGGAAGTCCGGTCGAGGGATTGTCTGACACAGCTGCTCTGGCGCTTCTGCCTCGGGTCATCCGGGGCGATCGGGGATCTAGCAGCCCATCAACGTAGCGGCCACGGCGTCGGAGGTGTCAGTCCATGTCGCCGCGTTGGGCGAGAAGAAGTCCAGGACGAGGGCGTACCCGTAGTCGGGCACCACGTACTGGGTGAACTCGAAACCGTCACCCACCACGACCTGGGTGTTGACCTCCCGCCCGTTGAACACCTTCACGGTCGGGGTGTTGTCGAAGAAGAGACCGGCCCGGCCCAGCTCCGCCTCGACCTCGGCCGCGGTGTCGAGGCTGGTGAAGTTGCCCTCCACCCGCCACAGGGTGAAGTTGACGATGTAGTCGTCCACCAGCGGACCGTCGCCGAGCATGAGCCCGCCGGAGTTGACGAAGTCCTGGTACAGGGGGGTCACCTCGGCCACGTTGGCCGGGCGCAGGATCCGGGCCGCCTCCTCGGGTGAGGTGGCCACGAGGTCCACCCACTGCCAGTCGGGGGGCATGATCACGGTGGCCCCGATGGCACACCGGCCGGCGTAGGTCCCCTGCAGCCGATCGACCTGCTCCAGGGCGACCGTGTCGTCCCACACCCACGGGATCGGCGCGCAGTTGCCGCTCCCGGGAACGGCCCGCTGGTCGGGGTCGGCCACGATCACGCACAGGTGGCGGGCCCCGGCCGCCACCACATCGGCCTGGCTGAAACCGACGCGCCCGTTCTCCCCGCCCGAGGTGGTGAAGGGCAGGATCCCGTCCCAGGAGCGCCAGCCACCACCGGGCTCGGCCGTGCCCGCCTTGCGCTCGTCACCGGCCACGACGGTGTCGAGGTAGAAGTGCAGGTGGTAGTCGACCGGTTCCAACTCGGGAATGAAGCCGAAGCTCTCGTACGCCGCGATCATCTCGCCGGTGCTCGGGTCCATGGCCACCGCGGTGAGGCAGGCCACCCGCTCCTGCTCGGTCGGGCAGGGCGTGGGGGTGAACGGGTTGTCGACGATGACGGGCCCGGCCGAGCTCGGGACCGGGGTGATGGGCACGGTGAAGTCGGGGTTGCCCCCCGGTCCGTCGCTCACGGTGCCGGTGCCGTCGTCGCCCGAGGACGACGACGATCCGGGATCGCCGCTGAGGCTGCCGTCGCCGCTGGCGGTGATGATGTCGGTGTCGCCGTCGCCATCGGCGTCCTCGCCCCCGGCGGCGAGCCCGATGGCGATGAGGCCCAGCACGGCCAGCATCACGACGCCACCGAGCCCGATCAGCACCCACAGCAGCGGCGACGCCCCGCCTCGCGACGGGGCCTGAGCCGGGGAGACGCCGGTGGATCCGGGCGGAGCATGAAGGTACTGGGGGCCGCTCTGGTAGGCGGCCGGCGCCGGGGCCGGGGCCACGGACGGGCCGCTGGTCCAGGGATTGGCCGGTTGGGGGGCCGGAGCCGGGTTGGGCGGGGGCTGGGACCCGGGACCCTGGGCCGGCGGGGCCGACCGGGCCGGACCGGGGACGGGCCCGGGCTGCCCCCGGGGGCGGGGGCGGGGGCGGCCGCAGGCTGACCCTGACCCGGGTTCACCGGGGGCTGCCAGCCGGGTTGGGGGGCGTTGGGGCCACTGCTCAGCGGCGGGGCGTACTGCACCCCGCCGGAGTCGACAGGCCGACTCGGCGCCACGCCCGGGTCGGACTGACCGGGCCCGGGTCCCCGGTTCTTGGCCAGCAGCGTCCGCGACTCATCGGCCTGGACCACGATGGTGGCGGTCCGCGACCCCCCACCGGTCTGGCGCTCGGAGACGGCGATGACCTCGGGCCAGTGGAGGACGTGGCCCCCTTCCCGCAGCCAGCCGCTCCCGAAGGCGGAGACACAGGCCTCGGTCAACTCCAACGCCAACTCCCGAGCCGACGACTGGCGATCGGCCAGCTCCTTGGACAGAGCCCGGTCGATCACGGCCCCAAGCGGGGCGGCCAACTCGGCCCGGGCCTCGATCAGGGGCAGCGGCGGGGTGACCAGATGGTGGGCCAGCAGACCGGTGGCCGAGTTGATCTCGTCGAACGGGAACCGGCCCGACAGGAGCTCGTAGGCCATGATCCCGACGCTGTAGACGTCGGAGGCGGGGGTGAGGTCGTCACCCCGGACCTGCTCGGGACTCATGTAGGCCGGGGTGCCGATGACGGTCCCGGTGGCGGTGCGACGGGCGTCGGTGTCGAGGGCGCGGGCGATGCCGAAATCGCCGAGCTTGACCACGCCCTTGCGGTCGTAGAGCAGGTTCTCGGGCTTGATGTCGCGGTGGAGGACGCCGGCCTGGTGGGCGAAGTCGAGGGCGGCGCAGCAGGCCAGGATGGCGGCGCAGGCGGCGTCGGTCTCCAGCCCCTGGTCGGTGAACCGGTCGCCTACCGACCCGGCACACTGCTCCATGATGATGAGGCATTGACCGTCGGCGGCGTCGACGAAGTCGAACACCGGCACGATGTGGGGGTGATCGAGGGAGGCCACCATCCGGGCCTCGGCCACGAACCGCTCCCGCACCGACGGGTCGGCCACGAAGGCCCGACCCAGCTGTTTGACCGCCACGTCCCGGCCCAGCTGGGCGTGTCGAGCCTGGTAGACGATGCCGAAGGCACCTCGGCCCAGTTCTCGGCCGACCTGATAGCCGGGCAACGCCTGTTGGACCAGACCGTGATCTCTGGATGACATGGTCCCTCTCCCCGCATCACCGCCGACCGGGTGGGTCGGACCACGCCGACCATACCGGGACCGGATGGAGGGGCGCACGGCGCCCCGGCGCCCCCGGGCGGGCCGTCAGCCCGCCCTCAGCCCGGCGCGGCCCGGACCCAGGGGGCCAGGCGAAGGTCCCGGGTCAGGGACGAGGCCACGATGTGCACCACCACCGCCACCACGCACAACGCCGCCGTGCCCAGGATCAGGTACATGACCAGCAGCTGGACGACGACGGCCTCGACCGGGTCGACGCCGGCCAGGAGCAGGCCGGTCATGGCCCCGGGGAGGGCGATCAGCCCGACCACCTTGGTTCGTTCGACCTGGGGCACGACGGCGGCCCGGGCCGCCCGCGACCCCATGAACCGCACCACCTGCATCCGGTCGAGGCCCAGGGCGACGAGGGCCTCAAGCTCCCCGGCCTGATCCCGGCACAACCGGACGCTCTGGTTGACGCCCAGGACGGCGGTGGGGACGGCGTTGCCGATGGTGATGCCGGCCACCACCACCAGCGACACCGGCTCGTAGGCGATGACCCCGAACCCGAACACCACGGCCAGGCTGGCGGAGGCCGCAACCGTCACCACCGTGGCCCCCACCAGCCGGAGACCGGGGATTGGATGGGGCGCCCGACGGCCCACGACCACGGCCGCCACCACCACCATGCCCACGACCCAGGCCCAGGCCCACCACAGGGCCCGAGTCGAACCGAAGGCGGCGGCGAACACCAGCCCGACGGTCAGCAACTGGACGGCGGCCCGGATGGAGGCGACCACGATGTCGCGTCCGATCCCGAGACCGAGGGCGGCCGCCAACCCCAGGGCCAACGCGATCAGGCTCAGCGAGGCCACGGCCACCGGCCACCCCACGACCTGGCCGTCGAGGCCGGCCCCGGCCGCCAGCATCGCCCCCGTGGCCGGGAAGGCGACCGTCGCCGCGGTCACGGTCGACGGCCGACCAGGAACCCTGGGCCCTCCTTCGGGGGATGGGCGGCAAGGGCCGCCTCGTCCGGTTCGGTCCCCCAGCCCGGTCGGTCGCCCACGATCAGGTGGCCGTCGACGATCTCAGGAACCTCGGTGAACAGCTCGTCGTCCCACGGCAGGCGATCGATGTCGGTCTCCATGATCCGCAGGTGGGGCACGGCGGCGGCGAAGTGGGCGCTCATCATGGTCGACAGGTGGCCGTAGAAGTTGTGGGGGGCGACATGGACCTCGTGGGCGTCGGCCGCCGCCGCGATCTTCATCGACTGCCACGTGCCGTTCCACACGGCGTCGATGATGGCCACGTCGACGGCCTGGGCCCCGAAGTAGGGCAGGAATCCCGGGAGGCCGATCACGGTCTCGAGCGAGGCCACCTGGGTGTGGGCGTGGTCGCGGATGTAGCGGAGGGCGTCGGGGCTGTCATTGTCGTACTCCAGCCAGAACAGGTCGAAGTCGGCCAGGGACCGCAGCACCTCCAGCACACCGGCGGTGCGGAAGTTGAAGTTCAGGTCGAGGAGGATGTCCATGTCCTCCCCCGCCCCCTCCCGGAAGGCGGTGAGCACGTCGTGCAGACCCCGGAGCACGAGCGGCTCGGCGTTGTGGGCCGGATTCCAGGGGCGGCCGAAGCCGGGCGCCCACGATCGCAGGGCCCCGTCCCACATGGTGAAGATGTTGGTCTTCAGGGCGGTGAAGCCCTTGTCCCGAACCTCCTCCCCCAGGGCTCGGATGCCGGCCAGGTCGGAGATGCGGTTCCCGTAGAACCGGTGCTGGGCGATGCGCCAGGTCCCGCAGTGCGACCAGTAGACCCGGATCCGGTCGCGCTGGCGACCCCCCAGCAGCTCGTAGACGGGAACCCCCAGGGCCTTGGCCTTGGCGTCGAGCAGGGCGTTCTCGATGGCCCCGATCCCCTGGCCCACCACCGATCCGGCCCCGGGTCGGGTGGCGGCGAACAACTCGGTGTGGACCCGCTCATGGGCCATGACCGATTGCCCGACGACCCGCGGGGCCAACGACTCGATGACGGTGCTGACCCCGGGCGAGCCGAAGCCCTCGTCGAACTCGCTCCACCCCACGATGCCCTCGTCGGTGGTGATCTTGCAGAAGTGGTAGTTGCGCCAACCGGCGTCGCAGTGGCGGGTCTCGACCGCGGTGACGGTCACGGGTTGGCGGGTCGAACCGGAGGCCATCACGGCAACGTAGCAGTCGCCAGCGTCCGGCAACCGGGGCGACCGCGGGCGACCGGCGTCCTCAGAAGGGGTCCTGCTCCTCGCCCAGCGCGTGGCGTCCCAGCCGGAGGTCGACCCGGTCCTGATGAGCGTTGATGTGGAGGGGCATGGCCTGGAAGTCGCGCCACCGCCGCTCGAAGACCCCCGACTCCCTCAGCCCGTTGCCCCCCTGGGACCGGCGGAGGAGATCCATGGCCTCCTCCAGCTGACGGAGGGCGCCGCTGGCCTGGGCCATCTGCCGCAGGTAGTCGGCCTCGGTCGGGGCCTGCTCCGCCGCCACCCGGCGGTCGACCTGGGCGCAGGCCGCCTCGGCGGTGGCGGCCGCCGCCGTGACCAGCGTGGTGGCCCGCCCCACGTTCAGCTGCACGGTGGGGTGGGTGACCATCCGCTTGCCCAGGATCGAGCGCCGGTCCCGGATCCCGGCCACGACCTCGTCCAGAGCGGCGCCGACCAACCCGACCCCCATCCAGGCCAGCCACAGGTCGGACAGACCGACCCAGTCCTCCCGGTAGCGGGCGGCCACGACCGGGGCCCGACGCAGGGTCTCGGCCCGGTTGGCGCCATACCAGGGCACGCAGCGCCCGAGCGGGACGACGACGTCGGTGTAGTGGATGTGGTCGGTGGCCGAGGCCCTGACCGCGGCCCCGTCCCAGGTGGGGTCGATCTCGACCCCCGGGGCCCGGAGATCGACCACGGTGAAGCGGAGATCGAGAGGTTCCCGCCTCCGGCCCTCGTCGTCGACGACGAGAAAGGCCACACCGGCCCGATCGGCGTAGCGGCCCCCGGTCCCGAAGGCCCCGGCTCCGTTGAGCCGCACGCCGTCGCCCTCGATGACGCCCCGCACCCCGGAGCCGGCTCCGGCGGGGAAGCACACCGTCTCCCCATCCCGGACACCGCCCGCCAGCCAGTCGGCGTGATCGGGGCCCAGACAGCCGACCACCAGGTGGAACACGCTCAGGTGATTCCACAGAACCCAGGCCGTGCTGGTGCAGGCCGCGGCCACCGCCTCCAGCTCCCGGCCGATGGCCAGGATCGAGCCCTCCGTGCCCCCGAGCGATCGGGTGGCGGCGAGGCGGACCACGTCACTCCGCTTCAGCGGATCGATGACGGCGGCCGGGATGGTACGGGTGGCATCGGCCTCGGCCGCGTGGGCGGCCATGGCGGCCAACAGGGGCCGGACCACCAACTCTCCGTCGGGGGCCGGGATCAGCCCGCCACCTCCGGCATCGAGGGTGGGATCGGCATCGGATGGAAGGTCGGACGGAAGGTCGGACGGAAGGTCGGATGGAAGGTCGGACGGAAGGTCTCCAGACTGGCGATCAGGTTGGAGATCCGGCGTCGGGGTGGCGGTCATACCTGGCGCCGACCCCGGTCGATGATGGCCTGGCGCCGGCGCTCCACCTCGTCCGGTCGGAACCCCTCGGTGGCCCGGAAGGCGCGGGCCCCCTCGCTCTCCAGACGCCACGCATCGTCCAGGCGGGCGTGCTCCTGGGCGGCGTAGGTGGCCAGCATCCGCTGGACCCCGGGCTGGTCGTTGCCGGCGATGTCGGCGGCGAGACCCCGCACCGTCGGCAACAGCTCCTCGTGGGGCACCACCCGGTTGACCAGCCCCCAGGTCAGGGCCCGGTCGGCGGTGAGGAAGTTGCCGCTGAGCGACAGCTCTCGGGCCCGGCGGACGCCGACGGCGTCGGCCAGGAGAGCGGTCAGGCCCCAGCCGGGCATGACGCCGACGCGGGCGTGGGTGTCGGCGAACACAGCCCGCTCCGAGGCGATCAGGAAGTCACAGTTGAGGGCCAGCTCGAAGCCGCCGGTGATGCAGGCCCCGTTGACCGCCCCGATCAAGGGCTTGGTCAAGGGCGGGAAGGGCCGCACGCTGCCCTGACCGGTCTCGTCCCCGGGCCCGACCTCGGCCGGCCGGCCGCCGAGTTCCCGCAGGTCGAGTCCGGCGCAGAAGGCGGGATCGGCGCCGGTCAGGATCAGGACCGAAACCCCCGTGTCGGCCTCCAATGCGGTCACGGCCTCGGCCAGACCTCGGCGGAGGGCGCCGTTGATGGCGTTGCGGACCTCGGGACGGTTGAGGGTGATGGTGCCGATGCCGTCCGACACCTCTACCAGAACCGGTTGCTCGACGCTCATGACCCCTCCTCCCGGGCGCCGCCCGGTGCGGCCCCGGCGCCATCCTTCATCGCCCGCTCGACCCCGGGCAAGCGGCGCACGGCCCCCTCCTGACCCGGGGGCACGACCTGACCGCCCTCCTGGAGCAGGAGGTAGGTGGAGTGGGCGGCGGTGACGGCGGTCCGGAAGCCCATGTGATCCTGCATCTCGTTCACCGACCGCTTGATCATGGCGGCGGCGAACGGGTCCATCCTGGCGATGCGGACGGCCAGGTCATGAGCCTCGGCGTCGAGTCGGCTTCGAGGGACGACCCGGCTCACGAAGCCGGCCTCCTGCGCCGTCTCGGCCGTCACGACCTCGGCCAACCACAGCAACTCCTTGGCCCGCCGGGGATTGAAGTCCCACGGCACCGAGAAGTACTGGAAGTGGGCCGGCAGGAACTTGGCGTCGTCGGCGGCCACGATCAGGTCCATGGCCGACGCCACCATCCACCCTCCGTAGATGCACCAGCCCTGGACGGCGGCGATTGTGGGCTTGGGCAGCTCCCGCCACCGCAGGGTGTTGGCCACGTTCAGGTCCCACGAGCGCCGCTGTGCCCCGCCCGCTCCGGGCGGGTAGGGCCGGGCCTCCCGGTCGGCCAGTTCCTCGGCCGTGCCCAGGTCGTGACCGGAGGAGAAGTGCTCGCCCTCCCCCCGGACCACGATGACCCGGACCTCGGGATCGTCCACGGCCCGGGTCAGCATCCGGTCGAGGGCCTCCAGCAGGAGGCGGGACTGGGCGTTGCGGTACCGGGGCCGATTGAGGGAGACGGTCGCCACCCGATCGGCCACGGCGTAGGTCACATCGGTCTCCATGGGTTGATGCTAGGAAACGTCGCCGGGCCGGACCCAATGCCACCCGGCCCGGCCCCGGCGCCGTCCACGGCCCGGTCGCCGGGCCACCCGTCTCGACCGGGCCGGGGCCGTTCGGTACAGTCCGCCCCGTCGGGGGACCGCCCGAGCACCGGAGAAGGGGCCAGCAGCATGATCGAGATCCGCGCCGAGATCGCCGCCACGGTGTGGCGCATCGACGTCGGCCCCGGCGACCGGGTCGACGAGGGTGACGAGCTGATCATCCTGGAGTCGATGAAGATGGAGATACCGGTGGTGGCCACGGCCTCGGGCACCGTGCGGGCGGTCCACGTCGCCCCGGAGGATCGCATCGGCGAGGACGACCTCCTCGTCACCCTCGACGATCCGGCCTAGGCCCGCTCCCACAACTCCTCATATCCGACCGATCGCGGCCGATCGGAACGTCGACCGGGTGCTCCACGAGCCCGGGCAGCACACGCGCCGTCCCACTCGGGATGGCTGATGGCCGCCCGAGCGTTACCTGTGAGACCATTGTTGGTTACCATGACGTAACGTTGACATCGCCGAGCGGAAGGAGAACCCCATGACCGAGATCGTGGACACCGCCGCTGATCCGGAGCCCGGCCATCCCCTCAACTCCTGGCCTCGGCCACTGGCCTTCGTCCTCTCGGGGGGCGGAGCCTTCGGGTCGGTCCAGGTCGGCATGCTCCGGGCTCTGGCCCGACACGGCATCCACCCCGATCTGGTGGTCGGGTCCTCGGTCGGATCACTGAACGGTGCCATCATCGCCGCCGACCCGGTCGCCGCCCCCGATCGTCTGGCCGACCTGTGGACCACCATGAGCCGGGACCAGGTCTTTGGCCACGGTCTGCTCGGCGCCGTGCGCAACCTGGCCGTCCGGAGGACCCTGAGCAGCTTCGACCAGCTGTCGTCGCTGATCGACCAGCACCTGACGGCCGACCACTTCGACGACCTGTCCGTCCCCCTGGGGGCGGTGGCCACCGACGCCGCCATCGGCGAGCCCGAGATCCTCCGCACCGGACCGCTCAAGCCGGCCCTCCTGGCCAGCGCCGCCATCCCCGGGGTGTTCCCCGCCGTCACCATCGACGGCCGCCCGTACGTCGACGGCGGGGTCAGCGCCAACCTCCCGATCCGTCAGGCCATCGCCTTCGGAGCGCGGAGCGTCATCGCCCTCGATGCCGCTCCCCTACCGGCCCCGGCCGCCCCCCGCAAGCTGATCGGCACCCCGTTCCACGTGGCCACCCTCATGGTGCGGAACCAGCGGGCCCACGCCATCGACGACCTCGTCGGGCGCTATCCGATCCTGGTGCTGCCGTCGGTGACCCCGCACGACATCGGCTCGTTCAACTTCCACCGCACGGCCGAACTCATCGACCGGGCCCAGCAGGCGGCCGAGACGGCACTGGCCTCGTCGACCTCGGTCCCGACCCGCTGATCCCCTCGTGCGGACCAGACGCCCGGCCGGTCCTAGCCGACGACGGTGGACGGGTCGGCGTGGGCGATGACGAAGTCGACCACATCCGACACGAGCCCGGTGGCCAGGCCCACGGCGGTGTCGGCCGCCCCGTAGTAGACCCACAACTCGTCACCCTGCGCCCCGGGCCGCGCCACGGCGGCGGTGGGGAAGATCACGCCGTGGCGGAAGCCGCTCTGCTCGTGGTCCACCGACGGATCGAGGTCGAGCAGGGGAACGGTGGCGGCCGCCACCACCCGTGACGGGTCGTCGACGTCGAGAAGCACGGCGGCGGCCCGGTACTCCTTGCCCCAGCCGTCCTCCCACCCCCGCTTGGTCTCGGCGTCGAGCACCGTCACCGCGTGCAGGATGCACAACCAACCGCGGTCGGTCAGGACCGGGGGCGCTCCCGGTCCGACCTTGTCGTTGGCGAAGGGGATGCTTCCCCGGTCGAGGACGAAGCGGTGGTCACCCCAGTGGACCAGGTCGGGCGAGCGCGACAGCCACACCCCGTAGCGGCCGGCCCCCAGGGCCTCGGTGCCGTACTCGTGCATGGGGCGCTCCAACCGCAGCCACCGGCCATCGACCCGCCGGGGAAAGACCACGTGGTTGCGATTGTCGGGCGGGCCCAGGCCGAGGGCCTCCCAGTGGTGGCCATCGTCGCTACGGGCCAACCCGGCCCGCAGGCCATGGGTGGTGTCGGCGGCGAAGGTCATCACCAGGCGGGGATCGCCGGCTTCTCCGTCGAGGGCCGTCAGGCGGGGGTCGTAGATGCGCCACAGCTCGTCGTCGAGCCGACGATGGGGCTCCAGGGGGGCGAGGAGTTCGATGGCCCGCTCCCGGGGGAACGCGGTCCGGGGCTCGGGGGTCCAGGCGACGCCGTCATCGCTCCAGGCGAAGCCGATGTCGGTGGCCAACAGGTAGGGATCGCCGTCCACCCCCCGATCGACCCGGTACGCCATCAGGTACCGGCCGTCGAGGGCCACCACGCCCGGATTGAGGACCAGGACCATGTCGTCGTCGGGGAGGCCGTCGGCGGTGAGCACGGGGCCGGCCCCGTGGCGGACCAGTGGGGAATGCACGGCACCACGTTGGCAGCGGACGGGGCCGACCTTCACCACCCGATCCAGGAATTCACCTGACCGCCACCATGGGGCCACGGCGTGGCCTGCGAGACTCCGTCCATGGCGCCCGATCTGCCCGCTGAGCTGACGCTTTCGGCCCCCGAGGCCCTGGCCCCGTCGCTGACCCTGGAACGGCACGACGACCGGCTGGTCCTGCGGGCTGAGGCGGCGCTGACCGGCATGGCCACCCGCTGGTTCCACGATCCGGCCGTCCACGTGCCGATCCCGGTGGCCGCCCTGGGCCCCGGTACCCGCCTGACCGGGTTCTCCTACGCCCAGTTCGCTTGGCCCGTGACCGGCGGGGCCGACGTCCGGTTCGACTTCAACCCGGCCGAGAACGTCAACGCCCTGCCCGCCGTGCTCCCCCTCCTCGCCGCCGCCCCCGACGGGGGCGTCCTGCTGATGGCCCCCCTCGACAGCTGGCACGACCAGGTGATCGGCGTGGTCCAGGGCGACGACGGCGTCAGCGAACTCCGGTGGGGTTGGCACGGCGACCTGGACGAGGTCCCGGCCGGGTTCACCAGCACCCTGGGCCTGTACCGGGGGGCGACGGCGGCCGAGGTCCTCGACCGCTGGGGGTCCGAGATCCGGGAGCGGGCGGGCACGGCGCGACCCGACCTCGAGCACTCCCCCGCGCTCTCCCGGTTGTCGTACTGGACCGACAACGGTGCCGCCTACTGGTACCGCACCGAGCCCGGCCTGGACCTGCCCACCACCCTGGAACGCAAGCTCGACGAGCTCGACGAACTCGGAGTGCAGGTCGGCGCGGTCGAGCTCGACTCGTGGTTCTATCCCCACGAGATCAGCCGACCGGTGGCCGAGGTCGGCTACCTGGAGGAGGTGCCGCCAACCGGGATGCTGGTGTGGGAGCCCCGACCCGACGTCCTCCCCGACGGGATCGAGGACCTCGCCCACCGGCTCGGCGACCGGCCCCTGATCCTCCACAGCCGCCACATCTCGCCCGCGTCGCCCTACGTCGACGACGGTTGGTGGGTCGACTTCACGGCCCAGCCGTCCGACCCCTCGTTCTTCCGCCGCTGGTTCGACGACGCCGCCCGGTGGGGGGCCTCGGTCATCGAACAGGACTGGATGGTCATGGCCTGGTTCGGGGTATGGGACCTGCGACGGATCCCGGGTCGGGCCGCCGACTGGCAGCGGGCCCTCGACCGGTCGGCGTCCGCCACCGGTATCGACCTGATCTGGTGCATGGCGACCCCGGCCGACCTCATGGCCTCGGTCGAACTCAGCCGGGTGGCCGCCGTACGGACCTGCGACGACTACCGCTACGCCCGGGACCCGGCCCGCCTCTGGCACTGGTACCTGACCGTGAACCGACTGGCCGGAGCGCTCGACCTGGCCACGTTCAAGGACTGCTTCTTCTCCGCCGCCACCGCGCCGACGACACCGGCGGGCGGATCGGCCGCCCGGCCCGACACCGTCTCCAAGACCGGCGCCGAGACCGGCGCCGACACCGGCGAGGTCCCGTTCGGGGTCGACCCCCATGCCGAGGTCGAAGCCCTGCTGGCCGCCTTCTCGGCCGGGCCGGCCGGCATCGGCGACCGGCTCGGCCACACCGATCCCGAGCTGGTGGCCCGGCTGTGCCGACCCGACGGGCTGCTGGTCCAGCCCGACGTCCCCCTCGGCATCAGCGATGACGGCCTGTTCCGGCGGTGGGACGAGCCCGACGGCCTGTGCTGGGCCACGAGCCGGACCGGGCCCTGGCGCTACGTGGTGGCCCTCCACACCGCCACCGATCCGGACCCGATCACCGACCGGTTCGAACTCGACGGCGAGTACCTGATCTACGACTGGCGGACCGGTTCGGCCGCCCCCGGCTCGGTGATCACGGCCACGGCGGACCACCGGGGTTGGGCGCTGTTCGTCTGTTGCCCCCTGGAATCCGATCCCGACGGCCGCCCCGGGCAGCGGCGGGCCCTGATCGGGGATCCCGACCGGTTCGCCACCATGGGTCGCCGCCGGGTCGCCGTCGCCGACGACGGGGCCCGCCTTCTCGGCGCGCCGGGTGAGGAACCGGAGCCGCCGTTGTGGTGGCGGGAAGGGGTCTCACCGCCGCTGGAACGACGGTGAGACCCCGGTGACAGCCCCCGGGCCCGCAGCGATGGTCGGTCGACGGTCGAGGTGGGCCGATCCGTCCCGACCCGGGACTCAGGGGCTGTAGACGTCGGCCTGGGGGAAGAACGCGGCCCAGGCGAACCAGAACTCGTTGCGGTGGATCACGGTGTCGAGTTGCTCTCCGGCCAGCGGCCCGTCCACGGCCTGGCCGAGCAGGTTCCAGGTGCTGGAGGTCTCGGCGTCGGTGAAGCCGTCGTCCCCGGCGGCGGTGAAGGTCAGGGTCTGATCCCCGACCCGCCGGTCGTAGGCCACCGCGGTACCGATGGCCTCGGCGTCGGCGATGGTCCCACTGTCGAGGGCGTCGGCGGTGTCGCCGCCCCACAGCACGGCCACCGGCACCCCGGCCACCACGTCGTTCACGGCGCCGGTGGCCGACACCGACTCGAAGGGGTAGGCCTTGTTCACCTCGTCGACCGAGACCCCGACGACCCGTGACAGCGCCGGGTAGCGGGGGTCCGGCTCGCCGTCGAAGAGGAAGGGCTGCGGGCTGGAGGAGTACTCGACGTAGGGGTTGGCCCCGTAGGTGATGGGGAACCCGGTGTCACGGGCCAGGGAGAGGGCCTCGGGGAAGGCGTCGCGGGCCTCGGCGTAGGACACGATCGAGGTCGAGATGAGGTCGAGCCGGGTACCCGCCAACTCGCCCACGATGGCCTCGCCCGTGAGCTGCTGCCACAACGTGAGGGTGCGGTCGTCCCACATCACCAGGTCGGAGTTGCGGAGCAGGCCCGACACCCCGAAACGGAGGACCTCGCCCCCGACCCGACCGTCGAAGGAGATGGCGGTGTTGCACAGGGGGCAGTAGGTGACGATGACGGGGACGTCGCCGAACCGGTCGTTGACGATCTCGTGGCGGGTCAGGATCGAGAGCGGATAGAAGCGCACCTCCCCCTCGTGGCGGACCAGGGCCCCCGGCTCCCGCTCGTCGAGCCAGGTGGCGGCGGCGATGGGCTCGAACTTGGGGTCATCGATCGGTGGAATGCGATCCCGGGGATCGTTGCTGGGGATCCCGACCTGGAGGTCGCCGAGGTCGATGGTCTGGCGGGTCCAGTCGGTGGTCCAGTCACCGGTGACCTGGAAGGCGAGGTCCTGGAGCGCCGAGCGGGGATCGTCGGCCACCAGGGTCACCCCCTCGTCGGAGGGCTCGGCCCCGCCCGACAGGTCGAACGGCTCGTCGGTGTCGGTCGAGGCGAACAGCTCGACCGGGGTCTCGGACTCGCCCCCGTCGGCGCTGTTCCCGTCGGCCCCGTCGTCGGCGTCGCCCTCGGGCGCCGTGCCCTCGGTCCCCTCGGCGGCGGACGCGTCGGGGGCGTCGGCCGCGGTGTCGGTGTCGTCGGTGGACGAGGAGCAGGCGGCGGCGACCAGGCTGAGGACCAGGATCAGCCCGAGCAGGCGGTGAGGGCGATGAAGCGAAGGCACGGGGGGTGAACCGGAGTGACGGCCGTCATCTTCCCCGCCGTGGTCGCCCCGGCCGGTTCACGCCCGGTTGAGCGAGCCCAGGATCTCGATCGAGGCCAGGGCGTCGTCCTGGTCGAGCGACATGGACCGCATGACCAGTTCGTCGCAGCCGACGGCCCGCAGCCGTTCGACGTGGTCGGCCGCCTCGTCCGGTCCGCCGGTGACGAGCACCTCGGCCCGCATGCCCCGGTACCCGCCGGCGATCAGGGCCTCGGCCCGCCGTGACGCCTCGGCCCCGTCGGGGCGGACCAGGACATCGCGCCGGACGACGACCCGGGGTTCGGTGCCGTGGCGGGCGCAGGCCTCCCGGTAGCCGTCGGCCAGACGGGCCACCTCGTCCACGGTGGTCCCGGGGCCGGCGTACCAGGCGCCGCCCAGGCGGGCCGCCCGCTCCAGGGTCGCCGGGGCCTGACCGCCGATCCACCACTCGACGGTCTGGGTCGGACGGAGGCCGATGCTGGTCGGGCCCATGCCCAGGCTGGGGCTGGTCACCGTCTCGCCCTCGAGGAGGGCCCGGACCACGTCGATCGTCTCGTCGGTGACCCGGCCCCGGGTGGCCAGCGAGGCCCCCAGGGAGGCGAACTGCCGCTCGCCGCCACCGATCCCGACCTGGACGATGAACGGGGCGTCGACGAGGGCGGCCAGGGTCCCGATGTGCTCGGCCATGAACACCGGCGACCACAGGGGCACCAGGAACAGGCAGCCGGCCCGTCGGTCGGGCCAGTGGGCCAGCAGCCGTCCGAGGGTCGGCGTGTTCTGGGCGTACCACTTGGTCTGGGCGTGGTGGTCGCCGACGCTGAGCGACGACAACCCGGCCTCATGGGCGGCCTGGGCCCGCTCGACCATCATGGCCAGCGCCCGGGCCGGGCGGTCGGCCGTGAGCGACGACGACACGGAGATACCGATCTGCATGGTCGGACCCTACCTGCGGTCAGGGCTTCAGGCCGGGGGCGGGAGCCCCTCTCCCCCGGTGAGCTCCATCCGCCCGGTGTGGGTCGAGGCCAGGGCCGGTTCGAAGACCCGGGCCAGGGCGGCCGCCACCGCCCCCGGGTCGTCGACCGGTCCGGGGGCGGCCACCAGTTCCCGCAGCCGGTCGAGGGTAACGAGGTGGACGCCGCGGAGGGTGGCGGTGCCCTGGCGGATCGACCCCGGGAGCGACAGCAGGTCCTGGAACACCACCACCCCGTGGACGGGGACGGATCCGACCGCGGTCAGCACCGCGGCCTGGCGCCGCAGGACGTGATCGATCACGGGATCGCGTTGCTGCCGCCGACCTCGACCCAGCAGCAGCTCTTCGGACCCCACGGTCACCTTGGTCGAGCGCACCACCGACTCGATGACGAACACCCCGGCCGGACCGACGGCGAGGTGGGCCACCGGCGGCCCGGAACCCCCGGGCCGGTGGCGGTCGTGAAGGGCGGCCACGCGGGCCCGACCGTCACCGCCCTCGCTCCGCAGGCCGTCGAGGACGACCCGGACCCGGCGTTGGAAATCGCCGTCCATCGCGAGCTGGTGGGCCCGGCGCAGGGCCCCGATGGCCCGGGCTTCGGTCGAGTTGTGGAGTCGAACCCGTCCCGCCCGATCGACGGCCGAGGCGATGGCGCCGGGGACGGGCGACCCCGGCTCCTCCGACGGTGCCGGGGTGGGCTGTTCGTCCGAACGGTGGAACTGCCGTTCGGACATGGTGAGCGCCGCCGCCACCACCGACGCCACCACCAGGACCAGGGCCACGACCACGACCGCCACGGTCGGTACCTCCTCGCCACCGTCGCCACTGCGCAGAGTGACCACAACCGTAGCCGTGACCGGTCACCGGACGGTTTCGGCGCCTCCGGTCAGGTCGGAGGTCGGAGCTCGCGGTCGGTCAGGACGGTGGTGGAGACGGCCACCGCGGCCACCGCCTCGGGGGAGAACGCCATCGGGATCAGCTCTCCGGCCAGCCACTGCGGCCGCTGGTCCAGGTCGTTGCCCGATCCCCGGACACCGCTCACCCCGTGGGGCACGACCCAGCCCGAACGGTCCCAGTCGAGGGGGTCGAACAGGTAGCGGGCCACCGAACCGGTCGCCATGCGGGCGCCGGTGACCGGGTTGACGCTGCCGGCCCGGACGGTGTCCCCGTCGCCGGGGCAGGGGTCGACGGGCGGATGCAGGTGCTCGAACCCCGGCCGCACCGAGGCCAGGGGGTGGGGCGACACCATGGTGTGGACCCGGTCCCATCGCCAAGCCGACGGCTCGGCTCCCAGCTCGGAGGCGAGTTCGGCCGCAACCTGATCCAGGCCCCGACCCAGCACGGCGGCCAGGCCCTCATCGGCCAGGCCGGGCACCAGACGCCAGCCGCCTTCGGTGTCGCCCTCGGCCCCCAGCAGGCGGGTGGCGGCCTCGAACGAGGCCCGGCCGCTGAACAGGGCCGAGGGGAAGCCCGGGGTCATCAGCCGCGGGGTGGTGGCGTCGAGGCGATCGAGGACCTCTGCGGTCCACCACAGGCGGAGCCGGGTCACGACGGTGGCCGCCGCCGAGTCGGCGGTGACGTCGCCGTCCCAGGCCTCGACCAGGTCGCGGGCCGCCCGGCCGGGGCCGGTGTCGGGGGTGGCCGCCGCCACCAGGGGCCTCAGCCGCCGGGCCACCAGCGACACGGTGTCGAGGTGGATGGCGGTGAGGTCGTCGGCGGTGGCCGCGGGCAACCCGTCGAGCAGTTGGCCGATCCGGTCGTGACGGGCCGGCCCGGCGAAGTCGAGCGAGACGTAGGGCCCCTCATCGCCGGTGCGGTTGTTGGCCGTGACCAGATGGCCGCGGTCGGGGTTGCGCCAATGGTGGAGGCGGTCGAACGCGACGGGCTCCAGGCCGTCCCAGGCGTGGGCGGCGTCGCCGGGAACCGGGGTCCACCGGTTGGCCGGCGGGCGTTCGACCACCCGGCCCCGGAGTTTGAACGAGATGTTGCCGGCGGTGTCGGCGGTGAGGACGTTGTTGACCGGTACGACCCAGGGGCGCAGGCCGGCTTCGAGCGTGTCGCAGTCGGTGGCGCGGAGCATGGGCCACAGGGCGTCGAAGGTCGTGTCGGTTCCGTGCCAGGCGGTCCAGGCCAGGGCCAGGGCCGGTCCCCCACCCGCCGGGTCGCCCAGAGCCACCGGGCCTCGGGGTGTGTCGGCGCAGGCCACGGTCACGGGTTCGCCGTCCCGGACCGCCACGGTCTCGTGCCGGGTGACCTCGAACGGGCCGTGCTCGACGAAGACGTCGGTGTCGTCGGCCATGCCGTGGGTGATGCACCACGCCACCCCGGCGTTGTGGCCGAAGTGGGGGAAGCCGGGCACCCCGGGGAAGGCCAGGCCGATGACATCGAACTCGTCGCAGCGCAGGTGACACTGGTGGTAGACGTTGGGGAACTCGATGCCGCGATGGGGGTCGCCGGCCAGGAGCGGCCCTCCGGTGGCGGTGCGGGATCCGTGCACGGCCCACGAGTTGGAGCCGCCGTCGGCGTCGGGCAGCGCCCGGAGGGCCTCGGTGTTGGCGGCGACGACCTCCTCGGCCCGGGCCAGCAGATCGACGGGCCCAGGCCCGCCCGCTCGCAGCCCGGGCACGATGGCGCCGTCGTCGGCCACGGTGCCGACCATGGCCGCGACCAGGGCCGGCTCGGCCCGGAGGGCCACCGCCCCCCGCCACAGCTTCCGATGGAAGGTGCCCATGAAGAAGTGGCGGAGTTGGTAGAGGGCCACGCAGTGCCAGGGCTCCCACGGCGCCGGGACCTCCGGATGGGCCTCGAACTCGGCCGGGAGGTCGTCGGGTCCGAGCGTGGCCAGGTACCCGTTGACGCCGTCGGCGTAGGCCTCGGTCATGGCTCTCGTTTCGGGGTTGAGCCGACCCCAGGCCTGTCGGGCCCGACCGGCCAGGTCGACCCGACGGAACAGGACGTCCTCGGCCACGGCGGCCGGTCCCGCCACCTCGGCCCATCGGCCCAGGAACCGCAGCCGGTCCCATTCCATCTGCCACAGCCGATCGGCGGCGGCCAACCACCCCTGGGCCCGGAAGGCGGCCAGGGCGTCGGGGGCGTCGATGTGGCCGATGCCCCACCGGTCCCGGGTCAGGGTCACCTCGGGCGAGCCGGTGTGGGTCGTCATCGCAGGTCCTCCAGCATGGCGGCCAGGGCCGCCTCGTCGTCGGGGTCGGCCACCGGGATCGAGAACTCGATTCGGTCGACCCGGTCCTGGTAGCGGTCATTGAGCAGGGCGGCGATCCGGTCGTGGGTGCCGATGGTGGCCACGGTGTGGAGCATCTCGTCGTCGACCAGCGCCGGCAGGTCGTCCCACCGGCCGTGCCGGGACAGCTCGGACGCCCGGCGGGCGGTGTCGCCCCAACCGTGCAGTTCGAAGGTCCGCCGGTAGGACGGGGTCGACAGGTAGAAGGCGACCCGGGCCCGGACGGTCTCGGTCACCGGGGCCAGTGCGGCCTCGGTCCGGGCCGTGCCGACCAGTGGTTTGAGGCACACCTCGACCTGTTCGACGTCGCGACCGGCGCGGGCCGCCCCCCGGGCCAGGGCGGGCCTGACCTCCTCGTCGATGAAGCGGGGGGTGCACACCGGGTGGAGGCGAACGCCGTCGGCCACCTCGGCCGCCACGGCGCACATGTTGGGCCCGATGGCGGCCACGTGCACGGGGATGTCCGGGTGGTCGATGGGGCCCGGGTCGAACAGCGGGACCATGAGATCGAGACGGTAGTGCTCGCTCTCGTAGCGGAGGGGCACCTGCTCCTGCCACGACCGCCACACCGCCCGGAGGGCGCCGACGTAGTCGCGCATCCAGGGAGCCGGCGGATGCCAGGGCAGCCCGAAGCGGCGGGTGACGTGGGCCCGCACCTGCGAGCCGAGACCCAGGATGAATCGACCGCCCGAGAGCTTCTGCAGCGACCAGGCCGACATGGCGGTCACGGTGGGGCTGCGGGGGAAGGCCATGGCCACCGACGTGCCGAGCCCGATCCGCTCGGTGGCGGCGGCCCCCAGCGCCAGCAACTGGTAGGGATCGTCCTTGGTCTCCTCCACCAGAACGGCGTCG
Source organism: Acidimicrobiales bacterium (assembly GCA_965263455.1). Classification (GTDB taxonomy): domain Bacteria; phylum Actinomycetota; class Acidimicrobiia; order Acidimicrobiales; family SZUA-35; genus CADEDH01. The sequence continues at coordinate 356,480 of CBDHHN010000004.1, forward strand.
AGGCCGAGCTCCTCGGCCCGAGCCGCCCCGGCGGCGAAGTCACCGATGGGCAACGGGGTCTCCGGTTCCCGCAGGCCGGGGTCGAGCTTGCCCAGGGGCAGCAGCGACTCGATCAGCATGGCGCGTCCTCCTCCGGTCGTGGCCGCGGTGCAACCCGGTCCGGCCGACCGGTGTCGGCCCCCGGGCCCGTGCGGGCCGGGGCCAGGGTGCCAGCCGGGCGGCGGCGCCGTCCACATCGCCTTCCCGTGATCAGCCGCACCGGACCGATCCGGCCGCCCGGCGGCCCTGGCGCCGGGTGATCGAACCGGGCTGCAGGCGGCGACGCCATCCGGCGGACCAGACTGGCCCCATGGACGACACGACGATGCGAGGGTTCCTGGCCGCCATCGAGGGGGCGTTGACCCCGGACCCGTCGCCCGGGGCCGGGCCCGACGAGGCGCGCTCGACCGGAGTCGGCAGCGAGGTCGAGAGCGAGGTCGAGAGCGAGGTAGAGGTGACCGGGGGTGGCGCCCTGCCCTCGGTCTTCGCCGTGACCGACCTGGCCACGGCGTCGGTGGCGGCGGCGGGACGGGCCACGGCCCGCCTGGTGGGAGCCGTCGGCTCCGGCCCCGTGCCGCCGGTCGCCGTCGACGCCAGGCTGGCGTCATGGTGGTTCGCCACCACGGTTCGACCCGAGGGGTGGGAGCCGACCTCGGCCTGGGACGCCGTGGCCGGGATCTACCCGACGGCCGACGGCCACGTCCGACTCCACACCAACGCTGCTCATCACAAGGCGGCGGCCCTGGGCGTGCTCGGGTGCGCGCCCGATCGTGTCGCGGTGGCGGCCGCCACCCCGGCCTGGACCGCCGACGATCTGGAGGCGGCGGTGGTGGCCGCCGGCGGGGCGGCGGCCGCGCTTCGCAGCGAGGAGGCCTGGGCCGCCCACCCGCAGGGGGCGGCGGTGGCGGGCGAGCCCCTGATCGACTGGTCGACGGGCTCGACCACGGCCGGATCGAGCCCGGGTTCGGCCTCGACCGAGCGTCCCCTGGCCGGGGTCCGGGTCCTCGACCTGACCCGGGTCCTGGCCGGCCCGGTGGCCACCCGGTTCCTGGCCGGGTTGGGCGCCGACGTGCTCCGCATCGATCCGCCCTGGTGGTCCGAGCCCGCGGTCGAGGTCGAGGTCACCCTGGGTAAGCGATGCGCCCGCCTCGACCTTCGGCTCGACGCCGACCTGGCCCGGCTGACGAGCCTGCTGTCGAAGGCCGACATTCTGGTCCACGGCTACCGGTCGGACGCGCTGGCCGGGCTGGGCCTCGATGCCGAGACCCGGGCCGAACTGGCGCCGGGCCTGGTCGACGTCAGCCTCGACGCCTACGGCTGGACCGGACCGTGGCGGGAGCGTCGCGGTTTCGACAGCCTCGTCCAACTGTCGTCGGGGATCGCCCACGCCCCGGTCGTGCAGGGATGGACCGAGGAGCCGAAGCCGCTACCGGTCCAGGCCCTGGACCACACCACCGGCTACCTGATGGCGGCGGCCGCTCTCGATGGCTGGCGTCGGCGTCTGGCCACCGGCCGGGGTTGTCGGGCCCGGACCTCGTTGGCCCGGACCGCCCGGCTGCTGGCCGACGGCCCCCGGACCGACCCCGCCACCGAGTTGGCCCCTCCGACCGAGGACGATCACCGGCCCGAGGCCGAGGCCACCGGCTGGGGCCCGATCCGGCGTCTCCGGGCCCCGGTGTCGCTTCCACACACCGAGCTCCGGTGGGATCGGCCGGCCAACCCCCTGGGCTCCGAGACCGACCCCGCCTGGTAGGGGCGGCGCCCCGACCCGGGCCGGGAGCGGGTCCAGGACCTCAGTCCTCGGCCAGGATCTGGTAGAGCCGCTTGCGGGTGTCGGTCAAGACGGCCAGCGCCTGCTCGACCTGGGCCTCGGTCCCGGCCATACCGACCTGTCGGGTGGCCGCCCCGACCTGCATCATGGCCCGCCGGAGCTGACCGGGGCCGGCGCCACCCTCCTGGAACCGCTCCCAGATCGGAGCCTCGGTCTCGGCGTCGGCCTGTTCCCGACCGGCGTCGGTCAGGCTGAAGACGTTGCGCCCCTCGCTGGACTCACCCGTCACCAGCCCTTCGTCGCTCAGCTGCTGGAGCGTCGGATAGATGGAGCCCGGGCTCGGGTCCCAGCCGCCGTCACTGCGCTCGGCCAGTTCCTGCATGATCTGGTAGCCGTGCATCGGCTCCTCGCTCAGGAGGGCCAGGACGGCGACCCGCACCTCTCCCCGACTCACCCGGCGGCGGCGTCCGCCCCGACCGTGGCGGCCCGGACCCCGGCCATGGCCGCGGCCCCTTCCTCGCCGGTGCCCCCAGCGGCCGTCGCCGTCGGAGCCGGGGCCGGGGCCGGGGCCCCGGCCGGAGGGCCCGTGCATCTCGTGTTCGTTGTCCAGTCGTCGACCGTGCATGGTCAACGCTCCTCTCGTTCAGTTCGAGCACTCGTTCGCTCGTGACAGTAACGATATATCGCTACCGGTCACAACACAACAGCGGACTGAGTGACCCTGGGCACCGGACCGATGGGTCGAACTCGCCCCGGACCACACCACGTGCTACCAAGCTCGACATGACGGAATTCGAGGAGGCCCTGGCCGCCGTCCTTGCCCGCCGCCTCCCCGGGTTCGAGCGCCTGATCGAGGCCGAGCGGCTCTCGGGCGGGGCCAGCCAGGAGACGTACCGACTGCGTCTGATAGTCGACGGGGCCGACGCCCAACGGGCCCTGCGCCGGGCGGCCGGAGGGGTCGAGGCCGAGCCCGACGATCGCCGCCCCGGTCTGGCCGTCGAGGCCCGGCTGATGCAGGTCGCCCGCGACGCCGGCGTACCCGAGCCGAGGGTCGACCTGGTCCTCGACCCCGCCGACGGCATCGGGGAGGGGTTCGTCATGGAATGGCTGGAGGGCCACACGCTCGGGGCCCGGGTTCTCCGCTCCCCCGACCTGGACGGGATCCGACCCCACCTGGCCCGCCAGTGCGGCGAGATCCTGGCCCGCATCCACGCCATCGACCCGGCGGCCACCGGCCTCGACCAGCACCTCCAGGTGGTCACGACCGAGGAGTTCGTGACCCAGATGTGGGAGCGGTACCACGAGTACGCCAGCCCCCAGCCCATGATCGACTACACCGCCCGCTGGCTGCTCGACAACCTGCCGGCCGAGGCCGATCACCGAGTGGTCCACAACGACTTCCGCAACGGAAACCTGATGATCACCCCCGAGGGGGTCACCGCCGTCCTCGACTGGGAGGTCTGCCACCTCGGCGATCCCATGCGGGACCTGGGGTGGATCTGCACCAACTCGTGGCGATTCGGGCGCCGGGACCTTCCCGTCGGCGGCTTCGGCCAGTACGAGGACCTGTTCGCCGGCTACGAGTCGATCTCCGGGGTCCCCGTCGATCCCGCCGCCGTCCACTACTGGGAGGTGTTCGGTTCGTTCTGGTGGGCCGTGGGCTGCCTGGGCATGGGCGAGCGCTGGCGCAACGGCCCGGACCCGTCGGTGGAACGACCCGGCATCAGCCGCCGGTCGTCGGAGTGCCAGGTCGACTGCGTCAACCTGCTCATCCCCGGCCCGGTCGACGTGGTGGAGGCCGACGACGACCCGGCCCACCGATCGAGCACCGACCTGCCCTCGACCGACGAGCTGGTGACCAGCGTCCGGGACTTCCTGCGCCAGGACGTCATGGCCGCCACCGAGGGCCGGACCGGGTTCATGGCCCGAGTGGCGGCCAACTCCCTCGACATCGTACTCCGGGAACTCAGCCTGGGTCCCGGTCACCGGGCCGGGGAGCTGTCACGGCTCCAGGCCCTGCTCGACCGGCCCGGCGACACCGATCTGCTGGCCCTGCGCCGAACCCTGGCCACCGCCATCAACGACGGCCGCCTGGCCCTGGACGACGCGGCGCTGACCCACCACCTGCGGACGACCGTGGTCAACCAGGCCGGGATCGATCAGCCCACCTACTCCGGGTACCGGGCCGCGGTCGAGGCCGCAGGCTGAGCCGGGACGGGCCTCACCAGCCGATGCGCTGGTCGGCCTTGCCCTTGTCGAGATCGGCCCGGGCGTCGGTGACCGAGGCCAGGTTCGACACCTCGGGCACCCCGACCTCCCAGAACGAGCCGCCCTCGGTCCAGGAGTAGGCATCGACCTCGAGGGTGATGACGTAGGTCCGATCCGAGGCCCGGGCCCGCTCGACGGCGCCGGCCAGCTCCGCGATCGATGACACCTTCTCCGAGCCGCAACCCATGGCGGCGGCGTGGGCGGCGAAGTCGACGGTGACGACGTCGCCGGCCAGGCGGCAGTCCTCCAGCAGGTTGTTGAAGGGATTGCCACCCTGGTTGACCTGCAGCCGGTTGATGACGGCGAAGCCGCCGTTGTCGCACACGATCACGATCATCTTGTGCCCGCTGAGCACCGAGGAGTACAGGTCGGAGTTCATCATCAGGTACGAGCCGTCGCCCACGAAGACGAAGACCTCGCCCCCTTCTCCCGCCTCGTTGCCCCGGGCCGCGCCGCCCCCGGGGCCGTAGGCCATGGCGGCTCCCCAACCCCCGGACAGCTCGTAACCCATGCACGAGAAGCCGTACTCGCAGTCGAAGGTGCCGATGCCCTTGTTCCACCAGCCGTTGTTGACCTCGCCCGGGAAGCCGCCGGCGGCGGCCAGGCAGACGTCGTCGGGGCCGGCCAGGTCGCTGACGGCCCGGACGACCTGGGCGTAGGTGACGGGGTCCTCGGGCCCACCGGGGGTCCCGATCGAGGCCAGATAGGACCGGAACCCGGCCTTCTCCTCGGCCGCCCGCACCGCCCACGTCTCCGGGGCGGTCCAGTCGCCCAGCAGCTGGCCCAACTCCCGCAGGGACTCCCGGGCGTCGCCCACCAGGGCCTGCGACCGGTGCTTGATGGCGTCGAACCGGGTGGTGTTGAGCCCGATGATGGTGGTGTCGGGGTTCTTGAACACCGTCCACGAGCCGGTGGTGAAGTCCTGGAGCCGGGTCCCGACGGCCAGCACCACGTCGGCCTCGGCGATGAGGTTGTTGGCCGCCTCGCACCCGGTGACCCCGATGGGGCCCACGTACTGCGGGTCGTCGCCCAGCAGCGACGTCTTGCCCGCCACGGTCTCGACCACCGGGACGCCGTGGGCGGTGGCGAAGGCGTGCAACTCGGCCTCGGCCACCGAGTAGTGGACGCCGCCCCCGGCGATGATCACCGGCTTGCGGGCCTGGCGCAGCCGGTCGGCGGCCGCCACCATCTCGGTCGAGTCGGCCCGGGGGCGGGGCACCTCGTGGACCTGGGGCTCGAACAGTCGGACCGGATAGTCGAAGGCCAGGGCCTGGACGTCCTGGGGCATGCCGATGAAGGCCGGGCCCCGGGTCCCCGGATCGAGCATGGTGGCGACCGCCGCCGGCAGGGTCTGGGCCACCTGGGCCGGATGGGTGAGGCGGTCCCAGTACCGGACCACGGGCCGGAAGGCGTCGTTCACGGTGAGCGACGGATCACCCACGTGCTCGACCTGCTGAAGCACGGGATCGGGGATGCGTGAGGTGAAGGTGTCACCGGCCAGGAACAGGGTCGGGAGCCGGTTGGCCATGGCCACCCCGGCGGCGGTGACCATGTTGGTGGCCCCCGGTCCGACCGAGGAGGTGGCGATCATGATCTGGCGGGCCCGGGTGGCCTTGGCGTAGGCCACGGCGGCCAGGCCCATTCCCTGCTCGTTCTGGCCCCGCCAGGTGGGGAACTCGTCCTTGACCTCCTCCAGGGCGTGACCGAGGCAGGTCACGTTGCCGTGGCCGAAGATCCCGAACAGGCCGGGGAAGAGCGGGGCCTCGTCGCCACTGGGCAGGACGGTGCGCTGGGCCGTCAGCCACCGGACGATGGCCTGGGCGGTGGTAAGTCGGATGGTCTCCACGAGTCGGCTCTCCTTGGTGCTCAGGAAGGGGTGAGGAAGGGGGTGATGGTGCCGTCGGCCCGTTCCCGGGCGAAGGCGTCGAGCAGGCGGTCGAGGGTGGGCAGTTCGTAGCCCAGGTGGTGGGCCGAACCGCTGGCGTCGAGCGAGGTGTCGGCCGGGATGGGCATGGGGGCGAGTTGGGGCGGCGGCCCGTGGTCGACGAGGTCGGGATCGAGGTCGAAGGTGGCGATGGCGGCCTCGGCCAGCTGGCGCCGGGTCACGGCGTCGGCCCCGCAACAGTGGAAGATGCGGCCCGCCCCCTCGTCGCCGGCGACGACGGCGGCCCGCATGACCTCCCCGCACATGGTGGCGAGCGACGGCGAAGCCCGTTGGTTGAGACCGGTTGGTGCCTCCCACACCTGATACCGGCGCCCGGCCGAGACCGTATCGACCAGGGCGTCGACGAAGTAGCCGAAGCCGTGGTCCTGGGCCCGGGGCAGGTCGCGGCCGCCTCGATGGATGCCATTGACGCCCGAGACGCGGGCCACCGCCCCGCCGCGATCGAGGGCCACCAACTCCGAGGCCGCCTTGAGAAAACCGTAGAGGTTCACCGGGTTGGGCGGGGTGTCCTCGACCGCCGGGCCCTGGGTCCCGTCGAAGACCCAGTCGGTCGAGACCAGGACGAAACGGGCACCCACCGCGGCCGAGGCCTCGGCGTAGGCCCGGGTCGCCTCCACGTAGGAGGCCCAGGCCAGCCGGCGGTCACCGACCAGGGTGTCCCAGTCGTTCACGATGGCGGAGTGGATCACCCCGTCGGGGCGGATGCCGTGCACGTGTTCGGCGATGGCGGCCGGATCGAGCAGGTCGACCCGGTCGGTGTGCACCTCGTCGTCATGGATCTGACGACACACGGCGGCGATGGCCGAGCCCACGAACCCGGACGCCCCGGTAACCACCAGCCGCATCGTTGCGACCTCAGCCGATCTCGGCCACGTCGACGGGGCGGCCCTCGTCGACCGACCGGCGGGCGGCCAGCCCGATCACGAGCGGGGCCCGACCATCGGCACCGGTGACCGGGGTCGGGGCCCCGGCCGACACGGCGTCGACGAAGGCCGTCCACTGGGCCACATAGGAGGGGATGTACCGCTCCAGGAAGAAGTGCGGAACCGGGGCCGAGTGGCCACCGTCGGCGGTGCGGACCACGGTGTGATGGTCGGCGTGGTTCTCGGACGAGGCCATGCCGGCCGAACCGAAGGCCTCGACCCGCTGGTCGTAGCCGTAGGCGGCCTGGCGGCAGTTGTCGATGGTGGTGATGGTGCCATCGGCGTGGGTCAACAGGATCGACACCGTGTCCAGGTCGCCGGCCTCGCCGATGGCGGGGTCGACCCGGACCGCGCCCTGGGCGTAGACCCGGGTCACCTCGCTGCCGGTGACGAACCGGGCCATGTCGAAATCGTGGATGGTCATGTCGTTGAAGATGCCGCCGCTGACCTCGATGTAGGCGATGGGGGGCGGCGCCGGGTCGCGGCTGGTGATGCGGACCTGGCGGACCTCCCCGACCCGGCCGTCGACCACGGCGGCCCGGACCGCGGCGTGGCCGGGGTCGAAGCGACGATTGAAGCCGATGTGCAGCGGTACGCCGGCGGCGGCGACGGCGGCCAGCCCTCGATCGACCTCGGCCAGCGACAGCGAGATCGGCTTCTCGCAGAAGACCGCCTTGCCCGCCTCGGCGGCGGCCACCATCAGCTCGACATGGGTGTCGGTACTGGTACAGATGGCCACGGCACCGATGGCGTCGTCGGCCAGGACGTCGGCCACCGACGGGGCCACCCGGGCCCCGATGCCGGCGGCACTGGCGGCGGCCGCCGCCTCGACCACGTCGTAGACGGCCGCGACCCGGGCCCCGTCGACCCGGTTCTGCAGCAGGTCGGCGTGCATCGAGCCGATACGGCCCGCGCCCAGCACGGCGAAGGTCAAGTCATCGTTCATGTCAGCTCTCCTCGCCCCACACCGGGGCCAGATCAGGCTTGGGGGCGTCGCCGGCCCCGGTCACGGTCTGGTCGTAGTCGAACACGGCGCCCGTCATCAGGCCCGACTCGGCCGAGGCCAGGAAACAGATGGCCCGGGCCAGCTCGTCGGGGTCGATGAGACGGCCGAACGGCTGGGCCGCGGCGGCCGCAGCCAGCCAATCGTCCTCGGCGTCGTGGAACTCCTTCTGGATCCCGTGCTCGCCCGGGGTCGCCATCCATCCCGGCTGGACCAGATTGACCCGGATGCGATGGCGCATCAGAGCGAAGGCGGCGTTGCGGGTCAGGGCCAGGAGCCCGGCCTTGGACACCGAGTACGGATACAGGAACGGTTGGGCCCCATGGGCGGCCACGCTGCCCACGTTGACGATCGAGCCCTCGATGCCCTCGCGCTTCATGATCCGGGCCGCGGCCGAGATGGCCAGGCCGGGGGCCCGGGTGTTCACGGCCAGCATCGTGTCCCACAGGTCGGGGGTGGTGTTCCACACCGACCCTCGTCCGGTGAGGGCGGCGGCGTTGACCAGGATGTCGACCCGACCAAAGGCCTCGTCGGCCGCGGCCACGACGGTGTCGGGCCCGGCCGGGTCGGCCAGGTCGGCGGTGACGGCCACCGCGTCGCACGGCAGGGAGTCGGCCACGGCCCGGGCCCGGTCGCCGTTGCGTCCGGTGATCACGATGCCGGTCGCCCCACGGGCCGCAAGCAGGCGGGCCGTGGCTTCGCCCAGCCCTTGAGAGGAGCCGGTGACCACGGCCACCGCTCCGTCGACGCGCCCATGGGGCGCCGCTTCGGTCATGTCCATGTCCTCAGTCGATTCGGATGGTGGTGACGGGCTCCCAGGCCCGGCTCTGCCACGAGCGGATGAGGGCGGCCTGGACGCTGACGTAGTCGAGCGCCTCGCTGAACCCCGGCTGGTGCTGGGTCCCCGAGGTCACCGCCTGCAGATAGTTGAGGTCCTCGATGACCTTGAGGTCCTCGTAGCCGATGGCGTTGGCGTCGCCGGGGACGAAGGCCCCGTGATAGGGGAACCGGTCGCCGGCGTAGACGGTGGTGTACCCGTCGTGGAGGTGGCCGGTCTCCTCGGTCAGGAAGACCTTCATCTCGTTCATGGTCTCGAGATTCCACATGATGGAGCCCTTGGTCCCGTAGACCTCGAACGCCATCTGGCTCTGGGGCCCGACGATGGACCGGGACGACTCGAAGGTGCCGACCGACCCGTTGGCGAACCGGACCAGGCATCCGGCGTAGTCCTCGTTGGTCACCGGGCCGGTGGGGTCGTCGGGGGCGCCACGGTCGTAGTGGGTCCCCTCCCCCGGCTTGGGCAGGGGGCGCTCGGGGATGAACGTCTCCTCAAGACCCACCACCTCGGTGATCGGCCCGTTGAGCATCATGGACAGGTCCATGGAGTGGCTCAGGATGTCGGAGCTGACGCCATAGCCCGCACCGTCGAGCTCGAATCGCCACGACAACAGCCCGAGCGGGTCGGAGCCGTACATCGAGAAGAACCGACCTCGGTAGTTGGTGATCTCCCCCAGGGCACCGTCGGCGATGAGCTGCCGGGCGTACTGGACCAGCGGGGCCCACCGGTAGTTGTAGCCGACCCCGGTGATGACCCCGGCGTCCCGGGCCGCCTTCTCCACCCGCGCCGTCTGATCCGGGGTGCCGCCCACCGGCTTCTCGCAGAACACGTGCTTGCCCGCCGCGGCGGCGGCCACGCACAGCTCCTCGTGCAACATGTTGGGGGCGGCCACCACCACCACGTCGACGGCCGGATCCTCGATGGCCCGGGCCGAGTCGGTGGTCGACCACTGGAAGCCGAAGGAACGGACCGCCTCCTCGCCCCGGGCGGCGACGTTGTCGGCGCACACCACCAACCGGGGGTCGGCGGGCCGATCGGGGAACAGCGTGGGGATGCGGAGATAGGACCGGCTGTGGGCCTGGCCCATCCAACCGAAACCGATGACGGCGATACCGATCTGGGGGAGGTCGGTCACGATCGGATCAGTCCTTCCCGCCGGAGCCGGCGATGGCGGCTTCGAGCTCGTGCTGGAGCTGCTCCAGCTCGGCCCCGCCGGCCATGAGCCGGGTCAGCTCGGGCTGGGTGATCTCCTCCTTGGCGAAGTTGCCCATCGACTGGCCTCGGTTGAGGATGAGGAACCGGTCCCCCACCGGGAAGGCGTGCGACGGGTTGTGGGTGATGAAGATCACGCCCAGGCCCCGCTTGGCCGCCTCGACGATGTAGCGGAGGACCACGCCCGACTGCTTGACGCCGAGGGCCGACGTGGGCTCGTCGAGGATGAGGACCTTGGCCCCGAAGTACACGGCCCGGGCGATGGCCACCGACTGGCGCTCGCCGCCCGACAGGGTCCCGACCGGCTGTTCGGTGTCGCGGATGTCGATACCCATCTTGGCCATCTCGTCCTTGGCGATCCGTTTGGCCGACGCGGTGTCGATCCACTCCAGGGGCCAGCGGCCCTTGGTCGGCTCCGAGCCGAGGAAGAAGTTCCGCCACACCGACATGAGCGGCACCATGGCCAGGTCCTGGTACACGGCGGCGATCCCGGAGTCGAGGGCCTCTCGGGGTGAGCCGAAGCGCACCGGGTTGCCTTCGAGCAGGAACTCGCCCTCGTCGTGCTGATGGACCCCGGCCAGGATCTTGATGAAGGTCGACTTGCCGGCGCCGTTGTCGCCGAGGACGCAGGTCACCTTGCCCGCCTGGACCTCGGTCGTCACCCCCTGGAGGGCGATGATGTTGCCGTAGAACTTGCCGATGTTGTTCAGCTGTAGCAGTGGCGTGTCAGTCATGGTTGGCCCCCTTGATCACCGGGTCGCTTCGGCCCGGGAGCGGATGAAGTTGTTGGCGATCACGGCCAGGAGGAGGATTCCTCCCAGGAACACGAACCTCCAGTCCGAGTTCCACCGGGCCGACGGGATGCCCTGGATCGACATGGCCATGATGAAGGCGCCGATGGCGGCGCCGATGGTCGAGCCGTAGCCACCGGTCAGGGCGGTACCCCCGACCACGGCGGCGATGATGTACTCGAACTCCTCACCGTCACCGGTCGATGCCTGGATGGTGTTGAGCCGGAAGGCCAGCAGGGTGCCGACGAGCCAGGCGGCGAAGCTGACCAGCATGAACAGCTGGACCTTGGTCCGGGAGGCGGGAACACCGACCTGGCGGGCCGCCTGCTTGTTGCCGCCGACGGCGAAGGTCCAGGACCCGAAGCGGGTCCGACCCAGGACCCAGCTCACGATCACGGTGAAGGCCAGGAACCAGACGGTTCGGACGCTGAACACGGTCCGGCTGATCTCGGCATCGAGTTCGGCCTGGGTCACGAACAGCAGGCGGGCGACGACGCCGATGCTGAACAGGGCCATGCCGGCCAGGACCAGGCGCTGGCCCATGCGGTCGGCGCCGGCCTGAGGGAACCGGCGTTCGGCGAAGAACAGGCTGACCACGGCCCAGGTGAAGAGCAGGCCGGCCATGACCAGCATGATGGTGAACACCTGGGTCCGGAACTTGGGCGACGCCGACTCGGCCCGGATGAAGAAGGCGGTGAAGGCGATGGCGGCGGCCGTGAGGGCGAGCAGGAACGAGCGGGTCGTCTGGCCCACGACCTTGGCCCGGCCGACGGCCATCATCATGAGCACGGCGGCGGTGGCCCCGAACCCGACGAAGAGGATGGCCCGGATGCCCTGCTCGGTGAACTGGAAATAGATGCGCTCGTCGTCCTGGGCGTCGAGGACGGCGGCGAAGACCACGGCAACGGCCAGGGAGGCCACACCCAGGCCGAGCATGGTCAGTACCGGCATGGGGAATCGGAGCGAACCCCGATCGGCCAGCGGCTCGTAGCGCCACATGGCCAGGCCGACGAAGCCGACCAACATGGCCACACCCAGGATCACGGCGCCAATGGTGTCGTTGGTCGTGCCGTCGGTGCTGTGCAGGTAGAACACCCCGGCCACGCCGCCGGCCAGACCCACCAGGAACAGGCCGAGGCCGGTCGGGTTCAGGCTGTCACGGCGGATGAAGTACAGCTCGTAGACCGAGAGGGCGACCAGCAGGAGCCCGACCAGGCAGGCCACGGTGTAGACCACGTCCCGCCCTTCCCAGATGTGGTTGTTGCGCACCCACTCGCTGGCGAAGATCGTGTTGAAGAAGGCGTAGCCGGCGTCGCCGCCACGCTCGTCGGCGAAGATCTCCAGGTCGTTCATCTTGCCGACCTGGATCTGGTCGACGACCAGCTTGGAGTAGCCGAGCTTGGCCCCCCGGAGGATGAAGAACGTACCCAGAGTGACGATGAAGCTGGGGAGCGACGTGCGGTTGACCAACGTGCCGTTGAACCAGCCGAGGCCCAGGGCCACGATCAGGGTCAGCGGCAGGGCCACCCACAGGCTGAAACCGGCCCCGCCCATGTCGCCGGTCACGTCGCGAACGAAGAGCAGGGTCAGGATGCCGAGGGCACCGCTGGCCGCCCCGGAGGAGAGATCGAATTCGCCGCCGATCATCAGCATGGCCACGGCCACGGCCATGATGCCGAGGGGGGCCGAGGCGGCGTCGAGGATGGAGGCCGAACCGCTGGCCAGACCGAAGCTGTTGGAAACGGCCCAGAAGAAGACCCAGATGGCCAAGGCGGCGATGATGGCCCCGATCTCCGGTCTCACCAGAAGCCGGGTGAATACCCCCCGGTAGGCCAAGCGTTCGTCCTGGTCCGCCGCGACCGCAGCCGCCGACGCCGGACCTTCCGACGTGGCCGCCGCCGCGTCTTCGATGGTTGCGTCGTTCATTGTTCCTGCCTTCTCCCCTCGTGCCTGATTCGGTCGGACCGCCGAGATCGACGGTCCCGGTCGCCCTCTTCGTGAATCCCGGTGCTCGACCCCCGATCGAGCCCGGACACAGCTGGGGCGGGCCGCGGACGACCCGCCCCAACCATCATGTGATCACCTTGGCCATCCGCCCGCCACCCCCGTGGCGGCGGGCGGATCGGTCAGGTGGTCTGTCAGCGAGTGCCCTCGGCGACCAGCGCCTTGACCTGCGCGGCGTTGTCGGTGGTCACGAAGCCGGGACCGGTGAGGATCGGCAGACCGCCACCGGCGGTGTTCAGGTTGGTCACGTTCAGGTACAGCAGCGCGATCGGCAGGTAGCCCTGCAGATACTGCTGCTGGTCGACGGTGAAGGCGACGTCGCCGGCCTCGATGGCGTCGATCAGCTCGGGGGTGATGTCGAAGCCCCCGATGTTGACGTCACGACCGAGGTCCTGAGCGGCCTGCAGGCCGGAGACGGCGATCACCGGACCGGTTCCGAGGAAGCCGTCGATGTCGGTGTTGGCCTCCATGATGGCCTTGATCTGGTTGATCTGCTCCGTCTGGTCGGCGTCGAGACCGACGAACTCGTTGGTCACGGTGCCGTTGAAGGAGTCCTCCAGGCCGGCGCAGCGCTCGTCGAGACCGACGTTCGACTGCTCCTGACGACCGCACAGCACGTGGGTCACACCGGCGGCGTTGAACCGCTCACCGGCGCCCTGGCCGGCGATGAACTCGGTCTGACCGACGTGGGTCAGGGCCCCGATGGTCTGGTAGTCGTTGGCGCCGGAGTTGAGGGTGATCACGGGGACGCCCTCGCCGACGGCGGTCTGGAGCGGGCCGATCAGCTGGTCGGGGCTGGGGAGCGAAGCGGCGATGCCGTCCGAGCCCTCGCCGACCGCGGTCTCGATGTCCGAGACCATCTGACCGGGATCGTTGTTGCCCGGCATCCACACGCATTCGACCTGCAGGTCCTCACACGCAGCGTCCATGCCCCGCTTGACCACGGACCAGAAGGGGCCGTCGTCGGAGTGGGTGATCATGTGGAAGGTGAGATCGCCGCCCTGGGTCAGGTTGGCGCTCTCGTCACCGTCGTCGGTGGACCCGCCGTCGTCGGTCGAGCCACCGTCCTCGCTGGTGGACTCGCCGCCATCGGCATCCTCGTCGTCACCCCCGCCGCACGCTGCGGCAACCAGGGTGAAGGCGAAGAGCAGGGCCAACAGCCTCCAAAGTTTATTCATTATGGTTTCCTCCCCATTGTTGGTTGAGATCTGGGTTCTTTTTGTCAGGTTCTCTGACAGAAAGCACTCAGCGAGCTGAGGCTACGCCTGCCGCTCGCCGAAGGCGTCGATGTTCGTCGCGATGTAACGGATACTGGCGGCCACATCGAGGGCCGGGCCCTCATCGGGACCGGGCATGTCGCCGGTGATGGCGCAGTCCTGTTCGACCACGTACCACTCGCCGTAGCCCTGGGCCTCCAGGGCCTCGACCACCTCGGCGATGGCCAGGTGACCGCGCCCCAGGGCGGGGAACAGGCCGGCCTGGACCGCTTCCATGAGCGACAGCGATTCGGTACGGAAACGGCGGCCGACCTCGAGGTCGAGATCCTTCAAATGGACCAGGCCGAAACGATCGGCGTGGTCGCGGGCCAGAGCCACCGGATCGGCGCCACCGAGGGCGAGATGGCCGGTGTCGAGGACCAGGGCGGAGTCGGTGTGGTCCAGCACCCGACGGACCTCGTCGGCCGTCTCGACCACGCAGCCCTCGTGCTCGTGGACCACGTGCCGCAGGCCGTGGGCGGCACACAGCTCGTCGAGCTCGCCGAGCATGGCGTACAGGTGGTGCCACTCGTCCTCGGTCAGCTCCTGGCGAGGGGCCCAGTCGTAGGTGGTCACGGGGGCGCTGTTGAAATAGCGACCGCCGACCTCGGCCAGCAGGCGGGCCATGTCCTCGGCCCGGGAGCGGGCCTCGGCCGCCTCGTCGGGCCGATGCAACACCAGGGGCACGAACGAGGCGAGCAGCTCGAGGCCGTGGGCGTCGAGGGCGGCGCGCAGCGGACCGGCCTGTTCGGGAAGCCAACCGGCCGACCCCAGCTCGGTATGGGTGAAGCCGAGGGCGGCCATCTCGCCGAGCACCCGGTCGACGGGCAACTGGTGGCCCCAGCCCGGGACCTCACACACGCCCCACGAGATGGGGGCGGTGGCCACACGTGCCGCCACCGGCGGCGTCAGCAACTCGCGGGGATCCCCGTCGGCGTAGGGGGGTGCGGGCGGAGGCGAGGAGGACATCGACATGGGTGGTGGTGACACCTTCCTGGGGGTCGGGACGGGCGGATGCCCGGCCGGCGGCGTGAGCCCCGAGAGGAGCACTCCTTCGAGTTTGGAGCGCTCTACTCGAAACGTGACAGGCAGCACAGTGCAGCCAGATCGACCCCGTGTCAAGTCTTGTCACGTTGTTGTCAGGAATCTTTGGAGCGCTCCAATCTGACGGCTCCCTGTGCTACGGTGCGTGCCCGTGACCGACCCGGACCGGCGACCGACCATGGACGATGTGGCCGCAGTGGCCGGCGTGTCCCGTGCGCTGGTGTCGTTGGTGATGCGGGGCTCACCCAAGGTCTCGGACAAGCGCCGCCAAGCCGTATTGGAGGCGGCCAAGCAGCTCGGCTACCGACCCAACGCCGCCGCCCGACGGCTGGCCGAACGGCGGTCCAACACCGTCGGCGTGGTCATCAACGACCTGCACAACACCTTCTTCGCCGACGTCGTCGACGGGATCCACAGCGAGGCCACGGCCCAGGACTACCGCCTGCTGCTCAATTCGGCCTGGCGTCGCGGTGACGACGAGGTCCGGGCCGTCGAGAGCTTCATCGAATACCAGGTCGACGCCGTGATCCTGGTCGGCACCCGGGTCGAGCACGGCACCCTCCGCCAGCTGGACCAGGAGATCCCCCTGGTCGCGGTGGGCGTCGACGTCCCCGAACTCGACGCCGTCACCAACGACGACGAGCGGGGCGGCGAGCTGGCGGCCCACCACATCCTCGGCCTGGGTCACACGTCGGTGGCCCACATCGACGGTGGCCCCGGGGCCGGCGCGGCCCAGCGGCGACGGGGTTTCGTGAGCACCTGCGCCGAGTACGGGGTGTCACCCCTGGTGCTGGCAGGCGACTTCACCGAGGCGTCGGGCGCCCGGGCGGTACAGGAGTTGCTGAGCTTCCGGGAACTGCCGACCGCGATCTTCGCCGCCAACGACCTGGTGGCGGTGGCGGCCCGCGACCGGCTGGAGGATGCCGGCCTCCGGGTTCCCGACGACATCAGCGTGGTCGGCTACGACAACACCGCGCTGGCCGCCCTCAACCACATCGCCCTGACAACCATCAACCAGCCGCGGACCGAGATGGGGCGCACCGCCCTGCAGTGCGCCGTCGAACGGATCGACAGCGGACGGGGGCCCAGCGCCCCCCACGTGCTCGAACCGGACCTGGTGATCCGGTCCACCACCGGCCCCCCGCCTCTCTCACCCCCTTCTTCACCCCCGACCCATTCCAGGAGCGGATGACCCCATGAGCAACGACACCTTGCAGCACTGGATCGCCGGCGCCCCCAGCGTCGGCTCCGGCACCACCACCTCCCCGGTCTACGACCCGGCCACCGGCCAGGTGACGGCCCAGGTCGCGCTGGCCGCCCCGGCCGACGTCGACGCCGCCGTGGCTGCGGCCTCGGCCGCCTTCACCACCTGGTCGCGCACCTCGCTCAGCGCCCGGACCGAGATCATGTTCCGCTTCCGGGCCCTGGTCGACGCCCGCCGGCAGGACCTGGCCCGCATCATCTCCTCCCAGCACGGCAAGGTCCTGGCCGATGCCCTGGGCGAGGTGCAGCGAGGGATCGAGGTGGTCGAGTACGCCTGCGGGATCCCCACCCTGCTCAAGGGCGACATCACGGCCAACGTGTCCCGGTCGGTCGACGCCTACAGTCTCCGCCAGCCCCTGGGCGTGGTGGCCGGAATCACCCCCTTCAACTTCCCCATGATGGTCCCGTGCTGGATGTTCCCGGTCGCCATCGCCTGTGGCAACACCTTCGTGCTCAAGCCCTCGGAGAAGGACCCCGGCGTCTCGCTCGTCCTGGCCGAGCTGATCGCCGAGGCCGGCCTGCCCGAGGGCGTGTTCAACGTCGTGCAGGGCGACGCCACCGCCGTCAACGCCCTCCTCGATCACCCCGACGTGGCCGCCGTGAGCTTCGTCGGCTCGACCCCCATCGCCCAGGCCATCCACCAGCGGGCAACCGCCAACGGCAAGCGGGTCCAGGCCCTGGGCGGGGCCAAGAACCACATGCTGGTCCTGCCCGACGCCAACATCGACCAGGCGGCCGACGCCGCCGTCAGCGCCGGCTACGGATCGGCCGGCGAGCGGTGCATGGCCATCTCCGTGGTGGTTGCGGTCGGCGACGTCGGTGACCGGCTGGTCCCGGCCATCGCCGAACGGATCGACGAACTGAAGATCGGGCCCGGCCTGTCGGAGGAGCCGATGGACATGGGGGCCCTGGTCACGGCCGATCACCGGGAGCGCGTCGCCTCCTACGTCCAGTTCGGGGTGGACGAGGGGGCCGAACTGGTCGTCGACGGTCGGGGCCTGAGCGTGGCCGACCACGAGAACGGCTTCTGGCTCGGCCCCTGCCTGTTCGACCGGGTCACCACCGACATGAAGATCTACGGCGACGAGATCTTCGGGCCGGTCCTGGCCGTCGTGCGGGCCGAGACCTTCGACGAGGGTCTGGCCGTCATCAACGACAACGCCTACGGCAACGGCACCGCCATCTTCACCAACGACGGCGGCGCCGCCCGACTGTTCGAGCAGGAGGTCACGGCGGGCATGGTGGGCATCAACGTGCCCATCCCGGTGCCGATGGCCTACCACTCGTTCGGCGGGTGGAAGGACTCGCTCTTCGGCGACACCCACATCTACGGGCCCGAGGGCATCAAGTTCTACACCTCCTACAAGGCGGTCACCCGCCGCTGGCCCGACCCGGGTGAGCGCGGCGTGAACCTCGGCTTCCCCACCGCCGACTGAGTCGCCCCGGGCCGGGCTCCCCCTTCCGGCCCGGGGCCCCCTCTCCCGGCCCCGGCCGCCGACCCGGCGGTTTGGGTCCGGGCCGGGGCCCACGTCTACCGTTGTTCGTGGCTGGAGGCCGTTCGGCCCATCACGCCGTGGCCCGACCGTCCGATCAGCCCCCGTTGAGGACGAACGTGGGAAGGCCGGGGCATGGCAGGGGCAGCAACATTCACCGTCGACGTCATCAGGGGCGGGGTGATCGAGAGCAGCCACCACATCGACGCCGCCCTGTGCGGCGTCGACGGCTCGGTCCGATCCTGGGGGGCCCACGACCGGCCCACCATCCCCCGCTCGGCCATCAAGGCGATCCAGGCGCTGCCGCTGGTCGCCAGCGGCGCGGCCGACGCCTATGACCTGAGCGAGACCGAACTGGCTCTGGCCTGTGCCAGCCACGGTGGTGAACCGGCCCACGTCGAGGCGGTTGCGGCCTGGCTCGCCCGGCTCGAACTGTCCGAGGACGACCTCGAGTGCGGCCCCGACCTCCCCATCCACGGACCATCCCGGGACGACGTGATCCGGTCCGAGCGGAACCCGCATCCCCGCTACAACTGCTGCAGCGGCAAGCACGCCGGGTTCCTGAGCGTCCTCCGACACCGGGGCGAGCGGACCGGCGGCTACCTGGACCCGGCCTCCCCCATTCAGCGGGAGGTGACCGAGGCGGTGGCCACGGCGACCGGGATCGACGTGGCCGATCAGACCCCCGGGATCGACGGTTGCGGCATCCCGGTGTTCGCCTTCCCACTGGCCAACCTCGCGCTGGCGATGGCCCGCCTGGTCCGACCCCGGAACCTCCCCGACCGCTACGCGTCGGCCGCCCCCCGGCTGGTGGCGGCGGCTCAGCAGGCCTTCTGGGTGGCCGGGACCGACCGCACCGAGACGACGGTGGCCGACCGGGCCACCGAGCCGATCCTGGTCAAGGGCGGGGCCGAGGGCGTGTTCATGGGGGCGCTGCCCGAGCGGGGCCTCGGCCTGGCCCTCAAAGCGGCCGACGGAAGCTCCCGGGCCTCGCAGGCCGCGGTCCGCTCCCTCCTCGGCCACCTCGAGGCCACCGCCGACCCGGAGGCCGGCGACCAGCCGATCCACAACAAAGCCGGCGACCGCTCGGGCCGGATCGAGGTGACCATGGACGCGCCGGACCGGAGCGCCCTGGCCGGGATCTGAGGCGAGGCATGCAGCGCCCTGGAGGGTGATCGACGGGTCGGCAGTCCGGTGCTCTACCCTGGGGCCCGATGCCAAGTCGGACGACCCTCGCCACCACGGCGGCCCTGGCCGCTCTGGGGTCGCTCGTTGTCCACCAGCTGGCCTACCTGCTGGTCTTTCCCCTCGAGGCCACCCGGGCGGCACGGCTGGCCGACCACGGCCACCTCGACGTCCAATGGGCCCTCGTCCTGCCCCCGGCCGTGGTGGCCGTCACCTGGTTCATCCTGCAGCAGGTCCGGGCCCTGGGCCTGGGGCGGCGACTCCATCCCGGCACCCTGACCGGGGCGACCGTCGGGCTCTTCGCCACCCAGGAGACGGTCGAGACCGTGCTCCGGGGCGAGGCGGCGTGGCGAGTCCTGGCCAATCCGGCCGTCGTCCTCGGACTGGTCCTGGCCCCCCTGGTGGCCTGGGCCTTCGTCCGCATGCTGGGCGCCGTCTCCGACCTCGTCCTCCGGCTGCGATCCGTCCCGGTCGCCGCCGCCGTGGCCCGTCGCCCGGCAATCCTCCCCTCCTCGGATCGGGTGCCGACGTCGTCCTTCCTCCTCGGAACCCCCACTCGTGGTCCACCGGTGATGGTCTGACGCCTCGAGGCGTCATCTCCCATCGACCAAGACCCACGAGACCAGTCCGAGGAAGGAACCATCCACCATGTACCCATCGAACCGGCGGCGCCTGGCGCCGCTCTTGTCCTGCCTGGCCGCCCTGGCCCTGCTCGTCGCCGCCTGCGGTGACGGCGAGGAGGCGGCGGCCGGCACCGATCACGGCGGCGACCACGCCCACGGTGGCGACCACAGCCACTCCGTCCTGGAGGTGCCCGAGTCGATGACGGCGCCGACCGTGTCGGTCAGCGCCAGCCCCGACTCGGTCGGAGGCGTGAATCTCTCGGTCACGCTCACCGACTTCGAGATCTCCCCCGAGAACGCCAGCACCGACCCGGTCGACGGGCAGGGCCACCTGCATCTGTACGTCGACGGTGAGCGGGTCATGCGGTTCTACAACACCGACCTGCATCTCGACGACCTGGCCCCCGGAAGCCGGGAGCTCATGGTCGAGATCAGCGCCAACAACCACTCGGCCTACGCCGTGGACGGGACCCCCATCCGGGCCATGGCGACGGTCGAGGTCCCCGAGAGCGATGGCCACGACCACGGTCACGGCCACGGCGATGAGGGCGAGGGCCACGGCCACGGCCACGGCGAGGAAGCCGAGGGTGTCGAGGCCGGCGATCCCGCCCCGACCATCACCCTCACCGCCACCGCCGATCCCAAGTCGGGCTACAACCTGGCTGCGGGGCTGACGGACTTCACCATCACCCCGGCCGCCGTCAACGGCGACCACGTCGACGGCGAAGGCCACCTCCACTGGTACCTCGACGGCAAGAAGATGGGTCGGCTCTACGGCACCGACTGGCACGTGACCGGCCTCACCGAGGGCAGCCACGACGTGATGGTCGAGGTCAGCGCCAACGACCACCGGGCCTACCAGGTGGACGGCAACCCGATCACGGCCATGACCACGATCGAGGTCGATGCCGACGCCGCCATGGCCATGGGGACGGCCGACATGAACGTCGACAACGCCGACGTGGTCATCGACGCCGCCTACGCCGACGGCGAGGTCTCGGTCGACGACGACCGGGTCGACGTGCCGATCGGCTCGTTGGTGGCCATCACCATCTCGTCCGACGTCGAGGAGCACGTGCACCTGCACGGCTACGACGTGCTGGCCGACATCACGCCCGACTCGCCCGGTGAACTCCTGTTCACGGCCGACACCGCCGGGGTGTTCGAGGTCGAACTGGAGGACTCCGGCACGTTCCTGTTCGAGGTGGCGGTCAGCTGATGCTACTGGCCCACGGCGTCGGCTCCCGGGGCGACCTGCCCCTTCCCCTGTGGATGTTCGCCTGGGGGTCGGCGCTGGCCATGGTGGTGTCCTTCGTGGCCCTCGGATTGCTGTGGACCAGGCCTCGCCTGGCCGCAGCATCCGAGGGCCGGACCCTGCTGACCCTTCGGGTCCCGCCGGCCCAACGCCAAGGTGTCGACTGGTTGGTGGACGGGCTCATCGCGGTGGCCCGAGCCGCCGGCCTGGCGCTGTTCGCGGTGTCGATCTGGGCCGGCCTGTTCGGGGTCGACGACAGCGACGTGAACCTGTTGCCGGTCACCATCTACGTGGTGGTGTGGGTCGGCGCCACGCTGGTCAACGGCCTGTTCGGGGACGTGTGGCGGGTCGTCAGCCCCATCACGACCCTGGCCCTCATCGGACGATGGGTGAACCACGACGTCCTGCGCCGGGCCCCGGCCGAGCCGGCCCGGCCCCCGGCCTGGTTGGGCAACTGGCCGGCCGCAGCCGGGCTGCTCGTCTTCCTCTTCTACGAGTTGGCCCACCCCTACGGTTCGTCACCCCGGGCCCTGGCCTGGATGCTGGTCGTCCACACGGTGATCTCGATGATCCTGGCCGCCCGTTGGGGAGTGGCCTGGATCGCCGACAACGAACCGCTGGCCGTCCTGCTGTCCCGGTTGGCCGCCATGGGGGCGTTCTTCCGCACCCGGCTCGGCCTGGCCGGTCGGGCCCCGTTCTCGGGCCTGGCCGTGATGCCGACCCCGCCCGGGACGCTCGCCACCCTGCTGGTCGTGCTCGGCGGCACCACCTTCGACGGGTTCAAGGAGAGCGAATTGGGTCGGGATGTCCTGGGCCGGCCCGAGCCGGGGTGGGCCGGTGCCATCGTGCCCACCATCGGCCTCCTGGCCTCGATCGCCGCCATCAGCGTCTTCTACCTCATCGGGGTGTGGTGGACGACCCGGGTCACCGGGATCGACGGCCGAAAGGCGGCCCGGGCCTTCACCCCCTCGCTTGATCCCATCGTGTTCGGGTACGCCATCGCCCACTACGCCCAGTTGTTGATCGACGAGACCCAGACCTTCTGGTTCCAGCTCTCCGATCCGGGCGGGCTGGGGTGGAACCTGTTCGGAGCGGCCGACGGCGAGGTCGACCTGAACCTGGTCAGCGTCGACCTGATCGCCTGGATCCAGGTTCTGGCCATCCTGTTCGGCCACGTGGGGGCGGTGGTCGTGGCCCACGATCGCTCGATCGAACTGTTCAAGGCCGGCGAGTCGCTGCGGTCGCAGTTCGCCATGCTCCTGGTGATGGTGGCCTACTCCACCCTGGGGCTCTGGCTCCTGCTCAACGCCTGATCGGGGCCGATGGCGGCCCCGATCGCCCGCCCTCGACTCAGGCCGAGAACCGGTCTCCGGCACCGGCCATGAGATCGGCCAGGCGGCCCAGGGCCCGTCGGCCGTTGCGGGCGAACACCAGCCCGAAGCCCCGGGCCCCGATCGGCCCCAGAGGGCCGCCCCACGCATAGGCGTAACTCCAGTGGAGGGTGCAGGCGCGGTCGCCGTCGGGGACGATCAGATAGTCCTCGGCGAAGGCGGCCAACGGCAGGGTGGAGGCGGTGAAGTAGAAGTTCATCCGGCGGCCCGGGTCCCAGGCCAGGAACTCCTCGTCGATCTGTTGGCGCCCGGTCCGCACGGTGCGGGTGGTCCCCACCCCGAACGGCTTCTCGGAGGTCCACTCGACGTCGAGGTCGAGCCACTCCTTCCACGCCGGGCCGTCCTCGAGGCAACGGAAGAGGTCGGCGGCCGGGGCCGGAACGGACTGGACGATCGTCCGCTGGTTGGGACCGGTCGTTGCGTAGTCGACATCGACCGCTTCGTGTTGGCGTAGCTTGGGCATCGGGGAGAACTGTAGCCAGGGCCTAGGGCGACGTGCCGGGGACGATTCGATTCAGGCGAAGCGGGTGCGCAGAACGCCGATGCCGTCGATCTCGACCTCGACCTCGTCACCGGCGGTCAGGAACCGGGGCGGCGTCATGCTCCCCCCGACCCCTTCCGGGGTGCCGGTGGCGATCACGTCGCCGGGCCGGAGCGAGGTGGCCCGGGTGACGTAGGCGATCGTCTCGTCGATCTTGAACAGCATCCGGTCGGTGGTGGACGACTGCATGGTCTCCCCGTTGACCCGGGTCATGATGGCCCGACCGTAGGGATCGCCGTACTCCTCGGCGGTGACCACGACGGGACCGATCGGGCCGGAACCGTCGGGGTTCTTGCCCAACGCCCACTGCGAGGTGGCCCGCTGGTGGGTCCGGCCGCTCAGGTCGTTGAAGCAGGTGTAGCCGAGCACCCCGTCCATGGCCGAGGCGGCCGGTGTGTCGACGAGGTGGTCGCCGATGATCACGGCCAACTCGCACTCCCAGTCGAGGCCGGGCTCGCCGGACGGCACCGTGACGACCTCGTCGTGGGTGGACAACGAGGCGTACCACCGGGCGAACACGTTGGGGGCCGGAGGCCGCTCGCGGCCCGTCTCCTCGACATGGGCCTGGTAGTTGAGGCCGAGGCAGAGGATCTTGGCCGTCGTGGGAACCGGAGGCACGGCCTCGACCTCGGCCAGGGCGACGGTCGGCCCCGACGCCTCCTCGAGCCGCCACCGGGCGGGGTCGCCGTAGAAGTCGTCGATCGTGGTCAGCAGGGTCGCCGTGTCACCGTCCACGGTGGCGATCCACCGGCCTCCGTCATGGTTGAGCCCGAGATACCTCATCGGCGGCCACCCTACCGGTCCCCGTCGTCGCCGGCCCGTTCCCCTCGCCCGACGGAGGGCGGCGGTCGGAGCCACCCTCGGGACCGGGCCCGGCCAGGAGGCGATGGCGGCGGCGACGCAGGGCCAACAGCCCGGCCGGCGTCACCGCCAGCCCGACCGCCAGGTAGACCAGGAGGGCGGCCTCGGTCCGGATCTCGGGCACCAGGATCACCGTGGTCACCACCTCGATCACGGCCAGGACGGCCACGAAGCGGATCAGGTGCCGCTCGGCCACGACCGAGGCGACCAGGGCGCCAAGGGGGGCGCCCCACACCACGACCGGGACGGCGGCCAACCACAGGCCCTGGAGGTCGGCCCGGGCCGCGTCCAGAGAGGTCGGGGTCCCGCCCACCGCCACGACCCGGTCGCCTTCCACCACCACGTCCAGTTGGCCGTCGAGGATGCCCAGCACCACGATTCCTGCCACCGAGACGGCGGCCATGACCATGATGGCCGAGGCCAGGGCCTGCCGCGGTCGGACGTCGGCCAGGACCAGCAGGGCCAGGAACAGCAGGATGTTGGCCCCGGTACCGGTGAGCGACGACAGGAACCCGCCGGCGGTGGCCGCCACCACGATCACCAGGTCCAGGCGACGGCTCCAGGGCAGGGCCCGGTGGTCGTCGGGGCCGTGGGCCAGATGGCGGACCATCAGGATCGAGGTGGTGGCCAGCACGATGCTGAAGGTGGCCTTGACCCACGGGGCCGGAACCAGCGAGGGCCGGAAAACGGCGTCGGGATCTCCGACGAGCCACACCCCGACGAGGAAGGCGGGTACCCCCACCAGCGACCCCAGAACCACGGCCCGGCCGTGGACCGGTCGACGGGAGAGCACCATGGAGACGGCGGCCATGGTCATGCCGACGGCCTGGATGCTGAGCCCGAAGGTCCGGGCCACCGGGGCCGGCACGTCGAGGGCCTTGGTGAACACGGGGAAGGCGACGGCGCCTCCACCCTCGGGCGAGGAACCGGCCAGGAAGCTGCCGAACAACATGGTGACGGCCGACTCCCAGTGACCGGCCACCCGACCCAGCCGGCCGGTCCCGGCCACCACGACCAACCAGACCAGCGTGGCCAGGGCCGACAACGCCCAACCGGTCCAGGCCGGTACCCGGGGCCCGGACACCACCGAAGCAGCCCGACCGATGTCCCGGCCGTCCGCCCCGCCGCCATCCGGGCTTTGCCGCCGGCCTTGCTCCCGGCTCTGCTCCCGGCCGTGATCCGCCGCCGTCATGGCCTACGAACCCGGTGTGCCCTCGTTCACTTCCCGCACCCGAGGCACCTCGCCACCGCCGTCGTCTCGGGGGACGGCCGCCGGGAGCCGGATGGTCGTCGGTCCGAGGGCGGCCACGGCCACCGACCCGGCCACCACCGCCACCACGATGCCCCACCACCGGCTCCCGACCGTGCCGGCCACGATGCCGACCACGGCAGGACCGACCGCCGTGCTCAACCCGAAGACCATGGTGAGCAGGCCCATGGAGGCGCCCAGGTGCTCGCGGTCGAAGAGCTCGTCGGCGTAGATGCCCTGGAGAGGGGAGGTGGCCCCGATTCCGAAGCCGGCCACGACCACGTAGAGCAGCGCCACGGCCACGTTCCCGGCGAAGGCCAGGATGGCCACCCCGACGGTGACAGCGGCGAAGGCCAGGCGGACGGCGGCCCGGGCCTCGATCCGGTCGAGGAGCCAGCCGAGGGGCAGCCGTCCCAGAAGCTGGGCCGAGCCCCGAGCCCCGGCCATCCATGCCGCGGTGGCCAGAGGCAGGCCGGCCCCCACCATGAGGGGCACCTGGTACACGAGCACCAGGCCCACGGCCAGACCGATGCAGGACGTGGCCACCAGGTAGCGGCGAGCCGGGCCGGACCGGGTGACGGCCGACCAGCCCGCCGCCGGCTCCCGCCGCCGATCCTCCGCCGTCGCCCGGCCGTCCGCGCCGCCCGCCGGTGGGGGCCGGATGGCGACGGCGGCCACCGCCAGGACCATCGCCGTGCTCAGCGCCAGCAGCCGCAGGGTCGTCCGCCAGTCGGTGGCCTCGACCAGGGTGGCGGCCAGGGGAAGGTAGATCGGGCTGGAGAAGGCGCCGTAGATGGTGAGGACGGCGATGGCCCGGGCCGGGCGGTCCGGGGCCGAGCGCACCGCCGTGGTCTGGGTCACGTGGTAGAAGCCGAAGGCCTGGAGCGAGGCGCCCCCGACGACGGCCCCGAGCGCGAAACGGGCCGGGTCGGCGGCGTAGGAGGCCCCGACCAGGCCGACCGAGGCGGCCACCGCGGCCACGGCGAAGGCGGGGCGGCTCCCGACCCGGTCGATGAGCCGTCCGGCCGGCACCGAGCCCAGGGCTCCGAGGGCGGTGGAGGCCGAGTAGGTGGCGGCCACCAGACCCTCGGGCCAACCGGTGTCGGACAGGATCGGGTCGAGCAGGACCCCGAAGGCGTAGTACCAGGCACCGTAGGCGGCGATGGTCACCAGCCCCAGCAGCCCGATGGTCAGATGAGGGAGGCGCTGCGCCCGGGTGCTCACCCGGTGGTGGTGGTCGGCCCCTCGGGGCCGTCCTCGATGAAGCCGCCGAACACGTCCGGCGGCAGCGTGGTGGTGACCAGCCGGCGTTCGGTGTAGAGGACCGACACCTCGACCGCCGGGTCCAACTCCTCGAGATCGCCGACCAGCTGGTAGATCAGCGGCTCCCGGGCCCCGGTCACGGCCACCAGGGCCCGTTCACCGTCGTAGGCGAAGTCGTCGAGCACCATCCCGGACTCGGCCGCCCACGCCTCGGCCACGGCCCGCATCTCGGACGCCGTCCGCTGCACGGGCGAGGTCGTGGTGGTGGTGCCGGGGGTGATGGTTTCGCGGGCCGTCCAGTTGAGGCGGACCGCCGGCTCCGCCGACAGCTCGGCCGAGAGTCGCTGGACCAGCTCCTCGACCGCCGGAGCCTGACCGGCGCCGGCGGCGTCGATGCGGATGACACCCTCGACGATCGCCAGGTGCTCCAGCGCGTAGTCGGCACCGCCCGAGGCGTCGAGCAGCCACTGTTCGACCAGCGGCTCGACCTGAAGCAGGAGCGCCTCGTCGTCGCTGAGGGACGGAGGCTGGGTGGTGGTGGCCCGCTCGGTCCGGACGAACTCGACCACGACCTGGACCGCGCCCAACTCCCGCTGCAACTGCTCGGTCAGGGCCCGGTCGTCGGGAGGATCCTCGAACCCCCGGAGCTGGACCACCACCCGCTCGCCCTCGACGTTCACCTGGGGGTCGAGTTTGCGGCCGTCGAGCCAGTCGTCGACCACGGCCCGGGCCGTGACCTCGTCCTGGACCGCCTCCACCGCCTCCGCCGACCGCTCGAACAGGGGTACGGCGATGACCACCACCAGGGCGGCGGCGATGACGGCCGCCACCAGCAGTTGGAGGCCGGTGTTGGACAGGCGACGGGGTGGCACGAAGCCGGTGGCGATGAACACCATCACGCCGGCGAAGATGATGGCGGCGAGGTTGGTGGTGTAGAGCAGGAGGGCGCCCAGGGCCAGGTCCCGGTCCCCGGCCTCCAGGGTGATGCCGACCGCGGCCAACGGCGGAACGAGGGCCACCGCCACCGCCACCCCGGGCAGGGCGGCCGACACGTCTCGACGAACGGTGGCGTAGGACCCGGCGGCTCCGGCGGCGAGGGCGACGACCAGATCCCGGATGTCGGGGCGGGTCCGGGCCTCCACCTCGGCCGCCAGGGGCCCGTCGGGGAGGATCAGCGACAGGACGTAGGCCAGGCCGATGGCCCAGGCGGTGGCGGCCGCCACCCGGAAGACGGAGATCACGGCGTTGCGCCAGGCCGACATCGACAACGAGGCGGCGGTGGCCAACACCGGCGTCATGAGCGGCGCCAGCAGCATGGCCCCGATGACGACGGCCGGCGAGTTGGCCGACAGACCCATGACCGCCACCACGACCGACAGGGTCAGCATGACGGTGAAGCGCCAACCCCAGTAGTCGACCCGGGTGAGGGCCAACTCGTCCATCACCCGGCGTCGTTCCTCGGGGTCGAGGTGGCGATGCCACCACGCCGGGTCGGTGATGGCCACGAACGGGGCGGTGATGGCCTCCCGGAGCTTCAGATCGTCGCGGTCCCTGGTGGCCGTCATCGGCTCCGAGTCTAGGGGGCGGCGCCGGGCGGGCCCGAGTGGCCGGCTGCGGTTGCCGAGGGTCGGGCGATCCACTCCTTGACTACCATTGGCGCATGACCACCAGCACGCCCGAGGCCCGGCCGTCGCTTCTGGCCCGTGTGGCCCGCACCACCTTCGGGGTGCTGGTCATGTGGCTGATGCTGCTGTGGGCAATCGAGATCGTCGACACCGTGGTCCTCGACAGCCGACTCCAGGGCAACGGCATCATGCCGCGTGAGGTCGACGGCCTCGACGGCGTGCTGTGGGCCCCGTTCCTCCACGCCGGGTTCGGGCACCTGATCTCCAACTCGGTGCCCCTGGTCTTCCTCGGGTTCCTGGTCTCGCTCCAGGGCCGCCGGTACTGGCTGCTGATCACGGCGGCCGCCATCGTGGTCGGGGGCGGGCTGACGTGGCTCCTCGGCGGCGACGGTAACCACATCGGGGCCAGCGGCGTGGTCTTCGGCTACTTCGGGGCCCTCCTGTCCGCCGCCTTCTACGACCGCCGGCCCCGGAGTCTGGCCCCGGCCCTCGTCGCCGTGCTCCTCTACAGCGGCCTGGTTGTCGGCGTCATTCCCCAGGCCGGGATCTCATGGGAAGGGCATCTGTTCGGCCTGGTCGCCGGGGCCCTGGCGGCCCGGGCCGCCGTGAGGGCCCGTCGTCGTCCCGCCCCGGTGACCGCCGACGACGGCCCGACCTACCCGTGGGAGTTGGACGAGCCCTGGCTCGACACGTGACCGCGGGCTAGAAACGGGACGTGCTGCACCCTCTCGACGACTTCCCCGTCCACCAGACCTCCGAGCCCCTGCTCCACGTCGCCACCAGTTCCCCCAACGCCTACGACCGGTTCTTCTTCAACGGCTTCTCGGCCGACGGCGAGGTGTTCTTCGCCGTGGCCCTGGGTGTCTACCCCCAGCGCCAGGTCATGGACGGCGCGCTGTCGGTCATCCACGACGGGGTCCAGCACAATGTGCGGGCCTCGGGGCCGGCCCCGGCCGACCGGACCCGGACCGCGGTCGATCCGCTCACCGTCGAGGTGATCGAGCCCATGCGCCGCCACCGGATCGTGGTCGACGACCGGTTCGGGATCCGGGCCGAGCTCGACTGGACCTCCATCTCCCCCGCCATCGAGGAGCCGCGATTCACCCGGGTGGTCGAGGGGCGGACCCAGCTCGACTACACCCGCCTCACCCAGTTCGGCCGGTGGGAGGGCGGCATCGAGATCGACGGCACCACGATCGAGATCGGCGACGGCGTGGTCGGGGTGCGCGACCGCTCCTGGGGTGTGCGGCCGGTGGGTCCCCGCATCACCGGACCGTCGTCCAGCGCCCCCCAGTTCTACTGGCTCTGGGCCCCCACCGTGTTCGACGACGTGTGCACCCACCTCGCCCTCAACCACGATGCCGAGGGCCTGCCCTGGCACCAGAGCGGGGCGGTGGCGGCCAGGATCGGGCCCGACGACGAGCCCCTCGACCCCGCCCGGGTCCAGCGGGCCACCGCGGCGTCGGCCGAACCGGTGTGGGGCCCGGGCACCCGGTGGGCCGAGGCGGTGACCACCAACCTGGAGCGTTGGCGGGACGAGCCGGTGAAGGTCGAGTACGAGCCGCTGCTCCGGTTCCAGATGAGCGGCATCGGCTACGGCCATCCCGAGTGGGGCCACGGGATGTGGCGGGGCGGGCCCGACGCCATCCGTGACGCCATCGATCTCGCCGCCGTCGATCCCGAGGACCCGACCATGATCCACATCCAGGCCCTGAGCCGGGCCCGTTGGGGCGAGCGGACCGGGGTCGGGGTCGTGGAGCAACTCGTGTTCGGGCCCCACCAACCGACCGGCCTCATGGGTCTCTTCGCCGGCGCCGCGGGCTGAGTCGACCCGCCGGTTCCGGCGCTGCGGCGCCGGGGCGGCGGCCGGGTGGCCCGTCAGGACAGGGTGCGGGCCAGGCGGGCCATCTCGACCGCGGCCACCGCCGCCTCCTGGCCGACGTTGTGGCCCCCGCCCGGCATGCTCCGGGCCAGGGCCTGCTCGGTGTTCTCCACCGTCACCAGCCCGAACAGGACCGGGACGCCGGTGTCGAGTTGGGCCCGCTGGACCCCGAAGGCGCACGTCTCGGACACCAACTCGTAGTGGGTGGTCTCCCCCCGGATCACGGCCCCGATGCAGACCACGGCGTGGACCCGGCCCGAGCCGGCCATCAGTTTGGCCGCAAGCGGGATCTCGAACGCCCCGGGTACCGAGTGCTCGACCACTCGGCGGACGCCCAGGCCCGACAGACCCCGATCGACCCCGTGGGCCAGGCGGTCGACGATCTCGGCATTCCAACGGGAACGGATGACGCCGATCCGCAGACCGGCTCCGCTCAGTCCGTCGGGTACGTCGGCACGGTGATCTCCGGAGGCCACGGGTGCGAGGGTAGCGGCGGCGACTAGGTTGACGGGCATGGGTCTGCTGAGACGGCTGCTGTTCCCCCGGTCGGGGCGCCTGGGCGCCCTGTCCGACCTCGCCGTGGTGGGCACCACGGCCGCCCGCCTGGCCCGCGGCCGGAGCTCCGCCGCCGGCGGCCGGTCCGGGGCGTCGGTACCGCCCGGCCAGCTGCTGCTGGCGGGGGCCGCCGTCCTGCGGCTGCTGGCCCGGTTCCGTCGGCGCCGCCGGGACCGACGGGCCCTGGTCGAGACCGACTGATCGGCCCTCGCCCGTGTCGACCCCCGGTCCGGGGCCCCGGACCCCGCTCCCCTACGACGAGGCCCTGCGTCACCTGTTGGCCGCCAACCTGGACCGGTTCGAGGTCCGTGAGCACGCGCTCGACGGTCGCCGCCACGCCGCGGTGGCCGTGATCGTGCTCGACTCCGATGCCGAGCTGCACGGACATGACCCGACCGAGGGGGAACGGGCCGAGCTGTTGAGCGGAGTTCCCGGCAGCCACGGACCCGACGTCACGGGCCGGGTCGACGGGACGGCGGGCGGGGCGGCCGTGCTCCTGACCCGCCGCGGCTCACACCTGGACGCCCACGCCCGCCAGTGGGCGTTCCCCGGCGGGCGGCTCGACGCCGGCGAGTCGGCCCTGGAGGCGGCCCTGCGCGAGACCGAGGAGGAGGTGGGCCTGCGGTTGGGCCCCGATCACCTGCTGGGCCGCCTCGACGACTACCCGACACGCTCGGGCTACGTCATCTCCCCCTTCGTGTTCTGGGCCGGAGCGGCGGCCGAGCCCGAGGCCAATCCTGATGAGGTGGCCTCGCTTCATCGCATCTCGTTGGCCGAGGTGGGCCGGCCCGACTCCCCCCGGTTCGTGACCATCCCCGAGAGCGATCGGCCGGTGATCCAGGTCCCGATCGGGGGCGACCTGATCCACGCCCCGACCGGCGCCGTGCTGCACCAGTTCCGGGCCGTCGCCCTCGACGGTGGCCGCGAACGGGTCGACGGCTACGAGCAGCCGACCTTCGCCTGGCGCTGACCGCCGGCCCGGCCGCACCCCCCTCAGGTGACGTCATCGGACCCCTGCACCCCCTCGAAAGCAAAGAGTTGTGGCATATGCCAAAATTCTTTACTAGGTTGCCCTCAGCACGCACAAGGGGAGCACCATGACGACCACCCAGCCCGAGTCCGTCGAGACCACATCGACGCCGACCTCGACCTCAACCTCGACCTCGACCTCGCAATCGACCTCGACCTCGCAATCGACCTCGACTTCGACCTCGACCTCGACCCGGTCCACCCGGACACCGAGCGGATCGGGCCTCGGTCGCCGCTTCGGCGTCGTGGCCCTTCTGGTGGCCCTCGCCCTCGTCCTCGCCGCCTGCGGTGACGACGAGGAGGAAGCCGATGCCACCGACACGACCGACACGACCGCCAGTGCCGAGGAGGCGACCGGGGACGAGGGTTCCGAGGAGGCCGCGGCCCCGGGAGCCATCGCCGTCGACCTGGGCGAGTTCTTCATCGACATGCCCACCTCGCTCGACGCCGGCTCCCTGACCTTCGCCTCCACCAACAGTGGCGAGTTCCCCCACGCCCTGGCCGTGGCCCGGGGGACCGCCTACGAGGACCTCCCCCAGACCGAGAACGGCGCCGTCGACACCGACGCCCTGGGCGCCGACTACCTGGGCACGACCGAGAACATCGAACCCGGAGCCGACGGCACCATCACGTTCGACCTGGAGGCCGGCGACTACGTCTTCTTCTGCCCCATCGAGTTCGGCCCCAACTCCCACGCCGGCAACGGCCAGGTGCTGAGCGTCTCGGTCGGCTGAGCACACGTCGATGGAGTCGATCAACGGGCTGCCGACCCACGTCCTGGCCGTTCACGCCCCTGTCGTCCTGACCCCACTCCTGCTGCTGCTGGCCCTGGTGCTGGCGGTCAAGGCGGACTGGCGACAGCGATCGGGGTTCCTGCTGGCGGGGGCGGCCCTGGCCACCGTGGTGGCCGCCGCCCTCGCCGTGCTCTCGGGTCGGGCGTTCGACCGGGTCGTGGGCGATCGGGTCGACACCACCGACCACGAGCGACTGGCCTACACCGCGTTGGCCCTGCTGACGGCTGCGCTGGTGGCCGCCGTGGCGCTCGCCGTGCTCGACCGACGGGCCGCGGCCGATGGACCGGCGGTCGGGCCCGGCCCGATGACCAACCGGATCCTGTCCGGGCTGGTGGTGGTCCTGACCGGGGCCGCCACCTGGTGGATGGTGCTGACCGGGGACGAGGGGGCCCGATTGGTGTGGAAGGGCGTCGTGGGCGCCATCATGCCCGGGTGAGCGATGACTACGATCCGGAGGCCCTGGCCGGGACCGGCCGCCACCTGACCAAGACCGAGCTGCGGGCCTGGACCCGGTTCCTCGACACCGGCCGCCTCCTGGAGGAGGTCCTGGCCCGCCACGTGAGCCGCGAGCACAACATGACCCACTCCGACTACGAGGTCCTCGTGCGCCTCGACGGAGCCGGCGGGTCGATGCGGATGGCGATGCTGGCGGAACAGGTCGTGTCGTCGGTCCAGAAGCTGACCCACACCGCCAACCGGCTGGAGGAGCGGGGCTGGATCCAGCGGGTGCCGGTCGAGGGCGACGGTCGGGGTCTGCTCGCCGTCCTCCTCCCGCCCGGGCGGCAGGCGCTGGCCGCCGCGGCCGGGGAGCACGCCGCCCTCATCAAGAGATTCCTGCTCGACGACCTGACCGAGGCCGAGCAGATCCACCTCGGCGACACCATGGACCGCCTGTCCGCCCACCTGCGGGTCCACCGTCGGGGTGAGCCCTGCCCCCGGTGCGGCGACGACACCGGGTCGCCCTGACCCTCCCCCCCCCCGCCCCTCGGGCGCAACCACGGTGGGCGGTCTGGCCCGGGAGTGGACGGGTGCACCAGGATGCGGGCATGGACTTCGCCATCGACCCCGACTTCCAGGCCGAGCTCGACTGGATCGACTCCTTCGTCCGAGAGGAGATCGAGCCCCTCGATTTCATCATCGCCTCGCCCTACGACCTCGAGGATCCGATCCGGGCCGAGATCATTCCGCCCCTCCAGAAGATCGTCCAGGACCGGAAGCTCTGGGCCTGCCATCTCGGCCCCGACCTCGGTGGCCCCGGCTACGGCCAGCTCAAGCTGGCTCTGATGAACGAGATCCTGGGTCGGGCCCGCTGCGCCTCCACCGTGTTCGGCACCCAGGCCCCCGACACCGGCAACTCGGAGATCCTGGCCCACTTCGGCACCGACGAGCAGAAGGAGCGATTCCTGGCCCCGTTGCTCCGCAACGAGATCGTGTCGTGCTACTCGATGACCGAGCCCCAGGGCGGGGCCGACCCGGCCGTGTTCCAGACCACGGCGGTCCAGGACGGCGACGAGTGGGTCATCAACGGCGAGAAGTGGTTCTCCTCCAACGCCCGCTACGCCGCCTTCCTGATCACCATGGTGGTGACCGACCCCGAGAACGAACTGGTCAAGAGCCAGTCGATGTTCCTCATCCCAACCGACACGCCCGGCGTCGAGATCGTGCGCAACGTCGGCTTGGGCTACGAGTCGGAGTCCGACGACCACGGCAGCCACGCCTACATCCGCTACACCGACGTGCGGGTCCCGGCCGAGAACCTGCTCGGCCCGCGTGGCGGGGGCTTCGCCGTGGCCCAGACCCGCCTCGGTGGGGGCCGGATCCACCACGCCATGCGGACCTGCGGCCGGGTGCGGCGCATGTTCGACGCCATGTGCGAGCGGGCCCTGTCCCGCACGACCAAGGGCGAACTGCTGAGCCAGAAGCAGATGGTGCAGGAGATGATCGCCGACTCCTGGATCGAGATGGAGATGTTCCGGCTCCTGGTCCTGCGCACGGCGTGGCGGATCGACGAGCTGCAGGACTATCGCAAGGTCCGCAAGGACATCTCGGCCGTGAAGGCGGCCATGCCCGGCGTGTACCGCAACATCGCCTCCCGGGCCCTCCAGCTCCACGGCTCGCTCGGGGCCTCGTGGGAGATGCCGTTCGCCAAGGAGGTCATCGAATCGTTCCACATGGGCCTGGCCGACGGCCCGACCGAGGTGCACAAGGTCCAGGTGGCCCGCCAGGTCCTCCGCGACTACGCCCCGACCGACGACCTGTTCCCCTCGACCCACCTGCCTCGCCTCCGGGCCGCGGCCGAGGCCAAGTACGCCGACGTGCTGGAGCGCCACCTGGAGACGCTGTAGCGGCCGGCCGAAGGTCGTGGAGCCCGGCGTGCCGGTCGGCGTCGGCCCTGCCCGCTAACCGTCGGAGCCGGCGCCGGGTCCGAGGGGATCGCCGTCGCCGGGCTCTCCCCCGCCGTCGTCCGCGGCGGCGGCCTCGGCCACCCAGGGCCCCCACCGGTCGGGGTGGGCTGCGATCCAGTCGGCTGCGGCCTCGTCGATGGTCAGACCCCCGGCCTCCACCGCCACCAGCAACGCCATCTGATCCTCGGTGGTGAGGGCGAACTGCTGGAGGAAGGCGAGAACCCCGGGCGCCTTGGCCGGCAGGGCGATGGACGAGGCCTTGAACAGCTGGTTGACCGGATAGTCGCAGTCGACGCCCCGCCCCCCGGCGTCGGCGGCCTCGGCGCACGCATCGGTGCGGGGCGGCAGACCCACCCCGACCAGGTCGTAGCGGGCGACCGCCGCCGTCGGGGTCCACCAGTACACCAGGATGGGCTCCTCGGCTTCGACGGCGGCGGCCAGGGCCGCCTCGGTGGCCTGCTCCGAGCCGGAGAACTCGACGTCGAACGGGAGACCGAGGTTGGCGATGATCTCCGCGTCGTACTGCTCGTAGTCGGGATTGGTCCCCAGGAACCGACCTCGGGGGCGGGTGGCGGGGGTGGCGAAGCGCTCGGCCACCCCCGGATCGACATAGCCCTCCCAGGTGGCGAGCGCGGGGTCGGCATCGACCACGTAACGGGGGACGAACCACCCGACCTTGCCCACCGAACCCAGCGGCCCGAGATCGAGGACCTGCTCCCGCTCGAAGAAGCGGCGGTGCTCGTCGGTCATGGCCGAGGGCCAGATCTCGAGGGCGGCGTCGAGGGAACCGTCGGCCAAGCCGTCGTACATCTCGTCGGCGTCGTCGAGCCGGACCGGTACCACCGGATGACCCAGATGGCGTTCGATCAGTTGCTCGGCCACCGCCACGTTGAGGGCCGACGCCGTCCAGTCGTTGACCACGAGGTTGACGGTCGGTCGGTCGACGAAGCCGGGGCCGGCCACGGTTGCCCCCTCACCGTCCGACCCGACGTCGTCGCCCCCCTGCTCGGTCGTCGCCCCCGAACAGGCGGCGAAGGCAAGTGCGGCCAGGATCAGCACCAGCGGACCCACGATGGCGGGAGACGCCGTCCACCGCCCCCAACGGGGGTCGGGGCGGCCGTCGGCGCCGGTACCGAGCTCGTCACCTCCCGTCGACATCGCCCGCCACGCTAGCGTGGCCGGGTGGACGGCATTCACGATCTGGGCGGAGTCGAGGGGTACGGGCCGGTGCCCTATGTACCCGAGGAGCGGGCTCGGGTCGGCCAACGGTGGGAAGGGGTGGCGGGGGCGGCCCTGTTCGCCCTGCTCCGTTCGGGCAAGACCAACCTCGACGCCCACCGGCACCGCATCGAGCGGCTCGATCCCGAACGGTATCTACCCATCACCTACTGGGGCCGATGGCTGGCCGCGGTCGAGGTGGCGGCGGTGGAGCAACGCATCCTCGAACCGGTCGCCGTCGACGAGCGACTGCGGACCCTGGGCCACCGACCCGATCACTCCGCCGCCCCACCCCGGCTCCATCCGGTGGCGGCGTTGGAGTCGACGACCAACGAGCCCGGCTTCATCCGGTCGGTCGACGATCCGCCCCGCTTCGCCGTCGGCGACGCGGTCAGGACCCTCGACCATCCGCCACTGCGGGGCCACACCCGCCTCCCGCGCTACGCACGCGGTCGCCGGGGTCGGATCGCCCGGGTCTACCCCGCCTTCACCTTCCCCGACACGACGGCCCACGGTCGAGGCGAGGACCCGTGCTACGTCTACGCCGTGGCCTTCGACGCCACCGAGTTGTGGGGCCCCGACGCCGACCCGGGCCAGCGCTGCCATCTGGACGTGTTCGAGCCCTACCTGCTCCCCACCGCCGCCGAGGAGGCCATCGGATGACCACTCCGACCGACGACACCCCGCACGGACACGAACTCCATGGCGAGGACCTGGCCCGGGCCCAGGCGCTTCGGGCCGAGGCACTGGAGATGCTCCTGGTGGAGCAGGGCATCCTCACCGACACCGAGGTCGACCACTACATCGAGACCTGGAATCACCGGATCGGCCCCATGGAAGGGGCCAGGGTGGTGGCCCGGGCCTGGACCGACCCCGACTTCCGGGAACGCCTGGCCCGCGACGCCACCACCGCCGTCACCGAGGTCGGGGTCAACCCGGGTCGCCTGGAGCGGTTGGAGGTGGTGCTGAACGAGCCCGGCGTGCACAACGTGGTGTGCTGCACCCTATGCTCGTGCTACCCGTGGACCCTGCTCGGCCTGCCCCCGGCCTGGTACAAGTCGCCGGAGTACCGCTCGCGGGTCGTCCGGGAACCCCGACGGGTGCTGGCCGAGATGGGCCTCGACCTTCCCGACGGGACCGAGATCAACGTGTGGGACTCCAGCTCCGAGGTTCGATACCTGGTGGTGCCGGAGCGGCCTGAGGGGACCGACGGCCTCGCGGAGGATGAACTCGTCGCCCTGGTGACCCGGGACGCCATGATCGGGGTCGCCGTGATCGAGGGTCCGGCGGACCGGTGACTGCGGCCGAGGGCCCGATGCCCTTGCCCGATCCCGACGCCCCGGAGGATCCGACCGGCCTGGCCGGCACGGCCGCGCCGCCCCGGGCCAACGGCGAACTCGTCTTCACCGCCCCCTGGCAGTCCCGGCTCTTCGCCACCACCATGGCCCTGCGCGAACGCGACGTCATCGACGGTGAGCGGTTCCGCCGACGACTGATCCACGAGATCGAGGTCCACACCGCGGCCCTCGCCTCCACCGCCGACTACGACTACTGGGGGTGCTGGCAACGGGCCCTGGAGACCGTCCTGGCCACGACCGAGGTCGTGGCGGCGGGCGACGTCGAGCGCCGGACGGCCGATCTCGCGGCCCGGCCGCCCGACCACGACCACCACCACGACCACGGCGACCACCACGACCACGGCGACCACCACGACCACCACCACGACCACGGCGACCACCACGGCCACGGCGACCACCACGACCGGTAGCCGCCGACTCAGGACCGTCCGGCGGTCCGGAGCACGGCGCCGAGCAGCACATCGGCTCCCCGCCCCGCCTGCTCCGGGGTGATGCGCTCGGCCTCATTGTGACTCAGGCCGTTCTCGCAGGGCACGAAGATCATCGACGTCGGCACGTGCTGGGCCAGGTAGCAGGCGTCGTGCCCCGCCCCCGAGACGATGTCGGCCGAGGCGAAGCCGAGGTCCCGGACCGCGTCGGTCACCGCGGCCACACAGTCGGGGTCGAAGGTGACCGGTGGCGAGTCGTTCTCGCGCCGCACCGTGGCGCCGACCCCGGTCCGCTCGGCCACCTCGGCCACGGTGGCCCGCATCGTGGCCTCCAGCCCATCGAGTACGGCGAGGTCCGGGTGGCGCAGATCGAGGGTGCAGGCCAGCTCGGCGGGCACGGTGTTGGGCGACACGGGCTGGGAGGCGAACTGGGCGAAGGTGGCCCGGGCCCAGGGTCCGTTGGCCTCGACCGCCCGGTACACGCCGTCGATGATGGCGGCGATGGCCCGGGCCGGGTCCCGACGGACCGTCATCGGCGTCGGACCGGCATGGGCCGGAAAGCCGGTGAGCTCCAGGGTGTACCAGCGCAGTCCCTGGACTCCGGTGACGACCCC
Organism: Acidimicrobiales bacterium; assembly: GCA_965263455.1. Taxonomy (GTDB): domain Bacteria; phylum Actinomycetota; class Acidimicrobiia; order Acidimicrobiales; family SZUA-35; genus CADEDH01. Next base: position 394,606 of record CBDHHN010000004.1, read on the forward strand.
GATGTCGAGGTTCTCCTGTTCGAGGATGGGCCCCTGTTCGATGTGGAGCTCGAACCCGGCGCGGTAGGGACGGGGCCGGGCCGGACGAGCGCCCCGCCATCCGAGCCGGTCGAGTTCGTGGGCCACCGAGATCCCGTTCAGGTCGGTGAGCGCCAGTGCCTCGTCGAGGGCCAGGCGCCCGGCCCACACGGCCGAGCCCATCATGGAGTGCTGGAATCGGGAGCCCTCCTCGTTGGTCCAGACCACGAGCTCGATCGGCCGTTCGGTGCCGATGCCATGGTCGTTCAGGGTCTCGATGACCTCGAGTCCCCCGAGCACGCCGTACACCCCGTCGAATCGGCCGCCGGTTGGTTGGGTATCGAGGTGGCTCCCGACCACGACGGGATCGAGGTCGGGGTCGGATCCGGGCCGCCGGACGAACAGGTTGCCGATCTCATCGGTCTCGGCCGTGCAGCCCGCGGCCTCAGCCCAGGCCAGGAACCGGGCCCGCCCGGCGGCGTCGTCGTCGCTGAGGGCCTGACGGTTGCTGCCCCCGGCGGCGGTGGCCCCGACCTCGGCCATCGACAACAGCCGGCGCCACAATCGTTCAGGATCGATTCGGGTCTCCATCGGCGCAGACTACGACACGGCGTCCGACGGTACCGCCGCCGAGGGCCGAGCTCCGGATGCGGCCGCCGCGCCGCACGTGGCGTGCGGCCGCCGGGCAAGCCGGGCTCAGCCGGCCGGCGCGTCGGGGTCGAAGCGCAGACCCCAACACTGGTCGGGGATCGACAGCCCGGTCGCGGTGCAGTAGGCCTCGGCCTCGTCCCTCGAGTCGAACCCGTCGACGAAGAGGTTCCAATAGCCGGGAGCGAGGCTGGGGAACCAGTCGCTCGGCATCAGCTCGAGCTCGGGGTGATTCACCGCGAACTCGTCGAACCGGCGAATGGCCTCGGCCCAACCCTCGGTCTGGATGTCGACCGACGACAGGTTGGCCCGGTAGGTGACCCCCGAGACCTCGCCTACGGCGTACACGACCACCGGGTCGGTGCTCACGTCGCCGGCGGGGCCGGTGATGGCGACCTCCAGAAGATGGCGACCGGGCTCGAACACCGTGGGCGGCAGCTCGGCCGCCGGCTCGGCCTGGGGGGCACCGTCGACCAGGAGCTGGTAGAGGGCACCCTCGGGCCCGCCGTTCACCCCGATCTGGTACTCGGTGCCGGCGGCGATCGGGCCTCCGGCCGCCTCGTCGAACGTGACCGAGGGCGGCTGGGTCGTCACGGGGGCCGCCACCGTGTCGACCGTGGTGTCGGTGGGCACGGAGGTGGTCACGTCGATCGGGGTCTCGACCTCGGAGCCGGTCGCCTCCTCGTCGCCCCTGGTCAGGAAGTAGGCGGCGGCGATGCCGGCCAGGATCACCAGACCCAGCCCGAGGCCCAGGAGGACGGCCGACGGCTCCTTGGGCTTACGGCGGCCGCCCGAACGTGGACGCTCACCGGGTCGGCCCGGCGGCTTGGGCCCACCGGCCGGTCGAGGGCTGCGAGCCGAGGGGCGCCGCCCGGCGGCCCGAGGGGCGGGGCCGAGGGCGTCGTCGAGAGGCTCGGCCCGGGCCGCCAGACGGGCGGCCGACGGCTCCTGGCCCGGCCCGCTCAGAGGGGCGAAGGCGGTCTGGGCGTCGAAGGTCGCCGGGTCGTCGACCAGGGCGACGTCGTCGAAGGCGGCGGGACCGGCTCCCGGACCACGGAGCCCCGCGCCTCCACCGGCTGCCGGGGCGTCGCCGAAGAACATGGTGCCGTCGTCGTCGACGGGAGCCCGGGTGGCGGCGGCGGCCGCTGCGCTCATGGCCGGGGACAGCGAGGGGGACGGCGGCTGACCACCGGGACCGGCAGGTCGGCCCGGCATCCCGGGCCCACCGCGGCGTTGTTGGGCGCCCGGGGCGGGACGGCGGCCGCGCTCGGGGCGACGGCCACCGGGGGCCGGTGACGCCATCGGCTCCCCTTCGGGGCGCCGACCGGCCGGCGGACGACGTTCGGCGGCCGGTGATTCACCGGTCCGGCGAGGCGGACCGCCCGGACGACGGCCTCGACCCCGGCCAGGCTCGGCCTGCGGGGCCGACGGCGCCGGAGCGCCGGGACCGGGCGACGGACGATCGCGACGAGGTCGGGCTCCGGTCCGGGCCGGACGATCCTCGCCCCGGCCCTCTCCCCGACGAGGGGGTTGACCAGGGGGCCGACCGGAGCGGGCCGGGCCCTGCGGGTCGGATCCTTGACGACCCCGGGAGGTCGAGGCTTGCCCCGGACCCGGGGCATCGGCTGATGGCCTCTGTTCACGCTTCAACGGGACAATCCCCTCTACCAGCTCCGCCAGCTGGTTCGCGGCCCTCACCAGCTCCTAGTTTTAGCCGCATTCGCCGCCCGACCCAAGAGTAACATTGCAAAACCGTGACCGACACCTGACGGCGCGGCTACGGGGTGGGCGGCTCCGAGCCACCGACCAGGATAGTCCGAGCCTCCTCACGACGCGGCCGAGGGCCGGCGGCCGGTCGATGATCGCCCTGCTCAGCAGCCTCCTGCTGGTCCTCTCGGCCTGCTCCCGCACGGGTGATCCCACCCAGGGGGCCGCGCCTCCGGCGGCCACGGCGGCCACCTCGACCACGCCCCCCGACCCGTCCCGCCCGGCAGTCGGCGACACCTCGACCGCTTCCACCGAGGACCCGGACCCGACGAGCGCCACGACTGCGGCCGACCCCGATCCCGGCGCGCCGACCGATCACTGCCGGGGACTGGTGGCGGCCGCCGTCGGCGTCGTGTCGACCGCGGAGTTGACCGAGGTCTCCGGCCTGGCCGCGTCTCAGGCCCATCCCGGCGTGATCTGGGCCCACAACGATTCCGGTCATGACACCGCCCTCCACGCCCTGGCTCGGGACGGCTCCCCGCAGGGGCGGGTCGCCGTCACCGGAGAGCCGGCCACCGACCCCGAGGACCTGGACCTGGTCGGTGGCATGATCCACTTGGCCGACATCGGCGACAACAACGGCAACCGACCCCACGTGGCCGTGCTCCGTTTCCCCGAGCCCGACCCGGGTGCCGACCGGACCGAGGCCGTCGACCGCATCGAGTTGCGCTACCCGGACGGGCCCCGCGACGCCGAGGCCCTGGCCGTCGACCCGCTCACGGGCCAGGTCGTGATCGTGGCCAAGACGTTGGCCGTCGATCTGGGGGCCGAGAGCCTGGTCGGACCGGGCCCCGCCGGCATCTACGTGGCCGATCTCCCCGTCGGCTCGGGCTCGGTGGACCTGGTCCGAGCCGGGGAGGTCGCCCTGGACCGACTCGACGAGCTGGACACCGGCGTCGACCCCGAGGGCGTCATCGCCCGTTTCGGGGTGGGTGGGGTGGCGACCGCCCTCGACATCAGCGCCGACGGTCGGGTGGTGGCGCTGCGGACCTACCGGACGGTGTGGCTGTTCGACCGTCCGCCCGGCCGAACGGTGGCCGAGGCCCTGGCCGGCGAACCGTGCGAGGCCCCGACCAGGGCCGAGGCCCAGGGCGAGTCGGTTGCCTTCCTCGACGACGGCACCGCCGGGTTCGTCACCGTGTCGGAGGGGGCGGGCGCGGCCGTGAACCTGACCTCAGCCGGCTGAGCCGACGGGATCGGCCGCCACCACCGTCACCACCACCTCTCGCCCCATGCCGGGATGGCGTCGGGTCAGGGACCAGCCCCGGACCGGCCAGTTCACGGCGGCCAGGGCCGGCAGGTCGGTCGCCGGGTCCAGCCGCCACCGGCCGGGCGCCCCTGCTTCGACCTCGGGACCATCGGCGGCCCCCGTCGACGGGGCGGGCCCGCCGGGCCCGATCTCCACGTCGTGGAAGCCGACCCACGCCCCGGTGAGGGGGAACTGGGCCTTGTAGTAGCACTCCTTCAGGCCGAACAGGGCGGTGGCGACCTCGCCCTCGACGGCCTGATCGGCCCCGAACCGCTCGGCCAGCCACCGCTGCTCGCCCGAGGTGAACAGCCGCCGGTACAGATCCGGCCGGACCCGGCCCGGTTGTTCGGCGTCGACGCCCGGCGACGGCGAACCCGACCGCTCGGCCACCACCGCCACCGCGTAGTCCTCGGTGTGGGACAAGGAGCCCCTGACATCGGGCGGCCAATCGGGGGACCGCCCATCGGCTCGACGCCCCAGCGGTCGCGGCGTCCGCCCGAGGGCGGCCAGGGCGGCGGCGGCGCAATGGCGACCGGCGGCGAACTGGGCCCGCCGGCCGGGGACGGCGTCGACCACGAGGGCCCGCTCACCCGGGCTCAGCGCCTCGGGGTCGCCGGGGCCCCACCACTCGACGGCGGCCACGGCCCCCGGACGACCGAACAGTCCCTCGATTTCGGGCACTCGCCGGGCGGTCACGGGCGGTCGAAGACGGCCACCGTCTCGACGTGCGAGGTCTGGCCGAACAGGTCGACGACGGTCACCGGCCCGAGGCTGAAGCCGTGACCGGCCAGCAGGCCGGCGTCGCGGGCCAGCGATGCCGGGTCGCAACTGACCAGGACCAACCGCCGGGCCCCGGTGGCGGCCAGGCGGTCGACCCCGGCCCGACCGAGCCCGGCCCGGGCCGGGTCGGCCACCACCGCCGCCACCGGTCGCACCCGCCACCGCTCCACCCGGGCCCGAACGACCTCGGCCCCGGTCGGGTAGTTGTGCACGGCGTCGGCGGCCGACCACGGGGAGGACTCGATGCCGATCAGCTCCCGATCTCGACCCAGGAGGGCGCCGAACAGGCCGACACCGGCGTAGGCGTCGAGCAGGGGCCCGTCGCCGGGGTCCTCGCCGAGAGCCCGGTCCACCAGGTCGATCAACACCTCGGCCCCGTCGGGTCGGCACTGGAAGAACGACCGGGCCGAGATCCGCAGCGTTCGGTCGCCGATCCGCTCGTGGTGGTGGGCCTGCCGGCCGGCGTCCACCTCGTCGGCCCCCACCACGATCACGTCGTCGGGCAGGCGGACACCCTCCGCCGTCGGCGTGATCAGGGCCAGGCGCTCCCCGGTCCGGGCCCCGGCCCGCAGCACGACCTCGGTGGCGTCGACCCCGAACCGGCCATCGACCAGCAATTCCTCGACCAGGGGATGGGCCACCAGGCAGTCGTCGGGATGGACGACGTCGTGGGAGCGGCGGTGCCGGTAGCCGGCCCGCCCTCCGACCACGGCGGCCCGCACCGTCGTCCGGTAGTCGACCCCGTCCAGCATCGGGCCCGGCAGCACCCGGGGGTCCTCGATCCGGGCCAGGCGGCGGAGGCAGTCGACCACGATGTCGAGCCGCAACTCCCGCTGACGATCCTCGGTCGCGTGCTGCCAGTCGCAACCGCCGCAGCCCTCGGCCACGGCGGGGCAGGGGGCGGGGCGGCGGCCCGGACCCGGGCTCAGGACCTCGGTGACCTCGGCCTCCAGGTGTCGCTTGGCCTCGGCCGTGACCCGAACGCGGACCCGGTCGCCGGGCAGGGCGCCGGTGGCCAGCACCACCCGCCCGTCCGGTCCCCGGCCCAGGGCGGCGCCCCCGGTGGCCACCCGATCGGGTTGCAGGTCCAGGTCTGGCATGATGAGCAGGGTATGGCCCAACCGGACTCCCCCACCGCCCCCACCCTGATCGTGCCGTCCGTGCTCCCGGCCGACTTCGCCCGTCTGGGCGAGGAGTGCCAGCAGCTGGAGAAGGCCGGCGTCGACCGCATCCAGTTCGATGTGATGGACGGCCGGTTCGTCCCGAACCTCACCTTCGGACCCGATGTGATCGCCGCGGTGAGGGAATCGGTCTCGGTCCCGTTCGAGGCCCATCTGATGATGGTCGAGCCCGACACCATGATCGACCGGTTCGTCGACGCCGGGTGCTCCACCGTGATCGTCCACGCCGAGGCCTGCCCCCACCTCCACCGGACCCTGGCCGGGATCCGGGATCTCGGGGCGTCGGCCGCGGTGGCCCTCAACCCCCACACGCCGATCGAGGTGGTGGCCCACGTCCTCGACCTGATCGACATGGTCCTGGTGATGACGGTCAACCCCGGCTTCGGGGGCCAGGCCTACATCGCCACCATGGAACCCAAGATCGCGGCCACCCGGGCCCTGCTCGACACCGCCGACCGGTGGATCCACCTCGAGGTCGACGGCGGAATCAGTGCCACCACCATCGAAGGGGCGGCGGCGGCCGGCGCCAACGTGTTCATCTCGGGATCGGGCCTCTACCGCCACCCGGAGGGGCTGGCCGCCGCCACGACCGAACTGCGGCGGCTGGCCGACGGGGTCCGGGGCTCCGACGGCTGAACGCCGGAGCCCCCGCCCATCAACCCTGGTTCAGCTCGCCGGCCCGGCTGATGACGTGGTCGAGCAGGCCGTACTCCTGGGCCTCGGTGGCCGAGAACCAGCGGTCGCGATCGGAGTCCTCCTCGATCTGCTCCGCCGTCCGGCCCGAGTGCTCGGCGATCAACTCGGCCATCTCCTTCTTGATCTTGATCAGGTTCTCGGCCTGGATGGCGATGTCCGAGGCCTGACCCTGCACACCGGCGCTGGGCTGGTGCATGAGAATGCGAGAGTGCGGGAGGGCGTAGCGCTTGCCCGGAGCCCCCGCCGTGAGCAGGAACTGGCCCATCGAGGCACCGAGGCCGAGGCAGACGGTGGCGATGTCGGGCTTGACGAACTGCATGGTGTCGTAGATGGCCATCCCCGCCGTGACCGAGCCCCCGGGCGAGTTGATGTACAACCAGATGTCCTCGTCGGGATCCTGACCAGCCAGGTAGAGCATCTGGGCGCACAGGGCGTTGGCGATCTTGTCGTCGACCTGCTGGCCGAGAAACACGATCCGTCCCTTGAGCAGTTCTTGGTAGATGTCGAAGCCGAAACCGGAACCGGCGATCTCGGCCTGCGGGAGTCCAGGGGTGGTCATGGGCCTAGGTTACCGTCGGTCGCTGGGCTACGGTGGACGGGGCCAACCCCCCCGGACCCGCCCCGTCGACCACCGGACAACGGCCGGGTCCGCCTCGCTTGCGGACGTGGCGGAACTGGCAGACGCACCAGGTTTAGGTCCTGGCGCCCGAGAGGGTGTGGGGGTTCGAATCCCCCCGTCCGCACCACAGACGGCCTGTCAGACCCCGAGCGCCGCCACCAGGGCCTGGATGGCCCGGCCCCGATGGCTGATGGCGTTCTTCTCGTCGGCCGACATCTGGGCGAAGGTCCGCCCGTCACCCTCGACCGGGGCGAACACCGGGTCGTAGCCGAAGCCGGATCCACCCTGGGGCTCGGTCGTGATGTGACCGTCGACCCGACCGTCGACCACGAGGCGACGCCCGTCGGGCCACACGGCCGCGATCACGGTGGCGAAATGGGCTCGGCGCGCCGCTCGCCCCACCCCGGCCAGCTCGTCCAGGAGCTTGGCCACGTTCTGCTCGGTGGTGGCGCCCGGCCCGGCGAACCGGGCGGTGTGGACCCCGGGAGCCCCGCCCAGGCCGACCACGAACAGCCCGGTGTCATCGGCCAGCGCCAGGGTGCCGGTGTGCTCGGCCACCTCGGTCCCCTTCTTCAGCGCGTTGGCGGCCAGCGTGTCGCCGTCCTCCACCGTCTCGGCCAGGTCGGTGGGCCGGGGAGCGATTCGGTATCGACGGCCGAGCAGCCGGCGGAGCTCGGCCACCTTGCCCTCGTTGGCGGTGGCCAGGGTGATCGACTCGGCGTCGCCCGGACCCCCGTCGCTCACCGGTCGGCCCGTGGTTGGGGCGGGTCGGCCAGCACGTCGCGCTGGGCCTTGACGATCTCGGTGATGCCCCCGGCGGCGAGGTCGAGGAGCGTGTTGAGCTCGTCCCGCTGGAACACCGCGCCCTCGGCCGTGCCCTGGACCTCGACGAACCCGCCGGAGCCGGTCATCACCACGTTCATGTCGACCTCGGCCCCGGAGTCCTCGATGTAGGGCAGGTCGAGGCGGCACTCACCGTCGATGATGCCGACGCTGATGGCCGCGCACTCGTCGACCAGGGGATGGGAGGTGATGTTGTCGACCCGGCCCATGAGCCGGGTGATGGCGTCGTGAAGGGCCACGTAACCGCCGCAGATCGAGGCGGTCCGGGTGCCCCCGTCGGCCTGGAGCACATCGCAGTCGACGGTGATGCTCCGCTCCCCCAGGGCCTCGAGGTCGCACACGCCTCGAAGGCTTCGACCGATCAACCGCTGGATCTCCTGGTCCCGTCCCGAGGTCCGGCGGCGGATCCGCTCGGGGCTGGAGCCCGGCAGCATGTTGTACTCGGCCGTGACCCAGCCCTTGCCGCTGTCGCGCATCCACCGGGGCACGTCGTCGTCGATCGATGCCGTGCACAGCACCCGGGTCCGGCCGAACGACACGAGCACGGCCCCGTCGGCCATGTCGGTGAAGTCGCGGATGAAGGACAGGGGCCGCATCTCGTCATTGGCGCGTCCATCAGGTCGCATGGTCAGCTCCTCGCGTGTTGCCGTTCCCGGACGGAGCGGACCGTCCGGCGGGGGACCAACGTTCGGCGTCGACCAGCTCCGGTCCCAGGAGCCGACTGCCGAGAGTCACAAAGGCACGTATATCGCCGGACGAGACGAACTGCTGTCGTCCGGCCCGGCCCGGGTCGGGATTGGTCAGCCCGCAACGGTCGAGCAGGCGGGCCAGGGCGAACGCGGTCTCGTCGGCCGACGAGACCAGGACGACGTCGCGGCCGACGGCGTCGGAGATCACCCGGGCCAGGTACGGGTAGTGGGTGCAGCCGAGGAGCAGGGCGTCGACCTCGGCCGCGACCACGGGGGCCAGGAGGCGATCGGCCAGGAGGCGGGCCTCGTCCCCGACCGTGACCCCCCGCTCGACGAACTCGACGAAGCCGGGGCAGGCGCAACTGAACAGCTCGACTTCGGGGGCGACGGCGGCCATGGCCCGCTGATAGGCCCCCGAGCCGATGGTGCCCACGGTGCCGATGACGGCCACCCGGCCGGTGCCGGTTGCCTGCACCAGGGCCCGCACACCGGGGTCGATGACACCCAGCACGGGAATGCCGAGTTCGGCCCGGAGGTCGGGCAGAGCAGCGGCGGTCGCCGTGTTGCAGGCCACGACCAGCAGCTTGATCCCGTACCGGTCGATCAGGTGGTCGGCGATCTCGAGCGAGTAGGCCCTGACCTGATCGAGGGAACGAGGACCGTAGGGATAGCGGGCGGTGTCACCGAGGTAGACGAGGTCCTCGGCCGGGAGCAGGTCGATGACGGCTCGGGCCACGGTGAGACCGCCGAATCCGCTGTCGAACATGCCGATGGGCCGGTGGCGCACCGAACCAGGCTAGAAGGCCCATAGGGCTGAGCCGTTGCTCCCGGACCGGCGACAGCGCCGCACCCACCACCTACGGTTGGCTCATCCGATGAGGCGTCGGAGCACATGTTCGTGGGTGATGGTCGGCCGGGGGCCGGGACCGCAGGGTTCCGGCCCCCGGCCTTTCACTGCCCCTGCCTTACGCGTCACCCACCTCGCCCTTCCCCTGTCGATTCGTGTTGCATCTTCGCCATTGTTTGGTGACGAAGGGGGGGCATAGGTGTGAATGTTCGGGTCACTTGATCCACACCCATTGATGGACAGCAGGTCACGAAATGTCAGTTCGACGACGTCGAAGGACGGTCGTTGTACGGTTCATCAGCGGAAATCTAGGATTTCATTCTCATGGGTTTCGCGGACGTCCTCACCATCGCCCACGCCGCCGAGGTGTTCGGCGTGCCCCGGGACGCCCTCCTGGGTCGACTCGATCGCGGTGGCCTGCCCGAAGCCGTGCACCACGAGGGCGACTGGTGCGTCCCGGCCGACGCCCTGGCCTCCATCGCCGCCCGCGAGGGTTGGCCCCTGGATCTCGACGCCAGGGCGGCGGTGACCACGGCCGAGCTGCCCACCGTCGAGCCCGGCCCGAGCCGCGCCGCTACGACGGCGCCGGCCCCCGCCATCCCCTCCACCAGGCCCGACGGCCGCCGCCGCAGCGGCAGGCGCCTGATCGACGACGAGGCCCTGGAACTGGTCACGGGCCCCGAGGGCCAGGACACCGACACGGTCGCGGCCCACGCCGCCGTCGTCCTGGCCAAGACCCAGGCCGCCGCGGCCCGGGCCGAGGCCTCGGACCTGGGCCGTCGGGTCCGCCGCCTGCGCGCCGATCTGGAGACCGAGCGGGAACGCAGGGCCCAGCTCGAGGCCCAGTTGGCCGCCGCCTCCCGGGCCCAGGCCATCCTGGAACGGGACCGGGCCGTGGCCGAGGCCCGAGCCGACGAACTGCGCCGCCAAGTCGAACAGGAACGCCTGGAGCGTTCGATGCTGGCCGATCGACTGGGTGCATTGGAGGCCGACCGCGAAGAGGCCATCACCTCAATGGACCGTTGGTCGCGTCGCCGCTACGAGAGACGCCAACAGCTCTCGAAGGCATCCCGGCCACCAAAATGGATCCAGAACCTGACCGACAATCAGCGGTGAGTGTCAGAAGTAGATGACGTCGTCGAGACGGGCGGCCTTCTCCTCGAGGTCGCCGGTGTAGACGCCGGTCGACAGGTACTTCCACCCTCCGTCACAGACGATGAACAGGATCACGCCGTCCTCGATCCGCTCGGCCGTCGCCGCCGCCCCGCACAGGGCTGCACCAGTGCTGGGCCCGGCGAAGATGCCGGTCTCGGCCACCAGGCGTCGGGTCCAGTGGAGGGAGTCCACGGGCCGGACGATCCGCTTCCCGTCGAGAAGGTCGAAACCGTCCCACTGCTCGAACACGGGCGGAATGTAGCCGTCGTCCAGACTGCGAAGGCCTTCGACCCGCTCCCCCGCCGGGGGCTCGACCGCGATGACCTTGACCTCGGGCCGGTGCTCCTTCAGGTACGTGCCCACCCCCATCAGGGTGCCGCTCGTCCCCAGACCGGCCACGAAGTGGGTGATGTCCGGCACGTCGGCCAGGATCTCCGGTCCGGTCGTCCGGTAGTGGGCCCGGGGGTTGGCCTCGTTGCCGTACTGGTAGAGGAAGACCCAGTCGGGGTTGTCCTCGGCCAACTGCTGTGCCAGTCGCACCGCGCCGTTCGAGCCCTCGGCCGCCGGGGAATCGATGATCTCGGCCCCGAACGCCTCCAGGGCGGCCCGGCGCTCCATGGTGACGTTCTTGGGCAGGACGATCTTGAGGGTGTACCCCCGGAGTCGGGCCATCATGGCGAGCCCGATCCCGGTGTTGCCCGACGATGGTTCGAGCAGGACCGAGCCCGGCCGCAGCCGACCCGTCTCCTCCGCCTCGGCCATCATGGAGCGGGCGATGCGGTCCTTGACCGAACCGCCCGGGTTCTGGAACTCGAGCTTGGCCAGGAGCCGGACGTTCGGGTTCGGGCTGAGTCCGGAGACGTCGACAACCGGGGTGTGGCCGACGAGGTCGGCGACCGAGGCGTGGACGGGCACGGTCAGCCGCCGGCCACGGCGGGCAGGATGGTGACGTCGTCACCCTCCCCCACGGTGGTGTCCAGCTTGTCCAGGAAGCGGATGTCCTCGTCGTTGACGTAGACGTTCACGAACTTGCGCAGCCCGCCCTCGTCGTCGAGCAGGTTGGCCTCCAGCCCGGGGTAGTCGGCTACCAGGCCATGGACGACCTCGCCCACGGTGGAGCCGCCGACGGACACCGTCGACTGGCCGTTGGCGGCGGGCCGCAGGACGGTGGGGAGACGGACGCTGATGGTGGACACGGGGAACCTCCGCAGGGTCGATCGGCAGGACCGGGAGCCCAATGCCGACATTGTTGACCTGATTCGTTAGCTATTGTGTCAACTCGACGGGCTCCTCCGCTATTCCGCCGTCGAGGATTCGGAAACTGCGGAGTTCGGGCTCGCCTCCCATCAGGGAAACGATGACCCAATGCCAGCTGGGAGGGATGAGTGGCTTGTCGGCCTCGGCCACGTCGGTGGGTGAGGGGTAGGCCACGGTGTGGGTGTGGGAGTGCATCACCCCGATGATGTCGAGCCCGTCCCGATCGGCGGCCAAGGCGGCCCGGGCATAGCGGGCACCGTCGAGACGGTAGATGCGGGCCGAGGCCGCTTCGTTGGGTATCGGCTCGAACCGCGCCACCCGGTCACCCTGGGGCGAGCCGAGCAGCAGGCCGCAGCCCTCGAGCGGGTAGGCGTCCCAGGCCGTCGCCACCATCTCCAGCCACGATCGGGGGGTCAGCTGCAGCATGGGTGCCGACGGTAGCCGCTCACCCCCGACGTCGGTCGGTCGGAGGCTCGCTCGCCGGCCGACGGAGGGGCTCGCCGGGCCGGACGGCCTAGGGTGGACCGATGGCCGTCAAGATGATCGCCACCAACAAGCAGGCCCGACGCAACTTCGAGATCCTGGAGACCCACGAGGCCGGCATCGAGTTGCGGGGCAGCGAGGTCAAGTCACTGCGAGAGGCGAACGTGACGATCGGCGACGCCTACGCACGCTTCGAGGACGGCGAGTTGTGGCTGGTTGCGTTGCACATCACGCCCTACTCCCGGGCCTCGACCCATGTGGCCAGCGACTCCTCCCGCAAGCGAAAGCTGTTGATGCACCGCTACGAGCTGGACCGCCTGCGGTCCAGGACCGATCAGGAACACCTGAGCCTGGTGCCGATGGCTCTGTATTTCAAGGACGGTCGGGCCAAACTCGAGCTCGGAGTGGGACGAGGTCTCAAGACCGTGGACAAACGCCAGCTGATCGCCAAACGTGACGCCGACCGTGAGGCCCGCCGGGAGTTGGCGGCCCGATCCAAGCGCTGAGCGGCCGGCCCCCGATCCGCGGGGCGCACGGGGTCGGGATCGGGGTAGGATGGAAGGTCCCCCTTTGGGGGTGCTACTTGACAGAGGATCATGTCATGCACACGACCTCGACCCGGGGCTGATCGGTTTCGACGTCGAGACGATGAGTCGTGGGCGCGACCCGAGTTGCTCAGACTCGTAAAACGGGGCATTCACAGAAGCGGCGAAAAGACCGACTTCGCTCTCGCTGCCTGATCACTCGGGTAGTTAGAGGAACATCGCGAGCCGTGAGGCCACGCGGGGCCTGATCATTGCAGCCCGGCAACAGAAGCAGTGGTGGACGGCGGGAGAGACCGCTGACCGCAGGGAAAGACCGCTGACAGTCGGGAAAGACCGAACGGTTGGAACCTCGGTTCCCCGTGACCCGGCACGAGGGCAGCCGTACAAGCCCGCATCTCGGGAACGGTCGTAGCGAACGCGATGACTCCTCGACGGACGGGGGTTCGATTCCCCCCAGCTCCACTCACTCCCCCACTGTCCCTCCGGGACCGGCGCCCGCCCGGTCCCGGGCGAGGGTTCAGCCCCCGACGGTGGCGGCCAACGACGGCTCGCCGTCGACGACCCGATGAATGTAGATCTCCTTGGTCGGCGTCCCCCGACCCATGTAGGAGAGCACGCCGGTGACCCCCTGCACCCCGTTGGCATCGGCGATGGCCGGTCCCAGCACGGCGGGGTCGGTGGAGCGGGTCCGCAGGTAGGCATCGGCGATCACGGCCATGGCGTCTCCGGCCAGCGCCACCATCGACGGCGCCTCCGACGGCACCCCCTCGGACGCGGCCAGGCTGGCGTTGAGGACCGAGATCCGGCTGCCGTCGGCGGGGAAGGCGTGGGTCACGTGGTAGATGCCCTCGGTCCCGGCCAGGCCGTAACCGCCGGTGGCCTCGAACGCGTCGCTCTGCAGGTACTCGACCTCGACCCCGGCCGCTTCGAGCTGTTGGCGCAGGGCAACCAACTGGAAGGCGAACATGGGGGTGTAGATCACGTCCGGTGGGTCGGCGGCGATGGCGGCCACGAACTCGCTGAAATCGTCGGTCTCGAACGGTACGAACGGGTAGTCGCCGATGACCTCGCCGCCGTTCTCGGCGAAGACGGAGCTGAAGACCAGGGTGTTGTACCCGAAGTACGGTCCCTCGGCCGAGAAGGTGACGGCCCGGGACCAACCGGAGCTGAGGGCGAACTGGGCCGCCACCGTCGCCCCCTGGGTGTCGTTGAAGGCCACCAGGTAGGACAGGGCCGTCTTGTCGCCCAAGGCCGGCTCGGTCGAGCCGGTGAAGATGACGGGGACTTCGCCCCGGGTGACCTGCAACACCCGGAAACCGGGATCGGGGAACGGCGGACCGAGTAGGACCGACACGTCCTGTTCGAGGAGGCCGTTCATGGCACTCCGGGTTTCGATCGGCTGGCCCGAGACGTCGGTGACCACCACCTCGACCGGGGTGCCGTCGAACCCGCCCGAGCAGTTGATGAGCTTGGCCAGGTGGGCCGCGGCCTGGCTCCCGGGGCCATCGGCCGGTCCCCCGATCGGGGACAGGTCGGCGGCATACCCGATCCGAAGGGGCTGACCCTCCACCGGGACGGGGCAGTTGGGGTCGGCCGCCAGCGCGGCGTCGATGTCCCAGCCGCCGGCGGCGACCGGAGCCTCGCCCTCGGTGTCGGTGTCGGTCTCGGTCTCGGTCTGCTGCCCGGCGTCGTCGGGTTGGGTCACACCCGTGAGCGTGGGCTGTGTCGTCTGGTCGTCGTCGCCCGATGAGCAGGCGGCGGCGACCAGACCGACGGCGGCGACCGCCGCCACCAAGGCCCGGGCCGCGGGCCGACTCCCCGCCGCTGTGCTCCGCCCCCGGTCCGCCATGTCCTCCACCTGCATCAGCCGAACTCTCCAGGGGCCACGAGGAAATTCTTGAACTGCAGCTCGATACGCCGGTTGAACCGTCGACCCTCTTCGGTCTCGTTGGACGCCACGGGCGCATCCTCACCGGCGGCGGCCACCACCAACTGGCCGGGCGAGGCGCCGGCACCGATGAGGTAGTCGACCACGGCGCCGGCCCGCGACGAGGCGACCTGGGCGTTCAAGTCGGGGTCGCCGGAGTCGTCGGTGTGGCCGATCACGACGACGAACAGGCTGGGGCGGCTCTGGAGCAGCCCGGCGACGAAGTCCAGGGTGGGAAGCGAGTCGGCCTCGATCTCGGAGCTTCCGAGACCGAAGTTGGCGGCCTGTTCGATCAACACCTGCCCGGACTGCACCTCTTCGGCCGCGTCCGGGTGCCAGGTGAGTTGGTTCTCCACCGCCGACGGCTCGACGCCGAGGTTGGAGGCCACGTAGTCCGTGACCAGGAGGGCCGTGGCCCAGTTGGGGGCCGAGCCGGTCACGACGGCGCTACCGGCAGGATCCAGGTCGATCCGCCGGGCCTCCGGTGGCCCATCGGGCACCGGCCCCCGGCCGCCGGGCCAGTCGTCGACCTCGGGCGACTCGACCGACTCCGGATCCGGGACCGTCATGGCCTCGGTGGTGCTGGTGGTGTCGGCCGTGGTCTCGGTCGGCACGGACGTGGTCGACGAGTCGGGCGTCACGGTCTCGGTCCCGTCGGCGGAGGAGCCGAAGGTGACCAGGTCGCGGCGTTCCAGGTTGGCGCCGAGGAGGCCCAGGTTCGTCAGGGCCAGGACGATCAGGGCCGGTAGGCGCCAGCGTCCACGACCCGCAGGAGCTGGGCCCGTCATGCGATCACCAGGAGAAGGACGAGGACGACGGCGAGCACGGCCAGGGCTCCGAGGGCCACGTCCATTCCGTCGAGCGTCCGTTGTTGCTGGGACTCGTCGAAGGCGAAGTCCTCGATGTTGCGGAAGTCGTTGCCGCCGGTGTCGGCGGGGCGATCGAACGAGTCGTGCCCGGTGTGGGTCGGGCGGTCGAACGAGCCGCGCGGGTCGGGCCCGGTGTGGATCGGGCCCTGGTTCGGGATTCGCTGCAACTGGTGGGTGTTGGCCACCGGGCCGGGGCGCGACCAGTCGGGTTCGGCAGGCGCTCGGAGCGATGCGTGGTCGTGGTGGCCCGCCGACTCACGGGAGAAGCTGGTGGCAGCCGACGGCGTGGCCCAACGGCCGGACGCCGTGGTCACCGGCGCCGCTCCGTGGAGGGTGTGGCCCGCCAACAGGTTGGTGGGGGACGCCGACAGCACACCGAGGGCGACGCCGGTGGCCGGAGCGAGGGCGGCCGGGGTCACACCCCGGTTGCGACACAGCGACTCGTCGACGATCACCCCGTCGAGATAGGCGGGTGAGGTCGGGCCCGTGCCGGGGCCGGCGACCAGGAGTTCGTGGTCGAACGGGGCGTCGGCGGCCTCGAACGCCTCGAGCACCTGGTCGTCGAGCACCCGGGCCGTCCAGGCGATGCCCGACCCGAGGGAGATGGCGCCGTTGGCCACCCGGCCCAGGATCCGGGCCGCCGCCACCGGGGCCAGTTCGACCCGGTCGAGCATGAGTCCGGAATCCTCGAAGACGCGGTGCACCAGCTCGACACAGCGGGCCGGGGCGTAGGACACCCCCGTGTCCCCCACCAGGACGAAACGCTCATCCAGCTCCATGCTGAGCGACTCGAGCCAACCCCGCAGCGCCGGCCCGCTGCCGACACCGCAGTTCGGGAAGCCGATGGTGGCGGCGGCCACGTGCCCGCTCGGATCGGTGATGCCGACCCGATCGAGGGCGGCGACGAGGGCGGCCCTGGTCGCCGCCTCGGAGTCCATCGGGTTGCGAGGGCCGCCGGCCCTGGCGATCGGTCGTTCGCTCACGTCGACGACCTCGCGCCCGGAGGGGTCCAGCATCACCAGCCGGACCTTGCTGCGGCCGATCTCCACGCCCAACGGACCGGCCCCCGAGCGTTGCGTGAAACCTGGGTTCGTCATCTTGCCGGCCCGTCGTCAGTTCGGAGGATCACAAGACGGGGACCACCACGGGCCGTAGTGAGTAGCACGGCTTATGGACAGGGTCTCCGCCAGACGTCTGTCTCGGTCGGAACCATAGCCCGAATCTCCAACCATGTTGAAGAACGCCGTGAAATCTTGGACCGGATGCCGATATACCGCCTGGCTCAGCGACATTCGGGCTCTCGCCGGTCCCGGCTCACGACATCGGGACCGCGGCTCAGGAGAACTCGGGATCCTCCCAGAACGGGAAGGCGTCGGGGGTGTCGACGGAGGGTCGCAGGGTCCAGTTCGGCTCCCGCTTCTCCAGGAAACTCGACACCCCTTCCCGGGCGTCGGCCAGGGCCCCCAGACCCTGGATGGCCCGGGAGTCGGCCCGATGGCTCAACATGGGGTGCTCGAAGGTCAGGCCTCGCCACAGGAGTTGCCGGGTCAGCGCCACCGAGACCGGCGCCGCGTTGACGGCGATGTCGAGAGCGATCTCGCGGGCCCGTGGGAGCAGTTGGTCGTCGTCGACCAATTCGACGAGACCGCCGTCGGCGGCCTCGCTGGCCGGGAAGACACGACCGGAGTAACACCACTGGGCGGCCTGCGAGATCCCGACGACCCGGGGCAGGAACCATGACGAGCAGGCCTCGGGCACGATGCCCCGGCGGGCGAACACGAACCCGACCTTGGCCGACCGGGCGGCGAGGCGGACGTCCATGGGCAGGGTCATGGTGATGCCGACCCCGACGGCGGCGCCGTTGATGGCGGCGATGATGGGCTTGGTCAGCTCGAAGATGCGGAGGCTGACGGTGCCGCCACCGTCCCGGTTGGCCTGCTCCGGGTCACGACCCCGGGCCGCGGCGTCGAAGGTCTCGCCGCCGCGCTCCAGGTCGGCGCCGGCACAGAACCCGCGACCGGCGCCGGTCATGATCACCACCCGGACCGCGTCGTCGGCGTCGATCTGGTCGAACAGGTCCAACAACTCCCGACGCATCAGGTCGTTGAAGGCGTTGAGTCGGTCGGGCCGGTTCAGGGTGATGGTGGCGATGCCGTGATCGTCCACCTCGTAGAGGAGGGTCTCGAAGCTCATCGGAGGTCACAGTCACAGATCCAGACCCGGGTGACAAGTCCGGGGCCCGGTCCGGCCGCCGGCAGGGGCCACGCCGGCCCGGCGGTGGTCAGACCATCAGCTCGCTCAGTCCGTCGAGACGGTCCCCGGCCGACGCCCGCCATTCGGGCCGGTAGGAGAAATGGTCGTAGAGCGGCTGGAGTTGCGAGCCCTCGACCAGCAACTCGATCAGATCACCCCCGACCTGGGCCGGGTGGGCATGGCCGCAGGCGTGGGCCAACTGCAGCATGCCCTTGCGCAGGCCGATCAGGTAGTTCGCGGCCCGCGCCGACTTGTCGGTCGGATCGAGGCCCCGCATCAGCCACTTGCTCTGGGTGGCCACGCCGGTGGGACAGTGGCCGGTGTGGCACTCCTGGGCCTGGATGCAACCGATCGACAGCATCGGCTCCCGGGCCACGTTGATCATGTCGACGCCGAGGGCCATGGCCAACAGGGCCTCCCCCGGGAACCCGAGCTTGCCGGCGCCGCCCCACACCACCTTCTCGTGCATGCCCTGCTGGGCGAAGATCCGGTAGACCTCGGCGAAGGCCAGGCGGAAGGGAAGGGCCACGTTGTCGGCGAAGACGAGGGGGGCGGCACCGGTGCCGCCCTCGCCCCCGTCGATCGAGATGAAGTCCGGACCCCGCCCGGTACGGGCCATGGTCTCGGCCAGCTCGTGCCAGAACGCCTGCTGGCCCACGGCCGACTTGATCCCCACCGGAAGGCCGGTGGCGTCGGCGATCCGCTCCACGAAGTCGATGAGACCGGGTACCGAGTTGAACTCGACGTGGCTGGCCGGACTGGCCACCGTGACCCCGACCTCGACCCCCCGGGCGGCGGCGATCTCCGGGGTGACCTTGGCCCCGGGGAGCAGTCCGCCCAGTCCCGGCTTGGCCCCCTGGCTGAGCTTGACCTCGACCGCCTTGACCGGGTCGGTACCGACGAGGTCGACCAGCTTGGCCAGGTCGAAGCGACCCTCGGGGGTCCTGGCCCCGAAGTACCCGGTGCCGAGTTGGAGCAGCAGATCGCCGCCGTGGCGGTGGTGGTCGCTCACCCCGCCCTCTCCGGTGTTGTGGAGGCAACCGGCCACCGCCGCCCCCCGGTTGAGGGACTCGACGGCGGCGGCCGAGAGCGAGCCGAAGCTCATGGCCGAGATGTTGACCACCGATCGAGGCCGAAAGGCCAGCGGACGGTCACGCCATTCGCCCAGGACCTTGGCCACCGGGACCGGGTACGTGTCGTCGTGCTGGGTCGGGTTGTGGGGGAAGGGGGCGTGCCGGATGAGTAGGTACTCGGGCACGTCCTCCATCTTGTTGTCGGTCCCGAACCCGAAATACTGGTTGTCCTGCTTGGCCGTGGCGTAGACCCACCGGCGTTGATCGCGGCTGAAGGGCCGCTCCTCGTCGTTGTCGGTGACGATGTACTGGCGGAGCTCGGGCCCTAACCGTTCCAGCAGGTACCGGAGTCGGCCGAGGAGTGGGTAGTTGCGCCGGATGGCGTGCTTGGTCTGGAAGATGTCGATGACGGCCAGGACGATCAGGGTCGCCACGATGGCCGCCACGATCAGGAGAAGAACCATGGCCGGCAGGCTAGTCGTCGGAACCGGCGCGCTCGGGGTCCCGCGGCGGTGTTGGGCGGGGGGTCAGGCGTCGAGGTATCGGGTGACGGCGACACCGGCGCCGAAGGCTCCGAGCGCGGCCCCGGCGATGAGCAGAATGATGGCGACCGAGGCCACCTCGCCCCCGGTCAGGGCGAAGCTCTCGAACAGGCGAAGGTTCTCATCCCCCGTGACCGAGGTCTCGATCAGCTTGTTCAATCCGAACACACCGACGGTGGCGAAGACGGCGCCGATGAGCCCCTGGAGCAGGCCCTCCATCATGAACGGCACCCGGATGAACCAGTTGGTGGCGCCGACCAGGCGCATCACCTCGATCTCTCTTCGACGGGCGAAGAGACCGGTCCGGATGGTGTTGTACATCAGGAGGGCCGAGGCCAGGGCGGCCAGCAGGGCGGCGGCGAACATCACCCGGGAGGCGGTGTTGGTGATGTCGTTGAGCTGGCGGATGTACTCCTCGGCGTAGTCGACGCCGCTGACCCCGGGCAGCGTCTCGATCTCAGCCCCCAGCGATCGGATCAGGGCCAGGTCGGCGATGGCGGGTACCACCCGGAACGAGGTCGGCAGCTGCTCGGGCTCCACCAGGTCGAGCACCTCGGGTTGCTCCGAGTAGTACTGCTGGAACTCGACGAAGGTGTTCTCCTGGTTCACGTAGGTGGCCTGGCGAACCGTGGGCGACGTGTCGAGGAAGTTGCGGACCGACTCGACGTTCTCGGGAACGGCGTCGGGGCTCATCCAGACGATGAACTCCACGTCGTTCTTGAACCGGGTGTTGAACCCCTCGACCCCCCGCTGCACGAGCAGAGCGGCCCCCAGCAACGAGAGTGAGATGGCGACGGTGAGGACCGTGGCCACGGTCAGGCTCGGGTTGCGGACCAGGTTGTTGGCCGTCTCCTTGGCCAGGTAGTCGACGCGGACTGCCATGTCCCAGGCCCTCCCTACTCGTAGACGCCGCGGGCTTCGTCCCGGACGATCTCGCCGTGGGACAACTCGACCACCCGGCGGCGCATGGTGTCGACGATGCCGCGGTCGTGGCTGGCCATGACGACGGTCGTCCCGGTCTTGTTGATGCGGTCGAGGAGCCGCATGATCCCGATCGAGGTCTGGGGGTCGAGGTTGCCGGTGGGCTCGTCGGCCAGAAGGATCAGGGGCCGGTTGACGAAGGCCCGGGCGATCGACACCCGCTGCTGCTCGCCGCCCGACAACTGGTTGGGGTACTTGGCCATCTTGTCGCCGAGTCCGACCAGCTCGCAGATGGCGGGAACCTGGGTCCGGATGACCCCACGGGGTCGGCCGATCACCTCGAGGGCGAAGGCCACGTTCTCGGCAACCGTCTTGGACGGGAGCAGCTTGAAGTCCTGGAAGATGGCGCCGATGTTGCGGCGCAGCATCGGGACCTTCCAGCTCGACATCTGACCGATGTCCTTGCCGGCGACGAAAATGCGGCCGGCATCGGGCTCCTCCTGCTTGTTGAGCAGGCGCAGGAACGTCGACTTGCCCGAGCCCGAAGGCCCGACCAGGAAGACGAACTCCCCCTTGCCGATGTCGATGTCGGCGTCGATCAAGGCTGCATCCGAATGCCCCGGATACACCTTCGTCACGTTCTCCAGCTTGATCATTGCGACCTCGTCCGTCGGCTCCGCCGTGCGTTCCGGGCCGTGCGAATCGGCCTCGGCCATCGTAGTTGCCCCCCATGGGGGCACCGGGTCACCCTCGTCCGAGGGCCGCTGACGGCCTGGGTCAGCCTACCCAGTGGCAGGGGAAGGTTGTCGGTTCTTGGATCCGAGGCCGGGTCGCCGGGACCGACCGGATCAGGCGCCGACGGCCGAGGCCCGACGCCAGCGAAGCCACGCCTCCATGAAGGGGCCGACGTCGCCGTTGAGCACGCCCTCGGGATTGCCCGACACCTCGCCGCTGCGCTCGTCCTTCACCTGCTGATAGGGCTGGAGCACATAGGAGCGGATCTGGCTGCCCCACTCGACCTTCTTGGTCTCGCCGGCCTCGCCGGCCAGCAGCTCCTCGCGCTTCTGACGCTCCAACTCCACGAGCTTCATGGCCAACATGGCCATGGCCCGCTCCTTGTTCTGGTGCTGGCTGCGCTCGTTCTGGCACGACACCACCAACCCGGTGGGCAGGTGGGTGATGCGCACGGCCGAGTCGGTGGTGTTGACGTGCTGGCCGCCGGCGCCCGACGAACGGTAGACGTCGACCCGCAGGTCCTTGTCGTCGATGTCGACCTGGTCGGTGGCGTCCTCGATGTAGGGGACGACCCCGAACGAGGCGAAGGCGGTGTGGCGACGAGCCTGGGAATCGAAGGGCGAGATACGGACGAGCCGATGCACCCCACGTTCGGCCTGGAGCCAGCCGTAGGCGTACCGACCGCGGATGATGAACTCGGTCGTGGTGATGCCGGCCTCCTGGCCCTGCTGGACATCGGTGACCTCGATGTCGAAGTCCCGACTCTGAGCCCACTTCCGGTACATGAAGAACAGCATCTCGGCCCAGTCCTGGGAGTCGGTGCCACCGGCCCCGGAGTGGATCTCGCACACGGCGTCGCCCTCGTCGTACTGGCCGGTGAACAAGGCCCGTAGTTCGAGTTCGGCGAACTGCTCCCGCAGGCTCCCGATCAACTCGACGGCCTCGACCTCGAGCGACTCATCGCCCTCGTCGCGGCCCAGCTCCCACAGGGTCTCGACGTCGTCGATGCCGGTTTCGAGGCGCTCGAACAAGTGGATGTCGTCGCGGACCGCCGTGAACT
This sequence comes from Acidimicrobiales bacterium, assembly GCA_965263455.1. Taxonomy (GTDB): domain Bacteria; phylum Actinomycetota; class Acidimicrobiia; order Acidimicrobiales; family SZUA-35; genus CADEDH01. The sequence goes on from CBDHHN010000004.1 coordinate 416,763, forward strand.
CGGTCTGCACCGCCCGGGCCCGTTCGGCGTCGTCCCACAGATCGGGACGGCCCATCTCGGTCTCGAGCTGGGGCAGCCGGCTCCGGATGTGGTCGATCCGGAGGTACTCGCTCGCTTCGTCCAACTCGACCCGGAGGGCCTTGATGTCTTCGGTGAGATCAGCCATCGGTCGCCGTCACCCGTGACACTGCTTGAACTTCTTGCCACTCCCGCAGGGGCAGGGAGCGTTGCGCGGGGTCTTGTCCCAGTCGTCCTTGACCACCGTCCGGCTGGCCTTGGGCTGCTCCTCGGCCTCGGGCCCGGCCGAGGCCGAGGGATCGGTCTTGGAGGTCGTGAGGTCCTCGCTGCGGACGGTGGGGTTCACCAGTCGTCCGGTGGTCGAGACCGGAGCCGGCGCGGTGGCCGCCTCAGCCTGGTCGGCCCCGGCCGACGTGGCGCCGCTGGCCCGACGTCGAAGTCGAGGTCGAGGTCGAAGTCGAGGTCGAAGTCGAGGTCGACGTCGAGGTGGAGGTGGATGCCGACTCGGCCTTGGGCTCGGCCGGTGCCGCCACCTCGACGTGCATGATGTACTTCACGTAGTCGACCGACAGGGCGCTCATCATGGCGCTGAAGAGGTCGTAGCCCTCCCGCTGCCATTCCGTCAACGGATCCCGCTGGCCCATGGCCCGCAGGTTGATGCCCTCGCGGAGGTAGTCCATCTCGGTCAGATGGTCGCGCCACCGTTGATCGATCAACTGGAGCATGACCTGACGCTCGATCTGTCGGAGCACGTCGGCCCCGATCTCGGACTCGCGCTTCTCGTAGTGGGCGTGGCCCTCGTCGACCAGACGGCCGCGGAGCTCGGCGGTCGAACCGCAGGCGGCGAGCTCATCGACCGTCACCTCGCTCGGCCAGAACGACCGAAGCTCGGTCTGGAGCCCGTCGAGATCCCAGGTGTCGTCGAGTTCCTCCATGCAGTAGGTGCCGACCAGTACTTCGGCCACCTCCTCGATGGCGTCGAGGGAGTCCTGGCGCAGATCTCCCTGGTCCAGGATCTGCTGGCGGCGCCGGTAGACCACCTTGCGCTGCTGGTTGAAGACCTCGTCGTACTTGAGGACGTTCTTGCGGATCTCGCCGTTGCGCTGCTCGACGGTGTTCTGGGCCCGCTCGACCGACTTGGTCACCATGTTGGACTCGATCGGAACGTCCTCGGGGAGGGCTCGATCCATGACCCAGTTCATGGCCCCGGTGGCGAAGATCCGCATCAGGTCGTCTTCGAGCGAGAGGTAGAAGCGGCTCTCGCCCGGGTCGCCCTGACGGCCCGACCGACCCCGGAGCTGGTCGTCGATTCGGCGGCTCTCGTGGCGCTCGGTGGCCAGGACATAGAGGCCGCCCGCCTCCCGCACCTCGGCTCCGTTGGTCTCGCAGATCGGACCCCAGTAGTCGAGGCGCTTGGCGTAGTGGGCCTGCCCCTCCTCGGTCTCCAGATCGAGCCCCTCGGCCTTGGTGTCACGCTCGGCCAATTTCTCGGCGTTGCCCCCCAGGATGATGTCGACGCCGCGGCCCGCCATGTTGGTGGCCACGGTCACGGTGCCCGACGTCCCGGCCTGGGCCACGATGTCGGCCTCGCGGAAGTGGGCCTTGGCGTTCAGCACCTCGTGGTTGACGCCCCGCTGGTCGAGGAGTCGGGAGAGCTTCTCCGACTTCTCCACCGACGCGGTGCCGACCAGCACCGGCTGACCGTTGGCCACCCGCTCCTCCAGGTCATCGACCACGGCGGCGAACTTGGCGTCTTCGCTCTTGTAGACCAGGTCGGGCTCGTCCCGACGCTGGATGGGGCGGTTGGTGGGGATCTGCACCACGTGGAGGCCGTAGGTGGTCTCCAGCTCGGCGGCGTCGCCCAGAGCCGTACCCGTCATTCCGGCCAGCTTGTCGTAGAGACGGAAGTAGTTCTGCAGCGTGACCGTGGCCATGGTCTGCTGCTCTTCCTTGATCTGGACACCCTCCTTGGCCTCGACCGCCTGGTGCAGGCCGTCGGACCAGCGGCGTCCGTCGAGGACCCGGCCCGTGAACTCGTCGACGATCTTCACCTCGCCGTCGACGACCAGGTAGTCCTTGTCCCGGTTGAACAACTCCTTGGCCCGCAACGCCGCGTTGAGCTGGTGGATCAGGTCGGCCTGGACCCCGTCGTAGAGGTTCTCGACCTCCAGGATCTCCTCGACCCGGGAGATGCCGTCGTCGGTGATGGCCACGATGCGCTTCTCCTCGTCGACGTCGTAGTGGACGTCTCGTCGGAGTTGGCGGACCACGTCGGCGAAGCGGTAGTAGAGCTCGGCCGCCCCCCGGACCTTGCCGCTGATGATGAGCGGCGTCCGGGCCTCGTCGATCAGGATCGAGTCGATCTCGTCGACGATGGCGAAGGCGTGACCCCGCTGGGTCATGGCATCGAGCGAGCGGGCCATGTTGTCCCGCAGGTAGTCGAACCCGAACTCGTTGTTGGTGCCGTAGGTGATGTCGGCCGCGTACTGGGCCCGCTTGTGGGTGGCGTTGTTGTTGCCGGGGACGACCAGTCCCGTGGTGAGGCCGAGCCAGCGGTGGATCTCGCCCATCCACTCGGCGTCGCGGGAGGCGAGGTAGTCGTTGACCGTGATCTGGTGCACGCCCCGGCCGGCCAGGGCGTTGAGGTAGACGGGGAGGGTGGAGACGAGCGTCTTGCCCTCGCCCGTCTTCATCTCGGCCACCGAGCCCCAGTGGAGGGCGACGCCGCCCATGATCTGGACGTCGTAGTGGCGCTGGCCGATCACCCGCCAGGCCCCCTCCCGGACCACGGCGAAGGCCTCGGGCAGCAGGTCTTCGAGGTTCTCGCCGTTGTCGATGCGGGTCCGGAACTCGGCCGTCTTGGCCTGCAACCGACCATCGCTGAGGGCCTGCACCGAGGGCTCGAGGGCGTTGATGGGCTCGACCAGCGCTTTCACCGCCTTGAGGCGGCGTCCGTCTCCGGCCTTCAGGATCCTGTCGAGCAGTTTCATGGGACTTCCAGTCTACGGGAACGCCCCGGCGTGCAGGCTCCGCCGGCCCGAACCCCGGCGTCCACCACCGCCAGGGCGGCGGCGTCGACCCGGACCGCACCCGCCCGGCGCAGGGCAACCGAGGCCGCCGCCATCGAGGCGCCAGTGGTCACCACGTCGTCGACGAGCAGGCAGTGCGAGGGGGGTCTCGACCGGGCCCGGAGTCGAGGACCGGCCAGTCGTGCGGCCCGGCCCCGGTCCGCCCCTCCCCCGCCGTCGGCTCGGACCAGCAGCGGCCGGGCCGGGACCCCCAACCTCGCCGCCACGGCCCGCGCCAGCAGCCGCCCCTGGTCATAGCCTCGCCGGCGACGGCCCCGACCGCTGGCCGGAACCCAGATCACCATCTCGGGCCGGGAGAGCCCGTCCCCGGATGCGAGCGGGGGCCGCGATCGACCGCCGGGGACGAACTGCGCCGTGAGCTGGTGGGCCAGGTCGGGGGCGAGGTCGCCCCGGGCCCCGTTCTTCAGGGCCAGGATCACCGATCGGGCCTCCGGCCCGTAGGCCCACAGGGCCCGCAACCGGTCGACGCCGCAGTCCACCCGCAGCCCGCGCAGCCGGGCCGGGGCGGGACGCTTGGCGACCAGCTCGGCCGCACAGGTCGGGCAGACGGCCCGGTCGACCCGGCCACAAACGGGACACCGACGCGGGAAGAACATGGTTCCGAACCTAGACAGGCCCGGTGACACCGGACCCGGGCCCCGGCGGGGGCGCAGGGGCCCGGCCCCGGTCGGCGCGGCTCAGTACCGGTAATGGTCGGGCTTGTACGGCCCGTCCACGGGAACACCGATGTAGTCGGCCTGCTCCTGGCTGAGGGTGGTGAGCCGGACCCCGAGGGCGTCGAGGTGGAGCCGGGCCACCTTCTCGTCCAGGACCTTGGGCAGGGTGACCACGTCCAGCCCGTAGGCCTCGGCGTTGGCGTGGAGCTCGATCTGGGCCAGGACCTGGTTGGTGAAGCTGGCCGACATGACGAAGCTGGGGTGGCCGGTGGCGTTGCCCAGGTTCAACAGCCGACCCTCGCTCAACACGATGATGGAGTGGCCGTCCGGGAACCGGAACTCGTCGACCTGGGGCTTGATGTTGATGCGCTGGATGTCGCTCTGGCGCTGCAGGCCGGCCATGTCGATCTCGTTGTCGAAGTGACCGATGTTGCCGACGATGGCGCCCTGCTTCATCCGCTCCATCATCTCGGCCGAGAGGATGTCCTTGTTGCCGGTGGCGGTGATGAAGATGTCGGCGGTGCCGAGGACGCGCTCGATGGTCGTGACCTCGTAGCCGTCCATGGCGGCCTGGAGGGCGCAGATGGGGTCGATCTCGGTGATGACGACCCGGGCGCCTTGCCCCCGGAGGGCCTCGGCGCAGCCCTTGCCCACGTCGCCGTAGCCGAACACGACGCAGGTCTTGCCCCCGATCATGACGTCGGTACCACGGTTGATGCCGTCGAGCAGGCTGTGTCGCGTGCCGTACTTGTTGTCGAACTTGGACTTGGTGACGGCGTCGTTGACGTTGATGGCCGGGAACTTGAGGGTCCCGTCATCCTTCATCTCATAGAGGCGGTGGACGCCGGTCGTCGTCTCCTCCGAGACGCCGCGGATCTTGTCGGCCATTCGCGTGAACAGGCCGTTGTCCTCGGTGTGGAGCTTCTTCAGCAGGTCGATGATGACCTGCCACTCGTCGGGGTCGTCGTCGGTGGCGTCGGGCACGACCCCGGCCGCCTCGTACTCGGCGCCCTTGTGGACCAGGAGGGTGGCGTCACCCCCGTCGTCGAGGATGAGGTTCGGCCCCTCCTCGCTGTCGGGCCAACGCAGGACCTGCTCGGTGCACCACCAGTACTCCTCGAGCGTCTCGCCCTTCCAGGCGTAGACGGGCACACCTTCGGGGTGCTCGGTGGTCCCGTTGGGGCCGACCACGACGGCGGCCGCCGCCTCGTCCTGAGTGGAGAAGATGTTGCAGCTGGCCCACCGGACCTGGGCCCCGAGGGCGGTCAGGGTCTCGATCAGCACCGCGGTCTGGACCGTCATGTGGAGGCTGCCGGTGATGCGGGCGCCGGCCAAGGGCTGGCTGTCGTAGAACTCGGCCCGCAGGGCCATGAGACCGGGCATCTCGTGCTCGGCCAACTCGATCTGCTTGCGACCCATGCCGGCCAGGGCCAGGTCGGCGACCTTGAAGTCGCCGTCGGCCAGGGTGCGGGGACGGTTCTCGGTGACGGTCATGGCTTGCTCCCTACGTGTCGCGTGATGTTGGGAGGGCTGAGGCCACCTGGCCCGGATCAGAACAGCCCGACTGGTCGATGCGGGCCAACCCTACCGGCCCCGGCCCGACCCCGGGCGGAGCCGAGGCGGCGGTTCAGGCCGGCGCTCGGCCGGAGGTTCAGCCGGCCTCGAACGTGGGACCGATGCCGGACGACTCGGCCAGGGCCATCAGGCGATCGTGCTCCTCGTCGGAGACCTGCTCGGCCTCGTCGATGAGCATGACGGGGATGTCGTCCTCGATGCGGTATCGCCGGTGCAACCGGTCGTTGTAGAGGGCGTCCTCGGCCTCGAAGTAGTACAGCGGCCCCTTGTCCTCGGGGCAGGCCAGGATCTCAAGCAGTTTGGGGTCGAGGGCCACGACGATCTCCTCCGTACCGGCCGACGTTCAGGGTGACGAGGCTACCGTCACCGTCAGCCTCCGGTACTCGGAGGGCGTGGGCCCACCCCGGCCCGCCAGGCGGTGGCCCCGGCCTCCACCGTGAGCCGGTAGGCCCCGTCGGCGGCCGAGGCCAGACCGGCCCGCCCCTGAGCCACCTCCAGGCGTTTCGAGCCGTCGATGGCCTCCATCACGGCCCGGCCCTCGGTCACCAGCACGATCTCGGGGCCCTCGGGCTCGACCACGGTCTCCTGCGCTTCGACCCGGGCCTGGTGGCGGTGGAGGGCGAACTCGGGCACGGGGGCAGAGAACCGGTGAACGCCGGGCCCGGCGGTCTCGATCGGCGGGGGTCCGGGGGCGGTGTCGACCACGGTCAGCAGTTCGTCCACATCGATGTGCTTGACGGTGAGGCCGCCCCGGATGACGTTGTCGCTGTTGGCCATCAACTCGACACCGGCTCCCCGCAGATAGGCGTGGAGATTCCCCGCGGGCAGGAACATGGCCTGGCCCGGGGCCAGGGACACGTGGTTGAGCAGGAGCGACACCGCCACCCCGATGTCGCCGGGGTGGAAGTGGTCGAGGTCGGCCAGCCATGCCACCTCGCCCCCACCGACCGCCGGGGTGGACCTGGCCGCCGGCACCAGGGTCGCCACCAGCTGTCGGGCCCGATCGGGATCCAGCCCGAGCAACCAGGCCAGGGTTCGGCGGAGCCGTATCGCCTCGTCGGCGATGGCGGGGTCGGTCAGCAGGTCGACCCAGTGGTCGAGGTCGGCCCGGCCCGGCCCGGAATCCGGGGTCAGGCTCCGGACGACGGTGGCCGTGGCCTCCGGGGCCCGGAATCCGCACTTGGCCTCGAACGGGGTGAGGGCCACGATCAGTTCCGGCTTGTGGTTGTCGTCCCGATAGGTCCGGCGTGGGTCGTCTCGGACCGGACCGTCCCGTTCCTCCCGGGCGAACCCGGCGCGGGCCTGGTCCCGGCTGGGATGGGCCTGGATCGAGAGCGGCTCGGCCGCGGCCAGGACCTTGAGCAGGTAGGGGAACCGACCGAACCGCTCGGCCACCGCCGGGCCCAGGACGGCGGCCGGGTCCTGGGCCACGACCTCGTCGAGCGACCGCCCGCCGGTGGCCAACCGGGACGGGGCGACCGGGTGGGCCCCGAACCACAACTCGGCCTCGGGCCCGCCGTCCGCCACCCGTCCCTGGAGGTCGGCGATGACGTCGGTCGCCCCCCAGGCGTAGCGCTGGACGGCACCGTCGAGTAGGTCCATTCGGGTGCCTCCGCAACCGATCGGCGGGATGGGTTGGGTCTACCCTAGCCGTCGGCCCCGAGCGGGCCGGGACCCTCGTCGGCCGGAGCGGCCACCGCGTGGAGGATCCGAGCCTGCTCCGGCGTGGGGCGGTAGCGACCGGCGCCCGCCCACCGCCGGATTCGGAACAGGTCGGTGATGACGTCGACGCTGTCGCCGACGAGGCGGACCGACGAGCCGGCCCGGTTGGTGACGGCCACCGGCACCTCGATGAGGGAGAGCCGGTCCTGTTCGGCCATGAGGAAGATCTCGACGTCGAAGGCGAACCCGTCGATGCGGGTGCGCTCGAACAGCACCTTGCCCACATCGCCCCGAAAGCCCTTGAGACCGCACTGGGTGTCGTGGAACTGGCCGAGCAGGACGACGTGGGTCAACAGGTTGATCACCCGCCCGCCCAGTTCGCGGATGCGGCGGGCGCGGACGAGGGTGTTCGTGTCGTCGTGGCGGCGACTGCCGACCACCACGTCCCACCCCTCCTCGACCCGCTCCATGACGTCGAGGACGAGGCTTGGGGCGTAGGCCAGGTCGGCGTCGGTGAAGACGACGGTCCGGCCCTGGGCCGCGAGCACCCCGGCCCGGACGGCGGCCCCTTTGCCCCGGTTCCGGTCCTGGACGACGACCCGGGCCCCGGCCTCGGCCGCCCGGGCCGCGGTGTCGTCGGGTGAGCCGTCGTCGACCACCACGATCTCGTGGTCGTGGCCCAGCGCCGCTTCCAGCGCGGCCCGCAGCGAGGAGACGGTGTCGCCGATCAGGTCCTGCTCGGCGTAGGCCGGCACCACCACGGTGAGGCGGAGGGGCTCGGAGGGGGCCGGGCGCTCGCGCCGTTGGGCCAACTCCCGCCGCACCTGGTTGAAGAGAATCCGCCGGTAGGCCATCCACCGGAGGGTGGCCGCGGCCAACACCGCCACCAGCTTGGCCACCACCACCGGGAGGCCGAGCCCGTCGAGGAGGACGAGCACGGCCACGTCGACCGCCCCCGCGACCACCGCCGTCGCCGCGAACCACAGCGGTCGACGGACCCACCGGGCCTCGGGGTCGGACCGGAACGTCAGGTTCCGGTTGGCCAGGTAGGCGACCCCCGCCGCCACCGACAGGGCCAGGATGTCGGCCGCCACCAGGTTCAGGCCCTGCAACGCCAACAGGATGCCGACGTCGACGGCCGTCGCCGCCAGACCGACGAGGACGAAGAGCCGGAGCCGGCGCCTCACCGCGTCGGATCGGGGTGGCCTGAAGGTTCGGGGTCGCCCGCCTCCCGCCGTCCGCCGTCGTCCGTGTCGGGCTCGAACATCACGAACATGGGGTCGTCTTCGCCCCCGTCGCCGTGCTCGGCCTCGACTTCGCCGTCATCCCCGCCATCCAACTCGCCCCCGGGCCCGGGTTTCAACTCGTCATCGGGGTCGTGACCGACGTCGGACCCGGGATCGGCGTCGACGCCGAGGTCGGCCGGGGCGACGCCGGTCGCCGTCGCCGCGTCGAGGACGGCCGGATCGTCGAGGTGCAGGTCGTCGGATGCGAGGGTGTCGGCGGCGAGGGTGTCGCGGGCGAGAGTGTCGACGGCGGGGGTGTCGAGAGCGGGTTCGGAGGCCCGGATCGGTGCCGGCACCGGCACGTCATCGGCGGCCGCCGTCACCTCGTCGGGTCGGGCGTCGGCGTCGACCGCCTCCTCGGCCAGCCAACCGCTCAGCTCGCCGTCGTCGAAGCCGGCGACCGAGGCCAACTCTCCGTCGGCCACCGGATCGAGGGATCGGCGACGGGCGAGGAGGGTGCCCCCGGTCCGGTCCAGGGCGCCGAGCCCTACGAGGCCGGCCAGGCCGACGGCGGTGACGAGGATGCCCAGCCAGTCGACACCGGTCCGGCCGTAGGTCAGTTCCACCTCGTTGGCCGTGGGCACCACGACCATCAGGTTGGGGCCGGCCCGGTAGGGCCCGTCGGCACCCGACGCCTGCCAGTTGGGGAAGAACGAGGTCTTGACCAGGACCGGGGCCCCGACCTCGTCCACCCGGAACGAGATCGACGAGGTGTCGGCCACCACGTCGGAGACCGTGACCGGAGCCAGCGCCTGCTCCCCGTCGGGCGGGAGGTCGACCTGTCGGGGCCACTCCCCGGGACCATCCTCGGCCGGGAGGGCGTCGAAGGCGGCCGGATCGTTGTAGTAGTCGACGGCCTGACTCAACCAGCCGATGTCGAACCGGTTGGCCTCGGGGCCGGCCTGGAGTTCGTCCCGCCCGCTGACCACGACGGGGGCGTAGGGCAGGGCCTCGACCAATTGGGACCCGGCCACCTCGAACACCACGAACGGCTGAGCCTCGGCCACCTCGGTCAGGTCGGGGTTCAGCCGGGCGGCGGCGATCGACTCGTCGGTCTGGGCCATGTAGTAACGGACCCCCATGACCTGGAGCTGCGCAACCCCGCGTTCGATGTCGTAGCCGAGGTAGGGCAGATCACGCTGGGCCCGGGACGGCGCCTGGGACAACACGCTCTGGTTGAGGAAATGGAACGGGGTGGTGGACGAGGACTCGAAGTAGAGGCCCTCCATCGACCCGATGCACCCGTCGGTCCAGTGGGGCAACAACATCAGGGCCATCGGCGTGCCGTAGCGGTCGAGATCGGAGCTGTACTCCCACATGGCCCGCCCGCAGCCCACGTCGTCGCCGACCTCGGTCATCGACATGACCACGCTGCGGTACTCCCGGTAGGAGTCCTTGCGCTCGTAGCCCGAGTAGTTCCAGGCCGTCCAGCTGGGGATGAAGCTCCGGGCCTGGTTGGTGAAGGCCAGCCACTGGTAGCTCCCGTCGGCCTGGGTCTGCCCGAAGGGCAGGACCCGCAGCGGCATGCCCACCGCCACCAGACCGGCCATCAGGCCGACCAGGGCGGCGCCGGCGGTGACCCGCTGGTCGGGCCGGTCGAAGTCCTCGGAGATGGCGATGGCGGCGAAACGGATCACCAGTGCCGCTCCCACCGCCGCCACCAGATACACCGAGAGGTAGTAGAACGGGAGCAGCCGGGCGTTCCACAGCGCCGACTCGGGGAGGTTGGCCACGGCGGCGGCGAACACCAGGCCGCAGATGGCGAAGAGCTGGCCGATCCGTTCCCGCTGGGCCATCGACAACACGAAGCCGACGGCGGCCACCGGGAGGGCCACCGTCATCGGCACCGTGAGCAGGGCGGGGCCGACCTCATCGAGCCGTTCCCATCCCATGTCGTTGAAGTAGGGCTCACGGAGGTAGAAGGGCAACAGCCAGAACGCCGACAGCAGGGCGGCCACCGGGCCGGTGACGGCCAGCCACCAGAATCGACTCCGGACCGCCGGTTCGGCCACCACCACTGCGCCCAGGGTGATGACGGCCGCGGCCACGGCCAGTGCGGTGACCCCGAAGTCGGTGCCCTCGGCCAGCGCCACCGGGATGAGGATGAGGGCCACCCCGAACGCCGGCGGCCACAGCCGAGGGGTCGACGGGGACAGCACGATGAGCACGAACAGGGCGGTGACGGCGAAGAACACCGGGATCACGTGGGTCAGGGCGACGAGGGCGATGATCAGGGCCGCCAACACCCGACCCCGGCCACCGTCCATGCCCCGGACGGCAACACCCAGGGCCAGCAGGGTCAAGCTGAGCGAGATGGAGAAGGCGAACTCACCGGCCAGGGTGCTGGCGATGTTGCCGCCGTAGATCGAGAAGTTGGTGTCGAACAGGAAGAACAGCGAGGCGACGGCCAGAAACGGCGGCACCGGCTCGGGGGCCCGGGCCAGTCGGCCCATGCCCCACGCGGCCAGGGGGAAGCCGATCAGACCGCTGACGCTCACCAGCTTGAAGGCGATGCCGTAGGGCACCGGCACGATCAGCACCGCGACCAGCGCCGCCGCCGCCACCCACCAGCCGGTCCGCCCCCACCGGAGCCCGGCGGCCACGGCCGCTCCCAGCGCCAGGGCCGCCACCGGTACGGCGACGACGAGGGAGGGCAGGCCGGCGTTCAGCCCGACGATGGCCAGGGAGGGCACCACCATGTAGAAGTGGAAGGCGGGGAACCCGGCGTACCAGTCGGGCGTCCAGCCCGAGAGCCGACCGGCCGGGAGCAGGTGGTCCCGCAGAAATGCAGGAGCCCAGACGTGGGCGCCCATGTCGCCGCCGGAAGGCGTGGTGTCGGCGAACAACAGGTCGGGTCGCAGCTGGATGAACACGAAGATGCCGCAGGCCAGGGCAACGACCAAGCCGATCACGGTCGACAGGTCCCAGCCCGAAGCGTCCTGCGCGGGTTCCTCGGGGTCGGGCACGGTCGCCGCCGCGACGTCATCGAGCCGGTGCGTCTGCGTGCTCACCGGCTTCAGACTATTGACTCAGCGCCCTTCAGCGGCGTCGGCCGGCGTGTTCCCCCACTTCGGCCAGGGCCTGCTCCAGGTCGATGCGCTTCCCGGCGAGGTGCCAACGACGGGTGTCGCACTTCTGGCACGACTCCATGACCAGATCGCTTCGGTCCACCGTCATCCTGATGGTGACCAGTTCGATGTTGCACCGTTCGCAGCGCGACGGTGTCTCGGGCTGCGACGGTGTCGCCCCCGAATCCGACTGCTTGTTTTCCGCCATGGTCCTCGCCTTGTCACCGGGGGACCGGGAGCCGCATCCGTACGGCCGATCACACCCGCTGACGTGTCAATCGGCGCCGACGGGACGTTCGTGAGCATCTGACCCGAAAACGTGCGCCGAGGCCTCGTCCCAGTTCCTCGTCCCAGGTCCTCGCCCCAGGTCCTCGCTCCGGGGCATCGGTCCGGGGCATCGGCCGGCAGGCCGGGCCGTGCCCGGGCCGCGGTCAGAACAACGCCAGGGCGATGAGCGTGGTGCCGTTGAAGGCCATGTGCATGACGACCGAGGTCCCCAGGCGGCCGGTCCACAGAACCAGGCCCCCGGCCACCAGGGCGAACACGAAGATGCCGGGAACCACGATCCACCCGCTGGTGGCGTGGAACAGGGCGAACACGACCGAGGAGACCGCCAGCGCCGGCCACGGACCCAGGCGTCGTTGCAGAGACCGGAGGAACAGCCCCCGGTAGGCGTACTCCTCCACCACGGGGACCAGGCCGGCCACGGCGACGGCGAACAGCAGCCACGGCCCGAGGCCGTCGACGGCGTCGACCTGGGACCGAGCCGGGGCCTCGGGGTCGGTGTCCCAGACGAGGCCGATCCCGGCGTAGAGCACGGGGAGCAGCGCCAGGTTGGTGATCAGGGCGGCACCGACCCCGAGGGGCACGTCGATCGGGGCCAACCCGACGCCGTAGTCGCCGATCGGGCTTCGACCCTTGGCCCGGGCCACCAGGACCGGCCCCAACACGAACCCGGCCCACAGTCCGAGACCGGCCACGACCAACTGCTCGGGCGGGTACGGGGCCTGCTCGGCGGTGACCACCCCTGCCGCCACCAGCATCGAGGCCCAGACCACGGCCAGCAGATGGGCGCCCAGGATGACCAGGACGCCGTCGGCGATCCCCCACCGCACCTCGTGGTCGGGCACGACCGGAAGCGGGTGCAGCGTCCTCATCGGGGGCCAACGTACCGTATGGGGACGCGCTCACCTCGGGCCCGGGGCCGCCGACGGGACCGCCACGCCGACGGCGGCCGTCCGGTGATGGATGTCACCCTCGGTCGCCATCGCACCTGGAACAACGCCCTCACCGACCGGGTTGAATGTTGACAAGTCAACTGTCGGGCCCGGTGAGGCGGGCCCGCCCGGGGACGGAGCCACACCGCCCGACCTCGGTACACCTCCCTCACGTAAGTAGGCTGGATACATGAGCAAGCAAGGGTCAACCCCGCCCGAGACCCCCCAGAAGAACAACCAACGACTGCCTGGGCGGTCGGATGGGGGATGGCCGCGCTGGTCGGCCTGGGTGGTGGTCGGCATCCTGATCGCCCTGTTGGCCATGGCCAACGTGCTGAGTGACACCCCTGGCGACGACATCGCCTATTCCCAGTTCCTGGCCGAGGTGGCCGACGATCAGATCGAGACCATCACCTACGACAACACCACGGCCCGCATCGAGGGCACCCGGAAGAACGGCGAGACCTTCACCACCACCGGGTTCTCACCGTTCCCCGACGACGATCGAGCCCTCCTCCAGGAGAACAACGTCGAGGTCGTCCCCGACACGCCGACCAGCAACTTCTTCCTGAGTCTGCTGCCGCTGTTCCTGCCGTTCCTGCTGATCATCGGGTTCTTCTGGTGGATGGCCCGACGGCAGCAGTCCCAGATGGGCGGGATCATGTCCATCGGCCGCAGCCGGGCCAAGACCTATTCCTCCGAGCGCCCGGGCACGAGCTTCAACGACGTCGCCGGCTACGGCAACGTCAAGAAGGAGATCACCGAGGTGGTCGACTTCCTGAAGGAGCCGGGCAAGTTCGCCGAGATCGGGGCCCGCATCCCCAAGGGCGTCCTCCTGGTCGGCCCTCCCGGTACGGGTAAGACCCTGATCGCCCGGGCCGTCGCCGGCGAGGCCGGCGTGCCCTTCCTGTCGGTCACCGGTTCGGACTTCATGGAGATGTTCGTCGGCGTGGGCGCCAGCCGGGTCCGCGACCTGTTCAACGAGGCCCGCAAGATGGGCCGGGCCATCATCTTCATCGACGAGATCGACTCCATCGGCCGAAAGCGGGGCGCCGGCCTCGGCGGCGGGCACGACGAGCGGGAGCAGACCCTCAACCAGATGCTGTCGGAGATGGACGGCTTCGAGGCCACCGAGGGCATCGTGATGATGGCGGCCACCAACCGACCCGACATCCTCGACCCGGCCCTGCTCCGCCCGGGCCGGTTCGACCGCCAGGTCGTGGTGCCGCTGCCGGAACTGGACGACCGCAAGGAGATCCTGGGCGTCCACATCAAGCACAAGCGGATGGCCGAGGACGTCGACGTCGACGTGATCGCCCGCGGCACCCCGGGCATGAGCGGTGCCGATCTGGCCAACCTGGTCAACGAGGCCGCCCTGTTCGCCGTACGCGAAGGCGAATCCCGGGTCTTCGCCCGCCACTTCGACATGGCCCGGGACCGGGTCATCATGGGCGTCAAGCGCGACTCGCTGGTCATGTCGGAGGAGGAGCGGGAGATGACGGCCTATCACGAGGCCGGTCACGCCCTGTGCGCCGCCCTCCTGCCCGACTACGACCCGCTGCACAAGGTCACCATCATCCCGACCGGGATGGCCCTGGGCGTGACCATGACCCTCCCCGAGGAGGACCGGCACTCGCTGCGCAAGAAGCACGCCGAGAACATGATCATCATGATGCTGGGCGGCCGCAACGCCGAGCAGCTGGTGTTCGGCGTGGTGTCCTCCGGAGCCGGCGACGATCTGCAGAAGGCCACCGGGCTGGCCCGGCGCATGGTCCGGGAGTGGGGTATGTCCCCCGAGATCGGGCCCATGGCCTTCGGCGGTGGCGCCCCGGTCTTCCTGGGTGACGACATGATGCAGTCCAAGGAGTACTCCGACGAGCTCGCCCACCTGATCGACACCGAGACCCAACGGATCCTGGTCGAGCAGGAGAACCGGTGCCGGCAGCTGCTGATCGACAATCGGAAGGCCCTCAACCTGGTGGCCCGCGGCCTCCTGGAGCACGAGACGCTGAGCGGTGACGAGGTCAACCGGCTGATCCGGGTGGCCAACGGCGAGGACGGCCCCGCCGCTCCCCTGGCCGCCGGCTCGCCCCCGGCCGGCGGTGCCGTCGGCGTGACCGACACCCACGTCTGAGGCCCATCGGCCGGACGGGCCCCACCCACCGGGGCCCACCTACAAGCGACGAGCAGTACCATCGGGCCCCGCCATACCGGGGCCCGATGCGCGTCAGGGGCCGTCGACCGCCGTACCGCCGGAACGGTCCCCGTCCAGATCCTCGCCACCTTCCGGGGCGGCGCCGCCTGCGGCCAACAGGGCCTCGGTGAGCTGTTCGTCACCGACGGGACCGAAGAAGGCCTGGAGCACGACCCCGTCGGGCCCGGCCACGATCGTGGTCGGCACGCCGTCGATCCGGTAGCGCTGATGCAGATCGGGGTCGTCCTGGACGTCGATGCGTTGGATCGCCACGTGCTGACCGACGCCCGACGCCACCCGCTGGACGGCGGCCCAGGCCCGGGGACAGGTGTCGCAGGTGACCGAGGCGAACACCGCCAACAGGAACGGGGCCTCGGGGCGTTCGAAGTCGTCCCGGTCGAGTTGCGACGGCGCCCGGTAGCTGGGAGCCGAAGGCGGGTCGGGGCGACGGCGCTGGAGGAGCACGGCGATGCCGACGGCCAGGGCCGTCAGCGCCACGAGGACGACGAGTCGGAGGATCACTGATCCACCGTGGGCAGGCCCGGTACCACGGCCATCCGCTCGCCCGGGACCACCAGATGGGCCTCGACCGACACCGGTCCGTCGGCCTCCACCAGCACCGGTGCACCGACGGCGGCGATATCGAGCGGGACGACGGCCCGACCGAACGGGGCCACCGACGCCAGGAACGGCCCCTCCAGAACCCCGTTGACCAGGGCCCGGATCTCGACCGAGGCCCCCTGGGTCGAGGTGACCACGATGGCGGCCGACCCGTCGGCCGGGGTCGGCACCCAGGGCACGATCCATCGGTCGGAGAGCACCTCGCTGCCCCGCGACGTGGCGATACCGACATCGGCCGTCGGCTGACCCGACGTGTCGATGTCGCCCACGATCCCGGGCACGTCCAGCTCGCCGGGTTCGGCCCCGTCGGTCGCCGGGTCGGTGCCCTCACCGGTCTCGTCCTCGGCCGTCGGATCGGCCCCGTCGGTGCCGTCGACCGGATCGTCGCCGGGCGCGGGGTCGGTGTCCTCGGTCCCGTCGGCCGAATCGCCCTCGGCGTCCGGATCCTCGTCGTCGAGCTGGGGCGCGACCTCGGTGCCACCGGCGCCGATGAGGTTGGTGTCGACGGCCTGGGCGAACTGCCACCGTTCGACCACCACCGGCATCCCGTTGGTGGCGGTCACGCTGACCCCGAGCTCATAGGGCAACTCGATGCCGAAGCGGTCGGCCTCGGCGTTGAGGTCCACCACCTCGAAGCGCCCGGGCGGAAGTTCCCGCGGGATCGGGCCGAGCCCGTACAGCGACCGATCGGTGGGGTTGACCGGCCACAGCTCGACGTCGACCTGGGCCGACTCGGTGGCGCTGGGGTTGAACACGACGACCCGATCGTCGCCCCCCTCATGGATCCGTCCCGCCGGGAGCATCCAGCTGACCGCCGGCGCAACCACACCGAGTTGGAGCGCCGCCCCCGACGGTCCGAGGACACCGTCGAGCACCTGGAGGCGCTCGACGACAAGGCGGCCCCGGATGGTGGTGACCGACGCGGCCACGGCCTCCTCCCGGGCGATGTAGCTCTCGACCTCGATGATCTGGACCGAGCTGGGGGGGATCACGCCCCCCTGGAGATCGTTGGGTCGGCGGGGGCGACCGGCCGACCGGTAGAACTCCACGTTGTAGACGGCGCCCTCGGGGAACGGGTTCATGAGGGCCAGGTACTGCTTGGAGTCCCGGGTGGTGCGCCCACTGGCGAAGAACCAGCTGCTGGCCACGTGGGTTGCGCAGGGCCCCTCGGCTGTTCCCTCCGCCGTCGACACCCGGTGCGCCACCACGCCGGTACCGCCCACGATCTCGACCACGGCCCCCGCCACGTCGGCCTGGGACAGGCTGGACAACGCCACCGCCCGGGTCGACTGGGGCGTCATCTCGATCCGCAACGACGGGCCCTTGCCCTCCCCGGTGAGAATGGTGAGGTTGGCCACTGCGGTGTCGTCGCTGAGGTTGACGATCTCGACCTCGTGGTCGGCGAACCCGCCGGGGGTGCTCGAACCCAGGGCGCAGTACCAGGCGCCGTCGAGCCGCGCCGGATCGCTGACCGAGGGGGTGACGATCGGAGGATCGGTGGCCTCCACCGCCGCCTCGACCGGTCCCTCGAGGCGGTCGTAGAGCAGGGCCGAGGCGATGAGGCCGAGCACGACGAACACGCCGGCGGCACGGGTGATCACAGCTGCATCTCCCGTCGGGTCTGGGCCAGCACGGCGCCCACCACCACCAGCGCGACCTGGGCCAGCAGGGCCAGCCGCCGGATCAGGGGTGTCGGGTAGCCGATGTCGAGCTCGCCGCTCAGCGCTGCGGGGATGACGGCGAGGCGGTCGAACCCGCTGATCAACTCGCCGCTCTCACCGTTGACGGTGAGCCCGCTGTTGGGTACCGCCAGGTGGACCGAGGCGTCGCCGGGGGCGGTGACCAGCCACCGGCCCGGGCCCCGCACCTCCAGGGGCACCGGCGGTCCGTCGCCGAGGTTGATGTCGAGCTGATCGGCCGAGGTCACCGCCTGGGCCGCCTCGGCGGTGGGGAGTTGGGCCGCAACCCCGTCGGACGATGCGTTGCGGAACACGATCAGGTTGGGCACGCCGGGTACGCGTTCCAGGTCGAGCTGCTGGCCCAGGGAGCGGGTCACGCCGGGGCCGGGGTCGATCGTGGGGCCCTCGTAGGGGGCCGGGGCGAGCTGATCGACGACGACCACGGTCGAGATGCCGTAGGGGGCCAGCAGGCGCCCCAGGCGTACGGTCTCACCCCGTCGGGCCAGGTCGAGCTGCTCCCCCACCCCGGCGGTGCGGCCTACCGGCCCGGCCGACCAGCGACCCCAGACCTCCGGCTCCCCGCCGTCGGTGATGGCGTAGTTGATGCCCGAGGGGCTGACGGCGACGTCGACCGGGACCACGCTGGCATCGCCGATCCACAGGACCCGGGACGGGCCGTCGTCGGCGTTGACCAGGATCCCGGCGGTGAAGGTGGCGTAGTTCTGGGTCGGCGCCCCCCAGCCCCCGTCGAACGAGGCCCGGACGCCGCCCAGGGCGGCGAAGAGAACGGCCAACGACACGGTCCCGGTCACCAGCCTGTTGGCCAGGGTCCGGTTGGTGGTCGCCCACTCCTCGAGGGCCCGGACCCCGGTGGCGACGGCGAGCACCAACCCGGCCAGGGCCGGGGCCAGCATCGACTCGGCGGCGGGCAGGGCGAAGGGGATCCACCCCCGGCCCGAGGCCCAGAGCAGGAAGAACATGCCGAGGGCGATCCCCCAGCCTTGCACGGCGAAGGGCAGGTGGTTGCGGGAGGCGGCGGCCAGCCCGATGGCAGCGGCCACCGGCAATCCGATGCTCAACAACGACGGTTCGACACCGCCGGGTGCGAACCAGATCAGGTCGAGCATGCGGAGGTCGCCCTGTTCGGGCGACGGAGGTCCGACCAGCCAGCGCCACGACAGCGACTGCATGATGTCGTAGCTCCAGGGCAGGTGCAGGGCGGCGGGCCCGATCACGGCGACCAGCGCCGCCAGCCCGTACTGGGTGACCCGGATCGAGGCCTGGGCGGCCGAGGCTGCGACCCCGGCCACGACGACCAGGATCACTGCGACGACCACGATCGACGGCACCAGCGAGGCGACGACGGCGACCAGGATCCCGAAGCGGATGACCAGGACCGGCAGGCTGCGGGAGGCGATGCGGGTCCCGACGACCCCGTTCCGGTGGCCGAAGGGGGCCAGGCCGTCGAGGCGGAGCAGTGATGACAGCAGGTAGGGGGCGGCGGCATAGACCACCAGCGACTCCCACCGACCGGCCGAGAACGAGGTGGTGACGAGCGGGCTGACGGCGTAGAAGATGGCGGCGATGGTGGCCGAGCGGGCGCTGCCGAGGGGCCGGGTCATGCGGAAGGCACCGAGGATGCCGATGGCCAGCGGCAACAGGACGAGGGCCTTGTCGAACAGACTGGAGGCCCAGAAGAAGGCGGCGCGGCCGATGGCCAGCAACAGGAGGCCGGTGGGAGGGTTCCCCGGTCCCCCGGTTCCCGTCGAGCGCCAGCCGCCGAGGAACTCACGGAGGAGGGTCGAGGCATCGGGGACGATGGGGATCTGTCCGACCGGCACGATCCCCCGGGTGAGCAGGTGCCGGCTCCCGAAGGCCATCAGCAGGATGATGAGGGACACCAGAACGGTGGCGTCCCGCAGACTGCCCGAGTCCTCGCCCTGGAACGACGAGCGGACCGATCCCAGAAAGCCGGAGAACCGGTCCTGGCCGGCCGTGAACTGACCCCGGGAGAAGCTGGCCACGGCGGCCGACCCGCCGGCCTGGAGGGCCCGGACCTCCCGCTCGCTCACCCGACGGATCTGGCGCAGGGCCCGACGGCGACGCCGGATGTCACCGGTGCGGGCCAGGTTCCAGGCGATGGCCGACAGCGTGTCGCGTGCCTGACCCCGGCGGCCCGACAGCAGGTAGTAGGTGGCCTCGAGGAGCGCCAGCAGTATGGCCAGGGGCACGGTGGTGAACCGACCGCGGCCGGTGGCGGTGACCATGACCGTGCGGAGCCGGTGGCGGGTGGCCAGCTTGCGCTTCTCCCGGAGGGGCAGGCGCTCGTCCATCGACTCCTGATGGCGGGCCATGGCCCCCGACACGGCGAGGACCCGGGCGCCCACGGCATGGGCCCGCCAACACAGGTCGACGTCCTCGCCCATCAGCGTGATCGAGGGATCGAAGCCACCCAGGGCCACGAAGAGGTCGGCCCGGACCAACTGCACCCCGCCCGGCGCCACGAACACGTCGCGGACGGCCTCGTACTGCTCCTGGTCGAACTCGCCCCGCTCCACCTGATCGACCGGGACCCCGAATCGGTCGGTGCTCATGCCCAGCTGGAGCATCTTGCGGTCGTCGTCCCACTCGACCAGCTTGGGGCCGGCCACACCGGCGTTCTCCCGGTAGAGCGCGCTCATGAGAGCCGAGACGCAGTTCGGGGCGAGGGCGACGTCGTCGTGGCAGAACAGCAGGAACGGTGAGCCGGTGACCAGCTCGATCGACTGGTTGGCGGCCACGCTCCAGCCCGGGTCGCCCGTGAGCCGGTGGAGGTAGGCCTCGGGGAGCACCTCGGCCACCCGGTCGGCGATGGGCTCGTCGCTACCGGCGTCGATGACCAGTACCGACAGATTCTCGTAGTCCTGCTCGCCCAGCGAGGACAACATGTCGGCGAACTGGGGCCCCGGGTTGGCGGCGACCACGACGGCGACCACCGGCGGGGCGTCGCTGGCCGGGGTCGCTCCACCGTCCGCGGTGGCGGGGGTGGTGGAGGGTGCTGCCGCAGTGGCCTCGGCTGCCGACTGAGCGCTCACGATCAGGAGAGCTTAGTCAGGCGCCGTCGGCGTGCGGCTGCACTCACCGACATCGAACCGCGGCCACGGCCCCGGGGACGACCGACCGGGCGACGGTCCCCGGTGCTCCCGGTGGGTGACGTCGGGGCCGGTATCATCGGCCTCCGTGCCTCGGTCGTCCCCCTCCGCCCGGAACCAGGTCCGATGAAGGCCCTGATCACGGGAGCCGGCGGTTTCGTCGGTCCTCATCTCTCGCGCCTGCTGGTCGAAGCCGGGGACGAGGTCGTCGGCCTCGACCAGAGCAACGGCCCCGACCTGCTCGACGCGCCGGGCTGGGAGCGGGCCGTGGCCGACCACCGGCCCGACGTGATCTACCACCTGGCCGGCTGGAGCGACGTCGGTGGTTCGTGGCGCAACCCGTCGACCACGCTCCAGGTCAACGCCGTGGGCACCCTCTCGATCCTGGAGGCGGCCCGGGCCGCCGGCACCGCCCGCGTCGTGGTGGTGTCGAGCGCCGACGTGTACGGAATCGTCGAACCGGACCGCCAGCCCATCACCGAGGCCCATCCTCTGGCCCCCCGCTCCCCCTACGGGGCGTCGAAGCAGTCGGCCGAGGCGCTCGCTCTGCAGTACCAGCGGGGTCACGGGCTCGACGTGATCGTGGTCCGGCCGTTCAACCACCTCGGCCCCGGCCAGAGCCCCCGGTTCGTGGCCGCCGCCTTCGCCTCCCAGATCGCCGAGGCCGAACGCCGGGGCGGCGGCACGCTCGCCCACGGCGACCTGACCGCCCGCCGAGACCTGACCGACGTGCGTGACGTCGTCGCCGCCTACCGCCTCCTGGCCCTCCGGGGGCAGCCGGGCGAGGTCTACAATGTGTGCTCCGGGGTCGCCGTCAGCATGGCCCAGGTGCTCGACCACCTGCTGGCCCTGGCCACCGTCCCCGTCACCACCGAGATCGACCCGGCCCGTCTACGACCGGTGGAGCTCCCGGTCCTGCAAGGATCGCACGACAAACTCCAGCGGGCCACGGGCTGGGCGCCCGAGCACCGCCTCGAGGCCACCCTGGCCGACGTCCTGGACGACGCCCGGGCCCGGGTCACGATCTGAGCGCAGGCATTCCCATCAACCGCCGCACCGAGGAAGCGAGTACGACATGTCACCACGAGCACTGATCACGGGCCTCACCGGCCAGGACGGCTCCTATCTGGCCGAACTGCTGTTGGAGAAGGGCTACGAAGTCATCGGGATGGTCCGCCGGTCCTCGACCGTCAACTTCGAGCGCATCGCCCACATCCAGGACGACATCAACATCGTCCAGGGCGACCTGCTGGACGAGATGTCCCTCCGGGACGTTCTCCAGCGTCACCGCCCCCAGGAGGTCTACAACCTGGCGGCCCAGTCGTTCGTCCAGACGTCGTGGGGCCAGGCGGTGCTGACCGGTGAGACGACGGCTCTCGGGGTGACCCGGCTGCTCAACGCGGTGCGCGACGTCGACCGCGACATCCGCTTCTACCAGGCCTCGTCGTCGGAGATGTTCGGCAAGGTCCGGGAGGTGCCTCAGAGCGAGGCCACCCCCTTCTACCCCCGCAGCCCCTACGGGGTGGCCAAGGTCTACGGCCACTGGATCACGGTCAACTACCGGGAGAGCTACGACCTCCACGCCTCCAGCGGGATCCTGTTCAACCACGAGAGCCCTCGTCGCGGTCTTGAGTTCGTGACCCGCAAGATCTCCAACCACGTGGCCCGCATCAAGCTGGGCCTGACCGACACCCTGGTGCTCGGCGACCTCGACCCCCAACGGGACTGGGGCTTCGCCGGTGACTACGTCGAGGCGATGTGGTTGATGCTGCAACAGGACGAGCCCGAGGACTACGTGGTCGCCACCGGCGAGACCCACTCGGTCCAGGAGTTCTGCGAGCTGGCCTTCAAGCACGTGGGCCTGGAGTGGTCCGACCACGTCCGTCAGGACCAGCAGTTCATGCGCCCGGCCGAGGTCGAGCTCCTCATCGGCGATCCCTCCCGGGCCAAGGCCGAGCTCGGGTGGAAGCCGCGGACCGGTTTCGGAGAGTTGGTGCGGATGATGGTCGACGCCGACCTGGAGCTGGTGGCCCGCCAGCAGCACCTGGGGTGACGGTGACGGTGATGGCGGATCGGGGGCCCCGGTGAGCGTGGTCGTGCTGTGCGGCGGGGTCGGCGCCGCCCGGCTGCTCAACGGGTTGCAGCGGGTCACCGACCCGACCCGGCTCGTGGCCGTGGGCAATGTGGGCGACGACGTGGTGCTCCACGGCCTGCACGTCTCGCCCGACCTCGACACCATCACCTACACGACCGCCGGCGCCGTCAGCGCCGAGCGGGGATGGGGCCTGGAAGGCGAGACGTGGCAGGCCATGGAGTCGCTGGGCCGCTACGGCGACGGCGACCTGGCCTGGTTCAGCCTGGGCGACCGGGACCTCGGCACCCACCTGTACCGGACCCACCGGCTGGCCCAGGGGGCACCGTTGAGCGAGGTGACGGCGGAGATCACCGCGGCCTGGGGTCTGGGGTTCCGGTTGCTGCCGGTCACCGACGACCCGGTCCGAACCCTGGTCACCACGGTGGACGAGGGCGAGATCAGCTTCCAGGAGTACTTCGTGCGTCGCCGCCACGACGTGGCCGTGACCGCGGTCCGGTTCGAGGGGGCCGAGGCGGCCCGGCCCGCCCCCGGCGTCCTGGAGGCGCTGACCGAGGCCGAGCGCATCATCGTGGCCCCGTCCAACCCGGTCGTGTCCATCGACCCCCTGCTGGTGGTGCCCGGGATCCGGGAGGCCGTGGCCGCCCGCCGGGACGACGTGGTGGCGGTGTCGCCCATCATCGGGGGCCGGGCCCTCAAGGGTCCGGCCGATCGACTGCTGGTGGAGTTGGGGCGTCAGGCCTCGGTCACCGGGGTGGCCGAGTGGTACCGGGACCTCGTCGGGACCCTGGTGATCGACACCGTCGACGCCGACGATGCGCCGGCCATCGAAGCCCTCGGGGTCGAGGCCGTGGTGACCGAGACCATCATGGCCAACCCCGAGGTCACCGACGCCCTGGCCCGGCTCCTGCTCGGCTCGACTGACTCGACTGACCTCGACTGAGCTCAGTGGGGGTGGGGGCGGTTGGCCGCCGCAGGGCTAGTTGCGACCACCGTTGGTCTGCTCGAGCAACAGCAGCCGCTCGGGCGGAGGCATGGGGATCTCGGCCCCCTCCGGGAGGAGGGCCAGGGTCAGGGCACCGCCGGACTGGTTGTCGAACCGGAAGTCGGCCAGATTCTCGGTGATGATCTCCGGCTCCTCGGTGGTCCAGGCGTTCTCCCAGTAGGCCAGCTGAAGGACGGCGTCCTCACCGTCGCAGCCCTCCGACTCGAGCAACGAGGTCTGAACCTCGCCCGGGCCCGGGACGTACCCGTCGTCGGTCAGCTCGGCGCCCATCGCCTCGAAGAACACGCCGAGTTCGGCGTTGGGCCCGGCGGCCTGGGGGTTGGCCGGGTGGATGTGGATCAGGCCGGCGCCGTGGGTGTGGATCCCGTCGGGGCCGTCGGTGTTGGTCGAGGCCGGCAAGTCGGTGCCGCAGGCGTGAATCAGGTAGGCGTCGTGCCAGTGGTCGATCCCGGCCTCCGGGGCGATGCCGATGACGCTCTCCCGCTGGGAGGCGAAAATGGCCACGACTGCGCCCCCGGCCAGCATGATCAGGACCACCACGGCGATGAACCAGGTGTTGCCGCTCTGATCGGGGGGAGCGATCAGGTCGTCACGGTTCCGCCGATTCTCTCTCCGGGATTCCTTCGACACGGCGGATAAGTGTAGGGACCGGGTTGGGGCATGGGGCGGCGGGTCACAGGGGTGTCACAGCCCGGTCATCGGGGCCGGGGCCTCCTAGGATGACGAGCCATGGCCCAACGCTTGTCCATCATCGCCGTTCCCGGGGTCCCCGAGGTCCGTCCCGGCGACGACCTGGCGGGCCAGATCATCGACGCCTGCCTGGGCCGGTCGGCCGAGGGCGCCGTCGACCCCGACGCCCCGGGCCTGGAGCACCATGACGTGTTGGTGGTGTCGCAGAAGGTGGTGTCCAAGGCCGAGGGCCAGCTGGTGCACGTCGACCCCGACGACCCCCAGTCCCACAAGCCGCTGGTGGTGGCCGAATCGGTGCGCGTCGTCCGCCGCCGGGGGGACCTCATCATCAGCGAGACCAAGCACGGGTTCGTCTGCGCCTCGGCCGGCATCGACCGCTCCAACGTCGAGCCCGACATCGCCGCCCTTCTCCCCGAGGACTCCGACCGCTCGGCCCGACGCATCCGCGACGCCATCGCCGGCCGGCAGGGGGTCGACGTCGGGGTGATCGTGGCCGACACCTTCGGCCGCCCCTGGCGTCGGGGGCTGACCGATGTGGCCATCGGGACCGCCGGCATCCGCCCCGTCCTCGACCTGCGGGGCACCGAGGACGCCGTGGGCCGGGAGCTGCAGGTCACCGAGGTGTGCATCGCCGACGAACTGGCCGGTGCGGCCGAGCTGGTGCGGGGCAAGTCGACCGGCATCGCCGTCGCCATCGTCCGGGGCGTCGACGACGCCTGGTTCGGCGAAGGCTCGGTGGCCACCGACATCGTGCGCCATCCCAGTGAGGACCTGTTTCGGTAGTGGCTGCGACCGACCTCCCGCCCCTGGTCGCCCACCTGCCGCCGGCCCCCGACCCCGACGCCCTGATCGACGGGTTCGTCGACTTCGTCGCCGATCAGGGGATCTCGCTCTACGACGCCCAGGAGGAGGCGATCCTCGAGTTGCTGGCGGGCAGCAACGTCATCCTCAACACCCCCACCGGCTCGGGCAAGTCGCTGGTGGCGGCGGCCGCCCACTACGCCGCCCTGGCCGACGACCGCCGCAGCTTCTACACCGCGCCGATCAAGGCCCTGGTGTCGGAGAAGTTCTTCGACCTGTGCCGCGATTTCGGAGCCGAGCGGGTGGGCATGGTCACCGGCGACGCCGCCGTCAACGCCGACGCCCCGATCATCTGCTGCACGGCCGAGATCCTGGCCAACCGGGCCCTGCGGGACGGCCCCGACACCGACGTGGACGTCGTCATCATGGACGAGTTCCACTACTACGCCGACCCTCAACGAGGTTGGGCCTGGCAGGTGCCGCTGCTGGAACTCCCCCACTGCCAGTTCCTGCTGCTGTCGGCCACGCTGGGGCCCACGGCCTTCTTCGAGGAGGAACTGACCCGCCGCACCGGCCGTCCGACGGCCCTGGTGGCGTCGGCCCAACGGCCGGTGCCGCTCGAGTTCGAGTACCGGCGCACGACGCTGCACGAGTCGATCTCGGAGCTGCTGTCCACCGACCGGGCCCCCATCTACCTCGTCCACTTCACCCAGCGGGAGGCGACCGAGGCGGCCCAGGGCTACCTGTCGCTCGATCCACTGTCGAAGGCCGAGAAGGAGCAGGTCAAGGAGGCCATCGGCGGGTTCCGGTTCGACTCCCCCATCGGCAAGGACCTGCGCCGCTACCTTCTGGGCGGGGTCGGGGTGCACCACGCCGGACTCCTGCCCAAGTATCGGCTGCTGGTCGAGAAGCTGGCCCAGGACGGCCTGCTGAAGATCATCTGCGGTACCGACACCCTCGGCGTCGGGGTCAACGTCCCCATCCGGTCGGTGCTGTTCACCCAGCTCTGCAAGTACGACGGCACGTCGACCCGGATCCTGCGCAACCGGGAGTTCGCCCAGATCGCCGGTCGGGCCGGGCGCCGCGGCTACGACTCGGTGGGCCACGTGTGGGTCCAGGAGCCGGCCCACGTGGTGGAGAACCTGGTGGCCCAGACCAAGGCGGCCAACGACCCGAAGCGCAAGAAGAAGCCGGTGAGGAAGAAGGCCCCGGAGCGGGGCTACGCCCACTGGAACGAGGACACCTACAACCGGATCGTCAACGGCGCCCCGGAACCGCTGTCGTCCTCGTTCCGGGTCAACCACCAGATGATCATGACCCTGCTCGACCGGCCCGGCGACGGCTGCGGGGCCGTCCGCAGCCTGCTCACCGGCAACCACGAGACCCGCAAGCGCCGCCGCAACCACATCCGTCGCTCCATCGCCATCTACCGGTCGCTCGTCGAGGCCGAGCTGCTGGAGATGCTGGACGAGCCCGATGATCAGGGGCGCCTGGTGCGGGTCACCCTCGACCTGCAGGACGACTTCGCCCTCCACCAGCCCCTGTCGCTGTGGGCCATCGAAGCCATCGAGCAGCTCGACGAGGCCTGGTCGGAGGGGGGCGAGCCGGCCTTCGGGATGGACGACGACGAGTCGCAGTACGCCCTGGCCGTGCTGACCGTGATCGAATCGGTGGTGGAGAACCCGGGCGTGATCATCGCCGCCCAGCTCGACGAGGCCAAGCGCGACCTGTTGGCCGAGATGAAGTCGAACGGGATCGAGTACGAGGAGCGGATGGAGCGCCTGGCCGAGGTGGAGCCGCCCCGGCCCAACAAGGAGTGGCTGTACCGCTCGTTCGACGCCTTCCGGGTCCGCCACCCCTGGGTCGGGGGCGACAACGTGGCGCCGAAGTCGATCGTGCGCGATCTCTACGAGCGGGCCATGACCTTCGGCGAGTTCGTCCAGCACTACGGGCTGAAGCGGTCGGAAGGGGTGGTGCTCCGGTATCTGTCGGACGTGTACAAGGCGCTGGTCCAGAACATCCCCGAGGAGGCCAAGGACGACGACGTCGTCGACCTGACCGAGTGGCTGGGCGAAGTCGTCCGGCAGGTGGACTCCAGCCTCCTCGACGAGTGGGAGCAGCTCCAGAACCCGTCCGAAGAGGGTGACGAGCATGCACCGGTCCGCCCACCCGAGGCCGAGCACGACGTCACCACCAACCACCGGGCCTTCGGGGTGATGGTCCGGCGGGAGGTGTTCCGTTGGGTGGAGCACCTGGCCCGCCGCCGCTACGACGACCTACCGCTCGATGCCGACCAGCTCGACGACCTGCGGGACGCCATGGGCGAGTACTGGGACGAGTTCGACGAGATCCTGCTCGACGGCGACGCCCGGGGCCCGCATCGGTTCATCCACGACCGGTCGGCCAACGAGGTGATCCAGATCCTCCATGACCCGGACGGCGTCGACGAGTGGCGCATCCGGGCCACCGTCGACCTGGCGGCCTCGGCCGAAGCGGGCCGTGCCGTGCTTCGCTGGAACGGGCTGGTCCGGGCCGGCGAAGGCTGAGCCGGTATCGGCCCGGGCCGCGCCGCGCCCGTCCGGTGCCGACCGATGCGTCAGGAGTTCTCGCTGGGGAGGGCCGAGGCCTCGGTCTCGATGCCGAGGGCCATGTTGATCCGGGTCGAGGAGTCGGCCTTGTCGTCGCCGCCCACGCCGAAGGCCATCTCGATCCCGTGCTCTTCGCACACTGCGGTCTCGGGCACGAAGTCGGGCTTGCGGTCGCCACCGTTGGCGAAGATCAGGCGATGATCGCCGCCGTACTTCTGGGCCGCCAGCTCCAACGAGGCCGACACGGTGCGGTCCTCGTCGACGGCGATGAAGGCGTCGTCGACGACCCGCAAGGCCTTGACGATGCGCAGGCGGGACTGCTCGTCCATGATGACCTTGCCCTTCTTGGCCACCTGCTGCGTGTTGTTGTTGACGATGACGATCAGCCGGTCGCCAAGGGCGGCGGCGGCCTCGATCATGTCGAGGTGGCCGTCGTGCAGGGGGCTGAAGAAGCCACTGACGATCACGGCGGTCGGTCGTTGCATGCCTCACTCCACATTGAGTCGGGGACGTTTCGTACTGTAGCGGAGGCCCTTCTCAGGCCCGGGCCCGCCGGTCGTCGACGAGTTCGGCGACCAGCTGCTCGTAACGTTCGGCCTGGTGGGAGGGGGTGAGCCACCGCTCGACGTGGGCTCGTCCCCGCGCCCCCATGGCGGCCAGACCGCCCCGGTCGGCCAGGAGCGTGCCGAGGGCATCGACAAAGGCGCCCGGATCCTCGGGCTCGACCACCAGGCCGGCCCCGGCCTCGGCCACCACCGTCGCCACCTCACTCCCGGCGTCGATCGAGGCCAGAATGGGCCGCCCGGCGGCCAGGTTGGCGTAGAGCTTCGACGGGGTGCTGGAGCGGGCCAGGCCCCGGCGGAGCAGGATCAGCTGGACGTCGGCCGCCCCCAGCACCTCGCTCACCTGTTCCCGAGGGGCGAAGTCGGCCACGGTGACGTTGGCCAGGCCCGCCGCCCACCGGTCGACGTCGGGTCGGGCCGCCCCCTCCCCGTTGATGACGAAGTGGACCTCGGGCCGGTCCCGCCAGTGCTCGGCGGCGTGGCGGATGAGCTCGAACGGCTGCGAAAGCCCGACGTTGCCCGAATACATCACGACCAGCTTGTCGACCAGACCGTGGCGGCGTCGGTAGTCGTTGTCCCGCTCGACGAGGCGGACCCGATCGAGATCGACGAAGTTGGGGATGATGTGGACCTTGCCGCCCTGGTCGAGGGGAAGCTTGCCGGCCACGTTGTCGGCCTGATCCTGTGACAGCACGGTGACGGCGTCGGCCCGCCGGTAGACGGTGCGCTCGTGGCGACGGGCCAGGTCGATGACCCGGCGGTTGGTGAGGGCGCCGAGGTCGACGGCGATGTCGGGGAAGATGTCCTGGGTGTTGAACACCAGGGGCACCCGCCACCGGCGGGCGGCGACCCAACCGGCGTCGGCCAGGAAGATGGGGGGCGACATGGCGATCACGGCGTCCGGTCGGCGCCCGGCGACGGCCGCCATCGTCGCCAGGCCGGTGAACCCCCCGAACCCGAGGGCCCGGGCCGGGATGTTGGTCTTGTCGGTCGGGAACGGCCACACCCGGACGATCCGGCCCCAGTCGGTCACCTCGGTTCGCCACGGGCGACCCCGCCACGTGGCCTCCACGGCGTGGCTCCGGTACCAGGGCAGGGCGGTCACGACGTCGATGCGGTGCCCCCGCTCGGCCAGGGCGTGGACCAGGCGGGTCATGACCTCGCCGGTGGCGGCGTGGAGGTCCGGCTCGAAGTGGGGGCACAGGACCAGGAGCCGCAAGGGAGGCACCACCGTCATGACCACGCCTCCAAGGCCCGCCGGTAGGCGTCGGCCAGGCGCCGGCCGGCGGCCCCGTCGTGGTAGTGGGCGGCTCGGGGAGGCCCCGCCGCGGTCAGGCGCCGGCGGGTCTCGGGCTCGGTCAGGACCCGGTCGACGGCCGCGGCCAGATCGTCGACGGCACCGACCGGAGCCGTAAGCGTCGCCCCGGCGCCGATCTCGCGCAGGGGCGGGATGTCGGAGGTGACGGTGGGGACACCGCGGGCGAGCGCCTCGAGGACGGGGTTGCCGAAGCCCTCGTAGGCCGATGGGAACACCACGGCCTCCGCCGACCGGTACAGGGCGTCGAGGTCGGCCTCGTCGACCCGGCCCAGGCGATGGACCCGACGATCGAGCCCGAGCGAGGCGGTCAGCGCCCCCAGGGCTCCGGTCTCGGGACCGGGGCCGCCGGTGAACACCACGGCCAGATCCGGGTGACGATCCCGGAGCCGGTCGAGGACGCCGATCAGGTCGGCGTGGCGCTTGTGGGCGTAGGCGATGGCGGGGAGCAGCAGGTACCGGCCGTAGCGATCCCGCAGCCGTCGATCGGTCTCCGGGTCGACCACCCCGGACTGGACCGGGGCCAGACCCTGGCTGACCACGGCCAACCGACGTTCGTCCAGCCCGAACCGCTCGACCAGGCGGTCGGCCGTGAACCGGCTGGGGGTCAGCACCAGCCGGGCCGAGCGTACGGCGTGGGGGATCATGGCCCCCAACCATCGCCGCTTCACCAGGCCGAAGTTGGCCGGATGGTCGAGGGGCTGGACGTCGTGGACGGTGACCACCGCCGGTGAGGATCGCACCAGGGGAACGACGCCGCCGGCGTGGTGGACGACGGCGTCGCCTCGACCGGCGGCGGCCAGCCAACTGTGCTCGAGGGCGACCCGCCCGCCCTTGGCCCGCCCCGGATCGGGGGCCGTGACCACCTCGAACCGCTGGGCCAGGTCGGGGTGGCGCACGGTCAGCGCCGGGTTGGCGTAGAGGCGGAGGCGGATGTCGGGTCGTTCGGTGTCGGAGAGGGCCCGGAGCAGGCGCAGGGTGTACTCCTCGGAGCCGCCGACGACCCCGGGCACGAGCCACAGGAGGTTGACCCCGACCGTTGCCGTGCTCACAGGACGGCCCGGAACGACTCGACGTATCCGTCGGCGGTTGCGGCCCATGAGAGCTCGTGGGCCCGCTGACGGCCGCGGGCCACGAGCCGGGCCGTCTCGTCCCCGCCGGCCAGGGCGGCCTCGATGGCGCCGGCCAGGGCCGCCGTGTCGAGCGGGTCGACCAGCCGGGCCGAACCCCCCGCCACCTCCTCGGTGGCGGTCCCGGCCGAGGTCACCACCGGCGTGCCGTGGGCCAGGGCCTCCAGCACCGGCAGGCCGAACCCCTCGAGCAGCGAGGGGAAGGCGAAGACGGCGGCGGCCCGGTACAGGGCGCTGAGCTCGTGGTCGTCGACCTGACCCAGGCGGTGGGCCCGATCCCCGAGGGGGGCCAGCAGGTCGACACCGTCGACGTTCCAGCCGTCGGGGCCGACCACCACCAGGGGCACGCCGGGCAGGCGCCGGACGGCGTCGACCAGGCGGGCCAGGTTCTTGCGGGGTTCGACCGTCCCCACCCAGAGGACGAAGCGCTCGGGCAACCTCCGGGTCGCGACCACGGCCTCGGCCGCTGCGGCCGAGGCCAGGGGCGGTCCCACCCCCCACGGCACGACGGCCACGGCATCGTCGGCGACGCCCCGGGCCACGCACTGCTCGGCCACCGATGTCGAGGGGCAGACCACGCGATCGGCCCGGGCCCGGACCGCGGCCCAGGCCCGGGGGAAGAAGGCCCGACCCCGGCGGCTGCTGTGGGACGGCCGGTCGAGGAAGCCGAGATCGTGCACGGTGGCCACCACGGGTGCGGCGGAGGGGGCCATGATCATCGACGACGCCCAGACGACGTCGACCGGACCCACGAGGTCCTCGACCCGGGGCCGCCCCAGACGCAGCCACGACTCGTAGAGGGCGGGTCGGGGCAGGCGGCTGTAGGCCACCGGGCCGATCCGTTGGGCCCGGTGGCGCTGGCCCTCCGGATGGCGGGCCGCCAACCCGTGCAGGTTCACGGTCCCTGACGCGGCGAGGGCGATCAGCGTCTCCTCGGTGGCGCGGGCGGTTCCCCCCGGCACCCGGTGCCAGAGTTGCTCGACCGGGACGGCGACCCGGAGCTGATCGACGGCGACGGCCCTGCGGCTAGCGCCCACGGGCCAGGACGGCCTCGAAGTACTCCGCCGTGCGGGCAACGCCTTCGGCCAGGTCCACCATCGGCTTCCACGAGAGGGAACCGGAGGCCAGGCTGAGATCGGGGCGACGTCGGGTCGGATCGTCCACCGGAAGCGGTTCGAACCGGATCTCACTGTTCGAGTTGGTGGCCCGGATCACCACGTCGGCCAGTTCGAGCATGGTGAACTCAACGTCGTTGCCGATGTTGACCGGGCCGGTGATGTCGCCGTCGAGAAGGGCGAGGTGCCCGGCCACCTGGTCGGCCACGTAGCAGAAGCTGCGGGTCTGGGTCCCGTCGCCGTAGACCGTGATCGGCTCGCCCTGCAGGGCCTGGGTGATGAAGTTCGACACCACCCGGCCGTCGTCGGGACGCATCCGGGGGCCGTAGGTGTTGAAGATCCGCACGATGCGGACCTCCACGCCGTGATGGCGGTGGTAGGCCATGGTGATGGCCTCGGCGAACCGCTTGGCCTCGTCGTACACCCCGCGGGGCCCGATGGGGTTGACGTTGCCCCAGTAGGTCTCGGGCTGGGGGTGGACCTCCGGGTCGCCGTAGACCTCGCTGGTCGAGGCCAGGAAGAACCGGGCCCCCTTCTCCCGAGCCAGGCCAAGGCCGTTGTGGGTCCCGAGGGAGCCGACCTTGAGGATCTGGATGGGGATGCGGGCGAAGTCGATGGGCGACGCCGGTGACGCCAGGTGCATCACGGCGTCGACCTGACCCGGCACCCAGATGTGGTTCGAGACGTCCTGGCGGTGGAAGCCGAAGCGCTCATTGCCGAACAGGTGCTCGATGTTGTCCATCGAGCCGGTGGCGAGGTTGTCGAGGCAGACCACCTCGTCACCCCGGGCCAGAAGGGCATCACACAGATGGGAACCGAGGAAGCCCGCTCCCCCGGTAACGACGATTCGCGACACGAATGAAGCCTACGGTCGGTCGCCTCAGCGACCGACGCCCCGGTACAGGAAGCCGCGACGACGCGGGATCGACGGCTCCAACAGGTTGCGGGCGTCGACGATGGACTTGTTGGCCACCAGTTCGGCCAGCTTGTCGAAGTCGAGGGTGGTGAACTCGTCCCACTCGGTCAGCACCGCAACCACGGAGGCACCGTCGGCCGCGGCGTAGGGGTCGTCGACGAGCTCGATGTCGAGGTCGGGGTAGGAGGCGGCGAACCGACCGTCGGTGGCCCGCACCGCCGGATCGTAGGCCCGGACCTTGACCCCGGCGGCCCGTACCCGCCGCAGCACTTCGACCGCCGGCGACTCGCGGAGGTCGTCGGTGTTGGCCTTGAAGGTGAGACCGAGGGCGGCGATGTGATGGTCGGGCATCAAGGGATCGATGGCCTGGACGATCTTGGCCGCCGTGCGGTCGAACTGGTCCTCGTTGACCCGGATGACCTCGTCCAGGAAGCGGAAGTCGTAGCCCGCCTCACGGGCCATCGAGGCCAGGGCACGGGTGTCCTTGGGGAAGCAGCTCCCGCCCCAGCCGGGGCCGGGCCGGAGGAACTCGCGACCGATGCGACGGTCGTAGCCCATGCCCAGCATCACGTCGTTGGCGTCGGCCCCGACCGCCTCGCACAGCGAGGCGATGGCGTTGACGAAGGAGAGCTTGGAGGCGAGGAAGGCGTTCGAGGCGTACTTGATCGTCTCGGCCGAGATGGGGTCGGTGACCATGACGGGGGCCGTGACCCGGGAGAAGAGCGAGGCGACCCGGATGGCGGCCTCGGTGTCGCGGGAGCCGATGACGACCCGGTCGGGGTCGAGGAAGTCGGCCACGGCCGAGCCCTCGCGCAGAAACTCGGGGTTGGACACCACGGCCACGTCGGGGCGGTCGAGCACCTCGGACACGAAGGTGGTGGAGCCGACCGGGACCGTCGACTTGTTGACCACCACGCTGTCGACCGGGAGAACGTCGCGGATGTCGCGGGCGGCCTGGGCCAGGTAGCTGAGGTCGGCCGACCCGTCGGCCCCCTGCGGGGTGGGCACGCACAGGTAGTGGAACTCGGCGTCGCGCGAGGCGTTGGCCGCCCCGAGCACGAACCGCAGGTTCTCGGCCTTCAGGCCCTCGGCCACCAGCCGGTCGAGGCCCTTCTCGACGATCGGGATCTCACCGCGGCTGAGCTGTGCGACCTTGTGCTCGTCGATGTCGGCGCACACCACGTCGTGACCGAGGTGGGCGAAGCAGGCGCCCGTGGTCAGTCCGACGTAGCCGGTCCCGATGATTGCGATTTTGGCCATGGTTCATCCTCTTTTTGGAGGTGCGCCCCAGATGTTCAACGTCATGAAACTGTAGTGGTCGGGCCGCGCGAAGACGCTCGGGTGAAAATGCCACTCACTCCGAGCAGGTTCCCCGCGGTGGACCGGACACCACAGCAGTGAAGGCGGGATCGTCCGTGACCAGGGGGGACACCGTGGGCCCCTCGGGCACCGCGCTCTTCACGCCGACCGATGGTAGTGGATCGTCGGCGGCCGATGCCGGTCCTGCCACCTGCTCGTCGCCTCCGCCGTCATCGGCGGGTGCCGGGTCGAGGGGCTGCCGATCGGGCTCGTCATCGGCCGGAGGTGCGAGTTCGAGGATCAGGTTGCGGCCGGTGACCGTCGGATCCTCGACCAGGATCGGCGGCCCGAGCGAGGCCGGGAGGGCCTCGACCAGCAGGGCGGCTGCGGCCGCCCCGTCACCGGAGTGGATGATGCGGGTGGTGGCGGTCCCGGCCACCCGCTCCCCCGCACCGATCTCGAATCCGGCCCGGTCCAGGGCCTCGACTGCGGTGATCACGGCCCGGGGTGGGCCCTCGGCGGCGCTGGTGCCCGCCGCGGCGGAGAGGGGGCCGGTGGCGAACGACGCCGGGTCGTAGCGGACCCGGACCCCGACGGTGGCCGGGTCATCGAAGCCGGCGCCCCGGAACAGTTCGAGTAGGGGCTCGGCCTCGTCGGTCCGGGGCAACAGGACCCGATTGGCCCCGACGGTGCCGTCGACCACCGGGAAGGTGTAGGTCTGCAGATCACCCGGCTCGAAGTCGCGGTAGGTGGAGCTCAACTCGAGCAGCAACGACGGGGTGAGTTCGTGGTCGATGGCGACGTTCTGGATGCCGGTGTCGATCAGGTCGCTCAGCACCATCGGGTTGCGGGCCCCCTGCTCGATGGCCTCCTGGAGGAGCCGTTGGAGGAAGTCCTGCTGGCGGCGGATCCGCCCCAGGTCGCTGGTGGGGTCGGTGGCCCATCGTCCGTCCGGCTGGCGCACCTGGTAGTAGCGGGAGCGTACGTAGGCCAGGGCCTGCTCGGGGTCGAGGGCGTGGCAACCGGGCTCGGTGACCAGGAAGCCGGTCTGGCTGCGGGGCCGGGGCGAGGCGTTGATGTTCCAGTCCCGGGCCGGGGCGTCGAATTGCACCTCGACGGAACCGACCGCCTCGACCAGGCCCTGGAAGCCGGCGAAGTCCACGTTGACGTAGTGGTGGACCGGGATGCCGAACGCCTCCTCGATGGTGTCGATCAGGGTCGCCGGACCCCCGATGAGGAAGGCCCGGTTGATGCGGTCGCTGCGTTCGGAACCGGCGATCGGGATCCACAGGTCCCGGGGCAGCGACAGCAGGGCGGCCTGTCCCGTGCGTTCGTCGAGATGGGCCAGGATGATGACGTCGCCCAGCCGCTCGCCCTGGCGTCCGATCTGGATCGGGTCGTCGGGGTCGAGGTTGGCCGAGGAGTCCGAACCGACCAGCAACACGTTGATGACCCGCTCCCCCGGCTCGTCGGTGGCCAGCTCGGTCAACGATCGGTCGAGGGCGACCCGGTTGATGGAGGATGCCCGGTCGTTGGCATAGCCCAGGAAGGCGGCCACGGTGAGGGCCGTCACGATCAGACCCAGGTTGAGGGTGAGCACCAGGCGCTGCCCCCAGGTCCGGCGGGTGGGGATCGTCGGCGTCGACCGACCGGCGTCGTTGCTCATCGGCCCCCCGGCCCCGGACCGGCCTCGTCGTCGGGCAGGGGCCCGAGGGCGTAGGGCTGGACCACGACCAGGGTCCCGGCGGTGAGGGTCACCGACGCCGTGGTTGCGGCGAACTCGTTGCTCACGCCCCGACTGGTGCCGGGCGGGAGGGGCTCGCCCCGCAGGGGGTAGCGCAGGCCGGTGGTGCGGACCCCCTCGGCCGGGCCATGGGTCGGCACCAGCGAGATCGTCTCGCCCAGGCGGCCGGTCAGCGTGCGATGGTCGTGCACGATCGAGACCCGGCTGGTACCGACCAGGGCCTCGATCTCGACGTCGGCGTAGCGGGGCTGGGCCAGCAGGGCGATGTTGGCCAGGAGGTGATCGAACCGGCCACCGCCGATGGCGGCGACGACGACCCGGTCGGCCCGCAGCCCGACGGCCCGGTCGAGGGCCAGCTCCAGGTCGGTGCTGTCCTTTTCCGGCGGGTGGGTTTCCAGGTCGACCTCGTTCTCGCGGGCCCAGGCCAACCCCTCGGCCGAGGCCGAGTCGAAGTCGCCGACCGCGAGGTCGGGAACGATGCCCAGGGCGCGGGCGTGGTCTAATCCGGAATCAGCGGCGATGCACATGGCGGCGGGAGGAAGTGCGGACTGCACCTGCGTGGTCGGCGTGTCTCCACCGGCCAGAACGAGGGCGGTACGGGACATCCGGCGTCAGCCTAGGCCACCGGTGACGCCGCGTGGTCCACTCTGGGTAGTTCCAATCCCATCCTTCCTCCTGAAGGCCTCGGATCGGTCGACCTAAGGTACCGAGATGTTGTCGCGGACCCTGTTTGACACCGAGCACGACCTCTTCCGCCAGTCGGTGAGGAGCTTCGTTGCGGCGGAGATGACCCCCCACGGCGATCGGTGGGAGGCGGCCGGCATCATGGACCGGGAGGTCTTCGCCAAGGCCGGGGCCCAGGGATTCCTGGGTATGGAGGTGCCCGAGATCCACGGCGGCGGCGGGGTCGACGACTTCCGGTTCAACGTGATCCTCAACGAGGAGCTGCAGCGGGCCGGCCTCATGGGCCCGGGCCTCGGCCTGACGCTGCACACCGACATCTGTCTGCCGTACTTCCTGCGGGTGGCCAGCCCCGACCAGCAATCGCGGTGGCTCCCCGGGATCGCCGCCGGCCGATCGATCACGGCCATCGCCATGACCGAGCCCGGGACCGGCTCCGATCTGGCCGCCATCGGCACCACGGCCGTCCGCGACGGTCACGACTACATCCTCAACGGCTCCAAGACCTTCATCACCAACGGCATCAACGCCGACCTGGTGATCGTGGCGGCCAAGACCGACCCGGCCCAGAGCCACCGGGGCATGAGCCTGCTGGTCGTGGAGGCGGGGATGCCGGGCTTCGAGCGGGGCCGCAACCTGGACAAGGTCGGCATGCACGCCCAGGACACAGCCGAGCTGTTCTTCACCGACGTCCGGGTCCCGGGTGAGAACCTCCTCGGGGGCGGTCAGGGCCGCGGCTTCTTCCAGCTCGTGGAGAACCTGCCCCGGGAACGGCTGTCACTGGCGGTGGGAGCCGTGGCCCACGCCCAGGCCGCCTTCGACTGGACGATGGACTACTGCCGGGAGCGAAGGGCGTTCGGGCAGCCGATCGGATCGTTCCAGCACAACAAGTTCGCCCTGGCCGAGCTCCGGACCGAGCTCGACGTGGCCCAGGTGTTCATCGACCGCCAGGTCGAGGCCTACCTGGCCCGGGAGTTGACGGCGGAGGATGCGGCCGAGGCCAAGTGGTGGTGCAGCGAACTCGAGTTCCGCGTCATCGACCGCTGCCTCCAACTCCACGGCGGCTACGGCTACATGGAGGAGTACCCGATCGCCCGGGCCTGGCGCGACGCCCGGGTCCAGCGGATCTACGGCGGCACGACCGAGATCATGAAGGAGATCATCGGCCGCTCGTTGGGGTTCTAGCAACGGCCGGGGGCCGCGTGGCCAACTACGCTGCGGCCGTGGCCGACGATCCCGACTACTCGCTGCTCGACCGGGGAGGCGTCAGCTCCCAGATCTTCTTCCCCCGGCCCGACCGATCACCCACACCGTCCGGTGCGACCGACCACATCATCGAGTTGGGCGACGGGGAGACGATCGCGGCCCGTCGCTATGAGGTCGCCCCTCACGGCCCCACCATCGTCTACTTCCACGGCAACGGCGAGGTGGTCGGCGACCACGACGGGATCGCCCCCCTCTACCACTCGATCGGCGCCAACCTCTTCGTGTTCGAGTTCCGGGGCTACGGCCGCAGCACCGGCTCCCCGACGATGCAACACCTGGTGAGCGACGGCGCGGCGTGTGGACAACGAGCGCTCGAACTACTCGACGCCGACGGCTTCGACGGTCCGCGCCTGGTGATGGGCCGCAGCCTGGGGGCCAACCCGGCGCTCGAGGTGGCGGCCCGGGTCGACGGCTACCTCGCCCTGATCCTGGAGAGCGGCGCCGGCAACGTCGGCCGCTTCGTCGACCGCTTCGGCCTGGGTTCGGACCCGGCCCTCCAGCGGCTGGTCGCCGCCCATGAGGCGAAGCTGGCCGCAATCACGATCCCCAGCCTCATCATCCACGGCCTGTTCGACGACCTGGTGCCCGTCGAGAACGCGCTGGCCACGGCCGAACTCCTGCGGGCCAGCGCGGTGACGACCGAACTGGTGGAAGGCGCCGGTCACAACGACCTGCTCCTGGTCGACCCCAACCGCTACATCCAGGCCATCGCCCACCTCATCGAGACCGCCACGGGCTGAGCGGCGGCCGACCGCCGCGAACAGCTCAGGTGCGATCGGCCGGACCGGTCCGCAGTCGAAGACCGAAGGCCGCGGTGAGCAGACCGCCGACGATGGTGAACCACCACACCCGATCGAAGCCGGCCAGGGCGTCGGCCACGCCGGTGGTGGCCCCGACGAGGGCGATGGCCACCGCCACGCCGAACGAGCCGCCGAACTGGCGGACGGCCTGGGTCGTGCCGCCGCCCACCCCCACCTGGTTCGGGGGCAGGGCCTGGGCCGCCACGCTCGTGACCTGGGGGAAGACCAGCGGTATCGACACCGCCACCATGGCCAGCGGGATACCGAAGTCGAAGGGGTAGTCGACCTCGTCGGTGAGGAACACCAGGCGCCAGAACCCGGCGGCGGCGAACAACAGGCCGCCGGCCACCACCAGGGGGCGTTGACCGATCCGGCCCGCCATGGTCCCGAAACGCGGGGCCAACAGGGCCGCGGCCAGTGGCCCCGGGGCCACGGCGAAGCCGGCCCGCAGAATCGACCAGTCCCAGACGTCGACCAGGAACAGGATGAGCCCGAAGAACAGGGCGGAGAACGCGGTGGAGTAGCTGAGCATGCCGAGGTTGCCCCAGCGGAAGTTGGCCAGGCCGAACAGACCGAGATCGAGGG
Organism: Acidimicrobiales bacterium; assembly: GCA_965263455.1. GTDB lineage: Bacteria > Actinomycetota > Acidimicrobiia > Acidimicrobiales > SZUA-35 > CADEDH01. Next base: position 455,550 of record CBDHHN010000004.1, read on the forward strand.
TGGGAGCCTCGGTCCGGCGCTGATGCACCACGAAGACAACGAGGAGCACGAGGCCCGCCCCCAACACCGCCATGGTCCGAGCGCTGAGCCAGCCCTGGGTGTCGGACTCGACGACGCCGTACACGAGCATCCCGGCGGCCGAGGCGACCAGGGCGACGCCGACCGGTGACGGCAGTCGGACCGACGGATCCCGTCGCTCCCGCAGGAGCCGGGAACCGGCGGTCAGGGTCACCACGCCGATCGGCAGGTTGATGAAGAAGGCCCACCGCCAACCGAGACCGTCGACGATGAGCGCCCCCAAGGACGGACCGAGGGCAGCCGAGAAGGCGCCGATGGCGCCCCAGATGGCCACGACCAGGGGAAGGCGATCCCGCGGGAACGCCGCCATCACCAACGCCAGCGAGGCGGGAACCAGCACCGCCGCGCCCGAGCCCTGGACGATGCGGGCCACGATCAGGAGGCTCACCGTGGGGGCGAGGCCGCAGGCCAGGGAGGCCACGGTGAACACGAGCGACCCGGTGAGAAAGGCCCGCCGATGGCCGAGGCGGTCGGCCAGTTTCCCTGCCGGCACCAGCAGGGCGGCGAAGGTGATGGTGTAGCCGTTGAGCACCCACGAGAGCGCCGACGGCGACGACCGGCCGAAGGTGGCGGTGATGTCGGGGAAGGCCACGAACAGGATCGTGGTGTCCAGGTAGGTGGCCAGCGCGGCCAGGGCGGCGACGGCGAGGGTGGCGCGGGCCCGCCGCTCGTCATGCTCGACCACGGCTGCGGACTGCGGGTCGCTCACGGTGGCCCCGGCCTGGCCCGGGTCGCAGGTTCGGGGCAACGGCGTGGTGGCCCGCCGGGGAAGCCGGCCGTCGAGTTGAGGTCGAACCGGCCGCCGGACACGCCCGGACGGTACCAACCACGTCACGGCCCGAGCAACGGCCCTGGCGGCCGGGCCCGGACGTGGCGCTGCGCCGCAGGCGGACCGCTGGGGCCGGGGCCCTTTTGCCGGGGGGTGGGATGCTCCCTAGGGTCGGTGATCAACGCAGTACCACGCATCCGGGGGGACGCCATGGCTGGTCCACACCACGATCTCGTCATCAAGGACGGGATGATCTTCGACGGGTCGGGAGCGCCCCGGGTCCGAGGGGACGTCGCCGTGGACGACGGTGTCGTCACCGCCATCGGTCGGGTCGACGCGTCAGGGGCCGACCAGGTCATCGACGCCACCGGCATGCACGTGGCCCCCGGTTTCGTCGACCTGCACACCCACTACGACGCCCAGGTGTTCTGGGACCCCTACTGCACCCTCTCGGGATGGCACGGCATCACGTCGGTCGCCATCGGCAACTGCGGCTTCGGTTTCGCCCCGGTCCAGCCCGACCAGCGCGAGTACGCCATGCGCTCCATGACCCGGGTCGAGGCCATCCCGTACGAGTCGATGCGCCAGGGCATGCCCTGGGACTGGGTCACGTTCCCCGAGTACCTCGACAGCCTCGACCGCACCCCCAAGGCGATCAACATCCTCCCCTACGTCCCCGTCGGACCGATGCTGGTGCAGGTGCTCGGCCTCGACGACGCCAAGGCCGGCCGAATGCCGACCGAGGCCGAACACGCGCAGCTCTCGGCCATGCTGCACGCCTCGATGGACGCCGGCGGGTGCGGGTGGTCGGCCCAGCGACTGCCGCCGACCGGTCCGGCCGCCGTGCAGCGGGACTGGGACGGCACGCCGATGCCGACCGACATGATGAACGACGAGACGTGCCTGACCTTCGCCCGGGTGTTGGCCGAGCGCAACCAGGGGGTCCAGCAGGTCACCCTCACCACCGACGACATCCGCCACGACCTGGCCCACCTGGAAGAGGTCGCCGCCGTGTCCGGGCGACCCCTGCTCCACAACGTGGTCCAGGCCTTCGAGGCCCGACCCCACGTGCACCGTCGAGCCATCGAGTGGTTGGAGCGGTGCCGGGAGCGGGGGATCCCGGTCTACGGCCAGGGCGTGACGACCGACGCCGGCTTCACCTTCACCTTCGAGGACTGGAACCTCTACGACGACTCCGACGCCTGGCTGGAGGCGACGATGGGCTCGGTGGCCGAACGCCTGGCCAAGCTCGGGGACCCCGACCGGCGTCAGGCCCTGCGGGACAACCTGCCGTCGGTCGCCACCGCGCCCCTGGAGACGGTGACGGTGCTGTCGCCCCGCTCCCCCGAGACCGAGCCCTATCGCGAGATGTCGGTGGGCCAGGTGGCCGAGCGCACGGGCAAGCATCCGGTCGACGCCATGCTCGACATCGCCGTCGCCGACGAACTGAAGACGCTGTTCTACACCGCGCCTCCCCAGGGCGAGTCGGATCTCCTCAAGGAGGTGGTCCAGTACCCCCACATGCTGTTCGGGGTGTCCGACGGCGGGGCTCACACCAAGTTCCTGACCGCCGGCCGGTACCCGACCGAGACCTTGGCCACCCAGGTCCGGGACAACCAGTGGATCACCTACGAGGACGCTCACCGGCGGCTGTCGGCCCTCCCGGCGAAGCTGGCCGGGTTCCAGGACCGGGGCCTGCTCCGCGCCGGCAGCCCGGCGGACGTGGTGGTCTACGACCCCGAGAACCTGTCCGTCGGCCCCAACGAGGTCGTCCACGATCTGCCCGGTGGTGAGTGGCGGCGCGTTCAGCGGGCCCGGGGCTACCGGGCCGTGGTCGTCAACGGCCGCCAGACCATCGCCGACGACGCCGAGACCGACGTCCACTCGGGCCGGTTGCTCCGCCACGGCAAGGGCTGACCGCCCGGCCCGATCCGTCCGGGGTACGCCCCACCACCCGCGACCCCTGCTTGTCGATCCTTCACTACGTTTGTAGCGGTGGACACCGGTGGTGAGGGAACTGACGGGACTCAGGGAATCGACGGGATTGTCACCTGGGCGACCCCGACATCGCTCGACAGCACGAACGGCGTCGTAGCCACCGTTCGCCGCCACTACCCGGATCTGCCCATCACCATTCTGGCTTCCGACCGACTCGCCGTCAGCGAGCCTTCGGCCACCGTCGTACCCATCCAATCGGTGGTCGACGGGATCGGCTTCGCCGTCACCGAGTGCCTGGCCCCCGATGAGCAGGCCGCCGTCGGGCTTCCGTTCCTCCTCGAGCGCCTGATCGGCGACGGCGGAGCGATGCTGGTCGTGAGTCCGGGCTGCCTCCTGGTCGACCAGGCGACCGAGCTGGCCGAGGGGCTCCGGCGGCGACCGGTCGCCCTCGCCGCTCGCAGCACGCCGACCCACCTCCACTCCACCACCCCCAACCTGGTCGGGCTCACGCTGGGGCGGGGGGAACTGTCGACCCGGCTGCTGGCCCTGCGGCCGGGGGCCGAGGACGTGCTCCACCACTGGCAGGCCGTGATGGTCGAGAGCTTCGTCGACGTGGCCCAGCGCCTGCCATCCGACTTCACCGGGGCCCTGTTCGCCTCGGTCGCCGGGCATGCGGGCGGCACCGTGGTCGGCGAGCGAACCGTGATGCACTGGACCGACTACGCCGCCCTCGAGTCGGGCCGGGCCGACGGGCCCCGACCGGCGGTGGTGCTGGCCGACGACCTGTGGACGCTGGGTCGACGCCAGGCCGAAGGAGCGGGGGATGCCGAGGTCGAGTGGCAGCTCCTGGCCGACAAGGTCCACGACTCCCGACCGCTCGAGGCCCTCGTCGAGGTGGTCAAGTCGTCGGTGGCGGCCCGGCCCAACCCGTCGACCGGCGACACTCCTTTCGAGGCCTTCGCCCGCGAGGTCCGCCGGGCCAGCGACCCGACCGGGGCCAGGTGGGGTCCGGGCCAACACGAGCACTTCCTGGACTGGCTGTTCGAGACCGATACCCGGGGCCTGACCCGAGCCGCCGAGCTCTATCTGGCCGTGCGGCCGGACCTGTGCGAACGGGAACCCGGCATCCGGACCGACCCGGACCGGTTCCGCCGATGGAACGCTCGCCACGCCATGACCGAGTTCGGCATGGACCTGCTCGATCGCCACGCCAACCCGGTCCGACCCGTGGGCCGGGTCGACCGGCCACCTTCGGTGGTGGGCAAACTCCGGTGGCGGGCCGCCGCGGCCAAGACGTTCCTCCCCGGCTACGGCACCCTCCAGGCCCGCCGGGCCGAGCCCTACCCCCGCCGCCGCGGGGCACCGACGGCCCCCCACCGTCGGCCACCGGGCCGTGAGCCCCGCCGGTACGCGTCCGCAGGGGGTCTCAACCTGATCGGCTGCTTCCGGTCCGAGAGCGGGCTGGGGCAGGCGGCCCGGGCCAGTCTGGCCGCGGTACGCCATCTGGGTCACGACTTCGCCGCCATCGACACCAGCGAGGAGTACGTCTCCCGCAATGCGGCCCCTGCCGGCCTGGACCGCGAGACCTTCGGCGCCCATGGCTCGGTCAACCTGCTCCACTCCAACGCCGACGAGATGCTCTCGCTGAGCCAGCGGGTCTTCCGGCACCGGCTGGCCGGGAGATTCACCGCCGCCATGTGGTTCTGGGAGCCGGCCCAGCTGCCTCGTCACTCGCTCCCGGCTCTCGACCTCGTGGACGAGCTCTGGGTCGCCAGCGAGTACCTGGTCGACGTGTTCGGCCAGTACGGCCGGGTGCCGGTGGTCAACGTCGGGCTCGGCGTCGACCTGCCCCGAGCACGCCCCGTCGACCGGGCCGCCTTCGGTTTCGAGGACGACGAACTGGTCTTCCTGTTCGTGTACGACGCCCTCAGCTCCCACGGGCGCAAGAACCCGGAACTCGTCATCGACGCCTTCCTCAAAGCCTTCGGCCCCCGGTTCGACAACGTTCGTCTGGTACTCAAGGTCTCGAACCTGAACAAGTTCCCCTCGGCCAAGGCCCGGCTGGAGACCATGGCGGCGGGGACACCCGCCATCACCCTGATCGACCGGTACTTCGAGCGCGACCGGGTCCTCGACCTCATGGCGGCGGCCGACGTGTACGTCTCGCTCCACGCCGCCGAGGGATTCGGCCTCACCCTTCTCGAAGCCATGGCCCTCGGGACCCCGGTCATCGCCACCGCCTACTCCGGCAGCATGGACTTCACCACGCCGGCCAACTCCTGGCTGGTCGACTACCGGCTGATGGCGACCACGGCCCAGACCGGGCCCTACCCTCCGGGCTCGGTGTGGGCCGCCCCCGACCTGGATGCGGCCGTGGCCCTGCTGCGGCTCGCCGCCGCCGACCGGTCGCAGGTGTCGGTCAAGGGCGAACGGGCGCGGCAGGACGCCCTGGCCGCCACGTCGCTCCCCCGCTACGCCGAGCGGCTCGATCGCCAACTTCGGCGCGTGCTCTGAGCCCTGGGCCGAGGTGCTAGGAAGACGTTGACACCACCCGGTCCCGGGCCGGTTGCGGCCGGGGCCGTCGAGACGAGGAGCGAGCCATGGAACTGTTGGAGATCGAACGCGAACGGTCGCTGAGCAGGGAGGAGGCGGCGGGATGGCTGCAGGAACTGGCCCACCAGCTGGCCCGCAACAACCAGCTCCAGCTCCGCCAGGACGGCCTCAAGTACACGGTCCGGGTCCCGGGCCAGGTGACCATGGAGGTCGAGGTCGAGATCGCCGACGACGGCTCCAAGCTGGAGATCGAACTCCGCTGGTGACCGCGCCCACCGTGTCCGTCCCGTAGGCCGCGGTCCACCGGAGAAGGGACTTCGGTCTCTACACCGGCGCGCCCCGCCCGACCAGGGTGGGCTTCGAGGATCCACTCCCGGACGCGCACAAGGAGACAGCGATGAAGACCCGAGCGGACGGCATCCAGATCGCCCGAGACCTGCTGCTCAGGACCACCACGGCCCAGCTGGCCGAACGATTCGAGGAGCACTTCACCGCCGACACCATCGAGGGTTTCGTGGACGAGGTGCTCACCGACCTCGACAGCCGATTCAAGGTGAAGACCCACGTACCGACCTTCGCCCTCCGCTTCGCCCGGGACCGCCTGGACGCGTTGGCCCGCCACGAGGGCAAGATCGTGGGCCACGTCCCGACGATCCTGTTCGTGTGCCAGCGCAACGACGCCGTCTCCCAGATGGCGGCCGCCCTGTTCGAAGCCAGGGTCGGCGGGGCAGCCGAGGTCCACTCGGCCGGCACCCGCCCCGCCGCCGACCTGCTCGATGCCGCCGTCCACGCCCTGCACGAGGTCGGCATCGAGATGCTCGAGGCCTTCCCCAAGCCGCTGACGCCCGAGATCGAGCGGGCGGCCGACGTGATCGTGACCCTGGACGCCCACGACGCCATCGAGGTCGTCGAGAGCGACACCACCCAGTACCACGCCTGGCGGCTACCGGCCGACCACGGTGACGACCTGGAATCGTACCGGGCGTTGCGGTCCGAACTGGAGCCGCTGATCGACGGCCTGGTGGCCGACGTGGCCGGCACCGCCGTCGCCTGATCGGCCGGCCCCCGGCACGGGGCGCCATTGTGGGACCCCGGCCCGCTGGCTACTCTCGGGGAACAACTCGGCGGAAGCGCAGACGGTCGAGGGAGCGGGTAGCCACGCTGGCGGGGCCGAGGTCTCGTCTCCGCCGTGCTGTCCACTCCCTCCAGGAGGGCCGGCACCCCATGACATACGACCAACAGGGCGGGGCGGAGCCGCCGGTCGACCACAGCACCACCGAACTCCGTATGGTGGCGAATCTGTTCGAGGACACCGTGACGTTCCTCGGCGGCAACCGGGCCGTGGCCGCGCTGGCCTCGGCCACCGGCACCACCACCGACGCCGTACGGGTCGGGGTGGTGCTGTCGCTCCCGGTGGTGATCACCGGCCTGGCCCAATGGTCGGACGACGCCGCAGGCCACTACTGGCTCCAGTCCCGCCTCGACGACTTCCAGCGCCCGGTGCTCGACGACTACGCCACCCTGGCCGCAGACACGCCCCTGCTCGAGACGGCGGGCGGGCTCCAGCAGGTCGTGTTCGGCGAGCGGGAGGAGCGGGTCCGGGCCCGGATCGCCGCCCGCGCCGGCCTGTCGGACCTGGTGGCGGGCCGGATTCTGGTCCTGGCCATGGCCACCGTGCTGACCCATCTGTCCCGGGTCAACCAGGAGATTCCCGAAGAGGGCTTCGCCATCCGCCACCTCGGCCACCAGCGCCGACGGCTGGCAAACGACGGTTGGGAGGTCTGGTTGGCCGAACTGACGTCGGAGGACGACCCCCACGCCCTCGACACGGCGACGGCCGCCGCCCCGCCCGAGCCGGACCGGTTCGACGCCCCTGGCCGCGGGGGCCAGGCCGCCGCCCTCAGCGGGGCCGGCCTGCTGGGCTACGACCCCGATGACGCCCTGCAGGTCGAACCGCCCGAACCCGGGACCGAAACCCGGGACCTGGTTCAGCGTTACGGCGAATCCGGCGGCGAGCGGCCCTCGTCGCCGGGCCTCATCCTCCTCCTGGCCGGCCTGGCCGTGGTGGTGGTGCTGGCCCTGGTCGCCCTGATCGGCGGCACCGGGCGCGGCGGCGGGGAGACCGCAACCAGTGGGGAGGCCGCCGGGCCGACCGCCTCCGACGATGGAGCCGAAGGCGACACCGACGACGCCGGAACCGACCCGACCCAGACCAACGGCGACGAGACCGCGGCCGGCGGCTACGGAGACGACGGGTACGGCGACGACGGGTACGGCGACGACGAGGACAGCAACTACAACAGCGACGACGACGCGACCGATGGCGGCGTCGACGGTCCGGGCCGCCAGTTCACCCTCCAGTTGACCGACCCCCTGCAGCGGACAGCGGCCACCGCCAACGCCGAGGTCGAACTCGACCGGGGCACCGGCCAGGTCTGCTTCCGTTTCGAACCGACCGGCCTGGCCGCCCCCTACGACACCCACATCCATGTCGGGCCGGCCGCGGTCAAGGGCGGCATCGTGGTCGACATGGGCGCCCAAGCCGGCGTGGCCGAGGGTTGCACCGCGGTCGCCCCTCAGGACATCGACGCCATCCTGGCCGACCTTCCGGGTCACTACGTCGAGCTTCACGACGCCAACGGCCGCGACACCATCCGGGCCCAGATGAGCGACGCCATGAGCGACAGCGGTGCCGACGGCCCCGAAGAGGTGGCCGGCGAGTTCGATCCCGACAGCGACGGGGCCGTCATCGTCATCGAGCCCGGGGCCCTGATCTTCCGGGGCGAGATCCCGGATCAGGTGACCTCGGACAAGCTGTACGAGACCTTCGCCGACCTCGACCTCGGGGACACACGGGTCGTGGACGAACTGCAGGTCGTCCCCGGTGCCCCCCGGCCGTCGGGCCGGATCCTGGTCGACGGCGGCATCCTCTTCGCCGTGGACTCCGACGTGGTGACCGACCCCGAGGGGACCGTGATCGCCGACCTGGCCACCATCTTCACCGCCCGGCCGTCGTGGTCGCTGGCCATCGTCGGCCACACCGACGCCACCGGGCCCGACGTCTACAACCTGGAGCTGTCCCTGCGACGGGCCCAGGCCATCCGGGACGCCCTGGTGGCGGCCGGTGTCGGGGAGGAGGTCCTGACGGTGCGAGGTGCCGGCGCCACCGACCCGGCGGGCGACAACAGCACGCCCGAGGGGCGGGCCGCCAACCGCCGGATCGAGTTCGAGATCACGCCGGCCTGACGGCCGAGGCTCGATGTCGGGCCCGCCGGGGCCGGCGCTCGCCGCGCCCGTCAGTCCAGGAGTGACGAGAGATCGTCGGGTACCGACGGCACCGAGACCTCGTGGCGGTTGCCGGCGGCCGGGTGGGCCAGGAGCGAACGCAGGCGCGACCGCTCCTGCAACCGTCCGAGCCAGGCCGCGGCGACCCGGGACAGGGCGGCCACCCGGCGCCGCTCCGACGCCCGCCATGGGCTGCCGGCGCGACCCATGATCAGAACCGCCCCCAGCGAGGGGAACGGGATCCACAGCAACCGGTCATCGCCCAGGGTGTCGGTCGTCACCAGGGGCTGAGACCCCGGGCGCTCGGCCTCCAGTACGGCATCGAGCCGCACATCGTCGGGGACCCGACCGGATCGGGCGGCCCGGTGACCGTCGGCCTCGACCACGCACACCCAATCGGTGCGGACCGTGCGGTGGAGGTGGGTGCACAACACCCAGGGCACCTCGTCGGCCGATTCCGCCCCCAGGAGAACCGAGACGACCTCCAGCGCCGTGGCCTCGGGATCGTGGTCGAGCCCGTTGACCGGGATGGCCTCCTCGACCGTGACCTCGTCCTCCTCCTCGAGCTCGCGGACGAGCAGGTCGAGGAGATCGGAGCCGGGGAGTTCGACCAGCAGTTCGTCGACGACCCAACCCCCGGCGCGCTCCAGTATCTCGATTCCGACCAGGTCCCCCCGGACGGCACCGACGCGGCCGGCGATGCCGGCCAGGGCGCCCGGCCGATCGGCCATGCGGACCCGGATGAGAAATCGGCGATCGACGTTGGCGTCCACCATGACGGTCGACGCTACGGCAAGCATGTAACAGCGATGTTTCCGCTGTGAGAACTCGGGGGCGACGGGAGCCGACGGTTCCGGGTCGCCGACTCCGGCCCCGGGGCGGGTCACGATGCCAGCCGGGCCCGGATCTCCTGCAACGAAGCCTGGTAGAGGTCGTAGTTGTGGTGGGGGCGGAAGCCCATGGCCACGTTGATGTCGAGCATCCACGGATTGCTCTCGGCGTTGTAGGTCTCGATCACCTCCACCTCGGGATGGGCCGCCCGCAGGGCCCGGTAGTTGGCCGCCTTCAACCAGCGACCCAGACGTCGGCCCCGGTGGGCCCGGAGCACGGCGGTGTCGTCCTGATAGGCGATCTGGGGTCGATCCTCGTGGAGCATGAGTTCGGACAGACCGGCCGCCGACCCGTCCGGGGCCACCACCAGGGACCGGTGGAGGCGGAATCCGGCGGCCGCCTTGGCCTCGTCCCGGCGACGCTGGCCGTCGACGTCGAGGTCGTGGCGCCGGTACTCGAAGTCGTCGAGCGGGGCGTCGTCCATGCCCACCTTGGCCTCGCCCCAAGCCTCGGCCCAGGCCTCGGGCACCGGCCCCTCCCATCGTTCCAACCGGTAGCCGGGGGCCGCGGTCGGGGCCTCGGCCAACCACCGATCGAGCAGGTCCTCGTCGACGTTGCCGACCTGGGCCCGAGAGCAACGCTCCTCCGATCTCGGAGTCATGCCGTAGCGACGGCACAGGGCGACGGCCGCCTCATGGTCGAGGTCATGACAGGGGAAGGCCGCCAGCGAGGTCTGGCCCGCCTCCTCCACGTCGACGACCAGGCGGGCAACCAGCGCCTCGGCCACCCCCTTCCGGCGCTCGGACGGCGGCACCAGGATCTCGACCGAGCACACCTGTAGCTCGTCCTCGGGGTCGGACTCGGTCCCGGCCCATGCCACGCCCACCGCCCGGCCGGCGGCGGTGGCCAGCCATGCGAAGCGGCGGCCATCGGGGGGCTGGTCGATCAGCTCGCCCCGGAACTGGCGTTCCGGCATCGGAGGGTCGCCAGGATCGCGGGCGTCCTGGTCGATCTGATAGAGCCGCAGGGCCTCGGCGACCCCGCTGGGGTCGTCGCCCGACACGAGACGCACGTCGATCGTCATCGGACCATCCTGGGCCCGACCGGCGGCCCCGTCGAGCCGATTTCGCGGCTCGGGATCCCCGTTCCGGCCGGGTGCCCGTCGGCGGGGTATCAGTCGGCGGTGGGGACGTTGGCCCCGTGGCCCAGACCGGTCAGCGCCGAGCGGAGCAGCCGGGCCACCTCGTCCAGCTCGGCGGCGTCGACCGAGGGGTCGGCGTTGCCGAAGTCCAGATTGGCCATCGACTGGAGCGGCACCACGTGGACGTGGGTGTGGGGCACCTCGAACCCGGCGATCATGAGGCCGACCCGCTCGCAGGGGAAGCAGGCCTGCTGGGCCCGCCCGACCTCTCGGGCCACCACCATCAGGTGGGCGCAGACCACGGCGTCGAGATCGACCCAGTGATCGACCTCCTGCTTGGGGATGACCAGGCAATGACCGCGGTGGAGCGGGCGGATGTCGACCATGACCACGCAGGTCTCGTCGTCCCAGACCAGGCGGCCCGGGACCTCGCCGGCGATGATGCGGGAGAAGATCGAAGGCATGGGGCCCGAGGCTACCGCCATGGGCTCGACCGGCACCCGCCCCGACGGCCATGCTGGGCGCCATGGCCAGCGATGACCGACCCACACCCCCCGGGGCCTCCGACGACTCCGGGGCCGCGACCCTCTACCGGACGACGGCCGGGGTGGCCACCATCACCCTCAACCGCCCGGAGGCCAAGAACAGCCTGGGGGCCGAACTGGTCGACAGCCTGGCCGACGACCTGGACCGGGCGCTGGCCGACGACGCCGTCCGCGCCATCGTGATCACCAACAGCGGCAACACCTTCTGCGCCGGGGCGGACCTCAAGGCCCCCGCCCCCGGTCAGCCCACCCACCAGGCCCGCCGGACCTTCGTCGACGTCCTGTCGATGATCATGGACTCCCCCAAGCCGGTGGTGGGCCGCATCGCCGGGCATGCCACCGGGGGCGGGGTCGGTCTGGTGGCGGCCTGCGACCTGTCGATCATGCAGGGCGACGCCAAGATCGGCTTCACCGAGGTCCGTCTGGGGGTGGCCCCGGCCGTGATCTCGGTGGTGTGCCTGCCCAAGCTCCGGCGGGCCGATGCCCTCGAGCTGTTCCTCACCGGCGAGCGCATCACTCCGGCCCGGGCGGCCGAGGTCGGTCTCATCACGGCCGCCGTCGACGCCGACGAACTCGACGCCACCGTCGACCACTACCTGTCGATGGTGGTGCGGGGCGGCCCGGCGGCGCTGGCCGCCTGCAAGGACCTGGTGTTCCGCGTGCCCGACCTGGATCGCCAGGCCGCCTTCGAGTGGACGGCCGTCCGGTCGGCCGAGCTCTTCCGGGGCGACGAGGCGGCCCAGGGCATCGCCGCCTTCCGGGAGCGCCGCGACGCCCCCTGGGTCCCGACGGCCGAGTGAGGCCGACGGGGGTCGAGGCGTCAGTCCAGGTCGGGGTAGATCGAGGGCGGCGGTCCCGGGGTTCCCGGACCCTCGCAGACCCAGCATGTCGAGTCGGCCCGACCGGTCCAGGCCACCTCGCACGAGGCACAGCTCATACGGAGGCCCAGACGACGGGTCCGGGGCACGATGGCGGCGGTGGAGGCTCGCAGTCCTTGACTCGGGGTCACCCCCGTCGTATCGACCGTTGCCGAGCCGACCTGAGGGCCGGCCGGGCGGTTTAGACCCGACGACCCAGGTGGGCGACCGTCGCCATGGAGATCACCACCTCGCCCCCGAACTCGGAGACCAGGGCGGTCACGCCGGCCATCAGCTCGGCCCGCTCGGCCACCGGGAGGAGCCGGTGGTCGGATTGGGAGCAGAGCCAACCGACGAGGGCCGGGGCGTCGAGCCTGCGCCGCCACCGGTGCTCCAGGCGGACCCAGTCGTCGAATCGCTCGGTGGCCCCCACCGGCTCGGTGTCGGGATCGAAGTCGTTGGCCTTGTGGCCGGGGAGCGGGTGGCGGACCGACGGAGCCAGCGTCTGGTAGAGCTGGCCGAGGGCCACCCCGAACAGACCCTGGTCGGGCTGGGGATGGTGCCACACCAGGGCCAACACCCCGTCGGGCGTCAGTGCGTCGGCCACCAGGTCGTAGGCCAGGCGCCGGTCGACCCAGTGCCAGGACTGGGCGGCGAGGGCCAGGGCGTAGCTCCGGGCCGGGAGCACGGCGGCCTCCAGGGTGGTCGCCTCCACGTGGAGCTGATCGGGCTGACACAGCGAGCGAAGCACGGCGGCCATCCGACCGTCGGGTTCGATGGCGTGCACGGTGCGCCCCAGGGCCTGCAGGGCCCGGGTGGCCTTCCCGGTCCCGGCCCCGATCTCCAGCACCGGTGCCGGTTGGGGCGCCTCGCCCAGGATCTGCTCCAGCAGCTCCCGGGGATAGCCGGGACGGAACCGCTCGTACGACGCGGCGTCCTCGCCGAAGACGGTCGCCTGCCCCGGTGACGCCGCCGCCTCCGCAGGCGTTCCCACCGGCGACGCCTGCCCGTTGGACCCTGCCAGCAGCTCGTTCACCGGGATCAACGGTAGGCGGTCACCCCGCCGGTTTCACCTCGCCCCGACCCGGGGTTGCAGGCTCGGGCTCAACCTTCGCCCAACATCGGGCGGCCATGGTGGGTATCCGGCCGGCGGGGACGGGGCGGAAGGAGGGAGCCGTCCACCCCCGCCGGCGGAGGGATCCGGCGGAGGGGCTCACCCACCGGCGACCGGTACCGCCGTCAGCCATTCCATGCCCAGCTCGGCGGCCAGGAGCTCGACCTCGGCCTGTCGAGCCCGATCGACACCGACACCGGAGGCGATGTCGAGTCGGCCGCGGGCCAGCAACGTCCGCAGCAGATAGGGACGGGCCCCGAGGGCCCTGAGGTCGGTCTCGGCCCGATCGAGGTGGTCTCGGGCCTCATCCCACCGGCTCAGGACCGTGGCCAGCCGGCCGAGGTACAACGAGCCGGAACCGTAGAGCGCCAGCCCGCTGAACATCGACACCGTCCGCCCCGCCGCAGGCTGCAGACCCCGGTACAGGTCGGCGGCCAGTTCCGTGTCGTCGACCAGGGCGGCCAGGTCGGCGGCAAAGGCCAGGGTCGAGAACTGGAGAACGGCCTCACCGGCCAGCACCGGCCACGGAGCCCGGTACTGCTCGAGCAACTGGAGCGCCTCATCCCGGCGGCCGGCTTCGGCCAGCACCACGGCCAGGGGCATGGCGTAGGCCGGGCCCGGGTAGCCCGACAGCTTCCAGGTCAACAGATCGATGACCTGATCGTGGTGGCCCTGCTCCCGGAGCAGAGCGCTGTACTGGATGCCGAACAGGTCGAGGGCGGCCGAGCCCAGTCGCTCATAGGTCGCCACGGCCTGGGCGATCCCGTCGCCGACCTCGGCCAGGTTGCCCCGGTAGAGCGCCAGGGAGGTGTGCATCGAGGCCACCAGCATGGCCATCGTCTGGTCGTCGGTCCGACCGGCGACGGCCCGACACCGTTCAAGTTCGTCCTGGGCCGCCGTCAGGTCCCCCCGATCGAGGTGGAGGACGAGCAGGTCACGCCGGGCCACGATCTCGCGGTGGGGGGACTCCCCGGCGTCGACCAGGGCCAGGCCCTCGGTGACGCTGGCCAGCCGCTCGTCCAGGGAGAGCTCGCGTTGGAGGGCCGTCATCCGGTAGTGGAGCAGCGACGACAGCAGGCCGGGCTCGTCCAGGTCCCGCGCCGATGCCACGGCGTCGTCCAGGATGGACCGCGCCAGCTCGCGATCGTGGTGGACCCCGAACAGCTGGGAGGCGTACGCCACCTCGACCGCCACCCGGGTCGACCCCGGCTCCAGTTTCTCCAGACATTCGGCCAGCATCTCCAGCGCCGGGCCGGGGGGATGCCAGTACCCCAACCACTGCGAGCCGTAGTGGATCTCCTCGATGTTCTGACCGCAGTAGACGAGGGCGGCGGCCACCATGAGGTCCACGTCTCCGCCCCGGCGGGCGAGGCGGAAGGCCTCCTCGGCCGCGGTGTGGGCCTGGGCGAAGTGTTCGAGGTGTTTGCGCTCCTGGGCCAACAGCACGAGGAGTTCGCTGCGCAGCAGGTCGTCGTCGGACTGGCCCAACGCCACCAACCCCCGTTCGATGAGGTCGATACTGCCGGCGTGGTCGTGGAGGCCGGCCGAGTAGCGGGCCGCCTCCAGGGCGGCGGTGGCCGCGCTCTCGGGCTCGGTGGCCGGGCCGCCGCCGAGAAAGTGGTGGGCCAGGCGACCGGCGGGTACGTGGCGGCGGCGGAGGGCCTCGGCGATCCGCTGGTGGTACCGGGCCTGGGCCGAGGCCGAGAGCCGGGCCACCACCACCTCGGCGATGACCGAGTGGCGGACCACCAGCGCCGGGAAGGGCTGGGCCGACTCGGCCGCCAGGCCGCTGTCGAGCAGGGCGGCCACCTGCTCGTCGAGGGCGGGACCGTCGATGCCGGTGACCCGTGACAGCAGCCGTTCGGTGGCGCCGTCGGCGCAGAAGGCGCACACGGTCAGCAGTTCCTGGCCCGCCGGGGTCAGGTTGGTCACCTGACCCATGATGAGCTCGTGCATGGTGGCGGTTGGGGTCGAGGCGTCCGACCGGCTCCGGGCCCGGAGCAGTTCGGTAACGAACAGGGCGTTGCCTCCGGTGCGCCGGTGCAGACGTTCGACGGCGTCCGGGCTCGGGGTGTGGCCCAAGGTCTCGGCCCACAGATGAGCCACGGCGTCGGGGCCGAGCCCGGACAGCGCGAGGCGCCGCCGTCCGCCCAACCCGGCCAGCACCCCCAGCGCGCTCGACATCTCGTCGCTCAGCCGTTCGGTGTCGCGCCAGGCGGCCACCACCACCAGCGGTCGTCCCCGGGCCGCCGTCACCACGGTCGACAGGAGGCGGATGGAGGACGGGTCGTACCAGTGGACGTCGTCGCAGCACAGCAGGACCGGCGACCGCCGCAGGAGCCGGTCGAGCAGGGTCACCACCGCGTTGTGGAGTGCCCCCTCGCCCTGGCTCGGGTCCCGGGGCGATCCGGTCCGCCCCTCCAGTTCGGGGAGGAGCACGGCCAGTTGGGCCAGGCTCCGCTCCCCCACCGAGGCCAGGGTCTCGTCGTCGACCAGGGCCATGAGCCGCTGCAGGATGGATCGCCACGGGCCGAGGGTGAGCGAGCGGTTGCCCTCGTGGCCGACGCCCCAGGCCACCGACATCGACCGGTCGGCCCGCTCGGCCGCGTACTCGAGCAGGTGGGTCTTGCCGATGCCGGCCTCACCGGTCACCACCACCAGATCACCACCCGGCTGGGCGAGCGCCTCGCCGATGACGCGAGCCTCGACCGTGCGACCGACGACGTCCGCCGGCGGGGCCGCTCCGGCCGCCACCCAGTCCAGGCCGGGATCGTTGGCCAGGATGCCGGCCTCCAGCTCCTTCAGCGTCGGCGCCGGATCGAGCCCGGTCGCCTCGACCGAGGCCCGGTAGCCGGCCTGATACACCTCCAGCGCTTCGGCCGAGCGTTGGGCCCGGTGGAGGGCCAGCATGAGCAGGGCCCGGGGTCGCTCCCGGAGGGGGTCCTCGTCGACCAGGAGGCGCAGGTCGGGGATGCACTCGACGTGCTGACCGGCCGCCAGTCGACATTCGAACTGCAGGGTCCGGGCCGACTGTCGCAGCTCCAGGAGGCGCTCCCGCTCGGCGACGAAGTGCACCAGGGGTGAGTCGTCCAGGTCGTCGGAGCGCCACAGGTGCAGTGCGCTGGAGACCTCGTCGTGGGCCGCCTGGTACCGGTTGGCGGCCACCAGTTCCTGGGCCGTGGCCAGACGGCTCTCGAACTCGAAGGCGTCGACGACGTCGGCGTCGACATCGAGGGCATAGCCCGGCGACCGGGTGACCAGGAGCCCGGACCGACGCCCGGCGGGCCGCTCCGGCTCCAGCAGACGCCGGAGGTGTGACACGTAGGCCCGCAGGTTCTCGTACGGCTTGGCCGGCGGACGCGAGCCCCAGATCAGCTCGACCAGGCGATCGGTGGACACGACGTTGGCCCGGGCCACCACCAGCGCGGCCAGCACCGTCTGCTGCTTGACCCCGGCGACGTCGACCTCGGTCTCACCCCGTTGCACCCGCAGCGGTCCAAGTATCGATATTCGCAACCTGCACCTCCGCAACGGCCGAGGATACCGGGAGCCCGGCCACTGCCCGTAGTCCGGACGACCCCATCGGGCCTACCCGACTACGGAGCGTGACATCCCGAGATCAGCCCGATCCCTCCGTCGCCCGTTCCGAGACACCGGCCCCGTCGAAGGTGGCCATGGTCGACAGGACCTCACTGGCGGCCACCACCAGCGGGTGGGCCAGGGCGGCACCGGTCCCCTCCCCCAGGCGAAGGCCGAGGTCGAGGAGCGGTTCGAGACCCAACCAGTCCAGGGCGGCCGAGGCCGCCGGTTCGACCGACCGGTGGCCGGCGATCAGGTAGTCGACCACCAGGGGCTGCAACTGGGCGGCCACGACGGCGCCGGCCAGTGCGATGACGCCGTCGACCAGCACCGGGACCCGGGCCTGGGCGCCACCCAGGCACAGCCCGGCCAGGGCGGCGATCTCGTGGCCCCCGACCTGGGCCGGTACGTCGATGCCGGTGACCGGTCCGGCCCGGTCGAGGGCGGCCGTCACCACCTCCCGCTTGTGGGCCAGGACCTCGTCGTCGATGCCGGTCCCCCGGCCCACGAGCTCGCTCGGTGGTCCGCCGGTCACGGCGGCGATGACGGCGGCCGAGGGGGTGGTGTTGGCGATGCCCATGTCGCCCGTGATCAGGCAACGGGCCCCGTCTCCGGTGAGTTCGGCCGCCACCCGGGCCCCCAGCACGACGGCCGCCGTCGCCTGGTCCCGGCCCAGGGCCGGCTCCGACCGCAGGTTGGCGCTGCCGGCGGACACCGGGGTGTTCCGCAGTCGGGGATGGTCGGGCACCGGGGCGGCCACTCCGGCGTTCACGACCACGACCCGCAGGTCGTTGACGGCGGCGATGGCGTTGATGGCGGCACCCCCGGCACAGAAGTTGGCGACCATCTGGGCCGTGACCTCCTGGGGCCAGGGGCTGACACCCTCGGCGTGGACACCGTGGTCGGCGGCGAACACGGCAACCGCCGCCGGTGCCGGCCTCGGTGGCCGCTCGGCTCCGGCGATGGCGGCCAACCGGCAGGCGAGCGCCTCCAGCCGACCGAGCGAGCCCGGCGGCTTGGTCAGACGGAGCTGGCGGCGGGCCGCCGCCTCGCCCGCGGCGGCGTCGACCGGCTCGACGGCCTCCACCACGGCCACGAGCTCAGCGCCCAGGTCACCGGAGTCGGCGACCGCTGCTCGACCAGGGCCCGGCTCGGGTTCAGCCAAGGGAGGCGACGAGCGGGATGAGGACGGCCTGGATCACCAGGACGACGACCATCACCGACAGATCGAGGCCACCCAGCGGGGGCAGGACCCGTCGCACCGGGGCCAGGACCGGATCGGTGATGCGGCGCAGCGTGTCGGCCACCGGTCGCACGGGCGAGTCGTAGCCGATGGGGAACCACGAGAGCAGCGCGCTGATGAGCAACAGGATGGTGAAGAGGTTGAGGAGGAGGATGAGGAGCCCGGCCATCGCTCCATCGTGCCCGAAGGCGGAGCCGTTGCGGCGCCACCAGGGCCGAAGCGGCTCAGCGGATGAGTTCCACCAGGGCGACGGCGACCACGCTCGGCAGGGTGCCGGTGACCCCGGCCATGATCCACATCGCCCTCTTCATCGCGTCCGTGCCCTCTCCAGTCGACGGCGATGCCCACACCCTCGGACTCGCCCGACCCGAGCCGCCCGGGTCGGCTACCTACTCAACACGATCCGCAGGGTCGAGCGGTCGATCGGAGATGGGCAAATTTTCACCCCGTCGGGGGTCGGCCCGATCGCAGCCCGATGACCCGGCCCACCTGGGGTGGTACCGGCAACCGGGAATGGGCCTCCTCCACCGCGGCCAGCCGGGCCTGGACCTCGGGCGCCATGGGCGCACTGCGCCTGGTCTCGGTGGAGATGTGCATCGACAACAGCTCGTTGGTGGCGGCCAACCACCCCTCGGCGGCGTGGTACATCAGGTGGATGTAGTGCACCTTCTTGGCGTCCCAGCCGAGCAGCTGGGTCCGGACCTCGATCGGGTCGCCCAGTTCGAGCTCGCGCTCGAAGGTGATGTGGCCCTCGACAGAGAACGTCGTGACCCGATGGGCGTCGCGGTGGGCCCGGTCCAACCCGATGAAGCTGGTCCAGTCGCTGACGGCGTCGTCGAAGACCACGAAGTAGTAGCCGGCGTTGAAGTGGCCGTTGAAGTCGATCCATTCGGGCTTGATCTCGGTCCGCAGGCTCACGAAGGGAGCCGCGAGGTCACCGTCGGGGGTCGTTGCGTCTGCACTCACGCCGACCGACCCTAGTGGCGCCGCCCCCCGGGGGCATCGGCCCGGCACTAGGTTCCGGGGCATGACCTGGGACCCGACGCAGTACCTACGTTTCGCCGATCACCGGGCCCGTCCCGGCCTCGAACTGCTGGCCCGGATCGCCGCCGACCGGCCGGCCACGGTGGCCGACCTGGGCTGTGGCACCGGGAACCTGACGGCCCAGCTGGCCCACCGCTGGCCCGAGGCGGAGGTGACCGGTGTGGACTCGTCGGCCGCCATGCTGGACCGGGCCCGGAACGAACATCCCGGCCTCACCTGGGTCGAGGCCGACGCCGCCACCTGGACCCCGGACCGGCCCGTGGACGTGCTGTTCTCGAACGCCGCCCTCCACTGGCTCGACGACCATGAATCGGTGTTCACCCGTCTCCGCGACCTGGTGGCCCCCGGCGGGACCCTGGCCGTCCAGATGCCGGATTCGTGGCACAACCCGACCCATCTGGTGCCGGCCGAGGTCCTCGACGGAGGCGACTACCCGGAGGCGGCGCGGTCGGCCCTGATGCGGGACCGCCTGGCCCGCCCCGAGGACTACCGGCGGTGGCTCCAGCCTGCTGCCGTGGACTTGTGGCGGACGATCTACCACCAGGAGCTGACAGGCGACGACCCGGTGTGGGAGTGGGTCACCGGATCGGTGCTCCGGCCTGTCCTCGACGCGCTGGACGACGACGACCGCGCCCGCTTCACCGAGGCCTGCCAGGCCCGCTACCGCCAGGCCTACCCCCGGCTGGAGGACGGGGTCACCATCCTCCCCTTCCCCCGGCTGTTCCTGGTGGCCGTCGTCGCCGGGCGATAGGCCTCCGCCGCCCGGTTTCGGGCCCCGCACCGGGCTCCGGTATCTTCTGCCCGTGTCCCACCGCCGAGGCCCCTTGCCTCAACCGGTCCCGACCCGCGGTCGAATCCTCGATGTCCCTTCCGTCGCTCTCGTCGGCGTGAGCGGCTGATGGGGGACTTCGCCCAGCTGGGCCCGGTTCCCACCCTGCACCGCATCGGTGAACGGGCGGTGGAGGAACTGGAGCGGGAGCTGGCCGAATGGTCGGTGACCACGCCACTCGCCCTGATCATTCCCGCCCTCCACGACGAACTCGAACGCCCGGCCCTCGATCGCATCGTCACCGAGCTGGCCCAGGTCGAGTACCTGGACGAGATCGTGATCGGCCTCGACGGGGCCGACGACAAGCAGTTCGCCCAGGCCCGGCGGTTCTTCGACCGGCTACCGGGTCGCCACCGGATCCTGTGGCACGACGGGCCTCGTCTCCGGGACCTGCACGAGGAGCTGGCCAAGCTGGACCTGGCCCCTCAGGAGCCGGGCAAGGGCCGCAACGTGTGGTGGAGCCTGGGGTACACGCTGGCCCGGGGTGAGGCCCGGGTCGTGGGCCTCCATGACGCCGACATCTCCACCTACAGCCGGCAGCTGCCGGCCCGCCTGCTGTACCCGGTGACCCATCCGGGCTTCGGCTATGTCCTGGCCAAGGGCTACTACTACCGGACCGACGGCGTCACCCTGAACGGGCGGGTGTCACGCCTGTTGGTGACCCCGCTCCTGCGGGCACTGCGAACGGTGACCGGCTCCCGCCCGTACCTGGAGTACCTGGCCGGGTTCCGGTACCCGCTGGCGGGCGAGTTCTCCATGGATATCGACGTGGCCCGCCACCTGCGGATCCCGTCCGACTGGGGCCTGGAGATCGGGGTGCTGAGCGAGGTCCACCGGCGTCATCGGGCCAACCAGCTGTGTCAGGTCGATGTGGCCGACGCCTACGACCACAAGCACCAGCCGCTCTCGGCCGACGACCCCGGCTCCGGTCTCCACCGCATGGCCATCGACATCGCCGTGGCCCTGTTCCGCCGCCTGGCCGAGGACGGCGCCGTGCTCGACCCCGACACGCTCCGCACGGTCCGGGCCGCCTACCGGGGCGCGGCGCTGGAACTGGTCGAGACCTACCACCACGACGCCGCCATCAACGGCCTGACGACGAGTCGCCATCTGGAGGAGGAGGCGGTCAAGGTGTTCGCCACCGCCCTGGAGGAGGCGGCGACCGCCTATCTGGCCGACCCGCTCACCACCGCCCTGAGCCCAAGTTGGTCTCAGGTGGAGGCGGCGGTTCCCGACTTCGGCGACCGCCTGGTCGAGGCGGTCGAGGCCGACGCCCGACGCTGAGGTCGGCTCAGCCCACCTGGCGGAGGTCGACGGTGAAGATCAGGGTCTCGTTGGGGGCGATGACGCCACCGGCCCCAGTGGCCCCGTAGCCCAGGTCGGGCGGGATGGTGATCGTGCGGCGACCGCCGATCCGCATCCCCTGGACCCCCTGGTCCCATCCCTGGATCACCTGCCCGGCGCCGAGGGTGAACGACAGGGTGTCGCCCCGGTTCCAGGAGGCGTCGAACTCCTGGCCCGTGCTCCAGCTGACCCCGACGTAGTCGACGCTGATCTGGCTCCCGGCCACGGCCTCGGTGCCGTCCCCGATGACGTGGTCCTCGACCACCAGCTCGGAAGGAGGCGGCCCGTCGGGCACGGTGATGGTCGGTCGCTCGAAGGTGTCCATGGCGCCGCAGGCTACCGGGGCCGGCGACCCGACCCGGCCGTGGGCCAACCTGCTCCCCCTGGCCACCGCGCCCGGCCGCTAACGTGGCCCCCGTTCTTGAGGGAGGACGACATGTACCGAGTTCTGTTGCTGGCGGCTGCTGCCGCCCTGTTTCTCGCCGCCTGCGGCTCGGATGCCGAGTCCGATGGCGCCGCTGACGGCGGCCAAGGCACCGAGGCGGCCGACGGCACCGGTGAGGACGTATCCGGCGAAACCCAAGCCGGGTCCGGTGCCGACACCGACGACACCGATGGGGGCACGGTCGGTGATGACGACGACGCGGCCGAGATAGTGGGCGATCCCGACCTCGACCTCGACGACCTGCCGGACGAGGTGGCCGAGGCGTTGGACGACATCGACGACGTGGTCTCGATCGGCGATTGCCGGTCCGACGTGGTTGGCTTGGCCGTGACCGCCCCGGAGGGATGGCGGTGCCGTGTGCTCGACCAACCCGGAGCCCTCGATGGCTTCACCGTCTTCACCGACGGCAACCAACTGAACATCACCATCGGGACCCCCTCGCCACTCGGCCCGCCGTGCGAGATCCTGGGCGCCTGCGACCAGGCCGAGGCCATCGCCCTCAGCGACCAGTACCCCGACACGCACCTCTTCTCCCTGGCCGGGACCGTCACCATCTGGGGGAACCACGCCACCGCCGACGCCGAGCTCGTCATCACCAAGCCCTCGGCCCTGACCGACGACGACGTGGACCTGATCCGGGCCGTGCTCGACTCC
Source organism: Acidimicrobiales bacterium (assembly GCA_965263455.1). Classification (GTDB taxonomy): domain Bacteria; phylum Actinomycetota; class Acidimicrobiia; order Acidimicrobiales; family SZUA-35; genus CADEDH01. The sequence continues at coordinate 477,799 of CBDHHN010000004.1, forward strand.
ACCGTCGGTGTCTGACGGCGCTGCCGATCACCAGGGCCGGCCCCAGGTGTCCCAGTCGAAGGGCTCGATACCGGTCTCGGTAAGACGCCAGATCGAGGCCTCGGCCCGGGGTCCGTCGTCGTCCTCGACGATGTCGAGGAACCCGATCGTGCCCAGCTGCAGCATCAGGTTGTGGGGAAACGTGGGCGAGCCGGGGTTCACACAGAGGGTGGAGTCGATGGTCGTGATGTGCTCCACGTGGGTGTCGCCGTAGACGGCCACGTCGAGGCGAGCCCCGTCGAAGTGGCGGTCGATGGCCTTGGCCAGGGTGTAGCGACCGACCTCGGGGATGGGCAGGTGGTGGGTGAGCCCGATCCGCAGGCCCCCGAACTCCAGCAACCAGGCCTCCCGGAGCCGCTCGTCGTCGGGCTGCACCGCCCGCCCACTCGACCCGTCGTCGCCGTTGCCCCGGGCGGCGAAGGTGGGGGCGATGGACGACAGCCGGTCGATGACCGACAGCTCATAGATGTCGCCGCCGTGGAGTATGGCCTCGCATCCGTCGAACTGCCGGTAGAGGTGGGGCCACAGCTCGGGCATGGCCTCGGGAACATGGGTGTCGGAGATCAGGCCCAGTCGCATGGGGTGAGTCTGGCCCGATGGGCGGGGCTTGCCCCAACCCGTGGGTCGTGCGCGATGCTCGTCCCAGCCGTCCGACCGAAGCGAGGACCCCGGTGGCCGACCCCGTTGCACCCGAAGACCAGCCCCACCTGAGCGCCCATGAACGGGCGCAGCCCATGCTCGACCAGCGCCAGGGCCCGCTGGGCGACGTCAGGATCATCGACGTCACCCAGGCCATCGCCGGCCCGTGGTCGACGATGATGCTGGCCGACCTGGGCGCCGACGTGATCAAGGTCGAACCGCCGCGGGGCGACCTGCAACGCAAGCTCCCGCCCTACACCCTCGATGACGAGGTGAAGGCGTACGGCGGCCCCTTCGCCAGCTACAACCGCAACAAGCGGGGCGTGGCCCTGGACCTGACCGACGAGGCCGATCGGGAACGGTTCATCACCCTGGTCGAATCGGCCGACGCAGTCGTCGAGAACATGCGGGCCGGGGTCATGGACCGACTGGGGGTCGGATACGAGGTCCTGGCCGCTCGCAACCCGGCCCTGGTCTACGGGGCGATTCGGGGCTTCGGCGACCCCCGCACCGGCGAGAGCCCGTTCGCCGATTGGCCCGCCTACGACGTGATCGCCCAGGCCCACGGCGGGCTGGTGTCGATGAACGGCTCCAGCCCCGATGAACGGGTCCAGGTCGGGCCCTTCCTGGGTGACATCTACCCCGGCACCGTGGGGGCCCTGGCCTTCCTGGCCGCCATCCACCACGCCAAGCGCACCGGTGAGGGCCAGTTCGTCGACGTGGCCATGACCGATTCGATCATGGCCATCTGTGAACAGGGGGTGATGCGGTACAGCTACATGGGTCGGGGCGACACACCGCCCAGCGGCAACCGCAACGATTTCACCGTTCCCTTCGACGTGTACCCCACCGCCGACGGCGCCGTGGCCATCGCCGCCCCCACCGACAACCACTGGCGGGCTCTGGCCCCCCTGATCGGGGTCCCCGACCTGGCCACCGACGAGCGCACGGCCACCCTGCGGGGTCGGGTCAAGAATCGGGAACTGGTCGACGGGCCGCTCACCGATTGGGTTGCGGCCCGGACCAGTGCCGAGGTGGTCGAGGTTCTGGGTGGCGTGGTGCCGGTCGGCGTGGTCAACAAGCCGGGCGACCTCTTCGACGACGACCACACCACGAGCCGGGACATGCTGGTGGCGGTGGAGCAGCCGTCGGGGCGTCCCATCGTCCAGGTGAACACCCCGATGAAGTTCACGGGGACCCCGACCGGGGTCTACCGGCGAGCCCCGATCCTGGGGGAACACAACGACGAGTTGCTGACGCCCCCGGACGGCGCGTCGGGAACCGACGAGCCGACCGACGATTGACCGCCGACCGTCGCCGACCGGCGGACGCCACCGGGCGCTCACCTGGGGTTCCCGTCGTGTTCAGGTCGGGGTGGCCCTCCGGCCGCACCCGACCCGTACCGTTGGCCCTCGGGAGGTCGTAACGATGACAGTCACCGGGATCGACGTGGACGGGGTGTTCAACCTGCGGGACCTGGGCGGCTTCGCCACCGCCGACGGCGGACGGACCCGCTCCGGGCTGGTGATCCGGGCCGACGGCCTCCACCGCACCGACGGCGCGGGCCGGGATCGGCTCGTCGAGCGGGGCCTGCGAACGGTGATCGATCTGCGGACGAGCGAGGAACTGGAGCGGGAGGGCCGCTTCGACCACGCCGACGTGGCGTTCCACCACGTGCCCGTCATCGACAGCCTGGACGAGGCGGCCGGAGCCGACCGGGCCGAAGCCCTGGCCGCCGGCGAGGACCTGCTGCTCACCTCGTACCTGGGCTGGCTCCACGAGCGGGGCGGGGCCTTCGCCCGAGCCCTGGACCTGGTGGCCGACTCGGTCGAGGCCGGGGCCCCCGTGGCCTACCACTGCACCGCGGGCAAGGACCGGACCGGCGTGATCACCGCCCTCATCCTGAGTCGGGCCGGTGTCGGCGACGACGACATCACGGCCGACTACGGCCGATCGGCCCCGGTGGTGACCCACCTCATGGAGTGGTACGCCCGCAACAGCGACGACGCCCAGCGCCAGGCCATGATGGACCGGGTGGGCGACGCCAACGTTCGGGCCGCCATGATGGGGGCCGAGCCGACGACCATGGCCGCGGTGTTGGCCCATCTCCGGACCGAGTGGGGCGGCGTCGCCCCCTACCTGGACCACATCGGGGCCGACGGGGCGGCCACCCGCATCGCCGCCGTGCTGGCCGAGCCGACCGACGGGGCCTAGCCGCGCCCCCGACCCGGCCCCCAGGCTGGGCCCGATCGACGGGGCGGTCCTAGGATCGCGCTCGACGCAAGGGGGACCCGAATGAGCGACGACGACGGCAACGACCGAACAGGCGATCCCGCCCTGTCGGTGGTGAGCACCCTGCTGGCCGAGGCCGGCCTCACCGTGCCCGACGACGAGGTGGCCCGACTGGCCGGCCTCTACCCGGGCATGCGACGCCAGATCGAGGCCTTCCACCGGGTCGACTGCGGTGACGAGGTTCCGGCCGCCGTCTACCGGGCGGCCGAGGGCGGGGAGGGGCGACGATGAGGGCCCCGTGGACGATCGAGACGGCGGGGCGGGCCCTGCGACGGGGAGCGACCACCTCGGTCGAGCTGACCACGGCGTTGCTGAGCGCCGCCGACGAGCTTGATCCCGTGCTCGGGACCTGGTTGGCCCGCTTCGACGAGCAGGCCCTGGCCCGGGCGGCCGAGGCCGACCGTGAGCTGGCCGCCGGCCACGACCGGGGCCCCCTGCACGGCATCCCACTCGGCATCAAGGACATCCTGGCCACCGACGAGGGCCCGACCACGGCCCAGAGCCTGGTCCTCGACCCGGGCTGGGGTGATCAGGGCGACGGCCCGGCGGTGACCCGGCTCCGGGATGCGGGGGCGGTGTTCGTGGGCAAGACGACGACCATGGAGTTCGCCATCGGCCGACCCGACCCCTCCAAGCCCTTTCCGGTGCCCCGCAATCCGTGGGACCCCGACCGGTGGGCCGGCGGCTCGAGTTCGGGGACCGGGAACGGTGTGGCCTCGGGCCAGATCCTGGGTGGCCTCGGCACCGACACCGCCGGCAGTGTCCGCCTCCCGGCGTCCTACAACGGGATCACGGGCCACAAGCCGACCTACGGCCTGGTCCCCAAGTCGGGTTGTGTGCCGCTTGGTCTGAGCTACGACCACGTCGGTCCCATGGCCCGTTCGGCCTGGGATTGCGCCGCCATGCTCACGATCATGGCCGGGGCCGACCCGTCGGACCGCACCACGGTCGACCGTCCCCCGATCGACTACGTAGAGGCCGTGATCCGGCAGGGGCAGGACGGCCTCGACGGCGTCCGGATCGGGGTGATCGCCAACGACCGGCTGCGCGATGGCTCGTCGCCGCTGGTGCTGGCCCGCTTCGAGGCGGCGACGCAGGAACTGGAGGCGGCGGGCGCCACCTGTGTCCCGTTCGAGGTCGATCTCTACGACCAGCTGTGCGACGCCGCCTTCCTCGGGCTCCAGGCCGAGGCCTTCGCCTGGCACCGGAACCTGCTGGCGACCCGCTGGGCCGACTACGGCCGACCCACCCGACTCACGATCGCCCAGGGCGCCCTGCTCAACGGAGGCGACCTGGTGCAGATCGAGCGGGTTCGCCAGGTGGCCCGCCGACGCCTGCAGGCCGACCTCGACCGACTCGACATCGACCTGATCGCCGGTCCCACCACCGGCTACGGAGCGGCGCCGCTGTCGGGGGCCTCAGGGCCCCCCATCTCCATGCGGGCCCTCCATACCCCGCCCTGGAACACCACCGGGATGCCGGCGATCTCGGTGCCGATGGGCCTCGACGACGACGGGTTGCCTCTGGGGCTGCAACTGGCCGGCCGACCCTTCGCCGACGACCTGGTGCTGGCCGCGGCCCACGCCTTCCAGCAGCGGACCGATCACCACCTGGCCGTGGCCCCCCACCACGCCAACCTCGACGACGGCCGCCCGCACCTGATGGCGGCCGCCGACGGCACGATCCCCGACGGACCGGTGCGGAACTGGGCCCGCACCCTCACCGTGGGCGCGGCCCGGGTCCACCGGCCGCGGTCGGTGGCCGAACTGCAGGACGCGGTGGCCGGGGCTCGCCGGGTTCGGGTCGCGGGCTCGGCCCACTCCTTCAACGACCTGATCGACACCGACCACGACCTCGTCTCGACCGAGGGCCTGGCCGCCGTGCTCGACCTCGACCCGGAGAACCGGACGGTCACCGTCGAGGGCGGCATCCGCTATCACACGTTGTGCCGGTGGCTGGCCGCCCGGGGCTGGGCTCTGCCCAACCTGCCGTCCATTCCCCACTTCTCGGTGGCCGGGGCCTGCGCCACCGCCACCCACGGCTCCGGTGACGGCAATGCCGAACTGGCGGCCGTTGTGGCCGAGGCGGAACTGGTCACCGGTGCGGGCGAGTTGGTGGTGGCCCGGCGGGGCGACGCCGACTTCGGTGCGTTCGTGGTGTCGCTCGGTGCGCTCGGCGTCGTCAGCCGCCTCGTGCTGGACATCGAGCCGGCCTACCGCATGGCCCAGGAGGTCCACGTCGATCTGCCCCTGGCCTCGGCCATCGAGCAGGTCGACACCATGCTGGCCTCGGCCTACAGCGTGAGCTGGTTCCTCGACTGGCGGTCGGACCGGGTGGACCAGCTGTGGCGCAAACACCGGCTCGAGCCCGACGGCACACTGCCGACAACCCCCGACCGGTTGTGGGGCGGGCGCCGGGCCGACCAGCCTCTGAGCCCCCGGGGGCCGATCGGGGCCCGGCACTTCACCGACCAGACCCTGTCGCCCCTCCCCTGGCTCGATGTGCTGCCCCACGTCCGGATCGACGCCGAGGCCGAACCGGGCAGCGAACTCCAGTCGGAGTACTTCGTCGACCGGGCCGACGGGCCGGCCGCTCTGGAGGCCCTGGCCCGGCTGGGGCCGACGATGTCACCGATCATGCGGGCGAGTGAGATCCGGTCGGTGGCGCCGGGCGACCAGTGGCTCAGTCCCTTCACCCGGCCCCGGCTCGCCCTCCACCTGTCCTGGGTCGTCGATCCTCGAGCGGTGGCCGAGGTCGTGCCGCTGGTGGAGGAGGCACTCGCCCCCTTCCGGCCGGTCCCCCACTGGGGGAAGCTGTACCACCTGGACCCGGCCGACGTCCGGGACCGCCACCCCCGGTTCCCCGACTTCGTCGCCGTGGCGGAACGCCTCGACCCCGAGCACGTGTTCCGCAACCCCCACCTCGATCGGCTGATCGACGGCTGATCGGCTGATCGAGTGCGGGTGTCCAGTCCTCGCTTGCCCCCGGCGGGAACTCAGCCCGCGCCGGGCTGGGGCATTGGAGGCGGGTCGATCTCGTCGAGTTCGGCCCAGGCTTCCCGCAGCGCGGCGAGCTGCTCGTCGTAGGCCTCGAGTTCGCGGGCCAGCTCGCTCTGGGTGAGCGGGTCGACCAGGCGGTCGACCACCAGACGTTCCGACACCGCCTCAAGTGACGAGACGGCCTCCGCCAGCCGGGCCAGGATGCGCTCCTTCGGACCCGGCCCCATCTCCGCCGCCGCCACCAGTTCGGTCTCGAGCCTGACGGCCTCCCGCTCGACCCGATCCAGGGCCGGTCCGAGATCGGGGTGGATGGCGGCCGAGCGACGCACCGACCCGGTGGCCGCCACCAGCCGCCGATGCAGTTCGGCCTCTGGGGTGTGGGCCCCGACCCAGTTGACCGGGGCCCCGCTGGGCGTGCCCGGCACCACCCGAAGCTTGCGGGTGGCGTTGCGCTTGACGGCCCAGGCCGCCAGCAGACCGGTGCCCGCCACCCCGGCGACGATCGCTACCGCCACCATGGCCAACACCAACAGGATGATGCTCACGGACCGTCAACCTCCCGCCAGGCTGACCAGCACGACGATGGCCACGATGGCCACGATGGCGGCGACCACGGCTGCGGCGATCTTGAGCCGGCTCCAGGGTCGCTGGCCGTGGATCTCCCCGGTCACGCCATTCATGTACACCTGGAGGGCTCTGCCCTCGTAGAGCACGGTGAGCAGCCAGATGGGCAACAGCACGTGCTTGTAGGTCACCGACCGATACCTGGTGTCCTTGTGATGGATCTCCTGGACGTCGCCGCCGATGTCGCGGCGGACGGTGTGGTCGATGTCCGACTCCATCCGCTGGCGGGCCTCGGTGAGACAGTCCTCCACATCGCGGTCGTAGGTCCGGGACAGATGACCGGCCAGGTAGTCGCGGTTGAAGGGCTGGAGTGACTGGGTGGGCCAGGGCTCGAGCGCGTCGATGTACTTCCGCTCGAAGCCGGTGTTGGCCGCCACCACGATGTCGTCGAACACGTTGTGAACGGTGCCGGAGGCGGGCCACCAGCGGGTCTCGGTCACGGTGCGTTCCTGATCGCCCTCGCGTATGGTCCGGGTGTAGTGGTCACCCCGCCGTCCCCGATACTGGGTCAGGCAGTCGGCGTCGTAGGTGAAGTAGGCGCTGTACACGCTCTCGAACGAGCCCTGGGTGCTGTAGCGCTTGAAGGCGCCGGGGGCGAACCACCGGCCCTTGATCCACTTCTGCAGGTTCTCGGTGGCCACGTCCTCGGTCACGGCGAAGGGCAGGACTCCGTCGACGGCCAGGCGGTCCGGGGCCTCGTGGACGTCGGTCCGTTGGATGGGGGTGGCGCAGTAGGGACACCGGGTGGAGGTCATGGTGCCGACGAAGGTGGTGTGACCTCCGCAGTTCTGGCAGACGATCTCCTTCTCGTCCTCCAGGTGGGTCAGATGCCGCTCCCCACCGGCCCGGCGCAGGGCGGCCAGGCTCTGCTCCTCGACCAGGACCGAGGGGTCGTTGACGATGGCTTCGGTGGCCCCGCAATGGGGGCAGGCCAACCCCTGGGTCCCCGGATCGAAGTGGAGCTCACCGCCGCACGCCCGACAGGGTCGGGTGTCGACCTGCTGCTCCTTGTAGTAGTCCTGCGGGTTGTACTGCAGCGGACCCTCGACCTCGACGTCCCCCGTACCCTCGACCGGACCGGGACCGGCCGCTGGGGACGGGTGCGGCACGGGCGGCGGAGCGTCGAACGGCGACGGGATGACGGGAGGGGCCGGGGCCGGGGCCGGGGGTGGGGAAGCCAGCGGCGGCGGGCCCGGCATCCCGGCCGGCGAAGCGGCGGGCGGCTGCACCCCCGGCGAGGTGGGCGCGGACGGGGCCGGCGGAGGGACCGAGGGCGGTTCCCAACGAGGATCGGGGTCGCTCACGACGGGTTCACCCCGCGGGCGGGGTGTCGGCCGGGCCCGACGGCGGCTGGGCCTGGTCCCCCGGGGTGGGGGCCTGGGGGGCGGGGGCCGGAGCCGGGGCCTGCGGCGGCACCGGGGGCGGGGTGGCTCCGGGCACGGGCGGGGGCACGGCGAAGATGAAGGCCAGGGCCGGGACCTGGGCCGCCGGCGTCCAGGCCGCCATCCCGGCCGCCCAGACCAGCGACTGGCCGTTGACCTGTCCCTGCTGGGCCCCGGCCTGGATCTGGGCCGCGGTGAAGGGACCCGCCTGCTGGCCGTTCATGGCCACGAAGAACTGTTGGCCCTGGCCCGGCAGGGGCGGCGGCACGGCCACGCCGACCTGGGGTTGGGCCGCCTGGCCGGGAGCCATGGCCCCGCCCATGGTATTGGCCATCTGACCGGCCATCGCCACGCCCATACCCATGGCCATGGCGTCGCCCATGACCCCGCCACCGGGATTGCCGGCGGCGGCCACCATGGCCTCGGCCGCCTTGGCCTGCTGATAGCGGCCCATGTCCCCGACGTTGTCGAGGAACCCGCCCTCCTCGACCCCTCGGGCCACGCCGCGGGTCATGGCCGCCGTGATCTCCTCGGGCAGCGAGATGTTCATGGTGACGTCGTCGATGGCCAGGCCGTACTCGTCGTCGACCCGTTCGGCCACGAAGTCGCGCAGCCGGGCCGACAACTCGACCTGCCGGCCCTGGAGGTCGATGGCCCCAAGGCCGGTCTCGGTGATCATGTCGGCGAAGGCCAGGGTGATCACCCGTCGCAGCAGCTCGGTGATCTCCTCGATCTCGACCTGGGAGTCGGTGCCGATGACCTCGCGGAGGAAGATCTGGGCGTCCTCGACCCGGACCACGCACAGGCCGTTGGCCCGGACCTGGACCATCCGGAAGTCGGGGTCGCGGACCGTGACCGGCTGGGGCGTGCCCCACCGCAGGTCGGTCACGGGCCGGGTGTTGATGAAGTAGACCTCGCTCCGGAAGGGGCTGTCGAAGCCGTACTTCCAGCCCTGGATGGTGCTGAGGATGGGCAGGTTCTCGCTCTTCAGCTCGTAGTTGCCGGGCCCGAACCGGTCGGCCAGCTCACCGCGATAGACGAACACCGCCTCCTGCCCCTCGCGCACGATGAGCTGGGCCCCGTTCTTGATCTCGTTCTGGTAGCGGGGGAACCGCCAGGCCAGGGTGGTGCGGGAATCGTCCAGCCACTCGATGATGTCGACCAGCTCGCCCCGAAGTTTGTCCATCAGACCCATGTCACTGCCTCCTCGACCGGTCCCTCTGCCGGCGATCCGAGCCTAGTGGTGGTGTCTCCGGCGAGGCACTCGGCTCCTGGGCCGAGGCGGGCGATCAGCGTCCGTTGGTCGACCAGTGCCAGGGTTCGCTGGGCAGGTTCCGGAGGCCGTAGCGGGCGGCGTTGGCCACCAGCCAGTTCCACCCGCCACCGGACCGGGATCGGATGAGCGAGCCGCGATAGGTGAAGTCGATGGCGAGGCCCTTCTCGTGCATCGACCGTCCGGGGCGGGCCGTGGGCGGGCTGCACTGCGAGGCCGGCATCTGGTAGATGGCGTAGTTGCTGGTCCCGCAGTTGTTGCGGCGGGTGGCGATCTGGGCCGCCGCGCTCCGGTAGCCGCCGCCACCCAGCTCGACGCCGTCGGCGGCGGCGTCGACCAGGAGCTGGCGGATGGTGTCGGCGATGTCGCGGTGGACCGAGATGCCGTTGCCGACGTAGACGATGTCGTCCTCGGACACCACGTCGGGGATGACGACGTTGCCCGGGTCGACGCTCGGTCGGGAGCCGGCCAGTTCGGCCACCAACCGGTCGGTGTCGACCCCGTTGGTGGCCCCGATCGAGGCCAGGGCCGCCTGCTCGCCGAGCAGGTGGTCGAGACGGTCCTCGGCCGCATCGGTCAACAGCGCCTGGGCCTGCTGGTCGCCTTCGAGGGCCGACAACTGTTCGGCGCTGTCGGCTCGGATCCGTTCGGCCGCCGCCGCCAGCTCCACGGCCTCGGCCCGGCGGACCCCCAGGTCCTCCTGGGCGATCCGGAGGTCCTCGACCAGATCGAGGTCGCTCTGGGTGCCCTGGGAGCGCATGACCTCCATCCGAATGGCCTGGATCGGATCGTCGACGGCGAACAGGATGGCCCGGTCGCCCTGATCGTCGACGAAGGCCCGCACCGCCATCTCGCTGACCCGGTCCTCGAGATCGTCCAGGTCCTGTTGGGCCGTGTTGACGTCGGAATCGGCGGTGGCCAATTGAAGCTCGGCCGCCTCCAGCTGCTCGTTGGCGTAGTCGACCCGGCTCTGTTGCCGATCGACCTGGCGCTTGAGGACCGCCAGGGCGTTGGTCAGGTCGCTCAGTTCGGCGTTGGCCGCGTCGAGGGCCCTCGCCTTGGACGCGGCGTCGGCCTGGGCCTGATCCTGGGTACCGGTGAAGTCGGGGATCCCGCTCGACATCGTGGTGGTGGTGACGCCGCCCGCCGTCGTCGTGGTGGTCGACACGGCGGTGGTCGGCGCGGTCGAGGTCGTCGCCGTGGTGGCGGTGGTCGGCGCCGTCGTCGGGGTGGACGTCGTCGAGGTGCTGGTCGTGGGCGGAGCGGTCGTGGTCGTCGTGGTGGTGGTGGTCGTCGTGGTGGTCGTCGTCGTGGACTCGTCGACCGCACCGACGGGCATGACCGAGAGGCCCAGGAGGGCCGTGACGACCGCTCCGCCCGCGAGCTTGCGTCCCAGGGCGGCGGTGCGCCGCGTGGGGGCCACGCGAATACCGCTCGATGACATGAACCGTTCCCTCCGCCGAGAATGAAACCGTTTCGTCACACAAGGTACTGTCGCCCTCCCCGACACCGCACCGCGGTGCTGAAATTTCTTTCAGCAAGCGCCTCCGACCAGGGGAAACGGTGCCGATGGAGTTCCGGTGCCTTGAGCACCGGCGGGTACCGGGGAACAATTGGGACACCGGGACGGGAGGAGAGCCGGTATGGGGCAACGACGGGCGACGACCAGAAGAACGGTGGCCCCGGCGCGGCCTCTCCTCGGGGCGATCGCCCTCGTGCTGGCGATCGGCGCCTGCTCATCAGGAACCGGCGACGACCAGGCTTCGCCCGACGGCACCTCACCATCACCGACCTCGACCACCTCGTCGGCCGCTCCCCTCGGCTCGGCCCCCGCCACCACCGACGACACCTCGATCGACCGCGGTCCGACCACCGGCGGCTCGACCCCGGGTGAGGAGTCGGCGGCCGGGACCTCGCTCGCCATCCCGGCCCCGGCCGAGACGGCCGAGCAGTTGGCCCAACCCTGGGTCATCCTCCGGGCCGGGGAGCCGGGCGACGCCGGACCGGACGTCGAGGCCCTCCAGCAACAGCTGGCCCGGTTCGGACTGGGCGGAGGCACCGTCGACGGGTCCTACGGGCGACGCACCGAGGCTGCGGTGTCGGCCTTCCAGGACCTGGTCGGCCTGCCCGTGACCGGCGTGGCCGACGCCTCCACCGTCCAGGCGCTGGCGGTGTACGACTACGACGGCCCGGTGGTGATCCGGGGAGACGAGGGCGAGTCGGTCGAGCGGCTCCAGGCCCGTCTGGCCGACGGGCCCTTCGACCCCGGGCCGGTCGACGGGGTCTACGGCGGCGCCACCGTGCAGGCGGTCTGGGCCCTGGAGAAGCTGGCCGGGCTGCCCGTCGACGGCAGCTGGGGCCCGCTCGAGGAACAGGCCTGGGAGCGCCTGACCGCAGGTGAGTTGGGCCGGCCCGACCGGGACCACGACCAACGGTGGGTGGAGGTCGACCTGTCCCAGCAGTTGGCCAAGGTCTACGACCCCGGCGCCACCACGCCGACGCTGGTCGCCCACGTCTCGACCGGGAGCGGCATCCCGTGGTCCAACGAGGATCACAGCGGTAGCTCGATCACGCCGAAGGGCGAGTTCCACATCAGCCGCCGGATCAGCGGCTGGCGGGAGTCGAGCCTCAACATCGGCCGGCTCTACAACCCGCTCTACTTCAACGGCGGCATCGCCTTCCACGGGGCCACGTCGGTCCCCCTCCACCCGGCCAGCCACGGCTGTGTCCGGGTGCCGATGCACATCGCCGAGTACCTGCCCGACGAACTGCCCAACGGCACCCCGGTCCACGTACTGGCCTGACCGGTTTCGACCGGAGATCGGTCACGGCTGCGCTGATCCGGGGGCCCGGGAGAGGACGGACCCCCGGATCTAGCGACTGCACAGGGCGAGGAGGACCTCGCCGCCGGTGCCGCTGAAGCGGTCCTGGTCGCCGAACAGAACCAGACGGAGCAGATCACGGGCAGCGCTGACCGTGATCTGGTCGGTGAAACACGCCGTCTGCTCGGCATCCAGGTCCAGCTGCAGTCCAAAAAGGGCGTCGCGCCCGGCGGCTGCCGACAGCTCGGCTCGCTCCTCAGGGGCCGCCGAGGCCAGGGCCGCGGCCAACACCTGACCCTCGAACTCCTCGTTGGTCGCGACCCGGTCCACGAAGGCCGTCACGAGCGCTGCGGCCAGGGCCAAGGCCACGACCGCGGGAGCGATGATGGAGCGCCGGGCTACAGCCGACAGCCGTCGGCGATCGTTGGGCTCGAACCAGATCTCGGGGATCGGTCGCTCAAGGCCGGCCGGCTGATCCATGCGACGACGGTAGCAACGGCACGGATGGCCGATGCCAGGCGGAGCGCGCCGCCGCACTGGCCGACGCCGCTGCGGCCAGTGTCAGGGATGCCGCTGGGGCCCGGCGGGTCGTGCCGGATTGTCGTGCTAGTAGCTGACCGGGGCGTGGTTGTAGGCGCCGACGTGCACGTCGGTGAGCCAGGTGGGCTCACCCGCCGAACGCAGCCGCCGGAGCAAGTCGGTGTCGGCCACGGCGGCCAGGGCCGCCCGCAGCTCCCATCGGGCCAGGTTGGCCCCCAGGCAGAAGTGGGCACCGTGCCCGAAGCCGAGGTGCTCGTTGGGCTCGCGGGTGATATCGAACGTCCACGGCTCGTCGAACACCCGGGGATCGCGATTGGCCGGGCCGTACCACAGCCCGACATGCTGCCCGGCCTCGATGGTCCTCCCGTGCAACTCCACGTCGACGGTGGCGGTCCGCACGAACTGGATCACGGGCGTGGTCCAGCGCACGATCTCCTCCACCGCCGGCTCCACCAGCCGGTCGGGGTCGGCCAGCAGACGCTCGGTCTGTTCAGGGTGATCGAGCAGGGTCAGGATCCCCCGGCTGAGGGCGTTGCGAGTGGTCTCGTTGCCTGCCGCGATCAGCAGGTTGAGGTAGCCGTGAAGCTGCTGATCGGTGAGGGGTTCACCGTCGATGCGGGCGTCGACCAGCAACGTGGCCAGGTCGTCGCCCGGCTCGATCCGCTTCCGTTCGATCAGCTCGACCTTGTACTCGTGGTACTCCCGGTGCAGGCGCTTACGCATGGCATACCGGTCCTCGCCGGGGAGGGCGAACCGCATCGAGTCGAAGTCGAACAGCGCATCGGTCCAGCGGTGGATGTCCGACCAGTCGTCGGGGTCGAGACCCATCATGGTGCAGATGGTGACCAGCGGAAGGGCGACGGCGTAGTCGTGCACCAGATCGACGGTCTCCCCTGCCTCCAGCCGATCGACGAAGGCGGCCGTGAACCGCTCGGCATCGGCGGCCAGGGTGGCGGCCATAGCCCGGCACCGGGCCGGGGTGAAGTGTCGGGCCGTCAACATGCGCATCTCGGTGTGGCGAGGGGCGTCGAGGAAGACGAGGTCCTCGGGTTCGGTCGGATCCCAGCCCCGGGCGGCGATCTTGCGCTGCCGATTGCGCTCGATGCGCTCCTGCATGTCGGACGAGACGAGCCGGAGCCTGCCGCCACCGTTGATGAAGCGGCGGGCGTCGGCCCCGATGGCTTTCACGTCAGCGTGGCGGGTGATGGCCCAGAACGGGGCGATGTCGTCCCGCTCATACCAGTGGCACGGGTCCTCCTCGCGGAGACGTTCCCAGGCCTCCCATGGATAGCCGTGGCGGAGATAGCGCTCCCGACTGTGGATGTCGAGCCGGTCGACCGGCTCGGGCGCTGTATCGGTGTTGGTCATGACCGCTCCCCCCGAAGCGTCCGCTTGCCCAACGGTAGCGAGGGCGCCGGTGATCAGGCCAAACGGCACGTGGTGTGGCACCCGCCATTGCTTTTCACTGATCAGTGAAATATGGTGCCCGAGATGGCCAGGAGGCGAACCTACGACGATCACCGGGTCCGTCAAGGACTGGTCGCGACCTTCCTCGCAACGGGCTACGCCGACACCTCGCTGGCCGATCTGGAGTCCGGCACCGGGCTCGACCGGCGCCAGCTCTACAACGGGTTCGGCGACAAGAAGACCATGTTTCTCGGCGCCCTTGACGACTTCACCGAGGCCGCCGCCGATCGCTTCCTGGCTCCGCTCGAGACGGGCAGCGACGGCCTGGCCGACGTCGAGGCGGCGCTGTGGGGGCTACTGGCCGACGCCGATGACCCCGAGGCCCGCCTCGGCTGTCTGGTGTGCAACACCTCGCGGGAGGCCATCGCCACCGACCCCGACATCGGCCCCGTCATCGACCGGTTCTTCCGCAGGATCGAGGGCGGCTATCGAGCGGCGCTGACCCGAGCCGTCGCCCGCAACGAACTCGGCCCCGACGATGACCCGGCCCGACTGGCCCGACTCCTTCTGGCCATCCACGTGAGCCTGTGTGTACTGGCCCGGGCCGGCGAGTCGGCCGAGGTTCTCCACGACATCGCCGCCGCCACCCTCGAACGCATCCGCTGACCCCCCCGGCCGGCACCGATCGGAGCCGCGGGGCCGACGTGACCGCTCCAACCACCACCAGCGAGGAACCATGGCATCGACCACAACCGACACCGAAACCGGCGACTGGACCTTCGGCGGGACCTGGCCCTACCAACCCCGTTGGTTCGACCATCCCGACGGGCGCATGCACTACATCGACGAAGGCCCGGCCGACGCCCGCCCTGTGGTCATGGTGCATGGCAACCCGACCTGGGGCTACCTCTACCGTCGCTTCGTCGAAGCCGTCACCGCTGCCGGCCACCGGGCCATCGTCATGGACCATCTGGGCTTCGGCCGGTCGGCCAAGCCCGACGACGCCGAGCTGTACCGGATCCCTCGCCACGGCGACCGATGCGAGGCCCTGCTCGAGTCGCTCGACCTGCACGACGCCACCGTCGTGGTCCAGGACTGGGGCGGCCCCATCGGGCTGACCTGGGCCGCCCGTCATCCCGACCGGGTCCGCAGCCTGTGCGTGCTCAACACGTTCTGCCACCGTCCGCCCGAGAAGGTGGCGCTACCCGTCCCCCTTCGACTGTTCCGCACCCCGGGCGTCGGCGAGCTGATGGTCAAGGGGATGCACGCCTTCGTGCGGGTGTTCCTGTTCCGGGCCGGCGTCGTCCACAGGGACCGGTTCGGGCCCGACGAGAAAGCGGCATACCTCGCGCCCCACTCGAGCTGGGCCAGTCGCACCCCGGTGCTGGTCTTTCCCCGGGAGATCCCGGCCGGGCCCGAGGGTCCGGTCAGCGACTACCTGTCGGAGGTCCACGACCAACTCGTCCCCGCCTTCCGGGACAAGCCGGTGCTCATCGCCTGGCCCATGAAGGACATCGCCTTCACGCCCGACATGCTCGACGACCTCTGGCTGGCCGACTTCCCCGACGCCACGGTGGTCAGGGTGGACGACGCCGGTCACTACATCCAGGAGGACGCCCACGAGATCGTCATCCCGGAACTCCTCTCGTTCCTCGACCGCTGACGGACGAGTTGAGCCTCACACCAGGTGCGGAAGCACCTCGGAGCCGAACAGGTCGATCGTGTCGGCCAGCATGGCGTCGTCGATGCCTCCCAGGTCGAACATGACCAGGTGGCGATCGAGGTCGAGCAGATCTCGCAGCACACCGAGGCGGTCGACGACCTGCTCGGGTGAGCCGCACAGGCCAGGTCCGGCCAGCAACTCGTCGAGATCGAAGGCGGGCCACCGGCCCGTCGGGGCCAGCAACGTGCCGACAAACTCCCAGTAGGCCTGGTAGTAGGGGGCCCAGCGAGCCCCGGCGTCGACGCCGACCGGGGCCACATGGGTGTGGGAACAGGCGCCGACCCGCGCCTCGGACTCCGGTCGGCCGGTGGCGGCCCAGCTGTCCTGGTAGTGGTCGACGATGGGGCGGAAGTGCTCGGGCCGACCGAACACCGTGGGCAGCATCAGGCCCGCCCCCAGGCGGGCTGCCAACTCGGCCGAGGCCGGCGAGCCGGCGCCGACCCACGTGTGGAGGGGCCCACACGGCCGGGGACGGGTGCTGTGGCCCCGAAGCGGCGCCCGGAACCGGCCGTCCCAGGTCACATCCTCCTCCCGCAACAACCGGTGGAGCAGGGCCACCGACTCGTCATAGCGCTCCCGGGCCTGGTCGAGGGGATGACCGAAGCCCTCGTAGGTGTGGGCGAACAGGCTTCCCCGGCCCGCCACCAGCTCCACCCGTCCTCCCGAGAGCACATCGACCGTGGCGTAGTCCTCGGCCACCCGCACCGGGTCAAGGTTGCCGGCCAGGGTCACCGCAGTACTGAGGGTGAGCGAGGTGGTGCGCTCGGCGATGGCGGCCAGGACCACCGGCGGCGACGACAACATGTAGTCGGAGAAGTGGTGTTCGCCCAGATGGATGGCGTGAAACCCGAGGGCCTCGGCCTGGACCGCCTGCTCGACCAGCGAACGGTGGCGAGCGGCCTCGGTCGCCCGCTCCCCCGTCACCGGGTTGGCCACCAGATCCCCCAGGCTGAGCAGCGCCAGCTCGTAGCGACCGTTCACGAACCGGGATCCAAAAGGTGCCGGGGCAGGTCGCGAGCCACCGACAGGTTCCAGGTGGGTTCGCGTTTCTCCAGAAACGACGTCACACCCTCCACCGAGTCGGCCTGGTTGGCCACCCAGTCGAAGAGCGGCTCCTCCCGAGCCATCATCGCCTCCACCCCCATTGACTCCCAGAGCAACCGCTTCGAGATGGCCATCGACACCGGCGCAGCGTTGACGGCCATGTCCCGAGCCCGGGCTCGGGCCTCGTCGACCACGTCGGTCAGCGGCACCGCGGCCGAGGCCAGGCCCAGGGCCGCCGCCTCGGTCCCCGTCACGGCTCGCCCGCTCAACAGGAGGTCGGCGGCGTTGGACAGCCCCACGACTCGGGGCAGGACGGCATGTGACGCCAGCTCGGGCAGCATGCCCCTCCGGGTGAACACGAACCCGATCTTGGCCTCGACGGCCATGATGCGGACGTCGCAGGCCAGGGCGTAGGTCGCACCCACCCCGACGGCGTGGCCGTTGATGGCGGCGATGACAGGCTTGGGCACGTCCCACGGCAGCAACTGCGGCGTGCGGGCGGCCCGATCGTCGTCACCGCCCGGGTCGGGAGCGGTGGCGAACGTGTCGCCGCCGGCTGAGAGGTCGGCCCCGGCGCAGAAGGCTCGCCCGGCCCCGGTGATGACGACGGCCCCGACGTCGTCGGACTCGGTAGCCCAGGTGAGGGCCCGATCCAGATCTCGGTTGAGGTCACCGTTCCAGGCGTTGAGGGCCTCGGGCCGGTTGAGGGTCAACACCGCCACCCGGTCGCGGAGCTCGACGAGCACGGTGTCGAGATCGGGGGTAGGTGGCGCGGCCCCGGCCGGTACCGCAGTCGCAGACTCCGTCCCGGTTCCGGCTGCGCTGGGTGTCGCCGTCATACGTGGATCCCTCCGGCCTGGGCGTAGGTCTCGAGGGCGGCCTCGAAGGTGGCGGTGGGCAACGGTCCGGCCAGGACGAGCTCCTCCACCCCCAGGGATCGGGCCTCGGCGACCTTGGCCGCCAGATCATCGGGGGACTCGGTTCCCGTCAGCGGCAACCCAAGCTTCAGATGGAAACCATCGTCGGTGGCCGATCGGCCATGGTCGGCCAGCGCCTGGTGCAGACCGTCGAGGTGGGCGGCCAGATCGGGCTGGACCCACCACCCGTACCAGCCGTCACCGAGGCGGGCAGCCCGACGCATGGCGGCCGGGGAGTCACCGCCGATGATGATCGGGGGTCCACCGGGATTGACGGGCTTCGGATTGAGGACGACGTCGTCGAAGCGGACGAACTCTCCGTGGAACGAGGCCCGGTCCTGGGTCCAGGCCGCCCGAATGGCCTCGATGTACTCGTCCATGCGCCGACCCCGACGCTCGAAGGGAACACCGAGAGCCTCGTACTCCTCCCACGACCAGCCCGAGCCGACACCGAGCTCGAAGCGACCATCGCTGAAGTGGTCGAGGGTCAGGACCTCCTTCGCCGTCAGCAGGGCCGGGCGCTGGGGCAGGATCAGGACGCCGGTGCAGAACCGCAGGCGGGCGGTGACCGTGGCGGCCAGCTGAAACACGAACAACGGGTCGTAGATCCCGGTGTCGGGACTCCAGCGGGCCGAGCCGTCGGGCGAATAGGGGTACTTGGACTCATACGCCCCGAAGAACACGACGTGTTCGGGGGCGAAGAGGGCTCGGAAACCGAGCTCCTCCATGGCCTGGGCGACGGCCCGAACGAAGCCGGCGTCGCGCCGAGGGGTCGAGCCGAACATCCCGGCTGCGCTGATGTCCATTGCTGGTTTCCCTTCAGGCCGTCCAGACGTCGGCCGCGTGCTCGTCGAGGCGCGGCGCCCGGGCGAACCGCCACCAGTCCGCGTTGACCCTGAACGGAGCGCCGGGGATCGTGACCTCTCCGCCGCCCGGGAGCTCGGTCGACGTCCAGAAGCCCACGGCCTCCAGATGGGGGTCGGTGGCCAGGGTGGCGATGGTGTTGACGGGTGTGATGGGGATTCCTCGCCGCTGCCCTTCCTGGAACACCTCCAGCAGGGGCAGCGACGTGGTCAGCTCCTCGACCCAGCCGTCGACGAGTTCCATGGTCTCGCCCCGGACGGCGGAGTCGGCGAACACCGGATCGATGATGGCCTCGTTGTCGCAGGCCTCGTGGACCCAGGCCGCCATCGCCTCCCAGTGCCGGGGCATGAGGACGATGATGGAGACGTAGCCGTCGGCACAGGGATAGAGCCCGAACGGGCGGCTCAGGGTCCGTCGGTTGCCGGTCCGGGTGCGATGGACACGGTCATCGAGGAACACCGGCACCCCGGTCTCGGGCGAGAAGGCCAGGCAGCTCTCGGCCAGGGAGATGTCGACCCGCTGGCCCTTCCCGCCGAGCCGACGTCCCCGCAGGCCGAGGACGGCTCCGAAGGCGGCGTTCAGTGCGGCGGCGTGCAGACCCATCTGCGCCGGGCCACCGGGCACCACGGGGGGCTCGTCGTCGAAGCCGACGGTGTAGAGCACGCCCGACGCGGCCCACGCCGTCAGGTTGGTGATGGCCCAGGTGCGCTTCGGGCCGGTCTGGCCGAAGGGGGTCAGGGCGACCCAGACCACCCCGGGATTGGCCGTGACGACCTCGTCATAGCCGAGGCCGAGACGATCCAGGGCGTCGGGCCCGTGATCGTCGATGACGATGTCGGCCCGGGTCAGAAGATCCCGAACCCGTGCCTGATCACGTTCGTTGTGGACGTCGGCCACCACGCTGCGGCTGCCCATGGCCAGGTAGGCCCACCAAAGAGACCCTTCGGGCTCGGGGGCTCCGTCGACGATCGGTGCCAGTCGGCGGACAGGACTGCCGCCCGGGGGCTCGATCTTGATGACCTCGGCCCCGAGGGCGGCCAGCAGACGGCTTGCGTAGGCTCCGGCCAGCCCTGACAGGTCGACGACGGTGATACCGGTGAAGGGCCCGCTCATGGCAGGTCCCTGGCGTCGGGGGCCTCGCCCGGTAACAGGATGTGAAGCCAATCGTCGTAGGGCCGACGCAGGGTGAGATCGGGTTCGACCATGGTGAAGGCCGCTCCGGTGTCGATCAACTCGGTCACCTCGTCCTCGGTCAGCCCGGCCACCGTCGTGAGGGTCTCGACGGTGTGCTCGCCCGAGACCGGTCCGGCTCGGTCGAAGCGTCCGGGGTGCTCGCTGAAGTGCAGGGGGTAGCCACCGAACACGTCGCGCTCGAAGCGGGTACCGGGCCGGGTCACGTACCAGCCGCTGCCCATGATGTGGGCGTCCTGCAGGATGTCCTCATTGGTGGCCACGACATGGGCCGCAATGCCAACGTGCTGGAGTCGGGCGGCCAGGTCGACGGGGTCGAACCCGGCCGTCCATGCCGCCACCGCCTCGTCCAGAGCCTCGACGTTGGCCAGACGGGCCTCATTGGTGGCGAATCGCTCGTCGTCGGCCCACTCGGGCGGGCCGAGTGTGCACAGGGCGGACCAGGCCTCGTCGTCGGTCACGCTGATGGCGATCCAGCGCTCCTCGCCCTCGGCCGGGTAGACGCCCTCGGGAGCCCACCACAGCGAGCGATTGCCGATCCGGGACTGGACCCGACCGGTCAGGGCGTGATCCATGGCGAAGGGGCCGAGGAGGAGCGAGACGGTGGTCTCGAACTGCGACAGGTCCACGTGCACGCCTTCGCCGGTGGTGTCGCGGTGTTCGAGGCCGGTGACGATGGCGAAGGCGGCATGCAGCGAACTCAGATAGTCGGGCGGGGCCACGGTGGCGATGCCGGCCGGCTCCCGCCCGGCGTGCCCGGTCAGGTCGTCGATGCCGACCAACGGCGCCTGGTTCGGGCCCCAGGCGACGTAGGGAAAATACGGAGCGGCGGGATCCGACCCGAATCCGGGCAGCTGGACATAGACGATGTCGGGCCGCAGCGCCTTCGCCGACTCATAGTCGAGCCCCAGATCGGTCAGGGCCCGGGCCCCGATGTTGGCCAGGACCACATCGCACTGGGCCAGTAACCGTTGGGCGGCATCCATGCCACCCGGAGCCTTGAGGTCGAGGGCGACGCTCCGTTTGTCGGCGTTCATCTCGGCCACGTAGGGGCTGGAGTCGGCCATGGCGGCCGCCCGTTCCTCGTCGTCGCGCAGCCAGGCGCTGCCGAGGAGACGGACGACATCGGGGCTGGTGGGCGATTCGATCTTGAAGACCTCGGCGCCGTGCTGCGCCAAAAGCCGTCCGGCATTGGGAGCGGCGATGGCGATCCCCAGTTCGAAGACCCGCACCCCCTCAAGCAGTCGATCCATACCCAACGTCTAGCACGACACCCCGGGCTGAACGCCAAGTGACGGCAGATGGCGAAGGAGTACGATCCGGCCGTGACCACTCCCGACCCCTCCTCCGACCGCGTCGATCGGCTCGCTTCGCTGCTACTCGACGCCCGACGCGACGGCGTGGCCCTCCCTCCGGCCGGGCCCGACCTGATCCCGACCGACGAGGTCGAGGCCGCCACCGTGGACGACGCCGTAGCGGCGCGGATCGGGCGCCCGGTCCAAGGCTGGAAGATCGGGTGCACCTCGGAGCACGCCCAGGAGCTCCTTGGCGCCTCGGGGCCCTTCGCCGGTCGGGTGTACGCCCTGCATCAAGACGACGGCGACGGGGTCGAGTTGGCGCCAACGGCGTTCGTGACCGAGCCGGTGCTGGAGGGCGAGTTCGCCTTCGCCCTCGGAGCCGATCTGGCGGCCCGGGATCAACCCTGGAGCCGGGAGGCGGTGGCGGGCGCAGTGGCCGCCGTCCACCCGGCGATCGAAGTGGTCGGCGGGCGCTGGACGATGTTCATCGGGGCGCCACTCACCTGTCTGATCGCCGACGCCGGGGCCAACACCCGCCTCGTTGTGGGGCCACCGGCGGCCGTGGGCGGCATCGCCGATCTGGAGGCCCTGGGGGCGGCCGCGGCCACCATGACCGTCGACGGTGAGGTGACCGGCCGGGGCCATGGCCACGACGTGCTCGGTCACCCGCTGGATGCCCTGTGCTGGCTGGTCGAGCACCTCCGCCGGCGCGGCATCGGCCTGACCGCGGGGCAGATCATCACCACGGGCACAGCCACGCAGGTGACCGTGCTCGGGCCCGGCGCCACGGCCACCGCCTCGTTCGAACAGGTCGGCTCGGTGACCCTCCGCCGCCTGGAGGCCTGACGCACCGGTTCTGCGTCGGTACCGACGCGTGCGCCCTGGCCGGGAAGCGGCTCAGCCGACTACCGGGACAGCGCTCCTCGGCTCAGACCGGGGTGCGGTCCACCGGGTCGTGGACGTCGACAGGGTTGACCGAGAAGCGCACCAGGGCGGTCACGTGACCTTCGATGTCGGCCATGGGCCAGGGCAGTGCTGCCAGCTGGCTCATGGAACGCCGACCCATGGCGAGCCGTGAGAACTCGAACAGGTCGAGCTGCAGCCGCCCGACGTCAGGTCCGTCCCCCAACTCGATCGGCCGCCCGCCGACGTCGAGCACCAGTCGCCCCAGTCCCCGACCCTCGGCGTTGCTCCGACTGCCGTCGGCGAACGCGTCGAAGTACTCCTCGATGACGGCCAGGTCGGGCTCGGCCGCTGCCGCTGACCCGATGGCGGCCCGGATGTCCCATTCGTGGGTGTACTGATCGATGAAGAGGGGCGGAGGAAAGGCCTCGCCCGCCTCCTCCATGAGGTCGGACACCGGCGGACCGACGTCCGCCCACTCGTCGAGCACCTCGGTCAGCGAGCGGTCGGCCCGACCGGCGACATGGGCGTCGGCCCAGGCCGCCGTGGCGGCGCCTTCGGTGTTGCCGATCATGATGTCGTGCGAGATGCCGGCCAGATGGGCATAGACATCCTTGACCGACCAGGCGGGGCAGGCTGGGCAGATCTGATCGGCCGTGGCGGGGTCGAGGGTTCGACCCAGTTCGATCAGCCGCTCGCGTCCTCGGCGGTAGACGTCAGTCAGGGGGTGTCGCACGAGCGGCAGGCTAACAACGGGTCCGAGGCGGCCGGAGGATCAGCCGAGGCCGATGATGAGCCCCGCCAAGCCGAACATGGCGGTGAGGTTGGCGGCGAGCTGAATCCACATGTGGCGAGCCGACGCCAGGTTGACGTCTCCTCGGAGTTGGACCATCTCGCCGCGCAGCAGACCGAACTGCGCGTCGATCTGCTCGAACCGACCGTCGAACCGGCCCTCAAGCGACTCGAAGCGCGCATCAACCTGCTCGAACCGGGCGTCGAACCGGCCCTCAAGCGACTCGAACCGCGCATCAACCTGCTCGAACCGAGCGTCGATCTGCCCGAGGCGCCCATCGATCTGCCGGAACCGGCCGTCAATCTGCTCGAACCGGCCATCGATCTGCTCGAACCGACCGTCAAACCGGCCCTCAATCTGCTCGAACCGGCCATCGATCTGCTCGAACCGACCGTCAAACCGGCCCTCAAGCGACTCGAACCGCGCTGCGATCTGCTTCAGCTGGCCATCGATCTGCCGGAACCGGCCGTCAATCTGCTCGAACCGGCCATCGATCTGCTCGAACCGACCGTCAAACCGGCCCTCAAGCGACTCGAAGCGCGCATCAACCTGCTCGAACCGGGTGTCGAGTTGCCCCAGGTGCGCCTCGACGTGGACGAAGCGTCGGTCGGCGGCAGTGGCGTGGCGATCCATCTCGGCCCGGAGCGACACGTCCAAGTCGCCGAGGTCGGCCTTGGTGGCGATCTCGTCCCAGGAGGTCGGCGGTAGTAGCTCCATCAGCACTCCGGCGTCATCGGCCCCAAGTACCTCGCCCAGCCGGTTGTACAACCGGAGGCGGTCCTGCTCGTTGATCATGTCGTTCCCCGACCCGGCTTCGACGCCGAAGCGCCCCGGGTCTCTCGATCGGGATGTCGGGGGAAGCAGTGCCCATCCTAGTCCAGGGGGGTGACAGGCCCGAGAGCGCCGATGGGGCCGAGCAGCTAGCCGTCGAGTTCCACTGCGGTCTCGGGAAGGCGGTAGACGAAGTCGCAGTGGTCGGCGCCGCCCATGATGGTCTGGGTTCGGGTGAACTCGATGCGGGGATTGAAGCCCTCGACCATGGTCCCGTCCCGGTTGCACGACAACGCCGCCCCCAGATCGGCCAGACCCAGTTCCCGGTACATCTCGGCATAACGGCAGCGATTGACGTTGAAGGCGAAGACCTCGTCGGTCTGCTCGACCACCTCGATCTCCAGCGCCCCACCTTTGGTCCAGTTCTCCATCGAGTCGGCGAAGTGGGCCAGATCGTTACCGCCGAGGACCGTGGCCAAGGCGTCGCCCTGGGTGCGGGCCACGTCGACCACGACCTCCCGGGCCAGTTCCATCACCCGTTCGGCACCGAACTCCTCCCCCATCCGCTCCAGGAGCGGGGCCACGATGCGAGCCTCGATTTCCCGGCGCTTGAGGACGCCGATGTCGTTGAGGGTGTCGGGCTTGGCCTCGTCGGTCATGGGATTGCCTCCTGTGCTGACGGCCTCGTCGAGCCGCCACCAGTCTTAGCACCGGGGCGGGCCCTGGACCGAGGGCGTGCCACGATGAGCCGATGCGCCCCACCGCCAGCGAACTGGCCGCCCACTACCGATCCGGCCGGACCACACCGAGCGAGGCTGTCGAGGAGGTCCTGGCCACTATCGAGCGTCTGGACCCGACCCTGGCCGCCTGGCGCGCCGTGGACGCCGACTACGCCCGGACCCAGGCCGAAGCTGCCACCGTCGAGCTGGCCGCCGGCCGGGACCGGGGTCCCTTCCACGGCATCCCCTACGCCCTGAAAGACATCATCGACCTGGCCGGTGCCGAAGCACAGGCCGGCAGTGCCGCCCTGGCCGGCCGGGTCGCACCGACGACGGCCACCATCGCCGGGCGGCTGGAGGCGGCGGGCGGGATCCTGGTCGGCAAGACGCACACGGTCGAGTTCGCCCTCGGAGGTTGGGGCACCAACCATCATCTCGGCACCCCCCGCAACCCCTGGGACGCCACCCATCATCGGGTGCCCGGCGGCTCGTCGTCGGGCACCGGAGTGGCGGTGGCCTCGGGCATGGTGCCGCTCGGGATCGGGACCGATACCGGCGGTTCGGTCCGCCTGCCGTCCACACTGTGTGGCATCGTCGGCCTCAAGACGACCGAGGGCGTGCTTCCCACCGACGGCATCGTCCCCCTGTCGCACACCCTCGACACCCCCGGGCCGATGGCCCGCTCGGTGTCCGACACCGCCTTGCTGTGGGCCGTGCTCCAGGGCGGCGACCCCCTCCACCTGGCCCATGGCTGGCAGGTCGGCTCGGGCCTCTTCGCCCCGGCGCGGAGCGACCTGGTCGGCGTGCGACTCGGCGTCCTGCCCGAGCCAGACCGCAGAGCGGCGAGCCAGGCCGTGCTCGACGGGTACGACGCCACCCTCGAACGACTCCGCGCCCTCGGAGCCGAGACCACCCCGATCGCCCTCCCCCTCCCCTACGACGAGCTGGCCGAGCTGACGTTCACCATCGTCACGCCCGAGGCCTGGCATCACCACGGCGCGTTGCTGGCCGACGATGACGCCCCGCTCGATCCCCACGTCCGGGCCCGCGGCGTGCCCGGGCGGGACGTCCCCGCCTGGCGCTACCTCGATGCCCTCACCCGGCGCCGTCGGCTCCGGCAGGACTACCTGAACGCCATCGACGGGCTCGAGGCCGTGGTCGTCCCCGGCACCCCCGGTGTCGCCCCTCGGCTCGACCAGGTCGACGAGTCGACGACACCGGCACACTTCACCCGGGCCGCCAACCTGCTTGGGCTGGCCGCACTCGCCCTCCCCACCGGGCTCAGTCCCGACGGCCTGCCGGTCGGGATCCAGTTGCTCGGCCGGGGCCACGACGAGGACCGGCTGCTCGCACTGGGGGCCGTTCTCGAGGCGGACCTGCCGCCGTTGCCGGCACCGCCGCTCTCGTGACTCCTGCTTCTCCCCCTTCCGGTGCCACATTCTCGCCCGGCGAGGACCCGGGCTAGCCTCGCCGCCGTGCCCACCCAGACGTCTTTCACAACCACGGATGGACTCCGGCTGGTGGCCGACCGGTGGGGGGAACCGGGCCGACCGCTGGCCCTCATGCTCCACGGCGCGGGCCAGAACCGTCATGCCTGGAAGAACACCGCCGCCGTCATGGCCGACCGGGGTTGGTACGCCGTGGCCGTCGACGCTCGGGGCCACGGCGACAGCGACTGGTCGCCGGAGGAACGCTACGACGGCGACGACATGGGGGGCGACGTCCTCGGTCTGCTCGACGAGCTGGCCGGCGAGTCGGCACCCGGTGTCCGACCTGTCGTGATCGGGGCATCCATGGGCGGCATGTCGGCACTGTCCGCCCGGCTACTCCGGGACGGACCGCTCTACCGGGCTCTGGTCCTGGTCGACATCACGCCCAACTTCGCTCCCGACGGTGCCATGCGTATCGTGCGATGGATGACGTCCTACCCCGACGGGTTCGCCACCCTGGAGGAGGCGTCGGACGCCATGGCCGCCTACAACCCCCACCGTCCTCGCCCCAAGGACCTCTCGGGCCTGACCCGGGTCCTCCGCCAGGGCGAGGACGGCCGCTGGCACTGGCGGTGGGATCCCGCCTACCTGACCTCCAAGCCCGGGTTCGGACCGGATGACGACGCCGCCGACATGGAGGCCCGGATGACCCAGCACGGGGACACGATGTTGGCGGCGGCCCGCCAGGTCGATGGTCCGATCCTGCTGGTCCGGGGCGGCCGCTCCGACCTGGTGACGCCCGAGGGGGCCCAGGAGTTCGTCGACGCCGTCCCCGGCACCACCTTCGTCGACGTGGCCGGGACCGGCCACATGGTCGCCGGCGACGACAACGACGCCTTCACCGCCGCCGTGCTCGGGTTCCTCGACGGACTCCCGGCCTGACCACCCTCGCCCCCGGCCCGTCAGCTCAGGGTCGCCCGGTAGGCGGCGAGACCGGCGGCGGCGTGGGTGTGGTGGGTCAGGGCCTGCTCGTCCCGCAGGTCCCGGAGCCCGTCACGATCGAGGGTGCACTGCTCGGCCACGGTGTCGAGGTCGATGCCGAACACCCGGGCCGCGTTGCCTCCGAGAATCCGGTTCTTGATGTCCGGCGTGAGTTCGGGATAGCCGAACCGGTCCTGGAACTCGGGGGTGATGGCGAAGGCCCGGAAGGCCTGGATCTGATCCTGGGGTGACCCGTACCAGATCGAGTCGGTGCCCCACAGGATGTTGTCGGGCCCGAGGTGGACCAGGAGCTTGCCGAGCAGATGGGCGGCCTCGTCGGGGCGGCCCATGACCTGACGCCAGGTCGAGCCGAGCTCGGCGTAGACGTTGTCGCCGGGGCCGAGGCCGGCGTCGAGCACCGAGGTGATGAGCCGGTCGACGCCCTGATCGGCGTCGCGGTCGTAGGCCCCTTCGACGATCCCGCTCTCGTACCCGGAGTGGTAGACGAGCAGGTCGACGTCGGGGTGGCGGGCGGCGGCCGGGCCTACGTCGACCGGGGACGAGGCCGGGTCGTTGCCCGAGAGGCCCTTGTGCACCGCCACCCGGGGGACCCCGAGGCCGGCCACCCGGTCCAAGAGGGCGTCGCCCAGATCGTCGTCGAGACGCCAGGCCGGGCCGCCGGCGTGGGTGTAGGTCTTGAACGCCCGGACCGGGAAGTCGGCGGCCAGCCGGTCGAGGGCGTCGAGGCCACGCGACGTCGGGAAGGCCTCACCCTGCATGAGGACCCGGTCGAGACACCCCAGCCGATCGGCCGCCTCGATGGCCCGCTCCATCACCTCGGGCGAGAGGGCGCCGTCGTCGAAGGGGACGGCCGAGAGCATCACCACGTGGGTGTCGCTGTCGACGAACATCGCCTCCAGGAAGTGATCGATGCCGTAGCAGTCGGCCGGGTCGGCCTCGCCACAGGCCGACTGGGGGAAGCCGGGCGGCGTCTGCTCCGATCCGTCCGGATACTCCAGCAGGTGACCCTGCACGTCGAAGATGATCTCCCGGTCGGACCGTGGGCCGACGGCGGCCTCGGCGGCGTCGGGGTCCATGGTCACCGCCGTCTCGGCCTCGGGGTCGACGGGGCCCGTGGTCGAGGTCGGGTCGAGGTCGAAGGTGCCCCCGGTCTGGCCCGACTCCCGGGTGCAGGCCCCGAGCACGGCCAGGGTGGTGGCGGCGCCCAGTGACGAGCGCAGAAACCGACGGCGGCTCATGCCCAGCCGACGGGCCTTGGCCTCGACCGCGGCGTCGGCCCGGCGTATCACCTGGCGGATCAGGGGGGACGGGGGCGGTGGCTCGAACTCGCCGTTGGAACAGGGCTCCAGCTTGATCGGCAGTCCCGGATCGGGCGGCTCAGGCTTGGCCATGCCCCAGTGTCCCAGACCGCACGGCCCGGGAGGGACCGGCCCCGACATGCCTCAGGCCCTGGCCGCCCCGAGCGCCGTCCGGGCCTCGGCCACCAGGTCGGCCAGCACATCGGCCACGGGCCGTACCTCGGTGGCGTAACCGATCGACTGGCCGGCTCCGGAGTGCAGGAGGGGTTCGACCTGGTGCTCGTCGATGGCCCCCAGCAGGTCGCCGACGAGGACGTCCTGGTAGGGCATCTTCAGCGGCTGCGGGGCGTCGGGGGCCTCCCACTCGTCGCTCCAGGCCGACCGGATCTGACGGAAGGTCTTGCCGCTCTCCGATCGGGTGATGACGGTGTCGGCCGAGGTGGCCGCCAGCAGCTTGTCGACCAGGGCCGGGGCCATGTGGGCCGAGTGCTCGGTGGTGGTGAGCCACATGGTGCCGGTCCACACCCCCTGCGCCCCCATGACCAGCGAGGCGGCAAGATGCCGTCCGGTGGCGACGCCTCCGGCGGCCAGGACCGGGATGTCACCGACGGCGTCGACGATCTGGGGTACCAGGCTGAACGTCCCGATGGGACCGGTGTGGGCTCCGGCGTCGTAGCCCTGGGCCACGATCACATCCACGCCGGACGCGAGGGCCCGGCGGACGTGGCGGGGGCTGCCGATGAGGGCGGCCGTGGTCTTGCCCAGCTCATGGGCCCGCGCCACCGCTGCCGGCGGGGCGCCGATGCCGCAGGCGAACAGGTCGACGTCGGATGCCATCACCGCCTCCAGTTGCTCAGCCTCGATCTCGGCCGAGCGGATGAACCGGGTCCGCATGCCCGGGCCCGATGGTTCGGGCACCTGGTACTTGTCGACGATGCCCTGGACGAAGGCCCGGTGTTCGTCGGGGATGTGGGCCTCGATCGAGGCACGATCGTTGTGCTCGGGCATCCCATCCGGCAGGACGAGGTCGACCCCGAACGGCTTGTCGCCGACCAGGTGCCGGATCTGGGCCAACTCGTCGGTGATCTCGTGGGGGAAGCGGCGGGTGGCGCCGTAGACGCCGAGGCCCCCGGCGTTGGTGATGGCGGCCACCGTGGCCACATCGTGGGCGAACCCGAACACCGGGGCGGACAGCCCCAGGCGGCGACACAGGTCGGTGTGCAGCAGGTCTCGCTCGGTGGTGGAGGGAAGGTCGGATCCGGTGGCCTCGGTCATGGCTGCGACGGTAGTGTCCGCCCATGATCCTCTCCGAGTTGACGGTGCCCGCCGCCGAGTTCGCGGCCCGAACGGGTTGGGAGTCGAAGCCCGAGGGCCTGTGCAAGGGCCCCCAGTGCGTGCCCGCCCCCGAGGCCGTGCTCGACGGCGACCGGCTCGACGTGCGGGTGGTGGCCGACCGGCTCGGTATGCCCCTGGTCCACGACGAGGCCCACGGCGTCTGGGCGCTGGGGCCCGAGAGCCTGGGCCACAGCCTGACCACGGCCGAGGCCCCCGAGCTGACCCTGCCCGACGTCGACGGCAACCCGTTCTCCCTGTCGTCGATGCACGGCCGCAAGGTGCTGCTGGTGGCGTGGGCCTCGTGGTGAGGCTGCCGCATGAGCCTGCCCGGGTGGCAGGCACTGCACGCGGAGATCGCCGAGCGGGGCGCCGCCGTGGTGACGGTGGCCCTCGACATCGATCCGGAGAAGGCCCGTCCCTGGATCGAGGCGGCGTCGCCCGACCATCCGTCTCTGATCGACACCGCCCATGTCACCAACGAACTCTTCGGGTTCCACAACGTGCCGATGGCGGTGTGGATCGACGAGTCGGGGACCCTGGTCCGTCCGGCCGAGAGCGCATCCATCGAGGAACGTGACACGTCCGGCGCCATTCCCGACGAGCTGCCGGACCGGGTCAAGGAGTTGCTGGCCGAGGCCCGGGCCATCCCCGACATCGGGGCCGCCTACCGGGCCGCCGTGCTCGACTGGGTCGAGCGGGGGTCCGACAGCGAGTTCGCCCTCGACGCCGACCAGGTGATCGCCGCCTCCCACCCCCGCGGCCGCAACGAGGCCGAGGCCACCGCCAACTTCGAGCTGGGCCAGCACCTGTTCCACACCGTGGGCAAGGAGGCGGCGGTGCCGTGGTGGCGGGCCGCCCATGCCGCCGACCCGGGCAACTGGACCTACAAGCGCCAGGCCTGGACCCTCGAGACCACCCCGGAGGGCCAGCCGTCGGACCTGATGCAGCCGCCCACCGACGTCTACGAAGGCAACTGGCTCGACGACGTCCGAGCCATCGGCGGCGGGGTCAACTACCTGACCACCCCCACCTTCCTGGAACGGCCATGAGCGCCGCCATCACCGAGCACACGCTCCGCACCGCCCGCCACACCACCGGTTATCTGGCCGCCGGGCCCGTCGATGGACCCCTGGTCGTCTTCGTCCACGGCTGGCCCGAGCTGTCGATCAGCTGGCGCCATCAGCTCCCGGTCCTGGGCGGCTTGGGCTTCCGGGCCGTGGCCCCGGACATGCGGGGCTACGGCCGGTCGTCGACCTACGACGCGACCGACGCCTACGCCCAGGAGCACATCGTGGCCGACATGGTCGAGCTGCTCGACCACCTCGGCCGTGAGTCGGCGGTCTTCGTCGGCCACGACTGGGGTAGCCCGGTGGTGTGGAACCTGGCGGCCCAGCATCCCGACCGGGTCCGGGCGGTGGCCAGCCTGTGCGTGCCCTATCACGCCATCGAGGCCGGCTGGGACGCCCTCATCGATCTGGTCGACCGCGACATCTACCCCGAGGACGAGTACCCGGTCGGCCAGTGGGACTACATGCTCTACTACCAGGAGAACGCGGCCCGGGCGGCCGAGGTCTTCGGGGCCGACGCCTACGCCACGGTCAAGGCCCTGTTCCGCAAGGGCAGCCCGGAGGGGGCGGGACTACCGGCGGGCACCGCCGCCATCCGGGCCCAGGGCGGCTGGTTCGGTGGCCTCGACGCCACCCCCGACCTGCCCATGGACCCCGACGTGGTGACCGAGGCCGACCTGCGGACCTACGCCGCCGCCCTCGATCGCAACGGGTTCTCCGGCCCCGACGCCTGGTACCTCAACCACGAGGCCAATGCCGCCTATGCAGCCAAGGCCCCCAACGGGGGTCGGCTCGATCTGCCGGTGCTGTTCCTCGGCGCCCGCTATGACTGGGTGTGCGAGACCACCGAATCCCGGCTGGGCGACCCCATGCGTGCGCTGTGCACCAACCTGACCGAGCACGTGCTCGACACGGGCCACTGGATGGCCCAGGAGGCCCCGGCCGAGGTGAGCGCAGCGCTGGTCGCCTGGCTCCGGGCCGAAGCACCCGACCACTGGCCCACCATCGGCTCGGCCTGAGCCGCGTGGCGCGGACCGGCGGTGGCCGGGCCGGGTCGAGGACAACCCCGGCACCGACCCGACCGGTCCCCGCCGTGGGGACGTCTCGGCTCAGCGGAAGACGGGATCCCGCTTCTCGACGAAGGCGGCCATGCCTTCCTGAGCCTCCGGGGTGTCGAACAGGCCGTAGTAGGCCCGGCGCTCGTAGTGGATGCCCTCGGCCAGGGTGACCTGGTCGGCCCGGTCGACGGTCTCGGCCGCCACCAGCAATGTGTGGGTCCCGTAGCCGGCGATGGTGGTCGCCGTCTCCAGGGCCACGGCCGCCAGCTCGTCGGCGGGGACGACCCGGGCCACCAGCCCGCTCCGTTCCGCTTCGGCCGCGTCCATCATCCGTCCGGTCAGGATCAGGTCCATGGCCTTGGCCCGACCCACGAGTCGGGTCAGCCGCTGGGTGCCCCCCATCCCCGGCATGAGCCCGAGCTTGATCTCGGGCTGGCCGAACCGGGCGGTGTCGGCGGCCAGGATGATGTCGCACATCATGGCCAGCTCGCACCCGCCCCCAAGCGCATACCCGGCCACGGCGGCGATCTTGGGTGTACGCAGGGCGGCGAACGCGTCCCACTCGGAGAAGAAGTCGGCGGCCAGCATCGACCGTGAGGTCTGGGCCTGGAGCTCCTTGATGTCGGCCCCGGCGGCGAACGCCCGGTCCGATCCGGTCAGCACCAGGCACCCGACCTCGGGATCGCGGTCGTAGGCGCTGAACCGCTCCAGGAGCAGCTCCATGAGCTCGTGGTTGAGGGCGTTGAGGGCCTCGGGTCGGTTGAGGGTTGCCACCACCACCCGGCCGTGGCGTTCGAAGCGCACCGGGGCGGTGTCGTTGGCAGCGTCGGTCGCCGGGGAGCCCGGCGCCGGGTCGGTGTCTGTCGTTGTGACGGTCATGTCGGTTGCTCCTCCTCAGGAGTCCCAGATGGCCCCGTAGGCGGGGATGCCGATGCGTTCCATGCCCTCGACCACCTGCCAGGTCAGGGCCTTGTTGGAGATGACGATGACGGCCTCGGCGTCGAAGGCCTGGACGGCCTGATACGCCAGCTTCACCATGTCGGGCTTGCCGTTGGCCTGGGTGTCCCAGATGGTGGCCCGGGGCTGGACGGCCAGGATCTCGTCGACCAGGCCCTGGCCGTAGGTGACCCACGGGTCGCGGGTGGCCCACACCAGGTGGGCCGGGACCTCCTGGGCCAGCAGGTGGGGCAGGGTCGGGCCGATGCCGCTGCCGGTGGCCACCCAGACCACCCGGCGGAACAGCTTGTCGATGTTGCCGACCCCGGCGGTGGGGATGCCCTTGACCCACAGGTGGTCGGGGCAGTCGTCGATCAACGATCCGGTCCAGTCACCGGCCCGGCTGATGGTCAGCCGGTAGCCGGGGCTGTCGGGGCTGGGGACGTTGGCGAACGAGTGCCACTCCATCAGTGGGCTGCGGCTGATGGTGGTCGACGAGCCGGCGAAGGGCGTGACCCCGTAGTCGAAGCGGGCCAGGACGGCATGGTCAGACGGTCGCTCGATGTCGACCGGCACCCGCCGCAACCGCAGCCAGGGCAGGGCGACGCTGACGGTCACCGCAACCAGCGACCACACGGCGAACGAGCCGAGCAGGGCGCGGCCGAGCGACTGCCCGTCACGGGCGGCGTCGACCGCCAGCACGGTGTGGATCCAGAACAGGCCGAGCGCCGTCCACCCGCCGAAGCGGTGCATGCGCTCGAACCGGTCGTGGTGGGCGGCCCGTGGACCGGGCAGCGCCAACACCAGGATCGCCACCAGCAGCGCCATGATCACCGCCGACACCACGACCAGGGGCATGGTGACCCCCGGCAGGTCACGCACAGCGTGGAAGCCGACACCGACGAGCAGGGTCAGGAACCAGGCCGAGCCGGCCACCGACCCGCCGACGTGGATCCCGCCGAAGTGGTACACCTTGCCC
Source organism: Acidimicrobiales bacterium (assembly GCA_965263455.1). GTDB lineage: Bacteria > Actinomycetota > Acidimicrobiia > Acidimicrobiales > SZUA-35 > CADEDH01. The sequence goes on from CBDHHN010000004.1 coordinate 511,144, forward strand.
AGCGTCCACCGGACCCGCAGCGGCCACGACGTGGGGGCGGCGGTGGCCAGGGCGAAGAGCAGGTTGATCACGTACTGCTGGCGGATGACGATGGCGACCGTCAGGTTGGCCACGGCCAGGTTGCCGAGCGTGCCCAGCGCCCAGCCGTCGACCGAGAACCAGCCACCCGGGCCGAGCCCGTACCCCAGCACCGCCAGGTTCGTGACGATGGTCAGGGCCGCCAGCCGGTTGTAGTGCATGAGCCGCCGGTCCTTGGCCACGCGGCGCAGCCAGCCGGTCGGAGGCGGGAGTTCGATGTCGCCGTGCGCCTGGGCCGGGAACAGCGGGTTGGGTCGGCGTCGGCCCGATCCGGAGTCGGCCTCCGCCACACCGGTATCGGTCAGCGCGGAACCGGCGGGAGTGCGGGCGGTGGTGTCGGTCATCGGTCCCCCTCACCGGTCTCGGCGGTCTCGGCGGTCTCGCCGCGGCAGGTGAGCGAGTCGCCCAGGGCTCGCTTGTCGACCTTGCCCCGCGATGTCCGGGGCAGCTCGTCCATGGTCTGCACGACGGCGGGAACGCAGTAGTAGGGCAGGCGGTCGGCCACGGCGGCCCGGGCCGCATCGGCATCGACCGACGCCGGCTGGGCGAAGGCCACCAGGTTGCGGTCATCGAGCTTGAGCGTCACCGCCTTGGTGCAGCCGGGCGCCTGCTCGATCGCAGCCGAGACCGAGTCGAGCTCGACCCGGAAGCCCCGGACCTTGACCTGATCATCCGTCCGGCCGTAGTGCTCCAACTGCCCGTCGGCCGTCCACCGGCCGAGGTCGCGGGTCCGGAACATCCGGCGGCCACCACCGAGGAACGGGTCGGGGGCGTAGCGCTCGGCCGTCAGTTCAGGGTTGTCGAGGTACCCGGCCGTGACGCAGTCCCCGCCGGCCCACATCTCCCCCACCTCGCCGATCGGCAGCGGACGACGCTGGTCATCGAGGATGTAGACGGTGTTGTTGGGCGTCGGGGTTCCGATGGTCAGCTCGTCGATACCGGGCCGGTGGAGCTGGGCGGTGTTGATGATGGTGGTCTCGGTCGGGCCACACGAGTTGTGGAACCGGCAGAACGCACCCCAGGTCTCGGCCAACGGCCGAGGGCACGGCTCGCCGGCCACCGCCGCCACCTTGATCCGGCGACAGGCCTCGGCGTCGATCGAGCCCAGGATCGAGGGGGTGGCGATGACGATGTCGGCCTGGGCGACGGTGGCCTGGATGTCGGTGCCTCGGATCAGGAGTTCGGCGCCGTTCATGAGCGCCCCGAGGGTCTCCCATGCCGCCATGTCGAAGGCGATGCTCAGGATCTGGGCCACCCGGAGGCCGGGGCCCATGCCCAGGTTGCCCGGGGCCGTGAGCAACACGTTGCACACGTTGCGGTGCGTGACCTGGACCCCGTTGGGGGTTCCCGTCGTGCCCGAGGTGAACAGGATGAAGCAGACGTCGTCGGGGTGCGGGCCCTCGGCGATGTCGAGGCTGATGCCGTCGGCGCTGAGGGCCTTGGCGATCGCTGCCCCGTCGTCCTCGTGGGGCTCGGTCAGCACCGTGACCCCTGGGACGTTGGGGATCCCGGCCGCCAGCTCGGGGAGGGTAACGACCACCGGTGCGCCGGTAGCGGCCAACACATGGCGGAGCTGGGCCTCCGGGGCGACGCCGACATGCTGGGGCACGTAGCTCGCCCCGAGCTTCATGGCCGCCAGCTGACCGACGACGAGCGGGATCGAGCGGCGACCGAAGAGGGCAACACGGTCACCCCGTCCGATCCCCTGAGCGGCCAGGCGGACGGCGAGCAGGTTGGCCCGCTGGTTCAGCCGCCCGTAGCTGATGGTACGGCCCTCGTGGCTCAAGGCCGGGGCCGACGGCTGCTCGGCCACCCGGGACTCGAAGGCCCGATGGATGAGATGGTGGGGCAACGGCTGGATGGGTCCCTGACCGAAGACCTCGAACAGTCGGCGGTCCTCGAGTGCCAGGCCGGCCAGCGGTGCCGACTCGAAGGTCAGGATCGATCGATGGGATGTGGGCGGTGGTGTCGGGTCGGGCGGGGCGAACGGCGCCGATGGGCGCGCCGAAGCAGGCTCGGTGGTGGTCATGGTGCAGCTCCTCAGAACGGGCCTCGGCGGCTCCGTGGCCCGACGACTCCAAACCGGGTCACCCCACCGTCCGGATGCCGGCACGTCCGGCGCTTCACCGATCGATTACATCAATGAACAATCACTGAAATTCATTGATTGGAGGCAATAAGAACGATCAGCGCCTGAAGCCCGGACCAAGCTTCACGCGCCGATGCCGATTGGCCTCCACCTCATCTGTCGAGGCACGCTCTTCACAGTCCGCCGACACCTGCCATCGACTCCTGGGGGAACGGGTGCCATGACCACCACCGAACCGGCCGCCAACGATCGACCCGCCGTCAGCATCGACGCCGAAACCGGGTTCAAGGTGTTCAACACCCGAGCCGGGATCGCCAGCGACCGCATCGCCGGCAGGGGCTACTCGATCACCTCAGACACCCGCCTGAAGGAACTTCCCGAGGCTCCGCCGGGGGCGGTGTTCAACGCCGCCGAGCAGGCCCGGTACCGCGAGTTCAAGGAGGCCCGGGCCGGTGCGGCCGACTACATGGCCATGGACGGCGAGTTCTCCCGCTACCTGGACGACGTGTATTCCACGGATCCGGTGGAGCGGGAGCCGCTCACCGACGAGTGCGAGATCCTGGTCGTCGGGGCGGGCTTCGCCGGACTGCTGCTCTGGTACAAGCTGCGCCAGGCCGGGTTCACCGATGTCCGGTTCTGCGAGAAGGGGGGCGACGTCGGCGGCACCTGGTACTGGAACCGGTACCCCGGTATCGCCTGCGACGTCGAGTCCTACTCCTACCTCCCCCTGCTGGAGGAGATGGAGTACTTCCCCACCATGAAGTTCGCCTCCGGGTTCGAGATCCTGGAGTACTGCCAGGCGATGGCCGACAAGTTCGGGTTCTACGACCACTGCCTGTTCCACACCACGGTGGAGCGCACGACCTGGGACGAGGATGCGTCCCGATGGACGGTCACCACCGATCGGGGCGATGCCATGCGGGCCCGGTACGTCATCCTGGCCAATGGCATCCTGACCAGCCCCAAGCTGGCCCGCATCGATGGCATGGAGAGCTTCCAGGGCGACTCGTTCCACACCTCGCGGTGGCGCTACGACGTCGACCTCGAAGGCAAGACCGTCGGCATCATCGGCACCGGGGCCACCGCCGTCCAGGCCATCCCCGAGTTGGCCAAGGTGGTGGGCGATCTCTACGTCTTCCAACGCACACCGTCATCGATCGACGTCCGCGACCAGCGGGAGACGACGCCGGAGGAGATCGACCAATGGCGCCAGGAGCCGGGATGGGCCCGGTCCCGACGCAAGCGCTTCTCCCGCATCTCGGCCGGCCGCACCGCCATCCAGGGCAACGACGACTACCTCTCGGGCAAGGTGGCCGACTTCAAGGAGCGCAAGACCCACGACAAGAAGCTCAGTCCCGAGGAGTTCGTGGAACGCCAGCTCGACTCGAACTTCCGGATCATGGAGCAGATCCGGGCCCGGGTCGAGGAGATCGTCGAAGACCCGGTCACGGCCGAGGCCCTCAAGCCCTACTACCCCTACGGGTGCAAGCGGCCCACCTTCCACGACGAGTACCTGCCGACGTTCAACCTGCCCCACGTCCACCTGGTCGACACCGCACCCCGCGGGGTGCAGCAGATCAACGAGCGGGGCGTGGTGCACGAGGGGACCGAGTACCCGCTCGACGTGTTGATCTACGCCACCGGGTTCTCGTGGATGGCCACCTCGACGTTCAACATCGTCGAGGGCCGCGGCGGCCGCACGCTCGGCGACAAGTGGCAGGAGGAGGGGACCAAGACCTTCCTCGGAATCCACAGCAACGGCTTCCCCAATCTGTTCATCGTCACCGGGCCCCAAGGTGGGGGTGGCAGCTTCAACTTCACCGACGCGATCGACAGCCACGGTGACTACATCACGTGGATGCTCACGACCATGCGGGACCAGGGTCACGCCGTGGTCGACGTCGAGGAACAACCCGAGCTCGACTACGCCCAACACTGCCGGGAGGCCGACATCCTGACGGCGCCGCTGCGGGACTGCCTCTCGTACTACAACGGCGAGGGCAACGCCGAGCCCGGAAGCCTCGCCTATTACGGCGGGGGCAACTGGCACAAATGGCGGGTAGCAGCTCAGGAAACCCTCGAACCGTACCGCTTCGGACCCGTCCCCGATCACGACAAACAGCCATAATCCCTGGTCAACCAGGCTTGCCCCTGTTTCAGATGACAACGGGGTGACGAACCGTGGACATTGGCGTCTACCATTGTGGGCACAACAGCTCAGGGCGACGGGGCAGGCCCACCGCACCAGTCGGTGTGTCGACCCCACTGGGTGACACTCATCGACCAGGACCAGGAACGTGGCGAGTCCGGAACTGCAGCAACTCGAGCGAGAGCTTGAGGCCGCCGCCGTACAGTTCTCGATAGCCGGCAAGCAGCTCACCTCGGTGAGCGACGCCGATCCCGACCAGGCAGCCGCCGTCAGCGAGGCGCGGGTCGTCAGCGCCGCCCGCAGCGCCCTCGATCACGACATCACGGCCCCGATCGAGAAGATCCTGGTCGATTCGACCGAGCAACCCCTGGCCGACGGGGTCCCTCCCGGCCAGTGGCGCGACTTCCTGGGAGGTGTCCGGGCCCAACTCGGCCTCGATCGGCCACCGATGCGGCCCGACGGCCCGCCCACCACCGCCGGGGCGCGCCGCTGGCCACCGCCCCGCTTCCGGGCCTCGGCCGGGATCGCCCTGGTCGCCGCCGCCCTCGCCATCGGGGTCGCCGTGATCGCCATCGGCGCCGACCGGACCTCCGACGAGGAGTGCGCCGGGGTGGCCTGCCAGCTGGAGGCCGTGGGCCAGCGGTCCCAGGAACGGGCGGCCGGCGATGGCAACGCCGTCGAGGGGGCCGAGGGGCAATCGGGCCAGGGGGGTCTGGCCCCGACCGGGGCCACCCAGGGTGGGATAACGGCCGGCGAGCCGGCGGTGGTGACCACGGTGGTGACCACCGGTCCCGGAGCCGACCGGGACCAGACCACGGCCACCGACCCGACCACCACCGCTCGATCAGCCGGCACGACGGCGGCCGGGTCACCCGATCGGCCCAGCTCCAGCTCGACGTCCGCCAGCACCGCGGTCGGCGACGCCCCGCCGTCGAGCACGGTGCCGACGGCCGGTGTGCCGGCAGTGCCGGCGCCGACCGCCGCCCCCACCACGGCCCCGACCACCACGACGGCATCCACCACGACCACCACGGCGGCGCCGACCACGACCGTCGCTCCCACCACGACCACGACGGCGGCACCGGCCAACGGCGTGCCCTGCCCATCCGGGGGTGCGACCGGTTCGTGGAGCGTGACCCGGGTGGCCGAGGACGATGTGCTCAACGTCCGCCTGGGCCCGGGGACCGGGTTCTCGGTCGTGGCCGGCTTCGTCCACGACGCCACCGGGGTCGGCGTCTACGATGCCCAGCGCAGCGGGAGCTGGATCCTGGTCGTCCTCCCCGGCCTCTCCTCCTCGGCCCCGCCGCTCAACGGCTGCGGCTGGGCCCACTCGTCCTTCCTGTCCGCCACCGCCGCCCCGAGCTGAGGCCGTCAGCGGCCGAGGGCGGCGGCCACCTCGGAGGCGACCGTCGACGAGGCGGCGACCGGGTCCTCGGCCCCGGTCACGGCCCGGCCGACGACCAGCAGGTCGGCTCCGGCGGCCACGGCCGAAGCCGGGGTGGCGATCCGGACCTGATCGTGGACCGAGCCCCCGGCCAACCGGATCCCTGGGGTGACGGCCACGATGTCGGGCGCCCGCGACTTGATCACCTCGAGGTCAGGGGCGGCACAGACCACACCCGTGCACCCGGCGGCCACGGCGGCGTCGAGGCGCCGGGTCAGCACCTCGGGCGGAGCCTCGCTGTCGGAGGTGAGCACGGTCACGGCCAGGGCCACGGGTGGGGCCAGCCCGAGCCGCGCCGCCCCCGTGGCCAGGCCGTCGACGGCGGCCGCCAGCATCGCTTCGCCCCCGGACGCGTGCACCGTCAGGTACCGAACACCGAGCGCCCCGATCTCGGTGGCCGCCGCCCCCACCGTGTTGGGGATGTCGTGCAGCTTGAGGTCGAGGAACACGTCCAGGCCCTGGTCGCCGATTGCGGCCACGGCGGCCGGACCGGCGACCGAGAACAGCTGGAGGCCGACCTTGGCCACGCCGAACCACGGGGCCACGGCGGCGGCCAAGTCGATCGCCCGGTCCAGGTCGGCCACGTCGAGGGCCACGGCCAGCCGGGATCTGACGGCTTCGTCCGCCGGGGCGTGTCGGGGCGGGGACTCGGGCACGTGGCACCTCGGGGAACCGGGAACGGGGAACAGGGCGGCGACGGGGAACCGGCCGACGCCGTCACGACGCTAGCGGCGGCCGCCCCTCACCCTGGGGACTCAGTTGCGCGGTAGCTCCGACCACGGACGGTCCCGTTGTTCGGCCTCGCCCGGCTCCCGCGGTAGACCGAGCACCCGCTCCCCGGCGATGTTGCGCTGGATCTCGTCCGATCCGCCGGCGATGGAGAGGGCGGGGGTGAACAGGGCGTAGGCCTGGAACCGGCCGCCGGTGGGGGCATCGTCGCCGTTGAGCATCCCGGCCGGGCCCATGGCGGCCAGGCCCTGGTCCCGGGTCCGGCGGGCGACGTCGGTCCCCGACAACTTCAGGGTGGAGACCTCCGGGCCCGGCTGACCGCCGGCTTTGACCGCGTCCGAGGCCCGCCGGATCGACCACGACGCCGTCCGGCGGGCGGCCAGGATGCGCATCAGTTCCTGTCGCACCACGGGATCCTGGTCGGCGCCACCGGTTCGGGCCGTCTCGGCCAGGAGCCCGTCGGCCCCACCGCTGAGGGCCATGCCGAAGGCCTCGACCCGGCCCGCCAGCTTCGCCGCGTGCTCACCGACGGCGGCGTCGAGGTCCGGCCGGTCGAAGGCGGCGTTGGCCCCGAGCCCGTCGTTGCCGGGGTCGCGCTCGAACGAGAGGGTGGTCATGGCCACCCGCCACCCCTCGCCCTCGGAACCGAGCCGCTGGCTGTCGGGCACCCGGGCCTCGGTCAGGAACACCTCGTTGAAGGCGACGTCGCCCGTCATCTCCCGCAGGCCCCGCACCTCGACCCCGTCCTGACGCATGTCGATCAGGAAGTAGCTGATACCCCGGTGTTTGGGCTGGTCCGGGTCGGTCCGGGCCATCAGGATGGCGTAGTCGGCGTGCTGGGCTCCGGAGTTCCACACCTTCTGGCCGGTGACGACCCACTCGTCGCCGTCCCGCTCGGCCCGGGTCGAGAGGCCGGCCAGATCGGAGCCCGAACCGGGCTCGGAGAACAGCTGGCACCACACGTCCCGTCCCCGGACGATGGAGGGCACGAACCGTTCGATCTGCTCGGGGGTGCCGTAGGCGAAGATGGTGGGGGCGGCCAGGAAGGTGGCGATGCCCGAGGGTGGCCCGAAGGCCCCGACCTCGACCCGGGCCCGATCGGCGGCCCGTGCCGCCGCCGTCCCCAGGCCCCGCCCGCCCAGCCCCCGGGGCCATGCCGGGAAGGCCCAACCGCTGTCGGCAAGCAGATCCCACCACTCCCCCAGCCGTCGCTGCGGGTCCCAATGATCCCGGTACCAGGCCCGGGCCTCGTCGTGGACCGGTTGCTGGTCGGGTTGGTCGCGGATGGTGCTGTCGTCGGCGCCCATGGCCCTGTTCTAGCAAGGAGCGCGGACCCCGGTCAGATGCCGCCCGGCCGCCCGGGCCAACGCCCGGGCCGGGCCGAGTCCCGAGCGGGATATTCGGGATTGACGAAGTGGGCCCTCGTCGTCGACGCTACGGGCCGATTGGCATGGATCTGGAGTCGGGGAGTCGGCATGAAGGGCATCGTGTTCACCGGTGATCGCAAGGTGGAGCTACGGGACTTCCCCGATCCCACCCCGGGGCCACGGGACGTGGTGGTGGAGATCCGGGCGTCGGGCATGTGCGGGTCCGACCTCCACGTCTACCGCAGCCGGCGGCCGTCCGAACCCCTGATGATCGCCGGCCATGAGCCGTGCGGGGTGGTGGCCGCCGTTGGCTCGGCCGTGACCGAGACCGCGGTCGGCGATCGGGTCATGGTCCATCACTACTACGGCTGCGAGGTGTGTCGGCACTGCCGGTCGGGGTGGAGCCAGCTGTGCCTACGAGGGGCGACCTTCATGGGGTCCGGTGGCGGGCACGGGGGCCACGCCCCCTACCTGCTGGCCCCGGCCCACACGCTGGTGGCCCTGCCCGACGAGCTGTCCTTCGCCGCCGGGGCGGCCGTGGCCTGTGGCACCGGGACCGCCTACGGCGCCCTCGACCGGGTGGGCCTTCGGGGCGACCAGACCGTGATCGTGTTCGGCCAAGGGCCGGTCGGATTGTCGGCCACGATGCTGGCCCAGGCCATGGGGGCCCGCGTGGTGGCCGTCGACCCCTCGGCCGACCGGCGACGCCAGGCCGAGGCCCGGGGCGCCCACCTCGTGCTCGACCCGACCGTCGACGACGTCCCCGCCGCGGTGCGCGAGCTGACCGAGGGTGAGGGGGCCCACGTCGCGGTCGAGACCTCAGGCGCCACCGCCGGTCGGACCGACGCCGTGCGCTCGGTCCGGACCTGGGGCTCGGTCGCCCTCGTCGGCCTCGGCGGGGAGCTGCAGGTGAGCGACGTGTGGACCGACCTCATCGCCCGCCAGGTCAACCTGGTGGGCCACGTGACGTTCTCCAAGAACGGGCTGGCCGACTGCGCCCGGTTCGTGGTCGAGCGCGAGCTGGACGTCGACGGCCTCTTCACCGATCGGTGGACCCTCGACCAGGCGGCCGAGGCCTACCGACACTTCGATGGCCAGACCACGGGCAAGGGGTGGTTCGACCCGACGGCTACGGCTACGGCATGACCTGGACTCGGTCCGGCCCGTTCGGGCCCGGCTGATAGATCACGGGATCTTGACGATACGTCCCGGTCGTGTAGAGAATTCAGGTCATGGAACGGGAACCGGTCGACGATGGTCGCCCCGCCGGGAGCGCCAAGTCGATGCTGCTCACCGTGCTGGGCGAGTTCGTGGTGCCGACCGGCGGCGAGGTGTGGTCCGGCACCGTGGTCGACGTCCTGGGCCGCCTCGGCTTCGGGGCCGGCAACGCCCGTCAGGCCCTGGCCCGCCTCGGCCACGACGGCGTCATCGAGTCCCGACGCCATGGTCGCCGGACCCGTTGGCACCTCACCCCCGACGGCGAGCAACTGCTGACCTCCGGGGCCAAGCGAATCTACGGGTTCGGGCACCGGCGGGAGCCGTGGGACGGCCGGTGGCTGGTGGTGGTGTGCTCCATCCCCGAGACCCAGCGCGAGAAGCGGCGACGCCTCCGGGCCCGCCTGCAGTTCGCCGGCTTCGGCTTCACCACCCCGACCGTCGCCGTCTCCCCCCACCTCACGGCCGAGGATGCCACCGATCAGGTCCTTCACGACCTGGGCCTGACCGACCAGGCTCTCGTGTTCCGGGCCGAGACCGGGCGCCTGAGTCCCGACCGCGACCTCCTGAACCGCTCGTGGGACCTCTCTGCCCTGGCCGGCGCCCACGAGGGGTTCCTGGCCGACTTCGGCCATCGGCATCCACGAGATCCGGCCCAGGCCTTCGAGGACCTGCTCCGCCTGGTCCACGCCTGGCGTCGGTTCCCCTTCATCGATCCCGAGCTCCCGCCCGAACTGCTCCCCTCCGACTGGCCCGGTCACGCCGCCCGCGACCTGTTCGCCGACGCCCGCCGCACCTGGTCGACCGATGCCCTCGGACACTTCAAGGCCCTGGAGGCCACCCATGACTGACACCACGGCCGACCGGTCGATCGACCGGTCCATCGGTGCCGACCCCGATCCCGGCCGCGCACCGGGCCCAGCCGGTCCGCACCCGATCCGGTTCGACACCGCCCCCGACCGCTACCGCCACTGGACATTGGAGCTGACACCGCCGGTGGCGACGCTACGCCTGACCATCGACCCCGAGGGCGGCCTTCGCCCCGGCTACGAGCTGAAGCTGAACTCCTACGACCTGGGCGTGGACATCGAACTCCACGACGCGCTGCAGCGACTCCGGTTCGAGCATCCGGAGATCTCGGCCGTCGTCGTCACCGGAGGCCTCGACAACGTGTTCTGCTCCGGGGCCAACATCCAGATGCTGGCCGCCTCCGACCACGGCCACAAGGTGAACTTCTGCAAGTTCACCAACGAGACCCGTCTGGCCATGGAGGAGGCATCACAGGAGTCACGTCTGGCGTTCGTGGCCGCGGTCAACGGCACCGCGGCCGGTGGGGGCTACGAGTTGGCCCTGGCCTGCGACGACATCGTCCTGGTCGACGACCGTTCGGCCGCGGTGTCCCTGCCCGAGATCCCGCTGCTGGCCGTGCTGCCCGGCACCGGTGGCCTGACCAGGCTGGTCGACAAGCGCCTGGTCCGTCGCGACCTGGCCGACGTGTTCGCCACCCGGGCCGAAGGGGTGCGGGCGGCCCAGGCCCTGGACTGGGGGCTGGTCGACGCCACCGCCACCCGAACCGACTTCGACCAGGTGGTGGCGGCCCGAGCCCGGGATCGGGCCGTCGGCTCGGACCGCCCGGCCGACGGCGCCGGTCTGGCCCTCACCCCGCTGGCCCGGACCGGGCACGACGACCCCGGGACCGGCCACCGCCGCCTTGTGTACCCCAACCTGACGGTGGAGGTCGACAGCAGCACCAGGACGGCCCGGCTGACCGTCCTCGGCCCGGTCGGCCGCCAACCGCGGACTCCCGACGAGCTGGTGGCGGCCGGGGCCGGGGCCTGGCTGGTGGCCGCCGCCCGCGAGCTCGACGACGCCCTGCTCCACCTCAGGTTCAATGAGCCCGAGGTCGGCAACTGGGTCCTGGCCACCCGCCATCGCCCGCCCGACGACGGAGCCCCGATCGGCGACGGTGAGCAACCGGAGCTGGACCCGGTGACGGCGGCCGAGCAGTTGGTGGCGGCCCACGGCGACCACTGGCTGGTTCGGGAGGTCCGCCTGGCGTGGGCCCGGGTCCTCAAGCGACTCGAACTGTCGGCCCGAACCCTCGTCACCGTGGTCGAGCCCGGGAGTTGCTTCGCCGGGACCCTGGCCGAGCTCGTGCTCGTCGCCGACCGGAGCTTCATGCTCGACGGCACGTGGGAGGACGAGCCCGAACCCCCGGAACCCGCCGTCGTCCGCCTCACCGAGGCCAACCTGGGCTGGTACCCGATGGGCAACGGGCTGAGTCGGCTGGCCACCCGATTCTGGGGACGGCCCGAGGCGCTGGCCCGGGCCGAATCCCTGGCCGGAACCGACCTGCGGGCGGCCGAGGCCCTGGAGGTCGGACTGGTCACGGTGACCCCCGACGACCTCGACTGGGCCGACGAGCTCCGCCTGATGTTGGAGGAGCGGGCCGGTTTCTCGCCCGACGCCCTGACCGCCATGGAGGCCAACTTCCGGTTCGTCGGCCCCGAGACCATGGAGACCAAGATCTTCGCCCGGCTGTCGGCCTGGCAGAACTGGATCTTCCAGCGCCCCAACGCGGTCGGGCCCGACGGCGCCCTGCTGCGGTTCGGGACCGGGGCCCGACCCGACTTCGACCTCCGGCGCGTCTGAGGCGATCCGCCGACCAGACGACGCCACCCACCCCGACCGTCCGATCCGAGGAGCACCGCCCCATGACCACCGTCGACATCACGGCCAAGATCCCCAACAACGTCGATCTCGCCGGCGACCGGCGGCTCCAGCGAGCCCTGGAGTCGTGGCAACCGAAGTTCATCCAATGGTGGCGCGACCTGGGCCCGGTCGCCTTCAAGGAGAACCCGGTCTACCTCCGCACCGCCATCGACGTCGGCCGCGACGGCTGGGCCCACTTCGACCACGTGTCGATGCCCGACTACCGGTGGGGTATCTTCCTGGCCGAGCCCGAGGCCGACCGGAGAATCGCCTTCGGCGACCACAAGGGCCTTCCGGCGTGGCAGGAGGTGCCGGGCGAGTACCGGTCCGAGCTGCAACGGCTGGTCGTCGTCCAGGGCGACACCGAGCCGGCTTCGGTCGAACAGCAGCGCCACCTGTGCCTGACCGCCCCCTCGCTCTACGATCTGCGCAACCTGTTCCAGGTCAACGTGGAGGAGGGCCGCCACCTGTGGGCCATGGTCTACCTCCTCCACCGCCACTTCGGCCGCCAGGGCCGGGACGAGGCCGACGAGATGCTGGAGCGCCACTCGGGCGACGCCGACAACCCCCGCATCCTCGGCGCCTTCAACGAGCCCACCCCCGACTGGCTGTCGTTCTTCCTGTTCACGTACTTCACCGACCGCGACGGCAAGTATCAGCTCGCCTCGCTCCGGGAGTCGGCGTTCGACCCCTTGTCCCGGACCTGCGACTTCATGCTCAAGGAGGAGGCCCATCACATGTTCGTGGGGGCCAGCGGGGTGGCCCGCGTCATCCAGCGGACCATCGAGTTGATGAAGACCCACGACACCGACGACGTCCGACCCCACGGTGGGATCGACATCCCGACGCTCCAGCGATACCTGAACTTCCACTTCTCGGTCTCGCTCGACCTGTTCGGCTCCGAGACGTCGACCAACGCCGCCAACTACTTCGCCGCCGGGCTCAAGGGCCGATTCCAGGAGGAGCGGCGAAACGACGACCACGTCCTGCGAGAGGCAACCCGTCAGGTTCCCCACGTGGCCGACGGGGCCATCGGCTCCCGGGAGGCGACCCAGCTGGCGGCCCTCAACGAGACCCTTCGCGACGACTACCGGGACGACTGCGCCAAGGGGCTGGAACGATGGAACCGGCTGCTGAGCGAGGTCGAGGCCGAACTGGTCCTGCCCCACATCGGCTTCCATCGGGCCGTGGGCACGTTCCGGGATCACCACGTGACCCCCGACGGTCGACTGGTCGACGACGAGACCTGGGACGCCGGGGTCGACGGCTGGCTCCCGACCGACGAGGATCGGGCCCACGTCGAATCGCTCATGGTGGGCGTGGACCAGCCCGGCCGGATGGCCGGTTGGCTGGCGCCGCCCGCCCAGGGCATCCACCAACAGCCGGTGGACTACGAGTACGTCCGGGTGTGACGGCGGAGGAGCGCACATGACCAACTACAACGGGGCCGCCTGGCTCCTCGATCGTCACCTCGACGAGGGCCGGGGAGAGCGGACGGCCATCCGCCACCGGGGTTCGTCACTCACCTACGCCCAAGTCCTGTCCCAGGCGTGGCGGGCCCAGAATGCGTTGGCCGATCTCGGCCTCGGGCCCGGCGATCGGGTGGCCCTGGTGGTCGACGACGAGCCCGGCTTCGCCGCCTGGTTCCTCGGGGCGCAGCGCAGCGGGCTGGTGCCGGTGCCGTTGTCGACCATGCTGACCGGGCCCGAACTGGCCCCCGTCGTGGCCGACGCCGGGGCCGCCGCGATCGTGCTGTCGGCCAGCCATGCCGGTCGGCTGGCGGCCGTGGCCCAGGGTGCGCCGACGGTGACCCACGCCGTGATCCTCGACGACCACGACAACGACGGGGAGGAGGCGGGCGTCCCCGCCGGCGCCGGGGGGACGCCGGTCGCCCCCGGACCGGCCGTCCACGCCTGGGCCCGCTTCGACGACTCGGCGGAGGCCCCGGTGGCGTCGACCACGGCCGACAGCGCAGCCTTCTGGCTCTACAGCTCGGGCACCACCGGGGTCCCCAAGGGGGTGATGCACCGCCACGGCAGCGCCCGGGCCACGTCCGAGACCTACGCCGCCCAGGTCCTCCGGACCACCCCCGACGACCGCTTCCTGTCGGTGGCCAAGCTGTTCTTCGCCTACGGGCTGGGCAACTCCCTCACCTTCCCCTTCGCCGTTGGCGCCACCGCCATCCTGGACGACCGGCCGCCGACGCCGGCCGGGATGCTGGCCCTCATCGCCGCCGAACAGCCGACCCTCTTCTTCGCCAGCCCGGGCTTCACCGCGGCCCTGCTCGACACCGATCCCGATCCGGCCGACCTGGCCTCGGTCAGAGCCACGGTCACGGCCGGTGAGTCGCTCCCGGCCGACCTGCAACGCCGGTTCGCCGATCGATTCGGGCATCCCGTGCTCGACGGCATCGGCACCACCGAGGCCCTCCACATCTTCATCTCCAACACCCTGGACCACCAGGACCCGGGCTCCAGCGGCCATCCGGTGCCCGGCTACGAGATCGAGCTCCGGGACGAGGCCGGGGACCTGGTCACCACGCCCGAAACCCCGGGCTTTCTCCACGTTCGGGGACCGTCGATCGCCGACGGCTACTGGCAGCGTCCCGACGAGACCGCCGCCGCCTTCGCCGACGGCTGGTTGCGCACCGGCGACGTCTACACCCTCACCGGTGAGGGCACCCACCGCTTCCTGGGCCGCAACAACGACATGATCAAGGCCGGGGGCATCTGGGTCTCACCGGCGGAGGTGGAGAGCACCCTGATCGAACACCCAACGGTGATGGAGGCGGCCGTGGTCGGCGCCCGCAACGACGACGGCCTGGAGACCACGGTGGCCTTCGTGGTCCCGGCGACCGGTCACCACATCGACCGGGCCGAGCTCGAGCGTCACTGCCGGGACCGTATGGCGGCCTTCAAGCGGCCGCGTCAGATCCACGTGGTCGACACCCTGCCCAAGACGGCCACCGGCAAGATCCGTCGCTTCCAGCTCCGGGAACGGTTGACGGACTGACCTCCGTCCCGTCCTCGAACCGGACCCAACCTCGGCCATCGCCGGCCCGTGTGCTAGGAGAGGTGGATGGCTGAGGCCGAGAGTTTCGAGAACGGCCGGATCGCCGGCCTCCAGGTGGTGTCGGCCCTCGGTAGCGGCGGCTTCGGGTCGGTGTGGCTGGCCCACGACCCCCGGATCGATCGTCAGGTGGCGGTCAAGGTGCTGCACGCGGGCCAGGCCGCCGACCCCGAGCTGCGCATGCGCTTCATCCAGGAGGCCCGGTTCCTGGACCGGGCCGGTATCGATCTCGTGGTCGGGGTCCACGCCCTGGACGAACTGCCCGACGGTCGGCCCTACATCGTCATGGAGTACGCCCAGGGCGGCAGCCTGGAGGACCGGCTGCACCAGCGGCTGGAAGCCGACGGCGCCCCGGCGGCCGAACTGGCCACCGTGATCGCCGGGCTGGGCCGCTGTCTGGACGCCCTGCACCGGGTGGGTCTGGTCCACCGCGACATCAAGCCGGCCAACGTACTGATCCGCCGCCGCGACGGAGCCGAACCCCCTCCCGGTCGGCTGCTGAGCGACCGGGAGCAACTGGTGCTGGCCGATTTCGGGGTGGCTCGCACCAGCGGACCCGAGGCCCACTCGGCCGCCAGCATCATGGTGCACTCCTATGGTTGGAGCGCACCCGAACAGCTCCTCTCGGTCCAGGCCCCCGATCACCGGGCCGACGTGTTCGCCGCCACCATGATCGTGTTGTGGGCGGCGACCGGTCGCCTCCCGGTGTGGACCGGTCAGGGCCCGGTCCCGGTCGACCTGCCGACCAACGTCGGGGCCCGGGGTCCGGCCTTCGAGGCCGAACTGCGTCGGGGCCTGGCCTTCGCCCCCGAGGACCGGCACCCCTCGGCCGCCGAGTGGAGCCGGGCCCTCCTGGCCGCCCTCGCCACCGACCGGGGCCAGGCCCCGACCGCGGTGGCCAGGCCCGAGGCCGACCCTCCGGCCGACCCCATCACTCCCCCGGTCAGGCCGACGGCGCCCGGCCCACCGCTCCCCACCCGCGGGCCCGTACCGTCAACACCGGTCCCGGTGCCCGACGCCCCGCCACCCCGGGAGGGGGCGCCGTCACCCGGGCGGCGGAGGCTGGTTCTGGGGGTGGGAGGCCTTGTGGCCGTCGGCCTCATCGGCGGCGGCGTCGCCACCGTCCTCGACCTCACGGGCGGCACGGTGGCCGTGATCGGGCCCGAGCAGATCGCGGTGGGAGACGAGACGGTGTTCGTGGCGCCCGAGGGCGAGGTCACCTGGACGGTCGCGGGCCAGGCCCGGCGGGCGGCCACCGCCACGGTCACCCCGACCGCATCGGGAACGCTGACGATCGAGGCCGACGACGGCGAACGCTCCCGATCCTGGACCGTCACCGTGGTCGAGGCCCCTCGGCATCCCATCGTGGGTCCCGCCCTGGTCGCACCGGGCGACGCCGCCACCTATTCCGTGCCGTCGGCACCGGCCGACGCCGCCATCACCTGGTCCGATGGGAGCCAGTCGGTCGAATCGCCGACGCTGACCCTGCGTCCGACGTCGACCGGGGTCGTCGTCCTCGAGGCCCGGTTCCCCGGTGCCGGGGACCAGGACTCGGGGGCTGAGGTGGTGACGGTCCGCCCCGTCACCGTTGGTCCGTGAACCGGGTGCCGGACCCGACCGACGATGCGGTCCGGTCCCGGGTTGCGGCCGCGGTCGCCGGCGGCGACACCGAGGCGCTCAACCTCGTGCTCGACGCGCTGGCCCGGGCGGGACGGGCCGAGCTGCTGGTCGAGGTCGTCCAACGCCACGGCCTGGCCCGTCCGGCCGTGGCCCGGGTGGTGACGGCCGACGCCGACATCGACGACGCCGAACAGATGACGCTGGTCAAGGTCCACCTCGGACTGGCGACGTTCCGTGGCGACTCCTCGTTCCGGACCTGGCTCTACTCGGTGGCCCGCAACGAGGCCCTCATGCTGTTGCGGCACAACGCCTCCCGGCTTCAGGCGCCGCCGGCCGGTGCACACCCCGAGGACGCCCCGGCCACCGGCTTCGCCCGGAGTATGAGCTCCCAGGTCGCCTCCCGGGCCGACCTCGAGCGGGCCATCGCCGAGTTGGAGGAGCCGTTCCGCACGGCCGTGACCCTGCGCGACGTCGACGGGCTCAGCTACGACGAGATCGCGGCCCGGACCGGGGTGGCCGCCGGCACCGTCGCCTCCCGCATCGCCCGGGGCCGGGCCCTGTTGATGGCGGTGCTGCTCCAGGCCTGAGCCGCCGCCGGCTCGCCGCGGTCGGCCCGGCGGTGGGAGGTCGACGGTGGGCCGGGACTCACCCGGCGTCGATCACCTCGACCGAGTAGTGGCGGGCCGTGCTGTCGCTGTCGGGGCCGTAGCCGATGTCGAGCACGTACCGACCGGTCTCCGGCACGATCGTGGGCCCGCCGTCCCCGCAGGAGCCGGCCGAGTTGATGAGCGTGCCCAGTCCAATGGCCTCGTCACCGTCGGGCAGGATCAGGGACGCCTCGAGCCAGTCGCCGGAGGCCCCGTCGCAGTCGTCGGCGATGTCGAGGAAGATCCGATCGCCCTCGGTCAGATCGATGCTGTAGCGGTCCCGGGAGCCCGGATACTCGATGCGGCCCGCTCCGGGGGCGAAGTCGGCGTCGATGGTGTCACCGAAGGCCACGGTGAACTCGTCGGCCGGGGGGACGTTGAGCACCTCGAACCGGTACTGGGGCGCCTCCTGCTGGGCCACGTTGTCGTAGCCGACGTGGAGGGCGTACTGGCCGCTCTCCGGAATCTCGATGGGCCCCTTGTCCCCTCCGCACGAGCCGGCCGAGTTGATCAGCGTGCCCAGTTGAATGGCCTCGTCACCATCGGGAAGCACCAGCTGCCATTCGAGCCAGTCACCCGACTCGCCGGCGCAGGGCTCGAGCCCGTCGAAGAACACCACCTGTCCCGCGCACAGGTCGATCTTCCACACGTCGATGGAGAACGCCTCGATCTCACCCTCGACGATCTGGTTGGTGGTGATGGTCTCGAAGTCGGTGCTGACCTCCGGGGCGTAGCTGGTGCCGGGCCCGGATTCGCAGGTCGGGGGCTCCACCCGCCGGGGCAGCCCTCCGTCGCCGTCGACCGAGGCATCAACCGAGGCATCGACCGAGGCATCGTCGGTAGAGGTGCCGGTCGCGCTGTCGTTGTCGCTGTCGGTGTCGGTGTCGGGATCCCCGTCACCACCGTCGTGCGTGGTGGGATCCGGAGTGGCCGTGGAGTCGTCGGCGTCGGCGACCGGGGTTCCCCCTTCGAGGACGGCGTCGGCCGTGGTCTGGACCGGGTCGGCGCCGCAGGCGGCCGCCACCAGGACAAGGGCCACGGCGGCGGGGAACAGACGGTTGGACAGGTGACGCATGGTGATTCTCCGTTCGAGTTGCGTACCCGTCAGATGCCCCGCCGGTTGGGGTTCTTCCCGGACCCGACGAACTTGTCGGCCGCCCCTCGCCCGGCGAGGATAGCGGCAGGTCAGCGTTCGGGGACCGACGACCCGCCCTGGCGCACCTGGACCGGTACCGGGCCCAGGTGGTCGGGGAACAACTCGCCCTCCGGTACCTCCTCCGGTGGCAGGATCTCCTCGACCGTGACCCGGATGCAGACCTCGTCGCCGGGTGCGCCATCGACCCACCGCCGGGCGACCTCGACCGCAACCACGCCGCGGCGGGAGGCCCACTCCGCCGCCACCGGGGCCAGGACCCGGCGGGCATCCGCCACCGCATCGGGATCCACGGCCACCGCTCAGCCCAGGAGACGGCGCAGCACGGCACCCAGGTCGTCGGCCCCGGTGGCCGTCGCCGCTCCGCCCCGGCAGTCGCATCGGCACCCGGCCGGCCGGGATCCGACCGCACCGTCACCTGCGGCGAGCAGCCTGAGGAGCAACTCGACCTGGTCCGGGGTGGGCGCCGCACCACCGTGGGCATTGACACCCCCGAGGCCCTGGGCGCTCTGGAAACCGCCACACAGGAAGGGGAAGCGGGCGCACAACAGCCGCAGGAACGCCTCCCACGGGTCGGGTTCCGGCGGGGCCGGGGGCGGGACCGGCGGCTGGGGTGGCCCACACAACACGGGCAGGAACGAGCAGCCCATCTCGGCCAGGACGGGACCGATGGGGTTGCAGGTGGCGTGCTCGTTGACGGCCGGTGACGGGTTCCGTTCGCCGGCGAAGTGGAGGCCCACGGCCTTGTTGGTGTTGGCGTTGAGCCAGATGCTGCCACTGTCGCCGCCGAGACTGATCTCCACATCGTTGGCCGGCCAGGGGGGCCGAGGCACGATGCGGATCTGATCCCGGAACTGCACGACGCCGGGATCGCCGTAGTTGATCGCAGTGACGAGGCCCACCCCGTCGACCACACCCTCGGTCACGGCCGTGGTCCGGCCCGACTTCACCACCTCCATGCCCAACTCGGCCTCGTCGGTGCCGGTGATGGCGCCGAGGCCGAGCACGTCCCGGGCGTGGGCCACACCGGGCCGCAGGGTGGCCACGGCGGCGTCCATCCGGTGGTCGAGGGCCATTCGGGTCAGGTCGGCCACGGCGTCGGCACCGGTGCCGCCGTCGATGGGACCGGGCTGGACGATGGCCTCCCCCACCGTCGCCGCCGACGCACCGGCCAACACGTGCCAGTTCGACAGGATCATGGGCCTGCAGGTCTCGGTGTCGAACACCACGGCTCCCAGGGTCCCGGCCGTGATCCGCCCGTTGCCGCAGCTGATGCCCCCCACCAGGGGCGAGGTCCGGGCCTTGCGGTTGACGTTCTCGACGGCGTCGGCGTCCTCCAGCAGAACCGGGCCCTGCGCCGCGGCCGGAGCGTAGGTGGCCTCGACCACGTCGACCGGGAACCCTCCGACCGTGGTGTCGGCGGCCCCGGCGTCGTTGAGGCGTTCGGATTCAGGTAGCTCGGCGATGGGGCGCTTGCGTTCGACGTGGACCCGGAGGGCCACGGTGTCGGTCAGCTCACCCCCGTCGATCTTGAACCCGACGTCCACCGCGGTGACGCCGGGTAGTCGCAACCAGTCGCCCTTCCTGGTGTCCAGGGCGGTCAGCGCATCCTGGACCGTCTTCCTCGTGGGTCGCTTCAGTCGTGCCACCAGTGCCCTCCTCGTTCGGGACCGCCGCCCCCCGGCCGACGGTCCCGTCGACCCTAGGGGCTCGGCGCCGGCTTCGATGCGGAGAATTCGGCAGCGGCGGGGGCGGTCAGCCGAAGACCTTGTAGTCGGTGTCGTCGACCAGTGCTTCTGGGCCGCTGCGGGGCAGCGGCTCGAAGTGGTTGAGGGCGGCGTCGACGTCGCCCTCCCACACCTCCGAGGGGAGGTCGTACAGCACCTCGATGCCATTACCGTCGGGATCGGCCACGTACACGCTGTGGGTCATCCCGTGATTGCCCCGGACCTCGAACGTCACGTCGTTGGCCTGGAGATGTTCGATCTGGGACAGCCACTCCTCCCGGGTCCCGTAGGCGAGGGCTATGTGGCCGATCCCGGCCCGGGATCCGAACATCGACCACGGGGCAACCTCTTCGGAGGCGCCCGGCTCGGGTACCTGGATCAGGGCCAGGTCGTGGTGGTGGTCGTCGCTGCCGCGGTAGAAGCGCATGTCGACGTCGCTCCCGGCCCGGGGGCTCAAGGTGCCGCAGTGTTCGAAGCCCAGCAGTTCGGTGTAGAAGCGATGGGAGGCCTCGATGTCGCGCACGTTGAGCACGAGGTGGGAGATGGCCGGCTGTGACGGCCGGGACGGGCTGGTGCCGGGGGTGGTCATGGCGTGCTCCT
The DNA here is from genome assembly GCA_965263455.1 of Acidimicrobiales bacterium. GTDB lineage: Bacteria > Actinomycetota > Acidimicrobiia > Acidimicrobiales > SZUA-35 > CADEDH01. The sequence goes on from CBDHHN010000004.1 coordinate 531,743, forward strand.
GGACGGTGGTGGATCGCGGGGTCGGAGGTCAGTAGGTGGCCGTCGACGGGCAGGCGCCGGCGATGTCGGCCACGGCCGACGCATACTCGTCGGCCCCCACCTCGCCGCCCCCGAATCGGGCCGGTTGGAAGGCCCGGAGGAAGCCGGCTTCGTACAGCAAATCGACGTTCTCGGGAGGCACGCACCGTTCGCGTTCGGCCTGCTCGGCGTTGGCCGCCACCACCGGCAGGGTGGTGGCCACGGCATCGGTCAGGCCGGTTCCCATCGGTCCCCCTCTCTCGACCGTCGACCCCGAACCGACGGTCACCCCACGCTAGGCGCCGATACCGCCGTGGCCCAAGCCGATCGGTCCGGCGGCCGGGCCCGGCGGGCTCAGTAGGGGGATTCGTAGGGGTCGCGGGGGATGCCCCCCTGGACCGGGGTCACGACCACGGCGTCGGCCTCGATGGTCCAGGGACCCTCGGTGTCGCGGTAGGGCACGTCGGGGGTCCGCCACACCACGTCGGCCACCACCCAGGTGTCGTCCTCCAGCGGGGGCCCGGGGGCGTGCACGGTCACCTGCAGGGGGATGCCGTCGGCGGCGCAGCAGCTCACCATGAACCGGGTGAGGCGGAAGCCGTCGACCACCTCCGGATCGTTGACCACGAGGCCCTCCAGCCGGATGGTGCGACCCTCCAGGCTCTGTTCCGGGTCCCACACCGCCCGGTCGAGGAACTCGATCACCCGCATCTCCAACGGTGCCGTCCCCTCGGGCAGGGGGCTGAACCGGCTGGTCGACTCGGTCGGCACGTAGGCGTCGACCCGGCCCGCCGCGACCGCGCCCAAGGCGGTGGGGGCGACCGAGATCAGGACCAACAGGGGCAGGGCCAGCAGCCACCCCACCCGCGGTCCGGCCGAAGCGTGGTGATGGTCGTGCTGGTGCCCGTCGTCCTGGCCGTGGTCGGGCTCGTCGTGGTCGGGCTCGTCGCCGTGGCCGTCTCGACGGCCGTCGGCCCGGGTCGACCGGAACAGCTCATAGGTACCGAACACCAGCAAGATGGCGGCGGCGATCCCCAGGGGGATACGCATGCGCTGCTGGACGAACCAGCCGAAGCCGCCATCCCACACCAGGCGGGCCACCAGCACCCCGACGAACAGCAGGACCCCGGCCCGCCCGACCCGGCTCACAACAACACCTGCCCGACGAGCACGGCGCTGAGCACGGCCACCGCCAACGTCACCGGTGCGAAGATCAAGGCGAACCGCCGACCGAAGATGCCGGCGTGCATGGCCACCAGTTTGAGGTCGATGACGGGGCCCACGATCAGGAACACCAGACGCGAGGTCAGTGAGAACTGGGGCAGGCCGGCGGCCACGAAGGCATCGGCCTCGGAGCAGATCGACAGGATGACGGCCAGCACGGCGAAGAGAAGGATGGACAACAGTTCGTTCTCGGCCACCGTGTTGAGCACGTTGCGGGGCACCACCAGTTGGAGGGTGGCGGCGGCCAGGGCGCCGACCACCAGGTACCCGCCGGCGTGGACGAAGTCCCTGGACGCCACGTCCACGAAGGACTCCCATCGGGTGGCCCCGTGAGCGTGGTCGTTGCGGGCGACGTCGAGCAGGGAGCCCTCCCGCCGGCGAGCCCACCACCAGCCGACGACGACCGCGGTCAGAAACGAGGCCAGGAACCGGGCCAGGACCAGACGGCCGTTGCCGGGAAACGCCACGGCGGTCGAGACGAGGACGACCGGGTTGATGGCCGGGGCGGCGAGGAGGAAGGTGAGGGCGGCGGCCGGCGGCGTCCCCGACGAGACCAGGCGCCCGGCGATGGGCACCGACCCGCACTCGCACCCGGGGAGGGCCATTCCGGCCAGCCCGGCGGTGGGTACGGCCAGTGCCGGGCGGCGAGGCAGGTACCGCTGAACCAGGTCGGGCGAGACGAAGGTGGCGATCAGTCCGCTCACCACGACCCCGAGCACCAGGAACGGCAGGGCCTGGATGCAGACCGAGACGAACAGGGTCGACCACAGCCGAAGTTCGTCGGCGGCGAACCAGCCGACCCGACTCCTGAGGACGACGGCCACGAGGACCAGGCCGACCAGGATCCAGGGCTGAAGGTCGGCCACGCGTACCAGACGACCCGGCCGGGCCTCGGACCGCCGGTCCTCGGTCAACTCCGTTGAGCTGGACACCGGGCTGACTCTAGCCCGTGCCCGCATCGGGTCAGCGTAGGGTCGCTAGCCCCGGGCCGAGCTGGCGCTCGCCATCATCGCCACCGGCGGCAAAACAGGCCCGGGCAGGCCGGGTGGAGGGGGACCGTTCCTTCCCACCACCTCGGCCTGCCCGAACGGGATGCCGGCTGCCTGAGGGGGTCAGGCCAGCGCAGCGCTGATGCGGGAGGCGTTGGTGCGCACCATGTCCAGGTAGGTGGCACCATCCGATCCCGCTTGACCCAGAGACTCGGTGTACAACTCGACCACGTCGACCTCGCCGACCTCGGCCGCCAGGGTCTCGGCCAGCTCGGTGGAAGCCGACGTGTCGGCGAAGATGGCGGGTACTCCCTCGGCCTCGATCAGCTCGGCCAGCTCCGCCAACTCACCGGCACTGGCGCCGTCGGCGGTGCTGCCGGTGGGGATGACGGCCCCCACGACCTCGAAGCCGTAGCGATCGGCGAAGTAGCCGAAGACCTCGTGGTTGGTCACGAGGATCCGCTGCTCAGCGGGGATGTCGTCGATGAGACCGTCGACCTCGGCATCCAGCTCGGCCAGGGCCTTCAGATAGTCGTCGGTGGCCGTATCGAGGGCGCCGGTGTCGAGACCCTCGACCTCGGCCTCCAGGAAGTCGGCGATGCCCTGGACGGCGTCGGCCATGCGCACCGGGTCGGTGAAGAAGTGAGGATCGGCACCGTCGTGATCATGGCCGTGCTCGTCGTGGCCGTGCTCGTCGTGCTCGTCCTCGGAGTGCTCCTTGTCCTCGTCGGAATGCTCCTCGTCGGAGTGCTCCTCGTCCGAGTGCTCCTCGTCGGAGTGCTCCTCGTCCGAGTGCTCCTCGTCCGAGTGCTCCTCGTCGGAGTGCCCCTCGTCCGAGTGCTCCTTGTCCTCGTCGTGCTCGTCACCGTGTTCGTCGTGGCCATGCTCGTCGTGGCCGCCCTCGCCGAACTCGATGGTGGAGACGGTCTCGATGGCCTCGTGGGTCGGGACACCCTCGTCCATGGCGGAGTCGATGACGTCGAGCAGCCCCTCCTCGAAGGCGGCGCCGTTGATGATCAGGGCGTCGGCCTGGAGGAGCTGGTCCACCTCGGCCGCGGAGGCCTGGAAGTCGTGGGGGTCGGCCCCCACCGGCATGATCGTGATGACCTGGGCCTGGTCGCCGACCAGTTCGCCGACGACATCGCCAAGGATGTTGGTCGTCACGACGATGGTCGGACCGTCAGCGGATCCGGCGGCCGAATCGTCCTCGGAGCCGCACGCCGCCGCCACGAGTACCAGGGCCGCGAGGGCGGCCAGGAGCCTGGCCCACATTGTTCTCGACATCTCTCCCCGACCTCCATAATGAGAATCACTATCGAAATAGCACCCTAGTCAGGGACGCCGGGCAGGACAACGCGTCAGCTGCGACGGCAACCAAGTCGATACGGGGCCGGGAACGCCCCGCCGATCACTCCAGCACCAGGGTGAAGCGGTGCTCGGCCCGGGCCAGCCGGCCCGAAGCGTCCGTCGCCTCGACTTCGACGATGAAGGTCGAGCCGGCGAAGTCGGGGTTGGAGGGGGAGACGAAGATCTCGTTCGTCCCCGGCACCGTCTGCAGGACCACGTCACCGTTGGTGAAGCCGTCGATGCGCCACGAGCCCTCGACGGCGTTGGCGGTCACGATGTCGCACAGGGTTTCGATCCCGATCACGAACTCGGTGGGACAGTCGACGCTGATGAACGGACCATCGCCGATCTCGCGGAACTCGATGCGCCGGTTGGCGGCCCGCCCCTCGTCGGTGGTGTTGGGGGCGACCGGTTGGGTCCGACCGTACCCGGCCGCGTCGAGCCGGCCGGCGTCGACCCCTTGACCGACCAGGTAGGCAACCACCGAGTCGGCCCGGGCCAGGCTCAGCGCCTGGTTGGCCTCGTCGGAACCCACATCATCGGTATGGCCGCCGATCTCGATCCGGGTCCCCGGCCTCGACGCGAGCAGTTGCGCCACCTGATCGAGGGTCGGCCTGTCGCCCGCCTGGACCTCGGCGCTGCCCGACGCGAAGTTGACCGGATCGGCGCTCGTGATGGCATTCAGCTCGTCGATCAGGGACGCGGCCTCGACGCTGGACTCCACGGTGAAGCGCAGGGAGTCGGTCGCCGCCTCACCGTCGGCGGAGTACACGGTGGCGGTCAGGGTGAACCAGGCCCCGACATACGAGGCATCGGTGGGCTCGACGAAGATCCCGTTGGACCCGGGCACCGTGTCGAGGGACAGGGGGCCATCGAGGAAGCCGGGGAGTCGCCACTCCCCCGAGACCGCACCGGTCGACACGATCTCGCACACCAGCTTCTCGTTGAGCACGAACGAGTCCGGGCAGTCGATGGACACGCCAAGGGTCCCGTCGTCGGCCGGGGTCTCGGCGCCGTCGGCCGGGGCCGCCGGATCGTCGTCGACGGGCTCGGGGGTGCCGATGTCGGCCGGGTTGTCGACACCATCGGCCGGGGCCGTCTCCTCGTGGTCGCCCTCGTTGTAGGTGGTCACTTCGACTGCCGGCTCATCGGCGGTCTCGATCGTGGTCCCGCAGGCGGAGGCGACCAGGGCCGCCCCGATCCCCAGGGCCACAACGGTGGAGTGCCACCTGCTCGTCTTCATGCTCATGACCGTCCCTCTCCGACATCGTTTCGCCGTCGACACCTTGATGCCGCCGCTCCCCCGCCGAGTTCCCACCGGAGGCAGATTTCTGACCGTGGTCGGGCTCAGCCCGCCATCTCGACCGCCGTGATGGTCCGCCGCACCGGCGGTCCTCCGTCGACCCGGACCTCCACCGTCACCGTCCCGGAGGCCAGGGGCCGGAGCACGGCGGTGTCGCCCGACGACGTCGAGCCGGCGATGGTCCAGGTCACCCGACCGTCCTGACCCACCGCCCGTAGCGTGGTCTCGGCCCCCACCGGGGCCAGGGCCGGGCCCTCGATCCGCAGGGCCGAGGATGACTCGATCGCCGAGTAGTCGAGCCGCTCGACCCCGCCGTCGACCCCGCCGTCGACTTCGCCGTCGACTTCGACCTCTACCCGGTAGCGGCCGGGGGCGTCGGGGGTGAAGGAGACCACCGGCCCTACGGAGGGATCGCCGCCGTTCACGGTCCAGGTCGCTTCCGTCGTCCCGTCCAGGGCGAACGCCACTTCGTCGCCCACCGAGCCCTCCTCGGGGCCGATGATCGCCGAGTCGGTACCACCACCGAGCAGGAAGCGCGCCCCCAGGCCGGCCAGCACGACGAGGGCGACCGCGATCCCGACGACCGGGAGGAGCCAACCCGGGCGGCCGGGCCGTACCGGCCCGGTCCCGGTCAAACCCGGTTGCGACGGACCTTGGCCACCGACGTCCGGCGGCACCTGGCCCTCGACCAGGCGGGTCGGCCCCCAGCCCTCCGAACCCGACTGGGGCTGCGCCCAGGGCTGGCCGGAAACAGGCTCGAGGTGTGGCCCGTCGTCGAACGAGGGCGGAGGCCATCCGGCGTCCGAGGGCGGCTGGGACCAGCCCCCTCCCGTGTCCGGCCCGATCCCGGGGTCACCGGCGACCTCGGCCACGGCCTGTTGGCCTCCCGAACCGGGCCCGCCCGCCCCTCGCCCGGCCGCGGCCACCGCCGCCTGCCACTCGATCACATCGCGGTGGCGGAATTCCCGCTCGAAGGAGAGCCCACGGGCGAGCTCACCGGCCAACGGACCGGTCGCCGCCACCGTAGCCTCGTCGAACGGCATCGCCCCCGGGACCAACACCAGCTGGGGACGGGTGCCGGAGAGGGCCGAGACCAGGATGGCCGACAGCGAATACACGTCGGCCCGAGCGTCGACGGTGGGATCGCCCCGAAACTGCTCGGGCGACCCGTAGCCCGGGGTGCCGCCGCCGACGGTCAGCTGGGTGGCGTCGATGTCCACGGCCTTGGCCAGGCCGAAATCGCCCACCACCAGCTCCTCGTCGGCCCTCAGCAGGCGCCCGACGGCGAGACCCTGCTGGCTGGGCCGACGCCGGATCAGGTAGTTGGTGGGCTTGAGATCCCGGTGGACCATGCCGGCCTGGTGGATACCGGCGGTGGCGACCTGGAGGGCGTCGGCCAGGGCCAGGGCCTCGTCGAAACCGATCCGGCCTCCGACCGCCTCCAACCGATCGGCCAGCGTCCCGCCGGTGCAGTACTCCATGACGAAGAAGGGTCGATCGTCGAACTCGTCGATGTCGTGCACCGTGACGAGGCCCGGGGTGGCCAGGCGGCGCATGATCTGGGCCTCACGGATGAAGCGACCCCGGATGTCGGCATCGGCCGCCATCCGAGGGTGCAGGATCTTGATCGCCACCTCGGCATCGAGGCGAAGGTCCTCGGCCAGGTAGACGGTGGCGAACCCACCCTCCCCCAGGCGCCGAACCACGCGGTACCGGCCGATGGCCTCCGGTTCCCAACTCACCACGCCTCCCTCACCATGCGTCGTGGCCCCGCACCCTAGTCAGTCCCGCCCTCGAGGCGGGCGTCGACCAGCAGCTCGGCCAGCGCCCGCCGGGCCCTGCTGAGGCGGCTCCGCACCGTGCCGACGGGCACCCCCGTCCGCGCCGCGATCTCGTCGTAGGAGCAACCAGCCTCCTCCCGCAGCAGGAGCGCCGTGCGGTAGTCGTCGGGGAGGCGGGCCATCAGCTCCGCCATCGTCTGCTCATCGGCCACCAGCGAGCTGAGCCTGGGGGTGGGAGCGGCGGCATCGGGAAGGTCGGCCGGTTCGGGTTCGCTCTTGCGATTCCGGCGCCGGAGGAGGGTCAGCGCCTCGTTGCGGGCCACCCGGTCGAGCCAGGTGGTGAATCGGGCCCGACCCTCGAAGCCGCCGATGTTCTCGGCCACCGCGATCAACGCCCCCTGGACCGCATCGTCGACATCGGCATCGTCGAGCAGGACCGAACGGACCGCCCGCTCGGCCAGACGATGATCGAGGACGGCCCCCAGCACCAGGCCCAGGGCGGCCCGATCCCCGTCGGCGGCCCGTCGGGCCAGGGCGTCGACCACATCGAACACCTCGGCTCGATCGCGCGGCGCCCGCAGCCGGGCCCGGGCCCCGTCCAGATCGATGCCGTCCGACGCCGGGCCCGGAGCACCACCGGGCGTTCCGGGCGTTCCGGGCGTCGGCCGCTCAGGCCCCGAGTGCGCTGCCCCAACCATGCGCTGGTCATGGTACGCGTCGGGCCAACCTCGGCACAGGGCGCTGCCGCTGCTCGGGCTCCGCACCGGAAGCCCGACCGGGCCTGTCGGCCCAGTCCAAGGGGCCGGAATGACCACGCACGCGTTCTCAAGAGTTCCGCTGAGACGTCGAGGCTACGGCTGCGAGCGCCATCCGTGGTTCTTCGCAAGTCAGCGCCAGCTCGGCTGTAGCCGAGCGCTCTCAACAAGGAAGGATGACGAGAGCTCATGCGTATCAACAACAACGTCATGGCATTCAATGCCAACCGCAACCTGCAGGTGAACAACTCGGCCCTGGGGAAGAGCTTGGAGAAGCTCTCCTCGGGCTACCGGATCAATCGTGCCGGTGACGATGCTGCCGGTCTGGTGATCAGCCAGAAGCTGCGGGCCGAGGTGTCGGGTCTGCGTCAGGCCACCCGGAACGCTCAGGACGGCATCAGCTTCGTCCAGACGGCCGAGGGTGCCCTGGGTGAGGTCCACAGCATGCTGAACCGCATGCGGGACCTCTCGGTCCAGGCCGCCAACGACACCAACGACACCGCCTCGCGGACCGCCATCGACTCCGAGCTCGACGCCCTGGCGGCCGAGATCGGGCGGATCGGCACCGACACCACGTTCTCGGGAGCGACCGTGTTCACGGCCACCGCCCTGAACTTCCAGGTCGGCTCCGAGGGCACCGGCGGCCAGATCCAGGCCACCGTCGGCGTGCTCGACAACACCGCCCTGGGCGGCACCAACCTGACCACGCTGGACGTCACCGACGCCACCAACTCCCGGACCACCATCGAGGCCATCGACGCCTCGATCGACGCCGTGTCGACCATGCGAGGCACCCTCGGTGCGGTCCAGAACCGCTTCGAGAGCACCATCCGGAACCTGCAGGTCACCACCGAGAACCTGTCGGCCTCCGAGTCCCGCATCCGGGACACCGACATGGCCGAGGAGATGGTGAACTTCACCCGTCGCCAGATCCTCCAGCAGGCCGGCACGGCCATGCTGGGCCAGGCCAACTCCGTCCCCCAGTCGGTCCTGCGACTGCTGGGCTGATCCAACCGGGGTCCCACAGCAGCGGGGCGGTCCGTCCCGGCGGTCATCCGCCGTAGGGGCGGGCCGCCCCCCGCCAGACCCCATTCCAGGACACGTCACGACGCCGCGGTGGGAACACCGCGGCGTCGGCGCGCCCGGCGCCCGATCGACCGTCCTTCGGGCCGGCGAGCCAGCGTCGGGCGCCCCCATCGGCAAGCATGGGCGGCGAAGAATCCGAACAACTTCGGCGGAGACGGACGACAGCGGTGCCTGCTGCGGTTGTATCCGGCGCGATCCATGACGCCGATGTCCGGAGGGGGATGTGATGATCGAGGGCGGGACGAGCGGACGATCCCAGGGGGCGGCCGTCGGAGGGCTGGCCGGGCTGGCCGGGGGCCTGCTCCTGGCCCTGCTGATGGCCGTGGACGACGTCGAACGGGTTGCCCTCCTGCCCGTCGGGCCCGCCCCGGTCCAGGCCGTCGTCCACCTGGTGGCGGCCACCGCCATCGGCGCCACCATCGGCCTCCTGTACCGCCACGACCGACGGGGGGCCGCCGCCTCGGTGACCGGCGGGCTGTTGATCGGGCTCCTGTGGTGGATCCTGGGACCGCTGACGGTGGGCCCTCTGGTCTCGGGTGACGGCCCCTCATGGTCCTTGCCCGAAGGGGCCGCCGCCTTCCCTTCGCTGGTCAGCGCACTGCTGGTCGGTGGTGTGGCCGGTCTGGTCCGCCTCGCCCTGGTGCCGTGGGCCGACCGGCTCCCGGGTCTGCGCCGCCTGGCCGGGCCGGCGCCGGCGGAACCGGCGCGGGTCGTCGTCCTCGGCGGCGGCTTCGGTGGCGTGGCCACCGCCCAACGGCTCGAGCGGTTGGGTCTGGCCGGCGCCGACATCTCCGTCAGCCTGGTCAGCCCCACGAACTCGCTGCTGTTCACGCCGATGCTGGCCGAGGTGGCCGGCTCGGCCCTTCAGCCCCAACACATCAGCGCTCCGATCCGGGCGGCCTGCCCTCGGACCCGCTTCTACCGGGGGCAGGTCACCACCATCGACCTCGACCGTCGCCAGGTCCATGTGGCCGGCGCCCCGGTCGACACCCTCCCCTACGACCACCTGGTCTTCGCCCTCGGGTCGGTCCCGAACTTCCGCGACCTCCCCGGGATGGCCGAGCACTCGTTCACCCTCAAGACCCTGAGCGACGCGGTCGGGGTCCGGAACCACGTGATCGGGATGCTGGAACGAGCCGACGCCGAGAACGATCCGCAGGAGCGGGCCCGGCAACTCACGTTCGTGGTGGCGGGCGGCGGGTTCGCCGGGACCGAGACCATCGCCGAGCTCTTCGATCTGGTCCACAACGCCCGGCGCTACTACCCCCACATCCGACCCGAGGAACTGCGCTTCGTGCTGGTCCACTCCCGGGATCGGATCCTGCCCGAGATCGGGCCCGAGCTGGCCGACTTCGCCCTGACCCGGCTCCGGCGGCGCGGCATCGAGTTCCGCCTGGAGACCCGTGTTGCCGGGGCCACGGCCGACGGTATGCACCTGGCCGACGGCGAGGTCATCCCGACCCGGACCCTGGTGTGGACGGCGGGGAACCAGCCCCACCCGGTGCTGGGGCAGCTACCGGTCGAGCGCAACCGGGCCGGGGCCCTCGTGGTGGACGAGACCTTGCGCCTTCCCGGCCACCACAACCTGTGGGCCGTCGGCGACTGCGCCCAGATCCCCGACCCGCTGACCGGGGGGTTCCACCCGCCGACGGCCCAACACGCCCTGCGGCAGGGCAAAGCCCTGGGTGGCAACATCGCCGCCGTGGTCGCAGGACGCGACCCGACGCCGTTCCGGTTCGAGGCGATCGGCATCCTGGTCGCCCTCGGCCATCGGACCGCGGTGGCCGAGATCCGGGGCCGACGGTTCTCGGGCCTCCTGGCCTGGATGTTGTGGCGCGGCGTGTACCTGTCGAAGCTCCCCGGGTTGGAGAAGAAGGTCCGGGTCTTCCTCGACTGGACCATCGACCTGCTGTTCCCCCGCGACATCGTCCTGTCCGCCGACCTCCATCCGACCCCGGATCCGACGTCCCGCCCCGCCCCCGATCCGACGCCGGGTCGAGCCCCGACCACCTCGGGAGCGCAGCGATGACCACCGTCGCCGTCGACCAGGCAACGTCGCCGCCCCGGACCCGCCCGCTGGCCCGGACCGATGCGGTGACCACGGGCGCCGCCGCCGGGGCGGCCGGCGGGCTGGCCTTCGGGGCGGCCATCTTCGACCTGGGTCTGTTGCCGTCCATCGCCTCGCTGGTCCGGGCCGACTCCGACGCCGTCGGTTTCGTGGTCCACCTGCTGGTGGCCGCCATCCTGGGCGCCGGCTTCGGGCTCTTCGTCCACCTGCAGCGACCGGCGGCCGACGAGACCCTCTATTGGGGTCTGGTCTACGGGGCGGCGTGGTGGTTCCTCGGGGCCATGACCCTGCTCCCGCTGCTTTCCGGCGATCCCTTGGCCTGGGACGTGGACTCGGCCCGGGACCTACTGCCGGCGCTCATGGGCCATCTCGTCTACGGCCTGGTGACCGCCGCCGTCTTCGTCGCCCTCCGGCGACGCGAGCTCCCACTCCCGGTCGAGCCGGGCTCCCTGGCCCGGGGCGCCGTCGCCGGGCTCGTGGGTGCCGTCCTGGCCGGCCTGGCCCTCGACGTCGGCGGCCCGGCCGTCGCCACCTCCATGGCCGGACGATCGGGTCTGCTGGCCTGGCTGGCCACGCTGATCCTGGGCGTCGTAGTCGGCGGCGGGTACGGGCTGCTCCATCCCGGGGCCCGAACCGGTTCCGGCCCCAGCCTGATCCGAGGGCTGGCCTACGGATTCGCCTGGTGGGTCCTGGCCGCCCTGACGCTGGTGCCGGTCGCACTGGGTGACGGTCTGCAGTGGTCGGTGGCCGAGGCCCGTGACGGCTTCGCCACCTTCCCCGCCTACCTGCTGTTCCTGGGGGCGACGGTGGCCGTGGTCCACCACCTGCTGACGGTGACCACGCGGGCCCTGCTGTCCGACAACCTGGCCCTCGCCGCCGACGAGGGGCTGGGAACGACCGGGATCCGAGCCAGCGGTCAGGGTCTGGTGGCCGGGCTGGCCGGGGGTGCGGTGTTCACCATCGTGATGGCCCAGATCGGCTTCCTGCCGACGGTGGCCGACCTGGTCGGATCCAACTCGGTGATCGTGGGCCTGGTGGTCCACCTCATCATCGGCGTGATCATCGGCATCGGCTACGGACTGCTCTTCGTCCGCCGCAGTCACGACGCCGGCTCGGCCCTGGGCTGGGGCGTGGCCTACGGCGTCGTGTGGTGGCTGCTGGGCCCTCTGACCCTGCTCCCCACGTTCCTGGGCGACGGCCCCCAGTGGACGGCGGCCGCTGCGGCCGACGCCTACCCGGCCCTCATCGGCCATCTCGCCTACGGCGCCGCGCTGGGCCTCGTCTTCCACCGGCTCGAGCGCCGTCGGGACCCGTGGTGGATCTCCCGCAGCGAGGCCGAGGCGGCCCGGACCGAGCGCGCCACACGGCAACTGTTGAGCTCGGCCCCCGGCCTGTGGGCCCTGGCCATCCTGATCGCCCTGACCATCCCCGTACTGCTCGGAGGCACGCTCCCGTGAACCGACCCCACGACGCCCAGACACAACAGCACCTCGACCGGTTCATGGCCGGCCTGGTGAAACGGAACCCGGGCGAGCCCGAGTTCCACCAGGCCGTGCGGGAGGTGGCCGAGACCCTGGTACCCGTGGTCAGGGAGCGGCCCGAGTACGAGAAGGCCCAGATCCTTGAACGCCTCACGGAGCCCGACCGTGTGGTCATCTTCCGGGTGACCTGGGAGGACGACGAGGGCAACATCCGGGCCAACCGGGCGTGGCGGGTCCAGTTCAACAACTCGATCGGGCCCTACAAGGGCGGCCTGCGCTTCCACCCGTCGGTCAACCTCAGCATCCTGAAGTTCCTCGGCTTCGAGCAGATCCTGAAGAACAGCCTCACCACCCTGCCCATGGGTGGGGCCAAGGGCGGGTCGAACTTCAACCCCAAGGGCAAGAGCGACCGTGAGGTCATGCGCTTCTGCCAGTCGCTGATGACCGAGCTGCACCGCCACATCGGCGAGGACGTCGACGTCCCGGCCGGCGACATCGGCGTCGGGGCCCGGGAGATCAGCTACCTGTTCGGCCAGTACAAGCGCCTGGAGAACCGGTTCACCGGGATCCTGACCGGTAAGGGGCTGGCGTTCGGCGGGAGCCTGGTCCGCACCGAGGCCACCGGCTACGGGGCCGTGTACTTCCTGCAGCACATGCTGGCCCACGCCGGTGACGAGGTGGCGGGCAAGACGGCCGCGGTGTCGGGCTCGGGCAACGTGGCCATCTACGCCGCCGAGAAGCTCGAGCACCTGGGGGCCAAGGTCGTCACCCTGTCGGACTCGGGAGGGTTCATCCACGATCCGGACGGGATCAGTGCCGAGAGGCTGGCCTGGGTCAAAGAACTCAAGGAGGTCCGGCGGGGCCGGATCTCGGAGTACGTCGACCGCTTCGGCGGGACCTATCACCCCGGCGAGCGGCCCTGGCACGTGCCGTGCGACCTGGCCGTCCCCTGCGCCACCCAGAACGAGCTCTCGGCCGACGAGGCCCGAGCCCTGATCGGCAACGGCGTCCGGGCCGTGGCCGAGGGGGCCAACATGCCGACGGAGTTGGAGGGCGTGCACGCCTTCCTCGACGCCAAGGTCCTGTTCGGCCCGGCCAAGGCGGCCAACGCCGGTGGTGTGGCGGTGTCGGGCCTCGAGCAGAGCCAGAACGCCCTGCGCATCTCGTGGACCCGGGACGAGGTCGACAACAAGCTGGGCGACATCATGGCCAGCATCCACGAACAGTGCGTCACCCACGGCCAGGAGCCCGACGGCTACGTCGACTACGTGAAGGGAGCCAACATCGCCGGCTTCGTGAAGGTGGCCGACGCCATGCTGGCCTATGGTGCGGTCTAGGCCACACCCGGCCCTCGCGTGTTAGGCATCCCACAGTCCGGCTGTTCATTCGGGTTGAAGCGGCGATACCGTGATCGCCATGCGTACGTGGAGTATCCGACTTGTCCTGCTGGGCCTGGTGGCCTCGGCCGGGACCCTGTTCCTGTCGGCCTGCAGCTCCGGTGAGTCCGAGGGAACGATCAGGATCTACACCGGGCGGCACTACGACCTGGAGCAGGCGTTCGAGGCCTTCGCCGAGGAGCACAACGTCGAGATCGAGTACCTGGAGGGCTCCGACGCCGAGTTGCGGGAGCGCATCGCGGCCGAGGGGAGGACACCCAGGCCGACATCTACATGACGGTCGACGCCGGCAACCTTGCGGTTGCGGCCGCGGCCGGCGTCTTCGCTCCGGTCGACTCCGACGTCCTCGAGGCCGCGGTCCCGGCCAACCTGCGCGACCCGGACGGGTACTGGTTCGGGCTCAGCGCCCGGGTTCGGACCATCGCCTACAGCACCGAACGCCTCTCGCCCGACGACGTGCCGACCACCTACGAGGAGTTGGCGCAGCCCGAGTGGGCGGGCCGGGTCTGCCTCCGCAACTCGTCGAACGTCTATACCCAGTCGCTCGTGGCCAGCATGATCGCCAACCTCGGCTACGAGGAGGCCCTGGCCGTCGTCGGCGGTTGGGCCGACAACGCCGACATCATGTCCAACGACGTGATCGCCCTGGACTCCATCCGCGATGGCCGGTGCGATGTGGCCATCGTCAACCACTACTACCTGGCCCGTCAGCTGCAGGAGGACCCGGACTACCCGGTCGGCCTGGTGTGGGCCAACCAGGACGACCGGGGCGTCCACGTCAACGTCTCCGGCGCCGGGGTCACCCGCCACGCCGATGACCCCGAGCTGGCCCTGCAGCTTCTGGAGTGGCTGGCCACCGACGGCCAGAACCTGTTCGTGGACGGCAACAACGAGTATCCGACCAACCCCGATGTCGCCCCCGAGTCGTTGATCGCCACCGAGTTCGGCGAGTCCTACATCGGCGACGAACTCGACGCCGCCCAGTGGGGCACCCTCAACGCCGAGGCCGTCCGCCTGCTGGACGAGGCCGGCTACGGGTGACGGCGCCGGCGCCGAGCGTCGACGGTCGGATCGAGACCACGGCCGCCGACCTGGTCAGCCAACGAAGCTGGCCGGTCGGTGCCCTGATCATCGCCGCCCTGGTGGTCGTGCCCATCGGGTTCCTGGCCGTCAGCGTTCTCGACCCCAACGTCGAGGTATGGCGCCAACAGTGGGACACCCGCCTTCCCGGCCAGCTCCGGGACACCGCCATCCTGCTGGTCGGCGTGAGCGTCGGGGCCCTGCTGCTCGGTAGCTCGTTGGCCTGGCTCGTGAGCGCCTACCGCTTTCCCGGGTCGCAGGTCTTCGGTTGGCTGCTCATCGCCCCCCTGGCCATGCCGTCGTACGTCCTCGGGTTCGTGACCCTGTCGGTCGTCGGCTTCACCGGTCCGATCCAGAACCGGTGGCGTGACGTCTTCGGCCAGGATGCCTGGTTCCCCGAGGTCGAATCGATGGGTGGCGCCATCGTGGTCTTCACCCTCGTCCTCTACCCCTACGTGTTCCTCCTGGCCCGGGCGGCCCTGGCCGATCAGGCCGGCACCGCCTACGACGTCGCCCGCAGCCTTGGTGCGTCGCCCCTCGAAGCGGCCCGACGGGTCATGCTGCCCCTGCTCCGGCCGGCCCTGGCCGCCGGGGTGGCGGTGGTGATGATGGAGACCCTGACCGACTTCGCCACCGTCCAGTACTTCGGCGTCGACACGGTCTCGGTGGGCGTGTTCCGGATCTGGCGGGGCACCTTCGACCGGGATGCCGCCTCCGAGTTCGCCACCCTGGTCCTGGTGGTGGCCCTGATGATCATCGGCCTGGAGCGGGCCCTGCGTGGCCGGGCCCGGTTCGGGGTGGCGGGCGGGGCCGGGTCCGGGGTCGACGCCCGGAACCTGTCCGGCTCCCGGGGCTGGCTCGCCTTCGCCGCATGCGCCCTCGTGCTGTCGGCCTCGTTCGGCCTGCCGGCGCTCCGACTCGCCACCTGGGCCTTCGGCGAGCTGGTCGGCCCCCGGGGCACGCCGAACACCGAGCGCTTCGTCGACTTCCTGGGCAACTCCGTTCTGTTGGCCGTGCTGACCGGCGTGACCTGTGTGGCGGCCGCCGTCTTCATCGCCAACGGTTCACGCTTCGTCCACGGCCGGGCGACCGGCGTCGCCGCCCGCCTGACGGCGGTGGGCTACGCCGTCCCCGGTCCGGTCGTCGCCATCGGCGTCGTCCTGGCCCTGGTGGCCCTGGACAACGCCCTGGAAGGCATCGGCCTCGGGCTCCCCGGGGCCGTGGCCACCGGCTCGTTGGTCGGGCTCGTCTACGCCTACAGCATCCGCTTCCTGGCCCCCGGACTCAACGCCATCGAGGCCGGACTGGCCCAGGTCCCGGAGGAGGTCACGGCGTCGGCCCGGAGCCTGGGGGCGCGTCCCACCACCGTGCTGCGCCAGGTCCACAATCCGCTGACCCGGACCAGCATCTTGACCGGGGCGGTGCTGGTGGCCGTCGACTCGCTGAAGGAACTGCCGATCGCGCTGCTGCTGCGGCCCATCGGGTTCGACACCCTGCCCATCTGGACCTTCAACCTGGCCACCGAGTCGCGTTTCGAGCAGGCGGCCCTCCCGGCCCTGGCCATTATCCTCGTGGCGATGGTGCCGGTCGCTCTGCTCTCCCGTCAGCTGTCGCGGGGTGGCCTTCGCTGATGGCCGCCCCCTCCCCTCTCCGCCTCCAGGGTCTGGTCAAGCGCTTCGGCGACGTGACCGCCGTCGACGGCGTCGACCTGGTGCTCGGGGCGGGGGAACTACTGGGCCTGGTGGGGCCGAGCGGCTGCGGCAAGTCGAGCCTCCTCCGCTCGATCGCCGGGCTCCTCCCCATCGACGCCGGCTCGATCCGCCTGGGCGCCGACCTGGTCGACGACGGCGCCCATCGGCTGCCCCCGGAGCGGCGCTCGATCGGGCTCGTGTTCCAGGAGCACGCCCTGTTCCCCCACCTGACGGTGGCGGCCAACGTCGAGTTCGGGATCCGCCGGTCGCCGGGTGGCCGACGGCGGGAACGAGTCCAGGAGATGCTGGACCTGGTCGACCTCGGCGGACACGGGCAGCGGTACCCCCACGAGCTGTCGGGCGGCGAGCGCCAACGGGTCGCGCTGGCCCGGGCCTTGGCCCCGGAACCGGCGCTGATGCTGTTCGACGAGCCCTTCGCCAGCCTCGACCACAACCTGCGGGTCCAGCTCCGTCACGACGTGGCGGCCACGCTCCGGGCCACCGGCACCCCGGCGCTGTTCGTGACCCACGACCAGCGGGAGGCTCTGGCCATCGCCGACCGGATCGCCGTCATGCGGGCCGGGCGTCTGGTCCAGCTCGGCTCACCGGCGGAGGTGTACCACACGCCGGTCGACGAGTTCGTCGGCGCCTTCATGGGCGAGGCGAGCTTCCTGCCCATCGGGCCCGACGGGACGACGGCGCTGGGGCCGGTCGATCTCGACGGCCACGACCCGGGATCCGCCGTGGCCATGGTCCGGCCCGACGACGTCCAGTTCGCGGCCCACGATGCCGGGTCGGCCGAGATCCTGCGGGCCGACTACCTGGGCAATGCCTGGCACGTTCGGGCCTCGACCGGCACCGGGTCCGAGGTCCAGGTCACCATGGACCACAACCGCCTTCCCACCATCGGCCAGCGCGGTGAGCTGTCCATGACACCGGGCCACCGTCAGGTGCCGGTGGCCGGCAACGGATCGGCGGCCGCTACTTCCGGATGACCTGGACCGGCAGGTGGGTGTAGCCGTGGATGAAGCTGGAGAAGGTCCGGGTCGGCTCGTCCTGGACCTCGATGCGCTCGAACCGCTGAAGGATCTCCTCCCACAGGATCCGGAGCTGGAGTTCGGCGATCCGGCTCCCCATGCAGAAGTGCACGCCGTAGCCGAAGGACAGATGCCGTTCGGCGTTGGGTCGCTCGATGTCGAGGTCGTCGGCGGTGGGGCCGAACACGGCCTCGTCGCGATTGGCCGAGATGTACCACAGCAGGAGCTGATCGTCCTTGCGGATGTGCCGCCCGGCGAACTCGCAGTCGTCGTTCGCCGTCCGACGCATGTAGGACACCGGCGTCTGCCACCGGATGACCTCGGGCACCAGGCCAGACACCAGCCCGGGGTCGGCCATCAGCTTCCGGTACTGGTCGGGATGGCGGTTCAGGGCGTAGACGCTGCCCGACATCGTGTTGCGGGTGGTGTCGTTGCCACCGACGATGAGCAGCATCAGGTTTCCGAGGTGACCGGCGACCGGGGTGTCCCGGGTGGCCTCGCCGTTGGCCAGCATCGACACGAGGTCGAACCCGGGGTTCCGGCGCCGTTCCTCCCACAGGCCGGAGAAGTACTCGACGCAGGCCTGCAGTTCCTCGACCACCTGGGCCCGCGACTCGACGATGCCCCCGGGCTCGGGGGTGGTGGTGACGACGTCGGACCAGCGGGTGAGCATGCGCCGGTCTTCGAGGGGGAAGTCGAACAGGGTGGCCAGCATGAGGGTGGTGAGCTCGACCGACACGGTGTCGACCCAGTCGAAGGTCTCGCCCTCGGGGAGGCCGTCGAGCACGTTGGCGGTGCGATCCCGGATCAGCGACTCGATGTTGCGCAGGTTGCCGGGGGCCGAGATGCCCCGGACCGTCATCCGCTGCTCGGTTTGGCGGGGCGGGTCCATGGTGATGAACGACGCCGTCGGCTCGCGGTCGCTGGCCGCCTGGGCGCCGACCGGGGCGCTGAGCACGATCCCGTCGGCCGAGCTGAAGCGCTTCCAGTCGCCGTCGACGGCTCGGACGTCGTCCCAGGTGGTGATCGACCAGTAGCGGCCGGCCGAGCCCAGCTCGTTGAGGTGGACCGGGTCCTCTCGCCGCAGCCGGGCAAAGTACTCCCGCCAGCGGTCTTGGCGGAACAGGTGGGGGTTGAACGGGTTGAGCTCCTCGATGGGGACGGCGTCGGCCGCCGGCATGTCGCCGGCGAAGATGGCCTGCTCGACCTCCGGGCTGCGGACGGGCTTGGCCGCCAACCATTCCTCGCGGGTCTTCGTGATCTCGGCCATCGGCTCCTCACCGTCCCTGGGCGTGCTTCCCAACTTCTGGACAGTCTGTAAAGTAGGCGACACTGTGTCAACCAGATCCGGATCGACCGACACCGACACCGAGACCCGCCTCGACCCCCGGGTGCGACGCACCCGCTCCGACGTCCGTCGGGCCGCCGGCCGGCTGCTGCTGACCGCCGGCCTCGACGGCGTGAGCCACAGCCGGGTGGCGGCCGAGGCCGGGTACTCCCGAGCCACCATCTACAGCCACTGGCCCCGCCAGATCGATCTGATCCTCGAGGCGTTCCGACATTTCGGCCACATACCCCACCACGAGCCGACCGGCGATCTCCGGCGCGACCTCCGGGCCGAACTGGCCGCTTTCCGGGACGTGCTGGTCGACCGGGGCCTGGGCCGAGCCCTGGCCACCGTGGCCGACCGCGCCGGCTCCGATCCGGACGTGGCCGAACTCCGCGACACCATCGTCGACGACGGCACCCGGGTGATCCGGGCCATCCTCGACCACCACCTTCCCCCTGGACGGGTTGCCGCCGCCAGCGCCATGCTCGTGGGCACCATCTTCTATCTGGCCACCATGACCGACGACCCGGTGACCGATGCGTTCCTGGACGCCGTCGTGGATCAAGCCACTGCGGCGATCCGATAGTTCCTATTTGGTAATGAGTCCCATTACTAGATAGGATGCGGACCATGTTCCGTCGGCGGCCCTCAACCTCCGACCTCGGCGACCCCGACGACCTCAGCGACGACCTCAGCGCCGACGCTGTCGGAGCCCGGCAGCCGGCCGGGGTCGGATCGACCGTGGCACTGGACGGTGTCGAAGTCGTGCGGGGAACGCGGGTCGCCCTTCGCAACGTCACCTTTGCCCTCGAACCGGGCACGTTGACCGCGATCGTGGGACCCAACGGCGCCGGAAAGTCCAGCCTGCTCGGCCTCCTCAGCGGCCGGCTCGCAGCGACCAAGGGATCGATGCAGGTGCAGGGCCCGGTGGCCGAGGTGCTCCAGAACACCGAGATCGACCCCCATCTCCCCCTCACGGTCGAGGCCGTGGTCCGCATCGCCCGCTATCCGGCCCGGGGTCTGTTCCAGCCCCTGCGGGCCGTCGACCGGCGGATCATCAGCGACGCCTTGACCGCCACCGACCTGCAGGACCTGCGGCACCGGTCCATCCACGAACTCTCGGGCGGCCAACGGCAGCGGGTCCTCGTGGCCCAGGGCCTGGCCCAGAGAGCGCCGGTGCTGTTGCTCGACGAGCCCACGGCCGGGCTCGACACCCACTCGCAACGCCATCTCCGCCGGATCATGCGGGCCGAGGCCGACCGCGGCACGACCGTGCTCGTCGCCACCCACGACCTGAACGAGGCGGCCGAGGCCGACGCCATGATCGTGCTGGCCTGCGACTGTCTCTGTTGCGCTCCGCCGGTCCAGGCCATGGCCGACCCGGCCGTCACCGAGCTCCTCGACCCGGGCCCGCAATGGGCCTGGAGCGCCTGACATCACCGACGAGGCGATGGGACGATCCGACCTGCCACGCCGAACGCGGGATCGCGCCCGTTGCACCGTCCATCGCTGAGAACCATGACGTGGGTCGCCGGCGCCGCCAGGTGATGGGCCCGGGGCCCACCAGTGACGCCGGGCGAGGCCGGGGTCGGAGGGGGCGTCGACGTCAACCAGGCCGAGCACGTGCTCGATGGCCACGGCCGGATCGGCCTACCGCAACGCACGATCGAGCGGCACACAGGCGTCGACGAAGCCGAAGGCCCGGAGCGACCCCAGGGACGAGTCGACACGGCGATGTGGGGTGGGAGGACCGGGTTCTCGAGTTGGAGTTCGCCCTTGAAGTCGTTGATGGTGCGCCCGTCGTGGGCCGCCACGGCCCGGGTCGGCTTGGTGCAGTCGTGGCTCGAGCCACCGCCGAGGGAGATGAACCCATCGCACTCTGCCTCCACGTAGGCGACGTGGGCGTCCATCACGTTGTGGTCCTTGGGATTCGACTCGACCCGGTCGCCGTCAGTCGGCGGAAGCCGGTTCGTAGCGGCGGATGATGGCCGGACGGAGTCGGCCACCGTCGGGCGGTCGGTGGCCCCAGATGCTGGTCGCCTCGTACCGACCTGTCTCCCAGTTGGCGGCGTCGACGGTCACCCCTCCCGAGCCGTACTCCAGGTCGAAGCCCGAGGGGGTCCGAACATAGAACGAGGTCATGTGGTCGTTGGGGTGGCGGCCCAGGTCCATGGCGATGGGGTGGCCGGCCGCCTTGGCCAGATCGAGGCCTCGGCCGACGTCGTCGACCTGTTCGACCTCGATCATGATGTGGTGCATGCCGACCATGCCGGGGGCGGCCGAGAGGGCGACCGTGTGGTGGCGGGCGGCGGTGCCGTCACAGTGGTAGAAGTGGATTCGCAGGCCTCCCTGCTCGATCACGTCGCTCAGGTGGAGGCCCATCGTCTCGGTGTAGAAGCCGTGACCGGTGTCGAGGTCGGGTACGAGCAGGACGGCGTGGCCGAAACCCTGCTCCCCGGTGACGAACCCGCCGTCGAGGGGTCGGCCGGGGGTGAAAGGCCCGGCCACTCGCAGCCCGCCCACCAGTTCGTGACGGAACCCGAAGGGATCGACGAACCAGGCGACCGACTCGACGTCGCGAGCGGCCGCCAGGTCAGCGTCGTCGTTCACCTCGATCCCGGCTGCGGCCAGGCGCTCCCGGACCGGATCGTCGTTCGGAGCGTGCCAGCCGAGGGCGACGAGGTCATCGGCCGGGCCGGGCTCGATCTGGATCCGCCACGCCGCGTCGTCGATCCGCAACCGCACGGCGCCCTCTGGTCCGTCGACGACCTCCGCCCCGAGAATGTCGGCCCCGAAGCTCCGCCAGGCGTCGATCTCGGGCGAGGCGAAGGCGGTGTAGGCGAGGTTCTGGACCATGGGTGCTTCTCCTGGGCAGAGGCGGCCGGGTGGCAGGCCGGAGCGGCGCCGTCGACCAGCTCGATCGGGCCACCAGCATCGGCCACGAGGACCCAGCCCCGCCAGGCCACGGCGGTAGGCGCCGTCTCGTGGGGTCGCTCCGGTCAGCTCGACGGGCCGGTGAGGGCTGGGCCGCCTCCCGACGCTCCTGCAGGCCGCTCCGGGCGAACTGGGCCGCTAGTCGCCCGCGAACTCGCACACCCTGAACACGTCGACGCCGACGGCCCGGAGCCGGTCGGCGCCACCGAGATCGGGGAGGTCGACGATGGCGGCGGCCTCGACCACCTCACCGCCGAGTCCCCGCAGCAGGCTCAGGGCCGCCAACATGGTGCCCCCGGTGGCGATGAGGTCGTCGAGCAACAGCACCCGCTGACCGGCCGCCACCGCATCCCGGTGCACCTCGAGTTCTCCCTCGCCGTATTCGAGTTCGTAGGTCTCGCTGAGGGTGTCGGACGGCAGCTTCCCGCGCTTGCGGATCGGCACCAGGCCGGCGCTCAACTCGTAGGCCAGGGCCCCACCGAGGATGAAGCCCCGGGCGTCGATGCAGGCCACGATCTCGACCTGACGGTCGTGGTAGCGATGGACGAAGCAGTCGATCAGGCGGCGGAATGTCGCCGGATGCTGGAGCAGCGGGGTGATGTCACGGAACTGGACGCCCTCGATCGGCCAGTCGGGGACGGTCCGGATTCGGTCGCCGATGTATCGACTGAAGTACTCGGCGGGCGTGTGTTCTGGTTCCATCTCGCCGTCAAGGTAGTCCACCTCCACGCCGCAGTATTTCCGCCGCGTGAACAGCGTTTGACCAAGCTGATTCCCGCTTCGCCCCGCCGGGACCGGCACCTATGGTCGGTCCATGACCAACCCCCGTGTCATGGCCGGCCCGGATTCGCCCCTGCGGCTCCTGCCCAAGGTGGAGTTGCACTGCCACGTCGAAGGCACGGCCCGCGCCGCCACGGTGGCCGAGTTGGCGGCCAAGTATGCGATCCCGCTCGGCGTCGACGATCCCGACGATCTCTACACCTACGAGTCGCTGGCCGACTTCCTCAACGCCTTCGGCACCGTGTGCTCGGTCTTCCTCGACGAGGCCGACTTCCACCGGCTGGCTTATGAGGCCTGTGAGGACGCGGCCGCCGCCGGCACCCGCTACCGCGAGATGTTCGTCTCCCCCGGCTTCCACCTCGACCGCGGCGTGCCGTTCCATCGCCTGTGGGACGGCCTCGTCAGCGGCATCGCCGACGGCGAGACCGACCACGGCGTCCGAACCAGGCTGATCCTCGATGTCGACAAGCCCAAGGGCATCGGGCCGGCCATGGCTCTCCTCGAGGTGGCCCGGACCCTCGACCGTGACCTCCTCATCGGGATCGGGGGCGACAGCACCGAACGCGGCGTCGACCATCACCTGTTCGAGCCGTTGATCGCCGAGGCCAAGCAGCTTGGCCTCAAGACCTGCTTCCACTGCGGGGAGGACGGACCGGCGGAGAACATCGCCATCATGGTCGAGGCCGGGCTCGACCGGATCGACCACGGCACCCGGCTGCTCGACCTGCCCGACCTGACCAGGCGGGTGGTCGACGAGCAGATCCCGCTGACCAGCTGCCCCAGTTCGAACGTCGAGATCGGGATCGTGCCGTCGTTGGAGGCCCATCCCTTCGCCGAGCAGCTCGGGGCCGGCGCCCTGGTGACGCTCAACAGCGACGATCCGACGTTCTTCCGCTTCGACCTGGCTGACGAGTTCGAGCGGATCGCCACCACCTTCGGCTACACCTTCGACCAGATGGCCGCCATCCGCGACCACGCCATCGACGCCTGCTGGCTCGACGAGATCGACAAGGCGAGCCTCCGGGCCGACTTCGCGTCATCCTGAGTGAGTCGTCAATGAGTCTCTGCGAAGGTGCCCGGTGAGCCCGGAACCGCCCCAGGACCGCCTTGACCCACCTCAGCGGCGGCGAGCGCTCGCCGTGTGCTGCCTCGGCGTCTTCCTGCTCGTCGTCTCCCTCAGTGCCCTCAACGTCGCCCTGGCCGAGATCGCCACCGCCTTCGACGCCGATCTCGTCGATCTGCAGTGGATCGTCGACGCCTACGCCGTCACCTTCGCCGGCTTTCTCCTGGCCGGCGGCGCCATCGGCGACCGGATCGGACGGCGGCGGGCCCTGACGATCGGTTTCACCATCCTGGCCGTGGCCAACGGGGCGGCGGCCTTCGGCGGATCCGTGCCCGTGTTGATCGCCCTGCGGGCGGTCGCCGGGGTCGGGGCGGCGATCATGATGCCGGCCACCCTGGCCACCGTGAGCGAGGTCTTCGACGACGACGCAAGGCCGCAGGCCATCGCCGTCTGGTCCAGCATCGCCGCCGCCGGAGGCGCCTTCGGCCCGCTGCTCGGGGGCGGGATGCTGGCCGTCGCCGGCTGGCCTGCCGTCTTCGCCCTCATCGCCGCCCTCGCCGTCGCCGGACTGGTGGGGGCCCGATTCTGGATCCCGGAACTGCCCGGTCAACGGTCCGGCCGCTTCGATGCCATCGGCGCCTTCCTGTCGGTCGCCGCCGTGGCGTCGCTCATCTACGTGGCGATCGAGGGGCCGGTCCATCCCGCCGGAGCCGCCACCATCGGCGCCGCGTTGGGAGCCGTGGCGTTCGCCGTCGCCTTCATCCGTCGTCAGGCCCGGGTCGACTCGCCCCTGTTGCCGCTCCGCCTGTTCGCCGATCGCGAGCGGGTGGTCGGCGCCGGCACCCTCACCTTGGCCGCCGTCGGGTTCAACGGCGTGTTCTTCGTCGGTGCCCTCCTCCTCCAGATCGGTTGGGGGGAATCAGGCCTGGTCGCCGGGCTGCTCCTGGTGCCCATCGGCGTGACCGAACTCATCGTGGCCAATGGGGCGGTACCGTTGGCCGGGCGGTTCGGCATTCGGCTCCTCATCACCGTCGGGCTCGTGCTGCAGGCGGTCGGCTACCTCGGGATGGGTGTCACGCCAGAGGGCGACCGCTGGTGGTTCGTGGCAGCCGGCATCGTGGCCGGGATCGGCAACGGCCTGACCATCCCGCTCTCGATCGAGCGGATCGTGGGGTCGGTGGAGCCCGCCTTCGCCGGGGCTGCCTCCAGCGTGAACGACATGGCCATCGAACTGGGGGCCTCGGTCGGCATCGGGGTGCTGGGTGCCACCCAGCGGCTGTGGTTCGACTGGACCCTGCCCGCAGACAGCGCGGCCACCATCAGCACCGTGGCCACCGGTGCTGAGCGGTCGGCGTTCCGGACCGGCTCGACGGCGGCGTTCATCCTGGCCGCTGTCGTAGCCTTGCTGGCCATCCCCATTGCCCGGTGGTCTGCGCCGGCCCGCGACCTCGCTCCTACCCCACCACGACGCGGAGTTGAGCAAGGGTGAGCGAAGGGTGGATCGACGGCCGGCCCCTGAGGTCCCGGGGTCGTCAGACCTACCCGACGTCGAGGGCGGCGAACTTCTCGCTCAGGTAGTCCATGGCGGCGATGGGCTCGTAGCGGGCGGGTTCATCCTCGGAGACGCAGGTCGGCAGCGGCGAGATGATGGCGTCGGCGTCGGGCTCGTGGAAGAAGATCAGGCTGATCAGTTCCTCGTCGGGAGCGGCGGCCGAAGGCGGTAGCACCCGGTGCTCATTGGACTGCCAGCGGTCGTTGGTCCACTGGCGCAACATGTCCCCGGTGTTGACGATCAGGCTCCCATCGACGCAGGGGGCGTCGATCCAGTTCCCGTCGTCGTCGAGTACCTGGAGGCCTCCCATGCCGGGTTGGCGGTCGAGGATGGTCAGCGTCCCGAAGTCGGTGTGGGGCCCGATCCGATACTGCTCGTCGGCCGGGGCCGAGTGGTCGAACGGCCAGTACCAGTTGAGGGTGCCGGTGGCCGTCGACTTCCGGCAGTGGTCCAACAGGGCGTCGTGGTCGAGGTCGAGGGCGAGGGCGAACAGCTGAAGGAGTTCGTTGGCCAGGCCGAGCGACGACCGCCAGAACGCCTCGGCCGCCGGACGGAACCCCGGTGGATCGGTCGGCCACACGTTGTCGGCGTACCACCGGGGATTGGCGAGCCTGAGCGATTCGTCGGGCACGTCGACGGCCCCGTAGGCGAAGGTCTCCTTCATGTCGGGTGGGGTGTCGATCCCATAGGTGGCGGCGTTGGCCTCCTTGCCGGCACCGATCCAACCCCGGTAGACGTCGAAACCCCCTTCGATCTCGGCCTTGTCTTCCTCCGGGAGGTGAAAAAAGCCGGAGCAGGCCTCCCGCAGCGTGGCGAACACCGAGGGATCAATGCCGTGGTTGACCACGACCAGGAACCCGCATCGGCGGAGGTGGGCATCGACCTCATCGGCCAGCGTCCGCCGCTGCCCGTCATCACCCTCGAACCACGGGGCGAGGTCGACCAGCGGGATGAACTCGGACGTTTCGGACACGGGGGCTCCTTATCGGTTCTCGCGGGAGTAGGGCTGGGCCAGCGCCGCGGGGGCGGCCAGCAGCCGAGCCCGGGCCGGATTCCCCGACACGATGGTGACGACGAGGTAGGCGGCGATGAACGGCATCATCTTGAGGAAGTCCGACGGCACGTCGACCTGAGCCAACTGCAGGGTGAAACCCAGGCCGTTGAGGCCCCCGAAAGCCAAGGCCCCGACGACGGCGAGCCACGGTCGCCAGCCGGCGAGGATGACGAGGGCCACGGCGATCCAGCCGATGCCTGCCGTGAGCCCGTTCTGCCAGGTGCCGACGATGGCGACGGTCAGGTACGTCCCGCCGACCCCGGCGCCGAAGCCACCGATGCCAGTGGCCAGGTAGCGCATGCCCACCACCGACACCCCGGCGGCGTCGGCGGCAGCCGGGTCCTCGCCGACGGCCCGGAACGACAGGCCGAACGACGTTCGCTGCAGGACGTAGGTGGTGACCGCCACCGCCACCAGGCCGAGATAGACGACCGGGTCATGGCCGAACAGCACCGGCCCCACGGCCGGGAGGTCTCGGAGGGCTTCGGGCAACAAGGGGCTGACGGTCACCCCGTTGGGGGCGGAGAGCAGTCCGGGCTCGCCGCTGGTGCCGATGAACGACGACAGGCCGCCGCCGAGGATCACCAGTGAAAGGCCGGACACGGTCTGGTCGACCCGGAGGCTCACGGCGAGTACGGCGTGGACCAGGGCCAGGCCGGTGCCGGCGAGCCCGCCTGCGATGAGGGCGGCGGCGAGGCTTCCGGTCTCGTTCCCGGCCCAGAAGCCGACGACGCCGCCGACCAGCATCATGCCCTCCACCCCGAGGTTCATGACGCCCGATCGGTTGGTGATGATCTCACCCAGGGCGGCGAACAGGATCGGGGTGGCGGCGACGACGGCGCTGGCGACCGACAGGACGAGGACGGTGTCGTTCATGAGGTCGCCAGTTCGTTCGATGGGTCGCCGGGCAGGTCGGCTCGTTCGGCCTGGACCAAGCCGACCTTGTTGGCCACGAAGAACTCGCCGGCGGTGACGGTCAGGAAGATCAGTCCCTGGAGCAGGAAGACCACCTCGACGGCGATGCCGATCGACTGCAGCGTGCTGCCCGAGGTGGCGATCGCAGCCAGGAAAACCGACACCGGGACGACCCCGAGGGGACTGGAGCGGGCGACCACGGCGATGATGATCCCGGTGAAGCCGATCTCGGTGGCCAGGGACCGAGGTTCGAGGCCCTTGGTCACCCCGCTGACCTCGCTGACGCCGGCCAGGGCGGCGAGCGCACCCGACACCGCCAGCACCCCGAGGGTCTTGGTTCGCACGCTCATCCCGGCGTACCGGGCGGCGCTGGGGGAATCCCCGATCGTTCGCACCTGGAAGCCCCAGGCCGTCCGCCGGAGCACCCACCACAGTGCGACGGCCGCCACCACGGCGACGATGATCCCGAAGTGGAGCCTTCCCGACAGCGTCGGCAGGATGGCCGAATCGGGCAGCCGCTTGCCACCTGGCACCGTGCGCCTCGGGTCTCGCCAGAAGCTCTGGGAACCGAAGATCAGGTAGTTCATGAGTCCGAGGGCCACGAAGTTGAGCATCAGCGTGGTGATGATCTCGTCGGCGTTGAAGTAGGCCTTGGGCACGGCGGCCAGCAGGGCCCACGCCGCGCCCCCCATCGCCCCACCGAGGAGCATGGCCGACAGCATGAACACCGCCGGTGTGCCCTCGGGCAAGGTGAGGCCGACCCAGCTCCCGGCGATCGCACCGATGTAGAGCTGACCCTCGCCCCCGATGTTGTACACCCGCATCTGGAAGGCGACGGCGGCGGCCAGGCCGGTGAGGATGAGGGGGGTGGCCAGAGCGAGCGTCCGGGTGATCGCCGTCCACCCGTTCAGGCTGGAGTCGAACATGGTCCAGTAGGCCTGGAACGGATCGTTGCCGGCGAGGGACAGAATGATGCCCCCCAGAAGGAGGGCGAAGACGAGAGCCAGCAACGGCACCCCGAACCGCACCCCGGGACCGGCCAGGCCCCGCGGCGTCACCCTGATCCTGCCCATCATGTGCCCACCGCCGTGGCGTCGGCCTGGCGGCTCAGCTCGGGTGGCTCCTCGCCGTCCAGGCATGAGTCCGCGGTGGGCGCCGGAGCCGCCTCGGTATCGATTCGGTCGTCGGCCGCCGAGTCCGAACCCGTCATCAGAAGCCCGATCTCGTCGACGTCGACCTCGGACCGGGAGAAGCGGCCCACGATCCGACCCTTGAACATCACGAGGACCACGTCGGACATGTGGATGACCTCGTCCAGGTCCTCGGAGAACAACAGCACCCCACGGTCGCTCTGGCGCTCGTTCACGATGTGTGTCCTCACCGCCTCGGCTGCCGCCATGTCGAGTCCACGGGTCGGTGCGGCGGCGAGGAGGACCTCGTGGTCCTCGGTCAGTTCACGGGCCAGGATGGCCTTCTGCAGGTTGCCGCCCGACATCAGGCTCACCCGCATGCCGGGTCGGTTGCCTCGGATGTCGAAGTCCGCGGCCAGGCTCGTTGCCGTCGCGTCGATGGCCGACTCGGAGAGCACCCCTCGTCGGGAATGGGGGTGGCGGTCGTGGTTCTTGAGGGCGAGGTTGTGGCCCAGAGGCAGCCCGGGGGCGAGGCCCACGCCCAGCCGGTCTTCGGGAACGTAGGCCAGTCCGGCCCGCATCGTCTCCTTGGCCCCGGCCGTGGTGCAGTCGGTCCTGTCGATGGTGATCGTGCCGCTCGCCACGGACCGGAGACCGGCGATCGCCTCCTGTAGTTCCCGCTGGCCGTTGCCGGCCACCCCGGCCACCCCGACGACCTCACCCCGGCGAACCTCGAAGCTCACGTTGTCGACGGCCGGCCGACCCTTGTCACCGAGGACGCGCAGATCGGCCACCGTGAGCACGGGGGCGCCGACGCTGCCGGCGCCCCCGAACGAGGTCCGCTCCGCCGCATCGGTGTCGCCGAACATCATCTTGGCCACCTCCTCGGGTGACGTGTGAGCCGTGGCGACGGTGCCGGCGTTACGACCACGGCTGAGGACACTGATTCGATCGGTGTAGGCCATGGTCTCGGCCATCTTGTGGGAGACGAGCACGACCCCGTGGCCCCGCTCGACCATCCTCGACACGGCGTCGAACAGCCCGTCGGTCTCCTGCGGGGCCAGCACCGCCGTCGGTTCGTCCAGGATCAGGATGCGGGCCCCGCGGAACAGCTGCTTGAGGATCTCGACCCGCTGCTGCTCCCCCACCGACAGTTGCCAGATCGACGCCGTGGGGTCGACGTGAAGGCCGTACTCCTCTGCCAGTTGGGCCACGGTGGCGTTGACCTGTCGCATCGACGACGGCCGCTGCCCCTTGGGCAGCCCGAGCACGATGTTCTGGGCCACCGTGAAGCTGTCGACCAGGCGGAAGTGCTGATAGACCATCCCGATCCCGACCTTGGCCGAGTCCTGGGGTGACCTGAACTGCACCTCCGTCCCGTCGATGAGCACGCTGCCGCTGTCGGGTCGGTAGAGGCCCGACAGAACCGAGCACAGCGTGGACTTGCCTGCGCCGTTCTCGCCCAGCAGGCCGTGGATCTCGCCCCCTCGGAGGTCGAAGTCGACCGAGTCGATGGCGCGGACGCCATAGAACGACTTGGTCAGACTTCGGACCTCGAGGTGCGTGGTGGGAGGGTCGATCATACGGGAACCTTTGACAGACGTCGCCGGGGTACGCGTGGGCGGCTAGGACGAGGGGATCTCGCCGACGATGCCGTCGACCAGCCACTGGCAGCAGGCGATCCGATCCGGTCCGAACTCGATGGTCCCGCCTTCGGGGATGACCTCGTTGCCCTGGTTGTCGAAGATCGGCCCCTGGAAGATGTCGAAGGTGCCGTCGACGATCCCGGCCTTGCGTTCCTCGATCAGGGCCAGGGTCTCGTCGGTCACGGCGGGGCCGTAGGGGGCGAAGTCGATCCAGCCCTCCTTGAGGCCGCCGTACGACACGCCCGGTTCGAACTCCCCGGCGATGATGGCCTCGACCTGCTGGATGTAGTACGGACTCCAGTCGATGAGGAACGAGGAGGCCCACGCCTCGGGCTCGAAGTCGGACCAGTCGTTGGTGTAGCCGATCACGTAGCCGTCGTTCTGGGCCATCACGGTGGCGTAGACCTGGGAGCCGACCTCATGGGCGATGACATCGGCGCCTGCGTTGGCCAGCGCCTCGGCCGCCTGCTGCTCGATGGCGGGGTCGAACCAGGTGTTGAGGTACACGGCCCGCACTTCGGCGTCCGGATTCACCTCCTTCACCCCGAGCGTGAAGGCGTTCAGGGCCCGGTTGACCTCCTCGAACGGGAAGCCAACCGGGTAGCCGATGATGTTGGACTCGGTCAGGCTGCCGGCCACGATGCCGTCCATGTAGCGACCGTCCTCGGTGGCCTGGACGAAGTGGCCCACGTTCGGCTGATCCTCGAAGCCGGCCCAGGTGAGGAAGTGGACATCGGGGTTCTCATCGGCGATGTCGATCATGTCGAACTGGTAGAAGGTGGTACCGATGACCAGGTCGGCCCCGGAGTCGACGGCGTCCTGGAAGGCGTTGGTTGCCGGCTGGCCGGGTTCGATCTCCTCCACGTAGCTGA
The DNA here is from genome assembly GCA_965263455.1 of Acidimicrobiales bacterium. Classification (GTDB taxonomy): domain Bacteria; phylum Actinomycetota; class Acidimicrobiia; order Acidimicrobiales; family SZUA-35; genus CADEDH01. Next base: position 562,276 of record CBDHHN010000004.1, read on the forward strand.
AGTCGATGCCGGGGAAGTTGGCCTCCATGGCCCGACCGCTCCGCAAGTGGGTCGTGTTCCAGCCGCCGTCCTCGGCCGACCCGTCGAGGATCATGACGACCTTGAAGTCGCTGTAGTCACCCGCACCATCGTCCGCCTCGCCACCGGCCGACTCGCTCTCGCTCGACGACTCGGTGTCGCCCTCGGCCGACGAGACGCTCTCACTGTCACTGCCGCAAGCGGCGGCGACCACGGCCAACACGGCCAACAGCGCGACCAGCCAGCGATACTCCGTACGTTCTTGTCTCTCCATGGCGGACGAGTATCGACAGCCCAGGTTTCGTCCATGTTTCCGATCGACGATTGAAGCTGCCGTTAACACGGCGTTCACGACTCCGAATCGGACCCAAAACAACACCTTCGTACGATCCGGTTTGAATGAAGGGTCCTCTCATGCGCGCAACGACGGCGGAACCAAAGATGAGTGCAGTACGGGATCAGTGGCACCCGATTGCGCCGCTCGAGGCACTACGCCCGTCCTCCACCCTCACCGCACGCCTCCTCGGTCGCCGCCTGACGGTGACGGTCGACCCCGACGGCGCGGTCGAGGTCCGGTCCGACGAGCACGGCTCATCACCGCCGCTGCCCGTCCGCCAGCAGTACTGCTACCTGTGGGCGTGCCTGGGGGAGCCGGCCGGACCGCTGTTCGCCATCCCCGAGGTCGACGAGCCGGGGCGCCGCATCCTGCACGCCGGCACCATCGGGGTGCACACGTCGGCACCGCGCGCCGTCGAGAACTTCCTCGACATGGCCCACTTCCCCTACGTGCATACAAACATTCTCGGTGTCGAACCGTTCACCGACGTGGCCGAATACCAGGTTCACATCGACGAGCACACCAACGACATCTGGGCCACCGACTGCGTCTTTTGGCAGCCGATGGCGGCCACCACTTCCACGGACGGCCAGATGACCGACTATCTGTATCGAGTCCCACACCCGTATTGTGTGATTCTGTACAAGACGAGTCCGGTCGACGAGCGGAAGGACGTCATCGCCCTGTTCTGCACGCCGGTGGCCGAGGACTTCATCGAGGCCAACATGTTCTTGTGCCTGTTGGATGACTCGAACTCGACGGCCATGATCCGCGACTTCCAGCTGACGATCTTCGGCCAGGACAAGCCGATCCTGGAGAATCAGTACCCGAAGCGACTACCGCTCGACCCCCGGGCCGAGACCCCGATCAGGGCCGACCGGATCGCGATCGCCTACCGTCGCTGGTTGTCCGACCTCGGCGTCGACTACGGCGTCATCCCGGCGCCATGAAGATGGCGACCATCGACCTGCGCCGAACCTGGCATCCGGTGGCGACGACCCGGGATCTCGCACCGAGGGCCATCTACCGAACCTCGCTCCTGGGGCGCGAGCTGGTGCTGTGGCGGGCCGACGACGGCTTCGTCAACGCCTGGGAGAACCGATGCCTCCACCGCGGCGTCCGTCTCTCGATCGGTAGCTGCGACGGCGCGGAGCTGGTTTGTCGGTATCACGGCTGGCGGTACAGCAACCGTTCGGGCGGATGCACCTACGTGCCAGCCCACCCCGCCGACGCCCCGGCTCGCACGATCCGCAATGTCTCGTTCCCGACGATCGAGCGGTATGGGCTGATCTGGATCGGCGAGCAGTCCATCGGCGACGTCCCCGACCTGGCGGCCCTGAGCGGGCCGACCTGCGGGCTCCGGAGCCTGCCGATCGACGCTCCATGGGACACGGTGGTCGCCGGACTGGCCGACCATCGGTTCGCCCCCTCACAAGCCCTCGACGCCGACCTCGACGAGACGCAGACGTCGGTGAGCGTCGATGGCCTCGCCGTGACCATCACCTCCACGTTCGGAGACGAGGCGTCCGCCGCCGTCTTCGTCGTCCAGCCGCTCGATGCCGACCGATCGGTGGTCCGTCCCGTGCTGGGCGAGTCACCGACGCAGCCAATCGACGTGCTGCGGCACCACGCGGCGGAGCTCGCTCGCCGCAAGCGGATCATCGAGGCCGGCGACTGGGCGAAACCCGAGGGCACCCCGACCTCTCTGGAGACACCGGTGACCCTGGCCACGGTCTCCGGCCCCGCCACCAACGACCTGCTCCCGGTCACCGTGGTCGCCAAACACCCGACGGCGAACGACATCGCCGTGTTCGAGCTGGCCGCCGCCGGGAGGTCGACCCTCCCGACCTTCCAGCCCGGCGATCACCTGGACCTGCATCTGCCGAACGGCCTGGTCCGCCAGTACTCCATCACCAACCGACCGGGCCAGAGCGACCGCTACCGGATCGCGGTCAAGCTCGACGCCAACTCACGGGGCGGTTCCAACCACCTGCACCACTCGGTCGAGGTCGGCGATGTCCTCCACATCTCCGAGCCTCGCAGCGGGTTCCCGCTCCGGCGCAACGTCCCGACGACGCTGTTCGTCGCCGGTGGCGTCGGCGTGACCCCCTTGCTGTCGATGGCCCATGCGCTGTGGTCGATGGAGTTGGCGTTCGACTTCCACTACTTCGCCGCCGGTTCGGACCACATCGCCTTCGCCGACGAACTGGGCCGCTTCGGCGATGCCGTCCACCACCACCTCGGGCTGTCCCCCGCCGACACATCAGCCACCCTCGGCCGTCTGCTCGACCGACCGCGAGTCGACACCCAGGTGTACGCCTGCGGTCCGCCAGCCATGCTCGACGTCCTCCGGGCGATGGCGGCCGAGGGTGGCTGGCCCGACGACGCCATCCGCTTCGAGTACTTCGAGAACACGACCGAGATCGACGACTCGTCATCGTTCACCGTCGAACTGGCCCGGTCGGCTCAGACCCTGCAGGTACCCGGCGGCTCGTCGATCCTTCAGGTGCTGCGGGAGCACGACGTCCCCATCGTCTCGTCGTGTGAGTCCGGGGCCTGCGGGACCTGCGTGGCCACCGTCATCGATGGCGAACCGCTGCACCACGACGTCTACCTCAGCCCACGGGAGCGGGCGGCCGGGCAGCTGTTGACGTGCGTCTCGCGCGCCCGCTCCGACCGCCTCGTGCTCGATCTCTAGGCGCGGCCCCATGATCACCCTCCACGACTTCGTGCTCTCCGCCAACTGCTACAAGGTCCGCCTGTTCCTGAGCCTGCTCGGTGTCGAGTGCAACACCGTGCCGGTCGACTTCCACCCGGGCCGGGAGCACAAGGGCGAGGCCTTCCGCAGGATCAACCCACTCGGTCACCTACCCGTACTCGACGACGATGGCTTTGTGGTGCGCGACGCCCAGGCCATCCTCGTGTACCTGGCCTCGGCCTACGATCCCGAACGCCGCTGGTACCCGGTCGACGATCCGCAGCGGCTCGGCCAGGTGGCGCAGTGGTCGACGTTCGCCGAAGGCACGGCCAACACGGCCTCCGCCGCCCGCCTCCACATCAACTTCGGCTACGAGTTCGACATCGACCGGGCCCGGGCCGGTGCCCACGAGCTCTTCGCCGTGCTCGACGAGCATCTGTGGTTCCAGGAGCACGAGGGCCACGACTGGGTCGTCGCCGGGGAGCGGCCGACCATCGCCGACGTGGCCCTCTTCCCCGACGTGGCCCTGGCCGAGGAAGGCGGCGTGAGCCTCCTCGCCTATCCGGCCATCATCCGATGGGCGGCCCGGGTCAGGCAGCTGCCGGGCTTCATCGTCATGCCCGGGATCTTCCACCACGGACGGAGCTGATGTTCGACTTCCTCATCGAGAACGCCATCGTGGCGCCCTGCGAAGGGCGCCGAGAGATCTTCGATCCCGGCTCGGTGCTGGTGTTGGACGGGCGCATCGCCGCGGTCGGCCCGACGGCCGACGTGGCGCATCACCCGGCGGCCGGCGGTGTCGATCGCCTCGACCTCGAGCGACACCTGGTCATCCCCGGCCTGCACAACACCCATCTGCACTCGGGTCTGCTTCGAGGAACAGCCGAGTCGTTGGCCCTGTGGGAGTGGCTGGAGCAGCACGTCGATCCGGCCCATCGGGCCCTGACGCCCGAGATCGCCGAGGCGGCCTCGTGGATGGCCTACACCGAGGGGCTGCGGTCGGGGACGACGAGCGTGCTCGACATGTGGCGGTTCATGGAGGGGTCCGCTCGGGCGGCCGAGGCCATCGGGATCCGCGCCACGCTCGCCCCCTACACGGCCGACAAGTACCACTGGTTCGACGACCTGGAGACCAACCGGCGCCTTCTGGAGACCCATCGCCAGGTGGCGGACGGGCGGGTCCGGGCCTGGGTCGGCCTGGAGCACATGTTCTACTGCTCGCCCGAGATGTTCCGTCGAGCCGCCGCCCTGGCCGAGGAGTTCGACGTCGGCCTGCACACCCATTCGAGCGAGACGGTCTGGGAGGTCGAGGAGAGTGTGCGCCAGTACGGCAAACGCCCGATCGAGGTGTTCGCCGAGCGGGGCATCCTCGACGGCCGCGCCATCATCGCCCACGGGGTGTGGCTCGACGAGGCGGAGGTCGAGATCTGCGTCGAGCGCGGCACGGCCATCACCCACTGCCCGTGTTCGAACATGAAGCTCTCGTCGGGGGCGGCCCCCGTAGGGGCCTATCGGGCGGCCGGAATAACGGTCGGGATCGGGACAGACGGGGAGAAGGAGAACAACAACCTCGACCTGATCGAGGAGCTGAAGTTCGGCTCGCTGCTGGCCAAGCTGACGACCACCGACCCCACGGCGGGCGAACCGTGGGACCTGTTGGAGATGGCGACCCGCGACGGTGCCCGGGCGCTCGGCATTGACGACGTCACCGGCACCCTCGAGGTGGGCAAGGACGCCGATCTCGTCGCCGTGGATCTGGGCGGCATCCACTGCGTGCCGCTGTTTCGCAACGAGGACTTCAACGCCATCGCCCATCTCGTCTTCTCGGCCTCTGGGCGCGACGTCACCGACGTGTGGGTCCGGGGCCGACGCCTGGTCGAGGGCGGCGAGGTGGTCTCGGTCGATGTGGCCAAGGTGGCGGACCGAGCCCAGGAGGCGGCCGAGGAGTTGTTCGCCCGACGGCGGGCGCTGGGCGAACCGGTGGCCGGTCCGGCGGCCCAACTCGGGAAGCAGGCGTGACTACCGGTCGTTCTCGGCGACGGCGTGGCCGTAGGACTCACGCATGCAGGCCTCCACGTAGGCGCCGGCGCCGATGGGCTCGTAACGGGCCGGCCGGTCGGGAGTGACGCAGCTGTCGAGCACGTCGATGACGGCGAGGGGGTCGATGTTGGAGAAGTACGGCAGCGAGTACCGGTCGCGCCCGCTGGTGTTGATGACCCGGTGGACGGCTGAGCGATAGAGGTCGTTGGTGAGCCGTTGGAGGAGGTCGCCGACGTTCACGATGAACATGCCGTCTTTGGGCGGCACCGGGATCCACGCCCCCGCCGGGTTCAACACTTCGAGGGCGGCGACGTCGTCGGTGGCGAGCACGGTGAACATGTCGTAGTCGGAGTGGGCCCCGATGCCGACCACGGAGTCGTCAGGGGTGGGCTGGCTCGGGTAGCGGATGACCCGCAGCTCGGAGATCGGCTTGGTCATCTGCGCGGTGAAGAAGTCGTCGGGCATGTCGAGCGAGCGGGCGAGACCCCGGTAGAGGACGCGGCACAAGTCGCCCAGGGTCGTGTGATAGCCGACGAAGGTTTCCCGGAAGCCTGGGAGGTCGGGCCACTGGTTCAGACCCCAGCCGTAGACGTCGCCGTGGGCGTCGGGGTCGTCATCGGCGAGGTCGAGACCCATGTCGAAGGCCTCGTGGAGGTCGCCGTCGTTGTCGGGGTCGGTGTTCTCCTCCAGGAGCCCGGTGTAGCCGCGGATCTTGGATGAGTTGAGGATCGAGATGGCGGACTTCTCCTCCTGGGGAAGGGCGAAGAAGGTGTCGGCCATGGCGAAGGTGCGCTCGATCGTCGAGGCCGGGACGCCGTGGCCGGTGAGGTAGAAGAAGCCGACCTCCAGGCAGGCGGCGCGAAGCTGGGCCGCCACCTCGTCGTGACCGGCCGGGTCGTCGTCGAACATCGGCGCCACGTCGACGACGGGGATCGAGGTGAAGGCCGCGCCCGACGACGCCGCGTCGGCTTGCGCCACGAGGCGGGCGCTGTTGCGAGCCCGCAGCGTCGGGGCGTCGATCTCCGTACTGGCCATGGTCTCGATCCTTCCGCCAGCGCCGTTGAGGGCCTCGTCTGCTCTGGTCGTCCGCGCTTCCCTGGTCGGTCTACTACCCCAAGCCGTTGGGCGATAGGTGCTCCGGGCTTGGTTCACAGCCCGGAAACAACGCATTCACGGTGCCGGAACAGGGTTGGCTGATGATGGCGACCATGGCGTCTCAAACTTCACCGGCGGCGGCCGGAACCTTCGCCGTCCCCATCGACCTGTCGGGCTGGTTCACCGGCGAACCGAGCGAGATGGATCGGGTGGCCAACGAGGTCGACGAGGCGTGTGCGACCACGGGCTTCCTGTCGATCACGGGCCACCGGGTTCCCGGCGAACTGATGGACCAGATGCTCACCGTGAGCGGGGCCTTCTTCGACCTCCCGATGGAGGAGAAGCTGCACTATCGGCTCGAAGACGTTGCCGCCAACCGGGGCTACGCACCGTTCGAGTCCGAGGCCCTGAGCTACAGCCTCGGCGTTGAGTCGGAGCCCGATCTGTTCGAGGCGTTCAACGTCGGACGGGAGGTGATCCCCGATGATGTGAGCGGGGCGGCGGTCAAGACCTACTTCTCCCCCAACGTCTGGCCGGCGTCACCATCGACCATGCGCCAGGTGTACCTTCGCTACTGGGATGCCTGCGAGGAACTCGGTCATGTGCTGTGCGAGGTGTTCGCCCGAGCGCTGGGCCTGCCGCCCGGCTACTTCGAGCCGTACCTCGACAGGACGCCGAGCGTGATGCGGGCGAACAACTATCAGCGCCGACCAGGGCACGAACCGACCGAAACCCAGCTCCGGATGGGGGCGCACAGCGACTACGGCAGCCTGACCATCCTGCTGGCCGACCCGGTGCCGGGCTTGCAGATCCGGGACCGGGTCGGCGCGTTCCACGACGTGATCCCACAGGAGGGTGCGTTGCTGGTGAACCTGGGCGACCTGTTGGCCGAGTGGACGAACGACCGATGGCGCTCGACGGTCCACCGGGTCGTCCCGCCGTCGGCAACCGAGGTCGGCGAGGCCCGCCGGCGGTCGGTGGCCTGGTTCCAGCAACCGAACCACGATGCCGTCATCCGCGTGCTGGACGTGTGCTGCGACGACGACAACCCGCCCCGCTACCCCGAGACGACCTCGGGCGAGCACCTGATGGCCAAGCTGATGGGTCCTCGGGCCGGCCACGACGTTGCGGTCGACGACGCCTTCATGGCTCCGCTCGATGAGGCGTCGAGGTGAGAACCCGGCAATCTACCGAGTCGCGGGTGAAGGCGTGGACAGCGTGACCGGCGACATCGGCCAGTCGACACCGTCGCCATCGCCGTCAACCGTGCTGTCGAGCACCGACCACGAGTTGCTGGGCCTGGCACTCGACCAGGCCCGCGCCGGTCGGGCCGAGGGCGGCATCCCGATCGGGTCAGTGCTGTCCATCGGGGGCACCGCCGTCGGGGCCGGACACAACCAACGGGTGCAGCAGTCGTCGCCCATCCTCCATGCGGAGATGGCCGCGCTGGAGAACGCCGGTCGGCTCTCGGCCGCCCAGTACCGGGCCTCGACGATCTACACCACACTGTCGCCCTGCCACATGTGCACCGGAGCCATCCTGCTCTACGGCATTCCCCGGGTGGTGATCGGCGAGAACCGGACGTTCCTCGGTGCTGAGGATCTGCTCCGCGGCCACGGCGTCGAGGTCGTGGTCGCCGACTCGCCCGAGTGCGTCGCCATCATGGCGTCGTTCATCGCCGACGAGGCGACGCTGTGGTTCGAGGACATCGGCGAGATCGACGACTGAGGGCGAAGTCCGGGGCCAGCGGCGGGCCCGCGGGCCGCCGGATGCACGACGGCGCGACCATTGGCCGATGGAACGCGGCTCGGTCACCATCGTCATCTGCCAGGTCCCGATCCGACTGGCGGCGGTGGTGGCCCCGACCATCATCGGCACCTTCACCTTCGCCTGGGCATGGTCGATCACGCCCGCACTGCGCTGGTTCCCGCTGCTGCTCATCGGCACTGCGGCCCTCGGAGCGGTACTGACGTCCCACCAGCTCACGATGTGGTGGACCGCAACCTTCGACGACGACCGACCGGACGTCCTGCAACTAAGCACCTGGACGGGCCGCCGGGCCGACCTGCGACTCGACGGATTCACCGACGTCGAGGTCCTCGACGTCCTCACCAGGATCGATGGCTGGACCCACCCGACCGTGGTGCTCACCGGCTCGCGACCGCCACTGGTGATCCAACCACCCGTGTGGGGAGCAGACCGAGGAACCATGCAGCGGCTGGCGGAGAGCCTGGCTCGGGGCATCGACGGCGAGCTTCGCACCGGGGCCTCCCGGTCGTTCCTCTGGCACAAGTCCTACGACGAAGAAGCCCCCCGCCGGGTCGTCAACCTGAAGCGGCCGGGACTGGAGTCGAGACCGAACCCGTTCGTCGAGACCGACTGGCCGCAGCTGGCGGGCATACTGACCGCCACGGCGATCGCCTCCGGGCTCATAGTGGCCTGGGCCGGCACCATCGGCGGCCCCGACTACAAGCGTGAGTTCTCCACCGTGGCACGAGAACGTGAGGCACTCGCCGCTGGCCCCCCAGGAGTCGTGGCGTCGACCCCGCCCGCCGACCTCGTCGACAACGTCACCCTCGGTGAGTCGCCGTGTCTGAGGGAGACCGCGTGGTGGTGGGGATCGACGGTCGACGCGGCCAGCCTGACGGGCCGGCTCACGCTCACCCTGAATGACGCCGACCTCGCCACGGCCGAGCGCCGGGCAGCCACCTACGGCACCCCCCTGAGGCTCGAGGCGCTCCTCATGGACGTGGATGACCGTACGCGTCACATCGTCGACGAGTCCGACCGGCTGCTGGCCACGATCGACTTCGACGGCGACTGGGTCACGGTCACCACCAACCTGCGGTGCGTCCCGATCGACGAGGTCGGCTCGCTACGGGAACCGCTCAGGGAGAGGGTCGCCGCCTACGCCGACTGGCTCGTTCGCTAGCGAAGCGTTCGCCCGTCGAGGCCAGCAAACCCTCACGGCGGGCCACCTTCCCATATGCGCGACCAAGACACGACCAGCGGCGGCGAGCACGCCCACCTGACCATCCCTATGAGCACCCGACCCCCGGCCCGGCCTCAACGCACCGACACCGGGTGCCGGCACCCGAGCCCACCGGCTGCACAGCAGGCTGACCTGCGGAAACGGAAAGCAACGCACCAAAGCGTTGCCGTGGACCGTACTGGACTTGAACCAGTGACCTCTCGCACGCAAGGAGCCGCCAGGCCGTCCATGCTCGTCCACGGCTGCACGATCGTCGTGCCTTGCAGTTGGGCATCCATCCCAAGGCCACATGCGAGCGTTCCATCACAAGGCGCACTCCCCGATGACTGGGCTGTCCGAACGACTCAGCGTAAGCACCCACCGCCGGCCTCGGCTACACCGACACCACGTCATCGACGACGATCGCTCCGGGCGCCAACTCAACACCTCGAAAGCGACACACCGTCATCCGAGCCGACACGTACAGGTAGCGAATCGACGGTTCGGACGCGTCCCGTCCCAGTGTGGGCCAAGCCCCAGCGAACGTGAACAAGGTCCGCTGAGCCTCCTCATGGGTGAACCACGCAACCACTTCCGAGCCAGCCTGGGCCAGCACCCCCGGGAACGCCTCAGCAAAGATCGCAGCACGGTCGTTGACCTCGACCCGGAGCACCAACCAGTTCGGGCTACCCACCCTCAGGAAGCAGCATCAAGAGCCTGGCGAGTCAGTTCAATCGACTCCGACAACGCCCTCGCCCGAGCTCGGTCCTGCTCGCTGATATTGGACGACCGCTCCTCAGCCGCACGAGCACGGGCCTCGGCCAACCGCTCTGGGCTCCAGCCCAGCCGCTCCGCGAGCTGCTCCAACGACTCAACCTGCACGACCATCACGTTAGCCGAACCACAGACCAGACATGAGTGCGAGCCCGCCTGCCAGCCAATCTGCTGGCCCCTTCTCGACTGAGATCCCCTCCGGCTCGGGGAAGGCTCTGGCGCAGGAGCCCTGACCTGCGGAAACGAACGCAACGCCGCTAAGCGTTGCCGTGGACCGTACTGGACTTGAACCAGTGACCTCTCGCGTGTGAGGCGAGCGCTCTAGCCAACTGAGCTAACGGTCCGGGGTCAGCCACTCTAACCGGCCCTCCGGCGATGCGGTCACCGATTGCGGCGGATTCACACCCCCCGCGGGCCGGGGGCTGGCGCCCGGCGGGCCGTCGGTTACCGCCCGCCGACGGTGTTCGGTAGCGTCGGGGCCGGCCATGACGAACGCATCCGAGATCGACGCCGACCACCCGACCCTCAGCCCCCAGCAGATCCGGCTCATCATCGTCGGCCTGCTGCTGGCCGTGTTCCTGAGTGCCGTCGACGGGACGATCGTGTCGACCGCTCTGCCCACGATCGTGGGCGACCTTGGCGGGCTCGACCAGCTGACCTGGGTCGTGACCAGCTACTTCGTCACCTCGACCATCGCTGCCCTGCTCATCGGCAAGATCAGCGATTCCCACGGCCGACGTCCGACCTTCATCGCGTCCATCGTGTTGTTCCTGGCCGCCTCGGTCCTGGCCGGGCTGTCGCAGTCGATGACCCAGCTGGTGGCCTTCCGGGCCCTGCAGGGCATCGGGGGCGGCGGCCTCCAGGCCCTCGCCTTCATCGTCCTGGGCGACATCCTCTCCCCTCGGGAGCGGGGCCGCTACATGGGCTTCTTCACCGGCACCTTCGCCCTCTCGGGCCTGATCGGTCCCCTCCTCGGCGGCCTGATCGTCGACGCCGGGGTGCTCGGCTGGCGCTGGATCTTCTACCTCAACGTCCCCATCGGCCTCGTCACCCTGGCCTTCGTCGGTCGCCACCTCCGCCTGCCTCGCTCCGACCGGGACGTCGACATCGACTGGCTTGGAGCCGGGCTCTTGACCGGCGGGGTCGGCGCGCTCCTGATCGCCGCCTCGATCGGGGGCGACGACCTGGCCTGGACCTCCCCCACCATCGTCGGCCTCCTCGTGGCGGGGGCCGTCGGGTCGATCCTGTTCGTGCTCCAGGAACTCCGCACCACCAACCCCATCCTCCCCCTCCGCCTCTTCCGCAACGACATCTTCGCCGCCGGCATGGCCCTCGCCTTCGTCAGCGGCGCCGTCATGATGTCGACCAACATCTTCCTCCCCGTCTTCCTCCAGGTGGTCGGCGGCGCCAGCGCCACCGTCTCGGGCCTGCTGCTGGCCCCGATGATGCTGGGCCTCACCGCCGCCTCGATCGTGGCCGGCCGCCACATCACCACCACCGGCGGCTACCGCCGCCTGGTACGCATCGGCCCCTTCGTGGCCATCGCCGGGCTCATCGGGCTGGCCTCGCTCGGCGTCGACGCCGAACCGTGGCAGGCCACCCCCTTCGTCATCCTCAACGGCCTGGGCATGGGCCTGCTGATGCCCCCGCTCTCCATCGCCATCCAGAACGGGGTCCACTACCGCGACCTCGGGGTGGCCACCGCGGCCAACACGTTCTTCCGGACCCTGGGCATGACCATCGGTGTCGCCGTCTACGGCGCCATCCTCGCCGCCCGGCTCCGCTCGGAACTGGCCGACCGCCTCCCGGCCGACCAGGCCGCCGACCTCGACGTGGCCGAGATCACGGGCAGTCCCGAGACCATCCGGGCCCTCGACCCGTCCATCCAGGAGCCGGTCGTGGCCTCGGTGGCCGAAGCCGTCAACCTCGTCTACCTCTCGGCCGTCCCCGTGTCGATCCTCATGGTCATCGCCGCCTTCCTCCTCCGTGAGGTCCCCCTCCGGGAGCAGTCACCCCTCGAGGAGTCGGCGGCCGACACCGACGCCCACGGACGCCAGCAAGCGGCCGGCGGCCCCGGCGGTCGAGCCGACGGCCGAGGCCGACTAGCGTCCCGACCATGCCCAAGCTCGACGACGACGCCCTGACCGCCTTCCTCGAGGAGCCGGGCCATCTGCTGCGCATCGGCACGGTCGACGCCGACGGTATGCCCCGGGTCACCCCCACCTGGTTCCTCCACCGCGACGGTGAGATCCTCTTCACCCCCCGCTCGGCCTCGGTGTTCCTGGCCAACATCCGCCGCGACCCCAGGGTCGGCCTCGTGATCGACGAGACCGCGCTCCCCTACCGCAAGGTCAACATCGCGGGCCCGGCCCGCATCATCCACGACCTCGGCGCCGACGACGTCTGGCGCCCCGTGTACCGTGCCATCGCCGAGCGCTACATCGCCCCGGAGGCCGCCGAGTCCTACATCCAGGGCACCATCGACCAGCCCCGGGCCCTCATCGGCGTCGAATTGGCCGCGGCCCGCCTCACCACCTGGCGGATGCCGGTCGGTGACGAGGACGGCACCGGCATCTGGGCCCGCCGCTACTACGGCGACGGCACGCACCTGGCCAACCGGGCCGACGGCGTGATCTGAGATCGCAGCCGACCCGACGGCCGAAGGCGTGACCTGAACCGGATGGGCGAGCCCGGCGGCCGGACCCGGCTCAGGCCTGGATCGGGGCCACCCGATCGATGGCGAACAGCTCCTCCAACGTCTTCACCGTCTGCAGCACGGCGGCGTCGTCCCGCTGACGCCCGATCACCTGGAGCGACACCGGCATCCCGTCGGCCGTGAACCCGACGGTCACGGTGCCGGCCGGGTTGCGGGTCATGTTCAGCCCGTAGGTGAACGAGACCCAGCCCGGCACCTCCTCCCCGTCGATGGTGCCGTCGTGGCCCAGGCGAGGCGTCTGGCCGGCGCAGGCCGGGGTCAGCAGCAGCGGGGCCCGCTCGAACGCCAGGTCGAGATCGAGGTTCAGACGATGGATGTCGTCCTGGGCCGCGGCCAGATCCACCCCGCTCACCGTCATCCCCCACTCGATCTGCTGCCGGAGTGACTCGTCGATCCGGTCCCAGTCGTCGGTGCCGACAAGATGGCCCTGGGTCCGGGCCCGGTAGGCCGTCCACATGGTGAGCCACGGCATGACCGGATCCTCGGACCACACCCGGTCGAGGGCCACCACCTCGGTCCCGGCCCCGGCCAGCCGGTCGACGGCGGCCCGGCAGATGGCGGCGATCTCGCCGTCGACCCGGGCGAAGCCCATGTCGGGAGCCCAACCGACCACGGGCGGCAACCGCACCGCGGTCATGGCGTCGTACCACGGCGCCCCGGCCCACGGCAGGGAGAACGGGTCGGTGGGGTGGGGGCCGATGCACACGTCGAGCACGAACGCCACGTCGTCGATGCGGCGGGCCATCGGCCCCTTGACCGACAGCAGCCCCGAACCCGGCGGGTTCGGCCCCCCGTTGGGGACCCGGCCCTGAGTCGTCTTGATCCCCGACAGACCACACACCGCCGACGGGATCCGGATCGAGCCGCCCCCGTCGGAGCCGGTGGCCAGGGGCACCATGCCGGCCGCCACCGCCGCCGCCGACCCACCCGACGAGCCACCGGGCGAACGCTGCGGGTCCCAGGGGTTGGCCGACACCCCGGACAGCGGCGACTCCGTGACCCCCTTGTGTCCGTACTCGGGTGTGGTCGTCTTGCCCACCACCACGCAACCGGCGGCCCGGAGCCGTGACACCAGCACCGAATCGCCATCGACCGGGTCGGGCGACGAGATGAGCGAGCCGTAGCGGGTGGGGAACCCGGCGGCGTCCTCCAGGTCCTTCACCGCCAAGGGCACCCCGGCCAGCTTGCCCACCGGTTCACCGGCGGCCAGTCGGGCGTCGACCCCGTCGGCATCGGCCAGCGCCCGCTCCCCGTCAACGGTGACGAAGGCGTTGAGCGTCGGCTCCAGGGCCTCGATCCGCTCCAGCGCCGCCGTCGTCAACTCCCGGGCCGACACCTCACCGGCCCGGACCTGCGCCGCCAACTCGACGACCCGGTGCTCCCTGAAATCCATGCCAGGACGCTAGTCGAGCGTGTCAGCCCACGGCGGCGAGGCAGGCGATCGCCCCGTTGGCCAGGACCACCTCTCGGATCGTGCCCAGGGGGCACACCCCGTCGGGGAGCCGGGCTCCGATGACCCGCCCATCGGCCGTCGGCCCGCATGGTCGCTCCAACAACGAGGGTCCGCCGAGCACGCTCACGCAGTCGTTGGCCTCGATCCCGGTGCCCAGGCTCGGCCCGGGAACCGTTGTCGTCACCGCCACCTGGCCACCGTCCCGGGCGTAGGCGGTGAACACGAAGATGGCGATCAGCAGGCCCAACACCCCGACCACGGGGGCCAGGCGCACGATGGCCGAACTGCGGTTGGAGATCTCGTCGACCTGGGCATGGCGCCGGGAGGCCAGGTACGACGGATCGAGCAACCGGGGATCGATCCGGATGATGCCGTCGTCGTCGATCTGGCGACCCATGGGGCGGGCCGGCCGCCCGGTGGCCCCGGTCCCCCGCCGCAACTCGATGTCGTAGCTCTTGCGCCGCTGGTGGTCGCCCAGGATCTCCCACGCCTCGTTGAGGCGGCGCATCGTCGACTCGGCCCGCTCGGCCTCGGCCGTCGGTTTGCCCACGAATCGATCCGGGTGCCAACGGCGCGCCGCCTTGTGGTACGCCCGGCGGACCTCGGCGTGGTCGGCCGACGGTGCGACACCGAGCACGTCGTAGTGCGTGCTTGCCATGTCGGCCTCCCTTCTCGTTGCTGGACGGTTCGATGTCCACCGGGCGCCGTCCGAGGGCGGCCGCCGGTGGTTCGACCATGGTAGGGGTGCTACACCGGGGTACCGGAGATCGACCGCCCGGCCGGGTCCCGCCCGCCGGTCCCACCTGGAGGTTCACCCATGCGTCTCGCCCTCGGCGCCGGCTACTGGTCAGCCGGCCCCCCGGCCGGCATCACCGAACAGATCGCCACCGCCGAACGCCTGGAGTTCGACGCGGTGTGGACGGCGGAGGCCTACGGATCCGACGCACTCACCCCCCTTGCGTGGTGGGGGGCGGCCACCTCGACCATCGCCCTCGGCACCTCGATCTGCCAGATCTCGGCCCGCACCCCGGCGGCCATGGCCATGGCCGCCCTCACCCTCGACCACCTGTCCAACGGCCGCTTCCGCCTCGGGCTGGGGGCCTCGGGCCCGCAGGTCGTCGAGGGCTGGTACGGCATGCCCTACCCCAAGCCGCTGGCCCGGACCCGGGAGTACGTCGAGATCATCCGTCGCATCGTGGCCCGGGACGAGCCCGTCGACTACCAGGGCCAGCACTATCAGCTGCCCTTCCAGGAGGGGGCCAAGCTGGGCAAACCCCTCAAGTCGACCGTGCACCCGCTGCGGACCGATATCCCCATCTACCTCGGGGCCGAGGGCCCGAAGAACGTGGCCATGACGGCCGAGATCGCCGACGGCTGGCTGCCCCTGTTCTTCGCCCCCAAGGACAACCGGTTCTACCTCGACGCGCTGAACGAGGGGTTCGCCCGGCCCGGGGCCCGGCGGACCCTGGACGACTTCGACGTGTCGGCCGTGGTGCCGGTGGTCATCAACGACGACGTGGAGGCGGCGGCCGACATGATCCGGCCCATGCTCGCCCTCTACGCCGGCGGGATGGGGGCCCGGGAGGCCAACTTCCACCTCGACGTGTTCTCCCGCATGGGCTACGAGGAGGAGTGCGCCAAGATCCAGGAGCTGTACCTGGCCGGCGACAAGAAGGCCGCCATCGCCGCCGTTCCCACCTCGATGGTGGAGGACGTGGCCCTGGTCGGCCCGGCGGCCAAGATCCGCGACGACCTCGACCCGTGGCGGGAGTCGGTGGTCGACACCCTCGTCATCAGCGGACCGACCCAGCTCCTGGAGGCCATGGCCGACATCGTCGCCGCCTGACCACCCAGGGTCGACGCCCGGGCCGGCCCGGCGGCCCGGGCGGGAGCGATCGTCGGCCGAGACCGATCAGGACCCGACGGTGAGCCCGATGGCGAGGCCGATACCGACGAGCAGCTGGACCTGGCCGGTGGCCCCGAGGACCGGGATGAGGTCGGGCCCCCGGGCCCCGGATCGCACGACCCGGACCGGGGCCACCGCCGCCACCAGCCCCACGAGGCCGACGATGGCGGGAGCCCGGAACAGGGCGCAGGCCACGACACCGAGCGCGACACCGCCGATCAGGGCGACATAGAACAGCCGGGTGGCCGGATCGCCGATGCGGACGGCCAGGGTGCGCTTGCCCGAGGCGGTGTCGCCCGGGATGTCGCGCAGGTTGTTGATGACCAGCAGCGCCACCGCCGCCAGACCGACGGGGATGGAGGCCACGAGGGCCAGCGTCGTCAACTCCCCGGTGTGGACATAGGCCGACCCGGCGGTGGCCACCACCCCGAAGAACACGAACACGAACAGCTCGCCCAGACCCAGGTAGCCGTAGGGGCGGGGGCCGCCGGTGTAGGCCCAGCCGGCAAGCATCGACACCGCCCCCACCACCAGCAGTTCCCAGCCGACGGCGACGGCCAGAGCCAGCCCGGCCACCCCGGCGACGGCGAAGGAGGTCAGGGCGGCCAGCTTCACCTGCCGGGCCGACGCCAAGCCCGAACCGACCAGCCGGAGCGGCCCCACCCGGTCGTCGTCGGTCCCCCGCTCACCGTCGGCGTAGTCGTTGACGTAGTTGGTCGCGACCTGCAGGGCCAGCGAGACCACCAGGGCCGCAACCGCCCGCCACCACACGATCCCGGATCCGGCGGCGACCGCCGTGCCCACCAGGACCGGCACCACGGCCGCGGGCAACGTCCGAGGCCGGGCCCCGGCGAACCACAATCGGGCCCCACTCGGCGCCGACGGCGCGTCGGGGCCCGTCACCGTCGGCCTCCGTCACCCCGGCCGCGAGGGCCGCCGACGGCCGGCGAGGCGTCGGACGGGGTGATCAGTCGCAGCACGAGTCCCGCCAGCCGCACGCCGTGCAGCGGTAGTGGGCGTGCTCCGGGGCCATGTCGCCGTCGCAGTGGGGACACGAGGCGAACACGGCGAACGGCGAGGGGGCACACCTCGGCGCCGGCTGCGGGCCGAGCCCGAGGCCGAGACCGGACCCTGGGGCCATCGAGGACGAGGCACGGGAGGCCGGCTCGGAGGGGCCGGGCGGGACGGTCGCCATGGGGGTCGACGTTAGCAACCGCCACTGACAGCCTGGGCCATCGGATGGCGGACGGCTCAGGCCGCAGGGACGAGCGCGGCCCAGAGAAAATCGAGCACCGTGCGCCGGAGGCGGGCCGCCACCCGCAGATCGAGCTCCAGGCCGACGGCGCGCAGCGCCCCGCCGTCGGCCACCACACCGGTGACGGCGGCGTAGGCCGAGACCAGCACCAACCGGGGGTCCGAGCGCCGGAACCGACCATCGGCCATGCCCGCCTCCAGCTCCGAGACCGCGGCCTCGACCAACGGCTGCAGCCGGCTGATCACCTCCTTCGACCGTTCCGGGCCCAGTCGGCTCAGCTCGCGCAACAGGCCGAGCAGCTCGGGCCGGGCCACGGCCAGGGCGAAGGCGGCCCGCACCACCGCCTCGATCCGGTCCCAGCCGGGACGACTGGTGGCCGAGGCCTGTTCCAGCACGAGACGCAGCTCGGTCGCCCCCGCCACCAGGACCTCGTCGACCAGGGCGTCCTTGGTCCGGAAGTGGTAGAGGATGGTCTGCTTGGTCACCCCGAGCGTCCGGGCCAGGTCGTCGAGCGAGGTCCCCGACACCCCCCGGTCGGCAAAGGCGACCGTTGCCACCGAGATCACCCGGTCCCTGGTGCTGGCGCCCTCCACGGCCCGCAGCCTAGGACCTCGGCTCCCGTGGCCGCGCCGGGCGAGGGGGCCTATGCTGGTCCACCGCACCACGTCCTTACCAAATGGTAGATGCGCTGCCCGGCGGGTCGGCGTTGCGAGGATTCCATGATTGCCAACCAGCTCGAGGGCAAGCGGATCGCCGTCACCGGCTCCACCGGCTTCCTCGGCACCGCCCTGGTCGAGCGTCTCCTGCGCGGGGTGCCCGACTGCGAGCTCGTGCTCCTGGTCCGACCGGGCAAGCGGTCGACCCCAGCCCAGCGGGCCCGCCGCGAGATCTTCCGCAACAACGCCTTCGACCGGATGCTGGCCGACCGGGGCAAGGACGCCTTCTGGGAGGAGATCGACCGGCGGGTCACCGTCATCGCCGGCGATGTCGGCACCGACGGCCTCGCCCTCGACGACGAAGGCCGCCGGGAGATGGGGTCGGTCGACGTGGTCATCCACTCGGCCGCCACCGTCAGCTTCGACGCCCCGCTCGACAGCGCCGTCGAGGTCAACCTCCTGGGCCCGACCCGGATCGCCCGCACCCTCCAGGACCTCGGCGTCACCCCCCACCTGGTCGCCGTGTCCACCTGCTATGTGGCCGGCAACCGCCGAGGCCGGGCCGACGAGGAGTTGCTGACCGAGAGCCCGTTCCACATCGACGTCGACTGGCAGTCCGAGGTCGGGGCGGCCCGCCGGACCCGGGCCGACTTCGATGCCGAGTCGCGCACGGTCGCCCGCCTGGGCGAGTTCCGGGACCGGGCCCGGCACGACCTGGGCGCGGCCGGGAGCCCGCTGCTCGCGGCCAAGACCGAGCAGCTGCGCAAGCGCTGGGTCGACGACCAGCTGGTCGAAGCGGGCCGGGCCCGGGCCGCCTCCCTCGGCTGGCCCGACGCCTACGCCTACACCAAGGCCCTGGGCGAGCGGGCCCTGGTCGAGTCCCGGGGCGACGTGCCCGTCTCTATCGTGCGGCCGTCGATCATCGAGTCGGCCTGGTCGGAGCCGGTCCCGGGGTGGATCAAGGGCTTCCGCATGGCCGAGCCCATCATCATCAGCTACGCCCAGGGTCTGCTCAAGGAGTTCCCGGGCGTGCCCGAGGGCATCATCGACGTGATCCCGGTCGACATGGTCGTGGCCGCCATCATCGCCGTGGCGGCCCACGGTCCGGCCTGGTCGCCCGACGGGTCCGAGCCCGGCCACGATGCGGGCGAGACAGGTCCGCTACCCGTCCACGTGACCCAGGTCGCCTCCGGCACCCGGAACCCGCTCCGCTACCGGCGCCTGGTCGACCTCGTCTCGGAGTGGTTCACCGAGAACCCGCTGTACGACGCCAAGGGCCAGCCCATCGCCGTGCCCGAGTGGTCGTTCCCGGGCCGGGGGGCGGTCGAGCGCCAACTCGAGCGCATCCACCGGAACCTGTCGTGGGCCGACCAGAACCTCAAGCGCCTCCCCCTGCGGGGCCGTCAGGCCCTGTTCAACGCCAGGCTCGAGGAGCAGCGGGAGCAGGTCGAGCGGGCCCTCGGCTACGTCAAGATCTACGGCTCCTACGCCGAGTGCGAGGCCCTGTACGGGGTGGAGCGCCTCGTCGCCCTCCACGAGGCCATGGACCCGGCCGACCAGCAGGCCTTCGGGTGCGATCCGGCCGTCGTCGACTGGACCCACTACGTGCGCAACGTCCACCTCCCATCGGTGGTGGAGCACGCCCGGGTCAAGACCAGGAGCGAGGCGTCGGACCCCGATGCCCGGACCAAGCGCCTGCGCAAGCGGGTGCTGGATCCCGAGCGCCAGTTGGCGGCGTTCGACCTGGAGAACACGATCATCGCCTCCAACGTGGTGTTCTCCTACGCCTGGCTCGCCACCCGCAATCTCCCGGCCGGCGAGCGAGCCCGCTTCACCCTCAAGACGATGATCGAGGTTCCCGGCCTGCTCGCCCTCGACCGGCGGGACCGCACCGACTTCCTCCGCCACTTCTACCGCCGCTACGACGGAGCCTCGGTGTCGGACATGGAGCGCCTCGGCCCCGAGCTTCTGGCCGATCACATCCTGACCAAGGCCTACCCGGCCGCCGTGCGCCGGGTGCGCGAGCATCGCCGCCTGGGACACCGGACGCTGCTCATCACCGGCGCCCTGGACATCGTGATCGAACCGCTGCGGCCCCTCTTCGACGACGTGATCTGCGCCGAGATGTCGGTCGTCGACGGCCGCTACACCGGCGAGCTGCAGGCCGTGCCTCCGACCGGCGAGGTCCGGGCCCAGGCCCTGCGGGACTACGCCGACTCCCACGGCTTCGACCTGGGCGAGTCGGTCGCCTATGCCGACTCGTCGTCCGACCTGCCCCTGCTGGAGGCGGTCGGCTTCCCGGTGGCGGTCAACCCCGAGACCCGCCTGGCCACCCTGTCGATCAAGCGGGGTTGGCTCATGGAGAACTGGACCAAGGCCGACGGCGGAACCGACAAGGCCCTCCCCTTCGGCCCCCTCCCCCACCGCAGGCGGAGCCGCCGGTGATCGGCCCGTCCGCCCCCACGACCGTGCGACCAAGAACGACGAGATCCCTGAGATGAGCAAAGCGCCCCGAACCAACCCCCGGCCCGGCTTCGTGCTCGAGGTCGACCGCCAGACCCCGCCGATCCTGTTCCACCACGGCGAGGGCTTCCGCATGGAGAAGCTGCCGGTGGGGCGGAGCCGGGTCATCTACCCGGGCGAGCCCCTCCACGGTCTCGACGACCCCGACGGGGCCATCCTCGACGCCCTCCTCAACCCGATCGAGGACGATCCGCTCCCGTCCCTGCTGAAGCCCGGGATGAAGCTGACGATCGCCTTCGACGACCTGTCGCTGCCGCTGCCCCCCATGGAGCGACCCGACGTCCGCCAGCGGATCATCGAGGCCGTGCTCGACATGGCGGCCGCCGCCGGGGTTGACGATGTCCACATCATCGCCGCCCTCGCCCTCCACCGGCGGATGACCGAGTCGGAGCTGCGCCACGCCGTCGGCGACCGGGTCTACGAGGCCTTTGCCCCCGACGGCACCCTGTACAACCACGACGCCGAGGATCCCGACGGCATGGTCATCCTGGGCCAGACCGACCACGGCGAACAGGTCCAGATGTCCAAGCGGGCGGCGGAGTCGGACCTGGTCGTCTACGTCAACATCAACCTGGTGTCGATGGACGGCGGGTGGAAGAGCACGGCCACCGGCCTGTCGGGCTACCAGGGGGTCAAGGCCCACCACAACGTCCACACCATGCGGCACTCCAAGAGCTTCATGGACCAGGAGGCGTCCGAGCTCCACCGGTCGAACTGGCGTCAGGGCGACATCATCAAGCACCACGGCCCTCGGATCTTCCAGATCGAGACCACGCTGAACACCAACACCTTCGGCTCCTCGGGACCGCTGTCGATGCTCCAGAAGCGGGAGTGGGAGTGGTCGATGCGCGACCGGGCCACCTTCGCCGCCATGAACGCCGGCCTGGAGCGGATGTCGAACGCCAATCGGCGACGGGTCTTCCACTCGTGGCGGGCCCCGTACGAGCTGACGTCGGTCCAGGCGGGCGAGGTCGAGGCCGTGCACCGCAAGACGACCGAGATGGTCTACAAGCAGCACATGGTCCCGGTCCAGGGTCAGACCGACATCGTGACCATGGGGCTCCCCTACCTGACGCCCTACAACGTCAACTCGATCATGAACCCGATCCTGGTCATGGTGCAGGGGCTCGGGTACTTCTTCAATCTGTACCGGGGACAGCCGGTTGTCCGGGAGGGCGGCGTACTCATCATGAGTCACCCCACCCCCTGGGAGTTCCACCCCGTGCACCACCCGAGCTACATCGACTTCTTCGAGCAGGTCCTGGCCGAGACCACCGACCCGGTGGAGATCGAGCAACGGTACGAGAAGCAGTACGCCGAGGACGAGTGGTACCGCCACCTCTACCGCACCAGCTACGCCTACCACGGGGTCCACCCGTTCTACATGTGGTACTGGGGCTCCCACGCCATGGAGTACCTGGGTCAGGTCATCGTCGTCGGGGGCGACCCCAAGGCCGTGCGTCGACTCGGATTCAAGCCGGCCTCCACCCTCGACGACGCCCTGGAGATGGCGAGCGACACCGTCGGCCCGGCCCCCACCATCACCCACATCCACAACCCGCCCATCCTCATGGCGGACGTGAGCTGAGCCCGACCATGCTGCGCTGGCTCCGATTCATCACGACCCCGCCCGCCACCCCGGCCGGGATCGACAAGCCCGAGGTCCGCCCCACCACGGGCGTCTACTACGACACCGAGTGGGCCCAGCGGGGCCCGGCTCGCTTCGTGCGCAAGGTCGGGGTGTGGGGGTTCATGAAGCCGGCCATCGCCCTGTACGGCTCACCCCGCGTCATCGGGACCGACCGGCTGTCGTCGGTCGAGGGTCCGGTCATCTTCGCCGCCAACCACCACAGCCACGCCGACACCACCCTGCTCCTGGCCACCATCCCGGCCGACCTCCGTGAAGACCTGGTCATCGCGGCGGGCGCCGACTACTTCTTCCCCAATCGGGTGGCGGCCGCCCTGTCGGCCCTGTTCATCGGGGCCATTCCCATCGAACGCCAGCGCCTGTCGAAGCTCTCGGTGGAGAACACGACCTCGGCCGTGGCCAAGGGCCGCAACCTGCTGATCTTCCCCGAGGGCGGGCGCTCGCCCGACGGCTGGGGCCGGAGGCATCGGCCGGGGGCCGCATTCGTGTCCAAGCGGACGGGAGCCCCGGTGGTGCCGGTCTACATCGAGGGCACGGGTCGGATCCTCCCCAAGGGTCAGAGCTGGCCCACCCGGTCGCGCTGCGCCGTGGTGTTCGGCGCCCCGCTCCGCATCGACGATGACGAGGACGTCCGGGACTTCGCCCACCGGATCGAGGCCCGGGTCGGGGAACTGGCCGACGAGTTCACCCACGGGTGGTGGGAGTCCCGCAAGCGGGCCCACACCGACCGGACGACGGGCCTCGGCGGCCCCGAGGCCGGCGCCTGGCGCCGCCGGTGGGCGCTCGGCCCCAAGGCCGGAAGCCGCAGCGCCGAACGCGACCGGCCCTGGCCCAAACGCTGAGTCCCGCCCTGCGGCGGAGGCCGGAACGGCCCCGCCGGTCGACCGGTGGCGGCGGTCTCAGGAACCGATGGGGAACGGCAGGGGCCAACCGTCGACCACGGGCCCGTGGTCGATCCCGTCGAGTTCGACCTGACAGTCGAGGACCTGGGCCCGCTCGCCACACGACAGTCCGAACCGCTCGTAGCCCGATCCGATGGGCGCCAGGCGGAACAGGCGGTCGCAGGCCAGGCCCGAACCGGCCTCGCACGCCAGCCACAGGGCATCGAGCTCGGGATCATCGCCCAACGTGTCGACCGGGGGCCCCTGGTCCGGCCCGGCCGGCGAGGCGTGGACGGGACCTTCGAGCCCGGCCCCCGGGTCGGGATCGAAGGCGAGGAGGCCCCGGTCGGGATCGAGTTGGACCGCCAGCGCCTCGACCCGGACCCTGGACCCGGGGCCGAGATCGGCCAGGCCCGCCACCACGGCCACGGCGAGGGCCAGGACGGCGCCGAGGGCCGCGGTCCGGCGCAGGGTCCGGCCGATCGATCGCAGGAGTCGGAGCATCAACCGGTACTTCGGTCGCCCGCGGGCCGGACTCAAGGCGACCGCCCTGGGTCCTGCGGCCCAGCGACGTCGGCGGTCGACGCCTCTATCCTCCCCGGGGGAACGGAGCGGGAGGCGCCCATGGGTGAGATGCACAGTCTGTTGGTGACCCGGATGAGCCCGTTCCCGGCCACCGCCGGCGTGCCATTGCGGGTGGCCGGCGCCCTCTACGGGCTGTCGACCCTAGGCCCGGTCGACGTGATCGTGATCGGGGCCGAGGTCGCCGACGACGATGTGCCCGACTACATCGCCGAGGTGACCACCGTCGATCCCGGACCGCCCTCCGCCCGGTCGCAACTCACCGGACGCCTCGGGGGCCGTCACCCGCTGGCCGCCTCCCTGTGGACACCCGACATCGACCGGCTGGTCCGGAGCCGGGCCGCCGGGCCCGACCTGGTCGTGTTGGAGGAGGTGTGGCTCGCCCCCTACCTCGATGCGGCGGCGGCCGGTGGGGCCCGGGTGGTGTACGACTCGCACAACGTCGAGACCGTGCTGCGGCGGGAGATCGCCTCCCTCCAGGCCACCAGCCTCCCCCGCCGGATCAGGCGCTCGGTCATCACCTCCCAGGTCTCGCGCCTCGAACGGCAACTGGTCGAGGGGGCGGACCAGGTCTGGGCCTGCAGCGAGCAGGACCGCCAGGCCATGGCATCGCTGTTCGGGAGGGCGTCGTCCATCCGGGTCGTGCCCAACGCCATCGATGCCGTGTCGGTGGCCGCCGACGTCGCCCGAGCCGACCTCGACGGCGACCTCGACGGCAATCTCGACGGTGATCTCGACGGCCCCGGGCCCCGGGTGCTGTTCCTGGGCGACCTGCGCTACCCCCCGAACGAGGACGGCGCCCTGTTCCTGCTCGACGAGATCATGCCGCAGGTCAGGGAGCGGGTCCCCGGGGCCGAGCTGCTCCTGGTGGGCCGCAACCCGACCGAGCGCCTGCGCCGGACGGCCTCCCCGATCCCGTGGACCACCGTCACCGGCGAGGTGGCCTCGGTCGCCCCCTACCTGGCCGCGGCCGACGTGTTGGCGGTGACGCTGCGCATCGGGGGCGGGACGAGGCTCAAGATCCTGGAGGGCCTGGCCGCCGGCCTCCCCATCGTCACCACGACCAAGGGCGTTGAGGGGATCGATGCCGTCGACGGGGTGCATCTGGCGATGGCCGACGAGCCGACGACCATCGCCGACCGCCTCACCGAGGTGTTGACCGACCGGGCGCTGGCCGACCGACGCCGCCGGGCGGGCCGGGCCCTGGTCGACGACCACTACTCATGGACGGCCGTGGCCGAGCGCATCCGCCACCACGTCCAGGGCACCGAGCCGACGGCCGAAACCCGCTGAGCCGCCGGACGGCTCCCACCCGGGCGCTTGCCCCACCGGGCCCGGCGGGGCATCGTGGTCCGGATCCCCTCGCCCTCGACGCTGCAAGGAGCGCGCCATGAATCTCGGTCTGTCCGCCGACGACGTCCTGACCACCACCCGCTCGGTACGCAAGCGCCTCGACTTCGACCGGCCGGTCGAGCGCTCCACCGTGCTCGAGTGCATCGAGATCGCACTCCAGGCCCCCACCGGATCGAACTCCCAGGGGTGGCAGTGGATGGTCATCGAGGACGCCGACAAGAAGAAGGCGGTGTCCGATCTCTACGCCAAGAACTTCAACTGGTACGCCAGCCAGCCCGGCCGGACCTACGCCGACGGCGACACCCGGGCCGATCGCCAGGAGCTGGTGCGGTCGTCGGCCACGTACCTGGCCGAGAACTTCCACCGGGCCCCGTTCCTGGTCATCCCCCTGATCGAGGGTCGCCTCGGTGAGGGCCTGCCCACCTTCGCCCAGGCCAGCCAGTGGGGGTCGATCCTGCCTGCGGTGTGGAGCTTCATGCTGGCCCTGCGGGAACGGGGTCTGGGTTCGGCCTGGACCACCCTCCACCTCCCCGACGAGGAGGCGACGGCCGAGATCCTGGGCATCCCCTTCGACCGCTACACCCAGGCCGGTCTGTTCCCGGTGGCCTACACCAAGGGCACCGACTTCAAGCTGGCCAAGCGTCTGCCCGCCACCGAACTCACCCACTGGGACACCTTCGGCGACAAGCAGGCCTGATCCGGGGGCCGGGACCGTCCCGGCGGGGCCGTCGGCCGACAGGCCTCGGCCTCAACCGGCGGCCGTCTCCTCGTCGACGAGGCGCAGGCCGGGCGGTGGAGCCGCCTCGTGGTCCTCGACCCAGGGCAACTCGGCCACCAGTTCGGTCAGATGGCCGGGGAAGACGTGCTCCGAGACCAGGATCGCCCGCTCGTCCCGCCCGTAGGTCACCCGCTGCACCTGGAGGACGGCGTCGCCGGTCGGCAGATCGAGCAG
Source organism: Acidimicrobiales bacterium (assembly GCA_965263455.1). GTDB lineage: Bacteria > Actinomycetota > Acidimicrobiia > Acidimicrobiales > SZUA-35 > CADEDH01. The sequence continues at coordinate 588,134 of CBDHHN010000004.1, forward strand.
GTCGGCGTCGTCGGGATCGACGACCCCGGCCCGGATGGTCTGGGTGGCCCGGACCGGGGGTTCGTCCAGCAGTTCGAGGAAGCTCGACCGCTCCACCGCCGCCTTCGACAACGGGGCCGCCAGGTCCTCCCGGCACCACACCGTGACGCGGGCCAGGGGTTGACCGTCGGCCAGGTTGAGCCGTCGCACCTCCAGGACCCGATCCCCCAGGTGCTCGGACACCCGGTCGGGGGCGTCGACGAAGGCGAAGTCGAGCACCCGACGGGCCGAGGTGCGCCCCGCGGCTTCCAACTGGCGCTCGATGGTGACCAGACCGGCCAGCGGTTGGACCAGGGGCCTGCCGGCCACCGACCACCCGAAGCCCTGGCGGGACTCGACGAGGCCCTCGGTGCGCAGGACCTCCAGGGCTTTGCGAATCGTCACCCGACTGGCATCGTGCTCGGCCCCCAGGGTGGCCTCGCTGGGCAAGACTTGCCCCGGCCGGAACCGACCGGCGGCGATGTGGCCCCGGATCTCGTCGGCGATTTGCTGGTAGCGAATCGGTCTCACTTGTATTAGAGTTGTATCACAAGCTCGACGCGAGGGAAAGCCCTTCCGGCCACGACGAGGATCAACCAAGGAGCGCGACATGGCTGTCGGACCCGAGACCCCGATCGAACTCATCCAGGGCGTGTACGCCACCCTGGACGAACGAGTGGGCGGGCTCCGACAGCGCCTCGGTCGCCCCCTGACCCTGGCCGAGAAGATCCTGGCCAACCACCTCGACGATCCCAGCGCCGAGGTCGAGCGGGGCATCAGCTACGTCGACTTCCGGCCCGACCGGGTGGCCATGCAGGACGCCACGGCCCAGATGGCCTGGCTCCAGTTCCAGACCGCCGGTCTGAGCGAGGTGGCGGTGCCCACCACCACCCACTGCGACCACCTGATCCAGGCCCGCGACGACGGCAAGAAGGACCTGCTGGCCGCCCTGGAGTCCAACGACGAGGTCTACGACTTCCTGGAGTCCGTGTCGGCCAAGTACGGGGCCGGCTTCTGGAAGCCGGGTTCGGGCATCATCCACCAGGTCGTCCTGGAGAACTACGCCTTCCCCGGCGGGATGATGATCGGCACCGACTCCCACACCCCCAACGGCGGCGGTCTGGGCATGATCGCCATCGGTGTGGGCGGGGCCGACGCCGTCGACGTCATGACCGGCTTCCCGTGGAACGTGCGCTGGCCCAAGATGATCGGTGTCCACCTGACCGGCGAGCTCAGCGGCTGGAGCGCCCCCAAGGACGTCATCCTCAAGGTGGCCGAGATCCTCACCGTGAAGGGCGGCACCGGCGCCATCGTCGAGTACTTCGGCCCCGGCGCCAACAGCCTGTCGTGTACCGGCAAGGCAACCATCTGCAACATGGGGGCCGAGATCGGGGCCACCACCTCGGTCTTCGGTTACGACGACGCCATGGCCCGCTACCTCAAGTCGACGGGCCGTGAGGCCACGGCCGACGCCGCCAACGCCGTGGCCCACCACCTCCGCTCCGACGACGAGGTCATGGCCAACCCGGGCGACTACTACGACCAGGTCATCGAGATCGACCTGTCGACCCTGACCCCGCACATCAACGGACCCCACACCCCCGACCTGGCCCGAGAGGTCGCCGCCCTGGGCGACGAGGCCCGCCGGGAGGGCTGGCCCCTGGACATCTCGGCCGCCCTCATCGGCAGCTGCACCAACTCGTCCTACGAGGACATCACCCGGGCCGCCTCCATCGCCCGCCAGGCCTCGGCCGCCGGGCTCCAGGCCAAGACGAAGCTCATGATCACCCCCGGTTCGGAGCAGGTCCGGGCCACCATCGAGCGCGACGGCCTGCTGGCCGACTTCGAGGCCCTGGGGGCCGACGTCTCGGTCCTGGCCAACGCCTGTGGCCCCTGCATCGGTCAATGGGACCGCAGCGGCGACCCCGGTTATGTGCAGGGCCAGCCCAACACCATCGTCACCTCGTACAACCGCAACTTCCCCAAGCGCAACGACGGCGACGCCGCCACCCTGGCCTTCGTCACCTCGCCGGAGACCGTGATGGCGCTGGCCCTGGCCGGCACCCTCGACTTCGACCCCATCAACGACACCCTGACCGCCCCCGACGGGACCGAGATCAGCCTCGACGTGCCCGTGGGTGAGGAACTCCCGGCCCAGGGCTTCGACGAGGGCGAGAGCGGCTTCGTCGCTCCGCCCGAGGACGGCTCCCACATCGAGGTCAGGGTCTCCCCCACCTCCGACCGGCTCCAGCTGCTGGAGCCGTTCCCGGCCTGGGACGGTGAGGACTTCGCCAACCTGCCGATCCTGGTCAAGGCCCACGGCAAGTTCACCACCGACCACATCTCGATGGCCGGCCCGTGGCTCAAGTACCGGGGCCATCTGGAGAACATCTCGGGCAACCTCTACCTCGGTGCGGTGAGCGCCTACAACGAGAACATCGTCGGCCAGGGCAAAAACCAGCTGACGGGCCAGCGCCAGAGCTTCCCCGACATGGCCAAGTCGTACCACGAGGCCGGGCAGGCCTGGGCCGTGATCGGCTCGGAGAACATGGGCGAGGGGTCGTCACGAGAGCATGCGGCCATGGAGCCCCGGTTCCGGGGTTGTGCGCTCATCGTGGCCCGGTCGTTCGCCCGTATCCACGAGACCAACCTGAAGAAGCAGGGCATCGTGCCGCTGACCTTCGCCGACCCGGCCGACTACGACCGCATCGGCGAGGACGACCGCCTCGGCACCCAGGGCCTGGCCGACCTGGCCCCGGGCAAGCCGTTGACGGTGACCGTGACCCAGCCCGACGGCTCGACCTGGACCTTCGAGGGCAACCACACCTTCTCCGAGGACCAGATCGGCTGGTTCCACGCCGGCTCCGCCCTGGCCGTAATCCGTCAGAACGTGGAAGCCGGCTCCTAGCCCACACCCAGGGGGGTTCGGGCCCGGCCCGAACCCCAAGCACCCCGAAGGGTTGCCTGGTTGTCAGGTCGGCGGGTGGGCGGCGTCGCGGGTGATGGTGCGGACCAGATCGGCGGCGGAGCGGACGTCGTCGATCCGGTCGAGCCCGGTCCCGGCCCACACCACCCGGCGGTCGAGATCGTCATCGGCCACGGCTCGCCGATAGTCGTGGCGAACGCCGTCGACCTCGGCCCGCAGGCCGTCGATCCGGTTGTGCCAGGCCTCGGTCGTGGCGTTGACAACGGAACGGCCGGTGTAGCCCGGAGGCCACTCGGGGCCGCGGATCACATCGAACACGGTGGTCCGCACCGTCGCCTCGCCCGACCCGGCCACGAGCCGGGCCTTGGCCGCCTCGGTGTCGAGGGCTTCGATGGTGGCGTACATGCGGGTCCCGACCACGACGCCGGCGGCCCCGTGGGACCAGACCCGGGCCAGGTCGGAGCCGTCGGTCATGGCTCCGGCGGCGAGCACCGGGACGGCAGGGCCGACGGTAGCGAGCACGGTGACGAGCAGGTCGTCCACGCGCTCGTTGTCGCGGCCGTGGCCGCCGGACTCGTGACCCTGGGCCACCACGGCGTCGGCGCCCGCCTCGACCGCGGCCACCGCCTCGGGCACCGTCTGGACCTGACAGATGATCCTGGCGCCCCGACCCCGGAGCCGGCCGATGGCCGCCGAAGGATCACCGAAGGACAGGAAGAACGTGGTGATGCCGTCGTCGGCCAACGACTCGACCAGGCCGGGCCGATCATCGATCACCCAGTTGATGAGCCCGACCCCAACCTGGGCTTCGCCGGCCAGCCGCCGTTGCTCCCGGATCCAGCCCAGGTCTCCGTAGCCGCCGCCCAGCAGGCCCAACCCCCCGGCCGAGGCCACCGCCCCGGCGAGGGCGCCGCCGGCGATGAAGGCCATCGGGGCGTTGACCACCGGTGTCTCGATCTCGAATCGGCGACAGAACTCGGTCGCCGCCGGACTCGCCCCGGCCGGACCGCCCACGGGCCCCGACCTGCTCAGTCGACGGCCGCGGCCGCGGCGCTCGACGGATAGGTCCTCGCCAACTCCGCCTCGGTCGGGGTTCGATGCTCCCGGGCCTCCGCCGGTAGCAGATCAACGATCCGGCCCATGAGATCGACGGTGGCGGCGTCGAGGTCGAGCCCGGCGTCGGGCCGGTAGGGCGCCCCGACCCGAACCCGGATGGTGGGCGGGTCGGCCAGGTTGAGTAGGTAGGGGGTGCGACTGTTGCGGGGCCAGGCCCGTTCGGTCCCCCAGAGACCGATCGGCACCACGGGGGCGTCGGCCTCCCGGGCGAGGCGAACCGCACCATGGCGACCCTGCAGCACGGGATCGAAGAAGTCGGGACCACGGGGGATCGTTCCCTGAGGAAAAACGGCCACCAGCTCTCCTGCGGCCAGGGCCTGGCCCGCCCGGGCGAAGGCCTCACCGCTCTCGCCACCCCGATCGACCCGGATGGCACCGAGGGCGGTGGTGATGGGCCCGACGACGGGGGCGTCGGTCACCTCCTTCTTGGCCAGGAACCGCACCGGACGTTCGAGCTGGGCCGCCACCATGCCCACGATCAGGGGATCGAGGTAGCTGCGATGGTTCACGGCCACCAGGGCGCCCGCATCGCCGGCCGCCGCCAGGTGGTCGAGACCGTCGAGGTCGAACCGCATCCAGGGATACAGGCCCGGTCGGGCCAGCTCGGCCAGGAGGTTCTGCGGTTCCACTCCCAGGGGCTTGGGAACGCCGGGAGGGGCGTTGAACCACACGGTGGGCCAGCCCCGGAGCCGGGCCAGCACCAGCAGCCGGGGGTCGGGGTTGACGGCCACCGGGTTGCCGACCAGCGACAACAGGGGTGAGTCGAAGAAGCTGTCGGAGTAGGCGTAGCTGTCGGCAAGCTCCACCCGGTTGGCCCGGGCCCAGACCTCGACCGAGCGGGCCTTGCCCCGGGACCAGACGAACTCGCCGTCGATCCGGCCCGTGTAGCGACCGGTGGCATCGACCTGGTAGCGGGTGGCGAGGACGGCGTCGAAGCCGACGGTCCGGGCGAAGGGCTCGATCAGGTCGAACGGGGTGGTGGTGGCCAGGACCAGCAGCCGACCGGCCTCCCGATGCTGGTCGAGGGCCTGGCGGGCGTAGGGCTCGATCCGCTCGGCCAGGCGATCGGCGACCCCCTCCCCCACCTGGCGGACCCGCCGACGCTCCCAGCCGCGGGTGGCTCGGGCCCCCTGGCGGGTCAATGCGATGGCGGGCAGGGTCTCCCCCACGGTGTCGAACACGCCGAAGAGGAGGCGCCCGATCCCCAACCGGTCGGCCGGCAACAGGCCGGCCTGGCGGAGTCCGTCCGAGATGACGGGCCCGCTGGCGCCGAGCAGGAGCGTGCGATCGAGATCGAAGACGGCTGCGGCCGCGGTCATGGCCTCGACGCTAACCCGCCGGGGATCCCGGCCCACCACCGGGCCGAAAACGACGAAACCGGCCGCAGGACGACCGGTTTCGGTGCGTCACCGGACTGGAAGGGGGGGGACCTATCCGGCTCGCAAACATTCACTCGTTACACCTGTGGGGGGGGACCCGGTGTTGGTGAACTGAGGTTCACTGTAGTGCCTGCACCCCCATCTGACTACCAGCTAGTAACGATAATCTTGATCGCCAGGGGAGATGTCACCGGAAGGTGCGGGGACGGCTCGACCCGAGGGCTCGTCCGGGAGTGGCGGGGCGCCCACTTCCTTCATCCGAGAGATTCATGCCATCATTGGCAGCGATGGATCTCCGACAACTCCAGGCCTTCTTGGCCGTCGTGGATCACGGCGGGTTCACGGCGGCGGCCAAGGCCACCCACACGGTCCAGTCCAACGTGTCGACCCACGTGGCCCGCCTGGAGCGCGAACTGGACGCCACCCTGATCGACCGGGCCACCGGGAAGCCGACCCAGGAGGGTGAAGCGGTCCTGGTCCGGGTCCGCCGCATCCAGAACGAACTCAGCTCCCTCGAGTCCGACGTGTCGTCGCTGCGGGGTTCGCCCCGAGGCCTGGTCCGGGTCGGCATCATCGGCACCACGGCCCGCTGGCTGGCTCCGGTACTGGCCGACGAGCTGACGGCCGCCGCCCCCGAGATCCAGTTGGTGGTGGCCGACGGCACGACGCGTTCCCAGGTCCTCCGGCTGCTCGACGGCGAACTCGACCTCGGTGTGGTGGCCCTCCCCGTCGACGACCCGGAGGTCATCACCCACCCGTTGTTCCAGGAGGACCACACCGTCGTCGCCCCCACCGATCACCCGCTGGTGAAGCAGAACAACGTCGTCACCCTCGAGCAGTTGGCCCGCCATCCCCTGCTGCTGGCCGCCCCCGGCACCCCCTTCCGCCACGAGGTGGAGGACGCCTTCCGCACCGCCGGCCTGAGGATCACCCCCCAGATGGAGGTCGATGGCCTCCGGCTGCTGGCCTCGATGGCCTTCCAGGGCATCGGGATCACCATCGTCCCGGCCACGGCGGCCCCCGGCTGGATCGGCGGCAACTGGACCCGCCTGCCGGTGACCGGCCTCCCCAAACGCACGGTCGGGGTGGCCCAACGGCGGCGCGGCATGCTGACCATGGCGGCCCAGATGACCGAGCGGGTGATCCGTCGGCTGATCGCCGACCGCGCACCCGAGGTTCCCGGGCTCCACCCCCTCGACTCCTGACGGCCGACGACGCCGGCCATCGATCGGGTCGCGCCGTCGCAGTTGCCTCGATTGTGGGCTAGACACGAATGGTGAGCCTTCGCCTCCGCGCCCTGTCCGGTCCGCTGACCTCGGTCACCACCGAGGTTCTCGACGGGCGGACGGTGGTCCTCGCCACCATCACCCCCACCGAGGACCGGTCGGCGCTCAGCACCGCCGACGCCCTGACCCTGGCCGACGCGGTGGCTTCGGCCCGGGACCAGCGCCTCCCGTTCGTCGGTGTGCTCAGCCTCAGTGGGGTGGCCGTCGACGAGGGACTCGACGTGGCCGCGGCCTGGGGGCAGGCCGCCCACGAGATGGTCCAGGCCAGCGGGGTCATCCCCCTGGTCGTGGTGGCCCACGGCCCCCTGGTCTCGGGACCGGCCCTGCTCCTGGCGCTGGCCGACATCGTCGTGTTCACCACCGAGGCGTACGCCTTCGTCACCGGGCCGGCCATGGTCGAGGCCTACACCGGGGAACCGGTCACCACCAGCGGCCTCGGCGGCTCGGGGGCCCACGCCCGCTCCACCGGCCTGGCCTCGCTGGTGGTGGCCGACCTGGACAACGCCTTGGAGACGGTGTCGCTGGTGCTGTCGCATCTCCCCGACCACGTGGACCAGCCGGCCCCCACCCTGCCCTCGGACGACCCCCGGGACCGACCGACCCCCGAGGCGGGCGAGCTGTTACCGGCGACGCCCACCGGCTCCTACGACGTCCGGGAGATCATCGAGGCCGTGGCCGACGACGGAGAGTTCCTCGAACTCAAGGCCAGCTGGGCGCCCAACCTCGTCACCGGGTTCGCCTTCATCGGGGGCCACTCGGTCGGCATCGTGGCCAATCAGACCCAGGCCCTGGCCGGCAGCCTCGACATCCCGGCATCGCAGAAGGGCGCCCGATTCGTCGCCATGTGCGACGCCTTCAACGTCCCCCTGCTGACCATGGTCGACACCTCGGGCTTCCTCCCGGGCAAGGACCTGGAGTGGCGGGGCATGATCCGCCACGGCGCCCAGCTGGCCTTCGCCTACGCCCGGGCCACCGTGCCCCGGATCGGGCTCATCCTGCGCAAGTCCTACGGCGGCGCCTACATCGTGATGGACTCGCGCTACATGGGCAACGACCTGATGCTGGCCTGGCCGTCGGCCGAGGTCGCCGTCATGGGGGCCAAGGGGGCGGTCGAGATCCTGCACCGCAAGGCCACCGATGAGGAGCGGGCCGAACGGGAACGGGACTACGAGGCCCGGTTCCTGACGCCCTACGTGGCGGCCGAACGGGCCTCGATCACCGCCGTGATCAACCCGGCCGACACCAGGGCCGAGATCGTGGCCGCTCTGGACCTGCTCTCGACCAAGCGGGAGCGGCTCCGCAACCGCCGACACGACAACAGCCCACTCTGAGTAGCGCCCGCTCGATGGCTCAGGTTCCCACACCCGTCATCCGATGGACCCATGAGTAACAGTGATGACAGCCGTTCACGGGGTATGACGTCGTCGCAGTGGGCAAACTAAGTTCTGGGCGAACAACCTCCACTGATGGTCACGCACAGCGCGGTGCGCGACAGTCCACCCGTCCTAGACAGGAGAAGATGCGTGCCTGATTCCGTAACCATCACCGACAACCGCACCGGTGAGTCGGTCGAGATCCCGATCGTCAATGGCGGTGTCGACGCCAAGCAGTGGTCGAAGCTCCTTCCCGGCATCTGGTACCTCGACCCCGGCTTCACCGCCACCGCCTCGACCGAGAGCGGGATCACGGAACTGGACGGCGGCAACGGCATCCTCCGCTACCGGGGCTACCCCATCGAGCAACTGGCCGAGCACTCGACCTTCCTCGAGGTCTGCTATCTGATCCTGTTCGGCGAGCTCCCCAACCAGGAGCAGCTCGACAACTGGGTCCACGACGTCACCTACCACACCTTCATCCACGAGAACATGCGCAAGCGGTTCATGGAGGGCTTCCACCACGACGCCCACCCGATGGGGATGCTGGTGTCGGCCATCGCCGCCCTGTCGACGTTCTACCCCGAGGCCAAGAACATCGAGGACCCCCAGAATCGTTACATCCAGATCAACCGGCTGATCTCGAAGGTCCCGACCCTGGCCGCCATGGCCTACCGGGCCTCGGTCGGCCAGCCCTTCATCTACCCCGACAACTCGCTCAGCTACGCCGAGAACTTCCTGTCGATGATGTGGCGGATGGCGGAGCCCCACTACGAGCCCGATCCGGTCCTGGCCCGGGCCCTCGACGTGCTGCTCATCCTCCACGCCGACCACGAGCAGAACTGCTCGACCACGGCCATGCGGGTCATCGGCTCATCCCACGCCGACCCCTTCATCGCCGCCGCCGGCGCCACCTCGGCCCTCTATGGCCCTCGCCACGGTGGGGCCAACGAGGCCGTCATCAACATGCTGGTCGACATCGGCTCGGTCGACAACGTCGAGCCCTTCGTGGAAGCGGTCAAGCGGGGCGAAGGCCTGCTGTGGGGCTTCGGGCACCGGGTCTACAAGGCCTATGACCCCCGGGCCCGGATCGTCAAGGCCCACGCCGACGAGGTGTTCAAGGTCACGGGCAAGAACCCCCTGCTCGACGTGGCCCTGAAGCTCGAGGAGATCGCCCTCAACGACGACTACTTCAAGAGCCGCAACCTCTACCCCAACGTGGACTTCTACACCGGCCTGATCTACCAGGCCATGAAGTTCCCGATGGCCATGTTCACCGTGCTGTTCGCCATGGGCCGCATGCCGGGCTGGCTGGCCCACTGGCAGGAGTCGCTGGAGCAGGGCTCCAAGATCTCCCGGCCCCGGCAGCTCTACACCGGCCCGGCCGAGCGCAAGTACGTTCCCGTCGCCGAGCGCTGAGCCCGCCTCCGGCGCTGCGGAGACGACCAACCGACGTGGTGGCCACCCCAAGGGGTGGCCACCGTCGCGTCTAGGTGTCCGGGGCCTCGTCGCCGCTGACCAGGCCCCGGGAGGGATCGGACTCCGAGGCCGGGACCCAGTGATGCTCGTTGAAGGCGAGGACGCTGCGCACCCCCTTGCGGGAGGCGGCGACCCGGGTCACCGAGGCGTGGTGGGGTGACAGCGGCTCCCGGGCCCCCAGCACCTCCTTGAGGAAGGAGCTGATCACGCCACCGTGGCACACGACGGCAACCGTCCCGCCCGGGTTGTGGTCGATGATGTCGGCCATCCCGGCCCGGACCCGCTGGTGGAAGTCGGGTCCCTGCAGTTCTGCCAGGCGGCGCATGGCTTCGCGCCGGTCGACGTCCTCACCGAACCAGGCCGGAAGGTAGGACCCGGTCCCGTAGTCGAACTCGGCGATGCGCTCGTCGACGACGGGCTCCAGGTTCCGACCCAGGAGGAACGGCTCGGCTGTTTCCCGGGCTCGCAGTTGGGGGCTGACGTAGAGCCGGTCGAAGGCGACCGTCCACAGCCGCGCCGCAGTCGACGCCGACTGCAGGCGACCCAGCTCGGTCAGCGGCGGATCGCCCAGATCCGAGCCCGACAGGTCCGGCTCGCCGTGGCGGATGAGGTACAGGTCCATGGACGGCTCCGATCCCGGGTCGATAACGGCGACGGGTCAACCTAGCCGGGCGGGCCGGGACCGAGCACGCCGGACCGGCGAGCGATCAGGGCCCGGGGTACGGTGACGGCCATGGCCCAGACCTATCAGCTCCTCGTGTTCCTGAATCCCGTCGCCGGGCGTGAGGACGAGTTCCACCAGTGGTACGAGCACACCCATCTCGACGAGGTCATGCAGACCGCCGGGTTTCGCTGGTCCCAGCGGTTCGCCGTCGAGCACACGGTCGGGATGGAGATGCCGCTGCGACACCTCGCCCTGTACGAGACCGAGGCCGACAGCGCCGAGGAGGTGCTGGATCGGCTGAACGCCACTCGGGACCAGCGCCAGCAGACCGACACGATGGACATGTCGTCGTTCGCCCTGTGGGTCATCACCCCGCTCGGTGAGCGCCACGTGGTCGACGGCTGAGCAGGCCGGCCGCAGTCGGCGGCCCGCATCGGCCGCGGACCCCGCTACACCTCGAGCAGGATCTTGCCCACGTTGGCGTTGGTCTCCATGTAGCTGTGGGCCTCGGCCACCCGTTCCAGGGGGTAGCGGCTGTCGATGACCGGGGTGAGGGTCCCGTCGTCGAACAACGGCAGCAGTTCGGCCGTGACCCTGCGGGCCACCGCCGCCTTCTCCTCCAGGGGGCGGGCTCGGAGCACGGTGCCGATGATGGCGGCCCGCTTCGGCAACAGCAGGCCCAGCGGGAGCTCCACCGTCTGCTTGCCCATCACGCCGACCTGGATCAGTCGGCCGCCGACCCGAAGCGACTTGATGTTGTCGATGGTGTACTCGCCGCCGATGACGTCGAGGACGACGTCGACCCCGGCCCCGCCGGTGGCCTCGGCCACCGCCTCGGCGAAGGACTGGCTGCCGTAGTCCACCGCCAGGTCGGCCCCCAGCTCGCGACATCGCCCGAGTTTCCCGGCCGATGCGGTGACGATGATCCGAGCCCCCATGGCCTTGGCGATCTGGATGGCGGCGGTGCCCACTCCCGAGGCCCCGGCGTGAACCAGGGCCCACCGGCCCGAGGTCAACCCGCCCTGCATGACCAGGGCGTCGAAGGCGGTCTGGAACACCTCGGGAATGGCGGCGGCGTCGACCAGGGGGACCGAGTCCGGGACCGGCATGAGCTGACGCTCGTGGACCAGGAGCTTCTCGGCGTAGGCGCCACCACCGACCACGGCCATGGCCCGATCACCGGGCGACCAGGCCGTCACGTCGGGACCGACCTCGGTCACGGTGCCGGCGAACTCCAGACCCGGGATCTCGTGCTCCATGGCCGGGCCGGCGTAGAGCCCACGACGCTGGAGCAGGTCGGCCCGGTTGAGGGCCGTGGCGGCGATGTCGACCACGACGTGGCCCGGCCCCACCACCGGATCGGGGACGTCCCGGATCTCCAGGACCTCCGGCCCTCCGTAGTTCTCGATCACGACTGCGCGCATGGCGGCCACGCTAACGGACCGGGGCGGTGACGGTGGCCTGCGGCGGCTCAGTCGCCGAGACGACGGACCTCGCTGAGAGGATCGCGGCGCCACGGCCGGAGCACGATCTGGAGGTCACCGGCGGCCGAGGCCGAACCCGCCATCAGGAACGGGTCGAGGGTGATGCGAGCCAGCTCGGGCCCCCGCCGGGCCAGCCGGTCGAGTCGGGTCAGGACGTCGACGATCACGGCCCGGGTCGATCCGTCCAGGTCGGTGTGGGCCGAGAGCTCGTCGACCAGTTCCTCGACCATGCGGGCGTCGAGGGGGACGAATCTACGGGCGACAGGACCGAGGCCGGTCGAGGCCGCACCCCCCAGGCCGACCGAGACGAAGGCACCGGAGTCGGGGTCCTGGACCAGCTCCAACCGGAGGTTCCCGACCGACGGCACCATGCGCTGGACGGCGGCCAGGCCCAGGTCGAGATCGGGGTTGGCCGCCATACGGCGGTGGGACCGCCGCAGGGAGTCGGCGCTGTGGAGGTCGATGGCCACGCCACCGGCCTCCCCCACGCCGCGACGACGGGCCCCCCGGGCCTTGAGCACGACCGGGAACCCCAGGTCGGTGGCCGCCGCCACCAGCTCGTCCTCGGTCTCCCCCGGCCGCCATGACGGCACGGGCAGGTCGAGCTCGTCGACCAGCTCGTCGGCCCCCTCGGTCCACAGCGTGACCAGGGCCTCGTCGGCCCCGCCCAGCAGCCGGCCGGGAACGACCAGGTCGAGCGGTTCGGGGTCGTCGGTCGGGCCGCCGTCGGGCTCCGCCTGGTCGCGCCGCCAGCAGGCGTAGTCGGCCAGGTGGCCCAGGGTGCGAGCCGCCTCGTCGGGGAAGCTGTAGGTGGGCACGCCCTCGACGGCGATGGACTCCGGCCCGACCAGTCCCACCGCGACAACGGGCTTGGCGATCGACCGGTCGACCCGACGGACCAGGGACTGCAGGCGGTCCTCGTCCAGGCCCGGGTTGGGGACCAGGGCGACCATCACGGCGTCGACGTCGTCCGACACCGAGGCCGCCACCAGCAACTCCTCGTGATCACGAGGGCTACCTCCGCCGGCCAGGGCGATGGCATCGATGTCGGCCGCCAGGAGGGCGCCCTCGACCCGGGGCGGGCCATCGGGCTGACGCACGCTGGCGGGCGAGACCGGGGTGAGGCCGTGGCGACGGCAGGCCGCCACCGCCAGCCGGGCCACCGAGGCGGCGTTGGCCACGATGGCCACCCTGCCCCCGGCCGGCAGCGGTTGGACGGCGGCCATCCGGGCCACGTCGGACAGCTGGGCCACGTCGTCGACCATGACCACACCGGACTGGGCCATGAGCCCGGCCAGACCGGAATCGCCGGGGCGGAGCGCCACCACCGGTTTGGCCCCGGAGGCGGCCCGGATAAGGGGGGCGAAGTTGCGGAGGTTACCGAAGTTCTCGACGTAGAGGACGACGACATCGGTCTCGTCGTCGTGGGTCCAGTAGTCGAGCAGGTCGTTGACCGAGACGTCCGCCCGGTTGCCCAGGGCCACGAACGATGAGATGCCGACCCCGCTCCGGCCGAGCTGCTCCAGGACGGCGCTGCCGAGGGGGCCCGATTGGGAGGCCACCGCCACCGAGCCGGCCCGGGGCCGCAGCGGCAGGAAGAGGGCCCGCATCGAGACGTCGGCCGCGGTGTTGACCATGCCGAAGGCGTTGGGTCCGACAACCCGCATGCCGTTGCCCCGAGCCGCGTCGACCAGCCGCCGTTCGCGCTCCACCCCCTCGGTGCCGGTCTCGCTGAAGCCGGCGGCCACCACCAGCAGGCCGCCGACACCGGCCTCGGCGGCATCGGCCACCACGGCGTCGACCTCGGCCGCCGGTACGGCGACCACGGCCAGGTCGACGGGTTCCCCGATGGCGGCCAGCGTCGGGTGGGCGGGACGGCCCAGGACCTCGTCGGCGGCCCGGTTCACGGCGTGGAGGGGGCCGGCGAAGCCTCCGGCGTCCAGATTGCGCAACAGTTCGTGGCCCACCGACCCGGGCGTCCGACCGGCCCCGACGACGGCCACCGAGGACGGCCGCAGCAACCGGCCCACCGACCGGGTCCGGGCCACGGAGGCTCGGGCGTCCATGGCGTCGGCCGACTCCGCCGTCAGGCTGATGTCGAGCTCGACCTCGATCAGCCCGTCGACGAACTTGGTGGTGGCCCCGAAGCCGGCGCGGCGGAACACCCGCAGCATGCCGTGGTTCTCGGGCAGGACGGTGGCCACGAACCCGTCGACGCCCCGAGCCCGGGCGGCCGCCGCCAGGTACTCGAGGAGGAGGGTGGCCAGGCCCCGCCCGTGGTGCTCGTCGTCGATGAAGAAGGCGACCTCGGGTCGGTTGCCGACCGGGAACGGCTCATACCGGGCCACCCCGACCAACTGGTCGTGGAGCAGCGTTACGAACGCCATCCGGTTCCGGTAGTCGATGGTGGTCAGGTGGTCGAGCTCCGCGGACCGCAGGCGACGCTTGTGCTGGAAGTAGCGGTAGTAGATGCTCGTGGGCGACTGTCGCTGGTGGAAGGCGTCGAGCAGGTCCCGATCGGCGGGCCGAATGGGGCGCACCTCGACCGGGGCCCCGTCGGCCAACACGGCGTGCGTCTCCCACTCCTGGGGGTAGTCCGGGGGAAGGGCGGGGTCCACGGTGCGAAGAGTAGACGCCGGGCCCGGGAGGCGGCGTCGTCACCAGGACCGGTCATGGGTCACGGGCCCGGACGCGCTGATGGCCCGGAACCAGGCCGGGCCATCAGCGGAGACGAGGGCGGCTCAGGGATCGAGGCGACCGGAAGCCGTCCCGGAGAACACCACCACGCCGTCCTGATTGGAGGTGGCGACGGTGAGGTTGACGACCGGGTCGCCGCCGTCGGTGTCGATGCTCTCCACGGTGGCCACCGCGGTGAGGTTGTCGCCGGGGAACACCTGCGAGGTGAACCTGCCCCCGAACGACAGCAATCGGCCGTCGCCCAGGGTGTCGGTCAGCAACCGGCCGGTCATACCCATGGTGAGCATGCCGTGGGCGAACACCGTCGGATAGCCGGCCACCTCCTTGGCGTAGACCTCGTCGCTGTGGAGCGGGTTGTAGTCGCCGGAGGCGCCGGAGTACTGGACCAGTTGGGTGCGCTTGAGATCCTCGACGAGGACCTGTTCGAAGGTCTGCCCCACGGTCACGTCAGCGGTTGTCAATGCCATCGTCGTTCCTCCTAGTTGTCGACCGGACGCTCGGTGCGGACACCGACGCTGCGGGCGGTGACGACGAGATCGCCGTCCTGGTTGTGGTATTCGGTGATGGACTCGCTGAAGATCAGCTTCCCGGCCCGCTTGCCCTGCTTCTCCCAGGTGTCGCCGGGCTTGTTGGTCGCGGTCAGCACGTCGCCGGCCCGGACCGGGCGGTGGTACTCGAAGTGCTGTTCGGCGTGGAGACCACCGCCACCACCGCCGCCACCGGACGAGGGCTCACGCTTGATCCCGGTCGGCTCCTTGCCCGACCCGAACCAGGGCTCGCCGATCTTGGGTCGGAGCGGGTAATCGGGATTGAACTGGGCGCTGGCCTGCATGAACGTGGGGGGTGCAGGCACCCCGCCCACCTCCGTGCCGGCGGCGTAGTCCCGGTCGCTGTAGATCGGATTGGGATCACCGATGCTCCGGGCGAACATCAGGATGTGACTCTCCTCGATGGGAAAGCGCTCCACGGCCATGGACTCGTCCTCCTCGCTTGGGCCCGACCGGCCCTCGGTCGAGGAACCAAGTATCGGTCCCGACCCCGGTGCCGGGCCAGTTGAGGGCTCAGCCTGCGTCGAGCAATTCCCGGACCCGGTCACGGCCAAGCGCCAGCAACAGCGTCGGCATGCGGGGCCCGGTCTCGGTGTCGAGGAACAGCCGGTACAGCAGCTTGAAGAACGACCGCTGCTGCACCTTGAGCTCGTCGGTCGGGGGCGTGTCGAGGGGGAGGTCGAGGGCCAGCTTGGGGACCCCGTAGGCCAGGTCGCGGGCACCGTCGAGCGACCAGTCGTCGTCCAGATGAGCCAGGAGGAGCTCGATCCAGCGCCGCTCGGTCCCGTCGAGGGCCGACAGGATGTCCCGGGCCGGCTCGGCCCGGACCGTGATCCGCTCTTCGGGTGGGGCGTGATCGTCGAGCCAGTTGCGGGCCAGGGTGAGCCGCGGTTCGGTCTCACCCGCCCGCTCGGCCGGGACCTCGGTCAGCTCGCCGATGATGCGGGCGGTCTGGGCCGGGTCGCCGGCGGCGACCGACACGGCCGAGGCCAGGGTTCGGAACGGGACCACGGCCCTGGGGTGGGGGAAGTCCTCGACGACGCTCGACCGGCCCGCCCGCTGCCGGGTGAGGGCGGGACCCGGCGCCGCCTCACCGGCGGCGACCTTGGCCGTGAGGGAATCCCACTCGTCGTAGAGGCCGTGGATGCCCACCCCGAGGTCGATGGTGATGGCCTGACGGGGCGTCTTGCGGACGTACATCCACCGCAGGATGGCCGGCTCCAGGACCCGGAGCGCGTCGAGCGGGGTGGGGACCGCCCCGGCCGAGCTGCTCATCTTGCCCATGCCCTTCATCCCGACGAACGAGTACGCCTCGTACTCGGGGGCCCGGCCGCCGTAGATGGTCCCGGCCAGCTCGGTTCCGACGCTGAAGCTGGAGCCGGGGGACGAATGGTCGGCTCCTCCGGCCTCGAAGGTGACCCCCTCGTAGACCCAGCGCATGGGCCAGTCCACCTTCCACACCAGCTTGCCGTGGTTCTCGACCATCAGGTCGAAGCGCCCCCGGTGACCGCACTCGTCGCAGCGGTAGGCGATCCAGTAGGCGTCGCCCTCGGGCCCGGCCGATTCCAGGGTCGTGTGGTCGCGCCCGCAGGCCTGGCAGTAGACCTTGTAGGGCCAGTACTCGGCCCCGGTCGCCCGCTCCCCGTCGTCGGCGTCCTCGGCCCCCGACTCGACGTCGCCGCTCGGGTCGGCGCCGTCCTCGGCATCGCCGCCGTCGGCCGCCGAGGCCTCCAGGGTCCGGAACCGGGCCAGGACCTCGTCGATGCGGTGCCGTTGCTCCAGGGCGGTGATGATCTGTTCCCGGTAGGCCCCGGACCGGTACATCTCCGTCTGGCTGATCTCGCGCAGCTCGACCCCGAGGGCGGCCATGGCCTCGCGCACCGGGGCCTTGAACCGCTCGGCCCAGCTCCCGTGAACGCCGTCGGGATCGGGCACCGAGGTCAGGGGCATACCGATGTAGCGGGCGAAGTCGGGATCGACGCCGGCCGGGACCTTGCGCAACCGGTCGTAGTCGTCCCAGGAGAGCAGGTGCTCGCAGTCCACATCCCGGGCCTTGACCTCCTCGGCCACGAAGTGGGGGACCAGCAGCTCCCGGAGGTTGCCCAGGTGGACGGGCCCCGAGGGGCTGATGCCCGAGGCGCACACCACCCGGGGCTCCGCTCCCCCACCGGCGGCCTCGGCCACGGCCCGGGCCCGGCGCAGGGCGCGATCGGCCAGCTGGGCGGCCCAGTCGGGCTTGACCTTCTTTGCCACCTTGTTGGCAACGTTGTTGGCAACCTTGTCGGGGGCCTTCGTCGTCGTGGTCTCCTGCGCGACCGTTTCCCCCGCGGCGGCCGTGGCGGCCGAGGGGTCCGGCTGATCGAGGGCGGTCCGGGCTCCGGGTGCTCCCATGGCGACTCAATCTAGTGGTCGGGGCCCGAGCGCCGGTCGGGGTTTCCCGGCCCGCACCGGGACCGTCACCTTCGCCCTGCCCGGAGCGCGGCGCGATACTGACCGGCGATGACCCTCCTGCTCCAGCGGTTCTTCGACGCCCTGTCGAACGGCGCCGTCTACGCCTCGCTGGCCTTGGCGCTGACCATGGTCTTCCGGGCCAGCGGCGTGCTCAACCTGGCCCAGGGCGAGATGGCCATGCTCACGTCCTACGTTGCCGCCCTCCTTCGCAGCCCGGCCGATCCCCGGTTCCGTTGGTCCAACGAGTTCGCCGCCCTGGGCACGCCGTGGCCGGTGTGGGCCGCCATCGGCGGCGCCGTGGTCGTGGGCCTGGTGCTGGGGGCCGTGATCCAGCGCTTCGTCATGGCCCCTCTCGACGACGACGGACCACTGCCACAGGTGGGGGCGGCGCTGGGGCTGTTCCTGTTGCTCAACGGTCTCGCCTTCCTCTGGTGGGGGCCGCAGTTGCGACAGGTCGGGTCGCCGTTCCCGGACGGGCTGGACGACCGCGTCGTCCTGCTCGGGGCACGGCTCCGGTACGAGACGATCGGGATCGTGGCCACCCTGGGTGCGACCCTCGCCCTGCTGGGCCTGGTCCAGCATCGGACCAAGCTCGGCCTGGCCTTCCGGGCCGTGGTCTCCAACCGCGAGGGCGCGGTGCTGGCCGGGATCCGAGCCGGTCGGGTGCTGATGTTCGGTTGGGCGGTGGCCGCCGGGCTCGGGGCCCTGGGCGGCGGCCTGATCGCCGGCCAGGTCTTCGTCGGGCCGGCCATGATGAGCCGGCTCATCGTGTTTGCCCTGGCCGCCGCCACCCTGGGAGGCCTCGGCAACCCGACCGGGGCCGTCATCGGAGGGTTTGTGCTGGCCCTGCTGGAGACCCTGCTCGTCGGGTACGTGTCGTTCATCTCGGCCGATGTCGCCCTCATCTACACCCTCGGTGTCCTCATCGCCGTGCTCGTCATCCGCCCCGGGGGCATTTTCGGGACCGGGCTGACGGTGAAGGCCCGAGCGTGAACGCCGCCATCGCCCGCCGCACCGTCGCGTCCCCGTCCACAGCCGGGCCCGCCGGTGGCGCCGTCGCCTTCCTGGTGGCCGGGGCGGTGGCCGTCTGGCTCTGGGGGTCGACCCTGCTGGTGCTCCGGGCCACCGAAGTGGTCGTGTTCATCGTCGCCTTCTCCGGGCTCCACGTGCTGTCGGGCCGCCTGGGTCTGATCTCGGTCGGCCACGGGGCCTTCATGGGCGTGGGGGCGGTGGTGGCGGCCCACGCCATCGACGACGCCTCGCTCCCCTACCTGCTTGCGCCCCTGGCCGGGGCCGTGGGCGGGGCGGCCCTGGGGGCCGTGATCGCCGCCCCCAGCCTGCGCCTGCCCGGGGCATACCTGGCCCTGCTGACCCTGGCCGTGGCCATGGTCCTGCCCATCGCCCTGCGCCGCATCGACGGCCCCCTGGGCTACCGCCTGGACGGCGATCTGGTGGCGCCTTCCTGGACCGGTCTCGGTCCGGGCGACGACGGGCGCTGGCAGTTCGCGCTGGTGGTCGTGGGTGCGCTCATCATCATGATCACCGTCCATGGCGCCATGCGAGGTCGCTTCACCCGGGCCCTGATCGCGGTGCGGGACGAGCCGACGGCGGCGGCCGCTTTCGGTATCCAGGTCGGCCGGGTCCACGTGATCGGGGTCGCCGTGAGCGCCGGCCTGGCCGGAGCCGCCGGCGGCCTGTCGCTCTATGCCAGCCCCCTGGTCTCGGGCGGCCGCTACCCCTTCACCCTGTCGGTCGCCATGTTCGCCCTCATGCTCGGACTGGGGGCGGCCCGGCTGTGGACGTCGATCCCGGCCGCCGTGCTCCTGGTCGCCATCCCCGAGGTGTTGACCCGGGCCGGTTGGGCCCGGTGGGAACCGATCGTGTACGCCGTCGTGCTCCTGGTCATGACCCGGGTGTCGCGAGGGCGGGGCCTGATCTCGCTGTGGGACCGTGGTGTGGCCGGGGCGACCGTTCGCCCGGTTCCGTTGGCCTCGACGGGCCCGGCCCGGTCGAACGGTGACGCCGAGGGGGCCCGACCGGCCCGGCCCCGGACGCCGTCGGGCAATCCGTGGCTGCTGACTCCCGAGCCGACGCCGACCGACGACGACGCGTCGACCGGCCTCCCGACGCCGACCACGTGGCCCCGCTGAGGCCGCTCGATCGAGGGTGACGGCCTCGGGGGCCGGGGTCCCGGCTGCGAAGGTTCAGTCGAGACCGATCCCGAGCCGGTCCAGGCGCTCGATCTCCCATCCCGGGCGGGCCTGGGTTTCCCCGCTCACCACCGAGCGCAGGTGATCACCGTCCTCGGCCCACACGTGGCAGGTGTTGGTGTTGAGCCGAAGCCGCCGCTCCCGCTCGGCCGGGTCGGACTCGACCACCAACTCGTCGAGGGGGGTGTCGAGGTTGACCAACGACCAGCTGGCCTGGACCGCCACCGGACCCATGGCCTGCAGCAGGGCGCCGACATGGGAGCAGCCGTTCGGGCCACCGAACAGTTCCTTCACCCGTCGGGAGTAGCCCCGGGTGATCGACAGCCCGACGAGCTGCTGGTAGTCGGGAAGCACGGCGGTGCACAGCTCGTAGGGATGGACGGTCATGCGGGCCTCCACCTCGACGATCTCGAAGGCCGGCATGGCCACCCAGAGGTCGACGATCATCTGATGGATGGTCAGCGGCTCGCCGTCGGACCGGCACAGGCCTTGGGGCTTGGTGTCGGTCAGGGTCCCCCGGACCCGTAGCCGCCCGTCGTCCTCGGCAAAGGCCTCGGTGTCGTAGCTCCGTTGGTGGATGGGGGTCGACATGGACGCCGACGGTACCCGCCGCCACCGGACCCGGGAAATTGGGCCCCGGGTCCGGGCTCGACTAGACGGGGAGCATGACCGACTCCCCTCTCGGCCTCGGCGTGCTGTTCAACACCGATCGCATGGCCGGCCCCGACCTGCTCGACTACGCCCGACGGCTGGAGGCGTCCGGCCTCGACTCGGTCTGGCTGGCCGAACTCTTCGGCCGCGAGCCCTTCGCCACCGCCGGCGCCCTGCTCGCTGCCACCGAACGGCTCCATGTGGGCACCGCCATCGCCAACGTGTACGCCCGTGACGCGGTGGCGGCGGCCGCCGCCTCGGCCACGCTGGCCGAACTCAGCGGCAACCGGTTCGAGTTGGGCCTCGGCGTCTCCAACCGGAACCTGGTGAGCCTGAGGGGCCACGACTGGGAGGCCCCGGCCCCCAAGCTCGGCCGCTACCTGGCCGACGTCCGGGCGGCCACGATCGCCGTCCCCGACGGCCCCGACCCGGTCCGCTTCCCCATCCACGTGGCCGCCCACGGTCCACGCATGCTGGCCACCGCGGCCGAGGGCGCCGACGGGGTCTTCACCTACCTCATGACCCCGGAGCACACCGCCCGGACCCGGGCCGGCCTGGCCGCCGAGACACTGGTCAGCCCGATGACGATGTGTCTCCTCTGCCCGGAGCCGGAGCGGGCCCGGACCCTGGCCCGAAAGGCCATCGCCTACTACGTGGGCCTGGACTACTACCACCGGGCCTGGCGGACCCTGGGGTTCGGGGAGGCCGACGTGGCCGATGGTGGCAGCGACCGGCTGGTCGACGCGCTGGTGGCGTGGGGCACGATCGACGACATCCGATCCCGGCTCATGGCCCATCACGAGGCCGGGGCCGATCGGGTGGTCGTCATCCCCCTCAACCCCGAGGGCGGCGGCGCCCCCCACTGGACCCTGCTCGAACAACTGGCCCGCTGACGGCCCGGCCCCGGCCCGGGCCGAGCCCCGACCACGGAAGGGCCGAGGCGGGGGGCCGGGGGCGAGGCGGTCAGAGGAGCTGGTGCAGGTCCGAGACGGTGCCGTTGGCCCAGTCGCCGGTGCTGGCCACGGCCCAGATCCCGGCCCCCACGGTGGCGGCGTCGGCCAGGTTGCCGGCGGCGTGGAGCGACCGGAACCGCTCGACCTGGGGGAAGGCGTCGTCGGCCGAGGCCCGGATCTCGGCCTGCATCTCGGTGTCGACCACGCCGGGCCCGACCGACAGGATCCGGACCCGATCGCCCCGTTCGTGCTGCTCGGCGCCGGCCACCCGGCACCACATGTCGACCGCGGCCTTGGCCGCGCAGTAGCTGCTCCACCCCGGGAACGGCGTCTTGCCCGCGCCCGAGGAGATCTGGACCAGCACGGTCGAGACGTCGGCCGCCCGGGCCTGGCGGATCACGGCGTCGCCCACCACCTGGGCGGCGGCGGAGTTGACCACCACGTTCTCGGCGTAGGCCGCCGAGTCGACCTCACCGGCGAAGCCGATGGGGGTCAGGGTGGCGGCGTTGTGGACGAAGACCAGCCGATCGGGGGCGACCTCGGCCAGGACCTGCGCCAGCCAGGTGCCGAGCAGGGGCCACTCGTCGGGGCGACCGAGGGCCAGCCGCAGGTGGTGGTCGGAGGCCAGGTCGCCGCGGCTGGTGGTGGCCACGACGGCCCCGTCGGCCCGGGCCGCGTCGACCACGGCGGCGCCGATGCCCCGGGAGGCTCCGGTCACCACCGCCAGCGTCGTGTCATCGTTCATCGTCGGTCCTTCCGGTCACCAGGTGTCGACCATGGGTCGCTTCTTGCCCTCCCGGGGTCCGGGCGGGGGCGCCGACCGTAGCGCCATCATGATCCACTGCCGGCTCTCGGCCGGGTCGATGACGTCGTCGATCTCGAAGAAGCTGCCGGTGTTGACCGCCTTGCCCATCTCGTAGAGGCGGGCCACCCGGTTCTCGTAGTAGGCGATCCGCTCCTCGGGGTCCTCGATGGCCTCCAGTTCCCGGCGATACCCGAGTTTCACGAATCCCTCGAGCCCCATACCGCCGAACTCGCCGGTTGGCCAGGAGACGGTGAAGGTGGTCGCCTTGAACGACCCGCCGGCCATGGCCTGGGCCCCGAGCCCGTAGCCCTTGCGGGTCACGATGGTCATGCAGGGCACGTCGACCGAGGCCGAGGTCACGAACATACGGGCGGCGTGGCGGACGGTGGCCTCGTATTCGGCCTGGGGTCCGACCATGATCCCGGGCGTGTCGCACAGGAACAGCAGCGGGATGTCGTGGGCGTCGCACAGCTGCATGAACCGCGCCCCCTTGTCTCCGGCGGTGGCGTCCACCGCGCCGGCCAGGTGGTGGGGGTTGTTGGCCACGATGCCGATGGGGCGACCCTCGATCCGGGCCAGGCAGGTGATGGCCCCCGGACCCCAGTGGGGGCGCAGTTCGAGCACGCTGCCCACGTCGGCCAGCTGGTCGATGATGCGGCGCATGTCGTAGACCCGTTTCCGATTCTCGGGCACGAGGTGGCGGAGCTCCCGCTGGTCGGGCGCCTCCCAGTCCTCGACCGGACCCTGGAAGTAGGCCAGGTACTGCTTGGCCGCCTCGGTGGCCTCCTCTTCGTCCCGCACGAGGATGTCGATCACCCCGTTGGGCACCTGGACCTCGGTCGGCCCGATCTCCTCCGGTTTGAAGATGCCGAGGCCGCCGCCCTCGACCATGGCCGGACCCCCCACCCCGATGTTCGAGCCCTCGGTGGCGATGATCACGTCGCAGCACCCCAGGAGGACGGCGTTGCCGGCGAAGCACCGGCCGTTGGTCACCCCGACCAGCGGCACCAGGCCCGACAGCCGGGCGAAGTAGGTGAAGGCCCAGCAGTCGAGGCCCGACCCGCCGATACCGTCGGTGTCGCCCGGTCGACCACCTCCCCCCTCGGCGAAGAGCACCACCGGCAGGCGGTTGTGTTCGGCGATCTCGAACAGCCGGTCCTTCTTGCGATGGTTCTGCCCGCCCTGGGTGCCGGCCAGGACCATGTAGTCGTATGACATGACCATGGTCTGGGATCGGTCGACCCCGAACAGGTCGCCGTTGACCGAGCCGACACCGGCCACCATCCCGTCGCCGGTGGTGTTCTCGAGCAGGTCCTGCAGCTCCCGGCGCCGACGCTGGGGGGCCAGGACGAGCCGCCCGTACTCGACGAAGGTGCCGGGGTCGACGAGCTGATCCAGATTCTCCCGGGCGGTGCGATGACCCCGGCCGTGCCGCTTGGCCACGGCCTGGGGTCGGTTCTCGTCGAGACCGAAGGCCCGGCGTTCGTACAACTCGGCCAGGTCGGGTCGGATCAGGTCGGGGTCGACCCCACCCTCCACCGAGTCGGCCCCGGCTCCGACCTCCGCCTCCTCCACCGCGGCCAGGACGTGGCCCTCGAACACGGTGTCGCCCACGCCGACGGTCAGGTTGCGCACGATCCCGGCCACCGGGGTCGGGATCTCGTGCTCCATCTTCATGGCCTCCATGACCAGCACGGTCTGGCCTGCCGCCACCTCGTCGCCCTCGGCCACCGCCAGGGCCACGATCGTTCCCTGCAGCGGGGCGTCCACGCCAACGGTGCCGTCGGGGGCGCCAGGGGCATCGACGCCGGGGGCGGGAGCGGCCGTGGCCCCGACCGGGATCGGGGGCGGGGCCGAGGCCGGATCGGTCGGAGCGGACCCGGCGGCCTGGGGTTCGAGGTCGCCGTGGTGGAGCACGGCCAGAGGGTCGGACGAGGTGAGCTGGGCCCCGGCCAGGTCGCCGGGTCGGGCCGTCGATCCGCCCGGCCCGCTTGCCGTGTGGCCGGGTGTCGTCCCCGGGTTGGGGAGCGGGGTGGGGGCGAACCAGCGCCGTTCGAGGCCGGCGGCCGCGGCCACCAGGTCGGGTCCGTGGTCGGCGATGAACGACGTGGTCACGTCGTTGGCCCGGACCTCGGGCCGGTCGAGGAGGGCCTGCAGGAACCCGATGTTGGTCGCCACCCCGTCGAGGCGGAACTCGCCCAGGGCCCGCCGAACGCGGGCCACGGCGTCGGTGGCGTCGGGCCCCGGGGCGTGGCCCACCACCTTGGCCAGGAGCGAGTCGTAGGCCGGGTTGGTGGTGTAACCGGCGTACCCGTAGCCGTCGGTGCGGATCCCGGGTCCGCTCGGCGCCTCGTAGGCCGAGATGGTGCCGCCGGTGGGTCGGGCCGTGCCCTCGGCCGTCATGGTCTCGGTGTTGACCCGGACCTGGACGGCGTGGCCCCGCGGCGCCGGGACCTGGGCCTGGGTCAGGGCGAGGTCGGCCAGGGATGCGCCCGCCGCCAGCGCGAGTTGGGTCCGGACCAGGTCGACGCCCGTGACCTCCTCGGTCACCGTGTGCTCGACCTGGAGCCGGGCGTTGGTCTCCAGGTAGGCGACGACGGGCTCGGCGCCGTCGCGAGGGCGGGTGACCAGGAACTCCCACGTCCCCAGCGACCGGTAGCCGACCTCGGCCGCCATGGCCGTGGCCGCGGCGGTGAGGCGATCCCGGACGGCGGGTTCGAGGCCCGGGCTGGGGGCGAGTTCGACGATCTTCTGGTTCTGGCGTTGGAGCGTGCACTCCCGCTCGCCCAGGTGGGCGACCGCGTCGCCGTCGCCCACGATCTGGATCTCGAGGTGGCGGACGTCGTCGAAGAGCTGCTCGACATACACCGCCGGGTTGCCGAAGGCGGCCTGGGCCTCGCTCCGGGCCCGCTCCCAGGCCCCGGCCACGTCGTCGCCGGACCGCACCGGACGCATGCCACGGCCCCCGCCGCCGGCGACCGCCTTGATCATCATGGCGCCGTACTGGTCGAGGAAACCCCGGGCCTCGTCGAGACCGGTGTCGCCGGTGGTTCCGGCGGCGAGTGGGACACCGAGTCCGGCGGCCAGGCGCCGGGCCGTCGTCTTGTCGCCGAACAGGGCGAGTTGTTCCACCGTCGGGCCCACGAAGGTCAGCCCGGCGGCTTCGCAGGCCCGGGCCAGATCCGGGTTCTCGGCCAGGAAGCCGTACCCGGGGTGGACGGCATCGCACTCGGCGGCGAGGGCGGCGGCGACGATGGCCTCGATATCCAGGTAGGCGGCCACCCCCCGACCGGGGAGTGTCGCCGTCTCGTCACCGAGACGGGTGTGGAGCGACGCCTGGTCGTCGTCGGGGGCAACGGCCACCGAACCGATCGACACCTCGCGGGCGGCGCGCATGATCCGTATGGCGATCTCGCCCCGGTTGGCTACAAGCAGCTTCCTCACCGACATGCCGGCTCCCTTCGTCCACGCCGGTTTTAGTGGTGCCGGTGGACGGCGACCAAGACCGAGCCCTGGTGGCGGGGCCGGATCGATCAGCTGAAGGGGTCGGCGTCGCCCGAGTTGTTGAGGAACGTGGTCCGGTCGGGACGACCGTAGGGGTCGGTCAGGGGGAACCGCGCCACCAGGTCGCGGGCCTGGGGGATCCACCCGTCGCGTTGGATCCGGCCGGGGAATGCCTTGATGGCGGCCGACAGACGCTCCACGTCGGACTCGGTGAGGGCACCGACCTGCTCCCACGACGTGATGCCGTGGTCGTTCAGGAGACGTTCCATCACCGGGCCGATGCCCTTGATCACCTTGAGATCGTCGGTGTGGTCGGCCCCGGGGGTACCGAGCACGGTCGTGCCCGATCGCCAATCGACCCCGCCCCCGTCGACCCCGTCGACCTCCGGGCTCTCGTCGGCGTTCGGATTCTCGTCGGCCACGCTCTCGCCCTCGGCGTCCGGGCTCTCGTCGGCGTCCGGGCTCTCGTCAGCCACGCTCTCGCCCTCGGCGTCCGGGCTCTCGTCGAGTTCCGGGCTCTCGTCGGCGTCGCCTTCGGCCTCGGCGGATCCGGCGACGTCGACATCGACACCGGCATCGACACCGGCATCGACATCGACATCGACATCGACATCGGAAGGGTCGGCGCCGTCGCCGGCATCGGCGGGAGCGCTCAGGCCGTCGACCTCGGCCAGGGCGTCGAGCCACTCGTCCGCCCCCAGTCCGGCCTCGGGTTGAGGTTCGGGCGCCGACAACGGGCCCTCCATCTCGTCCACCAGTCCGGCCAGGGGATCGAAGTCGGTGGCGTCGCCATCGCCGGTGTCCCGGACCTGCCCTCCGGCCTCGTCGGTGCGGGCGGCCGCGGCTCCTGCCGCCAGCGTCGCCACCCCCAGCGCTGCCGATGGCACGCCGGAAGCCGAACCCTCGTCGTCGCCCTCGACGCCACCGTCCTCCCCGGAACCGACGACCGGATCGGCGTCCAGCCCAGCAGGTGGGCCCTCATCGCCGGCCTCGCCGTCGACGGGGACCTCGTGAGCAAGCTCGACGTCATCACTCTCAGTCCCGGCATCGGCATCGGCATCGGCCGCACCCTCGACCTCGACCTGGGCCTCCACATCGGCCGCACCGTCGACCTCACCTCGACCTCGACCTGGGCATCGGCATCGACATCGGCATCGGCATCGACATCGGCATCGGCATCGGCATCGGCATCGGCCGCACCGTCGACCTCAGGCCCTGCATCGGCCACGTCAACCTCAGCCCCGGCATCGGTCTCGACCTGGGCATCGACATCGGCCGCACCGTCGACCTCGACCTGGGCATCGGCCACGTCAACCTCAGCCCCGGCTTCGACCTGGGCCTCGGCATCTACCTGGCTCTCGGGCCCGGTCTCGTTGGCGGTCTCGGGAGGCGCCGCCCGCAGACGAGCGAGTTCGGCCTCGAGCTCGTCCACCCTCGACGCCGCCGACCTCAAACCCATCACCTCGGCCTCAAGGTCGTCGAGGCGGGCGACCTGCGGAGTGAGCCGCTCCAGATCGGCCCGGGCGGCGGCTCCGTCGGCCAGCTCGGCCCGCAACCGCTCCCGATCGGCCTCCAGGCGATCCAGTTCGGCCCGGAGTCGGCCGTTCTCCTCGAGCAACCGCTGTCCGCCATCGGACTCCCCGGCGACGGCCTCGCCGCCCTTGGCCTCACCCGCGGAATCGCGGTCGACCAGACCGGCGGCGCCGTTGCGGCCGGTCCCGGGCCCGGGCCCCTGGCGCCGCCGCAGCTGCCCCACCTCGCTGCGCAGGGCCACCACCTCCCGGGCCGAAACCGAGAGCTTGTCGCGGGACTCGCGCAGGTCGAGGATGGTGGACTCCAACTCGGGCACCGTGGCCGCCGCATCCCGGGCTTCCGCCAGCTCCTTCTCCAGAGCCGGGACCCGCTCGGCCGTCGACTGCAGCAGCTCCACCTCCAGCTCCATCGACTCGAACCGGTCCCGGTAGGGCCGAAGCCCGGCCAGCTCGGCCTCGAGGCGGGTCGTCCCGGCCTCCATCTCGGTCCGGAACCGGGCGTGGGCGTCGGCCTCCTGGCGCCGAACCAGCCACCACACCACCAGACCCAGGAGAAAGCCCGTCACAAAGCAGATCAACAGGGCCAGAAAGATGGTGTCCAACCACCAGGGCATCAGTCATGTCCTTTCGTCCAGGGGCCCGACCCTACGGGAAGGAGGGTCGGGTCGAGGACCGGGGCTGAGCTCATCCGACGAGCTCCCACTCGATCCTCCGGTTGCGTTGCTTGTCCTCGGCCGTCCGCTCGGGCGAAACCTTGGGTTCGGATTCACCACGGCCCTCGGCCTCGAGTCGGCGATCGTCGAGTCCCTCCTCGTCGACCAGGAACTCGACGACGGCGGCGGCCCGCCGGCGGCTGAGCGTCAGATTCTCGGACTCGGTGCCGTCGCTGTCGGTGTGGCCCACGACCCGCAGTCGGCCGCTGTCGGGGTTGAGGCGGATGATCCGGGCCGCCTCCCGCAGGATCGGGATCGAGGCATCCCGGATGGTGGCCCGACTCGGATCGAACTCGATGGGGCTGAGGGCGAACAGCTCATTGAGGGACTCTGCCACCGTGGCCACGGTCAGCCGGTCGTCCAGGGTCAGGCCCACGGCACCGGCCACCGCCTCGGCGTCGGCCGCCCACGCCTGCCGCTGCGACTCCGACGAGGCGGCGCCGGTCACGACCAGCGTGCCCCCCGTCGGCACCACACGATCGTCGACGACGAGCCGGTCCTCGACCAGGTCTGCCCCGAGGCGCTGCTCGGCCGCCGAGACCAGGCGGTCGCGCAGGTCCTGATTGGCCGCTCCCGACAGGGACAGCGGACCGAGGGTGAACTCCAGCCCGACCGAGGCCGGAACGGTCTCGGTCGGGCCCGATTCGACCGTTGCCGCCGGGGTCGAGGTGCCGGGTGCCACCGTGGTCTCGGTCGGATCCGAGCCCGACGGCAGGGGGACGGCGGCCGGTCCCGCCACCCTCTCGCCCCCGTCTGCGCCGGGGGCCAGTTCCCCGCTGACCACCCAGCTCGACTCCAGTTCGTCGACCGCGGCCACCGCCCGGTCGAGCGAGGCGCGATCCGGGAAGCCGACCAGGTTCACGTCGAGGCCGTTGACCATCTCGACCTGCGCCTCGGGCACCGAGGCGGCGTCGGCGGCCAGGGCCTGGGCCCGGTCCTGCACCACCCCGCTGAGGAACCAGGCCTTCAGCAGCAGCAGGACGAGGGCGGCCGGCGCCACCCACCAGTGTCTGCGCAGCACCGAGAACAACACGTCGCCAACTTCTCCCTGCAGCCGCCGAATCACGACATCGGCAATGATGTGTCCCCTTGGACGTCGTTGCCGTCGCCAGTGTCGCGGCCAATCGTCAAGGTTGTCGTCACCGAGACGAAAGAGCCCCTACACCAGGGCATACACCTCGTACGTGACGGTACCGGGCGTGGTCTCCCCTATCCCCACGGCCTGCACATCGTTCAACCAGGCGTAACGCTCGGCCCCTGTCTCGAACGTCGGCGCCGTCCGCAACGAGGCCGAACCGCCCTCACCCGGCAGCCCGATCCCCTGGTAGCTCATCAGGATCGCCTCGTCGTCGTCGGTCACGAGCAGGACCCGGACGTCCAGGTGGAGGGTCCGATTGGGGGCGACGTGGACCCAGTCGCCCCCGGGTGGGACGACCGTCCCTCGCAGGCGGGGCCCCTCGAACGTGCCGCTCTCGACCGCGGCCACCACCCGGGTCCCCTTGGGGCCCTGCCGGATGACCCCGGACCGGGTGTCACCGACCTGCAGGGTCATGGTGAAGAGGTGTTCGACGTCGAGTTGGGTCACGGCCATGGTGCGGACGCTAGTCCCGGCCCCGGGCCCGACACCACGGCGCTTCCCGCCGGGCCCGGCTAGCGTCGGCCCATGGCCCTCGTGCGCTGGATCACCGAGATGGGGATGGGAGTCGACGTCCACGGCGGCGACTACACCAAGGCGGCCCGGCGGGCGGTGTCCGACGCCCTCCGCCACAGCAGCCTCAACTTCTTCGAGGCCACCGACAAGACGGTCCACGACATGCACGTCGAGGTGGTGTTGGGGGTGGCGGAGCCGGAGGCCGTCGACGTGGACGCGGTCAAGGCCGAGGTCCCCTACGGCACCGTCACCGTGAGCCCGCGGCTGGGCGGCCTCGACATCGCCTCCCCCCGGCCCGGCGATCGGCTGGTCATCGCCAATGCCGCCATCCTCGTCAGCTTCGACGATGGCGACGGGAGCCCGGAGGAACCCGGCAGAGCCCAGTGAGGCACGGTCGGCAGGGGGCGACCGGCCCGGCCGTCAGCTCGTGATGCGGTAGCGGAGTTCGCCCTCGACGGCCCGGGTGGTGGCCCGGCCCGTCTGACGCAGATGCTCCAGGTGGGCGAAGGTCTCGCTGTCGGCCATCGGACCCCAGGACCGGGGCTTGAACAGGTGCTTGGAGTACTCGGGCACCGTCAACTCGTGCTCCGGCGCGTTGCGGGCGGCCTCGACCAGGGTGGCCAGACGCTCGTGGTGGTGCTCGATGATCTCGGTCGAACGGCCGGCCAGGTCGTTGAACTCCAGCCCGTGGGCCGGGAGGACGACCTTCACGTCGTCGAAGGTGTGCATCCGCTCCAGCGAGGTGAAGAAGTCGGCCAGCGGCCGGTCCTGGGTGGTGAGGCCGGAGATGTGGGGGGTGATGGTCGGCAGCAGATGATCGCCGGACACGAAGACACCCTCGGTCGGGTCCAGCAGACACAGGTGGTCGGCGGTGTGGCCGGGGGTGTGGACCGCCACCCATTCCCGGTCGCCGAGCATGAGCACGGCGCCGTCTTCGACCCGGTTCGACGGCTTCGGCGGCTGCCACACCTTGCTGAGCAGCAGGGGCAGGATCCTCCAGCGAAACCGGGCCCGCCACTGGCTGTCCGGCGGGGGCCCGCCCCACGGCACGGGCCGATCCCACGGCGAGTGCCGCTCTCGTCCGGTCAGGCGCATGAGCGCGGACTCGATCGCCCCCTGCTGGACGTCATAGTCGGCGGCGACGGCCACCTCCCGCACGAAGTCGTCCTCCTCGTGCGGGTCCCAGAAGGTCTTGAAGTGCTCGTGGGTGACGATGTCGGCCCCGGTCCGGGTCCGGATCCGCTGGGCCGCCCCGTAGTGGTCGGGGTGGGAGTGGGTCACCACGACGGTGTGAACGGCGTCGAGACCGAGGCCGGCGGAGGCCAGTTGGCGGCCCAGCACCCGGTACGAGTGGCCGTTCGGCGTACCGGGGTCGATCAGGGCCACGCCCCGACGATCCTCGATGGCGTAGCAGTTCACGTGGCCGAGGCCCGGAAGGTCCATCGGCAGTTGTATCCGGAGGACCCCGGGTGCCACCTCGGTGACCTCATCCTCGGGGGGACGTCGCTCCTGACGGACCGGTTGTGTCGTTTCAGCACCCATGACCCGCTCCAGGCTAGAGGTAGTGCGACTTTCGAAAGAAATCGACTCGCGGCCGCAGACGGCACGGATGCGGAGCGGTTACAGCCGTCGACAAGCCTTGTGGTTCCAACGGCCCGGACACCGCACCCGGGCCACCGTCGAAAGCAGCACCTGAGCAGAGAGGTCGACGTGGCAACCGAGGACGAATGCACGACCCCCAGCGGCCCCTCGGGGCGGCGGCGAGGTCGACCACGGGCCGGTGAGCAGCCCCAACGACGCACGGCAGTGATGGACGCCGCCGAGTTGGAGTTGGCCCTGACCGGACATGAGAAGGCGACGATGCTGAGCATCGCCCGCCGGGCCGGCGCCTCCAAGGAGACGCTCTACTCCTGGTTCGTCAACAAGGAGGGCCTCTTCCGGGCCCTGGTCGAGCGCGAGATCGACCGGGCCGGCTCCGAGGTACGCCAGGCTCTGGCCGAGGGCGACCCTCCGGCGGCGCTGGCGAACTGTGCCCGGGTGCTGCTCGACCGAGCCGTGGCCGAGAACACCATCGCCCTGCGCCGCGCCGCTGCCGCCTCACTCGAACTGGGGCCCTGCGCGCTGGCCCGGGAGGAGGCCGAGATCCACGGGGTCATCGAGCGGTATCTGGCGCAACTGGCCCGCCGGGGCATCGTGGTGATCCCGGATGTGGTCGAGGCGGGCCGCCTGTACCGGACCCTGGTCATCCGGGACCTCGAGATGCAACTCCTCCTGGGCGAGAAGCCCCTTGCGGCCGACGAGATCGAGGGGCGGGCGCACGAAGCGGTCGACCAGTTCCTGACCCTGGTGGCGCTCGATGCCGGGGCTCGCTGCTGACTCATCACCCTTGGAGCCCGGCGCCCCGCTGGCTCGGCTCCGCGGTGACCGGACTCGCCCCAATACCCTGTCGGCCATGATCGAACGCGATGTCGAGACCGACGTGCCCGTCAGCCGGTTCGTGGACACCCTGCGCCGCCTGGCCGATGCCCTTGAGGCCGGGGACTCGTTCCGGATCCAGGTCCAGAACGCCCGCTTCACCGTCCCGGCCGACGCCCGCATCGTGATCGAACACGAGATCGATGACGGCAACGAGGAACTGGCTCTCGAACTGCAGTGGCGGTCCACCGATCGCTGACCACCGGGCGGGGGTGGAGCCGCCGTGCGGCCCACCGGTCGACCCTGCTCAGCCGCCGAAGACCTGCGTCCAGTAGAGCGGGGCGTAGCCCCGTGAGGCCGACGGCCCTTCGGCGTAGCCCACCCCCAGGTGGGTGTAGCGACAGTTGAGGATGTTGGCTCGATGGCCTGGGCTGTCCATCCAGCCCTGGACCACCGACGCCGCCGAGCGGTAGCCGACGGCGATGTTCTCCCCCACGGCACCCCCCGGGTAACCGGCGGCCCGGGCCCGAACGCCGGGTCCATTGCCGTTGCGGTCGGTGTGGGAGAAATAGTCGTTGACCGCCATGTCCTCGCTGTGACCGTCGGCGGCGGCGTTCAAGGCCGGATCGAGGGTGAGCGCCCCGCAGCCGGCGGCAGCCCGTTCGGCGTTGGTGAGGGCCAGGACCTCCTGTTGCACACCGGCATCGGCCGAGGTGTCGGGGCCGGGAGCGGGCGCCGGCTGCGGCGCCGGCTGCTCGCTGGTGGGGACCGATGACGGGACCGTGGTGGTGGGGGCCGTGGTGGCCACCGTCGACGTGGTCGCCGGGGCCGTCGTCGGAGGGGACGTGGTCGACGTGGCCGCCTCGACGGTGCTGCTGGTGCTCGCCGTCGAGGGAGCGGCGGGATCGGGCGGCGAGCCGGCGGCGAAGGGGGCCAGACCGTTCTCGGTGCCGGATCCGCTGGCACCGCCGAGGTCGACCCGACCGTTGGGGTCGGCGGTCGTTGTCGTGGTCTCCGCCGTGGTCGGTGAGGTGCCGGCATCGGTCCGCTCGGGCCCTCCGCCCACGATCACCAACAGGACCACGGCCGCGACCAGCAGTCCGGCCATGAAGCCGATGGCGGCTCCGACGGCCGCAGCGGGACCCGGTTCGGCCAGGGGGCCGGGCCCTCGCCGGATCGACCACGGCGGTGTGGCCGCCGCCGCGGGCCGGGCCCCGCCCCCGACGGTGGGGCGTGGCGCCCGGCGACCGGCGGGCCGGTCGTCGTCCTCGAGGAGGAACGCGGATTCGGGGGCGAAGGGGTCCGGGGCGAACGGGTCCGGATCGAAGGGATCGGTGTAGAGGTCGGAGCGGACAGCCGAGGAGGCGTTCCCGCCGTGTTCGCGTGTTCGAGGCATGTGATCCACCCAGTGCTGCTGCGGGCTGTGCCGCAGTCGTCGCGCACCATGCCCCTGCATGCGCGAACCGCCGTTGTCGAAGCTTCACCCTAGCAACGGGTGGTCACCGTCGGCGACCACCCGCGCCGGCATCGCTCAGTCGGCCCCGATGTAGGCCGAGAGGCGGTCGACGTGCTGCTTGGTCTCGGAGATCAGGTCGTCGATCTCCTGGGCCGACTCGGTCGTCCGCTGGGCCAGGCTCCGGACCTCGTCGGCCACGACGGCGAACCCCTTGCCCGCCTCGCCGGCCCGGGCCGACTCGACGGTGGCGTTCAGGGCCAGGAGGTTGGTCTGGTCGGAGATGCCGTCGATGGTCTGGATGATGTTGCTGATGCGGTCGAGCACACCAGCCATGGCGGCGTGGGTCTGTTCGATCACCTGGTTCCGTTCCGACACGTCGCTGCCGTACATCAGGATCTTGGCCAGGTGGTCCTCGACGTCGTTGACCGGGGTCAGGACCACCGACACGTGGGCCGGGTTCAGGCCGGGAAGGACGAGCTTCATCTCTGCCTTGACCGTGCGCCCGCTCTGGAGCTCCTGCCAGCTGTCGGTGGAGATGTAGGCCGAGAGGTTGGCCATGGCCCCGATCAGCTCCCCTTCGCTCCCGGCGCCGAAGCAGCTGACGGCCATGCCGTTCGCCTCGACCAGGTCACCGCTGGGGTTGAACTCCATGACGATGTTGCTGTCGCTGATGGCCTCGAGGCGGACGTCGTTCTCCAGGGCCCGCTTCTTGGTCTCATCGATGTTGGCCTGGATCGACACGAACTTCACCAGACGTCCGCCGTCGTCGAAGATCGGGTTCACGGCCAGGCTGATCCAGTAGGGATGCCCGTCCTTGGTGTAGTTCAGGATCTCGTCGTAGAACGGGATCTGGTTGGCCAGGTTCTCCCGGATCCGGGCCTTGGTCTCCAGGCTGGTGTGACGGCCCTGGAGCAGTTCGCCCGGCTTGCGGCCGTGGGCGTCGTCGGCGGTGTAGCCGGTCAGCTTGGTGAAGCCGGGGTTCACGTACTCGATCTGCCCCGAGGCGTCACAGATGATCACGGAGTTGTCGGTCTCGTTGGCCACCAGCGAGAGGGTGGCCACCATGTCGCGGCGGGCCTTCTCCTCGGTGATGTCGGTCACGAAGGCGGTGTAGAGGATCTTGCCCTCGAGGTCGATCTTGGAGAGCGACAGGTTCGCCCACACGATCCGACCGTCCAGGGTCGGGATCTCGATCTCGCGGGAGGTGCCGACGATGCGGTCCTCGCCGGTCGAGCGGTTGCGGTTGACCAGACCATCGTGCTGGGCCTGGATCGACTTGGGCACCAGCATCTTCACGTTCCGCCCGAGCACCTGCTCGCGCCGGACGCCCCACATCTGCTCCGCCGCCCGGTTGAAGAAGATGACGTCGTTATTCTCGTCGATCGTCACCACGGCATCGAGGCAGCCCTCGAGTGTCTGGTCGATGATGACGTTGGCGTTGTGCTGCTTGGTGATGTCCTTGACGAAGGCGGTGTAGGTGATCTGGCCCTCGTGCTCGACCTTCGACAGCGACAGGTTGCACCAGGCCTGACTGCCGTCCTTGCGGGTGAGCTGAACATCGCGAGAGGTGCCCACGATCTTGTCGACCCCGGTCTCGCGGTTGGCGTTGACGAAGGAGTCGTGCTGGGTCTGGAACTCGACCGGCACCAGCATCTTCACGTTGTTGCCCATAACCTCGTCGGACCGGTAGCCCCAGAGCTTCTCGGCCGCGGGGTTGTAGTAGGTGACGTTGTTGTCGGCGTCGATCGTGACGACGGCATCGATGGCTTGGTCCAAGACCGCCCGGAGGAAGTCATCATCGCTGGTATTTCCGCTCTTCCGGCCAAACACGGAACGTCCCTTCTCGGTGTCACCCATCGACGTCGGGCCGCGCGGCCCACTCGTCGGAGGTCCTTCCCCGCAGTAATCGGCCGCCGACGCCGGGAGATGAGCAGGAGCGGGAGCGTTGCGCCCGCCGTCGCCGTGATCTAGCTTCTCGCCGTGGTGAGTGCGGCCGCCCACGACGACCACATCGTCTGGCTCGATCGCCACCAGCCCGGCGCCGAGCGCGAGGTCGGCGGCAAGAACGCCGGCCTGGCCGCCATGGCGGCGGCCGGGCTCCCGGTCCCGCCGGCCTTCGCCCTGACCGCGACCGCCTACCGCCGGGCGTGCTCCGACCGCGCCCTGACGGCCGACGTCGACGAGTTGCTCCGCTCGATCGACCCCGACGACCCGTCCGGCGCCCGCGCCACCTCGGCTCGGATCCGGGAGCGGATCGAGTCGGCACCGGTTCCCGACGAGGTCGTCACCGACCTGGTCGAGGCGTACGAGGCCTTGAGCCGGCAATGCGGGACCGTGGACCTTCCGGTCGCCGTCCGATCCTCGGCCACGGCGGAGGACGCGCCGGAGGCCAGCTTCGCCGGCCAGCACGACACGTTCCTCGGTGTGCGGGGGCCCGAGGCCCTCGTGATCAACGTCCGCCGTTGCTGGTCGTCGCTGTTCACCGAGCGCGCCATCGCCTATCGCCGAACCCTGGGGCGGCACCACCACCCCGTCGCCATGTCGGTGGGGGTCCAGGAGATGGTCGACCCCGTGGCCTCCGGCGTCGCCTTCACCGTCGACCCCATCACCGGTGACCGGTCACGGGTGGCCATCGATGCCTCGTGGGGACTGGGCCAGGCCGTGGTCTCCGGCGAGGTCACCCCCGACAACTTCGCCGTCGACACCACGGTTTGGGCCGTCGTCGGCCGACGCGTCTCGGACAAGGCGATCGAATACGTCGTGGATGACGAGGGCACCGTGGTCAGGTCCGTGATCGAGCCCGACCGACGCACCAGGCAGTCGGTTACCGACCCCCAACTGGTGGTGGTGGCCGGCCTGGCCCGGAGGGCCGAGGCTCACTTCGGCCACCCCCAGGACGTGGAGTGGGCCATCGATCGTCACCGGCCTGCGAGCGCCAACGTGATGCTCCTCCAGAGCCGACGAGAGACCGTCTGGTCGCAACGGCGGCCAGGGCTTCCCGGCGCCGGTGGTCGGGGGACACCGCCTCCGACCACTCCTCGACCGGGGTACCCCCGCCGGCCGGTCATGGCCGAGCTCCAGGGCACAGCCGCCTCCCCCGGCGTCGCCGAAGGCACGGCCCGGGTCGTGCTGGGCCCCGACGGTCTGGGCGAGGTCCAGGAGGGTGAGATCCTGGTGGCCCACCTCACCACGCCGAGCTGGACCCCGGTGTTCCCCGGGATTCGGGCCTGTGTGACCGATGTCGGCGGGATGATGAGCCACGCCGCCATCCTGTGCCGGGAATACGGGCTCCCGGCCGTGACCGGGGCCGGTTCCGCCACCACCGAGATCGCGACGGGCGATCGGATCCGGGTCGATGGTGACAAGGGCACGGTGGCCAGGCTCGGCCGAGAGCGAGGAACTTGACCGCCACCCCCGTAGGTTGGTAGGGACCCGCGAGGTGGCGGGTCCGAATGGAAAAGAGCTCGCCATGCAAGGCACCGTGAAATTCTTCAACAGTGAGAAGGGCTTCGGCTTCATCTCGCGCGACGGGGGCGACGACGTCTTCGTGCACTACTCCAACATCTCGGGCGACGGCTATCGCTCGCTGGATGAGGGCCAGGTCGTCGAGTTCGACGTGGCTCCCGGTCGCAAGGGGGAAGAGGCCAAGAACGTTCGAGTGATCTAGCCCTCACAGGGTTGGAGCGTTGATACCGCCGGCCCTGGCCGGCGGTATCAACGCGTTTTGGCTCCGGTTGGGGCCGGGTTGTCGGGACCCGAGTCGGTCGACGGGGCGGGCACCGAGCGGCTCACGGTCGCTCATGGCAAGCCCGGGAAGCGGGCGACGTCGAAGGGAGCGAGCCTCTCCCGGTCGAACACGGCCGGTGGCGGACGGGAGGCCTCGGGACTAGGTTGCACCGGCATCCGGCCGAGATCGAGCGAAGCCGCCGACGAGGAGCGAACCCACCGATGCTGGAGTCAGGGCGTCACGAGCAACTGATCGAGACCAACGGCGTGACCCTCAGGACCATCGTGGAAGGAGAGGGCCCGCTGGCGGTCCTCCTCCACGGGTTCCCTCGGTGCTGGTACCTGTGGCGCCACCAGATCGAGCCCCTGGTCGACGCCGGTTTCCGGGTCGCCGTCCCCGACCAGCGAGGCTACGGGGCCAGCTCCCGGCCGGAGCCGATCGAGGCGTACTCGATCCTGGAACTGGCCCGTGACGTCGTGGGTTTGATCGACGCCCTCGGGGAGGAGCAGGCCTACCTGGTCGGCCACGACTGGGGCTGCATCGTCTCGTGGTACACCTCGCTGCTCTACCCCCACCGCTTTCGGTGCGTCATGGGTCTTTCGGTGCCGTGGCGACCCCTGGGGCCGGCCACCATCAACCCACCCGCCCTCGACGAGATCTTCTGGTACATCCGCTATTTCCAGAACCCGGGGGTGGCTGAGGCCGAACTGGAGGCCGACGTCGATCGCACGTTCCGGTTCTTCAACGGCGACCGCA
Source organism: Acidimicrobiales bacterium (assembly GCA_965263455.1). Lineage (GTDB taxonomy): Bacteria > Actinomycetota > Acidimicrobiia > Acidimicrobiales > SZUA-35 > CADEDH01. The sequence goes on from CBDHHN010000004.1 coordinate 625,928, forward strand.
CCGCCGGCGGGGCCGACGCCGAGATCCGGCCCCGCGACGCCACCTTCCTTCCCGGCGAGCCGCCCGCGTCGCTGGCCCCCTCGTTCACCGAGGACGACCACGCCTACTACGTGGCCAGCTTCCGGGAGTCGGGCTTCCGGGGTCCGCTCAACTGGTACCGCAACATCGCCGCCATCCCGACGCTGACCCCGTGGCTGGACGGGGCCAGGATCCAGGTCCCGGCCTACTTCCTGGCCGGGTCCGATGATCCCGTGCTTCAGTTCGCTCCAGGGTCCTACGACGCCCAGGACGCCGGCTTCGCCGACCTCCGAGGCAAGCAACTCATCGATGGTGCCGGCCACTGGGTTCAGGAGGAGAAGCCGGACGAGGTCAGCGCCTCGATCGTCGACTTCCTGACCTCGATCCGGGGCTGAACCCGGCGGCACGGACTCGGCGAGCCCCGTGAGCAGCGCCGAGCGACGGCGGTCCGCAGGTCCCGAGGGATGGCGTCGCTGCGATGACGGTCGAGGTTCGGCCGACACCGATCGCCTGATCGCGATCCCGCTCGGCCGCGTCGCGCTTCAGGAGCCGCTCGATTTCGCCTGCGTTGGTCACCACGTAGTGATCGTCACCACCGTGCGAGCCGAATCCGGACACGTCGGCAAGATACCGGAGCCCCCCCCCTTTGAGGCGTTCCCTGGCCGACTGACGTTGGCGGGTTTCCCTGGGTACGTTAGGGCCCGTGATGGTCCTTCTCCTTGGTTCGTCAGTGTTGGTCGGGGCAGCGGCTGTTGCGATCGGCCCCATGCTCCACGTTCGCAGTGTCGACCAGTCACGCGTGCTGCCCGTGGCCGGATCGATGGCACTCCCTGCCTTCTTCCTTGCGAGTTTCGCCTCGCTGGGGGCGCATATGTACTGGCGTTTGGGAGAGTGGCCTGAGGTCATTGGCACCGATGGCTTCCCCGGGGGACTGACGCTGCATGCCGATGTCGCGGGGTTCGCGTTCGCATCGATGCTCATTGGACTCGCACTTGTCGTTCCACTAACCCTGTTGGCCTGTGCCACGGTTCCCCGGCTACGCCCCGGCGTGGCGCACATCGGGTTCTTCGCGCTGTCCGCCATCGGGGTGCTGGGCCTGATGCAGTTCGCACCAGACGCGTTTCTCTACTGGTGGTGGGACTAGCCACTACCGACGACGGACGGCCCGACGCCAGCGCCAAGAAGTCACACAGGCTCGCAGTGCTCAGCGTGCGCCGCCTGGTCAGTGGACGGCGAGGTTCCGAATCTGCACCATGATGGCAACCAGGCCACTGGCGCTGCCCTTGGCGTGCATCGTGCCCTTCTCGATCTGCACGGCCTCGCCGGCGGCGAGCTCGACGCTGGCGTCCGGCGTAGCAACCCAGCCATCTCCCTCAATCACGATGAAGAGTTGCCCATACCCGGCCGTGTGGAAACCGATCTCGCCGCCAGCTTCGATATGGATCGCATAGGCGTGTGCTTCCCCAGAGCCCTCACCCAGATGCACGGCCGATGCTGCGACGGCGTCGAACTGCTCGATCGGACTGGCGTGCCGGGGGCCAAAGCGAAGGACTCGAAGCATGCACGCATTGTGACGCCCCAGGACAGGCCCCGTCGTGCCCGTTCACGGCCGGTACCCAGTCGCAGGCTCTCGGCGGAGACGACTCGGGCGGATGAGCGTCCCCGTTGGCGCTCTCTTGGTCGATGCCCGGCAAGGCCCCTCTTTCCCCGAACGCCTGCACCGCCTTCGTGGCCCTTGCGCGGGTGTTTGCGATCTGGAGCTACCGTTTGCGGGCCTTGTGCCAGGCCTCGACAGCGGGCCGCAGCCAGAGGCTCGGGCGTCCCCGACCAAGGCTGACGACCGGGCGGGGCATGTCCGGGTAACGGCGTTGATAGAGACTCACGCTGTTGGCGTGCGAGAGCCCGAGGATCTCGGCGATCCCATGGGCATCGGTGAGATCCTCGGTGTTGACCATCGGCGCCATCGCACCACTCTAGCGCGTCTCCACCCGTAGACATTCTGGTGTCTCCACCCGTAGACTCAACTGGATGGAACGAATCCGGTCGAACAGCCCGTGCTGGTGTGGAAGCAACGCGAAATACAAGCGCTGTCACGGCGACCGCCGGCTCCTCAAACGCAGCCGCGTACGGCTCGGAGCCGTCACCCCTCCCCGTCTCGTCCCCGACCACATCCCGAGGCCCGACTACGTCACCACCGGCATGGTGGGCACACCCCGCACCTACCAGATCCAAGACGATGAGTCCCTGCCCCGGCTCCGAAACGCCTGCCGAATCGCCGCCGAGGTACTCCAGGAAGCCGGCGTCGCTGTCGCCCCAGGAATCACAACCGACGAGATCGACGCCATCGCCCACCAGGCCTACATCGATCGAGACGCCTACCCCAGCGACCTCCACTACAAGGGCTTCACCAAGTCCGTCTGCACCTCAGTCAACGGTGTGATCTGTCACGGCGTCCCCGACGACCGCCCCCTTGAAAACGGTGACATCGTGAACATCGACGTCACCGCCTACGCCGACGGGATGCACGGTGACACGTCGGCCACGTTCATCGTCGGCGCTATCGACGAACCCACCGAGACCCTCGTCGAGACCACAAGAGAGGCCACGCTTCGCGGCATCGAAGCCGTCCGGCCGGGACAACCGCTGCGCCGCATAGGCGAGGCCATCGAACCCTTCGCCCGGTCGCGGGGCTTCACCGTCGTTCGCGAGTACGGCGGACACGGAATCGGTGCCACCTTCCACGCTGCCCCACACATCCACCATCACACCGCACGACACGACGACGAACTGTTCAAGGTGGGCATGAGCTTCACGATCGAGCCGATGCTGCTCTCCGGCGGCACCACATTCACCCAGGCCGACGACGGGTGGACCGAACACATCGACGACAACATGCCATCGGCGCAGTTCGAACACACGATCGTCGTGACCCACACCGGCGCCGAGATCCTGACCGTCACAACCAACGGAACCAGCGCCACCACCATGACCAAGGCCCAGCCGACCGGAGGGGAACAAGACTCCTGCTAGCCCACGCACTCGACGACCCTCACCACTCGCACTCGATTGCGAGTGCGGGGGCGATGAGGGTCATCGGCCCCCACACGTTTCGGGAGCCTCGATTGTCCAGTCCCGCCAAGAGAAGTTTCCGATCAGAGGGTGGCGAGTTCGATCGCCGGGACGTCGACCGGTTCGTCGAACAACACCACGCAGACGGCGAGCGGGATGCTTGTGCCGTTGAACTCGGCTGCGCTCTGAACCAGGGCCCGCCCCGCGATGCCTGCGTCGCCGTGATCGGCGCCGTAGCGGTCGTGCAGCCGATCGTGGCAGGGTCGGAACGCCCGCTGGGCCAGGGCTCCCTCGCCCGGATAGACGTAGAGACCATCGTCGTCGGTGTCGACATCGGGGATCAGTGCATTGCCGTAGCCCTCGCCGTCGTGGGGCTCGGTGCAATCGCGGTACACCACACGCTGGGTGAATCCTTCGTCGAGACCGACCGGGGTGTCGAAGCAGAATCCGTCCTGAATCTCGATGACCGACAGGGAATCACCGGACTTCCAGAGGAATTCGTCCAGGTCGTCGCTGAGGGGGGCGAGCAACGGCTGGATGTCGCCGCGGTTCACCACGCAGACCTGCTGGTAGATGCCGTCGTTCCACTGCTCCTCGGAGGGTGTCATGGCCAGGATCGACAGTCGTGTGATCGCCTGGTCGATTCCGAACCGGTCGGCGAAGATCTCCGAGCAGGTGACGGCGTTGCTGGCGGTCAGCGTGTCCTGCCCCGGAAATGGGCCGCCCGCCTCCGGCGCCTCGATGATGCCGATGATCTCGAACAGGTGCGGGCCGTCGCACGGCAGCGGCCCGGTCGGGATCAGCAGACCGGCGTCGCTGATGATGCCGTCGACGCACTCGCCCGACTGGAGGTCCTCGAACACCGCCGGCGTACTCGGATCGCCGAACTCGCCACCATCAACCTCGGGATCGACGGCCCCGTCATTGTCGGCGCCGTCGTCTGCTCCGGCTTCCTCGCCGTTGTCGGCCCCGCCGAGGGCGGCCTCAGCCGCGGCCTCGGCGGCCGCCATCTCATCCACTGGGTCGACCTCCACATCTTCGAGTCCCGGCGCCCCGGCGTCGTCGGCGCCGTCGCCGTCGGTGGCCGAACCCGATGTGTCAGCACTCTCATCTCCGCCCGCAGCGACGTCGTTCTCGTCGCCGTCGAACAGTCCGAGGCCAACCACACCGGCAGCCGCGGCAACCACGATCAGTGCGGCCAGCAGGCCAATGAGCAACCATCGACGTCGGCCTCCCGGGCCGTCGGGGTCGCCGCCCGCATCAGGGCCCTGGGCTCCGGCAACGTCGGCGGTCGGCGCAACCGCCGTCACCGTCGGTGCCGAGAGGGGGTCGGTCGCCCGATCCGCGGTTCCGGCACCGGCTGCTGCCGTACCGCCCGCAGCAGCGAGAGGGGCGGCCGTGGTCGCGGCCGACGGCCGACCCGAGGATGAGCCGAGCGGCGGACCTGCGGCTCGTGCACCCGGCGGGGTGAACCGGACCCCACCGTCGGACGCAGTGTCGCCAGCGGCATCGCCCTCCGGGGTGGGGGTGGCGATCATGGTTGCGGCCGCCGCGGCCGTCCCGGCCGCAGCGGGTGAAGGCGTCACGGCCTCGCCGGCCAGGACGGCTGGAAGCTCCGCAGCCGTCGGCCGTTGCGACGGATCGGCTGCCAGGCATCGGCGAATCAGCTCGGCCGCTTCGGGGGCCAGCTCCGCGGAGATGTTGGGCGGGGTGTTGGTGAGGGCATGCACGTAGGCGGCACCCTCTCCTTTGACCGGGGCGTCGCCGGTCAGGATCTCATGGAGGAGAACGCCGACGCTCCACAGATCCGTGGCCGGTCCGATGGGGCCGTCGGTGAAGAACTCGGGAGCCATGTAGCGAGGGGTACCCACCAGCGTTTGCAGGTGGTAGACGCCGGACTCGCTGAGCTGACGCACCAGGCCGAAATCGGCCAGCTTCCAAAGGTCACCAGCCCGAAGAATGTTGGCGGGCTTGAGATCGCGGTGGACCCGTCCCGAGCGGTGGAGGTAGTCGAGGCCCGCGCTGATCTGCTCGACGAGTTCGGGGAGACGCGCCTGCGGGAGAACGCCCCGAGACTGGCGGCCGCAGTGGTCGGCCAGGGACTCCTGACACAGTTCGAGTACGAGGAATACCGCACCCTGCTCGTGGTCGGCGAGCAGACCCGAATCGATGTAGCCCACGAGATTCTCGTGACGGAGTGAGCCCATGTGCCGCATCTCGTCGAGGAAGCCCTGCCGTTCGGCGGTGGACGCCCCTTCGAGCAGAACCTTGACGGCGACCGATCCGATGGAGGCCGACGAGGTGTCGGTTGCGGCGTACACACCACCGAAGCCGCCGCTGGCGATGAACCGGTCGATGCGCCACCGGCCACCAACGATCTGACCCTGGGTGAGAAGATTGTCCGCCACGCTGCCGCCTCGGGTGTTGGAGATCTAGTTCAGTTCTGTTCTAGACGGTCAGCCGTCGCCGGTCAGGTCGCCCTCGGCCTGCTGCTCGCCGCGCTCGGCCAGTCGGTCCAAATGGCCAACGTTGCCGAGGACGGGTTCCTCCCACCGGGCCACACAGCTGAAGATTCTGTCACCCAGAAGCCAGTCGAAGGGGTCGGGGGTCACGGCGAAGACGGCGGGCTCGGGGAGGCCGTCGGGCAGAGTCAGTTCCTCCCACGAGACCAAGCACTGCTCGGCGGCCGCGGCCTGAATCTGCGCCATCTCACTAGCCGAGATGCTCGGCTGATCGAGGTCGAACTCGTCGCCCGGGATGGCGCCGAAGTCGAACACCGTGAACCTGTGAGGATTGGCGCAGCCCACGGTCGTCACGGTCTGTCGCTTACCCGCCAGCTCGAGTAGGCCGTCTTCGGTGTCGAAACAAAACTGACCGACGATCTTCGAGAGGCTCGTGGTCGAGCCTTCGTACAGGGCATAGACCGAGCCTCTCCCCTGCACCGACTCGGTCAGTTCCTGACCCGACGGTGCGACCGCCAGGCAGATGATCGTGCGCAACGACCCGTCCGACCACTGGGTGAAGGTCGGTGTGAGCGGAACCACGTCCAATTGGCTCACGAACATCTCGGTGCCCGTCCATGCCTGGAACGCGGGCAAGCATCCGTTGCCCGCCTGGCCTTGAAGGTTCAGTCGGCCCGGGAACTCATCGGCCGCCGCTTCGCTTACCGGTTCGAACACGTCGATCACTTCGGCATTGTGGGCGGCGTCGCACGGCTGGAGGGCGGCCTCGTTGATCAGGCCCCGGCCCAACACGATGTCGATGCAGTCACCGGTCTGGAGGTCGGCCACCGCCACGGTGCCCGATGTGCGGTCACCGACCGTGTCCTGGCCCTCGGCACCGGCCGCATCAGCAGCGACGCCATCGTCACCGTCGGCTTCCTCGGTCCCGTCGGAGGCGACGGTGGTCGATTCAGCGGTGTCGATGGCGGTGTCATCGGGGGAGCCTCGGGTGAGGGCAAAGGCCAGGCCGACCACGGCCAGCAGAGCGGCAACACCCACAAGCACGGGGAGCAGCAAACCACCGCGGCCCGATCCGCTCGCGCCACTGCCAGCGGCAGTACCACCGGCAGTACCAGCGGCAGCCGTCACGGAGGGCCGGGCAGACTCATTGCTCGCCATCCCATCATGAGCCCCCGACTCCGGTGCGTGCCCGCCGGCGATTGCGCCACCGGATCCCGTGAGGCCCGGTGCAGACACCGGTTTCGGTGGTGGCGTTGCCGGATGCGGAGTTGAGACCTGGCGGGTCGGATTGCCCGCCGCCGGCGCAGCCGTTGGCGCCGGCTGCGGGGCCGGTCCCGACCATCCGTGCTCGGCAAGACCCTGGACTGCCTCCGCCGTTGGACGGTCCCCCGGTTCCGGCTGGAGTAGCGCATGGACCACCCGCTCCAAGGTCGGGGCGTCCGGAAGGCTCGGCTGCTCCCCCGGCCGAAGCAGGCGCCCAGTGGCAAGCTCGTGGAGCACCACACCCAGGTTCCACATGTCGGCAGCCGGGCCGGGCTGCTCCATCACGTGCAGACCGGGGGGCCGGTAGGCGGCCAGTTCGGTGGTGAGTACGTCGCCGAGGCCCGCCGAGGCGAGTTTCCAGGTCGACCCGACTCGGCGGATCGCCGCTCGGTGAACGGCGCCGTGGTGTCCGCCGGCCCGGTGGATTGCGGCGAGCGCCGAAACAACGTTTCGGGCGAGTTCGAGCACGTCCGCCTCGGGCCGGGCCGTGCGACCGACGATCTCGTCCCAGCGTTCTGTCACCGCATAGACCCCGGGGGCGGCATCAGCGGGTAGCACACCGGAGTCGACGATGGTCAGCAGCTCGGGTTCGTACACCATGGCGGCCGCCGCCAACGACGCAGCGGTCTGGCTCGCCTCGTCAGCCGTTGAAGTCAGGTGCACCTCAACCAGGCGTTCGCGACTCCCGTCCGACCCGAGCGAACGGGCCGAGTGCAGCGACGCGCCGCCCTCGAACGTCGAAGCCGGACCGAGCTGCCAGCGCCCGACCACCGCGCCATCGTCGAACAGTTCGCCTTCGCCCGCCGAGCTCATACCCGAGTGCGATGGTACCGAGCACAACCTCACGGTGACACTCGCCGGCCATGGACTGCCGTCTCGCCCTCAGGCCCCGATGACGATCAGGATCGCCGATGCCGGCACCGCCGCCATCACATCGACCTCGACCTCGACCTCGAGATCGAGATCGAGATCGACGACGGAACCAGCACCACCCACGATGACAGCGACAGCTACGACGACAGCGACCACTCCAAGGAGCCCGACGTCGACAACTCCGGTCCCGGCAACGCCGAAGGCCCCAAAGACAATCCCGACAACTCTGGCCCTGACAACGCCGAAAACCGTGACGAATGAGTTCGCAGGAATCGTTCAACGAGCCCAATCAGCCAGCGCCAACCGACCAGGTGCGACCACCGCAGTGCGGCACTCCTTGTGCGCTATTAGACGCTCACCCATCGACGCACGATGTTGGACACCACCGCGCGTGGCTGCCAGTGAGCGTTTCCGAGTAACTGGCCCTCGCCTTCATTCAGGCCCGAACTGGCTCGCGCCCGGTGAAGGCGATGTAGTTCGAAACGGCGTCTGTGCCGGACACCTCCACTTGGTTGGCGAATAGGCCGGGGCCCCTGAGATTCTCCGAGAGTGGCCCCAAAGCAGCCAGAGCCGCAGTGGCGGTGTCGTCGTCGATGCCGTGCTCGATCCCTGCCGCATCGGCCACATCCCACGCATGGGTCATGGGATCAATCCAGATGACGCCGATGTAGTCATCGATCGAGATCTCCCCGAACGGCGTTGCAGCAACGGAGGCAAGCACGCCCTTTTGGTCAAGAGTGGCCACGACGTTGTCGACGACGTTGCGCATCTCGGCCGCAGGATAGGAACCGAGCACCTCGGCCTCAGCCTGCTCGGCAATGGGACCGCCTCCCGAAGCCAGGCTCGCGGTGCTTTTCAAGAACCATGCTGCATGACCCGCCGTCTCCCTTGCAGTCCAGCCTTCGCAACAACTTGGGTTGTCCCAGGCGTCGTCAGGCACCCGCCTGACCACAGCATCGAGTAGGTACATCGCTTTGGTGAATTTCCGCAGGTTCTCCGACATGAGGCGAGCCTTGCAGCTAGGGCGAGGTTGTTCAACAACTTCGTGAGAGTCTTTTTGGCGAGCGTCGCTCTCTCCCGAGGAACGCTTGTGCGTCGGAAATCGACCGTGTCTGAGCCACGTCTTCTACCCGACGCCTGTGCCCACCACGACCCGAGCACTGCCAAATGTTCGCCACCGGTCAGCCGGTCGCACTCGCTCGGCGCCGGCTCGACAATGCCGCAGAGGGCCCTCACCAGGCACAGCATCTACCGACCCCGTAGGCCTCGTAGACCAGCTGGATCCACGCGCTCTGGGGGGACTCCTCGAACTCGCCAAGCCCCGGAAACGAAGAGGGAGGCGAGCGATACACGGTGAGATACGCGCCATCACCGTCGGTCAACACCGTCCCCTCCACCTCACGACACGGAGGCGTGTCACCTCCGCAGTCGACCTCAGCAACCGTCCACCCACCGCCCAGCGCCTGGGCACGGACCTGCTCGACGGCATCCACCTCACTGTCCGACGAACTGACCAACGCCCAGGTCGAGGTTTGGCCACCACTTCCACCGAACCTGCGCACCTCCTCGACATACAACGGCTCCGAAAGCCGAACACTCTCAACCGGCGGTGCCTTGAACCCCTGCAGACCGTTCTCATAGACCGCCACACCAAGCTGAGCAAGGAGGAGGACCACGGCCATCATCGAGCCAAGGCCCAGCACCACGACCACAGTCCTGCGATCCGCTGACCCCTCGATCACCCAGCCATCGTGTCAGCACAGACCACACGCCACAACGCCTGACGTTCGCGCTCGACACAGCGGGCCGACCGAACAGGCCTCATCGCCGCCCAAGGGGTCAGCAGCCCCAGTAGTTGATCAGCTTCTCGGGTCCTTATGGCTGCTCAGTCGGGGCTGAGCATCGTACGGATGCGGTCGATGAACTCGTCGCGGGTGCCCTGAGCCATGAGCCCGACGAGCATCTGGGCATCCGCCCCACTGGGGTTGTGGGTTGGCATGTCGGCCTCTGTGGCGCAGGCGTAGACGAGGTCGGCGACCTCCTGGGGGTCCTGCGGCTCGGCGCCGACGACCTGTCCCATCTTGTTGCGGAAGGCGTGGGCCAGGGTGCTGAGTTGCTCGTCGCCGCCGTCGAGGTGGTTGTTGGTGTTGTCGGAGAAGGCGGTCGGATAGGCCCCAGGGAGGACCGAGCGGACGGTGATGCCAAGCGGCTGGTAGTCGATGGCCAGGCCCTCGGTGAACCCCTGGAGCGCGTACTTGGTCGCCGAGTAGACCGACCCGCAGGGCAGGGCCATCATCCCGGCCATCGAGGTCACGTTCACGATGGCGCCGCTGCCTTTGGCTCGCAGGTGGGGCAGGACGGCCCGGCAGACGTTCATCGTGCCGAACACGTTGGTCTCGAACATATCCCGTACGGCTTCGTCGGGCGCCTGCTCGAAGATGAAGTGACCGCCGTAGCCGGCGTTGTTGACGAGGACGTCGATGCCGCCGAACCGCTCGATCGTCTCGTTGACGGCAGCGGCGATCGAGGCCGAGTCCGTGACGTCGAGTCGAGTCACGATCATGGCGTCGCCCGGCACGAGATCGGTCTCCCTCGCCGGTGAGCGCATGGTGGCGACGACGTTCCAGCCCTTCCGGGCGAAGAGCTGGGCGCTGAGCTTGCCGAACCCGCTCGAACACCCGGTGATCAGCACGGTCTTGGTCACGGTCCACTCCGTTCGTCGTTGTTGACTAGAATTAAAACTTCAATTCCAGTAAGCTAGCGACCGAAGCCGATGATGACAACGAGGGGGATCCGATGAGCACCGTCGAGGCAGACCAGAACAACCAGTGGAGGCTGGAGACGCCCGGCGACGCGGGCTGGGTCCGGTCGGCCCGCCCCGATGCCGACGACAAGTTCTTCATGGCCTCAGCCGACGGCCACGTCCAGGAGCCGTCCGACTTCCTGGTTGGTCGGGTGCCCGAGCGGTATCGGGAGCGGCTGCCGGGCATCATCCAGATGCCAACCGACAAGGGCAACGCCAGCGTCGACCCCGACCTCTATCAGAAGACCGAGGGGTTTCGACCGGCCAAGATCAACTGGACCAAGCCGCTCGAGGGCACCGACCTGACCCGTCAGCAGGGTGGCCGCGATCCGGAGACGAGACTCGAGGACCTGGCCCTCGACGGCGTCGACGCTGAGATCCTGTTCCCCAACAAGGGGCTCACGATGTGGGCGACACCCGACGCCCAGTTCAGCCACGCCATGTGTCGCGCCTACAACGACTGGGCCTGGGAGGACTACGGCCCCTACAACGATCGGCTCGCCCCGATGGCCGCGATCGCCCCGGCCGCGATTGACGAGTCGATCGCCGAGATCCAGCGGGTCGCCGGCCTCGGGTTCAAGGGCCTGTCGCTGCCGACCAAGCCGGTCTTCGGTCCACCCAACGTCGACGACCTCAACTACAACCTCAAGGAGTTCGAGCCGCTCTGGGCCTGCATCACCGAGGTCGGGCTCCCGGTCACCTTCCACGTCTCGACCGGGCGCGACCCCCGGACCGCCCGCAGCCAGGGCGGGGCCGTCATCAACTACGTCGTCCACTCCCTGACGCCATCGGTCGAGCCGATCGTCAACCTCTGCGCCTCCGGGGTGGCCGAGCGTCACCCCGATCTCCGGTTCGGGACCATCGAAGCCAACATCGGATGGGTGCCCTTCGCCCTCCAGGCGATGGACGAGGCCTACCTCAAGCACCACATGTGGGTCCGACCGAAGCTCGAACTCCTGCCCAGCGAGTACTTCCGCCGCCAGGGATTCGCCAGCTTCGGCGACGACAAGGCCGGCCTGCTCCTGGCCCGCGAGTTCGACCTGATGGACAACTTTCTGTGGGCCAACGACTTCCCCCACCACGAAGGCAGCTGGCCCTACTCCGCCCAGACCATCGAGCGCACCATGGGCCACCTCGACGACGGCGAACGAGCCAAGCTGCTCGGCCTCAACGCAGCCCGGATCTTCGGCCTCGCCATCCCCGACCGCTACCGTCACCACCACGACGCAGCGGCGATCGCCGGCGACCCACCCAGGACCACATGACCGACATCCCCTCTCCCCCGCTGACCGAACTCGACTACGACGTTCGGGCCAGCCGCCAAGCCCGCGGTGCGTCGACCCAGACCGCCCTGCTCGACGCGGCGGAGACGCTGTTTGCGGCAAAGGGTGTGGAGGCGACGTCCGTGGCCGAGATCGCCGAGCATGCCGGCTCGTCGGTTGGGTCCTTCTACCACCACTTCGGCGACAAGGAGACCATCCAGTTCGCCCTCTTCGACCGCTTCGTCAACGAGTCGGAAGCGGCCACCCTCGCTGCCATCGCCCCCGAGCGATGGGAAGGCGCCGGCGTCGGGGAGATCCTCCGCGCCTACATCCGGCTCATCCTGCGCTCGCACCACATACGGCCCTCATTCAAGAAAGCCGGCCTGGCGCTGGCCGACCATCATCCGGAGCTGGGCGACAGCTACGACCAGGTACGCATGACCCTCGACCGAGGCCTCCGCGACCTCCTCCTGGCCCGGCGCGACCAGATCCGACACCCCGACCCCGAGATGGCCACCACCTTCGTCATCGACCAGATCAACACCATGCTTCGGGCCCGCCACCAAGAGAAGCCGCTGGCCACCCGCTTCGCCGCCCACGGCGATGACGACTTCCTGACCGAAGCGACCCGATCCGTCTGCCGGTACCTCGACACCGACCTCCCGAGCGACGGATGAAGCCGACCATCACCACTGACTGGAGAAACCCATGACGCCAACCACCGTCGGCTTCATCGGCCTCGGCGCGATGGGTGAGCCCATGGCCGCCAACCTGCTTCGCGCCGGCATCGATGTCGTCAGCTGCGTCAACCGCAACCGAGAACCGCTCGAACGACTCGCCGCAGACGGCTTACGCGAGGTAGCGAACCCGGCCGAAGTGGGCGCCGAAGCCGACGTGGTGATGACCGTGGTCTGGGACGAAGCCCAGAACGACCAGGTCCTGCGGGGCCCGGACGGTGCGATCGCCGCCATGGCGCCGGGCGGCGTTGTGATCGTGATGAGCACCGTCTCACCGACCTACTGCAAAGAGCTCGCGGCCGAGGCGGCCGAGGCGGAGATCACCGTTCTGGACTGTCCGGTCAGCGGCCAGGTCAAAGGCGCCGTCGACGGGACGCTCACCCTCATGATCGGCGGCGAGGCCCACGACATCGAACGATGCCGTCACGTGCTCGAGCCGATGGGAACGGTCTCGCACTGCGGCCCGGTCGGGACCGGTCAGGTCATGAAGCTCGGCAACAACGCCATGGCAATCGGCACGTTCGGTCTCATCATGGAGGTCCGGGAGATGGTCGAGGCCCAGGGCATGCCCCTGGAGACATTCATGGAGTACCTGAACCGCTCGACCGGCCGTAGCTTCGTGTCCGAGCGTTGGCCCATGCCACCTAGACGAATCACCTTCAACGGCATGCCGGTCAAGGACATGCGACGATGCCTCGCCGCAGCAACCGACGTCGGCGTCGACATGCCAATGCTCTCACAACTGCTCGCAGCGGGAGCCGGCGATAACGAGGGCCCAGCATCCTGAAGGCATCTCCAACAGAACGGTCAGGCAGCGGGGTCTACCGCAGGTGGCGGTGACAACTGATCTGGCTTGACGATGTCGTCCAGGTCGCTCCCCAGCCCGGCCCCGGGGTGACGATCGAGTCGATTGCGGAGCGGTGTCCCACCCAGCGGGGCAACTCCTCACGCCGAGAGCACGACTCGGACGAGCGCCGGGTGCGGCACGACGAGCGCACTGCAGTGCACCGGGCGACCAAGCGTCGTAGCTCGTCACGACGTACCCGCCCGAACATCGAAGAGGCCGGCTACTACGGTCGAGTTCATGTTGCGGCGGACGCGGGCGTCCGGGGTTGCTCCCAGTCTTGGGTATGTTGCGTTGGCACTCGTGGCCCTGCCCTTCATCGTGTTCGGCGTCGGTTTCCACGTGTCGGGCTTCGACTGCGCGGACGCGAGCTGGGCCGACAACGTCACCCTGGCCGAACGCGACAGCATCTACCGGGACCTCGGCCGCAATGTGCGTTTCGTCCTCGTGCTTGTGGCCGCCCTCGCCGTCATCCCTCTCGGGATGGCCATCGCCGGGTCGAAGGAGAACGGAACCAGCACGTGGCTTGTAGGGGCAGCTGCGACCGCCGGGCTCTGGATCGCCTACGGGCTCGCGTTCCTCGCCTCGCTGTGGCTGTTCAACTGCGGGGCCCAGACCCTCTAGGCCTCAAGCACGAGGCGGCATCGGCGGGAGTCACTCCTGGCGGTTGTCGGACCCGCGCCATCAACGCCGATGATCCGGGCACTGAGACATCCCATGTCCTTGCCCGGCTTGTGCCGTCGAGGCGCCATCGTCTCGGCCGTCCGGCGGATGCTGGAGCTCGACAGCCCCTGCGGCCTGGAGTTTCAGGGTGGGCCATGAGGGATTTGAACCCCCGACCCCTTGCGCGTCATGGCAGTCCGGACGATGCGTGACCGTGCCAGGATGACGTCTTCTCGGGCCGCTCAGTGCGAATGCGTGCACGGCCGTAACAGGAGGTGCGGGGGCGTAGGGTCCCAGCCAGGGTCCCAGCGTGCGAACCGATCGGGCCATTCGTCCCGTGCGGGTCGGACGCTTTGGAGCTGAGTTACCGGGGTCGAGAAGGACCAGGCACGTCAGCGAGAGGTTCTGCCTGGGGCACCCAGGCTGCTCCGGTCGACTGTTTCCTCGCTGCACTAGGGTCGAGGTGCGATGAGCTGGATGAAGCGGCTGCGTAGACGTAGGCGACTCGGGGATCCGGTTGAGGTGGCGTTGGGTCTGGTTGAGGCTGGGTTGCCGGACCACACAGATCTTGGCGAGTGGCCCCGGTTCGGGTTGGTGGCCCCTCACGCGATCGCGGTGGCCACCCACGCCACTGGCGTGACTGACTTGGCGCCACGAGCCGCCACTTTGCTTGTCGACGCCGGCAACGGGTTGTGGGCCCAGGGTGACTACCAGGCAGCCCGCACCGCCGAAGAACTCGCTCTCACCACCCGCGAACACGTCCTGGGCCACGACCACCCCGACACCCTCGGCTCACGCAACAACCTCGCCGAGACCCTCCGAGACCTGGGCGACCTGGAGGGGGCCCGAGACCTCCACCAACAGACCCTCACCACCCTCGAACACGTCCTGGGCCACGACCACCCCACCACCCTCACCTCACGCAACAACCTCGCCGACACCCTCCGAGCCCTGGGCGACCTGGAGGGAGCCCGAGACCTCCACCAACAAACCCTCACCACCCGCGAACACCTCCTGGGCCACGACCACCCCACCACCCTCACCTCACGCAACAACCTCGCCGCCACCCTCCACGCCCTGGGCGACCTGGAGGGGGCCCGAGACCTCCACCAACAGACCCTCACCACCCGCGAACACCTCCTGGGCCACGACCACCCCGACACCCTCACCTCACGCAACAACCTCGCCGACACCCTCCACGCCCTGGGCGACCTGGAGGGAGCCCGAGACCTCCACCAACAGACCCTCACCACCCGCGAACACGTCCTGGGCCACGACCACCCCACCACCCTCACCTCACGCAACAACCTCGCCGAAACCCTCCGAGCCCTGGGCGACCTGGAGGGGGCCCGAAACCTCCACCAACAGACCCTCACCACCCGCGAACACGTCCTGGGCCACGACCACCCCACCACCCTCACCTCACGCAACAACCTCGCCCTGACCCTCCGAGACCTGGGCGACCTGGAGGGGGCCCGAGACCTCCACCAACAAACCCTCACCTCACGCAACAACCTCGCCGAAACCCTCCGAGACCTGGGCGACCTGGAGGGGGCCCGAGACCTCCACCAACAAACCCTCACCACCCTCGAACACCTCCTGGGCCACGACCACCCCACCACCCTCAACTCACGCAACAACCTCGCAAGAGTCGAAGAACAGATCCGCGCAATCGAGGCGCCTGAACCTGAGTAGAAGCTGTCGATTGGCTCGCTGGCATTCGTCGGCTTTGGAGCTAAGCGATTCGCCGGATCCGGATGCGGGCCTGAGGTAGTGTCAGGCCCGGAATGAAGCCCGCCCACCACTCCCCTACCCCCAGCCCCGATGGCAACCCGGTTGAGGCGGCGTTGGGTCTGGTTGAGGCTGGGTTGCCGGACCACACAGATCTTGGCGAGTGGCCTCGGTTCGGGTTGGTGGCTCCGCACGCGATCGCGGTGGCCACCCACGCCACTGGCGTGACTGACTTGGCGCCACGAGCCGCCACTTTGCTTGTCGACGCCGGCAACGGGTTGTGGGCCCAGGGTGACTACCAGGCAGCCCGCACCGCCGAAGAACTCGCCGTCACCTCCCGCGAACGCGTCCTGGGTCCCGACCACCCCGACACCCTCTCCTCACGCAACAACCTCGCCGTAACCCTCCGAGCCCTGGGCGACCTGGAGGGGGCCCGAGACCTCCACCAACAGACCCTCACCACCAGCGAACACCTCCTGGGCCCCGACCACCCCGACACCCTCAACTCACGCAACAACCTCGCCGAAACCCTCCGAGCCCTGGGCGACGTGGAGGGGGCCCGAGACCTCCACCAACAGACCCTCACCACCTTCGAACACGTCCTGGGCCACGACCACCCCGACACCCTCACCTCACGCAACAACCTCGCCGACACCCTCCACGACCTGGGCGACCTGGAGGGAGCCCGAGACCTCCACCAACAGACCCTCACCACCTTCGAACACGTCCTGGGCCACGACCACCCCGACACCCTCACCTCACGCAACAACCTCGCCGAGACCCTCCGAGCCCTGGGCGACCTGGAGGGGGCCCGAGACCTCCACCAACAAACCCTCACCACCAGCGAACACGTCCTGGGCCCCGACCACCCCACCACCCTCACCTCACGCAACAACCTCGCCGCCACCCTCTACGCCCTGGGCGACGTGGAGGGGGCCCGAGACCTCCACCAACAAACCCTCACCACCCTCGAACACCTCCTGGGCCACGACCACCCCACCACCCTCACCTCACGCAACAACCTCGCCGCCGCCCTCCACGCCCTGGGCGACCTGGAGGGGGCCCGAGACCTCCACCAACAAACCCTCACCTCCCGCGAACGCGTCCTGGGCCACGACCACCCCGACACCCTCTCCTCACGCAACAACCTCGCCCTGACCCTCCGAGCCCTGGGCGACCTGGAGGGGGCCCGAGACCTCCACCAACAGGCCCTCACCGCCCGCGAACACGTCCTGGGTCCCGGCCACCCCGCCACCCTCACCTCACGCAACAACCTCGCGATAGTCGAAGAACAGATCCGCCAAAACGAGAGCAGATAGGAGCCAAAGTGGCCGAGCTGGTACGGATTTCCGATGCAGATGATGTCGTCTACTTCGAGGGCGAGTTCACGTCCCCTGCGTTGCATGAGATCGGTTTGGACGACCGTGTGGATGACTACATAACCGATCTCGGCGAGCGGGCTTCGTCCATCACGAATGCCGTTGGAGCGGTGGTTCGTTCCGTCCGTGACAGCTTCGCCGGGATGGCGACGGACAAGGAGGACGGCGGTTCGTTGTCCGGGATCGAGGTGGAGTTCGGGTTGAAGGTGTCGGGCTCCGGCAACTGGTACGTGGCCAAGGCCGGCGCCGAAGTCAACCTGAACGTCAAGGTGACCTGGGACTTCTCATGACGACGGACGGCCCCGTCATGCAGTCGGTCGCTGCCGTCGTCGACAGCAAAGACAGGATCCGGGGCACTGCCTTCTGGGTGACCGACCGAATCGCCGTCACCTGCGCCCACGTCGTTGAGTACTGCGGTGACGGCCCGATCACGCTGGCACCAGCAGCCATGCGCGGCGTGACCATCCCCGTCGAGGATCGGGAGCTGGACGAGGAGCTTGATCTCGCGGTGCTTCGGACCGCAGCGGTCCCGTCCCCGATCAGGGCCCTCCCGGTTTCCACCATCGCCGGCGAGGGCGCCACGATCACCTCTCATGGCTACCCCTATGACGTGAGCCGGGCCCAGTACCCGACCGGTTTCCCGATGGAGCCCGGAACGATGGCCGGCGAGCTGGATGTGCAGACGAGGCGCGCCACCCAACGGGCCTTCGCCATCTCGAAGACCAAACCGGGTAGAGGCCAATCCGGTGGTCCCGCCTTCGACACGGACAGCGATCGCGTGATTGGCGTGCTGTACCTGGTCGACGACAAGGTCACCGAGGCGGGGACGACGTTCGCCATCCCGGTGAGGACCCTGGTGGAGCGGTGGCCGGAGATTCCCGTCGATGACGCGCCGACCTTCGCGCCGATCTCACCGGTGGGCCTGCGACCCCGACGCAACCCGATCCGGGAAGGGTCCGAGGCCCGCCTGGCCGATCGGGACAAGGAACTGGCCGAGATTGCCGAGGCTCTGGCTCGTGAGCCATCGGCAACCCTTGTAGCCGAACCGACGCGGGCCACCCTTCAGGGCTCACCGGGCATCGGCAAGAGCGCCCTGGCCTTGGAGTACGCCTACCAACACGCCGATGACTACTCGGCCAT
This sequence comes from Acidimicrobiales bacterium, assembly GCA_965263455.1. Lineage (GTDB taxonomy): Bacteria > Actinomycetota > Acidimicrobiia > Acidimicrobiales > SZUA-35 > CADEDH01. The sequence continues at coordinate 644,172 of CBDHHN010000004.1, forward strand.
CTGGTGGATCGATGCCTCCAACGAACTCACCACGGCTGCCTCGTTCCGCCAGTTCGCCCAAGCCGTCGACATCCCCGTCGAAGGCGTCGAGGACCCGGTGATCAGAGACCAGGTCGTCGACCACCTCCACCGACGGACCAACTGGCTCGCCATCTTCGACAATGCCGAGAGCCGCAACGACGTCGACCAGTGGCTCCCCACGCTGGGCCACGGCCACATCCTCATCACCAGCCGCAGCCCTACCGGCTGGGCCCAGACGATTCACGTGAAGAAGCTGTCACAGGAGTCGATGACCCAGTGGCTCCTCGACGCAACCAACCCCGCTGGCGCCGAACCGAGCGACACCCAAGTCACCGCTGCGCAATCACTGGCCGAAGCCTTCGACGGCCTGGCACTGGCCGGCGCCCAGGCGCTCGCCTTCATCGACGCCACCGGCATGGCACTGTCCACCTACGCCGAACGGTACGCAACCGAGAGTCGACAACTGCTCGCCGACTCCACCCTTCCCCCCGATCGGAAGAACCCCGTGGCCGTCACCATCTCGCTCGCAACAGACCGGCTCACCAGTGACGGCCACCCCCACGCCGTCCGCCTTCTCGACCTCGTGGCCTACATGGCGCCCGACCGGATCCCCCAGTTCCTCTTCACCCCCGAATCCATCGGCGCCACCACGAAGACAGAGATCGACATTGCCGTCAGCCGACTGCGGAACTTCGGCCTCATCGAAACCGTGGACGAACTCCTCAACGTCCACCGCCTCACCCAGGACGTCACCCGCAGCAACCACCAGACGACCAGCACATGACCGACCCGGTTGAGGTGGCGTTGGGTTTGGTGGAGGCTGGGTTGCCGGACCACACAGATCTTGGGGAGTGGCCTCGGTTTGGGTTGGTGGCTCCGCACGCGATCGCAGTGGCTACCCACGCCACTGGCGTGACTGGCCTGGCGCCACGAGCCGCCACGCTGCTTGTCAACGCCGGCTTCGGCTTGTGGGCCCAGGGCGACTACCAGGCAGCCCGCACCGCCGAAGAACTCGCCGCCACCACCCGCGAACACGTCCTGGGCCACGACCACCCCGACACCCTCACCTCACGCAACAACCTCGCCGAAACCCTCCACGCCCTGGGCGACCTGGAGGGGGCCCGAGACCTCCACCAACAAACCCTCACCACCCGCGAACACCTCCTGGGCCACGACCACCCCGACACCCTCAACTCACGCAACAACCTCGCCGTAACCCTCCACGACCTGGGCGACCTGGAGGGGGCCCGAGACCTCCACCACCAGACCCTCACCACCCGCGAACACGTCCTGGGCCACGACCACCCCGACACCCTCAGCTCACGCAACAACCTCGCCGTAACCCTCCACGCCCTGGGCGACCCGGAGGGGGCCCGAGACCTCCACCAACAGACCCTCACCACCCTCGAACACGTCCTGGGCCACGACCACCCCGACACCCTCACCTCACGCAACAACCTCGCCGAAACCCTCCGAGACTTGGGCGACCTGGAGGGGGCCCGAGACCTCTTCGAACAGACCCTCACCACCTTCGAACACGTCCTGGGCCACGACCACCCCGACACCCTGATCTCACGCAACAACCTCGCCCTGACCCTCTACGCCGTGGGCGACCTGGACCCTCACCACCCGCGAACACGGGGGCCCGAGACCTCCACCAACAGACCCTCACCACCCGCGAACACGTCCTGGGCCACGACCACCCCACCACCCTCACCTCACGCAACAACCTCGCCGAAACCCTCGGAGCCCTGGGCGACCTGGAGGGGGCCCGAGACCTCTTCGAACAGACCCTCACCACCCGCGAACACGTCCTGGGCCACGACCACCCCAGCACCCTCACCTCACGCAACAACCTCGCCGAAACCCTCCGAGCCCTGGGCGACCTGGAGGGGGCCCGAAACCTCCACCACCAGACCCTCACCACCCGCGAACACGTCCTGGGCCACGACCACCCCAACACCCTCACCTCACGCAACAACCTCGCAAGAGTTCTCGCTTCGCTTGAGGAGCGGTCTTCGAAACCTGACGGTCAGTCGAGACCGGCGGAGTGATGTAGTTGATCGTGCTTCTCCAGTAGGTCGGGGTAGGTGGGTTGGAGCACGCAGAATTCGTTGCCGTCGGGATCGAGCATGACCCAGAAGTCGAAGCCTCTGGCGGTCTGGTGGTCGTGGCGGGTGGCGCCGATGGCTTCGAGTCGTCGCACCTCCGCTTCGACGTCGGTGGTCTCGATGTCGAGGTGCATGGGCGACTTGCTTTGGCGGGTGTCGTCGGTGCGCTGAAGGAGCAGCCGGACGTCGGTACCGGGTATCCGCAGTTTGCGGTAGACGTGGGTGCTCTTGGGATTGACGGTCTCCACCTCAGCCCGGAGAGCGGCAGCCCAGAACCTGGTCGCTCGGTCGAGATCGGCACAGTCGATCACGAAGTGACAGAGCCGGCTCGGTGGATTCACGACTCGCTGGTGGTGGAGTCGATGATCCACTTCTGATAGTCCGGGCTCGCTTCGGTGTGTGCGAAGGCGAGAACGTGCGGGGTGACATACGGGTGGGCGTCGTTGGTACGACGAACGATCTCAGCCACGTGGTGGCGCTGGGTTTGCAGCAGAAGGTAGGCCTCGGCGCCTTCGTAGACGTCGCCCTGCCACCGGTAGATGGACCGGATCGCCGGAATGAGGTTGCCGCTGGATGCCAACCGGTCGTTGATCAGGGATCGTGCGTGTTCGGCCAGCCAGTCGGCATCGGGGCCGGTGATGCTGACCGTCACGGTGTCCATCAGCCCAACTGTTGCTCGAGGCGGGCGATCTGCTCGTTGAGCCGTTCCTCGGTCCGAGCCCAAACGGCGAATCCAGTCACAAGGTCGCCGTCGTAGGACTGTCCAACCCAGCGGCCGACCAAGGACAAGAACCGCTCCAAGCATGACGACCTCTGGGTGGACCGACTCGACCTCGTTGTGACCACGAGGTACGGCACACCGATTCAGCGGCACAACCTTCGCCGTATGGTCTCGGGCGCCTGCCTCGAAGCCAGTCTGGAACCGATAGTTCCCTACGAACTCAGACATACGGCGATCACGTTCCAACTCGACGCCGGGCACGAGAAGTGGCGAGTGGCCGACTGGGCCGGCACCTCCGAGCGCATGATCGAGGACATCTATCGTCATCGTCTCACGAGAGTCACCGACCTTGGCCCGGTGGCCTACGACTCGGCACCAGGTCGCAGCGAGCGGCCTCCTCACTCTCGATGAGGTTGGGTCCCAGTTTGGGTCCCAACTCGAATCAGATGGCATGCGTGCCGGCCCCGGGTGAGCTTCTGACGAAGGGCCCGGAAGCGGAAAACCCTCGAACCGGTGGGGTTCGAGGGTCTTCGTCACCTGGTGGGCCATGAGGGATTTGAACCCCCGACCCCTTGCGCGTCATGCAAGTGCTCTAGCCAACTGAGCTAATGGCCCTGGAAGGCACCAGGCTAGCAGCAGCCGGCCGGGGCACCTCGTGGAGCGCGGAGCGGGATTCGAACCCGCGAATCACGGCTTTGCAGGCCGCTCCCTTCGACCACTCGGGCATCCGCGCAATGGGAACGCCACCATACCCGCTCCCACCCTCGATCGGTAGCGGGTTCCCAGGCCCTGCGCACCCGGCCCACCCCAACCGGGAGTAGGTTGGTGACCATGTGGGAGGCCGGGGCCAGTGAGTAACACCTACGTCGGATGGGACGGCAAGAGCTACCCCTGGCCTCCTCCCGAAGGATGGTACGAGGCGATCGACGGCCGCTGGTGGGCCCTCGGCACCGGCCCCAATCCGCCGCCCCAGGGCGCCGGCATCCAGTCCACTCCGGCCGATCCGGTGCGGGCCACCGGCCCCCAGAGCCACCCGACCACGGTGGCCGGTCCGGGCGCCATCCCGGTCGGCCCCCACGGCGCCCCGGGCCCCCAGCCCAGCGACGACCGCACCAGCCAGCTCCCGGCCTACGGCACTGACCCCGTCGGTGCCGATGCCTCGCCCGCCATCGCCGGCGCCGCGGCGGCCGCCGCCTACCAGCGGGGCCAAATCGATCCCACCCTGGCCCAACAACCGGTCACGCCCGGCGGGCCCCCACGCACCCCCGACACGGTCAACTACGGCTTCGACGGCGGCCCGCCGGTCAATCCCGACGACTACGGCCAGCCACCGTCCCGCGGGGGCGGGATCCTCCGCTCGCTGCTGATCATCGTCGGTATGGTGGCCGTCGCCCTCGGCGGCGGTCTGGCCTACTTCTACCTCACCGCCGACGACGCCACCGAAACGGCCGGCGGTGACACCACCGACCCGACAACCGAGACCACCATCGCCGACTCCCCCGACGGGACCGACACCACCCAGGCCCCGGCCGAGACCTCGACCACCCAGCCCGGGGACGAGGACGGGAGCGAGGTTGACGAGACCACCACCACGCTGGCCGAGCCCGACAGCCCACTGTCCCGGTTCCGGTCCATCCTGGCCGACAACGACCTGGCCAGCGATGAACTTCCCGACGCCGAGATCCGGGCCTTCGCCGACAGCTTCTGCGGCATGGCGGCCGGCGCCGCCGATGACGACGACTTCGACGACATCCGCGACGCTGCGGTCGAGGCCACCAACAGCGACCTGGCCGATCGCGACCTCCGCCTCGTCATCGACGCCGCCGTCATCAGCTTCTGTCCCGATGAGGCCGACCGCCTCGGTATCGACGTCTGACCGGCCCGCCCGGGGACGCTCGCGATCGACGACCTCCCCGTAGCCGATCCGTCAGCCGCTGGTACGTTCGAACTCCTGGCGCAGGGTGAACTCGACGAACCGCAACACCGCAGCCGGGTCCTCGCCGTCCTGATAGATCCGACGGGCCAGGTCGCGGGCCCACGAGCCGCGCTCCCCGAGCGTCGGCAACGCCCCCCGGTAGGCCCGGTAGAGCTCGTCGAGATCGGCCAGGGCCTCGCTCAGGCTCAACCCGACCGCCACCGAGCCCCCGCTCGGGGGCTCGGGCTCCGGGGGCTGCGGTGGCCGGAGTTCGGCCTGGACCATGTCGAGGAACTCGTCCCAGGGGAAACCGGAGCCCGGATCGGACCGGCGACCCGGATCGAGCTCACCATGGCCGACGAAGCCCGGTCGGCCATTGCGGTACTGGACGGCCGTGATCCTCTCCGCCGGAACCTCGACCCCCACCGTGTCGTTGACCCAGCGGGCCATCCGGGCCGCCTCACGCGCCCCGTTGCGCAGGGCGGCCCCGAACCAGGCCTCGGGCAGGGTGGGCCACTGGGAGGCCCGGCAGGCGAAGGCCAACCCCAACGACCAGCGGTTGCCGCCGGTGCCCTCGTGGAACATCTCCCACTCGTAGCGGCCCAGTTGGACGACCGAATCGGAGTCGGCGATCGAGTGGTAGCTCCCGGCGGCATCGGTCCGCCGCGAGATGAACCGGGCCACCCCCTCGGCTCCGCCGTCGGGTAGCACCAGATCCGGGGTGTTCTCGGCGGTGTGGACGACGATGGCCCCCGTCACCGCAGCCCGGCGGACCGTCCGGAACTGTGGTCGGGCCGGCGGGTTGTCCTCGAGGTAGACGGCCATGGTTGGTCCCTCCTGGACGGCGATGCCCACACTCTAGAGGAGGTCAGGAACAGGCCAGATCGTCCCACACGCAGTTGGGCGACAGTCCGTTGAGATCGAGCGCCGAACCCGTCGGGCGCCAGACCCGCTCGGCCGCGTCGTAGCGGCTCACCTCGGCTCCCTCGATCACGAACCCGTCCCGCACCCCCTGGGTCGAGAACCGGACACCGTCGAACAACATGGGGTGCTGGAGGTCGATGTTGCGCATGGCCAGGGTCAGGTTCGACCGGGTCAGGCCACCCGGCAGGGCGGCCGCCACCCGCAGGGTCTCGACGTGGGCCCAGCCGTAGTGGGCGAACCCCACGCCGACCAGGGACTGGTCGGGGTCGAGCCCGGTGTCGGTCAACCGCCGGCGGGCGAAGCGCACGAAGGTGTCGTCGGCCACCGCCGGGTCGGACAGCGAGCGGACTCCCCCACCCACCACGTGGAACCCCTCGCCCGCGGCCCCGCTGGGAACCATGAAGGCGGTGGGTTGCTTGCACACCGAAGGGGTGAACAGGGCCAGCGCGGTGTCGGTCACCCCGAGGCGATCGGCCTCGGCCACGGCGCTGATGCAGGGCTGACCGTTGGTCATGGAGATGAACACCTCGGGCCGGAGTTCAGCCACCTCCTCCATCTCGGCCGACACCTCGATGGCGGCCGGATCGTGCTCGACCAGGGTGAGCTGGGACACCACATCGGGGTTCTCGGCCGCCCACTGACCGAAGCTGTCGGCGTAGATGCGACCGAACTCGTTGTCGGTGACCAGGCCGACCACCTCGACCGGGACGTCGGCCCCCAGGTTGGCCTTGATCCAGGTACCCCACACGATGGCCTCGGTCGAGTACGACAGTTCGAAGCCGGTGGTGAACGGGTGCTCCTCCGGGTCGCCCCAGGCCGGGTGGGCCGACACGACGTAGGGGTGGGGTACGCACGCCGCGTTGAGATCGTCGTAGACGGCGAGCGAGCTGGGGGAACCGACCGAGGCGACCATGAAGGGCGACACGTTGTCCAGCAGGTCGTCGACCGCGGCCTGGGCCACCCCCGGGTCGTAGGTGTCGTCCCGGAGAACCAGTTCCAGCTGCCGCCCGTCGATGCCGCCGTTCTCGTTGACCCAGTCGAAGTAGGCCCGCATCCCATCGGCCAGGAGCCGGAACGACCCGAGCTGGCCGGTCTGGGCCACGATCAAGCCGACCGTGATGGTGGTTCCGCTGACCCCTTCCGTGTCGTCCCAGTCGGCGGGACAATCGTCGAGATCGACCTCGAGCCGAGCCGGCCCCCGGAGGATGCCGTCAGCTCCCAATCCGTAGGTGCTGCTGGTGAGGGCGTCGACCACCCGGGCCCGCTGGGCCGCCCACGCCGTCTCCAGGTCGGCGATGGTCTCCTCGTCCTCGTCGATCGCCAGTGCGGCGCCCCCGCCAGTACTGGATGGTTCGGTTTCTTCGGTCGACGCCGCCCCATCCTCCGCAGCCCCGCCGTCGAGACCGATCGCGGAGCAGGCGCTCGCCACCAAGGCCAGGCCGACGAGCAGAAGCAGGGCCCGGCACCCCGAGGTCTGCGACTTCATTGTGCAGCAGGGTACCGCGGCTCCGGCTCGGCGACCTCAGCTGCTCAGGAGCCGGCGCGGGGCCACCAGTCGGTCTCGGGATGGTTGCCGAACCAGGCGAACCAGAGCCCCTGCTCCACCACCAGCCGGGCCAGGACGGTGCCATCGACCAAGGTCGCGGTGTCGGTGTCGGAGCCCGTCAGCTCGGGGACGTCACCAGCGACGAGGCCGGTCCCGGCGGCGTCGTACACCCGCACCCCGGCGGCACTGGTGGGGACGACGGCGACCGTCCGGTCCCCCACCTCGAAGACCCGGGGCCCGGCCTCGACGATGCCGTCCACCGTGATGGCCAACTGCTCGCCGCCGAGGTCGAGACCGACCACGTTCTGCTTGAGCGCGATCTCGTCGGTCGGGGTGTCGAGGATGGGGAACCAGACCTCGGGGTCGTCGTAGTAGAAGCGATACGCCGAGTCGGCCTCGTAGTCGTAGACGATGGGCGGCTGTTCGGGGATGTCGGAGAAGATCGGCCCCGGTATGGCCAGTACCTCGGTGTCGGGGTGGGCCTCGGTCCATGCCTCCCAGGTCGTCGTCTCGAGCGCGAACTGGTCCAGCACCACGCCGTCGAGGGGACCGCCGATCCCGGTCGCCTCGAGATGCGACCACAGGGTGTCGGTCTGGTTGTCGACCATGATCTTGTTGGAACTCTCCAACAGACCCGAGGTCTGGAAGTCGAGTACCTGGCCCTCGACCCGCCGGTCGAACAGCAACGCGGTCCGACACAAGGTGCAGAACACCAGGGCGATGGGAACACCGGCGACCGTGTCGTTGGCCAACTCGTGGTGGCCCAGGATGCGGAACGGATAGGCCACGGCCTCGCCCTCGATCACGGCGCCGAACACCACCTCCTGCGGCTCCATCCAGTCGGCGGCCGACGCCGCCACCCGCTCGGGTTGGTTGAGTTCGGGGATGCCTCCTCGGGGCACCCCGCCCCACTGGATCCGACTCAGCAGGAGGTCGTCGCCCACGCTGGCCAGCAGGGCCGGGTACTCGTCGTCGATGGGCCCGTAGAGGCCCTCCTTCCACGTTCGGTAACCCTCGCCGGGATCGATGGCCTGGTCGTAGACCCACTGGCCGTAGACCCGGTAGTCCTCGGTGATGAACTGCTCGGACGTCCGCTCGATCCCGGAGATGTCGGCCATCGCCTGGGCCACCTGCTCGTCGGTCACGTTCGACGGCCCCAGCCGCAGCAGATCGAGCAGCCAAGGCCCCCACCGGGGATCCCCGTCGGCCGCCATGGCCTCGGCCACCGCCCCCGCCCGGGCGCTGTTGGGCTGGTCCAGGAAGGCGTCGATCCGGCCCTGCAGGTCGAGGGCGGCGAACTCGTCCGACACCTCGGTCTCGACGTCGTCCACGGTCCGGAACGTCGTGGTGGTGGTGCTGCCGGCGCCGTCGTCGGTCGGGGCCGCGGTGACGGAGGCGTCGGAGTCGCCGTCGCTACAGGCCGCCGCCACCAGGGCCAGGCTCACCAGAACGGCCACGCCCAGGGTTGTTCGACGTCGGTTGCGGCCCCCTCGATGCATGGTCGAACCAACAGATGGCGGCCCGGGGATGTTCCCCGGCCTCAACCCGAGCGCCGTTCCCACCGGGCGATGAGGCCGGCCAGGCCGTCGGGTGAGACGAAGGTGAGGAGCAGCAAGCCGATGCCGAACACCAGCACGTCGTTGTCGAGCACGCCGACGGCGTCGTTGACCAGCGGCACCAGGATCAGGGCCACCACCCCGTAGACGGCCCCGATGACAAACCCGACGCCGCCGATGATGGCGGCGGCGTAGAGCCGGAACGACAGGAACACGTCGAACTGCTCGTGGCTGACGAAGGGGAAGAGTACGGCCTGGAGGGCGCCCGAGGTGCCCGAGAGGGCGGCCGACAGGGCAAAGGCCCCGGTCTTGGTCCGGACCAGGTCGACCCCGAACGAGGCCGCCGCCGTCTCGTCGTCCCGCACCGCCTGCATGGCCCGACCCGTTCGGCTCCGCAGGATCCGGCGGGTCACGGCGAACAGCAGCCCGCACACCAGCAGGCAGAAGAGGTAGCGCCAGGTGATGGTGTGGTCGTCGCCGAGCCAGGCCGGGGCCTCCATGGTGGCGTCGACCGGGCGCCCGCTGACCCCACCGGTAAGGGCCGGGAACCGCTTGGCCAGCGGCGGGAACACCACGCCGAGACCGAGGGTGATGAGGGCGAGGTAGATGCCCCTGATACGTAGCGCAGGAAGGCCGAACAGCCAGCCGGCGATCCAGCAGGTGGCGAAGGTGGCGGGCAGGGCCAGCAGGAAGGGCAGGTGGACCAGGTCGAGATAGGAGGCCATGGCGAACGCGCCGAGGCCCACGAAGGCGCCGTGGCCGAGGGAGATGAGCCCGGCGTGACCGGTGGCCACCACGACCCCGAGAACGGCCAGGGTCAGCACGATGATGCCCCCGATCCGCCGCAACGCCAGTTGATCGACGAGTAGGGGCAGCACCAGCAGCAGCACCAGCACCGAGGTGGTCACGACCTGGGTGATGCGCGAGCGCCCGCTGCGACGCTCCTGGGAAGCGATGGCGGCCGCCGCCCTGGCCCAACCGCCGTCGGGCCCCGAGGCGTCGGAGACCGCGCCACCCGACCTGCCCACGGCGGTCATACCCGCTCCACCCGTCGGGTGCCGAACAGCCCGGTAGGCCGGACCAGGAGTACCCCGGCCATGACCAGCAGCGGGGGCAGCAACGACAGTTCGGTGGAGATGATGGAGGAGAAGTAGCCCGGGATCAGGGTCTGGGTCATGGCCACCACCACCCCGCCGACCAGGGCCCCCAGGGGACTGTCGAGGCCGCCGATGGTGGCGGCGGCGAACGAGAAGATCAGGAGCCGGATCATCATGAACGGTTCCAGGAGCACGGCGTCGGCCACCAGGGCGGCGGCCAGGGCGCCGAGGCCGGCGGCCACCGCCCACCCCAACATCAGGGTTCGGCCGACCCGGACCCCGCACAGCTCGGCCGACTCGCGATTGCCGGTGATGGCCCGGAACGCCAACCCTACCTTGGTCCGGTGGAGGAGGAGGGCCAGGATCACCAGCATCACCAGCAGGACCAGCCACACCCCGAGGGCCTCGTAGCGGAGGCGGGCGCCGCCAACGGGCACGTAGTCGTCTGGGGCGTTGGGGAAGGGACTGGGGAAGCGGCGGGCCGAGGTGCCCCAGAACTCGACGGTCAAGGCGTTGACCGTGATCAGCAGACCGATGGTGATGTTGACCACCGACAGATCCGGTCTTCCCTCCAGGGGCCGGATGAGCAGCCGTTCGGTGAGTGCACCAACGCCGGCCCCGAACAGCACGGCCCCCACGATGGCGAAGGGCACGGGCCACGGCAGGCCGGGCAGGATCCCGACCAGGCTGAGGCCGGTGATGGCTGCGCCCGGCGGCGTCAGGAGAAGGAACCCCACGTAGGCGCTGAAGGTGGCCAGCTCGCCCTGGGCGAAGTTCAGCAACCCGGTGGCCCGGTAGATCATGACCAGAGCCAGGGCCAGGGAGGCATAGATGGCGCCGTTGAAGCTGGCGTCGAAGATGCGTTGCAGGAACAGCTCCACTGGCTGCGATGCCCTTTCCGCCGGGTCCCATCGGTCGGGCGCACCGGTCCCCATACGCGGGTGGGGCCGAGATTCCGAGGAATCCCGGCCCCACCCGGATGTCACTGCCGTTCCGTCAGGGAACGGTCAACTCCGGCGTGCGGATCAGCAGCCTTCGTCGCCCCACTGGCAGTTGGGCGACGAACCGTTGAGGTCGATGGCAGCACCGAGCTGGATCCAGGACTCGTTCGCCGAGTCGTACTCGGAGAACTCCGAGCCCTCGATGTAGTAGCTGTCCTCGTTGCCGTTCACCGAGAAGCTGATGCCGTCGAGCGTGATCGGGTGGATCACGTCCATGCCACGCAGGGCGAGCATCAGGTTGGTCCGGCTCAGACCACCGGGCAGATCAGCGGCGATGCGCAGGGCCTCGACGTGAGCCCAGCCGAACTGGGCGAAGCCGGTGCCGTACAGGCCGACCGAGGTGTCCAGACCGCGAGCCGCCATCTCCTCGTTGACCCAGGAGATGAAGGGATCGTCGGCATACTGGGGATCGGTGGTGGCCTTCACACCGCCGCCCACGATGAGGAACCCGTTGGCGGCGTCACCGGCCGGGATCATGTAGGCGTTGGGGTCCTTGCAGACCGACGGGGCGAACAGCGCTTCGGCCGTCTCGGTCAGACCCGAGTTGCCGGCTTCCTGAACTGCCAGGAGGCAGGGGTTACCGGCCGTCATCGAGATGAAGACCTCCGGGTCGCCGGCGGCGAGGGTGGTCATCTCGTTGGTCACCGTGGGAGCAGCCGGGTCGTGGGGCACGGCCTGGAACTCCGACACGACGTCGGGGTTGGCCTCGGCCCACTTCTCGAAGCTGTCCTTGTAGGCCAGACCGAAGTCGTTGTCCATGACCAGGCCGCCGACCTTCACCGGCAGCTGGTCGGCCAGGTTCTCCCGGATCCAGTTGCCCCAGAGCACGGCCTCGGTCGAGTACGACATCTGCAGGCCGGTGGTGAAGGGGTGCCCCTCGGGGTCTCCCCAGGCCGGGTGGCCGGTCATCACGAACGGCTGCGGAACGCAGTTCTCGTTGAGGGTGTCGTAGGTGGCCAGGGTGTTGGGCGAACCCAGCGTGGTCACGAGGAACGGATCCTCGGACTGCAGCAACTCGTCCACCAGCTCGATGGTCTGGGTGGCCACGTAGCCGTCGTCCTTGATGATCAGTTCGAGTTCCTGACCACCGATGCCGCCGTTCTCGTTGACGTAGTCGAAGTAGGCCTCCATGCCGGCACCGATGTTGCCGTAGGAGGCAAGGTTGCCCGACAGCGCCGTGGTGTGGCCGATCACGATGTTGCCATCGAGACCGGCGGTGTCACTCCAGTCGGACGGGCACTCGTTGAGGTCGACCTCGAAGCCACCGGGGCCCCGCAGGATGTTGTCGTCGCCGACACCGTAGTCACCGCTGCTGAGCGCCTCGACGACTGCGGCTCGGGCCTCGGCCCATTCCGCCTCGAGGTCGGCGATGGTCTGGACCTCTCCGGTGTCCTCTTCAGGCGCCGCAGTGGTCGTGGTGGTCTCGAGGGCATCGGCTACGGCGTCGTCGTCGACACCGCCACCGGCGAGCTCTCCGTCGGCTTCGGTCTCGCCGCCCGCATCCTCGTCGTCACCACCGCCGCAGGCGGCAGCAACGAGCGCAAGAGCGAACAGCAGGCTCAAGAGCTTGGTCAGTTTCTTCATTGGTTGGTTTCTCCTCTCGCCAAGTCCGACCCCCCTAAAAGGCTGGACTTAGATCTGTGTAGAACTCGGTCGATAGGTGTGGTCAGGGCCGTGGTCGGCCAGTTGTAGTCGGTCCGGTCGATTGGTGTGGGGATCCCGGTCGCTCAGACGGCGGGCTCGGGCACGGCGTCGTCGGCCGCCTCGGCCGCACTGGCCATGACCCCGGCCCCCGTCGGCGGCTGGGGAATGACCTGGATGATGCGGTCCTTGATCGAACTCACCAGCCCCGAGATCCCGCCGGGGGCGAAGAACGTCACCAGGATCAGCACCAGGCCGAACAACGCCTGGGACAACACATCCTCCCGCTCGATGAACGGGATGTCGGTGTTGTTGGCGATCTCCCGCACGAACACCACCACCAGGGCGCCGTAGATGGCACCGTCCAGGGTGGCCACACCACCGATGACCAGACCCACCAACAGCGGGATGGCCAGCGGGGCGAACCCGAAGTCCTGCTCGCCGACGAAGGCCGAGTTCATGGCCCACAGGACGCCGGACAGACCACCGAGCGAGGCGCTGACGCCGAAGGTGATCGTCTTGTACAGCGGCAGGTTGACGCCGCTCACGGCGGCACCGGTCTCGTTGTCGCGGATGGCCACGATGGCTCGACCGGGCCGGCTCTTCAACAGGTTCCTGGTGCCCAGGAAGGCCAGGAAGGTGAAGAAGGCGATGATGAAGTAACGGTAGATGGCCTGCTGGTCGGGGGTGTCGTCGATGAACAGGATCGTCTGGACCCACTCGGGGGCGACCACCTTGGGCTCGACGTTCCGACCGTTCACGCCACCGGTCCGCTCGGCGATGCCCCACTTGTCCAGCTTCATCAGGGTCGGGAACACGGCGGCGAAGGCGATCGTCAACAGGGCCAGGTACAACCCCTTGATTCTCAACGCCGGTATGCCCAGCAACACCCCGACCACGAACGCCGCCGCCATGGAGAACGGGATCGCGGCCAGGAAGAGCAAGGTCGGGTCGGCGTCGGACACGATCCTGGGGAACTCGTCCATGATCAGGGTCGTGGCGGCGAAGGCTCCGATGCCGATGAAGGCGCTGTGACCCAGGGCGATCAGCCCCGAGTAGCCGACGACCAGGTTGACGCCGAGGATGGCGATGGCCAGGTAGAGGGCCCGGTTCATCCGGCTGACCTGAAACTCACCGAACAGGGCGGTGAGGATGTAGGGCAACAGGATGGCCAGGAGCAGGAACACGCCCCACCCGACCAACTGGGTCGTCCGATGCTCGGAACTGCCCTGTTTGACGGTGATCAGCGGCTGCCGGTTCATACGTTGTCTCCTCTCCAGCGACGGGAACGATCAATCGGTCGACGCATCACACACGCTCCACCCGGGACGTGCCGAACAGACCGGCCGGGCGGAACCAGAGCACGATCAGGATCACCACGAAGGCGACGGCCAGACTGAGTACGTTGAACGCTGCGTCCTGATCGCCGAGGTAGCCGACCAGCATCGACTGGATGAGGCCGATGGCGATACCGCCGATCACGGCCCCGCCCAGGGAGTCGAGACCGCCGATGGTGGCGGCGGCGAAGGAGAAGATGAGCAGGGTCGCCATCATGTTGGGCTGGATGAACAGCTTGGGCGCAACCAGCGCACCGCCGAGGGTGCCGAAGGCCGAGGCCAGGGCCCAACCGAACATCAGGGTCCGGCCGACCCGGACACCGACCAAGCGGGCCGACTCGGTGTTGGACGACACGGCCCGGAAGGCCAGGCCGGCCTTGGTCCGACCGAGGATGAACCACAGCGACAGGCCCATGAGGCCGAGTACGGCCCAGGTGCCGATCACGCTGTAGCGGAGCCGGGCCCCGCCGATACCGACGAAGGCGTCGGACCCGCTGGGGAAGAGGCTGGGGAAGGCCCGGGGGTTGAAGTTCCACAGCCAGCCGGCGATGGCGTTGAGGATGAGGAACAGACCCAGGGTGATCAGCACCACCGGCAGGTGGTCGGTCGGGTCGAAGGGGCGGATCAGCACCCGTTCGATGGCGGCACCCATGGCTGCGGTGATTGCCATGGCGGCGGCGATGGCCAGCATCAGGCCCAGCGGCAGGAAGCCGAGGGTCAGGCTGTTCCAGCCCACCAGGCCATCGAGGAAGCTCAGACCGGAGATCTGACCCCCGATCAGACCCTCGTCACCCGGCACCGCCAACACATAGGCGATGAAGGTGCCGAACATGGCCAACTCGCCCTGGGCGAAGTTGATCAGGGTCGTCGCCTTGAAGATCAGCACCAGGGCCACCGCCACCACGGCGTAGACGGCACCGTTGTCCAGGCCGTCGAAGAGGCGCTGGAGGAACAGACGGAGCCCGCCGTCGATGATGGGTCCGATGATGTAGAGGAAAAGTCCCAGGCCGACGAGCCCGAAGAACCCGATCGAGATCAACCTCGTGGGGTTCTCCAGCCAGGCCGGTCGTGAGTCGACTTGCGCAGTTGCCATGTCAATCGTCTCCGTGAGTGTCCGAGTCCGCTAGGCGCCGAGGTAGGCGTCTTGGACTGCGCTGTCGTTCTTCAACATGTCGGCCGAGCCGTCGAGCACGATCTGGCCCGCTTCCAGCACGTAGCCGTGAGTGGCGAGATCGAGGGCGAGGTTGGCGTTCTGCTCGACCACCAGCATCGTCACCCCGGACTCCTGGTTCAGCTCCTTGAAGGTGTTGAACAGGTCCTCGATGATGAGCGGGGCCAGCCCGAGCGAGGGCTCGTCCAGCAGCATCAGCCGGGGGCGGGACATGAGCGCCCGGGCCACGGCCAACATCTGCTGCTCGCCGCCCGAGAGCGAACCGGCGAGCTGGTCCTTGCGCTCCTTGAGGCGGGGGAACATCTGGAACCAACGATCGATGTCGTCGTCCAGGCTGTCGTTTCGGATGTAGCCGCCGATGTGGAGGTTGTCGAGCACCGACAGCTCGGGGAAGGTGCCCCGTCCCTGGGGGACGTGAGCCATGCCCATGTTGACGATGTCGGCGGTGTCGGTCTTGGAGATGTCGGTGCCGTCGAAGCTGACCGCACCAGTGCCCTGGACCATGTTGCAGACGGCACGGAGGGTGGTCGTCTTGCCGGCCCCGTTGGCACCGAGGATCACGACGACCTCGCCCTCGGGGACCTCGAAGCTGATACCCCGAAGGACGTCGACCTGGCCGTAGCGGGCCGTCATGTTGTCAACCTTCAGCATGATCGACTTGGGACCACTGGCCCCGTTGGCGGTCACGGTGTCCGTCTCGTTCATCAGGCCGAACTCCCCAGGTAGGCCTCGATGACCGAGGGATCCTCGCGGACGACGTCGGGGGTGCCCTCGGCGATCTTCTTGCCGAAGTTCAGCACCACGACCTTCTCCGAGATGCCCATCACCATGCGCATGTGGTGCTCCACCAGCAGGATGCTGAGATTGTGATTGTCGCGAAGCTGCTTGATCGTGTCGCCCAGCTCATCGACCTCACTGTGGGTGAGGCCCGAGGCCGGCTCGTCCAGCATGAGCAGCCGGGGGTTGCCGATCAGGGCCCGGGCCAGTTCGATCCGCTTCAGGGTGCCGAAGGGGAGACCGGCGGCGGGGTGGAAGGCGTGCTCCTCCAGCCCCAGCTCCTCCAGGGCCTGCCAGGCCTTGAGCTTGGTCGCCCGCTCCTCGCCGGCGATTCCCAAGCGGAAGATCGAGGTGAAGAAGTTGGCCTTGGTGCTCGTGTGATCACCGACCATCACGTTCTCCAGCACCGTCATCCCGGGCCACAGGGCCAGGTTCTGGAAGGTGCGGTAGACCCCTCGCTGGGAGATGACATGGGGAGCCAAGGCCAGGAGATCGATGTCGTCGAAGGTGACCGATCCCTCGGTCGGGTCGTAGATCCGGCTGACGACATTGAACAGCGTCGTCTTGCCGGCACCGTTTGGTCCGATCAGCGCACAGATCTGACCCTCGTCGATTCCGAACGACAACCGGTCCAGTGCCGTGATGCCGCCGAACTTCACCGTGATGTCAGAGACATCCAAGAGAGACACGTGGTGCTCCTCCCCCTGTTCACTCGTCTAGCTTGTGGTCCCCGGACGGTAGAGGCCTGGCGCCGCAGCGTCAAAAGAGGAACCCCTCATCTGCGCCAGCCAAGTCTGTGACCAGGTGGAATGGATGTAGCCATTGTCACACCCGAGGCCCGTAACGGGTTGTCGGTTGCGTGCCGGTTCGACGACGTTCGACGCCGCGAGGCCGGGCCGACGCCGGTCACCGCAGGATCGCGCGTATATATAGTCTCGCCGGGCCGGCGGGCCGGACCGGGGGCCCGGGTCAGCGCAGGTTGACCCGCAGCCCGCAGACCGTGACCTGGTCGTCGCTGACGTAGCAGTCCCGGGCGCGGGCACCGGCCAGTACGGAATCGCGGTCGGCCACGGTGACGTCGATCCCGCCCAGACCCTCTCCCCTGCCGTCGACGTCGGGCACGAACCGGACGGTGGCGTTGTCGAGTTCCATCACCGGATGGCCGTCCGCCGTGGTGGTGAGGTCGAGCTCGGCCATCTCCGACCAGCGGCGGGCCAGCGCCTCGGGCTCGGGACTCTGGAGCTCGGCCGCCGAGATCCCGGTCACGTGCTCGGTGCGGACGAACGGCTCCCAGTTGGGGCCGGCCGGGTACCACGGGCCACCCTCGGCCTCGGCACCCGGAAGCAGCATCTGGTCCATCTCGAAGAACGAGCCGCCGGTATCGGCCGGATGGAGCTGGATGCCGTCGTGTCCCTCATCGGGGAACGACAGGTCGAAGGCGATCCGGATCCCCAGCTCGGCGGCCCGGGCCCGGCGACGGGCGACGTCGTCGACCTGGGTGATGACCATGTAGCCGGTGTCGCCACCGCGGCGCTCGATGTACCGCCCGCCGGCGGTGCCGTCGGCGATGGGGGTCACCACCTCCAGGAACTGGGTACCGACCGGCCACAGTGTGTTCTTCAGGCCGAAGCGCTTCACACCGGGGTCGGTGTAGCAGGCCTCCAGCCCGAGGACGGAGCCGATGTCCATCGCCGAGCGATGGAGGTCCCGGGTGACGACGGCGATCTGACGCAGGCGGATCCACATGGCCCGGAGCCTACGTCACCGGGGGCACCGGCTCGACTCGGACCGCAGGACGGACGAGCCGGGGCCCGACGGGGACGACGTCAGCCGGGCACCACGACCGAGCCGTTGACGATGCCGGCGATCAGCCGATCGGCTCGCTGCCGGACGTTGTCGGGCAACTGGTAACCGGGGTTGTACTCGATGGCGATGCCACCGTTGGCCAGATCGGCGGTGTAGAACTGGCCGGACACGGCCCCGCCCTCGATGTCGGCGATGATCTCCCGGAGGATGACCTCCCACCGGTAGACCTGGGAGGCCACCACCAGGCTGGGCGCCAACTCGGCCTGGTTGGACTGGGTACCGAACCACAGAGCGTTGTTCTCGCTGGCGATCGACACCGCACCCACCACCATCTGGGCCGAGCCCGTCATCACGTCGGCACCGGAGCCGACGTGGGCCCGGGCCGCCTCGGCGGCGAGGGTCAGGTCGGAGAACGAGCCGGTGTAGGTGATGGGCACCGACACCCCGGGCCGCTCGGCCTGGGCCCCGGCGGCGAAACCGTCCACGTACTTCTGGGCGTCACCGACCTCGATGGGGCCGACGACACCGACGACGCCGCTCTGTGACAGGGCGGCGGCCATCGCCCCCAGCACGTAGCCGCCCTGCCCGGCGGCGGCGTCGTAGGCGTAGACGTTGGGCAGGCCGAAGGTGTCCGATGCCGTGCCCCAGGCGAAGGCCACGTCGGGGTGATCGTTGGCGATCTCGATCAGCGGTGACCCGAACTGGGAACCGTGGGCGATGACCAGGTCGAAGTCCTGCTCGGCATAGCTTCGGATGGCGGCCGCCGCCTCCTCGGGCACGAACGTGCCGTCGGTGATGGCGATCTCCACGTTGCCGCGCTCGGCCGCGATGCGGTCCACGGCGTCGACCATGCTCTGGGTGAAGGCCAGGTCGTTGCGGGCGCTCGGAGCCACCACCGCGATCTTGAGCGGTTGGTCGTTCGACACCGGTGCACGGGTGGTCGCACCGGCCACCTCGAACTCCACGCGACGCTCGAGGCTGGCGATGGCGGCCGAGCCGCTGGAGGTGGACTCCCCCATCGCCTCGACGGCCAACGACGCCTCCGGGACACCCTGGCCGATGAGGTAGGCCTTGACCGCGTCGGCCCGCTGGAGACTGAGGGCCTGGTTGCCCTCGTCGGGGCCGGCCTCGTCGGTGAAACCGACCACCTTCACCGGAATGTCGGGGTAGGCCAACATGATCGAGGCGACCGAGTTGAGGATCCGCTTGTGCAGCTCGGTCAGGTCGGCTCGGCTGCTGGCGAAGATGATCGGGGTGGCCGCAACCACCCGGTTCAGCTCGGTCTGCATCGCCGCCGGTCGGCTGATCGTCTCGCCCCCCTCCGAGGTGGGCCCGGCCGCCGCCTCCTGGCCGTTGGCCACCACCAGCTGGGTGCCGTCGACCTGGCGATCGCCGGCCAGGGCCCGGACCGCGCCGAGTACGGCGGCCCGCTCGGACTCGGTCGAGACCGAGCCGATGACGGCCACGGTGTCGGCCGTCTCCTCGATGGCGATGCCCTCGAATCCGTAGTCGCGCAGCGCGGCGCCGATGTCTTCGCTGGGAAGTTGGGCCTCGGGCCCGGCGATCACCTCGGAGTCGACGTTGCCGGAGTCGTCGCCTCCGAAGACGACGACGCCGACCAGCCAGGCCATGACCAGCACGGCGACCGCGCCACCGGCCAGCCAGTAGGCCCGGGCCGGGACCTGGCGGATCGAGGTCTTCAACTGCTCGGTGGAGTTCTCGCCGAAGGCGCCGAACGAACCGCTCTCGGCATCGAAACCCGACATCGAACCGACCGCCGAATCGGTTGCCGCGTCGGCCTGCCGATCGGCGACCGACGGGGCCGGCGATCCGACGACGGCAGCCGCTGCCGGGGGGCCCATCACGCGGTCGGGGGCCGAATGGGCAGTCGGGGTCGGCTCCTCGTAGAGCGTCGGGTCGGCGGCCGTGCTCGGCGGACGGTGGTGCGGGGGGTGGTAGGGGTCATCGGCCACGCGGGGTGGCGGCGCGATCCGTGGTGCTTCCGGGTCGGGGTGGCCGGAGGCGGCCGACACCCGGTCGCGTTCGCCCCCGATCGCCGGAGGCGGCGAGATGAAGGCCGGCGGTGCCTCGGCGACACCGTGCCGATCGACGACCGGGCCCGAGCCTCGGGCACCTGGAGCATGCTGATCTCCGTCCTCGACCAAGCGGACCTGGTAGGCCTTGGTCCCGTCCTCGACGCCGAGCGCCTGGCGAAGCTCGTCGATGGCGGCCCGGTTCTCGCTGAAGCGCGAGAGGAGGGTCATCCGGACTTCGGGATCGTCCTCCTGACGGAGCGTGGCCCAGAGGCGCCGCTGGGCGGCTTCCAGCGACTTCAGTCGACCGACCGGATCCGAGTCCGGCGGATGTGGGTGGCTTCCCGGTTCGTCCACGCAACTTCCCCTTCTTGACCCCGTCTCCGAGACCTCGCAGCGGCGCCCGCCTCAGGCAACGCAACCTTGCAGGAACGCACCGTTGTGGGCGACACGGTCCTTCGTCTCAAGAACCATACTTCTCAAAAGTAGTGTGTCAACTCCGCCCCAAACAGTGGAATAACACCTACCTCAACTCAATCTATTTGCTGACCCATGCATAGATTCTCATCACCATGCTTGTTGTCGCAGGTTGGATGGGGCGGGTGGGGGTGAAAGGCACCGGCCGCGTCGACCCGGAATCCGGCACCCCAAGAACAGCCCGTTCGGCGGCGTTGTTCCTGGTCAGAGCTAGTATGGTCGACACGCAGGGCGCAGGTCGCGGTCGCCGGTCCAGAGAGCCCTGACCGCCGGGAGCACTCGCTCGGACCGAGCCCACCGACGACACGAGGACCGCCGAAGAAGGGCCCATGTTCGCGCGTATTGGCCCCTCATCACAGCGAAAATTAGATACCAAGCTAGGAAAAATTTCCCGGATTCGTTCAGCAGTGCCGGCAGGAGCGACGTCAAGTCGGCCCCGACGGTGAGACGGCGGTGAGGCGGGCCTCCTACCGTGCCGGCCCATGACCCTCGATCGGGCGACCGCCGACGGACGCCGGTTGGCCGACGACATCGGGCTGGCCCTGGGTGTCGGCGACCTCCGGCGGGCGCGCACGCTCTCCAACCGCCTCACCTCCGTCGCCGCCGGTTCGGGGACCGAGCTCGACCACTGGGCGGCGCTGACCGCGTCCTCGACCCTGCTCCGAGAGGCCGGAGCCATGGCCCGAGCCGACGCCCTGTCGCTCCGGGCCCACGCCGTCCGAATCACCTTCGACCGCCCCGGGGCCGACACGGCCCGCGCCCTCCAGGTCCACGAGTCGATGCGGTACCTGGGGGCCGACGCGCTCCTGCTCCCGGCGCTGGCCGCCGCCACCGGCGCTGCCACGACGCCGTTCCTTCCCCTGCTGGCGGCCGAGTCGCTGGTGCTGGGCGGGCGACGGAGCGAGGCGGGCCGGATCTGGGGCCGGTGGCGCCACAACGTCCATCGGCGGATCGCGTCGGCCCACCCGGCCGATGACGGCTGGCTTCCCGTGGCCGCGCTCGGAGCCGGCCTCGCCGTATCGCTACCGGATCACGAGTCGGCCCTGTTCCTGCTGGAGGCGCTGGCCCCGTGGGACCACCGATGGGTGGTCGTGGGCGGGATCGTGTGCTGTTGGGGACCGGTCGAACTGCACCGCGCCCGCCTGGCCGCAAGCCTCGGTCGCCGACACCAGGCGTCCCGGACGCTGGACGCGGCGCGGGACCGCTGCCGTCGGGCGGGCACCCATCGTTGGGAGCGGCATCTGGCAGGGCTCGCCGCCGGACTCGACCGGGCCGGGGCGGCCTGAGCCTGAGCCACCGCCGAACCGGGTGGTGGGTACGCTCGGCCCATGGATGCCGCCCCCCGCCACCGAGGTCGCCGGACCGCCCTCGCCGTGCTCGTGGCGGTGACCTTGCTGGGCGCCTGTGGCCGAGCCGACCGCCCGGAGTCGACCGCCGCCACCACGGCCGGCGCCGGGTCGACCGTGAACGAGGATCGGGACGGCGGTCGCGAGCCGGGTTCGGCCTCGGAACCCGCCGACACCGGCCCCGCAAGCGGCGGCACCCTCACCACGACAACCGACGACGACGACGGCCCGGACGCCGACTCCCTCCCCGACGGCGATCCCGACCCCGACGGCCGACCCCCAGCCGGTTCGACCGCCGGCGGGGATGACCTCGACGCCACCGGTGCGCCGACGTCGGCACCGGCCTGCCAGGTCGGTCCGGTACCGGCCTCGGCCGGGCTCGACCCCTTCTACACCCAGGGGTGTCGGGTGGCGAACTTCTGGGTCATCTCGGCCTCGGTGGTCGAGCCGGGCGCCCTGGAGGCGGCGGCCGCCCTGGTCGAAGCCGTGTTCGTCAACGATCCGGTGCTGGGCCGGGCCGTGGTCGACAGCGGCGTCCGGCTCGGGATCATCGGTGCCGACCAGCGCACCACCGAGATGCCGGAGTACCGCGACCTCTACGAGGTGTTCCCCGACACCGACTGGGACAACCGGGCTCGGGGCCTGGGGGCGACGGCGGCCCGACCCCTGGTGTCGGCGGGCGAGGAGAACGTGCTGTGCCTCGACGCCGACCGCTACCGGGGGGAGGACATCCTGCTCCACGAATTCGCCCACGTCCTCCACCTCCAGGGCTACGCCGTCGTCGACCCGACGTTCGATCCGGCCCTCCGGGCCGCCTACGACCAGGCCGTGGCCTCCGGGACCTGGGCCGACACCTACGCCCTGACCAACGTGGAGGAGTACTGGGCCGAAGGCGTCCAGAGCTACTTCGGTCGCAATCTGGGGGCCGATCCGGCCGACGGCGTGCACGGACCGCTCGACACCCGCGATGAGCTGGCCGCGGCCGACCCCGTCCTCCACGCCCTGATCGACGATCGGCTGGGTGGGGTCACCCTGCCGGCCTGGTGCCCGGACCGACCGTGACCCCGCCGACGCCAGCCCACCCGAGGCCGGAGCGGCCGTCGATGGACCGGCGCCGGTTCCTGCGGGTCGGGGGCGGTGGCCTGGCCGTGGTCTTCGCCGCCCTGTCGGGCTGCGGGATCGGCAGCGGTGACGACCCGTCGGCCGCCGTGCCCGGCCTCGTGACCGATCCCGATCGGGGCGGCTACGGGCCCCTGAGCCGGGCCGGTGACGAGCTGGCCCTCCCACCCGGCTTCGAGTACCGGGTGCTGTCGGTCGAGGGGGCGATGATGACCGACGGTTTCGCCGTGCCCGGCCGTCACGACGGGATGGCGGCCTTCGCCGGGGCGGAGGGTGCGATCCGGCTGGTCCGCAACCACGAACTGGACGGCGCGGCCGGTGCCCGGCCCGATGGCGGCTACGACCCCGCAGGCGGGGGCGGCACCACCACCCTGGTCGTCGACCCCGAAACCAGAGAGCTGATCGAGGACCGTTGGAGCCTGACCGGCACCGTGCGCAATTGTGCCGGCGGGCCCACCCCCTGGGGCACCTGGCTCTCGGCCGAGGAGACCCTCGACGGCCGAGACCAGGGCTACGAGCGGTCCCACGGGTACGTGTTCGAGGTGGCGGTCGACGCCGACGAGCCGGTCGACGCCCGACCTCTCACCGGCCTGGGCCGGTTCCGGCACGAGGCGACCGCCGTCGACCTCGACCAAGACCTCGACCTCGGGGTGGTCTACCTGACCGAGGACGCCGATCCCGAGGCCGGCTTCTACCGCTTCGTCGCCACGACCGGGCGGGCTCCGGCCGACGGCTCGCTCGATCTGGAGGCGGGCGGCCGACTCCAGGCCCTCGCCGTGGTGGACGTCGACGGGGTCGACCTGCGGTCCGAGGCGGCGACGGGCCGCTGGTGGTCGACCCGATGGGTCGACGTGGCCGACCCCGACCCCGACCCCGACTCGGGCACCAGCGTGTTCGCCCAGGCCCGAGAGGCGGGGGCCGCCGCCTTCCGACGGCTGGAGGGCATCTCACTCGAGGGCCCGACCGTATGGTTCACCTCCACCGATGGGGGCCGGGGCCGGGGCCAGATCTGGCGCTACGAGCCCGCGGCGACCGACACCGACACCGGTGGCGTGCTGACCCTGATGCACGTGCCGACCGACGGCGCCGTGCTCGACGGGCCCGACAACCTGGTCGTATCGCCCCAGGGTTCGGTCGTCATCTGCGAGGACAACGGCCGGTCGTCACAGCGGTTGGTGGCGCTGACCCCGGCCGGGCTGCTGGTGCCCCTGGCGGCCAACATCGGTGACGGTTCCGAACTGGCCGGAGCCACGTTCAGTCCCGACGGGCGGACCCTGTTCGTCAACACCCAGGGCACCCCGGGCCCGTTCGGTTCACCGGCCCGGACCCTGGCCGTCTGGGGCCCCTGGGCCGAGGGCGCCGTCTGAGCGGACCCGATCGGGCCTCAGCGGACGGTGGCGAAGAAGGTCCGCAGGTCTTCGACGAACAACTCGGGCTGCTCGAAGGCGGCAAAGTGACCGCCCCGGGGCATCTCGGTCCAGTGGGTGATGTTGTAGCGGGACTCACACCACGGTCGAGGGGCCCGGGTGATCTCCTTGGGGAAGGAGGCGACCCCGGTCGGGACCTCGACCCGGCCCGAACCGCCGAAGGCGCCGAAGCTCTCCCAGTAGAGCCGGGCCGACGACGCCCCCGAGCCGGTGAGCCAGTACACCATCACGTTGTCGAGCAGTTCGTCCCGGCTCAACGCGTTCTCGGGGTGGCCGTCACAATCGGTCCAGCTCCAGAACTTCTCCACGATCCAGGCCAACTGCCCCACGGCCGAGTCGACCAGGCCGTAGCCCAGGGTCTGGGGGCGGGTGCTCTGCTGCTTGGAGTAACCCGAGTCCCAGTCCCGATAGTGGGCGGCCCCGGCGAAGGCGACCTTGTCGGCCTCGGTCGGGTTGGCCTTGGCCTCCTCGGTCGGGCGACCCAGGGGCATGTTGGTGTGGATGGCGACACAGCCGTTGGCCGTCCCCCCGTCGGCACCGGGGGTACCGGCGTCGCGGCCGATCTGGGTGGTCACGGCCGAACCCCAATCGCCGCCCTGGGCCACCCACCGGTCGTAGCCGAGCCGGGCCATGAGCTGGGCCCAGGCGCCGGCGATCCGCTCCACCCCCCAACCCGTCCCGGTCGGCTTGGCCGAGAAGCCGTAGCCGGGCAGAGAGGGACACACCACGTGGAAGGCGTCGGCGGCCGAGCCGCCGTGCGCCGTCG
Organism: Acidimicrobiales bacterium; assembly: GCA_965263455.1. GTDB lineage: Bacteria > Actinomycetota > Acidimicrobiia > Acidimicrobiales > SZUA-35 > CADEDH01. The sequence continues at coordinate 668,964 of CBDHHN010000004.1, forward strand.
GGTCGACCAGAGGCTCGATCACCTTGTGGAACTCCACCACCGAACCGGGCCAGCCGTGCGTGACCAGGAGCGGCAGGGCCTCGGGGTGCGGCGAGCGCTGGTGGATGAAGTGGACGTCGAGCCCGTCCAGGTCGGTGACGGCGTGGTCGAACCGGTTGAGTGCGGCCTCCCGCGACCGCCAGTCGTAACCGTCGGCCCAGTAGGCGGCCAGCTCCCGGGTGTAGGCCAGGGGGATGCCCTGGCTCCAGTCGTCCACGGTCTCGGCGTCGGGCCAGCGGGTGTCGGCGATCCGCTCCCGCAGATCGGCGAGCTGCTCGTCGGTGGCGGCGATGGTGAAGGGACGGAGGGAGTCGTCGGCCATGACCCTCGGTCTAGTGGCAAATGGGCCGGGCTGCCAGCGCCCGCCGACTAGGTTCGCCCCCATGCCCGACGACGTCTACACCCACGGCCATCACGACGCCGTGCTCCGCTCCCACCGGTTCCGCACGGCCGAGAACTCGGCCGCCTACCTCCTCCCCCACCTGAGCGCCGGGCAGCGGCTCCTCGACGTCGGGTGCGGGCCCGGCACCATCACCGCCGACCTGGCCGAGGCGGTGGCGCCGGGCGAGGTGGTCGCCCTCGATCGGGCGGCCGGGGTCCTGACCGAGGCCCGACAGGCCTGCGACGAGCGAGGCCTGACCAACGTGACCGTGACCGAGGGCGACGTCTATGCCCTCGACGCCCCCGACGACAGCTTCGACGTGGTCCACGCCCACCAGGTGCTCCAGCACCTGTCCGACCCGGTGGCGGCCCTGATCGAGATGCGACGGGTCTGCCGCCCTGACGGGTGGGTCGCCGTGCGTGACGCCGACTACGACGCCATGACCTGGTACCCGCCGGACCCGGCCCTCGACGACTGGCAGGCCATCTACCACGCCGTGGCCCGTTCCAACGAGGCCGAGCCCGACGCCGGACGCATGCTGCTGGCCTGGGCCCGGGCCGCCGGGTTCTCCTCGATCGAGCCGACCGCCGCCGTGTGGTGCTTCGCCGACGACGGGACCCGGCGGTGGTGGGGCGATCTGTGGGCCGAGCGGGTCACCTCATCGGCCCTGGCCGACCAGGCGGTCGAACGGAACCTGGCCGACCACGACCGGCTGGCGACCATGGCCGATGCCTTCCGCCGATGGTCGCAGGATCCCGACGGTTGGTTCATCGTGCCCCATGGTGAGATCCTGGCCCGACCCTGACCGACGCACCCGTCGACCTCCGGAGGTACGGCCGTGGCCCTCGATCCCGCCATCGAAGTTCTGGACAAGCGGTTCTACCGCTACGCCATCCACAACGCCCACGTCGATCATCTGTGGACCGGCGGGCGCTGGACCGAAGGGCCGGTCTACGTGCCGGCGGGCCGGTACCTGGTGTTCTCCGACATCCCGAACGACCGGACCCTGCGCTACGACGAGACCACCGACCAGGTGGCCGTGTTCGACGCCCCGGCCTGGAACGCCAACGGCCACACCCTCGACCTGGAGGGCCGCATGGTGGCCTGCGAACACCGGGGCCGGGCGGTGACCCGGATCGGCCACCACGGGGCCCGCGAGGTCTTGGCCGACGCCTTCGAGGGCAAGCGACTCAACTCGCCCAACGACGCCGCCGTCCACACCGACGGGGCCGTGTGGTTCACCGACCCGACCTACGGCATCGACTCCGACTACGAGGGCGACCGGGCCACCTCGGAGATCGGGGCGTCCAACGTGTACCGGATCGACCCGACCGACGGCGCCGTCACCGCGGTGGTGACCGACATGGTCCGCCCCAACGGTCTCGCCTTCTCCCCCGACCACTCCGTGCTCTACGTCGCCGACACCGGCGTGTCGCATCGGGGCCGCGACTGCCCACCGGACATCCGGGCCTACCCGATGGCGGCCGACGGTCGCTCGGTGGAAGGCGGCCACACCACGTTCGCCACCTGCACCAACGGGGTCTTCGACGGGTTCCGGGTCGACGTCCACGGCAACATCTGGTCCTCGGCCGGGGACGGCGTCCACTGCTTCACCCCGGACGGGACCTTGATCGGCAAGATCCATCTGCCCGAGGTGGTGGCCAACGTCGAGTTCGGCGGACCCAAGCGCAACCGGCTCTACATCTGCGCCACCACCGGCCTCTACGCCATGTACCTCAACACCAGGGGGGCGGGCGCCGGCCCCGGCCTGGGCTGAGCGGACGGTCGCTTGCCGGGGAAGGGACCCGGTGGGACCATGCGGCCATGGCCATCGCCGTCCCGTTCCCCCAGGTCACTCCCCCCGGCTACCAGCGGATCGCCGACGACCCGCCCTTCGACCCGGACCGCCACCTGGCCCTCGACGACCCGGCGGAGGTGATCCTGCTCACCGACCTCGGCTACGACGAGGCCGACCTGGTGGGCAAGGCCACGCCGGTGGCGGCCACCTCGCCCTTCCGCATCCTCAGCGCCGAGGGGGCGGCCGTCATGCTCGACGTGGCCCGGGCCCTCAGCCGACACACCAAGGCCGCCGGTGAACGGATCGAGAACGTGGTCCGTGGGGGGTGCTACCGGTCGCAGTGGCTGCGCGACCTCTGTGTCAGCCCCGAGGTGACCGACCATCTGGAGAAGATCTACCGCACCGCCATCGCCCCCCACCCCATGCCCGTCCACCTGGGCCATCTCAACTACGCCCCCGAGGACGTCTCCAAGGCCATCGACCGCTGGCACCACGACACGCTCCCGCTGGACTACGTGATGATGGTGACCGACCCCGCCACCGTCGCCGGCGGCCGCTTCGAGTACTTCGTCGGCACCAAACACGAGGCGGCCGAGCTGGCGGCGGCCGGGCGCACCCCGCCCCCGGATCGGATCGTGGCCCCCGACATCCCCGGGCCCGGCTACGCCGTCGCCCTCCACGGCGACATGGTCGTCCACCGGGCCGGACTGCTGAGCGAGCCGTGCGAGCGGATCACCATGGTCAACGGCTACGTCGCCACCGACACCACCCTCGACGACCAGAGCCGGAACCGGGACCTGATCACGGTCGACGACCCCGGCGTGCTCTACACCGAGTGGGCCAGGTTCGCCGCCTGGCGGGCCCGGGGTCGCCTCGACGCCCTGGTGGCGACACCCGGCTTCGAGGCCGACCCGGCCCGGGTGGCCGACGAGCTGGAGCGGGCCATCGCCGACGTGCAGCAGGCGGCGGCCGAGATGCGCGCCGGCGAGCAGCCCATCGCCCACTACGGGGGCTGAACCGGGTCGCTTCGCCCGGCCCCCGTCGACCCCGGACGGTCGGGCCAGGGCTACGGTTGGCGCCATGGGCGATGACGGCCAGGCCATCGAGATCGTGGTCGAGATCCCCAAGGGGTCTCGCAACAAGTACGAGCTCGACCACGAGACGGGCAAGGTGTGGCTCGACCGGCACCTGTTCACGGCGACCCAGTACCCGGCCGACTACGGCTTCGTGGAGCACACCCTCGGCGACGACGGCGACCCGCTCGACGCCCTCGTCATCCTCGACGAGCCGACGTTCCCCGGTTGCCGCATCTGGGGTCGACCGGTCGGGGTGTTCTGGATGACCGACGAGGCCGGACCCGATGCCAAGGTCCTGGCCGTGCCCGACGGCGACCCCCGGTGGGACCACCTGACCGACATCGACGACGTCCCCGAACACCTCCGGGCCGAGATCCTCCACTTCTTCTCGATCTACAAGGACCTGGAGCCGTCGAAGACGGCCATCGTCGAACAGTGGCACGACCGGGCCGCGGCCTGGGACGCCATCGAGAAGGCCCGGGCCCAGTACCGGCCCTGAACCGACCCGGCGGCCGGCCGCGGGCTTGGTCCCGGGGGGCGGGCGCGGCTTAGCTGGGTCGTCAACGCACGGATCGGGGGATCGGTATGCAGGAGTTCGCAGGACGCGTCGCCGTCGTCACCGGCGGGGCCAGCGGCATCGGTCGGGGCATGGCCCGGGCCTTCGCCGGGGCCGGGATGAAGGTCGTGGTGGCCGACCTCGACGGAGAGGCCCTGGACGCCACCGTCGGCGAACTGGAGGCCGCCGGGGCCGAGGCCGTCGGCACCCGGTGCGACGTGGCCGACCATGACCAGGTGCAGGCCCTGGCCGACCTGGCCCTGGCCCGATTCGGCCAGGTCAACATCCTGTGCAACAACGCCGGGGTCGGCATCCCGACCGCCACCCACAAGATGAAGCTGGCCGACTGGCGGTGGATCATCGACGTCGACCTGTGGGGGCCCATCCACGGGATCGACGTCTTCCTGCCCCTGATCGAGGAGGCGGGCGAAGGCCACATCAACACCACGTCGTCGATGGCCGGGCTCATCGCCTCCCCCATGATGGGGGCCTACAACGTGGCCAAGCACGGCATGGTGGCGCTCATGGCCACCCTGGAGCGGGACCTGCGGGCCCGCAAGAGCCCGGTCACCGCATCGGTCCTGTGCCCCGGCCCCATCAACACCAACATCAGCCGCAACTCGGTCCAGCACCGGCCCGGTCAGGCCAAACCGGGCACCACCGACGGCGCCACCGCAGGTCGGGCCGCGGCCTCCATCCAGGCCATGCTGGAGCGGGGCATGGATCCCGACGAGGTCGGTCGCCTGGTGCTCGACGCCATCGGCGAGGGCCGGTTCTGGATCCTGACCCACCCCCGGTGGACCAAGACGATCCAGGTGCAGCTCGACGCCATGAACACCGACGGCACCCTGACCACGGTTCGCTGACCCCCCGGGGTCCGGATGGAACGGAGCGCAGGATGACGACGATGCGGATCGCCGTGGTGGGCTGCGGGGCCATGGGCTCGGTGTACGCCGGGTTGCTGGCCGCCGCCGGACACGACGTGTGGGCCGTCGACCCGTGGGACGACCATCTGACCGCCATCCGGCGGCGGGGCCTCCGGGTCGAGGGGGCGTCGGGCGACCGCACCGTCGCCCTGGCCGGGGCGGTGGCCGACCCGGCGGAGGTGGCCGACGCCGCGGGCGGCCCCGTCGATCTGGTCATCCTGGCCACCAAGGTCGGCCAGGTCACCGAGGCCGCCGCCGCCCTGGCCCCGATCCTCGGCCCCGACACCCCGGTCCTGTCGATCCAGAACGGGCTGGGAGGACCACAGCGGGCGGCGGCCGAACTGGGACCGGATCGGGTTCTGATCGGCGTCGTCGGCGGGTTCGGGGCGTCGATGACGAGCCCGGGGCACGTGCATCACAACGGGATGGAACTGGTCCGCATCGGGGAGTTCGAGGGGCCCGGGGCCGGCGCCCGGGCCGAGACGGTGGCCGAGGTGTGGCGTGGCGCAGGGTTCCCCACCGCCACCTACGACGACGTGCATCAACTGGTGTGGGAGAAGCTGCTCTGCAATGTGGCCTTCTCCGGCCCGTGCACGGTCACCGGGCTCCGGGTCGGCCAGCTGCTGGCCGATCCCGACGCCTCGGCCCTCTCGGCCGCGTGCGCCACCGAGGCCTTCGCCACGGCCCGGGCCACCGGCATCCGCCTCGACCTCGACGACCCCGTGGCCTACACCCGGACCTTCGGCGCCCGCATCCCGGATGCCCGACCCTCGATGCTGCTCGACCACCTGGCGGGCCGGCGCAGCGAGATCGACGCCATCAACGGGGCCATCCCCGACGCGGCCGGGGCCGTGGGCCTGGAGGCGCCGGCCAACGCCGCGGTGGCGGCCGTGGTCCGGGCCCGGGAACGGCACCACCTCGATCCTCCGGGTTCGCAGACCCGGGGTGCAACCGATCTGGATGGTCGTCAGTCGAAGGATCGTTGACCCTACGCCCCCGGGTGCCGACAGGTCCCCTCGATCGGAGTGGATCGAGCCGGAGGTCGGAATGGGCGACGAGCCGTTGGACATCCTGTGGGTGCTGTTGTGCACCTTCCTGGTGTTCACGATGCAGGGCGGGTTCCTGTTCGTGGAGGCGGGACTGGCCCGGGCCAAGAACTACATCAACATCGCGGTCAAGAACATCCTCGACCTCGGGGGCGCCCTCCTCCTGTACTGGCTGGTCGGCTTCGGGATCATGTTCGGCGCCGACTACGGCGGCGGCCTGGGCCGCGACGCCTGGGCCATCGACCTGGCCGCCGCTCCGCTGGCCACCGTGGTCTTCTTCCTGTTCCAGGCCGGGTTCGCCGGCACCACCGTCACCATCATCTCGGGGGCGGTGGCCGAGCGCCTGCGGTTCAGCACCTATGGCGTGATCGTGGTCACCATGGCCGTCGTCTACCCCCTGGTCGGCCGAGCCGTGTGGGGCGGAGGCTGGTTGGCCGATCGGGGCTTCGTCGACTTCGCCGGCTCTACCGTGGTCCACGCCACCGGCGGTGCCGCCGCCCTGGCCACGATGGTCGTCCTCGGGCCCCGGGACGGAGTCTTCGCCGAGGACGGGACCCACACGCCGACCGCTCCCAGCTCGATGCCGCTGGCCCTGTTCGGGGGTCTGGTGCTGTGGGTCGGGTGGTTCGGCTTCAACGGCGGCAGCGGCCTCGCCTTCGACGAGACGGTTGGTGCCGTCGTCGCCAGCACCCTGCTCGGGGCGGCCGGTGGGCTGATGGCGGCCCTCGCCTTCACCCTGGCGACGAAGGGCTACGTCACCGCCACCGCGCCGCTGACCGGCGCCCTGGCCGGGCTGGTCGCCATCACCGCCGGCCCCCACGCCTTCAGCTCGCCCGAGGCCGTCCTGGTCGGCGCCGTGGGCGGCATGCTGGGCGTCGCCACCGAGCATCTCCTGGCCCGGCTCCGGATCGACGACGTGGTCGCCGCCGTACCCGTCCACCTGTCGGCCGGGCTGTGGGGCACCGTTGCCGTCGGCTTGTTCGCCGACCTGTCGGCACTCGGGACCGGCCTGAGCCGAGGCGGCCAGCTGGGCATCCAGGTGCTCGGCACATCGGTGGTCGCCGCCGTGACCTTCGCCGTCATGCTGGCGGCCATGACCGCGCTCGATCGCACGGTGGGGATCCGGGTGTCGCTGGAGGACGAACGGACCGGGCTCAACGAGGCCGAGCACCGGGTCCGGAGCGAGATCTCCGACCTGGTCGAGGACCTGACCCAGGCCCTGGCCGCCGACCTCGAGGAACGGACGGGCCGGTTGGCCTCGGTGATGGAGCAGACCCTGACCGTCAGCGCCTCCCAGGCCGGAGACTTCCTGGACGAGAGCGAGAAGGTGGCCCACGCCTTCGAGTCGATGCTCGACGACATCGCCGGCACCCTCACCACCGTCCACCGGGCCAACGACTCCTCGAGCGAGTCGGCGGCCATGGCCCACGGCGACGGCGGTCGGCTGCAGGGTCAGCTCCAGGGCCTGACCGAACGATCGGCCGAGATCGAGGAGATCGTCAACATCATCGCCGACCTGTCGAACAGCTCGAACCTCCTGGCCCTCAACGCCACCATCGAAGCCGAGCGGGCAGGCGAGGCGGGCCAGGCCTTCTCCGTCGTGGCCCAGGAGGTCAAGTCGCTGGCCCGCGACACCCTCGACGCGCTCGAGCGGATCAAGACCGTGGTCGACGTGACCCGGGATGAGACCGACGGCGTGTCGCAGGCGGCGGCCACGGTGCTGGAGAACCTGGCCGGCCTGGCCCAACTGACCTCGACCACGGTCGAGGAAGCCACGGCCCGGACCGAACAGCAGGAACAGCGGACCCGCGAACTGCACCAGTCGTTCGCCCGCATGGCGGCCACGGCGCGGGACATGAAGCGCTTCCTCGACGGCGGCGCGGCCCAGGCCACCGAGATCAGCGGGACCTCGGTATCGTCGGCCCGGGGCGAGTTGGCCCCGGCCGGCCCGCGTCGCTGACGCTCAGGAACCGACCGGCCGGGTCCTCACCAGGTAGCCGTCACCGTCGAAGACCAGCGCGGCCCGGACCGCCATATCGTCGACGTCGACGGCGGCCAGCAACTCGGCCCGGCGCCCAGCCGTGAGCCTCGGCTCCTCGGCGTCGACCAGCAGGATGGCGGTCACCTCGGCGTTGGACACCAGCCGGTGGCGGGCCCTCGCCGTCTCGACCGCGGCCGCCACCTCGACGTCCGTCGGCCCGTTGGCGGCCAGATCGGCCAGGGTGGCGGTCAGAGCCGCAGCCAGGGCGACCGTGCCCGCCTCGTCACCTCCGTCGAGTTCGATGCCGACCGCGGCCCGGACCCCCTCAACCGGGATCGTCTCCGGCTCCAACTCGACCTCTATCCGCGACGGCGGCCCGGTGCCGTCGGCGGCGACCAGCGTCGTCAGGCGGGCCTCGACCACGGCGGCCAGCACCCACAGCTCGACCCGGGCCCGGGCGTCGATGGTCTGGGGCCGGGCATGGACGGCGCGGATGGCCACCGGTCCCCCCGCCCGCCCCACGGTGCGGATCACGGGCCCGGACGGCGGCGGCGGGACCGGTCGCACCAGGCGGAAGCTGTCGGGCGTCCCCGCCGGCAGGGTCCCCACGTAGCGAGCGGCCAGATCGGCCACCAGGGCGGGATCGGCGTCGCCGGCCAGCGCCACCTCCAGGTCGTGGACGCCGCCGAAGCGGGCCCGGTACAGGCTCAGAGCCGACTCCCGGTCCGGACCGCGGTCGAGGGGAGGGTCGATGGAGAAGCGCTCATCGCCGTCGAACAGCACGGCCAGCACCGCGTCGTCGAGGGCCCGATCGGGGACGGTGGCCACCGCCTGGCGAAGTTGCTCCCCCCGGTCCAGGGCCTCGGCCACGCCATCAGCCTCGATCCGGGGCCGGGTGTAGGCCAGGTGGAGCTGTTGGAACAGCAGTTCCAGGTCGGCGGTGGCGGCGTTGCCCTGGAACCCCTCGGTCGTCTCCAGGATGTAGGGGCCGAGGGCCAGGGCCCGATCGGCCAGGAAGGCGCGGGTCTCCTCCCGGTCGAGGTCACCGATGCCGGACGCGGCCACCGCCTCGATGGCCAGGCCGGCCACCGCGGCGTCGACCGGGTCGAGGGTGCTCCAGCCCCCGTTGCTCGTCGCCACCAGGGTCAGGTCGCCCGGGGCCAAGGTGGTGGGGACGAAACGGACCACGGCCCCATTGGCGAACCGCCACTCCGTCCCCGACAGGTCCGCCAGGTCGACGGTGTCGACCGGGGCCACCGGCTCGGGGGCCGTCATCAACGCATCACCGGGCCCCCGGGGATCGAGGGACGAGCAGGCGGCCATGAGCAGGGCACCGACGACGGCGAGCACCGCCGACGCACCGGGCGTGGTCCCGGGCGTGGCCCGACCCCCGACCCTCCCGCTCGGGCGGTGTCTCAGGTCGCCCCGCTCCCGTGGTGGGCCGCCACCTCGGCCGCCGCCCGGGCGTAGGCGGCCCGGACGGCGGGGCCGTCGCCGGCGCTCGGCTCGACGGTGGCACCCCGGCCCAGGTCCCAGTCCCGGGCCACGGCCGAGGCCGGGCGGGCGGTGTGGACCGCAGCGGCCTGGACCGCGGCCCCGGTGGCCACCGTCTCATCCTCGTCGGGGACCAGGACGGGGCTGCCCCGCAGGTCGGCGGCCCGCCGGCGGTAGGCGGCGCTGCGGGCTCCACCCCCGATCAGAACCAGGCGGCCGCCGGTGGCCACCCCGGCCGCCTCCAACGCCTCGACCCCGTCGAGCAGGCCGCACAGCACCCCGTCGTGGGCGGCCCGGGCCAGCTCCTCGGGGCCGGTGGTGGTCCGGAGTCCGGCGAAGAGCCCGGTGGCGGCGGGAAGGTTCGGGGTTCGCTCCCCGTCGAAGTACGGGACCAGTACCGGCCCCTCGCCCCCCGTCCCCGCCGGGGCGGCCAGGGCCAGTGCGGCCAGGCCGACGGCGTCGGTGGCGAGCCAGCGGGCCACCGTGTCGGTGACCTTGGTCGCGTTGAGGGTGCACACCAGGGGCAGGTAGCGGCCTCCGGCGTCGGCGAAACCGGCCACCAGGCCGGTCTCGTCCGCCGTCGGCGTCTCGGCCACGGCGTAGACGGTGCCCGACGTGCCGAGCGAGAGGGCCACGTCGCCCGGGCCCAGACCGAGGCCGAGGGCGGCGGCCATGTTGTCGCCCGTTCCCGGACCGACCACGACTCCGGAGGGCAGGCCCAACTCGGCGGCGACGTCGTCCCGCACCGGACCGGCCGACTCTCCCGGCTGGAGGACCCGGGGCAGGAGGTCCAAGGCCTCGCGGTCAAGGGGGGTGGCGCCGATGGCGGCGGCCAGCAACTCGGGGTCGTAGTGGTCGCCGGCAGGGTCGAACCAGCCGGTGCCGGAGGCATCGCCCCGGTCGGTGACGTGCTCCCCGGTGAGACGCCACGTCAGATAGTCGTGGGGCAGCATGATGCGCCGGGTGGCGGCCAGGACACGGGGCTCGTGCTCGGCCAGCCACGCCACCTTGGACACGGTGAAGGCGGCGAGGGGCACGCTCCCGCATCCGGTGGCCCACCGGGTGCGGCCCAGGGCCTCGACCAGGGCCTCGGCGTTGGGGGCCGAGGTGGTGTCGTTCCACAGCTTGGCCGCCCGCAGTGGACGGTCGTCGGCCCCGAGCACGACCAGGCCGTGCTGTTGACCCCCGACCGAGATGGCGACAACGTCGGCCCGGACCGGCCCCAGGGCGGCGCAGGCCTCGACCAGCGCCGACCACCAGGCCTCCGGATCCTGCTCCGAGACCGGCGGTGTGGTCGGCGGGTGGGTGGCCCGTCCGGTGGCCACGACGGCACCGGTCTCCAGGTCGCGGGCCTCGATCTTGGTCGACTGGGTCGAGGAGTCGACCCCGAGCACGACCGCCATCAGCGGGTCCGCTCGATGTAGCGGGCGACCACGTTCTCCAGCCGCTCCTGGCCGCCCGAGACCCGACCCGGTTCGGGCCGGCCCAGGGCCCGGTCCCGGAGGTCGGCCATGCTCTCGTCGCCGCTCATGATCCGGGCTCCCAGGCCCTCGGTCCAACCCCGGTAGCGCTCGTCCCGGGCGTCCTCCAGAGCTCGGTCCTCGAGCAGGGCGGCGGCGGCCAGGAGGGAGCGGGCCATGGTGTCCATGCCCCCGATGTGGGCGTGGAACAGGTCGTCGCGATCGATGGACTGGCGGCGGAGCTTGGCGTCGAAGTTCAGCCCGCCGGTGGTGAACCCGCCGCCGAGCAGGATCTCGTACATGCCGAGCGTCATCTGCTCGACCGAGACGGGGAACCGGTCGACGTCCCAGCCCAGGCGATCGTCACCGGCGTTGGCGTCGATGGAGCCGAACACGCCGGCGTTCACGGCGGCCGCCACCTCGTGGGCGAAGTCGTGCCCGGCCAAGGTGGCGTGGTTGACCTCGATGTTGGCGAACACCTCACCGACCAGGTCGTAACGCTCACAGAAGGCGTGGAGGGCGGCCACGTCGAAGTCGTACTGGTGCTTGGTCGGCTCGAAAGGCTTGGGCTCGATGAGGATCGTGCCGGTGAACCCGATCCGGTGCTTGTGCTCAACCACCAGGTGGAGGAACCGGCCGAGCTGGTCGAGCTCGCGACCCATGCGGGTGTTGAGGAGGGTCTCGTAGCCCTCGCGGCCGCCCCACAGCACGTAGTTGGCCCCACCCAGGCGGTGGGTGGCCTCAAGGCACTCGCACACCTGACCGGCGGCGTAGGCGAAGAGCTCCGGATCGGGGTTGGTGGCGGCGCCGGCCTGATAGCGGGGGTTGGAGAACAGGTTGGCGGTTCCCCACAGGAGGCCGACCCCGGTCCGATCCATGTGGGCCGCCGCCTCGTCCACCATCTGCTTCAACAGCTCGGCCGACTCCTTGAACGACGCCCCCTCGGGGGCGATGTCACGGTCGTGGAAACAGAAGTACGGCACGCCGAGCTTGTGGAAGAACTCGAAGGCGGCCGCCATCTTGTGCCGGGCCGCCTCCATCGCGTCGCCCCCGTCGACGGTCCAGGGCCGGTCGAGGGTCCCGGCCCCGAAGATGTCGAACCCGTCCCAGGCGAAGCTGTGCCAGTAGCAGACGGCGAATCGGAGGTGCTCGGCCATGGTCTTGCCGGCCACGACCCGGTCGGCGTCGTACCACCGGAAGGCGAGGGGATTGTCACTATCGGGGCCTTCGTAGGGGATGGGCTCCGGAACGGTGGTGAAGAACTCGGTCATGCTGACTCCGGGATTCGACAGGTATTTGTAAGGGTCTCTGACAGCTGGGTCGGTGCATCAAACTAGTGGCTCCGACCGCCCCTCTCCTCGCTCCCGGGCCGTCGCCGACGGTAGGACCGGCCCGGGCGTCGGGCAATTCGACCCACGGTGCAACCGAAGGGATGGATCGGACCGTAGAGAGAGCCGTGCGCACAACCTTGTTGACCGCTTCCGACCTGGCCCGGATCGTCGAGGCGACCGGTCGTGACCGGTTCATGGACCTCATGATCGATCGGATGCGAACCCGTTTCGTCGACCACGACCCGGACACGGTCGAGGCCCGGAACCGCGACGGTTTCCGCTACGACAAGCCGGCGCTGGGCCTGATCGAATGGATGCCGACCCACGAGGTCGGGGGGCCGGTCGTGATCAAGATGGTCGGCTACCACCCCACCAACCCGACCCAGCGCACCCTGCCCAGCGTCATCGCCACCTCGTCCATGTGGGACACCGAGAGCGGCCACCTCCTGGCCGTGGCCGACGCCACCCTGCTCACCGCGGTCCGCACCGGCGCCGCATCGGCGGTGGCCACCGACATCCTGGCCGTGGACCGCCCCCTCACGGTGGGCGTCATCGGCCTCGGGGCCCAGGCCGTGACGCAGATCCACGCCCTGTCCCGGGTCCGGCCCCTGCAGCGGGTCCTGGGCTACGACCGGGCCGACGAGGTCACCGCTTCGTTCGCCGACCGCATCGCCTTCACCGGTGTCGACTTCGAGCCGGTGGCCGGCGGCGGGCTGGAGGCCATGGCGGCCTCGGTCGACGTGTTGTGCACCTGCACCTCGGTCGACATCGGGGCCGGCCCCGTGGTCGGGCCGTTCGAGCCCCGACCCTGGCTCCACGTCAACGCCGTGGGGGCCGACTTCCCGGGCAAGCTGGAGCTCCCGCCGGACCTGCTGACCCAGGCCACCGTCTTCCCCGACACCCTGGCCCAATGCATCGCCGAGGGCGAGTGCCAGCAGGTCCCCTCGGAACGCATCGGGCCCGATCTGGAGGTGGTGACCAAGGAACCGGGCCGCTTCTCGGCCCATCGCAACCGCCTCACCGTGTTCGACTCCACCGGCTGGGCGGTGGAGGACGACGTCGCCCTCCGACTGGCCCTGGAACTGGGACGCCGCCACGGCCTCGGACTCGAGGTCCAGCTCGAGTCCATTCCCCTCGACCCGTTCGACCCCTACGGCCCCATCCACACCTGAACCCGACGACCGGCCCCGCCGGGGGCGGCCCTATGCTGCCCAACCATGGCTGATGAGCAGATCAAGGGCTTCGCCGGGCTCAACTTCGACGACGTCAAGGAGGCGGTGGGCGCCGTCGTCGGCTCCGGTGACGAGGTGACCGCCGCCGTCTCGTTCGTCCGCGACCACGGCGACGATCTGGTCGAGCTGGTGGGCAAGCTGCCCGAACTGCTGGCCGCCACCGCCGGAGCCCTGAGCGAGGCCGGTGATGACGTGGGCAAGGCCGCGGCCTTCCTCACCGGCGGCCGGGGCGCCGGCCCCGGGGTGCAGTCGCTGGCCGAGGTGGCGGGCGATGCCCTCGACGCCTGCCGGGACGAGCTCGGATCGGCCCAGAAGCTCCTCGACACGGTGGGCAAGCAGTTCGACAAACTTCCCATCCCCGACGGTGGCATCGGCGAGCGGGTGGCCGACGCAGCCCAGCGCTTCGACGCCGTGGGCGACCGCCTGGCCGAGGTGGCCGAGCAGCTCCGACGCCTCGGGGAGGCGGTGGACTCCGCCGGCCAGGGCCTGGCCAACACCTCACGCAAGCTCGACGCCGGGGGCAAGGCCCTGGGGAGGTTCACCGACTGATGACGAGCGACGACCGCGGGTTCACCCGCCGGCTGGCCGAGGGCGACGTCGTCCTCATCGACGGCGGGACCGGCACCGAGCTGGAACAGCGGGGGGCCGTGATGGTGGAGGGCGCCTGGTGCGCCATGGTCAACCTCGACTCACCCGGCATCGTGCTCGACGTCCACCGCTCCTACCTCGAGGTCGGGGCCGAACTGATCATCACCAACACCTTCGCCACCTCGCGCCACGTCTGCGCCCAGGGTGGCTTCGAGGACCGGTTCGAGGACATCAACCGCTCGGCCGCGGTGCTGGCCTGCCGGGCCCGGGACCAGTGGGCGGCCGAGACCGACAACCCACCGGCGCTGGTGGCCGGAGCCATCTCCACCACCACGTTCGGCCAGGAGCTGCCGCCGCTGGAGACGCTCCGGGTGAACTTCGCCGACCAGGTCAAGGTGCTGGCCGAGGCCGGGGTCGACCTGTTCCTGCTCGAGATGATGCGGGATCTGACCCAGACCGAACTCCTGCTCGACCTGATCGAGCCGACCGGCCTCCCGGTGTGGGTCGGGTACTCGTGCGAGCTGGTCGATGGCGAGCCGTGGCTCATCTACCGCAACCACCGCCTGGCCGACGCCCTCGCCACCCTGGCCGACCGCCACGTCGACCTGGTGGCCATCATGCACACCGAGGTGGCCGACGTCGACGCCTGCCTCGACGTGGTGGACGCCGGTTGGGACGGCCCGGTCGGGGTCTACGCCCACAGCGGCCGCTTCGACCCCCCGAACTGGGTCTTCGACGGCGTCATCGACGAGGCCGACTACGCCGAGGCGTCGCGACGGTGGCTCGCCCGCGGGGTCCAGGTCATCGGTGGTTGTTGCGGGATCCGCCCGAGCCACATCGATGTGCTCCGGGCCGAGGTGGCCGAGCGTCGGGCCTGACGGCCGGATTCCCGCCCGAGCAGCCCGCCCCGGAGCGCCGGGCCTTCGGCCTCAGCCCCCGGCCCGGGCCATCAGGTCGAGCATCGACCCGGTGACCCGGCCCCACACGGGCGGGGGCAGGTCGTGGCCCATGTCGCCCAGGACGACCAGGTCGGCACCGGGCACCGCGGCCGCCGTGGCCTCACCCCCCGACAGGGTGATGAGCGGGTCCTGGCGGCCATGGATGACCAGGGTCGGCACCGAGAGGGCGCCCAGTTCCGCGGTGCGGTCGCCGTCGGCCCCGATGGCGGCCAGTTGGAATGCGGTACCCGTGGGGTGGAAGCACCGGTCGTAGGCCAGGGCGGCCTGGACCTGCCAGTGGTCGGCTGAGAAGTGGTCGCCCGAGATGACCTTGATGGTGGCCACGGTGTTGGCGATGGCGCCGTCGCGATCGGGTGGGGGCGGCGCCAACAGGACCTGCATGGCCTCGGGGGTGGCCGCCCCGACCTCGGGGGCGCCCGTCGTCGACATGATCGAGGTCATCGACAGGACCCGCCCCGGATGGTCGATGGCCATCCGCTGCACGATCATCCCGCCCATGGACATGCCGGCCACATGGGCCCGCTCGACGCCGAGGGCGTCGAGCACGGCCATCCCATCAGCGGCCATGGCCGACAGGCGGTAGGGCACGTCGCCGAGTTCCTTGCCCGCGGCCCGCTGGGCGAACAGCGCCAGCACGTCGGGGGCCGGGCCGTCGGTCTTGCCCGAAAGGCCGACGTCGCGGTTGTCGTAGACGATCACCTGGTGACCACCGGCCACGAAGAGGTCGATGAAGCCCTTGTCCCAGTTGATCAGCTGGGAACCCAACCCGTTGACCAGGAGCAGGGTCGGGTCGGCGGCGTCGCCGTGGACCTCGTAGTAGAGCTCGCGGCCCTCGGGGTTGGTCGTCGTGGGCATGGTGTCAGTCCTCCACCGGGTCGAAGGTCAGGGGCAGCCGGGCCGGACCCCAGATGCCGGTGCCGTCCGGCTTCCACTCGATGTCGCCGTCGAGCCGGACGTTGGGCATGCGCCGAGCGAGGATGGTCAGCGCCTCCTGGAGTTCGGCCCGGGCCAGGTTGGCCCCCATGCAGTAGTGGAGGCCGAAACCGAGGGTCAGATGGTTGGCGCTGCCCCGTTCGGCCGTGATGTCGAAGGCGGCGGGATCGGCGAACAGGTCGGTGTCGTGGTTGGCTCCCACGAAGCTGGGGAAGACCAGGGTCCCCTCGGGGAACAGGACGTCGCGGTACTCGATCGGCTCGGAGGCGAACCGGCCGGTGCCCCGAACCGCCCCCAGGTAGCGGAAGCTCTCCTCGGTGGCTCGGGCCGCCAGCTCGGGCTGTTCGGCCAGGAGGGCCCACTGGTCGGGGTGGTCGACGAAGGTGGCCAGGGCACAGGCCAGTTGGTTCCGGGTGGTGTCGGTCCCGGCCAGGATCACGGCCTCCACCATCATCACCAGCTCGCTGTTCGAAAGCTTCTCGCCGGCCTCCTCGGCGGCGATGAGGTCGCTCAGCAGATCCTCCCGAGGGTCGCCCCGGCGGGTCTCGATCAGGTCGAGGACGTAGGCGTCGAGGGCGATCCCGGCGTCGACCACCTCGTCGACGTGGTCGCGCAGGTCGTCGTTGAAGGTCTTGAAGATCGAGGTGGCCCACTGGGAGAACTGCTGCCAGTCCTCCTTGGGGGCGCCGAGGAGCTCACAGATGATGGGGATCGGGTAGGGCTCGCACACCTGGGACACGAACTCGCACCGGCCGGTGGCGGCGAAGTCGTCGACCAGACCGTTTATGACCTCGCGCATGAACGGTCGGAACCGGTCGGCGGCCCGGGGGGTGAAGGCGCTCGACACCAACCGGCGCAGCCGCTGGTGCTCGTCGCCCTCCATGGACAGGATCGACGGTCGCTCCTGACGCTTGAGATAGCGCTCGTCGGTGATCTGGTTCATCTGGGCCAGCAGCCGCGACGCCTGATACCAGCGCTTGTCCTTCAGTACCGCCACGCAGTCCTCGTGGCGGGTGAGCAGGAACCCGAACGGGTTGCGGATGAGCCAGCCCTGCTCGGCCAGCTCGGCCATCCCCTCACGGGCCTGCGGGCCGCCCACGGCCCGTCGCATGTCCAGTTCGGGCAGGTCGAGTTCGGTCACCGGCACGGCCATCGGGCCCCCTCCTCATCGAGTCCTTACATCGTAGACCGGGGTCGGGTCGGGGCTGGAGTTGAGGTGCGGGCCGACGTCGTTCAGGTTCCCGTCAGGGCCGCTCGTTCACGATCGCGCCCATGAACAAACCACGAACCGGACTGCACCTGGCGGGAACCGCGCTCGCCGCCCTGACCGTGACCGCGGCCTGCGGGACGTCGTCGGCGTCGCCCGAGGCCGAACCGGAGCCGGGTCCGGATGAGTCGGCGATCCCCTGCCCCACCGAAGGCGACGAGTGGGAGGTGGCCAAGGTCTACATCGAGCACAACGCCACCGACGCCGACACCGGGATCCACGGCTTCGTCGGTGGCTCCCCCTGGCGTTCGGTCTGCGTCATCGATCCCGGCGGCACACCACTGTGGGTCATCGAGCCGGCGGGCCGGCTGGGCCAGCTCGGCGTCTCGGACACGTTCTGGGAGTCCAACGAGCCCCCCAACGACGAGTACTCGATCGACGACCTGAAGGCCGACTTCCCCGAGGGCGACTACTCGGTGGCCGGCACCGGGATCGACGGTGTCGACCGCATCGCCCGGGCCCACTTCACCCACGCCATCCCGACGCCGCCCGAGATCACCCACCCGCCCCTGGTCCCGGACCTCGACGGCGAGGATCCTCCACCGGTCGCGGGGTCGGGGCTGGTCGTCCGGTGGGAACCGGTCACGACGACCATCGACGGCGACCCCCTGACCGTGTCCGGCTACCAGGTCATCGTCACCGAGGAGGAGGCCAGCGACCCGAACGGGTTCGCCCGGCCCATCTACGACGTCCATGTCGAACCCGACGTCACCGCCCTGCCCGTCCCCGACGAGTTCCTGGCCTCCGACACCGTCTACGAACTCGAGGTCCTGGCCATCGAACCCAGCGGCAACCAGACCATCAGCGTCGGCTTCTTCCGCACCACCTGATCCCAACCTCCAACCAACAACCAGCAACCAACAACCAGCAAGCAACAACCAAGGAGCAACCCATGCCATCGAAGACCCGACTACTCATCTTCGGCCTCAGCGCCACGGCCGCCACCGGCATGATCGCCGGCCCCGCCGCCGCCGACCTGGTCACCGGCGACGGCGGCGAGATCCCGATCACGGGCCAAGCCCTGGAACGGGCCTCGACCGCCGCCCTGGCCGAGGTCGGCGGCGGAACCGTCACCGACACCGAGGTCGGCGACGAGGAGGGCTACTACGAGGTCGAGGTCACGCTCGACGACGGCCGCCAGGTCGACGTCCACCTCGACCGCGACTTCACCGTCATCGGCACCGAGGCCGACGGTCCCGACGACTCCGACCGCGGACCCGACCCCGACGGCACCCCGGGCACCGGCGGCTGAGACAGATCCCGACCCGGCCGTCTTCAGCCGACGTTCAGGACTCGCACCACATACTCGGGTGGTGCGAGTCCTCGTCGTCGAAGATCAGGAGCGTCTGGCCCTGGGCCTCAAGCGGGGCCTGGAGGCCGAGGGGTTCGCCACCGACGTGGCCCTGAGCGGCCTCGACGGACTGTGGCTGGCCCGGGAGTACCCCTACGACGCCATCGTGTTGGACATCATGCTCCCCGGCATGAGCGGCTACGAGGTGTGCACCACCCTCCGGGCCGAGGAGGTCTGGACCCCGATCCTCATGCTCACGGCCAAGGACGACGAGCTGGACGTGGCCGAGGCCCTCGACTCGGGGGCCGACGACCACCTGGCCAAGCCGTTCTCCTACGTGGTGTTGCTGGCCCGGCTTCGGGCCGTGATCCGCCGGGGTGCCCGGGAGCGGCCGACGGTGCTGGAGGTCGGCGACCTTCGCTACGACCCGGCGGCCCGCCAGGTATGGCGGGGCCGCCACGAGATCGATCTCACCGGCCGGGAACTGGGGGTGCTGGAGCAGCTCATGCGACGGGCCGGCGACGCCGTCTCGAAGCAGGACATCCTCGACGGGGTGTGGGACTACGACTTCGACGGCGACCCGAACATCGTCGAGGTCTACGTGGGTCGGCTTCGCGCCAAGCTGGATCGTCCCTTCGACCGACGCTCGATCACGACCGTCCGGGGCCTGGGCTACCGGCTGAGCGCCGACCTCGACGACCGGTGAGGCGTCGCCCCGGGCCGAGGTGGCCGGCCACGGTCCGGGCCCGGGCCACGATCGGCGCGGTGGTCGTCGTCGGCGCCACCCTGGCCCTGTGTTCGGTGGCCCTGCTGGTGGTGCTGCGCCAGGGTCACGTCGAATCGGTCCGCGGGCCGGCCCGGGCCCGAGCCCTCGACGTGGCCGCCGCCCTCGATCGGGGCGCCCGGGCCGACCGCCTGGAACTGGCCGAGGGCGAGGACCGGTTCACCCAGGTCATCGACGGTGGGACCGTGGTGGCGGCCAGCGCCGATGCCCGGGATCTACCGCCGTTGACCCGCCACGAGGGCGTGGGCTCGACCCTCCCGCTGGGCGATCCCGACGATCGGTGGCTGGTGGTGACGGCGGCGGCCGGGGACCGGACCGTGGTGGTCGGCCGAGAGATCGACACCGCGGTGGAGACGCTGACCCCGGCGGCGACGGCCCTGGCCATCGGGCTGCCCGTCGTGTTGGCCGTGGTCGGGGCCACCACCTGGCTGGTGGTGGGCGCCGCCCTGGGGCCGGTCGAGGCCATCCGGACCCGGGTGGCCTCGATCGGACCGTCCGACCTCGAAGCCCGGGTCCCGGTCCCCCGGTCGAAGGACGAGATCGAGGAGCTGGCCCTGACCATGAACGACCTCCTGGCCCGGCTGGAGGCCACGCAGCGCCACCAACACCGGTTCGTGTCCGACGCCTCACACGAGCTGCGCTCACCTCTGGCCACCATCCGGCACCACGCCGAGGTGGCCCGGGCCCACCCCGATGGGACCACGACCCGCGAGTTGGCCGAGGTCGTCCTGGCCGAGGAGCTGCGGCTGGAGCGGCTGGTGGCCGACCTCTTGCTGCTGGCCCGCTCCGACGAGGGAGGCCTCGGGCTCCGACCGCGCCGGGTCGAGCTGGACGACCTGGTCCTGGACGAGGCCCACCGGAACCCGACGACCGACGCCGAGGTCGTGGTCGACACCACCGCGGTGGGCGCGGCCGCGGTCACGGGCGACGAACCGCTGCTGCGGCGGGCCGTCCGCAACCTCCTCGACAACGCCCTCCGCCATGCCGACCGCCGGGTAGCCGTGAGCACCGCCACCGATGACGACGGCGTCGCGGTCGCCGTCCACGACGACGGACCCGGCATCCCGCCCGAGCACCGGGGAGCCGTGTTCGATCGGTTCACCCGCCTGGACCCGGCCCGTTCGGCCGGGGACGGCGGCGCCGGGCTCGGGTTGGCCATCGTGGCCGAGGTGGTGGCCGCCCATCGGGGCCGGGTCACGGCCGGCGACAGCCCCCTCGGGGGCGCCGCCATCGAGATCCGGCTGCCGACCGGACCCGATCCGGCCCCGGGGACGCCGGGGGTCGGATCGGAGGCGACCGGTACCCCCGGCGGCGCCGGCTAGTCGGGCAGCCGGTAGGCCGAGGGATGCGGCTTGAGGGGCCGGGCGTACCACAGGGGCCGTCGCAGACCGTCGGCGGCGGGCCGGGTCTTGGCCAGCCAGTCCCGGTAGGCCTCGCGTGACTTGGCCGTGTCGACCACGACGTCGCCGTAGGCGTCGCCCGATTGGGCCGGACCCACCCGCACCCGCTGGTGCCAGCACTGCATACCCGAGATCGGATCGGGCTGCACGCAGAACGTGGCGTTCTGGTGGACGCCGGTGTCGTTCCACCAGATCCGGCCGGTGTCGGCGTCGTCGGAGTCGTACGGGGCGTTGCCGCGCTCCCGGGTCAGCTTCCAGGTCGACGAGCCCTCGCCGGGAGCGCTGATGGCGGCCTTGCCCGCCCCCCAGCTCCGGCCCTGCTCCTCGTCGAGGCGCCACCGGCCCATGTGGTGGGAGGCGGCGACGACCCCGGGGCGGATGCCCTCGGTCCGCCAGGCCGAGATGACGAAGTGGCCGATGCGGGTGGTGACCCGGACCAGGCCCTCCTCCTCGATGCCGAGCTTCTCGGCGTCGGAGGGGTGGATCCACAGCGGATGGCGGTGGCTCAGCTCGTTGAGCCACTTGGAGTTGGCCGACCGGGTGTGGATCAACGTCGGGATCCGGAAGGTGGGCAACAGGATGCGCTCGTCGCCGGCCAGGTCCAGGTCCTCCCAGTGGACGTGCGACGGGATCCAGGTCGGCGTGGCGTATTCGGGCCAGCCCCAGTCGGCCAAGGTGGTCGAGAACAGCTCCAGCTTCCGCGACGGTGTGGGGAAGCCCTCCTTGGCCTCACCGTCGACCTCGACCGCCGGGGAGCCGTCACCCAGGTCGGACAGGGTCAGGTCGTCGAGGGTCGAAAGGTCACCGTTCCAGGCCCCCGGGGTGCCGGCCTTGCGATAGACCCCGTCGACGTCCTTGACGCAGCCGTCCAGAGCCGACGGGTCGACGGCCCGTTCGTGGGGCTCGTAGGGGTCGGTGGGCACGGCGAAGGCCGATCGGTCCCGCATGTAGTCGAGGGGGCTCTGGCCGGCCTCGGCCGCGGCCTCGGCCAGGCCGGGCACGTTCTCGGCGAACATCCGGCCGTAGTACTCATCCAGCGTGATCGGCTTGCCCGGGTGCTGCTCGGACTCGAACCACTGGCGAACGCCGAGGGAGCCGTCGGGATCGATCCGCCACGACAGGTCGATCCAGAACTCGTTCTCCTCCCACACCTCACCCGGGTTGTAGTCGTAGCTGCGGGCGTCGGGGCCGAGATCGCCGGTGCCGCCCTCGGCCCGGTCCTTCAGCTCGGCGTGGCGACGGAACACCGACTGGCGGAACCCGATCCACCGTCCGGCGTGGGTCTCGTAGGAGTGGATGTCGTGACGCTCGGTCGAGACGCCCATGGGAAGGACGTAGTCGGCGAACCATGCCGTCTCCGACCACGTCGGGGTCAGGGCCACGTGGCACCGGACCTTCGACTCGTCGGTGAGCGCCTCCATCCAGGTGAACCCGTCGGGGTTGGTCCAGATCGGGTTGTAGACCCGGGAGAAATAGACCTCCAGGCTGCCCCGGCCCTCGTTGAGGAAGTGGGGCAGCAGGATCGACATCTCGTGGTAGGCCAGCGGGAACTCCTTGGGCCACTCCAGCTCGTTCCACGACGTGATCTTGGGGGCACCGATGGGGGCTGCCGGCTTGAACTTGTTGGTCCCGTTGCCCGAGGTGCCGCCGACGGTGGCCACCGACCCGGTCAGCACGTTGAGGAAGAACAGGCAGCGGGCCACCTGCCAACCCCCGAGGTTGCCGGCCCCCGCCGCCCGCCAGTTGTGGGAGGCGAACTTGGTCGGGTTGGCCCCGATGAGCTCGGCGATCTCGCGGATGGTGGCGGCGTCGACCCCGGTCTTCTGCTCGGCCGCCTCGGGGGTGTACTCGGCGTACTCCTCCAGCAGGGCTTCGCGGAGTTGATCGAACTCGACCGGTCGAGCGGGGTGCTTCTCCCGGAGGTAGGTCTCCCAGTTGCTCCAGCGCCGCATGAACTCGGCGTGCCAGGTCTCCGATTCGATCAGGAGCCGGGCGATGGCCAACAGCAGGAACGGCTCGGTCCCGGGCCAGGTCGGCAGCCAGTAGTCGGCCTTGGCCCCGGTGTTGGACAGCCGGGGATCGCAGGCGATGATCTTGGCCCCGTTGGCCTGGGCCTCGATGATCCGCTGGGCGTGGGGGTTGAAGTAGTGACCCGACTCCAGGTGGGCCGAGATCAGGAAGATGACCTTGGCGTTGGCGAAGTCGGACGACGGGCGATCGTGACCCATCCAGCTCTGGTACCCGATGCGGGCGTTGGACGAGCAGATGTTGGTGTGGCTGTTGTGGCCGTCGACACCCCAGGCCTTGAGGACCCGGTCGGTGTAGCCGTCCTCGCCGGGACGACCGACGTGGTACATGACCTCGTTGCGGCGGTCTTCGGTGAAGGCCGTCCGGATGCGGGCGCCGACCTCGTCGAGGGCCTGGTCCCAGGAGATTCGCTCCCACCGGCCGGAGCCCCGCTCCCCCACCCGCTTCATCGGGTAGAGCACACGCTCGGGGTCGTAGACCTGGTTGAGGGTGGCCGGGCCCTTGGCGCAGTTGCGGCCCCGGCTGCCGGGGTGCTCGGGGTTGCCCTCGATCTTGGCGATGTCGCCCGTCTCCTGGTCGAAGTAGGCGACCAGGCCGCACCCGGCCTCGCAGTTGAAGCAGGTTGTGGGCACGATGGTGTACTTGCGCTCGACCCGGTCGGGCCAGGCCTTGGCGTCGAGTTCGGTCCAGTCGTGCCAGCGCTCGAACGGCGGGTACTTGGAGAGTTCGGTCATGGTGCGCTCCTCGACCTAGGACAGCGGCACGGACTGGCCGGCCCGCACGAACGACAGCTCGTAGTAGTACATGCCGACCAGGGCCGACAGGCCGGCGGCGGCCAGCAGCAGCGGGCTGTCGGCATCGGCGATCAGCAGGGCCCCGGCCACCAGGCCCGGCACCACCAACCCGACGACCACGCCGCCGATCCAGAAGGTGCGGGCGTAGGCGCCCCGGGTCATGGCCCGGACCGCCAACTCCACGGTGCGGCTGGCGTGGGACGTGAGTTCGATGGCGACCAGGGCGGCCGTGGCCAGCACCCCGCCGAGCAGGGTCCAGGTCACGGCGTCGGTCTCGGGCAGATCGAAGGCCAGACCGAGGAGCCCGTAGGTGGCGCCACCGGCGGTGACGGCCTGGGCCAACAGGACGGGCAGCAGCAGCGGGCTCTGCCACAGGTCCCGGCCCTCGCACTGGCCGAACAGGAAGGCGGTGTAACCGGCGGTGGCGGCGGCGCCGAGCACGGCGGGAACCACCAACCATCGGAGCAGGCCCTCGGAGCCGGCCACGCCGCCGATGAACCACAGCCCGGCCACGGCGGCGAAGGCCATCAGCACATACGCCCCCTTCACCAGCCACGACGAACGGTTGCCCATCAACAGCAGGTAGTGGAACCGGGCGGGCTGCTTGAGGTCCCACACCAGCAGGACCCCGGTGGCGGCCAGGCCCAGCCCGGCGACCACGGCCGGGGTGACGCCCACGGCGGCCTGGGCGTCGGCGTGACCCAGGACGACGAGCAGGGCGGCCAGGGCCATGACGCCGGCGGCGATGGCCTTGGTCACGAGGTAGCCGGCGACCTTGGCCCCCCAGGTCATGGCGTGGGAGGTGGTGTAGGCGGTGCGGGCCACCACACCCAGTTCGGCCGCCGGAGCGGTGCCCGGGGTTACCGGCAGCGTCGGGTGTCGGGTGCCGGTGTCGGACCGCAGGGTGTCGGCCCAGATCATGCCGTCGTTGGCGATGGCGGTCCGGGTGGGATCGAGGGAGGCCTGATCGGCCCCCCGGTAGTAGACCTTGGGTTTGGTGTTCTGTTCCGGGGCCCGGACGGCAACGTCGTCGCGGGCGATCACGCGGGAGATCTCCGAGTTGGGGTCGTCGAGGTCACCGATCTTGATGGCCTCGGTGGGGCACACGATCTGACACGACGGTTCCAGGCCCACCTCGATGCGGTGGTTGCACATGTTGCACTTGTGGGCCGTGTTGGTCTCGGGATTGATGTACAGGGCGTCGTAGGGACAGGCGTTCATGCACGACTTGCACCCGATGCACCGGTTGTCGTTGAAGTCGACCACGCCGTTGTCGGCCCGGTAGAGGGCGGTGGTGGGGCAGATGGTCATGCACGGGGCGTCGTCGCACTGGTTGCAGCGCATGACGCTGAACTTCCGCGCCACATCGGGGAACGAGCCGGTCTCGATGTATTTGACCCACGTCCGGTTGACCCCGAGGGGCACGTCGTGCTCGCTCTTGCAGGCCACCGTGCAGGCGTGGCACCCGATGCAGCTGTCGCTGTCGAGCAGGAACCCGAGCCGCGTCATGCCCGTTCACTCTCCCTGGTCATGGTCTTCCCTTCTTCGCCCGATTCGGTTGGTGATGTGGCGCCGCAGCGGCGCCCGGCGGCGCTCAGGCGGTGACGGCCACCGGTCGGCCGGCCCCTTCCCAGGCCCCGAAACCGCCCAGCAGATCGGACACGTCGCCGAAGCCGGCCTGGGCCAGGCGGCTGGCGGCGATCGACGAGCGGAAGCCGCCGGCGCAGTAGATCACCGTGGGCTTGGAGGCGTCAAGGGTGGCGAGGCGACGGTTGAGTTCGGTCAGGGGCACCAGCACCGCGCCCTCGATGACGCCACCGGCGGTCTCCCCCGGCTGGCGGACGTCGACCAGTTGCAGGTCGTCGACCTGGGCCAGGCGGTCCACCAGGGCGGCCACGTCGAGGCGGCTGCTGCGGGCGACGTCGCCGGGGTTGGCGGCCAGGGTCTCGAGCGGGGAGTCCAGGTGGCCGACGACGGTGTCGTACCCGATGCGGGCCAGCCGGTTCTTGGCCTCCCGTTCCGAGCCTGGTTCGGCCACCAGCACGATGGGGGCGCCGGGCTGGAGGACACCACCGGCCTGCTCGGCGTAGCGGCCCGACATGCCGATGTTGACCGACCCGATGAGGTGACCCTGGGCGAAGTCGACCGGATCCCGGGTGTCGAGCACGACGGCCCCGCGACGCTGGTGGGCCACCACCTCGTCCAGGGTGAGGGCGGGCGGGGCCGCGGCCTCGTCGAGCAGGGGCCGAACCTCGCGGTTGAGGCCTGCGTCGAAGGCGAAGTAGGCCGGCGGTGCGGTCTGGCCCTCGGTCACGGCGGCCACGAACTCGTCGCGGCTCATGGGGGCCAGGGCGTAGTTGGTCTCCCGCTGGTCGCCGATGGTCGACCAGGTGTCGCTCGACAGGTTCTTGCCGCAGGCCGAGCCGGCGCCGTGGGCCGGGTAGACCCGGGTGGCGTCGGGCAGGGTCAGCAACTGCGAATGGAGCGACCGATGGAGATCGGCGGCCAGGTCGTCGGCCGTCATCCCGACCGAGGAGAGCAGGTCGGGTCGGCCGACGTCGCCCACGAACAGGGTGTCGCCGGTGAGGACCCCGTAGGGCACCTCGGCGTCGGGGTGCTCGTAGACGACCACGCTGATCGACTCGGGGGTGTGGCCCGGGGTGTGGCGGATCTCCAACCACACCCGACCCAGGTCGATGCGCTCGCCGTGGGCCAGCTTGCGGGACTCGAACTCGGTCTCGGCCGCCGCGCCGTAGGCGATCTCGGCTCCGGTGGCGGCGGCCAGTTCGAGGTGACCCGACAGGAAGTCGGCGTGGAAGTGGGTCTCGATCACCAGCTCGATGGTCAGTCCGTGGGCGGCCGCCGACTCGAGATAGGGCGAGACGTCGCGGCGGGGATCGACAACCACGGCCCGGCCGGTGGTCTCGTCGCCGATCAGATACGACGCCTGGGACAGGCACTCCAGATAGTGCTGCTCGAAGATCATGACGGAACCCCCCGGGAATGCGGAGCCGATCGGGCGGGACCGCCCGCCGACTTGTGTCGAATGTACGGTCTTTTCCCTCGACCGGTCAAGGACGCCGACGACGAGCGGTCGGTCACTCCGTGGTGGGACGGAGGCTGGCCCGGGCCCCGGTCGACCAGTCGCTGACGAACCGGAAGCGGTCACCGCGCAGGATGGTGGTGCGCCACTCCACCGGCCGGTCGTCACGACGGCCGAGGCGCTCCAGGAAGAAGGCGGCCTCGCCGTCGGCCAGCCCCAGGCCATCACGGTCGTCGGCCTCGGGGACGACCGGGGTGAGGCGTTCCCATCCCTCGTTCGGCACCGGGGCCCCGCAGGCGGCGAGTTCGGCGTACAGGGCGGTGTGGGACCAGTCGACCGCCAGCAGGGGACGGGCGAACTCGGCCGGCAGCCAGGCCCGGTCGATGGCCAGCGGGAGCCCGCCGGCCAGCCGTCGCCGGGCCACCAGCACCAACTCGGCGTCGACGTCGAGACCCAACTCCTCGGCGGCGGCGGCGTCGGTGACCAGATCGAGTTCCAGCACCTCGCTGGTCTGTTCGACCCCGGTCGACTCGACCGACCGGAACAGCGAGTACAGCGTGCCCAGGGACTGCTCGAACTCGGCCCGGTTGATCACGGTCCCCCGACCCCGCTCCCGTTTCAGGAGCCCGGTGCGGTTCAGGTGGCGGACGGCCTCCCGGACCGTGTGCCGACTCACCTCGTAGGCCGCGGTCAGTTCGAGGTCGGTGGGGAAGACCCCGTCGGCGAACTCACCCGACTCCAGACGCCGCCGAAGCTCGATCTCCAGCTGGGCCCACAACGGCATCGGGCTGGTTCGGTCGAGAGGAGAGATGGTCATGGCGCCGTCGCTGGATCGTAACGCAGCCCGGGGCCGAGGAGGACACCCACTCGGAATCGGGCCTAGAGTGCTGGAAATGTACGGTTGTACGTTACACCCGGCGGTCGGGGCCCGGGCCCCGCACGTCGAGCTGACCGACGCCTCGGGGAGACCGTGGTCGTCGGCCGACCACGCCGGTCGTGTGGTGGTGCTGATCTTTCATCGGCACATCCATTGACTGCCTTGCGCCGACCACGCCGTCGCCGTGCGCGACCGGCTCGACGCCTTCGGGCCCGACACCGAGGTGGCACTGGTGACCTTCACCACCGCCGATCAGATCCGCACCTACCTCGACCGACACCGCCTGCCCTTCACCGTCCTCGTCGATCCTGAGCGCGAGGCGTATCGAGCCTACGGGCTGGGCCGCGGGTCGCCCGGGCGCGTCTGGGGTCTCCGGGCCGCCCGACGCTACCTGCAACTCATCGCCCGGAGCCGGGGCCGGGCCCTGGGGCGGCTGCGGACCCCGACCGAGGACACCCTGCAGCTCGGCGGCGACTTCGTGATCGGGCCGGACGGGACCCTGGCCTGGGGCTTCTGGGGCCGGGGCCCGGACGACCGGCCCTCGATCGATGACCTGGTGGCCGCCGTCGAGGCGGCCCGGGGCAGCTCCAGCGATACCGGCCGGGGCGGTGCCACCGGCGCCGGCCGGGACCGGATCCGACCCGAACCCGACGACCGTCCGAACGATGCCGAGGAGGGACGACCATGAACCGTCGAGACGTGATCGGCTGGGTCTTCGTGGTGATCCAGTTCGTGTTGTTGATCGCCCTGATCGTGGTTCCCGGAGGGTCCGACTGGGCGAGGCCCGGCTGGCTCCGGGTCGCCTCGACGGCACTGGTGGTCGCCGGTGTGGCGCTGGTCGGGGTCTCGGCCCTCGGCCTGGGAGCGGCCCTGACTCCGACGCCGGTGCCGACCGAGCGGGGCCAACTGGTGACCGGTGGCCTCTACCGCTTTGTCCGTCATCCCATCTACAGCGGGGTGCTGGCCGTGGTGCTGGGCCTGGTGGCGGGATCGGGCCGGTGGCTCATGGTCGCCCTCGGGGTGCTCACGATCGCCTTCTTCACGGTCAAGGCGAGGTGGGAGGAGGCCCGGCTGGCCGAGGCCTACCCCGACTACGCCGACTACGCCGCCCGCACCCCACGTTTCGTGCCCAACCCGTTCCGTCGGGGGTGAACCGGCCGGGGCGGCGACCGCGGCACCCCGGCCGGCCCTACCCCACCCCGAGCACGGCCCGGACGTGGGGCAGGAGCCGCTCCGAGGCGTTGGCCTCGGGGTCGGCCCGGAAGTAGGCGGCGACCGCTCCCAGACCGTCGAGGTGGCGGACGGTGGCGGCCAGGGCGTCGACATCGAGGTCGACGGCGTCGGCCGGCTCCAGGCGCTCGAGCTGGAGCGCCCGGTCCCGGCGCCGGGCGCAACGGCAGTCGTTGCCGGGGTCGACGATCCCGCAGTTCTGCTCCAGGACGAGCCGGAGCCGGGCCCGGGCCCGGCTCAGGCGCTTGCGGTAGGTGGCGTCGGTCAGCCCGAGGGCGGCGGCCGCCTCGCTCGGGTCCAGATCCAGGATCTCACCCAGGGTGTAGGCCACCCGGAGGTCCCCGGTCAGGGTCTGGAGCATGGCCCGCCCGCAGCCGAGTTTGACCTGGCCCAGGACGGCGGCCGTCTCGGGGTCGGAACCCGCCTCCGGGGACGGGGCCGCCATGCCCTCGGCCAGATCCTGGGCGAAGGCCTCGGCGCTGAGCAGGGCCCGGCGGGCTCGCCCGTCGGCATGGTCGAGCACGGCACGGGTGGCGACGGTCCAGGCCCAGGTCGAGAACCGGCTGCGACCCTGGAACGACGACAGGTTGGTCACGACCCGGAGCAGGGCCTCCTGGGTGGCGTCCTCGGCGTCGTGGTGACCGTGCAGCATCCGGAGAGCCAGGTTGTAGAACGGCGTGCTGAGGGTGGTCACGATCCGGTCGACGGCGGCGGCGTCGCCCGCCGTGGCCCGCTGGACCAGCTCCAGGTCGAGCCGATCCAGCGGGCGCTCGGTCGGCACGGTTCAGGCTCCGGCGACGAGGGTGAACTGCCCGCCGACCTTGGGCGGCCCGGCCATCAACGACAGGAACCTTCCGGTGGTCGGCAGCTGCTGGAACGCCTCGTTCCCGGCTTCGGCCGCCTCGGCGCTCTCCCACTCCATCCGATCGATGAAGAGGTTGGCCTGATCGTCGGACCGGAACGTGGCCGACGCCGTCAGACCGGGCAGGGTCCGGGCCTCGGTGATGAGCTGGTCCTTGACCGCGAGGAACTCCTCGAGGTGGTCGGGAGCGATCTCGTAGACGACGACCTGGGTGCAGGTGGACATGATTCGTGACCTCCAAGGGCTGGTGGGGATGGTGTCACGAGGGTGAGACGGCCCCGAGGCGATCTTGTGACCACGAGGGGCGAAAAAGCGACCGAGGGAACGGGCGCAGCCCGCGGCGGGGACCCGCCGGGCCGGAGCCGACCGTGCCGACCGTGCCGCTACTGCAACGTCCCGATGTCGTCGTCCGTGATCCCGAGAGCGTCCCACGCCGGCTGGAGGGCGGCCCGCACCTCGTCCCCGTAGCCGTTGGCCCCGGGCTCGTTGGCCAGGTCGAAGACGGCGTTGATGGTCTCGGCGTCGGCCCCGGCCGGGGTCACGTAGGCCTCGATCACCCGCCAGAAGGCGAGACCCTCGGCCTGGTGCTCCTTGGCCTTGTCGGCGTCGCCATCGGCCAGATCGCCCTCGATGAGGCTGGCGTAACGAATCGAGGCCTGGGAGTAGATGATGGCGACGTTGCGCACGACCTCGTCGGCCGCCGCCTGGGCCCCGGCCACGTCCTCGGCCAGGAGGGCGTCGCGGCCGTCGATCATGGCGGCGAGGATGGCTTCGTTGGCCAGCGCCGTCTCGCCGTCGGCGGCCACGGTCCCGAAGTTGGCGGCCCGGGAGTCACCGGTGGCATGGGGGGCGCAACCGGGCGCGGCACCGTGGTAGAAGGCCCAGCCTTCGTCCCAGTTGTGCACGGCCCCCGAGGCCACATCGAAGTCGCCGTCCTCGGCCTTGGCCAGCGCCGCATTCAGCTCGTGGACGACCCAGGCCACCATGACCTGATTCTGCATGCCCTTCTCCGCGCCCTGGCCCCGCACGGCGTCGCTCTGGCCGGCGAAGGGCCCGGTGCCGTCAAGGGCGGCTGAAACGAACTCGTCGAGAGGCGTCGGCGTGCCGTAGAAGTCGTCGAGACCATGGCTGCGGTCGTCGCGGGATGCGAACCCGGCGATGGTGCGGATGCTGCCATCGCTGTTCACCGAGTTGCCCCCCTCCCGGTACACGGCGGCCACGGCATCGAAGTCGCCGACGTCCAGAAGGTCGCCGATCCCGCAGATGTCGGCCACGACGAGCCGGTGGGCGTCGACGTTGGAGGCGTACTCGTAGCCGCCGTCGTCGCCCGTGGCCTCGGCCGAGACGTCGGCCGGGGCCGACGCACTGCCACTCCCGGAACCGCTCCCGGCTCCCGAGCCGCTCCCGGAACCGGAGGCGTCGGAGATCACCTCACCGTCGGCCCCGATCTGGCGGACGGCGGCACCGTCGTCCTCACCACAGGCGCTGGCCGCCAGGGCCAGGGCGGCCAGCACGCCGATCAGGCTGCCAATAGTCGATCGCTTCATTCCCCGTCTCCTTGCTCGGCCCGAATCACTGCAGATGATAAGCATGCCTACCGTCGGACGACAACCATCGTGGGAACCTGTCAACCGGCGTTCAGTTCCCGGTAGACGGCGGGCACGACGTTGCGCAGGTATCGACCCAGGCGGATGAAGCTCCGACCCTGGGTTCGGAAGTGATAGCTGATCGGCACCTCGTGATAGCGATACCCCTTGGCCAGGAGGTCCAGGGTCACGACCTGGGCGTAGTTGAAGTCGTGGATGATCTCGGCCGCCGACGCCGCCGCCGGGGAGAACGCCCGATACCCGGTCTGCCCGTCGGTGATGCGACGGCGGGCCACGATCGACAGCAACCAGGTCAACACGATGTTGCCCACCCGACGATGGGGATGCATGTGCTCGATCCGGCCCAGGAAACGGCTACCGGCGACGTAGTCGGCCTCTCCGTCGAGGATCGGGGCCACCAGAGCGGCCAACTCCTCCGGCGGGTACTCCCCGTCGGCGTCGCAGAAGGCGATGGCGGCCGCCCCCCGCTCCACCCCGGCGGCCAACCCCACACGCACCGCCGCCCCCAGACCCCGGTTGGGCGAATGCGACAGCACCTCGGCCCCGGCCTCGGCCGCCAATCGGGCCGTCTCGTCGGTCGAACCGTCGTCGACGACCAGGACCTCGACCCGCCGACCCAGCACCGCACCGGGCACCCTCCGCACGCAGTCGCCGACCGAGGCCTCCTCGTTGTGGGCCGGCATGAACAACACGATCGGTCCGTCACCGGCGGGCTCACGGCGTCCGGTCGCGACCGGTTCGGCGACGACGAGCCGCAGACGGCCGAACAGGCCGGGCCCGGGCCGGAACAGCGCCACCGCCCCGACGACGAGGGAGTAGGCGGTCTTGAGGCCATGGGCGGCCAGCGCCGCGACCAGGGCGGTCTCCACCTCGTGGCCGAGGGCCAGCCACGCCGCCACCGCCGCCGCCTCGTAGGTGCCGAAGCCGCCGGGGGCGACGGCGACGACCTGGGCCGCGACGGCGATCGTGGTCACGAGCACGGCGTCGGCCCACGCCACCTCGAGACCGGCCCACCGGGCGGTCTGCCACACCAGCACCGACTCCAACAGCCACGCCCCGGCCGACAACAGGACCGCCCCCGGACCCAGGGCCCTGACCGCCGTCCGCGAGCGGTCGACGAGGGCCCGGAGCCAGCGATGACCGACCGCGGCCACCACCCCCAGGGCGGCGGCCAAGGCGAGCCCGACCCACCCGACCAGATCCGTGAAGACGGCGAACTCCCCCAGGGGCGACAGCGCCATCAGGCCGCCGACGGCGACGACGGTGAGCATGTCGACGGCTCGCAGCGTCACGGTGGAGGCGGTGACCGGTTCGACGGCGAGACCGGTCCGCCGGGTCACGCTGAGGACGCGCAGCGGCTCGCCCAACCGCAGCGGCAACACGTGGTTGGCCCCGAGGGCCAGATGGATCCCGGCCAGGGCGTGGCCGAACGGCAGGCCGGGCAGGACCCGCCGCCAGGCGGCGGCCCGGAGCACGAAGGCGAGCCCGAAGGCCCCGAGTGCGGCGGCGACTCCGACGGGCTCGTCGGCCGCCCGTCGACCGGCGTCGGCCAGCAGTTGCACGTCGACGGCCCCGACGATGATCACCAGCGCCACCACGGTGACAATCCCGGCCAGGAGGAGGCCGAGCCAACGGGGAACCAACCTGCCCACATTCACGTTGCGGACTCTACTGAGTTAGGCATGCCTTATGACAGGCCTGGCGTGACGATACCCTCGACGCCATGACCAAGCGGGTTCCCGGCCCGAGGCGTCCTCGGAGCCTCGCCGTCGACGCCTCGGCGCCGCCGAACCCGGCGGGCCGAGGCCCCGTTCGGCGGGCGATGCTGACGGTGGCGGCGATCACGTTCCTGGTGGCCCTGGCCGCCATCGACGCCCGAGCCACCTACGGAGCCCGGGTCACGGCCGACGAGCCGCAGTACCTGACCACCGCCCTCAGCCTGGCCGAGGACCTGGATCTCGACATCTCCGACGAACTGCAGGACGAACGGTTCCGGCCGTACCACGAGATCCCGCTCGACCCGCAGACGGTCGAGCTCAACGGGGCCGGCCAGCGCCTGAGCCCCCACGATCCCCTGCTGCCCCTGATCCTGGCCCCGGCCATGGGCCTCGGCGGCTGGGTGGCGGCCAAGGTGACCCTGGCGGCGCTGGCCGCGGCCACCGCCGCCATCACCGTCTGGGTCGCCATCACCCGCTTCGGGGTCGGCCCGACCACGGGCCTGTCGGTCGTGGGCGGGCTGTTCGCCACCCCGCCCCTGACCGCCTACGCCACCCAGGTCTACCCCGAGCTCCCGGCCGGGCTGTGCGTGATCGCGGCCGTCGGCGCCCTCGTCCCGGGCTCGCCCGACGGCGACCGGTCCGCGCCCGACCGGACGGCCCGGCGATCCCTCGCCGCCGACGCCATCGTGGTCACGGCCGTCGTCGCCCTGCCCTGGCTCTCGGTCAAGTACGTACCGGTGGCCGCCGTGCTGGCGGCGGCCCTCCTGGTGCCCCGGGCCCGGACCGACCGGCCCCGGACCCTCGCCCTGACCGCGACGCTGGCGGCGGCCGGCGTGCTCTACCTCATCGTCCATCAACGGATCTACGGGGGCTGGACGGTCTACGCCGCCGGGGACCACTTCGTCGACGGTGAGTTCCACGTCGTGGGCGCGGATCCCAACTACCCCGCCCGGTCCCGCCGGCTGCTCGGGCTGCTCGTCGATCGCAGGTTCGGTCTCGCCCCCTGGAACCTGGCCTACCTGGCCACGGCCCCCGCCCTGGCCTCCATCGGCCTGCGGCCCCGCACCGGAGGCCGACTGCTGGTGGCCCTGGTCGCCACCGGCTGGGCCGTGGCCACGTGGGTGGCCCTCACCATGCACGGCTGGTGGTGGCCGGGACGCCAGGTGGTGGTGGTACTGCCGGCGGCCGCCGTGGCCGTCGCCGTCCTGGTCGACCGGCGACCCCGCCTCCACCTCGCCGTCCTGGCCGCCAACGGCCTGGCCCTGGTCGGCTGGCTGTGGCTGGTGGTGGAGGCCTCGACCGGCCGCCGCACCCTGATCGTCGACTTCTTCCGGACGACGGCGCCGACCTACCGGGCGGTGGCCTGGGCGTTCCCGGACCACGGCAACCCCGGACCGGTCGACTGGCTCCTCACCGCCGTGTGGCTCGGGGTGGTGACGGGCCTCACCGCCATCACCGTCCGGCAACGCCGGAGACCAGGTCCGATCCCGGACCCCGCCCGGGCCCCATCCCCGGCCCGGACGACCGATGCGACGACCGATGCGACGACCGATGAAGCGTCCGATGAAGCGTCCGATGAAGCGTCCGATGCCACGCCAGTTGGCGAGCCAGCCCCCGATGCAGGGAGGTGACCGGGGTCCAGCCCAGCAGCCGCCGGGCCGGTTCGATGTCGGCGACGGTCAGGTCGGGATCGCCGGGGCACGCCGACCCGCCCCCGACCGGGACCGGACGCCCGACCAGTCGCTCGACGAGGGCGATCACCTCGTTGAGCGAGGCCGACTCGCCACCACCGACGTCCAGGGTCGCCCCCGACAGGCCCGGCCGGGACGACAGCCCGGCGGCGGCGGTGAGGGCGGCGACGTCCTCCACCGCCGTGAACTGGCGCCGCTGCCCACCGGTGCCGCGCCGCAGGAAGGGGGCGCCCCCCAGGGCGGCGGCGAACAGGCGGTGCATGGCCATGTCGGGCCGCTGCCGGGGCCCGTAGACGGTGAAGAAGCGAAGGACGACGACGTCGAGGCCGCGCCGCCGGTAGACATCGGCCAACTGCTCGGCCGCCGCCTTGGTCACCCCGTAGGGACTCACCGGCTCGACTCGGCGCCGTCCATCGAAGGCGCCGTTGCCGTACACCGAGGAGCTGGAGGCCAGGACGACGCGGCCGACGTCGGCGGCCAGGGCGGCCTCGAACACCCGCTGGGTGAGTTCGACGTTGAGGCGGACGCTGTGGTGGAAGCCGGCGCCCCAGGAGTCCTGGACCCCGGGCCGCCCGGCGAGATGGAACACGACACCGGCCCCGGCGAACCGGCGGGTCAGGTCGGCCTCCAGCAGATCGACGACCTCCAGCCGGTGTCCGGGCCGCCCCAGGGCGCCAGCGAGGTTGGCCCACTTCCGGCACGGGTCGTACCACGGGTCGAGGTCGTCGAGGTTCAGAACCTCGACCCGACGGTCGAGCAGGCGCTCGACCAGATGCGAGCCGATGAAGCCCGCCCCGCCGGTCACCACCGCCCGCGCTTCATCTGGCCTGTCATCTCGCCCGTCATCTCGCTCTCTGTCACGCCCTTCACCTTCGGGGTATCCTGCCCCTGCAGATTCGTCATGATATGCGCCATCCATTAGGTAGACCTTACATTCAGCATCCGGCGCTCTCCACCGCGGCCCACCGAGGTTGACCCATGAGCCACGTGATCGTCCTCGGAGCCGGCCCGGCAGGCCTCATGGCCGCGTTGGCGGCCCGCCGTTCGGGGCATGACGTGACCGTGCTCGAGGCCGCCGGGCGGGTCGGCGGGATGGCCGGCTCGTTCGAGGTGGCCGGTCAGCGGGTGGACTTCGGGTCGCATCGCCTGCACCCGGCAACCCCGGCGCCCGTGATGGCCCAACTCCGCCAACTCCTGGGTGACGATCTCCAGGTCCGGCCCCGGTCCGGTCGGGTGCGGCTGGCCGACCGCTGGGTCGGCTTCCCGCTCCGGGTGGGCAACCTGCTCGGCGCACTGCCCCCTCCGCTGACGGCTCGCCTGATGGCCGACGCAGCCCGGGTCGGCGCCTCCGCCCTCGTGCCCGGCCGTCGGCGACCGGCCAACTTCGCCGACGTGGTGACCGCCCGGTTCGGCCCCACCGTCACCGCCTCCTTCTACGGCCCCTATGCCCGCAAGCTGTACGGCCTCGACCCCGAGATGCTCGATCCCGAGCTGGCCCGCCGACGCATCGCCGCCCGCTCGCCCCTGGGCATCGCCGGCCGCCTGGTCAAGGCCGCCCGCCCCCGGGGCCGGGTGTTCCTCTACCCCCGGCGGGGCTACGGCCAGATCGCCGAGCGGCTGGCCGAGGCCGCGGTGGAGAGCGGGGTCGACCTGCGCTTGTCGAGCCCGGTCCGAGCGGTCACCGTCGACGACCGATCGGCCGGCGTCGCCTTCGGCCCACCCGCCGGCCCCGACGGCGACGCCGACGCCCACCCCGTCAGCGACACCCTCGACGACAAGATCGACGGCGGTGTGGTGGACGGCGGTGTGGTGGACGGCGATGTGGTGGACGGCGATGTGGTGGTGTCGACCATCCCGGTGTCGGTCCTGGCTCGCCTCGTGCGGCCGGGGCCGCCGGACTCGGTGGTCGACGCCATGAGCCGGCTGCGGACCCGGGGGATGGTCCTCGTCTACCTGGCCCTCGACCGGCCTCGGTACACCGACTTCGACGCCCACTACCTTCCCGATCCGGCTCTTGCCGTGGCCCGGTTGTCGGAACCCAAGAACTACCGCCAGGGCGACGATCCCCCCGACCGCACCGTGCTGTGCGCCGAGATCGCCTGCGGGCCCGGCGACGGGCTCTGGTCACTCGACACCGACTCGCTGGTCGAACTGGTCCGGTCCGATCTCGACCGGGTGGGCCTCCCGGCCTCCGAGCCGGTGGCGACCGCCGTCCGTCGGCTGCGATCGGTCTACCCGATCTTGGACCTGGCCGGTGCCGCCGACCGGGCCGTCGTGGCCCGATGGCGGCAGCCCGGGGGCCGCCTGGTGACCACGGGCCGCCAGGGCCTGCGGGCCCTGGACAACCTGCACCACGTCCTCGAGATGGGCTCGACCGCGGCCGCCGCCATCGGGACCGACGGCCTCGTCGACGGACTCCGCTGGTCGGCCGAACTGGAGCGGTTCGCCACCAACGTGGTCGAAGACTGAACGGCGAGAACGGAACGGCCGAGGCCCCCCGCTGACCGCTGGCTGACACCCCGCGGTTCGGGGCCCGGCGGCCCTTCCGGGCGGTCCGGAGCAGGGCTACCGTCGGCGCCATGGCGAGCCTCGCCCCCAACCACCACGCCGACTATCCGCAGTTCACCGGCGCCTTCGGCTACCTGGCCGGCGTCAGCATGATCACACCCCGGGCCCGGGCCGACGCCGAACTGGCAGCCCGTCTGGCCTGCCTGGGCCCGGACGACGTCGCCGTCGACATCGGGTGCGGCCCCGGTTCGGCCGTGCGCCTGGCCTCGACCCGGGCCCGACGGGTGGTCGGGGTCGACCCGTCGGAACCGATGCTGCGCCTGGCCCGGTGGGTGACCGCCCTCCGGCGGATCGAGGGTCCGGTCGAGTGGGTCCGGGCCGGGGCCGAGACCACCGGCCTCGACGACGGGGTGGCCTCGGTCTGCTGGTCCATCGCCTCGGTCCACCATTGGCCCGACCTCGATGGCAGCCTGGCCGAACTGCGGCGGATCGTCCGACCCGGCGGGGTGTTCGTGGCCCTGGAACGTCGGACCGTGGTCGGAGCGGTGGGCAACGCCGGCCACGGTTGGACCGACGATCAGGCGACCGAGTTCGCCCGGCTCCTGGCCCTCCACGGTTTCGTCGACCCCGAGGTCGGCCACCACCGTCTGGGCCGCAGGCGACTGGTGGCCGTCGTGGGCCGACGGGGCGACTGACGCCCCGACGCCGGCGCCGGTCCGCCGGCGGCCCGGCCCCGGGCACAGCCGGTCAGGCCGCCGGGTTGGCCGCCAGGTGGTCGAACACCCCGTCGGGGCGGGTCCGGGCGTACTCGGTGACGATCGGCTCGAGCTGGTCGGGGCTGGCGCCGTGGAGGATCACTCCGTCGCAGCCCAGATCGAACTGGTTGCGGACGGCTTCCACGCACTGGGCCGGGCTGCCGGTGGCGGCCGGGGCCAACCACTCCTCGGGGATCAGGGTGGCCACGTGCGCCAGCTCCTCGGTGGTGGCGGCCTGATCCAGCGCGCCGTTGAAGCCGGCCACGAAGGGGTCGGCCCGGAAGCGTTCCAGCACCGCCGGGTCCCAGTCGTTGGTGCGCACCATGAGATCGCCATAGGCCTGGAGGTAGGTGGCCATCCGGCCCACCGTCTTCTTCAGCCGCACCGGCTCGGGGAGGTGGTCCCCTATGGTGGCGAAGCAGGACCACACCCGGACCGATGCAGGATCCCGGCCGGCCTGCTCCGCCGCCTCCTTCACCTGGCGCACGACCCGCACGGTGGTCTCGTCGGTGAAGAAGGTGTGGAGGACCACGGCGTCGAAACAGCGACCGCCCAGGGCCAACGAGTTGGGGCCGAAGGCGGTCAGGGTCAGGGGGATGTGGGTCGGCTCGATACCCCGCATGGCCAGGGCCGGGAAGCGGCCGGCCGGGCCGTCGTGGCCGAGCACGACCTCACCCTGCCACACCCGCCGCATGAGGCCGACGAAGTCCTCCATCTGGGCCGTGGTGATGGCGGGGAGGCCGAAGGCCTTGAACGCCCGCTCGATCCCCCGGCCCAGCCCGAGCGAGAACCGGCCCCCGGTCAGGCGGTGCATGGTCATGGCGTGGGCCGCGGTCACCATCGGATGGCGGGTGTTGTGGTTGGTGGCAGCGGTGGCGATACCGAGCGTCTCGGTCACGGCCCCGGCCGCCCCGCAGATGGTGGCCGCCTCCTTGATGTTGAAGCGTTCGCTGACGAAGGCAGAGCCCAGCCCGAGTTGCTCCGCCCGGGTCACCTCGGTGATCAGATCGCGGGGCGACTCGGGTGCGCCGGCCAGGGTGTAGAAGGCGAGTTCGTTCATCGATGCCACGACGCCAACCCTAGGTCGCGGCCCGGCCGGCCGACGAGCTACTGGGCACCGGGCGTGCGGCCATCTACGATGCCGGTATCTCGCCGAGGCGGTACCCGGGCCGGTGGCCCCGGGTTCGCACAGGAGGACCGTCACCCATGACGGGCACAACCAAGCGTCGGAGAACCCCTCCCCCACCGGTCATCGGCTGGCGGGAATGGGTCACCCTCCCCGAACTGGGCGTACCGGCGCTCAAGGTCAAGGTCGACACCGGGGCTCGTACGTCGGCCCTGCACGCCTTCCAGCTGCAGGTCGACGACAACGACGGACTTCAGGTGGCTCGGTTCGAGGTCCATCCCGAGCAGCGCCGATCGGACGGCGCAGTGGCGGTGTCGGCCCCGATCGTGGCCTGGCGCCGGGTCCGTTCGTCCAACGGCGACATCGAGGAGCGGCCTGTGATCCGGACCTCGCTGGCCCTGGGCGAGGCCGTGTGGCGGGCCGAGGTCACGCTCACCAACCGGGACGAGATGGGCTTCCGGATGCTGCTCGGTCGAGCCGCCATCCGCCGCCGGTTCGTGGTCGATCCAAGCCGCTCGTTCCTGGGATCGAAGCGGCTCCTTCCCTGACCTCTCGCCGACGCTGGAACGGGCGGTCCAGGCCCTACGCTCCATCGGTGGCCTGACGTCGAGCGGAGGACGGTCGTGAAACTTGCCATCCTGTCCCGGGCCCCGCGCTCCTACAGCACCCAGCGGCTGCGCGCCGCCGCGCTCGACCGAGGCCACAAGGTGCGGGTGCTGAACACGCTGCGGTTCGCCATCGACCTGTCACAGGATGAACCCGATCTCCAGTTCCGCGGCCGCCCCCTGTCCGACTACGACGCCGTCCTCCCCCGCATCGGGGCCTCGATCACCTACTTCGGGACGGCTGTGGTCCGGCAGTTCGAGCTGATGGACGTCTACACCCCCAACACGGCCAACGGGATCAGCAACGCCCGGGACAAGCTGCGGGCCACCCAGATCCTGTCCCGCCACGGCATCGGCATTCCGGCAACCACCTTCGTCCGGGATCGGGCCGACGTGATCCCGGCCATCGAGCGGATCGGGGGCGCCCCGGTGGTGATCAAGCTGCTGGAGGGGACCCAGGGCATCGGCGTGATCCTGGCCCCCGACGTGAACGTGGCCACGGCCGTGATCGAAACCCTGCAGAGCACCGAGCGCAACGTGCTCATCCAGCACTTCGTGGCCGAGAGCAAGGGCCGCGACGTCCGGGCCCTGGTGGTGGGTGACCGAGTGGTGGCGGCCATGCGGCGACAGGCCGTGGGCGACGAGTTCCGATCGAACGTCCACCGGGGGGCCACGGTCGAACCGGTGAAGCTCGACGCCGACTCCGAGCGGACGGCCGTCCAGTCGGCCCAGATCATGGGCCTCCGGGTTGCCGGGGTCGACATGTTGGAGTCCAACGACGGGCCCCTGGTGATGGAGGTCAACTCGTCGCCCGGCCTGGAGGCCATCGAGACGGCGACCGAACTCGACGTTGCCGGCGCCGTCATCGACTACATCGCCAACCAGGTCGGGTTCCCCGGCCTCGACGTCAACCAGCGGTTGACGGTCAGCACCGGCTACGGGGTGGCGGAACTCCACATCCAACCGGGCGCCCCCTACATCGGTCAGACCATCGCCCAATCGGGCCTCCGCGACCGCGACTTCTCCATCCTCACCCTGAACCGGGGGTCCACCGTCATCCCCAACCCTCGGGGTTCTCGGGTGTTGGAGGCCGACGACCGTCTGCTCTGCTTCGGGCGGCTGGAAGAGATGCGCGACCTGATCCCGAGCCGCCGCCGCCGGCGTCGGCCCCGGGTCAAGCCCCTGCCCGACGAGCCCATCCCCGATCCCGACTGGCCCGACACGCTCACCACCGACTGAGGGCCGGGCGATCCCGCTCCGGATCAGTCGGTGGGCCGGGGCCGGACCCGATCCCGCAGGCGGCGGGCGGCGGAGCGGGCCGGTTCCAGCACGGGGGCGTGGCGGGCGAACGACTCGGTAGCACGGAGGGCGTCCCGCCCGACCGAGACCCACGACGGTGGTGCCACCGACCCTTCCAGCAGGGGTACCGCGGCCGAGGCGAAACTGGCCTTGTAGCCACCCTCCCCCCGACCCAGGTCGAGCATCGTGATGCCTTCGGCCGCCGCCCGTTCGGCCAGGAGCAGCAGCATGATCCCGCCCGGCGAGTAGCGGCCGAGGCTGCGGTCGTAGGTGGGGAACCACCAGTGGAGGGTGCGGTCGGTCCGCATGCCGAAATGGGCGGCCACCAGATCGTCCCCGGCGTAGAGGGCGGTGAGGATCCCGGCGAACCCGTCGGTCTTGGTCTGGTGGAGGCGGTGGACGATGCCCCGGGTCCAGTCCCAGGCGAAGAAGTCGGTACCTCCGGTGCGGCGGCACTGGGCCCGTTTCCAATCGATGACCTGGTCCAGTACCCGTTCGTCGGTCTCGTGGTACTCCAGGCGCAGTTCACCCACCTCGCGTCCCAGCTTGCGGGCCTTGCGCCGGTACTGGCCGATTCGACTGCTCCCAGCCTCCTTGCGGGCCTGGGCGTAGGCGTCGAAGCCTTCGGACAGGTCGAGGTAGGGCGACTCCGAGCGGCGGCGGGTCCACGGCCGGAACGGCGCCTGGCTGGCCAGCTGGTGGTCGAAGTCCAGCAACCGCAGCCCCAGTTGGGCCACCACCTCCTCCGGGTCGAAGGCGAAGCCGGGCGGGGCGATGACGCCCTGGTAGTCGTTGAAGCCGCCCCCGACCGGGCCGGCCATGCCCAGGCGACCCCGCTGGAACGGTAGGTAGGCCTCGCCGTCGCCCGGTTGGCACCCATCGCCCGCCCCGTGACCCACGACGGCCACCCACACGTCGTCGACCACCTCGGCCACCGCCAGGGTGTACTCGGGATGGAAGTAGGGGCTGACCAGTTCGTCGCCGGTGGCGGCCAGCTGCCGCCACCGCTCGAGCTGGGCCGGGTCGAGGTCCCGGGGTCGGACGGCATTGATCGACGTCATCGCTTCCTTCCAGCTGCCCGCCGGGTCAGCGGCGAGAACGATGTGGTCCGGGCCCGGAACAGGGCGTTCATGGGGCCGACGGCGAGCCGGGCCAGGGTGAACGGGTCGGACCCCGCTCCGATAACCCCGCACGGTTCGGTCAACACCGCCGTCGCCAACCCGAGCTCGCGCACGATCCGACCGCCGGAGTCGTCGATCCGGCCGAAGGGGTACGAGAAGTGGCGGGCGCGGAGCCCCAGGACGATGTCGAGGTCGTCGAGGCTGCAGGCGATCTCGTGCCGGGCCTGATCCAGGGGCAACTGCGACAGGTCGAGGTGGTCTCGGGTGTGGGCTCCAATCTCGAACCGGTCGCTCATGGCCTGCAGCCGGCGTACGTCGTCCCAGTCCATGGTGAGCCGAGGTGCGGTGGCGGTGGGCAGGAGCTGGTCCAGCACGCCCTTGAGCACCGACGACCGCTCGACGCGGTCGGCGGCAATGAGTCGGCGACAAAGGAGAGAATGCGCCCGCCCTCGGTCCATTCGACGGCCGATGTCGAACCATTCACCATCGAGTAGAAGCTCATCCGAGCTTCGATGGCGAAAGGCCGAATACAGGGTGTCGACCCATTGGTTCTCACCGTCATTCACGTAGCCCGTGGCCAGGTAGAAGGTGGCTGGAAGGCCGACGTCGGCCAGGATCGGGGCGGCAACATCAACGTTGTTGAGGTAGCCGTCGTCAAAGGTGATGACCACGGTCCCGGGTGGCGGCGTTCGCCCTTGCACGAGCTCGTGCTCCAACTGGGAAAGACCGATGACGTTCCGATGGCGCACGAGAAAATCGACCTGTCGCCGAAAGTCGCCAACGTCCACGGCGTAGGCGGGATCGATCCACGGTCGGTCACGGTCGTCGACCACGCTGTGGTAGGTGAGAATGATGGCCCCACCCTGGGCTGACAGGCACTTGCGTGCCTGGGTCAGGCCTCCGACGTAGGACGTCAAATCGATGATTCCTTTGGCGGCGGTCCTGAGCTCATTTCGCCATTGCGAAACAAGCCAGCCGCCACCCGCTTGTACTGCCCCCATGAGCGGGACACTAGTGCTTTACAGAGAATCCGATGTTGGGATGAATTGCCGATATCGGGAATCGAATCAGTACTGACCTGGGGCAACGGCACCCGGTCGCTTCAGCGGTCCATACTTTGACCCACGACGGCAACCGGGGCCGACTTCACCACGTGGACCTCGGGTCGGGTGGCGGCGAGGGCCCCGGCCACGACATCGCCCATGGGGCGCGCCGTGTCGACCTCGACCGCGGCGGGCCAGGGCTCGAAGCGGCGCCGGAGCTCGTCGACCAGGTCGGGGCGGGCGTCCGAGGCGTCGGTCCCGGCCTCCAGCCGGGCCGCGATCCGGGCCTTGGACGCATCGGCATCGAGGACACACCGGAACTCGTCGACGGTGGCGCCCTGGTCGTGGGCCAGGCGCCGGGCCCGGGCCCGGTCGGCCTCCCGGGCCCAGGAGGCGTCCAGGATCACCGACTCACCCCGGGCCAGGAGCAGCCCGGCCCGTCGCAGCAGTTCGTCGTAGGTACGGCGACTCATCTCGGGCCGGTACAACCCCTGGTCGGGGGGATCGGTCGCGTGCTCCAGGTGGCCCCGACCGGCCAGATCCTTCCGCAGCTCATCGGTACCGACGGTGGCGGCCGACAGGGCCTCGGCCAGGGCGGCCGAAAGCGTCGTCTTGCCGGTCCCCGGGGTGCCTCCCACCAGGATCAGGCGCACCACGCCGCGGGTGAGGTGCCGGTGACAGAGATCGTGGTAACGGCGGGCCAGCGCCGCCGACTCCGGATCGCCCTGGCCGTGGCGGATTGCCGCCACCTTGGCCCGGACGTGGGCCCGGTAGGCCAGGTAGTGGTGCAGCAGTGCGGGTGGATGGTGCTCGTTGGAGAACTGGGCGTACCAGCCGAGGAATGCGGCGGCGGGCCGGGTTCCGGCCAGCCGCTCGAGGTCCATGGCCAGGAACGCCACGTCGGCCAGCACGTCGGCCACCCGGAGACGGCGGTCGAAGGCGAGGCAGTCGAGGATGCGAGGGCCGTCGTCGAGACAGAAGATGTCCTGGGCCGTGAGGTCGCCGTGGCCGTCGCGGACGAAGCCGTCGGTGATACGACGTTCGAACAGGGCTCGGCGGTGGGCCACGAACCGTTCGGCCAGGTGGCGGACGCTCTCGTGGGCCTCGGTCTCGATCGGCGAACCTCGACCCGGGTCGAGCACGGCGAAGTTGTCGGCCCAGTTGGCGGCCACGGCGTCGGGGCCGGCGATGGCCTCGGCGTCTGGGGCCGGCTCCTGGGCACTGTGGAAGGCGGCGATCCGCCGGGCCACCAGCCGCAGGGCCCGCTCCAGCTCCTGGGTACGCCCCTCGGCCGCAACCCGGGCCAGCCGAAGGTTGTCGGGCAGACGCCGCATGACCAGGAGGCGGTCGACCACGCGGCCCTCCTCGACCACGTCGGCGGTCCCCAGGTACACGTCGGGGGCCAGGCGACGGTTGAGGATCAGCTCGTTGTCGACCGCCTCCAGGCGCCGAGCGGTGGTGCTCTGGTCGAGGAACGTGGTGCGCACCGGCTTGAGCAGCTTGTAGGCCCGGTCTCCGGCAAAGAACACGGTCGAGATGTGGGTCTCGGCCACGGCGGCCCGGTCGATCACCTCGCCGTTGTCGGTCATGGATCGAGCATCGGTGACACCGACCCGTCGCGCCCAGGGGCCATGGTCCCGTCGATCGCCGTGCCCTAGCCTCACCGTTCGTGGACGATCCCGACACCCGACTCGCCGTCTACGGCACGCTGGGCCCCGGCGCCCCCAACCATCACGTCGTGGCCGACATCACCGGCCGCTGGTATCGGGGGACGGTCCGGGGCGTGCTTCGTAACGACGGATGGGGGTCCGAGCTGGGCTATCCCGGCATCGTGCTCGGCGCCGACGGCCCCACGGTCGAGGTCGAGGTCGAGGTCGAGGTCCTGGAGTCGACCGAGCTGGCCCACCACTGGGCTCGCCTCGACGAGTTCGAGGGGCCCGGCTACCGGCGCAGGGAGACCCTGGTGGCGACGTCGGACGGACTGCTCCGGGCCTCGATCTATGAGGTGAAGCCGGGCCTCGAGGCTGCGGGACCGGGGCCCGAGGCGGCGGACGCCTGAGGGGTGGCGGGATGACGGGGGCCGACCGACGCGGACCGCCGACGGTCGCCGGGTGGAACCTGGCCCTACG
Organism: Acidimicrobiales bacterium; assembly: GCA_965263455.1. Classification (GTDB taxonomy): domain Bacteria; phylum Actinomycetota; class Acidimicrobiia; order Acidimicrobiales; family SZUA-35; genus CADEDH01. The sequence continues at coordinate 713,943 of CBDHHN010000004.1, forward strand.
CTTCGGCCTCGAACTGGGGGCGCTGGCCGGGCTCGGCGTCGGGGCCTGGACCCTGGCGTCGGGGGCGGCCCGGCCGCTCGCCGCCGCCCTGGTTCCTCTGCTCGCCGCCATCGCCTGGGGCGTGTTCAACGTGCGCCACGATCCGAGCCGCTCGGGCCGGGCCCCGGTGGAGGTGCCGGGCCGGGTCCGTCTCGCCCTCGAGGTCGCCGTCCTGGTTGCCGGGGCGGCGGCCTTCATCCTGGCCGACCGGACCCCGATCGGGCTCGTGCTGGCTGCCCTGGTCATGCTCCACTACGCCACGTCGTGGCCCCGGGTTCGCTGGCTGCTGAGGTCCTGAGAGGGCGACCCTCAGTCCGAACCCGACCCCGCCCGGTACAGGTCACGCAACAGGGCGATCTCGGCCCCGTGGTGGACCAGTTCGTTTCCGGCGTGCAGGGCCATGTCGGCCACCGAGTGATCGGCCCATGGCCCCCAATCGGGACCCAGCGGATCCCACCAGTCTCGGCCGGCCACCTCGGCCCGGTAGGCCTGCCACGAGTCCTGCAGCATCTCGACCGCCTCTGCGGCCTCCAGGGTCCACCGGGACGGGGCGGCGCTCTGGTCGCCCCGGAAGCGGCGGGCATAGTCGTCGAGGCAGTCGAGGGCGATGTGCCACAACCGCCAGGCGATGGTCGTCACCGGTGCCGGGTCGATGTCGCGGACTCCGGCTCCGTCGACCGCGCCCCGATCCCCGACGGGGCGGACCGACCAGGCGCCGGCCGCCGGTTCCCACAGGTACTCGTCGTCGGTGAGCCCGTCGAGGCGATCGACCAGGCGGCCGAACATCTGGTCCATCGAATCGAGGATCACGACCCCTACCTCGGTGGTGGGTCGGGACGGTGGCGGGGCCATGACTCCATGCAAGCACAGCGGCTCGGCCGGGGGACGGCGACCGCCCAGCGGATCGACAGCGGGCGACCGGCGACCATTCGGGTGGACGGGGACCCGAGGGCTATGGTGCCAGGGCCCGCAGCCCGGCCGCGCAGCCCGGCCGCAGCGCCCGGCGGGGAGCCGACGGCCGACGGGCACGACGTGAGGTGAGGGACATGCAGTATTCGGTGGCGTTCGCGTCGGAGATCGACTCGTGGCGGTGGGCCAAACGAGCCGAGGAGCTGGGGTTCCATGCCGCCTGGTTCTACGACACCCAACTCCTCAACCCCGACGTGTTCGTGTGCATGGCCCTGGCCGCCCACGAGACTGACCGCATCCGGCTGGGCACGGGCGTGCTGGTGCCGTCGAACCGGATCGCCCCGGTGGCGGCCAACGCCCTGGCCTCACTGAATCGGATCGCCCCGGGCCGGATCGACTTCGGGGTCGGCACCGGCTTCACCGCGCGCCGCACCATGGGCCAGCGGGCCCTGACGCTGGCCGAGACGGCCCGGTATGTGGACACGGTTCGCACCATGCTGCGGGGCGAGACGGCCGAGTGGTCCGACGGGGAGCGGCTGCGGAAGGTGGCCTTCCTCGATCCCGACCTCGGCCTCGTCAACGTGACCGACGACGTCCCGCTCTGGTTCTCGGCCTTCGGACCGAGGGCGAAGCGGTTGTCGGCCGAACTGGGCGCCGGATGGGTCAACTTCGGTGCGACCCGGACGGGACCCGCCATCGACGAGGCGCAGGCCGCCTGGCGGGCGGAGGGGCGGACCGAGGGATTGGAGGCCAACCTGTTCTTCCTCGGCGCCGTCCTGACGGGGGACCCCGGCGTCGACGAGGGGCTGCTCATGAGCCAGGCCGCCCCCCTCACCGCCGTCTTCTTCCACAACCGGGCCGAGACCGATCCCGCCAACCGGCCTCCGGGGGCACTGGGTGAGGCGACGGCGCGCTACCTCGAGCAGTACGGCCGATACGAGCCGGCCGACGCCCGCTACCTGACCAACCACAAGGGCCACCTCATGTACCTGCGACCGGAGGAGACCCACATCACCCCCGATCTGGTCCGTTCCACGACCATGAGCGGTACCGAGGACGAACTGATCGAGCGCCTGCGCGAGGTCGAGGCCCAGGGCTACACCCAGGTCACGGTGCAACTGGTCCACGGCCACGAGCACGCCATCGAGGACTGGGCCCGCCTCTTCGACCGGGTCTGACGGCGACCGACCCATCGGACCGTCACGCGACCGAAACGGGCGATCGACGGGCCATCCACAGGCGATCGAACCCCGCTACGGGCAAAAATATCGCTGAATGTCTGGGCACAAGCGCCCAACGTCGCTAGTCTCCCCGTGGGGCAGCCGGCCTCCGAGGAACGGAAATCCTCGGTATCGCAACAGGACGGTCTGCGTGAAACGGATAGTTAGTCCCCCTCAGCTCCTCGTCGGTGTCTCGACGTTGGCGCTCCTGGTAGCAGCGTTCAGCTGGCTCACCTCGTCGAGTCCCCCGGGCGATCTGCTCGACGCATCGGCCGCCGATGCCCAGATCGTGGCCCAGGCGTCGCGTCCGCTCGGACAGTCGGCCGCCGATGTCGCCTCGCCGGTGCCGGGCTCGGATTCGGTGGCGCTTCCGGCGCCCAGCGGTGCCGCCGATGATGCCTACGTGCTGCCGAAGCCCGACGCGGCCACCACCGACGACGCCACGGCGGCGCCGTCGGACCCGGCAGCACCTGCGGCTGCTCCGGCCGATGACGCCACCCCCGCTCCGGCCGCTCCGGCCCCCGCTCCCGCCCCGGCCGCCAACCCGGCCCCGGCTCCCGCCCCCTCTCCCCCGCCGGCTTCGTCGCCGTCGTCCAACGGTCCGGCCGTCGGGCAGATCAAGAGCAAGGCCGACGAGAAGGGCTACGACGTGCACGGCCACGTCGAGCACTCGGTCGTGCTGCTCGGCCAGCAGGTGCTGATCCCGGGTCAGGCCGCCACCGGTGGCTTCATCCAGACCGGCCCCAACAACTACCTGGCCTACTCGCCGGTCACGGCGATGCTGCCGGTGGCGATCCAGGACAACAAGGAGGTTCTGCAGAAGAAGCCGAACCTCCAGGGTGAGCAGCTCTACCGTCGCCTGGCCCAGGAGTACACGGGCTCGAACGACTACAAGAACCTCGCTCCCGACGCCCAGCGGGCCATCAACATCCTGACCTGCACCGACTGGAGCCTGGTCCGCAAGGGGGTGCGGGAGAACACCATCAACCACCTCCTGCACTCGCCGATCTCGTTCGGCACCATCGGGTCGCCCGAGAACCCGATCTCCACCGACGTGACGATCGACCTCGGCTACACCCACACCCGGGACAAGAACTGGACCGAGGTCGAGTACATGGGCAACAACGTGTACAAGGTGACGGTCGTCTCGAACAACAACAACGGCTCCCACACCGGGCACGAGATGGGCACCGCCTACGTCGAGATGCCGGCCGGCACCTCGCTGCGTGAGGCCCAGCAGATCGGGAACCGGATGATCCCGAGCACCAACAAGAACAACAAGCTCACGATCGATCCGGCCGCCCGGACCCTGTTCGACTCGCTGCCCCGGGGCGCCTCGCCCATGATCCTCTTCGAGCACCTGTCGGAGCAGGAGCAGAACGCCTACTTCAAGGGTCGTGGCATCGAGACCGTCGGTCAGCCCAACCCGGGTTGCAACCCGCTCGACGGCGGCATCCTGGGCTCCGCTCCGGCGCCGGCCCCCGAGCCTCCGGCCGAGGAGCCCCCGGCGGAGGAGCCTCCGGCCGAGCAGCCGCCGGCCGAGGAGACCCCGGCCCCGGTCCCGCCGGTGGAGGAGCCCCCGGCCGAGGAGACCCCGGCCCCTCCGGCCGAGACCCCTCCGGCGGTCGAGCCTGAGACCACGCCTCCGAGCGTCCCCGAGGAGAGCACGGCCCCGGCGCCTCCCGAGCCGTCGACCGACACCTCGGGCTGACGACTGAGACAACCCACGCCTGCGACGTGACGCCCGCAGCGTGGGGAGCGGCGATTTGGCCCCTCCCCGCGCTGCGGGCTATGTCGTCTCTGGACCATCGAAGTACGAACGAGACGTAGAAGGAAGCGCCCCTCCATGCCGATCAGCCCCGACGCGCCACTGCGGGACCGACCGAAGCTCCGGGTGATCCCGGGTCTGGCGGCCCGAATCGTGGCCGTCGCTCTCGCCCTGCTGCTCACCACGGCGCTTGCCCCGGCGGCGGCCCAGGACGAGGACCGGGCGCCCCTGGTCCGGATCGCCCTCCGGGCCGACGAGGGCAACCTCAACCCGTTCCTCCCGGCCAACGACGTCGCCGTGGCCCATGACCTGCGGATGCTGGTCTACGACTCGCTGTTCTGGACGCAGAGCCAGGTGGCGCCGGACGAGTGGTTGGCCACCGACGCCGAACCCTCCGACGATTTCCGGTCGTGGACGGTGTCGCTCCGCAGCGGCGTCCAATGGCACGATGGCGAGCCCTTCACCGCCGACGACGTCGCCTTCACCTTCCAGTACTTCCTCGACCACCCGGGTCCCGGCCGCTACGGCCACCACGTCTACCAGCACCCGACGTTCGTGTCGGCCACCGTCATCGACGATCTCACCGTCGAACTGACCTTCACCAACCCGATCACGACCTTCCCGCAGCTGCCGGGCGGCGATCTGCCGATGCTGCCCGAGCATGTGTGGTCGTCGATCGACGATCCCCGGACCGAGCTCGACTCGCTGCCGGTGGGCACCGGCCCCTACCGCCTGGTCGACATCGAGGCCGGTGCGTCCTACCGGTTGGAGGCCAACCCGACCTACTTCGCCGGCGCCCCCCTGGTCGACGTCCTCGAACTGTCCGTGCTCGCCGACGACGAGGCCGCCTTCGGCGCCCTCAGCGCGGGCCAGGTCGACATGGTGGCCCGCAGCACACCGCTCGAGTGGATCGAACCCCTGGAACTCAGCGACGACGTCGAACTGCTGGTCGGCAGCCGACAGCAGTCGGTCCACCTGCAGTTCAACCTGGGCAACGAGATCCTCCAGGACGCCGATGTCCGCCGGGGCCTGGGCCTGGCCATCGACGTCGACACCGTGTTGGAGGTGGTGGAAGAGGGTGCGGGTCGGCTCGGTACCGACACCTGGACCCACCCCAACTCCATCTGGACGCGGGATCCGCTGGGCGCCCACCTGTCCGACGCCGTCGCCGCCGACCAGCTGTTGACGGCCAGCGGCTTCTCCGATGGCGGTGACGGCACGCTGCTCGCTCCCGACGGCCAACCGGCCGCGTTCACCCTCGGGGTCGACAAGTCCCGGCCCCGGCATCGCACGGCGGCCCAGTCGGTGGTCGATCAGTTGGCCGCCATCGGCGTGCAGGTCACGATCGAGTCGTTGGCCCCTGCGGCGCTGCCGCCCACCGTGGGCGGTACGGGCACGTTGCCGCCGACCGATCTCGTGATCGGGGAGCTGGACACCCACCAACACGACGACCCCGACCACTTCTACTTCCTGTTCCACAGCACGAGCGCCGCCACCGACCTGTTCGGGGGCTACACCAACCCCGAACTCGACGCCACCATCGAGCGGCTCATGTTCGAGCGTCAGGAGTCCGAGGCCCGGACCGAGGCCCTCAACGCCGCCCAGGACATCCTGGCCGCCGACCTCCCGCTACTGGTCCTGTACTACCCGGCCTGGCGGATGGCCTATCGGCCGGCATCCTACGACGGCTGGCAGTCGGAGGAGACCAACGGCTTCCTGACGAAGCGGTCACTGCTTCCCCTGTTCGCCGATCAGGGCCAGGGCGAGCGGGCGACGCCGCCACCGAGCGTTCCCGCCTTCGACGGCGGGGACGAGGGCGGCGGCTTCTCGCTTCCGGTCGTGGCCGCGCTCGGGGTGGCCAGCATCGCCGCCGCCGGGGCCATCGGACTCAGCTTCCGCAAGCGGGGAGCGGCCGAGGTCGAGGGCGAGTGGGCCGGATGAGGAGGGCCGGGGCCCTCCTGGCCGCTGTGGCCGCGCTCGGCGTGGTGGCCGCGCTCGTCGGCCTGGCCGTGCCGGCGTCCGCCCATACGGCGATGCTGCGGGCCTCCCCCGACCGGGATGCCGTCGCCGGCGGCTCGGTGACCTTCGTCGACCTGCTGTTCCTCGAACCGGTGTCCGAGGCGTCGGTGGCCGTGACCTACAACGGTGTGCCGATCCCGGGCCGCACGACGGTGCCCGAGGGCGAGGTGATCACCTTCACCCTCGACCAACCCCTGACCGAGCCGGGCCGCTACCAGGTCAGCTACGAGATGATCTCGTTCGACACCGACTTCACCACCGGTGGCTTCTTCTTCACCTACGACCCGGCGGCCGGACAGGTGGCGCGGATCGCCGAGCCGGGTTCCGATGGCACGTCGTCCAACACGCTGCTCATCTCCGGGCTCGGTTTCGCCGCGGTGGCCGCCCTGCTCGGCGTGGTGGTGTGGCGGATCGATGCCCGACGGCGGGAGCAGTACCTCGACGACGCCGACTACTACGACTCGAGCTACGACTCGGGCTACGACGCCGACGAGTCCTACGACAACCGGTACCAGGCCCCCTACGACAACGGCTACGACGCCGAGGATCGTTCCTGGTAGGGATGGCACGCAGCGCGGCCGACCAGGTCGGCGGCGGGGCGATCAGGCGAGGTTGGCGGCCAGGGCGGCGACGGCAGCGTCGGCGCCGCCCTCCAACGGTGGGCCGTGACCGACCAGCAGGGTGTTGTAGCTGAGCCCGGCCATCGAGCGAATCGACTCCCGGGACAGCGGGACGTCGCTGAAGAAGCGTTCGGGTCCTTCGATGGCCGAGTCGCCCTCGGTGAAGATGGCGTCACCGGCGATGAGGAGCCCGGCGTCGTGGTCGATGACCGCCATGTGACCGTCGGTGTGACCGGGCGTGTGGAGCGCCTCGAAGCCGAAGATGTCCTCGCCGCCGGCCAACGGTGAGATGGTGTCGAATCCGATCGAATCGATGTCGGCCTCGCCGGCGTACACGGTTGCCCCAACGGCTCGGTCCATGACGGCCTGAATCGAACCGGCATGGTCTCCGTGGTGGTGGCTGAGGATCACGTGATCGACGTCGTCATAGGTGAGGCCGAGGTCGGCCAGCGACCGGCCGATGGCCTCGGCGCTCCCGGCGACGCCGGTGTCGTAGATGGCGGCGGTGTTACCTCTGGCCACGACGTAGGCCGACACGAACCCCAGTTCGGCCCGGGCCCACCGCAACTCGCCCTCGCCGGCGTCGACGCCGGAGGGGCCGGTGCTGCCGGTGGTGGCCGCGGGCGCGTCGGTCGTTCCCGGCGCGTCGGTCGCCCCCGGAGCCGAGGAACCGGTGCTCGGCGAAGCCGAGTCGGTGCCCTCGGAGGAACAGGCGGCGAGGAATGCCGGCGTGAGCACCGCCATCGCCACCGACCCTCGGCCGACATCGCCGAGGAACCGACGACGGGTGCGCCGGCCCGGAAGCGGCTGAGGCCGTCGGATCGCGGCCAACGCCGTCCGGGGCGGATGGTTGTGGAATCGGCCAACCGCTCCACTGCTGCTGTGATCACCACACATGTCGGCTCAAACCCCCGAGGCACGCCGTCTATTCGACCGGGCTGTGCGACGGGCCGAGGTCCCGGCCTCATCGACTCCCCTCCTCGGACGATATCCACTGGCCGTTGGCCGCTGGTCTCGGGAGAATGCTCGACGTGCCGATGCGAATGCATGACGACGAGGTGGACATAACCGATCAGCTCGTCCGGGCGCTGCTCCGGGAGCAGATGCCCGACCTGGCCGATCGGCCGCTGCGAATCGTCGAGCCATGGGGCACCGACAACGCCATCTGGCGTCTGGGCCCCGATCTCGTGGTCCGCCTTCCGCGGGTCGAGGGGGCGGCCGGCCAGATCGACCGCGAGGCCCAGTGGCTCCCTCGTCTGGCACCGTCGCTCTCGCTTGCGATCCCGGAGCCGCTGAGGGTGGGCGAGCCCGGCCTGGGCTATCCGTACCGGTGGGCCGTGCACCGTTGGCTCCCCGGCGAAGGGGCGGCCCCGGAGCGGATCGACGATGCGGAGGCGTTTGCGTTGAGCCTCGCCCGGTTCATCCGCGAACTCCAGGCGGTCCCGGCCGACGCAGCGCCAGTCGCTCGGCACCGAGCCCGGCCTCTGGCCGAGTACGACGCCCAGACGCGGCAGGCCATCGAGGACTCCCGACACCTGATCGACGCCGAGGCCGCCACCGCCGTCTGGGAGGAAGCCCTCGCCGCCTCTCCCCATGAGGGCGTGCCGGTCTGGGTCCACGCCGATCTGGAGGGCAACTGCATCATCGAGAACGGCGAGCTGTCAGGTGTTCTCGACTGGGGCGCGATGTGCGTCGGCGATCCGGCGGTCGATGTCCAGGTCGTGTGGTCGCCTCTCTTCACGCCCGCGTCCCGACACCTCTTCCTGGACGCACTCGAGGTGGACGAGGCCACCCTGGCGCGAAGCCGGGGCGCCGCCGTTCACCAGGCCTGCTCCGCCCTGCCGTACTACCTCGACACCTATCCGCTGATCGTTGAACGGTCGTGGCACAAGTTGGCAATGCTCGGAGTCCGGCCCCTGCCGGGCCGGTAGCCCCCGAACGGCAGTGACCGCCGACTACTCCGGCCGGGGCGCCGAGGCCAGGCTGTGGGCCGCCGCTCGGGCTGCCGACGGCGTCATCCCCTCCTTGAGGTGCTTTCGCAGCAGCTCCAGGTACGCGTCGTGGACCTCGCGGTCATCGAAGCACGGGGCGCCGGCTTCTTTCAGGTAACCGACAAGGGCGTCCCCGGCGGCGTCGTCACAGATCAGCTCCACAAACGTCATCTTCCCCGCCGAGTCGGTCAGATGCACCAACCCGCCGTACACGGAGTACAGCTCGACCGGCCCGTCCAGGACACTCTCGGCCAGCTCTCGCCGCCTCGCCGCCTTTGACATCAGGTCTCGCCTCCCACGACGTCACCGACCGGCCGGCTGCCACGCGCCGCCCCGAGCCGAGAGTTTATGTCGCGACCTGCGCCTGGTGCCGGCCGGTTTCGAGGCGCTCGTGGCTGGTTGGAGACGGGAACGAGGCCCGCAAACAGACCGGGCCGAGTCCGTGGACCCGGCCTGACCTGCATACATGGAGCGGACGACGAGACTTGAACCCGCGACCCTCACCGGTCGCACAACAAGAATAGGAACCATTACCATTATCGGTGATGGCTACGGCATTCCCCCGAACCTACGACGAGTGGCGGCGGTGCATCACCGTCGACTGCGGGATCGCACTGACCCCCTCCTTCATCGATGAGCGCCTGCTGGCGCTCCGAGATCCGAGCGACGCCAACACCGACCAGTTCATCGAGCAGTACGGCGAGCGCTACCTCGCCCTGGTGATCGAGTGGTTCGAGCACGCCCGATCCGAGCCCGAGCCGGCGTGACCCAGGACCACGCCCGCCGAGCCGACACCGCTCCCGCATACGTCGGGATCGTCACGGTCTCCGACCGTGCGAGCACCGGCGACTACGAGGATCGCGGCGGCCCGGCGATACGGGGCTATCTGGACCGGGTGCTCACCTCCGACTGGAGGTCCAAGGCCCGGCTGGTGCCAGACGAGCAGCACCAGGTCGAGGAGGCCATCCGGTCGCTCGCGGCCGACGGCTGCTGCCTGATCCTCACCACCGGGGGAACCGGACCGGCCGTTCGCGATGTCACGCCGGAGGCCACCGAGTCGGTGTGTTCGAAGCTGCTGCCCGGCTTCGGAGAGGAGATGCGCCGGGCGTCGCTCCTGGCCGTACCGACGGCGATCCTCTCCCGCCAGACCGCAGGGGTCTGCGACGGGGCGCTGGTGATCAACCTGCCCGGTCAACCGAAGGCCATCGCCGAGTGCCTCGACGCCGTGTTCGCTGCGGTCCCCTACTGCGTCGACCTGATCGGCGGGCCCTACCTCACCACCGACGCTGAACACATCGACGCGTTCCGGCCCGCGTCCGCCGTCCGGAAACCCGACCCGGGGTCGCGGCGCCACGCGCTGACCTCGTCCAACCAACCAGAGGATCAACCATGACCAGCTCCCTCGAAGCAACCGCACTCAGCGATGCCGCGTTCGTGATCCGCCCCCTCCCCGAGGTGGTCTTCCGCGCCGGGGCGATCGCCGAGACACCCGCACGGGTGCGCCAACTCGGCGGGCGTCGCGTCCTCGTCGTCACCGACCCCGGCGTCGCCGCCGCCGGGCTGAGCGGGCGGTTGGCGGAGCTCCTCACGGCCGACGGTCTCGACGTCACCGTCTTCGACGGGGTCGAGGCAAACCCGACGCTGAACAACGTCACCAGCGGTAGCGAAGCGGCCGGCGACAGCGACGGGCTCGTGATCGTCGCGCTGGGCGGCGGGTCGTCGATGGACTGCGCCAAGGCCATCGCCATGGACCTCGTCAACGAGGGACCCATCCGCGGCTACTGCATCGCCGCATCGCTCGGCGAGACCGGGACGATCGACCCGGCCAGTGCCGCCCCGCAGCGCCAACCGACCGGCGCGGTGCCGCTCATCGCCATCCCGACGACCTCCGGCACCGCGTCGGAGACCAACGGCTCCGGCGTGCTCACGGACGAGTCGGAGAACCGCAAGATCTTCATCTCCAACCCGCTGGTGCGGCCTGCGGTCTCGCTGCTCGACCCCGAACTCACCCTCGGCCTTCCGCCCTACCCCACTGCGACCTGCGGCATGGATGCGCTCACCCACGCCACCGAGGCGTTCACCTCCAACCGGGTCACCCCGTACAGCGACGCCATCGCCCTCCAGGCGATCCGGCTCGTCGGCCAGTGGCTGCCAACCGCCGTCGACGACGGCGCGAACCTCGAGGCCAGGGCCCAACTCCTCCTGGGATCGCACCTCGCAGGCGTCGCCTTTGGCATTGCCGGACTCGGGATGTGCCACGCCTTGGGCCATCCACTGTCGGCCGTGCTCAATCAGGCCCATGGGCAGACCCTCACGACTATGCTGCCGCACGTCATCGACTTCAACATGCCCGAGCGGACCAGCCGATACGCAGCCGTGGCCGAGGCCCTCGGCGCCGCCAGTGCGTCGGATGACGAGGCGACCAACGCCCGGGCCGCGATCGGGGCGGTGCAGGCGATGGCCGAACGGGTCGGCATCGCCCGGTCGATCAGCGAGATGGGTGGCAGCTCCGATCACCTCCCCGAACTGGTCCAGCAGGCCATGTCCGACGTGACCATGCTCGCCAACCCCCGACCGGCCAGCGGCGACGACGTGCGAGCCCTCTACCTGGCCGCATTCTGACCACCGATCGGCCCAACGCCATGGACACAGCCGATCGCCGTCGACGACCGTGCCATCGCTCGCGACGCGCTCGATCTCGTGAGCCTGACCGGGTTCGCCCTGCTCGACGAAGGCCAACACTCCTACCTGGCCTTCGGACCCGTCGCATGAGGCTCGACGAACGATGACCACCACCCCCGATCACGCCGACGAGAACACCTGGCCGCGGGTCCTGGTCTGCCGGGGCTGCTGCTGCGGCTCGGAGCGCAAGCATCCGGACGTCGACCACGACGAACAGGTCACCGAGATCTCGTCGATCGCTCGGACCCGCATCGTCGAGTGCGTCGACGAGTGCCTCTACTCCAACGTCGTGGTCGTTCGCCCCAGGCCCGGTGAGTCCGTCTGGTTCGGCAGGCTCAACAGCGCCGCGCTTACCGCCGACCTCTGCGACTGGCTGGACGCCGGGGCGCCACAACCGCTGCCCCCGATCCTCGAGGTGTTCTCGTTCGAACCTCGCAACCGTGCCGCCACCGAGTGAACCGCGGCAAAGGTTCGGAGCTGATTCTGGTCACACGGCGGCGTCGGCGGCGAGGTCGCAGCCGGCACACGTTCCGAACACATCTACCCGATGCGCGTCCGCTCGGAACCCGGCTCGGCCGAGCGCATCGACGAGACCCGTCTCGAGCCGGTTCTCCGCCGCGGTGGGCAGACGGAAGTCCTCAACCGCGCCACAGACCGTGCAGATCATGTGGTGGTGATGTCCGATGATGTCCTCGGAAAGCTCGTATCGGCTGAGATCACCACAGCCGGGGACTCGTCTCACGACGCCGATGCTCTCCAGGTCGACCAGGTTCCGGTAGGCCGAGCTCTGGGCCAGGCCCGGGCTCAACGACAGCAGCTCGGCCATCGTGGTCGGTCGACCAGCTCGTACCAGCGACTCCACGAGCTCCCGTCGACCTGCCGTGTAGGACTGACCGGCCCCGCGGAGCCGGGCTGCGATCAACGTGTGGGCGTCGTCGCTCATGGGCGCACCCGTGCCCTGGCAAGGAGGATCGAGCGACCGGAACGACGCACCGAGGCCTTTCAGGTCGACGACGGATCCACGAGCGCCAGTCCGAGCCGGACGACACCGCCGTCGGCTCGGCCGACGAGGAGGCTCTCATCGTTGATCCAGCCGAGCCTGCTCACCGGCGAGTCGGACGCCAGCCGGGCCACCGGCGACAACTGCTCGCCCTTCCTCACCGGGGCGGGCCAGACGATGGTCCGGCCGTCGCCTCCTCCCGTGGCGATCGAGTGCCCAGACGGACTCCAAGCCAGGGCCTCGATGTGATTGTCATGACCCGAGGCGACCGCTGGGCTTGTCCCCTTTGGCCCCCGGCCACTGAAGTCCCACATGCTCAGCTCGTTGAGGCAAGCCAGTGCGAGCCAGTGGCTGTCGTCACGGAAGGCCATCCGCTCGATCTTCGAGGGGTAGCCGGCGATGGTGAGGTCCTTGCCGCTCCACAGCTTCCAGATCTGCACCATGGCGTCCTGTGCACCAGCACAGGCCCACTTCCCGTCCGGCGATGTGTCCAGGGTGAGCAGTGAGCCCTTCCAGTCGAATCGCCGACGCCGTCCCGCTCGCTTGCCGACGACATCGTGCCAACCGACGCCCCCGTAGGCCGATGCGCCGACCCGCGAGCCGTCGGCCGACCAGGCAACGCCGGTGACCGTTGAGCGCTGGTCGTCGAAGTCGTGCAGCGAGGTACCCGTGGCGTCGATGACGAGGAGACGCCGACCGGCGCCGATGGCTAAGACGGGCGCCGTCGGTGACCAGGCCAGCCCGGTCACCCAGGCGGACAGTTCGACGACCCCCTTGGCCGTCCCGGCACGGTCGTAGATCCGAACCCTGCCATCCTGGCCCCCGACGGCGACGCTTGCGCCATCGGCCGACCACGCGATGCCCAGCACACCCATCTCGTGTCGAGCCAACGGGGTAGCCGCACCGTCTTCGGTCGACACGAGCGCAGCCTCACCACCGAGCGATCCGACGACCGCCTGCTCGCCATCAGGGTGGACGGCGATGGCATGCACGTAGTCGTCGAGGTCGAGGCGCCACTGCGTCACCGGTGTCGCCACCGTGCTGGTGTCGGTCATACCAGGCAGGACCGGAGGCTGGTCTCGAGCTCGTCCCGGTCGAGATTTCGGCCGATGAACACCAGCCGGTTGCGCCGGCTCTCATTGTCGGGCCAGGTGCCCTGCGGTTGGCCGTCGAGGAGCATGTGGACGCCCTGGAACACGTACCGCTCATCCATCCCGGCGACGGACAGGATCCCCTTGGACCGGAAGATGTCGGTCCCCTTGGTCCTCAGCAGGTTGCTGAGCCACTCGTTCAGACGCTCGAGGTCGAGGTCGCCCTCGATCTCGAATCCGACCGAGGTCACGCTCAGGTCGTGCTGGTGCTCGGCCTCGGGATCGAGGAACTCGGGGTCGTCGGCAAGCACCCGGTCGAGTGAGAAGGCCCCGACCTCCAGGATGGCGTCGAGATCAACTTTGCCGTGCTGGGTGCGAACGATGGGAGCCAGCGCGTTGATCTCCCGGATCCTGGTCTCGACTTCGGCCAGCTGCGCAGTGTCGGCGAGATCGATCTTGTTCAGCACCACCCGATCGGCGAAAGCGAGCTGCTCGATCGCCTCGTTCTCGACCCCCTCGGGCTTGTCGTCGTCCAGGTGCGGGATCAGGTGTTTGGCATCGACCACGGTGACGATGGCGTCGAGCCGTAGCTGGGCCGACATCTCGTCGTCGACGAAGAACGTCTGGGCCACCGGCGCGGGGTCGGCCAGACCGGTCGTCTCGATCAGGATCTGGTCGAAGCGGTCCTTGCGTCGCATCAGGTTGCCGAGGATGCGGATCAGATCGCCGCGCACGGTGCAGCAGATGCAGCCGTTGTTCATCTCGAAGATCTCTTCCTCGGCATCGAGCACGATGGCGTCGTCGATCCCGACCTCGCCGAACTCGTTCTCGATCACGGCGATCCGCTTGCCGTGCTGCTCGGTGAGGATGTGGTTCAACAACGTCGTCTTGCCGGCACCGAGAAAGCCGGTCAATACGGTCACGGGAACGCGGTCGTCAATCATACCAAGACTATAATGGTTCTCATTATTGATCAGGTGCTCGATGACCGACTGTTCGCCCGAGTCGTTGAACGATCGCTGTAGAGCCCGAGGAGCGGAACCAATGGTGTTGCCCGGCATGGGACCACGGCGAGATCCAGAGACAGTCGCCCGCATTCGGGCGTGGGTGCGTGGGGAGATCGAGGACGACGAGACGACGGTGCTGGTCACCGAGCTGGCCTGCACCGAGCCGGGATGCCCACCCTTGGAGACCGTCATCGGGCTGCTCAACGAGAGCGGCCAGGTCCAGCACAAGCTCCACAAGCCTCTCGCGGAAGTCACCAAGGCCGACGTCGAGGGCCTCCTCCGCACCGGGTAAGCGAACGCTTGGCTTCGGCTTGGGTGCCGTAGACCGTCTTGGTGCGGTAGCGGCGACGCCCGGTTTCGGGATCGGTCCCGGCGTAGGCCCTCAGCTCCCACGACCCCGACGCTAGGCAGCCGAAACGGCGTCAGCGACCCTCGAAAGGGCCACTGACCTGGGGTTTCATGGAGCGGACGACGAGACTTGAACCCGCGACCCTCACCTCGGCAAGAGGGACGCCCACGTCCAGCACGGCCGTACGGCGCTCCACAAGCGGCCTCCAAGGGCAGCTGCGTCCACCCAGCACGGCCTGAGCCGGTCAGATCGCCTGAGTTCATGGACAAGACCATGGACACGCAAAGGGCCCTGCCGCACCGCTTGTGCAACCTATCCCGGGCTCCGAACATCGTCGTTACCGAGCACACCGGCCGCTCGACAACGCCGGTTTCTTCGCTAGAGGCTGTCTCGATACTCGTCGGCCAGTACGCCGAAGTTGACCCACTTGTCAGGGGCAGCGCCATGCTTTGACGCAAGAGCCAGTGCTTCAGCTGCCTCGATGCTCGCTTCGAGGGTCACCCCTTCTCCGTGCTCTTCTGTGTCGTCGAGCGCCGGGAATTCCGAGACGTCGTAGATCCCCCACTCCTGGCCGACGTCCTCGACTTCGTGTTTCGCGATCTGGAAGCCTGAGGCCGAAGGCGAGATAGTGACCCACCGAACGGCCCAGCGACCGTCGGCCAACTCGTCCCTACTCAGGAGCTGATCGATCTGCTGGCCCCGCCGAAGCGCTGAGACTGCTTGCCCCTCGCTGAGATGTCTCACGGGCTCAGTCTGCCAACGCCCTGCGCTCAACGGCACTACTTGCGTGCCCGGCAATGCCGCAGCCGTACCCCTCGGGCGCCTTGCGCGTCATGTAACGAGGGACCATCCCGATCCGTTCGAATCCGCTCTATTGCTGGGCCTGCACGAAGACCGGGCCTCTTCGGAACGCATCCGAACGGAACCGGACGTGTACTGAGCGTGTACTCACGGCCGTGGGGCGTCGGCCCCTGGCGAACGCCGCTGAGATCGATCGTGACTGGCTGCGCGGGGCCATGCTGGACAATCCCGATGGACAAACCATGGACAAACTTGAGCCCGGAATCACAGAGGCCCCATCCGAGGATGGGGCCTGATCTGCGGTTTTGTTGGAGCGGACGACGAGATTTGAACCCGCGACCCTCACCTTGGCAAGGTGATGCTCTACCAGCTGAGCTACGTCCGCATGGAGCCTCCGAGCATAGCAAGCCGGAGACCGGGCGACACCGACTTCGTCGGCGGGCCGTTCGGCGACGGCGCCCGGCCGGACGTCAGCTCTTGGGGCGCAGGTCGATGGTCAGCGTCAGGACGCCGTCGTCGAGGCTGGCCTCGGCGTCGCCGAGGATCGAGAAGTCCATGAAGTCCTCCTCGGCCTGCTTGATGAACATCTGCCGCTCATCGCCCCCGACGGGTGGCAGGTTGCGCTTCTTGACCGCCTGGGCCCGCTCCTGGAAGCGGGCGATCATCTCCGCCGGGTCGAAACTGTCAGCCATGGCGCAAACCTAGCGCCAACCGTCGCCACCGGGCCCGGCCGCGCCGTGGACCGGTCGGCGGTGCTCGATGTGTTGGGGAACCCGATGTTCGGCCGGGACGGGCGGAGCCGTGGGCGCCCGCCGGTCGACGTCGATCGACGCCGCCTCCCGGGCCCGTCGCGCCGCTCGACGAGGGCTCGTCTGCACGGCGTACCAGACCGTCAGCACCGACAGCAGCGCAGCCACGACCAGGAGGATCACGATCACGGCCGTGACCGCCCGCTCGGTCTGCTCCACACCCTGGGCCTGGGCGGCGAGCGCGACGACGAACGGGGCGGCGGGTGCGGCGATCACCCGACCAACGCTAGCGGCCTCAGACCTGGTGCAGGGGGCAGGAGAAGGTGGTCCGGCCCCCGACCTGGCGTCGCAACAGTTCGGTCCCGTCCCGGGGGCAGCGACCACCCCGGACCCGGGCCGGTTGCAGCCGCCCGGTGTGGGAACCACCGTCGGCCAGGAAGTCCCGGAGCACGTTGCGCAGGTGCCGGTGCAGCCGTCGTTCGTCGCCCTCGTCGAGCCCGCCGGCGGCCCGAGCCGGGTCGAGACCCGCCCGCCACAACGTCTCGTCGGCGATCAGATTCCCCACCCCGGCCAACCGGGCCTGGTCCATCAGCCGGGCCTTGAGCGCCACCTCCCCCACCAGCACCCGGTTGCGAAGCTGGCCCAGCGTGGCGGTGAAGGCGTCGAAGCCCAGCGCGTCCTCATCCGGGTCGAGTTCGACGCCGCCCAGCCGCCGGGGGTCCTGCAGCTTCAGGTCACCCCCGCCCTCGAAGACGAGCACGAGCCGATCCCACTCCGGCCTGTAGGCGTTGGAGGCGTACTCCAGGTCGTCGATGGCCATGACGTCATCGACGATCGGGCGCCCGGTCATGCCGAACCGCAACCCCAGTCGCACACCATTGTCGATGTCGAGCACGAGCAGTTTGCCCTTGCGGCGGGCCGCCTCGACCACCCCACCCACCAGAGCCTCGGTCACCTCGGCGGCCGTGATCCCGCCCTTGAGGAACCAGTCGTCGGGGGCGGCCACGGCCGCCACCGTCCGGCCCACCACGGGCTCGACGGCCCGCCGATACAGCTCGATCTCGACACCCTCGGGCACCGGCCCCGTCCTCAGTCCTTGGCGTGACGTTCCAGGTAGTCGGCCAGCATGGGACCGAGTTGGGCGAACTCGATCAGGAAGCCGTCGTGACCGTGGTCGGACGTGATCTCGTCGTAGTCGACGACCGAACCCCCGGCCTGGAGCAGATCCCGGAGTTCGTGCTGCTGGCGGGGGGTGTAGAGGGCGTCGGAGTCGATCGACACCACCAGCGACGGCACCCGGACCCGGGCCAGGGCCGCCTCGACCCCGCCCCTCCCCCGGCCCACGTCATGCAGGTCCATGGCCTTGTTGAGCACCAGGTAGGAGTTGGCGTCGAATCGCCGGACCAGCTTCTGGCCGTGGTAGTCGAGGTAGCTCTCGATCTGGAACCGGTCCCACAAGCCGAAGGTGTCGAACCGGTCCATGGTCGAACGGCCGAAACGATCGGCGTAGGACTGGTCACTCCGGTAGTGGATCTGGGCGATCCGACGAGCCAGCATCAGGCCCTGATGGGGCCCCTCCCCCGGCTCGGCGTCGTAGTAGTCGCCGTCGTGCCAGTTCGGGTCCTGGACCACGGCCAGGCGACCGACGTGGCTCCAGCCGATCTGGAGCGGGCTGGCGGCGGCGGTGGTGGCGATGAGCATCATCGACGCCAGACGGTCGGGGTACATCACGCCCCATTCGAGGGCCTGCATACCGCCCATCGAACCGCCGACCACCGACAACCATCGCTCGATCCCCAACCGGTCGGCCAGCAGGGCCTGGGTCCGCACCATGTCCCGGATGGAGACGACCGGGAACCGGGGGCCGTAGGGGCGGCCGTCCTCCGGGTGGGGCGAGGCCGGCCCCGTCGAACCCTGGCAGCCTCCGAGGACGTTCGCACACACGATGAAGTAGCGGTCGGTGTCGAGGGCCTTGCCCGGCCCGATCAGGTCCTCCCACCATCCCGCCGTGGGCTGACCCGGGCCCGACGGACCGGCGGCGTGGGCATCGCCGGTCAGGGCGTGGCACACCAGGACGGCGTTGGAGGCGGTGGCGTCCAGCTCACCCCAGGTCTCGTACGCCAGGGTGATCTCGTCCAGGCGGCCCCCTCCCTCGAGGGCGAAGCAACGCCCCTGGCACACCTGGGCGAACCGCCGGGCCCCGGCGGGATCGCCCGGCATCCACGCACCCGAGACGGGCAGGGGCGTGTCGTGACGGGCCGGCGGGCGGCTGAGCGGGAGCATCCGACAAAGCCTAGGGGACAGGTCGGGAATGGCCTCTATCGGTTTGCCGGCTCCGAACGGCGTCGGAGCCGGGCGTCCCACCAGGCCAGGACCTCGCCGTCGGCCCCGTAGGCCCGGTTCATGAGCCGGGCGACGACCCGGGCCCGGTCCCGGGCGGCGTCGATGTCCGACACGCCGTCGGCGGCCGCCACCACCGCCGCCGCCTCGGCCCACGCCCCCTCATCGGTCGGCAGGGGCAGCTCCCCGACCTGGCGGGCCGCCAACTTCACGGCGTCGACCGACAGCGCCGTCCCGAACCACCGACGCCAGGCCCAGAGCACCACCGGTGGAGCCAGCAACACCGCCGCCACCCGGTCCAGGGCGTCGGGGTCGGCGGTCACCGCGATCAGCGGCGTGGCCGGAGCCACCGACCCGTCCCGGTCGATGACGGGTTCCAGCAGCCGGGCCTGGGTGGCCAGCAGCACCTTGGGCCGATGCAACCGGTGCAACCATCGGGCCACCCGATCGGGAAGGGCGGCCCGCTCGACCACCGGCCGCACCCACGTCGCACCCCCGAACCGGTAGGGACGCACGCCCCAGTCGTGCCAGAGCGGATCGACCGAACCCACCGTCACCACCCGGGCCAGGTCGGGGTCGTGACCATCGTCGGAGCCGACCTCACGACACGCCGCCACCAGGGCGTAGTGCTCATCCCGGAAGCCGGCGGTGGCCTCGGCCAGGTCACCCAGGGTGGCCGGGCCGAGGCGGGGCAGACGGGGGGCGCCGAGGGCGTCGGCGGCCAGGCCGGCCCAGGCATCGGGCCGACGCCGACCGTAGGGGAGGACCGAGGCCCCCCGATACAGACGCACCCACCCCCGGTCCCGCCCACGGCCCCCACCGGCATCCACACCGACACCGACACCGACACCGGCATCCACACCGACACCGGCACCGGGCCGACCGATCGTCGTCCCGTCGTCGGCCTCGACGGGGCCGTCGAGGGCCGACCGACCTGCGGCGTCGGGGCCCGACGGGCGCTCGGCCGGGGCGGGCGGCCCGGTCGGCCGAACCGACAGAACCGGGGCGCAGGGCCGGACGCCGGCGTCGAACAGGGACTCCCGGGCCGCCCACAGGCCATCGAGGGTGACGGCACGGTCCGGGAACGCGCCGGGGCCGTCGACCACGGCGCGAAGACCGGCGGTGTCCCGCCCGGCCAGCAGGGAGTGGGGCTCCACCAGGGCGACCACCGACGCCCGATCGACCGGCAGCGAACGGAGCACGTGGAGCAGATGGATCGCCCCCAGACCGGCGTAGGGCCCCAGCAGGTCGGGATGGTCCCGACGGACGGCCTCGGCCGTGGCCGGGACGGCCCCGGTCCGCAGGGGCGTGGCGAAGGGCGGGTTGCCGACGACCACCAGTGGCCCGGCCGGAGCCGACGAGTCGGGCTGCAACGCCGTGCCGTCGGCCAGGACGTCACCGAGGCGGACGTCGGGCCCGAGGTCTCGGGCCGACGCCGGGTCCCGGCCGTCGTCCCGCAGTCGGGCGCCGACCCACAGCCGGACCCCCCAACGGGTGGCGGCCACCGCCGTCGGGTCGAGGTCCACGCCCCGAACCCGGGCCACGGCGTCCTCGGGGTCGAGCCCGCCGGCCCGGAGCCGGTCGAGGGCGGCCAACAGGAAGGCACCCCCGCCACAGGTCGGGTCGATCACGAGGGCCGGGAGGCCGCCTGCGGCCTCGAAGGCGACCTCGAAGGCGACCTCAAAGGCAACGCCGCTCAGACCGGTCACCACCGAGCGAGGCGTGTACCAGGCCCCCCGGGCCTTGCGGTCGGCCGGTGCCGCCGCCTGCTCGTGGACCAGGCCGACCAGCCAGGGGTCGCCCCATCCGGTCGGAGGGTCGTGGCCCTGGTCCCAGCCGGCCGGCACCCCACGCCCGGCCTCCCCGGCGCCCGGCCCGTCCGCATCGTGGGCCACCGGGGCCAGGCCCAGCTCGGCCGCCACCCGATCGGCCACCAGGGCGGTCAGGGCCAGAGCGGAAAGATCGGGCAACCGGCGTCGCAATGCCGCCGCCCACCGCCGATCGGCACCGGCGGTCACGATGATCGGGGCGGGCCCGGGCTCAGGAGATGGCGGTCGGATCCCAGCCGGCCAGATCGGCCAGGCGGGAATCGTTGGAGAACATCTGGACGATCGGGATGTCGAGGGCCAGCCGCTTCTGGAGCCGCTTCACCTCGAGTTCCTGATTCCACAACACGAAGGTGACGGCAACTCCCGAGCCGCCGGCCCGGGCCGTCCGGCCCGACCGGTGGAGGTAGGTCTTGTGGTCGTCGGGCGGGTCGTAGTGCACGACGACGTCGACGTCGTCGACGTGGATGCCCCGGGCGGCCACATCGGTGGCGACCAGGGCCTGGATCTTGCCGTCGGTGAAGTCCTTGAGGGCCTTCTCCCGCATGCGCTGCCGCAGGTCACCGTGGATGGGCTGGGCCCGAACGTCGAGCTTCGACAGGTCGTTGGCCAGGCGATCACAGGCCCGCTTGGTGTTGCAGAACACCATGGTGCGGTTGACCGAGTTGACCACGGCCGCCACCACCTTGTTGCGGTCCATCTCGTGGACGGCGACGAAGCGGTGGGCCATCTGCTCGACCGTGACCTCCTTGGCTGCGACCTCGTGCCGGACCGGGTCGTTCTGGTAGCGGGCGACGAGGCTGTCGACGGCGCCGTCGAGTGTGGCCGAGAACAACAGGGTCTGATGCGCACCCTCGACCCGGCGCAGGATCCACTCGACCTGGGGTAGGAACCCCATATCGGCCATGCGGTCGGCCTCGTCGATGATGACGATCTCCAGCCCGGTCACGTCGACCACGCCCCGATCGATCAGGTCGATCATGCGGCCCGGGGTGGCCACGATGAACTCCACCCCGGCCTGGACCTTGCGGATCTGCTTCTCGATGTCGGCCCCGCCGTAGACGGCCAGGCACCGCAGCTCGTAGGGCTCGGCCAGGGGTTCCAGCTCGTTGAAGACCTGGGTGGCGAGCTCACGGGTCGGCACCAGGACCAGGCCCAGCAGCGAGCCGCGGCCGCGGTCGGCCAGGAGCTGGACCGCCGGAATGCCGAAGGCCAGGGTCTTGCCCGAGCCGGTCTTGGCCTTGCCGCAGACATCGCGCCCGGCCAGGGCGTCGGAGATGGTCAACTCCTGGATGGGAAACGCTTCTTCGATGCCCCGTGATGTGAGTACGTCGGCTATCGCCGGGGCAACGCCTAGCTCGACGAACGTCTTGCTCAACTCTGTGTCCTGACCTTGCTGACAGTCGGTCGGAGAACCGGGTCGTGGGCCCGCGCCCAGGCTCGACCATTCTGTTCAGGCTAGTCGGCAACACGCGCGGTGCAGGGTTCCTGCCCCCACCGTACCCTTCCTCGGTGATGACCGCGCGCAGCCGCCTGCAGGCCTGGCCGGTGGGACAGCGCGCCGGGGTGTGGTTCGGCCCCGCCGGACGCCACACCCACGGCGACCTGGAACGCTCGTTCCCCCTGGCCTCGGTGACCAAACCCCTCGTGGCCTACGCCGCCCTGGTGGCGGTGGAGGAGGGCACACTCGACCTCGACGCCGCGGCCGGACCCGAGGGCGCCACCGTGCGGCACCTGCTGGCCCACGCCTCGGGGCTGGGCGAGGACGAGGGGCGACCCCTGGCCGGGGTCGGCCGCCGCCGTATCTACTCCAACCTCGGTTTCGAGCTGCTGGGCCGGGCCCTCGAACAGGGCTCGGGTATGTCGACGGCCGACTACCTGCACCTGGCCGTGGCGGAGCCGCTGGGCCTGTCGGCCACCCGGCTCGACGGCTCCCCCGCCCACGGGGCGGTGGGGTCGGCCCACGACCTGGCCCTGGTCGCGGCCGAATGGCTGCACCCGACCCTGATCCACCCCTCCACGCTGGCGGCGGCCACCACCCCGGTGTTCAGTGACCTCCCCGGCGTCCTGCCCGGCTACGGGGCCCAGGACCCCAACCCCTGGGGCCTGGGGTTCGAGATCCGGGGCCAGAAGGCTCCCCACTGGACCGGGGCAACCCACAGCCCGGCCACCTTCGGCCACTTCGGGCGATCGGGCACCTTCATCTGGATCGACCCCGAGGTCCGGGCCGGAGCCGTGGTCCTGACCGACCGGGATTTCGGCCCCTGGGCCACCTCGGCCTGGCCCCCGTTCAACGACGACGCCCGGGCGGAAGCACTGGGCTGAGCGCCGGGTCAACACTGGGGCCCCGCTGCCGATGGATCCCCTAGCTATGGACCCGCTGCACTCGCGCCTCGCCACCGCCAGGGCCCGCCGCGCCCTCCAGGCGGCAGGACTGCCCCACCGCATGCCCCTGGTCCGGGCCAGCAGCACCCGCAACGAGGTCCACCTCGACGACCACCACGTGGTCCGCACCAACGGCGACACCACCGACCGTCTCCGACGCGAGGCCCTGCTCTGCCTGTCGCTCCCCCGCCACCCCTGGAGCCCTTCACCGGTGGCGGCGGGCGGCGGCCCCGGGCTCGACTACCTCATCCTCCGCCGCAAGCCCGGCGCCCCCCTGGCCCACTGCTGGCCCGACCTCGACGAGCGGCGACGGCGTCGGGCCGTGGCCGATCTGGCCCAGTACCTTCGCCTGCTCCACGAGACGCCGACGCCGGCCAAGCTCCCCCGCATCCGCCGGGCCCCCCAGCTGGTCGACGGCAAGACCCTGCCGGTGGCCGCACCCCTGCTCACCACCCTCGACCGCCTCGCCGGTAGCGCCGCCGTCGACTGGGGCCTGCTCCACGACGTGCGGGACCTGGTCGACCGGCTGGAGGACGCGCTGGCCGAACACGACGAGAGCCACCTCGTGCACGGCGACCTCACCTTCGAGAACATCCTGTGGAACGAGGAGGGCCTGAGCGCCGTCATCGACTTCGAGTGGTGCCGGGGCGGCCCGCCCGACCTCGATCTCGACGTCCTGTTCCGCTGTGTGGCCTACCCCCACCTGCACGTCGGTCCCGAGGCCCGGGACCGGACCCGGGTCGAGGACTACTGGGACATCCCGGTGTGGCTGGCCGAGTCCTACCCCGAACTGTTCGAGCACCCCCGCCTGTTCGACCGCCTGCTGGTCTACGCCCTGTCGTTCGAGATCCACCTCCTCGACCGGTTCCCGCTCGGCGGTGCGGCCGGGCGCCAGGTCGGCCGGGAGCACCCCTACACCCGACTACGGGCCCTGATGGGCGGCGGTGGCCACGTGGCCGACGTGCTCAATCGCTGCGGTCTGCCCGGCTGAGGGCGACGCCACCTGGGCCGCGGCGGGAATTGGGTCACCTGCCACCGACCGGGTGGTGGCGGGCCACTAGCGTGGCGTCGTGACTGAGGCAACCGAAGGCACGAGTCCGTCCCCGGCCCCCGGCCCCGCCACCACACCGGCCTGGGTGGTCAACCCGGTCGGCCCCCTCACCGGCGACATCGTCGTCCGGGGCTCCAAGAACGCCGTGACCAAGCACCTGGTGGCGGCGATGCTGGGCGACACCCCCTCGACGGTGACCAACTGCCCCGACATCGGCGACGTCGACATCACGTCCCGCATGCTCGAGGCGTTGGGCTGTGGGGTGCATCGGGAGGACGGCACGACCACCGTCGACCCCGCCACCCTCAGCGCCAGCCGGGTGCCGATGACCTTCAGCGGCATGAACCGCATCCCCATCCTGATGCTGGGCCCGCTCCTGCACCGGGTCGGCGAGGCCTTCGTACCCCTGGTCGGCGGGGACGACATCGGCTCGCGACCCGTCGACTTCCACGTCGAGGCCCTGCGCCGCATGGGGGCCACGATCACCATCACCGACGAGGGCCTGGAGGCCAAGGCCGGTCGCCTCAAGGGGGCCCACATCGAGCTCCCCTACCCGTCGGTCGGTGCCACCGAGACGGTGCTGCTCTCGGCCTCGTTGGCCGAGGGTCGGACCGTGCTCGACAACGGGGCGTTGGAGCCCGAGGTCATCGAGTTGGCCTTGTTCCTCCAGCGGATGGGGGCCCAGATCGAGATGCGCCCCGATCGTCGCTACATCATCGACGGCGTCGACCATCTGTCGGGCGCC
Organism: Acidimicrobiales bacterium; assembly: GCA_965263455.1. GTDB lineage: Bacteria > Actinomycetota > Acidimicrobiia > Acidimicrobiales > SZUA-35 > CADEDH01. The sequence continues at coordinate 738,535 of CBDHHN010000004.1, forward strand.
ACCCACCGACTCCAAGGCGACCGGATCGAGGCCTTCTCCTACCTGGTGGCCGGGCTGATCACCGGGGGCCAGGTCACCGTGTACGGCTGCAGCCACGACCGGTTGGTGACCGCCATCTCCAGCCTGTCCCGCATGGGGGCGCGCTTCGAGATCACCGACTCGTCGGTGTCGGCCCGGGCCGACGTCCTGGCCCCGGCCGCGGTCGAGACCGACACCCATCCCGGGTTCATGACCGACTGGCAGTCGCCCATGGTCGCCCTGTTCACCCGATGCGACGGCCTGTCGGTCATGTACGAGACCGTGTACGAGAACCGGTTCACCTACGTTCCCGCGCTCAACAAGATGGGGGCCCAGATCCAGGCCTACAACACGCCGCTGGGCTCGATCGAGAGCCGGTTCGTGGGCTCGTCGACCCCGTGCTCGGTGGTGGTTCGCGGCGGCGCCCCCCTCCGTGGCACCGATGTGGTGGTGCCCGACATCCGGGGCGGCTTCGCCTACGTGCTGGCCGCGGCCTCGGCCGAGGGGACCACGACCATCACCGGCACCCATCACCTCGACCGCGGCTACAACCGGCCCATCGAGAACTTCAAGACCCTGGGGCTCGACATCGAGCGGGTCCAGGTGCCGACACCGGCCGAGGTCGACTGAAGCCTGCGGGGCCCGGCACGCACGCCGGGCCCCGGTCGACGAGCCCGGGTTCAGACCAGCTGTTCGGGGCTGAGGGCGAAGAGATCCTCGGCCCCGGCCATGACCACGGTCTCCAGCCCGAGCACGGTGGGCAGGATCTGCTCGCCGAAGAATCGGGCCGAGACCACCTTCGCCGCCGCATGGCCGTCGGCGTCGTCGCCGGCCGCCACCCGCTCGGCCGCGGCCAGACCGAGCCGGCCCAACAACGCCCCACAGACCACGGTGCCCAGCAGGCGCAGATAGGGCCCGGAGCCACCCAAGGCGTGGTTGGGGTCGACGACCCCGTTGGCCAGGAGCCATTCGGTGGCCCGTCGGGCCGCCCCGGTGGCCAGGTCGAGTTGCTGACCGAAGCCCTTGAGATCGTCGACGGCCTGGAGTCGGTCGACCATGGCGTCGGCCTCCTCCAACTGATCGAAGACCACACCCCCGGCCCGCATCGGCAGTTTCCGGCCGACCAGGTCGGCGGCCTGGATCCCGTTGGTGCCCTCGTAGATGGGGGCGATGCGGGCGTCCCGGTAGTGCTGGGCCACGCCGGTCTCCTCGACGTAGCCCATGCCGCCGTGGATCTGGACCGCCAACGAGGTCAGCTCGGAACCGAGGTCGGTGCACAGGCTCTTCGACAGCGGGATCAGCAGTTCGGCCCGCTCCCGGGCCGCGGTGCCCTCGTCGGTACCGGCCCCGGTGGTGGCCCGGTCGAGGGCGGCGGCGTTGGCGTAGATGAGACAGCGCATGGCGTCGATCCAGGACCGCTGGGTCATCAGCATTCGGCGCACGTCGGCGTGATCGACGATCGGGCTCGACGTGCCCCGCTCGGCTCCGACCGCGGTCCCCTGGTGGCGTTCCTGGGCGTAGACCACGGCCTTCTGGTACGCCCGTTCGGCCAAGGCCAGACCCTGGAGGCCGACCGAGAGGCGGGCGTTGTTCATCATGGTGAACATGTTCTTCATGCCGTCGCCCTCCTCCCCGATGAGCCAACCGATGGCGCCGCCCTCGTCGCCGTAGCTGAGTACGCAGGTGGGGCTGGCGTGGATGCCGAGCTTGTGCTCGATCGACACGCAGCGCACGTCGTTGCGTTCGCCCAGCGAGCCGTCGGCGCCGACCAGGAACTTGGGAACCAGGAACATCGAGATGCCCCGGGTGCCCGGCGCCGCGCCCGGGGTTCGGGCCAGGACCAGGTGGACGATGTTCTCGGCCAGATCATGCTCGCCGAAGGTGATGAAGATCTTCTGGCCGGTGATGCGGAACGAGCCGTCGCCGACGGGTTCGGCCTTCGAGGTGAGGGCCCCGACGTCGGAGCCGGCCTGGGGCTCGGTCAGGTTCATGGTCCCGGTCCACTCCCCGGTGAGCATCTTGGGGAGATAGATCGCCTGCTGGTCGGCCGAGCCGTGGTGCTGGAGGGCGTCGATGGCGCCCTGGGTCAGCAGGGGGCAGAGCGAGAACGACATGTTGGCCGAGCACATGAGTTCCTGGATGGCGATGGCCACCGTCCAGGGGAAACCGCCGCCGCCATGGGCCGGGTCGAACGGGATGGCCCCGAACCCGCTCTCGACGTACCGGCGGTAGGCGTCGATGAACCCCTCCGGCGTGGTGACCGAGCCGTCCTCGTGATGGATCGACCCCTGGACGTCACCGACCCGGTCGAGCGGAGCGAGAACCTCGGCCATGAACCGACCGACCTCCCGGATGACGAGATCGACGGTGTCGGCCTCGAGGCCCTCGAAGGCGTCGGCCTCGAGCAGGTCGGGCAGGTCGACCACCGACGAGAGGACCAGGGAAATGTCGCCAAAAGGTGGTGAGTAATTGTCCATTGGGTTATTGTTCCTCCTCGGGTAGTTAGACGCCGAATCCACTCAGCTTCGCAAGCTTGGCCATGGGGCGGCCTGGTACGCGTCCTACCCAAAGGGTCACTTCCCCATGACTACAACGGAGCTCGGCGCCGGCGACGCGCCGCAGGAATCCGTCCCCATGCCTCGACGGCGGCGAGTGCTGGAGGCCATGGCACTCGGCTTCGTCGTCTCGGCGTGCTCGTCCACCGAGACCGGCCTCAGCCTGCAGGATCCTCCCCGCACCACCGGACCCACCGGGACACCGTCCACGGAGACGGGCCCCGATCTGGTGAAGGTGGAGTTCCCCGAGAAGGAACCGATCGGCTCCACCAGTGCGTCGACGTCCTCGTCGACCACGTCGGCGCCGTCCTCCTCGCCCGCGTCGGGTACGCCGAGGTCGGGTTCCCCGACCGGGGGCTCGCCCACCGGGGGCTCGCCCACCGGCAACGGCGGGGCCACCACCTCGACCCCGGCGCCGCCGACCACGGCCGCCCCCGCCCCGCGGACACCGGCCCCGCCGGCGCCGGCCACCCCGGCCAGCGTCGCCCCGCCGACCACGGCCGCCCCCACCGCCCTGGCCACGTCCACCACGGTCGCCCCCGCCGTCGTCGCTCCGCCGACCACGGCCGCCCCCACGACGGCAGCCCCCACGACGGCAGCCCCCCACGGCAGCCCCGACCACGGCCAGCCCCGACCACGGCCGCGCCCACGACGGCGGCCCCGGCGCCGCCGACCACGGCCGCCCCCACCACGACCACCACGGCGCCCGCGACCACCACCACGGCCGCCCCCACCACGACCACCACGGCGCCCACGACCACCACCACGGCCGCCCCCACCACGACCACCACGGCGCCCACGACCACCACCACGGCGCCGACGACGTCGACGTCGTTCACGCCGCCGCCGCCGGTCAACGCCGGCGGCTCCCATCTGGCCAACCGGATCACCTTCGGGCTGACGCCGGCCGTCCAGGCCCAGCTCGCCGGGTTGGGCGTCAGCGGGTTCCTCGAGGACCAGTTGGCCCGGACCGGTCCCGATGCCGGGGTCGAGTCCCGGTTCGGCCAGTTCGCCTTCCTCGGCCGGACCCGCAAGCAGACCTACGACGAGGTCCAGCGGCTCCGGGACCAGGATGAACGCATGCAGCTGGAGCTCACGCTGATGGCCGTCCTGCGGGGCACCTACAGCGAGAACCAGCTGTTCGAGATGATGTGCCAGCTGTGGATGGACCACTTCAACATCAATCTCCCGGACCGGTCGAACAAGCACCTCCACATCGACTTCCAGGAGAACGTGATCCGGCCCAACGCCATGGGCAACTTCCGGGATCTCCTGGTGGCCACGGCCAACGCCACGGCCATGCTCACCTACCTCAACAACGACGTGAGCAACGCCAACTCCTCGGAGGGCGTGAACGAGAACTACGGCCGGGAACTGCTGGAGCTCCACACCCTCGGCATCGACGAGAACGGCAACCAGGTCTACACCGAGGTCGACGTCCGCCAGGCCTCGCTGGCCATGAGCGGCTGGTCGATGGAGCGGAACTCCCGAGCCGACAACTACACCGACTTCCGGTTCCGCAACGACTTCCACCACACCGGGCCCATCTCGCTCCTGAACGGGGCCTGGACGCGGGGGGCGACCACGGGCAAGGCGACCGGCGACTCGCTCCTCGAGTTCCTGGCCACCCACCCCTCGACGGCCCGCTACGTGGCCTACAAGATCTGCCGCCGATTCGTGTCGGACCAGCCCCCGGCGGCGCTGGTCGACTCGACGGCCCAGGTCTTCCTGGCCAACGACACCGCCATCGTCCCGACCCTGCGCCACGTGTTCACCAGCGCCGAGTTCGCGGCGGCCGAGAACCAGAAGCTTCGGCGGCCGATGGAGCAGCTCATCGCCTCGCTCCGGGCCCTGAACTCGACCATCTCCAACGACCCCGACGGTGACGGGTCGGAGCACCTGCTCGACCATCTTGAGGAGATGGACCACGTCCCGTGGGGTTGGGTCCAGCCCGACGGTTACCCCGACCGGGCCGCCCACTGGCTGACCACCGACAACATCCTGCAGCGGTGGAACCACAGCGCCCGTCTGGCCCGCAACGTGGTCACCGATCAGATCCGTACCGACTACGGGGCGCTGCGGCCCACGGCGGCCACCGCCGACGAGTTGATCGCCGCACTGGCCCAACAATTCGGGATCGGGGACCTGGCGCCGGAAGCCCGGGCTGCGGTTGCCACCGCGGCCCGGGTGTCCGGTACCGACACCGCCGCCTCGGTCTCCGACCAGGAGCTGGCCGACATCGCCGGCCTGCTGATGGCCCATCCCCTCTTCCAGACCCGCTGACGCCAGGAGCCACCAATGTCAACCACTCTCAACCGACGCAAGTTCCTGGCCGTCACCGGAGTCGGCGCCGCCGGCGTCGTGACCGGGCTGGGCACCACCCTGGCCCTGGCCGCCCCTGGCACCCCCCAGACCGGCGACGTCGTTGTCGCCGTGCTGCTGCGGGGCGGCGCCGACGGCCTGAGCCTGGCCCCACCGCACGGCTATGCCTCCTACCGACAGCTGCGGCCCACCATCGCCATCCCCCCGCCCGGCCAGAACGGCGGCGCCCTCCCGCTCGACTCGGGCAACCCCAACGCCGCCTTCCCCTCCGGGCTCGACGGCGTGGTCGGCCTCCACCCGGCCATGCAGCCGGTGTACGACACCCTGTGGAACCAGGGGCGCCTGGCCGTGGTCCCGGCCACCGGGATCCCGCCCTCGGAGAGCAACACCCGGAGCCACTTCTCGGCCGAGGTCTACCTGGAGCGCGGCTCCGCCTCCCGGGGCGTGGGCGGTGGCTTCCTGGGTCGCATGCTCAACGTGGCCAACACCCCGGGCCTGGTGTCGGGTATCGACACCTCGAGCCGGACCAACATGCTCGACGGCGGGCGGAACTCGATCGCCGTCTACAACTTCAACAACTTCGGCCTCGACGGGTTCCGCAACCGGAGCCAATCCCAGACCGCGCTGCGGGCGCTGCACAGCGCAGCCGACAGCGTGTCGGCCGAGGGCCGCACCGCCCTCGACGTCGTCGACCAGATCCAGTCGATCGACGGTGATCGGCCCGGCTACCCCAATACCGGCCTCGGTCGACGCCTGGCCGAGGTGTCGGCCCTGATCAAGGCCAACATCGGGGTCCAGGCCGCCACCGTCGAACTCGGCGGGTGGGACCACCACAACAACCTGGGGGCGCCGGGCGACACCAACGGCTCGTTCTACCGCCGGACCACCCAGCTGGCCGAGGCGCTGCGGGCCTTCGCCGACGACAACGACCAGCTGAACGAGATCACGGTGGTGGTGCTCACCGAGTTCGGCCGCACCATCAACGAGAACGGCAACCGGGGCACCGACCACGGCCGGGGGGCCACCCACCTCTACATGGGGGCCGGTATCCAGGGCGGCGTGTTCGGCGACGACTACCCGGACGTCATCGCCGACAACCCCGACTACGGCGACCTGACGGTGGAGACCGACTACCGCAAGCCGCTGGCCGAGATCATCACCAACCGGGCCGGCGTGGCCGACCTCGGAACCGTGTTCCCGACCTACAACGGCAACGGGTCCCTGGGTCTCACCAGGGCCTGATCCATCGCCGGCAACCACCGGAGGTTCCCGATCCGGGAACCGCTGCAGCCGCCCCCTGTCACCGCTGGTGGCAGGGGGCGCTTCGCGTTCGGGCCCGGTCCAGGGAGTAGGGTCGGACCCATGAACCCGGACCGGCTGGCCGCCTATCCGTTCGTCCCCGCCGCCACTCCCCCACCGGCCGTGGTCGGCGGGGAGGGGAGTCACCTCCACCTGGCCGACGGGCGCCGCATCCTCGACGGCGGGGGTGGAGCCATCGTGGCCAACATCGGCCACGGCCGACCCGAGATCGCCCGGGCCGCAGCCGATGCCCTGAGCGGCGGGGCCTACACCGTGCCGCTGTGGGCGACCGAGTACCGGGTCGGCCTGGTCGAGCGGCTCCGGGCCGACTGGCTGGCGCCGTCGCAGGGCCGTTGTCTGTTCACCACCGGCGGCTCGGAGGCGGTCGAAGCCGCCATCCGGGTGGCCCGCCAGCACCACGCCGCCCAGGGCGACACCGATCGGTGGAAGATCATCGGCCGGGCCGTCAGCTACCACGGCGCCACGCTGGGCACGCTGTCCGTGGCCAACCACGATCGCCGTCGCACCGGGCTGGAGCCGTTGCTGCTCGATCTGCCCAAGGCCAGCAACGACGACATCGAGCAGGTGCGCAAGCTGATCGAACAGGAGGACCCGGCCACGGTGGCCGCCATCCTGGTCGAACCCGTCAGCGGGGCCTCGGGGGCCGGTCTCACCCCGCCCGACGACTACCTGCCCGGCCTGCGGGCCCTGTGCGACGAGTACGGCATCCTGCTGGTGGCCGATGAGGTCATGACCGCCTTCGGCCGGACCGGGCGCCGCTTCGGCGTCGACCATTGGGACGTCGTCCCCGACCTGTTGGTGGGGGGCAAGGGCCTCGGAGGAGGGTACGTGCCGATCGGGGCTGTGTTCGCCACCGACCGCGTGGTCGAACCCCTCGCCGCCACGGGAGCCACCGTGATGTACCACACCTTCAGCGGGGCCGACGTGACGTGCGCCGTCGCCGATCAGGTCCTGGCCATCCTCACCGACGAGGACCTGGTGGCCCGGGCCGACCGCCAGGGCGCTGTCCTGCGGCGTCTGCTCCACGAGGCCTTCGACGACCACCCCCACGTCGCCGACATCCGGGGGCTCGGACTCCAGCAGGGCCTGCACCTCGTGGCCGACCGCGAGACCGGCGACGGGTTCGGCGGGGCGCTGACCCTTCCCGTGATCGAGGAGGCCCTGGAACGGGGATGCTGGATCTACCCCGCCGGTTCGGGCCCGGTGGAGGACGCCCTGCTGTTCGGGCCGCCGTTCATCATCACCGACGACGAGCTGGAGCGGCTGGTGGCGGTATGCGCCGAGGCCATCGACGCCGCCGTGGCCCGGGTCGGGAGCCGGGCCGGCTCGTGACCACCGAGCGCAACCTGGTCGAGCTGGGGCAGGGCGTCTTCGCCTGGGTCCATCCCGAACCCCGCTACGGCAACGCCAACGTCGGTCTCGTCATCGACGCCGACGGCTTGACCGTGATCGACACCACCGCCACCCCGGCCGAAGCGACCGCGGTCCGCAGCGCCATCGAGGCGCTCACGGCCGAGCTGGCCCTGCCGCTCAAGCGGGTCGTGTTGTCCTCGTCCCGGATCCCGTTCTGCGGCGGGGGTCAGCCGTTCTGGCAGGCGGCGTTCTACGGCACCGAGGTCACCAGCGACCAGCTCGACCTCGAACCCAATCCCGACGCCTTCCGCCGCCTGCTCCCCGACAGGGCTCACGCCTACCCCGACGACTTCGTGACCCGACCGGTGACCCACACCGTGAGCGAACCTGCCTGGCTCACGGGCGCGGCCTATGGTCTGCCCCTGGCCGGCGAGGCGGGGGCCAACCTGGCCGTGCTGGTCGAGGGGGCCGACACCGTGTTCGCCGGGGCTCTGGCCTCGTTCGGGGTCACGCCCCTGGCTTTCGACGGCGATCCGGCGGCCTGGGTCGAGACCCTGACGCAGCTGATGCAGGTGGCCGACACCGTGGTACCCGGCCACGGACCGGTCGGGGGCCGGGCCGACGTGGAGGACCTGATCGGCTATCTGGCGGCCTGCGTGGAGGCCGGGGGCGACCCGGACCGGATCCCGGCCGGCCCCTGGGACGGGTGGACCGATCGCCGGTTCGATCGGGTCAACGTCGAACGGGCGGCCCGACTGGCGACCGGCGATGGGACCGTGCCCACCGCCATGTTCGAGCTCCTGGGGCTGTAGGCCCGGAGGGGGCCGCCCCCTCAGACCAGCTGTTCCTCGACCTGGTCCATGGCCGCTTCCTCGGTGACGTCGAGGGCGAACGACAGCTCCGACACCAGGACCTTGCGGGCCTTGGTGTACATGTTCTTCTCGCCCGCCGACAGGCCCTTGGCCTTCTCCCGCAGGGCCAGGTTCCGGACGACCTCGGCCACCTGGTAGACGTCGCCCGACTTGAGCTTCTCCTGGTGGTTCTTGAACCGCCGGCTCCAGTTGGCCGGCTCCCGGACGTCCTTCTTCGACAGCAGGACGAAGAGGTCCTCGACGTCCTCCATGCTGATCGGAGGCCGCATACCCACCTCGTCGACCTTGTCGATGGGGACCCGGACGGTGAGATCGTCATGCGCCGTCTTGAGGACGAAGTACTCCTTCTCCTCACCGTTGAGCTCCACCATCTCGGTACTCTCGATGATGGCAGCCCCATGGTGGGGATAGACGACTCGATCTCCGGCCTTGTAGGTCATGGGTCTCCTCCGGGCGAAGCCCGGTCATACGGGCTGGGACGGCTCCCCGTGAGCCGCCGGATGCCCGACCACCAATGATGGCTCATCCATCAGAAAAACGCACTTGCGGACACGACCACCGTGCTCAACACCATCGCCACCACCGAGAGGATGGCGATCCAGTAGGCGACGGGGTTGCGCTCGCGCAGGCTGGGGTAGCTCCGGGTGGCCTCCTGGCCCGCTTCGCCGGTACCGGGACGAGTTACCCGGCTGCTCCCCGTTCGACGTGTCATGGGTGTCCAGGATACCGGATCCGGGCCATCGACCGGAGCCGGGAACACCCGTTGCGGCCCGGCCGACCCGGGCCACAACGGGGACGTCTTGTCGATCTCGGTTGGATCAGGCGGGGACGACGCTCTGGCTGAGGATCTTGTCGGTCAGACGCTTCTTGTCGTTGTCCCACAGGGGCCACAGCATGTCGATGAGCACGGGCACGACACAGGCCACGTAGAAGACGGTGATGATCAACGACCGGACGAGGGCCATCACGATGCCGACCGGTTGGCCGGTGTCGTCGGCCACCAGCTTGAGGTTCTGGGTCGACTTGCCGATCGTCTGACCGGTGGAGCCCTGCTGGAACACCCAGTTGTAGAAGGCGAAGCCGATCTGGGCCAGGTACACGAGCAGGCTCAGCAGGCCGATGAAGCCGTCTCCGAAGCTCAGGAACCACGCGACGAGGCCGATGCCGAAGAAGATGGCGAAGTCGACCAGCCAGGCCACGGCCCGGGTGCCGTACTCGGCCGGCGCCGCGACCCCACCCGCCACCGGGTTGTAGCCACCGCCGGCCTCGGGCGAGCCGCCCTGGGCCGCCTGAGGACCGCCGACCCACTGGCTGCCGTCCCAGTAGCGCTGCGTACCGGGCGGATCGCCTTGGGCGTAGTACCAGCCGGGGGGCTGCGTGGCAGAACTGTCAGTCACCGTGTATCTCCCTCGTTGAACATTCGGCAGGATCCTAACGAACCAGCGGGTCTACGTCACCGGTCGGGAGACGCCGGTGGTGGTCGCCCCGCCACCGGTGCTGCCCTGCTGGTTCTCTGATCTGCCGGGAGACACCCTACGACAATTCTCGCCACGGAGCCACGAACCCGGTTCAGGACCGGACGGGCCCGACCGATGATCGCGGAGGGTTCACCGAACCGAATTCCGGGCCGGGCGCCTTGGCTCATCGGCCGCCCGGTCGGGCCCGCCTAGCCTGGTCCCCACCCAGCCACGATCGGGCCCGCAACCCGAGAGGAGCGCCATGTCCCGAACCATCCTGGTCACCGGAGGTGCCGGCTACATCGGATCCCACACCGCGGTCCTGTTGGCCGAGCGGGGCTTCGACGTGGTCATCGTCGACAACCTCGACAACAGCTCGGCCAAGGCGGTGGAGGCGGTCCGGACCCTGGCCGGTCGGCCCGTGGCGTTCGAGGAGGTCGATCTGACCGACGTCGACGGTCTCGCCGACGTGTTCGACCGGCATCCGGTCGAGGCCGTGGTCCACTTCGCCGGGTTGAAGGCGGTGGGTGAGTCGGTCGAACAGCCGCTCCGGTACTACCGGGTCAACCTGACCTCGACCATGAACCTGCTGGAGCAGATGGCGGCCCACGGCGTCCGGGAGCTGGTGTTCTCGTCGTCGGCCACCGTCTACGGCGACCCGGTGGCGCTCCCGATCCCCGAGTCGGCGGGGACGGCACCGACCAACCCCTACGGCCGGACCAAGCTGATGATCGAGGACATCTGCCGGGACGTGGCCGCCGCCGGGGACGACTGGCGCATCTCCCTACTCCGCTACTTCAACCCCGTCGGGGCCCACGCCAGCGGCGAGCTGGGCGAGGACCCCATGGGCCACCCCAACAACCTCGTCCCGTTCGTCATGCAGGTGGCGGTGGGCCGCCGGCCCCGGCTCCAGGTCTTCGGCGACGACTGGGACACTCCGGACGGCACCGGCGTGCGGGACTACATCCACGTGGTCGATCTGGCCGAGGGCCATCTGGCCGCCCTCGACCACCTGCCCGACGGCTGCGACGTCTACAACCTGGGCACCGGCAACGGCTCCTCGGTGTTCGACGTCATCAAGACGACCGAGAACGTGACCGGTCAGGCGATCCCCTACGACATCGTCGAACGCCGGGCCGGCGATATCGCCACCTCGCTGGCCGACCCGTCCAAGGCCAACCTCGACCTCGACTGGCGGGCCGACCGCAACCTCGAGGTCATGCTGGCCGACGCCTGGAACTGGCAGTCGCGCCACCCCAACGGCTTCGGCCGCTGAACCCGACCGGCCCCGCTCCCTCGCCGGCCGGGGCCGGCCACCGCTGAACCCGACCGACCCCGCTCCCTCGCCGGCCCGGCCCGCTACCGGTCGGGCCCCGGCTGCTCGGGGTCGGTCCAGTGGCCCACCACGGCCCGTCGGGGCAACGAGTCCTGGGCCCCGCGGGCCAACACCGTCCGACCCGCCACCCGGATGGCCCAGCCCATGGCCTGGACCACCGACGCGCCCTCGGCCAGGGCCACGGCCAGGGCGGCGCAGAACGAGTCGCCGGCGGCCGTGGTGTCGACGGCGGTGACGGGCAGCGCCGGCAGGGTGACCACATCGGCCCCGGCCTCGGGCTGGGCGTTGAACACGGCCAACGCCCCCTGGGCCCCCAGGGTGACGATCACCACCGGAGCGTCCACGGCGCGGGCCTGATCGACCACCTCACCCGGGTTCCGGGGCTCCGCGTCGCCGACGAGGGCCGCCAGTTCACCCCGGTTGGGCACGACGAGGTCGAAGCCCTGGACCGAAGCCCCGGGCCGGGCCGGGGCCGGGTTCAGGATGCGACGGCCCGTCGCCCCCCGGCCGACGGCGGCAACCGCCTCGGCCGGGACCTCGTGCTGGACCAGGAGCACGTCGGCTCCCGTCATGGCGGCGGCCGCCGCCTCGACGTCGGCTGCCGCCACCCGGGCGTTGGCTCCGGGGGCGACCACGATGACGTTCTCGCCCCCTCGGTCGACCGTGATCACGGCCGTGCCCGTCGCGGCCTCGCCATCGGTGACCAGGTGGCTGACGTCGACCCCGTCATCGGCCAACCGGTCCCGCAGCAGCCGCCCGCCGTCGTCGTCGCCGACCCGGCCCACGAACGAGGTTCGGGCCCCGAGGCGGGCCGCCGCCACCGCCTGATTGGCCCCCTTGCCTCCGGGCCCCCGGAGGAGATCACCGCCGAGCACGGTCTCGCCCGGCGCCGGGAGCCGCTCGACCGGGATCGACAGGTCGACGTTGGCCGAACCGACCACGGTGACCGTGGGCGGGCCCTCAGCCACGAGCGGCCACGGCCTCGACCAGCAGGTCGCGGGCCCGGGGCCCGTCGAGCGTGTGGCCGTGCCAGAGTGCGCCGGGCCGGGCCGGATCCCCCTCGGCCGGCCGACGCAGGTCGAGCAGCGTCATGCCCCGGGTGTGGGTCCCGGCCAGTTCGACCGCGGCCGAGCGCAGGGTGCGCTCGATCAGGCCGGGGTGGGTCAGGGCCAGGACGGCACAGGGGTCATGGAGACCGCCTCGCCGTTCGCCCCGGACCGCCGCCACCTTGTCGAGGTAGTCGACCACCAGGTCGGCCAGGAACCGGGCTCCGTTGGTGTCGACGGCCCGGAGCACGGCGGCCAGCTCGTCGTCGACCACGAACTGGTGGGTCAGGTCGAGGCCCGCCATGTGGACGATGGTCGGCGCCGCCAACACGGCGGCCGCCGCCTCGGGGTCGACCATGATGTTGAACTCGGCCGCCGCCGTCCGGTTGCCGGGCCCGGCCGATCCACCCATGAAGCTGATCCCGGCCACCCGATCGACCAGATCGGGCGCGGCCCGGAGGGCCAGGGCGATGTTGGTCAGGGGCCCGGTGGGCACCAGCCACAGTCCCTCCTCGGCCCGCACCGTCTCGATGATCCACCCCACGGCGTCGTGCGAAGCGGGGCTCCGCTCCAACGGGGGCAACTCCGGTCCGGCGAACCCGTCCTCGCCGTGGATCTCGGGGGCGTGGGACGGCTCGGCCACCAGGGGCCGGGCGGCGCCGACGTGGACCTCGGCCTCGATGCCGTACAACTGGGTGGTGAGCAGGGCGTTGGTCGTGACCGCCGCCAGCGGGGCGTTGCCCCCGACGGTGGTGATACCGACCAGGTCGCCGAAGTGGGCCGCCAGCACCAGGGCGGCGGCGTCGTCGAGCCCGGGATCGCAGTCGACGATCAGGCGGGGCCGTTCCGCCGGGGCCGCCGCCACCTCAGCCGCCCTTCAGCGACTCGTAGATCTCCTTGCACTCCGGGCACACCGGATACCGCTCGGGGTTGCGGTTGGGGACCCACTTCTTGCCGCACAGGGCGATCACGGGCGTGCCCTCGACGGCACTGGCCACGATCTTGTCCTTGCGCACGTAGTGGGAGAAGCGATCGTGATCGCCCCCGTCGTCGAGGAGGCGATCCGTGTCCGGGGCCGAGGTGACGGGAGCGGTGTCCACGGTTGTCATCCCCCCATGTAAGCCGCTGACGGACCCCGGCCCAACCCGGCGGCCGGGCCGCCGGCGTCGGGGCCATCGACTACCGTCGGGCCGTCACGTCTTCCGATCGAGGAGAAATCAAGGATGCTCGACGTTGGCTCCCCCGCCCCCGACTTCACCGTCGCCGATCACGACGACAACCAGGTCTCACTGGCCGACCACCGGGGCGGCTGGGTGCTCCTGTGGTGGTACCCCAAGGCCGACACCCCCGGTTGAACGGCGCAAGGTGTGGGCCTGCGTGATCAGGCCCAGCAGTTCACCGACGCCGGTTGCACCGTGCTCGGCATCTCGTTCGACACCCCGGCCGACAACAAGGCCTTCCGGGACAAGCACGAGTTCCCCTTCGCCCTGTTGTCCGACGCCGACAAGTCGGTGGCGGGCGCCTACCAGGCCCTACGGGATCCCGACGACCAGTTCGCCGACTACCCGCAGCGGATCAGTTACCTGATCGACGCCGAAGGCGTCATCGCCGCCGCCTACCAGGTGGCCGATCCCGCCGGACACGCCGCCGCCGTTCTGGCCGACCTGGCCCAGCGGGGCTGATTCGTCACCTCCCGGGGTCCGTGCCGGAAACCGGTTCGTCGTCCGGGCCGATGTCCGGTTGGCGGCCGCCGACGGGCACGGCACGGACCCCGAGCGGCCCGCACAGGTGGGTCATGGCCACGTCGTGGCCCTCGGCCGGCAGACCGGCCACCACCGGCCCGGTCACGACCCCGATGAAGGCGGGGCCGGCGGCCGCCGTCGGGTCGACGGCGGGCCGACCCAGGCGGGCCAGGAGCCGGTCGTAGTAGCCGGCTCCCCTACCCAACCGATGGCCCACCCGGTCGAAGACCAGGCCGGGCACGATGACGGCGGCGATGTCGTCGTCGGCCACCACCGGGGCGTCGGAGCGGGGCTGCCGGTAGCCGTGGCGGTGCCGTTCCCGGGGGCCGTCGAGCGGATGGACGGTGAGGTCCCACCCGATGGCAGGGGTACGGGTCAGGGCCAGGGGGTGGCCGGGCCCGTGGTCGGCCAGCCGGTCGAGGCCGAGCTCGCCCGGCAGGGCGTCGTAGACCACGACCCACCCCGGTCCGACGAGCTCGGAGGCCAGGAACCGGGCCAGGGACGCCACCTGGGTCGGGCGACGCACGACGGTCGGGGAGGCCCGGGCCCGGGCCCAGCGACGCCAGTGGGCCTTGGTCCCCACCCGGCGTCCCGGGCCGTCGTCCATCCCCGCGCCCTCCATCCGCTGGACGCTACCGGGGACCGGACCGACCGGACCGACCGGACCGACCGGACCGACCGGATCGACCGGATCGACCGGATCGACCGGATCGACCGTCGGCCTGGTCAGCCCGAGGCCGGGAACCTACGCTTGGCCGATGGGGACGGCGCACGCTTCGGTACTGGACGAGACCATCGACCTGCTGGGGGAGCTGGTTGCCATCCCCAGCGTGAACCCGCTCCAGGCCGGCCCCCGATCGGGCCCCGGAGGGGAGGAAGCCCTCGCACGATGGTTGGCCGCGGCCACCCGTGAGCTGGGGGCCGAGGTGGTGGTCGACGAGGTCGAGCCCGGCCGACCCAACGTCTACGCCCACTTCGACGCCGGCGCCGACCACACCGTCGCCGTCGACGTCCACCTCGACACGGTCGGGGTCGAGCACATGACCGACGACCCCTTCGACGGCCGCTGCGTCGACGGCCGGGTCTACGGCCGGGGCTCGGTCGACACCAAGGCCACCCTGGCCGTGGTGCTTCCGCTCCTGGCCCGATCCGCGGGCCGGCTCCGCTCCAACCTGGTCGTCCTCGGGACCGTGGCCGAGGAGGCCGGCGGGTTGGCCGGCGCCTACCGGTTCCGGGACTGGGCCACCGAGACCGGGCTCCGACTCGACCAGGTGGTGGTGGCCGAGCCGACCAACTGCGCGCCCGTCCACGGTCACAAGGGAGGTCTCGGGCTCGAGATCACGGTCGTCGGTGAAGCGGCGCACTCGTCGAAGCCCGAGTTGGGCCGCAACGCCATCCTGGGCGCGGCCCGGATCGTGGCCGCCTTCGAGGAGGAGCATCAGGCCCTGGTGGCCGGTGAGCCGACCACCGAGGTCGGGACCGGCACCCTGAGCGTGACCGAGATCGAGGGCGGCCTGGCCCGCAACATCATCCCCGACCGGTGCCACCTCTACGCCGGACGCCGGACGGCCCCGGGCGAAGACCCGGAGGCCGAGTACGAGCGACTGGCGGAGGTGGCCCGCCGAGCGGCGGCCCCACTCCCGATCGAGGTGGCGATGGCCAACGGACGATGCAGCCCGGCCTTCTATCAGCCCACCGACAGTCCGCTGGTTCGGGACCTGTCCGCCCTGGCCGACCGTCCGGCCGAGACCGCCGGGTACGGCAGCAACGCCCTCGTCTACCCACCGGTGGTGGGCGAGGTCGTCGTCTTCGGTCCGGGCTCGATCGACCAGGCCCACAAGGCGGTGGAGTGGGTCGAGGTGCAGGAGCTGGACCGCGCCCTCCGCATCTACGGTGAGTGGCTGTTTTGCCCATCAGATCACGCCTCGTGAGGTCCTAGGGTGTCGGCCACCGACGACCCGGAGAGAGCCTCCCCAGGGAGGCTGGGCGATCTCGCCCGGCGCCGGAGCAACGGGCGACAGTTCAGGTAAAACTACAGGTTGACACCGTTCTGTAACGCGTATCTCACTCCCCTCCCATGGCTCTCCAGCACCGCCCGGACACCCCGGGCCGCACCCGCTTCCTACTGGCGTTGACGCTGTCCACCGTGACGGCGGTGGGCGTGGCCGCGCCCCTGGCCGTGCAGGCGCTCCGGGCCGACGAGGTGCGCTTCGCCGTCCAGCCCGACGAGCCGGAGAACTCCACGCCCTCGACGGCCGAGGACCGGGAGTCGATCGACCGGGAACTCCGCTCCGACAGCGACTCGAAGGGCGGCATCGGCTCCCGCCCGCCGGCCAAGGCGGTGGGGCAGACGACCAAGTCGGGGTCGTCGGCGCCACGGCCCGCTCCGGCTCCCGCCGACGACACGGTGCTGACCAACCCGACCGTCGAGGTCGACCCCGGCGCCGGACCGTCGACCACCGAGCCCGCCGCCCCGGACCCGGAAACCACGGTGCCCGCCCCCGACGCCACCGACACCACCTCGGGCCCGACCACCGAGACCACGGCCGATCCCGACGGCTCGTCGTCGACCACCGGCTCCACCACGAGCACCACCACCCCCTCGACGGCCACCACGGCAACGACCACGACCACGACCGGGGGCTGAACGATGGCGGCCGCTCCGCCCCCGGGGGCCCGGATCGAACTGGACGGCCTACTCAACCTCCGGGATCTCGGTGGCTGGTCGACCCCCGACGGCCTGGTGCGACGAGGCCGGCTCTACCGATCGGATCGGCTCCACGGACTGACCGACGCCGACCTGGCCGAGCTCGACCGCCGATCGGTCGACACCGTGATCGACCTCCGGCACGGGCGGGAGGTGGCCCAGCACCCCAATCGGCTGTGGTCGCAGGTCCGGGACCACGTCCACGTGCCCATGGGAGGAGCCCTGGTCGAGCAGGGCTCCTTCGTGGAGCGGGCCCTGCAGGGAGTCATCGAGCGGGTCACCGACGACGACGTGGCCCGGTCGTACCAGGACATGCTGGCCGACCACGGCGTCGACCTGGGCCGGGCCGTCGAGGCCGCTCTGGCCGCCGACGTCGCCCTCTACCACTGCACCGCGGGCAAGGACCGCACCGGCCTGCTGAGCATGCTCGTGCTGAAGACGCTGGGGGCCGACGACGAAGACGTCCTGGACGACTTCACCCTGTCCAACCGCTACCGGTCCGAGATCCGCATCGAGCAACTCCGGCCCCGCTTCGCCGACGCCGGGCTCGACGTCGAGAATCTGCGGCCCGCCCTGTCGGCCCCACGGCCCGCCATGGAGGCCGCCCTGGCCTGGATCGGGCGCGAGTTCGCCACGGCCGAGCGGTACCTGACCGAGGCCGGCGGGGTGACCGAGGCCGGCCCCCGACTGCGGCGGGCCCTTCTCGCCTGAACCCGGACCCGGACGCTGGACCGGGCCGGCCCCGGCGGCGATAGTTGGGGAATCCGGAGATGGTTCCGGCCGGCGGCGAGGAGCGTGAAGGCACAGGTGAGCGACCACGGACCAGGTCCCGACCCCGTCGACCTCGACGCCACCTGGGGCCAGCCCCGGACCGGCGCCCCGATGTTCCCCGGTGGGGCCGTCCCGGCGGTGGCCCCCGATCCGTCCTTCGAGCCCACCGCCGACCCCGGTGGGGCTCCGACACCGCCGGAGGGCCCGGTCTACACCCGCATGAGCATGGCGGTCCCGGCGCTGGTGCTGTCGATCGCCGGTCTGGCCTGTTGCGGGATCACGGCCCCGCTGGGCATGGCCCTCGGGGTCGCAGACCTACGCGCCATCGACCGCGGCATCACCGACCCGTCGCGGCGGGGAGCGGCCAGGGCGGCCATCATCCTGGGAGCCCTGGCCACCGCCCTCATCGTCATCGTGGCGGCATTCTTCCTCACCCTGGCTCTAGGATCGTCCACGAACCCATGACGCCCCAGCTCCCGACCCCCGCTGCGATCCCCGCTCCGGCCTCGGCGCCACCGCCTCCGGCGGCACCGGCCACCCCTGGGGCGGCCCTGGGCCAGTTGCGGTTTCCGGCGGTCCCGGACTGGGCGCGGTCGCCCTGGGCTCGCATCGGCCTCGGCGCCGCCGCCTTCGTCACCGCCGGTCTCACCGCCTCCAGCGACGATGGGATCGTGCTCTGCCCCTTCCGCCGTTGCACCGGGGGCTACTGCCCGGGCTGCGGCATGACCCGGTCGGCGGGCAAGCTCATCCGGGGCGACGTGCTCGGCAGCTGGCACCATCACCCGTTCCTCATGCTCGGCCTGGTCCAGGCCGTCGTGGTCGGCTCGCTGTGGGCCACCGGCTCCCGCTGGTGGCACGAGATCGAGCGGCACCAGGCATGGCTGCTGGGGGCCAATGCGGCCCTGCTGGCCGGGATCTGGTTGGCCCGCATGGGTTCGGGCGATATCCCGGTCCCGTTCGGCTCCTGACCCGGCGGCGCCGGGCGGGTCCTCAGGTCGGCGGCGGGAGCAACCCCAGGCTCTCCTTGAGCCGCAGGACCCGCAGCGTCGACGCGTCCAAGCGCTCGACGGTCAGGCGCCCGGAGCCCACGGCCTCGAGCACGGCCTGATAGGAGCCGGGCAGATCCCGGGGGACGAGCATGATGTCGGCCCCGGCGATCAGGGACTGGATCACCAGCTCACGCTCGTCGAGGTCGGAGACGGCGCCCATGTTCAGGGCATCGGTCATCACCACCCCATCGAAGCCGAGTTCGGTGCGGAGCAGGTCGTCGATCAGGACCGTCGAGGTCGAGGCGGGTCCGGCCACCGGGTCGAGCGCCGGGAGGGCCAGGTGGCCGACGAGGACGATCGACACGTCCTCGTCGAGCGCCGCCTCGAACGGGATCCGCTCGTTGGCGTCCCAGGCCCCCCGGTCCACGTCGAGCACGGGCAGCCGTTCGTGACTGTCGATCTGGGTGGCACCGTGTCCGGGCCAGTGCTTCACCGCGGCCGCCACTCCGGCGTCCTGGAGACCACCCACCGCGGCCGAGACCATCTCGGCCACGAGGGCCGGGTCCTCGCCGTAGGAGCGGCTGCCGATGGCGCCGTCGGCGTTGGCGGCCGAGATGTCGGCCACCGGGGCCAACACCACGTTGATGCCCTGCACGGTCACCTGGCGGCCGGTCACGTACCCGGCCTCTCGCACCGTGTCGACGTCGCCCGCCAGCACCGCAGCCGAGGGGAACACGGTGACACCGTCGGTGATCCGATTCACCCGGCCCCCCTCCTGATCGACGGCGACCAGCAGGCCGATGCCGGTGTCGCCGCGGGCCGCCTCCTGCAGACCGGCGGAGAAGCTCCCGACCTGCTCGGCGTTGACGATGTTCTCGGCCAGGTAGATGATCCCGCCCAGCTTGTAGGCGGACACGATCTCGGCCGGGGTGCCGTAGCCGAACAGGGTCTCGTTGGTGGCACGGACCCCGGTGTCGACCTCGGTGGCGTTGAACCCGGCGACCACCGGCATGAAGAGCTGCCCCACCTTCTCCTCGGTGGTCATCGAGGCCAGGATCTCCTCGGCCCGACTGGGCACGGCCTCGGTCGTCTCGGTGATGGCGGCCGGTTGGCCGGTACCGGGAGGCGTGGTGGCGGTGGGGGCCGGCTCGGAGTTGAGGGCGGGTCGGGTCGGGGCCGCCTGGTCGGCCCGGTTGAGGGTGCCCAGGCCGGCGCCGGCGGCGGTGGCCACCAGCAGGGCCACGACCACGACGAGGATGCGTCCGATCACCGTGCGTGCAGGGGGGCCGGGGAGCCAGTGCTCGTCATCGCTTGTCCTCCGCCTGTCCAGTCCATCGCCCGGGAACGTACCTCGACCTGCCCCCCAGCAAGCGTAGGATCTCTCCGTGCCAAAAACGGACTGGAATCCGGTCTTGCGGGCCGAGTTCTCCAAACAGTACTGGAAAGACCTGCAGGCGTTCGTGCACCAGGAGCGGACCGAGCACGAGGTCTTCCCGCCCCACGACGAGGTGTTCGCCGCCCTCCATCTGACCCCGTTGGCCGAGGTGAAGGTCCTGATCCTGGGTCAGGATCCCTACCACGGCCCGGGCCAGGCCCACGGCCTGTGCTTCTCGGTCCGCCCGCCGGTCCCGCCCCCGCCCTCGCTGCAGAACATCTTCATCGAGTTGGAGCAGGACCTGGGCGTCAGCCCGCCGGGCCACGGCTCGCTCCACCACTGGGCCGGCCAGGGTGTCCTCCTGCTCAACGCCACCCTCACCGTGCGGGCCCGCCAGGCCGGCTCCCACCAGAAGCGGGGGTGGGAGACGTTCACCGACGAGGTCATCCGGACCGTCGGGGCCAAGGAGGACCTCGTGGTGTTCATCCTGTGGGGCTCCTACGCCCGGCAGAAGAAGAAGTTGATCGACACCGCGCGCCACCACGTGATCGAGTCGCCCCACCCCTCCCCCCTGTCGGCCCATCGGGGGTTCTTCGGCTCTCGACCCTTCTCCCGGGCCAACGAGGCCCTGGCCGCGGCCGGTCGGGCGCCCGTCGACTGGTCGCTTCCGGCCGAGGCCGACTGAGCCCCCGGGCCCCGGTCAGTACAGCGAACCGGCTCCACCCGCGGCCGGGGCCGCGCTGTCCCGCACACCCTGGAGGGCGGTCCGGGCCCCGGTGGCCAGAGCCTGCAGGTCGGAGGTCACGGTCACCATGGTGAACCCCTGCTCCAGCCGAACCGGGGCCCACCGGGTGTCGGAATGGATGCCGGCGGCGATCCCCCGCCGGGCGCAACCGTCGAGGACGGCCTGCAGGGCGTCCTGGAACGAGGCGTCGTCGTTGTTGGAGCCCGGGGGCAGCCCGAGACTGATGCTCAGGTCGGCGGGGCCGACGTAGACGGCGTCGATGCCGGGCACATCGAGGATGGCGTCGAGGTTGGTCAGGGCCTCGGCCGTCTCGATCATGGGGATGCAGGCGATCTTGTCGTTCGCTTCGGCGTAGTAGTCGGCTCCGAGGCTTCGGGCGGCCCGGACCGGACCGAAGCTCCGCGATCCGGCCGGGGCGTAGCGACAGGCCCGGGTGGCGGCGACCGCCTCGGCCTCGGTGTTGACCATGGGGATGATCACGCCCTGGACGCCGGCGTCGAGCACCTTGCCGATGATGCCGGGCTCGTTCCAGGGGACCCGGGCGGTCAGGGTGGCGGGCGAGGTCGTCAGGGCCTGCAGCAGGGGCACGACGTCGTCGTAGCCGATCATGCCGTGCTGCATGTCGACGTTGACGTAGTCGAAGTCGAGGCCGCTCAGGTTCTCGGCCCCCTGGGCGCTGTTGGAGCTGAGCCAGAGACCCAGCGCCGCCTCACCGGCGGCCCATCGTGCGTGCAATCCGTTGTCCTTCACCGGACCGAACGTAGTCCGTCGGCGGCCACCGGCCCACCCGACGCCGTCAGGGGCGGTCGGCGGGAGATCGACGGCCCGGGCCGATCGAGGTGGGCACCGTCACCCGGCCGGTCAGGGGACGGCGGGGAAGTTTGGCCCGCAACGAGACCAGGGCCAGGAGCAGCGGATAGATCTCGAGCCGGCCCAGGAGCATGGTGACGATGCCGACCGACCGGGCCACCGGATGCAGGTTGAGGAAGTCCTGGGTCGGCCCGACCTCGCCCAGCCCCGGACCGACGTTGCCCAACAGGGTGGCCGAAGCCGAGAAGGCGGTCACCAGGTCGGCCCCGGTCAGGGCCACCGTCAGCCCGTAGGCCCCGAAGATGGCCACGGTCAGGACCAGGAAGCCGAGGACCTTGTTGGCCACCCGATCCTCGAGCGAGGCGTCGCCGATGTGGACCGATCGCACGAGTCGGGGATGGATCTGGCGGAGGATCTCCCGCTGGGCGTAGCTGGCGATGGCCAGGATTCGGATCAGTTTGACCCCACCGGCCGTGGACCCGGCCATGGCCCCGACCGGGATCAGGATCAGGATCACGGCCTGGGCCGCCTGGCTCCACTGGGCGTAGTCGGCCAACCCGTAGCCGGTGGTCGACACCACGGCCAGGACCACGAAGGTGGCCTGGCGGAGACTGTCCAGGTCCCGGGGGGCGGTGTCGTTCGACAGGAACACCAGCGCGATGGAGGCCAGTACCACGGCGCAGTAGAGCCGGAACTCCACCGATCGGTAGAGCGGGCCGGGACGACCGCGGACCACCTTGTACAGGAGGGTGAAGCTGGTCCCGGCGGCGAACATGGCCACGATGGCCAGCCACTCGATCAGGGCCGAGTCGAAGTAGGCCATCGACTCGCTGTGGCTGGAGAACCCGCCGGTCGACACGGTGGTGAAGCTGTGGCCCACAGCGTCGTAGGGCGTCATCCCGGCCAGCCAGTAGGCCAGCGCCAGTACCACGGTGAAGCCCAGGTAGATGCCCCACAACCGGCGTGCGGTCTGGGTGACCCGGGGGGTGAGTCGCTCCCCCGTCGGACCCGGCGATTCGGCCGCCAGCAGATCCATCCCACCGCTACCGACCGTCGGCAGCACGGCCACCACGAGGACGATGACGCCCATCCCGCCCAGCCACTGGGTGATCGACCGCCACATCAGGATCCCGGCCGAGGCGTCCTCGATGGGCCGGAGCACGGTGGCCCCGGTGGTGGTGAAGCCCGACACCGACTCGAACAGGGCGTCGTGGGGGGCGGTCAGGGTCCCGGTGACGAGGTAGGGAACGGCGCCGACCAGGGCCATGGCCACCCAGGCCCCGGCCACGGTGGTGAACACGTCGGCCTGGACGATCTTGCGGGGGAGGCTGGTGAAACGCCACGTGGCCAGACCGAGCCCGGCGGTCAGGACCCCGGTCACGGCCAGGGCCCAGGCGTCGGGCCCGCCGTCGATGGCGTCGACCAGCCCGGCCAGGGTGATACCGGCCCCGCACACCCCGAGCACCATGCCCACCAGGTGCAGGAGCAGGCTCCGCCGCCAGTGGTGCCGCCGCTTGCGAAGCGGTGGTTGGGGAGCCGGCGTCCGCGCCCGGCCGGGGGAGGTGAGGGTCATCCGGTGAAGATCGGTTTGGCCGCCGAGATGGCGGCCGGTCGACCGAAGACCACGATATGGTCCCCGGCCCGCAGTTCGGTACGACCCCGGACGATCTCGGCCGCGGCGTCGGGTCGGATGACGGCCCCGATGAGAATGCTGTGGGGCAGGTGGAGGTCCTTGACCACGGCCCCGTCGGCCTTGGACCCGATCCGGATCTCGATCTCGTCGACCTCGGAGTCGCTCTCCAGGAACGTGTTGACGGCGGCCGCGTTGCCGCGGACCCGACGCAGCACGGCGTTGGCCGACGCCGTCCGGGGGCTCAGGGCGGCGTCGACCCCGAACCGCCGCACCAGGGGGAGCAGGGCCAGACTGTGGAGGACGACGATCGTGTAGGTGGCGCCCTCCGAGATGGCGAAGGCACAGGCCAGGGCGTTGGAGCCGTCCTCGCCGGTCACGGCGATGACGGCGTCCATACGGCCCACGTCCTCCTCCACCAGCAACTCGGTGTCGGTGGCGTCGCCCTCGATGACGACGACGTCCTTCAACCGGCGGGCCAGGGCCTCGGCCCGGTCCCGGTCCCGCTCGACCAGGACGATGTCGGCCCCGGCCTCGGTCAGGCGCTCGGCCACCCGGGCCCCGACGGCGCCGCCGCCGAGCACCATCACCCGGCGGGCGTTGGTCCCGGCCACACCGAGCAACTCCAGCAGCTCGGCCCGGGCCGACGACTTGCAGATGACCCGGACGTGGTCGCCGGGCAGCAACTGCTGGTCACCCCGGGGGATGACGGTCACGTTGTCCCGGGTCACGGCCCCGAACAGGAAGTCCCAGTCGGGACCCATGGTCTCGCCGATCTCGGCCAGGAAGCGATGGGCCAGCGGGGAGTCGTCGGCGATCACGGCGCCGATGACGGCCAGCTCGCCTCCGGCCATCGGGTAGACCTCGTCGGCCCCGGTGGTGTGGACCAACTCGTAGATCTCGTCGGCGGTGTCGGCGTCGGGGTCGAT
The DNA here is from genome assembly GCA_965263455.1 of Acidimicrobiales bacterium. Taxonomy (GTDB): domain Bacteria; phylum Actinomycetota; class Acidimicrobiia; order Acidimicrobiales; family SZUA-35; genus CADEDH01. The sequence goes on from CBDHHN010000004.1 coordinate 762,512, forward strand.
CACGACGTCGGCCCCGACGGCCTGACGGAGGTTGGCCCCGGCCGGGCCCCGCAGCTCCGAGGCCTGGAGCCGGACGATGGTGCTCCCCACCCCCAGCTCCTTGGCCAGAAGGGAGGCGATCAGGTTGACCTCGTCGTTCTGGGTGACGGCGGCCAGGATGTCGGACCGGTCGACGCCGGCGGTGAGCAGGTTGGCCGGGCTGGTACCGGTTCCGTTGATCACCTGGACGTCGACCTCGGACGACAGGGCCGACGCCCGGTTGGCATCGACCTCGATGACCACGACGTCGATGCCCTCGTCCCGGAGGCGCTGGGCCAGGAACCAGCCGACCTCACCGGCACCGACGATGACAATTCGCATGCCCCAAGGATGGCCCGAGCGGCGGTCGTTCCGGCGCCGCCTCGACCGGATCAGCCGTACGGGCTCAGGAGGAGGCCAGGCTCTTGCGGATCTTGCCCAGCAGGGTGTCGAAGATGTCGGCCAACTCGCGGCCCTGGGAGCCGAAGGAGTGGATGGGGGCCCGCTCGTGGTGAGCCTGGTTGATCAGGACCCGCTGGGGGATGTGGGGGCTGAGGACGGCCTTGGAGCCGACCATCTTCTTCAGGTCGTCGATCCGGTCGCGGGCGGCCGAGGACACGGCGGGTACCCGGTTGAGGACGACACCGGCCAGATCGAGGTCGTCGTTGTCGGCCGACCAGACCTCCTCGATCAGGTCGAGGACCGGGGTCACGCCCCGCAGGCCGAACACCGACGGCTCGACGACGAGGGCGGCCCGATCGGCGGCGGCCAGCCCGTTCACGGTGTTGAGCCCGAGCGAGGGCCCGCAGTCGATCAGGACGAGATCGAAGGTGCTGGCCACCCCTTTGAGGGCCTTGGTCAGCCGCCGACGCCCATTGGCGTTGCGGGCGTCGGCGTCGCGCTCGGTGAGGTCGCCGGCGGCTGGAAGCAGCCAGATGCCGTCGCCCCACCCGGAGGCGACGATCATGTCGCCGGCGGCCCCGCTGCGGTCGGCGGCCAGAGCATCGCCGGTGCCCAGGTTCCCGAGCGAGGGATCGACGCCGAGGGCGTAGGTGGCGTTGGCCTGGGCATCGAGATCGACGACCAGCGTCCGGACGCCGGCCGACCACGACGCCGAGGCCAGGCCCAGGGTGAGGGTGGTCTTACCGACGCCACCCTTCTGGTTCAGGATCGCAACCGTGTTCGACATAGCCGCCTATCTTTGCAGCGCAATGGGCGAACCGCACCCCCGACGGCCGCGTCTACCTCGACCGGGCCGACGGAGCCCGGGCGCAGACCGGCTCATCCCGAGGGCCCGATCACGGCCCCGGCGATGATCTCAGGTGCTGGCCAGACGGACGCCTTCTTGGCGTCGGATGTCGATGACGTCGGCGTTCTTCACGGTGTCGAGCAGCGAGCGGAGGCGGGCGATCTCGGTCTCGTGCTCATCGCGACGACGGCGGGCGGCGGTGAGGGCGCCGTCGGCCCGTGCGATCAGCGTCCGCAGGGAGGCGACCTCGGTCTCCAGCTCGGCGTTGCGCCGCATGAGTTCGCTCTCCTGGGGGATCGAACTCGGGGGTCGACGTTCGGTCAGCCGGGAGTCGGTCTTCTCACCCGATCGATAGGCGAAGAGATCGTTGACGGCCTGCGTGCGCTGCCGCTCGATCTTCTTCCTGCTCTCGACCAGCTTTCGAATGGTCCGCTGGTGACGACGATCGAGGAACCATACGAAGAAGCATCCAACCAGGATTCCTATGGCAGCCCCAATAGCCAAACTTCCGATATCCATCTGCATCCACTCCGCCGTCATCGAGCACTCGGACAGGCAGAATTGCCCAGCCCGGGTGTCGCGTGGTTGGCCAAATCGTAACCAACAGCGCGCTGAATGTCCATCGTGATGTTTTCATGACGCCCGTTGGCCCACTCCTGGAGCGGCCCAACGACCCTCGGTCATCTATTCGCAACATCGCAACAGAGGCTCCGAGGGCCCTGGTTAGTCATCTGGATAGGCGTCACGGGCGTCCTCAGCCCGTCGGCCGCCGGAGGCCGCCGACCACACCGGCGGCCGTCAAGTACCGTGCGGGAGGTGAGCGCCCTCAGCTACGACGGCCGCACCCGCTCCCCCGTCAGACCGAGCCCGGCCTTCCTGGTCGTCGTGGCGGCCACCGCCCTCGGCGGCTGGTTGTGCGTCACCGGGGCCGTCGATCCCGGGATCGCCGTGTTCGTGTTCGTGTTCGCAGGGTGGATCCTGTCGCTCATCTTCCACGAGTTCGCCCACGCCGTGGTGGCGTGGCGAGGCGGTGACCGGTCCATCCCGGCCAAGGGGTATCTGACCCTCGACCCCCGGCGTTACGCCGATCCCCTGACCTCGATGATCCTCCCCCTGATCTTCCTGGTGGCCGGAGGCATCGGACTGCCCGGCGGGGCGGTGTGGATCAACCGGGCCGCCCTACGGTCCCGGGTCACGGCCAGCCTGGTCTCGCTGGCCGGCCCCGCCACCAACCTGGTGTTCGCCGCCGCCTGCCTGATCCCGATCTCGATCAACCTCGTGCGCCCCGGCGACCATCCGGTCTTCGCCGCCGCCCTCGGTTTTCTGGGCTTCCTCCAGGTGGTGGCCTTCGTCCTGAACCTGTTGCCCGTCCCCGGCCTCGACGGCTTCGGGGCTCTGGAGCCCTTCCTCCCCCGGTCGGTACTGGCCGCCGTGGCCCCGCTCCGGGCCTGGGGCATGTTCGTCCTGATCGCCGTGCTCTTCTACGTCGACCCGGTCCGCGATGGTTTCTGGGACGTGATCGAGGGGGTGGCCGGTGTGTTCGGGGTCGACCACACCATCGCCGACGAGGACCTGGTCCGCACCGGCTTCGACCCCGAGCTGGGGCCGGGCCGATGGCCCCTGCGTTCGGCCGGCTGGCGACTGTTCCGATTCTGGGAGTGAGCGATCCCGCTGCCGGGGACCGCCACCGGTCCGATCGGACCGCTCTCAGTCCGGTAGGGGCACCGGGCCCCCATGCTGGTCGAGCAACTCGGTCGTGAGCTGTTCGAGCACCTCGGCCACGGCGTCGTCGTCGTGGTGGCCGATGACCTGATCGGCGGTGGCGAGGGCGTCGTCGGTGGCGTTGGCCATGGCGTAGGACCGTCCGGCCCAGCCCAGCATCGGCAGGTCGTTGTGGTTGTCGCCCAGGGCGGCGACCTGGGCCGCCTCGAACCCGAGATCGGCGGCCAGCAGCTCCAGCGCCGTGGCCTTGGTCACCAACTCGGTGGCCAGTTCGATGAAGGGCAGGCCCGAGTAGGCGGCGGTGGCCGACCCGCCGACGGCGGCCGACGACCTGCGATACAGCTCGTCGATCCCGAGCTCGGGGTGGAAGACCAGGACCTTCTGCACCGAGTCGGTGATGTGGTCCAACACGTCCTCCGAGGGCGGGATGGTCGGGACCTGGGGCACCAGGCGCTCGAAGCCCGACTCGAACACGGCCGAATCGGGGAACTCGATGGCCAGGCCGCAACCGGGAACGGCGCGGCGGAGCGCGGCCACCAGGTCGCGGGCCACCCCCGGCTCGAAGTAGAAGGCACGGATCGACTCGTTGTGCCCTGCGTGCCAGGTCACCGACCCGTTGGCGAAGATCCACCACGGCAGCTCGGGCAACTGGGCCATGACGTCGGTGGCCACCATGCGGGGCCGGCCGGTGGCCGGGACCACCAACAGGCCGGCATCGAGGGCGGCTCGCACCGCCGCCACCGTCCGGGGCGACACGATGCCGTCGGAACGGAGCAACGTCCCGTCGAGGTCGGTGGCCACCAGCCGGACCGCGGTCATGCCCCGACCCCCTCGACCCCGGCCGGGACCGTCCCACCGGACCCGCCGGCCAACTCGTTCATGATCGCCCACAGGCGTTCCACGTGGTGCTTCTCGGTTCCCTCGACCCCGACCGAGACCCGCACCATCCACGAGCCGTCGAGGACCGACGGCGTCAGGTAGGCCTGACCGGAGGCGTTGATGGCGGCGACCCACGCCGTGGTGTGCGACTCCAGGGCCTCACCGGAGAGGGGCTGCCCGTCGGGACCGGCCGGCCGATGGCGCACGCACACCGTCTGCAACCGGACCGGGGCCACGAGTTCCCAGTCGGGGTGGGCCACGACCTGGTCGGCCAACCACCGGGCGTTGACCATGTCCCGGCGCACCCGATCCTGGATGGTGGCCACGCCATCCAGGCGAAGCTGGAACCACAACTTGAGGGCCCGGAACCGGCGACCGAGCGGGATACCCCAGTCGCGGTACTGGGTGACCTGGCCGTCGGCCTCGGACCTGAGGTAGCTGGGGTTGGTCGACATCACCCGCTGGAGGACGTCGACGTCGCGCACGTAGTACAGGGAGGTGTCGAGCACGGTCCCCATCCACTTGTGGGGGTTCCAACACAGGGAGTCGGCCCCCTCGACCCCGTCCCACAGACCCCGATGCTCGGGGCACAGCATGGCGGTGCCGGCCATGGCGGCGTCGACGTGGACCCAGGCCCCGTGTTCGGCCGCCGCCGCCACCACGTCGGCCACCGGGTCCATGGCCGTGGTGCCGGTGGTGCCCACCGTGGCCACCACCGCAGCCGGGGTGCGGCCCCCGGCCACGTCGTCGGCCATGGCCCGGACCAGGGCCTCGACCGACAGGGCGTAGGTGTCGGGGTCGTGATCGACGACCCGGAGGTGGTCGTTGCCGTAGCCGGCCAACAGGGCCGCCTTGCGAACCGAGGAGTGGGCCTGGGCCGTGGTGTAGACGCAAAGGGGACGGTCGAGACCGGCCAGGCCGGTGGTGTTCTGGGCGAAGTCGGCGGCCCGCTCCCGGGCCGTGAGCAGGGCCACGAAGCAGGCGGTGGATGCGGTGTCATGGATGGTGCCCGACCAGGCTGCGGACAGACCCGTGAGGACCCGGAGCCAGTCGCACACCACCTCCTCGACCTCGGTCAGGGCCGGGCCGCTCTCCCACGAGATGCCCAGGCCCCCGAGGCCGGACGAGGCGATGTCGCCCAGGACCGACGACAGTGCGGCGTTGGACGGGAACCAGCCGAAGTGCATGGGGTGCTGGACCTGGGTCAGGCCCGGGACCACGATCTGTTCCAGGTCGGCCAGCACGGCCTCGATGTCATCGGTTGCCGTCGGCGGCTCGGGCGGCAGGGCCGCCGCCACCTGGCCGGGGCCGGTCCGGGCCCGTACCGGGCCCTCGGGTACGGCCTGACGATGGTCGGCGATCCAGTCGATGAGCCGGTGGCCGGCGGTGCGGAACTCCTCGGGCGTCATGAACCGGCGAGCCTAGACGGGTGCGACCGGGGCTCCGACACCCGGGATCGGGCCGCCGGGGCCCCCGGGCAGAAGGGGCCCCAGGTGGAAACGGGGGCCGCCCGGCGGCAGGGTGGAGGTCATGAGCGGTGAGAGCATTGAACGGATCGGGGTCCTCGGCGGGGGGCAGATGGGCGCCGGCATCGCCGAGGTGTCGGCCCGGGCCGGCATGGACGTGCTGGTGGTCGAGGCCCATCGGGACGCCGCCGACGCCAGCCGGGCCCGGATCGAGAAGTCACTGGCCCGGGCGGTGAAGTCGGGCAAGCTGGCCGAGGACGAATCGGCCCGGACCCTCGACAACCTCCGCTTCGAGGCCGACCTGGACAGCCTGGCCGACCGCCAACTGGTGATCGAGGCCATCGTCGAGGACGAGGGGGCCAAGGTGGCGGCCTTCTCCGCCATCGACAAGCTCCTGACCGACGAGGACGCCATCCTGGCCTCCAACACCTCGTCCATCCCGATCATGAAGCTGGCCATGGCCACCGATCGACCGGAGAACGTGATCGGGATCCACTTCTTCAACCCGGTCCCGGTCCTCCATCTGGTCGAGCTGGTCGTCTCGCTCCACACCTCCGACGCCACCATCGGCCGCGCCGAGGCCTACAGCCACGACCGGCTGGGCAAGCGGACCATCCGGTCCAAGGACCGGGCCGGGTTCATCGTCAACGCCCTGCTGATCCCCTACATCCTGTCGGCGGTCCGGATGTTCGAGTCCGGGTTCGCCTCCAAGGAGGACATCGACCAGGGCATGGTCACCGGCTGCGCCCACCCGATGGGGCCGCTGGCCCTGGCCGACCTCATCGGGCTCGACACCACGATGGCGGTTGCCGAATCGCTGTACGACGAGTTCCGGGAGCAGCTCTACGCACCGCCACCGTTGCTGGCCCGCATGGTCGAGGCCGGGCTGCTGGGCCGCAAGGCGGGCCGGGGCTTCTACGACTACGGCTGATCGTCGTCGGGCGGATCCTGGTCGCCGGTTTCGTCGTCGCCGACGCCGTCCTCGGGCACCGGGGCCGACCCCTCGGCCAGCGTCTCGTCGGGTTCGGCCAACAGGCGTTCGACCTCGGCCGACCACTCGTCGACCGACAGCTCGGAGCCGGGAGCATGCCCCGGCCCCGGCCCCTCGCCCCGGGCCTCGGCCAACTCCCGTTCCAGCACCGGCACCAGGTGGGCCCGGGTCTCGGCCTCCTGGAGCATGGCCTGGAGGGCGTCGATGCGCTCCGACTTGGCCCGCAGATCCGACACCTCGGCCTCCAACGCCGTGGCCTGCTCGTCGCGGACCTGGAGCGACGAGATCCGGAGCCGGAGCCGGTCCGACTCGGCCTCGCCGGCCAATCGGCGCTGGTCGTACTCCTCCTGACGACTCCGCAGCCGACCCGACTGGGCCAACACCCCGACCAGCAGGCCGGCGGCGAAGGTCACCAGGAGGGCGGGGAAGATGCTCGTCAACCACCAGGGCATCGATGACGTCCTTTCGTTCGTACGTCGGTCGCGGCGGTGACGGAAGGGGATACGGCGGAGGCGGCGCGGAAGGTCATGGCAGCGGCTCCCACTCGATGCGGCGGTTGCGGGCGAGGTCGTCGAGGGTGATCTCGGGCTCGACCAGCAGTCGATCCTCACCTCGGCCGACCGCCTCCAACCGGCCCGGCTCGACCCCGGCCTCGACCAGGTAGTCGACCACGGCCTGGGCCCGGCGGAGGCTGAGTTCCTGGTTCTTACCGGCATCGCCCACCGAATCGGTGTGGCCGACGACCCGGAACCTCGCCTCCGGATCGGCGGCGAGGACGGCGGCCGCCTCGTCCAGGGTGGCTCGGGACGGTCCGTCCGGCACCGATCGGCGCTCCTCGAACCCGATCGGCGATCGTGCCACCAGCTCGTTGAGGGCGGCGGCCGTGGCCGACACCTCGATACCGTCGGTCAGATCGAACCCGGCCGAGCGGGCGACAGGCTCGGCCGCGGCCCGCCACTGCTCGGCCTGGGCCTCGGAGCCGGCAGAGCCGCTCACGGCCAGCACCGGGCGGGATCCGGGGGTGGCGGCCGTCTCCCCGGAAGCGACCTGCAGGTCGTCGACGACGGGCAGCCCGAAGCCGAGGGCGGCCTCGGCCAGGTTGCTGGCCGTGGCCTCGTCGACCACGGTGCCGGTGAGCCGGACCTGGTCGTTGTCGACGGTGAGCGCCACCTCCGGCACCGGCGGCCGGTCGTCCTCAGCGGGCGTGTCATCGGCATCGGCATCGGCATCGGCATCGGCAGAGCCATCCGGTCCGCCCTGCGTTCCGGCGACCGCCGATCCCTCGCCCTCACCCTCGCCCTCGCCCTCGGCATCGGGCCCGGCCGCCACCTGGCCGCCGGCATCGGCATCGGCATCGGCATCGGTGGCGGCAGGGGTGCCCGTCCCGCCGTCGGCCGCGGCGTCGGACACCACGACCGTGACCGAGCGGGTGGAGGCCAGCGCCTCGGCCGCAGCCAGCGCTCGATCGCGGGCAGCCGCATCGGCCTCGGCGTCGGTGAAGCCCAGCAGCTCGACATCCAGGCCGTCGACCCGGACCCGGTCCGGGTCGAGTCCGGTGGCTTCGATCACCTCGTCCCGGGCCCGGTCCGAGAGTCGATCCCCGAGCACGGCCGAGGCCACGAGCAGGGCCAGGATCACCACCCCGGCCACCGACCACCACGAACGGATTGCTGCTGTCACCACGTCTCCCCGGCGGGAAGTTCGGACCGACCCGACCCCGAGGGCAGCGCCGGTAGGCAAACCAGCGTTCGGGTCGGCGACCCCAACGCTCGTCGTTCCCGGCGATCTGGGGGTGCCGGACCGATTCTGCCCCGCCCGGGACCCGCGCGTCCCCCGGGACGAGCCCGATCCTAGACGTCGGCGGGCCCGACCACGGCGATGAGATCGATTTCGGGTCCGGGGACGCGACGACGCCCCCGGACCCGATCCGGGGGCGTCGTCGCTATCGGATGGTGACGACCGGGCGGCCGAACCAGACCACTATCGGTCAGTTGCGGCTCATGAACAGGCGCAGGACGTACCAGAACAGGAGCATCAGCGAACCGAACAGGCTGACGGCGGCGCCGACGTGGGCCCAGGCCGGGTACTGACGGATGATCTGCTGGGTCTGGTAGAGGATGCTGGCCCCGGCGAGGCCGATCATGGCGATGGTGAAGATCAGGCCCAGCTCGAAGCTGAAGATCACGGCGGCCAGAATCAGGCCCAGGGCGATGATGAAGCCCCAGGTGATGAGCGGCCGCAGGAACGACAGGTCCCGTCGGGTGACCATGGCCACCACGGTGAGGGCGGCGAAACCGATCACGGTGACCACGGCGGCCGAGGCCACCGTGGTGGTGCCGCCCTGGCTGTTGAAGGCCAGATAGAGGAAGGGGGCGAAGATGACGGCCTCGGCGGCGGCGATGGCGAACAGGCCGGCGTACTGGGCCCCCACGTTGCCCAGGTTGTGGGCCGAGCGGCTGGCGATGGCGTTGACGATCATGAAACCGCCGAGAATCAGCAGCCACGCGAACCCGCCGGTACCGGTGAGGAAGTTGTAGAACGCCTCGGCGATGCCGGTGACGAACAGGACCGACTCGAAGGCGATGAAGGCCAACACGGCGAGGCCCAGGTGCTGGTACACCCGGACCAGGAAGGCGCCGCGGGTCTCCTCGTCGGCGTGGATGACCGGAGTCATGGTCTGGTTGGCATAGGCCATGGGGACGGAGGACCTCCTGAAGACTGGTGGCGACCAGTGTATCACCAGGTCGTTCCCGCTCATTCTCACCCGGGCGGCGAGCGGCTACAGTGGAGGTCGATGCCGAACACGGACCGGGACTCCGGCTACGACGCCCACCACCTCGTGGCCAGCCGATTGGCGACCCACGGCCAGCGCTACACCTCCAACCGTCGCCGTCTGGTCGAGGTGCTGCTGGCCTCGAGCGGGCCGCTGGCCATCGCCGGGATCCTGGCCAAGGACGGCGAACTGGCGCAGAGTTCGGCCTACCGGAACCTCGTGGTGCTGGAGGAGGCGGGCGTCGTCCACCGGATCGTGACCACGGACGACCACGCCCGCTTCGAGCTGACCGAAACCATCACCGGCCGCCATCACCACCACCTGATCTGCGAGGCCTGCGGCGACGTGTTCGACATGACCCTTCCGCCCGACCTGGAGCAGGCCCTCGACCGGGAGCTGTCCCGGACGGCGGACCAGCACGGCTTCAACGGCGACCATCACCGGATCGACCTGGTGGGCGTGTGCCGACCGTGCGATCGGTCGACCGAGGCCTGAGCCCTCGGGGCTGACCCGGGCCCCGCCGACCGCGCGGCGGTGTCGAACCCTGCGACGCCGACCGGCACTCCGGGCGGCTCAGCCGAGCCGCTCCACGGCCGAGCGGGCCGCCACCATGATCGGCAGTTGGGGGTTGGCCGCCGGTACCCAGGGCAGACCCGCCCCGTCGGCCACCACCAACCCCTCGGGCAGGGCGACACCATCGCCTCCGGGCCGCGGTCCCCGGCCCGATCCGGAGCCGGGGAGGCCTGCCGCCGACCGGGCGGCGGCCATGGGTGAGAGCGTGGCGCAGGGGTGGCGGACGGGGCCTGGACGGTCCCGCAGCCACGTCGTCAACTCGTCGTCCGACCACCGACCGAGGGCAGCGGCCGGCGTTCCCCGGTCGTCGAGGTGGACGGCCTCGGCCACCTCGACGACCGCCGGGTCGGTCAACCACCGACCCACGCGTCGGACCACACGGGCCAGGGCGCGGGCGTCGTCATCGTCGTCCAGCCACCCGGGGGCCACGACGGGGCCCGCCGGCCCCAGGGTCAGCCGACCCACCGAGCGGACCTCGGACAGCGACACCACGACCGCCCCGTGGTCCCGACCCTCGACCGCCCCGACGTGATCCAGGACGTGGAGCAGGGCCGCGACGCCGTCGAGCCGGTCCCGGATCACGACCGAGACCGGGGGCCGGGGCCGCAACCCGAGCCGGGCCCCCGGTCGCAGGGTGGCCGTGAACACGAACGAGGGGTGATCGACCACGGGCCAGGTGGGACCCGGGCCGCCGTCCCGGGCGGGATCGGCGGCCGCCGCAAGCAACATCGGGGTCCGGAGGGCACCGGCGCACAGGACCACGGTCGCCGCCTCGACCACGGACCCGTCGGCCAACTCGACGCCCTGGACCCGGCCCCGGACGACCCGCGGCCGGCGGACCTCGGTGTCGGGCCTCAGGGTGAGCCCGGGGGCCCGGCCCCGCTCGTCGGCGCCGGGCACGAGTCTCGACAGCAACGGGACCCGGGCGGTGGCCGACGCCGCCACCGAGGCCCACCGGATCCCGGAAGCGTCGATCGGGAGCGAGCCCCGGGGCCGTTCCCCCGCCGGGTCGCCGAGCAGCCCGTCGGCGGTCGCCGCCGCGGCCACGGCGGACCCGAACGGTCCGGGCGTCACCACCGTGGGGGCCAGGCGCTCGACCAGGGCCCGGTAGGCCGGCTCCAGGTTCGACCACCGCCAGCGGTCGTGGCCCGTCTCGGCCGCCCACCGGTCGTAGTGGCGGCGGTCGCCCATGGTCAGGACCAGCGAGTTGACCGCTGCGCCGCCACCCACCCCCCGACCGGTGCTGTAGCGGGCCGGCCACCGTGGAGCCGACTCGGAGTCGGAGCCCGACGGCCGCCGGGGGGCCACCACGTCGGCCCAGTCCCACCCCGGTGCGGCCACTGCGGCCAAGGTGTCGAGCGAGGCCACCGGCGGGGGGTAGGGCGGCCCCGGTCCGGCCTCGATCAGGGTCACCGACCGACCCTGCTCCAGCAACCGGGCGGTGGCGGCACAACCGGCCGGTCCCGCCCCCACGACGATGACCTCGGAGACGACCAGGCGACCCACGGTACCGGACCGGGCCGGACCCGTCGCCAGACGAACCGATGATCGACGACCGGGCGTCGAGCGTCGGGTGGAACATCGGTCGGGGCCCGAAGGTTGGCCCTGGGGACGCCGACCGATCCGTGCGAGACTCGGCTGCTCCGCCCGGGCCGCGGTGGACGACGAAGGAGACCCCAATGCGCCGAGCCTCGACCCTGCTGGTGGCCCTGGGCCTGCTGGCCTCGGCCTGCACCTCGACCGGCGACCCGTCGTCGGAGGCGGACTCGACCGGTGGGGGCGCCGTCGACGTGGCCGCCATTCCCGGGGGCGAACGCCGCGACTTCGGCCCTCCCCCCGCCTACGAGGACGACCCGTGGTCGGCCGAGACGGCGGCCACCCTCGGGACCGTCGTGGCCTCGTTCACGGTCGGGGCCACCCCGGCCGACGAACTGGCCGAGCTCGGGGCCAGCGGCGACCCTCGCCTGGCCTGGGCCCTGGCCGACCTGCTGCGCTTCACCGGCGGATCGGGGGCCCGGGAGCTGGCGGCGACGGCCTCGGAACTCCTGGACGTCGAGCTCGACGAGGCCAACCCGTGGAACGATCTGGTCGACCACCTGATCGCCTGGGACATCCCGGTCCCGCCCCAGTACTTCACCTTCAAGCGCGAGTTCTACGGCCAACTCGACAGCCGGTGGGCCGAGCTGTTCACCGATGCCAACATCATCGACTGGCGTCATGTGAGCTGGGGCGGGGTCCTGATCGACGACCGGCCCGGTGGCAGCACCGACCCCTGCAACTGCATCCCGGGCCTGGACGATCCGCCGGTAACGCCGGCGGCCGAGGGTGCCTGGTACCCGGACGACGCCGTGGTGTTCGGGATCGTCATCGACGGGGAGGCCCGGGCCTACCCCAAGAACATCATGGAGGTCCACGAGATGGTGAACGACACCCTCGGCGACCGCCGCATCGCCATCCCCTACTGCACGCTGTGCGGCTCGGCTCAGGCCTACCTCACCGACGACCTGGGGCCCGACTTCGACCAGCCGGTGTTCCGGACCTCCGGCCTACTCATCCGCTCCAACAAGATGATGTACGACCTGAGCTCGAAGTCCTTCGTCGACACCTTCGTGGGCGACGCGACCTCGGGCCCGCTCCTCGAGGCCGGGGTGTCGTTCGACCAGGTGTCGGTGGTGACCACGACCTGGGCCCAGTGGAAGGACGCCCACCCCGACACCACGATCCTGGCCTCCGACGGGGGGTTGGGCCGGGTCTACGATCTCGATCCGCTGCGGGGCCGGGACGACGACGGACCCATTTTCCCCATCGGCGACGTCGATCCCCGGCTGCCGGTCCAGGAGCCGGTGCTGGGTCTGCTCACCGACGACGGTCGGCCGGTCGCCGTCCACGTCGCCTCGGCCGTCCAGGTCCTGTCGGCGGGCGATGAGCTCACGGTCGAGGGTTTCGAGCTGACCCTCGACGGTGGCGGGGTCCGGGCCCAGCGAGCCGACGGGGCCGACGCCGGCGGCCACCAGGCCTTCTGGTTCGCCTGGAGCCAGTTCCGACCCACCACGGCCCTCTGGCCCCACGACTACACCGAGCCCGCCGACTCCTGACCCCTGGCCGGTCGGCCCGACTCCGCGAGCCCCGTCCCCCGACCGCGGCCCGGGCCCCTCGGGCGCTCCGATCAGGCCAGGCCGACGGTGCCGAGCAGGTCGTCGAGCAGGAACCGGTCGCCGATCCACAGCAACGCCCCCATCCCGAGCCATCGGGCGGCCCGGCGCCGGAGGCCGAACCGGAGCGGGAACCGGTGCCGATAGGGGTGGCGCTCGGCCTCCTCGGCCGGGATGTTCCGGGTCAGAGCCCAGCCCAGGAGCCAGGTCCCGGCCCCGCCGACGAGGAACAAGCCATCGAGGGTCCCCAGCAGGAGGCGCGCCAGTTCGGCCGAGCGTCCCTGCTCGGGATACACGACCGACGGCTCACCCACCCGGTGATAGGCCTCGATGCGCGCTCCCCCGACGGGGGTATCGGGCCCGAAGGCGGCACCGGGGCCGACCAGCACGGCCGGTGCCCCCTCGGTGGCGGTGGCCCCGGTGAAGGCGCCGTCGCAGGTCACCCGGCTGGCCAGCCGGAGCGGCTCCTCGGCACAGGCCGTCGCCACGAAGCGGCCCCGTTCCCCGAAGGTGGTGGTCCAGCCGGTCGCGGTCGTCAGCTCTCGGGCCAGACCCACCCCGGCCGCCAGCAGCACCAGCCCGATCAGGACCGGACCCACGAACCCCACCCAGGGGGGCAGATCGCCTGCGGTCGGCTCCACCCGTTCCCCGGCCACCACCATGTCCATCCAGGGTAGAAGACGGCCCCCGTCCGGACCAGCGGTCGGTCGACGGGCAAGCGGGGCCGTCGGCTACCGGCCCGGGCCCCGGGCCCATAGACTCGGGCCCGCTCGGGCCGGGCCGGCCCGGTCGAACGGAACAAGGACCACGAGGACCACGAAAGGGCTCGACACGTGAAGATCAACTACGACCGGGAGGCCTGCTGCGGCCACAACCGCTGCTACTCGCTCGCTCCCGAGATCTGGGACGTCGACGACGAGGGCTACGCCATTCTCCGCCTGACCGGGGACATCCCCGCCGAGTTGGAGGAGAAGGCCCAGCTCACGGCCGACAACTGCCCCGAGTTCGCCATCACCATCGAGGGCTGACGCCCGCCCCGGACCCCGCACCCGGGTCGACGGCCCGAGTGCGGGCCCGGGCCGGGACCGGACTCAGTCGGTCGACTCCGCCCGGGCCAGTTCCTGGTCGTCGTCCGGGTCGCCCGCCCCTGCCGACTCGACGCCCGCATCGCCATCGGCGCCCGCCGCCTCATCCGCCGGCTCGGCAGCGGCATCCGAGCGCGGGTCGGCGTCACCGTCGGCCTTGGAGTCGGGGTTGGAGTCGGAGTCGGCCGGCGTCGACCGCAGGCGGCCCCGCACGAACCGGACCACCTCGATCAGGATCGTGATGCTGAAGGCGGTGCCGAAGGCCCACCAGAAGGCGGCGGTGTGATCGTCCTCGAACCGCTCACCGAAGAAGAAGCCGAGCAGCCCGGCGTAGGTCGACCAGACGAACACGGCGAGCAGGTCCCACCGGGTGAACCAGGCGAGGAACGGCTGGCGGGTCAGCCCGCAGGTGAAGGTCAGCGCGGCCCGGCCGCCGGGGATGAACCGGGCCGTGATCAACAGCAGGCCGCCCCGCTTGCGTATCTGCTCGCCCGTCCGTTCCAGTCTTCGGGCCCCTCGCTCACCCCGGAACACCCACCGGGTGGCCAGCCCGCTGGAGCGGCTGCCGATGGCGTAGGTCGTGCTGTCGCCGGCGTAGGCCCCGAGGGCCCCGATGAGGATGACGAGGGCGATGTTGAGGTTGCCCTGGCCGGCGGCGATGCCCCCGAGGATGACCGTGGTCTCGCTGGGCACGGCGGGCACGATCGAGTCGAGATAGGCGATGGTGAAGATGACGAGGTAGAACCACGGGTTGGAGGAGATGGTCTCCAACTCCTCCACCACGGTGTTCACCAGATCGAACAGGTCGGAGATCACTGGACCCGACGGTAGCGGGCCGGTGCCGCCAACGTGGGACGCCTCGGTCAGCCGTCGATCAGTCGGGCGGCCCGGGTCCGGCACTCCCGGAGGATCCGCTCGGGGTCCACGGTCGTCACCCGCCGATCCTCGACCACCCGCCGCCCGGCGACCCACACGTCGGTCACGTGGCGGGAACCGGCGGCGAACACCACCTGGGTCACCAGGGTGTCGGCCCGCAGCGGGGTCAGGGTGGGGTTGTCGAGATCGAGGCGGATCAGGTCGGCCTGGGCCCCCGGTCGCAGTTCGCCCACGTCGTCGAGGCCGACGGCCCGGGCCGCCCCTCGGGTGGCCAGGTCGAGGGCGGTGACGGCGTCCATGGCGGCGGGGTCGGTGGTGCGACCCCGGGCCAACAGAGGGGCCAGGCGAAGCTCCTCCCACAGGTCGAGATCGTCGTTGGAGGCGGGGCCATCGGTGCCGACACCGACCGTGATCCCGGCCGCAAGGAGGTCGGCCACCGGAGCGATGCCCGAGCCGAGCTTGAGGTTCGACTGGGGGCAGTGGGCCACGGCGGCACCGGCCTGGCCCAGCAGGGCCTGATCCTCGGCGTCGAGCCACACCCCGTGGGCCGCCAGGACCCGACCCTCCAGCACGCCGAGGTCGGCCAGGAGCCGGGTGGCCGTGATTCCCTGGGCCTCGAGGACCTGGGCCCGCTCGGCCGCCGTCTCCTCCAGGTGGATGTGGAGGAGGGCTCCGGCGGCCCGGGCCTGCTGGGCGATGGCGTCGATCTGGCCCGGGCTCAGGTCGTAGGGCGAGTGGGGGGCGAAGCCGACCGTGATCCGGCCGGACGGGTCGTGGTGGCGGGCGTGACAGTCGCTGATGGCGGCGATCCGGGGGTCGACGTCGCCTCCCGGGGCGAGGGCGGCGACGACGCCGGGGGTGACCACCAGCCGGGCCCCGGTCTCGGTCACGGCCTCGACCATGGCCTCCTCGAACAGGTACATCTCGCAGCTGGTGGTGACCCCGGCCAGCAGCATCTCGACCGACCCGAGGGCCATGGCCCAGCGGGCGTCGTCGGGGGTGAGGAGCGCTTCCAGGGGCCACACCGCCTCGGTCAACCACCGTTGCAGGGGCAACCCGTCGCCCACCGAGCGGAGCAAGGTCATCGGGGTGTGGGCGTGGCTGTTGACCAGGCCCGGCATGAGCAGCCCGCCCACGTCGGTGGGGCTCGGCCCCGGTCCCAGGTCGGCGATGGGGCCGACGGCCACGATGCGCCCGGCGGCGTCGATGTCGACCGCCCCGTCGGCGACCACCCGGCCCCGGCCCTCCCCCGGCACCACCCAGTCGGCCCGGAGTCGGGTGGTCGCCGGTCCGGTGGGCGGGGTGATCGGCTCGGGGTGCGGTGCCGGTCCGGGGCCGGTCACCGGGCCACGGCCGGGTCGGACGTCAGGGTCTCGCCCTGGTCGAAGCGGACGACGCGGGTCTCGGTGACCAGCGCGGTGATGAGGTCCCGAGGGGTGACGTCGAAGGCAGGGTTCGCGGCGTCGACGTCGGGTGGGGTCAGCAGGTGGCCGTGGGCGGTACGGACCTCCTCCGGCCCTCGATCCTCGATCACGATGTCGGCCCCGGTCGGGGTGTCGGCGTCGACGGTGGACTCGGGCGCCACCACCAGGAAGGGGACCCCGGCGTGGCGGGCTCCCAGGGCGAGGGAGAACGTCCCGATCTTGTTGGCCGTGTCGCCGTTGGCGGCCACCCGGTCGGCCCCCACGACCACCACCTCCGCCGCCCCTCGGGCCAACAGCGAGGCGCCGGCCCCGTCGACGGCCAACCGGAACGGGGCCCCCATGCGCTGGAGTTCCCACGTGGTGAGCCGGCCGCCCTGGAGCAGGGGCCGGGTCTCCAGCGGTATCGCCTCCAGCAGGTCGCCCCGCTCGTGGAGGGTCTGGATCACGGCCAGGGCCGTGCCCCGCTCGACGGTGGCCAGGCCGCCGGTGTTGCAGATCGTCATGACCCGTCGGGGGCCGGGCCCGACCAGTTCACCCACGAGGTCGGCCCCCCGCTCCCCCATGGCCACCGAGGCCGACAGCTCCTCGTCACGAACGGCGTGGGCCTCGGCCAGGAGCCGCTCCGGCCCCTCGGCGGCCAGGGCGGCCGTGCGGTCGACCATGCGGGCCAGGTTGACGGCCGTGGGCCGGGCGGTGCGCACGGCGTCGACGGCGGCGGCGAACCGGTCGGGGTCGGCGGCCGGGTCGTGGTGGCGGGCGGCCAGGGCCACGCCGTAGGCGCCGGCCACGCCCAGGGCCGGCGCTCCCCGGATGGCGAGCCGACCGATGGCGTCGACCAGGTCGGCGATCTCGCGCACCTGGATGAGCCGCAGCTCGGTCGGGAGCAGGGTCTGGTCGATGAGTTCGACCCCGTCGCCGATCCAACGGATGGTGGGCACCGGGCCCATCAGCGGTCGAGCCGGAGAACGGTGGCCTCGGGGATGTCGCCTTCGCCCCGTTCCTCCTCCAGCCGCTCCATGCGAGCCATCCGGGCTCCGGTCGCTTCCATCTCGGCCGTGGGCAACAGCGGTGGATCGCCCAGGGTGAGGGCGGCCAGGTACTGCTTGGCCAGCTCCTCGACCTGCACCGCGAGGCGGAGCGCCGCTCCCAGCGACGAACCGACGGCGACCGCGCCATGGTGGGCCATGAGGCAGGCGTTGCGGTCGTTCAGGGCGGTGAGGACGGTCTCCGACAGTTGAGGCGAGGCGAAGGGGGCGTAGGCGGCGCAGGGGATGTCGTCACCCCCGGCCGCCGCCACCAGGTAGTGGAAGGCGGGGATGGCCCGACCGTGGGTGGCCAGGGCGGTGGCGTGGGTCGAGTGGGTGTGGACGATGGCGTTCACGTCGGGCCGTCGGGAGAGGATGTCGAGGTGGAGACGCCATTCGGACGACGGCCGCAGGTTGGCCGTGGCGAACCAGGTGGTGTCGAAGTCCATGGCCACGATGTCGTCCGGGGTGAGCTGGGTGTAGTCCATGCCCGACGGCGTGATCAACATGCCGGTCTTGGTCCGGGCCGACACGTTGCCCGACGCCCCGACGTTGATGCCATGGTTGTTCATGGCCTGGGCGGTGGAGATGATGTCGATGGCCAGCTTCATGTCGGTGCTCCCGCCGCCTGGTCGATGGCGCCTCCCACGAGGCGGTACAGGTCGTCGGCCACGCCGGCGATGACGTCCATGATCTCGGGCAACGACAACTCCGCACCTCCCACACCGGCGGCCCAGTTCGACACCACGCCGATCGACGCGTAGCGCAGTCCGGCCTCCCGGGCCAGGGCGACCTCGGGGTACCCGGTCATCCCGACCAGATCGCCGCCCAGGCGGGCCATCATGGTGATCTCGGCCGGTGTCTCGAATCGGGGCCCGTTGGTGGTGCAGTACACCCCGCCGTCGACCACCGGGATCCCGGCGGCGGCCCCGGCGGCCAGGATGGCGGCCCGGAGACGATCGTCGTAGAGGCCGACCATGTCGGTGTGGGTGACCGGTCCCGCGCCGAACCCAGGATCGATGGTCCCGTCGAAGAAGGTGTCGGCCCGGCCCGAGGTGAAGTCGATGACGTCGCTGATGGCCACCAGGGTGCCGGGGCTCATGCGCTCGGTGATGCCACCGCTGACGGCGGTGGCCAACACCGTGTCGACCCCGTGGTCGGCCAGAGCCCAGATGTTGGCCCGGTAGCTGATGGCATGGGGCGGGACGACGTGCCCGGCGCCGTGCCGGGGCAGGAAGGCGACGTCTTGGCCCCACCAGCGGCCGGTGGTCAACTCGACGGGGCCGTAGGGGGTGGCCACGGTCTGCGCCGCCCGCTCCTCCAGATCGGGGAGGTCGTAGAAACCGCTACCGGTTATCAGCCCGAACACCCCGGTCACGGTAGCGGTCGCGGCGCCCTCTCGACAGGGGTCACCCAACTCGTAAACCGGGCCATGAAGCGACACACTTGGCAGCCATGTCCGCTCCTGAGTCGACTCGGTACGTGATCTATGGCGCCGGGGCCATCGGCGGCCTCATCGCCGGTGCCCTGGCTCGGGCCGGTCGGCCCACGGCGGTCGTGGCCCGGGGGGACCACGGCCGGGTCCTGGCCCGCGACGGGCTCACGCTGCGCCTGCCGGACGGCGAGCACCGCATCGACCTGCCGGTGGCCGAGCGACCGGCCGAGCTGGAGCTGACAGGGCACGACGTGGTCCTGCTCGCCATGAAGACCCAGGACACGGCGGCCGCCCTGGCCGACCTGGCCGCCGCCGTCCCGGCGGACGTGGCCGACGTGGCCGTGGTCTGTGCCCAGAACGGGGTGGAGAACGAGCGGTTGGCCCTCCGCCGTTTCGACCGGGTGTACGGCATGTGCGTCTACCTCCCCGCCGTCCACCTGGAACCGGGGTGGTCGAGGGTGGCGGTGTACCCCACCTCGGCGTCCTCGACGTGGGCCGTTACCCAGGCGGTGTCGACGCCACGGCGGAACGCCTGGCGGCGGACCTCACGGCGGCCGGCTTCCGCTCGATGGCCCAGCGCGCCGTCATGCGGTTCAAGTACGCCAAGCTGCGGGTCAACACCCGCAACGCCCTCGACGCCCTCTGCGGTCGCGACGCCTTCCGGTCGGAGTTGGGCGGCCGGGTGGCGGCGGAGGCGTTGGCCGTGTTCGCCGCCGCCGGTATCGAGGTGGCGTCCCGGGAGGAGGAGGCCGAACGACGCGGGGGCATGGAGACGCCGGCCATCGACGGGCGAGCCCGGGCCGGCAGCTCGTCCTGGCAGAGCCTGGCCCGGGGCGGTGGTCGGATCGAGTCCGACTACCTCAACGGGGAGATCGTGTTGCTGGGCCGGCTCCATGGGGTGCCGACCCCGGTTAATCACGCCCTACAGCTCCTGGCCAACGACGCCGCCCGACAGGGCCGGGAACCCGGCTCCGTCGACCTGGCCGAGATCGAAGACCTGATCGACGCGCTGAGCGACGCACGGTCCTGAGGCACCGGCCGGGAGAGCGGCCTGAGGGCCGATCCGACTCAGCTGCGGCCCAGCAGTCGGGCCATGTTGTCGTGGTAGAAGAGCCGACGCCCGCCCTCGCCGATGCCGGCGGCATCGAGCGAGGCCTCGAAGGCGGCCAACGGGTCCCTACCACCCTCGGGGTGGGGCCAGTCGGACGAGAAGAGGTACAGCTCCGGTCCGGTGTCGGCGATGAGGCGGCCGACGTCCTCGAAGTGCCAGGGGGTGAACGAGATCTGGCGTCGGACGTAGTCGGAGGGTTCCAGGGTCAGTTTGGCCAGCTCCGGCTCGTGGCGACCGAAGGCCCGGATCGAGGCGTCGAGCGACGACAGGAGGTTGGGAACCCAACCGGCCCCGATCTCGATGACGCCGCATCGGAGGTCGGCGAACTGCTCGAACACCCCGTCGAGGACGAAACAGGCCAGCAGGTTCTGGGCGTCGTGGTGGAGGTTGAGGAAGTCCTTGGACCGGAGGTTCTCACCGCCGCCGATGAAGTCGTGGCCGGGGTCCCGGCCGTTGTTGTGATACGTGGTGGCCATCCGGTTGGTGCCGTTGGCCCCGAGGTGGAGGAGCATGGGTACGTCGGCATCGACGATGATCTGCCACAGCGGGTCGTAGGCAGGATGGGTCGGGCTGAGCTCACGGGGCACACCATGGGGGATCCACAACGCCCCGCACCCCGCGGCCACCGCCCGTCGGGCGCACCGGGCGGCCCGGTCCGGGTCCTGGAGGGGCACGTAGCCCACCGGGACGAGCCGCTCGTCGATCGAGGCGAAGTCGGCCATGCCCCGGTTGTGGGCGTCGGCCCCGCCGTAGACCAGGTCGACATCGGCGGCGTCGGCGAACTGGCTGGGGGCGAAGGTCGAGAACACGAACTGGCTGCGATAGCCGAGTTGGTCGAGGGCGGCGGTGCGCTCCTCGCGATCCATCGAGCCGTAGGCGAAGTAGCCCTTGGGCCCGTTGACCACGTCGGCCGCCAACTCGGCCGTCCGTACCGGGTCGTTGCGCCGCTCCCAGCACTGATCGACGAGATCGAGGGTGGCCTGGCCACCGGCGGCGGCCAGGTCGAGGGTGCGGAGCTTGGTCGCGGTGGCGGCGTCGGCGTAGTGCACCAGCCAGTCGGTGGGCTCCATGAGGTGGCTGTCGGCGTCGAGGATGATCCGGTCGCCGGTGTAGGTGGGTCGGGTGTCGGTCATCTGGTCCCCCCGGGTTCGATGCCGTATCGGCCCCCGTCGGCCTGGTGTCGACAGGGTGCAACCAGCTTGGCAGACCGAGGTCCGGGTGACCGATTTCACGAACGCGCCCCGGACGGTAACGTCGCCCGGAAACCCCCGGGGGGGTCCATCGACGAGGAGGTGGCGATCGTGAAGTTCGCCCTGCGCTACTGCAACACCGGGCCGTACATCAACGCCGACCGGGCGGTCGAGCTGGTCCAGGCCGGAGAGGCGGCCGGGTTCGAGACCGCGTTCACCATCGAGCACACCGTGGTCCCGGCCGGCTATTCGTCGCCCTACCCGTACTCCGACGACGGCAAGCTGGCCGGCGGCCGGGACGACCTGCCCATGCCCGATCCCCTCATCTGGATGGCCTACATGGCCGGGGTGACGTCCACCATCCGGTTCGGTACCGCCATCCTGATCCTGCCCCAGCACAATCCGGTGGTGACGGCCAAGCAGGTCGGCACCCTCGACCACCTGTCGGGCGGGAGGGTGACCCTCGGCATCGGGGTCGGGTGGATGCGGGAGGAGTTCGAGGCCATCGGGGCTCCGTTCGAGGACCGGGGAGCCAGGACCGACGAGTACGTGGCCGCCATGCGGGAGCTGTGGACGGCCGACCGGCCGACCTTCCACGGGCGGTTCGTGCACTTCGACGAGGCCTACTGCCGACCGCAGCCGGTGCAGCGCCCCGTGCCGATCGTGATCGGCGGTGACACGCCGGTTGCGGCCCGCCGGGCCGGCCGCCTGGGCGACGGCTACTTCCCGGCCCGGGGCGCGCCGGCCGATCTGTTCGACCTGGTGCGACGGACGGCCGAAGCTCACGACCGCGACCCCGACGCCATCGAGTTGACCTGCCAACTGCCCGACGATCTCGACGACCTGCCGCGGTTGGCGGCCCTCGGGGTGAGCCGGGTGGCGGTCCCGGTGTCGCCGGTGGCCGGCCTGTCGAGCGCCGTGGCCGACCCCGACGACTGCGCCCGCTGGGCCCCCGTCATCGAGCGCTACGCCGATCTTTGAGACCGGCCGGGGCTCCGGGTCTACACTCGTCCCGTTCTCGCATCCGGTTCATCGGCCCGCCCTTCCGCCGCTCGGGCTAGGGGTCGGCTGTGGGCGGGAGGCGGGTACCACCCGGGACGACCTCCAACCAGAGGCACGTAGCTAGTGGAGGCTCCGCCCGTGGGCAGGGACAGCGGACCGACGATCGACGGGGCACCCTCCGACGCCAACGGCGACGGGCGGCGGATCATCGCCCTGCTGACCACCGACATCGAGGGCAGCACCAGCCGGTGGGAGCGCTTCCCCGAGTCGATGCTCGAGGTGCTGATGACCCATGACGCCCTCCTCCTGGCGGCCATCGAAGAACACGGGGGGCGGATGGTGAGCCACACCGGCGACGGCCTCAACGCCGCCTTCGACGACCCGGCCGCCGCCGTCGAGGCCGCCGCCACCATCCAACGCCGGATGACGGCGACCGACTGGGGCGCGGTCGACGGACTCCGGGTCCGGGCCGCGGTGCACGTGGGGCCGGTGGTCGAGCGCAACGGCGACCTCCACGGCTGGGCCTTCAACGTCGTGGCCCGGTTGAACAGCATCGGCCACGGCGGCCAGACGCTGCTGTCGGCCGACGCCGTCGACGCCGTGGGATCGGCCCTGCCCGGCGGCCTCGGCCTGGCCTCGCTCGGCCGCTACCGCCTGCGCGACGTCGCCACCGCCACCGAGGTGTTCCAGCTGACTGGGCCGGGCCTGGACCGGACCTTCCCCCCGTTGCGGAGCGGGCGCCGCATCCACGCCGTGGCCCGGCCCACCACACCGCTCATCGGGCGGGCGGCCGACGTGGCCGCCGCCCGGGCCGGACTCGACGCATCCCGCCTGGTCGCCCTGGTCGGCCCGCGCGGGGTCGGGACCAGCCGCCTGGCGGCCGAGGTCGCCACCGACGGCACGGTGACGAGGGCTTTCGCCCACGGCGCCATCCGCCTCGATCTGGCCCCGGTGACGCCCGGTCAGGCCGTGCCCACCCTGGCGACGGCCCTGGGGGTGACGATCCGGGCCGACCGGGGACCCCTCCGATCCGTCGTCGACTGGCTGAGCGGCCAGAGCCTGTTGCTGCTGGTCGAGCACGGCGAGCGCCATCTGGACGAGCTGACGCCCCTGGCCGAGGCGGTGCTGGCCGAGGCGCCCGACGTCTCGGTCCTGTGGACCGGCTCCCGTCCCCTGGGACTGGCCGGGGAGGCCATCCATCGCGTCGGACCCCTGGCCCCGGGCGACGCCGAGGCCCTGTTCCGGGACCGGGCGGCGGCCGCCGGGGCTCCGGCCCACGACCTCGACCTGTTCCCCACGGCGAGGGTCCGGGAGCTGTGCGAGCGGCTCGAGGGACTCCCGCTGTCGGTCGAGGCGACGGCGGCCGGGGCCGCCGTCCACTCGATGGCGGAGCTGTGGGAGCTGGTCTCGCGGCCCGGGTCAACGGCCACTGGCGACACCGCGGCCCTGGCCGAGGCGGTGGCGGTCGCCGTCGACGCCCTGCCCGACGCCCTCCGGTCGATGCTGGTGGCGGCCACCGCCTTCGCCGGTCGCTTCGATCGAACGGCCTTCGCCGCCGTGTGCGCCCCAGGGGTCGGCGACGAGGCGGTGGCGGCCGCCCTGGCCGAGCTGGCCAACCGCTCCTTGATCGATCTGGCCGAGGCGCCGGAGGGCACCCGCTTCCGGCTGCTGAACATGGTGGCCGAGCAGACCCGGCGGATGGGCTCGACCCACGAGCTGGATGGGGCCGGGGACCGGCTCCGCCGCTACGTGCTCGATCTGGTGACGAACGCGGCCGGCGCCCTTCGGGGCCGGGCCGAGATCGAGGCCCACCATCGGCTGGCCCACCAGTTCGACAGCATCCGGCGCGTCTTCGACCGGGCGGTCGAGAGCGACGACCTGGCCACCGCCGCCGCCATCTGCACCGAACTGTGGGACTACGGCTTCATGCGCCTCCGGGCCGACTACTTCCAGTGGTCGGAGCGGGTGCTGGACCGCTTCGACGGCGAGGGACGCATGTCGGCCGAGCGGGAGGCGCTGTTGGCGCCGGTGTTGGGGGTGGCGGCCCTGGGCGCCTGGATCGGCGACGACCTGGAGGCCGTGCACCCACGCGCCACCCGGGCCCTGGCCCTGGAGGCCGAGCTCGGACTCGACTTCGACCTGCCGGCCCGCCTGGCCCTGATCAACGCCGCCGTCTACTCGGGCGCCGACGCCGCCCCGCCCCAGATCTACCTCGAGCAGGAGCGCTACCAGAAGGACCGGCCCGAGCTCTACTTCCACGTCAACGTGGAGGTCCAGAACTGCGTCATGGCCACCTGGCTCGGGGCCGACGACGCCGCGCTCCGGCGGGGGGTGGAGGCCCTGCGCCTGGCCCAGCGGTCGGAGAACCCGTCGTCCCTGGCCTTCGCCCTGTGGGGTCTGGCCACCGCCCTCGGCCCCGACGATCCGCTCCAGGCCGAGTCGCTGCTGGGGCGGGCCCTGGAACAGGCCCGGGAGGTGGGCAACGGTTGGTTGACCGCGCTCACCCAACTCTCGCTGGCCGGGCTCCGACGCCGGACCGGGACGGGCCTCGACGCCGCCCCGCTCCTCGTCGACCTGCTGGATCTGTTGACCCGGGCCGGGCACCGGTCGCACCTGTGGGCCACCCTGCGGTTGTGCGGGCTGGTGCTGGGCGATCTCGGAAACGACGGGCTCGGGGTGCAGATCCGGCACTGGGTCGACGAGGCCAAGCTGGCCATGCCGGCCCACCCGGCCGACCAGGTCGAACTCGATGACCACCATCGACGCATCGTCGAAGCCCGGGGCGAGGCCTGGGTCGAGCGGACCAAGCTGCTGGCCTCAGCCTGGACCACCGACGCCGTGGTCGAACTGGTGCGGCGGGAACTGACGACGGCCCTGGCCGGGGCCGAGCCGCCGGCCCGGGCCGGGCCGGCGGCCGACGCCGGGCGGGACTAGCGGTCGGCCTCGAGGAGCCGGCGGACCAGGGCGTCGATCTCGGCGTCGGACAGGTCCCCCAACGAGACCGGGCGGTCGTCGATGTAGAGCCGGGCCTGCTGGACCCCCTCCAGCCGGTCGACCCCGTCGCGCATGCGGCGCAGCGTCTCGCCCAGGCTGGGGGCCAGGTCGGACGACACCTCGATCTCATAGGTGTTGGTGGGAGCGGGCCCGGACGGGACCGGGGTCGGGGTCGTCGGAGCGGCCGCGGCCGCAACCGGGGCCTCGTCGGCCGGACCCCGGGTCAGGCGAGCCCGGTCCACGGGTCCGTCGTCAGCCGGGTCGGCGGGCAGGTCGCCGGACGGGGCCCCGGGTTCGTGGTCGAACAGGACGACGTCGCCGGCCGGCGACGTCGGGGCGCCCCCGGTGCGGACCAGGCCCACCCGGACCTCGTCGACCTCGGCCAGCCTGTCCGGAAGGTCGCCCACCCCACCCTGGAGTTCGATGCTGAGCCGGACCGCGACCGGCATCCGCAGCCGGACCGCCTCCAGGCCGCCACGGCGGTAGGGCGGCACCTCCCGATACTCCCGTTCCCACCAGCGGAGCCAGGCCTCCCCCACCAGTCGCACCACGCGCCGGGCCATGAAGGCGTAGGCCCGGTTCCGGCGCCAGCGTCGCCCGTGGCCGCAGAACCAGGCGAAGGCCCGCTCGGGCCATCCGGCCGGTGGCAGGCCCAGGATGCGGGCGATGTCCTCGCTGAGGGCGGTGTGCATCATGGCCCGGGGCAACCGCCGGGTGGGTCCGGGGAACCACTCGTCGACCAGGGCCAGCAGACCGTCCATCAATCGCCGCCCGGCCGTGGTCGGGGCCAGTTGGCGGTAGAGCATGGTGGCGGCGGCGTACTGCGCCTCCTCCAGGGTCAGGGGCCGCTCGGGATCGGCCGGGCTGGTGAGTAGTTCGGGATCGACGCCCAGCATGGAGCCGACGACGAGCCAGGTGTGGAGATAGGCCCGGGCGTCCTCGGGATCGAGGGGGACGGCGAAGCGGTCCATGACGTGGATGGTGGCCACGGCCCAGTCCAGGGTCCCGGCCAGCAGGTCCTCCTGGTTGATGGGGCGACCCCAGGCCGGGTTCCACACCCGCCCGTCTGCGTCCGGGGGCCGATGGGTGATGTGGACGCTGTCGGCCTCGATGGTGTGGCGGACGGCGGCGTGGAACAGCCGAACCCCGCTGATCGACGCGTACCCGTCCGACCCCGGTTCCCAGAAGGGCGTGGTGAAGACGTCCTCCACGAACCGGGTCGATTCCCAGAACCGGCGGATGGTGTCGCCGGTGTCCCGGTCGGTGGTCGGGTTCAGGGTCGACAGCAGCCCCAGGACCTGGCAGCCGTGGCTGGCGGCGTAGCTGAGGGGCATGGCCCCGTAGAACAGGCCGAGGTGGGCGGCCGACCGGAACCCGGCATAGAACCGCTGGGCCCGTTCGATCTGCTCCCGGTCGGCCCAGGGTGGCAACTCCGGCCCCGACGCCAGGAAGGTGGCGAGCCCACCCGAGCCCTCGGCTCTGCTGGTGACGGCGGCGGCCATGACGTCGGTGTAGAAGGCCTGCTCCCGAGGTCGGTCGGAGGTGGCGTAGAAGTCCTCGACCACCTGATCGGCCGGTTGGTCGCAGCGGCCGCGGGCGGCGTCGAGGGAGGCTCGGAACCGGGCGTCGACCTCGGTCCCCCAGGGCCGGGGGACGTCGGTGGTGACGTCGGTGAACAGCAGGTTGGCCTCGGGCGTCCCCGTCCGGGGTCGGCCGGCCGCCTCGACCTGGTCCTCCAGGGAGGCCAGTTCGGCCGGTGAGAAGGGATTGATGCCGACCAGTCCGGCCCGCTGGCGGGCCCGGAACAGGTTGGCGATGTAGGCCATGCGGTTGTCGATGTCGGTCCAGTACTCGGCGCCGTCCCACCCGGGGGACGCCCGGTCCAGCCGCTCGAACTCCTGGGCCACGTCGGGATCGAGGGTGGCCAGCGGTGGGGGGAACAGCCGGCCGCCGGCGGTGGCATGGGGCGGTACGGGCTCACCCACCGGCAGACGCTCGTCGGCCATCTGGACCACGTAGACGCGGCGGGTGAGGACGTTGTTCCACCCCCGCTCCACGGCCTCGACGAGGCCGTCGGTGAAGGGCAGCCGGGCGACCAGGCCCGTGACCGGGCGGATGTAGGAGGTGGCGGCCAGATCGAGCCAGCCCTGCAACCGCCGCTGCTCGTGATCGCCGATGCGGAGGTTGCCGAGCAGGACGAGCTGGGCCCTCCGGTCCCGGTCGTCGGTCTGGAGGGCCTCCAGGTAGGCGGCGAAACCGTCGCGCAGTTGTTCCCGGCGGCCCTGGGGCCAGACCCGGCCGGGGGGAAGGGGCAGCGTCATCACCCGCTGGCCGAAGGACTCGAAATCGAGCCAGGCGTCGAGACGGCCGGGATCGTGTTCGAAGGTCTCGATGAAGTCGACCCAGGCCAGGCCCACCTCGTAGAAGACCCCCCGGTTCCCGGCGGCCAGACTCCGGTTGACCAGCCCCTTGCTGTAGGGCAGGTCCCGCTCGGCGCTCTCCCGCAGCCAGGTCCGGACGGCGTCGGGCAGGGGCAGCAGGGCGGCCAACTTCTTGAACCCGGTGTAGCGGCCGGCCCTGATCGTCTCGCCCACCGTGAACGACGGCCATACCGCCAGGGTGCACCAGTTGGCGTCGTCGGGGCCGAGCAGCCGGGCCATGGCGTTCGACAGGTCGACGTAGGCCTCGGTAACCAGATGGTTGCGGAGCACGTCGGACACCGGGCCGAACACCACCGCCTCGACCCGGGCCCGGCTCACATCGTCGGACTGGAGCACCCGGGCCAGGTCGGGGTCCATCGTCACCAAAGGCTCGTCCACCACGTCGCTCCCTCCGCTCGCGGTCGCCGCCGGGCCCTTCCGCCGGGCGCCGTCGGACATGATCGCACGCCGCAGCAGCCGCCGGATGGCAGCGGTGATCGGGGCGGGAGGGAGCCGGGGTCGACCCGGGTCAGCTGTTGAGCATCGAGATGCCGCCGTCGACGGGGACCGTGACCCCGTTGATGTAGGCCCCGGCCCGGCTGGCGAGCCAGATGACGGTCCCG
The DNA here is from genome assembly GCA_965263455.1 of Acidimicrobiales bacterium. Classification (GTDB taxonomy): domain Bacteria; phylum Actinomycetota; class Acidimicrobiia; order Acidimicrobiales; family SZUA-35; genus CADEDH01. Next base: position 790,520 of record CBDHHN010000004.1, read on the forward strand.
GCCACGTCCTCCGGCGAACCGATGCGGCCCCGGGGGTTGGCCTTCTCGATGACCTTCCGGGAGTCGGGGTCGGCCAGGCGGTAGGCCATCATCTTCGACATGAACGGCCCGGGGGCGATGCAGTTGACCGTGATGTTCCGGTCGACCAGGAACTTGGCCATGTGTCGGGCCAGCATGTGGATCCCGGCCTTGGACGCCGAGTACGAGAAGTTGTCGCCGATGGGGACCCGGATCCCGTCGATGGAGCCGGTCATGATGACCCGGCCGGGGTCGTCGGGGGTGGCGGCGGCCGTGAGCGGGTCGAGCAGGGCCTGGGTCAACAGGTAGGGGGCCTTGACGTTGATGTCGAGGACCTTGTCGAAGCCGAGTTCGGGGAACTCCCCCATCGGCGCCCCCCAGGCGGCGCCGGCGTTGTTGCACAGGATGTGGAGCTTGTCCTCCCGCTGGGCGAAGGACTCGACGAAGGCGGCCGTGCCCTCGGCCGTCGAGAGGTCGGCGGGGACCGAGATGCACTCGCCGAACTCGCTGAGCCGCTCGGCGGTGGCGTCGCAGGCCTCGGCCTTGCGAGCGGTGATGTAGGTGCGGACGCCATTGGTCACCAGGCCCTCGGCGATCATCTCGCCGATGCCGCGGGAGCCGCCGGTGACGATGGCCACCTTGCCGGACACGTCGAACAGACTGGTCAGATCCATGGCGGGCGACGTTAGCTCCCCGTAGGGCCTCGGGGCCACGGCCGGGCCGGGGCCGGCTACTCCAGGGTGGAGTCGACGACCGTCGGTGGGGCGGCCCCGAGAAAGAAGATCCCGGGCAGACCGGCCGTTTCGAACCCGGCGCTGGGGTTGCGCCGAAGGGTGGACCCGGAGATGGTGGCGGTGCCGGTGCGGTCGTTGCTGACGAAGAACACGGCACCACCGCCCTCGTTGGCCGTGTTGTCCTCGATGCGGGTGTTTCGCAGGTCGAGGGTGAAGCGGTTGCCGTCGAGGTAGATGGCACCACCGCTGCCCCCACCGGGGGTTCCGGCCCGGGCCGGGTTGGCGCCGCTGCCCACCGCCCGGTTGTGGCTGAACACGCTGTCGATGATCTGCCAGGAGACGCCGATGCTGGAGACGGCGCCGCCGTTGGCGCAACGCCCACCGAGGCCGGGGGCTCCCCCGAACACCGAGTCGGTGACCACGACGGGCAGCCCGTCGAACTGGCTGAGGACCCGGATGGCGGCACCGCCCACGTCGGGTCCGGTGTCGTCGCACCGGTTGCCGATGAAGGTCGAGTTGGCCACCCGGAGTCGACCGCCCCGGACGAAGATGGCGCCGCCTCCTCCCCCGTCGATGGTCTCGCCGGTGGCGTTGCCGTCGGCGAAGGTGAGGTTCTGGACCGTCAACCGGGGGTGGTCCTGATTGTGGCAGTGCGACGTGGTCCAGCCCTGGGCCGGGTCGCACGTGTTCTGGTAGAGGATGCGCCGTTGCCCGCCCCCGCTCAAGGTCACCAGGCCGCCGCCGTCGAGCACGATCTCGGGACCGTTGGCGTTGACCACCCTGGCCGTCTCGGGCAGCACGATCTCGACGGGCCGAGGTCCGCAGTCGAAGGTGATGATGCCCCCGGCGGCCACCGCCTCGACCACGGCCCGGCCGGTACAGCTGGCCGGGGTGCCGGTGCCGATCACCCGGTCGGGACGGCCGGTGTCGACCGGCGAGACGCCGGGAGGTGGGCCGGCCGGGGCCGGATCGACGACGGTGGCCTCATCGGCGGCCCGATCGCCGGGGTCGGCGACCGGATCGCCGGGGTCGGCGGCCGGGCCCTCCTCCTCCACCTCGGTATCGGTCGGGGTCGACGACGCCGAGGACGACGCCGAGGACGACGCTGAGGACGACGTCGACGGCAAGGAGGCGATCGATCCCGGGGTCGACGCCGGGTCCGATCCCGGGGTCGACGTCGTCGACCCGGTGGGCGCCACGGCCTCGGTCGGGGAACCGGGATCGAGGGCGCGCCCGGCCGAGGCCACATCGTCGCCTCCGGCCCCGCAGGCCGCCGCCACCAGGGCCGCCCCCGCCAGGACCGCCGGGACCGTCCATCGCCCGTGCCGCCGCCGAGTCATCGGTTGGCACCGTACCGCCCGACCGGCCGTCCGGGGCCGCGGCCGGCGCGCCGCTCGCGAGCCCGGATCGGGCCCGGCTACAGCCCGTCGCTCAGCGGGTGGAGGTCGGGGAAGTCGGGATCGCGCTTGTCCATCTGGGCCTGGAAGGCCTCGGCCATGTCGTCGGTGTCGAACATGGCGGCGTTCCAGTTGGCGATGAACTCCAGCCCGTCGGCCACCGAGTGGTCGCGGGTGTAGTGCATCGTCTGCTTGGTGCCCCAGACGGCCATGGGGCTCTTGTTGGTGATCTCGGTGGCGATGGACAGCACGCCGTCGAGCATGGCGTCGTAGTCGGGGTAGACCTCGTTCACGAAGCCGTGGGCCTTGGCCTCCTCGGCCGACCACCGGCGGCCGGTGTAGGCCAGCTCCCGGACGACGCCCTCGGCCACCAGCTTGGGCATGCGTTGCAGGGTGCCGACATCGGCCGTCATCCCGATGTTGATCTCCTGGATGGAGAAGAAGGCGTCGGCGGTGGCGTAGCGCATGTCGGCGGCCGACACCATGTCGATGCCGCCCCCGATGCAGGCCCCCTGGATGGCACACAGGACCGGGAACCGGGCCCGCTCCAGGGCGGTGAAGGTGTCCTGGAGCTTGAGGGCGGTGGAGCGGAAGCGCTCCCCCCGACGGGACCGGTGCTGGTGTCCGTCGGATGCACCGACGGTGGGGTCGTTGCCGAACACGGCCAGGTCCATGCCGGAGCAGAAGTGGCGGCCCTCGCCGGTGAGGACCATGGCCCGCACCTTCCCCGAGGCCGACATCTCGTCGACGATGGCGGGCAGCTCCCGCCAGAAGGCCGGGATCATGGAGTTGCCCTTCTCGGGTCGGTTCATGTGGACTCGGCCGATCTTGTCGACGATCTCGACCTCGAAGGCCTCGTAGCTGGTCATCGGTGTGCCTCCGTCGGGCTGGGGGGGGTTCGCCGGGTTGGCGGGTGTTGGAGCAGATGGTGGTGGCAGCGGGCGGAAAAAGCCAACGGCCGGCAGTCCCCGGGGGACCACCGGCCGTCGACCGTGGAGAGAACCCGTTGGGATCAGGCGGTGGCCAGGGCCGAACGCTCGAGCACGTGGACGCCGCAGGCCGAGGCCAGGCCGATCACGTGGGCCATGCCGACCTTGGCCCCCTCGATCTGGCGGGGACCGCCTTCGTCGCGGAGGTGCTGACAGATCTCCCAGATGTTGGCGATGCCGGTGGCCGAGATCGGATGACCCTTCGACTGGAGCCCGCCCGACACGTTGACCGGGAGGCGACCGTCACGATGGGGCGCACCCGACTTGAAGAAGTCGACGGCGCCACCCTCCTCGCACAGCATCAGGTTGTCGTAGTGGACCAGCTCGGCCGTGGCGAAGCAGTCGTGCAGCTCGACAAGGTTGAGGTCGTCGGGCCCGACCCCGGACTGCTCGTAGGCCTGGCTGGCGGCGTTGCGGGTCAGGGTGTTGACGTCGGGCAGGACCTGGCAGGCCTCCTGCCACGGATCCGAGGTCAGGATCGAAGCCGTGACCTTGACCGCCCGGCGCTGCTGCTCCAGCGACAGCGTCTTGAGCTTCTCGCCGTTGGTCACCACCGCAGCGGCGGCGCCGTCGCAGTTGGCCGAGCACATGGGCCGGGTGTTGGGGTAGGCGATCATGATGTCGTTCATGATCGTCTCGGCCGACATGGCCTTGGTGTAGGCGGCCAGCGGGTTCAGGGTCGAGTGCCCGTGGTTCTTCTCCGAGATCTGGGCGAAGAGCTCGAAGCTGGTGCCGCCGTACTTGTGGCCGTACTCCATGCCGACCTGGGCGAAGACGCCGGGCATGGTGGCGGTGCCGATGCGGCCGTCGATGTTCTCGACCGCCCCGAACCGACCGGAGGGCTCGTACACCTTCTCGTCGGACTTGGGCTTGCCGCCCCCACCGAGGAGGCCGGCGCCGGCCAGCTTCTCCACGCCCACGGCCAGGCCCATCTCGCACTCCCCGGCCTTGACCGCCATGATGGCGGTCCGCAGGGCGGTGGCCCCGGTGGCACAGGCGTTGGACACGTTGTAGACGGGGATGCCGGTCTGGCCCACCTGCTTCTGGAGCTGCTGGCCGATCGAGCCGGAGCCCATGAGGTTGCCTGCGGCCATGATGCCCATGTCGGCCATGGTCACCCCGCCGTCGTTCAGGGCGCCCTGGATGGCTTCGGCCCCCAGGTCGACCACGTCCTTGTCGGGATGCTTGCCGAACTTGGTCATGTGGATGCCGAGGATCCAGATGTCGTCGCTTGCGCTCATGGTGTTGCTCCTAGTCCTTGCGGGAGTTCTCGGGGTTCTCGGTCGGTCAGGTCGAATCGGTCGGCCGGTCGGCGGCAGGGGGCCTCAGGATGCGGGCTCGTAGCCGAAGCCGATGGCCTCGGTGCCGTTGTCGTCGGTACCCATCGAATAGGTGGCCAGGCGGACCGGCATGCCCAGGCTGACGTGATCGGGGTCGGGCTCGGTGTTGATGACGTTGCCCCGGACGCTGGTGCCGTCGCTGGTCTCGATCACGCCGGCCACGAAGGGGGTCTTCACCCCGGGGGCGGCGTGGGCCACGATGGTGAACGAACGGAGGATCCCGTCGTTGGGAATCGCCACCGTGCTGAACTCGGTGGCGAAGCAGGCGGCGCAGGCGTTGCGCCGGTCGAAATAGCGGGCCCCGCAGGCATTGCATTGCCACGCCTGCAGATGGGGCTCGTCGCCCAGAACCAGGTAGTCGACGAGTGGTACCTGCGCTGCTACGTCACTCACGGATCGGGGTTCCCTTCTGTCCTCGCCCCGGCCCTCCCGCCGAGGCGAGGCGCGGGTCGGGGCAGTTGCCGAATCGAGACTCAGCTTCCCACACGCCGGGCCCACCCCACCAATGGGGTACCCCGGCCACGGAGTCGATCGGTACCGCCGTCGTGACCTAGCGTTGGCCGGGCGGAGGGGGACCGCAGCGGGCCACCGCGAGAGGAGCACGGCCATGCACGATCTGGTGATCACCGACGGGACCATCGTCGACGGGACGGGGGCCGACCCCCGACCGGGTGACGTCGCCATCAACGACGGCGTCATCACCGCCATCGGCGACCTGAAGGGGGAACGAGCGAACCGCACCATCGATGCCGAGGGCCACATCGTGTCGCCCGGCTTCGTCGACGTCCACACCCACATGGACGCCCAGATCGCCTGGGACCCTCTGGGCGAGTGCTCGTGCTTCCACGGGGTGACGACGGCCGTGATGGGCAACTGCGGCTTCACCCTGGCCCCGGTCCGCTCCGATGCGCGCCACCTCGTGGTCCGCAACCTGGAACGGGCCGAGGACATCGCGGCCGAAGCCATGGCGGCCGGCATCGACTGGAGCTGGGAGACCTTCCCCGAGTATCTGGACTTCGTCGACCGGACCCCCAAGGGCATCAACTACGCCGGGTACGTCGGCCACTCGGCCCTGCGGACCTGGGCCATGGGCGAGCGGGCCTTCACCGAGGAGGCCACCGACGACGACCTGACCCTCATGATCGACCACGTGACCGAGTCGCTCCGGGCCGGGGCCATCGGCTTCACCACCTCGATCTCGGTCAACCACGAGACGTCCGACGACCGCCCGGTGGCCAGCCGCCTGTCGACCCGGGCCGAGATCGATGCCATCGTCGGGGCCATGGGTCGCCTGGGGGCCGGGATCTTCGAACTGGCCCACCACCGCGACCTCCGGTCCCGGGATCCGGAGAAGCGGGAGTCCTACATCTCGTGGCTGGTCGAGCTGGGGGCCCGCACCGGTGTGCCCATCACCTACGGGATGCTGGCCGCCGGCACCGAGGACCATCATTGGAAGCCGGTGGTCGACCTGCTGGAGCGGATCAATGCCGCCGGGGGTACGTCGTGGGCCCAGGTCCACACCCGCCAGTTCGGGGTGCTGCTGTCGTTCCTGACCCGGCTGCCGTTCGACAACCTGCCGCTGTGGTCGGAACTGCGGACCAGGCCCCTCGACGAGCAGCGCCGGGCCCTGGCCGACCCCGCCACCCGCGGCGCCCTCGTCGACGCCGCCGAGAACGGCGACTACGGCCGGGCCATCGGGGCCGAGGCCCGCAAGCCCGATTGGGACCACGTCTATCCCCTGACCGCCGGGCTCCCCCCGTACCGCTCGATCACCGAGATCGCCGCCCAGCGGGGGGTGAGCCCCATGGAGGCGTTCTGCGCCGAGGCCCTAGCCGGCGACCTGGAGTCGTTCTTCATCCAGGCTGCGGCCAACCAGGACCAGGACATCGTGTTGGAGATGATGCGCCACCCGCACGCCATCCCGACCTTCAGCGACTCCGGCGCCCACGTCAGCCAGATCATGGACTCCTCGCTCCAGACCCACCTGCTGGGCCACTGGGTCCGCAACCGGGAGGCCTTCACGGTCGCCGAGGCCGTCAACGCCATCACCAAGACCCCGGCCGACGCCTGGGGCTTCACCGACCGGGGGGTCCTGGCCGAGGGCAAGGCGGCCGACGTGAACGTGTTCGACCTGGCCACCATCAGTCCCGACCTGCCCGAGTTGGTCCACGACCTCCCCGGCGGGGCTCGACGCCTCCGTCAGACGGCAACCGGGTTCAAGGCGACCATCGTCAACGGCCAGGTCCTGATGGATGAGGGTCAGGCCACCGGGGTGACCCCGGGCCGCCTCCTACGGGGACCGTTGGCCCGATGACCTGGCCCCAGCCACTGCACACCGTCGACGGGCCCCTCTCCCCCGCCCGGGTCGAGGGCGCGGCCGCCGGCATGGGCGACCATGGCCCGGCCACCCGGGACCTGATCGAGTCGGGCACCCTGTCGCCCGATCAGCTGTGCGGGATGACGCTGTTCCTGCTGGCCCGACAGCGGGCGGCGGCCCCGGCAGCGTCCGGGCCCGGACCGTCGGGGCGGACCAAGGCTTCACCCATCGAGGGTGGGGTGTGGGTGCGGGAGCAGTTCACCATCCACCGACCGCTGTCCCGCACCGACCCCTTCTCGGTCGAGGGGGCCTCGACCGGGCGCTTCGTCCGCAAGGGACGCCGCTACGGGGTGACCACCTCACGGACCCGGGACTCGGCCGGCAACCACGTCACCACCAACCTGACGTGTGGTCTGCTCTCGTACCGGGCCGACGCCGGCGACGACCAGGTCGAGGGCCAGCATCTGGACAACACCCCGGCCCCCCAGGTCGACGATCCGCAGGCCATCCGCAATCCGCACCTCGACGCCCTGGCCGCGGTCGAGGCCGGACAGGTCTTCGGAGGAGAACCGATGATGCTGTCGCTGGCCATGATGGCGGCCCGCGACACCGAGAACCCCGACAACCCGATCCACTCCGACCCGGAGGCGGCCAAGGCCGCAGGCCTGGCCGTCCCCATCGCCGGGGGCTCGCACGTGTTGTCATTCGCCCTCGAGCCGTTGCTGGCCGCGTGGGGCCCACACGCACTCCACCACGGTGCGCACTTCGACGTCCGTTGGCGGGCGCCGACCGAGGCCGGGGCCGAGATCGTGCCCCGGGCCGTGGTCGCCGCGGCCGACGACGGGCGTCTCACCATCGAGGTGTCGGTCACCCTGGGCTCGGGGGTGACGGCCCTCACCGGCACCGTCACCGTGCCCCGAACCCGATGAGCGACACCGCTCCCCTGGCCGGGATCCGCGTTCTGGACCTGGCCGACCGTTCGGCCGCCCTCGGTGGTCGCCTGCTGGCCGACCTGGGAGCCGAGGTCATCCTGGTGGAGCCTCCGGCCGGCAATCCGATCCGACACCTGGCCCCGTTCCTGGACGGTGTGGCCGAGCCGGAGGCCTCGACCGCCCATCAGTACTTCTCGGCCGGGAAGCGATCGGTCGTGCTCGACCTCGACGACGGGTCGGACCGGGATCGGTTCCTCGATCTGGTGGCCACCGCCGATGCCGTGATCGACACCGCTCGGCCCGGCCGCCTCGACGATCTCGACCTGGGCCACGATCGGCTGCGGGCCGCCCGACCCGACCTGGTCCAGGTGTCGGTCACCCCCTTCGGTCGCGACACACCATGGCGGGACCGGCTGGCCACCGACCTGGTGGCCTGTGCCGCCGGGGGTCTGGTCTGGGTGTCGGGTGAACCCAAGGGGACCCCGGTCCATGGTGCCGCCGACCCGGCCCACTCGATGGCGGGGCTGATCGCCGCGTCCTCGACCATGCTGGCCCTCACCGCCCGCCGGCTGGGCAACCACGACACCGGCACCCACATCGACGTCTCCCTCCAGGAGGCGGCGGTCATGACGGTGATGCAGACCGGCAACCCGACCCAGTGGGTGTGGCACGGCACCATCCCCCGCCGACCCGGTCTGTCGGCCGTGCTCAACTGTGCCGATGGCGGCCACGTGGCCCTGTTGCTCCGGCCCGATCGGTTCGACAACTTCCTGGCCTGGTGTGACGAGGTCGGCGTCGAGCACGCGATGACGTCGGACGACTGGGAGTGGTCGATGCTGTCGGCCCCCCGGGCCGGCAATCCGGTCATCGCCGCCACCCGGGCGCTGGGAGCCAAGCTGAGCCGCGACGATTTTGCCGCCGGGGCCCTGGAGGCCGACATGGTCTGTCTCCCCGTGCTCGGGTTCGACGACCTGGAACGTCACGAGCAGTATCTGATCAACCATCAGTTCGTCGACGTGCCCCACCCCGGCCTGGGCCGGGATCTGGGTTTCGTCCGCTCCCCCGTCGACGAGGTGGCCGACGTTCCCCCGCTCCGCCCGGCCCCCCTGCTCGGCGCCGATCAACACCTGGTGCCCGAGTCGACCGAACCCGGAGCCGCCGCGGCGGCCCGGGGCCCCGCCCCCGTCGGCACCGATGCCCCACCGGCCTGGCCCGATCCGGCCACGGCCCTGGACGGCCTGCGGGTGGTGGATCTGACCTGGGTCCTGGCCGGCCCCATCGGGACCCGGATCCTGGCCGCCTACGGGGCCGAGGTGGTCCGCGTCGAGTCCTCGACCAAACCGGACTCGATGCGGAGCCAGATCGGACCGGAAGGGGTGCCCGACCCCGACCTGGGCGGCCTGTTCAACACCGTCAACGCCGGAAAGCTGTCGCTGGCCATCGATCTCAGCGCCGCCGACGGTCTGGCCGCGTTGGAACGGCTGATCGCCACCGCCGACGTCGTGATCAACAACTTCCGGCCCGGGGCCATGGACCGCATGGGCCTCGGCTACGAGCGGCTCCGGGAGCTGCGGGACGACGTGATCCTGGTCAACCTGCCGGGCGCCCACCGGGATGGTCCGTGGGCGGTGCGGTCGAGCATGGGCAACATCCTGATGGCGGCCTCGGGGTTCAACCTGCTCACGGGATTCCCCCACGAACGCCCCCGGGGGATCGGCATCGCCTACCCCGACTTCACCACCCCCCACCTCATGGTGGCGGCCCTCCTGGCCGCCCTACGCCATCGTGAGCGCACCGGACGGGGCCAGGAGATCCACCTGACCCAGCTGACCGGGCTCGTCTCCCTCATGGGAGCCGAGTGGATGGACTACCGGGCCGGCGGTCGGGTGCCCGAGCGCCGGGCCAACCGGGACCCCAACCACTGCCCCCACGGGGTCTACCCGACCCGGGGCTCCGACCACAGCGACGACGAGTGGGTGGCCGTCGCCGTGTCGAGCGACGAGCAGTGGGTCGCCCTGTGCCGGGCCATCGACCGAGCCGACCTGGTCGACGACGACCGCTTCGCCCGCCACCCCGGTCGCAAGGCCAACGAGGACGCCGTCGACGAGGCGGTGGCGGCCTGGACCAGGGGTCGCGACAAGTGGGAGGTTGCCGATCGGCTGCAGGCGGCGGGGGTGGCGGCGGCGCCGGTCGAGCACGTGGCCGACACCTACGAGCGGGACCCGCAGCTCCGCCACCACTACCAGCTGGTCCGCCAGCCCTCGGCCCCCGACCTCGACATCCCCATCGACCGGGAACCGGCTCGCTGGCGCGGCCACGACCATCGTCTGGTTCGGGCTCCCGGCCTGGGCGAGCACAACGAGTACGTCCTGACCGAGCTGGCCGGGCTCCCGACCGAGGAGTACCTGCGCCTGGTGCTCGACGGCACCCTGGGCTGACCGGCGCCCGGACCGGCTCAGGCCGCGGCGGCGCCCGCCGTCCGGCGGCGTCGATGCTCGCTCGGGCTGACGCCCCGGACCCGTTTGAACGCGGCGCTCAGGGCGTAGGGGCTGCCGTAGCCGACCTTGGCCGCCACCGATCCCACCGTCTCGTCCGGTTGGCACAGGAGGTCGGCGGCAAGGGTGAGGCGCCAGTTGGTCAGGAACGTCATCGGCGGCTCGCCCACCACGTCGGTGAACCGGCGGGCCAGGGCCGCTCGCGACAGGCCGGCCCGGGCCGCCAGGTCGGCCACCGACCACGGCCGGGCCGGCTCCCGGTGCATGGCCTGCAGCAACGGTCCGATCACCGGGTCATGCCCGGCCCGGAACCAGGCCGGCGCCTCATCGGCGTTGGTCGTGAACCAGGTCCGCACCACCGACAGCACCACCAGATCCAGGAGCCGGTCGACGATGGCGTCCTGGCCGGGCAGGTCCCGGCCCGCCTCCTCGACCAGGACCGGGAGCAGCGGGGCCTCCCACTCCTCGGGGGTCAGGTGGACCAGGGGCGGGAGGGCCCCGAGCAGACGGCGACCGATCTCGGTGTCGATGTGGTAGGTACCGATCAGCATCCGGGTCCCCCCGTCGGGATCGTTGCCCCAGGTCCGGGGGCCGAGGAGCCAGGCCGCGGCCAGATCGTCGCCGCCGACGGTCCGGCACACCTGATCCGGCCCGACCACCACCTGGGGCGGGGCCGAGGCCCGATCGGCCAAGGCGTAGTGGTCGGGGCCCTTGACCAGCACCACCGATCCCTCGGCCACCTCGACCGGCCGGTCGCCGTCGAACCAGAACCAACCCGAGCCCTGCAGCATGGCCATCAGCGTCAGGGGGGCCTCGTCCTCGATCCGGAACGACCAGGGCGACCCGAGCAGGGCATGGAGCACGAAGGCCCCGCGGGCCCGGGGATCGCCGAACACGCCGGCCAGAGGATCCATGGGGACCACGCTAGTCGACCTCGACGGCGGACCTCAGCCCGATCTGGACGATCGCGTATGGATGAGCGGGTCTGACCCATGGAGGCGCTCTCGACCTCGTCGTACGGTTCCGACATGAGCAACGCACCGACCACCTCCCACCCGCACCCAACCCCGCGCTCCGGCCCGTCGTGGCGGCCCGATCCCGATGCCGTGGTCCGAGCCGTCACCCGCCGATCGTTCGCCACCCTGGCCACCGCCTCGGCCACGGGCCGACCTCACGTCGCCGGCATCCTCTACCGCTGGCACGAGGGCAGCCTCTACGTGAGCACCCTGCGGACGAGCCGCAAGGCGGTCAACATCGAGGCCCGACCCGAGGTCGCGGTCACCGTGCCCGTCCGGCGCCTCCCGGTCGGTCCGCCCTCGACCGTGCAGTTCCAGGGGCGGGCCGAGGTCCTGGCCTCCGACGGACCCGAGATCGGCGCCCTGGTCGCCAGCGGCGCCATCGACGCCATCACCGGACACGGCGAACTCGACCTCCCCGACGGGTGCTTCCTGCGCATCACGCCAAGCCGTCGGCTGGTGACCTACGGCCTCGGCATGTCGCTGTGGACCCTCATCCGCCATCCCCTGGAGGCGGGCGGCGTCGTCGAACTGCCGACCCCGCGACCCTGAGGCCTCTCGCCCCGTTCAGGTCCGGATCGAACGGTCCGACGACCAGGGGGCGTAGGGCGCGGTGACGAAGGCGGCCAGGGTCACGAGGGCGACGTCGTAGTTGACCCGCCACCCCCGGAACGCCCGCCACGCCTGGTCGTGGTCGGCCACCAGAGGCAGCCCGGCGGCCGCCATCGAATTCATGGCGGCGTCGAACTCGGACCGGGACACGCTGATGGGGTCGTCGGGGGACGGGTCGTCGGGCACCTCGAACCCGTAGGCCCGGGCGATCTCGTTGAGGGCGATGTAGCCCGACCGGAGGCACAGGGCTGCCTGGCGATCGGCCTCGAGGTCGAGACACGACAGGTGGAGTGAGGCGGCGTCGAGCACGGCGCCGCCGGTGGTGAGCCACGACCGGTCGGGGTTGGGTGAGCGGAAGAAGGGCAGGGCCATGAACGAGGTGTGGGTCTCGGCCAACTCGTTGAACCACTCCTCGAACCGGCCCCAGATGTCGTCGGTGTCGCCCAGGGCCCCGATGCGGTGGAACCGCTCGAGCATCTCGGTCCCCGACGGCGGGGTGCCGGCCCGCACCGCCATGTAGGTCACGATCCGCTCCCGTTCCGAGAACAGCCCGTAGATGGTGGGCAGGAACGAGATCAGGAGCGCCACCAGGATCAGGCCGATCACGGCCTCCAGCACCTCCAGGACGGTGCCGGGCCAGTCCGTGCCGGTGGAGGCGAAGCCGAGGGTGGTGACCGACGAGCCGCTGATCCGGAACGCCTCCCGCCACGTCCCGACCCCGATCCCCCAGTACATGAAGGCGAAACCGACGGTCGTGGCCAGGACCCAGGTCACGGCCAGCAGCACCAGGCCGAACGGGGCATGGTGGACAAGAATCCGGTCCTGGGCCCGCGCCGTCGGCGCCCGGTTCACGGCCGGACGGAGGAGTCGGGCCAGACCCCGGAAGACCAGGCGCTGCAACAGCAACGACTGCCCCCGGGGCACGACCACGGTCCGGACCGCCGAGGCGAAGGTGAGACCGGCGATCGCCAGCCCGACCCCGAAGACGGCGACCCGCAGAGCCAGCATGGCTCAGAGCCGGACGCCGCCGTAGGCGATCCCGGTCAGGTGGGCCATCTCCCGGTCGAAGGTGGTGAGGTCGTCGGCACAGAACTGGTTGAGATGGTCGTGGCCACAGGCCCGGGCCAGGACCGCCATCAGGTCGACGCTGGCCGAGAAGAACCGCTCCAGGCGCTGGGCCGCCTCGGCCACGATGAGGCGGGCCCGGAGGTCCTGCTTCTGGGTCGCGATACCGACCGGGCAGTTGTCGGTGTGGCAGGCCCGCATGCCCAGGCAGCCGATGGCCTGCATGGCGGCGTTGGACACGGCCACGGCGTCGGCCCCCAGGGCCAGGGCCTTGGCGAAGTCCCACGGCGTCCGCAGCCCCCCGGTCACGACGAGCGTGATGTCGCGCCGCCCCCGGGCGTCGAGGTGGCGACGGGCTCGGGCCAGGGCCGGGATGGTGGGGACCGAGATGTTGTCGCGGAACAGCACGGGCGCCGCCCCGGTGCCGCCGCCCCGGCCGTCGAGGATGATGTAGTCGACCCCGATGCGCAGGGCGGCGTCGATGTCGTCCTCGATGTGCTGGGCCGACAGCTTGACCCCGATGGGAATGCCGCCGCTCTCGGACCGGACGTCCTCGGCCACCTTGGCGAAGTCGTCCTCGCACTCGAACTGGGGGAACGTGGCCGGCGACACCGCCGACTGGCCTTCGGGCAGCCCGCGGACCTCGGCGATCTTGCCGACCACCTTGTGGCCCGGCAGGTGGCCACCGGTCCCGGTCTTGGCCCCCTGGCCCAGCTTGAAGTGGAAGGCCTGGACGTGGCGGACCTTGTCGAGGCTCCAGCCGAAGCCGGCCGAGGCCAACTCGTAGAAGTAGCGGTTGTTGGCGGCCTGCTCCTCGGGCAGCATGCCGCCCTCACCGGAGCAGATCCCGGTGCCGGCCGATTCGGCCCCCGTGGCCAGGGCCACCTTGGCCTCCTCCGACAGGGCGCCGTAGCTCATGTCCGACACGAACAGCGGGATCTCCAACCGCAACGGCTTGACCGCGTTGGGCCCGATGACGACCGAGCGACCGACCTCGACGTCGTCCAGCTTGGGCCGCCGGGCCAGCTGGGCCGTCACGAACTGGATCGAGTCCCAGGACGGGAGGTCCTGGCGGGGCACCCCCATGGCCACCGACGGCCCGTGGGAGCCGTAGCGGTCGAGTCCGGTGGCGGCCAGGGTCTGGATCAGCCCGACGTGGGGTTCCTCGGCCGCGCCATGGATGTCGGCGTAGGCCCCCTGGTAGGCGTCGCGCTCGTAGGGCTGCGGGTGATCGTCCTCCCACGCCAGCAGCTGGTCCAGGTCGATGAACACCCCGTCGTCCTCGACCCAGGACTCGAACCGGTGGAGGGCCTCGTCGTTGTTGTAGGACGAGACCCCGGTGTCGATGCGGTAGTCCCAGCCGTGCAACCCGCAGATCAGATTGTCACCGGCCAGGTGGCCGTCGGCCAGCAGGGCGCCCCGGTGGAGGCAGCGGCCGTAGAGCACCGAGTGGTGATCGCCGTCGGCGTCGGACCACCGGATGACGACCAGGTCGACGTTCGAGACGAGGGCGCCGACCGGGGTCCGGTCGGGCAGCTCGCTCCAGGTGGCGATGCGGTGGGGGGTCATGGCGGGCTCCTCGGGCGGTGGGGCCGGGTCGAACGGCGCACATTCTGTCACGGCCGCTCCTGATCCGCGGGTCCGGGGCGACCTTGGTCCCAGCCCGCCGGAGCGACCTAAGGTGGCCGACAGACCACCGCCCTGACCCAGGGGAGCCCATGACCTCCACGACCCCGTCCCACGCCCGTCCGGAACCGGCGCCCGACGGGGCCATCCCGGTCCTCGATCTGGCCCCGTTGACCGCGGGTGAGCCGGAGGCGGCCGAACGGCTGGGCCCTGAGCTGGCCCGGGCCCTGACCGACGTCGGCTTCTTCTTCGTCGTGAACCACGGGGTCGACTGGGCCATGGTGGACGACGTCTACACCCAGGCGGGTCGGCTCCACGCCCTACCGGCCGAGGCCAAGGCGGCGATGCCCATGGACGGGGGCCACGGTGGCTACCTGGGCCTGGGCGGGGGTACGTCCTACGCCTCGGAGATCGCCGGCGAGGTCAGGACCCCCAACCTCAACGCCGCCTGGTTCGTGCACGTCAACGGTTACCGGATGGGCAACCGCTGGCCGGAGCTCGACGGCTTCCGACCCCGGATCGAGGCCTACGTCGACCAGTGCCAGGCCCTGGGCCGTCGTCTCCTGCCGGTGCTGGCGGCATCGCTCGACCTCGCCCCCGACTGGTTCGGCCCCCACTTCGACCGGCCGTCGTGCACCCTTCGGTTGTCGCACTACCCGGTGGTGGACCACGGTGACCACGACTGGGGCCTCGCTCCCCACACCGACTCCACCGTCTTCACCTTCCTTCCGGCCAACGATGTCCCCGGTCTGGAGATCCGCCCCGCCGGACGACCGTGGACGGCGCCGCCCTCGCTGCCGGGGTCCTACCTGGTCAATTCGGGCGACATGCTCAAACGCTGGACCAACGGTCGCTTCGCCTCCACCGCCCACCGGGTCCGCAACGTCTCGGGTCGCGACCGATACGCCATGCCCTTCTTCTTCGGAGCCAGAGACGACGCCCTGATCGAGGCTCTCCCAACCTGCGTCGGCCCCGACGATCCGCCGCGCCACGAGCCGATCACCTACGGCGACTACCAGCGTTGGTTCCTCAACCGGAACTATGCCAAGGTGACCGGCACCCAGGCGGCGGAGGAGGCCCCATGAGCACCCAGGCCGAGCGACGGAGGGACGCCCTGCAGGTCCTCGCCACCCTGACCGGGACCGACGACCCGGCGGCGATGGCGGCCGCCATGGAGCGTCGACATGGTTCGCTCGGGACCTTCGCCGTCGACCACGTCCTGGGCGATCTCTGGTCGCGGCCCCAGCTGTCGCGCCGGGACCGAAGCCTGATCGTGGTGGCGTTCCTGGCCACCATCGGCTCCGACGACGAGCTGGGGGTCCACGTCGAGGGCGGCCTCAATCACGGTCTGGAACGGGACGAGGTGCGGGAGGTGGTCAACCAGGTCGCCGGCTATGCCGGATTCCCGTTGGCCATGGCCGCCACCCGCATCGTCGACCGGGTCTTCGCCCGGCTGGACGGGGTCGAGCGCCTGGGGGCCAAGGATCCGGGGCCGTCGGTCGACGACGGCGACCGATGGGTGGCGGCGGCCGACGTCATGGGCACCCTGTTCGCCGGCCGGGCTGCCGCCGATCCCATCCAGGCCCGGGCCGGTGTGGTCGAGGCGCTGGGCGGTGTGGGCGAGATGGCCTTCGATTTCGGCTTCGGCGAGCTCTGGGCCCGGGGCCAGCTGTCGCGTCGGGACCGGTCCCTGGTGACCGTCGCCATACTGGCCATCCTCCGATGCGGCGAGGAGTTGGCCATCCACGTCCCGGCCGCCCTCAACCACGGCTGCACCCGGGATGAGGTCGAGGAGGTCATGGTCCAGCTGACCGTGTACGGCGGGTTTCCTCGTGCAGTCGAGGGGATGCGGGCGGCGCGGGCCGCCTTCGACCGCATCGACGCCCGATCGGCGGGCGCCTGAGGTCGGCCGCTCAGCCGACCCACTTCGGCTCGTAGCCGGCGGCGGGCCCGGCCGCCAGTTCCACCGCCTCGGCCACGTTCTCGGCCCGCAGGGCCAGGGCCCGGTTGTGGTCACTCAATAAACCCAGACGTCGGGCCCCGTCCATCAACTCGAACAGCGGCCGGTAGAAGCCGTCGTGGTCGAGGAACACCACCGGCATCGAGACCAGACCCAGCTGGTTCCAGGTCAGGATCTCGATCGCCTCCTCCCAGGTGCCGAACCCGCCGGGAGCCACCACGACCCCATCGGCCAGATCGGCCATGCGGGCCTTGCGAGCGTGCATCGTGGCCTCGACCTCCAGGCTGGTGAGCCCGCCGTGGGCCTTCTCCAGGGCCACCAGCTGCTCGGTCATGACCCCGATCACCTCGCCCCCGGCGGCGAGGGCGGCGTCGGCCAGGACCCCCATGAGCCCGACGTCACCCCCGCCGTAGACGAGACGGTGTCCGGCGCCCGCCACCTCCCGCCCCAGTGCCTCGGCCGCTCCGGCCAGGGCGGGGTCGTTGCCGGTGCTGGAGGCGCAGTAGACGCAGATCGAAGCCACGTTCGCAGTCTGCCCACGCCGCGGTGTCGTCGCCGACCCGGCCGCCACACCTCGCCGCCCTCGACCCATCGCCGCCCCCGATCAGAACATCGTGAGGCCGGTACGGGCCACGAAGGCGGCCAGCGCGGCCCGACCGGCGAGCGAGTTGCCGGTCGGGTCCAGCGGCGGCGACCAGACACACACGGTGGCCCGGTCCGGCACCACCCCGACGATGCCGCCGCCGACGCCGGACTTGCACGGCAGACCGATCTCGTAGGCGAACTCGCCGGCGGCGTCGTACGTGCCGGCCATGAGCATGAGGGCGTTGACCCGGCGGGCGTCGAGCGGGTCGAGCACGGTTCGACCGGTGGCGGGGTCGACGCCGTCGTTGGCCAGGTACCGGGTGGCGGTGACCAACTGGCGGGCCGACATCGCCACCCCGCACTGTCGGAAGTAGACCCGGAGCACGTCATCGATGGGGCCTCGGACGTTGCCGAAGCCCTTCATGAGGTTGGCCAGCGACCGATTGCGGAACCCGGTCTCCTCCTCGCTCGAGGCCACCATGTCGTCGACGGCGACCGGCTCGCCGGACAGCTCGGCCAGCAACGCCACCAGCTCGGCCACCGGATCCGCGAAGGCGGCGTGGAGCACATCGGCCACCACGATGGCACCGGCGTTGATGAACGGGTTGCGGGGCACCCCGTGCTCCCGCTCCAACAGGATGATCGAGTTGAACGGGTCGCCCGAGGGTTCGCGTCCGATCCGGGACCACACCTCGTCGGCCAAGCCACGCTGCAGGGCCAGGGTGAGGGTGAAGACCTTGGAGATGGACTGGATCGAGAAGGCGACGTCGACGTCCCCCGCCCCCACCACCGATCCCGCCGGACCGGTCCAGGCGGCGAGGGCCAGGCGGTCGGCGGGAACCCGGGCCAGGGCCGGGATGTAGTCGGCCACCCGACCATCCGCCGCCCGGGGGCCGACCTGGCCCAGGATGGCCGCCAGCTCCGCCCCGGTGGGAGGCGTCGCATCGACCGTCGGTTGGGTCGACCCTCGGTCGCCGCCACGAACTGGGGAATTCACCGGGTCATTGTGGCCCATGGTCGGCTAGGAAGGAACGGTGATGTTCCTGGGGTCGCACGAGCTGGTCCGCCTTCTGGCCGCGCCGGACCGACGAAAGGTGGTGGCGGCACTGGTGCTGATGCCGTCGTCAACGGCCGACGACCTGGTGGCGGCGACCGGGCTGACCCTCCGCCAGGTGACCGACGCCCTGGGCCGACTGACGGCGGCCGGCCTGGTCGAACGGGGCGACGACGGCGCGCCGGTGCTGCTGGAGGAGGCGTTCGCCCTCGCCGCCCGCCAGGAGGCGCCGCCGCCACCGCCGTCGGAGCACCCGGACCAGCCGGCCGAGGTCGCCCGCGTGCTCGATCGGGCGTTCCGCGACGGACGCCTGGTTCAGCTCCCGTCCAAGCGCTCGCGGCGTTTGATCGTGCTCGATCGCCTGGCCCAGGAGTTCGAGCCGGGCGAGCACTACACCGAGCGTCAGGTCAACGCCATCCTGGCCGCGTTCGACAGCGATGTGGCCGCCCTCCGCCGCTACCTGGTCGACGAGGGCTTCCTCGACCGGGTCCGGGGCGAGTACTGGCGCAGCGGGGGAACCGTCATCACCTGATCGACCCGGCCCGGGCCACCCGATCTCCCACCCTGGAGCGGTTCAGGTCCGTCGAGCGCTCAGGAGGCTGCGGTAGGTCGCACTTCGCCACAGCCACTCGGCCGGCCCCCACCGGAACCGTTCCAGCCACGGCGGCGACCAGGCCAGTTGCAGCGCCCAGATCACGAGGACACAGCCGGCCAGCACGGTGCGGGTGAGCGTGACGTCGGCCGCACGCAACAGGGGCAGGAACACCAGGACCATCAGCAGGGTGTGGGCCAGATAGTTGGTCAGGGCCATGCGGCCGACCGCCTGCAGCTGCCGATGCAGGGTGGCCTGCAAGCCACCGGCCGGGGCCGCCGTGGCGGCGCGATCCCACAGGACGAGGGCGGCTGCGTAGCCGAGGGCGGCGGGGATGGTCCCGAAGGTGTTGGGGATCTGGCCGATGAGAGCCACCGACGGGGCGAAGTCGGCCACCACCAACCAGATGACGCCGACCGCGGCGAAGGTCCAACCGACGGCGAGACCGATCACGGCGACCCGTCGGTAGAGGGCGACCGACGCCCGTCCGGCCAGGAAGCCGTTGCGGTGCAGCACGATGCCGAGCAGCATCATGCCCAGCGCCCGGCAGCCGTAGTCGAGCAGGAGGAACAGACCCGGTCCGTCGGCGAGCTCACCCGGCAACAGCCAGTACTCGCCCAGCTGGGTGCCGTCGGCGTCGATGGTGGTCTGGACGAGCAAGGCCACGGCCGTCGGGACCAGGACCAGGGCCACCCCGAGGCGCACCAGCAGGCGCGAAGGGGCCCCGCGGAGGGCGACGACGATGGGCGAGCACAGGGCATAGATCCGGAGCACGTCGCCGTCCCAGAGCAGGGCGTGGGCCAAGCCGATGGCCAGCAGCAGGGCGTTGCGCCACAGGCTGAGTCGCACCGCGTCCCGACCGCGGTCGTGGGCCCGGTCGGCGAAGAGGGCGATCCCGGCCCCGAAGAGCAGGGAGAACAGGGCCATGAACTTCTGGTCGACCAGGATCTCGCCCGCCACGGCCACGGCCCAGTCGAGGCCGGAATCGGTTCCCGGTCCGTCGATGCGGAAGTAGGCGCCGAGCGGGAGCGAGAACGACACGACGTTCATGAGCAGGATGCCGAGCACGGCGAAGCCCCGGACGGTGTCGAGGCTGGTGATGCGTCGGTTGGTCGGTACCGACGAGTCGCTCTGCGCCATCAGGACCCGACTCGGCGCAGGACGGCCCACAGCCCGGTCCCGGCCTGGGCCGTGACCCCACCCCAGGACCCGGGCAGCGCGGCCAACACGTCGGCCGGGGGCAGGTGGATGGGGGTCTGGTCGCCGAGGGTGTTGACCCAGATCAAGGCGCCACCGGGGCGGAGGATGCGGTCCAGTTCGGCCGGAAACAGCAGCATGTTGATGAGCAACGCCCGATCGAAGCTGTGGGCGGGGAACGGGAGGCGGGAGGCGTCGGCCTGGACCCGCGGCGCCAGGTTCGGGGCGTGGGCCAGCATCCCGGCCGACAGGTCGACGGCCGTCAGCCGATCGACCCGATCGTGGACGAGTCGGGTCCCGGCCCCGGTGCCCGAACCGAGCTCGATCCAATCGCCCCCTCGACCCACATCGCCCCGGGCCAGGGCGTCGAGCACCGGCGCGGCCTTGACCTCGTCGACGTGGTCGGCGCTCCAGCCCGGAGCCATCCCGTCGAACAACTCGGCCACCTTGCGGGCCCGGCCCGGCGACCAACCGTCTTCGAAGGCGACCTGGCGGGTCACCTGTCGCATCGGATGGTCGGCCCCGGCGAAGGGCTCGGGGGCTGCGGTGCCCTCGGCCGCCGGGAGTTCGGTCAACTCGATCGTCACCGCACCGACCCTGCCATCCCAGCGGGGGTCTGTCGATCCCTTGATTCGCCCGTCGGGTCCCGAGCCGGTCCGGGGTTCAGCCACCAGGCCAGGTGTCGGCCAGGCGATAGCCCCGGGGCCACGGGTCCTCGGGGTCGACGAAGTGCTGGTGGGTGCCGGTCAGCCAGGCCCGACCGGTGATGGTGGGAATCACGGCGGGACGACCGGCGACGGTGGCGGCGGCCGCGATCTCCCCGGTGAAGGCGGAGTCGATGATCGACCGCATCACCAGTCGGTCGCCGACCCCGGCGCGACCTCGGGCCGCGAGCACGGCCAGGCGGGCCGAGACGCCGGTCCCGGTGGGCGAGCGGTCGAGCTTGCCCGGGTCGATGACGGTGGTCGACCGCTGCTGCCACACCCCGTCGACCCACTCCACGGGTCGGGCGATCTGGCAGAACGACACATGGTGCCAACCGAGGTCGGGGTCGGGGTGGGAGAAGCCGAGTTGCTCGTTGGCGGCGGCCGTGAGACGGGCTCCGACGGCGGCCAGGTCGGCCGCCTCGGAGGGGTGCACGTCGAATCCGAGGGCGTCGGCGTCGACCAGCACGAAGCTGTCGCCCCCGAAGGCGGTGTCGACCTGGAGGGTGCCCAGTCCCTCGACCTCGATCGTGGCGTCGAGCCGGTCGGCGAACGACGCCACGTTGGTGATCGTGACCTCCTCCACCCGACCTCCGGCCCACCGGGCCCGGACCGGCACCAGCCCGCCCGGTGCCTCCAGCATCAGCTCGGTCGTTGGCTCGACCGGCGTGACCATGCCGGTTTCCAGCACCACGGTGGCCACGCACATGGCGTTCGATCCCGACATGGGCGGGGTGTGACACGGCTCCATGACCAGGAAGCCGACATCGGCCCGGGGATCGATCGGGGGCACCAGGAGGTTCACGTGACGGAAGACGCCACCTCGGGGTTCGTTGAGCATGAGGGCCCGCAGGGCGCCGTCGTCGTGGAGGAAGCGGGCCTGCTCGGCCAGCGTGTCGCCCGGGGGCGGGACGACGCCGCCCACGATCACGTCGCCCACCTCGCCCTCGGCGTGGCAACTCACGGTGTGGATGACCCGGCCGGAGCGCATCAGGGCAGGGGCGAACGCTGCGGTCGGGCCCGGTCGGGGTTGGGCACGGGGGCGGTAGGGATCACCATGGCCGAACCCTAGACGGGGGATCCGACCGGGGTCCCGACATCGTTTCGTTCTCAACCACCGCCCGGCCGTAGGCTCCAGTGATGGCTCGCTCCAGCACCGAGATAAAGGTGGCGATCGACGGCCTCGAGGCCCCCTCGTTCGACACGACCGCCTTCACCACCCCGCCGCCCCTGACCGAGGCCACGGTCGCCATTCTCACCTCGGCCTCCCTCCACCATCCCGAACAACCCGACTTCTCCCCTGCCGACACCAGCTTCCGGGTGCTCGATCCGGCCCGGCGCGACTACGTGCTCGGCCACTGGAGCCAGGACGTCGACCAGACGGGGTTCGGGCTCGACCACAACGTCGTGTTCCCCATCGACCGGCTGGAGGAACTGGCCGCCGACGGGACGATCGGCCGGGTGGCCGACGTGCACCTGGCCTACGCCGGCAACCAGTTCGACGTCACCGGGGTGCGGATGGACTCCGGCCCCGAGGGGGCCCGCCTGTTGACCGAGGCCGGCGTCGACGTCGT
Source organism: Acidimicrobiales bacterium (assembly GCA_965263455.1). GTDB lineage: Bacteria > Actinomycetota > Acidimicrobiia > Acidimicrobiales > SZUA-35 > CADEDH01. The sequence goes on from CBDHHN010000004.1 coordinate 812,727, forward strand.
CCTGTTGACCCCGGTCTGACCGCTGTGCACGCGTGCCGTGAGCACGCTGGCCCACGTCCTGGAGGAAAACGGTCTGGCCACGGTGTCGCTCGGCATCGTGGAGGGCCAGCTGCGCTCCACCGCCCCACCTCGCGGGCTGTTCGTCGACTTCCCTCTCGGCCGCCCGCTGGGCCGGCCCGCCGACGCCGAGTTCCAGCACCGGGTGCTGGCCCACGCCTTCTCGCTGCTGGAGGCCGAGGGACCCGTCATCGAATCGTTCGCCGAACCCATCGAGGACGACGGCGCGGTGCTGTCCTGCGCCCTGCCCCCGGTCGACGATCCCGACGCCCATCCGGCGGTGGCCGAGGCCCGGGGTATCCGAGCCGCCTACGAGCGGACCGTGGCCCGGACCGAGGGCCGGGTCGGGGCCCACCGCGTGGTGGCGCCCGACGACATTCCGGCCGCCATCGAGAGCTTCATCCGGGTGGCCGACGGCACACCGTGGAAGGAGGCCGGCATTCCCGGGATCCCGGCCCGGGTGACCCAGGACATCCGCGGCTACTACGAGGCGGCGGCGCTGGCCCTGGCCGAACACGGCTCCGACTCGAGCCCGGCACCTGGGGCCTTCGAGGCGACCCGCTGGTTCCTGACCGAGACCGAGGCGGGTCGGGTGATCCTGGCCGCCCGGGACCGGATGAAGGCCGACGGCGTGAAGCAACCGATCTGGCAGTTCCTGGTCACCGAGCAGTTCTGACCCCGGCGGCTCCCGCAAGCTGTTCCTCAACCCCCGCGCGAACCATGCCGACAACCGGGGGCAAGGAAGGAACGGACCAGCCGGAGAGCAGCCATGGCGAAGAGCAAACCGACCAAGACCCATGCCGTCCTGGGGCGGAGCCGTCGCACCGGCCGGTGGCGGCTGGCCCCCAAGTCGAGCGTCCTGGTCCTGTTCGGATCGTGCTTCCTCGACATGCGCCACTCGTTCGCCGATGACGACGAGCGGATCAAGATGACGGTGTCGAACGTGTGCGGCACCACGACGATCCTCCTCCCCCACGGAGCCGAGGTGAAGCCGTCGGGCACGTCGATCCTGGCCGCCTCCACCGTCGACGTCCCCGAGCACGAGGACCCGTCCCAGCTCCCGCTGCTCGAGATCGAGTGGACCTCGGTCCTGGGCCGGCTGAAGATCATCACCGATGAGTTCGGGGCGGCCACCGCCGCCGCCGAGGATGCGGCCGCCGCGGCCGCCGCCGCCGCTGCTGCCGCCGCCGCGGCCGCTGCCGCCGCGGTGCCTGCAGCCCAGCCGGTGGCCGCCGCGCCCGCCCCTGCGGTGGCGGCACCGGTGGCCGCAGCGCCCGCCGTCGCACCGGCCGCGGCGCCGGCTGTCGCGCCGGCCCCGGCGCCCCAGCCCGTGATCGACGACTTCGACGCCGCCAGCGGACCAGTCGACGACTTCGACGCCGCCAGCGGACCAGTCGACGACTTCGACGCCGCCAGCGGACCAGTCGACGACTTCGACGCCGCCAGCGGACCAGTCGACGACTTCGACGCCGCCTCCGGACCAGTCGACGACTTCGACGCCGCCAGCGGACCAGTCGACGACTTCGACGCCGCCTCCGGACCAGTCGACGACTTCGACGATCTCTCGGGCGGGTCGGAGTTCGGCGAAGAGGCCGCGTAGGCACCGGATCCGGCCCTGCGCCACCGGTACGGTCCCGGTCGGCTCACCATCCGGGGCGCGCCGAGGCCCGGCCGCCGAACGACGACCGGGCCCCTCATCAGCGTTGCGTGACTAGCGGACCAGGTTCACGATCTCCTGGAGCAGTTCGTCCGATGACGACACCACCCGGGAGTTGGCCTGGAAGCCTCGCTGGGCCTGGATCAGGGAGGTGAACTCCCCGGCCAGGTCGACGTTCGACATCTCCAGGGCCCCGGGGGCGACCGTCCCCCGCCCGGCGGTGCCGGTCGTGCCGACCTGGGCCAGGCCGGAGTTGGCCGACTGGCGCCAGGTCGAGCCGGCCGAGCGCTCCAGGCCCTCGGGGTTGGCGAAGTTGGCCAGGGCGATCCGGGCGATGGCCTGGGTCTTGCCGTTCGAGTAGGAGCCGCGGATGATGCCGTCACTACCGACCCGGGCCGACTGGAGTACACCGGCGGCGGCGCCGTCCTCGGTCACGGCCGACACCGAGATGGCGTCACCGAACTGGGTGACCCGGCGGTCGCCGTCGCCACCGATCTGGAGCGAAACCGCTCCGAGCCCGGGGATGCCACCGGCCGCGATGTTCATGTCGAGGTCGGCCGGGGTCGTGACCTCACCGGCGACGAAGTTGATGACGTTGTCGGTCAGGGGGATCGCCGTGGGCGGGTCGCCGTAGGTGGCGGTCACCGTCCACTCGTCGACCGCCGTCTTCTCGAACTGGAGGTTCAGCGGGATGCTGGCGCCCACGTTGTCGAACACCTGGAGCCCGGCGAACACCTGCTCCCCGATGGGGGCCGTGGCCGGCAGGTTGCCGCCGAACTTGGCCGTGGTGGTCACCACTGGCGGGTTCTGGCCGCCGATGGGGATCCGGATGGCGTCATAGGCGGCGGCCGGATCGAAGTTGCCCTCGATGTCGGCCGTCCACCCCTGGACCAGGGCACCCTCGCTGGACACCAGGCGACCCTCCTCGTCGAGGAAGAACGAGCCGGAGCGGGTGTAGAGCTGTTCGCCCGCGTCGTCGACGACGAAGAACCCGTCGCCCTGGATCGACACGTCCAGGTCGCGGTTGGTGACCTGGAGGAAGCCCTGGCTCAGGTTCTGGGAGGTGGCCCCGACGGCCACGCCCAGGCCGACCTGGGCCGGGTTGCGCCCACCCACGGTCGGGGTGGGGGCGGCCGCGCCCCGCAGGTTCTGGCTCAAGACATCGTGGAAGATGGTCTGGCTCCGCTTGTAGCCGTGGGTGTTGACGTTGGCGATGTTGTTGCCGACGACGTCCATCATCACCTGATGGCTCCGCAGACCCGACACTGCGCTGTACATCGATCGAATCATTGCTGCACTCCTTGCTCGCTGGTCTGGCTGGCGGTGGGAGGGGTGTCGCCGGTGGGAGTGGGGAGCCCGACCGAGGCGACCTGGTCGAGCCCGAAGGATCCGATGTCGGTGTCGAGGGTGACCTCGCCACTGACGATGGAACTGCGCTGTACGGTGGCGGCCACGGGGCCTTCGCCCCCGTTGACCTCGACCTGACGACCGACCAGGGAACTGGCGGTCGACAGGGAGTTGATGAGGGCCGTGTTCTCACCTTGCAGGGTGAGCTCCTCCAGTTTCTCGACCACGGTGAACTGGGCCGAGGTGGCGATGAACTCGTCGGAGGTGGAGGGTTCCAACGGGTCCTGGTACTTGAGCTGGGCCACGAGCAGCTTGAGGAACTCGTCCTTGCCCAGCTCGTTGGTCGGTTGCGGCGCCTGGGCGGCGGCCAGCTCGAAGCCTGGTGCCACCACCGTCGATCCCGCCTGTGCCGCTATGGACTCTGGCATCTGCTGTGTTGTCCTTTCGGATGTCGATCGCTGCGTCGTTCGGTTCTGCCGCTCAGAGGTCGAGGTCGACCAGGTTGGAGGCGGCGACCCGGGATCGGAGGTCCCGGTAGGTGCTGAAGGTCGTGGCGCGCTCGGAGCCGCCGGGGGCTCCGTCCCCGCTCCCGGAGCCGGAGCCGAAGCCCGCCCGGCGCGACCCACCGTCGTCAGGGGTGAACCGCCCCGGGTCCTGACCGGGCGAACGGTCGGCCGTGCCGATGTCGAGGGCGATCCGCTGACCGGTGCCTTCGAGCTCCCCAACGAGGTGCTGGCGCTGATCGCGGAGTTGGGCCGCGGCCGCCGTGGTGTCGGCGGTGAGCGAGACCGAGGTCCCACTCTCGCCCGTGCTGACCCGGACGGTGACCGAACCCAGCCCTTCGGGCCGGAGCCGGATGGTGACCTGCTGGTCCCCGTCGGTCGTGGTGCGAACGTTGGCCATGGCCCGCCGGACCTGACGCCAGACCGGCTCGGCCCCGTCGCCCTCGCTGGTTGCGCCGTCGACGGCACCGGTGCCGCCCGCGGCCTCACCCGGGCCGGGGCCCACGGTCCCGACCGGACCGGCCGGGGTCGCCGGCCCGGTGTCGGCCGTCGGGGCCGTGACCGCGGTCGGAGTGGGCGTGGAGGCGGATCCCGTCGCCTCGACCGGGGTCGAGGCCGCCGGGATGATGCCGGTGGCGGGCGCCGGGCCCTCGTCGGTGGTGGCGGTATCGGCCGCACCCGGGGCCGGGGTGGCCGGCGCCTCGGCACCGGTGTCGGGGGTGGCGACGGGCGTCGCCGGGCGGCCGGCGGAGGCGACGGTGGCCGGCGCCTCGGCACCGGTGTCGGAGATCGAGGTCTGCTGACCGGGGGTCGGGACGGCGCCCGGATCGACCGGGCTCCGGTTCGGCCCGCCCTGCCCCGAGCCGCTGTCGGTCCCGGCGTCGGTGGCCGCACCGTCCCCGCCCGCCGTGGACGGCGAACCGGTTCCGGCGACCGGCGTGGTGGGGCCCGCAGGCTCCGCTCCCCCGGTCGGGCCGCCCGGCGTGGTCCCCGACGGGTTGGGGGTCGTGACCGGTGATGCGGCGGCGACGGCGACGGCCGGTGTCGCGGTGGCATCCCCGGGGGACACCGGAACCACGGGCTTGGTCTCGGCCGATACGTCCACGACCTGCTCCGGCGGCACCGGGTTGGCGCCGGCGGCGCCGGGGACGGCCTGCACCGGCGACGTGGCGGCCTCGGTCGATCCGTCGGCCGTCGTCGTGGCCGGGGTGGTACCGGTGAGGGCCAGCCACAGCTCGCCGTCGGCGCCCCCGACGCTCCGAGCCGGGCGGTCCCGATCGTCGTCGTTCTCGTCGTCGGAAACCTCGGGTGCCTCGTCGTCGGCGGTCACCGGGGTGTCCTCGTCCGACGCGGCACGCTCGGTTCCCGGGCCGGGCCCGTCGTCGGAGCCGTCCTCGTCAGCCCGGGGTCGGTCCCGGTCGACGGCTTCCGGGCGCTCGTGGGCCCGGCCCGCCTGGTCCAGGGCCCGCTCGAAGCCGCCGCCATCGGCCGACGGGGTCCGGGCCGAAGCCGCTTCCGTCGGCGCCGGCGCCGGTGGTGCGATCGCAGTCACGATCGGCAACACGTGCGTCATGTTCGCCTCCTCCAGCCGTCGATCACCTTGTCGACGTAGTTGATGGTCTCTCGGTAGGGCGGGATCCCGCCGTGGCGGGACACGGCGCCCCGTCCGGCGTTGTAGGACGCCACCGCCAGCTCGACGGAGCCGAACTGGTCCAATGAGGTCCTCAGGTAGCGGGCGGCGCCGTCGATGGCGGAGGCCGGGTCCCAGGGGTCGACCCCCATCTCGGCCGCCGTCGCCGGCATGAACTGCATGAGGCCCCGGGCCCCGACCGGGCTCACGGCCCCGGGGTTGAAGGCCGACTCGGCTTCGGCCACCGCGGCCAGGAGTTCGGGATCGACACCCCATCGGGCACCGGCGGCGGCGAACAGCGGCGTGTACCGCGACTCGGCCTCGGACCGGCTGAGGTCGATGGCGACCGGTCGGGCCGAGGCCACCGTGGTTCCGGCCGCCGCCGGGGTGGCCGCCGCGGCGGCGGCCGGGACGAGGGCGGCGCCGCCGTCGTCGACGATCCGCCGGATGGAGTTGATCGGGCGGTCGATGGCCTCGATCTTGACCACCTCGCCGGTGCGGGGGGCGTGGAGCATCTTGCCGTCGCCGACGTAGAGGGCCACATGGCTCACGGGCTGGCCGAAGGTCAACACGTCACCCGGGACGGCCTCGTCGAGGGACGGGACCTCGACCCCCATCTCGGCCTGATGGCGGCTCCACTTGGGCATCTCGACCCCGATCCGGCGGTAGGCGTCCTGGACCAGACCCGAGCAGTCGAAGCCGTGCTCGGCGTCGGTGCCACCCCAGAGGTACGGCACCCCCAGGTGGTCCCGGGCCGCCTCGACCACGGCCTGGCCTGCGCTCCGGGCCGGGGAGGACATCGGTGGCCGAACGTTCTGGGTCGCCGACAGGGTCCCGGTGCGCCGAGCCTCGGCCGCCCGCTCCAGAGTCGACATGCCCAGCACACCGACCGCGCCGCTGCGGACGGCGCCGGCGGCGGAGGCCGAGGTGCCGGCCCGGGCCGTCGCCTGACTCAGCAGGGCCTCGAATCCGCCGCCGGAGGCGGCGGGCGCCCGGAACGACGCCAGTCGCTGCTCGATCTGGGTCAGTCGGGCGGCCGGGTCGAACGGCAGAATGCCGTGGTTGGTCATCGCTCCACCTCGTTCCATGCTCGGGCCGCCACCAGGTCCTGCCATTCGCGGTCCCGGCGTCGGCGTTCCTCGATCGCGGCCGCCTGACGGCGGCGCTCGGTGACCCGCTCCAGGGCCTTGACCCGGACCGCGGCGTCGTCGTACTGGCGGCGGCGGGTCTCGTGCTCCCGGGTGAGCGCCGCCCGCTCCCCGACCAGGGCGGTGAGGTGCCGCCCGCCGACCCCGGCCAGCAGGCCGCGGAGCCCCAGGGGGGTCTCGGGTCGGTTGAGATCGCTCGCCTGACGAAGGACCAGCTGGCGCCGCCGGTCGAGGTCGTCGAGTCGACCCACGGTCTCGGCCAGGCGGACCAGGGCCCGGTCCTTGTCCCGTTCGGCCTGGCGCTGGGCCGTGGCCAGGCCTCGATCGTTCGGGCTCACCACGGGCTCCTCTCAACGGCCGGTCTCGGGTCGTTGGCGGCGCCCCCCACCCCGAGCGGTGCCATCAGTCCGGCCAGCGTCGACCAGGCGGCGGCCGCCGGCGTCACCTCGTGCCGGTCCTGGCGACGGAACCGATCCAGCTCGGGCATGACGGCGATGGCGGCATCGATCTCGGCGTCGGCCCCGCTCTGGTAGGCGCCGACCTCGATCAGGTCGCGAGCCCGTTCGTGCACGGCCAACAGGCGGCGCACGGCGGTGGCCACCTCCCGCTGCTGGGGCGAGGTCACCTGGGGTGCGACCCGGGACGAGGAGGCCAGGACATCGATGCCCGGGAAGTGGCCGGCATTGGCCAGTTCCCGACTGAGCACGATGTGACCGTCGACGATGGACCGGACGGTGTCGCCGATCGGATCCTGCAGGTCGTCGCCCTCGATCAGCACGGTGTAGAAGGCCGTGATCGAGCCCTGACCGGCGGTCCCGGCCCGCTCCAGAAGGGGGGCCAGGAGCGAGAGCGACGACGGCGGGTAGCCGCGGGCGGCCGGGATCTCGCCCGCCACCAGGCCGATCTCGCGCTGGGCCATGGCCAACCGGGTCACCGAGTCCATCAGCAGGTTGACGTGGAGCCCCTGGTCGCGGAACTGCTCGGCGATCCGGGTGGCGACGTAGGCCGCGTTGCGACGCACCAGGGCCGGCTGGTCCGAGGTGGCGACGACGAGCACGCTTCGGGCCATGCCTTCGGGGCCCAGGTCGTTGTCGATGAAGTCCCGGACCTCCCGGCCTCGCTCCCCGACCAGGCACAGCACGTTGACGTCGGCCCCGGCTCCCCGCACCAGCATGGACAGCAGGCTCGACTTGCCGACGCCGGAGCCGGCCAGAATGGCCACCCGCTGACCCCGACCGCAGGTCAGGAGGGTGTCGATGGTCCGAACCCCGACCGGCATGGGCTGGTCGATGTGGGGGCGGGCCAGCGCCGGTGGGGCCTCGTTGTGGACCGGGACGGCTCCGTGGGTCGAAGGTTCGTCCGCCCCGTCCAGGGGGCGACCCATCCCATCGAGGATGCGGCCCAGGAGTTGGAGGCCGGTCGGCACCAGGAGCTCACCGCCCCGGGCCACGGCCCGCTCCCCGATCCGCCTACCCCGGAAGTGTCCGTAGGGAAGGACGGTGGCCCGGTCGCCGGCGACGGCCACGACCTCGGCCGTGACCGGGTCGACCTCGCCGACGTCGACCAGGTCGCCGGGGCCGACGGTGAGGCCGACGACGTCGGCCTCGTGCTGGCCCAGCCGGTCGATGCGGCCCGTCCGCAGCGGTCGGGCCGCGGCCCGGATCCGGTCCGCCACCGGGGTCGGCCGGGCCGACCCGATGGGCCCCGGGTCCAGGTTCGCCGCCAGATTGTCTCCCGCCAGGACGGTCACTGCAGCGCCTCCCGCACCCGTTCCAGGGCCTGGGCCAACCGGCCGTCGACCGTTCCTTCGTCGAAGGCGATCACGGTGTCGCCCCGCCCGAATCCGGCATCGGCCACCACCGTGACGTCGCGGCCCATGAGTTCGATCACGTCGGCCGTGTCGACGTCATCGGGGTGGAGCCTGATGACGAGGGCCCCGTCGTCGGGCACCAGGTCGAGGCAGCGACGGATGGCGTCGCCCCCGGGGTCGGCGGCCAGTTCCAATTCCCGCCCGAGGACGGCCTCGGCCACCGCCACCGCCAACCGGCCGACGTCGGCGGCCAGTTCCCGGTAGCGCTCGTCGTAGCTCCGGCGGAGGTCGTCGAGGGTCCGGTCGATGCCGGCGGCCAGTTCCCGGCGAGCCCGCAGGCCCTCCCGGGCCGCCTGCTCCCGGCCTTCGGCCAGACCCTGGGCGAAACCCTGGCGGCGCTCGGCCGCCACCGCGTCCTCCCGGTGGGGATCGTGGATGGCCAGGGGGATGACGGGACCGGGCTCGGGAACGGAGCGGACCAGATCGACGGGGCGGGCCTGGTCGGCGTCGGCACCCCGGAGCAGGAGTCGTGCCTCAGGAGACAAAGTCGCTGCCTCCCCGGTTGATCACGAGGTCGCCGGAAGCCTCGAGTTCCCGGACCGATTCCAGGATCTCGTTCTGCGACTCCTCGACGTCGGTCGCCCGGACCGAGCCGAGCAGCTCCATCTCGTCCAGGAGGTTCTCGCGGGCCCGGCTCGACAGGTTGTTGAGGAACTTGTCCTTGACCACCAGGCTGACCCCCTTGAGGGCGATGGGCAGCTTGGACGAGTCCACCTGACGCAGCACCTGCTGCATCTGCTTGTCGGTGAGGAGCTGGAGGTCCTCGAAGACGAACATCTTGGCCCGGACTTCGGCCGCCATGGCGCCGTCGATGTCGACCAGGCCGGTCATGACGACCTCCTCGACGTCCTTGTCGGCCGCCGACAGCAGTTCGACCAGGGAGTCGACGCCCCCTGTCGGGTCGAGCAGGTTGTTGTCGAGCACGGCCGAGAACCGCTGACGCAGTCCCTGCTCAACCGCCTCCAGGGCGTCGCCCGAGACCCGGTCGAGATGGCCCAGGCGGAAGCCGACCTGGACCACCACCTCGCCCGGCATGTGCTTGATGATGGTCGCCGACTGCTCCGGGGTCAGGTGGGACAGGACCAGGGCGATGGTCTGGGGCAGCTCGGCCACCAGGTTCTCGGCGACGACCTCGGGTTCCAGGCCGTCGAGGAACTGGAACGGGATCTGGACCTGGGTTCCCTCCAGCTCGGCCATGACCTCCCGGGCCCGACGTTTGCCGAACGCCGTCTCCAGCAGCTCGAAGGCCATGTCCCGGTCGCCCCGGAGCCGTTCGCTCTCGGTGACGTTCAGGAACTCGTCCAGGACGCGTTTGGCCAGCTCGGGATCTATCTGTCCGATGGCGGTGACCTCGGCGATGACGGCGTCGAGCTCCTCCCGCCGCATGCCCCGGAGCAGGGCGCTGCTCTCCTGCTCCCCCAGTTGCAGGAGCACGATGGCGGCCTTGCGGCGGGGGGACATGGTCTTCAGATCCTCCATGCGATGTCCCCTAGACCTCGGTCAGCCACGTGCGGAGCACGTCGGCCATGTCGTCGGACTGGTTCTCGAGGAGGGCCTGGAGCCGCTCCTCGGTCGGTGCCGCGTCGAGGTCGATGTCGTCGTCATCGTCGTCGGCGCCACCCTCGGCCGCGGCCTGGAGGGCCACCGGACGGGACTCGACCTCCCGGATGGCCTCCTCCAGCTCCCGGCTCGGTCCCCGGGAGGCCATGCGGATGCCGAGCAGGACGACGACCAGGGCCACCAGACCGGTGAGCACGGTGCGGATGAGGCCGACCAGGTCGAGTCCCCCGCCGGAGGCCGCCTCGGCCGGGACGGCGGTGCCGACGGTTGCCTCGACGTTCTGGCGGAACTGCTCGTTGAGCGGCATCAGGGTCACGGCCAGGAGATCGCCTCGGCCGGTGTCGATGCCGGCCGCGGCCTGTACCAGCTGTTCGATCTCGGCCACCCGGGCCGGGTCGATGGCGGTCTCGTCGAGGAGCACGGCGACCGAGAGGGCGGCCACCTTGCCCATGGCGGTCTCGGAGTTGGTGACCACCCGGTCCAGGGCGTAGCGGGTGTCGCGCTCGTCGAGGCTGTAGCGGACGCCGTCCTCGGTGGTGGCTGCAGCGTCGCCGTCGGCCCCCTCCTCGCCCTCCGCGCCTTCCTCGGCCGGGGCCTCCGGCACCTCGATCTCGAGCGTGCCCTCGTCGGGCCCGAGGTCGACCTCGTCCCGGTAGAGCTCGGAGCGGCTGGTCTCGCTGACCAGCAGCTGATCGCCGGCCGCCGACTCGGTCGGCTGGTACTGCTCGGTGGTGGTGACCACCGAGTCGAAGTCGAGCTCGGCCGTGACCTCGACCTGGGCCAGGCCGGGACCGACCACGGCGGCCAGCAGGTTCTCCAGGTCGGTCTCCAGGGTCGACTCGTACTGTCGCTTGGCCCGGAGCTGGTTGTCGCTCTCGAGGCCCATGACCCCGGACCCGTCGCCGGCGGCGGCCAGCACCCGACCGCTGTCGTCGGCCACCGAGACCTGGTCGGGGGTCAGACCCTCGATGGACGAGGCGACGAGGTTCACGATGGCGTCGACCTGGGTCGGGGCCAGGGAGGTGTTCCCGCTGGTGACGACCAGTACCGAGGCCGAGGGCTGCCGGTCGTCGCCCGAGAGCAGGTCGCGCTCGGGGATGACCAGGTGGACGTTGGCGCTGGAGACCCCGTCGATGGTGGCGACGGTCTTGGCCAGCTCGCCCTCCATCGCCCTCTGGTACCCGACCCGCTGGTCGAAGGCCGAGGCCGTGATGCCCTGATCGTCGAGCACCGACCAACCGACCCCGCTGCCCGGGATGCCTTGGCCGGTGAGGTTCAACCGTAGGGAGTGGACCTGGTCGGCCGGGACCTCGACGATCTGGCCGCCGGCCTCCAGGTTGTAGGGCACACCGAGCCGGTCCAGCTCGGCCACCACGTCGGCCGCGTCGGCCGGGTCGAGGTTGGCGTACAGGGTGGCCATGGGGACGTTGCCGGTGAGGCGGGTCACCATCAGGATCCCGATCACCACGGCCGCCGCCGCCAGCCCCAGCGTCACCCGCTGCGGGCCGGTCATGGTCTGGACCGAGGTCGTTGCGTTGCGCCGTAGGGCGTCGACGTCGATGAGCGCCATCAGATCTGCATGCGCATGATGTCAGTGAAGGCCGAGATCGCCCGGTCCCTCACGGCCACCGTGATCTCGGTCGCCAGCTGGGCCTCGGCTGCGGTGACCATGAAGTCGGTGACCGAGTCGATGTCGCCCACGGCCGCCGCTTCGGCCGCGGCCTGCACGTTCTGCTCCATGCGTCCCACCGACGCCAGGGCGTCGGTGATGGCCTGGGCGAAACCGGAGCGGGGCTCCTCGGGCTCGATCGAGGGAAAGGCACTCGCCCCCCGGCCGGGAGTAACCCCGGGGAGCGATACGGGTTGGATGGGGGAGGTCATCGCTGCCCAATCTCCAATGCGGTCTGGTAGGCGTCACGGGCGGCCCGGAATGCGGCGGTGTTGGCCTGATAGGCGCGCTGGGCCACGATCATGTGGGTCATCTGCTGGGACAGGTCGACCGAGGGGGCCTTGATCATCCCGTTGTCGTCGGCCAGCGGATGGGTGGGGTCGTAGATCAGATTCCCCTGGTCGTCGCCGAGGACGATGCTGTCGACACGTGAGCCCTCGGGTCGCTCACCGTCGACGGCCCGGGCCACCACCAGGCGCTCCCGGAATCCGGGCTCGTCGGTGCTGGTGACCGTGTTGATGTTGGCGATGTTGTCGGCGATGGCGTCGAGCCAGACCTGGTAGACGTCCATGCCCGAACGTGAGATCGAGAGGCTGTGGAAGGGGCCGGACACGTCAGCGCCCGATCGTCGTGCGGAGGCGGCTGAAGTGGGCGTTGAGGGCCTGGGTCATCAGTCGTTGGCGGAGGCCGTTGATCTCGAGGTCGGTGACCTCGCTGGCGAGATCGACGTTGCTGGAGTCGACCCGGGTCGGTGCGTTCGACCGCGAGGTCGTCATCGACGCCGTCGCCGGACGGCCCCGTTGCATGGCGCTGCGCAGGGAATTCTCGAACGACACCCGGTGAGCGAGGAAGCCCGGGGTCTCGACGTTGGCGATGTTGTGCTCAGTGGCCTGGCGCTGGGCCTCCAGGCCGCGTAGTGCGAACGCCAGGTAGCGAGTGTGGTCTCCGCCGATGATCACGGGGACAGCTCCTTCGGACGGTTGCGAGGGCCCCATCCGTGGGCGTCTGCGTGCGGAGCATCCGGCTCACGGGCTCCATCGGCACGAAAGGCCCGGCTGCCTTAGGACTTCCGGACCATTCTCCCAGGTCGCGAGGCCTGGTGGCCCGGCGCCCGGCCCCGGTCAGGCTCGGCGGGAGATGGTGGCGGGGGCCGACCCCCGCCGCCGCCGCATCGGCGGTCGTCGCCGGGCCAGCTCGGCCCGGCGGGCCTCCAGCGCCGACTCCAGGGTCCGGGCCGACTCCAGCAGCCGAGCGGCCCGGGCCCGTTCGGGTCCGTCGGGCGCAACGGTCGGCACCGGTGGCGGGAAGTCCGCGGTCGGAGGGGCGGCGTCGTCGGTCAGGACGGCCCGGTGACCGTCGAGCAGGCGCTCGAACCGGTCGAGGACGGCGGTCCAGGCCGTCACGACGACCCGACGGTCGACTGCTGAGACTGCAGTTGCTCGTGGGCCTCGATCCATGCCTTCTCGATGGGGACGACGACGTCCAGCGCCTGGTCGACGAGGTCGACCCGCTTCCGCAGGTTGGCCTCGACGAGCAGGGCCATGAGATGGTCGTAGACGGCGGCCAGGACCGGGGCACCGGACCACACGTCGGCGTCGAGGGCGAGCTGCAGCTCGAACAGCAGGTCCTGGGCGTTGACCAGTTTGCGGTGGGCGGCCTCGACGTGACCGGCCCCGATGGCGACCCGGGCCCCCTCGAGATCCCGGCGCAGCCGGTCGAACACGGCCAACAGCAACCGGGCCGGTGTCGATCCCGTCATCCCGTCGTTCTGGTAGCGGGACGCGACCTGGGCGCGTCGATTCCTGCTCACTGGGCCTGGCCTCCGAGGGTCCCGAGCTGTGAGGCCAACCACTGCGACTGCTGCTGCAGCCCGCCGAGTGACACCTCGAGGTTTGCGTAGGTCCGGCGCAGGGTCGCCTCCCGGATCTCCATCCGGCGTTCGAAGGCCTCGATCTGGCGCTGGTAGTCCTCGATGAGGAGGTCCATCGTCTCGCCGGCGGTGTAGAGGTACCCCTCACCCACCGAGGTGGCGGCGTCGGCGCTGTCGACCACCCGATCGAGGATGCCGGGCTCGCCGGTGCCGGTGCGATCGGCGAAGAGCGAGGTCAAGGTGGTGGCGTCGCTGGCCAGAAGCTCCTTGAACCGGGCGGCGTCGAATTGGAGGGTGCCCTCACGGGTCAGCTCGATGCCGACGAACCCGGCCGAGGACAGGGTGTTGCCGTCGACCGACTCGGTGAAGGCCCGGCGGATCTCGTTGGCCGCACGGCGGGCCTCCCGGTTGCCCTGGAGCACCGTCCGAGCGCTGTCGGGTTCGTTGCGGGTGCTGTCGTCGACGCGGGTGAAGAACTCGTTGAGCTTGGTCACCAGCTCGCTGACGGCCTCGGAGGTGGCCTCCAGGTCGGGTTCGGTGGTGACGGTGACGGGATCGGTGGTCACCGCCTTGACCGTGACCGTCACCCCCGGCAGGAGGGATTCGAAGGTGTTGGTATCGGAGCTGACGGTGAACGGCGTGTCGCCCTGGATGGTCAGCTCGGCGTCGGAGCCGGCGGACAGGACGCTGAAGGCGGTGGCCCCGAAGATGCCGGCGTCGGGGGTGAAGGCCGAGGCGGCGCCGGTCTCGTTGGCCGTCAGCTGGATCCGGTAGCCGGTTCCGGTGTTGACGGCGATGGCCGAGTAGCCGAGATCCTGGCTGTTGACGGCGTCGATGACGTCGTTGACCGTCGAGGTCCCGGTGACCACGGTGTCGAGGTCGGCGAACTCGGCGGTCGAGTACTGGGAGGCGGCGGTGGCGAGCGAGGTCACCTGGAAGCTGTAGGAGCTGGTGACGGCCGAGGTGCCGGCGGTGGCGGTGGCCGCCGTCTCGTCCGAGACGGTGGCCGTGACCTTGTCCCACCCGGTGCCGAGCCGCAGGTCGGCGGCCAGGTTCCTGATGCTCTGCAGGTCGGACCGGAGCTCGGAGAGCTCGGTCTTGGCCGCCTGTTCCTGATCGCGACGAACCTGGAGCGCCTGCTGGGGCCGGCGCTCCAGCTGCATGAGCTGGTTGATGATGGCGGTCGTGTCGAGTCCGGAGGACAGACCGTCGATGAAGGACATGCTCGCCTTTCAGGAAACGTGTTCGTTGGCCGGTTCGTGGTCTTGGGAACTGGCTGCCGGTGGGGCGGCCCACTCGACGATGGATGTACCGTCGGCGGACCGCCCCGTTCGGCGTAGTGGTTCGGGATCAGCCCAGGAGTCGCAGGACCGACTGGGGGACGGAGTTGGCCTGGCCCAGCATGGCCGTGCCGGCCTGCTGGAGGATCTGGCGACGGGTGAAGTTCACCATCTCCTCGGCCATGTCGGTGTCCCGGATGCGGGACTCGGAGGCCGACAGGTTCTCGGTGGTGACCTGCAGGTTCCGGATGGTGCTCTCGAAGCGGTTCTGGACCGCACCGAGGGTGCCTCGCATGGTCGACACGGCGTCGATCGAGGTGTCGATGTCCTCGATGGTGGTCCGGGCGGCGGCCGCGGTGGTGACGTCGAGGGCGGCGAGGTCGGTGCCGCCCAGGGCGTTGGCGTCGAGCACGCCGACGGTGGCCTGGATCTGGCCGCCGGTGCCCTCGGAGCCGACCTGGAAGTTCAGGGCGGTTGCGGTGAACACCGCGGCGCCGGAGAACGTGGTGTCGGTACCGATCCGGTCGATCTCGGCCGCCAGGGCGTCGAGCTCGGCGTCGACGGCGGTCCGGGCCGCGGCGTCGTTGGTGTCGTTGGCGGCCTGCACGGCCAGATCCCGCATGCGGTTCAGCATGCTGTGGACCTCACCCAGGGCACCCTCGGCCGTCTGGACGAAGCTGATGCCGTCCTGAGCGTTCCGGGTGGCCTGACGCAGACCCGACACCTCGGCCCGCAGCTTCTGGCTGATCACCAGACCGGCAGCATCGTCACCGGCACGATTGATCCGGAACCCCGAGGAGAGCTTCTCCAAGCTCTTCCCCAGGGCCATGTTGTTCACCTGCAGATTGCGGTTGGCATTGAACGCCATCGCATTGTTGTTGATACGCATGAGCCCTCGTCATCCTTCCTTGTTGAGAGCGATTCGCCTACTACCCACGTGAAGGGTTCTTCAGTGATCCCTTCACGCCCGCAGACTCGTCTCGCCAAGGAGCGTGATTAGGTGCATCAGGTGGTCGATTCGGATCATTCGTCCAGGTCGTACGGACCGGTGGGACCGGTTACTGCATCACCAGCGAGGTGAACAGCACGCGCACGAC
This sequence comes from Acidimicrobiales bacterium, assembly GCA_965263455.1. GTDB lineage: Bacteria > Actinomycetota > Acidimicrobiia > Acidimicrobiales > SZUA-35 > CADEDH01. The sequence continues at coordinate 828,415 of CBDHHN010000004.1, forward strand.
CTTGGCATCGCCGTAGGCCTCCCGGATGAGGACGCTGAGTTCCTCCTTGGCCGCCTCCCGTCCCTCGGCCGAGCGGAGGGTGTCCGACGACTGGGACGACAGGTACTGGACGGCGACGTCCTGGGCGATGGCCTTCTCGGGCTCGAAGTCGGCGGCCAGGGTCTCCTCGTCGAGGACCAGGGCCAGGCCGATCCGGAGATACCCGGATTCGCCGTCGATGTTGAGGATCATCTCCTCCATCTGGACGATCTCGCCCTCGACGACGGGGACCTCCTCGGCCGCCACCTCCTCCGGCATCTCGCCCTCGGCCTCCTCAGGAGGGGGCGAGCTCAGGACGAACTGGTAGACGCCGCCGACCGCGGCAAGGCCGACGACGGCGAAGATGATCTTCTTCTTGCCGCCGCCACCACCTTCTTCCTCTTCGTCGTCGTCGACGTCGTCGGTCTTCTTGGCCATGGCTGCCTCCCACGTGCCTCTCGATGAACAGGGTCGAACTCACCCGGTGATCGGGTTGTCAAGGTCCGGGTCGATCGCGGGATCGATGGACGGCGTCGCATCATCAGCCGGGGCCGCACCATCAGCCGGCGCACCATCGGCCGGGGCCGCGCCATCGGCCGGCGCACCATCATCAGCCGGGGCCGCACCATCATCAGACGGCGCACCATCAGCCGGCGCACCATCGGCCGGGGCCGCACCATCATCAGACGGGGCCGGCGTGTCCAGGTCGGTGAGGATCGGGCTGGGATCCTCGTCCGCGCCCAGAGGATCTTCGAGGCCGGGGGCGATGATGGGCACGCCGGAGTCGGAGATGCCGGCCACCCGAACCACGATCTCCACCCGCCGGTTCTGCTGGCGACCCTCGGGCGTGTCGTTGGTGTCGCGGGGCCGGGTGTCGGCCAGACCGACGGCCATGAGTCGGGGCTCGGGCACCGCCCCGGGGGCCGCCATCCAGCGCACCACGCGCGAGGCGCGGGCCGACGACAGCTCCCAGTTCGAGGGCCAGACACCGCCGGTCGGCCTGTTGTCGGTGTGGCCCTCGATCTCGAGCCGGTTGTCGATCACCCCAAGCACATCGGCCGCCGTGGCCAGCAATGTGAGGCCCTCTTCGTCGAGCTCGGCCGAGTTGCTGGGGAACAGGGCCCGACCGTCGAAGCGGACGTAGACCCCGCGTTCGTCGATGCCGACCTCGACGGCGTCGGCCGCCCCGGTCTGGGAGAACTCGAACTCGAGAAGGGCCCTCAGGGCCTCGGCGTCCTCGGCCGTGACCTCACCGGAGAGTTGCTCCCGCAGCTCCGCCGCCTCGGCCGCAGTCTCGGCCGAGATGGTGCTGAACCCGACCTCCGGGGTCACCCCCTGGCCGGCCGACAGGATGCTGTTGGTGTTGTCCGTCGCCGGATCGGGGATGCCGAGGGCGGCGGCCACCCCCACCTTGAAGTCGTCGAACTTCTCCTCGTCGATGAGGGCGAAGGCGAACATCATGATGAAGAAGGCGAGCAACAGGGTCATGGCGTCGGCATAACTCGCCAGCCATTCCTGCGATGGCCCTTCGTCCTCGGGAAGCTGTTTCTTCGCCATGGTTCCGCCTCGAGCAGGTCGGGCCCGGGGCTAGGCGCCCTTGGCCAGGATCTCCTCCCGGTCGCCCGGGGGGAGGAAGGAGACGAGCTTGCCGGCCACGGCCCGGGGGTTCGAGCCGGCCTGGATGGAGAGGATTCCCTCCAGGATCAGCTCCCGGGACGACATCTCGTCCGCCGCCAGCTTCTTCAATCGGGCGGCGATGGGCTGAAAGAAGTAGTTGGCGATGAAGGCGCCCCAGAGCGTGGTGAGGAAGGCCACAGCCATGGCCGGACCCAGGGTCGACGGATCGTCCAGGTTGCCGAGCATGTCGACCAGGCCGATCACGGTGCCGACCATGCCCATGGCCGGGCCCATGCCGGCGGCGGTCGAGAAGAAGCCGGCGCCGTCCTTGTGGCGCATGGCCATCTTCTCGAGATCCAGCTCGAGCATGTCGCGCAGATCGGACGGGTCGGTGCCGTCGACCGCCATCTGCAGGCCCTGCTTGAAGAAGGGATCCTCGATCTTCTCGATCTCGCCCTCCAGCGCCAGCAGGCCCTCCTTCCGGGCGGTGTCGGCAAAGCCGACCATCTGCTGGATGATGGCGGGTCGGTCGATGCTCCCACCGCCCGTGAGCGCCACCACCAGGGCCTTCGGTGCACCCAAGGCCTGGGCCATGGTGCCGCTGGCGGCCGTGGTCCCGATGGTCCCGCCGACCACCAGGAGGATCGAGCCCGGGTCGCCCAGGAAGATGGCGATCGGGTTCATGCCGGCCATGAAGGCGGCGACCAGCATGCTCACGAGGGCGAGGCCGATACCGGCCAGGGTTATCGGGTCCATCAGTCGTCCTTCGACTCGTGGGGAAAGGTGAGGAAATCGATCACCGGGTCGTCCTCGACGAACTCGACCTCGGTGTTGGATCGCGGTCCGGCGCCACGGGCCGTCGCCAGCTCGTTGGGCACCACGTGCAGGGTGGGCCGCGGTTCGTCCACGACCTCCAGATCACGGGCCCGGACCAGCACGTACGCCCGGTAGTCGGTGATCAGCTGAAGTACCTGCTCCACGCTCTCCGATACCAGGAACTTGGTGTCGGTGGTGAGGGTGATCACGGTGTCGGGGGTCGCCTCGACGCGTTCGATCAGGTCGGGGTTCAGCGCGATGGCCTTCCCGCTCAGCCGATTGAACACGATCATGATCCGTCTCCCGGGTACTCCCGCTGACGACCTCCGCCGGCCGCCGTCACCAAGAAGTCTCGACATCGTGAGCGCCGACTTGAGACACATCCCCGCCCCGGGCTCACATCTGCGGCCCCGTTGCCGAAACGAAACCGGTGGCAGACCCCGCAGAGAGCACGGAGACGACGCCGCTGGGGCAGGGCAACCTGCTGGCCGGCGAGCGAGTGCAACTCCTGGCGCGCTCGCTCGAAGGTTTGGCCGAGCGGCTCCAGGCCGATCTCCAGCCCCGGATCAACGACTGCACCGTCCGCCCCGGCCCCATCACCCAGACCACACTCCCGGCCCTGTGCCAGGAGCCGTCCGACATCGCCGTGATCCGAACGTCCTACGAACTGGCCTTCGGCCTCCTGGTCACCGATCTCGGCCTGGCCCTGTCGATGGTCGAGGTCCTGTGCGGGGGCAAGGGCGACGGCGAACACGAGGCCCGACCGCTCTCCACAGTCGAGACCTCACTCATGGATCTCGTCCTGGAGCCCATCCTGAGCAACGGGGCCGACCAGTTCGACCTGGGCCGCAGCGAGTTGTGCTTCCACGTGGCCAGCGCCACCTCCCTGCCGGAGGCGCCGCCGGAGCCGGCGCTGGCCCTACCCCTGGAGTTCACCATCGGGTCGGTCGAAGGTGCCATCGTGTTCGGGCTGACCGGGAGCCAGCTCCAGACCTGTATCGAGAAGATCGACCGCCGCCTGGCGGGCCAGCACGCCGAACGTCGTCAACGGCCGAACGCGCTGGTCCGACAGGCCATGGCGCCGGTGCCGGTCGAGCTGGTGGTCGGTTTCGACCCCCTGCCCGCCCCGGCCCGACAGCTGGCCGAGCTCCAGGTGGGTGACGTACTCCGCACCGGCCAACCCGTGACCCGGAGCCTGGTGGCCCGGATCGGGGCCGAGCGTCTGTTCACCGTCCGCCCGGCCCAGCGGGGCCAGCGGCTCGTGGCCGAGCTGACCGGCCGGGCCGACAACGAAAGGGGAACCGGATGACCACCGACACGGCACTGGTCACCGACGAGGTGACCCTGGCGGCCGACGCCGCCGGGCTGGCCGTCGAGCCGCTCGACCCCGGGGGCTTGGCCGCGGTCGAGGGGCCCCTGATCACCATGGACCTGGCCGGCCCCGACGGGGCCGTCGTCGCCACCGTGGCCGTCTCCGACGACCGTTCGGGGGCCGACGACCTCCTGGCCTCGCTCGGTCCCACCCTCGGTGCCTGGGCCGGGCAGGGCGGCACGCCGACCTCGGCCGATCCGGTCCCCGACGGGAGCGACATCGCCGCTCGCTTCACCACGCCGTTCGAGGCGGTCGGCCTCAGCGACGACGGCACGGTCGTCGCCGCCCTGGTCCGGGCCGTCGACCGTCGGGGCGCCACGGCCGCCGCACCCGCCGGTCCGTCCTCGGAGCCGGGCGTCGCAACCCCTTCGGCGACCTCCGGGGCCGCCGCCGGCCTGGACAAGCTGTCCAACGTCAACCTCGAGGTCTCGGTCGAGCTGGGGCGTTGCACCGTCACCCTGGCCGAGGTCCTGAGCTACGACGTGGGCTCGGTGGTGGAGTTGGACCGGGCCGTCGGCGCACCGGTCGACGTCCGGGTCAACGGCACGCTGTTGGCCCGGGGTGAAGTGGTCCTCATCGACGACGAGTACGCGGTGCGCATCACCGACGTGCTGGAGCCCGGGAGCCGGTGATGTTGGCCCTGGTCCTGGCGGTGTCGACCGTCGAGTTGGCCCTGCGGATGATCCTGGCCCTGGCCATCCTGGTCGTCGTGCTGCTGGGCGCCGGGCGCCTGGCCCGCAAGCGGCTGGGCGGCGCCGGCCGCATGCCCGAGATCGAGATAGCTGCCCGGCGGCAGCTGACGAAGACGTCGACGCTGGCCGTGGTGCGGGCCGGCCAGCGTCACGTGCTCATCGGCGTGAACGACCACGCCATCACCGTGTTGGCCGAGGGGCAGGACCTGCTGGCCGACGACGACGGTGTCGAGAGCGAACCGGGGAGCGAGCCGGTGGTGGACATCCGGACCCCGGAACAGCAGGCCACGGCAGGAGACGGACGGCGGAGAGAGGCACGGAGGCCCGGACCGACCATACGGTCGGCCGGACCACGCAGCAGCGTGGTCGAGGCCCTCCGTGATCTGACCGTCCGTCGTGGCTGACCGGAACGCTCGCTCCTCCTCGCTCCCTCGAACCCGTTCCCGGCCTCGACGCCGGACCCTGTTCGTCGTCGGCCTGCTGGTGACCCTGGCCGTCCTGGCCCTGGGCGGTGACCCGGCCGGGGCCCAGGGGGTTCCCGAGATCCCGGATCCCCCGATCCCGGAGATCCCCATCCCCCAGACCGGCCCCGTCTCCCCCGTATCGGACGGCGATCGGGCCGACCCCGACGGTCTCATCTCGGTCGACATCGGTGGCGGCGAGGGTGCCGGGAGCCAGTCCATCCTGCTCATCGTCGGGCTGGCCGTCCTGTCGTTGGCCCCCTCGCTGATCCTGATGCTCACGAGCTTCACCCGCATCGTGATCGTGTTGTCGCTGACCCGCAACGCCCTGGGCCTCCAGGGGGTGCCGCCCAACCAGGTCCTCATCGGGCTCGCCCTGTTCCTGAGCCTGTTCATCATGATGCCCACCATCACCGAGATCAACGAGACGGCGCTCCAGCCCTTCCTCGACGGCACCATCACCCAGGACCAGGCCCTCGACCGGGCCGCCGTGCCCCTCCGGGCCTTCATGCTCGACCACGTCGACGAGGCCGAGCTGGAGCTGATGCTCGACGCCGGGGGTCAGGACCGGCCCGAGACGGTGGATGACATCGGGTTGACGACCCTGATCCCCGCCTTCCTTCTCTCGGAGCTGAAGACGGCCTTCATCATCGGGTTCGTCGTCTTCGTGCCCTTCCTGGTGATCGACATCATCGTGGCCGCCACCCTCATGGCGCTGGGCATGATGATGCTGCCTCCGGTCTTCGTGTCGCTTCCCTTCAAGTTGCTGTTGTTCATCATGGTCGGCGGGTGGTCGCTCATAGCCGAGACCCTCGTCGCCAGTTTCGTGTGAGGTACTGACCGGTGGCGGAGAGCAATGTCATGGACGTGGTGGTCATGGCGCTGTGGACGGCGTCGCGGGTTGCCGCCCCGGTGCTGCTCACGGCCGTGTTGGTGGGCGTGATCATGGGCCTGCTGCAGTCGATCACCCAGATCCAGGAGCAGACCCTGGCCTTTGTGCCCAAGTTCGCCGCCGTGGCCGCGGTGCTGGCCCTCACCGGCAACTGGATGCTGCGGGAGATGGTCGACTTCACCCTGGAGCTCTTCGAGCGCATACCGGGCCTGTTGTGACCTTCCAGATCGACCCCACCATCGTGGTCTCGTTCCTCCTGGTCATGACCAGGCTGGTGGCGACCATGACGGTGGCTCCCCCGTTCGCCGGGGGGCTGCTCCCCCTGCAGGTCCGGGTGGCGATTGCGGCCGGGGTCTCGCTCGTGGTCACCCCCCTCCAGCCGGACCTGGTCCCGCTCGAGGCCGGGCCTCTCATCCTGGCTCTGGTCTATCAGGTGGTCGTCGGGGCGGTGTTCGGCTTCCTCATCCAGTTGCTCCTGGCGGCGCCGATGGCCGCCGGCAGCCTCCTCGACACCCTGGCCGGGCTGTCGGCGGCCAGCCTGTTCGACCCCACCATCAACAGTTCGAGCAGCCCGGGGGCCCGGCTCAACCAGATGGTCACCACCGTGGTGCTGGTTTCGATCGACGGCCACCTCATGATCGTGCGCGGGGTCATACGCAGCTACGAGGCGGCGCCCTTGAGCGGCCTCCGGGTCGAGGGCCTGGGCCGGACCCTTCCCATCGGGGCCGGTCAGATGCTGCTGGCGGCGGTGGAGATCGCCCTTCCCCTGCTCGTGGCCCTGCTGATGGTGGAGACGATGCTGGCCCTGGCCGCCCGGGCCGCCCCCCGGTTGAACGTGATGGTCGTGGGGTTCGCGGTGAAGGGCCTGGTGTTCCTGCTCGGTTTCTCCCTGGTCCTGCCCCTGGTGGTCAATGCTGCCGCCGCCCTGCTGGATCGATCGCTGCGGTGGGGTCTGAGCGTGGCCGGAGCCTGACGTGCCCCCCTCCGACAACGCCCAGAAGACCGAGAAGCCCACACCCCGGAAGCTGCGGGAGGCGAGACGCAAGGGCCAGATCCCGCGCTCGCCCGACCTGGTGGGCTGGCTGGTCCTCCTCGTGCTCAGCTTCGTGCTTCCGCTGCTGGCTCGTCGGATCCACGGTGCCTTCGTCCGCTACTTCGACGTGGCCACCGAGGCGGTGGTGGTGGGCGACGAGACCAGGGCCATGACCGAGTCCATGGCCATCGCCGGTCGCCTCACTCTGATCCTGCTCCCCTTCCTCGGTCTCGCCGCCCTCCTCAGTGCCGTCCTGATGGCGGTCCAGGGCGGGGTGACGCTGACCTTCGAGCCGCTTCGACCCAAGCTGGAGCGGATCTCACCCCAGGTCGGGCTGAAGCGCCTGTTCTCGGCCCAGAGCGCGGTCGACACGGCCAAGGCCCTCGTCCGCCTCGTGGCCCTCGGCCTCCTCGTCGTGCTGGTGGCCCGGACCCAGGTGGCGGCCCTGTTGACCAGCACGAGCCGGGCCCTGGCGCCGGCCGGTGCCGATGTGGCCGGGGGCCTCCTGCTGCTCATCCGTCTGGGCGCCATCGTGGGGGTTGTCGTGGGCGCCGCCGACTATGCCTTCCAGCGACGCAAGATCGGCAAGCAGCTGCGGATGTCCAAGCACGAGGTGAAGCAGGAGAACCGCAACACCGAGGGCGACCCGCTGACCAAGAGCCGGCGGCGGGCCCAGCACGCCAAGGTGAGCCGAAATCAGATGCTGGCCGCGGTGAACGACGCCTCGGTCGTGGTGGTGAACCCGACCCACGTGGCCGTCGCGCTGTCCTACGACGCCGGGCAGGTGCCGACGGTGGTGGCCAAGGGCGGTGACGAGTTGGCCATGCGGATCCGGGAGCGAGCCTTCGCCGGCAACGTGCCCGTGATCGAGGCCCGACCCTTGGCCCGGATCCTCCACGACACCATGGACGTGGGCGAGGAGATCCCGGCTCACCTCTATGAGGCGGTGGCCATCGTCATCGCCTTCGTCATGCGGTCGGCCCCCAACCCGTTCGCCGGGCTCGTCCGCCGGGTCGACATCCCGCCGTCCAAGATGATCGAAGCCCTGGCCCGACAGGCCGAACACGACGGCGCCGACGAAGCGATCCGATGACGGCGGCCGCCGGCGTGGGCCTCACGGCCCGGGCCGAACGGCCGATGGGACCGGGATGCCCGCCACCAGCACGGTGGCGTGAGTCCCCGAGGAGCCCCCGCCGATGATCAAGCGACGTTCCAGGAAGAAGGCGGCCGAGCCGCGCCCGGCGCCGCCCGAGGGCGGGACCACGGGCCCGGCCGAGGCCACACCTCGACCCGCCACCCCCGAAGCCGAGCGACCAGGCCTCGCACTCCCCGGGCCCGGTCGGTGGTTCAAGCCGATGGCGAACGACGCCCCGCCCGCGGTCGCGCCCCAGGGGGCCCCGGACACGGCTGGCGAGCCCGTCGTGGAAGGTCCGCCGGGACCCACCATCGACCTCGACCGACCGGCGGGCGTCGATCTCCTCGACGGGCCCCGCTCGGAGACGGCCGACGACCCGGCGCCTAACCCCTCCCCCGATCCGGCACCGGTCGGGGCGCAGGCCGCCCACCCGGTGGCGGGCGTCCCCGACCCGGAGACCGCCCCCGCACCCGACCGATCACCCACGGTCGAGGCGGACCCGGTGGGGGCGCCGGCCGGAGCAGTATCGACACGGGACCGGGTCTCCTTCTGGGAGCGGTACGAGGGCGCCGTGGCCTTCGCCGACCTGCTGGCCGTGCCGTCGGTGGTGTCCACCGCCGTGGTGGGCCGCCTGGCCCAGGCCGCCCCCGTCGCCCGCCGCCACCTGGACCGCCAACCGGCCGACGGCAGGCCGGTGGTGGTGGTGAGTGAGCATCCGACGCCCGACTGCGTCGACGACGGCTGGTCGGTGGCCTCGTCGAACGAGGCGATCCGGTCGGTGTTCCGCGACGCCCTGGTACCTCCCGCCCTGCTGGTGATCGACACCGATCGGGCCCTTCCCATGCCCCTGGCCCAGACGGTCGACCACCTGCGTCAGTACGGGGTGGAGCTGGTCCGGTTGGTGGTGGACGGCTCCCCGAACGACGAGGACATGGCAACCTGGCAGGGGGAGCTCGGCCGACCCGGCGTCATCGACCTGGCGTCGCCCATCGACCCTCAGCGGGCCCGGCAGCTGTTGCGTCGAGGCGAGCCGATCGCCTCCATCGCCGGCGTGTCCGTCACCCCCGAACTGCTCCTCGCGCTGGAGCTCGATTCCGACTCCCCGGCTGAGGGTTGACGAGTCCAACCGACAAAGAGCGCTATATTCAACTGCAGAGTCAAACGGTAAGTGAGCCGACCTGATGGATGCAGTAGAAACAACGTCTGAGGGTGCAATTCACCTTATTGACGGCCTACTTGGGTTCCCGCAATCGCACACATACATGCTCAGCCATGTTGAAGGAACCGCCTATGTGTGGCTGCGGAGTGCCGAGGAGGACGACGTTGCCTTCCTCGCCGTCTCCCCGTTCGCCTTCTTCCCCGACTACGACTTCGAGATCGACGAGGAGCAGGAACAGTCCCTCGGCCTCGAGGACGTGTCGCAGGTGCAGATCCTGACGCTGGTGACCGTCCACCGGGCCGACGACGGCGCCATCACCTCGGTGACGGCCAACCTCCTGGGGCCGATCGTGATAAACGCCGATACCGGTGCCGCCCGCCAGATCGTCCTCGAGGAGACCGACTACACGACCCAAGTCCCCCTGGTGGTCTGATCATGCTCGTCCTGTCCCGCCGTGAAGCCCAGTCGATCGTCATCGGCTCCGACGTGGTCGTCACCGTGGTGTCGATCCGGGGGGAACAGGTCCGTATCGGGATCGAGGCGCCGCGTTCGATCACCGTCCACCGCCAGGAGGTGGCGGCCGCCATCGAGGCCGCCAACCGGGATGCCCTGGCCGGGGTCGACGTCGATCCTTCGTCGCTGCCCCGTCCCTGACGAGCCCGACCCCTCCCCCGGAGCGGGGGCCCGACGCGCCGAGCGGCGCCGACGGCCCGGCGATGCGGGGTCGGCGCCGCTCGATACGGCATGGAGTCAGGCGGTCCTGGTGGCGACCGCCGTGTGATCGGGTGTCCCGAAGCCGGGACCCGGGATCAGCCCAGGAGTCGCAGGACCGACTGGGGGACGGCGTTGGCCTGGCCCAGCATGGCCGTGCCGGCCTGCTGGAGGATCTGATGCCGGGTGAAGCTCACCATCTCGTCGGCCATGTCGGTGTCCCGGATGCGGGACTCGGAGGCCGACAGGTTCTCGGTGGTGACCTGCAGGTTCCGGATGGCCGACTCGAAGCGGTTCTGGGCCGCACCCAGGGTGCCTCGCATCGTCGAAACGGCGTCGATCGAGAGATCGATGGCCTCGATGGTGGTCCGCGAGTTGGCGGCGTCGGTGACGTTCAGGGTCGTGAGGTCGGTGCCGCCCAGGGCGGTGTTGTCCAGAAGGCCGACGGTGGCCTGGATCTGGCCGCCGGTGCCCTCGGAGCCGACCTGGAAGTTCAGGACGTTGGCGGTGAACACCGCAGCGCCGGAGAACGTGGTGTCGGTACCGATCCGGCCGATCTCGGCCGCCAGCGCCGTGATCTCGGCCGCCAGGGCGGTCCGGGCGTTGGCGTCGTTGGTGTCGTTGGCGGCCTGGACCGAGAGGTCCCGCATGCGGTTCAGCATGGCGTGGACCTCACCCAGGGCACCCTCGGCCGTCTGGACGAAGCTGATGCCGTCCTGAGCGTTCCGGGTGGCCTGACGCAGACCCGACACCTCGGCCCGCAGCTTCTGGCTGATCACCAGACCGGCGGCGTCATCACCGGCACGATTGATCCGGAAGCCGGAGGAGAGCTTCTCCAGGCTCTTCCCGAGCAGGTTGTTGGAGACCTGCAGGTTGCGACTGGCGTTGAACGCCATGACATTGTTGTTGATACGCATCTGCTCGTCAGCTGCCTTCCATGTAGTTGTCCGGCCGGCCCAATCCATCGGTGCAACGGCCACTGGCTGCCTTTACCAGCACCACTCCTTCGGCCCCGGCCCCCGATTGCTGAGGGGCTGGGAGCCAATGAGCCGAACGGACGCCTCGGGGGCCATTGGACCCAGGAACGACGAGGAGGACGGCCGTCGGGACGCGGTCGACCCCCACCCTGAGGGGTGGGGGTCGACGATCGCACCGTTCCGTTGGCGTCCCGGGAGGGACCTCCAGGGTCAGATCGACCAGACGCCGACCTTGCCCGGCCCGTAGCCGGAGATGTCGCACTCGGCGACGACCACGGGTTCACCGCTGTTGACCGCACCGGCCAGTTCGGCCGCATCGTGGGTGAGGTCCGGGTCGAGACGCAGGCGGCCCAGGGTGGCCCGGTGCTGCGCCTCGTTGATCAGGCGGGAGATCACATTGATGACCTCGTGATAGATCTCGATGAGATCCGGGTCCGGCGGCTCGCCCTCGGCCGGGATACCGCCGGCCGGGATCATGGCCAGAGCAGCACCGGAGCGCTGGGCGAAGGCCAGGTCGGCCCCGATCACGGCCACCAGGTTGTTCTTGTCGTCCACCAGACCGTAGGTGGCCTCGGGGGCGGCATCGACCTTGTCGGTGTCGACGGCGGTGACGTCGCGGTTCAACAGCTTCTCGAGCAGGAGACCGAGCTTCTTCGCTTCGACGGTGAGGGTCGCCATGTCAGGCCACCACCCGTTCCAGGGCCCGCTCCAGGGCTTCGGCGTCGATGGGCTTGGTCAGCATGAAGGAGGCTCCTGAGTTCTTGGCCATTGATCGGACTTCGGCGGTGGACTCCGAGGTGATGAAGCCCACCCGGGTCTGGTTGCCCTTCTCCCGCAGCGCCTGGAGCATCTCGATGCCCGTCATGTTGGGCATGTTCCAATCGGCCAGGATGATGTCGGGCTTCTCGGCCTCGCAGACGGTGATGGCCTGGGCCCCGTCCTCGGCCTCGACCACGTCGGCGTCACCATGGCCCGCCTGGCGCAGCGTCCGGACGATCAGCTTCCGCATGACACGGCTGTCGTCGACGACAAGAATCTTCATCTTTACCTCCAACCAGTCTCTTGCGAGAGCAACGGGTAGCGCCCGGACACGGCGACGGTGCGTACCTTCCTCCATCGGCACGATCCGGGCTGGCGTGTAGCCATTGGGGCGGGTTTGGTGTCCCGACGCGGCATTTATCGGCCCACCCCGGCGATTGCGGTCACGCGCTCGCGAACGGCGGACCCGAGTCGGCTCGGGTCGAGGGTGGTGGTGGCCAGGCCCGCCTCGAACACGGAGCCGGGCATACCCCAGACGACACTGGACGCCTCGTCCTGGACCAGCACCTCGCCTCCGAGGTTCACGATCTCGCGCGCCCCGTCGGTGCCGTCGCGCCCCATCCCGGTCAGGACCACACCAAGTACGTGACCGTTGTAGGACTTGGCCGCGGTGCTGAACAGCACGTCGGCCGATGGGCGCACGTACTGCACCTTTGGCGACGCGGTGAGCCGCAGACGCTTACCGGTGGTCCCCTCATGGACCTCGAGGTGGAGGCCGCCGGGGGCCAGCAGGACGTTGTCGGCCGTCACCTTGGCTCCGTCGGCCGCCTCGACCACGGGCACCCCGGTGCGGTCGCTGAGGCGGCGGGCCAACTGGCCGGTGAACGTGGCCGGGATGTGCTGGACGATGAACACCGGCACGTCGAGCTTGCCCATACCGCTGAGGAAGTCGATCAAGGCCGATGGGCCTCCGGTCGAACTCCCCACGACCACGGCCTGGGCCGGCTTGGCTCGCCGGGCGGGGGCCGCCGGCGCCGGGGCCGCCGGAACCGGCCGGGCCGCAACCGGGCGGGCCGCGGTGGGGCGTGGCGGCGCGGTGTCCTTGCCGGTCAGGGCCAGCAGCACTGGCACCAGCGACTCGCGGATGGCGGCGAAGGTGAGCGACGCGTCACCGCCGCGGGGCTTGGGCACGCATTCCACCGCGCCCATGGTCAGCGCCTGAACCGACGCGGCCGAGCCCTCGGTGGCGATCGAGCTGAAGACCAGCACCCGGACGCCGGGCCACCGCTCGCGGATGATCTTGAGCGCGGTGAGCCCGTCCATGACCGGCATCTCCAGGTCCAGCAGGACGACATCGACCTGCTGGCCGGAAGCCAGGAAGTCGATTGCCTCACGGCCGTTGCCGGCCTCGCCGACCAGGGACACCCCTGGGGTCCGGTCGATCACGTCCCGGACCAGGCGACACAACAGCTTCGAGTCGTCCACGACCAGAATTCGAGCGTCAGCCATGGTTCTGTCCCTTTCTCTCGTTCCTTGCGATGGTCAACGTCATCCGGGCCAAGACCGACTCCCGGGTGTCGCTCTGGAGATCCGCCACCAGACCGGAGATCTGGTCGGTGGCGGCCGAGGGCAGCGTGGCCGGTTCCTTCACTTCGTTGGCCACCACGGCGAAACCCTTCCCCGACTCCCCAGGGCGAGCCGCCTCGATCGTGGCGTTGAGTGCCAACACATTCGACTGTTTGGCAATCGACGTGATCACCTCGACAACTTGACCGATCTCCTCCGAGGATTCGCCCAACGTGGCCACCTCGGCGTTCGTTTCCTCCGCCCGGGAGGCGGGATCGGTGGCGACCTTCGCGGCGTTGGCCGAGCCGGAGGAGATCTCGCCCACCGTTCCGACCAGCTCGTCGATGGAGCCGGCGACGAACAGGGTCCGGAGACTGAGCCCTCGGCTGCCGGTCCCGGTCTTGTCACGCATGGTCACCCTCCCGCCCTCGGTCGGGCGCGGTCGGTCGTCGGCGGTCCGGCTCACCGGGTCGACCGGGAACCGACGAAGCTCCGCAGGTCGGAGGTCACGCCCTGGAGACCGAGCGTGGCCTCGCGGGTCGAGTCGAGTTCCCGGCGGGCCGCGGTGGCCACTGCGGTGAGCTCGCCGAAGGTTGCGCCGAGTGATTCGGTGTTGCGCACGGCGCTGCTGACGCTCTCGCCGATGGCGGCCGTGTTGGCCGTCTGGCGGCTCACGGCGTCGGAGATCTGGGCCTGGATCTCGGCGATCTGGTCGATCACGGTCGTGATGTCCTCGATGGCGGTCACCGACTCGGTGGTGTCGTTCTGGATGGCCAGGACCTTGTCGGCGATCTGGTCGGTGGCGGCCGAGGTCTGCTTGGCCAGCTCCTTCACCTCGTTGGCCACCACGGCGAACCCCTTGCCCGACTCGCCGGCCCGGGCCGCCTCGATCGTGGCGTTGAGGGCGAGCAGGTTGGTCTGCTTGGCGATCGAGGTGATGACCTCGATGACCTGGCCGATCTCCTCCGAGGACTCGCCCAGCTTGGCCACGGTCTCGTTGGTGGCCTTCGTCTTCTGCGCTGCGGTGGCCGCCACGGAGGTTGCCTGGTCGGCGTGGCGGGACACCTCGTCGATCGACGAATCGAAGCCCTGGACTGCGGTGCCCACCACCTCGATGTCTGAACCCAGGGTGTCGACGAGCCCCGACAGGGCACCGACCTGGTCGATGGTGGTGCTGGTCACGTCGCCCAGCTGCCCGGCCGCCGACTCCATGCTCACGGCCGCCCCCTCCACCGAGTTGGCGCTCCCGCCCAGAGCCCGACTGATGGCTCGGGACACCAGCCAGCTGCCCACGATGCCGAGGGCCAGGCCGCCGATGAGGGTGGTCCACACCCCTTGCAGGGTGCGACGGGCGTCGGTGTCCAGCGCGGCCAGCAGCTCCTCGGTCCGCACCTCGTAGAACTGCTCCTCCAGGACGTCCACCACGGAGCGGGCCTCCTCGAACAACGCCCGGGTTTCGGTCAGCTGGGCGTCGGCCACGGCCCGAAGCTCGTTCGCCTCGACCACGGCGGCGGGGTTGATCCCGGCCGGATCGTGGATGGCGGCCTCGGCCATCGCCGCCGGGAGCGAGAGTTCGACGTATCGTTCGGCCGCCGTCAACCACTCCTGACGGAGGGCCAGGTACCTGGCGTCGAGTTCGTCTTCACCCTCGAGGTGGGCCGAGAGGGTCAGGAAGGCGTCGAAGCGTTCGCCCGTCTGGGCTGCGTTGTCCCGGTAGTTCTCCAGTTCGGCCTCGCGCCCCTCGCCGGCCGGCAACATCCCGGCCCGCTCCAGAGCCAGCTGGGCCTGGTAGCCGTCCCGGTCGACGTTGAGCAGCAACAGGGCGGCGGGGACGGTCTGCTCGGCGATAACCTGCGTTGTCTCCTTGACCTCCGAGGCGGTGGTGTAGGTGATCGCGCCCTGCGCCAACAGCGGCAACAGGAGGATCGCGACCATCACCATCAGCCACCGTCGGATGGACATGAACCTGTGGCCCCGGCCGTCCCGATCGGGGCCGAGCCCCTCCGGCTCGGCGCCGATTTCGGTCTGGGCGACGTCCTGGTTCATCAGCTCAACCTTTCCCTGGTCGGACGGGGGCCACCGCGTTGCTGGTGGCGATGGTCTGTTCGAGGTCGATGGTGAGGAGCAGCTGCTCGTCGAGCTTGTAGGCCCCGGTCAGCAGCTCACGGACCGGTCCGGAGACGTTCTCCGGCGGCGGTTCCCAAGTTGCGGCGTCAACGCTGATCACATCGCCGACCTCGTCGATCAGCAGGCTCACCGGCTCCCCCCGGTAGCGGACCACGACGTGCACGGTCTCGCTGTCGGGAAGCGGGTCGACCCCGAGCCGGACCCGGAGGTCGATGGTGGTGGCGATCTGGCCTCGCAGGTTGATCAGGCCGCTGATGGCCGGACTGGTCCGAGGAACCCGGGTCTGCTCGGATTGATACAGCACCTCCTGGATCCGGAGGACGTCGAGCCCGATCAACAGCGGTCCGACGGTGCACGTGCACAGCTGGCGCTCGCCGAGAGGGGTGGTCGTCGTGTTCATGGCGTCACCTCGTGGGGGGTCATCTCCTGCTCGATGAGATGCAGGCTGGGCAGGCGGACGGCGTCCACCAGCTCGGTGACCCGGCCGTGGACGATGAGGTTTCCGGTGGCGGTGCGTTCGGCCTCGGACTGATCGACGATGTCGATCATCTCGTCGATCATCAGCCCGACGTCGCGACCCCGGTGGTGGTAGACGACCACCGAGATCGGCTGCCCCTCGTCGGCGCTCAGGTAGGAGCCGTAGCCGAGTTCGGACCCGAGGTCCACCAGAGGCATGACCTCGGACCGGTACTGGACGACCTGGCGGTGGCCGACCCACTCGAGCTGATCGGTGGTGAACTCGTCGAGCCGCTCCACGTCACTCAGGCTCATGGCCACCTGCCGGTCGCCGCCCACGCGTACGAGCAGTAGGGAGACCGCGTCGTTGACCTGGGCCCGTTGGGGGTCGCCTCCGGCCTGGACCGCGGCCGCGGTCCGGCCGTTGCCGACCTGGGCCTGTTGGCCGAGACCGACCACGTCGAGGATGAGGGCCACCCGGCCGTCACCCAGGATCGTCGCCCCGGAGAAGACCTCGGCGTCGTTGATGACCTGGCCCAGAGGCTTGACCACGATCTCCTGGGTTTCGATGATCTCGTCCACCAGCAGCCCGAACTCGGCCCCGTCGGCGGCGAGCACCACCATGTCGCCGACCAGTCGATCACGGGCGTCGTCCTCCAACACCTGGCGGAGGTCGACCACGGGAAGCAGGCGGTGGCGTAGCCGGATCACCGGGGCCTCGTGGACGAACTCGATCGAGTGGCCGATGTCGGTGCTGTCGACGCTGAGGAGTTCGACCAGGCTCCGCTGGGGGATGGCGTAGCGACGGTCACCGCTCACCACCACCAGAGCAGGGACGATGGCCAGCGTGAGCGGGATCTCGATCCGGAACACGGTGCCCTCGCCGGCCTTGGTGCTGACGTCGACCGATCCACCGATCTTCTCGATGTTGGTGCGGACCACGTCCATACCCACGCCTCGGCCGGAGACGTTCGTGACCTTCTCGGCAGTGGAGAAGCCGGCGAGGAAGATGAGCTTGACCGCTTCAGCGTCGGACATCGCCGCCGCCTCCTGGGAGGTCAGGAGCTCACGCTCGACCGCCTTGGCCCGAACCTTGTCGACGTCGATGCCGCCCCCATCGTCCTCGATGGTGATGACGACCTGGCCGTCCTGGTGGTTGGCGGCCAGCTTCAGGACCCCTTCCACCGGCTTGCCTCGTTCGGTCCGGATCTCGGGCCGTTCGATGCCATGGTCGACCGTGTTGCGCACGATGTGGGTGAGGGGATCCTTGATCGACTCGATGAGGCTCTTGTCGAGTTCGGTCTCCTTGCCCTCCATCTCCAGCCGGACCTCCTTGCCGCACTGGTGGGCAAGGTCCCGGACGACGCGGGGCAGCTTGTTCCAGAGGCTGCCGATCGACTGCATCCGGGTGGTCATGACCTTGTCCTGCAACTCGGAGGTCAGCAGGTCGAGGCGTTGGGTCGATTGGGTGAGACCGCTCGGGCTGGCGTCGCTGATGTACTGCACGATCTCGTTGCGGGTCAGCACCAGTTCGCCGATCAGGTTCATCAGATCGTCGAGGAGGTCGATGTCGACCCGGATGGTGCTCTCGGAGGCGCTGCGTCCGCTCTTGACCTCCTTGACCGCCTTGTCGAGGATGTCGGGGTCGACCTCGCCCCGGGCGGCCAGGATCTCGCCCAGTTTGCGGGAATCGCCGAGGGCCTGCTCGGCCGCCGCGATCTCCACGTCGGTCCGATCGACACCGTGGTGACGCACGAGCACGTCACCGATGCGGTTCGAGGCGTCCAGCGCATTCGGCCCGCCGCGGCCCGAGTCGCTCTCGGCCGCCCCCGAGCCGACATCGGGCTCGGGCTCGGGCTCGGGCTCGGGCTCGGCAGAGACTCCCGATTCGGCCGCAGGCTCATGGTGTGACCTCGACCTCGACCTCGACCTCGACCTCGACCTCGGGTGCGGCCGCGCCGGCCTCGACTCCGGCGACTCCGGCCTCGACTCCGGCCTCGTCTCCCGTCTCGGCGGCCTCGGCCGAACCGGGCGTCGACGGTGCGCCCATCTCCGGCTCGACGTCGGCCGGGTCAGACGAGTCGTCGGCCTGCTGCTCGGCGGCGGTCGGGGCGGAGGGAGCGTCGTCGCCGGCGGCCAGGGCGGTCAGGATGGCGACGAGATCGTCGACATCGACCCCGACGTCGGAGCCGGTGGTCTCCACCCGTTCGAGGATGGTCCGGATCCGGTCGACGGTGCTGAGCAGGGCGTCGGTCATGGCCGTGTTCAGGTCCAGATCACGGTCGCGCAGTCGACTGAGCAGGTTCTCGCCGCGGTGACACAGGGTTTCGAGCACGTCGAACCCGAGAAAGCCGGATGAGCCCTTGATCGTGTGCATCACCCGGAAGATCGAACCTATGACGTCGACGTTCGACGGGTCGTCTTCCAGCTCGACGAACGATTCGTCGAGCGTGTCGAGCATCTCGTAGCTCTCGACCAGAAACTCCTGGGTGATTTCCTCGTCGTAATCCACGGCCTCTCCACAGCTGTCTCGTCCCGTTGACCATCGACGGCGGGATCGACGAATTGAGCAAAGCGACCGCGCAAATCAACGCATCCATTTGCACAAATAATTCGAACCACAATCGAACTATTTAGTTCCTAAACAACTGTTCGAAACCAGGCCCCTTGCGGGGACCAACGCGAAGAGCCCCGACCCAGGTGGGTCGGGGCTCTTGGCGTTCCGGCAACGACGACGGCTAGTCGTCGTCCAACCCGAGTCGGGCCCGGGCCTTGGTCAACAACGGATCCAGTTGGACACCCAGGACCTCGAGGCTGTCCACGAAGCGCAGGTCGGCCAGGGACTGCCCGTCGGGTCCGCCCGAGCAGCCGCCTACGGCGCGCGCCGTGGCCTCGGCCACATGCACCACCCGGGCGATGTCACTCTCTCCGCCATCGACCAGGTGATGGCCGCGGATGCCCTCGACGATCGAGCTCGGCAACGACCACAGCTCGGCCAGCATGGCGCCGACCTGAGCATGGTCGAGGTCGATGAGCTCACGTTCGGCCAGGACCTCGTCACGGTGGGTTTCGAGGGCGGGCTCGAGGTGCTCGGGCCTGAGGTGGGGAGCCAACACCAGCTTGCCCAGGTTCTGCAGAAGGGAAGCAGTGACGGCGGCCGGGCCGACCGGCGTCGTCATCTCCCGCACCACGGCCTCGGCCACCAGGGAGCAGGCCCTGGCATCCTGCCAGAACTGGTCACGGTCGATGCCATAGCCGTCGAGGTTGTCGTCGCCGACATCGGCCAGGCAGCTCCCCACCGCCACCGCAACCACCCGGGCTCGGCCCAGGCGGACCACGGCCCGCGAAACCTCGACGATCTCCTCGACCGAAGCCGAGGCCGCCGAGTTGGCCTCCCGAAGCAGCGCCGTGGTCAGGAACACATCGGGCTGGACAAGACTCACCAGGTCATCGAGTGTGCTGTCCTCGTCGGCTGCAACCGACGCCAGCTCGGTGACGGTGCGGGGCAGCGGCCGAAGACTCTCGGACGCGGCCAGGACGAGATCATGGAACTCGATTGAGCTGAACAACGACATCAGCCGACCGATCCTTGCTCCACCTCGCCCCCGTCGCCCGAACCCACGGTCAACTGCACGTTGAACCGCCCGACGTCATGGAAGACCACCGTGGCATCGGTGAGCTGGGGGGCCTCGTCGACCGCCACCACCTGGGACCGGGGGACCTCGAGCTGGGTCTCCTCGGCAATGATGGCCTTGGCCGACCCACCCAGGAGATTGGTCAGCTCGGCCATGATGCCGGCGACGTCCTCCTTGTCGAGGTCGGCTGGGCTCTCGCCGATCATGGCGCTGGCCAACCCGTAGGCCACAGGGCCCGGGGTCTGGACCCGCAGGGTGGCCAGCTTGCCCTCACCCCGAATCTGCATGGACGAGCACACCACGAGATGCTCCCGACCGGGTACCGGCTCCGGCGGCCTGCCGCCGAGCGTGGCGTCGAACAGGCCGTCGAGCACCTCGCCCACGGCCTCGGCCAGTTCCTCGATATCGACGGATTGCGTCTGCGAGATGTCGGTCATGGCTCAGTTGCCTTTCGGGTAGTAGAGAGTGGTCTGCCCCACACGGCGGGTCTCGTAGCCGGCATCGATGCCGACGATGGACTCGCTGGCCCCGAGCATCAGGGCGCCGCTGGGCTTGAGGACGTCGGTCCGGATGCGGCGCAGGATCTCCTGCTTCACCGGCGAGGTGAAGTAGATCAGCACGTTCCGCAGCAGCACGAGGTCGCACTGGGGCAGGGCGGCCCAGGGCTTCAGCAGGTTGAGCTCCCGGACCTCGATCATCGAACGGAGCTCGGGCTTGGCCACCCAGTTCCGGCCCTCCTGATCGAAGTACTTGAGAGCCAGGTTGGCCGGGAGGCCCCGATTGACCTCGAAGCGGCTGTACTTGCCTTCCCGACACCGCTCGACCATCTTGCCCGACACGTCGGTCGAGACGATCTTGATCCTGCTCGCCGGCAGGTCGGGAAAGTTCTCCCGCAGCGTGATGGCCAGGGTGTACGACTCCTGGCCGCTGCTGCAGGCACCGTTCCATACGGTCAGCGAGCCTCCGCTGGCCCGGCGCAGATCGGGGATCACCAGATCGGCCAGGGTCTGGAAGGGATGCTGGTCCCGGAAGAAGGACGTCTCGTTGGTGGTCATGGCCTCGATGGCGGCCTGCTGGGCCACCCGGTCCCCACCCCGCATACGGGCGATGAGTTCCCGAGCCGATCCCAGACCACGAGCCACGGCAACCGGCTCGAGCCGGCTCTCGATGAGGTACTCCTTGCCCTGGAGCTGAACGCCGATGGCGTTGTCGACCAGCTGCACGAAGTAGTTGACGTCTTCGGTAGACAGGGTCGCCCCGTGGGCGGCTGCCCGATCCTGTCCGACTACCATTTCGTGCCTCCTGCTCCGCCTGCGGGCGTCATCGCCGCGGCCATCCGGTACATCGAGGCGATCCGGGTACCGATCTGCTCGATCGGCAGGACCTCCGTGGCCAGGCCGGCCTTCGCCACCTGGCCCGGCATGCCCCAGACCACGCTCGTCTCCTCGTCCTGTGCGATCACGTGGCAGCCGTGACGCCCGATGCTGCGGGTGCCTTCAAGGCCGTCCTTACCCATGCCGGTCAACATGACGGCGGCCACCCGATCCTTGAGCACCCGGGCCGCGGAATCGAACAGCAGGTCGACCGCCGGTCGGCAGCTGTTCACCGGCTCTGCGTCGAAGACCTGCACCAGCAGTTCGTCGGCCGAGCCGTCCAGGCGCATGTGACGCCCGCCGGGTGCGATGTAGCAGACGCCGGGTTCGGCCGGCTGGGTCCCGTTGGCCTCGACCACCGTCGACGCCACCTTGGAGTCCAATCGCTTGGCCAGCGCCTCGGTGAACTTCGGAGGCATGTGCTGAACCAGCAGCATGGGCACGGGCAACGGTTCGGCGATCCCGCCCAGGAACGTCTCCAGCGCAACCGGGCCGCCGGTCGAGCTGCCCACGACCACCACTCGGGGGGCGGCGATCGGCGCCGCCAGTCGGCGGGTGGCGACCGGGGGGGCCGTCCTCGGCCCTGGGGCTTTCGGACGCCGGCTTCCGGCCAGGGCCCGGATCTTGTCCACCAGCTCGCCCTCCACCATGCGCAGAGCCTCGTTGAGTCCCTCGGTGTTGGACGGCTTGGTCGCGTAGTCGGACGCACCACTCGACAAGGCCTTCACGGTGGCCGAGGCCCCGTGGGCCGTCAGGGTGCTGAACATGATGACCGGCAACGTTCGGTCGGTCTTGCGGATCTCGACCAGGGCGTCGAGCCCGTTCATGACCGGCATCTCGATGTCGAGCACCACCACGTCGGGGTTGAGCGCTCGCACCTTCTCGACCCCCACCTTGCCGTTGGGGGCGGTGCTGAGGACGGTCATGTCGGCCTGGGCGTCGATGCAACGACCGAGCAGCCCGCGAATGACCACCGAGTCGTCGATGAGGAGGATCTTGGTCGGCTCCGTCATGAGACCGGGGTGGTGTAGACGCCCATGATCTCCAGCCGCTCGCGGATCATCTGGGTGTCCACCGGCTTGAAGAGATACTCGTCCACCCCGGCCAGCAGGGCCTTGGCCACACGGCGGGGGTCGGATTCACTGGAGATCATCAGGATGGGGATGTGCTTGAAGGCGTCCAGGCTGCGGACCGCCTTGGCCAGCTGGGCCCCATCCATGACCGGCATGTTCCAGTCCGTGATGAGAGCCGTCGGTGGATCGTTGGGGTCCAACTTGGACAGCGCATCGCGGCCGTCCTCGGCTTCGTAGGTTTCGAATCCGAGCTCCTGGAGCATGCGACCCACCATCTTCCGGGCCACACGTGCGTCGTCGACGACGAGGGCTTTCACGCCGAAACTCCTTCCGAGGTGGTCTTGGTCGAAACGGCGCGGGCCACGTCGAGCACCAGCAGCAGCTCGTGCTCCAGCTTGTAGGCGCCGAGGATGAGATCTCGGGCCGGGCCGGTCATGGTCTCCGGCGGCGGCTCGTAGGTCTCGGGGTCGATGTGGATGACGTCCCCGATCTGGTCGACGATGAGGCTCACCGACTCCCCGGCGGCCCGGACCACGATGTGGATCGACCGCTGGTCCTCGTCCCGCTCGGGCAGGTCCAGCTGCCGGCGAAGGTCGATGGTGGTGGCGATCTGGCCCCGGAGGTTGATCAACCCCGACACTGCGTCGTCGGCCCCCGGGACCCGGGTCACGTCGGCCTGGTAGAGCACCTCCTGGACATCGAGCACGTCGATGCCCAGAAAGAGGTCGCCGAGACGGAACGTGCAGAGCTGCTGGCCCCGCGTGTTGCTCATGTGGTGGCTCCCATCAAGTAGTCGTCGGTCGTGGTGTCGGTCAGGGGCTCGGGCGGGACGTGGGAGGCGATCATCTGGCCGATGGGCACCACGTCGATGACGTGGCCGTCGATGATGGCCCGGTTCATCCGGCCGTCGGGGCCCCGCAACACCTCGGGCCGGGCCACGATGTCGAGGATCTTGCGAACAGCCACGCCGACCGAGACCCCGTTGCGGGAGTACACGACGACGCTGACCCGGCTGGAACCGTCGAGAGCCGACTCGCCCAGGCCCAGCATCGGCCCCAGATCGACCAGGGGCATGACCTCACCCCGGTACAGGACAACCGGCTGGTGCTCGGACGCCTCGATCTGCTCGGGCCCGAACTCCTCGAGCCTTTCGACCTCGGCCAGGGAGACCGCGGCCCGGTCGGCGCCCCCGAAGCCCAGGAGCAGGATCCGGTTGTCGATGTCGTCCAGGCCGTTGCCCTCGGTGTCGGCCTGGGCCTGCTCGGACGCTCCGCCGGCGCTGGTGAGCACGTTCGACCGGGTGGCCAGGCCCATCACGTCGAGGATGAGGGCCACCGTGCCGTCGCCCATGATGGTGGCCCCGGAGTAGAGGGCGATGTCGGCCACCTGCTTGCCCAGGGGCTTGACCACGATCTCCTCGGTGTCCTCGATCGAGTCGACGATGAGGCCGAACGACTTGGTGTCGGCCTGGAGGACGACGATGTTGATGGAACGGCTGCCGTCGGCGTCGAGCGGATTGGCGCCCAGCTGCTCCCGCAGGTCGACGATCGGCAAGAGACGGCCCCGCAGCCGGTAGACGGGAGCCCCGTGCACACTCTCCAGCTTGTGCTCCACATCGCCGGCATCGAGGCGGACGAGTTCCTGCAGACTCAGCTGGGGGATGGCGTAGCGGTTGCCGTCACAGTTGACGGTGATGGCCGGGATGATGGCCAGCGTCAGCGGGATCTTGATCTTGAAGGTCGTGCCCGAACCGACCTTGGTCTTGATGTCGACCGAACCGCCGATGCGCTCGACGTTGGTCCGAACGACGTCCATACCCACGCCCCGGCCCGAGACGTTCGACACCGCCTTGGCCGTCGAGAAGCCAGGGGCGAAGATGAGCTGTACCGCCTCGTTGTCCGACATCTTGGAGGCGGCGTCGGGGGTGATGACGCCCTTCTCCATGGCCTTCTGGCGCATCATGTCGGCATCGATCCCGGCGCCGTCGTCGGAGATCTCGATGTTGACCTGTCCACCCTCGTGGGTGGCGCTCAGGCGCAGGGTCCCCTCGGGGTCCTTCCCCTTCCCCTGGCGCTCGGCCGGGCTCTCGATGCCGTGGTCGACCGTGTTGCGGACCATGTGGGTCAGCGGGTCCTTGATGGCTTCGAGGATGGTGCGGTCAAGTTCGGTGTCCTTGCCCTCCATCTCCAGCCGGATCTGCTTCCCGAACTGCTGGGCCAGATCGCGCACGACTCGGGGCAGCTTGTTCCACACGTTGCCGATGGGCTGCATCCGGGTCTTCATGACCCCCTCCTGCAGCTCGCTGGTGATGAGGTTCAACCGCTGGGCCGGAGGCCCGAAGTCACTGCTGTCACTGTTGGCCGCCAGCTGCATGATCTGATTGCGGGACAGCACCAGCTCCCCGACCAGGTTCATCAGCGAGTCGATGACGGCCACATCGACCCGGATGGTGGAGTCGGCCGCGCTCCGCTGCTTGGACGCCGCACCCTCGACCGCCTCCTTGGAGGTCCGGCCGTCGTCGACCAGGATCTCACCCAGACGGCGCTTGTCGCCCATGCCCTGTTCGGTGGCCGCGATCTCGACGTCGGTCCGGGAGGCGTCCTGGTTGCCGACCAGGATGTCGCCGATGCGCTCCTTCGGGGGTGGCGGGGTCTTGGGCGCCTCGGCCGCCGGGGCCGGGGCGTCCGCGTCGGCTGCCGGGGCGGCGGGAGCCGGCTCGTCGTCGAACACGACGTTGCCGGCGGCGTCGACGTCGTCACCGGCCGGTGACGACGCGGCCGGTTCCGGCGTGGCCTCCGGCGCCGACTCGGCGGCCGGCGTCGCCGCCTCGGCCCCCGCCTCCGGCGCCGCGGCCTCGGCCGACCCCTCCTCGGGCCGCTGCGCCAGCTGCTCCAGCCGACGTACGAGGTCGTCGTTGTCGTGGTGACCCTCCCGACCGGTCTCCTCGATCGTCTCGAGGATGGCACGGATGGCGTCGACCGTGGCGAGCAGAGCGTTGGTGATCTCGTTGTTGATCTGGAGGACCGAGTCCCGGAGCAGGCTGAGCAGGCTCTCGCCGCGATGGGCCACCCGCTCCAGTTCACCGAACCCCAGGAACCCGCAGGTGCCCTTGATCGTATGCAGGATCCGGAAGACCTCGGTCAGTGTCTCGATGTCATCCGGTTGCTCCTCGAGGTCGATGAACGCCTGGTCCAGTCGATCGAGGCCTTCGTAACTCTCGACGAGGAATTCGCCGACTACTTCATCCATCTAGGGCTCCTCCAGCGAGTGCGTGCTGACGGTCTGTCGCTCAGCGGTAGTTGTCGACGAGTCCGCTGAGCTCGTCGGCCATGTTGGACATGTCCTCGGCCGAGGACTTGGCCCCCGTCGTGGACTGGCGGGTCTCCTCGGCGGCCTGGGCCACCCCGTTGATGCTCTGGGCGATGTCGCGGGTGCCGGTGGCGGCCTCCTCGACCGAGCGGCCGATCTCGGCCGTGGTGACCGACTGCTGCTCGACGGCGGAGGCGATGGTGGCCGAGATCTCGTTGATCCGGTCGATGGTCTCGCTGATCTGGATGTTGGCGTCCACGGCGACGGTGGTGTCGTCCTGGATACCCCGGATCCGGCTCGAGATCTCCTCGGTGGCGTCGGCCGTCTGGTTGGCCAGCTCCTTGACCTCGTTGGCCACCACGGCGAAGCCCTTGCCCGCCTCGCCCGCCCGGGCCGCCTCGATGGTGGCGTTCAGGGCCAGCAGGTTGGTCTGCTCGGCGATGGAGTTGATGACCTTGATGACGTTGCCGATCTCCTCCGAGGAGTCGCCCAGCTTGGAGATGGACTGCGAGGTCGAGCGGGCCACCTGGACCGCCTCGGAGGCGACCCGGGAGGCCTCGGTGGCGTTGGCCGCCACCTCGCGGATCGAGGCGTTCATCTCCTCGATGGCGGCGGCCACGGTGCCGACGCTGGCCGACACCTCATCCGAGGTGGCCGAGACCGACGTGGCCTCGGACGAGGTCCGCGAGGCGCTGTCGCCCACCGAGACCGAGGCCGCGGTGAGGTCGGAGGCGGCGGTGGCCAACCGTTGCGACGAGCTGCGCATCTGCTGCACCATCTCCTGGATCGAGCCGACCATGGTGCCGAAGGCCTCACCGATCTCGCCCGGGACCTCGGCATCGAGCGACGGGTCGGAGATCCGCCCGCCGGCGATGGCCTGGGCCTGGCGACCGATGGTGCTGAGCATGGCGCTGAGCTGATTGACGGCGTTGGCCAGGTCGCCGACCTCGTCCTGGCGGGAGATCTGGACGTCGGTGATGTCGACGTGCCCCTCGGCCATCTCGATGGTGTGCTCGGCCACCAGCTTGATCGGTCGGGACACCGACCGGGCAAAGGCGGCGCCGCCGATGATGACGGCGAGGACGGTGCCGATGACGAAGAGGGCAACGGCGTTGCGAAGGTCGGTGGCGGCCTGGGTGGCCTCTTCCACCGACTGCTCGAAGAGGAAGCCCCAGCCATAGCCCTCGAACCCGAGGGCGCCGTCGGAGTTGGCGTAGCCCCGCAGCACCTCGGTGCCGCCGGCCGCCGTCTCCCGGACGTAGCCGACCTCGCCTGGCTGCAGAGAGTTCTGGGCCGACTCGAGGCCCTCCGCCAACAGGTTGGCCTCGAACACCCGATCGGGGTCGCTGTCGTACAGCGCCAGCCCGTCCTGGCGCACCACCGACGAGGCCACGGTCTCGATGCCGTCGGCCCGCATCTCGCCCTCGAGCTGGGTCATGATGTCGACCACGACCCGATCGAACGAGGCCACGTTGTGCCACACGCCGTAGAGCGAGCCGTCCTGGTTGTAGATGGGAGCGGTGTAGGGCAGCCCAATGCGGCCCGGACCGTACACCTCGTCGAGCAGGGCCACGTTCGATGCGTCGGTGTAGTAGGTCCCACCCTCGGGGGTGGCCCCCGACGCCACGACCTCGAACCACTCCTCCTGGGAGACGTCGCGCCCCACGAGGGCCCGGGTGTCGATCGGCTCACCAGAGCCATCGATGGTGTTGACGGCCTTGACCCGACCGTCGGTGCCGACGATGAGCATCAGGTCGTAGATTCCGTAGGTGGCGGTCAGGAAGTCGACGATCCCGGTGGCCTCGGTCTCGGTGCCGCGGGCCAGCGGGTTGGCGGCGAAGGCCTGGACGTCGCCGTAGCGCTCGAACAGGTTGCGGTCGACCAGCTCCCCGGCCTCGACGGCGTGGGCCTCGAGCACGTGGGCCGAGTCGCCGACCAGGTTGGACTGGGCCCGCCCCACCGCGTAGACCCCGACCACCAGCATCGGGACGATGCCGATGAGGAGGAAGGCGGCCAGCAGCTTGGAGTTGAGGCTCCGGAGCCCGGGCCGGAATCCCACACTCGGGGGGTTGATGTTCGGTCGATTCATCGTGTCGGTCCTCCGCGCCAAGGTGCGGCACTACGTCGCCAGTTGAGTCTCTGGTGCTGTTATCGGTAGACGACGGGCCGGGATGAGCGACGAGTTCAAAAAGGCCACAGGCCGCAAGGGCGAAGGCCGAACGCCCGGGGAAGTGCCGGCGGGGGTCAAGCCCCGGATGACGGGCGCGGGGGCGCGCCGATGCCGACCCCCTGGCCGGGGGGTCGGCATCGGATCAGCGGACTCCGGTTCAGCTCAGGAAGTCGAGGAGCGAGCTGCTGATGCCCCGGGCCGTGGCCGAAAGGGTGGCCTGGTAGCTGGCCTCGGCCGAGCGGAGCCGGATGATGGCGTCGGCCACGTCGGTGTCACGGATCTCCGACACGAAGGTCTCGACCGCAAGCTGCTCGTCGCCGTGCCGCAGGTTGGCCGCATCGAGCTGGTTGGCCACGGCGCCGACCCGACCCTGGGCCTGACCGACACGGGCCGTGGCGTCGTTCACGGCGGTGATGCCGGTCC
Organism: Acidimicrobiales bacterium; assembly: GCA_965263455.1. Classification (GTDB taxonomy): domain Bacteria; phylum Actinomycetota; class Acidimicrobiia; order Acidimicrobiales; family SZUA-35; genus CADEDH01. The sequence goes on from CBDHHN010000004.1 coordinate 856,189, forward strand.
GCACCGTGGCGATGTCGCCGGTCTCGACGGCGGCGGCCAGGGCCTCCAGGACCTCGAAGACCGAGCCGTTCATGGGGCTACCGGGGTTGGACGTGCCGAACACCTGCTCGCCGTCATAGCCGACGTCCACGGTCTCGTCGGTGTCGATGGCCCTGACCACCACACCGCTGTCGCCCAGGTAGAGGCCGGCGGCGTCGAAGGCCTGGTTGGTGTTGGCGGTGCCGGCGAACACGGCACGACCACTGGCCGTTGTGTTGGCCACGGCCAGGAGCTCGCCCCCCACGGCCCGGATGTCGGCGGCCAGTGCGTCCCGCTCCACCTGTCCCAGGAGTTCGTTGCCGGCCTGGACGGCCAGGGTCTTGGCCCGCCCCAGGTTGTTGGAGGCGGCCTGAAGGGCGGCGTCGGCGGTGTTCACCCACAGCATGGCGTTGTCGGTGTTGCGGCGGTACTGCTCGATCCGCTTCAACCGCGTGTCGTGCCGCATCAGGCGGGCCGACGCCCCGGGGTCGTCCGAGGCCTTCGTCACGACCCGACCGGTGGCCAGGTCCTGTTCCCGGGCTGCGGCCGTGGAACGGCCTTCCTGAATCCAGCGCGCCCGCTGGTTGGCCAACCCTAGGTCGGTGATTCGCTGAACCATCTCCTACCTCCTGTCATCGCCCGACCAGTCCGGTGCGCAGCAGCGTCTGGAGCATCTCGTCGATCACGGTGAGCAATCGGGCCGATGCCTCGTACGACCGCTGCGCGGTCAACAGATCCGTGAGTTCCTCGTCCAGGTTGACCCCGCCCACGGTCAGGGCCAGATTGGCCGCCTGCTCGCTGGCCACGGAGGCGGCGTCGGCGCTGTTGAGCGCCGCGGCCACCTGGGCCCCGAGGGCACCCACCATGTCGGCCCACCCGGTGAGGGGTCCGTCCGGGTCCTCGGCCAGGGCGGCGATGGCCCGGGCCGTGGTGTTGTCGAGGGCGCCCGAGGCCGGGCCGGCGGCGGCCAGGGCGTCGGGAAGCCCGTCCACATCGACCGACAGCGACAGGGCGCCGCTCACGGTGTCGTGGGTGAAGAAGTCGCGCCCGGTCGAGGTGTCGAGACCGACCCCGCCCTGATGCAGGGTGTTGACCTGGCTCACCAGGGCCGCGGTCTGGGTGTTGAGGTTGGTCCTGGCCTCGGGGATCACGACCTCCAGGGCGACCAGGTTGGCGCCCAGCTCGCCGCTGTTGATCCGCAGCTCTCGCCCCTGGGGGGTCGTGACCACGATCCGCTGATAGCCCAGCGCAGCCAGGCCGGGGTCGGCCTGGACCGCCACCTCCACCTGCGACTGCTGGCCTCCGACCCCGACCAGCAGCTGGCCGTCGAGGGAGATGTCGATGTGGCCGTCGGTGTGCTCCAACACGTCGATGTCGACCAGGGTCCCGAGCTCGTCGATGAGCCGCTGCCGATCGTCGAGCAGGTTGTTGGGCGAGGCCCCGCCGTTGAGGGCGGTCACCACCTCGACGTCGAGCTCCCCGATCTCCAGCGTCAGCTGGTTGACCCGGTCGACCAGGTCGTAGGTGTCGGCCTCGACCCGGCCTCGGATGGCGTCGATCTCGGCCGCGACCCGGGTGACGGCCTTGCCCAGACCATCACCCCGCTGGAGGACGATGCGTCGGAGGGCGAGATCCTCCGGGGCACTGGCCAGGTCGTCCCAGGCGTTCAGATAGGCGGCCGTCTGATCCCGGATACCGCCGTCGTCGAGGCCGCCGACCACGTGTTCGATCTGCTGCAGCACGTCGGCGGTGATGGCCCGCTCGGCCGCCACCCCGGACTGGACCCGGGCGTGGTTCTCCAGCACCGCGTCCCGCAGGCGGGTCACCTTGTCGGCGCTGACACCGGCCCCGAGGTCGAGGCGGCCGGTGAACATGCCGGTCGAGGGGTAGGCGTTGGCCGACAGGTCGACCCGCTGCCGGTGATAGCCGGGCGAGTCGACGTTGGCGATGTTGTTGCCAATGGTGTCGATCCGGCGCCGATGGGCGGCGAGTCCGGAGTAGGCCAGGTGCAGGCTCTCGAAGTTCGGCATGTCAGATCCGCCCGTCGAACAGGACGGCGCCGCCCGCTCGCCCGTTGGGGCGTCCGTAGGTCGGATCGCCGTCGGGGGTGGCCCGACCGGCCTGGGCCAGAAGCGTCTCGATGGCCTGGGCCACGCCGGCCGACCCCTCCATCATGCTCTGGGTGTTCCTGACCCGGAGCTCGCCGATTCGGCCGATGGTGGCGTCCATCACCGAGTGCTGCTCGGCCAGGATGGCCGACCACGGGTCGGGGGCGTTGGCCGCCAGTTCGCCCAGCGGCAGGCCGCGGGGGACCAGCACCTCACGTTCGAGATCGAGGGCGGCGACCGCATCGGCCACCTCCTCGAACAGCTCGGACATGTGGCGCTGCCAGTCCTGGCGGCCGCTGGCCGTCACCGTCAACTGCAACTCGAGCAGGAACTCGAAGCGCTCGAGCACCGGCCGATAGCGCCACAGCAGACCGTTGAGTCGCTTGTAGTCGGTGGAGATCGTGGCCGTCATGAAGCCACGATCGGCACCTCGACCGTCGGCATTAGGAGTGTGGGGTTGCGAGGCGGGGTCAGCCCGGCAGGCAGATGCCCTCGCCCTGGTCCATCCGCTGGCGCCAGTCCTGGGAGCTGACCAGCAGTTCGCCGAACCGGCGCTGGCGGGCCGTGCCCCGCCCACGGGGCGGTTCGGTGGGCGGCGGGGCCTCGCCGTAGGCCCGGTCCAGGCCCGCTCGCAACATGCGGAGGGCCTCGTCCTTGATCTGGCTGGCCCGGGACTGGGTGACGCCGAGGGCTGCCCCGATCTCGGTCATGGGCAGTCCCTCGAAGAAGTAGCCGACGATGACGAATCGGTGGCGCTCGGGCAGGAGCCGGATCCCACTGCGGAGATAGCCCAGGAGTTCCTGGTCGTCCAGGCGGTCGTCGGGGGCCCGGTCGGTGTCGACCAGGGTCGACGACAGGGGCACCGAGTGCCCGTCGTCGACGACGGGACGATCGAGCGAGTCGAGCTGGGCCTGGGCGATGTCGCGGCGGAGTTGATCGATCTGCCCCGGATCGAGCCCGAGGGTCTCGCTCAGCTGATCCCGCGAGGGCAGACCGGCGGGCCCGCGGCCGTCCTCGGCCGTGGCCAGGCGGCGCTGCAGGTGGCGCACCGAGCGGGGGGCCCAGTCGGACCGGCGGAGTTGATCGATGATCTCGCCCTCGATCCGGCGGCCGGCGAAGACGCCGAACGGCGTACCTTGATCGGCCCGGTAGCGGACGGCGGCGCCGATCAGCCCGATGGTCCCGGCCTGTACCAGATCGTCCCGGCTGTGGCTGGCCGGCATCCGGGAAGCGACCCGGTTGACGATGTGCTCCACCAGGGGGAGGTTGGCCAGCACGCGCTCACGCTGCTCGCTCGTCAGAACTACACCCACTACATGCCTCCTTGCATCTCGCTCCGGAGCTTCGACCCGAGCCGGGGGTCACTTGAGCCCAAGCGAGTGGGGCGTTCGGACCGCCGTGATCGGGACTCGCGCCGACCGACCCGAGGGCTAACGAGCGGCCGGTTCCGGCCGACGTCTCACGTGATCGGCACGGTCCCCGGTGTCGGTCGGACCGCGGTGTCCCCCCGCACCGACACCGGTCACTCCCCACCCACCACCCATCCGGAGTCACCCCATGGGCAACTCGAGACAAGGAGGCGCGGTCCTCTCGGCCGGCATGGTCGCCGTCGTGGCGCTCATGATCCTGCCCCTGCCGGGTGCCGTGCTCGACCTTCTTCTGTCGCTCAACATCAGCTTCGGGATCCTGCTGCTGTTGGCCACCGTCATGAGCACCCGGGCCCTCGACCTGGCCTCGTTCCCCTCGCTCCTGCTGATCGCCACCCTGTTCCGGCTGGCCCTCAACGTCTCAACCACCAGACTGATCCTGACCACGGGATCGGCGGGCGGGGTCATCACCTCGTTCGGCTCGTTCGTGGTCGGCGGCTCGGTGATCGTGGGTCTGGTCGTGTTCCTGATCCTGGTCATCATCCAGTTCGTGGTGATCACCAACGGTGCGTCGCGGGTGGCCGAGGTGGCGGCCCGATTCACCCTCGACGCGCTGCCGGGTAAGCAGATGGCCATCGACGCCGACCTGGGGGCGGGCCTGATCGACGAGACCGAGGCCCGTGACCGGCGTCGGGCCGTGAGCGCCGAGGCCGACTTCTACGGCGCCATGGACGGTGCATCCAAGTTCGTCAAGGGCGACGCCATCGCCGGTGTCCTGATCACCTTGATCAACCTCGTCGGCGGCCTCGTGATCGGCGTGGTCCAGAACGGCATGGCCCTCAACGAGGCGGCCAACACCTTCTCCACCCTGACCGTGGGCGACGGGCTGGTGTCGCAGATCCCGGCCCTGTTGATCTCGATCGCCTCCGGCATCGTGGTGACCCGGGCCAGCGGCGAGGCCGACCTGGGCACCGACGTGGCCGCCCAGTTGTCCCGCCAGCACGAAGCCCTCCGCTACGGCGGCCTCACCGTCCTGCTCCTTGGCCTGGCCCCCGGGCTTCCCCTCCTGCCGTTCGGCCTGGTCGGAACCGGGATGTACCTGACCGGGCGACGCTTCGCCAGACGGCCGGTGGAGGAGGAGACCGTCGAGGAGGACATCCCGGTCGAGGAACCGTCGGAGTCCAAACAGCTGGCGGTCGAGATCCGACCCGAACCGCTGGAGCTGGAGCTGGCGGTCGACATGATCGACCTGGTCGACGCCCCCAACGACCTGCTCGATCGGGTCAAGGCCCTGCGCCGCAAGATCGCCCTCGAACTGGGCCTCATCATTCCCCCGGTCCGGACCCGGGACAACATGGACCTCGGTCCGGGCGAGTACTCGATCCTGGTCCACGGTGTGGAGATGGCCCAGGGGTCGGCTCCGCCGGGGCACGTCCTGGTCATCGCCGACGAGCTCGACAACCTTCCCGGCCCGGTCACGGTGGAGCCGGTCTTCGGCCTCCCGGCCAAGTGGCTGCGGATCGAGTCCCGTCCCCTGGCCGAGGCGGCCAACGCCACGATCGTGGACAGGGCCTCGGTCATCACCACCCACCTGGCCGAGACGATCCGCCGCCAGGCCGCCCACCTGCTCCGCCGCCAGGAGGTGAAGGAACTGATCGACCTGGTGCGCGACAGCGACCCCGCCATCGTGGACGAACTGGCCAACCAGGAGCTGACGATCGCCGAAGTCCAGCGGGTGCTGCAGGAGCTCCTGAACGAGGAGGTCCCGATCCGGGACATGGTCCGGATCCTCGACGTCATCAGCGAGCGGGCCCGGACGACCCGGGACCCCCTCGAACTGACCGAGGCCGTTCGCATCGCCCTCGGACCATCCATCTCGGGCGCCAACGCCGACGAGCGGGGCCGGCTGCCCACCATCACCATCGACGCCGCCCTGGAGCAGGGCCTGGTCTCGGCGCTCCAGCCGGGCGGCCAGGGCATGGAGTTCGTGCTCGACCCGTCGCTGCTCCACCAACTGGCCATGGCCGTTCGACAGCGGGTGCGATCGGCCGAGCAGCAGGGCCACAACCCGGTGATCGTGGTGGCCTCCGGCCTCCGCCGGCCGTTGCGGAAGCTGCTCCGCCTGACCGACATCGACGCCCCGGTGCTCAGCCCCGAGGAGCTCGGTTCCCAGATCGACATCGAGAGTGTGGGGGTGGTGAGCCTTGAGCAACCGCAACACGAAGACGCGGTACCGGCAGTATTCGGGCCGTGACCTGACCTCGGTCCTGGCCACCGTCGTCGACGAGCTGGGGCCGGCGGCCACGATCGCCAACGTCCAGAAGGTCCGCTCCGGCGGGATGGGCGGGTTCTTCGCCCGCGAGGAGTTCATCATCACCGTCGACCCCGGAGTCGGGGCCGACGGCAAGGGCAACGAGGCCCACGGCGGCGACGACGGTACGTCGGCCGAGCCGTCCCCGGCCCGCGACGACGGCACCGGGCCAACCGCCGAGCAGACCGCCGACGGCGAGGCCGGAAGCCGTGGTGGGGGCCGGGCCCGCCGTCGGCGCCGGGCCGAGACGGCCGGGGACCGCGGCAGGCGGGCGAACGCCGACCACCAGGGCTTCGCCGCCCTGGTCGAGCGCCGGATCGAGGAGATCGCCGAGGAGGAGCTGGTCGACTTCGACGAGCTCCGCAGCCGAGCGGCGACCGGGGGCGACGCCGAGACGACCGACTCCGACGATCCACTGGCGGCCGACGCCATCACCGATTCCGACCACGAGGAACCGGACGAGCCGATCACCGGGTCCAGATGGCGCCCGCCCACCATCGCCACCGGGGTCGACCTCGATCTCGAACCCGCGGCAGGGGCCGACCCGGGACTGGGGAGCGACGACGAGGAAGCGGACGACACGAGCGGCCGCGACGCCACCCCGGTGGAGGACGAGCCGCCGATCGACATCCGCACCGGCGTCCAACCCGGCCGCAAACCCAGCTTCCTGTTCGCACCCCCGGAGCCCGTCATCGTCGACCTCGACCCCGACGTCGACCTCGACCCCGACCCGACCTCGACGCCCACGCCGACACGGGCGGACAGGGGCCCGGAGACGGCGCCGGCGCAGAAGACGGCGGAGCCGATCTCGTCGGAACCCCCCATGCACCGTCGAGGCCTTCGGGAACGCCCGGGTCGACGGACCCCGACGCGGGTACCGACGGGACGCCATCCCCGGCCCCCGCCGTCCTCGACCTCACCGTGACCCCGCCCCGACCGGCCCCGCTGGCTCTACCCCCGGCCCCCGTTCCCCTCCACCCGTTCTGGGCCCGCCATGCCGAGGCCCAGCAACAGCTGGCAGAGGCGCTGCCGACCATGGTGGCGCCTCGGACCACGGCCCTGATCGGCCCGCTCGCCGCCACCAGCTCGGTCGTGCGACGCCTCCAACAGCACCACCACTACGCCCCCGGCGTGGTCACCGTCCTCACGACCCGAAGCGAGATCGTCAGCGAACCGTCGTGGGAGCTGGTCAGGTCCGACCACGAGTTGCTCTCCGCCGCCGTCCGTCGCGCCGGCCAGGCCCAACTGCTGATGATCGACGTGCCGGCCGACATCCCGGTCTGGCTCACCACGCTCCTCGATCGCCTCACCATGGCCGGTCTCGAATGCGTGCGTCTCGTCGTCGACGGGCGGCCGACCGGCGACGAGCTGACCCGACTCGAGACCGAGTTGGGTCGAGCCCACGCCGTCGACCTCGTCACCAAGGTCCCACCCCGGCTGGTCCTGGACCTGCTGGACGCCGGTCATCCGATCGCCTCGGTCGGTGGGGCCCCGATCAACCCCGAGTTCCTCCTGGCCCTGCGGGAGGAGGTGAGCCATGGTCCGAGCCGATGAGTTGCAACAGGCCCGACTGCTGGCCGACCGCCAGCTCGCCGTGCGCCGGTCAGTCATGGGGTTGGCCCTCCTGGCCTCGCCCATCATCGGATTCGCCCCGCTCCGCGACGCCCTGCTCGGCCGGGGTCCGTTCGAGGAGGCGATCCTCCGCTTCCTGGCCTGCGTGGTGGTGTGCCTCATCGCCGGCTCGGTGTTGGGGCGGCTCCTGGCCGGGACTCCGGACGACATCGTCGAGGCGGTGGACGAGCGCCGCCGGAGGGCCGAGGACGAAGCCGAACGCCAACGTCGGTCCGAGGGCGACCGGTCCGGCATCGACGGCGTGGCCTGACCGAGCGCCGGCGCCGAACTCTGCCGGTCTCTCGGCCGCGAGTACTTCAAATCACGCGGTAGCGGGCCGACGGTGAGTACAGCGTGGAACCTCAGTGTGGAGTGGGAATGAGCAGCAACAGCGGGTCGGGCCACACCCTGTCGATGGACGAGGTCGTGACCTCCTTCGGCGACATGGGCACCGTGGCGCCGGTGGCGATGGAGATCATCCGTCTGGCCGACGACGAGAACTCCTCGATGCGGGACCTGGTCGGCGTCATCAAGGCCGACCCGGGGCTGGCTTCGCGGCTGATGCGGCTGGCGAACTCGGCCGCCTACGGCAGTCAGGAGGTGACGAGCCTGGAGCGGGCCATGGCCCTGCTCGGCCTCCACACCATCAAGCTGATCACCCTCGGCTTCTCACTCGTGTCGCGCGACGACGACTCACCCATCGACACCAGCCTGATCTGGCGACGCTCGATCGCCACCAGCGTCCTGGCCCAACGACTGGTCGACCACATCGACACGACGCTGGCCGGCGAGGCGTTCATCGCCGGACTGCTGTCCAACGTGGGCAAGCTGGCCCTCGGATCCCACACCGCCTATCAGCGGGTACTGGCCGACGAGGGGCCCTGGATCACTCCTGACCGGGAGCGAGAGCTCCTGGGGTTCACCAGCGACGAGGTGTCCGCCGGCATCCTCAACGGTTGGGGTCTCCCGACCGTGATCGGTGACTCGATCCGCCTCCGCAGCAGCACGGATGGCGACGCCGCCGACCACCCGATCAGCGGCGTGCTGTCGGTGGCCGACGCCGCCGCCATCCTGATGCTGGTCGACGTCGATGACGTGGTCGACGCCTTCGAGCGGCTCACCATCACCTCGGCCGTCGACCTCGGTCTCACCACCGGCCAGGTCGACGAACTGATCGCCGCCGTCCGACCCAGCCTCGACGACATGACGGCCATGTTCGACCTGGAGTCGGTCACCACGGTGCCGGCGGCCACCATCATGGCCAACGCCCGCGACCATCTGGCCCGGCTCAGTCTCGACGTGGCCGCCGCCCTGAGCAGCGCCAACCAGCGCAACAACGAACTGGCCGAACAGAACGAGCAGCTGGCGGAGCAGGCGTCGACCGACGCGCTGACCGGCCTCCCCAACCGCCGGACCTTCGACGCCTACCTGGCCAACCAGATGGCCGGGCGGCGCCGCGGGAGCCGGGTCGGCTCCCTGGGCCTGATCCTGTTCGACCTCGACCACTTCAAGTCGGTCAACGACACCCACGGCCACCAGGTCGGCGACGACGTGTTGCGGGAAGTGGGCAACCGCATCCGCTCCGCCACGCGGACCAGCGAGCTCTCGGCCCGGGTCGGAGGCGAGGAGTTCGCCATCGTCCTGCCCGAGACCTCACCGCCCGAGATCGAACTGGCGGCCGAGCGCTTCCGTGATCTCATCGCCTCCGACCCGATCGAGACCTCGGCCGGTCCGCTGGCCGTGACCGCCAGCTTCGGGGTGGCGGTGGCCCGCAACCACGACGTCGGGGCCGACGAACGCCTGTACCAGTTGGCCGACGGCGCGCTCTACCAGTCGAAGGCCAACGGCCGGAACCGGTCGACCATGGCGACCTGAGCCGGCCGGCCGACCTGGATCGAAGAACCCATCCAGTCGGCCTCCGACCCATCCGATGCTTTAGCGAACCCAGCGAGGGAAAGGCTGATCATCGTGGGCGGACAGACACAAGCCCCGGTCGAGGTCCCCATCGACCGGCTGAAGCGACCAGTGCAACGGCTACTACATATGGAGAGCATCTCCGGGGTCGCACTGATCCTGGGGGCGGTCACGGCCCTGGTCCTGGCCAACAGCCCAGCGGCCGAGGCCTTCGACCACTTCTGGCACTACCACCTCCACGTCGAGGCGGGCCCCATCCACCTGGATGAGTCGCTGGTCCACTGGGTCAACGACGGCCTGATGACCATCTTCTTCTTCGTGGCCGGGCTCGAGATCAAGCGGGAGCTGGTCGTCGGCGATCTGCGCGATCCCCGCAAGGCGGCCCTGCCGGTGGTCGCCGCCATCGGAGGCATGGTCATCCCGGCCGCCCTCTACGTGGCCCTGGCCGGGCCCGAGGTGGCCAATGGATGGGGTATCCCCATGGCCACCGACATCGCCTTCGCCGTCGGGATCCTGGCCCTGGTGGGCAAGCGGGTGCCGGGACGGCTGAAGCTGTTCCTCCTCACCCTGGCCATCGTGGACGACCTCGGCGCCATCGCCGTCATCGCCATCTTCTACACCAGCTCGATCAACACCACGGCCCTGGCCGCCGCCGTCGGCCTCATCGGCCTCATCGTCGTCCTGCGGGTCCTCGGGGTCTGGTGGATCGGCGCCTACATCATCGTCGGTGCCGCCCTGTGGTTCGCCGTGTTCGAGTCGGGGGTGCACGCCACCCTGGCCGGCGTGGCCTGCGGTCTGCTGGCCCCGGCCAAGCCCCGCCGTCCCGCCGACACCCAGGTGTCGGCCACCCCGGCCAACACGATCGACGAGCTCAAGCTCATCGTGTTCGACACCCGGGAGACCAAGTCGGTGGTCGACCGCCTCATCCACAACCTCCATCCCTTCACCGCACTGCTCATCGTCCCGGTGTTCGCTCTGGCCAATACCGGCGTGACCATGACCCCGGCCTCCATCGGCGACGCCATGTCGTCGTCGGTCGCCCTCGCCATCATGGCCGGCCTCGTCGTGGGCAAGCCGCTGGGCATCGCCGTCGCCGCCTGGTTGGCCGTGCGGTCCGGGGTCGCCACCCTGCCGGCCGGGACCACCTGGCGCCACGTGATCGGGGTCGGCTTCCTGGGCGGCATCGGTTTCACCGTCTCGCTGTTCATCACCGACCTCGCCTTCGACTCGGCGGCCACGGTCGACAACGCCAAGATCGGCGTACTGTTCGCCTCGGTCCTGGCGTCGGCCGCCGGCGCCGGCCTCCTGCTGACCGGACCGCCCTCGTCCCAGGCACCCGGGGAGCACCACGATCGGCACCACGACGGCGAGGACCGCATCACCTTCGCCGAGTTCGACGCCACCAGCCCCCAGAGCATCCTGGCCCCCGGCTCGCCGGTGTCCGAACAGGCCCAGACCTCGGCCCCCTCGGCCCGATTGGTGTCGGATAGTTAACATTGTCGCAACATGTTGGAGATGGGTACGTCGCCGAACCCCTCTTCAATGGATGGGATGAGCCCCGACTGGGACAGCTACGACAGTGCGTCGTACTTCGACGAACTCCTGCTCCCGTCGGGTGAGCCGAGGCCGGGATGTTCGGCCGTCGTCCAGCGGCTCCGGGACCTGGGCCCGGAGCTGCTGGAGCGCCAGCGGGCGGCCGATGCCGTCATCCGGTCGCTCGGCATCACGTTCACCCTCTACACCGAGGAGGGCAGCATCGACCGCAGCTGGCCGGTCGACGTGGTGCCCCGGATCATCACCGCCGACGAGTGGGCCACGGTAACGGCCGGTCTGATCCAGCGGCTGGACGCCCTCAACCGCTTCGTCGACGACCTCTACCACGATCAACGGGTGGTTGCCGACGGGGTCTTCCCCGCCGACCTCCTCACCGAGTCGCCGGGTTTCCGGCCCGAGTGCCGGGGCATCGACCCCCCGGACGGGATCTGGGCCCACATCTGCGGGAGCGATCTGGTCCGAGACGGCGACGGCACCTTCTACGTCCTGGAGGACAACCTCCGCATCCCGTCCGGTGTGTCCTACATGCTGGAGAATCGGCAGGTGACCAAGCGGGTCCTGGCCGACCTGTTCCGGGACCTCGACGTCCTCCCCGTCGACGGCTACGTCGACCGGCTGGGGGCCATGCTGAACGCCCTCACCCCCCGCCCCGACGAGGAGCCGGTGGTCGTGGTCCTCACCCCCGGCATCTTCAACTCCGCCTACTACGAGCACATGCTGTTGGCCAACCGCATCGGTGCCCACCTGGTGGAGGGCTCCGACCTGGTGGTGGAGGACGACATGGTGCTGATGAAGACGGTCAGCGGCCCGGTCCGGGTCGACGTCATCTACCGCCGGGTCGACGACCTGTTCCTCGACCCCGAGGTCTTCCGGCCCGACTCGACCCTGGGGGTGCCCGGCCTGATGCGGGCCTGGCGGGCCGGCAACGTGGCCCTGGCCAACGCCCCGGGGGCCGGCGTGGCCGACGACAAGGTCGTCTACGCCCACGTCCCCGACCTCATCCGCTACTACCTCGACGCCGAACCCCTGCTCCCCAACGTGCCCACCTGGCGCTGCAACCGGCCCGACGAGCGGAGCCACGTCCTGGCCAACCTGGAACATCTGGTGGCCAAGCCGGCCAACGAGGCCGGAGGCAAGGGGGTCACCATCGGGCCCCGCTCGAGCGCGGCCGAACTGGCCGAGGTCCGGCGCGCCATCGAGGACGATCCGCGGAACTGGGTGGCCCAACCCATGCTGGCCCTGTCGACCGCACCCACCATCTGCGGCGGCGACGTCGCCCCCCGCCATCTCGACCTCCGCCCCTTCATCCTCTCGGGGACCGACCCCTACGTCACGGTCGGCGGGTTGACCAGGGTCGCGCTGCGTGAGGGTTCGTTGATCGTCAACAGCTCGCAGGGCGGGGGCAGCAAGGACACCTGGATCGTCGACACCGGCACCACCGACCGACCTTCGAACCCTCCCCCCGCCCCGCCGCCGGGGTCCCCCGGTACCCGCTAGGAGCACCATGTACGAAGCCCCGCCCCCCCTCCTGCTGTCCCGAGTGGCGGAAGCCGCCTACTGGGCCGGCCGCTACCTGGAACGGGCCGAGGGGACGGCCCGGCTGGTCAAGGCCCACACCGACCTCGTCATCGACCTGCCGTCGGAGTCGGCCGTGGGGTGGTGGCCCCTGCTGGCGGTAACCGGGGTGGGCGACGACGTCTACCAGCGGCATGCCGTGGTGGACGAGGAGATCGTGGTCGATCAGCTGGTGACGAGCATGGCCAACCCCAGTTCGGTCGCCTCGTCGGTGGCCGCCGTCCACCGGAACCTGCGGATCACCCGGTCGGTCATGCCCCTGGAGGCGGCCGAGGTGCTCATCGACCTGCACAACCACGTCCGGGCCGACGCGACCGACGCCCGGCACCGCAAGAGCCGGGAGCAGTTCCTGGCCTCGGTCATCCGGGGCTGTCAGACCCTGTCGGGCATCCTGGCCGAGACGATGTGTCACGACGACGCCTTCTGCTTCTTCACCGTGGGCCGACAACTGGAGCGGGCCGACCTCACGACCCGGGTCCTCGACGTGCAGTCGGGCCTGCTCACGGGCGAACGGCGCCGGGCCCTCGGGCCGTATCTCGATCTGTGTTGGAGCGCCACCCTGCGCTCGGTCAGTGCCCTCCAGGCCTTCCGCCGTCGGGGCCTGCCGGCAGGTCCCGCCACCACCCTCGACTTCCTCCTGCGCGACCCCAAGTGCCCCCGGACCGTGGGGTCCTGCGTCATCGAGGCGTCCCGGTGGCTGCTGGAGATCCCTCGCCACGAACGGGCCATGGCCACCTGCGCCCGGATCGAGACCCTGCTGCTCACGGTCGACGTAGACGACCTGCTGGCCGGTGACCACGAGGGTCTGCACGAACTGGTCGACCGGCTCCAGCTCGCGTTGGGCGAGCTCCACCATGATGTCGAATCCACCTGGTTCGAGCCGTCGACGGCGGCCCTGAGCCTCTGAACGACCCCGCCGACCCACCCGCTCACCGACCCCTCAGGACCATGACGATCCACGTCGCCCTCAGCCACGTCACCGACTACCAGTTCGACCGGACGGTGGGCCTCGGTCCCCATGTGGTCCGACTCCGTCCCGCCCCCCACACCCGCACCCCGATCGAGTCCTACTCCCTACGGGTCGAACCGGAAGACCACTTCCTCAATTGGCAACAGGATCCGTTCGGCAACTTCGAGGCGCGCCTCGTGTTCCCCGAGCGTGCCCGTCGGCTGACCGTGACCGTGGACCTGGTGGCCGACCTGGCCGCCATAAACCCGTTCGACTTCTTCCTCGAAGACGACGCCGAGGAGATCCCCTTCACCTACGAGCCGTCGCTGGCCGCCGACCTGGCGCCGTACCTGGTGTCGCCGGAGCCGGGCCCCCTCCTGCGTTCGTGGCTGCATCGGATCGACCGCACCCCGAAGCGGACGGTCGAGCAGTTGGTGGCCATCAACTCGGCCCTGGCCGACGACATCGAGTACACGGTGCGGATGGAGCCCGGGGTGCAGACCCCGGAACAGACCCTCAGACGCGCCTTCGGTTCCTGCCGGGACTCGGCCTGGCTCCTGGTCCACATCCTGCGGGCGGAAGGGATGGCGGCCCGCTTCGTGAGCGGCTACCTGGTCCAGCTCACGGCCGACCAGGCCCCCATCGACGGCCCGGCCGGGCCGACCGAGGACTTCACCGACCTTCATGCCTGGGCCGAGGTCTTCCTCCCCGGCGCCGGTTGGGTCGGGCTCGACCCCACCTCGGGCCTGTTCGCGGCCGAGGGCCACATCCCCCTCGCCGCCACCCCGTCCCCGGCGACGGCGGCTCCCATCAGCGGTCTGGTCGACGAGTGCGAGGTCGAATTCTCCTTCCTCAACTCGGTCACCCGCATCCACGAGGACCCTCGGGTCACGCTGCCCTACGACGCCGAGCAGCGGGCCGCCATCGACCGGCTGGGCAAGCTGGTCGATCGTCGCCTCGACGAGGCCGACGTCCGGTTGACCATGGGCGGCGAGCCGACCTTCGTCTCGGTGAGCGACATGGCCTCGCCCGAGTGGAACACCCTGGCCGACGGCCCCGACAAACGGTTGAAGGCCCGGAGCCTGATGGAGCGGCTCCGCCGCCGGTTCGGCACCGGGGGCCTCGTCCACCACGGGCAGGGCAAGTGGTATCCGGGCGAACCGCTGCCCCGCTGGCAGCAGGCCCTGATCTGGCGTACCGACGGTCGGGCACTGTGGCGCGCCGATGAGCTGCTGGCCGACCCCACGGCCGCACCCTCGGCCCACGGCACCGGCCCCGATGTCGGCGAGGCCTTCGTCCACGGCCTGGCCGGCAACCTCGGCCTCGACGGCTCCACCGTGTCCCCGGCCTGGGAGGACCCCCTCCACCAGCTGTGGCAGGAGGCGCTGTTGCCGGCCGGACCACCGCCCGACGAGGACCTCGACCCCGAGGATCCCGACTACCTGACCGAGGCCGGGCGCCGGGCCCTGGTCGGAGCCATCGATCGCCGTCGGGGTCGACCCACCGGCTGGGTCCTGCCCCTGTTCCGGTCCTGGCCCGGCGATGGGTGGGCCAGCAGAGGTTGGACCACCCGTCGCAACCATCTGTACCTGCTACCGGGTGACTCCCCCCTCGGCTTCCGCCTGCCGATCTCGTCCCTGGCCTGGACGCCGCCGCCCCCGATGTTCGAGCCGTCCCCCTTCGCCCGCCTCCGACCGCTACCCACCCACCCCCCGGTCGGGCCCCTGGCCCTCACCGGCGGCGGGACGGCGGCCGAGGCCGGTGGCACCGGCGAGGCCGTGACCGTGGCCGGCGGGGGTCCCCCGACCGCCCTGTGCGTCGAGGTCCGCAACGGCCATCTCCACGTGTTTCTCCCGCCCCTGCCCGATGCCGAGGCCGCGGTGGAGTTGGTGGCCGCCATCGAGGCGACGGCCGACGACCTGGAGCTGCCGGTGGTGGTCGAGGGCTATCAGTTGCCCGGCGATTCCCGGCTCCGGAGCCTGGTGGTGGCCCCCGACCCCGGGGTCCTGGAGGTCAACGTGCCCCCGTCGGCCGACTGGTCGGAGCTGTCGACCACCATCGACGGTGTCTACGACGACGCCCGCCACGTGGGCCTGAGCACCGAGAAGTTCGATCTCGACGGCACCCACACCGGCACCGGGGGCGGCAACCACGTGACCATCGGCGGGGCGACACCGGCCGACAGCCCCCTGCTGCGCCGCCCGTCCCTCCTCCGGTCGCTGTTGACCTACTGGCAGCATCATCCGGCGCTGTCCTACGTGTTCTCCGGGCGGTTCATCGGCCCGTCGAGCCAGGCCCCCCGGGTCGACGAGAGCCGGGACGACCGCATCTACGAGCTCGAGACCGCCTTCGCCGAACTGGACCGGCTGGGGCCCGATGACCCGCCATGGCTCGTCGACCGGATCCTGCGCCACCTGCTGGTCGACCAGACCGGCAACACCCACCGGGCCGAGTTCTGCATCGACAAGCTGTTCAGCCCCGAGGGTGAACGGGGCCGGCTCGGGCTGTTGGAGCTGCGGGCGTTCGAGATGCCGCCCCACCCGGACATGGCCCTGGTCCAGGCCCTCCTGGTCCGATCCCTGGTGGCCCGGTGCTGGGACGACCCGTACCATCACGATCCGGTCCGGTGGGGCACCGCCCTCCACGACCGCTATCTCCTCCCCTGGTACCTGGAGCGGGACCTCCAGGAGGTCACGGCCGACCTGGCCGACCACGGAATCGACCTCGACCGGGCGTGGTTCGACCCCTTCCTCGAGTTCCGCTTCCCCCGCCACGGGACCGCCTCCGTCGGCGGCCTCAACCTCGAACTCCGGGGGGCCATCGAGCCGTGGCACGTGCTGGGCGAGGAGGCCACCGGATCGGGCATGGCCCGCTACGTCGACTCGTCGGTCGAGCGGCTCCAGCTCACGGTGGAGGGCCACATCGACGGTCGTCACGTGGTGACCTGCAACGGGGTTCGGGTCCCTCTCCACGCCACCGACGTCCCCGAGACCTCCGTCGCCGGCATCCGGTTCAAGGCGTGGCAGCCGCCGTCGGGGCTTCACCCCACACTGGGCATCGACTCGCCCCTCACCTTCGACGTCTACGACACCTGGACCGGTCGGGCGGTCGGGGGATGCCGCTACCACGTGGTCCACCCGGGAGGCCTGGCCTTCGAGGCGCCGCCGGTCAACGCCGCCGTGGCCGAGTCCCGCCGCCGGACCCGGTTCGAGGCGGCCGGCCACACCCCGTCGGCGCCGGTACCGGTCGACCTGCGGCCGGTGGACCACCGGGAATTCCCCCACACCCTCGATCTTCGGCGGGCGACCATCAGCGGTACCTAGGCTTGGGCCCGGTGTCCACCTCCTCCCCTCCCACCTCGGTCCCCGGATCGAGCGAGCCCCCAACCATGCTGAACGGCTACCGGCCCACCCCCGGCCTGGTGGACGAGGTTCTCCACCCCGACGCCAGCTTCCGGGAGCACTGGGAGCACGTCGGCGCCGCCCTCCACGCCCTGGGCACCCCCGAACTCCGTCGCCGCCAGGAGGATGTGCGCCGCCTGCTCGAGTCCGACGGTGCCACCTACCGCATCCTCGACACCGGTCTGACCCAGGCCTGGAAGCTCGACGCCGTACCCCTGCTGCTCCCGTCGGCCGAATGGGCCACCATCGAGTCGGGGGTCATGCAACGGGCCATGCTCCTCGACCTCGTCCTTCGCGACCTGTACGGCGAGCAGAAGCTGCTGCAGCGGGGCGTCATCCCGGCCGAGGCCATCGCCCGCCACCCCGGATTCGTCCGGCCCTACCACGGCCTGTCGTTGCCCGACGACAGTCAGCTCTTCACCTACGCCGTCGATCTCGGCCGCGACGGCTCCGGTCGATTCCACGCCGTGTCCGACTACGCCCAGGCGCCGTCGGGGGCCGGCTACGCCCTGGAGAACCGGGTCGTCCTGTCCCGGGTCTTTCCCAGCCTGTACCGCGACGCCCACGTGCACCGGGTGGCCCCCTACTTCCGGGCCCTGCGGGCCGGGCTGGAGTTCCTGGGCGAGCCCCGCACCGAGTCGCCCCGCATCGTGGTCCTCACGCCGGGGGCCCGGTCGGAAACGGCCTTCGAACACGCCTATCTGGCCTCGTATCTCGGCTACACCCTGGTCGAGGGCGACGATCTGATCGTGCGGCAGGGCCGGGTCTACCTCCGGACCCTGGGCGGCCAGGAACAGGTCGACGTCGTCCTGCGTCGGGTCGACGCCGCCTACTCCGACCCGCTGGAGCTCCGACCCGACTCCCGGCTCGGGGTCCCCGGCCTGCTCGAGGCCTGCCGACGCCAGTCGGTGGTGGTGGCCAACACCATCGGTTCGGCCGCCATCGAGAATCCGGCCCTCAACGCCTATCTTCCGGCTGCGGCCGAAGCTCTGCTGGGCCAGGAACTCCGGCTCCCGGTCGTCCCCACCTGGTGGTGCGGCGACCCGGCGGCGCGGGCGGTCGTGTTGGATCGGCTGGGCGAGCTGCTGGTCAAGCGGATCTCGGGGCCGGGCGAATGGGTCGGTCCGTCATTGTCGGGACGGGAGCGGGCTCAGCTGGCGGCCCGGATCGATCGGGATCCCGGCGACTGGGCGGCCAACGAGATGCTGGCCTTGTCGACCTCGCCCACCCTGACGGCGGGCGGCCTCGAACCCCGCCGCACCCTGTTGCGAACCTACGCCGTGGCCCATGGCGGCTCCTACACCGTCATGGCGGGCGGCCTGACCCGGGTCGCCCCCGATGATGCCACCGCCGTCATCTCCAACCAGACCGGGGCCCTGGCCAAGGACACCTGGGTCCTGTCGACCGAGCCCGAACCGCCGTCGCTGCTGTGGGTCGGACCCGGCCCCCAGCAACTCAACGGGCTCGACGACCCGTTCGGCGGGCTGTCGGAACGGGCGGCCGAGAACCTGTTCTGGGTCGGGCGCTACGCCGAGCGCTCGGAGTCGGTCGTCCGGCTGCTCCGGGTCGTCCACGATCGGCGGACCGACCTGACCCCGACCGACGAGGCCGGTCACCAGGCGGTGGCGGTGCTGATGCAGGCGCTGGCCGTCGCCACCTACACCCTGCCCCGCCAGGCCATGGTTCCCGAGCCGGTGGCCCCCGACAACGCCGCGGCCGAGCTGTTCTCCCTGGCCTGCGAACCCCGGCGCTCCGGTTCGTTGGCCTTCGCCGTGTCCCGCCTGCTGGCGGCGGCGGAGTCGGTCCGGGACCAGCTCTCGGTCGACACCTGGCAGGTGACGTCCACCCTGGAGCGCCAGCTCCACACCCTGTCGACGACCCTGCCCGAACGCCAGGACGTGGTTCAGGGGACGTTGGGATCGGTCATGCAGTCGCTCCTGGCCCTGCACGGTCTGGCCGGCGAGTCGATGGTGCGCGACGCGGGCTGGTACTTCATGGAGGCCGGCCGTCGCATCGAACGGTTCCACCACCTGGCCATGTTGTTGCGGGCTTCGCTGGCCCGGAGTCGTGACGAGGCCACCGACGCCCTGGTCCTGGAGTCGGTCCTGCTGGCGGCCGAGAGCATCGTGACCTACCGGCGGCGGTTCCGGTCCCGGGCTCAGGTCGAGAGCCTCCTCGACCTGCTGCTGGCCGACGCCGGCAACCCCCGCTCGCTCCGGTATCAGGTCGACCGGCTGGAGGAGGCGCTGGCCGCGCTCCCCCACTCGGCCGGCCAGGACGGCGTCCTGTCGGAGCCTCAGCGTCTGGCCCTGCAGCTCTCGACCTCGGTCCGCATCGCCGACACCGAGTCGCTGGCCCGACTCGACGACGACACCCGGTTCGGCCTGATCGCCTTCTGTGAGGATGCGCTGGCCACCATCGAGCTGGCCGCCACCGCCGTGGCCTCCACCAGCTTCGCCCAGCCCCTCCCCCAGCGGGCACTCAACGCCCGAGAGGCGTCGTGACCGTCTACCGGGTGACCCACCGCACCGAGTACCGGTACGAGTCCACGGTCTCGTCGTCCTACGGGCAACTGTGTCTGGTTCCCCGGACGACCGAGCACCAGGCCTGCCGGAGTTCGACCGTGGTGGTCGAGCCGGCACCGACCGATCAGAGCGAACGCACCGACTTCTTCGGCAACCGGATCGGCTACTTCCACGTCGAGCGGGCCCATGAGGTCCTCCGCATCACGGCCCGGAGCGAGGTCGAGGTCCACGGCGCCACCCGGGACCTGCCTCTGGCCGGAGGTCGACCGTTGGCCGAGGTCCGCCGGGCGGTGGGCGACCTGGCCGGGCCGCTGGCGGCCGAGGCGGCCCACCATCTCCATGACTCGCCCCTGATCTCGGGTGATGCCGACGTCCGGGCCTACGCCCGCACCTCGTTCGACCCCGACCGACCGGTGGTGGAGTGCCTGGCCGACCTCGTCACCAGGATCAACCGGGACTTCGGGTTCGAGCCCGAGGCGACCGAGGTGACGAGCACGGTGGCCGACCTGTTCGAGACCGGGGCCGGGGTCTGTCAGGACTTCGCCCACCTGGCCGTCGCCTGCCTCCGGGCCGCCGGGCTTCCCGGGCGCTACGTCAGCGGCTACCTGGAGACCGAGCCCCCGCCGGGCGAGGAGAAACTGAAGGGGGCCGACGTGTCGCACGCCTGGGCCTCGGCCCTCATCCCCGAGGTCGGCTGGGTCGACATCGACCCCACCAACGACACGTTCGTGACCGACCGCTACGTGACCACGGCCTGGGGTCGTGACTACGCCGACATCGCCCCGGTCAAGGGGGTCATCTACTCCGACAGCGGCCTGAGTGAGCTGTCGGTCTCGGTCGACGTCGAACGGCTGCCCTGACCGACCGCCACGCCTGCGCCTGGGACCGGACCGAGGGAGGCGAGGCCAATTCATTACGGAACAGATCTGTATCTGTTACGATGGCGATGGATTCGCTCCCTAGTCGAGGAGTACGTCGTGCCCGTCCCCCTCCCCCGCCCCGACCAGACCGATCTCGACCCCCCGGACGCAACCGAGGTCCAGGCCGTCACCGACGGAGTCCTGTCGGCCATCGCCCCCGATGGAGGGCCGACCGAGTTCCAGACCCTGCTCATCGGGGCGGCCTTCGAGTCCATGACCGGCCACCGACCCGACGTCACGGATCGGCCCCGCCTGACGGCCGACGAGGCGGCCGAGGTCATGCGCCGCCGCAACGAGGTCTACCGCAATCGGATCCTGCAGACGATGATCCTCGGCGCCCTGATCCTGCGCCCCCTGCCGGCCACGGTCACCGACCGCATCGCCGCCTTCGCCCGGGCCCTGTCGGTGGACGACGGGATGCTCGACGTGGCTCAGCGCTTCGCCACCGGGCAGTACGGTCTGGCCGCGGTCGACTTCGACCGCAACGGCTACACCGCCGACTGGAGCCCGGACCGGGCGTCGTCGCTCCACACCAGCTCGGAGCTGGCCGAGGCCTGGGAGCAGGCGGTCGACGACCCCGAACTGGCGGCCCGGTGGGCGGCGCTGGAACAGCTCCCGGCCGGGACGCTGGGTCGCAGGATGTGGGAGTTCTACCAGGCCCGGGGATTCTCGTTCCCCGGCCAACCGGGCTCGGCCCCGCCGCTCCTGGCCCAGCACGACTGGGTCCATGTCCTGGCCGACTACGGGACCAAGGTGGAGTCGGAGTTGGAGGTGTTCGCCTTCATCGCCCGGGCCAACGACGATCCTCGGGGCTTCTCCCTGCTGGCCATGGTGGTCAGCCTGTTCGAGACCGGCTACCTGGCCACCGGGGCCGGGTTGTTCGAGGCCTTCCCCGGTCAGCTGTCACGCCAGGGCATGGCGGTCCGGGTGGCCGACGCCCTCCGGCGCGGCGCCCTCAGCCACGGGGCCGACGGCGTACCCGACGTGGACTTCCTCGGCCTCGATTGGTTCACCCTGGCCGACCGACCGGTCGACGAACTCCGCCACCGGTTCAATGTCGTTCCCAAGTCGACCGATGCGGTGGAGGCCGGTTCGGTCGGCCCCTGGGAACCCGGGGGCATCAGCGAGTTCCAGCATCGATCGGCCTCGGAGCGGGCCGAGGCCGATGGCCGGGCCTACACCGCCTACGGCGCCCGACCCTGACGGCCGTCCGTTTCCGGTGGGGGTCAATCGATCCCCGGGACCGGGCCATGGACTAGGTTCCTCCCCATGCTGATAGCTGCAGTGGGAGACACGCCCTACCGGATCGTGCTGATCGTGCACATCCTGACCGCCATGGCCGCCTTCGCTCCGGCCTTCACCCATCCGTTCCTCAGCGGCCAGGCCCGGTCGCTGGGCGACGACGCCCGCCAGGGCCTGTTGGGTCACATGGTGGCCAACGGGCGCCGGATCTACGCCCCGGCCCTGATCGTGACCGGCCTGGCCGGATTCGCCCTCCAGGGCATGTCCGACGGCAGCTGGGAGTTCAGCCAGACCTGGATCATCCTGGCCATCATCATCTGGATCGCCATGAACGGCGTGCTCCACGCCGTGTTGATCCCGGCCGAGCGTGCGGTGTCGCAGGGCGACGCCGCGGCCGAGTCCCGGGTCAGCGCCGGCGGGGCCATCATCACCCTGCTGCTGGTGGTGATGATCTACCTGATGGTGTTCAAGCCCGGGGTCTGACCGGGCGTCAGTGCGTCCGGCGTCGCTCGGCGTAGCCGTCCAGGGCTTTGGCCAGCTCCTCGGGAGGCAGGCCGGCGGCGACGGCGTCGGTCACCAGTTCGGCCATGGCCGGCGGGGCCAGGCCGCCGATGGGCTGGTCCCGATCGAGGTTGAACGGGAACGGGGTCGGCTCGGCCGCCACCGCCACGGCCCGCTCGACGTGGCCCGACGGACCCCGGTCCAGCAGATCGGGATAGAGGGCACGCGCCATGCGGTCCCGGTCGACGGCCTCCAGGGTCACCCCGAACGGGGACGAGATCTGCAACAGGTTGGCCATGCGGTGCACGTCGTCGGTCCGATTGGCCCCGGCCCCGTGGAACACGGCCGGGTTGAAGAACACGGCGTCCCCCAGCCGGAGTTCCGGTTGGACATGGTGCTGGGCGAAGTACTCCCGCATCGGCTCCAGCCGCCAGGCCAGGTAGCCCAACTCGTAACGCTGCGATCCGGGGAGCACCATGGTCGGCCCGGTCTCCAGCGGCATGTCGCTATGGGCGATCCCGGCCTGCAGCGTCAGGTGCGGGGCGAGCGCATGCACATGGCGCGGGTACCTCTCGGCCTGGTCCTGGGTCATGAAGCCCATGGGGTAGTCGCGATGCGGTTCCTGGGCCGCGCCGCCAGGATTGACCACGTTGACCTGGGAGCTGTACTTGGCGCCGGGGCCGAACCAGGCGTCGGTCACCACGTGGAGGGGCTCGCCGCCGTAGTAGTCGATGAAGACCGAGGGGGCCCGGACGGCCAGTTTCTCCAGGGCGTTCCAGATGCGGTCGTTGGCTCCGGGGGCTGCGTAGTGGTCGCCGGCGGCGGTGCCGAGGGCGCGCTGCTCGTCGATGATGGCGCGGAACACCTCGGTGGCGGCCTGCACCACACCCGACTCGACGGCGCCCCGGATCACCAGCACGCCGGCCCCCCGGGCCAGGACCCGGGCCAGTTCGGGGCCGAGCCGTTGCCGATCGGCGTCGACCAGGGTGGCCGCGGCGTAGACCGGGATGCCGTCGACGATCTCGGCCGCCGACTCGGCCTCGACCTCGGTGGAGGCCTCGATGGCGGCGGCCAGGTCGTCGACCCGACACTCGTTCCGGGACACAGGGGCGAAGTCGTTCACCCTCGAAACGCTACCGCGCCGGCCCGGGGCCCGGAAGGGCCGAGCGGGGACGACCGGCATCAGGGGAACCCGGCGCCCGCGGCACTCAGTCCGGGTCGGGCCGCTTCCTGGTCCGGCGTCGGGCGATCATGCGGTCCTTCACCCGCCAGCCGTCCGGAGTCCTGACCACCTCATCGGTGTAGGACGCGGTTCCCATGCGACCCTCGGGCAGGAGGGCGAGGATCCGGAATCGGAGGACGACGGTGGTGATGCCGTCGTCGTCGATGACCTCGTCCACGTAGATGTTGGTCATGGTGTGGGTCCGGGGGTGTTGGGCCTCGGTGTCCATGAACGCCTTGATGGCCTCGATCCCCTCCAGCCGAGGGGCGCCCAGGTCAGTCAGGTCGAAGACGGCATCGTCGGTGAAGATGTCGTGGAGCCGGTCCCAGTCCCGGTCGTCGATGGCATCGCCGTATCGGCCGGGGAGCTCGTGCAGTTCGAGGCGGTCGGCGAGATCGATCACGGGGTCTCCTCCAGCAGGAAGCGGTCGGGTCCGGTGCCGGTCGGCCCGGGAACCGCTGGCCATGGCCAAGTCTGCGGGCCGGAGTGAGGCCGCGTCCAGCGGAACGGCCAACCCTCGAGGGATCGGGCCGTGACCCGGCCGGAAAAGATTGACCAGGAAAGGCCCTTTCTGTAAGGTCTTTCCAAGGAGGTAAGAAGTGACCGCAACCCTGCAGCCGACCCGTTCCCCCCTGAACCGCTTCGAGATCGAGTCCCTGGCCCTCGAGGCCCGCCGATTGTGGAACTCGGAGCCCAACGTCGGACCCGACGAACGGGAGGAGATCCTGGCCGAACTCTTGGAGTTGGATCAGGAACTGGAACGTCTCGCGCTGCGGCTGCGGTGGGCCGTCCCCAGCGATGCCGACCGCGAGCGAATCGCCTCCTGCGCCGACCGCCTCCAGGACCTCCGGTCCCACTGGCGTCGATCGGCCGCCTGAGATCCCCGGGGGGTGGGGGCCCACGACGAGGTCGGCCCCCGCCCCCAGGCCCCCGTCCCGAAGGAGCCTTGATGCTTGCGACCATCCTCGGAACCGTGTTCGTCACCTTGATCGTGGCCATGTTCCTGGCCATGTCCTGGTTCGCAGCCCTCACCCTGCAACCGGGTCGACACGGCCAACGACCGGCGGCCCGGGTCCGGGCGACACGCCCCCACCCACTCGGCCTGCGCCGCCATGGCGCCGATGTCTGATGTCGGTACTCGCCGCCACCACACTGGCCCACGCCTCGGCCCGAAGGCGTCGGCGGCGTCGCTCCAACACACCCCGGGCGAAAGGTATGATCCGCGGGTGGAGTCGACGGAAACCCCCCGATCGAACTGGACGTTCCTGACCAACCACGCCCACGTCCTGGTGGCCCTCCACCGGAACCCTGATCTCCGCCAGCACGAGATCGGCCAGGCCGTGGGGATCACCCTCAGCGCCGTCCAGCGGATCATCAACGATCTGGAGCAGGACGGCTACCTGACCCGCCAGCGACTGGGCCGCCGGAACCGGTACCGGATCAACCCCGACGGCCCGCTGCGGCACCCGTTGGAGGCCAATCACACCATCGCCGAGCTCCTCGACAGCGTCGAGGCCTAGCCGTACGCCCGCAGGGCGAGCCGCGGCCGGACCGGCGACGTCGGCCGGTCCGGCGGGTGACGGCCGGGCGTCAGTGGCGCCTCAGCTGGCGGCGAGACCGGCCACGGGGCGGGCGGGCCGGCGGTCATCGACCCGATCGAGGAAGGCGTGGGCCTCGTCCACCCGACCGGCCCGGACATAGGCCGAGAGCAGCGTGTTGGCCATGAGGTCGCGCTGGGCCCGGCTTCCCCCGATGCGGACCACCTGGGGCAACAGCGGCTCCAGTACCTCGATCACGTCAGCCCAGTTCTCGGCCCCGTAGGCCCGGTAGGCCCGGGCCAGATCGGCGGCGACGGTGTCGGCGGGCAGGCGGCCGTCCTCCCCCAGCGACTGCAGTTGCTCGATGCACGCCTCCAGCGCCTCGGTCTCGCCCAGGGCGGCGTAGGCCAGGCCGGCGTGGGCGTCGACGAACACGATCGGGCGGCGGAAGCTGTCCTCGTAGTAGTCCCGCACCGAGGCCCATGCCTCGCGGTTGCGGGGAGTCCCGGCCAGCTCCGAGCGCCACAGGAACGATGACGTGTCGGTCATGACGTTGATCGAGGGGCTGTCGGTCCGGCCCGGAAGGCAGTTGTCGCTGAAGGCGTCCCAGGCGGCGTCGGTCCGGCCGTCGGCCATCAGCAGCAGTGAGTAGTGCCACCAGTTGTGGCAGTGCATGAGGCTGGCCCGATCCGACTGCGGGAGGAACTCGGCCAGGAAGGCGGTGGCCTCCTCGTCGGCGCCACCCTCGTAGAGGGCGTGGGCCAGGGTGTGGGCCCCGTGGGCGTTGTCGGGCCGTTGGTCGAGTGACCGGCGGGCCAGGCCTCGGCCCTGCTCCCAGTGTCCCGTCTCGATGAGGGCGAAGGCGTGCGCCGTGAGGAACCACCAGTCGTCGCCGTAGTGGGGGGCCAATGGTTCGAGCAGGGCCAGGTGCTCGGCCTCGCGATCGATACGCCCGCTGAAGCCGATCGACCCGAACACCCCGGTGGCCGGGGCCAGGACGAAGGCGTCGCGGGGGTGATCGGCCAGGTGCTCCCGGGTCAGCTCCAGCGACCGGGGGACCTCACCCGAGACCAGGCTGCGGATGATCTCGGCGTGCCGCTGTTCCCGGTCGCTGGCACCGGCCGCCAACTCGACGGCCTTCTCCGCGACCGCCCGGGCCTCCTTGCCCCGGGCCATCAGCTGGTGCTGACGGGCCTGGGCGGCGTGCGCCAGGGCGAAGTCGGGATCGGCGTCGAGCGCAGCGTCGAGTCGCTCCTCGACACCGCCGTAGGCCCCGAGGATCCGGTCGACGGCGTCGACGTAGGCGTCACGGGCCTCAGACGAGGAGGTCGTGAGGTCGAGTCCGTAGCGGTCCTTCATCATGTGGTGATTCCTGCTTCTCGGTCGCCGAAGGTGTCGTGCCTGATCGTCGGGCGACCCGGACGGGCGTGGTTCGTCGGTGGGCCGTCGCGCTCGGTGCACCTTCGCACGCGCCGACGACCCGGCTCAAGCGGCCGACGGCGAGCCGGGCGATGCTGCACGGTGCCGAACAGATCCGGTCGGTCGACGATCAGGCGGAGACCCAGACCGGCTCGAGCGGCGTGAGCACGGGTCCGAGCAACGCCGAGTCGGGGGCGATGCCCCAGCCCGACAGATCGCGGCCGATCCTGGTGAGTGCCGCCTGGGCCGGCTCCAGGGCCCGGACCCGCTGGGCCAGGTCCACGAGCCCCTGGGCGTAGCGATCGGGGTCGAAGGTGGTCCGGGCCCACGAACGGGCCGCATCGGCCCGGCTCCGCAGTTCCGGCTCGCGCTCGTCGAAGTCGAGGAGCAGCCGGTGGAGGTCGCGGACCTCGTGCTCCGGGTCGATCTTGACCACGAGATCATCGGGAAGCTCGCGGTAGAAGCCGGTGTCGGTCACGACCATCGGGCTGCCGTGCAGCATGGCCTCGATCGCCGAGGCCGAGCTGGCCTCCAAGGCCGGATAGCGGAGGCACGAGACCAGGTCGGCCTCGTGGACGGCCCGGGCCAGGTCCGACCGTTCGACGCGGCCCGCGATCTCCAACTCCACCCCCCGGTCGTCGGCCAAGCGGGTCAGCTCGGCCCGCTCTTCGGCGCTGATCGGCCCCATGAGGACGTAGCGCCATCGGTCGCGGAGGCGGGCGTCGGCCCCGATCGTCCGGATCACGCTGCGGGCCCGTTTGTTGGGATTGACGTGGCCGAAGGTGAGGATCGTCCGCTTGGCCCCGTGCGGGCTCGCTCCCCCGACCGGCCCTCGCTCGCCGTCCGGTCGGGCCGATTCGCCGCGCTCGTCGGCGTCGGCGTCATAGGGCAGGGCCATGACCGAGACCGGACCGCCGCAGGCGGCCAGGACCTGGGCCGTCCCCCAGTGGGCGTGGCAGACCGCGGCCCGGGC
The DNA here is from genome assembly GCA_965263455.1 of Acidimicrobiales bacterium. Lineage (GTDB taxonomy): Bacteria > Actinomycetota > Acidimicrobiia > Acidimicrobiales > SZUA-35 > CADEDH01. The sequence continues at coordinate 883,337 of CBDHHN010000004.1, forward strand.
CGCCTCCACCGCGACCTCGGTCATCGGGGCCTCGGCGGCCATGAACGACTGGAAGCGGCCCTCGGCGACGACCCCCGGCAGGGCGGCGGCGACGTCGACGCCGTAGCGGGCCTCGACCAGCTGATCGAGCGTCACCTCGGGGTGGTAGTGGCAGAAGCCGCTGTACAGGTTGGCCAGGAAGAAGTCGTGGAGGACGACGATGCCCGGATAGGTCGTCATCAGCTTCACGCAACCCTCGTGGAACTCGGCGTTGTCGCCCAACTCGTAGACGATGGCGTCGGCCGCGCCCAGCTCGGCGATGACCTCGGGGGTCGAGGTCCAGGCCAAGGCCCCGTCGGCCAGGTCGAACGACGCCGCGACGGGGACCTGCTCATGCTCGGCCTGCACCACGACGACCTCGTGGCCCTGGTCCCGGAGGGCGGAGACCACGAGGTCGGTGCTGCGGGCGATGGCCGACCGCAGGCTGACTGGGGTGACGATGACGAGCTTCATGCCAGGAGCTTCTCCACCGTGGCCGGCCAGGTGATGTCGAAGGCGTCCCACCGTTCGCGGGCCGCCCGGCCTCGGCGGCGGGCCACGGCGGCGTCGGTGGTGGCCGCCGTCATGACCTCGGCCAGGGCCTCCGGGGTGGGTTCGGCGACCCATCCGGTGGCGTCGTGTTCGACCAGGCCGAGCACGCCACCGGCGTCGTCGGTCGTGATCAGGGCCTTGGCCGCCGTTGCCGCCTCCATGGCCACGTAGCCGAGGGAGTCCTCATCCTGGGGGAGGTAGGCGCAGGCCGAGGCGCCGTTCACCCACTCGGCGATCTCGTCGCGCTCCAGGAACCGGAGGTCGAGGTGCAGGCGATCCTGCACGCCGAGCTCGGCCGCCCGCTTGGCGAGGTCGTCGGCCGTGGTCGGACCCTCCGGTGGCCCGGCGATGACCAACCGCACCGACGACGGGGTCAGGGCCAGCGCTTCGAGCAGCAGGTGCTGTCGCTTCATGGCGTTCACCCGGCCTCCTGCGAACACGTACCCCTGCGGCTCCCCGCCGGTGAACCGTTCGGGGTCGTTGACCGGGGGATACAGCACCTCGGCCTCGATCCGATTGAACCGCTCCAGCCGTCCGGCCGTGACCGGCGAGTTGGTGAACACCCGGCGCGCCTCGCCGAAGGCCTGGGCGTCGGCCCGGGCGATGGCCTGGAGCAGCTCACCGTCCGAGGCCGCCATGGTGGGATCGGGGGACGCCGGATCGTGGAGGTCGTAGGCCTGACGGAACTGGTGCAGGCACCAGATCACCTTCTCGTGGTGACGGATGAGGTAGGCCGGGAACTTGAGGGCGATGACACGGTCGACGTTGGTCAGTTCGAGGCGGCGACACAGCAGCATCTGGGCCGGGATGCCCGCGGTGGGCTCCCACTGGAAGGGGATCCGCAGGATCTCGGACTCGACCCCGGCCTCGATCAGGTTCAAGCGCAGGTGGGTGGCCAGTTCCTCGGCCCCACCCCAGACGAACGGGGCCATGTTGTTGACGATCAGGACCTTCACGCCAGGATCCGCTCGATCACGTGGTCCCAGTCGATCCGCAGTTCGGCCACCCGCTCCCGGTTGGCCTCGCCCATGGCCTGGGTCCGAGCCCGGTCGAGGTAGAGGCGGTCCATGACCTCGGCCACGGCCTCGGGCGTCGCCTCGACCACGTACCCGTTGGCCCCGTCGACGATGAGCTCGGGTACACCGCCGGAGTCGTCGGTGGTCAGGACGGGCTTGGCCGCATGGGCCGCCTCGAGGCTCGGGTAGCCGTAGGAGTCCTCGTTGTCGGGGACGTAGGCGGCGGCCAGGCAGCGGTTGACCACGTCGATCTTCTCCTCGTCGGTGATCCACCGGTCGTCGAGTACGACCCGCTCGGCCACCCCGGTGCACTCGATCGTGTCGCGCAGCTGCTCGATGTAGCCCGGATGACCGGTCCCGCACAGCCGCAACCGGACCGCGGTGGTGGTGTGGGCCATCGCCTCGACCAGCAGGTGCTGGCGCTTGTGGCGCTCCATGCGACAGACGGCGACGATCTCATCGTTGCGTTCCACGGGCTGCAGGCGCTCCGATTCGAAGATCGGGGGATACAGCACCTCGGAGTCGACGTCGTTGTAGGTGGCCAGCCGGTCGGAGACGATCTGGGAGTTGGTGAACACCTTCTGAGCCTCGTTGAGGGCGGCGGTGTCGGCGTCGATGAGCGCCTGCCGCAGCCCCGTCAGCTGTGTGGTGTCGGACTCGGGGAAGTAGGGGGCGCCCCACAAGTCGTAGAACCGGCGGACGTGGTGGATGAACCACAGCACCTTGTTGGGGTGGGGGACGTGGTGGGCCGGGGGCCGGAAGCAGATGAGCCGGTCGGCGGCCGTCAGGTCGATCCACCGGAACGCCGCCATCTGATCGAACAGCACGTCGGGATGGTCGATGTGGGGCAGGTAGACGGTCTCGACCTGGTGGCCGTGCTCGACCAGCTTCGCCTCCAGCCAGTCGACGATGTTGCGGGCGCCGCCGTACACGAACGGGACGGCCGACGAGCAGAGGGCGACCTTCATCGGCCGGCCCTCAACGGGCGACCAGGGCGTCGTGGGTGGCGGCCGTGAGCGCCGAGGCCACCCGATCGACCTGCTCCCGGGTCAGCAACTCGAAGGTGGGCAGGCTGATGCCTCGGGCGGCCCAGTCGTCGGCCACCGGGTAGGGCGACGGATCGCGGTAGGGCGGCATCTGATGCAGCGGGTAGAAGACCGGCCGGGTCTCGATGCCGGCCTCGTCGAGGCGGCGCATCACCTCGTCCCGGGCCTCGACGCCTCCATGACGGAGGTAGACGTTGTACATCCAGCACACACTCGACGAGTTGTCCTTGGTCACGGGCCGGATCAGGAGATCGTCGAGGGGTGCGAGGGCGTCGTCGTACCAGCGGGCGAGCTCGGCCCGCTGGGCCAGCGCGGCGTCCATGGTTTCGAGCTGGGCCAGGCCGATGGCGGCCTGGATGTTGGTCATCCGGTAGTTGTACCCGACGACCTCGAACCAGTACCGCCGACCGGGATTGAGGCCCTGACCCCGGTAGAGCCGGAGCCGCTCGACCAGGTCGTCATCGTCGGTGGTCACGATGCCGCCCTCGCCGGTGGTGATGATCTTGTTGCCGAAGAAGCTGAACATGGCGCAGTCGCCGATCGACCCGACGAGCTGACCGTCGTGGGCCGCACCGTGGGATTCGGCCGCGTCCTCGACGACGGCGATGTCGTGGCGGGCGGCGATGGCCCGCACCGCCGTCATCTCGGCCGGATGGCCGTAGAGGTGGACGGGGATCACGGCCCGGGTCCGAGGGGTGATGGCGGCGGCCATGGCGTCGGGATCGATGTTGAGCGTGCCCGGCTCCACGTCGACCAGCACGACGTCGGCCCCGCAGTACCGCACGGCGTTGGCCGAGGCGATGAAGGTCACCGTCGGCACGATCACCTCGTCGCCGGGTCCGATGCCGAGGGCGACGAGGGCGAGGTGGAGCGCCGTCGTACCGCTGCTGGTGGCGACGGCGTGGCGGACCCCGCACCGCTCGGCGAACGCCTCCTCGAATCGTGCGATGTAGGGGCCGTTGGACGAGATCCAGCTCGTCTGGACGCAGTCGAGGACGTACTTCTCCTCGTTACCGTCCAGGCGGGGGCGGGCTACGGGGATGCGGTCGGGCATGAGTCCTGCTCCAGCTCCTGGTCGTCGAGCGCACGGCGGACGACGCGGGTCGGGGAGCCATAGGCCATGGCCCCGGGGGGAATGTTGCGGATGACGAGACTTCCGGCGCCGACGGTGGCACCGGCACCGATGGTGACGGTCGGGATGACCGAGCAACCGACGCCGAGGAAGGCGTCGTCGCCGACGGTGACGGTGCCGGCGAGAGCGCACCGGGGGCCGATGAAGGCCGCCGTGCCGATGACGTTGTCGTGGTCGACGGTGGCGCCGGTGTTGATGACGGCGAGATCGCCGACGGTGGTATCGGCGTTGATGACGGCCCCGGCCATGACGGCGATGCCGGTCCCGAGTCGAGCGCTGGGCGAGACGACGGCGGCCGGGCTGATGGCGTTGACCAGGTCGTAGCCGGCGTCCACGGCCTTGGCCGCCAACCGACGGCGGAGGGCGTTGTCGCCCACGGCGGGGATCGCGTGGCGAACGCCCTCGGCCCGCAGTCGGGTCAGCCAGTCGTCGCCGCCCACGACCTCGACGCCGAGACACGTGCCCTGGGCATCGGGTCCGCCGATGCACCAGGCGACCTCGCGTCCGGCGGCGCGCAGCAGTTCGATCACCACCTTGGCGTGCCCCCCGCTGCCCAGCACGACACAAGCGTCGCTCACCCCAGACGCTCCCAGATGCGGGAGTCGGGCCTGGCGAAGAGCAGGTTGGCCGACGCCAGACGGGACAGGTGGTCGAATTCGATCGGATGGACGGTGCCGTCCTCCTCGTCGATGATCCTCGCCTCCGAGCCCGCCTCGGCGAAACGGGCCAGCCACTCTTCGGGGGTGACGTCGGTGCGGGCGAGGTGCGAGGCACCGAACTCGGCGACCACCGCCAGATCGCCCTGGGCCGCGATGAGGCCTTCCATGCCGGCCAGCACGTTGAGTTCCTCGGCCTCGGCGTCGATCTTGACGATAAGCAGGCCGTCGTCGGGCTCGACCAGGGTGTCGAGCCGGGTCGTCTCGACGGTCACCGTGGCACCATCGTCCTGACGGTCACCGGGGGGCAGGGGCTGCAGGGAGTGGTGGCCGCTGACCAGGCCCAGATGGAGTTCGGCCGACGATGCCGAGCGCGAGGCTGCCACCTCGTGCACGGTCACCCGCTCGTGGAGTCCGTTGAGGTGGAGGGTGCGACGCAACAGATCGCAGGTCGCCGGATTGGGTTCGAGGGCGATCACCTGGCCGTCGGGCCCCACCTTCCGGGCCACGGCGACGGTGTGGAGCCCGATGTGGGCCCCGACGTCGACCACCCGGTCACCGGCCGCGGTGATGGCCTCCAGCACCGCCCCGGTGCCGCGTTCGAGGGTTCCGGTGTCGAGCAGGCAGGCCAGGAGCGTCGGGTCGTCGGAGGGGCAGAGCACGTAGCCGACCTCGGCCCGAACCATGGTCGCACCGTCGGAGACCGGGACCGCCGTGCGGCGGACGCCGGCGGCGGTGAGCTCGGCCAGCATGCCCAGACTGGTACCGATGGTGTCGACGGCCTCGCCCTGGGCCGCCCGGACGCTTTCGATGGCTCCGGCCAGGTCGAGCAGGGCACCCTCGGCCGTCGGCAGGGTCTCCGCCGCCTGGGCGTGAGCCCGGGTCAGCTCGGCCACGGCGGCGGCCAGCTGGTCTTGGACGGCACGGGTCTTGGCGGTGTCGGCGGCGAGCTGTTCGACCTGATGGGTCAGCACGGCCAGCGACCGGAGCATCTCCTGCTGGTTGCCGTGGAGGACGGCCGCGATCTCCTCGGTGCGGGCTCGCAGCGGGACCACCGTGGCCTCGGCCACGAACGTGCGCCAGCGATCGGCCACCGGCCGCATGACCGGGCGGGCCAGGGCGAAGGCGGTGGCGGCGGCCGGTCGCGCCCGCCGGGCCAGTCGACCGGCGTCGAGGCGGGACTGCACGCCTCGGGCCCGACGGCGGACCTCGACCCCGAGCGAACGACGTCGCGTCGGGGCGTCGGAGGCGCCGTCGGCGTCGCGATGCGGGATGAAGGCATCGATCGACGGCGGTCCTTGACGGACAGCGGTCTGGAGTTGGAGGTCGAGACGAGCCGAGTCCCGGAGGAGGACGGCCTGGCTCAACAGCTCCACCCTGTCGGAGCGGGCGGTGGACTGAGTTTCTGGCATGTCAGGAGGGCGGGAGTTCCTGGAGCTTGTTTGTCAGAATGATGTTGAAGGATCTACATGCATTGATCTCAAAGACAGCAGATCGTGATTGCCATACCAGCAATAGTGCGCGCCGAGGTCACCTTACCAGTGTGGTCGGATCGTGCGTCGACTGGAAGCCGAAGCGCATGAGCACCCGACCCAGGACGGGGTCGTTGCTGTGCACATCGAAGCTCAGTACGTCGGTCTGCGAGTCGTACTCGACCGACCCGTCGGGGGCGTCGAGGGCGAGGGATGCGAGGTACTGGCCGTCGGTGAACGGGAACTCCTCCATGATGAACTGCACGTGGTTCATGGCTTCGGTGGGGCCGACATCGCGACCGGCGATGTCGGCGCTGGTGACGTTGACCAGGGGTGCGCCGTCCTGGCCCGTCAGGATCATCCGCACCCGGACCGTCTCCCCCACCGGCGCCTGGAATCGGGCGTGGATCACCACCCGGTCGCCCGGCTGGTGCACCGTCGTGCCCGGATGCCGCTGCTCGACCCATGAGTCGACGAGGGCAATGCCGTGGTCGGCCCGGGTGTCGATGACCGGGGCCACCCCATCGGCCCCGTCGTCGGTGTCGGGCGCCCCGGCCAGGGCGTGGCGGTAGGCGGTGACGGCCTCGTTGACGTCGCCACAGAACCGCATTCGTCCGTGGTCGAGCACCAGCGCCCGATCGCAGAGGCTGCGGATCATGTCGGGCGAGTGGGTGACGAGGCAGATGGTTCGCCCGTCGCGCTGGAATTGCGTGATCCGCTCCAGGCACTTTGCCTGGAAGGCCTCGTCCCCCACCGCCAGGACTTCGTCGATGAGGAGCACATCGGGATCCAGGTTCACGGCGACAGCGAAACCGAGGCGGGCGTACATTCCCGATGAATAGTGCTTGACCTGGCTGTCCATGAAGCCACCAAGGCCCGAGAACTCGATGATGTCATCGAAGATGGCGTCGATGCGCGATCGGGAGAACCCCAGGATCGAACCGTTCAGGTAGACGTTCTCCCGGCCGGTGAGGTCGGGGTGGAAGCCGGCGCCGAGTTCGAGGAGAGCCGACAACCGACCGCGGATGCGGATCGCGCCGTCGGAGGGCACGAGCGTGCCGGCGATGCATTTGAGCAGCGTGCTCTTGCCCGACCCGTTGTGGCCGAGGATGCCGAACGTCTCGCCCCGACCGACCGAGAAGGATACGTCCTGCAGGGCGTCGAAGGTCTCGGTGCTGGAGCGACCGAGGGTCAGCAGCCGGTCCTTGACGGTCTTGGGGGCGGCGCTGTTGGTCCGGAAACGTTTCGAGACGCCGTCGACCTCGATGGCGGCGGTCACAGCGCCTCGCCCAGGTTGGCCTGCAGCCGGTGGAAGACGCGCAGGCCGATCACCAGGAGCACCACCCCGAGGCCGGCGGTGTAGGCCAGGTTCTGGAGGTACCAGGAGCTGGGCCGGAGCAGTAGCTCGAAGCTGGCCTGGCCTTCGGCGTCGAACTGCGTCGGGTTGTACACGACGCGTTGGAACGTGGTGACGACGGGGGTGACCGGGTTGAGCATGGCCAACCGATCGGCCCCCGGACCGAAGCGGCCGATGAGCTGCTCACCGACGAGCTGGAAGGGGTAGACGACCGGGGTCAACCAGAACAGGGTCAGCAGGGCGAGCCCGAGGAAGTGCTCGACATCGCGGAAGTACACGTTGACGGCGGCCAGCATGACGCCGAGGCCGACGATGAGCACGAGCAGGGCCAGGACCGCCGGGATGACCAGCCACAGCATTGGCCAGTCGGGGCTGTGGCGGAAGAAGGCGAGGCCCCCGAACAGGATGACCAGTTGGAAGCCGAAGGTCGTGAGCTCGCTGCCGATGGCGGCGAGCGGGAGGACCTCACGGGGGAACCACACCTTCTGGACCAGCGGGCCATTGCCGGTGATCGACGTCGTGGCCGAGGTCAGGCCGGCGGAGAACAGGTTCGAGGCCAGGAGGCCCGACAGGAGGAGCAGACCGAAGCGGGGCGCGCCGCTGGGGATGACGACGGCGAAGACGATGCTGAACACGGCGAGGTAGAGCAGCGGGTTGAGCAGCGTCCACAGCAACCCGAGGACGCTGTTCTTGTACTTCACCTTCAGCTCGCGTCGAACGAGGTTCCAGAGCAGCTCTCGGTACTGCCAGATGTCGTGCAGCCGGCTGGAGAGCGTGCCCGACCGGGGCCCCTGCTCGACGAGCGGCGGTAGATCGGAGGGATGAGATGTAATCACGGCGGAACACCGAGGGTACCGCCCTCCCCTGGACGTCCGGTGTCACCAGGATGGGCAGAGCTACGCCATCACCGACTATCGACCGTGGGCGGCCGCTAGCCAGTCGGGTTCAGACGACGCCACGGCGAGTCCCCACGGGCCGCAACCCTGATCAAAGCGGTGCCCGGGGCGGGAGTCGAACCCGCACGACCTTGCGGTCCGAGGGGTTTAAGTTCTCGTCGCCCTGTCCAGCCAATCCGGCTCGTCCGTCTAGAACGCTCTGACCAGGTCAAACAGTCCGGACAGTCCACTCAGATCCGGCGCATCTGAGCCAATCCCGGCAAATCCTGTGCACGATCCGTGCACGCACGACGCCAAGACTCGGTGCTGTGGCGCCCGTGCCATCACTTGACCCAAGGAACGGGACGGATCCTCACCTGGCGATCCGCACTGCGTCATCGGCAGCTACGGAGCGTAGTCGTGATTTCCGACCGGCCAAAGCACTCGACATCGCCGGTACCCGCTTGGTGACTGTGACTCCACGAACCCGTGAGCCAGGCTGCAGCGTCTAACTGGGGCTGGCATCGGCGTGCCACCGAGAATCGGTGCCGCGGGCCATGGCATAGTTCTGAACATGGCCAGACATCAGTGTTGGCTGCTGTGAGCGGTCGGCCACCTAGGGGCTGCGGTGCTGTTCGCGGTGCGGATCGCCTTGCTGGATGCTGTCCGACTGCTTCAGATACCGGAAGACAGACGGCCTGCAAGGCCACCCCAAGTGAGATTCGAGGTCTGACGTGACCGACGAAGTTCAACAGCAGGTTTCGGGCGAGCCGTCGATGCCCCGACAGTCCCAGCTCGAAGGCATGGCGTTGCCTCCGGAACCGTCGCGCTACTTCCCCTGGTTGCTTGCCGGGTCGGTCCTCGCAGTGCTGGCAGTCGCATTGTTGCTCGGATGGCTGCTGGGCGTGTTCGAATCCGAACAAGTCGATGAGGCTGCAACCGAGGGTGTAGTTCTGATTGGTTCAACGCTCGTAGCCCAGGCTGTGGTTGTGGCCAGCCTGATCGTCAACCACTCGCTGGAGCAGCGAACCTATCGACTGGCTGTCTACGAGCAGCTACGGCTCAAGGCCGAGGCGGAGGAACTCGCAGCTCAGAAACGGGTCGAGACTCGGCAGATGCACGACCAGCGCGCAGTTGACAACCGCCGTCTGAGAGTGGAGACGACGGTCGCTGCACTGGGCCTGCTGTCCACACCTGACGGTCGAAGTACGTCTGCGTCACAGCAGGCAGGAGCTATCACGGCACTGGTCGGTCTAGGCGAAGTCGACTTGGCCGTAAGTCTCCTGGGACAGCGGTGGGCTGCTGAGGACGGGATTGGGTCCGGGGCAGCGGTCAAGATCGTGGAAGCCATCGTCTCGAGTAGCGAAGCAACGGATGAACAGGTCGTGGAGACAATTGAGATCTTCGCAAATCAAGCCGCAAGCCTCTGGCAGCTAGATCAGGGCCCGTACTACAACTTTCCCTACTTCGCCTATGAGCGCTGGCCCACGGAACTGCCTCAGCGCGCCCGCTGGCTGATCCTCATTGCCGTCTTGGGAATGTTCTACGCGCTAGCGCTAGAGCGGAGAAGGGAAACCACTCGCATTGAGAGCGTCTTCTTCTACCTATCGTTCCTGGCTTTCGATGCCGACACGGACGTCAACGTCAAACAGATGGCCGCAGCACTGGGCCGTCTTCTCAGCCCAGTGGTTCCGGACCTCAAACAGGTCCCCATCAGTGATGACTTTCGGGCTGCGACCGAAGCCGAACGTGAGTGGCCACGGTTCGCCTCTGCGAGGTTCCTCGAAGTCGATAGATGGGTCCGCTCCGTCGAGCCTCCGACGAACGAAGGACACTGGGTCTAGGGCCGGACCGACGGCCGTCCGGCAACGGCACTCCCGGCCCGCTCGGCATCACCGGCGCTCCAGGCGCCTGCGCCACTCGGTGTGGCGATCCCGCCACGCTTGAGCCGGAGCACCGTCGGCCGCTCTCGGTGGTCTCGTCTCCGATCGCCCGAGGCGCTGCTCAACACCGGTTTGTCAGCTGGCGCTGTCGCCGGGTCACTCATAGTTCAGGTTGTCAGCCGCTGCGATTGCTTCGGCGCGCAGAGCCTCGGTTGTACGGGCCTCCGCCTCGCTGAGTGTCTGATCGACGGCTTCCTTCGCAGCGACATACGGGATGCCAGCATCTCGAGGCACCCGATAGGTCGATCCAGGCGACGAAGCGAAGCTCTGGCGAACAAAGCGAGCAACTTCGGGTAGTGACTGACCGTCGGCGACGCGCTCTGCGACTGGATCGACGGCGATCAAGCGGAGCAGCTCCGGGACCGCTGACTCGTCCAGGACCGGAACGTCGCCCTCCCAGAGCGCTTCGCACCGGAGGAAGCTCGGGAGGAGGCATCGAACGTTCGCGAGAACCTCCCGTCCGTCGAGGAAAACCAAGATCGGCGAGCCGGGCGTCATCCAATCCATCCGCTCGCCGTCAGTGAACGCCACTGCCGCCACCGCCGACTCCAATACATCCAGGGATCGAGACCGACCGATGATCTTGTTGTCCCGCCGCTGACCAGGGTCGTAGTCCGCGTACCCGCCAAGAACAATCAAGTCGGTTGCCTTCTGGAGCACCCCTCTGGCCCGGAGGGAGTCTCGATGTTCAGCCATGAAGCCAGAGTTCCACCCTTGATTCGCGTCGTCCAGCGTTTGCACGCAGTCCGGCACTTACACCGCGCTCGGCAACGACGGGCCCCTGGTCGTCCTCGCCACTGACCGTCACCCTTTGGTGGTTGATCGGGGCGAGGCGTCGGAGGTCACGGTGAGCGGTCTCGTTTCCGATCGCTCAGACCACTCGATCACGCCGGTTGCCGGGTACATCCTTTGCCGGTACGCGTTCCCGTTTCGGGTCAGGCGTGGACTGCCTGGTCTGTTGCTGGCGCCTGTGTGCTGGTGGTGGATCTAGCGCCGATCATGTTTTCGAGGTCGTTGGACACCGCGGTCAGTTCCTCACCTCGTGCGGCCGACTCCGCCACCAATGAGGCGAGCTCGGTGGAGTTGGTCTTGAGCGCTACCGAGCGGTCCGACAGCGAGCTGATGTTGTCGTTGACCGTGCCCACCTTGACGTTCATCCGAGACGTCAGATCAGCTTGATGTTGAACGTTGGCCGCCGCAGTCGACTGGTTGGTGGCGATCTGGTTCACGATCTCCTGGATTGTCTCGATCGCCGTCGCCGACTCGGTCGTGCCCTGCTGAATGCCCTGCACGATCTCGGTGATCTGCTCGGTCGATGCCGCAGTCTGCTTGGCCAGCTCCTTGACCTCGTTGGCCACAACCGCAAAGCCCTTCCCCGACTCACCAGCTCGAGCGGCCTCGATGGTCGCGTTCAGCGCAAGCAGGTTGGTCTGCTTCGCGATCGAGGTAATCACTTCGACCACTTGGCCGATCTGGACACTCGACGCCCCAAGCTCGCTCACCGTCTGCGTCGTCTCCTCGGCCGTCAGCACCGCCTGGTTCGCCTCCGACGCCGCCTGCGACGAGTTCGCACTGATCTGCTCGATCGACGCTGTCAGATCCTCGATCGACTGTGAGATCTCGTTCATCTCCGACGTTGCGTCATCACAGGCCAACGCGATGCGGTCCACCTCGATCGATGTTCCGTGCACATGATCGCGAACCACCCCGTCAGCGGCCGCCGCCTGTTCCTGCACTGAGTGCAGCGCATTCAACGTCCTCTGGAACCGCGTCCGCAGAGCGACGAACAAGCCCACCAGTCCCACAAGGACGAACGCCACGATCACAAGCCCGGCGATGCCGGTGGTCGCTCTCACCGTGGCCGTCTCGGTCCCCACCCGCTCGGCCGATTCGGCCGCCCGAGCGTCGAAGATGTCAACCAGCTCCTGAGCGAAGACCAGGAGCCCTTCAAGGGCAACCTGCGCCTCGATCAGCGACTGGTTGCCCGCCTCGGTATCACCCCGTTCGAATGCGGGCACCATCTCATCGAAGATGATCGCATCGTGAAGAACGTCGAGCTGACGAACCTCCTCGGCAACCCTGGTCACGTCAGGGTCATCAGCCCGACGCTCGGCGATTTCGTCCAACCGCCCGAACGCCGTCTCAGCTGTTTCCTCGAACGTCACCATCAACGCCGGGTCGACCGTCACGGCGTACTCCGCCTGAAGAGCCCGCTGCACAACAAGCGATGACAGGATCTCACGCGCCGCAGCAGCATCACGGGTCAACGACTCGGTCTCGTGATGGGCATCAAGCACCCGGTTGGTCGAGGCCCACACCACCGACCCCGCCACCCCAAGACACGCAGCAATCAGCACCGCGGCAACCACGAACATGAACCGCACATTCATACGAGACCAAGCCATCACAACTCCCAAACCCGAAAGAGCCTCTCGCCAACGGTCGGCGCAACGACCCCCCGAGATGAGCACATCACCCGGCCGTCAAAACCAGAACAAAGAATCCGAACACGGGACCACCCGGGATCGGCACTACTTGCGTGCGGATAAATCTCGCCGCAGTTGAATGCCTACTGGTTCCGGGAGGAGTCGTACACGGCCGCCGACGCTGCCAGTTCCGTCAGGTCGTCTCCGCCCTTCAGATGCTCTTCGTGAACACCCTCGCTGCTTCGCCGAAAGAGGATCGCGCCGTTTGCACCTCCGATGCGCATCTCGCCGTTGGAGGTGCGCTCAAGCCATGCCCCCTCGCGCAGGGCGAGGACAGGAACGTCGTTCTCTTCGAGGAACTCTGTGAGCCGGGTTCGCCGGGTCTCGCCCATGTGGCCTTCGAAGGCGTCATCGTCTTGGAAGTGTGCGTTGATCTGGAACGGCACGAGCCCGAGAGCCTTGAACCCGTCAGGAGAGACGATGGGCATGTCGTTCGTGGTTCTGATCGTTGGACAGGCAAGGTTCGTTCCAGCCGACGACCCGATGTAGCGGAGGGAGCCGGCAGCGTGGCGCCCAGCGATGCCGTCGAGGACGGCCATGCGCTGCATCGTCTTGAGCAGACGAAAGGTATTGCCGCCGCCGACGAAGAGGACGGAAGCCTGCGAGATGAGCCGAGCACCGTCCTCGTCGGGAGTTGCGACCTGAACGTTGCCGGGGAGCTGGGCGAGCGATTCGGAGACGAGCTTTCCGTAGCCGTCGTGGTCGGCCAGGGCGAAGGGCACGAACACGATGTCGTCCCCGGCCGTGAGGCTGTCGATCGGATCGATGGCGTGCTCGAGGAACTCTTCGCCGTAGTTCCTCGAGTTCGAGAGGAGCAAGAGGGATGTCGTTGTGGTGGTCACTGATCGCTTCCGTTCCTCTGGAGTGGCTGGGTCAGAATCGCCATCGTGGGACTGCGCCGGCGACCGAATCGTGGAGATTGACGATGAGGCGTTCGGAGGTCTTGCGGTCGAGGTCTCCGCTCTCGTCGAGGATGGCGATTGCTTCGGTCAGATCGTTCATAGCCCTCATGCGACTGGCGGACTTCGCTGACGGGTCGTCCCCTCGGCCGGCAATCACGAGTTCGCACTGCGCCGCGATCTGAAGTGCTCTCGCCGCCTGTGGCAGTCGGTGCGTGGCAGAGAGCACCCGTGCAGCCTGCCGCGCTCGTTCGGCGATCTCCGGTTCGTCGGAAATGGTGAGGTCATGGAGGCCGAGTCGGTGCGCTTCTTTCTCCGCAGCACAGAGATAGAGGCTGGCCAAACCCTGGGCTACCTCGTCGTCGATACGTCGGGAGTTCGAGACCGCATCGATCGCCGCTTCCATGACCTGCCGTTCGCGCTCGAGCTCTGTCCCCGGTCGCTGGTCTTCAGCGACGGCGCGGTGGTGGCCGACGGCAAGACGGCGGACCTGCTGGCCGACCGGGACCTCATGGAGCAGCACCGTCTGGCCCTCCCGTTCGGCTTCGATCCCCGGGCTGCGGTCTAGGTCAACCGGCCTGGCAATCCACGCAACGTCCGGTCAGGGCGGCGTGGCGCGAGTTGAGTTCGAAACCGTGTCGGCGCAGCACATCGGCAGCCACCTGGTCGAGCACATCCGCAGGCAGGTCGATGACCCGGTCGCAGCCGGTGCACATGGCATGGCAGTGGGAGGCGTCGCCGTCCACGACCAGGTGATAGGTGGTCGCTCCGTGGGGGAGGTGGATGTGATCGATCAGCCCGGACTGCACCAGCGTCTCGACCGTCCGGTAGATGGTGGCCAGATGGATGCCGTCGGTGCGTTCCGTGATCCGCTCGTGCAGGTCCTCGACGGTGAGATGTTCGTTGGTCCTGGCTAGGACGTCGATGACCTGCCGCCTTGGCACGGTGACGCGAAGGCCCGCACGTCGAAGGGCGGCGATGGCGTCCTTGGCGATGGCGTCCGGATCGGGCGGCGAGGAGATGCTCATGGGTCTGTATGCACCGTACACCGCCGGTGCAGCGCACTCATAGGTTGATCCCCGGACGCTCGGCGCTGTCGTCGCCAAAGAAACCGATGTAAGAGACGCGTCACTTGATGCGAAGTCTTCGCAGCAGCGAGTAGGTTGTCGACATGCGGGTACTGCGACTACTGACCGGACTCTTCATTGCTGCGCTCATCGCCGCCGGATGTGGGGGTGACGACAGCGACTCGGCCGGCCCGGCCGACGATCTCGTCATCGCCATCGGCGGAGATGAGACCAGCCTGAACCCCTACACCTACGTGACCGGCTACCCGGGTTACAACGTGCTGATGCTCATGCACGACTCGCTGCTCGAGCTCGACGAGGCGAACGTGCCCCAACCCGCCCTGGCCTCGGCCTGGGAGGTCAGCGACGACGGCCTCGCCTACACGATGGAGCTGCGGGACGACGTGACCTGGCACGATGGCGAGGAGTTCAACGCCGACGACGTGGTCTTCACCTTCGAGTACGTGGTCGACAACACCCACTCGCGGTGGACCCCAGGTGTCGCTGCCGTTGCCGGCGTCGAAGCCACCTCCGACACCGAGGTCGTCATCACCCTGAACGAGGCCAGCCCCGACTTCCCGGTCCGACCGTTGGCCGACATGCCAATCCTGGCCGAGCACGTCTGGTCATCGGTGAGCGATCCCCAGAACTCCGGTGAGGAGCAGAACATCGGGACCGGCCCGTACGTGTTCGGCGAGTACACCCCGGACCAGTCGTACCGGCTCGACGCCAATCCGGACTATGCGCTCGGCACCCCGGCAGCGGCCACGGTCAACCTGGCCATCATCCCGGAGCCGGCGACGGCCTTCGCCTCGCTGCGGGCTGGCGAGGTCGACATGGTGGCGCCGATCGTCGAGCCCCAGCTGGTGTCCGAGTTCGAGGCCGACGAGGGCGTCGACGTCATCAGCGGTCCCGGCTTCGGCTCGACCATGATGAACATCAACGCCGGCCTCCCACCCCTCGATCGACCCGAGCTGCGGGCCGCCATCGCCGATGCGATCGACCCCCAGGCGCTGATCGACACGGTGCTCCTCGGCACCGGCACCGTGCCCAATCCCGGTTTCCTGCATCCCGAGGGTCCGATCACGGTCGATCCGCCGGCCCACAGCTTCGACCCGGACGCTGCTGCCGCCGCCCTCGACGAGCTCGGCGCCACCCTCGGCGACGACGGCATCCGGATGCTCGACGGTGAGCCGCTCGACTTCGAGCTCCTCGTCTACGCCGACAACCCGACCCGCATCCGGACTGCCGAGCTCATCGCCGAGCAGCTCGCCGAGGTCGGGATCGGGATCACCGTGGCCCCGCTCGACGCCGAGACCGTGGACGAGCAGGTGTGGCCGGGCTTCGACGTCTCCAACGGGCGGGACTACCAGCTCGCGATGTGGGGCTGGAGCCCGCCGGTGCAGCTCGATGCCGGCCGGTTCGGTTCGTTGGTCCACTCGGACCCGTCCATCGGCGGTTTCAACGTCGTCGGGTTGGCCGATGCCGACACCGACGGTCTGGTCGACGAGATGAACGCAGCCTCGGACGCCGAGAGTCGAGGAGCGGCCATCGGCGCCCTCCAGGCCCGGATCGCCGATCTCCGACCCTTCGTGCTGCTGTACTACGCCGATGGCGTGTACGCCTTCCGGCCCGAGGCCTACGACGGCTGGGTCTACCAGGCCGGCCAGGGACCCCTCGGGAAGATCTCGCTCGTGATCGGCTGAGCGGCCCGTGCGGGCCACGCTCCGCCGGTTGGGGGTGACGTTCACCGTGCTGGTGATCGCGGTTGGACTGAACTTCGTCATCCCCCGGTTGATGCCAGGATCGCCGCTGCGGGCCATCGCCCGCGGCGGCGACGCCGGCCAGCTCACCCGAGCCCAGCGGGAGGAGCTGCTGGACCGGTACGGGTTGAACGATCCGCTCCTGGTGCAACTCCGCGACTATGTGATCGGCCTCTTCCGAGGCGATCTGGGTAACTCCCTCGGCGACGGTCGACCCGTGACCGAGCACATCGCCGATGCCATTGGCTGGACGATGCTGCTCGTCGGCACCTCGCTGGTGCTGACTACCGTGCTCGGCGTCGTCCTCGGTACCTGGTTCACCACGTCTCGGCGCCGCGGTGTTGATCGCGGTGGCCTGGTCACCAGCCTGGCTCTCGATGCGCTCCCGCCGTTCTGGTTCGGGATGCTGTTGATCCTCGGCTTCGGGGTCGGACTCGGCTGGTTCCCCACCTTCGGGGCGACGTCGATCGTCGGCGGTGGCGGGGTCCTCGACATCGCCCACCATCTGGCCCTCCCGGCTGCCACCCTCGTCGTCACCGGGCTCGGTCAGACCTACCTGGTGACCCGTTCGTCCCTCCTCAGCGTGATGGGGAGCACCCATCTGGCCCACGCCAGGGTCCGTGGCCTGCCGGAGCGTCGCCTCCGGACGCACGCCCTCCGGGCTGCGGCGCTACCGATCCACACCCTGGTCCTGCTCGAGGTCGGCTGGCTGATCAGCGGTTCGGTGGTGGTCGAGACCGTCTTCGCCTATCCCGGCCTCGGCCGCACGGTGTTCGAGGCCGTCCAGGCCCGCGACTACCCCCTCCTGCAGGGAGCGTTCCTCCTCCTGACCCTCACCGTGATCGGTGCCAACCTGATCGCCGATCTGACCTACCCGCTGATCGATCCCCGGGTCCGGGGAGCCAACGCGTCATGACGGTCACGGACGACCCGTCGCCGGTCGAAGCCGATGAGGCGCCCGCCGGCCGGGGCCGGTCGCTCGGCGTCCGGCGAGGCGTCCCGCTCGGGGGATGGTCGGCGACGATCGGGGCGGTCCTGCTCGGGACCTTCGTGCTCGTCGCCATCGTCGGCCCGTTGCTGGCTCCCTACGGCGCCACGGAACGACCGGGAGCCCCGTTCGAGCGCCCGTCTACGGCCTTCCGATTGGGGACCGACGACGTCGGCAAGGATCTGCTCTCCCTGCTCATCCTCGGCACCCGCAGCTCCCTGGTCGTCGGGCTCGGCACGGCCGCGGTGGCCATCGGTGTCGGCGCTCTGGCCGGATCGGCTGCCGGCCTCCGCGGTGGCTGGGTCGATGGGCTGTCGATGCGGGCGGTCGACGTCGTGCTGGCCTTGCCCTTCCTCCCCCTCCTGATCGTCGCCTCGACGTTTTCCGATGGGGGACTGCTGTCCCAGATCCTCCTGATCGCCGCCCTCACTTGGGCCAGGCCGGCCCGCTTGATCCGATCGGCGGTGCTGGAGGCCCGAAGTCGCGGCCATGTCGAGGTAGCCGAGGGGATGGGGGCCACCCGGTGGCGGATGCTCTGGCGCCACCTGTCGATCGGGGCCGCTCCGCTCCTCATCCCCCTGTTCCTGCGGGCCGCCATGGGAGCGATCCTGTTGGAGGCCGCTCTGGCCTTCCTCGGGCTCGGCGACCCGTCGCGGGCCTCGTGGGGCACGATGCTCTACTGGGCCAACGTCCGCAGCGCGGTGCTCACCGACGCCTGGCTCTGGTGGGTGGTCCCGCCTGGGCTGGCCATCGCCCTGCTCATCGTGTCGATGGGTCTGGTCGGGGTGGCGGCCGAGGAGCGACTCGATCCTCGCCGGTCGAGGGCGGTCGCATGACCACCGACGTCGAGGTCCAGGACCTGCACATCGGCTACGAGACCCCTGGGGGCCTGTTGCAGGCGGTCCGAGGCATCGACCTCGAGGTGGCTGCCGGTGATCGGGTCGGTCTGGTCGGCGAGTCGGGTTGTGGGAAATCGTCGGTGGTTTCGGCCATCCTCGGGCTGTTGCCAGGCGACGCTCGGGTCCGGGGCCGGATCCGGGTCGGCGAGGACACGATCGACGCCACCGACCGATCGAGGTTGGCCACGCTCCGGGGCTCACGCATCGCCGCGGTACCCCAGGGGGCGATGGCCGGTCTCCACCCGGCCCATCGGGCCGCCGACCAGGTGGCGGAGGTCGTTCGGCTCCACACCGATGCCTCATCCAAGGCGGCCCTGGCCAGGGCCGACGAGCTGCTCGACGGTGTCGGTCTGGACGAACGGGCTCGGCAAGCCTTTCCCCATGAGCTGTCGGGTGGGATGCGGCAGCGGGTCGCCTTCGCCGCGTCCTTGGCTGCGGCGCCCCAACTGGTCATCGCTGATGAGCCGACGGTCGGTCTCGATGCGGTCACCGCCGACCGCTTCCTGCGACTGCTGCTCAAGCGCCAGGTCGATGATGGCTTCGGGTTGCTGCTCGTCTCCCATGACCTCCGGTCGGTGGCCGCAGTCTGCGATCGGTTGATCGTGACCTACGCCGGGGAGGCCGTTGAGTCGGGAACCACGGCGGAGCTCCTCCACGAGCCCCTGCACCCGTATTCGGCCGGTCTGCTGGCCGCCGCCCCCAGCCTGCACGGCCGGGGCTGGTCGGCCATCCCCGGGAGCGCGCCAGACCTGGTCGACGCCCCCGCCGGTTGCGGCTTCGCCGACCGCTGTCCCCATTGCCAGGACGCGTGTGGCACCACCCCGGTGACGGTCGACATCGGCGGCCGCCAGGTGCGCTGCCATCTCCATGACCCCGAACACGCCACCGGCTCGGCGGCGGGGATCCAGACGTCCTTCCCGACCGTCGCCCGGCGGCGGCCAACCGGCGTCGATGAAGCAGGGGGTGACGGCGGTCATGACCGCCGCACGATCGTGTCGATGCGGGGGATCACGAAGACCTACCGGTCCCGACGATGGTTCCGGTCGATCGAGACCCCGGCCCTGTGTGACATCGACCTCGACCTGCTGGGCGGCGAGATCGTCGGCCTCGTCGGCCCGAGCGGTTCGGGCAAGTCGACCCTCGCCAGGACCCTGTTCGGGCTGGTCGAACCCGACGCTGGCTCGATCCGCATCGAGGGGGATGAGCTCGTCGGCGCCCGTCGATCGTCGCTCCGCCGCATCCGGCATCGCCTGGCCCTCGTCCATCAGGATCCGTTCGCCTCGCTCCACCCCGGGATGCGGATCGGCTCCATCGTCGAGGAGCCGCTGGTCGTCGCCGGTTCGCCGCCGTCCGGTCGCCGCGATCGGGTCAGGCGAAGCCTCGAGCTCGCCGGTCTGGACCCGACCGACGACCTGCTCCGCCGCCACCCCGATCAACTCTCGGGCGGCCAGCGCCAACGGGTCGCCCTGGCCAGGGGCATCGTGGTCGAGCCGGCCGTGCTGGTGCTCGACGAGCCGATGTCGATGCTCGACGCGTCGATCCGGGCCGGCATTGCCGGCGCCCTCCTCGATGCCAGGGATGAGCTGGAGTCAGCCATCGTGCTGATCACCCACGACCTGGCCGAGGCCGCCGGAACCTGCGACCGGATCGTCGTGCTCGACGAGGGACGAATCGTCGAGACGGCGCCGACCGACCAACTCATCGCCGACCCACGCCACGAGGCCACCGCGGCCCTGCTCGCCCTGGCCGCCGACCCACTGACCGACACCACCTCCTGACCGACACCTGCGAGGACACCAATGTCTGACCTTCCCGACCGGCCCGACTTCACCGCCGGCCTCCGGATCCTGGCCCGCCTTTGTCGGCCGGCGCTGCGACCGATGGTGGTCTCCACCGGCCTGGCCATCGTGTCCACCGTGCTCGAGTTGGTTCCATTCATCGCCTTCTTCCTGGCCATCCGGGACCTGCTGGACGGCACGGCCGACGAGGGACGGCTCCTGGTGCTGGCCGTGATCGTGACCGTGGCCAGCGCGGTCCGGTTCGCCATGTGGAGCTGGGCCCTGAAGATCTCCCACCTCGCCGCCTTCGACGTGATGGCCGAGCTGCGGCTGGAGATCGCCAGGACGCTGGCCCAGCTCCCACTCGGTTGGTTCTCCCGCCGACGCTCGGGCAAGGTCCAGCGGGCGCTGACCGAGGACGTCCAGCGCCTCGAGGTGCTGCTGGCCCACGCCATTCCCGAGTTGGCCTCGGCCCTGGTGTTCTGGGTGGCGGCAGCGATCTGGCTGCTTGCCGTCGATTGGGCCTTGGCCCTGGCCGCACTCGGCCTTGCCCCGGTGGCGTTCTTCGTGCAGTGGCTCGGCATGTACGACAGCTCGATCCATGTCCGTCGCATCACCGCTGCGGCCGACGACCTGCACGGGCGGGCGGCCGAGGTGCTCCGGCACCCGCCGGTGGTCCGGCTCTTCGACCGGTTCGGCGCCGTCACCGGTCCGATCGAGGAGGCCATCGATGAAGCGGTGGCCGCCGATGAGGCCTGGTCCCGCCGCTACGCCGGGACCGGCACCGGCTTCCGGGTCCTGATCACCGCCGACTTCGTTGTCGCCCTCCCCATCGGTGTCTGGCTGCTGGCCCGCGGCTCGACCGACGCACCCTCGCTGGTGCTGGTCCTGCTCCTGGGCGCCGGCATCCTCCAACCGCTGGAGCGGGCCTACCGGCTCGGGTTCCGCCTGTCGTGGATCAGCTATGCCGGCGCCACGGTCGACGCCATGCTGCAGGAGACGGCACTGCCCGAGCCCAGGACGCCGCAGTCGCCCAGGATCGGGCCCGTCGAGTTCGACGGCGTCACCTTCGCCCATGAGCCGCCGACACCGACGGTCAGCGATGTCACGTTCCGGGCCGAGGTCGGTGAGGTGACGGCCCTCGTCGGGCCGTCCGGTGCCGGCAAGTCGACGCTGGCCCGGCTGTTGGCCCGCTTCTGGGAGGTCGACGACGGCTCGATCCGGATCGGTGGAGTCGACGTGCGTGATCTCCACTCCTCGGACCTGTTCGCCCAGTTGGCGCTGGTGTTCCAGGACCCGTTCCTGTTCAGCGACACGGTGGCCGAGAACCTGCGGGTCGGTCGGGCCGATGCCACCGACGCCGAGCTGGTGGCCGCCTGTCGGGCAGCCAGGATCCACGACACGATCGTGGCGCTCCCCAACGGGTACGACACCAAAATCGGCGCCGGGGGGGTCGATCTGTCCGGTGGTGAGCGTCAGCGGTTGACCATCGCCCGAGCGATGTTGCGCGATGCCCCCATCGTCGTGCTCGACGAGGCGACGGCGATGGCGGACCCCGACGGCGAGGCGGCCATCCAGGCGGCCATCTCCGAGCTGGTGGCCGGGCGCACCCTCATCGTGATCGCCCACCGGCTCCGCACGATCGCCTCGGCCGACCAGATCGTCGTGGTCGATGACGGGCGGGTGGTCGAGACCGGCCGTCACACCGACCTGGTCGCCGCCGGCGGGACCTACGACACGATGTGGAGCGACATGTTGATCGCTGAGGCCCTCCATCTGGGCGACGGCGTTGGAGGTGGCTCGTGATCACCGCCCTGGGCCGGCTGTGGCGCCTCTGCCGGCCAGAACGGACCCGGCTCGTGCGGGGCTATGTGCTCGGCGGCCTGGCGTCGCTGCTGCGGCTCGTGCCCGCCCTCGCCGCTGCGGTGCTGGTCGCTCGGCTCGACGAAGGGCTGACCGGCACCGATGCCGCATGGGCCGCCGTCATCTGCGGGCTGTCGCTGTTGGTGCGCTACGTCCTGGCCCGCATCGCCAACGGCGATCTGTGGGTGCTGGCATACCACATCTCGGGACGGATCCGACACGAGATCCTCGAGCACACCCGCCGGGCCTCACCGACGACCTGGACCGGCCGTGGGTCGGGCGAAGCGCTGACGGTGCTGGCCTTCGACGGCGGCAAGATCGCCGGCTTCCTGTCCTGGGAGATGCCGACCCTGGTCAACGGGATCGTCCTGCCGGTTGCCACCTTGGCCGCCATCGCCTGGTTCGAGCCGGCCCTCGCCCTCCCCGCGGTGGCCGCCGTCGTCATCGCCGTGCCGGTGCTCCGGTTCGGGCTGCGTCGGGTCGAGCAGGTGTACGACGATCGGCGGCGCCTGCAGGGGGATGCGTCGGAGCGCATGCTCGAGTACGTCCGGGGCATCGACGTGATTCGGGCCCACGACCTGGCCGGAGCTCGCCAGGCCCGCTTCCGGGAAGCCCTGCACGGCATCCGGGATGCCGATGTGGCCAGCGTCGAGCGGCTGACCCCGGCCTATTCGGCCTTCCAGGCCCTGGTCGATGCCGGCTACGCCGCCGTACTGGCCGGTGTCGGACTCCTGGTGGCCAGGGGCAGCACGGAGTCGGGCGACCTGATCGCGGCCCTGATCCTCACCACCACGCTCTTCCGACCCCAGCTCGACATGGGAGCCAGGGCGCTCCACCTCCCCGAGCTGGCGGCCTCGCTCTCGCGCATCGAGGCCTGGCTGGCCACCCCCGTGATCGAAGAGCCGGACAGCCCTGCCGTGCCCCCGACCGGAGTGGGGGTCGAGGTCGAGCTCCGTGACGTGGTGGCCGGCTACGAACCCGGTGTCCCGGTCCTGCACGGGGTCGGCCTGTCCGCACCGGCCCGGTCCGTCACCGCCATCGTCGGGCCGTCCGGCGCCGGCAAGTCGACGGTGCTGCGAGCCATCGCCGGCCTGATCCCCGTCGAGTCGGGCTCGGTCACCGTCGACGGTGTTCCGGTGGACGCCATGCTCCGGGCCGACTCGGCCACGTTGGTCACCGCGGTGATGCAGGAGGTTGGTGTCCTCCAGGGCCCCATCGGCGAGGCCATCGCCGCCGGCGACCCGTCCATCGATCGCACTGCGGTCGAGCAGGCCGCCAGGGCCGCCAGGATCCACGACCGGATCCTCGCCCTCCCAGGTGGCTACGAGACCGAGCTCGGCGAGGACGGCAGCGGACTCTCCGGGGGCGAGCGGCAACGGATCGCCATCGCCCGGGCCATCGCCAAACCGGCCCCGATCGTGCTGCTCGACGAGGCGACCTCGGCCCTCGACCCGACCAGCGAACGGCTCCTCCGGGAGGCGCTGGCCAACCTCACCGCCGAGCGGACCGTCGTCGTGGTGGCCCATCGGCTCGAGACGATCCGTCACGCCGACCGCATCGTGTTCGTGGACGACGGCCGGATCGTCGAGTCCGGCACCCACGACGAACTCATCGCCAGCGGTGGCGCCTACGCAGGTTTCTGGGCCATTCGGGAACGGGCCGCCGGGTGGACGCTGCAGCGCGAGCCCTCGCCGACGGCCACCGGCTGAGTTGCGGTTCAGGCCAGGGTGACGACGGCCCTGACCACCAGGAAGGTCCCGACCGCCAGCACGGCCAGAGCGGCCAGTGGCACGATCGCCACCCGGGCCGCCCGAATCGCGTCGTTCCCGTCCATCGTTCCGAACACGCGGTCGCGCAGCGCAACCATGCCGAGACCGACGCTCACCAGCGCGATCGACATCCCGAGGCCGAAGGCCAGGATCAGCAGACCACCGAAGGCCACCCGGTTCAGTTGGATAGCGCCCAGCAGCACGATGATGGCTGAGGTCGAGGGGACCAGGCCGCCGGTGAGGCCGAGCAGGGCGAGCGTTTTCCAGCTGACCTTGCCCTCCAGGTCCATCTCGTTGAGGTCGTATTTGTGCGTGTGCGGGAAGATCCCGTGCCGGTGCCAGCCGGCGCCATGGGAGTGGTCGTGATCGTGGTCGTGTGAATGCCCGTGGTCGTGGTCGTGCGAATGCCCATGATCGTGACCATGGGAGTGATCGTGATCGTGCGAATGCCCATGGTCGTGGGTGGCGACACTCGATGCGCCAACGGTGACGGCGCCCGACGTGGCCAGCGCTGCGGTCGTGGTCACACTGGCCTCGTCCTTGGCGTTGACCCGCAGGTGATCCTCGCTGTGATCGTGATCGTGATCGTGCGAGTGGTCATGATCGTGGCCGTTGGCGTGGCCATGGCTATCGGCGTGGTCGTGGTCGTGGTCGTGCCCATGGGAATGGCCGTGATCGTGGGAGTGGCCGTTGGCGTGGGCGTGCGAATGACCCGAGCCGGCCAGGGCGACCCGGCGCTCCTGGAACTCCTTCCACGCCATCCAGACCAGCCAGATGCCGATGCCGAACACGATGATGGCCGAAAGCGCCTGCAGCCAGGGGTAGACGTTCTCCGGTGCGAACGTCGCGCCGGCGATGTAGGTGATGATTCCGAGGATGAGCACACCGAGCGTGTGTGACAGGGCGACGGCGATGGCCAGGATCAGCGCCTGGATCTTCGTTCCCCGTGTCCCGATCAGATAGGCACCGATCACGGTCTTGCCGTGCCCGGGGGCTAGCGAGTGCAACGCCCCGAGGAAGGCGGCGATGCCGAGGGCGGCGAGCATGCCCCACCCGGACTCGGCCTCGGAGATCAAGTCGCCGAGCAGATCGCCGTCGCCCTCCGCACGCGGCTGGGTGTTGTCCAGCTCGCCCGGGCCGACCTCGCTGGAAGCGACGAAGTCGAAGGTGACCTCCCTCGTCGCAGGGTTCTCGTGCTCGTCGTCCGGAAGGTCGGTCAATCGAGACGTCAACGAGTCGGCGCTCACGTCGCCGGTGATGGCCACCCGATCACCGACGACCACGATCTCTCGCCACCCGATGCTCCCGTCGTTGCCGTCGACGACCATCATCTGCCTGGACGTCTCGGTCTGCTCGAACTCAGCAGTCCACCCGCACTCGACTCGCATCGTCTCCAGCCCGCCGTCGCCCGACCGCACGGTAAGCAACGCCTCCCCCGGCTCGAGCGTTAGTTTCGCCCCGTCGATGGTGATCACGAACTCGTTGAGCCGCCCGGCGCACCAGGCAGCGGGGTCGGCCTTGGCCTCATCACCCGTCCGAAGCGTCGGTTGCTCGGCCAGATCGACGACGTAGTCGACGGTGATACCGTCGGGCGACACGAGCACGCCCACGTACCGGTCGACGGCGAAGGGGCCGAACTCATGTGCCGCTGCCGGGCTGGGAAAGGCCATGACGCCGGCCAAGATGGCTACGAGCCCGAAGCACAGGAGACGTAGCACTGACGGACCGCAGCCGGTTCGACGGCTACCGCGACACCATCGACGCCCCAGATCTCGCGTCTCCTCCAAGTGGCGAGCGAGGACCGGGGCAATCAGCATGGGCAGCAGGCTACCGAGGGCCAGATTCGGACCGACACGAACCTAGAAGGACTACCCAGACCAACGTCGCGACGTTCGATGTCAGGTTTGGAGCAAGTCTTGAACCAAGGCCAGTCCTGCGCCGAGGCCTACACCCTGAACCACACAGAACCGGCATCAATCCCGATCGGGCGAGACGACGGCCACCCACCGACCCGGCCAGCAAGTGGGCCCGCTCGATAATGTTCAGTTCGGGCCCCGAGGCGCCGCAACTCACCGGCACTACTTGCGTGCGATTAAACGTTCGGCCGAGACACGCGTGGGCTACGCACCGGAGTTGTCGG
Source organism: Acidimicrobiales bacterium (assembly GCA_965263455.1). GTDB lineage: Bacteria > Actinomycetota > Acidimicrobiia > Acidimicrobiales > SZUA-35 > CADEDH01. The sequence continues at coordinate 909,056 of CBDHHN010000004.1, forward strand.
GGCCTCGCTCGAACAGTCGGCTGGCGACGACGTCAGCGGCATCTCTGGCTATGGCTGGCGTGACGTGCGAGTAGAGGTCGAGAGTGATCCCGACGGTTGCGTGGCCCAGCCGTTCCGACACGATCTTGGGATGGACGCCGGCCTTAAGGGCGAGAGTGGCGTAGCTATGCCGCAGGTCGTGGAAGCGGATCGGCGGTAGGGCGGCGGCGGTGACGTGCCGTCGGAATTCCTTGGAGAACCAGTCGGGGTTGACAGGTTGGCCGATCTCGTCCCGGACGACGAGGTCGTGCGTATCGTCCCATGTCCCCGGGAGAGCCTGCCGTTCCTCGGTCTGCCGGCGCCGATGCATGCGCAGCATCTCGGTCGTGTGAGCATCGAGGTAGATCACTCGGCTGCTTCGCTTCGACTTCGGGGTGGTGATCACTGGCCGGTAGTTCACGGTGGTGAGGGTCTGTCTGATGGCCAGCTGGTTGGCGTCCAGGTCGACGTCAACCCATCGGAGACCGAGCACCTCCCCTCGGCGCATGCCGGTGGTTGCGGCCAACACGTAGGCGGCGAGTAGCCGATCGTCGGCCAGGTGCTCGAAGAACTGGACGATCTGGTCGGAATCCCACGTCTGTTGCTCGGGTGGTGTGCTGGTCGGTGGCTTCGCCGCACTGGCGGCGTTGCGGGCAACGAGTCCGAGCCGCTCTGCATCGGCCAGGGCTTTGCGGAGAACGACGTGCGTGTTGCGAACGGTCTTCGGCCCAAGCGGTCCTCCCGACTTGGACCCGGTCGTTAGGAGTTCACCGTAGAAGCGCTCGATCTCGAGCGGGGTCAGGTCTTGAAGACGCTTCCGGCCGAGGCTGCGAACAATACGGTCCACGGCTACCCGGTAGCTGGACCAGGTGGTCTCCTTGAGGTGCTGCCGTTGCGACTCCACCCAGTCGTTGAGGAAGGGGCCGAGTTCCTCCGACGATCGGCTGCCGGCGGTTCCATCGGCAACGTCCTGGAGCACCTTCTGCAGGGCGGCTTCGGCGTCCTTCTTGGTGCGGAAGCCCGAGCGCTGGAGCTGGCGGCGTTTCCCTGTGGCCGCATCGGCGCCGAGATCGACCCGGAAGGCGTAGCTTCCGCTCGGCTTCTTGAAGATCCGCCCTCGTGCCATGCCTCGTGACGGTAGCGTCTGTGCACATTCTGTGCACGATGGCCACCTCGCTAGCAGGCCGATCAGCACCCTGAATCACATATTCCCTGGTCAGGGTTGTGCCCGGGGCGGGAGTCGAACCCGCACGACCTTGCGGTCCGAGGGGTTTAAGCCCTCTGCGTCTGCCATTCCGCCACCCGGGCCGGTGACCTGGCTCCAAGCCTAGGCCGCACCCGCAAACGGGGTACGCCCCGTTCAGCTCCGTTGGGCCGAGCGGCGATTGCGGACGAAGTACTCGAACAGTGGATCGGCCACGATCCGTACGGCGATGCTGGCGGCGCCGAACTGAAGCAGGAGGCCCATCCACTTCCCGGCCCGGTAGAGGCCGTCGAGGACGAGCTCGGGCAGCGGTACCTGCACGTCGATCTCGGCGTCGGCCAACGCCAGCCGGGCCGCTCCCTCCGAAAGGTCGGGCTCCTGGCCCGGCGCCAGCTTGTCCTCCAGCTCGGCCGCCCGCTCCGGGTCGACGGGGCCGAACTCGCACCAACCCTGGCTCCGGTTGGTCAGGGCGAAGCGGTTGGACGCCTCGACGTCGCGCACCGGGCGGGCCACCTCATCCCCGATAGCGGCGCAGGCCCGGCGGGTGAGCAGGCCGTCCAGCGGCTCGATCGCCTGCCGGGCGAACCCCATGGCCACCAGGCCGACCACGATCAGCACACCCACGATGATCAGCGTCGGGACGTCCGGGGCTCTGAACGGGAGCCGACTCGGCGTCGGCGGCGATTGGATCACGGGCTACTCACTCCCTCGCTCCGGGGCCCGGGCGGCGCCTCCTGGACCCGCCTCGCACGTTAGCCACCCAACCCCCGGTTGCACGGTCGCCAGCCACCATCACCCACGTTGCCCCACCGGCCGAGTGGCCCGGTGCGGCCGGACCCCTGCCAGGTGGCGGCGGCCCGCGGTCAGGCGGCCTGGCGCACCAGAGGCGGCTCGGCCTGCTCGTCCAGTTCGCCCTCCAGCCAGTGGGCGGCCGCCTCCCACAGCTCATCGCGCATGGCGCCGGCCTCGGCCGGTGCGAGGGAACCGGCGGCGATCACCCCGTCGATCATGTCGGCTACCACGGCCAACCCCGGACGGCCCCGCAGGGCAACGGCAACCGTGGCCGCCCCGTTGCGATCCCGCCGGATCGAGCGCCGGACACCGGCAGCCCGCGGCGGGCTGCGGAACGCCGGCACCTGGCCCCCGGAGGCCCTCGTCACCTCGGCCAACCGACGGGCCACGCCGGCGAAGCGCAACGACGTGAGTTCCTGGGCCAACGGCCCGGCCTCATGCGCTTCCGACCCCTGTGCTCCTGAGCTTGCGGCCATCACGGCCTCCGATCTGCTCGTACCGCTTCACCGGGCCTGGTCGAGGCCGGTGCCTTCTGCCTTGGTAGGAGTATGTGCGGGGTATGTGACAGTGGGCGGGGTGGTTTGGGCCACACTGGCCGGTGGATGTCCGAGCTGAATGAACCACCGAGGCTCAACCCGGCCCAGCAGCAGATCACGGATCAGCTCGGGGCCACGTTCGAGGAGCGTCCCCGGTTCCGGGACGACCTGGGCGAGTACCTGCGCCACGAGCTGGAGGTCGAGCTGGCCCCACTGCTGGCCGAGGTCGAGGGTGAGACCCTGTTCGTGTCCAAGCACGACCTCACCTCCGTGCACGGCTGCGAGGCCCGATTCGTGGCCGAGCGCGACGTCGAGTTCGCCTGGAGCGTTCCCCTGGCCCGGGGTTCGGTCGCCCACAAGGCCATCGAACTGCTGGTCACCTGGCGGGGCGAACCCCAACCGCTCGACCTGGTCGAGCACGCCCTGGCCCGCCTCCAACACCAGGAGCGCTCCGTCGGCGTGTTCATCCAGTCGCTCGACGAGGCCGAGCGGGCCGAACTGGCCGGCTCGGCCAACGATCTGGTGGCGGCCTTCCTCGAGACCTTCCCACCCCTGCGGCGCCGATGGCGGCCGGTGGCCGAGTCGCGGGTCCGAGCCGACCTCTGCCGCAACACCGTTGCCCTGTCGGGCCGCATCGACCTCAGCCTCGGCCGGGCCGACGGCAACGTGGCGGGCAAGGTCGTCATCGACCTCAAGACCGGCCGCCCCCGGCCGGCCCACCGGGAGGACCTCAGGTTCTACGCCCTGCTCGAAGCCATGAAGATCGGCATTCCGCCCCGACTGCTGGTCAGCTACTACCTCGATTCCGGAACCCCGGAGATCGAGGAGGTCAGCGAGGACGTGCTCGACGCCGCCGCCCGTCGCCTGGTCGACGGGGTTGGCCGGATCGTGGCCCTCAAAGACCTGTCGGCCGACCAGGCCACCACCTCACCCGGTGGGGGCTGCCGGTTCTGTCCCCTGGCCACGGTGTGCGACGACGGCAAACGCCACCTGGCCGGCGACGACGACGGGATCCCGGCCCCGGTCGAGGAGTCGGCCGACGACGAGCCGGTGGCCCGCTACCGGCCCGACCTGCTGGCCTGATCCGACGTGACGCCCGCGTTGCGCCGCCCGGTCGCGGCCGGGAAGCGGCGCCGGAACACGAACCAGGCCAGCGGGCCCATCAGCACCGGTAGCCACAGCGACACCACCCGGTAGGCGATGGTGGCCAAAGCGGCATCACCGGCCCCGATCCCGGTCACGATGAGGGTCGAGTACAGACCGACCTCGACGAAACCCACCCCGCCCGGGGTGAAGGGCACCATGGCCAGAACGGCGGCGGCGGCGTAGGCCAGCAGCACCAACGACCAGCGGGGCTCGGCGCCAACGGCGTAGAGGGCGGCGATCAGGGCCAGATAGTCGAAGGCCCAGTTGCCGGCGGCGGCGGCCAGAGCCTTGGGCCAACGCGAGCCCAGCACCTCGATCAGGCGGGTCCGCTCCTCGGTCAGCCGCTCCGGCTCGAAGGCCCAGTCGCGGCCGAAGAGCCGGCCGAGGGCCGACACCAGCTTGCGGATGCCCTCGCCGAGGGCCTCCATCGGCTTGGAGAACAGGATGGCGACCGAACCGAGCGCCATCAGCACGGCGAAGAACACCCCGCCGGAGATGGCGGCCGGTACCAGCCGCTCGGGAACCGGGGCTCCGGCCAGGGCCAACAGCCCGGCCACGGCGGGGATGGAGAACAGGATGGCGTTGGACAGGATGCTGGTGGCGGCCATGGCGCTGGCCGCCTCCGGTGGCCGGACCCCGCTCACCGACAACATCCGGTACAGGGTGGCTCCACCCACCGCGGCCCCGCCGGGCACCACCCGGCTGACGGCGTTGGACACCAACTGACTGGTGGCGGCCACGAACCAACCGAGCCGGGGCAGCATCATCTTGATCAGGCCCCACATGCACACGAAGCTGATCAGCTCGGCCAGCACCATGATCCCGAACCAGCCGAGCGAGATCTCGCGCAACCGATCGGCCGACGACAACACGTCGACGAGTTGCTGCTGCACGGTGTAGAGCAGGACCACCCCGACGGCCAGAATGGCCCCGCGCTGGAGCAGGGTCCGGATGTGGCGGGAACCCCCCGGCTCCTGGCGGATCTCCTCCAGAACGCGTCGGTCCGGCCCCCGGGCCCGCTCGCTCATGGCCGACAGTCCACCCAGGTCATCAACGGGACCCCAACGGCCCAGCACAACTGCTCCAGGGCGTGGAGGGGCAGGCCGACGACATTGTGGTACGAGCCGTCGACCCGCTCCACGAACAGCCCGGCCCGACCCTGGATGCCGTACGCACCGGCCTTGTCCATGGGCTCGCCGCTGGCCACGTAGCAATCGATCTCGGCCGCGTCGAGGGTCCGGAAGCGGACCTCGGTCCGCTCGACCACCACCTCGACCCGGTCGCCGTCACCGGCCATGGCCACCCCGGTGAACACGTCGTGGGATCGGCCCGACAGGCGGCTCAGCATGGTGCGGGCCTCGGACGCCGACGTCGGCTTGCCGAACACCTCCCCGTCGACGGCGACCACGGTGTCGGCCGCCAACACCACCTCGGCCGGCGTGGACCCGGACCCGCTCCCGACCTCGTCCCGGGAGCGCTCCGGCGCCGGGCGGACCCCGGCCGAGGCCTTGGCCCGGGCCAGGCGGGCCACCAGCTGGGACGGACCCTCGCCGAGGGTCGGCGTCTCGTCGACGTCGACGGGGCGGACCTCGAAGATCAGCCCGGCCGAGGCCAGCAGCTCACGGCGACGCGGCGACGACGAGGCCAGCACCAGCCGAGGCCGCGTACCCACACCGTCGGGAGCCATGGACCCATGCTAGATGCCGACACCTGGAGGTGGGGTGCCGTGCCTGCCCAGGGCCGGTTTTGTGGCCCCGGTCCCACCTGCCAGACTGGGCCGCCATGAACCTCGTGCAGCTCGACAAGGCCGACGGCGTCGGCACCATCACCCTCAACGATCCGGATCGCCGCAACGCCGTCACCCTGGAGATGTGCGCCGAACTCGACCAGGTCGTGACCGAGCTGGAGAACGACGAGTCGATCAACGCCATGGTCATCACCGGGGCGGCGCCGGCCTTCTGCGCCGGGGCCGACCTGAGCCACCTGGGCGACTCGGCCGAGGAGGGCCTGCTCGCCATCTACGAGGGCTTCCTCCGGGTCGGGCGGTCCCCCCTTCCCTCGATCGCGGCCGTGAACGGGGCGGCCGTGGGGGCGGGCATGAACCTGGCCCTGATCTGCGACGTCCGCCTGGCCGGGGCCTCGGCCCGCTTCGACGACCGCTTCCTCAATCTCGGCATCCACCCCGGCGGCGGCCACACCTGGATGTTCCAGAACATCTGCGGACCGCAGGCCACCTACGCCGCCGTGGTCTTCTCCGACGTGCTCGACGGTCGGGAGGCTGAGCGGGTCGGCCTGGCCTACCGGTGCTACGAGGACGACGAGCTGATGGCCAAGGCCCACGAGATGGCGGCCCGAGCCGGGTCCAACCCTCGATACCTGGTCCTGCGGACCAAGCAGACGATCCAGGACATCGCCTTCGTCACCAGCCAGAGGGCCGCCGTCGACCACGAACTCGGGCCCCAGGCCTGGTCGACCCGCCAGCCTGCGTTCCGGGAGAAGCTGGCCGCCCTCAAGGCCCGCATCAGCGGCCGCTGACCGGCGGGGACACCACCCGACGACCCCTGTGGCCGGGCCGCGCCGTGGCCCGGCCACGTCACGGCCGGGCCCTGGGCCGCGGGCTACAACCAGGCGTTGGTCAGGTCCTGGCGCCGCACCGCCCATTCCTCGGTCGTCATGGCGAAGCGGATGTGGTCCTCCCACGTCCCGTTGATCTCGAGATAGCGCTCGGCCACCCCCTCGGACCGGATGTCGAGCTTCTCCACCACCCGCCGGGACGGCGAGTTGCGGGGCACGATCGAGATCTGGATGCGATGCAGGCGCAGATCCTCGAAGGCGAACCGGGCCACGACGACCACGGCCTCGGGGGTGTAACCGTGGCCGGCCCGGGCCTCGTCCATCCAGTAGCCGACGTAGGCGCTCTGGAACGGGCCCCGCTGCACCGAATTGAGGTTGATCTCCCCGGCGAAGCGACCGTCGACGAAGATGCCGAAGCCGTACCCGGTCCCCAGCTGCCACTCCCGATCCCGGGCGTGGCACCGGAGGGCGAAGGCGCTGCGGTCCTCGACGACGTCGGGGGCGCTGGGCGGTCGCGACGGCTCCCACTTGGTCAGCCAGTCGACGTTGCGCCGCCGCACCTCCTGCCACTGCTCGAAGTCCGACGCCTGGAGTTGGCGCAGCAGGATCCGCCGTCCCAGCAGGGTCGTCGATGACACGGGGTGCATCTTAGTCACGCCCCCGGGGAGGGCTCCCAGGCGACACCGTCGGCCAATCCCCGCTGCGAAACCACCACCTGGTCGAGGTCGAACTGGCGCATGGTCTCGACCAACACCACGCAGGCTCCGACGATGTCGGCCACCCGACCGGGTGGGAGTCCGGGGTTGTGGGCCCGGTCGGCCGCCGACTCGGTGGCCAGGGTCCGGAACACGTCCTCCGCCGCTTCCCGGGTGAAGGGGAAGCCGTGGAGGGGCCCATCGCCCACCCCGTTGTCGGGGTCGTTGGCCGGGTCGTCCAGGTCGAGACCGACCTCGATGGCGGCCAGCGTCACCACGGCCCCCAGACCGACGGCCGTGGCCTCGGCCAGGGCCGGGCCCAGCGCCGGGATCTCCCGCCGCACGTCGTCGAGGTGGAGCTCGACCACCGACAGGGCGGCCGACAGCTCCTCGGGCCGGGGCGGGTCGCCGTCGAGGTAGGCGGCGGTGACCAGAGCCCCGCCCAGGGGCAGGGACAGGGAACCGGTCGGACCTCGCTCCCGATCCCCCAGCACGACCTCGGTCGACCCGCCCCCGATGTCGACGACGAGCACGGGGTCGTCGGCCGCCGCCGGCGCGACCTCGGGCGACGACAACGCACCGGCGAAGGCCAGGCGGCCTTCGCTCTCGGGGTCGAGCACGTCGAGGGGTACGCCCGCCACGTCCTGGACCAGGTCGGCCAGCTCGGCCCGGTTGGTGGCGTGTCGGGCCGGGGCGGTGCCCACCACCCGCAACCGGTCGGCCCCGAGATCGGTGGCCACCGCCACCTGGCGCGCCAGCGCCTCCCGGGTGGCGGTCAGGGCCTCGGGGGCCAGGGGCCGAGCTACCACCTTGCCCGACGGGCCCATCGTGGCCCCGCCGAGATGGGTGTCGACGCCGTGGCGGAGCCGCTGTCGTCCGTCGGTCACCACCAGCCGACAGGACACGGCCCCGATCTCGATCGCGGCCCGCACCGAGTCGGTGAAGGTGGGCGCCGGTGGTTCGGCCGCGCTCACCGGGCCGACTCGGACGGGTCGTAGGCCTGGCCCCGCTCGCTCAGGTGCGATTCGACCCAGCGGCCGACCGGGTCGTCGGCCCCGACCAGCAGGTTGGCGTAGTGGGCGTGGAGGCACTTGACCCCGATCCGGGTCCCCCCGACGCCGCCCGACGGGCGGGGGCCGACGTGCCCGGGGGGCAGCAGCCGATCCCGTTCGGCGGCGTAGGCGTCGTGGGTCCGTCGCAGCTCGGCGGCATCGACGTCGGCCTCGGCCCGATCGACCCCGCCCTCGGCCTCCAACCGGCCGATGGCCTTGACCAGGCGCCGATCACAGAGCCAGAACCGCGTGGGCATGGGCCGACCCGAGTCGAGCAACGGCTGATTGGCCAGGACGACGGGGGTGCCGTCATCCCGGCGCAGGGCGACCTCGAAGCGGCCCTGGGGCTCGCGCCCCAGCAGCCTGGCGACCACCTCCCGATCCTGGGCCGAGGCCGGTTCGGTCCCGGGCACGGTGGCGGTACCGCTCAACCGCGACCGAGCAGCCAGTACAGGATGATCAGGACGATGGCCAGACCACCGGCGGCCGGGATGGCCCGCTTGGCCACGGTGTTGCCACCGACGGCGAGCAGGTCGACGGGCTCGGCGTCGGGTGCGTCGATCTTGCGGATGGCGGGCGCAGCCTCGGCTGCGGCCGCGGCCGCAGGAGCCGCCCCCTCGGCCCCGGCGGCGGGCGCCGGGTCGTCGGTGGAGGAAGCGGCGGCGGGCGCCTCGGCCCCGGTGGTCGACGCCGCCGGCTCGGCCGCGGCGTCGGGACCGGTCGGGGCTTCACCCGACGCCAGCTTGTCCCGCAGGTTGTCGGTGAACTGCCCGAGGATCTTCTTGGACACGTCCTCGATGGCCCCCCGACCGAACTGGGCGATCTTGCCGCTCAGGCCCAGGTCGGTGTGGATGTTGACCGTGGTCTGGCCCTCACCGGCCGGCTCCATGCGAGCGGTGACCATGGCGTTGGCGTTGCCCTGGCGAGGGTCGCGGCCCTCGGCCTTGAGCTTGGCCACCTTGTTCTCGACGTCCTGCTCGACGAAGGAGGCCTTGCCCTTGTACTGGGCCGTGATCGGGCCGACCTTGATCTTCACCACGCCGCGGTACTCGTCGCCCTCGATCTCCTGGAGCTGGGCCCCCGGCATGCAGGGGGCGATGAACTCGAGGTCGTTCAGGATCTCCCAGGTCTCCTCGACGCTGCGGTCGATCACGAATTCGTTGGTCAGCTCCATCGTCGGAGATCCTCCACGGTGTCTATATCTACGGGATTGCCAAGGCACGCTAGCTCGGAAACCAGCTCGGGCCGCCGCTCCATCAGCCGCCGAGCACCCGTGTCTCCGGTCCGGTCCACCTCTGACCATACCGACCGGTGGAGCTTGACGGGAGGTCGACGGCGACCGTCGAAGGTGGCGGTCACGATGGCGCCCGCCGCCGCCCCCACACTGCGCCAGGCCGCGGTCGGGACCAGGGGCTGGTCACCGAGACCGATCACCACCGCCTCGTGCCCGGCCTCGTCGGCGGCGTCCAGGGCGACCGCCAACGAGGTCGACTGCCCCTGGGCCCAATCGGGGTTGGCCACCACCGTGTGGCCGGGACCGACGAGATCATCGACGGCAGCCGGTCCGGTGATGACGAAGACCTGATCGAATCCGGCGGCGTCGACGGCCTCCAGGACCCAGGACAACACCGGCCGGCCTCGGAACTCGGCCCGCAGTTTGTGATCGGGGCCGTGGAACCGGGAACCGGCACCGGCGGCCAGTACCGCCGCCGCCACCGTCGGCTTCACCATGGGCGATCCGTCCTCTCGGGTGGACCGGCTCGGGCCGGGGCCCGGGCCGAGGTCTCAGGCGTGGATGTCGCCGCTGCCGTCGCGAAGGTTGGGGGCGGCCCGACCGGAGCGCATGGCGATGATCTCGGCGCAGATGGAGATCGCCGTCTCCTCGGGGGTCCGGGCACCCAGATCGAGCCCGATGGGGGCCATGATCCGCCCCAGCTGCTCCTCGGTGACGCCTTCGGCCCGGAGCCGTTCGTTGCGATCGGTGGTCGTCCGGCGTGACCCCATGGCCCCCAGGTACCCGACTCCGGTGGTGAGGGCGGCGGTCACGGCCGGCACGTCGAACTTGGGGTCGTGGGTCAAGACACAGATGGCGTCCCTCGGGCCCAACTCCGAGCCGACCTTCTCCAGCAGCCGGTGAGGCCAGTCGACCACGACCTCGTCGGCGTAGGGGAACCGCTGGGTGGTGGCGAACACCGGCCGGGCGTCGCACACGGTGACCCGGTAGCCCAGGATCTTGGCCACCCGGGTCAGGGCGGCGGTGAAGTCGACGGCGCCGAAGATCAGCATCCGGGGCGGCGGGGCGAACGATTCGATGAAGACCATCACCTCGTCCTGGCGGGCCTCGCCGTTGGGGCCGTAGCGGCGGATGCCACTGGTCCCGGCGGCCAGCTCACCGACGACGTCCCTGAGGACGACGCGGTCGAGGTCGTCGTTGCCCAACGTGCCCTCGGGCTCGCCGTCGGCCCCGACCAGGATCTTGGCCCCGACCCCGGGGCCTTCGACCACGGTGGCCAGGGCGATGGGCTGCTCGGCGCCGATGGCGTCGCGCAGCTGATCGAACATCTCGTCGGCCATCGGCTACCAGTCGAGGGGTTCGAGATACAGGTGGATGGTGCCGCCGCAGGTCAGGCCGACGGCGAAGGCCTCGTCGTCGCTGTAGCCGAAAGTCACGATGCGGCGGCTGTTGTCCTCCAGGCACTGGAGAGACTCGGTCACGACCGCCCCCTCGACACACCCGCCCGACACCGAGCCGGCGACCTCGCCGTCTTCGGTCACGGCCATGGCCGCCCCCGGCAGCCGGGGGCCGGAGCCCTCGACGTCGACGACACGGGCCAAGGCGACCCGCTTGCCCTGCCGACGCCACCGCTCCAGGTCGGGAAGGATCTCACGCATGGATACCAGGATACCGAGGGGCGCGCCCGCTCCGGAATCCGGGCTGCGACGCCCCGGGGGCCGGGCCCGACCGACCGGGGTGGCGGGCGGACGCGCCGGGACCCGGGGCGAACCCCGGGTCCCGGTCGGATTCCCGTGTGCAACCGGGCCGGAAGGCCCGGGCCGGATCAGTTGATCCCGGCCTCGTTCAGCGCCCGGCGGGTCAGGACCCGGGCCAGATGCTGGCGGTACTCGACGCTGGCGTTCAGGTCGCTCGTGGGCTCCATGCCCTCGGCCGCCTGCTCGGCCGCCTCGGAGGCGCTGGCCCCACCGGCCAACGCCGTCTCGACCCCGGTGGCCCGCACCGGGGTGGGGTGCATGTTGACCAGGGCGACCTGGGTCGAACCGTTGGACCGCTGGACCGAGGCACCGACGATGGCCCAGTCCTGGGCCCGACGGTTGAACTTCTGGAAGCTCCACCCGTCGCCGGTCACCTTGGGCACCCGGATCTCGGTGATCATCTCGGTGGGCTCCAGGGACGACTCCAGGAACCCGGAGAACAGGTCGGCGCCCGTGATCTCCCGGCTCCCGTTGGGCCCGGAGACGACGGCCGTGCAGTTCATGGCCAGGAACACCGACGGGTGGTCGGCCGCGGTGTCGGCGTGGGCGAGCGAGCCGCCGATGGTGCCCCGGTGCCGGACCTGGGGATCGCCGACGTTGGCCGTGGCCCGAGCCAGCAGCGGGGCGTGCTCCTGGACCACCGGGCTGATCTCGATGTCCCGATGGCGGGTCAGGGCCCCGATGGCCAGGTGGTCGCCACCGTCGTTGATGTACGACAGGTCGTCGAGACGACCGATGTCGACGATGACCGACGGGTAGGCCAGGCGAAGCTTCATCATGGGCAGCAGCGAGTGCCCGCCGGCCATGAGCTTGGCCTCGTCACCGTGCTCGGCCAGGGCGGCCAGTGCCTCTTCGGCCGTTGAGGCCCGGACGTAGTCGAACGCGACGGGGATCACTGGTCACCTCCGGCGGCCTCGAGCACGGCCTTGACGATGTTGTGGTAGCCGGTGCACCGGCAGAGGTTGCCCTCGAGCCCCTCGCGGACCTCGGCCTCGGACGGGCTGGGGTTCTCGTCGAGCAACGAGATCGAGGCCATCACCATGCCCGGGGTGCAGTACCCGCACTGCAGGGCGTGGCAGTTCATGAACGACTGCTGCATCGGGTGCAGGTCGTCGCCTTCGGCCAGACCCTCGATGGTGGTGACCTGCTGCCCGTCGGCCTGGACGGCCAGCATGGTGCAGCTCTTGACCGCTTCCCCGTTCACGTGAAGGGTGCAAGCCCCGCAGGAGGAGGTGTCACAGCCGATGTTGGTACCGGTCAGGCCAACCGCTTCACGGATGTAGTGGACGAGCAGCGTCCGCGGCTCAACCTCGGACGTGTGACTGGTCCCGTTGACCTCGACGGATATCTCCACAGGATCCCCTTTCGCTGACCTGGTCGGCTCTGTGTCGGCCGCCACGGATTGTTACACGGTTTCCGGTCGAAACTCATCTTGGGCCGCCGAAAATCGGGTGACCCCGACCGACACCTGGGAGATTCTTCGCGATTTCCCGCGACCAGGCCCGCCGCGGGGCGTCTGTACTGATGCGACCGGCACCGACCACGAGGTCAGGGGCCGGCAGGATCGCCGTTCGACTTCCCTCCCGAGCGGCGAACGTGGGGCGGCGGGGCCGTGGTGCACGGCCGCGGACCTCGCCGCCCTTCCGCGTCGGTCCTCCGGGGCGGCCGGGGCCCCATCGGCTCACGGCTCGACGATGCGGTAGCTCTCCTCGCCGGGGAAGACGAGATCGAAGTGCTCCCGGGCCAGGCGCTCGACGGCGTCGTCGCTCTGGAGCTCCTCCAGTTCGGCCGTGAGGTCGTCGACTTCGGCCTCGGCTCGCCGCAGCTCGGACTCGGCCTCGGCGATGTCGCGCCGCTGGCTGAGCCAGGTTCGGGCCGGCAACACGGCCAGGCCGGCCAGCACCCCGAGGGTCAGCAGTGCCACGACGGCCAGGGGCAACAGATCCCGCAGCCGTCCGGCCGCGCCGGCGCGTCCCCCATCCCGGCCGCCGTCGGACCGCCGCCCCACGTCAGCCCCGGGCCCGGAAGGCGGCCGCACCCGGATACCGGGCGGCGTCGCCGAGGTCGTGCTCGATGCGGAGCAGCTGGTTGTACTTGGCCACACGGTCGCTGCGGGCCGGGGCGCCGGTCTTGATCTGGCCGCAGTTCATGGCCACCGCCAGGTCGCTGATGGTGGTGTCCTCGGTCTCACCCGAGCGGTGCGACATGACCGACGTGTAGCCGTTCTCGGTGGCCAGCCGGACGGCCTCGGCCGTCTCGGTCAGCGAACCGATCTGGTTGACCTTGATCAGGATCGAGTTGGCGACACCACCGTCGATGCCGCGTCCCAGCCGTTCGGTGTTGGTCACGAACAGGTCGTCGCCCACCAGCTGGCAGCGGTCGCCGACGGCGGTGGTCAGGGCGGCCCAACCGTCCCAGTCCTCCTCGTCCATGCCGTCCTCGATCGACACGATCGGGTACCGGTCGACCAGTTCGGCCAGGAGCTCGACCATGCCCTCGGGCGACAGGGTGCGGTCCTCGCCGGCCAGGACGTACTTGCCGTCGTGGTGGAACTCGGTGGAGGCCACGTCCATGGCCAGGGCGATCTCGTCACCCAGGGTCAGCCCGGCGCCCTCAACGGCCTCGGCCAGCAACTGCAGGGCCTCCTCGTTGGAACCGAGGTTGGGGGCGAAGCCACCCTCGTCACCGATGGCGGTCGACAGGCCCCGCTGGCCCAGCACCTTCTTCAGGCTGTGGTACGTCTCGACCCCCCAGCGCAGGCCCTCGGAGAACGAGGCCGCCCCCACCGGCATGATCATGAACTCCTGGAAGTCGATGTTGTTGTCGGCGTGCTCGCCGCCGTTGAGGACGTTCATCATGGGAACGGGCAGCACGTGGGCGTTGGCCCCGCCCACGTAGCGGTAGAGCGGCAGGGCCAGGTCATCGGCCGCGGCCCGGGCCACGGCCAGGCTGACGCCGAGGATGGCGTTGGCGCCGAGCTGGGACTTGTTGGCGGTGCCGTCGAGGTCGACCATGGCCTGATCGACGAAACGCTGGTCGGTGGCCTCGACCCCGATCAGGGCGTCGGCGATCGTCCCGTTGACGTGGCCGATGGCGGTCAGGACACCCTTGCCGTTGTACCGGGTGCCGCCGTCGCGCAGTTCGACGGCCTCGAACTGGCCGGTGGAGGCGCCGGAGGGCACCAGGGCCCGGCCCACGGCGCCCGAGGCCAGGACGACCTCGACCTCGACCGTGGGGTTGCCACGGGAGTCCAGAACTTCACGTCCGAGAATGTGGTCAATGGTGCTCACGCGTCGTGTTCCTCCTACCGCCCGCAGTGAGATGGTAGCAGCGGAACAGGGGACAACTGGGGCGCCTGAGCCCGATTCGCCCCGCTAGCCACGGCATCGTCGGACCAGGCCCGTCAGCCCTGGGCGACGCCCGGCCCCGGCCGGGCCGGGCGTCGCCGCCCGGGGGTTGCCCCGAGCCGCCGAGGGCGGTCCCGTCCAGCACGTTGGTCCCGTTTGTCGCTAGCTTTCCGGGGAACGAACCGTTGATTGTGGGGAGAATGGGTATGCCGGTCGATCACCGGGGCGAGGCCGTGGGCGGCTCGCAGGGAGTCATCGCCCGGCGAGGCGCCCTGACCGTGGTGGTGGCCGGCACCGAGCCCTTCGCCCCCGACAGCGCCTTGCCCGTCGCGGTCCTGGACGCCGTCGACCGGCTGGCCGACGAGGGGATCTGGGAGTTCGAGCACGTCGCCGGGGCTCTCCACCGACTGGTGGTGGAACATCGCCCCAACGGGGTGGCCGCCGTGCTCGCCGTCGATCCCGATCCCATGGTCTTCCTGTTCGACACCGGTGCGGCGGTCGAACTGGGAGCCGACGACGCCACCGACGCCGACGGTGGCGAACGCCATGAGGGCGAGGGCCGGGGAGGCTGGACCACGACCATCGTCCAAGGTCCGAGGGTCCGGCTGGCCGCCGGACCGGAGCCGGGCCCGGCCGGGTGGGCCCGGCTGGGTGACGGCCTGATCGCCGGGGACACCATCGTGGTCTCCACCGCCCCGGCCGTCGCCGAGGACCCCGCCACCGAGGACGATCCCGTGGCCGAAGCCGCCTCGAGCGCGGACGACGAGCGGGCTCCCGTCACCCCGACTCCGGTGCCCGGGGCCGCCGACGACATCCAGGCCACCATGGCCATCTCCGCCGCCGAGGTCGGGAGCAGCCGACTCCGGAACGACAGGGCCGAGGCCGGTCAGGGTGCGGCGGTTCCTGCCGGCGCCCCCGGGGCGCCGCCTCCGGCCCCACCGGCCTCGACGCCGGCCCCGCCGCCCGGCCTCACCCCGGCGCCCGCCGCCTCGCCACCGCCGCCACCCCCCGGCCTGGACGGCCCCGTGCCCCAGCCACCCCCCGGCCTCCACCAACCCCCCGCCCCACCCGGCCTCGACCCCGCGGGAGCACCGCCCCCGGCCCCACCGGCCGGCGGCCCCGTCCCCCAGCCACCCCCCGGTCTCCACCAACCGGGAACACCTCCCCCGGCACCCGGCGGCCACCATCCCGGTCCGCCAGCGGGGGCACCGGCACCAGGCGCCTTCCCCCACCCTCCGCCCAACCAACCCGGCACCCCTCCCCCGGCACCACCCGGACTCAACCAGCCGGGCGCACCGCCCCCGGCACCGCCCGGCCCCGGCGCGCCCCCGCCGACCGGGGCCCCTCAGGGCCATCCAGGGCCGCCGCCGGGACCACCGGGCGCTCCGCCCCCCGGCGCCGGCGTGCCCGGCCCACCCCCGGGGTGGGGCGCTCCACCGCCGGCTCCATCGGCCTCGCCGCCTCCGGGCGCGCCCGGGCCCGGTGCACCTCCCCCCAACCCGGGCGGCCCCCTCCCCGCAGCCCCGCCACCGGCCGGTGGACCGCCCGCCGGCGCCGGGCATCTGGTCGACGCCGAGCACGGGGCCCAGGTCCCGCTGGTGGCCACCACCGTCATCGGCTCCCGCCCCGAGAGTGACCCCGAGGTCGTGGCCGGGACGGCGGCCATGGTCACCGTCGACGACGGTCAACTGGCCGACATCCACGCCCGACTCAGGATCGACGGCCAAACCAGTACCGTGGAGTCGGTGGGACAGGCAGTGGTGACCCTGACCAGGCACGGCGGACAAGTGGGAGTGGGACCGGTGGCGGTGGCCCTGGTCCACGGCGACGCCATTCATGTCGGCTCCCGCACCTTCGTGTACCACGCCGCGGGGTCCTCGGGCACGGCGTAGGCAGCCCATGCTGAACGAACCGTTCACCCTCGACGGGATCGAGCCGCTCCGGCTGATCGGCACCGGTGGCTTCGGCGAGGTCTGGCTGGCCCGCCAGACCAAGATCGACCGCCAGGTGGCGGTCAAGGTCGGCCACACCCCCATCGCCGACGAGACCGTCCGGATCCGTTTCGAGCGGGAGTGCATCGCCCTGGGGCGACTCTCGGGCCACCCCAACATCGTCGACGTGTTCACCGCCGGCCAGCTGGACGACGGCCGCCCGTACCTGATGCTGGAGTACATCGACGGCGGCACGCTGTGGCGCCGGCTGAAGCAGGGCCCGATGTCGGAACGGGAGCTGCGGTTCATCGGCCTCGAGCTGGCCAGTGCCCTGTGCGTGGCCCACGAGGCCGGGGTGCTCCATCGGGACCTGAAACCCGAGAACATCCTGCTGCGCAAGACGGGCGAGGCCGTGCTCGGCGACTTCGGCATCGCCCGACTCCAGGACGGGGCCAACACCACCTCCCACCCCATCACGGCCAGCGTGGCCTACGCCGCCCCCGAGATCCTGACCGGCGACGACGCCACCGTGGCCAGCGATCTGTACGGACTCGGGGTCTGCCTGCTCACCGCCGGCATCCAGGGCGTGCCGTTCATGAAGCAGAGCGACGACTCGGTCCACCCCATCATCGAACGGGTCCTGGCCGACGCTCCCCCCGACCTTCGCGAGCACGGCTACTCCCCCGGTTTCGCCGACCTCGTGTCGTCGCTCCTGGTCAAGCAGGGCCGCCACCGGCCGTCGTCGGCCGAGGAGACCCGCGACGCCCTCGAGCTCCTCATAGAGGAGGAGCCCCTCGACGACGACCCCGTCGAGGCCGCCGCCCTCGGTGGTCGGACCCCGGCCGCCAGGTCCCGAAGCACCGGCGGATCGATCGGGCGGACCACGACGGGGCGGGCCGTGGCCGTCGCCGACCAGCCCGCCACGCTCGACGAGGGGGCCGTCGACCGGCGGGGCGAAGCCCCGGCCGGCGGGGAACGGCGGGGAACGGGCGACCGCATCCGCATCCTGGGTGCCGTGGCCGGAGCCCTGCTCCTCACCGGCGGCGTCGTGGCCTTCGCCCTGCTGGGGGGAACCGGGGACCTGTTCGAGTCGACCCCCGAGGCCGACACGGCCGTGGTCAGCCCCCGGCCCCTGGCGCTGCCCCTGAACTCCACCGACCTCGGGTTGGGGGAAGGGGCCCAGGTCGAGGCCGACAGCGCCGGACCCAACTCGGCCCAGTTCTGCGACAACACGCCCGACACCGGAGGCCTGGTCGGGTGGACGGGCAAGACCAACGCCAGCGCCGCCGGGTTCCCGGTGGTGTTCCAGCAGGTGGCCCGGTTCGACTCGATCCTGGCCGCCACCACCTACGTCGACTCCTACCTGGCCGGGGTCGATTGCCCCCAGTGGACGATCTCGGCCGACAGCGACAGCCCCATCGTCGTCCTACCGGCGGCCCGGGTCACGGAGCCGCCGGCCGGCGACCAGGGGATCGAGATCACCTTCGAGGGGGCGGAAGGGCTCGACCTGGCCGGTCGGGTGACCCTGGTCCGCCGGGGAGCCGAGGTCTACACCCTGTCGGCCACCTCGGTCGACGGGACCGACCTCGAACCCTTCGACGGCTGGCTCGACCAGGCCCTGGTCGAACTGGGTTACTGAGACCCCGGGCCGACCGGCCGGGGGCGAGGGTTGGGGACGGATCAGCCGCGGACCCACTGAGGTCCGACCGGGCCCGCGGCCTCCTCGGCCCGGAACCGATCGGAGGCCCGCACCACGGCCGATCGCAGGGCGGTCTCGGGATCGAGACCCTGATCCTGGGTCCGGGCCACCAACGCGAGCAGGAACCGGCCCAGGGCGACCTCGTCGTCGAGCGGCATCGAGGCGGGGTCGATGTCGCCGAAGGCGTTGGGCTCGACCGGGGCACCGGCCCGGCGGGCCCGCTGCAGCACCTTGGCCGCCAGCGCCAGGGCGGGCAGACCACCGGGGATGCCGTCGAGGGCGCTCGACCGCTCCTCCTTCTCCACCCGCTTGATGGCGTCCCAGTTGGCCACCACCTCGGCCGTCCCCGCCACCTCGACGGCGGCGAAGACGTGGGGGTGGCGCCGGACGAGCTTGTCGTGGAGGGTCCGGGCCACGTCGGCCACCGTGAACTGCCCGGCTTCGGCCGCCAACTCGGCATGGAACAGAATCTGGAACCAGAGGTCGCCCAGTTCCTCCTCCAACAGGGCGTACGCCTCGAGCGTGGCACCGTCGACCAGATCGGCCCCGCTGTCATCGTCCGCTCCCGACCCGCCGTCGACGGCGACCTCCGTCTCGTCACCGACCACGGTCACCAGCCCGTCGAGCGCTTCGAGCACCTCGTGGCTCTCCTCCAACAGGTAGGGCCGAAGGGAGGCGTGGTCCTGGGCCTGGTCCCACGGGCACTCCTGGCGCAGGCGATGCATCAGGGCCACGGTGGCGGCCAGTTCCCCGGCCACCGGCTGGGCCAGCCGGGGGATGTACAGGGTGGTGAGGTGATCGGGTCGGACGGCCCGATCGAGGTCGGACCAGGCGACCTCGGTGACCGTCTCCCGATCGGTTCCCAGCCCCTGGAGGACGACGACGCCCTCGTCGTCGAGGCCCTCGGAGGCCAGCTTGATGTCGCTCAGGACCCAGGCGGCGTGGACGTGGGCCACCAGGAGCGGTCCCCGCTCCCCTGCCGCCTCCACGGCGAAGCGGTGGCCGTCGACGAGGCGGACGCCGGCCTCGACCGGGTCGATCCCCAGCCGGGCCCACACCAGGTCGAGGAAGGAGAGCCCGGGCACCACCTCGACGTCGAGTCGATCGTCGTCCCGGAGTCGCCGCACCGTCTCCTCCAGGACCAGGGGCGAACCGGGCACCACGTACAGCAGCGGTTCGGCCTCGGCCCGCGACGCCAGTTCGGCCACGATGGCGGTGTAGACCTCGTCGAAGGTGTCGTGGCGCTCGTACAGCTCGTCGAACGAGGGTGCCGGGCCGGCCAGATGGGCCGTGGGGTGGCGGCTGGTCCGCAGGATCCGGGGCCGATCACCGGCCAGGAGGCGGCGGGCCCCCTCGGTGAGATGGTCCTCCCCTCCCGGTCCGAGGCCGCAGACCGTGAGGGCGGGTCTCACGTGGTCGGGACGATGGTCAGGCGGGCCGTGTCCCAGGCCCCGACCCGCTCGTCGACATCGATGACGGCATCGGCCAGACCGGTCGACAGTCGGTCCTGAGCCAGCTGGTCACCATCGACCTCGTAGTCGTCGACGACCAGCACGTGCCAGCCGAACTGGGTCTCGATCGGACCCACGAACTCACCCAGGGCGGCGCCGTCGACGGCCTCGGCGAACTCGGCGACGTAGTTGGCCGACGGGGCGCACCCCAGGTCGCCTCCGGTCGGGCCCGAGGGGCCGGTCGAGCGTTCGACCGCCAGGTCACCGAAGTCGGCGCCGGCCGCAAGGTCGTCCTGGATGGTCTGCCCCTCGGCCTCTGTCTCGACCAGGATGTGACGCACGCAGGGGTTGCCCTCGCCCTCGCCCGCCGTCTCGGCCAGGTGGTCCGACAGGGCGATCTGGCGGGCCTGAAGACCGACGATGAACTGCAGGTAGGGGACGTCGTCCAGCAACCGCTGGGACTCGGCCTCGGCGTCCGGGGCCCCCAACAGCAGGCCGCCCAGCTGCTCGAACAGGATGCCGGTCGCCTCCTCGGTGTCCTCGTCCGACACCGAGGCCGCCTCGACCTCGAGTTCGTTGTCGATGGCGGCGGCGAGGATCCGTTGGCTCAGCACCACGGCCTCGAACCCGGGCGGCACCTGACCCCGGTAGACGAGGTCGATGAACTCCTGATTGTCCCGGGTGGGAACGACGATGTCGTTCAGTTCGCCGTGCAACAACTCGACCGGCGCCCCTTCGGCGAACGACACGGTGGCGGCGACGTCACCCGCCGGCGCCGTCGTCGGCGGGATGGACGTCGTCGAAGGGACGGTGGGCGTCGTGGCGTCCGACGGGGAGCCCGCGCTGGTGTCAACGTCGTCCTCGTCGATCGTCTCCGTCGGCGTCCGAACGGCGAGGTCGGCCTCCCTGGTCACTCCGCAGGCGGCGGCGATCAGGGACAG
Organism: Acidimicrobiales bacterium; assembly: GCA_965263455.1. Lineage (GTDB taxonomy): Bacteria > Actinomycetota > Acidimicrobiia > Acidimicrobiales > SZUA-35 > CADEDH01. The sequence goes on from CBDHHN010000004.1 coordinate 929,433, forward strand.
GCCGAGAGCGGCAAGGAGGGTCCGAGTTGTCACACCAGGAGGCTAGCGGCCTACCCGACCGTCCAGGTGGCGCCGGAACGCAGCAGGGCGCCCAGATCGCCGGGTCCGGCCTGCTGGTTGGCCGCCAGGAGCTGGTTGTTGACCGACTCGCTGTACTCCGGGGTCTCGACGGACCGGAACACCCCGAACGGGGTGGGCGAGAAGTTGTCGTTGGACAGCTGCCCGAGGCTGAAGGCCCACGAAGGGTCGACCGTCGTCTCGTCGTGGACGGCGATGGCCTGGCTGCCGACGTCGTCGACCTTGACCACCCGGCACACGCCGTTCTCGGCCACCACGCCCTTGTCGCCGTCCTCACCGAAGAGGATGGGCTGGCCGTCGGCCAGGTCGATCATCATGTTGGCCCGGTTGGCCCGCTTGAGGATCGGGTCGTACGCCCCGTCGTTGAACACGTTGCAGTTCTGGTAGATCTCGACGAAGGCCGCGCCCTTGTGCTCGTGGGCCCGCCGGAACACCTCGATCATGTGCTTGCGGTCGAGGTCGTGGGTCCGGGCGATGAAGCTGGCCCCGGCCCCGGCGGCCACGCTGATCGGGTTGAAGGGGCGGTCGATGGAGCCCATCGGGGTCGACTTGGTGACCTTGCCCACCTCGCTGGTCGGCGAGTACTGGCCCTTGGTCAGACCGTAGATCTGGTTGTTGAACAGCAGCACCTTGAGATTCACGTTGCGGCGCAGGGCGTGGATCAGGTGGTTGCCACCGATCGACAACATGTCGCCGTCGCCGCCCACGACCCACACGTCCAGGTCGGGCCGGGCCAGGGCCAGGCCGGTGGCGATGGCGGGGGCCCGGCCGTGGATGGTGTGCATGCCGTAGGTCGACATGTAGTACGGGAACCGGGCGGCGCAGCCGATGCCGGACACGAACACCGTGTTCTCGCGCTTGACGTCGAGCTCGGTATGCAGGAACTGCATGGCGGCGAGGATGCCGTAGTCGCCACAGCCGGGGCACCAGCGGACGTCCTGGTCGGAGGTCCAGTGGCCGCGCTGGGTGGGATCGAGGGTCACGTTGGTTGACATGTCAGATTCCTTCGCTGACGGCATCGACGAGTTCTGCGGCGGTGAAGGGGGTGCCCTTCACCTTGTTGATGCCCTTGGCATCGACCAGATATTCCGCCCGGAGCAACCGGACCAGCTGACCCTTGTTCAGCTCGGGCACGAACACGTGCCGGTACCGGCCCAGGACCTCGCCCAGGTTGGCCGGGAACGGGTTGAGGTGGGTCAGGTGTGCGGTGTGGGTGGGCGTGTCGGCGGCGTTGAGCCGCTCGGCGGCCGAGGTGATGGCGCCCCGGGTCGACCCCCAGCCGATCAGCAGGATGTCGGCCTCACCCTCGCCGTGGACCTCCACCGGCGGGATGTCGTCGGCGATGCCGGCCACCTTGGCCTGGCGAACGTCGGTCATGAACCCGTGGTTCTCGGGGTCGTAGGACACGTTGCCGGTGACGTCGGCCTTCTCCAGACCACCGATGCGGTGCTCCAGACCCGGGGTGCCGGGGATGGCCCAGGGGCGGGCCAGGGTGTCCTCGTCCCGCAGGTACGGGTGGAAGGCGGGCTCACCGTCGGGGCCGGTGCCATTGTGCTCGGTGGCGAACGGGACGCTGATGTCGGGCAGCGTGTCGACGTCGGGCAGCTGCCACGGCTCGGAACCGTTGGCCAGGTAGCCGTCGGTCAGCAGGATCACCGGGGTCCGGTACTTGAGGGCGATCCGGGACGCCTCGATGGCCTGGAAGAAGCAGTCGGCCGGGGTCGAGGCGGCCACGATCGGCATCGGCGACTCGCCGTGACGGCCGTACATGGCCATCAGGAGATCGCTGGCCTCGGTCTTGGTCGGCAGGCCGGTCGACGGACCACCCCGCTGGACGTCGATGATGACCAGCGGCAGTTCCATGCTGACCGCCAGGCCCATCGTCTCGCCCTTGAGGGCGACGCCGGGGCCGGAGGTGGTGGTGTAGGCCAGGTGCCCGCCGAAGGCGGCCCCCAGGGCGGCGCCGACGCCGGCGATCTCGTCCTCGGCCTGGAAGGTCCGGACCCCGAAGTTCTTGTGCCGGCTCAGCTCGTGGAGAATGTCGGAGGCCGGGGTGATGGGGTAGCTGCCGAGGAACACGGGCAGCTTGGCCAGCTGGCCGGCGGCGATCATGCCCCACGAGGTGGCGACGTTGCCGGTGATGTTGGTGTAGAGCCCGTCCTCCTGGGGGGCGGCCCGGACCTTGAACGGGCTTCCGAACATCTCGGTGGTCTCGCCGTAGGCGTGACCGGCCTTGAACGCCGCCGTGTTGGCCGCCACCACCATCGGCAGCTTGGCGAACTTCTGCTCGATCCACTCGAAGGTCGGCTCCAGGGGCCGGGAGTACATCCAGGAGATGAGGCCGAGGGCGAAGAAGTTCTTGGACCGCTCGGCGTCGCGCTTCTTGACGTCGAGGTCGGCGGTGGCGTCGAGGGTGAGCTTGGTCATCGTCACCCGGTGCAGGACGTAGCCGGCGAGCGAGCCGTCCTCCCGGGGGTCGGTCTCGTAGCCGGCCTTCTCCAGGTTGCGCTCGTCGAAGGCGTCGTCGTTGAGGATGAGGGTGCCACCGTTGCGGAGGCGGCTCAGCTCGCTCTTGAGGGCAGCCGGGTTCATGGCCACCAGGACGTCGGGGGCGTCACCCGGGGTGTGGATGTCGTGGTCCGAGATGTGGACCTGGAACGCCGACACGCCGGCCAACGTTCCCTGCGGGGCCCGGATCTCGGCCGGGAACTCGGGCAGCGTGGCCAGGTCGTTCCCGGCCAGGGCGCTGGCCGAGGTGAACCGGTCGCCGGTCAGCTGCATGCCGTCGCCCGAGTCGCCGGCGAAGCGAATAACGACGTGATCGAGCTCGGTCTCGACCCGTTCCGCAGTGTCAGTCACGTGTTCCCCTAGTTCTCGGACCGTCGAGACGACTGACTAGTAGTCGCCCGTGATCGGTCCCCTCACTGGACGTGCCGGTGGTCAGACAACCTTGGCACCGTTGCCTCGTTGGTTGAAAATCTGAGACAGGGACACGTTAGCGGGGTGACATCCGCCTCCCGACACCGGGCCGGGGGCCGGGTGCCGACCCCGGCATCCGACCTCAGCCCGCGGCCTCGGCCTCGGCCAGCCAGCGATCGACCTCGTCCCGATGGTCGTCGATCCATTCGGCCGCCATGCCGGTCACATCGGGCTCGGTGTCCTCGCCGTTCTGGAACCGGAAGTGGAAGCCGACGGCGTCGTCGACGCCGATCGTGACCAACTCGAGCAGGCGGGCCGCCGCCGGGTTGGCCTCGGCGAATCCGGAGTTGGCCGTGACCCGGATGTCGGCCGTCGGCCACCCGAGGTGGCAGGGATCCTGGGTGCAGCGATCGCCCAGGGAGGCGGGTTCGACCTCGGCGAAGGCCCACTCGGGAGCGCAGGGGTCGGAGCCGTCGCACACGAGGTCGACCGAGCCGAGCGAGAGCCAGCGCACGTTCTCCCCCGGCACCAGCTGGGCCAGATGTCCCGACGGACTCCACACGTACTGGAGCGTGGGGTCGTCGGCGTCGACCCGGTTCACCGACTCCTCCATCATCCCGTCGAACACGGTCCGGGTCTGTTCCAGGTTGGACCAGCCGTTCCGCTCGACCAGGGCGTCGATCACGTCGTGGCAGGTCCAGTCCTCCGGGCAGCCGAAGATGTTGGCCAGTCCGTTGCCGTCGGTGTCGAACAGTTCGACCAGGGCCGGGTCGCCGTTGATCTGGTCGAGGGAGACGATCTCGTTGTCGTCGGCCACCGACCGGGTGATGAGCAGCCCCTCCAGGGCGCCGTCGGGCATCTGGTCACCGAGGACGACCACGTTGTCGCCCACGGTGGCCCCATCGTCGAGTTCGGTGTCGTGCCACACCAGGTCGCCCGGGTAGCGACCACCGGCCCAGAAGTCGACCTCACCCAGACCCAGGGCCCGGTAGCCCTCGGCCGGAGGAAACTCGTTGCGAGCCGGATCGGTGACCGTGTAGCCGAGTTCCTCCAGCAGGGCCACGTACACCGCGGTCGGCACGTAGCCGGCCGACGAGTCGACCCGGGCGGCCACGATCTCCACCCCGTCACCGGGCCGGTCGACGGGGACGAAGGCGGCCTCGCCGCCGCCGACGCAGGCCGACACCAACAGGGCGCCGGCGCCGAGCAGGGCGATGGCCGTTGACGAAAGGGGTTTCCTCATGGTTGCTCCAAACGTGTCGTCCCGGAACCGACGAAGCCCGTGTCCCGCTTGTTAGCCGATGGGTTGACGACCGGCTCCGGGCGATTCTCCCCGCTCCCGGTCGGGGTCGAACGGTTCGGGCCGCCGGCGGAAGGCGGTCAGCTCCCCCAGGTTGCCCACGAACAACAACACCGCGGCCACCACCAGCGTGGCTCCGAGGGCGTACACGCTGATGGTGAGGATGCTGACGAAACCGAGAAAGACCGTGGCCACGACGTAGAAGGCGGTGAGGCGGAGCACGGCCAGGAACCGGCGCCGCACCAGCTGCTCGAGCAGGGTGAACCCGGCGGCGATGCCGAGGAGCAGGCTCAGGACCCGGACCTCGGCCAGGAGGATCGGAGCCGCGACCAGGAGCATCACGAGGGGCACGCTGACGGTGGCCCAGATGGCCAGCAGCCAGCCGTTCTCGGCCGGCGGGGCCAGAGGCACGGCCGGGTCGCGCAGGTGGTCGCGCCGACCGACCTCGGACTGGTCGCCGTCGAGGAGGCGGCGGCGGAGGTCCTGGAGTTCGGTCCGTTGCCGGAGCAGCTCGGTCAGCCGCTCGCTCTCCTCGGCGGCCGAACGGTTGTCGGGCGATCGGCTCAGAGCGAGCAGGCGCGACGCCTTGCGGATCTCGATGTCCAGGTAGTCCAGCCCCACCTCGACGTTCTCCAAGCCGATGGAGGGATCGGCCAGCGACGGTGGTGAGGTCCCGTGGAGTCCGGCGAAGCCGACGGGATCGGCCCACGAGGTCCGGATCCGACCCTCCCGGGTGAACTTGGGCCCGGCCGGGCCGCGCTCGCCGTTGATGGGATCACCGGTGTCGAGACCCCACAGGCCCCGGAAGGCCCCGAAGCAACTCCGGCGCTCGTCGAGGTGGACCAGGTCCCAGTCGTCGATCTCGGCCCCGTCGCCGGTGGCGGCGTCGACGAAGGGGGCACCGAAGGCGGGGCCGGGCCCGACCTCGACCTCGGCCTCCTGGATGCGCAACACCCGGCGGGCCCAGAGGCGGACCCTGACCAGCCAGCGCAGGGCGGGCACGTCGATTCGGCTGACGTAGTCGCCGGGCCGGAAGAACAGGGCGTGGGACCCGGCCCCCACGAACAGCACGGGCTTGTCGCCCAGCTTGAGGCACTCGGGATCATCCCAGTGCCGGCGCAGGTCGGAACCCAGGTTCTCGTGCGACGAGGCCACGACCCACACCGGCCGCCGGTCGGCCGGGTCGCAGAACAACCAGGCCTGTTCCCAGTCGGCCTCGTGGTCGTTGACCCCGCGGTAGCCGCTGCGCCAGTCGTTCATCACGTAGAAGTAGGCGTAGTGGAGGACCAGCCAGTCCCCCACCTCGACCACCCGGCCGTAGCAGGTGGCGGTCCGGTGCAGGCCGTGGCGTTCGGCCTTGAGCGAGGCGGCCACCGTGGTCAACCTGGGGGTCGTGGGTCGCAGCAGCACGCTGAGCACGAACAGGGCGTCGAGGATGCGCCCGAAGTAGCCGACCCGACCCAGACGCGGTCCCAGGAGCTTGCCGGCCAGCCGCCGGGCCTCCTCGCGGACCACCGAACGCCGGTCGCTGTCGGACACGAACCGCAGGTACGAGGGGTTGAGGCGGTGGTCGAGCATCTCGGGGGTGGTCTCGCCCGGCGAGCGGACCTCGACCCCGTCGACCACCAGGGCGCTGGTGGCGATGTAGGGCTCGATGGCGGTCGGGAAAAACAGCTCCCGCGCGTCGTAGCGCAGGACCGGCAGGTGCCGCTGCAGCAGAGCCAGTTGATCGTCAGGATCCATCGCTCATCACCGGTCGGTTCCGGGGGCCGGGGGTTGACCCGGCCGCGATCGGTGACCGGACGCGGCGGAACCGGGGCACGAACGGCCCCGGCTCCGCGTCATCGGTCCGCTCCGGACATCGGAGTGATCCGATCTACTCGATCGGTTGATCAGGCGGCGGCCGGGATCCGCAGGACCTGACCGACGTAGATCTTGTCGGGGTCGGTCAGCATCGGCCGGTTGGCCTCGAAGATCACCGGGTACTTCATGGCGTCGCCGTAGTACTCCTTGGCGATGGCGCTAAGCGTGTCGCCCGAGACCACCACGTGCATCTGCGACTCGTCGGCCGCGTTCTCCGGGACCGTGATCTCGTCCTGGACCTGGCCGACGTCCTCGGTGTTGCCGATGGCCAGGATGACCCGCTCACGGGTCTCCTGATCGGCGGCCTCACCGGTGATGGTGGCCACGCCGTCGTCGTAGCGGATGTCGAGATTCTCGACGTCCAGGCCGAGGTCGCGGACGTACTTCTCCAGCCCCCGAGCCTTCTTCGACTCCTGCATCTTTTCCATGCGCTCGGCCCGAGCCTGGGCCTGTCGCCGATCCTTAACCCGCTTGGCCACTTCTGCCGCCCGGGCTTCCGAAGCCGCCTTGGCCGCCGCCTTGCTGGCGACGTCCTCGGCCTTCTTCTCCTCTTCGCTGTCGCCGATGCCGATCTTGGCCCCGGCCTCGCGCACGAAGTCGAATACGCCCACGTGTTCCTCCACTTTCATGTTGCGGAGCTTTGAAACTACCAGCACCATGACGGGGCGCCTCCGAGGGACCCAGGGCATCGGGGAGGCGTCGCGGCCCGCGACCGGAACGAGCCCAGACGAGGCCATGACCGAAGCCGACCTGACTCCGGAACTCATCAGCAACCGCCGATGGCGGGACGAGGACGTCCAGGCGGCGCGGCTGCCCGTGATCGACTCCCCCTTCGTGACCGTCGGCGGTGGCCTGGGCTCGTTCGCCATGGTCGACGTCCTTCGCATCGCCGGCATCCCGACCGCCGCCATCAAGGTCCTCACCACCATCGACAAGCCCGAGCAGACCTACCGGTACCTGGCCGAGAACTCCCAGATCCCGGGCCACGAGCGGTTGCGATCGGACTCGGGCTCGACCATGGACAACATCTGGGGCTTCCCCAGCTACGCGGTGCGAGAGGCCTGGTCGGCCAAGGGGCTGGGCGAGAAGCTCAAACCCCTCCTCAACGTGCTCCTGGAACCGGTGGCCGCCGACTTCTACACCCCCAAGGCGGGCCAGGTCTACGACTCGGTGGCCCGGGAGGCCGAGCGCATCGGGTGGCACTCGATGACGGTCAAGGGCGCGGTGCGCATGGTCCGGGCCCGCGAGGGCGGGGGCTACTTCACCGTGCTGACCCCGCCCCGGGGCTCCCCGCCGCCCCCCGGCTCGGGGCCGACCAAGCGGGTGGTGTACCGCTCCCGTCACGTCCACCTGGCCGTCGGCTACCCCGGCGTCCGCTTCCTGCCGGACCTTCAGGAGTACCGGCAGCGGCACAACGACTTCAGCCGGGTGGTCAACGCCTACGAACCCCACGAGTACGTCTACGAGGAGCTCCTGCGTCGGCCGAGCACGGTCATGGTCCGGGGCAGCGGCATCGTGGCGGCCCGGATCCTGGTCCGCCTGCTCGAGGACCGGGAGCGGCGAGGGGCTCAGACCACGATTCTGCACCTGTTCCGCAACTACGTGGCGGCCGACCAGGGCGACAGCGCCCGCTTCCGCCGCAAGGGGCGCAACGGGTTCGCCTACCAGGGGTTCAACTATCCCAAAGCGGCCTGGGGCGGTCAGCTGAAGGAGCGCCTGGAGTCCCTGGAGGGCCCGGATCGGGCCGAACTCATCGGGGACATGGGGGGCACCAACACCCCCTACCGGCGCCCGTGGGAGGCCATGCTGGAGCGGGGCCGGGCGGCCGGCTACTACCAGCAGTGGATCGGTCAGGTGTCCTCGGTGGAACCCGGTCCCAACCAGACGATCACCACCAGCATCACCGATCCGGAGAAGCGCCAGACCCAGCTCGGGGCCAACTTCATCATCGACGCCACCGGTCTGGAGTCCGACATCAGCGAGCACCGGCTGCTGGCCGACCTGCTCTCGCACGGCGGGGCGGCCCGCAACCCCCTCGGCCGCCTCGACGTCGAACGGAGCTTCGAGGTGCGAGGCACCCGCAACGAGCCCGGCCGCCTCTACGCCTCGGGCTCGTCGACCCTCGGCGGCTACTACGCCGGCGTGGACTCGTTCCTGGGCCTGCAGTACGCGGCCATCCAGATCGCCGACGATCTGGCGTCGATCGGTTTCGGGAAGCGGATCGGGGTGGCCCGATCGACCCGGGAGTGGTTGCGCTGGATGCGCCAGGGCAGGATTCCGGACTGATCGAGGGCAACCGATGACCACGCCCCCATCGAAAGTGACTAGTCTCGGCCCGGGCCCGAACCGTCCGTGCCGGTACGCGACGCCCACGCCAAGCACCCCATGACCCCAACACTCATCGGCCGAATCCAAACCCGATTCTTCCTCCTGTTCACCGTCGGTCTGCTGTGGACCTTCCTGGTGGTGCCGGTGCTGCCCCGCTTCGGGGCATCCGTGGGCGAGGTCTACGGGGTCACCATCAGCGCCCTGATCCTGGTCGCCTTCCTCGGGATCGGGTGGGAGCTCCTCTACCACCTGATCCAGCAGTACCGCTGGGAGAAGGACTGGCCGATCCTCTACGGCCTCCTCACCGGCATCAACGAGGGCATCCTCGTGTACCTCCTGCTGGCGGCCAGCATCAATCCCATCCCGAACCCGGTCACGTTCTTCTTCCACTTCACGACGACCTGGGTCCTGGTGTGGCTGGTGGCGGTCGGCCCCTTCCGGCTGTTCCTGCTCCGCTGGCGGTTCCGGGGAGGCCGGATTCTGTGACCGGGCTGGGGTGGGGCTGATGGACGGTGTCGCCGATTTCGACTTCGTCCACCTGTTGGGCGAGGGGAGCCACGGTTCGGTGTGGTTGGCCCGTTGCCCGCAGCGGATCCAGCATGACCTGGCCGGCCACGGCCTGGATCCCGACGTGGACTACGTCGTGGTGAAGACCTTGACCCACAACGCCGGCGACGCCGACTTCGAGCGTCTGGTGACCCAGCTGGAACGGTACGCCTCCATCCAGTCGCCCCGCCTGGTCCGGCTGTTCGACGTCGGCCAACAGGGTGGCGTCCTCTACTACTCGGGCGAGTACTTCGCCGACGGCTCTCTGGCCCAACCGGCCCGACCCTTCACCCGGGCCTCGGTGCTGGCCGCGGTGGCCGACGCCGCGGTGGCGGCCCACACGCTGCACGAGGCCGGGATCGCCCACCGCTCGATCAAGCCCGGCAACATCCTGATCGACGGCACCTCGGCCAAGTTGGGCGACGTCGGCCTGTCCCAGGTACTGACCCCGGGCCAGACCATCACCGGCCTGGACCAGATCGGCACCATCGAGTTCCTGGCCCCGGAGCTGATCCAGGGCCAACCGGCGTCGCGGGCCACCGACATCTGGGCCCTGGGGGCGACCCTGCACCGGGTGCTCACCGGGCGACCCATCTACCCCGACATCCCCGACAACTCCCAGATCGAGGCGCTTCGGTTCCTGCTCGAGGAGCGGCCGACCCTGAACGAGTCGCTGCGGGAGGAGGAGCGGGTGGTCGTGGGCAGCGCCCTGTCGTCCGATCCCTCCGACCGGCCGGGAACGGCCATGGACCTGGCCAAGTCGATCGCCGACCTGGCCCATCGCTACGCCCAGGCTGATCCCGCATGATCGACCTCGACCTCCTCCCCGGCGTGATGCACCGCGGTCTGGGCATCGTCGCCCGCTGGCCCGGCGTGGTGGTCGTCATCCCGTCCGACCCGGCCCACGACGCGGCGGCCGAGGAACTGGTCACCGCCCTCGGGCCCGAGCCCCAACCGGCCGAGGTGGTTCGCCTGATCCGGGACGAGATCGGAGCCGGCCGGCTGCGGTCGGTCGGCCTGCTGCTGGCGGCGACCGGCGGTCCCTTGGGGATGGTCTACGGGACGGTCGAGATCGTGGCCGACGGCGACCTGCTCCTGTCGGGGGCGGGCGGTCTGGCCGAGGAGCAGGTCGTGGCGACCGAGCGGCTGACGCTCCGGGCCGCCAACCTGGCCAAGGCGGCCGAGGCCGTCGCCCCCTTCGATCTCCGGCGCGGGGTGGTACCGGGCGCCGGGATCAGCCTCGGCGTCGCCGTCTCGGCCCTGCTGGCCAGCCCTCCGGTGGCCCCGCCCCGGCCCGACGAACGCTACGAAGCCGATCCCGAGCCCTACGAGGTCGAGATCCCGTTCCGTTCCCAGTCCCTGCTCGGCCTCCCGGCCCCGATCGACGTCGAACCGCCGTTGCCGGTGGCCACATCGGCTCCGGCCGGCGGCGTCATCGAGCAGCCCGAGCGGCCGGTGGCTCCACCTTCGATGCCCGACGCCCCGATCCGGCCCGACCAGCCTCCGGTGGCCCCACCCCCGGTCACCCCGGCCTCGGCCCCGGCCGGCTCGGGCGAGCCGGAACAGGTGATGGTCAACGGGATCATGTGTTCCCGGGGCCACTTCAACAACCCGGACGCCCAGTTCTGCTGGAACTGCGGCATCAACATGGTCCACGTCACCCACAACCTGGTCCCCGGGCCGCGCCCGACCCTGGGCTTCGTGGTGTTCGACGACGGCTCGACCTTCGGCCTGAACCGCAGCTACCTCGTGGGCCGCGAACCGGGTGAGCCGGCCGATCCACTCATGGCGCCTCTGACCATCCAGGACAACAACGAGACGCTGTCCCGCCGCCACGCCGAGATCCGCCTGGTCGAGTGGACGGTGCAGCTGGTCGATCTGAACTCCACCAACGGTTCCTTCATCTGGGACTTCAGCATGGAGCACTGGAACCAGATCGCCCCCAACCAGCCGGTGAAGCTGGTCCCGGGCGACACGGTCGCCCTCGGGCGACGCACCTTCAAGTTCGAGAGCGTCACCCGCCGCTAGCGGCAGCGCGCCGGGTCGACCGACCCGGGTCGACCGGCCCCTTCGGGCCGCCGCCATCGCGAATCGGCCACAGGTCGGGGCCGGATCGAGCCGATGGGTGGGTTGGTGCGCGTTCGACGCACCGACCGTTCCCGACCTCGGCGGAGTGTCATGCCCTCGTCCAACCCCCGACCCGTGTACCCCACCGATCAGGCTCCGTCGCCGGCCCCGACGCCCCGTCGATCCCGGTGGGCGGTGGTGGCGGCGGTGGCCGGCATGGTGGTGAGCGCCCTGGTCGCGGTGCCGGTGCTGGCCGAGATCAGCCCCAACGCCGAGATCACCTGGGGCGTCTACGACCTCGACACCACGACCGAGACCGACGCCATCCGCAGCCACGTGTGGGCCATCGAGCAGATCGGGGACCGGGTCTACGTCGGTGGCAAGTTCCTGGAGGCCCGACCCAACAGCAACCAGCCGGGCCAATGGCAGCCCTATCTGGCCGCCTTCGACCTGACCACCGGGGCCTTCATCGACAGCTTCCGGCCCGAGTTGGAGTCGGCCGTCTACTCCCTCCAGGCCTCGCCCGACGGGAGCCGTCTGTTCGTCGGGGGCGAGTTCCGCAGCATCAACGGCGATGACCGCGCCCACGGGCTGGCCGCCCTCGATCCGGTGACCGGCGACGTCGACCCCACGTGGCGGGCCAAGGTGACGAACACCTCCGGGGCCCGACCCGTGGTCTACGGCCTGACCGTGCACGGCGACCAGCTGTATCTGGCCGGCCGGTTCGACCGGGTGGGAGCGGGCAGCGCCGTCGTCCACACCACCGAGAAGGTGGCCCGGGTCGGCCTGGCCGCGGGCACGGTCGACACCACGCTGACCACCGACATCGACGGCGGCTCGGTGTGGGGGGTGGCGGTCGCCCCCGACGGATCGAAGATCTTCCTCGCCGGCTACCACGACGCCGTCGACGGCAACGCCGCCGGGGCCGACTACTCGGTCCTTAACGCCAACGGCTCGCTCATCCCCGGCTGGAGCGACGTCGGCGGCAACAGCGCGAGCCCCAGCCGGTGGTACGGCCAGGACGTGGTCGTGACCGACGATCTCGTGTTCTGGGGCGGCAGCGAGCACATCGTTCGGGTCTTCTCGCTGGCCGACGGTTCACTGGTGCGCGAGCACTCGACCTATCGGGGCGGCGACTACCAGGACCTCGAGGTCGTGGGCGACCGGGTGTACGCCAGCTGTCACTGCTACACGGTCCACGCCGCCGACTACGACGGGTGGGGTCGCTGGGGCAACCTCCCGGCCGAGGTGCTCGTCACCCCCATCAAGTACGTGGCCGCCTACTCCGCCTCCACCGGGGCCTACATCCCCGAGTTCCAACTCGACGCCAGCGCCACCCGGGCCGGGGTCTGGGCCATCCACGGCGACACCTTGGGCTGCCTGTGGGTGGGCGGCGACCTGAGTCGCGTCACCACGGTGACCAACCGGGATCGGGCGGCCGGCGGGTTCGCCCGCTTCTGCGAGGGCAACGGCACCGACGCCCTGGCTCCCGGGCCACCGGGCGGCCTGACCCAGACCAGGGCCGAGAAGACCCGGATCGTGGTCCGATGGGACGAGGCGCCCGACAACATCGGCGTCACCGCCTACGAGGTCAGCCGGGGCGGTCAGGTCGTGGCCACCGTCGCCGGCGACGGGTCGTCCCAGTACTGGTACACCGACAGTGATCTGACCGAGGCCACCGTCTACGGCTACGAGGTGGTGGCCGTCGACGGGGCCGGCAACCGCTCCGAGCCGGCGACCCTGGAGGCGGCCACGGCGGGGGCGGCCGTGGATGACACCGAGGCGCCGACCACCCCCACCAACCTCACCCAGACCCGAAGCGAAGCAGCCAAGATCGTCATCCGCTGGGAAGCCGCAACCGACAACGCCGCCGTCACCAGCTACGAGATCAGCCGCGACAACACCCCCATCGCCACCAAGACCGCAACCACCGCCAGCACCTACTGGCAAACCGACACCGGCCTCACCCAAGGCACCACCTACACCTACACCGTCACCGCCATCGACGCCGCCGGCAACCGATCACAACCCGCGACCCTCGACGCCACCACCACCGGCGTGACGGCCGTGGATGACACCGAGGCGCCGACCACCCCCACCAACCTCACCCAGACCCGAAGCGAAGCAGCCAAGATCGTCATCCGCTGGGAAGCCGCAACCGACAACGCCGCCGTCACCAGCTACGAGATCAGCCGCGACAACACCCCCATCGCCACCAAGACCGCAACCACCGCCAGCACCTACTGGCAAACCGACACCGGCCTCACCCAAGGCACCACCTACACCTACACCGTCACCGCCATCGACGCCGCCGGCAACCGATCACAACCCGCGACCCTCGACGCCACCACCACCGGCGTGGCCGTCGGGGCCGCACCGGCGGCGCCCACGGGCCTCCGCTCCACCAACCAGACCCGGGACCGGATCGTGCTCAACTGGGCCGGGTCGAGCGGGGCGGTCGGCTACGCCATCGAGCGGGACGACGGCCTCGGGGTCGGGTTCGTCGAGGTCGGAACCAAGGACTCGACGGCGTCATCGGTGTGGTTCACCGACCAGTCGGTGGCCGCCGGGACCAGCTACAGCTACCGGGTGGTGGCGGTGTCGGCCGACGGCCTCCGGTCCGAGCCCGGCGCTCCTCTCACGGTCACCACCCTGGACTGAGCGGGCCGGCCCCGTGTCCCGACCGCAGGGCTCAGTCCCGCCCCATCGGGAGGCCGGAGCCGGGGTCGGGGTTGGTCCCGGCCAGGACGGCATCGAAGCGGCCCCGCAGGCCGGCCTGCATGGCGGCGTCGGTGAAGATCCAGAAGGTGTCGCCGACCACGGCGTCGTGGACGAGGTCGGCCACGTCCTCGGGGCGGGCCCCGGCCGACAGCTGATCCTGGATCATGGCCAGCGTCGCTTCCTGACGGGGGTCGGGCTCGGCCAGGGCGTCGGGGGCCGCCCACTCGGGCCGGTTGCGCTCGGAGCTGAGGATCCGGGTGTCGACGAACCCGGGGCACAGGCACGAGACGCCAACGGTCGACCGTCGCCGCTTGAGGTCGAGGTACAGACCTTCGGTGATGCCGACCACGGCCCACTTGGAGGCGGAGTAGGCGCTGTGGCCCGGGTAGTGGCCGGCCACCGAGGCGGTGTTGACGATGTGGCCGTCACCGTGTTCCAGCAGATGTGGGAGGAATGCCTGGTGACCGTGGACCACGCCCCACAGGTTGACGTCGATGACCCATTTCCAGTCGGCGAGGTCGACCTCGGACCCGGCGACCAGACCCGAGCCGGCCACCCCGGCGTTGTTGCACACCACGTTGACCCGACCGAAGCGCTCGATGGCGGCGGCGGCCAGCGCCTGGACCTGATCGGCGTGGGCCACGTCGGTGGTGACGGCCAGCACGTCGCTGCCCTCGCCGGCGTCACGGACCTCGGCCTCGGCCGCGGCCAGGGCCGGTTCCTCGACGTCGGCGATGACCACGTGCATCCCGGCGGCGGCGAACCGCCGGGCGAAGGCCAGACCCATCCCGCTGGCGCCGCCGGTGACGACGGCCGTCTTTCCTGCCAGTTCCTGCATACCAGGCGACACTAGAGCCCCGACCGGCCCGGCACGAACGCCGCCACCCGACCGGACTCAGGCCCCGGCGGCGACCGGCCGCCACCGCGAGGTTCCCCCCGTCGCCAGGACGGCGGACGCGGCCAGCAGGGCAGCGGAGGCGGCCATGGCGGTGGGCACGGTGGTGACGGCGGCCAGGGCCCCGAAGACGACCCCTCCGGCGATCTCGCCCACGCTGTTGGCCTGCTCCACGAAGGAGTGGACGGTGGCCCGGACCGCCGACGGGGTGTGGGCGTTGGTCCAGGTCACCGAGAGGGGGACGGCGGCCTGGCGCAGGCCGCCCTGGATGATCATCCCAGCGGCGGCCACCGGGAGGACGGCGACCAGTCCCAGGGTGGCGATCCCGACCGCGGCCAGGCCCAACAGCACGGCCAGGGCGGTCGGGACCCGCCGCCCGACCAGGCGCTCGCCCGACCAGGCCAGGACGGCCGCCCCGACCAGGGCCTCGCCGACCGTGATGACGGCCACCACCACGATCTCGTCGACCTCGGACGACAGCCCGATCTGATCCAGGCGGCGGATGTCGAGCCGGTCGACGGCCTCGCTGGCCAACCCGCCCAGGACCAGCACGGCCACCAGCAGGCGCAACGACGGCGAGCGACCGGCCAGGCGTGCGCCGTCCCGGAACGTGGTCAGCACCCCGCGGCCACCATCGACCCCACCGCTCCCGCCGTCCCCGGTCGCGGGAGGGAACCCCCGCTCAGGCATGGTCAGGGCCAGGACGGCACCGGTGGCGACCAGGACGACGCCGGTCACGACCACCGAGGTCGACAGCGAGGTCAGGCGGGCCAGGGCGGCACCAGCAGCGATCGAGGCCACCGACACCAGGAGTTGGAGGCGGGCCAGGCGGAGGATGAGGGGTTCGGCCGCCGCCGCGTCGCCCAACTCGTCGGTGATCCAAGCGGTGTCAGCGCCGCTCCGAAAGGTGAAGGCGATCCCCCACAGGATCTGGGTCACCACCAGGAACCCGAAACCGGTGGCCAGCCCGGCCAGGACCTGGGCTCCGCCGGTGAGGACGAAGCCGGCCACGATCGACCACTTCCGGCTGAACCGATCGGCCACGACCCCCGTCGGCACCTCCGACACCAGCAGCGCCGTCTCCATGGCGGTGCCCAGGAGTACCAGCTGCAGGCTGGGCAACTCGAGCTGGATGGTGAGCCGGACGACCAGCGACACCCAGTAGGCCCGCAGCGCGCCGGTCCACACCATCCCCGACCACAGGTAGAGGCGTGCGGGGTCGACGGTCATCGGGCGACCGTAGCCGTCCCGCCGGCCGCCGGGCCCCGGAATTCCGCCGGGCCCGAACGGTGGCCCTCAGTAGGAGGCGCCGAGGCCGGCCTGGGCGTCGTTCTGGATGCCGTAGGGCGGGATGGGATAGCGCAACCCGTTGCGGCTGAGGGCCTCGAGCCCGGCGATGGCCTTGGGCAGGAACTGGGGCGGGGTGGCCATCAGGAGCTCGTCGTCCTGGACGCCGCCGTAGCGGCGCTCGGCGAAGCACGGGATGGAGACCGACGGCTCCTTGAGGGTGAGGGCCCGGCCCCAGGAGTCGGCACAGGCCGACTCTCCGACGCAACCCCACTCGAAGTTCTTGTACCCCGACCACTGGAGTCCGTTGATGAGCAGGATCATCTGGGCCGGGGTGGCGTAGATCAGGCAGATGTCGGGCGGGTCGAGGCGTCCCGTGGTCAGCGGCGACACGGCCATGGCCTCATAGGTCCCGAACGGGACGGTGTGCATGGCGTGCTGGTGGGCGGACGAGTCTTCCAGGGTCTCGTACCAGACGCCGGTCATTCGCGCTCCCGACAACCACTCGTCGTCCTGGGGGTGGAGACCGATGACGGCCCCGCACTGGGCCCCGACGAGGTCGTCGTTGGTGATGCCGACCGTCCAGTTGAGGCGGGCCGCCATGCCCACGATCTGATCGGTGGTGTGGATGGCACCGGGACGCCGGATGCGGGGCACCGCCTCCATGGCCTCCCGGGTCTCGAACAGTTTCATCCCGATGGGGGTCGTCCGTAGGCGGAGGAGTCGGTTGAGGTCGGCCACCAGGGCCTGCCAGTCGATGGGGGCGCCGTCGAGGTGGACGGCCTGTTCGCTCGGGGTGCCACTCATGGATCGAGTCTGGCCCCCGTCCCGAGTCGAGGGCAATACTGGGCCGGTGGCCGCCTACCGGTGCCTGATCCACGGCACGATCTCCGACCGTCTCCAGCATCGCCTGGCCGAGGGGTTGACGTTCATCACCGTCAACCGGTTCGGGCCCAGCCCGGAGCCGATCGAGGTCAGCTTCACCGAGGTCGAACGGGGACGGTGGTTCACGGCGGGCGAGCCGTCGACGTCGACGATGGTCCTCGGTTCGGTGCCGGCCGGGACCGACCAGGCGACCCGGGAGGCCCACCTCGACGAGGTGGCCCGGTTCGTGGCCCAGACCACGGGCGACCCCCTGGACAGCATCATGGTGGTGGCGGCCGACGCCCGACCCTGACCGAGGACGACGAGGAGAACCGATGCCCCTCTACCGCTGCTTCACCCCCGATGGCACGTTCGACGACGATCAGCGATCGGCCGTGGCCCGGGCCATCACCGACATCCACTGCTCGGAGACGACGGCCCCACCGACCTTCGTCCACGTCCAGTTTCTCGATGCCCCCGCCCGCCAGGCCGCCGCGGTGGCCGTGCACGGCGGTCTCCGGGCCGGGCGTCCGGCCCGGGTGACCGATCGGATCGTGGCCCGGACCACCGAGGCCGTCGCCACCATCGCCGAGGTCGGCGTGGAGGAGGTGGCGATGCGGGTGTCGGAGACGCCGGCCTCGTGGATCTACGAGGGCGGTCGGGTCCTCCCCGAACCGGGCGACGAGGCGGCCTGGATGACCGGCTCCTGACCGGGCCGGCCCGACCGCACCTTCATCGGCGGGGTCGTCGAGCCCCGGACGAGACGACCTTCTCGGTCGGGGCCTCGTCGTCGATGGGGAACATCGACTCGAAGAACGTGATCAGGTCGTCGATCACGGAACCCTTGCGCATCAGGCCGACCTGGAGCTGGCCGCCTTCGTCGCCGTACTCGTTGACCTTCCACGTGCCCTTGGGGAACAGCCGACCGAAGCGCACCTCCTGGCTGACCTTGAGCTGAACCGGGCCCAACTTGGCCACGAACTCGGGACCACCGAAACCGGAGCCCTTGACCGTGACCAGTTCCCGGACCCCGACCCGGGCGCAGTGCGACCGGAGCACGGCGATGGCCAGGAGCTTCTCGGCCGGTTCGGGGATGGCCCCGTAGCGGTCGAGCCACTCGGCCCGGATGTCGTCGACCTCCGCCGAGGAGGTCACGGCGGCCAGGCGGCGGTAGGCCTCGAGCCGTTGGGACTCGGCGGCCACGTAGTCCTCGGGGAGGTTGGCCGCCACGGGCAGGTCGAGCTTGATCTCGGTCGGTTCCTCGACCGGGGTCCCGTTCAGCTCGTTGACGGCCTCGATGACGAGCTGGCAGTAGAGGTCGTAGCCGACGGCCGAGATGTGGCCCGACTGGCCGGTGCCCAGCAGGTTGCCGGCCCCCCGAAGCTCCAGGTCACGCATGGCGATCTTGAACCCGGCCCCCAGGTCGGTTGCCTCACCGATGGTCTTGAGCCGCTCGTAGGCCTCCTCCGACAGCACGGCATCGGGTCGGGTGAAGAGGTAGGCGTAGGCCCGTTGGCCCGAGCGCCCGACCCGGCCTCGGAGCTGGTGGAGCTGGCCCAGGCCCAGCAGCTCGGCCCGGTCGACGACCAGGGTGTTCACCGTGGGCATGTCGATGCCGGACTCGATGATGGTGGTGCAGACGAGGACGTCGTAGCTGCCCTCCCAGAAGTCGAGCACGACCTTCTCCAGCGAGCCCTCGTCCATCTGTCCGTGGGCCACCGCGATGCGGGCCTCGGGCACGAGGTTGCGGAGATCCTGGGCCGCCTTCTCGATCGAGCGGACCCGGTTGTGGACGAAGAAGACCTGTCCCTCGCGCAGCAGCTCCCGGCGGATGGCTTCGGCCGCCGCCCGCTCGTCGTACTCGCCGACGTAGGTCAGGATGGGCTGGCGGTCGGCCGGCGGGGTGTTGAGCAGGGACAGGTCCCGGATGCCGGTGAGGCTCATCTCCAGGGTCCGGGGGATGGGCGTGGCCGACAGGGTCAGCACGTCGACGGCGGCGCCGCCTGCCTCCGACCCGCCACCGCCGGCCCGGTAGCCCTTGATCGCCTCCTTGTGGGCCACCCCGAACCGCTGCTCCTCGTCGACCACCAGCAGTCCCAGGTTCTGGAACGAGATGTCCTCGGACAGGATCCGGTGGGTCCCGATGAGCACGTCGACCTCACCGGCGGCGGCGTCGGCCGCCACCTTGCGGGATTGGGCCGGGGTCAGGAACCGGCTCAGCACCTCGACCCGGACCGGGTAGGGGGCGAAGCGGTCGGCGAAGGTCTGGTAGTGCTGCTGGGCCAGGAGGGTGGTGGGCACCAGGACCGCGACCTGGCGGCCGTCCTGGACCGCCTTGAAGGCGGCCCGGATGGCGATCTCGGTCTTGCCGAAGCCGACGTCGCCCACCACCAGCCGGTCCATCGGGACCGTCGATTCCATGTCGTCCTTGGTCTCGACGATGGCGGTGGCCTGATCCGGGGTCAGCTCGTAGGGAAAGGCGGCCTCGACCTCGCCCTGCCATGGGGTGTCGGAGCCGAAGGCGTGGCCCGGCGTGGCCCGCCGCTTCTGGTAGAGCAGGACCAGTTCCTGGGCGATCTCGGCCACGGCCGAGCGGACCTTGGCCTTCGACTTGGCGAAGTCCGAGCCGCCGAGGCGATGAAGGGTGGGCTGGTCGCCTGAGGAGAACCGTCGGATCAGGTCGATCTGATCCGAGGGGAGGTAGAGCTTGTCGTCGCCCTTGTACTCCAGCATCAGGTAGTCGCGCTCGACCCCGCCGATGGCCCGCTTGACCATGCCGCCGAACCGGCCGACCCCGTGCTGGTGGTGGACGACGAAGTCACCGGGTGCCAGGTCGTCGAAGAAGCCCTCGCTCTGGCGTTTGCGGGGCCGGGCCCGGCGGTGGGCCCGACGGCGCCCGGTCAGATCGGTTTCGGTCAGGACGGCCAGGCCGACGTCGGGCAGGACGAAGCCGTGTTCCAGGGCCGCCACCACCAGGTGGCCGCCGGGGGTGAACACGTCGGGAACCGTCGTCCCGTGATCGGTGACGGCCAGACCCCAGCCGTCGAGGGTCTCGGCCAGACGGGTGGCCGAGCCGGCGCCGTCGGCGGCCACCACCACCCGGGCGCCGTCGGCCAGGAGGTGGCCGATCCGGGCCGCCAGGGCCTCGCCCGGGGCCTCCCAGCCGGACGCCGTCATGTGGGCGACGTCGGGGTTCTCGGGCACGGTGGTCACCGCCACCGAGTGGGCCCCGGTCCGGGCCAGGAGCCGGTCGAAGGGAAGGTGGAGGCGGGGGAAGACCTCGTCGGCCGCCCCCCAGGTGCGGGCCAACGACAGGGCCAGGTCGGCTTCCTCGGCCAGCAGGTCGGCGCCGCGGTCCCGCATCCGCCGGGGCTCGACCAGGACGACCAGGGCATCGTCGTGGAGCAGGTCGGGCAGCACCCGCTCGGAGTCGTCGAGCCACGGCAGCCACGACTCCATACCGTCGAACAGTTCGCCGTCGGCCAGGCGATCCCACTGCTCACGACCCCACGGTTCGGCCCCGACCAGCTCGGTCGCCCGCTCCCGGACGGCGTCGGTCGGAAGGAGCTCGCGGCAGCCGAAGATGGTGACCTCGGCCAGGTCGGTGGTGGCTCGCTGATCGTTGACCGTGAACCGGCACAGCCGTTCGACCTCGTCGCCCCAGAGGTCGATGCGGACCGGGCCGTCGGCGGTGGAGGGGAAGATGTCGATGATCGAGCCCCGGACCGCCAGTTCGCCCCGGTGCTCGACCTGGTGCTCCCGTCGGTAGCCGAGACCGACCAGGGTGGCCAGCAACTGGTCGGCGTCGATCTGATCGTCGGCCCCGATGACCAGCGGCTCCACGTCCTCGACATGGGGGCTGAGACGCTGGATGAGGGCCCGGACCGACGTCACGACCACGGCCGGACACCGGTCGGGATCCTGAAGGTGCCAGATGGTCTGGAGGCGGCGCCCCATGGTCTCGATCGACGGGCTGACCCGTTCGAAGGGGAGGGTCTCCCACGCCGGATAGGTCAGGACCTCGTCCGGTCCGAGGTAGACGGCCAGATCCCGGGCCAGACGATCGGCCTCGGTGGTGGTGGGGGTGGCGACCAGGACCGGCCGGCGGCCCGAGGCCCGGGTCAGGGCGGCCAAGGCGGCGGCCCGGGCCGGTTCGGCGACGGCCAGGACGTTGGTGGTGCGACCGACGACCTGGCTCAGGGCCGGATCGTCGGCGATCAGGTGTGGCAGGCGGGTGAAGCTCACGGCAGTTGGCGTCTCACGAACGGTGGATGCCCGACGGCGGCGAGCCCTCGGGAGCTAGGACGGTCGGCGGTTGACGGTGGCCATGGTGCGCTCGACACCCTCGGCCACCAGTTGTTCGATGGCATCGGCGGCCTGCTCGACGGCCACGTCGAGGACTTCACGGTCGGCCTTGCCCGGACGGCGAAGGACCCAGTCCCCGCCGGCCATGGAGATGGGGGGCTTGCCCACCCCGATCCGGAGCCGGACGTACTCGGTGGTGCCCAGGTGGCTGGTGACCGAGCGAAGCCCGTTGTGACCGGCCAGCCCGCCACCGGCCTTGAGCCGGAGTCGACCGGCCTCCAGGTCGAGTTCGTCGTGGACGATCACGATGTGGTCGGGTTCCTGGATCCCGTAGCTCTGGACCAGGAGCCGCACCGCCTCGCCGGAATTGTTCATGAACGTCTGGGGGAAGGCCAGGACCACGCGCTTGTCGCTCATGAGGACACCGGCGGCCAGGGCCCGGGCCTTGGTCTTGCGCAGCCTGGTGTCG
Source organism: Acidimicrobiales bacterium (assembly GCA_965263455.1). GTDB lineage: Bacteria > Actinomycetota > Acidimicrobiia > Acidimicrobiales > SZUA-35 > CADEDH01. Next base: position 951,075 of record CBDHHN010000004.1, read on the forward strand.
GCCCGGGCGGCCAGGGTCTCGACCACGGCCGCCCCGACGTTGTGGCGCGTGCCGACGAACTGCTCTCCCGGGTTGCCCAGCCCGACCACCAACACGTCGGCCGGCGTTCCCTTACGGCCCGGCTTCCCCATCCGGCGGGCGAACTGTGACACGCCCTGGCGCTATTCCTCGGCCTGCTCGTCGCCGGCCTCGTCGCCGCCCGCGTCCTCGTCGCCTTCGTTCGCAGCCTTCTTGGCCGCCCGGGAGGCGACCGGGATGACGACGGCGATCTCGGGATCGACGGTGGTGGTGACCCCGGCGGGGAGCTTGAGGTCGCCGACGGCGATGCGGGTGGTCATGTCCATCATGGACAGGTCGGCCTCGACCTCGGACGGGATGTCGCCGGGCGACACCTCGAGTTCGACCTCGAACATCTTCTGTTCGATCAGGCCGCCGGCGTTGGTCACCGTGCTCCCGTCACCGATCAGCACGATCGGGACCTTGACCTTGACCCGCTGGTCGGCGTCGACCCGGAGGAAGTCGGCGTGGGTGACCTCCCGGCGGATGGGGTGTCGCTGGACCGAGCGCACGATCACCGTCTCGGTGTCACCGCCCTCGATGACCAACTGGAGCACGGTGTTCATGCCGCCGTCGCCCTTGAGGGCGTCGCGCAGGTCGGCGTAGTCGACGCAGACCGAGACCGGGTCCTTGCCCAGGCCGTAGACGACGGCGGGCAGCTTGCCCTCGGCCCGGAGACGCCGGGAGGGACGGGTGCCCAGGTCGCGCCCGGTTGTTGCGGTTACCACGGTCTGTTCCATCGGGGTTCCTCGGTCAGGAGACTCGAACGGCCGGCGTCGGGCCCGATGCACCGCGGGAAGGCGGGCGCACGATCGGACCGGCCGAATGCCAGCCCCTTAGCGTACCGGTCTCGCCGGGCACTTCCTGCCGCCTCGGGCCTGGCCCCGATCGGGGGGCGGTCAGCGGTGGTTGCGACCGTCGAAGATGCCCGAGACCGTCGTGTCCTCGAACACGGCCTTGATGGCCTTGGCGATGGTGGGGGCCACGGACAGGACCTCGAGTTGGGGGAAGTCCTTGGCCGGGCGAACGGGCAGGGTGTTGGTGACGATGACCTTCTCGAACTTCGAGTCGATCAGCCGATCGATGGCGGGCCCGCTGAACACGCCGTGGGTGGCGGCGGCGCTCACGTTGGCCGCTCCCCGGTCGATCAACAGCTGCCCGGCCTGGCAGATGGTCCCCGCGGTGTCGATCATGTCGTCGATGATGACGCAGCTCCGGCCGTCGACCTCACCGACGACGTCCTTGGCCTCGACCTGATTCTTCTGACCGTTGATCCGGCGCTTGTGGACGATGGCCAGGTCGGCGTGGAGTTGCTGGGCGTAGCGTTCGGCCACCTTCACCCGTCCGGCGTCGGGTGACACGACGACCAGGTCCTCGCCCATGGTCCGGAGGTGGTCGACCAGGACCGGCATGGCGGTGAGGTGGTCGACCGGCCCGTTGAAGAAGCCCTGGATCTGGCCCGAGTGCAGGTCGACCGAGACCAGCCGGTGGGCACCGGCGGTGTCGAACAGATCGGCCACCATCCGGGCCGTGATCGGCTCACGGCCCTCGGACTTCCGGTCCTGGCGGCCGTAGCCATAGAACGGCATCACGGCCGTGATGCGCTTGGCCGAGGCCCGGCGGGCGGCGTCGACCATGATCAGGTGCTCCATGATGGCGTCGTTGATGGAGCGCCCGTCCTCCTCGGCGTGGCTCTGGACGATGAAGACGTCGGAACCCCGGACCGACTCATCGAACTGGCAGTGGGTCTCGCCGCTGGCGAACTGGGTGACGTGGGCCTCGGTCACCTCGAGGTCGAGGCAGCCCGCGATCTCGTGGGCTAACTCGGGATTGTGGCGACCGGCAAAAAGATGAAGCTTCTTGGTGGTGACGAGTTCCATGACCTGGCTCCCCTAGCACTGGCTCAGCGATGGATCTACGACGTGATGAGGTGTTGTTGGCGTTGTTGGCGATTGTCATCGACATCACCGCCGATGTCGAAACGTTGCCGTCACCCTGGGTTCAGGTGCCGGTCCCCTCAGCATAGAACGGTCCGGTCCCGGTACCAGAAGCGAGATCGGATCCGGGGGCGAGAACGGCGAACGGGCCCACGGTGCAGTCGTCGCCGATCGAGGCCAGCGTGGCCGTGGCCTTCTCGATCCGACAGTTGGCTCCGACCTCGCATCGGTCGAGGCGGACGTCGGGGCCGAGCTCGCAGCCGTCGCCGACCACGGTGCTTCCCTGGAGGATGGTGCCGGGGAAGATGGTGACGTCGGTGCCGAGCCGGACGGTGGCGTCGATGTAGGTCCGGTCGGGGTCGACCATGGTCACCCCCTGTGACAACCAGCGGCGGTTGGTCCGTCGACGCAGTTCGGCCTCGGCCTCGGCCAGCTGGAGTCGGTTGCCCACCGGCACCAGTTCGATCGTCGGCTCGACGACCATCGACTGGCAGCTGTGGCCGGAGGAGGCGAGGACCTCGACCATGGCCGGCAGATGCATCTCGCCCAGTACGTGGTCGGTGGCCGACCGGCGGATGGCGGGGGCCAGAAGGCCGCGGCGCACGCAGTAGACGCCGGTGGCGGCCTCTGGGTCGAGGTCGGTGGTGCCCGCCCGGTCGGCGTCGGTCAGGCCGTCGTCGGCCCGGACGGCGGCGACCCGACCCTGCCGGTCGCGCACCACCCGGGGGACCCCGGTGAGGCCAGTGGCATCGACGGCGAGGACGGTGCAGGCCGAACCGCTCTCGACGTGGACGGCGACCAGTTCCTCCAGCAGCTCCGGTCGGAGCAGGGGAACGTCGGCGGGGACGATGAGCAGATCCTCGTCGTCGTTGAAGTCGTCGAACCCCGACAGACCGGCCAGGACGGCGTCGCCCGAACCCCGATCGATCTTCTGCTCGACGAATCGGACCCGGAACCCCGGCGGGTCCTCGAGCAACCGTTTCTGGATCCGACCGCCCTCGGGCCCGGTGACGACCACGCCCTGGCGCACGCCGACGGCGGCCAGGGTGTCGAGCACGTAGGAGCCCATGGCCCGCCCGCACAGGAGATGTATGGGTTTGGGGCGGGCCGAACGCATGGGGGCGCCACTACCCGTGGCCAGCACCAGACCTGAGATCGACCGGCTGCTCATGACTACCTCACTGCTCCCGCCGTAGGGGATGAACGACCTTGCCTGCCCCGAACGTAACCCGAAACACCGGCCGAACGAGGACACGGGCGGACGACATCGGTCACGATCGGCGGGAAACCGTGCACGGGACCCCGCCACCGGCCGGCGCTGGCCGGGCCGGGGTCGGGGGGAGTTCGCGGGGCAGGGATCGAACCTGCAACCCCCAGATTCAAAGTCTGGTGTTCTGCCAATTGAACTACCCGCGAGCGTCGGGCACCGCCGGCCGGATGGCCCCGCCAACGGTGTCGACCCCAACGCTAGCGCCCCGGAGGCGGCCCGGCCCGGCAAAAGGGCCCGGGTGGGGATCCGGAGACGGAGCGCTAGTCTGCGAACCTTCATGGGATCGCTCATCAAGAAGCGCCGCAAGCGCATGAGGAAGAAGAAGCACCGGAAGCTGCTGAAGCGAACCCGGGTCCAGCGCCGCAACAAGAAGTAGCGCGGGCACGGCGCTCGTTCAGAGCAAGACCACGGGTGGGGTGAAGGACATCGGATCGCCGATCGGGCGGTCCGATCGTCGCGTCATACCCCGGCCCCGGCCTCGGCGCCGATCCGGGCTCCGTCACCGACCGGGCCGACCCGGGTGCCCGGTCGGGCCTGGGTTCAGTCGTGGGCGGGGATGGCGTTGGCCGTCACCCGGTCCGGTCCGGGATGGTGGCCATCGACGAACCAGGACGACCCACTGCCGGCCAGGCGAGGGATTCGACCGGTGACGGCGGCCAGTTCGTCGCGCCAGCGGGCCAACTCGGGGGCCACGGCCAGGGCCGCCGACTCCAGGTCGTTGCCGTTGGGGCCCGCCGGTCCGCCGAGACGGTCCCAGGCCCGGTAGACCTCGGCCGTCGAGCAGTGGACGGGCGGGGTGAGGAGGGTGACGGCCGTCGGTTCGAAGGCCAGGGGCTCGATCTCCTCGCCCATGCCTCGGACCCGGGCCCGGCCCCCCACCAGGCAGAAACCCACATCGGCTCCCAGGTCGGTGGCGGCCCGACGGTGATCGTCGAACCCGGCCCAACGGAGAACGGCGGCGGCGTCGGACGACCCACCCCCGAGTCCGGCACCGGCCGGTATCCGTTTGTCGACCACCACCCGGGCCCTACGGCCGGCCAGAGCCAGGGCCCGGGTGACGAGGTCCTGGCCGTCGCCCGTCCCGGGCACCGGAATCCCCTGGTAGACGACCTCCGAGGGGCCGTGGTCGAGGGGGGTGATGGTCAGCCGGTCGCCGATGTCGAGGGCGATCATGACGGCGTCGATGGTGTGGAGCCCGTCGGGCCGGACCTCGGGATCGAGGCGGAGGGTCAGGGTCAGCTTGGCCGGCGCATCGACGGTGACCGTGCTCTGGCCGGTGGACGCCGCGCCGCCGGCACCCGGTCCGGATGAGGGCGCCGTCGGGTCGGTGGTCACCGCGCCACCCTAGCCAGAGCGGCCCAGGCCTCCAGATCGAGCTCCTCGGCCCGGGCGGTGGGGGCGACGCCCGCCGTCTCGAATCCCTCCGGCCCGACCGTGCCGGCCAGCGATCGTCGCAACATCTTGCGACGCTGGCCGAAGGCGGCCCTGACCAGGGGGGCGAGGCGGTCGAAGTCGACCTCGACCGCCGGCTGGGGCCGACGCCGGAGTTCGACCAGCACCGACTCGACCTTGGGGCGCGGCAGGAACAGCTCGGCCCGGACCGAACCGACCAGCCGGACGTCGGCCCAGTAGCGGGCGAGCACGGATGGGATGCCGTAGGTCCGGGATCCGGGCCCGGCGGCCAGGCGCTCCCCCGCCTCGCGCTGGACCATGACCAGATAGCGGCTGAGTTGGGGTTGTCGGGCGAGAAGGTCGAGGATCAGCGGAGTGGCCAGGTTGTAGGGGAGGTTGGCCACCACCGACCAGGGTCCGTCGCCGAGGTGGGCGTGCCAGTCCAGGTCGCGGACGTCGACGTTGTGCACCTCGACCGGGGCGCCGTCGATCACTTCCCGGAGGGCCGGTATCAGGTACCGGTCGATCTCGACGGCCAGGACCCTGGCTCCGGCGTTGACCAGGCCGACGGTCAGCGAGCCGAGACCGGGCCCGATCTCCACCACCCGGTCGCCCGCCTCCACCGCGGCCAGGCGCACGATCTTGTCGACGGTGCCGGGGTCGCAGAGGAAGTTCTGACCCAGGGCCCGGCTGGGGCCGAGCTCATAGCGGTCGAGCAGATCCCGGACCCGGGACCGGGTCAACGGGTCGAGGGCCATCAACCGGCGGCCGGACCGGGGTCGGCGACACCCCCGGCGGATGCGGGCCCGGCCTCGCCGTGCGAGGGGCCGGACAGTTCGCCGTCGGAGGCATCGAGGCCGTAGAGGGCGAGGGCATTGGCGGTGGTTCGGGCGGCCAGGGCCTCGGCGTCCTGCTCCAGCAACTCGGCCAGGAAGGCACCGACCACGGCCACCCGGGCCGGGCGGTTCGGGGTCCCTCGGTGGGGCACCGGCGCCAGGTAGGGCGAGTCGGTCTCGACCAGGAGCCGGTCGAGGGGGGTCACGGCCGCGGCCTGGCGAAGGTCGTCGGCGCTGGGGAAGGTGACGATGCCGCTGAACGACAGCCGGGCTCCGCGTTCCAGGGCGGCCTCGGCCTCGGCCGGGCCGCCGGTGAAGCAGTGGAAGACGGTCCGGGGCGGTACGCCCTCGGCGTCGAGGATGGCAAACGTGTCGTCCCAGGCGCTGCGGCTGTGGATCACCAGGGCGAGATCCCGCTCGTGGGCGAGGCCGATCTGGTGAGCGAACACCTCGGCCTGATCCTGGGCCGGCGAGTGGTTGTAGTGGTAATCGAGGCCGCACTCCCCCACCGCCACCACGCCGGGCCGATCGAGAGCCGCCTCCAGCCCGTCGACGCCGTCCTTGGCGTCGTGGGGGTGGACACCGGCCGTCGACCACACCCCGTCGAAGCCGCCGGCGATGTCGGCGGCCCGGAGCGAGTCGGCGACCGTACACCCGACGGTCAGCAACCGGCTGACTCCCGAGTCCCGGGCTGCGGCCACCACGGCGCCCGGGTCCTCATCAAGGCTGGTCAGATGACAATGGTTGTCGAACCACATGGGTTTCGCTCCCCGAGGGCTGTGTGCTCCCCCAAGTGTGCCGGGAACTAGACCACGGGCCGCAGGGTCACGGTGCCGGTCCCGGCCCCATCGGCGGCGTCGTCGGCCGGGTCCTCGTCGGGATCGCCGTCGAGGGTGTCCGACGCGTCGGAGCCGACGGCACCCAGGCCGCGGTTGTCACGCACCGCCTCCAGTTTCTGGAGCTGCCGATCGAACTGCCGGGTCCGGGGGCCGGCCAACTCGTCGAAGGCCTTCTGGGCCGAGTCGAGACCGCGTCGCATCTTTCCCATGTGGTCGCCCCACTTCTCCCACTGGTCCCGGAGGCCCGACAGGGCGGCCAGGATCTCATCGCTGCGCCGCTCCACCAGGAAGTTGTCGACGGCCTGGCGGATGACGGCGAGTACGGCGAACAGGGTCGTGGGTGAACAGAGCACCACCTTCTGGCTCAAGGCGACATCGATAACGGTCGGATCGTGCTCGTGCAGGAAGCCGTAGACGCTCTCGTTGGGCACGAAGAGCAACACGTAGTCGACCGTCGTTCCGGGGTCGACGTAGGCCCGGTCGGCCAGGGACCGGATGTGGTTGTGGACATCGCGCTGGAAGTGGCGGGCGTGGACGGCCCGGTCGCCCTCCTCGGCATCGAGCCAACGCCGGTAGTTGTCGATCGGGAACTTCACGTCCATGTGGACCGCGTGACCGTGGGGCAGGGGGAAGGTGTAGTCGGGAATGCCACCCCCCTCCACCCCAGACTGCTTGACCTGCTTGGCGTAGTTGACGCCCTCGACGAACCCGGCGGCCCGCAGCACGTCCTCGGCCATGCGCTCGCCCCATTGGCCCCGCGCCTTGGGCGAGGCGAGGGCCCGCTCGAGGGACTGGGTGGTCGAGGCCAGGGCGGTGGTGACCTGGACGGCCTGATCGAGGCCGGTGGCGACCCGGCCGTTCTGACGGGCGACGTCGGCCTGATAGCCGGTGACCAGATCGGTCATCCGGGCCAGTTCCGCGCTCACGACCTGCATCTGGTGACCGACGGTCTCCCGCTCGCGGGCCAGGGCCTGGTGGCCGGCCGCCATTCGGTCGTCGAACTTCGAGGTCGCCACCGTCACCACGGTGTCGACCGCCGCCTGCAGGGTACGGCCCTGTTCGGCTCGGAGGCGTTCACTCAGCCACTCGACGAGATGGGCGGGATCGGTGGTCGGGGCCGGCGCGGCACGGCGCAGACCCAGATACCAGCCGAACCCCAGTCCGGCGCCGAGTGCGGCGAGCAGGGCGAGAACCAGAAGTGACTCCATGGCCGGCACCGTACGGACGGTCTGTGACACTCACCGGGAGACGACGTCCGGAACCAGCTTTGGGGGAGACCCTCGTCGACGACGGTGCCGCCTGAGGTGGTGGCACCGTCGCCGACGGGTCTTCACCCCGTCACCGGGCGATCAGTTCGATCCTGCGGTTGGCCGCCTGCCCGGCCACCGTGTTGTCGGAGGCGATGGGCTCGGCCTCGCCGACACCGACGGCGATCAGCCGGTCGGCCTCGATCCCGTTGTTGACCAGATAGGCCCGGACGGCCCGGGCTCGTCGGAGACCGAGAAGGCGGTTCAGGTCGGCGGGCCCGATCGAGTCGGTATGACCACGGATCTCCACCTCCAGGTCCTGGTTGGCCTCCAGGTGGGCCACCACCTCGTCCAGCGCGGCCCGACCGGTGGGGCTGATCGACTCGGAGTAGTACTCGAAACCGATCGGATCCAGATCCAGCAACTCGTTGAGGGACTCGCCGTCCTCCCGGTCGATGCCGGTGGAGCGGGACGGCATCGATCCGTCGCCATCGGCGGCGATCTCGGCCGCGGCGTCGGCCGCCGCCTCCTCATCACCGTCGACATCGGTGGCGGTGTCGGTTTCGCTCGGCGGCGAGCCATCGGTCGCCGGGGACCCACCGGAGCCGTCGGCCTCAACGTCGACCCCTGTCCCGGCGTCGGCGTCGGCGTCGGGGTCGGCGTTGGCGGCGGCCGCCCCGTCGGTTTCGGCCGCGTCGGTTTCGGCCGCGTCGGTGTCGGGCTCGCCGTCGGTGTCGGTGTCGGCGGTGTCGGCTTCACCGTCGGTCTCGTCGGTCGACGGGTCCCGGGCCCCGGACTCCTCGGCTCCGTCGTCGTCCCCGGTTCCGGCGACGTCCGGGTCCGATTCGTCGGTGTCCCCCGAACCGTCGACCGGGTCGGCATCGATGTCGGCCGCCGCGCCGTCGTTCAGGTCCTCGTCGAGGTCCTCGGCCGTCTCGTCGTCGATGGCCGTGGGGCCGGCCGGGCCGTCGGGATCGTCGGCTCCGTCCTCCTGGCCGACGCCGTCCCCGGTCACGGCCACGTCCTGATCGTCGTCGGTGACCTGGGTCAGCAGCCAGGCCACCAGCAACACCGCGGCCAACACGCCCGCCACCCACAGGGCCTGTGGCCGCCGATCCCGCTCGGAGCTCGGCGCGGCCCGAGTGGCCAGGACCGAACGCTCCTCGTCGGGCGCCGGGTCGGCCGCGGGCTCGAAGGCCTCGACCACGGGGAGGGGCATCGTGTCGACGTCGGCCCGGCCGGACCCGGCCGCCTTCGGGGTCGACTCACCCGTCGCCGGCGCCTCACCCGCGGTGTCGCTTCCCGACCCACCCCTCTCCGACGGGCCGTCCTCGCCCCCATCGCTGCTTCCGGCATCGCCCTCGCCCGCATCGGTCCCGGGCCCGTCGCCGGCCCCCGAATCGGACGAGAGCGAGACCAGGGCGGCCGCGGCCCCGGCGGCGGGGGCGACCATGGGCGCCAGACCGACGAGCCACGAATCGGGCCCGGCCTCGGTCTCCAGTTCCTGCCGCTCGGAGGCCAACATGGCGGCCAGCCCGTCGGCGTCGAGCACGTCGTCGGCCTGGCGACCGGCCACCACCGACAACACCAGGGGGGCCAGGGGTGGGACCAACCGGCCGAACCCGGCCGGCTCGATGTCCGTCCCCTCGGCCATGGCCTGCAGCGCCCGGTCGCGATCCTTCCCCAGGAGGGCGTCGACCACGGCCGGACCGGGGCCGCTCTCGCCCTTGTCGAGCCAGACCGTGGCCTCGGAAAGGGCCCCGGACCCGACCGAACGGGCCAGTTCGGCCACCGCCGCCGCCCCCTCGCCGGTGGAGGCCGACTCGGCCAGGGCGACGACCAGGGCCGATCCGGCCCGGGCCACCCCGGTCGGGGCCGAAGCCCGGGGGCACCGCATCACTTCGGCCAGGGCCGACCGCTCCCGGTCGCCGGCCAATGCCGCGGCCAGCGTTTCAAGTATCGACGGCATGCGACCGCCACCTTCCTCACCTGTCCACCCGATGCGTGTCGGACCGCCCGCTGCCGTGGCCCGATCGCGCCTCGCGGCGGCCGGAACCGAGGACAGGACGATAGCAGCCCACCTCGGAGCTATTTGAACAAATAACGAGATTTGCCCACTCGCCATTTGATCAAACAAGCATGCTCAGAAGCTGACTGCTTTCAGCATGATTGTCGATGCTCGTTGGCCGACCATCAGGTGATCAGTCCGGGTTCAGTGGCGGCGACGAAGATCGTCGATGCGGCGACGGTCCCGCTTGGTCGGACGTCCCTGACCTCGGTCGCGTAGCCCGGCGGCGGCCGGCCCCGGCCCTGCGGTGCGGGGCTCGGGTTCGGGCGACCGGTCGTCGACCAGTTCGGCCGCAGCCGCCGCCGACACCCGCTTCTCGATGAGGCCCACCACGCCGTAGACCAGCACCCGGTCCCGGCGGCGGGCGGCCACCTCGTCGCCGATCCTGACCCGGGTGGCGGCCTTGGCCGGCTCGCCGTTCACGGTGACCCGACCGGCGATACAGGCCTCGGTGGCGGCGCTCCGGGTCCGGAACGCCCGCACCGCCCACAGCCACTTGTCGACCCGGACCCGCTCCGGCGGCGCCATCAGTCGTCGTCCCCGGCCCGATCCCGACGCAGGCCGAGGGCGAGGTCGTAGACCCGGCGCCTCGGGACGCCGGTTCGGGCCACCACGGCGTCGACGGCGTCCCGGGTCGATGCGCCGCCGGCCAGCACCTCGGTCAGGGCCGCCGTCAGGTCGTCGTCGACCACGGCGGCCGGGTCGGGGGCGGCACCCCCCTCGATCACGACGACCACCTCGCCTTTGATCGACGGGCGGCCTGCGAAGTCGGCGGTGAGCACGCCCAGGGAACCTCGGGCCAGTTCCTCGTGCAGCTTGGTCAACTCCCGGGCCACGACGGCCGGGCGATCGGCGCCGCAGACCGCGGCCAGATCGGCCAGGGTGGCGGCTAGACGGGGCGGCGCCTCGTAGAGCACGACGGTCCGGGTCTCGGCCGCCAGGTCGTCCAAGCGTCGCCGGCGGGCCATGCCCTTCCGGGGCAGGAACCCCTCGAACACGAACCGGTCGGCCCCGAACCCGGACGCGGCCACGGCGGCGGTCACCGCCGTCGGGCCCGGCACCACCTCGACGGTCAACCCGGCGGCGGCCACCGCCGCCACCACCCGCCGCCCCGGATCAGCCACCCCCGGCATGCCGGCGTCGGACACCAGGGCCACCCGCTGGCCCTGGTCGATCCGGGCCACGATCTCGGCCGCCCGGTCCCCCTCGGTGTGCTCGTTGGCCACCAGGAGCCGGGGGGCCGGGATGCCTTCGAGGTCGAGCAACCGCCCGGTGCGACGGGTGTCCTCGCAGGCGATGGCATCGGCTCGGGCCAGCGCCTCCGCCGCCCGGGGCGACAGATCGGCCCGATTGCCGATGGGCGTTCCGACCACGACGAGTGCCCCGGGACCCCGAGGGCCCTCGGCCCGAGAGCCCTCGGTCTCCATCAGCGCCGGACTTCGAGCTTGTCGCCGATCTTGAGTTCCCATCGGCCGAAGGACCCGGCCACCGCCTCCACCACCAGGTGGGCCCGCCACACCGGAACCGTGACCCGGTTGCGAGGCAGAAACAGGGTCCGGATGACGATGTTGTCGCCATCGACGAAGGCCACATCAAGATCGAAGTGCATCCCGAAGCTGTGCACCGATCGGGCCCGGTGCAGGACCATCGCCCCCTCGAAGCTCTCCCGGCCGAGCAGGCCCCGGGCCCGGGCCCGCCGACCCTGGGGAATCTCGACCGAGGCGAGGACGTCGCCTTCCCGGACCAGCCAACCGTCCCCGGCGGCGGCCTCAGACACTGAACCTGATCTCCAACACGTCGCCGTCCTGGACGATGTAGTCCTTGCCTTCGGACCGGACCCGGCCCACCTCCCGGGCCTTGGCCCAGGAACCGGCCTCGACCAGTTCGTCCCAGTGAATGGTCTCGGCCCGGATGAAGCCCCGCTCCAGGTCGGAGTGGATGGTACCGGCGCACTCGGGGGCGGTCGAGCCCTCGCGGAAGGTCCAGGCCCGGCTCTCCTTCTCGCCCGTGGTCAGGAAGGTGCGGAGGCCCAGCGCGTGGTACGCAGCCTGGACGAAGCGGGGAAGCGCCCCCTCGCCCAACCCGAACCCGTCGAGCATCTCGGCCCGATCCTGGGGCTCGAGCTGCGCCGCCTCGGCCTCGAGTTGGATGCAGGCCCCGAACACCGGAGCCAGGTCGCCCAACTCCTCCTGCACCGGCTTGATCACGGTGTCGACGTCGTCCAACTGCTCCTCGTCGATGTTGACCACGGCCAGCACCGGCTTGTTGGTCAGCAGGAACCAGGGTCGGAGCTCCTCGCGGTGGTTGTCCGCCAGATCGGAGCGGTAGAGGGGGACGCCCTCCTCCAGCACGGCGAGGGCCGCCTCGGCCGCGGCCACCTCGGCCACCAGCGACCGATCGTTCTTGGCCGCCTTGCGCTTCTTGTCCAGCTGCTTGTCGACCGCTTCGAGATCGGCGTAGGTCAGTTCCAGCTCCACCACCCGGAGGTGGTCCAGAGGGTCCTCCGAGCCGGGGACGTCGGGGTCGCGGAAGGCCCGGAGAACGAAGACGATGGCGTCGACCTCGCGGATCCCGCCCAGGAACTTGTTGCCCAGGCCCTCGCCCTTGCTCGCCCCTTCGACCAGTCCGCCGATGTCGTTGAACTGGACGCTGGCCGAAACCACGCTCTTCGACGCGCTCATCTCGGCCAGGGCGTCGAGACGGTGGTCGAACACCTTGGCCACCCCCACGTTGGGGTCGGTGGTGGCGAAGGCATAGGGGGCGGCCAAGGCCGACCCGCCGGTGAGCGCGTTGTACAGCGACGACTTCCCGGCATTGGGCAGACCGACGAACCCGAACTTTTCCATTGGGCCCAGGCTAGAACCACCAGGCCCGGGGCGGGCACCGGTGAGGGTCCGGCAACCGAACCCGGTCGGTGTTCGGCCCCCGAACCCGTAACCTGTAGTCCATGTCGAAGCGCAGGAAGAAGAAGCGGCTCCTGGCCCGCCGCAAGAAGGCCAACCACGGCCGCAAGCCCAACGTCGGCCGGAACTGACCTGGCGCCGGGTTCCGACCCGGCGCTCGGTGCCCTGGTCCGGACCTCCTGCGCCGCGGTGACGGCCCGGGCCCGGACGGTCGAGATCGACCCCGAGGGCCTCCACCATCTGGCCACCGAGCTCCGCCCCGTCGTGGCGGGGCTTGTGACGCGTTCCGACCCGGCCCCCACCGACGATCCGCCGTCGGCTGCAGCGCGAACAGAGGCTGCAGCCCGTCGGGCCGTGGTGGCCAACGCCATCAACTTCGGTTCCGGATTCCACGACGTGGTCGACAAGGAACCGGGCCTGTCCGGGGCCCGGACCATGGCCCTGCGCCTCGACCGGGCCCTCGACGCCCTGGTCGGTGGCGACCCGACCGCCGCCACCGGCCGAAGGACCCCCGATCCCGGCGATCCGGCCGCCACGGGCCCCGCCCTCGACTGGCTCCGGAGTTTCGACCCGGGCCGGGCCGCCGCCGTTTTCGGCCAGTCGCTCGACCATCCCGAACAGGCCGAGCTGATGGACTGGTTCGCCCAGGGGCTCCAGGATCTGGGCCACCTGGTGGCCAAGCGGTACGGGGGCACGTTCAGCGGCCTGGTCGAGGCGGCCGACGGATCGGCCCAGACGCTGGCCTCGGCCCTGCTGGCCCTCCCTCAATACCGAGACACCGCCACCCACGACGGAGGCCGGGTACATTTCCTCAAGCGGGCCCAGATCACGGCGGCCGACGTGGCCCGCCTGCTGCCCGGATGGCCCCCGGCCCGGTTCCGGGATCTCGATCAGCTCACCGCCTTCGCCGACAACCTCGTCCCCCACGTGCTCCGGCTCGACGGTGTACTGCGGGTCGACGAGGAGCTGGTGGCCCGTATCGACCGCCGTGAGCTGCTGGAACCGGGCGGTTCGGCCGAGGTGGAGCTCCGCGCCGCCGGGGTGACGGCGGTCGAACGACTGGTCGGCGAACTGCGGTCCGAGGACCTCCCGGTCCGGGCCATGGACCTCGACCTGGTGCTGTGGGAGCGGGGGGCCGGGGCCCGCTACAAGGCTCGCCCCCGGGCGCGAAGCCGTTGCCCCTTCTACTGATTGGTACCATCGGCGAGCGGGAGGTGTGGGATGATGCCGGGTTCCGGCGCAGCTGACACAGCAGCAGTCGAGCATCGGTCGATAGCCGGGGCACGGAGTCGATCGGCGGTGGCGTCCCGCCTGCTCGTCGTCGTTGCCTTGTTCGCCGTTCTCCTGGCCCCCAGCCCGGCCCAGGCCCAGACGGTGGGGACGAGTGAGATCTCGGTCGAGGTCGATCCGGCCCGGGGTGTGATCGTCACCGAGCGTCTGGGGGGCGGGACGCGCACCGCCACCGTCCCCGTCGTCATCCCTCCCGAGGCGGTGGACATCACCGTCGACGTGCCGGTCACGGCCCGCACCGTCATCGACGGGTTCCGCCAATGGGACCTGGAGGTCGGCTCGGGCGGGGCGACGATCACCTACGTGCTGACCAGCACCTCGGGCCGGGCCGTCGATGGGACCCGCATCAACGACGCCATGGTCGGCTTCCATCTGTGGCCCTCGCTGGACACGGTGGAGGTGGAGGTGACCCTGCCCCGGGGGTTCGTGGCCAACATGGGCCCGGCCTTCGTCCCCACGTTGGTGGCCGACGAGACCCTCCGCTACCGCCTCGACTCGACCGACCGGTCCCTGGTGTGGGGCCTGTGGTTCGTGGCCCATCGGGACTCGGGGCTCGTCACCAGGACCGTCGACCTCGACAACGGCACCGCCATCGTCGTCGCAGCCTGGGCCGACGACCCCGAGTGGATGGCGTTCGCCACCCGTTACGTGGAGGACGGGGTGCCCCAGCTGGAGGAACTCACCGGACTGGAATGGCCCATCGCCGAGCTCCGGCTGGTGGAGAGCGTGGCCCCGACCCAGGAGGGCTACGGCGGCTGGTTCGACCTCCGCCAGTCCGAGATCCTGATCTCGGACTCGCTCGACCCCGACATCTTCCTCCACGAACTGTCCCACGCCTGGTTCAACGACCTGCTGCTGGAGGATCGCTGGGTGATCGAGGGCATGGCCGAGGCCTACGCCGCCCGGGCCCGGATCGTGCTGGAGGGCGAGGGCCGGGTGGCCGTCGCCCCCGACGTCGCCCCCGCAGCCATCGACGGGCTCAACGATTGGGGGACCCCGCTCTTCCTCGACAACGTCGCCAGCTACGAGAGCTACGGCTACAGGACCTCGTACTGGGTCATCGACCGGCTCCTCGACGAGCTGGGCCTGGCCGGAATGCGGGCCGTGATCGCCGACCTCCACCAGGACCGCCATCCCTACGGACTCGACACCGACCCCCGATCGGTCGGCACCAACGACTGGCGCCGGTTCCTCGACCTCCTGGAGCGGGAGGCGGGTTCGACGGCGGCCGACGGCCTGTTCCGGGAGTACGTGGTGTCGGCCGACGAGTTGGCCCTGCTCGACCGGCGGGCCGAGGTCCTGTCGCGCTACCAGGCGTTCGAGACGAGCTCCGGGGGTCTGGAGGCCGTACCCCAGGGGGTCCGCTTCGCCATGGCCCGCTGGGAGTTCGACGACGCCGAGCAGGGCGTGGTCGAGGCGCGGCGACTGCGGGGCGAGCTGGACGGGCTGGCGTCGAGGGCCGATGCCCTCGGCCTCGAGCTCCCCGGCTTCCTGGAGGAGACGTACCGGGACTCGGATCTCGACTTCGAGCGGATCGAGGACGCCATCGCCGAGACCGGCGAGCTGCTCACGGCCCTGGAGCGCGATCCCACCGCGGTCGACGACGCCACCCGGCGGGACTTCGGTCTCGGCCGGTACGAGCGGCTCCGGGTCGACCTGTCGGCCGCCCCGCCCGACCGGCTCAACGCCGACCGCGGCGGCTTCGACCCCGGCCTGTTCGAGTTCACGGTGGCCGGCGTCGTCGCCCTCGGCCTGCTGGCCGCCGTGGTGGCCCGCCAGATGTCCCAGGAACGCCATCAGGCCCGCACCGCCATCCACACCCGGCCCTCGTCGCCCCAGGCGCCGTCCGGGCCGCTCCCCACCCGCTTCGGCGGTGGGATGGGCGGCAGCGGAGGCAAGCGGCCCACGATCCCGACCTACCTCCCGCCCGCAGGCCTCAAGCGCCAACTGGAGGGCGACGAGGTCGAACCGGAACCGACACCCAGCCGGCCCAATCGGCGCCGGCCGACCCGGGTCAACCGGCTCCTCGGCCGGACGCCGCCGATGCCGGACGACAGCATGCGCATCCGGCCCAAGCGGGGCCGGCACAGCAAGTACTGAGCCCGGTGGATGCCGGGCCCGGCTCCTCAGCCGAAGACGACGAAGTAGCGGATGACGGCCGGGCCCAGGATGACCACGAACAGGGCGGGGAGGATGCACAGGCCGAGGGGGAAGACCATCTTCACCGGCAGGCCGTTGGCCGCCTCCTCGGCCCGGTACCGCCGCTTCTCCCGCATGTCGGCCGACAGGTTCCGGAGGGTGACCGAGATGGGCACACCCAGCGAATCGGCCTGACGCAGGGTCACCACCACGTTGCGCATGTCTTCGATCTGCACCCGACGCCCGAGGGCATCGAGGGCGTTCAGCCGACTGGCCCCCAGCTGGATGTCCTGCAGCATGCGGCCGAACTCCTGGGCCAGCGGGTTGTCGTCGGCCTCGGCCACGCGAGCCAGCGCGGACTCGAAGGCCAGGCCGGCCTCCACCGCGATGGTCATCTGGTCGAGGACGTCGGGCAGATCGGCCTGGATCGACTCGGCCCGCCGGTCGGCGGCGGCTCGGACCAGGAGATCGGGAAGGAAGAAGCCCAGGAGCATGACGGCGGCGGTCAGCAGGATGGTGAGGGCTGACAGCCGGAAGCCGGTCCAGAACAGCACGGCCGCACCGACGAGGAACGGGAGCAGGATCTTGCCGCCCAGGAGCTGTTCGGGGCTGACCCGCCCGGTGAGCCCGGCCCGGGCCAGGGCGGTGGACCTCGATCCGACCCAGCCGGCAGGCGTGAAGCGGCCCAGCTGACCGCCGACGGCCCGGGCCAGGGGAAGGGCCAGGCGCTCGCCGGCCGAGCGCCGCAGCTCGGCCTGGCGCAGGGTGGGCTGTTGCTCCACCAACTGGGCGGCCGGATTCGCCGGTTGACCCCGATCCCCCGACAGCACCCACCACGCCATGAGCAGACCGGCCACCACGGCCCCCGCACCGAACCACACGATGGCTGCCATCAGTACCGCAACTTCACGAGTCGACGAATCCAGAACTGGCCGATGATCATCCCCACCGTGGCGACCAGGAGCATGATCTGCCCCAGCCTCGTCGTCACCAGCAACTCGACGCTCTCGGGCGTCCGCCACCAGGTGAACAGCAGCAGCACGATGGGCATCGCCAGCAGGAACCAACCGGTGGCCCGGCCCTCGGCCGACATGGCCTGAACCTGTCGCTGAACCCGGCGGCGGTCGCGGATGACGGCAGAGATGTTGTTGAGCACCTCCACCAGGTCGCCGCCCAGTTCCCGGTTGATGGCCACGGCCCGGGCCACCCATTTGAGATCCACGCTGTCCATGCGCTCGGCCACCGCCGTCATCGAGTCGGTCAGGTCCCGTCCCACCCTCGTCTCGAACATGACCCGACGGAACTGCTCGGCCGTGGGGGAGGGCGCCTCCGCCGCCACGTGCTCGATGGCCTGGGGCAGACCCCGACCGGCCCGAAGGCTGCCGGCCAGGATGCCGAGGGTGTCGACCAACTGGTCGGCGAAGGCGACCCGGCGGCTCGTGGTCCGCCGCGAGAAGAAGGCCAGGATGCCGAGCACGGCCAGGGCCAGCATCAGCAGGCTGACCACCAGGCCGCCGAGCAACAGACCGAGCAGCGCCAGGCCGATCGAACCGACCGTGGCCACCAGCAGGAACTCGCCGGGGCGCCAGCTGAGACCGGCGGCGTCGAGGGCCGAGTCGAGGCGGCCACCCGGGTCCCGGCTGGTCACCGCCCGCTCCAGGGTCGACAGCAACCGGGTGTTGACCCCGGCCACCCGATCGGCCCCGGCGGCGGCGTCGAATCGGACCGGCACCCCCGACCCCAACAACGCCACCCCCATGATCAGCAGGGCGGCGAACAACGCCCCCAGCCCCACCCCGAGCATGACCGACGTGCCGAGCGCCCCGGGGTCGGGCGCGCTGATGGTCCCCAGCACCGGCGAGTCGTCGACGTTGAGGACCGGGGCGAGCGGCTCGGGGGACGCCTGCTCGCCCGCCTCCAGGCGTTGGGTCAGATCGACGCTGGCCGTGGCCAGGGCCCCGTCATCGGCCGCCACCGACACCACCACCGAGCGGGGCCCGGTGGCGGTGGAGTCGTAGGTGAGCCGATAGCGTGAGGCGAGGCGGTTGGCCACGTCGACGTAGAGCCCGCTGAGCTCGTCGAGACTGTCGGTGGTGAGGAGTTGGCCACCGACGGCGTTGACCACCTGCTCGAGGGCCCCGTCATCGGCCTCCGAGGTCTCGATGGCGACGGCGTACAGTCCGGCCTGCGCCGTCCGGAGGCCGGTGACGGCCTCGTCCCGGTCGGCCACGCTGACCGTGTCGGCCCCATCCGACAGCACCACCAGGTAGGGCCGATCGGCTCCCAGGGTGCCGACCACGTCGGCCCCCACCACGAGGGCATCCCACAGCGCCGTCTCGCCGACCGCCTCCAGCGCCCCGAGCCGGGCCGCAACCTGGTCGTGATCGCTCGTCGGGTCCTGGAGGACCGTGACCGTCTCCCCGAACCCCACCAGCCCGATCCGGGCATTGGGGGGCAGCTCGTCGATGAAGGCGGAGGCGGCGGCCCGGGCCGCCACCAGGGCCTCGCCCTCCATGCTGCCCGAGGTGTCGACCACGACGACGACGTCGACGGTCTCGGTGACCGGTTCGACGGCGAACGAGCGCACCTGGCCGTTCTCGGTGAGGCCGAAGTTGGCGGCCACCGGGGCCAGCTCGCCGAACGAGGGGGGCAGGGCCAACTCCAGGGCGATCCGGCCCTCGGCTTCTTCGACGTCGAGGATCTGGATCTCCTCGTCGGCCTGGGCCGCCGCCGGGGCGACGGCGCCGGGGGCCAGCAGGCCAAGGAGCAGCGCCATCGCGGCGAGGGCTGCGGCCACCACCGGCGACAGGGCCGGTGTCGGGCCCCGATCGGGGGCACGACGGCTGGGGCTCACGGCACCCGGTGCTGGGGTTTGGGGGCCACCGTGGACCGGGTGGCGGGCTGGCCCAGGTGGGCGGTGACGTCGATCCCCAGGTAGCTCAGCTCCTCGGCGAACCCGGGCCGGGCGCCGGTGGGCCAGAGCTGACCCAGGAACCGGCCCTGGTCGTCGACCCCGGCGGCGAAGTTGAACTGGAAGAGGGGCCGAACGACGATCGCCTCGTCCTCGATCCCGGCCACCTCGCTGATCTCGGTGATCCGACGCGAGCCGTCGCGGAGTCGGCTGAGGTGGACGATGACGTCCAGGGCCGAGCCGATCTGGTCGCGGATGGCCCGAACCGGCAGGTCGAGACCGGCCATGAGCACCATCGTCTCCAGCCGGGACAGGGCGTCCCGGGGGGTGTTGGCGTGCAGGGTCCCCAACGACCCCTCGTGGCCGGTGTTCATGGCCTGGAGCATGTCGAGCGATTCGCCGCCCCGGACCTCACCGACCACGATGCGGTCGGGTCGCATCCGCAACGAGTTCCGCACCAGGTCGCGGATGGGCACCTCACCCTTGCCCTCCACGTTGGACGGGCGGGCCTCCAGCCGGATGACGTGGCGCTGGTGGAGCCGCAGCTCCACCGCGTCCTCGATGGTCACGATGCGCTCGTCCTCGGGAATGAAGCCCGACACCACGTTCAACAGCGTCGTCTTGCCCGTACCCGTACCCCCGCTGATGAGCACGTTGCGGCGGCCCCGCACGCAACCCTGGAGGAACTCGGCCGCCGGCTCGTTGACGGTGCCCATGCGGATCAGGTCCTCGATCCCGAAAGCCACCTCGGCGAACTTCCGGATGGTCAGCATCGGCCCGTCGACGGCCAGGGGCGGGATCACGGCGTTGACCCGGCTCCCGTCGGGGAGCCGGGCGTCGACCATGGGCGACGACTCGTCGATGCGGCGGCCGACGGCCGACACGATCTTCTCGATGACCTGGCGAAGGTGCTGCACGGTCATGAACCGGGCGTCGGTCAGATGGAGGCGTCCCTCGCGCTCGACGAAGATGGCGTCGTTGGCGTTGACCATGATCTCGGTCACGGCCGGGTCGTTGAGGAAGACCTCGATCGGCCCGAAGCCGAGGATGTCGGCCCCGATCTCCTCGACCAGGCCGATCCGCTCCTCCGGGGTGAGCTGGTCCACCTCGTTGGCCAACACGGCGTCCAGCTCGCGCACGACGTAGTTGCGCAACTGCTCCTCGGTCAGGCTGGGGTCGAACAGCCGGCTGCCCAGCCGCTCGAACAGCGCCTGCTGGGCCCGGCCCCGCAGCGTGGCCAAGGGGTCGCTGGGAGCCCGCACGTCGGCCACGTCGAGCCGGAGGGGCTCGCCGGGGGCGCCGTTGCGGCGCAGGAGGTCGCCGATCCCCATCTACCGCTCCCTCCGCAGGCCCCGGCGGCGGGACCGACCCCGCTCGTCATCCTGGGACGGGGCGAAGAAGGCCACGATCTCCTCGAATCGTCGGGACACGTTGCCGCCGTCCTTCATGATCACGGGCACACCCTCGTTGGTCGAGATCGGCACCAGTCGGGTGCTCGGGATCTCGAAGGTGACCTTGAGCCCGACGGCGGCCTCGACGTCGCTGGCCGAAAGGCCGACCCGGGCATTGGAGCGATTCAGCACCATCGTCCGCCGTTGGGACACGAAGCCGACCCGGTCGAAGGCCTCCAGTTCCCGGCGTACGGCCCGGACCGAGGGTACGTCGGTGGTCGACACGAACAGCAGGTCGGTGGAGAACTCGAGGGCCCCCAGGGCCGGGGTGTCGATGCCGCTGGCGGTGTCGATGATCACGAACGGGAACTCCTCGGCCAGGGCGGCGATGGTGCGCTTCATGGCCTCGGCATCGATGGCCTCGGCCGACGCCAGGTCGCTCGGTGGGGCCAGCAGGGCCAGGCCCGACTCGTGGCCGGTGAGGAAGACCTTGAGGGCGCTGCGGTCGTGGTTCATGGCCTTGGTCGCCTCGGACAGCGAGTACTCGGGCTGGAGGCCGAGGGCCGGGGCGGCGTCACCGAACTGCAGGTCGAGGTCGATCAGCAGCACGCCGCGGGGGTGGAGACGGGCCAGGCCGACGGCCAGATTGGTGGCCACCGTGGTCTTGCCGCTCCCGCCCTTGGGACTCAGCACGGTGATGACCCGGCGCCGGATCTTCTCCCCCGAGCCGGCGGTGCGGACATGGCGTTGGCGGGCGACCTGCCACACCGGGTCGACCAGATCACGGAGATGGCCGATGTCGGGCGGATGGACCAGGACGTCCCTCGCTCCGAGCCGGAACATCTCCAGTGAGAACTCGGTGTCCTCGGCCAGCACCATGAGCAGGATGGTGGTGGCCGGGAACCGCTGGTCGACCTCGGGTACGACCGACCGGATCAGGTCGCGGTCGACGTCACTGCCGAAGACCAGCAACTCGGGGTCGGCGGCGCACGCATCACGGCTGACCTCCACCGGATCCCGCCACTGGTCCGACCACACCGATCGGATCGAGGTGTCGCGCCCGTAGATCTCGAGCAGCGACCGTTCCAGGGCCGGGCTGGCGGACAGGATCGTGATGCCGCTCATCGGTTGGCCGGATCGTCCTGGTAGACGTTGCCCCGGGTGCGGATGGCGTCGTCGGACTCGGGGACCGTCTCCTGTTCCACGGCCAACCAGATCGTCCCGAACTCGGCGGTGAACACGACCCGCTCGGCCGCACTGGGTGGCACTGCCAGGGTCACGAAGACCTGGTCCTCGGGGGCGAAGTCCAGTCTGTTGACCTCGTCCCGGCCCCCGATGGTGTTGGTCTCGGTCTCCTGGACCGCCGTCACCAGCACCTTGCGCAGCAGCAGATCGGTGGTGTTGGGGGTCGACCCGTCGACCGAGTCGGCGACCGCGGTCGGCAGGGCCACCTCCTCGCCGTCGACCTCGACCACGGTGGCGCTCAGCTGGAAGGGTTCGAAGGAGGCGAAGACGGCCACCGTCTGTCCGGGCTCGACCAACCCGCCGACGGCCCGCTCGGGATCGAGGGCCACCGTGATCTCCACCATGTCATCCGGAACCTGGACGCCGACCACCCGATCGGCGAACTCGGTCCGCTCGACGAACCGGCCGTCCACCAGCTGCTCGCCCGGGAGCAGGTCCACGGCCGACACCCGGCCGGCCAGGGCCGCCAGGCTCTCGACCGATTGGTTGGCCCGAACCTTGACCGGCACCTGCTCGATCGACACCAACTCCGCCAGTTCCTCGCCGGGCGTCCCGGCCGGGATGGGCTGGTCGACCACGTACACCTCGATCAGCTGCTCGCCGGCCAGGGCCCGCTCCTCGGCGCTGCGGACGTAGGCCACCAGCACCACGGTGCCGAAGGTGGCCAGCAACAGCGCGGCGAGCAGCCCGAACACACGTCTACTCATCACTCTCCTCCCATTCGCCGCCCTCAGGTCCGAACTCACCGGTGACGCAGCGGCGCGGCGCCCTCCCGGTCATCACGGATCGCATGCGGCCACATCCTCCGGGGCCCCGACCTGCACCCCGCAGATGGCCACGATCAGATTGCCGGCACTTCCCGTGCCGTCTCCGCAGCAGGTGCCCCCCACCAGTCCGGGCTCGACCTCGAGCTCGATGAAGTGACCGTCATCGTCCTCTTCGCCCTCGTCGTCATCGTCGCCCCCGCTGCCCCCGAAGAAGTAGTCCACGATCCGAGCCCTGACCACGCCGACGATGTGGAACTCGTCGGGGAAGGGGAACGTCTCGTCCACGAAGTCGTAGAGGGGAATGGCGATATAGGTCCCGTCATCGCGGAGGTTGTCGAGTTCGGTGTTCCACCGGCCGAGTTCGCCGAAGCCCTCCCCGCCGTCGACGCAGTGGCCTCCCAACTCGGGGCAGGTACCACCGGCGTGAAGGCCGAACTCGACGACTCCCGGGTACCCCCGGTCGAACCAGCCGCCGACCTTGGCCTGGGCCGAGTAGGGACTACCACCTTCGAACTCCAAGACCCCCCAGTTGGCCGCGGCGGCGCCGCCGCAGGCGGCCTCGTCCTCCTTGTCCCAGGGGATGGTGACACGAGTGGGCGAGCTGGGCGGGTTGTCGATCAGATCGCGGAACTCGGCGGTGGCGTCGATGCAGATGGCCAGGGGCCGGAGATCCCGCAGCGCCGCAGGGGGAGCCCAGACGGCGACGCTGGTCGACGAAACCGTGTAGTCGCCCGCCCCCAGGACCCCGGCGAACCAGGTCTCGACGTTGTGGGTGGCGGTGACGGTGACCCGGCCGTGGTCGGCGCCGTAGAAGAACGTGTCGCAGGTGTCGAGGACGGCGGCCGCCTCATTGTCCGCCACGTAGGTTCCGGCCGTGGTTGCGCACCCGTCGCCTCCGGCGACGAAGTCCTGGGCCGCGGCCAGGGCGGCGGCGTCGGTCGAGGAGACCATGGCCCGCCTGATCCGCTGACCGTTGCCGATGTCGACGACGACGGCGGCCATGCCCATGATCACGACCATGCTGAGGGCGACCATGGGGATCGTGGCCCCACGGTCGTCGGCCAGCGCGGCCACGGCCCGGGTCAAGCCTCGCACCGGAAGACCGCCTGACCTGTGAGGGTGCTGCTGGTCAGCGGCCCGGCGAGGGGAATGGTGACCTGGTGGTCGGTGGTGACCACCACGGTGACCTGCTGGCCCTGGCGGCCGGCGCAGGGACCGGGGGTGACCGCCACGTTGACGGCCGACTGGAGGGGAATCCCGGTCAGGGTGTCGTTGACCCGAGCCTCGACGTCGGCCTGGGTCGTCGATGAGAGGGAGGCCAGTCGGGCCCCCTCGCGAGCGGCCGCCTCGACCGCCTGTGCCCGGTTGAAGGCGATCCCGAACTCCACGATGGCGAAGAGCATGACCAGAAGCAGGGGGGCGACCAGGGCGAACTCGGCCAGAAACCGCACCCCGTTCGCCACAGAGCGTGGTCACCTCCGCCGTCGATCCGACGGGACGAGATGTTCGCCGCCTGCGGTCAAATCCGAACCGCATCATCCTTACCCTCCGCCTGAGCCGCATCGTCGTGATGTTCGGCCACTCGCGCTGCCGGCCGAGCGTCGCCACGACGTACGGTACAGGCGTCAACAAGCAGATTCAATGCAGGGGTCGCCCGGCAAACCACCACACAGAGTGGCGTTACGTTCGGCGATAACCACTGGGCGAGATCGCCCACCCACCTGGGCGGCACAACCAGGGGCCCACCGAAAACGACGTCGGGCCGCCCCCTCCCCCAGGAACGGCCCGACCGAACGTTGATCAACCAGAGCCGCCGCACCGCCCGGCGGCGGCTGCGGCGGCTCCCGACACGATCAGCCGCCGAGGGCGGTGACCATGTTGTCGAAGACGGTGTCGATCTGACCACCGAGGGCCCCGAGGCCGACGGCGGCGATCAGGGCCACCAGCACGAGGAGCAGGCCGTACTCGGCCAGACCGGCGCCCCGGTCCTCGCTCTGCAGACGGGCCAGAATGGTCTGAAGATAGGTGGTGAAGTCCATGGGATGTCTCCTTCTCGGCTGATGCCGATGCATGTCGCCTCTGCGCGATCCACCCATATGGTGATCGCGTCGGCCGTCCCCGCCATCACCCAGACGGGTGAATCCGACCTCCAGGAACCGGGATGGCCGGTACGGCAACCGGTGGTTGCCCAGGACTCCGCCCTTCCGTAACCTGGCCTCAGGGCATCGGAGGAAGCGCGGGTAGGCAATGACTGACGTGCCTCAACTGCTCGCCGGGACGGCGGTCCCGGCGAGAAACCTCGATCATCGGGGCTCCCCGGTCGGTTCGGCCTACCTCTGGTTCCTTCTCGCCATCGTCGCCCTCGCCGGGCTGGCCGCAGCCGAGGGCGCCGGGGTCGTTCGCCTGATCAGTTCCCCGGCCGGTGAGCCGGCGGTCGTGGCCGCCACCGTGATGGCGTTGGCCGCCGTCGCCCTGCTCTATCGCTGGCATACCTCGCAGCGCCTCGGCGGGGCCGCCCTCCTCGTCGGCGCCCTCCTCGCCCCCGGCGCCGTCTGGTCGTGGTTCGGCCTGGTGGCCATGGTCGCCATCGACCCCGTCGTCCACCTCATGGCCGTCGGCACCTGGGGCACGCTGGCCGCGGGGTCCCTCGTCCGGGCTCGGCGCAGCGAGGACTGGGTCGAGGTCTTCGGCGGCCTGGGGGCCCTGGCCATCGGCCTCTCGGCCGCAGCCGCGCTCGTCTGGCCGGCCTTGCCCAGCACCGGCCTGGCCCTGCCGGTGCTGGTCGCGGTGGGCGGGATGGCCTGCCTGTACGGGATCCTGGTCGACGTGGAGGTGGCCGGTCAGCGCACGGTGGACGGCCTGGTGGCCAGCCGGGAGCGGATCGAGGCCGAGATCGCCCGCACCGAGGAGATCCTCCACGACCTGCGGAGCGGGCTGCTGGCGATCGAGACCGCCATCGCCGCCGACGGCGACTCGGAGCTGTCCCAGGCCCTGCAGACCGAGACCGCCCGCCTCCGGCGCCTGACGGTGGTCGACGGGGATCGGGCCGAGACCTTCGACCTCCTGCCCGACCTCCGGGCCCTCGTGGTCGCCCGCCAGGCCAGCGGGACCGATCTGCGGCTCGAGGCCCCGGCCACGGCCCCGGTCCACGGCGACCGCTCATCGGTTCTGGCCATTGTCGACAACCTGGTGGCCAACGCCATCCGCCACGGCCGGGCCCCCGTCTCGATCAAGGTCGACTGCGGCCCGTCCCTGGTGTCGCTCCGAGTGGTCGACCGGGGCGGGGCCACCGCCGGCCGCCGCCGCGAGTCATGGTTCGAGCGGGGGGCCACCGACCATCCCGAGGGCAGCGGCATCGGGCTCCATCGCGCTCGCCGCCTCGCCCGGGCCAATGGAGGCGAGCTGTACGTCGAGGCCGACGCCGGTGACGGCACCACCTCGTTCGTGCTGACGTTGGCCAGCGGACGGGGTCGGGTCGGGGCGGCGTGAGCCGGCGGTTGTCCATCGTCCTGATCGACGACCACCCCTTCCTGGCCCAGGCCCTCGCCAACGCCCTGGAGGTCCGGGGCGCCAGGGCCGAGTCGGTGACCGTCGACGACGGTTGGACGGCCGAGGCCATCCTCGAACGGGCCGGTGAGGCCGACCCCGACTGTGTGGTGATCGATCTCGGGCTCCCGGTCCCCGGCGGCGGACGGCCTCTGATCCGACCCCTGATCGACCGGGGGCTGACCGTGGCGGTGCTGACCGGGGAGACCTCGGAGGATCTGCTGGCCGGCTGCGCCGCCGATGGTGCCGCCGCCGTCGTGGCCAAGACCGAGGACCCCTCGGTCATCATCGAGGTGCTGCTGCAGGTGGCGGCGGGCGAGCCGGTTCGACCGGGACGTCAGGCCGAGCTGCAGCTGCACCATCGCCGACTGGAGAGTGAGCGGGCCGACCTCCTGGACCCCTTCGCCACCCTCTCGCCCCGGGAGGAGCTGATGCTGGCCGGGCTGATGGCGGGCCACGGGGTGGCCGATCTGGCCGAGCATCATGTGGTGTCGGTCGAGACCGTCCGGTCCCAGATCAAGAGCGTGCTGCGCAAGCTCGGGGTGTCGTCGCAGCTGCAGGCCGTGGCTCGGGCCCACGCCGCAGGTTGGACGGCCGAGCAGCAACGGTCGTGACCGCCGGCCCGGTAGCCGCCGACGAACGGCCCCGTGCCGCCGGGCGGTGGACGGGGACGCTGTGCCTTGTCGTAGCGGCCGCCACCGCGGTCTCGGTGGCGGCGGTCGTGGCCCGGCACCGGGATGACCCCCTGACGGCGGTCGCCCTCGGGACGCTGGTCGTGCTGCTGGGAGCGGGGTCGGTGGTCGACGTCCGGGAGCAGCGGATCCCCAACCGCATCACCCATTCGCTGGCCCTGGTGGTGACCCTGGCCGCGGTCGGGATCGCCGTGGCCGATGGCGCCCCGTCGGCGGCCCTGGCCCCGATCGGTGCCGGGCTCGGTCTGGCCCTGACCTTTCTGGTGCTCCGCTTCGGTATGGGCGACGTGAAGCTGGGTTACAGCGTGGCCGCGGTGGCCGCCCTGCTCGACGCACCGGCCCTGGTCGTCACCCTGCTCGGCGTGTTCGTGTCCGGAGGACTGGCCTCGGTGCTGGTCCTCGCCGTCAACCGCCGCCGGGGCGTGGCCGTCAGCTACGGCCCGTTCCTGGCCCTGGGGTCGGTCCTGGGAATGCTGGTGGCCTGAGCCGTCAGGCGAGTTCGGCCCCGAGGGCGCCGACCCGGAGTTCACCCTCGGGCGTCTGGCCGCCCCGGTCGAGGAAGTTGCGCATGCGCTGCTGGGCCGCCTCGGTCCGCAGCGTCTCCTGGAACAGGAAGGCCTCCTCGAGGATCCCGTCGGTGGGATCGGGCCCGGCAGCCAGGACCGACCGTTTGGCCCGGCTCACGGCCTCGGGAGGAAGCGAGGCGATTCGCTCGGCCAGGGTCCGCACGTGGACCCGGAGCTCGTCGGCCGGGAGGGCCCGGTTCAGCCAACCCCAGTCGTCGAGGCTGCGGGCGTCGATGTCGTCGCCGGCCAACACGATCTCCATCGCCCGGCCCCGACCCACCAGCCGGGGCAACCGCTGGGTGCCCGTTCCGCCCGGAAGGATCCCGAGCGGCACCTCCATCTGGCACAGGATGGTGCGATCGAGTGCTCCGAAGCGCATGTCGCAGGACGCGGCCAGCTCCCCACCCCCGCCCCCGACGCGGCCGGCGATCTCACAGATGGTGGGGACGTCCATGGTCCGGTAGCGCTCACACATGCGGGCGAAGCCGTGCAGGCGGTCCGACCGTTCGGCCGGGGCGTCGGTCGGGGCCTCGAGGATCAGGCCGACGTCGAAGTGGGCCAGGAAGAAGTCGGGGTTGGCGCTGCGGAGCACGAGGACCCGGGCCCCGTCGGTCGCCTCGACGGCGTCGGGCAGCGCGGCCAGGTCCCGGTAGAGGTCGAGGGTGATCACGTTGACCGGCGGGTTGTCGATCACGGCCTCGACCACCCCACCATCGAGGGTCGCGGTGAGGCGGGTGAAGCCGTCGAGGGGCTGGGCGTCGGTCATGTCGTTCCTCCTGGGCCGAGCCCGGGACCGCCGGGCGATCGCCTCCGAAGGTCGGGCGAATGCCCCGCACGCCATCGGAGAACGCCAGCTTGCCAGTACTGTCGGACGCATGCAGGTCCACGCCATGTCCCCGCTGCCGTGACGGCCCCCAACTTCGTCCGCCCCCACCGGCGGCTTCGCTGATGCTCGACCACGTCTTCACCGACGCAATCGACGCCCTGCGGGACGCGCTGGAATCGGCCCGGCTGGAGCGACAGGCATTCGAGGAGCGGTTCCAGGCCGACGTGCTGCTGGGCGATGTCTCCTGGGAGACGAGCTATGGCCTTCCCGGCGAGGGGCACCCGCCCCGGGTCCAGGCCGATCTGACCCTGAACTGGCCCACCTGGGCCCAGACCGCCTACCGGACCTGGTACGTGGACGAGGAGTTCACCGAGGGTCCCCGCATCGAGATCGAGGTGGTGTTCCGGATCCAGCGGCTGGCCCAGTCACCCGAGCCGTCGGTGATCATGGGCGGCCTGCCCGACGGTGGCCCCCTCATCGGCGACGACGAACTGAGCTGTCTCGGCCCCACCCTGGAGACCGTCTACGACCAACAGCTGGAGATCGTGTCCCATGCGGTGGAGATCGGCTACTCGGGCTCCTACGAACTGGACGAGAAGACCCTGGAGGACGGATCGGCCCTGGATGAGGACTTCGGGGCCATCGGCATCTGGATCACCTCGGCCCTGATCCGTCTGGGCGACCTGCCCTTCACCTTCCAACCGGCCCAGGAGGCCTGACCGGAGCGGTCGAAACGGGCCGAGACCGCCGCTCCGGGCTCCGCCGAACCGCCGACGGAGGTGTCCCGACGGTGCACCCCGGGCCCCTCGGGAGCAGGGTTTCGGTGCGGGCGGTCCACAACCAGATAGTCGAACCTGGCCCCACGTCGAGCTACTAGGGTGGTATCGGTGACCTCTACCGATCAGACGTTTCGCTTGCCTGGGGCCGAGCCAACGCTGATTCTCATGGGTTGCGACGACCCGGAGACGATGGGTCGACTCGATCGACGGCTGGCGGCCGGGGCCGAGGCCATCGATCTCCGTTCCAACGTGTTGTGGGTCGAGGTGACCGACGGTCGGGCCTTCCTGACCCGTCTGCTCGAGGGCCTGTCGGGGGTGGAGACCTCGGCCGTGCGGGTCGCCTTCGCCCGGCCCGACAGCTCGCCCCAGGACCTGGTCCATCAGGCCCTGATGGCGCCGACCCTGGATGAGGTGGCCGTCCGCCTCGACGAGGAGGAGTTGGCCAGCGACCCCCTCGACTACGAGATCCGCTACCAACCCATCGTCCGGCTCTCCAACCGGTCGATCGTCGGCTTCGAGGCACTGCTCCAAGCCCGACTGGGGGACGAGCTCATCGGCCAGGACGAGCTGGTGGCCCGGGCGGCCAAGGGCGGCTGGCTGCCCGAGCTGGACCAGATCGGTCGGCAGTTGGCCATCCGAGGCGTCGGACCGTGGCTGGGTGCCGGGCTGCTGTTCGTCAACATCATGGCCCCCGAGGGGACCTTCGATCTGTCGGCCGCCCGCCGCACCATCCGCCACGCCGAGGACATCGGGCTCGAACCCGACCAGTTGGTCTTCGGCACGGCCGAGCGCAACGACTACGTCGACCTCGACCTGGCCGCGGCCCAGCTCAACAAGCTGCGAAGCGCCGGCGTCCGCCTGGCCATCCATGACGTGGGCGAGGGCTACACCAGTCTCCGGGTGGCCACGAGCTTCAAACCCGACGTGCTCAAGCTGGCCCCCGACCTGGTCGGCTCCCTGCCCAGCGACGAGGCGGTGACCACCATCAAGGCGGTGGTCGACCTGGCCCACCGGACCGGGGCCTGGGTGGTGGCGGAACAGGTGATGACCGAGGAACAGGCCCGGGTCCTGCGGTCGCTCGAGGTCGATTGGGGCCAGGGGAACCTGTTCGGCCCGCCCGAGACCCGGATCTCGGGCTGAGACCGCAGGCCGGGCCGTCGGCGACGACGGAGCCTCGGGGCTGACGGCCGAACGCTGTCGGCCGGTCGTCGGACCAGGTTGATCGGAGGCCGATCAGAGGTCGAGGAGCTCCTTGAGAGGGCGAAGGGGACGGGGCCCGACATGGGAGATGACCTCGGCCGCCGCCAGCGAGCCGAGGCGTCCGGCCTCGGCCAGGGGGAGACCCCGAGCCAAGCCGAAGAGGACGCCGGCGGCGTACTGGTCGCCGGCCCCGGTGGTGTCGACCACGGGGGCGATCTCCTCGGCCGCGATCTCGATCACCTCGTCGGCGGTGACCAGCAGCGAGCCCTTCTTGCCCCGGGTCAGGCAGCCCAGATCGACCTTGGATCGGACGATGTCGACCGCCTCGTCGTAGTCACACTGGTAGAGGGCCGCCATCTCGGCCTCGTTGGCGAACAGGATGTCGACCGGGCCGTCGATCAGATCGAGGAACTCGGCGTGGTGACGCTCGACGCAGAACGAGTCCGACACGGTCAGCGCCACCTGGCGGCCGGCCTGGCGGGCCAGTTCCATGGCCCGCCGGATGGCGGTCTTGGCCGACGGCATGTCCCACAGGTAGCCCTCGCAGAACAGGATGGCCCCGGCCTGCACCGTCGTCTCCGAGACATCCTCCGGCTCGAGGTGGGACGAGATCCCGAGATAGGTGTTCATGGTGCGCTGGGCGTCGGGCGTGACGAAGATGAGACAGCGGGCCGTCGCCGGCCCGGACTGCGCGTGGGGTACGTCGAACCCGACGCCGGCCTGGCGCATGTCGTCGGTGAAGACGCGACCGAGTTCGTCGGCGCTGACCTTGCCGATGTAGCCGGCCGTGCCCCCGAACGAGGCGACGCCGGCCACCGTGTTGGCCGCCGAACCACCGGAGGCCTCGACCGCGCCCTCGACCAGGCCGTAGAGCTGCTGGGCCCGAGCCTCGTCGATGAGGTTCATCGCCCCCTTCTCCATCCCCTGTCCGACCACGAAGTCGTCGGAGGCGTTGGTGATGACGTCGACGATGGCGTTCCCGACGCCGACGACGTCAACGATGTGGTTGGACATGCAGGATCTCGATCCTCGAGGGGGATGGGGCCGCCCCCGAACGCTAGCGCCGACCTCCATCCGGGACACCACTCGCCCGTCGCCCCCGGCCCTCGGTGCCTGGCCGTCCCGGGGCGCGCTGAGGGCCGGGGAGTCGCTGCACTCCCCGGCCCTACGCCCACCTAACCGCAGATCATGATCGGATGATCAGCTGCAACCGCTGGTGTTGCCGCATCCAGGGCAAGCATGACAGCTACCGGCCCGCTGCATGGTGATCCCACACTGCATGCAGATCGGTGCATCGGGATCGCTCACCGGCTGGGCCGACGCCTCGATCACGGCGACCAGCTCCTCGGCCGACTCAACCGATGGCGGATCGGTGGGGAGCTGACCCGGCGACGATGCGGCCTCGTCAACGCCGGGAAGTGTCTGCTGGCTGCGCTCGCCGGTGGTGAAGATGCCGAGCGAGGCCCGGTCCTCGTAGGTGAGGTAGAACACGGCCAGCTTGCGGAACAGGTAGTCCATGATCGACGAGGCGATGCGGACGTCGGGATCGTCGGTCATGCCGGCCGGCTCGAACCGCATACCGGTGTAGGTCTCGACGAAGGTCCGCAACGGCACCCCGTACTGGAGGCCGTGGCTCAACGAGATGGCCAGGGCGTCCATGATCCCGGCCAGGGTCGAACCCTGCTTGGAGACCCGGAGGAAGATCTCGCCCGGACGACCGTCGTCGTACTCGCCGACGGTGACGAAGCCCTTGCAGTCCGCCACCCGGAACTCGAAGGTCCGGGACCGGCGGTCGCGGGGCAGGCGCTCCCGGATCGGCTTGTACACGATCTTCTCGACGATCTTCTCGGCCACCTCGGTCACCTGGGTGGCGGTCGAGGAGTCATCGTCGTCGGCATCGTCCTTCTTGGCCATCGACAGGGGCTGGGCGACCTTGCAGTTGTCGCGGTAGATGGCGATGGCCTTGACCCCCATGCGCCAGGCGTCGATGTGGAGTTGCTCCACATCCTCGACCGAGACCTCCTCGGGCATGTTGACCGTCTTGGAGATGGCACCGGAAATGAAGGGCTGGACCGCCGCCATCATCTTCACGTGACCCAGGTAGTGGATGGGGTTGTCACCCATGGAGCAGGCGAACACGTCGGTGTGGGCCGGGTCGAGGCCGGGGGCGCCGAGGATCGTCTTGTTCTCGTCGATGTGGTCGGTGATGGCCGTGGCCTGGGTGGCGTTGTAACCGAGGCGCCGAAGAGCCCGCGGTACCGACTGGTTGACGATCATCATCGTCCCCCCGCCGACCAGCTTCTTCATCTTGCACAGCCCGAGGTCGGGCTCGATGCCGGTGGTGTCGCAGTCCATCAGGAGGCCGATGGTGCCGGTCGGGGCCAGAACGGTGGCCTGGGCGTTGCGCACCCCGACCTGGGCCGCCAACTCGGTGGCCTGGGCCCACGCCGCCCGGTGAGCCTCGGTCAGTTCGGCCGGGACCAGCTGGTGGTCGATCTCATCGGCCGCCGCCTGATGCTGGGACAGTACCCGCAGCATGGGCTCGCGGTTCTCGGCGTAACCCTCGTGGGGGCCGAGCCGACCGGCGGTTCGTGCCGACACGTAGTAGGCGTGACCCGTCATCAGCGAGGTGATGCTGGCGGCCAGGGCCCGGCCCTCGTCCGAGTCGTAGGGCAGGCCGAGATTCATGAGCAGGGCGCCGATGTTGGCGTAACCCAGACCGAGCTGACGGAAGCGCCGGGAGGTCGCCCCGATGGAGTCGGTCGGGTAGTCGGCCCGGCCGACCAGGATCTCCTGGGCGGTGAAGAACACCTCGACCGCCGCCTTGAACCCGTCGACGTCGAAGTGGTCGTCCTCGTCGAGGAACGTCAGCAGGTTGAGGCTGGCCAGGTTGCAGGCCGAGTTGTCGAGGTGCATGTACTCGCTGCACGGGTTCGAGCCGTTGATCTTGCCCGTGACCGACGAGGTGTGCCAGCGGTTGATGGTGGAGTCGTACTGCATGCCGGGATCGGCGCACTCCCAGGTGGCCTGGGCGAACTGGCGCATCAGGTCCTTGGCCCGAACCGTCTTGATGATCTCGCCCGTGGTCCGGGCCCGCAGGTGCCAGTCGTCGTCGTTGACCACGGCCTCCATGAACTCGTCGGTGACCCGGATCGAGTTGTTGGCGTTCTGGTACTGGATCGAATGGCTGTCGGCGCCGTCGAGGTCCATGTCGAAGCCGGCCTCACGCAGGACCCGGGCCTTGCGTTCCTCGGTGGCCTTGCACCAGATGAACTCCTCGACGTCGGGGTGGTCGATGTCGAGCATGACCATCTTGGCCGCCCGGCGGGTCTTGCCCCCGGACTTGATGGTGCCGGCTGAGGCGTCCGCCCCCCGCATGAAGCTGACCGGACCCGAGGCCGTGCCCCCACCCTTGAGCAGTTCGGCACTGGAGCGGATGCGGGACAGGTTGATGCCGGCCCCGGAGCCGCCCTTGAAGATCACGCCCTCCTCGACGTACCAGTTGAGGATGTCCTCCATGGTGTCCTCGACGGCGAGGATGAAGCAGGCCGACGCCTGCTGGGGGACCCCGTCGACGCCGATGTTGAACCACACCGGCGAGTTGAAGGCTCCCCGCTGGTGAATGATCAGGTACCGGAGCTCGTCGGCGAAGACCTCGGCCTCACCCTCGACGAAGTAGCCGCCCTCGACGCCCCATCGGGTGATGGTGTCGACCACACGGTCGGCGACGTCCCGCAGGGAGGTCTCGCGCTCGGGCGTACCCAGGGCGCCCCGGAAGTACTTCTGGGCCAGGATGTTGGTGGCGTTCACCGACCAGGAGGCAGGGACCTCGACATCGAGCTGCTCGAAGGCGATCTCGCCGGTCTTCCAGTTGCTGATCCTGGCGTCGCGCTTCTCCCAGGTGACCGTGTCGTAGGGGTCGATCCCGGGGGTGGTGAAGTGGCGGCGTAGACCGATACCGATCTGCTCGGGTGCCAAAGACATTACTTCTCCCTGTCTGCAGTTCTCAGAGGTTGGTGTGATGACGGCGGTCCGCCCCCGCCAATGCTCACCTGGCCACGGGTGAACGGAGCCCGGTGTCGGGCCTCGTGGGCCCGTCCGTGCATCCTTGCGTCACCCTGTGACAGTGAGCCTTGGTGTCGCGACGCCGCCGGCCGACCCACTCACGTGTTGCGCTGCCCGACGCCATCTCGATCTGTTTCGTGTTGCTGGTACCCACGACCCCGCGGCTCCGGCCGACTCCGGGCAGCCGACACGATCCAGCCTCCCGCCGTTTCCGCCCTGGCGCCCGCCCCGATCCCCCTGCAGGGATTGGGCCAACAACGCAGCCGCTTCGACAAGTACTAGATCTTGTGCCTGCCGCCTACTCCGTCCGAGAGACGCACAAGATGTGGGTACGCCATTACAACATTGTAATTACAGAGCTGTCAACGCTTCTCCGAAGATTCGGCGGCGTGTGACGAAGACCAGCGGGAGCGTTCAGGTCGAGGTTCGAATCCGGCGGGTGACGGCGTGAAGGAATCCGCGCGATTGCTTCTCCCCCAAGGGCACCCTCAGGTGTGCCCACTCATACTGTCTGCCCCGTGCCGGTCTCCGTCACAGTCGTGCCCCTCCGAGGGGCCCGAGTCGCCACTGTAGGGACGGCCCTCTGTGGATCAAAAGGGGATGACGCTGTGAATTGGACCCTTTCGCTGGGGAATTCCGGACCGCCGCGGCCCCACCTCACCGGGGGTGGAGACCGGGCCACCGCCTGCGTCGCGAGCAGTGGTGCAGCGCGCCGCAGCCCGGCCCAGGCGGCCGTACGCTCATCCCCGACCACCCCCGACCATGCCCATCGAAGCGACGAGAGGACCGAGCCATGATCTGGTTGCACCCCGAAACCGGCGGCCCCGTCGACCCGGTTGAAGCCGTGGCGGCCGAGGCCCGGCCGCCACTCCCCGACCGCCCGTGGGTCCTGACCAACATGGTCGCCTCGGCCGACGGAGCCACCGCCGTGGCCGGCCTCTCCGGCCAACTCGGCGGCCCGGCCGACCAGGCCGTGTTCGCGGCACTGCGCGGGGTGGCGGACGCCATCGTGGTCGGCGCCGCCACCGTTCGGGCCGAGCGCTACCGGGTACCCGGGCTCGGCGGCGACCAACAGCAGGCCGGCCGCGCCGCCCGAGGTCAGGCCCCGCGGCCCCGGATCGTGGTGGTCACCGCCAGCCTCGGCCTCGACCCCGAACTCCCCTTGTTCACCGAACCCGACCATCGACCCGTGATCGCCACGACCGCTCAGGCCCCGACCGAGGCTCGCCGACGGCTCGAGCCCGTGGCCGAGGTGATCACGGTGGGCGAGGATCGGGTCGACCTTGCCACCCTCCTGGCCCGCCTCGGCGCCGACGGACATCGAACCGTTCTGGCCGAGGGGGGACCGGCCCTCAACGGCCAACTGGTCGACGACGACCTCATCGACGAGTGGAACCTGACCGTGTCGCCCCTGTTGGTGGCGGGCGACGCGGCCCGGGCCGCCCACGGTCCGGTGGCAGGTGGGCCGCCTCGAGCCATGGCCCTGGATCGTGTCTGGCTGGCCGACGACCTGCTGTTCTGCCGGTGGCTCAGACGCCCTCGTCGAGCTTGATGAGCCGGGCCTCGCGCTCGAAGTCGCCGACGTCGGTGAAACCCTTGTAGACACTGGCGAAGCGGAGACAGGCCACGGCGTCGAGCGTGCGGAGGCGATCGAGCACGGCCAACCCGACCCACTCGGTGGACACCTCGGACAGACCGAGCGTCCGGGCCTCGTCCTCCACCCCATCCACCAGGGCGTCGACGTCGTCGTCGCTGATGGGGCAACCCTTGGCCGAGGCGGCCAGACCGGACCGGATCTTCTCGCCGTCGAACAGCTCACGCCGCCCCGACCGCTTGATGACCCGCAGCGGCGCCAACTCGATCCGTTCGAAGGTGCTGAACCGGTAGGCGCACGACTCGCAGGCACGGCGACGCCGGATCACGGCCCCCTCCTCGACGGCGCGGGAGTCGACCACCTTCGTCCCGTCGTGACCGCAAGCAGGGCAATGCACCAAGCAAACGGTACCGGTGCCCCTGCGGGCAGGTCGTTACAGGTCGATGAGAAACCCTTCCCGTCACGATGGCCGCCACGATCGTCGCCACCTCGGTTTGGACGACCCCGGTGGCGCCGCTCTCCCAAACGACACCACCGGGGTACGTGATGCGGGTCGACCGTCCCACCCCGACGGGACCCGATTGTCGCGCCGCGCTCAGGGCGATCCGGTGCCGGCGACCTCGGCCGGTATGACGAGCATCTGTCCCGCCTCGATGGCGCTGCCCCCATTGGCCTCGACCAGCAGGTCGACCACCGGACGAGGGTCGGACGCAGGAGCGAGCTCCCTGGCGATGGACCACAACGTGTCGCCCGGGAGGGCGAGCCGTAGGTGATCCCCGGGGTCGACCAACGCCGGAGTCGACTCCCGGGGATCACTTGGTCCGGTCACGCTGTCCGCCGGCGGCCCACCTTGGATGAGGCGGACCGCGAACAGCAGACCGAACACCACCGCCACGGCCACCGCTGGTCCCGCCACAGGAACACCTGCAATCTTCGACCGGTGGGGCGGAGAGTCCACCAGCCGAAGCGGTGCGCGGTTGGCTTCACGCCCGGCCGTGACGGCATCGTGTGCTCCGGGGGCCCGCCCGCCGGTCACCACCTGCAGTGGTGGCCGACGAACCTCGTCGGCGCCGCGAGGGCACCCAGCCCTCCGGGACGACTCCTGATCGGTTGTCGGTGGTTTGAGCAAGGCAACCATGCGGACAGTGTCCTCAGGGGGTGTGACAGCGAGCCGGCGTCTCGATACCGACGGCCATCGATCGGGCGGGGGCACTCCTCGGAGCGGGTTTCTTCGGCCACCGACCCTCCCCGTTCCGACCGGAGCCGGAATCGGGTTGGTGCCGCTGCGCAGCCGGAGCGAACGTGTGTTCGTTACCGTACTGGGGAACACGCGTTCGGTCAACGCCCGGTCGCACATTCGTTCGATTCCGGACCCGATTCGGGGCCTGACTCCGGACATGTGGTGGCCTGCCGACCACGAGGATCCGCAGGCCATCGAACACCTGTACGTCGAGACGTGCCATAGTGGAGCAAACAGACGTTCGACCGGCCGGGTCGGGTTGGGTCGGGTCAGCACCCGAGGGTCCGTCCCGCCCGACCGGCTTCGGCCGTCGACACCTGAGGACCAGCTACGGACGGGAGGACCAATGGGTGAGCACCAACTGACCGATCGACAGCGCTCGATCCTCGAGTTCATCGAGAATCAGATGCGGGAGCGGGGGTTTCCGCCGTCGGTGCGTGAGATCGGAGCCCACGTGGGCCTCACGTCACCGTCGAGCGTGCACTCGCATCTCGCCACCCTCCAACGCCACGGCTTCCTCCAACGGGACCCGTCCAAGCCCCGGGCCATCAAGGTCTCGTGGGACGCCACGTCGGGCGCCTCCGATGTCGAACGTCGACCGGTTCGACACGTGCCCCTGGTCGGTCAGGTTGCGGCCGGGACCGACGTCCTGGCCGGCGAACACATCGAGGAGACGTTCCCGGTCCCGGCCGACCTCACCGGCGAGGGCGACCTCTTCATGCTGACCGTTCGAGGCGAGTCGATGATCGAGATGGGCATCCTCGACGGAGACTTCGTGGTGGCCAGGGTCCAACCGACGGCCGACAAGGGCGACGTCGTCGTTGCCGGGCTCCCCGGCGAGGAGGCCACGGTCAAGATCTACCGTCCGGAGAAGGGCCGGACCGTGCTGGAGCCGGCCAACGCCTCGATGGAACCCATCGTGCTCGACCCCGACGAGGTCCACATCTACGGCCGGGTCGTGACCGTCCTCCGCCGCCTCTGATCGCAGCCCGCCGATGACGGGCGGGCGGGCAGGCAGGCTCTCCCCGTGGCCGGTGAGGGTCAGTCGCCGACGACGAGGGTGTCGACCATCTCGTCGGACTCGACCCGGGCCGCATCGCGCTCGGCCCGGCTCTTGGCCGCCATCTCGGCGATCTCGTCCACCTCGTTGTCGGTGAAGCCCGCCATCTTGCGGAACTGACGGGCGAGGCGGATCGGCGAGTCCTCGTCCTCCCCGCGCTGGCCCCGGAAGTTGAACAGCCCGTCGACCACCCGCTGGAACTCCAGCGCCGCCTTGCGGCGGTCGGCGTCGCCCTCGGTGACCTCCCGCAGCCAGCGCGAACCCATCTTCACGTGCGTGACCTCGTCGGCCAGCATGTAGTCCTCGCAGTACTCGAGCACCGGGTCACCCATGGCTTCACCGAACTCTCGCATCTGGGTGAAGACGTCGATGGCCAGGCCCTCCAGGGCCCGGTTCACGCCGGCCAGCCGGAACACGGGATCGTCATGGCAGGCGGCCTCGAACAGCGTGGTGGCCTCGGCGTACTCCCCGAGCTCACCGCCCATGTGTTCGGCCAGCTTCACCGAGATCTCGCAGTGACGGGCCTCGTCCCAGCACTGGCGGGCCATGTCGAGCTTCAGCTCGTAGGGCACCTCGTCGGTCCCGAAGTCGAAGGCGGTCCGGCCGGCGCCCTCCAGGGCCTGAATCTCTCCCACGAAGATGCCGTGCATGCGGCGCCGCGCCCGCTCGGCCACGTCGTCGGCGTCGGGGTCGACGTGACCCACGACCTCGGTCTGGCGGCGGTCGGACATCCGCCGTTCGGTGTCGATCCGGTTGAACCGATCGTCACGGGCCAGTGAAGAAGGCGGAATGTTCTTGCGCATGGTGGCTGCTCCCCCGAGCGCCGGGTCGTGCGATCCCGCCTGGGTGGCGGGTCGAGGGGCCCGGCCTGAGACTCTGTGCTGACATCGTAGTCGTCGTCGTGTGACGGCGGCCACCCTCTCCCTCCGGGCGGGAGGCGCGAGACCGGCCCGGAGGCCGTTCAGTCGGGGGTCGCAGTCTCGGTCAGCAGCCGCCGCAGGGCCCGATGGCACCGATCGAGGTCGGCCCGGTCCAGGAACTCGCCGGCGGTGTGGGCCACCGTGGCGTCACCGGGCCCGAAGTTGGTGGCCGGAAGCCCCCGTTCGGCCAGTTGGGCCACGTCGGTCCATCCCAGCTTGGCCCGCATGGCCAGACCGTTGTCGGCCACCAACCGCCGCAGCAGCGGATGGGTGAGCGACGGCGGACAGGCCGGGGCGGCATCCACCACCTCGACCGTGTCGCCCTCGTCGAGGTGGGGAGCCAGGAGATCCCGGACGTGGGCCTCGGCCTCGGCCGCCGACCGGTCCGGGGCGTAGCGGTGGTGAAGACGGAGGACGACCCGGTCGGGGACGACGTTGCCGGCGACGCCGCCCTCCACGCTCACGGCCTGGAGCGACTCGCGGTACCGGCACCCGTCGAGCTCGGGCTCCCGGTGCCGATAGGCGACCAGGTCGGCCAGGAGGGGGGCCAGCCGATGGACGGCATTGCGGCCCATCCAGGGCCGGGCGGTGTGGGCGCGAGCCCCGGCCAGGGTCACCTCGAAGCGGAGGGCCCCCTGGCAACCGGCCTCGATGTCGGCCGAGGTCGGCTCGCCCAGCACGGCGCAGTCGGCGGCCAGGAGATCGGGCCGAACCCGAGCCACCTCGGTCAGACCGCTGTGGACCCGGGCCACCTCCTCCCGGGCATAGAAGAGGTAGGTCACATCGACGGCCGGTTCGGGCACCGTCCGGGCCAGGTGCAGGAAGACGGCCAGGCCGCCTTTCATGTCGGCCGAACCGACACCCCACAGGCGATCGCCGTCGAGGCGGGCCCCCTCGTTACCGTCGGGGGGCACGGTGTCGGTGTGGCCCGCAAGCATCAGGCGCCGGTCCCGGCCCAACTCGGTCCGAGCCACCAGGTTGTCGCCCACCCGATCGACCCGGAGGTGGGCCAGGGCCCGTAGCTCGCCCTCGAGCCAGTCGACGAACGGCCCCTCCTCATGCGACACCGACGGCCGATCGACCAGATCGGCGGTCAGAGCCAGCAGGTCGGCACCGGGCTCCGGGGTCGGATCGGGACCGGGTTCGATCGAATGCGCCGTCATCGGCGCCACCCTACCGGTCCCCTTCCACACCGGCCGATGCCGGGAGTCCTCGGGCGTCGGAGATAGCGTGGAGGGCAGTGACAACGACCAGTACCAACCCAGCTCCCACCCAGGACGAGGCCCAGCAGGGGTTCAGCCGGTCGATCATGATCTCCGGCATCCGGTGCGTCCTGACCTACGTCATCCTCCCCTTCGTGGCCCCCCTCATCGGTCTGGCGCCGGGTGTGGGCCCCGTGATCGGCCTCATCGTGGGCACGGTGGCCATCGCCGCCAACGTGTTCAGTATTCGCCGGTTCTGGCAAGCCGACCACCGATGGAAGAAGCAGGTGACCGTGCTCCACGTGAGCGTGATCCTGCTGTTGGTGATCCTGCTGTTCCTGGACGTGCGCGCCCTCGTGAGCTGACGTCGTGCGGCTGCTGTGGCTGACCGCCGGGTTGGGCTGTGTGGGGATGGGCGGGCTCGGAATCGTCGTACCCGGACTGCCCGCCACGGTGTTCTTCATCATGGCGGCCTGGTGCTTTTCCCGTTCCAGTCCCCGCCTGGAACGGTGGGTGCTGAACCTGCCCGGCATCGGACCCATGGTCCAGGACTACCGGAACGGCCTGGGCATGCCCCGGCGGGCCAAGCGCTTCGCCATCGGTTCCATCTGCGTGGCCTGCGCCATCAGCGCCGGTCTGCTCATCGGTCCCTGGCCCGTCCGCCTCCTGGTGGTGGCGGTCGGCGCCATTGGCGTGTGGTGGGTCGGCTGGCGGGTCCCCACCCGCGAGACCGTGATCGACGGCGCCGCGGCCTGAGCCCGGCCCGAACTCAGGTGACGGGCACGCCGGCCCGCTCCGCCACGAGGCGGATGCGGTCGTCGGGTTGGACGACGGCGATACGGACGTGCCCGGTGCCCTGGGGGCCGTAGAACTCGCCCGGGCTGACCAGGGCCCCCGCGTCGGCGGCCAGGCGCTTGGTGAACCCCCAGGCATCGCCTCCCGGGGCCGGCACCCACAGGTAGAACCCGCCGGCCGGCAGTTCGACCTCGGCCCCGAGCGTCCGGGCCACCCGGCCCATCAGCTCCAACCGCCGCCGGTAGCGGTCCCGCTGGAGAGCCACGTGCTCCTCATCGCCGAAGGCGGCCACGGCCGCCGCCTGGGACGGCCCGGGCTGCATGAACCCGGCATGCTTGCGCAACTCACCCAGGTAGTGGACCAGATCGGGATCGCCGGCGTAGAAGCCGGATCGGCTGCCGGCCAGGTTCGAGCGCTTCGACAGCGAGTGCACGGCCAGCACCCCGGTGCGGGCGTGCTGGAGGATGGACGACGGCTCACCTTCCCACGTGAAGGCGACGTAACACTCGTCGGAGACCACGAGCACCCCGTGGTCCCGGCCCCAACGAGCAGCGGCCTCCAGGTCGTCGACACCCCCGGCCGGGTTGCCCGGCGTGTTGACCCACAGGCAGAGGGCCCGGGAGGCGTCGGCGGGGTCGATGGCCGACAGGTCGATGCGCCACCGGTCGTCGACGGGGACGGGCACGGCCCGGCATCCGGCCAGGGTGGCGCCCATCTCGTAGCTCGGGTAGCTGATGGCGGGATAGAGGACGGTGTCCCGTTCCGGGGTGCGGAGCCGGAGCCAGTGGGGCAGGCCGGCCACGAACTCCTTGGACCCGATGGTGGCCCGGACGTCATCGGCCCCCAGGTCGGTTCCGACCAGACGGTTGAGCCACGTGGCGGCGGCGTGGCGGTAGTCGAGGGTGCCGATCGACGGTGGGTACCCCTTCTCCGCCCCCGACGACGACAGGGCCCGGACCACGGCTTCGGTCGGCGGGTCGCACGGGGTGCCGATCGACAGGTCGACGCACCCTCCATCATGAGCCTCGGCCACGGCCTTGAGCTCGTCGAGGCGGTCGTAGGGGTAGGGCGGCGGGACAAAGCCCATCAGGAGTCCTCCTCGTTGGCGCCGGATGCCGATTGCTGCCCGCCGGGATCGTGGTGGCCGAGGCCGTCGTCGTCGTGGTCCGCCTCGGG
The DNA here is from genome assembly GCA_965263455.1 of Acidimicrobiales bacterium. Taxonomy (GTDB): domain Bacteria; phylum Actinomycetota; class Acidimicrobiia; order Acidimicrobiales; family SZUA-35; genus CADEDH01. Next base: position 993,028 of record CBDHHN010000004.1, read on the forward strand.
CTCGGGTCCGGCTCCGTCCGCGGCCACGATGAACTCGCGGAGCCGCTTGGCCGAGGCCTCCTCGAGGCGCACGGTCAGGCGCATGCCGTGTTCGTCCGACTCCTCGTTCAGGACCTCGCCCTCGCGGTGGGCAGCGGCCAGGGCATCGCCCCGAGCCCAGGGGATGGCGAGGTCGTAGTCGCTGCTTCGGGCTCGGAGGGCGTCCCCGATGGCGACGAGCAGATCGTCGACCCCCTCCCCCGTCACCGCCGAGACCAGCACGGCACCCCGATCGAGGCGGCGGAGTACGGCCGGATCGTCGACCTGGTCGGCCTTGTTGAACACCACCAGCTGGGGAACCTCGGCCCCGCCGATCTCGCCCAGCACGTCGGCCACGGCCTGCATGTGCGACTCGGGGTCGGGCCCCGAGCCGTCGACCACGTGGACCAGGAGATCGGCCGCGGCCGCCACCTCGAGCGTCGATTTGAAGGCCTCGACCAGCTGGTGGGGCAGCTTGCGCACGAAGCCGACGGTGTCGGTCAGCAGGATCTGCTCGCCCCCGGGCAACTGGAGCTTGCGGGTGGTGGGATCGAGGGTGGCGAACAGCCGGTCCTCGACCTTGACCTCGGCTCCCGTCAACCGTCGCAGCAGGGACGACTTGCCGGCATTGGTGTAGCCCACGATCGACACCTGCTTGTAGGGCGAGCGTCGGCGGGCCTTGCGTTGGTTGTGGCGCCGCTCGGTGATGGCGGCCAGGTCGCGCTCCAGCTTGTGCATGCGCCGCAGCAGGCGGCGGCGGTCGACCTCGAGCTGGGTCTCACCCGGGCCCCTGGTCCCGATCCCGCCGCCCTGCTGGCTGAAGTTCCGCTTGCCTCTGAGCCGGGGGAGCCGGTACCGGAGCTGGGCCAGCTCGACCTGGGCCTTGCCCTCGGCCGAGGTGGCGTGCTGGGCGAAGATGTCGAGGATGACGGCGGTCCGGTCGAGGGCCGATCGTTCGAGCAGCTTCTCCAGGTTGAACTGCTGGGCCGGGCTGAGTTCGTCGTCGAACACGACCGTGTCGGAGTCGATGGCCAGGGAGGCGTCCAGGATCTCGGTCACCTTGCCCCGGCCCACGAACGTGGCCGGGTCGGGCCGATCCCGGGTCTGGACGACCCGGTCCATGGCATCGGCCCCGGCGGTGTCGACCAGGGCCTCCAGTTCGTCGAGCGAGGCCTCGGTCTGCTCCGGTGTCTGGCCCGCCCGGGTCATGCCGACCAGGACGATGCGCTCCCGGAAGGTCCGGTCGAGTAGGCCGCCCTCGACCGTGCCCCCGTACTCGCCGAACGCGCCACGGTGGGTCTCGGCGTCCGACCCGGCGGGACGGTCGGCCGGATCCGAGGGGGCGAACAGGTCGTCGTCGGGCTCGTCGGTGACTCCGTTGCCCTCGTTGCTCAAGAGTGGACCACCTCGATGACCCCGATGAGGGTGGCGGGGCCGGTCAGGCTGAGGGCGCCGTCCACGATCTCGACCAGCGCCGACCCGCCGGGCATGACGACCTCGACCGGCGACTCGACCAGGCCCCAGGAGGCGGCGGCCCACGCCGCGGCGCAAGCCCCGGAGCCGCAGGCCTCGGTCACCCCGACCCCCCGCTCCCACACGAGCAGTTCGAGCTTGGTCCCGCCGACCACGCGGATGGCGTGAACGTTCATGCCCTGCCCGTAGTCGGCTTCGACCACCGGCCCCACGACGTCCATGTCGATGCCGGTCAGTTCGTCGAACAGGGCGACCAGATGAGGGTTGCCCAGGCCGATCCCGAGCTGGGCCCGGGGCTCGAGACCGAGCGAGGCCCACCGGGGCGATGGCGGGGATCCGGCCGAGGGGCGGCCCATGTCGACCGTGACCAGATCGGTGGCGCCGGCCCGGTCGGGGCTGACGACCACCAGGCGCTCACCCGAGCCGGTTGCGACCCGGAACCGGCGGTCGTCGCTGCCGTCATCGTTGTGGAGGACCAGGGCCTGGCCCACGCATCGCAGCCCGTTGCCCGAGACCTCGGCTTGTCCCCCGTCGGCGTTCCACAGCGTCATGGACCACAGCTCGTCGTCGCCGGCCGACTCCAGGGCGATCAAGCCGTCGGCTCCGATCCCGCGGCGACGGTGGCACCAGCGGCGGGCGTGGTCGGACGTGATCGGTCTCTGGGGGTCGACGGCGATGAGGAAGTCATTGCCCAACCCATGGTGCTTGGTCAGCATCATCGAAACCAACGTGCCCGCGTCCTCCTCGCCCCAGCGTGTCATTCCGGTGGGGCACCCACAAGCGGATTGGCCCACCACGACTCGACCCGGTCCACCAGATCGGGGGCGAGTGCGTCGAACCAGGTTATGCGGGGATCGCGACGAAACCAGCGCTCCTGGCGGCGGGCGAACCGCCTCGTTCGACGCCGGGCCAACTCCAGGGCCTCGGCCAGGGTGAGCTCGCCCGCCCGATGGGCCAGGAGCTCGCGATAGCCCAGTGCCTGACCCGCCGTGCGCGACAGGGGCCCGGCGGCCAGACGCTCCACCTCGTCCAGAAACCCGGCCGCCATCTGGTCGTCGTAGCGGGCGTCGATCCGGCGGTCGAGCTCGGCCCGGTCGAGCCGCAGTCCGACCTGGCGGAACGGGGTCGGCGGGTAGCGGTCGAGCCCGGGCCCGAACGAGGAGAAGGGTCGGCCCGCACCCAGCGTCACCTCCAGGGCGCGCTCGAGGCGGCGCCGGTTCCCGGGGAGGATCTTGGCAGCCGCCGCCGGGTCGAGTTCGGTGAGGCGGCGGTGGAGGTCGTCCACGGCGACGTCCACCAGCGCCGCCCGGACCTCGGGATACTGACCGGGCACGGTCAACTGGTCGACCACCGCCCGGACATAGAGCCCGGTGCCCCCGACGACGATGGCCCGGGCCCGGCGGGAGGCGACGGCGGCCAGGGCCTCGTCGACCTCGGACTGGAATCGGGCCATGGTGAACTCCTCGCCCGGCTCGACAACGTCGACCAGATGATGGGGCACCTCGGCCCGCTCGGCCTCGCTGGGCTTGGCCGTGCCGATGTCCATCCCCCGGTAGACGGCCATGGCGTCGGCCGACACGATCTCGCGGCGACCGGGTTCGAGCCGGGCCAGGGCCAGGGCCAGGGCCGACTTGCCGGTGGCCGTCGACCCCACGATCACCAGCGGCCCCCGACCGGCGGCGCCGGGCTCGCCGTCGCCCGGGTCCTCGTCAGCGTCCTGCGGGCCGGCCGTCATCAGCCGCAGGCTCCGCCGGACGCCCGCGTCCCGGTGTCGGGATCGGGGGCCTGCGCGGGGGCGACCTGCTCGCCGGGGGCGGGTTCGGGCGCGGGGGCCTGCTCGGGGCCGGCCTCCCCGACGGTGGCGGCGGCGAGGGCGTCGAGCAGCAGGTGATGGTCGAGGGCCAGCAGGTTCGGTTGGCGGCCGTACCCCTCGTAGAAGGCGAACACGGCCTCCGGTCCGTAGGCGTCATGGAGTTGGCGATGGACGATGGCGAGGTCGGCATGACGGTCGGCCACGCCAAGCTGATGGAGGCCGGTGACCACACCGCCGCCGATGCCAGGGTCGTCGCCGCCGGCGGCCCCGCCCTCGACCCCGGCGGCCACCCACAGGTTGGACAGCACGCAGGCCCCGTGGCCCACCACCGGATCCTCGGGTGGGAGGCTCGCCCCCTCGACCATGGCCAGCAGGGCCGGACCGTCGTAGCGGTCGTAGGGGGCCGGGAGCCGGTCGGGGCGGAACCGTCCCCCCTCGATGGCGGCCGCCACCCGGGCCACCGTGTCGACCCGGTCCCGCCGGAACGGGCATCCGGCCGGGTCGAGGGCGTGGAGCGCGGCCAGGAGGGCCCCGACGGCGGCCGGGACACCGGCGGGACGGGGATGAAGGTCGGGTCGATGGGCCGAGGCCGGGACCGGGCGCGGGCTCACCAACCACCCGGCCACGACCCGGGCCGACCCCGGAGCCGAACCCGGCCGACCGGGGTCGTCGCCTGCACCGTCGGGCCCGCCGGCGTCCGGCGTCGGGGCCGCCCCCGGCACCAGATCGGGAGCCACCGAAACGAGCCAGGCCCATCGGTCGAGCTCGGCCCGGGCCGGGTCCGCCTCCTCGGCCGGGCCCGAGCCGGACGGGCCTGACGGGCCTGCCGTGCCGGACGGGGATCGGGGCGCCACCGGGTCCGCCTCCTCGGCCGGGCCTGCCGAGCCGGACGGGCCGGACGGGCCTGCCGGGCCGGACGGGGATCGGGGCGCCACCGGGGCGGGGCCGACGAGGAGCCTGTCGCCGGTGAGCCACGTCGGGGCCCAGGCCGTGTGATCGGTCCAGACCTCGTCGCCGATGCCGTCGGGCCCGGGCGGTGCGGCGTGGAGGGTGCAGGCCGCGCCGTCGACCAGATCGGCGGGTGGGGCGGGGAACGGCGGCGGCTCGACCACGCAGGCAGTGTAGAGAGGGGGCGAGCAGCCCCCGGCTCAGCCCGATTCGAGGCAGGCGACCATGGCCCGCAGGGTGTCGGCCACGGCCCGAGGAGCGACCACCTGGTGCAGGTGGTCGCCGGTCAGGCGGTGGGTCAACCAACCGGCGGCGTGGGCGCGGTCCCGTGACTCGGCGTAGCCCGGCCCGAAGGACAGGAAGGCGGGGCGGACCGACTCGGGCAGGTCGGGAACCGGGCACGGCTGATCGAACCAGCCGCGGGGTATGGGCGGCGCCTCGGAGAAGACCTGGTCCCGGGCTGCGGGGTCGACCACCAGCCCCTCGATGAGCGATCCCCACCATCGGGGCCACGGAGGCAGATAGTCGTCCGGGCGGACGATGCCGTCGAGCAGGTCACCGAAGTGGGTGGCCGACTCGGTGAAGGCCCGCCCGTCGGGGAAGCGGCCATCGACGCAGATGTAGGCCGACACCGGCCACCGGCGATCGAGCAGGGCCTCGACCACCCGGGGGATCCGGGGGCAGGCGGCGGAATGACCGACCACCACGACGGGTCGACCGTCCTCGGGCCGGGGCAGGTCGAGCACCTGCTGCAGCCAGGGGGCGACGTGGTCCCGGTCGGCGGTGGTGGTCATGGTCGTCTGAGCCACTCGAACCCATGCTCGGTCCTCGGCCGCCTGCAACAGCTGCGCCACCGCAGTCCAACTGGCCGGCCCGAGGAGCGGGCTGGGGATGAGCAACCAGTTGTGGGACTGCGCAGGCAAGGGCAAACACCGTCTTCGTTCGACGTCGAACCCTACGCCACGGCCCCGCCCGAGACCCAGTTGGTTGCACCCTGGAACTATCCGGATCCGCCCGGAATCGGATGCGAAGCGGCGTCGTCCCTGGTCAGGAAGCGGTGGCGTCGAGGACGCTGATACGGGTCCGATGGCGGGCCCGGTCGGTGACCTCGACCAGGGTCCCGGTCAGGTACTGGTGTGCCGCCTCCTGCACCTCGACGGTGGCGTAGGTCCCGGGCTTGAGCGGCTGAGACGGGAAGTGGACCAGCTTGTTCTGGGCCGTACGCCCGGTGAGCACCGCCGGGTCCTTCTTGGACGGCCCCTCGACCACGACCTCCTCGATGCGCCCCACCCGGGCCCGGTAGCGGGCCAGGGCCGAGCGCTCGATCACGGTGCGGAGCCGGGCGTAGCGGTCCTTCACGTCCTCGGGATCGCAGAACCGGTCGACCAGGTCGGCCGCCTCCGTCCCCGGTCGGGGGGAGAAGACGAAGGTGTAGGCCCCGTCGAAGGCGGCCTCGGCCGCCACCTCCAGGGTGCGGGTGAAGTCGTCCTCGGTCTCGCCGGGGAAGCCGACGATGATGTCGGTGGTGACGGCCAGGTCGTCGACGGTGTCGCGGGCCTGGGCCAGCGTCCGGAGGTAGCGCTCGGCCCGATAGCCCCGGTGCATGGCGGCCAGGATCCGGTCCGAGCCCGACTGCAGCGGGTAGTGCAGATGGGGCACGACGGCCGGGGTCTCGGCCATGGCGGCGAACACGTCGGCCGTCATGTCCTTGGGATGGGGGCTGGTGTAGCGGACCCGCTTGATCCCTTCGACGGCACCGACCCGGCGCAACAGGTCGGCGAACCACGGTCGGGGGGCCATGTCGGCGCCTTCCCGCCGGGCGGCCAGGGCCAGGTCACGGCCATAGGAGTTGACGTTCTGGCCCAGCAGGGTGACCTCGGTGACGCCCTGGTCGGCCAGACGACGGGCCTCGTCGACGATCTCGTCGATCGGGCGGCTGATCTCGCGACCACGGACCGAGGGCACGATGCAGAAGGCGCACGAGTTGTCGCACCCGATCTGGATGGTGAGCCAGGCCCGATAGTCGGTCTCGCGTTTGGCCGGGAGGGCCGAGGGGAACGCCTCGTCCTCGGCCAGCATGGCCTCCTCCCAGATCTCGGTGACCGGTCCGTGTTCGGTGGCCTGGCGCAGCAGTTCGGTGGCCCGGTGCACGTTGTGGGTGCCGAAGACGACGTCGACATGGGCCGCCCGCTGCTGGATCAGGTCGCGGTCCTTCTGGGCCAGGCAGCCGCCGACCATGACCTGCAGCTCGGGCCGGGTGTCCTTCAGGGCCTTGAGGTGACCCAGGGCCCCGTAGAGCTTGTTGTCGGCGTTCTCCCGGATGCAGCACGTGTTGAGGACGACGACATCGGCATCGGCCTCGCGGTCGGTGGCCTCGTAGCCGTCGGCCTCCAGCAACCCGGCGATGCGCTCCGAGTCGTGCTCGTTCATCTGGCAGCCGTAGGTGCGCAGCAGGTACCGCCGGGGCTGCTGGTCGGGAGAGGTCACCCCTCAACGATAGAGGCGGTCGACCACGGTCCGGCCGGGGCCCGACCTCGAACGCCCCGGGCCCAGGGTCCAGGCTCAGTGCTGGCGGGCTGCGGTGGAGTCGGCCACGATGACCGAGTAGGCGGGCCGGATCAGGCCGGCCGGAATCCCGAGATCACCGGCCAGCACCCGGCCCAGGGCTGGGGCCTTGTCCTCCCCCCGGACCAGCCAGAACACCGACCGGGCCCGATCCAGGACCGACCGGGTCAACGTCAGGCGGCGATGGCCGGCCCGGACGTCGGTCACGGCCACCGGGTTGCGCAGTTCGAACCCGGCCGGATCGTCCGGGAACAGCGACGCGGTGTGCCCGTCGGCGCCGAGACCGAGGTGGACGAGGTCGACCAGGGGCGGTCGGTCGGCCACACCGTGGAGGCGTTCGACGAAGCGGCCGACGGCGGACGAGGTCTGGGCGATGGGGCGGAGACCGGCGACGGGATCGCCGGAACCGTCCAGCACCCCCTCGGCCAACACCTCGTCGACCGGGAGGGGCAGCCAGGCCACCGGCAGATGGCCGAAGGCCTGGCGCTGGTCGGTCAGGTTGCGATCGGGATGGTCGAGGGGAACCAGCCGCTCGTCGACCTGAAGCAGGACGACCCGGTCCCAGTCCAGGTCGTGGCCGGCCAGGGCCCGGAACACGGGGGCCGGGGTCGAGCCGCCGGACAGGGCCACGGTGCAGTGGTCCCGGGCGCCGATCACGGCGGCCATGCGTTCGGCCAGGAGCCGGGCCGCCACGTCGGCCCACCCGTCGGCGTCGACGATCTCGAGGCGGTGCAGGTCGTCGGCCCCTCGGACCGGTTCGTGATCGGTCACGAGGCGACGACCGGATGCTCGCCACGGTGCAGGTCGCCACGGTGCAGATCGCCGCGGTGCAGGTCGCCGCGGTGCAGGTCGCCGCGGTGCAGGTCGCGGCGACCGACGGCGCCGAACCAGCGGGCCGCACCGGCCAGGGCGGCATCGTCGCCCAGTTCGGCCACCACGACGTCGATCGGTTCGGCGGTGGCCGGACCGTGGTCGGCCAGTTGGCGGGCCAGGGCGGGCAACAGGAGGTCGGGGTTGTTGACGGCCACCCCACCCCCGACCACCACCACGCCGGGCGACAGCAACCAGGCCACGTTCGTCACCCCCAGGCCCACGGCGGCCATGGCCCGGTCCCAGATGGCGACGGCCTGGGGGTGGCCGGCCCGGACCAGGTCGGTGAAGGCACCGTCGCGCTCGATCAGCCCGACATCGGCCGCCGCCTTGGCCATGGCCGGACCGGCCCCCAACTGCTCGACGGTGGCCGGTTGACCGGCGGCCGCGGCCTGGCGGTCGACCACGGTGTGGCCGATCTCGAGCCCCGAGTGTCGGCCCCGGACCAGGCGGTCCCCGAGCACGGCCCCGGCCCCGACCCCGGTCGACACGGTGACGTAGACCACGTCCCGGTAGGGACGGCCGGCCCCGAACGATGCCTCACCCACGGCGGCCAGGTCGGCGTCGTTGGCCAGCGAGACCGGGATCCCCAGCCGCCCTCCCAGGTGGTCGGCGGTCAGGAACGGCTGCCAGGCCGGGTTCAGGTTGGGGGCCATGACCAGCGCCTCGGCGTCGTGGTCGATGACGCCAGGGATACCGACGACGGCCTCGACCGGTTCGACCCCGGGCGGGCACAGATCGGCCACGAGGTCGGCGATGGCGTCGGGCCGATCCTCCTCCGCCGGGGTCCGGCGCTGCAGCCGGTGGTGGATCCGACCGTCGGGGTCGACCAGGGCGGCCCGGACGTTGGTCCCGCCCAGGTCGACGGCCACCACCAGCGAGCCGGGATCACCGGATCGCGGTCGGCCGGCGGCGGGATCGGGGGCCGCCGCCGGTCGGGGCGAGGCGGCCTGTCCGTGGGAGGGCTCGGGCGGGGTGGTCATGAGGTGTGCTCCTCGGGATCACGGGCACCGTAGCGGTACTCGGCAACGGGGAGCGGCCGATCGAGGACCGGCTGCACCACCTCCCACGCCCGCTCCACCTGATCCCCTCGGGCGAAGAGGCGACGATCGCCTTCCAGGGCGTCGCCCAGAAGCCGGTGGTAGGGATCGAGGGCCCCGTCGTCGTGCTGGTCGACCAGGAGCGACACCGTCTTCGACACCAGGCGGTGGCCCGACTCCTTGATCTGCAGTTGGGCCTCGATCGTGCCGGTGGGCTTCATCTCGAAGCGGATCCGGTTGGGCTCGGGCGAGCAGTCGTGATCGGTGAACAGGGGCCGCGGCGTTGGGGTGAGTTCGACCACGGCCTCGGTGCAGGTCCGGTCCATGGCCTTGCCCGCGGTGATGATGAACGGGACCCCGGCCCACCGCCACGAGTCGATGGCCAGGGTGGTCGAGACGTAGGTCTCGGTGTCGGAGTCGGGGGCCACGCCCGGCTCGTCCCGGTAGCCCTTGTACTGACCCCGCCAGGTGGTGGCCGGATCGAGGGGGCGCATGGCCCGCAGCACCTTGACCACCTCGTCGGCCATGGCGTCGGCGTCGTCGGTCACCGGGGGCTCCATGGCCAGGAAGGCCACCACCTGGAGCAGGTGGTTCTGGAGCACGTCCCGCAGGGCACCCACCTCGTCGTAGAAGCCGCCTCGGCCCTCGATCCCGAAGTCCTCGGCCAGGGTGACGGTGACCTTGGCGATGTGGTGCCGGTTCCACAGCGGTTCCAGCATCGAGTTGGAGAAGCGGAAGACCAGGATGTTCAGCACCGCCTCCTTGCCCACGAAGTGGTCGATCCGGTAGATCCGCTCCTCCGGGTAATGGGCCTTGACCGCGGCGTCCAGTTCCCGGGACGACGCCAGATCGCGGCCGAACGGCTTCTCCAGCACGACTCGGCCCCGGTTGAGGCCGGCCCCGGCCAGTCCGTCGACGACGGTGGTGAACAGGAACGGTGGGATGGCCAGGTAGCACACCGGGCGGGCGGCACCGTCGAGGATGGCGGCCAGCCGTTCGTAGGTGTCGTGGTCCTGGTACTCCCCGGCCACGTAGCTCATTCGCGCCGACAGCCGTTCCCAGACCGCGGGGTCGAGGTCGGTCCCCACTTCGAGGAGGGAGTCGTGGGCCACCTGACGGAGGGTGTCGGTGGTCCACGACGACCGGGCGACCCCGACCACGGGACAGTTGAGCAGGCCGTCGGCTTCGAGCCGGTAGAGCGAGGCGAACAGCTTCTTGCGGGCCAGATCGCCGGTGATGCCGAACAACACCAGGCCGTCGGCGGCCGTGGGGCTCGGGGCGGGAGGGTTGATGCTCACGACTCCACGGTAATGGGGACGGGGTCGGCCCGGCGTGTGATGAACTGACCGGGTGACGACCAGGCAGTTCGTGGCCCTGGGGACGGCCAGCCAGAGCCCGACCCGGCATCGCAATCACAACAGCCATGCTCTCCGGTGGGACGACCAGCTGGTGCTGTTCGACCCCGGCGAGGGCACCCAGCGTCAATGCATGTTGGCCGCCACCCCGGTGGCCCGGGCCACGGCGGTGTGCATCACCCATTTCCACGGTGACCATGCGCTCGGCCTCCCCGGCCTGATCCAGCGCCGGGCGCTGGACAACCGCTCGACCCTGGCCTCGACCCCCCAGGGTCCCGACGGGCCGCGGGACGGCGGGCCCGCCGGTCCGACCCGACCGACCGGGGTCGGCGCGGCCGGTGCCGGGCCGGGGCCGCTGTCCCGCCCGCTGCCGGTGGTGTACCCGGCGGCGGGCCAGGAGTACTTCGACCGGCTCCGCCACGCCACCGTGTTCCACGACACCAGCGAGGTGGTCCCGACCCCGGTGACGGGCGATGGCCCGGTGCTCCGTCTGGGGTCGGCGCTGACCCTGTCGGCCCGGGCCCTGGAGCATCGGATCCCGACCTTCGGCTACCGGCTGGATGAGGACGAGGCCGTCCGGTTCGACCCGGCCGCCCTGGCCCACCACGGCATCGGGGGACCCGACGTCGGTCGGCTACGGGACCGGGGGCACCTCGACACCCCGGCGGGAACGGTGACCCTGGCCCAGGTGTCCAGGCTCCGACGGGGCCAGTCCATGGCCTTCGTCATGGACACCCGGTGGTGCGATGGGGCGCTGGCCCTGGCCGACGGTGTCGACCTCCTGGTGTGCGAGTCGACCTTCCTCCACGAGCACCACGAGCTGGCCCATCGCTATGGCCACCTGACCGCCCTGGAGGCGGGACGGCTGGCGGCCGAGGCCGGGGTCCGGCGCCTGGTGTTGACCCACTTCTCGGCCCGTTATCCCGATACCGGGGCCTTCGCCCGGGAGGCGGGGCTCGTCTTCGACGACGTGGTGGCCCTCGACGACCTGGGCACCATCGACGTTCCGCCCAGGACCGACTGACCGGCCCGGTCGCCGGTGATCAGGCCGGGCCGGGGGCGACGGGCCGCAACTGGTGGCGGTAGTAGGCGGCGACGAGCATGACCCCCGAGGCCAGGATCCCCAGCATCGACAGGACGTGGAACCCGGCCATGGTGAACACGATCCCCGAGGCCAGGGCGCCGAGGCCGGACACGAAGCTGGTGACGAGATCGGCCGCGCCCTGGGCCACCACCTTGTCCTCGACCGGCACCGACTCGGTCAGCAGGGCGCTCGAGGCCACCATGCCGAAGCTCCAGCCGAGCCCGAGCAGGAACAGGCCGGGGAACATCAGTGCCTCCGGGGCCTCCCCGGCCAGGGCGGTGAGGGCCGTGGCCGCCACCAGCATCACGGCTCCGGCGCCGATGGTTGGCAGCCGGCCGTAGCGGTCCGAGGTCCAACCGGCCACCGGGGCGAAGGCGAACATGCCGGCGGTGTGGGGCCGAGATGACCAGACCGATGGTGCCCAGCTGGTGGCCGTGGGCGTCCATGTGGAGTGGGGTCATGGCCATCACCGTGACCATCACGGCCTGGGAGATGATCAGACCGATGGCGGCGATGCGGGCCAGGGGCCGGGCCATGATGGCGTTCCAGCCGTCGATGAATCGTCCGCTCTTGGCCGTGGCCGGCTGCAGGCCGCCGGCCATCACCAGCGGGTCGGGGCGGAGCCCGGCCCACAGGATCAGGGCACCGAGGGTGAAGAACAGCGTGGAGAACAGGAAGGGGCCGACCAGTTCGTCCAGACCCAGGGACTCGGCCACCCGACCGGTCGGCCCGACCAGCACCGGCCCACCGACCGCACCCACGGTGGAGGCGAACACCACCCAGGAGATGGCTTTGCCCCGATGGGCCTCGTCGGCCAGGTCGGCGGCGGCGTAGCGGGCCAGCGTGGTCGCCCCCTGTCCCACCCCGATCCCGACCAGACCTGCCAGGTAGACGACGAGCAGGGACCCTTGGCCGCCGACGAGGGCCACGCCGGCCCCGACCACGGCAAGCAGGTAACCGACGGTCAGGCCGGGGCGGCGACCCCGGCGGCTCATGTAGCGGGACAGAGCCGCGGAGCTCAGGGCGGTGCCGACGGTGATGGCGGCGGTGGAGGCGCCGGCCCAGAAGTCGTTGTCGAGGATGTCGGCGATGATGAGGGCGGCGACGGCGAACGAGATGGCCATCCCGGCCCGGCCCATGATGGCGCTGGCGAACAGGACCAACAGGGTCCGGCGCTGGACGGCCCGCCGCTGATCCTCGTCCAGCACCGGGGTATCGGTCACCGGATCGCCCGGTTCGGCTCCCGTCGTGGTCAACGGGTTTCGTCCCCGGCGGCGCCGATGGCGGCCCAGACCCGCTGGGGCGTTAGTGGCAGGTCGATGTGGCGGACCCCGAGGTGGGCCACGGCGTCGACCACGGCGTTCTGGATGGCTGGCACGGCGCCGATGGTGCCGGATTCGCCGATGCCCTTGGCCCCCAACAGGTTGCGCGGTGACGGGGTCTGGGTCACCTGGCACTCGAACGACGGCATCTCGGCCGCCGACGGGAAGCCGTAGTCGAGGAACGTGCCGGTGACGGGGTTGCCGACCTCGTCGTAGGCGAACTCCTCGAACAGGGCCTGGCCCACGCCCTGGCCGAGGCCGCCGTGGACCTGGCCGAAGACGATCATGGGGTTGATCACGGTGCCAGCGTCGTCGACCGTCACCAGTCGACGCAATTCGACCCTCCCGGTGTCGGGGTCGACGTCGACCACGGCGGCGTAGGCCCCGTAGGGCACGGTGTAGCCGTCGCCCAGGTAGTCGGACTCACAGCTCAGGGCCGGTTCGTCCCGGGGTGCGTCGACGGCGGCGGCAATCTCGGCCCAGCCGACGGTGGTGGCCCCGGGGGCCCCGGTGACGTGGAATCGGGCCTCGGCCAGGTCGAGGACGATGTCCTCCACTGCCGCCTCCAGCAGCTCGGCGGCCCGGGCCCGGGCCTGTTCGACCAGCTGGTCGGTGGCCTCGACCACGGCCGAACCGGCCCGCTGGGCCGATCGGGAACCGCCGGTGATACCACCCCGGGGTACGACGTCGGAGTCTCCGTGGACGACCTCGATCCGGTCGACGGGGACCCCGGTCCGTTCGGCCACCAGCATGGCCCAGGTGGTGTGGTGGCCCTGCCCGTAGGGGGACGACCCCGTCAGCACCCGGAACGACCCGTCGGCTCGGAGCTGGAGGGCACCGTACTCCGGGTTGGGGATACCGGCCGTCCGGTCGATGAACACCGACAGGCCGAGCCCGACCAGCGGCCCCGACCCGGCCGACCGGGCCTGGTCCTGGGCGGCCCGAACCGCCGGCTCGTCGACGGCGGCCAGCACCCGTTCGAGAGCCGCCGGGTAGTCGCCGGTGTCGTGGGCCAGACCGTTGGGGTTGGTCCAGGGCAGGGTCTCGGCGGGGCGGAGGTTTCGGCGTCGGACCTCGGTCGGATCGAGTCCGGCCTCGGCGGCGAAGAGGTCGACGGCCCGGTCGAGCAGGGCCCCGGCCTCGGGCCGCCCGGCGCCGCGGTAGGCCACGATCGGTGTGGTGTTGGTCACCACTGCCGTGATCGTCCAACGGAGCTGGTCGATGATGTAGGGGCCGGGCAGGATCATGCCGGTGTTGCGGACCAGGCCGCCGCCGGTGAGGTTGTAGGCCCCGACGTCGGCCAGCAGGTCGACCGACAGGGCCCGGATGGTCCCGTCGGCGTCGCCCCCGATGGTGACCTGCTGATGCTGGGCCCGGCTGTGGCCGAGCCCGACCATGTCGGCCGAGCGGGTCGGCACCCACCGCACCGTCCGACCGGTGAGCCGAGCCAGGTGGGGTAGGAGGAGGTCCTCCGGGTAGAGGCGGGCCTTGGCCCCGAAGCTGCCACCGACGTCGGCCGTGATGACCTGCACCTGGTCGACCTCGAGGCCGTAGTGACCGGCCAGCGCCGCTCGCAGGGGATGGACACCCTGGCATGACGCCAGGTGGACGAGGCGGCCGTCGTCGGTCCAGCGGGAGGCCCCGACCCGGGTCTCCATGGGGCAGGGGGCCAGGCGCTGATTGACGAAGGTCTCGGTCACCACCACGGCGAAGGCGGAGAAGTCGATGGGCTCGGGGGCGTCCTCGCCCGGACCTTCGGCCTCGAGGACGACGTTGGTCCCCAGCTCGTCGAACAGCAACGACTCGGTGTCGGCCGCCCGACGGGGATCGATGACGGGCTCGAGCGGCTCGTAGTCGACCACCACCAGCTCGGCGGCGTCGGCTGCGGCCGGAGCCGAGGTGGCGACGACCACGGCGATGGGTTCACCCACGAACCGGACCTTGTCGGTGGCCAGGAGGTTGCGTGGCGTACCGCCGGCCGGGGCCAGGGCCCCGCTGTCACCGAGGTCGGCGCCGGTGACGACGGCGACGACACCGGGGGCGGTGGTGGCCTCGGCCACGTCGACCGAGACCAGACGGGCGTGGGCCTCGATGGAGGTCACGTAGTGGGCGACGAGGGCGTCGTCGAGGTCGAGGTCGGCCACGAAGGTGGTGTCGCCACGCAGGAGGTGATCATCCTCGACCCGCTGGACGCTTCGGCCCAGGAGCGGTCCGGCGGCTCCGGCCGGCGGCTGTGAGGGATGGGCCCAGTCGATGAGGGCGTCGGGCTGGTCGGCCAGGTTGCTCATGGCCGCACCCTACTCCGGGCCGCCGACACGGGAGCCGGCCCCCGAACGGGACGGGCGGTCAGCGATCGATGGTGGCGTGGGGTTGGTTCTCCCGGACGCCGTTGTTGGTGACCTGGATGAACTGGGCCAGACGCCAGAAGTCCTCGATCGTGGCGGCATCGCTGTAGCTCATGCCGGACCGGAGGCCGGCGAGGAGGGTGGCCACCACCCGCTCCACCGAACCCTGGTAGGGAACCGTGCCCTCGACGCCCTCGGGGGCCCGCTGCTCGAAGTACTCGTCGTTGACGTCCTCGCCGGACCGGGCCGCCCGCGCCTCGATCGCCTCGAACGAGGCCATGCCCCGGACCCGCTTGACCAGCCCCCGGCTCGACTGCTCGACCTCACCCGGGCTCTCCTTGGTCCCGGCGAAGAGGCTGCCCAGCATGACCGAGCTGGCCCCGGCGGCCAGGGCCTTGGCGATGTCGCCCGAGGTGCGGATGCCCCCGTCGGCGATGACGGGGACGGGCTCGCCCTCGGCGTCGGTCAGGCCGGCGCAGTCGGCGATGGCGGTGAGCTGGGGAACGCCGACCCCGGCCACCAGGCGGGTGGTGCAGACCCCGCCCGGACCGACGCCGACCTTGATGGCGTCGGCCCCGGCCTCGACCAGGTCGACCGCTCCGGCCCGGGTGGCCACGTTCCCGGCGACGACCTGCGCCGCGGGGTGTTCGGTCTTGATGAGACGCAGCGTGTCGATGGCGTGGTCGGCGTGACCGTGGGCGATGTCCAGTACCAGGGCGTCGGCCCCCGCCTCCAGGAGGGCCTCGGTCCGGGCCAGGGCGTCGTGGTCGGTGCCTATGGCGGCGCCCACCACGACGCCGTCCGCAGGCGCACCGGCGGCGACCGCCCGTTCCCGGGCCAGGCCCACCATCTCGCACTGGGCCTTGATGGTCAGGAACCGGTGGATGATGCCGACGCCTCCGAGGCCGGCCATGGCCGCCGCCATCTCGGTCTCGCACACGGTGTCCATGTTGGCGGCCACGATGGGGATACCCAGCTCCACCCCACGGGTGAGCCTGGTGGCGACCGACACGTCGCTCCGGGACCGGATGCGGGACCGCTGGGGCACCAGCAGCACATCGTCGAAGGTCAGACCGAGCCGAAGGTTGTCGAGGGTCACAGCACGCCTTTCGCCGGAGGACACCCGGAGTCCAGCCGCCCCGGGGCCGCCGGCCCACGCTAGTGCCAACCCGCTGTGGGCCGCGAGCAGATCGGCCACCGCCGGGCCCACCCCGTACCGCCGAGGTGGGCCCGTGGTGTCAGTCGAGGGTGATCGGTTGATCGTCCGGGTCGGCCTTGCCATCGGCCTCGGCCGAGGACTCGCCGTCCTCCAGGAGCCCGACCTCGCGCAGGACCCGATCCTGGATCTCCATAACCAGGTCGGGATTCTCGATCAGGAACTTCTTGACGTTCTCCCGACCCTGGCCGATCTGCTCGCCCTCGTAGGTGTACCAGGCGCCCGATTTCTTGACGATGGCCTTGTCGACGGCGATGTCGAGCAACGACGCCTCCCGGCTGATGCCCTGGCCGTACATGATGTCGAACTCGGCCTGGCGGAAGGGAGGGGCCACCTTGTTCTTGACGACCTTGACCCGGGTCCGGTTGCCAACGACCTCGGAACCGTCCTTCAGGGATTCGATGCGGCGGATGTCGAGCCGGACCGAGCTGTAGAACTTCAGGGCCCGACCGCCGGGGGTGGTCTCGGGCGAGCCGAACATGACCCCGATCTTCTCCCGGAGCTGGTTGATGAACACGCAGATGGTGTCGGTCTTGTTGAGGTTGGCCGTGATCTTGCGCAGGGCCTGGGACATGAGCCGGGCCTGGAGGCCGACATGGGAATCACCCATCTCGCCCTCGATCTCGGCCTTGGGGGTCAGGGCGGCGACCGAGTCGACGACGATGACGTCGATCGAACCCGACCGGACGAGGATGTCGGCGATCTCCAGGGCCTGCTCACCGGTGTCGGGCTGCGAGATGAGCAACTCGTCGACGTCGACCCCGATGTTCTCGGCGTAGGACGGGTCCATGGCGTGCTCGGCGTCGATGTAGGCGCAGATACCGCCGTTGCGCTGAGCCTCGGCCACCACGTGCATGGCCAGGGTCGACTTACCGGACGACTCCGGGCCGTAGATCTCGACCACGCGGCCCCGGGGAAGGCCACCAACCCCCAGCGCCAGGTCGAGGGCCAGGGCCCCGGTGGGCACCGTGCCCACGTTCATGTCGGACCGCTCCCCCATCTTCATGACGGAGCCCTTGCCGAACTGCTTCTCGATGTTGGCGAGGGCGATGTCGAGGGCTTTCTGCTTCTCCACGGGATTCTCCTGTTGGCGCCCGGCGGGCGCCGTCTCGAAACGGTTGCGGATGCGGATGGGGGAAGAACACGTCCGACGATACGGAGGGGGTGTGACACCGGGACCTGGCCGAATTCGAGACCGCCGCGCCACACCGTTCGTGCGCCAGACTATCGGAGTGCTTACATCGCTGTAGTTCGGACGACGGCTCTCCCCCGCCCCCGACCGTTGATGCGAACACCAGTTCGCCAGGGACCGTAGCATCGAACGACCGTTCGAGCGCGGACGGCCGATCGGTCGAGCCAGCAACGCCCGAGCCACCGAACCCGGCGGGCGCGGCGATGATGGGTCCATGCGCCCCGAACCCGACGCCGCCGAACCCGACGCCGCCGACATGACCGCCGCCGATACCACAGGGACCGGAGGGCTCCGGTTCGGCCATCAACTGCGGGCGACCACGATCGGGGAGGCGGTGGCCGAGGCCCGCCAGGCCGAGGCCGCCGGGTTCGACGTCGTCTCGGTGCCCGACCACGTGGGCGCGACCCTGGCCTCGCCGCTCATCCTGTTGACCGCCATCGCCGCCGCCACGTCCTCGATCCGACTCGGCACCCTCGTCCTCAACAATGAGATGCGCAACCCGGTCCAGCTGGCCTGGGAGGTGGCGACCCTCGACCGCATCTCGGGCGGGCGGTTCGAGTTGGGCTTGGGGGCCGGCCACACACCGCAGGAGTTCGCCGCCACCGGGGTGCCCCACCGGCCCCCGGCCGAGCGCAAGGCACGTCTGGCCGAGACCGTCGAGGTGCTCGGGCCGCTGCTGTCCGGGCGGACCGTGGACCACGTGGGGGCCCACCTCCACCTGGCGGAGGCCCGGGTGGGGGCCGCGGTCCAGGAACCGGTGCCGATCCTGGTCGGCGGCAGCGGCCGGAGCCTGCTGACCCACGCCGGCCGCCACGCCGACATCGTGGGCCTCACCGGCCTGGGTCGGACCCTGGCCGACGGCCACCGCCATCGGGTCCGCTGGAGCCCGGCTCACCTGGAGGGCCAGCTGGCGACGGTGGCGGCCGGGGCCGCCGGACGGGCCGCCGGCCCCGAGCTCAACGTCCTGGTCCAGCGGGTGGTGGTGACCGATGACCGGGAGCGCCACCTGACCGAACTGGCGGCCGGGATCGAGGGTCTGGATCCGGCCGACGCCCTGACCACCCCCTTCCTGGCCTACGGCACCGTGGACGAGTTGGCCGACCAGTTCCAGCGGGCCCACCGGGACTGGGGCATCGGGTACCACGTAACCCGCGACGTCGAGGCCATGGCGCCCGTCCTGGCCCGCCTCCGGAGCAGGTCGTCCTAGCCGTTCGGAGCCGACGGCGGCCGGGCCCGAGCCTATGGTTGGAGCCGTGCCCGACCGGCCCTCCGCTCCCACGTCCCGCCGCAACACCGGTTCGCTCCTGTGGCTGGTGACGATGGCCGTGATCACCACCGCCGTACTCGTCGTCGGTGGCTTCGGGACGGGCCAGGAGGACCTCACACCCGAGCAGATGGTGGCCAAGGTGGCGGGCCCGGAGCTGTCACAGGCCGAGATCGAGGAGCGGCTGGCCCTGGCCGATCTGCTGTGCGGGCTCGAGGCCCGGGTCCTGAACGCCCTGTGGACTCGGCTCGACGCCCAGGAGCTCGAGTTCCAGGACTGGGTCTTCGGGCACCGATGCCCGGACCGGCTGTCGACCTACGCTCCCGTCCGGCCCGAGACCGGCAACGCCGTCCGCCTCGACGACGACCCCGATGCTGAGGTTGATGACGAGGTTGATGACGAGGTCGTGGGCGGAGGCGGCGACGCCGAGGCCGACACCACGACCTCGACGGCCCGGGCCTCCCGTATCACCTCGACCACCACCACCGCCGCCGCGTCGTCAGACTCCGATACGGACACCGAGCCCGACTCCGGGCCGACCACGACGAATCGCACCTCGACCACCCGCTGAGGCCCCAGCGGGGCCGCCGGCGGCCCGGGCCGCGCTCACACCAACGGCGATGCGGTCCGGGCCCCGGCCGGCGTCAGGCCAGCAACAGGAGCGGGTGGGCTGGGCGGCCAGCTCAGGACCGGAACGACGCGCCGACCTCGGCCAGGAACCGGTCGGCCGTCTCGTACCGGGCCGACGGGTCACCAAGGTTGAAGTCGGGAACGATCAGCTCGTCGAGCCCGCCGTCGGCGAACGCCCCCAGCTGTTCGACGAGTTGGGCCGGGGTTCCGATGAGCGACGGCCGACCGATGTCGCGGTCGCGGAGCTTGGTCGCCTGCTCCTCGGTATCGCACAGGAAGAGCAGGGCCACGGCCGAGCGCTGGATCTCGGCCGGGTCCCGGCCCAGGTCCTCGCAGTGCCGGTCGAGCACGGCGGACTTCTGCGCCATGATCTCCGGCGTGGCCCACACGTTCCATTCCTCGGCGTACTGGGCCACCATGCGCAGCGTCTTCTTCTCGCCTCCACCCCCGATCATGATCGGCAGCGACCCCGTCGGCTTGGGCGACAGGGGGGCGTCGACCATGGTGTAGTGCTCGCCCGACAGGTCGGTGCGGGCGCCGTCCCGCAGACTGCGGATGACGGTCAGCGCCTCCTCCAGCTTCTGGAACCGATCGGTGAAGGTGCCGTACTCGAAGCCGTAGGCGAGGTGCTCGTTCTCCTGCCACCCGGCGCCCAGACCCAGGACGACCCGGCCACCGCTGATGTGATCGGCGGTGACCGCCTGCTTGGTCAGCAGCGCCGGGTTGCGGTAGGTGTTGCCGCACACGAGAGGGCCGAGGCGGACCCGCTCGGTGGCGGTCCCCAGAGCTGCGAGCACGGTCCAGGCCTCGTGGATGGGCTCGTCGACGTCGCCCATGAAGGGCATGAAGTGGTCGGCGAACCACAGTCCGTCCCATCCGGTCTCCTCGGCCCGTCGGGCGCTTTCGAGAATGTCGGTCCAGGGGTGGCCGTTGCCGATCCAGAAGCTGAGTCTCATGGGCGGCCAACCTAGTGGGTCGGCCCCGATCCCGCCCTCGGGCGGGCCCCGGTCAACCCACGACCTTGGTCACCCAGCCGTAGGGATCGGGGGCCTTGCCCAACTGGAGGTCGGTCATGGCCTCCCGGAGCCGCAGGGTGTTGGGGCCGGGCTGACCGTCGCCGACCTGCAGCTGCTCACCACCGGGCAGGGTGATGGTCCCCACCGGGGCCAGCACGGCGGCGGTGCCGGAGAGGAATGCCTCGCCCGACGCCGCCCACGAGCGCAGCTCGTCGAGGGGGATCGACCGTTCCTCGATGGCGTAACCGAGATCGCGGGCCATGGTGATGACCGAGTCCCGGGTCACGCCGTGGAGGAACGACTCGTCCAGGTGGCGGGTGACCAACCGGTCGCCGTCGACCAGGAAGAAGTTGGAGGCCCCGGTCTCGGTGAGGTCGTCGCCGGTGGCGAACAGGACCTGGTCGGCCCCGTACTTGGCCTTCGCCTCCAGGGTCGGACCCAGGGCCATCACGTAGTTGGCCCCGCTCTTGACCATCCCGAACTGGGGGGTGGTGCGAGGGATCTCGGTCTCCAGGTAGATCGACAGCGGCCGCACCCCGCCGGGGAAGTAGTCGCCCACGGGCGAGTTGAGCACGTAGAGCAGGGCGCTGTCGCTGGGCGAGGCGGCGGCTCCGATGTTGAGCAGGGTGCCGATCAGGGTGGGCCGGATGTAGAGCGAGCCGGGGGGATCGGGGGTGGCGGCGGCGTTGGCCTCCACCGCGTCGACGATCATGCGGCTGACCAGTTCCTCCGACGGCGGGGTCATGCACAGCCGCTCCACACTCTGGACCATGCGCCGGGCGTGATCCTGGTGGCGGAAGATGGCCAGGGTGCCGTCGACCTGACGATGGGCCTTGAGCCCCTCGAAGCACGCGCTGCCGTAGTGGAGGACATGGGTCCCCGGATGGAGGGAGAAGTTCTCGACCGGTACCGCCTTGCCCGGATAGTCGTACACGCCGTCGGCCAGGGTGGCCAGCGTCATGTTGTCGGCGAACAGGGTGCCGAACGGGGCGGAGAAGGGATCAACGGTGGAGTCGGTCACGCTCTAGTTCTACCCGCCTCGACCGCCGTCGTCGACGCAGTTGGGCCGGGGCGGGGTGCCCGGTCGGAGCGAACCGGCCGCCGGGGCCCGCGATCAGAGCTGGCGGCGGAGCAGATCGAGGACCGAGATGGCCGAGAACTGCCGGACGCGCTCGCGGTCGCCGGGGAGGCGGACGGTGGTGGCCCAGCTCCCGTCGGGGGTGACGACGGCCAGGCAGTTGGTGCCCGGGGGCAGGCCGGCCGTCCCCTCGGACCCGGCCCCGGCGAGGCCGGTGGTGGCGAGGCCGACGTCGGCCCCGAACCGGAGCCGGACGGCCTCGGCCAGGGCCCGCGACCGCGCCTCGGAGACCGGCTCCCCGGCCGCCGGGTCGATCCCGGTGCCGTCGGCCAGGAACCCGAGGCCCCCGGTCGCCGACCCGTCGACCGGACCGGGCGGGACGACGGCGCCGCCGCGGAACACGGCCTCGGCCCCGGGGGCGGCGCTGAGCCGACCGGCCACGTAACCCCCGGTCAGGGTCTCGGCCACGGCCAGGGTCAGGCCCCGCCGGGCCAGTTCGGCCACCACCACCGACTCCATGTTGTCGTCGTCGACGGCGAAGACGATGTCGCCCAGGATGGGACGCAGAACCGACTCCTCGGCCGCCAGCATGGCCTCCGCCGCCGCCTCGTCGGGGGCCTTGGCCGTGATGCGGACCTTGATCCCCTCGACCCCGCTGGCCAGGAAGGCGAGGGTCGGCACGGCCCGGCCGGCGTCGGCCGCAGCGTCCAACTCGTCGATGCGGTCGGCCAGCAGCTCGGCCAGGCCCGACTCGGCCAGGCCCCAGGTCCGCAGGACCCGGCTCCGGATCACGGCCCGCTCCCCCGACCGCTCGATCAGGTCCTCGATGATGGTGCCGTTCACCATGGCCTTCATCTCATAGGGCACGCCGGGAACGGCGTAGACGACCTTGGCCGTGCCACCGTGGTCGACCGGGCAGATGAGGCCGGGGGCGGTCCCGGGCTGTTGCGGGATGGGGCGGGCCCCGACCGGGACCAGGGCCTGGCGCAGGTTGTTCTCGGGCATGTCCCGGCCCCGGGATCGGAACATCTCCCGGATCCGGTCGGCGATGGCGTCATCGGCCACCAACTCGGCCCCCATGACCTCGGCGATCACCTCCCGGGTGACGTCGTCCTGGGTCGGCCCGAGGCCGCCGCAGCAGATGACGGCATCGCTGCGGTCGAGGGCCTGGACCAGGACCTCCCGCATCCGGGCGGGGTTGTCTCCGACCTTGGTCTGGTAGTGGGAGTCCAGGCCGGCCAGGGCCAGCTGCTCACCGATCCACGACGAGTTGGTGTCGACGATCTGCCCCAGCAGCAGCTCGGTCCCAATGGCCACCACTTCGACCCGCATGTTGTTTCCTCCGCTGTCCCTCGGACGTGCCTCGGCCGAGCCTCGGCTGTTGTCGACAACCTAGAGCGGCTCGACCTCCAGGGACTCCAGCACGGGCACGAGCACGTTGTCGATCTGGTCCTGGAGTTCGGCCTCCCCGGTGACGAGGAGGACGTACAGGTCGAAGCCGTTGTCGGTGGTCTGGTAGAGCTCGGCGGCCACCCCGCCGCCCTGACCCCGACGATTGTTCCACGATCGTCCGGCCGGGCCGGGCACCCGGACCCCGTCGTTGAGCTCGATGCCCACGGTGGTGGTGACGTAGTTCTCGATCAGGGGCTCCAGGCCGGGCACGCCGATGAGCTGGAACAGGAGCGTCCCGTCGAGCAGCGACTCCTGGCGGTAGAAGTCGCCGTCGAGGTCGCCCTGTTCCCAACCGCTGGGTCGCAGTCCGGACAGGATGCCGCCCTGACTCTCGTAGCTGAACGGCTCCAGCTCGGTGGGGGGCGGAGCCCCCAGGAAGCTGAACGTCTCGTCCTCGTAGCAGGACCCGTCGGGCTCGCCCCCCGGGTCGTCCAGGAAGGCCCGAACGATGCTCATGCCGCATGGTCCGGGGCTGACGCCGTGGGAGTCGTGGGGGGCGACGACCAGGTGACTGTTGGACAGGGTCTCGGCCGCCCGCTCGGCCCATGACACCGGCGTCACGGGATCGAACCGACCGGCCATGACCAGGGTGGGGAGATCGCTGACCACGGCTTCGTTGGCCGCCGGCGGAGGCTCGGCCGAACCGAAGGCCTCGCACGTGCCGAAGGCGTTGAGGCCGTTGTTGGAGGCGTAGTCGTAGCCGTCCTGGAGGCCGAACGGGTCGGGGGGCAGTGCGGCCCGCACGATGTCGGGATCGGCGAAGGCGATCTCCTCGTTGCACTCGATGGCGTAGAACATGCCGTCGGTGAAGAACGGTTCGTTGGTCCGCTGCTGGGACAGGAAGGCCTCGATCGAATCGACCTCGCCGTTCTCCAGGTCGGTGACCAGCTCCGGGAGGTCGGTGAACCAGAACGGGGAGTACAGGGCCTGCTGGAGGACGCCGACCAGGGTCTCGCCCTCGACGAACACCTCGTCGGTGGTGCCGGCCAGGAAGTCGGTGACCTCGACCTGGACCGGCTCGTCCTCGTAGCGGCGGACGACGTCGATCAGCCGCTGGTCGAGCGGCCCCTGGGCGGCGCAGGCGCTCTCGGCCGCACAGGCTTCGACCACGGCGTCGAAGCTGGCCAGGAAGGTCCCCGGGTTCTCGGCCGTGGAGTCGACCTGGGGCGGGAACACCGAGTCGATGACCACGCTGCGGACACCGTCGGGGTGCTGGCGCATGACCTCGAGGGCCAGGCGGGTGCCGTAGGAGATGCCGAGCAGGTTCCACTGCTCGTAGCCGAGGGCGACACGGATGGCCTCGACGTCGCGGGCGTTGTTGAGGCTGTTGAAGGCGGCGAGGTCGACCCCGGTGCCGTCGAGCCGGTCCCGGCAGTCCCGAAGCGAGGCGAAGAACCGCTCGTCGACCTCGTCGTCGGACAGACCCGGGGCGTCCTCCAGCTCCCGCGACAGTTCGGTGATCTCGTCGCAGTTGAGTTCGGGCTCCGACAGTCCGGCGCCGCGCTGGTCGAACACGATCACGTCGCCTCGCTCCAGTAGCGGCTCGATCAGGTCGGCACCCACGAACCGGGCCGTCTCCAGGGCGTGGCCGCCCGGGCCGCCCTCCAGGTAGACCACGGGGTCGGGGGCGGGATCGTCGACCACCGAGGGGAACACGGCCACCATCAGGTCGATGGCGCCCTCCCCGGTGGCCCAATCGACGGGGACCGACACGGTTCCGCACCGTGGGCTGGTGTCGGCCGGGGGCACGAAGGGGCAGTCGTCGAGTTCGGAGAAGGAGGCATCGACGATCAGCGGTCCGGCGTCGGATCCGCCGCCGTCGGCCGTTCCGCTCCCCAGGGATCCGGTGGTGGCATCGTCGGCGGTGTCGGGACCGTCGTCGACGGCCCCGTCGCTACCACCGGTGCCGGGGAGAGCACAGGCCGAGGCCACGAGGAGGCAGGCGACGAGCGGGACCCACCAGCGCCGGGGCGTGGAGGGACGGTGGAAGGGGAGGTTGGTCACAGTGGATCCTCGATGGGCGATCCGGCCCGGCCACGCCGGTCGGCCGGCCCACGGCGAACGGGGCTGGGAAGACCCAGTTCTAGCGCGAACCCGTGGTTCGCAGGGCGTCGCGCCCGTCGAGCAGGTACTGCAACCCACTGATGACGGTGAAGGCGACGGCCACCCACAAGAGGATGTCGGCCACCCACGGGTAGGGCTCCAGCGGGGGGCACATGGCGGCGGCCAGGGCGACACCCTGGACCAGGGTCTTGTACTTGGCCGACTGGCGGGCCGGGATGGCCAGGCCCCGGCGGCTCCAGTACGACCGGTAGGCCTGGATCCCGACCTCGCGCACGGTGATGATGGCGATGGGTAGCAGGGCGAACCGGTCCACGGCCACCAGGGCGAATCCCACCAGGAGGACCACGACCTTGTCGGCCAGCGGGTCGAGGAAGGCCCCGAGGCGGGTGGGGTTGGCCCGCCGGGCCAGGGAGCCGTCGATCACGTCGGTGGCGCCCAGGGCCCAGCCGATCCAGAACGTGAGCCACCAGGGGTTCTGGTACAGCACCAGCAGGGCCAACACCGGGGCGAAGGCGAAGCGGAAGACGGTGAGGAGGTTGGCGGCCACGGCCCAGCGCGACCGACCCAGAAGCGACAGCGGGGGCGTGCCGGTCACGCCCGCCCCGGGTCGGGCTCGACGTCGGTCCCGCTGTCGAACTCGGCCCCGGCGGCGATGAGGTCGGGGCCCTCGGCGTCGACGATGCGGACGTCGACCAGCTCACCGACGGCGATGGCGGGATCGACCCGGACGATGCCGTCGATCTCGGGCGCCTCGCCGGCCGAGCGGGCCCGGCCCGGCTCGTCGACCAGGACGTTCAGGGTCCGGCCCACCAGCTCGAGCCGGCGAGCGGTGGTGATGGTGTCCTGCAGGGCCCGAAGCTCGTGCAGTCGTTCGTCGATCAGGGTCCGGGGGACCTTGGGCTCGAGGGTGGCGCCGTGGGTGCCGGCCTCCTCGGAGTAGGCGAAGAAGCCGCACCAGTCGAGTTCGGCTGCGGTGACGAACTCGAGCAGCCGGTCGTGGTCGTCTTCGGTCTCGCCCGGGTAGCCGACGATGAAGTTGGACCGGAAGGTGGCGTCGGGCCAGGTCCGGCGGATGGTCCCGATGCGGTCCAGGAACCGCTCGCCCGACCCCCAGCGCCGCATCCGTCGCAGGAGCGGAGGCGACACGTGCTGGAGCGAGAGGTCGAAGTAGGGGACGCCGGTGGCCCCGATGGTGTCGATCAGCTCGTCGGTCAGATCCGAGGGGTAGAGGTACAGCAGGCGGACCCGGTCGACTCGGCGGGCCACGGCCTCGACCAGGGGCACGATGCTGCGCTCCCCCACCCCCTGGTCCCGGCCGTAGGCGGCGAGGTCCTGGGCCACCAGGACGATCTCCCGGGCGGCCAGGGCGTCGACCTCGGCCAGGATCGAGTCCATGGTCCGGGACCGCTGTTTGCCCCGGAACGACGGGATGGCGCAGAACCCGCAGGCCCGATCGCAGCCCTCGGCCACCTTCACGTAGGCCCAGGGGGCGGCGGCCGGCGGCCGGGGCAGTTCGAGGAGATCGAAGGCGGGGACGGGCCCGGCGGCACCCTCGGACCCGACCGCGGCGTCGGCCCGGCGGGTGGCCCCCAGCACCACGGGGGTGGCCGACGGTCCAGGGGCGGGATCCCCCCCGGTGAGCGGGGCCAGGGCGCCGGTGAGCGGGGCACCGAAGGGGGCCACCGTCTCGACCTCGGGCAGCGCCTCGGCCAACTCCGAGCCGTAACGCTCGGCCATGCACCCGGTCACCACCAGCTCGGTTCCGTCCCGGCGGACCCGGTCCAGCTCCAGGATGGTGTCGACCGACTCCTGGCGGGCCTCCTCGATGAAGGCGCAGGTGTTGACCACGACGAGGTCGGCCCCCTCGGGCGACGTCGCCGGCTCCAGGCCGTCGGCCATCAGGGTCCCCACGAGCTTGTCGGAATCGACCTGGTTCTTGGGGCAACCCAGGGTCTCTATCCAGTACCGGCGCACCATCGTCGCTCCAGGCTACCGAGCGCTCGGCCTCGCTGGTCCCGGAGCGGCGGGCCGGTGGTCCCGGGGCGGCGGGCCGGCCTCGGGCCCGGGTCAGTCGGTGTCGGCCGAGGCCCGCCGCTGGGACTCCAACCGCGTGACGAACAGGAACAGCAGCCCCACCACGCAGGCCCCGAGCACGACCGAGGCCCCGATGACCGTCCAGTTGGGGCCCGGGTCCTCGACCACACCGAGCCGGAGCGGCTCGGGGGCCGACGGCTCGTAGAAGAAGAAGTAGCCGTCGGCCGTCTCGTCCAGGTCGAACGAGATCATGTCGTACGCGACCTCGTAGCGACCCGGGGTCGCCAACGGTTCGTCCAGTTCGAACCGGATGATGATGCCGTCGGTGGCCGTGGTCTCGCCCGCCACGACCTCACCGTCGAGGGTGACGGTGACCTGGGCGTCGGACACCGGCTCGGTGAACACGAGGTCGAGGAATCGGATGTCGCCGCCCGCCCGCTGCCCCGGCCCGGGC
Source organism: Acidimicrobiales bacterium (assembly GCA_965263455.1). Lineage (GTDB taxonomy): Bacteria > Actinomycetota > Acidimicrobiia > Acidimicrobiales > SZUA-35 > CADEDH01. Next base: position 1,020,261 of record CBDHHN010000004.1, read on the forward strand.
GAGGCCTGGAGGAGGTCGGTGTGGGCCGACGCCGGCCGGGCCAGCGGTCCCGCCAGCAGGCCCGCGGCGAGGCCCACGACGACCAGGGCCGCAGCCCCGAGGGCGACGACGAAGACCGCCGACCGCCTCGACACGTCGGCTCGGGTGCTGCCCGCCGGAGATCGCCTCGACACGGTGGCGAAGCGTAGCAACCGCATCCCGGGCCGGGACGGCGAGGGCTAGCGTGGGGCCGGCGGCCGGGCCGGGACCGGGCCGAGGAGGAGTTCCCATGCAACCGTCGCCCGACGCGCTGGCCTCGGCCGAGGCCGACATCGACATCGACGCCCCGCCCGAGACCGTCTACGCCATGATCTCCGACATCACCCGCATGGGCGAGTGGAGTCCCGAGACGGTCGGCGGCCGATGGCGGGACGACAGCGGCCCGACCCGGGGCGAGGCCCCGGCCGTCGGCGACTGGTTCGAGGGCCACAATCGCACCCCCGAACGGGAGTGGCAGCGTCAGTGCGAGGTGGCCGAGGCCACGCCGGGCCGGGCCTTCACCTTCGTGGTTGACGGCGTCGAGGCCAACCGCACCTGGTGGAGCTACGAGTTGGCCCCCGGCGACGGCGGCGGGACCCGCGTCACCGAGCGATGGTGGCTGGTCAACAAGACCCCGGCCGTGGCCGCCGCCACCCCCGAGCAGTTCGAACAGCGGGTGGCCTGGACCCGGGAGATGCTCCTCGCCACGTTGGCCGCGCTCAAAGAGGCGGCCGAGCGGTCCTGACCCGACCCGTCGGGCGGGTCAGGCCGAGAAGGCCGGGGCCAGCCCCGGGACCGACCAGCGGCGACTGACCAGGCGACCGGTGCCGGACAGGGTGATGAAGGCCAGCGACCGGTCCTGACCACCGAAGCAGATGTTGGTGGTGAGCGGATCGGGTGTGGGCTGGTGATAGTGCATGCCGTCGGGGCTGACGGTCGTGATCCCGCCCTTGCCGATGGTGGCCACGCACACGTTGCCGAAGTCGTCGACGGCGAGCGAGTCGAACAGGGGGCCGCCCTCGGGGTCGGCCAGCACGGTTCCCCGGTGATGGGGCCCGAAGTAGCCGGCGATCTCCCCCGGTCCGGACAGCGCCCACTGCAGGAGGCGGCCCTGGAGGGTCTCGGCCACGTAGAGGGTGTCGCCCGACGGCGAGAGGCCGACGCCGTTGGGGGCGTCGAGGGGGTAGACGACCTCGCGGATCGAGGATCCGTCGGCCTGGGCGTAGTAGAGACCGCCCCGGTCCCGCTCCCGGGGTCGGGTCTTGCCGTGGTCGGTGAACCAGAAACCGCCGGTCTCGTCGAAGACGAGGTCGTTGGGCCCTTTGAGCTGGTGGCCGTCGCAGCTGTCGTAGAGGATCTCGATCTCACCGGTCTGGAGGTCGACCCGCTGGATGACGCCACCGGTGTAGTAGTCGGGCTGGTCGCCGGGGACCATGAGACCGTTGACCTCACTCCAGGTGAAGCCGCCGTTGTTACAGATGTAGACCCGGCCGTCGGGCCCGATGGCGGCCCCGTTGGGCCCGCCGCCGAGGTCGGCGACGATGTCGACGTCGCCCTCGGCCGTGACCCGGGTCAGCGTGCCCCGGGCAATCTCGACCAGGATGACCGAGTTGTCGGACATCCAGACCGGACCCTCGGGGAACCGAAGCCCCGACGCCCATTCGATCGTCTCCATCTCCACCTCGCCTGACGCCGCCGCTCGCCTGATTCGCCCAGCGGACCAGTCTAGAACATCGCGGCGAGGGCGGCCGCGGCGTCGTCGGCATTCCGGGCCAGGAGCACGACGGCCACCAGCCAGGCCCCGAGAAGCAGGAAGCCCTCGATGCGGTCGACCCGGCGCAGGGTGGCCATGGCCACCCAGGATCCGGCGGCCACCAGCACCATGACCAGGAGGCCGATGGTCCGGAGCCCGTCGTCGGTGATCAGGCCCGGGCCGAACAGCGAGATCGAGGCCCCGACGGCGAGGCTGTTGAACAGGTTGGAACCCAGCAGGTTGCCGAGGAGAAGGTCGGTGGCGCCCCGGCGGGCGCAGGCGATGCCGGTCATCAGCTCGGGGAGCGACGTGCCCACCGCCACCAGGGTGAAGCCGATGAACCCGCCACTGAGCCCGAACCGCTCGGCCAGACCCATGGCCCCCCACACCAGGAGTTGGGCGCCGGCCACGGTCCCGGCCAGCCCGAGGAGGGTGCGGAGCACCTCCCGTCCCAGTGGTCCGGCGTCACTCTGTTCGTCGAGGTCGAGCCCGCCGCCGCGGCCTCCGATGATGATCCAGCTCAGGGCGGCGACCAGGGCCACGGCCATGATGAGGCCGTCGAGGCGGGTCAGGCCGGAGCCGGTGAAGGCCAGGAAGGCGAACAGCAGGACGCCGAACAGCGACAGCGGCGCCTCCCGGGTGAGGACCGATCGCGTGACCAGGACCGGTACGAGGAGGGCGGCCGAACCCAGTACGAGCGAGATGTTGGCCACATTCGAGCCGACGATGTTGCCGACGCCGAGTTCCAGGTCGCCCCCCGACGCGGCCAGGGTCGAGACCAGCAGCTCCGGGGCGCTGGTGCCGAAGCCGACGATCACGGCCCCCACCAGGACCGGCGACAGGTTGGCCCGAACCGCGATGCGGGCCGAGCCGTCGACGAACTCGTCGGCCGCCCGGCTGAGCAGGACCACGCCGAGGATGACCTCGACGATGGCTACCCCGAGGCTCGGCTCACTGAGGAACTGCACCGAGGAAGGTTACCGGTGCCCGGGAGGGAACGGTGACCGGTGGGCGGCGTGGGGTTCGGGCCGGGAGGTCGGCGCCACCGTGGCGGCACCGGCCCGACCGGCCGGTTCAGGACCGGGGCCGGTACCCCGGGGGCGGGGCCAGGGCCGGATCCAGGTACCCGTCGTCGGCGTCGAGTTCGTCGTCGAGGCCCATGTCGAGGTCGGCATCGAGGTCGGCATCGGGGTCGATGTCGTCGTCGGCGTCGTCGAGGCATGTCGGCGTCGGCGTCGAGGTCCATGTCGAGGACCATGTCGAGGTCGGTCTCGAGGTCCATGTCGAGGCCGGTATCGAGGTCGGCGTCACCTTCGACGTCGCCGATGGAGGGGAGGCCGGGTCCATCGGCCGAGTCCCCGCTCCCGTCGTCGGCCGGCTCGTCGTCGGGGATGCCGGGGATGACCCGCAGCTGCGGGGGCGTGGGCTTGGGTTCGGCCGCCTTCCGCGAGCGGGGCCGGTCCAGACCGAGTTCGGGGTCTGGGCCGAGTTCGGGCTCGGCCGCCGCCTTGGTGGCCTCATTCGACAGCGCGGACGGGCGGACCCGGGACGGACGACCGGTCGACGGGTCGGTGCCGTCGTTGGTCGGTGTCCCGGCCGGCCGCTTGCGGGAGGGACGGCCGGGTCCACCGTCGTTCCGGGCCCCGGGCGGCTTCTCCATGGGTCGGTCGGTGGGAAACTGGAGATCGGCCAGGGTCTTGCGTCGCTTGCGGGGTTGGTCCACCTCGGGCTGGCCCGCGATGAGCCGGTCGCCGCCAGCCTCGTCGGCACCGGCGGTGGGCGACACCCCGGGCGCCGGGCCCGATGGTCCGCCGGGGGCCGACGGACCGGCAGGGGCGGCCGCTGAGCGCACGGGCGAGCCCGGAGCCGACGCCGGACCACCGGCCGAGGCACCGGGGGCGGTGCCGGGAACCGCTCCCCCCGAACCGGCCGCCGAGGGGGCGGCGGGGGTCGAGGGGGCAGCGGGGGCCGAGGGAGCGGTGGGGGCCGACCGGGCGGAGGGGCTGGAGGGCGCCGCCGGGGGCGAGGCGACCGGGGGTGCGATACCGGGGGCCGAGGTCCCGGCGCCGCCGGGCCAGTTGCCACTGTCGAGATCCTGTGGGGTCATGAGGACGTCGCGGGGCTTGGACCCCACCGACGGTCCGACGACCCCGCGCTCCTCCAACAGATCCATGATCCGCCCGGCCCGGGCGAAGCCGACCCGGAGCTTGCGCTGCAGCATCGAGGTGGAGCCGAGCTGCGACCGGACCACCAGTTCCATGGCCTGGAGCAGCAGGCCGTCGTCGTCCTCGTCGCCCGTCGTGCCACCGGGGATGGCGGCGGCCGCGCCCCCGTCGTCGTCCTCGCCCACCACCCGGCTGTCGTAGGCCACGCTCGGGGCCTGGTCGACCCAGTGGTTGACGACGGCCTCGACCTCCTCCTCGGTCACCCAGGCGCCCTGGAACCGGACCGGGGTACTGGTCGAGCCGTCGTTCAGGAGCCCGTCGCCCTTGCCCACGAGGCGCTCGGCCCCGGGCTGATCGAGGATCACCCGGCTGTCGGTGAGACTCGACACGGCGAAGGCCAGACGGGCCGGGACGTTGGCCTTGATCAGGCCGGTGATGACGTTGGTCGAGGGCCGCTGCGTGGCGATCACGAGGTGGATGCCGACGGCCCGGGCCTTCTGGGCGATCCGGCAGATCGACTCCTCGACGTCTCGGGCCGCCACCATCATCAGGTCGGCCAACTCGTCGAGCACGACCAGGATGTAGCTGAGCTTCTGGTACTCGCCCTCGCCGGTGCCGTCGAGATCGAGCTTCGGTTGGAGGCGGCCTTCCTCGACCGCCTTGTTGTAGCCGTCGAGGTCGCGTACGCCGACCTCGCTCAGCAGGTCGTAGCGCCGCTCCATCTCCCGGACGGCCCAGGCCAGGGCGTTGGCCGCCTTCTTGGGATCGGTCACGACCTCGGTCAGCAGGTGGGGCAGGCGCTCGTACTGGGTCAGCTCGACCCGCTTGGGGTCGACCAGGATGAGCCGCACCTGGTCGGGGGTCGAGCGCATCAGGATCGAGGTCAGGGCCGAGTTGAGGAAGCTCGACTTACCCGAGCCGGTCTGGCCGGCCACCAGGAGGTGGGGCATCTTGGCCAGGTTGACCATGACGGTGCGGCCGGTGATGTCGCGACCGAGGGTGGCGTCGAGGGCGTGTTCGGCCTTGGCCGCCTCCTCCGAGACCAGCAGGTCGCCGACGGTGATGATCTGGCGACGGACGTTGGGGACCTCGACCCCGATGGCCTGCTTGCCCGGGATGGGGGCCAGGATCCGCACGTCGGGGGTGGCCATGGCGTAGGCGATGTCCTTGTGGAGGGCGGTGACCCGGGCCACCTTCACCCCCGGTCCCAGCTCCAGCTCGAAGCGGCTCACGGTGGGGCCGACGACGACGCCGATGAGCCGGGTCTCGACCCCGTGCTCGGCCAGGGCGTGCTCCAACTGCCGACCGGTGGCCTCGACCGAGGCCCGGTCGACGTCCTGGGTCTCGGTCCGGTCGAGGAGATCGAGCGGGGGCAGCGACCAGTTGCCCTCGGCCGGGCCCGGCGCCGCCATGACCAGACCCTCCACCACCTTGGGCTCGGGGATCTCGATCACGGGTGCCGGCGGCTCATCGTCCCACCCGGGACGCTCGCCGGTTCCGGCTCCGGCGCCAGCTCCGGCCCAGCCGGCGATGCCTTCCTCGCCGTCCTCGTCCTCCTCGTTTCTGCCCGGTCGAGCGAGGTCGAGGTCGAGGTCGAGGTCCCCGTCGGGATCGACACCGGGATCGTCCCCCTCGGGGCCGGGTCCCGGTCGGCTGCGCCCGCCCGGACCGGCGCCGTTGTCGTCCCGGAGGTCGATGTAGGTGTCGCGGGCCTCGTCGATATCGGTCGCCGGGTCGTCGAGGGGGTCGTCCGACCCGAACACGGGACCGAGGCGTCGGCGGCGGCCTCGCTGCTCGTCGGGGTCCCGCTCCCGGCGGTCGCCACGATCCCGGCGGCGGGCCGACCGTTCCCGCAGCCGATCGCGGGTCCGGTCGCCTTGGTCGAGGAGGCCGTCGAACAAGGGGGCGATGCGCTCGACCAGCCCGTCGACGACGGCACTGGCCGAGACCGAGGTCAACAGGACCACGGCCACGGCCACCAGCGTCGCCGTCACCACGATCTCGCCCAGGAGGCCGAGGTACTCCTCCATGCTGCCGCCGGTGAAGACGCCGACGTAGCCGCCGGCCCGGCTCAGCTCGTCGATCCCGGCCCCCCGGTGCGGTCGGCCTCCGATGAGGTCGAGGAAGGAGAAGAGGGCGACCACGAGGCAGCCCCAGGCCACGTACTCGGTCGGCGAGAGCTTGTCGGACTTCCGCTTGGGCCCCCGGTGGCGCAGCAGGCGCCAGCCGAGCAGGAGCAGCATCGGGGGAAGGAGGTAACGGGCCCGACCGAGCAGGGCCCCGGTGGCGTCCTCCATGGCGCGACCGACCACGCCGGTGGTGCCGGTGTAGAGGAACAGGGCCATGAGGAGCCCGGCGGCGACGAGGATCAGCGCCTGGACATCCCGACGATTCTGTGCGCGCTGCTTCGCAGTCGGTTTCTTGCGTGAGGATCGTCCGCCCGTAGCCCCTCGACCGGAACGTCGTGTGCTCCGATTTGTCTGTGCCACAGTCCTGTTTATGGTAGTCGCCTCGGGGCGCGTGGTGAGGGAGGGTTGGTCCCGATCCGGCGGGGTCCGGGGCCCTACAGTCGGGCCGTGACGATACTGCTCTGGGTCTGTGTCGGCCTGGGGTTCGCCGCCGCCTTCGTCCCCCGGGGCTGGCTCGCCGTTCCCCTCAGCCTCCTGGTCGGATTCGTGCCCTCGATCCTGGGCCTGACCTGGGACGACGGCGAGACCATCGGCTTCCTCAGCCGGTGGACCCTGCTGTGGCCGGTGATGACGGGCGTCGGCTACGCCCTGAACCTGCGTATCCGCCACCGCCGATCACAGGTCGAGCGGGATCTGCAGGCCGACCGGATCGATCGGTGATCGGCCGCCCGGCACTCACCGGTCGAGCCCGGCGACCAGCACGAGGAGGAGCCCGGCCACCGATGCCGTGAGCACACGAAGGCGACCCGGAACACCCTCGCCACGGGTCCGGGATCCGGTGCACGGTGCCGGTGAGCAGTCCGACTGCGGCGGCGACGGCGTCGAGGGCCCCCGCCACCCCTTCGTTGACGGCTCGGCGGTGCCCTACGATCTGGTGATGAACCTGGCGGTGGAGCATCTCGACGATCCGGTCGGGGAACGACCCGACCCTGCCCGCTATCGGGACGGCGACCACGACTGGCTGGCCGAACTCGACGATCGCGTCGTGCACACCGGCCTTCCCCGCCGCCGCATGGGGACCCGCCGCATCGACCCAGCGAGTTGGCTGCTGGTCGACGGGCACCATGAGGCCGAGACGGCCCTTCGGGCCCGCCTCCTCGATCAGGCCCGGCCGTCGGTCTATCGGGCCCGACCCGACAGTGCGATGGCGGCCACCGAGACGGCGCTCCTGGTCCGGGACTGGCTCGGCCGCTATGCCCCGGACGCCCTACCCCAGTGGTCGGAGACGGCGGCCGATCCCCTGGTCGGCGCGGCCGCTTCCATCCAGGAGGACCTGTGCCTCATGCAGCGCTTCGACGACGGTTGGCGGCTGACGGCGGCCGTGGTCTGCTTCCCCACCCACTGGCGCTTGACCGAGAAGTTCGATCGACCCCAGGAGGCCATCCACGCCCCCGTCCCCCACTACGCCGCCGACCTCGGTGAGAAGGTGACCCGCTTCTTCGACCGGCTGACGCCGAATCGGATCGTGGCCCGGCGCAACTGGGGCTTCTCCCCCGATCCCCGCCTCCATGTGCCCTGGCCCCGCAAGCTGGGCCCGGGGGAGGGGCCCGGCCCGACCGGAGCCTGGCTCCGCAGCGAGCGCCAGACCCTGCGTCGCCTGGTGGTGTCGGACGCCGTCCTGTTCACCATCCGCATCCAGCTGGCTCCGGTCGCCGCGCTGGCCGCCCACCCTGCGCTGTGCCGCCGGCTGGCGGCGGCGCTCGATGACTATTCGGCCGATCAGGTGACCCAGCGGGCCACCGACCAGGACTGGATCCGGGACCTGGAGACCTGGCTGGTCGAGGCCGGCGGGCGAGAGCCCGACCGCCCGAGGGAGGTCTGACCGTGTGGCCCAGGCTCGACGGGATGCGGGTTCTGGAGCTGGCCCAGCCGGGCCCGTTTCGGGACGAACTGGTGGATCTGGTCCTGGCCGGGACCAAGCAGGCCACGGCCGGGCTCCTCAGCCTTGACTACGAGGCGGAGAACGAGGCCCTCGACGAGGTCGGGGAGCATCAGGTGGTGGTCGACGGCGAGGGCGAGGCGGTGGCCGTGATCGAGATCACCCGGGTCGAGCAGCACCCCTTCGTCGAGGTGCCGTGGGAGCTGGCCGACGCCGAGGGCGAGGGCTTCACCTCGATCGAGGACTTTCGCTCCGGGTACCGGAGGTACTACAGCCGGCAGGGCATCGATCTCACCGACGACGACGTGTTCGTGTGCGTGTGGTTCCGTCTGCTCGGCGACGGGGAGCGAGCAGACGCCTGACCACCGATCCACCGACCGGATCGGCCCGCACGGCTGACGGGGTCAACCGTGGGGGATGCCAGGTGGGCCTTCGCACGGCGGCGGTTTGAGTGCATGCGAAGGCCCCCTGGCCCTAGCCCCGGGCGGGGGTGGCCCGGCGGGACACCTCCGGAACCAGTGCTGCGGCGGAGGTGACCGATCTTGTTCGTCGTGGGTCAGTGGATGAGGGTGATGCGCTCCTCGGTCAGGGCCCGAAGGCGGTCGGCGTTGTCGACGAAGACCTTGTGGACGCATTCGGCGATGCGGTCCATGGTCGTGGTATCGCTCGGCTCGTCGAAGGGGCACCGGTCATGGCCCAGGACCATGCCGGTGGCGACCAGGCCCGAGGCCACGGGGAAATCCCCGTGGCCTCGGGCATGCACTGCGCCCGGTCGCGGTCCGCGATCGACCCGGTCGGCGTTGGCCGGGGATCCGCCGGGACCGTCGGTCACGAGTGGCGGCAACTGCGGATGCCAGCGATCGAGCCCGAGGCCTTCGGCCGTCAGGCAGTCGATCGCGGTGTCGCGCAGGGTCCCGGCCGAGGATTCGGCCAGGCCCAACTCGTCCGGTACGACCATCAGGGGCAGTGAGGAATAGACATGGTTGGCGCCGCGGACCTGCTCGGGGACCCACAGGCCGGGGATGGCGGCCAGGGCCCGACGCAGATGGCGTCCGTTGCGGATGCGGGTGCCGTTGCGGCCCCAGGTGTCGCGCAGCCCGCTCTCGGCCACGGCGGCGTCGATCTCCGACAGCTGGCAGCTCCAGCCGGACGAGGCGTCGACGCCGGGGTCGAAGGCGGGTGCCGGGTCGAGGGCGAGCCCGGGGTGGTCGTCGACCAGGAGCAGTCGGCGCACGGTGGCGGCGAGCTCGGCGTCGTCGGTGGCGAACAGGCCGGCGGTGCCGAGGCTGGAGCGGACGTCGCCGCCGGCCAGCGAGCAGTAGCTGACCCGGCCGTGCGAGCCGACGGGTTGCTGATCGAAGACGGCACCCAACGAGCGGGAGCCGTCTTCGATCAGCGACACGCCGTGCCGGCCGCAGATCTCGGAGAGGTTCAGGTAGTCGGCCGTCGTGCCGTGCCGGTCGATGGCGATCACGGCGGCCGTCCGGGGGGTGATGGCCTGCTCGACCGCCTTGGGGTCGAGGTGGACGTGGACCGGGTGGAGGTCGACGGCGACCGGCGTGTAGCCGGCCAGGGCCAGGGCCCGGGCGGTGCCGGCGGCGTCGACCGGGTGGATGATCTCGGCCCCCGGTTCGAGGTCGAGGGCGGCCAGGGCGGCGCCGAGGGCGATGCGACCGGAGCGGCAGGCCACGACGTGGCTGCGTCCGGTGGCGTCGGCCCAATGGCGCTCGAGCCGACGGACCCAGGACTCACAGGCCGGGGTCCGGTCGGGGCCGTTGCGGGCCACGCGGAGGAACTCGGGCGTGAGACCGGGCGGCCCGGTGGGCACCCAGGTCGGGTGGTCGTTGATGGCCAGGGTCGGGGTGCCGCCGTCCAGGGCGAGCTGGAGAGCGGGCATCAGCAACCTCGGGAGTGACGTGTCGGTCGGGCGGGCATACCGAGTGTTCAGTCCTTTGCAACTTCCGCGCTACATAGGAAGTACCCCATGGCGAGTCAGCCGTCTAGACAGATGGGTCGAACTGTGAAGTGGGGCACACATGGTTCGAATTTGACCAAGTCATGGACCTTCACCTCCCTGTCGAAGCTGCAATGCACGAACGAACGCACGTTCTGTTTCCCCAAGAGCTCGCCGGGCGACGTCGATGGTCGCCGGCGACCAGTTCTGATGAATCGAGACGGCGCCGGCGCGCATGCCGAGCCCGCCCGACCACGTGAGCGCGTCGTCGGCCACGACCCGGACGGGCGCCTCGGGTGTGGAGCAGGTGAACCAGAAGAGCCCCGGGGGCTCGACGGTGAGGGTCCGATCCCAGTCGCCCCACCTGAGCGTGACCGGCCATTGGCCGGCCGGCCCCTCGAACGAGAGCCACACCGGACCTCTCCAGAAGCGGGGATAGCTGATGAGACCCTCCCCCCGGTCCCGCCGCAGCTCCTCGACGGCGAGGGTGCCGGCGGCGTCGAGGACCTGGTCCAGGGCGGCGGGCAGGAGGCGGTCGTGGGGTTGGCCAACGTCGGTCTCGAACCGACGCAGGGTCTCCTTGCTGATGGACAGATCTGTTTGCTTGACCAGCAGGTCGACGACGTCGGCGAGGGAGAGCCCGCGGGAGTGGCGCAGGGTGGCGAACTTGGCCCGATCGTCGTCGTTACGCACCCGAAGGGCGGGCGGCCACTCGGGTTCGGCCGGTTTGTCCGGGCGCGATTTGTATCTTCTTGAGACAAAGGAGCCGAGAATTCGGGGCGCCATAGCGGCGAACGTGACCATCTCCTTAGAGCGCTGGCTCCGGAGACGGCCGGCGAGGTTGCCGACGAACAGGTCCATGAATGTCCCGGAGGCCGAACTGCGGAGCAGCAGGTCGACGGCGCTGACGACCTCGGCCCCCGGGATCGAAGGGGGGAGGCGGCCACGGCCGAAGTCGACCCAACCGGGCTCGGAGAGGGCGATGACGATGGGCGACTCGCCGACCGACACGCTGAGGGTGACGAAGGCGCCATTGGGCCCGAGGTCAAAGGTGGGCTCCATCCGGGCCACTCCCCACTCCCCGATCACGTCGATGCGGGCCGTTGGCGAGCGGAACCACAGCCAGACCGGGGTCGAGGCGCCGGGGTAGACGTAGGTCCAGACGTGCCGGGGGCGAATGCCCTTGGGCGTCCCGAACGACCACAGCAGGCCTTCGAGGACACCGTCGCCGTCGAGCAGTTCGTCGAGCCGCTCGAGGTTGATGGAGATGTTGCGGGCGCCGCGCTCCCAATTCGACAGGGCGCTGGGCTTGACCGAAAGGCGCTGAGCCACGTCCTGCTGGGACAGACCGAGGACCTCGGTCCGCCACCATCGGAGGATGTCGCCCTGGGACGACCAGGTGGGCATCGGTCAGCGGCGTTGTGGGAGCAGTCCTCGGGGTACGACGAAAACAACAGGACGACGAGCGTCGAGGGTCATGTGCGGCGGCCTTCCCGTGCGGCGGTTGGCGTTGCGTGGTGGCGGGGCGGCGGTGGCGGTCGCCGGCCCGTTCTGGCGATCAGTCCTCGGTGCCCTCGTGGGCGCCGAGTACCACGGGTACCACCATAGGCCGAAGTCGGGTTTGTTTGTTGATGAATCGACCTATGGAGCGGCGGGCAATTCTTTCCAGCTCCTGTCGGGTCCGGACGCCGTCGCCCAGTGCCGACTCGACCGCTTGGCGCACGGCCAGTCGGGCCTCCTTGCGGAGGGTCTCGCCGTCCTCGCCGTCGACCCAGCCCCGGCTGATGACGGCCGGCTCGTCGAGCAGTTCGGCATTCGGTCCGTTGATGGCGATGGGGATCACCACGCTGACGAAGCCCTCTTCGCCCAGGATCCGCCGTTCGAGCAGCACGTTGTGGTCGAGGGCGTTGATGGTGCCGTCGATGTAGATGTAGTCGGACGGGACCTCCTCGCCCCGGCGGACACCCTTGTCGTCGACGATCACGGAGTCGCCGTCGGAGCAGAGGAGGATGCGATCGGCCCGGGTACCCATCTGGGTGGCGAGCCGGGCGTGTTCGGCCATGTGCCGGTACTCGCCGTGGACGGGGATGAACCACTGGGGCTGCACGATCGAGTGCACGACCTTCAGCTCCTCGGACTTGGCGTGGCCGGTGGCGTGCACGGCATGGGTACCCGAGTGAATGACCTCGGCCCCCCGCCGGAGCAGCCCGTCGATGACGCGGCTGACGCTCGACTCGTTGCCCGGGATGGGGTGGGACGAGAGGATGACGCAGTCGCCCTCGGCGACCTTGAGCCAGCGGTTGTCGCCGCTGGCCATACGGGCCAGAGCCGACAGGGGCTCGCCCTGGGAGCCGGTGGAGATCACGCACAGCTCGTCGTCGGGGATGCCGTCGACGTCTTCGATGTCGCGAAGCTTGGCGTCGGGGATGGAGAGGAGGCCCATCCGTCGGGCCAGGGCCACGTTGTTGTTCATCGACCGGCCCAGGGTGGCCACGGTCCGGCCCGAGGCGATGGCGGCGTCGGCGATCTGCTGGACCCGGTGGATGTGGCTGGCGAAGCAGGCCACGATGATCCGACGCCCGACGCGGGCCCGGAACAGATCGTGGATCGACTGGCCGATCGAGGTCTCCGAGGCCGAGAAGCCGGCCTCCTCGGCGTTGGTGGAGTCGCAGAGGAAGAGGCGGATGCCGTCGTCGGAGGCGAGGTGACCCAGACCGGCGAGGTCGGTCAGGCGTCCGTCGACCGGGGTCATGTCGAGCTTGAGGTCGCCCGAGTGGAGGATCACCCCCTGGGGGGTGTGGAAGGCGGTGGCGAACCCGTGAGGCACCGAGTGGGTGACGGGGAAGAACTCGAGGTCGAAGGGGCCGACCTGGATCCGGTCGTTGTCGGACACCTCGATGAAGGTCGCCTGGTCGAGGACCCCGCGCTCCTCGATCCGGTGGCGGGCCAGGCCAAGGGTGAGGGGGGAGCCGATGATCTTGAGCGGCATCTCCTCCAACAGGAAGCTGAGGGCGCCGATGTGGTCCTCGTGGCCGTGGGTGGCGATGACGCCCTCGACCCGGTGGGCGTTGTCCCGCAGGTAGGAGAAGTCGGGCAGGACCAGGTCGACCCCGGCCATGTCGTCGTCGGGGAACATGATCCCGCAGTCGATGAGCATGATGCGGCCGCCGACGTCGACGGCGGCGCAGTTGCGCCCGATCTCGCCCAGGCCTCCGAGAAAGACGACTCGTACCGGTGCCGGCATCAGCGGGCTCCCGCCACGTCGAGGGCGGGACCGGCGGAGGGGGAAGCGTCGTCGCCGAGCGCGGCGAGCACGCCTTTGCACCGTTGCTCCATGTCGCCCGGGGTGGGGCCCATGGGCGGGCGGCAGGGACCGACCGAAACACCCAGGAGGTTCATCATGGCCTTGGTGGGGACGGGGCTGGGGGCGTCGTCGTAGGCGAAGTGGCCGTACGCGGGGACCATGCGGCGGTTGAGCTGCATGGCCCGCTGCACGTCCCCGGCGGTGTGGGCGGCGATCATGTCGGACATCAGGCCGCCAACGTAGTGGGTGACGACACCGACCACGCCCACCGCCCCGACACTTAGGAACGGCAGGGTCAGGCCGTCGTCGCCGGAGTAGATCTCGAAGTCGGGGTCGACCTCGGCCAATCGGGCGGCGCAGACGGCCGTCTCACCGGGGTCGCCGGCGGCGTCCTTGAGGGCGACGATGTTGTCGATCCCGGCGGCCAGGCGGACGATGGTGTCGGTGGCGATCTTGCGCCCGGTGCGGCCGGGTACGTCGTAGATCATGACCGGGAGGTCGGTGGCGGCGGCGCCGGCGGCGAAGTGGTCGAACAGGCCTTGTTGTGAGGGCCGGTTGTAGTACGGGGCGACGCTGAGGATGGCGTCGGCCCCGGCGGCGGTGGCCATCTCGGTGTTGATGACCGACGACCGGGTGTCGTTGGATCCGGCTCCGGCCACGAGGGGCCTACCCGGGATGGCTTCGCGAACGGCGGCGATCAGGTCGCGCTGTTCCTCCTTGGTGATGGTGGGCGACTCGCCGGTCGTGCCGGCCACCACCACACCGTCGTTGCCGTTGGCCACCAGGTACCTGGCCAGGTTCTGGGCGCCGTCGAGATCGAGGTCGCCGTCTGCGGTGAACGGTGTGACCATGGCGGTCAACACGGTTCCGAACTTCGCCATTGGGATGTCCTTGCGGTGGTGGGTGGTCAGTGGAGCCGAGGTGTCGGCCGGTGGCTCAGTCGGCGTCGATGCGGGCCGTCTCGGTTGCCCGATCGAGGCCGAGGGTGGCCAGGAGGTCCTCGTGCCATTCGAACCAGACCGTGTGGTAGGAGTCGATCACGGGACTGGTGAACCAGTCGAGTCCGCCGTGCCGGATAAGGCCGTGGGCGGCGACAAGGCGGCGGCGGTGCAGGTCGAACCGCCCGTCGACGGCGATCAGCTTGTCGAGCAGGGTCGTCGCCTCGTCGTGCATCCGATCGAGGTCGGCGAGGACGGCGGCGTCGTAGGCGGGATCGTCGTGACGATTGAGGACGACGGCGTCGGGGGCGTCGCCGGGGTTCGGGGGCAGGACCTGCCAGCGGGTGCACAGCTCGAGCAGCCGACGGTTGAGGGGGGTGAAGGTGTCGTAGGCGGCCTCGACGGCGGCCCTGGCCCCCGGGGTCCGGTCCAACCGCTCGGCCAGAAGCTGCTCGTGACGGGCCCGACCGGTGTTGGTCAGTCGCCAGCCGGTGGCCGCACCCTTGGCCTCGGCCACCAGGCCCTCGGCGGCCAGCTGCCGAAGGGTGGGGTCGAGGACCTCGGGCCCCTCGTCGCCACCCGTGCACAGCGCGACCAGGGCAGCCGTCTCGGCCAGCCCCTTGAGCCGGAGGCCGTGCAGCGCATCGAATGCGCACGGAGAGCGGTCGACGCTGCCCATAGTGAGGCAAGCGTACCAGCCGGGCTGCCAGCGCTGGAGCGGGTTAGCGGCCATCGGCCCCAGCGGGAGCAGCCCGCGATCGAGGTCGACGGCCATCGGAGGTGCCCCTCGGCCGACCGTCGACCATCGGCCCGGCTCTCGTTGCCTGCCGACGTTGGGGCCGCCGGGTCGGCGGACCGGTGGTGGCGTGATGGGTGCCATCAGGTCGGACGATCATCAGCGACCGGTCGGGGTTGAGGCTGATGCCCCACCCGCCTTCGTGGACCAGGTGGTGGTGCCGACTGCAGAGCGGCACGAGATTGTCGAGATCGGTTGGCCCGCCGTGCTCCCAGTGGTGGATGTGGTGGGCCTGACAGTGGCTGAGGGGCCGCTCGCACCCAGGCCAGGCGCACGATCGGTACAGAGACCGGAGGGCCGCCCACTGTCCGGAGGTTGCGGTGCGGGCCCGGCGGCCGACATCGACTGGCAGTCCGGCTGGATCGTGCACGACCCGCTGCACCACGGCGTCGCAGCAGTGACGGGCGACGGTCGAGCCACTCAATGGTCGGCCGTCACCCGTTTCCCGCACCGTCCGGCCATGCGTGCCGACCTCCAGGGTTTGGCTGTCGACGACGACCGTGATCAGGGGGAGGTGACTGGCCCGGCCGTCGGAGCCGGTGATCAGGGCGACCAGGGCCTGGGCCGCGAGGTTGGCGTCCTTGGCCAGTGGCTCGGAGCGGCCGCCGTCAGGAGCAGCGGCAGCGAAGCCCGGGGCAGCGGCAAGGGCGACAGCGTCCGCCGGAGCCGACGCATCCGAGGACGAAGACCTGCTGGCCAACTGCGACGTGTGCTGATCGATGGCGGAGGCCACCATCTCGTAGCGCTCGGGATCGAGCAGGGCGTGCACGTGGCCCATGCCCCGCCGGGCATCGAACCAGTGGCGGACCTCGCTGGCGGCCCGTGCGGCTTCGGCCTCCGCCAATCCTTCGTCGGCACGGGCCTCCTCGACAGCTCGCCGCACGGCGGCATCGAACGTGTCGGCTGGGAGGGACGGGGCGGCTGCTGCCAGGCGGTCGACGTCGACCCTGGCCAGGGTGTCGTCATCAAGGGGGCCGAGGCGCCGGGCCAGCGAGTCGAGCCTGTCGGCTCCGAGGTTGGCACCGGAGGCGACGGCGGCGGCCAGGTCGGGACTGCGCTCGGCGGCCCGGACCCGGGCGGCCTCCAGGCGTGCGCGGCCGGCCCGGACATCGCCTGAGGCGCGGAACAACTCGTCGGCGGCAGGCGAGCGACCGTCGGCCGACAGCCGGTTGGCCGCCAAGCCCACCTGGACCACGGCTCGCTCGATCGTGGCTTGCGCCTCTCGGAGGACAGACAGCGCCGAGGCGAGTTCATCGGCCGAGGCTGCGCCGAGCACGAGATCGTCAGCGGCACCGGCCACCTGGCTCACCAACTGGCCCAACGCCTTCGACGAACGAGTCGCACCGGCTCCAGCCACGACAATCACCTCCCACCCCGACACGCACGCTCGCCCGCCAACCCACGACCACGGCTAGCTCAGAGCTCTGGGAATGAACGACGGAAGGCTTGCCTTCGAGGCCTACCCCGAGGGGGAGGAGTCAGATCATCATATCGAACACGTGTTCGACAGTCAAGGGTCAGCTCGCACGATCAGGCCCCCCTGGGCCAGACCATCCAGGCGGCCAGGACCAGCCGGACGGTCCAGAGCAGGCTGCGGACCAGGTCGACCCGCATCAGGCGCTGGTGGAGGTCGGCGTCGAAGCTGTCGACGAGTTGGCCGTGGATGGGGGCGGCACCGAGGCCGGTCACCAACACGATGACGACCAGCAGGACCAGTCCGGCGATGGCGAGGTTGCGCTGCAGCCCGGCACCGGCGACGAGGAGGAGAGCGATCGAGGCCAGGGTCTCCGCCCCCCACGGCACCACCAGCAGTCCGGTGATGCGACTCATGTGCGCTTCCTGGAACGGCCGGTAGGGCTCGTTGACCAGGGCGAACAGCGGGTAGTGGACGATGTGGATGGTCCAGATCAGGCCGACCATGAACCCGGTGGCGGCGAAGTGGACTACGGCGATCCGCTCGAACGTCATCGGCTTCCGAGTGTGCCAGAGGCTCCGGGGCCGAGCTGGGATCGGAACGTCGGATGTGTGTCGAAACGAAACAACCCTGAACTACTCAACGATCCGCCCAGGCCGCCGATCGCTTCTTGGTCGGGCCGCCCTCCTCTCCCTGGGGCGGCCTGACCCAATCGGGCGGCGGACCCTGAGGCCATGCTCGGGGATCGGGATGTGGGGCCCGATCCCCGGGATGGCTACTGCCCAGCTGGAAGCCACCCGACCAGCGTCAGCTCCAGTCATCCCGTGATAGCTGCACCGGGCCGCCAGCTCCCTTCACCCTGCGCCAGAGGCGGAAGTCTTCCTCGTAGACCTCATGCAGTCGGGCAATCGAGGCGGCGCTGAGAGTCGAGCCCTTCCGCGAACCACTAGCATTCAGTCGCCCAAGGTGCTCAAACTTGCGCTCCAAGACGTCAGACATCGCGTTCAAATCAGACTGAAGGCTGTTCGTGCGCACGGCCCAAACAGTCATATTCAAGCGCAAAGCCGCCTCGACAAACTCAACAGTTGACCTCAAGAAATAGGATCGCTCCCGGCCCGCAAGGCCCAGGCAATCAACGAGGTCATCAGCCGATGCCTTGCCAGAGAGCGACCTAACAAAGGTGTCGTCCCCGCGCTGACGGAGTTGATGCACATAGCGGCTAGTTGACAAAAACCTCTCCACCGGGTCCCTGAGCGCCACGAACGCCGTCTTTCCTACCAATGCGGCACGCACGCCTGGCGGGTAAGTGTCTAACAGCAGGTGGCCCGGCTCGGGCAATCCAAACGCAGCACAAACACTCACACCCCCCGTCTTCGGCACATGCAGGAACACGGCCGGCGCTTCAAGCCACGCCAACACACGGTGGCCATTACTCAGCTGATAGGCACGATTCGCGCACCTGCTCGCCAGCGGCGGCGAAAATCGGTCCACACCATCGAACACTCTCGCCAAGCCCTGCCGTGCGCCAAACCTCACATGTCGGGAAACCGGCCTTCTCCTCCCTGATTCCATAAATCTTCACCTCACGATTCGCATAACTACACGCCCAGGCAGAGGGAGCGAGAGAACCCCCACCCTACGGTAGACCTCAACGACTAGCATTGTCTTCCAGCTTGTATTTGCAACAAGGATGGCCGTCATGCCGCCTACAGCACCGTACCGAGGCACAAGGACCCAAAGCAGCACTAAGAGTAGTGTCAGACCCAGCGCCTGACTGCGCACGACGATCGACTCTCGCCCAAGACCAATCAGCAGCATTCCCACGGATCCACTCATCGACCCCACCAGGTGGTTCGCCGCACCAAGCAACAAGGGCAGAGAGGCGCCATCTATATTCCCGTAGAAGGACTGAACCAATTCGCCGCCAAAACCAGCGAGAACCGTGAAGCCAAGCAACCCCACCGAGGCCGAGACGACGCAAGCCCGACGGGCCTCCCTCTGCAGCGCAACTTGCGAACCCTCCTGTGCCAATGAGGCGACAATCGGCGCCTGGAATCCGTTCACCACCACGAGACCAAATGAACCAATCAGAGCAAGTTGATTGGCCACCACAAAGGCACCCACGTCGGAGGCAGATCCCATCAGACCCATCAGTGGAACGCTAACCTGAGCCAAGAGCAGGCCCATTGCACCGACAGCGGAGAGCCGCAATAAAGAGCTGGCAAGTTGCGTCGAGAAGAACCAGTTGGCCCGGAGCAAAGTAGAAGACGAGCATCGTCGGCTGACCACAAGGGCGCCCAGCGCCTGCGATCCCGAGGCCACGACAAGGCCGTCCGCCACTACAGAAGCCGAGAAGTCCCGACCGACAGCCGCCACCAACACTGCAGGCAATAAGATTAATGTCATACTGCTTGCCGCCAAAACTTGGCCTGATACCAGGCGGCCACGCCCCTTGATTGTGCCACTCAGCGCTTCCGAGTAGGCTAGGAAACAGGACGCGACAGCACACCGGTACAGAATCGCAGCCGGAACGGTAGATCCTGGCAATAGCCCATAAGTGAAGTATCCGGCCGCGATGAGCGGGAAAGCCCAGGCCAACATCAACGGTGGGACGAGATGTTCAGCATCGATGGCCGGTGCGCCTCCCGCCGGGTAACATTCATGAGTCTTCCACCGCTGGGCTAGAAGCGACACTCCACCTGCGCCCACGCCTGACATAAGAACCACTAAAGATATGGCTAGCGTTGCGACTGCAAAGTCCTCTGTGGCGAGGGATCTAGCCAGCACGCTCCCTACTAGAACCACGCTGGCGGCTTGAGCCGCACGCAAGGCGAGCCCAGCAGACTCATGTGGCCGCGGGACCCAATCCTTAGGCCCGACCTTCCGCTTTGACTGCTGGAGACCTCTAGTCATCCGCATGCGCTCCTATGGAGAATCGCCAAAGGCGCCCCGGTGTAGATACCCAACAGCTGGTCTATGTGCTCCTCTAACGGCACAAACGAACCCCGGTGGCGCCCCTCGCCTACTGCACGTTGATCGGGCACTTTCCAGCCGCAGGTCGCCAGGCGGGTTGCTTCGGGATCGAGGCTGTCGTACAACGCCACCCCAGGCACCGCACCAATAGTACTCGCCGTTCCAAGCATCCGCGAGGCAAGGACTGACACCCCCTTCTCTAGGGCAATTCCAACCACTAGCGACGAACTCTCGAAACCGAGTGTCGGAACCACCACGCCTCCCGACCTGGCTATCGCCGCTACGGAATCCGCTCGCGATAGCCGCCCGAGGAACCGAGTCTTGAGACCTCGTTGCCTCACCGAGCGAGCACACTGCTCAAGGACCCTGCCAGGACCATCGCCCACCACAACTAGATTGTTGAGAAACTGCACGTCCCCCGAGTTCAACAGGTGGGGCAGGCCCTTGGCCTCGGTAACAGACCCCACATACACCCAGTTCTCCCGACTAATAGAGAAGGCTGGCGAATCCTGAGACGATAGCTGGCCAGGGTCCAATGGATTCGGGAGAATACGGACACTTCCTGGCCACCCCGCTGTCTCTAGAAGGACTCGAAGCGCGTCGCAAGGCACAACCGTCGTGCAGACGGCGGCAAGGGCTCGGCGACCACGGGCCTGAGACATCCATCTCGCCCACTTCGCAACCGACCGAAGCCTGCCGGCATCCCAGACGTGGGGCTGAAGGGCGGCCAATGGAGAGGTTGGCAGGCTGTATCCGCCCCGCCCTCGCGTTGTCAGCAACGCATCAGGAGCGAGAGAGTTGCCATCATGCTGGGTCCAAACTGCGCGTGTCCCCGTCTCCTGCACCCAGTTGGCCAAGGCCCTGAAGCCGAGCGGCGAAAGGCGATGGTATACGTTGTTCAGATGAACTACCGGCTGCTGAAGACGGCCAATCCGCCTCGCGTCTCCATCACTCGCCGCCAGAAACTGCGACAGAGACCCGAGCGGAACCTTTGGCGACTCATTCAAGTAGAAGGCTCTAACCGTCACGCCACGATCGCGGAGAGCGCTTGCAACCATACTGACGTACTCCTCTGCGCCCCCGCCGAGCCGGAAGTCATTCACCAGAGCGACACGAGGCAAGGCAAGTTGCAGCCGGCCCGGAGGTCCAACCTCACTCCTGGCCATGATTGGAAGGACCTCCATGCCCGCCCAGATCAGCTGAGCGTCTGCGCTCAATCTGATCTGCAGATTCGGCATCGGTAGTCTCGGCCGGCAGTCTTGACATCAATAGAGCTGCTGCGAGCCAAGGGCTGGTTGCGGCGATGCTGATGAGTGCCCCAGAAGAGACGCCCTGAACTAGCAAGAACTGGCCTAGTGCAGATCTCCGGGGTCCCAATACCCACCGCGAGATGGAGACCAAGAAGAGGACGAGTCCCACTATTCCCGTTTCCACGGCAACTTGCATGTACATGTTGTGTGCTGTCATCTCTGACGCAATCGGCACAAACTCAGTAGATCGGGGCGGCCAAGGGGAGCCGCCTAAAGGCAGATCAGGATTCACGCTTCGATCGTTGAACCGGCCTGGGCCTATGCCGAGAATCCAATGGTCCCTAAAGTCCCTGAAAGCGCTACCGAAAAGGGCGAACCTCTCTAGGACATTGAACTCTACCGCTGAATACGATCCTCCTACTTGTTCACCATTCCACGCCGCTCCAATAGCTCGGTGGGACTGGTCGTCAAGCAACCAAATTAGAGTGTCAGCGAAACGCGGCGACGCCGCGGCAGCGGCAAAAGCCAGGACAGCCGCAACGGCAAGGTCCACGGTTCTCTGTTTTCGGTAGGCGACCTTCATTGCCCTGATGAGAATCGAGAGACCGACCGCTAGCAGCGATATTCGCGACTGCGACAAGACTAGCACCACAGATGCGATGGCAAGCCAGAGCAAGTTGGCCCGAGCACGGCGCAGGTCTGGACGCGCCAGCATGAGAACCAAATAGCCACCAGCCATGATTCCCGGAACATGATGAGATGATGTAAGGCCCCAGAGCTCGCCGGCCCGCAACGCTGCTGGGCTGAACATTGGACTGAGCAAGGTGATAAGAAGCCCAACCTCGACGAATCTTGGGAGTGATTTGAGGAAGGTGCCAGCCTGTTTGTCTGCCGATACGGCAAGTGCAAAGGCCGAGATTACGGGCGGCAGCCACCTGAGCTCGGTGGTAAGGTGATCGATGCTCAGCGCGAAGCCACCGAGATAGAGGCCTAAGCCCAGGTAGAGCGCGTAGTAGCTCGCAAGGGCAGCAGTACTCGGTGCAATCGAGCAGCGGGGCGCCTGAAAGGGGCACCAAAGAGCAGCACTAGTACCGAGAATCATCAGCAATACCGCTGGAACCTGCAGAGCCGATAAGGTTGGCCCAAGGCTCAGGCCAGCGGCGGCAAGTAATGGTGCGAACCGATACCGGCGGCGCTCGGTCATGCGTCAACCCAATCCCTGATTGCCTTTTGAAAGCTCTTGATCCCAAAGCGCGAGGCGTTGAGCCGACAGTCAGCCGGTGAGTAGCTTCCATTGAAGATGCGTTGGAGCCCCGCCGCCAGGTCGGAAGGCGCTTGCTTTGCAACAAGCACTCCTGTGACACCATCGATGACGGAGTCGTCTGCGCCGTAGCCCTGTACGGCTACCACTGGAGTACCGGCGGCCTGAGCCTCGACGGCGACGATGCCAAAGTCCTCGAGCGCCGGGAAAACTAGCGCCTGGGCCCGACCTACGATCTCGGCCAACTCAGTGTCGGTCGGACCGGTGATGAATTCGACGGGTACGGCGGCCGCCGCGGCAATGGCGCGGAGCTCAAGCTCACAAGGTCCGTACCCGACGAGTGCCAAGGGCACGCCTGCCATGTCGGCCGCCTTGATCGCAAGGTCCAAACGCTTATAGGGGACGAATCGGGAAACCGCTACTACGTAGTCCGCCTTGGTCCAGTGGCCGTCGAAGCGCTCCGTATCAACGGGCGGATAGATGACCTTCGAATGGACTCGATAGCAATCCCAAATCCTGCGCGATACGGCCGTCGAGTTTGCCGCCCAACTCTGGACCCGTGCGGCCGAGAGTCGGTCGAGGTTGCGCAACACCGAGGCGGCAGGGCGGGCAGCAGGACCCAACCGGGACAGCCGGTCGTCGATCTCGGGGAACCATGCATACCGCATTGGCGAATGAACGTAGGAGAAGTGGACTCCATCTTTGCGGGATCGAAAGTGCCTGGAGAACGCATGCGAGGACGAGATTATACGGTCATAGGCGTTACGGTTTAGGGCCTTCCAAGCAATCGGCATCGCGACCAAGGTTGCTGATGGTCGAGACCTAAGCACAGGCAGATCAAGCGTTGTGGTAGCTATATGACGGCCTTCTAATCCTTTCAGATGGACCCTCCGGTCGCGGGAGAGACAGTACAGATCAGCGTCAGGAAATGCTGCGGCCAGCTGCTCGAATACCCGTTCAGAGCCAGCCCTGCTTGTTATCCATTCATGGACAATGGCGGTGCTTGTCACGGGACACCTTTCATGTCGACGCTAGTCCAAGGTGCACCCGGTCGACGACGACGAGTAGCACGCAAGCTTGAAATGAGCCGCATCCGCAACGCTACCGAAGCCAGACCGGCCGCGAGACGCGGTGGGGCAAAGTAGGCATTGTTGCTGCCCATCTTTTCGAGAGATCTTCACCTATGGTCAGTTGCGATGGGCTCTCCTGGCGCAGATGACGCAGATATGTCAATCGATATCTATATGGCCATCGCAGCGCGACGATGGCCATGGTTGGTGGCCTCGGTCGCTGCTGGAGTGCTGGCTACACTGTTCCTGGCTGCACGCGAGGAACCTAGCTACCAGTCCACCGCCCGTGTACTGCTGGCGGATACTGCTGCGGAGAGAGCCCTGAATCCCTCTTCGCAGAATGCAGGCTTTCTGAGCCGACAGATGTCCAATGAGATCTCACTAGCGCTAAGTGATGAGGTAGAGGCACGGGTGGAGTCGACCCTAGGCACCGTGCCATCGGTGCGGGTAACAGCGGACTCGACAGCGGACGTCCTGTCGTTTAGGGCGACTGCGGCCACAGCTGATGACGCGGCGACCTACGCCAATGCTTGGGCCAACGCATACATCGAGACGAAGCAGGACGAGGCGGTCGGCACCATTGCTGCCGCAACCGAGAGCCTTGCAAGCCGACTTGAGGAACTGCGGGCCGACCGCCAGGACCTTCAAGCCCCCCTTGACGACCTGCTTGCGCAGATTGCCGTGGTCGACGACCGCGAGGAGCAGCTTTCGCTGCAGCATTCCTATGACGCCCTTGAGGAGGGCCTCAGCTACGAGCTGTACCTCCTCAATGAGCAGGCGGAAGCGGCGGTCAACGGGTTGAGCAACCTCGAGCTTCAAGCCGAGGTAGCGTCTGTCGGCCAGGCGAGGGTGGTCCAGACCGCAGCACCGCCGGTAGCCAGTTCGAACGCACCACTAAGCCGCAACCTTGCGCTGGCCCTGATCATCGGCCTGATGGCCGGCTTCGCTGTCGCCCTGCTGATCGATGGCCGCGACACCACCATCAAGGGCCCCGACGACATCCAGGCAGTCGCCGACCTCCCCGTTCTGGCCTCGATCCCGCTCCTCAAGCGCAAGGTCGACGTACAGCCCGAACTGGCCGGGATTCTCGACCCAAAGGGGATGCTGGCCGACGGCTACCACAAGGTGCGTTCGGGCCTGGAGTTCCTGTCGATCAACGACGAGGTGCGGACGGTGCTGATCACCTCGGCCAACCCGTCGGAGGGCAAGTCGACGACGGCGGCCAACCTCACCGCTGCGCTGGCCTCGGTCGGCCAACGCGCCGTGTTGGTCGACGTCGACTTCCGACGGCCCCGGGTCCACAGCATCTTTGGTGTCCCCCAGGAACCCGGGTTGTCTGACCTGGTGGTCTCCGAGGTCGCTGCCGAGTCGATCACTCGCCACATCGGCGACCTCAACGCCACCATGTGGGCCATCCCCACCGGCCGCATCCCCCCCAACCCGGCTTCGTTCGTCGGCACGTCGGCCTTCCTCGACACCGTCGATTGGCTGGCCGAGCAAGCCGACGTCACCATTCTCGATGCCCCTCCCCTCCTCGCCGTGTCGGAGGCACACAGCCTGGCCAGGCACGTCGACGCCGTCGTCATCACGGCCATGGCCGGTCAGACCACGGGAGGCGAACTCGTGGCCGTCATTGAGCAACTCCAGCAGGTCGGCGCCAACCTGGCCGGCATCGTCCTCGTCGGCGTAGCCGAAGGCGACGCCTACGGGCGCCACAAGCAGTACTACACCAACACTCCCTCCGAGTCGTTGCCGGGTCAAGCCGGCCCACCCGCCCGACGCCGGGGAGCTTGGGCTCCGGCCGCCACCGTCGGCGGCTCCGCCGCTGCCGCCCACCGAGCCGACGCCGACGCCGACAAGGCCCGCCCCGCCCCGACCGAGGTCTGGAGCGACGAGCCTGACGTCTTGGCCGACCCCGCCCCCGGGCACCTCGACCCTGCTCCAGCAGCCGGCCCGGACGACCGGCCTATTCCAGCCCAACCCGTCGGCACGGGAAACTACGAGCGCGGCCCCCTACCCGGGGGAGGCCAGGCACGCCCCCGCCAACCCCAGTCCAGCGGGCCGAGCCGACGGAATCGCCACCACCCGACCGGCGAGCGGCCGGTGGTCCGCCCCGACGCGGCACGCGGACCAGTCGAAATCGATCTCACCGACCGGGACCGGCGCCCGCCGTCGGGACGGATCCCCGACGAGCACGATCTGGCCCTGGCCGAGGCCCTCGAGGACCTCCGGCGGACCACGGCTGGCCGCACCAATGGCCGGCACCACCCGCCGGCCGATCTCGACCAGCCGGTCTGGGCCGACGACGCCTGAGTCGCTCCTCCTCACACCAGAGGCGACCGGGCCGCCGGAAGTCGGGGGCGGCGACGTAGTCGGGTCACACAGCTCAAACTGAACGGCGTCGAAGGGCTCGACCGGCCGAGGGGAACCGCCGACCGCCCGACCCGTCATCGACGTCGGCCGAAGGAGGGACGGCCATGACCACGCGCTCTTCGTCGCGTCGCGACTTCATCATCGCATCAACGGCAACAATGCTCACCCTGGGCGCCTGCGGTGCCGGCGCCAGGGCGGCGCTCAAGGCGACGGCCCCATGGGCCGGACAGTTCCTGCTCGGGGTCGGCGTCAACGTCGCCGGCGAGTCGATCATCCGGCTCTTCGATCAGGCCAACGACGAGGAACTGGCCCTGCTCGAACCGGCTTCGGCCCAACTCGACCGGGGCCGGTTCACGGTGCCGGTGAGCGAGCGCTACCACACCGGGGACGGCATCTCCGATGTCTACCGCGATGACACCCGTCTCGCCTTCTGCCGCATCGACCCCGGGAACGACCACGAGACCTGCCTGGCCCTGTGCGACATCGACCAGGGCGCGTGGGTCGCCGTCGAGGGCCCGGCCCTGGCCGCCCTCCACTCGACCAACAACGTGCTCCGAGACGAGGGGTTCACCAACGCTGAGATCGACCGCCTCACGACCCCGGTCGAGCTCGAGGAAGAGGTCGTCGGGGAGGAGTTCCGCTTCGAGAGCGACATCGCCGTGCGCCGCTATCGCACCGCCGAAGGGTCGATCACCATCACCTGGACCACGACGACGGGCGACCTGGGCGACGCCCGAGTCGAGATCCCGGCCATCGGCGGCGGGGTCGACGTGAGCGGCATCCGCCCCCGAGGCGAGCACCTCTGAGCCAGCCCTCGGGCATGAACCGCTGATTCGCTCGTACCCGTTCATACGCGCCCGTTTGCGGTTATCGTTCCCTGATATGGTTGTCGAAGCCTGAAAGGCTTCGAGGCGAAGGCGTTGAAAGGGGGACCAGTGCCGAGGCGACGAACGACCAGACGATGGCGAACAACATCGAGCCTGTTTGTCGCGATCGCCGTCACTCTTGGCGCCTGCACAACCAGGGAAGAAGAGGCAACGCCCAACCCCACCAGCACTCCCCTATCTACGCCAACCACCACAACACCAAGCGTCCCGCCCACCACCGGCACAACCCTCAGCCAAGAAGAACAAGACCGCCGAGAGATCCTCGAGGTCCACACCCGCTTCTTCGTCGACTTCTTCAAGCGCGACGAGCGAGACGGTGGCTACGAGGAACGACGAGCGCTTCTCCGACAGCTTGCCGTCGAACCACAGCTAGGCCAAGGTCTCGCTGCGATAGCTGCCAGTGAAAGGGATTCGGACTACGTCACCAGTTCCGGCTATCTGATAAACGTCGTCGAGATTCGGCTCGAGGGGATCTCAGCGACGGTTACGGACTGCTCCCAAGACGGCAGCACCAGGTTCGCAGAAGATGGGACGATCATCACCCCAAAGGACGACTTCTTCGCTTGGCGACAGGCCGAGTACCGCTTGACAGAGGACGGCTGGAAGGTCGAACGGTTCTACCGGACAGAGGAGGGCGAGTGCGATCCAAGTTCTTTGCAGCCTGTTTCGTTCTGATCTATACGACCCTGACCGCGGTCTCGCCCGTTGGCGCTGGCGACGACGATGCCGTCTACGAAGTCAATCCATCGGCGACCACGGCCAACAACACGCTCAGGGCCGAGATCACCGCCACAAGGGAGATCGCACCGGTCTCCGGGTTGGGTGTGGCGGACTGGGTCTTGGACTGCACCTGGTTCCAGCTCCCAGCAACAGAACTCCCCGCCTACCTGACCGGCACCGGCGGCGCCGGCAACATACCAGCCGACACCATCGACGACCCCGAACAACCCTGGTCCATCGTCGAATGCACCGGCATCGGCACCCTCAACTTCTGGCCCACCGGCGACCCACTCCCCGACAACATCCGCGACTGGCTCGTCGCCCGAGCCCGAGCAGCCGTCGCCTTCCCCATCCAGATCGGCCAAGCCGCCCCCTTCGGCGACAACAACGCCCCCCTCATCACCCAACTCCCAACCTGGCTCTGGATCGACGAAACCGTCTGGACCCCCATCTCCGCCACCCCCACACCCGTCTTCGGCCACACCGCCACCGCAACCGCCACCCCCACCAACGTCACCTTCGCCGCCAACACCGGCGAAACCATCGACTGCGGACCAAACCTCGGCCCCCCATTCAACTTCTCCCTCCCCGACAACGCCCAAACATCGCCCTGCACCCTCACCTACCGGCACTCCTCCGCCATCAACGACTGGACCCTCACCACCACCATCACCTGGGCCATCACCTGGACCTGCACCCCCACCTGCGGCACCGGCACCCTCGCCAACCAGACCATCACCACCACCCGACCAGTCCGCGTCGCCGAATACCAAGCCCTCAACATCGCCCCCAACAACTAAACCACGATCCAGCCGGGCGACGGTCGCTGCCAACACGTGGCGGGCAGGTTGCAAACGGCGACTAGCGTCCGCCCCAGTGCATCGACCACCAACGGTCGATACCAAGGGGACTGCCGGGCTGGGGGGCAAGGCAATGAGCACAACGGTCGAGCGGCTGGACGACCTTCGCAGGAACCATAGGTACGTCGAAGCCGAAACCGAAGCCCAGAAGCTCCTGGAGACGCCCGAGCGTGCTGTCGGCCTCGCCACGCTCGGTCGACTCCATTTCTGGATCGGCTCCTACGAGCTCGCCGCCTCGTGGCTGGAGGAGGCGGCAATGCAAGCCGATCCGCCCGATCCCGAAGAGCCCGGATGGCTTGCCTGCCTCGTTCAGCGCGCCCGCCACCTCGGACAGTCGCATCGGCCAGAGCCGGCAGCGCTGAAGCACCTGAAGGGACCCGAGCATTCTCTCTGGCTAGATCGGACCAACGTTGCGCACCGAGGCCAGTCTCCAGCAACCGCTCCGGCCTTCGACGAGCTCGAAACCCCGGAACTCCTGCTCGCCGGGCTCCATCAGCACCGGGTCCGGTGCGAGCGCCGCCCGCTTCAGGACGGAACGGCCGAAGAGGCCCTTGCCTACCTCGATGCGACCAAGTCCGCGTCGTCTTCTTGGCCGTCGCGGCCCGAGCGGCTACTCCGACTTGAGAGCTGCGCGGAGCGACTGGTGCATGAGGAGGCCATGATCCGAATGGCCCTGGGCCAGTTCCCGGAAGCGGACGCACTCCTGTCGGATGCGCTTGGCATGAGACCAGAAGCGCACATCTCCCTCCTCATGTCATGGGTCCAGTGCGCACGCGCCTTGGCGGTATCCAGAGAGGACCGTCTCCACCGCATCGAGAGAGCTCATAGCGAGCTCGAACGCTTGAACGAGTTCGGGAACCGGCAAGACCCTTCCGTTCAAGGACCTGCTCGCGTCTTCTACGCCCGCCACGTCCTCCATCTGGCGCGCCAAAAGTCATTGGTGGTCGGCAGCGACGACCCGGAGGGTGCCTATCGAATCTGCGCCGACGCCGACAGGCAGTTCGGTGAGCTTCCACACACCCGGCTGAGCTATGCACGACTTCGCTACTTGACCAGATTCGCCACTGACCTCAACGTCGTCCAACACGAGATCGATGAGGTGGTGACGAACCTCGATGCCCCGGGAATCACCCCCGACCTGTTTGCGCTGGCGCCGCCGGACGTGGGGAATCTGATCGAGAGAATCGACCGGCTCTCCGGCAAGCCGCCACCCTTTTCCGACGACGAGGCTCGAAACACTGAACGAGCACTTCTCGCCGCAGCCGACACGCTACGGGCGCTAGGCAGGGACCAGATAGCCCGCGCCTGGTATGACGCACTCGTCAAGTGGTTCCCCGACTCGGGCCTGACCCGCGGACGCCAGATCTCCCTGCTCTCCTCACTCGGCGACCACCAAGCCGTCGAAGACAGCCTCACCACGGCTGACAAGGCGACCAACGCCGACAGGTCCGAGTACCTGGATCAAGAGAAGGCCCGGTACTACCTCGCGGTAGGCCGTTACGACGACGCCAGGGCCGAATTCTGCGCGCTCGCCACCAGCGACTGGCGCTGGACCGCGATCGAGGGCTGGACGGGACTCATCGATACCGCCAGGCGCCGACGGGACGTGGAACTGGCTCGGCGACACGCATCGGAGGCGCTGGAGGCGCTCAATGGATGCGGCGAGGAGGTCTTGGCCGAGATCGACATCGCCTTGGGTTGGGTGGAGACGCAACTAGGCAATCCTCGCCATGGGCTCCGGCTTCTACTCAAGGCGCTTCGGGCGATACCTGCCGATGTCGGCGCCTGGTCGGGCGTGCTCCGGGGGCTTCGCCTTCTCGGCGCCCACGACGAGGCGCTCGAGGTCTGTCAGCAACTTCTCGGCGAGGCCTCGGGCCGCCGCGAACTCGGCTGGTGGGATACCGGTGGAAACGGCCGGCCGATTCAGGATCTGACCCTTCGGCATGGCGGACGGATCAGGAGCGAGTACGGGTGGGCGCTGCTCGACCTGGGACGCAGAGACGAGGCCAGGAAGGCATTCGACCTTGCCCTCAACCGCTCGCCCAACCTCGCCGCTGCGTATCGGGGCCTGGTCGTTGCCGGCGCCGGCGATAGAAGGTCCTTGCTCGACGCCGAGAAAGATGCCTTTGCCCGGCTCAACCGGTCGATCCGCAACCGGGACGGCCTGACAAGAGACATCCACCTCGAGGTCGGGCGCGAGATGCTGAACTTGGGCGAGCGCACCGAAGCCCGACGACGATTCGACGAGGTCCGAGCCAGGCTCCCGCGGGATACAACGTCGTTCGGCCTGGCCCGACGGTTCCTCTATGCGATCGCCGATGCCTACCTCGACCAGAAGATGGTCCCGGAGGCTGCTGCTTGCCTCCGCGAGGTGCGCCACCGGAGCGCTGGCGCCGCGGATCCCACCTGGGCCGACCTCGACGAGCGGGAGGTGATTGCCAATGCCAAGCTCCTCATGGCCGGAAACCGCCCCAGAGAAGCTCGGGCACAGCTCCGCGAGCGACGGAAGCTGACACCGACTGCAGTCAGCGAGGCCTTCCGCATTGCGCAAGTCATCGCCGACTTCGAATGCCGAGAGTTCAATCGAGCCTTGGAATCCTGCAGGGAGATCGGGCTCGACGAGCCAGTGACGGCCAACGAGCGACTCGGCCCGATCCAGGACATCCCGCACAGTCAGATACGCACGCTGCTCGAGTCGTGGATCTGGCTTGCACAGTCGGAGCTGCCGGAGAATCGGGGTAAGGAGAAAGAGCTCATCACCAATGCCGCCGCGTGTCTCGACAAGACGGACGAGACGTCCGTGGAAGAGATCCACCTTCGGGCGATCGTCGAAGCCCGACGCGCCGCGCTCGGCGAGGGCTCCTACCCCGCGGCCCGCCAGTACATGATGCAGGCGATCGAAAGGCGACCGTACGACCCGGCGCTCCGCCGGGATCTTGGTGCCATCGAACTGGCGGTCGGTGACATCGACAAGGCAATCGAAGCGCTGCATGAAGCCAAGCATTCGGCTACCCACGATGCACGAGTGTCACTACTTCTGGGTGCCGCCCAATTCGAGGTAGGCCAGGTAGGCCCGGCCATTCAGAACTTCAAGGCGGCTGCCGCCGTCGATCAGCACGACTACGTTCATCATCGAGCGTTGGTAGTGGCACTTCTTGAGGTCGGACAGGTGGACGACGCCTTGACCGCGGTCAGACAAGGCTTGGCGACCGTTACCACGCCGAGGCGAGTGCGCCTCGAACTGCTCCATGCACGTGTCCGAGCAGAACGCGCCGAGACTCTTCACGAACGCCAGCGCGCGAACGAACTAGCCCAAGCTGAGCGGAGCCTCAAGGCGGCGGCCGCAGGAAGGCGCAGTCCAGCGTCGGAGAAGGCGGAACTCCTGGCCCGTCGAGCCTTCCTCGCAGCGCGACAAGGGGAAGTTCGGCGGGCCAACACCCTGGTAGCGAGCGCACTCAAGGTCGACCCTTCGTGTGATGAGGCGAGACACCTTCGAACTCAGTTGGATCTGGGCCCAAAGGGTCTACCACGATGGCTGGCTCCATCGGTACCCGTTGTCGCCCTCGGCTGGCTGGTGGCGTTCCTGCTCACGCTTGGAGCGGTCGGCTGGAGCGTGCTCCGGCCTGGCTCCGAGGTTCGAGCCGAGACCCAGCTGATCTTCCTTGGGATGGTGGCCCTTGCACCACTCGTTCTGCTTCTCGCCCCCCGAATCAGTTCGCTGAGCCTGTTCGATGTAACCGTCGAACTTGAGGGGTTCACGCCCGTCGAAGAGAAGGTCCACGTGGACCTGGACCTCTCGGCATCGCAACTCATCCGAGTGAGTGGTTTCTCCAACCACCGTCCGAGCGTTTCCTATGACGACGCCGAACCCCGGGTTCTCGGTTACTGACCCCAAACAACCAACCCCCAACAACCTCAGCCGGTCAGGCCGAACGGTGACGGGCGATCGTCGGGGTCGACGTCGGGGAGAGGGCCCCGCCCGCCGGGTTCGTCGTCGGCCACCAGGGCGCTGACCTCGCCGAAGGCGGGGCCGGCAGGCCGGGGGTCGGTGAGGTCGATGGCGACGCCGGCCAACGCCTGCTCCAGGGCCACGGCCCTGGTGGCGTCACTGCGCTGAGTCACGATGGCCGACACCGTCTTGATCAGGATGTGCAGATCCGACCGGAACGACCACTGGTCGATGTAGAGATTGTCGTACTTCACCCGTTCGGCGATCGAGGTGTTGCCCCGCAACCCGACGATCTGGGCCAGCCCGGTGATGCCCACCGGCATCCGATGCCGATCGTCGTAGTCGGGAATACGGCGCCGGAAGTCCTCGACGAAGTCGGGCCGCTCCGGTCGGGGGCCGACCAGCGACATCTCCCCCGCCACCACCGACCACAACTGAGGCAACTCGTCGAGGTTGAGCCGCCGCAACCACACCCCGAGCGGTGTGACCCGATGGTCGGCCGTCCACTCCTGATCGCTGGTGTCGCTCTGATACATCGAACGGAACTTGCGCACGATGATGCGGCGCTCGTACTGGCCCACCCGCTCCTGGCAATACAGGACCGGCCCGGGGCTGGTCAGGCGGACCAGCAGCGCCACCACCAGGATCACGGGCGACAGCACCACCAGCCCGGACGAGGCCACGACGAGATCGAAGAATCGCTTCAGCCGGATCGACAGCTGAGGATGGGCCGACCGCTGGAGCCGGACGAGCGGGTAGCCGCGGGCCCGGTCGGGGGCCAGGAGATCGACCCCCAACCCCATCTCGAACAGGCGCGGCACCACGAACACCGGCATCCCCACCGCCGCCGCCCGGCGGGCCAGCCGCAACGCGTGGCGATCGGTCACCGCCGTCCCCGGGCCGATGATCAGCCGGTGGGCCTTGGTGTCGGCAACCACCCGGTCGAGGTCGGCGCAGACGTCGTACACCGGCGCCGAGAACGGCTCCCGGCTCTGCCGATCGGTGGCCACGAACCCCACCACGTCGAGTCCGAACTCGGGACGCAGATCGATCTCAACCGCCAGTTCGGCCGCCAAGCGGTCCGACCCGTAGATCAGGGCATTCTCCCGAAGCCGCCCCCGCAGCCAGGCCTCCCGCAGAACCCGGCTGCCGACCACGTCGGCCAGGAACCCGGCCACCGACAACGCCCCAACCAGACCGGCCACCAGCCCATAGGTCGGCTGTCGCACCGGGAGGAAGGCGATGAGGATGATCAACATGCATGCCGCCATCGTCACCGAGGCAACGATCTTCATGCTTCGTGACGTGGCCACTGGAATCATCACAATACGGAAGTGATTCCTCGCCGCCAGGAACAGAAAGCTGACCACGGCCACGAACAGCCCGCACCCGTACCAGGAGGGGGCGGCCAGCGGTGTCCCATGCGTCGAGCCGACGGCGACCACCGACCACCCGAACGCGGCCGACAACAGCACCCCGAGGGTCCACCACGCCAGAAGCCAGGTGGCCACCCGGTGCCCGCTGAACGTCGGCAGCCAGGGAGTCTTCGGATGCCCGGGGGCACCTGCGGCGGTCTGCATGGGGTTCCGGCGGCGGGAAACACCGTCCGGACCCTCGGGGTCCGACCGCCATCTCCTCGGCCGCAACTTCCTCTCGGTCTCGTCGCCCGACGTATACGGAAGGCTAGAACCGGACCCGAACCCCTACAAGGACTTACCTAGAGACTATTTACCCAAATGGGTGAACAATCGACCGGTCCATTTATGTGAAACCAGGGAGGTGATTAGCGCTTCGTCGACGTCTGAATATCAGCATCGACGGTGCCGAGGGCCGCTGCGGTCCCGGTCGGGGCCAGGAAGCGAACCAGATCGAACACCCAGCGCAGCACCGGCGGCTGACGCTCGACGGCCAGCCGAACGAGGCCCGCCGCCCCCAACAGCCCGGCCAGGACCAGGGCCAGCACCGGCACCACCAGGGCCCGGGCCGTCAGCCACACCTGCGTCGTCAGCCACGAGTTGTCGTCGAGCAGGGCCCGCCCGGCGGCCGCCAACTCGTCCCGATCGTCGGGGGCGGTGGCCGGACTGTAGGTGGCGCAGGTGTCGACCAGGGTCCCGTTGGCCAGCATCACCCCGAGCCGGGCATCGGCCGACGACGGCTCGCTCCCGTCGCCGGGCGGCCCCGGCGCCAGGGGATCGACGTCGCACACCGGCGGCCGGCAGTCGTCGGCCCCGCAATCGAGGAGGACCCCCACCGGTGCTTCGATGGCGTCGGCCTGGAGGGCATGTCCGTCCTCGAACGGGTGCATGCTCCCGTGGACCCAGGTCCCGGGGTCCAGCACCTCGGGGAACGGTGCCGAGGTCGGCGCCAGGGTCACCAGATTGGCCGCCGGCCCGGGTTGACCCCTCAGGCACTGGTTCCGCTCGATCAGCGTGTCGTCGTTGTCGACCACCCAGACTCGGGCCCCGTCGGCGTTGGCCGTGCGGGCCGCCCGGTAGATGGTGCGGTTGATCACGTCGATGAAGCGGGCGGTGAACCCGAACTCGTCCCGGGTGGCCAGACGGCCGCAGTCGGTCGGCTCGATCCAGTTCGGATACGGCACGACCAGAATGGCGGCATCGCCGGTCTCCTCGTCGACCCGCCGATAGGCATCGGCCAGGCGGCCCTCGAGCGACTCGGCCAGGGCGACCCACTCGGCCTGCTGATCGGAACAGTCCGACTCGGGGAGCAGGCACGCCTGGATCACGGTCGAGAAGCCGGTGTCGTTGCCACCCACGCTGACCAGCACGATCTCCAACTCGTCCCGCCCCTGGGGGGTGATCAGGGTCGGGTCGCCCAAGGTGTCGAGCTGGCCGTCGTTGCCCACGACCCCGGGCGGGCTGTTGGGCATCTGGGCGTCGGTCAGCATCTGGTCGATGGTTGCGCCGGAGCAGGCGAAGTGATGCAACTCCAGGTCGAGGCTGGCCGACACCAGCGCGGCGTAGGAGGTCAGGGCCCGCCGACACTCGTTGGATCCGGGCTCGTTGGTGCCGGTGAAGAAGTCACCGGCACCCTCGCCCGACATGAACGAGTCGCCCAGGGCCAGCATTCCGCCCCCGTCGTAGGGGGCGCGATCGGCGTTGAAGGCCGCCGGGTTCTGACTGCTCCGGTCGTGCAGGGCCCAGGCCAGCAGGAACGTCAGCAACAACAGGGCGACCAGGGTCTCACCCCGGAGCACGGCCCAGGCCCCGAAGGCCAGCAGCAGCACCACCAGCAACCCGGCCACCGCCCGCCAGTCGTCGATGATCCGTCCGGCCTGGATGCCCCCGACACCGAGCAACGCCACCCCCACGGCGATGATCCCCAAGGCGATGACCCAGCGGAGGACGGCCCGGCGGGCGGGAAGGATGCGGGGAGCGGTGGCCCCGGCCAGGGTCAGCCCCCCGAGCCCGACCAACATCCCCAACACGACCAGCGGGAGCTGCGGACTCTCGGCGTCGGTGCCGACCCACCCCAGCCCGGCCCCCGCGGCCAGCAGCACGATCCCCAGCACGAACAGCGCCAGGGCCCGGCGGGCCCGGATCCGGGCGGCCGAGACCAGCCCTCGCCCTCCCGAACGGAACCCGACCCGATCGACCACCGGCAACAACGCCACCTTGACTCCGGTGATCCCGACGAGGCCGAGCAGGGCTCCGGCCGGCCACAGCCCGTCGGGCCCGAGGGCCACGGCGGCGGCACCCACCACCGACAACGCCGTTCCCACCACCAACACCAGGCGGCCTCGACGCTCGACGTCGTCCGACAACGCCACCATGGCCGCCACCACCCCGACCAGCACCACCGCCATGGTCAGCACGGTCAGCTCCACCGACTGGAGCTGCAGCGCGACCAGCACCGCCACCACACCGACGGCCAACACCGCGGGCCACAAGGCCAGCGTCAGACCGAGGACCAGGCGCAGATCCCGGGGCAGGGGCCGTCCGTCCGCCTCGGGCCGGGGACCGGCCACGAGCGGGGCCGGCCGCTCCCGGGCCCAATCGTCATGGCGGACCAGGAACAGCTCGTGGAGGATGAGCAGAGCCGCCATCCCGGCCAACAACCCCACGGCCAGCACCACGATGGCCGTCGTCAGGATCCGCTCCTCCGAGGCCACGATGGCCGCCACCAGACCGACCACGGCCAGGACCGAGCCGACGACGGCGCTCAGCCGAGGATGGCGGCGGAACTGCCGGCGGAGCCCGGCCACCACCAACGACTGCTCGGGCTCGTATCTGGTCTGCCCCATGTTCGTGCTCCCTCCGGGCCTCAGGACCTCGCCCCTGGCCACCACGCCACCCTCACCGGGCCCGGCCACGACACCCGCCCGGGGTTGGGAGCACCGCCTCACCCGACGGGGACGTCGTCCTCCACTCGCTGGCGAGCGGTCCCACCCCGGGAGGCCCGACGCAGCAGGGCCAGGTAGAACCCGACGCCGAGCGTAGCGAAGATGAACCATTGTCCCATGTAGGAGAGGTGGGGGCCGCCGTCCAGAGGTGGCAGGGGGACGGGATCGGGGAACGATCCGGCCTCGGTCGGGCCTCGACCGGCGGCCGAGGCCGGGGAACCGGCGCCGACATCGCCGACGGCGTCGCTCTCGAGGAGGAGCCAGTGATCGACCACGGTCCCGTCGCCGTCCCCGCCGGCCGAGGGACCGGTGGCAGCCGCCGGGGCCGGGCCGATCCGGGCGGCGATGGCCTCGATGTCGAAGCGGGGAGCGAGGGGGCCGGTCCGGGTGTCGGTGGCGCCGAGCCAGCCCCGGGCCACCGAGGCCTGGAGCCAACCCCGGACGGTGACCGGGCCCGTGGGAGCGGGCCGCAGGGTCACGCCCTCACCACCGGGTCGATCGGGGTCGCCTGCACCCAGGGGCACGAACCCCCGGTTGACCAGGAGCAGTCGGCCGTCGGTCAACGCCACCAGGCCGACCACGTGCTCGCCGGCCGCGCCCCCCTGGCTGCGGTTGACCACCCGGACCAGGTCGTCGTCGAGGTAGGTGCCGGTCGCTTCGACCAGCCGGTAGGGCACCTCGTCGACCGGCAGATCGAGGGCGTCGTCCAGGGTCAGGGGCGGCGGCCCCGACCTCTCGGCAACCACCTCGTTGAAGGCGGCCCGCTCCCGATGCCGATCGAGCTGCCACAGCCCGAGGGCCACGAACAGCACCACCATCGACAGGGCGAACAGGTGCGAGAACAGCCAGAAGGGCCGCCGGGCGAAGGACCAGTCGGGCCGATTGTCCACCGGACCACTCTACGACCCGCCCCGGGCCGCGTCCCGATCGGGACGACCACGCCCGGTGACCGAAATCCGGGCGGGTGGAGCCGGGTGTCGCCCGGTCGGTGCCAGACTCAACGTGTGCGACTGGAGCGGGGACGACCGCCGTCGAAGTGGATCGTGCGCAGCGTGGTGGCGCTGGCCTTCATCTCCTGGGCCACCGCCCTGGTCGGTGACCTGATCGCCAGCCTCATCTTCGACAGCCGCCCCGGCCTCCTCCTGGCCATGAACCCCCGCGTCCGCTACCTGGTCAACGGGGCCAACGAACTGTCGATCGTCCAGTACGCCCTCATCGGGTTCGGGCGGCTCCTGTCATCCGACCCGCTCTACTACCTGCTGGGCTACTGGTACGGGGATCGGGCCCTGGCCTGGACCGCCCGCCGCAGCCGCACCTACGGACCGCTGGTCGAGGACGGGGCCCGCATGTTCCGCCGGGCCGCCTACCCCATCATCTTCATCGCCCCCAACAGCATCATCAGCGCCATGGCCGCCACCAGCGGCATCGGCCCCCGCGTCTTCTTCACCCTGAACGTGGCCGGGACCGTCGTCCGCCTGACCGTCGTCTGGTTCATCGGCAGCCTGGTCGAGAGCCAGGTCGACAGCGTCCAGGGCTGGATCGCCGGCAATCGGATCTGGCTACTCCTGCTCTCGGTCGCCGCCGTCGCCTGGACCGTGTTCGGGGAGTTCCGGGGCGACAACGGCGAGGTGGCCGGCCTCCGAGCCCTGACCGCCGACGACGACCCCGAGGCCGCCGGATCGGCGGCCGAGCCGGGCGGCGACGGTGACACCACCGCCGACCAGGACTGATTCATCCCCCGTTGACCTCGGCGTCACCGACCGCTCGATCCGGCCCGACACGGGTCGACTAGCATCGCCACGGGGCAGGCGGTACACGACCCGACCGGGCGAAGGTCGGGTCATCAGGCGACCACGTGCGAGGCGAACCATGACCGACCGACCCCCCATCCCCGTCCTCGGCTTCGAGCCGACGACGCCCGCCGCCGACGGGCCCCAGGCCCCCGAGATGGCGACGGCGTCGGAGCCGGCGGCGCCGACCCCGGTCTCCCCTCCGGCGCAGGCCCTGCCTCGCCCGACGGGCCCGAGCCCGGCCATGGCCGCCGCCCTGCGCTGCTCGGACCTGATCGACCTCGACGGCCCGGCCCCCGCCTTCCGCACCGCGTCCGAGCACTACGCCGAACTCCGCTCGGCCATGGCCCGCGAGGGTGCCCGCCTGGGTCGGACCGGCGGTCGACTGGTGGCAGGCTCGGTCCTGGTCTCGGGCATGCTCGTCACCACGGCCGGGGCCGACGTCGACGGCGCCCCCTCCAGGGGTAGCGGGGTCGGGGCGGCCTCGACCCCCACCGAGTGTGTGGTCGAGGGCCCCGACGTGGAGGCGGCCCTCGCCCCCATGGCCGACATCATTCGCACCGTGTTCTCCGGGCCGACCGCCGACGGCGTCGAGGTGGCGGTGACCGTGGCGGCCGGCGACGACGAGTGCGTCCTGGTCTGCCCCGAACCCCCGTACCTCTGGCCCCACTGCCCACCCATCGACGACGGCTCCCCGGGCGACTCCGACGACGACTCCGACGACCAGGTCGTCGTCGAGGACGACACCGGCGAGGAGGTGGAGGCAACCGACGGGGACGACCCGATCGGCGATCTCCTCGATGCCATCGTGGGCGACGAGCCGCCGGTCGTCGACCAACCCCAACCCGCCCCGGCCCCGCCGACGGCCGAGGTGCCGGCCCCCACTCCGGCCCCGCCCGCCGTGGTGGACGAGGCCCCCGCCGCTCCCGCCCCGCCCACCGTCGACGAGGCCCCGACCGTTCCCGAGGCCGACAGCCGACCCGAGACACCGGCGCCGCCGGCCGACCTTGCCCCTCCTGCGGCCCCCGAGGCTGACGTCGCGCCGTCGGCCCCATCCGCTCCCCCGGCGCCGCCCGAGGTGGATGACGAGGCCCCGACGGCGCCGTCGGCCCCGACCATCGACGAGGCCCCGACCGTTCCCGAGGCCGACACCCGACCGGAGACACCGGCCCAACCCGCGGCCCCGACCCCGCCCCCGGCGGACCCGTTGGAGACGCCGATGCCGACCGGGCCGGCCGGCTATGACCTGAGGGACTACGCCGACATCATCGCCGACGAGGTCCGCGAGGCGGGCGACGAACCCGACGTCGACGAAACCGCCATCATCAGCAACGTCAACGCAACCGGCGGCGCCACGGTGCCCCGCCCGGGCCGCGACCGGCCCCGGGGCCGCTTGGCCGAGGTCGAGTTCGGGGTCAAGGGCCAGCACCGGGAGACGATCGTCACCGAGGTCGACCCCACTGGCCAGGTGATCGTGGACGTCGAGACCCGCAACGGTGTCCTGGGTGTGGGCAAGGTCGAGATCGGCCGCTTCGGCGGCGGCGCCACGATCGCTCCCCAGCACGTGGAACAGACGGTGGCCACCTACTCGCCCGAGACCGTGGCCGAGATCCGCGACGGGGCCGAGCCACCGGGGTGGGACTCGCTGCCCAGCCTGAACCCGGGCGACAGCATCGAGACCAACGGCTACGAGTCGGAGGCCGGCATCAACGGCAGCCAGAACGAGTACGACGTCCTCGCCGGCATCGGGGCCGGCCAGTGGGTGGACCGGACCCTGGACGCCGAGACGACCGTGGTCGAGAAGCTCGACGAGGACACGGTCGAGGTCATGACCGGCACCAGGGAGAACACCAATACCCGGACCGACGTCCGGATCGGGCTGGACTTCTCGGAGACCCTGGGCCTGCGGGGCGAGTACGGCGCCCTGCGCGAGATCGTCGACGAGACGTGGGAGGGCACCGCCGCCCGATACGACGTGGGCGATGAGACGGCCGTCGACGCCGACGAACTGACCCGGGCCGAGGACCACCTGCGCACCGGCGATCCGCAACTTGAACCCTTCGACGTCTACGACGAGGTCAACGGCAGCTCGCAGCTGGTGCGGGACCACCGGGAGTTGCGGGGCTCGCGCAGCGGCCAGGGGCCCGAGGTCTCGGTCCGCGAGCGCGACATCCATCGTGAGAGCTTCTACAGCGAGGAGCATCGGACGGCCCACATCACGGCCACCGGCGACGTCGACGACGGGGTACCCATCGAATCGAGCACCACGACCGTCGACCGGCGCTTCGGCGCCGACTGGGATGCGCTCGAGCTGGCCAACCACCCCAACATCACGGTCGAGGTGACCGACTGGGTCGATCCCGGCGGCGGTTTCGGCCAGACGGTGACCGTCCGCAACGGCGACGTCGTGACCGTCTTCGACGGCTTCGCCCTCCAGGAGGCGGCCCGGGCCGAGGCCGAGGCCGACGACTCCTGGGATTGGGGCCGCAACGAGGTGGTGGATGACCTGGCCGAGACGGCCAGCGTGCGAACCGCGCTGAGCGACATGCGACCGACCGACCAGCAGCCCAGGACCTCGACCGCCGACCTGGTCGACGCCTTCGACCGACTGAGCCACGCCGCGACCTCGGTCGATCACGGCTTCGGACCCACCGACCCTCAGGGGTTCGGCGATCCCGAGCTGGGCGAGTTCGGTGGCATCCCCGAGATGATCGACGACGACTCGGACGACACCGCCCCGGACACCCCCGCCACCAGCAACGACGGCCTCGACGCCTTCGGCGGACCCGGACCCGACATCGACACCGCCCCGGACACCCCCGCCACCAGCAACGACGGCCTCGACGCCTTCGGCGGACCCGGACCCGACATCGACACCAGCCCCCCAGCAGCACCCGAAACCCCCGACACCCCAGACAACAGCTGGGACGCACCCGACGAACGAGACGACCGCTCCTTCAACGACACCACCCCCGACACCCCCGCCACCAGCAACGACGGCCTCGACGCCTTCGGCGGACCCGGACCCGACATCGACACCAGCCCCCCAGCAGCACCCGAAACCCCCGACACCCCAGACAACAGCTGGGACGCACCCGACGAACGAGACGACCGCTCCTTCAACGACACCACCCCCGACACCCCCGCCACCAGCAACGACGGCCTCGACGCCTTCGGCGGACCCGGACCCGACATCGACACCAGCCCCCCAGCAGCACCCGAAACCCCCGACACCCCAGACAACAGCTGGGACGCACCCGACGAACGAGACGACCGCTCCTTCAACGACACCACCCCCGACACCCCCGCCACCAGCAACGACGGCCTCGACGCCTTCGGCGGACCCGGACCCGACATCAGCGACCGGACCGGCGACGACCGGGACGACGACCGCGACTCCTCCCCCTCATCACCCTCGTCAGACCGCTCCAGCGACCGCGACGACAGCAGGGATGACGACCGGGACGACGACCGCGACTCCCCCTCGTCAGACCGCTCCAGCGACCGCGACTCGTCACCCTCGTCCAGCAGCTCCAGCGACCGCGACTCGTCCCCCTCGTCCAGCAGCTCCAGCGACCGGGACTCGTCCCCCTCGTCCAGCTCCAGCTCATCGCCGAGTTCGAGCTCGAGTTCGGCGTCGTCGAGCTCTCAGGATTCCAGCTGGGACGCCCCCGATGAGCGGGACGACCGATCGTTCAACGACTCGTCCCCGGCCACCAGTGACGACGGGCTGGACGCCTTCGGCGGACCCGGACCCGATGTCGACACCAGCAGCTCCAGCTCCAGCAGCAACGACAGCGGCGGCTGGGACTGGGGCGGCTGGGACGGCTACATCTAGCCCGACTCCTCAGCGGTTGGGGCCGGGTCGGCGTACCCGATCCGGCCCCCGACCGAGCCGTCGCCGGATCGGACTCGGCCGTCAGGCGTTGCCAGGAAGGCCGAGGCGGTCGACGACCTCCTGGACCCGGCCCCGGGGCCGGGCTCCGGCGGCCACGTTGTCGGCCGTGATCTCGACCTCTTCGCGGATGCGGCGGATCTGGCGGCCGTGGGTCACCCGGGTGACGACCCAGCCCGTCCCAACGGCGACCGGCACGCCGACCAGGGCCACCGGTGCCGTCACCGCCGCCGCCGTTGCCACCACCACGGTGCCCCCGAACGCGATGGCCGACCCGGCCACCACCGAGTGGGTGCGCTGTTCGCTCACGTCGGCGACGACGCAGAACATGGTCTGACCCTCGTCGGTGGTGACGGCCGCCCCCCGAACCTCACGGAGGCCCGACAACCCGGCCCGACCGACCGCACCTCGCAGCTGGCGCAGAGCCTGCGGCACCAGACCGCGGCGGCGGACGGCGACCACCGCCCCCTCGGGATTGACCCGGATGCGGAGCCGATGGTGCCGATGAAGCCACTGGCCCAGATCCTGGACCACCTGGCCCTCCGACAGCCCGGTGCGGCTTCCGACCAACACCGTGCTGGGACCGATCATGCGCTCCACCAGGCTTCCGGCCCGACCCGGCTCCTCCCGATCCAGGGCCCCGGCCCGGTACTCGGCCAGGGCCTGGGCCACGGCCGACACCGGCACGTGGAGTTCGGCCGCCGCCTGTTCCAGGTCGCTGACCGGGAACCGGTCGGCGACCACCACGGCATCCCCGTCGATGGCGATGGCCCGGCGAAGGATGCGCTCCGAGTCGTCGGCGGCGATGGTGGCCAGCTCCCGGGCCAACTCGTCGGCGTCGGCGGCCGGGACCGGACCGGGCGGGGGCGCCACCGGGGTTGCGGAGCGGCCGGGCACGGGCGGCGGCGCCGCTCCGGCGGGTACCGGAGGCAGCTGTGGGCCGCCGACGGTCGGGACCGGGGGCGGAGCGGGAGAACCGGCCGGTGGCGTGGCCGACGTCGGCCCCAGGCCGTCCCGGCGCCGATCGCGGCCCCGTCCGAACCGGCGGCGCCGGCTCACAGGTCGAGCATCCCGTCGAGGCCGACCGTCAGACCCGGGGTCGACGGGATGCGGCGCACGGCCAGCACCACCCCGGGCATGAACGAGGTCCGGTCGAACGAATCGTGGCGCAGGGTCAGGGTCTGGGCCGTGGTGCCGAGAATGACCTCCTGGTGGGCCGTCATCCCCCGCATACGGACCGAATGGACGGGGATACCGGCCGGACCGACCGCACCCCGGGCCCCGGGCAAGGT
Source organism: Acidimicrobiales bacterium (assembly GCA_965263455.1). Classification (GTDB taxonomy): domain Bacteria; phylum Actinomycetota; class Acidimicrobiia; order Acidimicrobiales; family SZUA-35; genus CADEDH01. Next base: position 1,063,351 of record CBDHHN010000004.1, read on the forward strand.
CTCGGTCTCGGTGGGGTCGGCGCCCCACTCGGCACTGGCGGCGGCCATCCGCTCGGCCGTGGACACCGCCGTCCCGCTGGGGGCGTCGACCTTGCCGTCGTGGTGGAGTTCGATGATCTCGGCCGTGTCGAAGTAGGGGGCGGCCAGCTCGGCGAACCGGATCATGAGCACGGCCCCGATGGCGAAGTTGGCGGCGATGAGGCAGTTGGAGGAGGTGAACGACTCGGCGATCCGGGCGTGGTCGGCCTCGGTGAACCCCGAGGTCCCGACCACGGCATGGATCCCGGCGGCGGCGCAGTGATCGAGTGTCCGGCGGGCCACGTCGACGTGGGTGAAGTCGACGACCACCTGGGCGTCGGCCCGGTCGAGGGCGTCGAGGTCGGCCGCGCCGACCACCGGGCCGACCTCGGCTCCGACCAGGTCGGTGATGGGCCGACCGTCGACGGTGGGATCGACGGCGGCGACCAGGTCCAGGCCGTCGGCGGCGGCCACGGCCCGACAGACCTCCTGGCCCATCCGGCCACCGGCCCCGACCACCCCGACCCGCAACGTCATGGCCCGATTCTACCGACGGCGATCAGCTCTGGACCCGGTACGGCTCCAGCATCTCGGCGTTGGCGGTCACGAAGGCCTCTTCGTACTCGGCTGTCACCACCGAGCGGAGGGCGGCCAGGGCCTGACCTCCCCCACAGCGGTTGACGGCGAGGGCGAGGTCGATCTCCTCGGCCTGGAGACGGGCCAGCAGCGCCCGTCCCTGGGGGCTGAAGGTCCGGGGCCGGCGCAGCAGCTCGTCGACCTCGGCCGCCGACAACCGGGCCAACTCGACGTCGCTCATCCCGTCGGCCGGGTGCACGGCCTCCTCCAACACGATGCGCAGCTCCCGGTCGAACTCACCGAAGGTGTCCTCGGCCGACCGGTGCACCAGGCCCTGTTCGGCCACGCAGGCGGTGACAGCGGCTTCGGCTTCGATGATCCTGGGGTCGGCCTCGACCGAGGCGTACAACTCGTCGAGCCGGGCGCCGAACTCGTCGTAGAAGCCGAGGGCCACCGCCTCGGTGGCCACCACGGCCTCACCCAGGCACCCACCGACCTCGAAACCGCTCGACTGGTCGCCGTAGAGGGCGGCGAACCACGCCTCCAACTCCTCGGGCAGGAGCCCGGCGGCGACGGCCAGGTTGGGATCGGTCGCCCCGGACTGCTCCGCCCCCCGACGATGTCCGATCAGGTCGTCACCCACCTCCTGTTGGGCAAAGCGGGTCGTGGTGTACCCGAAGCCCCACCGGGCGGCCCAGTCGGCCGAGCCGTCGTCGAACTCCTGGCCCGGGACACCGGTACCGAGCGTTCCCCCCAGCACGCCTCCTGCCGCCGGATCCACCGGCACGTAGTCGAAACCGGCAGCGGCCATGCAGTCGACGATGAGTGCCTGTTGGATCCGTTCCCGCTCGACCAACCGGGCCCGGGCCTCCAGCGACCGCTCCGCCCCATAGCCCTCGTCACCGAGGAAGGCGGCCAGGGGCGACGGCACGATGCGGGTCGGGGCCCCGTCGACACCCTGGGCCGTCGACGGGGCGGCACCGGGCCCGGCGGCCCGATCGACGGTGTCCGGGCCGTCACCGGCGGTCGTCAGCCCACCGTCGGCCTCATCCCCGGCCGACGTCTCGCCCCCGTTGTCGGCCGCGGTCACGGCGTCGGCCCGCTCCTGAACGGTGGCGGCCACCGAGGCGCCCTCGGGCCCACCGTCGCCTCCGGCGCAGGCCGTGGCCATCACCAGGGCCAGCAACCCCGGACCCAACGCCCCCCACGCTTTCCCCTTGTCGAGCCCCACGATCATCCCTTCCTGCTTGGTCGGAGCGGCCGGCCCGTCGGGCTCCGCTCCCCTGCAAAACCGGCGAGTCCCGGAGGGGTGGTCACACCGCCTCCGGGACTCCGCCGTCCTACTCGTGGTCCCGACCGAGGTCGGGTACCGGCCTGATGATCACCGGTGGGCCCGTCGGCCTCCGGACCTCAGGTTGGTCAGTTGCGACCGCGGCCTCGGCCCCGGCCCCGGCCCCGGCCACCGCCGCCGCCGTTGCGGCCGCCGCGGCCCCGACCTCGACCGCCCCGGTCGTCCTCGGAGAGCTGAGCGCCCTCGGGGCCGAGCTCACCGAAATCGGCCATGGCCCCGGCGAAGTCGTCCTCGAACGACACCTCGACCGACTCCTCGGTCCGGGTGGCGACCGCCGTGCCCCCGCCGGCCGAGGACGAGTCGGGCGAACCCGAACCGTTGGCCGACGACGCCGGGGCGTCGTCGCCCACCATCTTCAGCGAGATCTTGCCGTTGGGGTCGATGTCCTCGACCTCGACCTCGACCGACTGGCCCAGCTCGAGCACGTCCTCGACCCTGTCGATCCGGCGGTTGCCCCCGATCTTGGAGATGTGGAGCAGACCGTCCCGGCCGGGGAGGATGTTCACGAAGGCGCCGAACTTGGTGATGTTGACGACCTGGCCCATGTAGCTCTCGCCGACATCGGCGGTGGGCGGGTCGAGGATGAGGCGGATCTGGCGCTCGGCCTCGTCAACCACCTCCTTCTCGGTGGCGGAGATGGCGACGATGCCCGTGACACCGTCGTCGTCGACGCTGATGTCGGCCCCGGTCTCGGTCTGGATCGAGTTGATGACCTTGCCCTTCGGGCCGATGACCTCGCCGATCTTGTCGACCGGGATCTCGAACGACACGATCTTGGGCGCACCTTCGCGGACGTCGTCCCGGGGGGCGGCGATGGCGCCGGCCATCACCTCCAGGATCTGGAGTCGGGCGTCCTTGGCCTGGTTCAGGGCCTGGGCCAGCACGTCGGCCGGGATGCCGTCGATCTTGGTGTCGAGCTGCAGGGCGGTCACGAACTCCGAGGTACCGGCGACCTTGAAGTCCATGTCACCGAAGGCGTCCTCGGCTCCCAGGATGTCGGTCAGCGGGGTGTACTTGCCCTCGGCGTAGACCAGGCCCATGGCGATACCGGCCACCGGCGCCTTGATCGGCACACCGGCGTCCATCAGCGACAGGGTCGAACCGCAGACCGAGGCCATCGAGGTCGAACCGTTGGACGACAGGACCTCCGACACCAGACGCAGGGTGTAGGGCCACTCCTCCAGCGACGGGACGACGGGCACCAGGGCCCGCTCGGCCAGGAGGCCGTGGCCGATCTCGCGGCGCTTGGGGCCCCGCATGAAGCCGGTCTCGCCGGTGGAGAAGGGCGGGAAGTTGTAGTGGTGGAGGTACCGCTTGCGGGTGGTCGGATCGATGCCGTCGATCAGCTGATCCATCTTCTTCATGCCCAGCGTGGTCACGTTGAGGACCTGGGTCTCGCCCCGCTGGAACAGGCCCGAACCGTGCACCCGGGGGATGACGCCGACCTCGGCCGACAGGGGCCGGATCTCGTCCGACTTGCGGCCGTCGATGCGGATGTTGTCCTCGACGATGCGGCGGCGGACCACGGCCTTCGACAGCGACCGGAAGGCGGCCTTGAGCTGCTTGGTGGCCAGCGCCTCGTCGTCACCGGCGAACTGCGACGTGAGGGACTCGAGGACCTCGGCCCGCAGGGCGTCCTCGGCGGCGCCGCGGTCGCTCTTGTCGGCGATCGACATGACGTCGTTGAGCTTGGCCTCGGCGGCGGCGGCCACGGCGGCGTACTGCTCGTCGGTGTAGTCGGCCAGCGTCGGGAACGACATGGTCGGCTTGGTGCCGGCCTGCTCCACCAGCTGGACCTGGAGGGCGATGGCCTCCTTGATGTACTGCTCGGCCTCGGTGAGGGCCTGGGCCAGAGCGGCCTCGTCGACCTTGGGGGCGCCGTTCTCGTAGTTGTTCCACGAGTTCTCGGTGCCACCGGCCTCGACCATCATCACGGCGACGTCGCCGTTGTCGAGCTGGCGACCGGCCACCACGATCTCGAACGACGAGGCGTCGCCCTCCTCGTAGGTGGGGTGGGGCAGCCACTCACCGTCGGTGGTGTAGGCCAGGCGCACGGCGCCGATCGGGCCGTCGAAGGGGATGTCCGACAGCATGAGGGCGGCCGAGCTGGCGTTGATGGCCAGCACGTCGTGGGGGTTGGCCATGTCGGCCGACATGACGGTGATGACGACGTGGGTCTCGTTGCGGAATCCCTCGGGGAACGAGGGCCGCAGCGGACGGTCGATGAGACGGCAGGTCAGGGTGGCCGTGTCGGCGGCCCGGCCCTCACGCCGGAAGAAGGAACCCGGGATCTTCCCGGCGGCGTAGGACCGCTCCTCCACATCGACGGTGAGGGGGAAGAAATCGGCCCCTTCACGAGGGGCCTTGGCCCCGGTCGCCGTGGCCAGGACGCTGGTGTCGCCCATCTGGGCGAGCACCGACCCACCGGCCAGGCCGGCCAGCTTGCCGGTCTCGAGGTGCATGTCGGGGCCGTCACCGCTGGTGACGGTCCCGGAAACGCGAATGGCTTCCGCCATGACGCAACTCCTTGGATCTGTGTACGTGTCGTGGACGCAAGCGACCTTCGCTGGTCCAAACGCGGGCCAGATCCCAGATTTCGACCACCCAACACGGCGGTGGGGACGGGCTGAGGAGCCGGAAACCGGAAGCTGACCTCGCGCGCTGCAGCGAGCACGTCGGCTCGCTCCCGGACAGCTTATCCCCGAGGGGGGCCGCTCGGGTGCCACCGGATCGGTCCCGGACTCGGGCCGGTCAGCCCACGGTGTGGCAGAGGGGGGCCGAGGGGGCGCTGGGCAGGGCCCGACCGGTGTCGTCGGGCAGGGCCACTGCGGTGGCGCAGTAGCGGCCGGGCGTCGTGAACTGGGGTGAGAAGATGACGATCACGGGCTCGCCGCCGGGACGCTCCTGTTTGAGGATTCGCCCCCCGGTCGACACCGTCAGCTCATGGCGGCCCAGACCCGGGGCCGACACCGCCTGGAACCGGAAGGTCAGGGTGTTGCCCACCAGACTCGGCGCGCCGGCGGCCACCGGCGTCGGCAACGGCTGCGGACCGGGCGCCGGTTGCGAGGTCGAGGTCGAGGTCGAGGTCGAGGTCGACATCGAGGTCGAGGTCGTCGATGGGCGGGTGGTGGGCGGCGCCGTCGACGCCGACGTCGACGTCGAGTCCGTGGACGACGGCGCCGACGTGGGGACCGACGTCGAGTCCGTGGACGACGATGCCGACGATGACGATGACGATGGGCTGGCTGGGACCGATGATTGGGCCGACGAGGCCGCGACCGATCGGGCGTTGGCTTCAGCGAGATCGGCGCCGTGGCCGTCGTCATCGAGCCCATCGCCGCCCCGATCGGGCCCGGCCGGGGGCACCTCGGCCGCCTCGGAACGCAAGGTGGCGTCGATCTCGTCGCCCGAACCCACACACGCCGTGGCCAACAGGCCGACCAGGACCATCACCGGGAGCGTCCGCCACAGGAACAGCCCGGAGGCCTTCGACCGATCAAGATGTCGCCCGTGCTCTCGCACCAGAATCCCTTCCGCCCCGGCGCCGCACCGCCGTCACCAGGGATGACGGCGTCGTGCACCGGCATACTGTACCGGCCTCGAGCCCCGGTCGGTTCGGTGGTGCCGGCCCCGACCGACCCCCGACCCCGGCTAGCGTGCCGGCCATGGCCGAGATGACCGACGAGCAACGAGACACCTTTCTGGCCGAGCGGCGGGTGGCCGTGTTGGCCATCGAACGCCCCGGCAAGGGACCCCTGTGCGCACCCGTGTGGTACCGCCATCAGGCCGGCGGTGCCATCGAGATCGTGATGGCCGACGGCTCGGCCAAGGCCCGGCTGCTCCGCGCCGCAGGCCGGGCCTCGATCTGCGTCCAGGACGAGGGCCTGCCCTACCGCTACGTCACGGCCGAGGGCCCGGTCACCGTCGAGGTCATGAGCCCGACCCAGCGGGATGAGATCCTGCGCGACATCGCCATCCGCTACCTCGACCAGAAACAGGGCAACGCCTACGCCGACAACTTCCCGGGCCACGACGAGGCCCTGGTCTCGCTCCACCCCGAACGGTGGCGGAGCGAGATCCTGGGCTGACCGGGCGTCAGCGCCGCACGGAGAGCCGGTCGGGGGTGGCGATCCCGATCGGCAGCGGCGACGGCGTGGGCGACAGCACCGTCCGGCCCACCACGACGAGCACGATGAGGCAGGGCACGATGATCATCAGATCGCCGCTGGTCCACCACTTGAGCGCGATCGACGTGACCACGGCGACGGCCGAGATCGAGGCCACGCCCCCGGGCCACGGCCGGCGGGGGGCCAGAAGGGCGGCCCGCTCCACTCGCGACACCACGGCCACGATGGGGACCAGCACCACCAGTGAGGCGACCATGGTCGGCACCTTCCACAGCCACCAGGTCGCCGACCCGACCGCCGTCTCCGGCAGCCCGACGGTCAGATAGAGGGCGGCCGTGACGAGGACGGCGGCCGTCATGTGCCACAGGTAGACGCTCATGGCCACCGTGTTGGCCGCCACCACCACGGTCCAGGCCCCGGCCCGCCGAGCCAGGAACCGGGACAGGGCGGGGGCGGCGGCGATGGCGGTGAGCCCGTAGGCGGTGCCGAACACCAGCAGCGACAGGTTGGGCGGGTTCGTGGGCGAGTGCTCCAGACCCGGAACGTTGACCATCGACACGACCCATGGTCCGCCCGAGAGAACCAGGGCCAGGGCGGCGGCCCAGAAGCCGGCGGCCAGGGCCACCAGGCGTCGTCCGGTCGGCAACAGGCCGTCCCGCCAGGCGAAGCCGAGGACCTGGAACGACAGCCAACCCAGGACCCAGTTGAGCTGGGCCAGCAACGGCACGTCGAGGATGCGGAACACCTCGACGACGAGGAAGGCGCCCACGATCACGGCCGCCACCATCGCCGGGTTGCGGCGGAAGCGGGGGAGGATGAACGGCGCCAGCGCGGTGTCGATGGTGTAGTTGGCCAGGAACCACAAGGGCACGGCGGCGGCCCACGCACCCATGGCCACCAGTTCCAGGTGCCCCAGCGCCGCCCCCAGGGCGATGGCGGCCAGCCAGGCCGAGGCCAAGGTGACGGCCGGGGGCAGCATCCGCCGCAGGCGGGCGGCAACCCAGTCCTGGGGTCGGCCGCCGGACCGGTTGTGGGCGTCGAGCGACATGGCCGACGCGAACCCGCCGACCACGAAGAACAACGGCATCACCTGGAGGGCCCAGGTCAACCAGGCCAGCGAGGGCATGAACTGCAGGGCGTTGCCCCCGACCACCTCCCCGTTTTGGACGATGGCTACCATCGCCAACCAGTGGCCGACGGCGACGACGAGCATGGCCAGGGCCCGGTAGGCGTCGATGGCACGGTTCCGGTCGCCCTTGGCCTGGGCCGCCAGCGACCGGAGGGAGGGGGTCGAGGACGTGGTTGACGAGGACGGGCTCGAAGAGGGTGTCGGTGACGCAGTGGAAGTCATGACCCCCAGTGAGACACCGATCCGGGGAGCCGGGCACCGGGGTTACCCCCCAGTAACCGGTGGGGGATCCCCCAGATGACCGATCGGTCACCGGACTGGACCATCCCCGCCGGGGCCACCGAGGTCCGGGCCCGGGGCGACGAGGCGACCATCCTCGGCCTGTTCCGAGGGGTCACCGTGTTCCGGGCCCTGGCTCTGGTGTGGGCCCTGGTCGGCGTGGCGTCCTCCACCGAGTTCCTGCGCCGCCCGTGGTTGGCCGCGCTGCTGGTGACGACCATGGTCGGATGGACGGTGGCGGTGAGTCTCTGGCCGGGACGGGGCCCGCTGCTGCCGGTGCTGGCCCCGTGGGTGATCGGGGCCGAGCTGGCCCTGGGGGCGGTGATCCAGGTCGGCGACGGCTTCGTGTACGAGCAGGGCCGGGTGATCTCGCTGTCGTGGTCCTGGCCGGCGGCCGGGGTCATGGCGGCCGGCATCGTCTTCGGCTGGCGGGCCGGTCTGGGCGCGGCCGTGGCCATGGTGGCGGCCAACCTGGCGACCGAGTTCCGGTTCGACACCAACGTGACCCAACCGGTCCAGGCCTTCTCCCGCACGGGCCTGTGGGTGGCCACCGGCCTGCTCGCCGGGTATGTGTCGTCGCGTCTGCGTCGGGCCGAAGCCGAGGTGGCCATGGTCCGAGCCCGGGAGGAGGTGGCCCGGCAACTGCACGACGGGGTGCTGCAGACCCTGGCCGTGATCCAGCGCCGATCCGACGACGCCGACCTGGCCCTGCTGGCCCGGGAGCAGGAGGCCGACCTTCGCCGCTACCTGTCCGGTTCGGCCGACCGGCCCACGGCCCTGGAACCCGAACTGCGGCGCCTGGCCGCCCACCACGAGGCCCACCATCCTCCGACCCGGGTCCGGGTGGTGGTCGCCCCCGACGCTCCCGAGCCCACACCGGACCGGTTGGCCGCCGTGGTGGGCGCGGTGGGCGAGGCGCTGACCAACGTGGCCAAGCACGCTCAGGCCTCCACCGTGACCCTCTTCGCCGAACCGGCCGACCCCGACGACACCCCCCGCCCGGCCCGGTTGTTCGTCAGCGTCAAGGACGACGGTGTCGGCTTCGACCCGACCGCCGTGACCGAACGGATCGGCCTGGCCCGCTCCGTCCGGGGCCGGGTCCACGAGGTGGGCGGGACGACCGAGATCCTCGGTCGCCCGGGCCGGGGCGCGGAGGTCAAGATATGGGTATGAGCACCCCACCCCGGGCCCGGACGGCCCCGGCCACGACCGCTGGCGGCCGACCCCGATGACGGGCCCGGTCCGCGTCGTCATCGCCGACGACCACGGCATCTGGCGTTCGGGCCTGCGAGCCGACCTCGGCGACAACTTCGCCGTCGTGGGTGAGGCGGGTGATGCGAACGAGGCCATCGAGGTCATCGGCCGGACCTCGCCCGACCTCGTCCTGACCGACCTCCACATGCCCGAGGGGGGCGGCCTGGCCGTGATCAGGGCCGTGGGCGAGACCGTGCCGGTGGTGGTGCTCACCGTGTCGGAGGCCGAGGCCGACCTGCTCGAGGCGGTGGCGTCCGGGGCGCTGGGCTATCTGGTCAAGTCGACCACGGCCGACGAGCTCCGCAACCAGCTGTGGCGGGCGGCCCAGGGGGAGCCCGTGTTCTCGCCCTCGCTGGCGGCCCTGGTGCTCAGCGAGTTCCGGCGGGTCAAGGCCTCACAGCAACCGGCCGACGCCCTGTCGGCCCGCGAGCGGGAGGTGCTCCAACTTGTGGCCCGGGGCCACACCTACCGGGAGATCGGTGAGGAGCTGTACATCTCGGCCAAGACGGTCGAGAACCACGTGCGCAACATCTTGAAGAAGCTCCAGCTCAACCGCAAGCAGGAACTGATCCGCTACGCCCTCGACCACGGCATCGACTGACCAGCCAGCGCCGTCGTCAGCCCTCGACCGGGTCCTAGCGACGCAGGCCGAGCTCGTCGCGGACCGTCCGGTAGCGCTCGATGTCGATCTGGGCCAGGTAGTCGAGCATGCGGCGCCGACGGCCGACCAGCATGAGCAGGCCACGGCGGGAGTGGTGGTCCTTCTTGTGGGTCTTCAGATGCTCGGTGAGGTGGGAGATCCGGTCGGAGAGCAGGGCGATCTGGACCTCGGCCGATCCGGTGTCGTTCTCGCTCTTGGCGAACTTGGCGATCGTGTCGGCCTTGGGGGGAAGGTTGGCGGCAGGCTTGCTCATGACGGTGCTCCGATGGCGCTCGATGGGTGGAGGTGGGACCTGGGGCCCTGCCGTTCGACCCGTCGTCGAGCCGAACAGCAGCATTCCAGGCTAGCGGGCCCGTAGTGTTGGCCCTCATGCGCATCGAGGACTTCGAGGTGTTCGTGGTCGGCAACCCCCCGCCGGCCAAGGGCGGCCGCTACTTCATCTTCGTCAAGCTCGTCACCGCCGATGGGCTGGTGGGCTACGGCGAGGTCTACACCGCCACCTTCGGACCCCAGGTGGTGGCCGCCATGATCGCCGACGTGTGTGAACGCCACGTGGTCGGGACCGATCCCCACCGCATCGAGGCCCTGTGGCGCCGGGTCTACAGCCGGGGGTACAGCCAGCGGCCCGAGCTGTCGCTGGTGTCGGTGCTGAGCGGGATCGAGACGGCCTGTTGGGATCTGGTGGGCAAGGCGGCGGGCAAGCCGGTCCATGAGCTGCTCGGCGGCCGGGTCCACGATCGGTTGCGGACCTACACCTACCTCTACCCCGACGACGAGTCGGTCGACATCTACGCCCACGGCGACGTGTACAGCGTTCCCGAGCTGGCGGCCGAGCGGGCCGCCCGCTACCTGGAGGAGGGGTTCACGGCCCTCAAGCTCGACCCGATGGGTGGGTACTCGGCCTTCGATCCCCGCCAGCCGTCGCTGGAGCGGCTCGACCTGGCCGAGGCGATGGTGGCCGCCATCCGGGAGGCGGTGGGATCGCGGGCCGACATCCTGTTCGGCACCCATGGACAGTTCACCCCGGCCGGGGCCATCCGCCTCGCCCGTCGCCTCGAGCGGTACGAACCGCTGTGGTTCGAGGAGCCGACCCCGGCCGAGATGCCGGAGCAGATGGCGGCCGTGGCCCGGGCCACCTCAATCCCGGTTGCCACCGGCGAGCGGCTCACCACCAAGTACGAGTTCGCCCGGGTGCTGGAGACGGGTGCGGCGTCGATCCTGCAGATGGCCCTGGGTCGGGTCGGCGGTCTGCTGGAGGCCAAGAAGATCGCCGGCATGGCCGAGGCCCACTACGCCCAACTCGCCCCCCATCTCTACTGCGGACCCATCGAGGGGGCGGCCAACATCCAGCTCAGCGCCTGTTCGCCGAACTTCCTGATCCTGGAGAGCATCGAGACCTGGGGCGGGTTCCACACCGAGCTGCTCCGCTCCCCCATCGAGTGGGTCGACGGCCACGTGCTGGTACCGACGGCTCCCGGGATCGGGGTCGAGCTGAACGAGGACGTGGCCCGGGCCCACCCGTACGAGGGCGACCAACTCCACCTCGAGGTCACGCCCGATCCCCTGTGACGGTGTCGGCCAGGGCCACAAGCAGAGCGGCCAGCGATCGATCGAGGTGCTCCCGTTCGGCCGACGACAACCCGGCCAGCATCCGACCCTCGGTCTCGACCAGGCCCCGGATCTGGCGCTCGGACTCGGCCAGGCCCTCCTCGGTGAGCCGTACCGGGGCGGTACGCCTGCTGGCCGGATCGGACACCCGGACCACCAGGCCCGAGGCCACGAGCTGATCGACACGATGGGTCATGCCGCTCGGGCTGAGCAGGGCGGCCCGGGCCAGCGCCGACGGCGTCATCTCATAGGGAGGCCCGGCGCGCCGCAGGGCCGACAGGACATCGAGTTCGGCCAGGCTCGTGCCGAGCTCGACCAACTCGTTGTCGAGTCGGCGTCGCAGGAGGCCGGCAGCCCGGTTGACCCGGGCCACGGTGAGCATGACCGAGGTGTCCAGGTCCGGCAGTTCCCGTCGCCAGCCGGATTCGAGCGCCACCAGCGGGTCATCGGTCATGCCCGCACCGTAGCCGACAACCCCACGGCACCGAAATGTTTGACATCGAATATTCGATGCCGCAGTATCAGCCCATGCCAGCAACAACGAAACCGACGACGGGGCCATCGCGGACCATCACCGTCAGCCGCTCGATCACGATCGGGGCCGATCCGGACCTGGTGTGGGATCTGGTGGAGGACTACGGCAACGACCACCGGTGGCGGGCCGGCGTGCTCGTCATGGACCCGAGCCCGCCCGGACGGCCGGCGGTCGGCACCGAGGTCCGGGAGGAGCTGCGTCGCTTCGGCTCAACGTGGACCAGTCGTTCGACCGTCACCGAGGTCGGGCCCGGCAGTCGCTACCGGTTCGAGGGCCGGGGCGACAGCGGCCCCGTCAGCGGCGCCCGCACCGTGACCGCCCTCGACGACGGACGAGCCCGCTTCACCTACGAGGTGGCGCTGGGCCTCAGCGGGCCGACGGCCCTCGTCGCCCCGCTCCTGGAGTGGTTCGTCGACCGTGGCCTGCGACGAGACCTGGCCCGGCTGCATCGGCTGATCGAGAACGGGGCGGCCCCGGCGCCACCTGCGGCCTAGGCCCGGTCGGTGAGGGTGGCGGCCCAGACCTCGGCCTCGGCCGACGGCAGGCTGATGCCCAGCAGCAGATGGCGGGGCTCGAGGTCGATCTCCATCCGGAGGTAGCGGCGGCCGGGCCAGGCCCGGCTTCCCGCCCCACGCGAACCGAGGACGGACACGACGTCGATCCCGGTCAGGCGGTCCCGGGTCACGTCGACCGGTAGGGGGCGACGACGCCGGGACGGCTGGCGGCCCCGGACGGCGACGAGCCGGCGATCGGTCACGTGGAACCGGGCCCGAAACCGGCGCCGCACCGGGGGCCGCAGGTTGCCGAGGAGGTTCGGGGTGGCCGAATCGTCGCCGACGTTCAGCAGATTCTGGTAGAGGGCGCTGGCGTACGACAGGTGGAGCACGGCCTCGCCCGGCTCCAGCCACCACTCGCCCGGCGCAGGCTCGCCGGACGAGCCGGAGGGGGGCGGAGGCTGATCGGGAGGAGGCGGTGTCGATCCGTCGTCGCCGTCAGCGTCCACGCCGACCACGGTAGCGGCCGCCGCCGGTCAGGGACCCGGCGGCCCTGATCACAGGATCTGGGACAGGAAGAGCTTGGTCCGCTCCTCCTGGGGGTTCTCGAAGAAGTGATCGGGGGTACCGACCTCGACGATCTCGCCGTCGGCCATGAACACGACCCGGTCGGCCACCTCCCGGGCGAAGCCCATCTCGTGGGTGACCACGATCATGGTCATACCGTCGGCGGCGAGGTCCTTCATCGTGTCGAGGACCTCCTTGATCATCTCGGGATCGAGGGCCGAGGTCGGCTCGTCGAACAGCATCACCTTGGGCGACATGGCCAGCGACCGGGCGATGGCCACCCGCTGCTGCTGGCCCCCCGACAGCTGGCCCGGGTACTTGCGGGCCTGGTCGGGGATCTTCACCCGCTCCAGCAAGGCCATGGCGGTGGCCTCGGCTTCGGCCCGGGGCACGTTCCGCACGTTGCGGGGGGCCAGGGTGATGTTGTCGAGGACCGACAGGTGGGGAAAGAGGTTGAAGCTCTGGAAGACCATGCCGGTCTCCCGCCGGATCTCCTGGATGTTGCGGATGTCGTCCGACAACTCCACCCCGTCCACGGTGATGGCGCCCCGGTCGTGGCGCTCCAGGCGGTTGATGCAGCGGATGAGGGTCGACTTGCCCGAGCCGGAGGGCCCGATGACCACCACCACCTCCCGCTCCCCCACCTTCATGTCGATGCCCTTGAGGGCCTGGAAGTCGCCGAAGAACTTGTCGACCCCGGCCAGCTCGATCATGACTTCGCCGGTGCCCCCGGCCTCGGTGGCGTCGGCGTTGACCACCTGGTCGGTGGTGTCGGTGTTGGCGTCGTTCACGACAGTGCCTCCATGACGATGACTCCCTATCGAACCCCAACGCCGAGGCGTTGTTCGAGCCGGCGGCTCTCCTTGGACATGGTGAAGGCGAAGGCCCAGTACCCGATGGCCACGAACAGATACGTGACCGAGGCCAGGCCCTTGCCCACGAAGTCGGGCTGGGCGTTGGCCACGTCGGAGAACCGGAGGAACTCCAGGATGCCGATGATCGACAGCAGGGAGGTGTCCTTGAACAGGGCGATGAACTGCCCGACCATGGCCGGGATCACGGCCCGAAGGGCCTGGGGCAACACGATCAGGCGCTGGATGTCCCACGCTCCCATGCCCGAGGCCTGGGCCGCCTCGGTCTGCCCTCGGGGTACGGCCTGGAGCCCGCCCCGAACGATCTCGGCGATGTAGGCGGCCGAGAAGCCGGTGATCACGATCACGGCCAGGGTGAGGTCGGCCGGGCGGTCGAAGTTCACCGGCAGGAACAGGGGCAGCATCAGGTTGGAGAAGAGCAGCAGCGAGATCAGGGGCACGCCCCGGACGAACTCGATGAACAGCACCGAGGCGGTCTTGAGCACGGGCAGGTCGCTGCGCCGACCCAGAGCCAACAGGATGCCGACGGGCAGGCCGAGGGTGATGCCGACCACGGTGGTGAACAGGGTGATGTGGAGCCCACCCCAGTCCTCCCACCCGAACCCGTCGAAGGGGATCAGAGTGCCCAGGACCCACAACCCGACGAGAGCGGCGAGCGGGATGCCCCACCGCTGCAGGGCCCCGGCCCGGCCCGGCGGGAGCTCCCGCCGGCCCAACTCGGACGCCAACCAGGCGGCCGCCACCAGGCCGAGGCTGAATCCACCAAGACCGGAGGAGCCGGCCAGGATCATCATGGCCACGATCACGGCGGCAGCCGTCAGATAGGGGGCTCGAGCCCGAACCGCGGCCGGGGCCCGCCACCCCAACTCCCGGCCGATGACCACCAGTGCGAAGGCCACCGCCAGCCCGAGGTAGGGCGGAATGGTGCGGGCGAAACTCACGAAGAAGACCAGGACGGCGATGACGGCCCAGAACCGTCGGACCAGTTCGGGCCAGGTGTCCCGGTGGGCCGGGAGATCCTTCTCCCGGTTCGATTCATAGGCGGAGCGGGTCAGGGCCCCGGCGGCGAACGCTCCGAAGCCGACCAGCACGAAGCCCGAGGCCCACGGTCGCCACAGCTCGTCCCGGGGGAACTGCCCGATCATGGCGATCCGCAGGTTGACCCGGACGATCTCGTAGTCGGCGCTGAGCACCCACCGGGCCGCCTGGACGGCCAGGAAGGCCCCGAACCCGAGCAGCACCACCGAGATGATCGAGTTGGCGATGCTGGAGAACAGGTTCCTCCGCAGCCACTGGGCCGGGGACAGGCTGGTGTCGGGCGGGGTCGACCGGTCGGCCAGAGCCGTCGAGATCTCCTCCGGGAGTCCGGTTCCGGATGCCTGGGCCATCAGCTCACCTCCCCACGATCTGGAGTCGACGGTTGATCACGTTGCCGACGGCCGACAGGACCAGCGACAGCGTCAGGTACAGCAACATGAGGATCAGGATCAGTTGGGGTGCCGGCTGGGACTGCCCGAACAGGTTGTTGATGAGCGACGTCGTCTCGGCGAAGCCGATGGCGATGGCCAGGGACGAGTTCTTGGAGAAGTTGAGGAACTGGTTGATCAACGGGGGGAAGGCGATGCGCAAGGCCTGGGGCAGGATGACGAACCGGTAGCGCTGGAGGCCCGACAGGGCCAGGGCGTTGGCCGCCTCGTTCTGACCTCGGGGCACGGCCAGGATCGATCCCCGGATGATCTCGGAGATGTGGGTGGCGGTGTAGATGATCAGGGCCACGGTCAGGGCGGCGTAGGGCATCTGGATCCGGAAGCCGTCGGTGTAGACCCGGCCCGTCTCGTCGAGCATGGGCTTCGACGGTTCCACCGGACCACCGAGGGCGACGTAGCCGACGACGGCGATGAGGGTGAACACACCGAGCGACCACGCCGCCCGCCGGTGGGGGCGGCCGGTCAGGTCGAAGACCCGGGTCCGCCACCACGCCACCGAGCCGGCCACCAGCAGGGCCGCCAGCAGGAGCCACCGGTAGGCCTCGAAGTTGTCGAGCCCCTTGACCGAGGGGATGGCGAACCGGCTGTTGTTGAAGATGAACCACCCGTCGAGCGGTCGCCACGCCTCCTGGGCGGTGGGGAACTGCAGGAACACGGCCCCCCAGATGAAGACGATGACGACCAGGGGCGGGATGTTGCGGAAGAACTCGACGTACCCGGTGGCGATCTGCCGCAGGAGCCAGTTGCTCGACAGGCGTGAGATCCCGACCAGGGTGCCGAGGATGAGGGCGAGGGGGATGCCGACGACGATGATCCGGACCGTGTTGAGGAAGCCGGCGGTGATGGCCTCCTCGACCGTGTCGGCCGGGGTCAGCGGGTTGTCGGCGATGGAGATGTTGCCCGGCTGATCGAGGAAGTCGAACGACAGGTTGAGGTTGATGCGGTCGGCCCGGATCAGGAAGTTGTTGGTCAGGAAGGCGATGACGGCCACGAACACGATCAGGGCCGCCATCTGGGCCGCCAGGCCCAGCACCTTCACATCCCGGGTGAGCGGCGGCAGCGTGCCGGTGTTGGCGTTGCGCCGCCGTTCGGCCACGACGGCACGCACGTCGAGCCCCAGGCGTCCCAGGGTGTAGGCGATGGTGGCGGCGATGCCGGCCGCCAGCAGCCACAACAACACGGTGATCACGAGTGTTCCTCCGGACCTCGGGTTCGGGGTCGACGTCGGCGACGTCGACCCCGAACCGTCGTCAGGTCTTGTGGTCCCCGGCCGACGAACCCGGCCGAGGACCCGGCTCTACGTCAGCGGAAGGGCGGCACGTACATCAGGCCGCCGTTGGTCCACAGGTCGTTGGGGCTGCCGGCGAGCGACAGACCGATCGGACCCAGGTTCCGCTGGTAGATCTCCTCGTAGTTCCCCATCTGGGAGATGATGTTGTAGGCGAACTTGGGATCGAGGCCCAGACCGCTGTCGAAGGTCACCTCGTCGCCGTCGGAGTCCTCGACCGGCTCGCCCAGGAAGCGGCGGATGTTGGAGTCCTCGGAGCTGAGGAAGCTGTCGACGTTGTCGGAGGTGATGCCCCACTCCCAGGCCTGCACCGTGGCCATGACGGCCCAGTTGACGACCTGGGCCCACTCGGTGTCACCGTCGGCCACCACCGGACCGAGCGGCTCCTTGGAGATGATCTCCGGCAGGATCGCGGTATCGATGTCCATGTTGGCGGCGAACGAGGCCAGCTGCGAGGCGTCGGAAGTCCACACCTCGCACTGACCGGCCTGGAAGGCCGGGTTGAGCTCGTCGTTGGACTCGAACTCCACCGGGGTGAAGCCGATGCCGAGGTCGCCGAGGACGGCGTTGAGGTTCAGAAGGGTGGTGGTACCGGTGAGCACGCAGATCGAGGCGCCCTCGACGCCGCTGAGCTCGGTGATGCCGCTGTCGGCCCGGACCATGAAGCCCTGCCCGTCGTAGAAGGTGGTGAACAGGAAGTTGGCCTGCTCCGACCCGTCGCGGCTGGCGGTCCAGGTGGTGTTGCGGATCAGCACGTCGATCTCACCCGACTGGAGGGTCGGGAACCGCTGGGCCGCCACCAGGGGCGTCACGTTGACCTTGGACGAGTCGCCGAGCACGCCTGCGGCGATGACCGAGCAGAAGTCGATGTCGAAGCCGCTGAAGCCACCGTCGGCGTCGACGATGCCGAAGCCGGGCAGGGTGTCGTTGCCCCCGCACTCGATGACGTCGTTGTCGACGACGGAGGCAAGGGTGCCGCCACCGTCCTCGTCGTCGTCGCCGCTCCCGCAGGCGGCGGCCACGAACGCCAGCGCCAGCAAGGCGGCCAGAAGTCGCATCACGGATGCTTTCATGAATCTCTCCCCACAATCGGCCGTCGTCTCCGGTCGGGCCGGGCCGACGGGTCTGATGGTGAAGGTGACGCTAGTCCCACCGAGAGGGTGGCGACGTGATTCATCACGAAACGCGATGTCAATCCATGCTGACGCAAAGGTTTCAGGCCGAGCCTCAGCGGGCGGCGTCGAGCACCTCGGCCGCCCGGGCCACGTCCCGCTGCAGCTGGGCTGACAGGGCATCGATCCCGTCGAAGCGTTGCTCCGATCGAAGCAGCTCGACCAACTGGACCCGGGCCGCCTCGCCGTAGAGATCGCCGTCGAAGCCGATCAGGTGGGCCTCGACCAGGGCGTGCTCGGCGTTCTGGTAGAAGGTGGGACGCTTGCCGATGTTGACGGCGGCAGGCCAGCGCTCGCCGTCGGGTCGGAGGTACCAGCCGGCGTAGACGGCGTCGGCCGGAATGGCCATGTGGCGGGGCACCGCCACGTTGGCGGTGGGGAAGCCGATGGTCCGACCCCGCTGGTCACCCCCCACGACCGGCCCCCGGATCTCGTGGTAGCGGCCCAGGAGGCGGGCGGCGGTGGCGACCTCGCCCCCGGCCAGGGCCCGGCGGATCGCGGTCGACGAGACGGCCTCGTCGGCCCCGTTGGGGCGGGGCAGCAGGCTCACGCCCTCCACCTCGAATCCGTGTTGGCGGCCCAGCGTCGTGAGCAGCTCGATGTTGCCGGCCCGGCCCTTGCCGAAGTGGAAGTCGCTACCGACCACGACCGACCGGGCCCGCAGCCCACGCACGATCACCCGCTCGACGAAGTCCTGGGCCGTCTCGGTCGATGCCGTGGTGTCGAAGGGGATGACGACCACGGTCTCGACCCCGGCGTCGGCCAACAGGTCGAGCTTCTGGTCGAGGTCGGTGAGGAGCCGCGGGGCCGACTCGGGCCGCAGCACGTAGGCCGGGTGGGGATCGAAGGTGACCAGGGCGGTGCGGGCCCCATAGCGCTCGGCCGCCCGCTGGGTGGCCCGGATCACGGCCCGGTGACCGAGGTGCACTCCGTCGTAGGCGCCGATGGTGAGGGCGTGACCGTCGTCGAGGGCGGGCCAGGCGTCGGGGTCGCGGTAGAGCTCCACAGTTGAGGGAGGTTACCGCCGGGCGGGCCGATGCGTCAGACCAGAACGGGCCGGAGACCGGGCATCGCCCCTCAGCCGTTGCCGGCCAGAACCTTCACCGGCCTCAGTTCACCGTCACGGGCCTCGTACACCGCCAACAGCTCCTCCCCCGGACCCCGGATGGCCAACCGGCCCTGCCCGGGGGCGGGGCCCAGCGACCGTCCGTTGCGAACCTGGCCCGCCACCACCTCGTCGACGTCGACCACGGTCAGGTGGCCGAGCAGATCGAGTACGGGCCGCACCTCGAGCTCCTCGACCGGGCACGCCTGGTCGAGGGTGAAGGGGCCGACCGCGGTCCGACGCAGGCGGGCCAGGTGGGCGCCGCCGCCCAAGGCGGCACCGAGGTCGGCGGCCAGGGTCCGGATGTAGGTGCCCGACGAGCAGTCGACCTCCACGTCGTAGGCCAGTGGGTCGTCGGTTGGCGTGACCTCGTAGCGGTGGACGGTCACCGGCCGGGGTTCGCGGGCGATCTCCTTGCCCTCCCGGGCCAGCTCGTGGAGGCGTTTCCCGTCGACCTTGACCGCCGAGACCATGGGCGGGATCTGCTCGATGTCGCCCACGAAGGTCAGCGCCGCCGCCGCCACCTGGTCCGGGGTCACCGACATCTCGTGGGTGGCCGTGACCTCGCCGGCGGCGTCGAGGGTCGACGTCTCGATCCCGAGCCGGACGGTGCCGGTGTAGGACTTGTCGGCGCCGGTCACGAACTGGAGCAGCTTGGTCCCCACGCCCACACCGAGCACGAGAACGCCGGTGGCGTCGGGGTCGAGCGTCCCGGCGTGGCCCACCTTGCGGGTCCCGAGCGCCCGCCGGACCTGGTCGACCACGTCGTGGCTGGTACAGCCGGCGGGCTTGTCGACCACCACGCAACCCGAGACCCCGGAGTCCTTCCTCCGACCCCGTCGGGCCATCAGCCGAGCCCGTCCTCGTCGTCGTCCGCCTCCGGCGACTCAGCGTCGCCCGGCCGGTCGAGGCCGGCCAGGATGCCCTCGATGCGGGCCCCGGCCCGCACCGCGGGATCGAAGGCGAAGACGACCTCCGGCACCTTGCGGATGCGGGCCGACCGGCCGATGTCGGCCTGGACCGCCTTGCGGTGCTCGTCCAGCGCCTCCAGGATCTCGTCGTCGTGCGACTCGTCGGCCAGGGTCGAGATGTAGACGACGGCCTTGTTCAGATCGGCGTCGACCTCGACCCCGGTCACGGTGAGGAAACCGAGCCGGTCGTCGTCGACCCGCTCCAGGTGATCGGCCACGATCTCCTGGAGCAGCGTGTTGAGCCGGGCCGTGCGCGGGAACTGCCGCTTGGTCGCCGGTCTGGGGTTGCGCCTGCCCTGCGCTCGTCGGGCCACGATGCCTCCTGTCGGGTTCTCGCCGTCGGTCGCTGCCACTCACTCATGCCAGCGCGTGCCGCTCGTCGGCACCCACTGCCGTTCACTCCTCGTCCCACCAGGACCGGACCAGTTCCAGGACCTCCACGTCGGGGCGGGACCACAGGTACCGCTCGACGTCGTCCATGACCCGCTCCAGGTGGGACACCGAACCCCCGACGACCGAGACCCCCAGGGTGGTCCGCTGCCACTTGTCGACATGGTCGACCTCGGCCGCCGCCACCCCGGTCTGGGAGTCCAGGTGGCGGAGCATGGGGGTGACGGCCGAGCGCTTGGCCTTCAGGGACTGACTCACCGGCAGGTGCAGGTCGGCCCGAAGGATCAGGACGTGCATGGCCCCACCCTAGGGGCCGGGGCGGCCCCCTGTCGGGCGCCGACGCCGACCCCGCCGGTCCCGATCAGGTACGGGGGATCTCACGCTCCTCGTAGGTCTCGATCACGTCGCCTTCCTTCAGGTCCTGGAAGTCGGTGAGGCCGATACCGCACTCGAAGCCGGCCTGGACCTCGCGCACATCGTCCTTGAACCGCCGCAGGGACTGGATGGCGCCGTGCCAGATGACCGTGCCCTCCCGCAGGAACCGGACCTTGGAGCCCCGGGTGACGACACCGTTGGTGACCATGCAGCCGGCCACGGCCCCGATCCGGGGGATGCGGAAGACCTCGCGGACCTCGGCGTCGCCCGTGACCACTTCCTCGGTCTCGGGTTCGAGAAGACCGAGCATGGCGTTCTCGATGTCCTCCAGGAGCTTGTAGATGATCTCGTAGGTACGGATCTCCACCTTCTCGTGCTCGGCCATCTCCCGGGCCTTGCGGTCCGGTCGAACGTTGAAGCCCAGGATGGTGGCGTTCGAGGCGGCGGCCAGTTGGACGTCGTTCTCGGTGATCCCGCCCACGCCCCGGAGCACGAAGGCCAGTTTGACCTCGTCCCGCTCCAGCTTCTTGAGGCTGTCGCACACGGCTTCGAGCGAGCCGTTGACGTCGGCCTTCACGATCAGGTTGAGGGTCGTGGCCTCGCCCGCCTGGATCTGCTTGAAGATGTCCTCGAGCTTGGCCCCGCCACTGGTGGCCGAGGCATCGCGACCGAGGCTGGCCAGACGGTGCCAGTGCTCGCGGGTGGAGGCGACCTTGGCCGCCACCTTCTCGTTGGGGGCCACGATGAACGTGTCGCCGGCGTCGGCCACCTCGTTCAGGCCCAGCACCTGGACCGGCACCGAGGGCCCGGCCTCCTTGACGTTCTCACCCTTGTCGTTGATGAGGGCCCGGATCCGGCCCCAGGCGGCGCCGCTGACCATCGGGTCGCCGACCTTGAGGGTGCCCCGCTCGACCAGGACGGTGGCCACCGGGCCCCGGCCGATGTCGAGGTGGGCTTCCAACACGCTGCCGGCGGCCCGACCCTCGGCCGTGGCCCTGAGGTCCTCGACCTCGGCCACGATCAGCAGGTTGTCGATCAGGTCGTCGATGCCGTCGCCGGTCATGGCCGACAGCGGGACCATGATCGTGTCGCCACCCCAGGCCTCGGGAATCAGATCCCGCTCGGCCAGCTGGGTCATGACCCGCTGCGGGTCGGCGCCTTCGCGGTCCATCTTGTTGATGGCGACCACGATCGGAACCTCGGCCGCCCGGGCGTGATCCAGGGCCTCCAGGGTCTGGGGCATGACGCCGTCGTCGGCCGCCACCACCAGCACCACGATGTCGGTGGCGTCGGCGCCCCGTGCCCGCATGGCGGTGAAGGCCTCGTGGCCCGGGGTGTCGAGGAAGGTGATGGCCTTGCCCTCGCGGTCGATCTGGTAGGCGCCGATGTGCTGGGTGATGCCACCGGCCTCGCCCTCGACCACGTTCGACGAGCGGATGCGGTCGAGCAGGAGGGTCTTACCGTGGTCGACGTGGCCCATGACGGTGATGACCGGGGGCCGTTCGGGCCAGTCGGGGTCGTCCTCTTCGAGGTCCTCGTCGAAGTCGAGGAGCTTGCGGAGCTCGACCTCCTGCTCCTCGCCCGGGTCGACGAGCCGGATATCGGCTCCGATCTCCTCGGCGAACAGCTCGATCATCTCGTCGGTCAGCGACTGGGTGGCCGTCACCATCTCGCCGTTGGTGAGGAGGAAGCGCACCACGTCGGCCGCGGTGCGGTTCAGCTTCGGCCCGAGATCCTGGGCCGTGGACGAGCGCTCGATGACCACGGTGCCCTCGGGGACCGGGGCATCCTCAGCCGAGTACGTGGGCACGTCCATCGGCGTGAGCTCTTCGAGCGAACGACGCCGACGGCTCTTGCGCCGCGGTCGGCCTCGGTTGGCCGGACCGCCGCGACCGCCACCACCGGGACGGCCACCACCGGGACCGCCGGGGCGACCTCCGGGGGGAGCACCGGTACCGGGACCGGGACGGGCACCAGCGCCGCCGCCGCCGCCACCGCCGGGACCACCGCCACCGCGGAAGCCACCACCGCCACCACCGCCGGGACGGCCACCGCCGCCACCGCCGGAGCCGCCACCGGGACCACCGGAACGGCCGCGGGCCCCCATGCCGGGAGGCGGGGGAATGGGCTTACCGCCCCGACCCCGAGGCGGACCCGGAGGCGGGGGAATGGGCTTGCCGCCGGGGCCCTGGGGCGGGCGGGGCGGTGCACCGGGGGGAGGTTTGGGCAGGGCCCGACCGGCGGGAGCGGCCGGGGCTTCGCCGCCCGCAGGTGCAGCCTTGGCCGCAGGCGCAGGTGCGGCCTGGGCCTCGGCCCGAGCGGGGGCCGTCGCTTCGGCCGAGGCGGCGGCCGGAGCCGGAGCCTCGCTGGGCGGGGCGGCGGCCGGAGCCGGGGCCTCCGCAGCAGGAGCCGGGGCGGGCGCCTCGGCCGCAGGGGCGGGCGCCGGGGTTGCAGGAGCGGGCGCCTCGGCCGCAGGGGCGGGCGTCGGGGTTGGAGCCGGCGCAGCAGGAGCTGGAGCCGGGGCGGGGGCCTCGGCCGCAGGGGCCATGGGCCGGGGTGCGGAGGGAGGAGGCGCCGCCGGCCGGGTCGGCGGGGGCGACGCGGGCCGGATGGACGGGGGCGGGGGCGGAATCGGTCGGCCGCCTTCGCCTCGGGCTCCGGCCGATGAGACCACCCTCGAGGGGGGCGGCGTTGCCGGGCGCGGCCGGGACGATGGCCCGTCTCCGGCCGGGGACGGACCTTGGCCCTGCTTCTTCTTGGGGGGCGGCGGCCTCTTGGACGAGACGACCTGCGTGGGTGCGTCATCGCGACCGGCCGGGGCGTCGGCGGCGCCGTTGTCGCCGCCCGACTTGATCATGCCCTCGCGGTCAGCCTTCCGTCGCACACGGTCGGCCTGCGCCTCGACGATGCTCGATGAGTGGCTCTTGACCCCGATGCCGAGGTCGTTGCACAGGTCGATGACATCTTTGTTCGAGAGACCCATCTCTCGAGCGAGTTCGTAGACGCGGACTTTGCTTGGCACGTGATTCTTTCCACCCTTACGGGTCGTGGTTGCCGCAGAGCGGCTGGAGCGACAACCCAGCCTAGCGGTCTGGGGAACGAACGATGCGGGCCAGGTCGGCCCGCATCGCGTCAACCGAGCCGGGATCGACCGGGCGACGGAAGGCCCGCGACCACCGTCGGGACGCCGAGGCGGTGTCGAAGCAATCGAGGAGGGCGTCGGCGCACAACCAGGCGCCCCTGCCACCGGCCCCGTCGCCCGGGCCGAGTCGGTCCTCGACCAGGGCGAAGCGGTGCAGTTCGGCCTGGGGCCTGATCTGGCGACAGCCGATGCAGGTACGCCGGGGATCAGTCCTCGTCGGTGGCTCCGTCGTCGGTTGCGGCCGAGGCAAGAGCATCGACCGGCTCGGCCTCTGCATCGGAGTGGTCGGAGGCGGGGCCGTCGTCGGCACCATCGACCACCTCGGCACCCTCGACCATCTCGGCACCCTCGACCGGCTCAGCACCGTCGACACCATCGACCACCTCGGCACCCTCGACCGGCTCAGCACCGTCGACACCATCGACCACCTCGGCACCCTCGACCGGCTCAGCACCGTCGACACCATCGACCACCTCGGCACCCTCGACCGGCTCAGCACCGTCGACACCATCGACCACCTCGGCACCCTCGACCGGCTCGGCCTCGGCCTCGGCCTCGGCCCCGGCCGTCCACTCCTCGGCCGAGATGGCCGGGCTACCGTCGGCCGGCTGCCACATCTGCTCGCCGGTTTCGGGGTCGATGATCCACTCGCCCTCGGCCCACTCCTCGCCGCCGAACTCCTCCTGGTACTCCTCGGCCTGCTTGGCCTCCTCCTCCAACTGGGTCTCGCTCTTGATGTCGATACGCCAGCCGGTGAGGCGGTGGGCCAACCGGGCGTTCTGGCCCTCCTTGCCGATGGCCAGGGAGAGCTGGAAGTCGGGGACGATGACCTCGGCGGTGCCGGTGTCGAAGTCGATCCGGACCTCTTTGACCTTGGCCGGCGACAGGGCCTTGGCCACGAACTCGTAGGGGTCCTCGTTGAACGGGATGATGTCGACCTTCTCGCCGTTCAGTTCGTTGACCACCATCCGCACCCGAGACCCGCGGGCCCCGACGCAGGCGCCGACGGGGTCGACGTTCTGGTCGTTGGACCACACCGAGATCTTGGTCCGGTGCCCGGGTTCGCGGGCGCAGGCCTTGATCTCGACGATGCCGTCGGCGATCTCGGGGACCTCCAACTCGAACAGTCGCTTGATCAGACCGGGATGGGTCCGGCTGACCACGATCTGGGGCCCCTTGGCCGTACGGCGGACCTCGACGATGTAGGCCTTGATCCGGTTGCCGTTCTCGTTGCGGGGACCCATCGACACCTGCTCGGCCTGGGGCAGCAGGGCCTCGACCCGACCGAGGTCGAGGAGGGTGTACCGGGAGTCGGTCTGCTGCACGATGCCGGTGACGATGTCGCCCTCCCGGCCGGCGTACTCCTCGTACTTCTGCTCCCGCTCGACCTCGCGGATGCCCTGGGTGAGGATCTGCTTGGTCGTCTGGGCCGCGATCCGGCCGAACGAGTCCGGGGTGACGTCGAGTTCGGGGCCGAAGGGCTCGCCCTCCTCGTCCAGTTCCTGGGCGAACACCCTGATGTCGAACGTGGCCGGATCGATCGTCACCCACGAGTACTCGTAGGAGTCGGGCATGCGCTTGTAGGCCGACTCCAGGGCGTTGGCCATGATCCCGAACAGCTTGTCGATCGAGATTCCACGGTCCTCGGCCAAGGCGTGCAGCGCCTCGGTCATCTCATTACTCATCACACACCTCGTGCCTGGGGTGATTGCTTCTTCTTGCCCGCCTTATTGCCGCCGGCCTTGCTTCCGGAGGGTCGACCTCCGGACTTCTTCTGCTTACCGCCCTGGCCCGGCTTCGGAGCCGGACCCCATTCGAACACCGTTCGGGCCCGGTCGACGGAGGCCAGGTCCACGGTGTGGCTCTCGGACTCGTCCAGATCGACCCCGTCGATCTCGACCGCCTCGATGGTGGCGTCGTCGTCACTGGCGTCGACCAGGAGCCCCCGGAATCGCCGCCGGTCGGGGCCCGGCAGCAGCTTCACGATGACCTGCTCCCCCACCGCCCGCCGGAAGTGGGCGGCAGAACGGAGCCGCCGCTCCAGGCCGGGGCTCGACACCTCGAGCAGGTACCGGCCGGGGATCGGATCGTGCTGGTCGAGCAGGGGTGAGATCAGGCGGTTGACCTCGGCCAGTTGCTCAGTGGTGACGCCGCCCTCAGCGTCCACGGTGACCCGGAGGGAGCCTCCGGCGTACTCGATGTCGAGCAACTCGACGCCGAGGGAGTTCACCACACCGTCGAGAAGGTCCCACACCCGTTCCTCGACCGACATCGGCGTGCCCTCCTTTCCGTACGGCGTCTGTTGGCGCGACTGGTCACATGAACCAAAGGCGTGGGCACGAGCCCACGCCTTTCAGCACCGTCAACGATACCGGTTGAGGCCCCGGTTGAGGCCCCGGCCCCAGGTCGGGCCACTACGCTCGGTCACCATGGGCATGTGGGACAGGGTGCGGGCCTGGTTGTCGAACGAGGGTCGGGAACTGGGTGAAGTCGGCCGGGACCTCGGGGACCGGCTGGACCGGGACCTCACCGAACGAGAGCGTCGGCTCAACGAGACGCCGACCGAGGCCGTCGAGCGGCTTCAGGCCGAAGCCGAGGCCAACGACTCGGTGTTCGCCGACCTCGAGGATCGCATCGCCGGTCGAGGCTTCCGAGCCGACGCAACGACCGAACTGACCGACGACCCCGCCGACGAGGCGACCGACACCTCGGAGAACTGAGCCGGAGGCCCGGTATCCCGGCGACGGCGACCCCGATCACCTCGGCCGGAACGGCGCCGGCCCGGATCAGCTCGACGGAGCAGCGGCGAGGCTGCGGCCGACCGTCGATGGGACGGTGAGCCGGTCAGCCGTCGCGCTGCTTGCGGAGCAACTCGACCACCTGTTCCGAGGCGTTGGCATCGTCACCCCGGTCCGCCAGGTTGCGCTGCCGATCCTCCTCGGCGGCCGCCCGGGCCGCCTCCCGGGTGCTCTTGGCCCGCTCCATGGCGGCCTCGACCCCTTCGGTGTGGATGTACTCGGCCCACTCGACCAGGGTCGGCACCATCTCGTCCTCGGGCACGACGGCCACGTTGGTGCCCTGCACGAACAGGTGGCCCCGCTTGTTGCCGGCGGCGATCCCGAGGTCGGCATCGCGGGCCTCGCCCGGTCCGTTGACCACGCAACCCATGACGGCCACCTGCAGGGGGAGCTGGCGATCGGCGAACGCCTGCTGGGCCTCCTCGGCCACCTGGTAGACGTCGATCTCGGCCCGGCCGCACGAGGGGCAGGCGATGAGGTCGACGTTCTTGCGCTCCCGAAGCCCGAGCGACTCCAACAGTGCCCGGCCCATGCGAGCCTCCTCGACCGGGTCGGCCGTGAGCGAGTAGCGGATGGTGTCGCCGATGCCTTCGGCCAACAGGGTGGCGATCCCGGCCGTCGACTTCACGATCCCGGCCGGGGGCGGCCCGGCCTCGGTCACCCCGAGATGGAGGGGGTGGTCGGTGGCCTCCGACAACTGGCGATAGGCCTCGATCATCAGAGGCACGTTCGATGCCTTGACCGAGATCTTGATCAGATCGAAGTCGACCTCGTCGAAGTAGGCGATCTCCTGGAGGGCCGACTCGACCATGGCCTCGGGTGTGACCCGGCCCCCGTACTTCTCGTACATGGCCGGGTCGAGGCTGCCGCCGTTGACCCCGATGCGGATGGGCACGCCCCGATCCTTGGCCTCGGTCGCCACCGCCTTGATGTGCTCGGGCTTGCGGATGTTGCCCGGGTTGAGCCGGAGGCAATCGACCCCGGCCTCCAGCGCCTCCAGGGCCCGGCGGTACTGATGATGGATGTCGGCCACGATCGGCACCGGGCTGCGAGGCACGATGCGGGCCAGCCCTTCGGCCGCCTCCGGCTCGTTGCAGGTGCAGCGCACGATGTCGGCCCCGGCGGCGGCCAAAGCGTAGATCTGCTGCAGCGTGCCGTCGACGTCGGCCGTCTTGGTGATCGTCATCGACTGCACGGTGATGGGGGCACCCCCACCGACGGGAACATCGCCGACCGTGATCTGCCGGGTCGGCTTACGGGGGAAGGAGACGGATCCGGCGTCCATGACTCCCCACGCTAGGCCCGCCGACACCGGTTCGGCCGATCAGGGGAGATCGGCCTCCGAGCGGCCCGGTACCGGGATCAGCCGATGGGGCGGACGATGTCGAGCCAGACGGTGGTCAACATCAGGAACCCGATGAAGAACACCACGGCGTAGGTGATGGGCAACAGTCGAGCCACATCCATCTGGTAGCGGCGACCGGGGCGGGACCGGATCCGCTCGTAGGTGGCGATGGCGGCGTGGCCCCCGTCAAGGGGGAGCAGCGGCACCAGGTTGAACACGCCGACGAAGATGTTGATGTAGGCCAGCATGGTCAGCGGGACGACCCAGTCGAACCCGGGATCGCCGGCAAGCCGCACCGCACCCACCATCGAGATCGGCCGATTGGCCGCCTCATCGGAGTTGATGTCGACCGAGGCCGACCCTTCACCCACCAGGCCGACCAGGTTCAACAGCGTGGCCGGCGACAGGAAGCGGGGGATCACCTCGATCGAGGTCCACATGGCGGTGCCGAACGTCTCGATCCCGACCAGCGGGCTGCGCCGGGTGCGCTCGTACTCGGGGGCGACGCCGAGGAACCCGACGACCTCGCCCTCGGTGTTCACCCGTTCACTCAGCTGTGTCGACACCGTCCGCACGGTCCCGTCGGCCGCCATAACCTCGAGGTCCACCGACTCGCCCGGCCGGGCACCGACGTACTCCTGGAGGTCGCGGAAGTTCTCGGTCGAGATGCCGTCGACGGCGGCGATGGTCTCGCCCGCCTGGAGCCCGGCGGTGACGGCGGGCGGGGGCGCCTCCCCGGCGACCGGCGTCGACACCTGCCGGATGGACCACTGGTTGGCGTCGGGGATACCGATCACCGACGCGAGCGTGATGAACAGCACCAGGGCCTGGATGAAGTGCATCATCGACCCGGCCGTGATGACCAGCATCCGCTGCGGATAGCTCTTGTTCTTGTACGCCCGGGGCTCGTCCTCGGGGTCGCACGGGTCGAGGTTGTTCATGCCCACGATGCGCACGAAGGCGCCCAGCGGGAGGAGTCGGATCCCGTACTCGGTCTCGCCCCGCCGGAACGACCACAGCCGGGGCCCCATGAACAGGAAGAACTGGGTCGCCTTCATCCCGGTCCAACGGGCGGTCATGAAGTGGCCCAACTCGTGGAGGAGGATCATGATCATCAGACCGATCACCACCAGGAAGTAGCGGGGCCCGGCGCCGAACCACAGCAGGGCGAACAGCCCGGCCAGCACGAGCAGTCCCAACGGGTTCGACTGCTCGTCGCCCGGGGCCGCTTCCTTCGGCTCTGCCATCACCCAGGGTGGGCTCTCCTTGCCCTCGGCCGGGCCGGCGGTGGCCGAGGGGGTGGCCGACCCGCCGGTCGGGGCCGACATCGACGGGCTGCCGTCGTGCTGCTCGTCGCCGTGGTGCTCGCCGTTCATCAACGTCCTTCCTGTGCCCGGGCCCGGATCACGGCCTCCGCCTGTCGGCGGGCCTGGGCGTCGGCATCTAGAACCTCTTCCAGTGTGGACCCTGTTCCCGGCTCGTGTCCGGTCAGGACGGACTCGATCACGGCGGGGATGTCGATCCAAGGGACGGTCCCCCCGAGAAACCCTTCGACCGCCACCTCGTTGGCCGCGCTGAGGACGGCCGGTGCCGTGCCCCCGGCCCGACCGGCTGCGTAGGCCAGGTCGAGACAGGGAAAGGCGTCCCGGTCGGGTGCCTCGAAGTCGAGACGCGACAGTTCGGTCCAGTCGATCCGCCCATGGGCCACGGGGAAGCGGTCGGGGTGGGCCAAGGCGTATCCGATCGGCAGCTTCATGGTGGGATGTGAGAGCTGGGCGATGGTCGAGCCGTCGGAGTAGGTGACCATCGAGTGGATGATCGACTGGGGGTGGACCACGACCTCGATGTCGTCGAACCCGAGGTCGTGCCCGTCGGGACCGGCGGGGCGGCCGAACAGCTCATTGGCCTCGATGACCTCCAGACCCTTGTTCATGAGCGTGGAGGAGTCGACCGTGATCTTGGGCCCCATCGACCAGGTGGGGTGGGCGAGGGCGTCCTCAACCGTGACCGAGGCCAACTCGGCCCTGGTGCGACCTCGGAACGGGCCGCCGGAGGCGGTGAGCTGGAGCCGATCCACCCGCCGACGGTCGTCGTTGGCCCGCAGGCACTGGTGGATGGCGGCGTGTTCGGAGTCGACGGGGACCAGTTCGGCCCCCGGGGTGTGGCGCACGGCCTGGACCACGGGCCCGGCCGCGATCAGCGACTCCTTGTTGGCCAGGGCCAGGCGCTTGCCGGCCCGGAGACAGGCCAGGGTGACCGGGAGGCCGGCGAAGCCCACCACCCCGTTGACACAGACATCGGCCACCTCGGAGATCTCGGCCAGGGCCGAGGGGCCGGTCAGGAGTTTGGTGCCCGGAGGCAGGGCGTCGGCCACGTCGGCCGCCACCGACTCGTCCCCCAGAGCCACGTAGTCGGGGCGCACCGCCCGGGCCTGGGCGACGAGGGCGTCGGCACTGCGCCCGGCGGCCAGGGCCACGACCCGGTAGCGGTCGGGGTCGTCGGCCACCAGGTCGAGGGTCTGGGTGCCTATGGAGCCGGTCGATCCGATGACGCCGACGGTGGTGGTCATGGGTGCGGGACTCCGGATCGAGTGGCGGTGGATGGGGTGGGGTGCGGGGTCGTCCTCAGGTCACGAACAGCTGCTGGACGACGGCGACGTAGTAGGCCCCGGGAA
Organism: Acidimicrobiales bacterium; assembly: GCA_965263455.1. Taxonomy (GTDB): domain Bacteria; phylum Actinomycetota; class Acidimicrobiia; order Acidimicrobiales; family SZUA-35; genus CADEDH01. The sequence goes on from CBDHHN010000004.1 coordinate 1,093,569, forward strand.
GGGCGAACAGCAGGCCGTCCACCCGGTCCAGGATGCCGCCGTGACCGGGCAGGATCGTGCCCATGTCCTTGATCCCGAGATCGCGCTTGACCAGCGACTCGGCCAGGTCGCCGATGGGGGCCAGGAGCCCGATCACCACCGCCAGGATCATGACGGTCAGGAACGAGTCGTCGAAGACCTCGATCACGCCGGTGACCCCGATGACGAGGCCGGCGAAGATCGCCCCGAAGAACCCGGTGAGCGTCCCCTCCCACGTCTTGTTGGGGCTGGCCTCGTGGAAGGGCCGGGCGCCGTAGGCCCGTCCTCCCAGGTAGGCCAGGGTGTCGGAGGTGGCGGTGATCAGGATGGTGGCCAGCAGCAGCTGGACCCCGATCTCCTCCCGCAGGATCAGGGCGGCGAAGCCGGCAAGGCCCCCGATCCACAGGATCCCGGTCATGGTCAGGCCGAGGTTGAGCACCGGGCGTTCGGTATCGGCCCCTGTCAGGTACCAGAGCATCCCGAACACGACGGCCAGGCCCACGACCAGTGGATAGGCGGCCTCGCCCCGGACGTAGGTCGATGCGGGCAGGGCGACGGCGCCGACCAGACCCAGGAGGGTGGCCGGCCGCAGCCCGGCGCTGCGCATGGCGTTGAACAGCTCCATCACGGCAACCAGGGCCAGAAGGCCGATGAGGACCATGGTCGCCTCGGCCCCGATACCCAGCGCGGTGAAGACCAGGGCGGCCATGGCCACACCGACCAGGACCCGGGACAGGAAGCCGCCCGAGTCCCGGGGTTCGTCGTCGTAGAACCCGTCGTAGTCGTCGTACCCGTCGTAGTCGTCGTGGTCGTCGTCGGGACCGAGACCGGGAGTCTCGGGGCCCCGGCCCAGTTCGGAGCCCGGCTCAGGGCGGCGGTCGACCCGCAACCCGGGGTGGGAGCCGGTGGGCGCCGGGGGCGCATCGGCCCCGAGGAGGCTGCGCTCGGCCGGCGGCGCATCGGCCAGGCCGCGCCGCCGCACGGGCGGCCCGGGGTCGGGGCTCCGCTCGGGCCCGGGGGCGGGGGCCCGCGGATCGTCGGCGACGGGGGCCGGAGGAGCGGCGGTGGCACCGCCGAGACCGAGGTCGATGCCCTGGAGCCGGCGCTCGCCGCCCGACGATGCGGCCGAATCCTCGCTCTCGGGCCGGAGCGGGGGTGGGGTGGCCGGGCGGGCGGAGTCGGCCCGGCGGGCCATGGGCTCGGTCAGTCGACCCATGTCGTCGCGGGCCCGCACCGGCGCCGGGGTACGGGCCGGGGCCTCGGGGACCGGGGCCCGCCCGGCGACCCGGCCCGGTCCCGGGGCGGGTCGCGATTCGGCCCGGCGGGCGGCCGGGGCCTCGGGGGCGCCGACCGGGGTCCGGGGTCGGGAGTCGGCCTCGGCCTCGGCCGGTTGGGTCGGACGGGTTCGCCGTGCCGCCGGGGGCGGCGGGGCCTGCTCGGTGGCGGGTGTCGCCGACGGCGGGGGCCCGGCCGGGGGCCGGTCGAACAGGGAGGGGCCACCGGCCGGCGCCGGGGTACGGGCCGGGCGGGTCCGGGTCCCGGGGGCGCGGGCAGGGGCCGGTGCCTCGGGTGGGGGTGCCAGGTCGGCGCGGCCCGAGGGTCGACCCGGCGTCACGGCGTCGGTGTCGGCGAACACGTCGGACAGATCGGGACCACTCCACGGGCCGTCGTCGTTGCGCCAGCTGGGGCCCTCGAGTTCCTTGGTGCTGTCGGCCAACTCGGTGGCCAGGGCGGCCGGAACCTGCCCGGTGGCGGGCTCGGTCCAGTGGGCCAGGCCGGCGGCCTCGACCTCGGCCGCAGCGGCCGCTTCGGCCACGTCGATGTTGGTGAGGTCGAGACTCTCGTCGCCCTCGTCCTCGTCCTCGCGGATGATGGGGATGCGTCCGAAGGAGCCCACCGCAGGCTCGGGCGGCGGCTCGAAGAGGTCGAAGATGCTCTGGTTGTCCTCGTCCTGCCCCTTGCCGGACCTTCCCCGCCTCTTGTTGTCAGCCATCGTGCTTCCTTTCGTGGACCGCGCTTGGCCTTGCCCTTCGGATTCCGAACGTGGGCCACGACGTGGCCCGGTCGCTCAGACCTCGAGCAGTTCCTCTTCCTTCGATGCCAACGCCCCGTCCACCGTGGCTTCACTTGTCTGGGTCAATCGGTCGAGATCCTTCTCGGCCCGGGTCAGCTCATCGGCGGTGAGCTGATTGTCCTTTTCCGCCGACTCGAGCTCCTTGCGAGCGTCGCGGCGGATGTTGCGAATCGAGATCCGCCCCTCCTCGGCCATCTTCTTGACCATCCGGACCAGTTCCTTCCGCCGCTCCTCGGTGAGGGGCGGAAAGTTGAGCCGGAGGGATCGCCCGTCGTTGCTGGGCGACAGGCCGAGATCGGAGTTCCTGATGGCACGCTCCACCGCATCCAGGTTCTGCGGATCATGAGGCGTGATGAGCAGTTGGCGCACCTCGGGGATGGAGATGGAGGCCATCTCCATGAGCCGCATCTCCACCCCGTAGGCCTCGACCCTGATCCGCTCCACCAGCTGGGGGGAGGCCCGGCCTCCGCGGATCGACGAGAACTCGGAGCGTGAGTGGGCGATGGCCTTCTCCATCCGGTCCTCGGCGTCGGAGAGCACCAGCTCGGCAAACTCGCTCATCTGACTATCGTACCAATGGGCTCACCCAGCAACAGCCTTCGCAGGTTGCCCTCGCCCATCAGGTCGAACACCACGATCGGGAGGTCGTTCTCCCTGGCGTGGGTGATGGCGGTGGAGTCCATGACCCGCAGGTTCCGGTTCAGCACGTCGAGATAGGTGAGCTCGTCGAGCTTGGTGGCCTCGGGGTTGGTCCGGGGGTCGTCGGTGTAGATGCCGTCCACCCCGCCGTGGGTGCCTTTGAGCAGGACGTCAGCGTTGATCTCGACCGCCCGCAGCGCGGCCGAGGTGTCGCTGGTGAAGAACGGGTTGCCGGTCCCGGCGGCGAAGATGACCAGGCGGTCCTTCTCCAGGTGGCGGATGGCCCGTCGACGGATGTACTCCTCGGCGATCTGGGGCATCCGGATGGCCGACTGGAGCCGGGTCTGGACTCCCTCGCGCTCGAAGACGTCCTGGAGGGCCAGCGCGTTGATGACGGTGGCCAGCATGCCCATGTAGTCGGCCTGGGCCCGGTCGAGGCCGCCCTCGACGCCATGCATCGAGCCTCGCCAGATGTTGCCGCCGCCGACGACCACGGCGATCTCGACGCCGAGTTCCCGCTTCACCGCCAGGATGTCGTCAGCCAGGCGCTGGACGACCTTGCCGTCGATCCCGTACCCGATCTCGCCGGCGAACGCCTCGCCCGACAACTTCAGCAGGATCCTCCGCCAGCGTGGTTCCTTCGTCTCGGACACTATGCCTCCACGTCGCCTCTCGGGCCCGGCCCGAGGGCCGAGCGTAGTCGATCGAGGGAACGACCCCGGGCCCACGCCGGGCCGTCGGGGTCGTCTCCCGGATCGATGTGTTGGATGGTTTCGTCCGGGTGGATTCCCGGTTCAGCCGATCATGGCCAGTTCGAAGCGGCTGATGGCGCCGTCCCCGACCCGGGCCTTCACGGTCTCCTTCTCGCCGAAGACGCCCTGCTCGAGCAGGACCCGCTCGCCGTACCAGGCGTTGAGCCGGCCTTCGACGATCTTGGGCCAGGCCTGTTCGGGCTTGCCCTCGGCCTTGGTGATCTCCAGCAGTGCCGCCTCTTCCCGGGCCACGTCCTCGGCCGGCACCTCGTCCCGGCTGAGGTAGGTGGGCTTGGCGAAGGCGATGTGGAGGGCGATCTCGTGCAGGGCGTCGGCGTCGAGGCCGGAGGCCTGGATCAGGACTCCGGCCCGGCCGTCACCATGCAGGTAGGCGTCGATGATCTCGCCGTCGCGGGCTTCGTAGCGGACGGCGGCGCCGACCTCGATGTTCTCCTTGACCGTGAGCTTGAGCTCCTCGAGCTCGGCCGCCTTGGTCGCCACGGCGTCGGGACCCTCGGCCAGGACCAGCTCGGCCAACTGTTGGGTCAGCTTGCGGAAGTCGTCGGACTTGGCTGCGAAGTCGGTCTCCGACTTCAGGTGGACGAGGGCGGCGCCCTGGTCGTCCTGGACCACGGCCACGAACCCCTCGGTGTTGTCCCGATCGGTCCGGCCCGCGGCCTTGGCCAGGCCCTTCTCCCGCAGGAGCTGGGTCGCGGCCTCCATATCGCCGTCGGCGTCGGTGAGGGCCCGCTTGGCGTCCATCATCCCGGCGCCGGTGGCCTTGCGCAGTTCCTGTACTTCCTTGGCCCCGAAATCTGCCATCGCTGCTCGTTCTTCCTCGATCGTGGTTGGTGGTTTGGTCGGGTAGGCGGAATCAGGTCGGCCCGACTCAGCCCTCGGCGGGCGCCGGGTCGGTGGCCTCGGCAGCAGGCGCCTCGGCCGGAGCGGCGGTCTCGGCCACGGGCACCTCGGCCGGAGCAGCCGGCGCCTCGGCCGGAGCGGCGTCGGCAGCGGCCAGGCGGGCCTCCCGGGCGGCGGCCTCGGCCATGGCGGCCTCGCGGGCCTCGGCCTGAGCCTGGGCCACGGCGGCCTCCTCCTCGGGGGTGCGGGCCACCTCTCCGGTCAGCTCGGGGGCTCCACCGCTGTTGCGGGCCTGCATCAGCTTGCCCTCGGCCACCGCCTCGGCGATGACCCGGGTCATCAGCTCGGCCGAGCGGATGGCGTCGTCGTTGCCCGGGATCGGGTAGGTGATGAGATCGGGGTCGCAGTTGGTGTCGACCACGGCGACGATCGGGATGCCGAGCTTGCGGGCCTCGGTGACGGCGATGTGCTCGACGATGGTGTCGAGGACGAACACGGCGCTGGGCAGCTTGCCCATCGTCTTGATACCGCCGATGTTGCGGTCGAGCTTCTCCAGCTCACGGGTGTAGCGGAGCGCCTCTTTCTTGGGCATCTCCTCGAACTCCCCGGCCGAGCGCATCCGCTCGTACTCGAGCAGCTTGGCCACCCGCTTCGAGATGGTCTGGAAGTTCGTGAGCATGCCGCCCAACCACCGCTGATCGACGTAGGGCATTCCCACCGAGCGGGCATGGCGCCGGATCGGCTCCTGGGCCTGCTTCTTGGTGCCGACGAAGAGCACGGTGCCACCGTTGCCCACGGTGTCGCGGACGAAGGTGTAGGCCTGTTCGATGCGCCGGAGGGTTTCCTCCAGGTCGATGATGTACACCCCGTTGCGGTCGCCGTGGATGAACCGCTTCATCTTGGGGTTCCAGCGGCGGGTCTGGTGTCCGAAGTGGACGCCCGCCTCCAACATCTGCTTCATGGTGACGACTGCGGTCACGGTGGTTCCTCCGGTTGGTGAAGACCGCCCAAACCGATGCAGGCCAAGGTGCTGCGTCGGACCGTGGAGTGACGGACGGTCGGGATGCTCGTTGGTTGTATGGTTGCAGGCCGTTTCCGGCCGCGGCTCCGCGCCATTGGAGGCGGAACCGCTGCTCAGCCTATCGACCTCGACCCCCGCTTTCCCCACCCGGTGGGTCTCCAACCGTCCCCCGCCGAGGCGGTTCAGGTCGGCCCAGGCCCGGCGACGAGGCGGGGCCGACCGCATCGACCGTCGAGCAGGGGCTGGGGGTCGAGGTAGCGGCCGTCGAGGCGGGCCGTGAGGTGCAGACCGACCTCCGCCTCACCCAGTCGCCGCGCCGCCGCCACCTCTGAGCCGGTGGAGACCTCGACGGCCCGCAGGGGCCCGTAGGTCGAGCGCATCCCGTCGCCGGCATGGCGCACGACGACGTAGGCCCGGCCGGCCACGGAGCCGGCGAACACCACCCGCCCGGGGGCGACGGCCGCGACCGGCTCGCCGCCCGTCACCCCGTACTCGAGGCCCCGGTTGCCGGGTCCGTAGCGATGGGACGGCGGCCGGAAGGGGTCGACCACGGTCACCGACGCCGGGACCGGACTCAGCCAGGGGCACCCGCCGACCGGCCACAGGCCGGAGCCCGGGACGGATGGAGCCGGATCGGTCCCGGCTTCGACGACCGCCGAACCTCCGGATGTCGCCGACGACGGACCGGAGGCCGCGGGCGGCAAGCCCGCTCCCCCGTCGACACAGGCCGCCAGCACGACCAGGGGCACCAGCGCGACCCTGAGGCCGGGTCGGATGGGTGGGAACGGGACCATGACGCACTCCTCCGACGACGACACGTCGGATCTCCGGGTTGAACCGGGGGAAGCGCAGGCGCCGGGTGCACGAGGGCCCGGCCCGAGGCTGGGCGGGCCGCGAGGCCCGAAGGGCCCCGCCACTGGGCCGGGACCGCGAGGCCCGAAGGGCTAGATGGGCTCGCGCTCCATCATGGTCAGCCGGGACTTGAGCGAGAGCACGGCCTTGGTGTGGATCTGACACACCCGGCTCTCGGTCACGCCCAGCACCCGGCCGATCTCGGCCAGGGTGAGACCCTCGTAGTAGTAGAGGGTCAGCACGATCTTCTCTCGATCGGTCATCCGGTTGATGGCCTGGGCCAGGAGTTGGCGGGTCTCCACCTGCTCGAAGACGCCGCCGGGCCCGTCATTGCGGTCGGCCAGGGTGTCACCCAGGGTCAGGCTCTCGCCCCCGTTGCCCGACAGCATCTCGTCCAGGGCCACCAGACCGACCGACGAGATCTGACTGTAGAGCCCGTTGAGCTGGTCGATGCTCAGGTCCAGCTCCTCGGCGATCTCGTCGTCGCTGGGCGACCGGTGCAGCTTGGCCTCCAACTTGGACATGGCCCGCTCCACCGACTTGGCCTTGGTCCGAACCGACCGGGGGACCCAGTCGATTGACCGCAACTCATCGAGGATTGCGCCCTTGACCCGGGAGATGGCGTAGGTCTCGAACTTGTACCCCCGCCCCGGGTCGAACTTGGCGATGGCGTCGATGAGGCCGAACATGCCGTAGCTGACCAGATCGCTCTGGTCCACGCTCTGTGGCAGTCCGGCGGCAACGCGCGCCGCCACGTACTTGACCAGAGGTGCGTAGTACACGATCAGCTGGTCCCGATCGTGCTGGTGACCATGCTCCTTGAAGCTGGCCCAGACGCTTTCCAATTCGACTTCCGTATCGATCGCCACAGTGCCCGCCGTGGTGTGTGGTGGTTCAGGTTCCTGAACGACTGGTTCGCTATCCGAAGCGGACCGCAGCCGTTCCCACCTTCCGTCGACGCTTTGCCACGCAAAGTGAGCACGAGCGGGAGAATCCGGGCGATCGGGACGGGAATGGGCCATCCGGTCCATGTCGTCCTGGGCCTGGAAGCCCAGAGCGTTGAGGTACCGGGAGCGGGCAAGGGTGGTCACCGCGGGCGACGGTAGCGCTGCGAACGCTCAGAGTGGTGGCTGTTGACGGAGAGACACGGTTGCGCCGTCGAGAAGGACCAGGTCCCGGTCGACCAGTCGTTGGATCTCGGCCAGGACCTCCGTGACTCCCGGGGTCCGGCCGGACCCGGACCCCTCGCCCCCCGTCGGCGCCGAGGTGGCGTTCAACAGCAGGTCGTCGACGTGGACCGAGCCGGCGGCCACCTGATCGAGGATCCACCGGGCCACCGACCCGAGCGACCCGCCTGCCATCGGGCCCCCGGCGTCGTCGTTCGGCACCACTCCGGTATCGGCGGGTAGGTGGGCCGGGGCGACGCCGGGACCGCCGCCGGGACCGACGCCGAGGGCGTCGAGCACGTCATCGACCCCACGGACCGGCGGACAGCCCTCGGCCAGGAGTTGGTTGGTCCCCGCCGCCGCCGGGTTGGTCACCGCACCGGGTACCGCCATCACCAGCCGACCCCGCTCCAGGGCCTCGTGGACGGTGTGGAGTGAGCCGCCGACAGCGTGCGACTCGACCACCACCACGGCGTCGGCCAGGGCGGCGATGAGACGATTGCGGGCCGGGAACCGCCATCGCTCAGGGCGGGCACCGACCGGTGCCTCGGACAACAGCAGGCCACTGTCCCCGATCCGGGTCCAGAGCCGACGGTTGGCCGCCGGGTAGACCACGTCGAGGCCGGTGCCGACCACGGCGACCGGTCGCCCACCGGCGGCCAGGGCCCCGACGTGGGCACACCCGTCGATCCCCAGGGCCAGACCACTGACCACGACCAGGCCGGCGTCGGCCAGCGACCGGCCGAGTTCGGTCGCGACCTGACGCCCGATGGCCGAACACCGCCGGGTGCCGATCACGGCCACCATCAACCCGGCCGTCAACAGGCCGAGATCGCCTCGTGAGAAGAGCACACCGGGCGGGTCGGGATCGTCGACGAAGGGCCACAGGCGATGCCCGGGGCCGATCACGTCGACCCCGGCACCGGTGGCGTCGGCGGCCAACACCTCCGGGTCGAACCTCCGGATCTCGTCGGTCCAGCGGCTGACCAGCTTGGTGGTGACGCCGGCCGGGGCCGGCCCCGCCACCGGCGGCAGCCGACCGTCGGCCAAGGCCTGCACCACCGTCGGCGCCGGGGCCTCGGCCAGGAGCCAGCGCAACCGGGCCGGACCGAGGCCGGGCAGCGACACCAGGGCAAGGCGGGCTGCGGTGTCGGCGTCGATCGTCATGACGCCTCCCGACCGAGCACCGAGCACGGGACGGCCCGCAGGGCGAGCGCCGAAGCCACGACCTCGTCATCGATCACCTCGTGGCCGGTCAGGTCGGCGATGGTCCGGGCCACGGATCGGACCCGGGCCAGACCCCGCCCGGTCAGCCCACCGGACTCCAGGGCCGACCGCAGCACCGACCGGGCGGCCGGCGTAAGGGGAGCGTGAGTTTCGAGGGCGGGCGGACTCAGCCGCGCGTTGGCCGCCACCCCCCGCTCACGGGCCAGGGCCCGGACCCGATGGACCCGTTCGGCCACCGTCGCCGTCGACTCTTCGGCCGCGCCGTCGAGCAGCAGGTGGGCGGCCGGGGGCCGAACCTCGACCCGGACGTCGAAGCGATCGAGCAGGGGCCCCGACAGACGACGGGCATAGCGGGCCCGGGCCGCCTCGCTGCACCGGCAGCGACCGTCGGCCCCGCCCTCGCCGCAGGGGCAGGGGTTCATGGCCGCCACCAGCAGGAAGCGGGCCGGGAGGGTGGCGGACTGCGCGGCCCGGGCCACCCGCACCACGCCCTCCTCCAAAGGCTGGCGGAGGGCGTCGAGGGCGGTGGGGGCGAACTCGCCGAGTTCGTCCAGGAACAGCACGCCACCGTTGGCGCAGCTGATCTCCCCCGGTCGAAGGGCGGCGGTGCCGCCGCCGACGAGCGAGACGAGGGAGGCGCCATGGTGAGGCGCCCTCAGCGGCGGACGGCGGACGAGACCGTTCAACCCGCTCCCGACCCCGGCGGCGGAATGGATGCTGGTCGTGGTCAGGGCCTCCTCCGGACCGAGGTCCGGCAACAGGCCGACCAGTCGTCGGGCCAGCATCGTCTTGCCCGAGCCGGGCGGGCCCACCAGCAGCAGATGGTGGCCCCCGGCGGCCGCCACCTCGACGGCCCATCGGGCCAGGGGCTGGCCCCGGACCTCGGCCAGATCACCTCCGCATCCCGAACCCGGATCGGCCGGTGGCGGGGCCGGGACCGGGTCGAGAGGTGGTGCCGTCCCGGCCATGGCCCCGACCAGCTGGGCCAGGTTGGCCACCGGTCGGACACCGTCGGGCCGGACAAGGCTCGCCTCGACCGCACCGGCGGCGGGCACGGCCACGAACTCACCATCGATGGCACCGGCCAGGCACACCAGCCCGGGCACGGGGCGGACCGAGCCGTCGAGCCCGAGCTCACCCACCGCCCCGTAGCTCGACACCGCCTCGATCGGGACCTGTCCCGACGCGGCCAGGATCCCGAGGGCGACCGGGAGGTCGAGGGCCGACCCGTGCTTGCGGACCCCCGAGGGCGCGAGGTTGATGGTGACGCGCTTGAGGGGCCAGGTCAGCCCACTGGACAGGATGGCGGCCCGGACCCGGTCGCGCGACTCACGGCAGGCGGCATCGGGCAGACCGACCAGCGTGTAGCCCGGCAGTCCCTGGCTGACATGGACCTCGACCCGGACCGGGCGGCCGGTGACACCCTCGACGACGGCCGAGGAGACGGTGGCGAACATGTGTGCTCCCCTGTGTTCGACCGTGGGGCCCGGAGGGCCGAACCACGGCGCTGCTGCAGGGGGCTTGGACGCCACCGAGTTCATCAGGTCCCGTGCGGGACCAGGGGCCGGCCGATCGCCAACCGAGGCCGGAAGCTGATCGCTCCGGTGCCGCCACCCTAGCGGCCAGGGGTGACAACGAGCCCCGGCCGACCGGTCCGCCTACCCGGTGGCCAGCACCTCGCGGGTGTACCGGACGACGGCATCGAGCTGGGCCTCGTCGAACTTCGACCCGAACGAGGGCATCCGCCCGCTGCCGTCCCGGATGACCGAGACCTGGTCGAGCACGATCGGGTACTCCTCCAGCACCCGCCCGCCCGACAACCGGGGGCCGATCCCGCCGTCACCGGCCGCGCCGTGGCAATTGGCGCAGTTGTTGATCCACAACGTCCGGCCCTCGGCCAGGACCTCGTCCCCCTCGGGCGCGGGTGGGGCGGCGCCGCCGCCCCCACAGCCCGTCGCCGCGACGACGACGGCGACGACGACGACGGCGACCGAGACGGCCGAACGACACCGCCTCCCGACCACACGTTTGCCAACGGAACTGGCCATACTGCTCCCGTGGGATTCGATCCGACCCGCCAGCATAGGAGGTCGACCTTCGACTACTTCTACGTCGCCTTCGGCGTGGTGGTCGTGGTGGCCCTCCTGATCTGGGCCCTGGCCTGATGGCCCGCCGCCGAGGCGGGAGCCCGACCGGCGGGGCCCGGGGCGGGGCGGCCAAGGGGGGCGGCCGACGCAAACGGCGAGGGGCGGCCCCACGGCGACCCGACCCCTCCGACACCCCCGACACCGAGGTCCGGTTCGTCCAGCCCTACGAGGCGACCAAGACCTACCTCTGCCCCGGCTGCAACCGGGACATCCGCCCCGGCGAGGGCCACATGGTGGCCGTGCCGCCCGACGCCCCCGACCTCCGACGCCACTGGCATCGGGGCTGCTGGGTCAACCGGTCCGACCGCTACTGACCACCGCCGGGCCCGCCCCCGGGGCCCCTCAACCCCGGCACGCCCGACCTAGATTGGGGCCCATGGCAAACGTCACGATCTACCACAACCCCAATTGAAGTACCTCCAAGGCGGCACTGGACGTGCTGCAGAACGCCGGGGTCGAGCACGACGTCGTCCTCTACATGAAGACCAAGCCCGGTCGTGACGAGATCGCGGCCCTGGTGTCCAAGCTGGAGGACGAGCCCGGCGATCTGGTCCGCCGGGACAAGTTCTTCAAGGACAAGGTGGTGGCCGAGGGTGGCTTCGACGAGACCACGCTGGCCGACCCCGAGGTCGTGATCGATCTGCTGGCCCAGCACCCGCGGCTGCTTCAGCGGCCGGTCGTGGTCAAGGGCGACACGGCCGTCATCGGTCGACCCCGGGACCGGGTGCCGGCGCTCATCGAGGGCTGAGCCCCGACACGAACCCGGGCCGAAGCGATCGCCCGGCGTGATCGAACTGGTGGTCGCGCCCCGCCCCGATCGATACTCGGTCCATGGCCAGCGCCCAGTTCGACAAGTTCCGTCAGCTCCTGGACCGCAATCGTCCCCCCGGTGACCGGGTCAACGTCGACGCCATGCGGGCCAACATGGACGCCGTGGGTGGCCGCCTCCCCGACGGGGTGACGGCCACCCGGGACGAGCTCGGTGGTGTCCCCGGGGCCTGGATCGAGGCCCCGGGCGCCGCCGCCGAGGCCACGGTGCTGTACCTGCACGGCGGGGGCTACGTGGCCGGCTCGGTCGACTCCCACCGCAACCTCCTCGGTCATCTGGCGCAGGCCTGCGGCTGTCGGCTGTTCGCCGCCGAGTATCGACTGGCCCCCGAGCATCCCCACCCCGCCGCCGTGGAGGACGCCCTGGCGGCCCACCAGGCTCTGATCGACGGCGGCACCGACCCCGGCCGATTGGCCGTTGCCGGCGACTCGGCCGGTGGTGGCCTGACCATGGCTCTGCTGGTGGCGCTCCGCGACCGGGCACGGCCCCAGCCGGCGGCCGCGGTGGCCATCTCCCCCTGGGTCGATCTGGCCGCGACCGGCGAGTCGATGACCACCCGGGCCGAGGCCGATCCGATGGTCAGCCCCGGGAGCCTCGCCCTCATCGCCCGGCACTACGTCGGACCCGACGGCGACCTGGACGCTCCGCTGGCCTCGCCGCTCTCGGCCGAGCTCCACGATCTGGCCCCGGTCCTGGTCCACGTCGGTGATGCCGAGGTTCTGCTCGACGACGCCGTCCGGTTGGAGGCCGCCATCACGGCCGCCGGGGGCCACGCCCAGCTGGAGGTGTGGCCCGAGATGGTCCACGTGTGGCACGGGGCCGCCGGCTTCGTGCCCGAGGCCGACGAGGCCATCCAGGGCATCGCCGGGTTCCTCCGACCCCGGCTCGGCCTGGAGCCCGCCACGGCCTGACCGGGGCCCGCCCGGCTCCCCCCGTCGACGACCCGCGTCGCCCGGGCGGGGGATGCGACCCCGAACGTGGTTGCCACTCCGACGTGGCCCCGGCACCGGGCCCGAGCTCAGAAGCAGCCCTCGAACACCGTCACGGTGCCGGCCGGATCGACCTGGGCCACGTCGAAGCGGACGTCGACCAGGTCGGGCTCGTGGCCGGCCAGCCACTGGGCGGCCACCGCTCTGATCCGGCGCCGTTTGCGATGGTCGACGGCCTCCACCCCGTACCCGAAGCGGGCCGAACTCCGGGTCTTGACCTCGCAGAAGACCACCAACCGGCCCCGCCGGTGGATCAGGTCGATCTCGCCCGCCCGGACCCGCCAGTTCCGGGCCCGCAGCTCGAAGCCGCGCTCGTCGTACCACCGGGCGGCGGCGTCCTCACCCCGCCGGCCCAGCCGTTGCCTACTGTGTGCCATGTCGGCCCCCGGGCGTTGTCTACCGCCCTCCGGAACCCGCTCGGTCCCGGCTCAGAGGTCCTTCTCGGGCAGCTCCTCGACGGTGATGACCTGCGTGGTCGACACCGTCACCCTGGCCAGGAACCGGGTCTGCCGATACATGTCCCAGACCCAGGCGTCGGTGAGCTCGTACTCCAGGAACCGGTCGCCCGGTTTGCTCACCCGCTCGACCTGGTTGGCCAGGTAGAAACGACGCTCGGTCTCCACCACGTACCGAAACATGGGGATGACGTCGCGGTACTCCTTGTACAAGGCGAGTTCGATCTCGGCCTCGTAGCGTTCGACCTCTTCGCTACTCATGGCCCGCCCTCGATCCGGGATCTAGCGGTCCCGCTTCTCCTTGACCTTGGCCGCCTTGCCGACCCGGTCACGGAGGTAATAGAGCTTGGCCCGTCGAACATCACCCCGGGCTCCTACCTCGATCTTGTCGATGATGGGCGAATGCAGGGGGAAGCAGCGCTCGACACCCACGCCCATGCTGACCTTGCGCACGGTGAAGGTCTCCCGGAGGGACTCGCCCTTGCGGGCGATCACGATTCCCTCGAAGACCTGCACCCGCTCCCGGTTGCCCTCGACCACCTTCACGTGGACCTTGACGGTGTCACCGGCGTTGAACTCCGGGATGTCGTCGCGGAGCTGATCCTGTTCAACCAGTTCGGTGAGGTTCATGATCGTGTTCCTGAGCTGGGACGGTCGGTCTGCCGGCGAAGCGGCGCCCACCGGGCAACGTCGGAACGATGCCGGGCGGCTCATCTATGCTACGGCGCCCGCGGCCCAGTCACACCCGTGGCGCAGGGCAGGGTGGGGCGAGCCAGGGCCGGACAAGACAGAGCCCCCCGGGGGCGGGGCGGGAGCCGTGGCCGGCCCGCGGTTCAGGGTTCGAGGCCGAACTCGGCCAGAACGGCGCGATCGTCGGCGTCGAGCCCGCCGCGGGCCTCGATCAGGTCGGGCCGGTTCCGCACCGTGCGGGCCAGGGCCTGGGCCCGTCGCCAGCGCCCGACCCGGCCGTGGTCCCCCGAGGTCAACACCTCGGGCACGTCCCAGCCCCGGAATGAGGCCGGGCGCGTGTAGTGCGGGTACTCGAGCAGGCCCCGGGCGAACGAGTCGTCCTCGACCGACTCCCGATTGCCGACCACGCCAGGCACCAGGCGGCCGACAGCCTCCAGGACCACGGCCGCCGCAACCTCGCCGCCGGCCAGCACGTAGTCGCCTATCGACAGTTCACCGTCGATCAGGTGTTCCCGGACGCGCTCGTCCACCCCCTCGTAGCGACCACAGAGCAGGGTGAACCCGTCGAGTTCGGCCAGCTCCCGGGCGTAGCCGTGATCCAGGGTGCGTCCCGCCGGCGACAGGTAGAGCAGAGGGCGCGGCGGATCGACGGCCTCCACCGTGGTGAACACCGGCTCCGGCTTGAGCACCATCCCGGCCCCGCCCCCGAACGGGCTGTCGTCGACCGACCGGTGGGGGTCGGTGGTGACCGAGCGCAGGTCGTGGACCCGGATGTCGAGCACCCCGTCCTGACGGGCCTTGCCCAGCAGCGACGACGAGGCCCAGCCCTCAACCAGGTCGGGGAAGATGGTGATGACGTCGATGCGCACCGGTCAGGCCGGATCGTCGAGCAGGCCGGGGGGTACGTCGACGCTCACGATCACATCGTCGTGGTCCTGGTAGAAGGCCAGAGGCACGAGGCGACCGTCGTCGAGTTCCAGCAGGTCGGAGGCCGGGTTGTCGATCACGGCCACCACCGGTCCGTGATCGTTGCCGTGCTGGTCGACCAGACGGAGCCCGATGATCTCGTGGACGAACACGGCGTCCGGATCGTCCAGGGGCTCGGCGTGCAGGACCTGGCCCCGCAACCGTTCCGCCTGGTCGCGGTCGACGACGCCGTCGAAGTGGATCAGCCACCGCTTCTGATGGGGGCGGGCCGAGGCCACCCGTAGGACCTGGTCACCGGCCCGAAGCTCGGTGCCGGGCGCGGTACGTTCGGCCGTTCGATCGGTGGTGAAATCGACGACGACCTCGCCCCGTAGGCCGTGGGGCTTGCCGATGCGGCCCACCTCAAGTTCGGGGGGCGGGGTCGGGGATCGGTCGTTCACGTCGGTGGCACCCGGGGCCGTCCCCCGGGGGCGTGGGCTATTCGACGAACTCGACCTCGGTCGTGACGCCGTCCTTGGCCGCGGCGGCACCGACCACGGTGCGGATGGCCGAGGCCACCCGGCCCCGGCGGCCGATGACCCGGCCCATGTCGTCATCGTTGACGGTGACGTCGAGGCGAACGGTGTCACCGCTGGCGGTGGCCTCGATCGACACGTCGTCGGGATTGGACACGACCGAGCGGCACAGATGCAGCAGCACGGCTTCGGCGGTGGGAGCCGGTGAGTCGCTCACGCCTCAGCTCCTGCCGCCACCGTCTCGCCGGCGGCCTCGGCCGCCGCCGCTTCGGCTTCAGCCTTGGCCGCGGCGGCCTGGGCCTCGAGATCCTCGACCGTTGTCCCGTCCTTGAAGGCCGACCAGGCGCCCGAGATCTCCAGCAGCTTGCGGACCCGCTCGGAGGGCTGCGCCCCCTTGCGAAGCCAGCCCACGGCCTTGGCGTTGTTGATCTCGATCAGCGACGGCTCGTGGCGCGGGTTGTAGGTCCCGACGATCTCGATGAACCGACCGTCCCGGGGGGACCGCTGGTCGGCGGCGACCACGCGATAGACCGGCTGCTTCTTCTTTCCCATCCGCATCAGGCGGAGACGTACGGCCACGGCTTCTTCTCTCTGGTTGACGTGTCTGAATGACGGGTGTCGGTGGCCCCCATTCCCAGGGGTCGATAGAACACATAGAGGCTATCGGTCAGGGGCCTCAGAACCTCCGGAAGGCCGCCGGGGCGGGGCGGACCGGCGGCGACGACGGCCGACTCAGCGGCCGTCGAGTTCGGACGCCATGCGCTCCAGGTCGTCCATGTCCAGGCGATCCATTCCCGGCAACATGAGCGGCGCCTTGGTCTGCTTGGTGCCCTTGGGGGTGACCCGGCCACTCGACTGTTGGACCCGGCCGCCCTTGGGGGTGGTCCGACCGCCGCCCTTGCCCTTGGGGCCCTTGCCCTTCTTCCGGCGTTTGCCGCCGGCCGCCTTCTTGGTCCCCATGCCCCCGAAGCGCTTCATCATCTTCTGCATCTCGGAGAACTGGGTCACCAGTTGGGACACCTGATTGGGATTGGTGCCCGACCCCTTGGCGATCCTGGACCGGCGGGAAGCGTCGATGATCTTGGGTTCGGTCCGCTCCTGGGGCGTCATCGACTTGATGATCGCCTCGACCCGGGCCAGCTCCCGATCGTCGACCTCGACGTCGCGCATCTCCTTGGGCATGCCGGGCAGCATCCCCACCAGGTTCTGCAGCGGGCCCATCTTCTTGAGCTGCTGCATCTGTTCCAGGAAGTCGTCGAGGGTGAACTGGCCCTCGAGCATCCGGGCCGCGGCCTCCTCGGCCTCCTGCTGGTCGTAGGCCTGCTCGGCCTTCTCGATCAGCGTGAGCATGTCGCCCATGCCCAGGATCCGGCTGGCCATCCGCTCGGGATGGAACAGATCGAAGTCTTCCAGCTTCTCGCCGGTGGCGGCGAAGGCGATGGGTCGACCCACCACCTCCTTGACCGACAGGGCGGCGCCACCCCGGGCATCGCCGTCGAGCTTGGTCAGGATGACGCCGTCGAGTTCGAGCTTGGCGTGGAAGGCCTCGGCCACGTTGACGGCGTCCTGGCCCGTCATGGCGTCGACCACGAGGAAGGTGTAGTCGGGCGAGGTCACCTCGGAGATCCGGCGGACCTCCTCCATCAGCGCCTCGTCGATGGCGAGGCGGCCGGCGGTGTCGAGGATGACGACGTCGCGACCCTGACGGCGGGCCTCGTCGATGGCGGCGGCGGCCACCGCCACCGGATCCGACGGCTCGGAGAACACCGGCACGTCGATCTGGCGACCCAGAGTCCGGAGCTGCTCGACGGCGGCGGGGCGCTGGAGGTCGGCGCCGACCATGAGCGGGTTGCGACCCTGGGCCTTGAACCAGCGGGCCAGTTTGGCCGACGAGGTGGTCTTGCCCGAACCCTGGAGGCCGGCCATGAGGACGACGGTCGGCGGTTTGGAGGCGTAGGTGATGTCGATCGTCTCGCCGCCGAGAGCCGCCGTCAGCTCCTCGTTGACGATCTTGACGACCTGCTGGGCGGGGTTGAGGGCGGCGTGGACGGCCTCGCCGACGGCCCGTTCCTTGATCCGGGACCGCAGCGTCTTGACCACGGTGAGGTTGACGTCGGCTTCCAGGAGCGCCAAGCGGATCTCCCGCAGGGCCTCGTCGACGTCGGCCTCGCTCAGCTTCCCCTTGCGGGAGAGCTGGCTGAAAATACCCTCGAATCTGTCGGTCAGCGATTCAAACATGACCGTTCCAGCCTAGGGCCACCGGCCGGGGATCACCGACCGGCATGGCTCCGGGAAGGGCCCGGCGATCCGCCCTCATCGGTCGACAGCCGGAGCACGAGGCGGTCCTGGCCGAAGCCGAGCACCGGCTCGCCGCCGGGTCCGCACACATCCAGCATCGGCGGAGCCACCGCCCCCGCACCGAGGGCGTCGGCCACCGACCCACCCATCAGGGGCACCAGGGCACACTCGTCGATGGCGTAGACGTCATCCGTCGTCCACAGCTCGGGTCGGCCGTCCCCGTCGAGGTCGACCCCCCTCGGGGAGAAGACGGCGACCGGGGCCTCGATCCGGGTCCCGTCGATCCGCAGTGCCACCGTGCGGCGCCGTACCTCGACCAGCCGGGCCGACCTGGTCCTGGCGGCCCGCTCGGTGTCCGACCCCGGAACTACGGTCGGACCATGACCACCGACGCCCCGACCCCGGTCTCCCTCGACGACGCCTGGGCCACACTCACCCACCTGCCCGACCGCACGCCGGCCACGACCTCGGCCGACTGCTTCGCCACCGTGACCGACTACCGCGACGGCGCCGTGTTCCTGGCCGACTACGCCGGCTCCAGCGCCTGGGAGCGCCATCCGGTGGGCGACGAGATCGTCACCGTGGTCTCGGGCTCGACCACCATGACCATGCTGATCGACGGCGAGGAGGTCCCGTACCTCATGGGCCCGGGCCAGCTGATCATCGTCCCCCAGAACACCTGGCATCGATTCGACGCCCCGGACGGCGTCCGGGTCATGACGGTGACCCCCCAGCCGACCGAGCACCATCGGGAGACGGCTCCGCCGCCCGAGGGCTGAGGGCCGGTTGCGCCCGGTCTCGGACTGCGCGCCCCGGAGCGGGGTGTGGGAGGCTTGACCCCATGCCCGAGGGCGACGATGTCGAGCTGCTGGGATCGGCCCCGAGCGAGGCCGAGACCCTCACCGCCACCGTCGATCGGGGCCTGGGCACACCTCCGTGGACCGCCGTCCTGGCCGCTCTGGTGGTGCTCGTGGGGCTGTTCTCGCTGACCCGCAGCGGTGACGACGCCGACCGCGACGACGGTGCGTCCCCGGTCCCGACCTCGCCCCCGACGGCCGCGGTGGCGGGCTTGACGGCGGCCGAGACGGCGGCCCGACTGGTCGCCGTCGACAGCAACGGGAGCGACGTGCTCCTCCTCTCACCCGAGGACCGGGCCCGCTTCGACCTGAACGTCCGCGTGGTCGTCACCGACGGACGCCAGGAAGCCCGGCTGGTCGACCTTGGCCCCGCTTCCGAGGTCGGTTCCGCCGTCACCCTCGGGGCCGCCTCGGCCGACGGGGCCGAGGCCTCCGGCGCGGCTGATCCCCCCGGGGCGGAGGAGTCGGACACGAGGCTGTCCGAGCTGCCCGACCTGGCCCGGACCACCTTCGACCCCTCGGGGCGATGGCTGGCCGGTATCGGGGTCACCGCCGGAACCGGCCGTTGGGTCCTGTGGGCCGGGCCCGTCGAGGGTCCGTTGGAACCGGTGGCCGTCGACGTGCGGGACTACGCCTGGCACGACACCGAACCCGGCCGCCTGGCCTGGTCCGGCCGTGGGCGACGCACCATCGGCCATCTGGACTTCACCCAACCCGAGTCGATGGCGGAACGGTCGCTGCCCTTCCGAGGCCTGCTGAAGGGCTGGGGTGACTGGGGGTACGCCCTGCAGACCTCGAACGTGCGCTTCGCCACCACGATCGTGGACCGGGATCTCGTGGTCACCGCGGCCGACGTTCCCGGCCGGTTCGCCGGGTACCTGCCGGAGGCCGGGGTGGTCCTGTCGGGGGGCGACGGTCCGCCGGTGGCGGTCGAGCCCACCTCCGGCACGACGAGCGAGGTCGAGTGGCTGACCGACGAGGCCTATGTCTGGCGCATCGACCGGGATCCGAGCGGTGGCCCGGCGGTGGCCCTGATCTCCCCCGGCGGCCTGCGGGCCGAGCCGTTCAAGGGCGAGCTGCGGGCCATCGACGGGGGCCGGGCCCGGCTCCTGGCCGAGGTCAACGCCTTCACCGACGTCGAGGTCGTCGGCGGAGGCCGCTGGGTCGTGGTCGCCGACCAGTCGGCCGGGGCGGCGCCGACCATGGCCCCGCCGACCGACGACGACGGCCCGGACACCCCGACCGGGTCCGGGCTGCTGCTCACGATCGAGGTCGAGACCGGGCGTCGGGCCGCCATCGCCATGCCCGAGATCTTCGGGCGGCAGTGGCTGGCCACCTTGAGCGTCGGTTGAGGACGACCACGCTCGCCGGCCGAAGCCCGGTCGAGCGTCGGCCCGACCACCCGCCGGCCACCGACCGGCCCACCGCGGGGCCGGGCCCCGGGCCCTACAGCAGGTACTGACTCAGGCCCCGACGCTGGTAGCGGCCGTCGCCCTTGGCCCCGACGTAGCGCTCGTTCTCCAGTATGACCTTGCCCCGCAGGAGAACGGTGTCGACCCGGCCCTGGATCTCGAAACCCTCATACGCCGAGTAGTCCATGTTCATGTGGTGGTTGTCGACGCTGATGGTCCAGGTGGCGGCCGGGTCGTACAGCACGACGTCGGCGTCGGCCCCGGCCTGGATGACGCCCTTGCGGGGGTAGAGCCCGAACATCCGGGCCGGGGTGGTGGCGCACAGCTCGACCCAGCGGGGCAGGCTGATCTCGCCCTGGACCACGCCCTGGTAGATCAGGTCCATGCGGTGCTCGACCCCGCCGATGCCGTTGGGGATGTCACGGAAGTCGTTGCGGCCGAGGTCCTTCTGGTCCTTCATGCAGAACGGGCAGTGATCGGTGGCCACCACCGACAGGTCGTTGGTCCGCAGCCCGGTCCACAGATCGGCGTGGTGGTGTTCGTGCTTGGAGCGCAGCGGCGTCGAGCAGACGTACCCGGCTCCGGTGAAACCGGGGGCGCCGAGATGATCCTCCAGGTTGAGGTACAGGTACTGGGGGCAGGTCTCGGCGAAGACGTTGGCACCCCGGCCTCGGGCCGCAGCCACCTGTTCCAGGGCCTGGCTGGCCGACAGATGGACGATGTACAGCGGCGAGGCCCCGACCTTGGCCAGTTGGATGGCCCGGAACGTGGCCTCGCCCTCCAGCTCGGCCCGGCGCACGTAACCGTGGTTGACGGGATCGGTCTCGCCTCGGGCCACCGCCTGCTCGGCCAACAGGTCGATGGCGATGCCGTTCTCGGCGTGCATCATGATCATCCCGCCGTTGCCCGCCGCCTGCTGCATGGCCAGCAGGATCTGCCGGTCGTCCGACAGGTAGACGCCGGGGTAGGCCATGAACAGCTTGAAACTGGAGATGCCCTCGTCGACGAGGACGTCCATGGCCTTGAGCGACGCCTCGTTCACGTCGCCGATGATCATGTGGAACGCGTAGTCGACGGCGCACTGACCCTCGGCCTCGGCGAAGCGGGCCTCGAGGGCCCCCTGGACCTGTTGACCGACGGTCTGGGTGGCGAAGTCGACGATCGTGGTCGTTCCACCCCAGGCGGCGGCCGTCGTCCCGCTCTCGAAGTCGTCGGAGGCGAAGGTCTCGCCGAAGGGGACCCCCATGTGGGTGTGGCAGTCGACGCCGCCCGGGATGACGTACGTGCCGGTGGCGTCGATGACCCGCTCGGCCCCGCCCTCGGCCGTGATGGCCAGGGTCGAACCGGGCTGGAGGACGGCGGCGATCTGCTCGCCGTCGATGAGGACCTCGGCCGGGTCGGCCCCGGTGGGCGACACCACGATCCCGCCCTTGATGAGGATGGTCATGTGAGGGAGGCGATGGCGTCGACCAGGGCGTCGAGGCCCTCGTCGAGTTCGGGCTCGGTGATGTTGAGCATCGGGGTCAGTCGGATCACGTTGCCGTAGAGCCCGCCCTTGCCCACCAGAAGACCCCGCTCCTTGCAGGCGTCGAGCAATGCGGCGGTGATGGCGGTGTCGGGTTCCAGGCCGCCCGGGTGCACCATCTCGATGGCCTGCATCAGGCCCCGGCCCCGCAGCTCGGCGATCCAGGGCGTGGCCTCGACCACCGGGCCGAGCCGCTCGGCCATGCGTGCCCCCATGGCCTTGGCGTTGCCCTGGAGGTCGTTGTCCCGCACGTAGCGGAGGGTGGCCCGCCCGGCCGCCGTCGACAGCGGATTGCCGCCGAAGGTGGAGAACGACAGGACCTTGATGGCGTCCATGATCTCGGCCCGGGCCACCACGCCGGCCAGGGTGATGCCGTTGCCGACGCCCTTGGCGAAGGTGAGCATGTCGGGCACGATCCCGTGGGCCTCGTAGCCCCAGAAGTGCTCGCCGGTGCGGCCCCAGCCGGTCTGGACCTCGTCGGAGATGAACAGGATCTGCCGGTTGGCCAACTCCTTGTGCATGGCCCCGAAGAAGCCGTCGGGCGGGGTGGCGAACCCGCCCACGCCCTGGATGGGCTCGGCGATCAGGGCGGCGACGTCACCGGCGGTGGCCATGTCGATGATCTGGACCAGATCGTCGACACAGGCCTGGGTGAAGGCCTCGTCGTCCAGGTCGCGGAACGGGCTGCGCAACCGGTAGCCGCCGTGGACGAAGTTGACGTTGAGCCCCGACATCGACGCCACCGACCAGGACCGTTGGGCCGTGATGGCCTGGGCCGTGTAGGAGCGGCCGTGGTAGCTGTTGCGCATGGCCAGGATCTCGTTCGATCCCCGGTGGGCGCACGCCAGCATGAGGGCCGTGTCGTTGGCCTCGGTGCCGGAGGTGGTGAAGAAGACCTGGGCGTCGGGGATACCCGAGACCTCGGCCACCTCCTCGGCGAAGGCGATCATGGGCTCCGACAGGTACAGCGTCGAGGTGTGCATGACCTTGGCCGCCTGGGCCTGCACCGCCTCGACCACCTCGGGGAGGCTGTGGCCGACCATGGTGGTGAGCACGCCCCCGAACCAGTCGAGATAGCGGTTGCCCTCGACGTCCCACACGTAGCTGCCCTCGCCCCGGTCGATCGACAGCGGCTCGGCGTGGAGGGGGGCCACGAAGGAGGGCAACACGGCCCGGTAGCGGGCCAGCAGGTCGGCGTTGGTGGTCATCGGTGAGGCCTCAGGCGTTCGGTCGAGGGCCCGTGGCTGGGCCGACGGTCCCGGTAGCGGTCCCAACGGACCCGGATCTCGTCGATCATGTCCACATCGAGGACTCGGATCAAGTGCCTGGGCGCCCGATGCGGGGCCCGGCGTGGCTTGACCCTACTGTCGATCGGCGAGCCGATTCGGGCGTCCGCCCGGGTCCGATGGCCGCCGGAGGCCGCGCTGTACCCCACCGAAGCCACCCTGTCGATCGAGGCCTTCAGCGCCCTCCTGGAGCTGTTGGGCATCGTCCACGACAACCACGCCGCCGACGATCCCGCCCGCACCATGGCCCTGGAGGCCCGGCTCCGGGAGCTGGTGCCCGAGGAGGAGCTCCGAGCCCTGGACGGCCCCGACCGCACCGTGACGCTGGAGATCGAGGACGCCGCCGCCCTGCTCCACGGCCTGGCCTACACCGAGATGATGAGCGTCGACCTGCCGTGGTTCGACATGGTCCGCTGGAGCGTCGATTTCGTCACGGCCCAGCTGCGGCCCCTGTGGACCGACGAACAGTGGGCCGCCGTCGGGGCCTGAACCCGAGCTGAGCGCGGGCTAGTCGAAGAGGGCGTCGACGAACTCGGTCGGCTCGAAGTCGACCAGATCGCCGACCTGCTCGCCCAGGCCGACCAACTTGACCGGGATGCCCAGTTCGGACTCGATGGCGAACACGATGCCACCCTTGGCCGAGCCGTCGAGCTTGGTCAGCACCACCCCGGTGACCTCCACCGCCTCGGCGAAGACCTTGGCCTGACTCATCCCGTTCTGGCCCGTGGTGGCGTCGATCACCAGGAGGACCTCGGTGACGTGCCCGGGGTCCTTGGCCGCCACCCGCCGGACCTTGGTCAGCTCGTCCATGAGGTTCGACTTCGTCTGGAGACGACCGGCGGTGTCGGCCAGAACCACGTCGCAGTCCCGGGCGGCGGCGGCCTGGACCCCGTCGAAGATGACCGAGGACGGGTCGCCGCCCTCGTTGCCCCGCACGATCTCGGCCCCCGCCCGTTCGGCCCACATGGTCAGCTGCTCGGCGGCGGCGGCCCGGAAGGTGTCGCCTGCGGCCATCAGGGGCTTGTGGCCCTCGACCACCAGTCGCTTGCCGACCTTGCCGATGGTGGTCGTCTTGCCCACCCCGTTGACGCCGACGAACAACCACACGTTGGTTCGACCCTCGTCGAGGGTGAGCGAGCGATCCTTGCCCGCCAGCTCGTCCTGCATCCGCTGCTTGAGCAGACCCAGGACCTGCTCGCCGTTCTCGGCCCCCGCCTCCTTGGCCGAGGCCCGGACGTCCTCGATGAGGGTCATGGTGGTGGCCACGCCCACGTCGGCCTGGATGAGGGCGTCCTCCAGCTCCTCCCACTCGTCGTCGCCGATACGGGAGAGCCCGACCAGGCCGCCCAGGTAGCCGGTGAAGGCGGACCGGGCCTTGCCCAGCCGCTCGAAGAAGCTGGGGCGGACCAGCGGTTCATCGACCGGGGCCGCGACGTCCTGGGCCTCCTCGACCGGGGCCTCGAGCTCCTCGACCGGGGCCTCGACCCGGTCGATGACGTCGACGGCCCCGTCGGCCTCCTCGACCGTGGGTGCCTCGGCCACCGCCACCGACCCGGGCTCGTCCCGGTCGACCGGGACCTCGATCTCCAGGTCCCGGCCCCGGCTGCGAACGGCCACCAGCACGCCGGTGGCCAGCACCACCATGCCTACGACGACGATGAGGATGATCAGCGTTTCCATCGCCGGTCAGCCTATGAGGGCGACGAGCCTCGGCCCACTGTCGACCCGGGGGCCATGTGGGCTCAGTTGCGCTGACCGAGCGGCACCTGGACGGTGATCTGCTCCTCGCCCCGGACGACCTCGAGGGCCACCACGTCACCCGGCTCCCGGGACGCCACCAGGCCGGCCAGTTCCTGAATCTGGGTCACGGGGGCACCGTCGACCGACAGGACCCGGTCGCCGACCTCGATCCCGGCCTCCTCGGCCGCCGAGTCGGGGGTGATGGAGCGGATCTCGACCCCGGCCGAGCCGTCGACCGCGGGCCCACCCTCGACACCGAGGAAGCCGCGCAGGATGGGCTCGCCCTCGGCCAGTCGGTCGGCCACCGACACCGCGGTGTCGATGGGGATGGCGAACCCGACGCCGGAGTTGACGTTGTCGAAGCTCCGGGTCTGGATGGCGGTGTTGATGCCGATGACCCGGCCCTCGCCGTTGGCCAGGGCGCCGCCCGAGTTGCCGGGGTTGATGGGGGCGTCGGTCTGGATCATCGGGGTGTAGACCTGGCCGGCCGGGATCGGGCGGTTGACGGCCGACACGATCCCCTCGGTCACGGTCTGCTGGAGCCGGAACGGCGACCCGATGGCGATGGCGGTCGAGCCCACGGCCGGGGTCTCGTCCAGGGCCAGGGGGGCGACCGGCAGGCCCAGCCCCTCGCCCACGGTGATGACGGCGACGTCGACGTCGGGCTCGACCCCGACCACCTCACCGTTCAGGATCCGCCCGTCCCGCAGGATCACGGCGACCTGGGTGGCGCCCCGGACCACGTGCTCGTTGGTCAGGATCAGACCGTCCCGGTAGATGACCCCCGAACCGACCCCGTCGCCGATCTCGATCTGCACCACCGACGGGCCCAACTGCTCGGCCACGACCACGGCCGGGTCCCGGTCCTCGGCCCCCGACGCCGCCGACGGGGCCGGGGCGGTGGAGGAGGGAACGGTGTTGAGGGGAGCCGTCGTGGTGGGGGCGGTCTCCACCGCCTCCAACTCGGCCGAACGGCTGCCGACCACGAACCCGGCGGCGACCAGGGCCCCACCGGCCATGAACGAGGCCAGGGCCCGCCAACCCCAACCGGGCTGGGTCACGATCAGAGGCTCGGGGTCGGGCTCGGGGTTGTCGACCACCACCGGCGGCGCCGCCGGTGGTGGGGCGCCGATGACCCTGGGTTCGCCCGGCACCACGACGGGAGGCGCCGCCTCGACCGACGAGGGGATCCGGGTCAGGGCCGGGGGGCCGCTCGGGACCGGCTCGGACGGGAGAACCGGCGGCGGCAGCGACCCGAGATCCAGCGGCCCGGCCCCGGCCTCGCTCCCGGCCCCGGTCGACGAGGCGACGGGAGGACCCGACCGGGCACCGGCGGGGCCCGCGCCAGGGGACGGCGGCTCGAACGGCGCGGCCGGAGGGGACGGCGGTGCGGTCGGAGCCGACGCCGCGGTCACGGGGGAGACGGAAGGTTCGAGGTTGTCGCCGGGCCGGGTGTCCATCACTGCTCCGATCGGGACCACAGCCTACGGCCGAGAGGGCCGGACGGCCCGGGCCGGGTGTCCTCCATGGTGGCCCCCGCCGGTCAGGCGCGCCGCATCGGGCGCGGCAGACGGACGGTGAAGGCCGAGCCGACGCCGGGCTCGGACACCACGTCGACCCGACCCCCGTGCCGCTCGGCGATCTGGCGGACGATGCTGAGGCCGAGGCCGAGGCCCTTGCCCGAATCGGCACCACGCCAGAAGCGTTCGAAGATGTGGTCGAGGTCGGCGGGTGGGATGCCGGGGCCCTCGTCGACCACCCGGACCAGGGCCATGTCGGCGTCGCGCTCGGCCGTGATCGACACCGTCGTGCCCCGAGGGGCCAGTCGGACGGCGTTGACCACCAGGTTGACCACGGCCCGCCGCAGGGCCGGGCCGTCACCGTGGACCACGATCGGATCGGCCGGCGCCTCCACCGCGATCGTCAGGTCCCGGGCCGCAGCCGGGGCCCGCTGGTCGGCGGCGATGCCCCGCACCAGGGCGCCGAGGTCGACATCGGCCACGACCCCGGTCGGCACCCCGGTCCGGGCCTGGTCGACCAGTTGGTCGACGATCCCGCTCATGCGCCCCGCCGACTCGTGGGCGATGCGGGCCGCCTGTCGCAGGTCGCCAGAGCCGGCCCCCGGGTCCTCGAGCACGAGTTCCAGGTTGGTTCGGGCTACCGCCAGCGGGTTGCGGAGCTCGTGGGAGGCGTCCTGCACGAAGCGTCGCTGGTCCTCGAACGAGGCCTGGAGCCGGTCCAGCATCTCGTCGAAGGTGTCGGCCAGATCCTTCAGCTCGTCCTGGGGCCCCTGCAGTTCGATGCGGCGCGACAACTCATTGCCGGTGATGTCGCGGGCCACCGTCGTCATGCGGCGCATGGGGCGCAGCGTCCACCCCGACAGGAACCAGCCGCTGCCGAAGGCCACCACCGCCAGGATGCCGAGGGCGGCCAACGAGGCCTTCCGCTGGGCCTCGAGCGCCTCCCGGTAGGCCTCGCGCTCGAACCGTTCGAGGAAGGCCATGGCCAGTTCGTCGCGGGAGAAGAAGCGACCGTCGACCAGAACCCCGTTGGCCAGGCGGACGATGGCGGGCTCGCTGTAGACCAGGATCGGCTCGTTGAGCTGACGGACCTGCCACACGTACAGGGCCGCCACCAGCACGCTGCCGGCGGCGAACACGGCCAGGGCGTAGGCCAGCGACAGGCGGAACCTGATGGACTGGGCCCATCGGGGCATCAGGCCGGGCCCGTCGCCGGGTCGATCAGCCGGTAGCCGGAGCCGATCACGGTCTCGATGTGGGCTTCGCCCGACACGGCCTGGAGCTTGCGCCGCAGGGTGCCGACCGTGACCCGGGCGGTGTTGGTGAAGGGATCGACCATCTCGTCCCAGACGTGCTCCAGGAGGCGCTCCTGGCTCAGCACCTCGCCCGGGTGGCTCATGAAGTAGCGCAAGAGGGCGAACTCCTTGGTGGTCAGCTCGATCGGCGTGGCACCCCAGGTCACGGATTGACGGGCGGTGTCGAGTTCGAGGTCGCCGACGGTGAGCACGGCGTCGGCGCCCGTGGTCTCTCTACGGAGCAAGGTACGAACCCGGGCCGAAAGCTCCCGTAAAGCAAAGGGCTTGACGAGGTAGTCGTCGGCGCCGTCGTCGAGCCCGGCCACCCGGTCGTCGACGGCGTCGCGCCCCGTCAGCATCAGGATCCGGGTGCTCGGATCGAAGCGGCCGTCGCTGCGGACCACCCGGCAGATCTCCCGGCCGTCCATGTCGGGCAGGTTCAGGTCGAGGGTGACGAGGTCGTAGGGATTGAGGGCCAATCGGTCCAGGGCACCGTGACCATCGTTGGCCACGTCGACGGCGTAGCCCTCCCGGCGCAGGAAGGCGGCGATGGCGTCGGCCAGATCCACCTCGTCGTCGACCACGAGAATTCGCATGGCCCGAACCTAGTTGGGAGGCTGGGGACCTCGGCGTTTCGCACCGGACCGAGGGAGGGCACCATGACCACGAACTCCGACGACGGGCACCGCCAGGCGGCGGAGACGGCCCGGCGCCTGGCCACCGACGACGTGGTGGCCGACTTCGACCGGGAGGGCGTCGTGTGCCTCCGGGGGGCCGTCGACGACCGGTTCCTGGCCCTGCTCGACGCCGGGATCGAAGCCGACCTGGCCGACCCCGGCCCCTTCTACCACGGGTACGACGTCGGTGGGGGCAAGCGGTTCCACGGCAACCTTCGCCTGTGGGAGACCCACGAGCCCCTGCGGCGCTACTGCATGGAGTCGCCGCTGCCCCATCTGGCCGCCCTGCTCCTCGACTCGCGGCGGGTCAACCTGTTCTACGACCAGTTGTTCGTCAAGGAGGCCGCCACCGACTCCCCGACCCGCTGGCACAACGACCAGCCCTACTGGCCGGTGCGGGGCCGTCAGGTGGTGTCGTTCTGGGTCGCCGTGGACCCCGTCGACCGACTGAGCGGTGGGCTCGAGTTCGTGGCCGGCTCCCACCGCTGGGATCGATGGTTCCAGCCCGAGACCTTCGGTCGAACCAGCCACGGCTACTCCCGGAACCCCGACTACGAGCCCATGATCGACGTCGAGGCCGAGCGGGACCGCCACCGGATCCTGTCGTGGGACATGGATCGGGGTGATGTCCTGGCCTTCCACGCCATGTGCGTCCACGGCGCCCCGGCCAACCGCCACCCGGATCGGCGCCGTCGGGGCTACGCCGTCCGTTACACCGGCGACGACGCCGTGTACCTGGAGGCCGAGGGCATGTCGACCCCGTTGTTCACCGACGAACTGTCGAACGGCGACCCCATCGGCGGCTCCCGCTTCCCCCTCCTACTCCCCCGCTGAACGACCCCGGCGCCACCGCGCCGGCCCTCAACGCTTGGGGTACCCGTTGACGACCCTGGCGTGGGCCACGATCTCGGCCACGGCGGCCGGGTCGGCGTAGAACGGGCTGTGGCCGCACTGCAGACGGACGTTGTAGCCGTCGGCCGAGCCCCGACCCAGCTGGTGGATCATCACCTGGGCCGCCACCGCCCGGCTGCGACGGGAGGTGAGGATCCGGTCCCCCTCGCAGCGGACATAGGTGGTGGGCGTGGTCAGCCACGCCGGTTCCGCCACCCGGGCTTCCAGGATCCGGGCCGTGGAGGGCCGGAGCCGGGCCGCCCAGGTCTGGGCCCACCGCGGGTTGAGATCACCGTAGAAGCGCTTCAGGGCGGGACGGGGGGCCAGCGTGGTCCGTCCGTCGCCGGTGGGTCGGATCACGGTCCGCAGCCTCGGGCAATGGTCGAGGGCGGCCTCCCCCGGCCGGGGGCAGGCGGCGGCCAGGTAGACCAACCGGGTCACCCGCGGATGGTGGCCGGCCTCGCTGATCACCATGCCCCCGTAGCCGTGACCGCACAGCACGACCGGGCCCCGCAGCGCGTCGAGGGCATCGACCACGGCGCCGACGTCGGCGGCGAAGCCGGGCAGGTCGGGGCCGGGGTCGGTGCTGGGCAGGGTGGGGGCCACGACCGCCATCCCCCACCGTTGGAGCTGATTGGCCACCGAGTTCCAGCACCGCCCGTCGTGCCAGGCGTCATGCACCAGCACGGCCGTCAGCGGGGGAACGGACACCGTCCCAGGGTGGCGGTCCGGGGTCCCGATGCGGCTTTTCGTCGGACTTTCGCCCAATGCCGGTTGACTGGGGGCGTCCGGCTCCCCGCCGTGGACCCATGCTGTGATGGAGGACCATGACCGGTAACAACGAGGCCGCAGCCTCCCTCGAGCACGTCCTGTTCGAGATCAAGCGGGTGATCGTGGGCCAGGACCACATGGTCGAGCGGCTTCTGGTGGCCCTCCTGGCCCGGGGCCACGTGCTGCTCGAGGGACTGCCCGGCCTGGCCAAGACCCTGGCGGTGTCGACCCTGGCCCGCAGCATCGGCGGCTCGTTCGTCCGCCTCCAGTTCACCCCGGACCTGCTGCCATCGGACCTGATCGGGACCAGGATCTGGCGGGCCTCGGACGAGCGGTTCGACATCGAATGGGGCCCTGTCTTCGCCAATCTGGTGCTGACCGACGAGATCAACCGGGCCCCGGCCAAGGTCCAGTCGGCGCTGCTGGAGGTCATGGCCGAGCGCCAGGTCTCGATCGGGGGCACGACCCGCCCCCTGCCCGACCCGTTCCTGGTGCTCGCCACCCAGAACCCGGTGGAGTCGGAGGGGGTGTACACCCTGCCCGAGGCCCAGCGCGACCGGTTCCTGATGAAGGTTCTCGTCGGGTACCCGTCCCCCGAGGAGGAGATGGAGATCATCCGCCGAATGGGCGTCCAGCCGCCCGAGGCGAGCCAGGTGATGTCCCTGGAGCGGTTGACCGAACTGCAGGGGCTGGCCGACCGGGTCTACGTCGACACCGCCATCGCCCAATACGCCGTGGATCTGGTGATGGCCACCCGGGAACCGGGCCAGCGGGGCCTGCCCGAACTGGAGCCCCTGATCGAGTTCGGGGTCAGCCCCCGGGCCAGCCTCGGCCTCATCGCCGCCGGGCGGGCCCTGGCCCTGCTGCGGGGTCGGACCTACGTGGTGCCCCAGGACGTGTTCGACGTGGCCCGCGACGTGCTCCGCCATCGGCTCATGCTCAGCTATGAGGCCCTGGCCCAGGGGCTGACCGCCGACAGCATCCTCCATCGGGTGC
The DNA here is from genome assembly GCA_965263455.1 of Acidimicrobiales bacterium. Taxonomy (GTDB): domain Bacteria; phylum Actinomycetota; class Acidimicrobiia; order Acidimicrobiales; family SZUA-35; genus CADEDH01. The sequence goes on from CBDHHN010000004.1 coordinate 1,123,999, forward strand.
TGGGGGTGGTGGCCGCCGCCGCCATCTCCCCCATCGAACTGGAGCGCAAGGTCGAGGCCCTCGGGTCGCCCCTCGGCTCGACCGCTCCTGGCCCCGGATCGCCGGGCCCGGGCCCGTCGCCCGGTTCGCCGGCCCCGGCGCCGATACCGGCACCGGCCCCCGTGGGGGCGCCGCGGCCCGGCCTTGCCGCCCACCCGGGCGGCGCACCGTCGGCCCTGCCCCCGGACGCCGCCCGGACCTCCCGCCTCCCGGCCCGCAACCCGCTCGCCGGCGACGTCGACCGGACCACGGAACTCCCGGTCGAGGACGGCGACGGGTCGCGACCACCGACCGGACGCTGAGCCCCCGATGACGGGCACCACCGACCCCCTGCTCGGCGTACCGGCCTCGACCCGGGACGTCCTGCGACGGTTGGAGCTGGAGGTGACGAGGCGACTGGACGGTCTGTTGCACGGAGATCACCGGGGTCTGGTTCCCGGTCACGGCTCCGAGCTGGGCGAGACCCGCCGCTACGCCCCCGGCGACGACGTCCGCCGTATCGATTGGAACGTGACGGCCAGGCTCCAGGAGGCCCACATCCGGGAGACGATCGCCGAGCGGGAACTGCAGACCTGGCTCGTGGTCGACCGTTCGGCCCGCCTGGCCTTCGGCACCGCCCGCTCGACCAAGGAGGAGCTTGTCCTGGCGGCGGCGGCCGCCGTCGGCTTCCTGACCAACCGCGACGGCAACCGGATCGGGGCCGCCTTCGCCGGGCCCGGCGGGCCGACCCTGGTCCCGCCCCGGGGCTCACGCCGCCACTTCCTGCGCATACTCCACGACATCGCCGACCACCGTCCGGCGGACGGGGAGGGGGCCACCGACCTCGGTGCGGCCCTGGACCGGGTGGCGGCGGTGTCCGGGCGGCGGGGCCTGGTCGTGGTCATCTCCGACTTCCTGGTGGCCCCGGGGTGGGAACGGTCGCTGCGGGTGGTGGGACGCCGACACGAGCTCCTGGTGATCCAGATCACCGACCCCCGGGACCGGGAACTGCCCGACGTCGGCCTGGTCAGCCTCCGAGATCCGGCCACCGGCGCCGTCCGCGAGGTGGCCACCAACAAGCGCCGGGTCCGGGAACGGTTCGCCCGGGCCGCGGCCGAGCGCCAGGACCGGCTGGTGACCGAGATCCGGGCCGCCCGGGCCGACCACGTCGAGCTGTCGACCGACCGGGACTGGCTCGGTGACCTGGTCCGTTACGTGGCCGGCCGGTCCGGCCGCCCGGCCCGCCGTGAGGCCGTGGTCCGATGACGGTCCTCACCCCGTGGCGGCTGTGGTTCCTGATCGCGGTGGCGGTGGTGGCCGTCGCCTACCTGGTGCTGCAGCGGCGGCGGCGGGGCTACGCCCTCCGGTTCGCCGCCGGCGACCTCCTGGACGTCGTGGCCCCCGAGGGGCCCGGCTTTCGTCGGCACCTGCCCGCCGCCGCCTTCCTGCTCTCCCTGACGACGCTGGTCGTGGCCTTCGCCCAACCGGCCCGCAAGGTCGAGGTGCCCCGGGAGCGGGCCACCGTGGTCGTCGCCATCGACGTGTCCCTGTCGATGCAGGCCGACGACGTCGATCCGTCACGGCTGGAGGCGGCCCAGGAGGCGGCGGTGCGCTTCATCGAGGAACTGCCCCCGACCCTGAACGTGGGCCTGGTCTCGTTCGCCGGCACCTCGTCGGTGCTGGTGACCCCGACCCAGGACCGGACCCCGGTCATCACCGCCATCGAGAACCTGTCATTGGCCGAGTCGACCGCCATCGGCGAGGCCATCTTCACCTCGCTGGAGGCCTTGGCCAACGCCCCGGCCGACGCCTCGGGCACCCCTCCCCCGGCCCGGATCGTGTTGTTGTCGGACGGTGAGACGACGGTCGGTCGCGATGACGCGGTGGCGGTGGCGGCCGCCATCGAACAGGAGGTGCCGGTGTCGACCATCGCCTTCGGCACCCCCAACGGGATCATCTTCTACGACGACCCCTCGACCGCCCAGATCGAGAGCGACCCGGTCGAGGTCCCGGTGGGGGACGACAACCTCCGGGCCATCGCCGACCAGACCGGGGGGACGTTCTTCACCGCCGCCAGCCTGGCCGAGCTCGACGCCGTGTACGACGACATCGGCTCGGCCATCGGGTTCGAGACCGTCGATCGCGAGATCACCGACTGGTTCGTGGGGGCCGCCCTCGTGCTCCTGGGCCTGACGGCGGCCTCCAGCCTGGCCTGGTTCAGCCGCCTACCCTGAGCCGCCCGGGACCGAGCCAGGACCGACGGGGCCCGGGACGGTGTCGGCGGTCCCATCGCCCGACGGGGAGGCGGACGCCGCCGGACCGTCGGCCCCGGCGGCCGCCCTTCGGGCCTCGTCGGCGTCCTCGACCGGGTTGTCGTCGATCGACGGCGAGCGGTGCTGGGCCGCCACCAGATCGAGGATCCGTTCGACCTCGCTCGGCCCGGCCACCGTGGGGGCGTCGCGCACGGCGGTGACGACGGCCCGCGGGTCGGCGCTGACCAGGTCGACCAGCGAGCCCCGGGACAGAGCGATTCCGGCGCCGGGGTGCACCACGACCACGGCGGCCGAGACCGGGACCCCGACCCCGTGGCGGGAGAGCCACCGCTCCAGCTCATGGCCCACGTCGGCCGCCCGACGCCCCCAGGTCCGCCCGGTGGTGTCGACCGCCCACTCGACCCCGATCCCGTTGCCCCTGGGGTCGAGCCGCTCGAACCACCAACGCTCACCGTCGGCGCACAACCGGATACGCCGGTTCTTCACCACCAGCGCCCACACCCCGGTGGGACCGACCAGGACGACGTCGACTTCGCCCCGGTCGTTCCGGAAGCCTCGGATCGACCGGTAGCTGTCGGGGAGCACGGCCAGGGCCGACACCATGGCCTCCACCCCCTCCAGACCCGCCTCCCACCGGTCGGCGTCGCCGGCCAGCTCCGCGGCCTGCCCGGCCAGGCTCTCGGCCTGGCGGCGGGCGCGCTTGGCCCGACGCCGGAGCCGCCGCTCGTCCGGCGTCTCGGGCACGGTCAACCGATCCCAGAACGGCCGGGCGCGACGGGTCAGGCGACGCTTCAGCAGGGCCTGACGAGCGTCGGTGGTCGCCAGGTCATGACGGAAGCGCACCTCCAGGAAGCGCTCCCGGGCCCGGTCCCGCCGGGCCCGGACGTGGTCCGACAACTCGATCACCCGCACCCCACCACTGTGCCCGGTGGGCGGCGGTCAGGCCAGGAGCCAACGGAGCGATTCGGCGAACAGCGACCCGCCGTGGCGGAGGTTGTGGCCTCCGGTGCCGAACTCGAAGCGCAACTCGTACCCGGCGAAGTCGAGGGCCGCCGCCATCTGGCGGTTGGCCAGGGGCCAGTTGCCGTAGATGATGTCGGCGTCGGCCTCCCCGCTCTGGAGGAACACCCGGATCGGCTTCCGCCCGGTCGAGCGGATCAGGTAGGGCCACGAGTGGCCGCCGCGGATGTTCACATAGGAGCCGCAGTGGCTCAGGACCCGACCGAAGGCGTCGGGTCGGTGCCAGGCCGCGGTCCAGGCGCAGATCCCGCCGCTCGAGATCCCGGCCACGATCCGCCGCCCGGGCTCGGCCGTGACCGCCACCCCCACACGGTCCTCGACGAACGGCACCACCTCGTCGACCAGGAACCGGGCGAAGGTGGGGGTCAGCGAGTCGTACTCCACGCTCCGCTGCCGGATGGCCCGAGGGTCACGGTTCATGTCCCAGGAGGAGGGTGGGGCCGGGACCTCCAACGGCCGGCCGGGGTTGAGGAACACGCCGACGATGGGGCCGGTGGCCCCGGTGTGATGGAGGTGGTCGAGGACGGATCCGGCTCGGACCGCGCCGTCGGGTCGGAGGTATTGGCCCCCGTCGTTGCACACCAACAGCGTCGGCTCATCGCCGGGAGCGAGGTCGGGCGGCGCCACGATCCACAGGTCGCGGGTGGTGGCCGGATAGTGGATCGACGACCGCCAATCGGGGTGGTGGTCGATGGTCGAGGGCGGACCGATCGGCTCGGCTGTCGCCTCCGGGCCGAGCCGGTAGGCCCGATCGCCCGGGGTCGAGAGGGCGTCGGCGATCTCGGCGTTGCGTCGACCGTTGACGGCCTCGTCACCCCGGGTGTCGGTGAAGTTCCGGTCGAGTCCCAGGTGCCGGTAGAGCTCGTGGTCCATCGCCCGCAACCTAGTGGGTTCGCTGCGCCGGACCAGCCGGTCGGGCCGGGCCGGACCGGACCGGCCGGCCGGGCCGGGCCTAGCCGGCCTTGGCCTCGGCGGCGGGATCGACCGGGGCGTCGTCGGCGCGGTCGGTGAGGTCCAACACCGGCTCGCTGGAGCGACGGCCCTCGACCTTCTCGCTCACCACCTTGGACGACCCACCGGGCTTCATCGACACCCCGTAGAGCACGTCGGCCGCCTCCATCGTCCGCTTCTGGTGGCTGACGATGATGAGCTGGGCCTCGCCCCGGAACTGCTCGATGAGCGACAGGAACCGGCTCAGGTTGACGTCGTCGAGGGCGGCCTCGACCTCGTCCATGACGTAGAACGGCGACGGGCGGCTGCGGAACACGGCGAACAGGAAGGCCAGGGCCACCAACGACCGCTCCCCACCCGAGAGCAGCGACAGCTTCTTGACGTTCTTGCCCGAGGGCTTGGCCTCGATCTCGATCCCACAGTTGAGGATGTCGTCGGCGTTGGTCAGCTTGACCCCACCCGAACCCCCGGGGAACAGCGTCTGGAACAGGTCGATGAAGTTGCTCGAGACATCGGCGTAGGCGGCCGAGAAGACCGTCACGATCTCGGTGTCGATGGAGCGGATGAGGGTGTTGAGCTCCCGGCGGGCGGTCTTGACGTCGTCGAGCTGACCGTCGAGGAACTCGTGCCGCTCCTTCAACGCCTCGAACTCCTCCAGCGCGAGCGGGTTGATGGGGCCGAGGGCCTTCAGCTCCCGCTCCAGGTCCCGGACCCGCTTCTCCGGAGTGTCCTCACTCTCCGACGGCGGCAGTTCGGCCGCCATGGCCACGTCCGGCTCGGCGTCCAGCTCCCGACGCAGGGCCTCGGTCAACGCCTCCAGCTTGACCCGGTTCTCGGTCTCATCGACCTCGATCCGGTTGCGACGTTCGCGGACCTCGACCAGCTCGCGCTCGGCCTCCTGGCGCCGGTTGCGTTGGGTGGTCAGCTCCCCCGACACCCGGCGGGCGGCCTCCGACTGCACGTGCTGGGCCGCGTCGACCCGCTCGATCCACCCCGCCAGCTGGCCGCTCTTGGCCACCAGGGTGTCCCGCAGGCCGTCGATCGAGGCCAGGGTGCCCTCCAGGGCCTCGCGGCGGACCCGAGCCCGTTCCCGCTCCTCGACCAGCCGCTCCAAACGACGCTCGACCTCATCCCGTCGGTTGACCAGCAGCTCGCGGCGTTGCTCGATGGCGGCGGCCCTGACCTCCAGCTCCTTGCGGATCTGGGCCACCGAACGGGCCCGCTCCTCCAGGGTGGTCCGGGAGTTGGTCAGCGCCTCCACCCGATTCAGGTACTCGGCCTCCTCGTTCTCGACCGCCGGCAGCTGGAGGCGGAGGAACTCGGCCTGGGCGTGATCGGCCTGACGCTGGTGGTCGACCTCCTGGCGACGCTGGGTCAGCCGTTCGGCGTCCTCCACCGCCTGGGTCAGCTGGCCGGCCAACCGATCCCGATTCTGGCGGTGCTGAGCCAGCTGGTTGCGGGCAGTGGCCAGCGCCTCCCGGGCCTCCTGCTGGGCCTTGCGGGCCGCGCCCACCTCGGCGCCCGTGGTCCGATGGTTCTCGGCCGCCTCCCGGGCCTCGGCCCGGGCGAACGTGGCCTTGCCCTCGGCCTCCTCCAGGGCGGCGCCGGTGGCCCCGGTCCCGGCCAGGCCGATCCGCCAACCGCTGGGCCCGAACCGGTCGCCGTGGCGGGTCACCACCACCAGGTGGGGGTGGTCGAGGGCGGCGTCGAGAGCCTGACGCCAGCCCCCGTCGACGGCCACCGCGGTCCCGAACAGCAGGTCGAGTAGCGGGTCGACGTCGTCCCGCAGTGCTCGGACCCGACGCCGAAGCGGGCTCCCGCCCTCCGGACCGGTCCCGCCGTGGTCCGGTGTCCCGACCGAGGCCGGGGCGGGCCAGGCGGGCTCACCGTCGGCGGCCCGTCGGGGCCGCCCGAGCGCCAGAACGGCGCCGGCCAGATCCTTGTCCTCCAGGGCGGCCAGGGCGGCTGTGGCCGCCGTCGGCGAGGCGACGACCACGGCTTGCAGGGCCTCGCCGGCCGCCGCCTCGACCGCCGGCTCCCACCCCTCATCGATGTCGACCAGGTCGAGCAGGACGCCGATCACGCCGTCGGTGCCGTCGAGGGCGCTGGCCCCGGCCCGGGACCGGGCGTCGTCGAGGGCCTGACGGAGGGCATCGGCCCGGGCCTCCCACCGGTTGGCCTCGGCCTCCGCCTCCCGGCGGCGCTCCGACCGCTCGGCCGCCAGGGTCTCGGCCTGCTCCAGGGCGGCGGCCGCCCCTTCGGCGCCTGCCGCCAACTCCGGCTCGGAGGCGGTTAGCCGCTCGATCGTGCTCTCGGCCTCGGCCCGCTCGGCTCCGAGCCGGGTCCGTCGGGCCTCGACCTGGTTCAGCTCCGTCTCGATCCGCTGCAACTCGGTCCGGCTTCGGGCTCCGGCCTGCTCCAACCCTTCGATCTGGGCTCGCATCTCGGGGGCCCGGGTCGGCTTGGGGGCCAGTTCGTCGCCCCACTCGGTGTCGAAGGTGAGCTGCTCGGTGCTCAACCGCTCCTCGGTGTCGGCCAGGCGGGCGAACTCGGGGGCCAACGATCGGGCCTCCCGTTCGGTGGCCTGGAGTTCCCCGGCCACCTTGGCCGCCTCGCCCTCCAGGTTGGCCACCAGGCCGTCGTCGAGGGCGGCCTCCAGCTCGGTCTCGATCCGGAGGCGGCGTTCGGCCACCACGTTCTGCTGGCCCCGGATCCGCTCGGCCAGGCTCCGGGCCCGGGCCGCCACGTCGGCCACATCGGACGCCCCGAGGGCCGACAGTTCCGACTCCCGCTCCAGGATGACGGCGTCGAGCCGGGCCAGCTCGCCGTTGACCTGGTCCTCCCGCTCGTGGGTCTGTTGCCGCTGGCGCTGAGCCTGCTCCGCCCTCGCCGTCAGCGACCGGAGCTCCCGCCCGGCCAGGAACAGGCGCAGGGCCGACAGCTCGGCCACCAACACGCCGTGGCGGCGAGCGGCCTCGGCCTGCTTCTCCAGGGGTCGGACCTGACGCCGGACCTCGCGCAGCAGGTCCTGGAGGCGGTGCAGGTTCTCCTCGGTGGCCGCCAGGCGACGTTCGGCCCGTTCCTTGCGCTTGCGGTACTTGAGGACGCCGGCCGCCTCCTCGATGATCGAGCGCCGGTCCTCGGGCTTGGCGTTGAGGACGTCGTCGATGCGGCCCTGGGACACGATGATGTGCTGCTGGCGTCCGACCCCGGAGTCCGACAGCAGCTCCTGGATGTCGAGCAGGCGGCACGAGACGCCGTTGATGGCGTAGTCGGAGTCGCCGGAGCGAAACAGGGTCCGGGTGACGGTGACCTCGGTGAAGTCGATGGGCAGGACGCCGTCGTGGTTGTCGATGGTGAGCGACACCTCGGCCCGACCCAGGGGCTTCTTGGCCGACGTCCCGGCGAAGATGACATCGTCCATCTTCTGGGACCGCACCGCCGATGGGGCCTGGGCTCCGAGGACCCAGGCCATGGCGTCCACCACGTTGGACTTGCCCGAACCGTTGGGGCCCACGACAACCGTGATGCCGGGTTCGAGCTCGAGGTGGGCCGTGTCGGCGAACGACTTGAAGCCCTTGATGGTCAGACCCTTGAGAAACACTCCCCAGGAGGCTACCGGCCCCCGTCGGCCCGACGGGGGCCCTCGGTTCCGTTCCCGACCGCCGCCGTCAGCCGCCGGACCCGCCGGGGACGAACGCGTCGGTGGTGGGCGGCGCCTCGGGGGCCGGCACCGTGACCGTGGGGGGCGGCGGTTCGGGCACGGCGGCGTCGAGGAAGAGCACGAACTGCTGGAAGCCGACCCAGACCGCGCCGAAGAACCCACGGAACAGGGGCGCAGCCTCGGTCGGAAAGGCCAGGATCAGGAACACGGCGAACCCGATCGCCAGCCACCCCAACCCTTTGCTCACCTCGGCCCCGCCATGGTCGGCCTCCCACCCCCGTGCTCGGTGGGCAAGCTAACCCATAAGGGTAACCGGTCTCAGACCTGTGTGTTGCAGAAGAAGACGGCCTGGTGCTTGAAACTGGTCTTCTGGATCGGCACCCGGGACCGGGGGCTCAGCTCGCCGGCCCGGCCGTACACGGCCAGGTGCTCGCCGTACTCCCCCACCTTGCCGTTGAGATCGGCGAAGGGTCGGGTTTCCAACGACGTGCCCCCGTACTTGATGGCGTCGTGGATCGTGCCGACCACCGACCGATACAGGCGCCGGATCTCCTGGGTCGACAGCTCGTTGGAGAGACGGTCGTGGCGAAGCCCGGCATCGAACAGGATCTCGTTGGAGTAGATGTCACCGATGCCGACGAAGACCGTGGGATCGGTCAGCAGCAGCTTGAGCGGCGTCCGGTGGGTCATGATCATCTGGCCGAACTGGACCCACGACACCGGCTGATCGTGGAGGTCGAGGCCGGTCTCGCCCGTCTCGGCCAGCAGTTCGGGCAGCTCGTCCTCGGTGGCGACGATGGCGAAGGCACTCGATCCCTCGTCGTCGAGCAGGCGCAGATCCCCGCCCTGGGTGAAGGTGATCACGGCCACCGTGTCCGGATGGCGCTCGACCTTGGACGCCACCCGCTGCATCCGACCGTACTCACCCAGGTCGAGGACCAGGGTCTTGTCGTTGTCGAGGGTCAGGACGAGAGTCAGGCCCCGACGGGCGACGGCGGTGGCCTTGGCCCCGTCCAGGTCCTGCTCGAAGCTCTTCTTGGTCTTGTGCCGGGGCATCGACTTGAGGGCGAGGACCTCGGTCGACTTCACCTTCCGACCGACGACCTCCCGCTCCAGATCGCGCCGGAGGGTTTCAATCTCCGGAAGCTCAAGTTTCTCCATCGGGCCCCTCACTGTCGTTGTCGGCTTCGTTGACGACCGAAGTCAGTACCGCGGTGTAGGCCGAGCGGGCGGCCACCTGCTCCGCCCGCTTCTTCGACGTCCCGGCCCCATGACCGCGGGGCACCCCGTCGATGATGGTCACGGCCGTGAACCGTCGGTCGTGGTCGGGACCCGAGCCGTCGATCTGGTACACCGGCGTGCCAAGGGAGAGGCGCGCCGTGAGCTCCTGGAGCTGGGTCTTGTAGTCCTTGCGGCCGGGCTGCTCCGCCGCCTCGACGATGGCGGGTCCGGTGTGATCGAGGATGACGTCCTTGGCCCGGACCCAACCCCCGTCGACGTAGACCGCGCCGAAGACGGCCTCGACCACGTCGGCCAGGATCGATTCCTTGTCCCGGCCGCCGGACTGGTCTTCGCCCTTGCCCAACCGGAGCAGCGGGCCGACCTCGAGCAGACGGCCCAGTTCGGCCAGGGTCGCCGTGTTGACCACCGAGGCCCGCAGCTTGGCCAGCTGGCCCTCGGGCAGTTCGCCGTAGGCGTGGTAGATGTGATCGGTGACGACGAGGCCGAGCACGGAGTCACCGAGGAACTCGAGGCGTTCGTTCGGCAGGTTGCTGGGGTTCTCGGCGACGAAGCTGCGGTGGGTCAGGGCAAGGGTCAACAGACCCGGGTCCCCGAACTCATGGCCCAGGCGTAGACAGAACGCCTCCCGCAACCCCTCATCGATCAGCGCTACGCCCCAACCCTGCCGTGCACATAGTCGACGGCATCGCGGACGGTCTTCAGATCCTGAAGGTCCTCGTCCTCGATGCGGAAGCCGACCGTGCGCTCCGCCAACTCCTCCTCGAGCGCCTCGACCAGCTCGATCAGCGCGAGCGAATCGGCGTCCAGGTCGTCGGCGAACGAGTCTCCCTCGTTGATCTGCTCGGGCTCGATCTCCAGGATGTCGGCCAGACGATCGCGGATGAGGCTCACCACGTCATTGCGTTCCATCGGGGATTGCTCCATGTGCGTCTCGGCCGGCATCGTCAGTGATCCTCTTTCCCGCGCCCGGCCAATCGGTCGGCTGGCAGCGCCCGCCGCAGGCGTGACCTGCGGGTCTCGGGGCCCTGCAGCCTAGCTCAAGTCCGGCGCGAAGTAGGGGTTGTGTGGGGTCGGTCGGTCAGGGTTGTGGACAAACCCGGATCGGGCGACCGGCCCGGTCAGGAGTCAGCGGTCACCGTCGCCCGAAGGCGGCCGACGATATCGATATCCACAAGCGAATCCGCTGTCACGATGGCGTGAGCGATGGCCATCGCACTGGACGATCCGTGGGAGATGAGGCTGACGCCGCGGACCCCGAGCAGCAGGGCGGCGCCCGTGCGCATCGGGTCGAAGCCCTCGAACAGCGGATCGAGGACCCCGGTGGTGAGCCGGTCGATGTCGGACCGGGCCACGACGTCGCCCGGCGTGGTGTCCAGGGCCCGGCGGACCGAGTCCTCGAACACGGCGTAGCCGCCCTCGAGCGACTTGAGCACCACGTTGCCGGTGAAGCCGTCGGTCACGATCACGTCGGCCGTCCCGATCATGAGATCCCGACCCTCGACGTTGCCGACGTAGTCGGCCCCGCAGCGCACGGCCCAGTCGCCGGTCTCGAGCAACTCGCAGGCCGACTTGACCAGGCTGTTGCCCTTGCCCGCCTCCTCGCCGATGGTCAAGATCCCGACCCGGGGCTTGTCCAGCCCGAAGCGGGCCCGGCTGTAGACGGTGCCCATCAGGGCGAACTGGACCAGCCATTCGGGCTGGACGTCGGCGTTCGCCCCACAGTCGAGGAGCGTGGTCGGCGTCGAGCCGGGGACCGGGAAGGGCACGGCGATGGCGGGTCGGGCCAGACCCTTGATCCGGCCCATCCGCAGCAGGGAAGCGGCCATGGCGGCGCCGGTGTTACCGGCCGACAGCATGGCCGAGGCCACGCCGTCGCGCACCGCCTCGGCCGCCCGGACCACCGAGGCGTCCTTGCGGGAGCGCACGGCGGCGGCGGGCTCGGCTCCCATCTCGATCACCTCGGAGGCCTCGATCACCTCCAGGCCACCGGTGTCACCCAGTTGGGCCGGATCACCGACCAGGACGACACCGACCCCGTGGGTCTCGACCGCCCGTCGGGCCCCTTCGACCACGACCGCCGGCCCACCATCGGACCCCATGGCATCGACGGCCACGGGCAACCGCTCACTCATCGTGTCCTCGGTTCCCGGGTCGGGTCGTGGGCTCAGGTCAACCGACGTCGACGGCCTGGCGGCCGTTGTACCAGCCGCAGCTGCCGCACACGCGGTGGGGCAGCTTGGTGGCCCCGCACCGATCGCAGACACTGCGGGCCGGAGCGGACACGGTCCACGCCGAGGCCCGGCGGCTACGGGTCTTGGCCTTCGACTTCTTCTTCTTGGGAACAGCCATGATGAGATCCTGAGAGACGGTGGCCGTACGAAGGGCCGGGCAACACCGGGGTCGGTCGGCCGGAAGCGGGCACCTCACGTGCCGCGCCGCTCCGGCACGAAGATCAAAGGCTACCGGCTTCGCCGCCGGCCTCAACCGCCGGGCCCCAACTGTTCCCGACGCCGTCGGCGGTCGCCACTAGGCTTGGACCCGAAGCGGAAGGCGGATCCTGTGACCGACAGCGGAACCCATCCCTGGGGCACTCCCCGAACCACCGGGAATCCCGCCCCGGCCGTCCCCTCGTCACCGGCCCCCGCCGGGGCCGGACCGACGCCGGGCCCGATCCAGCCACGCCGACGGCTCGGGGGCAGCCGCCGACGGCCCGGGGCGCCACCGGTGGCGCCCGGCCCGAGTGCCCCGCCGCCCCGTCCGGGCGCCGAACCGCCCCGCCCGGCCCGCCCCCGACGCCCCCAACCTCGGCTCTGGCCGTGGCTGCTCGGGCTGTCGTTCGTGTTCCTGGTGGCGGTGGGCGGGTGCACGGTGTGGGCCGTCAGCGCCGCCCGGGGGCCGGTCGACGCCGCCAACCGGTTCGTGGCCCACCTCGACAACGGCGAACCGGCGGCCGCCTACGTCATGCTGTGCCCCGCCACCCGGGCCGACATCCCGTTCGAGGAGTTCGAGTCCGACATGGCCCGCGGCACCGAGATCACCGACTTCAACCTCACCTCGGTGTCGGTCGGCAGCAACCGTCCGGCCCTGGTGACGGGGACGGTCGACCTGGACGGCGTACCCCGCAACGTGTCGTTCACCATGCGCCGCTTCGACGGCCGGTGGCTCGTCTGCGACTACAACCGGCTCAACTGATCAGTTCAGGTCGAGCTGGTCGAGGGCGGCCCACCGGGGGTCGGGGGTCTCCTCCCGCTCGGCGGCCTGGTCGGCCTCGTACTCATCGGCGGTCCGGGCCGGGTAGCGGTCCGGGTCGGGCCCGGCGCAGTCGTCGGCGCACAACGGGGCCAGCGGCAGGGACAGGGCCACGGCGTCGGTGATGACGGGCGCCAACTGCACCGTCTCACCGTCGAAGGGGATGAGCTCGGAGTCGTCGGGGGCGTCGACCTGGAAGATCTCGTCGATGACGATGTCGAGGTGGCCGCTGACCGGCTCCAGGCATCGTCGACACTCGCCGGCCCAGGCGAACCGGACCGGCCCCAGGACCGACACCCCCCGCTCGATCGACTCGATGGTGAGCGAGCCGGTGACCGGTTCGGACAGGGTCCGGCTGCCGACCACCACCTGCTCGTCGATCACCAGGTCGACGGTGATCTCGCGCCGCTGGCCGAGGCGTCGCCGCAGGTCGGTGACGTTCACGTCGAGGGTGGGACGCCGGGTTCGGCTCATCCCGACACGCTGCTCTCGCCGTTGCCTCCGCTCGGGGCTCGCAGGTCCAACTCGTCGTCGTCGATCCAATCGGCGGGCGGGGTCCCGGGCACGTCGGAGGCACCGACCAACCGCTCCCGCCCCCGCTGGACCGTCTCGGTGGTGCGGATCAGGACCGCTTCGAACCGGGCCAGGCGGCGGTCGCAGTACTCCTCGACCTGGCGCTTCATGGTGTTGGCCTCGGCCCGGGCGTCGGCCAGGATCTGGCGGGCGCGGGCCTCGGCCTCCTTGACCACCTGCTGCCGCTCGACCATCCGTCCCACCTGGGCCCGCCCCTCATCGATGAGGGCCTGGTGCTCGGCCCGGGCCTTGGCGATGAACTCCTCCCGCTCCTTGAGCAGCCAGCGGGCGGCCCGGACCTCCTCCGGCAACTGTTCCTGGGCCTGCTCCAGGAGGTGCAGGAGGTCGTCGCGGGCGATCTTGACCGTCGTCGACATGGGAAGGGGTCGGGCCTCGACCAGCATCTCGATGGCCTCGTCGAGCAGGGCCTCGACCTCGGGCACGGCGTAGGGATTGGGCAGGTCGAACCCGTCATCGAATCGGTCTTCGAATCGGTCTTCGAATCGGTCGTCGAACTCGGGATCGAATCGGTCGTCACCCGCGTTGCCGGCCCCGCCGAAGCGTCGGTCGACCTCGTTGTCGAAATCCCCGTCGAAGTCTCGGTCGAACTCCCTGTCGAAGTCCCTGTCGAAGTCTCGGTCGCCGTCCCCGTCGAACGCTGGGTCGAGATCCCGGTTGCGACGGCGGTCGCCGGCGTCGGAACGGCCGTTCACTGCCGCTCCCGTTGGGCCAGGGCCCGCAGGACCGACTCCGGCACCACCCCGCTCACGTCACCCCCGGCCGAGGCGATCTCCCGCACGTAGCGGGACGAGATCAGTGCGTGCTCCCCCAGCCCGGGGAGAAAGACGGTGGGAAGCCCATCGCCGGTGGCGGCGTTCATGTTGGCCTGCAACATCTCGGTGTCGAGGTCGGTGGCGCTGCGCAGGCCCTTGACCAGACAGTCGACGCCGAGGTCGGAGGCGGCCGAGGTCACCAGGCCGCTGAACCCGGTGACCCGGACGTTGGCCAGATGCCCGACCGAGGCCTCGAGCAGGGCCATGCGTTCGGACCCCGTGAAGAACCCGGAGGGCTTGGCCGGGTTGTGGCCCACCCCGACGATCACTTCGTCGAACACCGTGGCCGCCATGGCGATCACGGCGATGTGCCCGTTGTGGACGGGGTCGAAGGACCCCGGGTAGAGCGCACTGCTCATTCCTGTCGTACCTGCCCGTGCCGAACCTTGTTCCGACCACGCTACCCCCGACGACGGGCCGTGGGCGGCCAACACCCTCTGGGGTCAGAGGGACGGGGGCAGATCCTCCGGTCCGTCGACCCGACCGAGGAAGGCCAGGAACCGCGCCCGTGGGCCCTCGTTCGCCGTCGGCCGCTCCGGCCCGTAGTGGGCCTGGTCGCGCGCCGACCCCACCACCAGTCGGGCCGCCCGAAGCCCACATGCCCACAGTTCGTCGGGGACATCGAAGTGGTGGCCGGCGGGGCCGGCGACGTCCCAACCGTGGGCCAGGACGTCGAACAGGTTGATACCGGCCGCCTCGTCGGCCGAGAACTCGCCGAAGGACAGGTGGCAGCGACGGTCGGGGCCGGCCTCGGCCGCGAGGCCGGCCCAGGCCGCCGTGGCCGCCTCGGCCGCGGCCCGCATGGATGCCCGATGGTCGGGTCCGACGAGGTCGCCCGGCGGGGTCCGGGGCCGGTCGGTCTCACCCTGGGCGAACCGGGTGAACTTCCACGTCACGCCGAGCGAGTGCTGAAGCACATCGCCCACCAGCCAGCCGTCGCAGTGGGATGCCGACTCCAGGTCACCGACCGACAGCCGATCGACCAGGGCGACCTGGGCCGCGAGCGCCTCCGGGAGCACGTGTCGGTACATGCGGGAGAGCTTGCCACGCCCGGCTCGACCCTTCATCCGAGGTGCACGTCATCCGAGGTGCACGCCGCCCCGTCGAGCCGACGGGCGATGACGATCCGGGACCGCCCGTAGGCGCGGCGACGGATCTCCTCCCAGTCGGCCGGCAGGTCGATGTCGAACTCGGCGTGGCCGACCAGCAGCGGGGCGGGCACGGCGGCCAGCAGTTCGGCCCACGGGTCGTCGGCGTAGGGGGGATCGCAGAAGGCGACGTCGAAGGTGCCATCGAGCACCACCGGATCGACCAGGGCGGCGGCCACCGGCTTGACCAGGACCCGGGCCTGGTCGGCGAAGTCGAGCCGTTCGAGGTTGGCCGTCAGCACCGACGCCGCCCCCCGGTCCCGTTCGACGAACACGGCCCGGTCAACGCCTCGACTCAGGCTCTCGATCCCGAACGACCCGCTACCGGCGAACAGGTCGAGCACGGCCCGTCCCGGCCCGACGGCGTCGAGGCTCACCAGCATGTTGAAGATGGCCTCCTTGGCCCGGTCGGTGATGGGGCGCGTCCCCCGACCGGGAGGGGCGTCGAGCCGTCGACCCCGGGCGCTGCCTCCGATGACCCGCATCGGGCCCACCGTACCGGCGTCCGACTCGGGCGGCGGTCGAGCCCCGCCGCGGGACCGGTAGCGTCGGTGCGTGGCCCTGCCCGATCCCGAGATCACCTGCGTCGACTGTGGCGGGAGCTGCTTCCCCCTGGGCTGGTACCCCGAGGACGGCGAGGTCGAGGACGGCACCGTCATCCCCTACCGATGCCGGGACTGCCTCGACCGGTGGGATGTCGTGATCGGCGAACCCGACGACTGAAGGTCCGAACCTCCCGGGGGCCGAGCCGACGATCACCGTCGACGCCACCGGCAACGACCGACCGGCCCACCGGGCACCAGGCTCGGGCCGGCCACAGGTTCGGCTCAGGCGACGATGCCGGCGGCCCGGAGCCGGGTGATCTCGGCCTGGCTGCAACCCAGCTCGGCCAGGATCTCGTCGGTGTGCTCACCGTGCCCGGGCGACGGTCGGGACGTCGGCGGCGGCGTTGCCGACAGCCGCACCGGGGTCCGCACGATGCGAACCGGCCCGGCGGCGGGGTGGGCCTGATCGACGACGGTCCCGTTGTGGCCGACCTGCGGGTCGTCCGGCACCTCGATGCGGTCCAGGACGGGCCCGCAGGGCACGTCCTCGGCCCGGAACCGGGCGATCAGCTCGTCGCGGGGCCATCGGGCGATCTCGGCGGCGAAGGCGTCCCGCATCTCGTCGGCGTGGCGGACCCGGTCACCCCGGGTCCCGAACCGGGGGTCGGCCTCCAGGTGGGGTGCCTCCAGGGCCCGCACCGCGCCGGCGAACTGCTTCTCGGTCACCCACACCGCCGCCACCTGACCGTCGAGGGCGTCGTAGGGGGCGTACCAGTCGCTGTAGGTCGGCACCGGCTCGCCCCCCACGATCGACTGGTTCCACATGGCGTCCATCCACAACCACGACACGGCGGCGTCGAGCAGGTTGACCTCCACGTGCTGTCCGCCGACGCCCCGGGACCGGGCCACCAGGGCCGACAGCACACCGTTGGCGGCGGTCATGGCGGCGATCTTGTCGACGGCGAACGACTTCACGTAGTCGCCGCGCTGGGCCTCGGCCAGTCCGGAGAGGGCCTGGATGACCGGGTCGTAGACGGGCTGATCGGCATAGGGCCCATCCGGGCCGTAGCCCGACACCGACAGGTACACGAGGTCGGGGTTGAGGCGGGACAGGTCCCCGTAGCCGAGGCCCAGCCGGTCGATGACGCCGGGCCGCATGTTCTGGGAGAACACGTCGGCCTCGGCGGCCAGTCGGCGCACCAGGTCACGCCCCTCGTCGGTGCGCAGATCGACGGCCATGGCCCGCTTCGACCGGTGGAGCTGGACCCACACACCGCTCTGGTCACCCCGGAGCGGCCCGGTCAGCCGCATGACGTCGAGCCGGTCGACGGGTTCGATGAGGATGACGTCCGCCCCCTGGTCGGCCAGCCAGGTGGCGGCCCACGGACCGGCCACCGCCGACCCGACATCGACCACCCGGATCCCGGCCAACGCGCCCCCGGCGGCACCTCCGTCCATCACCCGACGATGGCACAGCCCCCCGGGCCCGTCCGAATCTGGGTCGTCGGGGCGCCGGGCCGGACCCTACCCCTTGAGCAGGAACTCGGCGTCGGCGTCGTCGAGGAAGTAGTGGAGCTCGGCCAGCAGTTCGGGATGGGCCTGAAGCTGAGGATCGGCGTCGACCACGTCGACGGCGGCCCGCCGGGCGGCCGTCACCACCGAGCGGTCGCGCCGCAGCGACGCCAGCTTGAGGTCGTTGGCCCCCTTCTGCCGTTCGCCCAGGATGGTGCCCTCGCCCCGCAGGTCGAGGTCGACCTCGGCCAGCTCGAAGCCGTCGGTCGAGGCCACCAGGGCCTCCAGTCGGGATTCGCCGTCCTCGGTCGTGGCCTCGCCCACGAGCCAACAGGTCGAGGCGTGCCGGCCTCGCCCCACCCGACCCCGGAGCTGGTGGAGCTGGGCGATGCCGAAGCGGTCGGCGTCGAGGATGATCATGACCGTGGCGTTCGGCACGTCGACGCCGACCTCGATCACGGTCGTGGCCACCAGCACGTCGAGGTGGCCGTCGCGGAACAGGTCCATCGTCCGGTCCTTCTCCTCGGGGGTGAGCCGACCGTGGAGCAGCCCCAGCCGATGGTCGGCCAGTTCGACCTGGCCCAGGCGGTCGAAGGTCCGCTCGGCCGACGCCACCTCGACCTTGTCCGACTCGTCGATGAGGGGACAGACCACGTAGACCTGCCGGCCCTCGTCGATCTGGGTCCGGATCTCGTCCCACATGGCGTCCAGGGCCGCCGTGGCCTCCAGGTCGGCCGGTGGCGTCTCCAGCGAACCGGAGGCCCGGACCCAGCGGGTCACGATCGGGGTCCGCCCCGGGGGCAACTCGTCCAGCACCGACACGTCGAGGTCGCCGTAGACGGTCATGGCTGCGGTCCGGGGGATGGGGGTGGCCGTCATGACCAGCACGTCGGGGGAGGCGTCGTCGTAGGACCGGTCCCGCAGGGCGGCCCGCTGCTCCACCCCGAACCGGTGCTGCTCGTCGATCACGGCCACACCCAGTCCGGCGAAGGTCACCCCCTCCTGGATCAGGGCGTGGGTCCCGATGGCGATGTCGACGTTCCCCAGCAGCAGGTCGTTGAGGATGCGGCGACGGTCGGCGGTGCCGACCCGGTTGGTCAGCAGCTCGACCCGCAGGGGCCGCTCGGCGAACAACGAGTCGTCGGCGGCGACCGTCATCCCCTCCAGCAGGCCCCGGATCCCGGCGTGGTGTTGCTCGGCCAGGACCTCGGTCGGGGCCATGAGGGCGGCCTGGTGGCCCCCGTCGACCGCCATCAGCATGGTGGCCACCGCCACCAGGGTCTTGCCGGCACCCACGTCGCCCTGCAGCAGTCGGTGCATCGGGTAGGGCTTGGCCAGATCGAGGGCGATGTCGTCGATGGCCCGAGCCTGGGCCCCGGTCAGGGCGAAGGGCAGCCGCTCACGGAGCTGGCCCAACAAGGGTCCGTCGGTGGTGTGGGCCACCCCGACCTCGGTCCGTTCGATGGCCCGCTTGCGCAGCACCAGGGCCAACTGCATCCGGAACAGCTCGTCGAACACCAACCGCCGGCGGGCCGCCGTCATCTCGGCCATCGACTCCGGTTGGTGGATACCCGACAGGGCGGCCTCGCGTGTGACGAAGTCGTGCTCGTCCAGAAGCCGCATGGGCAGCGGGTCGACCAGGCCTCGGGCCCCGGCACCGCTCACGGTCCGCCGCAACGCCTCGGCCACCCAGCCCGACACGTCCCAGGAGTGGATTCCCGACTTCTCCGACTGGGGGTACACGGGGATGATGCGGCCCGTCTTGTCGCCGACCAGGTCGACCACGGGGTTGGTCATCTGCCGTTGCCCCCGGTACAGCTCGACCTTGCCGTAGAGCATGGCCTGGCGGCCCGAGGTGAGCTGACGTTCCCGCCACGCCTGGTTGAAGAAGGTCAGGCGGAGGGAACCGCTGGGATCGCTGACGGTGGAGGTGACCATCACCCGCCCGCCCCGGACCCGGCGCGACGTGGTCCGGTCGACGGTGACCAGGACCGAGGCCTCGTCGCCCTCGAACAGGTCGGCGATGCGGGCCTCGTTGGTCCGGTCGAGATAGCGCCGGGGATAGAAGGTGAGCAGGTCGAGCAGGTTGTGGATCTCGTGGGCGGCCAGGCCCTTGGCCTTCTTCTCCCCCACCCCGTTCAGCCTGGTCACCTCGATGGCGCTGAGTTGACCCAGGTCGATGGGGCCGCTCACGGCCCGGTGACCTCGCCGACGGGCCCCGGACCGTGTTCGATCAGGGCCTCGACCGACAGGTTGCGGGGTCGGACGACATCGAGCACGGCCTCCAGTACGGGCCCGACCTCGGACACGTGGACGTGCACGTGGGCGCGGAGCACGGCGCCGGCGTGGGAGACGACCACGTCGGTGCCGTGATCGACCAGCACGCCCCGCAGGGCGCCGGCGGTGGCGTCATCGCCCTCGGCCGTGAACTGCACCTCGAACCCGACCAGGGACGAACCGGACCCGAGGGCGACATCGCCGGCCCCGTCGGCCACGGGAGGAGCCGGATCGCCTGCGGTCTCGCCTGCGGTCCCCGTGATCCCCTCGTCATCGTCGGCCACGTCGGTCGGCACGCCGAGTTCCTGGGCCAGGGCCTCGAACCAGAGGGCCAGCCCGGCCGCCCCGGCGTCGACCACCCCGGCTTCGGCCAGCACCGCCAACCCGGTCCGGGTTGCCGCCACCTCCTGGCGGACCACCCGGTGCAGTTCGGCCACCAAGCCTTGCACCTCGGCCCGATCACGGCCTCCGCCCGATCCCGGGTCGGGCACGACGGGCCCACCGTCGAGTCCGTCCGGATCCCAGCCCAGCCATTCGGCCGCGGCCCGGGCCGCGGCGTCGGCCACCGTGATCACGGTTCCGTCGACCGGCTCGGCCACGGCGGCCCGGGCCCTGAGGGCGCCCTCGACCACCCCTCGGCCCAGGGCCTCGGGGTCATCGAGCAGGCGCTCGGGCTCGACCGCCAGCAACCCGGCCACGTACTGGGCGCAGATGAGCCCACTGTTGCCCCGGGCCCCGTTGAGGGCGGCCAGGGCCAGGGCGGCCCCCAGCTCGCCCTGGGGACCGTCGTCGAGTTCGGCCAGCATGGCCTCGACGGTGCGGCGGAGGTTGGTGCCGGTGTCCCGATCGGCCACGGGGAACACGTTGATGCGATTCAGGTCGTTCTCGGCCTGGGCCACCAGCGCGGCGAAACGGCGGAGCGTGGCCATGATCTCGGTCGCCTCGAGGACCAACATCGTGAGCACGCTACCGCCTGGGGCGGTGCATGTCGGCCCCGGGCCGTCCCCCCGACGGGGGCCATCGCCGCGTCATGTGAGTGACAGATGGCACTATTTCTATTTCTGATACGGGAGACCCTACCCTTCACGAATTGCGATGGGTCTCGTAAGGTTTACCAACCCTTAGATTCGATCCATCGCAGTAGGGTTCCGCGGTCGCACACGGGCGACCCGAAGGGAGCACCACGATGCAGGGAGTTGTCAAGCTCTACGACCCGGTCACCAGGGACGGCGTGATCCTCGCCGAGTCCGACCTGTCGGAGTACGACCTCGCTCCCGGCGCCCTCGAGGGCTCCGTGTTCCGCATGCTGCGACCCGGACAGCGGGTGCTGTTCGACCTCGACGCCGACGGCCGGGCCAGCGGGCTCCGTCTGGGATCCGAGGTCGACATGGGCACTCCCGAATGGCTAGGGGCCGAAACCAGCTAGCCACCGTGGACCCCGAGACCCTCTGACATCAACTCGATAGGCAGAACCGGTCGCAGGTTCCGCATGGCCCGGACAACGGAGTCGAATGGCCATGACCCTCCTGACCACCCCCACCACCAACGCCAAGCTCCTCAGTTGGGTGAGCGACTGGGCGGAGATCCTCCAGCCCGACGCCATCCACTGGTGTGACGGCTCGGAAGAAGAGTACGACCGACTGGCCGCCGACCTGGTGGACACCGGTACCTTCTCGAAGCTGAACGAGGACAAGCTCCCCAACTCCTACCTCGCCCTGTCCGACCCGGCCGACGTTGCCCGGGTCGAGGAGCGGACCTTCATCTGCTGCGAGGACGAAGCGATGGCGGGCCCGTCCAACAACTGGCGGGACCCGGCCGAGATGCGGGCCGAGATGACCGAGCTGTTCACCGGGGCCATGCGGGGCCGCACCATGTTCGTGGTGCCGTTCTCGATGGGCCCGCTCGGCTCCCCCATCGCCCACATCGGCGTCCAGCTGACCGACTCGGCCTACGTCGCCGCCTCCATGCGGATCATGACCCGCATGGGTCAGGGAGCCCTCGACGTGCTGGGCGACGACGACTGGGTCCCCTGCGTCCACTCGGTCGGCTACCCCCTGGTCGACGGCCGGACCGAGGTCCCGTGGCCCTGCGACGGTGAGAACAAGTACATCGTCCACTTCCCCGAGACCAAGGAGATCTGGAGCTACGGCTCGGGCTACGGCGGGAACGCCCTCCTGGGCAAGAAGTGCTTCGCCCTCCGGATCGCCTCGACCATGGCCCGCGACGACGGCTGGTTGGCCGAGCACATGCTGATCATCGGCGTCACCCCGCCCAACGGCGAGAAGCGCTACATCGCCGCCGCCTTCCCCTCGGCCTGCGGCAAGACCAACATGGCCATGCTCATCCCCTCCCTCCCGGGTTGGGAGGTCGAGACCATCGGCGACGACATCGCCTGGATGAAGTTCGGCGACGACGGCCGCCTCTACGCCATCAACCCCGAGGCCGGCTTCTTCGGCGTCGCCCCCGGCACCTCGGCCAAGACCAACCCCAACGCCATGGCCACCCTCTCGGGCAACAGCGTCTACACCAACGTGGCCCTGGCCGAGGACAACACGGTCTGGTGGGAGGACATGACCGACGAGCCCCCGGCCCGCCTCACCGATTGGAAGGGCAACACCTGGACCCCCGAGTCCGACGTCCCGGCGGCCCATCCCAACGCCCGGTTCGCCGTGCCCGCCAGCCAGTGCCCGTCGATCGCCCCCGAGTGGGAGGATCCCAAGGGCGTCCCGATCTCGGCCATCCTGTTCGGCGGCCGTCGGGCCACGAACGTCCCCCTGGTGACCGAGGCCTCCGATTGGGAGCACGGCGTGTTCCTGGGCTCGATCATGAGCTCGGAGAAGACGGCGGCCGCCGCCGGCGCCACCGGCCAGGTCCGGTTCGACCCCTTCGCCATGCTCCCCTTCTGCGGGTACAACATGGCCGACTACTTCGAGCACTGGCTCTCGATCGGCGACAAGGCCGAGGAGTCCAAGCTGCCCAAGCTGTTCTGGGTCAACTGGTTCCGCCGGGACGACGAGGGGGGCTTCCTGTGGCCCGGCTTCGGTGAGAACTCCCGGGTCCTGAAGTGGGTGCTCGACCGGCTCGACGGCCAGGTCGACGCCGCCCCCACCCCGATCGGCAACGTCCCCACGGTCGACGGGATCGACGTCTCGGGCCTCGACCTGGACGAGGCCACCATGGCCGAACTCCTGAGCGTCGACCCGGTCAACTGGCGGCAGGAGGTGGCGCTCATCCGCGACCACTACGCCACCTTCGGCGATCGCCTCCCGGCCCGACTCGCCACCCAACTCGACGCCCTCGAGGCTCGACTGGAGGGCTGAGCGGCCCCACCGGGGCTTGCGACAACCGAGCGATGACGGTCCGGAGCCGGGGGCATATCCGCCCCCGGCTCCGCCGCGACGGCGCAAGCGGGTCCGGTGACGGCTACGTTTTGGGTTCGGCGATGATGCGCAACGCCGGAAGTGACGACATGCCCAGCCTGGACAGCAACGACTGCCGCACCCTCATCATCAGCCAGCAGCGCCGAGCCGACGACTTCGGACGTCAGCCGGGCTACGTCGCCTTCATCGAGGCCGAGAACATCCTCCGGACCACGACCGGGGCCGACACCGTCGACGTCATCGGTACCCCGTTCGACGGACGAGCCCGGGCCCGACGCTTCGCCGGACGCCAGCTCCGCCGCCTCAGCCACTCGGCTCAGGCCGTGCCCGCGGTGGTGCCCGGGCGCCCCGGGCCCGAGCTGACGGCCGACCGGTACGACCTCGGCGTCTTCATCGGCTTCACCGTGTGGGACCTGCCCCTGCTGGAGCGCCTTCCCGAGGTCCGCCAACGGTGTGACCGGCTGGTGGGGATCTTCTTCGAGGCCTGGCCCTACGACCTGGAGAGGCCCATCGCCCGCTACGAGCCGTTCGATCTGTTCGACTCGGTGTTCGTCGGGATGGAGAAGGGGGCCAAGGTCCTGGCCGGGCTGACGAACGCCGCCGTCCATCACCTGCCCATGGCGGTCGATACGGCGACGTTCGCCCCGTCATCGGGCTGCCAGCGCCGCCCCATCGACGTGCTCGGCATCGGCCGCCGCGACCCCGACCTCCATGAGGCGCTCCTCGACTGGTCGCACAAGTCGGCCTCCCACTACGTCTACGACACGATGTCGGGCTCCACCGTGCCCGACATCGGCGCCCACCGGATCAACCTGGGCGACACCTACCGCCGAAGCGGCGTGGCCCTGACCAACTACGCCAAGGCCGACCTGCCCGAGGTCACCAACGGCGAGCGTGAGGTCCCGGGCCGGCTGTGGGAGGCCCTTGCCGGCGGCGCCCTCATGGTCGGACGGCCGCCCGACGCCGACCTCCAGGAACGGGTCATCGGCCGAGTCGTGGTCCACGAGGCCCAACCATCGGCGGCCGAGACGGTCGAGCTCATCGCCGACCTGCTGGCCACCGACCGGCGACGGGAGCGGGTGGAGCAGAGCATCCTGGCCCTGCGCCGTCACGACTGGGCCCACCGCTGGCGCGACGTCTACCGGGCCAGCGAACTCCCGGTCCCGCAAGGTGTCGAGACCCGGATCGAGCAGCTGGCGGCCAACGCCGCCGCCCTCGATCACTGAGCCCGAGCGGTCAGTCTCCCCCGCCCACCCCGGGCGGCAGCGCCATCGGTGGCGGCGGCAGCTCCGCCGGCGCCGGGGCGGCGTCGGCCGCCGTCGGCGGTGGGGGCGGGATGACGATGTGATAGCCCTCGAAGAACCGCACGGCCTGACCCGACATGGTGCGGGTCAGGGCCCAGTTGGCCGTGCCCCCGACCACGGCCCCGATGCCGAAGGGCACCAGACGACCGAGGAAGGCCAGACCCCGGCGAGACCCGTAGCGGGCCGTGACCCGGGCGGCCAGGGTGGTGTTGACCCGACGCAAGGCGTCGACGGTGGCCACGTCGCCCTGGAGGACCCCGGCCATCACCGCCCCCGCCTGACCGGTCCGCGAGGTGACCTCCGGGGTGATGCCCTGCATGAGGGTGGCGAACTCCTCGGCCGCCTCCTCCCCGAAGGCGAGCACGGCCAGGACCCACGCCCGCCGCTCCTCGACGGTGGAGTTGGTGTGGCCGTAGACGGCACCCAACGACATGATCAGATCGGTCGACCGGAGCGAGAACCACCCGGCCTCGCCCACCAGAAGCGACGCCGCCCCCACCGTGCCGAAGCCGGGTACGGCGGCCGCCGCCCCGGTGGCCGCCCCCAACGAGACCAGCTCCCGGTTGAAGCCCTGGCGCAGCGAGGCGACCTTCTCGTCGACGGTGTCGCCCTTGGCCCGTTCGGCCCGGGCCTTGGCCTCCTCCCAGCGGTGCTCGGCGGCGGCATCGACACCCCGGAGGATGGCCTTGCCCACCAGATCGAGCAGGGGGGTCGGGATCCGCTCCACGGCCCGACGTTGTACGTAGTTCCGGATGACGCCCACGCTCTCAGTCTCCCATCACCGGCCGTCCACCGGCCATCACCTCATCCTCATCCTCATCCTCATCCTCATGCTCATCCTCATCCTCGCGTGCCCGGGAGGGGCTAACCGGCCGAGGGAGGAACGTCACGCCACAGCAGCGTCTGCAACTCGCGGTTGACCGGGATCCGCCACGAGCGGTTGCGCTCGAAGCTCCAGACCATGACGTCGTCGGTGTAGAGGTAGGCGAGCCAGTCACCCTCGGGCGACCAGACCAGGGGCGAGTGATGGTTCATGCCGTCGGCCAGGTCGACGGCCTCCCCCGTCTCCATGTCGATGACCTGGGGCAACGACAGCCCACCCCGCCGCACCGCCACCGCCAACCGCTCCCCATCGGGCGAGACGCTCACGCTCCGGGTCCAGTTGCCGTCGGCCACCAGGGCCAGCTCGGCCGGAAGGTCCACGACCCGGCGATCGGCCCGGTTCGGGGGACCGACGGCGATGCGGCAGCTGAGCGGGTCGTCGCACAGCAGGCGGACCAGGTGCTGACCGTCATAGCCCAGGACCCGACCCTCGGCCACCAGTTCGTGATTCAGGTCCTCGTCGACCAACCACACCCGGTCGGCCCGCTCGACGACCAGGCGGTCACTCCAGTGGCCGAGGATGTTGGGCTGGCCGGGGATGTCCCACCGCAGGACCTGGGCATCGGCCCGCTGGAACCGGACCGGGGCCAGACTCACCATCGTCGACTGATTGCCCCTGGTCATGACCAGGACCCGACCCCGCAGGTCGGGGGCCAGGTCGGCGGGGGCGAAGCCGGGGTTGACGAAGCGGTCGCCGCCCACGTCGACCTCGATCCGTTCGCCGTCGAACGACAGGTCCTGGACGAAGCCGATCGGTGGCGCACCGTCGATCATGAGCACCGAGGCCGGGGCCTCCGAGGTGAGGATGGCCTCCAAGCGGATCTCCTCGGGCCGGAACTCGGTACGGTCGATGACGACGAGCGACCCCTCGGCGTCGAACGAGCTGATGACCCCCGGCACCTCGGGCGTGATGTTGGGGTCGAACGAAGGGATGGCCTGCGTCGGCGGCGTCCGTTCGACCAGCAGCTCCGGGCTGCTGCCGGGCACCAGGGTGGTCGGCGTGGCCGACACCGGCACCGTGGTCTGATCGGTGTCGTCGACACTGACCGGCGGTCCCGGTCGGGAGAAGACGACCAGGGCGATGACGATGGCCAGCACCATGCCCACGACGGCACCGGTCGCCCCCAGGGTCGCCCGCCGGGAGACCGGCTCCGAGCTGACGGTGCTCGACCGCTCCTCGCCCCCCAGCGCCCGCAGGCCCAGTCCGTCGGGCTCCAGCAGCTGCACCGACTGCGGGGATGCGTCGGTGGCGTCGGCGGTGGAGGATTCGGAAACGGAGGCCATGGTGTCGGTGCACTCCCCGGGCCGGAAGGGTCAGACCGGTGTCAAGATCATGCCCCGGATACCCATCCCCATCAAGAACAGGCCCCCGCCCCCGTACAGCAGGTACTGCCACTCCATGATCTGCTGGCGGTAGCTGTAGAGGATCCCGACCGCGGCCAGGGCCACGAACCCGTAGACGACGTGGAGCTGTTCCACCTCCCGGCCGTCGACCTGGAGCACGAGAACGCCGAGGACTGCCTGGATCGCCACCGACAGTTGGGCCACGATCGTGAGCCACCACAGGGCGCGGTGTCGGACGCCGGGGCGCCAGTGGGCGGCCAGAGCCCAGCCTCCGGCGGCGGCGTTGGTCAGGACCATGACCCAGGCCCAGGCCTCGTGCAGGGGGAGGAAGTCCACGGGGCGGGAGCGTAGCAACCGCCGAGCCCAGAGCCCGGGCCGGGCCCGGCGCCGCGGTCTAGGATCGCCTCGTGCGTGTGGTGACGTGGAACACCTGGTGGTGCTTCGGCCCGTGGACCGAGCGACGCCCCCTGCTCCCGGCCGCCCTGGCCCGGACCGGGGCCGACGTGGTCCTGTTGCAGGAGACCTGGCCCGGCCAGTCGGCCGAGTTGGCCGTCGCCTGCGGGCTGGATGTGATCTCGGTCGAGCACGGGGAGTTCCACCCTGAAGGGATCGACGGTTCCCCGGCCGACCACCGCTTCGGCAACGCCGTGCTCGGCCGCACCGACGAGGTGACCCACCTGGCCACCCTGCCGCTGACCTCGGCCGCCGACGACATCGCCCCCCGAATGGCCATCGCCGTTCGGCACCGGGGCGAGCGCGGTCCCCTGGTCCTGGTGTCGACCCACCTGTGCCATCTCCACGACGGAGGCGCGGTTCGGGCCACCCAGCTCGACCACATCAAGGCCTGGGCCGACGACCTGGCCGAGGGGGACCCGATCCTGCTCGGGGGCGACCTCAACCAGATCCCGACCAGCGACGAGTACGCCGCCTCCCTCGCCCCCCACTGGACCGACCTGTGGGCCGCGGCCCGACCGGGGGAGCCGGGCTCGACCATGGTCGTCGACAATCCCCGGTTGGCCTCGGTCGACTGGATGGCGGTCCGCAGTCCCGACGGCGCCCCTCCCGGGGTCCGCCTCGACTACCTCCTCGGGCGATCGGGACCGATGGGCGTTCGGTGGAGCCGGTCTCCCTGGAGCGGTTCGGGGCCCTGCTCGACGGCTGGCCCAGCGACCATCTCGGCCTCGCCGCCGAGGTCCGGCTGACGGACGCGGGCTGAGGCGGATCCTGTCGTGGCCTCCGTCGCCGTGTTCGACATCAACGAGACCACCCTCGACCTGGACCCCGTCCGCCGGGCCGTCGACCGGCTGCTGGGCCCGGGAACCTTCCCCCTCTGGTTCGGCCGGTTGCTGCAGACCTCGATGGCGGTCACCGCCACCGGCTCCTACCAGGACTTCGGGCTCCTGGCCGCCGCCGCCTTCGACTCGGCGGCCCAATCGGCCGGCGCCGAGGCGCCGCCCGGGGCCTGGGACGAGGTGGCGACGGCCATGGGGGCCCTGGCCCCTCATCCCGACGTGGTCGACGGGCTCGACCGCCTCGCCGCTCAGGGCTGGCGGCTGATGGCGTTGACCAACAGCGGCCAGGCCACCGTCGACCGCCAGCTGACCGCGGCCGGGCTCCACCATCGTTTCGAGGCCGTCCGCTCGGTGGAGGCGGTTCGCGCCTTCAAACCGGCTCCCGCTCCCTACCGGGCCGCTCTCGATCACCTCGGCGTCGGCCCGGCCGACGCGGTCATGGTGGCGGCCCACGACTGGGACCTGGCCGGGGCCAACGCGGTGGGTATGACCACGGCCTTCGTCGCCCGCCCGGGCATGCCCTACGCCACCGTGTATCCCCCGGCCGATCACGTCGTGGCCGACTTCGGGGCCCTGGCCGACGCCCTCGGCCCCGCCCAGCCCCGTCCCTGAGTCCGGGCTCGGGCTGCGGGCGCGGGCGCAGGCGCCGGTACGGCCGGTCAGGGGGCGCCCAGGTCGCCGCTCGAGGGGCCGGACCGCCCGTCGATCACCAACCACCGGGTGGGCGTCGGGGGCCGATAGCGGCAGTAGGTCCCGGTCTCGACCGAGGCCTGGAGGTGGGCTCCCAGGTCGGCATCGTGCTCGGCGATCCGACGGAGGGCCGACCGGAGCCGCTGGGTGACCGCGGACCGGGCCCGTTCCACCTCCCGGGGAACCGACCGGGTCCGACCACCCCGACCGACGGCGGCGGCCAGGTGATCGACCACGGCATCGAGTTCGTCGGTGAGTCGTTCGCTCCGTCCCCGGTCGTGGTCGGCCTCGGCGGCGTCCAGCTCGGACTGGAGCTCCCGGATCCGGTCCTCGTAGCGGCGGCGGGCCTCGGCGTCGATGACCTCGTGCACGGCCCCGCCGCCGACCACGGCCGCCCCCACCAGGTCGACGGCGGCCACCTCCACCCCGGGCCGGGACAGCAGCACGGCCAGGTCGTCCAGCCCCTTCGAGGCCCGGAGAGCGGTGGTCCGACCTTCGTAGGTCAGCTCCCAGAGATCGCCCCGGCGACGGGCCTCGGCGTGGGCCTGGACCCCGGCCTGGGCCTGGGGCCCGGGGCCCGGGGCCGCCGCTTCCGCCGAGGGTGCCGCCACCGGTCCGGGCCCCATCGGGTCGGACCCGGATCGGACCGGCCCGGAGGCGGAGGCGGAGGTGGACCCGGCGTTCGCCACGACGGCCTCCATCGCGGCGCGGGCGGTCTCGAGCGCCTGTCGGGGGCCGAGGACCCGCCCGGTCGCGGCGGCCCGCCGAAACAGATCGGGCTCGACCGAGATGCTCACCATCGACACCGCCATGGCCTCGGCCGTGACCGCCAGGTCGGCCCAACCGTCGAGAGCCCCCTCCTCGGCCAGGACGGCGGCGATGTCGAGGGCCGACCGCAGCTCGCCGGTCCCTCCTCGCCGTCCGATGTCGTCGAGCAGGCTCAGCACCGACGAGGCGGCCCGGGACCGGTCGCCCCGGGCGGCGGCGACGAAGGCCAGGCCCCGGAGGGCGGCCCACACCCCGGCCGCGTACCCGATCCGTCGAGACCACGACTCGACCTGAACGAAGATGGCCTCGGCCTCCCCCGGCCGCTCCTGCCACAGGATGATGCCGCGGCAGGCCCGGGCCCAGATCTCGTTGACCGAGGTGCGGTGGGCCGCCGCCTCGGCCTCGACCCGGTCGATGACGGCCAACGCACCGTCGACGTCTCCGGTGCGGGCCACCATCACGGCGTGGTCGGCCCACTGCTCCAGGGCGAACGTGATGTTGCCGTTGGCGTCGGCGGCCTCGGCCCCGGCCCGGAACCGGTCCCGGGCTTCGGCGTACCGCCCCAGGCTCCGGGCCGCCCGGGCCCGCGCCCGCTCCAGGATCGAGGGGGCGAAGGGCGACGAACCGACGTGGTCGAGGGCCTCGGTGGCCAGTGCGATCGCCCCGTCGTCGTCGCCCAGCATGCCCCGGGCCGTGGCCGCGGTGGCGGCCGCCTCGGCCCAGTGGGGTGCGCCGCGGTCGGGCCAACGCGCCAGCACCTGCTCGGCCAGGCGGCTGACGTCGTGGGTGTGCCCCTCGTGCACGAACCCCCAGAGCACGGCCGTGAGCAGCAGGGCCCGCCGGGCATCGTCCTCACCCCCGTCCTCATCCCCGTCCTCACCGGCCTCGGCCAGCAACCACCGGAGGGCCGAGGTGATGTTGTCGTACATGGCGAACAACTCGTCGAGCATGGCGGCGTCCCACCGGGAGCCGGCGCCGATGATGATCCCGACCGCGGCCTCCACCACATGATCGACCCACCGGCTTCGCCGCTCCTGGAGCTCGCCGGCCTCGGTCAGTCGATGGAGGGCCACCGCCCGCACCGGGTGGAGGAGCCGGTAGCGGGTCACTTCGCCTCGGGTGTCGGCCGCCACCAACGACACGGCCACCAGCTCGTCGAGCATCCCGGCCGACCGGTCGACTCGATCGGTGCCGTCGGCGACCTCGTGGTCGTCGACGGCGACCGCGGCCGCCAACTCGACGGTGAAGGCGCCGGCGAAAACGGCCAAGCGCTCGAAGAAGCGACGGTGACCGGGTTCGAGCAGCGCCGTCGACCACCCCACCATCTCGCTCACGCTGCGATGGGTGGGGTTGCCCCGGAAGCGGGGTCGGGCCAGGGCGTGGGGCCGGGCGTCGAGTTCGGTCAGCAGCTCGCTCACGGACCTCGTCCGGAGCCGGGCCGCCGCCAGCTCGATGGCGAGCGGCATGCCGTCGAGTCGGCGGCAGATCTCGGCCACGACCTCAGGATCGGCATCGGTCACCGTAACCCCGTGGTCGGCGGCACGAACCCGGAGCAGGTCGAGGGCCGCGGTGTCCTCGTCGAGTCGGGGACGGGGCACCGGCAACGGCTGGATGGGGAAGACGGCCTCCCCCGGAAGGTCGAGCGGCGCCCTGCTGGTGGCCAGGACTCTCCGGCGGCTCGACGCCTGAAGCATCTGCCGGGTGGCAGCGGCGGCGGCGTCGAGCACGTGCTCGCAGTTGTCGACCAGTACCAGCGTGGCCCGATCGTCCGACCCCCCGAGGAGGCTGTCGAAGTCGGGAAGGCCGAGTTGGCCGGCGATCGAGGCCGGCACCCCGTCGGGCTCGTCGACCGAGGTCAGGTCGACCACCGACGCCCCTGCGGGTTCCTCGGGGGCCAGATCGTGCAGGACCCGGTGGGCCAGGGCCGTCTTGCCGATGCCGCCGGGGCCGACCACGGTCACCAGACGGCGCCGACGCAGCCGATCCACCAGCTCCGCCAACTCCCGGTCCCGGCCGATCAGCTCCACGTCACCCCCGTCACCGAGCCGCTGAGCTCCGGGCCCGATCGGGCCAGTCTGCCAGCGTCCGCGGCCCGTGTCGCCCTGTAGGCGGGGCCATGACATCGGTCACCGAAGACGGGATCTCACAGCGTGAGGTCCGCTCTCACGCCTCCTTGGTGAGACACACCACCAGGAGGACACCATCATGACCGCCACCGAACCACACGCCGGCACCGCCCACACCCGGGGCGGCGGCCCCATCACCCACATGGCCGACGGCGGGTTGGAGACGAGCCTGCTGTTCCTGCAGGGCGTCGACCTTCCGGACTTCGCCGCCTTCCCACTGCTGGACCGGCCCCGGGGGCGGGACCAGCTTCGGGCCTACTACACGCCGTACCTCGACCTGGCCGTGGCCCGGGGGCTGACCCTGGTGCTCGACACACCGACGTGGCGGGCCAACCCCGACTGGGCCGGCCGCCTGGGCTACGACCGGGACGCCCTCGACGCCGTCAACCGACGGGCCGTGTCGTTCATCGCCGACCTGGCCGACGAGATGGCCCCGGGCCACGATGTGGTCCTCAACGGCGCCGTCGGACCCCGGGGCGACGGGTACGTGGTGGGCGAGGTCATGACCGAGGCCGAAGCCGCCTCCTACCACGGGCTCCAGGTCCGGGCCCTGGCCCGGGGCGGCGTCGACACCGTCACCGCGGTGACCATGACCTATGTCGACGAGGCTGTGGGGGTGACCCGCGCCGCGGCCGACGCCGGGGTGCCGGTCGTGGTCGGGTTCACGGTGGAGACCGACGGTCGACTGCCGTCGGGCATGCCGCTGGCCGAAGCGGTGGAGACCGTCGACGCCGTCACCGAGCGGGCCCCCGTCGGCTTCATGATCAACTGCGCCCACCCCTCCCACTTCGAGCCGGTGCTGGCCGACGGGAACTGGGTGCGGCGTATCGTCGCCGTCCGGGCCAACGCCTCCCGCATGAGCCACGAGGAGCTCGACGAGGCCCCCGAGCTCGACCGGGGCGACCCGGCCGAACTGGGCCGGGACTACGCCCGGCTCCGGACCCTGCTGCCGAGCCTCACGACCGTGGGCGGCTGCTGTGGCACCGACCATGAGCACCTCGGGGCCATCACGGCCGCCCTGGCCTGAGCCTCGAACCCGAACGATCGGACGGCCGGGCCATCGACGGCCGTCCGATCGGGAAGGGCCGGAGGGCGGGACCGGGGACGGCTCGTGCCACACTTGAGCCGGTGCGGCACCGCAGCTTCCACATCCGCTCGCTCTGGACGTCGGGCCTGGCCGTCCCGGCCACGGGCGGCAGCCTCGTGGTCGCGGTCCGCGACTCCACCCCCGACATCGACTGGGAGCTGGTCTACCGATCGGCGGAGGACTGGCGGCTGCGACAGGCGCCCTACGACCTCGACATGGAGGGCCCCGAGGGCCGGTTCCACGGTCCGGCCATCCTGGTCCGCTCCGACGGTCGGTCCCACGTGTTCCGCGGGGTCGGCACCCTCGAAGGCTTCGACCCCGCCACCCTGGCCGATACGGCCACCTGAACGAGACCCCGACTCAGCGGGCGAGGACCGTCAACAGCCTGTCCTCGACCAGGGGTTCCAGCGTCTCGCCCGCCACCATCAGCCCGTCCTTGGTGGTGAAGACCACCGAACCGTCGGCCCGGAGACTGGCGTCCCAGATCGTCAGGGGCTCGTGCTCGAGTAGTCGGGTGACCTCGCCGGTGTCGACGTCGACGGCCAGCCACTGGGCCGGACCGTCGTGGGCCCCATGGGCCCCCGCCGGTTCCCCGAGGCGGATCCCGCTCTCCCCTTCGGGGAGGAGGGCGGCCACCAGCACGCGACGGCGCGCCGGATCGGCCAGCAGATGATCCAGGTCGTAGCGGCCACCGAGCACCTCGATCTCGGACCGCTCCCCGGTGGCCAGGTCGACCAGCCCGACCGAGCGTCGGGCCCCGATCGCGTCGACCGACAGGTAGGCCAACCATTCACCCCCGGAGGCCGGCTCGGCCCCGTCGAGGATGGTGGACAGCACCGAGCCGTCGGCGACGGACAGTTCGACGACGGCCTGGCCCTCCAGGTCGGTGCGACGGACCCACAGCGTCTCGCCCGAGGGGCCGAACGTGAGCTCGTCGTACCGGGCCGTCTCGGCCTCGGGCACGATCACGTCCGGCTCGCCGCCGGCCTCCAGGTCGTAGAGGTAGATCCCGTTGCCGATCCGGTTGTAGTCGGTGGTGTAGGACAGGGCGAGTCGGGAGCCGTCGGCGCTGACCGTCATGCCGCTCACCACGCCGAGGATGGGCACCTCGAACACGGGGTCGACCCCACCGTCGCCGGGGTCGATCTCGACGATGCGATAGTCGGTGTCGCCCCCGATCTCGACGACGTGGAGGGGGCCGGCGACGCCCCCGATCTCGCCCCCGAACCCGGGCTCACCGACCGGCGGGAGGTCGCCGTCGCCACCGCCCCGACCCACGAGGAACACCAGCCCCCCGATGACGATCCCCGCCACCAGGGCGAGTGCCAGGTTGGTTCGAACCCGCATGCGCTGAGCACCTCACTGAGGGCGTGTCGGCCTGGCCCGCCCAGCTCGCAGGATAGGGCACTGAAGGCGCCGGGTACGCCACGGCTCCGGTCTGCGGCAGACCTCCGAGAAGGCGCCGGCTACGCAACGGCTCCGGTCTGCGGCAGACCTCCGAGAAGGCGCCGGCTACGCGACGGCTCCGGTCTGCGGCAGACCTCCGAGAAGGCGCCCGCTACGCGACGGCTCCGGTCTGCGGCAGACCTCCGAGAAGGCGCCCGCTACGCAACGGCTCCGGTCTGCGGCAGACCTCCGAGAAGGCGCCCGCTACGCTCCGAGAAACGGCTCCGGTCTGCGGCAGACCTCCGAGAAGGCGCCGGCTACGCGACGGCTCCGGTCTGCTTGAGCTTGGCGATGTCGTCGGTCTCGAACCCGAACTCGGCCAGGATCTCCTCGGTGTGCTGTCCGGGATGGGGCGCAGGCCGGTCGAGGGTGGGTTCGGTCCGGCTGAACCGAGGGGCCGGAGCGGCCTGCATCAGGCCGAACTTGTCGACGAACGTGCTCCGCTCGACGTTGTGCGGGTGTCGGGTGGCCTCGTCCATCGACAACACCGGGGCGAAGCACACGTCGCTGTGCTCCATGATCTCGCACCATTCGTCCCGGGTCTTCGTCTTGAACAGGGCCGCCACCCGCTCCTTCATGGCCGGCCACTGGCTGCGGTCCATCTGCTTGGGGAGGTCGTCCTGGGCCCCCAGGCCCGACAGCTCCAGCAGTTCGGCGTAGAACTGGGGCTCGATCGAACCGAGCGAGACATAGCCGCCGTCGGCGCACTCGTAGACGTCGTAGAAGTGGGAACCGGTGTCGAGCAGGTTGGTGCCCCGGTCGTCACTCCACACCCCGGAGGCCTTCATGGCCCAGAACATGTTCATGAGGGAGGCCGCACCGTCGACCATGGCCGTGTCGACCACCTGCCCCTGCCCCGACGAGCGGGCCTCGAGCAGTGCGCACACCATGCCGAAGGCCAGGTACATGCCGCCACCACCGAAATCGCCCACCAGGTTGAGGGGCGGGACGGGGGCCTCTCCCCGACGCCCGATGGGGTCGAGGGCACCGGCCAGGGCGATGTAGTTGATGTCGTGGCCGGCGGCCTGGGCGTAGGGCCCTTCCTGGCCCCAGCCCGTCATCCGGCCGTAGACGATGCGGGGGTTGCGGGCCAGGCAGTCCTCCGGGCCGAGGCCCATGCGCTCGGTGACCCCGGGGCGGAAGCCCTCCATGATGGCGTCGGCCGATTCGACCAGCTTCAGGACGGCCTCGACCCCGTCGGGGTTCTTCAGGTCGATGGCGATCGAACGCCGGTTCCGGGTGAGGGTGTCCCGGGGCGGATCGTCGGGGTCACCGCCTCGGGCCGAAGCAGCCCGGTCGATGCGGAGCACGGTGGCCCCCATGTCGGCCAGCATCATGGCGCAGAACGGCCCGGGGCCGATTCCGGCCAACTCGATGACGGTGATGCCCTTGAGAGGTCCCATGGCGCCCAACCGTAGAGCCCGGCCCCGACGGCGGCCAAGACCGCCGACCGCCGGGCCCCCACCGTCGGTCCTGAACGATCGATGAACGGCCCGGGACCGAGGTTGGCCCGACCATCGGAGGCGGGGAGAGTAGGCTGACCGAGCGGAAGGAGCGCCCATGCCGGGGACGCAGTGGATCGCAGCCGGGGTCTTGGCGGTCATCGTGGCCGGCCTGCTCCTGGCCCGGCCCGGCGGCGACAGCAGGACTGCGGCCGAGGCCCCGGATCCGGCCGACGCCGAGGAGGTCGAGTCGGCGGTGGCGGCCGAGCGGACTCCCGAACCGACAGCGGTCCCCGACCGTCTTGGACCCGCGCCCGAGCTCGTCGGCATCGACGGTTGGCTCCAGACCGACGCCACGTCGCTCGATGACTTCGACGGCCAGGTCCGGATCGTGCAGTTCTGGACCTTCGGCTGCCACAACTGCAAGGCAACCCTGCCCCACCTCCAGGCCATCTACGAGACCCACGGGTCCGAGGGGCTGGAGATCATCGGTGTCCACGCCCCCGAGTTCGACCGGGAGAAGGATCCGGATGCCGTGGCGGCGGCCGCCGTCGACCTGGGGGTGACGTGGCCCATCGCCCTCGACACGACCAAGATCAGCTTCCGGACCTGGCAGACCGGACGGCGCTTCTGGCCCCGCACCTTCGTCCTGGATCAGGAGGGCGAGATCCGCTTCGATCACATCGGCGAGGGCCGCTACGACGACCTGGAGGCGACGGTGGCCCACCTCCTGGAGCACGGACCCTGACCGGCCGGACCCCCCACCGGCGCCGTCGATGCTGAGCCTGCTGTTCGAGGGCTTCGAGGCGGCCTGGCTGCCGTGTTCGCTCGTCCTGGTCGTGCCCGGGGTGGCCGCCGCCTTCGCCGCCCGCGACCGGTTGGTGCCGGGCATGGCCGGCTTCGCCGTGGCGGTGCCGTTGCTGGCCTGGCTGCGGTTCTCGGACCGGGCCGGGGACTTCCCGGTTGCGGTGTCGGCCATCGCCCTGGCCATCGCCGCCGTACTGTTCCTCGTGCCCACCGCCCTACCCGAGGCACCGGCGGCCGCCCTGGCCGGCTTCCTGACCGGGGCGGCGGCGGCCGAGTTGTGGGAGCCGTGCGTGGGCGAGCAGTTCGGCCTCCTCCTCAACGAGCTGCCGACCACGGGGGTCGGCGGCCTGGCACGGTTGGCGCTGTATCTCGTCGGCGTCCTGGCCCCCGTCGGCGGGTTCATCGCCCTCGGGCGGCTGCTCCCCCCGTGGCTGGTCGACCGGCTGGAGGGAGTGCTGTCGCTGGTCGGTGGGGCCCTGCTGGCACTCATCGCCGTCGGCACCGCGGCCGGCTACCACGACGATGTGGTTGGTCGCCTCGTCCAGTGGAGCGTGGCCTGAGCCTGTAGGTCAGGCGCCACCGGGGCCGGCCGGCGACCCGAACACGGCGGTCACGACGTCGGCCGCCTCGGCCGGCGCCCGCACCTCGAGGGCCACGCCCCGCTCGTCGGCGGTGAGGGCGAATCGGAAGAAGCCACAGCAGTCGTGCTCGGCCACCGCCAGTCGGGCCACCTCCTCCACCGGGGTGGTCGGGCCGAGAACGAGCCGGAGGCCTCCGTCGGCCGTCGACTCCCGATCGGCGACGTCGACCAGGGCCGCCCGCCAGGCGGTCAGCCGATCGGGTACCTCGGCGGCCGGCAACGTGCACGCCGGATCGAAGGGCGTGCCGGGGCCGGGCTCGACCGAGGCCGCGCCACGAGGCGTCGAGGCTGATCCTGGACCCGAGGATGGTCCCGAGCCGTTCGGGCCCTCGTCGAGACAGGCACAGCGATCGGTGCAGGGCCCGGCCAGCGGCCGGCCGGCGAGGCGCTGGGCCGCCGCCCCCAGATGATCGGCCAGGGCCCGGAGTTCGCCCGCCCTCCGGGTGGCCTCGGCCCGTCTGGCCACCACCGACCGGTGGAGCCGGGCCTGCACCGGCCCACAGGCATCGGCCTCCCACAGGCCGATCACGTCGGCGATCTCCTCCAGCGAGCAGCCGAGATCCTTGGCCCGGGCGATGAACCGCAGCCGGGCCAAGGATCCGTCGTGGTAGTAGCGGTAGCCGGCCGGGGTCCGTCCCGCCGGTTCGAGCAGTCCCTGGGCCTCGTAGAACCTGAGGGTGGAGGCCGGAAACCCCGTCCGCTCGGCCACCTGACCGATGGTGTAGGTGCTCATGGCGGCACCGTAGACCTTCGAGTCGACTCGAAGGTCAAGGCCCGTCCCCGGGCCCGGGTGCTCAGCGCACCACGGCCTTGGTGTTCAGTGCCAGCATGCGGTCGACGGCGGCCCGGGCCCGCTCGGCCACGTCGAGGGGGACGACGACCTCGTGGGTCATGGTCTCCAGCGAGTGGCGGATCTTGTCGAGGGTGATCCGCTTCATGTGGGGGCAGAGATTGCAGGGGCGGACGAAGTCGACCTCGGGCACCTCGAGGGCCACGTTGTCCGACATCGAGCACTCGGTGACCATGACCACCTGGCGGGGCTTCTCGCTCTTGACCCAGCCGATCATGCCCGCCGTCGAACCCACGAAGTCGGCCTCGTCGAGCACGTCGGGCGGGCACTCGGGGTGGGCGATGATCTGGATGCCGGGGTGCTGGGCCCGATAGTCCCGCAACTCGTCGCCGGTGAAGCGCTCGTGGACCTCGCAGCTCCCCTCCCACAGGATGATCTCCTTGGAGGTCTGGGAGGCCACCCACTTGCCCAGGTACTGGTCGGGCAGGAAGATCACCCGATCGCCGGGCAGCGACTCGACGACCTCCAGGGCATTGCCCGAGGTGCAGCAGATGTCGACCTCGGCCTTCACCTCGGCCGAGGTGTTGACGTAGCAGACGACGGGGACCCCGGGGTACCGCTCCCGGAGGAGGCGGACGTCGGCGCCCGTGATGCCCTCGGCCAGCGAGCAGCCGGCCTCGGGGTCGGGGATGAGCACCGTGGTGTCGGGGCAGGTGATCTTGGCCGTCTCGGCCATGAAGTGCACCCCGGCGAACACGATGACGTCGGCATCGGTCTGGGCCGCGGCCCGGGCCAGGGCCAGGGAGTCGCCGGTCAGGTCGGCCACCGTGTGGTAGATGTCCGGCGTCATGTAGTTGTGAGCCAGGATCACGGCGTTGCGTTCGGCTTTGAGCCGGTTGATCTCGTCGATGGTCGGCGACAGTGCCGCCACTTCGATGCCGGGGAGTTCGGTGACCGCCATGGTCCCACCTCGCCTTTCCTCCACCGCCTCACGGCGGCACTTATGCTCCAGGTGAGCATTTATTCTACTCAACAGGAGCATAAGTGCAACACCGAATCGACACCACGTGTTCAGCGTCACGTCACGGGAGTCTGAGGAGGCTCGGGCCGGATCAGGCGCAGAGGGCCGAGGCGGGTCGGTCGGGCCGGATCAGGCGCGGACCCAGGGGGTTCCCACCCCTGGTCGGGGCCGCTCGCCCAGCACCTCCCGCCGGAACCGGAACAGCTCGGCCGGACGGCCACCGGTGCGGGCCAGCTCGCCCGTGCCCTCGACGAGCCCGGCGGCCTCAACCATGCGGCGGAAGTTCTGCTTGTGGAGCCGGACCCCGGACAGGGCCTCGACCACACCCTGGAGCCCGGACAGGGTGAACCGGCCGGGCAGCAGCTCGAACACAACAGGCCGGTAGGTCAGCTTGCCCCGGAGCCGGGTCAGGGCGGTGGCGGCGATGCGCCGATGATCCAGGTACATGGCCGTCGAGTGGGGCAGGAGCTCGGGACCGGCGCCTGCGCCACCGTCGAGCCCATCGCCGTTGCGAGGTTCGGACTCGGGCACCAGGCCCACCTCGTAGAGGAGCTCGTAGCGTTCGAGGGCCCGGACCCCGTCGAAGCCGGCATCGGCCCCGTCGCCGAAGACGATGCGGACGCGCTCCGAACGCTGGCGTGCCTCCTCATCACCGTTGTCGACGTAGCGGTGCAGTGCGGGAAGGATGTGCGAGTCGAGCACCGCGGGCCGACCGCGGCGATGGTCCTCCCAGGGGAAGAAGTCGTACACGTCCCGCCACGAGGCGCCGGCCGAGGGCCGCTGCTCCCGGACCAGGGCCAGGTAGGCGATCGACAGGTTGCGCCGATCGGGCTCGCCGTCGGGATGCACCCCCCGGGCGCGGTCGCCGAAGGTGTAGAGCTGCTCGACGTAGCCGACCTCCAGACCGGTCTGATCCTGGACCCAGCGCCGCAGGGCCAGTTCCAGCGTCGGGTCGTGGGCTTCGAGCAGACCGGTGGGCAACGCCGGGCGGCCGGACGGGCCGTCGACGGTGAGGAGTCGAGGCTGATCGTCGGTGACGGCCACGATCACGGCATCGAGGCTGATCTCGGTGTGCGACTGACCTCCCACCTTCCGCGATCATAACGGCGGCACGCCGGCCGGGGTGGCCGCAAGGCCAACTCCCGACCGGCACACTCGGTCCATCCCGATCAGGGCAGGGTGATCACCTCGATCGACTTCAGGTTGGGGTTCTCCACGACATGGACGAGTTCGATGTCGAGGCCGTCGGCGTCGGCCACGACCACCACGTCCAGCACATAGGCTCCCGCCGGTCCACCCAGCGCGTAGGGGTCGACGTCGCTGGCGACCGTCACCCCGTCGATCACCACGTCGAACTGGCGTGCACCGGGAGC
Organism: Acidimicrobiales bacterium; assembly: GCA_965263455.1. GTDB lineage: Bacteria > Actinomycetota > Acidimicrobiia > Acidimicrobiales > SZUA-35 > CADEDH01. The sequence continues at coordinate 1,163,696 of CBDHHN010000004.1, forward strand.
CGTGATCCCGTTGAAGATCTCGGCCAGCCCAAGGCGAACCTCCACCGTGGTCCCTGGCGTCACCGCGATGTTCCAGGCCATCTCCGGCGCAGCCGGCGGATCCCAGCGCTCCGACTGGAACACATCGGTAGGCGTCGAGGCCGGAACGGTGGGACTGGAGAAGTCGGTGACCGGCACCCCGGCACCGGCCGAGGACAGGAAGATGTTGCCGCCACCAGCGACCAACTCGGTCAGGGTGTTCGGGTTGGGATTGGCCGACCAGGCCGGACCGCCATCGAGCGGTGCGACGTCGGGGGCCGGGCCCCCGACGTTGATGCGCCGCTCGACCGTCCCGATGTCGGTCTGCGTGACGTCTACGGCGATGCTCCCGGTGACGACGGGGTTGATCCCGTCATCGACCTCCACCGCGACCGCGTAGCTTCCCGAGTCGTCATAGTCCGGCGTCCACGAGATCACCCCGGCAGAGGAGATGGTCATCCCGCTCGGGCCGCCCGACAGCGCATAGGTGAGCGGATCGCCATCGGGATCGGAGGCCACCACCGGCAGCGACAGCGTGTCGCCCTCGGCCACGACCTGATCGGCGATCGGGTCGACGACAGGCGGCCCGTTGACCACGGCGGCCAACTCCACGTCCAGGTTGTCCCAGGTGGCGCCGAAGACGGGGCCGGCACCGGTCGAGGTGCTGATCACGCCTACGGCCAGACCCTGGGCATCCGCCGACGACAGCCAGGCGGCGGGAACCGTAACCGGGGCGCCGAGGTCGACCGGTGGGGCACCGTCGACGCTGACCGCAGGTTGGGCCGTGAGTGCAGCCGGGTCGACGGTGAGCAGCAACTCGACCTCACCGGCCGCCAGCAGATCGGTGCCGATGACACCCTGCCCGTACGTGGCCCCCGAGGTGCTGCCGAGTACCTCGGACAGCACCTCGACACCGCCAGCACCGCCGTTGGCGTTGAAGACAACCTTGAGGTAGTTGTCCTGGTCGCCGGTCCCGATGAAGATCCCCATCGACTGGAAGTTCACCGGCGTCTGCCCGTCGAAGAACGGCGACTCGATGGTCGAGCGCACCACGAACGGAGGCGACGTGGTGTCGACGTCGATGCCGTACTGGAAGGCGTTGTCCTGGCTGTTCACCGCCTGGAAGGCATCGCCGGCCGTGATCTGGGTGACCCCCAGCTTGCCACTGGCGCCACCGGCGTCGAGTAGGGCCGGATCGAACTGGTCAAGGTAGTCGGTACTGCCATTGGTCATCAGCCCGGTGAGGCCCAGGCCGAAGAACCCGGTACCGGGGTCGAAGTTCCAGAACGGCCGGCTCACGGGCAGCGACGTCGTGGTCCCGTTGTCGGGATCGATGGCGAAGGCGTCCGACACGTCGGGAATCCCGTCATCGTCGTCGTCGGCATCGTTCAGATCCGACACACCGTCGCCGTCGTTGTCCGGCGGCGACGAGGCAGCCGAGCACGGGTTGGTCCCGTTGTCGATCTCGTCGGCGTTGGTGTAGCCGTCACCATCCTCGTCCAAGCCTGGATCATCGGCCCCCGTACACGGGTTCCCCGAGAAGTCGACCGGCTCGAAGATGGTGATGGCGTCGGCACCGTAGGTGGCGGCCCACACCGTGCCCGGGAACGGATCGCTGTCCCCTTGGGCCACGACATCGAGCGGCTGGTTCCCGAAGCCGCTGAACAGCACCTCCGAGTCGGCGATGTCGTCCCCGGCGGCATTGAGCACGTAGCGGTTGACGTTGCCGTTGAACGACGCCGTCAGCAGGTTGCCGGTCATGGCTCCGCCGAAGTTGGAGGCCGTGTATTCGGCGATGCCGTTGGTCGACGAATTGATGATGTCGAGGTGCTTGGCCGGGTCGTCTGAGCTGTACTCGCACTCCACCGGGTTGTCCGGGAAGTCGCTGATGGTGAGGCCGGACGGCAGCAGCGAAGCGAAGCTGTAGTTGGCCACCTCGGTCCAGTTGGACCCCTGCTCCTCGTAGATGGGCACGCCGGCCAGGCCCGGGAAGGCCCGGATCGGGGTCGGGTGACCGCCGTAGTAGCCGGGGCCGGACACGTAGTGGAGCGGGTCGCCGTGGCCGTTACTGCCAGACTCGTTGAAGCCGTTCGTGCAGTAGTCGCCGGCGACGGGATCGTAGGGTCCGGTTCCCTTGGGCGATCCGGACGAGTCGAAGATCAGCGGCAGGCCACCCCAACCGGTGTTGGGACCGTTGTCGGAGGTGTAGATCCGACCGGCCTCGGTGAACACCACATCGAAGGCGTTGCGGTAACCGGGCGAGTAGACCTGCACCGGGCCGCCGGGTTCCGGCACGGCCTGGTTCTGACCGTTGTTGCCCCCGAAGGGGTCGCCCACGTCCACGGTCGCGTTGTAGAGCGGGTGACCCACCGGATAGGGGAAGTCGGGACTGGTGTTGTCGATGTCGGCCCGGTCCGGATCGTTGAGGGTCCGGAGGTCGTACACGAACTGGTTGCCGTAGCGGGCGTCGGTGTACACCGGCAGGGCCTCGATGGCGTCGAGGTCGACCGACAACAAGGCCGCAGACAGGTAGTACTCGGGCGTACCCGAGAAGTTGTTGCTGGGGGCACCCTTGTTGGCATGCCCGCCCTGGATCACGTACAGGGTGTTGGTCGACTCGTCGAGGGCCAGGCCATTGGTGGAATGGTTCTCCTCGGAACGGGGCAGGCCCCGCACGATGTCGACCTTGGTCCAACTCGATCCGTTCCAGCTCAGCCGACTGACGACCCCGGAGTTCGTGTCCAGACCGGAGTCCGAACCGACCGAGATCCGCCAGTCCGACGACGTCACGTAGACCACCGGGTTGGCAGCCGTGCCGGCCACCAGGAGGCCGGTGCTCTGTCGCTGCTGGGTCCCGTTGTCGGTCCCGTCATCCTGGTGGTTCGGCGTGCCGTTCTTGATGAGGTCGATGACCTCGGTGGCGGTCACGGCGTAGTCGTTCGGACCGTTGCGGACGACGGTGTAGGCGTAGACCGTGGCATCCTGCTGCACCACGTAGAGCCTCCCGTCGGGTCCGAACTGGAGTGAGGTCGGATTGTTGATCGACTCACCGGCCAAGCCCGACGGGGTGAACGACACCGGAATGTTGCTGTCACCCAGGCCGTCCACCGGCACGGTCACGGGCGAGTTGGCCCCGTCGTGGGTGACGGTGATGGTCCCGGACTGGGCGCCCACCGCGGTTGGCGAGAACGTGACCTGGACCGACGTGGTGGCGCCCGGCCCCAGGGTCAGCGGGCCGGCGAAGTCGGTGGTGAACTCACCACCGGTCACCGACACGTCGGTGACCTGCACATCGGGGTCGCCGACCTCGAAGCCCAGGTTGGCCAGGGTCAGATTCTGGCTGACTGCGGCTCCGGGCAGGGTCGAGCCGAAGCTGACGACGCTGGGGCTGGCGCCCAGCTGACCGGGCGACGAGGTCAGCGCCGCCACCTCGAGGGCGTTGACGAGCGGGTTCTCGACCACGCCGGCGAAGCTGATGTCGACCGAACCGTCGGATGTGACGACGTACTCAAGCATCCCGCCGACCTGATGACCGAACGTCGGGATCAGGTCGAGGTCATCGGCCACGACGACGCCGTCGATGCTGATGTCGTAGATCCGGGCGCCCGGATTCTGCGTGCCGCCGAAACCGTTGCCCACGAAGAGCTTGACGCTGGTCTGCACACCGCTCGGCACGGGAACGCTGTAGGTCATACCGGCGGAGCTCCAGCGCTCGGTGTCAAAGACCACCCCGGGAACGGTGGGCGGCACCGTCGGCCCGGGGGCGACGGCAGGGAAGCCCGAGGCGTTGTTGGAGCCGGGATCGGACAGGAACGGATGGTTGGCGGCGGCGGTGTCGGCCTCCCAGTCCGGCCCACCGTCGAGCGCAGCGACCAGGGGTCCGCCGGCGTTGATCCGGGCGAAGATCGTCTCGGCCGCCGTCACGGTGAGGACGAAGTCGTCGGTGTCGGAGCCGTCGACGTCGGTCGCCGTCACGGTGAGGGTGTAGGTGCCCTCGTCGACCGCCCCCGGGGCAACGACGAAGGCACCGGTCCCGTCACCGTTGTCGGTGAAGGTGACGAAGGCCGACGCGTCGGGCGCGGACGTGAACGACAGCGAGACCGGGTCGCCGTTGGGCTCGGTCGTGCCAACCGGCAGGTTGAGCGTCTCGCTGACGGCCACGGTCTGGTCGGGAATCCCGATCACGGTCGGCGGCGTGGGCGGAATCGGACCGGCGGGCCGCACTTCCAACGCCGAGACCTTGGGGTTCTCGATCAGCCCGTGCAGTACGGTGATCGTCAGGGCGTCGTCAGCCACGATCGGGCTGGTGACGGTGGCCACCACACCGGCATCGTGACCCACCAGGGCGTGCACGTCGTAGTCGGTGAGGACGGGCACGCCCTCCACCTCGACGTCGAAGACCCGGGCCCCGTCAGCGGTGGCGAAGATCTCGGCGAAGTAGAGGTCGATCTCGTACGCCACCCCCGAGCCGACGGGGAACTCCCAGGTCATCTCGGCCCCGGCCGGCGGGTCCCACCGCTCGGTCTGGAACAGCGCCTCCGGAGTGCCCGCCGGCACCGATGGGTCGCTCAGCGAGATCGGATCTGCGGTCCCGAAGGTCTTGTCCTCGCCTGCAATCCAGTAGATCGAGGGTGTGCCGGGCACGGCAGCGCCGCCGGCGTCGGCGGCGAGCGTCGCCTGGTCGGCCGTCCACGGCACGCCGCCGTCGGCGGCGGCGACCTCGGGGCCGCCGGCGTTCACCCGGAACAGCGCGTCGGAGCCGGTGCCCTCGGTGTTGACCACGATGGCGAACGATTCGGTCCCGGTGTCGGTGCCATCGTCGGCAGTCACATCGACTGAGTAGGTGGCGGCGTCGCCCACCTCGGTCTCCCATGACAGGTCGCCGGTGCCGTCGCCATTGTCGGTGAACAGGGCGCCGAGGGCCACGATGTCGGGCGACGATGCGAGCGACAGCACCAAGGGATCGAGGTCGCCGTCACTGGCCGAGATCGGCACGGTGACGGTGTCGCCCTCCTCAACGATCACGTCGGCGATGGGGTCGACGACCGGAACCATGTTCGCTTCGCCGATCTCGATGATCAGGATGTCACTGGTAGCGCCGCTCGCGCCGTCGTCGACGACGGCCACGTAGTGATGCAGGACTGCCGGATCGGTGAGTTCGACGGTGAAGTCGGCCACGCCGGCACCATCGGCCGGAGCCGTCTGGTAGGCGACGGCGGTTGCGGCGTCCGTCTCGAAGGGATCGAGGTCGAAGGCCGTAAGCGGCGGCATCGCGCCATCCATCTCCAGCAAGGTGACCACCGCACCAGGGGTGGCGGTGACCCGGACGGTCTGGGTCCCGGTACCGAGCACCTGACCCACCTGGGAGTCGTTCGTGAACACGGTCGGCGTCGTCGTCACGCCCAGCATCTCGATCGAGGCGGGGGCCTGCTGGCCGATATCGCCCGACAGCACCGCGCTGGCCCCGCCGGCCGAGCCATCCCCGAAGAGGCGCCCGGTCAGAACCTCTCCGGTGCTGAAGGTGACGGTCACGATCGACCCGGTCAGCTCCAGACCGGACACGGCGCCGGCGCCACCGGAGCCGGTCGCCCCCTGGATCGTGGTGGGATCGACATCGACGCCGAGGATGATCTGCTCGCCTCCGTCGAAGTCGTCGAAGTTCACGGTCATCCCGTCCCAGCCGTTACCGACCACGCCCGGGGCGTCCTCGTGCGGCAGGGAGAAGGGATCGCTACAGGGATCGGCCGGCGCTACGAATCCGGTGCCGCCCTCGGTTCCGACCGCCAGGCACTGGGTCCCTGCGTCGCCTGCGGTACCGATGGGATCGAACGTGGCGTCGGGCACGAGCGAGCCGCGCAGATCGAACTCGACCGAGGTGATGGTCGGGCCGGGGCTGGCGCTGGTGTTCGTCACCTCGATCGTCGAGTTACCGAAGGTCGTGGCACCCAAGCCACCGCCGGGCGTGATTTCGACCAGGGCCGAGGGCCCGCCTCCGAGGTCGCAGCCGGTGGTGTAGTTGTCGCCCACCTGCGACGCCGACAACGCCACGTCATACACCGCAACCAGACACAACGTCCCCAACCACGGACGAGACCCACCAGCCTCATTCACCAGCGTCAACGGGAACGAATCATCCCAATTCGAGACATCCCCACCCAACACATCCGTGGTGACCGCCACCCCATCCACATACAACACCCGCGTACCCGACACATCACGCGTCATCACCACATGCGTCAACACCTCAGGAACCGCCGAACCAGCAGGCGTAATCAACTCCGGCGTCCCCTTATCCGACGACGACGTCCGAGTCCGCCCCACAAAGGTGTCATCCGGCAATCGATACGCACCCTGCCCAAGCGGTTCCGATTCTTCGAATTCGGCGCATTCGACACCAACCGAGCCGGACCCGACTGCTCCCCCGGAGCAGGCACCACCCGCCTCAACGTCACCTCCCCCGACAACTGCACCGACGACCTTCGCCGCCCCAACACCCGACAAAGCCGTCCCCGAATCAATGATCCCCAATCACCATCCGGCACCCCAACCCTCCCCAACAACCGAACCCGCCGATACCGAACACGGCGCCCGGGCCCCTGCGGTCCAGGTGAAGGAGGAGCTATCGGTCCCCCCGTCGCCGTCATCGACCGTCACGGTCGCCGCATACGGCGAACCCGACGCCGCCCCGGCATCGACCACACCCGAGATCTCACCCGTCACCGAATCAATCGACAACCCACCAGGCAGACCCGACGCCCCGAACGCCAACACATCACCATCAGCATCCGACGCCGACACCACCAACGACACCGACGCACCCTCAGCCGACGACTGATCACCAACCGGATCAACCACCGGATCAACGTTCACCGCCGACACCGTCCACGTGAACGACACCGACCCCGACGCCCCCAACGGATCGGTCGCCGTCACCGTCACCGCATACGGCGAATCAACCGCCGCATCCTGGGCGATCACACCCGAGATCTCACCCGTCACCGAATCAATCGACAACCCACCAGGCAGACCCGACGCCCCGAACGCCAACACATCACCATCAGCATCCGACGCCGACACCACCAACGACACCGACGCACCCTCAGCCGACAACTGCGGATCAACCACCGACCTGACGGTCGCCGCCCGTCAACACGGTCCCGACGAAAGCAGACCACACCCGAGTCACCCCACCGAATCAATCGACAACCCACCACCGACGCCCCGGCCAACACACCCACGCACACCGCACCCGACACCGATCCCCAATCACCAGATCCAACGGCACCCCAGAACCCGAATCCCCAACAACCGAACCCGAACCCTCACCAAAGTCATACCGAACGACCCTCAGCCGACGACTGATCACCAACCGGATCAACCACCGGATCCGCGTTCGTTCCTCCGAGGTCGCAGCCGGTGGTGTAGTTGTCGCCCACCTGCGACGCCGACAACGCCACGTCATACACCGCAACCAGACACAACGTCCCCAACCACGGACGAGACCCACCAGCCTCATTCACCAGCGTCAACGGGAACGAATCATCCCAATTCGAGACATCCCCACCCAACACATCCGTGGTGACCGCCACCCCATCCACATACAACACCCGCGTACCCGACACATCACGCGTCATCACCACATGCGTCAACACCTCAGGAACCGCCGAACCAGCAGGCGTAATCAACTCCGGCGTCCCCTTATCCGACGACGACGTCCGAGTCCGCCCCACAAAGGTGTCATCCGGCAACTGCCGATACGCACCCTGCCCAAGCATGAAGTTCCGATTCTTCGAATTCGGCGCATTCGACACCAACCGAGCCGGACCCGACTGCTCCCCCGGAGCAGGCACCACCCAGGCCTCAACCGTCACCTCCCCCGACAACTGCACCGCATCCACGACCTTCGCCGCCCCAACACCCGACGAAAGAGCCGTCCCCGAATCAATCGACAACCCACCACCAGGCACCCACGACACCGCACCCGGATCCCCAATCACCAGATCCAACGGCACCCCAGAACCCGAATCCCCAACAACCGAACCCGAACCCTCACCAAAGTCATACCGAACGACCTCGCCCGGCACGCGCGCCGAGCCGGCCGGGCCGGCGAGGAACACCACCGTGACCAGGCTGGCGATGAGGGCGAACGCCGCTCCGATCGCCACCAGCGCCCGCTTCCCGATTCCGGCGACTCGATAAACCGGTTGCACCGTGCCCATTGCCGTTCCTCCAACTCGCCCCGTGCGGCGGGTCATGGCCATGGCGATACGACCACCACGACCTACATGGAACGGCAAACTATCGAGGGGGCGCGCGAAGAGACAGGGGCGAATTACCCCAAATGATCTCGCCGGGCTACCCGTAAATAGTACTGGCTAGTTCGCTGGATCGCGAACAAATGGCTCAGACAGAGGCTCCGGAGGTGGCATCGAGCAGCTCGTACTCGGCCTCGGTGTCCATGGCGTCCTCGAACTGGATCACCTGCATCGTCTCGAACTTCTTCCGCAACCAGCCGTCGTTTGCGTCGAGCAGACCGAGCTTCTTGCAGTTGGGCACGATCTTGGCGAACAACAGCTGCTGGAAGGGATCAGCGTTGGGGTCGCCTGAGGCGAAGGTGCGGATGCCGGTCTTGACGTCGATCCCGACCCGCTCCCACACCTCCTGACGCTGGAACCGGTCCCGCATGCGAATGGCGGCGTCGTAGGCGAACTCCTGGCGCTCGAACAACTCGGCCTCGGTCAGCTCGCCGTAGTACTCCTGCAGGCTCAGCACACCGAAGGCCACGTGGCGGGCCTCGTCGCTCATGACATAGCGGAGCAGCTGCTTGAGCAGGGGATCCTGGGTCTGGTTCATCATGTTGCCGAAGGCGGCCAGGGCCAGGCCCTCGACCATGACCTGCATACCGAGGTAGGTCATGTCCCAACGGTGGTCGTTGATGATGTCGTCGAGCAGGGCCTGGAGGTGGGGGTTCACCGGATACCAGCCGTCGGTCTTGGTGTCGAGGTACTTGGAGAAGACCTCGACGTGGCGGGCCTCGTCCATCACCTGCGTGGCGGCGTAGTACTTGGCGTCGATCCAGGGCACGGTCTCGACGATCTTGGCCGTGCAGACCAGGGCCCCCTGCTCACCGTGCATGAACTGGGCCAGGGCCCAGTTGGCGGTCTCCTTGTCGAACTGGAGCCACTCGTCCTCGGTCCAGCGCTCGAACGGCGTACCGGTGATGTCGATGCCGAGCTCGGCCAGGGCGTGACGGTCGGTGATCCCGGTTTCGCGGATGTTGCGCTCCTGGTCGACCTCGATCGACCAGTCGAGATCCTTCTCCCCGTCCCACTGGGCACCCTTGGCCTTCTCGTACAGCTTGTTGAGACCGGGGCGGGCACCCTTCTCGTAGTCCCAGGTGAAGATGGTGTCGGCGTTGTTCACCACCGTGCGCACGGTGGCGTCGACGTCGTGATTGGTGACGGCCAGCAGGTCGAGATGTTCGTCGGCCAGAGTCATGGATCGGTCCCCCTCGGATCGGGATCACGACGGCCGGCGACGTTTCGCCTTACGTCGTAAGCAACTGCGGTTACCGCACGGTAGCACGGGGAGGACAGGTGACGACAGGGCCCCGACGGCCGATGAAGCCGCTGGTCAGCGGGCGATCAGTCGGGCGTCAGCGTCCAGGCCGCCGGTCGCGGCGCCCGCCGACTGCCGGCGGTACGACCCGCCACCGGCCGGTATCGCCGACCCGGGCCCGGCTCAACTCCGGTCGATGACCACGGTCCGCCCGTTGGTGGGCTGGACCGGCCGGGTGGTGTCGTCGTCGACAGCGGCCTCGAAGGCCTCGATCTGCGCCGGATCGAGGGTGAGGGGCGAGCGGAAGACGATCCAGGCCACGTGCTCGTCGCACGGCGGCACCGTCATCGACCCGTCGTACCGATAGCCGGTCAGGTCGTCCGGGAGCAGGGCGTCGAGGTCGAAGGTCAGCTCCACCGGCTCGGCCCCCTCAGCGCCGTCGGTGCCGTCGTCGGCCTCCTCCGATGCCTCATCGTCGCTCTCGACCGCGGCGCCGTCCTCGTCGTCGTTCTCGTTGTCGTTCTCGAGGTCGTTCTCGTTGTCGTTCTCGGGGTCCATCTCGCCCTCGGCCGCGTCGGGGCCGGTCGACTCGTCGTCGGCGTCAGGGGCAGGGGCGTCGTCCGGCTCGGGGGCCGGGTCGGTCCGGCGATCGACGACGAGGGTGTCGACGGCCGGGGTGGCCTCGCCCTCGCTCACCAACACGGCGACCGAGGCCCGATTGCCCTCTGCGTCCTCGTGATGGAGTTGGATCTCCAGCGGATGGGTCTCACCGTCGAAGGTGTGTTCGGCCGGGGTGTGCACCGAGACCTGCACCAACTCGTGGGCCACCCCGTCGATCTCGGTGGCGCTGCCCGGGGCCACATCGAAACGGATCCCGGGATCGTCCTCGACCAGGGTGAGAACCGACTCGACCCAGGTCGGCACCGGATCGTCGAGGCCGACGGCGAAGGCCGACTCGGTGGCGATATCGATCGGCGACTGGCGGGTCCCGGCCCCACACCAGGCGTAGTCGGGGCTCAGATCGGCCCACTGCGCCGGGCCGTTTTCGCCCCGGTAACTCCAGGCGGCGGGACCGAGGGCGGCCACCGGCTCCTCCTCGACCTCCATCAGCTCGTCGATGGCGGCCTCGTCATCGGAGCCCTCGTCAGCGGCCTCATCGTCGGCGCCGTCGGCGAAGGCCAGCTCGGCCGGCGTCTCCAGATCGGCGACCCGCTGCTCCAGCCGCTCGGCCCGCTGCGCCGCGGCGTCGGCCGCGTCGCGCGCCTCCTGGGCCTGCTGGCCGGCCTCGAGGGCCAGGTTTCGGAGCTCGGTCAGGCTCTCGTCCTCACCCGACCCGCCACAGGCGGAGACGAGCAGGCTGCCGGCGAGCACGACGGCCACGCGTCGGGGCATGGATTGCATGGGAACACCTCACTGCCGATGGGACTCAGCGAGCCCTGTCGGTCAGAGGCGCCCTGATGTTAGAGCCGAGGGCGACGCCGTCAGGCGGCTCCCGAGGCGCCACAACAACCGAGCCGAGGGCGACGCCGTCAGGCGGCTCCCGAGGCGCCACAACAACCGAGCCGAGGGCGACGCCGTCAGGCGGCTCCCGAGGCGCCACAACAACCGAGCCGAGGGCGACGCCGTCAGGCGGCTCCCGAGGCGCCACAACAACCGAGCCGAGGGCGACGCCGTCAGGCGGCTCCCGAGGCGCCACAACAACCGAGCCGAGGGCGACGCCGTCAGGCGGCTCGGAGGCCCTGCCACTCCCGGCGTTGATTGGCCCGGGCCCGGTCCTCCCACCATTGTCGACAGTTGCGCAGGTGATAGAGGGGCTGGCGGGACCGGAAGAACCCGAGCATCCTCAGCCGCTCGTCCCGCCACCGTTCATCGTCTTCCATCCCCAACTCGACCCGGATGTTGACCACGTCGTCCAGATACTGGGGCCAGGGTTTGGCCAGGACGGCCAGATCGGCATCGCACAACAACCGTTGGGCTGAAGTCGTGGCCGGCACGGTATGGGTGGTGGCCAGGACCAGAACCGCGGATCTCGTCGACGCGGGCCCCGTCGAGACCCAGCCGGATGGCCACGTCGGCGGCCAGGTCGGCCGAACGCTCCTCGTTGTCATCGGCGCCGGGGCTGAAACGGGCATCGTGGAGCCAGGAGGCGAGGTCGATGGCGAGGCGATCGGGTTCGGCCATGCCCTCCGACAAGGTCCGTGCCGTCTGGGCCACGGCCAGTCCGTGCTCGATGGTGTGGTAGTAGCGGCCCGGGCGCCGGTAGGCGGACAGCACGTCGTCGAAGACGTCGTCGGCGCCCTCCAGGTGGCCGAAGAACGTCAGCCAGCGGTCCCTGACCTGCTGATCGTCCAGGGCGCGGTACGGCGCCTCGGGAAGGGTCATGACAGCACCGCCGACACCCCGACGCCTCCGGGCAACATCCCGCTTACCATGCGGTAACCCTACCGTCATCACCAGGCCCCGCAGACCTCCGTGACCCTTGACCGAGTCCGATCGACAGCCGATGCGTCGGCCCCCGGTCCGAGCCGCCGCAGGTTCGCTCCGAGCCCCCGGGCCTCGGTACGGTGGCCGATCGTGCGCAGTGCCAGAGACTTCTTCCAGCCCCTCGCCGTGGGAGCCCCCGAACCGGTTCGAGAGATCCCGGTCGGCCCCAGCCGGATGATCCACTTCTTCCCACCATCGAACGCCAAGATGGTGGCCAAGGTCCCCGACATCGCCCCCCGGGTCGACATCCTGCTCGGCAACCTGGAGGACGGGGTCCCGGCCTCGGACAAGGAGGCGGCCCGGGCCGGACTGGTCGAGGTGGGCAGGACCGTCGACATGGGCTCGACCCAGCTGTGGACCCGGATCAACTCGCTCGATTCACCGTGGGCCCTCGACGACCTGACCACGCTGGTGGCCGAGATCGGCGACAAGCTCGACGTGATCATGGTGCCCAAGGTCGAGGGCCCGGAGGACATCCACTATGTCGACCGGCTGCTGGCCCAGCTCGAGGCCAAGGCCGGGCTGACCAGGCCGCTCCTGGTCCACGCCATCCTGGAGACGGCCCGAGGGGTGGCCAACGTCGAGGACATCTGCGGTGCCTCGCCCCGCATGCAGGGCCTGTCGCTCGGCCCGGCCGATCTGGCCGCCAACCGCCGGATGAAGACGACCCGCGTCGGCGGCGGCCACCCCGGCTACCTGGTCCGCACCGACCCCGACCCCGATGACGCCGATGCGCCCCGCGCCACCTTCCAGCAGGACCTGTGGCACTACACGATCGCCCGCATGGTCGACGCCTGCGTGACGCATGGGATCCTCCCGTTCTACGGCCCCTTCGGCGACATCGCCGACACCCAGGCCTGCGAGGACCAGTTCCGCAACGCCTACCTGCTGGGCTGCGTCGGCGCCTGGAGCCTCCACCCGGTCCAGATCGACATCGCCAAGCGCGTGTTCAGCCCCGACCCGGCCGAGGTGGCCCACGCCCTGCGGGTGATCGAGGCCATGGGCGACGGGACCGGCGCCATCATGCTCGACGGGAAGATGGAGGACGACGCCTCGTGCAAGCAGTGCCAGGTCGTCGTCGGCCTGGCCCGGGACCTGGCCGCCCGCGACCCCGAACTGGCCGAGGCCTACGGCTTCTAGGAGGACATCCATGACCGACGCCGCACTCCGACCCCGTCGCAGCGTGTTGTACATGCCGGCGGCCAACGCCCGAGCCCTGGAGAAGGCGAAGGCCATCGCGGCCGACGCCCTGATCTTCGACCTGGAGGACGCGGTCGCCCCCGACGCCAAGCCCGAGGCCCGGAACCAGGCGGTGGCCGCGGCCGCCTCCGGGGAGTACGGGGGCCGAGAGGTCACCATCCGGTGCAACGGCCTCGACACCCCCTGGGGAGCCGATGACCTGGCCGCCGCCGCCGGATCGGGAGCGGCCGCCGTGGTCGTGCCCAAGGTCGACTCGGTGGCCCAGCTCGACCAGGTATCGGCCACCCTCGACGCAGCCGGGGCCCCGGCCGAGATGCGGATCTGGGCCATGGTCGAGACGCCGACCGCCATCTTCGACGCCCGAGCCATCGCCGCCCACCAGCGGGTGGCGGTCCTGATCATGGGGACCAACGACCTGGCCAAGGAGTTGCGGGCCACCCCCGGCCCGGACCGCACCGCCCTCCTCCCCCATCTCCAGACGGCCCTGTTGGCGGCCCGGGAGGCGGGCAAGGTCATCCTCGACGGGGTCTACAACGACATCTCCGACGCCGAGGGCTTCGAGACCGAGTGCCGCCAGGGCGCCGGACTGGGCTTCGACGGCAAGACCCTGATCCACCCCAGCCAGGTCGGCCCGACCAACGAGGTGTGGGCCCCGACCGAGGCCGAGGTGGCCGAGGCGACCGAGATCATCGACGCCTTCACCGCAGCCGAGGCCGAGGGCCGGGGCGTGGTCACGGTCAACGGTCGCATGATCGAGAACCTGCACGTCGACAACGCACGGCGCACCCTGGCCGTGGCCGAGGCCATCGCCGCCCTGACCGACTGAGGCGACGGCGCCCCGACGCCCGCCCCCGATCAGTCCCGGCGGTGGCGGGGGGTGGGTGGGGGCCAGGGCGGCTGGGCCCCGTTGCGCGGCCGCCGCCCGGCCAGCTCGGTGACCGAGCCGCCAGAGGCCGGAGCCGTGAGCGACGACCTTGGCGCCGTCGCCCCGCCGGACCCGTTGGACCCCTCCCCACCGACCCGGACGTAGCCGTCGGTCTCGACGGCCGGCTGCAGGCGACGCTCGACGTGCTCCAGCAGCTGCCGGGCCACGGCCACGGCCTCGACCAGGTCGGGGGCAGGGTCCCCGTCGCCCCCGACCGCCGGGCCGTCGGCGAGCACGATCGGCAGCTCCTGGGTCGGGTGGCGGGGGGCTCCCGCCGGGACGGGGGCGGCGTCCCCGACCTCCAGAACCAGCTCCCACGGCTCGGACTGCTGATTCTGACCCGCCTGTTTGGTGTCGACCCGGAACAGTTCGAAGCAGCCGACGACGATGTCGACGAGGGAGTTGCGGATGCCGACGAAGGCCACCAGGCCGTACAGCACGCTGAGGGCGTTGATGGCGGCGAAGGTGGCGTGCCCGTAGGCGCCGGTGTCCAGGTCTCGCCAGATCGTCCACCCGGAGAAGGCCAGGAGCAGGTACGGGAACAGGGCGTAGGGCAGGGCGGCCGCCGTCCGGCCCTTGATCTTCGGCGTCCGGGCGAAGGCGCTCTTCTGGTTGGTGATGGCCTGGATGACCGATCGCACCGTGCCGAACAGGTTGACCGGCAACATCAACAGGTTGAAGGCGTAGATACGCAGGGCGTCGGTCCGCTTGTAGCCCATGTCCTTGAGATCGGCGGCCATGATCACGAAGTACGGGGCGGCGGTGGCGACCACGATCGGGCTGAGCAGGCGATCGTCGAAGGGGAAGGCCAGCAGCACGATCAGCCCGAGCGACGACCAGGCGATCGAGGCCAGATAGTTGAGCCGGAGCAGGAACCCCCAGGCCGCCCGCTGTCGACCCCGGGCCACGGTGGCCCGCCAATTGGCCAACAGCTTGGGCAGGATGACCAACCCGCCGTTGGCCCAGCGGTTCCGCTGGATGCACAGCGACCCGAAGTCGGGCGGTGTTGCGCTGTAGGCCAGCCGCTCCCCGTAGTTGTGGAGACGCCAGCCCTTGACCGCCAGGTCGATACTGGACTCGGTGTCCTCGATCACGGTCCGGTCCTGGATGTAGGTCGTCACCGGGACCGGCCTGGTGGCCATGGGCTGGCCGATGTCGTCAAGGGCCCGCTTGCGCAGGATGGCGTTGGCCCCGACCCAGAACGTGGCGTCGAACCTGGTCGAGCCCTGGTGGAGACGATGCTGGATGTCGGTGGTGGCGCCGGCGATGCGCTCGACCCGGGTCACGGCCCCCGGATAGGCCGAGTACGGCGTCTGGATCACGGCCACGTCGGCCTGTTCCGGTTGTTCCAGGGCATGGATCAGGCGCAGGCAGTACTCGGGCAACAGCACGCTGTCGGCGTCGATGGTGAGGACGTAGTCGCTGTCGGCCACCACATTCGACCCGTCGGGCAGGGGCCGGGCCGGCACCAGATCGGTTCGGCCACCGACCTCGGTCACCCGGTACGCCCCGCCCATCAGGGCCAGGTAGCTGTTCAGGTTCATCGCCTTGTTGGGCTCGTGGGACAGCGAGGCGAACCGCTTGCGCTCGAAGCTGGTGAGTTCAGCCGTGAACAGCCACACCAACCGCTGGTGCAGTTGCAGCATCCGCTCCCGGGGCAGCACCTCGCCGCTGGCCCTGGCCTCGATGACGGCCACCGACACCGCGTCGAGATCGTCGATCAGGGCCCCGATCACCTCGTCGAGAAGGAAGTCGTCGGAGTGGTCATGCCGCTCGTGCTTGTCGACCAGCCTCCGGAGCCACTGGGACGCCCGTGAGTACTCCGACGCCAGATTCTCCATGTCGACCAGACCCGGCTCGGCCACGGCCTCGAAGCGCGCCAGCGAGTCACCGAACACCACCGCGATCGGTCGCAGCAGGTCACCGACCTCGCCCGGCAGGTTGCGAGACGCCTCCAGACCGTCCCGGTCGGATTGACGGCTCGGGTTCGGGGGATCGTCGATCAGGAGCACGATCCGTTTGTGGGGGTACTCCTGGAGGGCGACCGCCAGCAAGGTCTGGGTCACGACGGCGGCGTCCTCCTTGTACGACGGCACCAGCACCGTCAGGGTGGGGGCGTCGCCGGTCGAGAACTGACGGTGGATCTCGGCCCTCGGCACCCGCTGGTGCTCCTGGGTTCGCATCAGGTAGCCGTGCCGGCCGACGAGGTAGGCGCAGGCCGAGGCGGCGAGCAGGCCGACCACGATCACGTAGGCCACCGTCTCGACCACCCGGGGTCCGGTCAGCTCCCCGCTCCGGAAGTCGGCCGTGACCACCGAGCCGGTGTAGGCGACCCAGCCGACGATGGTGACCAGGATGGCGGCCCGACCCCACCCCACCGTCGATGAGCGAGCCGCCTTGGGCACGGCCGGCATGACCGGCCTCGGACGCGCCCCCCACTGGCGCCGCCGTCGTGGCGCGCCATCTCCTGCACGGGCCCCTCGGGGCATGATGATTCCTCCGACTTTGGCCCCGCCGAGGCGAAGCTAGCGGCCACCTTTGGTCACACCTCTGGGTGGAGATGACCACACGCTCATACACAAATCTCCCCTCACCGATTTGCTCATTGGGTTCGGCCACCGTTGCCACCAACCTGTCCCGGTGCTGTTCCGATCCGCTCGCCAACCCCCCGCCCGGCGCTTCTCGATCCTGAGAGTGCTCCTGGCCCTGATCACCCTCAGCATCGGCCTGGCCACCCAGCTCGCCCCTGACCAGGTAGAACAGGTGACCGGACCCCTGCGACGGGAACCCGTTGCGCCTTCGGCCGAGGCATGGTTCGCCCCCTACGTCGACGTGACGCTGACCCCCCACCACCCCTTCGAGGACGGCCGAAACACCGCCGGTGACACGGTGCTCTCGTTCATTGTGAGCGACCCGGAGGACCCGTGCATTCCCTCATGGGGAAGCTTCTTCACTCTTGACGATGCGGCAAATAGATTGGATTTGGATCGTCGCGTTGCCCGCATGCGCGAGACCGGGCGAGACGTGGTGGTCTCCTTCGGGGGCCTGGTCAACGACGAGCCCGCCGTCGGCTGTACCGACCACGATCGCCTGGTCGGCACCTACCGGACCGTGATCGACCGCTACGACCTGACCACCATCGACCTCGACATCGAGGGCTCGGGCATCGGCTCCGACGAGGTCAACCGGCGACGGGCCGAGGCGGTGGCCGAGCTCCAGGCGTCGATCCGGGACGACGGGGGCCAATTGGCGGTCTGGCTCACCCTGCCCGCGGCCTCCTTCGGTCTCACGGCCGAGGGGGTGGCCGTGATCGACGCCAT
Organism: Acidimicrobiales bacterium; assembly: GCA_965263455.1. Lineage (GTDB taxonomy): Bacteria > Actinomycetota > Acidimicrobiia > Acidimicrobiales > SZUA-35 > CADEDH01. The sequence continues at coordinate 1,181,201 of CBDHHN010000004.1, forward strand.
GCTCGAAGCGGGGGTGGACCTGGCCGGCGTGAACTTCATGACCATGAACTTCGGTGGCTCGCTGGTCGACGACGACATGGCCCTGTCGGTCACCGAGGGCCTGACGGCCGGCCACCAACAGATCCTCCGGGCCTATCGCCGGGCCGGGACACCGATCACCGACGAGCAGGCGTGGCGCAAGGTGGGGGCGACCCCGATGCTCGGCCGCAACGACATCGTGTCCGAGGTCTTCACCCTGAGCGACGCCGAGGAGCTGTACCGGTTCGTCGAGGAGAACGGGGTGGGCCGGGTCTCGTTCTGGTCTCTCAACCGGGACCAGGCCTGCGGTCGGCTGGCCGAGCCCCTGGTCCAGGCGGCCAACACCTGCTCCCATCTCGACCAGCCCCTGCTGGCCTTCACCGGGCTCTTCGCCCGCCTACCGGGCCGGTCGGCAGCCGCCGCCGGGGTGGAGACCGACTTCGACGCCTTCACCGTCATCGAGGACGACCCCGCCACCTCGCCCTACGAGATCTGGCGGCCCGATCGGGCGTACGAGGCGGCGACCAAGGTCGTCTGGCACGGCTACGTGTACCAGGCCAAGTGGTGGACCGAGGGCGACGATCCCGAGGCCCCCGTGCTCCAGGAGTGGGACTCGCCGTGGCGGCTGTTGGGACCGGTGTTGGCGGTGGACGTCGAGACGGTGACCACGGTGCCCCGGACCGGCTGGCGGGAGTGGCGGGGCGACGTCGACTACGACGACGGGGAGCGGGTCTGGTGGAAGGGCCGGGTGTACGAGGCGAAGTGGTGGAACTCCGGCTTCCAGCCCGACCGCGACGTCGGCAACGACTGGGACTCCCCCTGGGAGCAACTCGAACCCGAGGACCTCTGAGCCGGTCGGGGAGGGTGCTCGATCGCCCGCCGACGAGCACCCTCCCCGACCGAGGGCCTCAGGGCAGGTCGATCGGGCGCAGCACCCGGTTGACCGTCTGGACCACGCCGTTCCCGGTCTCGACGTTGGCGGGCCGGATGATCCGGGCATTGCGGTCGTCGGTGTCGGCGTCGATGACGCGGCGGCCCCGGACCTCGACGGTCGCCTCGTCCAGCAGGGTGGCGATGTGGCCCGAGCGGCGGAGCTCCCGGACGGTGCGACCATCGGGGGCCACATGGTAGAGGAGCACGTCGTCGAGGAGCCCGGGCTCGTCGGCCGACTGGAAGCCGGTGGCTTCGGCGATGACGGCGAAGGCCTCGGCCTCGTCCCAGCCGTGGTAGCCGAGCTGGCGGGCCAGCCGGATGAAGGCCCGGTCGTTGGGGGCGAAGACGGTGATGTCTTCGGCCGAGGCCACGGCCTCGACCAGGCCGGTGGCCACGAGGGCCTCCCGCAGCATGTCGTAGTCTCGGCGGTTGTGGTCGAAGCCGGAGCCGGGGGCACCGCTGGTGGCGACGACGACGTCGACCACGGTGGCGAACTCGGGTTCGGACGGGCGGTGGTGGGCCGAGGCGGCGCCGGGCAGGACGGTGACGGCGGCGATGCCGGCCACCGCCGCCGCGGTGAGCTTCTTCAGCATGGAGCTTTCTCCTGTGGTGGGTCTTCTCGGTCGACGATCGGGAGGACTGGCACCGATCGACATCCAGTCCTTCGCTCCCGCGGGGTCGACCGGATGCGCCCAACCGCCGGCATGGGGTCGCACCGGGGGTGGCCCTTGACTAGGTTGCGGCCATGTCGAAGCTCGCTGTCGTGACCGGAGGAGCCCAGGGCATCGGGCGAGCCATCGTGGACGCCCTACTGACCGGGGACGTCGTCGACCGGGTGGCGGTGCTCGACCTCCAACCGGAGCGTCTCGACCAGCCGGGCCCGTCGGTCACGGCCCACGCCTGCGACGTGACCGACGAGGCGTCGGTCCGCGCCGCCTACGCCGCCGCCATCGACGGGGGCGACCCACCGGTGGTGCTGGTCAACAACGCCGGCGGGGGCCGACCCGGCTCGGTCGAGGAGGGGTTCGCCGCCCCCGGGACCGACGACCCAGGCCAGGCCGCCACCGCCTTCGACCCGTTCGCCCCGGTCGAGGACTTCCGGGACATGGTCGAGCTCAACTTCACGTCGGCCCACGTGGTCACCCGGGTCATCGGGCCCGACCTGGCTGCCGGTGCCGCCATCTGCAACACGGCCTCCATCGCCGGCCTGACGGCCAACCGGCTCTACGCCTACGGTGCGGCCAAGGCCGCCCTGATCCACTGGACCCGGTCGATGGCCCAGGCCCTGGCTCCCCGTCACATCCGGGTCAACGCCGTCGCCCCTGGCATCATCCGCACCAACCTGTGGGAGCGGATGCAGCCCGATGAGGCGGCCTACAACGCCATGATCGACGAGATCATGCCCATGGGCGAGGACCAGAAGCCCTCCGACATCGCCGACGCCGTGGCCTTCCTCTGCTCCGACCGGGCCCGCCAGATCACGGGCGAGGTCATCCGGATCGACGGCGGCCTGACGCTGCGCTGACCGGCGCGACGAGTGGCACCGGGCGACCCGGACATGACCGATCTCCACCCCCACTACGAACCCCACGACCACGGCATGCTGGCGGTGGGCGACGGACACTCGCTGTACTGGGAGAGCTGCGGCAACCCCGGCGGGCGACCGGTGCTCTATCTCCACGGCGGCCCCGGTTCCGGGGCGTCGCCCCGACAACGGTGGTTCTTCGATCCCGACCGCTTCCGGGCCGTCCTGTTCGACCAGCGGGGTTGCGGCCGGAGTCGACCTCTGGCCGACGATCCGGACCCCGCCGTCCTGGCCACCCAGACCACCGACCACCTCCTGGCCGACATCGAAGGCCTCCGGACCCATCTCGGGATCGACCGGTGGGCGCTGGTGCTGGGCCTGTCCTGGGGGACGACGCTGGCCTTGGCCTACGCCCAGGCCCACCGGGAGCGGGTCGGAGGCCTGGTGCTCGGACTGGTCACCACCACCTCGCGCTGGGAGGTCGAATGGGTGACCGAGGGCGTGGCGCCGATCTTCCCCGAGCAATGGCATCGCCTGGCCCAGGGTCTGCCCGTCGACCGGGGCGGTCGGCGTCTGGTCGACGCCTACGCCGACGCGCTGGCCCACCCCGACCCCGACGTCCGCGTCGTGGCCGCCCGAGAGTGGTGTGCCTGGGAGGACGCCCATGTGTCGCTGGCCCCCGGCGCCCGACCGGACCCCAGGTATGAGGACGCCGAGTTCCGGTTCCGCTTCGCCCGGCTGGTCACCCACTACTGGCGCCATCATGGCTTTCGGGGTGACCGGGGCCTCCTCGACGGCGCCGCCCGGCTCACCGGAATCCCCGGCCTGCTGATCCACGGTCGCTTCGACGTGTCCAGTCCCCTGCGCACGGCGTGGCTGCTCGACCGACGTTGGCCCACCAGCCGGCTCGTCGTGCTCGGCGACGGCGGCCACGGCTCCGGCGACGAGTTCCTGCCCACCCTGGTCTCGGGTCTGGCCGAGATCGACGACCGGTCCCTCCTGGCCCGCTGACGGACCCGTCCCGCCCGTCCGTCAGGCCTGGGCCCCGTCGGCGGGCGCCGGGACGGTGGCGATCGCCGCCCCACCGGGCGTGACCTGGCGGTCGGAGCCTCGGGCCCGGAGCCACTCCCCGAAGCTCTCGACGTCGACGGGGCGGCCCAGGTGAAAGCCCTGGGCCACATCGCACCCGATGTCGGCCAGGAACCGCAGGGTCGGCTCGTCCTCGACCCCTTCGGCCACCACCCGCCGGCCCAGGTCGTGCACCAGCTGCGTGGTGGAGCGCACGATGGCGGCCGACTCGGGATCGGTGGTCACCAGCCGGACGAATGACCGGTCGATCTTCACCTCGTCGACCGGGAGCCGCTGCAGATACTGCAGCGAGGCGTAGCCCGTCCCGAAGTCGTCGACCGAGGTGGAGCAGCCCAGGTCGCGGAGTGCGCCGAGGTTGGCGATGGCCAGGTCGAGGTTGATGATGAGCGAGCTCTCGGTCACCTCGAACCCCAGCTGATCCGGCGCCACTCCCGACTCGGCCACGACGGCGGCGATGGCGGCGGCGAGGCCCTCGTCCAGGAGATCGCGGGCCATGAGGTTGATCCAGATCCGGAAGCCTTCGGCCGGGAGCCCCAGCTCCCGGGTGGCGGCGATGGCCTCGGCGACCACGTGACGGGTGACGGTGCCGGCCAGCGACGACTGTTCGACCAGGGGCAGGAACTCACCGGGCGGGACGATCCCCCGCTCGGGGTGATGCCACCGCAGGAGGGCCTCCGCCCCCACCAGGCGGCCGTCGGCCGGCCGGAGCTGGGGCTGGAGGTGGATCCGGAGCTCGCGGTTCTGCACGGCGTTTCGAACCTGGCCCAACAGCGCCAGCCTCTGGGGACTGGAGTGGTCGATGCCGTCGTGGTACCGGATCCAGGCCTCCTGGGTCCGCTTTGCCTCGTACATCGCGATGTCGGCCAGTCGCAGGAGTTCGGTGCTGCCCGTGGCGTCCTCGGGCCAGCACGCCACCCCGATACTCGTCCCGACCTCGAGCGTGATGCCCTCGAGCCGAACCGGCTGGGCCAGGCGGTCCGAGAGCCGGGTGACGAGGCCCTCGAGGTCCTCCTCGTCGCCGAGATCGACGATGACGGCGAACTCATCGCCCCCCAGCCGACCGGCCAGGTCCTCGCCGCGGAGGTGGTCACGAAGACAGTCCGCCACCTGCTGGAGCAGGGAGTCGCCGAGCTGGTGGCCGAGGGAGTCGTTGACCTCCTTGAACCGGTTGAGGTCGAGCAGGAGCACGGCCCCCGACCGGACCTCGTCATCGGCGATACGGCGGTCGAGTTCGGCCTCGAGGGCACCGCGGTTGACCAGGCCGGTCAGGGCGTCGGTCCGGGCCTGGTGTTCGAGTTCGGCCAGCAGACGGTCGGCCGACATCCGGGCCATGAGGCTGCGGGCGAGGGAACCGAACAGGGCGACCTCGTCGGGCGCGAACGCCGTCGACGTCCCCAGACGGTCGATGATCAGGATCCAGCCATGGCCCCCGGCCGGACCGTCGAGGGGGATGGCGAGGCCCGACGTACCGCCCAGTCGGGCCACGATCTCGGCCGCCTCGCCGGGCTCCGGGGCATCGACCGAGACGGTGAGGATCCCGTCGGCCGCGTCGACCACAGGTACAGGCCGGGACGGGACGAACGTCTCCTCCCGCCGGGCCCGATCCCACCGGGCCACCACGTTCAACGAACCGTCCTCGCCCTCGACGGCCACGGCGGCGCAGGACGCTCGGAGGATGGTGAGCATGCTTCGCAGGCCGGTGTCGAGCGGATCCCGACCGGCGATGCCCAGGGTGAAGCCGTGCAACTGCTGCAGGTCGTGGTGCTCCTTGCCCAGCCGGCCGAACCGGTGCAGGAGCCAAGCCACGCCGAGGAGCGGCGCGGCGGCCAGGACCAGGAGCCACAGCTCCTGGATGACGGCGGCGGCGGCCAGCACACCGAAGGCGGCGGTCACGGCGGCGATCATCTGGCTCCGACCGACCTGGGCGAAGAGGCTGAACCGCAGCTCACCGTCGGCGATCATGATCACCAGTGGGACCGAGATCAGGCCGATCAGCTCGGCCGCCAGCACGGCCCCGAGGAGCACCAGCCAGTCGACGATCTCGTTCGGCGGGCCGTCGGACAGGGCGGCGGTGGCGATGAGGGCGGCAATCCCCGTCTCCAGGGTGTAGAGGGCCAGGTTCCACGCCAGCTTCAGACCGAGCCGCCGACGGACGGCCACCAGCACCAGGGCGCTCCCGGCCAGTCGAGCCCCCGTAAGCGCCACCGGTCCCATGGCCAGCAGCCCGAACACGAGCGGGATGGCCGACAGGCTCAGGCTGTGGGTGTCCCGCCGAATCTCGATGTGGAGGGCCGACCACTCGACGGCGAGGAACATGGCGGCCACCACCAGCCACGGGATGGGCACGTGCCGGGCCCAACCATCGGCGGCCCGGGCCAGATCGAGGGCCACGATCCCGCCCAGCAGGAGCACCAGGGCGTGGAGGGCCACCATGACGCGCCGATCAGCCAGGGCGGCGGCGGCCGCCCGCATCCTCCTCGGGGGAGGACCGGACCCGTCGGTGGTCACCGTGGCATTGATGCCTCTTGCATCGACGGGGCAAGCGTCGCCCTTGACGTGCGGGAGCAGTGATCGGACGCGACCGGGCGCCTCCTCTGGAGGCGCCCGGTGGCTGTTCGAATCGGCTGGGCCGTCAGTACCAACTGCTCCCGGTCCACGACGAACCGGTCCAACTACTCCCCGTCCACGACGAACCAGTCCAACTACTCCCCGTCCACGACGAACCAGTCCAACTACTCCCGGTCCACGACGAACCAGTCCAACTGCTCCCCGTCCACGACGAACCAGTCCAACTGCTCCCCGTCCACGACGAACCAGTCCAACTACTCCCCGTCCACGACGAACCGGTCCAGGCCACACCGTCGTTGCTGGTCGGGAGCCAGGAGTCGGGGGTCCACAGCCCGAAGACCGTCTGCTCTCCCACCAGGGGGGCACCGTTCAGCTCGATGTGCTCGCCTCCACGGCTGGCTTCGAGCGACCCCAAGCCGGATGAGCGCTTCCAGGTCTGATCCGTCTTCTTGGGCAGCTTGGCCCCGATGGCCTTGTCGACGTCGATGATCCGGTCCTTGCCTGCGGCGCTGTCGACGAGCAGCGCCTTGACCTCATCCGGGGTGAGCTCCGGTCGAGCCTGGAGCAGCACGGCCACCGAACCCGAGACCACGGCCGCCGCCTGTGAGGTGCCCGTCGCCTTGGCGTGGCGATCGGTCACCGCACTGTCGGGGTAGGTCTGATCGACGAACGACCCGGGGTTGCGCAAGCTGACGATGGTTGCGCCGGGAGCGGCGAGATCAGGCTGCCGATTCTTCTTGTCGGCGTCGCTGGCCCATTTCGCCGTCTTCCACTTGACGTCCTTGCCCACGCAGTTGCTCCGCTCCTGCTCCTTGTCGGTAGCGGCGGTGACAGCGATCACGTACGGGTCGTAGGCCGGGCTGGGGAGCGCCTTGGTCTTGTGGCCGTCGTTCCCCGCCGCCACCACCACCACGATCCCGTGGTCCCAGGCGTTCTCCACCGCTCGGGCCAAGGGGTCGTCCTCGTAGTCGTTGGTGCTGGGCGTCCGGTACGAAAGGTTGATGACCCGGATGTTGAGTCCGTCCCGATCGCGGTTGGCCACAGCCCAATCGATGGCAGCGATCACCTGGGACACATCGACCGCGCCCCGATGATCGGCAACCTTCAGGTTGACCACTCGGGCGTCAGGGGCCACGCCCTGGAACTCGCCTGAGACCAGACGCTCGGTGGCGTCGTCAACGTCGTTTCCGGCGATGATGCCGGCCAGGTGGGTCCCATGGCCGTAGGTGTCGAGGTGTCGCACCTCGTCATGGTGTCCCTCGAGGGAGAAGTCGGGCCCGTCGATCACCTTGCCGGGGCCATCGAGGCCCTGTACCGGCACAACGCCGGTGTCGATCAGGGCGACATCGATCCCCTCGCCCGTGTAACCGTCTTCCCAGGCCTTCTCGGCGTCGATGGTGTCGACGACGTTGTAGAGCGAGCCGATGGTCTGCTCGTCGCTGTAGCCCCCGACGACCGCACACGAGGCCTCGTCCTTGTCCTTGGACTTCGGCTTGGCCTCGGCCGCGGACGCGGTGCCCAGCACTACCACCCCGGCCAGGACCGAGGCCACCAGGCGCCGACCTCGATGGGACCTGTTTCCGGCGGTGCCCCAGGAGACACCCCGCCCCCGGGGGTGCTTCGATTGATGCGTGACCATGGCCCTCGACTCCGTTCGACCGGCGCAACCGGGAGCGCCGACGGACTCGGGGACGACGCTGTCCACGAACCCGACGATGCTTCCACCTTCGAGTTGAGGCATCGACACAACAGGGCGTCGGACTTGAATCGTTTGGCCCCTGCGTCGGGGCCGGACGACCTCAGGCCTGGATGCGGGCCACCCCGTCGGCCACGGCGGCGGCCCGGACGGCCTCGGCCACCCGCATCGGCACCGACTTGTCGAACACCGAGGGCACGATGAAGTCGGGGCTCAGTTCCTCGGGGGAGACCGAGTCGGCGATGGCGGCGGCCGCCGCCAGCTTCATCCCCTCGGTGACGTCGGAGGCGAAGGCGTCGAGGGCGCCCCGGAAGATGCCGGGGAAGGCCAGGACGTTGTTGATCTGGTTGGGGTAGTCGCTGCGGCCGGTGGCCATGACCGACACGATGCCCTTGACCTGCTCGGGAAGGATCTCGGGATCGGGATTGGCCATGGCGAACACGATGGGGTCGGCGGCCATGGCCTTGACGTCGTCGGGGCTGATGAGGCCGGGCCCGCTGACGCCCAGGAACACGTCGCTTCCGCCCATGATGTCGCTGATCGAACCCGAGCGGTTGTCCCGATTGGTGTGGTCGGCCATCCACTGCTTGGCCTTGTTGAGATCGTCGCGGCCGGCGTGGACCGCGCCCTTGCGGTCGGCCCCGATGATGTCGCCCACGCCGCACTCCTGAAGGATCTTGGCGATGGCGATGCCGGCGGCCCCGGCCCCGGCGATGACCACGGTGATGTCCTCCATCCGCTTGTCGACCAGTTTGAGGGCGTTCTGGAGGCCGGCCAGGGCCACCACCGCCGTCCCGTGCTGGTCGTCGTGGAAGACGGGGATGTCGAGACGGCCCTTCAGCGTCTCCTCGATCTCGAAGGCACCTGGGGCGGCGATGTCCTCCAGGTTGATACCGCCGAAGGTCGGAGCGAGCCGGATGACGGTCTCGATCAGCTCCTCGGGGGTGTCGACGTCGAGGCAGATGGGGAAGGCGTCGACCTGGCCGAACTCCTTGAACAGCAGGGCCTTGCCCTCCATCACCGGCATGGCCGCCTTGGGCCCGATGTCGCCCAGGCCGAGCACGGCGGTGCCGTCGGACACGATGGCCACCGTGTTCTTGCGGATGGTGTGGGTGTCGGCCACCGAGGGATCCTCGTGGATGGCGGTGCAGACCCGGGCCACACCGGGCGTGTAGGCCATGGACAGGTCGTCGGCATCGCTGACCGGAAGCAGGGGCAGCACCTCGATCTTGCCCCCCTCGTGCATGCGGAAGGTCCGGTCCCAGGAGTCGAGGACGGTCACGCCCGACACACCCCCGGCCACGGCCACGATCTGCTGCTGGTGTTCGACCCCGGTGCAGTTGACGACGATGTCGCGCTCGAGGGTCGCCTCCTTGGCCACGAAACCTTCGATGGCGAAGATGTTGCCGCCGGCCTCGCCGATGGCGGTGGCCAACCGACCGAGTACGCCGGGCTCGTTCTCGAGCCGGACACGAAGGGTCAGGGAGTACTGGGCTGCAGGGCGCGCGGTCATAGGCGGACAACCCTAGTGCCCCCCGTCACGCTTCCATCCGGGGCCGCGTCCGGCCGCCGGCCCGGGCCGAGCGGTCGGGTACGAAGCCGGCGGGAGCCGGTCAGAGCCGGTCCAGCAGCTCCTTCTTCTTCGACTCGAACTCCCGCTCGGTGAGGATGCCGTCGCGGTAGAGCTCGGCCAGTTTCTCGATCTGGTCGGGGATGGAGTCACCACCGGCACCGGGACCGACGTGGCGGCCGACCCGATCGAACTTGCGGTTCTCGTTGGCCTCCATCTGCTTGTAGATCTCGTTCTGGACGTGCAGGGGGCGGGGGATGTCGCCCACCATCTGGGCCCCCTGCTCACCGGCCGACTCGATGACGAGATCCCCGGAGCCGATCACCCGCTCGAAGATCGTCTGCTTGAAGAACACGGTGTTGACCCGCTCCAGGGGGATCTCGATCCCCTGGCGACGCAGGACCCCCGACCGGTTGATCAGCCGATCGGTGGTGATCACGAAATTGGTGCTGTTCCACACGACGTACCGGGCCCCGAGCCAGGCCAGGACGCCCACGATCAGCACCGCCACCAGGAGCAGCACGATCTGGGGTAGGCCGAGTACGAGGGCCACGATGCCGAGGGCGATCGCCCCGGCCAGGGCCGCCATCTGGGGAACGAAGTACCACCAGTGGGGGTGGATGTCGAGCACGACCTGCTCGTTGTCGTTGAGATTCGCCGGGGAGAACGCCACGGTCCGATGCTAGCCACGCCGGCCCGCTCCGGCAGGGGCGACGGTGGCTGTCGGTCGCCACCGCTAGGTTGACCCCGTGCGACGTGAGCAACTGGTGGCCGGGCTCAACCCGGCCCAGGTCGAAGCGGTCACGGCGGAGGGTGGCCCCATCGTGGTCCTGGCCGGCGCCGGTTCGGGCAAGACCCGGGTCCTGACCCGCCGCATCGCCTGGCGGGTCGCCGACGACCAGTGCGACCCGGGCCGCACCCTGGCCCTCACCTTCACCCGGAAGGCGGCGGGCGAGCTCCGCCAGCGACTGCTGGCCCTCGGCCTGCGGGACCGCATCCCCTCGGGCACCTTCCACGCCATCGCCCTGCTCCAGCTGCGGCAGCGGTGGGCCGACCGAGGCGTCACCCCACCCCAGATGGTGCAGCGCAAGGGCCGGCTGCTGGCGCCCCTGGTCGGTCGCTCGGCCCCCGTGGCCGACGTGGCGGCCGAGATCGACTGGGCCCGGGCCCGCCTGGTGACCCCGGCCGACTACGGGCCGGCGGCGGCCGCCGCAGGGCGGACCCCGCCTCTCCCGGCCGACGACCTGGCCCGCATCATGCACGACTACGCCGCCGTCAAGAGGCGCAAACGGGTGGTCGACTTCGACGATCTGCTGGCGCTGGCGGCCCGAGACCTCCGCCAGGATCCGTCCTACGCCGAGGCCGTCCGGTGGCGGTTCCGCCACCTGTACGTGGACGAGTTCCAGGATGTGAACCCACTCCAGGCCGATCTGCTCGGCCTGTGGCGCGGCGGAAGCGACGATCTGTTCATCGTCGGCGACCCCAACCAGGCCATCTACGGGTGGAACGGGGCCGACCCCGACCTGCTCGACCAGGTGGCCCGCCACGAACCCGCGGCCACCGTGATCGAGCTGCGCCAGAACTACCGCTCCAGCCCGCAGATCCTGGCCCTGGCCGCCACCCTGTCCCGGGGCCGTCCCCTGGAGGCCCATCTGGGCGACGGCCCCAACCCCTCCATATCGGCCCACCCCGACGATCGGGCCGAGGCGGTAGGGGTGGCCGGCGCCATACGCCAGGCCCATTCGGTGGCCGGCGCCTGGTCGGATCAGGCGGTGCTCGTCCGGACCAACGCCCAGCTCCTGCTGGTGGCCGAGGCCCTACGGGAAGCCGGGGTCCCCCACCGCCTACGGGGCTCGGACGGCCCGCTGGCCACCGCCGAGGTCCGGAGCGCCCGGCAGCGGCTGGAAGGCAGCGGCCGGCGCCTGGCCGACGCCGTGTCGGAGCTGGAGCAGCGCCTCGACGACGGGCCGGAGGAGCCGTCGGTGGCCGACATCGAGCGCCGGGCCAACGTGGCCGCATTCGTGCGCCTGGTCCACGACTACCTGGCCCTCGACCCCCAGCCCACCGGGCCGGGCCTGCGGGAATGGCTGACCACCCTCGAGCCCGGCGCCCTCGACGACGGCGACGATGCCGTCGAGCTGATGACCTTCCACGGGGCCAAGGGCCTGGAGTGGCCGGTGGTGCACGTGGCCGGGTTGGAGGAGGGGTTCGTGCCCATCGCCTACGCCTCCACGGGAGCCCAGTTGGCCGAGGAGCAGCGCCTGCTGTACGTCGCCGTAACCCGGGCCCGGGAGGAGCTGCACCTGACCTGGGCCGCCGAGAGGACCTTCGGTCGACACACCGTGGCCCGCCAACCCTCACCGCACCTGGCCGCCCTGGCCGAGGCCCGGTCCCGGCTCACGGTCGGTCCGGCCCAGCGGGTCGACTGGCGCCGCCACCTCGATCGAACCCGTTCCGCCCTCGACCAGGCCACGCCCGCTCCCCGGGGCCGCGGTCGACGCAGCGCCGCCAACTGGCGGCCGGCCCCCTCCGACGCCGGGACCGAGCGGGTCTACCAGGCGTTGCGGCAATGGCGGCAGCGCCGGGCGCGGGCCTCCGACGTCCCACCTCATGCCGTGTTCCCCGACGAGGTCCTCCGGGCCATCGCCCGGGCTCGGCCCACGTCGCGGGCGGGTCTGGCCTCCATCCCCGGCCTGGGGCCGACCAAGCTGGAGCGCTTCGGACCCGATCTCCTGGCCGTCGTCGGCGAGGCCGAGGGCCAGAGCCTCTGAGCCGCCCCCGGGGCCCGCGCCGGGATCAGCGGCTCGGGGCCGCCCCGTTGGTGCCCTCCGGCCGCTGATCGGGCATGACGACCACGACCACCGTCTGGGGGGCGTGCTCCAGCACATGCTCGGTGTTGGGGCCGAGGCTGGGGCGGCCGTCGAGATTGCGCAGCTGGGCCCCGAGGACGATCAGGTCGGCCTCGATCTCGTTGGCGTGCTCCACGATCTCCTCGGCCGGCGACGAGGCGAACCGGATCTCGGTGTCGGCCGAGGCCCGCACCTCGAGGGCGTGGCCGTGGGCCTGGGCCAGCACCCGTTCGGCCACATCGGAGTCCTCGGGGAAGGCGGCGTCGCGGAGCCGACCGAGGATGCCGGCCGACACCAGGCTGCTGCGGGGACGGTAGACCACGTGACTGAGCATGAGTTGGGTTCCCAGGCGGGAGGCGAAGTTGGCGGCCAGCTCCTCCGCCGCCCGCGACGACGAACTCGCCACCACCGGAACCAGGGCCCGACCGAAGGCGGCCGGCAGCCGGCCCGGCAGGTTGCGGGCCTTGCGCACGATCACCACCGGCAGGTCGACCCGGCCCAGGAGCTCGTCGACCATGGGGGACACGAAGGTCCCGTGGCCGGGGTCGTCGACCGCGCCCACCGCCACCACCCCGTAACCGAGCTTCGACTCGTCGACGATGGCCTGGGCCGCCCCGTCGGGGGCCACCGACTTGACCTCCACGTCCCGCCCGAACAGCACGTTCTGCATCGGCTCCAGGTCGGGGGCCTCGCTACCGGCGGCGTGGACCGGGGCGATGGTGGCCCCCAGCGTCTCGGGCCAGGCGAAGTGCACGATCTGGGCCGCCACGATGCTGTTGTCGTTGGGCACCGACGGCAACAGGACCCGGCTGTTGCGGACCAGGAGGTTGCGATCCAGGGCCGCCTCCTGCTCCAGGCGCTCCCGTTCCTTGACCGAGCCCTCCAGCTCCCGACCCAGGACCCGAACCCCGATCGAGGCCAGGAGCGACGTCACCAGCGGGATCATCACGATGATGGTGAACGAGGTGTTGTTCAGCACCCCGAGCGACAGCCCGACCGAGGCGATGATGATCTCCAGCGCCCCCCGGGCGTTGAGGCCGGCGCCGAGCACCATGCCCTCCCTGACGGTCAGACCGGCCAGCCGGGCCCCGACGAACGAGCCGCCGAACTTGAGGACCACGGCCACCGCCAACAGGATCAGGGCCCACACCAGAGCCTCGCCCCGGAGCAGGCCGAGGTCGAGCCGGAGTCCGGCGGTGGCGAAGAACAGGGGGGCGAACAGCACCGAGGTCAGATCCTCGATGACGTGCTCACCCTCGATCTGCTGGTAGCGGGAGCGGGCCAGGAGCACGCCGGCCACGAACGTGCCGAGTACCGCCTCGACCCCCAGGGCCTGGGTGATGACCCCGCAGATCAACATGGCGGCCACCGCCACCGTCAGGGCCCCCTGCAGGTTCTTGCCCTGGCGGCGCACCGTCCGGAGGCCGGTGTCGACCATGCGCTGACCGATGGTCAGGCTGGCGGCCAGGAACAGACCCAGGCCCAGCACGGTGGACCCGACGTCGAGGGCCGAGACCTCGCCGGAGGCGGCCAGACCGGCGATGACACCGAGGATGACCCACCCGATCAGGTCGTTGGCCATGCCGACGGCGATGGTTATCTGGCCGACGTCGCGCCGCATGAGGCCCAGGTCGCCCAGGATCTTGGCCACCACGGCCAGGGCCGACACCGCAACCGCGGTGGCGATGAAGAGGGTGAACACCAGGGGGGTGGCCTCATCGCCGTACAGACTGTCGGGGATCTGGCTCCCGGCGACCAGGCCGCCGACCAGGGGGACCAGAAGGCTGCCGGCGGTGACCAGGGCCGCGGCCCGACCCAGCCGTCGGATCAGGTCGAGGTCGGTCTCGAAACCGGCGACCACCAGCAGGAAGGCGGCCGAGAACCACGACACGGCCAACAACATGGCCGACTGGATCTCGCTGTCGGGCAGGAACCAGTGGAAGCCGCTCGGCCACAGTACGCCGAACACGCTCGGTCCCAGCAGGAGCCCGGCCGACAGTTCCCCGATGACCGAGGGCAGGTTGAAGCGGCGGGCGACGGCGCCCAGGATGCGGGCCGCGGCGTAGAGCGAGAGGAGCTGGACCCAGAAGACCAGCAGCTCGTGGTGGTCGAGACTGCTCAGCACGGCCCGAAGTCGTAGCCGGCGAGGACGGGGGCGTGGTCGCTGGGCTTGGTGCCCTTGCGGGCGTTCCGGTCGATCAGGTCGACGGTCGAGGTGCGGGCCAGGACGGGGCTCGCCAGCAGGTAGTCGATGCGCATGCCCTGGCGCTTGTGGAACCGACCGGCGGTGTAGTCGTAGTAGCTGAACAGGCCGGGGGCCTCCGGATACCGGGACCGGAAGGTGTCGACCAGGCCCCAATCGACCACCCCGGCCAGGGCGTCCCGCTCCCGAGGGGTGACGTGGGTGGCGCCGTCGAACTCGGCCGGGTCCCACACGTCGAGGTCGGTGGGGATGATGTTCCAGTCGCCGGCCACGATGACCGGGTCGTCGGGCGAGCAGGTCCGGTCCAGATGGGCCCGCAGGCGGCCCAACCAGTCCAACTTGTAGTGGTAGTGGTCGTGATCGACGGCCCGCCCGTTGGGCACGTAGACGCTGTGGACCCGGATCCCGCCGCAGGTGGCCGAGACCAGACGGGCGTCGGGGTCGGGCTCGATGCCCTCGGCAAACCCGGACACCGGGTCCTCGATGCCGACCCGGGAGCAGATGGCGACGCCGTTCCACTGGCCCTGCCCGTGATGGACGGTCTCGTAGCCGAGGGCGGCGAACGCCATGGCCGGAAACGCGCTGTCGGAGAGCTTGGTCTCCTGGATGCACAGGACATCGGGACCGGCCTCCGCCAGCCAGGGCTCGATCCGGGGCAGCCTGGCCTTGAGGGAGTTCACGTTCCAGGTTGCGACCAACACGACACAGCACCCTATTCCAATCCGGAGCGGACCGGTGCCCCGTCCCCGGCCGGGAGGCCTCTGGTGGCCCGCACTAGGGTGCCGAGGATGGAGGTCACGGTCTGGACCGACTACATCTGCCCCTGGGCCTACGCGGCCCGGCCCCACACCGAGTGGCTCCGCGCCCAGGGGGTCGCCATCCGCTACCGGGCCTACGAATTGCACCCCCTGATCCCGGCCGAGGGGCGGCCGGTCCGGCCCGGCGGGCGCCTGGACTCGGTGTTCGATCACCTCGCGGCCGAATGCGAGGCCGCCGGCCTGGCCTTCAACAAGCCGGCCCGCTCCCCCAACAGCAGGCGGTCCCTCGAACTGTTGGAAGTCGCCCAGGCCGAGGCGCCGGAGTCGGTCGCGGCCCTGGACGAACGGTTGGCCCGGGCCCACTGGGTCGACGGCGTCGCCATCGACGATCCCGAGTTCCTGGGCGCGGTGGCCGCCGAGACGCTGGGCGCGGCGGCACCGACCGTCGTCGACCAGTGGGCCGACGGGGCCGGCTCGATCCTGGTCGACGCGTCGAAGGAGGCGGGCCACGACCTGGGCGTGACCGCCACCCCGGCGTGGCGGATCGGCGAGCTCACCATCACGGGGTTGCATCCGGCCGAGCAGTTCCGGCGCTGGGCCGGTCGGCTACTGGCCTGAAGCGCCCGAACCACCACCGACCGCAGCCGATGCGCCAGCAACGACCGGGCTAGGATCGGGGCGCGACGCCGGCGCCAGGCCCGGCGCCTCACCCGTCAGGACGTGACCCGTGACCGCCACACCCGGCCCCAGTCCCACCGGCCCCAACTCCTGGTTGATCGACGAGTTGTACGAGCAGTACCGGGGCGACCCTCGGTCGGTTCCCGCCGAATGGCAGCAACTCTTCGACGACCGGGCGTCGGCCCCCGCCGACGCGACGCCGTCCCCCGAGACCCCGACCCCGGCGGCGGCCTCGTCGACGGTGGCCGTCGACTCCAACGGCGAGGCGCCCACCACCCCGTTCCCGGCCGCCTCCACCACCCCGGCTCCGGCGGCCCCGGCCGCAACGCCGACGCCCGCACCGGCCGCGAACCCGGCACCGGCACCCCAGGCCCCGGCGGCAGAGGCGGCGGCCTCCGCCCCGGCCCCGGCCCCGACACCCGCACCGGCCCCGAAGCCGGCACCGGCACCCCAGGCCCCGGCGGCGGAGGCGGCCGAGCCCCCGGGTGAGCCCATCCGGGGCGTAGCGGCCCGGATCGTGACCAACATGGAGGCCAGCCTCGAGGTCCCGACCGCCACCAGCTTCCGGGAGATCCCGGCCAAGCTGCTGGAGGTCAACCGCAAGGTCATCAACAACCACCTCAGGCGGGTCCGGGGGGGCAAGGTCAGCTTCACCCACATCATCGGCTTCGCCGTGGTTCGGGCGGTGGCCGACACCGTGCCCAACATGAACAACACGTTCGCCCTCGACGACGACGGCAAGCCCCGCCTGATCCGCAACGAGCAGGTCAACCTGGGGATCGCCGTCGACCAGGAGAAGGCTGACGGCTCGCGGTCGCTGGTGGTCCCCGTGATCAAGGGCGCCCAGGCCATGACCTTCTCGGAGTTCGTCGACGCCTACGAGGGCCAGATCGACAAGGTCCGGGCCAACAAGCTGAGCGTCGATGATCTGACCGGCGCCACCATGAGCCTGACCAACCCGGGCACGATCGGGACGGTCCAGTCGGTGCCCCGGCTGATGCCGGGCCAGGGGGCCATCATCGGGGTCGGCGCCATCGGCTACCCGGCCGAATACCAGGCCGCCGACCCCCACATGGTGGCCCAGCTCGGTATCTCCAAGATCATCGCCGTCACCTCGACCTACGACCACCGGATCATCCAGGGGGCCGAATCGGGCCTGTTCCTGAAGAAGGTCCACGAGCTGCTCCTCGGTGAGGACGGCTTCTACGACAAGGCCTTCGCCGACCTCGGCGTCCCCTACGAGGCCGTCCAGTGGCGGACCGATCACGGCACGGCCAGTGAGGAGGACTCGGGCGACGGTCCGATCGCCAAGCAGTTGGCGGTCAGCACCCTGATCAACCAGTACCGGGTCCGGGGTCACCTCATCGCCAACATCAACCCGCTGCGCGACAACTCCTCGAAGCGTCATCCCGAACTCGACCCGGCGACCTACGGGTTGACCATCTGGGACCTGGACCGGGAGTTCCTCACCGGCCACCGGGACGGCATCTACGCCTCGGTCGGGGGAGCGGCCCAACGGATGAAGCTGGGCGACATCCTGGGCCTGCTTCGCGACGCCTACTCCCGCACCATCGGCATCGAGTACATGCACATCGCCGATCCGAGCGAGAAGCGGTGGATCCAGGAACAGGTCGAGGGGCAGTCCTACAGCTTCGACCGCGATCAGCAGCACCACATCCTGGAGCGGCTGAGCGCGGCCGAAGCCATCGAGAAGTTCCTGGCCACCCGCTACGTGGGTCAGAAGCGGTTCGGCCTGGAGGGGGTCGAGAGCACGATCCCGACCCTGGACGCCATCCTGTCGGCCGCGGCCGACGCCGACATGGAGCGGGCCGTGATCGGCATGGCCCACCGGGGCCGCCTCAACGTGTTGGTCAACATCCTGGGCAAGGACTACCGGGACCTCTTCACCGAGTTCGAGGGCAACATCGACGAGACCGACATCCAGGGCTCGGGCGACGTGAAGTACCACCTCGGCTTCGAGGGCAAGCACTCCTCGTCCGACGGCCGCACCGTCGACATCGAACTGGCCGCCAACCCGTCGCACCTGGAGGCCGTCGACCCGGTGGTCGTGGGCATGGCCCGAGCCCACATGGACCAGAGCACCAAGGGCGACTACCCCATCCTGCCCGTGCTACTCCACGGCGACGCCGCCTTCGCCGGCCAGGGCGTCGTGACCGAGACCCTGAACCTCTCCCAGGTCCACGGGTACAAGGTGGGGGGCACGATCCACCTCGTCATCAACAACCAACTCGGTTACACCACGGCCCCCCACCAGTCCCGGTCGTCGGAGTACTCGACCGACGTGGCCAAGACGGTGCAGGCCCCCATCTTCCACGTGAACGCCGACGATCCCGAGGCCTGCGTCCGGGTGGCCCAACTGGCCTTCGACTTCCGTCAGCGGTTCAACAAGGACGTGGTCATCGACCTGATCGGCTACCGCCGCCACGGCCACAACGAGGGCGACGATCCCAGCTACACCCAACCGCTGATGTACCGCAAGATCGCCGAACGGCCGCCGGTCCGGGCCCTGTACACCCAGGCCCTCATCGATCGGGGCGACATCACGGTGGAGGAGGCCGAGGCCGCCCTCGACTACTTCCAGGCCGTCCTCCAGAAGGCCCTCGACCAGACCCGGGGCCAGGCCCCGCCCAAGGGGATCAAGGCCAAGCCGGCTCCCCCACCCCAGGGGGTCCTGCCCCATATCGAGACCGGGGTCAGCCGGGGTGTCCTCGACCGGGTGTACGAAGCGCTGACCACCACGCCCGAGGGCTTCACCATGCATCCCAAGCTGGCCCGCCAGTTCGAGGGCCGGGATCGGATGTGGGCCGAGGGCGAGGTCGACTGGGCCATGGCCGAGGCCTTCGCCATCGGCTCCTTCCTCGACCAGGGCACCTCGGTCCGTCTGGCCGGCCAGGACTCCCGCCGCGGCACCTTCGCCCACCGGCACGCCACACTCCACGACTACGAGACCGGCGACGAGTACACGCCACTGGCGTCGCTGGCCGGAGCCAACACCGAGTTCTGGATCTACGACTCGACGCTGTCGGAGTACGCCGGCATGGGCTTCGAGTACGGCTACTCGCTGGCCAAACCCGAGGTCCTGGTCATGTGGGAAGCCCAGTTCGGCGACTTCGTCAATGGGGCCCAGATCATCGTTGACCAGTACCTGGTGGCGGCCGAGGACAAGTGGCGGGAGAACACGGGCCTGGTGCTCCTGCTGCCCCACGGCTACGAGGGCCAGGGCCCCGAGCATTCCTCCGGTCGGCTGGAGCGTTTCCTGCTGTTGTGCGCCGAGGACAACATCCAGGTGGCCAACGTGACCACGGCGGCCCAGTACTTCCATCTCCTGCGGCGCCAGATGATCCGGGCGGTGCGCAAGCCGCTCGTGGTGTTCACCCCGAAATCGGGGCTTCGGGCCAAGAGCACCCGCTCACCGGTCGATGCTTTCCTGTCGGGATCGTTCGAGGAGGTGCTCGACGACCCCGGCATCGACGACCCGAGCCGGGTCAAGCGGGTCATCCTGGCTTCGGGCAAGGTCAGCACCGAGGCCCTGGCCCGACGGGAGGAGCTCGGAGCCCAGGCCGCGGCCGTGATCAAGGTCGAACAGCTCTATCCCTGGCCGACCCAGGCGGTGGCCGACGCCATCAGCCGCTACCGCAACGCCACCGAGATCGTGTGGCTGCAGGAGGAGCCGGAGAACATGGGCGCCTGGAATGCGGTCAAGGGCCGCCTCTACGAGGCCCACGAGTTCACCCACCAGATCCGCCGGGTCAGCCGCACCGAGTCCGGTAGTCCCGCCACCGGCTCCAACGCCATCCACCACCAGGAGCAGGAGGAACTGCTCAACCGGGCCTTCGGGGTACTCGACCTCTAGCCGGTCCTCCGACCGGCGCCGGTGGGGCTCCCGGAACCGGGAGCCCCACCGGTCACGCCGCCAGGTCGAGACCCAGCACGGTCGAGAGTTCGGCCAGGGCCTGGTCGGGATCGACGACCTTGATGGTGGTCATGCCCATGGCTCGGGCCGGTTTGAGGTTGATCCCGAGATCGTCGAGGAAGACGGCCTCGGTCGCCTCGATACCCAGTCGTTCGAGGGCGATCCGGTAGAAGGCCTCCTCCGGCTTGCGCACCCCGACCACCGACGACTCGACGACCACGTCGAACCGCTGCATCACGGCAGCCTGTTCGGGCCTGGCGTCCTGCTGCTGGGCCCGGGGGGTGAAGTTGTTGGTCAGGCAGGCGGTGGCCAGACCGGCGTCCTTGATGCGATCGATGGCGGCCACCACGGCGGGCCGGACCTGGCCGGCGAGGCAGTCGAGAATGGCATTGCCGTCGACTCGGTGACCGCGCTCGGCCGCCTCGGCCTCGAACAGTCGGGCGAAGCCGGCGGCATCCACATCGCTGCGCTCGAGCTTGGCCCAGGCGTTGTCGTCGGGGTTGGTCGAGTTGATGGTGCGAATCAGCCCCACCGGCAGATCGTTGGCCTGTTCGTACCGGGCGAAGGCCTCGAACGGGCTGGACGTGACCACCCCACCGAAGTCGAACAACACCGCTTTCATCACCGTTCTCATCACGAACCCGATACTATTGCCGACTCAAATTCCGGAGGACGAACTGAGCGCGCTCGAAGGCGATCGCACCGTCCTCCAGAAGGTTTGACTGGGTAGGGCATGACAGGAACCGATCGACATCTGGTAGTGGATGGATCGAATATCGCGACCGAGGGTCGTTCCCTTCCCAACCTCGCCCAGTTGGTGGAGGCGGTGCGGGCCATCGACGCCGAGTACGACTACGACTCGTTGACCGTCATCGTCGATGCCACGTTCGCCCATCGCATCGACGAGTCGGAGAAGGCCGAGTTCGAACAGGCCGTGATCGCGGGCGAGATCGTGGCCCCGCCGGCCGGCGCCATCGGTCGAGGTGACGCCTTCATTCTCCAGGTGGCCTCGAAGGCCGGCGCCGTGGTGTTCTCCAACGATTCGTTCCAGGAGTTCCACGGCGAGCACGAGTGGCTGTTCGAACCGGGCCGCCTCATCGGGGGCAAGCCCATCGAGGGCGTCGGCTGGGTGTTCGTGGAGCGGGCTCCGGTCCGGGGCCCGGCCAGTCGACGAGCGGTTCGGGAGGCCGGCCAACGGACGACCAAGCGCAGGAGCACGGGCTCCCGCAGCAGCTCGCGCGCCAGCAGTACGCGCTCCGGCAGTTCGCGCACCAGCGCCAAGAAGGCGACCGGACCCGCACCGAAGCCCACGGCGGCCACCCCTCCTCCCAAGGCGGAGAAGAAGTCCGGTTCCGACCGGGTCACGTCGACCACGGGTACCCAGGAACTGAACGACGCCCGGACCTTCATCGGGTTCGTCGGCTCCTACTCGATCGGCGACGAGGTTCAGGCCTCGGTTGACCGGTTCTCCTCCCACGGCTGCTACGTGGTGGCAAAACAGGCCGTGTGCTACCTGCCCTCCAAGAGCATGGGGGATCCACCGCCGTCGCGGGCGCGCGACGTGGTGGCCCAGGGGCAGGACGTGATCGTGAAGGTGGAGTCGATCGACTCCGATCGTCGAGGCATCAACGTGTCGTTGGTCCGCGTCGTCGACACTGTTGACCAAGCAGCTGCCGACGACGACCGGAGTGGCGAACCACGAGCCACGAAGGCTCCCCGCACGAAACCCGCCAGCGACCCTCAACAATCGGATCAGGCCGCCGACGGCTCTGGCCGAGAGGGCAACCCGACAAGGAGAGCAAGCACCGTGGCTACCACCAAGCCGGCCAAGAAGGCCGCCAAGGCGCCCGCCAAGAAGAAGGCGACCGCCAAGAAGACCGCTGCCAAGAAGACGGCGACCAAGAAGACCGCAGCCACGGCCACCCCGTCGGCCCGGGCGGCCCGGGCCACGGCCAAGAAGGCGCCGGCCAAGAAGACGGCTGCCAAGAAGGCCACCCCGGCCAAGAAGGCAACCGCCAAGAAGGCCACCCCGGCCAAGAAGGCCAAGAAGACCGCCGCCAAGAAGGCACCGGCCAAGAAGACCGCCGCCAAGAAGACCCCGGCCAAGAAGACGGCCGCCAAGAAGGCCAAGAAGACGGCGGCCAAGAAGACCGCCGCCAAGAAGGCCGCCCCGGCCAAGAAGGCAACCGCCGCCAAGAAGGCACCGGCCAAGAAGACCGCCGCCAAGAAGACCCCGGCCAAGAAGACGGCCGCCAAGAAGGCCACCACCAAGTAGTCCCGCATCCGGTCGCACGGCCTTCCGTCCGACCGAAACGCGCATCCGGCCACCGGAATCGCCGGTGGGCCTGGGCCAACCCCTCCATAGCCTGTGGGCAATGGCTCAGTTCATCTACACCATGCACAAGGTCGGCCGGTTCCATCCGCCGGATCGGCAGGTCCTGGAGAACATCTCGCTGTCCTTCTTCCCGGGGGCCAAGATCGGGGTGTTGGGATCGAACGGCGCCGGCAAGTCGTCGTTGCTTCGCATCATGGCCGGCATCGACGATGGGTACGCCGGGGATGCACGGCTGAGTCCCGGTTTCACGGTCGGCTTCCTCGAACAGGAGCCCCACCTCGATCCGGCCAAGGACGTCCAGGGCAACGTGATGGACGGCGCCGGCGAGACGGTCCAACTCCTGGCCGAGTACGACGAAGTGCTGGCCGGCTGGTCGGACCCCGACGCCGACTACGAGAAGCTCGGCGCCCGCCAGGGCGACCTGGAGGCCAAGATCGAGGCCGCCAACGCCTGGGATCTGCAGCGCACCATCGACATCGCCATGGAGGCGCTGCGTCTGCCGGAGAAGTCGGCCGGGGTCGAGCACCTGTCCGGCGGTGAGCGGCGGCGTGTGGCCCTGTGTCGCCTGCTGATCTCCAAGCCCGACCTCCTCCTGCTGGACGAGCCGACCAACCACCTCGACGCCGAGTCGGTGGCCTGGCTGGAGCACCACCTCCACGACTACCCGGGCACCGTTGTGGCCATCACCCACGATCGCTACTTCCTCGACAACGTCGCGGGCTGGATCCTGGAGCTGGACCGTGGCCGGGGTATTCCCTTCGAGGGCAACTACAGCTCGTGGCTGGAGCAGAAGCAGGCCCGCCTCGACTCCGAGGAGCGGGCCCAGGCCGCCCGCAAGCGCACGCTGGCCCGGGAGCTGGAATGGGTGCGCATGGCGCCCAAGGCCCGCCAGGCCAAGGGCAAGGCCCGACTGTCGGCCTACGAGAACCTCCGGACCGAGGCCGAGCAGTACGACCCGGCCGACGAGAAGGTCCAGATCCACATCCCGCCGGGCACGCGCCTGGGCGATCAGGTCATCGAGGTCGAGAACCTGTCCAAGGGCTTCGGCGATCGGCTGCTGATCGAGGAGCTCTCCTTCTCCCTGCCCCCGGCCGGCATCGTCGGCGTCATCGGCGGCAACGGCGCAGGCAAGACGACGCTGTTCAACATGCTGGTGGCGGCCGCCACCGGCGACGGCGAGCAGCCTGACTCGGGCACCATCACGGTCGGTTCCACCGCCGAGATCGCCTTCGTCGACCAGTCCCGCGACGTGCTCGACGACGCCGAGACCGTCTACGAGGCCATCACCGAGGGCCACGACACCATCCTCGTGGGCGACCGCGAGGTCAACGGCCGGGCCTACGTGGCCTCGTTCAACTTCAAGGGCTCCGACCAGCAGAAGTCGGTCAGCGTCCTCTCCGGTGGTGAGCGCAACCGGGTCCACCTGGCTCGGGTCCTCAAGCGGGGCGGCAACGTCCTCCTGCTCGACGAGCCGACCAACGACCTCGACGTCGACACCCTGCGAGCCCTGGAGGACGCGCTGGAGCGGTTCCCGGGTTGCGCCGTGGTCATCAGCCACGACCGGTGGTTCCTGGATCGGATCGCCACCCACATCCTGTCGTTCGAGGGCAATTCCCAGGTCCGGTGGTTCGAAGGCAACTTCTCCGACTACGAGGAGTTCCGCCAGAAGGAACTGGGCGAGGATCTGACCCCGAGCCGGGTGAGCTACAAGCCCCTCAGCCGCTGATCGACATCGCCATCGACATCGCCATCGCCCTATCGGTGTCGGGCCCCGGAGGCCCGGAGGAGCCGGACTCAACCCGGGCTCGAGACGCTCCGATAGCACAGCCATGGCGACAGAAACCACGGCGACTGCGACGGCCACGGCCACAACGACCTGGACCAGTCGCGCCGTGCTGCGGCTCATCGAGGCCGGCTGCACGGCCGACTGTCCCCATTGCCACGAACGGGTCAAGTTCCGGGCCCGACACCGTGACCAGCAGGTCATCTGCAACGTGTACGAGGACGGGATCTGGCAGCGGGTCGAGCAGTACCACAAGGACTGCTACACCGCGGCCGGCAGCCCCTACGGCGAGCCCACCTGAACCTTCGCCGCCGTCTCTTCCACGAACCCGCCCGGCCCTCGGGGCCAGCGGCCGTACCATCGACGCCCCACCGAAGGGTCACCGACCACCGGTAGGGTGAGCCGGTGCAGGTACCTCCGTCCGATCACGAACTGGCTCGGCGGATCGCCGTCGAAACCGGCGACATCCTGGTCGATCTCCGACAGCGCAAGGTCTCCGAAGGCAGCAGCCACTGGGACCTGAAGGACGCCGGCGACCAGGCGGCTCACCGGTTCATCGTCGAGACCCTGGCCGCCGAGCGGCCCGACGATGCCGTGCTGTCCGAGGAAGGGGCCGATCGCCGGGAACGACTCGACGCCGAACGGGTGTGGATCGTCGATCCTCTGGACGGGACCCGGGAGTACGCCGAACCGCCTCGGGTCGACTGGGCCGTCCACATCGCGCTGGTGATGGCGGGCGAGCCGGTGGCCGGCGCCGTGTCGCTGCCGGCCGAGGGCCTGGTGTTGGGCACGGGGGAGGCCCCCGTCCTGCCCGACCCAGCCGGGGACCGGCCCCGGGTCATCGTGAGCCGCACCCGGCGCCCTCCGGCGGCCCAGCAGCTGGCCGCCGCCCTCGACGCCGAGTACATCGAGATGGGCTCGGCCGGGGCCAAGGCCATGGCCGTGGTCCGGGGTCAGGCCGACATCTACGCCCACTCCGGTGGCCAGTACGAATGGGACAGTTGTGCGCCGGTTGCGGTGGCCCGGGCCGCCGGTCTCCACTGCTCCCGCCTCGACGGCTCGCCCATGGTCTACAACAACGCCGATCCGTACCTGCCGGACCTGCTCATCTGTCGACCCGAATGGGCCGACCGGTGTCTGGAGCACCTCAACGGCTGATCGCCGACCGGGCTCGGGGCCCGAGGGCCCGATCCGCCGCCGCCCACCCCTCTCACCCACACTTGGACCCGTGACCAGCTCCCCTTCGTCCTCCGTCTCCGACCCCGACGATCTCCACCTCGGGTCGTTCTCCGAGCTACCGCCGTGGAGCCTGGCCCAAGGCCGGCTGCGGTGGCGTCGACCGGTCGATCGTCTCCGCCAGGCCCAAGCGGCCGAGCTGCCCCGACTCACCCGCCCGCCCCGCATCCCGCCCATCGGACGGGCGCTGACCGTGATCCGGATCCTGGGACTCGCCGTCGGCCTCTGGTACCTCCGCGACCGGGGCACCGAACAGTCCCGGGCCGGGATCTCCCGCCGCTTCCGCCAGGCCGCCGAACGGCTCGGTCCGACCTACATCAAGCTGGCCCAGATCATCTCGGCCGGGGAGGGCGTGTTCCCCCAGGAGCTGGTGGACGAGTGCAAGAAGTGCCGGGACCAGGTGCCGCCCGTCCCCTACGACGAGATGGTGGCCGTGGTCGAGGCCGAGCTCGGTCGCCCCCTCCATGAGGTCTTCCGCTCACTGGAGCCCACGCCGCTGGCGGCGGCCTCCATCGCCCAGGTCCACGTCGGCGTGCTCCGCTCCGGTGAGGAGGTGGTGGTGAAGGTCCAGCGTCCGGGCATCGACCGCCTGGTCCGGCGCGACCTGCGGGTCCTGGCCTGGCTGGCCCCGTTCCTGGTGGGACGGATCCCGGTCTCGGCCCTGGCCAACCCGCCGGCCCTGGTGGAACTGTTCGCCGAGACCATCATCGAGGAGCTCGACTTCCGCCTCGAGGCGTCGAACATGCTCGACATCGCCGAGGTGTTCGTGAAGCTCGACCAGCCCGGGTTCGTGGTCCCTCGCCCCCATCCCGATCACGTCTACCGCCGGGTCCTGGTCATGGAGCGGCTCCACGGATTCAGCTTCAACGACGTGCAGGGGATGAAGGAGGCCGGGGTCGACACCCATCAGGTCATCCAGACGGCCATGCTCGGGTTTCTGGAAGGGGCGTTCCTCCACGGTGTCTTCCACGGGGATCTCCACGGCGGCAACCTGTTCGTCCTGCCCGATGGACGGATCGGCCTGGTCGACTTCGGTATCACCGGTCGCTTGACCGAGGACGAGCGCCTGGCCTTCCTGAAGATGATGATGACGGCGACGACCAACGACATCGTGGGTCAGGTCGGCGCCCTGCGCGATCTGGGGGCCCTGCCGCCCGACACCGACGTCGAGGCCGTGGTCAAGGATCTGGGACTCGACGGTCCGCCCCCCGACCCCACCACCATGACGCCCGAGGAACTGATCGTCGAGATGCAGCGCATCATCAAGGCGCTGCTCGGCTACGGGGCCCGGATGCCCAAGCCGCTGATGCTCTACGTCAAGAACCTGATCTTCGTCGACGGGGCCATCGCCACGCTGGCCCCCGAGCTCGACATGTTCTCGGTCGTGACCAACATCGCCACCCATTTCGCCACCACCCACGGGCCCGCCATCTCGGCCCAGCTGGGTATGGGCAACGAGGCGTGGGAGATCGACGCCGAAGGGCTCAAGGCCGGCCTGGGGGTTGACCCGGCCCAGCACAACAGCCTCAGCTACGCCGAACTGAGGGATCGGCGTGCCCTGATCAGCAAGCGGCTGAGCGGACGCAAGGTCGACTGAGTGCGTCTGCTCGTCGCCGAGTGCACGGTCGACTACGACGGCCGCCTGACCGCCCACCTGCCCCGGGCCGTCAGGCTGATCATGGTCAAGGCCGACGGCTGCGTCGCCGTCCACGCCGACGGCGGCGCCTACAAGCCGCTCAACTGGATGACGGCGCCCAACACCTTGCGCACCGGCGACGACGAGTGGGTGGTGACCAACCCCAAGGGCGAGACGCTCACCATCACCCTGCACGAGATCATCAGCGACCAGTCCCACGAGTTCGGTGACGATCCCGGACTCCAGAAGGACGGGGTCGAGGCCCATCTCCAGGAACTGCTGGCCATCGACACCGACCGTCTGGGCGACGGCATGCGCCTGGTCCGGCGGGAGTACCCGACCGAGATCGGTCCCGTCGACCTGCTGTGCCGGGACGCCGAGGGCCGGACGGTGGCGGTCGAGGTCAAGCGTCGAGGCGAGATCGACGGGGTCGAGCAGCTCACCCGCTACCTGGATTTCCTCAATCGGCAGCCCGACCTGGCACCGGTGCGGGGACTGTTCGTGGCCCAGGAGATCAAGCTCCAGGCCAAGACGCTGGCCTCGGACCGCAGCATCGACTGGCTCGAGGTCGACTACGACGAACTTCGGGGCATCGAGCGACCGCAGCAGACCCTGTTCTGATCGACCGGCCGCCGGAACGACCGCCGGGCCGTTCAGTCCGGATCGGTCACCAGGCGGGGGCCGTGGCCCCTTACGGCCACGACGTCGGCCGGGTTGTAGATGGCGCAGGCCTCGAGCGAGAGACAGCCGCACCCGATGCAACCGTCGAGACGATCCCGCAACCGGTTCAGCCGGGCGATGCGATCGTCGAGGTCGTCCCGGAACCTCCGGGCCAGCTGCGACCAGTCCTCGGCCGTCGGCGACTCGTGCGGCACGGCGTCGAGGGCGGCCGCAATGTCGGCCAGCGAGTATCCGAGCTGCTGGGTGATGAGGATGAACGACAGACGGCGGATGGCCCACCGGGGGAACAGTCGGCGCCCGGCCTCGTTGCGCAGTGGAGTGATGAGCCCCCGCTCCTCGTAGAAGCGGATGGCCGACGGGGCGAGGCCCGTCCGTTCGCCCACCTCGCCGATCGAGAGCAGATCACGGGCGGTCGGTGCGGTCATGGCTGCTCCTGACACCAGGTCGTTCTTGACATCAAGTTTAGTTGAGCTTGAATACTGACGCCATGCCGACCACGACCGACCAACCGGAACCCACGCCGACCCCGACGGCCGTCTCGATCGATCTGGCCCTCCGCGCCCTCCTGGCCACCGACGTGACCTATGGCCCCGGTTTCGCCAACCACGGCCCGATGGCCGTCGAGGCGCTGGAGCACCTCGATCGACCCGGGGCCGACATCACCCGCTTCCTCGACGGGTACCTCCCCCGACTTCGGGCCAAGCAGCCCGATGCCGTGGCCCCCGACGACTGGCGGGCGGCGGTGGCCGAAGCAGCCACCCGCCTGGCCCCGGCGGCGGCGGCCATGGCCGGCCACGGACTCCTTCGCCTGGCCCACGCCGTGCGGGCCGTGGAACGCCATGACACACCGGTGCGCCGAACCGACGTGGCCGAGGCGGTCGCCTACTGGGGCCGCGGGACCGGCCTCCCGACGCCCCGGCCCGCCGGTGACCGTTCGGTGGCCGAGGTTCTGGCCGCCGTGCCCCGACTGCGGCCGACCGACACCGGCGGGATGCTGACCCGGACCCTGGCCCTGGCCGCCTCCGACCCCGGCGTGGAGAAGACCCTGGCCTCGCTGGCCCCACCGGTGGATCACCTCGGGTTCCTCGACCAACTGGCGCTGGCCTCGGCCGACCGCTACCTGGCCAACGGCGACGACCGGGCCTTCGTGTTCATCCACGGCGTGACCGTGCCCACCATGGCCTCGGTCCTGCTGCCCCATCTCGACCCGGCCGGCCGCCACGAACTGTCGGCCGCCGTGGCCGCCTTCGTCGGCTACGCCGTCGCCGGGTTCGACACCAGGCCGGAGACGGCCGGCCTCGACGCGGTGCCGGCCGACCTGACCCCACCACCGCCTGGCACCGACGGCGATGTCGCCCTGGCCGCCGGGGCCGCAGCCAGCCTCGACGACCACACCATCAAGTTCACCGACGCCTGCCTCACGCTGTCGGACCGGACCGGCCTCCAGCTCCCCCGCCTGGCCGCCGCGGTCAGGGTGGCGGCCACGACCTAGGGTCGCCGTCGCGCCGGCCGGACGATGGCTCGGGTACCGCAGCGGCGCCCGAATCGGCTCTGGTAGGTTCGGTTCCACAACAAGGGGGATGTTGCATGGCCACCATCACACCGGCGCCGTACCCGGCACGCCTGGAGATCGACTACCCGCAGCAGTCCAACCGGGTCACCACCCTGTTCCGGCTGATCCTGGCGATCCCGATCCTGATCATCTCGTGGATCCTGTCGGCGTCGTCGACCCAGACCTTCACCGACGCCTCGGGCAACGTCGTCACCACGGGCGGCGGCGGCATCAGCGGAGCTCTGTTCGGGGCCACGTTGTTGATGATCCTGTTCTGTCGGCGCTACCCCCGTTGGTGGTTCGACTTCGCCCTGGAGCTGACCCGGTTCTCGACCCGGATCGGGGCCTACGTGGGCTTGCTGACCGACCAGTACCCGTCGACCGAGGACGAGCAGTCGGTCCACCTCGAGATCGACTACCCCGATGTGGAGAACGACCTCAACCGCTGGCTGCCGCTGGTCAAGTGGTTCCTGGCCATTCCCCACTTCATCGTGCTGGCGTTCCTGGGCCTGGCCGCCTTCGTCGTCACCATCATCGCCTGGTTCGCCATCCTCTTCACCGGGCGTTACCCCGAGGGGCTGTTCACCTTCGTGGTCGGTGTGGCGCGGTGGGCTCTCCGGGTCCAGGCCTACGCCTTCCTGCTGGTCACCGACCGCTACCCGCCGTTCTCCCTCGACTGAGCCGACGCCCGGCCGGGCGTCGGGCGTGGAGGCCGACCGGGTCCCGGACGCGCCGGTGGCCGGGCCCGGGCCCGGCCACCGGCGTCGTTCGGGGCGTATCCGCCGACCGACGTCGGCCTCAACCGATGTCGACGCCGCCGTTGTCGATCACGACCCGGCCGTCGCCGCCCAGGGTCTGGAAGATGAAGTGGCCGTCGCCGTCGTCCCACATGTTGACCGTGAGCGACTCGCCCGGGAGCACGGGGGACGAGAACCGGCCGTCCATGCCCTTGAACTTCTCGGGGTCGGAGTCGGCCAGGGAGTGCAGGAGCATCCGGCCGGTGAAGCCGTAGGTGCAGAGCCCGTGGAGGATCGGCTTGGGGAACCCACCCACATCGGAGAACTGCTTGTCCGAGTGCAGGGGGTTGCGGTCGCCGCAGAGGCGGTAGAGCAGGGCCTGGTCGGGCCGGGTCTCGGCCGTCATCGACACGTCGGGATCGCGGTCGGGGGCGACGTTGGCCTTGTCGGACGGGCCGCGGTCACCACCCCAGCCTCCCTCGCCGACGATGAACACCGAGGACGTGGCCTCGTAGAGCGGCTGGCCGTCCTCGACCAGGGTGCCCACCGTCTTGGTGGCGACGACGGCACCCTTGCCCTTGTCGTAGATGCCGGTGATCTCGTCCACCGTCTCGACCTCGCCGCCGGTCGGCATCGGGCGCATGAGCTTGATGCCCTGCTCCCCGTGGACCAGCATCCGGGGGTCATAGGTGCCGGCCTGGCTCATGGCCGACTTGCCTCCGGTCGAGGTGAAGCCGAACAGCACCACCATGGTGGGGAAGACCTTCTGGTCGACCCCGGCGGTGTTCTCGGTGGTGAACTCGAGTTCCTGGCCGACCGGGTCGGTGACGCCGGCCCCGATGCCCAGGGCGTAGAGCAGGCAGTCGTCGGCGGTCCAGGAAGCCCGGCGGGGCTCACCCTTGGCGCCGACGGCGTCGGGATTCAATGGCATGTCTGGTTCTCCTGATCGTGGTGCTGCGTGATGGGTACGTGCCTAGTAGGCGGTGGGACGGCCGGGGCCGGTGACCGGGGCACCCTGCATGTCGCTGTTGGGCTGGGCCTCGCTCATCAGCTGCTTGACCAGCGGGCCGATCTCGGTCGGGTCGTCGACGGGTTCGATCGTCGGACCCCGGTGCCACATGTTGGCCACCCCGAGGACCCGGCCGCTGGCCTCGAACACCCGGCCCGTGACCGGGGCCGACTCCGATGACACCAGCCAGGTGGCGATGGGGGCGATCCAGCGGGGGCTCATGGCCTCCTTGCCCTCCTCGTCGAGCTGGCCCATACCCAGGTTCTCGGTCATCCGGGTCAGGGCTCCGGGGGCGATGGCGTTGACCGTCACCCCGTAGCGGTGCAGTTCCTGGGCCGCGATGATGGTGAAGGCGGCGATACCGGCCTTGGCCGCCCCGTAGTTGGTCTGGCCGGCGTTGCCGTAGATGCCGGACACCGAGCTGGTGTTGATGATGCGAGCGTCATTGGTCTCGCCCGCCTTGGACCGCTCTCGCCAGTAGGCGGCGGCCCACCGGGCCGGGGCGAAGGTGCCCTTGAGGTGGACCTTGATGACGGCGTCCCACTCGGCCTCGGTCATGTTCGACAACATCCGGTCCCGCAGGATGCCGGCGTTGTTGATGACGGCGTCGAGACCTCCGAAGGTCTCGATCGCCATGTTGACCATCCGTTGCGAGCCCTCCCAGTCGGAGACGTCGTCCCCGTTGGCGATGGCCTCGCCTCCCATGCCCTTGATCTCCTCGACGACCTGCTGGGCCGGGGAGAGGTCTCCCCCGGTGCCGTCCATCTCGCCTCCGAGATCGTTGACGACAACCTTGGCTCCGTGGGCGGCGAGCATGAGGGCGTGTTCCCGCCCGATGCCTCGACCGGCCCCGGTCACGATTGCGATGCGGCCTTCACACAGTCCTGCCATTCGAACCTCCGTTTCCGGGTGTCGATCTTGTCACAGCTGGCAACCGACCAAAAACCATGAGGACACGGGGCCGCTGACGCGTGGCACACTGGGGGCCGTTGACTGAGTCACTGGACGCGGAGGGACCGACGGGACCGGTGGGGAACGAGGGCGACTCGACCCCACCATCGACGGCGGACGGTACCGACGGCGGGGCAGCCGGACCCGTGGCGGGCCGACCCGGCGCGCCCGATCGCACGGTGATCATCAGCCGTCCGGGTTCGGAGCCGCCGGACATCAGCGACGTGCTCGGTCCCGAGGCCGAGGATCGGGCCGACACCGACAACGGATCGGCGGCGGACCACAGCCCCACCGGCGACGACGACCGGACCCGGCCGGAGTCCGCCTCGTCCGCCGTCGATCTTTCCACCCTCCCGCCACCGCCGATGCCGACCGGGCTATCGGCGCCCGAGTCCGAGACCGAGACCGAGACTGAGACCGGGTCGGAGACCGATCCCGGTACCGAGGCCGGGGCCAGTACCGAGGCCGACAGGTCGGAGACCGACGGGGGCAGGACCGAGCCGGGGCCACCGGTCGGTGTACCGGCCGGCCGGCCGCCGGTGGGAGCACCGGTGGCGTCGCCACCTCCGCCCGACGCCGACGAGTCGATCGATCCGGGCGACCTGGATGCCGCCACCACCATCGCCGATCCGGAACCCGAGGCCGACGACGCCACCACCACCATCGCCGATCCGGAACCCGAGGCCGACGACGCCGCCATCACCATCGCCCACTCGGACGCCCAGGGCGACCCGACCACCACCGCCGAACCGGCCGGCCCAACCCCCTCCGACGGCCCGACCCCCTCCGACGGCCCGACCACCACCATCGCCCACTCGGACGCCGAGGGCGGCTCGGATGCCGGCTTCGATCCCTCGGCCACGATGGTGGCGCCGTCGGCCGGGCCGACCGGGGTCGGCGCCCCTCCCCCGCCGCCAGGCCTCGGGTCCGACAACGACGCCGCTGCGGAGGCCGCGACGACGGCCGACGAGGTGGCGGCGGCGCTGACGCCGACCCCACCTCCTCCCCCGCCTCCAGGCTCGACCGGCCCGACCGATGAGACGGTGGTGATCAAGGCTCCCACCGCCCAGGACGGCACCGACTCGACCGTCGTACTCGACCTTGCCTCCACACCGGCCACCGAGGTGATGCCGGGCACGACACCGGTACCGCCCGACCCGCCCGACCCGTCGACGGGGCAACCCGGACCGGCGGTGGCGGCCGCCGTCGCCGCCGGCTCGGCCCTGGCAGCCCCGCAGGCGCCGGTCCCGCCTCCGGGTGAGGCCGAATCGACGGCCGGAACGGGCTCGGCCGGATCGGGGCGGTGGCGACGCCGTCTCCTGATCGCCCTCGCCGTACCGGTCCTGGGCCTGGCCGCCCTCGTAGGGCTCTGGGCGGCCGACACCGCCCGCACCGACGGCCAGGTCGTCCGGGGCACCGTACTCGGCGACACCGATCTCGGCGGCCTCGACGCCGACGGCCTGACCACGGTTGCCACCGACCTGGACGCCGCACTGTCCGACGTGGACGTGACCCTCGGGATCGGCGACGACGACGTCGTCCGCAACGCCGCCACCCTGGGCACCCAGGTCGACCGCGATCACCTGACCACCAGCGCCCTCGACGCCCGGCGGGGTGGGTCGACGGTACTCAAGCCCTTCCGCTGGCTCGGCACCTTCTTCACCGAGGAGTCGATCGAGGTCCGCTACGAGGTCGACCCGGCGGTGACGGCGGCCACGGTCGACGACATCAACGCCACCGAGCTGCTGCAGGCGGTCGAACCCACCCTCGAACTGGCCGACGACGACACCCTGTCGGCGGGGCCCGGGAGCACGGGCATCCGCATCGAGCCCGACGCCCTGGTCGACCGGCTGCCGGCCACCCTCGCCGGCGACGGCCCGTTCCGCATCGAACTGGAGCCGGCCGACGCCCAGCCACGGTTCACCACGGCACAGGTGGCGGCGGTGGCCGAGGAGATCACGGCCGCCACCCAGGGGACGGTGCAGTTCCAGGTGCTCGACCAGACCGCCGTCGTCGACGGTTCCCAGGTCCGCCGCTGGGTTCGCCTCGACCTCGACGACGACGAGCCGGCCTGGAACGTGGACGAGGTGGTGGCCCTCGACGAGCTGCGACCTCTGTTCCCCACCCTGGGGTCCGAGGACCAGCAGGCCCGGTTCAACGTGGTCGACGGAGCCCCCCTCATCATCCCGGCGTCCGAGACCGTGGTGTGTTGCACCCTCGAATCGCTGGCCCAGCTCCGGCCCGCCCTCGACGAGCCCCTCCCGCCGCCTCCGGACGACACCGGCGACGACGACCCCGCCCTGCCCCAACGGATCATCACCCTCCAACCCGAGGTGGTGGGCTCGGACGAGGGCGTCCGGGAACTGGAGAGCCTGGGCATCATCGAGGAGGTCAGTACCTTCACCACCAACCACGCCTGCTGCCAGAACCGCGTGGTCAACATCCAGCGCTTCGCCGACCTCACCCGGGGCGTGGTCATCCGGCCCGGGGAGGACTTCTCCCTGAACGGCCACGTGGGCCGCCGCACCATCGAGAAGGGCTTCGTCGCCGACAGCGCCATCGCCAACGGGGTGCTCGAACCCCAGGTCGGTGGGGGCGTCAGCCAGTTCGCCACCACCTTCTTCAACGCCGCCTTCTACGCCGGGCTCGACTTCAACGAGTACCAGTCGCACTCGCTGTACATCTCCCGCTACCCCCGCGGTCGGGAGGCCACGATCTCCTTCCCCCGGCCCGACCTTTCGGTGAAGAACACGACCGAGTACGGGATCCTGGTCTGGACCGAGTACACGCCGACCTCGATCACCGTCACCTTCTACTCGACCAAGCACATCGAGGTCGAGGACCTGCCCCTGCTCCGGAGTTCGCGGGGCGAGTGCTCGGTGTGGACCACGCCGCGGATCCGCACCTACGACGACGGCACCGTCGTCGAGGACTCGGTGTTCGCCCTGTACCGCCCGGGCGAGGGACTCGACTGCAACGGGAACTCGACCCGACCGGAGGAGCCGGCCGGGCCGACCACCCCGCCCGAACCCGAACCTGCGCCCGAGCCCGAGCCGCAACCGGAGCCGGAACCGGCCCCTGAGCCCGAGCCCACGCCGGATCCGGCACCGGGACCCAGCCCCGACCCGGGTGCCGGAGGCTGACCACGGTTGGCGGTCGGCCCACAGCGCCCCTCTACGCTGCGGGTCATGGTTTCCGCCGAATCGAGCCCGGGCGACCAGTGGTCGTGCGACATCCTCATCGTGGGCGCCGGCCCTGCCGGCTGCGCCGCGGCCCTCGAGGCCTGCCGGCGGGGGCTCGACGTGGTCGTCGTCGACAAGGCCCGCTTCCCCCGGGACAAGTGCTGCGGTGACGGACTGACCACCTCCGCCCTCCGCCAGCTGGAGGAGCTCGGATTCGACCCGGCAACGGTCCCCAGCTGGATCGAGGTGGACGAGGTCGTGATCCGCAGCCCCGGCGGGCGGGTGGCCCGCCTCGGCCTCCCGAGCGGCCAGGGGGCCTTCGCCGCCGTCTGCCGCCGTCGGGAGTTGGACGAGGCCCTGGTCCGGCTGGCCCGCAACCACGGGGTCACGATCCTGGAGGGCCACGAGCTGGACGCGGTGGTACAGACCGCCGATGCCGTCCGGGCCGAGGTCAACGGCATCACCTTCTCCAGCCGCTACCTGATCGCGGCCGACGGCATGTGGTCGCCGACGCGCAAGGCCCTGGGTCTGGCCGTACCCGACTACCGGGGCGACTGGCATGCCTTCCGCCAGTACTTCACCGGAGTCAGTCCACTGGCGGCCGAGCAGCTGACGGTGTGGTTCGAGCCCGATCTGCTTCCGGGCTACGCCTGGTCGTTCCCCCTCGGCGACGGCTCGGCCAACGTCGGGTTCGGTATCCAACGGGGGCAGGGGGTCTCGGTCCAGGCCATGAAGGGTCTCTGGCCCGACCTCCTGGCCCGCCCCCACATCGCCGACTTCCTCGGGCCCGACGCCGAGCCCGAAGGTCCCCATCGGGCCTGGCCCATCCCGGCCCAACTCGGTCGACTTCCGCTGACCCGGGATCGGGTGCTGTTCGTGGGCGACGCCGGCGCCGCCACCGACCCCATGACGGGCGAGGGAATCGGCCAGGCCATGGAGACCGGCCGGTTGGCCGTGTCGGCCATCTGCTCGGTGGTGGCCGACGACGTGGCCGGCGCCACCCGGGCCTACCACCGCCGACTGCGCCGCAGCATGGTGCGCGACCACGGCCTGGCCCGCAGCCTGTCGCGGGTGCTGGCCGGCCGCCGCCAGACCGAGACGGCCCTCGGCCTGATCGACTCCTCGGACTGGACCCGGCGCAACTTCGCCCGCTGGCTGTTCGAGGACTACCCCCGGGCCGCCGTGTTCACCCCTCGACGGTGGCGGCGACGCCTGCTGTCGGGCCCCGGCGCCTACCGGCACCGGCCCGAGGCGGCCACCGGGCCCGATCCGGATCCGGCACCGGCCGGCGACCGGACCGTCGCCGACGCGGCGCCGGTGGCGAGCCACGGTGAGCGCCCGGTCGACCCTGTGGCAGACTGACGCCGTGACCTCAACCATCGACGACGTCGTCGGGGAGCCGACCGACACCCTTCACCCCGGTGCGTCCCCGCTCCCCCCGGCCGACTACATCGCCGAGACCCGCAACCTGTACGACTCGCTCGGCTACGACGCCTACCGCTGGGCCGAACGGCCGGAGGGCCCGCCATGGGCGCCGCTGGCCAAGCCGCTGGCCGAGTGCCGCATCACGCTCGTCGGCTCCGGCGGCCTCTACCGGCGGGGTCAGGTCGCCTTCCACACCCGCGACGACACGTCGATCCGCGTCATCGGCTCGGACACGCCGACCGACGAGTTGCGCACGGCCCACTTCGCCTACGACCAGACCGATGCTCGCAGCGACCCCAACTGTGTGTTCCCCCTCGACCGGCTGCGGGAACTGGCGACCGCGGGTGTGATCGGCGGGTTGACCGACGAGGCCTACGCCTTCATGGGCGGGATCTACTCCATCCGCCGGCTGGAGGCCGAGACGGCCCCCCTGCTGGTCGACCGGTGTCGGGCCCAGGAGCCCGATCTGGTGCTGCTGGTCCCCGTCTGACCGGTGTGCCATCAGTCGGTCGGGCTGATCGCACGCCATCTCGAAGAGGCCGGAATCCCCACCATCGGGCTGACGTCGGCCCGCACCATCACCGCCGCCGCCAACCCTCCACGCTCGATCTTCGTCGATCTCCCCCTGGGCCATACGGCGGGCCTCCCCCATGACGTCGACGGCCAACGCCGCATCCTGGTCGAGGGCCTGGAGGCGGGCCACGCCATGACCGAGCCCGGGACCATCCACGACCTGCCCTACCGGTACGTCGACGACGACTGGAAGGCCAACCCGATGGGTTGGAGTCGGCGCCGCCAGACCAGCGGCCAGACCGGCGGGTCCAGCGGCGACAGCCGCACCGGGCGGTCGCCCGAGCCCGTGTACCAGAAGGACGAGGACCGGGTGGCGGCCGAGGCCGTGGACTGGGACGACCAGTGCCTGGTGTGCCTCGGCCTGCCCGACCCCGAGGCCCCCTAGTCGACCACGTAGGGGTTGAACGCCGGCGGCCTCTTCTCCACGAAGCTGGCCACCCCCTCCTTGAAGTCGGGCCGGGTCAGCGACTCCCGCATCAGCTGGTTGGACTCGGCCATGGCCTCGCTCAAGGGCAGCATGGGGTGGTTGAGGATCTGCTGCTTCATGATCGCCATCGAGGTGGGCGAGACGTTGGCGCCCAGGTCGTCGGCATAGGCCAGGGCGTCGTCGAGCAGGGTCTCGGGGTCGGACAGGTAGTTGACCAGGCCGAGATCCTTGGCCTCCTCGGCCAGGACGACCCGACCGGAGACAGCCAGGTCGAAGGCGACGGCCTGGCCCACCAGGCGGGGCAGCGTCCACGACAGACCGTGCTCCATGATCAGGCCCCGTCGGCTGAAGGCGACCGTGAACTTGGCCCCCCGGGCGGCGAAGCGCAGATCGCAGGCGATGGCGTGGACCAGACCCAGGCCGGCGCAGGCCCCGTTGACGGCGGCGATGACGGGCTTGGGGATCGACAGGGCGTAGGTGGCGTCGCGGGTGTCCCGCTCCCGGGCCTCCCCACCGCCGTCGCCCCCACGCTCACCGATGCCCTGGAGGACGTTCATGTCGGCGCCGGCGCAGAACCCGCGGCCGGCCCCGGTTACGACGATGGCCCGAACCTCGGGGTCGGCGGCGGCCCGGTCGAGCGAGTCGAAGTACCCGCGGGCCAGCGCATCGTTCCAGGCATTGAGCCGTTCGGGACGGTTCAACGTGATCAGGGCGGTGCGTCCCCGCACCTCGTACAGCACGGCCTCGTCGCTCATGAAAGCTCCCCTCGTGGATCGACCGGTTGATCCACGTTATGGGTCCGACCCCCTTCCGGGCCAGCGGCCGGAGCAGGGTCGTCGCGCCGTCAGGCCAGGAGCGGACCGGCGTGATGGGCCACCAGGCGCCACCGGCGACCGTCGTGGCGGAAGACGTTGAGGGCGATGGCGACCGAGGTGTGGGCGCCCACCAGCAGATTCTCGGTCGCCGTCACCCAGGCCACCGGATGCTCGACCGAGGCCACGGCGTCGGTGACGATCACCTGCGGGTTGCCGGCGTTGGCGAAGATGGCGGCCCACGATCGCTCGATGGCGGTCCAGCCCCGGAGGGGCGGTCGACCCGGGTGGGCGCACACGGTGTCCTCACCCGGGTCGCAGACGGCGGCCATGGCCTCGAGCGACCCCTGCTCCAGCGCCCGGTAGAAGGCGAGGTTGGCGGCCAGGACCTCCTCGGCCGGATCGCCGGCCGAGCCGCTCTGGTCGCCGGGGTCGGGTTCGCGGTCGGCGCTCACCCGACCATGATGCCCGATGGCGCTCCCGGCCCCGAGCCGCCCCGTCCGGCGCTTTTCGTGTCCGCCACCAGGTTCAGTAGTGTTTGACCAACGACGGGTGCGCCGTCCCGGCGCCACCCCGGGGGACCGAAGGGGAGGTCACCATGGCCCTGGCCACCGACGACCGAGTGGAGAGCGCACCTCGGGTGATCGACGGTCCGATCATCTCGGCCGACTCCCACATCACCGAACCGGGCTGGACCTACGTCGACAACATCGATCCCGCCTTCCGGGACCGGGCCCCGTTCCTGACCGACGACCAGCCGGACGGGGCCACGTTCCACGTACCCGGAATGCGGGCCAAGATCCACCTCGGCCTCCACTCCTCGGCCGGCCGGGCCGACGACGAACTGGCGATGAAGGGAACCCCGTTCGAGGGTCTGCACCGGGCCGGATGGGATGCCGAGGCCCGGGTCGAGGCCCAGCAGCGCGACGGGGTGGACGGCGAGGTCATCTACCCGTCGGTCGGCATGCTTCTGTGCAACCATCCCGACCTGGACCTCAAGAAGGCCATGTTCGACGCCTACAACCGCTGGATCGCCGAGTACTGCGGGCACGCCCCCGACCGGCTCTACGGCTGCGGGCAGACGGCCCTGCGCAACCCGGCCGAGGCCATCGCCGACCTCG
Source organism: Acidimicrobiales bacterium (assembly GCA_965263455.1). Lineage (GTDB taxonomy): Bacteria > Actinomycetota > Acidimicrobiia > Acidimicrobiales > SZUA-35 > CADEDH01. The sequence goes on from CBDHHN010000004.1 coordinate 1,220,482, forward strand.
AGGCGATCAAGGCCGCCGGTCTGCGGGGCGTGATGCTGCCGGGTACCCCGGGCACCGTCACCGAGGACGGCCGGGAGGGCGACTTCGACGACCCCATGTGGGACGACGTGTACCGGGCCGCCATGGACCTGGATCTCGTCCTGTCGTTCCACATCCTGACCGGCCGGAACTATCGGCCCCGGGGCCCGAAGCTCAACAGCTTCATGTCGATCATCCGGGGCAACCAGGATCTGATCGGGACGTTCATCTTCGGTGGTGTGTTCGATCGGCACCCCGATCTGCGGATCGTGTGTGTCGAGGCCGACGCCGGCTGGGCCCCGCACTACGCCTACCGCATGGACCACGGGTACAGCCGGCACCGCAACTGGCTGACCGGCACCGCTCTGGAGCGCCGACCGAGCGAGTACTTCGCCGACCACGTCTACCTCACCTTCCAGGACGACTGGTCGGCGTTCCGCATGGCCGAGGCCGGCCTGCTCCCCGTGGATCGGCTGCTCTGGGCCAACGACTACCCCCACAGCGACTCCACCTGGCCCTACAGCCAGCACATGCTGGCCACCCAGACGGCCGACCTCGACCCCGAGGCCCGGCGCAAGATCCTGGGTGGCAACACGGTCGACCTGTACCGGCTCCACGACCTCTTCCCGGTCTCGTCCGGTGGCGTCGACGCCGACTGAGTTGTCCATGGCGGTACTGACCGACGACCAACTGGCCGACTACCACCGGGACGGGTTCCTCGTCCTGCGCGGCGCCCTGTCCGACGACGAGATCGTGCGGGCCGAACACGGCTTCGCCCGCAACCCACCCCTTGACGGGACCCTCGACCGGGCCCTGGGCAACGCCGGGCCCACCTACCCCGAGCCCGGCCGCTACACCCTGGCCCTCAACTGCCTCAAGGACCCCGATCTGGCGTTCCTGGCCGCCCACCCCGGCATCACGGGCCCGGCGGCCGACGTCCTGGGGTCCGACCCCCGCCTCAGCGCCTACGTGATCTACGACCGGACCCCGGGTGGGGCCGGCATCCCGCCCCACAACGACTACAAGCGGTGGCGACCGGTCGGCTCGTCGATGAACTGGGCCTTCACCATCGTCCCCTTCTGCGACTTCGACGCCGCCGCCGGTCGCCTGTTCGTGGCGCCGGGGTCGCATCGCCTCGACCGCGTCTCGGCCGGGCCGACCCGACCGCTGGAGGTGGCCCCTCCCGCAACCCCTGACGCCGACGCCTACGTCGACCCCGAACTCCGCCGGGGAGACGTGCTGGTGATGAACATGCACGCCTGGCACTGGGCCGAACCCAACACCTCCGACCATCACCGGGTCGGAGCCTTCAACAAGTACGCCGCCGTCGACGCCCCGCCCGCCACCGGCTACTTCCTGTACGACGACGAGGTGCACGCCGCCCTCGGGACCGAGGGCGACCGGTTGCTCGCCGTCCACTCCGACAAGCCGCTGGGAACCACCCGACTGGTGCTGACACGCCAGGGCGACGCCGGGCCCGAGGTCTTCCTGATCGAGAACGACCGGGGTCGCCTGGCCCTTCCGGGCGGCCCCACGTTCGTGGAGCGGGCCATCCCCGACTGGGACCAGGGCAACGTCATCGCCGCCCTCCAGACGGCGCTCCGGGAGACGATCCGGATCGAGACCCCGTGGGTCTCGTGGGTGGGCGACTTCGACGAAGGTCCCCACCTGTGCCGGACCTACGCCTACGACCTCAGCGGGCTCGGGTTCCCGGTGCCGTATCGGAGCGGACGGTGGCTGACGCGGGCCCAACTGGCCGACAGCCTCGACCATCTGCGCTTCGGCTACGAACTGGACGCCCTGGACCGATGGCTCGACCCCGCCATCACCCGAGGCAAGGGCCTGACCCAGGCCCAGAGCAGGGTCGACCAGTACGCCTACTGAGGCCCGTTCCGGCCGCCCCCACCGGTGTCGGGGCGGGTGACGAACACCTCCGCCTCAGTGCTCAAGGGGAACGGCTGCGGCGTCGTTCTCCTGGGGGATGGGCCGAGCCCCGATCGACGACGCGGGCCGGGCCTGGGAGCCCAGGCGCCGGCAGGCCATGGCCCTGCGGCTGGCTCTGCTGGCCGCGCCAATCCTGGCCTCGCTGCTCATCGTTCGATTGGCGGCGCCGCACCTGGCCCGTCCCCCCGGCTGGGGTGGGACGACCCTGTTCGTTGCCCAGCTGGCCCTCGTCGGCACCGTCACCACGGTGGGTGCCGAACGGCTGGCCCGGCGCCTGGTGCCCCTGGTCTCGCTCTACAACATGACGCTGGTCTTCCCCGACCACGCCCCCTCCCGGTTCGGGATGGCCCTCCGGACCGGGTCGCTGCAGAAGCTGAAACAGCGCCTGTCCGACGGGGAGAGGGTCGGCCACCAGGAGGCGGCCGAGCATCTGGTGTCGATGGTCACCGCCCTGGGGCGCCATGAGCGGTTGACCCGCGGCCACACCGAACGCGTCCGGGCCTACTGCGACCTGATCGGTCAGGAGCTGGGACTGGGGGCCGACGAACGCCAACTCCTGACCTGGGGGGCCATGGTCCACGACGTGGGCAAGCTCGAGGTCCCGGCCGAGATCCTGGCCAAGGACGGCCGACCGACCGACGAGGAGTGGGAGATCCTCCGGGGCCACCCGGCGGCGGGGGCGGCCCTGGTCGAGCCCTTGGCCGATTGGCTCGGGCCGTGGCGGTTGGCCGCCGGTCAGCACCACGAACGATGGGATGGCAAGGGCTACCCCGAAGGGCTCGCCGGTGAGGACATCAGCATGGCCGGGCGGATCGTGGCCGTGGCCGACGCCTACGACGTCATCACCTCGGCCCGCTCCTACAAGAAGCCCCAGTCCGTGGCCGAGGCCCGCCAGGAACTGGTCCGCTGCTCCGGGGCCCAGTTCGATCCCCAGGTGGTCCGGGCCCTGCTCCAGGCCTCGCTCCACACCCCTCGCTCCCGACTCGGCTGGCTGACCTGGCTGGCCGAGATCGGACCCGTGGTCCCCCGGGGCCTGTCCCAGGCGGTCGTCACCGCCGGCGTGGGAGCTGCGGTCACCGTCGGCGTGGTCAACGCCCCCGAGCTCGCGCCCGCCGTGGCCCAGGTTCCGGCGCCGGCGGTGGGGGAGCATCCCGACCTCCTGGCCTTCGACGACTCGACGACCACCAGCCCGTCGGCGCCACCGACCACCGGGGCCCGGTCGTCGACCCCGACCACGGCAACGCCCACGACCACCGCCCCGGCCCCGTCGTCGACCATGCCCCCCTCCTCCAGCTCGTCGACGACCTCGACCTCGACCTCGACCTCGACCACGACCACGACCACGACCACCACATCGCCGCAGTCGACCTCGCCGCCCGCGACCTCGCCGACGACCTCGCCGCCCGCGACCTCGACGACGACCACGCCGACGACCACGACCGCACCCACCACGACCACCGCACCCACCACGACCACCACCGCCCCCACCACGACCACGACCGCCCCGCCGGCCGCGGTCGTCTACCACCTGAAGAATCCGGGCAGCGGCGATTCGTCGTCGCAGCTGTTCAAGACGCTGGGCCAGTCGGGTCCCGACGACGTGAACCAGCCCAACTTCGACACCAACCGGGACGGCATACCCGGCCTCAGACTCGACCCGACCGGATCGGGCTGGAGCGAATCCGACCTCAACCAGATCCAGCGCTTCGGTCGGAACCCGAGCGGGGCCCGGCTCAACGGGGCCGCCTCGGCCACCGTCTACGTGGCCGCCGACAGCGTGCCGGCGGCGGCCGTGACCCTCCGCTTCGCCCTGGCCGACTGCAACACGCTGTATCTGTCGTGCACCAATCTGGCCGTGACCTCCGCTCCCGTGGCCTACGACGTGGCCGGCGGGTTCCTGGCCGTCACCGCCGACTTCGGGTCGATCGACCACGACTTCGGTGGCAGTCGCAGACTGGTGCTGCTCATGATCGCCGAGGGCTCCGAGACCCTCCACACCGCCTTCGACAGCGACGCCTACCCGTCGACGCTCTCGGTCACCTGGGCGCCCTAGTCGGGCCCGTCCTCAGTCGGGCTCGTCCCCCGATCCGTCGTCGAGACCGGGCCACACCTCGGCGTCGTGGGCCCCGACGGCGGGGGCGGCCCAGCGGACCCGCATGGGGCTGGCCGTGAACCGGATCGGGGCCGCCGGGTAGACGACGTCCCGGCCGAGTTGCGGTTGGGGCACGGCCAGGGGGTAGCCGCGCTCGACGAAGTGGGGGTCGGACATGACCTCGTCGGCCGACCACACCACCCCGCAGGCGATGCCCCGCTGCTGGAAGCCGACGAAGGCCTCGTGAGCGGGCACGTTGGCGGCGATGAAGGCCATGGCCTCGCGCCCCGCCCCGAACACCTCGCCGGCCAGAGGGTCCTCCAACAGCATGGACAGAGTGATCAGGTCGTAGTCGACCCCCAGCTCCAGCAGCGCCGACAGCTCGAACTCGTCCCGCAGACCCAGCTCGTCGAGCCAGGCCAGCAACCCGGCGAACTCCCGGCCCCGCCGCGGGGGGACCCCGGTGTTGAGGTGGCGGCCGTCGGCGCAGCGGACCTGGGTCGGCTCGGTGGGCTTGACCGCAGCGTGGCGCCCGGTCTGGCGCTCCACCGTCTCCTGGGCCGCCAACCAGCTGTAGGAGGCGGCCTCGGTCGTGACGTTGGCGCAGGCCACCATGCTCACGTCGATGAACTGGCCGCCGTGGCGGGAGCGGGCCAGCAGGGCCGTCATGATCGACATGACGGCGTGGTGGGCCGCCATCCGCAACCCCTGGTTGCCCCGGCCCCGCACCGGCGGCAACTCGTGGTCGTCGTAGCCACACGACCACATCGGACCGCCCCGAGCCAGGATCGTCAGGTCGGTGACGTCGGTCGAGCCGCCCGCCGCGGCCTGGCCGAACGGGGTGATGGCGGCGTGTATCAGGTCGCGCCTTCGGGCCGACAGGGCGGCGTGATCGAGCCCCAGCGAGGTCAAGGAGCCGGGCTCGGCCGCCTCCAGGAACACGTCGGCGGTGGCGATCAGGCGTCGAAGCCGCTCCCGTTCGGCCTCGTCGCCGGACCAGGCACACGTCACGCTCCGTTTGGACGTGTTCTCGGCCCACCAGGCCAGGCTGTGCTCGGGGTCGTCGACCCGGCCCTGGGCGAAGGGCCCGTGGCGCCGCTGCTCGGCCCCGCCCGGCTGCTCGACCACGATCACGTCGGCACCGGCGTCGGCCAGCAGCTTGCCGGCGAAGGCGGTGTACGGGTGGGCCAGTTCCACCACCGTCAGCCCGTGCAGGGGGCCGGGCCGGGACGGATCGGGGGCCGGGGTCGGCCGGGCCACCGGCAGGTCGACGTCGGCCAGATGGCCGCGGTCGGTCGACGGCGTCGGGTCGGGTCCGGTCATCAGATCACCCCCTGGTCGGCCAAGGCGGCCAACTCGTCGCCGTCGAGGCCGAGAATGCCGCCCAGGACGTGGTCGTTGTGTTGGCCGAGGGTCGGGGCGCCGTCGTCGATCGCCCAGTCGGTGGCCGACAGGTGCACGGGCTCACCGTCGACCCGGACCCCGCCCATGGCCGAGTGCTCGACCATCGGCCACAGCCCGAACGAGGCGGTGGCCGCATCGCCGTCGACCCGTTCGGCCGGACGGGTGACGGCGGCGGCCGGGACCCCCCGGGCCTGGAGCCGGTCCGCCACCTCCCACCGGACCCGGTCGGCGGTCCAGGCCGAGATCACGCCGTCGAGCCGGTCCTGGTCGGCGAGTCGACCGGCAACCGTGGCCCAGGCGGTGTCGGTGGCCGGACCGGGTCCGGGGGCTGCCAGGCCGCCGCCACCGGCGCCATCGGTCCCCTGGCCGGCGATCCGGTCGGCTTCGATCTCGGCCGTCAGGGCTCGCCAATCGTCGTCGTGGCGGCAGGCGATGGCCACCCAGTTGTCCTCGCCCCGGCACCGGTACACGCCGTGGGGGGCCATGGCCGGCGACGAGCTGCGGTTCGAGGCGGGCCGGTCGGGGGCCCGCTGGGGCGTCCCGTTGACCGACCAGTCGAGCAGGTCGGCCCCGTGGAGGAAGGCCCCGGCCTCGGTGCAGCTCATGTCGACCCACTGGCCCTCGCCCGTGCGCTCCCGGTGCCACAGGGCCATGAGGACGGCCATGGCCATGTAGTAGCCGCCCGTGTGGTCCATGTAGGAGTAGCCCCACCCGGCGGGATCCTCCCCGGCCAGACCCGAGGCATGGGTGAGACCGCAGACGGCCTGGGCGATCGGCCCCCAGGACTTGAACTCCCGATACGGGCCGGTGTGGCCGAACCCGCAGTTGGACACGTAGATGATGTCGGACCGGACGGCCCGCAGATCGTCGTAGCCCAAGCCCAGCCGTTCCAGGACCCCGGCGGCGAAGTTCTCGCTGACCACGTCCGACACCGCCACCAGCTCCCGGAGGAGCTCACGGCCCCGCTCGGTCCGCAGGTTCAGGGTGACGCCCAGCTTGTTGGTGTTGTGGTTGTTGAAGGCGGCCCCGTACTCGATGCCCCGCCGCTCGTCCTTGAACGGGGGCGAACCGCGCAGGATGTCCCACCGCCCCTGACGGACGGGGTCCTCGATGCGGATGACCTCGGCCCCGAACGAGGCCAGCCACCGGGTGGCCCCGGCCCCGGCGAGCTGGCCGGTGAAGTCACAGACCCGGATGTGGCTGAGGGCATCGGAAGCCATGACCGCAGTGTCGGTCCGGGATCCGGGCCGGGGCAAGTCCATGCCCGGCCCGGGCCGAGAGTAGGGTCGGGTCATGACCAGCGGGACCGTGACCAGCATCCACCTCTACCCGGTCAAGGGGTGCCGGGGAGTCGACGTGGCGGAGTCGGTGGTGGCCACCACCGGCCTGGCCGACGACCGGCAATGGCAGATCTCGACCGACAAGGGGCCGCTGACCCAGCGGACCCGCCCGGTACTGGCCACCATCCAGCCCGAACTCCTCGACGGCGGCCTCCGCCTCTCGGCCGAGGGCCACGGTTCGATCGAGGTGGCCCGCCCGACCGAGGCCGACACCGAGACCACGGCTCTGACCACGGTCCGGGTGGCCGTGGGCGACGCCGGAGACGAGGCGGCGGCGTGGCTGGCGGCGGTGACGGGCGAGGCCGGGGTCCGACTCCACGCCTTCCCGCCGGGGACCGGCCTCGACCTGCCGTCGGCCATCGACCTGGTCGATCAGCCCATCGCCTTCGGCGACCTGTCCCCGGTGCTGGTGGCCAACACGGCCACCCTCGACTGGCTGGTGGCCCGAGCCGACGAGCCCTTCGGCATGGACCGGTTCCGGGCCAACGTGGTGGTCGAGACCGACGAGCCCTTCGTCGAGGACACCTGGGACCGGTTCGACCTGGGCCCCGTCGGGTTCCGCCACGGGGCGGCCTGGCCCCGGTGCGCCGTCCCCCAGGTCGACCAGGTGACGGGGACCCGGCACAAGGAACCGGCCCGGGTGCTGGCCGCCCACCGAAAGGTGGCGACCGCCCCCGAGGTGCCCGATGCCCTCAAGCCCGCCTTCGAGGGCAAGTCGATCTTCGGTGTCGGTTGCGGGGCCGGACCGGTCGGCGCCACCCTCCGGGTCGGCGACCCCCTGACCGTGACCGCCACCCGGGCCCCGATGCTGGCCCCGCCCGCCTGATCGGGCCCGAGGTGCCCGAACAGCTTCCGCCCGACCTGGTCGAACTGCGCGCCACGACCGAACGGCTGGCGGCCGAGACCCTCGTGCCCCTGGCCGCCGACGATGACCTGTCGGACGACGAGCGGTGGGCCCGCGTTCGCTCCGCATCGAAGGAGGCCGGTCTCTTCGCCCTGCCCCAACCCCGGGACCACGGAGGTGCCGGCGCCGGACCACTGGCCCTGGCCGTGGTCCGGGACACCCTGGGGGCCCACAACGTCGGCCATCTCCGGGGGCTCTTCGGCCCGGCGCCAGGGGCGTTGGCCGACGTCGGCGAGCCGCTGCGATCGCAGTTCCTGGCGCCCTACCTGGCCGGCGAGCGCCGGGGGGCGTTCGCCATCACCGAGCCCGACGACGCCGACCGCCACACCTGGGCCCGGGTCGACGGCGACGACCTCGTGGTGAACGGCCGGAAGTCCTACGTGACCGGGGGAGCCGACGCCCACTTCATGAGCGCGCTGGTCGAGGTCGACGGCACCGGACCGGCCATGGTGGTGATCGAGACCGACCGGCCCGGGGTGGTCCTGAACCGGCGGTTCGGCACCCTGGACGGCTCCCACCACGCCGCCTTCACCTTCACCGATGTCCGGGTCCCCCGGTCGCACGTGATCGGGGAGGCCGGCGGGGGAATGCGGGTGGCCATGGCCACCGTGACCGGGGTCCGGATGCGCCTGGCCGCCGACGGTGTGGGCCTGGCCCGCTGGACGGTGGATCAGGTGGGCGCCCATCTGCGCCGACCCCATCGCAGCGGCCGCCCGACCGGCGACCTCGAACGCAACCGCCTGCGCTACGGCGATCTCCGCATCAAGGCCTACGCCGCCCGTTCGATGCTCTATCGCACGGCCCGGCTGCTGGAGGGGGGCGATCCGGCCATCAACGAGGCCATGGCCACCAAGGTGTTCGCCACCGAGACCGTGGGCGAACTGGTCGACACCGCCATCCAATTGGTGGGGGGTCAGGCGCTGGCCGACGACCATCCCCTGTCGGCCGCCTACCGGCGGGTCCGGGCCCTCCGACTGGCCGAGGGGGCGACCGACGTTCTGCGGATCAACGTCGCCCGCGGCGACCTCGATCTCGACGCCGGCCGCCTCTGACCCTCGAAGCGACCGAGCGGGTGTAGCTGCTCGACCCCGTCAGCCGCCGCTCATCCGTCGGCCACGATCCAGAACGGCGCCTTGCGGCCGTGCTTGTGATCGTAGAGCTTGACCGAGCCCTCGACCGGTTGGAAGGGGCGGAGGATCCGGTGGTCGGCGTACCCGCCCGGCCGGATCTGGGGGCCGTGCTTGATCGGGGTTCCACCGGCGTGAACGCCGTGGGCCACGCTGTCGTCGTTGTGGATCCGGAGGATCTGGCCGACCTGGACCCGGACCGGGTCGTCGAAGCTGTTCCAGGGGCCGCTACCGGTGCCGGCGGCGATCCGGAACTCGACGATCTCCTCGACCGGATCGTCCGGAGGCGGTTGGTCGGTCGGGGCCGGGGCGGTGGTGGCGACCGTGGTGGTGGTGGTCTCGGCCCGTGTGGTGGGCGGGACCGTCGATGCGGTGGTGGACGGCGGCGGATCCGGGGGCGGCGCTGCGGTCGTGGGTGGCGACGTCGTCGGGGCCTGGGTGGTGGCGGGGGCCGCAGGAACGGTCGGGACCGCGCCGTCGGCGGAGTCGGGTACGGCCGCCATCGGCGGCAGGGCCTGGCCCGGGGCCGTCGGCGTCGACTCGGCAACCGCGTCGCCGGGCGTGGCCGGACGGGCGAAGGCCCGGGCCGCGGTGGCCACCTCGCCGGTCCCTGCGCCACCTCCGGCGGCGAGCACCTCGTCGGACGGCGCCGGGCCGCCACAGGCCGCGACCGACACGAGGGCGGCGACGAGCACCAGCAACAGGGCGGCCGGGCGACCTCGACCGGGCCGCCGGGCACTGCGTTGGGACCTGCGTGACATCACACCCACCTCGGCCCCACAGCGAAGGTAGCCGCACGGGCTCGCCGTGACAACGGCAGCCCCGACGCCGTCCAGCCCCGACCGACGACGGTACGCCTACTCGTCGCCGGCGCCCCGGCCGTCAGCCACCGGTCGCCCGGCCGGGTTCGAGCCCGCCTCCAGGTGGTCGGCCACGGCAGCCAGGTCGGCGGTGATGGAGCGGGCCAGCAGCCGCCGACCCAGTCGGTTCAGGAGACGTGCCGTCCTGGTGCGACCGGTGGCACCGACCACCACGGTCACGACCGTGGTGTCGGGACCGGAACCGGTGCCGGTGGTGATCTCGGTCTCCCATCGGCTGTCCCCTTCGTCGGCGACCAGGCCGATGGCCTCGGGCGGCCGGTAGGCCACCACCTCGACCTCCGAGGTGACGATCCGCCGCCCCTGGGCCCGCCGTTCCCGGTAGCGGGTCCCCACCCCCCAGCCGGGGCGACCGCTCAGCGGCGTCCCGTCGGGACCGGAACCGCGACCCGGCCCGGGCGGAGGCTCGACCTCCACCTCAACGCCCACCTCCCCCTCGGCCCCCGGTTCGGCCTCCATCTCCACTGTCGTTTCGACTTTCGTTTCGACCTCCATCTCGACCTCCATCTCGACCTCCGTCTCGATCTCCGTCTCGATTTCGACCTCGGCGATCTGGGGGACGACGGTGGCCAGGCGGTCGGCGTGGGCCACCAGGTCGAAGACGGCGGCCGCGGGGGCGGCGATCTCGATCTCGACCCGGCACACCTCGACCGATGGTCGGCACGTCATCGCCCGCCGACGCCGTCGCCGTCCCCGGCGCCCGTCGGGTCGGGACCCAGGCCCCGGAGCGGGAGCCCGGCGGCGGCGTAGATGGCGTCGATGGCGGCCATGTTGGCCACCGAGTCCTGGCCCCGGGTCGGGAACGGGGTGCCGTGGACGAGATGGTCGAGGAAGGCCCGGACCATGTGGTCGTACGAGATCCCGGCGTCGACCGGACCCGACGTCGTCCCCCGCTTCGTGGTGACGGACAAGACGTTGCCGTTCTGGGGCGCCATCGGGTTGACGGCCTCGATGCGCCCCTCGGAGCCGACGACGGTCAAGGCGATGGCGGGACCCCGATCCATGGCGCTGGCCACGAGCCCGGTCGCCCCCGACGGGAAGCGGAGCTCGGCCTCCATGGCGGCGTCGATGTGGGCCGGGCCCTCGCTGGCCCGGGCCGACACCACCTCCGGCTCCTCGCCGGCCAGATGGCGCACCCAGCTCACCGGGTAGCACCCGAGGTCCATCAGCGACCCGCCGGACGTGGCGTAGTCCCACCGGAGGTCGGGCTGGGCGATGGGCACGTCGAAGCGCCCCTCGACGTGCTCCAGTCGCCCGATGGCCCCGCCCCGCACCAGCCCCAGGATGCGCTGGAACATCGGGTGGTAGTGGTAGTGGAAGGCCTCGCCCAGCACGAGGCCGGTCTCGTCGGCCACCCGCACCATCTCCGCCGCTTCGGCCGCGTTGGAGGCGAAGGGCTTCTCGCAGAACACGTGCTTGCCGGCCTGCAGGGCGGCGATCGTCCACTCGGCGTGGTGCGACATGGGGAGGGGGTTGTAGACGACGTCGACGTCGTCGGCGGCGATGACGGCGGCGTAGTCGTCGGCCACCCGGCCCACGCCGTGTTCGGCGGCGAAGGCCTCGGCCCGGCCCCGGTCGCGGGCCGCCACCACGGTCACCTCCACCCCGGTCAGGGCGGCTACCGGCTCGATCAGGGCCTTGGGTGCGATCCGGGCCGCGCCCAGCACCCCGAAACGGACGTCATGCGACTGCTGATCCATGGGCCCGTGTCTACCGGCTCAGGTCACCGGGGCCCACGTCGGACCCGGGCCGACAGGTCGACGGGTGTACCCGCTCGGTCCGGGGCGGTGGGGCGACACCCTACACTCGGGACCTTGCGATCGACGGTGGACGCCTTCGACGAGACGGTCGACCGGGCCTTCGGGCCCCTACGCAACCGGCGCGTGCCCGACCTGGTCGCCTATGCCGCCAGCCAGGGCGCCGACTACTCGATCGGTTGGCACGTGATCAGCCTGACGATGGCCCTGGTCAGCCCCCGGCGCCGACCGCACGCCGTGCGCCTGGCCGTGGCCCTGGGTCTCGAGTCGATCCTGGTCAACGGCGTGCTGAAGCGGCTCACCGGGCGACCCCGACCGGAACTCCTCGACGACCGGTCCTACGCCGTGCGGCGACCGCACACATCGAGCTTCCCCAGCGGGCATGCGTCGTCGGCGGCCTTGAGCGCCGTGTTGTTCACCGACGCCATGCCCCGAGGGAGGAAGCTGTGGATCGTCCTCGCCGTCCTCGTGGGCGCGAGCCGGATCCACAACCGGATGCATCACGCCTCGGATGTGGCCGCCGGAGCGGTACTGGGCACGGTCTTCGGGATCGTGACCAAACGCCTGTGGCCTCTCCGCTGAGGCCACAGGCCGGAGTTGGGCGGTCCGGGCCCCGAAGGGCCGGACCGCAGAGGGATCAGCTGGCGGCGGAGTCGCTGAGCAGCGACCGTACGTCCAGCAGGAGGTCGGTGACCTCCGAGGTCGACACGAGCTTGCGGTCGGTCATCACGCCGAGGCCCTGGTCGATGAGCGCCAGAGCTTCTTCGATGGAGGTGATGTCGATCACACCGAGGGTGTCTTCGACCTCAGTCATTGTTCCTCCTCATAAGTGCGGGAACTGGTGGTTTCGGTAAACCCTGCGGGCCCTTCGCCAATTCCGCTCCGGATGCCCGCTCGGAGACCCACCATAACCCACTCGATTCGCCAGCGAGAAGCAGTGCGGCCCTGACCAGGTAAAACTCATGTTTCACCACGACGACAGATTTGGACGGCTCGGCAGGCCCAGAATTCACCGCTTGTCAAGGCACCAGGCAGGTTCCCCGGGCCGGGGTCAACGACCCTGGAACCGCGGATCCCGCTTGTCGAGGAAGGCCTGGACCGCCTCCCGGGTGTCCTCGGTGGCGAAGTTCACCGTCTGGGCCATGCCCTCGGCCTCGAGCGACGTCCAGTAGTCGTTGGTCATGTTGAGGGTCAGGAGCCGCTTGGTCATGGACAGAGCAAGCGGCGGCCCGGCCGCCAGACGGTCGGCCCAATCGGCCACGGCCTGGTCCAGTTGGTCCTGGGGTACGACCTTGTTGACGATCCCGTAGTCCTCGGCCTCCTTGGCCGAGATCACCTCGGCGAAGAAGGCCAACTCCTTGGCCTTGTGGAGACCGATCAGCCGGGGCAGGACCCAGGTCCCCCCGAAGTCGACGGTCAACCCCCGGCGGGCGAAGATCTCACTGAACCGGGCCTGATCACCGGCCACGATCAGGTCGCAGGCCAGGGCGATGTTCATCCCCGCCCCGGCCGCAACCCCGTTCACCTTGGCGATGACGGGCACCATGATCGAGTGGAGGGCCTGGGCCGTCATGTGGATCATGTTCATCGCCTGGAGCTGGTGCCGCTGGGGGCCGTCGCTCGTTCCGCCAAGGTCGGCGCCGGAGCAGAAGGCGTCGCCGGCGCCGGTCATGACCACGCACCGGACGGTCGGGTCGAGCCCGATCTCGTTCCAGGTGTCGCGCAACTCGGTCCACATCGTCCCGTTCGCAGCGTTCTTCTTCTCGGGCCGGTTCATGGTCACCGTGACGACGCCGTTCTCGGCGACGTCGATGAGCAGGGTTTCAAGCGTCTTCGACTCCATGGACGGCGACCGTAATCGCTCGGGCCTAGGGTCACCGCATGGCGGATCGCACCATCACCCTCGACGGCCCGGAGGTGGAACGACCCCTGGTCCTGGCCGCCCGCCATCGGGACCTGGACATCGGGCGGCGACTACGCATCACGACCACCGCCACAGCCGCCGACCCCGACCACCCGGACCCGCCCCCGCTGGCCGACCTCGTCGTCGGAGCCGGCTTCACCGTCAGCGAGGTCATCCACGGCGGGACCACGGTCGGGGCGGAACGGGCGTGGTCGGTGCCCGATCGGGTCGGGCCCGGCATGAGCGCTCTCGTCATCGGGCTCAACCCGTCACCGGTGGCGGCCGACACCGGCGTCGGCTACGGCCGCCCCGGCAATCGGTTCTGGCCTGCCGCCCTGGCCTCGGGCCTGGTCTCGGTCGACCGCGATCCCGATCATGCCCTGGCCCACCACGGCGTGGGGTTCACCTCGATGGTGAAACGGACGACCCGGGCCGCCTCGGAGTTGTCGAACGACGAGTTCCGGGCCGGCCGGGCCCGCCTGGAACGGCTGGTGGCCTGGCTCCGCCCGGAACGCATCGTCGTCCTCGGCCTGGGCGGTTGGCGGGTGACCGTCGACCGGGGCGCGGTGGCCGGCTGGCAACCGGAGCCCTTTGCCGGACGCCCCGTCTACCTGATGCCCAATCCCAGCGGCCTCAACGCCCACACCACCCTCGACGGCTTCGTCGACCACTTCCGGACGGCCCGGGGACCGCTGCCTTCGCCTCCGTGCCCGTCGAAGCCGCCGACCTGACCCGGTCGGGGTGCGAACCATCGGCCCAGCTGCCATCGTGTCGGGCATGGAGCGACCTGCTGGCCATCTGTTCGTGGGCGACCGGATCGACCCCGGCTCCGGGGACCGCGTCGACCAACCCGTCCTGTTGGACTCCGCCGACTTCACCACCCACGGGGTGATCGTGGGCATGACCGGGTCGGGCAAGACCGGCCTGGGCGTCATCCTCCTGGAGGAGGCCCTGCTGGCCGGCATCCCGGTCCTGGCCATCGATCCCAAGGGCGACCTGGCCAACCTGTGCCTGACCTTCCCCGACCTGGCGCCGGCCGACTTCGAGCCGTGGATGGACGCCGGAACGGCCCGGGTCGAGGGCACCACGGTGGCCGACCTGGCCACCGGCACCGCCGAGCTGTGGCGCAAGGGGCTCGACGGGTGGGGCCTCGGCTCCCCCGACCTGGCCCGCCTGGCCGCCGCCGCCGACCCCATCGTCTACACCCCGGGTTCCGACGCCGGGGTACCCCTCGACGTGCTCGGTCGGCTGTCGGTGCCCTCCACCGACGACGCCGGGGCCCGCCAGGACGAGGTCGACTCCACCGTCAGCGGCCTGCTGAGCCTGGTCGGGATCGAGAGCGATCCCCTCTCGGGTCGGGAACACATCCTGCTGGCCAACCTCATCACCCGGGCCTGGGACGCCGGAACCGATCTGGACCTGCCGACCCTGCTGGGCCAGGTCCTCGACCCCCCGATGCGCAAGCTCGGGGTCCTCGACCTCGACACCTTCTACCCTGCCGCCGATCGCCAGGCCCTGGTGCTCAGGCTCAACGGGCTCCTGGCCTCCCCCGGGTTCGCCGCCTGGGCCCAGGGGGCGCCGCTCGACATCCCGTCCATGCTGTGGAAGCCCGACGGCTCGGCCCGGGCCGCCGTGGTCTCGCTCAGCCACCTGGAGGAGTCCGAGCGCCAGTTCGCCGTGACCCTCGTGCTGTCCAAGCTGATCTCGTGGATGCGGGCCCAGCAAGGCACCGGTCAGCTCCGCTGCCTGGTCTACATCGACGAGGTCGCCGGCTATGCGCCGCCGGTCGGCAACCCGCCGACCAAGAAGCCGATCCTGACGCTGCTCAAGCAGGCTCGGGCCTTCGGCGTCGGCCTGGTCCTCAGCACCCAGAACCCGGTCGACCTCGACTACAAGGCCATCTCGAACGCGGGAACCTGGATGATCGGACGGCTCCAGACCGAACAGGACAAGGACCGACTGGCCGACGGCCTGCGGGCGGCCGACGGCTCGACCGACATGGCCGAACTGGAGGCCCGGATCTCCAACCTGGGCAAGCGGGAGTTCGTGCTCCGGACCACCCGCTCGGCCGAGTTGCCGTTGTTCACCACCCGCTGGGCCATGAGCTATCTGGCCGGCCCGGTCACCGGCGATCAGCTCACCACCCTCATGGCCGACGAGATCGCCGCCCTGGCCGCCGGTCCGGCGGCGACAGCCCCGCCCCCGCCCGGAACCCCGCCCCCACCCGGGGCCCCGGTGGCCCCCACCCCCGCCGACCAGGCCCGGAACCCGACCGCCACCACGCCGGGCGATCTGGCCGACGACGAGTCGACCGTGGCCCCCGAGTTCCCCCACCAGCTCCCGGTCCGGTGGGCGGCGCCGGGTTCCCCGTGGCTGGAGGAGGTCGGGGCCAGCAGCGAGGGCGACCGGTGGCGGGCCGCCCTGGCCGCCCGGGTCGAGCTCCTGTTCGACGAGACCCGGGCCAAGCTCCGCCACAGCCAGGAGTGGGAGGCCATCATCCCGCTGACGGCCGACGGCGTCGACCTCGACGACGCCACCGCCGTCGACCACGACGACCGGGACTTCAGCGAGCGCGCCCCCGAGGGGGCGGTGTATGTCCTGCCGCCGAGCGATCTGTCGGCCTCGGCCGTCCGCTCGGCCAAGGCGGCCCTGCGCACCCACCTCCAGCAGCAGCTGACCCTGGCCCTGCGCCACAACCCGGAACTGAAGCTGTGGTCCCGCCCCGGTGAGTCGGCCGAGGAGTTCGAGCGGCGGTGCGAGGCGGCCGCCGATGACGGGGCCGATGCCGAGGCGACCAAGATCCGGGACCGGTTGGAGGCCAGGCGGGACAAGATCGAGGTGGCCCTGGCCAAGGCCGAGGATCGGGTGGCCGAACTCGAGGTCCAGGCCGACGGACGCCGCAACCAGCAGATCATCGACATCGGCACCAGTGTCCTGGGCGGGCTGCTGGGCGGCCGACGCCGGAGCCGGGGGCTGGCCACGGCCGCCCGCCGCGTGGCCTCGAACCGGCGGCAGTCGTCGAGCACCAAGGCCCGGCTGGAGTCGGCCCGCAACCGCGTGGGCGAGAAGATCGAGGATCTGGACCAGCTGGAGACCGATCTCCAGGACGCCCTGTTCGAGATCGACGCCGAGTGGTCGACCAAGGCCAAGGCGGTCGAGGAGGTCGAGATCCCGCTGGAGAAGACCGACATCGCCGTCGAGGACTTTCACCTGGTCTGGCTCCCGGTCCGGCGCTGAGCACCGACCCGGCACCGGATGCGGACCCACCGGTAGATTCGGCGCCCCGGGTCAGCCGTCGAAGGCGCTGCCGCCCCGGAAGTGGCCCTCGGGGATGAGCAGTCCCCGGACCAGACTGGCCATCGCGTCGTCCCGCCGGGTCAGATGGTCGGCGATGGCGGTGAGGACATCGCCCAGCGCGGTGCCGGAGAAGATCCAGGAGGTCAGGGCGTCGTGGTTGGGGGCGCCGGCCCCGGGCTGGGCCGCCACCGCCTCGTGGTAGTAGGTCCGCACGTCGTCGGCCAGGTGTCGGATGAGGAGCGGCATCTCGAACGCCCACGCCACCGAGGCACCCGGGGCGGTGTCGACGTCGCCCGACTCGGCCACCCGGGCCAGGGCCGCCACCACCTCGTCGACCTGATCGGGCCCGGCCCCGGACGCCCCGAACAGGGTGCGACCTCGTTGCCGCCGGGTCTCGGCCGCCCAGGGCCGGAGGCGATCGACCTCGGCCTGCAGCCGGCCGGTGAGCGACTCGTCACCCCCCGGATCGAGGTTGAGGGGACAGGCCCACACCTCGGGGCCCGCCTCCTCGGGCGCCTCCCGGGGGTAGTCCTCGATGGTGGGACCGTCGGCCGACTCCAGCAGGGCCAGGGCAGCCCGGATGACGTCGGTCTGGAAGCCGGCGTCGGCGGCCGAACCGAGTGGTCGGCCGAGGGCGAAGGGCACCCACAGGGCCCGAAGTGGGCCAACCTGCTCGGTCTGCTCCCGGACGAGGCTGATGACCGTGGTGGCCACGCCCGACCGCTCGATGTAGTGGGCCAGGGCGCCGACCGCGCCCGTGCACAGCGGTCAGACCGGCACCAACAGGGCGACGTCGACCCCGTCGGCGGCGAGCAGTCGACCGACCTCGGTCCCGGTCTCCTCGAAGCGGTCGGGTCGGGGCATGGCCCCCATGAAGGAGTAGTGCCAGTTCGACACGCCGCCGATCTCACCCGTCTCCGCCAGTTCCCGCATGCGGTCGAGGGGCAACGAGATGTTCGGGTCCTGGCCGATGGCGCTCCGGTCGAAGTTGGTGCTCACGTGGGACAGCACCAGATCGCCGAAGTCCACGTCGCCCGGGATGATCCGGTAGTCGAGGGCACCGACCTTGAACGGCGGATCGGTCCGCCGGTGCCAGCCGGCGGTGGAGATGACGGCCACCGTCGACTCGGTCACGGGCTTGGGCGTGAGCCACGGCCCGGCCGGGATCCGGGGCATGGCTTGGGCCCGGGCCGCGAGGTGCTCGGCCTCGGTGGGATGGAGATCGCTCAGACGAACCACGAGCCCGACGCTAGTGACCGGCCTCGGCCCGGGCGAACGCAACCACCAAAGCCCTTGAACGTAGTAAGCACTACACCTAGGATCCGTAGTGACCACTACATCGAGGGGTCGGCTCCAGGCCGGCCCGGAGCGGAGGATCCATGACGACCATGACCACCACCGAGGCCGCCGACCTGTTCCGGCGTCCGCCCGATCGGTTCCTCGACGTGGGCGAGGGCTCGGTGGCCCACCGCCAGGTCGGTTCGGGCCCCGACGTGTTGTTCGTCCACGGCTGGCCCGTCAGTGGCGCCACCTTCCGGCTGCTCCTCCCTCACCTGGTCGACCACGTGACCTGCCACGTCATCGACCTCCCGTCGGCCGGCTCCAGCCGGTTCGACGCCAACACCATCCTGAGCGTCCACCAACACATCACCACCGTCCGCCGGGTGGTCGACCAGCTCGGCCTCGACCAGGTCGCCGCCGTCGGCCACGACAGCGGCGGCCTGATCGCCCGCCACGCCCTCGCCGGCGACGATCGGCTGCGGGCCATGGGGCTGATCAACACCGAACCGCTCCAGGTGGGCTGGCGGTTCCGCTCGTTCCTGATGGCGCGTCACCTCCCCGGCTTCGGGGCCGGCATGGGCTGGGCCGCGGGCCAACCCCGCATCCGTCGGCTGAAGCTGATCCTGGGCGACGCCTTCGCCGACCCGTCGCTCCTCGACGGGGAGTTCGACGAGTTCTTCCTCCAGCCCCTGCACCGCGATCCCGAGCGTCGACGAGCCGCGATCGGGGTCCTGAAGACCTTCGACACCGCCCTCATCGACCAGCTGGCCGAGGTCCATCGGCGCATCGAGGTACCGGTCCGCCTGGTGTGGGGCGATCGGGACCCGTTCTTCCCCCTGGCCGACGCCCGGGCCATGGTCGACAGCTTCCCGTCGGCCACGCTGGCCACGGTCGAAGGGGCCGGCCTGTTCTCCCATGAGGAGCGGCCGGCCGAGGTGGCCCGGGCCCTGCTACCGACCTTGACCGGCGACGCCGGATCGGCCGGGAGCGGCGACTAGCCGGCGGGGGCCAGGTCCCGCAGGGCCTGGCGCAGGCTGTCGGCGTCGGACCCGACCCCGGCGAAGCCCATGATCGACAGCGCCGGGGTGGTCACCCCGGCCTCCACGTAGCGGCCGATGTGCTCGCGGCAGGCCTCGGGGGAACCGTGGACGACCAGTTCGTCCACCACCTCGTCGGGGATCACGTCCAGCGCCTTCTTCCGGTCGCCGGCGGCCCAGGCGTCCCACATCGGCTGGAGACGTTCCCGACCGAGCCACTGGTGGAAGGCGGCGTAGACCGGCACGTTGAGGTAGGCGGCGATGGCCCGCTTGGCCTGGGCCCGGACCGTGTCGGCGTCGGTGCTGGGGCAGACGAAGATCCGGGCCACGATCTCCCGATCGGCCCCGTCGGAGGCGGCGCCGTGGACCACCGGGGCCACCGTCCTCACGTCGTCGGCCGAGAGCCAGTTGATGATGGCCCCGTCGCCCTCCCGCCCGGCCAGGCGCAGCATCCCCTCCCGCAGGGCGGCGATCAGGATCGGAGGCTGGTGCTCGGGCACGATGCCGAGTCGGAACCCGTTGATCTCGAACGTGTCGTAGGTGGCCGTCACCTTCTCACCGCCGAGGGCGGCGCGGAGGAAGCGGACGACGTCGCGGGTCTTGCGATAGGGCTCGTCGAAGGGGATGCCGTTCCACCGCTCGACGATCACGTTGGACGACGAGCCGATCCCGAGGGCGAACCGGCCGGGGGCGGCGTCGGCCAGGGCTCCGGTGCTCTGGGCCAGCACGGCCGGGCCCCGGGTGTAGGCCGGGATGATGGCCACGCCCAGCCGCAGCTCGGGGGCCCAGGCCGCGGCCAGGGTGAGCGGGGTGAACCCGTCGGAGCCGTCGGCCTCGGAGGACCAGACGTCGGTGTAACCCAGATCGACCAGCTCCCGGAACCAGTCCTGCATCTCCGACAGTCGGACTCCGGACAGGGGGATCGACATCCCGTAGCGCGTCATGGCGGTCAACGTAGTCGCGCTGCGGCCCGGGCCGACAGCCTCGGCAGGAGGTACCCCAGCCGCAACAACCCGAGGCCGATGATGAGGAACAGGCCGACCCGCCACAGGGTGTCGACCTCGGCCAGATCGACGGTCAGGAGCTTGGCCAGGACCAGCCCCAGCGTGGCCAGGCCGAGGCCCCGGAACAGCAGCCGGTCGAACACGATGCCGACCACCAGGCCGGTCACGGCCGCCGCCGCCCAGGCCAGGGACAACGCGACCTGACCCTGGGGACCGTGGACCAGGGCGGCGGCCAGCCAGACCAGGCCCAGGACCCATGCCACGATCACGGCCGCCGTCGCCAGCTCCGACGCCAGCTGCCACTGCACGGTGATCACGGCCAGCGCCACCACGAGGCCGATGATCCAGGCCGTGGCCACCAGCACCCGGACCGACGGCGGGTCGACCACGCCCTCGAACAGGAAGCCGACCGTCGCCAACAGCGTGGGGACCGCCACCAGCACACCGATCACGGCCGGGAACAGATCGCGGACCCAGCGGGCCACGAGCGCCAGCAGGGCAACGGCCAGCCCGGCGGCGACCAGACCCGTCGGTCCCTCGGCGATCAAGAGGACGGCGGCCAGAGCCACCAGCACCGCACCCGCCACGTGGGCCCCGGTGACCGAACCGGGCACCGCCGGTCCCGCAGCGGCGTCGGCGTCGGCTCGTGCGAGGGGCGCCGCGGCGCCGGCGGCGTCGGCGTCGGCCTCGGCAGCGCCGACGGTCGAGGCCGAGCCGGCCAGGAACCTCAGGCCGACGGCCGACGACGCGGCCACGGCCGCCGTCACCAGCCCGGCGAAGAAGAAGGGTTCGGTCTCCTGGTAGCGGACGACGGCCGAGGTGACCGTCCAGACCCAGATCGGCACCAGGATCACGGCCCTCCGGTCGACCCCGTGGAGGCCACCGTCCATCGCCCTGGTCGGGAGGGGGACGAGGGGTCCGACCCAGGCCAAAGCGGCGACGGCGATGAGGGCGGCCACCGCCACCGCCGCGCTCGTGGCGTCGAGATCGCCGGGATCGATCACCAGGGTCAACGGGATGACGGCCCACAGCAGGAAGCCGCCGACCAGCACCGTGGCCAGCCGCACGGCGACCCAACGGCGCCACCATCCGAGGGCCGATGCCACCACCATGACCGCCGTCAGCGCCAACCCGGTGACCAGCGGCGACGAGTCCTCCTCGGTCGTCACCCACAGCGCGACGACCAGCGACGTGACCAGAACGACCAGGGCGGCCGACGACAGGTCGAGGCGAACGGCCACGGCCACCAGCACCGCCACCGAGAGGGCGAGGAGGCCAAGGGCCACCTCGAGCGGTACCAGATCGAGGCCGGCGTAGGCCGCACCGGCGCAGGCGGGCAGGATGACGGCGGCCCCGACGGCGCAGGCCACGGCCCACGGCCGTCGATCGGGGTCGAGCACCAGGGCGGCGGCGAGGAGGGCCAGGCCGATGACGGTGGCTCCGGCCAGCTGGAGCTCGGGACCGATCCAGCCCCGGGAGATGGCCGTCCCCACCAGGGTCAGGGCGGCCAGGACCACCAGGGCCACGCCCGCCCATCGGAGCAGCTGCTCGGTGGTGGGGAGCGGCGTCCGCCCCGGTCGGGGCGGACCCGAGCCGGGCCCGAACCCGGGCCGCGAACCGGCGGGCCACGGCACGCCGGCCCCGGAGGTGGGGCCGGCCCAGGGGGTGGCCCCGGACGGGGACGGGGGCGGGCCCGGGACACCGGGGGCCGGGGGCCGGGGCGGCCCGGCCGGGTTCGGAGGGGGGCCGATGCGTGCCCCCGGATTCGGCGGTGGCGGTGCCGGTACCGGAACGGCCGACGGCGGAGTTGGCGGCGGGCCAGGAGCGCGGGCCTCGGCCAGCTGGCGCTCCAGGTCGTCGACCCTGGCCGTCAGGGCGGCCAGGCGCCGGGCCAGGTCATCGGGGTCGTCCCCGCTGCGGTCGGGCCCGGCTGCCATCAGCAGAGGTCGAAGTCCGGGCTGAAGTCGACGAATGGGGTTCCGACGAAGGCCTCGCGGACGATCACGGTGCCGGCGGGGTCGAACACCACCAGCTCGGCGGTCCCGGTGTCGACGTGGTAGACGAAGCCCTCGTTCCGGGCCTCGAACAGCCCGAACCCGACGAAGCAGGCCGGCAGTTCGATCCCGACCCCCTGGACCCGGTTCCGACCGACGTACTCGGTGGCCCCGTTGCCGTCGTCGCAGATCATCACGTCGAATCGGTCGGTGCGGGCATCGACGATCCGTACCGGGCACGCCCCTTGGGCCGGCGGGGCCGTCGTCGTGGTGGTGGGCGTGGTGGGGGCGGTCGACGGGGTCGAGTTGGACGGCGGCGGGGTCGACGGGGTCGCGGTCGGCGGCGGCGTGGTGGAGGGCGACGGGTCGGTGGTCGAAGAGGAAGAGGAAGAGGAAGTGGGGGTGGCGGTGGACGTGGAGGTCGAGGAGGCGGTGTCCCCTCCCCCACTGAGGACGATGGCTCCGACGGCACCACCGACCACGGCCAGCACCGCCAGCAGGGCGAACACCAGCAGTCCCCGCCCTCGGCCGCCGCTCGACCTCGGGGCCGCGGCCGGGGCAACGGCCACCTGGGGTGGCGGCTGCGGCGGGACGTGCCGGGCCGTCGAACCGGCGTCGGCGGCGGTGGTGGCGGCGCCATGGATGTCCGGCGGCGCGCCGGGCCCCTGCGGGGCCGAGTGCACACCGGCGGTCGCCACCGGTGCAGCACCGGGGGCGGGCGGCGGTGCGGGGGTGCCCGGCCCCGCCATCGGGCCCCCGCCGGTGGGGAGCCGGGGGTCGCCCGGATGATGGGCCGGAGGTGCGGCGAACTGGGTCCGCCCGGCCGGGGGTTCGACCGGGGCAGGGGCCAGTGCCCCGCCGCCGGCCAGGGCCACGCCGTCGAGCGCCGACCGGAGTTCCGCCGCCAGTTGGGCGGCCGACGGCTGACGGCCCGCCGCCTCCTTCGCCAGCGACCGGGCGATCACGGCCGCCACCGCCGCCGGCACGCCGTGGGCGGTGAGGTCGGGCGGGGGCTGGGTCAGCGCCCGCCCGATCATGGGGGTGACGCCGACATCCTCGGGAAGATGGAACGGGGGCCGACCCAGCACCAGGTTGGCGAAGGTGGAGCCGATGGCGTACACATCGACCGCCGCCGTCGAGGTCTGCCCCTCGAGAACCTCGGGAGCGGCGTGGGCCAGGGTGGCCGTCGTGCTGGTGGTGGCGGTGGCGTTCCCGGCCACGGCGGCGATTCCAAAATCGGTGAGCCGTGGGTTCCCGTAGCCGTCGATCAGGATGTTGTCGGGCTTGATGTCACGGTGGAGGACGCCCTGATCGTGGGCGGCCTGGGCCGCCCCCGCGATGGCGATGGCGACTTCGGCCGCTTCCCGCCACGGGATCGGGCCCTCCCGATCGAGACGGTCGCGCAGCGACCCTCCCGAGGCCAGCTCCATGACGATGTAGCCCTCGCCGGCCTCGGTGTAGCCGGATTCGTGGACCGGGATGATGGCGGGGTGGGAGCCGAGGCGGCCCATGGTCTGACGCTCGCGGTCGAAGCGGCGCCGCTCGGTCTCGTCGAGATTTCCGGGCAGGACCTTGATCGCAACCTGGCGCCCGTGTTCGACATCCTCGGCCCGGTACACGGCCCCGAACCCACCGCGGCCGATCAATTCGGCGTTCCCGAACCGCCCGATCGCCCGAGTACGTGCTGCCATCCTCTTGCCCCTCCCGTCATCCCGACTGTAGAGCATGGCCCGACCGGCGCCCGGCCAGGCAGATCCCGGGAGGGCTGTGACCAGGGAAAAGAGCGGCACGGCAACAATCCACGAGGAATTTCTCGGGCCGTCGGGGCTCACTGTCACACCCCTTGATCAGAGTTGTCGACATGGCACACGCCCAACTGCACCTCCTCGATTTCGACGACGAGCTGTGGAAGCTCGATGAGCGCACCATCCGGGTCGGCCGCAAGGGTCTGGCCAGCGCCCGGGCCGCCCTGGCCCGGTCAGCCCGGCCGATGCCGGTCGACGACCGTCTCGCCGCTTAGCCACCACTCTCCCGACCGTCGTAGGCTCCCCGTCATGAGTAACGTCGTCATCGTCGATGCCGTCCGTTCGCCCATTGGGCGGCGCAACGGCGGTCTCTCCACCCTCCACGCCGCCGATCTGCTCTCGGAGATCCAGCAGGAGCTCATTCGCCGTACCGGGGTCGACCCGGCCGCCGTCGGCCAGGTCGTCACCGGCTGCGTGAGTCAGGTCGGTGAGCAGTCGTTCAACGTCGGGCGCACGGCCTGGCTGTCGGCCGGCCTCCCCCAGGAGGTCCCGGCCACCACGGTCGACACCCAGTGCGGTTCGTCCCAGCAGGCCACCAACATGGCCACCGCCCTGGTGCAGGCAGGGGTCGTCGATGTCGCCGTGGCCTGCGGCGTCGAGATCATGAGCCGGGTCCCGATCGGGTCCAACTCGTCCCGCAAGCTGGGGATGGGTGTCCCCATCCCGAAGTCGTACTTCGATCAGTACGAGTTCACGAGCCAGTTCGAGGGCGCCGAGCGGATCGCCGACAAGTGGAACATCACCCGGGCCGACGCCGACGCCTTCGGGCTCCGGTCCCAGCAGTTGGCGGCCCAGGCCTGGGCCGAGGACCGCTTCGCCACCCAGGTCCACGCCATCGAGGCCCCCGATGTCGACGACGACGGTGAGCCCACCGGCACCACCCACCGGGTCGAGCGGGACGAGGGCCTGCGGGAGACCAGCCTGGAGGCCCTGGCCGGCCTCAAGCCGGTGGCCCGGCCCGACGGTGTCCACACCGCGGGCTCGTCGTCCCAGATCTCCGACGGTGCCGCCGCTGTCCTGTTGATGACCGAGGACCGGGCGGCCGAGCTGGGTCTGACGCCAAAGGCCCGGATCATCGACACCTGCCTGGTCGGGGTCGACCCGATCCTGATGCTGACCGGTCCGATCGACGCCACCCGGCACCTTCTCAACCGGACCGGGATGTCGATGGCCGACATCGATCTGGTCGAGATCAACGAGGCCTTCGCCTCGGTGGTTCTGGCCTGGCAGAAGGAACTCGACGTCAATCCTGACATCGTGAACCCCAACGGTGGCGCCATCGCTCTGGGCCACCCCCTCGGAGGCACCGGCGCCTTCCTGATGACCAAGGCGGTGCACGAGTTGGAGCGAGCCGACTCCTCCACCGCCCTCATCACGATGTGCTGCGGCGGTGGACTGGGAACCGGAACCATCATCGAACGACTCTGAGCCACGAGGGTCGGCCCGGCCCGCCGTTCATCGGCGGCGGTTCGGTCCGGGCCTCCTGGTTCCCCTGATCGTCCTCGGCCTGGTGGCCGCCGGGTTCGCCGCCGGCCGCCTGGGTCGACCTCGGGCCCCGACCACGGGGCCCACAGGGCCCGGCGCGGCCGTTGTCGAACGGGTGGTCGACGGGGACACCATCGAGGTGACCCTAAGCGGAAGCCGGGTCCGGGTCCGGCTGCTGGGCATCGACGCGCCCGAGTCCGTCTCGCCCTCGGTCCCGGTCCAGTGTCACGGCGTCGAGGCCTCGACCGCCCTGGCCGCAGCCCTGGCCCCGGGAACCGTGGTCGACCTCGAACGCGACGTCGAGCTGCGCGACCACTTCGATCGACTGCTGCTCCACGTCTACCGCCGCTCCGACGGCTTGTTCGTCAACCGGTGGCTGGTGGCCGACGGTCACGCCGCCGCCGTCAGCTACGCCCCCAACACGGCCCACCGGTCCGAGTTCCGGTCGGCCGAGCGCGAGGCCCGCCGAGCGGGGCGCGGCCTGTGGGGCCACTGCGACGGTCCCGACCAACCGCTCGACCCGGCCGAGTGACGGTAGCGTCGAACCATGGCGTCCTCGCTCCTCGAGAGGTTGGGTCGACCGGCCGACGCCCGGTTGGCCATCGTGATCTGCGACGGCCTCGGCTCGTCGAACGCCGCCAACCGCGGCGTGGTCTCGGCCCTCCGGGACGGTGTGGCCACCAGCGCCGGGCTCCAGGTCCCCTGCCCCTGGGCCCGGGGAGCCGCCGCCGATCACCAGGGCGAGGACGTGGGCGTGGCCCTCACCGTCAACGCCGAGTACGAGGTCTACCGCTGGGGCCCGGTCACCCACGCACCGTCCCTGCTCGGCGGTGACGGGGGCTTCCCCCGCACCCCGGCCGACCTGTGGGAGCACGCCGACGTGGAGGAGGTCCGCCGCGAGTGCCGGGCCCAGCTGGAGCGGGCCATCCTCTGGGGTTTCGACCCCACCCATCTCGGCGCCCATCTCAACGCCCTCTGTGCCCGGCCCGAGTTCTTCGACGTCTATCTCGAACTGGCGGTGGAACACGGCCTACCGCTCAGCCTGCCCGGCCCCGAGGTCGACCTCGGTTTCCCGGCCCGCAAGCTGGCCGAGGCGGAGGGGGTCCTGGTGCCCGACCGGGTGGTCACCGCGCCGCCCGGCGTCGAGTCCCGGGCCGTGGTCGACGCCGCAGTGGCCGACCCCGCACCCGGCGTCGTCGAGATCCACGTCCGGCCCGCCATCGACGCCCCCGAGCTGCGGGCCCTCAATCCCCGCTGGTCGGCCCAGGTGGCCGACGCCCACCTGGTCACCGCCGACTGGACCTTCCGGTCGAACCTCGACCGGGCCGGTATCGAACTGATCGGGTTCCGGACCCTCAGGCAGGCCCAGCGAGACGCTGCCGGAAGCTGACGTCCTCGACGAGTTCGACCAGCGCGAGCAGGGCCCCGGTGCTGCCCTCGGGCTTGACGTCGCCCCGCATGAAGGCCTGGGCCAACGACTCCGACCCGCTGAACACGGCCTCGAGTTGGGCCCCGGTGAGGGGGACTCTGACATCGGCCTCGGCGTCGTGGACGCCCGTCACCCGGCCCCGGTCGATCACGATCCGGGCCTGGCGGGTCTTGCCCACGGCCAACTCGACCGTGCCCGAGACCCGCCCTTCCCGTTCGGCACTGGCCTCGACCAGGGCTTCGACCCAGGCCTCGCTCAACGGCTCCACATCACCCATGATCCTCGATCCTCCTCAGTCCGGGATTCCGACGAAGAGGTCGGTCTCGGGCACCTGGGTCTCCACCCTGGTGTGGCCCAGGATGTAGTCCTCCCACGGGTAGGCCTCGGCTGCCGCCTCGTCCGGCAGGCCGAACCAGAACTTCTCGTCCGGATCGACCTGGGTCCGGTGGGCCAGGAGGGCGGCTCGACGCACGGGGTACCAGGGGCCGACGTCGATCTTGGTGGTGATCCGCTCGTCGCTGCTCGGACGGCTGAACCAGCGATCGTCGTAGGGCGACTCGAGGCCCAGCTCACCGAACTTCTCGTGGTGGGCCGACAGCCGGGCCCGGCTCCAGGTGGAGTAGTACAGCTTGAGCGGAGTCCAAGGTTCGCCGGCCTCGGGGTACCAGCCCGGATCGCCGGACCGTTCCCAGGCCAACACGCTCACGTCGTGAACTCGGAGGTGGTCGGGATGTCGGTAACCCTGTTGGTCGTCGGAGTAGGTGATGATGACGTGGGGCCGCAGGCGGCGCACGATGGCGACCAGGCGCCCGGCCGCCTCGTCGAGGTCGGCCTGGGCGAAACAGTCGGGGTGGGCGTTGGCCTCGCTGTCGGGCATGCCGGAGTCCCGGTATCCGAGCCACACCAGTTCGTGGTAGCCGATGGCCTTGACCGACTCGGCCAACTCGTCGGCCCGGACCCGGGCCAGGTCGGCCCGGACCTCCTCGGTGTCCAAGGCCTTGTTGAGGATGTCGCCCTCCTCCCCGCCGGTGGCGCAGACGAGGTAGGCCTCGTGGCCCTCGGCCACGTAGCGGGCCACGGTGGGAGCGCCCTTCGACGCTTCGTCGTCGGGGTGGGCGTGGACGCAGAGCAGGCGGGCCATCAGAATTACGCTAACCGGTCGATTCCCGGACCGACGAGCCGCCGCCGGTTCGATGGGTATCGGCCTTCGGGAACGGGAAGTGCTGGAATGGCGTTGCGTCCTGTAACACCATGGGGGTTGCGACAACAGCCCCCGACGACCGTGAACCACGACCGATAGCACCGGACACGAAAGGAGCAGCCATGGACAACCCCACGATCTGGGCCGTGATCTGGCTGGCCCTGATGGCCGGTCTCGGGATCGGCGAGCTGATGATGGCCGGCTCGTTCTTCCTTCTCCCGTTCGCCGTCGGCGCCCTGGTGGCCGGCGTCGTGAGCCTGGTGGGAGGACCCCTCCCTCTGTCCTTCACCGCCTTCGTGGCCGTGTCGGGCGCCTCGTTCCTGGCCATGCGACCGCTGGCCCGCCGCCTCGACGCCGACACCCCCGACGTTGCCGGGGTCGGCGCCAACCGTCTGCTCGGCACCACCGGCAGCGTGGTCGAGATCATCCCGGCCGGCGACCACGACGCCGGCATGGTGAAGGTCGGCGGCGAGGAGTGGAAGGCCAACACCCTCGACGGACTGGCCCTCGACGTTGGCCGCCGGGTCCGGGTCCTCGACGTCCGCGGCACCCGCCTGGTCGTCGAGGCGGCCGACGAGTTCGACGTGCACCCCCCGGAGCTGCGATGACGCGCTCCGCTCCCGATCGACCGGCACCGCCGCCGCCATCCGCCCCGAGGAAGGAACAATCATGGCCGTTCTGTTGATCATTCTCTTGATCCTGGTCATCGCCCTGCTGGTCTACGTGGCCATGGGGGTGAAGATCGTCCGCCCCTACGAGAAGGGGGTCGTCGAGCAACTGGGCCGCTACAAGGGCACGGTCGAGCCCGGCCTCCGGCTGATCTACCCCCTGGTCCAACGCCTCCAGCCGGTCGACATGCGGGAGCAGGTGATCGACGTCCCACCCCAGGAGGTCATCACCGAGGACAACGTGGCGGTCTCGGTCGACGCCGTCGTGTACTTCGAGCCCACCGACCCCCAGCGGCTCATGTACAACATCTCCAACTTCGTGCTGGCGGTGACCAAGCTGGCCCAGACCAACCTCCGGAACGTCATCGGCGAGATGACCCTGGACGAGGCCTTCACCTCCCGGGAGCGGGTCAACGCCGCACTACGCCAGATCCTCGACGACGCCACCGACAAGTGGGGGGTCCGGGTGGTACGGGTCGAGATCCAGCGGATCGATCCGCCCCAGGACGTGATGCACGCCATGCACGAGCAGATGAAGGCCGAGCGAAGCCGCCGGGCCATGGTGACCGAGGCCGAAGGTGCCCGCGAGGCGGCCGTGACCCGGGCCGAGGGCGAGAAGACCTCGGCCATCCTGACGGCCGAGGGCGTCAAGCAGCGGGAGATCCTGACCGCCCAGGGCCAGGCCGAGGCCATGCGGGCCCGGGCCGAGGCCGAACAGTTCCAGAAGGAGGTCGTGGCCACCGGTGAGGCCGAGGCCATCCGCAGTGTCTACGCCGCCATCAACCAGTCGGGGACCGACGAGCGGGTCATCGCCATCAAGTACCTGGACACCCTGCGGGACATGGCCGACGGCCAGGCCACCAAGATCTTCGTCCCGGCCGACATGAGCGCCGCCCTGGGTTCCATCGGCGGCATCGCCGAGATGCTCCGGAGCGACGACGGCAACGGCGGGGTGAGTGCCCGGGCCGTGGGCGACGGGGGCCGGCCCGCCGTCGGAGCCCACGACGCCACCGACGGGCCGGCCGCCCAACGACCGGCCGTGCCCCGACCTCGGGTCCAGAGCGACGACCCACCGCCCCGACGGGGCTCCCAGCCCCCGCCCCCCTCGGGCGACGCCTGACGGCCCCGGCCGGCGACCGGGCGACACCTCGACCCGGCCGCGGGCTGGCATCGATCCCGACCCGGCTCCCGGCCGGCACCCGGGGCAACACCTCGACCGGCGACGGTCAGGCCCGGGCCGGGCCGAGGGGGACGAGTTCGATCTCCTCGTCGTCGTCCTCGATCAGCCGCCAACCGAACAACTCGGCCAGCGCCGCCCGCCCCTCCTCGGGACCGTTGGCCAGCACATGGTCACCGACCTGGAGCTCGACGTGCTTGCGGGGCTGGTACAGGTACCGTCCGTCGCGCTCGATGGCCAACACGTTGAAACCGGGCTCGATGGGCAGATCCAGGGTGCCCAGCGCCGCCCCGGCCACGGCCGAACCCTCGGCCACCGGCATCCGGATCACGGTGTCGTCGGTATCGCCCAGGGCGACCTCGAGCACCGGGTGCAGGTCGCTCGACTTCTCCACCAGCCATACCATCTGCTTGGCCTGATCGCCCAGGTCCTCGGCCGCCGCCCCCAGGTGGAGCAGGCCCCGCAGGCGCGACGGGTCGATGGCGTCGCTGGCCGCCCGGAGGACCCACAATTCGAGCCGGATCTTCATCTCGTCCAGTCGGTCCTCGAGGTGGCGAACCTCGGCCGCCAGACTCCGATCCCGGAACACCAACGACGAGTAGGCCAACCCCACCGCCACCTCGGACAGGTCCTTCATCTCGACGATGGTGTCGACCGCCCGGTCGAGGTCGGTGAGGACCACGCCCTCCTCGGGTTCGGGTTGGAGCCAACGGGGGGCACCGGCCAGCTCCCGCAAACGGACGATGCCGTCGGGCGAGCCCCGCAGGAACAGGACGTCGCCCGGGTTGAGGATGTCGTCACCCCCGGGATCGACGAGCCAGCTCCGACCCCGGCGGACGGCCATGACCCGCATGCCGGTCACCACCGGCAGCTCGAACGACGAGAGGGGCCGGTTGGCGAAGTGCGAACCCGGCGCCACCTCGACCCGGTGCGACACCTCGTCGGCGGCCGACATGTCGACCACCAGTTGGCGGGGGATACCCAACCGGCGGGACACGATGCGGGCGATGTCGACGGCGTCGTTGGCGATGCCTTCCACGGCGCTGATCACCTGGAGGACGGCCGACATGGCCTCGGCCTCGCGCGGGTTGCGCACGGCGATGATGCTGAGGGCCCGCATGCGGTGGACCAGTTCACTGATCTGGCCCTCCAACTGATCGACCTCGTCGGCCATGTCGGGGTCGTCGAAGAACAGCGCGGCGTAGGCCAGGTCGACCATCAGTTCGCTGGTGTCCTTGGCCTCGGCCAACATCTCACGCAGGTTGCGGGGTTCCACGTCCCGCATCATGCCACCCCCCACAGGACCATGGCGCCGACAAGGGTCAGGGCGCCGACCACGTCGAGACTGGCCGACACCAGGGGGATCCCATGGTTGTCGGGGTCGAGTCCGAATCGGACGACCAGCAGCGTCCCGTAGTAGGCGATGGTGGCGACCAGGGCGGTGGCCACCAGCCCACCGGTCACGGCCACGCCGACCAGGAGGCCGATGCCGGGCGAGGAACCGCCGCCCCACACCCCGACCGATCCGGCCAGCAGGGCCAACAGCACGAAGATGGGCAGGGCCAGCAGGAACGTGATCCGGATGTCGTCCCGGGCCCCGCCCCGGGGGATCAGGCCCCGCTCGATGAGTCCGAGATGAACCTTGGTCGCCAGCCGGCTCGACAGGATCCCGCCCAGGGCCCCGGCGGTCGACAGGTAGCCGGGCAACAGGATCAGCAACACCGAGAACGTCACGAACCGGGAGATCGAGACCTCCAGGACCACCCCGGCCACCAGGCTCAGGGTCCCGGCCCCGACCAGCACCGGGAGCGACTCGAGCAGGATCCGGCGGGCCGTGGCCAGTGACGACCGGATCAGATAGACCGTGACGCCGAGGGCGGCCAACCCGAAGCCGGCGGCGACTCCCCGGGTCAGGTTGCCCCGGTCGATGAGGGTGGTGGCCAATACCAGGGCGGGCAGGGTCACGAAGTCGCCCGAAGCCGAGACCAGGGGGGCGGTCACATTGTCGAGGTCCCACCCGAAACGGGCTGAAGCCACGGCCAGACCGAGGGTGATCCCCAGGACCACGAGCGAGGCCAGGGTGCCGCCGACGGCCGAGACCACGACGAAGTCGAACAGGTCCATGACCTCCACCGGGCCGTCCCGCAGGATCTGCACCACCACCTCGGCCACCGCGGCCAGACCGACGGCGGCAGCCAGCGAGGTCGCCATCGCCGCCAGCACGTTCTGGCCCAGCAGCGAGTCATGACGCCAGCTCCAGGCGAACGTGCCGGCCCGGATGGCGGTCGACAGGCGGCTCCCGAGGGGACCGAAGACGTTGCCCCGAAGCCCGATGGCGGCCGGTATGAACAGCAGCAGACCGGGGAACCGCTCCAGGGTTCCGGTGACGGCGGCGAAGGTGAACCCGGTGATGAGGCTGGTGGTGGCCGACAGGGTCAGGGCCCCCAGGCTCTGGGTGGCGTCGCCGATGGCCGGGCCGAGCAGGCCGCCGAGCGGACGCCAGGCGCGCCGTACGGGGCCCAGTCGCCGGCGGGCCATGCCCTAGCCCCGATCCCCGCTGGTCGGCCCAGGGCCGTTCGCTCCGCTCACGGGCCCTCGCCCCTCCTCACGTCGTCCTCACATCGTCCGACCGGCCGGCTCCGGGCACTCTAACGACCGGTTGCCGGGCCCGGGCGCCGGTACCGATGCCGCGGCCGCACGGTCGGCGGAGGTGAGGCGGCCCGTCGGCCGCCGGGGGGGCGGATCCGGTCGCCACCGGCACCCCGCTAGGGTGAGCGTCCGTGTCGACGAGGCTGGTCCTGGTGCTGGTGCTGGTGGCGGTGTTGATCGCCGGGTGTGCGACCGACGGCCGGACCCTGGCCGAACCCCGCCCCGACCAGACGACCACCACCCGACCGCTCCCCCCGACCTCGGCCCCGCCGTCGGAAGCCAGCGTCACCGGGTTGGCCCTGTCGAGCCCCGACTTCGCCCCCGGTGACCAGCCCCCGATCGACGCCACCTGCGCCGGGGCCAACCGGTGGCCGACGCTGGTGTGGACCGATGTCCCGGCCAATGCGGCCGAGCTGGCCGTGACCCTCACCAACCAGACCGACCCGGCCGAGCCACTGCTGCTGTGGCTGGTGGCCGGGATCAATCCCAACGAGACCGGCCTGGACGCCGGCCTGTTGCCCCCCGGTGCGTTCTCCACCCTCAACGACTACGGGAACGAGGGCTACGGCACCCCCTGCCTCGACGGCCTCGGGTCGGGCCTCGATCTCCAGTTCCGGGTCCACGTTCTCGAACAGCCATCGGGCCTGGTCATCGGCGGCCCCGGCAACGAGGCCTGGGATCTGCTGTCGGCTGCCGCCACCGACTCGGCGTCGGTCCTGATGCGCACCGGCTGACGGTACGACCCCGGACCGGCCCGATCTCCGACACCCCTGGGCCCGGCACCGCCGCGCCATCGCCTCGCCTGCCCCTTGGCCACGGAATCGAGCCGAGGAGGGGGTGGCCACTAGGTTGGCCCCGATGGGCCCCGACGATTTCGATCCCCACGCCGTACCGGTCCGACCGGCGGCCACCGTGATGCTGCTCGACGATCGGCCCGATCTGCAGGTCCTCCTCCTGCGCCGCACGGCCAAGGTCGTGTTCGCCCCCGACAACTGGGTGTTTCCGGGCGGCCGGGTCGATCCCGGCGACCACCGCGAGGACTTCGACCGCCTGTGCGTCGGGCTGTCCGACGACGAGGCCTCCCAGATCCTCGAGGTCGAGGGCGGCGGTCTGGCCTGGTGGCTTGCCGCCTGCCGGGAGACCCTGGAGGAGGCGGGCCTGCTCCTTGCGGGCGGACCGGTCCCGGGCTCGGTCGACGTGGCCGCCCTCCGGGACGAGGTCCGGGCCGACGAGTCCCGCTTCGTCGACCTGCTGCTGGCCCACGATCTGAGCATCGACGCCACCGCCATCGAGCAGGTGGCCCGGTTCATCACCCCGGTGGGTTCCCCCCGCCGGTTCGACGCCCACTTCTTCGTGGCCCGGGCCCCGCACGGGCAGGAACCGCTCCACGACGACGGGGAGATCGTCAACCTGGGCTGGATGGCCCCGAGCGACGCCCTCCGGCGGTGGCAGGAGGGCGAACTCACGATGATGACGCCCACGGTGCGGATGCTGGCCTGCCTCGATCGGTTCGACTCGACCGAGGAGATCATGACGATGGCCCGCAAGCGCCTCCCCTACCAGCGGGTCCGGGTCGTCGATCCCGAGGGCGAGTACCGGGTCGTGCTCCCGGGCGAGGCCGGCTACGAAACGGCCGAACTCGAGGTCGAGTCGGGCTGGATCCGCCTCTGGGAGGGCTGAGCCCGCCACCCCCGGGACCCCGGACAGGCCGACGCCGGACCCGACCCGATCCTGCCCGGGCCCCGTCGGGCGACGCTGTGCCCGGCCGTCGGGACGACCGGCGCGTGCCCCTCGGGGGACAGCCCGAGCACGATCCCGAGCGGCATCGGGCTACGAGCGGGCGGCGGACCGTGCCGTTCGGTGCGGGTGGGCCCCGTCGATGGCACAGGCCGGGAAGTGCCGGCGGTGGCGACCCGGATGACCGGCCGATGACGGTTCGCCGTCTCCCGTCGCCCCGACCGTCGACGCCACCTCCGACGGCGACTCGACCGAGAAGCGAAGACGAAGACGAAGACGAAGACGAAGACGAAGACGAAGACGGGGACGGGGACGGGGACGGGGACGGGGACGAAGACGAGGTCACCGCGGGGGTCAGGAACAGGGCGGCCACGCCGGCCCCGGACAACACGAGCACGGCCGAGACCACCATGGCGATCCCGAACCCCTCGTCGAGCCGGACCGGGTCGCTCAGGGCGCCACCCGTCAAGCCCACCACCGGGGGAATGGCGGCCACCGCCAGCAGCTGCCCCGTGCGGGACACGGCATTGTTGAACCCCGACGCCGCCCCCGAGCGTTGGGCCGGCACGCTGCCCAACGCCGTCGAGGTCACCGGGGCGACCGAGATGGCAAGACCCACGCCGTAGATCAGGACCGACGGCAGCACCACGGTCAGGTACGAGGCTCCGGGACCCATCCGGGTGAAGGCCAACATCCCGGCGGCGATGAGCAGGGGCCCGACGGTGAGGGGACGTCGGGGGCCGTGGCGTTGGGCGTAGTCGCCGGCCTGGGAGGAGAAGAACAGCAGCAGGGCGGTGGCGGGGAGGAAGACGGCGCCGGCCTGGATCGGCGAGTAGCCGAGCGTGGTCTGCAGCTGGAGCGGGATGAGGAAGAAGACCACGCCCATGGCCCCGTAGACGAGAAACGTGACGAGGTTGGCCACGACGAACAGCGGCACCGTGAACAGGTCGAGAGGAACGACGGCACCCGGTCGGCCCCGCTCCCAACGGGCCAACGCCACCAGGGCCACCACCGCGGCCAGGGCGGCCACACCCGGCAGCCCGATCAGTCCGCCGTTGGGGCCCTCGATGAGGGCATAGGATGCGCCGCCCAGCACGAGCACGGTCAGGATCGCGCCGACCAGGTCGACCGGGGTGTCTCGGGCATCGGGGTCGGCGGTCTCCGGAAGCCGGGTGCTCATCACCAGCACGGCGGCCGCGATCGGCAGGTTGATCAGGAACACGGTCCGCCACGACAGGTCCACCAGCAGCCCGCCGAGCAGGGGGCCGATGGCCCCCGAGAGGCCGATCAGGCCCGACCAGCGGCCCACGCCCCGACCCCGGTCCTCGGGGCGGAGGGTGGCCTCGATGATGGCCAGGCTGCCAGGGGTGAGCAGGGCCCCGCCCACCCCCTGGAACAACCGGGCCACGATCAGGGTGTTGGTGTCGGGGGCCACGGCACAGGCCAGCGAGGCGACGGCGAACCACACGACCCCCAGCCGGTAGATCCGAAGCCGGCCGTAGCGGTCGCCCAGGGTGCCCCCGATCAGGATCAGGGCCGAGATGGTCAGCAGGTAGGCGTTGATGATCCACTGCTGCTGGGACGAGCTGGCATCCAGGTCGCGGGCCAGGGTGGGAAGGGCCACGTTGACCACGGTGGCCGTCATCATGGCCACCGCCGACCCGGCCACCGTGGTCGCCACCACCAGTCGGCCGAGCGGGGAGTCCATGGGGATCTGTCCGGCCGAGGCCGGCACCGGTGTGGCTGCCGTCATGGCGCAAACCTAGACCCGTGGCTCGAACTCCCGCCGTGTCGCGGGCGAAGGCGTTGACCGACTGCGGTGCCTGCGACGCCCTACGCTCGGCTCATGGTCAGCCCGCCGACCGCAGCCTGGAGCTCGCTCTCGAACCCGTGGCGGGCCGCCTTCGGTCAGGCCTGGCGGTCGTGGACCGAGGGCAACCTCGGCATCGGAGCGGTGTTGATCGACCCGTCGTCGGGCGCCACCGTCTCGGTCGGGCGCAACCGGGTGAACACGTCAACCCCGGCCCCCGAGCCGGCCCCGGCCGTGCTCAACGGCACGTTCATGGCCCATGCCGAAATGAACGCCTTCGCCGCCATGGGCCGCTATCGGGCCGATGGCCTGCACCTCTACACCACGCTCGAACCGTGTCTGATGTGCGCCGCCACCACGCTGTTCCTCCACGTCGAGCACGTCCACTACGCCGTGCCGGATGAGTTCTTCGACGGCATGGACGAGCTGTGGGACCAACACCCGTATCCCCAACGACACAAGCCCGAGCGGACCGGCCCCCTCGACCCGCAGCTGGCCGCCCTGGCCCGGGCGCTGCCTCTCTCGGCCCAGGCCCGCCAAGACCCCGACGATCCGGTCCTCACCGCGGCCGACGCCGTCATCCCCACCACCGTGGCCCTGGCCCGGGAACTCGCCGTCGACGGCACGCTGGAGGCCGTGGCGGCCGAGGTCGGCCCCGACGGTCCGGGCGCCAGCGCGGGTGCCGTCGACCCGCAGGCCGAGTCCGGAGCCCTGGCCG
Organism: Acidimicrobiales bacterium; assembly: GCA_965263455.1. GTDB lineage: Bacteria > Actinomycetota > Acidimicrobiia > Acidimicrobiales > SZUA-35 > CADEDH01. The sequence continues at coordinate 1,257,141 of CBDHHN010000004.1, forward strand.
CCCTCACCGCCCTATGGGATCGACTGCCGGCCTGAGCCACTCGCCGCCGACGAGCCCTCAACCCGTCTGTCCGGTACTGCGACAGCCTCGGAGTCGACCAGCTCGACCGAGCCGCTTGGCTCAACGGAAGTCGCGGCTGGCCGGGACCCGGCCCCCAACCGGGAGGGGCTCCAGCTTCTCGGCCACGATGTTGACCACGGCTTCCTGGCGCTCGACCCGACCCCGGATCAGCAGGGCCGGAGCCCCCCGGGCCGCCCGCCGGTACCGCTGCCAGCAACCGACCGAGACCACCACGTTGATCAGGCCCGTCTCGTCCTCCAGGTTCATGAACGTGACCCCCGAGGCGGTGGCCGGACGCTGGCGATGCGTCACCACCCCGCCCACCAGCACCTTGGACCCGTGCTCGGTCCCGGCTCGCACCGCGGCCAGGTCGGCCGCCGTCACCACCCCCCGCTCCTCCAGATCGGCACGCAGGAACCGGGTCGGATGGCCCTCGACCGCCACCCCGGTGGCCCACAGGTCGGCGTTGGCCTCCTCCTGATCGCTCATCCCCGGCAACTGGGGGGCGTGGACCCCGGTCACGATGCCCTCCAGCTTGTCGGCCCCGCCCTGGGCCACCGCCCCCACCGCCCACAGAGCCTGACGGCGCTCGATCCCGAAGCAGTCGAAGGCTCCGGCCGTGGCCAGGGCCTCCAGGGCCTCGATCCCGACCCCGGCCCGGCGGGCCAGGTCCTCGATCGAGGCATAGGGCCGTCCGGCGGCGATCTCGGCCGCCAGATCCTCGCCGACGTGACGGACCGAGTCGATCCCCAGCCGGACGGCCCACCCGTGGTCGTAGCGTTCCCGCTCGATGCCGTCGGCCCCGGCCACCGTGATCGGGGGCAGGGGCTCCCCCTCCGGCACCGGCTCCAGGTCGGCGGTGGCGGTCGAGGCGTTGATGCAGGGCCCCAGGGTCGGGACCCCGTGACGGCGGGCGTCCTGGATCAGGGAGTGGGGGGAGTAGAAACCCATGGGCTGGGCCCGCAGCAGGGCGGCGCAGAAGGCGGCCGGGTAGTGGAGCTTGAGCCACGACGAGGCGTAGACCAGGTAGGCGAAGCTGATGGAGTGGCTCTCGGGGAAGCCGTAGTTGGCGAAGGCGGCCAGCTTGTTCCAGATCTGGACCCCGGTCTCGTCGTCGATGCCGTTGGCCGTCATGCCCTCGAAGAACCGACCCCGCAGCCGCTCCAACCGCAGCTTGGACCGCTTGGCCCCGATGGCCTGTCGTAGCTCGTCGGCGTCGCCGGCCGAGAACCCGGCCACGTCGATGGCGATCTGCATGAGCTGCTCCTGGAACAGGGGGATGCCCAGGGTCTTGTGCAGAGCCGGCTCGAGCAGGGGGTGGAGATAGGTCACCGGCTCCTCGCCGTTGCGGCGGCGGATGTAGGGGTGCACCGACCCGCCCTGGATGGGCCCGGGCCGGATCAGGGCCACCTCGACCACCAGGTCGTAGAAGTTCCGGGGCTTGAGCCGGGGCAGGGTGGCCATCTGGGCCCGGGACTCGACCTGGAACACCCCGATGGAGTCGGCGTGACACAGCATGTCGAACACGGCCGACTCCATCTGGAAATCGGCCAGCTCGTAGGCCACCCCGTGACGGGTGTCGACCAGGTCCATCGTGTAGTGGAGGGCCGACAGCATGCCCAGCCCCAGCAGGTCGAACTTGACCAGCCCGGCGGCGGCACAGTCGTCCTTGTCCCACTGGAGAACGGTCCGGTCCTCCATCCGGGCCCACTCCACCGGACACACCTCGATCACGGGCCGATCGCACATGACCATGCCCCCGGAATGGATACCCAGGTGGCGGGGATGGTGCTCGAAGGCCAGGGCCAGGTCGACCACGGCGTCGGGGATCTCCTCGGGCATCTGCGACACCGCCTCCCGCCACGGCCCCCCGTGCCGGGGCACCTCGGGGGCCGTCGCCGACTCGGCCCCGCCCCCGTCGGCCCGCTCGTGGGCCCGGGCCCGCAGGGCCGACCAGCGGTCCATGCTCTTGGAGAAGGCGTCCTGTTGACCGGGGGCGTAGCCCAGGGCCTTGGCTGCGTCCCGCACGGCCGAACGACTCCGGTAGGTGATGACGTTGGCCACCTGGGCCGCATGGTGGCGGCCGTGCTTGTCGTACACGTACTGGATGACCTCCTCCCGCCGGTCGGACTCGATGTCGAGGTCGATGTCGGGCGGGCCCTCCCGTTCGGGGGAGAGAAACCGCTCGAACAGCAATCCCAACTCCACGGCGTCGGCCGCCGTGATACCGAGCACGAAGCACACGGCGGAGTTGGCGGCCGAACCACGCCCCTGACACAGGATCCTCTCCCGCCGGCAGAAGTCGACGATGTCCCAGACGACGAGGAAGTAGCCGGGGAAGTTCAGCTTCTCGATCAGGTCCATCTCGTGGTCGAGCTGATCCCAGGCCTCGGGCACGTAGGGGGCGTTCCGGGGGCCGTAGCGGCGCTCACCCCCCTGCTCCACCAGCTCCCGGAGGTAGGCCATCTCCGACAGGCCCTCGGGACAGTCGTAGGGGGGCAGCTCGGGCGCCATCAGCTTCAGATCGAAGGCGCAGGCCAGACCGAACTCGGCCGCCCGGGCCACCACCCCCGGGTAGCGGGCGAACCGCCGGGCCTGCTCCTCCCCCGAGCGCAGCTGGGCGTTGGCCATGGCCGGGAGCCAGCCCTGGATCTCGTCCAGGGATCGCCGGGCCCGCACGGCGGCCATGGCCGCAGCCAGGCGACGGTGCCCGGGCACGGCGTAGTGGACGTTGTTGGTGGCCACCGGCTCCACCCCGGCCCGCAGGGCCAGCTCGACCAGGGCGTCATTGCGGGCACTGTCGAGGGGGGCGCCGTGGTCCCACAATTCGACGGCCACGTTGTCGGCCCCGAATCGGTCGATCAGGCCGCCCAGGGCGGCGGCCGCCGCCCCCGGGCCCTCCCGCTCCAGGGCGCGGGGCACCGCCCCCTTGCGACAGCCGGTCAGCACCAGCCAGTGGCCCAACTCGTCGGCCGTGGTCCACCGATCGAGATCGCCCATGGTGAGCCGGGGCGCCCCCTTCTCCCCTGCCAACTGGGCCCGGCTGATGACCCGGGCCAGGGCGGCGTATCCCACCGGATCCCGGGCCAGGACCAACAGGTGGGTGCCGTCGGGGTCGGCCTGGCCAGGGGAGATGTCGAGCTTGTCGACCGTCAGCTCGGCGCCGAACACGGTGGGCAGACCGACGGCCCGGGCCGCCTCGGCGAAGCGGACCACCCCGTAGAACCCGTCGTGATCGGTGATGGCCAGGGCCTCCAGCCCCAGGCGGGCCCCCTGCTCGGCCAGGTCCTCGGGCTGGGAGGCCCCGTCGAGGAAGCTGAAGCTGGAGTGGCAGTGCAACTCGGCGTAGGGCACCGTGGCCCGCACCCGCTCCAGCCCCGGGGCCTCGTAGGTCGGCCGCTTGTAGGACCAGGCTGGGCTGTCGCCCCCGTCGGCCCCGGGGCCGAAGGGCACGGCATCGGGCATCTGGCGGCCCGGGGACCGACCGGGATCGGGCCGATCCGAGAGCCGTTGCTCGAGGTCGGTCCACCGGACCGGAGGGTTCTGCCATCCCATTCCCCGACCCTACCCGAACACCAGTTCGATGGAACAGGTGTTCGTACACCGGTCCCGGTCGCCCCTTCTACACTGGGGCCGCTGTCGACCCGGAGCACCACGCCGCCCCCTCCACCATGACCGATCCCCTGATCACGGCCTTCCGGGCCAAGGACCCCAACGCCGTGCGGGTGGTCTACCGGCAGTTCGCCGGACCCATCGCCACCGTGGCCCGCTCCATCGTCGGCAACGACCAGGAGTTGATCGACGACGTGGTCCAGGTCACCTTCACCAAGGCGTGGCAGTCGGCCGACCGCTTCGACGCCGGGCGGGATCTGGCCCCCTGGCTGTACGCCATCGCCCGCCGCACCGCCATCGACACCGTGCGCTTCGAGCGGCGACCAACCCGGGGCGGCCACGAGCCCGAGGTCGACCAGGCCGTCGCCCCGGCGTCCCTGGAGCGGACGTGGGAGACCTTCGAGGTGCGCAAGGCACTGGAGACCCTGCCCCCCGAGGAGCAGAAGGTGGTCCGCCTCCAGCACGAGTTGGGCCTGACCCAGGGCGAGGTGGCCGAACACCTCGGGGTGCCGGTGGGAACGGTGAAGTCCCGGTCACACCGGGCCTATCGCCGCCTGGCCAAGGCCTTGGCCCACGTGGCGGCCGAGCCGACCGAGATTGTCGGTGCCGATGATGGAACCGCTGGGCCCTCGGCCACGTAGGGTTGTTCGAGGAGCCGACACCATGACCGATCGATTCCAACCTGACGACCACCAGGGCCCCAACGAACCGGCCGACGACCTGTTCGGCCCCCTGGACGACGATGAGCTGACCGACGACGCCCTGCGGGCCCTGACCGACCTGCTGGACGAACCCCGGCTGTGGGCCGAGCCCTCGCCCGGGGTCGAGGACGCCGTCCTGGCCGCGCTCGGCATCGACGCCACCGCCGACGCCGCCGCCGGGCCTTCCCTCGTCCCACCCACCGGCGCCACCGTCCACCGTGTTCCCGACCCGGGCCCGACGTCGCTGTCGACCCCACTGTCGACCTCGCAGTCGACCTCGCAGTCGACCTCGCAGTCGACCTCGCAGTCGACCTCGCTGTCGGGCTCGACCTCACCCGTCGATCCGGCCTCGTCCCCGACACCGGCCACGGCCGACGGGAACGGCGACGGGAACGTCGTTTCCCTCGACCGGGCCCGCCGATTGCGGCGATGGATGCCGGTCACGGCCGCAGCCGCCCTGCTGGTCGCGGCCCTGGCCGCCATCAGCGTGGTCCGCGCCCCGGGCGAGCCCGACGCCGACGTGCCGGTGGCCGAGGTCGCCCTCGCCGGTACCGAGGAGATGCCGGGCGCCTCTGCCCGAGTCGAGGTGATCGAGCGTCCCAACGGCGCCCTGATCCGCTTCGAGGCCACCGACCTGGAGCCGGCCCCCGAGGGCATGTTCTACGCCGCCTGGCTCATCCGGCCCGAGCCCCGCTCCCGCATCTCGGCCGGCACCTTCCACATGCGCGGCGGCGATGGTTCCATCGGTCTGTGGACCGGTGTGTGGGACCCGTCGTACACCTTGTTCACCGTGACCCTGCAACGCCAGGACGACCCCGAGGCGCCGGGTCCAGTGGTCCTCCGGGGCGAGTTCGGCTGACGGTTCCCCGGCTGCCCGCCGCCCGCTCGACCACGACTCGACCGCGCCGGGCCCCACCGCGGGCCTGCTGTCACCGGGCGGGCAGGTCGGCCCCGCTCACGGGATGAGCCCGGTCCGACAGTGAACCAACCCGGTCAGAGAGTGCGCCGGGCCCGGTCAGAGAGTGAGCCCGGTCAGAGAGTGAGCCCGGTCAGAGAGTGAACCGGCCCCGCTCACGGGATGAGCCCGGTCAGAGAGTGAGCCCGGTCAGAGGGTGAGCAGGGCCCGGGCCATGGTCGGTTCGTCGGGAACCGGGCCCCAGGTGGCGCCCAGGCGGTCGGCCACGGCCCGCATCCCGGAGTTGCCGGTCAACAGGTCGAACCGCAGTCGCTCGATCCCGAGGGCGGCGGCCCGGACGGCCAAGGCCTCGACCAGGGCCGTGCCGACCCCGCATCGTTGGTAGCCGTCGATCACGGCGACGGCGACATCGGCCTCGAACCGGTCGTGGCGACAGCGGGCGAAGCGGGCGACGCCCACCTCGAGGCCCGGCGAGCCGTCGACCACCGACGGCCGATCCCGATCGAGGGCGACCACGGCGTGGCGATCGACCCCGTCGAGATCGGTCAGGTACCGGAGCAGGGAGCCCGTCAGGCGGGGCGTCGGGGCGCAGAAGCGAAGGTGGCGTGACCGGTCGGACAGACCGTCGAACACGGCCTGGACCACCGGGCCGGCATCGGGCCCCAGATCACGGACCTCGATCGGCACCGACCGGGATCGATCCCGGCCCGCTGGAAGCCGGTCGGCGTACAGGGTGCCGGTCGGAGTGGGGGACATCGTGACCTCCGGACGGTGAGGACCGACCCGGTGTCGGTCCACTCGCCGCCCTGTTCGGCCGTAACGCCCGATCGGTTCGCGCCGTCGCCGTCGGGCCGATGCCGCCTCGCCGCCACGGACCGTCCCCGGATCGGCGCGAACCGCGGTCGGAAGTCGACCGTACGGGGTGAATACCGGCCGGTAACTCCCCCGGTCGGCAGGAGGGAAACCATGTTCCGTGTCATCACCACCCTGGCCCTGCGTCACACCCGAACCCTGGCCGTCGCGCTGCTCCTGGCCCTTCCCGTCCTGGCCGTGGCCGGGGCCGGGCTCCCCGACCGGCTCAGCGCCGGCGGGTTCAACAGCCCGGGGGCCGAGTCGTCCCAGGCCGAGGCCCTGCTGGCCCGGGACTTCGCCACCGGCCCGGCCGACTACCTGGTGGTGGCCACAGCCGAGAACGGCCTGGTCGAGGACGAGGCCAACCGTCAGGCGGGCCTGGCGCTGATCGCCGCCCTCGCCGCCGATCCCGGGGTGGAGGAGGTGGCCTCCTTCTGGCAACTCCCGGTGCCGGCCGAGGCCAACCCCCTGCGCAGCCCCGACGGTCGTCGGGCAATCGTCACCGCCCGGCTGGCCGGCGACGAGAGCACCCGACGGCTCACGGCGGCCCGGCTGGAACCGGTCCTGGACCAGCAGACGGCGTTCGAACTCCAGGCCGGCGGCCCCACCGAGTCGGGCCGTCAGGCGGCCGAGCAGGCCGAGAACGACCTCCGCACCGCCGAACTGCTGGCGGTTCCCCTCACCCTGGCCGCCCTGTTGTGGGTGTTCCGGGGCTGGCGGGCCGCCGTCCTCCCTCTGGCCGTGGCCATCCTGGCCGTCCTCACCACCTTCGCCGCCCTCAACCTGTTGACCCGGGCCACCGACGTCTCGACCTTCGCCCTCAACCTGACCACCGCCCTCGGTCTGGGCCTGGCCATCGACTACTCGCTGCTGATCGTGGCCCGGTTCCGCGAGGAGCTGGCGGCCGACGGGCGAACGCCCGACGTCGCCGCCGCCCTCCACCGGACGATGGTGGCGGCCGGACCAACGGTCCTGTTCAGTGCGGCCACGGTGGCCACCTCGCTGTTGGCGCTGCTGGTGTTCCCCGTGGTCTACCTCCGGTCGTTCGCCTACGCCGGGGTGGTGGTGGTGACCGCGGCCGCAGCGGCGGCCATGATCGTGGCCCCGGTGCTTCTCGCCCTGTTCGGAGCCCGCATCGGCACGCCCCGACGGGCCCGGTCACAGGGCTTCTGGCACCGGCAGACGGCCCGGGTCACGGCCCGGCCCCTGCCGTGGCTGATCGGGGTCACCGCCATCCTGTTGGCTCTCGGCCTCCCCTTCGTCCGCTTCGACCCGACCACGATCGACGAGCGGGTCCTCCCGGCCGGGGCCGAGGCCCGGCAGGCGGCCGAGGCCGTCGGGGCCGAGTTCGACGACGCCGCCCTCAACCCGGTGACCGTGATCGCCCCCGACGTCAGCGCCCGCGACCGGGACGCCCTGGTGACCTTGGAGCGGACCTTCCTGGCCGTCCCCAACGTGGCTCGGGTCGATTCCGTCCTCGGCTCGGCCACCGCGGTGGGGCGGGCCGCCGATCCGCTGGGGGCCGTCCGCTTCGCCGGGCCGGGCTCGACCTGGATGGCCGTCACCCTGGCCGTCGACCCCGACTCGAACGAGGCGGAGCAGGCGGTGACCGACCTGCGCCGGGCCGCCGCCGACACCGGGCACCGGACCCTCATCGGCGGCGCGACGGCCACCCGGATCGACGCCGTCGAGGTGGTCACCGACCGGGTCCCGGCCGCCCTGGGCCTCATCGCCCTGACCACCGTCGTGCTGCTGTTCGCCATGACCGGCAGCGTGGTCGTACCCATCAAGGCCCTGGGTCTCAACCTGCTCAGCCTCACCGCCACCTTCGGGGCCCTCGTGTGGATCTTCCAGGACGGCAACCTCGGCGCCCTGGGCACCACGGCGGTGGGCCGCCTCGACGTGTTCACCCCGATCCTCATGTTCTGCATCGCCTTCGGGCTCTCGATGGACTACGAGGTCTTCCTCCTGGCCCGGATCAAGGAGGAGTACGACCGGACCGGCGACAGCACGGCGGCCGTCGTCGAGGGCATCGGCCGCACCGGGCGCCTGGTCACCGCCGCAGCCCTGCTCCTCGCCATCGTGTTCGTGGCCATCTCGACCTCCGGCATCTCGGTGGTCCGCATGTTCGGCGTGGGCCTGGCCCTGGCCGTGGTCACCGATGCCTTCGCCGTCCGGGCCACCCTGACCCCGGCCCTGATGACCCTGGCCGGTCACGCCAACTGGTGGGCTCCGGGCTGGCTCCGCCAGGCCCACCTCCGCTGGGGCCTGTGGGAGGACAGCCCCATCACGTTCCCCGCCCCGCTTGCCGGTCCCGCCACCGGACCCCTCACCGACCCCACCCCCCTGACCACCGGAAAGGCCCTGTCATGACCACCACACCCACCCCACCCGTCACCACCGCCGCCGCCGACCCGTCGGCGGCCCTGAACCCGGAGCGGCTCCCACTCCTGGAACACTGCAGCCCTCGCCAGCGTCGGGTCGTCGCCCGACACCTGCAACTGCTCGACGCCGAGGCCGGGACGCCCGTGATCGAGGTCGGACGCCCGGTACCGGGACTGCTTGCCCTGCTCTCGGGCTCCGCCCGGGTCGTCGGCCCCCAGGGTTCGGTGGCCCTGACCCCGGGCCGACACGTCGGCGAGGCCGAGCTCCTGCTCGACCGGCCGGCAGCCCACGCTGTCGTGACCGACACCGACTGCCGGTTCGCCGCCCTGTCGCCCCGGATGTTCCACGTCCTGGTCCGCGACGTCCCCCCGGTCGGCCGAGCGGTGATGGAGTCTCTGGCCCTGGCCACCCGGCGCCTCTGAGGCGCCACCCCGGACACCCTCGGCGGCCGGGGCGCCCTGGCTCAGACGCCGGTGCCCCGGGCCGAGGAGGTCCGCGGGCTGCCGTCGACGGCGGTGACCGAGCACAGGACCTCGCGGTCGCCCAACTGCTCCCAGGACTCCTCGGTGGGGAAGATGGCCGAGATGTCGAGGGTCGACTCGTCGAAGGTCGACCCCACGAAGGTCTCGAAGCGGGCCAGGCAGCCCTGGATCCACTGGTCCTCCAGCGCCTCGGGGCCGGGGTAGGGCCCGTCGTCCACCCGAAACACGTGGTAGATCTCGAACGCGTGGTCGTCGGTGCAGGCCACCAACTCCACCCGCTCCACCTCATCCGAACCGGCGGCGTTGAAGCAGTGGCCGATCTCCAGGTCGAAGGCCTCGACCTCGGTCGCGGCCACCGGCCCACCGTCGGACCCGCAGGCGGTGGAGGCGGCCAGGGCCACCGCCGCCATCATGCTCATCAGCACCCGGAGTGGTTTCCCCACAGCCCCGGTCTAGCCCCTCGGACCACGATTCGCACTGCTTCGGGCTGATCCGCTCACCCTGCGTGGTGGTCGCACCGCAGCCCGCCCCCGACGGCTCAGGACGGGGGCTCGCCCGTCCCGGCCCCGGCCATGGCCGAGAGCATCGGCGCCGCCAGCACGGCCACCGAGTCCAGGGTGGTGAACAGGGAATCGGCCCGGGTGTCGTCGCCCTCCAGACGGCTGAGCAACTCGATCCCGAGGAACAGGGCCGAGATGGCGTGGGCCAGGTCCTCGACCGGGATGATCTGGCCCAGCGGGGTGTCGGCCAGGCTCCGGCGCAGGGCGCCCACCAGCAGGTCGTCCCAAGGCTTGAGGATCTCGACGATGCGGGGACCGACGTCGGAGTTGGACGACCAACCGGCCACGATGGCCGTGAGCGCGGGATGGTCGTCGTCGTCCTTGGTCCGCCGCAGCTCGGTCGCCACCGCCACCAGCTCGCTCAGGTCGGAGACCTGCTCCAGCCGGTCCCGGAACCGGTTGATCCGCCGCTCGTTGGCCCGCTCCAGGGCGGCCAACAGCAGCTCCTCGACCGAGCCGAAGTGGTAGAAGACCAGGGCCTGGTTGAACCCGCCGTTGCGGGCGATGGCGCGCACGCTGGTCCCGACGAGACCCTCGGTCCCCACGGTGTGCAACGCGGCGTCGATGATCCGGTCCCGGGTCTCGAGGCCGCTCCGGCTGCTCTTGCGCTGGCCCATGGAGGTCCAGTGTGCCAAGTGGTCCACCGGAGATGCGTGATCCGCCGACCACGACGGCCCGTTAGCCTGACCTGGTGGCAATCCGGGTCGACCAGCAGAACCCCCCTTCGCGCCCGTCGTCCCCGGAGGACCGGATGGACGCCCTGACCGCCGTCATCGCCGACATCGGACCCCTGGTCGTGGCCTTCTCCGGCGGGGTCGACTCGGCCCTGTTGACCGTGGCCGCGGCCAAGGCCCTGCCCCCGGGCCAGGTCCTGGCCGCCACCGCCGATTCGGCCTCGCTCGGCTCGGGCGAATTGGCCACCTGCCGTCGCCTGACCGGCGCCTGGGGGGTGGAGTGGGTGGCCGTCGGCACCGAGGAACTCGACGACGAGCGGTACCTGGCCAACGACACCGACCGCTGCTACTGGTGCAAGTCGGCCCTGATGGACCAGCTGGAGCCCCTGGCCCGGGACCGGGGGGCCACCGTTGCCCTCGGGGTCAACGTCGACGATCTCGGCGACCACCGGCCCGGTCAGGAGGCGGCGGCCGAGCGGGGCGCCCGGTTCCCCCTGGTCGAGGCCGGATTCACCAAGGCCGACGTCCGGGAACTGGCCCGGGCCTGGGAGCTGGAGGTGTGGGACCGGCCGGCGATGCCCTGCCTGTCGAGTCGCATCCCCTACGGGACGCCGGTCTCGGTGCCGTTGCTGTCCCGTATCGACCGGGCCGAGGCCGCCCTGCGGGCCCTCGGCTTCAGCGACCTGCGGGTCCGTCACTACGACGACGTGGCCCGTATCGAGCTGCCCCGGACCGAGTTGGGCCGGGCGGTGGAACTGGCCGACGAGGTGGCCGGGGCCGTGATCGGGGCCGGCTACCGCTACGCCACCCTCGACCTCGTCGGACTCCGGTCGGGCAACCTCAACCACGTCGTCGCCGGCGCTCCGACGCCGTCGACCACCCTGTGATCTGACTGGACGGCCATGGACGCCCGCCTGGACTTCGACCGTTCCCGCCGCCTCGACCTGCCCGAGGCCGTCTACTGCGCCCACAAGACGGTGGACCAGTGCCGCGCCATCGTCTCCCGGTTCCTGGCCGAGGGCGATGACGCCGTGATCGCAACCAGGGCCACCCCCGACCAACGGGCCGCACTGCTCGAGCTGGAACCTCAGGCCGGGTCGGACACCATCCTGACCTGGCGTCATCGGCCCGCCACCGGCCGCACCGTGGCCGTGGTGGCGGCCGGGACCTCCGATCTCCCGGTGGCCGACGAGTGTCGCCTCACCCTGGAGGCCCTGGGCCACACCACGCTGCCGTTGACCGATGTGGGCGTGGCCGGGCTCCACCGGCTGCTGGCCGTGCTGCCGGACCTGAGCGAGGCCGAGGTGGTCGTGGCCCTGGCCGGGATGGAGGGCGCACTGCCCACGGTCCTGGCCGGGCTCATCGCCCAGCCCATCATCGCCGTGCCCACCTCGGTCGGCTACGGCAGCGCCTTCGAGGGGCGGACGGCCCTCACCTCCATGCTGGCCAGCTGCGCCCCCGGGATCGCCGTGGTCGGCATCGACAACGGTTACGGAGCGGCCTGCGCCGCCCACCGGATCGTGGGCCGCCGATGAGCCCGGGCCGCCCCGGCGATCCGCTGCCGGGCCATCACCTGTGGCTCGACCCCTCGTTCGGGGCCGCCGGCGACATGCTGCTCGGTGCCCTGCTCGGTCTGGGGGCGCCGCTCGACGCCGTCCGGGCCGACCTCGAGACCCTCGACGTCCCCGGCTGGAGCCTGGCGCTGGAGCCGGTGAGCCGAGCCGGGATCGACGCCGTCCGGGCCGTGGTCGACACCGAGGGCGAGGACCATCCCCATCGGGCCTGGTCCACCATCGACGCCCTGCTCGCCTCGGCCGCGCTGCCCGCCCCGGTGGCCGACGGGGCCCGGCGCACGTTCGAACTGCTGGGCCGGACCGAGGCCGCCATCCACCGGGTGGAGCTGGACCAGGTCCACTTCCACGAGGTGGGCGCGGTCGACGCCATCGTCGACATCGTCGGCGTGTGGTCGGCCCGGTACCACCTCGGTCCGACCCGGGTCACGGTGGGGCCGGTGGGCCTGGGCCGTGGCCACGTGGGCGCCGCCCACGGCCGGCTCCCCACCCCGGCCCCGGCCACCGCCTCCCTGCTGCGAGGAGCACCCGTCCACAGCGTCGACATCGAGGCCGAGACCGTGACGCCGACCGGAGCCGCCCTGCTGATCACGCTGGCCGACGACTGGGGTCCCATCCCGTCCGGGCTGCTGGGGCCCGTCTCCCGCGGAGCCGGTGGCCGCAACCCGACCACCCACCCCAACGTGGTGACCGCTATCGCCGTCGAGCCGACGGCGGCGCCGACGGTCGACGGCGGCGACCTGCGGTCGCTCGAATCGGTGGTGCTGGCCACCAACCTCGACGACGTGACACCCGAGGTGTTGGCCCACACCATCGACCGATTGTTGGCCGCCGGGGCCGACGACGCCTGGCTGGTGCCGGTGGTGATGAAGAAGAGCCGACCCGGCCACGAGCTCCGGGTCCTGGCCCGACCCGATCGGGTTGACGGGCTCCGGCGCCTGGTCCTGGCCGAGACCGGGAGCCTGGGGATCCGGACCGAGACGGTCCGCAAGCACGAGGCGCCACGCTCGGTCCACCAGGTGGAGGTGCGGGGGCACCGCATCGCGGTCAAGGTCGGACCCCACCATCGCAAGCCCGAGTTCGACGACCTCCAACGGGTGGCGCTGGCCACCGGGCTGCCCCTGAAGCAACTGGCGGCCGAGGCCCTCGCCGCCGATTCCCCCGCTCCGCATGTGACGTTTGACCACTCGTCAGGCCACAATTGTCCGGATGACGACGATGAGCAGCGTTGATGTCGAGACGCGGCGGCGGGTCGGCTACGCCTGGCGACAGATCCGGCGCGGGGCGAGTGCCATCCAGATCAAGGACCTGTTCTACGATCTCGGCGACGACACCCTGGATCTGGCCCTGGCCGATGCTCTGGTCCTGATCGCCACCCAGGGCCCCATGCGCATGGGGGTTCTGGCCGAGGCCCTGCAGGTCACCCCGGCGTCAACGACCCGCGCCGTCACCTGTCTGGCCGAGAAGGGTCTGGTCGAGCGGGTGAAGGCGGTCGACGATCATCGCTCGGTCATGGTCTCGGTCACCGAGGCCGGCCGGGAGCGATTCGAGACCATCAACGGCAAGATCCAGGCCGGGCTGACCGAGATCCTGGCCGAGTTCTCGCCCACCGAGCAGCAGAAGTTGGCCGAGTACCTGGAGCGGTTCGTCCAATCGGTCGACCGCTACGTGGACCGCCAGACCAAGCTGTCCGACTGATCCCCGACGGGCCCGGGTTCCCCGGTGGCCACCGCCGTCGTCGCCCCCTGTTCTTCCATCCAAGCCTTCGAGGAGCATCATGAAAGCAGCCGTCCTGAACGCCATCCCCGGCCAGCTCGACATCGAGGACGTCGACGTCGACAGTCCCGGGCCCCGGGAGGTCCTGATCCGGACCAAGGCCGCCGGGCTCTGCCACAGCGATCTGCACTTCATGGAGGGCAAGTACCCCCACCCGTGCCCGGCCGTCCTCGGGCACGAGTCGGCCGGCGTGGTCGAAGAGGTCGGGACCGACGTTCGCTACGTCCAGCCCGGCGATCACGTCATCACCTGCCTGTCGGCCTTCTGCGGCTACTGCGAGCAGTGCATCAGCGGCCATCTGTCGCTGTGTGAGAACAAGAACACCGACCTGGTCCGCCGCCCCGGCGAGGGGGCCCGCCTGTCACGGGGCGGTGAGCCGGTCAACACCTTCCTCCACCTGTCGTCGTTCGCCGAGCAGATGCTGGTCCACGAACACGCGCTGGTGAAGATCAGCCCGGAGATGCCCCTCGACAAGGCGGCCCTGATCGGCTGCGGGGTGACCACCGGCCTCGGCGCCGTCTTCCGCACGGCCCAGGTCGAGCCCGGCTCGACGGTGGCCGTGATCGGTTGCGGCGGCATCGGCCTGGCCGCCATCCAGGGAGCCCGGATCACCGGCGCCAACAAGATCATCGCCGTCGACATGGTGCCGTCCAAGCTGGAGCTGGCCCAGAGCCTGGGCGCCACCCACGTCGTCAACGGCTCCGAAGGCGACGCCGTGGCCCAGGTCAAGGACCTGACCGACGGTGCCGGCGTCCACTACAGCTTCGAGGCCGTCGGCCTCAAGCAGACGGCCGAGCAGTCGTTCAACATGCTCCGCAACGGGGGCCAGGCCACCGTGATCGGCATGATCCCGGTGGGGACCACGGTCGAGATCCACGGCGTCGAGTTCCTCTACGAGAAGAAGCTGACCGGGTCCAACATGGGCTCCAACCAGTTCCGGACCGACATGCCCCGCTTCGTCGAGATGTACCTCGACGGGCGGCTGAAGCTGGACGAGATGGTGTCCAAGACCATCCGGCTCGAGGACATCAACGACGGCTTCGCCGAGATGAAGACGGGCACCGTGGCCCGCAGCGTCATCGCCTTCGACTGAGAGCCGGCCCGGACCTGGCTCGTCTTCGCTCGGTCCCAACCGCAACCAGAGGACCGGACCATCGAACCCCAACCCCCGTTCCTCGATGCCCTGGCCGCCAGCCGGCAGGTCAGGGTCCGGGTGGCCGGCGTCTGCATCGACGCCGGCCGCCTCCTCTGTGTGCGCGATGCCGCCACCCCGGACGGCCCCCTCGGGTTGCCGGGGGGCGGGCTCGACCACGGTCGACGGATGGAGGACCAGTTGGCCCTCGAAGTGGCCGAGGAGACGACGGTCCGCATGGTGGCCGCCCGCTACCTGTTCGTGATCGAGAACCGGATCCCGGTGGCCGGCGGTGGGATGGCCCACCAGATCGAGCACTGCTTCGCCCTGACCCTCGACGGCGACGACGTTCGATCCCGGGAGGACCACATCCGGTTCGAATGGGTCCGGGTGACCGACCTCGACCAGGTCGACTTTCGGCCCCGGGTGCTGCGGGACGTGATCTCGGCCGGCGAACTCGACCGACATCGCCATCTCGTCCAGCCCTTCGAGGCCCCCGGGAACTAGAGCCGGCCACCGGCGGCGCCCGGGCCCGGCGGCGGGCCGGGGCCGTCCCGCCCCGACCCCTCAGCGAGTGACGGCGCCGGTGTCGGCCCGCATCTCGGCCAGCCAGGCCGCCTTGGTCGCCCGCCAGTCCTCGTCGGTGAAGTCCCGGCGCCAGTAGGCCGAGATCGAGGCGCCGTCGACGTCGAGTCCGCGGTCGACGGCCAGATGGCGTCGCACGGCCCGGACCTCACCCGCCTCACCGTGTACGAACACCCCGACCGGGCCCGGAGCGAAGTCGAGGGCGGCCACGGCGTCCACCAGCAGGTCCTCGGGGGCGTCGGCGGTCCGGCGATGGAGCCAGGCCAGATCGAGGCCGGCCGGGCCCTCCAGGGGGAGTTCGTGGTCGGGGCCGTCGACGACGACCAGCACGACGGCCCGGGCCTGAGGCGGAAGGTGCTCGACCGAGGCGGCGATGGCGGGAAAGGCGCTCTCGTCGCCGACGAACAGGTGCCAGGCCGCCCCCGGGTCGGGGGCGTAGCCCCCGCCGGGGCCCCGGAACTGGAGCCGGTCGCCGGGTACGGCCCGCTGGGCCCACGATCCGGCGTAGCCGACGTCGCCGTGAGCCACGAAGTCGATGGTGAGCAGGTGCCGTTCGCCGTCCCACCGGCGGACGGTGAAGCGGCGCGGCCGGGGCCGGAAGGCGGCATCGGCGGCGTCGATCGTGTCCCGGTCGAACGGCGCCGTGTAGGGGGCGTCGGCCGGGAGGAACTGGGCGTTGATGTACTGGTCGGTGTAGGGGGTGGGCTCGAAGCCGGCCAGGTCGCCGCCACCGAGGACGACCCGGACCATGCTGGGGCTGAGCCGCTCCACGGTCTGAACTTCTCCGTACATGTTGTCTCCTTTGCCCCCGGCCGGGTTGCGGGCCGAGGACGACGCTGGATGACTCCAGGGCAGATGTTAAGCATACCTGATATGCAACCTCAGGAATAGTGACCTTCAACCCCGGTCGGGGTCCGGAACTTCCCGTCCTGGGAATCGTCGCCGTCCGCCGCCCCCGACCTGGGGCCGAGGCGGTGGCTACGGTGGGCCGGCATGGTCGTCGACCAGTGCACCTTCGAGACCGACCGGCTCCGGGTCGAGCCCTGGCACCGGGCCGCCACCCCCGACGGGCGACCGGTCGATCTGGCCGCCGCCGTGGCCGACCTGTTGACCGAGGCGGTCACCCGCGACCTGCCCCCGGAATGGCGGGGGCCCTACACCAGGGCCCGGGCCGAGGCCTGGATCGCCGAGCGGGACGCCGAGAGCCCCACCCTGCTGGTGACTGAGCAGTCGACCGGGGCCCCGGCCGGACTCGTCATCCTGTTCCCCACCCCCCTGGCCGATCGGGCCGACGGCTCCGACCCCGATCGTGCCCCGGCGGGCCCGACGGCGGAGGTCCGACTCGGCTACCTCCTGGCCGAGTCCGGGTGGGGCCGGGGCCTGGCCACCGAGTTGGTGGGCGGCCTGATCCGTTGGTGTCGGGACCGGCCACACATCGGCGCGCTCGTCGGCGGCGTGGCCCCAACCAACACCGCCTCCCGGCGAGTCCTGGAACGAGCCGGATTCACCGCCGACCAGCGACCCCGGCATCCCCAGGCCGAGCAGCAGATCGGGAGTGTCGACGCCGAGCCCGAGCTGACCTACCGACTCGTGCTCGGGGTCGGCGCCACACCCGGCGCCGACCCCGACCGGGCCGACGACGACCCATCCGACGACCGATCCGACGACGACCGGGCCCGGTTGATGGCGGCCGGCGCCGCCGCCGTCGCCCACAACGCACCGCTGGGCCCCGACCGGGCCCGCGGGCTCGTCGACCACCTGGCCCGACGCCACGTCCGGACCGTGGTCGACCTCGGGTGCGGGCGGGGCGCCCTGGCCTGCCTGGTGGCGACCCGGCTCCCGGCCGTCACCGTCACCGGCGTCGACATCGCCCCCGACCACCTGACCGAGGCTCGGCGGTCGGCCGCCGATCGGGGCCTCGCCTCCCGGGTCCGGTTCGTCGAAGCCGACGCCGCCTCCTGGACCCCGGCCGACCGACGGCCCGACGCCGTGGTCTGTGTCGGAGCCGGGCACGCCCTGGGAGGACCCGGCCCCCTGCTGGCCCATCTCGCCACCATGGCCCCCGGGGGCACCGCCGTCGTGGGCGACGGTGTGTGGACGGCCGCGCCCGACGACTGGTGCCGGGCGACCTTCGGGGACCTCCCGGCCGGACCCGACGGCCTGGCCGCTCTGGCCGTCGACGCCGGGTGGACGGTGGCCGCGGCGGACGTGTCGACCCTCGACGAATGGGACGCCTTCGAGCGGGGCTGGGTCGGCGGCGTCCGCTCGATCGGGACCCCGACGGCCCTCGACTTCGCCCGGGAACGGGAGCGGGAGTATCAGCGGTACCGCGGGGTGCTCGGCTTCGCCTGGCTCGTCCTCGAACGCTGAGACCGATCCGGAGCCCTCGGGCCATCGCCGCCACCGGCCGGGTGACCGCCAACACAGGCTTGTGGCCCACGCCACGACCCGGACGTGACCGGCGCCACGGGGGGCCGCCCCCTGTGACCAAGACCACCAGGAAACCGGGCCCCTAGACAGTTGGCCGAAACACCACGGCCACGCCCGGTTCCTACCGTTGACGACGTACCCGACCCCGTCCGGAGATCGCCGTGAACCATCCCGCACTGGCCACCGAACCCAGGACCTTCGTCTTCGTCGACCCCACCGCACCCGACGGCGAGGAGGCGCTGACGCGACTCGACCACCAGGACAACCACGTCTCGGTGGTGGTGCTGCTGAGCGGCCCCTCGGCCGTCGCCATCCATCAGTTCGCCGAGGCCGAGGATCTCGACCTGGCCACCGCCGCCGCCCGTTACCAGGATCAGGTGGCCGACCGCATCGCCCGGCCCGACCGACTGGTCGAGGTCGTCGCCGTGCCCGGCCCCAACGTCCAGGCCGAGGTCCGGGACCTGACCAACGCCCATCCGACGCGCCGGGTGCTGCTCCCACCGTCGGCCACCGGCATCGACCGGCCCCGCCGCACCCTCTTCGGCCGTCGACAGGTGGCCTGAGCGTCCTCCGCTCGGCCGGCACCGTCCGGCCGAGCGGTCAGCCCCGAGCAGCGGGCCCGGCGGCGTCGGCGACCAGGCGGACCACCTCGTACTCCTGAGCCTGCTTGGCCGGAAGCCCGCCCGGCTGCCGACAGGCGATGGTGGGGACCTGGCGGCCGGGCCGGACGGTGACCGTCCACGACGCCGCCGGGGTCGACACCGACCAGGTCGTGCTTCGGTCCTCGGCCGCACCCTCGGCGGCGGGCACCTCCCGCACCACGCGGGGGCCCTGGTCGTCGAGTCCCCAGCCGACGAACCCGAACACGGCCCGCTCGGCCACCTGGGCCGGGCCGGTCTCGGCCCCCCACCAGCCCCGGCACCGGTCGACGACCTCGGTGACCGGTCCGGCAGCCGACAGGATGTCGTCCACCATCACCTGGTCGAGGTCGGCCCACATGCGTCCGTCGGGGAGGGTCATGGCCGTCGGGGCGAAGCGGTGTCCGCCGGTGTGACTGACCCGGTGGACCACCACCCCGCCGCCGTCGGGGCCAGGGCGGCCCACCAGTTCGTTGGCCAGGCGCATGCCCTCGGCCCCACAACAGACGTCATGACTGCCCTGCACGCAGAGCAGCACCGCGGGACGGGCCGGTACCGCCTCGGACCCGCGGACACCGTCGGACCACGGGCCCAGGGCACCCGCTTCGTCGGCCACCAGGGCCTGGCCCCAGGCCGTGAGATCGTCGGCCCCGGCGACCCGGAACCGCTGCTCGGTGGCCCCGGTCGCCGCCCGGCGGTAGAGGGTGACGGCCACGCCACCGGCCGGGCCGGATCCGGCCCCGACCGGCACGGCATCGGCCGCCCGCTCATCGTCGGGTTCGGGCAGGGGGGCGTCGTCGGGGACGGCGGCCAGGAGACGGGTCGGCGTCGGATCCTGGGCCAGGACCGCACGCAGCCCTGCCAGCAGGGGATGATCGAGGGCCGGCTTGGGCCAGGGCAGGGGGGTGGCCACCACGATCACCCGGTCGGCCCGGATGGCGGTGCCCCCGGGATCGACGGTGATGGTGCGGGCGTGCTCGGCGCAGCGGACGGTGTCGTCAGCTTCCGGCAGCAGGCTGGTGAGCGAGGTCATCGGTGCCCATGCTACCGACGGCCTCCCGCCCGCTCCGGTCCGGGGCGCCGACGTCGGCGGTCGTCGTGGGCGGGGGTGCGGAGGGCGGATCCCCGGCGGGCGCTGCCGGTCGGGCCGCCGCCTTGGCCTCGACCAGGCCTCGGGCGCCGTCGAGCACGGCGTAGACCACCATGGCGGCCAGGGCCGTCCCGCCCATGATCATGATCGTCGGTCGCAGCCCGATCACCTCGGCCAGCCCGCCCAGGGGAAGGGCGGCGATCCCGAACCCGGCGAACGAGAGCTGCATCAACGACTGGACCCGCCCCTGATGCTCGTCGTCGGACATGGCCAGGGCCAGGGTGTTGGACAGCGACTGGTAGACGGTCGTGGTCGAACCCACGACACAGATCACGACGAAGGCGATCCAGAACGAGGGAGCCAGGCCGAGCCCCATCACGCCGAGCCCGAAACCCAGCCCGGCCAGGACCATGACCGGACCGGCCCGATCCGAGTCGGCCCGGGCGGCCAGGGGCAGCGACACCGCCACCGCTCCCACCGCGCTGGCCGAGCTGATCAGCCCGACCCACCCGTCGCCCAGGCCGTACTCCCCCTTGACCAGGGCCGGCAGGAAGGCGACGTAGTTGAAGCCGAACATGATGACCACGAACGAGGTCAGGATCAGGCGGCGCAGCGGCGGGCGGGCGGTGACGTAGCGCACGCCGTCGACCACGCCGGCCAGCGGGTTCATGCGGGCCGGACGGAGGCCGGCCCCGGTTGTCGCCGCCCCGGCCGGGGCCGCCGTGGCCTCGTCGCGGGGGCGGGAGGCGGGCAGGCGCAGGAGGTAGAGGAAGCTGACGACCGAGCAGGTCCCGGCCACCAGGTAGGCGCCGCCGATGCCGACGGTGGCGATGCCGGCCAGGACCCCGGCCACCGAGGGGGCGAAGACCCTCGTCCCGCTCATGCTGAGCATGGTCAGGCTGATGGCGTTACCCAGCTGGTCCCGCCCGACGACCTCGGCCGAGATGGCGGTCCGGGCCGGCCCGAAGAACCCGAAGGCGGCGCCCTGGCCGACGGCGGCCACGAGCAGCATCCAGAATTGGATCACGTCGGTCAGTACGGCCACGCCCATGAAGACGGCCATGGTCATGATGATGGCCTGGCTCCCGATCAGCACGGCCCGCTTCGGCAGCCGGTCGGTGGCGACGCCCCCGATGGGGGTGGCGATGAGCATGGCCACCCCGAAGCAGAGGTAGGTCAGGCCCAGGGCGCCCTCTCGCTCGGTGAGGTCCCAGGCCAGGATGCCCCGGAGCAGGAACTGCATCTGGACCGACAGGAACGAGAACAGCCCGGCCATGAACAGGCTGCTGTAGCCCGGCGAGTTGAACGAGACGAAGGCGTCGCTGCGCAACAGGCGCCGGGTCAGCGCATTGCCCCCGACCACGGGCGGGGCGTCGCCCCCGGTGCCACCCGTGGCCGGGATCCGTTGGTCGGACTCGGCGGCGGACTCGTTCCCGGGAGGTGGCGACATATTTCGAAAGCCTAACTGACGATGGTCTTCGCGACCCACTCGGCTGCTAGAACAACGACATGAGCGCCAACCTCCGAGTCTTCACCGAAGCCGTGTACGCCTTCGACGCCGTGGTCGCCCGTATGCCGGCCGACGCCTGGGACAACCCGTCGGCCTGCGAGGGCTGGTCGGGCCGCGATGTGGTCGAGCACCAATGCGCCGTGCTCAACGGTGTGACCGCCATGGCCACCACCGGCGAGATGGCCCGTCCCGCCCCTCCCGAGGACGTCAGCGATCCGGTGGCCACCTGGCGCCGAACCCGCGACGACCTGCTGGCCGCCCTCGACCGCCCCGGCGTGCTGCAGCAGAAGGGTCCGTTCTGGTTCGACCTGCCCGACATCGACGCCACCATCGGCTTCGTCACCTGGGATCCCATGACCCACGCCTGGGACCTGGCCCGCTGCGCCGACCTCGATCCCGCCCTCAACCCGGCCCTGGTCGAGCGGGTCCTGGCCCAGGTTGAGCAGCGCACCGACCAACTCAGCGGTTCCGGTCGCACCGCCGCGCCCCTCGCCGTCGACGCCGACGCCCCGGTGCTGGAGCGCTACCTGGCCGCCGTCGGCCGCAAACCCTGACACCCGGTGGCCGGCGCCGGCCGATGCGGCGTCGGCCCCACCCGGCCCGGCCCCGGCCGACGGGCCGGTGTGACGACGGCAACCCGACGGGGCCGCCCGCGATGGTCGGGCCTACGATTGGGAGATGTCCCTCCGCTTCGGTCGCCCCTCCGTCATCAGCCCCGGGCCCTCGATCATCCCCGATCGGGTCCTGGCCGCAATGGCCAAGCCGATGCCCAACATGTACGAGGGCGAGATGGTGGAGATCTCGCATGAGATCTTCGACGCCCTGCCGTCGCTGGCCCGGACCTCGGGCCAGCCGTTCGTCCTGATCGGCAACGGGCACGGGGCCTGGCAGATGGCCATCTCCAACACCCTGTCCCGGGGCGACAAGGTCCTGGCCCTGCAGTCGGGCACCTTCGCCGTGGCCTGGGCCAACATGGCCGCCGTGTCCGGCGTCGAGGTCGAGGTCCTGCCCGGCGACGACCGGCTCCCGGTCGACCCGGCGGCCGTGACCGAGCGATTGGCCGCCGACGTCGACCATGAGATCAAGGCCGTTCTGGTGGTCCAGACCGACACCGCGACCTCGGTCCGCAACGACATCGCCGCCATCCGGGCCGCCATCGACGCCGCCGGCCACCCGGCCCTCTACCTGGTCGACTGCATCGCCTCCCTGGGTTGCGAGCGGTTCGAGATGGACGCCTGGGGGGTCGACGTGACCGTCGCCGGCTGCCAGAAGGGGCTGATGGTGCCGCCCGGTATCGCCTTCGTGTGGGCCGGGCCCAAGGCTCTGGCCGCCTACGAGACCGCCGACCTCCGCAACGGCTACCTCGACTGGGGCCCCCGCATCGAGCCCGACATCCATTACCTGCTGTACTGCGGGACCCTGCCCATCCCCCACCTCTACGGGCTACAGGAGGCCCTGGCCCTGATCGAGGAGGAGGGCGGACTGGAGGCGGTGTGGCGCCGCCACGAGGTCCTGGCCTCGGCCGTCCACGCCGCCGTCGACACCTGGGCCGCCCCCGGATGGATCGAGGCCAACATCCCGGACCCGGCCCACCGGTCCAACGCCGTGACCATGGTCCGCACCGGCCAACTCGACGCCTGGCGCCTCGACGCCCTGTGCGACCAGGGGGCGGGCCTGGTGTTGGGCAAGGGCATCGGGGGCTACGACGGGCAGGCCTTCCGCATCGGCCACATGGGCCACCTCAACCCGCCGATGCTGCTGGGCAGCCTGGGCACCATCGAGTCCGCCCTCGGCGCCCTCGGCGTGCCGACCGGTGGGTCGGGGGTGGCCGCCGCGGCCCAGGTGGTGGCCAAGGCCCTGGCCGCCTGAGCCCTCAGCCCCCGCACCCTCCACACCCGCCGCCGCCGCAACCCCCACCACCGCAGCCGCCGCCCCCGTCGCTACCGCAGCCGTCGCCGAACACGCCGCCGCCGCCGTGACCGGAGCCGCCTCCGCCGCGGCGGGCCATGATCAACAGCACGACGATGAACAGGACGACCCCGCCCAGGATGGCGACGCCCCCGGCGCCGAGACCGTCGTCGGCCGCGGCCAACAGCCCCAGGGCGCCGACACCGGAGCAACCGGCCAGGACCAGCGACGCCCCGAGGGCCAGGCCGCCCCGTCGGGCCGCCGTCCCGCCGGTGGCGACCCGACGGCCGGGGGCCAGGGGCCCGTCGACCAGCACCCGGGGCTTGTCGGTGACCCAGTGGCGCCGGGTGTTGACCCGGACGAAATGGGGGGCGTCGCCGAAACGGATCTCGGCCGGGGGCCAGACGTCGGCCGGCGGTTCGTGGCCGAACCACTGGCGGTACGAGGCCCTGGTGCGGGCGTACCAGTCGTCGAACTTGGCCCCTTCGGCCGGGCCGCCCACGGTCGGGCCGTGGTGGAAGGGTCGACCCAGTACCCGGCCGCAGAGGTCGTCCCAATAGGACCGGGTGTAGGTCAGGTGGAGGTGCCAGGCCTGATCGACCTCGTCGCTCGGGGTGACCGGGTGGCCGGCGACCTGGCCCAGGAACAGGAAGCGCCGGTACTCGTCCACCACGCGGCGGGTGTAGACGGCCGACCAGCCGTTGTCCCGGGCCAGGCGGCGCTCGAAGCCCAGGGCCACCCCCTGATCGCCGATGGTGAAGCCGGCCAGTTCGTCCCACAGGTGCCGCTGCTCGTCGGTGCCCTTCGCCGGCACAGCCGGGCCGGATCCATCGTCATGCCTCATGGGCGGAGTGTAGGTCCGGGACCGAACCCGGGCCGTCCTCCCCTCGGCCATGTCGTTCGACTAAGAACTAGCTACCGGGGCGAGTCGGGCGAGCAACGAGCGGGGGACGACGATGGTGGCACGGTTGATCACGGCGGCGACGCTGGCTCTGGCCGGGGGCCAGCAGTTCCGCTACCAGCGGTTGCGGCGCCAGGCTCAGGACCGCCAACCGCCCCTGTACCCGAGCGGCACCCACCACGCCCTCTACCTGCTGGAGGCGGCCCCGGGATCGAGCCCGATGGACGCGGTGCGAAGCTTTCATCAGGGAACCGGCGACCTGAGCGAGGTGCGCTGGATCTACGCCGGGCGGGTGGTGACCGAGGGGGTCCGCTCCCCCCGTCTCGAACCGGGCCGCTGGGACGCGGCCGTGATCATGTCGTTCTCGTCGCGCGAGTACCACGAGTTGCTGTCGCAGTCGCTCATGTTCCGCCGGGCCCTGGAGGAGACGGCCCGGGTCGAGGCCTACGGCTTCGTCCGCCGCCCCTGGGCCAACCTGTCGATCCCGCAGGTTCTTGCCGGCCGGTGGATCCTGCGCCGGGTCCGGCGGGACGAGGCGATCATGCCCCTGATCGAGGCCGACGAACCGGCGGCCCCGGTGACGGCCCTGGCCCGGAGACTGCGCGAGGCCAGTGCCCCGGCCGACCGGCCCGGAGTGGTGATCAGCCTGGTCAAGCGGGGCTCGGAGGCCGATCAGACCTCGGACCGCCGCTACACCGGCCGCATGCTCGACCTCATGGCCGAAGGCGGGTTCGGCCCCCTCCACGTCGGCTCGGTCACCGACGAGGCCTTCGACCAGCTCACCGCCATCGCCTACCCGTCGGTCGACGCCTTCGCCGACATCCTGTTGAGCCGGTTCTACCGGGAGGTGTCCACCCTGCGGCGACCGGCCGACACCGAGACCGTGATCACGGTCCCGATCCTCGACCGGCTCTGACCGGCGCCTGACGATCCCGGCCCGCGATCAGCTCTGGCGCTGGGTCCCGACCGACAGATCCTTGAACGGGCTGGTGGTGTCGATCCCGGGCTCCTTGGGCAGACCGAGGACCCGCTCTCCCATGATGTTGCGCAGCACCTGGTCGGAGCCGCCGGCGATGGCCATGGCCGGCATGCCGAGCACGTAGCCGGCCCAGGAGAAGGTGCCCCATTCGCCGGTGTCGGCGGTGAGCCGCGGGCCGAGCACGGTCGACACCAGGGCCACCGTGCGCCGCATGTTCTCGGTCAGGGCCAGCTTGGCTCCCGACATCTCCGGACCCGGCAGCTGGCCCTGCTTCATGCGGGCGATGGCCCGCTGGTTGGTGTACTGGAGGACCTTGCCCCCGATGTACACGTCCATGAGTTGTTGACGGACGACCGGGTCCTGGTCGAGGCCGAAGTGGCGGACCATCTCCTTGAGCCGGGTGAAGCCTCCGCCACCGGAGCCGCCGCCGATGGAGGCCCGCTCGTTCATGAGGGTGGTGAGGGCCACCCGCCACCCGTCGTTGACCTCCCCCAGGCGGTGGCTGTCCGGGATGCGGACCTCGTTGAAGAACACCTCGTTGAAGGCCGCCCCACCCGTCATCTGGCGCAGGGGTCGGATCTCGACCCCCGGGGCCTTCATGTCGACGATGAAGCCGGTGAGACCCTTGTGCTTGGGCAGGTCGGGATCGGTGCGGGCGATGACCTCGCCGATGTCGGAGTAGTGGGCGCCCGATGTCCACACCTTCTGGCCGGTGAGGATCCACTCGTCGCCGTCCCGGTCGGCCTTCATCTGGAGACTGGCCAGGTCGGAGCCGGCACCGGGTTCGGAGAACAGCTGACAGCCGACGATGTCGCCCCGATACATGCGGGGCAGGACCTCGGCCGCCACCTCGGGGACGGCGTGGTCGAGGATGGTGGGGGCCACCATGCCCAGCCCGATGCCGAAGAAGCCCTGGTCGGGAACGTCGTAGCGGGCCTCGAGCTCGTTGTAGGCCCGCTCGTGGCTGCGGGACAGGCCTCGACCCCCCAGCTCGACCGGGCCAGTGATCCAACCGAAACCGGCGTCGTATTTGGTGGCCCGCCACTCCTGGGCCCTGGCCAGCTCGACCCGCTCCTTGTCCCGGTCGACCTCTTCGAACAACGAGGCGTCGTCCGAGCCCTCGCCCCAGACGAAGGCCCGGGCCTCGGCCTTGAGGCCGGCGTGGCCGTCCAGAAAGGCCGTGGCCTCGGCGGTGAAGTCCTCGATCGAGATGTCGGTCATGCTCGCTGCCCTTCGGGTCCGTCGGTCGGTCCCAACCGTACCCTCGGCCCCGGAGCCGGTTCGAACTGCCGGGGACGGGTCGGCGCCACCCGACTACCGTGGTTCACGGGCCCGACACCGAGGGTCGAGACCGGGCCCGTGAGGAGCGACCATGCCGCTGAAGCTCGACGTCGGGGACATCTTCCCCGACCAACGCCTGCTCGACGACACCGGGGCCGAGGTGTCGATCAGTGAGGTGGCCCAAGGGCAACCGTTGTTCCTGGCCCTGTTCCGGGGGCCCTGGTGACCCAAGTGTCAGCTGCAGCTGCGAGAGCTGGTCGAGTTCTCCTCATCAACCAAGGTCGCCTACCAACGGGTTGCCGCCCTCTCCGTCGATCCACCCCGGGTGCTCGAAGCGTTCAAGGCCGGCCTCGGAGCCCGGTTCCCGTTCCTCAGTGACGAGGACCGCGCCCTGACCAACACCCTGGGCATCAGCGAGTCGACCGACACCAGGCACGGGCCCCTGCCGGTGCCGTTCACCTTCGCCCTCCTACCCGACCTGACCATCCACCGGATCTGGAACGGCTGGTACTTCGTCGGTCGCCCCACGCCCGAGCAGTTGCGCCAGGCGGCCCGGGAGCTGACCGACCTGACACGGCCCGACCTCGACTTCCGGGGCGACTAGCCAAGCGGGGCCGAGCGGCCGGTCGACAGTGGCCGGCCGCTCGGGGGAGACTCGGACCCCACCGTCGAGGAGGGTCCATGCGTCTGTTCTCCAACCGTCGGCGGCCGGCGGCCGCAGGCCCACTCCCGGCCGAGCGGCTCCCCCGGCTCCCGTCGGCGGCCCCGCCGATCCCGAGCACCCTTCCGCCGGCACCGGTCGAGGAGCGACCCGGGCCTCGTTCCTTCACCCCGGCCGTGGCACCGGTGGCCGAGGTGTTCGCCGCCTGCCGGGTGGCCGAGGTGTCGCCCGCCACCGCGCCGGTGCCGTCGATCCAGGCCGCCCTCGACAACGTCAAGGGCTACTGCTTCTTCCTCGACGCCGATCTGGTCGGGGTGTGCGAGCTGACGCCCGAGCTGTGGTCGGGCGAGCCGGTGCCGGGCCACACCCACGCCGTGTCGATCCTGGTCGGTCACGGGCGACCGGTCCGGCCGGGCGAACCCGGGCACGACTGGTTGGCCGGTGGGGCCGGGGCCGTTGCCGGCCTGCGAGCCATGGAGATCGCCACCGTCGTCGCCCGCTACCTCGGCACACTCGGCCACGCCGCCTCCGCCCACGTCACCCTGCCCGCCACGGTCGACCGGTCGCCGGGCCTGCCGCCGACCTCCGACGTCCACGATCTGGCGGTGGCGGTGGCGGCGGGCACACTCGAGGCCCGGGGCCGCCGGTTGGGCCATCCCCTGATCCCGGACGGGTTCGCGGTGGCAACCATCACCACCGACCTCTCCCTCCCCGCCGACGGGCCGCTGGGACCCAGGAGCCGGTTCGACGACGCCGCCCTCGGCCTCCGCCACCTGCTCGGGGTCGGCGGCACCCGGCCCGGCTGGCGTCGCCTCACCGGCCGCCATCGGCCCTGGCACCTCGGCCGCTATCCGATGGAGAAGGTGCGCCGGGTCGATGAGCCGACGACCCTGATCCTGGAGGACGAGGTGCAGCGGGTACCGGCCCGCCACAACTTCTTCGTCCGGGCCCGGGCCGGCGACCTCGGGGCCCGGCCCCGGCGGGAGGTGGCCCGGTTCATCCCCAAGGCCCCCCACGGCATGGCCACCTCCGACATGCTCAACCGCCTCGTCCCCCTCCAACACGGCGAGACGGCACCCGACATCGCCCCCGGCACCGACGACCCCGACACCAACGCCGACGCGGTCAAGGCCCTGGGCCACTTCCTCGGTGCCGACATGACCGGCGTGTGCGTCGCCCCGGCCTACGCCTGGTACTCCCACCATCCCGACGGGACCGAGATCGAGCCCCGCCATCGCAACGCCATCGTGTTCGTCCTCGACCAGGGCTACGAGACCATGGAGGGCGCGTCGGGCGACGACTGGATCAGCGGGGCCCAGTCGATGCGGGCCTACCTCCGGGCCTCGATGATCGCCTGCACCCTGGCCACCCACCTCCGGTCCCTGGGGTGGTCGGCCCAGGCCCACACCGCCCGCCTGGACGAGGTCAACCACATCCCCCTGCTGCTGCAGGCCGGCATCGGTGAGCTGTCCCGCATCGGCGAGCTTGTGCTGAACCCCTTCGTCGGGCCCCGGTTCAAGTCGGGGGTGGTGACCACCGACCTGCCCCTCACCCCGGACCGGCCCATCGACTTCGGCCTCCAGGACTTCTGCACCAACTGCACCAAGTGCGCCCGCGAATGCCCGTGCGGGGCCATCCGGTCGGGACCCAAGACGATGTTCAACGGCTACGAGATGTGGAAGCCCGACGTCGACCGGTGTGCCCGCTACCGCATCACCAACATGCGCGGCTCGGCCTGCGGTCGGTGCATGAAGACCTGCCCCTACAACGTCGAGGGCATCCTGGCCGAGCGCCCCTTCCAGTGGGCGGCGATGCGGCTCCCCTTCACCCGGCCCTGGATCGCCCGCCTCGACGATCGGGTGGGTCGGGGCGCCATCAACCCGGTGAAGAAGTGGTGGCTCGACATCGAGATGATCGACGGCACGCCGGTGGCCCCGCCCAAGGGGGCCAACACCCGGGGCCTCCAACTCGACCGCAAGCCCCGGGACGAGGGCGGATTCGCCCTGTTTCCGCCCGATCTGGGACCGGCCGGAGCCGACGGCATGGCCCCCCATCCGATCGACCGGGAGGCCGGGGTGGCGGCGGCCGCCGCCGCCGAGCGACCGGACCAGGCCCGGACCCGTCGAGGGCGCTGACCAGGGGCGATACCCGATCAGGGAGGACAAGCACACCTATCCACGACTAACGTTCATAACTGAACCAGAACTGTTCAGTCCTGTACCTCGGAGCGTCCGCCGTGACGACCCGCGATCGAGGAGGGTGACATGGCAACGACGTTGGCCGAACTACTGCGTGACGAGCGCATCGACTGGGACGAGTTGCATCGCCGCTACGACCCGGTCCTGTCGATGGTCGACGTGCTGATCGGGGTCGTCCCCAACTGCGATCGCTACCTCGAGATCTGGCCGCCGGGCTTCCGGACCTACAACCTCATGGTGCCCAACTTCTTGAACCTGCCGGCGTCCCTGGCCGGTCTCCGGGCCCCCAAGGACCTCATGGGTCTGGCCATGTACGCCTCGTCCCGGGCCGCCGAGTGCGCCTACTGCTCGGCCCACACGTGCTCGTTCGCCCTGCGCCGGGGGTCGACGGCCGAGGCGGTCACCGGCGAGGCCCGGTCCGAGACCGAGGCCGCGGTGGTGGCCGTGGCCGAATCGCTGTCGACGATGCCCCACCACTACAACCCGGAGTCCGGGGCCGAGCTGCGCAACCAGTTGGGCGACGCCCGAGCCGAGTGGGTGGTCATGAGCGTGGCCATGATGGGCTTCCTCAACAAGTTCATGGACGGCTTCGGGGTCGAGTTGGAGGCATCGTCGATCAACGACGTGGCCGAGCTGATCGAGCCCACCGGCTGGTCGGTGGGCCAGCACGCCTGGGCCGAGCCCGAGCTGGAGCGTGAACCGGCCAAGGGTGGGCCGCCCGTCGACTCGCTGCTCACCCTGCTCCGGGTGGCCCGCAAGGCACCGGGGGCCGTTCGCCTGGACCGCCAGTGGCATGGCTCGCTACCCAAGGAACCGGCCGCGATCCGGACCCATGTGGGTGAGGCCGTGGGGTGGGACGAGCCGCTGCTCACGGCCATGGCCCACAGCAAGCCCCGCCGGGCCCTGGCCGCCATGCTCCACCACAACCTCGACCCCGAGCAGTCGGAGTTGGGGATCGGGACCAAGGCCCTGGTGGGGCTGGTGTTCGCCCAGCACGCCGGCAACGAGCACCTGGCCGAGCGGGCCCGCATCCTGGCCGGCCACCACGGCGTCAACCCGGCCGCCCTGGCGGTGGCCGAGGCCGGCACCGACCCGGCGGCCGCCACCGCGGCCAACGGCGGCCTGGACGAGACCACGGCCACCGCCCTGGCGCTGGCCCGGGCCGCCAGTCCCAGCCCGGCCGTGGTCGAGCCCGACCTGCTGGATCGGGTGTCGGCGGCGCTGACGCCGGCTCAGGCGGTCGAGACCGTGGTCTGGCTGTCGGTCAACCAGCTGCTCCACCGGCTGACCCTGTGGTACCGCCTGGTGGGGTGATCGCTCACCGGCGGCCCTTGGCCCCCTTGGCCTCCTTGGCCGCCCGCTTCTGGATGTTGGCCCACTCGTCGCGCAGACCGACGGTCCGGTGGAACACGGTCGGGTCGTCGAGGTCGGCGGCGAAGTAGCCGAGACGCTCGAACTGCACCACCTGGCCCGCCGCCACCTCGGCCAGGGCCGGTTCCAACCTGACCCCGGTCAGGGTCTCCCGGGCCGAGCGGTTGAGCGACGCCAACGGGTCGGCCCCGTCGGCACCGGGATGGGGGTCGGTGAAGAGCCGGTCGTAGAGGTGGACGGTGCCGGTGACGGCCGTATCGGCGGCCACCCAGTGGATGGTCGACTTCACCTTCCGCCCGTCGGGGGTCGAGCCCCCCTCGCTCTCGGGGTCGTAGGTGGCGTGGACCTCGATCACGTTGCCCTCGTCGTCGGTCACGGCGTCGGTGGCGGTCACGTAGAACCCGGCCCGCAATCGAACCTCGCGTCCCGGGGTGAGCCGGTAGTACTTGGGCGGCGGGTCGAGCTTGAAGTCGTCGGACTCGATCCACAGCTCACCGCCGAACGGCACGTCCCGGGTCCCGGCCTCGGGGTCCTCGGGGTTGTTGACGGCGGGCACGGTCAGGGTCTTGCCGTCGGGCCAGTTGGTGATGACCAGCTTCACCGGCCGGAGCACGGCCATGCGGCGCAGGGCGGTGCGGTTGAGTTCGGTCCGCACGAACGACTCGAGCAGCTCGATCTCCACCGTCGAGTTGGTGCGGGCCACCCCGACGTGGGCCACGAAGTCCCGGATGGCCGACGGCGGATAGCCCCGGCGCCGCAGCCCCCGCAACGTGGGCATGCGGGGGTCGTCCCAACCGTCGACCAGGCCCTCCTCGACCAGGTGCCGGAGCCGACGCTTGGACGTCACGGTGTGGGTCAGCTCCAGGCGGGCGAACTCGGTCTGCTCCGGCTGATCGGCCGGCAGGTCGAGCTGGGACAGGCACCAGTCGTACAGGGCCCGATGGTCGCTGAACTCGAGCGAACACAGGGAGTGGGTGACGCCCTCGACGGCGTCGGACTGTCCGTGGGCCCAGTCGTACATCGGGTAGAGGCACCACTCGTCGCCGGTCCGCTGATGGTGGGCCCGCCGGATCCGGTACAGCACCGGATCCCGGAGCCACATGTTCTCGGCCTGCATGTCGATCCTGGCCCGGAGGACCCGGGCCCCGTCGGGGAACTCGCCGGCCCGCATCCGCCGGAACAGGTCGAGGTTCTCCTCGACCGGGCGGTCCCGGTACGGGCTCTCGACGCCGGGGCGACCGAAGCCTCCCCGCTGCTCGGAGATGGTGTCGCCGTCCTGGTCGTCGACGTAGGCCAGGCCCTTGGTGATGAGATCCTCGGCCCAGGTGTAGAGCTGCTCGAAGTAGTCGGAGGCGTACTTGGGCTCGTCCGACGACTGGTATCCGAGCCAGGCCAGGTCGTCGATGATGGCCTCGACGTAGGTCTGGTCCTCGGTCTCGGGGTTGGTGTCGTCGAACCGCAGATTGCAGATGCCGCCGAACTCCTGGGCGATCCCGAAGTTCAGGACGATCGCCTTGG
The DNA here is from genome assembly GCA_965263455.1 of Acidimicrobiales bacterium. Lineage (GTDB taxonomy): Bacteria > Actinomycetota > Acidimicrobiia > Acidimicrobiales > SZUA-35 > CADEDH01. The sequence continues at coordinate 1,288,932 of CBDHHN010000004.1, forward strand.
CGTGGCCGATGTGGAGGTACCCGTTGGGCTCCGGGGGGAACCGGGTCTGGACCCGGCCCCCGAACCGGCCGCTGGCCGTGTCGTCGGCCACTTTGGCCCGGATGAAGTCGGCCTGGGCCCCGGAGCGGTCGTCGTCGTCGGGCGCGGTCTCGCCGGGTGCTCCGGTGGCCGGGGGCGGGGTCGTAGTCACCCCACGAAAATAGCCGTCCTCGGGCCGTCGACCGACCCGTTTCATCCGCCGCGGATGCGAACCACCCCGGTCTGGGCCGCCACCGCCAGCAGGTCGCCGTCGGGCGACCACAGGTTGACGGTGCCGTGGGCGAAGCCCCGGTCGATGGCCCGGACCTCGATGTCGGCCAGGACCCACTCGCAGGCCAGCGGACGGATCACCCGCAGGGTGTTGTCGATGCTGGGGGCCTGGGCGTCGGGCGTCAGGGCGGCCGAGACCCCGAGGGAGACGGCGTCGCCCAGGGTGGCCAGGGCCGAGGCCGAGGCCGGGACCCCGTCGGGTAGGCGGGTCCACAGGGCGGCCCGACCCCCGGGGTCGTGGAACATGCCGCGAGGGTCGTCGGTGACCGCCCGCTCGGTGATCCGGGCCCGGAACCCACCCTGGTAGTCGGCCCGGATGTAGCGGGGCGGGCAGGACTCGGGCGGCGGCACCGTGGGCATGGCGGTGAAGGTGTGGCGGCCCGGGAACGATCGCTCGCCCAACGCCACCGGAACCACGAATGCCGGCAGCCCGCCGCCCTCGCCGGACGGCGGCCCGCCGCCGTCCTCGATGGTGGCCACCACCTGGGCGTGGGTCACGGCCCGACCGGTGGCCGCCACCTGCACGTGGAGGATCAGGGTCGAGTCGAGATGGGCCGGTCGGAGGAAATGGCAGGCGGCCCAGGTCGCTTCCCGGCCGGTTGCGGCCTCGGCCGCCTCCAGGGCCGAGGCCAGGCCGCAACCGCCGTAGATCGAGTCCCGGCCACCGCAGATCCCCTTGGTGACGGGCAGTCGCCAGCGGTGGGGGTCATCGGTCGGTTCCAGGCCCAGGAACTGGTGCATGTCGGTTGGCACCGCCCGATGGTGGCCGCCCGGCTCCGCCACCGCCAGCCGGTCCCGGTACCGTGGGCCGACGTGGCCAGCGCTCCCGTCACCATCACCCGATCAGTCCTGGTGCAGGCGGCGTACCCCCTGATCCTCCTGGCCGCCTGGACCCTGTTCGTCTGGATCGGACGACTCCGCAACATCGTGGCCGCCGACGACCTGGAGGGGCTGGCCCTGGTCGGCCGCCTGATCACCGCCGTCGGCTTCACCGCGGCCGGTGTGCTGCTGTCGGTCGTGCTGGTCTGGTACGTGACCACCCGGCACCCACTGTCGTTGCCGTTGGCCACCTGGTTGGGGCTTGCCCTGTCGGCCGTCGGGGCCCTGTTCTGGCTGATCCGGGGCAGCCTCATCGCGTTCGGCGACTACGACGCCGGCTTCAAGGTCGTCCACTCGATCCTGGCCGTGGTCACCATCGGTCTGGGGGCCGTGGTGCTGCGCTGGGCCCGGCAGCTCGGCAACACCTGACTCGAGCAGCTACAACGCCCCATGAGCACCGGGGGGACGCCGGAGGATCCCGCCTGGTTCGCTCAGCTGCTGACGGAGGCGGCCGAGCGGTCCCGCTGACCCCACGCCAGCACCGTGAAGGCGACCACGGCGAGCGCGGCGACCACCAACGACGTCAGGTGGGGTCGGGTCAGTCCGTCGCCCACGTGGGGCAACCAGATGGAGGCCACCGAGCGGACCACGGCCACACCGGCCACTGCGCCGGTGACGACCACGGCGGGGGGCGCCCCGGCCCGGTGGATCCGGTGCAGGACGACGGCCGCGGCCACCACGGCGGCGGCGACGAGCAGGCCGATCGGGACCATGGTGGTGGCGATGCCGGGCGGACGCAGGCCGATGGGGGCGGCCGGACCGAAGCACCCGTCGCGGAAGACGCAGCAGGCCTCGTAGGCGGCGTACCCGACCAGGGCCGCCGGAGCCAGGGCCGCCAGTCGGTCGAGCGGGGGGACGCCCTGCCTGCGGGCCTCCAACGCGACCAGGGCCACGGCCACGACCGCCCCGGGCCAGAACTCGACCCCGGACCGGATGATCAGCAGGTCACCCAGGCGGCCGAAGGAGCCGGGGGCGTCGAGGGCAACAGCCACCAGTCGGCCCACGATCAACCCGGCCAGGGCCGGGATCACGGCCAGGTCGGCGAACGACGGCACCGTCGGCTCGGCGTCTTCGCCTCCGGGGAGGGCGGGGAGGGGCCACCACCAGCCCAGCAGGGTGGGGAGCCCGACCGCGGCCACCATCGACAACAGCAGGCCGAAGTCGATCACCGGAGGGCATCCTCGATCAGTCCCGCCAACCGCTGTTCAGAGATCCCGCCGTTGACCTGGGCCCGGAGGGAACCGTCGGCCCCGAACACATAGGTGGTGGGGAAGGCCCGGACGTCGAGCAGGTCGTGGATCTCGCCCGTCCGGTCGTAGCCGTTGGGGTAGGTGATGCCGAGGTCGTCGAGGAAGGCGGCGGCCGAGTCGGGATCGTCGTTGGCCGCCACCCCGAGGATCACGGCCTCGTCCCCGTAGGAGGCGGCGGCGGCCTGGAGCAGTGGCATCTCGGCCCGGCACGGCCCGCACCACGAGGCCCAGATGTTGACAACCACCGGTCGGCCCTCCTGGCCGACGAGCATGCCCTCGAACCCGGCCCGGTCGAGGGCCACGAACTCCCCCTCGGCCGGAAGGGGCTGGGCCTCGCCGGTCGGGGTGAAGCCGGGCGGGGTCGGTTGCCGCAGGGCCAGGATGGCGATGGCGGCCGCCACCACCAGCCCGACGATCACGGTGACGATGCGTTGCACGGACCGATGCTCCCTCATCCGACCGGCCCGCGGGGGCCGGGAAGGCCCAGTCAACCCCGGACGGGCCTCGATCCTTCCGAACCGACGGCCGATGGGTCACGGGTTCCCGCTCGTACGATTTCGGGAGCACGCGCTGGGGAAGACCGGCCACCTAGGGTGGTGGCCCATGGCAACCTTCGTCCTGGTTCACGGTGCATGGGGCGGGTCCTTCGGATTCCGCAAGCTCCGTCCCCTGCTGCACACCGCGGGCCACGAGGTGTTCACCCCGAGCTTGACCGGCATCGGCGAGCGCTCCCATCTGGCCCATCCCACGGTCGATCTCGACACCCACATCACCGATGTGGTGAACATGATCCGCTACGAGGACCTGTCCGACATCGTGTTGCTGGGCTTCTCGTACGGGGGGCTGGTGGTCTCGGGGGCCCTCGACCGCGTGGGCGACCGGGTCCGCCATCTGGTCTACCTCGACGCCCTGGTCCCGTCCGATGGGGACAGCGCCCGGTCCCTGCTCGGCACCGGCGCCTTCGGCCGCCCCGACAGCATCGACCCCGGGGCGAACTGGCTGTTGCCGCCCCATCCCCGCCGCCTCGACGACCCGGCCGAGACCAACTGGTTCGACGCCCGCCGCTCCCATCAGCCGGCCGCCACCTTCAACCAGCAGGTCCGGTTGTCCAAGCCCATCGAGGACTGGCCCTTCTCCCTCACCTTCATCAAGGCCACCGCCGACCCCGACGAGCCCCGGGACTCCGCCTTCTGGCAGGCGGCCCACAAGGCTCGGGCCTCCGACCGCTGGGCCTACCGGGAGCTGGCCACCCACCACATGGTGGCCATGTCGATGCCGGAACGGCTGTCGGCCATGTTGCTCGGGATCGCCGCCGACACCCTCCCCACCGGCCTTCGCCCCTCGGGCTGACGGCCCGTCGGGTCGAGGGCGGGCCGTGGCCCTCGGTCCGGTCCGCCGGGCCGACCAGGCGGATGCGAGCCGTGCTACCTTCGGCCGCCGTCGGCCGGGTAGGGGCCGACGGTGAGCCACGGAGGGCATGGTGACAGAGGAGAGGACCGGGCGGCGACACGCCCGGGGAACCCGAGCCGAGCGGTCGGCATCAACCCGGACCTCGAACCGGGCCTCGACTCGCACGTCGACTCGGACCTCAACCCGGGCCTCGACTCGGGTCTCGACTCGGGTCTCGACTCGGGCGCCGAGGACGGTTGCGGGGTCGCCGCCCACCCGTGCTCCCCAGCCGGCCCGGCTGCGATCGACGGCGGTGGCCGGGGCCCTGGCCCTCGCCGTGCTGCTCGGCGCCTGCAGCAGCGGCGACGTACTCGACACCGGTCCGGCCGCGACCGGCCTCGATGCCCTGGTTGCAGCCGAGAACCTGGGGCCGGGCGAGATCCGGACCCTCGACTCATGCCCCCAGGATCCGACCGGCTCGCTGCTCACCGCCGCCCTCGACGGGATCGAGAATCCGACCGTCGAGGTGGCCGCCGGCGGCGAACGGGAACCCTCGGCCGGGAGCTACGAGGGCGTCGACCTGGTCCTGGTCGGCTGCGACCGCTACGGCGACGAGGCGGAGGCCGTCGGCCTGCTGGTCTCGCGGGCCCCGGATGACTTCGACGCCTACCTCGAAGGCCTGTTCCTCGACCCGGAACTGGTCGACCCGGGCACGTTCGAGATCGACCGCCGGTCGAGTGAGGGTCACCGGGGCGGTACGTTCCACCAGGTCTGCGTGGCGGACACGATCGACCCCGAGTTCAGCTCGTGCGAGGTCGACTGGATCGACGACAACCTGCTCATCACGGTGTACGCCGTCGGCCCGACCGCCCTCGACGTCGACGTCGACCAACTCCAGGACGGCGTGGCCGCCATCCTCGACGACGTGGTGGCCAACCTGGCCGGCTGATCCCGGGCCGCCCGCAGGAGGCCCGGGGCCGACTCAACCTTCGGCCGACACGCCCCGCTCCCGCAGGGCGTCGATCAGACGCTCCCGGTTCATCGACGATCGGCCGGGCAGCTCGTGGATCCGGGCCAGGGCCCGCAGTCGGGTAACCGTCAACCCGTCGAGCCCGTCACCGGCACCGTCCTCCACCTCGACCTCCACCTCGGCCTTGACCTCGACCTCGACCTCGGCCCCGGCCTCGATGGGCTCAGGCGCCGGGTCGGCCTGGGCGTCGGCCGGTTCGGGCACGGGCGCCGGGTCGGCCTCGATCGGGGCGGACCGGGGGCCGACCACAGGGGCGGATCCGTTGACGACCGCGTCGACCGTGACGACCGCATCGGTCGGGGCGGGCCAGGGCGACGGCCGTTCCCGGCCGTGCTCGACCCAGGCGGCCCAGTAGCCCTCGAAGCGCCCGGCGAAGGCGGCCGGTTCCTCGCCGTAGAGCCGGGCGGCCAGGCTCAGGGACGCGGTCTCCAGGTCGCCGCGGTGTCGGGCCAGGACCTCGACCACGGGCTCGAGGGCCGAGCGGCCACCGAAACGTTTGGCCCCCTTCAGGCGCAACTGCTCCTCGATGAGGGCCAGGTCGTGGGCGTCGCCCAACCAGTCGCCCAACTCCTCGAACCGTCCGACCACGGGCACCACCAGCGAGGGCGCCGTCGGTCGCAGGATCCGCAGGTGGTACCGGGTGTACTTGACCTGACGCCGGAGGCCATGGAGGCGTCGGGCCGTGGGATTGGCTTGGGCCCGCCGGTAGTCGACGACACCCCGACGGTAGGTCTCCTGCAGCCCCGGGCCGAGGGCCGACCACGCCGAGGCCTCGACGGTCCAGCCGTCGATCCGGCCGGCCATCCGACCCAGCAACTCATCGGCCCGGGCGATGGCCGACCGGGCCTCGTCCTCGGCGGGGCATCGAGCCTCGATCGCAGCCGACAGCCCGGCCCGGACCGAGGCCACCGCCTCGGCCGCCACCGCCTCACCCCGGGCCGCCAGGGTGCGGTCGTAGGTGGCGAGCAGGGCGCCGGCATCGCGATGGGGGGCCAGGATCCGGGCCACGTCCCGGTAGGCGCGGTTGATCCGGCGGTAGTCACCCCCCAGGGGCCGACGGGACAGGCGGGCCACGGCCCGGACCTTCTTGCATCGCTTGCGGACGTCGAACACGGTCGGCGCCAGGCCCCGGTTGGCGGGATCGGCCAGACCGGCCAGTGCGGCGTCGGTCTGCTCCCGAACGATCCGTCGGATGGCGGCGGATGGTTCCTCGTCTCGCTGCAGTTTGAACGGCATTTACCTGAGGATAACTATTCGTTCTTGTAGAAGCCACGCGCTCGATACCTGGACCGTCGACTCGGCGTCGTGGCCCGGTGCCGGTAGTCTTGGCGCCGATGGGTGAGCCAGTGACCGTTATCGAAAAGCTCTCGAACCGCGCCGGGTTCGTCCGGTTCGAGACCAACCGCTCGTTCACGGGAATGGGGCACGAGCGCTACGAGGCGGGCCAGGAGATCCACGGCCAACGCCCCCCCGACGAGTTGGCCCGGCGCCTGCTGGACACCAAGAAGGTCGACGAGGTGCACGTGTACGGCCAGGCCGTGACGGTCAAGCTCTTCGCCGGGGCCGACACCGACGGCCTCAAGGAGATCATCGAGGATCTCTACGTCTACTACCGACCCGGCGTCGAGGTACCCACCCCGGAGTCGTTCGCCGCCGACGCATGATCCGCCACGCCGCCCCGTCCCGGGTCGGCATGCTGGGCAACCCCTCCGACGGCTACGGAGGCCGCACCCTGGCCTTGGCCGTGCCCCAGTTCGAGGCGGTGGTCGAGTTGACCCCGGCCCCTGAGGTCTCGATCGCCCCAGGGCCCGACGACGAGCCGTCGTGGCCGTCGCTGGCCTCGATGACGGCCCACCTGGACCGGCACGGCTACGGCACCGGACCCCAACTTCTGGCCGCCACCGTTCGGACCTTCGCCGCCGTGGCCGAGTCGCAGGCGATACCGCTCGATGGCGGCTTCCACCTGAGGTACGACACCACCATCCCCCGCCAGGTCGGCCTCGGCGGCTCCTCGGCCCTGGTGGTGGCCACCCTTCGCTGCCTGGGCCAGCACTTCGGCCTCGACCTGCCTCCGGCCATCCTGGCCTCGGTGGCGCTGCGAGCCGAGACGGCCGAACTGGGGGTGTCGGCCGGCCTCCAGGACCGGGTCATCCAGAGCTATGGCGGCCTGGTGGCCATGGACTTCGGCCACTCCACCGTCGACACCCGGTTCGGGGTGAGCCACGGCCTGTACGAGGAGTTGGACCCCCATACCCTGCCTCCACTGTTCCTGGCCTGGCGGGCGGCCTCGGCCGAGCCGAGCGGCGGTTACCACCAGCGACTCCGGAGCCGGTTCGAAGCCGGCGACACCCAGGTCCGCGAGGTGCTCAAGGAGTTGGCCGCCCTGGTGGTCGAGGGGCGCGCCGCCCTGCGATGGCGCGACGGCGAGCAGTTCACCAAGCTCATCGGCCGCAACATGGAGCTGCGCCGCCTCCTCGGACCCCTGCCCCAGTCACAGCTCGAACTGGTCGAGGTGGCGGAGGCGACCGGCACCTGGGCCACCTTCGCCGGGTCGGGCGGGGCCGTGGTCGGCGGCTACGTCGACGACGAGCAGTACGAGCGTCTCGCCCACCACTACGGCTCGATGGGGGCCGAGATCGTCCGCATCGGCCCCGGAGCCGAGCCCGACGATCGGCCGACCGACGATACGCCGGGCGACACGGCCCCGGTCGACAACGTCGTGACCCTGACCCCTCGCAGCTCCGAGTAGCCGCCGGGCCGCGACCGGCCACGTTGCGCGGCACCCGCCATCGGGTTCCTTGACTTACTCGAACACCTGTTCGAACATTGAGGGATGGCTCAAACCCGGGAGGGCGAAGATCGGACCCTGCACCGGGGCGAGGGTCGGGCCGCGGACCGGCTCGACGCCCTACGGGAGCGGGTGGCCCCGGTAACCCTGGCCCGGGACCGCACCCGCCCCGTCCCCCGGCCGCTGCTGCCTCTTTTTCCCTCCGGTGGCCTGCCCCGGGGCGAGGTGGTCGGGGTCCGGGGGTCCGGGGGCTGGTCCATCGCCCTGGCCCTGGCCGGGGCCGCCCTGGGCGAGGGCGGCTGGTTGGCCGTGGTGGGGGTCGAGGAGCTGGGGATGCTGGCCGCGACCCAGTACGGGATCCGGCTCGACCGGCTCCTCCTGGTCGAATCGCAACCGCCCGACCGGTTGGCTCCGGTGGTGGCGTCGCTGGTGGAGGCCGTCGACCTGGTGGCCCTGGCCCCCCACCGCCCGGTGGGGCATCGGGACGCCCGTCGGCTGGTGGCCCGGTGCCGGGAGCGGGAGGCCGGGCTGCTCCTGCTCGACGGCGGCGACCACTGGCCGCTGCCCCCCGACCTCGTCCTCACCACCTCCGATGAGCAGTGGTCGGGCCTGGGCCGGGGCCACGGCCACCTTCGACACCGCCGGTTGACCGTCACCTCGTCGGGCCGTCGGGCCTTCACCCGGCCCCGTCGGGTCACCGTGTTGGCCCCCGGGCCCGACGGAGGCGTGACCGACGAGATCATCGACGAGATCACCGACGAGGTCACCGACGAGGTCATCGACGAAGCCGCCCTCACCCACGAGATCGACCAGCCGCTCTCGCCCGGGGCGGCCCGGGCCGGGGTCCGGTCGGTGGCCTGATGGCCGGGGTCCGCATGACGGTGGTCTGGTGCCCGGACTGGCCCGTCATCGCCTGGGGGATCCCCCTCGACGAGCCGGCCCTGGTCGTCACCGCCAATCGGGTGGTGGCGACCTCCCCGGCGGCCCGCCGGGAGGGGGTGGCGGTGGGCCAACGGCGGCGGGAGGCTCAAGGCCGGTGCCCGGAAGTGGCGGTCCTCGAACGCGACCTCGATCGGGAGGTCAGGCTGTTCGAACCGGTGGTGGCGACACTGGAGGAACTGACCCCCCGGATCGAGGTCACCGGGCCGGGTCTGGCCGGATTCCCCACCCGGGGTCCGTCGCGGTTCTTCGGCGGCGATCGGGCCCTGGCCGACGAGGTCGTCGCCCGGGTGGAACCGGCCCTGGCCCGGCGGGGGACGGTCCGGGTCGGGATGGCCGACGGCCTCTTCGCCGCCCGGTTGGCGGCCCGATCGACCCGGGCCCGGAACGGACCTCTGGTGGTCGACCCGGGAGGGAGTGCCGGATTCCTGGCCGACCTGCCCGTCGAGACCCTCGATCTGCCCCTCGACCGATCGGGTTCCCTGGCCCAGGTGCTGCGACGCCTCGGGCTGCGGACCCTGGGCGCCTTCGCCACCCTCGACCCGGGCGACGTGATCGGCCGCTTCGGCCGCGTCGGGCAACTGGCCCACCGGCTGGCCCGGGGCGAGGACGAGTATCCCCCCGACCTGCGCCGCCCCGCCCCCGACCTGGCCGTCACCTGGCAGTTCGACCCTCCGGCCGAGCGGGTCGAGAGCTGCGCCTTCGTGGCCAAGATGCTGGCCGACGAACTGCACGACGCCCTGGGGGCCGACGGGCTGGCCTGTATCCGGGTGGCGGTCGAGGTCGAGAGCGAACGGGGCCACGTACAGCTCCGCCTGTGGCGTCACGAGGGGGCGCTGTCGGCGTCGGCCATGGCCGAACGGACCCGGTGGCAGCTCGACGCCTGGCTCCGGCAGGGGGCGGACGGACCGGGCGGCGGCATCGTGCGCCTGACCCTGATCCCGGACGAGGTGGTGCCGGCCTCGGGCCGCCAGTTGGGATTCTGGGGTGGGCGCAACGAGCGGGCCGACGACGTGACCCGGGTGGTGGCCCGGCTCCAGAGCATGCTGGGGCCCGAGGCGGTGTCGGTACCCGAGGTCCAGGGCGGGTTGGCGCCGGCCGAGCGGATCCGGCTGGTTCCGGCCGCCGCCGTCGACCTGGGGGAGGATCGGCCGGCCACGGCCGTGGGGTGGGTCGAGGAGCCCTGGCCCGGCCACGTCCCGCCCCCCTATCCGGCCCGCACCCACCTCGACCCGGTTCCGGTCGAGTTGCTCGATGATCAGGGTCGGCCGGTCGGAGTCGACGCCCGGGGCGAGATCACGGGCCCACCGGCCCTACTGCGGATCGGGACCGGCAAACGGGTCCGGGCCGTCGAGGCCTGGGCCGGCCCCTGGCCCGCCGACCAGCGATGGTGGGATCCGATCACCCACCGCCGTCGGGCCCGGTTGCAGGTGGTCACCGATGACGGAACAGCCCGTCTCCTCGTTCTCGAACACGGACGCTGGGGGGTAGAATCCATCTACTTCTGACAACTGGGCGGCCCACCGGTTACGAGAGGTCACCGAACCCATGGCAGCAGCTACCGGCTCCGGCCGCCGCGGACGCCCCCGTTCCTTCGACACCGATCAGGTGCTCGACCAGTCGATGGAGATGTTCTGGCGGCAGGGCTACCAGGCCGTCACCACCCGATCGCTGGAGAACGCCGTCGGCATCAGCCAGTCGAGCCTGTACAACACCTTCGGCTCCAAAGAGCACCTGTTCAACCAGACGTTGGACCGCTACAAGACCCGCTTCACCGAACAGGTCCTGGCCCACCTGGCCGTCGACGACCCCCGGGCTCTGCACGACTTCATCACCGCCATGGCCACCTGGAACTCCGACCCCCACCACCCCGGCTGTCTCCTGCTCGGCCACAGCATGCGAGCCGACGATTCCGACGACCTCGCCCACGGACTCCGCGAACTCATCGCCACCGGGGTCCGACCCCACGTGGCCCGCCTGGGGGGCGGCGAGGCGATCCGCGAGCAACGGGTGACCCTGATCCTGGCCTGCCTCCAAGGTCTTTGCCTGGCCGCCGGAACCGGCACCGGACCCGAGGGCCTTCAGGCGATCGCCGCTGCACTCTCGGGTCAGATCCGGGGCTGGGAGGCCGACGCCGACAGCTACGACGCCGACCCCGCTCCGGTCTGATCCCGTCCGCCCGTTCGACCCGATCCCGCCGCCGGTCAGCCGGCCGCAGTGGTGCTCGGAGGTGCCGTTGTGGTGGTGGTCGGGGCGGTCGTCGAGGTGGTGGTCGACGAACTCGTGGGCGACGTCGTCGACGACGAGACCGATGAGGAGGTCGTGCTCGACGGCGGCACCGTCGTGCTCGGGACCGTGGTCGACGAGGGGTCGGAGGACGACGTCGTACTGGACGATGCCGTGGTCGACGGCGAGGGCTCGGTGGTCGATGCGACGGTCGTGGTGGTGCTCGGGGGGGCCGTGGTCGTGGTGGTCGGCGGTTCAGTGGTCGACGACGTCGCCAACCGGTCGAGCCGGCCCTCCCGGTCCTGGCGGGCCGGGCCCTCGGGCCGGGCGGCCGTGGTCGAGGGCTGCAGGGTGGCCCGCACCCGATCGTCGATGGCGCCCGGGGCGGGCACCGTGCTCGGGGCCGACAGCGATCGGGTCCCGGCGCCCGAAGCCACGTTCACGACCTCGGCCGGGCTGCGCACGATCTCGACCGCGGCCACGCCACCGATGGCGAGGGCGAAGGCCAGGGCCACGAACGTGCCTCGTCGTCCCCGCTCACCGGCCACGCTGGGGCCGGTGAGCCCGGTCGCCGGGTCCGGGCCGGGCCCGACCCCACGGGCACCGGAGGTGCCGCTGGACGACCCGGAGGGGGTGGAGGCGGAGGTGCCGGCAGGCGTGTCTCGGCCGATCTTGTCGTCGTGGCCGACCGGGGCGACGTGGGCGGCGATGAGGGCATCGATCCGGTCCAGCCGCATCGTGGGCTCCGGCCGGGGCGCAGGAACCGCTCGCCGGTCGACGCCGCCCGGGCGGTCGGCTCGGTCGGCCGCCGGGCCATCGGCCTCGAACAACACCGAACGGGTAACCCCGCCGACGGCGGGTGCCGCCGACGGTCGGATCGACCCGACGTCGTCTGCGTCGTGATCGTCGGCCACAGCGGGCCCGTCATTCTCGCCTGCACGGCGCGTTGATGATCGCATGTCGCTCATCCACCAATCAGCCCCAACCGGCATGAGCATAGTCACCCAACTAAATGTTGAGAACGCATGACGACGGAAAATCTTTCGTAACTATTGTCACCCGGCAAGCGAGGCCTCGACGGTGCCGCCGTCCTCCGGAAGCCGCCGGACCGGCCTCAGAAGAGCTGGATCTGTCCCGCCGGGGGCTTCCGCTTGATCCCGGTCCAGGGAACCGCCTCCATGAACACCCATGAGCGGCGATGGATGGCGGTGGGTCCGTAGCCCTGGAGTGCCGTCTTGTGCCGGGGACAGGGGTAGCCCTTGTTGAGGGCGAAGTCGAAGCCCGGGTAGGAGTCGGCCTCGGCCCGCATAAGGCGATCGCGGGTGACCTTGGCCAGGATGGAGGCGGCGGCGATGGACAGACAGGTGGCGTCGCCCCGGACCAGCTTCCGGGTCACGGGGTGGCCGACGAAATCCCACTTGCCGTCGAGGACGACGGCGTCGACGCGCAGGCCCAGCCCCTCGATGGCCCGGCGGGCGGCCAGCTTCTGGGCCGCCGACATCCCGAGCTCGTCGCACTCGTCGTGGCTCACGTGACCGACCGACCAGGCTCGGCACCAGTCGGCGATGCGCTCGAACAGCGCTTCGCGCTCGGCCTCGGTCAGCTGCTTGGAATCGCGCAGCTTGTAGATCCGCCGGTCCCGGGGCACGACGGCGGCCCCGATGGTCAATGGACCGGCCCAGGCCCCCCGCCCGACCTCGTCGACGCCGACCACCACCTCGTGGCCGGCCTCCCACAGCTCCCGCTCGGTGGCGAGGCCGGGGGCCTTGGTCTTGAGGGCCTTGCGGAGTTTGGGCACGGTGGCCGACGCCATGGCAACCGAACCTATCCCTGGGCGGCCATCACCGGAAACCATCCCCGGGACCGGGCACGGCGGCGAGACCGTCGGTCGAACCGGCCAGGAGGGTTTCGCCTCGGGCCTCGTCACTGGACCAGTCGGGATCGAGACCGGGGCACACCAGGCGGACCGGGGCCGCCCCCGCCGGGCGCTCCAGATCCCACAGCAGGGCCGGCCGAGGCCCGTGCCAACGGATGCCGTAGGAGAGCGGGCCGTGGACGGTCGGGGTCCGATGGACCTCGACGCCTCCACCCCGCCACGCCGTCGGATGGTGGGGCAACAGGACGAGATCCTCTCCCCGATCGTCGACCAACAGATCGAGCACGGCCAGGACGTAGCGGGCCGCCGGCTCGATGTCGTCGGTGCCCCACGACCGGGCCTCGGAGGCGGCGGCAGCCAGGTCGGCCGCCCGACCGGGGTCGGCGGTGGGTGCCGGGTCGAGGGCCCGAAGCAGGTGGCGGCGGCCGGCCTCGTCGCCGGCGAGCCCGGCCAGGTCGGCCAGTCCTCGCCGGGCCCGGGCCACCAGGGGATCGGAGGCGGCCCTCCGGCGACCGACCGCCTTCTCGACCAGATGGGTCAACTGGGCCGCGGTCTCCAGCAGTTCCGGGCCCGGCTCGGCCTCCAGGGTGACCAGGGCGGGGGCCAGGGCGGCCACCAGGTCGGCACCGGCCCGGGGGCCGGCCGACAGGCGTCGGGGGAAGGCCTGGGCCGCCGCCGCCACCATCGGCCCCACCTCGTCGCGGTGCCCGGCCCGGGCCAGGGCCTCGAGCACGGGCCCGGCCGAGGAGGCCACGGCACCCACGGCCATCCGGCGTTCGCGGTCCGATCCCGACACCAGTCGGGCTCGGGCCGCGCCCAGCAGCAGACCCAGTCCGTCGTCGGGCAGTTCGTAGCGGACACGGCCCTCGACCACGGCCCGCCATCCACGGGCCACGGCCTCGTGATCGGGGACGTCGTCGACGGCCGGCACGGCTGCGGTCGACGCGCCGCCGGATCCTGCCGCGGATCCGGCCACGGCCGGCACCGTGACCGCCGGTCCCTCGAACCCCCGTACCGGCGATGCCGGGATCACGAACCGGAGCGTGGTCCGATGGGGCAGTGGATAGAGCACCACGGCATTGGCCGGTCCGGCCCCCGGAGCCGCTCGACGATCGTGGCCGCCGGTGTCCCAGACCAGCTCGCCGCCCGAGGTGACGGTGGCGACCAGGTCCTCGTGGGTCGAGGCGGCGGCCTCGTTCGGGGCCCGGGGCAGGCCGAGGGCCGGGGCCCCGTCGACCAGGACCAGGGGTGGGGTCAACCTCAGGTCGAGCGACGCCGGACCGACCTCGTCGTCGACGGTGTAGGGCCGCAGGGCCAGGGCCAGGGCGACCGGGACGGGCGAGTCGTTCTCGACCTCGATGACGGTCACGTCCCGCCCCCCGACCACGGCCCCGTGGACCCGATGGTGGGCATCGCCCGACGGGATCCGCATGCTGGTGGTCAACACCGGCCCCGGACCCTGCCGATGCTGGCGGACCGTGGCCTCCCGGGCCGGCAGGTACCAGCGGTCGTCGGCCCCGATCCACCAGTCGATCGACCACGGCGCCCCGTGCGGGGTTATCAGACCGGCGCCGTCGACCCGGGCCGGTCGGTCGCCGTCCAGGGAACCGACGAGGGTCCAGGACGGGAGCTGGCCACGCTCCCGACAGCGCGGCCCGAGGGCCGTGGACGGAGCGGGGGCGGTCATTCGTGACCCAGTCGACCGCGGAGCAGCGACTCCTGGGCGAAGTCGGGGGTCTGGCCCTCCCAGCACACGGCGTAGACCTGGGCCGCGATCGGCATCTTCACCTCGTGGGCCTGGGCCAACTCTCGCACCACCCGCGCCGCCTTGACCCCTTCGGCCACCTGGTCCATGTCGGCCAGGATGTCGTCGATGGTGCGTCCGGCCCCGAGTGCCCTACCCACGGTCGAGTTGCGACTCTGGGGGCTGACGCAGGTGGCCAGGAGGTCGCCCATCCCGGCCAGCCCGGCCAGGGTGAGGGCCTCCCCGCCCATGGCCGTGCCCAACTCGATCAGTTCGGCCAGGCCCCGGGTGATGATGGCCGACCGGGCGTTGTCGCCCAGTTCCCGACCCTCGACCGCACCGGCGGCGATGGCGTACACGTTCTTGAGGGCGCCTCCCAGTTCACAGCCGACCACGTCGTGGTGGGTGAAGACCCGGAACGTGGGCGTGCTGAACACGGCCTGGAGGGCTTCGGCGATGTGGTGCTCGCCCATGGCGATGACGGCGGCCGCCGGGCGCCCGGCCATGATCTCCTTGGCCAGGTTGGGCCCGGTCAGGACCCCGACCGGCCTACCCGGCAGCAACTCCTCGGCGATCTGGGTCATCCGCAGCCGGGTATCGGGTTCGAATCCCTTGGCCAGGCTCACCACCGGCACCCAGGGCCGGAGGTGGGGGGCGATGATCTCACAGGTGGCCCGAAACGCCCCGGTCGGCACGCCCATGACGAGGACGTCGGTGTCGGCCACCGCCGCCTCCAGATCACCGGTGGCCCGCAGGCCAGGGTGGAGGGCCAGATCGGGAAGGTAGCGGTCGTTGCGGTGACGGTCGTTGACGGAGGCCACCGTGGCCTCGTCCCGGGCCCAGATGGTGGCCGGGCCGTTGTGGGCGGCCAGGTGAGCCACCGTGGTCCCCCAGGACCCTCCTCCGACGACGAGTACCCGCAGATCCGGCATCGTCCGACCCTAGCGCCGGCCCCAACCCCCCACCGCCACAGGGCTGTGGCCAAACCGTCATGCCGCCCGGGGCCCCGGCCTCCTAGGCTGGAGCGTCGTGACGGTCGCATGGGGCGCGCAGTCGGGGCCGGCCGTCGTGGTCCCGGTCAAATCCTTCGAGGTGGCCAAAGGCCGCCTGGCCGGCACGCTCTCCCCCGAACAGCGCCAGAGCCTGGCCCGGGCCATGGCCGAAGGGGTGTTGGCGGCGGCCCGGCCCCACCCGGTATGGGTCGTGTGCCACGACCACGCCATCGCCCGCTGGGCCATGGACCACGGCGCCCGGGTCCTCTGGCTTGGCCGTTCCGGGCTCAACGAGGCCATCGGCGCCGCCATCGACTTCCTCGGACGGCTGGGCCACGATCGGGTCATCGTGGCCCACGGCGATCTCCCTCTGGCCCGATCGCTGGCCTGGGTCGGCGAGTTCGACGGGGTGACCGTGGTGCCGGACCGGCGCCAGGAGGGCACCAACGTCCTGGTGGTGCCCACCGCGGCCGAGTTCACCCTCGGCTACGGGCCCGGCTCGGCCGAGCGGCACTGGGCCGAGGCCGAACGCCGCGACCTCGACGTGCGCCTCGTCCACGATCAGCTCCTGGGCTGGGACGTCGACGTGGCCGAGGACCTCGCCGTGTTCCTGGACGAGGCCTCGGCCCTCCTCGATTCGGTATGAACACCCCGCAGAATCCACTGACACCGGGCCCGGTCGCCCTGACCGTGGTGACCGCCAACCTCACCCCTCCCCGCCGGGCCCTCGCCGTCGGGGCCCATCCCGACGACGTCGACTTCGGCTGCGGGGCCACCCTGGCCAAGTGGGCGGCCGCCGGGTGCGAGGTGCACGTCCTGGTCTGCACCGACGGATCGAAGGGCACCTGGGACCCCGAGGCCGACGAGGCCGAACTGGTGGCCACCCGCCGCCGGGAACAGGCCGAGGCCGCCCGCCGCCTGGGGGCCACCGGCTCGGTGCGGTTCCTGGACCGGGTCGACGGCGAGTTGACCTCGGACCTGGCCACTCGGGCCGAGGTGGCCCGGGTCATCCGCCAGGTGCGACCCGACGTGCTGCTGGGGCACGATCCGTGGAAGCGGTACCGCCTCCACCCCGACCACCGACACGCCGGACTCCTGGTGACCGAAGGCCTGGTGGCGGCCCGCGATCCCAAGTTCTTCCCCGATCAGCTGGGGCCCGACGGCCTCACCCCCCATCGGCCCGACCGCCTGCTGCTGTGGGAGGCCGATGAGCCCGACCACCTGGAGGACGTGGGGGCGCACGTCGACACCAAGATCGAGGCCCTGTTGGCCCATCACAGCCAGTTCCGCTCGACCATGGCGGCCGACGACGATCCCGATCTGACCCGATTCCGGGAACGGGTCCGGGCCAAGGCGGCGGAGGCCGGACGGGCCGCCGGCGTGGCCCAGGCCGAGGTCTTCAAACTGATCGACGACCTCTAGGACGGCGAGGGGCCCACCCCGACCGAGCCCAAGCCGGAGGGCACAGCCGCAGGCACAGGCACAGGCACAGGCGACGTCGAGGTGTCCGTTCAGGCGAACCGGAAGCGGGTCAGGTCGTTGGGGAAGTCGAACCAGGCCAGGGCCTTGGTCGGGGTGAAGAGGCGCAGACCTCCGGCGTCGGGGCCCGACCAGGCGTCGGGTTCGGGGCGGTAGCCATCCGCCCCGTACTTGGCCCCGATGGCGGCGGCCAACCGATCACCCAGAACCCCGGCCACGGGCTCGGAGGCGGCCGAGCGACCGTCGATGGTGATGGCGTCGGCCCCGTCGCCCAGGGTCAGGGTGCAGGCCGGATTGGCCTCGGCGTTGCGGGCGTGGACGGTCTCGGGCGAACCGTCGTAGTGGAGGGCGCCGTCGATCCACACCCCCCACCGGGGAACCACGTGGGGACGACCGTCGGGCCGGACGGTGGCCAACCAGTAGTGGCGGGCCTCGATCAGGCGGGCCTCGATCGTCGACCAGGCCAGCAGGCCGTCATCGCTGTCGGGTAGGCCATAGCCCTCGGGCATCGTCGGACGGTCGCGTGTCGGCTCGATGGTCATGGAGCGAGCCTAGGATCGGGGTGTGACACCCGAACACGAGCCCGACCCCCGCGGGCTGGCGGCCTGCGATCGATGAGCGAACGACCGGCCGTGCCCGACGGGCTGTACGACGTCATGGTGGTCGACGTCGCCGAACGGGGCGGAGAGCAGTGCCTGCTCAGCCTTGCCGTGAGCACCGGCCTGGCCCGGGGCGAGGTCATCGACCTGCTGGTGGACGGGATCGACATCGACCCCCTCGACCTGCTGGGCCTGCCCGGCACCCTGGAGGTCGCGGACGGGGTCCCCCGGTTCCGCCTGTGACCGATCGGGCGGCCGGACGGAGGGCTCGATCAGCCGACCCGGCCGACCCGGCCGACCCGGGCTCGTGGGAGCCGCTGGCGGTGCCCGAACCCGCTCGGACCCGGGGGGCCGTCGTGGTCGGCATGGACGGCTGCCGGGGCCGGTGGATGACGGTGCGGGCCGACCCCGACCGCACCCTGTCGGCCCGCCTCGTCGACGACCCCGCCCCCCTCGTGACCGAAGCCCGGGCCGGCGCCGTGGCCGTCATCGCCATCGACATGCCCATCGGGCTGCTCACCGACCGTCCCCGCCCCGCCGACCGGGCGGCCCGGGTGCTGCTCGGCCCGCGCCGCTCCACCGTCTTCCCGGCCCCGGTCCGGGCCGTGCTGGACGCCGCCGACTACGCCGACGCCTGCGAGCGGAGCCGTCGGGCCTCGGGCCGGGCGCTGTCCCGCCAGTCGTTCAACCTGGTCCCCGCCATCGCCCGGCTCGACCAGGTGCTCGGCCCCGACGACGAGCGGGTGGTCGAGGCCCACCCCGAACTGGCCCTGGCCCGGCTCAACGGCGGGCACCCGCTCGACCCCAAACGGACGGCCGTCGGCCGCCGACGGCGCCTCGATCTGTTGACGGGGGCCCTGGGTCCGGGTCTGGCCCCGCTGGTGGCCGATCCCGGCCTCCCCACCGAGGACCTGCTCGACGCCGCCGCCCTCGTCGTCACCGCCCTCCACGTCGTCGGCGGCTCCGAGCACCGGCTCGGGGGCGGCGTCGTCGACCCCACCGGCAAGCGGGTCCAGGTCGTCTACTGACCGGCCCTCAGGTGGTCGGGAACGGCAGCTGGAACCAGGCCGGGCGGTCGACGACCTCGATCTCGACCACCCACTTGACCCACCACGGCCCCCGCCGCCCGGGCGCCACCAGCCGGAGCGGCGCGCCGTGGCCCCGGCGCAACGGCCGCCCCCCGTACCCGGTGGCCAGGTGGATCCGATCGGCCGCGGCCCGGGAGAACAGTCGCGAGTATCCGGTGGCCGAGGTGACCCTGACGCTGCGGCCCTCGGTCGCGTCGACCAGGTCGGCCACGGTCACCACGTCCCAGCGCTGCTCCGAGCGCCACCCACCGGTGCAGTCGAGCACGGCGTCGAGGGGCCGGCTCCGGGCCGCCAGGTCACCCACCTCGACCGGTCGGCCCTGGACCCGGAGGGGCCAGGCCCCCGGATCGAGGTCGGGGATCCGGTCGTCGATCCACGACACCACCGGCATGCGGTCGGGGTCGAACGAGGCCAGCTCGTGCGAGCCCGTGCCGGCCCGGCGGGCCCCGGCCAGCCCGGAGGCTCGGACCCCGACCTCCTGGACCAGGACCGCGCCACCGGCCAGGGCGACGACCCCGCCCGTGGTGAGCAGGGCCCGTCGGTCGAGGTCGGTCACCGATGGGCGGACGGGTCGGCTCGCCACGTGCCACACCAGCAGCGGCGCGGCGGCGAATCCCAACAGCAGGTGGGTCCACAGCGCCGTCCAGTACCCGACCCCGAACCACAACCCGGTGGCGTGCAGCACGCCCAGCACCACCGTGGCCAGGACCACCACCCCGAAACCGGTCGACAGCCAGCGCGTGGCCCGACCCCGGCGGAACCCGGTCCGGACCGATCCCCGGACCTTGAGCGGGGTCAGGGCCACCAGCGCCAGTCCCGACAGTGCGTGGACCAGGGTCAGGGCCCGGGCCTGGTCGAGACCGACCATCCATGAGGCGACCCCGGTGGCCAGCGACACGGCCAGGAACACCTCCAGCATCAGGTTCACCTGCCGTGGCTTCGGCTTCGGCTTCGGCTTCGACCAGCGCATCGGCTTCCCCCCGGCGGCCGCCCCACCGACCCGGTCCCGTCGATGGCGCGAGCGTAGTCGAGGGCAGAGTCCGGCGATCATCGCCGTGGCCCCGGCCGGCGCCCGTCGTCCATACTCGGGAGGTGCGCGACGACGAACCCCTCATCGACCTCGAGGCTCTGCTCAACCCCGAGGAGCAGCAGGTCTTCCGGCGGCTCTGCCTCCCGACCTCGATCGAGGAGCTGACCCAGCTGCCCGACGTCGTCGAGTTGCACCTCGACCACATCCGGACCTCGGGCGAGGCCAACACCGACGTCGAGATGGCCGAGGCCATCGGCACCTCCCTCACCGCCGTGCTGGCCGAGGCCGACGCCTTCGGCGACCATGAGCGGGCCCTGGTCCGGGGGGCGGTCGAGTACTTCCTGCTGGCCGAGGACGCCTCGGGCGACCTGAACGACGTCCTCGGCTTCGACGACGACGCCCGGGTCCTCAACGCCGTGCTCTCCCGGCTCGACCGGCCCCAGTACCGGATCGAGCTGGGCTGACGGCGATGGCGGGCAGACCCCCGACCAGGAGCGCCGGAATCGCCCTGGTCCGCAGCGGCGGATCGGGCCCCGAGGTCCTCCTGGTCCATCCCGGCGGTCCGTTCTGGCGGAACAAGGACGAGCACGCCTGGTCGATCCCGAAAGGCGAGATCGACGAGACCGGGCCCGACGGGGCCCCGGACCCATCGGTGGTCGAGGCCACGGCCCGCCGGGAGTTCACCGAGGAGACCGGGCACCCGGCGCCCGACGGCCCCCTGGTGGCCCTGGACGAACTCCGGCTGGGTTCGTCGTCGAAACGCCTCCACTGTTTCGTGGCCGCCGGCGACCTGGAACCGTCGGCCGTGGTCAGCAACACCTTCGAGATGGAGTGGCCGCCCCGCTCGGGCCGCCTCGAACACTTCCCCGAGGTCGACCGGGCCGGCTGGTTCGACCTGGACGAGGCCCGGAGTCGGCTCCACAAGGGCCAGGCCCCCCTCGTCGACCTCCTCCTGGCCGTGGTCGACGACGTCTTGGCCGTGGACCCGTCGCCCTAGCCAACCGGCACCTCGTCCGGCCCGGCCACCGGCGCCGGGAATCCGGTGGCGGCGACCACGGCGACCCCGCTGGTACGCTCCGTCCGATGCTTCTGGAGTTGGGACCGGTGAACGCCTCCGAGGCCACGGCCTGGACGCGCTTCGCCCGGCGGATGGTCGCCGAGCTCAGGACCGACCCGTGCGATCTCGACGGCGTGGTCTGCGAAGACTTCCTGGGCGCCTGGAGCTCGCTGATCGACCGCTGGTCGGCCGACGCCGCCGGCGGCGGGACCTTCCGCTGGACGGGCACCATCGACGACGACGTGGCCGAGTTCCTGCTGCACGGGCTCGAGCACTGCATGGCCTCGAAGGGCCTGACAGCCCGGATCTCGGCCGCCGAGCTGGACACCCACCTGGGGTTCACCCGCAACCTGGCCCAGGCCTTCATCGACGGGCTGGCCGTCGAGGGTCGGCCGTGCGAGCACTACGCCGACCGCCTCCAGGCCCTGGCCCGCTGAGCCCGGGGGCGCCCGGGCGTGGGGCCGAGCTGGCCCGACGGGCCCAGTGGTCATAGTGTCGGGCCCATCGGATCACACCACCGGGGAGGCGTGATGAACGACGATCGGGACCACTACCGAACCATCACGGTGACGCCCTGCAGCGCCGCCGTCGGAGCCGAGATCGACGGCGTCGACATCGCCGCCGGGGTCGACGACGAGCAACTGGCCGAGCTGCGCCGGGCCTTCGCCCGCCACGGCGTGATCTTCCTGCGGGACCAGCACCTGACCCCCGACCAACACGAGGCCTTCGCCGAACGTTGGGCTCCCATCAACGTCAACCGGTTCTTCACCCCCGTCGACGGCCATCCCCGCGTGGCCGAGGTCCGCAAGGAACCGGACCAGGTGCTGAACATCGGCGGCGGCTGGCACACCGACCACTCCTACGATCAGGTCCCGGCCCTGGGCTCGATGCTGTACGCCGTCGAGGTGCCGCCGGTCGGCGGCGACACCCTGTTCGCCGGCATGGCCGCGGCCTATGACGCCCTGTCCGACGGGATGAAGGCCACCCTGCGGACCCTCGAGGCCGAGCACTCCAGCCGCCACGTGTTCGGGGCGGCGGCGGCCCGGATGCAGTCCGAGGCCGGTAGCGACCTGCAGGGCCGGTTCGGCAACGCCAAGGCCGCGGTGCAGGACGCCGTGCACCCGGTCGTCATCGAGCACCCGCTCTCGGGCCGTCCCTGCCTCTACGTGAACGGTGGCTTCACCCTCCGCTTCGTCGGCTGGTCCGACGAGGAGTCACGCCCGTTGCTGGAGCAGCTCTACGCCCACGCCGGTCGGCCCGAGTTCACCTACCGGTTCCGGTGGACGCCGGGCGCCGTGGCGCTGTGGGACAACCGGGCGGTCCAGCACTATGCCCTGAACGACTACCACGGCCACCGACGACTGATGCACCGGGTGACGCTGGAGGGTGAGGCCCTGCGGCCCGCAGCCTGAGGGCGGCCCCGGTCAGGAACCGCCGCCACCGACCCGTGACGGCCCGACCGGGGACCCGACCCAGGCCGCCCCCCGGAGGGCCCGACCGCCCCGGAAGCTGCGGACGGCGAGGCCCTGGGCCAGTGCCGGCTCGCCGTCGACCAGGACCCAGTGGATCCCGATCGAGGTCTGGTTCGGGGCCTCGACGGTTGCCCGATCGGCCACCGTCGAAGGGTCGAAGACGACGAGGTCGGCATCGGCGCCCCGCTGGAGCCGTCCCTTGGTGGCCAGGGCCGGGATCATGGTCTCGAGCCGTCGGGCCGGGAGGATGGTCATCTTGGCCAGGGCCGAGGTGAGATCGAGGACCTCCAGTTCCCGGACATAGCGGCCCAGGGTCCGGGCGAAGGTGCCGGCCGCCCGGGGGTGGTTGTTGAGCTCCTGCTGCAGGATGGCGTCGCTGCCGATCATGGTCCACGGCCGCTGCAGGGCCAGACGGACCTCGTCCTCGGGGATCGACCCCAGGGCGGCCACCAGTTTGTTCTCGGCCGCGGCCCGGTCGAAGGTGGCCTCGGTCAGCCGTTCCGTCGTCCCCGCCACCTGGAGGTTCTCGTAGGTGATGCGGTACCGCTCCTGCCAGCCGACGGCGAACCGGGAGCTGGCCAGGAAGGTTCCCCAGAAGTCGTAGGGGTAGAGGCAGGCGGTCACGTCGACCCCGTCGGACCGGGCGGCGTCGAGCCGGTCGAGCACGTCGGCCATGCGGAACGTGCCACCGGTGGAGGTCAGGTGCTCGATGTGGACCGAGGCGCCGGTGCGGCGGGCCACGTCCAGCACCTCGTCCACCGCCTCGTCGCTGCTGCCGGGCGGGTCGGGGTCGCTGTAGCGAACGTGGAAGAAGGCCACCTGGTCGAGTTCGGCCGCGGTGGCGGCCAGCCGCAACAGTTCGTCGGTCGAGGTCCCGGGCGAGTACTCGGGGGAGAACGAGATCCCGGCGAACCCGTGCCGGAGGGACTCCCGGGCCAGGGCGTCGAAGGCCCCGAGCTGGAACGGGTCGAGGACGTCCTCCACCCCCACCCCGAGCTCGGTCGAGCGCATGAAGTGCTGGTGGAAGGCGCCGCCGTAGTGGATGGGGCTGGTGCCCTCGTAGCGCTCGAAGAAGGCCGGGGCGTAGTTGCTGACGCCGTGCATGGCCAGGTTGGTCGTCACCCCGTCGGCCAGCTTGTACCAGATCCCGAAGGGGTTCGGCTCGTAGCTGAGCAGGTCGATGAACCCCGGCGCCACCACCCAGCCGGTGGCATCGATGACGTCCTGACCGGTCAGCGGGTCGAGGCTGATCGCGGTGATCACGCCGTCGTCGATACCGACGTGGGCCACGGCATCGAACCCGGAGTCGGGGTCGATGACCCGACCGTTGGCCACCACCCGCTGGTAGCGGTGGCCGGTGCCGGGTTGGGGCCGGGCCCCGGGCAGGGCGGGCGGGGCGACGGTGGCGGGACCGGCCACCTGCTCGGCCCCGTCGGTCGGACCCGACGCACCGGTGGCCACGGTGACCCCGAGGGCGCCGCCCACCGCGACGTTGGCCGCGCCGAAACCGAGGGCGACCAGCAGTCGGCGTCGATCCCGCGCCGACACCGGGAGCTCGGAAGAGGCCATGTCGCCCCTCGACGGTAGTCGCCCCCGGCCTCGGAGCCGGTGACCCCAACCCCCGTCGGGCCGCCCACCGGGCGGGTTCCGGCCACCGTCGACGGCGGCGCCGACACTGCCCCCGGACGCCGGCCCCGGCCGCTAACGTTGGGCCGTGGCCAACGAGATCCCGGCGCCCTACCGATTGGGCATCGTGGGGGCGGGACAGATCGCCCGCATGACCCACCAGGCCGCCCTGAAGCTGGGGATCACCCCGCGCCTCATGGCCGAGCATCTCGACGACTCGGCGGCCCAGGCCGCCCCCGAGGCCACCTTCGGCCATCCCGACACCCTCGCCGCCTTCGCCGACTCGTGCGAGGTGCTCACCTTCGAGCACGAGCGGCTCGACCTGGGCCTGCTCCAGGGGTTGGAGGCCAGCGGTGTCACCGTCCGGCCCGGGACCCGCACCATCCGGGCCGCCTTCGACAAGCTCCACCAGCGTCGCATCCTGGCCAGCCGCAACTACAACCTGCCGACCTTCGCCGAGATCCGCGGGCCCGACGATCTGTTCGACTTCGCCACCGGGGCCGGGTACCCGCTGGTGGTCAAGTCGGTCCGGGCCGGTCGCCCGGGCCAGCGCGGGGTGTGGATCGTGGAGAACCGGACCGAGGCCCTCCGGGTCCTGGCCGAGCACGGCCACCGCGAGCTGATGGTCGAGAGCTTCCAGGCCATCATCAAGGAACTGGTGGTGCTGGTGGCCCGCCGCCCCGGCGGCAACACCCGGGCCTATCCGGTGGCCGAGGCGTCCCACGTCGACGGCGAGTACCGGGAGATCCGGACCCCGGCCGCCATCGGACCGCGGTTGGCGGCCGAGGCCCGCGACCTGGCGGCCCGACTGGCCGACGAGTTCGACGCCGTCGGGGTGCTGGCCGTCGAGCTGTTCGTCACCACCGACGGCCTGGTGGTCAACGAGCTGGCGGCCCGCCCCCACAACGCCGGTCACGTCACCATCGAGGGCTCACCGACCTCGCAGTTCGAGAACCATGTCCGGGCCGTCCTCGACCTGCCCCTCGGACCGACCTGGGCCAACGCCCCGGCCGCCGTCACCATCAACGTGATCGGCGGTATCGACGGCGTCGACCCGGCCCAGCACCTGCCGGAGGCTCTGGCGGTGGAAGGAGCCCATGTGCATCTGTACGGCAAACGCCCCCGACCCGGGCGGAAGCTGGGCCACGTGACGGCCCTGGCCGACGACATGGAGCAGGCCCGCGACCTGGCCCGCCGGGCCGAGGCCGCACTCCAGGGGCGCCGACCATGACCATGACCGGCAACGGCACGGTCTCGGTGGTCGACCACCCCCTGGTCCAGCACAAGGTGACCCTGCTGCGCGACGTCAGCACCGAGTCGGGGCCGTTCCGGGCCCTGTGCCACGAGATCACCCTGCTCACCGCCTACGAGGCGTTGCGTCACCTCCAGGTGGAGCCGATCGAGGTCACCACCCCGATCCAGACCACGACCTCCCCCCGCCTGGTCGGCCCCCCGCCGGCCGTGGTCGGCATCATGCGGGCCGGGCTGGTGATGATCGAGTCGATCCTGACCCTCATCCCCCACGCCGCGGTCGGCCATCTGGGCCTGTACCGCGACCCCGAGACCCACCAGCCGGTCGAGTACTACCGGCGGCTCCCGCCCGAGATCGAGCGGCGGGAGGTCCTGCTGGTCGACCCGATGCTGGCCACCGGGGGGAGCGTGGTCCACGCCCTCGACATCCTGGGCGAGGTCGGCTGCGGCCCGGTCAAGCTGCTGTCGATCATCGGCTGCCCCGAGGGGGTGGCCGCCGTCCAGCAGGCTCACCCGAACGTCGACATCTTCCTGGCCGCCCTCGACGAGCGGCTCAACGAGAAGGCCTACATCGTCCCCGGCCTGGGCGACGCCGGCGACCGCATCTACGGGACCCGCTGACGTGGCCGACGGCGCCCCCGTCGCCCCTGGTGGCGGGCCCGTCGAGGGGCGACACCCCGAGCCCGCCTTCGACATCGACTGGGACGACCTGCGGGAACGGGCCCAGATCGCCAGCGACCAGGCCTACGCCCCCTACTCCAAGTTCCGGGTCGGGGCGGCCGGGCTGGTCGACGACGGCCGGGTCGTGACCGGCTGCAACGTCGAGAACGTGTCGTACGGCCTGAGCCTGTGTGCCGAGTGCTCCCTGGCCTCCGACCTGCACCGGACCGGTGGCGGTCGGCTGGTGGCGGTGGTCGTGGTGTCGGGATCGGGCGCCCCCTGCGCCCCGTGCGGCCGGTGCCGCCAGATACTGCTCGAACACGGCGGGCCCGACTGCCTGGTCGACGGTGACGGTACGCCTCGACCGATCAGCGAGCTGCTGCCCGGCGGGTTCGGCCCCGAGCGCCTGGCCGAGGGTTGACGCCGACCGGGGACAGACCACGGCGACCAGTCGCATCATCCAGTCGCATCATCCATTGACAGCAACGAGAGGGAGCATCATGGCCACCTGGGACGCCACGTCGGTCATCCTGGCCAAGCGCGACGGGCACCGACTGCCCGACGAGGCCATCGCCTGGTTCATCGACGCCTACACCCGGGGTGAGGTGGCCGACGAGCAGGCCGCGGCCCTGGCCATGGCCGTCTACTTCCAGGGCCTCGACGGCCCCGAGCTGGCGGCCTGGACCCAGGCCATGATCGACAGCGGGAGCCGGGTCGAGCTGTCGGGCCTGACCAGGCCCACCGTCGACAAGCACTCGACCGGCGGGGTGGGCGACAAGGTGTCGCTCATCCTCTGTCCGCTGATGGCCGCCTGCGGAGCCGCCATGCCCCAGGTGGCGGGCCCCGGCCTGGGCCACAGCGGCGGCACCATCGACAAGATGGCGGCCATCCCCGGCTGGCGGGCCCCCTTGTCGGGTGAGCAGGTCCGGACGGCCATGGAGGAGATCGGGGCCGTCATCACCTCGGCTTCGGCCGACCTGGCCCCGGCCGACGCCAAGCTCTACGCCCTGCGGGACGTGACCGGCACCGTGGCCTCCATCCCCCTGATCGCCTCGTCGATCATGTCCAAGAAGATCGCCTCCGGCACCAAGGCCCTGGTGCTCGACGTCAAGGTGGGGCGGGGGGCGTTCATGACCGAGTTGGACGACGCCCGCCGCCTGGCCGAGACCATGGTCGGCATCGGGGCCACGGCCGGCGTGGCCACGGTGGCGGTGCTGACCCGGATGGACCAGCCGCTGGGGCGGGCCGTGGGCAACACCCTCGAGGTCGACGAGTCGGTCGACGTGCTCCGTGGTCACGGACCGGCCGATGTGGTCGAGGTCACCCTGGCCCTGGCCCGGGAAATGGTGGCCCTGGCCGGGCTGGACGCCGATCCGGCCGCCGTCCTGGCCTCCGGCCGGGCCCATGGGGTCTTCGAGCGGATGGTGGCCTATCAGGGTGGCGACCTGGGGGCCGAGAGGGCCCGGGCCCGGATCCACCGGGCCGTTCGGGCCCCGACGGCCGGCCACGTGGTCCGGCTCGACGCCCTCACCGTCGGCCTGGCCGCGGTCCGGTTGGGGGCGGGGCGGGCCCGCAAGGAGGACGAGATCGATCCCGCCGTGGGGATCGAGTGCCTGGCCAAGGAGGGCGAGGCGGTGGAGGCGGGCCAACCTGTCCTGCTGATCCACGGCAACGATGACGGCCGCCTGGCCGTGGCCGAGTCGATGCTGGCCGACGCCGTCGCCATCGGCCCCGATCCCGGCCCGCCTCCGCCGGTGGTCATCGAACGGATCGGCTGAGCCATGAGCGACGGCCCAGCAGCGGATCTCGCCGCCGAGTTGGCCGAAGCGGCCGATCGGCAGGGGTACTCGGGCGTCATCCTGGTCCACCAGGACGGGCGGCCGGTACTGGACCGGGCCCTGGGCCTGGCCGACCGGGCCCAGGCCCGCCCGATGACCATGACCACCCGCCTGGCCACCGCCAGCGGGACCAAGGGGTTCACGGCCCTGACCGCGGTCTCGTTGATCCAGGACGGGATCATCGGGTTCGACACGCCGCTGGTGGCCCTGGTCGATGACGACCTGCCCGGCGT
This sequence comes from Acidimicrobiales bacterium, assembly GCA_965263455.1. GTDB lineage: Bacteria > Actinomycetota > Acidimicrobiia > Acidimicrobiales > SZUA-35 > CADEDH01. The sequence goes on from CBDHHN010000004.1 coordinate 1,316,687, forward strand.
CGACCCCGAGGTGACCATCGAGCACCTGCTCGGTCATACCTCGGGCGTGGGCGACTATCTGGACGAGGACGAACTGGGCGACATCGACGACCATGTGCTCGATGTCCCCGTCCATCGGTTGGAGGGGCCGGAGGACTACGTCCCGATCCTGAACCGGTATCCCCAGACGGACCGGCCGGGGACCCGGTTCGCCTACAACAACAGCGGCTACATCATGCTGGCACTCGCCGTCGAGCGGGCCGCCGGCCGCTCCTACCACGACGAGGTCCGACGGCGGGTGTTCGAGCCGGCGGGTCTGACCGCCACCGACTTCCTCCGCTCCGACCGCCTCCCCGCCGACACCGCCCTCGGCTACCTCCGGGACGGGCGCACCAACGTGTTTCACCTGCCCGTGATCGGCACCGGCGACGGCGGGGCCTACACCACGGCCCACGACATGCTCCGGTTCTGGGACGCACTGCTGGGGGGACGGATCGTCGACCCGGCACTGGTCGAGCGGATGACGACGGCGGCCCGGCCGGCCGAGGACGACCGGTTCTACGGGCTCGGGTTCTGGATCGGCCCCAACCGGTTGACGGTCCAGCTGGAGGGCATGGACGCCGGCGTGTCGCTGCGTTCGGGGGCCGACCCCTCGGGCCTGCGCTACTGCCTGATCGCCAACGACTCGGCCGGGGTCTGGCCCCTGGCCGCCATCGTCGACCGCCACCTGGCACCTCCCCCACCCTGACCGGTACGGCGGCGGACTGCTAGAACCGACCTGTGGACGAGGGGACGCTGCTGGGACTGCTGGTCGTGGTCATGGCCGGGGCGGCCTGGCTGGGCCCGGCCGTCGTGTGTCTGTTCAAGGGCAAGCTCGGCCTCGGCCTGGTCGGGCTGCTGGGCCCGATCGCAGCGGCTGTGGTGGCGGTGGTGACCGCCATCGTGTTCTTCGCCGTGAACGAGAACGGCCCCGGCTCGGGCTACGAGGACCTCGGCGTCTTGTTGTGGGCCCTGATCCTGGGTTTCCTGGTGCTCATCGTGGGGGTGGTGGTCAGCCTCGTCGTGGCCCTGGTCGGTGCCATCCGTCTGGCCCGGCCCGGATCGCAGTGGGCTCGCAACTACGACCCGGGGAAACTGGCCCGGGCCGTCGCCCGCCATTCCTGACCGCTCGCCCGCGGGCCAGGAATGCCGGCCGGTCAGTCGAGTCCGTCGAGGAGGGTCGGCAGCTCGTCGAAGCGCTCGATCGACGCCCAGCGGCAGCCGGTGTCGGCCTCGTCCACCACCTCGTGTCCCCACGTGATGCCGTAGGGCACGTGGACGGCCCGAGCCCCGATCTCGACCACGGGGAGGATGTCGGAGCGGACCGAGTTGCCGACCATGACGAACTCGGTCGGGTGCACCCCGAGGTCTGTGAGCACTCGCCGGTAGGTGGCCCCCGACTTCTCGCTCAGGATCTCGATCCGTTCGAAGTAGTCGGCCAGCCCGGATTCGGCGACCTTCGACTCCTGGTGGAACAGGTCGCCCTTGGTGATCAGGGCCAGGCGGTAGCGCCCCCGGAGAAGGTCGAGCGTCTCCTCGACCCGGTCGAGCAGCTCGACCGGATGCTGGAGCAGTTCCTTGCCCCAGTCGATCAGCTGTTGGACGGCCTCGCCCGACACCTCCCCGTCGCTGACCTCGAGCGCCGTCTCGATCATCGACAGGGTGAACCCCTTGGCCCCGTAGCCGAAGATCCGCAGGTTGGCCCTCTCCCGATCGAGCAGGCGACCCGACACGTCATCGGGGTCGACCCAGGGGGCCAGCAGCTCACGGAACCGGTCCTCGGTCACGGCGAAGTGACTCTCCGAATGCCAGAGGGTGTCGTCGGCGTCGAGACCGATCACAGAAACGCTCATACCGGCCCCAACCTAGTTGGCCGGGCCGGCCCACTGCCCCTGGGGTTCGCCGGCCGGGGATAGCCTGGGGTATGCCCGTCGCCACCGATGCCGCCATCCTCGCCGCCCCGAAGGTGCTGCTCCACGATCACCTCGACGGGGGCATGCGCCCGTCGACCGTGATCGAACTGGCCGCCGAGCAGGGGTACGGCAACCTGCCCACCACCGACCCCGACGAACTCGGCCGCTGGTTCACCCGGGGCGCCGATCGCCGCAACCTGGAGCTGTACCTCGAGACCTTCGCCCATACCGTCGCCGTGACCCAGTCCAAGGACGGCCTGGAGCGGGCCGCGGCCGAGGCGGCCGAGGATCTGGCCGCCGACGGGGTGGTCTACGCCGAGGTCCGGTTCGCCCCAGAACTCCACACCGGGGAGGGTCTGACGCTCGACGAGGTGGTCGAGGCCGTGCTCGAGGGCTTCCGTCGGGGCAGCGCCGGCACCAACCTCAGCGTGGGCACCCTGTGCACGGCGATGCGGACGGCGGCCCGGTCGTACGAGATCGCCGAACTGGCCCTCCGCCATCGGGATGAGGGCGTGGTCGGTTTCGACATCGCCGGGGCCGAGGCGGGCCACCCACCGAGCCGGCACCTCGACGCCTTCCAGCTGTGCATGCGGGAGAGCTTCCACATCACCATCCACGCCGGCGAGGCGTTCGGCCTGCCGTCGATCGCCGAGGCCCTCAACTACTGCGGGGCCGAACGCCTGGGCCACGGGGTCCGCATCGTCGACGACATCGAGATGGACGACGACGGCAAGGCCCGGCTGGGGCGCCTGGCCTCCTATGTCCGGGACCGCCGGGTTCCCCTGGAGATGTGCCCCACCTCGAACGTCAACACCGGGGCCGCCCCCTCGATCGAGGCCCATCCCATCGGTCTGCTGAAGCGACTCCGGTTCCGGGTGACGGTGAACACCGACAACCGGCTGATGAGCGACGTCAAGCTGTCGGACGAGTTCATCAAGCTGCGCGATGCGTTCGGGTACGACCTCGACGACATGCAGTGGCTGACCATCAACGCCATGAAGAGCGCCTTCTGGCCCTTCGAGCAGCGGCTGGCCATCATCAACGAGCTGATCAAGCCCGGCTTCGAGAAGCTCCGCAACGCCGAGCTCTAGCCGACGCTCCCCTGCCCGGTGGCCGGGGCCACACCACCCCGGGGCGACCGGCGCTAGTTGAGGCTCGGGTCGAGGGGGTAGTGGGCGAGCCAGGCCAGGTCGCCCCCCTGGCGCTGGAGCACGGTCGGCCACAGCCGGGCCGGATCGTCGGTGAACAGATCGTCGATCGAAGCGTCGACCACCCACCAGCTGTGGTTGGCGATCTCGCCCTCGAGTTGGCCCGAGGCCCAGCCGGCGTAACCGGCGAAGACCCGCACGCCGTTGACGCCCTCGGCCGCCACCAGGGCGGGCTGGGCGTCGAGGTCGACCGAATGGGCCCCCAGCACCAGGGCGCCATCGCCCTCGTCCGAGCGGCCCAGGGCGATCAGGGCGTCGCGGTCGACCGGGCCCCCGGCGAACACGACGCCGGGGGAAGCGGCCAGCTCCTCCCATTCGGGGAAGGCGTCGGCCATCGACAATTCGGACGGCCGGTTGAGCACCACCCCCAGCGCCCCCTCGTCGCTGTGCTCCAGGATCAGCGTCAAGGTGGCGTCGAAGTTGGGGTCGTGCACCTCCGGCCGCGCTATGAGGATTCGCCCCGACAGCGACGGCGCCATGTGAAGAAATGGTACCTCTCGTTCCAACACCTGGCAGTTCCTCCACCGATCCGGTCCGTGGCGGATGGCCTCCTCTCGATCTCGATGTCGGGCATCGGCAGGCCCGGCGGTCGCCTTTACCGCAGTCGGCCATCCGGCCCGGGGGTGAGCCCGTGGACCCTGGGGCCGTAGACTTGGTCGGATGCGAGTACTACCCAAGGCCAACGATGCGTGCTGGTGTGGTAGCGGCAAGAAGTACAAGCGCTGCCACAAGAACGCCACCGAGCCGATCCAGCCTGGTCGGATCTCGCCCCTGCGTCCCGTCCCCGACACCATCACCAAGCCGAGTTGGGCCGACGGAGGCATCGTCGACCGGTGGGACGAGCCCCGGGTCAAGTCGCCCGACGTCATCGAGCGCATGCGTCGTACCGGCCGGGAGGCGGCCGACACCCTGGCCATGCTGGGCGAACTGTGTCGCCCCGGGGTGACGACCGAGGAGATCGACATCGCCTGCCACAATGCCGCCATCGAGCGCGGGGCCTACCCCAGCCCGTTGGAGTATCCGGGCAGTGGCGGGGCCAAGCCGTTCCCCAAGTCGGTGTGCACCTCGGTCAACGAGGTCATCTGTCACGGGATCCCCGACGACCGACCGCTCGTCGACGGCGACATCGTCAACATCGACGTCACCCTCTACAAGGAGGGTGTCCACGGCGACACCAACGCCACCTTCTTCGTCGGCGAGGTCGACGAGCTGTCACGGCGCCTGGTGGTCGTGACCCGTGACTCGCTGATGAAGGGGATCGAGGCGGCCCGGCCCGGCAACCCGCTGAACGCCATCGGGCAGGCCATCGAGAGCCACGCCGAGGGCAAGGGGTTCGGGGTGGTGCGAGACTTCGTCGGCCACGGGATCGGCGAGCAGTTCCACACCGACCTGCAGATCTGCCACTACTACCATCCGCGTCTGACCGACGTGATCGAGCCGGGGATGACCTTCACCATCGAGCCCATGATCACCACCGGCTCGTGGCGGGCCCGCCTCTGGAACGACGGATGGACGGCGGTGACGGCCGACGGGGGCCGCACGGCCCAATTCGAGCACACCATCCTCATCACCGACGACGGCCCGGAGATCCTGACCACGCCGTCGGACGCCTCGACGCACCCCTTCTGGGCCCTGTAGTCACCCCAGCAGATCCCACAGCCCGAGCATGCGGCTGGCCAGGACCAGCACGACCACCACCAGCACCGGGCGGATCAGGCGCTCACCTCCGTCGACGGCCAGGTTGGCTCCGGCGTAGCCGCCGATCCCGGTCCCAAGCGACAGGACCCCGGCCTGGAGCCAGCGAACCTGTCCGTTGGCCACGAACACGGGTACGGCGATCAGGGTGATGACGAGGATCACCAGCGTCTTGATGGCGTTGGCGGTGACGAGGTCGAAGCCCGCCCTCGACAGCACGAGGAGGAGCAGGAGCCCGATCCCGGCCTGCACCGCCCCGCCGTAGAGGCCGAGCCCGAAGAAGGCCAGGTAGGTGAGCCACCGGGGCCACGGATCGCGCTCCTCGGCCCCCGAGCCTCCGGAACGGAGCGACAGGACGAGCAGGGGCAGCATGAGCAACCCGAAGATCCGCTCGAACAGCTCGTCGGGGATCTGGGAGGTGACGATCGAGCCGATCAGGGCCCCCGCCGCCGCCGGGGCAAGCACGGGCAGGGTCCGGGCCCGGTCGCCGGCGCCCCGTCGGGCGTAACCCCAGGCCGACGAGGCGTTCTGGACCAGCACCGCCACCCGGTTGGTCCCGTTGGCCAGGCGCCCCTCGAGACCGGCCAGGGACAACAAGGGCACGGTGAGCAGCGAACCACCGCCGGCCATGGCGTTGATCACACCGGCGGCCAGGCCTCCCAGGAAGATGAGCAGTGCTTCGGGTCCCGACACGGCGGCAACGCTATCGGCGGCCGGCGAGCCGACGACAATGGCCCCGGCGACCGACGCCCGGGTCGGGCCACGGCGCTCGCCGCGGCCGCTGGGCCCGACGGCACCCGCCTCCGGTCGGTCCGTATACTCGATCGCGAGCCCCTGCTGCCGATGGCAGATTCGGGTCGGCGAGCACGGGAGGGCTTCATGCGCCGAGTATTCGCTTCATTGCTGTTGGCCCTCTCCCTGCTGGTGGCGTCGGGCAGTTGGGCCGGCTTCATCCTGACCCGAACCGCGCTCGACCCCGGCCGGTCCGAGGCGGTGGCCGACAACCTGCTCGACAACACCGTGGTCCGGGGCGTCATCGTCGACCGGTTGAGCGACGCCGTCGAGGCCCAGATCCCGCCTTCGGTACCGATCACCCGCGCCACCATCGAGGTGGCCGCCGACGAGGCTCTCGACGACCCCCGGGTCGAGACCGTGATCCGGGACGGGTTCGTCCGAGCCCACCAGAATGCCCTCAACGGTGTCGACGAGCCGGTCCAGCTCGATGCATCGGCCCTCGGACAGGTGGGCCGGGAGAAGGCGGTGGAGATCGCCCCCGAGTTGGAGACGGTGTTGCCACCGGCCCCCGAGCTGGCCGTCGACCTCCCGACCGGAGGGCTGTCCTTCCTCGGCACGCTCCGCAACTCGATCCTGCGCTACACGCTGCTGGGGGCCGTCGTGGCCGCCGTCGGTGTGGTCTCGGCCCTGATCATCACCCCCCGCCGACCCAAGGCGCTCCGTCGGGTGTCGTACTGGGCCTTCGCCAACTCCGCCTTCTGGCTGCTGGTGGCGTTCGGGCTGCCCGAGTTGGTGGGCCGGCTGGCGCCGTCGTCGATGTCGATCGCCTCGGCCGTGGTCGACGTGTTCGTCGGGGCCATGATCCGCCCCGCCCTGTACATGGCCGGGGCCGGGGTGGCGCTGCTGGCGCTCAGCTTCGTGTGGCCGGCGATGGCCCGCCGCCGCCCGGCGGCCATGGTCGACGGGAGCCGGACCGCGCCCGGAGCCCTCCATCAACCCCGTCCCGTGCTCGAAGGCCTGACCCCGCCGTCGAGGGCAGGCGCCACCCACGCCGCTGCGGCCTACCCGAACCCGGCGCCCGACCCCGGCTACCGCCACCCCGCTCCGGCCCACCCGAACCCGGGGTATCCGAACCCGGCGCCCGACCCCGGCTACCGCCCCGGCCCGGCCCAGATCGATCCGGTGCCGGACCCGGGCTGGTACCCGGGAGCCGGTGTCCCGGCGACTCCCGATCCGACCATGGTCTTCCCCGCCGGCGTGGTCCAGTCCGAGCCCTACCGGCCGGACCCGACCCCGTACCCGACGCCGGGGTCAGGCCTCCACGATGCGCCGACGACGCTGTCGTCGGAGGCCACGACGTCGGCCTGGGGTGCGCAGCAGCCCGAGCCGACGCCGATCCCCCACGAGCCGGGACCGGCCCCGGTCGGCGAGGCACCTCCCTCGGCGGCGACGCGACCGGCCGACGACCACGGCACCTGGAGCCTCCTGGACCCCGACGCCCCGACCGAGGTGTGGTCGGCCGATGAGGAGGGTCACGATCGGGGTCGGGCCGACGTGTACCCCCCGGACCGACGACGCTACTGAGCCGGGTCGGTGTCGGGGCCCAGTCGGCCGTCGAGCCAGTGGCTCAGCTCGCCCAGGACCTCCAGGTGGCTGGGTTCGTTGAGGCACTCGTGCCGGAGCCCGGGCCACAGGCGATAGGTCACCGACGGCAGGTCCCGCAACGGGGCCGAGGCCGAGGCCGGGACGAGCTCGTCGGCGCTGCCGTGCAGGACGTAGGTCGGCGTGGTGATCCGCTCGACGGCGGCCGTGGTGGCCTCCATGGTCCGGAACGTCTCATCGCCGAGCCGGGCCGTGGCCCCGCCCACCCGTAGCGGGTCCTCCTTGTAGGCCCGTTGGACCTCGGCGTCGTCGGCCAGGATGGCGGGATCGAAGCTCGACGGCACGAACAGTCGGGGCGCCAGCCGGGACAGGATCGGGGCCAGGGCCCGCTGCCATCGGGGGGCGACGACGGCCAGCGACGGTGAGCTGAGCACCAGCAGGTCGGGGGCCGGTCGGGTCGAGACGGCGTAGCTCGAGGCCATCAGCCCGCCCAGGGAGTGGCCGAACAGCACCACCGGCAGACCCAGCTCCCGGCGTTCGGCCAGGACGTCGTCGATGTCGTCCAGGTACTGCTCGAATCGATCGACGTGGCCCCGGCGGCCCCCGCTCTGGCCGTGACCACGGTTGTCGAAGGCCAACACGTCGTGACCCCGCGCCGCCAGGTACCGGCCGACGTGGTCGTAGCGCCCGGAGTGCTCGCCGATGCCGTGGACGAGGGCGACCGCCGACCGGGGCGACCCGTCGCCCGACGGCCGCCACCGTCGACGCAACTGGGTCAGACCGTCCCGGGTGGCGGCCAGCTCTTCGTCCAACTTCACATCATTCACGAGGCGAGACTAGCGAGGTGAGACCGGCGAGCCCCGGGACAGGGCAGACTGGGGACGCATGAGTCAGCTCGCCGCCCTCCGCTACGTCGCCGCCGGTGGCGTGCTCGGCGCCCTCGTCCGCTGGGGGATCCTCAGCGCCACCGGCATCACCTGGCGGGAGGAGACGACGCTGGCCATCAACGTGGTCGGAAGCCTGCTCCTCGGTCTGTTCGTGGGCCTCCGACTGACCCGGACCGGAGGCCAGCGCCTCACCCACAACCAGTTCCTGCTGCTCGGAACCGGGTTCTGTGGCGCGCTGACCAGCTTCTCCGCCTTCGCCCTGCAGGTGGCCGAACTGCTCGACTCGGGCGCTCCCCTCCCCGCCCTCGGATTCGGCCTGGCCACCCCGATCCTGGCGGTGTTGACGGCCGGCATCGGCTACCGCATCGGCAGCCGACCGTGAGCCTGCTCCTGGTGATTCCGGCCTTCATGGCCCTGGCCGCCGTCGGGGCCGCCGTCCGCCACGTCCTCAGTCGGTGGTTCAACGGCACGTTCCCCTACGGGACCCTCGTGACCAACCTGGCCGCGTCGTTCGCGCTGGGCCTGCTGGCCGCGGCCGGCGACGATGCCCGGACCCTGCTCGGGATCGGGGCCCTGGGAGCCCTCTCGACGTGGTCGACGGTGGCCAACGAGGCGGCGGAGATGGCCCGGGACCGTCAGGGCCTCCAGGCGCTTCTCTACGTGTGGGCCACCACCTCGAGCGGCATCGTGGCCGCCTGGATCGGGCTCCAGACCTCACTCCCGATCTGAGGCACCCGATCGGAGCGATCCGGTCGAGGCTTGCGATCTGAGCCCGCCGGTCGGGGCGCCGGTCAGCGCACGTCGTCGCAGTCGATGGTGATCGACACCAGAACCCGGTCCGAGTCGGCCGGGTCCACGGCTTCGATGTAGCCCTGGGCCAGTTCGGGGTCGTCGAGGCACTGTTGGGTGGCCAAGTGCTCCATCTCCTCGGTCGGCTCCAGGAAGTGGGAGGCGGGGGGAGCCTGGCCCGGGAGCTCGTCGAGGGGGACGGCCTCCTCGCCGGTGCAGGCGACGACGACGCACGACGTGAGAACGAGGGCCAGGGTCCGGGACCGCATCGGCCCCACGGTAGCGTCGCCGTCGATCCCGACCGGGACCCGGTGGTGGCCCGTCACCGACCGTCGAGGGCCACGACGGCGTGGACGCCTTCGGACCGGTGGGCGTAAGGTTAGGAAGTCGAAGCATGTGTCGGCGGTCACAACTGTCGGCCCGAGCCCGGAGGATCGACCCGTGACCGATGTGATTCCCGCTCCCGACGTCAACAACGAGTGGCGGTTGGAGACGCCCGGCAACGACGGATGGACCCGGTCGGCCCGTCCCGATGCCGACGACAAGTACTTCCTGTGCTCGGCCGACGGCCACGTCCAGGAACCCAACGACTTCCTGTCGGCCCGGATCCCCGAGGAGTTCCACCACCGGCTCCCGGGCCTGGTGCTGGCCAAGACCGAGAAGAAGGAGTCGCCCGAGCAGTTCCAGAAGACCGAGGGGTTCCGGGCGGCCAAGCTCAACTGGGTCAATCCGTTGGAGGGCCACGAGAGGCTGCGCCACCAGTCGGGCAAGAGCCCCGACGCCCGGGTCCGCGACCTGGCCCTCGACGGCTGCGACGCCGAGATCCTGTTCCCCAACAAGGGGCTGACCATCTGGGCCACCCCCGACGCCGAGTTCAGCCATCGCATGTGCCGGGCCTACAACGACTGGGCGTGGGAGGACTACGAGGCCTTCAACGACCGCCTGGCCCCGATGGCCTGCATCGCCCCCGCCGCCCTCGATCTGGCCATCGAGGAGATCCAACGCTGCGCCGCCCTCGGGTTCAAGGGTCTGGCCCTTCCGGTCAAGCCGGTGTTCGGACCGCCCGACGTCGACCATCTCAACTACAACCTGAAGGAGATGGAGCCTCTCTGGGAGTGCATCACCGACGTCGACCTGCCGGTGACGTTCCACATCTCCACCGGGCGTGACCCCCGGACATCCCGCAGCCAGGGCGGGGCCGTCATCAACTACGCCGTCCACTCGCTGTCGCCGGCCATGGAGCCGCTGGCCAACATCTGCGCCTCGGGCGTGGCCGAGCGCCATCCCACCCTCCGCTTCGGCACCATCGAGGCCGGGATCGGCTGGGTGCCGTGGATGCTGGAGGCCATGGACGAGGCCTACCTCAAGCACCACATGTGGGTCCGGCCCAAACTGGAGGAGCTGCCCAGCTTCTACTTCCGGCGTCAGGGCTTCGCCAGCTTCCAGGAGGACCGGGCCGGTCTCGACCTGGCCCGGGAGCACGACCTGGTCGACAACTTCCTGTGGGCGAACGACTTCCCCCATCACGAGGGCTCGTGGCCGTACTCGGCCCAGGCCATCGAGCGGACCATGGGCGACCTGACCGACACCGAGCGGGCCAAGATCCTGGGTCTGAACGCGGCCCGCATCTTCCGGTTCGACATCCCCGAGCGATTCCTGGGCCATGCCGACGCCGCTGCCGTGGCGGCCGAGGTGGCGGCCGCCCGGGGGGCCTGATCCCCGGGCCCGGGCGTCGATCCGCCCGGGCCCACCCGAACCGCGATCGTGGGCATCACGGACCCCACCCCCGACCGGGCCCCGTCCTGGCTGGGCGGAGCGCTCGACTACATCGTCCGCAACCCGGTGGCCGGTCTGCGAGCCCCGATCCGGGGTGCCCCGCGCGCCACCTGGTCCCTGGTGCCGCTGCTCGTCCTCACGGCCCTTGCCATCGGGCTCCCGGCCGGGCTGCTCAGCCCCCGATGGCCCGAGTGGTGGATGGTCATCGTCGTCCCCCCGGTGGTCCTGGTGGTCCCCAGCCTGGCCGAGGAGTTCCTGTACCGGGGCGTGCTGCTACCCCGATCGCTGCTCTCGGGCGGCCCGCTCGTCCGCTTCGGTGCCGTCACCGCGGCCACCGCCGTGTTCGTGGCCGTCCACCCGATCCCGCCATTGCTGGGCGTGACCGGCAACGACATCTTCCTCGATCCTCGGATGCTGGTCATCGTTGCCGTCCTGGGGTACGTCGCCGGCTACGCCTACCTCCGGTCGGGGTCACTGTGGGCCCCTGTCCTGATCCACTGGCTGACGGTGGTGGTCTGGAACCTGTTCTTCCGGGTGTGGTGACCGGCGCCGGGGCGGCGCCCACTGTCACACCCTCCAGGGACAATGGTGGTGACAAGGAACAGAGACGACCACGACGGAGCGTCGCTCCCAGAGGCCCGTGGTCACCCGAAACGAGGAGTTCACCATGCCGGTCCACATCGCCGCCCCCTCCCTCCATCCCCTCGGATCCCGGTCCGTTCCCGGGCGACCGGGATCCGGTCCCGGCGAAGCGATTTCATTCAGCCGTTTCGCCTCGTTCGTCATCGCCGACGATGCCGATGACAAGGAGGTGGCGGTCGCCGTCACCCGACGCGAGCTCGGCCGGTACTCCAACGCCCTCGACTACTGGGCACTCCTCCGCACCCAGATCGTGGCCCACCACCGGTTCCGGGCCGGACCCGACGGCGGGGCGCTCGACGCCGCCGTCGAGTTGGCTCCGGTCGAACGGCGTTGGCACTACGCCCGGGCCGTGGCCGAGTACCGGGCGCTGCTCGGCGGCCGGTCGGTCGCCTGGCTGGGCTCGCCGAAGCCGGCCCTGTGGCTGGCCGAGGGCCTCCAGGTCCGGGTCAATCCCGAACTCCACCTGTCGGTCGACGGCGCCCCGCTGGTGATCAAGCTGTTCCTGCGGTGGCCGGAGTCCCAGGCCGTCACCCCGGACGGGGCCGCGGCCCTGGTCCACCTGCTCGACACCACCCACGGCCACCTGGGCCTGCCGGTGTTGTTCGACGTGCTGCGGGGACGGGCCTTCGGTCCGCCCCGGACGGCCCGCCGGGCCGACCCTCGGCTCCGGGCCGAGGCCCGAGCCCTGGTCGGCCTCTGGACCCGGCTCGACGGTGAGGCACCGACCGAGCCGATTCCGGCCGTGTCCGCCCGGTCCGAGGTCGCCGTGGCCTGAGGCCTCCGGGCCCGGCCCCTCGCCCTCCCCCGGCCCCGGGCCGCACCGGCCTGAGGCCGGCGGTCCCGGCGAGGGGTGCCGTCGGTCAGAGGGTTGTCGTGTCGGTGTCGAGGCCGAAGGTGAGACGACCTGCGGTCTGGTACTGGAGGGGTGCCACCATGGCGTGCTGGGTGGCCACGTGGGCATCGCGGAAGCAGCGCTGGAGGCGGCTGGTGCGGTAGACGGCGGCGCCGCCCGCCGCCTTGTACAGGGCCTCGGTGACCTCGGCCGCCGTCTGGGTGGCGTGGGTGGCGGCCAGCCTGATCCGGCGCTTGTGGGCCACGGTCGGTGTCTCCCCGCGTTCGGCCATGTCCCACACCTCGTCGATGGTGGTGCGGAGCAGGGCCCGGGCGGCGTCGAGTCGGGCTTCGGACCGGGCCACCTCGCTCTGGACCTCCGACCGTTCCGACAGGGTCCGGCGGCTGCCCTGGGGCCGCTTGGTGGCGGCGAGGTCCAGGAACTCGGTCAGGGACCGGCGCCCGACGCCGAGGGCGACGGCCGCCACCCCCGAGGCCAGGAGGCCGTAGAACGAGAAGCGCGACAGGTTGTTGGTGCGGACGGGGGCGTCGATGCCCATCTGCACCCACCGACCCTCGGGCACGAAGACGTCGGTCATGGTGTAGTCGCCCGACCCGGTGCCCTCGAGGCCCATGACATGCCAATTGTCGACGTGGTCGACGGCGTCGGCGGGCACGAACACGAAGGGCACGATCAGACCGTCCTCCCGGGGCGCCCGGTTGCCGTCCCCGTCCACCACCCATGCGCCACCGCCGACCCAGGTGCAGTGGCGGGTACCCGAGCCCCACTGCCACGTCCCCGACACCCGGAGCCCCCCGTCCACCGGCGTTGCCGTGCCCCGGGGCATGGCGAATCCCCCGGCGATGGCATCGGGGGAGCCGAAGATCTCCTTGGCGTGGGGATCGGGCAGGTACGACGCCATCAGGGACGTGGTGGAGCCGATCATGGCGCACCAGCCCGTGGCCCCGTCGTGGTAGCCCAGCTCCTCCAACACCTCGAGGCTGACCCAGGCCGGGACCTCCGGGCCGCCCAGGTCGGCCGGGGTGTACATGCGGAACGCCCCGGTGGGCCGGACCAGGTCGACCACGGAGGCCGGCAGGGTCCGGTTGGCCTCGATCTCATCCGACAGGGCCGACACCTCGGGCCCGATGGCTCGGACCGCCTCCAACACCGGGGAATGCATCACCCCGTTGTAGGGGCGACTGCTCGACCGGGCAAACCACGGACCCGGACGGGAGCGGGGCGGGAGGCCCGGGAGCGGCCCGATCGGACCCGGCGCCGGCGCGCGCCCCTACGATCTCCGCCATGCCCGCCCTCCGACCCGCCGTCACCCTCCTCGCCGCCCTGTTCGCCCTGTCGGTGATGGCGGTGGCCTGCGGCACCGGCGACGGCCGGTCGGCGACCGGGTTGGAGGAGCCCGACCGTCCGAACGAGGTCGGCGACAGCACCACCGAGGTCGACGCCGGGGAGGCGACCGGGGCCGAGGTCCGGCTGTTGGCCGTGGGCGACTCCATCCTGGCCTGGAACGACGACGAATCGATCCCGGACCTCACGGCCGAGATCCTCAACCGTCAAGGGGTGGCGGCCACCGTCGAGAATCGGGCGGTGGGTGGTGCGTGCCTGGTCCGATGCGGGCGCAGACCGACCATCACCGATCAGTACGCGACCGGTGACTGGACCCATGTGCTCGTCACCGGCGGGGGCAACGATGTGGGCGATGACTGTCGGTCGCCCGATTCGTCGATGACGGCCGAGCTGGACGCCGGATCCATGGTCGACCTGATCGATCGGGCCACCGCCGACGGGGCGGTGGTGCTGCTGGAGGGCTACGCCCCGGCCGTCGATCCCACGTCGTGGTGGGCCGGCTGCGCCTCGTTCGGGACCCTGAACCAGCGGTACGCGGCCTTCGCCGCCGCCCGGGACGACGTGGTGTTCGTCGACGCCGCCACCGTCGCCGGGCCCTCGACCCCCGAGTTCTACGACGACGACATCCATCCCAGCGTCGAGGGCGGCCAGGCGATCGCCAAGCTGGTGGCCCGGGCCATCGTCGACCACGGCACCTGAGCCATTCGATGGCCGAGCGGGCCGTCGCTAGGCTCCCCGACCATGGCCACGACGCTCGACTGGTACGGCTGCGCCACCTTCCGGCTCCGCACCGACGACCTCACGATCTTCCTCGACGCCTACATCGACCGGGCCGAGGGCGCAGCCGGCCCCGGTCTCCGGGCCGACGATGTGACCGAGGCCGACTGGATCGTCGTCGGCCACTCCCACTTCGACCATCTGTACGGGGCGGAGCGGATCGTGGCCAACACCGATGCCACCGTCATCGCCAGCTACGAGTCGATCCGGGTCCTGGAGCAGGCCGGGGTGCCTCTCGATCGAACGATCTGCGTCGCCGGGGGCGAGACCATCGACCTCGGCGCCGGAGCGCGGGTCTCGGTCTACCCCAGCCAGCACTCGTGCGTGTGGTCGCACCAGGAGATGGACCAGGCCGACGAGGTCTGCCTCGGTGATCTCGGGGTGACCTGGCACGAACAGCAGGAGCGGTTGGCCCAGCTCATGCAGTATCTGACGACGGGTGTCCCCCAGGAGTCGTCGACCCACCTGGCGGCGTCGTTGCCGGTGCATTCGGCCCGGGGCGACGGTGGCGCCCTCGTCTTCCTGTTCGAGCTCCCCGACGGGCGGGTCTTCTTCCAGGACACATCGGGTCACTGGTCGGGGGTGTTGCGGGACCTACGGCCCGACGTGGCCATCCTGGCCGCCGCCGGCCGGGGCAACATCGACGGCGAGCCGATCCAGGGCTCGCTGGCCCAGTTCGTCGGCCGCCAGGTCGACCTCCTCCGACCCGAGAGCGTCGTGCTGTGTCATCACGACGACTGGCTGCCCGGCTTCTCGGTGGCCACCGACACCGGACCCATCGCTGCCGAGTTGGGACGGGTCGCGCCCCGGACCCGCCTCCTGGAGCCGGGCTACCTCGACGGAACCCGCATCCTGGGCTGAGCCCCACCTCGATCTCGACCCGACCTCGATCTCGACCTCGGCCTCGATCTCGACCCGATCTCGACCCGACCTCGGGGCCGGGAAACGGTTCAGGAGCCTGCGGTGGGGACGCCGGCCGGCTGTCCTTCGGCGACCGCGGTCGGTCGGCGAAGGGCGGCCAGCCAGCTCAACCCGACGATCGCGGTGATGACGAGGGCGGCCACGCCGACCACGGCCATGGTCTGACGGACGCCGATGGCGTCGGCCAGTGCCCCCCAGACCGGAGCCAGCAGTGACTGGCTCCCGAACGCCATCATGGCCAGGGACATGACCCGGCCGTGGTAGGCGGTGTCGGCGTGCGACATCAGCAGCGCGTTGTCGACCAGCATGAACCCGGATCGGCCGACGCCGACGACCACGGCCGCCCCGAGCAGGACCCCGTAGCTGGGGGCGAGCGAGACCATCCCGAACCCGACGGCCATGATGAACCCCATCAGGGCCAGTGCGGCCCCGGCCCAACGGGTGCCGACGACGGCCGCCAGCTGGAGGTTGACCACCAGACCGGCCACGGCGAGGACCAGGAACACGGGGCCGATCTCGGTCGACTCCCGACCCAACTCCTGTTCCAGCAGGCCGGGCAGCAGCGTCTGGAAGGCGAAACCGCAGACCACGATCCCGATGAACCCGAGCCACAGGGTCCGGAGCCGGAGATCACGCCACACGTACCCGACCCCGGCCACCAGCTCGTTGCTGAGCGATCGGCGCTCCTTGGCCGACGGCGGGGTGTTGGGCAACGACAGCGTCAGGGGCAGCACCACCACGAACAACGAGGCCATGAAGAGGTAGGCCCCGCCGATGCCGAACACGTTCCCGACCAGGACGGCGATGAACAGCGGCGCCCCCACCTGGGCGATGTTCATCGCCAGCTGCTGGAGGGCGATGGCGTTGGGCAGCGAGGAGCGGGGCACCAGCTCCGCGACCCAGGCCTGACGGGCCGGTCCCATGAAGGAGAACCCGAGGCCCATGATGAGGGTGCCGAGGGTCAGGAGGGGCACGGTGATGCGGTCGGTGACGATGAGGATGCCCACCGCCAGGATGACGAGGGCCGGCAGGCACTGCCCCAGCAGGACCAGCGGCTTCTTGTGGACCCGGTCGGCGATCACCCCCCCGATGGGCGAGACGATCAGCATCCCGATCCCCGAGCCCATCTGGGCCAGGCCGGCCGACGCGTTCGAGCCCGTGATCTCGAACGCCACGCTGGGCACGAGCATGAACGACATCATGAAGGCCGTCGTGGCCAGCATCGAGCCCGACCAGAGCCGACGGTACGAGCGATGCTCCAGGGAGGCGAACGTTCCACCGAGTCGAGACATCGCCGTCCAACCTACGACGGCGAGCGGTGGTGGACCCCATTGCGGGCCGTGTGCCACATGGCACGTGCCGGGGGTGACCTACCGCAACGCCGATTCGGGGACTTAACTACTTGCCGTGGACGTGGACGCTCCGAACCAGGAGCCGGCCGCCGGCGGGCCGGACGCAGGAGCAGCGCGCCCGCATCCCCTCGCCCCGTCCGACGACCGGCCACCGCTGGTCAACCATCCCGGCGAGGGGCCCGAGCACGGCGACGACATCGGGCTCCGGCCCAGGATCGGGTCGGAACTGGCGCCTGAGACCGTCCGATGGTTGACCCTGGCCGGGGTGGCCGTGGTGGCCATCGTCGTCCTGGCCCTCGCCCTCAGAGTGGGCGGCGGCGACGAGACGGGTCTGGGCCACGAACCCGCCGTCGGGGTGGAGGACCTGCCCCGGGCGCCGACGGCCCGGACCGATGCCGAGCGGGAATCGTCGGGCGACGGCCAGTCCGGCTCGTCGACCGACCGCGCAGAGACCGCCGTCGCCGACCGGGACCGGGACGGAACCCCCGACGAGGGCGACAACTGCCCGGCCGTGGTGAACCCGGACCAGGCCGATGTCGACGGCGACGGCCTGGGCGACTTCTGCGACGCCGACAACGACAACGACGCCGTGCCCGACGACAGCGACAACTGTCGCCTCGACGCCAACCCCGACCAGGCCGACATCGACGCCGACGGCATCGGCGACGCCTGTGACGAGTTCCCCGACCAGGACGGCGACGGAATCATCGACACCGACGATCCCTGCATCGAGTTGCCCGACGACATCGACACCGACGGCGACGGCACCCCCGACAAGTGCGATGCCACCCCCCGGGGCATGGTGGTGGTCGCGGTGTCGGCCCGGGTCGATCGGGTCACCATCCTCAACGACGCCTACGGCGGCCGCGACGTCCCCGACCTGTTCGGCGACCTGACCGTGGCCGGAACCAAGGTCGCCCTGCCCGAGATCGCCGACCAGCGGGACGTCCGACCCGGCAGCTGGCAGTCGGGGCGGATCCCGCTCGACGACGGGTCCTCATTGGTCCGGGTTCGAATCTGGTTGCGGGACGAGTCCGGGTTCTGCCTCTTCTGCCGAGACCGGCTGGTCGACATCTCCCCTCAGGGCGACATGGACGCACTGCACCTGGTGGTCGACCCCGCCTCCTCGACCGTCGACCTGGCCGGTCCGGACTGGAACCGGCTGGCCACGGTGGGGACGCTCACGGGCCCCGACGACGGTGACCTGACGGCCGTCATCACCCAGCAGGGCGACGACGACGGCATCCACCGGGCCTCGATCGACGTGGTCCTGACCCTGGGCCGGGAGCCGGCCCCCTGACCGGCAGCGACCGGAACCAACCTCTGGAGCCCCATCATGACCGTGCCCGATCTGGAACCGCTCCTCGCCGAGTACGAGCGGGCCCTGCGCTACACCTCCGACCTGGTCGACGATCTGAGCCCGGACGAGATCGCCTGGCGACCCCACCACGAGTCGTCGGCCATCGGCTGGCATCTCGGTCATCAGGCGGCGGTGGCCCACTACCTGGTGCGGAACCTGACGGCGGCCGAACCCGAGATCGATCCCGACCTCGATCGCCTGATGGACTCGGCCACTCCGGAACGGCAGCGGGGTGATCTCCCAGAGGTCGAACGGATCCTGACCTACCGGTCCGCCGTCGCCGACCGGCTCCGGTATCGGATCGGGGCCATCGACTCCGGTGCCGTCGGGGCCCCGAACCAGTTGCGCCTCATCGCCGCCACGCTGCTGACGGCCGTCATCAACCACGAGTATCAGCACGACAAGTGGATCGGGGAGGTGCGAGTCGAGGCCCACGGCCGGTCGCTGCCGCCTGAGCCGTCTTCCGATCGGCTCACCGTCGTCGACGGCTACGTGGTCCTCGCCCCTCCCGCCGGCTAGGCCGCAGGCCGCCCCGGACCGGGCCCGGGGACCACGCTCGGCCTGGAAGACCGCCATCGACCGATTCCTGCTCGCCCGGTGACGGAAGACACCGGCGGTCGACGGGGTGCTGGGTCGTTTGCCTGAATACGGATTGGTGGCCCATCCGTCTCAGGGACATGACCAACACCACCTCCTCCTCCACCTCCTCCTCCACCACCGGCAGCTCGGTTGCCACGGCCCGTCGGCGGCACCGGCCCGTGCTCACCATCGCGTTCCTCGTGGCCCTCGCCCTGGCCGCCAGCGGTTGCTACCGCGAGGTTTCCGACGACGCCGGGGCTCTACAGGAAGCGGGTGACGCCACGACAACGTCGATCGCCGGCTCCGACGTCGAGGTTGAGAGTACGACCGAGGTCCACAACGGCGATGAGGTTGATGCCGAGGCGGACGACACGACCGCCGCCCCGGTCCGTGACCTCTCGGGGACCGGCGAAGGCGAGAACTTCTACGTCGACGACTTCGGAACGAAACGCGACGCCGGTACCGACGAGCCGATCTGTCCCGAGCCGCTTCCCGCCGACGGCCGCGATGCGAACGGCGACTACATCTTGATCGACGGGAGCTTCGGCCTGCCCCTCTGTGGCCCTGACGGGGAGTTTCTGACCATCGCCGGCGACCTTGACGACACCGACGTCGAGGAGGGTGCTGTCCCGCTCACTCCGGAGCTGGAGTTCCTCCTGGAGCAGTTGGATCTTGGCTGGACCGATGGTGTGCGCTGCCGCATCACCAGCGGCGATGCCTCGAACGTCTCCGAGCGGCCGTGCCTCTTCCGCAGCGAGGGCGGCGGCTCCTTCGCCATCCAGGCCGACGACGGCAGCGCCATTGTCAACGAGGTGCAGATCATCAGCGTCTCGATCACGGGAGAGGGCGAGGCCGAAGTACGCGGCCTGACCCGCAATGGCAACAGCTCCCGATGGGGCGCTGCCACCCGTTCCGAGACCGAGCCTGCCTGCTGGGTTGGTAGCGACTTCGAGGTCTGCGCCTTCTAGGCATCATCGTTCTCGGGCACCGCCGAGCCGACCTCTTCGGAGGCCGGCCGCCCCTATGAGGGCTCGGCACTCATCGACAAAGTCAGACTGGCAACTACCGAAGACAGCGAAGCACTCGGACTCATCACCGTCTCGGCCTCGATGCGCGCCTTCATCGGCCAGTTGCCCGAGGAGAGTCTTCACCTTGGATGGCGACCACAGGACAGCGCTGCGGGATGGCGCTCCAGTTCGTGCTGGTCGCTGAGATCGACGGGCGGGTCGTAGGTTTCGTCTGGTGTGGCCTCACCGACGCCGCAGGTGAAGGCCAGATCAAGGGTCTCTACGTGCTTCCCACCCTGCATGGCCAGGGCATCGGCCGCGAGCTGCTGGCCCACGCCGTCGAAGGACTCGAGGAGGACACGGCGGTCACGTCCCTCACTATCGGGTGTGTCAAAGAGAACCCGAGCTGCGGCTTCTACCGCCACCTCGGAGGAGTCGAGGCCCTCCGGCGCCCGACGACCGTCGACGGCTACCAGACCGAGGAGATCTTCTTCTCCTGGCCAGACCTCTCGCCGCTACGACACACAGCGGACGCAGCCGAGTGACCGCCCAGGAACGGCACGACCAGAGCGCTCGGCATCACCGGGGGCTTCGTCGACGTCACTCACTCCGAGCGGTTGTCGGGCGCACGACCTGGCGGCCGCTGTCGGTGGTCTCGTTTCCGATCGCCTGAGGCGCTGCTCAACGCCGGTTACTTCGCCCGGTACAGATAACCACAGGTCGGGCTTGTGGCATCGTAGTCCGCCGATTACTGAGTGAGGACCTGGGTCCCACCGGGCGAGACCTGTACCTGCTCGCTCTAGCCCGGGGGCCAGTCAACTCGCCCTTGCATTAGACCAGCGCTCGTTCGACCCGCGTGGGGCGGCGATGGCGGTACTCCAAGGCGATGGGACCTTCCGGGGTGAGGCTAGCGTTCGCAGGGATCGCGATCAGCTACCGTAGTGATGGTGAGCGCCAAGGGCGAAGCCCGGGATCTCCTGGACACGGACCAAGCAGCCGAGCGGACCGGCCTCAGCAAGAAGGCAATCCAGGCATTGGCCCGAGACGGAGTATTCATCGACGCCACGAAGGGCAATCGAGGAGAATGGCAGATCCCTGAGGCGGCAGTTGCCGACTACTTGGCCCGCAATCCACCGCTCGGCGGCACGCAATCCCGGGCGGCGCGCTTTCGGTTGTTCATACAGAAGTGGCAAGCCGTGGCACTGAGCAACTATCTGGCCACACTTGCGAGTGGACTCGGTGGCCTGGTCACAGTGGTCCTTGCCGCAATCGCCCTAGCTAACTGGCTGGATGGATTCGACGAGAGCGCAGCTGTTTCCACCACGTTGGCCGCCGACTCGACGACGTTGACCACAACCCCTCCGACAATCCCGCCCACCGAGACCACCGAGTTGCTCGAAGTTCCCGCCGAAGGGCCCGGCGAGGTTCTTGTGCTGATCGCCAACTTCACGCCTGGCGGATCTGACGACATCTCGACGGTCTCGGACGAGATCGACCACGTCCTCGAAGTCGAGGCAACGGATGCTGAGATCCAAGGGCTACGGTTCGAAGCGGTGTCGACTGCGATCGATGATCAAGATCTAGTAGCCGCTCGATCGCTAGGCGAAAGATACGGCGCATCGGTCATAATTTGGGGCCGGGAGACCGACTTTCGACTAACTGCCAACCTTCTACGTCTCGACGCCCCGGGCCTCATTGAGTCGGTCGATCAGCCGCGGGGGGACTTCGCTCAGCCCAGCGAGTATCTGAGATTCGTGACTTCGGACCTCGCACCGCTGCTGTTCGTTGTGTCTCTGTACACCATCGCCGAGACTCAGGTAGTCGCTAGCAACTTCGACATCGCCAGCGAGTACGTCGAGGCCGTGATCGAGAACATCGACGCAGTACCAGGCGAGATTCAGTCGGAGATCTACTACAACGCTGGGTTTCTTCACGGCGAGCTCGGCCAGTACAGCGAAGCGATAGACGACTACACGCGGGCTATTTCACTTGAACCCGACGATCCTCTTGCATTCGTCAATCGCGGAATAATACACGACTACGCCGGCGACTTAGAAGCGGCTATCAGTGACTACGAGACGGCTATTGAGATCGACCCGCGGAACTACTACGCATTCAACAATCGCGGAATCGCCTACCGGGGCCTCGGTGAACTTGAGAGGTCCATAGAGGATTATGATCGCGCTGTCATGTTGGGGCTTAATCCGGTTGTGGGCCTTACGAATCGCGGCAATGTATACAGCGACCTAGGGGAAACAGATTCGGCAATTCGTGACTACGACCAGGCGATCGACCTCGATCCGACCTATGTCGACGCTGTCATCAACAGAGGTGTCGCCCACCGTGAGTCCGGCGACCCTAGGCGGGCCATCGAGGACTACAACCGAGCGATCGTTCTGACACCAGATGAAGCTGCCCCGTATGGCCATCGCGGCAACGCATATATGGATTTGGCGGAGTTCGAGAACGCTATCGCGAGCTACGACGAGGCGATCGCCCGTCAACCTGACGACACCTTCGGCTACTTCGCACGCGGCGCGGCATACGCTGCGCTTGGCGAGGTCGAGCGGGCGATCGAGGACTTCGATCAGTCGATCGCGCTGGATCAAGACCATCTCGTCGTATACGTGGCCCGGGGCCAGGAGTACGCATATCTTGGCGACTTCGAGCAAGCTGTGGCGGACTTTGACTACGTCATCGAAGCTGTCGACTCAGGGCGACTTCCCTTTCCGGGCACGGGTTATGACTCGTTCCTGGCCTTTCGGGAAGAGCTCGCGTCGAATCTGGAGTGAGCAAGACGCGACAGCTACATCTACGGCGACAATCGAGACGACCACTCTTACCGTTCGCGGCCAGCTGACGTTAGGGCTCGCTCCCACCGAGCGTGACGACCAGCCCGCGCTATGGCAACTCGAACGACACCAACAAGCTCGCACCCTCTACCACGGACTCACCGAAAGCCCGCAGAGCCCACTAATCCCCCAACTCGCACAACTCCTACCGGGCATCGATCGCGGACTCGACCCATCCGCTACCCCACCTCCACTATCCGAACTGGTCGACAACGTCTTGGACGAGCTCAGTCCAAACCGAGGGGTCACACCCAAGAGCCGCTCAACCTGAGCCCTCAGCACGCATCACCGCCGCCCGAGCCCGCTCAACAACGGCACTCCTCGCGCACTCGGGTACGACGGCGCCTCAACGGTCGACACCACTCACCGTAGGCACTGCGGCCAGAAACGAGCCGACCGCCCGCCGTGGTTTCGTTCTCGGGCGGTCGAGGCGTCCGGAATCGACGGTTCGTTGGTGCCTCAGTCCATACTCCGAAAGTGACACTGCGCCAACACAATCCGCCGGAGGTCTTCCCTCCCTACGCCAACTACGCCCACGCCGTGGAGGTGCCGGCAGGGGCCCGCCTACTGTTCATCAGCGGGCTGAACGGCTACGAGGCGGACGGACGGACGATGCCGGACGACTTCGAATCCCAGGCGGACCTGATCTGGAGCCACCTGGAGAGGATCCTGCAGGACGCGGAGATGTCGGTCACGAACCTGGTCTCGCTTCGCTTCTACCTTGCCGAGCCGGCACTGGACCCGGCCAACGTTGCCGTGCTGAAGCGACGGCTCGGAGACCACCATGCCGCTCGCACCGTGGTGTGCGCAGGTCTGCTCGAACCGGGCTGGCTCGTCGAGATCGAAGCCGTTGCTGCCGACGGATAGAGGCACAGTCTGGCCGTCCGATTTCGGCACCACCACAGCGCTGTCAAACGCTCGCCCCGTCCCTCGTCGGCCTGGCGATCGTTCCCGAGTACCTCAGCCGCTTGGCATCGCCGGTGACGGCGCGCTCAGGACCAGGCGGCGCCTCCACCGAGGAACAGCGTGGTGTCGTCGACGAAACACAACTGATGACCGTCGGGGTCGCTGCAGTAGAACAGCCGCTCGCCCCACGGCATCACGCCGATCGATGCCGTGATATCAGCCCCGGCCTTGCCCGCTCGGTCCATGGTCGCGTCGAGATCATCGGTGGCGAAGTAGAGACAGTCCGGTAGCGGAACAACCGATCTGGATTTCTGAGTGGAGCGTCTGAGGGGCACAGGTCGATTCTCGGACGTCGCGGGGAACCATTTACGCAACAGCAGCGACCACGGAAGCCGCCATCCCACCAGGAGCCCTCGTTCCCGGCGTCCGCCTTCTTAGCATTCCAGTCCTTGACATGCAGAGGGTAGCGACCTACCAAGGTCGCATGGGACTTCAGCAGCAACTTGGATCTACCGAACCTCGGCCGAACGCAGTGCAACGGATCGTGCATAGGGTCGCCGGTAGTCGCATTGGCGGATTGGTGCTTGCAAAGATTGCGTCGCCGCTCGACAAGCTCACCTCGAACATTTCTGGTGGCCGCGTAACGAGCACTCACGTGCTCACCGGGCTGCCGGTCATGATGCTGACGACGACGGGAGCCACGAGCGGCCAGGCGCGGACCCATCCGGTGCTTGGCATTCCCTTCGGCGACGACTACGGGCTTCAGTCTGGGAACTTCGGTGTCACCTCGGTTCCTGCCTGGGTGCACAACCTGCGAGCCAACACGCAGGCGACCATCGAGTACCGCGGAACATCCATCGACGTCATCGCCCGCGATGCCTCGGAAGAGGAAGCCGACGAGATCCTCGGTGCCGGCACGGCCTTGTTCCCTGGCCTCGCCGACTACGGGCGTCGCGCCAATCGACAACTTGACGTATTCGTGCTGAGCGTAGCCGACGCATAAGCATCAATCCCGAGGGGCACCGGTTCGATGCCCTCGGCTCGCCAACTGGCACTCGGGGCCCCGCTCGACAACGCTCACCTCCTCGTGCCCGTCGAGCACAAGTGTGCGGCACGACCCTGCCCTCGACCTCGCGACCCTCAGCTTGACTCTCCCTGCGGGGGAGACTCGACAATGACGTCTCGATGCTGATACCAATCGGGAGATTCGCGAGAGCAGCCCGGCTGTCGATCAAGTCGCTGCGGCGATACGACGAGTCCGGTCTGTTGCCGGCGGCGTTCGTTGATCCGCAGTCGGGCTACCGGTACTACCGGATCGAGCAGCTCGCCCGGGCCGAGACGATCCGCTTCTTGCGGATCGTTGAGATGCCGTTGCCGGCGATCGTCGAGACCCTGGACGGTGACGATCCCGAGTCGCTGTTGGAGGCGCACCTCGAGTCGATGGAGCGCCGGAGGAATGAGATCGAGCGGCTGGCCACCCAGCTCCGACAACGTATTGACCGAAAGGACTACCTCATGTCGACAGACGTCACCATCAAGACCACCCCATCGATCACCGCCGTTGCCTATCGAACCGAGACGAGCTACCCCGCCATCTTCGACGACATCCCTGCCGGCTTCGACGAAGTGATGGAGTTCCTGCTCAAGGCCGGCGTCGATCCCGTCGGGGCCCCGTTCACCGTCTACCACGAAGTGACCGATGCTGACACTCCAGGAGATGTCGCCATGTGTGTCCCGGTCGCAGAGGCGATTGAGACAAACGACCGGACCGAGATCGTCGAGCTGCCGGCGGGAGCAGCGGCCGCGGTGGTGCACCGAGGTGGCTATGAGGACTTGAGCGCTTCGTACAATGCGGTTGCGTCCTGGATTCACGAGCGGGGGCATCGAGTCGTCGGACCACAGCGCGAGGTCTACCTCAATAGTCCCGCCGATACGGTCGAAGACGACCTCCTCACGGAGATCCTTTTCCCGATCGAAACCGACGAGCACTCATGACCCGCCGTGACGACGGGCCGGTCGGAACCGGGCGCAGCTCGGGCGGTGCGGCCGACGCAGCAGCGGTGTTCGCCACCTACCCCGATGCGGTGCGAGACGCGTTGTTGGTGCTGCGCCGACTCATCTTCGATACTGCCGACGGTATCGAAGGGGTAGGCGCAATCGAGGAGACCGTGAAGTGGGGCCAGCCCAGCTACCTGACGAGCCAGACACGATCTGGCAGCACCATCCGGATTGCTCCAACCAGCCCAGACTCTGCGCACGACTACGCCATGTACTTCATCTGCCGCACGAACCTCGTCCCGACCTTCTACACACTCTTCGGTGACGTGTTCACCTACGAGAAGGACCGGGCTCTGCTGTTCAGAGTCGGCGAATCCCTACCGACGAACGAGCTTCGTGAATGCGTAGCCATGGCCCTTACCTACCACCTGTCGAACGGGCGAGAGCCGGGACCCCGAACGCACGCATCCCCGGCGATCCCGGACTCGATCGGACCGGCTGGTGCTGTCTCCGCCGGGTACCCCACGGACGGTGCGCTCGACGACGTTCAGGCGTAGTCGATTCGCCGTCTCGACGGGTCAGATCGGTGCTTCCTCGGTCCAGACCTCGAACTTGCGGAGCACGTTGGGGCCGAAGGTTGTCGTGATGGCCACGTCGGCCGCGTCCCGACCGCGGGCCATGAGTATCCGTCCCCGGCGTGGCACCCCGTTGCGAGGATCGACGATCAACCACTGTCCACCGAGGTACACCTCGAACCACCCGGAGAAGTCCATGGGATCGGGTGAGGGCGGAACTCCGATGTCGCCGAGATAGCCGGTGCAGTAGCGGGCGGGGATGTTCAACGCCCGGCAGAACGCAATCCCGAGGTGGGCGTAGTCCCGGCACACACCTCGGCCCTCAACGAACGCGTCGTGGGCGGTCTTGGTCGGCGACGCCCACTGATACCCGAAGTCGAGGTGGTCATGAACCCACTGGCTGACCGCCCGAATCCTCTCCCACGTGGGCGGGGTTGCACCGAACAGCTCCCAAGCCGCGTCGAGCAGGCGATCGCTCTCGCAGTATCGACTAGGCAAGAGGTAGATCAACGTGTCAGCCGGGAGGTGCTGCACCGGCTCCTGCGCGGCGTCACCGACCACCACGTCGAGACACCCCGAGTCGCGGATCTTCGTGTCAGCCGTCAGCTCGAAGGTCCCGGCAGGCGCCACCAGCCGATGGCACCAGTTCCCGAAGCGGTCGTGGTAGCCGTCGATGGGTACCACCGGGGTCGTAGACACCTGGTCCGGTGCGACCAGATCACCGACCCGGGAGTGGTGCACGTTGAGAACTGTAACCAGCGGAGTCGCCTGCTCGAACTCATAGACCAACCGGTAGCCAATCCGGATCAGCACAACTCATCTCCTCGCCAGGAACCCCGGGAAGGCTCGTCGCTCTCATCCGGTCAGGGGCAGCCGGCCAGCATCTGAGCCCAGCATCTGAGCCAAGCCTCGGACCACTACCACCGTCGGGGCCACCCTAGCTTCCAAGGCCCATGGCCCGCCCCCTCGACCGCATCCGGTCGACAACGGCAACCTTCGGCGCATGAACCACACCCTCCGCTGGCTCGCCGATCAAGGATTCCGCCACGAACACACAAACCCCTACGGCATCCGCCGGACGGGTGCAAACGTTCGCCTCGGCGGAGCGTCGAAGGGGCATGACAACGACCAACCCACCCCGTTCAACCACCCGACGACACCGCCGGTTCGGCATCGGCGCCGCTGCCGTCGCCGTCCTGCTCGCTGCCACCGGATGCCAATGGGTGTCGGAGGAGACCACCGACTGGCCCTTCAACTTCTGCTATGAGCACGAGTCCTCAGGTGAGGTCCTGATCATCGAGTACTTCGGAGACCGGTTCATCGGTGGATTCGTCACCGATCCCGCCGTGAGCCAGCCCCCGATGGTGACCATGATCGCCGGCATCGAGGACCCGGACGGCGACGTCACCGTCGACCCCGCCTACCCGGCTGAGACCGGACGTCCGGTTCGGGTCAACGTCGACACGACCGACGACGCCACTGGCTGGACGATCGCCAACTACGTCGCCACCGACGACGGCCTCTACAACAAGACCGACTGCTCGGATGTGGTTGCCAGCGTCGATGCCTATCGGCGGCACGCCACAACGTTCCCCGAGCACCCAGACCCGACGGCCTGACCGGGCCTCGGTAGGGCCGGTACCCCGGATCTATGCCGGCGTGTTCGAGGATGAGAGACGTCGGAAGCTGGTCTCTGGGAACGGGACCGCAGCCCGGGAAGCTAGAGAACCCGCTCTGGGAGCGGGTTCTCTAGCTTCCGGCGATCGGTTGGCACCCCTGATCCCCCACTATGCGAACCCCACTATGGCTGAGGCTCTCGCTCGACTCGGCCGTCGAACGCCCAGCAGCAAGCCCTTTACTCACACCGGCTGAGACTCGGGCCGTTGGGTGCGACGCACCTCGCTGCGTGCAACCAGCCAGTCGTTCAAACGCTACAACCGCCCGCTCCGCGGCTGTGGGAAGGGCTCCTGCTGTGGATGGGTGCCCGGTTGAGAGGGGTTAGGAGGCACATCGCTGGCCCTAATGTCGGTCAAGTCAATCTCTGGATCCTTCCACTCGCTTGGCACTGAGATGCGGGCTTCCACGTCGGTGTGCTCTTCGAGCAAGTACAGCAGATTCGGCCCGGAGAGCAGCTCAAGTGGCTTGCCCTCAGCGAACTCGTAGGACGCCGTGCCGTACCCGGACGTGGTGACGAGGATGCCCTTGGATGCGCCCTCGTTCTGTAGCGTGCCATAGAGATCCCGGACTGCCGCGACGCCCACCGTGTTCTTGTAACGCTTCGCTTGGATGACGACTTTGCCCCCGAAGATCGGGCGAGGGTCATAGGCAACGCAGTCCACGCCGCCGTCACGCGAGGCTTGGGTCTGGCGGGTTTCGAGACCCATGGCCGTGAAGAGGTTGGTGATCAGGCTCTCGAACTCCGACGGTGATAGGTCCATCAGGTTCGGGCGCTGGTCAAGTTCCGATAGGACGTCTTCTTCCTCGACGAACCTGGGGTCGATGAGCTTCAACTCGACAACGGGGCGCACAGGAGCGAGGTCGGAGGGCTTCGGTGACACAGCTGCAGCGAGGCCCTTCAGGCAGGCTTCCGGATCGACCTGAGCCAGATTGATGGCCATGAAGATCTCCCGAGTGGTACGCACGGACAACAAACACGGCTGCGTTGGCTGGCCGGTAGCGAGGTCAACCGTGTGCACGAAGCAGTTCAGAGCGACCGTCTCGGCCAGGCCATAGCGGTCCGACTCGAAGATCTCGTGGAGCACCCGGAGTGCGGACTGGTTGATGACAGACTTGTACAGCGTGCGCCGTTTGGTGGCTGTCTCGGCGGTGGTGGTGATCTCGTCACGACTCTTGACGTACTTGTAGGTCTTCGCCTCTGGGATGATCTCCATCGATGGCAGGACGTAGTCAATGCCGAGCAGCGAACTCGATGGGTCATAGGCGAGGGTGAAACTCTGCGGGAAACCATCAGGCCAGACTGACGCTTCGAGCACAGTCTCGAAGTACTCGACGACGGCGCTGGCCTCGTGTCTGTGAAGTGCGTCGACGAACTGGTCGATCTCGGCATGTTGGCGATGAACACGCTGTTGCTCTTCGGCAATCCATGCGTCGAAGGCTTCTCTGCTGGCCGTCAGCTGCGCTTGGCGCTGTTGCTCGGTGGCTTGCCAGTGGGCGAGATCTGCTTCGAAGCGGGCTCGTCCGGCAGTGATTGAGCGATCGTGTTTCGCCTTGGCGCCGGGAGCGAGCTTGCTCAGGCCCGATAGTGCCTGGGGCATGTAGGCGGCGGGGTCAGGCTGCGGAGCCGGCCGAGCCAGAGATCCGGGATTGAAGACAGGTGGAGACCAGGCCTCCTTCATCTCGTTGGGATCTATGAAGTCGTCGACGTCAAGGGTTGCAAGCAGCAGCGTGCCCAGTCCTTCAACTTGTGCCTCTAGTTCCGCCTGGAGCGCCAGCGCCTCCTCTACCCGAGACTCGGCATACATCCGGGCGCGCTCCTTTTCTTGGGCAGCGGCAGCTCGCTGTCGGGCTTTAGCGGCCTTCTCGTTCGCCCGAATAGCGGCAGCCTGTCGGCGCTCTTGCTCGCGTCGCTGACGCTCGATATCTCGTTGGATCTGGATCATCGTCGATGTGAAACTCTTGCGGCGGGCCATCAGCATCTCCAGAAGGTGCGTCTTGGAGCGGAGCGTACTTGCGGCGTCAGGAGCCATCCAACTGCCACTGGTGCAGGCCCCGCATCGCCTTCGGGAGAACAACGTGCTCTTTGAGCGGCGTGCCCAGATCCTCAAGCACCGCACCCAGCTTGGCAAGGAGCGCAACCGCTCGCGTGTCTCTACGCGAACCCGGTCCTGGCCGAGGCGCTCAGCCGCATTGCGCCCTCGATGGGCCGAAGACAGCGACATGCTGACACGCCTTGACCGCGACCGACTCGACGAGCCGTACCGGTAAGTCCAAATCGCGAAAATGGATCGCCATCCCTTGAGGATCGCGAAGGAAAATTTACCCACCGCCCGGAACCCACTAAGGCCAGAGCTACGAGCTGCCAAGACTCGCCCGACAAACATCTCGGCGTTCACTTGCGACTGCAAGGTGAGCGCCGAGTATAGCAACTCCGAACAACATCCATGTTGTTACTCAATAGTAGCAACGAGCCAAGGCCGAAGGCAGTCGGTCTCTTTTGGTTTGACTCGGCACAGATCTTGCTTATGGTGACATAGGCGGCTATCCCCCAGCTGGCCCCCATGTTTCCGGCTGAATGCCGCTTCAGGAGGTCCTGTCGAGAGCCGACGGGAACCACGTCCCTTGAGAGGAGACCCTCCATGAGCAAGCGCCAAGATTCTTCGGCAAGCATCGGCAGACCGAGAGCGGTGAAACCGAAGCGTCAGCGCTCGATGCGCCTAAACATCTTCAAGATTGAGCCAGTCGACGTGCCGGTCCTGAAGGCGAAGTTCGACGAGGCTGGACTCACCATCGTCGGCGAAGAACGTCATGAGGAATGGTCCATGAGCTTCTGGCTGACACAAGACATGAAGCCCCACGACGTTAGCTGGCTGGGCCCCTTCGAGGATCTGCTGAACGGTGAGACGTACTACAGCATCAACCATGCCGGTGCCTACGTCCTTGAGCGGGGTCAGGCTTGCTTTGTGGTGAGCTTCGGGACTGCCTTCCACCACATCAACTCATTGGCCGACCCAGAGTTCGGGCTCAACATGGCGAGGCGAGTCGGGGATGAACGACAGGTGAAGCAACGTGCGCTCCGAAGGTTCGGCAGCAAGCGACGGAAGGAGATCACAAGCTTCGCACCAGATTCTGGACTCTTCCTTCAAAGCGGCGAGGCTGTCGATCTGGTCAAGCTGAACATTCGCCAGGAGAGCCGAGCCACATACGGCAAGACCGGACAGTTCGGCCGCTCTTTCCAAGTGGGCCTGAAAGGTGGCCGGGCAGCCATTCCTATCTTTTGCGACCGCATCCTGGCGACACTCGATGAGCCTGAGGCGTTCGATCTACCCATGATCGTCAAGCTCGACGGACCTGAGACCGATCAGTACGACCAACTTCTCCTCGATGCGGTTCAGGACAGTGACAACGGCGACCTGCAGCTCATCACCCAAGGTCACGAGGTTGTTGGAGTCGACTTCGTCTTCGCCGAGACCTCACAGTACGCACTGTCATGCCCTGGGCATGGAGCCGAGCTAGTTGGCTTGCTCGACATCGACTCACTGAGGACCTTCATCGCCACCAAGAGCATCACGCGAGATGAGATCTTCAACATCAGGGTCGAGGTGTCTGACGACAACGGCCGATCGCAGAGCTGCCAGCTCAAGGCCGTGCTCGACTACGTCGTGCCGGGCAAGAACGTGACGTTGGATGGTGGGGACTGGA
This sequence comes from Acidimicrobiales bacterium, assembly GCA_965263455.1. Taxonomy (GTDB): domain Bacteria; phylum Actinomycetota; class Acidimicrobiia; order Acidimicrobiales; family SZUA-35; genus CADEDH01. The sequence goes on from CBDHHN010000004.1 coordinate 1,347,855, forward strand.
AGCAGTTCAACAAGGAATACCTTGAGCAGCTTGACGTAGCGGTGGACGAGCTACGACTGATGGAGACTGAACCTTCATTCATGGACATCAGGATGGGCGAGACCGCATTCAATGACTCTGCTGGGGTTCAGAAGGCAGGCTACGAGAGCGCCGACCAGCACTATGACCTCATCGGGGTCAAGGGCTCTCCGGTGTCTATCGAGGCGTACGACCTTTATCGGGATGGGACCGTCTACGCGGTCAAGTTCGGGGCGCCTGCCAAACTCTCGTACGTATGCGCGCAGGCCATGAACGTGACCGAGATCGTCCGCAACAATGCCGACGACAAAGACTTTGAGCCACCTCGGACCTACTGTCTCTGGCTCGGTTTGCACCGCTCAATCCCTACCCGGCTGTCAGAGCTAGGCTCGATCACGCTCAAACAGCGCCTCGTGGCGTGGACCCATGCGTGCGACGAAGTGAACATGGAACCAGCCATCAAACTGAGCCGACACCACCCCCAGAAGAAGAGCTCGTAGAGGCCCCAGAGCTATCCGCTCGGTTGGTGCGGTGAAGTCCCCAACTGAACCTCACCGGGTGACGCGCAGGCTCGACCTCTTGGGAGGATGGAGCCATGACAGAGCAACGACGGCCGGGGAGGTATCCCGCGGAGCTGCGTGAACGCGCGGTCCGGATGGTCTTCGAAGCGGAGCGCCACACGGGTAGCCAGTGGGAGGCGATCTGTTCGGTCGCCGAGAAACTGGGCCCGACACCGGAGACGGTGCGCAAGTGGGTCCGCCGGGTCGAGATCGATGACGGCCATCGACCCGGGCTGACGAGCGACGAGCGGCAGCGGATGAAGGATCTCGAGCGTGAGGTGCGCGAGCTGCGTCGAGCGAACGAGATCCTGAAGAGCGCTTCGAGTTTCTTCGCGGCCGAGCTCGACGGCCGTCAACGATGATCGCCTACATCGATGCTCATCGGGAACGTTTCGGGGTCGAGCCGATCTGCCGCACGTTGCAGTTCGCCCCGTCGACGTACTGGTCAGCGAAGCGCCGCCCGTTGTCGGCGCGGGCTGAGCGTGACGAGGCGTTGAAGACCGAGATCGCCCGTGTGCACGGGGAGAACTTCGGCGTCTACGGCGCACCGAAGATCTGGGCCCAGCTCAACCGCGAAGGCCATCCGGTTGCGCGCTGCACCGTTGAACGATTGATGCGCGACCTGGGCCTACGGGGCGCCGTTCGAGGCCGGCCGAAGCGCACGACGATCAGTGATGACAGCGCCGAGCGGCCACGCGATCTCGTCGATCGTCAGTTCACTGCAGCCGCACCGAATCGGCTCTGGGTCGCGGATCTGACCTACGTGCGGACGTGGTCGGGGTTCGTCTACGTCGCGTTCATCACCGACGTGTTCTCCCGGCGCATCGTCGGCTGGCACGCGTCACGGTCGTTGAAGACTGACCTCGCCCTGCACGCGTTGGAGCAGGCGATCTGGGATCGTCAACGCGCCGGCGCCGATCTCGACGGCCTCGTCCACCACAGCGATCGCGGAGTTCAATACGTCGCGATTCGCTACACCGAACGCCTCGCCGCCAACGGTGTTGTTAACTCCGTCGGCTCACGCGGCGACAGTTACGACAACGCCCTCGCCGAGTCGATCAACGGGCTCTACAAGACCGAACTCGTCCGGAACAAGGGCCCATGGCGCGGTCTCGACGACCTCGAACTTGCCACCCTCGAATGGGTTGACTGGTTCAACCACCGACGCCTGTTCCACGAAATCGGGCGCATCCCACCCGCCGAGTTCGAAGACCAGCACTACCGTCAACAACACTCAGGCCACAGAGCCGAAACTCACACGAACACGCCTGCGTGAAACCCGGTGAGGTTCACCGTTGATGGCGCTGTCTCGGAGGAGAAGGGGCTGAAGCAGCGCGCTGAGGGCGTCTCCCGCTCCGTTCCGCTGCCTCCTGTCCTCGTGAGCTACCTGGCGACTCACATCGAGCGCTACGACAAATCGTCCGGCGACCGGCTGTTCACCAACTCGTTGGGCAACGTGGTGAAGAAGGACAACTGGGGTCGCCCGTGGCGGGCCTACCGGGCACGGCGCTGGCCGGACAATCATCCGTTGTGTCGGACCCGTCCCTACGACCTCAGGCACACCGCAGCCACGCTGATGCTGCGTGCTGGGGTCTCGCCGGCGGAAGCGGCCCGACGTCTCGGGCACTCCGTAGACATGTTGATGCGGATCTACGCAGGTGTGTTTGAGGATGAGGAGCGGCGAGCTAACGAGCTGCTAGACGTCACCTTTCTCGGCGTCGTCGAGCCGCCGTCTTGATGGCTTCCGACTGGGAAACAGCAGGCGGTTAACAACGACGCCGGCTGGGAGAGCCTGCATGACGGACACTCCTGCGGCCGCGGCGAGCCAAGCGCTCTCGCTCCCTAGGTAGGTGAAGACGGCGACGGCAATCATCCCGGCCCCGAACACCAGTGCGGAGAGGTACGTAACGGCCTGGTCCCTCACTTCACCTACTTAGGCTCAGCCACCGTCCTAGAACGTTGGTACCTGGTTGGTACGAGCGTTGCGGGAGCGGGTCCCTGCTAGGCGGTGGATAGATCTTCGGGAATCCGAAAAACCCGCTCTGGGAGCGGGTTCTCGGTACCGGCGATCGGTTGGCACCCCGTACGGGATTTGAACCCGTGCTACTGGCATGAGAAGCCAGCGTCCTAGGCCGCTAGACGAACGGGGCTAGCGAGATCGGATCCTATCGGGAGGTCCACCGCTTGCGACCCGCAGGGTCGGGCGCCGGATCCCGCCGATCCGTTCCGATCTGGGCTCGGGGAGGAGGACTTGAACCCCCAATGACTGGACCAGAACCAGTTGTGTTGCCAATTACACCATCCCCGATGGAGCACTCCACGATAGCGGCCCTCGGCCGGTCGCGGACCAGGGTTTTCCAGGCCGGTTGACGTCGTCCGGGAACCGTCGGCGGACGTCGGCGGTTGGCTGGGACATGTCTCCCCTTCGAGCGTCGCTGGGTGCGGTGGCCGTGGCCGCCCTGACCGTGTGGGCCTTCGCCGGTCCCCCGCCCGGGGGCGACCCCGAGGCCACCGCCGCGCCCGGCGTCCGGGTCGACCCTTCGGAGGCCTACAACCCGGTCCTGGCCGGGGAGCCGCTTCCCGACGGGTTCCGTCAACTCCTGCCCCGCGACGGCATCCGCCCGGTCTACGAGCCACGTTTCGTGTCCGCCGACCAGGCCGCCTGGCCCGGGGCGACCCAGGTCATCGGCGTGGCCCACGGCGATGAGGCCAAGGCCTACCCGGTCAGCTTCCTCAACGGCCGGGAGATGGTCGTCGACGAGATCGACCGCCTACCGATCCTGGTCACCTGGTGACCGCTGTGCGCAACGGCGATGGTCCATCGCCGAGACGTCGACGGGGAGACGCTGGTCTTCGGGGTCCACGGCGCCCTGTGGGGCAACGCCATGACCTGGTGGGATCACGACACCGGCTCGATCTGGAGCCAGCCTCTGGGTGAAGCCATCGCCGGGCCCCGCAAGGGCCAGACGGTCGAGCTGTTCCCGATGACCTTCACCACCTGGGAGGCCTGGGTCGACGAGCACCCCGACACCCTCGCCCTCGATGCCCCCGGTGGCGTCACCGGTTTCAACCTGGAGGAACTGTTCCTCGTCGTCGACTTCGGGGCCGAGGCCCGGGCCTACCCGGTGCTGACGGCCCGCATCCCGGGAGTGGTCAACGACGAGGTGGCCGGTGTCCCGATCGCCGTCGTCCTCGATCCGGCCGAGCCCCAGCGTTGGAAGGTCTTCTCCCGCCGCCTCGACGACGCCGACGTCACCCTCAGCTGGGTCGACGGGGATCTGGTCGACACCGAGTCCGGCAGCGTCTGGGACCCGGCGCTCGGCATCGCCGTGTCCGGCCCCCGCCAGGGCCAGATCCTCGACACCCTCCCCGCCCTCACGTCGTTCCCCGCCGACTACGGCACCTTCTGGCCCAACGGCTCGATCTGGCCCCTCCCGGCCGATGCCGACGAACCCGGTACCACCACCCCCGGCGGCTGAGCGATGCACGACCTGCTCATCGGCCTCCGCCTCGTCCCCTCGGCCTGGCTCCCGGGCGCCAACCGCGCACCCTCGCTCTGGGGGCCGGCCCTGACCGCGACCGGGGCCTGGTTCATCGTGGCCTTCAACCGGTTCGGGCCCGCCGGCCTCGTAGCCCCCCGGGCCACGGTCCGCTTCGTGCTGATCGGGTTCTACGCCTGGCTCGCCCTGGCCCTCCTGCTGTGGGTCGGGGCCCGGCTGCTGGACGGGCGGCGCCGACGGACCGAGGCCCCGGCCCCGGCCGAGGAGGCGGCGCCGGGGACCGGGCGAGGCGACGCCGAGCGCCCGCCACCTGCGGGCTTCGGACTGGTCCGGGCCGTCGAGGTGACGGGCCGGATCCATCGGCCACTCCTCCTGTTGGCCTTCGCCCTGCAGATCCTGTCGGTCTTCGGCACCATCCCCGGACTCGGCACGATCCTGGTTGGGGCGACGGCGATCTGGATGGCGGGCATGACGATCGCCGCCCTCGCCGGGCATCTGGGTCGTTCCGTGGTCCTCGCGGCAGCGACGGCGGGACCACCGCTGCTGTTGTGGTGGGCATCGGCCGGGCGCTACCTGGTCGACCAGCAGCAGCACCTGTTCTGAGCACGGCCCCGGGCGGCGCCGCCGGGATCAGATCCGGTCGAGCCGTCGGAACGAGATCAGCCGACCGACCGACACCCCGACGGTCTCCTGGACGAGGCGGTCGAGGGGCGCCGGGCGCTCGGTGAGGGCCACGTCGGCCTCCAGGCCGACCTCCTCGGCGATCAGGGTCGCCCGCCGGGCGTGGAACCGGCTGGTGACGAGCACCACGTCGTCCACCTGCTCGGCCTCCAGGAACCGCGCGCTGGCGGCCAGCGACTGGTAGGTCGAGGCCCCGTGGACCTCCAGGCGCAGCCGCTCATCGGGGATCCCGGTCGCCCGCAGGTACAGGTAGCCGGCCTTGGCCTCGGTCGTGATGTCGGCCTCCTGCCCGCCACCGGTCAGCACCACGAGGTCGACGTGGCCGGCCTCGTACAGGGCCGCCGCCTCGTCGAGGCGGGCTTCGAGCACCGGTGAGGGCGACCCGTTGTACTGGGCCGCACCGAGTACGACTGCGGCCCGGGTCTCGGTCCGCGCCGCCGTCGGCGGCTCGAACTCGGCGGTCGAGGCGAACCAGACGTCGATGAAGGTGGCCAGCCCGTAGAGCCCGATCAGCACCACGGGCACCAGGATCCACCGCCCTCGACCCAGAGGCGGCCGGGCGCGCCGCGTTGGATGCGGAGACGCAGACGGAGGCGGTGGCGGGACCTCGGCCCCCACGCCCTCGGCCGAGGGATCGAGCGGCCCGCTTGGGGCATCGGTGGTCAGAGCCGTGCCCTCCCCGCCTCGAGGCGGGCCAGCACCCGGGCCCGGTCCATGGTCGTCATCGGCTCCCACAGGGGCAGCCCGGATCGGCGACCGGTCAGCACCAGCCGGATCGGCATCTGGCTCTTGACCCCCAACTCCTCTCCCACCCCCATGACCAGGGCCTCGAGGGCCTCGGCCGTCCACTCGACGGTGGGTAGGCGTTCGATCACGGCGTCGAGCACGGCCACGGCCCCGTCGGCACCCATGATCTTGCGCCAGTCCTTCTCGGCCGGTTCGGGGGCCTCGCCCACCACCCAATCGAGGAAGCCGGGAGCCTCGTCGAAACGCTTGACCCGCTCCTGGACCAGGGGCGCCACAACCCGGAACACCTCGGTCGGGACCGGAGGCTCGGCCGAGACGAGATGGGGCTCGCATCGGGACACGAAGTCGTCGGCGGGGAGAGCTCGGATGTACTCACCGTTGAAGGCGTCGAGCTTCTTGAGATCGAAGAAGGCGGGGGCCTTGTTGATGTCGACGATGTCGAACAGCTCGATCAGCTCGTCGATGGGGCGGATCTCGACGCCGTCCTTCGGCCCCCAACCCAGGGTCACCAGGTAGTTGCGCATGGCCTCGGCCAGGTAGCCGCGATCGGCGTAGTCACCGACCGACACGTCGTCGCGGCGCTTGGACAGCTTCTTGCGCTGCTCGTTGACGATGAGTGGGAGGTGGGCGAACACCGGCGTGTCGTCGGCCCCGAGCGCTCGACGCAGAAGCAACACGCGGGGCGTGGTGTTGACCAGATCTTCGCCCCGGATCACGTGGGTGATCTTCATGTCGAGATCGTCGTAGGCGTTGGCCACGTGGAACATGGGCGTGCCGTTGGAACGCAGGATGACGAAGTCCTCCAGCACCGCGTTGTCGAACTCGACCCGGCCCCGGACGACGTCGTCCCAGCCGGTGACGCCGTCGTCGGGGCTGCGGAACCTGACCACGACACCGGGGCCGTCGGGCACGTTGCGCTCGCGGCAATGGCCGTCGTAGCCGCCGGCCGAGCCTTCGCCCCGGGCCTCGGACCGGGCCCGGACCTCCTCCGGGGTGCAGTTGCAGCGGTAGGCCAGACCCCGGGACAGCAGGTCGGACACGAACTGGCGATAGGCCTCGAACCGCTCCGACTGCCGGTACTCCTCGTCCCAGTCGACCCCCAGCCACCGGAGGTGGTGACCGATGGCGGCGATGTGCTCGTCGGTACTGCGCTCGGTGTCGGTGTCCTCGATACGGAGGACCATGGATCCACCGGTGTGGCGGGCGTAGAGCCAGTTGAACAACGCCGATCGAGCGCTCCCGACATGGAGGAATCCCGTCGGCGCGGGGGAGAAACGAACGCGTACCGTCACCCTTCCAGGGTACTTGACGGTGCCTACCGGCTGAGGTTGGTGCGCCAGTCCTTCTGGTAGGAGGCCGTGATCTCCTGCGGTGTCCGGGCCAGGGCCTCGACCGGGACCTGGTCGACCAGCTGGCGCAGTTCCGGGTAGTGGTGGTGGGTGTGGACCTCGGCGAACAGGGTCCGGCGGAGCTGTACCAACTCGGCCGCCGGGTTGTCGTCGAGGAAGCCGAAGACGGTGAAGGCGGCTCGCAGGTCGTGGACCACGGGAGCGCGGCCGTAGTGGGCGGCCCGCTTCATGGCCACGGCCACACAGCCGGCCACGGCGTCGGCCCGAGCCACCTCCCCCAGGTGGAGCGAGTCCTCCAGGTGCCCGACCAGCTTGTAGGCATAGCCCTGATCGGGGCCCGGACTGCCGAGCCGGGTCCCCTGCGGTTGCCCCTCGGCCAGATCGCCGGGACGGTCGGCCCGCCAGGTGTCGGGACGGCGGGGCGGCGAGGCGTAGGCCCGGACCTTGCGGGTGGGGTCGGTGGGAACGTAATCGGGGGCTGCCACGGTGACGAGGCTACCCTACGGGCGCCCGGTCGCAGGCCTGTTCCCGACCGGGGCGACCCGCCCCCCACGCTCCCCGGAGGTCCCCATGGGTACCGGCTCGGTGCTGTACCGCATCGTCCTCGTTCTGCACCTCGGCGCCGCCATCGTCGGGTTCGGCGGCATGGTGGCCCACGGTGCCTACCACGCCCGGGCCTTCCGGGCCTCGGCCGCCGAGGCCCGGACCCTGCTCGCCACCACCCGCAGCGTGACCCGCTTCGCCGAATGGGCCGTCTACGCCGTCCTTCCCCTGGGAATCGTGCTGGTGGCGATCAGCGACGACGCCTTCTCCCTGGGCGACCCGTGGGTGTCGGCCAGCTTCGTGATCTGGTTCCTGCTGATCGGGGCCCAACACGGCGCGGTTCGGCCGGCGGTGAAGGCGCTGGAGGAGCGGGCCGGGACCCTGGCATCGGGCGGCGCCACCGCGCCCCTGGGTGATGACGATGAGGCCATGGCCGCCGCCCGTCGTCTGATGCCGGGCGAGGCGGCGACCCAGCTGCTTCTGGTGGTGGCCCTGGTTCTCATGGTGTGGAAGCCGGGGTCCTGACCTCGGCCCGAGCCGGCCCGGCCGTGGGTGGCGATTCCGGTCTGCGGAAACCGGGGCCCGGGGACCGGCCCCGCTGATCGGGGACGAGGGCGGGCGTGTACGTTGCGGTTCGGTGGGCTGTACTTTTTCCTTCCTGCGCCCTGCGGCGGGCTCGTCACCGATCGGCTTCAGCGGCCGCCGGTCGGGTCCGCGGCCGTGAGCGGCGCTCGGGAGCTGTCGCTCCCGGAGGTGGCCGAAGCCCTCCAGGTCCACTACATGACCGCCTACCGCTACGTGCGCCAGGGTCGGCTCAGAGCCCGCAAGGACGGCGCCCGCTGGCTGGTCAAGGAGGACGACGTGGCCCGCTTCGCCCAGAACCGGGCCCGGATGGCATCGGTCCGGGGGGAGGGTCGGGCCGACATCGGAGCCGCCCACTACCTGGACCGCCTCATCGCCGGTGACCGGCAAGGGGCATGGGACGTGCTCAGCGCCCATCAATCGGCGGCCCGACCCGCAGCCCTCTACCTCGACATCATCGCCCCGGCGCTGGAGATCATCGGCGCCCGATGGGCCGCCGGCGAGCTCGGAATCAACGTCGAGCACCACGCCACCAGCATCGTGGGCCAACACCTGGGTCGGCTGTCCCCGCTGTTCACCCGAGCCGGCCGGCGGCGGGGCACGATCGTGGTCGGCTGCCCTCCGACCGAGACCCACGCCCTCGGACTGACGATGGTCGCCGACCTCCTGGCCGTCGAGGGCTTCGTGGTGAGCAACCTCGGCCCCGACACCCCGGTCGAGGCCTTCGTCGCCGAGGCCCGGGCGTCCAACAACCTGCTGGCCATCGGGATCAGCATCCACCATCCCCGTTGCCTGCCCCAGGCGATCGGGCTCGTCGAGGAGTTGCGGGCGGCCCTGCCCGGAGCCCCGATCCTGGTGGGCGGCCGCGGTGCCCTCGACCCGGAGATCCAGCGGCTCAAGGCCGACCACGTCAGCATCGACATCGCCGCCACCCTGGACTGGCTCGACACCAACGTGCCGACGCCGGGAGGCCGGGGCCCGGTCCCGCCGCCCACCGAAGCCGCCGCTATCGTGGAACAACGCTCGGCCCGGGGGGCCTGACGGGGTCGAGCCGGCGGACAGCGACCCAGGGGGTAGAGCATGACACCGGTACTGGAAGGGCTTCGGATCGTCGAGGGGTCGGCCTTCGTGGCCGCCCCGCTGGGAGGCATGACCCTGGCCCAGCTCGGTGCCGACGTGATCCGCTTCGACAACATCGGCGGCGGGCTCGACTATCAGCGTTGGCCCGTCACCGACGAGGGCGTCAGCCTGTTCTGGACGGGGCTCAACAAGGCCAAGCGGTCGATCCAGGTCGACCTGCGTTCGCCCGAGGGACGAGAGCTGATCACCAACCTGATCTGCGCCCCCGGACCAGACGCCGGCATCTTCCTGTCGAACTTCCCCGAGGGTGGCTGGCTCAGCGACGAGAAGCTCCGGGCCCAGCGGGACGACCTGATCTACATGAACATCATCGGCAACCCCGACGAGTCGACCGCCGTCGACTACACGGTCAACCCGGCTTCGGGGTTCGCCATGGCCACCGGCCCCACCGGCACCCGCCTCCCGACCAACCACGTGCTCCCGGCCTGGGACACCGCCACCGGGCTCACCACCGCCCTCGGCCTGCTGGCCGCCGAGCGCTACCGGGCCCGCACCGGCGAGGGCCAGCTGGTGAAGATCTCGCTGGCCGACGTGGCCTTCGCCATGGTCTCCAATCTCGGGTACACGGCCCAGGCCCAGCTGCTTCGTCAGGACCGGACGTCGGTCGGCAACGATCTCTACGGAGCCTTCGGCCGTGACTTCCCCACCGCCGACGGCCGCCGGGTGATGGTGGTGGCCATCAGTGGCCGCCAGTGGCAGAGCCTGGTCGACGCCACCGAGATCGAGCCGCACCTGCCCGCCATCGAGCAGGCCCTGGGTCTGGATCTCTCCAAGGAGGGTGACCGGTTCGAGGCCCGCGACGCCGTGGCCGCCTTCATCGCCCCGTTCATCGCCCGTCACAACCTCGAGGACCTGCGCCGCATCTTCGATGAGCACGGCGTGTGCTGGGGGCCCTACCAGTCGTTCCTGCAACTGGTCGAGGAGGACCCCCGGTGCTCGACCGACAACCCGATGTTCGCCATGGTCGACCAACCCGGCGTGGGTCGGGTCCTGGCTCCCCGGACGCCGCTCAACTTCCACGGCATCGACCGCAGCCCACCGTCACCCGCCCCCAAGCTGGGCCAGCACACCGACGAGGTCCTGCTGGAGGAGCTGGGCCTGACCAGCCATGAGGTCGGTCTGCTCCACGACAAGGGCATCGTGGCCGCCGCCACCGTGTAGCCCCATACCGGGCCGCCCGGCCACGGTGCCGGTTCAGTCCCGGTCGGTCAGATCGAGATAGCGGTCGGCGACGTCGATGCCGCTGAACAGGCGGATCTGGCGAGCCCCGGTCGGGGCGGTGACGTTGACCTCGCTGAGGCGCCCGCCGATCACGTCCAGACCCACGAACCGGAGGCCGTTGGTGCGCAACGGTGCCGCCAGGGCGTCGCAGATGGCTTCCACCGGGCCGTCGATGGTGTCGGCCTGCTCCGACCTCGTGGCGCTGGCATTGCAGCGGAAGTCATCGTCGCCCGCCAATCGCGTGTAGGAGCCCACCGGCTCGCCGTCGAGGACCAGGATTCGCCGGTCTCCGGTCTCGGTCACCTCGGCCACGAACCCCTGGGCCATGACGTGCACCCGGCCCCCCTCGGTGGCGGTGTCGACGATGGCCCGCAGGTTGGGGTCGTCGGGCACGAGCAGATGCACCCCTCGACCCCCGCTCCCGTCGAGCGGCTTGACCACGGCCCGCCCGTGACGGTTGGCGAAGGCTGTGAGGCGCGCCGGGTCGGAGGTCACGACCGAGGGCGGCACGTGGTCCCGGGCATGGAGGGCGAACAGCTTCTCATTGGCCACCCGCAACCCCCGAGGGTCGTTGACGACGGCCGTGCGGGTCGGATCGACGTGGTCGAGGATGAAGGTCGCATGCAGGAATCGTCGGTCGACGGGTGGGTCGAGCCGGATCGAGACCACGGCGAACTCCGACAGGGTTCGGAGTTCGGGAGGCCCCACCTCGAACCAGGGATCGGCCGCCTGCCAGGCCCCGTCCACGATGCGGGCGGGCGTCGGCACGACGGCGACCACCCGGCACTCCGGGCCGCCCTCACCGATGGCCAGGTCGAGCGGGTCGGCGACGAACACCTGGTGGCCGCGACCATGGGCCGCCTCGATCATGGCCACGGTCGTGTCCCGAGTGGGGTGCAGCGACGCGAGGGGGTCGGCGATGAACAGATGCCGGGCCATGTCCCGACCCTAGGACAGGGTCGGGACGGGCACCGACCGGCTCACAACAGGGCGTAGACCACCGAGTCGCTGAGGGCCTGCCACGAGGCCTCGATGATGTTCTCGCTGACCCCGATCGTGGTCCAGTGCCGCTCACCGTCGGTGGCGTCGATCAGGACCCGGGTGACGGCCCCGGTACCGGATCCGGCGTCGAGGATGCGGACCTTGTAGTCGGTCAGGCGCACGGCATCGAGGGCCGGGAACCGGTCGCCGACGGCCATGCGGAAGGCGGCGTCGAGGGCGTTGACGGGGCCATTGCCCTCGCCGGTGGCCACGATGCGCTCGTCGCCGACCCGGAGCTTGATCGTGGCCTCGGTCTCGACCCCGTCGTAGTGCCCGAGCGGGTTCTGCGACAGACCGGCCTGGGTCCCCGGCCGATGCTCGACCATGACCCGGAACGACTCCAGCTCGAAATGCGGGTTTCGCCAGCCGGTGGCCCGCTTCATCAGCAACTGCAACGAGGCGTCGGCCGCCTCGAAGTGGTAGCCGACGTGCTCCAGTTCCTTGAGCTCGTCGAGCACGGCCTTCATCTGGGCCCCGTCGAGCTCCATGCCGAGGTCCTTGGCCTTGAGCTCGATGGTCGACCGACCCGACAGGTCCGACACGAGGAACCGGGTGCCGTTGCCGACCAGGCCCGGATCGACGTGTTCGTAGGCGTCGGGCCGCCGGGCGATGGCCGAGGTGTGCAGCCCCGCCTTGTGGGCGAAGGCCGACTGGCCGACGTAGGGCTGGCTGGGGATGGGCGGCAGGTTGACCAGCTCGGCCACGTGGTTGGAGACCGAGGTCAACTTTCCCATACCCCCTTCGGGCAGGGTCCGGATCCCCATCTTCAGCGTCAGATTGGGCACGAACGTCGTCAGGTCGCAGTTGCCGGTGCGCTCGCCGTAGCCGTTGATGGTGCCCTGCACGTGCGTCGACCCGGCCCGGACCCCGGCCACGGCGTTGGCCACGGCGCAGCCGGTGTCGTTCTGGGTGTGCATGCCGATCACCAGCTCGGGGAACAGCTCGACGGCGGCCCGGGTCGCCGATTCCACCTCGTGGGGCAGCGAACCACCGTTGGTGTCGCACAGGACCAGGGCCTCGGCCCCGTTGACGGCCGCTGCCTCCAGAGCCCGCATGGCGAACTCGGGGTTGCGCTTGTAGCCGTCGAAGAAGTGCTCGAAGTCGACGAAGACCCGGCGGCCCTCGCCGGCCAGGAAGCGGACCGAGTCGCCGATCATGGCCACACCTTCGTCGAGGGTGGTCCGCAGCGCCTCCAGGACGTGGTAGTCCCAGCTCTTGGCCACGATGCAGCAGATCGGGGTCTGGGCCCCGATCAGGTTGGCCAGGGTCTCGTCGTTGTCGACCTTGCCCTTGGGGCGACGGGTCGAACCGAAGGCGACCAGGGTCGAGGTCGACAGCTGCAGTTCCCCGGCCGCGGCCCGGGCGAAGAACTCGTCATCCCGGGGGTTCGCCCCGGGCCAACCGCCCTCGATGTAGTGGACGCCGAGCAGATCGAGCTGCTCGGCGATGCGGAGCTTGTCGGCCGCGGTGAGGGCGATGCCCTCGAACTGGGAACCGTCCCGCAGGGTGGTGTCGAAGATCTCGACCGCCTCGGGCCACGCCGGATGGCGCCGGCCGAGACGCTCGATCGTCATGCCATCCGCGTCGTCGGCCGCCATCACCAGGCCCCCACGACGACGGGTGGCAACGCTCGTCGACCGACCTCGCGCCCCATCAGAGCGCCCCCAGGACGGCGTTGGTGATCTCGGTGGTGGAACCCTCGGTGGTCGAGGCCGCCTCGCAGGCCTTGGTGATGCGGGCGGCGGCCGCCTCCTCGCCCAGGAAGTCGAGCATCATGGCGCCCGACAGGATGGCGGCGATGGGGTTGGCCTTGCCCTGACCGGCGATGTCGGGGGCCGACCCGTGAACCGGCTCGAACATCGACGGACCGGTCCGCGACGGGTTGAGGTTGGCCGAGGCGGCCAGGCCGATGCCACCGGACACGGCGCCACCCAGGTCGGTGAGGATGTCACCGAACAGGTTGTCGGTGACCACCACGTCGTAGCGCTGGGGGTCCTGGACGAAGTAGATGCAGGCCGCGTCGACGTGGTTGTAGGCGGTGTCGACATCGGGGTAGTCGGCCGCCACCTCGTTGAAGGTCCGCTCCCACAGGTCGCCGGAGAAGGTGAGCACGTTGGTCTTGTGGACCAGGGTCAGATGCTTGCGCCGGCGGGAGGCCAGGTCGAAGGCGTAGCGAATGGCCCGCTCGGCCCCCATCCGGGTGTTGACCGACCCCTGGGTGGCGATCTCGTGGGGGGTGCCCTTGCGCAGGAACCCGCCCTCACCGGCGTAGGTGCCCTCGGTGTTCTCCCGGATCACGATGAAGTCGTGCTCGGGGGCCGTGAACGGTCGCTGGTTCACGTACAGGTCGAGGTCGAAGCGCATCTTCAGCAGGAGGCCCCGCTCGATGACGCCGGGCGGGACCCCGGGGGTGCCGACGGCGCCGAGATAGATGGCGTCCAGGCCCCGCCACTCCTCCAAGGTCTCGTCGGGGAGGACGGTGCCGTCGGCCAGGTAGCGGGCACCGCCGAGGTCGTAGTCGACCGTGTCGAGCTCGATCCCGGCGGCGGCAATGACCCGGAGGCCCTCGGTAATGACCTCGGGACCGATCCCGTCACCCCCGACGATGCCAACGCGGTACGCCATTGCTCCACTCCCCTTCTGGTCGAGTCCGGGCCGGTCCCTCGCTCGGCCGACCGGCAGGCCGTCCCACCGCTCGGTGGGCCCGTCAACCCTACTGGGGCCTGGACTCCCCTCCGCCGGCTCAAGGTCGGTGGTCAACGGACCGACACCTTCGGCCGGAGACCATTGTGAGTTCGACACCGGACAGAGACTTCACCCAGATCGCCGTGCCCCAATCGTGGCTCGACGCCGCCGACGAGTCGCCGAGCCCCGAGGGCCTCGCCTACCACGGCCAACCCGATCCCGTATCCCGACCGGTCCTGACCGTCGACGGCCTCGAGCTGTTCACCGGCCTGTTCGCCACCCTGGGCACGGCCATGGTCGTCGGCTACGCCTGGTTCCTCCTCCACACCCAGGACGTGGTGACCAGCCCCTGGATCGCGGTGGCGGTCGGTGTGATCCTCGCCCTGGCCTTCCGACTGTCGGCCGGCAAGGCCGAGCGGCCGACCCGGATCGTGGTATCGGTGGCCTCCTACGTGGCCACGGCCCTGGTCGTGGTGCTGTTGATCACCTCGCACAACTACCGGGAGTTGTACGGGTCGCGGCCCTCGCTGGCCGAACTGGAGCAGGAACTGCTGTACAGCCGCCTGATCGGGCTCCGCTCCTGGGCCGCCTGGGGAGTCGGGGCCGTGGCCGCCGCCCTCACCTCCCGCGCCACCTGACCTCTGCCCGATGGGGGTCAGGAGACGATCATGGCCACCATGGCGAAGTGGCTCACGCCCGCCACCACGGTGAAGAAGTGCCAGATCTCGTGGTACCCGAAGACCTCGGGGTTGGGATCGGGGATCCGGAGCATGAACAGGACGGCCCCCACCGTGTAGAGGACGCCGCCCACGATGAGCAGGATCAGGGGTGGCCCGGGAACGGTGCGGATGAACAGCGGTAGCGCCAGCACGGCGAACCAGGCGATCACGGGATACAGGGCGTTCGACAGGCGCATGACCCGGCGGCTCCCGGCCGAGACCTTGGTCGCCACCCCGAGGATCACCATGACCCAGGCCACGATCAACAACAGGATCGAGTACGGCGAGGGCACGGCCAGGCACACCGGGGTGTAGGTCCCGCCGATGAGGACGAAGATCATCGAGTGGTCGAGCCGCTGCATCAGCCGCTGGGCCACCTCGGTCCGGGCCAGCCGGTGATAGGCGGCCGACACCCCGTACAGGGCAACCATGCTGAGCCCGAAGACGAAAGCGCCGAGGCGGGCCTGGGGCCGGTCATCGGCCACCTGCTGAAGCCAGATGGCGGCCGGGATCGAAAGGCAGAAGGCCCAGGTGTGGATCCGTCCCCGCCAGGCGGGGCGGGGCAGGCCGGTGGCGATCGAGACGACGGGTTGCGCCGACATGCGACGAACGTAACCGGCCCGCGGAAAACGCCGAGACCACATCGGTTACGGGCGGATCAACTTCGGTGGAACCTTTCCTGGCCGTCAGGAGGCGACGGCCATCGGCGGCTCCCGAGCACACCGATAGGCTCCGATCCGTGGCTGAGGTACAGAAACTTTCCCGTGACGCGTTCGACCGGCTCAAGGCCGAGCACGACGACCTGACGACCCGGGGCCGTATCGAGATCGCCAAGAAGATCGAGGCGGCCCGCGAACTCGGCGACCTCTCGGAGAACGGCGACTACCACGCGGCCAAGGAGGAGCAGGGCAAGATGGAGGGCCGGATCATCCACCTGGCCAACCTCATCGAGAACGCCGAGATCGTCGAGGTCGACCTCTCGGCCGGCAAGTCGGTCCAGGCCGGTTGTGTCGTGTCGATCCGCTACGCCGGTGACGACGACGTCGAGAAGTACCTGCTCGGCTCCATCGAGGAGCGCCGGGACGGCCTGACCGTCATGTCGCCCGGTTCGCCTCTGGGCCAGGCCCTCATCGGGGCCGCCGTCGACGAGACCGTGACCTTCGAGGCCCCCGCCGGGCCCCTCGATGTCACCGTGGTCGACATCGAGTTCTGATTCCGAGTCCGACGCCCAGCCCGTCATCCAGGAGAAGCCGTATGGCCAACGAAGCCCGTACCCTCGCCGAGAAGGTGTGGGACGCCCACGTCGTCCACCGGGGCGCCGAGGGTGAACCCGACCTGCTCTACATCGACCTCCACCTGGTCCACGAGGTCACCTCACCCCAGGCCTTCGACGGGCTCCGGCTCGCCGGCCGCAAGGTCCGCCGACCCGACCTGACGGTGGCCACCGAGGATCACAACGTCCCGACCGAGAACATCGACCGGCCCATCGAGGACCCGATCTCGGCCAAGCAGATCCAGACCCTGCGGGCCAACGCCGCCGAGTTCGGCATCATCAACCACGAGATGGGGGCACCGGGCCAGGGCATCGTGCACGTCATCGGCCCGGAACAGGGCCTCACCCAGCCGGGCATGACGGTGGTCTGCGGCGACTCCCACACCGCGACCCACGGCGCCTTCGGTTCGATCGCCTTCGGCATCGGAACCAGCGAGGTGGAGCACGTGCTGGCCACCCAGACCCTGCCCCAGGTCAAGCCCAAGACCATGGCCGTCAACGTCAACGGGACCCTGGCCCCCGGGGCCACCCCGAAGGACGTGATCCTGGCCGTCATCGGCCACATCGGCACCGGCGGCGGCATCGGCCACATCATCGAATACCGGGGCAACGTCTTCACCGAGATGTCGATGGAAGGCCGGATGACGGTCTGCAACATGTCGATCGAGGCCGGGGCCAAGGCCGGCCTGATCGCCCCCGACGAGACCACGTTCGCCTACCTGCAGGGTCGCGACCACGCCCCCACCGGCGCCGCCTGGGATCAGGCGGTCGAGGCGTGGCGAGCCCTGCCCACCGATGAGGGCGCCGTGTTCGACACCGAGGTGCACATCGACGCCGCCACCATCGGTCCCTACGTCTCGTGGGGCACCAACCCGGGTCAGGTCATCCCCCTGGCGGCCGACATCCCCGATCCCGATTCGTTCCAGGATCCGGTCCAGCGCGACGCCGCGGCCCGGGCCCTGGAGTACATGGACCTCCGAGCGGGCACGCCGATGGGCGAGGTCGGCGTCGACACCGTGTTCATCGGCTCCTGCACCAACAGCCGGATCGAGGACCTGCGAGCGGCGGCCGAGGTGGCCCGAGGCCGCTCGGTGGCGGACGGGGTGCGGACCCTGGTCGTACCCGGTTCGTTCGCGGTCAAGAACCAGGCCGAGGCCGAGGGACTGCACGAGGTGTTCCGGGCCGCCGGGTTCGATTGGCGGGAGCCCGGGTGCTCGATGTGCCTGGCCATGAACCCCGACAAGCTGTCGCCCGGCGAGCGCTGCGCCTCGACCTCGAACCGCAACTTCGAGGGGCGTCAGGGCCGCGGCGGCCGCACCCACCTCGTGTCGCCCGAGGTGGCCGCCGCCACCGCCATCGCCGGCCGCTTCGCCAGCCCCGCCGACCTGGCCTGACGTGTGAGCTGCGGAGCAGCTCACCTCGAGTTCGCCTGTGGCGAACTCCCGACGCAACGCACTCACCTGGAGGTACACCGATGAAAGCAGTCAAGATCGTCACCGGTCGGGCCGTGCCCCTCGACCGGTCGGACGTCGACACCGACCAGATCATCCCCTCCGACTGGCTCAAGCAGGTCGAGCGGACCGGGTTCGAGAAGGGCCTGTTCTCCGAGTGGCGGGACGACCCCGGCTTCGTGATGAACGACGAGCGCTTCAGCGGGGCCAACATCCTGATCGGGGGCCCCAACTTCGGTACCGGATCGTCCCGCGAGCACGCCGTGTGGGCCATCCAGCAGTACGGGTTCGAGGCCGTGATCTCGCCCCGCTTCGGCGACATCTTCCGCAACAACTCGACCAAGAACGGTCTGGTCCCGGTCGTGGTCACGCCCGAGGTGGGCCGACAACTGCTCGACGCCGTCGAGGCCGATCCCGACCTGGAGATCACGGTCGATATCGAGCGTCGTCTGCTGGAGGCCCCCGCCATCGGGTTGGTCCAGGAGTTCCCCCTCGACGACGCAACCCGGGAGCGGTTCCTCCAGGGTCTGGACGACATCGGGCTGAGCCTGCGTCACGAGGACGCCATCGGGGCCTTCGAGGGTTCCCGGCCCTCGTGGCTCCCCTCGGCCGCCACCGCCTGAACCCGCCGCTACATCATCCGGCTGCGCACCGTCGAGGTGTGCGGAGAAGTCGGCTGTATCCCCGAGCCTCGAACCCGCATCGTGAGGCAAAGGGGGGCAGCCATGGACGCCGAGCGGCAAGCCGACCACTATCTAGGATCGTTCGAGATCGACGCCGACTGTCGCGACGAGTGGGACAGCCGGTATCTCGTCCACAACCGGACACCGCACGAGATGCGGTTGCGTCGGCAGGGCGCCACCAGCGAGTTGCGGCTGGCCCCCTTGGGCGAGCGCGTGATCAGAGGGGCTCGCCTCAAGTCGTACGAACGCGACCTGATCCCGCTTCGGGAAGCACACCTTCTCCGGATCAGGCTGCACCACGAGTCGCCGGCGACCTTGTTTCCGCCGGAGTTGTTGATCGGTGCCGGCCAGATCGGCTTCCTGACCGCCGCCGCACTGATCTTCTTCACCCAGCTCAAGGTGTCGGATGACATCGCCGTCACAGCTCTGGTCGCATCCGGCATGTCACTGGCTGTCGGGCTCATCCGCTCGCTCTGGCGCGAGTACACCCGGGCCCGCACGGAACGAGCCGTCGACCGGGAGGAGGGCGACATCATCTTCCGCGGAGGCGGCGAGTTCGTCACCGGCGATGAGATTCACCGAGCACTCCACCACGTCACGGTCCTCGTCTTCGTCTTCGTGCTGGGAGGGCTGGCACCGGCCGCCGCCGTCTACTACGGCACCGACCTCAACCGGCTCCTGGCCTTCGATGACGGCGTCCTCAGAGTGGTCGACAACGAGCGAGGACGGCTGATCTCACGGTTGATCCAGATCTGCTATCTCGCCATCCTCTCTCTGTTCCCCGCCCTGCTCTACTTCCAGTACGACCGGCAGCGTGTCGGGACGCTGCGCGGTCGATGGGTTCGCGCCATCTTCAGGCTCCATCCCGGCATCGGCACCCTGGCCGACGTACACGCCCGCTACGGTGACGAACTGGCCGAGGCGTCGTTCCACTCTGACGACTCGTCCCGCCTGCTCGGCGGCCACCGGTCGCCCATCATCGTCGCAACCATCCTCATCACGCTCGGCTGGTCGGTCCTGGTCTTGCGCACCGAGTCGTTCGACTTCCAAGCCCAGAACAACGCAGCCCTCTTGGCCGAGACCGCTGTCGAACGGGCCGAGCAGGCCCAGGAGCAGGCGGCCATCGCCGCCGACCCCGATGTGGACAGCGCAGCCCGGGCTGCGGCCGTGGCCAGTGCGGCCGAAGCCCAGTCCGGAGCAGAGGAGGCGGCGGAGATCCTGGACCAACTGGTCGAAGCCGAGTTGGAGGACGTCGGTGCAACCACCACCACCACACCCTCCGACAGCGACGGTGCAACCTCATCGACGACCGCGACAACCGCCACGCAGACCACGGCCCCGGGTCAGAACGGCCCAACCACGACCCTCACTGCCGACCAGCAGGCCGCAGAGGACGAGGCGGCCGCCGCCGCGTCGGCTGCGGCTGCCTCCTCGGTGGCCGAGGGCGCCGAGCAGAGCGTCAACCAGTTGGCAGCCACACCGTTCTTCCAGCTGCTCAGTCCTCGACCGTCGGCCGCAGCCATGGCATTCCTCGGCGCCTACTTCTACGCCGTCTACCTCGTGCTCCACGGGTACTACCGCAACGACCTGCGACCCAAGGTCTACAACCAGATCACGGCCAGGCTCGTCGTGGTCGTGGTCGTCGCCTACCTCATCTCGGTGACCCTGGGAAGCGAGTTCCCCTCCTCGTGGATCTGGATGCTGGCCTTCCTGGCCGGGATCATGCCCCGACCGGTCGTCCTCCTCCTCACCGATGTCGTGTCGTCCCGGGGCCGCAACGTGCTGGCGACGGAGCGGACCGAAGCGTTCAGTACACCCCTTCCCCTCACCGACGTCCAGGGCGTTCACCTCTGGGAGCGGGATCGGCTGATGACCGAAGGAGTGACCGATCTCGAGGCCCTGGCCCACGCCGATCTGGTCGAGACGATGATCCGAGCTCGCGTGCCCATCGAGCGTCTGATCGACTGGGTCGACCAGGCGCTCCTGATACTCCACCTGCACAGGAACGAGGCCGGAAAGACTGCAATCGACGGGCTCCGCCAGCTCGGTCTGAGAACGGCAACCGATGTCGTCGATGCCGCTGAAGGGACCGAGGAGACCGTCGGCAAGCTGAGACAGGCCCTCGGACAACCGATCGAAGTGCTGGTGGCGGGGTTGAAGAAGGAGCCGAACTTCGGCACGGTCCGACACTGGTTGGCCGCCGAGCACTCCGAGAACGGCAACAGTCGGGGTTGCTTCTACGATCTCGATGGCCGCTTGTGGCCAAAACCAGCCGACGAGGTTTGCCCCCAACCGGGCGAAGTGCCGGCCGACAGCTGAAGGTACATCAAGGCCCGCCCCCGGCCCGCTTTCGGGACCGGGGCGACCAAGAATCCGAACGCCCGGGGAACCGGACGACGTCGGGCGTCGTCTCAGGACCATGAGCGCGAGATTCACCACCCGATTCGCACCGCTGGTGCTGGCCGGCGCCCTGATCGCCACGTCGTGCACCGACTCCGGCGGAGATGACGGTCTGGCCGGCCCGAGCGGTTCCGTGGCCGACCTGTCCAGTGAGGAGATCGTCCTCACCTCGGGCCTGCAGACGGTGGCCGACTGCAGCACCCTCCTGGACCGGATCAAGGACGAGGCCGTCGAACGCGTCGGGCCCTACGGATTCGACGGCGGCCTGTTCGGGATCGAGCCCGAGATCGCCTTCGGGGTCGACGAGGAGGCCCGCGACGTCGAGGAGTCCGCGGCGGAGACGACGGCGGCGCCGGCCAACACCGTGCCGGCCGCCACGACCTCGGCCGATCAGGCCGCCGTGCCCGAGGCCCGGGCGGGGGGCCTCGACGCGGCGTCGGAGGACGCCGCGTCCGACGGGGTCGGCGGTGTCGAGGGTGAGAGCTTCTCGGGCACCAACAACCAGGAGCAGGCCGTCGACGAGGCCGACATCGTCAAGACCGACGGTCGCAACCTGGTGATCGTGTCGGGCAACACCCTGCGGGTCATCGACGTCACCGCCGCCACCCCACGGCTCACCACGACGGTCCGCCTGCCCGAGGAGGTCTGGGGCGGCCAGATGTTCCTCGACGATGATCGGGTCCTGCTGATGACCAGCGGATGGACCGACCGCCCGTTCCTCGACCGGTCGATCCCGGCCGACTGGTATCCGGGGGCCAGCACGGCCCGGCTGTTGGAGATCGACCTCGACTCGGGTGACATCGTCCGCTCGCTCGAGTTCGAAGGCGCCTACCTCTCGGCCCGCGAGATCGACGGCACCGTCCGGGTGGTGCTCACCGCCTCGGCCGGCCGATTCCCCTTCGTGTACCCCTCGAACCGTGGGGCCGAGGACAGCGCCGAGGCGGCCAACAAGGCCCTCATCGAGGACTCGACGATCGAGCAGTGGCTCCCCACCTACCGGCTCTCGTCCGGCGGTGAGACCGTGAGCCAGGGTCCGGTGGTCGACTGCGACCGGGTCCACCTGCCGGCCGAGTTCGCCGGCTTCGGCTCCATCGTCCTGCTCACCGTCGACCTGGAGGAGGGCCTCGGCATCGACGACGCCGTCTCGGTCTTCACCGACGCCCAGATCATGTACGCCTCGACCGACCGGGTGGCGGTTGCCACTCCCCGCTGGCCGACCTTCGACGACGAGGGCCGCCCGGTCGACGGCAACGAGTACCACACCGCCATACACACCTTCGACATCACCGACCCCGAGCGGGCCGACTACGTGGCCTCGGGTCTGGTCGACGGCACCCTGCTCAACCAGTTCTCGCTGTCCGAGCACGAGGGCCATCTGCGGGTGGCGACCACCGCCGGCACCCCGTGGGGGTCCGAGAGCAGCGAGAGCTTCGTGACCGTGCTCCGGGAGCGGGGCGACGTGCTCGAGATCGTGGGACAGGTCGGGAACCTGGGGCGGGGCGAACGCATCTTCGCCGTCCGGTTCATGGGTGACCGGGCCTTCGTGGTCACCTTCCGACAGGTCGACCCGCTCTACACCCTCGACCTCAGCGTGCCCTCCGATCCCCGGGTCCTGGGCGAGCTGAAGATCCCGGGCTTCTCGGACTACCTGCACCCGGTGGGCGACGACCACCTGCTCGGTGTCGGCATGGACGCCGACGACGACGGCCGGGTCCTCGGGGCCCAGGTCTCCCTGTTCGACGTGAGCGACATGACCGACCCCCTCCGCACCGCCCAGCTGGGGCTGGGGCCGGGCGGAGGCGACGGCGGCGACAACGACGTCAACCAGAGCTCGTCGTCCCCGGTGAGCTGGGACGCCAAGGCCTTCACCTTCTGGGACGGCGTGGCCGTCATCCCCGTCGACTGGTGGCGATACGACCCCCGAGGCGGTGGGGAGGCCAACGGCTCCGACGCCGTGCTGGTCGAGGTCGATGTGGACGGTCGCCTGACCGAGATCGGCCGGGTCTCCCACCCCGAGACCGAGGAGTGCGAGACCTGGTACGTCGAGCCCCGTGAGGACGGCCCGATCGAGGAGCCCCCCGCCGCCACCGAACCTCCGACCGGTGACGCCGAGGCCGACTTCGTGGACCGGGACGTGGCTCCCGCCCCCGGCCAGGCGCCGCCGATCGAGGAGGAGCGGTACTGCTACAGCTGGTCGCCCTCGATCCAGCGGTCGATCGTGATCGGCGACGACCTCTACACGGTCTCCGACGGCGGGGTCCAGGTCAACGACTTCGACGGCCTCGACCCGGTGACCTGGATCCCGTTCGAGCGGCGCTGAGGGAGGACGGGATCGCAGGCGGCGGGGCTCCAGCCCCGCCGCCTGGGCGCGTTGCGACTTCGTGTTGCGACTTCGTGTTGCGACTTCGCGGTTGCGGTTGCGGCTGCGGCCGGCGGCCCTCAGTCGATGGCGATGACGTCGACCGAAAGCACGCCGTCGGCGTTGCGGAGGTGGTCGACCACGGTTTCGGGCACTCGCTGGCCGACATCGATGACCATCACGGCCGACCCCGGGGCGTCGCCCCGGCCGACGTCCATGTTGTCGATGTTGACCCCGGCCTCGCCCAGGATGGTGCCCACGATGCCGATCACGCCGGGGCGGTCGTCGTTGCGGACGATGAGCATGTGATCGGTGGGGGGCACGTCGATGTTGTGCTCGTCGATCTGGACCAGACGAGCCTCGTCCCGCAGCCCGAACAGGGTGGCCGACAGCGACCGGTGCTCGCCCCGGATCGACAGCCGGTTGACGTAGTCGCGGGCCCGGGCCGTGGCCTCGACCTCGAGTGCGATGCCGTGCTCGGCCAGCAGCGGGCTGGCGTTGACGAACGACACCGGCCCCTCGGCCAGCTGCGACATCAGGCCCTTGACTGCGGCCAGCGTCACCAGGCGGTTGTCGAAGCCCCCGATCTCGCCCTCGTAGGTGAGGGTCACCGATCGGCCGACGGCGTCGGGACCCAGAGCGCCGAGGAGGGCCCCCAACTGCTCGGCCAGGGGCTGGTAGGGCTCCAGCACGCCGGCCACCTCGCCGGCGTCGATGTTGACGGCGAAGGGCACGAAGTCGCCGGCCAGGGCCAGGCCCACCTGCTCGGCGATGGTGGTGCCGGCCCGATCCTGGGCCTCCCGGGTCGAAGCCCCCAGGTGGGGGGTGACGACCACGTTGGGGTGGGCGAACAGGGGCGAGTCGGTGCAGGGCTCGGTGGCGAACACGTCGAGGGCGGCACCCCCGACCCGACCCGACTCGAGGCCCGCCAGCAGTGCCGCTTCGTCCACGATGCGACCCCGGGCCACGTTCACGATGCGGACGCCGTCCCGGGCCTTGGCCAGGAAGTCGGTCCCGATGATCCCCTCGGTCTCCGGGGTGCGGGCGACGTGGACGGTGACGACGTCGGCCCGGCCGGCCAGTTCATCCAGATCGACCAGTTCGACCCCGATCTCCCGGGCCCGCTCCTCCGACACGTAGGGGTCGTAGCCGATCAGGCGCATCCCGAAGGCCTTGGCCCGTTCGGCCACCAACCGGCCGATCCGACCGAGGCCGATCACGGCCAGGGTCTTGCCGTGGAGTTCCATCCCCGTCCACTCCGAACGCTCCCAGCGCCCGGCCTTGAGGGCGGCGTCGGCCTGGGGGGTGTTGCGGGCCTGGGCCAGGATCAGGGCCATGGTCTGCTCGGCCGCCGACAGCACGTTGGACTGAGGGGCGTTGACCACCAGGACACCGCGCTTGGTGGCGGCGTCGATGTCGACGTTGTCGAGTCCGATCCCGGCCCGACCCACCACGATCAGGTCGGTGCCGGCGGCCAGCACCTCGTCGGTCACCGTGGTGGCCGAGCGGATGATCAGGGCATGGGCCCCGACCACGGCCTGCTCCAGCTCCTGGGGGGACAGCCCGAGCCGGACGTCGACCTCATGACCGGCGGCCCGCAGGCGCTCCAATCCACTCTCGGCGATCTTCTCGGTGACCAGGATTCGGCTCATGGCCACTCATGATCGCCACCGATGGCGCCGGTCACAATCAACGGAGACGAATACCACAACGTTCCACCCCGCCCCTCGCCGTTGACAGCACCCGGTGACGGGAGTTCGATGAGGTCATGCGCGCCATCACCTACGAACGGTACGGGGGTCCCGAGGTACTGGCCGCTCGGGACCTGCCGGACCCGTCGCCCGGCCCCCGGGACGTGCTGATCAGGGTTCGGGCGGCCGAGGCGACCAAGACCGACTGCGAGATGCGCAGCCTCGACTACAGCGTGGACTGGCTCGAGGTACCCATGCGCGTGGTGCTCGGCGTCCGACGGCCCCGGCGCCGGGTACTCGGCATGTACTTCGCCGGCGAGGTCGAGGCGGTCGGCTCGAAGGTGACCAGGTTCGCCCCCGGCGACAAGATCTGCGGCGGCACCGGCCTGCGTCTCGGCGCCTACGCCGAGTACCTGGTCCTACCCGAGCGGAGCCCGATCGGGCCCAAACCGGCGACCATGACCTTCGTCGAAGCGGCGGCGGTTCCGCTCGGCGGGTTCAACGCACTGCACTTCATGCGCCGGGCCCGCCTCGAACCCGGACACCGGATCCTGATCGTCGGCGCCGGAGGCAGCATCGGGGCCCACGCCGTCCAGATCGCCCGGTCGATGGGGGCCGAGGTCACCGCCGTGGACCACGGCCGCAAGGCCGAGTTCCTCCGGCGCCTGGGGGCGGCCCACGTCGTCGACTACACCTCGACCGACGTCGCCGCCTTCGCCGTCGACACGGCCCCCTACGACGCCGTGTTCGACATGATCCCGTCCAGCCCGGTCAACCGGCTCAGGTCGGCGTTGCGACCCGGCGGCCGCTATCTGGCCGGAAACCCCAGCCTGCGCCTGCTGGCCCGGTCCGCCGTGGCCGGCCGCAGGGGCGGCACCTCGATCGTGACGGCGTTCGCCGACGAGAAACCCGAGGCCCTGGCCGAACTGGCCGACCTGATCGAGACCGGCCGGATCGGGCCCATCGTCGACCGGGTCCACCCCCTGGAGGAGGTGGCCGAGGCCCACCGTCGGCTCGAGGCCGAGGAACGGTTGGGAGCCGACGTCCTCGCCATCGGTGACCCCGACCTGGCCCACCGGACCTGACCCCGGCCCGTCGGGCCGGTGTTCGGCGTCGGCGTCGGCGTCAGTCGTAGAGCAGGTAGGGGCGACGCAGTTCGGCGAACCGTTCGACGTCGGCGGCCCAGTCGGCCGAGAGCTCGGTCGGGGTCCGACCGGCGGCCAGCCCCTGGCGAAGGCGGCTGGTCCCGGCCAGCAGATCGAGGAGCTCGGGGTTGTCGACGACGGTGCCGACACCGGCCGCTGCGGCCTGGGCCTCGACCGCGGCCAGTACATGGACGCCGAGAGCGAGGGGCCGGACCAGGTCGGGGTCCTCGACCACGATCCGCACCCCCGCCGACGGCACCCCGGCGTGGGGCGGGTCGGGCAGGTCGGCGGTGGCCACCGGGGTGAACGTCGTCGGCTCGAAACCGACACCGGGTAGGTCCTCGGCCGCCAATGATCGAGCCAGGGCCTCGCCATCGAGCCACGGCGCGCCGACCACGGTGAACGGCGACGTCGTCCCCCGCCCGACCGACACCGACGTGCCCTCCAGCAGCACCAGCCCCGGATACAGGGCCACGCTGTCGAGGTCGGGCAGCGAGGGGCTGGGGGCGTGCCACGGCAGCTCGGCCCCGTCCCAGGGATCGGTCCGATCCCAGCCGTCGACCCGGACCACGCTCAGGCGCAGGCCCTCGATGTCGAGCCAACCCTCGCCCCCGGCGGCGAGGGCAAGTTCTCCGGCGGTCAGTCCGTGGACGGCGGGCACCGGGTAGCGGCTCACGAAGCTGTCGAGCTCCGGGGTCCGGATCCACCCTTCGACCGCCCGGTCGCCGAGCGGGTTGGGGCGGTCGAGCACCACGAAGGGAATGTCGGCCGCCGTCGCCGCCTCCATGGCCGAACCCATGGTGGCCAGATAGGTGTAGGCCCGAACGCCGACGTCCTGCAGGTCGAAGACCAGGATCTCGACCCCGGCGAGGTCGGCCGGGTCCAGCTCCCGATCGGCGCCGTAGAGGCTGTGGACGGGGATGCCGTGGACGGGGTGGACCCCGTCGGCCACGGGTGCCCCGGCGGCCACCACGGCGTCGAAGCCGTGCTCGGGAGCGTAGAGGGCGACGACGTCGACCCCGGCCGCGACCATGACGTCGACGACGGGCACCGAGCCGATCCGGGCCGCGCCGTTGCTGACGAGGCCGACCCGGCGGTCGGCCAGGGCGGCGAACCCCTCGTCGGCCCACACCGCCGCCCCGACCCGCGTGCCCGCGGCGAGCGGATCCTCCGGGGCCGGCACCGCGGTGCCGACGCCATCGACGCCGCCGGTGGCCGTGGCGCCGGCCCCGAGCCCCAATTGGGTAGATCTGCCACTATCCGTGGCCGATCTCGGCGTCCCGACTACCACGGAGGTCGAGACCACGGCCTCGTCGACTCCGTCCCGGTTCGTCGATGCCGAGGACGAATCCCCGGCTGAATTCAGCGCCGAGCACGCCGTGACGCCGACGGCGCCCATGAGGGCGCTGATGCAGACGAACGTCACTGTGGCAAATATTTTCGGCATGTTTCGACACCCGTCGACCGCGGTCAACCCGGACGAATCCCCTGCTCGGACGTACTGCGTACCGTAGCTTCGACAAGCTTCCCGATGCTTGTCGCCACTATGAGGGGTTGAGTGACCGCGTAGCGCGGTCTAGGGTACCGCAACGAACCAAGTGGTTGGCGCACCCTCAAGGCGGTTGGACTCACCTCTAGCTGGGAACAAACCACGGTATGACAACAGATGCAGGCTCGGGGCGGCGACCGCACACCGTTCCCCAGGGCCGAATCGAGCTGGCCGCGGTCACGCTCGTCGATGGCGATCGGCCGATCCTGGCCGATGTGTCCCTCGACTTGGAGGCCGGCTCCACAACCCATGTACTGGGCTGCTCGCCCGATGAGCAGAGCGCGCTCCTGCGCCTGCTGCTCGGGGACGAGCGTCCCTCAGACGGATCGGTCCGTATCGACGGCACCGACCCGGCCGAACTGCCCCTGGCCACGGCCCGGGAGCAGGTCGCCATAGTCCTCAGCGATCCCTGGCTCACGGCCGGGACGATCGCCGACAACATCGCCTTCGGACACCGGGGCGTGCCCCGGGACCAGATCTCACAGGCAGCCCGACTGGCCAACGTCGACACGTTCGCCGCCGGGATGAGTGACGGTCTCGACACCCGGGTGTCCGAACAGGCGCCGGAGCTGACGGTCGGTCAGCGACGGCTCGTGGCTCTGGCCCGAGCCGTCGTCCGCCAGCCTGCGGTGCTCCTGATCCAGGAGCCGACCAAGGGGCTGGACGCCCAGGAGGAGACGCTGGTCATCAAAGCTCTCCAGCGGGCGTCCGATGGTCGGACCACCGTGGTCGCCGCTGAACGGCTGCACTATGCCCGCCGCCCGGACCGTCAGCTCCGGCTTGTGCGAGGGCGACTCGTGGGGGATCCCGCCGCACCCCACGATCGCTCCATTGCCCCCGCAACCGACCGGGTTCGACGTCGTGCTCCCCGCCGCCACGACGTCACCCGGTCGGTGGGGGGCGCCCTCCCGTACACCCCGCTGACCCGACCGCCGGGCCCGCCCGGGCCCCCGGGGTGCCTGGACGACTTCGAGCCGGTCAGGTTGGTGGAGCGATCGAGCTACACCGAGACCTGGGAGGCCTGGACCGACGACGAGGGCCATGCCGAACCGCGACGGGTCCTGCTCAAGACCCCGCGCCGGACCCCGGTGACCCAGGCGGCCCGCGAAGAGCTGGACCGTGAGTACACGGTCGCCCGGTCGCTCCGCCATCCCGGCCTGGCCCGCCCCGAATGGGCGGCCCCCCGCGCACCCCTGCCCCACACCGTCTACGGCCACACCACCGGCAACACCCTGGCCGAACTGATCCACCTCCAGGGCCGGACCCTGTCTCGGAGTCTCCTGCTCCGTGTCGGCTACGAGGTGGCCCGGACGTTGTCGTACATCCACTGCCGGGGCTACGTCCACCTCGACCTTCGACCCGAGATCATCGTGGTCGGCCGCCACGGTGCCGTGATCACCGACCTCAAGATGACCCGCCCGGCCGGAACACCCAGCCGCCGCATCTACCGTCGGGGCCAGTTCGGGGTGCTCCCCACCGAGCAGCTGCGGGGGGCGGTGGCCGACCCGTCGATGGACGCCTACGCCCTCGGCGTCGTGCTCTACCAGGCCGTGACCGGAACCGTGGTCGACACCAGCGATCGGGGCTTCCGGCCCCCGGAGCCCATCGACCCGAGTGTCGGTCTGGGACCGGCCCCGATCGAAGGGCCGTCGACCTCGCCCCTCCGGTCGGCCCTGATCCGGGCCGACGGCCTGCTGACCGAGCTCATCGAGCGGCTGACGGCCGAGAACCCGGACTGGCGCCCCACGACCGAAGAGGTCATGGCCACCCTGCGGCCCGAGATGCAGGCCCTGCGCCAGACCCGGCCCGCCCTGCCCGAGGCCCTGCGAGGGCCGCTACCGGCCCTGACCGGGGCGCCGGCCCCCGTCGGCGCCGACTAGCTCGCGGCCCGCTCCCATCCGACGGGCCGCCAGACCGCAAACCGGGGCGCCGGGCCGACGGGCCGGGCCGCCCTCAGCTCTCGCCCCGGAGGAAGAGATCGACGTCGGCCGCCACCCGGTCGGGGTCCTGGAGGGGGCCGAAATGGCTCAACTCGGGATAGGCGGCCACGGCCAACCCCGAGTTGGCGTCGGCTGCGTCCTGAACCCAGGCCGCCGGTGACCGATCGACCGGACCGGTGATGGCCCCCCGGGCCAGGACCATCGGAAGGTCGATCTCGTGGATCCTCCGGGCCGACCCCGACCCGTGGTTGGCGAACACGAGGGCCTCGTCCTCCGGTCGGCACCGCAAGGTGATCGATCCGTCGTCCAACGGCCGGAACCCGTGCTCGATGTAGGCGTCGAGGGCGCGGGGGTCGAGCAGGCTGAGCGGCGGGCGGCCCGAGTACCGGGCCCGGGCCTCCTCGGCCGAGGCGAAGGTCGCGCGGCGCCGGGCCGCGGCCTGGGCGATCTCGGGCAGGTCGTCGCCGTCCAACTCGGGCCAGTCGGGCAACAGGATGGGCTCGAACAACCAGGCCCTCCCGAACAGGCCGGGTTCGTCGGCCTCGGACAGGATGACCGAGGTGCCACCCATCGAGTGACCGAAGGCCAGCAGGCCCCCGTCGGGGGCCAGGTCCCGGGCCACGGCGGCGACGTCGGCGGCCAGCCCCGACCACCGCAGCGAGGCTCCCTCCGGCCGCGCCGTGCGGCCATGGCCCCGGACGTCGGCGGCCACACACCGATAGCGGAGCCGCAACCGTTCGATCATGGGCACCAGGGTGTG
Organism: Acidimicrobiales bacterium; assembly: GCA_965263455.1. Classification (GTDB taxonomy): domain Bacteria; phylum Actinomycetota; class Acidimicrobiia; order Acidimicrobiales; family SZUA-35; genus CADEDH01. Next base: position 1,377,892 of record CBDHHN010000004.1, read on the forward strand.
GGCGCAGAAGCCCGTGGCATGGCACAGCAACAGCGTCGGGCCCTCGCCCCCGAAGTCGTGGACGGCGACCTCCACCCCCTCGGTCGAGCTGACGTACGTGGTCCGGGCCTCGAGCATGTGTCTAACCTACCGACGTGCCCGCACCCCCTCGGACTCCGCCACGACACCGGCCGCCGCGCCGAGCCCGGCGCCATCGCCGATGACCGCGGTCGACGGGGGCTGGCCCGGCCCCGGCGTGCCCCCGATCCACCGTCGCTGGTTCGAGCCGACCGGACCCGATGCCGACCGGGCCGCCGTCCCCCTCGTCCTGCTCCACGAGGGCCTGGGCTCGATCTCGGCCTGGCGCTCGTTCCCGCAGGCGCTGGCCGATGCCAGCGGTCGCCGCCTGCTGGCCTACGACCGGCCCGGCTATGGGCGCTCGGGCCCGCGGCCGGGGCCGTGGCCCGCCACCTTCATGCACCATGAGGCGGCCGAGCTGCCCCTGCTCCTGGCCGATGAGGGGGTCGAGCGCATGATCCTGGTTGGCCACAGCGACGGGGCCACCATCTCTCTGCTGTACCCGTCGCAGGCCGGGCCGGCGGCGGCCGAAGCGGTGGGCATCGTGTCGATCTCGGCCCACGTCATGGTCGAAGAGATCAACGTGGCCGCCATCACGGGCCTGCGCCGGACCTACGCCACCGACCTCGCCCCCCGGCTCGCCCGCCACCACGACGACGCCGACACGACGTTCGACTCGTGGTCCGACGTCTGGGTCTCGGACCGGTTCCGGCCGTGGACCATCTACGACGAGCTGACCCGCATCACCTGCCCCGTCCTGGTCGTGCAGGGTGAGGCCGACGGGTACGGCACCATGCGCCAGGTCGACGAGCTGGTGGCCCGGCTCGACTGCCACCACGAGGCGGTCGGGCTGCCCGGGGTCGACCACTGGCCCCACCGGGAGGCCACCGACGAGGTGCTCCGCCTCACCGCGGCCTGGGCCGACGGCGTGGACCCTCGCTGACGGTCTCGCCGTGGACGGGCATACTCGGCCCATGCGAACCATCGGACTGCTGGGTGGGATGAGCTGGGAGAGCTCGATCGAGTACGAGCGCCTGATCAACCAGGGGGTCCGGGACCGACTGGGGGGTACGGCATCGGCCGACCTGCTCATCCGCAGCTACAACTTCGCCGACATCGAAGCGCTCCAGGAGAAGGGCGACTGGGACGAGGCGGGCCGCCTCCTGGCCGCCGACGCCGTCAACCTGGAACGGGCCGGGGCCGACTTCGTCGTGCTCTGCACCAACACCATGCACGTGGTGGCGCCCGCCATCGAGGCCGCCCTGTCGGTGCCCTTCCTCCACCTGGCCGACACCACGGCCCGGGCCGTGTCCGCCGCCGGCATCGACACCGTCGGCCTCCTCGGCACCCGCTACACCATGGAGCAGGAGTTCTACCGGGGCCGGCTGGCCGCCCACGGCCTCACCGTGCTGGTGCCCCATGAACCGGACCGGACCACCGTGCACGACGTCATCTACCACGAGCTGGTCCAGGGCACGGTGCGAACCGAGTCGAAGGCGGCCTACGCCGAGGTGGTCGGACGCCTGGTGGAGCGGGGGGCCACCGGCATCGTGGCTGGATGCACCGAGATCGAGCTGCTCCTCGGCCCCGACGACGTACCGGTGCCCTACTTCCCCACCACCCGGCTCCACGCCGAGGCGGCGGTGGCGCTGGCCCTGTCGGACCGCTGACCCGTCCCACACCGGTCGCGGGCCGCGCCGTTGTCGGGCCCTTGCGCCGGCCATGCCCGTCCGGTGCAGGCGGTCGGTGACGACACCGACCAGACTGGGGACATGGAGATCCTGTTCGTCGCCGGCTTCTCGCCCATCGTTCCCGACCCCGCCCCGGCCCGGGCCTTCTACCGGGACACCCTGGGCCTCCCCCTGGAGACCGTCCAGGGGGACTACCTCGCCGTCGACGGCTTCGAGGGAACCCGCCATCTCGGTGTGTGGCCCCTGAGCAACGCCGCCCGATCCTGCTTCGGGACCGACACCTGGCCCGACGACGTGCCGGTGCCCCAGGCCACCATCGAATTCGAGGTGGCCGATGCCGACGCCGTCACCGCGGCGGCCGATGAGCTGGAGGCGGCCGGCCACCGGCTCGTGCACCGAACCCGGACCGAACCCTGGGGCCAGACCATCGCCCGCCTGCTCGGCCCCGAGGGTCTGCTGGTCGGGGTCTGCCACTCCCCCTGGTTCCACCAGGACTGAGGGCTCCGGCCCGGAGGATCAGAGCCCGACGGCACCCTCGGGGGCGGTGATGGCATCGGCCTGGGTGAAGCCGAAGACCCGGGCGTAGAACCACAACTCCAGCTCGTAGGACCGGATGATGTTGGTCGCCTGGCGGAACCCGTGCTGCTCGCCCTCGAAGGCCACGTAGGCGTGGGGGATGCCCTTGGCCGCCACCGCGGCCACGATGGCCTCGGACTGGTTGGGGGGCACGATCTCATCCTCGAGGCCCTGGAGCACCAGCAGCGGGCACGACAGGCCGTCGGTGTGGTTGATGGGTGATCGGGCCTGATAGAGGTCCCGCCGCTCGGGATAGGGACCGACCAGGCCATCGAGGTAGCGACTCTCGAACTTGTGGGTGTCGGCGGCGAGGGCGGTGAGGTCGGCCACCCCGAACAGCGACGTCCCGGCGGCGAACACCTCGGACGACGTGAGGGCGGCCAGGGCCGTGAACCCGCCGGCCGAGCCGCCCCGGATGGCCATCCGGTCACCGTCGACCACGCCGGTGGCGGCCAGGTGGCGGGCGGCGGCGATGCAGTCCTCGACGTCGACGATGCCCCAGCTGTCGTCGAGCAGTCGACGGTAGGCCCGCCCGAACCCGGACGAGCCCCCGTAGTTGACATCGACGACGGCGAAGCCGCGGCTTGTCCAGTACTGGATCCGCAGGTTCAGGGCCGGGTGGGCGTGCGCCGTCGGCCCCCCATGGCCCATCACCACCAGGGGCGGCCGCTCCCCGTCCGGGCCCCGGAATCCGGGGGCGGTGGGCCGGTAGACGAAGGCGTGGACCCGCCGGGCCGGCGAGGCTCCGGTGTCGACGTCGAACCACACCGGTTCGGCGGTGGAGAACCACTCGGCTCCCACCCCGGTGTCGTCGGCGGCCCGGTGGACGGCGACAACGGTGCCCGGGGCCGGGCCCGTGTCGTCCGCTCCGCCCCCGATCGCCAGCTCGGTCACGGCGGCGGTGGAGGCGGCGGTGGCGCCGTGGACCACGACGGTGCCCGTGCCGGTCGGGGCCAGGCCCTCGACGGCGGCCAGGTCGGTGGGCACCGGGGTCAGCGTCCCGTCGGGTTGACGAACGGCCAACGAGTCGGTGGCGTCGGAGGTCACGACCACCACCAGGCGGCCGTCGGAGAGCTGGCGCCACGGCTGGATGCCGAACACCCAGGGTGGGTAGCCGATCTCGGCGCCGACCAGGTCGGTCAGGACCTCCTCGGCCCCGTCGGCGGGCGACCAGGCGTGCAGGTTCCACCAGCCCGACCGGTCGGTGCTGAAGACCAGGCGGCCCTCGGCCGTCCAGTCGGGGGCGTGGACCGATTCGGTCGGTCCCCCGGCCACGACCCGGGCCGGGCCCACCACCGGCGGCGCACCGTCGGCCGACGCGGTCACCTCGGCCACACACAGCTCGGTCCCGTCCCACGGCATCCGGGGATGGTCCCACCGGAACCACGACAACCAGCGTCCGTCGGGGCTGAACCGGGGCGCGGCCACGAAGTCGGCGGCCGGCCGACCATCGGGGCCGGATCCCACGATCACGGGCGGCGCCGGGCTGTCGGCCCCGTCGGCCGCGATCAGCACCAGTTCGTTGACCACCTCGCCCTCGGGCCCACCGTCATGGCCCGGCCCGGTCTCGGTGCCGCTCTCGCTCGCATCACCGGGGCCGACCGGATGCCGTTCCCGGACCGCCACCACCCAGGGGGCGCTCGGATGCTCCCGGCCGTCGGCATGGCGCCAGGCCCGGGGGGCCGGGGGTTCGGGGGTCAGGGGCCGCGGTCCGGAGCCGTCGGCCGGCAGCCGGTACAGCCGCTGGTCGTCGAGGTTGACGAAGTAGGCGTCCTGGGCACCCAGCCACCAGGCCCCACCCCCGTACTCGTGGACCAGGGTGCGGGCCGACCAGGGTTCGGCCAGGACGTCGGTGGCGGGGCCGTCGCCGACCCGGCGGACCAGGGCCACCCGGCCCCGCTCGGCCGGCCGCAGCTCGGCCCACCACACCTCGTCGGGGCCGGTGCCGTCATCGGCCCGGACCGCCGGGCCGTCGAGGCGGACCCCGGCCCGGGCCAGGGTCTCGGCCGTGAGCGGCGACGGCCAGGTGCCGAAGGGGGCGGTCGTCATGCTAGTCAGCCGTGGCCAGCAGCTCGCCGAGGCGGCGCAGGCCCTCGCCCAGGTCGTCGTCGCCGAGAGCGAAGGAGAAGCGGGCGTAGCCGGGGCTGCCAAAGGCCTCGCCGGGGACGATGGCCACGTTGGCCTGCTCCAGGGCGACCTCGGCCAGCTGCAGGGTGGAGGCGACCTGGACCCCGCCGATGGTCCGGCCCAGCACCCCTTCGAACGAGGGGAAGGCGTAGAACGCGCCCTCGGGCGACAGGCATTCGACGCCGGGCATGGCCGACAGCATCGAGTGCATCGTCTTGCGGCGCCGGTCGAAGGACTCCCGCATGTCGGCCACGGCCGACAGATCGCCCTGCACCGCGGCCAGGGCGGCGATCTGGGCCACGTTGGCGACGTTGGAGGTCTGGTGGGACTGGAGGCTGGACAGGGCCTTGGCCATGTCGGGGGGCGCGATCAGCCAACCGACCCGCCAACCGGTCATGGCGTAGGTCTTGGCCACACCGTTGAGCACGATGCAGGTGTCGGCCACCTCGGGCACGAGGGTCGGCATCGAGTGGAACTCGGCCCCGTCGTAGGTGAGGTGCTCGTAGATCTCATCGGTCAGAACCCAGATGCCGTGCTCGGCCGCCCACCGGCCGATGGCCTCGATCTCGGCCTTGGGGTAGACGGCGCCCGAGGGGTTCGAGGGGCTGACGAAGATGAGGGCCTTGGTCCGTTCGGTCCGGGCCGCCTCCAGTTGGTCGACGGTGGCCCGGAATCCCGACGTGATCGTGGTCTCGACGTAGACGGGCTCGCCTCCGGCCAGGCGGACCGGCTCGGGGTAGGTGGTCCAGTACGGGGTCGGGATGATCACCTCGTCGCCCGCGTCGACCACGCCGGCCAGGGCGTTGTAGACGGCGTGCTTGCCGCCGTTGGTGACCACGATCTGAGCCGGCTCGACCTCGTAGCCCGAGTCCCGCCGGGTCTTCGCCGCCAGGGCCTCTTTCAGCACCGGCATGCCGCCGGCCGGGCCGTAGCGATGGTTCTTGGGATCTCGGCAGGCCTCGACGGCGGCGTCGACGATGTAGTCGGGGGTGGGGAAGTCGGGCTCGCCCGCCCCGAACCCGATGACGGGCTTGCCCTCAGCCCGCAGCTGATTGGCCTTGTTGGTCACGGCCAGGGTGGCCGACGGGGCGATCGAGGCCACGCGGGCGGAGATACGACTACTGGGCACTGGGGCAACCTCCGAGTCCGAGGTGGGCGCACCGGTCGGTGCGCCCCGACGCCGCTCACCCTACCGAGCGGCGTCGGTGGTGGCGGCGGGATTCGGTCCGGACGCGACCGACGTCGCCTCGGCCGGCGATGCCGTGCGCGATGGCCTCAGCGGCCGTGGTGGATGTAGTCCTCGAGGGCCCGGGTCTCGTCCTCGAGCTGGGCCACCCGGGAGGCCACGACGTCGCCGATGCTGACGATCCCGGCCAGTCGGCCGTCGACCTCGACGGGCAGGTGACGGAACCGGTTCTCGGTCATGAGCCGCATGAGGCCCTCGATCCGGTCGTTGGGCCCGCAGGTCACGACCTCGCCGGTCATGATCTCGGCCACGGCCCGGTCGAGGGCGGTGGCGGCGTCGGCCCGATGGAGGGCGCGCACGATGTCCCGCTCGGACAGGATCCCCTCGATACGAGCCCCGTCCGAGGAGACCACGACCGCCCCGATCCCCATCTCGTGGAGCACGGCCACGGCGTCCGAGACCCGGGCGTTGGGTGGCACGGTCGAGACCAGGGTGCCCTTGTGCTTCAGAACGTCGGCGACGCGCATGTTGTCCCCCCAAAGGACGCGGCGACCACACCGTGCGGTCGCCCTCGTTGTGAACCCCGGGCCGACGGCGATCGGCCCTGCCCGTGCGCTCCACCCAGTGTGACAGACGACACGGCCGGGATCCACGATCTCGGCCGTGTCGCGACCGAGCGGGGCCGGGCCGCCGACGACCCGACCCCAGAGGTGATCAGTCGCCGGCGGTCCCGGCGTCGGCCTCGGACCCGGTCTCGGCTTCGGCTTTGGCTTCGGCGGCACCGGCCGCCACCAGGTTGAGCGAGGCCGAGTTCATGCAGAACCGGTCACCGGTGGGCCGGGGCCCGTCGGGGAAGACGTGACCGAGGTGGGACCCGCACTTGGCGCAGGTCACCTCGGTGCGAACCATGCCGTAACTCCGGTCCTCGTGCAGCTCGACGCTGTCGGCGTCGATCGGCTGGTAGAAGCTGGGCCAGCCGCTGCCCGACTCGTATTTCGTGTTCGAGTCGAACAGGGGCTCGTGGCAAACGATGCAGTGGTAGACGCCCGGCGTCTTCTCACTGTTGTAGATGCCGGTGAAGGCCCGCTCGGTGCCGGCGTTCTGGGTCACCTCGTACTGCTCGGGCGTGAGCCGCTCCCGCAGCTCCTCTTGGGTGAAGGTCTTGTCGAAGGTCTTGTCGAAGGTCTTCTCAGAAGTCTTCTCGGCCATGTCATTCCTCCTGTGGCCACGTGTGGACGATCTCGTCCGACGCCGGAACAACCTCATACCCGGCGGGCTTCTTCCACCAGGTTGATGTCGTACAGGACCTGGCTGAGCAGGTCGTTGGCCTCGATCGGGGCGAAACGTTGCGGATGCTCGGGCGACACGCACGACACCACCGGGGCCAGAATCGTCCACGGCGTCGGATGGCAGAACTGCACGACCGAGTACCGGTCGCCGGGCTGGTCGGGATCGGCCACCACCCGGTGGATGCCCTGGGGGATCACGCCGTTGGTGAGGTGTTCCAGCATGATCCCGGTGTTGATGATGACCCGATCATCGGGGGGAACGGCGTCGATCCAGCGATCGCCGTCGATCTTGACCTGCAGGCCCCGGGCCGTGGCCCGGGGCAGGGCCGTGATCAGGTTGATGTCGCCGTGTTCGGCCGCCCACACGTGCTCGGTCCCCGGCGCCAGGTCCATGGCCGGGTAGTGGATGGCGCGGGCCAGGGTCGTCCCGTCGGCCGTCATCGTGTCGAAGAACGTCTCGTGGCAGCCGATGCCCACGGCGATGATGCGCAGGAAGCGCCGCTGAAGGTCGAGCAGGCTCCAGTAGAACTCCTCCAACACCTTGGTGATGCCGGGAACCTGGGCCTCGGGCAACCGTGGCCCGTGATAGCGACCGGGGAACCGCACCCGCAGCGGATGCCCCTCGGGAAGGCCCATGCCCCAGTTGAGCATCTCCTTCCAGTCCGGGGTGTCGCTGGAGGCCGCCGTCTCCACCAGAAGGCCGGTGTAGCCGACCTGGCCGTTGGTCTCGGGTACCCGAGCGTCCTGCTTCTCCTCGACCGGCAGGGAGAAGAACTCCTCCAGCATGGCGTAGGCGGTGTCGAGCAGATCCTCGCTCAGGTCGTGGCTGGTGTAGACGAAACCGGTGGTGAGGCTGCGCATGACGCCGTCGACCACGGCGGCCCGCGACGCGGCGTCACCCCGCTCGAAGGCCAGCAGATCGACGTCGAGGATCTGGCTCTCAGTCATGGGCCCCGAGTGTAGAACGGCGCACCGACCCGGGCCCGTCCCGGGCGGCGCGGACCCAGGGGCGAAGCGACCGGGTCAGCGCTCGGACTCGGTGATGGTGACCGACTCGATGAGCATGGGCTCGACCGGCTTGTCGCCGGGGCCGGTGGCCACCTTCTCCATCGCGTCGACGTGTTCCAGGCCCTTGATCACCTTGCCGAACAGCGAGTACTGGGGCGGCAGGGCCACACCGGACGGTCCACTGATGATGAAGAACTGGCTGCCGTTGGTGTTGGGACCGGCGTTGGCCATGGCCAGCGAACCCAGCTCGTACCGGCCGGGCTTGGGCAGCTCGTCCTCGAACCGGTAGCCGGGACCGCCCCGACCCGTTCCCTCGGGGCACCCGCCCTGGAGCACGAAGCCCTGGATCACACGGTGGAAGCTGAGCCCGTCGTAGTAGTGGTACCGGGCCAGGCTCACGAAGTTGTTGACCGTCTTGGGGGCGGCGAGGGGATCCAGCGAGATCAGCAGGGTCCCGTGGTTGGTGACCATCTCGGCCGTGTAGGCCTTCTCCGGGTCGATGCAGAGGTCGAAGGGGCCGTCGAAGGACGTCTGACGGGGACTGGAACCGTCAGGGGCAGGACAGTCGGGCACGGTGTACTCCTGGATGGCGGTCGGGGGGCGACTGGGGGAAGGTCGAGGTAGCAGAATATGGCACGTCGGGCCCCCGAACTGGTGCATACATGGAACGGGAACCTCGACCACCCCGGGGGCTGAACCGGCCGCCGGGGTGGTCGATGGCGTCGAATCCCGATGCTGGGGGCGGGATCCGGATGACCTCGGCCGCTACTGGGCGCTCTTGGCCGCCCGGAAGCCCTGCTCCAGGTCGGCCAGGATGTCGTCGACCGACTCCAGACCGACCGAGAGCCGGACGAGGCCGGGCTCGACCCCGGTCGAGCGCTGTTCGTCCTCGGTCAACTGGCTGTGGGTGGTGGAGGCGGGGTGGATGACGAGGGAACGGACGTCGCCGATGTTGGCCACGTGGCTGTGCAACTCCAAGGCGTCGACGAAGCGCTTGCCCGCTTCGCGACCGCCCTTGATGATGAAGGCCGGGACCGAGCCGGCCCCTCGACCCTGGGCGTACTTCTGGGCTGCGGCGTGCCAGCGGGAGTCGGGGAGGCCGGCGTACTGGACGCTCTCCACCTCGTCCCGGGCCGCCAGCCATTCGGCCACGGCCTGGGCGTTCTCGACGTGGCGCTCCATCCGCAACGAGAGCGTCTCCATGCCCTGGAGAACCAGGAACGAGTTGAACGGGCTGATGGCGGCACCGACGTCGCGGAGCAACTGGATCCGGGCCTTGGCGATGTACGAGCCGGCGCCGAGCATGGGCCAGTAGGTCAGACCGTGGTAGCTGGGGTCGGGCTGGTTGAACCCGGGGAACCGCTCGGGGTCGGAGAACTCGAAGCTGCCGCCGTCGACGATGGCCCCGGCGATCGAGGTGCCGTGGCCGCCCAGGAACTTGGTGGCGGAGTGGACGACGATGTCGGCCCCCCAATCGAGGGGGCGGATCAGGTAGGGGGTGGCGACGGTGTTGTCGACGATGAGGGGGACGCCGACGTCGTGGGCCACCGAGGCCACGCCCTCGACGTCGAGGATGTTGTTCATCGGGTTGCCGATGGTCTCGCCGTAGAAGGCCCGGGTGTTGGGGCGGACGGCGGCGCGCCAGGCGTCGAGGTCGTCGACGTCCTCGATGAAGGTGGTCTCGATCCCGAACTTGGGCAGCGTGTAGTGCAACAGGTTGTAGGTGCCGCCGTAGAGGGCGGCACCGGCCACGATGTGGGACCCGGCCTCGGCCAGGTTCATGATCGCCATCGTCTCCGCCGCCTGGCCCGACGCCACGAACAGGCCTCCGGGCACACCGGCAGCCGTCTCGGCCAGGCCGTTCTCCAGGGCCGCGATCCGGACCTCGGCCACGCCCTGGGTCGGGTTCATGATCCGGGTGTAGATGTTGCCCGGTTCGGCCAGGGCGAACAGGTTGGCGGCGTGGTCCGAGTCGCGGAACTGGTAGGCCGTGGTCTGGTAGATGGGCACGGTCCGGGAACCGGTGGCCTCGTCCGGCACCTGGCCGGAGTGGATCTGCCGGGTCTCGAAACCCCAGGAGTCGCCTGCCATGTTCGTTCTCCTCCTCGAAGGGGTCACCCGACCCCGCTCAATTGTCGACCCAACCTATCAGCAATTGGGCCCGCGGCCCCGGGGACCTAGGCCTTGGCGTAGTCGGCGATGTAGGGCAGGTGCCGGTACTGCTGGGCCACATCCAGGCCGTACCCGATGACGAAGGCCGGTGGCAGCCGGAAGCCCTCGTAGTCGATCGGGGGCTGGTCGGTCACCCCGTCGCGCACGAGCAGGGAGCACGTCTTGAGCGAGGCCGGGTTCTGGGACGACAGGCGGTCGAGCAGGTAGCGAAGGGTGAGTCCGGAGTCGACGATGTCCTCCACCACGAGGACGTCGCGGCCGGCGACGTCCTGATCCAGGTCCTTGATGATGCGGACCACACCGCTCGACTTCGTTGCCGCGCCGTAGGACGACACGGCCAGGAAGTCGACCTCGAGGGGCACGTTGACGGCGCGCATCAGGTCGGCCACGAAGACCATCGAACCCTTGAGCACGGCCACCAGCAGCGGGCACCGACCCTGGTAGTCAACCGTGATCCGGTGGCCCAGCTCGGCCACCCGCCGGGCGATCTCGTCGCTGCTGATGAGGATGTCGCCCACGTCCTCGGCCGGCGGGAACGGGGCCAGGCCGGAGCCCGGCCCGATCCGACCGGCCTCGACGGCCGCGGGCGAACGGGGCGAGGGGGCGGGCTCGGCGGCGGGCTGGAGCAGATCCCAGCGATTGCCGTACAGGTCGCGCCACACCGCCACGGTGCCGTAGGGCTCGTGGCGGGGCGCCTCCAGGAACTCGACGCCGGCCCCCGACATCCGGGCGTGTTGGGCGGCGAAGTCGTCGGTGCGGAGGAAGAAGCCGACCCGACCCCCGTGCTGGTTGCCGACCACGGCCCGCTGCGCCTCGTCGGCCGCCTCGGCCAGGAGTAGGCCACCGCTGCCGGCCCCCGGGGGCCGGACCACGACCCACCGCTTGTCGGTGCCGTCATCGGCGGTCGTCGGCCGATCCTCGACCAGATCGAACCCGATCTTGTCCACGTAGAACCCGATGGCCTCGTCGTAGTCGTGGACGACCAGCGTCGTCAGTGCGAGCTCCATGGCGACAGCCTAGGAGCGGCGCCGGCGCCGATGGGCCCAGGCCCGGGGTCTTCTAGGCTCGGCGTGCCGGGGGCGGAGGGATCCCCCGGGAAGGAGCTGAAGCCATGAGCAATCCGTGGGAGCAGGGAGCCGGCGGCGGGCAGGAACCCGAGGGCGGCGGCGGGCCGTCAGAGCCGCCGTACCATCCTCCGGGCGGGGCTGAGGGACCGCCGGGACAGTTCCAGCCGCCGACGCCGGCCGGCGGCGAGCCACCGCCGCAGGGCGGCCACCCGCCATCGCAGCAGCCCCCCGGCTACGGCGCCCCCCACAACCAGCCGGGCCACGGCCAGCCCCCGCCGTTCCAACAGCCACCCGGCTACGGCACTCCCTACAACCAGCCGCCGTACGTGCCGGGCCATCAGGCCGTGGCCGCCCCGAGTTCGACGAACGCCTCGACGGCCCTGGCCCTCAGCGTCTCGGGCCTGGTCCTGAGCCTGGTGCTGGGAGTGTGCTGCGGGCCGTTCGCCATCGCCGGGCTGGCCCTGTGCGGGGTCGGGGCCTACATGGGCCACCAGGAACTCACGGCCATCGACGCCGGGTTGGCCGACCCGGCCAACCGGGCCCAGGCGAATGGGGCCCGGATCGTGGGCGGGATCGGCCTGGCACTGTGCGCCGTGGTCGTGTTGGGCTTGTTCTTCCTGATCGTGCTCGGGTCGTTGGCGTGACCGCGGCGACGGCGTCACCTCTCGGCGCGGGCCCGTCGCGAGGTCCGCGACTGGCCCGGCTTGCTCCGGCGGCCACGCTGGCGGCCGGCTACGGCCTGGCCCTGGGCCTCGCCCCCGCCGCCGACGGCCCGGTGACCTGCCTGCTCCGTCTCCACGCCGACCAGGCCTGCCCCGGGTGCGGCATGAGCCGGGCCGTGGGCCGAGTGGTCCGGGGCGACCTGGCGGCGGCGGTGGCCTACCACCCCTGGGTCCTGGCTCTGGTCCTCCAGGCCGTGGTCGTCGCCGTCTGGGCCAGCATCGGCGGCAGTCGCCTCCTCAACCAGGCTGCGGTCCGCTGGGGGGCGTGGCTGCTCACGGCCAACGCCGTGGCCCTGGTGGTGGTCTGGGTGCTGCGGATCGCCACCGGCCACCTCGATCACGTGTACTGAGCCCGACCGGGCGAGACTGTGGATCCCGGTGGTGTGGCCGGGAGCAAGGGAGCTGGGACGATGACGACCGACACGCCCCGACCGACCCCGGACCCGGGTACCCAGGCACCGTGGTCGGGCCAGACCGGGTGGCATCTGGCCGCCTGGGGGACGCTGGGCTGGACCGAGACCGTACTCAAGGGCTTCGGGATCGCCGTCGCCTTGGTGGCGGCCCTCGGTGGAGGCGGCGTCGCCATCGCCGAGGGCCACGCCGTGGCCCACTGGCTGCTGATCGCCACCGCGGTGGGCTACGTGGCCGCCGTGACCGACCGGCTCCAGGACCGGGAGATCACGGCCATGGTCTTCGTGGCCGCCATGATCGTCGGCCACGGCGCCATGGCCTGGGCCGCCGGGGCCGACGGCGGGAACCCCGACGCCTGGCCCCGGGGGGCGGTCGTGCTCTTCGCCCTGGCCATGGCGGCCGGCGACGCGGTCAAGATCGCGTACTTCCTGACCACCGGGGCCCGGGTCCGCGACCTGCCCCGGTGGCTGCCGATCGTGATGACGGCCACGCTGCTGGCCGTCTACCTGGTGATCGCGGCCCTGGCCCTCACCTGAGGACCGGAGCCGCCCACCTCGGGGCGGCCGGTTGTCCGCGCCCTGTCCTGGTTCCGTCCTACTTCCCGGTGAAGTCGGCCTTGCCCGGACCGTTCTCCAGGAAGCTGTTGAGCCCGATGACGGCGTCGTCGGTGTTGATGGCCTTGACGAACTCGCGGGTCTCGACGGCGATCGCCTCGTCGAGAGGGAGGTGGAGGCCGTCCATGATGGCCCGCTTCACGTTGGTGATGGCGGCCGCCGCCGTGGTGTAGGGCGTGAGCAGATCGAGGGCGGCGTCGAGCACCTCCTCGTCCGGGTGGACCGACGACACGAGCCCGATCTCCAGGGCCTCGGCCGCCGGAACCATGCGGCCCGAGTAGCTGATCTCCTTCGACTTGGTGACGCCCACCAGCCGGGTCAGGCGCTGGGTGCCGCCCCCACCGGGGATGATGCCGAGCAGGATCTCCGGCTGGCCGAACTGGGCCCCCTCGCCGCAGACCCGGAAGTCGGTGGCCATGGCCACCTCACAGCCCCCACCGAGGGCGAAGCCGTTCACGGCCGAGCAGGTGATCTGGGGCAGGTTCTCGATCTTGAACAGGGCGGCCACGAGATTGTCGAGCATGGCCGAGGGGTCGCGGTGGCCCTCGTTGCGGGGAAAATCGCCGATGTCGGCGCCGGCGGCGAAGATCCTGGGCCCACCCCAGAGCACGATGGCCCGGAGGTCGTCGCGGCCCTCGATCTCGGTCGCCACCTCCAGGAGCTCGGCGCTGACCTGGGGGTTGAGCGCATTGACCTTGGGCCGTTCCAGGCGCATGATTCCGATCCCGGGAACCCGCGACTCCTCCAACCTGACGAACTCACCCACGGTGCGACCTCCTCGGTCCCGGGGCCCCGGATGGGCCCGTGCCCGCCGCACGCTAGCCGTCACCGCCGGGCCAGGTGAACTGTGCCCACCTCGCCGGCGGGGACCGGCCTCGACCGGGCCGTGCGCCCTGCCGTAGGGTTCTGGTCGTACGACGTAAAGCGGTGGTGGCCCGGGCGCCCCACCCAAGGGCCGAGGAGCCGGGCGTGACCAACACCCCTGACATGCACGAGAAGCTGGACATGGCCACCAGTCCCGACATCTGGGAGCCGGGCGGCCCGGTGACGGACTGGACCACCGACTACGACATCCGGGACGAGACCTACATCGAGAACCCGGTCCCGATCTGGGCCGAGATGCGGGGCACGTGCCCCATCGCCCACACCGAACGGCTCGGCGGGTCGTGGAACCCGACCCGGTTCGACGACCTCCGGGAACTGTCGAAGATGGTGCCCGAGCTCAGCTCCCGCCAGCCGCTGGTCATGCCGCCGGCCCCCAACGCGCCGGAGACCTCCCGGTTCGAGCAGATGATCTCGGCCGCCCCCATCACGGCCGACCCGCCCATCCACACCTGGACCCGGCGCATGCTGCTCCCGGCCTTCGCCCCGAAGGCGGTCGAGAAGTACACGGAGTACACCGAGGAACTGGCCCACAGCCTCATCGACGGCTTCATCGAGGCGGGCCGCTGCGACGGGGCCGTCGACTACTCCCAGCAGATCCCACCCCGGGTCATCGCCCACATGATCGGCGTCGATCCCGGCATGGCCGACCAGTTCGTGATCTGGGTCAACCAGCTGCTGGGCGAGGGCTTGAGCAAGCCCGAGCTCCGGTTGCAGGCCAGGGATTCGCTGATCGGCTTCATCAACGGTGAGGTCCGGGCGCGTCAGCAGGACCCGCAGGAGGACCTGTTGACCGAGCTGCTGTTCATGGAGCTCGACGACCCCGAGGCCAACATCACGCCCGAGGTCGTGGTGGGGGTGACCAATCTGCTCATCGTGGCCGGGATCGACACCACCTGGAGCTCCATCGGCTCCGCCCTGTGGCACCTGGGGACCAACCCCGACGACCTCCAGCGGCTCATCGACGAGCCCGAACTCCTCCCGACCGCCGTCGAGGAGTTCCTCCGGTACTACGCCCCGGTGACCATGGCCCGGGTGGCCGAGACCGACATCGAGTACAACGGCGTCCACATCAAGCCGGGCGACAAGGTGCTGATGAACTTCCCGGCCGCCTGCCACGATCCGGAGCAGTTCGAGAACCCCGACGAGTTCATCATCGACCGGGCCCGTAACCGCCACATCGCCTTCGGCGCCGGCATCCACCGCTGCGCCGGGTCGAACCTGGCCCGGCTGGAGATGAACACCGCCCTGCGCGTGTGGTTGGAGCGCATCCCCCGGTTCGAGGTCAGCGACCGCGAGGCCATGAAGTGGGCCGGCGGGCAGGTCCGCGGCCCCCGGGTCATGCCGATGTCCTTCCCGCCCGGCGCCCGCCGCTGAGGACCGGCAAGACCGGGCCGACCACGGGAACCGTGCACCCACGGCGACCTGGCCGTGGGTGCCTCACGGCCTCGAGCGGGCCACTACCGTGGTCGGCGTGACTCTGCGAGCCCGGAACCTGGACCGCCTCGACGGCGGCGACGTGGAGGTGCTGGTGGTCGGCGGCGGCATCAACGGTGCCGTGTCCGCCGCCGCTCTGGCCGGCCGAGGGGTGGACGTGGCCCTCGTCGACCGCGGTGATTTCGCCTCGGTGACGAGCCAGGAGTCGTCCAACCTGGTGTGGGGCGGCTTCAAGTACCTGGAGAACTACGAGATCCCCCTGGTGATCGGCCTGACCCGGTCCCGCAACCAGCTGATGAAGGCCTACCCGTCGGTCATCACCGAGTTGTCGTTCCTGGCCACGCTCGACGACACCGCCCCCTTCCCGTCATGGCTGGCCGCCCTCGGATCGTTCGCCTACTGGGGCATCGGGCGCTTCGCCACCGACCGGCCCCACTTCCACCGGCCGAGCCAGATCGAGTCGGCCGAGCCCGTCGTCCGGACCGACAGCGCCGACGCCGGGGTCGAGTACAGCGACGCCTACCTGAAGGACAACGACAGCCGCTTCGTGTGGGGCTTCATCCGCACCGCCCTGGACAACGGGGCCACGGCCGCCAACTACGTCTCGGTCACCTCGGCCCGCCACGACGGCGACCGTTGGCAGATCGAACTGCACGACGAGGTCGCCGGACGATCCCTGTCGATGACGGCCCGTTTCGTGGTCAACGCCGCCGGACCGTTCGTCGACGGCCTCAATCGAAGCTGGGGCGTCACCACCAAGCACCGCATCGTCTACTCCAAGGGCATCCACCTGGTGGTACCCCGGCTGACGGCATCGGAGCGGGTGCTGGCGTTCTTCGACGACAGCCAGCGGCTCTTCTATGTCATCCCCATGGCCCACCGGTCGGTCATCGGCACCACCGACACCCGGACCGAGCGGGTCGACGAGGGCGTCACCGACGAGGACCGGTCGTTCCTGCTGGAGCAGATCAACGCCCGGCTCGACCTCGACGCCCCCCTCACCACCGACGACATCATCTCCGAGCGGTGCGGGGTCCGGCCCCTTGTCGTACTGAACGACGGGGATGACCGCACCGACATCGACTGGACCACGCTGTCCCGCAAGCACGAGCTGGAGACCGACGCCGCCGCCGGGCTGGTCACCGTCTTCGGGGGCAAGCTGACCGACTGCCTCAACGTCGGCGACGAGGTGGTGGACGAACTGAAGGACCTGGGCCTGCGGCCCGGTACCCGGCAGCGGTGGTACGGCGAGGCGCCGGCGGCCGACCGCGATCGGTTCCTGGCCGAGGCCGCCGCCGTGGGCCTCGACCGGGCGCCCGAGATCGAGCGGGAACCGACGATGGCGGCCGTGCTGTGGCGCCGACACGGCCCGGCCGCTCGGGCCGTGATCGACGCCATCGCCGACGATCCTGCCCAGGCCGAGCCGATCATGGCCGAGTCGGACCTGTTGCGGGGCGAACTGGCGCTGTACGCCGAGCGGGAGATGATCGTCCGGCTCGACGATTTCCTCCGCCGCCGGACCAAGCTGGCCATGCTGCACCGGGCGGCCGACCTGGCCGACGAACCGGGGATCAAGGAGGCGGCGGTCGCCCTCGGCGTCGACCGCTGAGGGCGACCCGACCGGCTACCGGCGGGAGAAGACGAGAACCGGGATCTCCCGGTCGCCGGCGCTGGTCTCGTACTCGGCGAACTGGGGCATGAGCTCCTTCTGCCGTTCCCACAGTCGGGTCCGCTCGTCGCCGGCGGCCACCGTGGTGGTGACGTCGATGGTGTCGGCCCCCACCTCGATGGTGGTGTCGGGATTGGCCACGAGGTTGTGGTACCAGGCCGGGTGGCTGGGGGCTCCGCCCTTGGAGGCGAAGATGACCCAGTCGTCGCCGTCGGCCTGGTAGACGAGCGGGGTCACCCGCTCGGTGCCCGACTTGGCACCCGTGTGGTGCACCAGGATCATGGGCGCGCCGTCGAAGTTGCCCCCGACCTTGCCCTCGTTGGCCCGGAACTCGTCGATGACCTGTCGGTTGAAGTCGTTCATGTCCATGGTCCGGACGCTAGCGGGCGCCACCGACGATGCCCGGGCTAACGTTTCTCCACCAACGGGAATGACGCAGGGGGTCCAATCATGAAGACGAGAGCGGCCGTGCTGCACGGCGTCGGGCAGCCATGGAGCGTGGAGGAGATCGAGATCGATCCTCCCAAGGCCGGTGAGGTCCTGGTCAAGACGGCCTACGCCGGCCTGTGCCATTCCGACGAGCACCTGGTCACCGGCGACCTCGTCCCGCCCCAGGAGCTGCTCGACCTGCTCCCCGGCGGCACCATCTTCCCCCTGATCGGGGGCCACGAGGGTGCCGGAGTCGTGGTCGAGGTGGGCGAGAACGTGACCAAGGTCCAGCCCGGCGACCACGTCTCCTGCTCGTTCGTTCCCGCCTGCGGTCACTGCCGACCCTGCGCCCAGGGCAAGCAGAATCTGTGCGACCTGGGGGCCGGAACCTTCGGCGGGGGCATGATCACCGACGGCACCTACCGGACCCACACCGACACCGGGAGCGACCTGGGCACGATGGCCAAGCTCGGGACCTTCGCCGAGCACATGGTCCTGGCCGACAGCTCGGTCATCAAGGTCGAGCCCGATCTGCCGCTGGAGGCGGTCTGTCTCGTCTCGTGCGGGGTGGCCACCGGCTACGGCTCGGCCGTGAACCGGGCCGAGGTTCGCGCCGGCGACACCGTGGTCGTGGTCGGCGTGGGCGGTATCGGGGCCAACGCCGTCCAGGGGGCCAAGGCGGCGGGGGCGGCCAACGTGATCGCCTGCGATCCACTGCCCTTCAAGCAGGAGAAGGCCATGGAGTTCGGGGCCACCCACGCCGTCGGGTCGATGGCGGAGGCCATGGGTCTGGTCAACGAGCTGACCTGGGGTCGCATGGCCGACGCCACCATCCTCACGCCGGGCGTCCTCCACGGTCACCTGATCCAGGAGGCCATGAACCTCACCGGCAAGGGCGGCACCGTCGTGGCCACGGCGGTGGCCCCCATGGCCCAGCAGCAGGTCGATCTCGATCTGGCCATGTTGACCCTGAGCCAGAAGGAGCTGCGGGGGACGATCTTCGGTTCGGCCAGCCCCAACGCCGCCATCCCCGAACTGCTGATGCTGTACCGCCAGGGTCGACTCAAGCTCGACGAGCTGATCACCCGCCGCTACTCCCTCGACGAGATCAACCAGGGCTACAAGGACATGAACGACGGCCTCAACGTCCGCGGCGTCATCCAGTTCGACTGACGAACCGGTCGACCGACGACGGGCCCGTGGCTGCACGCCGGCGGCCGGGCGGGCCCGTCGACCGTCCCCTGGCGCCCACCACTACATCCCGTCGGTCAGAAAGGTGACCTCGCCCGTCTCCAGGCTGTAGACGGCGCCGACGATGACGAGGGTGCCCTCGTCGACCATGGCGGCCAGGACCGGGCTCTCGGCCATGATGCGGGCCACCGTGTGGCGGACGTTGGCCTCGGTCACGGCGGCCACGAACCCGGCGTTGCCACTGGACCGGTCGCCGTCGGGGGCCTCGGTGGCGGCCACCACCGGGGTGATCTTGGACAGCATCTCGGTGATGTTGCCCAGCTCGACGCCGTCGACGGCCGCCATCACCGCCCCGCATGACTGGTGCCCGAGGACCACGATCGCCTTGGAGCCCGAGACGTGGCAGGCGAACTCCAGCGACCCGAGGATGTCGGGGTTGACGAAGTTGCCGGCCACCCGGGCCACGAACAGGTCACCGATGCCGCAGTCGAAGATGGCTTCGACCGGCACCCGGGAGTCCACACAGGACACCACGGCGGCCTTGGGGTACTGGCCGGAGACGGCCAGGGGGATCTGCACCAGGTGGTCGCGTTCGGAGAGGCGTCCCGTGGCGTACCGGGCGTTACCCGCTTTGAGGTCGGCCACGACCTCATCGGGACGGAGGGCGGACTGCTGCTCCGCGGTCAGGACGGGGGACTCGCTACCACCGGACGCTGTAGGGGACATCGCCCGAAAATAGACAACGGGCGATCGGCTGGGCGACACCGACCAGCCGATACGTCGACCGTGGACTACCTGGCGGGCACGGCCTCGGTCAGGAAGTCGAGCACGGCGGTCACGAAGATGTCGTTGCGGTCCCCGGCCACCATGTGGGCGGCATCACCCACGTTGGCGTACCGGGCCTGGGGCACCAGATCCCGGAAGGCCTGGGCCCCCTCCTCGGACAACACGTCGCTCAGCCCGCCCCGGACAAGCAGGGTGGGCACCGTCAGGTTGCGGGCCGCCGCCTCCTGGCGGGGGATCCGCTCGACCGGGTCGCGGCGTCGCCGCATGAAGACCGGGTCCCAGTGCCAGCGGTAGCGACCGTCGGGCCACAGCCGGACGTTCTTGGCCAGGCCGTCCAGGTTGCGGGGCCGCGCCCGGTGGGGCTGGTAGTTGGCGATGGCCTCGGCCACCTCTTCGAGGGTGGCAAAGCCGTCGGGGGCCTGGGCCATGAAGTCGCGGATCTTGCGCACGCCGTCGGGTTCGATGCGGGGGGCGGTGTCGACCATGACCAGGGCCCGGGCCTCGACCGTGCCCTCCCCCGCCGCCGTGAGCGAGGTCCCACCCCCGAGGGAGGCGCCGACCAGCACCGGGGGCTCCCCGTCGAAGTGGCGGACCACGGCGGCCAGGTCGGCCACCAGGGCCTCGGGCGAGTAGTCGCCGTCGGGGGCCCAGTCGCTGTCGCCGTGTCCTCGGCAGTCGAGGCTGACGGCCCGGTAGCCGGCGTCGGCCAGGGCCTGTCCCGCACCCTTCCAGGCGTGGCGGGTCTGACCGCCGCCGTGCTGGAGGATGACCAGGGGTCCGGTGGGGCCGTAGACGTCGGCCGCCACCCGGACGCCACCGGAGGCGTCGATGAGCAGGTCGGGGTCGGGGGTGCCGGGCAGTCGCCGCCCGCGGTCAGGGGTTGGGGAGCCGGCGTCGGGTTCGGTCGGTGCCGTCACCTCAGGCCGACTCCTGCTCGGCCCCCGGGACGGCATCGGTGGCCGTGGCCGCCCCGGCGGTCTCGTCCTTGGCGTCGCGGATCTCGGCCTGAAGGCGGCGGCGTTCGTCGCCGGCGGCGGCCAGGTCGGCCCGGTTGTCGTCGCCCACGTGCATGTAGCGCTCCCGCCAGCCCTGGTCGTGCCAGGTCACGGGAGCCTGAACCGTGGTCCGGGGAACGAAGGCCCGCTCCAACACGTCGAGGGCCAGCCCGGTGATCAGCCGCTGCTCGTCGACGTCGCCGGGTCGGCCGCACGGGTTGCCGAGGGGGAAGTCGACGAACACGAAGCGAGGTACCCCACACTCCTCGACGATGTCACGGGCCGAGCCGACCACCACGGTGGGGATCCCGGCCTCTTCGATCTGGCGTGCGCCCAGTCCCACGGACTGGTGGCAGACGGGTCAAAGGGGAACCATCACCACCACGTCGACGTCGTCCTCCTCGAGCCATTCGATGACCCGAGGCGTGTCGCGCTTCTGGGTCTGGCGATGGGAGAACTGGGTGGGCAGGCAGTAGAAGCGGTCCGACACCGACCCGATCCGGCCCTGGGCCGCCCACTCGTCCATCCGGGCCAGGGGCAGGAACGACTCCGGGTCCTCGGTGTGGGTCTCGTCCTTGGCCCACGACAGGTACTTGTTGTCGAGGTTGGCCACGCCCGGGCGCTCCGAGACGTGGGGCAGCCGGGGCAGGTCGCTGGGGACCCGGTACACGAACCCGTCGGGCAGGAAGTACGACGTGGTGATCAGCCCGACCTTGCACTCGGCCAGGGGCTTGGGCAGAGGGGTGAAGGGGGCGTCGTCGTGGGTGGCCCACTGGTAGGGCTGCTCGTAGCCGTGGGCGGCGTAGAACTCCCGCGACTTGTCGATGTAGCTCAGGAATGAGCGATGGGTCCGTCGGGCGGTCATGATCTGCGCTGCTCCTTGGCCGAGGCGTCCTACATCGCGCCCACGACGAGGGTGCTCAGCGGCTCACCGGCGATCGTAGGGGCCGACGCCGGGGCCGGTCAGATCCGTTGCCGCCCCCACGGTGCGGGCCGACCGGGACCGACCCGTCGGGAGGTCAGCCGGCGACGCCCTTGGTGACGGCGATGACCGGGCGGCCGTCCAGGCGGCGGTTGCCGGCCACGATGTCGTCGAGCCCGGCCGCGGTCAACCACCGGCCCATGGCCTCGGCCTCGACCATGGTGAACCCGTGATGCTCGGGGCCGTGCCCGCGCTCGCCCTCGGACCCGTTGGCGTCGTTGTCGTCGCTCTGGTCTTCGGCCTTGTCTTCGGCCTTCTCTTCGGCCTTGTCTTCCGCCTTGCCCCGGGGGCCGTGGCGTTTCCCCCAGGCCTCGAAGTCGGGGTGGGAGGGATCGGCGAAGTCCTCGTCGACCAGGACCAGACGGCCGGTCGGGCGCAGGACCCGGGCGATCTCGCTCGCCGCCGTCTCGGGATCGAGCCAGTGGTGCATGGTGTTGACGGCCCACAGGACGTCGACGCTGTCGTCGTCGGCCGGGATCCGTTCCGCCGTCCCGTCGACCACCTCGACCCGGCCGCCGTGGCGGCTCACCTTCGTCCGGGCGATCAGCATCCGTCGCAGGTAGGGAGTGGGTTCGACCGCCACCACCCGGGCCCCGGTGGCCGCCGCCAGCATGGCTCCGGCCCCGACCCCGGCGCCGACGTCGAGGCCGCGCTCGCCCGGGGTGGGCCCGATGAGGGCGATGACGGCCTCGTTGATCTCGGAGTTCCACATCCGGCGGCCATGGCGCAGGTAGCGGAGCATGGCCCGCCAACCCTGATCGTTGTGATGGCCGTGCCCGTGGTGATCGCCGTGGCCGTGGTGCGAGTGATGGTGGTCACCGTGGTCGGGGGCGGGGTCGGGCGTCTCTGCCGTGCCCGGTTCGTGGGTTCCCTGGTCAGCGGTGTCGTCGGCCATCAGCCCAACGCTAGTCGACCCGGGCGGCTCGCCTCGGGCCGATGGTCGGGCAGGGCTCAGATGCCGGCGAGGGACAACACGGCCGGCAGTTCGGCGGCCAGCAACTCCCAGGTGCCCTCGTCGCCGACCCGCCACACCTCGCCCGTGTCGGTCCCGACGTAGACACCCCCCGGCCGCTCAGGGTCGACGGTCAGGCCGTGGAAGTTGGCGGCGCTGGGGCTGTGGGACTCGTCGCCCAACGATCGCCACGAGCGGCCGTGGTCGACCGAGCGGAACAGCATGGCGCCCGCCCCACCTTCGTCCCGGTGAGAGGAGAACGCGGTCGGCGCCCCGGCCACGGTCAGGGCGTAGGGGGCCCGGTGGTCGATGCACATGGGACGGGCGTAGCGGGGGGTGATGCCGTGCCATGCGTAGGACCAGGTGATGCCGGCGTCGTCGGAGCGGAACACCCCGGCGTTGGGCTCGACCTCCTCGGCCACGCCGTCGAACCGGCCGTACCCGGTGGAGGCGAACAGCGTCGCCGGCTGGTCGGGGTGGGCCCACAGCATGTGCAGGTCAGGGTTGTCGCCCGGCTCGACCACCGACCAGGTTTCGCCCCCGTCGTGGGTGTGGACCACGCCGCCGACCTCGACCCCGACCCACAACCGACCGGGATCGGCCTCGTCGACCACGATGGCCCGGGCCCGGCTGGGCTGCGGGGGCTCGACGGGCAGACACCAGCGCTCGGCCTCGGGCACGGCGATGAACGACTCGACCTCGGCCCACGTCCGGCCACCGTCGTCGGACCGGAACAGCCCGACCGGTTGCGTCCCGGCCCACAGCACGCCGTCGGACCCGGACCGGATCTGCCACACCTCACGATCGGCCAACACCGGGTCGGACCAGGTCTCGCCACCGTCGGTCGACCGGTACAACCCAGCCCCGGTGCCGGCGAACACGGCGTCGTCGATCCGATACAGATCGCGCACGCCACGACTGGCGAGGACCGACTCGGCTCCCCCACCGTCGCCCCCGATTCGGAACACTCCTCGTCCAGTCCCCGCCAACAGCATCTCGACCCCCTGCACCGGGCGGCACGACCGGCCCACCCCGGTGAGGCGAGGCTAGTGGTGGCTCCCGGCGCGGACCAGCGTGGGACCGGCGGCGAACCCGGCCGGTCGGGAGTTGGGGTGGTCAGCCGGAGCTGGCCGACATCCACTGGCCGCTGACCTCCCGGGCCGTGGCCAGGTCGGCGTCGTCGACGGCCACCACCAGCTGGTGGTCGTGGTCGCTGTAGAGGACCTCGATGTTCACGTCGCGCTCGGCGAGCGCTCGACAGAAGGCTCCGAGCTGGCCCGGTCGATCCTGATCAAGGCGCTGAACCACGACCTCGCGGCAGACGCTGACCGTCATGCCCGCCTCGGTGAGAGCAGCGGTGGCGCTCGCACCGTCGGCCACCAGGAAGTGGGCCACGCCGACGTCACCCACGAGCCACATGCCGCCCCCCTCGACGCTGACGCCCGCCGCGCCCAGGGTCTCCCCCATCCGGGCCAGCTGGCCCGGCTCGTTGGTCAGGTGGATCTCGATGTCGAACATGGTGACGTCCCTTTCGTCGGTGTCGACAGCACGTGGATGCTGACGACGGCAACGTAGGACGACGACGTTTCGGCCAGCACCGAAACGTCCCGGAACTACGGTGGCCGGTATGGCCACCACCACGACCTCGTCCGGACTGGCCCGTATCGGGGCCCTCCTGGCCGACGACACCCGGGCCGAGATCCTGTGCGCCCTGATGGACGGCCGGGCCCACACCGGCAGCGAGCTGGCCCGCCACATCGGCGTAGCCCCCTCGACGGTCAGCGAGCACCTGTCCAAGTTGCTCGACGGCGAGATCGTGGCCGTCGAGGCCCAGGGTCGCCACCGGTACTGGCGTCTGGCCAACCCCGGCGTGGCCGAACTGCTGGAGACACTGGGGGCCACCGCCACCAACCCCGGCGACCCCAAGGCCCCGGCCCACCTCGCCCATGCCCGCACCTGCTACGACCATCTGGCCGGTGAGCTGGCGGTGGCCATCTACGACCGTCTGGTCGACGCCGGGCACCTGATTCTCGACGACGGTCACCTCACCATCGACCCGAGCGGCTTCGAACTGCTGGCCTCGGTCGGTGTCGACGTCGATGCCATCAAGGCCACCTCGCGGGTCAGGGCGCGGCCCTGCCTCGACTGGACCCAGCGCCGCCACCACCTGGCCGGCGCCGCGGGCAAGGAGGTGCTGACGGCGTTGGTGAACAACGGCTGGGTCACACCCGACAGGCGACCCCGCAGCATCCGCATCACCGAGGCGGGCCGGACCGCCATCGTCGACGGCTTCGGGCTCGAGGGCCTGCCCTCGATCTGACCTGCCCGGGCCCCGGTAGGGTCATCCTCGTTACCCGGGCCCCGAGCGCGACGGAGGGACCGAGCCGAAGCCCGATCCCTCCGTGAACGCTGCGGCTGGGCCCGACGAGCCCCGGTGGGGACTAGCCCTGGCCGCCGGAGGTCTCGCGGACGGAGGCCTTGCCCTGGGAGATCCACGGCATCATGGCCCGCAGCTCGGAGCCGACCTTCTCGATCGGGTGATCGTGGCCGGCCTGCTCCATGGCCAGGAAGTTGGGCCGCCCGTTGCGGGACTCGGCCACCCATTCCTCGGCGAACTTGCCCGACTGGATCTCGCCCAGCATGGTCTTCATCTCGGCCTTGACCGCGTCGTTGATGACCCGGGGGCCGCGGCTGAGGTCGCCGTACTCGGCGGTGTCGGACACCGAGTAACGCATCCCGGCGATGCCCTCCTCGTACATGAGGTCGACGATGAGCTTCAGCTCGTGGAGGCACTCGAAGTAGGCGACCTCGGGCTGGTAGCCGGCCTCGATCAGGGTCTCGAACCCGGCCTGGACCAGGGCGGTGGTGCCGCCGCAGAGCACGGCCTGCTCGCCGAACAGGTCGGTCTCGGTCTCCTCGGTGAAGGTGGTCTCGATGACACCGGCCCGGGCGCCGCCGATGGCGTCGGCGTAGGCCAGGGCCAGGCCCTTGGCGTTGCCGGTGGCGTCCTGCTCGACGGCGATGAGGGCCGGCACGCCGCCACCCTCGACGTAGGTCCGGCGCACCAGGTGACCGGGGCCCTTGGGGGCCACCATGCACACGTCGAGGTCGGCCGACGGCTTGATCAGGTCGAAACGGATGTTGAACCCGTGGGCGAAGAACACGGCGTTGCCGGCCGACAGGTTGGGCTCGACGTGCTCGGTGTAGATCGAGGCCATCTCGGTGTCGGGCATCAGCATCATGACCACGTCGGCCTCGGCCGTGGCCTCGGCGATGGAGCGGACCTGGAGACCGGCCTCGGCCGCCTTGGCCGCCGACGACGAGCCCTCCCGCAGCCCGACCCGGACATCGATGCCCGACTCCTTCAGGTTGAGGGCGTGGGCGTGGCCCTGGGAGCCGTAGCCCAGGACGGCCACCTTGCGGTCGGCGATCAGTGACCGGTCGGCGTCGGCTTCGTAGTAGATGTTGGCCATGGGGTTCCCCTTCTCCGGCGATGCGGCTGGTTACGGTACCGAGGTTCGGACGGGGGCCGAACCTCGACGGTGTTCGATGGTGTCCGGGCTGCTCACTCGGCGGTGAGGCGGTGGACGTCCCGGCCGATCTTGGGCAGGGCGATCCGGCCCGAGCGCTGGAGCTCGACGATGGTGTAGTCGGCCAGCAGCTGCTCGAAGTCGTCGATCTTGTCGGGCTTGCCGTCGAGGCTGACGGTGAGCGAGTCGCTGGCCACGGCCACGATCTTGCCCTCGAAGATGTCGACCAGCTCCACGATCTGGCGCCGGCTCTCCTGGTTGGCCTCGACGGTGGCCAGCAGCAGCTCCCGCTCGACCGAGTCCTTGGGGCCGAGGACGGCGATCTCGACCACGTGGATCAGCTTGAACAGCTGCTTCACGATCTGTTCCAGCGGGGCCGACTCGACGTCGACCACGATGGTGATCCGGCTGAAGGCCTCGTCCTCGGTGGGGGCCACGGCCAGCGACACGATGTTGTAGCCGCGGCGGGCGAACAGATCGGCCACCCGGGCCAGGAGTCCGGCCTTGTTCTCGACCAGGACGACGATGGTCTGCTCCCGCAGATCGGTGACGGTGGGAAGTGGTGTGCTGGACATGTCAGCCCTCCTCGCGGTCGGTGGCCAGCAGGTGGCGCTGGCTCGGGTCGACGAGCACGTCGTCGTTGGAACCCCCGGCCGGAACCATGGGGTAGACCTTCTCCTCGCTCAGGCAGCGGAACTCCACCACCACCGGCCGGTCGTTGATCTCGTTGGCCTTGGCGATGGTGGCCTCGACCTCCTCCGGCTCCTCGACCCGGAACGCCTCACACCCCATCGACTGGGCCCACTGCACGTAGTTGGGCATGTCGTGGCTGAGGTAGACCTCGCTGAAGCGCTCCTCGTAGAACAGCTCCTGCCATTGGCGGACCATGCCCAGGTAGGCGTTGTTGAGCAGGGCCACCTTGATCGGGATCTTCTCGACCGAGGCCGTGATCAGCTCCTGGGCCGTCATCTGGAAGCAGCCGTCCCCGTCGACGGCCCACACCAGGCGGTCGGGCATACCGGCCTTGGCCCCGATGGCGGCCGGGATCGAGAAGCCCATGGTGCCCAGGCCGCCGGAATTGATCCAGGTGTAGGGATGGTCGAACTGCCAGTACTGGCTCGTCCACATCTGATGCTGGCCGACGCCGGAGGCGACGATGGTGTCGGCCGGGCAGGCGTCGCGCAGCCGCTCCAGCACGTACTGGGGCTTCACGTACTCGCCGGGGGCCGACGGCTGGTAGGTGAGGGGGAACTTCTCCTGCCAACCCGACAGGGTGGTGCGCCAGGCCCCGTGGTCGGCCACGGCCCCTGATCCGCCCCGGGCGTCGATCTCGGAGACCATGGCCTCCATGGCCAGGCGGCAGTCACCGACCACCGAGACGTCGGGCATGCGGACCTTGCCGTGCTCGGCCGGGTCGATGTCGACGTGCACGATCCTGGCCTCGGGGGCGAAGGCCCCGACCTTGCCGGTGACCCGGTCGTCGAAGCGGCTGCCCATGGCGATGAGCAGGTCGGCCTGCTGCATGGCCGTGACGGCCGTGTAGTTGCCGTGCATGCCCGGCATGCCGAGACACAGTTCGTGGCTGTCGGGGAAGGCGCCGCGGGCCATGAGGGTGGTGACGACCGGGGTGTTGGTCAGCTCGGCCAGTCGGCGCAGGATCTCGGCCCCACGGGCCTTGAGCACACCGCCGCCCACGTAGAGCACGGGCCGCTCGGCCGCCAGCATCAGGTCGACGGCGGCCCGGATCGACTCGGTCGAGGGGGCAGGATCCGGCCGGTAGCCGGGGAGGTTGACGCCCTCGGGGTAACGGAACTCGAAGTAGGCGTCGGGGTTGTTGGCGTCGACGATGTCCTTGGGGATGTCGACCAGGACCGGTCCCGGGCGGCCGGTGGTGGCGATGTGGAACGCCTCCTTGATGGCCTGGGGGATGTCGGCGGCCTCGGTCACCAGCATGTTGTGCTTGGTGATCGAGCGGGTGATGCCGGTGGTGTCGCACTCCTGGAAGGCGTCGGTGCCGATGGCGGCCCGGGCCACCTGCCCGGTGATGCAGACCAGGGGCACCGAGTCGAGGTAGGCGTCGGCCAGCGGGGTGACGACGTTGGTGGCGGCCGGACCCGAGGTGACCATGCACACCCCGGGCTTGCCCGTGGCGTGGGCGTAGCCCTCGGCGGCGTGGCCCGCCCCCTGCTCGTGGCGGACCAGGACGTGACGGATCTTGGAGTCGATCAGCGGGTCGTACACCGGGAGGATGGCGCCACCCGGGTAGCCGAAGATCACGTCCACCCCCTCCATCTCGAGGCTGGCCATGAGGGCCTGGGCCCCGTTCAGTTGCGTGCCTTCGAGCGACATGGTGCTGGCTCCTGGTCTGATCCGACGAGGTCGGACGCTGTGGTTGGTTCGATGGTGGCCGGTCGAGCGGTCGGGTTGACGGGTGCGTCGGGGATTGACCCCGAAAATCAAGAAAGCCTCCCGGGGAGGGAGGCTTCGAGCGCACGCGAGGATATGTCGTAGCGTGCGCTACACAAGTACTACGAGAATGGCGGCGATGGTGTTCGCAGTCATCGGCGTTCAGTGAAGCAGCCGCGGCGGGTAACCGCAACGTGGTCGGCGGAGCCTGCGCTCACCGGTTGAGCGGATCCAGCCGCATGATGGTGGTGGATCGGATGGTGAGCGCATCGGGGGCCAGGCCGGTCAGCCACTCCCGCTGGGCCTCGATGTGAATCCCGACGTCGATGGGGGCGTGGAGTTCCGGCGCCCGATCGGCGGGGCACCAACCGGTGTCGAGGGCCCCCGCCCCGCACCCCCACTTGCCAGCGTCGTCGAGTTGGGTCAGGGCCGACGCCGGATAGTGGTTGCACACCGCCGAACTGCCCGAGGTGCAGCCGGCCGGCATCTGGCCCGAACTGTCGGGACGGTAGACGACCACGTACTGGACCTGCCCGAACTCCTCGCCGTCGAGGTTCGACACGAGGGCTCGCAGCGCCTCCCGATCGGCGTTGGGGTCGTCGACCAGGTTGGCCGCCACCCGGGCCCCGCTCCGGGTGGCCTGATCGAGGTTGAGGGCGTTTCGCCAGAGCAGGCCCAGCTCGACCAGCGCCAACATGATGAACACGAGGAGCAGGGCCACGGTGGCGAACTCGACCAGGGCCGCGCCCCGCTCACCTCGGCCCGAGGGCCCGGGGACGGTCGGTGCCCGGCCCGCCGCTCGATCGGGGCCCATCAGTTGGCCGATGGCTCGATGCGAGCCACCCGGGTGATCTCAAGCCGGCGCTCGCCGAACAAGCCGGTCAGGTCGCGCTGGACGACGCGGATGTGGATGCCGACGTGGTCGGGGCCGCCGGGGTCGGACAGTGAGGACCGGCGGTCCGTGGGGCACCACACCTGGTCCCGGGCCGTCGAGCCGCAGCCCCAGTGTCCGGTGGTCGAGCCGTCGGGGTGGAGGTGCTCCAGGAACAGGTCGTCGGCCTGGTAGCCGTTGCACTCGAGCCCGCCGGGGACCGGGATCGACAGGCAGCCGAGGGGGACCTCGTCGTCGGGTCCGCTGGCCTTGAAGACCACGATCCGCTCCACGCTCTCCAGGTCGAACGTCGACAGGCCATGGGCCAGGCTCTGCATCGCCAGGTAGTCGGCCTCGGGGCTGCTGCCGGCCACCGTCACCGCCCGGCCGGCGGCGCCCACGGCTCCGGTGACCTTGATGTAGTTGTGGACCATGAAGCCCAGTTCGAAGGTGGCCAGGATCAGCAGGAGGAACACCGGTGTCACCACGGCGGCCTCGACCGTCGTGGCGCCTCGGCTCGGTCGCCAGTGACGTCGCCGTCCTCGACGGCCCGGGGACGAGTGCGCGGCCGCCGCCATCAGTACCGCACCGTCACCTTCTGCTCCGGGCCGCCGTCGCACGCCGCCAGGACCAGGGCGTCCGGGGGCTCCGTGGTCGTCGTGGTCGGGGCGGTGGTGGTCGTGGTGGGGCCCGTGGTGGAGGTCGAGGGATCGGGGGCCGCGGTTGTGGTCGTGGGGGCGGCCGTTGTCGTGGTCGTCACCGGACCGGTACCCGGTGCGGTGAGGCACAGCCCCGTGGCCTGGTGGAGGTAGGTCAACGTCGTGCCCGACAGACCCGACTCGGTCCACAGCTGCGCGTCGGCGCCACACGGGCCCACGAAGACGTCACCCCCCGGCGTACCGGTCAAGCACGAGGTCTCGCCCTGCAGGTAGAGGCGCAGGTGATCACCGTCGTCGCTGAAGGCCGAAACCAGGGCCTGATCGGCGTCTCCGCAGGCGCCGACCGACAGGACGAGGCCGGCGGCGTGGAGGCAGGAGCCGTCGTCGAACTCGATGGCCTTCTCGGCGTAGGTCAACAGCGACGGGGGCAGGGTGGTCGTGACCCAGGCCGGGGGCGAAGCCGGTGTCACCGGTGCGGCCACGATGGCGGCCCGAGGAGGTCGGGGGGTGGCGATCCCGATCCCGGTGTCGACGACCAGGGCTTCACCTCGGGCCCACAGCAGTTCGGTGGCGGCCGACAGCCCGACCACGACAACGGCCAGGACGAGTGCGTACTCCGACAGGCTGGCGCCGCGGGCCCGCCGGGCCCGACGCCCCGGCCGGCGGCGGATCGTGCGCTGGCGCAGATCATCCAGCAGGTGGCGAGCCATCAGTCGGTGAGGCGAATGGGATCGCCCGTCATCTGGACCGAGAACGAGGCCCACTCCTTGGCCTTCTTGGTGCTGATGGGCTCGAAACGGATGCGGAACCAGTAGCCCTGTCCACTGGAGGCATAGGCGGGGAAGTCGACCTGGCTGTCGAGCGGCACGTTGAGACTGATGAGGCGGCCGTTGAACCGCCAATGATTACCCCAACCCGGGAGGCTCAGCTTGGGGGCGTAGGCGTTGGAGTTCGGGTCGAGGTACAGGCAGGGGTTGCCGCCGCAGTCGTCGCTGGGGTTGTCGGCCCCGTGGTTGACCTCGTCGTCCGACTCCCAGGTGAAGTCCAGGCTGGTACCCAGCGGGTCGAGCACCTGGATGTTGTCCATCGATTCGCCCGGGTCCCAGATCAGGACCTGCATCGTCCGACCGGCGTACTCGGGCCCGACCTCGGCCAGGTAGAGCTCCATGGCCTCGCCGTTGACGTTGCTCCGGGCCTGGGTCGCGATGAACCCCTCGGCCCGGATCGTGGGGCAGACCCCACTGCCGATGGTGAGACACGACGTCGTGCCGTTGTCGGGCCGGACCCAGTAGGAGTAGTGGTTCCAGCCCTGTTGGGTGGCATCCAGAACCCTGGTCTGGATGAGGTGGGTTTCGGTCTCGCCCGTGGTGTTGGCCGGGAACACGAACGGTGTCTCGGTCCAGCCCTGAGTCTGGTCGGTCCAGTCCATGTCGGGGTAGGGCAGGTCGGCGGCGCAGGCGTCGGAGCCCCACCAGGCCGAGACCGGGGCGTCGTCGGTGTCGATGAGGGGGGTGGCGTTGGTGTCCCACCGCCGCCACTGCAGCCGGGTGCCGATCTCGGGATCGGCGTTGGACCAGCCGCCGTCGGCCGGCTTGTTGCCATAGGCCGGGCACTTGCCCGGGTCGAAGACCATGAGCCGGGACGTCACGTTGAGTCCGGGCGGGATCTCGACCACGTAGAAGTAGCCACCCTCGCGACCGTCGGTGGCCCGCTTCCAGTACGGGTTCGGTTCCAGACCGAGACTCTCGCCGCACCACGGCTTGGCCAGGTACTGGGCCGCCCGGAGATCGCCGTAGTGGGCCACCGAGCAGTCGTTGTTCTCCAGCATCCAGTAGTTGGACGGTGCGAGCCCACCGAGGGAGTAGGGGCCGAAGCCCAACACGTTGGTGGGCGAACCCATCCCCACCGGCACGAGCGAGGTGGCGTCGGCGAAGCGGGTGATGTCGAGTGGATCACGGCTCACGACCTGACTCAGGTACCGCTCGCCGGGGGCCGTGATCGTGACCCGGACCGTCGTCGTGGTCGGGAACGCGGTCACCACCGTGACCCCGCCGACGCCGTCGACGTAGCCGTTGAGTTCAGCCACCTCCTGGGCTGCCCGGTCGGCTTCACCCTGATCGGGGAGGTGGGCGGCGGCGGCCAGGGATGCGGCGTCGGCCGCCGACTGGATCCGGTTGGCCATTACCGTCCAGCCGCCGACGTCGACGGCCAGGGCGGCAAAGAGCATGAGGGGCACGAGCATCAGCGCCGTCGTGGGCATCACGTACCCATCCGATCGCCGGGCGCGGGGGGACTGCACGGTTGCCCATCGGCGTGGCGGGCTCCGGGATTAGCCAGGCGACGCCCTGACCACGGAAGGCCGACCTCAGTCGTCGGGTCGGGTGCCCCAGCGGGCCCGGTGATCCTCGGTCGGCATCGACTCGGCCATGTCGTCACCATCGGCCACCATCTCGGCGTACCACCGGCCGTAGCGGGCCGCCCCGTGGGCCGCCGTCAGGCCATGGAGCACGACGCTGGCCACCACCGTCCAGGCCACGATGGCGAACAGCTCCTCGGCGGCACCCAGATGCTGCGCCGTCTCCTCCTCCAAGAGCAGTAGCCCGAACAGGATCGAGGCCAGGCCGCGGGGGCCGAACCACCCGGCGAAGAGCTTGGTCGGGGTCTTGATCCCCATGCCCGACAGGGCGAGGGCCACCGGGGCCATCCGCATCACGGTCAGCGCCCCGAGGGCGCAGATGACGATGGCCACCGTGGTGTTGGCCAGGGCCTGGTTGACGAACAGGTTGCCGAAGACGAAGAAGGCGACGATGGCCAGCAGCCGGCCCGTGTCCTCGGTGTACTCGTCGAAGTGCTCCGCCAGGTCCGGGCCGCAGGCCCAGCCGAATGCGATCCCGGCCACGAAAGCGGCGATGAACCCGTTGGCGTCGGCCGCCAGGGCACCGGCGAAGGCGGCTACGGCGACGGAAAGCGTTGCCAGTTGGGCGTAGATCCCCTCGACCCAGCCGGCGCGCCGGGCGCCCGACAGGAGTCGACCACCCAGCCAACCGGCCGCCAGGCCGATGACGAGACCCAACGCCACCTGGCGGATCACGAACTCGACCCAGAACCCGGTGTCGCCATCGTTCTCGCCGGTGGCCAGGGCCAGGAACAACAGCACGGCGGGCACGATCAAGCCGTCGTTGAAGCCCGACTCGACGTTCAGCCCCTGGCGCACCCGCTGGGGCACTGCCCGGTCCTCGACCACGGCCTGGCCCAGGGCGGCGTCGGTGGGCGACAGGATGGCGGCGACCAGGGCCGCCTCCCAGATCGACAGCGACGGTACGAGAACCAGGAACAGCAGCGTCCCCAAGCCGACGGTGAGCGGGAGGCCGACGAGCAGAAGCCGAGCCGGTATCGCCACCTCCCGCCGGAGGGCGGAGGCGTCGATGCGCACGGCGTCGCCGAACAGGATCACGGCCAGGGTGACCTCGCCCAGGATGGCGACCCCCTCGGCCCCGAGGTCGATGTCGATCAGGCCCACGGCGTCGGTCAGGGCACCGACGGCGACGAAGACCATGGGCATGGTGAGGGCGAGCCGCCCGACCCGGGCCGAAACCAGGGCGAAGGCGACGATGGCCACGGCGATGACGGTTGCCTGGAATTCCACCAGCGAGACGCTAGACGGCCCGCGGCTGGGACGCTCGACCACTCACGCGGTCCGCTCCAACAAGCCGTCTCCAACCGGGGAGAGGATGCCGTCCCAGGCCAGTTCGGCCGCTCCCCGGGCCAGGCCGTCGGGGCCGAGGCTGGCCACCACCGGAGGTAGCCCGAGCCCGATCCGGGGGAAGTACCGCCGACCCAACTCCAGGTCGAGGCGGTGGCGGACGTGGGGAAGCACGGCCCCCTGCAGGCCTCCCAGGACCACGATCTCGGGGTCGAGGGTTGCCACCACACCCACCAGCCCGACGGCCAACCACCGGGCGTGCTCGTCGAGGGCGGCCAACACCGCCGGCTCGCCCGCCTCGGCCGCCGCCAGCAGCGCATCGACGGCCGCCGATCCCCCGGTCGGGTCGAGTCCGGCCCGGGCCAGCAGCGTCTCCTCCCCCACCTCGGTTTCGAAACAGCCCCGGGACCCGCACCGGCACGATCGGCCGTCAGGGTTGACGGGCATGTGGCCGATCTCCCCGGCGTAACCCCGGCGGCCCCGACCGACCCGGCCCCCGTACAGGACCCCACCCCCGATGCCGACCTCACCCGACACGTAGAGGATGGGACTCCGCCCCTGGGCCTGGCCCCGGCGATGCTCGGCCAGCGCCCCGAGGTCGGCCTCGTTGGCCACGAACACGGGCACCGCCAGCTCGACCACGGCCTCGATCTCGTCGACCACCTCCACCCCCAGCCAGTCGAGGTTGGGGGCGACGACGAGCTGCTGGCTGCCTTTGGACACCAGGCCGGGAACGGCCACGCCGACGGCCAGGATGCGGGCCTCGGGCGCCAAGTCGGCGCGTACCCGGTCCACCAGCTCCCGGACCAGCTCCAGGGTACGGGTCAGGGACAGGTCGCTCCGGTCCCGGCTGCGACGGTCGGCGCCCACGACCTGACCTCCGAGGGCGACCGCCACCACCCCGACCTGGTCGACCATCAGGTCGATGCCGAGAACCAGGTTGTGGGGACCGGGGTTCACCATCGACGACGGCCGCCCGCGCCGCCCGTCCGGGTCGGGCAGGGTCTCATACACCAGACCCAGGCCCTCCAGTTCGGCCACCAGATCGGCCACCGTCGTCCGGGTCAGCCCGGTGTGGCGCCCCAGATCGGAGCGGGAACAGGCTCCCCGCCGATGCAGGTGGAGGGCGATGGTGCGCAGGTTGGCCCGCCGCACCGAACCGCTCCGGAGGCCGGGAGGCGGACGCTGATCGACCGTGACCGATGGTTCATCGCTGACATTCACGGTGTTGCCGACCGCGCTTCTGACTCTGGCACCGACCGGATTCTATTACGTCCGTCACAGCCGAGCCCGTTTCGCTCAGCCCTCGTCGGGCGCCACCAGGCGCTGGGCCAGGTGTTCCAGCCCGGCGACCCTGCTCCCCTTGACCAGCACGGCGTCGGTGGGCCCGAGTGGGCCGAGGGCGACCAGCGCCTCGTCGCGATCGGCGACCGGGGGGCGGCCGTACAGGTCGGTACCGACCGGGATCAGCTCCAGCCCCAACTCATCGGCCAGGCGGGCCATGGCCTGATGCTCGGCCTCGGCCGTGGGGCCCAGCTCGGCCATGAGCCCGACCACGGCCACCCGTCGACCGGCCTCGACCTTGGCCAACGAACGCAGGGCCGACGTCATCGACATCGGATTGGCGTTGTAGGCGTCGTTGATGACCACGGCCCCGCCCGCGGCCGTCGCCACCTCCATCCGCCAGGGCGACAGACGGGCCCGGCCCAACCCGGTGGCCACCTCGGCCGCCGTCACTCCGAGAGCGAGGGCGGCCGACGCCGCGGCCAAGGCGTTGGACACGTTGTGCTCGCCGCTCACCTCCAGGGCCACGTCCACCTCGCCCCAGGGCGACACCAGGCGAAACCGGGGCCGCAGCGAGCGATCGAGGCGGACATCCTCGGCCCGGACGTCGCCGGTCGAACCGTAGGTGACCACCGTGGCCTCGGTCCGGCCGGCCATGGCCGCCACCAGCGGTTGGTCGGCGTTGAGCACCGCGGTCCCCTCGGCCGGGAGGGCCTCGACCAGCTCTCCCTTGGCCACCGCCACCTCGTCGACCGAGCCGAACAACTCGGTGTGGGCCGCGCCGACCATGGTCACGATGCCGACGGTCGGGGCCACCAGAGGGCACAACGAGGCGATGTGGCCCCTGCCCCGGGCGCCGATCTCGACCACCGCCGCCTCGGATCCCTCCGGGGCGTTGACCAGGGTCAGGGGCACCCCGAGCTCGTTGTTGAACGACCGGACGCTGGCGGTCGTCCGGTAACGGACGTCGAGGGCGGCGGCGGCCAGGTCCTTGACCGAGGTCTTGCCCACCGAGCCCGTCACCGCCACCACCCGATCGGGCAAGCGCCGACGGGCATGGGCGCCCAGGCGGCCCAGGGCGGCCACGGTGTCGTCGACCTCGACCGCGGGGCCGGGCTCCGCCTCCGGCCCCGGGAACTGGGACGTGAGGTGGCAGGCGGCGCCCCGCCTGCGGGCCGCGTCGATGAAGTCGTGGCCGTTGCGTTCGGCGACGACCGGTACGAACAGCATCCCCGGAACCAGCTCCCGGCTGTCGATCCCGGCGCCGTCACAGGTCACGTCGGGGCCGTGGAGGGTCCCGTCGACGGCGGCGGCCAGCTCGGAGGCGGTGAATCGCATCAGCCCAGTCAACCAGTGCCCGGGGCCGAGCCGGTGCCTTTGGGAAGCCGCCCGATCACCTAGGCTCGTGGGCCGAGTTCCGTTCCGGCGCAGACGTCGACGTGGTCGACGGGGAGGGACCTCACCCGAGACAACCCGGAACGGCAAGTAGGTAGGTGGACCCCATGGGCCCGAAGAAGAAGACCCGCGTCATCGTCCTGTTCGGCGGCCGGTCGGCCGAGCACGACGTCTCCCGGGTGACGGCCTCACACGTGCTGGCGGCCATGGATCCGGAGCGCTACGACATCGTGCCCGTGGGCATCGAGCGAAACGGCCGGTGGGTGCTGGCCGAGGAGGCCGTCGCCGCCCTCCGGCGGGGCCCCGAGGCCCTGCCTCCGGCCCTCACCGCGGCCGGGCCCGCCATCGAGCCGCTCCCCACCGTGACCGGGGTCGACGATCCGGCGGCCGCCGACGGCGGAGCGGAAACGACCGTGGTCCTGCCCCTGTTGCACGGCCCGTTCGGGGAGGACGGCACGGTCCAGGGCATGTTGGAGCTGGCCGGGGTGCCCTATGCCGGGGCCGGGGTGTTGGGGTCGGCCCTGGCCATGGACAAGGCCAAGGCCAAGGAGGTCATCGCCCACGCCGGCATCCCCCAGGCCGACCACCTGTCGTTCCGGGCCGACCAGCCGCCCTCGCTTGTGGCCGAACAGGTGCTGGCCCGCTTCGGGTTGCCGGTGTTCGTCAAGCCGGCCAACCTCGGCTCCTCCATCGGCGTGTCGAAGGCCCGGACCGAGACCGAGTTGATGGAGGCCATCGAGTTGGCCCTGTCGTTCGACGAGTGGCTGGTGGTCGAGGAGGCGGTCGAGGGTCGCGAGATCGAGTTGGGGGTGCTGGGCAACCTGGAGCCCGAGGTGTCGGTCCCGGGGGAGATCGTGCCTGCCGCCGACTTCTACGACTACGAGGACAAGTATCACGACGGCGCGGCCCAGTGCCTGGTGCCGGCCGAACTGACCGAGGCCCAGACGACCGAGCTTCAGGAGCTGGCCCGCCGGGTGTATCTGGTCCTGCGTTGCGAGGGCATGGCCCGAGTCGACTTCTTCCTCGAGGAGGGCGGCCGGGGTCCCCTCCTCAACGAGGTCAACACCATCCCCGGGTTCACCCCGATCTCGATGTTCCCCAAGCTGTGGGAGGCGTCCGGAGTCTCGTACCCGGCCCTCATCGACCGTCTGATCGACCTGGCGGTGGAGCGCCACGAACGGCGGACCAAGCGCATCCGCACCAGCCGCCCGTGACTCCGGATCCCCGGGGACGGACCGGGAATGGGCGGCCGGTCCCACCGGGTTTGGGGTGAGGTGACGGCCCGTACCCCCCTCCGGTCGCTGGTGGCCCTGGCCCTCGGGTTGGGGCTCACGGCTGCCGCCTGCTCGGGCGGCGTGCCCGAGCAGCGCATCGCCGGACCCGATCTGCTCCAGGGCGAGGTGGCCACCCTCGACGGTGGTTCGGTCGATCTGACGACGCTGCAGGACCAGGACGTGGTGTTCTGGTTCTGGGCACCGTGGTGACCGCATTGACGTCGTGAGGCCGCCACGGTCGTGGCGGCGCAGGAGCGCTTCGGGGATCAGGTCCGGTTCATCGGCGTCCCCGGTCTGGCCACCGAGGAGGAGGCCCGTACGTTCATCGCCGCCCAGGGCGTGGGCGGCCTTCCCCACCTCGACGACGAGGGCGGCTGGGTCTGGGACCGGTTCGGGGTGACCCAGCAGCGGACGTACGTCTTCGCCAACGACGACGGAACCCTCCGCATCACGGGCTACGGCTCCCTGGAGGACGAGATCGAGCGCCTGATCCAGAACTGACGGCGGTCCACTCAGGGCACCACCCGGAGCGCCGACGGAACGACCATGGGTCCGGTCGACCAGCGAACGCTCAACGAGGCCGCCTGGCGCTTCGCCGGCCAGCTCTACCTGGCGATGGCCATGGTGCTCGCCGTCTGGACCGTGATCCGGGGCACCGGGTTCGAACCGGTGGGCCTGGTGTTCCTGGGCGGCTGCGTCGTCGGGTGGCTGTTGCCCCGGGTGGCGCCGTGGAGGCAGCACCCCGATCTGGCCCACTGGCTCAATGTGGCCGCTGCCACCGGGGTTCAGGCCGCCTTCGTGCCCTACTGGTACCGTTTCCCGCCGCTCCTTCTCCTGCCCACCTTCGGTGCCCTCTTCGTGGCCGCCACCGCCCGTCGACGCTGGATCCTGGTCCAGATGGCGCCGGCCCTGGCCGTCCTCTCGCTGGTGGCTTACGCCGACGGCGGCGCCCGGGTCGCCGTGGCCGACACCGCCCTCTACGGCGTGCTGTGGGCCTCGCTGGGGCTGGTGTCGGCCTGGCTCCGGTCCCAACTCGATCTGGCCATGGCCGATCTGGTGGCGGCCGAGCAGGAGCGGCACAAACTCCGCTTCGAAGGCGTGCAGGCCATCGTCGACTCCCTGCCGTTGGCCATCTCGTGGAAGGACACCGAGGGCCGGTTCCTGGGCGCCAACAGCCTGGCCAGGGCCGACCTCGAGACCCTGGGCGCGACGTCGTTCGTCGGGCGGCACATCACCGATCTGGTGCCCGAGCCGCTGATCCCGACCTTCGCCACCCTCGACGCCATCGAGCAGCGGGCGCTGCACCAGGCCAGAGCCCTGACCGAGGAGGTGGACGTACCCGCCGGGACCGGGCCGGGGGCAGGGCCGATGGTGCTGCGCTTCACCGCCGCGCCCTACACCGTGCGCGGTGCGCGGCTCGGGGTGGTCACCAGCGGGGAGGACGTGACCGAGACCCGGGAGCTGCAACGGGCGCTGGCCACCCAGGGCCGGATGGAGTCGATCGGCCAGCTGGCGGCCGGCGTCGCCCACGAGATCAACACACCGGTCCAGTTCGTCTCCGACAACACCAAGTTCCTGTCCTCCTCGTTCCGGGATCTTTGGCGGCCACCGCCAGACTGGCCGAGCTGGCGGCCGCCCACGACGGCGACGCCGTACGGCGGGTGCAGGACGAGGCCGACATCGACTTCATCTCCGACGAGGCGCCACAGGCCATCGACCAGTGCCTGGAAGGCCTGGCCCGCGTGGCCCGGATCGTCGGCGCCCTCAAGGAGTTCTCACACCCGAGCGACGACATCGAGGAGACCGACCTCAACCGGGTCATCACCTCCACCGTGGACGTGTCGAGGAACGAGTGGAAGTACGTGGCCGACCTCGACCTCGACCTCGACCCGGACCTGCCCCCGGTCCGGTGCAGTCAGGGTCGCCTCAAGCAGGTCGTGCTCAACATGATCGTCAACGCCGCCCACGCCATCGAGGACCGGCACGGCGGTCGGATCAAGGGCCGCATCACGGTGGCCACCTCGATCGTCGACGACCACGCCCAGATCATGCTGGGCGACGACGGGATCGGCATGGAACCGCACGTGCGGGACCGTATCTTCGACCAGTTCTACACGACCAAGGACGTCGGTCGGGGCACGGGCCAGGGGCTGTCCCTGGCCTGGGACGTGGTCCAGGCCCACAACGGCTCCATCGCCGTCGACTCCACCCCGGGGCGGGGGACCACGTTCACCATCCGGCTGCCCCTGCACCAGGGCCAGCCCGACCCGAACCCTGCTCCGACGAGCCCCGAACCGAACCTGGCCGACGACCTGCGCTGAGGACACCGGCCGGGCGCGGTTCAGACCAGGGCGGCGTCCGTCATCACCTCGACTAGGGCCGGGCCGTCGTGGGCCAGGGCTCGAGCCAGGGCCTCTTCGAGCTCGGCGGCCTCGCTGACCCGGATCCCCAGCGCCCCCGACAGCTCGGCCAGGGCGGCGAAGCTGGGATTGACCAGCGACGTCTGCCACACGTCGAACTCGGCCGTCCGCTGCTCCTTGGAGATCTTGCCCAGCTCGCCGTTGTTGAGCACGACGTGGGTCAGGTCCATGCCGTACTTGACCGTCGTGGTGATCTCCATGGCGTACTGACCCAGGCCACCGTCACCGGAGATGCCGACCACCTTGCGCTCGCCCCCCACGGCGGACCAGGCCCCCATGGCGGCGGGCAGGGCGAACCCGATCGAGCCCAGGTAGCCCGACATCAGCACGTCCTGGCGGTCGGTCTCGAAGTAGCGACCGAAGCTGTAGGTGTTGTTGCCGACGTCGACGCAGATCACGGCATCGCCGGGGATGTGACGGCCCAGGGCGTCGAACAGGAGCGCGGCCCCAAGCCCCCGCCCATGGTCGTCGGCCAGCCGAGAGGTCTTCTCGGCCCGCCAGATGGCCCATCGCTCGGCCACCTCGGCCGTGTGGTCGAGGCACGACGCTCCCCGCTCGGCCAGGGCCGCGGTCAGGGCGGAGGCGGTGATACCGATGTTGCCCTGGACCGGGATCTCGACCGGATGGAACCGGCCGAGGGCCATCGGGTCGTCGTCGACCTGAATGATGGGCTTGTAGGCGGCGATGCCGGTGTGGTTGGCGAACGACGCCCCGAACACCACGACCAGGTCGCTCTCGTTCATGAACCAGCTGGCGATCGGGGTCCCGCTGCGGCCGAGGACGCCGCAACCCAGGGGGTGGGAGTCGGCGATGAGGCCCTTGCCCTTGAACGTGGTGGCGACCGGGGCCCCCAGTTGCTCGGCCAGCGCCCGCACCGCGTCCATCTCGAACCGGGCCCCGTTGCCGACGATGAACAGCGGCCGCTCGGCCGCCGCAAGTCGCTCGACGGCGGCGGCGAGGGCTTCGTCCGGTGGGTGGATGGTGCGCAGACCGGTCCGACCGGTCGGTTCCTGGGCCGGAGCGTCCGAGGGCAGCTCCTGGACCTCGTCGGGCAGGATCAGGTGGGCCACGTCCCGCTCGATCAGGGCCGTCTTGCAGGCCAGGGTCATCAGCTCGGCGTGGTTGGAGCCGGCCTGGACCGTCTGGGAGTAGCGGGCCACGTCGGCGAAGGCGGCCTGGAGGTCGAGGTCCTGGAAGGCGCCCCGACCCAGCACCGACGACGGCACCTGGCCCGAGATGGCGAGCACCGGGGCCCGGTCGACCTTGGCGTCGTACAGGCCGGTCATGAGGTTGGTCGAGCCGGGCCCGGCGATCCCGAAACAGGCGGCAGGACGGCCGGTCAGCTTGCCGTAGGCGGTGGCGGCGAAGGCGGCGGCCCCCTCGTGTCGGACCCCGACGTACCGGAGATCGCCCCGCGCCTCGGCCTTGCGCATGGCGTCGGCGAAGCCCAGGTTGGAGTGGCCCACCATCCCGAACACCCGATCGACACCCCAGTTGACCATGGTCTCGACCAGCACCTCGGACACCGAGCGGTCCCGCTCGTCCTCGGGCGGCAACTCGACGTAGATCCCGTCGTCACGGACCTCGGTGGCGAAGCAGGGCGGGGCGTCGGAGAACCCCTCGGGCGGTTGGCCGTCGAGGGGGTTGTAGTCGTATCCGTGCCAGGGACAGCGGAGCCAGCCCTTCTCGATCGAGCCCTCCCCCAGGGGGCCGCCCTGATGGGGGCAGCGGTTGTCCACGGCGCCGAAGCGCCCCTCGTGGTGGCTCAGAGCCAGGGTGCGGTGTCCGATGGTCACCGAGGTGACGCGGCCTTCGGGCAGTTCGCCCGGTTCGAGGACCTTGTGCCAGGTGGTCATGGCCGCACAACCTAGTCAGCGTGCGGCCTGCTCGGTCGGGCCGGTCAGGATCTCCTGGTGGCGGTGGTCCACGACCAGGGGGCAGGTGTACCAGTCGAGGTGGGGCTCCACCCCGACCAGGTCGACGCTGGTGGCCCACCACCGGTCGTCGAAGTGGGCGTGGGCCTCGGTCCGGGTCGTCCACAGGTGGAGTCCGCCGACCCACCGTCCTCCGGCGGCGACCACGAACTGGCTGCGGATCAGGCCGGGGATGTCGGCCGCCAGCCGGGGTCGATCGACGAGCTTGGCCTCCCACTCCCCTACCGTCACCGGGTCAGGGAGCAGGTACTCGACGCAGGTGAGGGCGAAAGGAGCGGGCGACGGGAGCGACGAGGCGAGGGCGACCGGCGACGGGTCGTCGAGGGCGGACGGGCACTCGGAGGCGGTGAGGATCTCACCGTGGCGGTTGTCGACGATGAGCGCCACGTCGAACCAGCCGACAACGGGGCGGCACCCGGCCTCGACCTCGACCGCCTCGTACCAGGCGTCGCCGTAGTAGCGCTCGGCCTGCTCCCGAGTCCGCCAGTGATGGAAGGCACCGGTCGAACGGCCGTCCTCGGCCTCCTGGAAGTGCGCCGTCAACAGCCCGGGTGCCGGGCCGGTGAGGCGGGTGGGGCGGCCGAGCAACTCGGCCAGCCGGCCCGAGGTGGGTGGCCGGCCGGGGTCGAGGCTGACCCGGGTCATGATCATCGTCGGTTCTCCTCGTGCGGCGCTGCCTCGCCGGTCGCAAGCACCCTCCGGGGACCTGCGGCACGAAACCGGCGTCCATCGACTCTAGCGATACTCGAGGTTCGAACTATCGATGGTGGCGACGTCGGCCCCTACGAGGCCAGCGCCGCCTCCTGGCAGCCGGTGAGGATCTCCCCGTTCCGGTTGTCGATGAAGATCGGCGACTGGTACCAGGTCAGGCTCGGGCGGCACCCCAGCCACGCCTCCACCCGCTCGTACCAGGCCGAGGTGTAGTAGGCCTCGGCTGCGGCCCGGGACGACCAGATGTAGATGCGGCCGCTGGTCAGGCCGTCGTCGGAGCAGTAGTGGAGCGACATCATCAGCCCCGGCTGATGCTTGGTGATGTTCGACTGCCCGCTGTAGTAGTCGACGATGTCCTCGGCACAGATCGGGGACGCCAGGCGGACGGCGGAAACGACGGTGATCATGGGACCCTCCCAGCGACGACGGACGCGAACAGGGACGAGGCACCTGGAGCCACCCGTGCCGCCCCCGCGCCTCTGAGCATACCGACACCGGTCGGGACCGTGGGCGGCGACCGCCACACGGCCCCCGGCGAGCCCGGCGAGCCCGCTAGCTGCGCAGGGTCGAACCGGCGAAGGCGCCGGTGTGCTCGCCGTGGTCCATGAAGACCTGACCGTTGACGATGGTGTAGTCGTAGCCCTCGGACCGCTGGACGTAGCGGCCGGCCCCGTTGGGGAAGTCGTGGACGAACTCGGGCTGGGGCAGACGCAACCCCTCGAGGTCGATGACGTTGACATCGGCGTGGCTGCCGGCGGTCAAGCGACCCCGCCCCGTGATCCCGAACAGGTCGGCGGTGTCGGAGGTGAGACGGCGGACGGCCTCGGCCAGGCTCCACCGGCCCCGGTCCCGGATCCAGGTCGACAGGAAGTAGGTGGGCTGGCTGGTGTCCATGATCTGACCAACGTGGGCGCCGGCATCGGCCAGGCCCAGCGACACGACCGGATCGTCCAGCATCTCCTGCACGGCGTCGAAGCTCTGGTTGAGGATCGGATAGTTGAGGTTGACGGTGCCCCGGGTCTCCAGGTTGAGGTCGATGAAGACCTCGACCGGGCTGACGCCGCGGGCCGCGGCCACCGCCGACAACGCATGCTCGGGGGCGCAGTCGTAGTTGGCATCGCCGGCGGGCAGGACGAACACGTCGTCGGCGCCCATCGCCATCCGCTCCGAGCCCTCGATGAGACGGGCCCGGTGGTCGGGATCGGCCAGGGCGGCCAGGCGGGCCCCCGGGTCGAGGGCGGCCAGCTCCTTCCACACCGGGTTGGCCGACCACGGATGGCGGTTGTGGAGGGTGTAGATGACGCCGATGCCCCGGGACGTGGTCTGGGGCCGGACCTGGGCCCCGTTGGCGTTCTCCTCCTTGGTGAACTCGATCACCCGGCGGTAGAGGTCGGGGCGGCGGTTCGACTGGACCAGGCCGAAGCTGACCGGGCGGCCCGACCGTCGCGAGACCTCACCCATCCAGGCCACCTCGGCCCTCGTCTTGGGCAGGTGCTCCTCCCGGTCCCGTTCGCCGAGACGAGCCGCGGCCTCGAAG
The DNA here is from genome assembly GCA_965263455.1 of Acidimicrobiales bacterium. Classification (GTDB taxonomy): domain Bacteria; phylum Actinomycetota; class Acidimicrobiia; order Acidimicrobiales; family SZUA-35; genus CADEDH01. The sequence continues at coordinate 1,421,859 of CBDHHN010000004.1, forward strand.
ATCCCCTTGCCGTGGCGACCCAGCACGTCACCGAAGGCCAGGAGTTCCCGCTCGTCGGCGAAGGTACCCGGCACCTGACGCCCGTCGGGCACGACGTGGAGCAGCGTGCGGGAGGTGGAGAAGCCGAGGGCGCCGGCCGCCATGGCCTCGTCGACCAGCTCGCACATGGCGGCGATGTCGGCGTCGGACGAAGGCGTCTCGTCCATGCCCCGCTCGCCCATGGCGGCCAGACGCACGGCGCAGTGGCCGACCATGCCCCCGACGTTGATGCCCTTGTCCAACCCGTCGATCCAGCCCAGGTACTCGCCATAGGTCCGCCAATCCCAGGGCATGCCTTCGAGAATGGCCCGACGGGGGATGTCCTCGACCGACTCCATCATCTCGGCCAGGAAGTCGGCCCCGCCCTCGGCCACCGGGGCGAAGGTGACCCCGCAGTTGCCCAGCACGGCGCTGGTCACCCCGTGCCAGCAGCTCGAGGTGGGCATGGGGTCCCAGGCCAGCTGGGCGTCGAGGTGGGTGTGGATGTCGACGAAGCCGGGGGTGACGATGCGGCCCTCGGCGTCGATCTCCCGGTCGGCGGAGCCGTCGTGGTCGGGTTCGACGGCGGTGATGAGGCCGTCGGTGATGGCGACGTCGGCCCGGCGGGGTTCGGACCCCGTGCCGTCCACGACCTCGCCGTTGCGGATGATCAGGTCTGCCATGGCCGTCTCCCTTGATTCGGGTCCCGAACCATTCTGGGTCGGGAGGCGGCCGGGCCGCCAGACGGCGCCGGCCTCGGGGCCGGTCAGACCACGGTGGCGCCGAGCAACGACCCGATGGCGAACGTGAGACCGCAGGCGGCGGCGGCCAGGGTCACCTGGCGCAGCGCGGTACGAACCCGCGACCGACCGGTGAACACGGCGAGCACGGCGCCCACGGTGGCCGACGCCACCAGGCCCAGGACGACCGAGGCCACCGTGGCCGGGTAGCCGTCGGCCACGAGCCACGGCACCAGGGGCACGGCGGCACCCAGGGTGAAGGCCACGAACGAGCTGCCGGCGGCCGCGATCGGATCGCCGACCTCATCGGGATCGACCCCCAACTCCTCCCGGGCGTGGACCTCCAGGGCGACCTCGGGATCGGCGTGCACCGCCTCGGCCATGGCCCGGGCCTGGTCGGCGGCGATGCCCCGCCGCATGTAGATGCCGGCCAACTCCTGGCGCTCGACGCGGGGCGTCTTCTCGATCGACGCCCGCTCGATGGCCAGTTCCCGCTCGATCAGTTCGGCCTGGGCCTTGACCGACACGTACTCGCCGGCCGCCATCGAGGCGGCCCCGGCCAGCAGGCCCGAGATCCCGGCCAGCAGGACGGTGCTGGACTCGGTGGCGGCCGCCGCCACCCCCAGGATGAGGGCGACGTTGGACACCAGCCCGTCGCTGACGCCGAACACGGCGGCCCGAGCCGTCCCGTCCTGGACCCCGCGGTGGTCGTGCACCATCCCGTGACCGTGACCGTGACCGTGACCATGGCTGTGGCTGTGACCGTGACCGTGGCTGTGGCCGTGGCTGTGGCTGTGGCCGTGGCCCGCCTCTTCGCCGGGGCCGGTCGGCTGTTGGTCCGGGGCGGTGGGGGTCGGGTGATCGTCGGCCATGGCCTTCCACTGTACGGACCCGATACCCCGATGACGGGACCGGAGCGGGTCAGGCCGGGCGGTGGAGGACGGCGTCGACGGCGGTCACGACGACGATGGCCGGCGACCCCCGACCGGCCCCGGTTCCACCCGCGCCCGCGTCCTCGGGCTCGTCGTCGTCCTCGATGACGGCGACGGCGTCGACGATCAGGCTGTAACCGTCGCGATCGGCGCCCGCTTCTCCGCTCGTCGACGACGGCGGAAGCGGCGGGAACAGGACGGTGACGGCGGGGCGGGCCACCACGTTGGCCCGGGCCGAGCGACCGACCGGGGCCCGCAGCACCGGCCCCTGGTCCGCCGAGGTCGGCGTCACGTCGAACCGGAGGTGCATGACGTGGGGTCGGCCGCCGTCGGCGGCCGCCGACAGCAGGTAGCCGGGGCCTCGCCGTTCGATCTCGGCGGCCAGTTCGTGCAGGGCGACCCTGATGCTCATGACCCCGTTGTAGCCCGTGACGCTAGGGGACGGCGGGGCCCCGGGAACGGAAGTGGTCGACGATGGACCGGGTCACGGTCGACGGATCCTCCATGGGCCCGAAGTGGCTGAGGTGGGCATGCTCCTCCCACCGGGCCCCGGGGATGGCCTCGGCCACCAGCGGCGCCAGCCGGGGCGGCAGGGCATTGGCCTCGTTCACACTGGCCCCCGAGACGACCACGGTCGGACGACCGATGGCGGCCAGGCGGGTGAAGTCCACCTCGCTCTGCCCTTCGTAGACCCGGGCCTCGTCTTCGCCCCGGCAGCTGAGCCGGACCCCGTCGGCCGTGGCCACGGTGCCGACCTCGACGTACCCCTGGACGGCGACCGGATCGCAGGTCGCGTAGGGCGGCTTGGACCGGAACCGGGCCACGGCGTCGTCGACCGAGGCGAAGTCCATGCGCCGGCGGCGGGAGATCTCGATCAGGAACGACGGCCCCTGATCACCCCGGTCGAAACCGACCGGGACCAGGACCGGCTCGAACAACCACAGCCCGACGAACGGCGAGTCGTCGTCGGCCGCGGCCACGGCGGCCGAGGCGGCCCCGAGGGAGTGGGCGGCGTAGCGAACCGGTTCGCCGATGACCTCGATGGCGGCCCGCACGTCGGAGGCGAACGAGGCGCGATCGACCGGGTAACCCTCCGCATCGACCGGGGCCCGGCCGTGGCCCCGCAGGTCGAGGCCGAAGCACCGGAAGTGCTCGGTCAGCCCGGCCAGGGCGGCGGCCCACATGCCCACGTTGAGCCCGTTGCCGTGGGACAGCAGCAGGGGTGGCCCGTCGCCGGACCCACCCAGGTCGTGGAGGGCGAAGGGGAAGCCGCCGGGGCCGGCGTGCACGGTCACGGTTCGGGCCGGCCAGGCCGGGAGGGTCGAGGTCACGAGGCGGCGATTCGGTCGAGGACGGGCAGCAGGTGACGGAAGAAACCTTCGGGATTCTCCGACATGGGGAAGTGGCCCATCCCCTCCATCTCGGCGAACGTCGAGCCGGGGATGGCCTCGTGGGCGGCCCGACCGTCCTCGACGGTGGCCGAGTAGTCGTAGTGGCCCGTGAGGATGTGGACCCCGACCCGGTCGGTGTCGATGGTCGATGCCCGGTCCCGCAGGTCGTAGTCGACCAGGTAGTACCAGAGGTCGCCGAGAAAGGCCGGGGGCCACCCGGCGGCGTAGACGGCCGTCGTCTCCTTGCGATACTCGACCGGCGAGCCGGGGGCGCACAGACCCTCCATCATCCGGGCCTTGGCCTCGTTCGAGACCTGGGGATGCCAGAAGCCGAGGAGCCGGTCCCAGGCTCCGCCGACCTTGAGCGAGCCCTCGAGCGAGACGACGGCCCGGAACTCGTCGGGATGGTGGGCGGCGAGGTCGAGGGCCAGAAGCCCGCCGACCGAGCAGCCCATGAAGACCGGACGGTCGAGACCCAGGGCGTGGGCCAGGGCCACCGGGATGGCCCGCAGGCGCTCGCCCGTCAGCTTGTACTGCTCACTCCACCAGGAGGGACCCACCGGGGGGAGCGACTTGCCGTGGAAGGGCAGGTCGTAGGCGATGACCCGGAACCGATCGGTGATGGCGGGGTTCTCCAGCACGTGGCGCCACTGCGACCCGTGGGAGCCGGCCGTGTGCTGGCACAGCAGAGGGATGCCGGAGCCGGCCTCCTCGAAATAGACGCGGTGGTCGACGCCACCGAGGTCGAGATGCACGTAGCGGCCGACGGGTGCGTCGATGGTGCCGGCCGTTCGCCGCTCGTCGACCGGCGCGGTGGCCTCTGCCGCCGGGACCGGGTCCCGCAGCAGTTCCACCGCCCGCTGGGCCGCGGCCGCGTACTGCCACCACAGCAGATCGTCGCCCCGAACCGACAGGCCCTGGGCCCGGGCCGGTGAGAGGTCGTTGGCGAAGCGCGGTGGCCGGGGGGCGAGCAGTTGCCGCCACAGGTCGTCGGGGGCACCGATGGTGAGGACGCCGTCGCCGTCGCCGGGATCGCCGACGAGGGGTTCACCGTCGGCCAACGTGATGGCGGCCACGCTTCCGTCGCCGAACTGCAACCGGAGACCACCGGTCCAATGACGGGCGGCGAGGACGAATTCTCCGTCGGCCCGGCACCGCTCCAGTAGTTCCGTCGACGTACGCATGACGCCCGACACCTCTCTCGCTCCGACTCCCGCCCCGGGCGGGGCCGCCCCAACGGTACGACGGGCCACCCCACGGTCAACAAATCGCCGAATTTCGTGGCTAGGCGGCAACGATCCCGATGTCTCGACCGTCCAAGGACGTGACAAACTCGCTCGGAGGAGCAGGAGGGGCCGAGCATGCTTTCCAACGGGGTTCGAGTCGCCGCCGGCCTGGCGGTGCTGGTGGTGGTCCTCTCGTGGGCCGGGCCGGCGGCGGCTGAAACCGAACTGGAGGTGACGACCCCGGCCGACGGCCGGTTCCAGCCCGGTCGCCCCACCCCGCTGCTCGTGACCATCACCGCCGATCAGGCCGTCTCGGGCACGATCCGGGTTCGCTTCGACGGCTACACGGCGGCCTCGTCGCAGATCGAGGTGCCCGGTGGCAGCACGAAACAGGAGGTCGTCATCGCCACCACCCCGCCCTGGATGGGCGCGGTCACGGTGACCTTCGAGGCCGACGAGGGCGGCCAGTCGGCCGCCGGTCGGCTCGACCTGCGCCCCAACGACGGCGACGAGTTGGTGGCGGTTCTGCCCGGTCTGGCCAGCGGTGAACTCCCAGCCACCGCCGATCTCGACGTCGAGGTCGGTCAGGCCCGGCTCTACCCCTTCGACCCGGCGCTGCTGGCCGAGGGCCCCGACGTCCTCTCACCGTTCTCCTACGTGGCCGTCACCGCCGACGACCTCGACGGCCTCGATTCCAACGGGCGGGCCACCCTGGAGGCGTGGGTGGGCGGCTCCGGCGGGATCCTGGTCGTTGACGAACCGGTGGCCACCCCCCTGCCACTGTCGCTCGACGTGTCGGGGGGCGAGACCCGGACCCCGGTGGGGGCGGGCGAGATCCGATACACCGACGGCGAGTTGGGGCTGGGCCGCTACGACGGTGCCCTGTCGCCGACCATCAGCCGCCGGGCCGACGACTTCCCCTGGGGCGGCTTCGGTGGCGCACCGGTCGGTATCTCCCTGGCCCAGGACGCCGGGGTCGCCATCCCCGGGATCGGTTCACTGGTGATCGTCCTGCTGGTCTACGCCACGGTGGCCGGCCCCCTGCTGTGGCTCGTCCTTCGCCGGGGGCGGCGCGAACCGCTCCTGTGGCTGGCCCTGCCGGCGGTGGCCGTCGTGACCACCGCCGGCGTGTACGCCGTGGGTCTGAGCCTTCGCAACAACGCCACCGCGGCCCACGCCACCGTGGTGGCCGACCTCCCCGGGGTGCGCTCGGTCAGCACCCAGGTCCTGGTCAACTCGCCCAACGGAGGGCGGGCCGGGATCGGCCTCGACGACGGGTGGCGCCCACTGCGGGTGTTCGACGAGTCGCTGTTCTTCGAGGGCCCGTTCGGGAGCCAGGGCGAGAGCCCCGACCCGGTCCTCGTCGACGGGGATCTGCTGGCCGATCTGCCGCCGGGCGGTATCGAGATCCTGGGGGCCGAGTCCACAGTCGTCACCACCGACGACGGTTCGTGGGCCGTCGCCCTCGAACCGAGCGACAGCGGACTGGCCGGCACCATCACCAACCTGACCCCCCACCGCTTGGAGGAGGTCTTCGTCACCGCCGGTCAGGGCTTCGACAGCGTCGACGAGGTCGGGCCCGGGGAGTCGGTCGAGATCGAGTTGGCCAACCCCAACGTGCCCCCGCTCGGCAACGACAGGTTCATGGAGAGCCTCTGGCGCCAGGACCCGTGGAGCCCGGCCCAATCCGACAGCGCCGTGAACGTGGGGAGCCTGATGGCCTGGCTCGGTCAACATCCCGAGTTCCGGGCCCCCGGCACCCTGCTGGTCGGCGGCTGGACACGGGACGTCGAGGGACCGTTGGCAACCGACCGGGGCCAGCCGGTTGCCAACGGTCGGACCCTGTTCGTCAGCGTCCAACCGTTGCGGGAGGCGGGCGGCGGCGAGCCGTACCGTCTGGAGTTCCTCCGAGGGTGGAACTCAACCCGGGTCACCGATCCCCCGGCCAACCAGTGCGCCGACCTCGCCGCCACGGTCCGCCTGGTGGTGGAGGAACCCGAGGCCCTCGGCGCCGACCCCGTCCTCGACCTGTCGCTTCGGGGCGTCGCCGCCCTCGACCTGTGGACCGGTTCCGGGTGGACGGCGACCGGTCTGGCCCAGGCGCCCGACGACCGGGTGATCATGGGGGTCCCGGCCGGGGCCCTGGCCGGCGACGAGCTGTACCTGCGGATGCAACTCAGCTGCGATGCCTGGGGGTTCGCCAACCCCTTCCCCGACCTCCGGGCCCGCACCGACGACGACGTCGTCCTGGCCGTGGGCGCCCTGGGCGAGGATCCGACCGGGAGCCCCACCGATGGTTGACCAGACTCCCGCCGCCCCCCTGCCCGAAGCCCCGGTCCCGGCGGCGCCGCCCCCTCCTCCGGTGGCGGCCCCGGTCCCCGAGGGGACCGTGATCTCGACCCGCGGCCTGACCAAGCGCTACGGCAACCTGATGGCCCTCGACCGGCTCGACCTCGACGTGCCGGCCGGGTCGGTGTTCGGGGTCATCGGCCCCAACGGCGCGGGCAAGTCGACCACCTTCGCCATCCTGGCCACCCTGCTCCGCCCCACGTCGGGCTCGGCCACGGTGTGCGGGGCCGACCCCCTGGTCCGACCCAAGGACGTCCGTCGGCGGCTGGGCTACATGCCGGACGTGATGGGGGTCTACGACCGGCTCCGGGTCGACGAGTACCTCGAGTTTCACGCCGCCGCCTACGGGGTGCCCCGCCAGGAGTGGGACGAGTTGGTCAGCGGCCTGCTCGAACTGGTCGACCTCGACGTCAAGCGGGAGGCCATGGTCGACTCGCTGTCGCGGGGCATGAAGCAGCGCCTGTCCCTGGCCCGGGCCCTCGTCCACGATCCCGACGTGCTGATCCTCGACGAACCGGCCTCGGGTCTCGACCCCCGGGCCCGGATCGAGTTCCGGCTGCTGCTGACCGAGCTCCAACGCCTGGGAAAGACCATCCTCATCAGCTCCCACATCCTGGCCGAGCTCCAACAGATGTGCACCGAGGTGGCGGTCCTGGAGGCGGGCAGGTTGCTGGCCGCCGGCACCCCGGACGCCATCGTCGAGCAGCTGGGCGGCGGACGGCGGGTCTCGGTCCGGTTCCTGGACGGCGAGGTGGCCGAGTACCCGGTGGCCGACGAGGAAGAGCAGGCCCGCCTGCTCCGCCGCCTCCTCGACGAGGGACGCGACGTCGTCGAGTTCACGGTGGAATCCCACGACCTGGAGGACCTGTTCCTCAAGATCACCGAAGGAGTGGTGCAGTGATCAGCGCGGCACGAGGCCTCCCCGGTCTGCAGGCCATCAACCCCGTTCTCGACCGGGAGCTGCGCCAACGCAGCCGGTCCAAGCGGTCGGTGGTGATCCTGACCGTGTTCCTGTTGCTGCTGACCGGGGTCATGTTCCTGGCCTATGAGGCCAACCGGTCCAGCGTGGTGTTCGGTGATCCGCTGGCCAACCTGACCCGCAACACCGGACGTTCGATGTTCGAGTGGGTCCTCGCCACGGAACTGCTGCTGCTGCTGTTCCTGGTGCCCGGGATCAGCGCCGGATCGGTGGCCGGTGAACGGGACCGCCAGACCCTGGTCCCACTCCAGGTGACGCTGCTGGGGCCGGTCCAGATCTTCGTGGGCAAGGCTCTGGCCTCGAGCGGCTTCCTGTTGCTGCTCTTGATCGGCTCGGCCCCCATCCTGGCCGTCCCGTTCCTGGTGGGCGGGATCTCGCTCAGCCAGATCCTGCTGTCGCTCCTGACGCTGCTCGTGATCGGGTTCCTCCTCGCCATCATCGGCGTGGGCTGCTCGTCGATCTTCCGCCGCACCCAGACCGCCACCTTCGCCGCCTACGCCGTCGTGCTGGCCCTCACCTTCGGATCCGGGGTGGCCGTGATCGTGGCCAGCGTGGCCGACGGGGCCATCGGGGACGATCCGGTCCAGACCCGGCTGTTCCCCCTCTACGCCAACCCCTTCCTCGCCGTGGCCGACACCGCCGGGGACCTCGACTCGGGGGCCAACGGACCGTTCAGCCCGATCAAGCGGGTCTTCCGAGACAGCCAGTTCGATCGGCCGCTCGTCACCACCTTCGAGGAGGAGGCGGTGTTCATGGAGGAGCAGGGCGTGTTCATCGAGGGCGGGATCGCCTTCGATCCCCGCACCGGTCAACCGATCGAGTTGGAAGAACCGGGGGGCCTGCCCCTGTGGGCCCGTTCGCTGTCCACCATCGGGGTGTTGGCCGCCCTGTTCGGCGTCGTCGGTGTCCGGCGACTCCGGGCCCCCAGCCAGGAGCTGTCGTGACCGTCCCGCCGTCGGCGACGGTCCCCGCGGGCGGAGCCGCCCCGTCTCCGACCCGACCCGCTTCGGTCGGGGCCGCCCGGTGACGGCCTTCCTGGCCCGGCTCCGGCGCCGGCTCCGCCTGGTCTGGGCCTGGGCCACCGGCGCTGCGGTCGCTCCGGTCGTCGCCGCCGTCGCCCTCGGCCTGGTGGTGCTGGGGTGGTTGGTCCCCTGGGGCTGGCCCGAACCGGCGGCGCTGACCGTGGTCGGGCTCGTGGCGTCCGTGATCGTGGTGGCCGCCGCGGTCCAGCGGCTGCCCCTCGCCGTGGTGGCCCGAGCCGCCGACCGGGGGCTGGCCACCCACGACTCGTTCGCCGCCGCCCTCCAGTTCGGGTCGGTGGGCGGACCGTTCGCCGGGCCCATCCAGGACCGGGCCGAGCGCCTGGCCGGCGGGGCCCGGACGGCCGAGGCCGCTCCCTTCCGGCCCTACACCCGGCGGTGGGCCGTGGCCGGCCTCCTGGTGGTCGCCGCCCTGGGCCTGGCCCTGGCCCCCAACCCGCAGGACGACGTCCGAGCCGAGCGGGCGGCGGAGGCGGCCACCATCGACGCCGTGGCCGACGATCTGGAGGCGGCGGCCGACGACCTGGCCGAGCGTCGCCCCGAGGACGACCGGGCGGTGGCCGAACTCCAGGCCGCGGCCGACGAGCTGCGACGGGCCGAGGATCTGACCGCGGCCCGGGAGGCCCTGGATCGGGCCCAGGAGCAGCTCGATCGGCTCCGGTCCGAGAACTTCGCCTCCCAGCGGGCGGCGACCCAGGGGCTGGAACGAGGCCTGGCCCAGCGCCCGGTGGCCGAGACCCCGGACGGTTCGCCGGGCGCGGCGGCCCAGTTCGAGGCTCTGGCCGCCGACCTGGCCGGACGATCCCCGGCCGAGCAGGCCGACCTGGCCGAACGTCTGGCCGACCTGGCCGCCACCCAACAGCTCGGCAGCCCCGAGGTGGCCGAGGCCCTGGCGGCCGCCGCCGACGCCCTGTCGGCCGGCGACGTGGCCGGGGCCCAGGCGGCCCTGGGCGAGGCGGCGCAGGCCCAGGCGGCGGCGTCCGACGCCGTGGCCGGTCAGCTGGCCCTCGACCAGGCCGCCGACCGGCTGAGCGAGGCCCGGGGCGAACTGGCCGAGAGCACCGGCGGCGACCAGGGTGAGCCCGGCGAGGGCCAGCAACCCGGCGAGGGCCAGGGACAGGGCCAACAACCGGGCCAGGGGCAGCAACCCGGCCAGGGTCAAGGACAGGGAGAGCAACCCGGCCAAGGGCAGGGTCAAGGGCAAGGTCAGGGCCAGGGCCAGGGCCAGCCCCAGGGACAGGTGGGCGGAGCCCAGGGCGGCACGGGCCAGGGCCAGGGCGGCGACGGGGATCCTGTGGGCACCGACCAGGGCCGGGGCGATCCCGATGAGCAGCAGGCGACCGTCGTCGACCCCGACGTCGCCGCCCCGCCCGGCGACCCGACCGCACTGGGCGGCACCCCGACCGGGGGCGCCGACGAGGTGGTGGGCCGGGGTGACGGGCCGACCACGGCGAGCCTGGCCCAGGTTCCCCTCAGCGAGATCATCGACGAGTACGCCCGGCGGGCCACCGCCACCGCCGACCGCAACCGGCTGCCCGCAGGTCAGCGAGAGCTCGTCGGCGACTACTTCGACCTGCTGTCGAACTGACCGTCGCAGTCGACGGCGCACCCACACCCCACACCCGACACCGGAGGACACCGACCCATGACCCCAGAGCAGTGCGCCGAGACCGCCTCCCGCATCGCGGCCGAGATCGGCAAGGTGATCGTGGGCCAGCGGGACCTGGTCGACGACGTGCTCCGTTGCCTGCTGGCCGAGGGCCACATCCTGCTCGAAGGTGTCCCCGGGCTGGGCAAGACGATGCTGCTCAAGACCCTGGCCGAGTCGCTGGCCCTGCCGTGGTCCCGGATCCAGTTCACCCCCGACCTGATGCCGGCCGACATCGTCGGGACCCAGATCCTGCACCAGGGGGCCGACGGCTCCCGGGAGCTCCGGTTCCGACCCGGGCCCATCACGGCCAACCTGGTGCTGGCCGACGAGGTCAACCGGGCCACGCCCAAGACCCAGGCCGCCATGTTGGAGGCCATGCAGGAACGGGCGGTGACGGTGGCGGGCGAGACTCGGCCCCTCCCCCGACCCTTCCTGGTCATGGCCACCCAGAACCCGGTGGAGATGGAGGGCACCTACCCCCTGCCCGAGGCCCAGCTCGACCGGTTCCTGCTCAAAGCCCTGGTCCCGTTCCCGTCGGCCGACGATCTGGTCACCGTGGTGGAGCGGACCACCGGGGCCCACACCGTCACCCCCGAGGCGGTGTGCGACGGCCCGACCCTGCAGGCCATGGTGGCCCTGACCCGACAGGTCCCGGTCCCCGACCACGTGACCCGCCACGCCGTCGACCTGGTGATCGCCACCCACCCCGACCAGGCCACAGCCCCGACCGAGGTGGGCCGTTACGTCCGCTTCGGGGCGTCGCCCCGGGGGGTACAGGCCCTCATCCTGACCGGGAAGGCTCGGGCCGTGCTGGAGGGCCGACCATCGGTGTCGGTGGCCGACGTCCGGGCCTCGGCACCGGCCGCCCTCCGCCATCGGTTGGTCGTGGGCTACGAGGCGACCGCCGACGGCACCTCGGCCGACGATGTGGTGGGCGCCGTGCTGGCCGCCGTTCCCGAGCCGGCGTCCGGGGTGCGGGGCGCGCCGTGAGCGGCGGCCCCCGCAGCGCGGGTCACGAGCTGCTGCCGGCCCCCCTGCTGGCCCGGCTCGAACGGCTGCAGTTGGCCAACCGGCGGCGCCTGGCCGGGGGTCTCACCGGCGAGCACCGCTCCCCCCGGCACGGCTCGTCCCTCGACTTCGCCGACTTCCGTGACTACTACCCCGGCGACGACCTGCGCCGCCTCGACCGGGCCGCCCTGGCCCGGTTCGACCGGCTCCTGATCAAGCTGTTCGACGCCGAGGACGACCTCACCCTCCGGCTCCTGGTCGACGACTCGGCCTCGATGGCGGGCCCCAAGGCGACCCGGGCGGCCGAGCTGGCGGCGGCCCTGGGATTCGCCGCCCTGGTCCGGCGCGACGTCGTCACCGTGCACACCATCGGCCGGCCCGATCCCGGGCCCCGGCTCCGGGGCCGGGCCGCCACCGCCGCCCTGTTCGAGCGGTTGGCCGCCATCGAGCCCACCGGGACCACCGACCTCGCCCTGGCCGTCGACCGGATCCTGGCCCAGCCCGGGCCTCCCGGCCTGACGGTCCTGGTGTCCGACCTGCTGACGCCCGAATGGGACACCGCCATCTCCCGCCTCCCGGCCCGGCGAGGCGAACTGGTGGTGGCCCACGTGCTCGCGCCCGAGGATCTCGAACCCACGGTCTCGGGCGATGTCGAGTTGGTCGACGCCGAGACCGGGGCCCGGATCGAGGTGTCGCTGTCGACGTCGGTCCTCGACGACTACCGAGACCTGGCCCGCCGCTGGCGACAGGACGTGGCCGACCGGGTCCGGGCCGTGGGTGGGCGCTACGTGTCGGTGCTCACCACCGACGACCTGGAGCAGGTCATCCTGGGCCGGGCCCGGGACGCCGGGGTGCTGCGGTGAGGCGACGATGACCATCGGCGACTGGGCCCTGGCCAACCCGGCCGGGTTGTGGTGGTGGCTGTTGACCCTGCCCGTCCTGGCCCTTCACGTGCTTCGGCCCCGCCGGGTCCAGGCCCAGGTGTCGGCCGTCTACCTGTGGCAGCGGGTCACGACCCCGGTCTCGGCGGCCCGGCCGTGGCAGCGGCTGATCCCGAGTTGGCTTCTGGCCGCCCAGTTGCTGGCCGTCCTCCTGCTCGGGCTCCTCATGGCCCGCCCCGTCCGCCTCACCGACGATCTGGTGGCCGACCACACCATCTTCGTGATCGACGCCTCGGCCTCCATGCAGGCGACCGACGGCGAGCCAGACCGCCTGGCCCTGGCCCGGGACCGGGCCCGCCGGCTCCGGGACCGGCTCCCCGAGGGGGGCGAGGCCACCATCATCGAGGCCGGGACCCGGGCCCGGGCCGTCCTGACCCGCTCCGACGACCCCGACGCCTTCACCGCCGCCCTCGACACCGTGACCGCGGCCGACACCGCAGGCGACGTGGCCGCCGCCTTCGCCCTGGCCGCCGGCCTCGACACCGGCGACCAGGAGACCCGGGTCCTGTTCGTGTCCGACGGCGGCATCACGGCGGCCGACCTCCGAGCCGCCCCGGTCGGCACCCGCTACGAGCCGGTCGGCTCGTCGGCCACCAACCGGGGGATCACCCAGTTCTCGGTCGAGCCGGCGGGGGGCGGCCTGGTGGGGCGACTCTCGGTCGCCCACTTCGGCGGGCCGGAGGCCACCCAGGACCTCCGGATCGACGTGGACGGGGTGACGGTCAGCCGACGGCAGGTCACCCTCGGCCCGACCGACGTCGTCAACCTCACGGTGGCCCTCCCGGCCGGCGAGCGGTTCGAGGCCTTCCTGGAGGGCGGCGACGCCTACCTGCTCGACGATCGGGTCGTGGCCACCGTGGCCCGCCGCCGGGCGGTTGAGGTGCTCTGGGCCGGCCCCGACAACGCCTTCCTCGGCGCCGCCCTCGCCGCCTCGCCCGGGGTCGAGGTGACCCGGGTCGACGCCCTGCCCACGACGGGCGCCGCCGTCGACGCCACCGAGGACAACGGCGACACCGACGCCAACGCCGACACACCAGGGGTCGATCCCGCTGTCCTGGAGGGGATCGACGTGGTGGTGGCGGCCGGGGTGCCGGTGCCTCCGGATCTCGATCTCCCCCTCCTGGCCATCGACCCGGTGGGCCCGGTGCGGGGGGTCGAGCCGACCGGCACCGTCGAGGCCCCGGTGGTCACCCTGGTCGACGACGGCCATCCGCTCTTGACCGGCATCGACGTGTCCGAGGTCTTCGTGGCCTCGGCCCAGCGGGTGGAGGTTCCGGTCGGGGCCGACGTGCTGTTGGCGGCCGAGGGGGCCCCGCTGCTGGTCCGCCTCGACGGCTCCTCCCCGGCCGCGGCCCCGGAAGGGACCGACGACGACCGGGCACCGACCGTCAGCGCCCCCACGCTGGTCCTGACCTTCGGCCTGGAGGACTCGACCCTGCCGCTGGAGGTGGCGTTCCCGGTGCTGTTCGACCGGGCCCTGTCCGACCTGTCGGGGGCGGCCACCCCACCGGCCCGGCTCACGGTCGGGGCCGACCTGCCGCTCGATCCCCGGTTGGAGGCCACCATCACCTCGCCCGAGGGGACGTCGGAGACGATCGCCCCCGGTACCGCCTTCCCCACCGCCGACCGGATCGGGTTCTGGCGGGTGGAGCAACCGGGCCGGGATCCCCTGACCCTGGCCGTGGCCCCGGATCGGGTCGAATCGACCGTGGCCCCGGCCCCCGATCTCCCGTTCGAGGCCGCCTTCGGCGACCAACCGACGGTCGAGGATCGGGGCCGGATCCCGTGGCTGTGGCCGGTGATCCTGGTGCTGCTGGCGGTGTTGGCGGCCGAGTATCTGCTGGCCCGACGCCGGATCGGGGTCGGGCGCCGCCAGTGGCGGGTGGCCACCGGGCTACGGGTGGCCGTGGCCCTGGCCTTGGTGCTGGCCCTGATCGCCCCCACCCTGTCCCGCCCGGCCGACGAGGTGGCCACCGTGTTCCTGGTCGACGCCAGCGACTCGATGTCGGCCGCGGGCCGGGCCCGGGCCGCCGCCACCGTGGCCGAGGCGCTGGCCCAGGCCCCCGACGACACCCGGGCCGGGGTGGTGGTGTTCGGGCGGGACGCCCGGCTCGAGAGTCTGATCGCCCAGGATCCCCGGTTCGACGGGGTCACCGTCCAGGTCGACCGGGCTGGCACCGATCTGGCCGCCGCCCTCCGGTTGGGGGCCGCCACCCTGCCCGGCGATGCCCGGGGTCGGTTGGTCGTGCTGTCCGACGGACGGGCCACCACCGGTGACACGGCCCGGGAGGCGGCCCGGCTGGCCGCCGACGGGGTCCCGGTCGACGTGGTCGTGGTCGAGCCCCCCGGCGGGGCCGATGTGGCCGTGGCCGGCGTCGACGCCCCGACGCTGGCCCGCCAGGGGGAGGAGGTGGCGGTCGAGGCCCGGCTGGTCAGCCCCGGAGCGGGGCCGGCCGTGGTGTCGTTGCGGCGGGACGGCGACCTGATCGAGAGCCGGACCGTCGAGTTGGCGGCGGGCGAGAACACGGTCCGCTTCACCGACGTGGCCACCGGCGACGGCGTCCTCCGATACCAGGTCGAGGTCGAGGGTGTGGGCGATGCGGTGGCGGCCAACGACGTTGGTTTCGCCGCCGTGCCCGTCCAGGGGGCCGACCGGGTGCTGGTGATCGAGGGGCGGGCCGGCGGGGGCGAGGGCCTGGCGGCGGCCCTGGTCGCCGGTGGGCTGCCGGTCGACGTCGTCGGCACCGGGGGTGTCCCGCCGCTCGACGAGTTGGCGGCCTACGCCTCGGTGGTGCTGGTCGACGTGGACCGCTTCGACCTGAGTGACGGCCAGGTGCAGGCCCTGAGCACGGCCGTGCGCGATCTGGGCCGGGGTCTTCTGGTGGTGGGAGGCACCCGGTCCTACGCCCTCGGCGGCTACCGCAACAGCGACCTGGAGGATCTCCTCCCGGTGGTGAGTGAGATCACCGATCCTCTCCGACGCCAGACGGTGGCCGAGGTCCTGGCCATCGACACCAGCGGCTCGATGGGGGCCTGCCACTGCAACGAGGAGGGGGCCAACGGCCTCGGCGGCGGCAACCGGATCGACGGCGGTGTGTCCAAGACGGCGATCGCCCGCACTGCGGCGGCCCGGGCCATCGCCGCCCTGTCGGCCACCGACGAGGTGGGGGTGCTGAGCATGGACGCCGCCGACCGGTGGGTCATCGACCTCCAGGCCGCCCCGTCCCAGGAGACGGTCGACACCGGCCTGGGCGAACTCGAACCCGACGGGCCGACCTTCGTCGACACCGGCCTGCTGACGGCGGCCGAGGCGCTCCGGGAGTCCGACGCCAGCCTCAAGCACATCATCTTCTTCAGCGACGGCTTCACCGAGCCGGGGGCCCTGGTCACGGTCGAGGAACAGGCGGCCGAGTTGTTGGCCGAGGGAATCACGGTGTCGGTGGTGGCCACCGGCGAGGGGGCGGCCGACGACCTTCGCCCCATCGCCGAGGCCGGGGGCGGGAGGTACTACCCGGGCCGGAACCTGCAGCAGATTCCGGAGCTGATCGTCAACGAGGCCGTCCTGGCCTCCCGCGACTTCGTGAACGAGGGGGAGTTCCTGCCCGTGGTGACCTCGGGTCGGGCCCCGGTCCGGACCCTGTCGGCCTCGCCCGCCCTGCTGGGGTACGTGGCCACCTCGGCCAAGGCCACCGCCACCGTCGACCTCCGCATCGGTCCCGATCAGGATCCGCTCCTGGCCTCGTGGCGGGCCGGACTGGGACGGGTCACCACCTGGACCAGCGACGGGGGTGAGCGGTGGTCGGCGCCGTGGGCGGCCTGGGACGGAGGTCCCGACTTCTGGGCCGGCGTGGTCAAGGACACGTTCCCGGTGGCCGGGGACGGGGCCGGCGTCCAGGCCCGCATCGTCGACGATCGGCTGGAGATCACGGTCGAGGGCGACCAGGACTGGCCCGACGACGCCGGGGCCACGGCTCGGGTCGGGGCCCCGGACGGATCCGGCATCGAGGTGGTCCTCGAGCGCACCGGATCCCGGACCTTCGCCGCCACCGTTCCCGTGACCGAGGCCGGAACCTACGCCGTGGGGGCCGTGGTCACCAGCCGCTCCGCCGACCCCGACGAGTCGATCGACGCCGTCGACGGGTCCGATCCGACGGTCGACGGCGCCACGGTGTGGGCCGGGGTCGGGCTCACCACCCGCTCCTACCCGGCCGAGTACGCCCCTCGGCCGGTGGGCCGGGGCCCGCTGGTCGAGCTGGCCTCGACCACGGGCGGCCGGGTCGACGCCGCCGCCGTCGACCTGTTCGACCCCGAGGGGACCCGACCCGGGACCCGACGTTTCGATCTGCGACCCTGGCTCCTGCTCCTGGCCACCCTCACCTGGCCGGTGGCGGTCGCCGTCAGCCGGCTGCGGTGGCGTCGGGGCGCGCTGGCCCTGGGCGCCGAGCGGGCCACCGACACCGTCACCGAACTGCGCCGGCGGCTGCCCCGGCTCGGCGCCCCCGACCTGGGCCCCGGTCGTCCGGTACCGGGGCCCGCAGCCGGCCCCGGCCCGACCGGCGGCGGGCCCCCGACCCCACCCCGGCCCGCCGGCAACCCGACCGGCGGCGGCGCAGCAGGGCCGGTCACCGGATCACAGCCCGTTCGGCCCGTTCAGGACGGTCAGCCCTGGGGCCCCGACGCCCCTTCCGCCCCGCCCACCACCGGTCCCGCGCCGGGCGACGGCGACGGGGACGGGGACGGGGACTCCGAGGGCGGCTCGACGGTGTCGGAACTGCTGGCCCGCAAGCGACGTCGGACCTGACCGGGCAGGGCGACCACGATCAGGGCCGATCCCCACCACAGCAGATGCAGCCGGGGCAACCGGTTGACCCGATAGCGGGCCGAACGGGCGTCACCGTCGAGCAGGACGACCTGGACCTCGTCGAGGCCGCTCCTGCGCCGATCGACCTCGGCCGTGGCCACGCCACGACGTTCGAAGGTGACGAGGCGGGGACGGTAGCGGACGCCGTCGACGGTCACCGTGGCCACGGCGCTGCGGGTGCCGACGCCGTCCACCAACTCGATGGACTCGTGGGTCACGAGCAGGCCGGCGGCATCGATGGCCCGTCCGGTGGGAGCGTTGACCACGGTCGAGGTGGTGGCCATGGTCCCGGCCACCCCGATGAGGGCCACACCGACCCCGGCGTGGGCCAAGGCCCCGGGGCGGAGCCGCGACCCGGCGGCGAGGGCTGACAGAGCCACGGCACCCCCGGCCGCGCCCACGGCCAGGGCGTACGGTCCGGCGGCCCAGGGGGTGACGGCCAGCCCGGCACCGGCGCCGAGCGAGGCGGCCACCCATCGCCGATCGGCACCGACGGCCAGGGCCGAACCGACGATGACGACCGGCCACAGGAGCCGGCTGAAGTACCGACCGGCGATGGCCAGGCGGTCGCCGGTGGTGGCCGCCTCCACCGCCGGTTCGTAGGTGCCGACGGCCACGAAGACGGTGGCCACCACCAGCACCACCACGGCCGCCCGTCGGCCCCGGACGACCCGACCCGGCACCGCGGTGCCG
The DNA here is from genome assembly GCA_965263455.1 of Acidimicrobiales bacterium. Taxonomy (GTDB): domain Bacteria; phylum Actinomycetota; class Acidimicrobiia; order Acidimicrobiales; family SZUA-35; genus CADEDH01. Next base: position 1,439,688 of record CBDHHN010000004.1, read on the forward strand.
ACCCGGAGGGCGGCCGAGCCCGGCGCCCGCACCACGGCCAGCGCCGCCACCGCCACCGTCGCCGCCGCCACGGCCAGCAGTCCGACCCGGAGGGCGGGCCGGTCGGCGAAGGCGTGGACCGAGGCCACGACCCCGATCCGGGTCAGGGTGGTGGCCCCGACCGCGGCCAGGCCCGGCGCCAGGGCCAGGGCGACGGCGGCCCTCGTTCCCGGGCCGAGGGCCTGGCTCGCCCGGCCATGGAGGGCGGCGGCCCCGGCCAGCCAGGCCACCAGCCCCGCCGACTCGATCGGGTCCCAGGCCCAGAACCCACCCCAGCCCAGTTCCACGTTTGCCCACAGGGCGCCGGTGACCAGACCGGCCGTGAGCAGGGCCAGGGGCAGGGCGAGGGCGACCCGGGGGACCACGAAGCCGGGGTGGGCGCCGCCGGCCCTCCCGCCCACTTCGGGCCCGGGGCGGGCCGCGGCCCGGACCGGGGCCGGGCCCAGGGCGGCCCCGGCCACGAGCAGGAAGGGAACTAGCAGACCCACCAGCCCGCCGTAGAGCAGGGGCGGATGCCACACCATGGCCGGATGTTCCAGTACCGGCTGCAGGCCGACCCCGCTTGCGGCCGGGACCGGGGGCCGCTCGAAGGGCGAGGCGGTGAGGGCCAGCACCAGCGCGTAGCCGGTGGTGAGGGCGGCCCCCAGTGCACCGACGGTGGCCCGGTGGGCCGGCGGCGCCAGTCGGCCGGCGGCCACCGCGGCCCAGGCGGTCAGGGTCACCCACAACAGAAGGGACCCCTCGGCCCCGGCCCACAGCCCGGCCAGCCGCAGTAGCGGACCGGTGCCGGGTCGGGCATGGTCGGCCACGTAGGCCCACGACCAGGCCCCGGCCAGGAAGAGCCCGCCGAGGACGGTCAGGAGGGCGGTGGCCACTACCGCCGCCACCACATCGGCCCGGAGTCGTCGGCCGAGCGGCACCAGGCCGACGGCCGACACCGCCACCAGCACCCACGGCCCCCAAGCTCCCCCGTTCACGCCTCCATGGTGCCCGGCCCGCCGGGTCGGTGTCGGTCGGGTCGCCGCGGGCCCGCAGACCGCCGGCCGGTGTCTGACGGCTTGATTACGGCGGGTTGTGACCGACCGCCTACCCTCGTGCCACGCCGAAAGGACCGCCGTTGACTGCTCAGCCCAAAACCGACCGGGACAAGCTCCTTCGTGCCGTCACCGACCTGCTGGAGGCCGTCGGTGAGGACCCGAACCGGGAGGGTCTCCGCGAGACGCCCCGACGGGTGGCCGACATGTACCTGGAGGTGTTCCAGGGGATGGGGGTCGACCCCCGCGACCACGTCGAGTCGGCCATCTTCAACGAGCCGGAGGCGAACAGCATCGTCACCGTGGCCGACATCGACTTCGACTCCATGTGCGAGCACCACCTGCTGCCGTTCCGGGGCACGGTCGACATCAGCTACGTCCCCAAGGACGGTCGGGTGGTCGGTCTGTCGAAGCTGGCCCGGGTGGTGGAGACGGTGGCCCGACGGCCCCAGGTCCAGGAACGTATGACCCGCCAGATCCTCGACGCCCTGGCCGAGTCGGCCCTCGATCCCCTGGGGGTGGCGGTCGAGGTCCAGGCCGAGCATCTGTGCATGTCGGTGCGGGGGGTACGCAAGCACGGGGCGGTGACCCGGACCTCGGCCCGCTGGGGCGTACTCGACAGCGGCCTGCTCCACGCCTGAGGGTCGGCCCGGCCCTCAGATGGCCAGGGGGTGCTCCCCCCGGAGGAAGCGCACGGCCATGATGGCCAGCACGATCCAGTACTGCCCGGCGTCGGCCACCAGGGCCGATCGCCGCAGCTCGATCGGCTGCGATCCGGTGTCGGGGGTCCACCGGAGGGCGGGGACCACCAGCTCGGGGTCGGCGGAGAGGGCGACCAGGCTCTCGGCACTGACCTCGACCAGGGCGCTTACCTCGTCCGGGGCGGGGGTGTAGCTGGCGAGGGACCGGTCGTCGGCGCAGAAGTAGAGGTGGACCAGCTCCCGGTTCTGGCCCTCACCACCGTCGTCGGCCAGGAGTCGGGTACCGACCGGCACCAGCTGATCGGGGTCGAGGTCGACGCCCAGCTCCTCGTGGAGTTCACGGATCCCCTCGGCCGGGGTCTCCCCGGCGGCCAGATGGCCGGTGGCCGACAGGTCGAGCTTGCCGGGGAAGGCCGCCTTGTGCGGCGACCGCTCCTGGAGCACGACCGAGCCTGCCGACGGCCGGACGACCAGGCAGTGGAAGACCTGGTGCCACAGTCCATCCCGGTGGACCTCGGATCGGGGGCGGGCTTCGAGCACGGCCCCGGTGGCCGGGTCGACGACGTCGAGCAGTTCCTCAGCGGCCACCCGACCACGCTAGCCCCGGCGGCCCCCGACCCCCCGCCGGAAGGGCGGAGGTCGGGGGCCACACGAGGCCACGACGATCAGGCCGAGACCAGTTCGTCCATGGCGGCCAGCGACGTGCCGAGCCCGGCGGCCGACTGCTCCATGAAGGTCTCGGGATCCTCGGGCTCGGGCATCGTGACCTGCATGGTCATGAGGGTGAAGCCGTCGCCGGTGGGTTCGAACGTCAGGGTCTGGGTGGCGGGTGGACCGCTCGGCCCCTCGTCACCCATCACGAACCACTCGTCGGCCTCGATGCGGTCCGGTCGGTCGATCTTGGTGTAGGTGCCGTGCCAGGCGAGGGTGCCGTGCTCGGGCATCACCATGACGTAGTGGTAGCGGCCGCCCTCGACCGGGTTCGACTCGCAGTGGGTCAGCTCCGTCCCGGGCGGGGTTCCGGCGGGAAACCACACCCGGAGGTCCTCGGGATCGGTGAAGGCCCGGAACACCCGCTCGGGCGGGGCGCCGAAGACGCGAACGCACTGGTACGACGTGCCGTCGTCGCTGAGTTCGATTCGGGTCGATCCTCGGCGGGCGTCGAGGGTCGCCAGGTCGGTCTGCATGGTCCGGTCGGTCATGGGCTCATTCCTCCGTTGGTTCATGAGTGGGATCGGTCGACACGAGCTCGTCGAGGGCGTCGAAGCGGGCGTGCCAGACGTCCTCGAACGAGCCGAACCAGTCGTGTGCCGCCTGCAGGCCCCGGCCGTCGAGCCGGTAGCGGCGGTACCGGCCGTCGACCCGGGCCGACACGAGGGCCGCCCGGGTCAGGACCTTCAGGTGCTTGGACACCTGCGGCTGCCTCAGGCCCGAGGCGACGACCAGTTCGGACACGGTCGACTCGTGCTGGGTCTGCAGCAGTTTCAGCAGGCGTCGTCGGTTGGGTTCCCCGACGGCGTCCAGAACGAGCTCGGTATCGACCACGCCCATGATCCTACATATTCCTCACGAGGAATACAACGGCGAGTCGGGCGACCAGCCCCCAGACGGGTCGACGGGCCCGACCGCGCCCGGTTGCCGACACGGGCTAGACCGGTGCCATGGGCACGATCGGGCGAGTGGCGGTCCTGGCGGTGGCCACGGTGGCGGGCATGGCCGCCTGCACCTCGACCGGGGATGACCCGGGCGCGCTCCCGTCGACCTCGGCCGCCTCCGAGCCGGAGACCGCACCAGAGACCACACCAGAGAGCGCGCCAGAGACCACGCCAGAGACCGAGGCCGCCTCGCCGCCGTCCGCACCTGAGCCGCCGGACGTACGGATCCTCACCTCACCGGACCTGGATCAGGTCACCGAGGCCGTGATCGAGTCCCTCGACCCGGGCGCCGGGGCCCGCATCGCGGTCTCCGGCTCGACCCCGATCGACGAGCCCGAGCATCTGTGGGCCGCGCTGTGCTCGGGCGAGGCCGACGCCATCGTCCTCCTCGTCCCGGCGGTCGGCGATCCCACCGAACCCTGCCCCGGCCGGTCGGTGACGCCGACCCGGATCGACCTCGGCCTCAACATCCTCGTGGTCGTGACCAGCACCGCCAACGGCGACCTCGACTGCATCACCCCCGGCGACCTGTACGCCCTGACCGGACCGGAGGCGGCAGGTCGCTACACCTGGGCCGAGGCCAACGCCGAGGCCCGGGAGGTCGGTGGCTTCGGCCGATGGCCGGATGACGACCTCGTCCTGGTGGTGGGGGCCTCGTCGGAGCCGGCCTACGACACCGCCGTGCGGCTCGTGTTCGAACCCATCGGATCGGCCCGGGGCCAGGCCCCGACCGCCCGCCCCGACTACTCGACGGCGGGTATCGAACTGCTGGAGACCGTGGCCGCCAACCGCAGCAGCCTGGGCTGGTTCAGCTACCCCACCGGGGTCGACCACCCGGGGGTCGCCGTCGTGCCCGTCGCCGCCGACGCCAGCGGACGGTGCGTCGAACCCGGTCCCGCCACGGCGGACGCCGGGGCCTACCCGCTGGCCGAACGCCTCGCCCTCTTCGTCGATCCCGACCGCCACGGCCCGGACGTCGGCCGCGACGCCGCCCTCGACCGCCTGGTCGAGGCCTACCTCGGTCCCGCCGCCGACGACGCCGTGTCGGCCGCCGGCTACCTGCCCACGACCGAGGCCGCCCGGGCTCGGGCCCGGGACCGATGGGACGAGTCGAGGTCCTGATGGGTCGTCGTGTCGGCGGCGCCGGCGTCGTCCGCCGCCAAGCCGACCGGGACACGGGTCGGGTCAGCCCAGGAGGCGGTCGACGGTCTCGATGGCCGACCAGGCGGCGGCGTGGACCGAGCCCCAGTCGTCGAAGGTGGTGTAGGAGTCGCCGGCGAAGAACACCTGCGCCGACAGCGGCCGGGCCAGCGCCCGGGTGAGCCCGGGGTCGGCATCGTCCTCCAGGTAGGCGCCGCGGGCGAAGGGCTGTTCGTTCCAGTCCCAGACGAGATGACGGACGTAGGAGCGCGAGGCTGCACCGGCGAAGGCGTCGTCCAGTTCGGCCAGGACGTCGGCCCTCAGCTCGTCGTCGGTCATGGCCTGGTAGACCTCGGCCTGAGCCCCGACCGAGAACAGCCCCAGGATGTGGTGGGCGCTGTCCTGGCCGTAGGCGGCGTCGTAGAACAGCCGCTGCCCGGCCGCGGTCTCGCTGTCCGGAAGCACCACGGCAACGGGATAGAAGGCCTCGTCGAACTCGAAGAAGGCCTTGAGCCCGCTCCACACCGTGGCCTCGTCGAGCCGCCGGAGCCGATCCGGTTCGAGCGGTGGGTCGAAGGCGATGTCGCGCCGGGCCAGGATGGCCAGGGGCACGGTGACGATGACGCGATCGGCTTCGTGGGTCCCACCGTCGGCGTCGGTCACGGTGACCCGATCGCCGCCGTGGTCGATGGCCACGACCCGGCTGTCGTAGCGGATGACGTCGGAGATCCCGTCCATGACGTGGCGGTCGAAGAAGTCGAGCCAGCTCGACCGCCGGAACTTCTTGTCACCGTCGAACACATCGGGGACCAGGGGCCCGAACTCGACCGACGCACCGTCCACGTAGGCGGCGCGATCGTCGTTCTGGTAGTCGACGAGATCGACGGTGGCCTCGGCCCCGGGACCGCCGCCACCGGAGGCATCGATGCCCGAGGCTCCCACGATGTCGTCCAGGACGGCGGCGTCGACGTGAAGCCATTCGGCACCGAGAGGGATGGGGAAGTCGGCAAAGGCCAGGTCGTGACGGATGCGGCCCCCGTGGGTCGATCCCGCTTCCAGCACCTCGACCTCGACCCCTCGCCGACGCAGGAGGTGGGCCGCCGTCATCCCCGCCGGGCCGGCGCCGATCACGAGCACCCGACCGTCGAAGGCGCTCGGCTCATCCGTGCAGCCGGCCAGGAGCACGGCGATGGCGCCGGTTCCGGCGGCCAGGAACCGGCGGCGGGACCAGGGCGACATGGGAGCCGAGGCTAGTGACGTCGCCTCAGGCCGGGATGGACACCGTCAGCCGGTAGGTGGCGTTGCCCCGGGTGCCACCGACCACGATCAGATGGTCGCCGGTGGCCGTGAGGGTGATCTCGGCCGCCGTCGTCTCGTCGGCCACGAGCCGCCCGTCGGGGTCGAAGACGTCGAACACGGCGTTGTCCTCGGTCGAGGTGATGTCCAGGTCGAGTCGCTGCCCGGCCCGGGCCCCGACCCGGTAGACGTCGCGCTCGCCCCGGATCACGGCTCCGTCGAGGGTGGCCGACGTACCACCGGGATCGAACCGGACCTCGCGGTCGACGGCGATGGTCAGCCCGTCGAGGACGTCGAGCGAGTCGTCCTCATTCGAGGGTTCGTTGGAGGTCTCGGTCGAGGGTTTGTTGGAGGTCGGCGTCTCCTCCGGGGCGGTCGAGGCCACGGGCTCCGAGGAGGCGCTCGTCCCGCTGGCAGCATCGGCGGGAGCCGTCGTGTCCGACACCACGGACGAAGAAGAAACAGAAGAAGAAACAGAAGAAGAACCAGAAGACGAGGACACGGACGTCGACGTCGAGGACTCACCGGCCGAGGTCTCGTCGGCGTCGCCCAATCCGCACCCGACCACCACCAGCAGCAGCGCCGCCGCGGCCACGGCCAAGCGGGCCGGGACCGGAGGCCGGGTCGACCCCGACGGCCCGCTCCCGTACGCAGCCACGGTCAGAACCCGTTCCAACCGGATTGCGACGAGGCCTGGGTCATCCAGGCGAGGAAGCGGGCCTCGTCGATCTCCTCGTCCTGGTGGATGTGGGCGTAGCGGGAGTCGGGGTCCTTCGCCTCGATCGGCGGGAGTGGATCGAGGCCGCTCCCGTTGAGGAACGTCACCTTCACGTAGCGATCGAAACAGTGGAAGCTGGCGAACCAGCCCAGTCCGTCGACCCCGTAGAACGGGGAGTTCCACCGGACGGCGCGCCGCACGTCGGGCACCGCCTGCTCGATGAGCGCGTCCAGTCGGCGGCCCACGTCCTGCTTCCAGCCCGGCATGGCCGCCAGGTAGGCGGCCACCGGCTCGGGCCCGTCACCCTTGGCGATCTGGGGGTTGCCGCCCGAGAGCAGCACGGGGCCACCGTCGGCCGGTCTGGCCGGACCCGTACGGCCTCGGCCGGACCCGTCGCGGTCGCGGAAGCCCCTGCCGGCCAGGATCTTTGGCGTGCAACGGTCGATCCTCGCCTCCCGGGTGGTTGCCTGCTTGGCCCCGGCGATGTGGAAGTTGTACTCCCGCCGACGACCGGGGGTGAGGGCGGCAAAGGCGGCGGCCAGATCCGGGTCGGCGGCGAGGCGGGCCTGGAGCTCGGCCACCAGCTCGTCGCCTGACGCACCGCCTGACTCGTCGCCTGACGCATCGCCTGACTCATGGCTCGTTGCGGCGTCAGCGCGTTCGTGGCCGCTCATCGTCGCAGTCTCCTCGGGTCGACATGGGCCGCCAGGCCGTCTCGGCTCGAACCTAGCGCACCACCACCGGCGGGGGTCACCGGACCCTGGCCCCTCGACCGCTGCGGGCCCGGATTCCCATCGGGCTGGGTCACCGGGACCGTTGGCCTCATCCGGCCCCGGACCCCGGTCGAACGGAGAACCAGGCCCGGACGGGCGGATGGGATGCGGTCCCGTCGTCGTCCGGGCACAGGACTCCCGTCGGGCACGGACGCCCGGCGGGACAAGGAACTCCCCGGGGGGTCGGGCCAGGGCTGGGGCCCGACCCCCCGGTCACGGATCACCGGCCCTGGAATCGGGCCGGCCGTCGCTCGGCCAGGGCCCGGAGGGCCTCGGCGTGATCCTCGGTCCGCAACGAGGCCCGGGCGGTGGCCTCGACCTCGTCGACCGACAGGGTGCCGGAGGCAAGACCGTCGATGGCGGCCTTGGTCGAGGCGACGGCCACCGGGGCCAGTCCGGCGACGGCCTCGACCATCCGGTCGACGGCGGCGTCGAGCTCATCGGCCTCGACCACGTCGTGCAGGTAGCCCATCGTGACCAGCCGGTCGGCCGCGACCGGCAGCGCGGTCAGGAAGATCCGCTTCGTGGCGGCCGGGCCCAACTGATGGACGAACCGTTCGAGACCGGTTGCGTAGTACTGGATCCCGAGCCGGGCCGCCGGCATCTGGAGGCGCACCCCGGCGACCGCGACCCGCAGGTCGCAGGCGATGGCCAGATCGGTTCCACCCCCGTGGATGTCGCCCCCGATGCGGGCCACCACCGGCACCCGGACCGCGGCCAGACGATCGCACAGGTCGCCGAAGCCGACCTCGGGCCGGGCCCCCTCGGCCAGCGCCCCCAGGTGGTAACCGGCGCAGAACACCGGTCCCTCCGACCGCAGCACCACCACCCGGACGCCGTCGGGGCCGCCGGAGGCGGCATCGATGGTCTCGCAGTGCTCGAGGAGGTGGACGAGATCGTCCGGTTCGATCCGGTTGCGCTTGTCGGGCCGCTGCAGGCTGATGGTGGCCCGGGGCCCGTCGATGTCGAGGGTCGGTGTTCCCATGGACGGCGACGCTAGCGGCCGACCCCGACACCGGCCGCTTCTAGTCGGACCAACGGGCCACGATCTCGGCGATCTCGCCCTTGGCCTGGAGGTCGGCCAGGGCCCGGTTGACCGGTTCCCGCCACGGGGAGCCCTGGGTCAGGCCGAAGGTCTCGAACTCCTCATACAGCACGTCGCCGGTCGGAACCACGCCGTGCCGGGGGCCGAGGGCGTCGAGGGCGAACGGATTCGTGACCAGGGCGTCGATCCGGCCGTCGCTGACGGCGGCGAACAGTTCGGATTGGGACGGATAGGGCACGACGGTCGCCCCTTCGGAGGTGAGGAAGGCGGCGAACGTGCTCCCCTCCACCGCCCCCACCGGCTGGTCACCGAGGGTGGCGAGATCCCGGAAGGGCGGCTCGACCAGGGACGATTCCAGGATGGTGGTGATCTGGGACACGAAGGCGCCGACCATGAAGAGGCTCAACAGCATCCCGAGCAGGGCCACCACCCGCCCGGCCGTCGACTGGGGGGCCTTGTCGCCGTATCCCACCGTGGTGATGGTCACCGCGCCCCACCAGAACCCGTCCCACACCCCCTGGGGGTAGTTCTCGTGGAAGTGGTCGTCGGGCTGGTTGCGCTCCACCAGCCAGATGATGTGGGCCAGCACCGTGAGACCGGCGATCGAGACCAGCAGGATGCGCAGCACCGACCACGACAACAGCGCCCCGACCAGGGTGGTCGAACCCCCGATCCGCTCGTGGTAGCCGAGTTGGGGGCCGGAGGAGATCACGGCCGAGGAGAAGTCGAACTCGGCCTCGCGCTCGGCCGTCGGAGCCAGAGGGGCCACGGCGACCTCGGCCCGACCTTCGGCCAGCGCCGCCAGCACCTCACCGAAGGAGTCGACCCACAGAATGTCGTAGCTCACCTCCAACTCGTCGGCCACGTGGTCCCAGATCTCGGCATAGAAGCCGTCGGCCCGGCCGTCGTCGTCGACCACGAAGGGGGCCAACTCGGTGGTCACCACGGTCAGGCGATCGGCGGGAGCGGCGGTGGCGACCCCGTCGTCGACTTCGGCCTGGGCCGCCGCCCCCGACACCGCGGCCAGCACGACGCCGAGCACCATCCCCACGGCCATCCCCACGGCGGCCACCGACCCCACCACCGATCGACGGGCTCCACGGGCGTGACGGGTGGCGGCGGCCGACGCCGACGGGCCCGGCGAAACCCCGGTCATCGTGCACCGCCGCGGGCGACGATCGACTGCTCCGACTTCCGGGACCCTGCCCCCATGGCCCCGGAATCTACCGCCGACCCGGTGGCCTCCGGCGCCGGACCGGCGGCGGACCACGCAACGTCGGCCCAACCCGGCAACGACTAGGGTTCGTCAACGCAATCTGCCCCGACCACGGAGGGACCACCGCCATGCCACAGGAAGTACGAGGCGTCATCGCACGGGCCAAGGGAGAGCCGGTCACGGTCGAGACCATCGTCATCCCCGATCCCGGCCCCGGTGAGGCCGTGGTGGCCATCCAGGCCTGCGGCGTCTGCCACACCGACCTCCACTACCGGGAGGGCGGCATCAACGACGAGTTCCCCTTCCTGTTGGGCCACGAGGCCGCCGGGATCGTCGAGTCGGTCGGACCCGACGTGACCGACGTGGCCCCGGGCGACTTCGTCGTCCTGAACTGGCGGGCCGTGTGCGGCCAGTGCCGCTCCTGCCTCAAGGGCAAGTCGCAGTACTGCTTCGCCACCCACAACGCCACCCAGAAGATGACGCTGACCGACGGCACCGAGCTCAGCCCGGCCCTCGGTATCGGGGCCTTCTGCGACAAGACCCTCGTGGCCGCCGGCCAGTGCACCAAGGTCGCCCCCGAGGCCAAGCCCGAGGTCGCCGGTCTGCTGGGCTGTGGCGTCATGGCCGGTCTCGGCGCCGCCATGAACACCGGCAACGTGGGCCGGGGTGACTCGGTGGCCGTGTTCGGCTGCGGTGGTGTGGGCGACGCCGCCATCGAGGGGGCCCGCCTGGCCGGGGCGTCGATCATCATCGCCGTGGACATCGACGACCGGAAGCTGGAGTGGGCCAAGGGGTTCGGCGCCACCCACACCGTCAACTCGGCCGACGAGGACCCGGTGGAGAAGATTCGGGAACTGACCGACGGCAACGGTGTCGATGTGGCCATCGAGGCCGTCGGCCTGCCCAAGACCTATGAGCAGGCCTTCTACGCCCGGGACCTGGCCGGGACCGTCGTGCTGGTCGGCGTGCCCAATCCGGAGATGACGATCGAGCTGCCCTTCATCGAGATCTTCGGTCGGGGCGGCTCGCTCAAGTCGAGCTGGTACGGCGACTGCCTCCCCAGCCGCGACTTCCCCATGCTCATCGACCTCTACCTCCAGGGTCGGCTCAACCTCGAAGGTTTCGTCTCCGAGACCATCGACATCGACGCCGTCGAGGAGGCGTTCCACAAGATGGAGCGGGGCGAGGTCCTGCGTTCGGTGGTCGTCATCTAGCGTCTCGTCCACGGCCCCGGAGCCCGACCGGCATCACCCGATCGGGCCGGGGCCCACACGACGAGGAGGCGACATGCACGACCTGTTCCGCGACCCCATCCACCTCGGCCTGGGTGCCACGGCCGAAGTCCAACCACCGTTCACGGGCGAGGTGAGCTGGTACATCGGCTACGGCCAACGGACCGAGGGCGACGGCGTCGAGGGGCGCCTCGTCACCATGCACCGCTTCAGCGAGAGCTGGAGCGACTGGGAGGTCCATCCTCACGGCTCGGAGATCGTGGTCTGCACCGAAGGTCGGATCACGCTGATCCAGCGCAAGGGCGGCCCCGAAGGTCCTGAGGTGGTGGTGACCCTGGAGCCCGGTCAGTACGCCATCAACGAGCCCGGCGACTGGCACACCGCCGACGTCGACGAGCCGTGCGCCGCCCTGTTCATCACCGCCGGGATGGGCACCGAGAACCACCCCCGCTGATCGGCGATCGGCGATGATCCGCCCTGCGACCTGCGGGGGCGGGCGGTGGCGCCGACGACCCGACGGGCTGGGCAGATCGCCCCGCCGCCCGGGCCGCCCCCGGGGGAGCGATGCCACACTCGGTGGTCATGCCGGCGACGTTCCCCGCCCATCAGGGCCTGATTCTGGCGGCCAAGGTCCGTTGGCCGCGGGCCATCGATGGCACCGCCCTGTGCGTGGGGGCGGCCACCCCCGACTTCGCCTACGCCCTGGGGCCGTGGCTTGCCGCCAACAGCCACAACCTGGCGGGCGTCGTGGTATGGGCGCTGCCTGCCACCGTGATCATCACCGCCCTGCTCCGATGGCGGGCGGCCCGGGGCATCTTCCGCCAGCTCCCGAACCTCGGCCCCCTCCACCTGCGCTCGTACCAGGTGCTCGGCACCCGCCGACCGCCGCTGCTGATCACGGCCCACAGCGCGGCGTTGGGCGTGGCCAGCCATGTCGTGATCGATGCCTTCACCCACCAGTACCGTTGGGGGGCCGACCTCGCCGGACTCAACCACGTGCTGTTCTCGGTCCCCGTCAACGGGGACGTGGTGGCGGCCCGGGCCCTGCAGTACGTGGGCCACGGCGTGGGCAGCCTGTTGTTCGTGGTGTTCATGGTCGTCCTCGACCGGCGCCGGTATCTGGAAGGCCGGTACGGGGCCGATGTCGTGGCGGTGGCCCGGGCCGAGCGCCCCCGTCGGTCCGAGCGGATCCGGTTCTGGGCCGTGGTGGCGGCAACCACCGGGCTCGGCGTGGCCGCCGCGGCGGCCGTCGGCTGGTCGCCGCTGTTCCCGGCCGTGACCGGAGTGGCCGCCGGCCTCCTGGTGGCGGGCACGGTGTGGTCGCCCCCCTGGCTGCCGCCCCCGACCCGGCCGAACCGACCGACGGCCCCGGCCCGACCGGTCGCCGCCGGAGTCGCCGCCGGCACCGGCGCCGGCTGAGGGCCGGCCGCCGTCCCGCCTCCTCTGGACGACGGGGTGATGCCCCGGATACGTTCCGGGCCAGACGCAGTTGGACGTGCTCAGCCGAGACGTCGAGGAGGCACCATGGTCGTCATCGATCCCGAGGTCGAACCGCTTCTGGCGGGCTTCGCCATCCCCGACATCGACGCCGAGATCCTGCCCGCCATCCGGGGCACGTCGCTGCTCCCGCCAGCGGAACTCAGCGACGAGGTGACCCGCACCGATCACGTGGTCGACCCCGCGGCCGGGGTCGTGGTCCGGGTTCATCGACCGGTCGGGCTCGACGGTCCCCTGCCGTGCCTGTACTCGATCCACGGCGGCGGCTACATCCTGGGCAGCTACGACATGGACGACGCCAAGTTCGACAAGTGGTGCCGCCTCTACGGCATCGTCGGCGTCTCGGTCGAGTACCGGCTGGCCCCGGAAACCCCCTACCCGGGCCCGTTGGACGACTGCTACGCCGGGTTGCAGTGGACCATCGACCACGCGGCCGAGATCGGGATCGACCCGACCAAGGTCGGCATCACCGGCATCAGCGCCGGGGGTGGGCTGTGCGCCGGACTCGCCCTGCTGGCCCGCGACCGCGGTGAGCTCCCGGTGGCCTTCCAACTGCTCGATTGCCCCATGATCGACGACCGCCAACAGACGGTGTCGAGCCGACTCGACGGCCTCCCGGTCTGGAGTCGCCACTCCAACACCTTCGGCTGGCGGTCGTATCTGGGCGACCTCTACGGCACCGACGCCATCCCGGCCCACGCCGCCCCGGCCCGGGCCGAGGACCTCTCCGGCCTGCCCCCGGCCTACGTGTGCGTGGGCGGGGCCGACGGCTTCCGGGACGAGGACATCACCTACGCCCTGCGCCTCAACCAGGCCGGCGTCGACGCCGAGCTCCACGTGTACCCCGGCGCCCCCCACGGCGTCCGCCGCTTCGCCGAGACCGACATCGCCCAGCGCTACGGCCGCGACCAGGAGGACTGGCTCCGCCGCCAGTTCGAACGCCTGGGCTGAGCCGCGGCCTGCGGGCCGGATCCGGACCCTATGGTGAGGCAACGTGTTGAACCACGTTGCTCCTCCCCCCTCCCCTCGACCGACCAACCGCCCCCGGCGGCGCTCGCTCGGTACGCCCGCCGCCGTGCTGGTCGCGGCCGCCATGCTCCTCGCCGCCTGCGGGTCGGCGACCGACGAGACCGCCGTCGACGACGCCGTCCCGACCGAGGCGGAGGACGGCACCGAGGGTGCTCCGTCGAGCCCCGCTTCCGACGAGGTCGAGTCCGACGGGTCGACGACCGACGATCCGGCCCCCGACAACGGCGACGGCAGCGGTGACAGCGACGTTGGCGATGACGGCGAACAGACCGGAGGCGAGAGCACGGACGGCGGCAACCCGGGTTCGTCCGACCTCGAGGACCGATTGGCCGCCGCCCTCCTGGGCCCTGCGGGCGACGGTCTGAGCATCACGGCCGACGATGCGGTGTGCACGGCCGAAGGTCTGGACGGGCGCCTGAGCGACCGGAGCTACGAGCGCCTCACCGAGCGCCTCGAGGCCAACGAGGGCCTCAGCCCCGAGGACGGCTTCACCCCCGAGGACATCGCCGCCATAAGCGACGTGTTCGCCACCTGTATGGACTTCCGGCCACTGCTGGACGAGATCTCCGACGACTTCGGCGACGCCGGGGCCGCCATGCTCGGCTGCCTGGAGGAGGAGCTGGGCGTCGACGGGGTGGAGGAGGCCGTGCTCTTGTCGTTGACGGCCGAGGAGCTCGAGTTCGCACTCGAACAACTCCTCCTGACCGGCCTCGACACCTGCCCCACCGAGACGGTGGCCCACCTGGCCACGGTGGTGGTGAGGACCACCTTCGGCACCGAGCAGGCAGAGCTGCAGGCGTGCTTCGAGGAGGTGCCTGTCGACGCCTACCGGGAGGCGGTGGAGACGGGAGACCTGAACGGCGACTTCGGCGGCTTCAGCCTGTCGGACCAGTACTGCCGCGAGCTACCCGAGGGCTGAACCCCGGGCCGGCTCCGACGACACGCCGGACGCGACGGACCCCGGGGGCCCGGCCGATAGACCGGGCCCCCGGGGTCCTGACCCGGCTCGTCCCACCGGGAGGGAAGTCGGTGGGACGAGCCGACGCCGCCGGGGGTGGCTCAGCCGGCGGGCGGAAGCAGGACGGTGTCGATGACGTGGATCACGCCATTGCTCCCGACGATGTCGGTGGCGGTGACGGTGGCGTCGTTGACCATGACGGTGTCGCCGTCGACGGCGATGGCCACGCTGGCCCCGTTGACGGTCTCGACCTCCTGGCCGTCGAGGGTGACGACCACGGCGGCCGGGGCCTCGGTCGGCAGCACGTGGTAGGTCAGGATGTCGGCCAGGTCCTCGGAGGCCAGCAGCTCATCGGCGGTGAGGCCCAGCGCCTCGAGGGCGGCGGCGAAGGCGTCCTCGGTCGGGGCGAGCACGGTGAAGGGACCCTCACCGGCCAGCACGCCGTCGAGCTCGGCCGCCTGGAGGGCGGCGACCAGAGTGGGGAAGTCGCCCGAGGCCACGGCCACGTCGACCACGGTCCCCGGATCCTCGGCTGCGGCGTCGGTCGACTCCTCGGTGTCGTCGGCCGAGGCGGTAGTGGTGGAGGTGGTGGTGGCGTCGTCGGCCTCGTCGCTCGAGTCACTGCAGGCGGCGGCGACGAGGGCGAAGGCGGCGATGAGCCCGAGCAGGGTCAGGAAACGCTTCGACATGATGGATGCTCCTTTGCTTGTCCAGATCATGGTTACGGTCTGTTCTTCGCCCGTTCACCCGATCCCGGATGCAAACCCTTCGGTGACTGTCGTCACCCGCTGCGGTGGCCGACCGACCCGGGTCGCTCAGTCCTGTGGCGTGGGGCCCACCGAGAAGCCGACGACGACGCCGGCCCCACCGTCGGGAGTGTCGGCCACCCACGCCGTGCCCCCGTTGTTGCGCGCCATCGACTCGACGATGGCCAGCCCCAGCCCACTGCCGTCGATCGACTGGTGGGCCTTGCCCCGAAAGAAGCGGTCGAAGACCCGCTCCCGTTCCTCGGCGGCGATCCCGGGGCCGTGGTCTCGGACCTCGATCCGGGGACCTGACTGGGTCACCACGATGGACCCGTCCGGGGAGTACTTGTGGGCGTTGCCCAACAGGTTGGTCAAGGCCCTGACGGCCTGGCGGGGCCGGGTCTCGACCAGGCCCGGCGTGGTGCGGACCTCGACCCTCCGCCCCGACGTGGCCCGAAACTGGTCGACGGTCGTGGCCACCAGCTCACCCAGGTCGACGAGTCGGGCCCGCTCCGGGCTGGCCCCGTCGGCCGCCAGCTCGACCAGCTCGGACACCAGCTCTCCCAGGGCGTCCAGGTCGGCCACGGCGCCGTCGAGCAGCCGTTGTCGTTCGGGGCCGGGCAGCCCGGGGCTGGACTGGATGAACTCGGTCTTGACCCGGAGGCTGGTCAGCGGGGTCCGGAGCTCGTGGCTGGCATCGGCCACCAAGCGCCGCTGTTGGTCCCGGCTCTGGCGCAGGTCGTCGAGCAGGGCGTTGAAGCTCGTGACCAGCCGGCCCAGCTCATCCTCCCCCTCGCCCTCCAGCCGGTCGGGAAGATCGTCGTTGCGGCGCAGATGGTCGGCCGCAGCGGCCACGGCTGTGACAGGGGCGATGAGCCGCCCGGCCAACAACCAGGCGATGGCGGCCGCCACCGGCCCCGCCACCAGCCCGGCCACGGCCGTGGCCAACCCGGCCTGGCGCAGACCGTCAACCACGTTGGTGATGTCGATGCCGACCCGGAGGGCGGCCCCGGGAGGCTGGTCGATGGGCACGGTCAGAATGCGGATGGAGCGCCCGTCCAATTCCACCGTCTCGGTCGCCTCGGCCCGCTCACCCCGGGCCACCGATCGCGAGGCGTCGGAGACGGGCAACTCGCCGAAGAGCTGGGTTCCGTCGGCCGCCAAGGCCCCCAGGTAGGGGACCGGTGGTCGGTCACCGCCCACCGGCAGCTCGTCGAACCCGGTGAAGTCGCCCGCCTGGCCCCGGCGTTCTACCGTCGGCCCAACGGTGGGTTCGGGTCCGTTGGGGGCGAGGATCTCGATGGCGTCGACCACCGAGCGCAGGTCGTCGTCGGTGGCGGTGTGGAGGCTGCGGGCCGCCAGGAACCACGAGGCGACCCCGAACACGAGGACGACGGCCGCGGTGACCGCCCCGACCGCGACCGCAACCCGGCGTCGGAGATCCCGGCGGCCGCCCCCGAGCCGCGACAACCAGGCCCGGAGACCGGGGGCGCCCACGCCCTTGGCGTCGGCGGTCACGAGCCGCTCCCGGGACCGCCGTCGGGTCTGACCACGTAGCCCACGCCCCGAACGGTGTGGACGATGCGCTCGGCCCCGGCCCCCTCCAACTTGCGCCGTAGGCTCGACACCAGCACCTCCAGGGTGTTGGAGGCGTAGTCCTCGTCGTAGCCCCAGACCCGCTCGTGGATGACGGCCCGGGTCATGACCTGATCGACGTGGCGGGCCAGGAGCTCCAGCAGGTCGTACTCGAGCTTGGTCAGCGTCACCTCGGTACCGGCCACGGTCACCCGTCGGGCCGCCGGCTCGACCGCCACCGTCCCCACCACCACCTCGCCGCCGGGCGCTGCCGTGGCCGTGGCCGACACCGATCCGGCCCGGCGCAGCATGACCCGGACCCGGGCCAGGAGTTCGTCGAGGGCGAACGGCTTGGGCAGGTAGTCGTCGGCCCCGGCATCGAGCCCGGCCACCCGGTCCGACACCTCGTGGCGGGCCGTGAGCAGCAGGACCTGGCGAGCGTCACCCCCGGTCCGGAGTCGCCGCAGCAACTCCATGCCGTCGATGCCGGGCAGGTTCACATCGAGGACGACCAGATCGGGGTCGTGGGGGCCGAGCAGCTCCTCGGCCTCCTCCGCGCTCCCGGCCTGGACGATCGTCAGTCCCTGGTAGGCGAGGACCGTGGCCAGCGACTCGCGCAACCCTTGATCGTCCTCCACCAGCAGCACGGTCCGGTCGCCGAGGTCGGAGAGGGAGGCCGGATCCTGCGAGGTGGTCATGGCCCAAGGTTGACGCCTCGGGGACCCGCTGCCAACCACCCCCGGCCCGATCCGGTCCGAGCTCAGGAACATCTCAGGTTGGCCCCAGGATCGCCTCACCTGGGCTCTCTAGCTTGCCCGTCATGAGCACCGCAGTGACAACAACCGCCAACGGCCCCGGAACCTCCGGGGCACCCACACCATCCGACGACGTCGCCCGCCTCGTCGGCGCCACCAAGGTCTTCGGTGAGGGCGACGCCGCCGTGACCGCCCTCGACGACGTGACCGTCGGCTTCCGCCGGGGTGAGTTCACCGCCGTCATGGGCCCCTCGGGATCGGGGAAGTCGACCCTGATGTACTGCCAGTCCGGCCTCGACCGGCTCACGGCCGGCCAGGCCTACGTGGGTGACGTCGACGTGTCCACCCTGTCCGACCAGGAGCTGTCGGTCCTGCGCCGATCCAAGCTCGGCTTCATCTTCCAGTCGTTCCACCTGGTCCCGGCGCTGAGCGCCCGGGAGAACATCACCCTGCCGGTCGATCTCGACACCAAGACGGCGGTCGACGAGGAGTTCCTGACCGAACTGACCGGAGTCCTCGGCATCGCCCACCGCATGGAGAACCGACCGAGCCAGTTGTCGGGCGGCCAGCGCCAGCGGGTGGCCGTGGCCCGGGCCATGATCCCACGGCCCGACGTGATCTTCGCCGACGAGCCCACCGGCGCCCTCGACTCGAAGACCTCGGGCGAACTCCTGGCCTACCTGCGACGGGCCGTCGACGAACTGGGCCAGACCATCGTCATGGTGACCCACGACGCCGTGGCCGCCAGCCACTGCGACCGCGTCATCTACGTCCAGGACGGTCGCCTCGTGGGCGAGGCCCTCCACCCCACCGTCGACGACGTGCTGGGCAAGATCCGGGAGCTGAGCTGACATGATCCGCCGCACGTTCAAACTCGCCTGGTTCAAACGGAACCGCTACGCGTTGACCGTGGTCGCCATCGCCCTGTCGGTGGCCTTCATCGTGTCGACCCTGCTCCTCACCACCTCCATCGCCGACGTCGGCGAACCGATCAATGACGCCTACGCCGAGGTCGACGCCGTCGTCACCGGACCCGAGATCGCCGAACTCGAGGGCCAGGTCGAGGCGGTGCTGACCGCCCCCGTCCCGGTCTCGACCGTCGACACCCTGACCGAGGCCGGGTACGAAGCCGTGGGCTTCACCGCCCCCTACGCCCAGGTCATCGACGTCGACGGCAACGCCTCGGGCCAGGAACAGGCCTCGTCCAACCTGGCTCAGCCGTGGCTCGGCTCGTCGTCCCTCAACGCCTTCGAAGTCATCGAGGGCAACGGCCCCGAGGCCGTGGGTGAAGCCGTGCTCGACCAGGCCACGGCCTCCGGGGCCGGGCTCGCCGTGGGCGACACCTTCGCCTACGTCACCGACGCCGGGCTGACCGAGGCCGAGTTGGTCGGCATCGCCACCTTCGGGGGCGAGGACAACAACCCCTACACCTCGACCCTGCTCCTCGATCCGGCCGACCCCCTGCTGAGCCCGACCCAGGGCTACGACTACGTCCTGGTCGACGCCGGGCCCGAGTTGGACCCGGCCGCCGTCGATCAGGCGGTGGCCGACGTGACGGCGCTGGTCCCCGGGTCGGACGTCACCACCGGCGACGACTGGACCCAGGGCCGGGTCGACCTGATCAACTCGTTCCTCGGCTTCTTCGAGACCTTCCTCACGGTGTTCGCCGTCATCGCCGTGGTCGTGGGCATGGTCATCGTGACCAACACCTTCACCGTCTCGCTGGCCCAGCGGACCGAGGAGTTGGCCCTCCTCCGTCTGGTCGGCACGACCCGACGCCAGCTGTTGAGCCAGGTGGTGCTGGAGGCCGCCCTCCTGGGCGCCGTCGGCACGGCGATCGGCGTCGTGTTGGGCATCGTGGGGGTCAACGCCCTCGGGTCGTTCCTCGACCTGCTGGGGCTGTCGATCGAACGCTCGACCGCCATCGCCCCGTCGGCCATCGGTATCGGCATGGCCGTCGGCCTCGGGGTCACCGTGGCCGCCGCCGTGTGGCCCGCCCGCAAGGCCACCGCCGTCGCCCCGATCGAGGCGCTGCGGTCGGCCGAGTTGGAGCCGCCCTCGGCCGGTCGTACCCGCAGCCTCGCCACGGTCGCCACGGTGGTCATCGGCGGCGGGCTGCTGGCCTACGGCGTCATCCAGGGTGACATCTGGACCACCGGGTTCGGGATCGCCGGTGCCTTCGCCGCCCTCTACCTGGGGGCCGAGCACCTGATCCGCCTGGCCGCCCGGTTGGCCCGCCCGGTGCTGGGCATCGCCGGTCCGGCGGGGACGCTGGCGAGCCGCAACCTGGAGCGCAACGCCGGGCGGACCTCGGCCGCCTCCAGCGCGCTGATGATCGGGATCACCCTGATCGCCTTCTTCACCCTGATGGCGGCCACGATCAGCCAGTTCATCGCCGGCGACGCGGCCAACGCCCTCCAGGCCGACCACGTCGTCCAGGGCATCGGAGCCCAGCCCGAGGCCGTCATCGGCGACGAGATCGTGGCCGACCTGGCCGCCACCGACGGGGTGGACGTCGCCGTGGCCGTCTATCAGACGCCGGTCATGCCGGCCATCGAACCGACGGTGGAACGGGCCGGGCCCGGGGGCGACAACCTGACGGTGGCCATGGCCGAGATCGACGGTCTGGCCGTGGCCTACGACTTCGATGTGGTCGACGGCGACCTGGCCGACGTCGGCGGTACCACCGTGGCCCTCGACGAGTTCACGGCCGACAGCTACGGCGTGGCCGTGGGCGACACGTTGCCCGTCACCTCACTGGCCGGTCCCGCCGACCTGACCGTCGGCGCCGTGGTCACCGAATCACTACCCGGGACCCAGCAACCGGGCGTGATCGGCGGGCTCGAACTGGCCGATGCCCTGGGCTACGACGACCCGGCCACCACCGTCTACGTGGTCGGCTCGGCCGACGAGGCGGCGTTGACCGAGGCGGTGGGCCTCCCCACGATCGACGTGCTCACCCTCGACGGCTATGTCGACAGCCTCAGCTCCGGGCTCGACACCATCCTGGCCCTCGTCTACGCCCTGCTGGCGGTGGCCGTGATCATCGCCCTGGTCGGTATCGCCAACACGGTGTCGCTTGCCATCTCGGAGCGGGTGGGCGAGATCGCCGCCATCCGGGCCGCCGGCGGTTCGGCCCGGCAGGTGTTCTGGTCGCTGGTGTCGGAGTTCAGCCTCCTGGCCCTGGTCGGGGTGGTGTCGGGCATGGCCCTGGCCTGGGTCTCGGCCGCCGCCTTCTTCCAGGCGCTGTCCGAGGGCCAGATCACCACCCCCAACACCGATGTCGTGACGGGACTGCTGATCGTGGCCGCCGGTCTGGTCGGTGGCGCCGCCGCCGCCTGGTGGCCCTCGCGCAACGCCTCCCGGGCCGACATCCTCGACGTGCTGCGGGCCGACTGAGTTCGGTCGTGCGGCCCGGCGGGGGCGTGGGGGCATCCGGTGCTCCGCCCTCCGCCCCCATCCGGTGGGTCCGGTGCTGCGGCGCCGGGCCCACCGGCGCGTCCCGGGTCAGCCCAGGTGGACGGGGACCCGTCGGGGGCCGCGGACGTTGCCGGCGGCGTACTCGGGCTCGACCCCGGGGACGAGGGTGAAGTCGGGGAACCGTTCCAGCAGCATCTCGATGGCGATGTTCATCTCCAACCGGGCCAGGTTGGATCCCAGGCACCGGTGAACCCCGAGCCCGAAAGCCGAATGCCGGTTCTTCTGGCGGTCGATGACGACCTCGTCGGGCTGGTCGAACACCTCGGGATCACGGTTGGCGGCCGGGAAGTTGAGCATGACCCACTCCCCCTCCTTGACCGGGCAGCCCGAGATCTCGGCGTCGGTGGTGGCGATGCGCCCCACGTACACCGGGGCGTAGACCCGGAGGAACTCCTCGGTGGCGGTGGCGATCAGCTCGGGCTCGGCCACGAGGCGGCGGCGGTCGTCGTCGTGGGTGGCCAGGTGGAGGAAGGAGTGGCCGAGGGCCGACCAGGTGGTGTCGATGCCGGCGATGAGGAGCAGGTACAGCATCTTGGCCATGGCCAGGTCGTCCATGGGCTCGCCGTCGATGGTCTTGTCGAACAGGTAGGTGACGAGGTCGTCTCCCCCGTTGGCCCGGCGGTCGGCGATGAGGCCGAGCATGTAGTCGATCATGGCGTTGGTCGTCCGCCGCTCGACCTCGGCGTCGGTCGGGCCGACCTCGAGCAGATCGTGGATCCAGTCCCGGAACTGGTCGGTCTCGCTCTGGGGGACCCCGAACATCATGGCCGTCAGGTCACCGGGCAGGTGCTTGGCGTAGTCGGCGGCCAGGTCGCACGTCTCCCGACCCTCGAGGCCGTCCAGCAGCCGGGCGCAGATCTCACGGATCGGGCCCTCCCACCGGGCGGTGTTGGTGGGGTTGAAGAACGGCAGCATCACGCGCCGGGGCTCGGTGTGGTGGGGCGGGTCGAGGTTGATGGGCGGCAGGATGATGCCCCGGCGGTCGGTCGGCACCTCGCTGATGATGATCCGCCGGCTGGTGTAGGTCTCGGTGTCGTGGGTGGCGGCGGCCACGTCGGCGAACGTGGTCAGCACGTTCATGCCGCCATAGCGGTCGGAGTGGGCCACCGGACACCGCTCCCGCAGGTCGTCGAAGATGGCGTGGGGATTATCGACGAAGGCCTGGTCGAAGTGGTCGAAGTCGGTGGCCCAATCGGCCACCGGTTCCCGTGGTGCGATCTCGGTCATGGCCGATCCCCCTGCCTGGCTGTGACTAGGAGGCCAGCGTAGGTCCGAGAGCGGTCTCCGATCGAAACGCGCCCTAGCCTGCGGGCCATGGTTGAACCCGACTTCCTGCGTTTCGACACGCTCAGTCTCCACGCCGGGCAACGACCCGACCCGACGACGGGAGCCCGGGCCGTACCCCTGTACTTCACCACCTCCTACACGTTCCCCGACACCGATGAGGCGGCGGCCCTGTTCAACCTGGAGGTCCCAGGCCACATCTACTCCCGCATCTCCAACCCGACGGTGGCGGTGCTGGAGGAACGCCTGGCCGCCCTCGAAGGCGGTGTCGGGGCCGTGTGCACGGCCTCGGGCCAGGCCGCACTGCATCTGGCGGTGGCCACCATCGCCTCGGCCGGCGACCACATCGTGGCCTCGAAGAACATCTACGGCGGCAGTCACAACATCATGAACCTGACCCTGCCCCGGTTCGGGATCACCACCACGTTCGTCGACCCCCGTGATCCGCAGGCGTTCGCCGAGGCCATCCAGCCCAACACCAAGGTCGTGTTCGCCGAGACCCTGGGCAATCCGGGGATCGAGGTGCTCGACATCGCCGCCGTGGCCGAGGTGGCCCACGCCGCCGGCCTGCCCCTGATGGTCGACGCCACCTTCTCCACCCCCTACCTGATCCGGCCGATCGAGCATGGGGCCGACATCGTGATGCACTCGGTGACCAAGTTCCTCGGGGGCCATGGCGTCGCCCTGGGCGGGGTCGTGGTCGACGGCGGCCGCTTCGACTGGGCCGCCTCCGGCCGTCACCCCACGCTGACCGAGCCCTACGCCGGCTACCACGGGCTGTCGTTCGCCGAGGAGTACGGGCCCAGCGCCCTGGGCATGCGGGCCCGGGCCGAGGGCCTGCGGGACTTCGGGGCGTCGATGAGCCCGGCCAACGCCTTCCAACTCCTCCAAGGGGTCGAGACGTTGCCGCTGCGGATGCAGCGCCACGTGGCCAACACCGATGCCGTGCTCGACATGCTGTCGGCCCATGACGCCGTGAGCTGGATCAAGCATCCCCGCCACCCGTCGCACCCCGATCACGAGCTGGCCCAGCGGCTCTACCCCAGGGGGGCGGGCGCCATCCTCAGCTTCGGGGTCAAGGGCGGGCGCGACGCCGGCCGCAAGTTCATCGAGGCCGTGCAGCTGGCCTCGCACCTGGCCAACGTGGGCGACGCCAAGACCCTCGTCATCCACCCCGGGTCGACCACCCACCAGCAGTTGAGCCCGGAGGACATGGTGGCGTCGGGCATCAGCGAGGATCTGATCCGCCTGTCGGTGGGCCTGGAGGATCCGGCCGACATCTGCGACGACCTGTCCCGAGCCCTGAAAGCGAGCCAGCGATGATCGTGACCGTCGACGGCACCGAGACCCACGCCGCCACCGGCGGCATCGACCCCGCCGCCCGCCCGGTGGGCGACCCGCTCGTGGTCCTGGTCCACGGGGCCGGGATGGATGCCACCGCCTGGCAGCTCCAGACCCGATGGCTGGCCCATCACGGATTCCGCCCGCTGGCCGTCGATCTCCCCGGACACGGCCGCTCGGGTGGCGACCCGCTCACCTCGATCGGTGACATGGCCGACTGGCTCGGCCGCTTCGTCGACGCCCTTGGGCCCGACGGCGCCGGCCTACGGGCGGCCGACGAGCCGGTGGCCGTCGTCGGTCACTCGATGGGGACCTTCATCGGTCTGGAGTTGGCGGTCCGACGGTCGCAGCTGGTGTCCCGACTGGTGCTGTTGGGCACGGCCAACGCCATGCCCGTCCACCCCGCCCTGCTGGAGGCGGCGGCCGACGATCTCCCGGTCGCCGCCGCCCTGATGGCCTCGTGGGGTCATGCCCAACCGGCCCACGTCGGCCTCAACCCGACGCCCGGCCTGTGGATGCTGGGCGGGGCGCGGGCCCTGGTCGAACAGAGCGAGCCCGGCGCCCTGGCCGCCGACTTCGGCGCCTGCGCCGCCTACGAGGGAGCCGAGGCGGCGGCCGCCGCCGGGACGTGCCCGACCACGGTCGCCGTCGGCCTGGGCGACAAGATGACCCCGCCTCGGGCTGCGGCGAAGCTGGTGGCTTCCCTGGGCGATCGGGCCTCGGTCACCGAGTTGGCCGACACCGGCCACATGCTGATGACGGAGAACCCCCGGGCCGTCCGTCGACTCCTGGCCGCCGCCCTCGCCCCGAACCCCTAGTCAGGTATCAGCAGCGCCATCGATCGACTCTCCCGTAGTGTCGAACCGAACACTCGAACCGGGGGGATCGATCATGACCGTGCACGACACCGACCCATTGCCCCAGCCGCAATCGACGGTGGCCCAGGCCCGAAGGCAGTTGGAGGGGCGGGAGATCCTGGCCGCCGCCGGCGCCCTCCTGGCCGCCGTGGCCCCAGCCGTGATGGCCACCGCCGACGGCCAGACCCTGCGGGACAGCGTGAGCGCCTACTGGGACGTCGATCCCCGCTACCTGTTCTGGCTGCCGTTCACGGCCGCCGCCGGCCTGTTGCTGATGGACGGCGTGCTGAGCTTCGATCCCGACCACCGCCGGGCCAACGGGAGCCGCTGGTTCAACATCGTGCTCGGCGTCGCCCTGCTGATGCTCACCTGGTTCAACGTCGACGAGCAGCGGGCCCTGCACCTGATCGGGGCCTACACCTTCTTCGTGCTGTTCATCGTCGTCATCGCCTACACCTCGACCCTGGCCCGGTACGGGCGCCTCAGCGCCGGCCGGACCGACTCCTCGGACCCGACCCGAGCCCGGGTGGTGGCGGAGATCTCGCTCGTGTTCCTGGTGCTGCTGGTGCTCACCCTCGTGGCGTGGCTGGCCGGGCTCGTCAGCTTCTTCTTCTTCGAGGTCTTCGCCCTCGTGAACTTCGCCCTGTACTACGTGCAGGGGATGCTGGCGCCGTTCCCGTACGGCCGCTACGAGTTCCCGTGGCCGGGCTTGAACGGCTTCCTGCGGGCCATCCAGGTGATGCGCTGACCCTCGGGCCGGGGCCGCCTGGTCGCCCCCGTTGCTAGGCGACGGGGTGCCAGGCCCCGTCGAGGCCCAGGTGGTGGCGATCGTCGCCGTCGCCCCGGTAGAGGGCATCGGCCCCGGCGTCACGGGCCACGGCCAGCATGGTCGGCACCTGGCCACCCTCGGCCTCGATGCGCTCGATCACCCGGTCGACGCCGAGGTGGTCGAGCATCTCGAACGGGCCGAGGGTCCAGTTGAAACCCCAGCGGATGGCGTTGTCGATGTTGACGATGTCGTCGGCGATCTCGGGCACCAGACCGGCGGCGTAGCGCAGGGTCCCGCCGAAGACCTCCCAGGCCAGGTGGCCCTGGGGGGTGTCGGCGAAGAGCGCCTCGCCCAGGTCGCCGGGCACACCTTCCAGGTCGGGTTCGGCGGCATCCCGCCAGGCCTCGGTGGTGAGGTCGAAGGTCAGGCGCTTCTTGGCCCCGTCGCCGAGCTTCTCGACCTTGCCGAAGCCACCGAGGTCGCGGGCCTTGCGCCCGAGCTGACCCCGCTCCAGCATCCGTTGCTCGGCCTCGGGGAAGGCGGTGTAGGCGTGGCCGGTGTCGCCGTCGGGCAGGTTGACGGCCAGGTTCTTGCCCACCAGGTCCATGACGTCGAGCCCGATCAGGTCGATCAGGCCGTACAGGCCGGTGGGAGGCAGACCGACCGGCTTGCCCAGCACGGCGTCGACGGTCTCCTGGCTCATCCCGTCGGCCAGGTAGGGCTTGGCCAGGTGCAGGCCTGACAGCATGAAGAAGCAGCCGATGCGGTTGCCGATGAAGTTGACGGTGTCCTTGGCGTGAACGACGCCCTTGTCGAGCTTGTCGGCCCCGAAGGCGGCGAAGGCCTCGATGACCTCGGGGCTGGTCTGCTCGCCCGGCACCAGCTCGAACAGCTTCATGACCCGGACCGGGTTGAAGAAGTGGGTGATGGCCACGTCGCCCAGGAGCCGGTCGGCGAACCCGGCGGTGATGTCGCGCAGCGGGATGCCCGAGGTGTTGGAGCTGATGACCGACCCGTCACGACGCAGGGGCTCGACCCGATCGAACAGCTCCCGCTTTGTCTCGACGTCCTCGACGATGGCCTCGCAGATCCAGTCGTAGTCGGCGATCTTGTCGAGGTCGGCCTCAAGGGTGCCGGTCTCGACCAGGTGACGATGCTCGTCGTCGACGGCGCCGAGCGCCCGTTCCACGGCCTCGGTGGTGAGGTCGAGCATGAGGACCCTGCACCCGGCGGCCGCCGAGGCGGCGGCGATACCGGAGCCCATGGTGCCGCAACCCAGCACCGCAACGGATTCGATCTGTCGAGCTGCCATGGCGGGACAGTGTGGCGGGTCCGGGCGGCGGTGCCACTGCCGACCGTCCCCGACCCCGCCGCCGGCCACGGGCGCGGCCGCTCAGATCTCGATCGGGCTCAGACCACACGCCCCAGTGCCCGAGCGAAGGCATCGACGGTGGCGGCGAGAACCTCCTCGTCGTGGGCGGCCGAGGTGAGCCACGTGTGGTGGTAGGTCACGACCCCTTCCGCCCGGAGGTGTCGTCCCAGCGCCTCGGCCCACTCGATCGAGGCAACGTCGTCCGCCCCGTCGAGCACCGACCAGAACGCCGTCGGATAACCCTCGGCCCGGAAGGCCACCCCGTGGGTGCCCGCCGTCTCGACGAGCGCGGTGCGGAGCCGATCACCCCAGGTGTTCATGGCGGCGTGGACCGTCCCGTCGGCTGTCGCCTCCACCGTGGCGATGACGGCCGCCATGGCGGCGGCGTTGCCGTTGTAGGTGCCCGACAGCCGGACGGTGTCGGCCGCCACGCCATCGAACAGATCGGCCCGGCCGGCCACGGCCGAGACCGGCCACCCCGACCCCAGTCCCTTGGCGAAGGTCCCCAGATCGGGGGTGACCCCGGTCAGGGAGGCGGCCGAGCCGGGCTGGAGGCGGAAGCCGGTCACCACCTCGTCGAAGATGAGGACCGTGCCGTGCGCCTCGGTCACGGCCCGCAGATGGGCCAGGTATCCGGGAACGGGCAGGACGCCGCCGAAGATGTTGACCGGCTCGGTGATCACGGCGGCGATGTCGTCACCCCAGCGGGCGAAGGCGTCGTCGACGGCGGCCGGGTCGTTCCAGGGCAGGAGGATCACCCGGGCGCCCGAGTCGGGGGACTGGCCGCCGGTGGCGGGCCGGGCCGAACGGGGATCGGGGCCGGCCGCCAGCGAGACCCCGTCGAGCCAGCCGTGGTAGAGCCCCTCGAACTGCACGATCAACGAGCGGCCGGTGGCCGCTCGGGCCAGGCGGAAGGCGGCCTGGACGGCCTCGGTCCCGCTGCTGGTGAACCGCAGATGGTCGGCCCACGGGATGACCGACAGGGCCGCCTCGGCCGCCTCGACCTCCAGCGGCGTGGCCTGACCCAGGGTGAGCCCGTCGGCCACGGCCCGGTGCACGGCGGCGTTGACCCCATCGGGCGTGTGGCCGAGCACGGCCGGCCCCCGGCCCAGCATGTAGTCGACATGGCGGCGGCCGTCGGCGTCGAACAACCAGGGCCCCTGGCCCCGTACGAACACGGTCTCGGCCCCGACCAGCCGGGCATTGGAATGCACCCCGGCCGGGGTCAGCCGACGGGCCCGCTCATGCCAGGCGGCGCTACTCCCCGAACCCGAATCCATGGGCCCGTGCTAGCACGCTCAGCCGATGGTGCGCACCACGGTGGCCACCGCCATCACGCCGCCGGCCGTTGGGGCACGATGTTGCCGAACTGGTCCCGTCGTACTGCTGAGGGCCTGGTGGCGTCGGTGGCCAGAAGACGTAGGAGATCGACCATGCGATAGTCGAATGCCTCGTTGCGCAGACCATCCGGAGCATGTCGACGGCCCCACCACACCAGTTTGGCCAGGCGGGGCGGCGTGAGATCGATCCCAAACTCGGCCCCGCCGCCCCAGTCGAGGAGGTGGTGGGGAAGGTAGGGGGCGGAACCGAGTCGGGCCTCGATCCGGCGACGGGCCTCGGCCGGCGTGCAACGGCCGTCGGCCACGTCGTCCAGCACACCGTCGGCTTCATCGACGATGGCCTGGAGGTCGGCCGAGAACGAGTAGTCGGTGCCGGGTCGAG
Source organism: Acidimicrobiales bacterium (assembly GCA_965263455.1). Classification (GTDB taxonomy): domain Bacteria; phylum Actinomycetota; class Acidimicrobiia; order Acidimicrobiales; family SZUA-35; genus CADEDH01. Next base: position 1,467,922 of record CBDHHN010000004.1, read on the forward strand.
GATCGCCCACGAGCCGATCGAAGACCGACAGATCACCGTCTGCCGCGTACCTGAAGGTGGCGGCCAAGACCGGCATGGTCGTCAGAAACTCGTCGGCGAACCAGACCCGCAGCCAGGCAGACCACGTGTCGTAGTCAGCCATCGAGCGATAGGCGTTGTGAACCATCTGGTCGTTGTCGTCCAGCATTGCGGCCTGAGCCCGATCGATACGGTCGAGACGATCCGGCCCCAGATCGTCGTCGTCGAGCGCAGGCAGGAGGTCGGTGACCACGACGTCGATGGCCTCCAGCGATCGCCAGATCCCTCGGGAGAACAGTGGGTCGATGAAGCCATAGGCGTGCTGGAGGAGGAGGAACCGGTGCCCTACCGACGTGGTCGATGAGTACTGGATGCGGTCGGTGCCGACAACGTCTCGCGTGGCCTCCGCCGGGCCCAGGTGCCGCTCGACGACCGGGAACCGTTCCACGAACGACTGGAACTCCTTGGCCGGATCCAGACCTTCGACCCTGGGATACCGGTCCGTCCCCACCGTGAGGCCGACGCTGACCAGATCGTTGCGGGAGCTGGGGTGGTTGTTGAAGGGGATCACCCAGAACCAACCGCCGTCGAACACATGGTGCAACGTTCCCTCAGACCACCCGGCGGTGTGCCGCTGTCGGGTCGCGCCGGGTTCGACCTGTTCGAACGGCTGGACGTTGCGAAAGTGACTGAAGATGGTCCGAGAGGCGTGCCGCAACCGGCACGGATCCTCCCGCAGGCCGTGGGCCTCGGCCAGCAACGAGTTGCGGCCGGTGGCATCGACCACGAACCGGGCAGTGACCACGGCCCCGCCCTCGACTGCGATGGTGGCCCGGTCCTCGGCGATGTCGATCGCGGTGACGGTGGTCTCGTCCCGGTATTCGACGCCATAGCCCTCGGCCACGTGGACCAGGTGGTGATCGATGTCCTGCCGATAGAACTGACTCTCCCGAAAGATCGGTTGTTTGGCCCCGATGAAGTGGCTCGACTCGTCCGGGTCGACGGCGGTCTGGCCGTCGCGGTGGTACACGTAGCCGAACCCACGTTTCACCCCGCACGAGGGAGCGACATTGCGGGCAACCGACTCCAGGTGGGCCAGGGTGCGCAGCTCGGGAATGTCGTGCTTGTGTCCGAGAATGGCGAACCACATGGCCGACGTGGGAACCAACGACTCGCCGATCGCCAGACGAGGATGACGACCTCGCTCCAGCATCAGCACCGACTGGTTGCGGCGAGCCAGAATCGTGGCCAGGATCGAACCGGCCAGGCCGGAGCCGAGTACGACGACGTCGTAGTCGAGACCGCGATCGGGCGCAGGACCATTACGGGACATGGCGGTGCCTCCTTGAGCCGCCGCACCGCCTCGACCCAGTGGAGTGCAGTGGATGCGGCGACATCGACCTGGACAGCGTCCCATGCACCGATAACGCGGCTCTAACCCCTTCGGTGAGGGGCGGCACGCTCAGCCGATGGTGCGCACCACGGTGCCGACGATGTCGGAGGCCGGGACGGGGCCGAGGATCCGGGCATCGAGGGCGGTGGCCCGGTTGTCGCCCAGGGTGAAGATCGACCCGGTGGGCACCTCGACCGGGCCGAAGTCCTCGATCTCGATGTCGGGGTCGAGGTAGGGCTCGACCACGAGTTGACCGTCGATGGTCAGGACCCCCTCGCTGGCGGCCACGGTCTGGCCCTCGAGCCCCATGACCCGTAGCAGCATCGGTCGTTCCCCCTCGAGCTGGAAGACGACCAGATCGCCGAGGGCCGGTTCGGTGTCGAGTCGGTTGATCAGCACCCGATCCCCCGGTTGGAGCGTGGGCACCATGGCCTCCGACGGCAGTCGGTAGAGCCCGAAGGCGTACTGCTGCACGACCAGCACGACGAGACCGATCACGGCGGCCGAGACGATGATGATCAACGTCCGGGTCGACAGTCGTCTCCGGGTCGCGCCGCCGGCCGCGGCCGGCGTTCGCCGCCTCCCGGCGCGTCGGCGTGCCCCCGACGACCTGCCTTCACCATCGCCCATGGTCGGCACCTCCACTCGACCACCGCCCGACCGCGCGCTCCGCCATGGTGGCGCGACCCGGACCGTACCACGGGTCCGGACCGGACCGGGTCGCACCGCCCCCGCCCGCCGCCGACCGGGTCGTTTTGATTCAAATCAACCCAAGACGGAAGGGCAGGTTTTCCGACATGGAGCGGCAATCAACGGCTAGCTTCGCGCGAAATGGATGACCTGGAAATCGTACGTCCATGACTTAATATCAGCGAGCAAGAAGGAAGTGACAGCATGGAATCCGCAACGAAGCACCGGCGCGTCCACCTGCGCCGTCTGATCATCGTGGCTGCGATCATCGGGACGCTCATCGTCGCCCTGCTCCCGTCGGGGGCGTCGGGCAGCGGCCGATGGGAGCAGATGGAACGGTGGGAGGCCGACCGGCCCTCGCCCACCGGCCAGCGTGTCTCGATCGAGTGCAATGAGCCCGGCAGTCCGGGGGCCGAGACGTGGTCCGAGGCCAAGGCCCAGCTGCGGCTGAGCGAACGGTCGGGCAACAGCCGCCTGGTGTTCCAGGTGCGCGACGCCAAGCCCGACACCCTCTACACCGTCTGGGTCCGCCTGGCCGGGGTGGACTCGTCCGGCGAAGACTACGGCGGCAGCCCATTGGTCGGCATTCCGGTCACGCCGCTGGTCCCCTCGGACGAGTTGGCCGAGCAGGTCGGCATCACCCTGCCCAACCCGGGCGCCGATCGGGTCTCCAACGGTTTCCACACCAACTCAAAGGGCGCCGGTCGGGTCGTGATCAGCGTCGACTTCCCCATCTCGTCGGGCGCCTATCCCTTCCAACGGTTCGAGGACTTCGACGCCGTCAAGGACAACGTGGCCCTGACCAACCCGGGCAACATCGAACGGCTGCGGGGCGAGGACGCCTCCATCCGACCGGTGGCGATCACCGACGGCCGTCAGGCTCCGGCCACGTTCCTCATCGCCTCCCACTGCGTGGACGGGTTGGCCCACGGCCTGCTTCCGGGACCGCACGAGAACTGGTTCACCTGGTCCCTCGACTGACCGGCCTTGGCCCGGGGCGGCCACGGCCGCTCCGGGCTCACGCCCCGTCGGTCACGCAACCGTTGGAGGCGTTCTCCACACACTTGATGTACTTCCAGAGCGTCCCGCTGGTGGCCTTGAACGGCGGAGCCGTCCACCCCTCCCGCCGGGCCGCCAACTCCTCGTCCGACACGTCGACGGTGATCTCGTGACTCTCGTCGTCGATGGTGATGGTGTCGCCGGAACGGACCAGGGCGATGGGACCGCCGTCCTGGGCCTCAGGCACGACGTGGCCGATGATGAAGCCGTGGCTGCCGCCCGAGAACCGGCCGTCGGTGATGAGGGCCACGTCGTCGAGGAACCCGGCACCGGCCAAAGCGCTGGTCGGGGTCAGCATCTCCGGCATACCGGGCCCGCCCTTGGGGCCCTCGTAGCGGATCACGATCACGTCACCCGAGGCGATCTGGCCCTGCTCCAGGCCGGCCAGCATGTCCTCCTCGGAGTCGAACACCCGGGCCGGGCCGGAGAAACGCAGGCCCTCCTTGCCCGTGATCTTGCCCACCGCACCGCCGGGGGCCAGGTTGCCCCGAAGGATCGAGATGTGGCCCCGGGCCTTCACCGAATCCTCCAGCTTGGCCACGATGGTCTGACCGGCGTCGAGGGGGGCGGCGGCCTCGACGTTCTCACCGATGGTCCGACCGGTGACCGAGAGCTGGGTCCCGTCGAGCAGGCCCTCGTCGAGCAGGTACTTCATGACGCCGGGGATACCGCCGACCTCGTGCAGCTCCTCCATCACGTACTGGCCCGACGGCTTGAGGTCGGCCAACAGCGGGACCCGGTTGGAGACCTTGAGCCAGTCGTCGATGGTCAGCTCCAGACCGAAGGCCCGGGCCATGGCGATGAGGTGGAGCACGGCGTTGGTCGAGCCGCCCAGGGCCATGGTGATGACCATGGCGTTCTCCAGCGACTGGCGGGTCACGATCGTTCGGGGGGTGAGGTTCTGCTCCAGCAGGTTGCGCATGGCGGCTCCGGCCCGGACGCACTCGTCGTTCTTGGCCGGATCGAGAGCCGGGGTGCACGACGAGTAGGGCAGCGAGAGCCCCATGACCTCGATGGCGGTGGCCATGGTGTTGGCCGTGTACATCCCGCCGCAGGCCCCGGCGCCGGGGATGGCGTTGGCCACGATGGCCTGCCGGTCCTCCTCGGTGATGGTCCCGGCCAGCTTCTGGCCGTAGCTCTGGAAGGCCGAGACGACGTCGAGCTTGGTCTCCTGGCCGCCGACGGTGGCCCAGCCGGGGGCGATGGTGCCGCCGTAGATCATGATGGCGGGCCGGTCGAGGCGACCCATGGCGATGACACAGCCCGGCATGTTCTTGTCGCAGCCGGGGAGGGTGACGAGGCCGTCGTACCACTGGCCGCCCATCACGGTCTCGATGGAGTCGGCGATGAGGTCGCGGCTCTGGAGCGAATACGACATGCCGTCGGTGCCCATCGAGATGCCATCGGACACGCCGATGGTGTTGAACCGCATGCCCAACAGCCCGGCCTCCTCCACACCCGACTTCACGTGCCCGCCCAGCGCGTTGAGGTGCATGTTGCACGGGTTGCCCTCGAACCAGCAGGTGGCGATGCCGACCTGGGCCTTGTGCATGTCGTCAGGGGTCAGCCCGGTGGCAAACAGCATGGCCTGCGAGGCGCCCTGGCTCGGCGGCTGGGTGATGCGGGAGGAGGTCCGGTTCAGGTCCGACATGGGACCTGAACCTAGCGGCGACCGCCGAGGGCGCGTCAGGACTTTGTCAGCCCCGGTTCAGGCCTCACCCTCGGGCCCGCCCGGGCTCGGCTCCGGCCGGAGCAGACGAACGGTGCTCCGCCACAGGCCGAACAGGAACAGCGCCAGGGTCAGCCACAGCGCCTGTTGGAGAAACCCGAGGCGGGCCAGACCCGATCCGGCCAGGGCCAACACGTAGTAGCGGCCGCCTCGGGCCAGGAAGGTGGCCAGGGCGTAGCGCGCCACCGGGTAGCCCTTGAGCACCGCAACCAACCGGAAGGGCTCGAAGGGAATGAACAGGGCGCCGCCCACCAGGAGCCCCAGGAACAGGTTGCGGCTGGTCCACTCCACCAGGCGGTTGCGGTCGAAGAAGGCCAGGAACCGGTCGAACGACGGGTGGTCGACGAAGACCAGGAGCCACCGGCGCTCGACCAGGACCATGGCGGTGTTGATGGCGCCGCCCACCACCCCGATCAGGACCGGATCGAGCTCGTCGGACACGTTCAGGACGAAGGTGTCGGCCGGGAGCGGGACGAAGGTGGTGGACCCCACCATCTGCCCGGCGAAGACCAGCATCGGCGCCCCGACCTGCCAGCCCAGCACCCACAACCCGGCCGAGACGGTGGCGACGGCCAGGGCCATCGCCACCAGGCGCGTGGTACGGCTCACTCCGTCGGGCGCGCCAGGACCTCGGGCAGTCCGTCGGGGGAGTGGAGCAGGGGGACCCGGGGCACGATCATCCGAGCGTAGAGGCGGAGGAAGGCGTCCATGGCGGCCGAGGCGGCCCACCCCAGGACCCGACGTCGGCGCGACGGATCGACGGCGATCGGCCGGGCCCGGCCCACCTCCTCCAGCAGCGCATCGATGACGACCGGGTCGTCGATGACGATGCCGATCTCCTGGTTGCACCAGAAGCTGTGGCGACCGAAGTTGGACGAGCCGATCAGCAGCCGGTCGTCGGCCACCACGAACTTGGCGTGGGAGAAGCGGCTGAAGGTGGCCAGATCGACCCCGGCCCGCAACAGGCGATGGCAGACGTAGGGGGTGATGGCCTCCAGGAATCGGTAGTTGTTCTCCGCGGCCACGATCACGGTCTTCTCGGCCGCCGCACTCAGCTCGAGCAGGCGGGCCAGGCCGCGGTCGACGGCGTAGGGCGAGGCCACCACCACCCGACGTTCGGCCCCCCGGACCAGGGCGTCGAAGGTCGCCTCCACCGCCTCGTTGGTCACCACCGCGCCGTCCAGCACCTGCCGTCGTCCCCCGAAACCGACGTCGAAGTCGTCGACCACGGCGGTCACCACCGCCCGATCGTCGATGCGGATCATGACGTCGTGCCAGGCGAAGTTGTGGTCGCTGACGTTGACCCCGCCGAGGTAGACGACGTCGTCGACCACGAACAGCTTCTTGTGGTTGCGGGCCAGAGCAAAGGCGTTCACGGGACCGTTGGGGTTGGTGAACCGGACGGCGACGCCGCCGTCGAGCAGCTCCCGGTAGAGGTCGAGGCTCCGAGCGAACTCCTGGCGCACGGCCCGGCGCCGCACCGGCTGGTCGCTCACGACGCGCAGGGCGAAGCTGTCGACCAGGACCCGGACCTCCACCCCCCGCTGGGCCGCGGCCAGCAACGGACCGGCCACCCGCTCCCCGGCGGCGTCGCCGTCGAAGGTCATGAGCTGGAGGGCAACCCGGCGGCGGGCTCCCTCGAGCCGCTCGATCAGATCCTCGACGAACTCCTCGGTCAGGAGCAGGTGGTGGGTGGGCACCGCCGGAAGCGGCTCAATCACGGGAGCGACCGTCGGCGTCGGGACGGATGACGAACAGCCCCTTGGCCTGGACCAGGGCCCGGCCCTCCCCGTCGAGCAGGCCCCCCGTGACCCGGACCAGACGCCCCCGGGGCTCGGCCGCCTCGGCCTCGACCCGGTAGGGCCCGAGGCCCAGGGCCACCGGGTGGGGGTAGCGGAGGTCGAGCGTGGCGGTGACCACCCGGTGGCCCAGGGCGGCCGAGGCCACCCGGGCACAGGTGTGGTCGAGCACGGTGGCCGCCAGTCCGCCCTGGAGCCAGCCCGGGTTGCCCCGGTGCTCGGGTTGGGGGTCGAACCGGGCCGTCCCCCGCCGACCCTCGATGACCACCGACGGGTACAGGGCGAGCAGGACCCGGTCGAGATCCGAGGTCGGCTCCGGGCCGGCCTCAGCCGACATCGGCCCGCTTCCCACCGTCGATCCAGCGCCGCACCAGCCAGATGATGGTCCGCCACACGCCGAGGAGAAAGAGGACGGCCGTGATCCACAGGCCCACGTCGAGGAGGCCGACGTCCAGGAGGGCCCGGCCGACCAGGGCCAGCAGCAGGTAGCGGAAGGCCCGGGACACGAAGGTGGCCAGGGCGTAGCGCCATCGGGGATAGTCGGCCACCACGGCAACCAGCCGGAACGGCTCGAAGGGCAGCGGGGTGGCCCCACCCAGCAGAAGGCCGAGAAAGAGGCGCCGACGGAGGGCGACCACCAGCCGGTTGCGTTCGAGGGAGGCCAGGTACCGCTCGAACCACGGGTGATCGACGAGGGCCAGGATCCAGCGTCGTTCGATGAGGACGACGAGGGTGTTGGCCCCACCACCGAGGACGGCCACCGACACCGGGTCGACGACGACCGAGGCCTGGAGGACGAAGGTGTCGGCGGGCAGAGGGACGAAGGTGGTGGCCGCCACCATCAGCCCGGCGTAGCGGGCCGCCGGTTGCCCGAGGACGGTGCCGACCGCGATCAGGGTCAGGGCGATGGCGGCCACCAGGACGGCCAGGCCGACGAGGGTCACCAACCGCCGACGGGCCGGTGGTCGGGACGGGGCCGGACGCTCCCGGGCGGCCGGGGAGGAGGCGCCCACCTCGGCCGGTACTGCAGCTGGCACCACGAGCACGAGGGTAGGCCCGCCGGGTCGGCCTGGTGGAGACCGGGGCCGTGATGTCATCGGCGGGCAACGTGGCGGTCGACTCGCGGTAACGTGCCGGCGTGACCGCACCCGACGACCGCCCCCGGGTCGGTGTCTACCCCGGCTCGTTCAACCCACCGACGGTGGCCCATGTCGCCGTGGCCGAGGCCGCCGTCCGCAAGCACGACCTGGACCATGTGGTCCTGGTCCACAGTCGCCGGGTGCTGGGCAAGGACGTGGTCGAGCGGCCGCTGTGGCGACACCGGGTCGAGGTGTTGGAGGCGGTGGCGGAGGCTCGCCCGTGGCTGCGGGCCGCGATCACCGACCGGCGGCTGGTGGCCGACATCGCCGAGGGGTACGACGTGGTGATCATGGGGGCCGACAAGTGGCACCAGATCCACGAGCTCCAGTGGTACGACGACGATCCGGCCGTACGTGACGCCACCTTGGCCCGTCTGCCCACTGTGGCCGTCGCCCCTCGTCCCCCGCTCGAGGTCCCGGCCGGGGTGGCGCTCGATCTGCCGGCCGCGGCCGTCGAGGGCATCTCGTCGACCGAGGCCCGGGCGGGTCGGGTCGAGTTCATGGCCCCCGAAGCCCGCGCCTTCGCCGAGGCCACCGGGGCCTGGATCGACGCCGACCGCTACGAGCACTTCCTGGTCGAGCAGGGCCTGGCCGACGACGACGCCTGACGTGCCGGCTCGGATCACTCCGGCGCGGGCCAGCGCGAGCTGGTTGGACAGGTGGCTGGACAGGTAGTTGGATGCTTGACAACTATTGAACGAGTGTCTTACAAGTGATGGGCGTCACAGCTCGAACCCCTCGGGAGACCCATGAAGTCGCAGGCAGCCGTTCTCCGGGCCGGTAACGGTCCGTTCGCCATCGAGGAGATCGAGGTCGCCGATCCCGGCCCGGGCGAGGTTCGGGTGCGGATGGTGGCGGCCGGGATGTGCCATACCGACCTGCTGTCGCGTGAATTGCCGCCCGAGTTCTTCGCCGGGCCCGTCGTGTACGGCCACGAGGGGGCCGGGATCGTGGAGTCGGTGGGCCCGGGCGTCACGTCGGTGACCCCCGGCGATCCCGTCGTTCTCAGCTTCAACTCCTGCGGCGACTGCCCGGCCTGCGCCGCCACCCGCCTCCCGTACTGCTTCAACTTCTCGCTTTACAACATGTCAGGCGGTCGCCCCGACGGCACCTCGGCCTTCACCGACGCCGAGGGCGGGCGCGTGGGCTCGCACTACTTCGGCCAGTCGTCGTTCGCCGCCCTGTCGGTGGTGTCGGAACGCTCGGTGGTCAAGGTCGATCCGTCCCTCGACCTGGCCAAGCTCGGACCCCTGGGCTGTGGCATCCAGACCGGTGCCGGCGCGGTCATGAACTCCCTGGCCGTCGGCGAGGGGGCGTCTCTCGTCGTTGCCGGCGCCGGGGCCCTGGGGTTGTCGGCCGTCATGGCGGCCAAGGTGGTCGGGGCCGGGACCGTCATCGCCATCGACCGCCACCAGTCCCGACTCGACCTGGCCGAGCGCTACGGGGCCACCCACACCCTCAGCGGTGACCCGTCGACGTTCACCGCCCAGATCCAGGAGATCACCGGCGGTGGCGCCGACTTCGCCTTCGACACCACCGGCAACGCCGCCGTCGTCCGGGCCGTCTACGAGGGCCTCAACAACCTGGGCACCCTGGGTATGGCCGGGGTCGGGTTCGGCGACATGACCTTCGACTTCCTGTCGATGATCAGCGGTCGCACCGTCAAGGGCATCTTCGAGGGCGACTCGGTCCCCACCGAGTTCATCCCCGAACTGGCCCGCCTCAACGCCGAAGGCCGCTTCCCCTACGACGAGTTGATCGAGACCTTTCCCCTGAGCGAGATCAACGCCGCCGAGGCCGCCAGCGCCTCGGGCGAGGTCATCAAGCCCGTCCTGTTGTTCGACTGACCACCGCTACCCATCCTCACCCCACCACGGAGAAAAGCCCATGACCGACATCGCTCCCCCGGCGGCCGATGACATCTTCACCGACAATCACCGATGGGGTGACCTGGCCGAGTGGAACCAGGCCGCCGTCGACCTCCACGCCCGGGGCGGCATCCACCGCGTCGAGCGGGATGGCATCCAGCCCTTCTGGGCCGTGATCGACCACGCCGCCGTGCTGGAGATCGAGCGCCAGCCGGAGCTGTTCACCAACGGCCCCGAGCCCGTCCTGCAGACCAACGTGCAGATCTCCGAGCGCCAGCTCGAGATCAAGACGCTGATCCACATGGACGCCCCGGATCACAACAAGTACCGGCGGCTGACCAACGACTGGTTCAAGCCGGCTTCGGTGCGGCGGCTGAACGATCGCCTGACCGAGCTCAGCCTGGAGGCGGTGGGCAAGCTGGAGGCCGGTGGCGGCGAGCTCGACTTCGCCGTCGACATCGCCCTCCCCTACCCGCTCCAGGTCATCCTCAAGATCCTCGGCCTGCCCGAGGAGGACTTCCCCCGGATGATGATGCTGACCCAGCAGCTGTTCGGGGGCGAGGATCCCGATCTCCAGCGTGACGAGGTCAGCCCCGAGGTCCAGGCACAGGTCATCGGCGACTTCTACCAGTACTTCACCGGGCTGACGGCCGAGCGTCGGGCCACCCCGACCGACGACCTGGCCACCCTGATCGCCAACGGCACGATCGACGATGAGCCCATGCCCGATCTCGAGACCATGGGCTACTACGTGATCGTGGCCACGGCCGGGCACGACACCACCTCCTCGGCCATGGCCGGGGGCATGCAGGCCCTGATCGAGAATCCCGATCAGCTGGCCAAGCTCAAGGCCGATCCCGAGGGGCTGATGCCCAACGCGGTGGAGGAGATCCTCCGCTGGACGGCCCCGGTCCGTCACTTCATGCGCACGGCCCAGGCCGACACCGAGATCCTGGGCCAGGAGATCAAGAAGGGCGACTGGCTGTACCTCTCGTACAAGGCGGCCAACCTCGACCCCAAGGTGTTCGAGAACCCGCTCAGCTTCGACATCGAGCGGTCCAACGCCGACCGCCAGGTGTCGTTCGGCTACGGCGTGCACTTCTGCCTCGGGGCCCAGCTGGCCCGCAACGAGATCCGGTCGCTGTTCTCCCACGTCGTGCCCCGGCTGGAATCGATCGAGCTGGCCGGTGATCCGACGACGATGAAGACGACCTTCGTCGGCGGCCACAAGACGCTGCCCATCCGGTACACGCTGTCGTGAGTAACCCCGCCCGCTCCACGACCCCGACCGGTGGCGGCACCGCCGGCCGGGGTCGGGGCCGGGCCTAGGGCCGCGTATGCGTCAGGCCGAACGGGTCGAACGCTCCACCCGGGCCCTGCTCGACGCCGCCGCCGAGCTCATCATCGAGCGCGGCTACGACGGGGTGAGCCTGGCCGCCGTGGGCGAGCGATCGGGGTTCAGCCGGGGCCTGGTCGGGGCCCGGTTCGGATCCAAGGAAGGCCTGATCGCCGCCCTCATCGAGCGAACGACGATCCGCTGGCGGGCCGCCGTTCTCGATCCCAACCTGGTCGGCTCGTCGGGCCTCGACAAGGTGGTGATCGCCTACCGGGCCATGGCCGATCAGTGGGAACACGACCCGACGTCGATGCTGAGCCTGTGGAGTCTGGTCCTTCGGGCCGTCGGGCCCGACCTGCCGCTGCGCCAACGCTGCCTCGAACACCACGACGACACTCGCCGGACGGTGGCCACCTGGCTCTCCGAGGGCCAGGTCGACGGGTCGGTGCGGATCGGCGTCGATCCCGTGGTCGAGGCGACCCACGAACTGGCCGTGCTCCGGGGGCTCAGCTACCAGATGCTCCTGGACCGCACGGCGGGCGTCGACTTCGACACCGCCGCCGCCCTGCGCCACGCCGGAGACGCCGCCCGGCGCCGACTGGGCACCGACTGAGCCCCGGCCCGCAGCAAGGTTCGGAGGTCAGGCCCCCGGACCCTCGGTGCGGATCCGTTCCACCTCGGTCATGGCCTCGCGCAGACGGTCGATCCATTCGCTCTGGTGCTCGGCCACCTGGTCGACGCACCAGGCCAGGGCCTCGCTCCGGCTGCCGGCCACGCCGGTGTCGATGAGGGTGTCGAGCACGGTCCGCTGACCGAGCCGGAGCCGGGTCATGACCGGCACGGCGGCGTGGGTGAACACGGCCTCGACCTCGCCGCAGGCGGCGCCCCACGAGACGTGACGGCGCCAGCGGGCCTGGGCCTCCTCGGCGATCCGCATGCGTTGGTTCCGGGTGTCCTCCCGGAATCCCTGGATGCGGGCGGTGGCGGCGACCCGGGCCGCGTCGTCACCGTCGGGCACCTCGGTCGGCATCGACAGCGTGCCGACGACCAGGATCTCGTCCCGGTCGTGGGTGACACGAAGGGGGCCGTCGAACCAGTCGTCGGCCAGCCTGCCTGCGAACCAGGCGGCGGCTTCGTCGGGGTCGAGGTGCGGTCGCTTGCCCATGATCGTCCTCCGGGGATTCTCGCTCGGTCGGGGAATACCCGACCTGATGGGTCGGTTGCTGCTGCTGTCCAGATTACGTGTAATCTTGTAATTGCACAAGGCGCGGTAGCTACCGAACCTTTCTCTCACCCCCGAAGGAGCCCCCATGGCTACGACCTCGGTCGAGACCCTCCCCGTTCTTCCCCTGCCCGACGGCGTCGTCCTCCCCGAGATGGTGGTGACGGTGGCGGCCGAGTCGCCCGAGGCTGCGGCCGTCATCGACGCCACCACCGACGGCCGACTCCTCCTCGTCCCCCGCATCGACGGTCGTTTCGCCGCCACCGGCGTCATCGGCTCGGTCGTCGATCGCTCCAGCTCCACCAGGGACGGCCGCAACAAGGTCACCACCGTCACCATCCGCGCCCACGGCCGGGCCCGGGTCGGCGCCGGGGTGGTCGGCTCGTCCCCCATCCTGTGGGTCGAGGCCGAACCCGTCGTCGACCCCACCCCGACCCCCGAGGTCGAGGCCCTGGCCGCCACCTATCGGGCCGCCGCCACCTCTCTCCTCGACAAGATCGGGGGCCGCCAGCTGCGCGGCGCCCTCCGGGAACTCACCTCCCCCGGGGCCCTGGCCGACTCGATCGGCTACTGGCCCGACCTGTCCCTGGAGCAGCGGGTCGAATTGCTGGAGACCGTCGACGTCGGCGACCGTCTCCGCCTGGCCACCACCTGGGTCAAGGCCGCCCTGGCCGACCTGGAGGTCACCGAGCGCATCAACACCGAGGTCAACGAGAGCCTGGAGAAGGGCCAGCGCGAGGCCATCCTGCGCCGGCAGCTGGCCGCCATCCGCTCCGAGTTGGGCGAGGGCGACGAGGACCTCGTCGGTGAGTTCCGGACCAAGCTCGACGAGCTCCGGCTGCTGGGCGACGCCGACCCCGATCACGCCGTGCCCGAGGCCACGCTGGAGGCCATCGGCCGCGAGATCGACCGCCTGGAGCGGACCGGGGGCGAGTCGATGGAGGCCAACTGGCTCCGGACCTGGCTCGAGACCGTGTTCGAGCTGCCCTGGGGCCGGGTGGCGGCCGAGCGTCTCGACCTGTCCGAGGCCCGCTCGATCCTGGAGACCGACCACACCGGGCTGGACGAGGTCAAGGATCGCCTCATCGAGCACCTGGCCGTCCGCAAGCTCCGGGCCGAACGCCGGACCGACGACCTCGACGGGCCGGACGGCGGCGATTCCGCCCGCCGCCCCGCCGACCGTCGCCGAGGCGTGATCCTGGCCCTGGTCGGCCCACCCGGGGTGGGCAAGACCTCGCTCGGCGAGTCGGTGGCCCGGGCGCTGGGTCGCTCCTTCGTCCGGCTCGCCCTCGGCGGCATCCGCGACGAGGCCGAGATCCGGGGCCACCGCCGGACCTACGTCGGCGCCCGACCCGGCCGCCTGGTCCGGGCTCTCACCGAGGCCGGGTCCATGAACCCGGTCGTCCTCCTCGACGAGATCGACAAGGTGACCGGCGGCTGGAACGGCGACCCTTCCGCCGCCCTGCTGGAGGTCCTGGACCCGGCCCAGAACCACTCGTTCCGGGACCACTACCTGGAATTCGAACTCGACCTGTCGGACGTGTTCTTCATCGCCACGGCAAACGTCCTGGAGACCATCCCCGGCCCCCTGCTGGACCGCATGGAGGTGATCACCATCGACGGCTACACCGAGAGCGAGAAGGCCGCCATCGCCACCGAGCACCTGCTGCCCCGGCTCATCGGGGCCAACGGACTCCGCCCCGGCGAGGTCGCCATCACCGACGAGGCGGTGGCCGACATCGCCGCCAACTACACCCGGGAGGCCGGCGTCCGCCGCCTCGAGCGCCTACTGGACAAGGCGCTCCGCAAGTCGGCCACCCGCATCGCCGAGCGAGACGACGACGGGACGGCCGACGGCGCCGGCGAGGACACCGGTGCCGGTGAGGACGGCGGCCCTGCGCCCCTGGTCGTCGACGTCGACGACCTGCGGGACCTGCTCGGCCGACCCATCCCCCGGGAGGAGGTGACGGACCGGATCGACCGGCCCGGCATCGCCACCGGCCTGGCCGTGACCGGGGCCGGCGGCGACGTGTTGTTCGTGGAGACGGCCCTCCTCGAGGGCGAGGGCGAGCCCGTCCTCACCGGCCAACTGGGCGACGTCATGAAGGAATCGGCCGTCATCGTCCGTTCGATCGTGGCCTCCCAAGGTGAGCGGTTGGGCGTCCGGGTCCCGGCCGACAAGCGGCTCCACGTCCACTTCCCGGCCGGCGCGGTACCGAAGGACGGCCCATCGGCCGGGGTCACGATGACCACGGCCCTGGTCAGCCTGTTGTCGGGGCGCCCCGTCCGCTCGGACGTCGCCATGACCGGCGAGGTCACTCTCCAAGGTCGGGTCCTGCCCATCGGCGGGGTCAAGCAGAAGGTGCTGGCCGCCCATCGGGCCGGGATCACCGACGTGATCCTGCCGGTGGCCAACGGGCCCGATGTGGAGGACATCCCCTCCGAGGTCCGTGACGCCGTGACCATCCACCTGGCCGGGCACATCGACGACGTCCTGGCCGTGGCCCTGGCCGATCGGACCGGCGATCGGACCGGCACCGAGTCGGGCGCCGCCCCCCGGGCGGCCTAGCCGGGGCCGACAGCAGAAAAATCGGGCCGAAGTCCAAGAATTCGGGAACATTTGCCCAACTTCCAGGTTTCAAGGAAGTGAGCTGACCGAAATGAGTCCACCTCGTTCTTCGGCAGAAAGCTCTACGGCGGCCGGGCCCTGTCGCCCTACCCATCCCTCCGTGGTCCGGCCGCCGTATCTTTTGGTGCTAGAACGGTTCTCGCCAGGCACCACGTTGCTGGAGGGAGCATGGTCGACATCATTCCCCGCTCGGAGTGGCGGGCCCGCTCGCCCCGCGGGGCGACCCCCATCGATGTGCCGACCCCCGAGTTGTGGCTCCACCACTCCGCCGGTCGTGAAGTGGGACCGGCCGGCGTCCGGTCGATCCAACGGTTCCACATGGACAACCTCGGTTGGACCGACATCGCCTACTCGTTCATCGTCGACCGCACCGACGGGCGCATCTTCGAAGGCCGGGGAGACGGCATCCTCGGCGGCCACACCCTGGGCCGCAACAGCGTCTCCCACGGCATCTGCGTCATGGGCAACTTCCAGACCGGCGCGGTGTCCGACGTGGCCGTCAGGGCCGTGGCCGACCTGGTCCGCCACGGCCACCGGCAGGGCTGGTGGCCTGACGGCCTCTCGGGGGGTCACCGAGACGTGCGCTCGACCCAGTGCCCGGGCGTGAACCTCTACAACCGCATCGACGAGATCAACCGGCTGGCCGCCGGCGACGGAGACGAGGAGGACGAGATGACCGTCAAGCGAGGGGACCGTGGCACCGCCGTCACCCTGTTCCAGGAGGCGCTGAAGGCCTGGAATCCGCGGGCCCTGCCCCGGTTCGGGGCGGACGGCGACTTCGGCGAGGAGACCGAGATCTGGGTGGCCAACTTCCAGCAGGCCCTCGACCTCGAATCGCGGGGCGTCATCGACGGCGTCACCGCGGCGCTGCTCCTGGAATTCCGGCCCGACGGGGCCTGAGCCTGACGCCGGCGCCACGTGCGCCGGCGGCCCGCGTCCCGAGCGGCCTGCCAATTCGCTCCTTGGTGTGACGAGCGACCAGAATCGCGCCACAATCGTGGGTCGATCCACACTGGAACCGCACAGGGAGCGTCTATGGCTGCACAGGGCTCGATTCTCGGCAACGCCGTGCTGCGACGGGAGGATCCGTCGCTTCTCAAGGGAGCCGACAAGTACTACGACGACATGGACGTTCCGGGCGTCACCTACATCCAGTTCGTCCGCTCGCCCTTCGCCCACGCCAAGCTCGGCGCCATCGACACCAGCGAGGCCGAGGGCATGGACGGCGTGCTCGCCGTCTACACCGCCGACAACCTGGAGATCGCCAGCTTCCAGGGTTTCGCCATGTTCCCCGAGCTGATCAACCGTCCGGCCCTGGCCACCGGCAAGGTCCGCTTCGTCGGTGACATCGTCGCCGCCGTGGTCGCCACCAGCCGGGCCGCCGCCGTCGACGCGGCCGAGACCGTCGTCGTCGACTACGACCCGCTTCCGGCCGTGACCGACATCGAGAAGGCGCTCGCCCCCGATGCCCCGGTCCTGTTCGAGGAACTCGGGGCCAACATCATCTTCCCCAACACCATCCCGCCGGAGGGCTACGACGACGCCAACGCCCTCGACGACGCCGACGTCGTCGTCGACCTGCGGATGGAGAGCCAGCGGGTGGCCGGCGTTCCCATGGAACCCAACGGCTGCGTCGCCATCCCCGACGGCGACTCGATGGAGGTCTGGATCTCGTCCCAGGCCCCGATCGCCGTGCGTGACGCCTTCGTCGGCGTGCTCGGCCTCGATGCCGAGAAGCTGCGGGTCGCCGCCCCCGAGGGTGTCGGCGGCGGGTTCGGGCCCAAGGCCGGCCCCTACGTCGAGTTCTTCATCGCCATCAAGGCGGCCCAGACCCTGGGCAAGCCGGTCAAGTGGACCGAGCAGCGCAGCGAGAACATGGTCTCCATGGTTCAGGGACGGGCCATGGTCCTCAACGGCAAGCTGGGCCTGAAGAACGACGGCACCTTCACCGGGATCGACGTCGACGTCGTGGCCGACGCCGGCGCCTACCCCGGCCTGGGCGGCGTGCTCCCCATGCTCACCGGCATGATGATCCAGGGCGTCTACGACATCCCCAAGGTCCGGTACCGGTCGACGACGGTGGCAACCAACACCACCAGCATCGGGGCCTACCGGGGTGCCGGGCGGCCCGAGGCCACCATGCTCCTGGAGCGGATCATCGACGCCGCCGCCGACCAGCTGGGCATGGACCCGGCCGATCTCCGGCGCAAGAACTACCTGAAGCCCGACGCCTTCCCCCTCACCACCAACAGCGGTGCCGCCTACGACACCGGTGAGTACGAGAAGACCCTCGACGCCGCCCTGGAGGCCTCCGGCTACCAGGACCTGCTGGCCGAGCAGGCCCGGCGCCGTGAGGCCGGGGATGCCAAGCAACTCGGCATCGGCCTGTCGACCTACGTCGAGGTGACCGCCCCGCTCGGTCTCCACGTCGAGTACGGCCGGGTGAAGGTCAACGACGACGGCACCGTCAACGCCTACGTCGGCACCAGCGCCCACGGCCAGGGCCACCAGACGGCGTTCTCCATGGTCGTCTCGGAGCAGCTGGGCGTACCCATGGACGCCGTGAACCTGGTCCAGTCCGACACGGCCGAGATCCCGCGGGGTGCCGGCACGATGGGCTCCCGGTCGCTGCAGACCGCCGGTTCGGCCCTCTACAACGCCTCCGAGGCGGTTCTGGCCAAGGCCAAGACCCTGGCCGCCCACCTGCTCGAGGCGTCCGAGGGTGACATCGTCACCGGCGACGGCGGCCTGCATGTGGCCGGCTCGCCCCAGCCGGCGCTGTCGTGGGCCGACCTGGCCCAGGCCGCCAACGATCCGGCCAAGCTGCCCGAGGGCATGGAGCCGGGGCTCGACCACGAGCTCGACTTCGACGGCACCGGCTCCACCTTCCCGTTCGGGACCCACGTGTCGGTGGTCGAGGTCGACACCGAGACCGGCCAGGTCACCATGGATCGCCACATCGCCGTCGACGACTGCGGCACCATCCTCAACCCGCTGCTGGTCCAGGGCCAGCAGCACGGCGGTATCGCCCAGGGCGCGGCCCAGGCCCTGTACGAGATCGTCGCCTACGACGAGGACGGCAACCCCATCACCTCCAACCTGATGGACTACGCCATCCCCTCGGCCGCCGAGCTGTGCTCCTACGAGGCGTCGAACACCGAGACCGCCACCCCCAACAACCCCATCGGGGCCAAGGGCATCGGCGAGTCCGGGACCATCGGCTCGACCCCGGCCATCCACAACGCCGTGGTCGACGCCGTGTCGCATCTCGGGGTGAAGCACATCGACATGCCGCTGACGGCCCAGACCGTCTGGAAGGCAATCCAGAGTGCAAGCTGAAGCAAGCACTCGGGCCCTTGAGGCTCTACGCTTGCAACCATGAGTA
The DNA here is from genome assembly GCA_965263455.1 of Acidimicrobiales bacterium. GTDB lineage: Bacteria > Actinomycetota > Acidimicrobiia > Acidimicrobiales > SZUA-35 > CADEDH01. The sequence goes on from CBDHHN010000004.1 coordinate 1,486,189, forward strand.
GCCGACCCGGGTCTCCGTCAACCTCGACGGGGCCCCGGGTCGGTCTGGTTCTGGCCGGCGGGGGGATCGCCGGTTACGGGTTCCACACCGGAGCCCTGGCCGCCCTGGAAGCGGCCACCGGCTGGCATCCGGACCGGGCCGACATCGTGCTCGGCACCTCGGCCGGCTCCCTGGTCGCCGCCCTCGTCCGGGGCGGCCTGGACCCGGCCGAGCTTCGGCATCGGGTGCTGGCCACCGGCGAGGAGGCCGAGACCGACGCGCTCCTGTCATCCCTGGTCGGGATCGAGGCGTGGGAGTGGCCGTCGCCGCGGCTCAACGTGGAGGCCTTCTCCCTCGTCACCAGCGAGCTCAACCGGACCCGCCAGGGCCAGATCCCTCGGGGAGCCGTGCTCCTGGCCGGCCTTCTGCCCGAGGGGCGTGTGTCATCGGAGGCCCTGGCCGAGCTGGTCCGGCCCTTCCACGCCGGCGGCTGGCCCGACCGTCCCCTGTGGATCACGGCCACCGACGACCAGAGCGGCGACCTCGCCGTCTTCGGCCGCGACGACGAGTTGGTGTGGCCCGATGTCGGGACCGCGGTCCAGGCCAGCTGCGCCATCCCCGGCTACTTCGCCCCGGTACGCCATCGGGGGCGACGCTACGTCGACGGCGGGATCCGGTCGGCCGACAACGCACACCTGCTTGTCGGCCAGGGCCTCGACATCGCCGTCATCTGCTCGCCGTTGTCGATCGACGCCTTCGAGCCGCCGTTCTCCCCGGTGACCAGCGCCCTGCGCATGAGCCCGCGGCGGCGCCTCGGCTACGCCCTCCGGGCACTGGAGGCCGAGGGGGTGGCGACACTGGTCCTCGAGCCGGATCGGCATTTGAGCGAGGCCATGGGGTGGACGGCGATGGCCGCCCGACGCCTCCGACCGATGGTGGAGGCGAGCGAGCGGCATCTGATGGAGCAGTTCTCGTCGGTCGAGGGACCCGACCGGGAGGTGCTCGACCGGCTCTCGGCCTCGGGGCGAGGCGCCAACGGGGCCGACGGGCGCTGACACCCCCGCTCGCACCCCACCCGGTTCGCTCAGGGGCGGAACACGTCGACCTCACCGAAGCCGAGGTTGACGATGATGTCGAGGTCGGCGTCGGCGTCCCGGTAGCGGATATCGGAGGCCGGGCCGCTGTCCTGGCGACCGAAGACCGCCACATCGCCGAAACCGACATTGGCATCGACCTCGACCGGCAGATCGTCGGGGACGACGATGGCCACCGCGCCCGCCCCCATCTCGATGTCGATCACGGCATCGGTCCCGTCGAGGGTGGCGGGGTCGAAGCCGGTGAGGTCGACGGTGATCTCGCCGGCCCCCCTGTCGACCTCCAGGGGCAGATCGCCCGCATCGTCGATGGTGTAGGTCACCGGCTGGTCGAACTCGCCGTCGACCACGAAGGCGGCGCCCGCCATCAGGGCCAGCAACGAACCCACCAGCAGCACGAGACCGATGAGGGCGGTCACCACGACAACGACGACGATGGCGGCCAGCGGCCTGCGCCGACGGTTGGGCGGTACGGGAGGCCCCGGCGGGGTGACCATGAAACCGGGTCCGAGGTCGGCCGGGGGAGCGCCGACCGGACCGGCCGCACCTGAGCCTGGGGTCCCGGCGGTGGGAGCACCGACGCCGGCGAAGGCCGCCGTCGTCTCGCTGTTGGGCTGGAGCAGGAGCCAGACCCCGCCGGCCACCAGGACGAGGGGGACGAGGAAGCCGCCGGCGGTGCCACCGCCGAGGACCAGCACGGCCAGGAGGCCGGCGGCGGCAAGGCCCAGGCCCAACTCGCGCCGGCTGAGGGCGGTGAGGGGGCGCCTCGTCACCCCGCCAGGCGGCCAGTGGTCGGCCCGGGGGATGATGATCCAGGCCAGGATGTAGGCCAGGAAGCCGAAGCCGGTGGCGAGTGCCGTCAGCAGGAACAGGATCCGCACGATGGACACGTCGAGCCCGTAATGATGGGCCAGGCCGGAGGCGACACCACCGAGGCGGGAGTAGGGATCGCGCACCAACCGGCGGGGCGGCAACGGGGCGCCGACGGGAGGCGGAGGGGGCGGGGGCGGGAAGTGGCCCAGGGGCTCACCGGTGGGCGGCGGGCCGTCGAAGCCGCCGCCTGCGGCCGCACCGGGGGCCGACTCGTCCGGGTCGCCAGGGTCGGTCGGCTCGCCGTCGTCCTCTGCCGCCCCGGCCTCATCGTCGGAGGCCTCGGCCGGAGCGTTGGCGCCCAGGTTGTCGTAGGGGCCGAGGGTGTCGTCGGGGCCGAGTTCGGTGTCGGTGTCGGCGTCGGTGTCGACGTCGACGGGCAACTCGGCGGTGGCATCGTCGGGCGCAGCGTCGGCCGTGGGGTCGGTCGACTCGTCGACGTCGGGACTGGGGCTGGGGCTGGGGGGCAGGAGGTCGTCGATGGCGGGGGCGGGCGGGGTCAGGGGGTCGGCCTCGGGGGTCGGCCGGTCGTTGGCGTCGGGTTGGTCGGTCATGGTTCCATCTTCGGGGCCGGGCCGCGCCGCCGGTATCGGGCGTCGCCCGGATCGACCCCTGAGGCCCTGAACCCCGACTCAGGGGCGGACCAGGGACGGGCCCTGATGCAGCCGTTCCCCACGGGATGAGACTATGTCATCAGTGGCCCTCCCTTCCGACCCCGCTCCCGCCACCCGCTGGCAGGTCCCCCGCATCAGCACCAACGACCGCTGGATCGGCGGGGTGGCAGCCGCCATCGCCACCGAGCTGGGGGTGCAGCCGCTGATGATCCGGATCTCGTTCGCCGTGCTGACCCTGGCCGGCGGTTGGGGCCTGGCCCTCTACGCCGTGAGCTGGCTGCTCCTTGCCGTCGGCCAACCCCGCCAGATCTCCCCCTACCGGGCCGTCCCCAAGGGAGCGACCGCCCTCCACCGCAACGTGGCGGTGGCCATGATCGTGGTCGGCCTCCTGCTCCTGCTCCGGAACCTGGGGTTCGGCTTCGTCGACGGCCTCGTCATCCCGACCGGGTTCGTCGTGATCGGCTTCCTCATCGCCTGGACCCGCCACCAGCACGAGGGCGGGTTGTCGGCCGTGGTCCGGATCCTGGCCGGCGTCGTGGTCGGGGTGGGCGGCATGATCGGCTTCCTGGCCATCCGGGCCAACGTCGTCGATGCCCTCCTCGTGCTGACCGTGGCCCTGGCCGTTGTGCTGGGGATCGGTCTGGTGGCAACGCCGTCCCTGGCCCGGATCGGGCACGACCTCGATCGGGAGCGCCAGGAGCGGGTCAGGGCCGACGAGCGGGCCCGGGTGGCGGCCCACCTCCACGACTCCGTCCTCCAGACCCTGGCCCTGATCCAACGCCACGCCGGGGATCCGGTCCGCACCGCGCAGCTGGCCCGCCAACAGGAACGGGAGTTGCGTCACTGGCTCTACGACGACCGTCGGCCGACCACGGCCGACGCCGTGCGCCTGGGCACCGTGCTGGAACAGGTGGCGGCCGAGGTCGACGCCGCCCACGGGGTCCCGGTCAAGGTCATCGTCGTCGGCGACGACCAGGATCTCGACCGGGCGTCGATCGAACCGCTCGTGGCCGCCACCCGGGAGGCCGCCGTCAACGGGGCCAAGCATTCGGGCGCCCGCCGGATCGACGTGTTCGCCGAGCGCCTGACCGACCGGGTCGAGGTGTTCGTCCGCGACACCGGCCGGGGCTTCGACCCGGACCGGACACCGGGCGATCGGCGCGGCATCAGCGGCTCCATCATCGGCCGTATGGCCCGGGCCGGCGGCTCGGCCGCCGTCCATTCCACCCCGGGCGAGGGAACCGAGGTGGAGCTGGTGCTGCCCCTGGACCGGGCCGTCGACGACGATGCCCCGAGCCGGGAAGCCGACACCGGTAACGGTTCCCTCTTCCCCCAGCCCCAGAGCGAGGACGTGTCATGATCCGAGTGGTACTGGTCGACGATCACAGCGTGGTCCGGGCCGGCGTGCGAGCCGAGCTGGAGGGCTCGGTCGACGTGGTGGCCGAGGCCGGCGACGTGGTCGAGGCCATCGGCGTCATCGTCGAACACAAGCCCGACGTGGTGGTGTGCGACGTCCACCTGCCCGACGGCACGGCGTCGGCCGTGATCCGGGGGGTGGTCGAGCGGGGGGTCACCACCCGGTTCCTGGCCCTGTCGGTGTCGGACGCGGCGGAGGATGTGATCGACGTCATCCGGACCGGAGCCCGGGGCTACGTGACCAAGACCATCGACGGCGAGGAACTGCTCGACGCCGTGACCCGGGTGGCCGAGGGCGACGCCGTGTTCTCCCCCCGCCTCGCCGGGTTCGTGCTCGACGCCTTCTCCACCGATCTCGATGCCCCCGCCGACCCCGAACTCGACCAGCTGACGGCCAGGGAGCAGGACGTCATGCGCCTGCTGGCCCGGGGCTACGCCTACAAGGAGATCGCCCGCCGCCTGACCATCTCGATCAAGACGGTCGAGACCCACGCCTCGGCCGTGCTCCGCAAGCTCCAGCTGTCCAACCGCAACGAACTCGCCCGCTGGGCCGCCGACCGCAGAATCGTCTGAGCGGACCCCAACCCCAACAGCCAAGGACGTTCGGCACAGCCGAACTCCACGCGCCGGGCCCCGCCCGGCGCACGCCGGACCCGAGCTAGACCACGGGGGCCATGCCACCGTCGACGTTGATCGAGGTGCCGGTGATGAATGAGGCGGCATCGGAGGCGAGGAACAGGGCGAGGTTGGCGAACTCCTGGGCGTCCCCCATCCGCCCGACCGGAATCCGGGCCCCCATCTGCTCGGTGAACTCCTCGAAGGTGGCGTCACCCCCCAGGGCGGCGTGACGGGTCTCCCACTGCTTGGACACCAACAACCCGGTGTTGAGAGCGTTGACCAGCACTCCGTCGGGGGCGACCTCGGTGGCCAGGGCCTTGGTCATGGCCATGCCGGCGGCCCGACTGACCGACGTCGGGCAACTCCGGGCCGGCGGGGCCTTGGCCGCCGTGTTCAACACGTTGATGATCCGACCCCAGCCCCGCTCCTGCATGGCCGGCAGACAGAGGCGGATCAGGCGGACGGCGGCCATGAACTTGAGGTCGAGGTCGTGGTACCAGTCGTCGTCGCTGATGTCGAGGAAGGGGCGGGCGGCCGACGTGCCGGCGTTGTTGACCAGGACATCGACCGGGCCGTGGGCCTCGACGGCGGCGGCGTGGGCCCCGGACAGGGCGGCCACGTCGGTAACGTCGGCCGACAGGGTCAACACCGAGGCACCGGGGGCGGCGGCCTCGATCTCGGCCTTGGCCGCGGCCAGGCCTGCCTCGTCCCGGGCGATGACGGCCACCCGGGCCCCGGCCTGGGCGAAGGTGCGGGCCATGGCCTTGCCCAGGCCCTGGCTGGCCCCGGTGACGAGGGCCGAACGATCGTCGAGTCGCAGTTCCATGGGCCGGAACCCTACTGCTCCTAGACCGGAGGCTCCCGACGGACGACCGGCACCCCGCGGCTGATGATGGTCGAGACGACGGCATCGGGTTCGGCCAGGGCCGACAACTCGGTGAGGGGATCGGCGTCGACCACCACGACGTCGGCCAGCAGACCCGGGGCCACCCGCCCGATCCGGCCCTCGAGTCGGCACAGCTTCACGTTGGTGACGTACATCGACCGCAAGACGTCGGCCGCCGGCTCCAACTCGGCCCGGATGGCGAACTCGTGGTTCTGGCGCGGCTGCGCCTCCCCCAGCAGGTCGGTCCCCAAACCGAGCTGTACCCCGGCGGCCCGAGCCGTCTCGACGGCCCGCTGACCGGCCTCGAACACGCCCCGGTTCTTTGCCAGGTTGGTCTCCGGCAAGCCGACCTTGGCCCCCAGCTCGTCCATGGCCCGGTGGGTGACCAACGTCGGTACCAGCACGGCGCCGAGGTCGGCCATGAGCGCCGCGGTCGGAGCGTCGAGCATGTTGCCGTGCTCGATGCAACGAACCCCGGCCTCCACCGCCATCGTGATGGCCTCCGGGGTGTAGGCGTGGGACGTCGTGTAGGTGTGCCGGTGGTCGGTCTCGGTCGTGATGGCCCGGACCTCCTCCGGCGTGTACTGGACGGCGTCGAAGGGGTCGGCGGGGGAGGCCACGCCGCCCGAACTCATGATCTTGAGGAAGTCCGAGCCCTCGCGCAGCTCGTGGCGGGCCGCCTTGCGACAGGCGTCGGGCCCGTCGGCGATGTGGGCGTTGCCATGATGGTCGGTGTGGAGCTGACACCCGCAGGTCGGCAGCTCCACGGCCGAGGCCGTGCGGAAGTCGCCGTGGCCCCCGGTCTGGCTGAGCACCCGACCGGCGCGCACGATGCGGGGTCCCGGCGTCATGCCCCGTTCCACCGCGGCCACCAGCCCGGCTATGGCGCCGCCGGTGTCGCGCACCGTGGTGAAGCCCCGCTGCAACATGGCCCGGCTGCACTGGGCCATGGCGATGGAGACCTCGGTCAGCGACATCCGGGTCAGCCGGGCGAAGTCCATGGTGGGGAAGGTGTGGTGGACGTGGGCGTCGACGAAGCCCGGCATCACGGTCTGACCCCGGGCGTCGATCTCGACGTCGACCGCGCCCCGGAACGGCTCGTCGGTCACCTCGGCGATCACCTCGCCGTCGATGACCACCGTCCGCTCCCCCACCAGCTCACCGGCCACCGGGTCCAGGACGTTGCCGTTGCGGATGACGAGCACCATGGAGCGACGCTAGCGCAACCCCGCTCGCGTCTCCCAGGGTGCGCCCATTTCGAGCAGGGCGGTCACTGGAACTAGCGTGGCCCCCATGAGCGACCTGACGATCACCCCGGTCGAGGGCAAGGTCTTCGGCGCCGTGGTGACCGACGTGAAGCTCCCGCAGCTCACCGACGCCGAGTTCGCCACGATCAAGGCGGCATTCCTCGACCACGGCTTCCTGGTCTTCCCCGGCCAGTTCATGACCGAGGAGGAGAACATCGCCTTCGGCGAACGGTTCGGCCCGCTCGAGTTCGGGGGCGCTCCGATGGCCAACCAGCGCCGGTCGGCCGACGGCCTGGTGGGCGAGGTGTACGACACCGAGAGCCAGATCATGCGGACCAACATCGGCAACGAGACGTGGCACACCGATTCCACCTACAAGCCGATCAGCTCCAAGTGCGCCATGCTGTCGGCGGTGACGGTGCCGGCCGAGGGGGGCGAGACCGAACTGGCCGACATGCGGGCCGGGTACGCCGCGCTCGACCAGGCCACCAGGGATCGCATCGCCGACCTGAGCGCCTACCACTCGACCCAGTTCTCCCAGGCCAACGACCTCGGCGACTTCCCCGCCGCCGACCTCGAGGGAGGCCGATACGGCTCGGTCTACCACGGCGAGGCCTACCTCCGGCCCCTGGTCAAGGTCCATCCCGAGACCGGTGTCCCCAGCCTGTTCGTGGGCCGCCACGCCTTCGGCATCCCCGGCCTGCCCCGGGAGGAGAGCCGCGAGCTGCTGCGGTCGCTGGTCGAGTTCGTGGTGTCGGACCCGGCCCGGGTCTACACCCACCGGTGGCAACCGGGTGACACCCTCCTGTGGGACAACCGGGCCCTGCTCCATCGCGCCCGGCCCTACGACTACGCCCAGCCCCGCTATCTCATCGGCACCCGGGTCGAGGGGGACGAGGCCACCGAGCTTTCGTACTACCCGAGCGATCCGGCCGCGGCCGCCGGGCGGGAGGCCTTGGCCGCCGAGCTCGACCTGCTGCGGGACGAGACCGGTCACCTCCGCTACGGGGCCACCACCGCCAGCACCTGATGCTCGACACGGAGTGCCGGACGCCCGGCGCTCCGCACGTCCCGTCGGTTCGACGCCGGGCCCGGGGCCGGAGAGTATGGGCCGACCGACAGACCATGGGGAAGGGGACGATCTGATGAGCGACGATCACCAGGAGAACGGAGCCGGGCGACTGGCGGGGCGAGCCGCCGTCATCACCGGCGGGGCCAGCGGGATCGGGGCCGGTACGGTCAGGCGATTCGTGGCGGAGGGGGCGTCGGTCCTGATCGCCGACCTCGACGAGGAGAAGGGCGCAGCCCTGGTCGACGAGCTGGGCCCGGCCACCGCCTTCCTTCGGACCGACGTGAGCCGGGAGGAGGATGTGGCGGCGATGATCGCCGAGGTGACCGACCGCTGGGGTCGGCTCGACTGCCTGTTCAACAACGCCGGTTTCGGCGGCGCCCTGGGGCCGATCGCCTCGACCTCGGTCGAGGACTACGACCTCACCATGGACGTCTTGGTCAAGAGCGTGTTCCTCGGCATCAAGCACGCGTCACCGGTCATGGTCGAGCAGGGCTCGGGCTCGATCATCTCCACCGCCTCGGTCGCCGGCCTCCGCCCGGGCTACGCCCCCCACCTGTACTCGGTGGCCAAGTGCGCCGTCATCCACCTCACCAAGTCGGTGGCGCTGGAGCTGGGCGAACACAACATCCGGGTGAACGCCATCTGTCCTGGCTTCATCGCCACCCCCCTCGCCGCCGGCCATCCGTCGGCCGGCGACGAACAGATCCAGCAGATGCGCGACGCCGGGGAGGGAAGCCAGGTTCTGGGCCGGGTCGGCGAGCCCGACGACATCGCCAATATGGCGCTGTTTTTGGCGTCGGACGAGTCGTCCTGGATGACCGGACAGGAATGGGTGGTCGACGGCGGATTCGAGGCCGGACGGCCCTGGTCGAGGTGGCCCAAGTTCGCCCGCATGGAGCGCCCCATCCGGCATCACCGACCGCCGGGCCGATAGCCGGGTGAAATCACCCATGGTTCAGCTGATGGCCATCTGGCGGCCGCAGAGTTCACAACCAGCACATAGCTGCTCCCACAATCATTCATCTTGACGTCACTCCATCTCCGTAGCTTCTGAGCTGCCGTCATCCGCACGAGGAGGCTTCATGGAAGACGACGTCGTAACAAACCCGACCGACAACCGGCCGTTCGCCGATGTACTGCAGACCCGGATCTCGCGCCGCGAGGCCCTGGCCGGTGGTGCTGCGGCCGCCGCCGCCACGTTCTTCGTGGCTGCTACCCCGGCCGAGGCGTTCGGTGGCACCCCCGCCGCCCCCGCCCTCAACACCGCCGCCGGGCTCGCCCCGTCGGGTGACGACTCGATCGGCTTCACCCCGGTGGCCAACGCCGACGCCGTCGGCCCCGAGCCGTCGGTTTCGCCCGACTACGAGTGGCAGGTCCTGATCCCCTGGGGCACCTCGCTGCAGCCGGGTGGCCCCGAGTGGCCGGCCAAGACCGCGGCCGAGGCCGAGGAGCAGATCGGCATCGGCCACGACGGTATGTGGTACTTCGCCGACCGGAAGAACCCCAACCGCGGCGTGCTGTGCATCAACCACGAGTTCGGCCGCACCAGCCACGTGCTGGGCAAGCCCGCTCCGGAGACCCTCGAAGAGGTCCGGATCATGCAGGCCGTCCACGGCGTGAGCTGCGTGACCGTCGCCCTCAACGACGACGGCGTGTGGGAGCGGGTGGCCTCCGGCCGTAACCGCCGCATCACCGTCAACACCCCGGTCAAGATGCAGGGCCCGGTCCGCAACTCCAAGCTGCTGAAGACCCCGGCCCGCAACCGGCCTCGGGGCACGGTGAACAACTGCGCCAACGGTTACACCCCGTGGGGCACCTACCTCACCTGCGAGGAGAACTTCAACGGTTACTTCGGTTCGTCCGAGGGCGACGCCTTCGAGCCGACCGAGGAGCAGGCTCGCTACGGCTTCACCGCCGGCGGCTTCGGCTACGACTGGTTCAAGTTCGACGACCGGTTCGACCTGTCGAACCCGGAGTACACGAACGAGGAGAACCGCTTCGGCTGGATCGTGGAGATCGATCCCGACAAGCCGAACAAGAAGCCCCTCAAGCGCACCGCTCTGGGCCGGTTCAAGCACGAGGGCATCGCCCTCACCATCGGCAAGGACGGCCGTGCCGTCGGCTACATGGGCGACGACCAGCGCTTCGACTACATCTACAAGTTCGTGTCCGAAGAGGACCACTCGAAGATGCTGCGCAAGGGCAAGAGCCCGCTGGACCACGGCAAGCTGTACTGCGCCCGGTTCAACGAGGACGGCTCGGGCGACTGGCTGGAGCTGACCGTCGACAACCCCGACCTGGCCGCTCGCTTCGACAGCCAGGAAGAGGTGCTGGTCTACGCCCGCCTCGCCGCCGACATCCTCGGCGCCACCCCGATGGACCGCCCCGAGTGGACCTCGGTCGGCCCGACCGGTCACGTGTACTGCACCCTGACCAACAACTCCCGTCGGACCCCGGACGACACCAACGCCGCCAACCCCGACGGCCCCAACAACGACGGCCACATCATCCGCTGGCTCGACGCCGACGACCACGTCGGTGAGACCTTCGAGTGGGACATCATCCGCTTCGCCAAGGACTCTCGTGGCACCGAGTACCAGTTCACCGATCCGGACGGCCTCTGGGTCGACCCCGACGGTCGTATCTTCATCCAGACCGACGGTGGTCAGCCCGACGGGCAGAACAACCAGATGCTGGTGAGCAACGAGGCCGGCGAGATCCGTCGCCTGTTCTCGGGTGTGACCTCGGACGAGATCACCGGTATCGCGGTCACCCCCGACCGGAAGTACCTGTTCATCAACACCCAGCATCCGGGCAACGGCGACCCCACCCTGACCAACTTCCCGGCCCCGACCGATGGCGTGACGATCCCCCGTGACTCCACCATCGTGCTCCGTCGCAAGGACGGCGGCATCGTCGGTAGCTGACGCCGGCTTCTGAGCCTCGGGCTCAGGGTCTGAATCCGACGCCCCGCTCCGGCCGTTCCTCCCCCTCGGCCGGGGCGGGGCGTCGTCGCGTCCGGGGTCCGGGGGTCACCTCTGGGGCGCGGCCGAACGAGGGGCCGGGGCCCGGCAGCCCCGGCAGCCGAGCGATGTCAGTCGGCGGTCCGGAACTCCAGGCCCTCGAAGCGGCCTGAGTTTCGCCACTCGTCGATGTAGGCGAAGTAGGCCACCGGGCCGTCGGGGTACCCCAGGGCGTTCAGCCGGGCCGTGGGGCCGGGATCGATGCCCTCGTTGTTGTAGTAGCCCGGGGTGCAGCTCTGGTCGCCGCCGAAGGTCCGACCCCCGGCGATGAGCCTGTCGACCCAGGCCTGCTCGGCCTCGGCCGTGGGCTCGACCTCGTCGGCTCCGATCTCGAGGGCATGGGAGACGACGGCGGCCAGCGTCTTGCCCGCCTCGGTCAGATTGTGGGGCACGTTGGAGATCAGATTGGCCGCCTGGTTGGGTCCGACCACGAACAGGTTGGGGAACCCGTGGACGTGGCGGCCATGGAGGCTGCGCATGCCGTCGGCCCAGTGGTCCGACAGCGTCTCGCCGTCCCGGCCCACGACCTCGAACCCGGCCCGCCGGGCGTAGCTGGTGCCGACCTCGAACCCGGAGGCGAAGATCAGGCAGTCGAGTTCGTGGTGCTCTCCCCCGACCCAGACGCCGGTCTCGTCGATCCGTTCCACCCCCCGGCCGTCGGTGTCGACCAGGTTGACGTTGGGCCGGTTGTAGGCCTGGAGGTACTCGTCGTGGAAGCAGGGCCGCTTGCACAGCTGCCGGTACCAGGGCTTGAGGGCCTCGGCCGCGTCGGGGTCCTCGACCAGCTGGTCGACCCGGTCCCGGATCTCGGCCATCTTCTCGTCGTCGGAGTCGTGGTAGGCCTGGAGGAGCCCGGCCGGGGAGAAGTCACCGTTGGCCACGGCCCGATCCCGGATCCGTTGGCTGAGGTCGGTCCACCCGTCCTTGACCAGGTCCTCGTCGGCGAAGCCACCGGTCTGGAGCAGGGTGAAGTTGGCCAGCCACCGTTCCTGCCAACCCGGCTCGAGGGAGGCGAACCACTCGGGGTCGATGTCGTGGTTGTTGCGGATATCGATCGACGACGGCGTCCGCTGGAACACCAGCAGCTCGCCGGCGTCGCGGGCGAGGTAGGGGATGCACTGGACGGCGGTGGCCCCGGTGCCGATGATGCCGACCCGCTTGTCGGCCAGGTGGGTCATGGGGGCACCCGACGGGTCGCCCCCGGTGTAGGCGTAATCCCAGCGGCTGGTGTGGAAGGCGTGACGCTCGAAGGTGTCGATCCCGGGTATGCCCGGCAGCTTCGGCCGGTGCAGGGGGCCGGGGCCCATGGCCACGAACCGGGCCCGCATCGTGTCGCCCCGGTTGGTGCGAATGATCCATCGGGAGGCGTCGCCGTCCCAGGCCAGGGAGGTGACCTCGGTGCAGAACACGGCGTTGTCGTAGAGCCCGAAGTGGCGGCCGATGCGACGGCTGTGCTCCAGGATCTCGGGGGCGTAGGTGTACTTCTTGGTCGGCATGTGGCCCGTCTCCTCCAGCAGGGGGAGGTAGACGAAGGCCGCGGTGTCGCACATGGCCCCCGGGTAGCGGTTCCAGTACCAGGTGCCGCCGAAGTCGCCGCCCTTCTCGATGATCCGGACGTCGTCCAAGCCGGCCTCACGCATCCGGGCCCCGGCCAGAAGCCCGGCGAACCCGCCGCCGACGAAGGCGAACGTGACCTCGTCGGTCAGGGGTTCCCGGGGCTCGGGTTCGGCGTAGGGGTCGTCGAGGAAGTGGGCGTAGCGGCCGGTCGGTTCCAGGTACTGCTCGTTGCCGTCGGGGCGAAGGCGCTTGTCCCGCTCGGCGGCGTAGCGGGCGTGGACGGCATCGAGATCGTGGGGATCGAGGGCGGTCATGGTCGCCTCCTGGTCAGGAACGGGGGACGTCGACCCAGGGGACGTCCTTGTCGAGCCGGGGCTCGCCGGGCAGGCCGAGGACCTGCTCGCCCAGGATGTTGCGCATGATCTCGCTGGTGCCACCCTCGATGGAGTTGGCCCGGACCCGGAGGAAGGCGTGACCCACGCCGTTCTCGGAGCCGGTGGCGCTGAGTTCCTCGGGTCGGCGGAAGGTGAAGTCGTAGCCGACCTGACCGGCCATGCCCTGGAACTCGACGGCCTTCTCGAAGATGGCCTTGTTGAGGTTGGAGTAGGCCAGCTTGGCCACCGAGCCCTCGGGCCCGGGGTTGCCGGCCCGGCGGTTGGCTCCGGCCCGCATGTTGGTCAGCCGCAGCGTCTCGGCTTCGATCCAGAGCTTCATCAGCTCGTCCCGCCGCACGGCACCCTTCTCCTCATCGGGGAGCTTCTCCCACACGCCGACGAGGGAGGCGATGGCCCCCGATCCCCGCTTGGGGGCGCCGCCGGTGCCGATGGCGGTCCGCTCGTTCATGAGGGTGGTGAGCGACACCCGCCACCCCTCGCCCTCGTCGCCGATGCGGTTGGCGTCGGGGACCCGGGCGTCGGTCATGTAGACCTCGTTGAACTCGGCCTCACCCGTGATCTGGCGCAGGGGCCGGACCTCGACGCCTTCGCTCTTCATGTCGATGGCGAAGTAGGTCATGCCCTTGTGCTTGGGCAGGTCGGGGTTGGATCGGGTGACCAGCATCCCCCAGTGGGCCAGGTGGGCGATGGTGTTCCACACCTTCTGGCCGTTGACCACCCACTCGTCACCGTCCTTGACCGCCTTGGTGGCCAGGCCGGCGAAGTCGGAACCGGCACCGGGCTCGGAGAAGAGCTGGCACCACCGCTCCTCGCCGGTGAACATCGGGCGTAGGAAGCGCTGCTTCTGCTCGTCATTGCCGTGGGTGTGGATGGTGGGGCCGGCCAGATTGAGGAAGAAGCTGGCCGGGTCGGGACCCGGGGCCTTCTCGGCCCGGAGCCGTTGCTCCACCGCCCGCTGGAGCTGAGGACGGACACCGAGCCCGCCGTGGCCCTTGTCGAAATGGACCCAGGCCAGACCGTGGTCGAACTGGTGGCCGCGGAACTCCTTGGCCGGGACAGAGGCGGGATCGACGGCGTCGAAAAGGGCGTTCAGGGCGTCTTCGACGGCCTGGGCTTCAGCATCGAGAACCTGGGTGTCAGACATGCACCCATTCTTGCATCGGCCCTCTCCCTTGACCAGCCGGTCAAGGGAGAGGGGTCATGGGACCGCCACGGACGTCGACCGGCAGGGTGCGCGGTCAGTCGAGCCAGTCGAGAACGAGGGAGCGCAGACGGTCGATTCCGGTGCCGTTCTGGGCGCTCACCCACACGACATCGCCGTCCTCCAGGTCGCAGCCCGCGGCCAGATCCCGGCGGCGCCGGGTCCGCTTCGACGACTTGACCTTGTCGTGCTTGGTCGCCACCACCGTGTGGGGCAGGCCGTGTTCCCGGAGCCAGGCCAACATGTCGACGTCCAGCGCCGTCGGGCCGACCAGCCCGTCGACCAGGACGATCACCATCGTCAAGCCCTCCCGGTCGAGGAGGTACTGCTCGACCATGGCCATCCACGCCGCCCGCTCCCCCCGGCCGGCCTTGGCGTAGCCGTAGCCGGGCAGGTCGACCAGGCTCCCGCCCCCGTCGACCGCGAACAGGTTCAGGAGGCGGGTGCGGCCCGGGGTGTTGGACACCTTGGCCAGCTTCTTCGAGTGCCCCAGGGCGTTGATGAGCGACGACTTGCCCACATTGGACCGGCCGACGACGGCCACCTCGGCCTCCGATGGCGGCAGGCGATCCACCCGGTCGGCCGAGGTCACGAACGAGAGGGACAACGGCCGGGCCACGCCCCGACCCTATCCGGGCCGCCGCCGCCCCGAGAGCGGGCGGTCTGTCTACATTGAACCGTGTGAGCGGGCCTCCACCCTACGACCCTCCCCCGGGCCACCAGCCGGGCTTCCAACCCCCGTACCCGGCCGGGGGCCAGCCGCCCGGTAACCCGTCCTACCCCACGCCCGGGTACGGGGCGGCCCCCGGCCCCGCCCCGGGCCAGTACCAGCCCGGCGCCCAACCGCCCGGCTACGGCCAGGTGCCCTACCAACCGATGGGGTCCTACCCGGGGTCGACGCCTCCGCCCCGCAAACGGAGCCCGTGGCTCATCCTGGGCATCGTGCTCGGCATCGGGGCGCTCGTCTTCGTCGGTTGCACCGCCGCCATCGTCGTCCTGGTCGCCTCCGACAACGGCGCCCGCGAGTTCACCACCGAGTTGGCCATCGACTTCTCCGATGCCCAACCGGCGGCCCAGGCGGCCACGTGCGAGGTCGAGGGGCTGGACTTCGCCGACGACTACCGGGTGTTCACCACCGTCACCAACCTCGACGGCGAGCGGTCGCACTACGAGGTCCGCTACCAGTTGATCGACGGCGACACCATCATCGGCAACGACTTCGGCATCATCAGCGGCCTCGAACCGGGCGACACCGAGCGCGACGACGCCTTCGGGGTGATCGGCGGCACCACACCCTGGCAGGACATCACCTGCCGGGTGACCGAGACCCTCCGGGTCCCGACCGACGGCTGAACCCGACCTCCGGCGGCGGACCCGCCCCCGGGCACGGGACGTCCTAGGATCGGCGACCATGTCCGATCTCGAACACGGCAACCTCGAAACCAACGGCATCAACATCCACTACGTGAGCCAGGGCGAGGGACCCCTGGTCGTGTTGTGCCACGGCTTCCCCGAGTCCTGGTACTCGTGGCGCCACCAGCTGCCGGCCCTGGCCGACGCCGGCTACCGGGCCGTGGCCCTGTCCATGCGGGGCTACGGCCTGACCGACGCCCCGGTCGACATCGACCGCTACACCATCCACCACCTGATCGGTGACGTGGTCGGGGTGGTCGGCGGCCTGGGAGCCGACCAGGCCGTCGTCGTCGGCCACGACTGGGGTGCTCCGGTGGCCTGGTACGCCGCCCTGACCCGCCCGGATCTGTTTCGGGCCGTGGTCGGCCTCAGCGTCCCCTACACACCGCCCACCGGGGGCCTGCCCGACGGCGTCACCGTCGACGACGTCATGGCCCTGGCCGCCGGCGATCGGGCCTACTACCGCCTCTACTTCCAGGAGCCGGGCAAGGCCGAGGAGGAACTGGAGGCCGACCCCCACCGGTCCGTCCTCGGGTTCCTCTACCGGATCTCGGGGGAAGCGGTGGCCGACGGCGACGAGATCTTCGACGGACACTTCCCGGCCGGCACGCGCCTCATCGACCACCTCGTGGTGCCCGACTCCCTACCGGCGTGGCTGACCGAGGAGGATGTCGCCTTCTACGTCGAGGAGATCACGCGCACCGGGTTCCGGGGCGGTCTCAACTGGTACCGCAACATCAAGCGGATCCCGGGTGCCCTGGCCCCCTGGGTCGGCGCCACCATCACCAACCCGGCCTGCTACATCGCCGGCAGCACCGACCTCATCGCCGGCAACACGCCCGAGGCCATCGCCGGCATGCAGGCCGCCCTCCCCGACCTTCGGCACTGCGAGCTGCTGGAGGGGGCCGGGCACTGGATCCAGCAGGAGCGGCCCGACGAGGTCAATCAGGCCCTGCTGACCTTCCTCGACGGGCTCTGATCCTCGTCGGCCTCCGGCCGCTCGACCTCCCGGGCCGTGTCGACCGCATGGTCGACGGCCTGGTCGGCAACCGTTGGGGGTGACACGATCCGGCGTAGCTCGCCGGTGGAGTCGCGGAGCTTCTGGTTGAGGCCCCAGGTCTGGGGGTGACGGTCGATCCCGAACCGCTCGGCCCACTGGAAGTTGACGACGCCGCCGATGAGCAGCACCTGGGCCGCGATCCACAGCCAGGTCAACGCCAACAGACCGGCACCGACGGCGGCGGTGACCCCGTTGGCCGAGGCCGTCAGCGACACGTAGAACCCGAAGCCGACCGAGAGCAGCCACCACAGCACGGCGGCCACCACCGCCCCCGGCAGGTCGTGCAGCCAGCGGCTGCGCTGGGACGGGCCGAAGTGGTAGATGGTCTGGGCCCACAGCACGAGCACCACCATGGCCATCATCGACCGGATCCAGGCCACCACCGGGGCGTCGGGCACGGCGCTCCACAGCACCCGCTCCAGCACCACCAGGGGCACGACCACGAGCAGGCTGCCGAGGCCCAGGGCCAGGGCCACGACCCTGGTGTGGTACCAGCGGCGGCCGTTCTCGATGCCGTAGATGTCATCGAGCGACCGGAGCAGCCCGGCGAACCCCCGACTCATCGACCACAGGGCCACCGCCAGCGACACGGTCAGCAGGGACGGGTTGTTCTGGGCGAACAGGGTCCGGACGGCGTCCTCGATGCCGCCCGATTCATCGGTGAAGACCCGGTTGACGAACTGGACGGCGCTCTCCTCGACGTCGGTCGAGATGCTGAAGCTCACGAACGACTCGAGCCAGCCGAGCGCGGCCAACAGGGCCAGGATCGAAGCCGGGAGCGACACCAGGATCCAGAACACGACCCCGGCGGCCAGATCGCCGACGCCACCGTGGTACCAGCGCAGGGCCACGTCGACCACGAAGCGCCACACGGCCCCAACCTTGCTCACATGCCTCCCCTGCACCGGTCCAGGGTAGGGAGTCCCGCTTCGGAGTTCCGGGATTCACCTGCCAGACCTCCTAGCCTACGGGTAGGGTCGGCCCATGGCCGAAGCGCGCTCCCCCTTCACCAATCGGCGAGCAGGTGAGGCGTTCCTGGTCGATCCGAAGGGGGGCGACGGACCGGGGGTCCTGGTCCTCCATTCGTGGTGGGGCCTCAACGAGTGGGTCCGGCAGTTCTGCCGTCGCCTGGCCGCCCAGGGGTACACGGCGCTCGCGCCCGACATGTTCGACGGCGTGCAACCGATGACCGAGCCCGAGGGTGAGGCGGTGCTGGGCGGCGTCGATCCCGACGAGCTGTCGGGCCTGGTGATGTCGTCGGCCCACACCCTGCGGGCCGTCACCGCGGAGCCCGACCGGCCCATCGGCGTGATCGGCTTCTCCATGGGCGCCTCCCTCGCCCTGTGGCTGTCGGCCCGGTTGGGCGACTCGGTCGGGGCCGCCGTGGCCTTCTACGGCACCCAGTCGATCGACTTCGACGAGGCCCGGGCCGCCTACCAGGGGCACTTCGCCTCCGACGACCACATCGTCAGCGACGAGGACCGGGTGGTGACCGAGTCGTTCATCCGTCTCGGGGGTCGCGACACCGAGTTCCACCTGTACCCGGGCACCGGGCACTGGTTCTTCGAGGAGTCCCGCAACTACGACCCCGAGGCGGCCGAGCTGGCCTGGACCCGGACGATCGAGTTCCTGGGCCGGCAGCTGAGCAAGGCCGCCTAGCACGGCGCCTTGAGCACGGCGCCGTGAGCAACGCCGCCCAGGAGGTCGCCCGAGCGGCGACACCGCCGCGGCATCCCGGTCTGCGATAGTTGGGCCCTGCTTCCCTGTGCATCACCGCCAATCCCTGGGCGGGCTGAAAGGAGGGGAGCCTGATCGGACAAGGAACCAACGTGGCTGCCCCATCGACCCTCGTCTCGGCCCGAGGCGTGCAGAAGCGCTACGGCGACGTGCAGGTCCTCCATCAGATCGACTTCGACATCACCGAGGGCGTCACCGGCCTCCTCGGCGCCAACGGCGCGGGCAAGACCACGTTGCTGGGCATGATCCTGGGCCTGCACCCCATCGACGGCGGAGCGCTCACCGTCTACGGCATCGACCCGTGGACGGCCGGCACCGACGTACGCATGCTCACCGGCTACGCCCCCGAGCATCACACCCTGCCCCCCGACCTCCGGGCCGACGAGTTCGTCCGCCACGTGGCCGAGCTGCACGGGCTGCCGCGGACCGAGGCCACCACCCGGGCCAGCGACGCCCTGTGGCTGGTTGGCCTCGGCGAGGAGCGGTTCCGGCCCATGGGGACGATGAGCACCGGGCAACGCCAGCGGGTCAAGCTGGCCCAGGCCATCGCCCACGACCCTCGCATGATCCTGCTCGACGAACCGACCGACGGCCTCGACCCGGTTCAGCGCGACGCCATGCTCGACCTGATCTCGGAGATCTCCACCCAGTTCGGGATCAACGTGCTGCTGTCGTCGCATCTGCTCGACGAGGTCGAGCGGATCTGCGACAGCGCCGTGATCGTGGGTGATGGCCGGACCCTCGCCTCCGGGACCCTGGATCAGCTGCGGGGTGTGGGCGAGACCGGGGTCATCGTCGAGCTCGACGCCGCCCCCGACGAGATCCGGGCCCTGACCGCCAGCCTCGACGCCCGAGGGTTGGGCAACACGGCCGACGGCCGACGGGTCACGGTCGACGGCGACGAGGACCACGTGTTCGACGGGGTCCGCGACGCCTGCGCCGAGACCGGGGTCGGTATCGTCCGCCTCAGTCGCCGCCGCCTCAGTCTGGAAGACGTGTTCCTGGAGCAGCTGGGATGACCGAACCCGTTCCACCCCCGATCGCACCGCCCGTCGGCACCGTGGCCGACGGCCCGTGGGCCCCACCAACCGAGCCGGGCCACGGCGACGGTGACGGCGCCCGGATCTACAGCCGCGGCTACCGCCGCTACGAGGGCGAGCGCACCGGCGTGGTGGGGTCGGTCACGTCGCTCATCCGCCACAGCATCCGCCACGCCCTCGGGCTCGGCCGTTCGGCCCGGTTCAAGGTCCTGCCCTTCTTCATCATCGTCATCGCCTACCTGCCGGCGGCCGCCATCGTCGGGGCCGTCGCCCTGTTCCCCATCGATCCATCGGACTTCCTCCCGACCTACGCCGAGTACTACGGCTTCGTCACCGCCGCCATCTACCTCTTCGCCGGGCTGGTCGGCCCCCAGCTCCTGTGCTCGGATCGTCGCACCGGCCTCCTCGGCGTCTACCTCGCCGCCGCCCTCAACCGACCGCTGTACCTGGTGGGCAAGGCCGTCGCCGTGTTCCTGCTGCTGCTGCTGGTCACCCTGGGCCCACCGCTGCTGCTGCTGGTCTCCCTCAGCCTCCAGAGCCTGGGCCCCGACGGGTTCATCGAGTGGATCCGGGTCTTCATGCGCATCCTGGCGTCGTCCATGGTCCTCGGCCTGCTCTTCATGGCCGTCTCACTGGCGGTGGCCGCCACCACCGACCGGACCATGATCGCCAGCGCCGCCGTGCTCGCCATCATCCCCGGATCGACCATCGTCACCGCGACCATGGTCGACGGCATCGGGCTCACCGCCCACCTGCGGCTGTTCGACCTCCTGGTCCTGCCCCAGGCCGTCATCTTCGACCTCCACGACGAATCGAACGTGTGGCCCCGCTCCGAGAACCCGATCTGGACCGTCTACCTGGCCTGGCTGGGGTGGATGGTGGCCTGCCTGGGCTGGGTCTGGTACCGCTACCGCCGACTGCTGGTGCGCCGATGACCGATCACCTGACCCCACCGGCCCCGGCTCCGGTCGGCGCCCCCGCCCCCACCGCGGCCGGGTTCGCCCCTCCCCCACCGCCGGTCTGGCCACCGGCCGACGCCACCGTCGTGGTCGACAACGTGTCCAAGTCGTTCGGGACGCTGGTCGCGGTGTCGGACGTGACCTTCGCCGTCCAACCCGGCGTCACCGCCCTGTTGGGCCCCAACGGGGCCGGCAAGTCGACCCTGATCCGGCTCATCTGCGGCCTGGCCGCACCCTCGAGCGGTTCGGTGTGGGTGGCCGGGGGCAATCCCCGGACCGACCGGGAGGCCCGGGGCCGGATCGGGGTGGTCCCCCAGCAGGACGGCATCTTCGAGCGGGAGCTGGCCCTGTCCATGGTGACCCTGGCCGGGACCCTCTCGGGCATGCCCGACCCGGTCGACCGGGCCCGGGCCGCCCTCGACCTGGTGGAACTCGATCCCGACATCTCCCGGCCGCTCGGCACCTTCTCCAAGGGCATGCGCCAGCGGGTCAAGATCGCCCAGGCCCTGGTTCACGATCCGACCGTGGTCATGCTCGACGAGCCCCTGAACGGTCTCGACCCTCGTCAGCGGCGGCACATGATCGAGCTGTTCCAGCGGTTGGGGGATGCCGGCCGCACGGTGCTGGTCTCGTCCCATGTACTGGACGAGGTCGAACGGTTCGGCTCCCACGTGGTGGTCCTGGCCCAGGGCCGGCTAGCGGCCCAGGGCGATTTCCATGCCATCCGGGGCCTCATGGACAACCAGCCGCTCCGGATTCGGATCCACTGCGACCGCCCGGAACTGGTGGGGGCCTCGCTCCTGGCCCACGGCTCGATCAGCGGCTGCACCGTCGGCGACGGCCAGCTCGAGGTCACCACCGAGGACGTGCGGACCTTCCGCCGTCAGGTCGCCTGGGCCTGCCGGGAGAACGGCGCCCGGCTGGGCGAGGTGACTCCGCTCGACGACGACCTCGAGAGCGTCTTCCGCTACCTGGTGGGGAACCGATGACGACGATGCCCGACCTGCCCCCGACCGCCGGGATCCCGACCTCGGGTCCCTCCCGCCCGTCCCCGGGCGCCCTCGGCGCCGTCGGCGCCCTGTACCGGCTGTTCCTGCGGGAACAGGTGACCCGGGGTCGCCTCCTGTTGGCCGCCGCCCTGGGTGGGCTGTCGATCGTGATCGCCTTCTTCATCGACCGCAACCTCGACACCGACGCCATCGAGGCCACCGTCAACTTCGTGTGGTTGTTCGGGCTCGGCCTGGCCATTCCCATCCTGGCTCTGGTGCTGGCCAGCTCGACCCTGGGCAACCTGGTCGAGGACGAGACCCTGGTCTACCTGTGGATGCGGCCCAACCCCCGGTGGCAGTTGGCCGTGGCCGCCTGGGCCGCCGCCTTCACCGTGGGCCTGCCCCTGGCCGTGGCCCCGGTCGTGGCCACCGGAGCGCTGGGATCCGGCTTCGACGCCGACACCACGCTGGCCACCGCCCTGGCCGCGGTGCTGGCCCTCACGGCCTACGGCGGCATCTTCACCCTGCTCGGGTTGCTGTCCCGCCACGCCCTGCTCTGGGGCCTGACCTACATCTTCATCTGGGAGGGCTTCGTGGCCCGGGCCGGGGCCGGGGCGGCCCGGCTCTCGATCGGCACCTACCCGTCGAGTGTGCTGGCCCGGCTGACCGACTTCGAGCTGGCCCAGGCCGAGCGGGGGATGACGGCCGGTCTGCTGGTCCCCGCCATCGTGGCCGTGGTCGCCCTGCTCCTCACCAGCTGGCGCCTCGACCGGTCGAACGTGGCCTGAGGCCGCCGACACGGCCCGGAAGGGCTCGCCCCGGGGGCCGGGTCGTGCTAACCCGGTGAGCTTGCGTCCCCGCCTCCGGTCCCCCTACGACGGCGACATCGCCCGACTGGCCATCCCCGCCCTGGGGACGCTGGTGGCGGAGCCGCTCTACGTCCTGGCCGACACCGCCATCGTCGGACGCCTGGGCACCCCCCAGTTGGCCGGCCTCGCTCTGGCCTCGACGGTCCTGCTCACCGTGCACGGGCTGATGATCTTCCTGGCCTACGGGACGACGGCCACCGTGGCCCGGCTACTCGGCGTCGGCGACGAGCGGGAGGCGGCCCGGGTGTCGATCCAGAACCTGTGGCTGGCCCTGATCCTCGGCATCGGCTTCGCCCTGGTGGCCTGGCTCGGGGCCACGCCGCTGCTGCGGGCCCTGGGAGGCGCCGGCGAGGCCCTGGGACACGGCCGCACCTACCTCCAGGTCAGCGCCCTGGGGCTGCCGGCCCTGCTGGTGACCCTGGCCGGGGCCGGCAGCTTCCACGGCCGCCAGGACACCCGAACCCCACTTGTCGTGGCCGTGGCCTCGGCCGTAGCCAACCTGGTGATCGAGGTCGTTCTCGTCTTCGGGTTCGGGTTCGGGATCGGGGCCTCCGCCCTGGCCACCGTGATCGCCCAACTCGGCGCGGCGTCGGTGTTCGTGTGGCGGGCCGTGGCTTGGGCCCGAGGGCTCGGCGTGCCCCTCGTCCCGGCCACCGGTGCCCTTTGGGCCCTGCTCGGCGCCGGCCGGCCCCTGATGCTGCGAACGCTGGCCCTGCGGGGCTCGTTCACCCTGGCCACGGCGGTGGCGGCCCGAATCGGCGAGGTCGACCTGGCCGCCCATCAGGTCGGTCTGCAGGTGTGGTCGACCCTGGCCCTGGCCCTCGACGCCGTCGCCATCGCCGGCCAGGCCCTGACCGGCCGGTGGCTTGGGGCGGGCGATGCCGTCCGGGCCCGGGCCGCGGCCCGGCGCATGATCGAACTGGACGTCGGGGTCGGCGTGGCCGCCGTGGTGGTCATCGGGCTGGCCCGCTGGCCCATCGCCCGGTTGTTCTCCACCGACGAGGCCGTGGTCGCCGCCATCGCCGGGGTTCTGATCTGGGTGGCCGTCTTCGAGCCTGTCAACGGCTACGTGTTCGCCCTCGACGGCATCCTCATCGGGGCCGGCGACCTCCGCTACCTGGGTCGGGCCATGGCCGCCGTCGCCCTCGTGTTCGGTGGGCTGGCCGTGGCCGTCCTGGTCTGGGCCCCGTCGTTGACCGCCCTGTGGTTGGCCCTGGGAGCGTTCATGACCCTGCGGGCCGTCACCCTGTGGTGGCGGTGGCGGAGCGATCGATGGCTCGTCCTCGGCCGCTCCGACCCCTGACGGCGACGGCGAACACGAACGACGGCGGCGGGGCGACGGGGCGGAGGCGCTGCCCGGCCCCGGGGCTTCACCTGGCCCGAGGCCACGCTCTACCCTCCAGGCAGCGGGCGGTCGATCGCCCCCGGTCGGGCCAGCGATGGGAGCAACTCATGAGTACCGACGTCGAGGTCTACCGCCGCCAGGCCGAGGCCTGGATCGCGGCCAACCGGGACCACGCCCCACCCGACTACGGCGCCATCGTCCCACTGGAGTACCTGGATCGGGCTCGGGCCTGGCAGCGTCAGCTGTTCGATGCCGGGTACGCCGGGATCAACTGGGCCCACGAACACGGGGGCCGGGGCCTGAGCGACGCCCACCATCAGGCCTTCGCCGAGGCCTGTCAGGCGGCCGGCGTCCCCGCCATCCTCAACATGGTCGGCCTGGTCCTGGCCGCCGGCGCCCTCCGCCGGTACGGGGACCCCGACCAGCAACGACGCCACCTCCCGCCCACGGTGACCGGTGAGCGGGTGTGGTGCCAGCTGTTCTCCGAACCCGGTGCGGGGTCGGATCTGGCCGGCCTCACCACCAGGGCCGAACTCGACGGCGACGAGTGGGTGGTCAACGGTCAGAAGGTGTGGACCTCGACCGGCACCCGCTCCGACTGGGCCATCCTCATGGCCCGGACCGAGCCCGATGCACCCAAGCACCAGGGCATCTCGTTCTTCGTCCTCGACATGACCACACCCGGGGTCGAAGCCCGCCCCCTGCGCAACATGGCGGGCACGGCCGAGTTCGCCGAGGTGTTCCTGACCGACGTTCGGCTCCCGGCCGACGCACTCCTGGGTGGCCGGGGTCAGGGGTGGACGGTGGCCATGTCGGTCCTGGCCAGTGAGCGGGGGCACGGCACGGCGGCGGCCCGGGCCCTCGAACGGCGCATCGATCTGGCCGTCGAGCACGGCACCGCGGCCGGGCTCGACCCGCTCGACCGGCACCGGCTGGCCGGGCTGTGGACCCGGGGCCGGGCCTTCCTGGCCATGGCCCACCAGGGCGACCGGGAAGGACCCCAGTCGTCGCTGGGCAAGCTGGCCCTGGCCGACTACCGCTACGACCTGGCCAACCTGGCGGTCGAGGTCGAGGGACCGGACGGCATGTTGGCCACGCCCACCACCGACACCTTGAACGCCGCCCCCGGCAGCTGGTTCGGCGGCGGTACGACCCAGGTCCAGCGAAACATCATCGGCGAGCGGGTGCTCGGCCTGCCCAAGGAGCCCCGGCCGCAGGGCTGACGGGCCCGGGCCCGGTTCCGGTTCCGGCGTCAGCGGCGGCGGTCGGCGCGGCGAAGCCCGGGCGTCGGTCCGATGCGGTACCCGGTGTCGAGTTCGAGGCCGGAGTCGAGGACGTGGAAGCGGGTCACCCGACGGCCGTGCTCGGAGAGGGCGAGGTGGTCGGTCCGGGAGATGCCGGGCCGGGTCGGTTCCCGGAACCACGGGGCGTAGAACTCGACGTTGGGGATGCAGCGGAGCTCGTCGGAGACGTTCGGGGTTCCCCCGTGCCAGGCCCGTACGTCGCGGATCATGATCGACCCGGCCGGAGCGGGACACACCGTGCTCAGCCGCATCCACTCGGGCTCCTCCTCCGGGGTCGGGATGGGGGCCCGGGAGTGCTGGCTTCCCGGTATCTGTCGGGTGGGGCCGTTGACCGGGGTGCTGTCGACGACGAGCACGTTCACGCACACGTAGGGCAGCGGAAGGTCGCGGGTGGTGAGAAAACCCCTCGGATCGGAGAAGGCGCTGTGGGGGGTGCGTTCGGGGTCGACGAAGTCGCCCATGTCGCTGTGGAGCGGCTGGTACTCGACGGCGCCGGGTAGGCAGAAGTCGCCGCCGGCCGAGCGGAGGCTGTAGTCGTCGGACCCGAACACGGCGGTGATGATCGGGGTGATCCGGGGGTGGTCGACCAGCATCCGCCACTCGGGCCGGTGGAGCATGCTCCGGGTGATGCTCGACGCGCCGAAGGAGTACCGGTGCGATCCCCGGTTGCCCGTGCGGTCGGGATCGAGGGCCACGATCTCGGCCACGACCTCCTCGCACCCGGCCCGCAGCGTCGCCAACTCGCCGGGGTCGAGTACCCCGGCGACCACGACGAACCCGTCACGATGGAGGATGCGGGTGGCCCGCTCCACCTCGTCCGGCTCCAGCACCTCGAGGCCCCGGATCCCGGCCGTGGCCCACAGGCGGTCACGGAGGGCCGCCACGTCGGGATCATCACGCCGTTCTCGCCACTGGGAGCCGATCATGGTTCCCGTTCTACCGCTTCCCACCGAGCCCGTCGACGCCGCCGGGCCCGGCGACCCATCCCGCGCCGCCCCCTCGGGCCGACGGGCGGACCATGCGTCCCGCCTCGATCCGGTCCCGCCTCCGTCGCCGACTGCCGTCGGCGCCCCGGGCGGGGTCGCGACCGGGGCGCGGGCTGGTGGCGCTGCTCGCGACCCTCGGTCTGGCGGTGTCGGTGTGGGCGTCCCTGTCCATCATCACCGACACCCCGGCCGCCGCCGTAGAGGGCGGCGAGGAGGTCCCGTTCGACGACGCGCCGGACTGGGCCGTGTTCGTCCGGTCGGCCGACGGTGAGGGCCGGGGCGGAGCCTGCTCGGGTTCGCTCATCGCCGCCGACGCCGTCCTCACCGCCGCCCACTGCCTCTTCGACGATGACGGCGAGCGGACCCCGGACCACGAGCTCGCGGTGCTGGTGGGCCGCCCCGACCTCGGCGACCTGAGCCGGGGCGTGGCCCGCAGGGTGGGCGCCAGTCACCTGCATCCCGGCTACGTGTGGTCGCCCCGCCTGGCCCCCCACGATCTGGCCGTGATCCGCATCGAGCCCGTCCCTTCCCACTACCGGGTCGTGCCCCTGGCCCGATCGGTCCCGCCGGTCCTGATCGAGCCCGTGATCCTGGGCTACGGGGCGACGTCGGCCGACGGGCCTCACTCGACGGTGCTGCGGCGGACGCCGTCCGGGGCCTACTTCGGTGACGACTGTCTGACGTCGGCCCAGGGTTCGCCCTTCGTGGCCTGCCTCCACCCCCGCCGGGACGGCGTCGACATCCGACCCGGCGACAGTGGCGCCCCGATCGTGGTCCGGGAACGGGGGTCCTGGGTCCAGTATCTGGTGCTCAACAGTGTGACCGAGGCCGAACGGGTGGGCCTGGGAGCCACCGTCGGGGCTTCGACCGACGACACCGACCACCGGCGCTGGATCGTCGAGACGGCCGGGCTGATCGACCCGGCTCCCGGTTCGGTGCTCGTCGACGACGGCGGCCGGACCTGGTCGGTGACCGATCAGGGTCGGCGGACCAGGATCCCCGACGATGCGGTGGCGGCATGCCTGGCGTCCCGGGGCCGGGCTCCCATGACGCTGTCCGTTCAGCAGGTTCAGCAGCTGCCGGAGGTGGTGGGGGTCGAGGCCCAGTGCCCGGTCGCCCCCGGGTCGGACCCGGACCCCACGCCCGGCACCGACGGGTCGCGATCGGACGGCGACTCCTGCTCGGTGGTGGTGGGGCCCGACGCCGACCCGGAGACCCTGCTCCGGGCCCTGGCCCTCCTCCTCCACCAACTCCTCGACCGCTACCCGTCGGCGGCCGACGACCCCACAGCTACGAACCCCCACCCTTGCGCGCCATCAACAACCGATTGACCACCTTCCCGTCGGCGGCCGACGACCCCACAGCTACGAACCCCCACCCTTGCGCGCCATCAACAACCGATTGACCACCTTCCCGTCGGCGGCCGACGACCCCACAGGCTTGCGCGCCATCAACAACCGATTGACCACCTTCCCGTCGGCTTTCATGATCTGGCCGACGAAAACGCCCTGGAGCTTGTTCTCGCCGTCGCAGAACCGCTGCCACTCGTCGGGGTGGTCGGCGATGATCCCGTCGAGGAGCGACTCCAGCTCGGAGCTGTCCATGGCCTCGAAGCCCTTCTCGGCCGCGATATCGGCCGGTGGGCGTCCGGTCTCGACCATGTCGGCCAGGACCTGCTTGGCCTGGGTGGCCGACAGCGCCCCATCGGCCTCGAGCCTGACCAGCTCGGCGAAGTGGCCGGGATCGAGGTTCTCGGCCCCGTCGACGGCCAGGTTGTTGACCACGTGGGTGAAGACCCGGTCGGCGTCGGCCCCGGCCTCCACCGCGGTCACCGCCAGGCCATCGAGGCCGCGATCGACGGCCAGTTGGGCCGCCTCGGGCGAGGCCCCGGCGGCGGCCAGGGCGGCCCGACGTTGCTGGGGCAGGGCCGGGAGCGAAGCCCGCAGCTCCTCGATCCATTCGGGCGACGGGTCGATGGGCACGAGGTCGGGATCGGGGAAGTACCGGTAGTCCTCGGCCTCCTCCTTTGACCGGCCGGGGTGGGTGCGGCCGCCTTCCTCGTCCCAGTGACGGGTCTCCTGCTGAGGCCGCTCGCCCTTCTCGTACAGGGCCAGGTGACGTTTCGCCTCGTGGGCGATGGCCCGCCCCAGCGAACGCAGCGAGTTCACGTTCTTGACCTCGCACCGGGTCCGCAACTCGGTGGAGCCCGCCGGTCGGATCGACACGTTGGCGTCGACCCGGAGCGAGCCCTCCTCCATCTTGCCGTCGGTGGCCCCGATGGCCACGAGGATGGCGCGCAGCTCCTCCACGTACTCCTTGGCCTGCTCGGGGCCGCGGATGTCGGGATGGGACACGATCTCGATCAGGGGGACGCCGGCCCGGTTGTAGTCGACCAGCGAGTAGCCGGCGTCGTGGATCCGGCCCGAGGTGCCGATGTGGGTCGACTTGCCGGTGTCCTCCTCCATGTGGGCCCGCTCGATGCGCACCGTGGAGCCCGAGGGGAGGGCCAGGTGGCCGTCCACGTTCAGCGGCTCCTCGTACTGGCTGATCTGGTAGTCCTTGGGCATGTCCGGGTAGAAGTAGTTCTTCCGGGCGAAGATGCAACGCTGGACGGTGCAGTTCAGGGCCAGGCCGATCTTGGCCGACAGTTCGACCGCCTTGCCGTTGACCACCGGCAGGGTGCCGGGCAGACCCAGGCACACCGGGTGGACATTGGTGTTGGGCTCGCCCCCAAAGTGATTGGGGGCGGGGGAGAACATCTTGGTCTCGGTCGCCAGTTCGGCGTGGACCTCGAGGCCGACCACGATCTCCCAGTCCGGGGGCAGCACCTGGCCGTCGGCGTCGTGGTGGGACAGGCCGACGGTGGCGGGGTCGTAGTCGTCGATGGTGGGGTCGGTGGCGGTCATGCGTTCGCTCCCGGTCGGGGGGCCGCCTCCTCCAGGGCCCGGGCCGCCCGGAACAGGTCGATCTCGGCCCCGAGGGGAGCCAGGATCTGCATGCCGATGGGCAGTCCGGCGTCGTCGGTTCCGAACGGTACCGAGATCGCCGGTTGGCCGGTGAGGTTGGACGGGATGGTGCAGACGTCGTTCAGGTACATCGTCATCGGGTCGGACTTGGCCCCGATGGGGAAGGCCACGCAGGGCGAGGTGGGCGACAGCAGCAGGTCGAAGTTCTCGTAGACCTGCTCGAACTCGCGGATCATGACGGTCCGGACCCGCTGGGCCCGGCCGTAGAAGGCGTCCCAGTAGCCGGCCGACAGGGCGTAGGTGCCGAGCATGATGCGCCGCTTGACCTCCTCACCGAAGCCGGCGGTGCGGGAGGCCGCCATCATGGCCTTGGTGTTGACGCCGTCCCGCCGGAGCCCGTAGCGGACCCCGTCGTAGCGGGCCAGGTTCGAGGAGGCCTCGGCCGGCGCGATCATGTAGTAGGCCGACAGACCGGCCACGGTCGAGGGCACCGAGACCGACTCGACCTTGGCTCCGGCGGCGGCCAGGGCATCGGCGGCGGCCGTGGTCCGGGCCAGGACCTGGGGTTCGAAGCCTTCCAGGCTGCTCTCGCCCGACAGTTCGCTGATGACGCCGACCCGCAGTCCGTCGATCCCGTCCTCCAGGTGATCGAGCACGGCGGGGAAGGGCTCGTGGACCGAGGTCGAGTCGGCGCCGTCGTGGCCGCCGATGACCGACAGGGCCAGGGCGGCGTCGGTCACCGTGTGGGAGAAGGGGCCGATCTGGTCGAGAGAGCTGGCGAAGGCGATCAGGCCGTAGCGGCTGACCCGGCCGTAGGTGGGCTTGACCCCGACGACACCGCACAGGGCGGCGGGCTGACGGATGGAGCCACCGGTGTCGGAGCCCAGGGCCAGGGGGGCGAACCCGGCGGCGACCGCGGCCGACGACCCTCCGGACGACCCGCCGGGGACGCGGCTCGGATCGTGGGGGTTGCGGGTGGGTCCGAAAGCCGAGTTCTCGGTCGAGGAGCCCATGGCGAACTCGTCGAGGTTGGTCTTGCCGATGACCACGGCACCAGCAGCCCGGAGTCGCTCGACCACGGTGGCGTCGTAGGGGGGCGCCCAGTCCTCCAGGATGCGGGACGAGCAGGTGGTGGCGACGCCCCGGGTGCACAGGTTGTCCTTGAGGGCCACCGGGACCCCGGCCAGGGGCCCGGGGTCCTCACCCGCTGCCACCCGGGCGTCGACGGCCCGGGCGGTGGCCAGACCCTCCTCGTCGAGGAGGGTGTTGAAGACGTGGAGTTCGCCGTCGTGGGCCAGCGCCCGGTCGCGGTGGGCCCGGAAGATCTCCTCGGCCGACCGGTCGCCCGACCGGACGGCGGCGGCGATGCCGGCCGCGGTGTCGGGGGCGTCGGGGATCAGCGGGTTGCTCACGGCTCCTCCCCCAGGGCCGGCGGTACCCGGAACCGGCCGTGCTCGGCCTCCGGTGCGGCGTCGAGGGTCTCGTCCCGTTGCTCGGGGGTCAGCGCCGACGGCTCGTCGCCCCGGAACACGTTGACCAGCGGGTAGGGATGGAACGTGGGCGGAACGTCGGCGATGTCGAAGGCGGCCAACTCCCTCGCCCGCTCCAGGACCGCGCCCAGCTGCCCGGTGAAGCGGTCGAGGTCGTCGTCGGTCAGTTCGAGCAGAGCCAACTCGGCCACTTTGGCCACGTCGTCCCGCTCCAGCGGTGCTGTTTCGTCCGATTCCACCCGTTGCACTCTACGGGCCCGGGGCGGGGCCCGGCCCCGAGAATCGGCCGGGTTCGGGGCCGACCGGTGGGCTCAGTTCCCGGCTTGGACCAGGCTCGAGCCACTGCGGTCGAGCAGGCCGACCACGCTGGTGCCGAAGACCTCGACGGCCCCCAGGGCGACCAGCGTCAGCAGAGCCACGAGCAGGGCGTACTCGACCAACCCCGCCCCCCGCTCCGCACGGGACGCGTTCGCTTGACCCTCGCCGTCCGTCACCCTCTCTGCATCGGCGTCGACGGTCAGTTGCTGTAGGGGTCGTTGGTCTCGGGCTCGGCCCACCACTCGTCGGGAGCCGGCGTCCAGTCGGGATCGGGGTGGATGCAGTCGACCGGGCAGGGGTCGATGCACTTGTCGCAGCCCGAGCACAGCTCGGGGATGATGATCACGTCGATGTCGTGGTTGAAGATGGCCCCGAACTGCCGGGGGCAGGCCCGGAAACAGGCATCGCAGTTGATGCAGATGTCCATGTCGATCTTCAGGGGAGCGTTCTTCCACAGAGGGTTCCGCTCCCGGGTGGCCAGCCGAAGGGCCCGGCCGGTCAGCTTGGGCTCGGTCTGGTCGCCATCGGCCATGACTCCCAGACGGTAGTGCAGGCCGGGCCGGTGGTCCCAGCCGGTGCCTTCCGGTGCCACCCCCCGGGCGGCGGCCCCAGTACGGTGATCGGCGTGACCGCCTACCCGTTCCTGTCCGACCAGTGGATCGAGGCCGCCCGGGACCTCCGGGCCCGGCATGCCGACGACGTGCCGGCGGCGCCGGTGCCGGTGAAGCTCAACGTGGTGGTCACCGACATCCCCCATCGGGACGGCAACCTCGACGGCCATATCGACACCACCGACGGGCAGGCCATCATCGAGGAAGGGCATCTCGACGAGGCCGACCTGACCCTCACCGTCGACTACCAGGTGGCCCGGGCCGCCTTCGTCGACCGTGACCAACAGGTGGTGATGCAGGCCTTCCTCCAGGGCCGGATCCTGGTCGACGGTGACGCCAGCCAGCTCATGGCCTTCCAGGCGAGCCAGGTCCGGGCCCAGGACGAGGCCGCGGCGGTGGCCGTCTACGAGGAGATGCTGGCCTTCACCGCCGACGACTGAGGCCCGTCGACCTCGTCCAGCCCCCGTCTCAGCCCCTGTCTCAGCCCTTGTCTCAGCCCTCGTCTCAGCCCTCGTCGGACTCGGCCGCCCCCGGTGCCGATTCCGGCTCCGGTTCCGGGTCGGCGGCCGACGTGGTGATGACGACCTCGGTCCCCGGGGCGTGTGAGGTCCCGACCGCGGGGTCGGTGGCGACGACCGGTTGGTTCGGCGGCCCGTCGGTGTCGGTGACGGAGAACCCGGCGGCGGCCAGGGCATCGGCCGCCTCGGCCGGGCTCAGACCGATCACGTCGGGCACCTCGATGGGGGACGCCCCCTTGGACACGACCAGGACCAGGGCGTCGCCGCCGGAGACGAGGGCTCCCGTTGGCGGGGTGGTGTCGATGATGAAGCCTTCGTCGTAGATGCGGGAGAAGCCTTCCTCGCGGGTGACCACCATGCCCAGGTCGTCGGCCTGGGCCAGCGCGGCGTCGAGGGTCAGGCCCACGAACGACGGCATGGGCACCGCCGACGGGCCGGAGCTGATGACCAGATCGACCCCGGTGCCGGTCTCGACCCGGTCGGCGGCGTCGGCCCCCTCGACCCGGGCGGCCAGGACCCGGCCCGGCTCGACCTCGTCGTCGCTGCGCTCGGTCACCGCCCCCAGGCGCAGCTCGGCCCGATCCAATACGGCCTCGGCCTCGTCGACGGTGAGCCCCACCACCCGGGGCACGCTCCGTAGCTCGGGACCGAGGGAGACCTCGACGACCAGGGTGCTCCCGGGCGCCAGGCTCTCCCCGGCCGCCGGGAACTGGCGGGTGACGGTGCCGGGCGAGGTCCCGTCCTGGCGTTCCTCCACCACCTCGAGGACCCAGTCGTTCACGTCGGCCTCGGCCTCCACTTCGGGCAGGGTCAGCCCGAGGTAGCTGCCGACGGCGGTGGTGGGTTCCTCGGGCGCCGCCCCCAGGGCCTCGGTCTCACCACCGGATCGGCCGAGAACGGCCAGGGCCGCCCCCAGGGCCAGAACCGCCAGCAGGGCGGCCGCGGCCGGCACGGCCCATCGCCGGGCCAGGTCGGCCGGGCCGGAGGCCGGGGCGGAAGTGGATGTGGAGGTGGATGTGGATGGGGACGTCGAGGGGGGAGGGGGTTGGTGGGCCGGTGGGGAGCCGTAGGCGTAGTCCTCGTCGAGCGGCGCCTCGTTCACGGCCCCGTTGCGGAGATCGACGGTGGCCGGGGTACCGGCCTGACTCATGGTGCCGAAGGGTGAGGCCGGCTGCCGGGGGGTGGGGCCGGCCGGTGGCTCCGGCGGGGTCGGGTGGGTACGGGCGTGGCGATCGACCTCGGCCTCGGCCCGAAGGTCGAGGGTGCCCAGCTCACGGGCGGTCACCGGATCGAGGGTGTCGGGGTCGATCGCCACCTCCCGCCCGATCTTCAGCACGTCGAAGCCGTCACCGACCGGGAACTCGTCCGCCTCGGCCGCTCCGCTCGCCGCCGCCAGTTCGGCCGGGCTCGGGGCGACGACGTTGCCGTAGCGGCCCCGGCTCTCGTTCCGGACGTCGGGGTGGGCGTCGGCGTCGGCCGGTGCGTCGACCGGCGGCAGGTCGAACCTGGTGATCGGCGCCCGCCGTCGGCCGTGATCGATCGGGTACCCGGCCCGGTCCCACTCGTCGCCCCCGGCACGGCGATCGCCGCCCGCGCCGTGGGCGTCGTCGTACCGGTCGTCGTGGGCCGTGTCGTAGGCAGCGTCGTACGCATCGTCGTAGGCAGCGTCGTGCGCATCGTCGTCCCAGTCGTCGTACCGGTCGTCGTAGGCGTGGTGGACGGACCGGTCGTACCGCTGGCCGGAACGGCTCTCGTGGGAACTCTCGAAGGAGCCTTCGGGGTAACCCTCGGAGCCATAGCCGTAGGAGTTCCCGAACGTGCCGTCATGGTCGACGGTCCGGCCGGGACCAACGCCGAGCTCGGTATCCCGATCGAACCCGGAAGGGAGATCGGAGTGGAGATCGGAAGGGAGATCGGAGTGGAGGTCGGAGTGGAAGTCGAGGTGCCGGTCGGGGCCGGCGCTCGGGTGGCCGGCGGACTCGACGTCGGCCCTGCGTGGTGCCGGGTCGTCCAGGAAACCGATCGGCTCGCCCACCCCTGAGCGATCGATTCGGCGCCCCGGCCCGACCGGGGTGGGGCTCGGGCGGGTGAGGGGTCGAGCCGCCACCTCCCCGCCGGGGGGTGCGGCCAGGTTCCGGGCCGACTGCCGACGGAGATCGACCACCGGCTGCGATCGCCGGTCGTCGACGGCGGCCGCCCGGGGGGACCGTCCCGCCATCGGTGCGAACCCGTGGTCGCCCTCGGGCCCGGGCTCGGGGTCCGGTTCGGGCTCCAGCCCGGAATCGTCCTCGTGGCTCGGGTCGAGCCCTAGGTCGGCATACGGATCGGGGCCGAGATCGACGGCCGGGTCGAGCGGCGAGCCGGAGCCGCCAGCGGCGTCCCGACCCATCGTCGCCCCATCCTCCGACGAGACGCGGGCCGGAGCCGCACCGGTCCGGTACCACGAGTCGGAGGGCGCGTCGTCGACGTGGTCGTCGGCATCGGCCTGATCAGCGTCGGCGTCGGCCCGATCGGAGGTGCGAGAGCCGGCAGGTGGGCGGTCGAGATCGGGGCCGGTTCCTCCGGCGGCCCGGCGGGGGCGCACCCGGTGGCCGGCCGGTGCGAAGGGGTCGGGGACACCCCGGGCCCGGTCGCGCTCGGGGACAGGGCGGGATGGGTCGCCATCGCCCGGCGGCTCGGCCTCGAGGTCGATGAAGTGGGTCACGGGATGCGAACGATGACCGTTGCCGCCCACGCTGGAGACCACCGGCTCCTCGGCCCCGAGACCGGGCTCGCCTTCGAGACCGGATCCGGCCTCGAAAGCGGGCTCGACCTCGATGCCGTCCCCGTCGAGGGCGGGCGCGAGCCGGTCCGAAGGGTCGGCGTGCCGGGCCGACGGCACCGACCCCGACGTCGAAGTCGAACGACGAAGACGAAGAGGAGGTCGAGGACGGTTCGGCCGGTGTCGCTCCGGATGCGACCGACTCCGACGCCGGGGCCAGCCCGGGGACCAGCGCCGCCGCCGGGGGCACGACCAGGGGCAGGTCATCGGGCCGGGGCAGTTCCCGCGCCGCGGCCTTGAGCGCCTCGACGAGTTCGGCGGCCGAGGGACGGGCCTCGGGATCGGCCCGGCCGGCCGGAGCCAGCACCGGGCCCAGCGGCCCGAGTTCGTCGGCGGCGACCACGTCGCGGTCCTGGCGCAGGATCATGGTGGCCAGGGCGCTCTCCCGCAGCAACGGGACCCGACCGGTCACGGCCTCGATCACGATCAAGGCCAGGGCGTAGACATCCGATCGGTCGCCGACGAGATCACCCACCGCCTGCTCGGGGGCGGCGTAGCGGGTCCGCTCGGTCGAGACTCCGGCCGGCTCGACCCAAGCCGCCTCGGCCACCGCTCGGGCCACCCCCAGATCGGCCACCCGGACCCGACCGTCGGACCCGAAGACCAGGCTGGCCGGCTCCAATCCGCGGTGGATCAGACCCCGATCGTGGGCGTGGACGAGCCCGTGGGCGGCATACAGGGCGACAAGGAGGCCCTGCGACGGGGTCAGGAGATGGCCCCGCTGTTGCAGATCGGCCACCGAGCCGCCGAGGAGCAACTCGGTCACCAGGTAGGGGTCGGGGTCCTGACCCCAGTCCTCGACGGCGACCAGGTTCGGGTGGTCCAGATCGGCCACGGCCGGGATCCCGCCCAGCAACCGGTGCCGAAGGTGCTCATCGCCCGCCACCGACTCGACCAGACAGGTCACGGCGACGTGGCGGTCGCGGCTCCGATCCTCGGCCAGGTAGACCTCGAACGAGGCCCCGGCCCGGATCAGGGCGCGCAATCGGTAGCGGCCGGCGACGAGACGGCCGGTGGCCGCCCCGCGATCGGGCGCGACGGAGGTGGCGGGAGGAGGTGAGGGGGTTGCGGCGGGGGAATCAGGCATCAGCGGTCCTGCGAGGTGCTCCATGATCCACGGGCGACAACCGTCGCCAAAGAACGACAATCTACGCTCGTGTCCGCCGAATTCGGTTTGAGATCGAGCCTAGTGGTTCGATGCTCCGGACTGAACCCCCTCTTTGGCACAATGGCGACCGTGGTGTCCCGACGTCGACAGCGACTGATCACGCTGGGCCTGGTGGGCCTGGCCGGTGCGGCTCTGGTGCTCGGCGCCATCTACCAGGGCGAACGGCTTCCCGACGGCCCCACGGTGGTGGGCGCCGGGACCGGCGACGGCACCGGCCCCAGCCTGTCCCCGGCCGAGAGCGGTGGGGTGATCAACCCCATCGAGGGCTGGTTCCCCCAGTCCGGGGCCGGGGCCGGGTGCCGGGAGCCGGTGGGGGTCGATCTCATCGGGGGCTACGGGGCCACGCTGGCCATCAACGGCATCTCCATCGCCCCCGAGGAGATGAACGTGAAGCTCGACGCAGAGGGCAACCCGACCAACGAGATCACGGCCTCCCGGTCGCTCGGCCACTACACCTTCGGCCCCGAGGAGGACTGCCCCAACGGGTCGGTGCTCCGGGCCCGGGACAACCTCATCCAGGCCTGCGTCTACCGCCTGGTCGAGGGCCCCGAGGCCTGCGTGGTGTCGGAGTTCGCCTTCGACCTGGCCTGAGTCCGAGCCGACGGCGGACGGGCCGGCGACCGACGGCCGGCGACGCGCCCGTCCGGGTCTCCGCGCTCAGCCGTCCTCGGCCCCGGCCGGAACCCCCGGGAGGACCCCGGTCTCGAGCAGGGCGACGAACCCGGCCTCGTCGAGTACGGGAACCCCGAGGTCGGTGGCCTTGGTCAGCTTCGACGCCCCCGGCTCGGCCCCGGCGACCAGCGCCGTCGTCTTCTTCGACACCGAGCCCGGATTCTTGCCCCCGCGGCTCTTGATGGCCTGGGCCGCTCCGTCGCGGCTGAAGCCGTCGAGGGTCCCGGTGACCACGATGGTCATACCCTCCAGGGTCCGGGGCCCGTCCTCGGCCGGCGTCCCCTCCAGGTTCACTCCGGCGGCCCGGAACTTCTCGATCAGGGTCCGGGACTCATCGGTGGCGAAGTACTGGGCCACGCTCCGGGCGATGGTGGGGCCGACCCCGTCGATGGCGGCCATGGTCTCCTCCGAGGCGACGGCGAGGGCGTCGATGTCGGCGAACGACGACGACAGCAGCTCGGCCCCGGCCGGACCGAGGTGGCGGATACCCAGTCCGACCAGAAGCCGGGCCAGCGGTCGGCGCTTCGACGCCTCGATCGCCGCCTTCAGGTTGTCGATCGACAGCTGACCGAAGCCCTCCAGCTCGGCCACCCGGTCCCAGTCGATGGCGTAGATGTCACCGACGTCGGCGATCAGGTCCTGGTCCAGGAACAGGGCGACCCGGCTCTCGCCCATGCCCTCGATGTCCATCCCGCCCCGGGAGGCGAAGTGCTCGATCCGGGTCTGGCGTTGGGCCGGACACGAGGGGTTGACGCAGAAGATGTGGGCCTCACCCTCGGGGCGGACCAGCTCGGTGGCACAGGCCGGGCAGTGGGTGGGGAACTTCCACTTGCGGCGGCCCCGGGGCCGGTCGGCCAGCACCGGGCGCAGCACCTCGGGAATGACGTCGCCCGCCTTGCGCACGACCACGGTGTCGCCCACCCGGACGTCCTTGAGGGCCACCTGGTCCTCGTTGTGGAGGGTCGCCATCTGGACCGTCGACCCGCCGACGAAGACCGGGTCGAGAACGGCGAAGGGCGTGGCCTTGCCCGTCCGGCCGATCGAGACCTGGATGTCGAGCAGCTTCGTCGTGCGCTCCTCGGGCGGGAACTTGTAGGCGATGGCCCATCGAGGGGCCTTGGCCGTCGAGCCCAGGGCCCGCTGGCGGACCAGCCGGTCGACCTTGACCACGGCGCCGTCGATCTCGTAGTCGAGGTCGTGGCGGTGTTCGAGCCAGTGTTGGGCGAACTCCGCCACCTCGGCCACGGTGGCCACCCGCCGTCGCTCGGGATTGACGGGCAGACCGAGTCGGTCGAGCCAGTCGAGGGCGTCCCCGTGGCCCTCGGGTTCGGGCGCCCCCTCGACCAGGCCCAGCTGGTAGGCCCAGAAGGCCAGCCCCCGGGAGGCGGTGACCGCCGGGTCCTTCTGGCGCAGACTGCCGGCGGCGGTGTTGCGAGGGTTGGCGTAGCGGGCCAACCCGGCCGCCTCCTGGGCCTCGTTCAGGGCCTCGAAGGTCCCGATGG
Source organism: Acidimicrobiales bacterium (assembly GCA_965263455.1). Taxonomy (GTDB): domain Bacteria; phylum Actinomycetota; class Acidimicrobiia; order Acidimicrobiales; family SZUA-35; genus CADEDH01. The sequence continues at coordinate 1,523,929 of CBDHHN010000004.1, forward strand.
GGAGGTAGATCTCACCCCGGACCTCGAGCACCGGGGGCGCCTCGGGGCCCAGGGTGGTGGGGATGACGTCGATGCCCCGCACGTTGGCCGTGATGTCCTCCCCCACCCGACCGTTGCCCCGGGTGGCGGCCAGGACCAGCTCCCCCTGCTCGTAGCGCAGGGAACAGGCGACCCCGTCGATCTTGAGCTCGCAGACGTACCCCACCTCGACCGAGCCCACGTCGACCGAGGCCGTCTCCCCCTCGGCGGCCCCCTCGGCGTCCCCGTCGTGGGCGACGCCTTCCGCCGGATCGGTGGCCGCGTCCCCGCCCTCGCCGCTCCCGAGGTCCCCGACGCCGTCTTCCGCCCCGCCGACATCGCCCGTCGCCGGCGGCGGGAGGGGCGAATCGTCCACCAGGTCCAGGCCCTTGACCAGGCGCTCGGCCCAGGCGTCGAGTTCGGCCCGGTCGAAGGCGTTGTCGAGGCTCATCATCGGCCGTTCGTGGGTGACCGGAGCGAAGGTGGCCGAGACCGCCCCACCCACCTGCTGAGTCGGTGAGGAGGCGTCGACCAGCTCGGGGTGGGCCGCTTCCAGGGTCCGCAGCTCACCGACCAGGGCATCGAAGTCGGCGTCGGGGATCTCGGGATCGTCGAGGGTGTGATACCGCTCGTTGTGGTAGGCGATGATCGTCCGCAACTCGGCGGCCCGATCCCGCGCCGCCTCGGTCGACCCCCCGGCCTCCGTCCCGTCCGGTCCTCCCTGATCCTCGGCTTCGGCCATGGAGCGAGGCTACCGAGGGGGCAAACTGGGTCCGATGCGATCGTTCGACGTCGGCCGGGTCGGCCTCTGGGTCCTGCGGGTGGTGTGGGGGCTGCTCCCCGTGGTGGCGGGCCTGACCCTCGACGCCACCCTCGACGGCCTGGAACGGCCGCTGGTGGTCGAGGTACCGGCCTGGGTCCTCTGGTTCGGCGGGCTGGTGGCGACCCTTGTCCCGAGCCCGATCGGTCTCACCGCCCTGCGACTGGCCTCACCGGCACTGGTGGCGTGGCCGGTCGTGCTCGGCGTCGTCGACGGCTTCTCCGGTCGACTGGGGATCGCCGCCGCCTACGGGGTGCTGGTCTCGGTCGTGGTGTTCTCGGCCCAGGTCGGCGACCAGCTGATCAACGGATCGGCCTACGGGTCGGAGCGGCGGATGGCGCTCCGACCTCCCGCCTTCGCCCTCCTGGGCCCGGTCCCGGGGGCGTGGTTGGTACTGTTCGCCGCCACCACCGCCCTGTGGTGGGCCGCCGTCGACGGACGGTGGCTGGTCGCAGGGGTGCTGGCGGTGGTCGTCGCCGGGGTCGGCTGGGTCGTGTGGCGGGTGGTGCACCAGTTGGCCCGCCGGTGGTTGGTGTTCGTCCCCGCCGGTTTCGTCATCCACGATCACGTGCTTGCGGTCGACTCGATACTCCTGCGTCGCTCGGTGGTGGAGTCGCTCGGCCCCGCCACCGTCGAGGACGTGGCCCGCGGCGTCGACCTGAGCGGCGGGGCCCGCGGCCTGGCCCTCTCCGTGGCCCTCGACGAGGCCGTCCCCTTCGCCCGTCGGATCGACGGTGACGTGGTGACCGAGGAGGCTGAGCGCCTGGTGTTCACCCCGTCGCTGCCCGGTGCGGTTCTGCGCGAGGCTCGTATCCGGGCCATCCGCATCGGCTCCGCCACCGGCTGACGGGGCCCGCCCCCCGGCCGGACGGCCCCGGGGCCCCGGCCCGATCGGGCTCAGGCCGGTGGCGCCTCGTCCACGCCGAGGGCGGGGAGACAGTTCGCCGGCGGCTCCCAGGTGGCCCCCACCACCGGCGTTGAGCCGACCGTCGGCCTGGCGCCTGAGTCGGTGACTGAACGGGTAGGGCGAGGCCGCCCCCGAGCCGCAGACCCAGCTTGCCGATCCGAGCGTGAGAAGCTTCCATCCGACCCCGAGACCCTGGCCTCGCCCGAGATGGCGACCAGGCCATGTCGATCCCCCCTCGGTTCCGGACCAGCCATCATCGCCCGGGCCGCGGAGGGCCTCTGCCGAATGCTCCTCAGAGCCGAGCCGTGCCCTACGGGCCCCGGTCAGGGCCGGGTGGCGGCGGCCTTGGCCAGGCGGTCGAGGACGGCGTCGAGCAGGGCCCCGTCGGCCGGCGGGACCACCAACAGCCGTTCCACCCCGGCGGCGTCGGCGGCACGGAGGGCGGCGTACAACCCGCCGGCGTACCCGGAGGCGTCGGCGGGCAGGGTCCACGACGGCTCGATCTCGACCGGGAACGGGGCGATGACTCCGACCAGGGGCGGCGAGGAACCGGTGGCGGCGGCCGTGTCGAGGGCGCCCAGGCGCGCCGCCAGCGCCTCCCGGTCGACCAGTTCCACCGCGGCGTCGGGGGCGTAGTGCGATCGCAGCATGCCGGAGGCGCGGGACTCACCCGTCCGGCCGTCGAGGACCGGCTCGCCCAAGGCCCGGGCCAGGCTTCCCAGGTCGACGCCGCCGGGGCGGAGCAGCGTCGGTTTCGGGCCCACCAGTTCGATGATGGTCGACTCCACCCCGACCCGGGTCGGCCCGCCGTCGAGCACCAGATCGACCCGGTCGCCCAGGTCGTCGAGCACGTGGGCGGCCGTCGTCGGGCTCACCTTCCCGAACCGGTTGGCCGAGGGTCCGGCCACCCCACCCCCGAACGCTGCGAGCAGGGCGAGCGCCACCGGATGATCGGGGACCCGGAGCCCGACGGTGGCCCGCCCCCCCACGGCCTCGGGTGCCACCCGGTCGGTCCGGGGCAGGATCATGGTCAGCGGCCCGGGCCAGAACGCCTTGGCCAGTCGCTGGACCCGGGCCGCGGTCGGCTCGTCGAGATCGGCCCAGGCCGGGACGTGCTCGACCCCGGCCAGGTGCACGATCAGGGGGTGGCCGGCCGGGCGTCCCTTGGCGGCGAACACGCGGCCCACGGCGGTCGACGACGAGGCGTCGGCCCCCAGGCCGTAGACGGTCTCGGTCGGAAAGGCGACCAGGCCGCCCCGGGCCAGGACGGCCACCGCCGCCTCGACATCGGTGGAGATGCGGCTCATCCCGGAGCCCGTCAGGAGCCGTGGCCGCCGGTGGCGGCGGCCAGGGCCCCACCGAGAACGGCGTCGCCCCGATAGATCACCACCGACTGCCCTTCGGCCACCCGTGGTTGGGGTCGGTCCCAGGCGATGGCGGGGCGCCCCTCGTCGAGACCGATGAGTCGTCCCGGCCGGGTCGAGCCATGGGCCGAGCACTGCACCTCGACCGGACCCCGGCCGGCGGCCCCCACCCGACCGAGGGCGGGGTCGGCCCAGGCCAGGTCGACCACGGGCTGGACCTCGGCCAGCAGATCCTCCCGGGGCCCCACGGTCACCACCCCGGCCCGGCGGTCGATGTCGACCACGTAGCGTCGCCCCGACCCGCCGCCGAGGTCGAGACCCCGGCGCTGACCGATCGTCACCAACTCGACCGAGGACACCGACCCCACTTCCGAGCCGTCGGTGTCGACCAGCCGGGCCGGGGCCAGCGGGATCCGGTCGCCGAGAAAGGCCCGACGACCGCCATCGGAGTGGATGAAGCACACATCCTGGCTGTCGGGCTTGGCCGCGGTGACGAGGTCGAGGTCGGTGGCCACCGCCCGCACCTCGTCCTTGGTCAGATCGCCGACCGGGAACCGCAGCCGGCGCAACTGGCCCTGGTCCAACATGTGCAGGACGTAGGACTGGTCCTTGGCCCGGTCGGCGCCGCGGGCCAGCAGGTGCCGTCGACCTCCGGCCCCGTCGTCCTCGGTCACCAACCGGGTGTGGTGCCCGGTGGCCAGCAGTTCGAACCCCAGGGCGTCGGCCCGACGCAGGAGCTTGTCGAACTTGATGTGCCGGTTGCACTCGACGCAGGGATTGGGGGTACGCCCGGCCGAATGGTCGGCCACGTAGGGGTCGATGACGTGGCGCTCGAAGTCCTCACCGAAGTTGAACACGTGGTGGTCGATGCCGAGCCGGCGGGCCACCCGGCGGGCGTCGTCGACGTCGGACACCGAACAGCAGCCGGAGTCGCTCTCCCCGCCCCACAGCTTGAGGGTCACGCCGACCACGTCGTGGCCCTGACGTTGCAGGAGGGCGGCAGCCACCGACGAGTCGACCCCGCCCGACATCGCCACCAGGATCTCGGCCATCAGCGGTGGGCCCGGAGGCGGTCGACGGCGGCCGGGACGGCGGCCAGGGCGGCATCGATGTCGGCCTCGGTGGTGTCGAACCCGAGCGAGAGGCGCAGCGAGCCCAGGGCCAGGGTGCGGTCGACGCCCATGGCGGCCAGGACGTGGCTCGGCTCCATGGCCCCGCTGGCGCACGAGGACGCGGCCGAGGCCATGATGTCGGCCTTCTCCAGGAGGTACAGCAGGGCTTCGCTCTCTATGCCCTCGAAACACAGGTGGGCCAGGTTGGCCGTCTTGTGGCGGCGATCGCCGGTGGTGCCGGGCCCGCCGGTGACCCCGGATTCGATGACCCCGTCGACGGCGGCCGTGACCCCGTCGACCAGCCGATCCCGCAGGGCGGCCACCCGGGGCACCTCCGTCGGACGATCGGCCACGGTCTCGGCCGCGGCTGCGGCCATGGCGGCGATCCCGGCCACGTTCTGGGTCCCGCCCCGACGGTCGCGCTCCTGACCCCCGCCCAGGAACAGGGGGGCCGGACGGGCCCGGTCGCGCACCACCAGGGCTCCCACCCCCTTGGGGCCACCGAACTTGTGGGCCGAGATCGAGATCAGGTCGACGTCGGCGGCCAGGTCGGCCACGTCGACCCAGCACAGGGCCTGGACGGCGTCGGTGTGGACCAGGGCGTCGGGGGCCCGGCGGCGGACGACGTCGACCACCTCGGCCACGGGTTGGACGATGCCGGTCTCGTTGTTGGCCGTCATCACCGACACCAGCGACACGGTGCGCCCCTCGCTCCCGAGCCGGGTCAGGGTGGCGTCGAGGGCGTCGAGATCGACCCGACCGTCGGCCCCCACCTCGACCGTGGCCCCTCCCAGGTGGAGGACGGGGTCCAGCACGGCGTGATGCTCGATGGCCGAGCAGACGGCGGTGCCGCCGACGGCGTCGATCACGCCTCGGACGGCCAGGTTGTCGGCCTCGGTCCCGCCGGCCGTGAACACGATCTGCCCCGGTTCGGCCCCCAGGGCGGCGGCCACCCCGTCCCGGGCGTCGTCCAGGACATGGTTGGCGGCCCGGGCCATCCGGTGGGCTCCCGACGGGTTGCCGTAGCCCTCGGTCAGCAGCGGAACCATGACCTCGACCGCGGCCGGTCGGACCGGTGTGGTGGCGGCGTTGTCGAGGTAGTGGGCCATCTCTCCAGGCTACGGCCGGGTTGACGGTGACCGGCTAGCTCCCGGCCCCCGGTGGCGGCTTGCCGGGCACCGGGGAACCCGAGGGCGGCGGGTAGCGGCCGAGGTCACCGCCGGTGCCGGGAGCGCCCACCGGCGGGCCCGACGGCGGTGTCAGCCCGGCCAGGTCGACGGGCGGCCGGGCTCCGACCGGGGGCGCCGCGATCGGCGGGCCCCCGGGAGGCGGCGATCCGACCGGGTGACCGGAGGGCGGGCGACGGGCCGGGCCCCAATCGGCGTCGAGGGCGGCCGATCGCCGCTGGTAGGCGAACAGGAGCGACTGCACGAACCACTCGGGGTGCAGTTCGGGCGGCCTCACCGTCCCGGTGGCCTCGGCCAGGGAGTCGGCCAGCTGGAGGCTGAGTTGGGCCCGGGCGTCGGGCAGGAGATCGGGGGCCCGGACCAGGAACTCCCGGGCCAGGGCGTAGTGGGCGGGCTGGAGTCGGCTGGCGTCGAGGTTGAGCCCGAACCCTTCGGCCCCGGGCGCCGGCGCGAACAGCACCGACTCCGAAGCGGCCCGGGCCTCGCGCACGACGATGGTCCCGGCGGCGAGGTCGCCCAGGCGTTGGCTGTTGGTGGTGGTGAGGGCGAAGGCCAGGGCCACCAGCCCGCCCGGGGCCGGCAGCCAGTAGTCGAACAGCCCGAGCAGGGCCCGGATGGTGGCGTGGCGGACCCCCACCGGTCCGCCCTCGATGGTCAGCACCCGCAGCCCGAGGGCCCGCTTGCCCAACGTCCGACCGCCCCCGGCCGCCTCCATCCCGATGGGGTAGCCGTAGAACACCAGGAACAACCCGACCAGGATCGCCACCACCGACGCCGTCGAGCCGATGAGGAACGAGGCGGCCCCGACGACGAACAACAGCACGACCGCCGCGATGAACTGGACGATGAGGTCGATCACGATGGCCAGGGTCCGGGAGCCGATCCCGGCGGCCCGGAACTCCAGCACCACGCCCTCGGGGGTGACCACGGTGGTGTGGTGGAGCGACCGGGCCGAGGTGGGGTCCCCGGCGGTGGGCCCTCGGGCCGTGTCGGCCCGGGCCTGCGATCCGTCCACCGCCGTCATGCCCGCTAGCGTAGAGCCTCGGTGGATCTCGATCGCTACCTCACCGTCAACCGGCCCGACTGGGACCGCCTCCGGCAACTGTCCTCGGCCGCCCGTTCTCGGCCGTCGGGCATGACGCCGGCCGAGATCGAGGAGATGGTCCGGCTCTACCAGCGGGCCTCGACCCAGCTGAGCTTCGCCCGCCACCACTACCGCGATCCGAGTCTGACGGCCGAGCTGACCGCGGTGGTGGCCGAGGCCAACGCCACCCTCTATCGGCGGACCGGCAGCCCCCTGGGCGGTCTGCGTCGGTTTTTCGCCGTGTCGTTCCCGGCCGCCGTGTGGCACCTGCGGGGTCACGTGGCCGTCGCCGCCCTGTCGCTGGTGGTCCCGTTCCTCATCGTGGGCATCTGGATGGCCGAGACCGAGGAGGCGCTGTCGTTCGTCGGCTCCGAGGCCGAGCGGGCGGCATACGTCGACGAGCAGTTCGAGGCCTACTACTCGAGCGAACCGGCATCGGAGTTCGCCACCGCGGTGCTCGTCAACAACATCCGGGTGTCGTTCCTGGCCTATGCCGCCGGGGTCCTGGCCGGCCTCGGGGCGGTGCTGATCCTGGCCTACAACGGGGCCAACGTCGGGGTGGCCTGGGCCCTGTTCATCGTGGCCGATCAGCAACCCCGGTTCTGGGGGCTGATCCTGCCCCACGGGCTGCTGGAGTTGTCGGCCGTGGTCCTGGCCGGGGCGGCCGGTATGGCCCTCGGCTGGTCCCTGGTCTCCCCCGGAGACCGGCCCCGGGGCCAGGCCTTCACCGAGGAGGCCCGCCGATCGGTGGTGGTGATCCTGGGCCTGGTCCTGGTGTTCATCGCCGCCGGGCTCATCGAGGGCTTCATCACCCCCAGTCCGCTCCCGACCCCGGCCCGGGTGGCGGTGGGGGTGGCGGTCGAGGCCGCCTTCGTGTCGTACCTGGTGTCGTTCGGGCGACGGGCGGCCGACGCGGGCTCGACCGGGCTGGCCTCGGTCGATCTCGATGGGCCCGGGTCGCGGGTCGCCGTGGGGATCTGACCGCCGGGTCCGACGACCGGCGACGGCGACGACCGGCGACGACCGGCGACGCGACAACCGCGGCGAGCGGAGGGCGGCGCGAGCTCCCGCTGGTAGCGTCGACCGACGGTGAGCGAGGGCGCGGGCAGCGGGACACCCGGAAGCACGAACCACCGGGTCGACATCGACGGCCTGCGGGCGGTGGCGGTGCTGCTCGTGGTGGCCTACCACGTCCGCTTGCCGGGCTTCGACGGGGGCTACATCGGCGTCGACGTGTTCTTCGTGATCTCGGGCTTCCTCATCACCGGCATCCTCACGGCCGAGTACGAGCGCTCGTCCACCGTCGACGTGGCGCGGTTCTGGGCCCGCCGGGCCCGTCGCCTGCTCCCGGCCGCGACCCTGACCCTGGTGGCGACCGTGATCGCCGCCGCCGCTCTGCTGTCGCCGCTGACCCAGCGATCGGTGGCCGAGATGGCCCTCTACACCGCGGCCTACGTCCCCAATCTGTTCCTGGCCGTCGAGTCGGCCGACTACTTCAACAGCGACGTCAGCGCCAACCCGCTCATCCACTACTGGTCGCTGGCGGTCGAGGAGCAGTTCTACCTGGTGTGGCCGCTGGTGGTGCTCGGCCTCAGCGCCCTCGGTCGACGCCTGGGCTCGGGCCGCGTCGTGGTGGCGGGCCTGGCCCTCATCGCCATCGCCAGCTTCGTCCATTCGGTCCGTCTGACCGACGCCGGGTCGACCTGGGCCTACTACTCGCCCTTGTCCCGAGCCTGGGAGTTCGCCGCCGGAGGTCTGCTGGCCCTCCTCCTGCCCCGGGCCGCCGCCCGCGGTCGGGCCGGCGGGCCGCCGGGGCCGTCCCCGGTCGCCTCCGGGGCCCTGTTCGCCGCCGGGGCCCTGGTTCTGGCCTGGTCGCTGGCCACGACCGGCTACACCACCCCCTTCCCCGGCTGGGCCGCCGTGGGCCCGGTGGGCGGGACGCTGCTGATGGTGGCCGCCGCTCCCGGCCCCCGGAGCCTGGTCGGTCGCCCCCTGGGACTGGCCCCGGTCCAGTGGCTGGGGCGGGTCTCCTACAGCTGGTATCTGTGGCACTGGCCGGTCCTGGTGATCGCCCGGCTCTCTGCCGGAGGCGACCTGTCGGGCCCGGCCCGGGTCGCCCTGGCCGTCGCCGCCCTCGGGTTGGCCGGACTGACCCATCGCCTGGTCGAGGATCCGATCCGCTTCCACCCCCGGCTCACGGTCCGGTCGGCACCCAACCTGATGCTGGCCCTGAGCCTGGCCGCCGCCTCCCTGGTCGTGGCGGGCGGGGTGTGGGCGGTGGCCGATCGCCGACTCGACCAGCCCCGCTTCCGGGAACTGGTGGCGGCGGGGGAGGACGGCATCAACGCCTTCGACGCCGGCTGTCAGACCAGCGATGTCGACACCATCGTCGGCGACTGCGTCTGGGGTGACCCCGACGGCGCCCGCACCGTGCTGGTCCTGGGCGACTCCCACGCCGAGCAGTGGGTCCCGGCCCTGGACGACATCGGCCGTCGCAACGGGATCCGGGTCCTGGTCCGGGTCGTCGGGGCCTGTGCCGCCGTCGACGCCGGGGTCGGGTTCGCCCCGCAACCGGCCCAGTGCACCGAGTCCCAGGTCCGGACGCCGGAGGTGATAGCCGGCATCGAACCCGACGCGGTGGTGGTCAGCCAGACGGCGGCCGCCCTGACCGAGATCGGCGACGACCGGTGGGCCCGGGCGGTCGAGGCCTTCGTGGCCGACACCACCGCGGTCGGCGTGGGCGTGGCCTGGATCCACGACACCCCGTACCTGGCCGACGACCCCCTCGAGTGCCTGGGCCGCAACGACGAGGCCGCCTGCACCCCGTCCCGGGCCGGGGCCACCGTGTTCGCCGATCGCCAGCGGGCGATCGACGGGCCCATCCTCGACCGGTACGAGGGGACCCATCGCTTCGACCCGCTCCCCCGCCTGTGCGACGACGCCCGGTGCCCGCTGCGCATCAGCGACGTCCTGGTGTACCGGGACGAGGATCATCTGACCGACGACGCCGCCCGGATCCTGGCCCCCGACCTCGAACCCGTCATCCTGGCCGCCCTCGACCACAGCACAGCCCCCTAGCCGGGCGGCTGCAGCCGGGCCAGTCGCCGGGCCACGAACCGGCTAGAACCGGCTACAGCCGGCCCAGTCGCCGGGCCACGAACCGGCTACAGCCGGCCCGTGGCCTTGGCGTCGAGGTAGGTGTCGCCCAGGGCGGCGGCGAAGCGGTCCGGTTCGGCGTCGACCACCAGGGTGCCCAGGCCCCGAAGGCGGGCGGCCACGCGCTCCCGCTCGGCCAAGGCCGACACGGCGGCGGCCCGCAGGAAGGCTCCCTCGGCATCGGGTGACGTGCGATGGGCCCACGCCGCGGTGTCGGGGTCGCGCACGGCGGCCACCACGACCAGGTGGGTGCGGACGAGCAGGGGCAGGGCCGGGATCAGGAACTCCTCCACCGCCTCGGTCACCAGCTCCGTCATCAGCACCAGCAGGCTGCGACGCCGGTAGCGGGCCAGGACGTGGGTGACGGCCCGATGGTGGTTGGACTCGGCCAGGGCGGGCTCCAGGTCGAACAGGCGCTCGCTGATCTCGGCCCGCTGGGAGCGGCGGTTGGACGGTTCGATGACGGCGTTGACCTGCTGGTCGTAGGCCACCAGCCCGACCCGGTCGCCGAGCCCGGTGGCCAGTTCGGCCAGGAGCATGGCCCCGTCCATGGCGAACTCCAGGCGGGGCACGCCGTCGACCCGGCCCGCCATGGTCCGCCCGGCATCGAGCAGGCACAGCACGGTCTGGTTCCGCTCGGCCCGATAGGTGCGGACGATGGGGCGCTGGGAACGGGCGGTGGCGGCCCAGTCGATCCGGCGGGTCTCGTCGTCGGGGGTCAGTTCCCGGAGGCTGTCGAACTCGGTGCCCCCGCCCCGACCCCGGGCCGAGCGCAGCCCGGCCTCCAGCAGCCGGGCCCGGCGAACGGCCAACTCCGCCTCCTTGGCCGAACGGAACGGCGGCAGCACCTTGAGGGTCGACGGCTCGTGCCGGCGCCGCTGCTTGTGGACCAGACCGAGGGGACCAGAGGTCCGCACCACCAGCTCACCCGGTTGGAACCGGCCGCGACGCGACGGGCGCAGGGTCACGGTGGCTGAGACTCGGCCCCGTTGCGGGACCCTGACCCGGACCCGGCGGGCCGTGGCCCGCAACGACGGGGCCAACTCGTCGGCCAACCCGACGAGCGCCGACGAACCGAGCCGTCGGCGGTTGGCGGGCGGGGTCACCTCCCAGGTCAGCGGGGCCTCGTGATCCAGGGTCACGGCCCGGGGATGGACCCGGGACACCCTCATGGTGGCCGGTCCCGGGGCGGCCAGACCATCGGCCACGGCCACCGCCATCAGGACGGCGTTGACCACCAGGAGCCGATTGTCGAGCCCGAACCAGCGCAGGTCGGTCCGGCCCAGATCGGGCAGGAGCCAGACCGCCACCGACGCCGCGGCGGCCACCAGGGCCAACCGGAGGGCCGGGACGGGCCAGGTCACGGGGTGGCGACCTGGGCCATGACCCCGGCCAGGACCCGGTCGGCGTCGATGCCCTCGATCTCGAGTTCGGGCCGGACCAGGACCCGGTGGCGGAGTGTCGGCACCGCCATGGCCTTGACCTCGTCGGGGCTGACGTAGGCCCGACCGCTGAGCCAGGCCCAGGCCTTGGCCACCCGCAACAGGGCGGCCGCCCCCCGGGGCGAGACCCCGAGCGACAACGACGGCGACTGGCGAGTGGCCCGGACCAGCGCCACCACGTAGGCCAGGACCGGTTCGGTCACCGTGATGGCCGACACCTGGCGCCGGGCCTCGGCCACCAGGGCGCCGTCGGCCACGGGCCGGACCCCGGACGCCGCCGGGGTGTGGGGGTCGAGCCCGGCGTGATGACGGCGGAGCACCTCCAGCTCCTCGTGCTCGGCCGGGTAGTCGACCACCAGCTTGACCAGGAACCGGTCGAGCTGGGCCTCGGGGAGAGGGTAGGTGCCCTCGTACTCGATGGGGTTCTGGGTGGCGATGACCACGAACGGTTCGGGCAGAGCACGAGGTGTTCCGTCGATCGAGACCTGGTGCTCCTCCATCGCCTCGAGCAGGGAGGCCTGGGTCTTGGGCGGCGTCCGATTGATCTCGTCGGCCAGGAGGACGTTGGTGAACACCGGTCCCTGTCGGAACCGGAACGTGCCCTGGTCGAACACCATCTGACCCACCACGTCCGACGGCATCAGATCGGGGGTGAACTGGACCCGGGTGGTGTCCAGGTCCAGGGCCGTGGCCAGGGCCTTCACCAGGAGGGTCTTGGCCACCCCGGGCACACCCTCCAGCAGGACGTGCCCCTCGGCCAGGAGGGCGCACAACATTCCGGTGAGTACGCCCTGCTGGCCAACGACCACCTTGCCCACCTCGTCGCGGATGGCGGCGAAGGCGGCGTGCGCCGCCGGGTCGCCCAGCGGTCCCTCCGGTTGCGGGGGTGGTGAAGGGGCGGGCTGCCAGGGCGGGGACGGGTCGGTCACGTCAGCACTCCTCCGGGGTCGGATGATCTGGTCTGGTCGTCGGGGCCGGATCCGGGGTGGGTCGACGGGTCGACCTCCGGGTCGGGGGTGGCGATCGCGGCCGGGCCGAGGGCGTCGTCGGCCGAGCGGTCCACGGCGTCCTGGACGGCATCGATGGCGGCCACCAGCTCCACCAGCTCCCGTCGGTCGTCGGCGGCCGGGGCGGCCACGCTGCGGGCCACGGTCTCCGGGCTCAGCCCGGTGCGGTCCGCCACCTCGACGATCAGGTTGTCGAGGGGGAGATCGGGGGCCAGGCGCAAGCGCTTGCGGAGAAGGGTCAGGTGCCGGGCCCGCAGCGTCGTGTCGGCCGCGGCGTGACCCCCGGAGCGGCGGTGCAGTTCGCCGGCGGCCCGGACCAGGAGCGACCCCGGCAGCTTCACCGCCTGCGGTTCGAGCACGGGGCGACCGAAGCGGCGGGCCCGCCACAGCACGAACACCCCGAAGGCCACCACCAACTGGATGCCGGCCCATCGGACCGAGGTGGGGACGAGGTCGAGCAGGCTCCGCTCCCCGGCCGAGAGGATCGGGTCGTAGATGATGGTGATCCTGGCGCCGGAGGGATCACCGCCGTCGCCGTCGTCGACGCCGACCAGCAGCAACTCGGCGGCCAGGACGGCGTTGTCGGCCTCGTCCAGGTACTGGTTCGACAGGGGCACGCCGCCGCCCAGGGACACGACCCGCCCCCGACCCCGCCGTTCCAGGTGGAGGTAGGCCCCGTCGTCGTCGGCGAAACAGCGACCGTCGGCCTCCGAGGCGTCGTAGAGCAGGAAGGTGCCACCCTCCAGGTCGAGTCCGGCCAGCTCGTCCTCGGTGCACGAGCCGGCGGCCCGCCGCTCGTCGACCGTGATCGGCGGCAACCCGACCGGGGCGCTGTAGTCCGAGCTGGGATCGGTGACGACGAGGTTGCCGCCGCCCCCGATCCAGCGGTCGAGTTCGTCCCGCTGGTCCGGCGTGAGCTGGTCGGCCAACAGCAGAGCGGTCGGGGTGTCGTCGTCGGGCAGGCTGCGGCCGTCGACGACGTCGGCCCCGAAGCTCTCCAGCAGCTCGACCAGGGCCCTGGTGCCGAGGGCGTCGGTGGAGTCGGGGTCGAGCGGACGCCCGGTCTCGTTGCGACGCCCGGACGTGACGAAGCCGACCACGATCACCGCCACCAGCAGGCCGACCCAGAACACCAGTCCCCGACGACTCACCGGCCGCCGTCCACCAACTGCTCGTCGGCCGACCGGGCCCGATCGGCATCATCCCGGTCGGCCGCCTCGGCCCCGTACCGGACGTCCTCGTAGCGCCGGGAGGTGCCGTCGAAGGCGACCACCAGGGACTCCGGTCGTTCGTCGCGGGCGAAGTGGTCGCGCTGTTCGGAGGTGGTCAGCGACGGATCGTCCGGCAGGTCGCCCTCGTCGACCAGGCCCTCGGTCAGTGCCCGGTAGCGGGCGTGGACGGCCTCGTCCCACCGGCCCTCGGTCTCGGCCCGGGCCGCGCGGGCCAACCACTCCCGACGGCCCGGGCGCTCCTCGGTGGCCGTGGTCGGAGACTCGACGGGGGCGGGTCGGGCCAGCCGACGCCGGGGCAGGAATCGCCACAGGAACCACAGGGCCACCCCGATCCCGGCCAGGACGACCAGGTAGCCGACGATGGTGCCGCCCGGTCCCCCGAACAGGGCGCCGAGCACCTCGTCCAGTTGCTCCAGAATCCAGTCCAGGGCTCGGGAGGCCAGGGTTCGGGGCCGCTCCCGGTACTCGGGGCGGGACAGGATCTCGTCGGCCCGCTCCCGGACCTCATCAGGATCGACGGCGGTCACGGGCCATCCTCCGGCCTAACGGGAGCGAACCCGGCGACCGCGACGGGCGGGGCGAACTCCCGGACCATCCGGTGGTGGAGATCGAGGCCCTCGGTCCGGTAGCGGATGTCGAGATAGAGCAGGCACATGGCCGCCCCGTTGACCGGCAACAGGATCAGTCGGGTGCCGAGCCGGGCGGCCGAGATCAGGGGCCAGGCCCGATCGGGGCCCAGGAACAGAGCGGCGAACTCGGGGACCGTCCCCACCGCCTGCGACACCAGAGCCTGGACCACGGCCAGCAGGAGGATCAGCAGCAGCACCGGCCCGGGTCGACGCCGCACCAGCTCCCATGATCGGCGCATGGCGGACACCGGCCCGCGGTGCTCCTCGATGGCCAGCACCGGGGACGTGAGGGCGCTCAGTACCACCACGGCGAAGCCGGGCAGCACCAGCAGGACGAACCCGCCGAGTTGGACCAGGTGCACCACGACGAACGCACCGGCGACGGCCCAGCCCCGGCGGGCCGTGTAGGCCAGGGCCTCGGCGGCGGTGGTGTCGCGGCCTTCGACCCATCCGTGTACCACCCGGCTCACCACGACACCGCTGACGGCCGTGACCACCAACGCCAGCAGTTGGGCCAGGAAGAACCCGGCGTCGTACACCGAGCTGGTCTGGGACACCTCCTGGGCCACCGTCGGGTCGCTGAGCAGCTCGCCGAAGGTGGCCCCGCCCAGATCGTCCCGGCTGACCCAGCCCTCGAGCAGGGCCACCGGCACCACGAGCAGCGCCACGGCCGAGACGAGGGTCCTCGCTCGCTGGCGCAGCGCGGCGAACGAACCGTCGAGCAGGTCGAACAGACCGAGGGGGGTCTCGGCGATCGGCTGCGGTGGTCGCTCCGGCACGGACCCCATTGTCGCCGCTCCGACCGCCGGTTGCGGCGCGAGCAGGCCGGTCGATCGGCGATGTCTGACCTGGTGGTGGGCCGACCCCGGCGCTCCCGGGCCCGGAACGGCGGCACCGGCGCTCCTACCATGGGCCCGGTGAGCCCGGCCCCGGTACCCGCCGACGCCTACGGCGAGGCCTTCGCCGACGTCTACGACCGCTGGTACGACGGGGTGTCCGACGCCGAGGCCACCGCCCGCTTCGTGGCCGAACGAGCCGACGGTGGCCGGGTCCTGGAGCTGGGAGTGGGCACCGGGCGCCTGGCTCGGCCCCTCACCGCCCTCGGGTCGACCGTGATCGGGATCGACGCCTCGGCCGCCATGTTGGCCCGATGCCGGGCCGGCGACCACCCGGACCGCCTCCTGCTGATCCGGGCCGACATGACCCGGCTGCCGTTGCGGGGGGCGGCCTCCTGCGCCCTGATCGCCTTCAACACCCTGTTCAACGTGCCCTCGGCCGGGGGTCAGCGGGCCGTGTTCCGATCGCTGGCCCGGGCCCTGGTTCCAGGCGGCTCGGTGGTGGTCGAGGCCCTCGACCTGGAACCGGCCGAGGACACCGCCGGGGCCGAGGACACCGCCGGGGCCGAGGACACCGCCGGGGCCGAGGACACCGCCGGGGCCGAAAGCACCGCCGGGGCCGCCGGCCCGACGGTGTCGGCCCGCCTCGACGGGGCCGGCTCGGTCACCGTCATCGCCACCTCGGTCGACCGACGTCGCCAGTGGATCCGAGGCCAGCACTCGGAGGTGACCGACCACGGGATCACGGCCCGACCCTGGCTCATCCGCTGGTCGACCCCGACCCAGATCGACGGCTACGCCCGAGACGCCGGGTTCGAGCAGGTGGAGCGCTGGGCCGACTGGAACCGGAACCCGTACCGGCCCGGCGCCGGAGGCCACGTCAGCGTCTACCGCCTCCCCGCCGCCCGACCCTGAGCCCCGACCCGGCCGGCGGGTGGGGCGGCCCGACGGGCCAGTAGCGTGCGGCTGTGATCCTGATCGACGCCGCAGGCGTGACCGTCACCCGCCCCGAGCGGGACCTGCTGCGCGACGTCGACCTGACCGTCAACACCGGCGACCGCATCGGCCTCGTCGGCATCAACGGCACCGGCAAGTCGACCCTGCTCCGGGTCCTGGCCGGCGCCCTGACCCCCGAGGCGGGCACCGTCCGGCGCAGCAACACCGCCACGGTGGCCATCCTCGATCAGGACGTTCCCCTGCCCCCCGGGACGGTGGCCGACGTGGTGGGCGACGACTGGGAGACCGAGGCCATCCTCGACCGGTTGGGTATGGGGGCCAAGCTCGGCTCCCGGACCGAGGACCTGTCGGGAGGCGAGGCCCGGCGGGTGGCCCTGGCCCGGGTCCTCGTCGCCGGCGCCGATCTCCTGATCCTGGACGAGCCCACCAACCATCTCGACATCGGCGCCATCCGCTGGTTGGAGGAGCGGCTCCACGCCCACCGGGGTGGCCTGCTGCTGGTGGCCCACGACCGGCACCTGCTGAACCGGGTGGTCAATCGGGTGGTCGAGCTCGACCGGGGCCGGGCCCACGTCCACGAGGGGGGCTACGACGACTACCTCGAGGGCAAGGCGGCCCGGGAGGCGGCCGAGGCCCGGGCCGAGGATGTCCGGCGGTCGCTGGCCCGCCGGGAGCTGGCCTGGTTGCGGCGGGGAGCCCCGGCCCGCACCTCGAAGAACAAGGCCCACATCGCCCGGGCCACCGCCGTCGTGGAGCACCGCCCCGAGGCCGAGGCCCGGCAGGGCTCGCTCAACCTCTTCGTCGACATGCCCCGCCTGGGGGACAAGGTCATCGGGCTCCACGGTGTGGGCCACCGCATCGCCGACACCGGCCCGGCCGACCCCGACCCCGGAGCCGGAGCCGGAGACGGAGACGACGCGGGGCGGTGGTTGTTCCGCAACGTCGAGCTCCTGCTCGGGCCCGGGGACCGGCTGGGCATCGTCGGCCTCAACGGGGCGGGCAAGTCGACCCTGCTCGACGTGATCGGGGGACGCCTGACCCCGACCGAGGGCAGCGTCGAGGTCGGGCCCACGGTCCGCCTCGGCTATCACGACCAGCTCGGCACCACCCTCGACCCCGACACCCGGGTCCGGGAGATCATCACCGGGGGCAAGCGGGACGTCAGTTGGTACGACAAGCGGCTCATGGAGAGCTTCTGGTTCGACGACGACACCCAGTGGGCCCCGGTCCGGCTGCTGTCGGGCGGGGAACGGCGTCGACTGCAGCTGGTGCTGGTGCTCTCGGCCCAGCCCAACGTGCTGCTGTTGGACGAGCCGACCAACGACCTCGACCTCGACACGCTGCGGGCCTTGGAGGAGTTCCTCGACCAGTGGCCGGGGACGCTGGTGGTGGTGAGCCACGATCGGGCCTTCCTGGAGCGGACCGTGGTCGACGTGGTGGTCATGGACGGGCGGGGCTCGGCCGCCCGGTTCCCCGGCGGCTACGACGCCTGGGAACGCCAGACCCTGGCCCGGGCCTCGACCCGCAAGGCGGCGTCGGCCACCGCCGACCCCGCCGCCGCCCCGACCCGGGCCCGCGCCCCGGAGGCTGGTGGCGGAGCGGGAGCCGAGCGAGGGTCGGGGGATCGAGGCCCCGGCGAACGCCACGCCGGGCCCAGCGGCCGGTCCCGGTCGACCATAAGCCACGAGTTGCGCACCACCGAGAAGGCCATGGCCCGGCTGGAGAAGAAGGTGGCCGAACTCAACGAGGCCCTGATCGAGGCCGGGACCGACCACGCCCGCCTACGGGAGCTCGCCCCCGAACTGGAGGCCCGGCAGCAGGAGCTGGAGGAGACCGAGGAACGGTGGCTGGCCCTGAGCGAGGAGTTGGAGAGCCGCTAGCGGCGGCTCTCGGCTCACCCCGACCAGGGTGGGACCGGGCGCTAGAACCCGCCGACGGCGGCGACGGCCACCGCGGCGACACCCAGGACACCGCACAGGGCGGCGGTGGCCCCCACGGCCAGGTTGTTCGGCTGTCCGAACCGCTCCGGCAGCCAGGTCAGCAGCCAGCCGGCGGCGAACCCGCCGAGGATGCCACCGAGGTGACCCCAGAACGAGATGATGGGGACGAGGATGGGCAGGGCCAGGTTGACCACGAACAGGCCGAACAGCGACGTCTGGGTCAGCGGCACGCCTCGGGCCCACAGGGCGGCCGCCAGCGCACCGGCCAGGCCGAGCACGGCGCCCGAAGCCCCGACGGTGTCGACGTCGAACGAGAAGGCCAGTACCGCGGTCGAACCGCCCAGCAGCCCGGCCAGGTAGGCCAGGGCGAAGCGCCAGGTGCCCAGGCCCCGTTCCAGGGCCTGGCCGAACACCCAAAGGGCGTACATGTTGAACCCGATGTGGAGCAGACCGCCGTGCAGGAAGGCGGAGGTGACGATCCGCCACAGTTCGCCGTCGGCCACATCCTCCCCCGACAGGTCGCCGAGGTTGGTGAGCGACGTCGGTGGCTCGCCAAAGGCGAGGCCTGACGCCTGGAGCACGAAGGCCACGACGTTGAGGGCGAGCAGGGCCACCGTGGCCGGCGTCTGGTTGGTGGCGCTCAGGTCACGGGCCCGGATCACCCGCTGGGCTCCGGCCCGGGCGCACTCGGGGCAGTGGAAGCCGACCGAGGCCTGGATCATGCAGTCGCTGCAGATCGGTCGCTCGCATCGCTGGCACGACACCGCAGCCACCCGATCCGGGTGGCGGTAGCACATCGTGTTGTCGTCCAGCACCACGGTGAACTGTACCTCCTGGTCCGCCCGAGCCCGGCGCCCCGGCCGCAGCGCCCGCGACCGGTGCGGTTTCCCGCGACCGGCACCGCTGCAATGCGTCTGATTACCTGCTCAACTGGTTGGCGGCGCCGTTGCTTCCGCTTGGCGACACGACAGCGAGTCCGGTCCTGACGGCCGGATCGAGCCCCGGAGGGCCCGGGACGAGGCCCAGGAAAGGTGACCAAACGTGCTCAAGGAATTCCGAGACTTCATCAACCGGGGCAACGTCTTCGACGCCGCCGTCGGCCTGATCATGGCCCTGGCCTTCACCCCCGTGGTGCAGTCGGTGGTCGACGACCTGATCCTCCCGGTCGTGGCCCGGGTGTTCAACCAGCCGGACTTCAGCTCGCTCAAGATCGGGCTCGGAGGCTCCCAGGAGGTGACCCTGGACGACGGCACCGTCGTCATGCAGGAGCCGGCCATCGCCTACGGCGAGTTCATCAACGAGGTGTTGGCCTTCGTGATCATCTCGTTCGTGGTGTTCCTGATGGTCCGGGCCTACAACCGGGCCATGGGCAACAAGGACGAAGAGGAGAGTGGCCCCAGTGAGATCGACCTGCTGACCGAGATCCGGGACCGGCTCCCGGGCTGAGGTCGCCCCTCCGCTAGAGGGAGACGGCGGTGCCCTCGTCGGCACCGAGCAACTCGGCCCCGACGTGCTGGACCGAGGTCACACCGTCCACCCGTTGCTTCAGGATCCTCTCCAGGCCCTCCTTGAGGGTCTGGCTGGAGGCGGGACAGGTGATGCAGGCACCGACCAGTTCGACCGAGACCACGCCGGTCTCGGTGTCGACATCGCGGAGGAAGATGTCGCCCTGGTCGGCCTGCACGGCGGGTCGGATGACCTTGATCACCTCGGCCACCTGGTCCTCGAACGACTTCTTCGACGCTTCGGCGGTATCGGGGCTGGTCACGAACGGCGCTCCTTCACGATCTCCGCAGTCAACGGTAGCGGCCCTACGCTGGTCTGCATGAACCCGACGCCCGACCAGGCCACCACCGCCATCCCGGCGCTGTTGGCCCACCAGGGCGGCTGGGACGAGATCCTGATGATCCTGGGCCCCCTGCTCGTCGTCGGGATCGCCCTGTGGGTGGCCAACAAACGGGCCAATCAGCTCGACCAGGGCGACGGCGTCGGCGACCAGGGCGACGAACACATCGATGCCGCGGCCGGGGGCGGCCGACGCAGGCCCGACGGCGACCGCTGAGCCCACCCACCGCATGTCGACCGTCAGCCGCGACCACGAGGTCGACGACGAGGGCCTGGCCGCCCTCCGCCGACCGCGGCGGGATCTGGTTCGCGAGGAGCCCGACGGACCCGACGCCTACGTGCAGGCCGTCGGGCCCTTTCAGCGCTACCGGCGCCAGCTGACGGTCGAGCCCATCCCGGAACCCGACGATCGGCCCGAGCCTCGGGATCCGGGCCCGGCCGGGCGGTCGACCCGCTACCGGGTCGGGGAACGCACCGAGTTCCGGCTGGCGGTGCCGGTGTGGTGGCCGCTGCTCACCCCGCTGATGCGGCGGGCCCTGGCCGGTACCGACCGGAAGCCCCGAGCCCGGTTCTGGTGGCCCGAGGAGGTGGTCCTGGCCGACACCGCCCGCCTCATGGGGGTGCTGTGCACCATCAGCGTCATGACCGGCTACCTGGGTGTCATCATCGGCCAGACCATCACCTTCGCCGCCCAGGACTTCGGCGCCGGCGACGGGGCCCAGGCCAACACCCTGGCCGCGGTGCGGGTCGGCGTGCTCCTGTCGTTCCTCCTCCTGGGCCGGGCCGACCGCTACGGTCGCCGACCGCTGATCCTCGGCCTCAGCGTGGCCGCCGTGGCCTTCACCACCCTGGGCTCCCTGGCCCCCGACCTGTTCACCCTGGGGGCGTCCCAGACGGTGGCCCGGGGCCTGACCACGGGCCTGATCACCCTGCTCATGCTCACGGTCGCCGAGGAGGTACCGGCGGCGTCGCGGGCCTTCGCCATCAGCCTGACCGCCGTCTCGGCCGCCCTGGGGGCGGGCATGGTGGTCTGGGTCCTGCCGGTGGCCGACGTCATCGACGGTGGCTGGCGGGCCGTCTACGTGGTGCCCGTGTTGTTTCTCCCGGTCGTGCTGACCATCGGCCGCAGCCTCCCCGAGACCCGGCGGTTCACGGCCGCCAGCGACCGGTTGGCCCCGGGCGCCATCGACCGGGGCCGCCTGGCGCTGCTGGGGGTGACCGCCTTCGCCAGCCTGGTCCTGCTGTCGCCGGCGTCACAGCTGCGCAACGAGTTCCTCAACGACGACCTCGGCTTCTCGGCCGGGGAGATCAGCCTGTTCCAGATCCTCGTGTCGACCCCGGCCGGGATCGTGATCGTGGCCGCCGGTGTGGCCGCCGACCGGGTCGGTCGGCGCTGGATCGGCGGCCTGGGTCTGGGCCTGGGGGCGGCCATGATCGTCCTCTCCTACCAGGTCGGCGGACTCGGCCTGTGGTTGGCGGCGTCGGCCGGGGTGATCCTGACCAGCGCCGCCTTCCCCGCCCTCCGGGGCTACCAGACCGAGCTCTTCCCCACCCGGGCCCGGGCCCGGGTCGGCGGCATCCTCGACGTGGTCGGCGTGGCCGGCAGCGCCACCGGGCTGGTGATCGTGGGCTACCTGGCCGAGCGCTGGGACGACCTGGGCACGGCCATCGCCGTCGTGTCCCCGGCGGCCCTGATCGCCGCCCTGCTCATCCTGTTGCGGTTCCCCGAGACGGCGGGTCAGGAGTTGGAGGCCTTCAACCCCGACGATCCCCGGCTCGACCGCTCCGAGACCGACACCGACACCGACACCGACACTGAGACCGCGTCGACCGAGGGGTCCTAGGCCGGGCCCACCGGGGACGCCTGATCCGTCGGCGCACCCAACCAGGAGGCAACGGCGGCGATGACGGTGGGGTCGTTCGCCGGCTTCGGGTCGTGGTTGCCGTCGACCCAGACCTCGGCCACCGGGCCCGGTAGTGCCGGCAGGTGGGCGGCGAACTCGTCCGGGGTGCCGAACGGATCGCGTCGGCCCTGGATCAGGAGCACGGGGCAACCTACGGCGCCGAAGTGGTCGACCCGGAGCCGATCGGGCTTGCCCGGCGGATGCAGCGGATAGCTCAACAACACGAGCCCGGCCGCCGCCAGGCCCTCGGACACGGCCACCGAGGCGGCCCGCCCACCCAGGGACCGGCCCCCGAGCGCGAGACGTTCGGGAGTCGTGCCCCACGCGGCGGCGGCCTCGTCCACCGCCTCGCCCACGGCCGCCACCAGCTTCGGCATCCGGTCGGGAGGTCGCCGACCCGGGCCCTTGCGCCGGTAGGGGAAGTCGATGCGGGCCACCGGAATCGCCAGCGCCGCCTCCAGGGCCAGGAACAGGCGGTGGTCGCGGTCGCCGCCGGCTCCGTGGAACAGGATCAGACCGTCGGCCTCCACCGTCGGCGGCGGGAGAGCGTCGGCGGTCACGAGGCGAGCAGGATGCGGCGGGCCTCGCTCAGGTCGGCGATGCGGGCCGCCGCCTCCTCGCTCTCGCCTCCGTGATCGGGGTGGGCCTCCCGGAGCAGGGTCCGGAAGCGCCGCTGGACCAGGCGCTTGCTGGCCCCCTGGGCCGGGTCGCCGTCGATGCCGAGCACCTCCATGGCCCAGGCCACCGGATCGTTCCAGGCCCGCAGGTCGATCAGGTCTGCCGTCCGCCCGCCCATCACGGTGGAGATGAACCGGCCGTCGACCGGACCACCCCACACCAGGCCGGCCGTGATGGCCTCGAAGATCGGGCCCCGGGCCTCGGCGGGAAGCGAGGCGGCGGCGTACACCGCGCCCAGCACGAGCTGGACCGGGCGGCCCAGGTCGTCTTCGAAGTCGAAGTCGAGCGCTCCGTCGTCGGCCACCAGTCGCTGGGCGCTGAGGGTGAGACCGACCACGTCGCTCTGATACCGGTGGCGAACCCGAGGCTGCACCACCCGGCGGCCGGCGGCCAGGCTCTCGATCACGGCCATCAGATCTTCCCGGAGTTCGGGGGCCACGTTGGGGGCGTTGTGGGCCACGATCCCGGCCAGCAGGAGCCCACCGGCGCCCGGGGCCGGGTCGACGGGGAGATCCCGTCGACCGAGGGCGATGCGCCTCGTCGGGGCGATGGGGCGGGAGTGGAAGATCTCGATCTCGGCCACGATCACAGGGCCAAACGGTACCAACCACGTCGGTCGTCGGCGGCATCGCCCGGACCGAACGGTCATCGGGGCCGTGGGCGGCCTGTGCCACCATGGCCCGATGGCAGACCAGGCGACGAGGTTCGACATCGACCGGTTCCGGGTGAGGCCGGGGTCGCGGCCGAAGCTGGACGACCTCGACACCCGGGCCACGCCGTTCTGGGGTGAGGACGACGAGGCCAAGGAGCAGGCCCGGGCCCGCCTGCTGGAGCTCAACGACGAGCTCGAGGCCCTTCAGGAGCTCCTGTGGGCCCAGGGGCGGGAGCGGGTGCTGGTGGTCCTGCAGGCCATGGACGCCGGGGGCAAGGACGGGACCATCCGCCGGGTGTTCGAAGGCGTCGATCCCTCCGGGGTCAAGGTCGCCTCCTTCAAGCGGCCGACCGACGAGGAGTTGGCCCACGACTACCTGTGGCGGGTGCACCGCCACGTGCCGGGGGACGGCGAACTGGTCATCTTCAACCGTTCGCACTACGAGGACGTGTTGGTGGTGCGGGTCATGGACCTCGTACCGAAGTCGCGGTGGAAGAAGCGGTACGAGCACATCAGGGCCTTCGAGCAGATGCTGGCCGACGAGGGCACGACCATCGTCAAGCTGTTCCTCCACATCTCCCGGGATGAGCAGCGGGAGCGTCTGCAGGACCGCCTCGACCAACCCGACAAGAACTGGAAGTTCGAGGCCGGCGATCTGGTGCCCCGGGCCCACTGGGACGACTACCAGGAGGCGTTCGAGGACGCCCTGGCCGAGACCAGCACCGACGACGCACCCTGGTACATCATCCCCGCCGACCGGAAGTGGTACCGCAACCTGGTGGTGTCGGAGATCCTCATCCAGACCCTCCAGGGGTTGGACATGACCTACCCGCCGGCCCAGGACGGGCTGGCCGACATCGTCATCCCCGAATAGCCTCCGCGCCATGCCCCTCTACGAGAAGCGGACCTACGACGTCATCGTGGGCCGGATGCCCGACGTCATCGAGCTGTACCGGACCGAGGGCTGGCCGGCCCTGGAGGCGGGCGGTTTCGACCGGCACCTGGTCGGCTACTTCACCTCCGACACCGGCCCACTGCACCAGCTGACCCACCTCTGGCGTTTCGAGGACGACGCCGACCGTCGGGCCTTCTGGCCTCGACTGTTCGCAGACGAGACCTTCATGGCGTTCGCCGTCCAGCTCCGGCCCCTGATCGCCCACCAGGACGTGCAGTTGCTCAATCCGGCCCCGTGGGGTCCCAACCCCTGAGCCGACCGCTCCGGCCGGGCGCCCCACCCGGCCGGGCCCTCAGCACCTGCAGCGCGTCGGGGGTCTACAGGGCGTCGACCTTCTCGTGGCGGTGGGTCGCCTCGATGAGGCGGACCGTGCCCGATCGGCTGCGCATGACCAACGACTGGGTGGTGACGCCACGGCCCTGCACCCGGACCCCGCGCAGGAGATCGCCGGTGGTGATCCCGGTGGCGGCGAAGAAACAGTTGTCCGAGCTGATCAGGTCGTCCATGGTCAGCACCCGGTCGAGATCGTGGCCCTCGGCCTCCAGCGTCGCCCGCTCGTCGTCGGTCCGAGGCCACAGCCGACCCTGGAGATCGCCCCCCATGGCCTTGAGGGCGGCGGCGGTGATGACACCCTCGGGCGTTCCCCCGATCCCGAACAGGATGTCGACGCCGGAGTCGGGCCAGGCGGTGGCGATGGCGCCGGCCACGTCGCCGTCGGCGATGAGGCGGATCCGGGAGCCGCAGCGTCGGATCTCGGCGATCAGCTCCTCGTGGCGGGGCCGATCGAGGACCATGGCCGTCAGATCGGAGACGGCGACCCCCTTCGCCTTGGCCAGGGCCGTCAGGTTGCGGTCGACGGGGAGGCGGATGTCGACGATGCCGGCACCGCTCGGCCCGACGGCGAGCTTCTCCATGTAGACGGCCGAACCGGGGTTGAACATCGAGCCCCGCTCGGCCACGGCGATCACGGCGATGGCCCCGCCCCGACCGAGCGAGGTCAGCGTGGTGCCGTCGATGGGGTCGACGGCGATGTCGGTGTGGGGCGGCTCCCCGTTACCGATGGCCTCGCCGTTGAACAGCATCGGGGCCTCGTCCTTCTCCCCCTCGCCGATGACGACCACGCCGTCCATCTCGATACCGGACAGGACGGAGCGCATGGCGTCGACGGCGGCGCCGTCGGCCCCGTTCTTGTCGCCACGACCGATCCATTCGGCGGCGGCGATGGCGGCCGCTTCGGTGGTGCGGACGAGTTCCAGTGCCAGGTTGCGTCCCGGCTTGAGGTCAGCTGATGCCATGGCGACACCGTAGTGGACCGCTCTTGCCCCGCCGCACGGTCGGGAGGGTTCACCCCGATGTGGACCCACCACCAAGCTTGCCCAACCACACTTGGCCAACCGCCGGCGGTGGGCCGGCCGCTGAGCCTCGCCGCGATGGGCTCGGCACTCCGCCCTCGCCGGGGTGGCCGGCATCGGAGCGCGGCTTCGCCCGCCTACCGGTCGGAGCCGGGGCGGGCGAAGCGTTCAGATCGCTGAGGTTGCGGCGTGGGCGGCGCTAGTGGGCGCCGGCGTCGAGACCCAGGGCCGAGAGCCGGACCTCGGCCCACCGCACGTCGTCGCGGGCGTAGGGGTCGTCCGGGTTGGCCTTGAGCATGTCCTTGGCCTCGGCCAACTCGGCCTCGACCTGGGCCCGGTCGATCTCCTCGGCCGGCTGGGCGGCGTCGCTGAGCACCGTGACCTTGGTCTCGCTCACGGTGCCGGCGACCGACACGAAGCCGCCGCGTACGGCGAAGCGACGTACGGCGTCACCCTCGGCCTCGGTCACCCGGACCTCGCAGGTCAGCAGGGAACCGATGAACGGCTCGTGGCCGGTGAGGAAGGCGATGTCGCCCCCGCCTCGGGTTCGGGCCACCACCTGGGTGGCCACGCCGGAATACAGGGTGTCTTCGGGGGAGACGAACTCGACCTGGAAGGCCATGATCAGGACCCGGCCGAGCGCTGGAGCTGCTCGGCCTTCTCGCGGGCCGAGTCGGCGCCACCCACGTTGAGGAAGGCCTGCTCGGGCAGGTCGTCGAGGTCACCGTTGACCAGGGCCTCGAAGCTGGACACCGTCTCCTCCACCGGGGTGAAGATGCCGTCCAGACCGGTGAAGACCTTGGCCACGAACATCGGCTGCGACAGGAACCGCTGCACCTTGCGGGCCCGGTCCACGGTGATGCGGTCCTCTTCGGACAGCTCGTCGAGACCGAGGATGGCGATGATGTCCTGCAGCTCCTTGTAGCGCTGGAGGATCTCCTGCACCTGGCGGGCCACGTTGTAGTGCCGGTCGCCGACCACCTCGGGAGCGAGGATGGTCGAGGTCGAGGCCAGCGGATCCACCGCCGGGTAGATACCCAGGGCGGCGATGTCACGGCTCAGCTCGGTGGTGGCGTCGAGGTGGGTGAAGGTGGTGAACGGCGCCGGATCGGTGTAGTCGTCGGCGGGCACGTACACAGCCTGCATCGAGGTGATCGACCGGCCACCGGTCGAGGTGATGCGCTCCTGGAGGACGCCCATCTCGTCGGCCAGGGTCGGCTGGTAGCCCACGGCCGAGGGCATGCGGCCCAGCAGGGTCGACACCTCGGAACCGGCCTGGACGAAGCGGAAGATGTTGTCGACGAACAGGAGCACGTCCTGGCTCTGCACGTCGCGGAAGTACTCGGCCATGGTCAGGGCCGACAGCGCCACCCGGAGGCGGACGCCCGGGGGCTCGTCCATCTGGCCGAAGCAGAGGGCGGCCTTGGACAGCACCGAGGTCTCCCCGTCGCCCATCATGGTCTCGCCCATCTCGATGAACAGGTCGGTGCCCTCACGGGTCCGCTCCCCCACACCGGCGAACACCGACACACCACCGTGGTTGGAGGCGACACGGGTGATCATCTCGGTGATCAGCACCGTCTTGCCCACGCCGGCACCGCCGAACAGGCCGATCTTGCCGCCCTGCAGGTACGGGGTGAGAAGGTCGATGACCTTCACCCCGGTCTCCAGCACCTGCTTGGTCGGCTCCAGGGTGTCGAAGGCCGGGGCGTCACGGTGGATGCCCCACCGCTCGGTGATGTTCAGCTCGTCGATGGGCACGTCGAGGGGCTCGCCCATAACGTTCCAGATGTGGCCCAGGGTCACATCACCGACCGGAACCTGGATGCCGTGACCGAGGTTGCGCACCTCCTGGCCCCGCTGCAGCCCGTCGGTGGGCTTCAGGGCGACGGCGCGGACCCGGCTGCTGCCGAGCTGCTGGGCCACCTCGGCCATGACGGGGAAGGTCGAACCGTCGACGGTCACGTCGAACTCGACGGCCTGGTTGATCTCGGGGATCGAGCCCGGGGGGAACTCGGCGTCGATCACCGGACCGGCGATGGCGACGATGCGGCCGGTCTTGAGCTGGGGTTCGGTGGCAGTCATCTTCTTGTTGCTCCTGGAGGTGAACAGGCGTCGGTCGGGTCTAGCTGGCTTGCTCGGCCAGCGTCAGCCTGAGCGAGTCGGAATCGTCGTCGTCGTCGGAACCGAGGGCCTCGGCGCCGCCCACGATCTCCATGATCTCGGTGGTGATCGCCTCCTGGCGGGCCCGGTTCATGGCCCGGGACAGCTTGACGATCAGCTCCTCGGCATTGTCGGTGGCGGCCTTCATGGCCCGCTGCCGGTTGGCGTGCTCGGAGGCGGCGGCGTCGAGGAGGGCGGCGAAGAGCCGGGCCTCGACATAGCGGGGCAGCAGGTCGGTCAGCACGCCCTCGGCCGACGGCTCGAAGGAGTAGCCGGCGAGGGCCTCCCGATCGCCGCTCCCGGCCTCGGCCATCACCGACGTCGACTCCAGCGGCAGGAAACGTCGGACGACCGGACGCTGCGTGCCCAGGCTGATGAACTCGGTGTAGATGAGCTCGACCTGATCGACGTCACCGCTGTCGAACAGCTCCCGGACCCGCCGGGCGATGTCCCGGGCGTCCTCGTAGGTGGGGTTGTCGGTGAACCCGGCCCACGACTCCTCGATGTGGTAGCCACGGAACCGGAAGTAGTCGGTGACCTTGCGACCCACGGCCAGGAGCTTGTAGTCGCCCCCGTTGGAACGCAAGGCCTGGATCTCCCGCTCGGCCGAGCGGGTGATCGACGAGTTGTAGGCGCCGGCCAGACCACGGTCACCGGCGCAGACCACGAAGGCCACGCGATCGATGCTCTCGGCCTGGCGCAGCAGGGGATGGTTGACATCGGCGCCACCGGCGGCGAGGTCCTCGATCACGCCGGTGAGCAGCTCGCTGTAGGGCCGGGCGGCCCGGGCGCGCTGTTGGGCCCGCGCCACCCGGGTGGCTGCGATCAGCTCCATCGCCCGGGTGATCTTCTTGGTGTTGCTGACAGTGCCAATACGGCGACGCAGGATGCGTTCGGCTCCACCCGGCATGGGTCTCTCCTAGTCCTCGACCCGACTCACGTCTTCTTCGGGCAGGGTGTTGGGGGCGTCCACCATCGTGGTGGTGGCGGCGCCCTGGGCTTCGGGGTCGGGCTCGTCGGGGTCGCCACCGGCGGAGCCGGCGAACTGGTCGGCGAAGGCGCTGATGGCCGCCTCGAGCGCCTCCTCGTCGGGCACCTTGCCCGTGCTGCGAATGGCCTCGAGCACGTCACCGTGGCGGGACCGGAACCACTCCAGCAGTTCGGCCTCGAAGCGGATGACGTCGTCGACCGACACCTTGTCGATGTAGCCGCGGGTCCCGGCGTAGAGAGCGACGACCTGCTCCTCGACCGGCACCGGCGAGTTGATGCCCTGCTTGAGCAGCTCGGTCAGGCGGTAGCCCCGGTCCAGCTGGGCCTGGGACACGGCATCCAGGTCGGAACCGAAGGCGGCGAAGGCGGCCAGGTCACGGAACTGCTGGAGGTCGGACTTGAGCGTACCCACCGCGCTCTTCATGGCCTTGATCTGCGCCGCCGAACCCACCCGGGAGACCGAGATACCAACGTCCACGGCCGGACGGATACCGGACTTGAACAGGTCGTCCTGGAGGTAGATCTGGCCGTCGGTGATGGAGATCACGTTGGTCGGGATGTAGGCCGACACGTCGCCGGCCTTGGTCTCGATGACGGGGAGGGCGGTGAGCGAGCCGGCGCCCAACTCGTCGGAGAGCTTGGCCGCCCGCTCCAGCAGCCGGCTGTGGAGGTAGAAGACGTCGCCCGGGTAGGCCTCACGCCCCGGCGGGCGGCGGAGCAGGAGCGACACCTGCCGGTAGGCCTCGGCCTGCTTCGACAGGTCGTCGTAGACGGCGAGGGCGTGCTGGCCGTTCTCCATCCAGTGCTGGCCCATGGCGCAACCGGAGTAGGGGGCCAGGAACTTGAACGGGGCCGGGTCGGAGGCGGCGGCCACCACGACCACCGTGTACTCCATGGCTCCGGCCTGGCGGAGCAGCTCCACCGTCTGGGCCACGGTCGAGGCCTTCTGACCCACGGCCACGTACACGCACTTCACGCCCAGACCCCGCTGGGCCAGGATCGTGTCGATGGCGACGGTGGTCTTGCCCGTCTTGCGGTCGCCGATGATCAGCTCCCGCTGACCGCGGCCGATGGGGATCAGCGAGTCGACGGCCTTGATGCCGGTCTGGAGCGGCTCGTGCACCGGCTGGCGGCCCGTGATGCCGGGGGCCTGGATCTCCATCCGGCGGGGCTCGACGTCGGTCAGCGGACCGTTGCCGTCCACCGGCTCACCGAGCACGTTGACGACCCGGCCGATCACGCCGTCGCCGACGGGGACCGAGAGGATCTCGCCGGTGGCCTCGACCGTCTGGCCCTCCTCGATGGCCTCAACGCCACCGAGCACCACCGCCCCGATCGTGTCCTCGTCCAGGTTCAGGGCGAGGCCGATGGTCCCGTTCTCGAACCGGAGCATCTCGTTGACCGAGGCGTTGGGCAGGCCGCTGACGCGGGCGATGCCGTCACCGACCTCGGCCACCCGGCCGACGGTCTTGGACTGCAGGTCGGCGTCGAAGTCGTCCAGGTTCTTCTGCAATGCGCCGGCGATCTCGGCCGGGTCGAAGGACAGTGCCATCAGATTCTCTCTTCTCGGACTTCTCGGGGTGCTTGTTGGCTCGGGCTTGTTGGCTACGGGTTCGGGACCGGTCGCGGGCTAGAGCGCCTCGCGCATCCGGTTGAGGCGGCTGCGGACCGAACCGTCGATGACGGTGTCGCCCATGGTGGTGACCGCTCCGCCGACGACGGACGGATCGACGATGAGTTCCAGCTCGACGTCGGTACCGGCCTTCTTCGACAGGGCCTCGGCCAGCCGCTGCTGCTGGTCCGACGAGAGCGGCACCGCGGTGCGGACCGTGGCCACCTTCCGGCCGGCCCCGCCGGCCGCCTGGTCGGCGAAGCTCGACACGATGGCGGCGAGGTCTCCGGCCCTTCCGGCGCTCACGATCATGCCCACGAGGGCCCGGGTCGTGTTGGAGGTCTTGTTGGCCAGGATGTCGTCGACGATCTGGCCCCGGACCGCGGCCGGAAGCAGGTTGTTGCTCAGCGTGGCGCGGAGCTCGTTGTTGCCCTCCACCACGCGGGCAACCTCGGTCAGCTCGCTGCGGGTCTGCTCCAGCGTGCCGTCGGCCTGGGCCACCGCCAGCAGGGCGGAGGCGTAACCATCGATTTGATCGGACATCACCGTTCTCCCGTCGTCACAGGTGCTGTCGCCAGCGGGGCCATCGCCCGGCTCACAGCTGCTGCACCTGGTTGATGTAGTTCTCGATCAGGTCGCTCTGGGCGGCGTCGTCGAGTTGCTCGACCACGACGGCCTCGGTCGATTCCCGGGTCAGGCGCGACATCTCGTTGGAGAGGTCGGTGATGGCCTGACGTCGGAAGTTCTCCACCTCGACGGTGCCTCGGGTCCGGATCTCCTCGGCGTCGGCCTCGGCCTGGGCGATCAGGTCGGCCTTGAGTCGGGCCGCCTGCTCGACGGCCTCGGACCGGATCCGCTCCTCCTCGCTGCTGACGTCGGGAAGGTCGGCCGACGAAGTGTTGAGGAAGGCCTCGGCCTCGTCGCGCTGGCGGCGGGCGTCGGCCAGCTCGGCCTCGATCCGCTCGGTCCGGGCGGCGAAGGCGCGCCGCATGGCGGGCCAGCCGTACCGGAGCATGAGCCCGAGGACGACGAAGAAGGCCAGGCTTCCCCAGTAGACCTCTCGGATGTCACCGGCCAGGTGGACGCCGTTGGGCGCTTCGGCTGCGAACACGCTCAGCATCAGACCTCAGTTCGGGTTGTTCATGAACCGGTTGACAACCGGCTCCGCGGTACGCAGGTCGACCTGACGGTTGATGACCTTCGACGCCGCACCGGCGGCGAGGGCGGTGACCTGGGAACCCATGCTCGACATGGCCTCGGTCCGCTCCCGCTCCACTTCAGACTCGGCGATCTCTCGCATCGCCGCAACTTCCCGCTCGGCCCGACCGATGAGTCGGTCGCGCTCGGCCATGGCCTCGGTCCGGGCGGTGTCGATGATGCTCGTGGCCTCGGCCCGAACGCCGGCCAACTGGTCGTCGACCTCGGCCGACGCATTGGCCGCCTGGGACCGGGCTGCTTCGGCCGCGTCGAGGTCGGCGCGGATGGTGGCGGCCCGGTCGTTCATCGCCCGCTTGGCCGCGGGAAGGAACACGTATCGGACCAGCAGATAGAGGGCGATGAAGGACAACCCACCCCAGAACATCTCCGCCCAGTCGGGCAGAACGGGGTTGATCGTCTCTGCTTCCTCGCCTTCCTCAGCGAGCAGAAGAGCTAGCACGTCCAGCTCCTCAGGCGAACTTGAGGAGGATGAACACCACGAAGCCGATGAGGGCGATGGCCTCGGTGAAGGCGATGCCGAGGAACATCGAGGTCTGGACCTGGCCGGCGGCCTCGGGCTGACGGGCCATGGCCTGAACGGCCTGACCGACGAGGTAGCCGATGCCGATGCCGGGGCCGATGGCGGCAAGGCCGTAGGCGATGCCGGCGCCGTTCGCAGCGGCGATGTTCTGCTGATCGCCTGCGTCTAGTTCTGCCTGAGCCAACTCGATGACGTCGGCTGCCGTGGCGATAACGCTCATTGGATGTTGCTCTCCTGTTTCGGTTCCCGCTGCTGCGGGAGGTGGTAGATGGTCTGCTGGCTGCTCGGGAACGGGGGCTGTGTCGAACTCAGTGATGCGGATGCAGCGAGGAGTCGATGTAGACCGCTGCGAGCAGGGCGAACACGAAGGCTTGGAGGAACGAGACCATGATCTCGAACCCGGTGAGGCCGACCAGCATGCCGAACGACAGCGGCAGGACGGCGAGGATGCCCGAGGCCTTGAAGGTGGCGATGCACAGCACACCGAAGGTCACGAGGAGGATGTGGCCGGCCAGCAGGTTGGCGAAGAGACGGACGGCGAGGCCGAAGGGCCGGAGCAGGAAGGTCGAGATGACCTCGATGAGGCCCACCAGGGGGCGCAGGGCCACCGGCACGTTGGGGGGCCAGGCGATGTCGAGGAAGTAGCGGGCGCCCTGGGTCTGGACGCCGACCCCGATGAAGACACCCCACACCACGAGGGCCAGGAACATCGGGTTGGCCATCCGGGCGTTGGCCGGCATCTGGAAGGTGGGGATCACCTCGAAGATGTTCCCGAAGAAGACGAAGAGGAAGATGCTGAGCAGCAGAGGCAGGAACTTCATGCCGTCGGGCCCGATGGCCGGCATGATCACCTGCTTCTCGACGAACTCGATGGTGAGCTCGACCAGGTTCTGCAGGCCCCGGGGGACCATGTCCTTGCGGGCCAGCAGGAAGATGACGGTGGGGATGAGCAGAGCCAGGATCGAGATGAGCCCGATCTTGTTGAACTCATAGAAGGTGCCCTCCCCGAAATACGCGGGCCAGCCGACGAGGTTCTCGAGCGGGGGGAACTCAACTGCGAACACCGGAAGGGCTCCTTGCTTAGCGATAACCGGCAGCACTGCGGCCGCCACTGGACGAGGGTTTGAGACCGGGGTGGGCCATCGACGCCGCCACGTAGCGCAGCTCCCACATCAGCAGGCCCAGATGCGACACGATGATCGTAATGCCCAGGGGGACCAACTCGACCCACCAGGCATCCCTGACCAGCCAGACGGCCAGGAAGATCAACCCAAGCCGCATGACATAACCACCGAACGCCATGCTGGCGACCAGTGCGAACGAGATCCGGGCGGCCCAGGCCAGCAGGTAGGCGGCCAGCAGGAAGTTGACGAGGACGAGGACGAGGCCGTAGCCGACCGACGCCGCACCTCCGAATCCTCCGATGACGGCCCCGACGATGAGGGCGAAGGGGAGGACGACCAGACCCTTGGTGACCATGTCGCGGGCCACGGCGAAGGCCGGGGAGGGCCCGGCCAGTCGCTGGTCGTCGACGGCCGTCATCCTGCCACCTGCTTCCGGGCCTTGCGGAGGGCGGCGGCCTGGTCTCGACGGTCCTGCTCCCGTCGGAGCTGCTCGGCCCGCAACTCGGCGGTCTCGGCCTGGAGGCGCTCGATCTCGGCCCGGTACCGGTAGTAGACCGACAGAGCGGCGCCGACGAAGCCGGCGAGCGTGAAGGCGATCAGCAACCAGGGTGTGCTACCAAGACGACGGTCAAGCCAGAAGCCCAGGATGCCGAAGAGAACTCCGGAGAGCACGAGCTCGTAGCTGCCCGTGGATTGCTTGACGTGCACGGTTACCCGGCTGGCTTTGTTGGTCACGTGAATCTCGCACAGGCCTGTCGGTGCAACTCGCCCCGACACCGCCCGGAACCATAGGGAGCGAGCGGTACCGTTCGCAACCTTCGACAGCCGATGCGGGCCAAGGATCACCGGGGGCGATGTGCCCCTTTCCTGGGACCGATCCTACCGCTGCAGTCAGCGGCGCTCGGGGTCCGGCGAACCCCTTCGTCGACGGTCGGGAACCTTGCCTCAGGCCCGGTGGGACGGACGGGCCGCGGTGGGGGGTGGATCATCCAACCACACCAGGTCGTCGGCCCCGGTCGGCGACCCCGCGGGCGGCGCGGTATCGACCCACGCCGGATGGGGGCCGACGACGGTGGGGGCCGGGGTTCTGGCCGCCCGGGCCGGGGCAGGCGCGGGTGACGCCATCGATGCCGGGGACGGGGCAGGCGCCCGAATGGGCGGTGGTGCCGCTGCGGGGCCGGGCCCCGGGGCCGGGGCGGGTACGGGTGGCGGTTGCGGGTCCGCCTGTGCCGGGGTGTCGCCCGAGCCGTCCCCGGGCCGGGTGCCCGGCATGAACAGGGTGAACAGCACCAGGGCGGCGGCCCCGACCCCCATGGGCACGATGGCATCGCCCTGGCCCTCGTTGTAGGTGGGGTAGAGGACGAAGGCCGACAGCAGGGCGGTCCAGGCCCACAGGATCCAGACGCTGCGCCGGTGGCCGTGACCCAGGCGGACGAGTCGGTGGTGGAGGTGGTCCTTGTCGGCCGTGGCCAGGCCCTTGCGGCCCCGGGCCCGGCGGACGATGGCGAAGGCCGTGTCGAGCACCGGGACCCCGAGGATGACGAGGGGGATCACCAGCGGGGCGTAGAAGAAGAAGGTCTGGCCGCTGAACGGGTCGGGGGTACGACCGCCGACGGCCATGGTCGACGCCGCCATCAGGGTTCCCAGAAGGAGGGCGCCGCCGTCGCCCATGAAGATCCGGGCCGGGTAGACGTTCCAGGGCAGGAAGCCGAGGCAGATGCCGACCACGGTGGCCGCGATGAGGGGCCCGATGTTGCCCGGCAGGAGCAGATCGACCTGGCCCAGGCGGATCCCGTAGAGCAGGAAGGCGGTGGCCCCGATACCCATGATCCCGGCGGCCAGGCCGTCGAGCCCGTCGATGAAGTTCACGGCGTTGGCCATGCCCAGGACCCAGATGACGGTGGCTACGAAGGCCAGGTCGTACGGCAGGATGAACACGTCCCAGAACGGGATGCGGAACCAGATGATGCTGACCCCGCCGGCGGCCAGGGCCGCCGCCGCCAGCACCATGCCGGCGATCTTGGCCGGAGGCGACAGTTCCCGGATGTCGTCGACGAAGCCGACCAGGTAGGCCAGGGTGGCTCCGGCCACCACGGCCCACGGCTCGGTCGAATCCTCGAAGGCGGCGGTGAAGCGGCCGCTGAGACCGGCCACGGCGAAGGCGGCCAGAAAGCCCAGGAACATGGCCCCGCCCCCGAGCGATCCGGTGGGGCGCTCGTGCATGCGGCGGGCATCGGGCGCGACGACGCAACCCAGGACCCGGGACAGGCGGAGGAAGATCGGGACCGTGGCAACGGTGACGCCGCAGGCCACGGCGGCAATGAGGAGGTGGGCGATGAGTGTCGGTCTCACGGTTCGGCGGCTCCGGCAGGGGTGCCCCATCGACGTCCGGCCCTCGGCGGGCGGGCCGGCTGACACGTCGAGACGACGCTACACCCCCGGAACGGGGTTGGGGCGTAGGGCCTCGACCCGATGACGGGCCATCACCGGGCGGGCCCGGCGCCCGGCCCGACCATCACCGCCGGTGGCGATCAGTCGTCGATGGCGGCGATCTTGTCGACACGGCGCTGGTGCCGACCGCCCTCGAAGGAGGCGGCCAGGAACGCATCGACGGCGTCGAGGGCTACGGCGGGTCCCGTCAACCGCTCGCCCAGGCACAACACGTTGGCGTCGTTGTGCTGGCGGGACAGGCGGGCCCCGGTGGCGTCGTGAACGGTTGCCGCCCGCACCCCGGCCACCTTGTTGGCGGCGATGCCAATGCCGATACCGCTGCCGCAGACGGCCACGCCCAACTCGGCGGTTCCGGTGGCGACGGCCCGGCCGATGGCGGCCCCGTAGTCGGGGTAGTCGACCGACTCGGTGGAGTCGGTCCCCAGGTCATCGACCTCGTGGCCGCCGGCCCGAAGGTGATCGGCGATCAGTTGCTTGAGGTGGTAGCCGGCATGGTCGGAGGCGACGGCGATGAGCATGGGCCGAGCGTACCCACCGGGGACCGGCCCGGGCCGCCGCTCAGCCTCGCTGACTGTTGGCCTCGAGCCGTTCGTTCAGCAGCGCCATCACCTTCTCGTTGGCGGCGGGGCTGCGGTCGAGCAGGCGGCGGAAATCGGTGATGCCGAAGCGGACCAGGACCATGTCCGTCTCGGCCACGACCGTGGCGTTGCGAGGTCGGAACTCGACCAGCGCCATCTCCCCGACCATGGAGCCCGAGCCGACCGAGGCCACGAACTCACCGCCGATGTAGACGGCGGCCCGGCCCTCGACGATCACGTAGCACTCGTCGCCGATGCGCCCCTGGTCGATGAACTCGGTGCCGGCGGTGATGTCGAGCCGCTCGCCCATGGCGGCGACGCTCGACAGTTCACCGTCGGTGAAGCCTTCGAAGAAGGCCACCTGGGCCAGCCAGTCGGTCTCGAGCTTGTTGTTCAGTCCGAACATGGTGGTCGGGCACCTCCGTCCCGGTCTTCGGTCCCGGTCTTCCGTCCCGGTCTTCGCTCACCGGGATCGGGAGCTTAGCTGGTCGGCGCGACCGGATGCCTGGCCACCACGGCCCGGGGTCGGTCGGCCAGGTCGCGGTGGATCTCGACCTGGGCGAAGTGGGATCCGGCGGTGGCGGCCAGCGGTTGGGCCTGATCGGGGGCGAGTTCGAGTACCAGGGCCCCGTCGGGCCGGAGCCAGGCCGGTGCGGCCTCGACGAGGTGCCGCAGGTGGTCGGTGCCGTCGGGTCCGCCGAACAGGGCCCCGGACGGCTCCCAGTCGGCGACCTCGGGGGGCAGATCGTCGTCGTCGGACACGTAGGGCGGGTTGGACACGACCAGACCGAGCCGGCCCCGCAGCTCGCCCGGCAGTGCCTCGAACCAGGAACCGGCGGTTACCCGGACCCGGACTGCGGGTTGACCCAACCCGGCCAGATTGGCCCGGGCCACGGCCAGGGCGTCGTCGGCGACGTCGGTCAGCCAGACCTCGACACCCTGATGCTCCCGGGCCAGGGACAGGCCGATGGCGCCGGACCCGGTGCCCAGATCGGCGGCCGTGACCGGGCCACCGTCGGGGGCCAGGCGGGTCAACTCGTCGAGCGCGAGCCCGGCCACGACCTCGGTCTCGGGCCGGGGGATGAGGACCCGCCGGTCGAGGTAGAGGTCGAGTCGTCGGAAGTCCCACTGGCCCAGCACGTACTGCAGGGGCTCCCCCTCCAGCCGCCGGGCCGTCATCCGGTCGAGGGCCGCCACGCCGCGCACGGTGGCCCGGTCGGCCGAGCGTCCGACCCAGTCCCGGGCCTCGGCGCCGGCGGCCCGCATGGCGATCAG
The DNA here is from genome assembly GCA_965263455.1 of Acidimicrobiales bacterium. Lineage (GTDB taxonomy): Bacteria > Actinomycetota > Acidimicrobiia > Acidimicrobiales > SZUA-35 > CADEDH01. The sequence goes on from CBDHHN010000004.1 coordinate 1,560,937, forward strand.
GTGGCCGTGGCGACGGGCCGGGCCGGCCACCTCGGGCCGGGGCGACCGCGCCAACCGATCGGCCGTCTCCTCGGCCAGCTCGGCCCAGGTCACCGTGCCGACCAGTTCGTCGTCGCCGGGACCCTCCTCCGGATCGTTGCCGGGGTCGTCACCCGGGCCGCCGTGGAGGCCGCCCCGATCGGGCCTCGACTCGGTCCTCAACTCGGGCCTCGAATCGGGCCTCGAATCGGACCCCGAGCCGGACCCCGGGTCGGATCCCGGGCTGCGCCTCGGGTGGACGTCGGGGTACGGAGGCTCGGTCATGGTTGGTCCTCGCCCGCCTCGGCCTGGAGCTGGCGGGCCCGTTCGTCCTGGACCAGGGCGTCGCTGATCTCGTCCAGGTCACCGGCCAACACCCGATCGAGCTTGTGCAGGGTCAGGCCGAGCCGATGGTCGGTGACCCGGTTCTCCTTGAAGTTGTAGGTCCGGATCTTCTCCGAACGGCCGCCACCCCCGGTCTGGCCCCGCCGGGCGGCCGAGGCTTCGGCCGCCGCCTCCCGCTCGGCCCGTTCCAGCAGCCGCGATCGGAGGACCTTGAGGGCCCGTTCCCGATTCTGGAGCTGACTCTTCTCGTCCTGCATCGAGACGACCTCACCGGTGGGCACGTGGGTGATGCGGACGGCCGAGTCGGTGGTGTTGACGTGCTGACCGCCGGCCCCCGACGAACGGTAGGTGTCGACCTTGAGATCGTTGGGGTCGATGTCGATGTCGACCTCGTCGGCTTCGGGCAGCACGGTGACGGTGGCCGACGAGGTGTGGACCCGGCCCTGGGACTCGGTCTTGGGAACCCGCTGGACGCGGTGGGGCCCGGCCTCGAACTTCATGCGGGTCCAGACCCCGTCGCCCGACAGCACGAAGGTGACGTCGTCGAAGCCCCCGAGGTCGGACACCGATGAGCTGAGCACCTCCAGCGACCACTTCTGGTTCTGGGCGTAGGCCCGGAACATCTCGAACAGGTCGCGGGCGAACAGGTTGGCCTCCTCGCCCCCCTCGGCCCCCCGGATCTCCATGATCACATTGCGGCCCTCGTTGGGGTCGGGCGGGAGGAGAAGGATGCGAAGTTCCTCGGTCAGGCGTTCGATGTCGGCCTCGGCCTCCGACGCCTCGGCCCGCAGCTCATCGCGCTCGTCGGCGTCGGCCTCCTCGGTGAGGGCTCGGACGGTCTCGACGTCGTCGTGCCGCTGGCGCAGCTCCCGACCGACCTTGACGATGTCGGACAGGGCGGCGTAGCGGCGGGTGAGCTCGACGTAGCGTTTGTTGTCGGCCGCCAGATCGGGATCGCCGAGGCGGGCTTCGAGTTCGGCGTGCTCCTGTTCCAGGGCTTCGATCCGCTCCAGCATCGGATCGAGGCTAGTGGGAGGCGCCGGCCCAGGGCGCGGCGAGGACCACGGCCCGGGCCGAGGTCAGGCGCTCGAGGGCCCCGGCCGACAGGGCCAGGTCGCGCTCGGGCATCACCACCACCAGTTCGGCCTCGGGGTCGTGGCGATGGCGGTAGTCGGCGGCCTCGGGCACGAGGTCGAGGTCGATGCCGACCATGGCGACCACGACCACGGGGCGGCCGTCGGCGGTGGTGCCGGCGGCCGGGGAGGGAACGGCGGCCCGGAGCCCCTCACGCCGCCGGAGGGGCACGATGGGCTCCAGGGTGGCGGCGCCGACCAGGCCGGGTTCGTCGAGGCACATCGAGCGGAGCCACCGCTCCCGGCCCACCCGGGCCAGGGGATGGTGCGATTGGCGGAGGCGGTAGTCGCCGACGGCGGCGATGACCCGACGGAGGTCGGTCACGGGGTCGGCCCCGGCGTGGACCATCTGGTTGAGCTCGCGATCGGCGTGGCCCACACCCACGTCGAGCACGGGACCGTCGGGGCCGTCGACGACCCGGGCCACCTCGAGCCCGGCCACCTCGGCCACCAACACGCCGTGATCGTCGACGGGGCGGGCGCCGGCCTCGGTGATCAACCCGGCCAGGGCGCGATGCTCGGCCGGGATCTCCGGTGGGGTCGGGGCGGGGGCCGGCACCGCCGGGATGGCGGTCGCACCCTCGACCTGCCACACCGAGACCGCCGGCGCCTCATCACCGAGGAAGGCGGCCCGGCGGGCGAGATCGGCCGTGCCGCCGGTGGCCAGCACCTCGATGGTGGCCAGCCCGTTGACCTCGGCCCAGCGCAGGGCACGGCCCACGGCCCGGGAGTCGTCCTCCACGTAGTAGAAGCCCCGGTCGCCGGCCACGCCGGCTTCGATGGTGGCGTCGACCCGCTCCAGTTCGACGTCGGCGCAGGCGCGACTCAAGCCCCGGAGGCGAGCCTCCGCCAGCGCTCGATTACCCGTCGAGGCGTTCAGTTGCCGATCCGTCAGCCGGCGGGGACCCGAGCCTGGGGCTCAGGACTCCTTGCGACGACGGCCGTAGCGGCGCTCGAAGCGCTCGACCCGGCCGGCGGTGTCGACGATCTTCATCTGGCCGGTGAAGAACGGATGGCTGGCCGACGAGATCTCCACCTTGTAGAGGGGGTAGGTGTTCCCGTCCTCCCACTCGATGGTCTCGTCCGTCTCGATGGTCGACCGGGTCAGGAACGAGAACTCGGCGGCCGCGTCCATGAACACCACGGGCCGGTAGTTGGGGTGGATGTCAGCCTTCATAACCTCTCCAGTGTGCCGGTGGCGGGCACCGATCGAAACGTCGCAGGCGTCACTGCGACGGAGCCTTGGCCATCTCGGCCAGGAACTCGCTGTTGGTCTTGAACATGCCCAGCCGGTCGACGAGCATCTCGATCCCGGCGGCCGAAGTACCGTCGTCGCCCATGGCCGACAGGATGCGCCGCAGCTTCCAGGCCTGCTGGAGCTCCTTGCGTTCGAACAGGAGCTCCTCGCGGCGGGTCGAGGAGCCGTCGACGTCGATGGCCGGGAAGATCCGCTTCTCGGCCAGGCGGCGATCGAGGCGGATCTCCATGTTGCCGGTGCCCTTGAACTCCTCGAAGATCACCTCGTCCATGCGGGACCCGGTCTCGACCAGGGCGGTGGCCAGGATGGTGAGCGAGCCCCCCTCCTCGACGTTGCGGGCCGCACCGAAGAAACGCTTCGGCGGGTAGAGGGCGCCGGCGTCGAGGCCGCCGGTCATGGCCCGTCCGGTGGGGGGCACCGTCAGGTTGTAGGCCCGGGCCAGCCGGGTGATGCCGTCGACGATCATGACGACGTCGCTCCCCCGCTCGACCATGCGCTTGGCCCGCTCCAGGGTGAGTTCGGCCACGGCCACGTGCTCCTCGGGGGGCCGGTCGAAGGTGGAGGCGGCAACCTCGCCGTGGGAGAGGTGGCGCTGCATGTCGGTCACCTCCTCGGGCCGCTCATCGAGCAGGAGGACGATCAGCTCGACATCGGGGTGGTTGGTCTCCACCGCCCGGGCGATGTCCTTCATGACCGAGGTCTTGCCCGCCTTGGGGGGCGACACGATGAGGCCCCGCTGGCCCTTGCCGATGGGCGACAGCAGATCGATGATGCGGGAGGTCATGTTGAGCGGCTCCTCCCTCATCTCGAGGGTGAGGCGCTCATCGGGAAACAGGGGGGTCAGGTCGTCGAACCGGGGCCGGTCCCGGGCCGAGTCGGGGAGGCCGCCGTTGACGGTGTCGATCTGGTGGAAGCCGGGGTTCTTCTCGTTGCGATTGGCCGGGCGGGACAGGCCGGTGATGTGGTCGCCCTTGCGCAGTCCGTACTGGCGAACCTGCTTGACCGACACGTACACGTCCTCCTTGCTGGGGAGGAAGCCGTTGACCCGGAGGAACCCGTAGCCCTCGTCCCGCAGGTCGAGGGCGCCCTGGACCGGCACCGGATCGCTCGAGACGGGATCGTTGCCGGCGTCGTCGCGGTCGCGGCCCCGGCCTCGGCCCCGGCGGCGGTTCTTCCGGTTGTTGGGGTCGACGTCGCCGTCGGCCCCGTCGGCCCCGGCGGGGCCCCCGCCTCCGTTGCCCTGGCCGTTGCCGCCGGCGGCGGCCTCGTTGCGGTTGCGGTTCCGGCCCTTCTGGCCCTGTCCCGCCTGCTGGGGGTTCTCGGACAGGATCTCGACCTCCCAGTCGGCCAGCGGCTCACCGTCGGGGCCGACCGGGTGATCGGTTCCGCTCCCCGACGAGCCGTTGCCGTTGCGGCCGCCCCGACCTCGACCCCGACCTCGACCCCGGCCGGTTGCGGCCTCGGCCCGGTCGTCCTGCTTGGCGTCGTCGCCGGAGCCGGTGTCGACGTCGGCGTCCACCTCCACCGATCCGGCGGCGGCCTCGGCCTCGTCGTCAACCTCGGCCTCGTCGTCGGTGGCGTCGACGACACCGTTCTCGGTGGTGTCGGCGTCGTCGGCCACGGACCCGGCGGCGTCGTCGGCCTCGGAGGGCTCGTCACCGGTCTCGGCGTCGGTCTCGGCGGTGTCGGCAGCCATCTCGTCGGCGGATGGCGCGTCGTCGTCCTCGGCGTCCGGGCTCGGGGCCTGGTCGGCGGCGCCCGACAACTCCATGATCTGATCGATCAGCTCGGCCTTCTTGGACCGGCTGGGGGCTCGGCCTCCCAGGGCGCTGACGATGGCCTGGAGTTCGGCCTTGTCCTTCTTCTCCAGACCGCTGCGCTCGACGATCAGTTGGTCGCTCATGGGGGAACTCTCCTGTGCCTCGAAGCCCGGGGTGTGAACCGGTGGCGGGAGCGGATTCGTGCCTCGGCACGGGCCGACGGGCCCGGACCACCCCGGTGGCACGACAAGTGCGTCCGAAATCCGGGGAGGCGGGTGGCATGGCGTTTCGGGCTGCCGCCGACGAGGCCGTCCGTGTCAACAGGTGACCTGGTCGCAGCCCGCAGGAACCATCCCGACCTGCTTGCGGTCACTGTAGCAAGGCGGTCTGACGGTGACACCGCCGCCGCCCGGGGACTACCGACCGGGCTCGGGGTCCGGTACCTCGGGGGCGTTGAGCGACACCAGCGGCGAGACCCAGCGGGCGTCGGGGTCGACGTCGATGAGGATGGCCTTGGCCAACAGGGTCATGGGCACGGCCAGCAGCGCCCCCAGCGCCCCGAAGACCCAACCCCAGAAGATGAGGGAGAGAAAGGTGAGCGTGGTCGACAAGCCGACGGCGTTGCCCACGAACCGGGGTTGGAGAACCGACTGGATGATCACGTTGATCAGGGAGTAGACGATGACCACGGCCAGGGCCAACTGCCAACCCCCGGTGAGGAGGGCGAGCAGGGCCGGGGGGATCAACCCCAGGACGAAGCCGATGTTGGGTATGTAGTTGGTGATGAGGGAGAGCACTCCCCACACCAGGGCCAGGGGCACGCCCAGGATCATGAGGGCGACGACGTCGAGAACGGCGACGATCAGCCCGAACACGGTGGTCACGATGAAGTAGGAGCGGGTGTCTCGGGCGAAGGAGTGGAGGGCCTCGACCACACCCGGCCGCTGTTCGGCCACGGCGTCGTCGAGCAACTGCGTGAACCGCCCGGAGTCCACGGCCATGAACAGCATCGAGATGACGAGGAGGCTGAACAGGCTGAGGAAGCCGAGGACCCCCGACAGGGCGGACACGGCCTGGCCGGCCACGGCACCAAGGTCGACCTGGTCGATGAGGGGCTGCAGGTTCTCGGTGTCGTACCCGAAGCGGGCCAGCAGGTCCTCGATGTCGGCCTCGTAGCCGGCGATCTGCTCGTCGTAGGTGTCGCCCGCCAGGTGGTTGACCAGTTCGGCGATCGACCAGGCCAGGCTGCCGGCGATGACGGCCAGGATGCCGTAGGAGGTCAGCAGCAGACCGCCCAGACAGGCCCAGGCGGGGAGTCCCCGCCGGGCCAGCAGCTCCTGCACCGGGCGGGCCAGGACGACCAGGATGAGGGCGAGGAAGATGGTGCTCAACGACGAGGCGAACGCCTTCATGCCGGCGATCACGATGATCGATGTGGCGGTGATGAGGAGCATGTACAAGCCCCGAGGCCAGGGGGCGGCGGCGCCGACCGGACGTGGGGTCGGGGCCGCGGTGTGCTCGCTCATGGACCAGACCCTAGATGGCGCGCTATCCACTTGGGCACCAGCCGGTGAGGTGGCCTCGATCGGAGTCGACGGCGTCGGCACCCGGGCCGACCGGGCCCGTGACGCCGCCCCGTCAGCGGGCGGCGTGGGCCTCGAGCCGGACGGCCACCGCCGCCAGGTCGTTGGCCACCACGGTCAGGTACTCGGGCCGGTCCAGGAGCTCGGCCAGGAACGGGGGCAGATCGGGCCGGACACCGGTGGCCCGCTCCACCGCGTCGGGGAACTTGGCCGGGTCGGCGGTGGCCAGGGTCACCATCGGCACCGTCGGGTCTCGGCGCTGGGACCGGGCCACCTTGAGGCCCACGGCGGTGTGGGGGTCGAGCAGGATCCCGGTCTCGGCGTGGACCCGGGCGATCTCGGCCGTGGTCTCGTCGTCGTCGCAGCGGCCGGCGTCGAACTCGGCCCGGATGGTGGCCACCCAGTCATCGGGCACCGGGACGCGACCGGTGGCCCGGAACCGGGTCAGCAGGTCGTCGACGGCGGCCCCGTCGCGGCCCGAGGCCTCCCACAGGAGACGCTCGAAGTTGGACGAGACCTGGATGTCCATGCTCGGGCTCAAGGTGGCGACGACGCCCTCGGCCCGCAGTTCGCCCGTCTCGAAGAACCGGGTCAGGACGTCATTGCGATTGGAGGCCACCACCAGCTGATCGACCGGTAGGCCCATGCGTTTGGCGTACCAGCCGGCCAGGATGTTGCCGAAGTTGCCGGTCGGGACCGTGAACGACACCGGACCGCCCTCGGGAGCGACGGACCGGGCGGCGGTCACGTAGTACACGATCTGGGCCATGACCCGGGCCCAGTTGATGGAGTTGACGGCGGCCAGGTTGCAGCGCCGGTTGAGGTCGGTGTCGGCGAAGGCGGCCTTGACCAGGTCCTGGCAGTCGTCGAAGGTCCCCTCGACGGCGAGGTTCTCGATGTTGGGGGCCACGACGGTCGTCATCTGCCTGCGCTGGACGTCGGACACCCGGCCGTGGGGATGCAGGACCACGGCCGAGGCGTTGTCGCGGTGGGCCAGCGCTTCGATGGCGGCCGAGCCGGTGTCGCCCGAGGTGGCGGTGATGACCACCACCCGCTCGCCCCGGCGGGCCAGTTCGTGGTCGAACAGCCGCCCCACGAGCTGGAGGGCGACGTCCTTGAACGCCAGGGTCGGGCCCGTCGTCAGGTCGAGGAGGTGGTGGTTGTCGCCCAGGGGGACGACGGGGCACACGTCGGGGTGGCGGAACGAGGCGTAGGCCTCGGTGACCATGGCGGTGAAGGCGGCCTCATCGATCGAACCGGCCACGTAGGGCCACATGACCCGGGCCGCCACCTCGGCGTAGGGGGCGGCGGGGCCGAGGGCGGCCAGTTCATCGGCGGGCAGGGCCGGGACCTCGACCGGACAGTAGAGACCGCCGTCGGTGGCCAGACCCTCCAGGAGGACGTCGGCGAAGGCCAGTTCGGACGCCTTACCCCGGGTCGAGGCGTAGCGGACCGGTTCGGTCACCGGGCTCACTCCCCGATCACCCGCAGCACGCTGCGGATGTCGTTGACCACGTCGAGTTGGCGGAGTTCGGCCAGGGTGGCCTGGAGGTCCCGCTCCCGGGCGGCGTGGGTGATGAAGGCCAGCCGGGCGGTGGGGGCGTCGTCGACCCGGCGGCCCTCGGTCTCCTCCTGCTCCATCGAGCGGATGGACACGTTGTGGGCCCCGAACACGTTGGCCACCGCTGCCAGGACGCCGGGGGCGTCGGCCACCTCGGCGTTGACGTAGTACTCGTTCTCCAGCTCGTCGATGGGGCGTATGGTGGCCCGGGTCCCGGTGGGTACGGTGCGGTGGGTTCCGCGGCTCCGGTTGACGGCGGCGTCGACCACGTCGCCCAGCACGGCCGAGGCGGTGGGGGCGCCGCCCGCCCCCCGGCCGTAGAACATGAGCTCCCCGGCCGCCGCGCCCTCGACGAACACGGCGTTGAAGCTGTCGCGCACCGAGGCCAGAGGGTGCGAGCCGGGGACGAGGGCGGGGTGGACCCGCACGGCGATGGCGTCGCTGCCGTCGGCCACCTCGGCGATGCCGAGCAGCTTGATCTCGTACCCGAGGCGCTTGGCGAAGGCGATGTCGAGGGCCGAGATGTTGGCGATGCCCTCGTGGTAGACGTCGCCCGCCACCACGTTTCGGCCGAAGGCCAGGGAGGCCATGATGGCGGCCTTGGCCCCGGCGTCGAAGCCCTCGACGTCGGCGGTGGGATCGCGCTCGGCGTAGCCCAGGCGTTGGGCCTCGGCCAGGGCCTCGCCGTAGTCGGCGCCCTCCTCGGCCATCTTGGTCAGGATGTAGTTGGTGGTCCCGTTGAGGATGCCCATGACCCGGGTGACGCGCTCGCCCAGCAGCGACTCCCGCAGGGGACGGACGATGGGGATGGCCCCGGCCGCCGCCGCCTCGAACAGGAGGTCGACGCCGTTGGCGTCGGCGGTGGCGTAGAGCTCGGGACCGACGTTGGCCAGCAGTTCCTTGTTGGCCGTGATCACCGACTTGCCCGCCTTGAGGGCCGATTGGATCAGGCTCCGGGCCGGTTCGATCCCGCCGATGACCTCGACCACGAGGTCGATGTCGGCGTCGTTGACCACCGACTCGGCGTCGGTGGTGAGCAGGGCGGTGTCGAGGCGGTCGCTGCGGGTCTTGGAGGTGCTGCGCACCGCGACCCGGGCCAGTTCCAGGTCGACCCCGGCGGTGGCGTGGATGTCGTCACGCCGATCCTCCAAGAGCTCGACCAGTGCGCCGCCGACGATGCCACATCCCAGGAGTCCGATCTTCACGATCATCGAGCCTATTGGTCGGGGCCCCGGGTCGGGGCGGGGATTTCGCCCGCCACCGTTGCGGTCGGCGTCGACCCCCGACCGATCCCGGGGTCAGCCCAGGTCGGTGGTGAGGAGGTCGTCGTAGGTCTCGCGCCGGACCACGAGCCGGGCGTCGCCGTTGCGGCAGAACACGACGGGCGGGCGGAGGATCTTGTTGTAGTTGGAGCCCATCGAGTGGCCGTAGGCGCCGGTGACCGGGGTGGCCAGGACATCGCCGACGGCCACCCCGTCGGGGACCGAGCCCTCGCGGACCAACAGGTCGCCCGACTCGCAGTGCTTGCCCACGACCCGAGCCGTGGCCGGGCGGTCGGCGGTGACGGCCCGGGGCAGGAACGTCTCATAGCCGCTGCCGTAGAGGACGGGGCGGGGGTTGTCGCTCATGCCCCCGTCGACGGCGAGGTAGGTGCGGATGCCGGGCAGGTGCTTGACCGTGCCCACGGTGTAGAGGGTGACGGCAGCGGCGGCGGCGATGGACCGACCAGGCTCGATGCCGATGGTGGCCGTGATCCCGGCGTCGGCCGCCGCCTTCTGGATGAGGCGGGACCACTGGGTGATGGTGGGAGCCTCCTCCCCTTCGACGTAGGCCACACCGAGGCCGCCGCCGACCACGAGTTCGTCGAGGCCGAGGGGGTTGGCGAAGGCGCCGAGGGCGGCCACGGCCTGGGCGAACGAGTCGACCCGGAACACCTGGGAGCCGATGTGGGCGTGGAGACCCTTGAGGTCGACGGCGGGCGAGGCGGTGGCCCGTTCGACCGCGGCCAGGGCGGCACCGGTCGACACGGTGAACCCGAACTTGGAGTCGTCCTGGCCGGTGGAGATGTAGTCGTGGGTCTCGGCCTTGATCCCGGGGGTGATGCGGAGCAGAACCCGAGGGGCGGGGCGGTCGCCGGCGATCCCGGCGGCGTGGAGGGCGTCGAGGCGGTCGAGTTCGTCGAAGCTGTCGACCACGATGCGGCCCACGCCCGACTCGATGGCCATGGTCAGCTCGGCCGTCGACTTGTTGTTGCCGTGGAGGGCGATGCGCTCGGGGTCGAACCCGGCGGCCAGGGCCACGTGCAGCTCCCCGCCCGAGGCCACGTCGATGCCGAGGCCTTCCTCGGCCACGAGCTTGGCCATCGCCCGGCACAGGAAGGCCTTGGAGGCGTAGACGGCGTGATGGCCGAAGGCGTCGGCCGCCTCCCGGCACCTGGCCCGCAGGTGATCCTCGTCGTACACGAACAGGGGCGTGCCGAACTCGGCCGCCAGATCGAGGAGGTCGCATCCGGCGATCTGGAGCCGGTCGTCGGGGCCGACGGCGGCGTTGTCGGGGAGGAGGGACCAGGGAAGGGGCGCCATAGCCAGGCGACCCTATCGGGCCTACATGTGCTCGGGGGCGGTGACCCCGAGCAGGTCGAGACCGACGGCGAGGCCGATCCGGGTGGCCTCGGCCAGCCACAGCCGGGCCTGGCGCAGGTCGTCGGGGACGTCGTCCCGCAGGATGGGGCAGTCGCGGTAGAAACCGTGGAAGGCGCCGGCCAGCTCCCGGACCCAGGTCGTGACCTTGTGGGGGGCCCGCTCGTTGCAGGCGATCTCCAGGATCTCGCCGAAGGTGCTGAGCGTCCGCAGCAGCTCCAGCTCCCGCTCGTGGGTCAGGGGCGAAAGGTCGACCTCGGTCAGCGGGGCCCGGGCCACCCCCCGCTCGGCCGCCTGGTTGCCGATGGAGTGGATCCGGGCGTTGGCGTACTGCACGTAGTACACGGGGTTCTCGGCCGCCTGGGCGGTGAGGAGGTCGAGGTCGAGCGTCTGGGGCGAGTCGACCGACTGCAGGAGGTAGGCGAACCGGGCAACGTCGGCCCCGACCTCGTCGATCAGGTCGCGGATCTCGACGATGGTGCCGGCCCGCTTGGACATCTTGACCTCGACGCCGTCGCGCATGAGCTTGACGTTCTGCCCGATGATGACCTCGTAGGTCGACGGGTCCTTCCCCAGGGCCTGGAGGGCGGCCTTCATCCGGGGGACGTAACCGTGGTGGTCGGCGCCGAGGATGTCGATGATGTGATCGCCCCGGTTGTACTTGTCGCGGTGGTAGGCGATGTCGGGCATGAGGTACGACATGTCGCCGTCGGACTTGATGAGGACCCGATCCTTGTCGTCACCGAAGGTGGTGGTGCGCAGCCAGGTGGCGCCTTCCTCGTCGAAGACGTGACCGTTGGCCCGCAGCTCGGCCACCGTGGCCTCGGCCGCCCCGGACACGACGAGGGCGGCCTCGCTCGACCACGTGTCGAACTCGACGTTCATGGCGCCCAGCACCTCGCGGGCGTCGGTCAGCGACCGGTTCTTGCCCCACTCGATGGGGTCGGCGTCGCCCGGCATCTCGGCCGCCCAGTCCTGGATGTACTGACCGGCGTAGCCGTTCTCCGGTGTGGGTTCACCGTTCTTGGCCGCGGTGAGGGAGGCGCCGAACAGCTTGGTCTGGACGCCCCGGTCGTTGATGTAGAACTCCTTGTGGACCTTGTGGCCACACCGGCTCAGGATCCGGGCCAGGGAGTCGCCATAGGCCCCCCACCGGCCACCGCCGGCGTGGATGGGGCCGGTCGGATTGGCCGACACGAACTCGACGTTGACCTGCTGGCCCTGGCCGAGGTCGTTGGCCCCGAAGGCGGCCTCACCCTGGTCGACGACGTCGCGCAGGACGTCGTGAAGCCAGGTGGGGGCGAGGTGGAAGTTGACGAAGCCGGGGCCGGCGATCTCCAGCCGCTCGACGTGGGGGAGGTCGGCGGCGTCGAGGGCGTCCATCAGGGCCTGACCCAGCTCCCGGGGATTGCGGCCGGCGGCCTTGGCCGTGGCCAGGGCGGCGTTGGTCGACCAGTCGCCGTGCTCCCGCCGGGCCGGACGCTCCAAGGTCACCCCGTTGGGGATCTCGTCGACCCCCAGACCGGTGAGGGCGGCGACGACGGCGTCGGTCAGCTGCTGGCGAATCATGGTGTCGATCGTACTGGGGGCCGGTGACGGTGACGGCGGGGTTTCGGGCCGTTGGCGGCCACCGGAGCGGACTACCGTGGCCTGCGATGCGCCCTGATGACGCGACAGAGGCAGGCCCGGCTGCGGCGGCGCGGGCGGCCCGCCTGGATGCACTCGCAGACCTCATCCGCCGATACGAGGCAGCCCACGGGGAGATCGACGAACAAGAGGTGGCCCGGGCGAGGCGGTCCACCCAGGCCCGCGCCATCTGCGTGCGCGGCTGAGGCGGCCGAGAAAGAGGGCCGCGGCCGGGCCCGATCCAGCTACCGTGGTGGCCCCAGCCCCCGTAGCTCAGTGGATAGAGCACTGGTCTCCGGAACCAGGAGCGCAAGTTCGATTCTTGCCGGGGGCGCTGCAGGCGGCTCGTCCAACATGCGTTGCGGCCGCCCGGTAGGTTCGCCGGTGCGGAGCCCAAGGTGGGCCGACTGCGACGCCACAGGGGGCGGCAACATCATGGGCGTTCGGACGTTGGCCACGGCACTACTGGTCTTCGCGCTGGTGGCCGCCTCCTGTTCGAGTTCGGACGGTGTGGACGAGGCCGCGGGCCCCCAGGCGACGCAGCCGATCACCGAGTCGGCAGACGGCGGCCGGATGGCGGTGGACGAGCCAGGACTGCAGGTCGAGGTGGGCTCGGCGAGCGCCCTCGACGCCGACGGCATCACCACCGAACGCATCGAGAGCGCCGAGGGCCCCGACTCGAACAACGATGGCATCGTCATCGGCGACGTCTATCGCATCGAAGCGCCTGCGCCCTTGGCCGACGCGCTGGCGATCCGGATGCCGGTCCAGGACGGCGTCGAGGCGGCCGACCAGTCGATCGCCTACTTCGACGATGCCCTCGACGCCTGGGTGGCGGTCGAGACCAGGCGCGCCGACGCTTGGCTCTCGGCCGAGACCGACCACCTGTCGGACTGGACCGTCGTCGACCTGGTGGCCCTGGCGGCGTGGTGGACCGCCCGCCTGGCCGGCCTCCGGGCCGACCCACCGACCTGCGCCGGGGCGGCCCCGGAGTGGGTCACCAGCGTCGCCGTCGACACCAGCCCCAACGCCGAGCTGCTGGTGTGTGAAACCTCGGACGAACAGGGCCGACTGCGGTTGAAGGTCGTCAACAACCGGGCGGTCCCGACCTGGCTCCTGCTCAGCCACGCCACCGCCGAGCCGGCCCGGACCTCGAACAACGCCGACCTCGCCACCGTCGTGGCCCAGATCGCACAGGCGTTGGGGCGGAGCGAGAGCGCCGAGGTCGGTGCTGCGGCCCAGGTCGTGCTCATCCCCGGTCTCGGTTCGACCGAGCTCACCTTCGACCAGGACGGCCTCGTCGGGGCAGCCACCGACGACCAGTCCGAGGCCGTGCTGATCGGCAACTCCCGCCGGGGTCTGCCGGTGATCGCCGGCTACCTGGCCCTGGAGCTGCTCGCCATCCTGGGCGGCGACTCGGCCCTGGCCGTGACCGTCGGCCTGTACGACTGCGCCAACCAGGCCGACCAGTGGGACGACCTCGACTGGAGCCAGGGGGCGTACCCGATCATCGAGTACATACGCTCCTACGTCGAATGCGTGGGAGCCGCGGTGGCCACCGCCCTGGCCGGTGTCGACGACCCCAGGGCGGACTCGCTCGATGCACTCCGGCGGCTCGGCACGTTCCTCAAGTGGTTCGAGGGCGCCAAGCTGGCGGCCGCCCTGGCCGACGTGTCGATCGACTCGCTCGATGGATCGGGCGACAACATCCGGGTGACCGTCGACTACTGCGGCTCCCGGCCGACGCTCGACGTCATCGGGGCCCGGACCTGGCAGACCGACGTGCTGGGACCGGTCACCTCGGTGGGCGGCCGGTACACGGGTGGGGGCGGGTTCTTCGAGCTGCTGCCCGAGACGTTTCTCGTGGCCGACCTGAACGGCGACTGCCAGCAGGACATCGTCGTCGTCTCCCGCGAGAACGGTGGGGGCTCGGGCACCTTCTATCGATTGCGGGTCCTCGTGGCCGACCGGGGCCGGTTCGACGAGGTGAACGTGATCCCGCTCGGGGATCGGATCATCGTGGAGTCGGTGCGCCACGATGGGGGCGGCGTGCGACTCGACCTCGTGGTCCAGGCTCCCGGGGCGGGACTGGCCGGCCCCGAGCTCGAGACCTCACCCTGGCTGACCTACGCCGATCTGCTCCAGGCGTCCACCCTCCCCGACGTGCTCACCCTCCCGGCCGAGGAACCAGCCAGCGAGGGCATCACCCACGCCGAGATCAAGGCCACCTTCGCCGTCGAACCCAACATCCACTACGTCGGTGCCTGCGACGGCAGCGTGTTCTTCGAGGGCCAGCGACCCAGCGGCGCCACGCCGTTCTGCGGGATCATCGGCGCCAGCGATGGCGAGACGGCCGACGTCACGATCATCGACGACTCCGGTTTCGAGACCGCCGTCCGATTCGTGAAGGTCGACGGTGCCTGGACCTTCGGCGTCAACTGAGCGGGCGGATCGGGCCCGGCGCGGCCGCCCCATCCGGGGCCATGCCCCACCGGGCCGGTCGATCCGCCCACCCCTCACGGCTAGCCCTCGAAGCCGGCGTCGTCCTTGTTGTAGGGGGCGAGGGCGTCGCGGATCTCGGCCACCTTGCCGTTGAGCAGGCCCAGCAGGCGGGCGGTGGCGTCGGGACCCTTGAGCACGTAGTCGTCGATGTTGAGCGTCATCTTGGCCGTGGCGGTGACGGTGGTGACCCGGTGGTCGAGCTTCAGTTGGCCGAGCAGGGGCACCTTGAGCACGTTGGCGGCGTCGGTCTGCCACATGCGAATCAGATCGTCGGGGTCGGAGATCTTGTTCACGACCTCCCCGACCAGGGTCATGGTGGCCTGCGAGCCGACCACGGCCGAGGCCACCCGACCCGAACCGGTCAGCCGGTTGAGGGTCACCCGCAGGTAGCTGAGGACGGGGTCGCCCGGGGTCCGGAACCGCACGGTCTGGGCCCCGGTGTTGGCCACGAACTTGTCGGGCACGTACCCGCCGTTGACCATGGCCCGGACGATCTCGCCCACGAGCATCTCGTCCTTCGATTCGAGCAGCTCGGACTTGGCCGCGAACTTGTTGATGGCGTCGAAGACTCCCATGACCCCTCAGCTCCCCGCCGGGGTGAACCGGCCGTACCAGTACTTGCGCAGCGAATGGACCGCGGCCCGCACCGAGCGGGTCAGTCGGTCGGCGTCGACGGTGTAGTCGCTCGACACGAAGTCCTCGAGGGCCCAGATCAGGTCGATCTGGGTGTAGGCGTAGCCCGAGGTCAGATCGCCGTCGACGGTGACCGTCCCCGGCTCCGGGCTCTGCACCAGCCCGCTCTTCCACTCCTGCTTGAGGGCGTTGACCACGTTGGAGGCGTTGGCCACCCGCTGCCCCCAGCCGATGACCACGCTGGCGTGGTGCCCCAGCACCTCACCCTGGACGGCGTCCGGCGTGAGGTGGGTGATGGCCATCGTGGTCCGGGACCGGTCGCTCGGCTTCCTCGAACCGGACGTAGTGATTGCGGCCGTCGCTGGTCAGGTCGATCAACACCTGGCCCGTCCCCGTGGTCGAGGCGATCAACGACCCCAGCAGCACCTCGTCGAGGTGGGTGGCGAAGTCGACCCGCTTGAAGTACGTCCAGCTCTTGTGGACCATCTCGCTGAACAAGGCCTCCAGCTCCTCCTCGTCGGCCGACGTCGGGGCGGCCGCCATCGGTCCAACACCAGGTGCGGGCGCGCCCGGCCCGGGAGGAGCCGGGGCGGGCCCGCCCGGGCCCGGAGGCGGCGGGGCGGCGGCCCCCGGAGGCGGGGGCGCCGCGGCTCCGGGAGGAGCGATCATGGCGGCCAGGTCGGGGCGGCTGTCGAACGGGAACCAGCCCGGGCACCCGTCCCACCAGACCTGGACCGAGGGGAGACGCTGACCGGACCGGATCGAGGCCACGACGTCGTCGAGCGGCATCGGGCCGACCTGATCGGCGCCGTCGATCACGAAGACCGCCGGGGAGGTTGATGGAGGTAACGCTGTCACGGCCGACGATTGTGGCAGACCCGGCGTCACCGGACCGCCACGGCGGCACCGGTGCCACCGCCGGGCCCGTTGCGACCGTCTTGGTCACCGGATTCCGACCCCGAGGGGTGGCGGACGGCCACCGGAGGCTCCATATTGGCGGCCGGGAGGTCTGCCCATGTCCACCGTCTCACCGTTCCCCGACCGGGCCGAGTCGTTCTCGGCCCCGGAGCCGGATCCGGACGATGCCGAACAGCTCGACATCATGCGCCGCATGATCGACGGCCGCGTCTACTCCACCCGCTGCTTCAACCTGCAACGCCAGGGCCGGATGGGGACGATGGCCCCCATCGACGGTTCCGAGGCCATCGCCGCCGGAGCGGCCAGCGCCCTCGACCCCACCACCGACTGGATCTTCCCCCAGTACCGCGAGCAGTACGCGCTGGGCCGCTTCGGTGACGCCCTGGTCGACCACATCGCCCTCTACAACGCCGGCCACCCGGCCGGCGGCCAGTACCCCGAGGACCTCCACGTCTTCCCCTTCCAGATCAGCCTGGCCTGCCAGATCCCCCACGCCGTCGGCATGGGGTGGGGCATGAAGCTCAAGGGCGATCGCCGGCTGCTCACTCACCTTCTTCGGCGACGGCTCCAGCTCCGAGGGCGACTTCTACGAGGCCGCCAACCTGGCCGGTGTCCAGAAGGCCCCCGTCATCTTCGTCCTCATCAACAACGGCTGGGCCATCTCCACCCCGACCCGGAGCCAGACCGGGGCCGAGTCGTTTGCGGCCAAGGCCCACGCCTTCGGCTTCCCCGGGGTCCAGGTCGACGGGCGGGATCCGCTGGCCGTGCGAGCGGCGGTGGCCGAGGCCCGCCACCGCGCCGTCGGCGGGCAGGGGCCGATGCTGATCGAGGCCGTGACCGAGCGCTACGGCCCCCACACCACGGCCGACGACCCCACCCGCTACATCCCGGCCGAGGAGGCCGAGGCCGCCCGCCGGGCCGAACCCATCGCCCGCTTCGCCGCCGCCCTGACCGAGCGGGGTCTGTGGAGCACCGAGGCCCACGCCGAAGCCGAGGCGGCGGCCGAGGCCAGGTTCGACCTGGCCTGGGAACGGGCCGAGGCCGCCATCGCCGCCCTGGGTCCGGCCGCCCTGTTCGACCACGTCTACCACCAACCCACCGACCGCATGGTCCGCCAGCGCACCGAGCTGCTGCACCACCTGGCCGAGGAGCGCTGACATGACGGCCACCCCCGCTCCCACCTCAACCCCGACCGTCGCCTCGGTCCCCGCAGACACCACCAGCAGCGGCGCCCCCGATGACGGCACCAAGATGACGCTGCTGGAGGCGGTCAACCACACCCTGCACGAGGAGATGGCCCGGGACGAGCGGGTGCTCGTACTGGGCCAGGACGTGGCCGTCAACGGCGGCGTGTTCCGGGCCACCGAGGGCCTGCTCGACGCCTTCGGCCACGACCGGGTCGTCGACATGCCCCTGGCCGAGGGGGTCATCGTCGGCTCCTCGGTCGGCCTCGCCGCCGCCGGGCTGGTGCCCGTGGCCGAGATCCAGTTCCTCGGCTTCTCCTACCAGGCCATGCACCAGGTCGTCGGGCAGGTGGCCCGGCTCCGGACCCGCAGCGGCGGCCGGTTCGACGCCCCCATCACCATCCGGGCGCCCTTCGGGGGTGGCGTGCGGACCCCCGAGCTCCACTCGGAGTCGCTCGAATCCCAGTTCGCCAACTGCCCGGGCCTGAAGGTGGTGGCCCCGGCCGGCGCCGCCGACGCCAAGGGTCTGCTGGCCGCCGCCATCCGCGAGCCCGACCCCGTCCTGTTCCTCGAACCGCTCCGCGGCTATCGCCTGGTGTCGGACGTGGTCCCGACCGGCGAGCACCTGGTGCCGCTCGGCCGATCGGCCATGACCCGCCACGGGACCGACCTCGTCATCGTGGCCTGGAGCTACCAGGTCACCCTGGCCAACCGGGTGGCCGACCAGCTGGCGGCCGAAGGCCTGTCGGTCGGCGTGCTCGACCTGCGTTCGATCGTGCCCCTCGACGTCGACGGCCTGGCCGAGGCGGTCTCGGCCGCCGGGCGGGCCGTCGTGGTCCAGGAGGCGCCCGAGACCTGCGGCTTCGCCTCCGAAGTCATCGCCACCCTCAACGACCACTGCTTCTACGACCTGGAGGCCCCGATCGGTCGAGTGTCGGGCTTCGATGTGCCCTACCCGGTCGGCCTGCTGGAGGACTGGTACGTGCCCGACGTGGAACGGATCGCCGCCGCCGTCCGCCGGACCCTGGCGGTGGCGCCGTGACCGTCGAGTTCCGTCTCCCCGACATCGGCGAAGGCCTGCATGAGGCCGAGGTCGTGACCTGGCTGGTGGCCGTTGGCGACACGGTCGATCGCAACCAGCCCTTCGTCGAGATCATGACCGACAAGTCCACGGTCGAGATGCCGGCCCCCGCCGCGGGCACCATCAGCCGCCTCGGGGCCGAGGCGGGCGACATCATCCAGGTCGGTGACATCCTGGTCGTGATCGACGACGCGGGCGGTGCCGTGGCCGCCCCCGAGGGCGATCGGGCTCCGGGCGAGGCGCCGCCCGACGGCCCGGCCAGCCCGGGCGCGGGCACCTCGGCCGCGGCGCCCGCCCCGACCGGGTCGGCGACGCCGACCCCGCCCATCGTGGCGGCACCCGTCCCGGGCGTGGGACGTCGACCCAAGGCGTCACCGTCGACCCGGCGGTTGGCGGCCCGGCTCGGGATCGACCTGACGGCGGTCGAAGGCACCGGTCCGGGCGGTCGGATCCTGGCCGACGACGTGCAGGCACTGGCCGACGACGGCCCTCGGGTCAACCCCACGGCCGTGATCCCACCACCCCCTCGGCCCACGGCCGCCCCCGCTCACGTTCCGGCGGCCCCCCCTGCGGCGGCCGGTGCCGGGCCCGACCAGGCGGCCTCCGGATCCCACCGGCGGCCGATCCCGCCCGGGGCCCGGCTGGCGCCCGGGGTCCATCCGTTGCGGGGGATCCGGCGGGCCACGGCCCGGGCCATGGACCGCTCGTGGTCGACCATCCCCCACATCAGCGCCATGCACGAGATCGACGCCGCCCCGTTGCTGTCGCTGCGGGCCCAGCTCAAGGAGCATCGGGAGCCGAGCGACCCCAACATCACGCCCCTGGTGCTGGCCCTGGTGGCGGTGGCCCGAGCCCTGCGTCGGCATCCGGTGATGAACGCCTCCCTCGACCTGGAGGCCGGGACCATCACCATCCAGGAGCGGGTCAATCTCGGGATCGCGGTGGCCACCGATCGAGGCCTCCTGGTGCCCGTGATCGCCGACGCCGACCGGCTCGGGGTGGCGGCCATGGCGGCCGAGGTCCATCGCCTGACCACGGCGGCCCGCAACGGCACGGCAACGGCGGCCGACCTGGCCGCCGGCACCCACACCGTCACCAACTTCGGTTCCCACGGGACCTACACCGCCGCCCCCATCATCCGACCCGACGAGTCGGGCATCACGGGCCTGGGCGGGATCGCCGAACGACCGTTCGTGGTCGACGGGCAGGTGGTCGCCACCCCGACGCTCCCGGTGGTGGTGTGCGGTGACCACCGCCTGATCGACGGCGACGTGCTGTCGTCGTTCCACCTCGACATCTGCGACGCCCTGTCGTCACCGCTCGGGCTGCTGCTGTGAGCGCCGTCGACCGAGCAGGAGGCCACCATGGTCGTCGGTGAGGTGTCGACGTCGGCCGACGTGCTCGTCATCGGGGGCGGACCCGGGGGCTACGCCGCGGCGCTCCGGGCGGCCCAGCTGGGCCGCAACGTCGTCCTGGTCGAGCGCGACGCCCTGGGAGGCACGTGCCTCAACGTGGGCTGCATCCCGTCCAAGGTTCTGATCCACGCCGCCGAACTGGCCCACCTGCCGGCCTCGGCCGCAGCCACCGGCGTCGAGCTCACCGCCACCGTCGACCTGCCCCGGCTCCAGGCCCACATGGCCGAGGTGGTCGACGGGCTGACCTCGGGGGTGGCCGGGCTGCTCGACGCCGCCGGGGTGACCGTCATGGCCGGGACCGCCCGGTTCGTCCGACCCAACCGGGCCGTGGTGACCGACGGCGACGGCGTGCAGCACGTCGAGTTCGACCAGGCCATCGTGGCCACCGGCTCCCGGCCGATCGCCGTGCCCACCCTCCCCCCGGATGACCCCCGGGTGGTCGACTCGACCGGGGCCCTGTTCGGCCTGACCGAGATCCCCGACCGGTTGGTGATCGTGGGCGGGGGCTACATCGGGGTCGAGCTGGGCACGGCCTGGGCCAAGCTCGGCTCGACGGTGACCATCGTCGAGACCCGATCGTCGGTCCTGCCCGATCTCGACCCCCGCCTGGCCCGGGTGGTGACGCGCCGCCTGAAGGCCCTGGGTGTCGAGATCCGCACCGGCACCCGGGCCGTCGGTCTCGCCCCCGAGGGCCTCGTGGTCACCGCCGAGCCCGGCGAACCGACCGGCGACGGCCCGGCGACCGGGGGCCCCTCCCCGACCGGCGCCCCCGCCCCGACCGAGACGGTGGCCGCCGACCGGGTGGTGGTGTGCGTCGGTCGGCGACCCAACACCGACGATCTCGGCCTCGACGTCGTCGGGGTGACCCCGACCGGCAGTGGCCACATCGAGGTCGACGCCTCCCGGCGGGCGGCCAAGCGGATCCTGGCCATCGGCGACGTCACCCCGGGACCGGCCCTGGCCCACAAGGCCACGGCCGAGGCCGAGGTGGCGGCCCGCACCGCCTGCGGCGAGGATGCCGCCTTCGACGTGGCCGCCGTCCCCGCCGTGGTGTTCAGCGACCCCGAGGTCGCCACCGTCGGTCTGACCAGGGCCGGGGCCGAGGCCGCGGGTGTCGAGGTGCGGAGCTTCGTCTTCCCCCTGGGGGCGTCGT
Source organism: Acidimicrobiales bacterium (assembly GCA_965263455.1). Taxonomy (GTDB): domain Bacteria; phylum Actinomycetota; class Acidimicrobiia; order Acidimicrobiales; family SZUA-35; genus CADEDH01. Next base: position 1,581,746 of record CBDHHN010000004.1, read on the forward strand.
CGCGGGCCCGCACCCTCGACGCTCCCACCGGCCACATCGAGTTGCTGGCCGACGCCGAGGGCACCGTGGTCGGGGCCAACCTGGCCGGGCCACAGGTGTCGGAGCTGATCGGCGAGGTGACCCTGGCCCTCGAGATGGCGGCCACGGTCGAGGAGGTGGCCGCCACCATCCACCCCCACCCCACCATGTCGGAGGGGTTGGTCGAAGCCGCCCATGGCCTGCTCGGTCACCCCCTGCACGTTGCCGGTCGCCCCGTTCGAGGCGGGTCGGGGGAATAGACTCCGCCGATGGTCAGGTCGAGACAGCGGGTGGTTTGGCGGGCGGCCCGGTGGGTGTTCGCCGCCGCGCTGCCGGTCCTGGCCGCGTGCTCGACGTCGAGTGAGGGGGAGGAGGCGGTCGAAGAGGCGGTCGAGGAGCCGGCTCCCGTCACCACGCCCGCCGTTTCCTTTGACGAGGTCCTGGCCCGGTTGGAGCCGGGTGAGCTGGTCGACCGTTGCCCCGAACTGGTGGACGGTGCCGACGACGACCTGGTGGCCGTCCTGGTCGACCGCACGGGCGCCCGGCTGTGCCTCGGGCCCGAGGTCCCGGCGGGCATCGAACGGGCTGAGCCGGCCATCAACGACTTCGGGTCGCAGGTGCTCCTCGTCTTCACCCCTGACGGGATCTCGGACTTCAACATCGTGGCCGGCCACTGCTTCTCGGCCGATCCCGACATCTGCCCCACCGGAAGGGCGGCCCTCGTGGTCGACGGTGCCGTCATCAGCGCCCCCGCCATCAACGGTCCGTCGTTCGAACGGGATCAGATCACCATCAGCGGCGGCTTCTCGGCCGACGAAGCGGCAAAGCTGGCGGTCCAACTGACCGATGAACCGGCCCTGGTCGTCCGCCCGGTTCTCGCCGAACTCGGCCCCGTCGGCTCCTGATCGCGCATCGGCCGCAGCCGGCACCGCCGTCACGGGCGCCGACGCCGGCCCGGACGGCCGGGCACCCGGCTGCCCGGGCAAACCCGATCTCCCCGGGCCCCGGTGCCTGACTACTCTGGTCGTCCCGCAGGCAACCGAACTGGGCGGAGTCATAGCAAGCAGCCTCACCCCCTCGTCCTCCCCGGACCCGGCCCCCGAACCCGTCGGGGCACCGACCGGCCGTTCCGTCGACAACGCCGACACCGACCCGGCACCGGACCCCACCCTGGTGACCCGGGCCCATCGACTGTTGGGCTACCTGGAGGGGCTCCACCGGCTCCGCCACCCCCGCGACCTCGACGCCATCCCGGGCGACGCCGTCCTGGCGCCGTCGCTCCCCGACCATCCGGCCGTCCGGATCCGCCCCGACGCCGACACCCTGGTCGAGGTCGGCCGGGTGGAGTTGCCGACCCGGCTCACCCTGCCCGCCGCCCTGGCCGACCGGGTCGAGTGGCACGACGTGGGCCAGCGGCCCCGCCTCCGCCCCGCGGCCCCGAGCGAGCCGGAGGCGGAGGCGGAGGCGGTGGAGCCGACCGAGCCTGACGGGCCGGCGCCGGCCGACCCCGACCGTCGGGCCCGACCAAACCCCTTCCCGACGGGACCCGAGGACGACTCCGTCCCGACCGCGGCGGAGGCCGGCGAGGTCGCGGACGGCGAGGTCGCCGACGGCGAGGACGCCGACGGCGAGGTCGCGGACGGCGAGGACGCGGACGGCGAGGTGTTCTTCACACCGCCCCGACCGGTCGATCCGGTGGCCGAGGAGTTCGAGGAGTGGCTCGCAGCGGTATGGGAGCCGTGGTTCGAACAGATCCGCCCCACGCTGGAGGCCCGACGCCTGTTCCTGGCCCTCTACGACCAGCGGTTGGCGGCCGAGCGCGACCTGGCCACCCACGAGGTGGTGTGGACCCGGGGCGTGGCCGTCGGCCGTTCCCCTGAGGGGGACCGAGTCCGCCTGCCGCTGTTCGTCCGGCCCGTCCGCTACGAACTCGATGACCAGACCGGGAGCCTTCGGGTGGTGGCCACCGGCCCCGCCCGCCTGGAGATCGACCCCTTCGAGTTGCTGCTCGACACCTTCGATCTGGTGAAGCGGATCGAGTCGGAGTTCCAGACCGGGCCCGGCCCGACCGAGGCCCCGGACCCAGCCCCGGACCCGGCTCCTGCGAGGACGACGACGGTGGCGCCCGGGGCCGACACCGAGCCGGCCCCCGACCCCGGGCCCCACCCGACCGACGAGCCGACCGCCGACACCGACACCGACATCGACACCGACGAGGGGCCCGACCCCGCACTGGTCGAGCGCGACGTGTTGGAGCGGCTGTCCAAGGTCATCGCCGAAGCCGCCTTCGTGCCCCTGGCCGAAGCCATCCCCGATGTCGGGGACCGGTGGACGATCGCCGACATCGAGGGGCTGTTCCACCGGCGGCGACCGGTCCGCTACGAGGCCTACTTCCAGGCTCTGGACCGGGCCCTCGATCGAGGGCACCTGCCCGACACGTGGGCCGCCATCCTGGCCGACGAGCCCACGGCGGCGCCCCTCAGTGGCCGCATCGGGTCCAACGGCCAGCCCTGGGCCTCCCTCGACGACCGCATCCTGTCGCCCCTGGCCCTCAACAGCCAGCAGCGGAGCGTGCTCAGCCGCCTGTCCGCCAGCGCCGGCGTCACCGTGCAGGGGCCTCCCGGCACCGGCAAGTCCTACACCATCGCCGCCCTCACCTCGCATTTCCTGACCCACGGGCTCCGGGTCCTGATCTGCGCCGAGAAGCCCCACCCGCTGCGGGTCATCCGCGACCAGATGCCGGAGGAACTCCGCCGCCTGTGCGTGGCCGTGCTGGGAGACGACCGGGCCTCCAACCAACAGTTGGAGGGTTCGATCGGGGCCATCACCACCCGGGTCAACGCCGTCGACCCCGAGCGGGACCAGGCCCACCTCGACGATCTCGACGGACACCTCGACCTGGTCCGCCGTCGCCTGGCCGACCTGCGACGACGGGAGCTGACCATCCGCCGCAGCGAGCAGGACACCCTCGTGATCGACGGGGTGGAGATCGGGGTGGCCGAGGCGGCCCGCCAGGTGGCGTCGTCGGCCGGGACCGACGGTTGGCTCCCCGACGACGTCGACCCCACAACGCCACCACCCCTGGACGGCGCCGCCCTGGCCGAGCTGCTCGACCTCACCCGCCGCCTCGACGCCGACGATCGGCGTCGTCACGGTCGGGCCCTGGTCCCGGCCGACCAGCTGGTGAGCGGGGCCCAACTCGTCCAGCACTGGCAGGCCCTCGACCAGGCCGCGGCCACCGTCGGATCGGTGGCCGCCGACCTCGACCTCGACGCCGTGGCCGCCGCCGGCCGGGACCACGTCCAGGCGGTGGCGAGCCAGGTCCACCAGCACCGTCGCCTCGTCGAATGGGCCGCCTCGACCGAGTGGTCGGCCGTGCACCGCGCCCTGGCCGTGTCCGAACCGCAGCGTGAGCGTTGGCGGCGCCTGGCGGCCCAGCTGGCGGCCGAGGCCCAGCAGGCCGCGTCCCTCGCCCTGCACCTGGCCGCCCACCAGATCGCGTACCCGACCGAGGTCGAGGGCCGGGACCCGGGGCCGCTGCTGGCGGAGCTGCGGGAGCGGTTCACCGCCGGCCGGGGGTTGCCCCGCCTGGGCGGAGGCGAACTCAAGGCCCTGGTGGCGGCGGTGTCGGTCGACGGTCGTCGACCAGCCACCGTCACCGATCTCGACCTGATCGACGCCGCCCGCCGGCGCGACGACCACCGCCGCCGCCTGTGCAACCTGTGGGCCAACGAGGTCGTGCCCCTCGGGCTCGACCCCCTCGACCCGGCCCGGCCCGAGGACGTGTTCCAGACGACCTACCAGCCGGGCCTGCAGACCCTCATCGACCTCCCGGCGACCACGGCCGCCGTCGCCGACGCCGCCCTCCCCCTCCTGGCCCGCCCCGCCGGGCCCGAGGTCGTCTTCGATCGGGTCGACGGGCTCGACGTCGTCGCCGCCCGTCTCCAGTCGGCCACCGCCCTGTTCGACCGCGACGACCTGACCCAGCGCCTGGATCGGTTCACGGCCACCGTGGCCGCCCTCGTGGCCGACGGCCATCCGACCAACGCCGGGCTGCACGCCGCCCTGCTGGCCCGGGACAGCGCGGCCTGGGACATCGGCGCCACCGAGACCCACCGCCTCCATCGGCTGACCCCGACCCTCGACCGTCACGCCGAGCTGGTGGCGACGCTGGAGACGGCCGCCCCCCGGCTGGCCGAGTCGCTCCGCCACGATGACGTCGATCGCAGCCCCGACGAGGTGGTCGCGGCCTGGCGCTGGCGCCAGCTGCGGCATTGGATCGACGGGATCCTGGGCCTGGGCGACCTGTCGGCCCTGTCGGCCCGCATCACCGAGACCGAGCGCGAGGAGCAGCGCCTGCTGACCGAGGTCGTGACCAACCGGGCCTGGCTGGAGCTGGCCCGCCGCACCACGGGGGCCGAGCGCTCCGCCCTGGAGACCTGGGCCCAGGCCATGGCCCGGGTGGGCAAGGGCACGGGCCGCCACGCCCCCCGCCACCGGCGCACGGCCCAACAGGCCATGCGCCAGGCCCAGGGGGCGGTCCCGGTGTGGATCATGTCGATCGCCCAGGCCATCGACTCGTTCCGCCCGGGCCACGACAGCGTCTTCGACGTCGTCATCGTCGACGAGGCCAGCCAGGCCCCCCTCGACGCTCTGGCCGTGCTCGGCCTGGGCCAACGCGTCCTGGTGGTGGGCGACGACAAACAGATCTCGCCAACGGTCATCACCGACGAGACCGAGGCCGACCGGCTGCGTCGCCAGCACCTGGTCGACGTGCCCGACGCCGAGGGCTTCGACATCCGCACCAGCCTGTACGACACGGCCTCGCGCCGGTTCCCGGGGGTGATCCAGCTCCAGGAGCACTTCCGCTGCCTGCCCGAGATCATCGCCTTCTCCAACCGGCTGGCCTACGAGGGCCGGATCGACCCCCTGCGGGAACACCACCCGGATCCGGCGTGGCCGGTGGTCCAGGCCGTCGCCGTCGAGGGCGGCTATCGCGACGGTGCCGTCAACCCGCCCGAGGTCGAGGCGGTGGCCGACCTGGTCACCGAACTGCTCGACGACCCGGCCCTCGCCCCCGGCACCGCCGACTACCCCGACGGGGCTTCGATCGGGGTGGTGTGCATGGTCGGCCAGGACCAGGCCAAGGCCATCCAGGGTCGCTTGATCGAGACCCTGGCCGTCGAGGAGATCGAGGCCCGCCGGATCCGGGTCGGCTCGCCCTACGAGTTCCAGGGCGACGAGCGCGACGTGATCATCGTGTCGATGCTCGATGCTCCGGTCGACGACCCCGACGGGGCGGCCAACGCCCTCGGACCGGTCCGGGTGACGGGCCAGGCCGCCACCAGCAAGGCCCACCAGCAGCGGTTCAACGTGGCCGCCTCCCGGGCCCGGGATCGCCTGGTCGTGGTCCACAGCTTCGACCCGGCCGACCTGGCCGAGGCCGACCTGCGACGCCAGCTCGTGGCCTTCGCCCAGCATCCGGCCACGGCCCCGGTGGCCGCCCCCGACCTGCGCGGCCGATGCCGATCGGGGTTCGAACGGGATGTCCTGGAACGGCTCGAGGGTCTGGCCGCCACCGCCGACCTCGAACTCGACGCCCAGTACCCGGTGGCCGGCTACCGCATCGACTTCACCGTCACCGACCGCCGCCGGCACCGGGTGGCCGTCGAGTGCGACGGCGACCTCCTCCGGACCGAGAACCAGCTCCTGGCCGACGCCGAACGCCAACGGGTGCTGGAACGGCTCGGCTGGCGCTTCGCCCGCATCCGGGCCTCGGAGTTCTACACCGACCCCGACCGCGCGTTCGCCGCCCTCGTCGACCGCCTGGCCGACCACGACCTCGATCTCACCCCGGTCGAGACGGTCGAACACGACCGCGACGAGCCAGATCCCGGCGAGACGGTCGAACACGACCGGGACGAGCCAGAGCCCGGCGAGTCCGGGCCCGATCCGGCCATCGACGAGGGCTAGGGCTCGAAGCGGGGCCGATCAGGCGCCGACGGTCACCACCGTGGTGCCGATGGTGCGACCGGCGAGCAGGTCGACGAAGGCGCCAGGCGCCGCCCCCAACCCGTCGTAGCCGGTGTGGCGTGGCGCCAGGGTCCCGGCCTCGATGCGGGCCACCAGGTCGGCCCGGGCCTCGGCGTAGCGGTCGGCAAAGTCGAACACCAGGAAGCCCTGCATCCGAACCCGATTGTTGACCAACAGCCCCGGGATCCCGCGAGGGCTCGGATCGGGGTTGGCGGTGTCGTAGGCCGACACCGCCCCACAACACACGATCCGCCCGTGGGTGGCCATGCGAAACAGGGCCGAACCGAGGATCTCGCCACCGGTGTTGTCGAAGTAGACGCCGATCCGGTCGGGGGTGGCGGCCTTGAACTCGGCCCGGAACTCGCCTGAGCGGCGGTTGACGGCGGCATCGAAGCCCAGCTCGTCGACCAGGAGCCCGCACTTCTCGTCCGACCCGGCCACGCCGACCACCCTGCAGCCCTGGGCCGAGGCCAGTTGGCCCACCAGATGCCCGACCGACCCGGCGGCGGCCGACACCAACACCGTCTCCCCCGCCTGCGGCTCGCCGACGGCCAACAAGCCGAACCAGGCGGTCAACCCGTTGGTGCCGAGCGCACCGAGGACCACGGCCGGATCGAGGGCGGCTTCGGCCTCGTCGACCACCCGGACCTGGTTGGCGTCGAGCACGGCATCGGTGGTCCACCCGGTCGGTCCGACCACGGTCGACCCCTCGCTCACACCCGGAGCCCGCGACGCGGTGACCACCCCCAAACCGGTCCCGCCCATGAGCACACCCGACTCGGCCGCGCCGGCGTACCCGGCACTGCCCTGGAGTCCGGCCCGCTGGCCGGCCCCGATGGTGATGGCCCGGACCGAGACCGCGACCTGCCCATCATCGGGCCCGGTCGGGTCGAATCCCTCGAGGGCGAAGTGCTCCTCGTTCAGGGGCCCCTTCGGCACCTCGTCGATCACTACCCGTTCGGCCATCGGTGTCGAACCCCTTCCTCGGTCGGCTCGGCCACCCTGACACAGGCCCCGAACCCGGGCAACGTGACGGTGGGGCCGACGCGACCCCGACCGAGGCCCGTTCGTGCCGACGTCGAACGGGCCCATTCGATCCGCCAACCCGCTCGTCGTATGCTCGGCCGTCCGGCCCGACCCAACCCGAGGAGCGCTGATCATGGAGCTACGACTGGACGGCAAGACCGCACTGGTGACCGGCGGCTCGGCCGGCATCGGCAAGGGCATCGCCAAGGCCTTCGCCGACGCCGGAGCCAACGTCATGATCACCAGCCGCAAGGCGGACAAGTGTGAGGCGGCGGTGGCGGAGCTGTCGGGCGGCGACGGGCAGGTCGACTACCTCGCAGCCCATATCGGTCACCTCGACGAGGCCGAGCGGGTCATCGGCGGCACCATCGACCGGTTCGGCTCGATCGACGTGCTGGTCAACAACGCCGCCACCAACCCGTGGGCCGGTCCCATGATCGACTGCGACATGCCCCGCCTGGACAAGACCTACGAGGTCAACCTGCGGGCGCCTCTGCAGTGGACCCAGACGGCGTGGACGGCCTGGATGCAGGAGCACGGCGGGGCCGTCATCAACATCGCCTCCGTCGGTGGCTTCACCACCAGCGAGGCCCTCGGCGTCTACTGCATGTTCAAGGACGCCCTCATGCACATGACCCGCCAGTTGGCGGCCGAGATGGGGCCCAAGGTCCGGGTCAACTGCATCGCCCCCGGCCTCATCCGCACCGACTTCGCCAAGGTCCTGTGGGACGGGCCCCGGGGCGACATCATCGCCGACCGGATGCCGCTCAAACGCCTGGGGGAGCCGACCGACATCGGCGAGGCCGCCCTCTACCTGGCCGCCGGGGCCTCGTGGATGACGGGCAACACCATGACCATCGACGGGGGCGAGCTGATCTCGATCGCCTCGGAACTGGCCCTGGAGGAGGGCTGACGGGAACAGGCCCGACCCGACTCGGTCGGACCGCCCGACCTCACGCCGTCGTGGTCCGGAAGTGGAACGACTTGGGTCGGGTCAGCGCCCCGTAACCCAGCTCCGACAGGGTGCAGCCCCGCCCCGTGTTCTTGACCCCGGTCCAGGCCAGGGCCGGGTCGAGGTAGTCGCACCGGTTCATGAACACGGTGCCCGTCTCCAGCCGACGGCCGATGGCCAGGGCGGCGTCGGCGTCCTCGGTCCACACCGCGGCGGTCAGGCCCAGATCGGAGTCGTTCATCAGGGCCACGGCCTCGTCATCGTCGTCGACCGGCATGATCCCGACCACGGGGCCGAAACTCTCCTCGGTCATGACCCGCATCCCGTGGTCGACCCCGGTCAGGACCTGGGGAGCCAGGTAGGCGGACCCGGGCTCGTCCCGGTCGAAGGCGGTCGGATCGAGCAGGGCCCGGGCCCCGGCCGCCACCGCCTCGTCGATCTGGCCCCGTACGAAATCGGCGGCGGCCGGTTTGATCACGGGGCCGAGGGTGGTGGCCGGGTCGAGGGGGTCGTCGAGCACGTACCCGCCGACGAGGTCGACGACCCCGGCCACGAACTCGTCGTACCGGGCCCGGTGAACGTAGATTCGCTCGATCCCGCAGCATGACTGGCCCGAGTTGAAGAAGGCCCCGTCGACCACGTTCTCGATGGCGTGGGCCAGGTTGGCGTCGGCCCGCACGTAGGCCGGGTCCTTGCCGCCGAGCTCCAGGCCCACGGGGATGAAACCCCCGGCGGCGGCGTCCTCGATGACCCGCCCGGCCGGGACCGATCCGGTGAAGCAGACCATGTCGACCGAGCCGCCCTCGATGAGGGCCCCGGCCTGGTCGTGACCGAGGACCAGGTGGCGGAACAGCCCCTCGGGGAGGCCGGCGGTGTCGAAGGCCTGCTGGAACCGGTCGCCCACGAGCAGCGTGTTGGCGGCGTGCTTGAGGATGACGGCGTTGCCGGCCATGAGGGCGGGCACGATCGAGTTGACCGCCGTCAGATAGGGGTAGTTCCAGGGGGCGATGGTGAACACCAGGCCCAGCGGCTCGCGGGCGATGTGCCGCTGGAACCCGGGCTTGGGTCCGGGGTCAACGGGGGCCAGGGCCTGGGGGGCGATGGCGATCATGTGCCGGGCCCGCTCCTCGAACCCGCCGATCTCGCCCGGACCGAAACGCACGGGTCGGCCCATCTGCCACGCCAGCTCGGGCACGATGTCGTCGGCCATGGCCACCATGGCGTCGACAGCCGCCGTGCAGCGTTCGGCCCGCTCCTCGATCGAGGTGGTGCGCCACGCCTGCTGGGCCTCGGCCCCGCGGGCCACGGCGGCATCGATCTCGGCCTGGGTCGCCAGTGGCTTCTCGGCCACGACCGAGCCGTCGACCGGGGACACGATACGTACGGTGCTCATAGCGCCAGGAGGATACTCGTCGGCCCCGGGCCGGTTCGAGGCGCCGACCCGACGGTCGAAAACCGCAGCCGACCGGGGAGAGCCCGGCGGGATTCCGGGCCCGCCGCCGGTCGGCTGCGGTGAGGCTGGATGGACGTTGTCGAACGGAGGGTCGACTCAGTAGTCACGCTCGGTCCCGGAGCCGGCGTCGCTGCTGGCCTCGGGAGCGGGGGACTCGGTCGGCCCTTCGGCCGCGCTGGCCCCGATGAGGGAGCCGTCGGGGGCGGTCACGAACCAGACATCGCCGGAACCCTGACCGTTCACGTCGCCGGGAGCGGCGTCACCGGCGAACCGGTAGAGCGGCCACTTGCCCGCCTTCAGCTGGAAGCTGCCATCGGCCCGGGGCACCACGCTGAACACCTCGGGATCGAGTCCGGCCGGGAGGTCCGGCCCGTCGACGAAGGCCGGGGGCCAGGCGTCGGCGCAGGCGTCGTTGCAGGTGGGGGTGCCGTCGACGTCGGTCAGGAACCCGTAGAGGGTCAGCCCGTCGGTGTCGACCAGGGCGTCGCCCAGGGAGGTGGTCCCGACGGTGACGGGGGCATCGGCCGGAGCCGCAGCCTCATCGGCGGCGGGGGCAGCACCGTCGTCGGCCGGCTGGGCCTCGGGGGCCGCCGACGCCTCATCCTGGATCAGGCGACCGTCGAGATCGACGGCGAACCAGACGTTGCCCGAACCCTGGCCGTTGACGTCACCGGGGACGGCGTCGCCGGCGAAGTAGTACAGGGGCCACTGGCCGGCCACCAGCTGGAGCTGGCCGTCGTCGCGCTTGGTGGTGGCGAAGATGCCGAAGTCCAGTCCGGGACCGGCGGTCCAGTCCTCGCTGACGATCACCGGGGGCCAGGCGTCGGCGCAGGTGCCGTAGCAGGTGCTGGCGGCCTGGGTGTCGTTGGTGAAGGCGTAGAGGGTGAGGCCGTCGGGACCGACGAGGATGTCACCCAGCGAGGAGCTGGCGGCGAGCACGTCGATGGTGGCGGGCTGGTTGGTGGCGGCCGGAGCCAGGGCGGCCCCTTCCGCTTGGGCTGTCTCGGTGGACGAGCCGCCGCAGGCGGCGACGGTGACGGCCAGGGCGGCCGCGCCGGCGATGAGTCGGATCTTCATTGGATGTCTCCTTGGTGGTGGTGGTGCTGGGTTGTGGGATTGCTGGGTTGTGGGTTGGTTGGGGTTGGTGGTTGCGACGCGGCGGCCGCTCAGCTCTGCACCACCAGCTCCCCCCGCATGGAGGGATGGATGGTGCAGAAGAACGAGTACGACCCGGGGGCGGTGGGGGCGGTCACGGCGACGGAGGCGCCGCCGGCCAGGGATCCGGTGTCGACGGCCCCCGAGTCGAAGGTCAGGGTGTGGGCCACGCCGTCGGCGTTGGTGACCACGATCTGCTGGCCGGGGGCCACCGTGGTCTGGCCGGCGTAGGCGAAGTCCTGGATCTGGATCGCCGCCGGTCCGGCGGCGACCGGAGCCGCCCCGCCACCGGCCTGGGGGTTGGCCGGTTGTGGAGTGGCGGGGCGGGCTCCGCCGCCGTAGCCGCCGCCTGGGGCGGGGGCCTGGTTGGCGCCGGCCTGGGCCGCAACCTGCTGGTTGGCGGCGGCGGGGGCCGGGTCCGATCCTGGTCGGGCCAGTGCGATCCCGGCGGCGAGACCGCCGGCGATGATGAGGGCGAAGGTGGGGGTGAGCTTGTTCATGGGCGCGTTCCTTTAAGCGACCGGCGCCCTGGGGCGCGGTGGTTCAGGTGGTTGATGGGTTGGGGTTGGCGGGACTGCGGCGGGCGGGGTGGTGGCGGGTGTCGGTCAGGGGCTGGTGATCAGAACCCCGGGAAGGCCACGTTGGTGAAGAACCACAGTGACGAGGTGAGCCAGAGCCCGGTCAGCAGGGCGACCAGGAGGCCACCGGCCACCGGCAGGGTCCAGCCCGGCAGCCGATTCGACCGCAGGACCAGGAGCTTGGTCGTCAGGGCGCCGTAGAAGGCGCACCCGAGGATGGAGTGGATGAGGACCCGGGTCGTGGTGGTCTGGAACCCGAGGGCCCAGAGGCAGTGGTAGGCCACGGGCAGGGTGAAGAAGAAGGCCAGGGTCCCGACCCACCGGTGGGCCGCAGCGACCCAGGCCGGCGCCGATCCGGCACCGGGCAGTCGACCCCACAGCCAGGCGGCGCTGGCCGCCTGGGCCAGGCCCAGGGTGGCGGCCACGGTGGTGAACCAGGCCTTCATCGACAGCGTCGACGAGAACCCGAAGCTGAAGATGGTCTCACCGGTGGGGGTGTGGGTCCGGCCGTAGACCCCGATGGCCAACGAGACGGCGGCTCCGGCGGCGACCACGATCAGCATCGACCCCATCCAGCTCGGCTGCTCGCCCACCTGGGGCCCGGCCGTCTGATCGACGGACGGGGCCGCCATCATGGTGGCCGGATCGGTCCCCGGCATCCCGGGCGCCGGATCGGCCGCCATCACGGTGGCCGGATCGGCCGCCATCATGGTGGCCGGGAGAGCCTGGCCCGGATGGACCGGGGGTTGTGGTTCGAAGGACGGGTTGGTGGGCTGCATTGGTCGGTCTCCCTCACGCTGTTGCTGCCCGCCTGTACGCCGACCCCGTCGAGACGGTTCACGGAAAGTCGGCGAAATCCGCAGGGGCCCTGAACCGGCCGATCGGCCGTGGCCGTCGCCCGGCCGGTCAGCCCGGGGGGCGACCGAGGCCGGTCAGCACCCCGGGACCACCGTCGAAGGGCCAGCCGTCGGGAGAACCGGTGATCCCGAGGGCGGCCAGCACGGCCGCCGCCCGCCGCCGGGCCGTCTCCGCCGCCCCGGCCCGTCCCGCCCGATCGAGCGCGGTGGCCAGATGGGAGGCCGCCAGGCCCTCCTCCAGAGGTACCCCGAGGACCGACCACCGCTCCACCAGCTCCGACAACTCGGGCACGGCGTCCTCGATCCGCCCGGCCGCCACCGCCAACACCGCCCCCGCCGTGCGCCGGGACAACTCGGCCCGGGGAAGCGTGAGGGGCTCGTCGGGGACCAGGCCCCGGCCCTCGTCCAGGGCGTCCACCATGACCAGAGCCCGAGCCGCCCTCGGGAGCTCGGCCGACCGCCAGCGGGCGTTGCCCTCGGTCCGATCCCGCAGCTCGCCGACCAGGCTGCGGACCCGGTCGGCGTCGCCCAGCCTCGCCGCGGCCAGAGCGCTCACGGCCAGCCACGGTGACACGTGCTGGAGGTCGCCGATACGGCGGACCCGATCGAGCTGGGCGTCGTCGAGCAGGTCGGTCCAGCCCTCCTCGTCCCGCCACATGCGCACCTGGCCCACCACCCACGCCGCCGACGCCGTCATCTGGGACCAGTCGGGCCGACCGAGGAGGGGCCGGGTCAGGCGCAGCGCCCGATCCCAGGCCCCGAGGTCGAACAGGATCTCGGCCTGGGTCGACGACAGATAGTCGAAGTTGAAGTCCTGGCGGCGCTCGATGGCGAAGGCCCGGGCCTCCTCGATGAGGGGCAGGGCGTGGCTGGGGCCCCGGTACAACCACAGGTTGTTGGCCAGGTTGTTGGCGGCCGAGATGGCCTGGCGGGTCAGACCGAGGTCGACGGCCAGGCGGTGGACCCGGGCCAGCTCGTCCAGGGCCGACTCGTCGCCGGCGTCGACCCGGGCCAGCGCCACCGAGTTCAGGAGCCGGAGTCGGGCTTCGTCGCTGCCGTGGGCCTCGACCATGGCCTGGTGTTCGGCCGCCACCGCCACCGCCTCGTCGGGACGACCGGCCATGGCCAGGAGGGCGGCGTGCCACGAGACGGCGGTGGCCAACTCGGGGCCGGGATCGTCGCCCACGAGGTCCAGCGCCAGGGCGACCTGGCGGCCGGCCCGGTCGTCGCCCCGCATCCGACGTTGATTGTCGAGCTGGACCCGGGCTTCGGCCTCGGCTCGCCGGTCGCCGGCCCGGGCGAAGACGTCGATGGCCTGACCCAGCAACCGTTCGGCCTCGGCCCAGTCGGAGCGGAGGGAGGCGGCCTGCCCGGCCCGGGCCGCGGCCCGGGCCCAGCTCACCGTCCCCGGTTCCAGCCGGTCCACGGCCCGGGCCAGGACCTCGCCGCTCCGGGTACCGTCGAGTGGCTCGAGCCGCTGCCCGAGATCGAAGGCGGTCCGCCCCGCCGCCCGACGGAGTGCGGGCAGGTCGGGGTGGCCCAGGGCCCGGGCCAACTCCTCGGCCCGGGCGGCGTGGGCATCGACCCGTTCCAGCCGTTCGATGGAGGCATCGGGCCCGGTGGGAGCCAGCCCGTCGGTCATGGCCCGGTGGATGGCCAGGGCCCGAGCGGGGGTGACCTGGCGGGCCGCCACCTCGGCCACCAGCGGATGGACCACCCGGTGGCTGCTGGGGGCCTCCTCGACGCCGGCCATGAACTGCCGTCGGCGGAGCACGGCGAGGGCCGAACCCACGGCCTCGATCGGCAGCCCGGTCAGGTCGGCCAGCGTCTCGGCCGTGACCCCGGCGTCGACCACCGACGCCGTCTGGAGGACGAGACGGGCCAGGTCCCCGGCCCGGTCGATGCGGGCGGCCACGGCCTGGCGCACCGTGGCCGGGGCGTCGTCGACGGCACCGGTCTCGGTCACGGTCCGGGCCAGCTCATGGAGGAAGTAGGGGTTGCCGCCGGAGCGGCGGGCCACCTCACCGGCCGCCTCCGGGGTCGACCCCAGCAGGGTCCGCGCCAGTCGACCGCAGGCCGATGGGGCCAGGGGGGTGAGCGGCACCACGGCGGTGGGATGCCCGGCGGGCGAGGTCAACAGTTCCGGTCCGGCCTCGGGCCGGAGGGCGCCGAGGACGAGGAGAGCGCCCGAGGCCGTGGTCAGCAGCTCGTCGACCAGTTGGCGCAGGGCGGCGGGGGCCAGGTGGTAGTCGTCGATGGTCACCACCCCGCCCTCGCCCAGGTCGCGGTTCAGGAGCTGGGCCCAGGCCCGCAGGCTCTCGTCGTGATCGACGCTGGGGGTCGACGGAGCCAGGTACAACAGGGCCAGATGGTGCCGGAGCCAGGCCGCCTCGCCCTCGGCCAGGCCCCAACTCGCCAGCCGATACTCCAGAGCCGTCATGGGGTCGGGGCCGAAGGCGGCGCCGAACAGACGGGCGATGGCCGAGAACGGTCCGTCGGCGCGGTCCCGGCACGACACGGCCAGCCATGACGTGGTCTCCGGTTCGATCCGGGCCCGAAGCTCGCCGAGCAGCCGGGTCTTGCCGATGCCGCCCTCGCCCGTGACCAACACCAGCTGGGGGCCGGCCACGGCCCGTCCCGCCTGCCAGAGGTCGACCAGGCGCCCGAGCTCGAAGGTTCGTCCCACGAACGGGGTCTCCAACCCCGTCCCGTCGACCCCCGGCGGGTGGGCGGCGGAGGCCAGCTCGACCAGGACCGGCGGTCGCTCGCCCCCGCCCTCGATGCGGGCCACCGGCGCGAGCCGACGGGCCACCGACGGGCCCAGCACGGGACCACCCGGATCGCGATCGACCGAACGGGTGAGGGCCCACGCCCGGGCCGCCAGCTCGTCGTCCAGGGTCAGGCCGTCGGGACCGTCGACCACCACCGCGGGCCCGCCGACGACGGCCACCGGTCGGGAGCCGGCCGAATGAAGAGCCAGGGCGGCCTGGGCCGCGCGGAGGGTGTCGTCGTCGTGGGCCGGGAGGCCGAACACCACCACCGTGCCGTCGGCGGTGGCGCCGGGGCGCCCGCCGTGGGCGGCGGCCGCGGTCCTCAGGGTGTCGGTGGCCCCCATCGCGGTCGGAGGCCGCTCGCCGGCGGCGACCACGATCAGCTCCCGGCGCTCGGCCGGTGCCCCGTCGACCGGCACCGCGCCGGCCCCACCGGCGGCCGCCCGACCCTCGAACAGGTCGGGATCGTGGGCCAGGACCCGAGCTTCGAGACGCTGCAGGGCGGGACCCGGTTCGAGCCCGAGTTCGGTGGCGAGAACGGTGCGACACCGCTGATAGGCCCGGACGGCCTCGGCCTGGCGTCCGCTGCGGGCCAGGCCGACCATGAGTCGGGCCCACAACTCCTCCCGGAACGGGTGGGCCTCGGTCAGGTCGGTGGCGGCGAGCACCACCTCGTCGAGCCGGCCGAGGTCGAGGGCGGCGTCGAGCCGGGCCTCCTCGGCCGCCAACCGCAGCTCCTCGACCCGTGAGCGCTCGGTCACGGCGAAGTCGGCGTCGAGTCCGGCCAGCACCGCTCCGCTGTGGGCGGCCAGGAGCCGGGCCAGTGCCCGGTGGCGGACCTCGGCTCCCGGCGCGGCCCGGGCCGTCGCCAGGTCGGCCTCCAGCCGGCGGACGTCGATCGCCTCGTCCGGCAGGACCAGGCGGTAGCCGTCGGCCACGTAGTCGATCGTGGTCCGTCCCAGTACCGCCCGGAGCCGGGACACGTACTTCTGAATGCTCTTCTGGGCCGTGCGGGGCGGTTGGTCACCCCACAGCCGGTCGATCAGGTCGACGACGGGGACCGACCGCCCCAGTTCGACGGCCAGCACCGCCAACACGGCGCGCTGCATAGGTGGCCCCAAGGCCACGGGTTGACCGTTGACTCGCCCCTCGACCGGGCCGAGAAGGTCGATCTCGACATCCGATGTCATGGTTTCCCTCGCTTTCCCACCGTGATAGCAGCCGCCATCGCGCCGGTGCGGTCGCGTCTACTCGGCGGTAACCGGGTGGGATCACGGTTGGCCCATGGAGACCACGATCGATCCGCTGGCCGTCGACGCCGGGTTCGCCGTCGTCCACCGTTCCAACCGCGGGGGCGAACGGGGACGGTGCCTGCTCATCCCACCCTTCGGCGTGCCGGCGTCGTCGCTGGCCGTCCTGTCCGACGCCCTTGACGGCTGCGGCTTCGAGTCCATCCGCCTCGACGCCAGCAACCACGTCGGGGCGGGCATGGGTTCCATCGAACGGTTCCGGCTGTCGGCCTTCGCCGACGACTGCGCCCGAGCCCTGGACCGGTACCAGCCCCGATGCGTGGTGGCCATCAGCATGGGGGCGCGGGCCACCATGCGGGCCCTGGCCACCACCGGCGCCCCGGCCACCGCGGTGCTGGCCCTCCCGGTGGTCGACGTGGCCGCCACGCTGACCCAGGTCATCGGCCGGGACTGGCTGGCCCAGCCCGAACAGGCCGTGCCGGAAATGGTCGAGGTGCTCGACTGCCCGGTCGAGGCCCGCCCCTTCCACCGCGACTGCCTGACCAACGACCTGGCCACCCCGGCCGGCACCGAGCGCGACCTGACCGCCGTCGTCGGCCCGGTCCACCTGCTGCCCGCCATCGACGACCCCTGGGTCGAACTCGGGGCCGTGGAGCGGGTCGGGACCCGGGCCCGGGCCGCCGGCACCCGGGTGACCGTGCGACCGATCCCGGGCGACCGGCACGACCTCCACAACGACGTGTTCCAGGCCCTGACCCTGGTGGAACTGCTGGTCGAGATGGTCTCGGGCCTGTTCCCCCGCTGTTCGACCGACCCGACACCCCCGCCGGACGGGGCCGGCCGGCCCGGGGGCCGGTCATGAGCACCCTGGCCCGGCTGATCCTGGCCCGGCCCGGGCTGGTGGCGGCGGCCGCCCTGGCCACGGTGGTGGCGGCCGGAATCGTCGGAGGCGGTGTCACCGAACGACTCTCGACCGGGGGCAACGTGGTCCCCGGCTCCGACTCGGCGGTGGCCACCGAACTCCTGGACGAGATCGACGCCGGTGCCCCGAACCTCGTCGTTCTGATCACCGAGGCTCCCGTGCTGGGGGCGGCGGCGGCCGGGGCGGCCGACCGGGTGGCCGGCGAGCTGGAGGCCCTGGACGGTGTCTCGATCACGGGTTCGGCCTGGGGCCCCGACGGCGGGGCGCCGGCCGGTCCGCTGGTGGCCGACGACGGTGCCTCGGGACTGGTCACCGCCCACATCGAAGGCGATGACGCCGCCGTCCAGGCCACGTCCCAGGTCGTCGTCGACCGGTTGCGGGTCGACGACTGGCCCGACGGGGTCGCAGTCGAGGTCGGGGGGCTGGGACCGACCCGACTGGACCTGATCGCCACCACCGACCGGGACCTGCTGCGGGCCGAGTTGCTGGCCCTGCCCATCAGCCTGCTGCTCCTGCTCTACTTCTTCCGCACCCCGGTGGCCGCCGCCCTCACCCTGGTGGTGGCGGCGGTGGCCGTGATCGGGACCCTGGCCGCCCTGCGGCTCCTGGTGGCGGTGACCGAGGTGTCGATCTTCGCCCGGAGCGTGACCACGGTGCTCGGCCTGGCCATGGCCATCGACATGACGCTGTTCCTGGTCGGCCGCTACCGCGAGTGTCGCCCCGACGCCCCCGACCCCCGGACCGCGGTGGGCCGGGCCCTGGAGGCGGCGGGACCGTCGATCCTGTTCAGCGGCCTCACGACCGCCACCAGCCTGGGGGCGCTGCTGCTGTTCAGCCCGCCCCTGCTGCGTTCGTTCGCCTACGGCGGGGCCGTCGTCGTGCTGTTGGCCCTCGTGGGCAGCCTGGTGGTGCTGCCGGCGGTGATGGCCCTCCTCGGCGACCGCATCGACCGGTGGCCGGTGCGGTCGGCCCCGGTCGAGGGCACCGGCCGTTGGCACCGGCTGGCCCGGGCCGTCATGGCCCGGCCGTGGCTGATCGGCGGCGGGGCCGTGCTCGCCCTCATCCTCGTGGCCAGTCCCATCTCGCGGATCGAGTTGGGGGTCAACGACGACCGCGTCCTCCCCACCTCGGTCGAGTCCCGCCGGGTCACCGACGAGATCCGGACCCGCTTCGCCGGCCTGGAGGGCGGCACCATCTCGGTGGTCTTCACCGGGTCCGGGGTCGGGGCGGTCGGCGGGGACGGCGGCCGAACCGCCCCGGTCCCCGAGGCCGACCTGGCAGCCTACGTCGATCGCTTGGCCGCCCTCGACGGCGTGGTCCGGGTCGACCGGGATCCGGACCGGCCGGTGTTGTCGATCATCCCGTCGGTGGAGCCGATCTCGAACGAGGGGCGCCGTCTGGTGGGCGAGATCCGGGCCGTCCCCGCGCCGGCCCCGGTGGTGGTGGGGGGTGAGGCGGCCCGCCTGACCGACAACGTCGACCATGTGGTCGGCCGCCTGCCGTGGGTGGTGGCGGTGGTCATGCTGGCCATGGCCGCGCTGCTGGCCCTGGCCTTCCGCAGCGTCGTCGTGCCGCTCAAGGCCCTGGTCCTCAACGCCCTCAGCCTGTCGGCCATGTTCGGGGCCGTGGTGTGGGTGTTCCAGGACGGCCGGTTCACCGGCCTGTTGGGCTACACGCCGACGGGGTTGACCGATGTGACCGTGCCCGCCCTGATGTTCGCCGTGGCCTTCGGGTTGTCGATGGACTACGAGGTGTATCTGTTGGCCCGCATCCGGGAGTCGTTCGTGGCCACCGGCGATCCGGTCGACTCGACCGCCGTCGGCTTGGAGCGGACCGGTCGGATCCTCACCGCGTCGGCCGTGCTCATGGCCGTGGTCTTCGGCTCGTTCGTCACCGCCTCGGTGACCCACATCAAGATGCTCGGCCTGGGGATCGCGTTGGCCGTGCTGGTCGACGCCTTCGTGGTCCGGACCCTGGTCGTGCCGTCGTTCATGGCCATCGCCGGTCGGGCCAACTGGTGGCCCACCACCGGGCCGGCCCGACCGACCGACGACGGGGACGGCGACGAGGCCGACCTGTCGCCCGGGCCCGATCGGGCGACGGCGGGGCGAGCCCGATAGGTCGGCCACTACGGTCGGCGTCATGAGCGACACCCGACCCGCCAACGACCCCGGCCGTCCCGCCGGCGACGACGATCTCGCCGACTTCGAGCGGACGACCGCCACCTACGACGGTGAGACCAGGACGGTGTTCCGGGCCGGGTCCGGGCCCGGAATCGTGGTGATGGCCGAGATCCCCGGCATCACCCCGCTGGTGGCCGACTTCGGTCGCCGACTGGTGGCCGACGGTTTCACCGTGGCCCTGCCCTCGCTGTTCGGCACCCCGGGCAGGCCACGGTCCGGATCGTACGTCGTGTCGAGCCTGGCCCGGGCCTGCGTGTCCCGGGAGTTCACCTGCCTGGCCACCGGTCGCACCTCACCCGTCATCTCCTGGCTCCGCCACCTGGCGGCCGACCTTCACCGCGACTGCGGCGGCCCCGGGGTGGGGGCCATCGGCATGTGCCTGACCGGCGGGTTCGCCCTGGGGATGATGGTGGAACCGGCGGTCGTGGCCCCGGTCCTCAGCCAGCCCAGCCTGCCCCTCCCCCTGGGACGGCGTCGCCAGGCCGACCTGGGGCTGGACGAGGCCGACCTCGCCGTGGTCCGGGCCCGGGTGGCCGACGAGCCATGCCCCGTCCTGGGCCTCCGCTTCACCGAGGATGCGCTCGTCCGGTCGTCCCGATTCGACGGGCTCCGCCGGGAACTGGGCGAGGGGTTCATCGCGGTGGAGATCGATTCCTCGGCCGACAATCCCCACGGCATCAAGCGGTCGGCCCATTCGGTGGTCACCGAGGACCTGGTGGACGTCGAGGGCCATCCGACCCGGGACGCCCTGGACCAGGTCCTGGCCTTCTTCCATCAGCGCCTGGACCAACCGACCTGACGGGTCACCGACCCTCTCCAGGATCTTCTCCACGATTCCTCCAGATCGTCTCCAAGTTCGGGGCGGCGGCGTCGCTCATCGTGTGGTCAACGAAGCAACGACCCGCTCACCGGAGCGGCACACGAGGAGCCACCATCACCATGAACACCACCACCGCCCCCATCGACAACGGCGTCAACACCGAGGCCCTGCTGGGCGCCCGCGAGGCCCTGACCGCGGCACCGGCCGCCGCCCAGTTCACCTGGAAGGCCACCAGCGAGTGGGTCAACGGCACCCACACCAAGGCCTGCGTGCAGGACTTCTTCGGTCTGGGTGACGCCCAGTCGCACACGAAGTCGTTCGAGCTCGACGTCGACCACCCGCCCCAGTTCGCCGCCGAGGACAACGGCCCCACCCCGGTCGAGTACATGCTCGTCGGGCTGGCCGGTTGCCTCACCGCCGGCGTGGCCAGCGTGGCCCAGCACCGGGGCATCCAGCTCCGCTCGGTCACGGCCGTCGTCGAGGGCAACCACGACCTGCGGGGCATCCTCGGGGTCGACCCCGAGGTCCGCAACGGCTTCGGCTCCGTCGCCGTCCGGTTCGAGATCGATGCCGACGCCAACGCCGACGAGATCGAGGCGCTGGTGGCCCAGTCGCAGAAGCGCTCGGCCGTCTACGACATCATCGCCAACTCGACCGACGTCGCCGTGTCGGTGGCCTAGGCCGGTCTCCCCACCAACGGGCCCGGCCGTCGCCTCCACCGGGCGGCGGCCGGGCCCACCCTTCCCGGGCGCTCTCCCCTTCGCGCTCTCCCTTCTCTCCCCTTCTTCTCTCTCCTTCTTCTCTCCCCCCGTTCTCCGCCGTACGCCTGGAGGCGATCATGGCCGCGCCCGACCACCCGTTCCGACTCATCCCCGCCCCCCACACCACCGCAACCTCCGACCGGGACCGCCCGGCCGACACCATCGACACCGTCATCATCGGGGCCGGTCAGGCCGGGCTGGCCATGAGCCGTCTGCTCACCGACCGGGGCGTCTCACACGTCGTCCTCGAACGGGGCACCGTGGCCAACGCCTGGCGCACCGAACGGTGGGACTCCCTCCGTCTCCTGACCCCCAACTGGCAGAGCCGTCTGCCCGGCTGGTCCTACCGGGGCGACGACCCCGACGGCTACATGACCATGGCCGAGATCACCCGCTACCTGGAGGGCTACGCCCACTCGTTCGCCGCCCCGGTCATGACCGGCACCACCGTCCACCGGGTGGCGTGGCGCGACGCCGCCCGCACCGCCTACACCGTCGAGACCGACCGCGGCACCTGGACCGCCCGCTCGGTGGTGTTGGCCACGGGCGCCGCGGCCCGTCCCACCCTGCCCCCGGCCGCCGCCGACCTCGACCCCGCCATCGACCAGCTGTCACCCCTGCGCTACCGCAACCCCGGCGCCCTGGCCCCGGGCGGGGTCCTGGTGGTGGGGGCGTCGGCCTCCGGGGTCCAGCTGGCGGCCGAGCTCCGCCGCCACGGCCGCCGGGTCGTCCTGGCCGTCGGCTCGCATGTCCGCCTGCCCCGCCGGTATCGGGGCCGCGACATCCAGTGGTGGCTCGACCGCAGCGGCGTGCTCGACCGCCCCCACACCGACTTCGGCGACCTCGACCGGGCCCGACGGGCTCCGTCGCTGCAGATCGTGGGCACCCCCGACCACCGCACCCTCGACCTGGCCACCCTGAGCCGCTCCGGGGTCCGGCTGGCCGGGCGCCTGATCGGGGCCGACGGAGCGACCGTCACGTTCGCCAACGACCTCGACCGCAACTGCGCCGACGCCGACCGGCGCCTGGGTCGCCTGCTGTCCGAGTTCGACGACTGGGCCTCCCGATCCGGGCTCGACGGCGACCTCGAGCGACCGGACCGACCTGTCCTGTTCCGACCCCCGTCGGGCACGGCCCGACTCGACCTGGCGGCGGCCCGGATCCGGACCGTGATCTGGGCCACCGGCTTCACCGCCGACCATCGCTTCGTCGACCTCCCGGTCTTCGACGACGGCGGCCGCCTCCGCCACGACGGGGGCGTGGTGTCAGGGGCCCCGGGTCTGTACGCCCTCGGCCTGCCGTTGCTGCGCCGCCGGCGCTCCACGTTCATCGACGGCGTCGGTGGCGATGCCGCGGCCTTGGCCGATCACCTCCAGGACCACCTGGGCACCGCCCCGATCCCGGTCGTGCCCGCTCCCGCCATCGCGACCGCCAACGTTCCCGCCGCCCTCGTCCCGTCCACCTCCCCCCTGACCGCCTCCCACCGAAGGACCACCGCCATGCCCGAGCACCACCCCCGATCGACCGTCGCCGCCGTCGTGGCGACCCCCATCACCCCCACCCCCTCGCCCACCACCGGCCAGGTGCGCGACCTCCGGGCTCCGACCCCCGGCCACGGCAAGCGCTCCGCCCACGGCAAGCGCTCCAACGAGCGCTATGACGAGCACTATGACGTTGTCGTGGTCGGGGCCCGGGTGGCCGGGGCGGCCACCGCCCTGCTCCTGGCCCGCCGCGGTCGCCGGGTCCTGGTCGTCGACCGGGCCGCCCCCGGTGCCGACACCCTGTCCACCGCCGCCCTCATGCGGGGCGCCGTCAACCAGCTCAACCGGTGGGGCCTGCTCGATCGGGTGATCGCAGCCGGCACCCCCGCCATCGAGCACACCACCATCCGCTACGGAGCCGACGAGCTGAGCATCCCGGTGGCGGGCAAGGGCCGCAGCCCGCTGTACGCCCCCCGCCGCCTGGTGTTCGACCCCATCCTGGCCGACGCTGCGGCCGAGGCCGGGGCCGAGGTCCGCCACCACACCACCCTCCGCGACCTCGTGATCGACGACGAGGGCCGGGTCGGCGGCGTGATCGTGACCGACGGCGAAGGCCGCAACCGCACCGTGGGGGCCGACCTGGTCATCGGGGCCGACGGGCTCCGCTCCACGGTGGCCCGCCGCCTCGAGGCCCCCGTCACCCGGCGGGGCACCTCGGCCGGGGCCTCGGTGGTGCGGTGGGTCCGAGGCGTCGACCTCCCCACCGATCGCTACCAGTGGCTCTACGGCGAGGGGACGACGGCCGGGGTCATCCCCACCAACGACGACACCCTGTGCGTGTTCGTCTCCCTGCCCCCCGAGCGGTTCCGGGACGAGGCCCGCCACGACCCGGCGGCCACGTTCGACACCATTCTCGGGACCATCGCACCCGACGTCGCCGATGCGGTCCGGGGCGGCACCCCGGTGGGCCCGCTGCGGTCCTGGCCCGGTCATCCGGCCCAGCTCCGCCGCTCGCACGGACCGGGTTGGGCCCTGGTCGGCGACGCCGGCTACTTCAAGGACCCGGCGGCCGCCCACGGTATGAGCGACGCCCTACGCGACGCCGAACTGCTGGCCGACGCCGTCGACGACGACGACCTGGCCCGTTACGAGCGGGAGCGGGACGAGCTGTCGGGCCCGCTGCTGGCGGGCCTGGAGGACCTGGCCTCGCTCCGGTGGTCGCTGGAGGAGTTGCCCGCCATCCACCTCGGTGTGAGCAAGGCCATGTCGGCCGAACACGATGCCGTGGCCCGGCTCCTGGCCGACCGAGACCGGCGCCACCTCCCCATCGGGGCCTGACCGGCCGACGCCTCGACCCCGCTGGTCGGCCCGTGCAGGCCCGGGCCCGAACCGGACTCAGCCGCCGTCGCCCCCGTCACCGCCTCCCGCACCGTTCGGGGCGGGACCGGGGGCGGGGGCGGCCGTTCGCTCCAGTTCGGAGATGGCCAGTGCCGACAGCTCGGCCGGGGTCAGGGCCCGGCCCTCGGCGTACCAGGCCTCCACCTGCTCGGCCCCCAGAGCCTCCTCGATCCGCTCCCGCAGAGCGATCGACAACCGGCTCGACCAGCCACCGACCGGGCCCACCGGACCGTGGGCCCCGAGCAGGCGGGCCGCCGGTTCCAGGCGCCCTTGCTCCACCAGGAGTCGGGCCACCATCGGGCTGTCGGAGACGGCCGAGGTCCAGTGATGGCGGCGGGCGTAACGTCGCTGAGCTTCCAGGAGCCGCCCGGCCACCAACGGCAGGTCGTCGTGACTGGCCAGGGCCACGGTCCGCAGGCGTCGACCCACCAGGACCAACAGCTCGTAGCCGTGTTCGGCCCCGTCGTCGACCAGCTGATCGGTGGCGGCGATGGCGGCGCCCAGATCACCCTCCCAGAGGGCGGCGGTGGCCCGACCCCACCGGCGGTAGGCGGCGGGCAGTGGATGGGCGTCGTCGGTCACGGCCAACAGTCGCTCGACCCAGGGTCGGGGGTCGACCAGGGCGCGGGCCTCGTGGAAGCAGGCCAGGCCGAGCAGGTACAGCTCGCCCAGGCCGCCGGTCCCGGCCAGGACGGCGTCGGCCTCGAGCAGGCGCTTGCGTCCGGCGTCCAGCTCACCGGTCATGTACCGGGCCCAGCAGAGGGTGAGCAGGCGCTGCGGGTCGCGGCCGGGATCACCGGAGGCGTCGGCCTGGGCCACCGCCTCGTCGAGGTCGCTCAGGATGGCCAGCCGCGACCGTCCCGACCGGGTGACCGCCTCGTGGTCCGGTGCCAGCCCACCGGCGGCCAACAGTCGCCGGGCCCAGTCGCCGTGCTCCAGCCGTTGGGTCAGTTCGGCGTAGGGCATGGTGGCGGCCAACAACCGGGCCCCGAGGTCGGCCGCCCCCACCCCCGTGTCGGCCCCGGCCGCGCTCCCCAACTCGATGGCGGTGTCGAGGGCGGACCGGTAGTTGCTCCACCCGTCGACCACCTCGTCGACGGCCTCCCGGTACCCGGGCCCGTCGAGACGGCGGGCCCGGGCCTCGGCGTCGAGGGTGTAGTGCTCGAGGTGGGCCAGGCGGGTGGCGGCGGGGTCGGTGAGGCGGTCGGCGGCGAACAGACGGACCGATTCCAGCAGCCGGTACCGGGGCCCACCCCCCGAACCCGGCTCGACCACGAGCAGCGACCGGTCGGCCAGGTCGACCACGTGGCGCACCCCCTGGGCCCGACCCAGGTCCCGGCCGGCCCCGGCCACGGCGGTGGCGGCGTCGGCCGTGAACGCCCCGGCGAAGACGCTGAACCGGTCGAGGGTGGCGCGGACCTCGGGCTCCAGCGACTCGTAGGACGAGGCGATGGCCGTCTCCAGGGTCCGGTGGTGGGGATCCCCGCCATCCCGGTGCAGGACGGAGAGCCGGTCGTCGAGCAGCTCGGTGAGCAGGTCGAGCCCCAGGACCCGGGTGTGGGCTCCGGCCAGTTCCAGAGCCAGGGGCAGGTGGTCGAGGCGCCGACACAGGTTCCGGACCGTCTCGTCGGCCGGTTCGAGCTCGACACCGTGCTCGGCCGCCCGGGTCACGAAGAGGGCCACGGCCGCATCGGGGGCGAGGACCGGGATCTCGATCACCCGCTCGCCCGACAGGCCCAGGCGGCGACGGCTGGTGCTGAGGACGGCGGTACCGGAGGCCGAGATCTGCAGGTCCCGGAGGAGCCGACCCACCCCGTCGAGCAGATGCTCGCAGTTGTCGACGACCAGGAGGGCCTGGCGGTCGGCCAGGGCCGCCGCCACCGAATCGGTGGGCGACAGGCCGGCGACCCGGGTGGCCCCGATGGCGTCGAGGACGGCGTCGGCCACGGCGTCGGGGTCACGGACCTCGGCCAGGGTCACCATCCAGGCCCCGGCGGGAAACCGAGGCCGAAGCGAGGCCAGGAGACGCCGGGCCAGATGCGTCTTGCCCACCCCGGCCGGGCCGACCAGGGTGACCAGCCGGCCCCCGACCACTCGGGAGGCGACCTCCTCGAGCAACTCGTCGCGGCCGAAGCCGGCCACCACCTCGGGGTCGGCCCGCTCGACACCGCCGGCCGGCCCCTGGTCATCGGCCCCGTCCGGACCGGACCCCGGCGGCCCCCCGCCCCCCTCGGACACGAGGGGGGCCACGAACTGATACCCGCGGCCGTGCACGGTCCGGATGACGGCCTGGCGGCGGCCGTCGTCGCCCACCGCCCGCCTGGCCGATTTGATCCGGGAGGTGAGCGCCGACTCGCTGACGAACCGGTCGCCCCAGACGTTGTCGAGCAGCTCCTCCTTCGTCACCACCCGTTCGGGGTTGCGAGCCAGGTAGGCCAGCACGTCGAACACCTGGGGCTCGACCGCCACCGCCTCGCCCTCCACCACCAGCCGGTAGGCATCGAGATCGAGTTCACACGTCCCGAACCTGAACACCATCGCCGCCAGTATTGCAGCCGGGCTCCGGCCGGGCCGGGGCGGCCCCCGACGGGCTCCACACAACCTCCAGGCGCTCTCCAAGGACCACGGGCCGGGCTCGATCATCGTCGAAGCCATGACCACGAGCACCGCCAACCCGACCCGCCTGGCCGACGTCCTCACCCTGCGCCCCAGGCCCTCCGGCCGCCCGACCGTGGCCTCCGGTCCCCACCCGAACCCGCACTCGGAGCGGGCCTCGATCCCGGCCCCCGTCGTCGGGGGCGAAGGCTTCGCCCCGCTCCGCGGCCGTCGCCTGCTGGCGGTGTGGGCCCATCCCGACGACGAGAGCTTCCTGGCCGCCGGTCTCCTGGCCCAGGTGGCGGCGTCGGGGGCCGCCGTGGTCAACCTGACCGCCACCCTGGGCGAGCGGGGCACCGACGACCCCGACCTCACCCCCGAGCGGCTGGCCGCCATCCGCCGACGGGAACTGACGGGGGCCCTGGCCACCCTGGGCCCCATCGGCCTCGACGTGCTCGGGCTGCCCGACGGCGACTGCCATCACGTGAGCCGCCCCACCGGGGCCCGCCTGATCGCGGCCGCCCTGCGACGGCACCGACCCGAGGTGGTTGTCACGTTCGGGCCCGACGGCGTCACCGGCCATCCCGACCACCGGGCCGTCGGTCATTGGACCCGGCGGGCGATCGCCGCCGTCGATCCCGGGATCGCCGTGATCGAGGCCGTCACGTCCACGGTCTGGGACCGGGACCTCCTGGCTCCCCTCGATGCCCTGGGGGCCTTCTTCAACGGGCCTCCGGTCCGGGACCGGCACCCCACCGACCTGGTGGTGGCCCTCGACCACGACGACCTGGACCGCAAGCTGGCCGCCCTCGGCCACCACGCCAGCCAGATGGCCGTCCTGGCCGACCGCCTCGGGCCCGACCGCTACCGCCGGCTGTTCGCCACCGAGGCCTACCGACCGGCCAACGCCGCCGCCCTGGCCCTCCTCCATCCCACGGTCGGGGCCGAGGCGGCGACGGCGGCGTGAGCAAGCCGGGCTCCACCCTCGAACGCCGGTGTGGGACCATGCACGAATGTCCCCCGCCGGCGTCGACCGCATCCTCCTCGCCTCCGCCCTCCTGATCGTGGGCCTCGTCATCGCCGCCTGCGGCTCCGGGGGCGACACGGCCGAGGGCCTGGCCCGCAGTGAGGCGGCCGACGGCGGCACCCCTTCCTCCGGGGGCGCCGACGGTGACGAGCCGGACGGTTCGGGGGGAGCGGGCGACGAGAGCGACGGGCCGACGGGCGCCGACGGCGGGCAGACCGACGGCGGGCAGACCGACGGCGAGGTGATCGACGGCGAGGTGACCGACAGCGAGGTGACCGACAGCGAGGTGATCGTGGTGGACGACGTCGATCGGCTGCCCACCGACCCCGAGGTCGGGCCCCTGCCCGGCCCCCTGCTGGCCTTCGGACCGGCCGGTATCCGACGCATCGCCGTCGACGGGGCGGTCCAGGTCGTGGCCCCGGACGACGCCGTCGAGGTGGCCGACGACGGGGCCGGCGGCGTGGTGTTCCAGCGGGCCGGCGAGGACTCCATCATCCGGTGGCTGGCCGCCGGCCGGACCGAGGCCGCCGACCTCCTGGTGACCGACATCGGGCCGGAGAAGGCGATCCGCCTGGAAGGCGTGGTGGGCCAGGGGGCCGACCGGCGTGTCGTCTACCAGCGCTACGACAACACCGGCCAGCCCGAGACCACCCTGTCGACCCTGCGGGCCTACCGCTTCCGGGACCAATCGGTGGACGAGCTGCTGGTGACCGGTGGTTGGGAGTCGGGCAGCTCGTTCTCCGGCCTGACCGACACCCGCGCCGTGCAGGAATGGGGCGGCGAAGGCTTCATCGCCTATGCCGTCATCGACCTGACCTCCGGCGACGCCCTCTACGACACGTTGGCCGACAGCGGCCTGGAGTGCTTCGACGGGTTCGGCGAGTGCCCCGACTTCACCGTCACCACACCCGACGGTGACGACATCCTCGGGGTCGGCCCGGTCTGGAACGAGTCGGCCGGGGTGATCGACCGATTCGCCCTGTCCCGATTCGACACCGACACGCTCTCCATCGATCCCATCGCCGCCATCCCGTGGGACAACGACACCTGGTATCCCGAGCACCTGTTCGTCCGGGACGGGGTGGCCGTCATCTCCCGGGCCACCGGCCCCGTGTTCTGGCCCGGGTCGGACACCGACCCGTTGCCGGCCCTGGCCGTCGACCTGGCCACCGGGAGGACCTGGGTCGTGCCCGTCGAGGGCCACCTGCGACCGGCCCCGGCCTGACGGCCCGACGGTCCGGCGGCCCGGCGCTCAGGCCGAGGGGTCGAACTCCTCGACCTCGAAGAACGAGGCCCGACGCTCCAGCGGGGGATTGTCGGCCATCACGGCCCGGAAGACGGCCATGTGGTCGGTGGCGAAATGGGCCCGCAGGTGTTCGATGCTGTCCCACCGCTCGGTGATGCGCAGGGCGCCCGGGGTGTCGAGCTCCTCGCTGAAGGTGTAGTCCTGGCACCCGTCCTCGGCCCGGCTGGCCGACTGCATGGTCAGCAGCGCGTCCCGGACGACGTCCAGGGTCGCAGGCTCGATGACGTAGCGGACGTTGACCACGATCTCGGTGTGCTCGCTCACGCTCGTGACGGTAGCGCCGGGGGCTACCCTCTCGCCCGTGCTGGAGACCGCGGGTAGCGACGGAAACGGGTTGTGGGGGCCGGAGGACTACGGGACGGCCTCGTCGGTGGCCACCCTGCACCGGGTGGCGATGCGCCGCCCGGGAGCCATCCTCGGCGCCGACCACGAGCGGTGGCACTACACCGGACCCGTCGACCCCGAACGGCTGCTCGCCCAGTACGAGGAGTTCGCCCGGCTGGTGACGGCGTCGGGGGCCCACATCGAGTGGCTCGACGGGCCGAACGCCGAACCGCCCGACGACGACCTGGCCGACTCGGTGTTCGTGTACGACCCGTCGTTCATGATCCCCGACGGTGCCATCGTGCTGCGCCCCGGCAAGGCCCTACGCCAGGCCGAGGCCGCACTCCACCACCGCTTCTACCAGGACCGGATCCCCATCGTCGGCACCATCGAGGCCCCGGCCCTGGTCGAGGGCGGGGACCTGTTCTGGTTGGACGGGACGACCCTCGCCGCCGGACGGGGATTCCGCACCGACCAGGCCGGCATCGACCAGCTGCGGGCCATCGTCGAACCCCACGGGATCACGGTGGAGGCCTTCGACCTTCCCTATCTCCACGGCCCCGCCGCCTGCCTCCACCTGTTGTCGGTCATCAGCCCCCTCGACGTCGACCTGGCCCTGGTCCACGCCCCGCTGGTGCCGACCGCCCTCCACCAGCGGATGGAGGAGCTGGGCTACGAGCTGCTCCCGGCCCCGGCCGAGGAGTTCGAGGCCAGCCTCGGCCTCAACCTCAACGTCCTGGCCACCGGCCCCCGGCGATGCATCGCCGTCGACGGGTTCCCCGGCACCGTCGAGGTCCTGCAGGGGGCCGGGTGCGAGGTCGAGACCTTCACCGCCGACGCCCTCTGCATCCCCCACGAAGGCGGGCCCACCTGCCTGACCCGGCCCCTGCTCCGCCGCTGAGGGCGCGATCCGGTTCGGATTGGGAACGGCGTCGTACGTCACTACCGTGATGACGGCGCGGGGTGGTTGTTCGAACGAACAGGACCGCCGTGACCGCCGAACTCCTCGATTCCCCGCCGCCGACGCCGCCTCCGCCCCGGCCGTCCCGGGCGCTGGTCCGCCGGTTCCGCACCGTTGCCCGCGACCTGATCCAGGCCCCGGGTGACCAC
The DNA here is from genome assembly GCA_965263455.1 of Acidimicrobiales bacterium. Lineage (GTDB taxonomy): Bacteria > Actinomycetota > Acidimicrobiia > Acidimicrobiales > SZUA-35 > CADEDH01. The sequence goes on from CBDHHN010000004.1 coordinate 1,611,766, forward strand.
ACCCCGCTGTTCCTGCGCCGCCGGGTCTGGGCCCTGCTGGGTTCGCTGGCCTTCGCCGTAGCCCCCTACGTCTACCTCGCCCTCGCCGACCGGGGGACGGCGGGGTCGGTCCCCCCGGCCCCCGTCACCGTCGAGCAGAACCGGTAGACCGAGCGCCCGGGTCGGGCCGAAGGGTCAGATTCCCCGGCCGAACCGGTGGGCGGCGGCCAGGACGAGGCCCGGGGGGATCCCGGCGGCAACGGCCAGGGCCACGGGCAGCCGACGCTCCAGCGGGTACCGGCGAGCCACCGCCACCACCGTGGCCAGGGCCCGACGGCGCTGGCCCATGGCGGCCTGGGCCACCGCCCGCTGGCCCTCGATCCGGGCCCAGCCACGGGAGTCGCCGACAAACTCGGGGTACTTGGCCAGCAGGTAGGCCAGGGCCTCGTCGATCATCCGCCAGCGTTCGAAGAAGAACGAGGCGCCGTGCCACCACACCCGGACCAGGGGTTCGGGGGCGACGGCGATGGTGCCGAGGCGGGCGGTGCGCAGGAACAGGTCGTAGTCCTCGGCGTACCCGCCCGGGATCTCCTCGTCGACCAGCCCGATCTCGTCGACCAACCAGTCCCGCTCCACCAGCCAGCTCGAGGGATGGACCTCGGTCATGCGGTTGTGGAGGAAGCCCTCGAAGGTGAGTCGGCCCGGGTCGGGAATGCGGACGGTGTCCTGATCCTGGTAGCGGATCCGGATCCCGGTGCAGGCGGCCCGGGCCCCGATGGCCTCCAGGGCCTCGAACTGGCGGTGGAGCTTGCCCGCCAGCCATTCGTCGTCGTCGTCGCAGAAGGCGATCCAGGTGTTGGAGGCCTTGTCGACTCCGCTGTTGCGGGCGCCGGGCAGACCCGGGGTCCTGGCGTTGGTGGTGACCAGCACCCGCCGGTTGCCGTCGTCGAACTCCAGGGTGCGGTCGGGCTCGCTGCGGTCGAACACCACGATGACCTCGAGGTCGTCGTCGAGGTCCTGGTTCACCACCGAGTCGATGGCTCGGCGCAGCAGGCGGGGTCGGTCGCGGGTGGCGATGACCACCGTGGTCGACCGGCCGGGGCGGCGGGCCCTGCTCATCGGATCACCCGCTCGTCCCGCGGCAGACCGACGGGCGTGGCCAGGCCCAGGAGGTCGTCGACGACTCGACCGAACTCGGCCACCCCGGCTGCCACCGGACCGCCGGTGGGGATGAGGAACGAGTCGGCGTCGGCCAGGGCCTGGTCGAGCAGGGGTGCCAGCTCGTCGGTCTCGAACCGGACCCGGGCCAGCCCGGCCCGGTCGAGATGGCGGGAGAAGCGGATCTGATGGCCGTCGACGTGCTCGCCCCGCTCCGGGTCGCGGGGGACGACCAGAGGCACCCGACCGGCGGCTCTGGCCTCCATCACGGTGGCCGGACCCCCGTGGGCCACCACGGCGGCGGCCGAGCTGAACAGCGAGCACAACCGGGCGTAGGGGATGAGCTCATCGCTCTGGGCGTGGCGGGTACGCTCCGCCGAACCCCGCTGGATGACGACCCGGGCCTCGGGGTGCCCGGCCGCCCAGTCGTCCATCCAGGCGACCAGGCGGTCGAAGCGGTGGTGGTCGGTGCCGACCGACACCACCACGAGGGGGCCGGACGAAGGATCGAGGCTCATCAGTACACCGGTCCGATCAAGACGCTGTCGGGGTAGAGGCGCTGCTGCTCGGGCCACTGGGTCAGGAACCGGGTCGACAGGGGCCGGCACAGGCGGCCGGTGAGGGTCCGGCTGTCGATGCGGTCGTAGACCTCGAGGAACACGGTCGGGATCCGGCGGCGGCGGGCCTCCACGAAGAACGGGAAGGCCACGGCGGCGCCGGTCGAGACCACGACGTCCGGCTCGTACTGGTGCAGCACCCGGTAGGCCAGGAACCAGTTGCGGACGGCGTTGCGCACGTTGCGGGTGGTCGGGTGATGGGCCGGGACCAGGTACTCGTCACCCAGCTTGGAGCGGGCGTCGGGCTGGTCGAAGGTGACCCACAGTCGATCGTGGTGCTGCCACCAGGGACGAAGCTCCAGGAGCTGGGCCAGGTGCCCGCCGCCGGAGCCGACGAGCAGGACCCGGGCCCGCTCGCCGTGCTCGGTCGGGGACCCGAGGAGGGGGTCGCTGCCCGGCGCGTCGTTCATCGCAGGCGGTATCGGTCGACGAGCGGCCCGACTGAAGGCCGAACCGGTGGTCTCCGCCTCCCGGGCCCCGGGCCCCGAACTCCAGTGGCTGCCGCCCCGGACCGATGCACCCCCCATGACTGTTCCGGTCCACCTCGCGCCGGCCCCCGGCACCGACCTGGACTGGCTCCTCTCCGTGCTCGCAGGTCGAGCGGGCCACGCCCCGACCCCGGGGGTCTCCGGTCCCGGCATCGACGCCCGGACCGGGACCGGCCGGGCCGGCGCCGGCACCCGGTACCTGGTGCGGCCGTCGCTCGACCGTCCCCGGCTCCTGCTCCCGGTAGACCCGGCCCCGGTGGCGGCCGCCTCCCTGGATCGACCCAGCAGCGACCGGTCGTTGGCCGACCGGGCCGCGCTGGTCGGAGCCCGCCTCCTGGCCCGGGTCGGCCGCCTGGATCGGGTGCCCGGCGAGGTGGCCACGCTGGGGCCCTTCCCGCTGATCGAACACCTGGGCCGGGTCATGGGGGAGCCCGGGCTGACCGCCGCCGTCACCGTGGGACCGCCTCGCCGCAACCGCAAGCCGGTCCTCCAGCTGCTCGACCCCCACGGCCGGGTGGTGGGTTGGGCCAAGATCGGCTGGTCACCCCTGACCCGGGATCTGGTGACGGCCGAGGCCGACGCCCTGACCGCCGCCGCCGACCGGCTCCCGCCATGGCTCATCGCCCCCCGGCTACTCCTGATCGAACGGTGGGGTGACCTGATCGTGTCGGTGTGCAGCCCCCTGCGCCCACCCCGCCGACCCGGGCCCCCGACCCCGGGCGTCGAGGCCACGGCCGCCGCCCTGTGGGCCGTCGGCGAGGAGCACCGCACCCCGGCCACGACAGGCACCGTGCTCGAAGGGCGGCTCCGGCTGGAGCACGACCCCACGCCCGACCCCACGCCCGATCCGGGACCGGTCCGAGCGGCCCTCGACCGCACGGAGGCCCACCACGGCGACCTGCTCCTGCCGACGGGCCTGTGGCACGGCGACTTCACCCCCTGGAACATGGTGGCCCGGGCCGGTCGCCGCCACCTGTGGGACTGGGAGTTCGCCGGCCACCACCGGCCCCGCGGCTTCGACCTCCTCCACCACCGGTTCGAGCAGCTCCGTCGTCGGGCCCTGGCCGCGGCCGATCGGGGACCGACGGCCGCCTACTCGGCCACCGGACGGGCCCTCGACCGGTTGCTGACCGAGAGTGACGACATCGTGGCCACCGCCGCCCGGACGGCCGGCGACCGCCCCGATCGGGCCGTCGGGCGGGCCACCGTCGACCTCTACCTGTGCGAGCTCCTGGTTCGGGAGCATCGGCTGGCCGGCCAACGGTGGGACGGCGGGCCGATGGGGGCGGTGGGCCCCGTGGCCGCCGACGCCCTCGACCGCCGCCTCGGCTCCGGGACCGCGTCCGGGACCGACTCCCACCCCGAACGGTGACCGGGTTGGCCGCCGCCCCCGAATCCGGGACCGGCACGACGGCCGCGGCCGGTCGGCCGGAGTCCGAACCCCGCTCCGGGGCCGGCTCCCGGCGCGGCTCGTCACCGCGGGCCTCGGCCCTGGTGGCCCTGGGCGGGGCGGTGGTCACGACCGTCACCAACTTCGGGATCGCCCTCCTGCTGGTCCGGGCGGGCACGGCCACGGCCGGGGTGTTCTTCGCCGCCACCGCCGTGATCACCATCGTGGGCAACAGTGCGGCCCTGGGGACCATGACCGGTCTCACCTATTTTCTGCCCACCGTCCTCGCCGGGCCCCGACCCGACCCGCGCTCGCTCATCGGGTCGGCTCTGCGACCGGTGGTTGCGGCCTCGACCGTGGCCGCCGTGGTCCTGGTGGGGGTCGCCGTGCCCCTGGCCTCGGTGGTGGCCGACGATCGGACCGCGGAGGTGGCGACCATGGTCCGGATCCTGGCCCTGGCCGTCCCGTTCTGGGCCGTGACCGTCACCGCCCTGGGGGCCACCCGGGGCCTGGGCTCGGCCCACCCGACCACGGTGGTCAACAACGTTGTCCGACCGCTGGCCCAACTGCTCGCCATCGGTGCCGTGGTGGCGACCGGACCGGGCGGGTCGCCGTCGCTCACCGCGCTGGCCCTGGCCTGGGCCGGGCCGGTCGTGGTCGGCGCCGTCATCGCCCTCGGGGCGGTGGCCCGCCTCGGAGGCCTGGCCGTCCCGCCCCGCCCCGCCACCGCCACCGGCACCGCACCACCGGCACCGGCACCGGCACCGGCACCCGGGGGCCGGACCCCGCCGCCCAACCGGGAGTGGTGACCCGGGCCGAGTTCTGGCGTTACTGCCGGCCCCGGGCCGCCTCGGCCGCGGCCCAGATCGCCCTGGAGCGCAGCGACGTGATCCTCGTCTCCGCCCTGGCCGGCCCGGCCGCGGCCGGCGTCTACGGCACCCTGACCCGGTTCGTCACCGTGGGCAACTTCGTGGTTTTCGTCCTCGGCCAGGCCACCTCGCCCCAGCTCCGACGCGCCCTGGCCCGGGGCGACCGGGCCGGCGCCCAGCGGCTGCTCGACCAGGCCACGGCCTGGATGGTGCTCACCGCCGGGCCCTACCTGCTGCTGGTGGCGACCGTGGCCGGGCCACTGCTGGCCGTCCTCGACGCCGACCTGCGAGTCGGGGCGACCGCCCTGTCGGTGGCGGCGGTGGGGATGGTGGGCAACGCCCTGGCCGGACCCGCCGACCTGACCCTGCTGATGCTGGGCCGGTCGAGAGCGTCGCTGGCGGTCACGGCCGGGGCCCTGGCCGTGGACGTGGCGGTGGCGATCGTCGCCATCGGCCCCCTGGGCCTGGTGGGGGCGGCCCTGGCCTGGGCCGCCGCCGTGGTGGTCCAGAACGGGGCGGCTCTGTGGCTGGTGTGGCGGCACGGTGGCCTCCGCCCCGGCGGTGGGCCGACCAGGGTGGCGGCGGCCGGTGCGATGCTGGCCGTGGCCCCGGTGGCCGGGTTGCGGCTGACCACCGGCCGACCCGACGATCTGGCCGGTCTGGTGGCGGCGGCCGCCGTCGCCGGGTTGGTGCTGGCGGGGTGGACGGCCGTGCACGCCCGACGCCTGGGGCTCAGGGGCGGGAGGCCTCCAGCAGCCGGTTGAACGCCTCGGTCGACCGGGGAGAGGAGTCGATCTCCCAGCGGCAGTCCGGCCAGTTTCGGTCGTGGACGCTGAACCAGGCCACGTACTCGGTGGTGGCGGCCACCTCGGGCTCGGCCAGATGGCGGCCGAGGTCGTCTATCCAGCGGGCCTTGCGCCCCGGGTCGGCCGGGTCCTCGGTGGAGGCGATCTCCCCCACCGCCACCGGCAGGCCCCGTTGGGCGGCGAAGGCGTAGGCCGGAGCCAGCAGGGCCGGGGCGTCGACCCAGGGCCGATCGGTCCCCTGGCAGTCGAACCAGTTGTAGGCGTCGACCCCGACCACGTCGACCACGTCGTCGCCCGGCCACCACCGATCGAGTTCGTCGCCGGCGTAGAGTCCGCGCCCGGCGGTGAAGACCAGGGGCACGTCGTCGCCACCCCGCTCCCGCACCACCTCGGCCATGCGGCGCCAGGCGGCGGCGAATTCCTCGGCCGTGCCGTTGGCGGCCGAATCCCGGGTCTCGGGCTCGTGGTTGAGGGTGAACCAGATCCGTCCCCCGAGGGCCACGACCCGGTCGGCCCAGGCCACCAGGTCCCGGTACACGTCGTCACCGGGCTCGGCTCGGGCCAGGTCGGCCCATGGCACCACGACCCCGGCGTCGGTCCGGGGCCGCACCGACAGGTGGAGGTCGTAGCCGGCGTCGAGCAGGCCCTGGTGGCGGGGTTCGGGGAACGGCGTGTCCCACCGGGCGAAGACCCGGACCACGCCGGGTCGGACCCCGGCCCGGGCCGCCACCGCCTCCACCGCCTCCGGGTCGGCCCCGGGAACGGCCAGGCCGACCGGTACCGGGGATGGTCCGGCGGCGCCGGTGCGGGCCGATCGGTCCGGGGCCGTGTCGTCCACCGCGGCGACTCCGTCGGCCTCGGGGCCCGGGGCCCCGCCCGGCTCGCCGGTGCAGGCCGCGACCAACGCCGCCACCGCCAGGGTCACCAGCGCGATCAGCGTCGACGCATCCCTTCGAGATCGCCGGATCATCCGCCCCCCTCGGGCCCCGCGTGCTCCTGCTGATACCGGAGGGCCACGGCGACCGCCGCCATCACGGCGAACAGGGCGTGGGGAATCATGAGGTACACCGGCAGCTGGGCGGCGGCGATCACCAGCACCGTGTGGATCCAGACCCCGGCCGTCGTGGCCTGACGCCTGGTGTGGTACCAGAAGGCGGCGAGGGCGCCGAGGAACCCGACGGCCCCGACGAAACCGTGGGAGAAGACCACCATCCACACCTGGCCGTGGGTGCCGACCGAGGGGTGGCCGCCGTTGGGCCTAGGCGCCCCCCAGCCGAACACGGGTCGCTCCAACGCCCCCTCCACCGCAGCGGTGGCCAGGGCGAACCGGTCGGCGTCGGAATGGCCGTTGTCGACCCGGGAGGCGACCAGGTCACCGAGAGGGCTCAGGGCCAGGACGACGGCCAGGACGACGGCGGCCACGGCGAGGCGGGCCAGGGCTCCGGCCCGACCGGCCAGACCGAACCGGATCCCGGCGTAGACCAGCCCCAACCCGAGACTCAACCACAGCCCCCGGTTGAGCGACACCACGGCCGGAGGCACGGCCGCCACCAGCGCCAGGCGGACCAGGCGGGGCGACAGCCCCGAGCGGTCGTCGGCCAGGGCGGCCAGGGCGAACGGGGTCCCCAGGGCCAGCATGGACCCCCACGAGTTGGTGTACGGGAACGGGGCCTTGGGCCGGGGCACCGGGACCCCGATGATGTCCTGCAGATCGGCGAACCCCGGGGTGACCAGGGTGTTGATCAGCTCGTTCTCCAGCAGACCGGCGGGCATGAGGTACCACATCGGGGACCGGAAGCTGACCGCCCCCACGATCAGGGCCAGGTAGCCGCCGGCCACGGTCGCCATCCACAGCAGGGTGAAGGAGCGGACGATCCGGCCGATCGACACCGAACGGCCCCCGTTGAGGAGATAGACGACGAACACGGTGGCGGCCAGGTAGTAGCCGGTCCGCAGCAGGTAGCCGGCGAAGCGGGCCCCGGTGTCGACGGCCAGGGCCGAGCCCGCCACCGCCACCAGGAACACCAGCCACATCCCGAGGCCCCGGGGGGCGACCAGGTCCCGCCGACGCAACAGGCTGGCGGCCATGGGGGCGGCCAGCCCGACCCACATGAACCCACCCAGGCCGAGCAGGAACCACAGGGGATAGCCGACCACCATCAGCACCAGGGGCCAGGCCGGGAGCGGCGCCTCGGCCTCGACGCGGTAGATCGGCGACGGTCCGCCCCCGCGACCGGCGCCGAGGGCGCGCTCGAAACCGGGGTCGGAGGCGAGGTGGGAGTCGAAGCCGGGGTCGGGCCCGAGGACGTCGCCGGTGGCGGTCACCGCGCCGCTACCGGTCTTCGGCCACGACCACGCCGACCACGTCGGCCCCGACGTTGCGGAGCTGATCGACGGTGTCGGCGATGGCGGCCCGCCCGTCGTCCCGGCTCTGGGCCACCACGATGGTCCCGTCGCACAGGCCGGCGATGTCGACCGCGTCGGCCACCTTGAGCACCGGGGGCGACTCCACCACCACCAGGTCGTAGTCGGTCTGGACGGCCGCCATGAGCCGGGCGAACGATTCGCTCTGGAGGACGTGGGCCGGGCGGTCGAGCCGGGTCCCGGCGCCCAGGAACGACAGGTTCTCGATCCCGTCGACGTCGACGATCGACAGCGACAGGCTGACCCCGTCGAGGATGACGTCGCTGAGGCCGGCCTCGCCCGGGGGGAGGCCGACGTGCTTGGCCAGCTGGCCGTTGCGGAGGTCGGCACCGATCAGCAGGGTCGAGCGACCGGCTCGGGCGGCCGAGGCGGCGACGTTGGCCGCCACCGACGTCGAGGGCTGCGCCGATCGGACACCGGTCACCAGCACGGCGCTCTTGTTCCCGCGGTCCAGGTTGAACAGCACCGTGCCCTGGAGCCTCCGGTAGGCGTCGCCCGCGGCGGAGTTGACCGGGTGGAGCCGGCTGCCGCCGGGTCCGGCGACCTCGGTCCGGGCGGGCGGGGCCGTCCCCAGCAGAGGCACGCCGAGGGCCCCCAACTCGACCCGGCCGCTGCGGATGCGGTCGTCGGTCCGGTCGAGGAGGAAGGCACCGGCCACGGCGGCGATGAGGCCGAGAAGGGCCCCGGTCACCGGACCGGCCAGGAGGGGGAGACCCTCGGGCCCGGTGGGCACGGCGGCATCGGTCAGCACCAGTCCCGGATCGACGGTGAGGGCCTGGAGGCCACCGAAGCTGGATCCGATCACGGTCAGCTCCTGGCGCTTGGCCACCTCGGCGTAGGCCAGGGCCCGGACCTCGGCCTCGTCGCCACCGGCGGCGCCGATGAGATCGGCCAGATCGTCCAGTTCGGCCACGAGTTGGGCCTCCCGCTCCTGCAGGCGGGTCCGGGCCTCGGCCGTCGACGACTCGGCCGCCTCCCGGCGAAAGGTCAGGTAGGACAGCGCCGTGGACTGGGCCAGGGCCTGGGACCGGTCGGCGTCACCGGCCCGGGCCTCGAAGGTGATGATGTCGGTGTCGCCCAGGGTCCGGACCGAGACCTGTTCCATGTCGAGCCGGACGTCGTCGGCGTCCACGGCATCGGTGGCCACCAGGTCGGCGGCCATGGCCACCACCTCCGGGGCGTCGAGGGGCGCCCCCAGATCGGCGGCCGCCAGCCGGCGGGCGTGGGCCTGCTCGGCCACCCGCTGGGAACGGGCAACAGCCACCTCGGTGGCGGGGTCGATGAGCCGCCCCAGGTCGGGGTCGGGGTCGTCGTTGCGGGCGACCACGGGGCGGATCTGCACCAGCGCCTCGCTCACGTAGACCGCCGGACGTAGCGCCAGCAGCAGCCCCCCGAGTGCTGCTCCTGCGACAACAACGGTCAGAATGACCCTGCCCCAGCGTCTGAGCACCCCGGTATATTCGGTCACTGGTACGACCGTCGGAACTGCCGTGCCATCCGTCATGATCAGGGGCCTTTCCTCGACGGATCCGATCAGGAGGGAAATCGGCAGCTGATGATCGGTCGTGAGCACTCGGCCCAGTCACTCGTCCCGCCATACCGGCGGCCAGCATCACCGGCACGCCCCGTCGGCCGATGGCGCCCCACGACGTCGATCCATAGATAGATCCCGAAGCCCAGGACCACTGATGAAGACACAACTGTCCCACCTGGCCATGCTCGAATCCGAGGCCATCCACATCATCCGGGAGGTGGCGGCCGAGTTCGAGCGTCCCGTGCTGCTGTTCTCCGGCGGCAAGGATTCGATCGTCATGCTGCATCTGGCGGTGAAGGCCTTCGCCCCCGCCCCGGTGCCGTTCCCGATCATGCACGTCGACACCGGCCACAACTTCGACGAGGTCATCGAGTTCCGCGATCGGCGGGTGGCCGAGACCGGCGTGAAGCTGATCGTGGCTTCGGTCCAGGCCGCGATCGACGCCGGCAAGGTGGTGGAGGAGACGGGTCCCCGGGCCTCCCGCAACCGGCTCCAGACCACGGCCCTGCTCGACGCCATCGAGGAGCACAAGTTCGACGCCTTGTTCGGCGGAGCCCGCCGCGACGAGGAGAAGGCCCGGGCCAAGGAGCGGATCTTCAGCTTCCGCGACGAGTTCGGCCAGTGGGACCCCAAGGGCCAGCGGCCCGAGCTGTGGAACCTGTACAACGGCCGCCACAAGCCGGGTGAGCACTTCCGGGTGTTCCCCATCTCGAACTGGACCGAGCTCGACGTGTGGCACTACATCCGCGACGAGCACATCGACATTCCCCACCTCTACCTGGCCCACCGCCGGGAGGTGTTCGAGCGTGACGGCATGTGGTTGGCCGTCGGGCCCTACATCACCCTGATGGACGGCGAGCAGCCGGAGGAGCGTATGGTCCGGTACCGGACCATCGGCGACGCCTCCTGCACCGGAGCCGTCGACTCCTCGGCCAGCGACCTCGATCTCGTCATCGAGGAGGTGGCCGCCACCCGCATCACCGAGCGGGGCGCCACCCGGGCCGACGATCGGGTGACCGAGGCCGCCATGGAGGACCGCAAGAAAGAGGGCTACTTCTAATGGATCTTCTTCGACTGGCGACGGCAGGATCCGTCGACGACGGCAAGAGCACCCTGATCGGGCGGCTCCTCTACGACTCGAAGTCCATCTTCGAGGACCAGCTCGAATCGATCGAGGCGACCAGTGAGAGCCGGGGCGACGAGCACACCAACCTGGCGTTGCTGACCGACGGCCTGCGGGCCGAGCGGGAGCAGGGCATCACCATCGACGTGGCCCACCGCTACTTCGCCACCCCGGAGCGGAAGTTCATCATCGCCGACACCCCGGGCCACATCCAGTACACGCGGAACATGGTGACCGGCGCCTCGACCGCCGACCTCGCCATCGTGCTGATCGACGCCCGCAAGGGCGTTCTGGAACAGTCGCGTCGACACGCCTTCATCGCCAACCTGCTGCGGATCCCGCACCTGGTCCTGGCCGTGAACAAGATGGACCTGGTCGACTACGACCAGGACACCTTCCTGCGGATCAAGAAGGAGTTCGTCGACTTCGCCACCCGGCTCGACGTCCCCGACCTGACCTTCATCCCCATCTCGGCCCTCCACGGCGACAACGTCGTGGACCGCTCGGCCAACATGGACTGGTACAAGGGGGCCACCCTCCTGCACCACCTGGAGGAAGTCCACATCGCCTCCGACCGCAACCAGGTCGACGTGCGGTTCCCGGTCCAGTACGTGGTCCGGCCCCAGAGCACCGAGCACCACGACTTCCGGGGTTACGCCGGGACCGTGGCCGGCGGCATCCTCAAGCCCGGCGACGAGGTCACGGTCCTGCCGTCCGGGTTCTCGACCCGGATCAAGGCCATCGACGGGCCCGTGGGCCCGGTGACCGAGGCTGCGGCCCCGATGGCGGTCACCGTGCGCCTGGAGGACGATCTGGACGTGAGCCGGGGCGACATGATCTGCCGCCCCAACAACCAGCCGACCGTGACCCAGGACCTGGAGGCCATGGTGTGCTGGATGTCCGAGGCGTCCAAGCTGACCCAGGGCTCCAAGCTGGCCATCAAGCACACCTCGAAGTGGGCTCGGGCCATGGTCAAGGAGTTCCGCTACCGGCTCGACATCAACACCCTCCATCGCCAGGAGGACGCCCGCGACCTCTCCCTCAACGAGATCGGTCGGGTCCGTCTGCGCACGACCCAGCCCCTGCTGGCCGACGAGTACACCCGGAACCGCAACACCGGCAGCTTCATCCTGGTCGACGAGAACACCAACGTGACCGTCGGGGCCGGGATGATCGTCGACACCGAGTAGGCGGGCCCCGGTGAGCACCGAGGGCCGGGCCCCGGCCCAGCCGGTCACGGCCAACACCGTCTGGCACGCCAGTGCCGTCGAGCGCGACCTGCGCTGGCGGGCCGCCGGGGGCGCCGGGTCCACCGTCTGGCTGACCGGGTTGTCGGGTTCGGGCAAGTCGACGGTGGCCGTCCAACTGGAGCGGCTGCTGATCGAGGCCGGACGCCCCGCCTACCTGCTCGACGGTGACAACCTGCGGCAGGGCCTGAACGGCGACCTGGGGTTCTCGGCCGCCGACCGGGACGAGAACGTGCGGCGGGTGGCCCACGTGGCCCGGCTCTTCGCCGACGCCGGCGTCGTGGCCATCGTGCCCCTGATCAGCCCCTACCGGGCGGCCCGCGACTTCGCCCGGAGCCTCCACGTGGCGGCCGATCTCCCCTTCCACGAGGTCTTCGTCGACACCCCGCTCGAGATCTGCGAGCAGCGTGACGTGAAGGGCCTCTACGCCAAGGCCCGGGCCGGTGAGATCACCGGCATGACCGGGATCGACGATCCCTATGAGGCTCCTGAGAGCCCCGAGTTCCGGTTCGTGCCCGAGGATGGCGACCCCACCACCCTGGCCACCCACCTGCTGACCGCGCTGACCGCGGACTGAGCCGGCGCAGGGGTTGTCGGGCGCCGCGCCATCCACGCCGAGCGGGGCGACGCGCTCGCCCGCCTGCGACTCACGGGCCGAGGAGCCATCGTTCGGCCAGGACCAGTGCGTCGTGGTCGAGGTCGGTGGTGACGGCGTGAGCCGGCGGCGGTCGCCGACCCCAGAGCAGAAGGAGCCGACCGGCGGCGTCGGTGGTGATGGCCGGGGTGTCGTCGGCCTGAGCGAAGGCCACCTCGGTGGACGACGCCGAGGCGGTGATCACCACGTCGGGCTCGCCGTCCACCCGTAGGCGGACCTCGACCGGGGCCGACGCAGCGCAGCCGACGGTCCGGGTCCGCATCTCGGCCCGCTCGGCGATGGTGTCGAACCGGGTGAGCGACCGGAGGGCGTGGGCGGTGAACTCGGGTTGGCCGAGGAGTTCCACGCCGATGGGGTCGCTGCCGATGAGGTCCCACCGGTGGATCGCCAACTCCGAGCGGACGTGCATCGCCAGGCTGTCGGCCGTCATGGCCCAGCCGGTGAAGTCGATGGGCCCGTCCTCGCTGGTGTCGGCGGCCCGGTCGAGCAGGTCGAGCAGCCCGCCATCGGCCACCAGGCCGACCAGGTCGGCGTAGGGCAGAGCGCGGAAGGCCGGCTCTCGGTCCTCGAACGACGTGGTCGGGCTCGACGGTCGACCGTCGACGTGATCCTGGACCAGGCGGACGATCTCGGCGCCACCGGCGACGACGTGGGCCAACAGATCATGGGCCGTCCAGGCCCGACAGGCCGTGACCTGGTTCTCGGGGACGGCGGCGGCCGCCTCGGCGAAGGCCACCGCTTCCTGGTCGGTCCAACGGGTCTGTGTCACGACATCCCTCCCGGGGCTGCGATCGAGTTCGTCGGTGTCAGCGTGACGGCACGAGGCAGCGACGGCTCGCCGATTTCGGACAACGCAGCGCAGCCACGGCGCCGCCGACCCGTTCAGGGGCGGGCGCGGCCCGCGTGGCCGGTCAGGCGCAGGGGGTGCCTTCGGGGGCCGGGCCCGGGACGACACCCACCTCGTTGTCGGGCGCCGGCTGGGGCGGGGGCGCCTCGCCGGCGGCCGGGGCCGCAACCTGCTCCGCCGGGGTGGCGGGGGCGGCCGGATCATCCGCAGTGGCTGGGGCCGGGTTCAGGCCCGGGAACTCGGGCCCGACGACCAGGGTCACCGTCACGAGACTGTCGTCGGCCTCGAACACCACGGGAACGGGGAGGACGGCGGCCAGGGTCCCGGCCGCGTCCCGCTGGGCCGTCGGGTACCGGATGACGGTGGACGGTACCGACTCGGCGTTGCCGATCTCGCCCACCGTGAACCCGGCGGCGAGGAGTTCGTCGGCGGTGACACCGGCGATCCCGGTGACCCGGGCCCCGTTCAGGACGTCGACCACGACGTCGCGCCGGGCCACCGTTTCGACCGCTTCGGGCGCCGGCACCGACGGCCGGAAGAAGTCGAGGGTGCTCTGGGCCCCGGCCTCGTCGAGGGCCAGGACCGACGCCCCACCGCTGGTCCGGAAGCCCGAGACGGGCAGGGAGTGGCGGTGGAAGCCGTCGCTGCCGACCTGGGCGAACACGCGGGCCAGGCCGACCAGGTCGAGGGGGCCGACACCGTCGTCGAGCACGAGGTTGCGGCCGCCCGACTGGAGGAGCCGGTCGACGGTGCGGACCTCGGTCACGTCGAGGCGGGCCGCCGCGGTGTCGGCCAGGCGGGACAGGAGATACTGCTGGCGGGCGGTCCGGCCCAGGTCGCCGGTGGGGTCGGAACGCCAGGTGCCGTCGGCGTCCTGGAACTCCAGGAACCGGCTGCGGGCGAAGGCGAGGGCCTGGAACCCGTCGAGGGTGTGGCAGCCGGGGGTGGGCACATCGAGCCCGGAGTTGAGATCGCGGACCGGCGTGTCGAACCAGATCGGGACGCCGCCCAGGGTGTCGATCACGTCCTGGAAGCCGACGAAGTTGACCTCGGCGTAGTGGTTGATCTCGATCCCGAGGGCGTCCTCCACGGTGGCGACGAGCCGCTGCTCGCCCCCGTCGCCGTTGAAGGCCGAATTGATCCGCCCATTGGCACCGGTCCCCGAGATGGGGACCCAGAGGTCGCGGGGGACCGACAGCAGGTCGATCCGCTGGGAGGCCGGATCGACCCGGGCCACGATGATGGTGTCGGTTCGCTTGCCGGCCACCTCGCTCCCGACGAACACCCCGGCCCCGGGTGCGTTGGGGTCGATGCCCTCGCGGGAGTCGGAGCCGACGAGCAGCCAGTTGGCCGGTTGGTCGGGGGGTGCGGCCTCGACGCCGGGCACCTCGAGGAAGTTGATGTCGCGGTACCGGGCCAGGCCCCAGGCCAGGGTGGCCGCCGCAGCGAGCAGGGAAAGGGTGAGGGCGACGCTGAACGCGAGCAGCAGGCGTTGGGCCCAGCTCCGGCGGGGCCGTGGCTGGTGGACGGGCGGCGGCTCGTACCCCTGTTGATACCAGTCGGTCACCGGACGCGCTCCTGGAACGATGGGACCCTGCGACGCTAGCAAGCCCCGGCGGTCGGCGGGCGTCGGGGCCCCTACACTGCGGCCATGGACGACCTGGTGATCGGGCTGGCCGAGGCCTCCCCGGCCCCCGAGCTGGTGGTGACCGAACTGGGGGCGGCCGCCCTGCCCGAACCGGTCGACGACGGTCGGGGCCGGTGTTGGTGGGGGGCCGGCACCGTCGACTACGCCCTCTACCACGACACCGAGTGGGGTCGGCCAACGGTCGACGAGCGCACACTGTTCGAGAAGCTCTGCCTCGAGGGATTCCAATCGGGCTTGTCGTGGTTGACCATCCTCCGCAAGCGACCAGCGTTCCGTCGGGCCTTCGCCGACTTCGAGCCGGCCGAGGTCGCCCGGTTCGGCGATGCCGACGTCGAACGGCTTCTGGGCGACGCCGGCATCGTCCGCCATCGGGGAAAGATCGAGGCGTCGATCAACAACGCCCGGGTGCTCGTCGAACTGTGGGATCGGGGGGAGACCCTGGCCGGCCTCGTGTGGTCACACGAGCCGGACCCGGTCCCGGCCCCGAAGACGTTGGCGGACATACCCGCCGTCACCGCCGAGTCGACGGCGTTGTCCAAGGCATTGAAGAAGCGGGGATTCCGGTTCGTGGGGCCTACGACGGCCTATGCCGCCATGCAGGCCATGGGCGTGGTGAACGACCATCTGGAGGGATGCTGGGTCCGGGAGGCGTGCGCCAAGGAGCGCCGTGACCTGGTCCGACCCACCGGCGGACCCGGGTAGGGCGTCCCAGCCCGCGTTGGGACGGAAGGGTCCTCGGCCAAGTACAGTGAAGCAGCCGCCGGCACTTCGTCGGCGGATGGGGCCCCCAACCCACAAAAACACATGACCGATCAAGCCTCCTCCCCTCGCCCCCAAGGCTCTTCGGCGTCCGAACCCGGACGTCAGGGCCCATCGGCCGACGCCGTGAACGGAAACGGAAACGGCGCTGGAAACGGCCACCGATCGGCCCAGCCGTCCGGCGGGTTCCCGGGTCATCCACCGTTCGAGCCCGGCGCGCCGGGCGAGGCCCTGTTCGACGAGGTCGTTGACACCGACGATCTCGACGCCCAGGTGGTCGAGGGGGAGTTGCTGGACGACGAGGACGACGAGGACGCACTCCCTGGCGATGTGGTCGACGCCGTGATCGTCGACGAGCCGTCGGAGTCCCCGCTGCCGCCGCCCATGCCTCCGCCCGGCTTCGACCTTTCGGCTCGGCCGTCGCCTGATCGACCTGCGACTCCCGGTCAGCCGCAGGTGACGGACGGCCGAGGCCCGGTCACCCAGCCGCCGCCCGGCCCGGCGGGCGATCCAAGCCAGGCCGCCAGGTCGACCGTCGATCTGGCCGCGGCGGCCCCACCCTCGGGCCCACCGAGCTCGGTCCCATCGAGTTCACCGCCGCCGTCGCCCTCGGCGCCGACCTCGCCGTCGACCTCGCCGTCGACCTCGCCGGCGGCCCCGGTCGGGTCGGCCGATGTGCCGACGGCACCCACCGGCCCGGCGTCGGGTCCCGCTCCCGGCGGGGTTGGGTCGGTACCGACTCGACCCCAGGCCGAGCGGTCCTCGGCCGAGCAGCCCCCTACCCAGGGATCGCTGCTGCCGCCGTCGGGTGCCACCGGGCCCGGCGACCTGGCCGATGCCATGCCGCCGCCGTCGGCTGGAACGCCGACGATCGGGCCCGACCAGCAGGCCCCGGCGGAGCGCGCAGAGCCAGCCGAGACCACGGGGCGAAGCCGGGGATCCGGTATCGACGGCATCGGTCGGCTGTTCCGGGGTCGGTCCCGTTCCAAGCGAACCGGCCAAACCGGCGAACAACCGGCCGCCACGGTCCCCACCGCGCCGACCGAACAACCTCCCGCCGCAACGGCCCCCACCGCACCAACGGCCCCACCTGCGCCGACCGAACAACCTCCCACCGCAACGGCCCCCACCGCACCAACGGCCCCCACCGCGCCGACCGAACAACCTCCCACCGCAACGGCCCCCACCGCACCAACGGCCCCACCTGCGCCGACCGAACAACCTCCCGCCGCAACGATCCCCACCGCACCAACGGCCCCACCTGCGCCGAGCGAACAACCTCCCGCCGCAACGGCCCCCACCGCGCCGAGCGACCGGCCGATGATGCCCGGCCCGGCCGACGAGGTCCGCATCGCCGCCCAACCGGTCGTCCCCAGGGCCGAGAGCCCGGATCCCCGGCCCCAAGGACCGGACGCGACCACCGAGGCCCGGACGGGAGGGCCCGATCGACCGGCCGGTCCGCCCAGCATCGACGATCTGCTGCCACCGCCCTCGAACCGGCTGGAGCCCCCGACCCCGACCGTCTCCCTGGGCCCGCGCCCGGCCGGGTCGGAGCCCTCGACGACCGGACCTCCGGACACTGCAATCGGGCGAGGCGCCCCCGGGCAGGTCCGCCCCGAGCCCCCCTCCCCCGACTCGGCGCCGGGTCCCGGTGCCGTCACCGGGCTCGGCGCCCTCCTCCCGGACCGAGACCCCGTTCCGGGCGCGCCCGGACCGAGCGACACCGCCACCGGCCCCCGTCCCCGCCCCGGCACACCCCCGGCGCCCTCCGACACCCCCGGCCCTGGCACGCCACCTGCGTCGACCAGCCATACGGACTCGACCACGGCCGAAGCCGACCGTCCCGACAGGGATTCGCCGGCCCGGCCCAGCGGTCGGTCGACGCCAACCGCCGCCACCGGGCTCGGTCGCCCGGGTCCTGCGACGCCGTCGCCGTCGACGCCGTCGGCCTTCCCGCCAGGGCCCGCCTCGACACCCGGGCCACCGGCAACCCCGCCAGGCCCCGGCATCGGCGGCCTCGGCCGTCCGGTGCAGTCGGCGGCCGATCCTCTCGACGATCTCCTCCCGCCCCCGGCCGCGCCATCGCCCGATCCGGGCGTCCGGCCCGAGCCGGTCGACGATCCGGTCGCCGAAGCGGTCGGCACCCCGGACATCGCCGACGAGGCGGAGGCCCGCACACGGGCCGAGACCGCCCGGTCCTTCGGGTTCAGCGATCCGACGCCGCCGACCGGGCCCGACCGCCAGCTCCCCGGGCGGCCGCCCTCCCTTGTCGATGGTCCGGCATCGACTCCACCGCCGCAACCGGGGCGCCCGGTCATCGCCGCCGAGCCTGTCGGTGCCACGTACGCGGCTCCGACCGATCCCGACGAGACCCACGGTGAGGATCCGGCCGACTACGACACGGCCCTCGTGGACGACCTGCTCGACGACGACCTCGTCGAGGACGAGCTCGCTTCCGGATTCGCGGACGATGTCACGGATGACATCACGGACGATGTCGCGGGTGACATCACGGACGATGTCGCGGACGATGTCGACGAGCGCCTCCCGGAACCGGGTGTCGGCGTGGCCGACGGCCTCCAGGACGGCCGGGTCCCCGAGCGCCCGATGGACCCCGCCGACGCCGACCCGTACCCCGGCCCCCAGCCCCTGGTGGAACTCCGGCAGGTCGCTGGTCTCACGTCGGGCTCGATCATGGAACTGGCGTCCGACACCTACGACTTCGCCGAAGGCGACCACTCGGTCGGATTCAGCCTCCAGGTGGAGCCGACCGGTCGGGTCGTCGTCGTGCCCGGATCGGTCGAGGCCCGGGTCGACGCCCTGCCCGTCACCGGTCCCACGGTCCTCGGTTCCGGGGTGCTCGACGTCGGCACCGCCCGGTTCATGGCCGAGTCCCAGCCGCCCCTCAGTCACAGCGAATGGGAGAGCCTGCGGCGCGACGCCGACGAACCGGACCCCGTGATCGAGGTGCCGGACGATCTGGAGGAGGCCCTGCAGGCGGCTGCGGCAAAGCGCAGTCGTCGCTCGAGCCGTCGGGACCAGGCGACCGCGGGCGAGCGGCGCCTGTGGGAGTTCACCGAGATGGTGCGTGAGGCCCGGTCGACGGTGGCGGAGCGCCTCCGCTTCCATCATCCCGACCCGGCCCAGCTGGCGTGGCGCATGGAGACCCAGGCCCCGACCTTCGCCGATCGATCGTCGGCCCATCCGCTGTTCGCCCAGGTCGCCGTGATGGCGGCCGACGTGGCCTGGCTCCCCAGCTTCGACGACATCCACGCCATCCCCGAGGCCGTTGGCTACCGGCTCCAGCCGCTCCTGTCGCTGCCGTCGGTGCCGGTGGTGGCCGACCTGACCATGGGACCCCTCGGCATCGTGGGCAAGAAGCCGGCCGTCCTGGCCTGTGCCCGGCAGCTGATGCTGGCGCTCTACGCCGCCTCGACCGACGATCTACGCCTGCATCTGGTGACCTCCATCGAGCGTCGCGACGCCTGGAGTTGGGCCCGACCCGTCGCCCCGGTGGCTCCCCTGGCCCTCTCCGACCACGAGTTGTCGGTGGTCGTGGTCGACGGGATGGAGAACTTCGCCGATGCCGGGTTCACCCACGAGGACGCCCTCGAACGGCGGATCGGGGCCGTGATCCTGGCCGACGCCGTCGAGCACCTCCCCAACTACTGCGGGACGGTGCTGCAGATCGACGCCGCCGGCACCGGCATCCTGACCAACCATCGAGGCGACATGATCCCGGGAACCCCGGTCGGGGTCACCGGTTCCGTGGCCGCCGATCTGGCCGACGGCCTCGTGCCGCTGGTCCGGGCCCGGCGTCACTGACCGACACCGGCCCCGGGCCCATCAACGGGCGATCAGCCCTTGCCTTTGACCGGGAGACCGACCTTGGCCTCGGGGTTGGCCCAGTCGGGCCACCGCTCGCGGCTCTTGGCCGCCAGCTTGTGCATCAGGGCGATGGCGCCCGGGTCGTCGTCCCCGGGACGGGTCTCGATCACCCCGTCGTTGATCATGGCCTCGATGATGGCCCGGCCCAGGTCGGTCCGGACGATGGTGAGGGTCCAGTCGGTCAGCTCGCCGATGCCGCCGGTGGAGATGTCGGCGTGCTCGGCGGCGAAGTCGGGGCAGTGGTTGCAGCCCTCGCGGGTCCAGGCGTGGCACTCCTTGAGGTTGATCTCGTGGTAGTCGCCGTTGCGCATCCAGACCTGGAACACGCCCTTGATGTTCATCTTGACGATGTCCTCCTTGGCCAAGCCGTACTTGAGCCAGAAGAGGTCGTCGAACAGGGAGTCGTCGAAGCTCTTGGAACACAGGAGCCCGATGTTGAGCTTGATGGGGCGTGACACCTTGCCGACCCGGCGGTGCCACATGACCGGGGCGATGGAGGTCTGGCAGCTCATGCCGACCAGGGCCAGGTTCTCCAGGCCCTTCTCCTTGGCCTCGTCGAAGGCGATGGTGTTGGCCGAGTAGGTGTACCGACTACCGGCGCCCGCCAGCACCTCCTCGGCGTTGGTGGCCACGCCCGGAGTGGCCTTCCAGCCGCTGGCGCCACCCTCGAGCATGGAGACCAGGGCGCCGTCGATGATGCCGTTGTTCAGGCACCAGATCAGGATGGCCGAGACCAGTCCCCCGTCCTGGCCCGTCTCGAACACCTTGTCGTCGGCGGCCCGCACCAGGAGGATGTCCTTGTAGATGCCCGACAGCTCGTCGGATTCCCGGGTCCGGCCGAAGAGGTGTTCGTCGGCCTCGGTCTCCCAGTTCCGGAACCGGGGGCAGGCCCGGGTGCAGGACGTGCAGCCCTTCTCGCCGTGGATGCAGTTGGCCAGGCCCAGCTCCTCCTCGAGGTGGAAGGGCTTGTAGGCGCCGGGTTCGTGCTTGTAGCCGATGACGTCGTGGGGGCAGGCGATCACACAGCCGGCGCAGCCCGTGCACAGGCCTGAGGTGATGACTTCGTCGTACAGCTCCTTCCACTGGAAGGTCCAGCGGTTGGAGGCGGGCTTGGACCCGGAGGGAGGTGCCGCGGCATCGGTCATGGCCCGAATGTAGCTCCGGCCGGTCGGGGCCCGAAATACCGACACCGTGTCGGAGCGACGTCAATCGGACGCCGACGACCTCAGAGCCCGGCTTCGGACACGAGGCAGTCGGCCATGTGCTCGGCCACCAACTCGGGTAGCGGGGCGAGGGCGTCGAGCCGGAGGTTGTCCTCGAGGCGGGCCAACTCGTCGATCTCGATGCTCTCGGCGATGCGGGACCACGTGCACTCGCAGACGTCGCGAACCAGCCGATCGTCGACGGCGCCATTGGTGCAGGCGGCGAGGAAGGCGTCCCGGTTGGCCGGCGTGTAGGTGGCCGAGCTCGGCTCCTCCCGACCGCAGGCCGAGAGGGCGAAGCCGATGGCGAGGCTCACGACGAGTAGGACCGTCGTCCCCGTCCACCGCCGTGCCCACATGACCGGAATCCTAGCCCCGACCGCCATCGGCCTCGCTCGGCTCCGGTCAGCGGCTGACCACCCTCACCCGAACGCCAACAACCGAGCCCGAGCAAACACCGCGTCGAGCATGTCCTCGGTCAGCTTGCCGGTGAAGTCCTCGTCAGCGGCTGACCACCCTCACCCGAACGCCAACACCCGAGCCCGAGCAAACACCGCGTCGAGCATGGGAGACAGCTTGCCGGTGAAGGTGTTCTGCTGGGAGACGTGGTAGCTGCAGATGACGATCCGCCCCCGGGGGTCGGGCACCTCCACCCCGTGGCCGAATCGAGGCCGGGGCCGGATGCCGAGATGGCGGCACAGGGCCTGGTAGCCGAACTGGCCGAGGACCACGAACACGGCGGGGTCGACGGCTTCGAGTTCCCGGGCCAGGAACGGGGCGCAGGTGTCCCGCTCGGCCGGGGTCGGCTTGTTCGCCGGCGGCGCGCACTTGACCGGCGAGGTGATGAGCGCCCCGGTGAGTTCGAGGCCGTCGTCGATCCGCTCGCTCGTCGGCTGGTTGGCGAATCCGGCCCGATGCAGGGCCCGATAGAGCCAGTCCCCGGACCGGTCGCCGGTGAACATACGACCGGTCCGGTTGGCACCGTGGGCGGCAGGCGCCAGACCGACGACCACGACCTTGGCCTCGGGGTCGCCGAAGGCGGGGACGCCGCGGCCCCAGTAGTCGTCGTCGGCGTAGGCCGCCCGCTTCTCCCGCGCCACCTGCTCCCGCCACGCCACGAGCCTGGGGCAGGCCCGGCAATCCGCCACCTCGCGGGCGACGAGCGACAGCGGCGACGGATCCGGGCTGGACGGCGACCGGTCGGACGGGGGGACAGAGGGCACGGTGGCAACCGTAGATACGGTGGAGTGCGATGGCACGCTCCGCTTCCCGCAAGCCGACCACGATCCTGCTCGTCCGCCACGGCCGCACGCCCACGACGGGCAAGGTCCTCCCCGGGCGGGCCAAGGGCCTGCACCTGTCGGACGAGGGTCTGGCCCAGGCCGAACGGGCGGCCGAGCGCATCACCGCCCTGAAGAAGGTCGGGGCCGTCTACGCCTCGCCCATGGAACGGACCAAGGAGACGGCGGCTCCCATCGCCAAGGCTCTGGGGCTTCGGGTGCGATCCAATCGAGGCCTCCTCGAGGCCGACTTCGGGGCCTGGACCGGCCGCAATCTGAAGGACCTTATGAAGCTGGCCGAATGGAAGCAGGTCCAGAGTTACCCCAGCGGGTTCCGCTTCCCCGAGGGTGAATCGTTCCCCGAGATGCAGCAACGGATCGTCGGCGCCCTCGGCAACATCGTCGAGGAGCACCCGGGCGAGACCGTGGTCGCCGTGTCCCACGCCGACCCCATCAAGGCCGCCGTGGCCCATGCCATGGGCACCCACCTCGACCTGTTCCAGCGGATCGTGGTCGGGCCGTGCTCGATCACGGCCATCACCTACACACCGGGCGGCCCCATCGTGCTCGGGGTCAACTCGATGGGGGACGATCTCACCCAGTTGGTACCGAGCTAGGCAATGAACGAGTCGTACGAGTTCCGCAACGTCACCCACTTCACCGCCGGGGCCGAGGGCGAACCGGGCCAGCGGGTGTTCTTCCTCCAGGTCGGAGACGAGACCGGTCACGTCTCGGTCAAGGTGGAGAAGCAGCAGGTCCGGGCCCTGGCCCAGTTCCTGCGCAGCGTGCTCGACGACCTGCCCTCGCCCCAGCACGTGAACGACCAGCCCGTCCCCCTGCGTGAGCCCGCCATCCCCGAGTGGGTGGTGGGCCACATCGCCGTCGGCGTCATGGAGTCCGACGCCGAGGTCGTGCTGGTGGTCGACGAGTTCGTGCCCGACGAGGACGAGGACGAGGACGACGACGAGGCCGAAGCCGAGATCGACCTCTTCGACACACCTCCCGACGGTGGCCGGATCCGGGCCCACATCGACGTGACCCAGGCCGCCCGCTTCATCGTCACCTCCGAGGCGTTGATGAGCCAGGGCCGACCCCCCTGCCGTCTGTGCGGGCAGCCGCTCGATCCGACGGGACACGCCTGCCCTCGGCTGAACTGAGACCCGTGTCCGAAGAGGTCTCAGCGTTCGACCTTCCCACCGACGAGCTGCTGGCATTGCTGGTCGACGGGGAGATGGAGATCGAGGGGCGGATGCCCTACAGCTCCAACGCCACGTTCCTGGTCACCATGCGGGCCGACTCCTGCAGCCACAAGGCCATCTACAAGCCGGGCCGGGGCGAGCGGCCGCTGTGGGATTTCCCCCCGGACCTCTACAAGCGGGAGGTGGCGGCCTACCGGCTGGCCCGAGCCCTCGGATGGGACGTGGTGCCCCCGACCGTGGTGGCCGGCGGACCGCTGGGGGAGGGCTCGCTCCAGGCCTTCGTCGACGCCGACTTCTCCGAGCACTACTTCACCATGCTCGAAGCCGGCGTCTGCCTCGACGACCTTCGCCGGCTGTGCGCCCTCGACCTGATCGCCAACAACACCGACCGCAAGTCGGGCCACTGCCTGCTGGGCCGCGACGGTCGGGCCTACGGCATCGACCACGGCCTGTCGTTCCACGCCCAGTTCAAGCTCCGGACCGTGATCTGGGACTTCGTCGACGAGCCCGTGCCGGCCGAGACGGTGGCCGACATCGAGCGCTTCGTCGACGATGGGCCCCCGGTGGAGCTGGCCGCGCTGCTCGATCCGTTCGAGACCGACGCCATGATGTCCCGGGCCCAGGCCCTGGCCGAGGCGGCCGTGTTCCCCGACGACGACACCGGCGGGCATCGGTTCCCCTGGCCCCTGGTCTGATCCGGGGCCGTCGGTGTGACACCGGCAGTCCCGGCACACCACACTGACACCCCAGGCCCCGCCGTCACCCCCTCTTGTGGTGGCGGCCCCGACCCCATCGAGCCCCGAGGAGTTCCGATGTCGAACGAGACCATCGACGAGATCCACGAGCTGACCAACGCGTTCGTCGACGAGAACTGGGATCCCGAGATGACGGTGCGCCAGTGGTGGGACCGGTTGGCCACCGCCCGCCTGGTGAACACCACGCTGCCGGTCGAAGCCGGCGGTCGGGGGTGGACGGGGGCCCAGGCCGCGGCGTCGAACAAGGTGCTGGCCGATCGTCGCGTCGTCGGGGGTCCGGGCGGGCTCGGGATGCTGCTGGCCGCTCCGACCATCGCCGCCCACGGCTCGCCGGAGCAGATCGAGCGGTGGGTGCCCCGCATCCTGGACGGCACCGAGGCGTGGTGTCAGTTGTTCTCCGAGCCGGGCGCCGGTTCGGATCTGGCCGGGCTGCAGTGCAAGGCGGAGAAGGACGGTGACGAGTGGATCATCACCGGCCAGAAGGTGTGGACCTCCAACGGCCACGAGGCCGACTGGGGGATGCTGATCGCCCGGACCGATCCCGAACAGCCCAAGCACCAGGGCATCACCTACTTCGGGTTCCCCATGAACCAGGACGGCGTCGAGGTCCGACCCCTGACCGAGATGACGGGGCGAGCCCTGTTCAATGAGGTGTTCATCTCCGAAGCCCGCGTGTCGGAGGCCAACATCATCGGGGGTCGGGGCAATGGTTGGCGGGTGGCCAACGCCACCTTGATGTACGAACGGGCCGGTATCGGCGGCGGCCATGGCGGCGGCTTCGGCACGGCAACCCCGGGCGCCATCGGCGGCCACCTCGACCGCCCGGTCGGTGGGTTCCTGGGCAAGCGGGGTTCGATCTCGGTCGGCGCCGTGGGCCGCCGGGTGCTCAGCCTCCTCAGCAGCGAAGCCGAGGCCCGGGGCAGGGCCGACGACCCCGTGGTGCGGGATGGTCTGTCCCAACTCCATCTCCTGTACCGACTCCAGTCGATGACCATGAAGCGTCAGGCGGCCCAACGCCGATCGGGCCGCAAGCCCACCGGCCTCGGGGCCGGAGTCGAAGGCAACCTGGCCAAGCTCCTCAACACGCAGATCCTCCACCAGGCCCGCGACCTCAGCGGCCAGATCCTCGGCCCCGACGCCACCCTGGTGGGTGACGATTCGGCCACCGAAGGTCTGCTCCAGGAGTTGATCCTCTTCTCGCCTGCGCCTCCCATCTACGGCGGCACAGACGAGATCCAGCGGAACGTGATCGGCGAACGAGGCTTGGGCCTGCCCAAGGAGCCCGGCCCCGCCAAGGACACCCCGTTCTCCGAGCTGCCCCGCTGAGCGCGGGGCCGAACCCGGCCGTCGGAGCCGGGCCGGGCCCTACGAACCGGCACCGAGCGCGGCCCAGCAGCGACCCTCGCGACGGATCCGCTCCCGGAACTCCACCTCCAACTCGGCCCACAGGGCCTCCTCGGCCGGTGTGCGAAGCCCGAAGTCCTCGCCGTCGACCTCCAACTCGACCGCCAGCGCCATCAGGGCCTCCCGGCCCTCCGGCACCGGTCGCAGTGCTCGTGTGCTGTCCATGGGGACAACGTAGAGACGGGGGGTGACAGTGGACGGGACGGGCCCCGGGGGTCAGGGGCCACCCCAGGCCCCGGGTCGGTCGCGGCGCGTTCGTGACCCAACCCTTCCCTGGCCCTCACACAGCCCTAACACGGGCCCCCGATCCTGAGTATCACCAACCACAACCCCTCAGGAGAACACCTACCATGCAGACCCCCCAGTCCCCCCGACCCGCCAACGGCCGCAAGACCCGGCGCTACCTGGCCGGTGGGGCGCTCCTCAGCGGCGGCCTGGTCCTGGGCGCCCTGTTCAGCCCGATCGGGCTGGCCGGCGCCCAGGAGGACGGCACGACCACGGCCGAGACGACCACGGCCGACGCCGCCACCAGCTCGGACTCCAGCTCCGACAACGGCTCGGAGCGCGACGGCCGGGGCCATCACCGGCGGCATCATCGCAACGAGGAGTTCAGCAACCTGACCGGCCTCACCATCGCCGAACTCCGCGAAGGACGCGACGCCGGCCAGACCCTGGCCGAGACCATCGAGGCCAACGGCGGTGACGTCGACGCCGTCGCCACCGCCATGGAGACCGCCGCCACCGAGCACCTCGAAGCCGCCGTCGAGTCCGGCCGCCTCACCCAGGACGAAGCCGACGAGAAACTGGCCGAACTCCCCGACCGCATCGACGAGCGCCTCAACGCCGAACCCGGCGAAGGCAAGGCCCGGGGCCATCACCGGCGCCATCATCGCAACGAGGAGTTCAGCAACCTGACCGGCCTCACCATCGCCGAACTCCGCGAAGGACGCGACGCCGGCCAGACCCTGGCCGAGACCATCGAGGCCAACGGCGGTGACGTCGACGCCGTCGCCACCGCCATGGAGACCGCCGCCACCGAGCACCTCGAAGCCGCCGTCGAGTCCGGCCGCCTCACCCAGGACGAAGCCGACGAGAAACTGGCCGAACTCCCCGACCGCATCGACGAGCGCCTCAACGCCGAACCCGGCGAAGGCAAGGGCCCCGGCCACCGGCACGGCCACGGTCCCGACGACGACAGCGCCGGGGAAACGGAGGACACGGTCAACACCTGATCACGACCTTCCCCCGCTCCCGGTCGGGACCCGCCCTCCGCCCGACCGGGTCCCGACCGGGGCCCCTCCAGCGCCTCACCGCCCCGCCGGCCCCTCCTCCGGCCCCCGGGCGGTGGGGCGCTCGGCGTTGGCACCCGACCATCGGCGGCCATCGCCCCCCAAGCCGCCAGGGGGATGATCGGACCGGCCTGCGCTAGCGTCGGCCCCCGTGATCCCCGGCTTCCCCTTCGACGAGGTCGACCTCGCCACCAACCGCAACGGCCACCTCACCGACCGCCAGCTCAACCGGGTCCGGGGCGAGTACCAGCGACGCCTCCGGCTGCTCGGCCTGCTCCTGGGGCTCGGCCCGCCCGTGGTCCTCATCGGGCTCGTGATCGGGATCCGCTCCGGCTGGCTCGACGAGATCGAGTTCCGGACCCTGGTCGGCATGGTCTACGGGATCACCTTGATCCTGATCGTTCCCCTGCTGGCGTTCGGCATGTGGTCGAACTACGTCAAACCCATCCGGAACCGCACCCCGGCCTCGTTCACGGGACCGATCCGGCTCCGACCCCGGGGCCAGGACATCCACCTCCAGTTCCGGCCCCGGTGGTCCGGTCCCCGCTTCGCCATAAGCCCCGACCAGGCCGAGGCTCTGATCGACGGCGATCGCTACACCGTCTACTACACCCCCGGCGGCTCGCGGTCGTTGTTCCACTCGATGGAGCACGTCTTCGTGCCGAGTTCCCGTGACGACGACGAGCCCGAGCCGTCCGCCCTCGACGACGAAGCCGAGACCCGGACCGGGCCCGAAACCGACACCGCCGACGGCCCGGAGGACGGCACCAACAACGGTTGAGACGGGCGCTCGACGACGGGTCGGGGGCATCGATTGAGAACGAGTGTAGTTGAGCGATATCCTGGAGCCATGTCCGACGTTGACGATGGCTACGACGCAGTGCGAGCCGCGTATCCCCCGATCCTGAACACGGCTCAGGTGGCCGAACTGCTCGACCTCAACAGTCGCACCGTGCTCAACATGGCCGGCGACGGTCGGCTCCCGGCCAGTCGCCTACCGGGGTCCCGGAAGTTCCACTTCGTCCTCGACGACATCATCGAGACGCTGAAGGCCAACCGGGTCACCGCCACCTGACCGGGCCCGCCGACGGGCCCGGGGGGAATGAATCCGACCGGCGCCGGTTGGTTCGCGGCATGGCTTCCATCACCGCTGAGCTCCGTCAGAACTACCAGGTCGACATCACCAACGGCACCCACACGTGGCGGGCCGACGAGCCCGTCGACCTCGGCGGTGACAACACCGGTCCGAACCCCTACGACCTCCTGCTCGGCTCCTTGGCCGCCTGCACCACCATCACCCTCGCCCTCTACGCCAAGCGGAAGCAGATCCCGCTGCAGACGGTGTCGGTCGAGTACTCCTTCGACCGCGTCCACGCCGACGACTGCGAGCAGTGCGAAGAGGAGCACACGGGCATGATCGACCGCGTCACCTCCCGCATCTTCATCGACGGCGACTTCGACGAGGCCACCCGGAAGCGGCTCCAGGACATCGCCGTCCGCTGCCCGGTGCACAAGACCCTGGCCAACGGCGTCGTCTTCGACGAGACCGTCTTCGCCGGGTGACATCCGACACAGACCGGCGTCGCGTCGACGCGCCGAGTTTGTACCATGAGCCGTTGAGCGGTACTGGTGTGCATGGGCGAGGATCTGCGGCGGAGGCGGACGGACATGAACGACGGCGAGGAACTGCCCAGCTGGGCCGGTAGGGCCCTGCAGACCGGGGTCCCCCCGGCCCAACACCAGGTTCCGGAGCAACCACTGGCCCGCGAGCTGCCTCCCCACGACGACGGGGGCGGCTCGGGCGGTGGGGCCCGGATGGTCATCGTGGGCCTGGTGGCACTGCTGGTCCTCGCTGCGGCCGGTGTGGCCGGGTTCCTGCTGACCCGGGGCGGCGAGGAAGTGGCCACCGACGCCGCCACCGCCACCACCCAGGTCGCGGCCCCCGCCACCGACGCCGGGGCCGCCGACGGCTCGACCGACGGTTCGACCGAGGCCGCCGATCCGGCCCCGACAACGCCGATCACGGAAGCGACCACCACCACGGAGGCGCCGACCACGACCGAGACCGGGGTCGGCCTGGCCGACGGCCAATTGCTCCTGCCCGACGACTTCGTGCCGAGCGACCCCAACTACGAGGCCCGGATCGCCGAGAACCCGCGCTACACGGTCGTCCGGGGCGGCATCATCCACCTGTACGGCTTCGTGCCGACCCAGGAGGTGCTCGACGAGATCGTGGCCGTGGTCGAGGGCGTCGGCGGCCCCCAGGGCTACGTGGTCGAGACCTTCGTGGATCCCGACGCCCCGCTGCCCCCGGGCGCACCGGTGTACGTCGACGACCGGGTCCTGTTCGGGTTCAACAGCGTGGCCATCGAGCCCGAGTTCATCCCCGTGCTGGAGTTGGGCACCCTCCTGTTGTCGCAGAACCCCGACATCACCATCGAGGTCACGGCCCGGACCGACGCCACCGGCTCGGCCGAGGTCAACCTCGAGGTCTCCCGCCAGCGGGGCCAGGCCGTGGTCAACTACTGGGCCGGTCGCGGGATCGACCCGGCCCGGATCACGGTCAACGCCGTGGGCGAGGCCGACGCCTCAGAGAACGACGACGATCTGACCGCGGCCCTCAACCGCTCGGTCGACTTCCTCGTGATCGGCGCCTTCGAGGAGTAGCCCGGCGAGCGGGCGCCATCAGCCCAGGACGGCGTCGAGGGCGGCGAGGAGCCGATCGACGTCGTCGTCCGAGGTGTAGTGCACGAACGAGAGCCGGAGCACGCCTCGGGCCGGGTCGACGCCCAGGGCCTCCAGCACCCGAACGGCGTAGAAGTCGCCGGCCCCGGCCATGATCCCGTGCTCGGCCAGGGCGGCGGCCACCCCCTCGGGCTCGTGGTCGGCCAGGTCGAGGGCGACCGTGGGACAGCGGTGCAGTCCCTCGGTCCTGGCCGCAACCGACCCCGGGCCCAGCAGGCGCACGCCGGCCCGGGCCTCGACCGCCTCCAGCACGGGGCCGAGAAGTCGTTGTTCGTGGGCCTGCCACAGGCCCGACACGGCCCGCACCCGGTCCTGGAGGTCGACCGCCGGGTCGCCCCCATGGTGGCGGTACAGGTCGTCGACGTAGTCGAGTACGGCGCCTGCCGCCCCCTCCTGGGCATGGTCGGGTCCGGCCGGGGCCAGGCGTTTGACCGGTGATCCGGCGTTGAAGCCGTGGCCCTGGTTGGGCAGCTCGTCGAGCAGGCCGTTGCGGACCACCATCAGGCCCTGATGGACCGAATAGACCTTGTACAGGCTGAAGAGGTAGACGTCGGCGTCGAGTTCGGCCGGCGCCGGGATGGCATGCGGGGCGAACGACACCCCGTCGACGACGAGCCGGGCCCCCACGTCATGGACGAGGCGGGCGGCGGCGGCGACGTCGTTCTCCATGCCCACGATGTTGGAGCAGTGGGGCATGGTGACGAGCGCCGTGTCCGGGGTGAGCAGGTCGGCCAGCCGATCGAGGCCCAACAGGCCGGTGGCCGGGTCGAGGCCCCACTCCACCACCTCGGCCCCGGCGGCGGCCGCCACCCGGCGGATGGCGCCGGTGTTGGCCTCGTGGTCCTGGTCGGTCACCACCACCCGACTCCCCGGGCCGAGGGTGGAGCCGAAGGCATGGGCCAGGACATAGGTGTTGGCCGTGGTCGACGGGCCGAAGATCACCTCCTGGGGGTCGACCCCGAGCGCCGCCGCCCAGCGGCGACGGGAGTGGTCCATGGCCTCGCCGGCGGCAGCCGACGCCGGATAGGGCCCATAGGGCTGGACCTTGGTCGCGGTGTAGAAGTGATGGAGGGCGTCCACGGTGTGGGCGCAGGGGTAGGAGCCGCCGGCGTTCTCGAAGAACGACCAGCCGGCCAGGTCGGGCTGGCCGAAGGCCGGGAACGAGTCCCGGACCGGCCCGAGATCCAGAGCGGTGTCCATGGCCGACCACAGTGGCACACCCGACCCGGCACGGCGACCGTGGATCAGGTCCGGGCCCGTGGTTAGATCGGGGGATGGGTTCCACACCCGATGACGTCCGCCAGATCCCGGTTCCCTCCTCGCTCAACCTGGCCATGACGGTGCGGGGGGCCAAGAACCCGGTCATGGTCGGCCCGACCGAGAGCCTGTGGTCGACCCGGACCCCGGACGGCCCGGGCAGCCTGGTGCTGAACCGGGTGGGCGACGACGTGGTCGAGGCCCGGGCCTGGGGCCCGGGGACGACCTGGCTCCTCGATCAGGCGCCCCGTCTGTTGGGGGCCGAGGACGACGTCGGCGGCTTCCGGCCCGAGGGTGAACTGGGACGGCGGTGGCGCCGGCACCCCTTCCTCCTGGCCCGGACCGACCAGCTGTGGGACGCCGTGATCGGCGCCATCCTGGGCCAGAAGGTCCAGATCCGCAACGCCGTGCGCTCCCGACGCCTCCTGGCCCGCCGCCACGGGGAGCCCGCGCCTGGTCCCCACCAGGCGTGGATCCTGCCCGCCCCCGAGGCCGTGGCCACCATGGGCTACGCCGCCTTCCACCCCCTGGGAGTGGAGCGGAAGCGGGCCGACATCATCATCCGCACCGCCCGCGAGATGCCCCGGCTCCAGAACCTGGTCGGCCCCGGCGGCGAGCCCGACCGGCTCCAGGCGCGACTCCAACACGTCCGCGGGATCGGCCCCTGGACCGCGGCCATGGTGTCGGCCGTGGTCCTGGGCGACCCCGACGCCGTGCCCGTCGGCGACTTCCACCTCCCCAACACCGTGGCCTGGAACCTGGCAGGCGAACCCCGGGGCACCGATGAGCGGATGCTGGAACTGCTCGAGCCCTACGCCGGCCACCGGTGGCGCGTCATCCGCCTGGTCAAGGGCAACGGGGCCCCCAAGTACGGCCCCAAGCTGTCACTGACCGGCGACGGGCTCCATCTCGGCCGGTGATGGCGGCCTCGACCGCCATCGGTTCGACCGAGGGCCCGGGGTCTCACTACGCTGTCGGCCCGTGTCCGCCAATCCGTCACGGCTCCCGCCCGAACCCGAGGGCGAACCGGTCCACCACCGGCGCTACGACGTCCAGGCCTACAAGCAGGGGCCGGACCGGCTGCTGATCCGGGGCATGGTCCACGACCAGAAACCGCCCGGTACCTACATCCCCGACGATCCCGAGCCGCTGTCGGTGCACCAGATGGTGGTCGACCTGACGATCGTCTACCCGGCGATGGAGATCGTGGCGGCCGAGGTGGTCATGGAGGTGACCCCCCACGCCGGGTGCACCTCGATCGAACCGGTCTACGAGAAGCTGATCGGGGTGCCGATCGCCCGCGGCTTCTCCCGGGTGGTCCGGGACCTGTTCGGCGGGCCCCGGGGCTGCACCCACGTCGGGGCCCTGCTCCAGGCCATGGCCCCGGTCGCCATCCAGTCCCGCTTCGCCATGATGGACCTCGGAACCCCGGTCGCCCTGGGCGACGATGAGGCCGACGCCGAGCGGACGAAGGACCTGCGGCGCCAGGCCCTCGCCGTCAACCTCAACACCTGCCACATCTGGGCCGAGGGGGGCGAGCAGATGACGCGGATCGAGAACGACGAGCCCCCGCAGCCTCCGCTCTGGGCCGTCGAGCGTCTGGCCGAGCTGGGACGACCGGTCGAGGACTGGATGTCGGGCCGAGGCTGAGCCTCGGTTCACGCCCCCGACCTCCCGCCCCCGGGCGGTTTCCGCGGCCGACCGGCTCCCGCCGACAGCCCGCCGGCCGCTACCAGTGCCGCAGGTCGACGTCCCAGCAGTCGACGACGTCGTCGCCGTCGACCACCCACATCCGGGGATGCTTGGCCACCGTGGGGTCGACGTGGGCCGGATGCAGCCACACCCGGTCCCCGACCGCCGGCATCGCCCCGTCCTCGACCGGGCCCAGGGTCGTGTGCTCGTCGGAACAGAAGCGCACCTCGGCCGTGGGGCACGACGGGTTGCCATGGTCCATGCCCAACGACTTGAGACCGGCGTCGGCCACGAACCAGCCCTTGGGGCTGACCGAGATGACGGTGGCGAGCACGGACAGGGCCAGCTCGAAGGGCACCTCGAGGGTGGTGTACTGGGTGTCCATGAGCAGGTAGCTGCCGGCCTGGATCTCGGTGGCCCACGTGTTCACGGCGAAGGTCCCGGTGCCGCCGGCCGACACGATGTCGCCCCCGACGGCCTCGTGGGCGGTGAGGAGCTTGGTCATCGACCGCTCGACCCGGCTCCGGCGTTCGTCGGGGTCGGCCACCATCATCAGGTGCCCCTCGTAGCCCATGACCCCGCGGACAACGAGACCCCGCGCCCGGGCCCGCTCGGCCAGCGCCCCGGCCTCGTCGACCAGGCAGCCGCATCGCGGCAGGCCGACCTCGACGTCGATCAACACCTCGGCCACCCCGCCGTCGGCGGCGGCGTCGACGGTCTCGGGCGAGTCGACGGCCACCGTGATCCGGGCTCCGGCCTCGGCCAGCACCCCGAGCCGGCGACAGTCCAGCACCTCGTTGGCCAAAAGGAGGTCGTGGCCCAGGCCGGCGGCCGCCATCCCCTCCAGTTCGGTGATGGTGGCGGCACAGAAGGCCCGATGACCGGCGCTGTCCAGGCGGCGGCCGATGGCGGTCGACTTGAACGCCTTGACGTGGGGTCGCAGGTTCGCCCCGGGGCGGGCCGCCGACATGGTGGCCAGGTTGCGTTCGAACGCCGGCCGGTCTACGACCAGCGCCGGGGTCGGCAACTCGTCGACCGTCGACGGCTCGGCGGCGGGCCCGGTGGTTGCGGGGTCGGGGGCCACGATCAGGCCCGATCGAACAGGAGCCGAACCTCGACCTTGCCCTCGTCGCGGACCGAGACCAGCGGGTTGGACGGGTTGTCGATCCCGAAGTCGGTGAACAGCACGTCGACGGCGGCCACCACTTCGATGCGACCGTCGATGAGCTGGGCGTCGACCGGGAACTCGACCGGGTTGGTCACCCCCCGCAGGGTCAGCTCGCCCGACGCCGTGGCCTGGGACACGCCGGCCGAACTGACGGGCAGGGGGGAGGTGAGCACCAGGGTGGCGGTGGGGAACTCGCTGGCGTTCATGATGGGCCCGACGAACTGACCGTCGCGCCGACCGTCGTCGCTGGTGATGGAGGCCACGTCGACCTCGAACGAGCCGCCGGTCACGCTGTCGCCGGCGATCATGATCGAGCCGGTGACCTGGTCGGTGCGGCCGACGGCCTCGAAGTTCAGGACCTCGCCCAGGTCCTCGACCACCCGGTACCCGGCCTCCGACCCGGTACCGACCGTCCAGGTCCCGTCGAGGGTCACGGCCCCGCCGTCGGTCGCGGCCCCACCGGACCCCTCGGCCCCGGCCTCGGAGCCGTCCTCCTGCTCGGTCAGCTCGAAGGCCTCGGGGGCGTCGTCGCGCAAGAACACGAACCAGCCGCCGACACCGATGGCCACCACCGCAGCCGCCACCCCGACGATCGTCAACACACGTGACATGTCATCCTCCTCACGGACCAGGGGGCAGTATTCCACAACCGAACCAGACCCGACCGTCGAGCTTCGACCCCGGGGCCCGACAACGGTCCTGGTAGGGTCGCCCCCCGTGAAGGTCATCATCGTAGGGGCCGGCATGGCCGGGCTCGCCGCCGCCGTGGAACTGCACGAGGCCGGCTGCGAGGTCGAGGTGTTCGACGCCGCGGATCGGCCCGGGGGTCGGGTCGCCACCGACGAGATCGACGGTCACCTGCTGGACCGGGGCTTCCAGGTCGTCCTGGCCGCCTACCCCGACCTGTGGCAGATCGTCGACAGCGGCATCCTCGACCTCCGGTTCTTCATTCCGGGGGCCCGCATCCGGATCGACGGCGGGTTCCACAAGGTGGCCGATCCGTTCCAGGACCCGGTGTCGACCCT
The DNA here is from genome assembly GCA_965263455.1 of Acidimicrobiales bacterium. GTDB lineage: Bacteria > Actinomycetota > Acidimicrobiia > Acidimicrobiales > SZUA-35 > CADEDH01. Next base: position 1,646,214 of record CBDHHN010000004.1, read on the forward strand.
GGAGACGGCCCGGGCCCCCATCGGCTCGTTCCGGGACAAGCTCCGGGTCGTCGGCCTCCGCCGCCGCGTCCGCCGGGGCCCGGTTGACGACCTCTGGCGTCGGCCCGAGGCCACCGCCCGCGACCGGTTGCGGGAGATCGGGTTCAGCGACGAGATGGTCGAGCGCTTCCTGGCCCCGCTGTTCGCCGGGATCACCCTGGCCCCCGATCTCGACGGGTCGAGCCGGGTGCTGGAGTTCGTGTACCGCATGATGTCCGAGGCCGGGGTCGGCGTCCCGGCCCAGGGGATGGCGGCCATTCCGGCCGCCCTGGCCCGGCGTCTGCCCGACGGCGCCCTCCGTCTCTCGGCCCCGGTGGCCTCGGTCGACGGCACGACGGTCTCCCCGGTCGACGGCGACGCCGTCAGCGCCGACGCCGTCGTGGTCGCCACCGACGCCACCGCCGCCGCCGAGTTGGCCGGGACCGACGATCCGGGTTGGCGGTCGGTGACCACGGCGTGGTTCTCGGCCCCGACCTCACCGCTGCCCGAGCCCATCCTGGCCCTCAACGGCGAGGGACGGGGCCCCATCAACTCGGTGGCCGTCATGAGTGACGTGGCCCCGGCCTACGCTCCCGACGGGCGGGCCACCGTGGCCGTGTCCGCTCCCGTCATCGTCGAGGGCCTGGTCGACGGATTCCGAGATCAGCTGAGCGACTGGTTCCCCGATACAGCCGACTGGGACCTCCTGCGGGTGGACGAGATCGCCCGGGCCCTCCCCCGCCTCCCGATGGGCCACGACCCCTTCGGCCCCCTCAACACCGAGGACGGGGTGTGGGTCTGCGGTGATCACCGCACCGATCCGTCGATCAACGGTGCCGTGGCCTCGGGCCGGGCCGTGGCCCAGGCCGTGGCGGCCCGGATGGGCGCCGGACACGCCGGCTGAGCTGTGCCCGAGCTGCCGGAGGTCGAGACGATCCGGCGCCAGATAGGGCCCCTCATCGCCGAGCGCACGGTGGCCGAGGCGTGGGCCTTCGACTCCGCCAAGTTCACACCCGCCCGCGACGTCGGCGGAGCCCGGCTCGGGCCGCCGGGCCGGCGGGGCAAGTATCTGCTGTTCCCGACCGACGACGGGAGGGAGCTGGTCGTCCATCTGGGGATGACCGGCTCGCTGTACCTGGCCGACGGGCCCGAGGCGCCGACCGGTCCGCATGTCCGAGCCTGGTGGCGGCTCGATCGCCGGTCGACACTGGTGTTCAACGACATCCGGCGGTTCGGCCGTCTTCGGGTGGTCGAGGCGGGCCGCTACGACGACATCCCGACCCTGGCCGCCATGGGACCGGAGCCGTTTGACCCCGAACTCGACGGCGCGCGGTTCTGGGCTCTGCTGCGGAGGAGCCGACGGGCGGTCAAGACCAACCTGCTGTCGCAGCGGCCGATCGCCGGGATCGGCAACATCTACGCCGACGAGGCCCTGTGGTTGGCCGGCATCGACCCCCGTGCCCGCCGCCTGGGCCGGGCCCGTTCGGAGCGGTTGCTCCAAAGTCTCCAGATCGTGCTAGAACAAGCTATCGACAATGGCGGAACGACCTTGCGTGACTACCGCGACGTAAGCGGCGGCACCGGACGCAACCAACGCCATCTCCAGGTCTACGGCCGACAAGGATCACCCTGTCCCCGGTGCGAAACAGAGCTCATGGCGACCGTCATCGACGCCCGGACCACCACCTGGTGCGGCCGGTGCCAGAGGCCCTAGACGCCTGAACAGGGCTGATGCGAGCAGCCGAATGGAAATACTGGATACTTTTGTCATTGACCAGAACTAATACGGTTGTGTCCAATAGGATCCAGAAATGAGTGAAAAGCTCTCTGATGCCGAACAGCAGACATGGCAGGCGTTTCTCTCAGCCAGTGTTCGTCTCCTCGAGCACCTCGACCACGAGCTCCAGCAGCGTTCCCGCCTGTCCCTGACCGACTACGAGATACTGTCCCAACTGGCCGACGCCCCCGGGCACCGGCTCCGCATGAGCGAACTCGCCGAGCGGGTCCTCGTCTCCCGCAGTCGTCTGACCTACCGGGTCGATCGACTGGCCGGCCTGGACTACGTCCGCCGGGAGGAGTGCGAGGACGACCGACGAGGGCTCTTCGCCATCCTCACCACAACCGGCCACGACGCCCTCGAGGCTTCGACCCCGGGCCACGTGAACGACATCCGGGGCTGGTTCCTGGATCTCATCGAGCCCGATGACCTGGAGATGATGGCCTCGGTCTTCGCCCGCATGGACGAGAAGCTCGCCAGCAACTAACCAGTCGGGAGTGTCCCACTCCTTCTCGGTCATCGGTCCGGGGCGGGCCGGTCGGTCTCTGGTGTCCGCCCTCGAAGACTCCTCCTGGATCTGCCGCCGCCTCTACGGACGCGAGCACCCCATCGTCGATGCCGCCGCCGACGTCGACGCCGTGTTCCTGGCCGTGCCCGACGACGCCATCGCCGCCGTCGCCCATGCCGTACGGCCCGGACTGGCGGTCGTCCTCCACCTCTCGGGGGCCAAAGGCCTCGACGTGCTGGCCCCCCACGCCCGGACCGGGTCGGTCCACCCTCTCGCCTCCCTGCCCGACCCCGCCACTGGAGCCGAGGTCCTCCGGTCAGGGATCGTGTTCGCCGTGGCCGGCGACCCCCTGGCCCGGGCCACGGTCGACGCCCTCGGAGGCCGACCGGTCACGGTGGCCGACGAGCGCCGCTCCCTCTACCACGCCACCGCCAGCGTGGCCGCCAACCACCTGGTGGCCCTGTGCGGTCAGGTCGAGCGGCTGGCGGCCGAGTCCGGGGTTCCCGTCGACGCCTACTGGGCCCTGATGGCCGCCACCCTGGGCAACGTTCGCCAAAGCTCGCCGGTATCGTCGTTGACCGGTCCGGCCTCCCGGGGAGACCTGCGGACCCTGGCCGACCATCTCGACGCACTCCCCGAGGGCGAACATGACCTGTATCGACTCCTGGCGGCGGAGGCCGCCCGACTTGCCGGTCGACCGCTGCCCCCCGACTGGGGCTGACCGGTCATGAGCGGTGGGCCGACGGATCCGACCCCGGTGCCGGTGACCGTCTCGACCGTGACCGACCTCCGCCGTCTGCTCGACGACCATCGTTCGGCCGGGCGGACCATCGGGTTCGTGCCCACCATGGGCTACCTCCACGACGGCCACGCCTCGCTCATGCGGGCTGCCGCCGCCGCCAACGACGTGGCCGTGGTCAGCATCTTCGTCAACCCGCTGCAGTTCGCGCCGGGCGAGGACCTGGCCGCCTACCCCCGGGACCTTGCGGCCGACACTGCGCTGGCGGCGGCCAGCGGGATCGACGTGGTCTTCGCCCCGTCGGTCGACGAGATGTACCCCGGCGGCCCGGTGTTGACCTCGGTCCAGGTGGCCGAGCTGTCGTCGCGTTGGGAGGGCGCCAGCCGCCCCACCCACTTCAGCGGGGTGGCCACCGTGGTGACCAAGCTCTTCGCCATCGTGGGCCCGTGCTCGGCCTACTTCGGGGCCAAGGACTTCCAGCAGTTGGCCATCGTCCGTCGCATGGCGGCCGACCTGTCGCTGCCCGTCCGTGTCGTCGGGTGCCCCATCGTGCGCGACCACGACGGTTTGGCCCTGTCGAGCCGCAACATCTACCTGGCTCCCGACGAGCGGGCGGCCGCTGTCGTCCTGCGGCGGGCCCTGGACGAGGGACGCCGACTGGTCGAGGAGGGCGAGCGGCGGAGCGAGGTCATCGACGCCGCCATGGCCACCGTGGTGGCGGCGGAGCCCCTGGCCGAGCTGGACTACGCCGCCGCCGTCGACCCCGACACCCTGGACCAGCCGTCCCCCCTCGGTGAGCGGGTCCAGTTGCTGATCGCGGCCCGGGTCGGCTCGACCCGGCTGATCGACAACGACGGGGTCATGGCCGCCGACCCGGGGCCGACGGGAAGCCGAGTGAACGGGTGAACGGGTGAACGGGAAGGTGCGATGAGCAGCAAACGGAGAACGGTGCCCGGGATCCGGGCCTCGAAGCGACGCGCCGGGGCCGAGCCCCTGGTCATGGTGACGGCCTACGACGCCCCGTCGGCCCGGGTCGCCACCGAGGCCGACGTGGATCTGATCCTGGTCGGCGACTCGCTGGCCATGGTGGTCCTCGGCCACGACGACACCCTGTCGGTCACCACCGACGACATCGCCTACCACGTCGCCGCCGTGGCCCGGACCAAGCCCACGGCCCTGGTCGTGGGTGACCTGCCTTGGCTCAGCTTCCACCTCTCCACCGTCGACACCGTGACCAACGCGGCCAAGCTGGTCCGGGCCGGGGCCGGGTGCGTGAAGCTGGAGGGTGGGATCAAGCGCATCCCCATGGTCGAGGCCATCCTGGCGGCCGAGATTCCGGTGATGGGTCACCTGGGCCTGACCCCCCAGTCGACCAACGTCATGGGCGGCTTCCGTATCCAGGGCCGACAGGCCGAGGCGGCCCGGCGCCTGGTCGACGAGGCGTGCCGACTGGAGGACGCCGGCTGTTTCGCCCTGGTGCTGGAGGGCGTGCCCGACGTGGTCGGGGCCATGGTGACCGACGCCGTTGACATCCCCACCATCGGCATCGGGGCCGGCGTCGACACCGACGGCCAGGTCCTCGTCTACCACGACCTGATCGGCCTCGAGAACCGGTTCAAGCCCCGCTTCGTCCGCCGCTACGGCACCGCCTTCGACGATCAGGTGGCGGCCACGCGGGCCTACGCCGACGACGTCCGCTCCGGGGCCTTCCCCGGACCGGACGAGACCTACGGGGCCGACGATGCCCTGACCGAGGCCCTCGGCCTCTACGGCTCCGGTCCGGGCGGGGCGGCCGACGACCCGGCCGATGGCGCCACCGGCTAGGTTCGCAGGGTGCCCGTACCCGTTCTCCACGCGCCCCGGTCCTTCGAGCAGGGGTTCCAGCGGATCCGGGACCAGTTGGAGGTACCGAGGGCGTTCCCCGAACCGGTGCTGGCCGAGGCCGAACAGGCCCGGATGGACGGGGCCGGCCCGCCGGACGGGGGGCGGCTCGACGCCCGCCACCTGCCGTTCGTGGCCATCGACCCGCCCGGGGCCACCGATCTCGACCAGGCATTCTGCGCCGAGCGGACCGGGGACGGTTTCCGGGTCCGCTACGCCATTGCCGACGTCGGTGCCTTCGTCGTCCCCGGCGGCGCGGTCGACGCCGAGGCCCGGTCCCGGGGGACGACCTTGTACAGCCCCGATGATCGGGCGCCGCTCCACCCTCCGGTCCTGAGCGAGGATCGGGCCTCGCTGCTGGCCGGCACCGACAAACCGGCCCTGTTGTGGACCATCGACCTCGACGGCGACGGCCGACCGGTGCACTGGCACCTGGAACGGGCCCTGGTCCGGAACCGGGCCGCCATCTCCTACACCACGGCCCAGACCCACATCGACGACGGCACCGAGCCCCCCGAGACGCAGGCCGAAGGCGCCACCAACCTGGCCCTGCTGGCCACGATCGGCCGGCTGCGCCAGCAGCGGGAGGCGGCCCGGGGCGGGATCAGCATCAACCTCCCGGCCCAGGAGGTGGTGGAGCGTGCCGGCACCTACGACCTGGCCTTCGACCGGTCGCTGCCCGTCGAGGGGTGGAACGCCCAGATCTCCCTGCTGACCGGGATGGTGGCGGGGCGGACCATGGCCGAGGCCGGGGTCGGCATCCTCCGGACCCTCCCCCCGCCCTACGAGCGGGCCGTGGCCGGCCTGCGGCGGACGGCCGGGGCCCTGGGTCTGAACTGGCCGGCCGAGCAGACCTACCCCGATTTCGTGCGGGCCCTCGAACCGAACAGCCCGGCCTGCAACACCTTTCTCCTCCAGGCCACCCGGACCCTGCGAGGGGCCGGCTACCTGGGGTTCGACGGTGACCTTCCCGAGCACCATCGCCACGGGGCCATCGCGTCGGTCTACTCCCACGTCACCGCCCCGCTGCGGCGCTTGGTCGACCGGTTCGGCAACGAGATCCTGCTCGCCCTGCTGGCCGACCGGCAGCCCCCGACCTGGGCCGTCGAGGCGCTCGAGGAGCTGCCGTCGCTGATGGGGCGGGCTCGGCAGCGGGAATCGGCCCTGGAGCGGGCCATGGTCGACTTCGCCGAGGCCATGGTGCTGTCGTCGCGGGTGGGCGAGCGGTTCGCCGGCCACGTCGTCGATCTCGACGAGCGGCGGAAGCAGGCCCGCCTCCAGCTGGTTCAACCTGCCGTGGTGGCGTCGGTCCCGTCGGAGGGCCGGGCCCTGGCCGAGGAGGTTGCGGTGGAGTTGACCAGAGTGGACACCGAGGAGCGGACGGTGAGCTTCGAGGTCGTGGACGGCCGGACCGGAGGCGACCGATGAGACTCCTGCTCGCGCTCATGGTGCTGGCTCTGACCGCCGCCGCCTGCGCCGGTTCCGACGACGAGACCGGCAGCGGTTCCGACGGCGACCCGGGCGCCGGCACCGAGGCCGCAACCTCCTCCGGTGGAGACAACGACAACGACAACGACAACGACGAGGACGAGGCCGACGGGGAGGAGGGTGCCGAGGTCGCCGACGGCGAGGACGGGACCGCCGATCGCGACCTCGACGACGACACGGCCGAGGAGCTCTTCCCCGACGTCCTCTCGGCCATGGCCACCCGGAACGGCGACGGCACCTGGGACCTGTCGGCCACCCTGTCCTCCCCCTACGACACACCCCAGCGCTATGCCGACGCCTGGCGGGTGGTCGGCTCCGACGGCACCGTGTACGGCGTGCGGGAGCTGCTGCACGACCACGCCACCGAACAGCCCTTCACCCGCAGCCTCACCGGTGTGGCCATCCCCGACGACGAGACCGAGGTGACCATCGAGGGTCGGGACCAGGTGAGCGGATGGGGTGGAGAGACGGTCACCATCCCGCTGAGCTAAAACGTCGCTCGTGATCACCCACAAACGGGGCCGGGACCTCCTCAACGACCCCGAACTCAACAAGGGCACCGCCTTCACCGCCGCCGAGCGGTCGGCCCTCGACCTGGAAGGCCTGCTCCCGGCCTCGTTCGAGACCATCGACGAGCAGGTGGCCCGGCGCCACCAGGCCTATGAGCGCCTCGACGACGACCTGGACCGCCACATCTTCCTCCGGGCCCTGCAGGACACCAACGAGGTGCTGTTCTACCGGTTCCTGTGCGCCCACCTGACCGACCTGCTGCCCGTCGTCTACACCCCCACCGTGGGGGTGGCGTGCCAGCGTTTCAGCTCCATCTACCGCCGACCCCACGGCGTGTTCTGCGCCTACCCCTACCGGGGCAATCTCGGCTGCCAGTTCGACGCCATCGACACCGAGACCGACGTGATCGTGGTGACCGACGGTCAGCGGATCCTGGGCCTCGGCGATCAGGGCGTCGGCGGCATGGGCATCCCCATCGGCAAGTTGTCGCTCTACACCGCGGCCGGTGGTATCGACCCCCGACGCACCCTTCCCGTCGTGCTCGACGTCGGGACCGACAACGAGGAGCTCCTGGCCGACCCCCTCTACCTCGGTTGGCGTCACGAACGGGTCACGGGAGCCGAGTACGAGTCGTTCGTGGAGGAGTTCGTCACCACCGTGAAACGCCGGTTCCCGGGGGTCCTGCTCCAGTGGGAGGACTTCGCCGGCACCAACGCCGCTCCGCTCCTCGACCGCTACCGGGACGAACTCCCCAGCTTCAACGACGACATCCAGGGCACGGCGGCCGTGGGCCTGGCCGCGGTCGAGGCCGCGGTGGAGGCCGCCGGCGGCTCGCTGGCCGACCAGCGGGTGTGTCTGCTCGGGGCCGGCTCGGCCGGGACCGGCATCGCCACCATGATCGTCGACGCCCTGGCCGCCACCGGCGTGGCCGACCCGGCGTCCCGGGTCCATCTGGTCGATCGGGACGGTCTGCTCCACGATCGGCGCACCGACCTCAACCCCTACCAGCGGCCGCTGGCCCAATCCTGGGACCGGGTGTCGTCCTGGGCCGACCACGAGGGGCCGACGAGCTTCGAGCAGGTGATGGAGGGGGCCCGACCAACGGTGCTCATCGGGGTGTCGGGCCAGCCCGGCCTGTTCACCGAGACCATCGTCCGACGGATGGCGGCCACGGTCGAGCGGCCCGTGATCATGCCGCTGTCCAACCCCACGTCGCGGGCCGAGGCCACGCCGGCCGACCTGCTGGCCTGGACCGACGGCCGGGCCCTGGTGGCCACCGGCAGCCCCTTCGACCCGGTGTCGATCAACGGCCGGACCGTGACCGTGGCCCAGGCCAACAACGTCTACGTGTTCCCCGGGGTCGGCCTGGGTTCGGTCGTCTCGGCCGCGACCAAGGTGACCGACCACATGCTGGTGGCGGCGGCCGAGGCCGTGGGTCGGGCCGGGGTGGGCCACGATCCCGACGACGGCCTCCTGCCTCCGGTGGCCCGGGTGGCCGACGTGTCGCGCCGGGTGGCGGCGGCTGTGGCCGAGGCGGCCCAGGCCGACGGCGTGGCCCGGGCCTGGGGCGATCTCGACGGCGACGAACTGTCGGCCGCCGTCACCTCCGCCATCGACGCCCACTGGTGGGCCCCCGACTACCCGACGGTGGAGGCCGGGTAGCCGGGGTCCACGCTGGTCCCCCTTCGGGTCGGGCCGAGTCCCCCCGGTCGGCCGGTCCCCCCTCCGATGAGCGAGCGGGTTCGTGAGCCCACGGGCCTGGGCCTCCATTCTGACCGCGTCCTGTGACGAACGCCACCCCTTCCGGCCGGAGGCCCGGTCGGCGGTTCCGCTGGGCGTTCAGCCCTCGGGAGCGGGTTCGGGGTCGATGACGGGTCCGGACCCGCCCGAACGAGGTTCGTCGGCCACCTTGAGCCCGAAGCGACGGCGATCCAGGTCGGTGATGTCGAGGGTCACGTCGAAGACCTCGCCGCTGGCCGGCATGGTCAGGGCACACAGCATGGTCCGGGTCGGGGGGAGGACCACCGGGCCCGGCCCGCAGTCGACGGCCCCGGCCGTCAGGTTGGCGTCGGTGTTGGCGTTGAGCACGGCCGCCACCTCCCGCTCGAAGGTCGGCAGGGCCGCCGGGGTGATCAGGTTGGTGGTGGCCAACGACAGCCGGCCCTGGGCGTTCACCGTGGCCTGCACGTTGACGACGGTGCCCCCGTCGGTGGTGGCGGTGCAGGCGAAGCTGCTGTCGGCGGTGTAGACGCCCGGGTCGGCGCACGAGGGGTCGAGGGGCCCGAGCCCGACCGAGGTCGCCAACTCGTCGATGATGAGTTGCTCGGCCAGGGACCGGGGGACGGCCTCGGGCCCGGCGGGTTCGGTCCCGCCCGAGCAGGCGGCGAGCACCAGCGCCCCCGGAAACAGGAAGCGCACCAGCGGCGACCAGGGTGGTCGGGACGGGGACCGGAGCAGCGGTCGAAGGGCGGACACGATGCCCATCAACGGTAGCGGCCGCCGTCCCTGCCCTCCGGGACCTCCGCTCCGACCACGCCCACTGCCCTGTCCGATCACCGCTAGCCGATCGTGGTGACCAGGGCTTTACTGAAACCGATGACAGCTCTCGACCACAAGCAGTGCTACGACGCCATCAGCAGGCGCGACGCCCGGTTCGACGGTCGCTTCTACACCGGCGTCACCTCGACCGGCATCTTCTGTCGCCCCTCCTGCCCGGCCCGCACGCCGAAGCAGGCCAACGTCCGGTTCTTCGCCCACGCCGCCTCGGCCTCCGAGGCCGGCTTCCGTCCCTGTCGCCGATGCCGACCGGAGCTGGCCCCCGGCGACCCCGAGTGGAACCGGCGGGCCGACCTCGTGGGCCGGGCCATTCGGGCCATCGACGCCGGCGAGGTCGACCGGCACGGGGTGGCCGGTCTGGCCCGCCAGCTCGGTGTGAGCGAGCGGCACCTGCGGCGGGAGCTGCAGCGGGAGGTGGGCACCGGCCCGCTGCAGTTGGCCCGCTCCCGCCGGCTGTGGCTGGCCCGGCTCCTGCTCGATCAGACCTCCCTGTCGGTGACCGATGTGGCCTTCGCCGCCGGCTTCGGCAGCCTCCGCCAGTTCAACGACTCGATGCGCCAGGCCTTCGACGCCGCCCCATCGGAGCTCCGACGTCGACGGGGCGGGCCGGGATCGAACTCGGGCCAGGTCACCGTCAACCTCTCGACCCGGGGTCGGCTGGGTTGGCCCGCCCTCCATCGGTTCCTGGTCAGCCGGGCCGTGCCCGGTCTGGAGGAGTACGGGGAGCAGACGTTCCGGCGCCGACTGGCCCAGGGCTGGTTCGAACTGGCCCCGGGCCCCGACGGCACCCTGGCCGTCACCTGCGCCTCGACCGAGTTGTCGGCCCTGGCCGACGTCGTCCCCATCGTGCGCCGGGTCGCCGATCTCGACACCGACCTGGAGCCCATCGAGGAACACCTGCGACGTGACCCCGAGCTGGCCCGGCGACTCGACCAGGTGCCCCTCCCCCGACTGCCCGGCCCCTTCGACCCGTTCGAGGTGGCGGTCCGGGCCGTGGTGGGTCAACAGATCAGCGTGGCCGGAGCCCGGACGCTGCTCGGTCGGCTGGTCGCCCTGGTCGACGAACACGGCGGGACCCGAGGCCCCCTGGGCTTCCCCACGGCCCGATCGGTGGCCGAGACCCCGCTCGACGACCTCGGCATGCCGGCCGGTCGGCGCCGCACCATCACCACCCTGGCCCGGGCCGTGGCCGACGACGACCTCACCCTGGGCCCCCACGCCGACGTGGAGGCCACCACCGAGGCCCTCCTCGCCCTCCCCGGCATCGGGCCCTGGACCGCGGGCTACATCGCCATGCGGGCGCTGAGCCACCCGGACGGCTGGCCCGACGGAGACCTGGTCCTGGCCCGGACCCTCGACCTGGACAAACGGGCCCTGGCCGAACGGGCCGAGTCGTGGCGACCGTGGCGGGCCTATGCCGCCCTCCTGCTGTGGGCCACGGCCTGAAACCCGGCTCCCACCACCACCGACCAGACACACGCGACACCGACACCCAACCCGACACCCGAAGGAGTCCGACCATGGCCCCGATCCCCACCGCCGAGCCCACCACGCCCGAGGCCCTCTCCGAGACCTTCCCCGAGACCTTCTCCGCCACCCTGTCGACCCCGGTCGGCCCGCTCAGCGTCATCGCCACCGACGGGGTGGCGCTGGCCGCCGGATTCTGCCCGCCCGAGGACCTCGTGGCCCGTCTGACCCCGGAACGACAGGGCCAGGTCGTCGAGCGATCCGAGATCGACGGCGTGACCGACCGACTGGCCGCCTACCTCGACGGCGACCTGGCGGCGCTCGACGCCATCGCCGTGGCCCAGCCCGGCACCGAGCTGCAGCAGCAGGTGTGGGACGGCCTCCGGGCCATCCCGGCCGGTCAGACCCGGACCTACACCCAACTGGCGGCCGCCACCGGACGCCCCCGGGCCGTTCGGTCGGCGGGGACGGCCTGCGGGCGCAACCTCGTGGCCCCCATCGTCCCCTGCCATCGGGCCCTGCGGGCCGACGGGTCGCTGGGCGGCTACTACTACGGCCTCGAGGTCAAGCGCTGGCTGCTCGACCACGAGGCCCGACACACCACAGCCTGACCCGACCTCAGTCGTCGTCGGGCCGGGCCTGGACCACCACGTCGACCCCGAGGGCGAGGCCAGCGAGACGGGCCCGGTCGCCGGCGGCGGCGATCTCGGGGCCGACGTCGGCCCCATCGGCCACCGGCTCGATCAAGAGTCGGTCGCGCTCGCCGTCGCCCTGCTCGACCCGGGCGGTCACGCCCCGGACCAGGCCCAGGTGACGTCGGTCGAGGCCGATGGCAATCCGCAGCAACCCGGCCGACACCCGCACCAGGTACTGGTCGTCGGCGTCGAGGGCATCGAACTCGTCGTGCTCGGGCTTGGGGTGACTCTTGCGGTGATAGCGGGCGATCAGAGCCAGCAGCTCCAACTCGTGGTCGGTGAAGCCGGTGAGCAGCTCACTGTTCCGCACGATGTAGTACGTGTGCTTGTGGTGCCCGGAGTGGGCGACGGTGAGGCCGACGTTGTGGACCAGGGCCGCCAGCTCCAGCAGTTGGCGGGCCCGACGATCGAGGCCGTGGAGGTCGACGGTCCGGTCGAACAGCTGCACCGCCAGGCGGGCCGCGGTCTCGGCGTGATCGGCGTCGGGGTCGAACTTGCGGGCCAGGCGGCGCACATTGGACCGGCGCAGATCCCGCAGGTGGTCGGCCCCCGCCGGGAAACGGTCGTACAGAACGCCTTCCCGCAGTGCGAACTCGCTGATCGTGACCGAGTCGAGCTCGAAGGCCCGCAGCGTCTCCTGGACCAGGAGGATGCCCCCCACGATGATGTCGGCCCGCTTCTCCTCCAGGCCGGGTACGGCCAGCGGGCGCCGGTCGGTCCCGACGGCCAGCACCGCCTCGACCACCGGGTCGAGCTGGTCGGCCGTGAAGGCGAACCCGTTGAGCTGGTGCGGCTCGCCCCCGGCCGCCTCGGCCACCATGGTGGCCACCGCCTCCATGGTGCCCGAGCTGCCGACCAGCATCTCGGGTCGGTGGCCGCCCAGTTGCCGGACGACACCGCCCAGCACGTTGCGCAGGTGCCGGCGGCAGGCCTCCACCGCCCTGGCCGGGGGCGGCTCCTCGGGGGCGAGGCCGCCGAAGAATCGTTCGGTCAACCGGATGGCACCCAACCGCAGGCTGCGGGCCTCGACCAGTTCCGGGCCCTCGCTGACGATGAACTCGGTGCTGCCACCGCCGATGTCGACCATGAGTGACCGCCGACCGGCCAGGTCGACGGCGTGGATCACGCCGTTGTGGATGAGGCGGGCCTCCTCCAGACCGGCGATCACGTCGATGCCGAGCCCCAGCTCCCGGGCCACCCGGTTGACGAAGACCTCGCGGTTCTCGGCCTCGCGCACGGCGCTGGTGGCCACGGCCGTGATCTCGGCCCCCAGGGCGGCGGCGACGTCCATCATGTGGGCCAGGGCGGCGACACCCCGGTCCATGGCGTCGTCGGTGAGGAGCTTCATGTCGCCACCGCCCGAGCCGAGGCGGACCGACTCCTTCTCGGTGGTGACCACGTCGAATCCCCCGTCGGGTAGGGCGCGGGCCACCACCAGATGGATCGAGTTGGTGCCGATGTCGATGGCGGCGTGCAAGTCACTCACCTCGACGTCTCGCTCGACCGCGGCCGTTCGGCCGTAGCCTCCACCGGTGTGGGCTGGATCATGACCCTGGACCTCGCCATCGACGACCTCGATGTCGTCTCGTCGTTGCTGTGGGACCTCGGAACCACCGGCGTGGCCAACGTCGTCCCCGACGCGTCGCCACCGGGTGAGACCGGGACGTCGGGCCCGCCGATCCGGCTCGTCGCCGGGTTCGAGACCGAGCCCGAGGCTAGCGCCGCCGCCCGCCGACTCCCGTCATCGCTGCTGCAGGCCCCGCCCCGGGTCGATCCCGTCGACCCGTCCGGCTGGGTCGACGGGATGCGTCGGACCACGGTCGAGGTCGGCGGCCGGACCATCGCCATCGCCCCCGGCGGGGCCTTCGGCGACGGGGGCCATCCCACCACCCGACTGGCCCTGGAGTTGCTGGACCGCACGATGACCGGGACCGGGACCGGAACCGGCGGTGTCGGTCGGTCGGTCCCGGGACCGACCCTCGACTTCGGAGCCGGGACCGGGATCCTGGCCCTGGCCGCCCTGGCCCGGGGCGCGCCGAGCGTGACCGCCATCGAGCACGACGCCGCGGCGCGAGCGGCCCTGGCCCGGACCGTGGCCCTGAACCGGGAGCTGGTGGCCGGTCGATCCCCGATCGTGCGCCAGGCGCTCGATCCGGGCGACGGACCGTTCACGCTGGTGCTGGCCAACGTCCTGGCCCCGGTCCACCGGGCCTGGGGGGCCGAACTGGGGCGCCGCCTGGCTCCGGGGGGCCGGTTGATCGTGACCGGGTTCCTGGTCGGCCAGGAGACGGAGGTGGCGGCCGGCCACCCCGGCCGGTCGACCGTGGACCGTCTCCAGGACGATGACTGGCTCGGCCTGGTGCTGGCATGACGGATCCCGGGAGCCCGTCGCCCCCCGAGCCGGGTTCGGCCCCCGACCCCAGGGCGGACGGGACGCAGCCGTTGGTGTGGTACGCCGCCTACGGGTCGAACCTGTGGTGGCCCCGGTTCCGCACCTACCTCGAGGGTGGCCCGGTGCCCTACCGGCCAGTCCCCCGCGACCAGGCCGGGGCCCGGGATCCCTCGCCCCCGGCCGCCGACCGGGCCTGGTGGCTGCCCCACGACCTGTTCTTCGCCGGGGCCTCCCCCGGCTGGGGTGGCGGTGCGGTGGCCTTCCTCGATCCGTCGCCCACCACCGGATCGATCCCGAAGCCCGAGCCGGGCGCCGACGCCGACCCCGGGGCCCCTGTGACGACCGGGGGCGACGTCGACGAGGTGCCCGACTCGGGGACCCTGGCCCGGATCTGGCTGATCACGGCCGAGCAGTTCGAGGACGTGTTCCGTCAGGAGAACGGCCTGCGGGTCCCGGGGTCGACCCTGGCCCCGGGGTCGGGCCCCGACCGGTCGGTGGAGCCCGAACCCGAGCGTTGGGACCGGACCGGGGGCGGGCCCCTGTTCGACCTGGCCCGGATCCCGGCCGGGAGTCATCTCGACGCCGGACCCCAGTGGTACGGCCGGGTCCTCCACCTGGGTCCCGGTCCCGACGGCCACCCGGTGGCCACCTTCACCGGACCCGACCCGGGCCGCCATCGGCGGGGCCCGGCCCATCCGTCCTACGCCCGGACCGTGGCCCTGGGCCTCATGGAGACCTGGGGTCTCGACGGCGAGCAGGCCGCCGACCGGTTGGGCCGTTGTGACGGCAACCGGGGCGACCTGGACCTCCGGGCCCTGACCCGAGACCTGGCCCGCGACCCGTCCTGATCCCGGAGCCACCGCGGGGCACCGCGGCCCGATGCGGAATACTCCCCAGAGGACGGCGGCCACCCGGATCTACGGTCGGGACCGGAGAGGGGAGCAGCCATGGCCGGACCGGTCCAACCCGAGCAACGTCGATCCCCGATCGTGGCCCCGGTCGCGGTCGGTGTCCTCGTCGCCTTGATCGCCGGCGGCTCCGCCCCCTGGTGGTGGGACCGCGTCTTCGACCCGGACCGCGGCCCGACGACGACCACCGCCGTCACGACCACTACCCCGATCCCGTCCGGGCCGACCACGGGACCCGTCACCGCCACCACGGCGCGCCCCACGACGACGACGGCGGCCGCCCTCGACGGGTGTGTGGTGACCATCGTCAACCCACTGGTGACCATGTTCGAGCAGCCCGACGCCTTCGGCCCCCAGGTGGGGCGGCTTCCCACCGGCCAGCACCAGGTCCTCGAGTGGCGGCTGGTGCCCTTTGCCGGCTCCGACGACCGGTGGTTCCTGGTCTCGGCCGAGGGTCGGACGGGCTGGATCATGGACTCCACCATCCTGATCGACACCAAGTCGGCCGATTGCCCCTGACGTCGGCGGGCCGAGGGGTCGTGGCCGGGTCGGACCTGCGAGGCCGCCGTCGCCGGGCCTAGGGTCGGCGCCATGACCGAGCCCACGACGGCGGCCGCCGATCGCCGCTTCGACAACCGCATCACCCGCTCCCTCGGGGTCGAGATCCCGATCGTCCAGGCCCCGATGGGGTGGATCGCCCGGGCCCAGCTGGCCTCGGCCGTGTCCAACGCCGGGGGAATGGGCATCATCGAGACCTCGTCGGGTGAACTGGACGCCATCCGGGGCGAGATCGCCAAGATGCGGGATCTCACCGACAAGCCGTTCGGGGTCAACGTGGCCCAGGCCTTCGTGCGCGACCCCGGCATCGTCGACTTCATCATCGACCAGGGTGTCCGCTTCGTCTCCACCTCGGCCGGCAATCCCATGCAGTACACGGCCCAGCTCAAGGAGGCGGGGCTGATCGTCTATCACGTGGTCCCGACCCTGCGGGGGGCGCTGAAGGCGGTCGAGGCCGGGGTCGACGGCCTGATCGTGGAGGGGGGCGAGGGTGGTGGGTTCAAGAACCCCGACCCTGTCGCCTCGATGGTCCTGCTGCCGCTGGTCCGGTCCAAGGTCGACGTGCCCATCGTGGCCGCCGGCGGGATGCTCGACGGCCGGACCATGGCCGCCGCCTTCGCCCTGGGGGCCGAGGCGGTCCAGATGGGGACCCGCATGGTGTCGGCGGCCGAGAGCCCGGTCCACGACAACTGGAAGAAGTCGATCACGGGTGCGGCCGAGACCGACACCGTGTTCCTCAATCAGCGGC
Source organism: Acidimicrobiales bacterium (assembly GCA_965263455.1). GTDB lineage: Bacteria > Actinomycetota > Acidimicrobiia > Acidimicrobiales > SZUA-35 > CADEDH01. The sequence goes on from CBDHHN010000004.1 coordinate 1,662,459, forward strand.
ACTCCCCCGCCCTGCGGGCCCTCAAGACCGACCGGACCCTGGCCATGCAGTGGGAGGAGGACAACGTCTTCGGCCGCTTCGGCAACGCCCAGGACCTGTACTTCGGGGGCGACATGGAGGCCGCCATCGCCCTCAGCGGGCAGGTGGCGGGCCGGATCGACGAGGTCCGGCCGGTGGCCGACATCCTCGGCGATTGCGCCGAGGAGTTCTTCGCCGTCATGGATGGTCTGGCCGACACCTACCTGGCGGCCGACTGAGGCCCGACACCCGAAACCCCAGGTCAGGAAGCTCGACCCGTACCAACAGGTACGCCTTTGGGTCGAGGCGTGACCGGTTCGGAGCCAACCGGGGCCATCATGGTGCGATGACGGCAACACCTCCTGCGTACCCCCGACTCGATCCCATCGTGTCGGTCCAGTGGTTGGCCGAACAGCAGGCGTGCCGCGCCGCCGACCTCCGGGTCGTCGACGTCCGCTGGTATCTCGACGGCCGTTCGGGCCGTGAGGCCTACGAGAAGGGCCACATCCCGGGCGCCGTGTTCCTCGACCTCGACGAGGTCCTGGCCGGCCCGGCCACCCCGACCGACGGACGACACCCCCTGCCCGATCCCGGCGTGTTCGCCGCCGGTCTGGGGGCCCTCGGCATCGCCGACGACCACACCGTCGTCGCCTACGACGACCTCGGCGGCATGGTGGCCGCCCGGCTGGTGTGGATGCTGCGCGTCCTCGGTCTGCCGGCGGCCCTGCTCGACGGCGGGCTCGGCGCCTGGCCCGGCCCGTTCGACACCGGCCCGGCCGAGCCGCCCCCCGTCCCGACGGGACGAACCGTCCACCCGTGGCCGCCGTCGGCCGTGGCCTCCGCCGACGAGGTGGCGGCCGCCGTCGACGGTGGCTCGGTCGTGCTCGACGCCCGGGCTCCGGAGCGGTACCGGGGCGACGCCGAGCCGGTCGACCCCCGGGCCGGCCACGTGCCCGGGGCCCTGAACCTTCCGTTCAGCCGCAACCTCGACGAGGACGGCCGGTTTCTCCCGCTGGAGCGGTTGGCCGACCAGTACCGGGAGGCCGGGGCCGACGGCGACACCATCGTCTACTGCGGGTCGGGCGTGAGCGCCTGCCACCACACGGTGGCCATGGAGGCGGCGACCGGGGTCCGACCCCGGCTCTACGTCGGCTCGTGGTCCCAGTGGTCGGCCGATCCCGACCGTCCCGCCGCCACCGGCCCCGACGCCGGCTGAGCGTCCCGCCGCCACCGGCCCCCGGCGCCGGACCGACGAGGACGAAGACGAGTACGAGGAGACCGGCATGCGGATCGGCGCGCCGAGGCTGTGAACCCGATCGATCGAGCCCGGCGGGCCCTGCGCCTGGGGTGGCGCCACCGGGGCGACATCGCCCGGGCGGTGGTGCTGCTCCCGGCGGTGAGCCGCCGACTGCGGACCCGGGGCTACCGGGCCACCGCGGCCTGGCTCGACGGACGACGATCGGCGGACCCGGGCCCGGCCCGGCCGCCGACGCCGGGCCGGTCGGTGAACGACGTCGATCTGGCCCGCGACGTCGGTTTCGCCGTACGCCTCGTGGCCCGGCCCCTGCCCGACGCAACCTGCCTCCGGCGATCGCTGGTCCATCGACACCTGCTCCTACGACGGGGCGTGTCGGCCTCGGTCCGCTTCGGGGCCCATCCCGAATCGGAGTCCGGTTCCGGTGACGGGTTCGGCTTCCACGCCTGGGTCGAGGTCGACGGCCGGGTCGTGAGCGAGCCGCCGACGGCGGTGGCCCACTACGTGCCCCTCGACGACCTGGCCCCACCCCTCGGCAACGGGAGAACCGAGGACGAAGACGAGGACGAAGACGAAGACGAAGACGAGGACGAGGACGAGGAGGACGTCAGGGACGGACCCGATGCACCAGGCGATCGACGGTGAGGCGCCGCACGTAGCCCCGGTCGCGCCGGTCGGGGTCGTGCACGTCGAGCAACGAACGGGGCGGGAACATGAACCGTCGCCACTCGGCCACAGCCTCCCCGGCCCGACCGGTCAGCAGAGCCGGGATGAGCCGTTGCCGGTGGGGTCGGGAGGCGAGTCCCTCGTCCCCCTGCAACCGGCTCGCCGGCGGCCACAGCCGCTCCCAGGCCTCGACCCGCCAACGGGTGAGGGTGGGGGGCGGGGTCGGCAGGTCGAGGGGCACGATGCCGGCCACGGCGGGCAGGGTGCACCACACCGGCACGGCCAGACCGTCCCCCGCCACCAATCGCCCGAACTCCTCCCAGTCGAGATCCGGATCGGCAGCGATCCGGCGGATCTCCTCGTAGCCGCCCAGGTAGGCGAATCGGTCCTTGTTCAGATGGAGGAGGGCGAGGGCCAGGGCCGCCGCCGGGCTCAGGACCCGCACCGTGCCCCCGTCGGGCCGACCCAACAGCTCGGACGTGGCCCACATCCGAGGTCCGACCCGGCTGGGGACCCCCAGCTTCAGCGGGTCGAGGTGGAGGTCGATGGTGACCTCGTCGAACTCGAAATGGACGTGTTGCAGCAACCGGCGGCGGGCCAGGTCGACCGCCTCCTCCGGCATCGGGTACTCGGGGGCCAACAGGGCCAGGACCTCTCCCAGGCGGCCGATGTGGTCGGGGGCCAGCCACAGGTCGAGATCGACACTGGGACGATGACCGGGCGTCCCGTACCACCGGAACTCGCTGGTGACCCCCTTTAGGGCCGCCACCTCGAGACCCTCCGCCGCCAGGTCATCGACGATCACACCGAGGATGTCCCACAGCAGGGCGTGGTGGCTGCGCACATCGGCATCGGCCGCCGCCAGCCGGTAGAGCCGATCGCCCTCGATGGTTGCCCGTCGATCCTCACGGGCGGCCAGCAGCAGTCCGCCGAGCTTGTGCTCCTGGGCCGAGCGGACCAGGCCGGGGCCCGGGGTGATCGGTCGCCCGGCCACCAGGTCGAACAGGCCGGGGGCCGGGGCGCTCATGACGCCGTCCCCCGGCGGCCGACGGGCCGCGCCCCGGAGGGCGTCCCCTCGGCCTCGTGCATGGGCGATCCCCCCGGACTGTCCGCCATCGGTCCACCCGACGGTACCCGGACCGACCAACCAAACCCGTTTCGGCCCTGCAGCGTCGGTTCGGTCCGTCAGCTCTGCCGACGGGCCCCGGGAGCGAACCGGACCGGCATCGAGGTCGGGCCGTAGATGAAGTTGGACCCCATCCAGGAGACGTCGCCCGCCGGTTCCAGGCCCTCGAGGCGGTCGATCATCTCCCGCAGCAGGGCCTTGATCTCGATCTTGGCCAGGTGGGCTCCGAGGCAGTAGTGGGGCCCGCCTCCGCCGAAGGCGACATGGGGGTTGGGGGTCCGACCGAGGTCGAGGCGCTCGGGGTCGGCGAAGTGGTCGGGATCCCGGTTGGCCGACCCGTAGTACATGACCACCTTGTCGCCGGCGGCGATGGCCTGACCGGCGATCTCGGTGTCGACCGTCGCCGTCCGCCGCATGTAGATCACCGGGCTGACCCAGCGCAGCAGTTCCTCCACCGCCGAGTCCATGAGCCCGTCGGGGTCGGCCCGGAGACGCGCCCACTGGTCGGGATGTTCGAACAGGGCCTGCATCCCGCCGCCGACCAGGTTGCGGGTGGTGTCCCCTCCGGCGTCGATCAGGAGGAGGAACCACAGGAAGAAGTCGACCCCGTCGATCTCCTCCCCGGCGATCTCCCCGGTCGCCAGCAACGAGGCCAGGTCATCGCCGGGGTCGGCACGCTTGTCGGCGTAGACCTGCTGGGAGTAGGCGAACATCTCGCCGATGGCGGCCCGCTGCTGGTCCCGGCTGACGACCTCGGTGCTCGAGTGGATGGTCTCGGTGTGGTGGTAGAGGGCCCGGCCGTCCTCCAGCGGGATGCCGAGTACGTCGGCGATCACGAAGCTCGGCATCTCACCGGCCAGGTCCGTCACCAGGTCGCACGCCCCCCGTTCGACCACCCCGTCCACGATCCGGGTCGCCAGCTCGGCCACCCGGGGGGCCAGGGCCTGGGCCGCCCGAGGGGTGAACTCCCGACTGACCAGGCGGCGCATCCGGGTGTGGACCGGCGGATCGGCCGTGAGCATCATCACCCCGTCGCCGTGGCCGCCACCGGGATCGGGGTCGGCCATCATGATGGTGGGGCTGGACGAGAACCGCTCATGGTCGCGGCCGACCGCCCGCACGTCGTCGTAGCGGGTGACGGCCCAGAAGCCGGGCCCGTCCGGCTCGTCGTGGCGGTGGACGGGGGCGTTGGCCCGCAGCCAGGCGAACTGCTCGTGGGGTTGGCTCCCGGCGTAGGAGGAAACGGACAGCAGGTCGATCTCGGCCATGGTCCCAGTGTCCATCACCGACGGTGCCCGTCGCACGACGGCGGCCCGCGCCCCCGGGTTCGGCGCCCGGCCCGCGGGGCGGGGGAACGGTGCCGCCCTTCGGTCCCGGGTTCGGCGCTGCTAGCCTGTCCCGGCGCGGAGTTGGCACCTTCTTGGAGCGCGTCATGACGCGGAACCTGGTACGCATCCTGCTCGCCGCACTGCTCGCCCTGGCCACCTGGGTCGTTCTGCCGATCCCGTCCCAGGCGGTGTCCTACCCGTCGCGTTGCCCGGTGATGACCGACTCGATCACGCGGCTCTACGCCGCCTTCTTCGGCCGAGCGCCGGACCCCGCCGGTTTCCGCTACTGGGAGGAGCAGTACGCATCGGGTCAGACCAGCCTGGCCGGGATCGCCCAGGCCTTCAGCGAGGCCGACGAGTTCGGGGAGAAGCGGTTCTACTCCAACCAGGCCTACGTCGACTGGCTCTACGACGAGGTGCTCGGCCCCGACATCGCCATCGATCGCGAAAGCTACTGGGTCGAGGCCCTGGACGCCGGCTACCCCCGCGGATCGGTGGCCCTGGCCTTCACCGAGTCGTGGGAGTACGTCGAGGCCACCGACACCGTCAGGCCCCTGGCCGGGTACCTGCGGTGGTACCCGCCGGGCACCCATTGGTACTGCAGCGTCGGTTCGGTCCGTCAGACCGTGACCCCCCTCACCGGCGAGGTCTGGGCCGACTACTACTTCCGCAACCGGGGCGGCCAGGCCTCGCCGGTGGAGCTGTGGACCCTGGAGGCCGACGGTCGACCCAACGTGCAGATGGTGAACGACACGGTCCAGGCCGGCCACACCGACTACAACTGGGACGGCCGCTTCTCCGGCGACGGCAGCTACGGCCACTCGATCGACGTCACCGCCGGATCCGAGACCGACTGGGTGGTCGTCTTCTACCCCCGGAGCCTCGGCCCCGACCGCCTCGGCTGGGAACTCGATTGAGCGTCGGGCCGTGAACCGGGCACACCGATCCCTCGGCGCCGCGATGGCGTGCGTCCTGCTGGTGGCGGCGGCGTGCGCCGGTGGCGACGGAGCCGACGACGTCGGAGCCCCGGCGGTGGCCGACCCATCCCCTCCGGCCCCCGACCCGGCGTCCGGGGCCGACGACGGGGCCGGTACCGGCGGCGCCGCGACCGCGACCACCGAGGCACCCTCGACCCTTCCCACCCCGGCCTCGGGGCCGGCGGCGGAATCCGGCGACGCACCGTCGGAGCCCGGCCCGTCGCCGTGGTCGCAGCCCCTGCCGACCACGGTCGATGGCCTGGCCGACGCACTGAGCGAGGCGGAGTTGGCCATCCGGGACACGACCCGGTCCGATGCCGAGCGGGGCGACTGGGGCCGACGCCAACAGCAGCTGTACCGGGTACTGGCGGCCAACGAGGCGTGGGCGGCCGAGGTCCCGAGCCTGGTCGACCCGGCCGTGAGCTCGGCCGTCGAGCGCAACTGGGCCGCCCGCACCGAACTCAACGTCCTGCTCCTCCAGCACGAGATCTCCGACACCCTTCCGGCGTGGCGCGTCACCGGACCGGCCCCGGCCGATGAACTGCTGGGCTACTACCGCGAGGCCGGGGAACGACACGGCGTCCCGTGGGAGATCCTGGCCGCCATCAACCTGATCGAGACCCGGATGGGTCGCATCAACGGCATCTCGACCGCCGGTGCCCTGGGGCCGATGCAGTTCCTTCCCACCACCTGGGCCGAGTGCTGTGAGGGGGACCCGCTCGTGCCCCGCGACGCCATCAACGGGGCGGCCAAGTACCTCGTCGACCGGGGGGCGGCCACCGATCTCGATCGGGCCATCTGGGGCTACAACAACTCCGACCGGTACGTGGCGGCGGTGACGACCTACGCCGCCGTCCTGCAGGATGACCCCGAGGCCTACTACGGCTACCACGGCTGGCAGGTCTACTTCCTGTCGACGGCCGGGCTGGCCCTGCTGCCCGAGGGCTACGAGGAGCCGGAACCGGTCGACGCCGCCGGTTGGTTGGCCGCCAACCCCCAGAACCGGCTGACGCTCGAGTCCTGAGCCCCGGTGCCGACGTGGCTCGACCCGGTGGGGTCGACCGCGACGAGGGGCAGGGCGCAGGCCCCTCAGCCGCCCCAGGTGACCAGATCGCCGTCGGCCACCCGGATGGTCGGTTCACCCGAACTTACGAGATGGACCCAGATCCCGACGGCCTCGTTGGCGGGGCGACCGTCGAGCACCCCGGCGAAGGCGAAGGCTCGGCCGTCGGGCGACCAGCGGCGGGTCGACTGGGCGAACTGCTCGAAGAAGGGGAGCACCGTGAGCGCCACGCGGGGACTGACGGCGTAGGACTCGGTGGCCGTGGCCTCCTCGGCCGCAGAGCCGACGGCCCAGAACCACCACTGCACCAGGTCGGGGGCGGCGCCGGGCGGGTCGACCAACCAGGCCAGGTTCCGGCCGTCGGGACTCCACTCGAACGACAGGGGGTCGACATCGGCCACCACGACGGTCTCGTCGGTGTCGAGATCGAGCACGGCCAGGCCGGGGGCGGTCGGGACCCGGGGTCGTGGGGGCGGGCCCGGCGTCTGGGTGGCACCCACCGGCGACACCCCGGCGGCCGAACTCTCCACGTGGTAGGCCAGGCGACGCCGGTCCGGGCTGAGCACGAACCTGATCTCGGTCTCGGCCAGCAGCAACTCGCTGGTACCGGCCTCGACGTCGTGGAAGGCGAGCCCGTCCTGACCCAGGGCCAGGACCGTCCGGGCGTCGATCCAGACCGGGGCCGTGAACTGTCCGGTCGGGTCGACGATGACGTCGGGTTCGATCGGGTCGGGCCGCGCCGGCGCCTCGTCGCCCTCCGTCCCCTCCTCGGCTTCGCCGTCCGGTTCGATGTCGGTCTGGGTGTCGGTGTCGGTCTCGATGAAGTCGGCCGGGATCCGCACCACCTGACTCCCGTTGACGTGGAGGGCCAACTCCGGGGTCGACGGCGACCACGCCAGGAACAGGGGTGAGGCGATGCCGACCGGGCGGGCGGCCTGGCCCGGCCGGGCGGTGCCGACCTCGAGGCCCTGGCCCCCGGGATCGTTGCGCAGATAGGCCAGGCGCTCGCCTCCCGGCGCCCACTGCAGGTAGAAGGCGGGCGGACCCGGCGCCGGGCTGACCGTGTCCTCCCCGCCGGCCGGCTCCGACACCACCAGGTCGTGGGCGTCGAACCCGTTGCGACTCCAGGCCACCCGGGCCCCGTCGGCCGACCAGGCCGGCTGGTCGGCCAGAGCCTCGTCTCCCTGGTTGAGCAGGCGGACCTCGGTGCCGTCGGGCCGGACCACGGCCAGCCGGCCGCCGTCGGCCACCGCCAACAACCCGCCGAGATCGGCCAGGAGCGCCCGCTCGGCCTCGGTCGGTGGCGCCCCGGGGACGGTCTCGACCCCCGGGCCCTCCCCCGGCGCGGTCGGCGACGGCGCCGGGGTCGGGGTCGTCGTCGAGAGGCCGGGCGCCGTCGTCGGCGGCACCGTCGTGGCCCCGTCCTCGGGCCGGGTCCGGGCGTCCGATCCCGGGTCGCTCACGCAGGCCACCACGGCCGCCGCCGTCAACGCCAGCACGACGAGGAACCGCCGACGGAAGGGGAACGGCAGCAGGTACGGCTCGTCCTCAGGAATCCGGGGCACGGCTCAGTTTCGCCCCCGATGGCTCCGGCACCAACCAGCGCCGCCCGGTCCGGATTTACCCCGACCGCTGTGCCCGCTATAGATGTCGGCCATGAGCGACGACCGAGACGTGGTGGGGATCGACGCCGGACCGGTGTCGGAGTGGCTGGTGGACAACATCGACGGGGCCCGGGGCCCGTTCACCTTCGAGTTGATCACGGGCGGCCACTCCAACCTGACCTACCGGGTGTCGGGGACCGACGGGCGGGATCTGGTCCTGCGGCGGCCGCCGCTGGGCATGGTCCTGGCCACCGCCCACGACATGGCCCGCGAGCACCGGATCATCGCCGGGGTGGGTCGGACCGACGTGCCGGTCCCGGACGCCCTCGGCCTGTGCGAGGACGAGGCGGTCAACGGCGCCCCCTTCTACGTCATGAACCACGTCGACGGCGCCGTCCTCCACGACGGCGAGACGGTGGACCGCGACCTGGCCGACCGCGGGCTTCGGAGCAACCTCAGCGCCGACGTGGTCGACGTCCTGGCCCGGCTCCACCTGGCCGATCCCGACGCCATCGGCCTCGGCGACCTGGGCCGCAAAGAGGCCTATCTCGACCGTCAGCTCAAGCGCTGGCGGCGTCAATGGGAGGCGGCCAAGACCCGGGACCTGCCGACCATGGAGCGGGCCTTCGAGTTGTTGACCGAGGCCAAACCGGAGCAGCGCTACACCGGAATCGTCCACGGGGACTACCGCCTGGGCAACATGCTGACCGACACCGCCACCGGTTCGGTGGCCGCGGTGCTCGACTGGGAGCTGTGCACCTTGGGCGACGTGCTTGCCGATGTGGGGTACATCCTCAACAACTGGGTTCAACCAGGTGAACCGAGTCTCCGCGGGGCAACGGCCAATCCGACGAGCACCGGCGGGTTCTCGACCCGGGAGGAACTGGTGGCCGCCTACGGTGAGCGGACCGGCTTCGAGGTGACCGGGATCGACTACTACCGGGCCTTCCAGGCGTGGCGACTGGCCGCCATCGTGGAGGGCGTCATGGCCCGGTATCTGGAGGGCGTCATGGCCGACGATTCGGTCGATACCGACGAGTACCGGGTGCAGGTCGAGGGCCTGGCCGATCAAGCGCTGGAACTCCTCAACGGTCTGGGGTGAACGGTCGGCCCCCGTTTACCCCGATGTCAATCGCGACCGGTACGTTCGAGGAATGAACCGACCTCGAATCCTCGTGACCAACGACGATGGCATCGACTCGGTCGGCCTGCACGTGCTCGCTCGACGGCTCACCGTTCTCGGTGACGTCACCGTGGTCGCCCCCGATCAGGAATTCTCGGGGGCCGGCGCCGCCATCGGCGCCCTCCACGTCATCCAGCCCGAGGTCCACACCGCCACGGTGGCCGGCATCGATCGGGCCTGGGCCGTCAGCGGTCCCCCCGCCCTGTGCGTCATGTTCGTCCGTCTCGGGGCCTTCGGGCCGCTGCCGGACCTGATCGTGTCGGGCATCAACCCGGGGGCCAACGTCGGCCGGTCGGTCTACCACTCGGGCACGGTGGGGGCCACCCTCACCGGCCGCAACGGGATGATCCCGGGTATCGCCGTCTCCCAATCGGTGGCCGACTTCGGCATCGAGGGCCAGGGCTACGACGAGATGTTGGCAAACCAGCAGTGGGAGTCGGCGGCCGAGCTGGCCACCGCCGCCGCCCAGTCGGTGTTGGCCGACCCGCCGGCCGACACCGGCGTGCTCAACATCAACGTGCCCAATCTGCCCCTGGAGGACATCCGGGGCTGGCGCTGGACCCAGGTCGGGACGACGCCGCCCCGCTCCATCGCCAACGCCGAGCTCGAGCCGAAGCTGGGTCATGAGGGCAGCTACAAGGTCAAGCTCACCTGGGGTGACGAGCAGCGACCCGAGGCGGGCACCGACACCGCGGCGGTCATGGACGACTACGTGTCGCTGACCTGGCTGTCGCGCATCACCGCCGTCGAGCCCCGGACCCCGGCCGTCGACACGGCCATGAACCGGCTCGTCCAGCGGGAGACCGAACTCCAGGAGCTATAGTCCTGGTCACAGCTTGACGCCAGGGGGGAGAGCGAACCTCCCCCGTGGAGGGTCCGCCGAAGGAGCAACCGCCCCGGAAACTCTCAGGCCCCCGTACCCCCTGGACGGAGCTGCTCTGGAGAAGTCCGGTACCTCCCCACATAGGAGGCGGCCGGCTACCGAAGGGGAAAGCGGGTCCGGGCACCGGCACCGTCAATCTCTCAGGTACCAGCGACAGAGGGGGCGCGGGCACAGACGCGACCTTTTCGAGCTGCACATATGACGACCTCCCCCACCGATGCACCCACCGGGTTGCGTCGAACCCCCCTTCACGGGCTCCACACCGAGCTCGGCGGACGCCTCGTCCCCTTCGCCGGGTGGGAGCTTCCCATCCAGTACGAGGGGGTGATGGCCGAACACGCCGCCTGCCGGGAACGGGCCGCCCTGTTCGACGTGAGCCACATGGCCGTGGTCGACCTGCACGGGCCCGACACCGAGACGGTGGCCCGACGGTTCGAGACGGTGACCCCGGCCGGCATCGCCACCCTGGCCCCCGGTCGCCAGCGGTACTGCCTGCTGACCACCGACGACGGCGGCGTGATCGACGACGCCATCATCGCCAACCTGGGCGATCGGCTGTCGATCGTGGTCAACGCCTCCCGGCGCGACGTCGACCTCGAACACCTGGGTTCGGCCCTGGCCGATGTCGACGTGGTCGAACGATCGGATCTGGCCCTCCTCGCCCTGCAGGGTCCGGCCGCCACCGCCGCTTTGGCCCCCCTGATACCCGAGGTGGACCTGGCCACGCTCCTGTTCGGACATCAGGTCACCACCACCGTCGCCCTGCCCGACGGGACCACGGTGCCCGAGGTCCGGGTCCACCGCTCGGGCTACACCGGCGAGGACGGGGTCGAGCTGGCCGTGCCCGGCGATCGGGCCGAGGCCGTGGCCCGGGCCGTCCTGGCCGACCCGACGGTGAGCCCGGCCGGGCTCGGGGCCCGCGACACCCTCCGCCTGGAGGCCGGGCTCGTGCTCTACGGCAACGACCTCGACACCACGACCTCACCCGTCGAGGCCGACCTGGGGTGGACCATCCCCCGCCGCCGGCGGGAGGCGGCCGACTTCCCGGGGGCGGCGCGGATCCTGGACGAGCTGTCGCAGGGTCCGGCCCGCCGACGGGTCGGTATCCGGGCCGCCGGCCGTCGCCCGGTCCGCGACGGTGCCGCCCTGTCGACCCCGGCCGGCGATCCGGTCGGGGTGGTGACCAGCGGGGGCTTCGGGCCCACCGTGGGCGGGCCGGTGGCCATGGGCTACGTCGCCCCGACCGTGACCGAGGTCGGCACCGAACTGCTGGCCGACGTCCGGGGCCGTCCCGAGCCGGTCGTCGTCGCCCAACTCCCCTTCGTCCCCCACCGTTACCACCGAGGAGCCTGACATGACCGACGTCTTCGCCGACCGCCATATCGGACTGACCCGTCAGGACGAGGGCAAGATGCTGGCCGAGCTGGGCTACCCCTCGGCCGCCGCCCTGCTGACCGAGGCCATCCCCGACTCGATCCGAACCGACGAGCCCCTCGCCGTCCCGCCCGCCCTGACCGAGGCCGAGGCGCTGGCCGAGCTGCGGGCCCGGGCCGACGAGAACGTGGTGGCCACGTCCCTCATCGGGATGGGCTGGTACGGCACGGTCACCCCGGCCGTGATCCGCCGGAACCTGGTGGAGAACCCGGCCTGGTACACGTCCTACACCCCGTACCAACCCGAGATCAGCCAGGGCCGGCTGGAGATGCTGCTGACGTTCCAGACGATGGTGGCCGACCTCACGGGCTGTGAGATGGCCAACGCCTCGATGCTGGACGAGGCCACGGCGGCGGCCGAGGCCATGACCATGCTGCGGCGCCTGGCCCGCAGCGAACACGACCGGTTCTTCGTCGACGAGGGCTGTCATCCCCAGACCATCGCCGTGGTCCGGACCCGGGCCGTTCCCCTGGGCATCGAGTTGGTGGTCGGTGACCCCACCACCGACCTGGAGGCCGAGGGACTCTTCGGCGCTCTCCTGGCCCATCAGACCACCGGGGGCGAGCTCCGCCGCCTCGGTCCCATCATCGAGCGGTGCCACGACGGGGGTGCCCTGGTGGCCGCCACCACCGACCTGCTGGCCTGCACCGTGCTGACCCCACCGGGGGAGCTGGGGGCCGATGTGGTCGTCGGCTCGGCCCAGCGGTTCGGGGTACCCATGGGCTTCGGCGGCCCCCACGCCGGGTTCATGGCCACCGGCGCCGACCGGGCCCGGGCCCTGCCCGGCCGCCTCGTCGGGGTGTCGGTCGACGCCCACGGCGCACCGGCCTACCGGTTGGCCCTCCAGACCCGGGAGCAGCACATCCGCCGGGAGCGGGCCACGTCGAACATCTGCACCGCCCAGGCCCTGCTGGCCAACGTGGCCGCCGCCTACGCCGCCTGGCACGGGCCCGAGGGCCTGGTGGCCATCGCCGATCGGGTCAACGGGCTCACCGCCCGGTTGGCCACCGGTCTGCGAGCGGCGGGCCTGACCGTCAACGACGAGTTCTTCGACACGCTCACCGTCGAGGTCCCGGGCCGGGGTCGGGAGTTGGTGGCGGCCGCCGCCGGAGCCGGGATCAACCTGCGTCCCGTCGACGGCGACCACGTCGGGCTGTCCCTCGACGAGACCTCGACCGACGCCCTGGTCGACCGCCTGCTCGACCTGTTCGGGGCGGGGTCGGGGTCGGGGGCGCCGGCGGGCTTCGACCGTGGGGCGACCGGGGTGATCGGGATCCCGGCCGACGCGCGGCGCCGGTCGTCGTTCTGCACCCACCCCAACTTCAACCGGTACCGCAGTGAGCACGAGATGCTGCGGTGGCTCCGCCGGCTGGCCGATCGGGACCTGGCCCTCGACCGGACCATGATCCCCCTCGGCAGCTGCACCATGAAGCTCAACGCGGCGGCCGAGATGGAGCCCATCTCGTGGCCCGAGTTCGCCGACCTGCACCCGTTCGCCCCCGAGACCCAGACGGAGGGCTACCGGCGGCTGATCACCGAGCTGGAGGACATGCTGGTGGCCATCACCGGCTACGACCGGGTGTCGCTCCAGCCCAACGCCGGAAGCCAGGGCGAGTACGCCGGGCTGTTGGCCATCGCCGCCTGGCAGCGGGCCCGGGGCGAGGGTCACCGCAACGTGTGCCTGATTCCCTCCTCGGCCCACGGCACCAACGCCGCCTCGGCCGTGCTGGCCGGGATGCAGGTGGTCGTCGTGGCCTGCGACGACGAGGGCAACATCGACCTCGACGACCTCCGGGCCAAGCTGGACGACCACGGCTCCGATGTCGCCGCCCTCATGATCACCTACCCCTCGACCCACGGGGTCTACGAGGAGACGGTGACCGAGGTGTGTGGCCTCATCCACGAGGCCGGCGGTCAGGTCTACACCGACGGCGCCAACCTCAACGCCCTGGTCGGCGTGGCCCGGCCGGGGGCCTTCGGCTCCGACGTCAGCCACCTCAACCTGCACAAGACGTTCTGCATCCCCCATGGGGGCGGCGGCCCGGGTGTGGGGCCGGTGGCGGTGGCCGAACACCTGGCTCCGTACCTGCCCGGCCATCCCGTGGTGCCCCTGGGCGACCAGGGCACCGAGGGTGCGGTGTCGGCCGCCCCGTGGGGCTCGGCCGGCATCCTGCCCATCTCCTGGATGTACGCCCGGATGATGGGTCCGGACGGGCTACGACGGGCCACCGAGGTGGCGGTGCTGTCGGCCAACTACGTGGCCCACCGCCTGGCCGACCACTACCCGGTGCTCTACACCGGCGCCCGGGGCCTGGTGGCCCACGAGTGCATCATCGACCTTCGTCCCCTGCAGAAGGCGACCGGGGTGACCAACGACGACGTGGCCAAGCGGCTGGCCGACTACGGGTTCCACGCCCCGACCATGTCGTTTCCGGTTGCCGGGACGCTGATGATCGAGCCGACCGAGTCCGAGAGCCGGACCGAACTCGACCGCTTCTGCGACGCCATGATCGCCATCCGGGCCGAGATCGACGAGGTGGCCCGAGGTCAGGTCGAGGTCGAGGCCTCGGTCCTGCGCCACGCCCCCCACACGGCCGAGGCGCTCATGGCCGACGAGTGGACGCGGCCCTACAGCCGGTCCCGGGCCGCGTTCCCCCTGCCCGGCATGGGCCCGGACAAGTACTTCCCTCCGGTGGGGCGGATCGACAACGCCTACGGCGACCGCAACCTCAGCTGCTCCTGCCCCCCGCTCGAGGACTACGCCTAGAGGTCCGCCGGAGAATCCGGCTGAAGGTCCGCCCGGGGGGGGCGGGCCCGCCCGCTCAGCCCACCGACGACCGGAAGGCCCGAGACAGCAACCGACCGGTCGGCTGGAACTCGTCGGGCTTGTCGTCCTCGTCCTCGTCGTCGTACTTGAAGTCCCAGCTGAAGCCGGCCTGCTCCGCTTCGGCCACGTCGGCCTCGTCGCGGCGGCGACTGGGCCGGCTGGCCGGGCTGTCGGCCGGCTCGGACCGGCGGCGGGCCCGCGACGATCGGGCGTCGGCGGCCGCCCGGCGGGAGGGAGCCCCGGACGGGCCCGAGTCCGAACCGGGCTCGTCGCCGTCTGCGGCCGAGGCGCCGTCGCGATCGGGATCGTGGTCGAGGCCGTCGGCGTCATCGCCGGGTTCGTCGTCGACCCGGGCCGAGACCGGCATCGCCTCCAGCTGGCGGGACACGGGGAAGTTGAGGCTCCGGTCGCCGTCGCCGTCGGGCTCGACGTCGCCGTCGTCGTCGGGGCGGACCCGGGGGGCCTGCTCCCGATCCTCGGTCCGGGACGGGCCCCGGGCCGAAGCCCGTCCCCGATCCCGATCACGACGGGCCGTGGAGGGGCGCCCGCCCCGGCGGGGACCGCCTGAGCCAGGAGCGGAGACGATGTCGCCCGTGGTCGGGCCCAGTTCCTGCACCGGAGCCAGGGCTCGGTTCTGATTGCGGAGGTCGTTCATGGTCCACCCCATGGGCGGGGTGGTGGCATCGGCATGGTGGGCGCACAGGGGAACCCCGTCCCGGCTGACCCGGGGATCGACCAGCGACACCGTCGACGATGGCGCGTCTATCTGAAGGGTTGCCGCGGATTCTCGTCCGCATCCAGGCCGACCGCACATGAAGACCACTACACGCCAACGTAGCAGTTTTCCCCAACCGACCGTAGCCACCCTCCGTGGGGGGTCGGGGACGGAGCCGGCCCGAACCTGTCCGACCGGGCCCGGACACGCGTCGACGGCGGCCGCCACCGGCCGGAGGGAGGGAAGCCGATGACGACCGCCGTCGACGCCTGGGGGCCGTCGGGGGAAGGGAGAAGGGAGAAGGGAGAAGGGAGACAGGGTCGACGGGATCGGCCCGGCCTTCGTCGGCCGGGCCGATCCGAGGCCGTCAGGCCTGGGCGCCGCCCTTGGTGTCGACCACGGCATCGGTCACGGCGTCGGTCGAGTCGGCCTCGATGAGATCGGGGACGTCGACCGAGCCGGGACGACCGGCGCGGACCGTGATCTTGCGGGGCTTGGCCTTCTCGGCCACCGGGATGCGGAGGGTGAGGACGCCATCGTGGTAGTCGGCCTCGATGCCCTCGGGGTCCAGGCCGTCACCGAGGTGGACCTGGCGGTGGTAGCGACCCTGGATCCGGTCCGAGACGTAGACCCGGTCGCCCTCCTGGCGGTCCCAGAAGCGCTCGCCGGTGACGGTGAGGACGCTGCGCTCGACGTTGATGTCGATGGTGTCGGCGGCGACCCCGGGCAGGTCGAGGTGGACCCAGACGTCCGAGCCCCGACGGTAGGCGTCCATGGGGGCGACGCTCGACCCGGCGGTGGGGGCCAGGCGATTGAAGACGGCGTTGAAGAACGGATCGTTTTGCAGCAGCACGGCTCGTTGCTCCTTCGAGAGGTCTGAGGGGAACGCTCTACACGATACAGAAGGTTTCTTGAGTTGACAATACTCAACTCAAGAAGTCTGCTGTCCGAGTGTTGGAGGGAGCGGCAGGTCCGACGGCCCTTCCCGGTCGCGCCCGTGCCGTCCGACTGGAGGCGGGCGTCGGATGTGCCGATACCGGCCTGGTGACGATCGTCGACCCTCCCCCGGTCACCCCCTACGGGGCCCGCCACCGACCGCCCCCGGGGCGCGCCGCCGCAGGCCGGGCCCGGGTCCTGCAGGGGATCCGGTCCTTCGGCCAATTGACGGCGGGCCTCCGGGCCGACCCCGACTACCTGATCATCGGGACCAAACGAGGGGGGACGACCTCGCTGGCCCGGTGGCTGCTCGACCATCCCGACGTCCGGCCGCTGTTCCCGGGCCGGGAGACCCGCAAGGGCACCTACTACTTCGACGTCAACTACGGCCGGGGCCACCGCTGGTACCGGTCCCACTTCCCGACCCGGGGCGCCCACGACCTGCGCCAGCGGGCCCTGGGACGGCGGCTGCTGGTGGGCGAGGCCACCCCGTACTACCTCCACCACCCCCACGCCGCCAACCGGGCCGGCCAGCTGGTGCCGAGGGCCCGGGTCATCGCCCTGTTGCGCCATCCGGTCGACCGAACCCACGGCCACTGGGCCGAGCGCCACCGCCAGGAGGTGGAGCCCCTTGGTTTCGTCGATGCGCTGGCGGCCGAGCCGGCCCGGCTGGCCGGGGAGGAGGAGCGCATGCTGGTCGACCCCGGCTATGTGAGCTTCGCCCACCAGCACTACTCCTACGTGGACCAGAGCCGCTACGCCCGAGGGCTGGGGCGATGGCTGGCCGCCTTCGGCCCGGAACAGGTCCTGATCCTGCGGAGCGAGGACCTGTACGCCGATCCCGTCGGAACCTACGGCCGGGTCCTCGACCATCTGGGCCTGCCCCCGTTCGTGCCCGCCGACCTGGCGGGGTGGAACCGGGTGTCCCGGCCCGCCCTCGACGACGACCTGCGGTCCGAGCTGCTGGACCGCCTCCGTCCCGACATCGAGGCGACCGAGGAGCTCGTGGGCCGGGACCTGGAGTGGACGTGAGCCTGCGCATCGACGCCGTGACCGGGGAGATCCTGGGCGACACCGACGCCGACCCACCCGAGCGTCTGGCCCGGACCGGGAACCCCGGGCCGACCCCCATCCCCGATCCGTTCGGGCCTCTGGAGCGGACCGACCGCCAGCTGGTGCTGTTCATCGGAGGCCTGGGCCGCTCGGGCTCGACCCTGGTCGAACTGCTGCTGAACGAGCTGGAACCGATGGCCTCGGTGGGCGAGACCATCCATCTGTGGGAGCGGGGGGTGGCGGCCAACGAGCGCTGCGCCTGCGGCCGACCGTTCGACCGCTGCCCCCACTGGAGCGAGGTCGGCCGCCGGGCCTTCGGCGGGTGGGACCAGGTCGAGCTCGACGACGTGATCGGCCTGCGGTGGTCGGTCGACCGCACCCGACGACTGCCCGCCGTGGCCCGCCACCACCTCCGTCGGTCGACCCGGGATCCGTTGCCCCTCCCGGGACCCACGGGCCCGGCCGACGACCAGGCCCGCTACGTCGAGTACCTCCGCCGGGTCCTCCTGGCCTCGGCCGAGGTCCACGGCGGGCCCCGGGTGCTGCTGGAGTCGTCCAAGCACCTGTCGACGGCGGCGCTGCTGGCCCTCGACCCGGCCCTCGACGTCCGCATCCTGCATCTGATCCGGGATCCGCGGGGCGTGGCCCACTCCTGGACCAAGGAGGTGGCCCGGCCGGAGACGGCGACCGACGCCGATGCCGATAGCGCCGCCGATGCCGATGCCGCGGCGGGCGATCCGGTGCGGGCTGGGGCCGATGCCCGCCAGCAGGGGCCGAGCGGGCTCGGGGCTCTGATGCCCCGCTACCGCCCGAGCCGCACCGCGCTCCGGTGGGTCACCGACAACCTGGGGTTCGAGGCCCTGGCCCGCCGGGTCCCGACCCTGCGTCTGCGCTACGAGGACCTGCTGGCCGACCCGCGGGCGTCGCTCGAATCCGTCCTCGGACTGTGCGAGATCGATCCGGCCGAGGTCGATTTCGGGTTCCTGGACGGGCGGCGGGCCACGGTGTCGGCGCCCGGCCATTCGGTCGCCGGTAACCCGCTCCGGTTCGGGAGCCGGGACCTGACCCTCCGCCTCGACGACGCCTGGCGGACCGAGCTCACGGCCGGGCGGCGTCGCCTGGTCACCGGCCTCACCGCACCGCTGCTCGCGGCCTACGGCTATCGGCTCGACCCGACGGAGGCGACACCGGGCCGGCGGCGGAGCGGGGGCGACGTCGGCTAGCGGCCGGTGTCGGGCGGGACGACGTGACCGTCGCGGCAGCGTACGCCCTCGGTGGCCAGCAGTGCGGCCTGACGCTCGGGGTCGTGGGGGATGAGCCGACCGGTGGCGGTCACCACCCGCCACCACGGCAGATCGGGCACGGTGGCCAACACGTTGCCCACGGCCCGGGCCGCCCCCGGGTAGCCGGCCTCGGCGGCCACATCGCCGTAGGACAGGACATCGCCCGGGCCGGTGCCGTTGAGCACGGCGACCACGGCCTCGGTGAAGTCGCTCACGTCAACCGTCCCCGCAGTCCGTGATCAGGAGCGATCGGAGGCCTCGGCCTCGGGGTCCGGATCGAGATCGGGGTCGGGGCCGGGCTCGACGTCCTGGCGGCGGTCGGCCCACCACTGGTCCAGTCGGGCCAGGACCTCGTCCGGGGCCATCTCGCCCTCGGTTCGCTTGAGTTCGAGCAGGTGGCGCAGCGCCTCCCCGACCAGGGGTCCGGGCGGAAGGCCGAGATGGGCCATGACGGCCTGGCCGTCGAGCTGGGGCCGTTCGGCCGCCCGGCGGTCCTCCCGGGCCAGGTCGAGGATGCGGGCCTCCAGCTCGTCGATCTGGCGTTGGAGCCGGTCGGCCTTGGCCCGATTGCGGGTGGTGCAGTCGCAGCGGACCAGTTCGTTGAGGTGGCCGAGCAGATGTCCGGCGTCGCGGGCGTAGCGCCGCACGGCCGAGTCGGACCAACCATCGGCGTACCCCTTGAACCGACCCGAAAGCCGGACCAGTTCGGCCACGTCGGCCACGATGGCCTCGTCGAATCCCAGCTCCCGCATCCGGGCCCGGGTGATCTTGGCCCCCACCGCCTCGTGGTGGCGGAAGGTGACCCCACCGTGCTCGTAGGAGCGGGTGGCCGGCTTGCCGATGTCGTGGAACAGGGCGGCCAGGCGGACGGTCAGGTCGGGACCGGTCTTGGCCGTGACGGCCACGGTGTGGGCCAGGACGTCCTTGTGGCGGTGGATCGGGTCCTGTTCTAGCCGCAGGGCCGGCAGCTCGGGGACGACCTGGACGGCCAGCCCGGAGTCGCAGAGACGCCACAGGTCGTCGGTGGGATCGTCGGCCGCCAGGGCCTCGGTCAGGATCCGGCGACGTTCGTCGGCCGGGATGTCGGTCTCGACCTCGAGCAGGCCCCGGGGCGGCCTCCGGGGCCGTCCTCGCCTGGTCTCGACGTCGGTGGTTTCGGTCTGCATGGCGAGAAACCAGTCTAGGAGGGGCGGGCTCCACGACCTCCGGCCGGTCGTTTCGGAGGCCGGCCGGGGTGGCGGGCCCCTAGGCTCGGGCCATGGCCGACGAACCGCTGGCGGTGAACGACCGGTTGGTGATCCCGGCCGTGGAGCTGACCTGGCGCTTCTCGACCTCGGGCGGCCCCGGGGGCCAGCACGCCAACACCGCCCACACCCGGGCCGAGGTCCGGTGGGACGTGGCGGCCTCGGCCGTGGTGACCGAGGACCAACGCCGCCGCATCAGCGGCGCCCTGGGCCCGGTGGTGACGGTGGCCGTCGACGACACCCGCTCCCAGTCCCGCAACCGGGATCTGGCCCGGGAACGGCTGGCGGCCCGCATCCGGGAGTCGCTGGTGACCAGGGCCGCCCGGCGTCCCAGCCGACCGGGGCGAGGGGCCCGGGAACGGCGCCTCCAGGACAAGCGCCGCCGGTCCCGGACCAAGGCCGACCGGGCCCGACCCCGTCCCGACGACTAGGGACCGAGTTCGGTTTCGAGGACGTCGCCCCCGGACTCGCCGGCGGTCGGGGCCGCGATGAAATACACCCGGTCGGGCTCGATCTCCAGGCCGTCGGGCCCGGAGTCGGCCACCACCTGGCCCTCGCAGTCGGAGGCCTCGACCACCACGTCGCCGGCCGGTAGCTGGAGGGCGATCGACTCGCCGGGAGCGATGGTGGCGCCGGGGTCGAGTTCGTTGAGGCCGACCGGTCCCGAGCCGACCGGGTTGACGGCCAGGCCGCAGATACCGCCGTCGGTGGTGTTCTCCCACATGGTCTCGTAGAGGGGGGCCGGGCTCTCGGTCACCACGATCCCCTCGGCGAAGACGAGCTCACCGTCGAGGAAGAACCCGAGCTCGTAGAGGCCGGCGGTCAACCCGTCGTCGCTGTCGATGGCGCACATCCAGAAGTTGTTGCCGGCGCTGCCGAACTCCCAGCGCTGGGCCACCAGACTGAAGTCCTCGACCAGCTCCATGTCCTTGTACCAGAGGCCGTCCCACTCGGCCCCCTCGGGAATGCCCTCCCAGTCGACGAACAGGCACAGCTCGGCGATCCCGGCGGTGGCGGTGCGCACGATCTCGACCGGGGCGTTGGACGACTCACCGAGGCTGAACCGGGGGCGGGTGACCCGCACGTCCTCGACGTCGACCTCGACGTCCTCCCGCACCGGCTCCAGGGCCTGGGGGCTGGCGGCGGAGGCCTGGGCGATGAGGTCCTTGGCCAGGTTGATGGGCCGTAGGCCGTTGAGGAAGCCCCCGATGGGGACGCAGTTGTCCCGCTCGTCGACTTGGCCGTCGGCGTTGGTGTCGGCCAGGGGGCGGCAGTCCACGGCGGGACCGCTCTCGGAGGCCCGGGCCTTGGTCGGGATCCCGATCAGGAGGCCGGTGGCGTCGACGGCGGCGCCGCCGCTGTTGCCGCCGGCGATGGTGGCGTCGGTCTTGATCAGGGCCCGGTCACCGATGCCGGCCTGGGCCGTGAACCCGCTGACCGACCCGTTGGTGAAGGTGATGGTCTCGCCCCCGATCTCGGGGTAGCCGAAGATCCGGAGGCTGTCGCCGATGTGGACCTCGTCGCTGTCGCCCAGGGCGATGGCGGGGAAGCCGGGGAGCCCGGTCACGCCCTCGTCGAGGGGGCGGCCGACGGTGATGACGGCCAGGTCGAGTTCGGCGTCGATGGCCAGCAACTCGCCCCGGTACAGCAGATCGGGGGGTCGGCCGGCGTCGGAGGTCATGGCGATGCCGAGCGACTCGAAGTTGCACACGGCGTCGGGGGTGACGACGTGGGCGTTGGTCAGGATCATGCCGTCGGTCGACACGAGGGTGCCCGACCCCGAGCACAGGGGCTGGTCGGCGCCGTCGAGGCCGACGATCTGGACGGTGGAGCGGGCCAGTTCGTCCACGCTGGGGCCGCCGGGTCCGTCGGGGGTGGAACGGTCGGGGCGGAACCCGGCCACGGCGGCGATCCCGGCCACGATGAGGAGCACGGCCCCCAGCCCCAGCAGCAGTCCCCGGCGGGACCGGGGGCGCCCGTCGGCGGAAGCCGGATCGTCGACCTCGATGTCGTCGTAGGGGTCGGCGCCGACGAGGTCGTCGGTCGGCAGGTCGACGCCGTCGATGAAGCCGACCGGCTCGTCGTCGTCGGGCCAGGGGCCCGAGGCCGGCATGACGGGCTGGGGGGCGGCGGCCGAACGGACGGTGGTGGTGTTGACCTGGGGCACCGGCGGATAGCCGACGGGGCCGGTGCTGTGCCGGATGGGCGGGGGCCGGACCTCGTCGTCGACGGGCGGCGCGCCGACGCCACCGGGTCCGGCGCCGTCGCCGTCGGGTCCGGGACCGTCGCCGTGGCGGCTGCGGGGCCCCCGGGGGGTGGGCGAGGCCGGACCGCCGACGGCCGGGACCTTGCGCGTGGGCTGGCCCGGACGCCCGACCGGGCCGCCCGAGGTGGGGGCCGGACCGTCGAGCGGTGGCGGGACGGGGGCGGTGGTGGTCGGCGCCGAGGCCAGCGGTGGAGGCTGCGGTGGCTCGGGGTCGCCTCGCCCCGAGCGGCCGATGGGGCCGGTGGGCACCGACCCGGTGTCCGGGCGCTCGGGCGCGGGGGTGCCCGGGAGATCAGCAGCTGACCAGGCGGTCGATGCTGTCGGATCGGGATCGGGCACGGTGTCCTCGGGGCGCAGGAGGGGAACGGTGGGGAGAGGTCAGGCCAGGTTACTCGCCACCCGGAGCGCCGATCGGGCCGCCGTGAAGGTCTGCCCGCGGAAGGGCTCGCCGTCGGCCCACCACGGGGCGTCGAACTCGACGGAGACCTTGGCCCCCCGGTGGACGGTGACGGCGGGATGGCGGACGTGGCGACCCGAGAACACGGTGGGCAGCATTCGGCCCAGGGTGAGGGCCGAGGTGGCGCCGATGACGGTGACGTCGAGGAGGCCGTCGTCGGGGTCGGCATCGGGGCAGATGGCCATGCCGCCACCGAAGTAGGGGGTGTTGGCCACCGCCACCAGGGAGGCCGGGAGGTGGTGGGGGGTGCCGTCGACCACGAGTTCCAGGTCGACGGGGCGGAGTCGGGGCAGTTCGAGCAGGGTGGCCACCGTGTAGCGCTGCTGGCCGGGAGGAAAGCGCAGGGCGTTGGCCCGGGCGTTCACGGTGCCCGAGAACCCGGCGGTGACGACGCTGGCGGCGTAGGCCCCGTCGTCGGTGGCGATCAGGTCGAGGGGGCGGGTCGGGCCGAGCGCGGCCTCGACCGCGGGCCCGACCTTGGACGGCAGCCCGAGGCCGCGGGCGAAATCGTTACCCGAACCGACGCCGACGATGCCGACGTCGATGCCGGTACCGGCCACGGCGGGCAGGGCGTGATGGATGAGCCCGTCCCCGCCCGCGATCAGCAGCCGGGGCCGCTCCCCGGCGTCGCCCGCGGGGGCCGGGCCGGGGGCCGGATCGCCTCCCGGGTCGGCGGGGCCGAGGGCGTCGGTGATGGCGGGGGCGATGGCCTCGACCGACGGCGGGCGCAACCGACGGACCTCGACCCCACGTCGGACCAGTTCCTGTTCGATCTCGTCATCGACCGATCGGCGGCGCGTGCGGGCCGGATTGACCAGGAGAAGGGCGACCGACATGGGCTCACACGCTAGTGCGCCGCAGGCCCCGACCCCAGCCTGGGGGACACCCGGGTACGAATGGGGTCGGGCCCCTATTTACCGATGGCGCCTCGACGCCAATGATGCCTACACGAACACCAACCCCGACCGGAAACCTCCGGCCCGGGACGACGTTCACCCCGTGCATCATGACCTACTCAGCCACCCTCACCCGCCCTGCTTCGTCGACCCTGCGCACCGAGGTGCGTACCGACATCGAGTCGTTCGACGACGTCTACCACCGCCGGTACGAGCCGATGGTGCGTCTGGCCTGCGGGATGGTGGACCGGCGGGCCGAGGCCGAGGAGATCGTCCAGGACTCGTTCCGCCAGCTGTGGCAGCGGTGGAACGACGTCGACTCCCCCACCGGCTATCTGCGGACGTCGGTGGTGAACGGGTGTCACAACGAACTGCGGCGTCGTCGGGTCCGGCGGGACTCGTGGCACAAGCTGTTCGACGCCGCCGACGAGGACGGGAACGACTACCTGGCCGATGCGTTGGCCGGGATCGCCGAATCGAGGCGGACGGCACTGGTCCTGCGGTTCTACGGCGGCCTGACCATGGAGGAGATCGCCCGGACCATGGGCGTTCCCACCGGGACGGTGAAGAGCCTGATCCACCGGGGTCTGGCCGATCTTCGGGGGGTGTTGAACTAGGGCTGCCACTCCTGGCGTGAGTCGAAACGGGAGGCGGAGAGGAGCTCCCCAAGCGGTGACCGACCGATCCGGCGGGTTCGGACGGACCGTGGCTCACGTTGGTTCGAGTGGAGCATCAGGTGGCGGGAACCACATCAAAATCCCGGTGGCGGGGTCGGATTACCTGCGCCCGACCCCGCCACCGAGGTCAAACGGACATCTCGGCGGAGACCTCCGGATGTGGCACACCAACCGGGCGCCCGAGCGGCGCCCGGTTTCATGCTGTCCGCCGGCGTGGTGCCGCTCGCCAGCCTCACCACCCCGGGCTCTCGGGCCCGGCCGGGCCGGGGGCCCGAGGCGGGGAACCGGGTCAGGCCGACGGCGGGTCGAAGGCCAGGGAGAGGTGTTCGGCCACCGGGGCGAACCCGAGGCGGCGGTAGACGCGGTTGCTCAGCGGGTTGGCCAGGTCGGTGAAGAGGGCGCAGTGTTTGGCCCCCCGGGCGATCACGGTCCGACAGGCGGCGGCCGTGGTGGCGGCGGCCAGTCCGCTGCGCCGTTCGGCCGGTGGGGTGTAGACGAGATGGATGCGGGAGACGTCGGCGGTGGGGGTGGAGGCGCCGGCCATCGACCGCACGTGCCCGCCGTCGTCCCAGAGGTAGAGGCCACCACCGGCGACCAGTTGTTCGATGGCCGCGGCGAGGGCCGAGGTGTTGACGGTGTGACCGGGGCGGGGTGGCCCGAAGGCCTCCCGCTGGAAGGCCACGGCCCACTCGATGGCGAGGGACAGGTCGGCGGATGTGGCCGGTCGGAGCCCGCCCGGCGGCCGGTTGGGCGGGTCGACCAGGTCGGCCGGGTCGAGGCCCAGGAGCCGTTGGAGCAGGTCGGTGTGCACGGCAAGGCCGTAGCGGGAGGCCCATTCGGCGGCGAAGGCGGCGGCCGGTCCGACGGGCCCGCGCAGGCCGGTCACGGCTGCGGCGGCGTCGTTGGCCAGGGCCAGGGTGGTGGCGGGCGGCGGGTCATCGGCGGGACCGGACGAAGGGGCCGGCGGCAGGCCGAGCGTTTCGGCCACCGCATCGGCCAACGCCTCGATCGACTCGTAGGAGGACGTCGGGCCGGGGTCGTCGCCGGGAGCCGGGCCGAGCGCAGGAGCCGGGCCGAGCGCGGCCCAGATCTCGAGCGTTCGGTCGCCACCGCGCCGCAGCACCACGGCCCGGGGTTGGCCGGGCTCAGCCTGGAGGTGCGGGTTCGCCGCCGCCACCCACCAGCCGTCGAGACGCGGGGCGTTCACGGGCCGGGCCGAGTCGAGCTCGGCGGTGGAGGCGGGGGTGGAGGTGGTCGCCTGGCGGTGACGGGCCAAGGTCTGCAGCAGCGGGTTGTTGGCCACCGGATCGGTCCCGAGGGGTCGACCGACCTCGTCGACCAGCCGGTCGATGTCAGCGGTGTGGTCAACCCGAGGCACGGGAGCAGTCTGGCTCACATCCCGGCGGCGGGGCCCGTCGGGCGCAGGGCATCGGGCATCGGGATGGCGTGCGACCGACGGCTCTCGTACGCCCTCGGTGGCCTTCGGCTTGCCGGTACGCTCGTTCCGACGGCCGGTGCCCCTGATCGGGCCGCCACCGGCCGCCTCGGCCCCCGTAGCTCAGTGGATAGAGCGTCGGTTTCCTAAACCGTGCGTCGCAGGTTCGATTCCTGCCGGGGGCGCTGCGAGGACCGGCTCCAGAAGTGGCTGGTCAGGCGCTCGGCGACGTGCCACCCAGTACCCTCCTGTACCGGCTGTGCGGCCCAATCCCTTGGTGTTGTGAGCAGATAGTGAGCAGAACCGCCGTCCGGGCGGCGCGGGAGGCGGAACCGTGGAATCGACGCCGAGCAGCGCTCAGAACCTCGCTGCGACAAGCCCTCTGCTCCGGCGAGACCTACTCCGAGTGGTGCAGGTCCGGGCTACCAGATCGGCAGATGCGTCTGGTCTAGACGCGGTCGGCGAGCCTTTGACGACTGCGTTCGACTTCGGCCGGCTCAACTCGTTCATCGACGCCACGGAGGGCATCGCCCCCCGTGTGGCCGCGTCATGCCGGCGATCCGAGCTGAAGCTGACTGGGGCCCGGTGGAGTGGCACGCGACCGGTGGATTGGATGCGGCTTCGGGTCGACGTTGCAGGCGGTGGCCTCGTCGACGTACGTCTGCTCGCCGTGTCGTGGGAATCAGTGACCGACACCCTCGCTCTGCAGGAGGACCTGTACTACGAGGACCTCCAGGGCGAGCCGACCGATTGGGACCACCAGGCGATCGAGGACCCCGGTACCGCGCCGGAGCGGGTGGAGCCGATGCACCAGATCGTCCTGCTCCCGGACAGCTACGACGAGCCCGACTGGGGTTTGTGGCAACGGCTGATCTACCGATTCGGCGACGACGCACGCTCTGAGTTCACTTCCATAACTCGCCCGCCGGAACTCAACCGCCGCTTGGGACAGATCGCCGCTGTTGGCACCTACGGAACCGTCCTGTGGCGAGTGCAGGGCGACGTCGAACAAGGCGCCATCATTTCCGCCGCCCTGAACGTGTCCGCGCTGTCCAGCCTGCAGCAGACCCGGGCGCTGGCCCACACCACCCTCAAAGGCCTGCACCAGCGCGTGGCAGGCGACGACAACAGCTATCTGACCGCTGGCGTGCGCCGTCAACTGCGCCGCGAGCTGGTGCAGACCCAGGAGACGCTGAGCTTCCTCGAAGCCGAGCTGACCTTCGGGGCCGAGGCGTCAGCCACTATCGCTCCACTACTGCCCAGTCTTCGGGTGGAGTCCTACCACCAAGCCCTCTACGACGCAGCAGGCATCCACCACCAAGCCACTGGCGTCGACCGCATGCTCGGCCGCCTCCGAGCCAGCGTCGGCGACGAACTCGCCGCCCTTGAAAACGCCGAGACCATTATCAACGAACTTCGGGTCCGTCGATGGTCGATTGGGGCCCAGGCGTTGGCCGCCATCACCATCCCCCTCTCACTCCTCCTGGCGTTCTTCGGCACCAACTCCGCCGACGTCGACCGCAACACCTCACTCTTCGACCTCAACCACTATTGGCCCATCTACACGTTCGTTCTCGCCCTGGTAGCCGCCGTCGGGCTGATGATCGTCATCCTCCAGCACCGAGACCGGCGTCGGATGCCACGGCCTCGACGAGACGCTCGTAGGCCAGCAACTATCCGCTCAGGAAGTACGGAAGGGTGAACTGGGTCGGCCCACGCACCAACCGACAGGCCGGTGCCAAGCGGGAGACTGGGGACTGGCCCCGCACGCCAGAAGCGATGATCAGCAGAACCTACCGCCATCGGCTGATGCGCCTTTCTAGTCCCCCGCCCGCCGCACCGGCCGCTCCCGACCTAGGCCTCCCCCGAGTGACTCCAGAATCTCCCCGGCAAGCTGCGCCGGACGCGGCCCGCCAAATCTACAGTCATCCCCAGCGCAGCCGAATCGACCGTCAGCGTTAGCGGTACCGCAATCCCAACACAGCCAGCCCGGCTCGCCTGCGGAAGCCACGGATGCCAGTAGTTCGCGAGTTCCAATAAGGTCCGCGTCCTTGAGGCGTTTGACCGCCGCCTCACGCACATGGCCATCCTCATCTGAGAGTGCTGTCCTCATCGGGCCGCTGACCCGGTCCCCATTTGCAATTGGAACGATCTGCGCAGCGGCGGCTCGGACGACTGAGTCAGCGTCTGTCGCCCACGCTTCCACCTCAGCGTGTTCCAACATCGTGGATAAGGGGCTCTTCGGATTTCAGTGGGGTGTGAGGGTGTCGAGGAGATTCCAGTTCGGTCGTCCGGCGTAGAGGAGTGACCGGATCCGGTAGTGCCGGAAACGGCGGAACCCGAACGCTGCTCGCTTCACTCGTTTCACGAGGTTGTTGATCGCTTCGGCGGGACCGTTCGATGCTCGAGCTCGATGCCAGGCAAGGATCTCACGGTGCCATCGCTTGAGGGTCCGGCCCAAAGATCGGACCTCGGGTGGGAAGTCGCTGCCTTGGAGATCAGCGGCAAGTTCATCGAGGTAGCGGCCGGCGTACTCGGGTTTGGCGATGTCGTAGAAGAACCGGACTGCTTCCTTCGCATGCCAGGCGTAGGCGACCTCCCCTCGGGGGTCGCCGAGGTGCTCCTGGCGTTCGGCGTCGGCCCGAGCCTGGCACCGGGCTCTCCGATCGATCGAGCACGAACCACTCCGTCTCTACGATTGTCGCCACACCGCAGCAACCACCTGGCTCAGCGCCGGGGTCCCCCTCGGCGAGGTTGCCCGACGCACGGGCCACTCCGTCGAAACCCTCGTCCAGGTATATGTCGGAGCGCTCAAAGGCGACGAAGATGCAGCCAACCAAGCCATAGACGACTTCATGCGTCCTTCGACGGCCTGCGGCGGAGAAGCTTGATGCGGCCAACCGACTACCGCCAGAGCAGAAGATTCGGAGTCGTACGCCCGGAAGCTTGGCGAAGCCACGTCCGCCGGGGCAACTCACACGGGCGCCTCCGCGCTTTCGCCGCGAGACCCCCCACCCAGCTCTTCGAAGTCGGTGATAACGCTAGCGAGCGACTCAGCATCGAGCAAGCACGTCAATCGCGGCCTCATTCTGCTCCGCCGTGCCTCCACCGTCGATCAGGACGACCATCCCTCGGGCCCGGCCCGGGCCCCGACGAACTCCTCGGGGCCAGTACCACCGACCTCAAGATCCTCTGGAACGGTCCAACCGAGAGCCTGCATGACGCCATCGCCCCGCATGGGGGCGATGTCGTCCTCCATTCGGAGCAGCTCAGCCTCTATCTCGTCAGTTTCCCGACCGGCGATGTGGCCGAGTTGGTGGCGATTCGCGATCAGCTCCGGGCCGAAGGATTCGATACGTCGGTGGATCTTGTATCGAACGACCCGACGACGGGCGGTTGATCACCCCAAGAGGCTGACACTTTTCTGGCCGTGAAGGACGTCGTTTCTTCGGCCGATATGCATCCGAACCGCTCGGAACCCTTTCGCCGTTTGCATCATGGATATCCACTCATGTCGGTCCTTGTCCTGACTGCCTAGATTCCTGGCATGGGTAGCTCGAACGGTCCTTCGGGGCCATTTCTGCGCGCGTTCTTGGCGGTTGTCTCGGCTTTGGGGCTCGTTGTCGGGCTCGGGGTCGGCGGGCCCGCCGCTCCGGCCGGTGCCCTCGATGAAGCGGAAGGCGACCATGTTCTGGTCGTGGTGGGTCGAGGCTCGAAGCCGGCGTCGAGCGACCGCGCCCTGATCGAGCGGCTGGAGGATCGGGCGATCACCGTCGAGGTGATCGACGACGACGATCTGCGCCCCAGCGATGCCGACGCCGCCGCCCTCGTGCTCGTCACCGACACCGCGCAGGCAAAGCGGCTCGTCGGTGACCTCGAAGGCACCGAGACGGCCGTCGCCAGCCTCAACGCTGGCGTCTTCGAGGTGCTCGGCCTCGTCGCTCCAAACGGGCGAGCCGGAGGGATCGGCGGGACCCGACGCATCGTCATCGACGACCCCGGCCACCCCTTGGCCGGAGGCCTGACCGGCACCGTGACCGTGTTGGAGCGGAGCGCAACGGTCTCCTATGCCGACATCGGTGACCAAGGCACGCTCGTCGCCTCTCGGGGCTCGGCGAGCACGGCCCGGGCCGTCGTCTTCAGCTACGAGCAGGGGGATCTGCTCGGCACCGGCGAGCCGGCCCCGGGCCGTCGGATCGGTTCATTCATGGCCAGGGGCGCGGTCAACCGACTGACCGACGACGGCTGGAGGCTGTTCGACGCCTTGATCGACTACGGCCGCGCCGACATCGACCCCGGCGAGAACCGACCCCCCACGGTCGAGGATCAGCGGTTCTCTGTCGCCGACACGGCGACCCCGGGTGACTCGATCGGAGCGGTGGCTGCCAGCGATCCCGACGGCGACCCCCTCACCTTCAGCCTCGACGACAACTCGGCGGTAGCGGTCGATCCCGCTACGGGCGAGTTGACCCTCGTCGATCTCGCACCCCTCGTCCTCGGTGGATCAGCCGGGTACTCGGTCACCGTGACGGTCGCCGACCCCGACAACCTCACCGCCACGGCCACGATCGTGGTGACCGTGGAGCGCCCGACAGGTGCCGGGCCCATGGTCGAGGTGATCGGCTTCACCGATGGCCAGACCGTCGACATCGGCGCGACGGGCACCCTTCCGTTGCTCCAGGGAGCGGTTGAGGAGGACGGCGCAACCGTGACGAACGTCGTGGTCGAGGCCAATGGCGAGCGCGTCGATGCAGGCCTCGAACGCCGTCCGGACGGGACGGTCCGGTGGTCGGTGCCGATCGGAGCTCCTACCTCTGACGTCGTCGACTACACGATCACGGCCGTTGACACCGCAGGCGCCTCGACCACGACCAGCTTCTCGCTCGACCTGGTGGCACCCCAACCCAACACCGTCGTGGTGTCGCCGTTCGTCGTGGTGCTCGACGATCCTGACGCTGAGGTGCTGGCGTACGACCCTGACGGTGGCGTGCTCGAACTCGACGGCGACGCCGTCGATGTTGCCGTGGGGACGGTGCTCGTCGCCGGCCCGGTCGAGGCGTCGGGCTCAGGCCTTGCCGTTGTGGTGGAGACGGTTATCGAGCGAACCGACACCACCGTCGTCGTCGGAACCCGACCAGCGGAGCTCGAGGAGATGTTCTTACAGGTCGGTGGGTCAACCGAGTTCAGCGTTGGCGGACCGGTGCTGGCCGGAGGGCCGTTTGCCCCGGGCAGTCCGTACCTGTCGACGGTCACGACCACGACCTCACTGGAGTTCAACAAGGCGCTCCCTCCGCTGCCGGTCGACGAGCAGGTCACGCTCGAAGGCTTCGGGGAGTTCTCGGTGACAGGCGGACTGACCCCGTCGCTCCAGGCTCGGTTGCAGGTCCAGGCTGAGTGGCGGTGGCTTGGCCTGCCCGACGTCGAAGTAGTCGACTTCTTCGTCGGCGTGGCCGGTGAGGCGCGGGCCCGAGTCGTTCTTGGCGTCACGGTCGGCAGCGATGCTGATCCCCTGGGTGGAGCGCCCGAACGCAAGGAACTCTTCGACAAGACCCTCCTTCGAGGGGGCTTTCTCGTCGGTCCGGTCCCCATCTACTGGGAAGTCGATGCCGAGATGGATCTGGTCTACTCGGCCGAGATCGCAGCGACGGCAGGGGTCGAGGGGGAGATCGTTGTTCCCTTCGAACTTGGGGCAGGGATCTTCGACGACTCCGGGAGAATCGGCGCAATCCGCGAGTACGAGATCCTCGGTGAGCCGGCAACGATCACCGCCGAAGGCGCCGTCGAACTCGACGTGGCGCTGGAGCCACAGCTCGTCGTCGAATTGTGGAAGACCGTCGAAGTGGCTGCCGGGGTCGAGCCTTCGCTGAAGGGCCGGGCGACCGTTGACGCAGGCACCGGGGTGACGTGTTGGAGTCTCGACGGGGCGCTGGCCCCCTTCCTGAGGGCCGACATCGACATTCCCATCAACGATGCCGAGCTTGAGCTGGAGATCTTCGAACTCCCAACCCTGAACCGACGGTTGGGCGAGGGCGGAACGTCCGACATCTGCATCGAAGATCGCGACGGTGACGGTGTCCTCGACGTTGATGACAACTGCCCCGACACGCCGAACTTCCTCCAGATCGACAGCGATGGGGATGGCATCGGCGACGCCTGCGAGGTCGACGACCGCGACGGAGACGGCATCGCCGACGACACCGACAACTGCGTCGAGACCCCGAACACCGATCAGGCCGACCGCGACGCTGACGGCGTTGGCGATGCGTGCGACGCAGACCCCGACGATCCGGGTGAGGACGGAGCAGCCGGGGCAAGACAAGGCGGTTCCTACGGCCATCCAACCCTGATCACCTTCGACGGGCTTCGCTATCTCTTCCACGGAGCCGGCGACTATGTGTTGGCCGAGTCGACCACCGATGACTTCGCCGTCCATGGCCGCTTCGGCCGAGCATTCGGCATGACCCGGGTGAGCTTCAATCGGGCCATCGCGGCACGGGTCGGCGATTCGGTGATCGGTTTCGCCGACGGTCCCGCTTCGGTGTTCGACCCCGTGGTCGTCACCCTCGACGGCGACCCAATCGAGGTGGCTGCCGACACCGTCGTCGATCTTCCCGGGGGTGCGACCGTTCGGGTGGTCTCGCGATGTGGTGGACGATGCCCGGCCTTCCAAGTCGACTGGCCGACGGGCGAGCAGCTCCAGGTCGGATCCTCGGTTGGTGACGACTACATCCTCACCATCCCGCCGGAACGGTCCGGCAACGTCTTGGGCCTTCTCGGCAACGCTGATGGGCAGCCCGCCAATGACAACACCGCTCGCGGTGGGGAGTCGGTGGCGATGAGAGACGTGGCCCAGCTCTACGACGTGTTCGGTCGGAGCTGGCTCCTCGAGCCGGCGGAATCGTTGCTGATGTCGACGGCCGACCCGGTCGAGGTTCTTCCTCTGTTCCCCACCGAGCAGATCACCCTCGCCGACCTACCCGCCGAGAACGTGGCGTCGGCCGAAGCCGAGTGCCTCGCCGCCGGAATCCTGCCCGGCGCCGGGCTCGACCAGTGCACGTTCGATGTCGCCATCACCGGCTTGTCGGCGTGGATCAACTCCGCTCTCGCCGTGACGAGCATCGTGGCCGAGAGCGCCGCTTCGGAGTCGGTCCTACCGACGATCGAGTCGTCGAACCGGATCGTCATCGGCCAGCGTGTGGATGCCGATCTTGGCGCTGCGTCGGCCGCGGACGACTATGTCTTCTCCGCAGCCGAGGGTGACTCGATCGTCCTGGGGTTCCTGGAGGGTTGCGACTCCCGCAACCTGGCGCTTGACCTCTACAGCCCCACGGGCGCCAAGGTGGTGACCGTCCACGCTGCGGACTGCGAGGCGGTCGAGCTGTCACCACTGCCGGCGAGCGGCGACTACACGGCCCGTGTCTACGACACCTCGGGCGGGACGCCGACCTACGGCTTCTGGCTGCGGCCCAACGTCGCGCTGCTCGACAATCCGGCGGTGACTCCGTCCACGACTGGCGATCCACTCTTCGTGCAGATCACTGATCCGACCAATGGTGCCGTGGTCCCGGCCGGGGGGCTGACCATCGATGGGTTGGCGGGCCTTGGCGAGCCGGCCGAGGATGCCCGCGTCGTCTACGTGATCGACCTTTCGTCGAGCACCGTCAGCGGGTTCGCCAACAACGACTGCAACGGGGACGGTGTCGTCGATGAGAACGACAACCTCAATCCCGGGGTCGGTGATCGCCTGGCAGGGACCATTCTCGACTGCGAGCTGGCGGCTGTGATGGCCCTGAATCGCAGTCTCGTTGGCACCCAGGTGGAGGTATCGGTCGTCGTCTTTGGCTCTGATGGCCTCATCGTGGATGTCGGCCCGGCACCCGGCATACAGCGGGTCACCTCCCCGGACGCTGACGCCAATGACAACGGGATTCTCGACATCGAGGAGGTACTCGGGTCGCTCGGCATCAATAGTGTCGGTCCGTTCACCGAGGACGGAGTGGGCTCCGGTACGGACTTTGACGACGCCTTGCTGACCGTCGCCGAGGCCATCGAGGATCGCGGCCCTGAGCAGCCATCGTTCGTCTTCTTTCTGAGCGATGGGGCAGACAGTGCGTCCGGCCTGCAGCCCGAGATCGACGCCGTGGTGGCGGCCGGTGGGAGGGTGAACTCGTACTCGATCGGTAGCTCGAGCGCCGGCTGCGACGCTGGTGCCTTGCTCCTCATCGCCGAGGAGACGGGCGGCGACTGTGTTGAGGTGGATGATCCAACCCAACTCGTGGCGGTGCTGGCCGATTCGATCGGCTCGTTGGAAGGTGTCGTGGTCAGCGTCGACGGTGCGACGCCCATCGAGGCAACGGTCAACGCCATCGGCCGCTGGGCAGTTGAGCTCCCACCGCTTGAGGCCGGCACCCACATTGTGCGGGCTACGGCGACTGCAGATGATGGCACCGTCGTCGGTGCGGAGGTGCTCGTCGTCGCCGACTAGCTGTTTGGCTTCTGCCTACGTCGTCCCCGGCTGGTTTTTCGGTGGTTCTTTGTGCCGTTCTTGCGGTGAACTTGGCACGTTCTCGCCGAAGGTGTGAATCCGAACCGAAGGGTACTCATTCGTTGTGTCAAGTCCCGGTACCCGGCTGACAGATTGGCTCCGGTAGCTACCTGACACTCGGTTCGTGGGTTAGGCAGCGTTGATTCTGTTGGCTCTGCCGCCGGGGTTGGCCAGTGCTCCGTGCTCGCGGGTCCGGTCGTGCTTGACCGGGTGGGAGCGGATGAGCTCGTTCCCGATGCTGATCTCGACGGTGTCACCGATCACGGCGACTTGGACCTGCCGGCGGGCATAGGCCGACCCAGCCCGGTAGGTCAACGCCGCGAAGCACACGTTCCCGTTGGTGTCGACCTTGCGGGTCACCGACGCCGCTGTCGACGACGGCCTCTGTGGTGGTGGGTGGCGGGCCTGGTCAGCGGCCACCCCCTGGGCCTTGGTGCGCCGCCGGAGGCTCTTGACCTCGTCATCGGGTCGATGCCGACGGGCATGGGTCTCGATCAGCACACCCCGGTGGTGGAGATGAACCAGCCCGCCATCACAGGTCAACTCGACGGTCTCACCAGCCAGCCACACCCCGGCCTGGTAGCGGACCCCAGCGAAGCTAACCGTACCCCCAGGAGCAACGAGACGAGTCGCTACCGGCCGACCAGGAACCGCCTCGACGATGCCGTTACCGGCAGCGGTCTCGACCTCGACGACCGGCTCACCGACGACGAGGCGGAACCGGTCGATCGGGGGCTTCATCCCCAGGCTCTGATGCGGTCGCTCGGTGTTGTAGTGCTCAACCCATACATCGAGCTGAGCCTGCGCATCGTCCACGCTGTCGAAGACCTTGCCGTTGAGGAACTCCCGTCGCAGGGTCTTGTGCCACCGCTCGACCTTGCCGGTGGTGGTCGGCGACCGCGGAGCAGTGAGGATGTGCTTGATCCCGTTTTCCCTGCACACACGGTCGAAGAGCACCTCACCAGTCCCAGGGCCGAAACGGTTGGTGAAGACCTTGCCGTTGTCAGTGAGGATCTGCTCGGGCACCCCATGGGCCCGCATGGCATGAGCCAACGCATCGGTCACCGGTCGAGCTGTGGCCCGGCGCACCACCCGAGCCGACACCACAAACCTCGAGTGGTCATCGATCCCGGACACGATCTTCGCCTCACTGCCATCGACCAGGCGGACACCGCCCACGATGTCCATCTGCCATAGCTCCATCGCCCTCGACCGTTCCCACCGCTTGTAGTCAGAACGCTTCCGTTTCCTCGCCTGGGGCGTGATCAGGCCGTGACGGACCAGGCACCGATAGATCGACGACCGACCCGGAACCGGATCCACCCAGCGACGGGCCAACTGGTGACCGATCGTGCGAGGACCCCACCCCGGGTGCTCCCGCCGCAGACCCACAATCAACGCCTCGGTCTCCGCTGGCATCTGATGCGGACACGACAACGGCCTGGACGACCCATCGACCAGACCCGCCAGACCCCGAGCGGCATAACGCCGGAGCCACTCATGCACCGTCTGACGGGCCACCCCATAGCGACGGGCCACATCCGTCACCGTGGCCCCGTCATCCACCACTTCCTTCACCGCCGCCAACCGCTGTTCCAGCAGACCCAACTCCACGAGCACGACAAGCGACCTCCCCCGCAACAACAGACGCGAACGCCCACAGCGAAGAAGGAGACACCAACCAGGTGGTGGACCCCCCAAAGAACTGTCAGAGACCTACCGGAGCCACTGTCGCCCAGGAACCGGAACCCGTCCCAAAACTGTCACCCACCTACCGGAGCCACACTGTCCAGTATCAACCGGGACCGCACAGGCTGTCCGCAGGCGAAGAGGCCGTGGCCGTGAGCAGAATGTGAGCAGCGCATCAATGGCTGCGGCGAGGCCAGCCCTCTGACCAGGACCTACATGCCGAAGGGGCGAAGTGTTCCTAAACCGTGCGTCGCAGGTTCGATTCCTGCCGGGGGCGCTTGCGGAGTTCGACGCTATCCGCCACCTCAAGGCAAGGAACTAGCCCAACGACCTCGCCCAGAGAGTCAGCCGAGCGACGACCGGACCAAGGGCTGCGCCGCCGGCTGCAACGGCTCCTGCGGACTTCACCCATACCCCCAGCTGCTCGAGTGCTCCCAGGACCCGAGAGCGATTCGGCGGCCGCCGCTGCGACAGAACCTCGCGGATGTCGGCCAGCACTCGGTCCGCCTCGTCTCGATCAACTGCCGTCAGCTGTAGCTCCCCAACGGTCGACGCTAGTCGCTCGAGATCCTCGACTACGGGAAGGGGCAGCCACGTCGACCACGCTGATCCGGTATGAGACCGTACCTCGATCATGTCCCGCCCGGCCTTCCGTTGGCTCCCGGAACCTGCGTTGACCGAGCCTGCTACGTCTCCAAAATTGTAACTGTCACCCACGATTCATCTCCGTTCTCATCTTCGCTGGACGTGGGGTGCTCGCCGTGCCCGTCGCCTCGCGGCCATGGACCGTCCCCGCCCCAACGCCCACAGCACTCCGCCACACATCGCAAGACCGAAGCCCAACGGCAGGGCGGGGAGCCCGAGGACCTCCGTATCGAAGGGCACCGAACCGTCCGCAAATGGGTCCTCGCCTGCGAAGCCGGCCTGAACATCACCAAAGAACGCGAAGACGGCCGAGGCGAAGATGGCGAAGCCCACCACCGTTGCGAGGAGTCCGACCCACATGATCACGACGCCTAAGCCCTTTCCCTCGAATGGTTCGTTCAATCCGAGATCGAGGTCGAGGTTCACGTCACCGAAGCGATCGCCAATGTGTTGATCTCGACCGGCGACGATGTCGTCGCCAACACGATGCCGAACTGACTGGTCACCTGCGACCTCGGTCCAAACCCCGTCCCTACCCGGCGTCTGTTGGCGACCGCTGCCGGCTTGGACCGGGCCGTTGACATCACCGAAATTGAAGTCCTGACGGCTGCCACCAACCACCGGCCCTGGCAGCCGACAACGAAGGAGTATCTCGCCCAGCCCCAGCACATCGTGGTGCTCCAGCGAGGTCGTTCGCGCGATCCTCTGACCGTTTACCCACGTACCGTTGGTTGAAGCCCGATCGCTTACGACCACGGAATCTGGCCCGACGACTAGTTCGGCATGCACCTTGCTCACCGTCTCGTGAACGATCCCCACATCTACTTCCCGCCCTCGTCCAAGGAGGAACGAACCTTCGGGCAGTTCGATCACTCGACCCGCCTTGGGCCCGTTCTGAATCTCGAGCGCAAACCCCTTCATCGCTGCTACCCCTTCTCTCGCCCAAGAGGAGACGACGGCAGCTCATCTGATACAGATACCCGGGCTTCACCGGAGTTGGCCGCGCGCCCAGCGAGGACGGATCCGCCCGCGAGGTAGTCGGATGTGCGCTGCCGCGACCATGGAGGACACCAGCCGGGCCAGATCATCACTCCCGGCTCAGATCCGAATCGCCACAAACCGTCGAGCTCCTCCCGACGAGATTCCCCCGTTCGGACCGAACGGAGCGGGAGGCCGGGCTCACACCGATCGGCCTCCGGATCCGGCCACCCGGCATCGTCCGGGTTGCTGTATCAATAGAGGCAACAAGCTGTTCCTCGGGTGGCGTACATACAAGCGATGGAAAGGAACAACTGATGACAGAAAAGCCAGAGTTCCCCCGGGCGATAATCGACAACGGGGCGGAACTGCCCGACCGGGCAGAGCGCGACGAAACCGATGTGGCAGATGTCTCCGACGCGGAGGAGGCCGATCGGGAGGAGAGCACCGCAGACCGGGACTACCCGGGTTCACGTGAGTACCTCGAGATTATCGTTGCCGACCTCGGCCGCCCATTCGACAACGACGGGAGCCCAGACGCCTTACTCCGTGCGCTGATGGAGTACCTCAGGAACGTCATAGAAGGTGACAAGTCAAACCTGACCAGTGAGCTGACCCTGCTTGGCACGACTGTGATCGGCCGGTTCCGCATACCGATGGTCCAATGGATCGATCGACCGGGGACCTCTCGCGCCGCTCAGTACGCGAAAGGACCGTTCGTCCATCTGGTCACGGAACTCAAGGTGAAGTTCGGGCTCGCGGCTGAGGTGACGGGCCGATGGCTGGAGCCGGATCGGGGCTTGCGGAGCTTGGAGGAGGTCGAGGGCGGCATACCGTTCAAGCCTGGTTCTATCTCGTTCCTTGGAGACAACCGTCCGATTCCAGCTGTCATCCCCGACCGTGTCCTCGAGACGATCTACCGGGATCAATGGGTCTGGTCGACCAGCAGGAAGCCGACGAAGACCGTCACGGTCGGCCTCTTCGACACTGGGATCGACGACGATGTCGCCGCCTACAACCCTCTGATTGCCGGGGCCCTCGCCAGAGACCCGCTCGAAGGCACCCACGACGCCGAGATGCCCTCCGAGGACGGGGTCGTAGACGACGTCTACGGCCACGGCGCGTTCGCGGCCGGGATCGTGGTGCAGCGATGCCCCGAGGCGAAGATCGATATCGAGACGGTCCGATCGGGGCGAAATCGGACGTCCGACAGCTTTGAGCTGGCAAGGGATGTGCAGGATCTCGATCACTGCGACATCGTCGTCTTCCCCCTAGCGGTCCCGACGGACAGCTTCGCCGACCTTCCCGCTCTGCGACGAGTCATCCAGTACCTGCTCGAGCGCAACAAAGTTGTTGTGGCGGCTGCTGGCCTCAAGGCGGAGGACGACCCGCCCGACCAGCTCTACTACCCGGCAGATATCGCGTTCGACAAGTCGGTTCGAGGGACGATCCCGGGTCTGCTGATACGGGTCGGGGCCGTTGATGCCAACGGGAATGGCCTGCACGGTAACCGAGTGCCAGGTACCAAGCTCTACGCGAAGCCGGACACCCGTGCCGAGACCAACAGCTACGGCTACGAGGTCGCCAGTGCCTACCCAAACGGTCTCCTGCAGGTCGGTTTCCATACGCCGCCGATCTTCTACGGAAGCGGATGCGCCCGCTGGACCGGCACCTCATTCGCGGCACCGCGCGTTGCCGGTGCAGTCGCCGACCGCTACCTGCATCCCCAGCCAGGGGATCCCGAGTTCGTCTCGGTCGTGCAGGCCGCAGAGGCGGTCATCAAGGACGCGGCCGACAGCGGGGGGTTCGTCAGCTAGTTGTAGTGGCAGGCGTTGGCAGGGCCAGCGAGGCGTGGGCCATCAAGTAATGCCAGAATCTCCCCATGGAACCGGGGGAACTATCGGCGGGAGATCTTCTTCGGGGGCTACAGGCCGGCGAGCGGCATCACTGGCCAGAGCTCGTCGCTCGCTTCTCTTCAATGGTGGTAGCGGTAGCCGCTCGCCACCGGCTTTCCAGCGATGATATCGATGACGTTCACCAAGCGGTGTGGGTGCGCTTAGCCGAGAATATCGAACGAATACGTAACCCTGATGCGATCGCCGGCTGGCTCAAGACCACCGCACGTAACGAGGCGCTACGAGTTGCCAAACGCCGAACGACCGACCCCTTGATGGAGGATCCGGCGGCCGATCAGCAGAGTGTTGAGCAGTCAGCCATCGACGCCGAGAGGCGGGAGGCGGTGGCAACGGCGCTGGCCAGTATCAGCGAACGGTGTCGGACGCTGCTCCGGCTGCTCCTCGTCGAGAACCGGAGCTACGCCGAAGTGTGCATGATCCTGTCGATGCCCGTCGGCAGCGTCGGACCCATTCGCCAGCGATGCCTGGCTCAACTCCGGAGCGAAGTAGTCGGTCTCGTGGAGGTCGAGTGATGCACGATCCTGATGACATCGAGGACGACGTTCTCGAGGCTCTCGCCGCCGAAGTCTTGGCCGAGGCGACGCCCGCTCGCCGCCAGCTGGCCGAGTCCGCTCTCAGTCTTCACGACATCGACAGCGAGCTGGCCCAGCTGGTTGCGGACTCGAGATCCTCTGACGTGGTGATGCGCAACGACCCGTCGGCACAGACGTTCCAGGTCGTCCTGGCAGCCGGCCCGACGCAGGTGATCCTCGACGTGGAGCAGGCGGGCGGCGACGCCGTCGAGGTGGTTGTCCTTGTAACGGACGGCCCGCTACCGACTTCGGGACGACTGCTGTCGGCCGACGGCTCACCGATCAAGAGCGCATCAAAGTCGTGGCCGCTGGTGTTCGGTCCGATTCGTTCGACATCAACCGTGCGTCTGGAGATCGTCGGCGCCGACGCCACCACCTATCGCTCGCCGTGGATCGGCCTCTAAGGGAAGAGGCCCAGGCGCTCGTCGCCTCCGCCGACGTCGAGGCGGCGGCAACCCTGGTCCGAGCCAGAACGCTGGCTGGTGCCGCGGTCACCGAGCCCGAGGTTCAGAGCATCGCGCTACGGGCGGCCGCCATAGCCGCTCGATCGATGGGCGATTTCGAGCTCGCCTCTTCCTTGTTCGAGGAGGCGATCCGGTCAGCCCAGCGGGCGGATGCGGCCGAGGCGGAGGGTGTGGCCCTGATGAGCCGGGCCGGCCTCCATGCTATGGCGGGGCGGATCGAAGACGCTCTGGCCGACCTCGAACAAGCGGGTGACCTCGTCGCCGGACCGGCCTCAGCTCGATTGGCCGTGCAGCGAGCCAACGTCGTCCACCAGGCAGGTGATCTCGCCAAGGCCGATTCCTTGTACGCCGTCGCCCTCGAACAATGCCGGGCCCAAGGGCTCCTGATCGAGGAGGCCAGGATCCTCTCCAACCGTTCGCTGCTCATGATCGAGCGTGCCGCCTACGACGATGCCCATCAGAGCCTGAAGCGAGCATCGACGATCCTCCAGGACACCGGCCGTAGCCAGGACTACCTCCCCGTTGCCCACAACCTGGGCTACCTGGCGCTCTGTCGAGGGCTGCTTGCCGACGCCGTGGCCCATCTCGACGCCCATCGCTCCGCCGCCCTCCGAGCAGGCGCAAGCCCGTACGCAGCGTCAGCCGATCTGGCAGAGGCTCTCCTCGCCGCCGGTCTGACCGAAGACGCCGAGCGGGAGAGTATGGCCGCGGCAGCGCACTTTGAGCGGACGGGGGCACGACAGGACGCCGCCCATGCCTACGTCGCAGGTGGTCGTGCTGCACTCGCCGCCGGGAAAGCGGCTGATGCGGTCGCGTCAATCGAGCAGGGCTTGTCGCTCAGTGAATCGGCGGCCCGTTCGGCGTGGCGCGCGGCCTACGAGTCGATGCTGGTCGAAGCACACCTCAGCCTTGACCTCACTGAGAAGCGGACACCGTCCGAGCGAGCCGAGCTCAAGTCGATCATCGACAGCGCCGTCAACGCACTGGGAGCCAATGGCCTCGTACGCCATCGTCAGCGGGCCCAGCTGGTTCAGATCAGGCTCGCAATCGACGGTGGCGACCTGCGTGAGGCCCGAGCGATCGCCGCCGAGCTACGAACAGACCGGCGGCTAGGGGTTGAAGAGCGGAGCAGCGTCTGGCATCTGCTCGGGCTGGTCGAACTCACCGACGGGCGCCCCGACCGGGCTGCCCGGGCGCTAGGTCGAGCGATGGCGGCCGCCCACGCCATGCGACGAACGGTGCAGTGGCTGGAGACGACGACAGCCGGGATTCGTCAGACCCAAATAGGTACCGACGGTCTGCGAGCGACACTGGCGGGTACAGCCCGGCCCATCCAACTCCTCTGGTGGATGGAGGCCACCTACCGCACGACTCCCCCGGAGCGCCCCGGTACGGCCGGTGATCACCGCGTGCAAGACGCCCTCACCACCGCCCGCCGTGCCTCCCACCGGCTGGCCCTTTCCCTCGACGATGAGGCCTCCGCCGACGAACTCGCCGCAGCCACCCAGGAGCTGGCCGATGCGGAGGATCGGGCCGCCAGAGCGCTGCGAACCGCCGGGCCGTCTCGGACGACTCGCACCAATAGATCGGCCGACGTTCGAGCCGACATTCGCAGTCTGGACGGTCGCCACCTGCTGGAGTTCGCCGAGGTCGATGGGCGCCTGCTCGCGGTCACCGCTCGGAAGGGGCGACTCCGGAAGCACGACCTCGGGTCCGTGGATGTTCTGGGCCACAAGGTGTCTTCGATCAGGTCCCTTGCCCGATCCTGCTGGTGGCGATCGAACACGTTGGGACCGCTGCGGGAGGCGCTGAACTCGCTTGACCAGATCGTGGTGCCACCAGCGGTACGGGCAGACGACGAGCCGCTCGTGGTCGTTCCGTCCAAGACGCTCCTTCCTCTGCCCTTCGGCTTGCTTCCAAGCCTTGCCGGACGTCGGTTCACATGCGCCCCGTCGCTCGCCACCCACACCTCGGCTCACGCCAATCACTCCCCGATCGGGCGGCCACAAGCCTTGTTCGTCGCCGGCCCGGGGTTGCCCCGCGCTGACGAGGAGGTACGTTCGGCGGGGTCGGTCTATCCGCGCCGGGTGGTACTGACCGCAGGTGACTCCTCGGCCGAGCGGGTGTTGACCAATCTCGATGCCGACCTCGTCCACATCGCCTCTCACGGTCGGATTCGCCATGATGCACCCCTGTTCTCGGCGCTCCTCCTTCGCAACGGACCGCTTGTCTTCAACGACTTTGTCCAGCTGCAGAGGATCCCACCCGTAGTGGTGTTATCGGCCTGCGAGATCGCTCGACCGATCCATCGAGCAAGCGGCACGTCGACCCTCCCTGGCGCGCTACTCAGCCTCGGCGCCGTCGCCGTCGTGGCGAGCTCTCTCGTTATACCCGATGCCGTCAGCGCCGAGCGCATGGTTGCGCTCCACCGCGCCTTCGCCGATGGCGCATCCGTGGAGGATGCGCTCGCCGACCTCCGAACAAGCGGCGACCCATTGCAGCGTTTGGTTGCGGCGACGTTCCTGGTCCACGGCGCAGGAAACATCAAAGCGGTCGACACCTCCGGCCGCTGATCTCGATCGGCACTGATCGAGCGTTCCACGCGATACCGGCGACTCGACGATTGGCCTTTGCTGTATCACCAGTTCCGGCTGGTGATCCTCCCGAACACACAAAGCGCTCCGAGCCCTCAGTGAGACAACGCACCACCGGAGCAGCAGACAGAACGTCGGCGAGACACGTCGGCGAGGAGGAGGAAGCACATGGAAACGCTCGATGCGTCGCGCCTGCACTACGGCGGGCAGGCACCCAAGGACGCACGACTCTGGACGCAGGGAACCAGCGGCCCAATACCCACTGCACCCCGCCGGCCCGACCCGCCTGAGCCGGCAAGGCGGCATCTGCCCGGGGAGGAGGGTATGCCGAGCGGCGATGTCAATCCGCCAGCGGATCTCGAGCCCGAGTCAATATGTGGCGATGCTGACGACTCCCAGCGAGTCGAGGCCTACGACGGAAGCCTGGGTGTCTCCAAGGCGTTCGTGGCCGAACACCAGGCACCGGTGGGCTGCGTGCAGTGGGACAGCGACCTCGCCCAACACTACGCCGACCCCGGGAACGTCGCAGGGGCCCGATTCTGCACCGGGACGCTGATCACAGACGACCTGTTCATGACAGCTGCCCACTGTTTCGAGCAAGGCGGACGCTGGGTCTTCCCCCGCGACGCAAGTGGGCAGACGATCCGGCCGTCAGAAGTTGCGACAAACATGCACGTCGATTTCAACTACCAGCACGATCCGGAGGGCAACGTCCGAACGGGGGTCGCCCACGCCATCACCGAGCTGGTGGAGTTCCGCCCAGACGGGCTCGATGTCGCCGTCGTCCGACTGGCCGGACGTCCGGGACGCCGGTTCGGCCGAACGCTCGTGTCGGCGATCGATGCGCGTCGGGGGGAAATGCTCTGCGTCATACAACACCCCTCCGGTCTACCGAAGCGCGTCGAAGCCGGACCGATGACGGGCTCGGGGTTGGGAGGAAACAACGACTACTTCCAGTACAACAGCCTCGACACGCAGGGAGGCTCGTCCGGCTCGGGCGTTCTCGGCACTGATGGACTGCTGCGCGGCGTCCACACCAACGGCGGCTGTCGGGGCAGTCGGCCGGAGACGCGCGGGAACCACGGGCTCCGCATCGAGGAGATTGCGAGGCAGTCACCGCTGGTGCGGTCGCTGGCCCACGTGCCAACCACGATGTCGTCGGTGGCCACTCCGCACTGGCTACGGGCAGAGATGGCCGGCGGCGAGGCGATGTTCACCCTCACGGGAACCGTCGTCGCCCACCTCGGGGGTACGGGCGCCGACTGGCGGCGAACGTGGTTCTGGCTCCCGATTCCGATCTCCGGGCTTCGCTTCGGTGAGGGCCTCCGTATCAAACATTGGGCGCCCAA
Source organism: Acidimicrobiales bacterium (assembly GCA_965263455.1). GTDB lineage: Bacteria > Actinomycetota > Acidimicrobiia > Acidimicrobiales > SZUA-35 > CADEDH01. Next base: position 1,706,537 of record CBDHHN010000004.1, read on the forward strand.
AGTGGCGCTTGCCGCCGTCGGCAACAGGAACCGATCGGTGCACGAAGGGTGGGCCGTCGATGCCTTCGCCCTCGACTTCGATCGCAACGAAGCCGTCGACCACATCAACCTGCGCACGAAGGTCGCCGTCCGGGATTCCGACGGGACCCTCCTGCGATTCAACTACCGCATCCACCTCATCGGCCGCATCACTACCAACTCGTAGAAGGAGACGCACAATGGCCTACGACGAAATCGTCCACCTCTCCCCGAACAACATCGTTACGCCGCATTGGACCCGCGTCCAAGCCGCCGACGACCGCTACCACTACGTGCTGACGGGCATCATGGTGCCGCATCTGAAGGGCAACGGAAGTGACTGGCGAAGGCTGACGCTCAAAGCCTCCATCGTCATCCCGTCGATTCCGGACGGCAAGGACTTCCGGGCCAGGCACTGGGCGCCATCGGTGTCGCTCGCCGCCATCGGCAACGACAACGTCGCCAACAACGCCGGCTACGCAGTGGACGCCTACTGGCTGGACACACCTTGGCACCCGAGACGGCACGTCCTCCTCAACGTCCACTCGGCCGTGCGCGACAACGACGGCCACCTGTTCCGGATGGCGTATGAGATCTCGCTCACCGGCACATATGAGTAGCACCCAAGGCTGTGCGAGGCCCTAGCGGTTCCGCCCGGGGGGGCCGACACCCCGTCGGACCCCCCGGGCAGGCGAGAGTGTCAGCAATGGGCGGATTCACCTGGGTGAGGCGCACGGGCCCCAACCCTGAGCTGACTGTGAGCAGAGAGGCGGAACCGTGGAGTCGATGCCGAGCAGTCCGCAGAGCCTCGCCGTCGACAGTCGTCTGCGGTCTCGGGACCTCCTCGCCTCCTCCTCAAGCTTGAGCGACAGACTGGCCGGACCTGCCACTGAGTTGGCCTGATCCGCGACAAGGCGAGGTCGGCGCCCACCGTAGAGTCGTCCGCAGAGCACCTTCGTCATCGATCAGAGGGACGGTCCTTGGTCATGAGCAACGCCGCGTGGACAGTACAGAAGATTCCCGACCAGTCCGGGCGTGTCGCCGTCGTGACCGGGGCCAACTCGGGGCTCGGTCTGGAGACCGCCCGCGAGCTCGCTGGCGCCGGTGCGTCGGTCGTGTTGGCCGTGCGCAGCGTCGATCGGGGCGAGGCGGCCGCCGCCGACATCCTCGCCGGTCACCCGGCGGCCGAGCTGAAGGTCCAACAGCTCGACCTGGCCTCGCTCGACTCGGTCCGAACCTCAGCCGCCGAGCTCCGATCGAACCTCGACCGGATCGACCTGCTGATCAACAACGCCGGGGTCATGTACACCCCTCGCCAGCAGACCGCCGACGGGTTCGAGATGCAGTTCGGCACAAACCACCTCGGCCACTTCGCCTGGACCGGCCTTCTCCTGGACCGGCTTCTGGAGGTGGACGGCTCGCGCATCGTCACGGTGAGCAGCGTCGGCCATCGCATCCGCTCGAAGATCGACCTCGACGACCTCAACGCCGAGCAGGGCTACAACCGGGTCGCCGCCTACGGTCGCTCCAAGCTGGCCAACCTGCTGTTCACCTACGAGCTGCAGCGCCGGTTGTCGGCCACGGGCGCCAAGACCTCGGCCCTGGCCGCCCACCCCGGCGGCTCCGACACCGACCTCGGTCGCCACATCCCCGGTGCCGGTGTGCTCTCCCCCCTGCTGACCTGGATGGCGCAGAGCGCGGCGATGGGGGCCCTCCCCACCCTCCGGGCGGCGACGGACCCGGCGGCGACAGGCGGCCAGTACTACGGGCCCGACGGATTCATGGAGACGAGAGGCCACCCGGTCGTTGTCGAATCGAGTGACCGGTCCCACGATGCCGAACTCCAGCTGCGCCTCTGGACCGCCTCCGAAGGGCTCACCGGCGTCAGCTATCCCGTCTGAGCCGACCGTCCACTTCCTGGATCTCCAACCAACCCCGAAAGGCCCGAACATGTCCAAGCGAATTCTCATCACCGGTGCAGCCAGCGGTTTCGGCAAGGGCGCCGCCCTCGAACTGGCCCGTCGCGGCCACACCGTCATCGCCGGGGTGCAGATCGGCCCCCAGGCCACCGAGCTGATGGCGGCAGCCGCCGATGCCGGCGTCGAACTCAACGTCACGGTGCTCGACATCACCGACGAAGGCGACCGGCAGGCCGCCTTCGCCAACGAGGTCGACGTGCTGATCAACAACGCCGGGCTGATGGAGGCCGGCCCCGTGGCCGAGATCCCCATGGACCGCGTCCGCCGCAACTTCGAGACCAACGTCTTCGGGACCCTGGCGATGATCCAGGGCTTCGCCCCGCAGATGGTGGAGCGAGGGTCCGGCAAAATCATCAACGTGACGTCGATGGGCGGCCTGATCACGGTCCCGTTCGTCGCCATCTACACCGCGACCAAGCACGCCCTGGAGGGCATCACCGAGGGCCTCAAGGCGGAGTTGACCGGTACCGGCGTGGAGGTCTGCACCGTCAACCCGGGCGTCTACGGCACCGGGTTCAACGACCGGGGCGCTGAGACGATGTTCCGGTGGTTCGATCCGGCCACCAGCTCAACGGTCAACCCCGCGGTGTTCAGCGCCTTCGCCGAAGGAGGGGGCCTCGACAACCAGCTCGACCCCCAGGGCCTGATCGACGCCCTGGTCGACATCGCCGAGGAGGAGGGTTCGAAGTTCCGCAACGTCGTCCCCGCCGAGATCGTTCCCTGGATCCAGGCGATCCAGGCCAATACGTGGACCGCAGGGCCCGACGATCAGCTCTTCCTCGACCCGAGCTCACTGGCCGAAGGCTGAGCCCGTCCCTGACCGGGCGCGGCACTCGCCGGGCCCGGTCAGCGGCCGAGCTTGACGTCGAGTTCTCGCTTGGCCGCCTCGTACTCAGCCGCCAGCTCCTCGACGATGGCGGCCACAGGGCGGGTCTCGCTGATGGCGCCCACACCGTGCCCGGCCGACCACACGCCGTTGTACCGCTTGCGGGCCTTGCTCCGGTCGATCGTCTCCACCTCGCCAGGACGGGTGTAGGCCAGCTCGTCGACGTCGATACCGGCCTCGACCAGGCTGGGCACCAGCCAGTTGGCCGGGGCGCCGTCGAGGGCGGCCGACAGGAAGATGTCCTTCGACGCGGCGCGGTACAGGTGCGCCCGATAGTCGTCGGGGGCCTGCGACTCCTCCGCCGCGATCAGGTGGGTGCCGATGTAGGCCAGATCACCGCCGACGGCCTGGGCGGCCAGGATCGAACGCCCGTGGTTGATGCCCCCGGCCACGATCACGGGGGCGTCGGTCATGGCCCGGATCTCGCTGACGAGGGCGAACGGATTGATGGTGCCGGTGTGTCCGCCCGCTCCCCCGCAGACGGCGATCAGGCCGTCGGCCCCCGCCTCCAGGGCCTTCTCGGCGTGGCGGGGTGACGCAACGTCGTGGAAGGCGATCCCACCCCAGTCGTGGATCTCCCGGAACGCCTCCTCCGGCGCCCCCTTGGAGGTGAGCACGACGGCGACCCGGCGCTGCTTGCACAGCTCCAGGTCGCCCTCGTATCGGGCGTTCGACGGGTGTACCACCAGGTTGACGGCGTAGGGGGCCGGGTTCCCGCCGGCCCCGACCATGGCCGCCATGCCCTCGTCGATCTCGTCGAGCCACTCGTCGAAGACCTCGCGGGTGCGGGTCGAGTGGGCCGGGAAACTCCCCATGATCCCGGCCCGGCACGACTCCAGGGTCATCCGGGGTGACGAGACCAGGAACATCGGCGCCGCGATCACCGGCAGCCGCAACGACCCACCGAAGGTCAGGTCGAGGGCTGGGGCGGAGCCGGCGTCGGGGATGGCGGCGTCGGGGATCGTCATGACTGGTCCTTTCCGACCACGAGGTCGTTGTGCTCGCCGATCCCGGGGGCCGGGCCCCGGATCGTCATCGCCCGGTCGGCGAAGGTGAAGGGGAACCCTTTGACGAGCGCACCGTCGGGGGCGCGGACTATGGCGTTGGACCCGTCGCGTAGGCAGGCTTCGAGCACCCCGGCACCGTCGAGCACCTCCACCTCGGTCGTGCCGTCGGCCCCGGTGGTGAGCCATCGGCCCGACGGGTCGGGCCGGGTGGTCCACGCCGTCGGCCGGACGCCCCGAGCCGTCTGTTCGATCACGGGACCGCAGGCGTGGACGGCCACGTCGCGCTGGGAGATGTCGAGGTGGAAGGCGGTCCCCTCGGTCCGGCTCCTGGTGATGGCGGCTGCGATCACGGCCCCGGCGAAGAGGCAGACGGTCTGATCGGGGAAGTTGAGGTTGGCGCCCGAGATGGTCGGCACACCGTCGGCTCCGACGGTCAGGGCCGAGAAGCCCGACAGCGCCTCCAGGGTGGAACCGAAGGTCGTGTGATCGGCCCTGGGCCCGTGGAGACCCTGACCCGACACCGAACCGAGAACGATGCGGGGGTTGGCCGAGCGCAGGGTGTCGAACCCGAGGTCGAGCCGTTCCAGCACCCCGCGGCGGAAGTTCTCGATCACGGCATCGGCCCCCGCCACCAGGTCGAGGAAGGCCTGCCGCCCATCCGGCTCCTTGAGGTTCAGATCGACGCCCAGCTTGGAACGGTTACTGAAGTGGAACAGCGGCGAGTCGTCGCTCCCGGCCCAGAAGCGGAACATGTCGGGCCGGGCCACCGACTCGATCTTGACGACCTCCGCCCCCAGGTCGGCCAGCAGGCTCGACGTCCCCGCACCGGCGGTCAGCACCCCGAGATCGAGGATCCGCACCCCACGGAGGGGGAGGGCCCGGTGGCCCCCGACGCCATCGGGATCGCCATCGCCATCGCCGGGCCCGGTCGGGCTCGGCCGGTGATCCGGCCGCTCGGCCCGAACCCGGATCGGCGCCGCCTGCACCGGCACCTCGACGCCCTCCACCGGCCGGGTGGTGAACACCTTTCGGTGCACCAGGGTGGGGTCGGTCTCCAACTCGGGCGGCGCCACCACCGAGGCACCGGGGATGGCGTGGCGATGGAACAGGTCGTCGAGTTCCGCCCTGGTCCTGCCTGCGGCCCACTCGGCCAGGATCGCCCGGTACTCGGCCCGGTGGGCGGCGCGGTCCTGGTGGCGGGCGAAGCGCTCGTCGGCCAGACGAGGGTCGCCCACCATCTCGACCAGCCGCTTCCAGTCGCGGGGGGTGGCGACGAAGGCGGCGAACCCGTCGGCGCAGGCCACCACCGGCCAGTCGGCCTCCGGGCCCTCCCGGGTGATCGGGGCCCCGGCCCAGGCCATGGCCGGCGCCTTCCAGTTGACCCATCGGAGGGCGTCGATGCAGTCGACGGTGACGACGTCGGTCTGTCCGGCCGCGGCCAGGGCCTGGGCCGAAGCCAGTGCGCCGACCACGGCGTAGGCCACGGTGCCGGCGGCCCACTCCCCCGAGGGGACGAGCGGGGCACCGGCCGGATCACCGAAGAGGTCGGCCAGACCGGAGGCGGCGAACAGGGTGGCCTCGGTCTCCCACGGGGCCGCCGTGACCCGAACCAGGTTGATGCCGTCGACCGGCAGGGGCAGGGCGCCCCCCTCGGGGACGTCGGCCGCCAGCAACACCCGACCCGGCGCGGCGCCCCACTCGGCCGGGTCGGCCAGCATCTCCTCGGAGGCCACCGACTTGCCGAGCGAGAACGCCCGATCGGGGCCCACTGCCGGCGCCCCGTCGGTCCAGACGGTGGCGCCCAGCTGCGACGCTAACCGGCCGGCGGTGGCGGCCGCCCTGGCGCACGGGGTCGCCGCGCCCGGGGTGGAGAACTCCAGGATCTCCATCCCGTCGAACAGGGCCGTCGTCGAGTCGGGGTGCATCAGCATTCCTTCCAGCCCGGCCCATCACCGGCGAGCAGGCGCAGCGGGTCCCAGTCCAGGGCATGTCGGCCGTGACGGTTGAGCATCGTGCTCAACAGGCGTTCCCCCCGCTCGGTCCGATCCACCATGGCCCCGGCCCCGATGGCCACCACGACACCCTGGACGGTGGCGATGGCGTAGTCGTGACGCAGCGACGTCGGATCCAGATCGACGCCTCGGGTGGCCAACGCCCGGCGGTAGCCGTCCAGCAACTCGGGTTCGTGGGCCCGGCGGGCCTCTTTGGTCAGGGCGCCGCCGATCAGGAAGGCGACGTCGAGCGTGGCCAGACCGACAGTCGACAGCTGCCAGTCGACGGCCACCACCGGACGGTCCGGATCGGTCCGACCGAACAGCAGGTTGTCGGGCCGGAAGTCGCCGTGGGCCAACGTGTCGGGCCGGGAGCGGCGCCGACGCCAGGGCCCGATCAGCGGGAGGAGGCGGTCGACGAAGGCGACGACCGCCGGGTCGAGATTGTCGCCCCACCGCCCCACCACCTCCTCGGCCATGGCCGGGAACGTGCGCTCGGTCCGGGCCACCTCGGCGTCCAGGTCCTCGCCGTAGACGGCGAACACCGGATCGTCCATCCGCTGCCAGCAACCGGCATGCAGCGCCGCCGCCTGGTGCAGGGCGGCGCGGAGATCGGGGATTCCGGTGTCGGCCAGCTGATCGCCGGCCCGATGGGTCGCCACGTCCTCCTGGACGATGGCGAAGTCGAGACCGTCGGCGTCGTAGTGCACGCCGTAGGTCCGCGGCACCGCAACGTCGAGTTCGGCCGCCAGCGACGCGTAGAAGGTGCACTCCCGAAGATACGGGCCACGCTTGAAGGCCATCGCCCGGGTGGTGGCCACCGACGACGGGACCTTGACCAGCACCGTGGCGGGTCCGGCGTCCCCGGCCCACTCGAGGGCGTAACGGGCCAGGCGGCTCATCTGCCCGGTGCCGACGAACTCCACGAACTCGACCGAGCGCGGCCCGGCACCCCCTCCGGCCACCACGCGCCCGACCCAGTCCGGATCGAGACCGACCGACGAGAGACCGTCGCCACTCATACCGGCCTACGCCGACCAGCTACCGTTGTGGAAACAGTTGTTGCCCATACAACCAGCATTGACCGCGACGGTACTCGACCGGTACCGGACCCCGCCTGGTACGACACCGGAGGAGCGAGACCATGACCGACCTCGTGATTCGCAACGCCCTGCTCCACGACGGGACGGGCGCACCCGGCCGCCCCGCCGACATCGCCGTCTCCTCGGGCCGTATCGACGCCGTCGACGGGCCCGGAGCCCTCCCCGCCGGGTCGGAGGAGATCGACGCCGCCGGCCATCTGGTCACCCCCGGCTTCATCGACACCCATTCCCACCTCGACGGCGCCGTGGTCTGGGAGTCGAGGCTGGAGCCGAACTCGGGCCACGGCATCACCACGACCGTGATGGGGAACTGCGGGGTCGGCTTCGCTCCCTGCCGCCCCGAGCACCGCGAGTTCGTCATCGACCTGATGGAGGGCGTCGAGGACATCCCGCGGGCCGTGCTGGAGGCCGGGCTGCCGTGGACGTGGGAGACCTACCCCGAGTACCTGGCGGTCCTCGAGGGTCGGGCCTGGGACATGGACGTGGCCGGGCTCATCCCCCACTCGTGCCTGCGGGTCGAGGCGATGGGCCTGGAGCGGGCGTTGGACGGATCGCCGGCCACCGCGGCCGAGCTCGACCGCATGCGCGGCCTCGCCGCCGACGGCCTCGCCGCCGGCGCCGTGGGTATCGCCAGCACCCGCCTCGTCGGCCAGACCACCCGGGACGGACGGGCCGCGCCCAGTCGCTTCGCCGACGCCGACGAACTGCTGGCGCTGGCCGACGCCATCGCCGAAGCCGGACACGGGATCCTCCAGATCGCCCCCGAGTTCAACCGCTACCCCGACGCCATCGACGAGCTGGCCATGGTCCTCGACGCCGGTCGTCGTACCGGGGCGCCGATCACCTACTCACTCAAGCAGACGACCAATCACCCTCAGGGCTGGCGCAGCCTCCTGGAGCTGACCGAGGCGGCCATCGCCGACGGCGTGCGGGTGCATCCCCAGGTGCTGGCCCGCCCGACGGGGGCCGTCATCGGTCTCCAGAGCTCGCGCCACCGGTTCTCCAGCTGCCCCACCTACAAGACGATCCGTGATCTCCCGTTCGACGAGCGGGTGGCCCGGATGCGCGAGCCCGACGTTCGCCGGGCCATCCTCGACGAGGCGGCCGACAACCACGAACGCTTCGCCCCTCAGCTGCCCCTGCTGTTCCCGATCGTCGACCGCATCGACTACGAGCCCGCCGCCGACACGTCGGTGGCGGCCCGGGCGGAGCGGTCGGGGCGGCGCCCGGAGGAGGTCATCTACGACCACTACCTGTCGGGGGAGGGCACAGGCGCCTGCCTGTTCGCATCCGGCAACTACGCCGAGGGCAACCTCGACTTCGCCCGGGAGATGCTGCTCTTCGACGCCGCCATCCCCGGCCTCGGCGACGCCGGAGCCCACTGCTCGGTCATCTGCGACGCCAGCGCCACCACGACCACCCTCTCCTACTGGACCCGCGACCGGGAGCGGGGCGACCGGCTGCCGCTCGAACTGGTGGTCCACAAACTGACGGGCGCGGCAGCCGCCGCCTTCGGGTTCGACGATCGCGGCGTGATCGAACCGGGACGCCGGGCCGACCTGAACATCATCGACATCGATGCCCTCGATGTCGCCCCACCCCGCATGACCCACGACCTGCCGACCGCGGGCGCCCGTCTGGTCCAGGATGCGCGGGGCTACGACGCCACGATCGTGGCCGGGACGCCCGTGATCGGCGCCGACCTGGACACCGGCGCACGCCCGGGACGCCTGATCCGGAGCCACTGACCGATTCGCCCGGCCTCCGGCCATCAGCCCACCGGCCCCGAACCGGTTGCTAACGACGGGGTGGCCGTCTCGGCGGTAGTTGGGCGACGCCCCGCACCACAGCGTCGGGGTGGGGCGGATCGCCCCCCCGGATCGCGGCGGCCTCGTGGGGTCCCGTCAGTCGGGGTCGGGACCGACGACCGGGCGGGTGGTCAGCAGGTCCTGACAGAGCAGACCGGCCGTCCGGTGCCGGTGCATGTCGTCGTAGGCGGGATGGTTGAGGGTGGCGATGAAGGCCGCCCGGCTGGGGAAGTGCATGACGAGCACGGCGTCCCAATCGCCCTGGCCGATGAAGTACCGCTCGCCCTCGGCGTAGAGCAGGCACTGGCCGCCGACGTCGGCCGCCGCCACCCTGAAGGCGTCGACATAGCGCCCGTAGGCCACCGAGCCCGGCTCGTCGGCGCCGTGCTCGGGATCGTCCGGCCCGTACTCGGCCTTGACCCGGAACTTCAGGAGGTTGACCTGGGCGATCGGCCCCTCGTGCGGATCGTCGCGGAAGGCTCGGAACTGGTCGGCGGTGGGCTGGAAGGCAGGCACCCTCCGACGCTACAACCGCCGGCGCCTCCGGAGCGAGGGGGCCGGCGGGCGCCGCCGTCGGACACGCCCGGTGATGCGATCGGTGACGCGATCGGGGTGGCCGTGCCGCACCGGCGACAGGTTGGTGCGACACGGCCACGACAGAGCCGACCCGGAGCCGACCCGGAGCCGGGAGGGAGCCCCGGGTCGGGCCCGAGTCCGGGCCGGCAGGTCAGGACCGGAGGGCGTCGGTCGGGGCCAGACGAGCGGCCCGCATGGCCGGGTACAGCCCGGCCACGGCGCCGATCACCACGGCCGCGGCCAGGCCCCCCACGGCGGCCTCGGTCGGCACGATGACCCGCCACCCCTGGCTGGTGGCGTACACGTAGGTCGCCGCCACCCCGATGGCGACGCCGGCCACCCCGCCCAGCACCGACAGGATCACGGCCTCGGTAAGGAACTGACGCCGGATGTGGGCCCGGGTCGCTCCCAAGGCCCGTCGGAGCCCGATCTCACCCCGCCGCTCGATGACGGCGATGACCATGACGTTGGCGATGCCGATCCCGCCGACCAGCAGCGCCACCGCCCCCAGCCCCAGAAAGAGGGTGGTCAGCGTGTCGTCGGCCGCGGCCTGAGCCTCCAGGGCGTCCGACGGTCGGCTGACGGTGACCTCCTCCGGGCTCTCGGGGTCGGCGGTCGCCGGGAGCACGTCTCGGGTCGCCTCCACCGCCCCATCGGCCACCCGGGTGTAGATCACGGCCGGAGCATCGTCGGCGTCGTAGTAGGTGACGGCGGCCTCATGGCCGATCATGACCGAGCGGTCGAGGTCGGCGGCCAGGGTGAACTCGTCCAGGATCCCCACCACCTCCACCACCTGGTCGCCGATGACGACGTAGGTCGGTTCGTCGAGGCTGCGGATCCCCAGCCGCTCGGCCGAGACGCTGCCCAGCACGGCGGCCGGATAGACGCTGGTGGCGCCGTCCAGGAACCGCCCCTCGGCCAGGGTCCCGTTGAGTGTGTCGAGGAGGCCGGCGTCGGCCGCCACGACCTGGATCCCGCCGGTCTCGCCCTCGTCGATGAAGTCCGACCGGTAGACGTCGGCGTCGACGTCCCACACCGCCGACGCCTCGGTCACGGTCGGGACCCGGGCCACCGAACCGGCGGCCGTGGCCGGCAGTTCGCTGTCGCCCGCCCCGAAGCCGGTACCGGCCTCGATGGTCAGCAGGTTGGTGCCCAGCTCGGCGATCTCGTCGAGCAGGGCCGACTTCGACGACTCGCTGAGCCCGAGGACCCCGACGAGGGCGGCGATGCCGATCGACACCCCGAGGGCCGACAGGGCCGTCCGCAGCTTGCGGGCTCGCAGGCCCGAGGCCCCGACCCGGATCACGTCGCCGGTCCGGAGCCGGCTCCCGGCGCTCATGGCCGATCACCCCCCGGGGCCACGACGACCGAGTCGGCGCCCGAGTCGGCCACGATGCGACCGTCGAGCACCGACACCCGGCGGGGCAGAGCATCGGCGATGGCGCCGTCGTGGGTGATGACCACGATGGTGGCGCCGTCGGCGTGGAGGTCCCGGAGCAGGGTCATGACGGCCTCGGTCGTCTTGGAGTCGAGGTTGCCGGTGGGCTCGTCGGCCAGGACGAAGGCGGGCTGATGGACCAGGGCCCGGGCCACGGCCACCCGCTGGCGTTCGCCGCCCGACAGCTTGATGGCGTCGTGGCCGATCCGGTGGCCGAGCCCGACCCGGTCGAGGGCCTGGATCGCCCGCCGCTGCCGCTCCCGGGGCGGGACGCCCTGGTACAGCAGGCCGTTGGCCACGTTGTCGACCGCCGTCATCCCGGGCAGCAGGAAGAACTGCTGGAACACGAACCCGATCTTGCGGGCCCGGACCCCGGCCACGGCCCGATCGCTCAGCTCGGCGGTGTCGGTCCCGTCGATGGCGACCACGCCCGACGTCGGACGGTCCAGGGTGCCCATCACGTTGAGCAGGGTCGACTTGCCACTGCCGGACGGGCCGACCACGGCCACCAGCTCGCCGTGGTCGATCCGCAGCGACACGTCGTCCAGGGCCCGGACCGGCGGTTCGCTCGGATACTCCTTCACCACGTGGCGCAGTTCGAGGGCCGGCCGAGGCCGGGTCGGCGGGGCGGCGGGCAGGGCCCGCTCCGGGCTGACGGCGGTCACGGGACCACCACCACGGTGCCGGGCTCGATCCCGGTCACCTCGACGAAGCCGTCGGCGAACATGCCGGGCTCCACCGCCACGAACCGGGCCTGACCGTCGGCCACCACCTCGACGGCGTAGCCGTCCTGGGCCACCACCAGTGCGCTCACCGGGACGACGGTGGCCCCGGAGACGATCTGGTCGACCAGAAGGACCTCGACGTCGAGCTCAGTGAAGGCGGCGGCCGACGGCGGTACCTCGGCCACCTCGATCTCCACCGGCAGCTCGGGGTCGGCCGTGGGGTCGCTCTGGCTGCGGACCGAGGCGGTTGCCACATCGGCCACCACCCCGGAGCCCGTGGTCCCGTCGGGGAATCGGATCTCCACCTCCTGACCCTCGATCAGGGCGTCCGGGTCGGAGGCCGGGATCGTGGTCGACACGATGCGGCTGGTGTCGGTCCGGCCGGTGGCGAACAGCTCGGCGCCCGAGGCCAGGGCCTCGTCGGAGTCGAGGGTCACGGTGTCGACCGTCGTCCCCGCCACCACGAACACCAGGTCGTCGCCGTCGACGGTGCCGTCGACCTCGACGTCGGGCCACACATCCTGGAGGTCCTCCTGCCATTCGGTGACGGCGTCGGCCGTGTCGTCGTCGAAGTCTCCGTCCACGTCGAGGTCGCCGTCGGCGTCGTAGCCGAGGGCCAACAACATGGTCTCCAGGGCCTCGACGTCGGCGCCCTCCTCGACCCCGTCCGACAGCGTCCGATCGAGGCCGGCGGCCAGACCGATCACGCCACCCAGGTCGTCGCCGAGCGTGCCGTCGGGGTCGACGACCACGGCGGTCACCGGGCGGTCGTCGACCACGTAGAGCACGTCGCCGTCGGCGATGGTGCCATCGGTGACCTGGAGTTCGATCTCGCCCGGCTGCGCCGTGTGGAACGACTCCTCGGTGGCCGTGATCGACAGGTCGAACAGGGGCGAGGCCTCCTGGACGAGCGCACCGACCTCGACCTGGACCGAGGAGACCAGCGAAGGACCATCGACCACGATCACGTCGCGGGGGGCGACGACACCCGTCTCGGCCACCCCCAGATCGGCCTGCCACCGACGTACGGCGTCGGTGGTGGCGGCGTCGAACACGCCGTCGACCGTGAAGCCGGTGTCGACCTCGGCGCCGTCGACGTCGGTCTCGTCGGTGTCGGCGTGGTAGCCGAGGGAGGCCAGGTTCTGCTCCAGCAGGAGCACGTCGGTCCCCTCGGTGCCCTCGACCAGCTCCCGGTACAGGGGCGTGGTGCCGTAGAACACGGGCACGGGGCGGGCATCGACCTCGAAGCCGACGTCGCCCCGGGTCAGGATCTCGCCGTCGTCGGTCACCGCGGTGACGGTGCCCGAGGTGCGGGCCAGGACGGTCGGGGTGTCGGCGTAGCTGAGCGTGCCGTCGAGTTCGTCGAACTCGATCAGATCTCGTTGCTCGGCCGCCACCGTGTTGACGGCCACGGGCTCGGCTGCGATGTCGTCGGCGCCGTCGGCCTGATCGAGGACGACGAAGGCCACTGCCACCGCGGCCACCACCGCCACCGGGGCGGCCAGCCACCAGCGCGATCGACCGGGCCGGGAGCCGGCCCCGGCGGACTCGGAACCGACGGGATCAGACGGCCGACCGGCGGTCGGCGACGACGGCCCCGCGGTGGTGGGGTCGAGGGGCTCGGCCGGGACCAGAGCCCGGTCCGAGGGCGGGTTGGCCGGTGAATCGGAGGGGGAGACGACCGACATGTTCACTGACCTCCGGGGGTGAAGCCGGCGAAGATGTAGGCGCAGGACTCGATGGCCTCGGCGTTGTCCGGGTCCTGGGGATCGAAGTCGGGGCCGAACGGGCCACCACCTCCTCCACCACCGGGGCCGATGGCGCTCATGTCGGGGTCGTCGACGTCGAGGCCCTGGTCCCGGAGGCACTGGGCCATCTCCAGCAGGCGGTCCTCGAACTCGGGATCGTCGAACACGTCGTTGACGAAGGCGGCGCCGTCGAGGATGTCGCCACACGATTCGAAGGCGAGCTCGGCGTCGTCGGCCGCGTCGCCCTGGGGCGGGTTGCCGCCGAAGAGCTGGATCGAGCCATCGGACCCGACGGTGGGGTCGTCCATGTCGAAGCCGTTGTCGCGCATGCACTGGGCGAACTCGAGGGCCAGTTCCTCGTCGGTGGCCTCGGCACCGTCCACGGCCGCCTCATCGGTGGCCGCCTCATCGGTGGCGTCGCTGGCGTCCGGGTCGGTGGCCGCCGCCGATTCGGTGGCGTCCTCGGACACCACCACCGCCGGGGTGGCGGAGGCCGTGGCCTCCTCGTCGGTGCCGCAGGCGGCCACCAACAGGGTGGCCGCGGCAAGCACGGTCATCAGTCGGGTCATGGGATCGGTTCTCCTCGCAGGGATCGCAGGGTCGGTGACGTTGACGTCTGCACCTTCGGCCCCGGGCCTGAGGGCGGCGTGAGCCGACTCTGAAGATCACCTGATTCCGGGCCAGGACCGGCGGGGACCCTCGTCTCCGGGCGGGTCGACGCCGGCGCCGCCGGCCCTCTCAGGCTCCCTTCAGGTTGACCTCAGGCCGGGCTCAGCGACCCCGCCGACACTGACCCCGTGACCTCCAACGCGAGCTCGATAACGGTGGTCGAGGACGACCGCTCGGTCCGCGACATGCTCCAATCGGTGCTGGAGCACGAGGGCTTCACCGTGGACGCCTTCGTCGACGGCGAGGCGGCCCTGGCCCATCCCGACGCCAGCCGGGCCGACCTGGTGATCCTCGACGCCGGCCTTCCCGGCATGGACGGCCTGGCCGTGTGCCGGGCCCTGCGCCTTCGGGGCCGGGCCGGCCCCATCCTCATGTTGACCGCCCGCCACGAGGTGGAGGACCGGGTCCGGGGGCTGGACGCCGGAGCCGACGACTACCTGGTCAAGCCGTTCGCCCTGGCCGAGCTGCTGGCCCGGGTCCGGGCCGGGGTCCGCCGGGCCGGGCGGGACCGGCCGCCGGCCGGCCAGGGCGGCGCCGTCGTGGCGGTGGCCGACCTCGCCGTCGACACCGCCACCCATGAGGTCCGCCGGGGCCAACGGCTGCTGGAGACGACCAAGCTGGAGTTCGACCTCCTGCACCTCCTGGTGGCCAACAGTCCCACCGTCCTGACCCGCGACGTCATCCACGATCGCATCTGGGGGACCGAGGAGGCCCACCTGTCCAACACACTCGAAGTGTTCATCTCCCAGCTGCGTAAGAAGACCGAGGCCGACGGCGAGGCCCGCCTCATCCACACCGTCCGCGGCGTCGGCTACGTGGCCCGACCGTCGACGTGAGGCTGAGCGTCCGGCTGACCCTGGTCTTCGGGGCCCTGGGCCTGGTCGCCATCTCCGGTATGGCCGTGATCTCCTGGGTGCTGGCGGCTCGGGAGGTCCGGGCCTCGGTCGATGAGGAGCTGATGGAGCGGGCCGAACTGGTTCGGGAGCTGACCGGCCGGGGCGCCGTGTTGCGGGCCTCCCCCAACCCGCCGGGCCCGGCCCCCGAGGCCCTGACCGACCTCGACATCGGCGAGAGCGGGGCCGGGCTGTACCGGGCCGACGGCACCGCGCTGGTGGCCTCCGTCGCCCCCCTGGACCTGGAGGCGGCGGCCGAGGCCGCAGCTGGCGGCCGGACCGTCCTCAGTGAGGTGACGACCGACGACGGCCGCTTCCGGGTGGCCGTCGTCGCCCTCGAACCGGGCGCCCTCCCACTAGAGCTGGGCTTCGTGCAGCTCTACCGGGAGACGACCGATGAGGAGGCGGCCCTGGACCGGCTGGCCCGGTGGTTGGCCGCCATCGCCGTGATCAGCGTCTTGGCGGTGGCCGCCGGCAGCTGGTTCGTGGGCCGTTGGCTGGCCCGACCGTTGCGGGAGCTGACGGCCGGGGCAACCGAACTGGCCGAGCTCGACGCCCCGCCGGGGCGGATCGAGATCGCCCGAGGCGACGAGATCGGCACTCTGGCCCACCAGTTCAACCGCATGCTGTCGGCCCTCGAGATCGGACGAGAGCAACAGCGGCGGCTGGTGGCCGACGCCAGCCACGAGCTCCGCACCCCGCTCACCTCCCTGCGGATGAGGACCGAGTTCCTGGCCGTCAACGACGACCTGGACCCGGGCGAGCGGCAGCGCCATCTCGACACCGCGGTGGCCGACGTGGAGCAGCTGTCGGTCCTCGTGGGCGACCTGGTCGACCTGGCGGCCGAGGTGCGGGCCGGCGACGAGCGGCCGGAGCGACGTCCCCTGGGCGAACTGGTGGTCGACGTGGCCCGCCAGGCGGCCCAGGCCACCGGGCGGGAGGTGACGGTGGCGACCGACGGGGCCGAAGCGGAGGTCCGACCGGCCATGATCCGCCGGGCGGTGCGCAACCTGATCGACAATGCCGACAAGTACTCGCCGACCGACACCCCGATCGAGATCTCGGCCCGCGCCGGCCACATCGAGGTGGCGGATCGGGGGGAGGGGATTCCCCCCGAGGACCTGCGGTTCGTGTTCGACCGCTTCTACCGTTCCCCCCGGGCCCGAACCCGGCCGGGGAACGGGATCGGGCTGGCCATCGTGGCCCAGGTGGCCGAGACCCATCGGGGTCGGACCTGGGCCCGGGCCCGGCCCGGGGGTGGGACGGCGGTGGGGTTCTCGGTCGCCCTCGACCCCGGAGCCGACGCCGGGTCGAGGCCCGGCGGCGGTGTGGATCCCGATCGTTAGGCGGGGGATCGGGCGCCGGTCAGGACTTGGCGCCGACGAGGAAGGCCGTGGCCACGATGACGGCCGCAATGACCAGGGCCTCGACGGTGACCGTCCGCCGCAGCCTGGCCGTCAGGCCCGCCTGGTCGAGCCCGCGGTTCAGGCGGGCCACCACGAACACGTGGTTGTAGAGGCCGATGACGGCGGCCACCACGACCAGCGCCACCTTGGCCAGGAGCAGTCGGCCCCATGGGGTGCCGGTGAGTTCGGCCAGATCGTCGAGGATCATGGCGGCCAGGACCGAACCGGCCATGCCGGCCAACACCAGAGCGGCAACGGCCACCACCGAGAACCGGACGGCCAACTCCATCGCCCCCAGGTGGGCACCCCGCCAGTGACGCCGCCACAGCAACGTGGCCATGGTCACCACGCCGCCGGCCCAGACGGCGCCGGCGGCCACGTGGATCATGTCGACCACGGCCGTCATCCAGTGGGTGCCGACCTGGCTGGTGTGGCCGTCGAAGGTGAACGAGACGAGCAGGGTCAGTCCGGCCAGGATCCGGGCCGGCGTCACGATGGTGGGGGGATGCAGGTCGGCGGTGGGCACGGGGCCACCGCCGTCGCCCGATCCGAAGTCGGCCACGATGGCCTTCCAGGCCGAGGTCCCGGTGGTCGGGGCGGCGCCACCGGAGCCGGTCGCGGACCCGACCAGGGCCAGATCGTGAGCCGGGGCGGCGGCGGGGACCGTGGCCATGACCACGGGTTCGGCCGCCACCATCAACCACAACCCGGCCAGGAGGCGCAGGCCCAGGGCGGCCCCGAACGGCCCCATGAGGGTCTGTTCCAACGCCTCGATCGAGGTCACCGACGACCACGATCCCCCGATCACGGCGACCTGGGCCACCAGTTCGGTCGCCGCCCCCAGCACGAGCATGGTGCCGGCATGGCCGACCAGCCGCAGGACCACGTAGGCGTCCTTGGCGTGGCGTCCGAGGACGGTGGCGGCGAACACGAGACCCCCGAGGGCGACCATGGCCGAGCCGAACTCGAGCATGCGCCCCGCCACCACCAGATCCGGAGCCATGGGTGGCGCGGTGTCGGTGTCGTCGAGGAAGGCGGTCAGGGCCTCGTCGGTGCCCGCCCCCTGGGTGAGGGGGGCCGGGGTGGGATCGGCGGCGACCGGGGTGTCGACGGCGGCCGGGGTGGGATCGGTGGCGACCGGGGCGCCCCCGTCGGTCGCCGTCGGGTCGTTCGTGCCCTCCTCGGCCGCTGTGGGGCCCGAATCCTCGGCGGCGGCCGAGGCCGGGCTCACGAAGCTGAAGCTGCCGCTGATGGTGTGGCTGTCGGACGCGGCGACCGTCCACCGGACCCCGACGGCGCCGTCGGCCAGTGGCGGGTCGAAGCCGAGATGCCAGGCCGAGTCGGCCTCCCGACCGACGACGGTGTCGGGGGCCCGGACCGCGCCGCTCGGGTCGAGGACCACGAAGCCCTCTCCGGCCGGTTCCACCGGTCCGGTGAAGTGGATGACGACCAGGTCGACCGGCTCGGCCGCCTCGGCGCCGTCGGCCGGTTCGGAGCGGTCGAAGGCGCTGTGGGCGGCGGCCGGGGTTGCGCCGACCGAGAGTCCGACCAGGACGAGCGAGCCGAGCGCAAGCGTGAGGCCGATGACGATCGACGCCGTGCCACCACCGATTGATCGACGCCGCGTCGCTACACCCACCGGCGACATCCTAGAACCCGGCGTCAGGGGGAACCACCGGGTGACCGTCGCGGCCCGCTCCGACCAGGGCCAACAGCTCTCGGACGAGCTTGGCCCCCACCATGGCCGTCATGCCGTTGACGTCCCGGTCAGGGTTGATCTCCACGACGTCGGCGGCCACCACCGGTGCACCGGCCGCCCGGAGTTGGGCCACGATGTCGAGCAGTTGCCGGGTGGTCAGACCACCCGGCTCGTGGTGGGAGACGCCGGGGGCGTGGGCCGGGTCGAGCCCGTCGACGTCGATCGACAGGTAGACGGGACCGTCGACGGCGGGAACCCGACCGTCCCAGTGGGCCAACTCCAGGCACTCGACCCCGAAACGGTCGATCTGGCGTCGCTGGTGGGCGGTTGCGGTCCGGATGCCGAGTTGGATCAGCCGGTGGTCCGGGCGTTGCTCCAGGATCCGGGCGAAGGGGCAGGCGTGGGAGAAGCGGTCGCCGTCGAGTTCGTCGTACAGGTCCGGGTGGGCGTCGACGTGGACGATGGTGAGCCGACCGTGGTGGGCGGCCACGGCCCGGACCAGGGGCCAGGTGACCAGGTGATCGCCACCCACGGCCACCAGGGTTGCGCCGGTGGTCACCACGGCGGCTGCGGCCTCCTCGACGGCGGCCAGCACCCGCTCGACCGCCGCCGGATCGTCGTTGTCGACCTCGACGTCGCCACCGTCGCGCCAGGCCCCGGCCTCCGGGTCGACCTCGACCCCCGCCTCGGTGAACCAGTTGGCCGAGCCACCGTGCAAGGCCTGTCGCACGGCGGCCGGGGCCCGGGCCGGCCCCCGCAGGAACGACGAGTGGGCGTCATAGGGGACACCGAGCAGAACGGGTACGGGAACCGGCATGGGACCAGGGTAGGAGCGGGTCCGGCGGCGGGGTCGACTCCCTAGGGTGGGGGCATGGAGACCACGGGATCGGGGGCCGGCACTCCCGAATCGGGAACCGGCGCCCCGCCGCCGGACCGGCGGGAGGCGACCCGGAACACCGAGTGGGAGGAGCGACTGATCGGTCCCCTTCGGCTGGTGTCGGTGGTGGAGGCCACGTCCTACCTCATCCTGCTGGCGGCGACCGTGGTGGAGCGGACCGGTGGCACCGGCGTCGGGGTCACCATCGTGGGCCCGATCCACGGCGTGCTGTACCTGGTGTTCGCCGGCCTCGTGCTGCTGGCCCGCCCGGCCCTGGACTGGTCGATCGTGCGAACCGTCCTGGCCCTGATCATCGGGTCGCTGCCGTTCGGGGGCTTCTGGTTGGAGCGGACCTGGCTTCGTCCGGCACCCCCGATGGTGGCGGGCGCGGCCGACGGCGGCGGCTAGGGCACGACAGCCGCTCCCGGGCGGCTAGGCCGCGGCGCCGTCGCGGGCTCGTTGGGCCACCCGCTCCAGGACCCGGGCCACAACCTCCCGCTCGTCGGGTTCGATCAGGTCGATCAGTCGCCGCCGGACGTCGGCCACGTGCACCGGCGCCAGCGACACCATCAGCTCCCACCCCTGGTCGGTGAGGACGGCGAACGTACCCCGTCGATCCTCCGGACATTTCTCCCGGGTCACGAGCCCGGCCGCCGACAGCCGGTTGATGCGCTGGCTCAATCGGGCCTGGGAGTGGAGGCACTTCTTCGACAGCTCGGTCATGCGCAGGCGCCGCTCGGCGGCCTCCGACAGATGCACGAGCACCTCGTAGTCCTCGAACCGGAGGCCCGACCGGGCCTTGACCGTCTCGTTGAGTTGGGAGATGACCCGGCCCGAGGCCTCGACGAAGGCCAGCCAGATCCGCATCTCGGTGTCGTCGAGCCAGGGCGGGTGATCCATGTCACCAGTGTACCCGGGGGGTTGACATTCCTAAAGGTTTAAGTATCTTGAGGGCGTCGAGTTTCTTAACCCTTTAACTAAAGATTTGAGTGACTCGCCTCCAGCGTCCGATCCGGCCCCGGATCCCAACCCCAAGGACACACACCATGACCACCGCCTCGTCCACCCTCGCTCCCGGCACCTGGGCCATCGAGCCCGCGCACTCCGACATCGGCTTCACCGTCCGCCACCTGGGCCTGTCCAAGGTGCGGGGCCGGTTCAACACCTTCAGCGGCTCGGCCGTGATCGGCGCCGACCCGGCCCAGAGCTCGGTCGAGGCCACCATCGACCTGGCCTCCATCGACACCAACAACGCCGACCGCGACAACCACCTGCGCAGCACCGACTTCTTCAACGTCGACGCCCATCCCACCATGACCTTCCGGTCGACCTCGGTGTCGGACACCTCGCTCGACGGTGAGCTGACCATCAACGGCGTCACCAAGCCGATCACCCTCGACCTGGAGCTGGGCGGCGTCGCCGTCGACGCCTACGAGACCACCCGGGCCGGGTTCAGCGCCACCGGCCAGATCCTCCGCAGCGACTTCGGCATCGACTTCAACGCCCCACTCGGCGTCGACGGCATGCTCATCGCCGACAAGGTCGCCATCGAACTCGAGGTCCAGCTCGTCCCCGCCCCGACCGACGCCTGAGGAGGGCCATGACCGACACGACGACCATCGACGTCCGTCCCGCCGGCGAGCGGTACCACACCGACTTCGGCTGGCTCGACAGCCGCCACAGCTTCAGCTTCGGCCACCACCACGATCCGACCAACGTGGCCCATGGTCTCCTCATCGTCTCCAACGACGATCGGGTCGCCCCCGGGGGCGGCTTCGGCACCCACGGCCACCGCGACATGGAGATCGTGACCTGGGTGCTCGACGGCCAACTCGAACACCGGGACTCCGAGGGCAACCACGGCGTCCTCTATCCGGGCCTGGCTCAGCGGATGTCGGCCGGTACCGGCATCCAACACTCGGAGATGAACGGCAGCGACACCGACCCCGTCCACTTCGTGCAGATGTGGGTCGTCCCCGACCGGGCCGGGATCGCCCCCGGCTACGAGCAGCGCGACGTCGGCGCTGCGCTGGCCGGCGGCGGCTTCGTGCCGGTGGCCTCGGGCCAGGGCCACGACGGTGCCATCACCATCCACCAGGCCGGCGCCGTCATGTACGTGGCCCGCCCCGAGCCGGGTGCGACACTGGCCCTGCCCGACGCTCCCTATGTCCACCTGTTCGTGGCCCGGGGCGCGGTGACCCTGCCCGACGGCCGGGCGCTGGGCACCGGCGACGCCGCCCGCCTGACCGACGCCGGACCACTGGCGCTCGCCGTCACCCAGGGGGCACCCTCGGCCGATGGCGACCTCGACGGTCGGGCCGAACTCATCGTCTGGACCTCCACCGAGGCCACCACTCGTTGACCGGTCCGTGATCGCCCACGGTCGGGTCCGGCACCGTGGCCGGGCCCGACCGGGCGCTCGTCAACCGACACCCGGGCGCCGCGGCCCGGTCGGGCACATCGTCCGCACGGCCTCGCCTCGCTTCATCTCGCCGCGCCGCATCGGGCGAGCGGCGCGCGGCGGTCACGGGCCCGGGTGGCCCCAGGTGTCGTAGGAGCTGACCTCGGTCAGGGGCTTGCGGCGGACCGGACCGAACCGGCCCCGGGGGTAGCCCAGGGGCACGCAGTACACGACCTGGGCCGTCGGCGGGATCTCGAACAGCTGGTGGACCCTCTCCTCCACCGTCGGATGCAAGGTCGTGATCGTGCCCCCGACCCCGAGGGCCCGAGCGGCCAGCAACAGGTTCTGGACCGACGGGATGATCGATCCGGCGGCCGCCGCGCCCTTGGCCAGAGCGCACACCAGGACCAGCACGGGAGCCTCGCCGATCTCGTCGGCCAGGCGCATGGCCGGGGCGTAGCGCTCGGGCAGGTCATCGGGCCCGCTGAACCCCTCATCGTTGCGCTTGGCCCACCACGCCTCCTTGTACAACGGCGCAAACTCGGCTCGACGCTCGGCATCGCGCACCACGAGGAAGTGCCAGGGCTGCAGGTTCCCGCCGTTGGGGGCCTGGATGGCGGCCTCCAGGATGTCGGTCAGGTCGGCGTCGGGGATGGGGTCGGGCTTGAGCCGCCGGATGGCCCGCAGGCTGAACACGGCCTCCCCCAACGACATGGTCAGGCGGTCCTGAGTCGACATCGAATCCTCCTCGCCGTCGATGTCAGTCGACCCTAGTGGCCCGACCTGAGACCCTCCATCGGCCGCCGACGGCAGCGGCAGCAAGAGGGACGATCAGATCCCCACCAGTCGTAGCGTCAGCGGCGGGCGATGACGACGACCGTGGTCGTAGGCCGCGTGCTCCACGGATCGCCGGGCCGCAACGACCACCGGCGACCGACGAGCTGGAACACCCCGGGACGATCGGGGTGCTCGGCCAGCCGGAAGAATCCCTTGGCCCGGACCACCTCGGGTCCATCGCCGTCCAGCAGGTCGTCGATCACGGCCTCGGCCTCGGCCCGGCTCATGGGCTCATCGGCCTCGATGGTCCACGACCGGAACAGCGCCTCGGCGTGCCCGGGCTCCGTCGCCCCGGCTACAGGATCAGTGTCTGCTTCACCAGGGCCCGGCCCGTCCGAGCCGGCCCCACCCGAGCCCGTCCCGGCGATCTCCCGACCGAACAACAGGGCCGGGTCCAGGCGGGCCTCGGTGGCCGTCTCGATGACGGCGTCGGGGTGGCGATCGGCCAACCAGGCCACGACGGCCCGGCCCGCGGCCTCATCGACCAGATCGAGCTTGTTGGCCACCAGGATGTCGGCCGACGCCAACTGGCCGGCGATCGTCTGAGCCAGGTACCCGTCGGCGGCCTGGGTCCGGATGGTCTCGGTGTCGACCAGCACGACCACGGCGTCGAGGGCCAGGCCGGGGCCGTGCCCGTAGGCCGCGACCTGCGCCGGGTCGGCCACACCGCTGGCCTCGATCACCAGTCGATCAGGGCGGGGGTCGAGCTCGGCGATGGTGTCGAGGGCGGCGGCGAACCCGTCGGCCAGGCTGCAACAGATACAGCCGTTGGCCAGACGCAGGGTGTCGCCGTCGGCGGACTCGATGAGGTCGGCGTCGATGTTGACCGAGCCGAAGTCGTTGACCAGGACGGCCAGGCGCTCGTCGGCCGTGCGCAGCAGATGGTTGACGAGCGTGGTCTTGCCCGAGCCCAGGTAGCCGCCGATCACGGTGACGGCGATCCGGTGCCGGGGCCCGGCCACCGGCACCTCGCCCTGCGGCGGCTTGGTCACGCCCCGGTGTCGGCGGGCTGGAGGCGCCCGCCGAGGACGGTCCCCCAGACCTCGATGTCCTTGATGCGCAGGGGGTCGACGGTCAGGGGGTTCTCGGCCAGAACGGTGAAGTCGGCCAGTTTGCCGGCCTCGATCGAGCCCAGCTCGCCATCGAGCTTGAGCTGCCAGGCGGCGCCCAGGGTCACGGCGTGCAGTGCGGCCTCGGCCGGGATCCGCTCCTCGGGCCCTAACACCCGACCCGACGGGGTCACCCGGTTGACGGCGCACCACATGGTGTGGAGGTGCCCCATCGGCGTCACCGGCGCGTCGCAGTGAATGGAGAACGACACGCCCTCCCGAAGCGCGGTGGCGCAGGCGTCCATACCCGAGGCCCGCTCCGGACCGACGGTGATGTCGTGGTGCTGGTCACCCCAGTACCAGATGTGGTTGGAGAAGATGTTGGCGCACATGCCCAGAGCCGCCATCCGCTTGTACTGGGCCTTGGTCGTGAGCTGGCAGTGCTGGACGGTGTGGCGATGGTCGGCCCGGGGATACCGCTCGAGCACCTGCTCCACGGCCGAGATGAACACCTCGGCCGCCTCGTCGCCGTTGCAGTGGGCGTGGACCGTGTACCCGGCCCGATGGAAGGCCTCGACGATGTCGGCCACCTGGTCGGGCGGCAACAGCCACAGCCCGTTGCCCGGATGCCCGGGCGGAGCCGTGTAGTAGTGGGGCCAGGTGATGCGTGCGGTGAAGCCCTGGATCGAACCGTCGAGCACCAGCTTGACGATCCCGTAGCGGAGCTTGTCGGTGGCCTCGGCCGCCACGTCGAGACCGATCTGGGCCAGGGCCGCCGGATCCTCCAGGCCGCCCATCATCGACGACAGGGCGACCACGACCCGGGTCGGGTAGTCGGGGTCGTCGGTGGCGTCACGCCACCGCTCGACCTGCTCGGGGTCGGAGAGCTGGCTGGTGCCGAGATCGCAGATGGTGGTGGCCCCGGCGTTGCGGGCCTCCCGGGCGTAGTTGCGCATGGCGTCCGGCGTCCGCATGACCAGACCGAGGTCACGGAAGGCCGAGCCGGCCAGCCGCATGGCCGGGGGCTCCTGCAACTCGCCGTCGGGTTCGCCGTGCTCGTCGAGGGAGATGCCGGGCGTCGGGTTGCCGGCCGTGATCTCCGACACCTCGAGCATCGCGGTGTTGACCGTGGCCAGGTGACCCGAGGCGTGGTACACGAAGATCGGTCGGGTCTCGCTCACCTGGTCGAGGTGGCGGGCCAGCATCCGCTCGCCCTCGAAGTAGATGGGATCGAGCCCCCAGGCCAGCAACGGGGCCGACGGATCCTCCAGCTCGGCCTCGGCCTCGATCAGCCGGTCGATGACGGCGTCGAAGGTGGTGCACCCGGTCCACAACCGACCGTCGGCCCCCTTGCGGTCGAAGTAGCCGACGTAGGGCAACAGCCACATGCCACCGGCCATGACGTGGCTGTGGGCCTCGATGAACCCGGGGACGATGACCAGCTCGGCGAAGGTGTCGTCGATGGTGTGCTCGCCCCACGTGGCCAGCTCCTCGACCGTGCCCACGCCCAGGACGCGGCCGTCGCGGACGGCCACCGCCTCGCCCTCGGGCCGGGCCGGGTTCATGGTGACCACGGCGGCGGCGGGATAGATGGTGAAGGTCATCGGTCGATCGGCTCCTTGGCCTCGGCTTCGACGGCGGCCAGATGCCCGGGCCCGACCTCGGCCAGGTCGACCCGCTCCGGTCCCTGGCCGAGGGGGTACAGGGGGCTGGGGATCTCCCCGGTGAGGAGGGGCCGCTCGGTCCGGCGGCGAGGGTCGGCGATCGGCACGGCCGACAGCAGCCGACGGGTGTAGCTGTGGCGGGGATCCTCGAACACGTCGGCCCGGGAACCCAGCTCGACCACCTGACCCAGGTACATCACGGCCACCCGGTGGCTGATGCGCTCCACCACGGCCAGGTCGTGGCTGATGAACAGGTAGCTGAGACCGAACTCGTCCTGGAGGTCCATCATCAGGTTGATGACCTGGGCCTGAATGGAGACGTCGAGCGCCGACACCGCCTCGTCGGCCACCACCAGCTCCGGTTGCAGGGCCAGGGCCCGGGCGATGCAGATCCGCTGCCGTTGCCCGCCCGAGAACTGATGGGGGAACTGGTCGGCCATGTCGGCGCTGAGGCCGACCCGCTCGAACAGGTAGCGGACCCGATCGGTCAGATCCTGGCCCCGGTGGGTGCGGTGGACGACCATGGGCTCGGCCACCGCGTCGCCGACCCGACGCCGGGGGTCGAGGCTGGCGAACGGGTCCTGGAAGATGATCTGCATGCGCCGCCGGTGGGGGCGCAGTGACCGGTTGCCGAGCGAACCGATCTCGGTCCCGTCGAGCACGATCCGGCCCGACGTGGGGTCGAGCAGCCGCATGATGAGGTAGGCCAGGGTCGACTTCCCGCACCCGCTCTCGCCCACCACGGCCAGGGTCTCACCCCGATCGATCGACAGCGACACCCCGGCCACGGCGTGGACCTGCTGGCGGTCGCCGGCGGGGAAGACCTTGTGCAGATCCTCGACCTCGACCAGCGGGCCGTGGGACCCGGGGCGGGCGGCCCTGGTCCCCACCGCGTCGGCAGCCGTCATGCCTCCACCTCCACATCCACATCGGCGTCGGCATCGGCATCGGCATCGGCATCGGCATCGGCATCGAGAGCCGAGGCATCGTCGTCGACGAGAGGGAAGCGGGCCGGCCCGGTCGTGCCGGCCATCGAGCCCAGGCGGGGGACGGCGGCCAGCAGGCGCCGGGTGTAGGGCTCCCGGGGCTGCTCGAAGATCGAGTACACGTCGCCCTGTTCCACCACCCGTCCCTGGTTCATGACCACGACGTGGTCGGCCACCTCGGCCACCACACCCATGTCGTGGGTGATCATGATCACGGCGGTTCCGGTCTCGGACTGGAGCTCCCTGATGAGGGCCAGGATCTGGGCCTGGATGGTCACGTCGAGGGCCGTCGTCGGCTCGTCGGCGATCAGGACGGCCGGGTCGCAGCTCAGGGCCATGGCGATCATGACCCGCTGGCGCATGCCGCCCGACAGCTCATGGGGGTACTGGCGCAGGCGACGCTCGGCGTCGGGGATCCGGACCAGCTCGAACATCTCCAGGGCCCGGGCCAGGGCCGGGCCCCGCTCCAGGTCCTGGTGGAGGCGGACGGCCTCGGCCACCTGCTCCCCCACCGGATACACCGGGTTGAGGCTGGTGAGCGGCTCCTGGAAGATCATGGAGATGTCGTTGCCGCGGATGCGGCGCAACCGGTCCTCGGGCGCCGCCACCAGGTCGACGGGTTCCGGGTCGCCCGGTCGGCGGTAGAGGATGCGGCCGTCGTCGACCGAACCCCGGGTACCGACCCCGACCAGGCCCATGATCGACAGCGCCGTCACCGACTTCCCCGAACCCGACTCGCCGACCACGGCCACGGTCTGGCCGGGGCCCACGTCGAACGACACACCGCGGACGGCCTCGAACGAACCGAAGCTGACCCGCAGGTCCCGAACCTCGAGCAGCGGTGGCCCGTCGGCGGCCGGGGCCGTGGAGGCACCCGGACCCGTCACGTCGGCGTCGTCGGCCACGTCAGCGCTCCCGCAGCTTGGGGTTGAAGGCGTCCTGCAGCCCATCGCCGATGAGGCTGAAGCTGAGCACGGTCAGGAAGATGGCCAACCCGGGGAGGGTCACCGTCCACCAGGCACTGAGGAAGTTCTGGCGGTTGAGGCCGATCATGAGGCCCCAGCTGACCTGGTTGGGGTCGCCCAGGCCGAGGAAGGCCAGCCCGGCCTCGAACAGGATGGCGGCCCCCATGACCAGGGTGGTCGACACGATCAGCGGGGGCAGGGCGTTGGGGAAGATGACGCGGAAGATGATGCGGAAGTCGCTGGCGCCGATGGCCCGCGCCGCCTTGACGAACTCCAGGTTCTTCAACCGCAGGAACTCGGCCCGGGTCAGGCGGGCGATCTGGGGCCACAGAACGAGCCCGATGGCCACGGCGATGGTGGTGGGCGACGGCTCGAACAGGGCCACCACGACCATGGCGAACAGCAGCGCCGGGAGGACCTGGAAGAACTCGGTGAAGCGCATCAGGGCGCTGTCGACCCAGCCGCCGTAGTACCCGGCGACCGAGCCGATGGTGACGCCGATGACGACGATCATGGCGGCGGCCACCACGGCGACCAGGAGGCTGGTCCGGCCCCCGTTGACGATGCCGGCCAGGATGTCGCGGCCCAGGTAGTCGGTGCCCAGGGTCGGTGCCCCCTCGGTGCCCGGGGCCTGGAACGGCCGGGCCACGATGTCGGCCGGGTCCTCGGTGTAGATGAAGGGCCCGAAGAAGGTCATGAGCACGATCAGGGTGAGCAGGATCAGCCCCCCGACGGCGGCCCGGTTCCGGAGGAACATCCGCCACGCCCCCCGAGGGCCGGCGCGATCGGCCTCGGCCGCGGCGCCCGGGCCGCCCTCGCCCGCCAGCATCACGTCGGTCATGAAGCCCCTCCCACCCGGATGCGGGGATCGATCAGGCGATACACCAGGTCGGTCAACAGGTTGGCCACCACCACCATGACGGCGGCCATCAGCAGGACCCCGAGCAGTACCGGCGTGTCACGGCGCAGGATCGAGTCGAAGGCCAGACGACCGAGACCGGGCCAGTTGAACACCGTCTCCACCAGCAAGGCGCCCGACAGCAGGGAGCCGAACTGGAGCCCGGCGATCGTGACGACGGGGATCACGGCGTTGCGCAGGGCGTGCTTGAACACCACCGTGGCCTCGCTCAGGCCCTTGGCCCGGGCGGTGCGGACGAAGTCCGACTGGAGGACCTCCAGCATCGAGGCCCGGGACAGGCGGCTGTACTGGGCCAGGTAGATGAAGCCCAGGGTCAGGGCGGGCAGCACCAGGTGACGGGCCACGTCGAGCTGGGCCTGGAACCAGTTGCCCGAGAACTGCACGTCACGCATCCCGGCCACGGGCAGGATGTTGAACACCGAGGCGAACAGGATGATCAGCAGGAAGCCGGTCCAGAACACCGGCATCGAGTAGCCGACCAGGGCCAGCACGGTCACGGCATGGCTGGCCCCGCTCTCGGGTCGGCGGGCGGTGAAGGTCCCGGCCAGGACGCCGACCACGATGGCGAAGATCAGGGCCGTACCCACCAACAACACGGTGGGCCAGAGCCGGTCGAGGATGAGCGAGGTCACCGACCGGTTGAAGAAGAACGAGTCGCCCAGGTCGCCCCGGGCCACGTCGGCCACGTACGACACGAGCTGCACGGCGAAGGGCCGGTCGAGGCCGTAGTCGGCCCGGATCTGCTCCAGCACCTCAGGGTCGCCAGCCCCGCTCTCCCCCGCGATCACCACCGCCGGGTCACCCGGGGTCAGGTGGATCAGGGTGAAGTTGAGGACGATCACGGCCAAGATCACGCCCAGCGCCTGGGCCAGCTTGGCCGCAACCGTCCTCATCTTCTCGTCCCGTTCCTTTCGGAGGTTGTGCGACCGGCCCCTACTGGGCCAGCCACACCTCGTGCATGGGGGCCATGTGGCCCCAGATCCCGACCGGCGGGTTCTGGACCTCGGGCTGGAACGCCTGCCAGAACGGCGGGGTGGTCAGGAAGTAGATCGGGACCTCCTCGGCCACGATGTCCTGGAACTGGGCGTACAGGTCGGCCCGGGCGTCGCGGTCGAACTCGGTACCGGCCTGGGCCAGCAACTCGTCGACCTCGGCGTTCTCGTAGCCGGTGTTGTTGGTCCAGATGACGCCGACCCGGTTGGTCGACAGGTAGGTCCGGTGGACCCCGATCACGGGATCACCCCAGTTCCACACGTTGTTGATGGTCATCTGGTGGCTGCCCTCGGACACCCGGGTGGCCCAGGTGGGGAAGTCGGGCGAGACGTTGAGCTCGGTGTTGATCCCGATCTCCTCCAGCGCCTGGACCACATACTCGGCATAGGCCTGCTGGGCCGGCGGGATGTAGTCGATGGTCAGGCTCAGGTCGCCCTCGCCGTACCCGGCGTCGGCCAGCAGCTGGCGGGCGATCTCCAGGTTCTCGTCGTTGGTGGCGTAGTACTCGACGTCCGGGTTGTGGAACGGGGAGGCCTCGACGATGCCGCTCGGCACCGGGAACGACAGGCCCTGGTCGATCACGTCGGCCAGGAAGTCCCGGTCGACGGCGTAGGCGATGGCCTGACGGACCTCCTGCTTGCCCAGGTCGGGATCGGCGAGGTTGAACTCCAGCCACTGGACCTGGCCGATGGCCTCGTGCCCGTCGGCGGTGACGATCACGTCGTCGTTGTCCTGGAGGCGGATGGTGTTGGCCGAGCCCCCGAGGGTGGCCGACAGGTGGGTGGTGCCGTTCTCCAGGCCGAGGACGATCGTCGAGGGATCAGGGGTGATCTCGATGATGATCTCGTCCAGGTACGGGCGCTCGGGGATGAAGAAGTCCTCGAACTTCTCCATCCGGATGACCGCGCCCGGCTCGTACTCGGTCAGCTTGAACGGGCCGGAACCGACGAAGTCCTCGGTGTTGCGAGGGTGGTCGGGAAGGTCCTGGCCATCGTTGAAGATGTGCTCGGGGATGATGGGCAGAAGCCCGGGCGACATGGCCAACAGGATGGCCGGGTGGGGCTCGCTCAGATTGATGACGGCCGTCCGGTCGTCGGGGGTGTCGACCGTGGTCACCGGGGCGAACATGGTCTTGAACGGGTGGTGGGCCTGGGCCGTGAGGACCGAGAAGGCCACGTCCTCGGAGGTGATGGCCTCACCGTCGTGGAAGACGGCGCCCTCGACCAGGGTCAGGGTGACCGACAGACCGTCGTCGGCGATCTCCCAGCTCTCGGCCAGGTACGGCTGGGGCTCGAAGTTCTCGTCGAACAGCAGCGGGCTGGCGTTCAGCTGGGTACCGGGCACGGCGGTGGCATAGCCCGACTGGACGGTGCCGTTCAGGTGACGGGGCACCTGGGTGCTGCCGATGACCAGGGTGCCACCGGCCACCGGGTCGCCGTCGACGGCGGCCGAGTCGGCGTCGTCGCTGCCGGGGGCCGTGGTCTCGGTGGTCTCGCCGTCGTCGGTGGCGGCGGCCGTGGTTTCCGACGTCTCGTTGTCGTCGGTGGCCTCGTCATCGTCACCGCCCCCGCAGGCGGCGGCGATCAAGGCGAACGCAAACAGCAGGGCCAAGAATGACCGGATCTTCATGATGCTCTCCCCCGTGACGCCGAGCGGTTGTACGGACGTTCACGTGGCGCCATCCTCGCACGCCCTCCGCAACCGGGACAACCATCGCCCGGGCCGGTCGCGTGAACGTCGTCTGTCCGAAATCAGACGGACGTGCGGCCCGGAGGCCCGCCCCGCCGATCGGCTCAGTCGGCGGCCAGCCGTCGATTGATGGCGGCGGCCAGCCCCTGGGGATCGTCGGTCCCGATGCGGAAGTCCCGGCGGCCGTCGAGATCGAGGTGCACGGCGTCGAGCCCCCACACGTTGAACATCGACCCGCCGGGGATGATGCGCAGGCCCCAGCCATACCACCAGCGGTTGCGGACCGCTGCGGCTGCCGTGATCTGGTCGACGTGGATCACCCGCTTGGGCCGACCCCACCGGAAGGCGACGGTGACCGCCTCGGCCGACACCGACGTGGTGAGACTCGAGAAGGCGTAGCCGACGACGGCGACCAGGGCCAGCACCGTCGGCGCGATGAACAGTGCCGGCTCGCGGTAGATCAGGGCGGGCACCGCGGTGGCCACCGCCAGCAGGCCGACCACGGTGGGCAACACGATCTGGGACTGGGTGTGCTCGTAGTCCACCGTCGACACCCTACTCCCACCACCGGCGCCGGTCCCGGCCGTCGACAGGTATCGGAGGACGCCGTCGGGGACCTTCGGAACCCGTCGATCAATCCCACACCGGGCCCTGGCGGGGCGCCAGCCCGACGGGTACGGTCGGCCGATGGCAGGTGTAGACCCCAGACTCCTCGACGGCATCCACTACCGGTGCATCGGCCCCACCAGGGGCGGTCGGGCGGTGGCGGTGGCCGCCGACCCCGACAACCCCTCGCTGTTCTACTTCGGAGCGGTGGCCGGCGGCGTGTGGCGCAGCGACGACGCCGGCCAGTTCTGGGAGAACATCTCCGACGGCCAATTCGCCTCGGCCTCGGTCGGGGCCCTGGCCGTGGCCCCGTCCGACCCCAACGTGCTCTACGCCGGCATGGGCGAGGCCACGATCCGGATCGACGTGACCCATGGCGACGGGGTGTACCGATCCCGCGACGGGGGCACCACCTGGACCCACACCGGCCTGGCCCCCACCCGCCACATCGGCCGCATCGCCGTCGACCCGACCGACGCCGACACCGTGTACGTGGCCGCCCTCGGCCACTCCGCCACCGACACCCCCGATCGAGGCCTGTACCGGACCCGGAACGGAGGCGACGACTGGGAACTGGTGCTGCACGTCAGCGCCCGGGCCGGGGCCGTCGACGTCTCGGTCGACCCCAACAACCCCCGCATCGTGTTCGCCACGGTGTGGCAGGCCCGCCGCACCTTCTGGTCCATCGACTCCGGCGGCCCCGACTGCGGCCTGTGGCGCTCCCTCGACGGGGGCGACACCTGGACCGAGCTGACCCGCAACCCCGGCCTCCCCGACGGGACCGTGGGCAAGATGGGAGTGGCCGTCTCCCCCGCCCGCCCCGGACGGGTGTGGGCCCTGATCGAGGCCGAGGGCCGCAAACGGGGCCTGTACCGCTCGGAGGACAACGGCGAGACGTGGACCAAGACCTCGTCCGACCCCGAGCTGTGCTGGCGGCCCTGGTACTACATGCACCTGACGGCCCACCCCACCGACCCCGACACCGTCTACGTGATGAACCGCAAGGCCTGGGTCTCGATCGACGGGGGCGCCACCTTCAGCGAGTTCCCCACCCCCCACGGCGACAACCACCAGCTGTGGATCGACCCCGACAATCCCGACCGGATGATCGGATGCGACGACGGCGGAGCCTGGGTCTCGCTCAACGGCGGCCGGTCGTGGTCGACGATCTACAACCAGCTCACGGCCCAGCTCTACCACGTGGCCGTCGACGACCAGTACCCCTACAAGGTCTACGGCACCCAGCAGGACAACTCCTCCATCGCCGTGCCCAGCCGGACCGGCAACGGGGCCATCAACTGGGGCGACTGCTATCCCCCGGGGACGGCCGAGAGCGGGTACGTGGCGGTCAAGCCGGGCGATCCGAACATCGTGTACGTGGGGGCCATCGGCTCGTCCCCCGGCGGGGGTGACGCCCTTCAGCGCTACGACCATTCGACCGGGCAGGTCCAGCTGGTCAGCGTGTGGCCCGAGGCGGTCCACGACGGCAACACGGCCGAGGTCCGGTTCCAGTGGACCTACCCGATCGTGTTCTCCCCCCAGGACCCGGGGGTGCTCTACGCCTGCGGCAACAAGGTGTTCCGCTCCACCGACGAGGGCATGAGCTGGGACGCCATCAGCCCGGACCTGACCCACGCCGACCCCGAAACGATGGGCGTCTCGGGCCCCCTGACCATGGACACGGCCGGGGCGGAGATGTACGCCACCATCTTCTCGTTCGTGGCCTCGGCCCACCGGCCCGGCACGCTGATGGCGGGCTCCGACGACGGCCGCGTCCACCGCAGCCACGACGACGGGGCGACCTGGGTCGAGGTGACGCCGCCCCCGCTCGGCAAGTTCTCCCAGGTCACGATGCTGGCCGAATCGCCCCACGTCGAGGGCACGGTGTACATGACCGTGGCCCGCCACAAGATGGGCGACGACACCCCCTACGTGTACAAGACCAACGACTGGGGCGACACGTGGACCTCGATCACCGAGGGGATCCCGACCCACGAGTTCTGCCGCGTCATCCGGGAGGACCCGGCCCGGCGCGGCCTGCTGTACCTGGGCACCGAGTTCGGGCTCCACGTCAGCTTCGACGACGGCGCCCACTGGCAGCCCCTCCAGGCCAACCTGCCGGTGACCCCGGTGTACGACGTGCTGTGCAAGGACGACGACCTGGTCGTCGCCACCCACGGTCGGTCCTTCTGGATCCTGGACGACCTGACCCAGCTCCACCAGTTCCAGGATGAACTCACGGCCGGTCGCGACGGGGCCGTGCCGGCGGCCGGGGCCCACCTCTTCCGGCCCCGGACCACCATCCGGACCCCGCCCACCCTGTTCGCCGACTTCTGGGGTTCCCCCGGCGGCAAGAACTACCACGTGACCATCGGCCAGAACGCCACTTTCTACCTCGACGAGGCCGAGACCGGTCACCGCACCAAGCGCGTGATCGACGCCGGCACCGACCTCGAGCGGGGGGTGCGCCTGTCGTACTGGTTGGCCGAGGCGCCCGACGGGCCGGTCACCCTCCGCATCGACGACCCCGAGGGCAACGAGATCCAGACCTTCACCAGCGACCGGCCCGACGACGAGGCGGAGCGGGCGGGCGAGCTGTACCTGACCGCCGACGCCGGCATCAACGCCTTCCAGTGGCCCATGCGGTACCCGGCCGGACCCAAGGTCGAGGGCAGCGACTACCACGGCCGCCCCGGAGGCCCCCTGGCCCAGCCCGGGGCCTACCGGGCCACCCTGACCGTGGGTGACCACGTCGGCGAGACCACCTTCGACCTCGTGCCCGATCCCCGGGTCACCACCTCCCCCGCCGACTTCGCCGCCCAGTTCGAGCTGCTGTCGGCCATCCAGGCCAAGCTGAGCGAGACGGTGCGGGCCGTCAACCGGATCGCCGCCCTCACGCGTCGACTGGCCGACTGGTCGGAGCGGCTGGCCGCCGCCGGCGACGGCGCCGACGAGAGCGTCGCCGACCCGTACGCCGGGTTGAAGGCGGACATCGACTCGGTGACCGACGCCCTGACCACCATCGAGGGTGCGCTCATCCAGCGGGAGTTGACCTCCGACGGCGACTCGCTCAACTACCGGGAGATGCTGCTGGAGAAGCTGAGCGGCCTCCCCCCGGTGGTGTCGTCGGCCGATGCGGCCCCGACCAAGCAGTCGCACCAGGTCTTCGAGAAGCTGGCGGGCCAGATCGACGAGCAGTTGGCCGCCCTGGACGACGTCGTCACCGGTCCCCTGGCGGCCGTCAACAGCGGCCTGGCCGCCACCGGCCTCGACATCGTCGGGGCCTGACCGACTCCGGTCCCGGAGGTGTGTCCATCACCAGCCGACGTTCGGCCGCGCCCGTCCGTCCCTCGTCGTTGACCGGGAGCGGGCGGGCGTGAGCCTGCTGGTCGTTGTCGGCGTCCTGGTCCTGGTGTGGGCCGCGTTCACGGTGTCGGCCTCGGCCGGCCTCGGGGGCTCCCTGCTCATGGTCCCCACCCTGGCCCTGTTCCTCGGGTCGAAGGAGGGGGTTGCCCTCGCCGCCCTGCTGCTGGCGACCAACAACGTGGCCAAGCTGGTGGCCTACCGCCGGACCCTCCCGTTCCGGGCCGCGGCCGTGGTCGTGGTGCTGCTCATGGTCGGGGCCGCCCTGGGCTCCTCGGCCCTGGTCCGGGCGCCCGAGGCGGCGGTCACGGTGGCCGTCATCGCCATGTTCGCCGCCACGCTGGTGGCCGAGCGGTTCGACCTGTCCCGGATCCGTACCGGCTTCGCCCCCGTGCTGTCCTTCGTGTCCGGGGCCACCAGCGGGTTCTCGGGCACCTCGGGTCCGCTCAAGGGGGCGGCCATCCGGAACCTCGACCTCGACCGGCGCCACTTCGTGGGGGCGGCCTCGCTGGCCTCGTTCGCCGGCGACGCCACCAAGACCGCGGTGTTCGCCGAGGCCCGTCTCCTCGGCACCGAGTCCGTGCTGCTGGCCCTGGGTGCGGTGCCCCTCATGGCGGCCGGCACCTGGTGCGGGTCACGCTTCAACGACCGGGCCGGGGAGCGGGCCTTCGCCGTCGTGTTCTGGGCCGTGATGGCCGGCTACACGGTCCGGTTGCTGGTCTTCCTGGCCACCTAGCTGTCGATGGTGACCCATGGCCGTCGGCGACAGTGGGGTCCGGGTGGTCCCGGGGCGCTAGGATCCACCCGATCTTCCGTCCGCTGCTCCGATCCCGATGCTGCGGTGACGAAGGCCGGCGGGACCTCGGCTCCAAGGCCGTGGGTGACCGGGAGCAGAGCGGCGTGATGTTGACAGTCCATGAGCGGTGAACCCTGGCCCCGCGGGGGGTCGGACGGTCGGGACGAACCGGACGGCATGGGCGGAAACGAACCCACGCTCCCCCTTCCCGCCATCGAGGTCGAGCGACCGTCCCAACTCGGTCGCCAGGTGGCGATCGTGTTCGCCATCGGGGCCGTGGCCCTGCTCGCCATCGTCAGCGCCGTGGCCGGGACCGGGGGGAGCGGTGATGACGAGGCGACGGCCGAAGCCGCCATCCTCAGCGAACTGTGCGCCACCCACCTCATGCCGGTGACCGAGGCCGTCGAGCAGTGGGCCGGGGTGGAGAACTGGGCCGACCGACCGGACGAGGAGCCCGACCTGGGCCTGATGACGGCGGCCGCCCTCACCGAACTGGGCGCGGTGGAGGCCACCGCCGGCCTGGCCGACGAGGCCACCGACCTCGAGGGTCGCCTCGACGACGCGACCGGAGTCTTCGACCGGGCCTCCGCCGTCCGTGCCGCGCTGGAGCGGACCACGGAGGAGTTGGACGCCGCCGGGGCGTCGAGCGGCTGCGAGACCGACCGGCTCGAAGCCGCCCTGGCCCGGCCTTGACCGACCCCGGCCCCGGGCCGGAACGCGCCGTCTCGACCCGGACCGTCCGGGCCGACGACGCCGGGCCGCTCCTGGCCATCTACACCCCGATCGTCACCGACACCGCCATCTCGTTCGAGTTGGAGCCACCGACCGAACCCGAGTTCGCCGACCGGATCGCCCGCATCTCGGGGTCCGACCCGTGGCTGGTGGCCGAGGTCGACGGCCGGGTGGCCGGCTACGCCTACGCCACCGCCTTCCGGGCCCGGGCCGCCTACGGCGCCACCCGGGAGAGCACGGTCTACGTCGATCCCGGTCATCAGGGCCGGGGTGTGGCCCGGGCCCTGATGACGGCCCTGCTCGACCGGCTCGAGGCCGACGGGGTCCACCTGGTGGTGGCCGGGATCGTGCTCCCCAACGAACCGTCGGTGGCCCTCCACGAACGCCTCGGGTTCCGCCCGGTGGGCGTGTTCACCGACGTGGGTCGCAAGTTCGGCCGATGGCACGACGTCGGGTTCTGGCAGCGGCGCCTGGGCTGAGCGGGCCCGGTGACCAAGAACCCGGGGGCCCGAGGTAGCAACCGGCGGTCCGGGCCGCGAGACTCGGTCGTTCATGTCCCGCGCCGGCGTCTCCTCCTCCCTCCCCTCCCGCGGCGCGGCCCAGCGGCTGCGACTTCGGCCCTGGCAGCGCCGTGCCCTCGACACCTTCGAGGCCTCGGACCGCCCTGACTTCCTGGCCGTGGCCACCCCGGGGGCGGGCAAGACGACGTTCGCCCTGACCGCGGCCCGACTGATCCTGCCCCGGCTCGGAGGCCGCCTGATCGTGGTCGCCCCCACCCGGCACCTGAAGCTCCAGTGGGCGTCGGCGGCCGAGGGCTTCGGCCTCCACCTGGAGACCGAGTGGTCGCCCCAGGAGCGGCTGGCCCCCGACTTCCACGGCCTCGTCACCACCTACCAGCAGGTGGCGACCTCGGCCGCCGAGCTGTCCGCCCTGGCCTCGGGTTCGATGGTCATCCTGGACGAGGTCCATCACGCCGGCGACGAGCTGGCCTGGGGCGACGGGGTGACGACGGCCTTCGGCCCGGCCGCCCGCCGCCTGGCCCTGTCGGGCACACCGTTCCGGTCGGACACCGCCGCCATCCCCTTCCTCCGCTACGTCGGGGAGCAGGTCGAGCCCGACATCGAGTACGGCTACGGCGACGCCCTGGGTGACGGTGGTGTCGTCCGGCCCGTGTACTTCCCCCGCTTCGGCGGTCACATGGAATGGACGGCCCCCGACGGCTCCGAACTCTCGGCCACCTTCGAGGACGCCCTCCCCCGCTCGCTGGCCAACCAGCGGTTGCGGGCCGCCCTCAGCCTCGACGGGGAGTGGCTTCCGGCCGTCCTGGGCCACGCCCACAAGCAGTTGCTGGAGATCCGCAACCGCCAACCCGATGCCGGCGGCCTGGTCATCGCCACCGACCAGGATCACGCCCGGGGCATCGCCCGCCTCCTGCGGGACCGGTTCCGGGTCCTGGCCACGGTGGCCCTGAGCGAGGACAGCGATGCCTCGGACAAGATCCAGCGCTTCGCCACCGGCATCGACCCGTGGATCGTGGCCGTGCGCATGGTCTCGGAGGGGGTCGACATCCCCCGCCTGCGGGTCGGGGTCCACGCCACGACCACCACCACCGAGCTGTTCTTCCGCCAGGCCGTGGGCCGGATCGTGCGTCACACCGGGGGCCGGGCCCGGGCCTACATGTTCGTGCCCGACGACCCCCGGCTCCGGTACTTCGCCGACTCGATCGCCGAGTCCCGCCGACACCGACTCAAGCACCATGCCGAGGAGGAGGCGGAGAAGCGGGAGGCGGCCGAGAAGCCCGACGGCGACCAGCTCTCGTTGTTCGCCGTCCACTCGGCCACCATGACCGAGGCCCCGGTCGACCTCGACGACATCCTGGCCGAGGTCGACGAACCGGACCTGCCGACCGCCGACGCCCAGGGCCAACCGGAGCTGGTGATCGACCTCGACCGCCTCCCCCCGGTCACCACCGCCGGAGGTTCGACCCGGGCCACCGGTGGCCGGGCCGAACGGGAACGCCAGCGCAGCGTCAACACCCGCTGGGTCCGCGACCTGGCCACCCTCACCGGCCAGACCCACGCCCAGATCAACGCCGAGCTCAACCGGATGTCGGGCGTGTCCAAGGTGGCCGAGGCCTCGGTGGCCCAGCTCGAACGCCGGGCCCGGGCCGCCGCCGACTGGTACGAGCGGGAGCGGCGTCGACGCCGCCCGGTGGCCGGAGGTTGACCGGTCGGGCCGCGTTGCCGCCCGACCGGTCAGTCGTGGCGGTGGGCGAAGGCCTCCAGGGCCGCCAGGTCGAGGATCCGGATCTGCTGGCGCCCGGTTTCGACCAGGCGCAGCTTCCGGAGCTGGCGGAAGGCCAGGACGACAGCGTCGCGCGATACCCCGACCCATTCGGCCAGCTCCTGCTGGGTCAGCGACGAGGCCAGGGCCAGGCTGCCGTC
The DNA here is from genome assembly GCA_965263455.1 of Acidimicrobiales bacterium. Classification (GTDB taxonomy): domain Bacteria; phylum Actinomycetota; class Acidimicrobiia; order Acidimicrobiales; family SZUA-35; genus CADEDH01. The sequence continues at coordinate 1,744,804 of CBDHHN010000004.1, forward strand.
CTCGCCCACCCGGTGGCCCCAGGCCGCCAACTCCACCAGGCGACCGGCCAAGCGGGTGACGGCGTCGCTGGTGCCGGCCTCCAACTGGCGTTGGGTCGATTGCCGTAGGCGTTCGGCCAGCATGGCCAGCAGCTCCCAGGCCAGCCCCGGCCGCTGGTGGACCAGGTGGCGGAACGTCTCGGCCGGCACCGTCAGGGCTTCGACGGCCGACACCGCGGCCGCCGCCGTGGAGCGGGGCCGATGGTCGACCGGGCCCAGCTCCCCGATGATGTCGCCCTCGGCCCGGAGTTCGATCACCACCGACCGGCCGTCGGCGACGCTGCGGGTCAACTTCACCATGCCCTCGAGGATCACGATGACGTGGGTGGGGGCGTCGCCCTCCAGGAACAGGTAGGTCCCCCGCTCGTAGACCCGCGGGGTCGCCACCGAGCGGAACGCCTCCCGATCGTCATCGTTGATGGCCGACCAGAACACCAACCAAGCATGGCACGCCGTCCCCGAACCAGGAATCCACCGGGGCCCGGCCCCGCTCGGCGCCGACCGGACCGGCACCGAGAACCGACTTGATTGGACCGTCCAGGTTGCCGACAAAACCCGTATGGCTCTGCCCCCGGCGTCAAAGCCCGCCGCGTCCGAGCGGCCGACACCGACCGTCCAACCCGACGACCTCGTGCCCGGCGCCCGCCTCAGAGGCGCGGTGCTTACCGGGCTCGACCTGAACGGGGTCGACCTGTCGGGCGCCGACCTGGGCCAGGCCGACCTGCGAGGGGTCCGGGCCACCGGCGTCATCCTCGACGGGGCGAGTCTCCACGGGGCCAACCTCGACGGCGCCCACCTGCTCCACGCCCAAGCCAGCTCGGTCGACCTGTCGGAGGCGTCGGCCGTGGGGGCCAACCTCGGCGGTTCGGCCCTCGACGGCGCCGTGCTGTTCGGGACCGACCTGACCAACGCCTCACTGACCCAGGCCTCGTTGCGGGACACCGACCTCCGCACCGCCCGCCTGCCGGGGGCCCGGCTCATGACCTGCGACCTCACCTCGGCCGACGCCACCAACGCCGACCTGACCGACGCCGACCTGACCGGGGCCAACGTGGCCGACGCCACCCTTCTCGACGCCGATCTCGACGGGGCTCGCCTCAAGCGGGTGACGGGCTACGCGTCGGCCAACTGGATCGGGACCCAGACCACCAACACCGATTTCACCGGGGCCTTTCTGGCCCGCCGGTTCATCATCGACCAGAACTACCTCCACGAGTTCCGGACCCAGAGCCCGACCCACGAGTGGATGTACCGGGTGTGGTGGCTGACCTCGGACTGCGGGCGGAGCTTCCTCCGTTGGGGCCTGTGCACCCTGCTGTTCGCCCTGTTCTTCGCCGGGGTCTACGAACTGGTCGACGTGGACTTCGGCGACGACCGCACCCCGTTGTCGTCGATCTACTTCTCGATCGTGACCCTGACCACCCTCGGCTACGGCGACATCCTGCCCCAGTCGCTGGCAGCCCAGGCCGTGGTCATCGTCCAGGTGTTGATCGGCTACGGGATGCTCGGCGGCCTGCTCAGCATGTTCTCGACCAAGATGTCCCGACGAGGGGAGTGACGTTCGATGAAGCTCTTCAACCGCAAGCCCCGCGACCGGGTGGCGGCCGTGGCCGACGTCCTCGACGGCGTGGAACTGCCCACCTTCCCCGGGGTGGTGACCGAGGCCCTGGCCCGACTCGGTGATCCCGATTCATCGCTGACCGAGATCGCCGACGTGATCGCCCTCGACCCCGGGACCTCGGCCCGGCTCCTGCAGTTGGCCAACTCGGCCGCCGTCGGGCTCCGCAATCCGGTCAACGATCTGCGTCAGGTGGTGGCCCTCCTCGGTCGCAACCAGATCGAGTCGATCCTGATCAGCGCCGCCGTCCGCAACGCCCTGCCCGAGGTCCGCTCGCCCGTGTTCGACAGCCGCCGGTTCTGGCAGGCGGCGGCCCAGCGAGCGGTCGTGGCCACCGCCATCAGCGCCGAACTCGACCCGGCCCGCCGCTCCGAGGCCTTCACCGCCGCCCTCCTCCAGGACATGGCCCTCCCCGTCCTGGTCGACAACGTCGAGGGGTACGACCGGCTCCTCACCCGCTGGTACGAAGGGGAGGTGACCGACCTGGCCCGAGCCGAGCACGACACGTTCGGTTGGAGCCACGCCGCCATGGCCGGCGTGATGGCCCACCAGTGGAACTTCCCCGATCCCCTGCTCGATTCGCTGACCGAGCACCACGATGGTCTCCACACCGACACCGTGCTGTGGGTCCGGTTGGTGGCCGACTGGCACGAGGTCGACACCGACGGCTCCCGGGATCACCTGATCGAGGCCGCCGCCACCGTTCCCCAACTGTCGGGGCTCGACACCGGCGCCCTCATCGACGGAGCCCTGGAGGACGTCGACGAGGTGTCCCGTCTGTTCCGCTGAGACGAGGCCCCCGGTCCGACTGGTAGCGTCGCCCGGGTGAGCGGCTGGCCACGAGGACGTTCCGCCGACGGCGGGATCGACGAGATCCCCCTGCCTCGGGTCGGGGGTCGACTGTGGCTGTGCGGCAAGCACCTGATCGGGCCCGACCCGGAGGCCGCCCTGGCCCGGGTCGACGCCACCACCGTGCTGTGCCTGAACGAGCGCCACGAACTCGAGGACCGGTATCCCGACTACGTCGCCTGGCTCCGGGCCGAGGAGGGGCGGCGGGCCCACTGGTTCCCCACACCCGATCTCGGGGTGCGGCCCGAGGCCGAATTCCGGCCTCTGGTGGACCGCGTCGTGTCCGGACTCACCGCCGGTGATCGGCTCATCGCCCACTGCGGGGCCGGTATCGGGCGGGCCGGCACCTTGGCCGCCGCCGTCCTGTTGTCGCTCGGCCACGACCGCGCCCGGGCGCTGGAGGTGGTGGCGGCCAGCCGCCCCCTGGCCGGCCCCGAGGCCGGCGCCCAACACGAACTGATTGCCGTCCTGGCTCAAACCGACTCCGGTACCGCCCCGGACTGAGACCCCCGCCACTGGCCCCGGCTCCCCGGTTCGGCTACAACGAAGGGGTGGCCGCCCCGCCCACGTCGGACCCGCTCCTGGGGGCCGTGACCGTCCGGGAACCGGCGCGCCGACCGGCCGAACTGCTGTCGGCCCCCCGCAGTGGCTACGAGGCCCTGGCCCAGCTGCTCGGCTGGGGCACCCTGGTGAACATCCTGTTCGTCGAGGCCGAGCGGTCGATCTGGCTGGTGCCCATCGTGCTGGGGGCCGCCCTGGTCGTCCTGCGCCCGTCCGCCGTGCTCGGTGTGAGCGGCATCCTGCTCGGCATGGCGGGCCGGACCCTGGCCGAGTTCGACCCGCCGCCCGACCTGTGGGTGTTCCTCGCCGTCCTGGCCCTGGCCTGGATCTTCGTGGTCCCCCGGGCCGCCATGCGCCACGGTGGTTGGCCCCGTATGAGCGAGGTCGGGCCCGGTCTCGCCTCGTCCTTCCGGGGCGCCTTCGTGGTCGGCTGGGCCCTGGTGCTCCTCCACCAACTGAACGACTCGTTCCTCGACGTGGCCGTGAGCTGCTCGGTGCACGTGTACGAGCGGAGTCGCGACCTGCTCGTCTTCCTGCCCGACCTCGGCCCTCGGCCGTCGGAGCGGCTCCCGGTGGCGGTCCTGGTGGTCGAGACCGTGATCGTGCTCGGCCTCGCCGTGCCGTGGCTGCGACGGCTCCCGGTGGCGGTGGCCCTCCTCTTCCTCACCGTGGTGGGCGCGGCCGATCCCACGTTGGCCGCCCTGGCCCTCCCCTTCCTGGTGCTGTTCGTGCCGGTGGACGTGGTCGACACCGCCCTCGACCGGTTGTCGTCCCTCGACCACCGGCGCCCCATCATCGCCGACGCCCTGGCCCTGGCCGTTGCCGGGGTGGTGGTGTTGGCCCTGATCCGGACGGGGGCGGCGGTGCTGGCCGACAGCGACTTCCTGGTGGCCGGCGACCTGGGGGTGGGCCCGCCCCTGGCCCGGCTGCTGATGGTGGTGACCGGCCTGGGTCTGTTCGTGCTCTACGGGGTCGGCACCTTCGGGCCCCCTCCGCTGACCGAGTCCGAGGAACCGATGGAGTGGTTCGGCCCCGCCTCGGCCTTGCTGACCCTGATCGTGCTCGGCCTTGGGCTCGCCCCCTACCTGGGCCTGGGCACGGCCCACGCCCTGGCCGACGGATCGAACCTCAGGACCGAGGGCGAGCGCTGGAACCACCTCTTCCTGCCCGACGAGATGACCGTGGTCGACACCCAGACCCCGGTCATTCGGGTCTTCGACCGCGACCATCCCGCCTTCGCTGACCTTGGCCGCCATCTCGACCAGCCCGTGTCGCGGGTGCTGGTGACCGAGCACGAGGCCCGACGCCGGGTGGCCGACGCCTGCGCCGACGGGCCGCTCCCGCCCCTGACCCTGGCCCGGGATGACGTGGTGTCGCTCGTGCGCGACCCCTGCGCCGACCCGAGTCTGGCCTCATCCGAGGGTTTCCTCCTGGACTGGTTCGTGGCCCATCGGCCGGTGGCCGACGGCGGGCGCTGTCTGCTCCCGACCTGACCAATGGGCGTCGGGCCCGAACCCACCACTACGGTGACCGCCATGTTCATCAACGGAGCCTGGGTCGACGCCGCCTCGGGGGCGTCGTTCGCCGTCACCAACCCCGCCACCGGGACCGAGATCGGATCGATGCCCGACGGCGGGGCGGCCGACGCCACCGCCGCCATCGATGCCGCCGACGCCGCCTTCGACGCCTGGTCCCGCACCACCCCCTACGAGCGGGCCGACCTGCTGATGACGGCGTGGCGGCTGATGAACGACCGGGCCGACGACCTGGCCCGGCTGATGACGACCGAGCAGGGCAAGCCGCTGCGGGCCTCGACCTTCGAGGTGGGCTACGCCGCCGACTTCATCCGGTGGTTCGCCGAGGAGGCCCGCCGCCTCACCGGTGAGTGGCTGCCCTCCGGTCGGGCCGACCAGCGCTTCCTGACCGTGCGCCAGGCGGTCGGGGTGGTGGCCATGGTGACCCCGTGGAACTACCCGATCTCGATGCTGACCCGGAAGATGGCCCCCGCCCTGGCCGCCGGGTGCACGCTGGTGCTCAAGCCGGCCGAGGCCACGCCCCTGTGCGCCAAGGCCACCATGGAGATCTTCGACGAGGCCGGCTTCCCGCCCGGCGTGATCAACCTGGTCACGGCCCAGGATCCGGTGCCGATCGGCGACGTGTTCACCTCCGACCCCCGGGTCGCCAAGTTGACCTTCACCGGCTCCACCGCCGTCGGTCGGCTGCTTGCGGCCAAGGCCGGGGCCTCCCTCCAGCGGATCTCGGTCGAGCTGGGGGGCCACGCCCCCTTCATCGTCTACCCCGACGCCGACGCCACCAACGCGGCCAAGGGGGCGGCCGCCCTCAAGTTCCTCAACGCCGGGCAGGCCTGCATCAGCCCCAACCGGCTCTACGTGCATCGCAGCCGGGCCGACGAGTTCGTCGACACCCTCACCAAGCGGGTCTCGTCCCTGGTCACCGGTGACGGCATGGAGTCCGGCGTGGGCGTCGGGCCGCTGGTCGACGACGCCGCCGTGGCCAAGGTGGCCAACCAGGTCGACGACGCCCGGGCCAAGGGGGCCGGGGTGCCGGTCGGCGGGCATCGCCTGACCGACGACGGCCTCGATCGTGGTCACTTCTACGCCCCGACCGTGCTGACCGACGTGACCGACGAGATGGTCGTGTACCGGGAGGAGACGTTCGGCCCGGTGGCTCCCGTCATCGTCTACGACGAGGTCGACGAGGTGGTGGCCATGGCCAACGACACCCACTACGGCCTCGCCGCCTACGTCTACACCGAGAACCTCCGCACGGCCCTGACCGCCTTCGAGCGGCTCCGGTTCGGCATCATCGGCATCAACGACGTGAACCCGACCTCGGCCTCGGTCCCCTTCGGGGGCATGAAGGACTCCGGTCTGGGCCGCGAGGGCGGCCACGAGGGCCTCGACGAGTACCTGGAGATCAAGACCGCCGGAATCTCGCTGCGCTGACCGGCCGTCGGGCCGGGCCCGCTCGGCCCGCCTGCCGGCTCAGCCCATCACGTCGGGTCCGGCCGACAGGATCTCGAAGGTGACGATGCAGCGCTGGTCGTCGACCATGGCCCGGCGGTAGTCGTCCCAGTCGGGGTGCTCGCCCCGTAGCGTCCGGTAGTACTCGACAAGCGTCTCCATGGCATCGGGCAACGACGTGACGGTGGCTCGGCAGTTGAGCTGGACCCACCGGCCCAGCCACTTGTCGGGGAAGACGCAGAGCGAGGTGTCGGGGTGGCGCCGGAGGTGACCGACCTTGTACGCCGTCTCCCGGGTGCTCATGATCAGGCGTTCGTCGACCACGGCCACCGTGACCGGGGCCAGAGCCGGGGCCCCGTTGGCCCGGGTGGTGAGGATCACGGCCCGGCTGTTGTTGCGGACGTAGTCGAGTCCGTCGGCGATCTCCATGGGCCGAGACGCTAGCCGGTGCCGGCCGGCCGTTTCCCGCCACCGCCGCAGGGTCTGCCTCGATGAACTCGAGATCATCCGGAATAGCGGTACGATGCGTCCTGTTAATGGGGGCAACGTCAGAACAACCACCCGAGGAGACGACGTGTTGACCCGACTCAAGAGCCAGACCAACCCCCGGAGCGCCGCCGAGGGCGACACCGACCCCCGACCCCGTTTCGCCATCGGCCACATCGGCCTCCCCGCCGCCGACGTCGGCCGACTGGCCTCGTTCTACGAGGACATCGGCATGCGCAAGGTGGCCCGCCTCCCGGGCGTCGCCATCATCGAGCTGCGGGGCGGCACCCACATCGCCATCAGCCGAGGCGCACCTGGCACCACCACCCTCGACCTCATGGTCGACGACCTGGACGAGACCCGTGAGGTGCTCGCCGCCGCCGGAGCAGAACCCGGCGACATCCGACGCCAGGGACCGCATCGCGTGTTCACCGCCCTCGACCCCGAAGGCAACACGCTGGTGGTCAACTCCAGCCACGTCGCCGGGGCGGTCTGAGAGCGGCCGCGGGTCCCGCCGGCCTCCGGCCGACCCCGGTTCGCACCCCGCCCCCGCCCGTGCCACCATGCGCCGATGGAGAGCTTCAGCGGCAGGACGGCAGTGGTCACGGGCGGGGGCGACGGCATGGGCCGATCGCTGGTCCGCCAGCTGGCGGCGGAGGGCTGCCACGTGGCCCTGTGCGACGTCTTCGCCGACACCGCAGCCGAAACCAAGGCCCTGGCCGAGGCCGACGCCCCGACCGGGACCCGCATCACCACCCATCTGTGTGATGTGGGCGACGAGGCCCAGATCCTGGCCTTCCGGGACGAGGTGGTGGCCGCCCACCCCGACGGCATCCACCTGCTGTTCAACAACGCCGGCATCGGTGGTGGCGGCTCCCTGGTCGGCCAGGACCGGGCCCAGTGGGAGCGCTGCTTCGACGTCTGCTGGGGCGGCGTCTACCACACCACCCTGGCCTTCCTTCCCGAGCTGCTGAAGGCTGACGAGGCCCATCTGGTCAACACCAGCAGCGTCAACGGCTTCTGGGCCACCATCGGCCCCGACCGGCCCCACTCGGCCTACAGCGCAGCCAAGTTCGCGGTGAAGGGGTTCACCGAAGCCCTGATCACCGACTTCGCCCAGAACGCCCCCCACATCTCGGTGTCGGTGGTCATGCCCGGCCACATCGGGACCGGGATCGCCGGCAACTCGTTCAAGGTCCACGCCGGTGAGGAGGTGGCCGCACTCCCCGAGGTGACCGAGGCCGCCAACGCCTTCCGCAACAACGCCCCGACCACGGCCGACCAGGCCGCCACCGTCATCCTCGACGGTGTACGGGCCAAGCGGTGGAGGATCCTGGTCGGCGAGGACGCCCACGTGCTCGACCAGGCGGTGCGGGACGCTCCCGAGGAGGCCTACCGGCCCGACTTCACCGACCGCCTGGGCGGCCATCTCCAACTCGCCCGCAACGACGACTGAACCCGCCGGCCCGACCCGTCGGGGCCGGGCCGGCTCGGAGTCAATCCAGGTACCACTCCGGCACGGCCCGACCGGCCAGGCCGGAGAAGGTGCTGTGGAGGGAGTCGGACCACGCCCGATTGATGTCGACATAGGCCGGGGAGTCGGCGTCGAACCGCTGTGAGGCCGCGACCCGGAAGCCGTCCTTGCGGTACAGGGACACGTCGATGGGCATGCCCACGGTCACGTTGGACTTGAGGGTGGCGTCGAGCGAGACGATGGCCAACCGGGCCCCGTCGGCCAACGACAGCGACGGCCGGATCAGCCGATCGAGGATGGGCTTGCCGTACTTCGACTCACCGATCTGCAGGTAGGGGGTCTCGGGGGAGGCGGTGATCGTGTTGCCCTGGGGGTAGATCAGATGGATCCCGGGTTTCTCGGTTCCGATCTGTCCGCCGAGGATCATGGTCCCCCGGCCCGTCATGCCGTCGCGGCCCATGCCCCGGGCGTGGTGGTCGAGAACATCCTGCATGACCTGGCCCACCAGGTTGGCCGCCTCGAACAGGCGGCCCGGCGTCCACAGGTTGGGCCGGCCGTCGGTCGCCGCCACGTCGCGACGGAGGCGACTGATGACCTCCTGGGTCGTGGCCAGATTCCCGGCCGTGAGGATGACGAAGAACCGGTCGGGTCCGAGGGCGAAGACGTGGGTCTTGCCGTAGGTGGTGACATAGTCGCTCCCGGCGTTGCTGCGGGAGTCGGAGGCGAAGACGAGGCCCTCGTCGAGGGCCAGAGCAAGGCAGTAGGTCATGGCGCCCCCAATACAACCACAACGTCCACCCATGGTTCCGGGCCGGGCCACCGGGTGGGGCCCGGTGGCCTCAGCCGACGGCCATGGTGTCCGGGGTACCCTCGGCCAGGCCACCGACCAGGAGCCGGGCCGCCGACTCCAGATGGTGCCGGAGGTGATCCACGGCCACCGGGTCCCGCTCGATGCAGGCCTCCAGGATGTCCTCGTGCTCCCGCACACAGGCCTCGGCCGCCCCCAGGGGGCCGACGTAGATCTGGACGTACGGGGTCACGGCGGCGTTCAGCATCTCGACCATGGCCAGCGTCCGGGGCCGATCGGCGGCGGCATACAGCGCCGAGTGGAAGTTCCAGTTGATCTCGGCCGGCGACACGTCGTCCTGGCGGAGGGCGGCCCGGGCCTGGGCCAGGTCGACCAGGGTGAGGCGGGGCAGGGCGCGCGCCAACAGCCGGGTCTCGAGTTCGAGCCGGAGCTCGAAGATCTCCTCGGCGTCGTCCACGGTGAGATGGGGAAGCTGGGCGCCGCGGTTCGGTTCGAACCGCAGGAGTCCGAGGGCGGCCAACCGCTGCAGGGCCTCGCGGACCGGGATCTTGCTCACGCCGTACCGATGGGCCAGCTCATGCTGGCGCAGCCACGTGCCGGGGGGAATCCGACCCCCCAGCAGATCGGCCATCACGAGGGCCTGAACACGGTCGACGGTGGACATCAACGCATCCCATCCTCGTAGTTGACAGCGAACCTACATGTTCTCGGGGTAACAGTCTGCCCCGCAGGTGTCACCTTCCACGAACTGGCCGGTACACGGCCGGTCGGTGTGGGCGCCATCGCCCACCGCCGCCAACGCGAACGGTGCCGGCGGCCGCCGATCGGTCGGCCCGAGCGGCTCTTGGCTCCCCGCCGCGGCCGCCGTGTAGGGTCGCCGACCATGGAGCTCAACGACAAGGTGGCCGTGATCACCGGCGGCAGTGGCGGCATCGGACGGGCCATGGCCAAGGCCTTCCTGGCCCAGGGCGCCCGGACCGTGGTCCTGGCCGACCTCGACCCGGATGCGGTGGCGTCGGCCGCGGCCGAGATCGGGTGCCAGGGTCGGGCCTGCGACGTGACCGACGAGGCCCAGGTCGTCGATCTGGTGGAGTCGACCCTGTCGGCCCACGGCCCGATCGACCTGTTCTGCTCCAACGCCGGGTCAGGGGCCGAAGGGGTCCTGACCGACGCCCCCAACTCCTCCTGGCAACAGCAGTGGGACCTGCACGTCATGGCCCATCTGTACGCGGCCCGGGCCGTCATCCCGTCGATGGTGGCCAACGGCGGGGGCTACCTGCTCAACACCGCCTCGGCCGCCGGCCTGCTGGCCGCCATCGGTTCAGGGCCCTACACCGTGACCAAGGCGGCGGCGGTCAAGCTGGCCGAGTTTCTGTCGATCACCCACGGCGACGAGGGGATCCGGGTCTCGGTCCTGTGCCCCCAGGGGGTCAACACGGCGATGGCCCCCCGCAGCCTGGGCGACGGCCAGACCGACGGCATCATCGAACCCGAGGCATTGGCCGACGTGGTGGTGGCGTGCATCCGGGAGGAGCGGTTCCATGTGCTCCCCCATCCCGAGGTGGCCGAGTACCTCAAACGCAAGGCCGACGATCCCGACCGCTGGCTCAAGGGCATGCGCCGCCTGCGAGCTCGATCCCTCGATCTGACCGAGGGCTGACGCCACCGGCTCCCGCCATGCCCATCGAGGGATTCGTCCACGTCAACGTCAACTGCTCGGACTTCGATCGGTCCCTGGCCTTCTACCAGGCGCTGGGGTTCCGGCTGGTGGCCATGGTTCCCGAGACCAACACCCCCGAGGTGGCGGCCGCCGTCGGCATGGACCCGTACCGGGTCCGGGGCGGGATCCTGGCCCTGCCCGGCCACCCGATGCTGTTGGACCTGCTCCAGTGGCTCGACCCGGTCGACCACACCCCCCAACCCCCGCACCTGTACCGGCTGGGGCCGGCCCGCATCGCCCTGCGCACCTCCGACCTCGATGCCGACCTGGCCGACCTGCGGGCCCGGGGCGTCGAACCGCTGTCGGAACCGGCCACCGTGGTCTGGCCCGGCCAGCCGACCAGTCGCATCGTCTGCTTCCGAGATCCCGACGGCACCGTGCTCGAACTGGTCGAACTGGAGACCTGAGAGTCCCGGGGCCGTAGTCTCGGGGCCATGAGCACACGACGGACCGCGTTCAGCGGCAGCCCCTGGGAGGAGACGGTCGGGTACTCCCGGGCCGTCCGGGTCGGAGACCATGTGGCGGTGGCGGGGACGGTCGCCGTCGACGACCAGGGCGACGTGGTGGCCCCGGGCGACGCCTACGCCCAGACCAAGGCCATCCTGGCCATCATCGAGCGGGCCCTGGCCGAGGTCGGGGCCTCACTGACCGACGTCGTCCGGACCCGGAGCTTCATCACCGACCTCGACCAGTGGGAGGGGTTCGGCCGGGCCCATGGTGAGGTGTTCGCCGGGATCCGACCTGCCGCCACCCTGGTCCAGGTGGCCGGGCTGTTGGGTGAGGGCACCGTCATCGAGATCGAAGCGGAAGCCGTGGTCGAGGCCACAGTCGAAGCCGAGGTCGGGGCCGGGTAGCCGGCACGGGGCCGGGGCCCCGGGGTCGAGGCCGCCGGCCGGTACCCTCCCGACATGGCCCGGCCCTCCACCACCGCCTCCCCGAACCGCCGGGCCGGGCGTCCGGGCCGGGTCCGTTCCCTCGTCACCTCGGCCGCCCTGGCTGCGGTGACGGTGTCGGCCCCGGTCGTGGCAGCCTGCGGGGACGACGACGTCGGACGGCCCCCCGAGGGCGAGGAGCGGCTCGAGACCATGGTGGCCCGCTGCCTCAGCCTGCAACCGGATCAGGTCGACCTGGACCTCGACCGCGGCGGCAACCTCAAGGGCCCGGGCAGCGTGGCGACCAACCTGCCCGAGGGCCGGGAACCACCGGGGCAGGACGACATCGACCGCTGCCTGCGAGCCGTCAACCTCGATCCCGCCGTCCTCGACGGCTGAACGGGCCGGGCCTCAGCGGTGCTGGTCGATGAGGACGGGATTGCCGTCGGGGTCGACCAGGGTGAAGTAGCCGGGGCCCGACGGCTCATCGGTGGTGTGGTCCTCGACCACGGTCAGTCCGGCCTCCTCGGCGTGCTTCTTCAGCTCCCGCACATCGGTGAAGGTGGCGGCCTCGATACCGGGACCGGTCCAGCCCGGGTTGAACGTGAGGATGTTGTCGTCGAACATGCCCTGGAACAGCCCGATCACCGTGTTGCCGTTGACCAGGATCGACCACGCCTCGCCGTCGCCCCCCTTCGGCTCGAAGCCGAGAACCCGGTAGAACTCCACCGATGCGTCGAGATCCTTCACGGCCAGACTGATCGAGAACGCTCCAAGCTCCATGGCCCAAAACTAGTGCCGGGCCCACCGACGGGCGGGCACATCGGGAGGTCGTCATGAACACGCACGTCACCGGGCCGAACGGGCGATCGGACGCGGTCGGGGCCGACCTGTCGGCCGACCCCCGGGCCGATCTGCTCCTCGACGCCGCCCGCCGGGCCGCCCGCTACCTGGCCGCCACCGGCGGCCCCGTCGGGCCCCGGCCCGCCTCGATCGAGGCCCTGGACGCGCTCGACGCCGACCTGCCGGATCGGGGCCTCAGCCCCGACCGGGTGCTGACCCTGCTCGACGAGGTCGGGTCGGCGGCCACCGTCCGCTCGACCGGTGGCCGCTACTTCGGCTTCGTCAACGGCGGCACCGAACCGGCGGGCCTGGCCGCCGCCGTGCTCGCTTCGGCCTGGGACCAGAACGCCGCCCTGCCCGTCATGTCGCCGGTGGCGGCTCGCCTCGATGCCGTGGCGGCCCGCTGGGTGGGCGAGCTGCTGGGGCTGGACACCGCCAATCCCGAGCTGGAGGCCTCGTTCTGCGCCGGGGCCTCGGTGGCCAACCTGACCGCGGTCTGCGCCGCCCGGGACGCCCTTCTGGCCCGGGCTGGCTGGTCGGTGGCCGACGACGGGTTGACCGGGGCGCCCCCGATCGAGGTCGTGACCTCGGCCGAGATCCACGTCTCGGTCCACAAGGCGCTCCGCATCGCCGGGATCGGTGCCTCGGCCGTGACCGCGGTACCCACCGACGACCGGGGTCGGCTCCGGGCCGACGCCCTGCCCCCGCTCGGCCCCCGGACCCTGGTCGTGCTCCAGGCCGGCAACGTCAACGGCGGCCACTGTGACCCCTTCGCCGAGGTCATCCCCCAGGCCCGGGCCGCCGGGGCCTGGGTCCACGTCGACGGTGCCTTCGGCCTCTGGGCCGCGGCCGCGCCGGCCCGGGCCCACCTGGTGGCCGGGGTCGAGGGGGCGGACTCGTGGGCCACCGACGCCCACAAGTGGCTCAACGCCCCCTATGACGCCGGGATCGTGCTCTGCGCCCGCCGGGCCGACCTGCGCCGGGCCATGGCCGTCGACGCCGCCTACCTGACCGACGACGCCGAGCGGGCGGCCATGCACCTGGGGGTCCAGATGTCGCAACGGGCCCGGGGGATCGAGACCTGGGCCGTACTGGCGGCGCGGGGCCGGGAGGGGGTGGCCGACCTGGTCGAGGCCGCCTGCGCCCACGCCGCCGACCTGGCCCGGCGCCTGGCGGCGGCCGGCATCGAGGTGCTGGCCCCGGTCGTGCTGAACCAGGTGGTGGTGGCCTTCGGCGACGACGCCGCCACCGAGGCCGTGGTCGACGCCGTTCAGGCCGACGGCACCTGCTGGGCCGGGCCCACCACCTGGCAGGGGCGGAGGGCCATGCGGCTCAGCGTGTCATCGTCGGCCACCACCGCCGCCGACGTGGCGGCGTCGGCCCGGGCCATCGTGGCCTGCCGGGACGCCGTGGTCGGTCGGCCCTGAGGGCGACGGTCGTCTGGCGTCGTCCGAGACCCCGGATCCATGATGGGCACCGCAGCCGACCCGGGGGGACCGGGTCCCGACGAGGACACAGCAGTCACAGAAGCGGAGCAATCATGGATCTCGAGTTCTGCCGGGTCGACAAGGCCGACCACATCACCACGGTCACCCTGAACCGCCCCGAGAAGCTCAACGCCCTCCATCCACCGGCCAACGCCGAACTGGCCGGGGTGTTCGACGACTTCGCCGCCGACGACGACCAGTGGGTGGCCGTCATCACCGGCGAAGGCCGGGGCTTCTGCGCCGGCAACGACCTGCGCTACCAGGCCGAGGGGGGCGAGATGTTCGCCGTGCCCATGGGCTTCGCCGGGCTCACCTCCCGCTTCGATCTGGCCAAGCCGGTCATCGCCGCCGTCAACGGGGTGGCCATGGGCGGCGGGTTCGAGATCGCCCTCGCCACCGACATCATCATCGCCTCCGAGGACGCCACCTTCGCCCTGCCCGAACCTCGGGTCGGCCTGGCCGCCCTGGCCGGTGGGCTGCAGCGGCTTCCCCGTCAGATCGGGTCCAAGCGGGCCCTGGGCATGATCCTGACCGGCCGCCACGTCCCGGCGGCCGAGGGCTACGAGTTGGGCTTCGTCAACAAGGTCGTCCCCGCCGACCAGCTGCTGGACACGGCCCGGGAGTGGGCCCAGATGGTGTGCGAGTGCGCCCCGCTGTCGGTCCGGGCCTCCAAGGACGTCGTGTACCAGAGCCTCGACATGGCCTCGCTCGAGGAGTCGATGGCCCACAAGTACGACTCGGTGCGCACCATGCGCCAGAGCGAGGACTTCGTCGAGGGGCCGAGGGCCTTCTCGGAGAAGCGCAAGCCCAACTGGCAGGGCAAGTAGGCCGGTTCCGGCGGGCCCCGGAGCGGTCCGGGGCCCGGGCCGGTCTAGCGGGGCCAGGCCACCGGGAAGTAGGGGTGGTCGAAGGGGACCCCCTCGGGCAGTTCGCGCTGGAGGCCGGGGAAGTCGGGGGAGGTCTTCCACGGGCGGTGGGCGTGGCGGGCCTCGGCGCTGAGGTAGCGCAGGCTCAGTACCCGCCGTCGGGTCTCGAACGGGAAGCCGGGGGCCGAGTGCACGGTCAGGAAGTCGAAGAACACCACGTCGCCCGGCGCCAGCTTCCACTGCCGGATGTCGTAGTCGGACCGGTCGGCGTCGATGTCGGGCAGCTCGGCCAGGGTCCCCTCGGGGAACCACTTGGCCTGGCGGTCGAGGAACGTGCGAGGCAGACGCCACGGTCCCAGGTGGGACCCGGCCCAGAACTCGGGGCTGCCGGCCCGGGGCACCGGATCGACCGGGATCCAGGCGCTGATGCCCCGCCCGGTCACGTTGTAGTAGGGCTGGTCCTGATGCCACGGGGTGACCTGTTCGGTCCCCGGTTCCTTGACCAGCACGTGGTCGTGGAAGAGTCGGACGGACTGGGTGTCCATCAGCTCGGCTGCGGTCCGGGGTATGGCCGACCGGAGCGCGATGCGGCCGATCTCGTCGATCTCCGACCAGCGGCAGAAGTCCTCCACGAACAGGCCCGGATCGTCGGGCCCGGAGGCGGTGACGACGGCCGGTCCGGGGGAGGCCAGGACCTGGTCGATCCCGGACGCCACCAGCTCCAACTCCTCGCCGTCGAGCAGGTCACGGACCACGACCGCGCCGTCGCGGGCGAAGGCGTTGATGGCGTCCTCGGTGACCATGGACCTTTTTGTATCCGATCCCCCAATACGAGGGAGATGACGGCGTTCGGTACTAAACAGACTTGTCACACAGGCGGCAACGGGGCGTGACCATCCAACACGGTGCGCATCCGGTGCGCTGCCTCAGCCGGGTGACCACTGCACGGGACGGCCGACCTGGGGCACAATCTCCGGTGCCGTGACTCCGATGACGTGGACCGAGGTCGAGGCCGCCGCGGCCAGGATCGAGGAGGTCCTGGACCGGACCCCCGAGATCGACCGCTGGTGCTCGGGACCGGACTGGGTCCTGCCCGTGCATGCCGGCTTCGCCCCCGACGCCGACCGGCTGCTGTTCCGTGGCCGGGACGGGGTCGAGGGCTACGCCCTGCTCGCCCGCTACGAGCTGGAGGACGGCACCTCGATGGTGGCCGGCCTCGAACCGCTGTGGGGGTTCGCCACCCCCGTCTTCGGGCCCGACATCGAGGCCGTGGCCGGCGCCCTGCGCGCCGTGCTCGACGGCTTGACGTGGGACGTGCTGGTACTGCCGGGCATACCGCCACCCGGGGGCCCGGCCTCGTTCGCCGTACGGCTGGCCCGGGCCCTGGGCCCCCTGGGGGAGCTGCGGGTCGGTGAGGGCATCGTGCGCCAGGTGGCCGACCTGGGCGAGGGACCCGACGCCTGGCTGGCCCGCCGCTCGAACCGCTTCCGTCGCAACCTCCGCCGGGCCGGGCGCCTGGCCGAGGAGACGGGGCTGCGCATCGTCGACGCCCGCCACGACCCCGAGGCGGTGGAGCGGATCATGGGGGTGGAGCGGCGCTCGTGGAAGGCGCGGGAGGACAGCGGTCTGACCAGCCCCGAGATGGCGGCCACCTACGAGGCCATGGTCCGACGACTGGCCGGCCAGGGACGCCTCCGGCTGGGGATTGCCGTCCTCGACGGGACCGACGTGGGCTACATCCTGGGCGGGGTCCGGGGCCGGACCTACCGGGGGTTGCAGTTGTCGTTCGCCGCCACCGTGGGGTCCCTGTCGGTCGGGCACCTCCTGCAGCGGTGGCAGATCGAGTCCCTGGCGTCGGAGGGGGTGGCCCGCTACGACCTCGGCATGGACATGGACTACAAGCGGCGCTGGGCCGACCGGGCCGAGGCCAGCCTCACCCTGGTGATCCACCGGCGACCAGAGGTCTCGTCGGCCGAAACCCGCCACTAGGTTGTGGGCCATGATCGACATCGGACGAGTAGGAATCTGGCAGGGAGTGCTCGACGGGCACCCGGCGTCGGCGGTGCGGGAGGCCGTGGCCGCCATCGAGGAGTCCGGATGGCCCACCCTGTGGATCCCCGAGACCGTCAGCCGGGACCCCTTCGTGTCGGCCGCCGTGATGCTCGAAGCCTCGACCAACCTCAAGGTCGCCACCGGGATCGCCTCCATCTGGGCCCGGGACGCCATGACCACGGCCAACGCCTCGCTCACCCTGAACGAGGCCTATGACGGCCGGTTCCTGCTCGGGCTGGGGGTCAGCCATCACACCCTGACCGAGTGGGTCCGCAAGCACGACTACTCCAAGCCGTTGTCGACCATGCGGACCTACCTGGAGCGGATGGACAAGTCGCTGTTCCGGGGGGTTCAGCCGGCGGAGCCCCCCAGCCGGGTCCTGGCCGCGCTCGGGCCCAAGATGCTGGAGCTGTCGGCCGAACTGGCCGACGGCGCCCACCCCTACTTCGTGCCGGTCGAGCACACCGCCATCGCCCGGGAGGCCGTCGGCCCCGACAAGATGGTGGCGGTGGAACAGATGGTCGTGCTCGAGACCGACGCCGACAAGGCCAGGACCATCGCCAAGGAGCACATGGCCGTCTACCTCGACCTGCCCAACTACGCCAACAACCTCAAGCGGCTGGGGTTCACCGAGGCCGACATCGCCGACCGTTCGGACAAGCTGGTCGACGCCATCGTGGCCTGGGGCACCATGGACGATCTGGTGGCTCGGGTGGCCGCCCACCACGACGCCGGGGCCGACCACGTGTGCGTGCAGGTCCTGCGGGACGACCGGTCGATCCCCACCCGGGAGTGGGGTCTGCTGGCCGAGGCCCTGCTGTGACCGTCGACACCGGGCTGATCGTCCTCCTCCTGCTCGGGGCGTTGGTGCTGGCCGGGTTGGCCGTCGTGCTCGACCGGGTCAACTTCCCCCAGAAGCCGTTCCGCCCCCAGCGGATCCGGACCGGTCCCCACGGCGCGACCCGGGACCGGACGGGAGCTCACATCCTGGACGAGATCGACGCTGAGGGCGACGAGGGCGAGACCGGCCGCGCCACCTCCGACGGCGCCGACGGGGTCGCCCGGCGATGACCACCGACGGGCGGCGGGACGATGGCGGGCGTCAGGCTCGACCGTCGTGGTGGGGTGCGCTCAAGACGCTGCCCGCCCGCATGCGAAACCACAACGTGACCGTGGCCGCGGCCGGAATCGCCTTCTACGGGCTCCTGGCCCTGGTCCCGACCCTGGTGGCCACGGTCTCGATCTACGGGCTGGTGAACCAGGGCAACGAGGAGGAGATCAAGGACCAGATCGAGAGCGCGGCCGGCTCCCTCGACGAGAGCACCCGCGATTTCGTGACCAACCAACTGCAGGACATCACCAGCAGCGACGGCAACCTGCTGGCCCTGCTGCTGTCGATCGCCCTGGCCTTGTTCTCGGCTTCGGGGGCGGTGCAGAAGCTGATGGGGACCATCTCGGTGGCCTACGAGGCGGAGGAGGGACGGCCCGGCTGGCGGGTCCGTCTGCTGGCCTACGCCTTCACCGCCGGGGCCATCGTGGCCGTCGTGACCATGGTCTTCCTCATCGGGGTGCTGCCCGAGATCCTGGACCGGGTCGACCTGGGGACGGCGGCCACCACCGCCATCAACCTGGTCCGCCTCCCGGCGTTCGGGTTGTTCTTCATCCTGGCCCTGACCGTGCTCTACCGGTACTCGGCCGATCGGCCGGTCCCCACCCCCTGGCGCAACCCGGGGGCCTGGGTGGCCACCGGTCTGTGGCTGTTGTTCGCCATCGCCTTCAGCATCTACTCGGGCAACATCGGAGCCATGCCCGCGTCGTACGGCCTGTTGGGGACGGTGGCGGCGTTGATGATCTTCCTGCAGTTGACCTCGATCGCCGTCATCCTGGGAGCCGAGTTCAACGCCGCCTGGGAGGAGAGCGCAGTGCCGGAGGCCGCGTCCCTGGTGGGCCGTTCGGGTCTGGTCGCCGGGGCCGTCCCGGGCGGATCCCCCTCCGATCGACCCGGTGCCACGCCGGCAACGGCGGCCGGCGACGGCCGACCGGTGGGGCTGGTGGCGGCCGTGTTGGGCCTGGCCGCTCTGGCCGTGCTGGGCCGGGCCGGGCGGCGCTGACCCTCCACGCCCGCACCGATCGGTCCGGGGCCACGGGCGCAAGCCGGGCCCAGCCTGCGCCCCCACCCGTCGCATCCGCCGGGAACGGGGCTCAGTCGGCGGGGTCGGCGGCGGCCGGGTCGGCGGTGCCGTCGACGGGCTCGGCGGCGACGGCGGCCTGCCCGACCACCAGGCGGTCGCCGCAGCTCAGCAGGCGGCGGCACAGGCCGACGACGTCGGGCGCCATGGGCACCGCCCCGGGGTCGATCCCGAAGGGCCGGTAGGCGGGGGCGGCCACACCGACGACCCGGCCCTGGCCATCGACCAGGGGACCGCCGGCGAACAGGGTGCCGACGGGGGCCGTATGCTGCAGGCCGACCCCGCTGTGGTCCAGCAGGACGCCGGGCGAGGCCGTCGCCCCCCTGCCCCCGACGCCGCTCAGGGCGAACACCGGGCGGCCGACGGCCTCGGTCTGGGCTCCGGCCTCGGCCAGTTCGAGGGTGGGCATCGGTTCGTCGACCACGAGCAGGGCCAGGTCCCGCTCGTCGTCCCAGGTCCACAGCCGGGCCGGGATCCGGCGCCCGTCCTTGACCAGCTCGATCCCGGGGCCGGGTTGGACGGTGGCGGTGGCGACGACGCTGAGCGAGGTGACCAGGGCCGTCCCGTCGCCGTGGGCGGTGACGGCGAAGGCGGTGCCGACCACGGGCCGGCCGTCGTCGTCGAGGGTCTCGACCGCCCACACCCCGGGGCCGAGGCGCGACGGCAGCTGGGTGAGTGCGGTCACGTCGTCCACGTAGGTGTCGAGCGGCGACAGTTCGGCTCTGATGTCGTCGATGGCGTCGACCCGCAGCTCGTCGAGGGCCCCGGCGGCGTCGTTGAACTGACGGTCGAAGCTCTCGACGAAGCGGGTCACCGTGGCCTCGTTCTCGGCCAGTCGGCTGTCGTAGTAGGCGTAGAAGGCGGCGCCACTGAAGGCCACCCCGACGGCGAACGACAACAGCGTGAAGCTGATGCCGATCACGGTCCGGGGCAGGATGCGATGGCGGAGCTTGATCCGACCGGGGCTCAGGGGCACGAACCCCCGCCGCCGGAGCCGGTGCCGAAGTCGATGACGACCGAGACGGGATCGGGGGGCCACGTAGGGGGCGACCCCGCCGGTCCGTCGCCGACGCAGCCCGGGGCGGCGACGCCGCCGAGCCCCGGCCCCGGTGGCCGTCCCTCGACCCGTGACCGGGAGCCCGGCCCGGTCGCCGGTCGCCCCGTCATCGGTGGTGGCGCCGGTTCCGGTGTCGAGGCCGCCGGTGTCGAGGCCGCCGTCGGTGTCGAGGTCGTCGGTGTCGAGGTCGTCGCCGTCGGCCCGACCGGAGATCGAGGTCGGTCCGGAGGTCGAGGTCGGTCCGGAGGTCGAGGACGAGATCGAGGAGGAGATCGAGGAGGAGATCGAGAAGGGGGACGAGATCGAGGAGGAGGACGGGGAGGAGGACGGGGAGGAGATCGAGGAGGAGGACGGGCGTGAGGTCCGGCCCGAGGTGGTGGACCGTTCGAGAAAGGTGGCGAGGGCCGACGTGATACCGGCCGGTGCCGGAAGCGGATCGGGCACCGGGGCCGGCACCGGGCCGGCGGCGACCTCCACGGCGGCCTCGGCGGCAGGGTCGGCCTCGGCGGCAGCGGTGGCGATGTCGACGGTCGCCCCGACGTCGGGGCCGGCGGCGGCCCCGGTGTCGAGATCCGACCCGTCGGAGCGGGGTGCGGTCGTGGTGGCGTTGCTCATGGGGTCACTCCGAGGGTGGGGCGGGGGTGGCCGGGGGCGGCCGCTCGGGGGGCGGGAGGCTGGGTAGGGGCGGGGCGAGGACCTGGACGCAGTTGCGCCCGTTGCAGTTGCGGGCCAGATGGCCCGCTCGGCGCTCGCTCGACGGGCTGGTGGCCGGCTCCCAGTCACCGGCCGCACCGGTCGGCGCGTCGGTCGACGCCCCGTCGCCGGCCCGGGGGCCGGTCGGGGCCACGATGGCGGCCGGCTCGGGGAAGGCGAGCACGGGTTCGCCCTCGTGCGCCGCCGCCATGTACCGGTTCCAGGCGATGGCGGGATGCGAACCACCGGTCACGGCCGACACGCCGTTGACGTTGCGGAGCGGGGCCAGATGGTCGGCGTGGCCCATCCACACCGCGGTCGACAGCTGGGGGGTGTAGCCGACGAACCAGGCGGCGCGGTAGGCCTGGGCCGTTCCCGTCTTGCCCGCCACCGGCCGGTCGAGGGCGGCCCGGCGGCCGGTCCCGGCCTCGACCACCCCGGTCAGGACATCGGTGAGGTTGTCGGCCACCGCCTGGTCGAGCACCCGCTCGCCGGCCGGGTTGCGGTTGTCGACGACGACGTTGCCGGCGGCGTCGACCACCCGCAGGATCCCGGTCGGCTCGGCCCGGACCCCCCGGTTGGCGAACACGCCGTAGGCCGAGGCCATCTCCAGGGTCGAGCTCTCGGCCGCCCCCAGCGACAGCGAGGGGCCGTAGTACCGGTCGGGGTCGAGACGGTCGAGACCGAGGCGACGTCCCAGCTCGACCGTCCGGTCGATCCCGACGTCGATGATCAGCTGGGCGAACACGGTGTTGACCGACAGGCGCATGGCGTCGTCCAGGGTCATCCGGCCGCGGCCGGCATTGTCGTAGTTGGCGATGGTGCAGTCGGATCCGGTGCAGCCGGGCACCGTCATGGCGGCGGGGGCGTCATAGCGGCTGTCCGGCCCCAGGCCCTGCTCGAAGGCGGCGGCCAGCACGATGGGCTTGAACGAGCTGCCCGGTTGGAATCCGGTGGTACCTCCGGTGGCCAGGTTGACCTGGCTGGCACCGTGATCCCGTCCACCGACCATGGCCACGACGTGCCCGGTTCGGGGGTCGAGGGAGACGAGGGCCATCTCCACCGGGTACTCGGTCCCGTCCAGCCGTTCGGCCAGGGCCTCCTCGGCCGCCAGCTGGCGGTCGGGGTCGATCGTGGTCTCGATCGTGAGTCCACCCCGGTAGAGCTGGTCGGGACCAAAGCGGGCCAGAAGCTCGGCCTCGACCCATTCCACGAAATACGGGTGGGCCGTCGCCCCCTTGGGTGGCCGCGGGGCCAGCACCGTCACCGACGGCGACGGCCGTTCGCCCTCGGTCGGCAGCCACAGGTGGCGGGCCGTCTCCCGCTCCAGGTCGGCGGCCGACAGGCGACCCTCGGCGTGCATGGCCCGCAGCACCAGGCGACGCCGCTGTTCGGCCGCGGCCAGATCCTGGCGGGGCGACAGGCGGGACGGGGCCTGGACCAGGCCGGCAAGGGTGGCGGCCTCGCTGATGTCGAGGTCCTCGACGCGCTTGGCGAAGTAGACCTCGGCCGCGGCCCCGATGCCGTACGCCCCCTCACCGAAGTAGGTGGTGGTGAGGTAGCCGAAGAGGATCTCGTCCTTGGTCAGGCGCTTCTCCAGCTCGATGGCCAGCAGCGCCTCCTCCACCTTGCGTTCGATGGTCCGCTCCGCCGACAGGTACTGGTTCTTGACGTACTGCTGGGTGATGGTGGAGCCCCCCTGGGCCACCTCACCGACCTCGAGGTTGACCCGGGCGGCCCGGCTGATGCCCTCCAGGTCGACCCCGTTGTGGTCCCAGAACCGCCGGTCCTCGATGGCCACGATGGCGTCGAGCATGACGTCGGGGATCTGGCCCGGGCTGACGTCGACGGTGCGGTCGAAGCCCCGGAACACGGCGATCCGGTCGCCGTCGGCATCGAGCACGACCGAGGGCTCGGCGCTGACGGCGGGGCGCTCGTCGGGGAGCTGCCCGGCCGGGACCGGCCCGTACATGAGGGTGCCGACGGCGACGGCGCCGGCCACCGGTGGACCGACAACGGCCACCACCAGAACGGCGACCGTCAACCGGGTCAGGGCGACCAGGGCCCGCCACGGGGCCCCGGGAGGATCGAGGTCCACGGGTTCAGTCCCCTCCGTTCGAGGGTCCGCTGCCGGGGCGGGCGTTGGCCACCGAGCCACGGTTGACGGCGCCCGGAGCGGCAGTCGGGGCGGGAGTCGGGGTCGGGGTCGGGGTCACCGGCGGGGCGGTAAGGGCGATCGGCTGCTGGCTGGGAGCCGGTCCGTCGGGCCCCGGATCGGGGGCGCCGGGCGGAGGCGGCGGCACACAGGACGGCAACGTCACCGTGCCCTGCCAGCCGGCATGGTCGACGGTGGCGTTGGCGGTACCGACCAGATGGCAACGGACGGTGAAGCGGGCCACGCCCTGCCCGTCGGTGGCGACGGTGGTGGGGGTGACCGTGAACCCGGCGACCGACGGCAGCGTCACCGGCCCACCGACCACGGGCACCACGGTGACGACGCCCTCGTCGTCGACGACCTCGGTGGTGAGCGAGACGGCCACGGTGGCCGTGAGCCCGAGGACGATGTCGCCCCGGGTGGTGAAGGCGGCCCGAACCCGGGGGGAGACCGGGGCCAGGGTCAGGTTGACGTTACGGCCGGCACCGTCGACGACGTAGAGCACCTCCGACCGGGTCATGGTCAGGCCACCGGGAGCCCAGGCTCGGACCCGGAACCGGCCGCCGTTCAGGCCGGTCAGGGCCCCAGCCGCCGTCGGCTCCCGTGGTCAGATCCCGGCTCGTGCGGCCGGCTGCGGTGTGGCGCTCGACCCGCACCGTGGCGCCGGCCAGCGGGCCCTCGGGGCCCGCCACCACACCGGACAGGCGAGCCGATCCCCCGGTCAGGCGGACCGGTCCGCCACCCGTCGACGACGCCACCGGTGTCAGGGCCGGTGCCCGGTGTCGGCCGTCGGCGGCCACCGGCAGGGTGAACGGGCTGGGACCGACCTCGGTCAGGTCGTGGTCGAGGTCGATCCCGGACAGTTGGACGGCGGTCGCCGTCGGCTGGGCCCGGTAGGCGTCGACCACCGGGCCCCGATGGAGCCACATGGCCCCCAGGGCCGCAACCAGAAGGAGGCCGAGGACGGGCTTGACCACGAGCATGGGGCCACCGTCGGCCGGACGCGACGGGAGCTGAGCCTTTCGGCCCAGCTCCCGTGGTTCGTTCGAACGGGTCCGGCCGGTGGCCGGAGACCCCGAGGTCTCAGCTCAGCGGGCGGTCACCCGCGGCGCGATCACACCTCGATGAAGATGCACTCGCCGGGACATTCCTCGGCCGACTCGATGACGCGGTCCATGCCGCCGTCGGGGATACGGGCCATACCCTCGACACCGGCGGGGTTGGCGACGCCGTCGAACAGCTTCTCCTCACCGAAGTTGTCGCTCGATTCCTTCACGTAGTAGAGGCCGTCGTCCATACCGAAGAAGACGTCGGGCGCGATCTCGGCGCAGAGCCCGTCGCCGGTGCACAGGTCTTGGTCGATCCAGACCTTGGCGGTGTCGGTCATCGTTGTCAGCTCCTGACTTTCTTTGTGGGGGCCTCGGCCATGTGGTCGGTCGGGGATGGGGCCGAACGATCCGTTCCGGGTTGAATTAACCCGGAACTTTATGAGCGATAATTCTATCGGCGCCAACCGTGGTTCCCGTGAGCCGGGCCCCCGTTCCGGGAGCGACGGCCCTGGTAACCGGCCAGGTGACCGTACCTGGGGCCCCGGGGCACGGGCTAGGGTCGCCGTCGTGGGCCCGTCACCTTCCTCCCCCTCGTCCTCCCCGGCGGCGCTGGCCGCCTTCCCCGAGCGCTACGCCCGGACCGGCCGGTTCACGGCCGGCGCCCCCCGCACCTTCACCGTGGCCTCGGGTGGCGACCGGGTTCTGTTCTGCCGATCGACGGCGGGCGACGACCCGGTGTTGGCCCTGTGGTCCCTCGATCCGGCCACGGGGGTCGAGTCGGTGGTCTTCGACCCGGCCCGAGGGGGCGCCGCCGTCGACGGCGACCTGCCGGCGGCCGAGCGGGCCCGCCGGGAACGGGCCCGGGAGTCGGCATCGGGGGTGGTGGCGTACTCGGTCGACGCCGGGGCCACGACGGTCTGCTTCGCCGTCGCCGGGTCGCTGTTCGTGACCGACCTGACCACCGGTGTCACCCGGACCCCCGAGGTCGAGGGCTCGGTGTTCGACCCCCGCCTCAGCCCCGACGGGTCGGCCATCGCCTACGTCGACGGGCGGGCCCTGCGGGTGGTGGCGGCCGACGACGGCCGCCCCCTGGTCACCCGGCTCGACGACGACCCCCTGGTCAGCCATGGTCGGGCCGAGTTCGTGGCCGCCGAGGAGATGGGCCGGAGCCGGGGCCACTGGTGGGCCCCCGACTCGTCGGCTCTGGTGGTGGCCCGGGTCGACGAGTCCCCGGTCGACGAATGGTGGATCGCCGATCCGGCCCATCCCGACCGCGCCCCCAACCGGGTCCGGTACCCGGCGGCCGGTACCGCCAACGCCGCCGTCACCCTGGAGTTGGTCACGATCGCCGGCGAGGTCAGCCCCCTGGTGTGGGACGACGACGGCCACTTCGAGTACCTGGCCGATGTGGTGTGGACCACCGGCCGGGAGCCGGTCGCCGTACGCCAGACCCGGGACCAGCGGCTGGTGTCGATCGCCACCCTGGACCCGACCGGCGGTCCCCCGACCGAGCTGCGAGCCGTCACCGACGACGTGTGGGTCGAACTGTTCCCCGGTTCGCCCCGGCTCGATCCCACCCTGCTGACGATCGAGGACACCGGCGGCGGTCGTCGCCTGTGTGGCCCGGCGGGTCCGCTGACCGACGCCGCCGTGGTCGTCCGGAGCCTGATCGGCACCGCGCCGGGCGCCGACGCCTCCGGCGACGCCTCGGCCGCCGTGGTCGCGGCTCACCGCTCCCCGACCGAGATCGGGCTGCTGGCCGTGGCCCTCGACGGCGCGTCGGCCGAACCCCGGGCCTGCTGGCTCACGCCCCCGGGCGGGGTTCACAGCGCGGTGATGGGCGGCGACGTGGTGGTGGTGACCGCCGCCCACCCCGACCGGTCCGGGACCCGGACCACGGTTCACCGCCTCGACCCCACCGTGCTGGAGTCGCCCTGGCCGGGGCAGACCCGCAGGCCGAGCCGCCCACGGTCGACGCCCTGGGCCCGGGGATCACGGTCGAGGGCCATCGGGCCCCGGCCCCGTTCCCGGCCGCGCCCACCTTCACCACACTCGGTCCCCGGGAGCTGCCGTCGGCCGTGTTCCTCCCGACCTGGCACGACGGCACCACCCCCCTGCCGGTCCTGCTCGACCCCTACGGCGGTCCCCATGCCCAACGGGTGCTGAGCGCCCACGACCCGCACCTGGTGTCGCGGTGGCTGGCCGAGCACGGCTACGCCGTGATCGTGACCGACGGTCGGGGCACGCCGGGGCGGGGCCCGGCCTGGGAGCGCGAGGTGTACGGCGACCTGGCCGGTCCCGTGCTCGACGATCAGGTCTCGGCCCTGGAGGCGGCCTGCGACCACTACGACGTGCTCGACCCGGACCGGGTCGGGATCCGGGGCTGGTCGTTCGGCGGCTACCTGGCCGCCCTGGCCGTGCTCCGCCGACCCGACCGGTTCCACGCCGCGGTGGCCGGAGCCCCGGTCACGACCTGGCACCTGTACGACACCCACTACACCGAGCGCTACCTGGGCCATCCCGACGCCGACCCCGAGCACTACCGGACCAGCGACCTCTTCGCCCCCGGCCGACCGCTGGAGCTCGAACGACCGCTGCTCCTGATCCACGGTCTGGCCGACGACAACGTGGTGGCGGCCCACACCCTCCGCTTCAGTACCGAGCTGCTGGCCGGGGGCTGCGCCCACCAGGTCCTGCCCCTGTCCGGGGTGACCCACATGACCCCCCAGGAGGCGGTCGCCTCCAACCTGCTCCGTCTCCAGCTCGACTTCTTCGACCGGGCCCTGGCCCCCGACCGCCCGTGGGGGACGGCGACGGCGGTGGACCGGTCGGACGGCGGCGCCTCGGACGGGATGCCGACGGCATGACCGACGGAGGGGCCGGCCTCGACGACCTGTTGGAGCTGACCCCGACCCTGGCCTCGCTGGGGTGGACGGCCGACCACGACCGCTGGGCCGCCGAGATCGACCCCGAGGCCACGGCCACCCGGGGCCGACTGGCCCGGGTCGACCGGGGGTTCTCCGTCGTGTTCACCGGGGGCGAGGCGGTGCTGGCCGCCTCCGGCCGAACCCGGGCCGACCTCGACGAAGCCCCGGCCACCGGCGACTTCGTGCTCGTGGGCGACGACCCCGAGGACGGGCCGGCCGTGATCGCGGTGGCCCCCCGGGCCTCCGCCCTCCAGCGCCGGGCCGCGGGCCGGGTCCCCGAACCCCAGACCCTGGCCGCCAACGCCGACGGGGTGTTCGTGATGCACGGGCTGGACCGGGAGCTCAACCTACGGCGCCTGGAACGCCAGCTCGTCATCGCCTGGGACAGCGGGGCCACCCCCACGGTCGTGCTGACCAAGGCCGACGTCACCGACGAAGCGGCCGACGTCGAAGCCGAGGTGGCCGCCGTCGCCCCCGGCGTCGAGGTCCTGTCCATCTCGACCGAGGCCGACGTCGGCCCTCGACCGGCTACGCCGGTTGTTCGTTCCCAACCGGTCGATGGCCATGCTCGGGCTGTCCGGAATCGGGAAGTCGACGCTGGTCAACGCCCTGTCGTCCGGGCTCGTCCAACGGACGGGCGAGGTCCGGGCCACCGACCAGAAGGGCCGCCACACCACCACCACCCGCGATCTGATCCCCCTCCCCGGCGGCGGCTTCCTGATGGACGCCCCCGGGGTCCGGGAGCTGGGCCTGTGGCAGGCCTACGAGGGGATGGCCCTCACCTTCCCCGAGATCGCCTCGGCCGAGCCCGACTGCCGCTTCGCCGACTGCGAACACGATGCCGAACCGGGGTGCGCCGTGCGGGCCGGGATCGAGGCGGGCGCGGTCGACCAACGCCGTCTCGACCACTGGCGCGAACTCCAGGCCGAACTGGCCCTGCAGGAGACCCAGCTCGAGGAGTTCGCCCGACGGTCGGAATCCCGGGACCGGGCCGATGCCGAGGACCAGCGCGATCAGGCCCGGCCCAACCGGCGGGCCCGACAGGGCGGTGGACGAGGTGGCGGACGGCGAGGTGGCGGTGGACGAGGTGGCGGACGGCGGGGTGGGCGCCGCCGGCGCTGAGAACCCGATCGAGCCGTCATCGGGAGGCTCCCCCGCCCACGGAGCGGGATGGGCAATACTCTTCGTGAAACTTTGGGGAGGTTTCGATGAAGCTGACCGATCCGTTGCGTCCCACCGTCCCGCCCGCCGACGCAACCACAACGACCCGACCCGGCCGCGCCCGTCGACCGGCGACGACCCCGGCCGATGGCGCCGGGTCGGCCCGCCCCGCCTCCGTTCCCGCCGTCGGGGCCGCCCTCGCCCTCGCCGCCGTCTCGGCCCTCGCCCTCGCCGGTTGCGGGCGGTCGGCCCCCGTCGATGCCCTGGGGGCCGGTCCCGGGGGCGACCCGTCCATCGCCGGGGTGTCGGTCACCAGCCCCGACGCCGTGGTCGACACCACCGCCCCGCCGGCCACCCGAGTCCACCGCCCCGGCCACCACGGCCCCGCCGCAGCAACTGCTCTACACGGTGCAGCCGGGCGACACCCTGTCGGGGATCGCCGCCACCTATGACGTGTCGGTCGACGACCTGGCCGCCTACAACGGCATCGGCGACGTCAACGACCTCAGCCCGGGCCAGGAGTTGGCCATCCCCCCCAAGCCGGCGGCCGAGGGTCCGACCACGCCACCTCCGACCGAGGCCGCCCCGGCCACCCCGTGAGCGGCCGACGGGTCGCCATCGGCCCTCGGTCCGCCCGCTCGATTCTCCCCCCGGCCCGCGGTTTCGTACGATGGGGCGGTGGTCGGCGCGAGGCAACGGATCATCATCGTCGGGGGCGGGATCGTCGGTCTGGCCACCGCCTACCGGCTGGTCCGGGCCCGACCCGACATCGAGATCCGGGTCCTGGACAAGGAGGACCGGCTGGCCACCCACCAGACCGGCCACAACTCCGGGGTTCTCCACTCCGGCATCTACTACCGGCCCGGTAGCGCCAAGGCCCTGACCTGCCGGGCGGGCCGGGCGGCCATGGTGGAGTTCTGCGTCGAGCACGACATCCCCCACGATGTCTCGGGCAAGGTCATCGTGGCCACGTCGAAGGCTCAGGTCGGCCGCCTCGACGACCTGGAGGAGCGGGCGGCGGCCAACGGGGTGACGACCCGCCGCCTCGACCGGGGGGAGCTGAAGGAGCGCGAACCCCACTGCGCCGGGATCGACGCGCTCCATGTACCCGACGCCGGGATCGTCGACTACGGCCAGGTGTGCCTGACCCTGGCCCGGCTCCTGATCGACGACGGGGTCGTGATCAGCACCGGCTCCGAAGTCGTCGGGTTGACCGAACACCCCGACTACGTCCGGGTCGACGTGGCCAACGGGGAGACCCTGACCGCCGACCTCGTCGTCACCTGCGGCGGCCTCCACTCCGACCGTCTGGCCCGGCACGTGCAACCCGACCTGACCGAACGCATCCTCCCGTTCCGGGGTGAGTACTACGAATTGAGCCCGGCCTCCCGCCATCTGGTCAACGACCTGATCTATCCCGTGCCCGACCCACGATTCCCGTTCCTCGGGGTCCACCTGACCCGCATGATCGACGGCTCGATCCACGCCGGCCCCAATGCCGTGCTGGCCCTGGCCCGCGAGGGCTATCAGTGGCGGCACGTCAACCTGCGGGACCTGGCCGAGATCGCCACCTTCCCCGGTTGGTGGCGACTGGCCGCCCGCTACTGGCGCACCGGCCTCGGCGAGTACCACCGCTCGCTGTCGACCGGGGCCTTCGTCCGGGCCCTCCAACAGCTGGTGCCGGAGCTGACGGCGTCCGACCTGGAACCGTCCCCGGCCGGGGTGCGGGCCCAGGCGGTCTCGGTCGACGGCTCGTTGCTCGACGACTTCGTCTGGTCGGAGACGACCCGGGTGGTGTCGGTCCTCAACGCCCCGTCGCCGGCCGCCACCGCCTCGCTCGCCATCGGGTCCGAGATCACCGACCGGGCCCTGGCCCACCTCGACGAGGGCCGACCGGGGATCGGGTCCTAGGGGGCGGCGAGGGCCCCGGCGGCGAGGGCGAACGCCCGGGACCAGCCCACCGGGTCGAGGCCGACCTTCTGCGCCCCCTGCTCGGCCTCGGGCACCGAGCCCCGCCCGAACAGGGCGGCGGCCAGGTCGACCAGGCGGCGGGTGATCACGTCGTCGGTCGGTTCGAGCTCGGCCCGGGCTCGGGCCACGTACACCTCGCCGGCCACGTCGTCGCCATCGCGGGCCGCCACCGCGGCCAGGGCCAGGTGGGCCAGGACACGGTCGAGGTAGGTGGGGCTGCCGCTCATGACCATCGCCACCAGCTCCTCGGCCCGGAGCCGGTCGTTGTCGGCGGCCGACACCAGGGCGCCGACCGCTTCGGCGAAGTGGGTGGAGTCGGGGCCGCCGGCCCAGTCGAGGTGGGTGGCGGCCTCCGACACCGAACCTCGTTGGAGCAGGGCCAGGGCCAGGGACACCACCAGGTCGGCCTCGCCCACGATGGTGGGATCCTCGCTGGCTCCGTCGTAGCGGGCGGCCCACCGGATCGACCGCTCGGATTCACCGAGGCGGGCGGCCGAGGCCGTGTTGGAGATCACGGCGACCCGGATGCTCTCCCGATCACCGGCCTGGTCGGCGGCCCGGAAGGCCTCCTCCAGCACCGCCGTCCCGTCGTCGATCCGGCCCAGCGACACCAGGGCCCGGCCCTCGATGGCCATCGACATGACGCTCAGGGTGACATCGACCCGTTCGGCCACGGTCCGAGCCTCCCGGGCAACCTCGTAGGCCTCCTGGGCCCGACCCGACCACAGTCGGATGATCGAATCGAGGTTGAGCATGATGCCCTCGCCCTGGGGATCGCCTCGACGCTTGGTCTCGGGCAACACCCGGTCGAGCAGATCCTTGGCCTGATCCCAGTCGCCCTTGTGGAACGCGACCCAGGCCTTGACCCCCTGGGCCCAGGCCAGGGCCCCCCGGTCCTCGGTCTCCTCGAAACAGGCGATCGACTCGTCGACCAGCCCCTCGGCCTCGTCGGCCCGACCGGTGCGGAAGGCGTGCCACGCCATGCTCTGCAGGGCCCAACCCTCGGCCCGTCGGTTCCCGGCCCCGACCGCCACGCGACGGGACGCATCGAAGGCGGCCCGGGCCCGGGCGTCGGAGCGAACCATCTCGGTCATGCCGAGCAGGCGGAGCGCCAACGCCTGTTCGGTCGGTTCGTCCAACACCTCGAGACGGTCGGCGGCCTCGATCAGGCTGGCGGCGGCGGCGTCGGCCTCGCCCGCCTTGCGGTGAACGTCGCCCCGGACCAGTTCGGCCCGGGCCGCCACCACCGGGTCCAGGTCCTCGAACCCGGCGAGCCGGGCCAGGTCCGACCGGGCCCCGGGCAGATCGTGGATCTCGGTCCGGGCCTTGGCCCGGCCGAACAGGAACCGGGCCTGGAGGGCGGAGGAATCGTCGGCCAGGGCCACGCCGTAGGCGTACCACCGCGCCGCCTGGCCCGGCTCACCCACATCGAGGGCGCGATCCCCGGCCTGTTCCAACCAGTAGAGCGCCCGCTCGACGGTCCGGGCCTGATCGAACCCGGTCAGGGCCGACAGCTCGTTCGACAGCTGGGCCGCAGCCCGGTAGTGCTCGGCGATCCGGACCACGACCGAGTTGCGGATGGTGGCGCCCTGCATGTTCTCCAGGTAGTTGGCGATGCCGAGGTGCTGGCGGGCCCGGACCGTCTTGGTCAGACGGCCATAGGTGACATCGCGAACGAGATTGGACCGGAACCGGTACCGGCCGCCGTCCAGTACCAGGAGATCGGCCCCGACCAGGGCGTCGAGGGTGCCGTTGATCTCGACCACACCCCGGGTCTCCTCGACCAGCCGGGACAGGCCGTCGACGGGACCGGCCCGGCCGAGGACGGCGGCGTCCTCCAGCAGGGCGCGCTCGTCGGGGGCCAATGCGTCGAGCCGGGCGGCGATGATGCCCTGCAGCGTTGCGGGGAGGCCGTCGACCTCGACGTCGAACTCGGAGCCCTCGATCCGGCTCGGGTCGACGGTCGACACCAACCCGGCCAGTTCCTCCAGGAAGAACGGGTTGCCGCCGCTGCGGGCCACCAGGTCGTCGATCTCGGCCGGTTCCAACTCCGGGCCGAGTTCGGCCAGGAGGGCGGCCGAGGCCGAGGAGTCGAGCGGACCGAGCTGGAGCCTGGTCTGGCCGTGGCGACCCTCGGGCAGATGCTCGAGCTGGGCCGGGCGGGTGGTCATGAACACCAGCAGCCCTTCCCGGACCAGGTCGGTGAAGAGGTGGTCGAACAGCCGCCAGACGGCCTCGGCCGCCCAGTGCATGTCCGACATGACCAGCACCACCGGGCGGCGCCGCAGCTCGGCCGCCAAGACCTCGGACATGGCCAGGATGACCTCGGACCGGTTCCGGCTGCGGTCCCCGCCCCGCAGCGGGGTGTCATAGCCGAGGGCGTGGAGGAGGGCCACGGTCGTCCGCTCGACCTCCTCCATCGACGGATCGTCGAGGTGGCTCTCCAACCCCTTGACCAACAGGACCTCGGTCTCGCTCTGCGGGGCGTCGAGCGACAGATCGAACAGATCGCGAACGAGATCGGCCACCGGCCACCAGACATTGGCCTCGCCATAGGGTAGGCAGCGACCCTCGAGCAGGCGGGCCCCGTGCTGGTCGGCGACGGTGGCGGCCGCCTCGTGGACCAGCCGGGTCTTCCCCACGCCGGCGTCGCCGACCACCAGGGCGAGCTGGGCCCGCTTGCCGTCGAAGGCCAGCCGGGACTGGGCCAGGAGCAGTTCGAGTTCGTGGCGCCGGCCGACGAAGGCGGCACCCCGCTGGCGATGGAACCCCGGGGGCCGGGTGGCCTGCACCGCCACCCACGCCTCCAGCGGTTCGAGGCGGCCACGGGCCGGCAGCGACCCGGCCGCCTCGTAGGCGATGGCGTCACCGGTCCCGTCCCGGGTGGCCGCTCCCACCAGGATCTGACCCGGCTGGGCCAGCTTCTGGAGCCGGTCGGCCGAGTTCACGACGTCGCCCATGGCGGTGTAGTCGCCGCCGGCCGTGGCCCCGACCAGCACCTCACCCGTGTTGATCCCGATCCGGACCGAGATCGGCGGATGCAGCTCCTGGGACAGCGCCTGCATCGTCTGCTGCATCCGCATACCGGCCCGCACCGCCCGTTCGGCGTCGTCCTCGTGGGCCACCGGCGCCCCGAACAGGGCGATGATGCCATCGCCCAGGATCTTGTCGACCACCCCACCGAAGGTGGTGATGTCGCGCACCAGACGCTCGAAGGCCCGATCGACCAGGAGCTTGACCTCCTCCGGGTCTCGGCGCTCGGCCAGCGACGTGAAGCCCACGATGTCGGCGAACAGCACCGTCACGATGCGGCGCTCGCCGACCGGGGCCGACTGGGGCGCTCCGCAATGCGGGCAGAACCGGGCGTCGGCTTCCACCGGATGCCCGCACGAGGAACACGTCATTGCCATTCAGCCTAGATGTTCCCCCGTTCAGTGGAGGCCGCCAAAATCCTGGGCGACCCAACCCGTGACAACGGTGGGTGGCACGACCGCACCCTCAGTGACCGATCTCGGACCCCGGATCGGACCTCGGTGGCGCCGGTTGACACCTTGGACACCAGAAGGTGGCGCGCCGGTGTCGGCCCAGATCGGCCCGGCGGATGGCGGCCCCGCAGCGGCGGCAGGGCCGACCCCGCCGCCCGTAGACGGCCAGCCCCTCGGCCACCGTGCGCCGGTCGGCGCGACCGAGATTGACCCGGAGCAGGCGGTGGGCGGTGGCCACCAGGTCCCGGCGGCCGGTGTCGTCGATCGAGCGCAGCGGGGCCTCGGGGTGGCGGCCGCAGGCCCACAGGACCTCGTTGGCGTAGACGTTGCCCACCCCGCAGAACAGCCGCTGGTCCAACACCACGTCGATCAGCGGCCGGTTGGCGTGCTCGGCCCGGGCCAGGCGGCGAAGGACCTCGCCCCGGTCCGGGTCCGGCCCGGTCAGGTCCGGACCGAGATGGGTCGTAGCCGGTGCCTCGCGACCCCGGAGGAGGCGCACGTGGGGGGCATCGAAGCACACGGCCTCCCACTCCTCGGTGGTGACCACGGCCCGGGCCCGGCCCCGGGCCCGCCGCCAGCGCTCCCCCCGACGGTAGAGATGCCAGGAACCCGTCATCTTGAGGTGCGTCTCGAGCACGGTGCCGTCGTCGAAGCCGACCAGCAGGTACTTGCCCCGGGCCTCGACCCGTTCGACCACGGTGCCGGGGGGCGGGGGCGGTGCCGCCGAGCGGCTCAACTCGACGGCGACGACGGCCCGGCCGGCCAGGGCCGCGGCCAGGCGGGTGGCGCTCCGGTGGATGGTGTCGCCCTCGGGCATGGACCCAGTCTGGCCGGGGTCCGGGGCCGCTAGCGTCACGACGATGAGCACCGGTGAGGCAACAGACGTTCCGTGGTGGCGGCGAGGTGTGGTCTATCAGGTCTACCTCCGATCGTTTGCCGATGCCGATGGCGACGGCACGGGCGATGTGAACGGGCTCCGGTCGCGGCTCCCCTACCTGGCGTCGCTCGGCGTCGACGCCCTGTGGATCAACCCCTGGTACCTGTCGCCGCTGGCCGACGGAGGCTACGACGTGGCCGACTACCGGCGGATCAATCCCCGGTTCGGGTCGGTGGCGGATGCCGAGGCCCTGATCGCCGAGGCCCACGCCCTGGGCATTCGGATCATCGCCGACGTCGTCCCCAACCACACCTCGATCGAGCACGTCTGGTTCGGCGAGGCCGAGGCGGCCGAACCGGGCTCGGCCGCCCGCGCCCGGTACCACTTCCGCGACGGGCGCGGCCCCGACGGCGCCGAGCCGCCCAACGACTGGACCAGCGTCTTCGGTGGACCGGCCTGGACCCGGGTGGCCGACGGTCAGTGGTACCTGCACCTGTTCGACGCCTCCCAGCCCGATCTCAACTGGACCAACCCCGAGGTCCGGGCCGAGTTCGAGTCGGTCCTGACCTTCTGGCTCGATCGGGGCATCGACGGGTTCCGGGTCGACGTGGCCCACGGCCTGGTCAAGGACCCGGCCTATCCCGATCTGGGTGACGACGGGGCCGAACTGCTGGGCTCGTCCAAGCTGGCCAACCACCCCCACTGGGACCAGGACGGCATCCACGAGATCGTGCGGTCCTGGCGCGCCCTGCTCGATCGCTACGACGGCGATCGCATGCTGGTGGCCGAAGCCTGGGTCCTGCCCGAACGGTTGCCCCTCTACCTGCGGCCCGACGAGTACCACCAGTCGTTCAACTTCGACTTCCTCCAGTGCCGCTGGACGGCCGACGAGTTCCGCACCGTGATCGCCGAGTCGTCGGCCGCCGCCACCGCCGTCGGTTCGACCTCGACCTGGGTGCTGTCCAATCACGACGTCATGCGGGAGGCCACCCGGTACGGCCTGCCCAACGACACCAACTGGCGGACGTGGCCGGTGACCGGACCGGTGGCCGATCTCGATGTGGCCCGGGGCCGCGACCGAGCCCGGGCCCTGGCCCTGCTGATGCTGGCCCTGCCCGGCTCGGCCTACGTCTACCAGGGCGAGGAGTTGGGCCTGCCCGAGGTGTGGGACCTGCCACCCGAGGTCCTCGACGATCCGGTGTGGGCTCGCTCCGGTGGCAGCCACAAGGGTCGGGACGGCTGCCGGGTACCCCTGCCGTGGGAACGGTCGGGCCCGTCCTACGGCTTCGGTGCCGGTGCGCCCTGGCTGCCCCAACCCGAGGGCTGGGGCGAACACTCGGTCGAGGCCCAATTGGGCGACGAGCACTCGACCCTGGAACTGTTCCGGGAGGCCATCTCGGTCCGGGCCAAGTACGGGGTCGCCGACGAGGAGATCGAGGTCCTCGACCTCGGGCCCGACGTCGTCGCCTACCGTCGGGGGTCGGGTCTGACGTGCGTGGTCAACATGGGTGAGACGGCGGTCACGCTCCCGGCGCACGAAACGTTGCTGCTGGCCAGTGGCGAAGACCAGGACGGCACTACGCTCGAATCCGACCGGGCGGTCTGGATTCACTGAGTCCCCGGGGGGAAAGCCCCCGGCGTCGAACGGACAAGGACTCCCGGGGCGGTGCGTGAACCGAGCGAGGGAGCAGGGATGGCCGACGAGTTGACCGATCACGAGACCACCGATTCCGTCGGGGCGCCCGACGTGCCACCTCCCGGGCCGCCCGCCATCGAGTCCGGTGCGGCGGCCCAGTCGGTCGGGGCCGTCAAGGTCTACGGCCAGGGCGACACCGAGGTCCACGCCCTCCGCGGCGTCTCGGTCGGCTTCGCCGAGGGTGCCTTCACCGCCATCATGGGCCCCTCCGGCTCGGGCAAGTCGACCCTCATGCAGTGCATGGCCGGGCTGGACCGGCTGTCGGGGGGCGAGACGTTCGTCGGCGACGTCGCCCTGTCGACCCTGAACGACAAGGCCCTGACCGAACTCCGGCGGGACAAGATCGGGTTCATCTTCCAGGCCTTCAACCTGATCCCCACCCTGAACGCGGTGGAGAACATGACGCTCCCCCTCGACCTGGCGGGCCGCAAGCCCGACCAGCAGTGGCTCGACCAGGTGGTCTCGGCCACCGGCCTGGGTGACCGCCTCGATCACCGGCCCAACGAGCTGTCCGGGGGTCAGCAGCAGCGGGTGGCCGTGGCCCGGGCCCTGGCCAGCCGGCCCGACATCATCTTCGGCGACGAGCCCACCGGCAACCTCGACTCCAAGACCTCGGCCGAGATCCTGAGCTTCATGCGGACCGCCGTCGACGACCTCAACCAGACGATCGTCATGGTGACCCACGATCCCGTCTCGGCCTCGTACTCCGACCGGGTGCTGTTCCTCAGCGACGGCCAGATCGTCGACGAGATGACGTCGCCCACGGCCGACGCCGTGTTCGACCGCATCAAGTCGCTCGGGGGCTGACCGTGACCATCGTCCGACTCGCCCTGCGGGGCATCCGGGCCAGCCTCGGCCGTCTCATCCTGACCACGGTCGCCATCGTGGCCGGCGTCGGGTTCGTCTCCGGCGCCTTCATCCTGGCCGACTCCCTGGAAGACACCTTCTCGGCCATCTTCGAAGGGGCGGCGTCCGGCACCGACGCCCAGATCACGGTGGCCGACCTGGAGTTCGGTGACGACCTCCGGACCATCCCCGACTCGCTGGTCGACGAGGTGGCCGCCCTGCCCGAGGTCGGCGAGGCCACCCCGCAGGTCGGCATCGACCCCGGTGACAACTTCCGGGCCTTCATCGTCCAGGACGCCGAGGGCAACCCGGTGGAACCGGTGGGACCGCCCATCATCACCTTCTCCTGGGACGGCGAGGACGTCGAGGACGCCATCACCCTGGCCGCCGGGGCACCTCCGGTCGGGCTGGACCAGGTGGCCATCAACATCGAGTACGCCGAGGCGGCCGGGGTCGAACCGGGCCAGCGGGTCACCCTCATCACCCCGGACGGGGATCGCGACTTCACCCTGTCCGGGACGTTCGAGATCCCGGTCACGGCCGGCGCCTTCTTCGTCGTGTTCGACTTCCCCTCGGCCCAGGTGCTCTACGACCGCGAGGGCCAGGTCGACGCCATCACCCTGAGCCGGGCCCCCGGCGTCGAGGTGGCCGACATGATCGCCGCCGTCGAGGCCATCGTCCCGGAGGAGGCCGCGGTCCAGTCCCAGCAGGAGGTGATCGACGAAACAAGCGCCGACTTCGAGCAGATCATCGGCATCATCCGCAACATCCTGCTCGGCTTCGCCCTGGTCGCGGTGTTCGTCAGCCTCTTCATCATCTACAACACGTTCGCCATCCTGGTGAATCAGCGGCTGCAGCAGATCGGCATGCTCCGCGCCGTCGGGGCCACCCGAGGCCAGATCCGGTTCTGGGTGCTGATCGAGGCCCTGCTCGTCGGCTTGATCGGCTCGATCATCGGCATCGTGTTCGGTCTGGCCGTGGCCCGGCTCATCCAGGCCGCATTCCAGGCCAGCGGCGGCTTCCCCGAGACCGAAACCGTGATCCGGCTGCGGACCATCTGGGTCTGTCTGGCCGTGGGTATCGGGGCGACGGTCGTCTCGGCCCTGCTCCCGGCCTTCCTGGCCGGCCGGGTCACCCCCATCGCCGCCATGCGCAACGAGTCACCCCGGCGCTCCTCGCTTCGTCGTCGCATCATCCTCGGTGCCGTCATCCTCGGCGTCGGTCTGCTCCTGCTCGGCCTGGGACTCACCGGATCGGGCGGATCGGTCACCTCCGTGGTGTCGTCCCTGGCCCTGGGGGCGATCCTGATCTTCGTCGGGACGGCCATGCTCAGCGTGCTGTTCGCCGGGCCGGTGGTGAACCTCCTCGGCCGCCCGGCCGTGCTCGGCGGAGCCCTGCTGCTGCTGGGCATCGGGCTGCCGCTGTTCCGGTTCACCGTGGGCGACGGCCTCCCGGGCGGGATCCTGGGCTGGATCACCTTCATCATCCAGGTACCGGTGACGATCATGGCCACGGTGACGGGCCTGTCGATCGTGCTCTCGGCCCTGCTCGGCCGCAGCGTCGGGATCGGCGGCTCGGCCGCCTTCCTCGAAGGGCGGCTGGCCCGCCAGAACGCAGCCCGGGCCCCGCAACGCACGGCGGCCACCGCCACCGCCCTCACCATCGGCATCGCCCTGGTGTCGACCGTGGGAGTGATGGGCGAGTCGCTGATCGCCTCGTTCACGGCCACCCTCGACCGCTCCATCCGGGCCGACCTCTTCATCTTCGACGAGCAGGCCCAGAGCCCGTTCCCGGGTGACCTGGCCGACCGGGTCGAAGCCATCGACGGCGTCGGCGCCGTCAGCCGGTTCCGGTTCAACGAGATCCGCCTTCCCGCCAACGAGACCGCGGGGGCCGAAGGTGGAGACCAGGGCGAGGACGAGGACACCGGCGATGTGGTGGCCATGGCCGCCTACGACGCCGACACCGGCGAGGACCTGATCCGGTTCGACGTCAGCTCGGGCTCGGTCGAGGGCCTGGTCGACGGGACCGGGATACTGGTCTTCTCCTCAGCCGCCGAGGACCGGGGCCTGGCCGTGGGCGACACCATCGACGTGGAGTTCCCCGACCTGGAGACCGAGACGCTGACCGTGGCCGGCATCTTCGAGGACAACGCCGTGCTCAACACCCCGTGGATCATCGACATCGGCCTCTACGAGCGACACATCTCCGTGAACGACGACGTGTTCGTGGCCGCCTCGGTGGCCGAGGGGGCCGACACCGATCCGGTCAAGGCCGAGGTGCTGGCCGTGGCCGAGGAGTTCGGCATCCAGGCCCAGGACACGGGCGAGTTCCTGGAGGGCCAGGAGTCCCAGGTCGACGGGCTGATCACCCTCATCAACTACCTGTTGGGCTTCGCCCTGGTGGTGGCCTTCCTCGGGGTGATCAACACCATCGTGTTGTCGGTCATCGAGCGGACCCGCGAGATCGGCCTCCTGCGGGCGGTGGGCATGACCCGCCGCCAGATCCGGACCACCATCCGGTGGGAGGCCGTGATCGTCTGCCTGTTCGGGGCCTTGCTCGGCATCGTGCTCGGCATCATCTTCGCCGTCGCCGCGGTATCGGCCATTCCCGACGACATCATCTCCACCGTGGCCGTCCCCTACGGCTCGATCATGTTCGCCATCCTGGCCGCCGCACTGGCCGGTGTGGTGGCGGCGCTGCTCCCGGCCCGGCGGGCGGCCCGTCTGAACGTGCTCGAGGCCATCGCCGACGCCGGTTGATCAGCCGCCCGCTGGCACCAGGTCCAATACGATCGACTAGCTTGGAAGACGATGGCTCCGCAGCGCAGCAGGCTGGCCGCCTACGGGTGGATTGAACGGGACGGGCTCGTACTCCTGTCCAAGATCGCGCCCGGTCACGACGGCGCCGGTCACTGGACCCTGCCCGGGGGCGGGGTCGAGTGGGGTGAACACCCCGAGCAGACCGTGCACCGGGAACTCCGCGAGGAGAGCGGCCTGGACGGGGAGGTCGCCGGCTTCGTCGGGGTCGACTCGATCACGTTCGAACCGAACGAGCACAACGGCTACACCGACCTCCATGCCGTCCGCCTCATCTACCGGCTGACGGCCGACGGCAACCCCGAGGTCCAGGAGGTGAACGGCAGCACGGTCGACGCCGCCTGGATCCCCCTCGACAACCTGGACGACCTGCCGGTGGTCGACCTGGTGACCACGGCCCGACGGCTGGCGGTCAACGGCCACGTCCACCGGGCGGCCGCCGACCGCTGACCCCGGAGACCGGTCGGGCCCGACCGGTAGCCTGCAGCCCATGGCCAACCCCGCCCCCCTCGACGACACCCTGTCGCCGACCCCTCCCACCGACCAGCTCCCGGCCTGGGCCGACCTGGCCCGCCATGCCGAGGAACTACGCGACGTCACCATCCAGGACCTGTTCGCCCAGGACCCTGCACGCGGTCCGTCCCTGACCATCGACGCCGCCGGGTTGCACGTCGATCTGGCCAAAAACCGGATCACGTCCCGCACCCTGGAGTTGCTCGCCACCCTGGGCCGCCAGGCCGGGGTCGAGGCCCGGCGCGACGCCATGCTGGCGGGCCGGGCCATCAACACGACCGAGGATCGGGCCGTGCTCCACACCGCCCTCCGCCGCCCGACCGGCACCGGCCCCACCTTGGACGGCACCGACGTCACCGTCGAGGTGGCCCGGGTCCTGGACGAGATGTCGGCCTTCGCCAACCAGGTCCGCTCGGGGACCTGGACCGGGGCCACCGGCCGGGCCATGGCCACCGTGGTCAACATCGGGATCGGGGGCTCCGACCTGGGCCCGGCCATGGCCTACCGGGCTCTGCGACCCCACAGCGACCGCAATCTCGACGTCCGCCATGTGTCCAACATCGACCCCAGTGACCTGCACGAGGCCCTGGTCGGTCTGGATCCGGCGACCACCCTGTTCGTGGTGGTGTCCAAGACCTTCTCCACCATCGAGACCCTGACCAACGCCCGGTCGGCCCGGGCGTGGCTGACCGAGGCCCTCGGCCCCGACGCCGTGAGCCGCCACTTCGTGGCCGTGTCGACCAACGCCGAGTTGGTGGCCGAGTTCGGGATCGACCCGGCCAACATGTTCGGCTTCTGGGATTGGGTCGGCGGCCGCTACTCGGTCCCGTCGGCGGTGGGTCTGTCGCTCATGATCGCCATCGGCCCCGACCGGTTCCGGGAGTTCCTGGAGGGAATGGCCGAGATGGACGAGCACTTCGCCACCGCCCCCCTGGAACGCAACCTCCCGGCCCTGCTCGGTCTGTTGGGCATCTGGTACGCCAACTTCTGGGGAGCCCAGTCGCACGCCGTGCTCCCCTACAGCGATCACCTGGCCCGGTTCCCGGCCTATCTCCAGCAGCTCGACATGGAGTCCAACGGCAAGGGGGTCGACCGCTGGGGTCGCCCGGTGACCGTCGACACCGCCCCCGTCGTCTGGGGCGAGCCGGGCACCAACGGTCAACACGCCTTCTACCAGATGCTCCACCAGGGAACGCGCCTCGTCCCGGCGGACTTCATCGGCTTCGTCGAGGCGACCGATCCCATCGGCGACCACCACGACCTGCTGATGGCGAACTTCTTCGCCCAGACCGAGGCGTTGGCCTTCGGCCGGGACCATGAGGACCCGCAGCGGGCCTTCACCGGCAACCGGCCCTCGACCACGATCCTGGCCCAACGGCTCGACCCCGCGACGCTGGGCCGCCTCATCGCCCTCTACGAGCACCGGGTGTTCACCCAGGGTGCGGTGTGGGGGATCAACTCCTTCGACCAGTTCGGGGTGGAACTGGGCAAGGTCCTGGCCACCGCCATCGCCCCCGAGCTGATCTCGACCGGCCCCCTCGCCCACGACTCGTCGACCAACGGGCTGATCGAGTTCTACCGCCGCCACCGGGCCTGAGTCGCCGAAGCGCCCCGGACCCGGTAGCCACCGGGTCCGGGGCGGTCGGCCCGTGGTCGAACCGGTAACCGGTCAGGCGGCGCCGAGGAACTGACTCAGCTCGTCGGCGCTCAGGCACTCGAAGAGGATGAGGCCGAGCGCCTCGTCATCGGGCTGCTCACCGGCAAGGAAGCTCTCGAACAGACCCAGCTCCGACGCCTCGCGGTCGACGCAGGCGATGCTCTCGTCGGAGAGGGTGATCCCGTTGGCCGCGGCCTCCGCCGCGAACACGGCGCCGATGCTGACGCAGTCGAAGAGGGGACCGAAGACGGGGGTGGTCACCGTCGGCGGAAGATCCTCGAACTCGGCGTCGGGGTTCTCCACGAAGGCGGCCCAGAACGGCCGCATGACCTCGGGGTCGTCGAAGGCGGAGGCGATGCAGGAGTCGTCGACGGCGCCGGCCAGGGTCGGATCGGCGGCCAGGGTGCCGGTGACCGACGTGGCCCACACCTCGCCCGACACGCACTCGGTCAGGGCGTCGATGAGGGGGCCCTTGGAGCGTTCGTCGACCGGTTGCTGCTCCTCGATGGCCGTCATGCCCACGAGCATGAGGGCACCGTCATCCTCGGCGAAGCGCTGACCGAAGCATGGGCCCATCTCGGGCGGGGCGGCGAGATCGGCCCCTTCGGCGAAGCCGTCGGCCACGAACGAGCCCAGCAGCTCGGGGCTGGCGCACTCGATGGTGAGCTGGGAGAAGGCGACCTGATCGTCGAACGACAGGCTGGTGAGCGGTGCGTCGTCGCCGGCGGCCACGATGGCCACGAACAATGCGGGCCGGGTGAACAGCGAGCTGTTGACGCAGTCCTCGACCTCCGGCGGCACCTCGCCCGACACGGCGGTGGCGACCATGGCCTCGGCCTGTTCCGGACTGACCCCGGCCGGCAGTTCGATGTCGGCCAGATCGCCGGCGCCGACCGCCCCCTGGGGGTTCCCGGGGGGCCCGTCATCGGCGGCCTCGGTGCCGTCGCCCTCGGTCACGACATCGGTGGCGTCCTCGTCCTCACCCAGGATGGCGCCGACACACGCCGTGGTCAGCAGGGCGAGGAGGGCCACCAGGCCCAGGAACGGAGTCTTCTTCAGCATCTTGGCTCTCTCCCTCTCGGGGCCGGGTCGATGGCCCCGCCCGACGGTAGGTCGCAAACGTCGCGCCGCCGTCGCGGCCCGGTGTGACCAACGACTCAGTCGAGCGTCGGGGCCGGGTCGCTCTCGGGGCCGGCCGTCATCGCCACCGGGCGGAGGTCGGTGGTGATCCCGTGGGCGGCGTCGTGGAACAGCCGGGCCAGGCGGGCCGATTCGATGTCGTTGTCGAACTCGGCCAGGACCCGCTCCCGGCCGGCTTCACCGAACCGGCGGCGCAGGTCGGGGTCGGCCACAAGCTCCAGCAGCCGCCCCGTCAGCTCATCGCCGTCGCCGGGGCGGACGATGTAGCCGTTGACGCCGTGGTCGACGAGCTCGCTCACCCCGCCGACCTGGGTCCCGACGACGGGAACGGCCGAACCCAGGGCCTCCATGAGGGTCACGGGCACGCCCTCGGCGTAGCTGGGGAGGACGAACACGTCGGTCTCGGCCAGGTGGGCCGCCACCTCGGCCTGGGACCGGTACCCGACGAAGTTCACCGACTTCTCCAGCCCCAGCTCCCGGGCCAGGGCCTCGAACCGATCCCGCTCGGGCCCATCGCCCACCACGGTGAGTTGGACCGCGGGATGACGCTCGACCACGGTGACCAGCGACTGGAGCAGGACCGACAGCCCCTTGAGCTCGGCCAGCCGGGCCACGAACAGCAGCCGGGTGCCCTCGCCCTCGTGCTCGACCGGGGTGAGCGCGGCGGCGTCGATCCCGCAGTGGACGATGTGGAGCCGGTCCAGCCGTTCGGGCGGGGTGAAGATGGCGGCCTGGCTCCGGCAGAACCAGCTGATGCACACGCAGAACCGGCAACGGGCCAGCTTCTCGTCCAGGCGCCAGGTGTAGGGCTCGAAGAAGATGCCGGGGCCGTGCAGGGTCAGGGAGAAGTCGAAGTCGCCGACCTCGGCCGCCAGCATGGCCACGGTGGCGCTGGAGTCGCCGAGGTGGTTGTGGAGGTGGGTCAGGCGGCGGCGCCGCACCTCGCGGGCCAACAACCCGGCCTCCAGGAAGTACACGAGCTGGTAGGCGGTGCCCCGCAGGCCCGACCGGCGGGTGGCCAGGGCCAGCCGGAGGGTGTCCAGGTAGCGCCGGGGGGACCGGACCAGCAGCCCCAGGTGGGCCACCAGCAAGGGCAGGGGCCGGAGGCGGGGGTAGAGGTAGGTGGTCGCCTCCCGCTCGGCCCGCTGCTCGGGGCCGACCATGTGTTCGTCGCCCGGTCGGCGGACGGCGAAGAAGTCGACCTCGACGCCCTGGCGGCGCAGGGCCGCCACCTCTCGCTGCATCCAGGTGTCGGTGGCCCGTGGGTACTCGCCGGTGAGGTAGGCGACCCGGGTCCCCGGTCCGGCCCGGCGCCTACTCCGGGCCACCGTCGATCCCCTCCCCGGGCTCGGCCTCCTCGGCCCCCTCGGCCGCGCTGCGGCGGACGGCCTCGGCCAGGTCGTAGCGGGGCTCCCACCCCAGGAGGTCCTTGGCCTTGGCGTTGGTGTAGCGCAGGGGCTTGAACCGGCCGTGGAGCTTGTCGGGGACCACGATGCCGGGGAACTTGGCCCGCCCCCCGACCATCAGCTTGTTGCCCTCCTCCAGGAAGCGGGCGGCGGCCCGCATCACGGGCCACGCCACCCCGACGGTCCGGGGTGCCTCGGCCACGGCGCCGACGGCGTCCACGTACTGCTGCTGGGTCGGCAGGTCGTCGTCGACCAGGTTGATGACCTGCCCGTCGACCGGGCTGTGGTCGCGGGCCAGGGCCTCGGCGGCGAGGATCATGGCCTCGGCCGCGTTCTCGACGTAGACCAT
Source organism: Acidimicrobiales bacterium (assembly GCA_965263455.1). Classification (GTDB taxonomy): domain Bacteria; phylum Actinomycetota; class Acidimicrobiia; order Acidimicrobiales; family SZUA-35; genus CADEDH01. Next base: position 1,789,453 of record CBDHHN010000004.1, read on the forward strand.
GGGCATGGGCCCGCCGTGGCCGATGCGGACGAACAGCGGGCCCAGTTCGGCCCCGAGCAGTGCGTGCCACAGCTCCCCGGCCCCGTAGATCATGCCCGGGCGCAGGATCACGGTGCGGTTCTCGGGTACGAGACCGAAGTCGCGGTACAACTCCTCCTGCAGGAGCTTGGTCTGGGCGTACTCGTCGCGGCCCTCGGGATCGATGTCGATGGGGGCCGTCTCGTCGAGGAGGGTGCCGGAGCGGATGTTGCGGTAGTCGTAGACGGAGAAGGTGCTCACCGCCACCAGGCGCCCGACCCCGGCCGTGGTCATGGCCCGCAGCAGGTTCTCGGTGGCGAGGACGGTCCCGGCGAACTGGCTGTGGAAGTCGCCGGCCTTGGCCGCCGCCAGGTGGATGACGCCGTCGACGCCGTCGACGGCGTCGGCCAGTTCCCGGGAGGAGCGGAGGTCGACCCGGGCCGTCTCGACGGACGGATCGTCGGCCATGGGCCCCAGGTCGTCGAGGTCGGCGGCGGGGCGGACCACGGCCCGCACCTTGTGGCCCCGGGCCACGGCGGCCGCCACCACGTGGCGGCCCACGAACCCGGTGGCTCCGGTGATGAACAGGATCACAGCCTGACCTCCTCGCTCAGCAACCGGTCGACCAGGCGGGAGGCCTGGAGCATGTCGTCGGCGGTCACCGGCAGGGGGGCGCCGGTGACGAGTGCGGTGTAGGCCTGATCGAGCATGCGGGTCATCCCTTCCAGGGGGCCGTGCTGCATGATCCGGTCGGTCAGGTTCCGGAACCCGGCCCGGGCCTGGCCGGCGCCGTTGACCACCTGGTTGACCATGGGCGAGAGCTTCGAGCCCCCGGGTCGGGGTCGGACGACCCGCAGGTAGGGGTTGAAGAGGTCGGTCTCGGCGTAGCCCTCGGAGCCGCGGACCGTGATGGTGAACAGGTCGGGCGAGGTCCGGGCGTCGAAGCGGAGCTGGGCGTGGACGGCGCCGTCGGGGCCGTCGCCGATGAGCATGGCGTCGAGGTCGTCGACGGTGAAGACGTCGTTGTCGCCGTGGCGGCTCCAGGCGGCCGAGATCCGGTCGAAGTCGACCCCGGGGGCGAAGTGGAGCAGGAGGTAGGTGAAGTGGGTGGTGAAGTCGTGGACCACCCCGGCCGGCATGTCGTGGATGGGGCTGGGCAGGTTCCGGTCCCCGAATCGGTCGCCGGGGTCGGTGACCGGGAGCGAGATCCGGATGTGGACCTCCCGCACCGAGCCCAGCTCGCCGCCGGCGATGGCGTCGGAGATGGCACCCACCGTCCGGTTGAACCGGTAGTTGTGGCTCTCCATGATCCGGCGCCCGAGGCTGTCAGCCGTGGCCAACAGGTCGGTCAGCTCGGCGCTGGAGGCGGTGATGGGCTTCTCGCAGATCACGTCCGCCCCCGCTTTGAGGCAGGCCGTCGACAGCGGCACGTGGGTGCTGGGCGGGGTCAGGACGTGGACCACGTCAGGCTGCTCCACCGCCAGCAGCCGATCGAGGTCGGTGTAGTGCCGGGCCGCGCCGTAGCGCTGGGCGGCGTAGCGGGCGGCGGCCGGTGAGAGGTCGCACACGGCCTGGAGGCGGATCCGGTCGGCGGTGGAACCGGCCGAGGATCGGCCGGACAGGAACGACAGGTGGGCTTCGGAGATCCCACCGGTGCCGACGACGGCCACCTTGAGGGGAGTGGCGGAGGAGGGGGAGGTCATGGCAATTCCGAGTCTAGGTGCGGCGGCGATCAGGGCGGATGCCGTCTTCGTTCTATCGACCGATGGGACGCCAGCCATAGGGCGACCCGTCCCGAACCGTGCCCGGGAGTGCCCGGCCGACCCCGACCGACCCGGCGGCGACCGCTGAGGGTACGGTGGCCCCGGTGTGGAGCCCTGGCCAGGTCATCGTCCGCCGTGAGCTGCTCGGCTACTCGCCTGTCGGGCCGCCCCCCGACCCCCGGAGCTGGCACGGGTCGTCCTGGCTCGATGTCCCGGTGTTCGTGGTCGAGGACAGCGACGAGCACCTGGTCACCTTCATCGCCCCCGGGGCCGAGTTCGGCTTCCACCCCGGGCCGTGGCCGGCCGAGGGCGGGGTTCACCCGTGGCACGGTCGGACCGGCTGGGAGGGCGAGGGCTGCCTGATGGTGCAGCGGCCGGGTGAGCACCTGGCGGTCTGGCACTTCTGGCATCAGACCGAGGTCCGGCCGTTCGCCAACTGGTACCTCAACCTGCAGACGGCGTTCGCCCGAACCGACCGGGGCTACGACACCCAGGACCTGGAGGTCGACTTCGTCGTCGCCCCGGACGGGGTGTGGACCCTGAAGGACTGGGACGTCCTGGCTCAGCGGACCGAGGAGGGCCGATTCTGGCCCGAACTCGACGCCTGGATCCGGGGCTACACGGCCGAGGTGTCGGCCCGCCTCGACCGGGGCCGGTGGTGGGACGATCGGTGGGTCGACTGGCGACCCCCGACCGAGTGGCGCAACCCCCGCCTGGCCGACGCCGGCTGATCCGGCGCCGGCCCGGCTCCCCGGAGGGCTAGAGCGCACCCAGGGTCGGGTACAGGGGGTTGGCGGCCAGGAGTTCGGCCGCCCGGGCCCGGTGGGCGTCGCGCACGTCGTCGGCCAAGGCGTACTTGGCCTTGGACAGGGCCCCGGCCGAGGTCGTCGTCGGTTCGGTGGCCGTGAGCACGCCGCACAGGATGTCGGCCACCTCGTCCATGTCGCCGGTCGACATGCCGACGGTGGTGAGGGCCGGCGTGCCCAGGCGGACGCCGGAGGTGTACCAGGCGCCGTTGGCGTCGTTGGGGATCGAGTTGCGGTTGGCGATGACCCCGGCGTCCTCCAGGGCCGACTCGGCCTGGCGACCGGTGAGCCCGAACGACGTGACGTCGACCAGGACGAGGTGGTTCTCGGTGCCGCCGGTGACCAGGCGGCCACCCCGACGCTGGATGCCCTCGGCCAGGGCGTGGGCGTTGTCGGCCACCTGGCGGGCGTAGTCGGCGAATGCGGGCCGGCGGGCCTCGGCGAAGGCCACCGCCTTGGCCGCCATCACGTTGGCCAGGGGGCCGCCGAGCACCATGGGGCAGCCCTTGTCGATGAACTCGACCAGGTCCGACTCGTTGGTCAGCACCATGCCGCCCCGGGGGCCCCGCAGCGACTTGTGGGTGGTGGTGGTGACGATGTGGGCGTTGGCGATGGGGTCGAAGTCGTCGGTGAAGACCTTGCCCGCCACCAGGCCGGCGAAGTGGGCCATGTCGACCATGAGGGTGGCACCGACCTCGTCGGCGATGGCCCGCATGGTGGCGAAGTTGACCTTGCGGGGGTAGGCCGAATAGCCGGCCACGATGACCAGCGGCCGGAACTCCCGGGCCAGGGCCGCCACCTTGTCGTAGTCGATCAGCTCGGTCTCGGGGTCGACGCCGTAGGAGCGCTGGTCGAACAGCTTGCCCGAGATGTTGGGGCGGAACCCGTGGGTCAGATGGCCGCCGGCGTCGAGGGCCATGCCGATCATGCGCTGGTTGCCGAACGACTGGCGGAGCTGCTCCCAGTCGGCGTCGGTCAGGTCGTTGACGTGCTTGGCCCCCCGCTCGGCCAGGTACGGGGCCTCGACCCGGTGGGCCAGCATGGCCCAGAAGGCCACCAGGTTGGCGTCGATCCCGGAGTGGGGCTGGACGTAGGCGTACTCGGCCCCGAACAGGGCCTTGGCGTGGTCGGCGGCCAGGGTCTCGACCTTGTCGACATACTCGCACCCGGCGTAGAACCGGTGGCCCGGGGTCCCCTCGGCGTACTTGTCGCTGAACCAGTTGCCCATGGCCAACAGCACGGCCGGGCTGGCGTAGTTCTCCGAGGCGATCAGCTTGAGCTGGCTGCGCTGGTTGCCCAGCTCGCCCCGGATGTGGGCGGCGACGTCGGGCTCGACGGCCCCGATGACGTCGAGGGCGGAGCGGTAGGCGGCGGCTTCCGGGGTGGGGGCCGGGCTCGACGAAGGCGTCGACCGGGTCTCGTGAACGGTCATGAGAACCTCTTTCAGGAGGATGTTGGCTGCTGCTGGTGCCCAGGCGCTCGGCAGATTGGCGGGCCGCTCCCCGGTGGTTCGATCCACCCCGACAGGCGCCAGTCACGACCCGGGGGCCATGGTACCGATCGCAATGGGGGTTGGCCGACCGGGCGTCGCTAGCGTGGCGCGGCCCGGACCACCGACGAGGGGAGCAGCCCGGTGAGCTGGATCGAGCTGGTGGCCGTGCTGGCCTGCGGGGTGGTCGGGGCCACCGTGCAGGGCTCGATCGGCATCGGGCTCACGCTGCTCGTGGGCCCGGCCCTGGTCGCCATCGACCCCGCGTTCACCCCGGCGCCGCTGCTGATCAGCACCTTGGCCATCCACGTCCGTCACGCCGTGGTCGAGCGGGCGGCCGTCGACCGGGCCGTGATCCGACGGAGCCTGCTCGGCCTACCGGTCGGAATCGGGCTCGGCCTGGTGTTCGTGGCCACGGCCGAACCCCGGCTGCGGGCCCTGGTCTTCGGCGCCTTCGCCGTCGTGGCCTCGCTGGCCCTGCTGGCCGGGTTCCGGATCGAACGACGGCCCACCACCGACGTGGTGGGCGGGGCCCTGATCAGTGCCTCGTCGGTCGCCGCTTCGCTGCCCGGACCGGCGGCGGTCGTGACCTACAACGATCTCGAACCGCGGGCCCTTCGGGGCACCATCGGCACCTTCGCCGGTGCCTCGTCGGTGGTCAGCCTGATCGGGCTGACCGCCACCGGCGTCCTGACCACGCACGAGCTCGGGCTGGCGGCTCGCCTGTTCCCCGGGGTCCTGGTCGGGCTGGCGGTGGCCTCCCGGGTCCGCCACCACCTCGACCGCACCTGGTTCCGGCCGGTGGTCCTGGGGGTGGCCTGTGCCGGGGGCCTGGCCCTGGTCATCCGGACCCTGGCCGCCGGCTAGGCCTCGGGCGGGAGATCGGGACGACGAGGCCAGGTGCAGGTGCAGGTGCAGGTCAGCGAATGATGCCCACGGCCGAGGTCGGGGTGAAGGTGATGAGGACCCGGCCCTCGTCGACCATGGCCTGGCGGTACTCGTCCCAGTCGGAGTGGGGCTCACCCTTGGCCCCCTCGAAGTAGGTGACGAGACGGTCGACCACGGGATCGTCGACCGAGGCGGCGGGATCGGCCACCTCCGAGGTGCCGTCGAACGAGACGTAGGAGCCGGTCGACGGATCGGACACGTGCAGCACCGAACGCGGGTCCCGCTTCAGGTTGGCGTTCTTGGCCCGGCCCGGCTGGACCGAGATCAGGAACCGGCCCTCGTCGAAGGCGTAGACGACGTCGGAGGTCTGGGGTCGGCCGTCGGACCGGAGGGTGACGAGGGCGGCCAGGCGGCGCCCGGCCGCCCACTCGAGAGCGCTGGTGAGATCCATCGGCCCGACCCTAGCCACCCTGGCCGACGGCCACCGTCGGTCCGGTCGGTCCGGTCGGTGTTCGACTCGTCGGTCCCCGTCGAAGGGGGCGTCGCGGGCGGGTCTGGTCAGTCGACCCGGGTCAGGGCCAGGGCCCGTTCCTCGGCCTCGATGATGACGGCCACCTCAGCGGCGATGGCGGCGCGGACGGCCCCGGCCTCATGGTCGGCCAGGTCGCAGCCCGCGATCGCCTCCTGTTGCGCTGCGGCCAGCGACGCCTGGCGCCCGGGGTCGGGTTCGGCGTCGAGACCCTCGGCCCGCTCGGACACCAGTTCGGCGTAGCGGGCGAGGTCGGGGTGGGCGTCGGCGGCGAGGGCCACGATGCGGGCCCATGCCTCGCCGCTGCGGGCGAACTCGTCGCCGGCCTCGGCCCAACGCTCCGGGGCACCCTCCCCTGCGACTCGCATGGCCGGGGAGGCGGGCCCGGCATCGCTCACGAGGGCGGCCGCCCACCGGAGGAACTCGGCCTGGAGGGGCCGCCCGGCGGCCGGTGCGGTGTAGTCGTGGTCGATGCAGTCGATCAGGCGACCGAATCCGAGGGCGGCGGCCGGGCCCTGCCCGAAGACCCTGGCCCAGCCCTTGGCGTCGCGCTCGTGGGTGAGCAGACGGTGGAACTTGGTCAGCCCGGCCCGCCCCACGTTGGCCGCGAACTGGGGGACCGGCGGCCGGTCGAACCCCTCCGCCCCGTCGACCACGGCCTCGGCCACCGCCCGGGCCCAGTCGTGTTCGGTGTCGGTGGCCGTGACCGTGATCAGCCGGTGCTTGGCCTTGGCGTAGGCGCCCCGGGCGGTGTCGAAGGTGGCCCGGTCGACCGGGATCGGCACCGGGGCCCGATCGTCGACCAGCACCTCACCACCCGGACCGACGCCGACCACACCGACCACGTGAGGCGCCATCGAGGCCATGGCCTCAGACTGCCCGAGGTAGCCGAGGGCACCGGCCCCGACGGTGGCGAGGGCGGGGGTCCCGGCGGCCAGGGTGGCATCGAGGGTGGCGGCCGCCTTCTTGGCCCCGCCCGTCGTCGCCACCTGGACCGCGGCCCCGACCCGGGCGAACAGGGGCTCGAGGAACGGGTCGGGCATCGACTCGTTGCGAGCCACGATCGTCATGGTCGGGCCCTCGTCGTAGACGAAGACGCCGTAGAGGAAGCCGACCCCGCCGCACAACCCGAAGACGGCGGCCTCGGAGAGGGGCTCGTCGTCGGGGCCGACCACACCGGCGTTGGCGCACAGGTTGCGGGCGGCGGCCACGTCGGGCTGCTGGCCCCCGACCGCCTGCACGTCGGGAAACAGCTCATGGCCGGCGAGGACGGCCGACGACCGGGTGTCCCGGTCGTCGGCATCGGAGGTTCCGGTGGCCAGTACCTGGGCCCGGGCCGCGGCGTAGCGCTCGCCGGTCCGGGCCATGCGCTCACGGACGAGTTGCTTGAATTTGCGATTGGCGGTCATGTCGAATGCCTTCCGCCCTCGGCCAACGTCGTCCAGCCACCCCTGGCGACGCCGGGCCAGGGCCTGGGCATCGCATCAACAGATCGTCGAGCCGAGGACAGCAGGTCCCCTTTGCCTCAGCGGTCGACGGGGGTGGCCGTCGGGCGAGGTTGGGCGAAGCTCGTCGCCGGGCCCGAACCTAGCACGCCGCCCGGCTCACCCACGCAACACCGGACCCCGATAGCCGGACGGCCCGGCTCACCCACGCAACACCGGACCCCGATAGCCGGACGGCCCGGCTCACCCACGCAACACCGGACCCCGATAGCCGGACGGCCCGGCTCACCCACGCAACACCGGACCCCGATAGCCGGGCTTGAAACCGTGGGTGAGGAGGAGGTCCTGGCGGGCGGGCTGCTCGGCCGTGGGGACACCGTCGATCTTCTGAACCTCGATCGAACGGACCACGCCGTCGGCCACCAGCGATCCCAGGGCCGGGATCCAGGCCGGGTCGTCGTCGGCCCCTTCGAACAGGGTGAGCGACTTGGCCCCCCGTTCGAGGAAGGCCAGCGGCACCCCGGCCCGCAGCACCACATGGGCACCCACGGCCCGTGACGGCCGACCCTGATTGTCGGGCCAGGCCAGGGCGGCCCCGTAGGGCTGGGCCGGGTCGCAGGCTGCCAACACCAGGGGCGGTGCCACGCCCTCCTCCGGTCCGGCGTGGATGCCGCCGTCATGACCCCAACGGTCGACGGTTCCTCCCACCCCGGCGCCCTCGGCGCCGGGGTCGCCTTCGGGACCGAGGCGGCGTTCGTCGCGCAGCCGGTCGACGGCCCCCGGCAGGGCGAACTGGGCCGCCCCCAGACCGGCCACGAAGTAGCCCCGGCGGACCTGACCCCGCTCCTCCATCTCCTTGAGCACCGGGTACACCCCGGCGAAGCCGCCCTCGGCCCCTTCGGCCAAGGCCATCTCCCGGGTCAGGACCCCGTATCGCTCCAGGAGCTGCAGGGCCCGGACGGTGGCGACCTCGGTCGGGGGAGGCCCGGCCGGCGGAGAGGGGCCACCGGGGCCCAGCGTCCGGTGGCGGCCGGTGGCCCGAGGCGGGACAACGAGCGGAGGTTGGGGCGGCGCGCCCCCGCTCGGCCGCCCCGTCGGGCCGGTTGCCTGCCCGACGGGGTCGCCCCCGAGACCAGGGCTCGCAGCGGGGTAAGGGAATCGTTGGTCACCACCCCGGCCCACACCAGGTCCCACAGGGCGGCCAGGACGGTCGGGTCGTCGTAGTCGACCCCCGCCTCCTGGGCCGCCGCCACCAGATCGGACCAGAAGCTGGCCCCCCGGGCCTCCAGGTGACGGCGGAGGGCGTCGTGGACCGGACCCTCGGGCACCTCGTCGGCTTCGGGCACCAGGGCCGGCGCCTGATCGCGCCACACCAGGCGGATGCGACCATCGGCCGTGCCCAGGGGCCCCGCCCCCACCCAGACGATCTCGCCCGCCGTGAGCAGGGTGTCGAGATCGGAGGGTCGGTAGCCGCTCAGGCGGGCGGGCAGGATCGACGACTCCAGGGCCGAGGCGGGCAGGGCCGCCCCCTGGAGGGCGGTGACCACCTCGGACAGGCCGTCGGGCCCCCGGTGGCGGGAGCCGACGTGCTGCCAGCCGGGCAGGAAGCGGGCCAGCACCTCGGGTTCCACCGGCTCGACCTCGGACCGGAGGGCGGCCAGCGACCGCCGCCGCAGGACCCGTAGCACCTCGGCGTGACACCACTCCCGGGTCGAGCCCTCGGGACGGAACTCGCCCCGCACCACTCGACCCTGGCGTTCGAGGTCGGTCAAGGCCCGGGCCGCCGCCTCCGGCTCCACCCCGAGCGCGGCCACCAGCTCCTCGAGGAGGAACGGCCCATGGGTCCGGGCGTAGCGGGACACCAGGTCACCCAGCGGATCGTCGACCGAGTCGGTGAAGGCCGCCGGGAGCCCTGGGGGAAGCGCCACGCCCAAGGCGTCGCGCAGTCGGGAGGCGTCCTCGGCCGCCGCCACCGCCTGCACCCCGACCCCGTGGCCCGGTCCGACCGCCGCGCCCGACACCGCGTCCGGGCTGGCTGCGACCGTCGACGCCGCGCCCGACACCGCGCCGGGAGCACCGCCGGTCCCGGGCAGGCCGATGGCGATGATGCGGCGCTCGGCCAGCAGTTGGTCGACGGCCGCCTCGGCGTCGACCCGGTCGACGCAGCGCTCGGCCACCGCCTCCCGGGTGAGGGGGCCCAACCACCGCAGGAGGTCCTCGACGGCGTCGACCGAGTTGGCCCGCCAGTCGGGGGCCAACCGCTGCAGCTCGGCCTCCAGGGCGGCCAGGACCTCGGGATCGAGCAGCTCCCGCAGTTCCTCCGCCCCCAACAGCTCCCGCAACAGCTCCCGGTCGAGGCTGAGCGCGGCGGCCCGGCGCTCGGCCAGGGGGGCATCGCCCTCGTACATGTACTGGGCGATCCAGCCGAACAGGAGCGACTGGGCGAAGGGGCTGGCCGTCGGGGTGTCGACCTGGTGGACCCGGATCTTGCGGCTCCTCAGCTCCCCGAGGACCTGACGGAGGGCCGGCACGTCGAACACGTCGTTCAGACACTCCCGGCTCGTCTCCAACAGGATGGGGAAGCTGGGATACTTGGCCGCCACCGCCAGCAGGTCGGCCGCCTTCTGACGCTGCTGCCACAGCGGGGTCCGACGGTCGGGACGACGCCGGGGCAGGAGCAGGGCTCGGGCCGCGCACTCCCGGAACCGGGCGGCGAACATGGCCGACGACGGGAGCTGCGTGACCAGCAACTCGTCGAGGTCGTCGGGGTCGATGAGCAGATCGTCGACGGCGACGTTCTCGATCGCCTCGGGGAGCCGGATGACGATGCCGTCGTCGCTCCACAACAGCTCGACGTCCCACCCCAGGAGTTCGGTCAGCCGATGCTGGAGGGCCATGCCCCAGGGGGCGTGGACCTGGGCCCCGAACGGGCTGAGGATGCAGACCCGCCAATCCCCGATCTCGTCCCGGAACCGCTCGACCACGATCGTCCGGTCGTCGGGTGGGCGGCCCGTCACCTCGACCTGCTCGTCCAGGAACAGCAGCACGTTGGTGGCCGCCGCGTCGTCGAGGCCGTGGCGATCACGAAGGCGGGCCAGGGCGGCGGGCGGGTCCTCGGCCGCCAGGGAACCGACCTCGCGCACGAAGGCCCCCAGGGCCCGGCCCAGTTCGAGGGGCCGACCCGGACCGTCGCCGTGCCAGAACGGCATCCGTCCCGGCTGGCCCGGAGCCGGGGTCACCACCACCCGTTCGTGGGTGATGTCCTGGATGCGCCAGGTCGAGGCGCCGAGGAGGAACGTCTCGCCCGGGCGGGACTCGTAGACCATCTCCTCGTCGAGCTCGCCCACCCGCGTCCCGTCGGGGAGGAACACGCCGTACAGGCCCCGGTCGGGGATGGTGCCGCCCGAGGTCACGGCCAGGCGTTGGGCCCCGGGCCGCCCCCGGACAACGCCCTCGACCCGGTCCCAGATGATGCGGGGCCGCAGTTCGGCGAACTCATCGGACGGGTAGCGTCCGGCCAGCAGGTCGAGCACCGACGACAGGACCTCGTCCGACACCTCGGCGAAGTTGGCGGCCCCCCGGATCAGCGAGGACAGGTCCTCGACCGACCAGTCGTCGAGGGCGCAGGCGGCCACGATCTGCTGGGCCAGGACGTCGATGGGGTTGCGGGGGTAGCGGGTCTCCTCGATCAGGCCCTGGCGCATACGGTCGACCACGACCGCCGCCTCCAGCAGGTCGGCCCGGTGTTTGGGGAAGAACTTGCCCCGGCTCGGGGCGCCGACCTGGTGGCCGGCCCGCCCCACCCGTTGCAGCCCCCGGGACACCGCCCCCGGCGACTCGACCTGGACCACGAGATCGACCGCCCCCATGTCGATGCCCAACTCGAGCGACGAAGTGGCGACCAGGCCCTTGAGGTCGCCCCGCTTGAGCTCGTCCTCGATGATCAGGCGCTGCTCCCGGCTGAGCGACCCGTGGTGGGCCTTGACCAGTTCGGTGCCGGGCTCGTCGACCGAGCGCCCGGCCGGGCCCATCCCCTCCGCCCCCCGGTTCTCGCCGTCGAGATGCAGTTCGTTGAGCCGGGTTGCGAGGCGTTCGGCCAGCCGGCGGGCGTTGACGAACACGATGGTCGACCGGTGCTCGTTGACCAGGTCGAGCAGGCGGGGGTGCATGGCGGGCCAGATGCTGCGCCGGGCCGGACCCGACGAGGCCGGGCCCGACACGGGCTCCTCGATCACCTCGCCGAGGCGGCCCATGTCTTCCACCGGGACGATGACCTCGACGTCGAGTTCCTTGCGGACCCCGGCGTCGACGATGGCCACCGGCCGGGGCCGCCCGTCGGCGTAGCCGCCGAGGAACCGGGCGATCTCCTCCAGCGGGCGCTGGGTGGCCGACAGGCCGATCCGCTGGGGCGGGCGGTCGGTGACCCGTTCCAGGCGTTCCAGGGTCAGGGCCAGATGGGCCCCGCGCTTGGTGGCGGCCAGGGCGTGGATCTCGTCGATGATGACCGTCTCGACCCCGGCCAGGGTCTCCCGGACCTGTGAGGTGAGCATCAGGTAGAGGCTCTCCGGGGTGGTGATCAGCAGGTCGGGCGGGTGGGAGGCCAGCTTGCGTCGCTCGTCGGCCGGCGTGTCGCCGGTACGGAGCCCGACCACGGGCTCGTGGTAGGGGTGGCCCAGGCGTTGGGCCGCCAGCCGGACCCCCTGGAGCGGGGCCCGGAGGTTCTTCTCGACGTCGACGGCGAGGGCCCGCAGGGGCGAGATGTAGAGGATCCGGGTCCGGTGGGTGCGCTCGTCGGGCGTCGGCTCTGAGGCCAGCCGGTCGAGCCCCCAGAAGAAGGCGGTGAGGGTCTTGCCCGAGCCGGTGGGGGCCAGGATCAGGGTGTGGTCCCCGGCCGCGATCCGGGGCCAGCCCTCGACCTGGGGCGGCGTCGGCTCGGGGAAGGTGGTGGCGAACCACTCGGCTGCGGCCGGACTGAAGCCGCCCAGGACGGGGTGACGGGGCGGACGGGCACCGGGGTCCGCAGTGGGCGTCATGGGGTCAGCCTAGGTGTGGGTGGTGACGGCGGACGGGCCGTGCCCGGCTGCCCGGGGGCCGGGTGCCGGGCCGGACCCCTCGACACAGGCGGCGGGCTGGTGTCGAGGGCGGTCCGGCCGGTCACCCGGCCCGGGTGGCCCGACGGGATCGCCCTCGCGGAACCCCTCAGTCCGCGAGCCCTTCGAGCACCCTGGGTCACCGGCGGAGCCGGTTGCAGAGGCCACCGTGCGGTGGATGCTCATGAGACGCCAAGCATCGCCCGGAAGGGGCTGGGTGATTTCACCCAGCTCAGGGAATCTGCACACGTGACTACTGTCATCGACAACGGCATCCCACCATGACGCCGAAGGCGGAGCCGATGACGGTCGTACAACGAGCCGATACCGGGGGCGGTTTCGACGACGTGCTCCTCGCCGCGGCCGAGGGTCGGCCCGATGCGCTCGGAATGCTGAACGACCGGTACCTTCCCGCCCTTCGCCGGTTCGCCGCCGCCCGCAACGCCGAGGATCCCGACGCCGTGGCCAACCAGGCCCTCTACGACGGGATCCGAACCATCCACCGGCTGCAGTCCCGCACCGAAGCCACCTTCCGGTCCTACCTGTTCACCTGCGCCGCCAACCGCATCCGGTCCGAGCATCGACGCGGGACGCCGGCCACCGTCCCCCTCGACCCGACCATCCACGGCCCGGCGGGCGGTCTCGACCCGGCCGAGCTCACCGTTGGTACGGGTTGGCTCGGGACGGCCCTCGACGAACTGCCCCAGGACCAGCGGGCCGTGATCGTGGAGCGTTTCGCCAAGGGCAACACCATCGGCGAGACGGCCGCCTCGCTCGACAAGACCCCGGCCGCGGTCAAGCACCTCCAATCCCGGGCCCTGGCCCGGATCCGGCGCTACGTGCTGGCCGCCGGGCTGGTGACCCTGATCACGGCCCTCGCCCTGCTCCTGGCCATCATGGGCCGCAACCAGCCCCTCCGGGTCGAGCCGGTGGACGATCCCGGGCAGGGTTCGGACCCGACCACGGGCCAGGAGCAGCATCAGTCCGGCATCGGCGTGCCCCGCACCCTGCGGGCCGAGGCGCCGTCCGACGCCGGATCGACGGGACGGGCGGCCACCGAACGGAGCGTGAACGGCACGGGGTCCGACGACGAGGACGCCGTGTGGGGCGCCGGTGCCCAGAGCGGCGCCGCCTCCCGGGAGGCGCCCGGGGAGCTCGACGACGGGGCCCCGCCTCCGGCGTCCACCGCTCCGGCGGTCCAGTCGGCCCGCTCCGGGGCCTCGACCACCACGGCCGCACCGACGACGACCACGTCGACCCCGCCGACCCCGTCGACCCCGCCAACCGAGGCACAGCCCCCGACCACGTCGGCCGCACCGACCACGTCGACCCCCGTGTCGCCGGCCGCCGGGGTCTGCGCCGACACCGGGGTCGAGGTCAACCCGCAGTACCTGTGGCCCAACAACGGCAAGTTCGTGGAGGTGGTGGCCACCTTCTCCTTCGGACCGGCGTGCGACCCGGCCCAGGCCGTCATCCGGCTGGTTGCGGTCGAGGTCGAGTACGGGGATCCCGATCTCGACGTCGAGAACGCCGACATCGGGACCGATGACCGCCGGGTGTCGCTCCGGGCCAAACGGCCGCGCGAGTACGAACTGCGGTGGACGGTGACCGGGCCCGACGGCGTCTCGACCACGGTCCGGGCCGAGGTCGAGGCGGACAAGCCGCCGAAGTAGCTGGCGTCAGCCCTGGCCCACGTCGACCACCGGGCCCCTCAGGACCATCTGGTCGCTCGGCAACGGCGGCTCGCCCTCCCGTTGTCGGGTCACGGCGAACGTGGGGTACCGGTCGACGGCCACCCCGCTCCACAGCTCGACCGGCTCGCCCGGCTCCCGTAGGTGGAAACTCCCGATCCCGACCACGGAGCCGTCGTCGGCCAGCAACCAGCCGGCGTAGTACTCGCCCTCGGCCGCCGGTTCGAGGCCGGTGACGTCGAGGGTGATGGCCATGCCCGTGCCCAATCGCTCGATCCGGACCTCGGCCCGGGCGTCGGGGGCCAGGGGTGTGCCCGCCACCTCGTAGGTCGGGACGTCGTCGGCCTGGAACCGGGGCCAGGCCACCAGGGCGATCGCGGCCGCGGTGGCCGCGATCGCGGCCACCGCCGTCCCGAACCAGCGGGCCCGGGCCCGAGCCCGGGCCGAGCCGGGGCGTCCGGGATCGGCCGGCACGCCCCGTTCCGGGCCCGAAGCCGGATCGACGCCGCCCGCCCGTTCCGGCAGGGAGGCACCGAAGTCGGCATCGAAGTCGACCCCGGAATCGAGACCGGCATCGGCATCGAAGCCCGCCGTGGTCCCGACGTCGGCCCGGGCCGAGCCGGCGGCCTCGGCCAGGAGCCGCGCCCGCAATCCGGGTGGCGGACCGTCCCATACCTCGTCGGTGGCCAGCAGGTCACCGATCCGGTCGAGAGCGGAGGTCACCTCGGGGGTGAGCGAATCGGCCGATCCGTCGACCGGGAACGACTCGTCACCGGGATCGAGGTAGGCGGCCCAGTCATCATGTGCGCTCATGCCGAACCTCCCTCCCTGGTCTCGCCGCCGTCGACGAGGTGTGCCAGCAAGGATGCCAGCCGCTTGTGGGCCCGGAACGATCGGGACTTGACCGTCCCCACCGGCACCCCGAGCCGCTCGGCGATCTGGGGCTGGGTCAGGCCCTGGTAGTGGACCATGGCCATGATGCGGCGCTCGTCCTCGGGCAACTGGTCGAGAGCCAGCTTGATCTCCCACGTCTCCCACGACCGCTCGATACCGGGCAGCTCGACGGCGATCTCCCGTTCCGGGGCATGGTCGCCCCGGGTGGGCCGGAACTCCCGCCGGTGCACGTCGAGGGCGGTGCGTCGGGCGATGGTGAGGAGCCAGGGCCCGAGGTCGCGGCTCCGGTCGAACCCGCCCGCCCCCTTCCAGGCCCGCATGAAGGTCTCCTGGACGGCGTCCTCGGCCAACTGCCGGTCGCGGAGCACGCTGGCCGTGACCGACCAGACGGCCCGCGAGTAGTGGTCGTAGACGGCGCCGAGGGCGGTCACGTCACCGGCGCAGAAGGCGGCCACCACCGGCTCCGGTAGCTGGCGCCGGGGGGTCGACGACGCCGGGTCGGCATCGGTCGACCCGGCCGGTTGACGACCGGTTCCAGGCTCGGTCATGCGGCATCGACCGCGGTCGGCCACCCGTCGGCCACTGGCCGTTCCTCCCTCCGCCGGTCCTGGCAGCGTCGCTAGCGCCATGCCAACTATACGGCGTGACCAGGGTGGACGGTTCTCCCCTCGACGGCTCGGCCCGCCTGTCGGCTAGGCCGGGACGACCCTCAGACCGGGAGGGTTGTCGACGCCGGCGCCGGGACGGGTGGGCTCCGGGGCGATGGGGTCGGTGCCTTCGCCGCCCGTCGGGACGGGCCCATCGGCCGCGTCACCAGCGCCGGGCAAGGCCAACTGGGCCAGATGGGCCACCCCGGCCCGAAGGATGTAGCCCCGGCCCGCGGGCTGGGGCCCCAGGGGCCGCATCCGGAGGCGGAAGACGTCGCCGGCATCGGGTGGAGGCTGTAACAGCACCCCGGAGCGGGCGGCGGTCAGGGCCCGGTTCAGGGGTTGGATGCCCTTGAACGTCTCGATCCGACCGGCCACGACGAGCCGGGCCCGGGATCGGGGGTCGGTGGCCAGCTTCTCGATCACCGACACGAGGTCGGGAGCGAGCAGCTCGATGTCGTCGACCAGGACCAGACCGGGCTCGGCCCCCAGCTCGAACAGGGTCCGGGGATCCGACACCGTCCGGCCGTGGGCCCCGCCGCCCCCGGTCGCCGGGTCCGCACCGACCCGGTGCACGACCCCCGGACCGAGCACTCCGGAGGCGGCCCGGGCGATGGTGTCGAGGGCCGTCGACCGCCCGCTCCCCGGGGGCCCGGTGACTACGGTGTGCACCCCGGGGCGCAGCTCCAGCCCCACCGGTTCGAGGTCGTGGTGGGCCAGCCCGAGGGCCAGGTCCCAGCGATCGCCGTCGGCGGTGGAGTGGACGGCCACCTCGGCGAATGCCACCTGGCGGGGCAGGGCCCGCAGTGGGCGGGGCCCGCCTCGGCCGACCCGGTCCTGTGTTGAGGGCTGTGTGGAGGACGATGTGGAGGGCTGTGTGGAGGGCGGTGTTGTCGCCGCCATCGTCACCGCCGTGTCGAGTCCGGAGGTCACGAACTGCACCTCGGCCCCCGACCGGGTGTCGATGGCCCGACCGGGCCCGAGGTCGGGTACGTCCTTGGCCCGCAGGCCGAACGAGGTGTAGGCCATCCGGTCGGCCAGGCGGAACACGAACTTGGTCGGGACCTGGGCCGCCACCCGCATGGGGATGCCCCGCTCCCCCAGACCGGTGGCGACCACGATCATGCCCAGGGGTGCACCGTCACGGATGAGGGCGGCCAGCCGGGCCGGGCCCTCGGTGTCGCCCTGCTCGTCGAGATGCTCGAGCAGGCCGGCGTAGTTGCTGATGGCCAGCACGAACAGCGGTGCGTCCTCGGGCCCGAGGCGGGCCAACCGCTCCTCGCGCTGTCGGGCCTGACGGACCTCGAGCTCGGCTCCCACCAGCTGCAGGAGGCGGGCCAGCAACTCGTCGTCCTGGGGACCGACCCGGGCCCCGGCCTGGGGGAGATCGTCGAGGGCGGCCAGCCCCCCGGAGAAGTCGGCGGCGTACAGATGGAGCCGGTCCGGACCGTGGGTCGCGGCCAGTCCGGCGCACAGCGCGACCACGGCGTTGTCCATGGGTTCGGGGTCGATCCCGAACAGGAGGGTGTGGCCGTCGGCGGCCGACCATCGGAGCGGGGCCTGGCGCTGCTCGTCGGGCAGATCGACCAGGCCCCAGGCCGAACTCCAACGGCCCGGCTCGGCCGACACCCGATCGAGTTCGGCCAGCTCGGCTGCGGTCAGCCGGTCGGGGAGGGCCGGGGGCCAGGGCACCCGCGGCGCGGGGAGGCCTCGACGGCCCGCCTCGGCCGTCGCCGCCTCGGTCAGGGTGACCACCTCGGGGGGCCGATCGCCGTCGTCCCCATCGTCGGGATCGGCGACGGCGGCCGGCTCGTCGACCAACCGGAAGGGTGTGACCCGAAGGGCGCCGCCCTCTCGTCGGGGAGGCGGGAACGAGACGATGGCGGTCTGGAAGGTCACGAGTTCATCGGCACCCAGCCGGGCCAGGGCCCGACCGGCCTGGCTGCGGTGGATGGCGGCGGCCTCGGGGCTGCCGATCACGTCGGAGGAGTCGCGGTCGTCCTGGACCCGCAGGGCGATCCGGAGGTTCGTGTTGGCCCGGATCTTGGCGTCGACGACGCCGGTGGGCCGCTGGGTGGCCAGGACCATGTGGATGCCGAGGCTCCGACCACGCTGGGCCACGTCGACGAGCGAGGTCATGAAGTCGGGAAGTTCGGCCGCCAGGGTGGCGAACTCGTCGACCACGATCATGAGCCGAGGCAGCCCCTGGGGCCCGGGCGGGAGCTGGGCCAGGTCCGAGACGCCGGCCGTCCGCAGAAACCGCTCGCGGTGGGTGAGCTCGGCCCGCAGGCAGCGGAGCGCCCGTTCGGCCAGATGCTCGTCGAGGTCGGTGACGACGCCGACGGTGTGGGGCAGGTCGGCACAGGCGTCGAAGGCCCCACCCCCCTTGAAGTCGACGAGCACGAAGTTGACGGCCGTCGGGTCGTAGCGGACGGCGAGCGACGCGATCAGGGTCCGTAGCAGCTCGCTCTTGCCCGACCCGGTTGTCCCGGCCACCAGGGCGTGGGGCCCGTCGCGGACCAGGTCGATGCGGAACGGTCCGTGCTCGGCCACCCCCAGCGTCGCCTCCAGCCCCGACGGGCTGTGGTCCCACGAGCGGGCCACGACGGAGCGGTCGACGTCCCCGCCCACCAGCTCTCCGAGATGGCACGTGGCGGGCAGGAGGGCGGCCGAGGTCGCCGCCTCGGGGTCGACGAAGCGGGCCAGCGAGCGAGCGACGGCCCGGGCCACCGAGCGGTCGGCCTGGGCCGCGATGACATCCTGGACGACGTCGCCGGTGGCGGTGTCGATCAGTCGACCCCGGCCATCGGCACCGACCTCGAGGACCATCCGGCAGAACGACGGGAGGGCGACGGCCCGGTCGGCCACGACCACGGCCGCGGCTCGTCCGGCGTTGACGGCCGACGCCACCTCGGGAAGCCCGGTGGCGACCCGCTCCTCGTCGTCGATGAGTACGACCCGGGTCGGCGACGGTGACGGCGGCGGGGCGGACAACCGGCCGGGCCCGGGGGCCGGGGGGTCGGGAAGGAGCGCCGAGGGTCCCGCCTCGGCCGTGGCCACCCGCCGATGACCCACGTCGTCGACGAGGTGGGGCAGCCACTTCAGGTGGTCCCACTCCGCCACCGCGGCGTCCCCGAGGAGGGCGCCCAGTTCGACGTCGGCCGGTCCATGGCGCACCACCAGCTCGGAGAGCAGGGCGGCGGCCACGGCCCGGGCCCGCTCGGGGGGACCGACGACGCCGAGTCCCCCGGCCAGGCCCAGATCGACCCGGGCCGGCGCGTTGACCAGGACCGAGGATTCGGCCACGGCCGCGGCCAGGCCCGGCAGCGGGCTGTCGGTCACGTCCGGTTGCCAGGGGACCGAGCCCAGGCCCACGGTGAGGTGGAGGTGGTCCCGGTGGCCCGATCGGACCTCCCACAGGCGGTTGGACCCGGTCGCCGCCATCCGGGCCAGGCCGTCGAGATCGAGGTGGGCGCGGCGACGGCGGGCGGCCTCGGCCCGGGCCGCCTCCGACGCCTCGACACCGACCTCGGCCAGCAGCCGGGCCGTCTCCCGCTCGACCCGGGCCTCGCCCTTGCGGACCTGGCGCTTGCCGTCCCACCAACGGGCCACCGACATGATCGGCGACATCAGGGTGAAGGCGAGGAAGAAGGGACTGAAGAAGTAGGCCATGACCAGGCCGAAGGGGATGGGAGCGACGAGGAGGACCCACGACAACGGCTGCGGGGGGCGGGGCGGGGCGGGCGGCCTGGGGCCCTCGATGGTGACGGTGGGTTCGGGTGGGTCGAGACGCGGGGCGCGGGCGAAGGCGACCCGCCCGTCGGCCTCGACCCGGACCGGCCGGGCCGCGGCGCCGGTCTCGGGCCGGACCCGGTAGACCCCATCCTCGTCCTCGAGGTGCTCGTCGTCGAGCACCCGGGCACCGGGACCGAGGGCCTGGAACCGGACCCGTCCGTCGACCTCGACGGTGACGCGGGCGGCGGCGTCGACACCCGGCCCCGGTCCGCGACGACGACCGAGGTCGTAGGTGCCGGGACCGACCGGGTGGGCCCGGCCGCTGCCGCCGCCGGCCACCCGGGCCACGCGGGCCACGGCGGCACCGGCGGGCCGGGCCGGGCCAATGACACTGCCCTGGTGGAGGGCGAGGGTGGCCAGCGGCTCACCCCGGCCATGGGTCCGGCCGTCGACCTCGACCCTGCCGCCCGGCGCGTCCAGACCGGCGGCCGCGTACAGGGCGTCGGCCGTGGCGTCGGAGCCGGTGTCGTGCAGGGTCAGGTCGCGCTCGGTCGACCCGTCGGTGAGGGAGAGATGCATCAGAAATCGGCCCAGGGGGGCGGGTCGGGGGGTGCGGTCGGTGGCGGCGGCTCGGGCCCGGGGGGCGGGCTCGTCGGGTCGGCCTCGTGGGCGGCGACGGCGGCGTCATGGTCGGCCACCGCCTGGCGATGGTCGGCCAGGGCCTGCTGGTGGGCGGCGGCGGCCGCGGCCGCCTCGGCCACCGCCGCCGCCCGGGACCGACACTCGTCGGCCAAGGCCTCCAGGTCGCCGGCGATGCCCTCGGCATCGCCGGCGGCCCGGTTGATGACGGCGTGGATCGACTCGGTCAGATGGCCGCCGGTGAAGACCTGCGGTCCCATGGCGGCCTCGACCGGCCGGATGACCCTGCGGGCCGTGGCCCCGGCGTCATCGAAGAGCCGGGCCGCCTGCTCGAACTGCTCGACGGTCGGCATGTCGTCCTCGACCTCAGCCTGCGGTGAGGCCCTGGTCGAAGGTGGCGGCCACGTCCGCCTTCCAGGCGTCGGTCTTGGCCATGAAGTCATCGTTGAGGACCCGGGTCTCGCCCAGGTACCGCTCGAAGTCGGTCCGGTGCAGGGCCAGTTCCTCCAGCAGGGCGTTGCACGAGGTCCGGAAGTTCTGGAAGACGAGCTCCATGCTCTCGGTCGAACCCCGGACGGAGGTGTCCATGTCGGTGTTGGCGCCCCGCACGGTCTCCCAGCTGCGGCCGGTGACCTCGGCACCGTCGACGGCGGCCATGGCATCGGCGCTGGCGGCGTCGAGGTCGGCCAGGGCGGCCAGCAGCGGTGCCTCCTGGGCCAGGGCGTCGGTGACGTTGCCCTCGATCGTGGCGCAGATGCGGTTGACCTCGGCCTGGGTCGAGGTCATGACCTCGCCCCGGGCTCCCATCCGCTGGACGGCGTTGTCGACGCTCTCCTCGTTCATCAAGTACTCGGGCATGGTGGTTCCTTTCAGGTATGGGTTGTCGGGTTCGCCCCCGCGGCGGCCCGGTAGGCGGCCACGGCGTTGCGAAGGGTGCGGGCCGGGTCGGCCCGGCGGGGTCCGGCGGCCAGGGCGGCCACCAGCACTTCGAGCGACTCGGGACCGGTGACGGTCTCGGCCAGGGTCCGGGCCACCGCCGAGCGGTCGGCCGGGTTCAGGGATCGGAGCCAGGTGGTGGTGGTCACCAGCGACACGGGCGAGAAGGCCAGCTCACGTTGGCGGCCGAGGGGCAACGAGCCGAGCCCGGCCAGATGGTCACGGAGTTCGTCGTCGCCCCACCGGAGATCGAGCCCGGCCACATCGGCCACCAGGAGGCGGCGGGTCTCCCAGGCCCGAACCGAGCTGGTGGGAACGACCCGTCCGTCACCGGTCTCTCCCACCACCGGATCCCGCCGGCGCAGGCAGGCCGTCAGGTCAGGGCTCTCGAGGGCGCTGCCGGCAAAGGGATGTCCGGTGAGGATGCGATACCGGAGGGCGGCGCGACCGACCGGATGCCGGCCCGGGATCGAGTGCAGGGCCCGGGCCACGGTGTCGAGCACGGCGGCGGTCGGCTCGGGGGCCAGGACCGCCCGCTCCACCACGAGTGACCGCACCAGCTCCCACTCGGTCGGAACCAGGGCCCGCCCGGCCAGGAAGCCCACGAAGCGGGCGAGCACGGCCACCGTCCGCTCGGTGACCAACCCGACCGGGGTGGCGGCCAGGACCCGGGCGCCCCCCGGTTCTCCGTCCTCGGTCCCGGGTTCGATCCCGGGTTCGACCCCCGGGGGCAGACCCGAGCCGGTCTCCAACCACGTCGGCGTCAGCCACCGGTCCAGGCGCCGGTCGACGGCTGGGGTGGCGGGGTCGAGCGCCGGCGTGCTCCGGGTCGCCGTCGCCCTCTCGGCCGTCGGGGCGGCCATCACGCCGCCCGCCCGCTGTCGGCGGCCGCCGTCGGCCCCTGACGAAGGGCCTGGATCAGGTCGTGGACCCGACCGACCGAAGCCAGGGCGACAGCCCCGGCCTCGGCCCCCGCCGGGGTCGTGGCCTGGCCGGCGATGGCCTCGGCCAGATCCTCGCGGTCGTCCGGAGCCAGGCGGCGCAGACCGACCCTGGTGGCGATCAGGGCGGGGTGGGCCTCGGCCAGGGCGTCCTGTTGGGCCGGAGGCCACCGGTCGAACCCCTCGTCGATCCGGGCCCGGAACGCCGCCTCGTTCCACGTCATCGTGGAGCCGGCCACATCGGCCACGAAGGATCGGAACTCCCGCCAGGCCAATACCGCGTCCTCGACCACGACGGTCGAGCCGGCGCCGACGGCGACCACCGGGTTGTACTGGTAGACGCAGCGCATGGTGGCGCTGACCGACCGGAACCCGTCGCCGTGGTCGAGGGCGGCGATGGTGCTCAGGGCCCGATGGCGGAGTCGAGCCCGGACGACGGGTGACAGGTCGGGAACCCGGGCCACGGCCCCGGCCACGTCGACCAGGTTCCGGGTCACGCCCAGGGGATCGGTCTCGAACTCCTCGACGGTGGCGGCCCGGGTGGTGGCCCGATCGGCGGCGTCGAACCGGTGACCGGCCAGGAACTCGCCGAAGGCCACGGCCCGGCCCACCAGGTGCTCGGTCAGGATCAGGCCGTCGCCGATGGTGACCGGTGCCTCGGGTTCCCCGACACACGTCACGCCAAGGGCCCCGGTCGGGAAACCCGATCCGGTCTCGATCCACGACGGGGTCAGCCACTGGTCCAGCCGCTGGCAGGGGGTCGGTGCAGGTGCTCGCATGCCCCACCTACGTGTCGAGCGGCGTCACCGGTTCGCGAACGAATCGAAATTGTTCGGGAACCGGATCCAGGTCTCGGGACGAACGTTGGGCACCGCGATCACAAGGAGGCGACCCCGATGGCGTCCTTTTCCGCCGACACCGATCTGGCCCGAGAGCTGGCCGCCGAGTTCCGGGCGGCGGCGGTCGGCACCGACGAACTCGGCGCCACCGCCACCCGGGCCCTGGCCCTGGCCGAACTCCAGGCCGACGTCCCCATCCGGGCCGAGGACCTGGCCGATCTCCTCGATCGGGGCGGGATCGTGATCCGCCAGCAGGCCGACATTCTCGACGGCCTCGACATCGACATCGACCGGTTCGCGGCCGAGCTCGACCAGGACCCGGACGTGCTGGCCGACCAGCTCCGGTTCCTGACCGAGTCGGGGATCGGGGCCGAGGCCGGGATCGTCCCCCTGGTCCTGTGGGACGGGACCACGCCCACGCCCGACTCGCTGCGCGACGTGTTCCCCGGCCTCCCGGCGCCCGGCGTCGATCCGGCCCTGGACGACGCCCTGCTTCGGCTCGACCTCTGGCTGCTCCCCGCCCTGCAGCTGGGCGACGCCGACGACGTGGCCCTCGACGAGCAGCGCCTGGCCGACCTGGCCGTGCTCGGCGCCCTTCTCGGAGCGGGCGAGGCCGAAGCCACCTACACCCAGCGGGTGTCGTATCGCGACAACGGCGAGACCGAACACCGGACCGAGACGTTCACCACCACCGTGCTCGACCTCGGAGGGCGGACACTGTTCGACTTCGTCGTCCAGGCCTACGTCGAGGATGAGGCCCTGTCCCGACTGGGGGAGATCCCGTCGTTCGAGGACCTGGTGGCCATCATCGTCGACCTCGACCAGGCCGAGTTCCAGACCCTGGTCGACGGGGTGAACGCGCGCCACCACGGCGGCGACCGCGACGACGAGCAGCGACGGGACCGGGCGCTGGAGCGACTACGACAGGGGTACGACCACCTCGATCCGGCGGCGCTGGTGGCGGCCTTCGGCGACGACCTGTCGTGGCTGGGGGCCGTCCTGGCCGGAGTGGCGGACCCACCCGACGACGCGGTGGCCCGGGACCGGCTCGTGGCCTTCGCCAACGCCACCGGCCTGAGCGATGCCGCCGACTTCGACGGCGCCCTGACCGACCTCCGCCACCAGCGTCTGATCCAGGGCGAACTCGTCCTGGGGGATCCCACCGCCGGGCGTCTGCTCTTCACCGACCCCACGGTGCAGGGCGCGGTCGACCTGGGGCTGCGGAACGGCACCATCACCGACGATCAGGTGGCCGACGCCGAGCGGGTGGGTCGGCTGATCCTCGGCGACGGCGACGCCGACGCCCTCGACCTGGACGGCCCGCCGGCCGAGTTCGACCCCGCCTACCTGGTCCAGGCCCTGGCCCTGCGGGTGGACCAGGGGGTTCTGACCGACAACCAGCTCATCGCCGCCCTCAGCTACGTCAACGGCGCCGGCACCGGACGCCAGCAGCTCGACCGCCTGACGAACGTGCTCCTCGGCTTCCAGACCCTGGCCACCACCGGTCCCCCGGTCCTGACCCGACGCCAGATGGAGCGGGCCGTCGGCCCCGACGTGTGGGCCTTCGCCAACAGCCGAGCCTTCCAACTCGGGCGGCGACACAAGGAGGGCGACGAGTGGGTGACCGACTTCAGCGACGTCCCCACCCACCTGGCAGGCCAGACCGACCAGTGGCTGTGGATCGTCGACAACCTCGGCGTCCCCGGGTACCACAAGCGGAAGTGGGGTAGCCGTCGGCTTCATCTCGGCATCGACGGTACGGGCGAGGTGGCCGGTTTCCAGGTCGAGCGAATCCGCAAGCGAACCTGGCTGAAGATGGTCGTGATGGCCGGGTTCACCCTGGTCGCCGGGATCACCCAGCAGTGGTACATGGTCTACGCCCTCACGGCCAAGGCCGCCCTCGATGGCTACCGCGAGGGCGGCTGGGAGGGGGCGCTGACGGCCGGGGCCCAGACGTTGCTCCTGGCCTGGGGCGGATACACCATGGCCAACTGGCTGGCCCCGGCAACGGCCGGAGGGATCACGGCCACCGGCGGGGCGACGGTCAACGCCGCCGTCACCGGGGCCCGCCTGACCTCGGCCGGGGTCGGGATCCACCAATCGATCGAGAACGGCGACATCGTCGAGGGAGTCGTGGCCGGGACCCGGGCCCTCAGCGTGGGAGCCCAGAGCCTGGAGTGGGTCGACACGGCCGCCAACCTGTCGGCGGCGGCCGACATCGCCGACGGCGTCAACCAGTCGATCGACGCCGTCGACGAGGGTGACTGGGTGGGCCTGGCCGCCGGGGTGGCCATCGCCGGGGCCGGCAGCCTCAACCTCGGTGCCGGTTCGGGCCTCGTCGATGCCGACACGGCCAAGCAGTTCCGCAGCGCCGCCACCTCGCTCAAGGGTGTGGGCCGAGGCACGGTCAAGGTCGACGCCACCGTCGAAGCCATCGAGGACGGCGACGTGACCGCCGCGGTCCAGAACGGCCTGGGGGCGGTGGCCGAAGGGGCCCGCCTGTTCGGCACCGACAGCTTCGCCGCCGGCCAGTTGGGCCTCGACCCCGAGACGACGGCGGCCGTCGACGTCATCGCCGACTTCGCCACCGGTGGCTCGACCCTGACCGGGTCGGTCGACGCCGCCCGCCGCGGCGAAGTGCTGGAGGCGATCGCCCTGGTGGCCCAGGCCACGACCGAGATCGAGGGCGGTAGCGAGGCCAGCCTCGTGGCCCACCGGGCCGAGCAGTTGCGGGCCATCCTGCGCGTGGCCGAGGTGTTCGTCGACATCGACCAGTACGAGACCTACACCGAGCTGGCCACGGCGTTGGCGCCACGGGTCGAGGCCCTGGGTGAGGCGGGCAAGCCCCCGCCACCGGACACCCCGCTCGCCGCCAGCGTGCTGTTCGAGCCACTGGCGTCGGCCGGCGAGCAGGTCTGGGACCGCCTGACCGCAGCCCGGGCCGAACCCGTCCGCTTCGACGAAGCCAACGACGAGCTGATCCTGGTGGTCGGTGGGTTCGGCGATGCCACCCTGGGGGGCCCGGTCCGCAACGAGCTGGTGCCCCACCTGCTGACCGAGAACCCCGACGCCAGCATCGTCTACCTGTCGTGGGACGGGGCCGACGAGGGGGCGGCCCTGCTCCGGGCCTTCGGCAACGATCCGGGTCGAAAGGTCACCGTCATCGGCCACAGCTGGGGGGCGGACACCGCGTTCGACATCGTGGCCGGCGCGCCCGAGGTCGAAGGGGTGGACGTCGTCACCCTCGACCCCGTGGCCTGGTTCCCCAGCGATCGCCCAGCCAACGTCGGCTCGTGGCACAACGTGCATGTCCCCGGCATCAACCACTGGTCGGACGCAGTGGCCGTCGTCGGGGGCCACCAGGGGCCACAGGACGAGGCCGACGGAGACCTCCGGGTGCCCGACACCCGGCTCGGCGGCGAGGACGGGCTCCACCACGGGGACGCCCTCGGCCTCTACGAGCTCCTGACCGCCGACGCCGACACGGCCGCCCTTGCTCCCCCGGTCTTGGCCGACGCGACAGCGGGCCCGTTCATCCCCGCCGCGGCCGCGCCCCTCACCGACTTCCAGTCGACGCTCCCCAACCCCGACCCCGACCCCGACCCCGGCCCCGACCCCGGCCCGACCGACTTCCGCCCGGTGACGCCACAACCTCCGTACACGCTCTCCCAGCTGCCGGTCCCGCCCGCGACGGCCGGACCCCTGACCAAGGTCGGGCCGTTCGCCTTCAGCCGGGCCGACACCCAACTCGACGGTGCCAGCTACAAGCGGGGCGACGTCACGTACACGGTCGCCCAGTTCAGTCAGCAGCAGACCGGCTACAACGGCGAGACGGTCACCCACATCGAGCGGGACGGCGTCCATGTCCAGGCCGAGTCCAAGACGAGCCTTCGAGGGGGCGACCTGACCATCGGGGTCGAGCGCCGACAGGGCGACCTGTCCGTCGACACCAGCGGCCCCGGTCTCACCGGCGAGGCCGAGGGAACGTTCAGCACCAACAAGGCCGAGCTCCGGGTCGGTGTGGGCAAGGGCGGATTGCTCGGCGTGAACTACGTCGAGGGTCACACCGATCTCCAGTTCACCGAGACCTCCACCGAGGCCGACGGCAGCACCACGGTCGAACGGGGAACCACGACCCAACACGATCACACGGTCCACCTCATCCGCGGCCAGGAGTACAAGCGCGACCTCCTGCCCAACGGCCCGGGCCAGGCCGCCCTCGGCGGCCGGCTCCACGCCGAGTTGGGGGTGACCCTGGTCAACGAGCAGAAACACTCGATCATCACCAACAGCGCCGATCCCCTCGCCTACACCATCAAGCAGAGTGACGTGACGGTGTCGGCCCTCGACGGGCTGGGCTACGGCGACCTGAAGGTCCAGGGCGGGGCCAAGAGTCCGGTCGCCGGCTCGGTCGCCGGCCGGAGCGACGTCGGTTTCGCCATGAACCTGTACGTCGATCAGGCAGAGTCGCTGCAGCGGGTCGAGGCCGGGCGCACCACCGACGTCGACCGCAGCCGCCAGACCACCTACCAGCTTCCCGGCGGCATCGAACTGCACGACCGGACCATCGCCGAGGAGACCGACTACAACCGTGACGGCTCGGTGAGCCGGCAGACGCTCGTCGACCAGACGAGCAACCCGCTGACGGACTCGCTGTCGTCGAGCGCCACCGAGTTCGACCCCGACGGTTCGATGCGGAGCCAATCCAGGGAGCGGGTGGACAGCATCTTCGGCGACGTGCAGACCGACGGGTCGACCCAGCGCAACGCCGACGGGTCCGAGACGTCGACCACCTTCCGCCGGGAGGACGGCTACCTGACCGACACCACGACGGTCACCACGGTCGACCGGGCCGCCGACGGCAGCGGGACGACGCGGGAGGAGGTGGTCGAGGAGGGCCCGTTCTCGACCACCACCACAACGACGACCACCCGCCACGAGGCCGACGGCTCATCGTCGACCCGGGTCGAGGTCGACGGGGTCGAGGTTCCCGCCCCGCAGACCCCGGGTCCCCCACCGGCCCCGATCGTGGACGCCGCGCCCTAGGGGCGGGAAGGATCCGGAATTTCCTGTCTGGCCGCGAACCGTTCCCGAACCGGCCACGTACTGGTGAGGCGAGGAGGCGGCGTCCTCGGTGACGCCGAGTGACGATGACGTATTCGCTGACGCAGTCGTTCAAGGATTGGCTCGGTCTCGCCGGGCACACCACGGTCGCCGGGCTCCACGTCGATGGCGATCGGCTCTCGCTGGTGGCGGTCCGCCCGGGCCCGGTCCGGGTCGTGGCCGTGGCCCGAAGGCCGGTCACCGACGCCGCCGTGGTCGACGGCGAGATCCGGGTCGTGCCCAGGGTGGCGGTCGCCGTCAGGGAGATGGTGGCCGGCCTCAAGCTCCCGCCCGACCTCGGGCTGGTGGCCGCCATCGAACCGGCCGAGGACCGGGTGACCGCCCTCGACGACGGGGGCGAGGCGGTGGTCACCGTACGCCGGGCGGCCCAGGACCGACTCCGGGACACCGTCCACCGGGCCGGACTCCGACTCCTGGGGATCGACCCCGCGCCCCTGGCCCTGGCCCGAGTGGCCCGACTGGCGGGGCCCGACCCCGCCGCCGTCCAGGGTGCCTTCCGGTGGAGCGTCCTCACCGGCACGGCCTACACCGAGGCCGAGCGATCGGATCGACCCCGGCGGGTGCGGCTGGGGGTCGGCCCTGACCTCACCACCCTCCGCCCCCTGGCTGTCGACGACCTCCCGATCGAGGTGCCTCGGCGGCTGCGGCCACTGCTCGACCTCGACCGTGACGCCATCGCCCTGGGGGCGGCCCTGGCCGCCTGCAATCTGCCACCCGTCGTGGACGTCCGACCCGCGGTCGAGGCCGCGGCCCACGACTGGGCCCTCCAGCCCGTTGGCGGGACCGACGTGCCGGCCGGCTCGTGGCCCGCTCCCACCGGGCGCCCGAGCCCGACCGATCCCCAGACCTCACCCCTGTCACTCGCCGGAGGCCACCATGACCGCATCTGACCTCGACCCGACGCCCACGGTCCTGGGCTCGACCCGGGCCTCGACCACGACCTACCTCCTCCGCCGCCTGGCGGTCGTCGCCCTCCTGGCGGCCGTGGCCCTGGGCGCGGCGGCGGTCCTCACCGGCAGGGCGGGGGCAAGCCTGAACTCGGTGCGGCTGACCGGGGGCGACGACGGCGTCTCCGCCCCACCGGATCCCGGTACCACCATCGTGGGCACGACCGATGCCGACGCCGACTCGGACGATGCCGGGCAGACCTCCCCCTCGACCTCGACCCCGACCTCGACCCCGACCTCGCTTCCGACCGACTCCGACACCGGCCCCGACGACGTCGCCGCCCCTGTGGCCGGGATCGCCCCCGACGCACCGGACCGGGCCAGCCGGCTGGTGGCGCAGACCCCGACCCGGGTTCTCGACACCAGGGCCGCGGCGACACCACCGCCGTCGCCGGGCGAGACCCATACGGTTGAGGTCCCCGGCGACGCCACCGCCGTCGCCCTCTCCGTCACCCTGATCGAGGCCGAGCGGAGCGGTTCGGTGGTCGTCGACGGGCGGGCCGGCGCCGTCGAGGCCATCGCCGTAGGCGGACCCGGCTCGGCCGTGACCAACCTGGTCATCGTGCCGGTCGTGGGCGACGAGGCCACGGTCCGGTCCAGTGCCGGGGGACACCTCGTGGTCGATGTCGTGGGGCGCTTCGAGCAGGCCCCCGACGGCGCCGCCGACGGCCGGTTCGTGGCCCTCGACGGGGCCCGGATCACCTCGCTCGAGACCGCGGTCGACGGCCGGGAGACGGCCCTGGCCTTCGAGCCCACCGTCCCCGCCGACGCCACCGCCGTCCTGGCCGTGATCACGGCCGACGTGGGCGCCGACGGCGGCATCGTCCGCCTCGGACCCGAAGCCGACGCCTATGACCAACAGCTGATGTGGGGCCCCGCTGGCGGTACCCGACAGGTCCGCGGCCTGGCCCTCATCGAACCCGACGAGGCCGGAACGGCCGCCCTCCGCTACGACGGCGGTTCGGCCCTGACCGTCGACGCCGTCGGCTACTTCACCGGAGACGGGGCCGAGGTGGCGGTCGAAGGCCTGTACGTGCCGTCCGGCCCCCGCCTCCTCTACACCGGACCCATCGGACCCGACCAGCCGGTCGTGCTGCGCGACGTCCGGCCCGGCACCGGGATCGGCCTGGCCACCGTGGCCAGCCGGACCGACGGGGCCGGACGACTCTGGTCGGTCCTCACCCCCATCGCCGACGGCTCGGTCGAGGTGGCCGGCAGCGCCGACCTGGAGGCCGACATCACCCTGCTCGGGGTGTTCGTCGACGGCTCCTGAGGTCGGCCCGGCCGGGCCACTGGTCTCGGGATCAGGCCGCGGGGCTGGCCACGACGGCCGTCCCGTAGGCCAGGATCTCGGCCCCGGCTCCCATCACGTCGGCGGTGGCGTACCGCAGGTTGATCACGGCGTTGGCGCCCTTGGCCTGGGCATCGGCCATCATCCGCTGGAGGGCCTCGTTGCGGGCCTCGACCATCATCTCGGTGTAGCCGGCGATCTCGCCGCCCACGATGGAGCGCAGACCGGCGCCGATGTCGCGGCCGATGTGCTTGGTGCGGACGGTGTTGCCCTGGGCCACGCCGAGGGCCTGGGTGATGGTGAAGCCGGGGATGGAGTCGGTGGTGACAACGGTGATCATGACCGCTCAACGTAATCCGTCGGGCCCCGGTTCCCCGGCCCGTAGGCTCGGACCATGACTCGACCGTTCCGTTTCGGGGTGCAGACCAAGACGGCCGCAACTCGGGCCGAGTGGGTGGAGCTGGTCCGCAAGATCGAGGACCGGGGCTACGCCACGGTCACCATGCCCGACCACTTCGACGAACAGCTCGCCCCATCGGTGGCGCTCATGGCGGCCGCCGATGCCACCGAGACCCTCCGCCTCGGGGCCCTGGTGTGGTGCAACGACTACCGCCATCCGGTGGTCTTCGCCAAGGAGGCCGCCACCCTCGACCTGCTGTCGGAGGGGCGGTTGGAATTGGGCATCGGGGCCGGGTGGATGACCACCGACTACGCAGGGGCGGGACTCACCCACGATCGGGCCGGGGTCCGCATCGAGCGGATGACCGAAGCCGTCGAGGTACTCAAGGGTCTGTTCGCCGACGGGCCGTTCACCTACGAGGGCGAGCACTACCGCATCGAAGGCATGGACGGTCGCCCGAAGCCGGTCCAGCAACCCCACCCGCCGTTCCTCATCGGTGGCGGCGGCCCCCGCATGCTGCGACTGGCCGGGCGGTTGGCCGACATCGTCGGGGTCAACCCCAACCTGGCCGCCGGGGCCATCACCGCCGACACCGCCCACGACGCACTGGCCTCCCGCTTCGAGGAGAAGATCGGGTGGGTGCGCGACGGCGCCGGCGACCGTTTCGACGACATCGAGCTCCAGATCCGGACCTTCATCGTGGCCGTGACCGACGAGGCCGACTCCCTGATCGAATCGATGACGGGGGCCGGCGGGTTCAGCATCTCCACCGACGAGGTGCACCAGTCACCCCTGGTCCTCGTGGGCAGCCCGGCCAAGATCGCCGACGATCTCCGGGAGCGGCGGGAGCGGTTCGGGTTCAGCTACATCGTGGTCGGGGCCGACGAGTACGAGACGTTCGCCCCGGTGGTGGCCGAACTGGCCGGCACCTAGCGCCTCCCCGACCTCGCCCCCGCACCGGGTCGGGGCCCGAACAGGGCGTCGACCGCCGCCGTCACCATCCCCCGGTTGGTGTGGCCCACGTCGGGCACGACCCGCACCTGCCACCGGAGGGGGAGCCCGTTGGCCGCGGCCAGGCGCTCGGCCGCAGCGGCGAAGGCCCGACCCCGGGCCAGCCGGTGCCGACCCTGGGCTTCGGCGCCGTCCGATCGTTCCAGATTGGGGTCGGCCGGGTCGGTGTCGTCGGCCCCGAGCAGCACCGTGAGGGGTCGGGCCAGGATCTCGGCCGGCCCGGGCCGGTCCGGAGCCCCCGAGAACCCGAAGGGGAAGGCCACCGCCGGATCGGGCTGGGTGTACCAACCGGCGTTGGCCGCCACCGCCCCGACGAGCCGGGGTCGGGGGTGGAACAGGACGTGACGGTGGACCAGTTGAGCCCCGGCCGAGTGGCCGTAGAGGTGATAGCCGCGGCGATGGGCGGTGTCGCCGCCGACCACGTCGTACAGCCACTCGATCACGGCCCCGGTCCAGCGCTCAGGTGGCGTGGGGCGATCCCGGTCGTCGGCCAGTCCGGCCAGGTTGTAGGCCCAGGTGGGGTAGCGACGGGCCGGTAGCTCGGGCACCAGCAGCAGGGCACCCCGCTCGGCGGCGGCCCGGGCCCAGACGTTCCGGTAGTGCTCGGCGTTGCGCCGCATGCCGGGCATCACGATCAGCACCGGGACGGCGCCCGACGGACGGGCCGGCGCCGGGGGTGGGATCTGGTAGTGGACGTCGACGGGGCGCCCCGGGGCCGGACCCCGGGGGCCCGGGTCGAGGGAGAAGCAACCCGATCCGCCCGGTGCCGACCCGGCGAGGGCGGCCCGCGGGTCGTTCATCGTCGCCGGTGCCGCCGTCGGCGACCGCGACCGAAGTCAAGACCGAAGACCGAGGTCGAGGTCGAGGCCGAGGTCGAGGTCGAGGTCAAGACCGAGGTCGAGGCCGCGACCCGGACCGCCGGGCGACACCGATCCGCTCCGACCGCTCAATCGGTCAGGAGCTGAGGCAGGGGCCGGGCGTGGACCAGGGTCAGCCGCTTGGTGGCCCGGGTGGTGGCCACGTACAGCGACCGGGCCCCCTGGGGCTCCTCGGCCAGGACGGCGGCCGGCTCGACCACGACGGCGGCGTCGACCTCCAGGCCCTTGACCAACCCCACGGGCACCACCGTGATCCGCTGACCGAGACCGTCGCGGGGCGCTCGCCCGATCTCGACGCCGGCCGTCTCGAACGCCGCCACCACCGGCTCGTACAGCGACGGCGGGCAGATGACGGCCACGTTGCCCTCGCCGTTGTCGGCCGCCTCGGCGGCGACGGCGTCGACCACGGTTGCGGTCAGCGACTGCTCCGAGGGAGCGGCCACGAACCGGGGGGCCTCGCCCGAGGTCCGGACCGAGACCGGCGGCCGGAGACCGGGGGCGGCCTCGACCAGGATCCGGGCCGCCAGGGCCATCGACGGGCCCGGGATGCGGTAGCCCACGGTCAGCTCGGCCCGCCGCGGGGGCCGACGGTCGGGCAGGTGTTCGAGGATCTCGTCCCAGTCCTTGTGGGCCCAGGCCCCGGTCGACTGGGCGATGTCACCGACGATGGTCATCGAGCCGTTGAGTGAGCGGCGGGTCAGCATACGCAGCTGCATGGGCGACAGGTCCTGGGCCTCGTCGACCACGATGTGGCCGTAGGTCCGGGCCTCCTCGTCGGCCCGTCGCTTGTTGCGGGGACCGAGGATCTCCCGGGCCTCGTCGAGCACGGGAACGTCGTCGACGGTCCACACCACCCGGGTCACGTCCTTGCCCTCGGCCCACGGTCGGAAGAGGGACTCCTTGTCGTCGGCCCCGATCCGGGAGCCGGCGGCCGAACGGATCAGGGCGTGGGAGCCGTAGAGGTCGTGGACCAACTGGGCCGGCGACAGGACCGGCCACATCCAGTTGAGGGCGGCGCGGACGTCGGGATGGTCGCCCACCTGCTCCCGGATGGTGTCGGCCGCCATCCCGTCGGGGTGGGCCTCGGCCAGGGCGTCGAACACCGACGTGAGGACGTACTTGCGGGCGGCGTTGTGGGTCCGGTACCGACGTCGGGCCTCGGCCACGATCCGCTCGCTGGTGGCCACGGTGAGCCGGATGCGGCGCACCCCCATGCCGACCACCAGGTCCCGGCGCAGGGGTCGCTGACGGTCCCGGAGGGCTCGGCGGACGACGTGGACCATGCGGAGGTCGCCCTTGATCCGGGCCGCCACCGACTCGTCCCGGCCCGATACCCGGATCCCGGGGACCAGATCGGCCAGCACCGCCATCTCCACCCCGGCCTCACCCAACGAGGGCAACACCTGCTCGATGTAGCCCAGGAACAGCCGGTTGGGCCCGACCACGAGCACGCCCTGGCCGTCGAGGGGGAACCGATGGGTGTAGAGCAGGTAGGCGGCACGGTGCAGGGCCACCACCGTCTTACCCGTGCCCGGCCCGCCCTGGACCACGAGCACACCGGGCAGCGGGGCCCGGATGATCTCGTCCTGTTCGGCCTGGATGGTGCCGATGATGTCGCCCAGGCGGCCGCTGCGATTCTCCTCCAGGGCCGCCATCAGGGCCCCCTGGCCCCGCAACTCCCGGCCGTTGATGGTCACGATGCCGTCGACCGCGGCCTCGCCGAAGAACTCGTCCTCCAGACCGAGCAGGGTCCGACCCCGCGACGAGAAATGCCGACGCCGGGCCAGACCCTGGGGATCGCTGCCGGTGGCCCGATAGAACGACTCGGCCACCGGCGCCCGCCAATCGACGATGAGGGGCTCCTGGGATTCGCTCGACACGGCGACCCGGCCGATGTGGTAGCTGCCGGCACCGGCGTCCTCGGCCTGGTCGATACGCCCGAAGACGAGGGACCGCTCACCCAGTTCCAGCTGGTTCAGTCGCTGGGCGATGCTCTCGTTGATGACCTCCCGCTCCCAGCGGGCCTGGTTGGTGCCACCTCGGCCGACCTCGACCATGGTCTGGAGGCGAATGGCCTCCTCCCGTGTTTCGTCGAGCCGCCGATAGGCCCGGTCGATGTGCGCCTGCTCCGCTTCAAGCTCGGGGTGTGGGTCAGCCACCGCACTCCTGACATCAGGGGGACGTCAATCGTAGTGGCCCGGTACCGTAAACCACTCATGCGCCGCCTCCACGATTCTGCACTGCTGCGGGCCCTCCGGGCCGAACCGGGCGACCGGGTGCCCGTCTGGTTCATGCGCCAGGCCGGGCGATCCCTGCCCGAGTACTTCCCCGTCCGCGGTGACGGGACGATCCTCGACGCCATCGCCGTCCCCGACCGGGCCACCGAGATCACCCTCCAGCCGGTCCGCCGCTACGGGGTCGACGCCGCCATCCTCTTCTCCGACATCGTGACCCCGGTGTGGGCCGCCGGGTTCGGGATCGACATCACTCCCGGTGTCGGCCCCGAGTGTGAGAAGCCCTTCGCCTCGGCCGACGACCTCGAACGGCTGCGACCCCTCGACCCGGCCGCCGACCTGCCGTTCCAGGCCGAGACGGTGACCAACCTGGTGGCCGAGCTCGACGTACCCCTGATCGGGTTCGCCGGGGCGCCGTTCACCCTGGCCGCGTACCTGGTCGAGGGGCGCCCGTCACGCGACCACGCCAAGGTCAAGTCCCTGATGGCGGGCGAGCCGACCCTGTGGCACGCCCTGTGCGACCGGTTGGCCGACTACGCCATCGCCACCCTCACCGCCCAGGTCGAGGCCGGCGCCTCGGCCGTCCAGCTCTTCGACTCGTGGGCCGGAACCCTGCACCCCGACCACTACCGACGCTGGGTCGCCCCCCACAGCGAGCGCATCATGGCCGCCATGGGCGACCTCGGCGTCCCCCGCATCCACTTCGGGCTCAACACGGGCGAACTGCTCGACCAGTTCGCCGCCACCGGGGCCGACGCCGTCGGGGTCGACTGGCGGACGCCGCTGACGGTGGCCCGGGAACGGACCGGGGGCCGCGTCGTGCTCCAGGGCAACCTCGACCCGGCCCTGTGCCTGGCCCCGTGGGAGGTGGTCGAGGCCGAGGTCCGCCGGGTCCTGGCCGACAACGGCGGCCATCCGGGCCACATCTTCAACCTGGGCCACGGCGTCCTGCCCCAGACCGACCCGGAGATCCTGGGCCGGGTGGTCGAACTGGTCCACGCCGAGGGCTCGGCCCGCGGCTCGGCCGGCGGAACGGGCATCCCGGCGTGAGCGCATCCCGGGTCGTCATCGTCGGTGGGGGGATCACCGGGCTGTCGGCCGCCTTCGAGTTGGCCCGCGCCGGCCGCCGGGTCGTGGTCCACGAGGCGTCCGACCGCTGGGGCGGCAAGGTCCAGACCAGCCCGGTCGGCGATCGGCCGGTCGACGCCGGGCCCGACACCTTCCTGGCCCGGGTCGAGCCCGGCCGGCGGCTGTGCGCCGAGCTGGGCCTGGAGTCGGAGCTGGTCAGCCCGGTGTCGCCCGTCCCCGCCTACCTGGCCCGCCGGGGTCGGCTCCACGAACTCCCGGCCGCCTCGATGCTGGGGGTGCCCACCGATCTCGACGTGCTGCGGGCCGGCGACCTCATCTCGCCCGAAGGGATCGAGCGGGCGGCCCACGATCTGACCGCACCGGCCACCGCCTTCGACGACGACATCTCGGTCGGCGCCCTGTGTCGTGAGCGCCTGGGGGACGAGATCACCGACTACCTGGTCGACCCGATCCTGGGCGGGATCAACGCCTCCGACATCGACCGTCTCAGCCTCCGGGCCGGGGCCCCGCTACTGGCGTCGGCCGTCGACCGGGGACCGTCGCTGCTGACCGGGCTCGCCGGTCTCCGGCCCGCCACCGGCCCCACGCTGGGGGCGGCCCGGGACCAGCCCGTGTTCTTCGGCCTGCCCGGCGGCATCGCCCGCATCATCGAACGGCTGGTCGAGGAGTTGTCGGCGTACGACGAGGTCGAGCTCCGCATCGGCTCCCCGGTGACCGACCTGGCGGCGGTCACCGAACCCGGCGACCAGGTGCTGGTGGCCGTGCCCGCCTTCGCCGCCGGCCCCCTGCTCCGACCCCTGAGCCCGGCGGCGGCGGCCGGGTTGGAGGCCATCGACTACGCCTCGGTGGCCCAGGTCGTGGTCGAGGTGCCCCGGAACGCGGTGGAGGTCGAGCTCGACGCCTCGGGGGTCCTGTTCCCCCGGGTCGAGGGCACGATGCTCACCGCCTGCACCTGGTTCAGCACCAAGTGGGCCCACTACCGCCGACCGGATCGCATCCTGTTGCGCCTGTCGTCGGGCCGCTTCGGCGACGAGCGTCCGGCCGCCCACGGCGACGACGAGTTGGTCAAGGCCCTTGTGGCCGATGTCAGCACGGTGACCGAGATCCGGGCCGAGCCCACCGCCTGGCGGGTCAAGCGTTGGGACCGGGCGCTCCCCCAGTACACGCCGGGCCACGGCCGACGGGTGGCCGACATCGACGACGCCCTGGCCGCCGACGCCCCCCACGTCCGGCTCGTGGGGGCCGCCTACCGGGGCATCGGGCTTCCGGCCTGCATCGACGACGGGCGGCGGGCGGCCCGCCGTCTGCTCGAGGCCTGAGCGGGGCGTGACCGATGGTGAGGCGGCCATGAACGACCCCGGGGCCCCCGGGCCGACCACGGACGAGGTGCCCGGGTCCTCCACCGGCCCCGGCCCATCGACCGACGGCGACCGTGAGGGTGGAGGCGCCGGGTCGGCCGGTCGGGTGTTGGTGTGGGTCCGGGCCGTGGTCGCCGGGCTGTGCCTGGCCGGATCGGTGCCGCCCTGGGGTTGGTGGCCGCTGGCCTTCATCGGGATCGCCCTCCTCGACGGGCTGATCGCCGACCGGTCGTGGCGATCGCGCTTCGGTCGGACCTGGGTGGTGGCCGCCTCCTGGCTCTATCCGGCCACCCTGTGGATGTACGACCTGACGGCCCCTGGCTACGTCGTGGCCGGGGCCCTGTTCGCCTGCTACGTGGCCGCGGTCGTCGCCCTCACCCCCGGCGATGAGCGTCGACGGATCGTCCTGCCCCTGACCATCGCCCTGGCCGAGTGGGCCCGGTGGTCGTTCCCGTTCGGTGGTGTGCCCCTGGCCCATCTGGCCATGAGCCAGGTCGACACCCCCCTGGGGGCGACGGCCCGGCTCGGGGGGTCACTGTTGGTGGTGGTGGCCGTGGTCGTCACCGGTCAGGCGTTGGCCGCCGCCGTCCGGGGCTGGTGGCCGGGTGCGACGGCCGGGCCCGGCCGGTCGCTCGATCGGCGGTCCTCCCTCGTCGGCCTGGGCGTGGTGGCGGCTCTGCTGGTGGCCGCCGTCGTCCACCCCCGGGCGGAGCCGGTGCGGACGGCCGAGGTGGCCCTGGTCCAGGGGGGCGGCCCCCAGCGGACGCGGGCGTCGTCCCTGCAGGAGCCCGTGGTGCTCGGCCGCCACGTCGAGGCCACCCGATCGCTCGAGGGTCCCGTCGATCTGGTGGTCTGGCCCGAGAACGTGGTCAACCCCGGGCGATACCTGAGCCAGGAGGACGCCCGGGACCTGGTCGACCAGGTGGCCGCCGACACCGGGGCCGGGGTGCTGGCCGGTTGGTTCTTCCCCGTGTCCGACACCGCCACCGTCAACTACCACTCGACCATCACCCCCGACGGCCGGGAGATCGACCGCTACGACAAGGTGGTGATCGTGCCCTTCGGGGAGTACGTCCCGTTCCGCGGTCTGGTCGAACGGCTGAACGACGAGGTCCCCGGGCGCGACGTCCGACGGGGCACGGCCGAGCCGGTGCTCGACACCCCCGTCGGCCCGGTCGGGGTGTCGATCTCGTGGGAGGGCTTCTTCGAGCGTCGGGCCCGGGCCTCGGTGGCCAACGGGGCCCAGATCCTGGCCAATCCCACCAACGGATCGTCCTACTGGCTGACCCAGGTCCAGACCCAGCAGGTGGCGTCGAACCAGCTCCGGGCCCTGGAGAACGACCGCTGGGTCCTCCAGGTCGCCCCCACCGGGCTGTCGGCCGTGATCGACCCCGACGGCCGGGTCCTGCAGCGGACCGGGATCAGCGAACGGGCGGTCCTGACCGCCACGGTGGAGATGCGGGAGGGTCGGACCCTGGGCTCGCTCGTCGGCTTCTACCCGGTGACCCTGGCCGCGGTGGCCGCGCTGGCCGCCACCTCGGGCCGGGACCTGGTGCGGCGGCGGTCGGCGCCGGTCAGCCCTGGTTGAGGTCCGAGGGTCCGTCGGCCCGCTGGTACAGGCCGGTGAGGCCCGACGCCCAGACCGACTGGGTCACCGCTCCCATCACCACGTACAGCAGGAGCAGGAACCCGGTCAGGAACGGGTTGGGGAGGAACTGGCTGAACTCGATGACGTCGAGCTGGTCGACGGGCACGCCGTTGATCAGCAGGTCGTCGCCCGTCGGGCTCGTCTCGACCCCGACGGTGGCGAACACGGCGCCGAAGCCGATCTGGAGGATGATGCCGCCCACGGTCTGAATGCCGTAGATGACCACGTAGAGCAGCAGCAGCCGCCCGAACAGGGGCCAGAACCGGCCCTCGCTGACCCGCCACGAGGCCGAGAAGGGGTTGACGCCCCGCGGTCCCACGGCGAGGGCCACGCCGAAGAAGGCGAGCCGGATCCACAGGAAGATGCCGACGACGATGGCCAGCGGCACGACCAACACCAGGATGAACAGGCCCTCGGGGCCGGTGGCCGCGGCCAGCGCCACCACGGGAAGAACGAGCAGCCCGACCAGCAACATCCCGAGGATGCCGGCCACCAGGCCCCAGCCGATGGCCCGCGGCAGCCGCTTGAAGCCGTAGCCGAGCGACTGGCCCAGGGTCTCGGGACGTCCGGAATGGGCCCGATGGAGATGGTGGTTGGCCGCAAGCCACCCCACCATGGCGAACAGTCCCATCAGGAACAGCACCACCCCCATCCCGATGAGGGGGCCGACCGAGAAGCCGGTGACCTCGTCGGTCCGGGAGTCGAAGGCGAGGCCCCGCAGGAACGACCAGCCCAGGGTCTGCAGGGCGATCCAGCCGATGGCCGGGGGCACCAACAGCAGGGCGAGGACCGGCAACGCCTGTTGGATCAGGATCGTGAACAGCGACGACAACCAGTTGCCGATCTGACCCAGCCCGTGGGGCGGGCCGGTGAGCGCCGGCTGGTAGTACTGCTGGTAGCCGGGCTGACCCGGGCCCTGGTAGCCGGGAGCGGCCGGGCCCGGCGCCTGATAGCCGGGGGCCTGGTACCCGGGAGCCTGGTAGCCCGGCGTCTGGCCGGCCGCCCCGGCCGGTGGGGCGAAGCCGGGATCGGCCGCCTGGGCCGCCGACTCGGTCGCCGGGGCCACGGCCTCGGTCCAGGCCAGTCCGTCCCAGTAGCGGATCTGCGACGGATCGTTCGGATCCGGGTACCAACCCGGTGTGGCCGACCCCGTGCTCGACATGTGCTGGCGCCTTTCCCCCGCCGGTCCCGGCGGGCTACCCGTCGCCGACGATAGCCGTTGCCGATGGACCCGACCGAAGGCGCGGCCCACGGCTGGAACCTCGGATCGACCGTTGTTCACGATGGTGCGGGCGCCTCCCCATCAGGGCCCGCGATGGGCCGAACCGGGGCGAACGGAATCCCGCTGTTTCGAATGGGAATCTCCCCCTTGATCAGCTAGGTTGCGCCGATGTCCTCGGGGGAGCCGCCAGCCAAGGGCCGCGAAGCGGTCGAGGCTGCCCTGATCGAGGCCACCGCCGACCTGCTGGCCGAGCGCGGTCCGACCATGACCAGCGTCCGCGACATCGCCGGCCGGGC
Organism: Acidimicrobiales bacterium; assembly: GCA_965263455.1. Taxonomy (GTDB): domain Bacteria; phylum Actinomycetota; class Acidimicrobiia; order Acidimicrobiales; family SZUA-35; genus CADEDH01. Next base: position 1,829,301 of record CBDHHN010000004.1, read on the forward strand.
CGGGGTCAACCACGGTCAGGTGCACCACTATTTCGGGGGCAAACGAGGTCTGCTGCGGGAGACGATGCGCCGCCTGGCCCACGCCCACCACAAAGCCGTCCGCCGGATGTCGTCGGGTCGGGCTCTCCCTCCCCCCATGGCCCAAGGGCCCGATCAACGCTACGTCAGGGCCGTGCTCCGGGCCACGATCGAGGGCGACCTGGAACTGGCCCGAACCGAGATCGACGAGGGTGTCTCGGTGTCGCGGGGGGTTCTGGAACGGATGCGGGAGCGCAGCGGCGAGCCCGAACCCACCCTGGAGCAGAAGCTCCTCCTGGCCGAGGGGACGGCCACCCAGCTGGGATGGATGGCCTTCGAGCCGTTCCTGTTCCTCGTGGCCGACGTGAAACCCGAGGAGGAGGCGGAGATCCGCCGGGCCTTCGTCGAGCGGGCCTTCAACCGAGGTCGATCAGCAGAGTCACCGGGCCCCGGTTCACCAGGCTGACGTCCATGTCGGCCCGGAACCGGCCGGTCTCGACGGGCACCCCGAGGGCCGCCAACTCGGTCACCACCGACTCGATGAGGGGCTCGGCCTGTTCGGGTCGGGCGGCATCGCTGTAGCCGGGGCGGTTTCCCGATGACGTGTCGCCGTAGAGGGTGAACTGGCTGACCACCAGAGCGGCGCCACCCACGTCGAGCACGGATCGGTTCATCTTGGCGTCATCGTCGGGGAAGATCCGGAGCCGGGCCAGCTTGCCCGCCAGTTTCCGGGCCTCGGCTCCGGTGTCGCCGTGGGTCACACCGACGAACACGCAGATACCGGCACCGATGGAACCAACCACCTCATCGTCTACCGTGACGTGGGCCTCCGTCACTCGCTGCACCAGGGCTCGCATAGCAGGGCGACCCTAGACCGACGAGCGACCGAACCCTACCGGGCGGGAACCGACCGTAGCCTTACGACGTTAGGTTGCCGGACCGCGATCGATCGGAGTCTGCATGTCAACCCCCACCCCACTCGACGACGGGCCGCTGCGGCTGGCCTATCTGTCGTACCGTTCGAAGCCGACGGTGGGGGGCCAGGGCATCTACACCCGTCACCTGACCAAGGCCCTGGTCGACCTGGGCCACCACGTGGAGGTGTTCTCGGGCCAGCCCTATCCCGTGCTCGACGAGCGCGTCGAGCTGCATCAGCTACCCAGCCTCGACATCTTCAACGAGCATTTCCCGGGCCGGACGCCGGCCTTCTGGGAGATCAAGTCGATGGCCGACTTCATCGAGATCAGCCAGTTCTCCCTCGGGACCTTCTCCGAGCCCCTGGCCTTCAGCGTGCGGGCTCTCCAGGCCCTGCGGGCCCGAACCGGTGACTTCGACATCGTCCACGACAACCAGTGTCTGGGCTACGGGATCCTGGGCATCGATCGCATCCTGCCCACCCTCGTCACCCTGCACCACCCCATCACCGTCGATCGGCGACTGGAGATGGAGGCGGCCCGCTCCCGATGGAAGCGGTTCAGCTCCTCCCGCTGGTACTCGTTCGTGAAGATGCAGGGTCGGGTGGCCCGCCGCATGCCGCGCATCGTGGTCGTCTCGGAGAACTCGATCGACGACATCCACCGTGACATGGGAGTCGACCGGTCCAGGATGCGGCTCGTCCACGTCGGCGTCGACCCCGACCTGTTCCGACCCCTGCCCGGGGTCGAGCGGACTCCGGGCCGTCTGATCACCACCGCTTCGGCCGATGTCGAGATGAAGGGCCTGCGCTTCCTGTTGGAGGCCATGGCCAAGCTCCGGACCGAACGCGACGTGAGCCTGACCGTGATCGGACGGGCCAAGGAGGGTGGCCGGTCGGCCGAGCTGATCGACAAGCTCGGCCTGGCCGACGCCATCACGTTCGTCAGCGGTGTGCCCGACGAGCGGATCGTGGAGTTGTACGCCGAGTCGGAGCTGGCGGTGGTGCCATCGCTGTACGAGGGTTTCTCCCTGCCGGCGGTGGAGGCCATGGGCTCGGGCACGCCGCTGGTGGCCACCACCGGGGGCGCCTTGCCCGAGGTCACCGGAGCCGACGGCGAGACCGTGCTCCAGTGCGAGCCCGGCAACGTCGACTCGCTGGTCACCGCCCTGCGGCGCGGCCTCGACAACCCCGAACTGCGGGACCGCATCGGGGCCGCCGGCCGGGAGCGGGTCAGTCGCCTGTACACCTGGCGCCAGACCGCCATCAACACCGTGGCCCAGTACCGGGAGGTCGTGGCCCTGGCCGCCGAGCGGAGGGACGCCGGCACCGATACCGGCACCGGGCCCACGCCCACCCCGGCCGACGCCGCACCGTCGGCCGACGGCGAGGCCTGAGCCGTGCTGACCGTCGACTACGACCGGCTGGAACTGAAGCCCGGTATGACGGTGCTGGACCTGGGAGCCGGCTTCGGGCGGCACGCCTTCGAGACCGCCCGCCGGGGAGCCAGCGTGTTCGCCGTGGACCTGGCCCGGGACGAGCTGGTGGCCTGCGACCACACCTTCGCCGCCATGGCCGAGGCCGGCGAGCTGAGCGACGAGGTCCACACCGGGGTGGCCCAGGGAAACGGCCTGCGCCTCCCCTTTCGGGACGGGACCTTCGACCGCATCATCGCTTCCGAAGTGCTGGAACACGTGCCCGACGACCTCGGGGTCATGGCCGAACTGCATCGGGTCCTGGCTCCCGGCGGACGGCTGGCGGCCACGGTGCCCTCGACCATCCCGGAACAGATCTGCTGGTGGCTCGACGACGCGTACCACGCGCCCAAGGCCGAGGGCGGCCACGTCCGCATCTACACCTCGGCCGAGCTGACGACCAAGCTGGCGGCCACCGGGTTCGAGCCGGTCGACACCCACCGGGCTCACGCCCTCCACAGCCCGTACTGGTGGCTCAAGTGCGCCGTCGGGGTCGACAACGACGACCACCCCCTGGTCAAGGCCTACCTGCGCCTGCTGACCTGGGACATCGTCGAGGCCCCGACCGTGACCCGCACCGCCGACCGGCTCCTCAACCCGGTGCTGGGCAAGAGCACCGTGATCTACGCCGACCGGCCGGCCCGCACCGCCGACGGCGCCGCCACCGGGGCGGCGGCGTGACGGCCCGGCTGCACACGCCGTCGGTCCCCGGGATCGTCACCGCCCACGACCTGGAACTGACGGGCGAGCGCATCGCCGAACTCCAGCTCGGCACCGGCATGATCCCCTGGTACCCGGACGGCCACTGCGATCCCTGGAACCACGTGGAGACGGCCATGGCCCTGACCACGGTGGGCCGCCGAGCGGAGGCCGAGCGGGCCTACCAGTGGCTGGCCGACGTCCAGCACGAGCACGGCGGTTGGCACAACTACTACCTGGCCGACGGCGTCGAGGACGACAAGTTCGACGTCAACTGCATCGCCTACGTGGCCACCGGGGTGTGGCACCACTACCTGGGCACCGGGGACCTGGGGTTCGCCGAGACCCTGTGGCCCGTGGTCGACCGGGCCATCGAGTACGTGCTCGAACTCCAGACCCTGCGGGGCGAGATCATCTGGGCCCGCAAGCAGAACGGCACCCCCTGGAACTACGCCCTGCTCACCGGGTCGTCGTCGATCAGCCACAGCCTGGCCTGCGCCCGGGCCCTGGCCGCCCGACTGGGCCACGAGCGACCGTGGTGGATCGACTCCCGCAAGCGGCTGGTCGACACCATCGTCAACTGCCCCGAGGCCTTCGCCCCCAAGGATCGCTGGGCCATGGACTGGTACTACCCGGTCCTGGCCGGTGCTCTGCTGGGGGACGAGGCCCGGACCCGACTGGCCCAGGGTTGGGACACCTTCGTCATGGAGGACCGGGGGGTCCGTTGCGTATCGGACGAGCCGTGGGTCACGGCGGCCGAGACCTGCGAGTGCGCCATGGCCTACCTGGCCGTCGGCGACCGGGGCCGGGCCCTCGACCTGTACCGGTGGGCCCAGAACCTGCGGGCCGACGACGGGGCCTACTTCACCGGCATCGTGTACCCGGACGAGGTCAACTACCCGGGCAACGAGCTGACGGCCTACACCTCGGCCGCCGTGATCCTGGCCGCCGACGCCCTGGACGGGTCCAACCCGACCAGCGACCTGTTCCTCCCCGGCCGCGACACCTGACCGGGGCGCCCGACCCCGACACCGGACCGAACCGGGCGGGCGGCGGGGTCAGCGTCGACGCAGGATCCGGAGCGAGCCGGTGGCCCCGATCTCGGTGAAGCGCCCGGACGCGAGAGCCGGGCGGTAGATCAGGTCGTGGGGCGCCTGTCCGCCGTCGGCCGGGTCGGCGAACACGTCGTGCACGGCCAGGATCCCGCCGGGCGCGACCTGCGGGGTCCAGCCCTCGTAGTCGAGGCGGGCCGGTTCGGTGCCGTGGCCGCCGTCGATGAACAGGAACGACAGCGGCGTCGACCAGTGGGCGGCCACCCGGGGCGAGTCGCCGACCACGGCGACCACATGGTCCTCCAGCCCGGCGTCGTGGATGGTGCGGCGGAACAGGGGCAGGGTGTCGAGGCGACCGAGGGCGGGGTCGACCAGGTCGGGTTCGTGCCACTCCCACCCGGCCTGGTTCTCCTCCGAGCCACGGTGATGGTCGACGCAGTACAGGACGGCCCCGGCGGCGGCCGCCACCGGGCCCAGGTAGCAGGCCGACTTGCCGCAGTAGCTGCCGACCTCGAGGAGTGGGCCGAGGGTGTGGTCGGCGGCGGCCGCGGCGCGAGCCAGGGCCAGACCCTCGTCCGGGGGCATGAAGCCCCGGGCCGCCTCGGCCGCCGCCAGTTGGGTCGGGGTGAGGGGCGGGTCGCCGACCGACCCGGTGGTCATCGGGTCACCCGTTCACCGGATCGGCTGCCGGCGGCGAGCGGTCGGCGTCGGCCAGGCGCCGGGCGGCGGCGTCGAACATGCGGTCGAGCAGGACGAACTTGAGGACCCAGACCACGAGGTACCCGGCCAGGCTGGCCCCGGCCACCCAGTACCAGGTGTCCCACACCCGGTCGGCCATCTCGGCCAGGGCCGTCGACACCACCAGCCCGATGAGGGCCAGGGTCCAGAAGGGGACGATCTCGGCTCGCATGCTGTGGGCGCCCCGAACCTCCCACACCCAGCGCCGACTGAGAAGGTAGGCGGGGATCGCCGACAGCAAGGCGGCGAACACGTTGGCCCGACCACCGCTCCACCCCCAGCCCGAGTTGGCCAGCAGAAGCAGAACCTGGTGGTTGAGCACGTTGATGGCCGACACGGCCACATACCGCAGGGCCAGGGCCCGTCGCCCCAGCACGAACGTCGAGATCGAGCCCACTGTCGATTGCAGCACCACCGGGCAGGGTACCCGGACCCCGCCCTCGGCGGGACCCGGGCCCCGGAGCGCCGATTTTCCCGGCCCGGCGGGCGGGGCGCGAGCCGGATCGGGTCCCCGCCGTGGCACCCTGAGCCCCATGCCCAGGACACCAGGATTCCGGACCCGCCACCGGCCGGTCGCCCTCCTCGCCGCCGCCCTGCTCGGGTTGGCCGCCTGCTCCGACACCACCGCCGGCCCCACGCAGCTGATCCAACCCGAGGGTGACGCCACCACCGCCGGCCCGCCCCCGACCGCGGCCCCCGACGACGACGCGGGGAGCACCGAGCCGACCGACGGCGGGAACCAGGGGGAGGCGGCCGAGCCGGCCGCCGTCACCGCCCCGTCGGCCACCTCGGCCGTGTGGAGCGAGGTCGACTTCAACCTGGTCACCGTGGCCACCCTGGCTCAGCCCATCTCGCTCAAGGCCCGCCCCGGGGAGGACGACCTGTGGGTCCTGGAGCGGGCCGGCAGGGTCCGCCGGATCAGCCGCGAACTCGACGAGAGCGCCGGGACCGAGACCCTGAGCCTGATGCCGGAGGCGGTTCTCGACCTCACGGCCCAGGTCACCACCGAGGGCGAGGGCGGCCTGCTGGGGATGGACTTCTCCCCCGACGGCTCCAGCCTCTACCTCCACTACACCGAGCGGTCGGAGGGGTCCAACGTCATCTCCGAGTTCCCCCTCGACGCCGCCGGCAACCCGGGCCCGGAGCGGATCATGCTCACGGTGCCTGAGCCGTTCTCGAACCACAACGGCGGCGATCTCGACGTCGACGCCGACGGTCTGCTGTACATCAGCCTGGGTGACGGGGGCGCCGGTGGCGATCCCCTCGGCAGCGGCCAGGACGCCACCACCCTGCTGGGGTCGATCCTGCGTATCGACCCCACGCCCTCGGCCGACGCCCCCTACACCATCCCGGCCGACAACCCCTTCGCCGACGCCACCGACGGCACCCGGCCCGAGATCTGGCTGTGGGGGTTGCGCAACCCGTGGCGCATGTCGCTCGACACTGCCACCGGCGACCTGTGGCTGGGCGATGTCGGCCAGGAGCTGATCGAGGAGGTCAATGTGGTTGCGCCGACCGACGGCGGGGCCAACCTGGGCTGGAACCTGGTCGAGGGCAATCGGCCCTACGGTGGCGAGGCCCCGGAGAACCACCTTGCCCCGCTCTACACCTACGACCACGAGCAGGGGCGGTGCTCGGTCACCGGGGGCTTCGTCTACCGCGGTTCCGTCATGCCCGCCCTCGACGGGGTCTACCTCTTCGCCGACTTCTGCGCCCCCGGGGTGGCCGGAGTCCAGCGCAACGGCTCGGGTGAGCCGACGGTGGCCGAGCTGGCGCTCGACCGCCGCCCCGAGCAGGTCATCGGGTTCGGGCAGGGCGCCTCGGGCGAGCTGTACGTGCTCGAGGCCGGAGGCGCGGTGTCTCGGGTCCAGGTGCCGGACTGGCCCTGGACCGTCGTCACGGCCTGAACCGAACCCGGGCGGCCCGATGGGCCGCCATGAAGGGCCGCCCGGGGCCCGGGCTCAGAACTTGTAGCGGTAGACGTTGGTGCTTCGCTGCTCGAAGCCCAACCGCTGGTACAGCCGGTTGGCCGCCTCACGGGAGGGCCGGGAGGTGAGATCGACGGTCGTCACCCCCATGTCGGCCGCCCGCTTGAGGGCCTCGACGTTGAGGGCGTTGCCCACGCCCTTGCCTCGGGCCGCCCCGTCCACCACCACGTCTTCGATCCAGGCCCGGATGCCGGTGGGGATGGCGAAGGTGACCAACGTCATCGAGCCCAGGATCTCGCCGTCCTCGACGGCCAGGAGGAGGGTCGAGGCCTCGGATTTCACGATCCGGGTCAGGTACTCGCGGCTGGGGGGCGGGCTGGACGACGAGAGCTGGGGGATCAGCCGCTCGAAGGCGGCCACCATGTCGTCGCTGACGTCGGTGGGCTCGATGATCTGCACCCGCCCAGTATGGCCCCGGCGAGACCGGGCCCGGTGGGGAGGGCTAACGTGGTCCGGGATGGACTTTGTGCACTGGACCGCAGCGCGACCCCAACTCCGGGACCCGATCCTGCTCGTGGCCTTCGCCGGCTGGGGGGATGCCGGGGACGCCGCCACCACTGCGGCCCGCCACCTCCGCGACCGACTGGGCGGCGAGGCCTTCGCCGACATCGATCCCGAGCCGTTCTACGACTTCACCTCCAGCCGACCCATGGTCCAGCTGCGGGGTGCGGGCCGGGAGATCGAGTGGCCCTCCAACGAGTTCGCCGCCGTCACCGCCCCGGTGGGCAGCCACGATCTGATCGTGCTGGTCGGTGACGAGCCTCAGCTCCAGTGGCGGACCTTCTGCCGTCAGATCATCTCCATCGTCGACGAGTTCGACGTCAAGCTGGTCATCTCCCTCGGCGCCCTCATCGCCGACGTCGTGCACTCCCGGCCGACCCGCATCTACGCCTCGGGCTACGACCGGGAGCTCAACGAACGCCTCGACCTTGAGCCCTCCAGCTACGAGGGCCCCACCGGGATCGTCGGCGTCCTCCACGACGCCCTGCGCCAGAACGAGACGGGCTCGGTGTCGATGTGGGCCTCGATTCCGGGCTACGTGCCGAACGCCACCTCACCCAAGGCGGCCCTGGCCCTGGTGGAGCGGGTCAGCCAGCTGCTGGAGATCCCGGTGCCGACCACGGCGCTGGAGATCGGGGCCGCGGCCTACGAGCGGCAGGTGACCGAACTGGTGGAGGACGACGAGGACACCATGGCCTATGTGGCCCAGCTGGAGGAGGCGTACGACTCCATGCAGCCGGAGTCCGGGGCGAACCTGATCGAAGAGCTCGAGGAGTACCTCCGGGACCGCTGAGCCCGGCGTTCCCTCCGCCAGCCTCTCCCCCTCCAGCCTCCCGCTCCCGCTGTTTGGCGCGTCGTTCGGCGCGTCGTGTCGACGGCTGGGCTGCTGCCATCGAACCGGCGACCCCTTGACGCGTCAAGAAACATCCAATAGCTTGACTCTTCAAGCACTAACACTTGATCCGTCAACAATTGGAGCCTTCCCGTGACCGCACCCACCAACCCCCTCTCATCCGCCACCGTCACCACCCTGCTTCGGGTGGCCGCCCTGCTCTGGGTCGTCTGGGGCATCGTCCACCTGGCCGCCGGCATCGGGGTCATGTCGAGCGACACGACCACCGCCGTCGAGCTGATCGCCGACGGCACCGACCCGGCGCTGCTGGCCGTCGACTACCCGGACGCCGCCGGGGCCATCATCAACCAGCACGGCTGGAATCTGGCCTGGGGCGGCCTGGTCACCGTCATCGGCGCCTGGTTCATCCTCCGCCGGAGCCCGGTCGCCATCTTCGTCACCGCCATGGTCGGCGGCCTGCTCGACGTCGGCTACCTGCTGTTCATCGACCTCGGGGGCTACAACAACTTCGTGCCCGGCACGATCATGACCTTCGTGTCGGCCGCCGCCATCGTGATCAGCTTCCTGGCCTACTTCCGCGGGCTGCGAGGTGCCCCGGCCGAGCGCACCGTCGATCCCATCCCCGCCCCCTGAGCATCAGGTCCTGATCGCGGGCCGAGCCGGTGGCTGGACCCACCACCGGCACCGTCCGCGGTCAGGACCGCCAGACCGGACGCCGTGGCAGATCGAACAGGAAGCCGGTGTCGGTCGAGCCCTCGACCGCGGCCAGGGCCAGCTCGCTCCACTGGTCGCCGCTGGCCAGGGGCCGGGGCAGATCGCCCCGGGTGAACCAGCCGGCGTCGAGGCACTCGTTGGGATGGGGGGCCAGCTCACCGCCGACGGCCCGGCAGTGGAACACGATGCTGTACAGCGGGATACGACTGAATCCGGCCCGCAGCCCGTCGATGATGGCCAGCGGACGCAGGGCCTCACAGCGGATCCCGGTCTCCTCCAGGACCTCCTTCTCGGCCACCTCGGACGGGGAGTAGCCGATGTCGGCCCACCCGGTGGGGTAGAGCCACACCCCGGAGTCGGCCCGCTGGATGAGCAGGAGCCGGCCGTCGTCGTCGCCCACGATGGCCCCGATGGCCACCTTGGGCGTGACGTATCCGGCGACCCCCGATCCCACCATCCGCAGCCACTCGGCCCGGATCTCCTCGACCTCGTCCCGCTCCTCGACCTCGGGGTTCGCGACGACCTCGGCCTCCACCGCCATCGCCCGGGCACCATCGCCGGGGGCGGGTCCGGGCCCGGCGACCGACGGGCGGGCGGTGGCCCGGATCTCGGCCGCGATGGCCAGGATCTCCTCGTAGCGCTCGGCCTCGAACGGGTTCTCGGTGAACCCGAGCCCGGTCCGGGCCACCCCGGCCAGAGACTCGGCCCACCGGATCAGCTCGTCGTGATTGGCACCGTCGGTCATGTGGAATCCTCCTCGACCGACTGCCGCAGGGCGAGCTCGAGCTCGGCGATGAAGTCGGGATCGGAGAGTTTACGCCCCTCGCTGTCGCACAGGTAGAAGCTGTCGACGGCCTGGGGACCGAAGGTCTGGACCTTGGCACTGCGGATGTCGAGGCGCAGCTCGGCCAGGGCCTGGGTGACCCAGAACAGGACGCCGACCCGGTCCCGGGCATGGACCTCCACCACGGTGGCGGCGTCGGAGATCTCGTTGTCGATGACCACGTCACATCGAGGGGGACGGGCCGACAGGCGCCGGGCGAACCGTTCGTAGGTCCGGGCCCGCTCCCGGACCCGGGCCGTCAGGGCCACCCGACCGTCGATGGCGGCCGCCGCCATGCGTTCGATCGTCTCCCAGTCGAACTCACCGCTTGGTGGGGGTAGCACGGTGAACCGGCAGGTCGCCATCCCGTCGGGGTCGGAGTAGGCCTGGGCGTCGAGCACGTCCAAACCCTGGACGGTCAACACGCCGGCCATCTGGGTGAACAGCCGGGGCCGGTCCTCGGCCACCACGGTGAAGACGGGGCCATGGGCCACGAACGTCCGGTCCCCGGCCGCCATCAGGGCCGCGATCTCCTCGGTCGGGAACTCCGCCTCGACGGCGTCGTCGGGGGCGGCGCCGCCGAGCACGGCCGCCGTCCGGTTGACCAGCTCCCGCATCAGTCCGGCCTTCCACGTGCCCCAGGCCGAGGGTCCGGTGGCGATCGAGTCGGCCTCGGTCAGGGCGGCCAGCAGGTCGAGGAACTCGACCGAATCGACCGCCGCCGCCACCGATCGGATGGTCCCGGGATCCGACAGGTCGCGGCGGGTGGCGACGTCGGGCAGGAGGAGGTGGTGGCGGCACAGGTCGACCAGCACCCCGACCTCGCCCCCCGGGAACCCCATCCGGGTGGCCATCTCGGTGATCAGGTCCATGCCGACCACGGTGTGATCGCCCGGGTAGCCCTTGCCGATGTCGTGGAACAGGGCCCCGATGACGAGCAGGTCGGGCCGGACCACCCGGTCGACGAGGGCCGAGGCGTTGGCCGCGGCCTCGCACAGGTGACGGTCCACGGTGAAGGTGTGCATGACGTTGCGCTGGGGCTTGCACCGGACGGCGGCCCACTCGGGAAGAATCCGCACCATGAGGTCGTAGTGGTCCAGGTCCTCGATGACCCGGATGGCGGGCCGCCCCGCCAGCAGCAACTCGGCGAAGAGGCGGCGTCCGTCCTCGGGCCACGGGTCGGGGAATGCGGTCCCGTGATCGCGCAGGCGCCGGAGGCTGGCTCGCCCGATGGTCCGCCCGTTGGCGGCGGCGCTGACGGCCAGCCGGAGGGGGACCAGGGGATCGGTGACGTCGACCTCCTCCGACAGCTCCAGGTAGCCGTTGACCAATCCGAACTCGGTGGGGATGGGGACCCCGATGGCCCTCGGCCGCGAGGACCGGCCCATCCGCCGCGACCACTGGCCCCAGGCCTCGTCGCTGTGCCAGGCGATGCGCCGGGTGGCGGTGGCCAGTCGGACCATGAGGTCGTCGGCCGAGCGGTCGCCCAGGGCCCGGGCCACGTCGTCCTGGACGTCGAGGGTGAGGACGTCGCCGCTGGAGCCGGTGATGCGGTGGAGGGCGACGCGGGTGGCGAGCAGGGCGTCGGCGTCGTCCCGGAGCTGGGGGCCGATCGTGAACCCGGGATCGCCGGTGGCCTGGTCGGCCCACCCGAGGGCATGGACGTCGCGCAGACCGCCCCGGCCCTCCTTGAGGTGGGGCTCGATCTGGAAGGCGGCGTCGCCGAAGCGTTCGTGACGGGCCCCGATCGAGTCGGCCAACTGCTCGATGAGGCCGGCCTCCGGATCGGCCCACACCCGCGCCGTGGCATCGTCGATACCGGTGAGGAGACGATGGTCGCCGGCGATGAGACGGGTGGAGAGGAAGGCGGTGGCCCAGTGCAGCTCCTCCCGGGCCAGCAGCTCGGCCTGCTCCAGGTTGACGACGGCGTAGCCCATCTTCAGCCCCCGGTCCCACACCGGATACCACAGGGCCTCGGCCGCGTCGGCGTAGTCGTCGAGGTCATCGTGGACCAGGATGACGTCGATGTCGCTGAAGGGGCTCAGCTCCCGCCGCCCGTAGCCGCCGACGGCGGCCAGGGCCAGGCCCGGGCCGGTGCCCAGGGCGTCGGTGAAGACCTCGCGGAACCACCGGTCGACGGCGTCGCTGTGGGCCTCGGCGAAGTGTCGCCCCTGCAGGTCTGGGGCGTCGAGCACCGGCCCCGTGCTTCGTGCCATGGGTGGGTCCTAGGTCGGGGGTCCGTCGACGCCGTCGACGGAGCCGGCGGTGGGTGGGGACGGGGCCGGGGTGGCCCGCTCGGCCTCGGCCAGCAGGTCGGGGAGGCGACGGAAGAACACCGATCGCGGCAGGACCTCGTCGTAGCCGACGGTCCGGGCCCGTTCGTGGCCGGCGGAGTCGACATGGGGTCCGAAGCCGACGATGCGGGGCCCGTCGATCCGAAAGCCCGGCAGGTCCTCGCACCGATCGAGGTCGACGATGAGCAGATCGGGCCGGCAGGCGGCCGCCTCCTCGGGTGTCTCGACGAACACGACGCGGCCCTCGAAGCGGGAACGGTCGAACAGGTTGGGAACATGAGCAGCGATGGTCATGCCGTCTCTCTCGCCTTCCTCCGTTGCAGGTGCAGATGGGCCTTGGCCGCACCCCACAGCAGGCCGGGCTCGTGGACCTCGGGGCCGAGGTCGGCGAACGTGGCCGGGGTGAGACCGTAGACGTCGTCGGGTTGGAGCCGGCGGGCGTCGTCGTCGCGATCGACGGGGGCGACGCCGGCGTCGGCCAGGACGGTCGTGGCGTAGGGGACCAGTGTCCGCACCAGGGCCAGCGGATTGGTCCACTGCTGATCGAGGTCGAGGGCCAACAGCTCGGCCAACCGGGGCACCACGGTGGCCCGGGCCTCGGCCACGGCCCGGTCGATCGAGGCCTCGACCTCGGGCGTGGGGACGGCGCCGAGACGCTCGACCACCACTCGGCGGAGCCAGGGCCCGACGGCGTCGTCGACGGCCTCGGCCAGGTCGGCCCCGGCTCGGGCCAGCGTCGCCCCGTCGCCCGTCGCCCCGTCGCCCGTCGCCCCGGGTCGGACCTCAGCCACCGTATTCGGCGGCCCGGCGTATCGAGAGCTCGACCCGGCGGCGACGATGGTCGACCGACAGGACCTTGACCCCGACCCGCTCGCCGGGGGCGACGACCTGACCCGGGTCCGACACCCGATGCTCGGCCAGCTCCGACAGGTGGACCAGGCCCTCGACGTCACCCACCGACACGAAGGCCCCGAACTCGACGAGGCGGGTCACCGTGCCCTCGATCACCTGGCCGTCCTCGAGCTGGTCGAGGGGGTCGGGGGTCAGCCGTCGGATCGACAGGCTGATGCGGCGCTTCTTGGTCTTGACCTCCAGCACCTCGACCTCGACCTCGTCGCCCACGGCGACCACGTCGGACGGTCGGCGAACACGCGTCCAGGACATCTCCGACAGGTGGACCAGACCGTTGACGCCCCCGAGATCGACGAAGGCGCCGTAGTTGGTCAGGGACGTGACCTTGCCCCGGCACCGCTGACCGGGCTGGAGGCCGGCCATCAGATCCTGGGCCGCCTTGCGTTGCTCCCGGAGGAGAATCGACCGGCGGCTGAGCACCAGCCGCTCCCGTTGGGGATCGGCCTCCAGGACCTTCAGCTCCAGGGTCTGCCCGACATAGGGCGACAGGTCACCGGCCGGCTCCAACTCCAGGTGGGAGATCGGCACGAAACCGCGGACACCGACATCGACCACGACGCCCTTGGAGTTCGACGAGGTGACGGTACCCGTGATCGATTCGTTGAGCCCGGCGCTCTGCATGACCTGGTCCCAGGCCTGACGCTTGAGGGCCCAGGTCCGGGACAGCACGACTCGCTTACGGGGATCCTCACGGGCCAGTTCGGCCCCGACCACACGATCCCCGGTCGACAGGACGGTGGTGGGATCGGCGTTGTCGGGCGAGAAGTCCCGGCGGCTGATGACCGCTGGCCGGTTGTCGTCGAGGGTCAACTGCACCTCGTCGGCCGACACCGAGGTCACCGTGCCCTCGAGCACCTTGCTCGGGAGTGGGGCCCCGCCGCCCGACTTCGACCCTCGCCCGCCCCGGCGACCCTTGCGGCCCTTGGACGGGGCCGGTTCCGCGCCCGGGGCCGGCGTCCCCTTCGTTCCGACGGTCGGCGCCTCGGGCGCCTTCGCTCCGGCGTCCGGCACCTCGCCGGTGGACTCGGGCGCCTCCACAGCGGGCTCGGGGGCCGGCTCCACGCCGGAATCGGCCTCGACCGCGGGCTCGGGCTCCACCGCAGCGACCGCGGCCTCCGGCTCGGGCTCAGGCTCCCCGGCCTCGACGGCCGGCTCCGGCTCTGTCGCTGACTCTGGCTCCACCGCAACGACGGCGGGCTCCGGCTGAGCCTCGGGCTCCGCCGCCGCGGGCTCCGGCTCCGGCTCGGGCTCCCCGGCCTCGACGGCCGGCTCTGGCTCCACCGCAGGCTCGGGCTCGGGCTCGGGCTCCGGCTCTGCGTGTTCTACCGCCGACAGTGGCTCGGAGCCGTCGGCCCCGACTTCGGCCCCGGCTTCGGCATCGGCTTTGACTTCGGCCCCGACCTCGGGGGCCGTTCCCGGTTCGGCGGCCGACGAGCTCCCAACCCCGGACGCCGACGGCGGCCCCGAAACAGCTTCAGGGTCGACGGCGAGCGGAGCGGGTTTCGGGGCAGGCCCGTTTCCGGCGCCTTTCCCACCCGTCTCGGTGTCGGTTCCCGTACCCTCCTGCTCGCCCTGAGGTTCTGCGTCAGCCTCAGCCATCTGTCAAGCGTAGGCAAACGGCGGACCGGTGTGCGACATCCATCCCCACTCGGGACCCGGCGGCCATCAGTCCACCCCGACCTGGGTCAGCACCTCGGCCGGATCGGCAATGAGACCGGTGTAGAACGGGCCGAACTCGGCGAACACCGCCGAGGCCTCATCGAAGCGCATGGTGTAGACGACGTCTTTGAGATCGTCGGGCCGGTTGGCGAACAGGGTGACGCCCCACTCGTAGTCGTCGAGGCCGGTCGAGGCGGTGATGAGCTGGACGAGGCGACCGGCGAACTTGCGGCCCGACATGCCGTGCTCGTACATGAGCTCCTTGCGTCGTTCGAAGTCGGTGGTGAACCAGTTGGCCACCTCGCCCCGGCGCTTGCTCATCGGATAGAAGCACCAGGCGGACTTACCCTCGGGCGGAAGCTGAGGATAGAGCCGGGCCTGCTTGGCCTCGTCGGGCACGGTCTGGGCGTACTCGCTGACCTCGGTGATCGACAGGTAGGAGTCGACGATCTCCATTCCCGCCGTGGTCACCGCCGTCTGCAGCCGCCGGAGGGCCCAGAAGTCGGCGTGGAGGCCCATCACGGCGACATCGGCCTTGTGCCCGAGCGTGGCCACGGTCACGACCTGGACCTCGTCGGCCTCGGCCGCCTTGATGCCGTCCAGGAACAGCGTTCGATCGGCCAGAGGTCCGGGTTTGACGAAGAGGTGGAGGACACCGAGTCCCTCGGTGGGCGTGGCCGGTTCGATCATGGATCAAGTCTACGGAACACACGACCGCCGCCGGTGGTCCGGGACCCGATGGACGCCCCGGCCGCCCCGGCTCAGGCCAGATGTTCGGGGCTGTAGACGGTGCCGCCCCCGGACCGGGCGAAACCGACCAGGGTGAGGCCGGCTCGGCGGGCGGTGGTCACCGCCAGCGACGACGGGGCCGACACCGCCACCAAGGCCGTGAACCCGGCGGCCCAGGCCTTCTGCACCATCTCGAACGACCCGCGGCCACTCACCACCAGTGCCAGGTCGGTGGCCGGGAGGCCGCCATCGAGCAGCAGCCGGCCCACCACCTTGTCGACGGCGTTGTGGCGGCCGATGTCCTCCCTCACCACCACCGGCCGACCGGCGCGGTCGACGGCCGCGGCGCCATGAACCCCACCGGTGGCCGAGAACAGGGGCTGCTCGGCCCCCAGCAGATCGGGCAGGCCGAACAGCAGATCGAGCGGCCAGGGCTCGTGCGGACCGAGCACGTGCAACCGCTCGGTGAGTTCGGCGATGGCCTCGGACCCGCACAGGCCGCAGGAGGAACTGGTGGAGCCCAGGCGTGGGGTGGGGGTCGGGGCCCGGCCGCCGGTCTCGACCGAGACGACGTTGAAGTCACTGTCGACCGGGGCCCCGGTACCGCAGTAGCGGATGCCCGTGATCGGGGTCCCGGCCAGGGCCCCCTCGGCATGGAGGAAGCCGGCGGCCAACTCGAAGTCGTGTCCCGGGGTGCGCATGGTGGACGAGACCTGGGTCTCGTCGAGCCAGATGGCCAGTGGCTCCTCGACGATCAGCTCGTCGGGGGCTCGGGTCCCCGACGCGTCACCGGTCCCGCCGTAGCGACGGGTGAGAACCGACACGGTGCGGGAGCGGACCATCCGTCAAGCCTACGACCACGCCCCCGTGCCGGTCACAGCCAGCCGCGGTCACGGGCGATGACGGCCGCCTCGGCGCTCGACCGGGCCTGCGTCTTGGCCGCGGCCGACGACAGGTAGTTGCGCACGGTGCCCCCCGACAGGCCCAGGGTGCGGGCGATCTCGGCCGCCGGCGCCCCGGTCAGGGCCTGGGCCAGGACCTCCTGTTCCCGGGCCGTCAGCGGGTTGTTGCCCTCGAGCAGGGATTCGGTTGCCAGATTGGGGTCGACCACCCGCAGCCCGCGATGGACCCGCCGGACCACGTCGGCCAGTTCACCGGCCGGCGTGTCCTTGACCACGAACCCGGCGGCGCCGGCATCGAGGGCTCGACGCAGGTACCCGGGCCGGCCGAAGGTGGTCACGATCACGCTCCGGACGCGCGGGGCGCGGCGGGCCAACAACTCGACCACGGCGATGCCGTCCAGGCCCGGCATCTCGATGTCGAGCAGGGCCACGTCGACGGCCCCGCGCTCGACCTCGTCCAGCACCTCGTCACCCCGGCCGACCTGGGCCACGACGGCCAGATCCGGTTCGAGACCGAGCAGCGCGGCCAAGGCCCCTCGGACCAGGGCCTGGTCGTCGGCCAGGAGCAACCGGATCGGGGAGGCCACCCCGTCGACCGCCCCGTCGGCCGCATCCGGCCCGCCGCGTCCGGTCACGCCAGCACCTCGAGTTCGGTCCCGGCGGCGGAGGTCACCCGCAGGGAGGCGCCCACGGCCTCCACCCGCTCCCGCAGACCCCGGAGTCCGTTGCCCTCCCGATCGCTGTCCATACCCAGCCCGTCGTCGACCACCCGGAGGAGGCGGGTCGGTGTCGAGTCGTCGGTCGGACCCAGTTCGATGGTGCAGGTGTCGGCCCGGGCGTGGCGCACGACGTTGGTCACCGCCTCGCGCACGACCCAGGCCAGGGTCGGCTGGTACCGCTCGGGCACCGTCGACTGATCGCCGGTCACCGTCAGGACGACCCCGGCGTCGGCCAGGACCATCCGGGCCACCGACACCTCGTCGGCCAGGTTGGCGGTCCGCAGGCCACCCACGGTGGCCCGGATCTCGGCCAGCGCCCGGCGACTGATGACCTGGAGCTCGGCCACCTCGGCCCGGCACCGGTCGACCACGTCGGCCTCGGACCCGGAACCCAGGGCCCGGTCGGGGCCGGTGCCGTCGGGGATCGGATCTACCCGCTCCAGGAGACGCTGGACCAGCTCGGCCTTCAGTACGACGGCGGTGAGGCTGTGACCGAGCACGTCGTGCACGTCTCGGGCCACCCGGGCCCGCTCGTCGCTCACGGCCAGCCGGGTCTGGAGCACCGCTCGCTCCTGTTCCCGCTCGTCGGCCCACCGGATGAGGACCGTGGAGAGGGCCACGCTGATCGAGATCGGGGTCAGGACCCACAGGTTGCCGTACACGCCGCCGACCAGGGGCAGCAGCACCACCAGCACGGTGCACCCCGCGGCCACGGCAAGGGCCCGGGGCCACGAGAGGTGGAACACGGCGAAGGAGGCGATGAACGGGACGAGGCCGAGCATGGCCCAACCCGCCACCACGCCCGCCACCACCGCCAGCACCGCCAACAGGAACAGCGCGGTGTGACCCACGTCGACCGTCCGACCGGCCGGGGGGCCGGCCGGGGCATCCGGTCGCAGGCCCTCGACCGACCGGCGGATCGAGTGCCAGAACCCCCAGGCGTAGACGGCGCCGAAGACGGCCACCAACGCCGACCCGGCCAACTTCGCCCCCAGGGTCTGGGAGCCGACCCACAGCGAGAGGAGGGGGAAGGCGAGGAACACCAGCCACACCGAGGACAGGAGCCAGTTGTGCCGCCAGCTCGCGGGGGTGACGGCGTGGCGGCCGACACCCGATCCCCCGGCGGGGCCGGCCTCGATCATTGCCGGCTCCTCCCCCGGCTCACCAGGAACAGGGCGAGGAGGCCGAGGAGCAGGGTCCAGGCCCCGAGATTGACCACCGACTGCCACAGGGGCTCGGGGATCAGGTCGCCGGTGTCGGGGTCGATGGTGTTGCCCCCGGTCAGGGCCCGACGGGCCAGGGACACGTAGCCGTAGAGCGGGGTGAACTTGGCCACCGTCAGCTGCCAGCCGGTCAGGGGGATGAAGATGTTGCCCAGGAACGACAGGATGACGAGCGAGCCGGCGGCGGCGCTCACGGCCGCCTCGGACCGGAAGGCCAAACCGAAGTTGAGCCCGTAGAGGGCGAAGGTTCCGGCCCCCATCAGCAGGACGGCGGCCGACGCGGCCCATACCCAGAGCGGGGCCTGGGCCCCGGTCAGCGCCCCGAGGGTGTAGACCACGGCGATCGGCGCGGCGGCGATGGTCATTGCGGTGGCGGCCTTCACGGCCACGAACTCGAGGTCGCGGAGGGGGGTGAGGCCGAGTTGTCGGCTCCAACCCTGCATCCGTTCGACCGCCGCCGTACCCCCGATGCCGGTGGTTGCGGTGACGGCGCCGTAGGCGGCCATGGCGATCATGACCCACATGGCCACGTTGCCGTCGCGGACCGGCTCATCGCCGTAGTCGGGAGAGGCCCCGAAGATCAGGTACAGGAAGCCGGGCAGGCCGACGGTGAAGAACATGGTGACGTAGTCCCGGGCCAGGCGGCGCAGTTCCAGTCGATAGTAGGTGACGTTCATGACGGTGCTCCTCAGGCTCGGATCGGGTCGGGGGTCTGGTCGAGGGTCTGGTCGGGGGCGGTCAGGGCCAGGAAGGCCTGTTCGAGGGAGGCGGCCGTGATCTCCAGATCGTGGGCGGCCGCGGGGCCCAGCAGGTGGCGGGCCACCTCGTCGGCGTCGGCGGTCTCGATGGTCAACCGGTCGCCGATGTTGTCGACCCGGACCACGTCGGGCCGACGGCGGAGGGCACCGATGGTGGCGTCGCGGTGGGCGGTGGGCACCGTGGCCCGCACGACCCGTCCGCCGACCCGGGACCGGATCTGCTCCGTCGGTCCGTCGGCGGCCAGGCGGCCCCGGGCCAGCAGCACGGTCCGCTGGGCGAAGGCCTCGGCCTCCTCCAGGTAGTGGGTGGCGAAGACCACGGTCCGGCCCCGGTCGGCCTCGGCCGCCATGGTGTGCCAGAACTCCTGGCGGGCGGCGATGTCCATGCCCGCCGTCGGCTCGTCCAGGATCAGCAACTCCGGTTCGGCCAGCAGGGCCAGGGCGAAGCGGAGTCGTTGCTGCTCACCACCGGAGCAGGCCTGGACCTTGCGGCCGACGAGATGCTCGATCCCGGCCCGGGCCAGTACCTCGGCCACCGGCGGCGGGTCGGGGTAGGTCGAGGCGATCAACTCCACCGTCTCCTCGACCCGGAGGTCGCGGAGCAGGCCCCCGGTCTGGAGCACGGCCGAGACACGGCCGTGGCGGACGGCCTCGGCCGGGGAGGTCCCGAAGACCTCGACCCGGCCCTCGGTCGGCCGGATGAAGCCGAGCACCAGGTCGAGGGTGGTGGTCTTGCCCGCCCCGTTGGGTCCGAGCAGAGCGACGATCTCACCCCGGCCGATGTCGAGGTCGAGACCGGCCACCGCCGGGGGTAGGTCGGGATCGGGGTCGTACCGCTTGGTGACGCCGCGCAGGCGAATACTCATGTCCATGCCCGCATGGTGACGGTGGCCGGGCCGGGGGCCCAGGGTGAGGCGTCACCGCCTGGTCATGAGATTTGTCAGGGTTCGGACGGCGCGGTCCGACGTCCGGTCCGGTTGAGGTCGACGTCAGGCCCGGGTGAGGGTGGCGGCAAGGTGATGGGTCAGCGGTTGACCGACCGCGGCCATGGCCACCGTGTAGCCGAGGGTGTCGCCGTCGAGCACGAACCGGCGATGGACCTCGGTCACCGACTTCGCCGTCGGCGAGCCCACCACGACGGTGGAGCGGAGATCGAACAACCCCGGCCGATCGGGGTCGAGGTCCCCGGCCAGGGACTCCAGGACCCCGGTGGGGTGGGCCAGTACGACCTCGATACCGGGGGCGGTCGCCCCGTCGGCTCCGGTGACCCGCCAGTAGCCGGACTCGGCGTGGAGGGGCAGGTCGGTCCCGGCGTCGCGGGTCTTCTGGCCGTAGGCCAGGAACGGTTTGCCGACGTGGCCGAAGGTGATCTCCTCCACGTAGGCGAAGTCGTCGATGGTCGGGTAGGACCCCGTGCCCGACCCCCGCCACGTCCCCAGCAGGGGAGCGAGTGGTTGCAGGGCGGGATGAAGTTCGGGCACGGGTGTCCTTCCGATCTCGTCGTCGACGTTGACGCTGACGTTGGCCGGGCCAGGGTCCGGCCGGGCCGGTGTCGGTGCCTAGAAGTCGTCCATGTCGGGCATGCCGCCCGAGCCGGACTCCGGGGCGTCGGTGATGACGGCCTCGGTGGTGAGGAACAGACCGGCGATGGACGACGCGTTCTCCACCCCGGACCGGGTCACCTTGGCGGCGTCGATGACGCCGGCGGCCTGCAGGTCCTCGTAGGTGTCGGTGGCGGCGTTGTAGCCGTTCCAGCCCTCGAGCGAGCGGACCTTGTCGACCACGACGCCACCCTCTTCACCGGCATTGACGGCGATCTGGGTAAGCGGCACGGCCAGGGACCTGGCCACGATGCGGGCGCCGGTGGCCTCATCGGCGTCGGCCAGGCCGTCAGCGGCGGCGAAGACGGCGTCCTGGGCCCGGAGCAGGGTGACCCCACCGCCGCAGACCACGCCCTCCTCGATGGCGGCCTTGGTGGTCGACACGGCGTCCTCGATGCGGTGCTTCTTCTCCTTGAGCTCCACCTCGGTGGCGGCCCCGACCTTCAGCACGGCAACGCCGCCCGACAGCTTGGCCAGGCGCTCCTGCAGCTTCTCCCGGTCGTAGTCGGAGTCGGTGTTGTCGATCTCGGCCTTGATCTGCTCGATCCGGCCGTTGACCTCGGAGCCTTCGCCCGCGCCCTCGATGATGGTCGTCTCGTCCTTGGAGATGATCACCTTGCGGGCCTGGCCCAGCAGTTCGATGGAGGCGCCCTCCAGGTTGAGGCCGACCTCTTCCAGGATCACCTGGCCATTGGTGAGGATGGCCATGTCCTGCATCATGGCCTTGCGGCGGTCGCCGAAGCCGGGCGCCTTCACCGCGGCCACGTTGAGGGTGCCCCGGATGCGGTTGACCACGAGCGTGGCCAGGGCCTCGCCCTCGACGTCCTCGGCGATGATCACCAGCGGCTTGCCGGTCTGCATCACGGCCTCGAGCACCGGGACCAGCTCCCGCACGGCCGAGATCTTGGACCCGACGAAGAGGACGTAGGGGTCGTCGAACTCGGCCTCCATGCGCTCCTGGTCGGTGATGAAGTACGGCGAGATGTAGCCCTTGTCGAAGCGCATGCCCTCGGTGAACTCGAGTTCCATGCCGAACGTGTTCGACTCCTCGACGGTCACCACGCCGTCCTTGCCCACCTTGTCGATGGCCTCGGAGATGAGCTCGCCGATGGTGCGGTCGTTGGCCGAGATGGCGGCGACCTGAGCGATCTGCTCCTTGTCGTCGACCTCGACGGCGGTGGCCCGGATGGCGGCCACGGCGGCTTCGGCCCCGGCCTGGATGCCACGCTTGAGCGACATCGGGTTGGCCCCGGCGGCGACGTTCTTCATGCCGTCGCGCACCATGGCCCAGGCCAGGACGGTGGCGGTGGTGGTTCCGTCACCGGCGACGTCGTCGGTCTTCTTGGCCACCTCCTTCACCAACTCGGCCCCGATCCGCTCCAGCGGGTCTTCGAGCTCGATCTCCTTGGCGATGGAAACGCCGTCGTTGGTGATGGTGGGGGCGCCCCACTTCTTGTCCAGCACCACGTTGCGGCCCTTGGGGCCCAGCGTGACCCGGACCGCGTCGGCCAGGGTGTTCATGCCGCTTTCCAGCTTGCGCCGTGCGCTGTCTTCGAACGAGATGGTCTTCGCCATACGAGGCGGCCTCCGAACTCAGTGAGTGATGGTGGTCTGACGGGTTAGCACTCTACCGGGGAGAGTGCTAACGACCACCACCGCAGAACGTGAGAGGACCGGCGACCCCGATCGGGGTCCACCGGTCCTCTCGTTCCCACCACCCGGGGTTCCCACCACTTCCGGGCTGTGTTCTCGATCGGACGCCCGGCCCCGGCGATGACCCGTTTGGGCCCGGTGGCCCACAGGAAGTGCCGTTCGGCCCCCACCGGCCGGGCCGCCATGACGCGATCCCGGCCCGGGGGTAGCGTGGGACCGTGACGTCGGCGCAGAGCAGTCGCCCCCCGGTGGTCCTGGTCATCCTGGTCGTGGTGGCCCTGATCGTGGTGGGTCTCCTGCTGGCCCAGGCTGCGGTCTCGCTGTTCATCCGCCTGGTCCAGCTGGCTCTGATCCTGGCCGCCTTCGTCGGCGTCGCCTTCGTCGGGCTCTACCTGCTCCGCAAAGGCGACCTGGGCTCCGACCGCTGACCCGGGGCTCGGCCCACACCGCGGACCCACCGGGCCTCCGGCACCCACCGTCGGATCCGGGCCGATGCGCCGACGCCGCCGGGCCGCACCCGACCGGGCCCGTCAGGGCCGGGTCAGGCGCTCGGCCACGACGGCCTCGACCAACTCCGACGGCCGGGCCAGGGCATCGGCCCGGCCGAAACGCTCGGCCAGCACCACCACCTCCATGCCGTCCGGCAGTTCGGTCCCGGGCTCGTGGTCGCCGACGACGGCCAGGACGGGGACGCCGGCGGCAGCCGCCCACGCCGCCACCCCACCCACGACCTTGCCGTTGAACGACTCGGCATCGAGGTGGCCCTCACCGGTGACGACCAGGTCGGCGTGGGCCAGGGCCTCGTCGAGCCCGACCCAGTCGGCCACCACGTCGAACCCGGACTCGATCCGACCCCCGACGGCCAACAGACCACCGGCCAGACCGCCGGCGGCGCCGGAGCCGGGCACGTCGGCCACGTCGACCCCGTAGCGTTCCTGGTAGACCTGCACCAGGCGCTCGAGGCGGCGCCGGAGCAGGGCCACCTGGGCCGGGGAGGCCCCCTTCTGCGGTCCGAACACCTCGGCCGCGTCGACGAACAGCGTCCGCACGTCGGTGGCCACGATGATCTCGATCTCCTTGAGCCGGGCCGCCGGGGGCAGGGCCTCCACCGCGCCCCAGCCGCCGTCGGTCGTGGCCGAGCCGCCGAGGAAGACGTGGACGGTCCGCGCCCCGAGTTCGACGGCCCGGGCGATCAGTTGGCCGGTGCCGGTGGTGTCGGCGTTGACGGCGTCGTTGGCCGAGGGTCCACCGGCCACCAGCAGCCCGGAGGCGGCCGCCATCTCGACGAAGGCGACTCGACGCTCCAGGCGCCAGCCGGCCTCGACCGGCTCGCCATTCGGTCCGCGGACGGTGGTCACCTTGTTGGCGCCGCCCATGGCGGCCAGCGAGCCCTCGCCGCCGTCGGCCATCGCCAGCGCGGTGGACGTCCAGCCCTCGACGGCGGCGGCCCGGGCCGCGGCCGCGCTCAGCTCGGTGCTGGTGGCCGTGCCCCGGAACTTGTCGAAGGCCAGGACGACCTGTGGGCCCCCGGTCCGGCCCGGGCCCCCGTCCGCCGCCGTCACCTCAGAGGCCGAGGGCCTCGTCCTGACCGATGAGGACGACGACCATGGCATCGCCCAGGTCGTCGAAGGGGGGATTGCCCGGATCGAGGGGCGAGACCAGGTCCGGGCCCTGACCGAACACCTCGGCCACCGACTCGGCCTCGGACTGGAAGTCGTCGAGGTAGAGCACGGCACTGGTGGGCGACAGGGCGGTGGCGTTGCGGGGGGCGAGGACGTCGAAGCCGGCGTCGCGCAGTTGCTCGGTGCCGCGGCCGGCCACGCCCTTGGTCCCCTCGGCGTTGAGCACCAGGACCCGGGTGTCGGCCGGGGCGGCGATGGCGGGACCGGCCGGGGTGGTGGGCGAGTCGTCCTCGGTCGAGGCCGTGGTCTCGGGCGCCGCCGTCGTGGTCGTCGGTTCAACCACCATGGTGGTGGTCACCGCTTCGGACGCGGCCTCGGGCTGGAGGCTGGCGGCCGGCTCGGCCTCGTCGGTGGCCTGGTCGGCGGCGGACTCGCTTCCGGCCAGGGCGGCGTCGACGGCTCCCCCCTCGTCGAGATCGACCCGGGCCAGGACGAAGGCGCCGACCGCGACCGCGGTCACGATGACCAGGATCCCCCGCATCAACCCGATACGGGCATGGTCGACCTCACCGGCATCGTGGTGTGACTGCATGTTGCTCGTGCTCCAGGCGTGGGACGGGCCCCGCCCATGAGACTAGGGACTTCGGGGGGCCGGTCGCTGGGACCAGTGGAAAAGACTCGACCACGGCCACCGCCCACCCGGGCCGTGGCGACAACGACGGAGGAGCCGGCGACCTAGACTAGCCAGTCATCAAGCCCGAATAGCTCAGTTGGCCAGAGCGCTGCTCTTGTAAAGCAGATGTCGTCGGTTCGAATCCGACTTCGGGCTCCCCCTGCCATCCGGTGCTCAGCCGAGCGCCAGGTGGACCCGCCCATCGGCCGGTCCGGCCTCGACCCCGAGGATCAGGGTGTCGAGATCGGTGGCCGTGATCTGCCAGCACAGGTTGCCCTCGATCGAGGTGGCCGGCTCCAGCTCGGCGTCGATCACCAAGGGGTCCGACACGGCGGCGCAGCCGTCGATCTCCTGCTGGTACACGGCGAGGGAGAAGCCGATGGCGTTGAAGTCGAGGTCGCTCAGGCGACCCGGCGCCGGGCCGGACTGGTAGGTGATGCGGACCCGGCTGACGGCCAGGAGTTCCCCGTCCGGGACCTGCCCGTCGATCCCCTGCGCCAGCTGGCCGGTGCCGTCGGTGACCGGCGACAGAACCTGCACCACCCATCGCCGCTCGCCGCCGAGGTCCTCGTAGAACACCACCACCCCGGTGCCGAAGTCGTAGGGCTCGTTGATCGAGCCCAAGCCGGTGGCCTCGGTGTCGGGGGCGGTCACGGTGGCGGGCTCGCTGCCGCCCCGGACCAGCAGGTAGCCCAGCAGGAGGGCGACGAGCAGGGCCACGCAGACGCCGCCGACGGCCAGGGGCCAGACCGTTCGAGGGTTGTCGAGCTCGACCTCGGACGAATCGGGGCGGTAGTCCCGGTCATCGTCGTCGTCGACCAGAGGGGCCTGGGGGTCGAACCCGTCGTAGTGGTCGGCCTCATAGGACTCGGTTCCGAGCGCCCCCACCGGCTCGTAGCCGTCGACCGGCGGTGCGGCCTGGTCGTCGTAGCCCACGGGGCCCCGGTGGGTGACTCCGGCGGCCGGGTCCTGGCCGGCGGCCGACAGCACGACCGTCTCCTCCGACCGGCGCCGGCCGCCCTGGTCCCAGCCGGGGCCGGGTTCGCCGCGGTCCAGGTCGTAGCCATCGGAGCCGCCATCGAAGCCGCCGTCGAAGCCGCCGTCCACGTCATCGGCGTCATCGACGACGGGGACGGGCGAGCCGTCGAAGCCGCCGTCGGGCCCGTGGTGGCCTCGACCGTTGTCGAAGCGGTTCTCGACCCGATCGTGCAACGCGTCCTCGAGATCGAGGTGGTCGTCGTGGTGGTCGTGGTGGTCGACGCCGTCGTGGTGATCGTCGACGCCGTCGTGGTGATTGTCGTGTCCGGTGTGGAGGTCCCGCCCGTGCTCGACGTCGTTCCCGAAACCGTCGGCGACGCCGACATCCCCGGCGCCGTGGTCGAGGTCGAGGTCGTGGTCGAGGTCGTGGTGCTGGCCACCGACCTCGCCGTTGCCGGCCAGGTCGATCTCGAACTCGCCCTCGGGGCCGGGGCCGGGACGGTCGGCGGTGAGGCCGGGCGCGCTGCCCACCGGCGGCCCGCCGCCGTAGCCGTCGAACCCACCGGTCCCGGTGGGGCCGTTGGCCGCCGGTTGCGGATCGGGACGGGCGGTGCCGTCGGACGGGAACGGGGTGTCGAACACCGACGGGGCCCGCTGCGAGCGGCCTCCGACCGGATCCGGGCCCGGGTTCGGGTCGGGGTCGGCGAGGGGTGCCGGACCCGGTGCCTCGACCGCCAGCTCGGCCTGAGCGGCGACCGGGCCAGGGGTGTGATCGGGCGCCGGATCGACGGCCGGCGCCGGCTCGGGGTCTCGGCCCAGACCGGTGCTCAGGTCGACGGTGGCCTGCCCGCCGGGCGATCGGTCACCGCCGTCGCCATCCTCGTCGGCGAAGATGTTCTCGCCCCCGAAGACGTCGTCGATGTTGGGCAGGTCCTCCTCCTCGAAGGACCGGGACGTGACCTCCTCGACCGGTTCCACCAGGAGATCGCTGATGCCGTCCTCGCCGTCGGCGCCCTCACCCCCGTCGGCCGAGGGGCCGTAGCCCTGGGGCCACCACTTCCCGTCCGCGGCCTGATACCACCCGTCGGGCGGGGGCCATTCGTACAGGTTCCCGTCCCAGGCGGTGTAGCTTGCCTCAGTCACAGGTCTCCCCCGTCGGCTGTCGGGATGGCATCGGTGGTCGGAACCTCGTCGGCGGGGGCCGACGTACGGCGTCGTACAACCTCAAAGCATGCCACGGCCGCCGCCGCCGACACGTTCAAACTGTTCAGGCCGCCCTGTAACGGTATCGCCACAAGCAGGTCAACCCGCTGGCGGACCAGGCGGGACAGCCCTCGACCTTCGGCCCCCAGGACCAGGGCGACGGGGCCCGAGATCGGTACTGCGGGATCGAACAGATCAGTGGTCCCGGCCGCGTCCAACCCCACCGTCGTGACTCCGGCCTGGGACAGGTCGGCCAGGGCGGCGGGCACACCGCCGGCCAGGGCCAGGGGAAGGTGTTCGACCGCTCCGGCCGCCGCCTTGGTCACGGTGGGACTGATGTGGACCGATCGGTGGCGGGGCAGGACGACCCCGGTGACACCGGCGCACTCCGCCGTGCGGAGCAGCGCCCCCAGGTTCCCGGGGTCGGTGATGCCGTCGAGCACGAGGAGGAAGGCGTCGTCGGCCCGGGCCAGGCGGTCGAGGTCGGCCTCGGGCAAGGTGGCGGCCCGGGCCAGCACCCCCTGGTGGTTGGCCGAGGAAGCCTCGCCCTGGAGTCGCTTGCGACCGACGGTCCGGACCGGCACGTCCAGCTCGTGGGCCAGGCCGATGATGTCGTCGATGATGTCGGCTCGGTCGAGGTCATCGGCCAACAGGACCTCGCGCACGCGACGTCGTCCGGCCAGCAGCAGTTCCCGGACCGCCTGGCGACCCTCGACCTGATCCCCACCCAGGCCCCGGTTGCCGCCCCGGCGGTGGTTGTCGGCCCCGCCCGGCGTCCGCCGGTCACCGCGGTCGGCGCGACCGCGACCCGGCCCCCGACGACCGCGGCCCTGTTGGCCCCGGCCCTGTTGACCCCGACCCTGGCGGGACCGGCCCGACGCCGAGTCAGCCATCGGCCCGCACCAGGGCCACCGCGTGACACTGGATCCCCTCGCCCAGGGACACCAGTCCCTCGGTCCGCTTGCCCTTGATCATGACCGGCGCCCCGACCGCTCGCCCCAGGTTCTCCTGCATGGTGGGCCGGTGGGGGGCGATCTTGGGGCGGTCGCAGATCACCGTGCAGTCGACGTTCAAGGGCTGCCACCCGGCCCGTCGCAACTCCTCGACCGCCCGGGCCAGCAGGGCGACACTGTCGGCCCCGGCATGGGCCGGGTCGGTGTCGGGGAAGAACGAGCCGATATCACCCAGACCGGCGGCGCCCAGGAGGGCGTCGGTGCAGGCGTGGGCGATGACGTCGGCGTCGGAATGGCCGGTCAGTCCCGGTTCGTCGTCGAAGCGGACCCCGCCCAGGACCAGGGCCCGATCGGGGTCGTCGGAGAAGGGGTGGACGTCGAAGCCCTGACCGATGCGCAGGGCGGGCTCAGCCGACATCGAGCAACACCTCGGCCACGGCCAGGTCGTGGGGTTCGGTGATCTTGAGATTGCGGGCCGCGCCGTCGACGTGGCGGACCTCGATCCCGAGTTCGGTCACCAGGGTGGCGTCGTCGGAGGCCGAGCGGTCGCCATCGTGGGCCCGGCGGAGGGTGGCCAACTCGAATCCCTGGGGGGTCTGCACGGCCACGAACCGGCTGCGGTCGACCGACTCGCCCCCGGTGGTCCGGAGGCTGTCGGTGACGGGCACGACGGGGACGACGGCCGGGGCACCGTCGACGAGCGCGGCCAGCACCCGGCGTACCACCTCGTCGGGGACCAGGGGGCGGGCCCCATCGTGGACCAGGACGTGGGTCGCCTCCGGGGGGAGGGCGTCGAGACCCGAGCGCACCGACGCCGAACGATCGGCCCCGCCCGCCACCACCCGGTCGGCCCCGTACTCGCGGTCCAGATCCTCGGCCGGAACCACGACCACCACACCGGCACAGCACCGGCCGAGGGCGGCGACCGACCAGTCCACGACCCGGCGGCCCCGCAGCGGCTCGAACTGCTTGGGTCGGCCGAAGCGTGAACCGGATCCGCCGGCCACGATCACACCCCAGGGAGTCATCCCTGGGCACCCTAGCCCACTCGGGGCCGGGCCCGAACGGGGGCAGGTGCCGATGGGCCACATATGCCGGGCGTCACCGCTCTCATGATCGTCTACCTTGTTGGGAATGGTTGATCGCGAGCAGATCAGAGCAGTCGAGTTGTTCAGGGACCTGACCGACGACGACCTCGACGTCCTGGCCGCCGGGGCGACCGAGCGCCGACTGACCCGGGGCGACGTCCTGTTCCGGGAGGGTGACGAGCCGACCGAACTCTACGTGGTGCTCGGCGGTCGCATCGCCATGGCCAAGCGATCGGTGGACGGCCGGGAGTCGGTCGTGGCCCTGATGGAGAAGGGCGACCTGTTCGGCGAGATGCCGTTGTTCGACGGCATGACCCGCTCGACCGACGGTCGGGCCCTGGAGTCGTCCGAGGTCATCGTGATCCCCTACGCCCCCTGCGCGAGATGTACAGCAACGAGCCGGTCAAGCTGTGGCGGGTGGTCGAGCTGCTGGCGGTCCGGCTCCGGGTGATGAACGGGGTCCTGGCCGACTCGGTGTTCCTCGACGTGACGGGGCGGACGGCCAAGCGGCTGCTGGAGATCGCCGGCGATGCCGACGACTTCTCCCTCCCGGTGACCCAGGAGGAGCTGGCCGGGATGGTGGGCGCCAGCCGGGAGCGGGTCAACAAGGCCATCGCCTCGTTCGTGAGGCTCGGCTGGTTGGAGCAGCGCGATCGCCGCTACCACATCCTCGATCGGTCCCAGATGGAGATGCGTTCCCGTTAGAAGCGGTCGAGGATCGAGGTCTCGGCCAGGCGCCCCGTGCTCTCCTTGAGCGAGCGGGCCCGGCTCGGCCCGACCCCCTCGACCTCTTCCAGCTCCTCGACCGTGGCCCGCAGGACCCGGCCCAGGGTGCCGAAGTGCGCCACCAGCCGGTCGACGGTGAGTTCGTTGACCCGGGGCAGCTTCGACAGCAGTCGGTGGCCTCGGGGTTCGATGTTGCCGTCCAGTTCCTGCTCGCGGTCGAGGTAGAGGGCCTTGGCCAGCCGGGCGTGATCGAACAGGTCGTCGTCGTCGAGGGCGGCGACCGTGGCGATCACCTCCTCGCACGACGGGGCGTGGGCCCCGAGATAGTCGCGGATCAGGAGGCAGTGGGCCTCCTCCACTCCGACCATCAGCTCCTCCATCTGGAGCCGGACCAGGCGGCCGTCCGACCCCAGCTCGATCAGGTTCCGCTCGATCTCGGCCGAGATCCGCATCACCATCTCGGCCCGTTGGATGACCTCCACCACGTCGCGCACGGTCACCAGGTCTTCGACCTCGAGGGTCGACAGATTCTGGGAGACGAGGTCGAGGCGGGCCCGGTACCGCTCCAGGGTCTGGACGGCCTGGTTGGACCGCTCCAGCAGGCGACTGGCCGTCGACAGGGGATGGACGCGGTCGCCGACGTAGATCTGGATCTCCTTGCGCGACTCGGACACCGCCACCGTGGGCACGTGCAGCGATCGGGCCACCCGTTCGGCCGTCCGATGCCGGGTCCCGGTCTCGGAGGTGGGCACGTTGGGGTTGGGCACGAGGTGCACGTTGGCCCGGGCGATTCGGCTGGCGTCGGCGGCCAGGATGATGGCCCCGTCCATCTTGGCCAGCTCCGACAACCGCTGGGGAGTGAAGGCGGCGTCGAGAAGGAAGCCACCGGAGCAGATGTTGAGCACCTCGGGCCCGTCGCCGATGACGATCAGGGCGCCCCGGCCGGAGAGCAGGATGCGGTCGAGGCCGTTGCGAAGCTGGGACCCCGGCGCCACCTGAGCCAACGCCCGCAGCAGGGCTCCCTCCGGTCGCGAATCCATGGACCTTCATCGTAGACGACGGGCCCCCGGGCCCGGCCCGGCCCGGGGGCCCGATGCGACGACAACGTCGGCCAAGCCCGGTCGGCTGGTCTCCGGGGCCCCGAACCGATCACCCCTCGGAGCCCCGACTCGCCGTGGTCAGGCCGGTGGCCGCGGCCAGGGCCTCGCTCACGGTGGACACCGCCTCAACCCGCATACCGGTGGGGGCCTCGCGGGCCGAGGCCGGCACGATGGCGGTCCGGAACCCGAGGCGGTAGGCCTCCTGCAGGCGGGCCTCGGTCCTCGACACCGAGCGGATCTCGCCCCCGAGGCCCACCTCCCCACACACCACCACGTCAGCCGGGACGCTCCGGTCGAACAGTGAGGAGGCCACGGCCACGGCCAGACCGAGGTCGGCCCCCGGTTCGGTCAGCTTGGCCCCACCCGTGGCCGAGACGAACAGGTCGTGGCGGGCCACGGGCAACCCGGCCCGGCGGTCGAGCACGGCCCCGACCATGGCCAGGCGCCGCCCGTCGACCCCCTGGACGGTCGTCGAGCCCCGGTTGGGGGCGACGTCGACCGTGAGGGCCTGGAGTTCGACCAGGACCGGTCGCCGACCGTCGAGGGCGGCCACCACGACCGAGCCGGGCAGGCCGGGCTGGCGATCGGCCAGGAACCGCTCGGACGGATCGGCCAGCACCTCCAGCCCGGCCTGCGTCATCTCGAACAGGCCGACCTCGCTGGTGGGCCCGTAGCGGTGCTTGACGGCACGGAGGTACCGCAACTCCGAGGAACGGTCGCCACCAAAGGAGAGCACCGTGTCGACCAGGTGCTCGATGACCTTGGGTCCGGCCAGCGAGCCGTCCTTGGTGAGGTGGCCGATCAACACCAGGGAGACGTCGAGCCGCTTCGCCGCACCGATGAGGCGCTCGGTGGCCGCCCGGACCTGGGAGGCCGAGCCCGGTGCGCTGTCCAGGTGGTCGACCGAGACCGTCTGGATCGAGTCGACGATGGCAAGCTGGGGTCGGGCCTGGTCGAGCGCGGCCACGATGCCGTCGACGGTCACGTCGTCGACGACGAGAAGATTCTCCGGTACCGGGCCCAGTCTCCCGGCCCGGGCTGCGACCTGGGCCGGGGCCTCCTCGCCGGCCACCAGGAGGGTGGTGGCGCCGTGAGCCGAGACGGCCGTCGCCATCTGGAGGGTGAGCGTCGACTTGCCCACACCGGGTTCGCCCCCGATCAGGGTGACCGATCCCGGTGTCAGACCGCCACCGAGCACCCGGTCGAGCTCGTCGATCCCGGTGGGGGCGGGGACCGTGGTGCCCAGATCGAAGCGGGCCAGCGGTACCGCACCCTGCTGGCGACCGGTGACCGAGGTCCGGGCACCGTCGACCTCGACCGCCTCCTCCACACTGGCCCAGGTGTCGCAGGCCGGGCACCGGCCGGTCCACTTGGGGTGCCGGGCCCCACAGTGGCGACAGACGAACGAACGACGACGTTTGGCCATGGTCCGGACCCTAGAGAAGCCCGGTGACAGTGACGGACCGGCCCCGGAGGGCCGTGGGATCAGTCGGAGTCGGGGCGGGGGCGGGCCGCGGCTTCGGCCCCGTCGACCGGCTCGTCGTCGCCGGGGCCGAACGTGCGGAGCACGGCGTGGTCGCCGGCCAGGGCGCGATCGCCGTTGGGGGCGAACCACGAGGTGGCGAAGCCCAGGTCGCGGGCGGCGTCGAGGATGCCCAGGTCGTCGTCGATGATCTGGATCTCGGCCGGGTCGGTGCCGGTCAGGCGGCGCAGGGCCTCGAACATGGCCGGATCCGGGAGCCGCACCCCCACGGCGCCGCTCACCACCCAGGGGTCGACCAGGGCTTCGAGGTGGGCCGCCCGCAGGGCGGTGGCCCACCGGCTGGCGTAGTTCGTGATCACGGCGACCCGGACGCCGCTGTCGCGCAGGGCCCGCAGGTAGCGGATCACGCCCGGGGCGAGCTGGTGGCGGGCCACGTACTCGGCGTCGTGGCGGGCGGGATCGCCCCGGACCCCGACCGCGGCCCAGAACCCGTCGGTGGTGATGCGGCCCTGGACCAGGGCCCGGGCCCGGGCCGCGATCTCCTCGTCGGTGATCGACGCTGTCGACCGCTCCCGCACGAAGGGGATGAGCAGCTCCTCGACGTGGTTGGCCGGCCGGTAGAGGACGCCCATCAGATCGAAGGCCACGACCTTGCACGGCGACTCCACCGACCCGTCGGCGGCCACCACGGGGACCTGGCCCGTGACGGGCTCGGTCCGGGGCGGAGCGGGCGTCGGGGCGGGGGCCCTGGGCGGACGACGGCGGCCGCCCCGATGGCGACGCCGACGGTCCGGGACCAGGATCCGGAGGATCTGGGCCAACAGGACCAACAGCGCCAGCACCCCGAGGACGACGGCCACCCCGATCAGGACCAGCGGCGAGACGTTGCTGGTGGCGGTGGCCAGGTCGAGACCCTCGACCCGGCCCTCGTCGAGGGTCGCCTGCCACCGGGCCGCCACCCGCTCCTCGGGGCTGGGCAACAGGAGGTTCGGCCGCTCACCCTGGAGCTCCCCCGGCAGCGAGGTCTGGACCGAGATCTCGACCTGGTCGGCCGAGGCCCCGTAGCGCTCGGCCAGGTCGGTCAGCGACTCGCCCAGGGCGGCCTCCAGCTCGGGATCGCCGAACACGGCGAGCCCTCCCGTGGTGTCGAGCACGCCGCTGAACTCGTAGTCGACCCGGGCGAAGCTCTTCGCCCGGGTCAGGGCGAAGTCCTGGAACGGCCCTTCCTCGCCGGCCAACTCGTCCATGATCTCGCTGAACTGCTCGGGGGTCCCGAACTCCTTGGTGGCCATGATGACGGTCGTCCCGTCGGCGGCGACGTCGGGTCGCTCGATGACCCAGCCGCTCTGGGCCAGGTCGGCCAGGACGATGCCGCCGGCGCCCCGGTCCAGATCGAGCACGGCATCGGCCGCCTCGGCGGCGATGGTGGTGGTCGTCTCGACCGTCCCCGAGCCGTCCTCCTCGACCTCGACCACGACCTCGAACGAGGCCTGGCAGGCGGAGGCGGTCACGAGCACGACGGCCAGCCACCACCAGCGCTTGAGGACACCCCACAACATGACCCACCAACCCTAGTGGGCGCCGGCCGGGGCCCGGGTTGAAAACGGCGGGAGCCGGGGCCGCCAGGCCCCGGCTCCATCGGATCGGATACGCCGACCGGTGTCGGCTCGGCCGCTACTCGCCGGCTTCGGCCAGCTCCGGGGTCGACGGCGGCTGGAAGCCCTCGTGCGGGGTGAAGGAGAGCTCCCGAACCCCGTCCTCGTTGGTCTCCACGTCGACCACCACGATCTGACCGGCCCGGAACTCCTTGTACAGGAGCTTCTCGGAGAGCACGTCCTCGATCGAGCGCTGGATGGCCCGACGCAGCGGGCGGGCGCCCATGGTCGGGTCGTAGCCCATCTCGGCCAGGTGGTGCTTGGCGTCGACGGTGAGCTCCAGGCCGATGCCCTGGCCCTCGAGCTGCTCGGCGGTCCGGGCGATCATCAGGTCGACGATCTCGGTGACCTCTTCCTTGCTGAGTTCGTGGAAGACGATGGTCTCGTCGATCCGGTTCAGGAACTCGGGTCGGAAGTGGATCTTGAGGGCGTCGTTGACCTTCTCCTTCATCCGCTCGTAGCTCACGGCCTCGTCGGCCTTGGTGAACCCGAGGGTGGACTTGCGGAGGTCCTGGGTGCCCAGGTTGGAGGTCATGATCAGGACCGTGTTGCGGAAGTCGACCGAGCGACCCTGGGAGTCGGTCAGGCGACCTTCCTCCAGAATCTGGAGCAGGGCGTTGAAGACGTCCGGGTGGGCCTTCTCGATCTCATCGAACAGGACCACCGAGAACGGCTTGCGCCGCACGGCCTCGGTGAGCTGGCCGCCCTCCTCGTAGCCCACGTACCCGGGGGGCGAGCCGACCAGGCGGCTCACCGTGTGCTTCTCCATGTACTCCGACATGTCGAGGGTGATGAGGGCCGAGTCGTCGCCGAACAGGAACTCGGCCAGGGTCTTGGCCAGCTCGGTCTTACCGACGCCGGTGGGGCCCAGGAAGATGAACGAGCCGGACGGACGCTTCGGGTCCTTGAGCCCGGCCCGGGTCCGACGGATCGACTGTGAGACGGCCCGGATGGCGTCCTGCTGGCCGATGACCCGCCTGTGGAGCTCGTCCTCCATGCGGAGGAGCTTCTCGGTCTCCTCCTCGGTGAGCTTGTAGACGGGGATGCCGGTCCAGATGGACAGCACCTCGGCGATGGACTCCTCGTTGACCTCGTCGAAGAGGTCGACGCCCGAGGCCTTGATCTCGGTCTCCATCTCCTCCTTCTTGGACAGAAGCTCCTTCTCGGAGTCGCGCAGGCGGCCGGCCTCCTCGAAGTTCTGGGCCTCGACCGCCTCCTTCTTCTGGTTGACGACCTCGGCCAGCTCGTTCTCCAGATCCTTGAACGCCGGAGGGGTGCTCATGCGCTTGATCCGGAGCCGGGAGCCGGCCTCGTCGATCAGGTCGATGGCCTTGTCGGGGAGGTGCCGGTCGGAGATGTACCGGTCGGCCAGGTTGGCCGAGGCGACGAGGGCCTGGTCGGTGATGGTGACCCGGTGGTGGCTCTCGTAGCGGTCGCGCAGGCCCTTGAGGATCTCGATGGTGTGCTCCACCGTCGGTTCCTCGACCTTGATCGGCTGGAACCGCCGCTCCAGGGCGGCGTCCTTCTCCAGGTGCTTGCGGTACTCGTCGAGGGTCGTGGCCCCGATGGTCTGCAGCTCACCCCGGGCCAGCATGGGCTTGAGGATGGAGGCGGCGTCGATGGCACCCTCGGCCGCACCCGCACCGACCAGCGTGTGGAGCTCGTCGATGAACAGGATGATGTCGCCCCGGGTCTTGATCTCCTTGAGCACCTTCTTCAGGCGCTCCTCGAAATCGCCCCGGTAGCGGGACCCGGCGACCAGGGCGCCGAGATCGAGGGTGTAGAGCTGCTTGCCCCGGAGGGTGTCGGGCACCTCGTCGTTGGCGATCTGCTGGGCCAGGCCCTCGACGATGGCCGTCTTGCCGACGCCGGGCTCGCCGATGAGGACCGGGTTGTTCTTGGTCCGGCGGCTGAGCACCTGCATGACCCGCTCGGCCTCACGGGCCCGACCGATGACGGGGTCGAGCTTCTTCTCCCGGGCCAGCTGGGTCAGGTTCCGACCGAACTGATCGAGGATGAGCGAACCGGACGGGGCGTCCTGGCCCGAGCCACCGGTGGTGGCGCTGGCCTTGCCGCCCTCGGACGGAGCGTTGGTGCTGCCGGAGGGGCCGGAGTAGCCGGACAGGAGCTGGATGACCTGCTGGCGG
This sequence comes from Acidimicrobiales bacterium, assembly GCA_965263455.1. Lineage (GTDB taxonomy): Bacteria > Actinomycetota > Acidimicrobiia > Acidimicrobiales > SZUA-35 > CADEDH01. The sequence goes on from CBDHHN010000004.1 coordinate 1,865,153, forward strand.
ACCCGGGACAGGTCGGCACCCAGCTTGACCAGGACCTGGGCGGCGACGCCCTCGCCCTCGCGGATGAGCCCGAGCAGGATGTGCTCGGTGCCGATGTAGTTGTGACCGAGCTGCAGGGCCTCGCGGAGCGAGAGCTCCAGCACCTTCTTGGCCCGGGGGGTGAACGGGATGTGACCGCTGGGCGACGAGCCGCCCTGGCCGATGATGTCCTCGACCTGGCTGCGGACGGCTTCGAGGGAGATCGACAGTGATTCCAGCGCCTTGGCCGCGACCCCCTCACCCTCGTGGATCAGACCGAGGAGGATGTGCTCGGTGCCGATGTAGTTGTGGTTGAGCAGGCGCGCTTCTTCCTGCGCCAGCACCACCACTCGGCGAGCACGATCCGTAAAGCGTTCGAACATGAAGTTCCTCCAGAAAGGGGTCCTGAGGAGAGTTGGCATCCAGCCTACAAGTAGGAACATCCGTTGTTCTGACGGACAGCTGGGGCCAACGGGCATCCAATCGGCACTCAAGGGCTCGGACTGAGCCGCTCGGCGTAGGTTGACGGGGGATGGCCTCCTCGGGACGGCGGTGGTTAGCTGAGGTGAAACCGACCCTAGCCCTCGCCTTCTTCCCCCGCCCCATCGGTCGTCGGTCACGTCCGAGGGGCACCTGGAGTTCACCCGCCGTGGGCCATCACCCCGGTTAGCGACGAGCGCCTTCGGTTGGTTTAGCCTGGCCCGGTGGCCACCCATCCGCTCAATACGCTGCCGACAGCCGACGACGACGCGAGACGGATCGAGGTGTGCCTGCTCGAAACGGTTCGCATCGAGGGCGACGAGTACCTCACGGAGATCGCCTCCCACCTGATCAAGGCCGGGGGCAAACGCCAGCGGCCCCGGTTCACGGCGGCGGCCGCCGCCACCTCCCTGGCCGACGGCGTTGCCGTGAGCGACGACGCCATCCGGGGCGGCGTGGCCGTGGAACTGGTCCAGGTCGGCTCCCTGTACCACGACGACGTGATGGACGAGGCCGAGATCCGCCGCGAAGTCATCAGCGTGAACGCCCGGTGGGGCAACCTGCGGGCCATCCTGGCCGGGGACTTCCTCTTGGCCAAGGCGTCGGAGATCGCGGCCGACCTGGGGACCGAGGTCGCCGGGCTCCTGGCCCGGACCATCGGCGACCTGTGCAAGGGTCAGGTGGCCGAACTCCAGACGCTGTACGACGTCAACCGGACCGAGGAGCAGTACTACCCCTCGATCGCGGGCAAGACGGCCAGCCTGTTCGCCGCCGCCACCCGGATCGGGGCCATCGTGACCGAGCGGGATTCCGAGGCGATTGAGGGGCTGACCGACTTCGGTCGCCACTACGGGATGGCCTTCCAGATCATCGACGACATCCTCGACGTGATCGCCACCGACGATCAGCTGGGCAAGCCGGCAGGCAAGGACATGTTGGAGGGCGTGTACTCGTTGCCCGTCATCCACACGCTGGCCGCCCCCGGGGTCGGGCCCAAGTTGAAGGAGCTTCTGCTCGACGGCGGTCCCGAAGGCGGACTGAGCGAAGGTGACCGTCACGACGCCATCGAACTGGTCCGTCAGGGTCCGGGGGTGGCGACGGCGTTGGCCTCGGCCGAGGAGTTCGTGACCCGGGCCCAGGCCTCCATCCGCGCCGTCTCCGACAACCAGGCGGGCCGGGCCCTGGCCGACAGCGCCCAGTACCTGCTGGACTCGGTCACGACCGCACCGTCGGCCTGACCACCGATCGGTCCGGGTCGGGTATCGGGCGGTCCCGGCCGGAGGTGTGCGGGCGAGCGCCGCGCTCGGCCGTCAAGCCGTCGGCGATCTGCACCACCCGGAACCCGTCGGTGTCGACCACGACCGCCCGCCCCGGTCCCGGGGCCAGGCCCGGCCGCAGGAGGATGGGCCGCCCGGCCAACTCGTGCAGCTCGAGGGGCGGGGGCGGGCCGAGCAGGATCAGGGTCCGGGCCCGACGGGCCTGCTGGGCCAGCGCGTTGGCCGTGTAGCCCCGAAGGCCGGTGCCGGCCCCGACGACGCGGCGGTCGAGCCCGGCCAGTGCCATCCCCACCTGATCATGGACGGGATCGTCGAGTTCCTCCATCCCGTCGATCAGCAGCAGGCGGAGTGGGGGCGGCCCGGCCCCCGTCGGCGGACCGTCGGTGACCGCTTCCGCCACACCGGTTCCGGTGTCGGTGTGGGCGGGACCGAGGGCGGTGGAGGCGGCGGCCAGGATCTCGTCGACCGGGAGCGGTTGGCGACGGTCGAGGGGCCACCATCGCTCGACGGCGGGATGGTGACCCAGGGGGGAGCGGGGGTGACCGACCGCCCACACCGAGCCCCCACCGGCGAACACCTGCTCGGCGATCAGGGCCAGCGCCGTCGACCGCCCGGACCGCGGCGGGCCGAGGACCAGCACATCGTCGTGGGTCAGATCGAGCAGGTAGGGGGTGGGAGCCAGGTCGACCGGCCCGAGGACGACGGTCCCGGGCCGGGCCGTCGCCGCGGTGCGATCCGGTGCGACCGCCACCGGGAGGGGGGTCGAGAGCCGAGGGGTCGGGGCGACGACGACCGACGGGGCCCGTCCGAACCGTCGCCGCAAGGCCGCCAGCGCCGCCCGCTGGGCCCGGCCGTCGGCCCACGGCCGGGCTCCGGACTCCCCCGAGGCCGGATCGCCGTCCTCGACCGGCGCCGGATCGGCGTCCTCGTCGGTGACGGCGGCGATCTGGATCATGGTGGCGCCGTCGAGATGGCCGCGCCCCGGTGGCAGGTGGGCGGAGGCCCGGGCTGCCGCCGGGAGAGTCCCAGGTCGGTCCCGGCCGAGGCGTCAAGGCTCCGGAGGAGCAGCCGGGCCGACACCGCGTTCCAGATCGGGGGCCGGAAGACGGCCCGCCGGGAGCCGGTGGCCACCGTGAGGAGACCGAGGGGACGACCCTCGGCCACCACCCGGTGCAGCCGTTCCAGCCAGGCGTGATGGGCGGTGGGGACGCCGGCCCCTTCGAACGCCGCGGTCAAGGCCCCGAGGTCGTCGATCAGCAGGACGATGGGGACCGGGGACGGGGAGCTGCGGGCCCGGGCGGCGGAACGGCGGCGTTCCAGTTCCTGCTCGAGGTCGGCGATGAGGCGGGTGACCGCCTCCAGGTCGTCCCCGGCGGCGATCTCGGCGCAGCAGCCGAGGACCTCGACCGAGGCCAGGTCGCCGGAGGCGAAGTCGAAACCGACCACGAGCGGCCGAGCACCGACCGGGACCGGAGTGGAGGACGAGGCGGAGGTCGTGCCCGCATCGGGGCCGGGCCCCGGGCCCAGCACCACTTCCGAAACCGTTGCGGGCGGGCGCCGCTCCAGCTCGGCCGCCACCGTGCGCAGCACCGTGGTCCGCCCCGAACCACCGGCGCCGAGGATGAGCAGACCGCCGGTGGCGGACAGATCGATGCGGGCCGGGTGCTGGGCCTGGGCGTGGGGGACGTCGGCCAAGCCGAGGGTGACCGTGAGCCCACCGTCGGGCCCGGGCCCGACCGGTTCGAGGTCGGCCCACCGGAGCCGTCTCGGCAGCTCCTCCCGCCACGGCGGCGGGGCCGAGGGCAAGCCGAGCCGGTCGGCGGCGTCGACCACGGCCGCGACCAGTGCCGTCAGCTGTACGTCACCACGCGAGTCCCGGGCGACGGCCGGAGCGGGCTGCGACCCACCCGGCCCCGGGGGTCGGGCCGGGGCCGGGGGTGATGACCCGGGCCGACCGGGGCCCACCCTCCTCGGGCGCCCGGCCATCAGCCGGGACTCGTCGACGGGGCGGGCGGGGGCCACCGTGGGGACGGCGCGGGTCCGGACGCCGGGGAGGGGTGCGCCCGACCAGGCCGACTGGAACGGGATGGGGTCGCCCGCCCCCAATCGTGCGACCCCCCGACCCCGGGCCGAGACCGGGATCGCTCCGGCGTCGGGTAGGCCCAGGACGGCGTTCGACTCGGCCGCGTCGACGGTCCGCAGGCAGAGCCGCAGGTTGGTGTTGGCCAGGATGTCGTCGCTGACGGCGGCGGCCGGGCGCTGGGTGGCCAGGAGCAGATGGATACCGAGGCTGCGACCACGCTGGGCGATGTCGACCAGACCGGCCACGAAGGCCGGGATCTCGGCCACCAGGGTGGCGAACTCGTCGATCACGATCACCAGGGCCGGTGGCGCGTCGTCGGGGTTCGACGCGAGCAACTCCCCCACGTCCCGGGCCCGACCGCGGAGGAGGGCCATGCGGCGGTTGAGCTCGGCCGAGAGCGAGATCAGGGCCCGTTCGGCCAACGCCTCGTCCAGGTTGGTGACCGAGCCCGCGGTGTGGGGGAGATCGGCGAAGGCCTCCGAGGTCGCGCCGCCCTTGTAGTCCACGAACAGCATCTGCAACCGATGCGGGGGGTTGCAGGCCGCCATCCCGGCCACCATCGAACTCACCAGCTCACTCTTGCCCGACCCACTGGTGCCCCCGATCAGGCAGTGGGGTCCGTCGAGGACGAGGTCGACCGTGAACGGTCCGGCCGGTCCCCATCCGACGGGGACCGCGACCTGCCCCGGCGGGGCGCGCCGCCAACGATCGACGACCCAGGAGCCGTCGGGCACCGTCGGCGCCGGTCCAGGCGCATCGCCCGACCCGGCGTCGTCGGGCCGGGCCCCCTGCTCCGGCTCGTCATCGAGGGCTCGGAGGGCCCGAGCCAGGGGCACCACGGTCGGCAACGCAGCCTGCCCCGCCGGTGTGTCGGCGGCCACCAGCGGAGCCAGCCGCCGAGCCAGGACCCGGGCCCGATCCGCGTCGAGGCCGTCGGCGGCCACGGGCGTGGTCGACCACGCCCCGTCGCGGCGCAGGGCGAGCGTCGGTGAGCCGGCACCGGCCGATGGCAGGGTGAGGACGGCCCCGACGCCCGGGGGCACCGGGGCCCGGGGGTCGGCTCCGACGATGACCAGCACGCCCACCTCGGGCCCGGCCATCACGAGTTCGGCCACGTCGGCGGGGTCGACCCGACCGGCGGCGGCCTCGGCGGATGCGGGGTCGGCGGGTTCGGCCCCGTCGTCGACCACGACCACCAGCCACGGCTCCGACCCCCGAACCGCGGGCCCGGCCCCGACCCGTCCGGAGCGGGAGCGGCGAGCACGGACCTCGGCCACGACATCGGCCACGATCTCCGCCACGACATCGGCCACGACCTCGGACCTCGCATCGGACCTCGCCTCGGCCGGGCCGTCCCCTCCGGTGCGGGCCGGGTCGGGGGCCGACACGGCACCGACGGGGTGGGCGTGGGGCAGCCAGTGGGCCCAGGCGGCGGGTCCGGCGTCACCGGTGGCGACGACCACCTGGACCGCTCGGGGCGGGTGGAGGGCGGCCGTCTGCGCCATCAGGTTGGCCAGCACCGGGCCCCGCCGCCACCGGGGTCCCACGACGGCCAGGGCACCGGCCTCCGGGAGATCGACCACCAGCGGAACATCGTGGAGCGTCCGCAGCGGCGCCAGGCGTTCCTCGACCCGGGCCAGGTCCTCGGGGTCACCGTCGCCGATCGGTCCGGCCTGGGCCAGCGGGGTCACCGGGCCGGAGCCGATGCGCAGCTCGAGGACCCTGGGGTCGGTGGGTCCACGGGGCCACAGGGCGGCGCTGCGGCCGTCGACCCGACCCAGAAGCCGGGCCGTGTCCGGAGCCACGGCCAACCGTCGGGCTCGTTCCTCAACCAACGCCGCCGCCAGCTCCCGCTCACAGCGGTCGAGGTCGTCGTCGAATCGGGCCCTGGCCTGGCGCCGGCGACGGCGGTTCCGACGGCGCTGGTCGACGAAGGCGGCCACGGCCACCACCGGGCTCAGAGCGGCGAACAACAGGAACCGCGGTGAGTACAACAGGGCCAGCGCCACCCCCAGACCGACCGGGGCCAGCACGGCCAGGTAGGGGAACGACGGGGCCTCACCATCGGCGGTCGGAGGCGCGGGCGCCTCCACCGTGAACGGGACCGGGCCGGGGGCCGTGGGCGAGGTCCGCCGCAACGCCAGGTTCGGGGTGGAGCGATCCGGGGGCGCCGCCGCCGGGTTCCGGGCCCGTAGCTCCAAGGTGGTGTCGGCCAGACGGAGCGACCGACCGGGAGCCAACCGGGTGCGGGACGCGACCGGGAGCCCGTCGACCCGGACCTTCACCCCGGGCCCGAGCAGGACCCGGGGTGGCCCGGCAGGCGTCCAGTCGAACCGTAGGTCGGCTCTCCCGATCCCGGGGTCGGTAAGGCACAGTCCCGCCTGCCGGTCCCGGCCCACGATCAGGCGACCCCGAGGGGGCAACGGCACCGCCAGTCCCGCGTCCGGCCCGCCCGTCACCATCAGGCAGGGCCCGACCGAGGGCGTGGCCGAGGCGCCCGACCCCGTGGTCTCGGAGGGACCGAGGTGCAGGGCGTCACCGGTTGTCAGACCGATGCCGCCGATCAGCTCGGCCCGGTCGAAGACCTCGCCGGTACCGGGACGGCTCAGGCAGCGGTCGGGATCGGGGATGAGGCCGAGCCGGTCGACCAGGGCATCGACGAGCTCACCCACCCGGTGGTCCGGCTCGATCGTGACGACGACGTCGACGGTGACCGGACCCGACCCCCGGGCCGAGCCGGCGGCCGTGACCTCCAGCTGGAGTTGCACCGGCAGCGGTCAGCGGGCGAGGCCCGCCTGGTCGGCACCGACGGCGGCGTCCCGGGCGGTGGTCATGAAGCCGCTGAGCTGGTCGACCACGGTGGCCAGCATCGTGCGGAGGGCCTCCGACTGCTGGGGCACCACGACGTGCTCGGCATGGTCCCGGGCCTGGCCCGACCAGCCCCGCTGCTCGGCCGTGGCCCGAGGTATGGCGGCGAAGGCCCGCTCGTTCTCGTCGATGAGCACACCGACAGCCGACCGCAGTTCCGGCAACTCGCCCGAGATGAAGGTGTCGAAGGCGGTGACGTCGATCCGGTAGTCGTCGGCCTGGACCCCGGGCGGGGGCGGCAGCTCGAGTGGCCGGGGATGGTAGGTCAACGTGACCGGCTGGCCACCGAGGGCCTGGGCGATGTTGGACGTCACCTGGCTGACGGCGATGGCGAAGTCGACCATGGCGTCGTCCATCTGCCCCACGGTGGTGGTGGCGAGCCGAATCAATCCCGGGTTGAACTCGAGCTCGGCGTCGGGTCCTTCGTAGGTGAGGGCGAAGGCCCTGCCCACCATCACCTGCATCCGATCCCGGATCCGATTGAAGATGTCGGACGCGGACTGCATGTAGGCCTCGACGGCCTGGCTACTGGTACCGATGATCTCGGCCATGGACGACTCCTGTGCACGCTGCGTTGATCTGCCGGGTTTGCACGGGAGCCTCAACTCCGAATCAACAGCAGATTAGCGCACTCGAACGAACATGTCGAGATCTTGTTGCGATGGTTGGGCCCCTCACTCGGGCACGACGTCGAGACCGATGTCGAGAACAGGGGCCGAATTGGTCAACGAACCCGACGACACCAGGTCGACGCCGGTGTCGGCATAGGCGTCGAGGGTGTCGAAGGTGATGCCCCCCGAGGCCTCGAGCAGCGGTCGGGGTCGACCGTGCTCGTCCGACCAGCGATCGGCCTCGGCCACCAGATCACGGAGCTGGTCGGGGCTGAAGTTGTCGCACAGGACGATGTCGGCCCCCGCCTCCATCGCCAGCAGCAACTGGTCGAGCCGGTCGACCTCGACGTGCACGGTGCGCCCCGGCCACCGGCGACGAGCCTCGGTCACGGCGGCCGGGATCGTGGTGCCGATGAGGTGGTTGTCCTTGAGCATCAGCCAGTCCGACAGGTTGGCCCGATGGTTGGCCGCTCCCCCCGCCCTCACCGCCGCCTTCTGCAGGGACCGGTAACCGGGGGTGGTCTTGCGGGTGTCCCACACCGTGACCCGGCCGTCGGCCAGGGCGACCCACCGGGCGGCGTTGGTGGCCACCCCGGACAGGTGGCTCAAGAAGTTGAGGGCGGTGCGCTCGGCCGTGAGCATCGAGGCGAACGGGCCCCGGGCCACCCCGAACGACTCGCCCGCCGCCACCGCCTCACCGTCGGTCTTGGACCACTCGATCGACAGCGCGGGGTCGACGGCCGAGAACGTCTCCTCGGCGCACCGGCACCCGGCCAACACCCCCTCGGCCCGAGCTCCGAAGGTGGCGGTGGCCGTGAGGGCGGGATCGAGCAGGGCCGATGTCAGGTCACCCAGCGGGGTCAGGTCCTCGGCCAGAGCCCGTTCCACCAGGAAACGGATGTCGGCCAGAGGGGGAAGCAGATCGGGTCGAACGGTCGACGACATGGTGCCCGACGCTACCGGACCGGCGCCGCCCTACAAGGGCCCGACGGCCCGGACCTGACCGATGGCCTCGTCCCGCCGGTACCCGGTGACGTCGAGATCGGGGGCCAGGCTGAGCAGCGGAACCATCACGAAGTTCCGCTGGTGCATGCGGGGGTGGGGCACGGTGAGTTCGTCGGTGTCGATCCGCTCGTCGCCCACCAGGAGCAGGTCGACGTCGAGGGTCCTGGGCCCCCAGCGAATGACGCGGCGACGGTCGGCCGCCATCTCCAGGCCCTGGCTCCGATGCAGGAGAGCGTGGGGATCGAGGTCGGTGTCGAGTTCGACGACCACATTGAAATAGTCGTCCTGAACGGGCCCGCCGACCGGGTCGGTCTCGTACACGGCCGACACCGCGACCACGTCGGGCATGGCGCCCACGGCCTCCCGCAGGTGGCGACGCCGGTCGCCCACGTTCGAGCCCAGGCCGAGGAACGCCCTCATCGGGCGGCGCCGACCGACCGGGCGACGGTCACGGGTGGGCCGGGTTGCGGCGGTGGATGCGGACCCCGGTCGTGTCGATATCGGCTGCGATCGGGGGCTGGAGCTTGGCCACCGTGATCGTGACCTCCACCACCCGGGGGTCCTCGAAGGCCAGGTCGGCGGCCCGCTGGGCCATCCGCTCGACCAGCAGGAACCGTTCCGCCGTCAGATGCTCGACCAGCCGGTCGGTCACGGCGCCGTAGTCGATGGTGTCGCCCAGATCGTCGGAGGCGCCCGCCGCCCGCAGGTCGGCGTAGAGATCGACGTCGAGCCGGAAGGGCTGGCGGCGTTGCTGTTCCTGCTCCTGCACCCCGCAGTAGGTGACGAGCCGCAGGCCCCGGATCTCGACCCGGTCGCTGGGGGTCCGGCCCGACGCGGGCCCGTTGTCAGGAGCCATGAGAGCTGTCGGCCGGGGCCGGATCGCCGTTGGTGTCATCGATGTCGAGCCCGATCACCGACGGATCGTTCCCCTGGGAGCCGGGGGGCGAGGCCACCAGCGCGGCCTCGGCCGCGGTCACGATGCTCCGTCCGACCGGCCCCATCTGGCGGCCGAAGATCCGCTCGACCACGGTGATGGCCTCGAACGTGACCGGCACCATGCCCGACCACCGGAGGTACCCGGCGACGAAGCCGGCCATCCGGTCACCGACCTCCTCCATGTGGAGGAGGAGCTTGCGGCCGTCGGCCAGCAGGTTCCGGAGTTCGGTGTAGACCTGGGGTAGGGCGACGTCGAGGCTGAGCGAGGGGGCGAAGGGCCAGTGCTTCCACGGCATGCCCAGCTCGTCGTAGCTGTGGAGGTTGTGGTCGGAGGGGATGAGGGAGACCAGGAACGAGAACCCGTTCTCCCGGATCCAGATGACCTCCTCCTGGCGTCGGACCCGTCGGTGGTTGGTGCCGTAGCCTCCGGGCCGTTCGCACACCGCCAACTGGTCCTTGATGATCCAGTGGAACTGTCGGGGCTCGATCCCCTGCGCCCATTTTCCCTTCGGCATCATGAACTCCTGGATTCGGATGGGGGGCGTCCGGTGACGACCGAGACAGCCTGACGGGTGGCCTTCACGTCGTGGACCCGCACCAGATCGACCCCGGCGAACAGGCCGTAGGTGGCGGTGACCACCGAGCCCACCAACCGGTCGTCGACCGGCACCGGCTCGTCCTGGCCGTCGGACCGGGCCAACAGACGCCCGAGCGACCCCTTGCGGCTGGTGCCGAGGGCCACCGGCCAGGGGCCGGCCACGAACCGGTCGAGGCCGGCCAAGAGCTCGAGGTTGTGGTCCACGGTCTTGGCGAATCCGAAGCCGGGGTCGACCCACAACCGCTCGACACCGGCGGCGGCCGCCGCCGTGGCCCGATCATCGAGAAAGGCGGCCACCTCGTCCACGACGTCGTCGTAGCGGGGGTCCTCCTGCATCGTGGACGGCTCGCCTTCGAGGTGGCAGGCGATCCAGCCCACCCCCAACTCGGCCGCCACCGCACCCAGTCCGGCCCCGACGTCGTTGATGACGGTGGCCCCGGCGGCGACGGCGGCGCGGGCCACCTCCTCGCGACGGGTGTCGACCGATACCGGGGCCAGATCGGCCACCGCCTCGATCACGGGCAGGACCCGACCCAGTTCCTCGGCCACGGTCGGCCGCTCGGCGCCGGGGCGGGTCGACTCGCCGCCCACGTCGATCATGTCGGCCCCTTCGGCCACCATCACCTCGGCTCGGGCCACCGCAGCCTCCGGTTCGACGTACCGACCCCCATCACTGAACGAGTCGGGGGTGACATTCAAGATGCCGAGTACGGTCGGGGCCATCGTCGGTCATGCTACGAGGCCTCCCCGGGCCCGGCACCCGGTCCTCCGCCGTTTCTGGGCTCGGCGTGGCGCTTTTGCCCATCTCGGGGCTCGGCCGGGCCCGAGGGCTCGTCGATCCGCAGGACTCCGCCCGATCGGCGAACCCGCCGGCCGCCGGCCAGTTCGCACCCGACGGCCTCGTGACGCACGACGGCGAGCACGCGCTCCAGTTCTGCGCTCGACGGTGGATGGCCCTCGGGGTTGCGCAACCAGGCCCGCAGACGGGCCCGGGCCAGGGCCGGTGGGGCGGCGGCCAGCGCCCGGGTGTCGGTCGGATCGAGCTCGGTGGCCAGTTCGTCGACCGCGGCCACCAACTCCCGGGTGTGCCCGGCGGCCCGGGTCAGCAGGGGAACGGGATCCCGGCCGGCCACGTCGGCCAGCAGGGGCAGGACCTCGTGCCTGAGCCGGTTGCGGACGAACCGGGGGTCGAGGTTCGACGGATCGGCCACCGGGTCGAGCCCGAGCCCTCGACAGAGGGCGACGGTCTCCCACCGTCGCAGGTCGAGCAGAGGGTGGGTCCCACCCGGCGTCATGGCCGCCAGCCCCGACGGTCCGGCACCTCGCAACAGATTGATGAGGACGGTCTCGGCCTGGTCGTCGGCGGTGTGCCCGGTGAGGGCCCCCGGCCCCAGGGCTCGGTGGCGGGCCACCCGGGCCCGGTTCTCCAGGTCGGGCCCGGGATCGACATCGGCCCGCTCGGCCCGGAACCGGGCGCCGAACCGGCCGGCCGCGGCCGCCACCACCTCGGCCTCGGCCGCGGAGTCGGGGCGGAGGCCGTGATCGACGTGGACGGCCACGACATCGAGACCGGCGGCGACGGCCAGCACGAGCAGGGCCAACGAGTCGGGGCCGCCACTCACGCCGCACACCACGGCAGTCCCGGCCGCCGGGAAACGGCAGCGATCGAGCAACTGGCCCACCTCGACCGTCGGGCCGGGCGCCAGGGTCGGGCTGCCCTCGCTGGACGCAGCCCGACCGGCATCGGCCGCCGACCGCACCGGAGGTCGGCCCTCGGGGCTGCGGCGGGGCGGGGGCGACGTCAGGCCGGGGCGCCCATGCGGGTCAGCCACAGATCGGGATCCCGGATCTCGGCGATGGTGGGAAGGGCGTCGGGTCCCGACCACACCCGGTCGAACAACTCTCGGCCACCGGCGGCCTCGACCGCCTTGACGAACCGCTCGCCCTCCTCGTACTGGGCCAGCTTGGCCTCGAGTCCGGTCAGGCGCTGCACCAGCTTGGTCAGGCCGCCGGCGTTCTTGCGGCGCTGGCTCATGACCCGGGCGAAGCGGGCCTGGGACGGGATCAGATCGGCGGTGGCCCGGTCCATGATGATGTCGCCGTGGCCCTCGAGAAGGCTCATCAACCCGGCCACCTTGTCCATGGTCTGGCGCTGGGCCGGGGTTGCCAGCAGCATCGACAGGCCGCCGTCGCGTAGATCGGGCCGGTTGCCGTCCCGCAGCTCGCGGATGTGCTCCCCCACGACCTCCATCAGACGGCCGGGATCGGGCTCGACGGAATCGAGCAGCTCGTTCACCAGCGACAGGAAGTACTCCCGGAGCCAGGGCACCCCGGTGAACTGGGCCCGGTGGGTGCACTCGTGGACGGCGATCCACAGCCGGAACTCCTGGGGCGGGAAGCCGTAGCGACGCTCCAGGGCCAGCACGTTGGGACCCACGTAGTAGACCCAGTCCTGGTCATCGGGGTTCTCGTCCTCGGCGATCAGGAGGTCGTACTGACCCAGGACCCGGGTCGACATCCACCCCAACAGCAGACCGAGCTGGGCTCCGGCCACCTTCGGCCCGACGGCGTCACCCACGGCCCCCATGGCTCGCGACACCGGGGCCAGGAACTCACCGAGGGCCTCGATCGCCGGGTTGCGGGTCGAGGCCTGCCGGTCGCCATCGGCGTCACCGTCGCCACCAGCCTCGGCTTCGGCTTCGGCTTCGGCTTCGGCCGACAGCTTGCTCAGCAGTGGCTTCATCAGCCGTTCGAAGCTGGCCAGGTTGGCGTCGACCCAGCCCAGCCGGTCGGTGACCCGGGCCCGGGCCGGCCCGGCCTGCGAGACGAGCCCCGTCTCGGCCTCGACCAGGGCCTCGGCCTGCGTGGTCAGCTCGAGGAGGTCGGCCTCGAGTGTGGCCATGTGATAGCTCTCGCCGAACGCGTCGTCCCCGGCCACCCGCTCGGCCATGGAGCGGGCGAAGGCCCAGTCGACCTGAGCGCTCACTCCGACTTCTTCGGATACCGGGGCGCCTCGACCTTGGCGATGTACCCGGCGGCGACGGCCAGCACCGTCACCAGCGACCCGATTGCGAGGAAGAAACCGATCCAGAAATGCCAAACGACGGCCAACATAGGCCGCTCAGTGTAGGCCCGACGGAGCCCCGGGCTCCGCACCGGACGCCGAATCGACATCCGGGAACGACCAGGGAGCAGGTCAGCTCACCGGGGCCAGATCGTCGTCCAGGATCCGGCGAAGCGTCTGGCGGCCCCGATGGAGGCGGCTCATCACGGTCCCGATCGGGATGTCCAGAACCTCGGCGATCTCCCGGTAGCTGAATCCCTCGACGTCGGCGAGGCGGACGGCCTCGGCGTAGGCCGCAGGAAGGCGTCGGATGGCGGCCATGGCCTCGTCATACCGGAGGGAGTCCAGCAGTTCGTCCTCGGCACTCCGGCCGTAGGCCGACGGCTGACTCCGGGACGTGGTGGGGAGCCACTCCTCCAGGTCCTCGAGTGCGGTCTCCTCCGGACGTCGGGACCGGGCCCGGTACCGGTTGATGTGGGCGTTGGTGAGGATGCGGAACATCCAGGCCCGGAGGTTCGTCCCGGGACGGAAGGTCCCGTAGCTCCGATAGGCCCGGAGGTAGGTCTCCTGCACCAGGTCTTCGGCATCACTGGGATTGGTGGTCAGCCGGACCGCGGTCGAGTAGAGGGGACGGCGGAACTCTCCGGTGTCCTCGGCGAACGTCGCCCTGTCGGCCATGAGCCACAAGGTACTAGGTTCAGCCCCATCGGCTGCAGTCGCGCCAGGGGAATCTTTCAGGATAGGGCGACTTCGCGACGTGTGGTGTGGTGCTGGGAAAAGTACCCAGATCGGGTTTCCCGTCTCTCGGGGGTTCTCGCCGAGCGGCCAGCCCGTCAGCGGGCGGTGGCCGCCTTGGGTACGTCGCGGAAGGCCACGTGCTTGTCCAACTCCGGCTCCTTGGGCAGGCCCAGGATCCGCTCGCCGATGATGTTGCGCTGGATCTGGTCGGTGCCACCCCCGATCGAGGTGAAGAAGGCGTTGAGTAGGGCGTAGGTGGCGTCGGCCGACCGGGGCGACGTGTCGCCTCCGGTCATGCCCTCGGCCCCCAACAGTTCGGTCTGGAGGCTGCCGGCGGTGTGGAGGATGCGGCTCATGGCCAGCTTGCCCAGGGACACCACGGGCGAGGAGTTGCCCTGGGCCAGTTCGGCCTTGGCCCGCCGGTTGTTCCAGCCGTTCACGGTGACCAGGCAGTGGAGGGCGGCCAACCGCTGGCGCGTGACCGGGTCCTGGTCCTTGCCCACCGAGCGGGCCAGGTCGACCAGCGACAGGTCGGGGATGGGGGCAGGGGCGGCGTCGTCGGCCGAGCGGACGGCGGCGGCGTCGGTCTGACCTCGGCGACGGCGCTGGTTCTCACCCATCACGGCCCGCTCGTACTGCAGCGCCGTCTGCAGCACCATCCACCCGTCGTTGACCGAACCCAGGACGTTGGTGTGCGGAACTCGGGCGTCGGTCAAGAACACCTCGTTGAACCGGGAGTCGCCGGTGGCCTGGCGCAGGGGCCGGACCTCGACGCCCTCCTGATCCATGGGGAACCAGAAGAAGGTGATGCCCCGGTGCTTGGGCACGTCCCAGTCGGAGCGGGCGATGAGCAGGGCGTAGTCGGCCTCGCGGCCGCTGGAGGTCCACACCTTCTGGCCGTTGATGATCCACTCGTCGCCGTCGCGCTCGGCCCGGGTCTGGACCGCGGCGAGGTCGGACCCCGCTCCCGGCTCGGAGTAGAGGAGGCACATCCCGACCCGCCCCAGCAGCAGGGGCCGCAGGAACGACGATCGCAACTCGTCGGTACCGAAGGTCAGCACGGTGTTGGCCCACAGGTTGTTCTTGTCCTGGGCCGTGCCGTCGGCGCCGACCCGCTCGAACTCGGCTCGGACCACGTTGGTCATCGACGGGTCGAGACCTCGGCCGTACCACTGCCGGGGCCACGAGGGGGCTGCCCACCCGGAATCGGCCACCCGCTCCAGCCAGCTCACCCGGTCGAGGTCGGGGCTCCAGTTCCCGTCGAGCCATGCCCGTACCTCGGTCCGGACCACCTGTCCTCCGTCACTCATCTCGGTCCCCCTGGTTCCGTGGCCTGTGCCGACTGCCGACTGCCGACTGGGTCCGAGATTAGGGAGCATCGGGGCCGCGCTTCGAGTCGGCCCTCGACCCCGACCAGACTGGGGCCCATGATCGGACACCTCGGGCTCCATGTGACCGACCTGGAGCGGGCACGCATCTACTACCGGGCGCTGATGCCGCTGCTCGACTTCGAGCCGTTCCTGGACGAACCCGACCAGTTCGCCTACCGGCCGACCCGGTCGAAGCCGGGTACCTATCTGTTCGTCTACCCTGCGCCCGAGGTCTCGCCCTACCGGGCCCAAGCCGCCGGTCTCCAGCATCTGGCCTTCATGGTGCCCACCCGGTCGAGGGTGGCCGAGGTCCACCGGGCCGTGGTCGAGCTCGGCAGTCCGGTGGTCCACGAGCCCCAGGACTGGCCCCGGTATCCGCCGCCCTACCACGCCGTGTTCTGGCGTGACCCCGATGGCTTCCTGCTCGAGGCGGTCTGCCACCACGACCGGCCCTGACCGGTCGGGGCGAGCCGGAATCGAGCCCGGGGCCGGGGCCGACTAGCGTTTCCGGCCATGGTTCCGCCCGCACCCCGTCCCTCCCCCGCGGCCCCGGGCCAGGCTGCCACCGTACGGGAGGAGGCCGCATCGGCCGTCCGCCGGCTGGTCAACGCCCTGGCCGCCCACGAGGCGGACGAGGCCGAACTCCTCGACCTGGCCCGCGCCGTCGACTCCCTGGCCGCGGACCTGGAGGCCAACGAGCGACGGGCGAGGACCGTCGACCCCGTCCTGCTCGCCGCCCCGACGGCCGATGGGGACGAGCTGCGCTGTTCACCCGACTGCATGGTGGCCGGCTCTGCCCATCCGTCCAGCCTGGGTCTGGTCGGCCACCGCCACGGCGAGGAGGCCGTCCTGACCACGACCCTGGGCCCCGCTCATGAGGGCCTACCCGGCCGGGTCCACGGCGGCATGGTGGCCTCGCTGTTCGACGAGGCGATGGGCTTCGCCATGTGGATGGAGGAGGCCCCCGGCTTCACCGCCTGGCTGCGGGTCGAGTATCGGGCCCCGATGCCGACCGACGTGCCGGTCGAGATCCGAGCCCGGGTCACCGACCGGGAGCGGCGCAAGCGCCTGTTGCGGGCCGAGGCCACCGCCGGAGGCGAGGTGGTGGCCGAGGCCGAGGGCTTGTTCGTCATCCCGTCCGAAGCCCTGCAGGGGGCCGACGGTCGACCCTGATCAGGGCGGCGTGCCCTGATCAGCGACGCCGGCGACGTCGTGGACGTCACCCTCGTCGCCGGCCTCCTGTTCCATCAACTCGACCGTGCGCGGGATGTAGACGGCGCAGTTGGCGTCCCGGGCCACCTCGGCCCCGACCGAACCCAGGACCCGGCCCACGCCCTTCATCTGACGGTTGCCGGTCACGAGGACGGTGGCCCCGACCTCATCGGCGTAGTGGATGAGGCCCTGGGCCGGTGAGCCGACGGCGACGGCGGTGATGATGGGCACGGCGCTGCGCATGCCGTCGACCACGTTGCTGAGCACGGCCATGGCCATCTCGTGGTTCGAGTCCCGTTCCGGGGTCCGCACCACGTTGACCAGGTGCAGGTCGGCCCCCAACTGCTCGGCCAGCCACAGGGCTTCCTTGGCCGCCAGGATCGAGGTTCGGGTGCCGTCGACCCCGACGACGACGATCACGTCCGACATGCTTCGCTCCCCACGGTGTTCACCTTAGGCCGGGAGCCCCGCCCCGTGCTGGGCGGCGCCTCAGTCGGCGGCGACGGCGACGCCGGACCCGCCGGAGGCTCCGGTGACCTGGGCCAGGGCCCGGCCCAGCGCCTCGATCACCCGGTCCTGGTCGTCCGCGGTCAGCGACGACCCCGAGGGCAGGCAGATACCCCGCCGGTACAGCTCGTCGGCCACCTCGCCCCCCACCTGCTCGGCGTCGGCGAACACCGGCTGGCGGTGCATCGGCTTCCACGTCGGCCGCGCCTCGATCTGTTCCTCTCCCAGATGCCCGCAGACGACGGCGGGCTCGACACCCTCGGGCAGCAGGGCCGTGGTCAACCAGTTGTTGGGCCGCTCGGTCACCCGGGAGTCGAGCCAGGTGAAGGTGGGAAACGCCTGGCGGTAGCGCCGGTTGATGTCGGTCCGGCGGGCAATGCCGTCCTCCAACCGCCGCAGCTGGGCCCGGCCCAGAGCCGCCAGCAGGTTGGAGAGTCGGTAGTTGAACCCGATGTCGGTGTGCTCGTAGTGGAGCACGGGCTGGCGGGCCTGGGTGGCCAGATACCGGACGTGCTCCATGGTCTCGGCCGAACCGAGTAGGGCACCGCCCCCACTGGTGGTGATGATCTTGTTGCCGTTGAACGACAGGGCTCCGACGTCGCCGAACGTCCCGGCGTGACGTCCGCCCGAGACCGAGCCCAGACCCTCGGCTGCGTCCTCCACGATGGGGATCTCGTGCCGGGCGCACACGTCACGCAACTCGGCGTAGTCAGGGCACAGGCCGTAGAGGTCGACGGGAACGACGGCCCGGGGCCGTTCGGCCGAGGGGACCGACTCGAGCCAGGTGGCCAGCCGATCGGCGTCCAGGTTCCAGGTGGTCGGGTCGATGTCGGCGAAGACGGGAACCGCCCCCAGGTGGGCCACGGCGAAGGCGCTGGCGGCGAACGTGGCGGTCTGGACCACGACCCGGTCACCCGGTCGGACCCCGACCGCCAGCAACCCGAGGTGCAGGGCGGCCGTGCCCGAGGCCAGGGCGGCGCAGGCCTCGGCCCCGGTGTAGGCGGCCAGTTCCTGCTCGAAGGCACCGAGATCGGGGCCGACGGGGGCGATCCAGCCCGAGTCGAAGGCGTCGAGCAGAGCTTGACGCTCGCCCGGCCCGACGTCGGGCGGTGACAGGAAGATCCGGTCGGCGGCGGTCATCAGGCCGCCCCGGGCCGGTCCAGCCCGGGCACGGCCTCGACCGGGGTCCGCTCGCCGGGTCGACGGCGGGCGCCGGTGGCGAGGCCCATGAGTTCCTCGGGCTCGATGCGGGAGCGGTCGGCCAGGGCCTCCAGCACCGTCTCCAGATCGTCGGGGGCGGCGCCGTCGGTGTGGAAGATGCGGGGGTGCTCCCGCCGCTCCCCCTCCTCGTGGCCGGCGATGAGGGCCTCGTTCAGCTTCTCCCCCGGACGGAGGCCTGTGAATTCGATGCGGACCGAGGGGTCGTGATGGTTGATCAGGCGCCGGGCCAGCTCGACGATCTTCACCGGCTCGCCCATGTCGAGGATCATGATCTCCCCCGGGCGCCCGATGGCCCCGGCCTGCAGCACGAGCCGGACGGCCTCGGGGATGCTCATGAAGTAGCGGGTGACCTCCGGATCGGTGACCGTCACCGGGCCGCCGGTCTTGATCTGGCGCAGGAACGTCGGCAGTACCGAGCCTCGGCTGCCGAGCACGTTGCCGAACCGCACGCTGACCACCCGACCGCGGCCGAGCCCGGCGTAGCGGGCGGCCACCTGCTCGGCCAGGAGCTTGGATGCACCCAGGACGCTGGTCGGGTCGGCCGCCTTGTCGGTGCTGACGTTGACCACCAGATCGGCGCCACAGGCCATGGCGCAGTCGATGACGTTGCGGCTGCCGAGCACATTGGTCTTGACCCCCTCGATGGGGTGCTGCTCCAGCAGGGTCAGGTGCTTGAGGGCGGCGGCGTGGAACACCACCTCGGGGCGATGCTCGTCGAACACGTCCTTGAGCCGATCCCGATCGCGGATGTCGGCCACGACCAGGGCCGGGCTGTCGAGCAGGGCTCGCCCTTCGATCATGAGCTGGGTGCTGTGGAGGCCGTTCTCGTCCCGGTCGAGCATGACCAGCTCGGCCGGACCGAGGCTGTGGAGCTGGCGGCACAGCTCGCTGCCGATGCTGCCCCCGGCTCCGGTGACCAGGATCCGACGCCCCCGCACGTAGTCCTGGATGCCGTCGTAGTCGACGTGGACCTCGGCCCGACCCAGGAGGTCGTTGTTGTTGATGGGGCGGATATCGGCCAGCGTCACCGTGCCCGAGGCCAGTTCCGAGGGCGTCGGCAGGGTCCGGACCTCGATCCCGACCTGGCGGGCCTTCTCGACGACGCGCCCGATCAGGGCCGAGTCGGCCGAGGGGATGGCGATCAGCAACAGGTCTGCGTCGACGTTCCCGGCCACCCGGCCCAGGTCGTCGAGGGTGCCGACGACCCGGATCCCCATCAGGGTTCGGGCCGCCTTGTCGGGGTCGTCATCGAGGAGGGCCACCGGAACGCTCGTGCTCGCCGGATCGGTGAGCATGCCCCGGATGATCAGGTAGCCGGCCTCGCCGGCGCCGAAGACGATGACCCGCCGGCAGTCCTTGCCCTTGGGTCGGAGGGCGTGCTCCAGGGCGAGGCGCCACAGGAACCGCACCACGACCATGCCGGTCAGGGCCACCGACGATCGGAACAGCGTCGGGGTCTCGGGGAGCCAGCCGTCTCGGGAGATGAGCAGTTCGAGCAGGGTCGTGGCGACGAGCACGGCGACCCACGTCAGGCCGATGGCCACAGCCTCGTCGTAGCCGCCGACCCGGAACCGGCCGCGGTAGAGGCCGAGACTGCGGCCCACCACCAACTGGGTGATGGTGATCACGACGAAGAAGATGATCAGGCTCTGGACGGTGGTCGACCCACCGGCCGGTCCCAGGCTGATGCGGGCCGTGGCCACGAAGCCGAAGGCCCAGGCGAACACGTCGACCGAGGCCAGGAGCAGGCCGCGGTAGGGAACCAGTTGCCTCCTGGCCAAGGGCGCGGCAAAAAGCCACGCATTGAGCCACCTACGGAGCCTCGACACGTACACCCTCCAATGTCTCACTGCCCGAGCCAATTTGAACGGTAGCTCCGTCGACATGTTTGTCGACATGAGCAATGAAGCCCCCGCCTGCCCCCCCCAGACGCACCCCGACGGAGCGGGTGTACTCAAGCGTACGCCCAGATGGCGGCCAGGCAACGGGCTCCCGAGCCCGGACGGGCCGGTCGGGACGCGGTGCCTTCCGCGGCGTCAGCCGAGATGGCGGCCGCAGGCGCCCTCGAGGGCGAGAGCCAGGGCCTGATGCATCTCGGGCGACGGGTAGTAGGTGTTGTGGGTCCACACCGATCCGCCGAGATCGGGGCGATCGTCGGCCGGGTCGACCGTCACCGGATCACTGGTTCCGGCCCGGTAGAGGGGCTGGGGCAGACCGACGTCGGTGGTGCACTCGATCACCTCGTCGACCAGCGGGGCCAGGGCGTCGAGCATCTGGCGGTTGACGAGCTGGGGGAACCGCCCGAGTAGACGACCGGGCGTGGAGTAGTCGTCGGTGAGGTCGGGCGAGCGGACCGAGAACCAGGCCAGGACGACGGGAACGGTGAGGCGGGACAGCAGTCCCTGGTAGTCGGCCACCCAGTTCGCCCGGGTCTCGGCCACCAGTGCCCTGGTCGTGCGGGTTCGGGCCCGGGCCGCCGCCTTGCGGGCGGCCCGCACCGGGATCGTCAACGGCCTGTGGGCCAGGACCCGCCCATAGACGATCTCGGTGTAGGCATCCTCGGCCGACACCCGTTGCCCGTCGGACCGGCGGCGCAGGTACTCGAGACCGTCGCTGCGAAAGCGGGCGTTGGTCACGCTGCGGCCCGACATGACCTGTACCACGGCCACCGAGGCCCGATTGGCCCGCTCGATCAGCTCCGGGTGCCGAAGGTAGAACTCCGGCCCGGCACCGCCGTAGCCGAGGTTGAGCACCGGCACCGAGAACCGGTCGGCCAGCAACCGGGGATAGGGCCGTTCGGCGAAACACCCGAACGTCTGGGCCGCCCCGAGACAGACGACGGACGGATCGGCGGTGGCGGCCGGGTCCTCCGGCCCCCGGAACCAGAGCTCGGTCCCCGGCAGCCGGTACAGCTCGTAGTCGATGACCTCACGATCCCGGGCCTGGTAGCCCGAAAGGTGCTCGACCGTCATCGCCGCCCCGCCGGGACCAACAGCTCGTCCAGGACGTCGCGGAACCGGTTGGTGCTGGCGGCCAGGGTGAACTCCTTCTCGCACCGGGCCAGTGCGGCGCGCCCCATGTCCGCTCGAAGCTCCGGGTCCTCGATCAGGCGCTTGACCGCCTGGTGGAGGGGTTCGGGGTCGTCGACCGACACCACGAACCCGGTCTCGCCCTCGGCGATCACGGTGGAGGCACCGGCCACCCGGGTCGCCACCGTGGGCAGGCCGGCCAGGCCGGCCTCGATCAGTACACCGGGCATGCCTTCGGACTCACCCCCGCTGACGAAGCAGAAGATGTCGGCCTGGGCCAGCAGTTCGGGCACGTCGGACCGGTGGCCCAGCAACTCGACCCCGGCGTCGGCCGCCGGTCGGCGGAGCTGGTCGAGCAGGGGGCCCTCCCCCACCAGCGAGGCGTCGAACCGCAGGCCCTCTCGACGAAGCGATGCCGCCAGCTCGACGAACCAGCCCGGCCGCTTGCCCGGGGTCAGGGCGCCGACCGAGATCAGCCGAGGCGGCGTCTCGTCGGCCGTGGGCCGCGTGCCCCGGGCCGCTTCGAAGCGCTCGGGGTCGCGGCCGTTGGGGACCAGGCGCAATCGGTCGGGGTCGACGCCGAACACCTGCTCGGCATCGTCGAGGGTCTCGCGTGACACACCGGCCACCAGGTCGGCTCGCCGCAGCAGGAACCGGTGGGCCCGCTGGCGGAGACCGGTGGTGGCCTGATCCTGGGACACCCCGATCCGGTAGTAGAGCAGGGGTACGTCGCCGGGCAGGGCGATCCGGGCGTACTTGTAGGGCTCGCCCCCATGGGCCACCACGGCGTCGGGTCGCTCGGCCAGGATGCGGCGCCGCAACCGGAGGCAGACCCGGGGGTCCAGCCCGAGCGACCGCAGGCGACCAGGCTCCACGTCGAGGGTGGCGTCGGCCTCCAGGCCCCGATCGGGCGCCCGGAACAGGGTCATGATGCGGTGGTCGACCTCGGGGCCGTCGAGCCGGGCCCGGAGGGCGACGGCATAGTTCTGGGCGCCGCGCCCGAGATCGAGCGGCAGAAGATGGACGACTCGCTTCATCGATTCGTACCCGTCACCTGGGCGTCCCTCGCACCCCTTCACCCTACGGGGCGAGGTAGGTGCTCTGGAGGTAGGCCGCCACCTGGGCGTGCTCGGCCGGGGTCAGGGCACGATCGAAGATCACCACGGCGGCGATGTCGACGTCGACCTCGTTGCTGCCGAGGTCGCTGCCCAGGGCCAGCCGCTGGAGGTTGGTCTCGAAGGTCCGGTTCGACGTGCCGATGACGGTCGTGCCGTCGTACTGGGTCACGAAGTTCGACTCGACCACGGCCGAGTGGACGAACCACCCGTTGCCCCGACCGGCCGTGCTGGTGTTGGCGTTGTAGGCCCAGCCGTTCACGTAGAGGTTGCCGCTCTTGTTGATCCCGAGGCCGAAGGCCTGGCGCTTGGAGGTGTTGCCGAACACCACGCCACCCCACTTGCCGGCGTTGTATCGGGCCACCACGAACATGGTCCGGTCCTGGGCCCCGGAGGGGAAGCCGTTCAGGGTGCCCGACCGCTCCAGCACGTCGTCGTTGCCGTCGAAGCTCACGGCGGCGACCCCGGCCGGGGTCGTGACGGTCTGCTGGGGGGAGCCGGCGCCGACGGCGACGTCGTTGCCCAGGCCCGATCGATCGCCCCAGGCCGTGACCGACGAGCCGGAGGTCGTCAGGTTCTCGCCCCCGGCGAGATCGAGGACCAGACCGGTGGTGACGGGCACGGGGCCGACACCGCCCCCGGCGGCGACGACGTTGACGGTCCGGGTCTGCTGCACCGCCGGATTCCCAGCCGCATCAGACACGTCATAGGTCAACACATACGAACCCAACGTCGCCGTGTCGACCACATCCCCACCAACCACAACCGAACCCGACACATCACCATCAACATCATCAGACGCCGAATACCCAGGATCGGACCACACCGACCCCTGCGTCACCTCAACCGGCGACCCACCAACCAACGAAATCACCGGCGGCGTCGTATCCGGACCAGGCCCACCCGACACCACGTTGACGGTCCGGGTCTGCTGCACCGCCGGATTCCCAGCCGCATCAGACACGTCATAGGTCAACACATACGAACCCAACGTCGCCGTGTCGACCACATCCCCACCAACCACAACCGAACCCGACACATCACCATCAACATCATCAGACGCCGAATACCCAGGATCGGACCACACCGACCCCTGCGTCACCTCAACCGGCGACCCACCAACCAACGAAATCACCGGCGGCGTCGTATCCGGACCAGGGGTGCCGGTGAGGTAGGTGTCGTTGAGGTAGTTGGCCACGGCCGTGTGTTCGGCCGGTGACAGCGCCCGGTTGTAGACGAGCACGGCGGCCAGGTCCATGTTGACGAAGTTGGTGCCCAGGTCGTTGCCCAGGACCAGTCGCTGCAGGTTGGTCTGGTAGGTCTTGTTCGACGTGGCGATCACGTTGGTCACGTCGTACTGGGTCACGCTGTTGGACTCGACCACGGCGGAGTGGACGAACCAGCCGTTGCCCCGGGCGGCGGTGGCCGAATAGGCGCTGTAGCCGTAGCCGTTGACGTACAGGGCGCCGTTGTTGCGAACCCCGAGGCCGAAGCCCTGCTTCTTCTGGTTGTTGCCGAAGGCGACCCCGCCCCACTTCCCGGCGTTGTACTGGGCCACCACGAACATCGTGCGGTCCTGGCTGCCGGAGGGGAAGTTGGTCAACGAGGTCGTGCGCTCCAGGACGTCGTCGGTGCCGTCGAAACTGACGGCCATGACCCCGGTCGGGGTGACCACGCCCAGCTGGGGATCGCCGCCCCCGAGGGTGAGGTCGTTCCCCAGACCCGACCGGTCGAGCCAGCCGGTCACGCTGCTGCCTGCGGTCGAGAGGTTCTCACCGTCGCCCAGGTCGAGGACCAGGCCGTCGGTGACGGGCACGCCGCTGCCCCCGGGCGGACCGCTCGTGTCGACGGTGACGGTGGCCGACTCGGTGGCCTCCGGGTTGGGGTAGGGGGTGCCGCCCGAATCCTGCACGGTGACGGTGACGGTGTGACTGCCGTCGGCCACACCGGTGAAGGTGTGGGAACCGGTGGTCCCGCCGATGACGGGCGTGCCGCCGTCGAGGCTGACGGCCACCTGGTCCCCGGCGGTGGCGCCGGCCACCACGGCCCAGTCGGCCGTGATCTCATCGACGGTCACGGTTGCGCCGTCGACGGGCGCCGTGAGGTCGACGTTGGGGCCGGCGGGCGGGGGACCGGAGAAGTAGGCCGACTGGATCCAGGCTTCGAGGTCACTCAGCTCGGTGGCGGTCAGGACCCGGTCGTAGACCAGGATCTCGGCCACCTCCATGTCGACGAAGGGGCTGTCGTCGATCTCGACACCGATCCGCATCTCGGTGGTGCCGGTGTTGTAGGTCCGGGAGAAGGTCCCGACCAGGGCCCCGTCCTTGTAGAGACTGCCGTTCCCGGCGTCGAGCACGACGGCCTGCGACATCCAGCCCGCCCCGTTGCCGGGCTCGTTCGACTTGTAGTCGGAGCACCAGCCCTGGACCCCGAGGTTCCCGGTGTTGGCCACGCCCAGACCGAAGGCGGCGTTGCAGCTGTGGGCGCCGTAGGTGAAGCCGCCCCACCCGTCGCTGTCATAGCGGACCACCATCACCACCGACCGGTCGGCGCCGCCGACCGGCAGGCCGGTGAACCCGGTCCGGCCCAGGGCGTCGTCCACGCCGTCGAACGAGATGACGTCATTGCCGTTGAGGGCCCCGGGCACGAGGGTGGGCGAGCCGCCGGTGGGGACCACATCGTTGCCGTTGGCCGTCTGGTCCTGCCAGGCGGTGACGGCGCCGCCGCTGGCCACCACCCCGTCGTTGCCGGTCAGGCGCAGGGCCAGGCCGCTGGTCACGGGCGGCTGGCCGGCGCAGCTCACGGTGGTGTCGGTGTAGGTGGCGACGATGGTCTGCGCCGCCGCCGGGACGGTGAAGGTGTGTGTCGCCGGCTCCCCGTGGGACCAGGACACGAAGTCGTGGACGGTGCCGTTGATGCACCGGCTGGGCAGGGCGATCAGGTCGTGGTTGAAGCCCTTGAGGGTGTCGAGGGTGAGGGCGGTCACCCGAGGTACGCCGTCGATGTCGATGGTGATCCCGGTCGGGGTGGCATCGACGGTGACGTCGGTCTTGTCGGGCGCGATGTTGACCTCGGCGGTGCCTTGGAGGCCGTTGCCGTCGGTCACGGTCAGGGTGACCCGGTAGCCGGTGGTGCCGGTGTAGTCATGGCCCGAGTCCGAGACCTGGAACGAACCGGAGGTTCCCGTGACCCCCTCGAGGACGGGGTGGGTGTGGTCGTTGTGGGTGAAGACCACTTCCCACTCGTAGCTCTCACCGGCGCCCGGAGGAGGAGCGGAGAAGTTGATGGTTTCACCCGCCACGAACAGGGCCCCGTCGATGGGTGCGTCGATGGTGGCCGTGGGCGGGGTGCCGATCTGGACGGTCAGGATGTCGCTGGTGACGATGGTGGTCCCGTCATCGACCGTGAGGGTGACGTCGTAGCTGCCGATGGCACCGTAGGTGTGGGTTTCGGAGACGGCGCCGGGCCCGCCCGAGCCGTTGACCGTGGTCCCGTCGCCGAAGTCCCAGGTGTAGGTGAGCGAGGCCGAGTCGGGGTCGATCAGCGAGGCGTCGAACGTGAACTGCTGGCCAACCGTGCCGGCCGGTGGGGTGGCGGTGAGGTTCGCCACCGACGGGGGCACGTTGCCGCCGCTCACATAGCGGTAGCGGTAGACCTCGCCGGTCAGGGTGGCCGAGTAGAGCGAGCCGTCGAGGCCGACGGCCAGGCCGACGACGAGGCCGGCGTCGTCGTCGAAGACGTTGTCGGTCGGCACCCCGTTGACGTCGAAGGTCAGGTAGTGGATGTACTCCCGGGCGTAGTCGCCGTAGAAATAGGCGGCGTCGTACTCAGCCGGGTAGATACCGGCCCGGTACACCTCGCCCCCGGTGATGGAGGCGCCGCCGGTCACCCCGGCGTGGGGGTAGGCCCAGATCGGGTCCTCGTGAGGTGTGTTGCCGCAGTCGGGGAAGTCGGTGTGGGGAGCCAGCCCCTCGCAGTCAGGCCAGCCGTAGTTGGTCCCGGCGTCGTCGAGGCCGCTGACGTGCAGGTCCTCCCATGAACGGTTGTTGTTGCCGCCGACCTCGCCGATGAAGAAGCGACCGGTCGGGATGTCCCATCGGGCCCGGAACGGGTTGCGCAGGCCATAGGCCCAGATCTCGTCGAGCCTGCCGTCGGGGCCGATGTAGGGGTTGGCCGGCCAGCCGTCGGTGCCGTCGGGGATCGAGCCGTCGGTGTTGATCCGGATGACCTTGCCGTCGGCGTGGGTCAGGTCCTGGGCTCGACTGCCCGTGAACTTGTCGCCCGGCGTGAACCAGAGCTTGCCGTCGGGGCCGACGTCGAGTCCGGCGCCGTAGTGACAGCAGGTGATGTAGCCGACCGGATCGGTCCAGAGCACCTGTTCGGTGGCCAGGCGGGCCGCCGGGTTGCCGGCGTCGTTGAACTTGGAGACCCGGAAGCCTTCGGGCGAACCGGGCGAGTAGTAGAGGTAGAAGTCGCCGTTGGTGGCGAAGTTCGGGTCGAGGGCGAAGTCGATCAGACCCCGCTCGGCCCCCGACTGGACGTTGGAGAGGTCGAGCCACAGGGTGGGCGTGGCGGGGATGGTCGAGGTGTTGACCTCGTAGATCTCGCCGCTCTTGTTCGACACCAGGGCGTTGCCGTTGGGGAGGAACCGGATCGAGATCGGGGTGCCGCTGGTGGTGGTGACCAGCTCCCGCACGAACCCGGTGGGCACGGCGGCGTCGGCCGCGATGGTGGAACCACGGCCCACCGATCCCACCAGTACGGCCGAGGCCAGTGCGGCGACGACCAGCAGGCCCCGGGCCGACCATGACGACATGGTGGCGGCGAGCGCCCTCGTGAGCTCGTTGCCGGCCGTCCTCGAACGTGTGCCCTGACGCGTGTAACCCACCACTACCCTCCGAGATCTTCCTGCACCGTACGCCAGCAGCCATTGGGTTCCATGGACAAACTTGCCTATGGACAGGGTGGGTGGCACCGGGGGAAACACCCCTGTTCAGGCCACCGTCGCCTCGCGGCGAGGGAGTACCCGGCGGGCCGGTTCGCGACCCGGCTGACCGGAGCGGCGGAGCGGCGGAGCGGCGGCTCAGTTCTGGGCGGCGCGGTAGCGAACCCGGTTGAGGGCCTGACGCATCATCCCCTCCAACCGCATCCCGCCGTCGACCTTGGCCTCGAAGTAGCGCATCCCGTCCGAGGCCTGGACCGGGATCCGGTCGAGGCGGAGCGGGGCCCAGTCGTCAGGGGTGTTGACGGCGCCGTCGGCCAGGGCCGCCGTGGTGTGGAACTCACCGACGACGCCCTCCACCGCCTCGCCCCCGAACACGCCCTTGGGATAGGCGAAGTGGTCGGCGGCGACCCCCAGCCGGTCCTCGATGAGCTCCTTGGCCGCCCGCAACTCGTCGCGGGCCTCGGCCGGGGTGACCTTGTCCATCACCACATGGCGGTGGGTGTGGGAGCCCACCGTGACCAGGCCGGTCGACACCGCTTCGGCCAGCGCCTCCCACGAGAGGGGGGTCCCGTCTCCGGGAAACGCCGTCTGGGTCTCGATGAAGTCGGTGGCGATGTAGTACGTGGCCGGGACCCCGCTGTCGACCAGGGCCGGCAGGGCGTTGGCGACGAAGTCGGCGGTTCCGTCGTCGAAGGTGACCACGACCGAGGACCCCGTGCGTCCGGAACCGAGACCGGCCACCGCCTCGTCGAGGTCGACGGCGTCGCCCCGATCGGCCAGGGCCGCCATCTGCTCGGCGAACAGTGCGGTGTCGAGATCGAGCTCCAGCCCGCTCCCGGCGCCCACTCGG
Organism: Acidimicrobiales bacterium; assembly: GCA_965263455.1. GTDB lineage: Bacteria > Actinomycetota > Acidimicrobiia > Acidimicrobiales > SZUA-35 > CADEDH01. The sequence goes on from CBDHHN010000004.1 coordinate 1,893,080, forward strand.
TGGTAGGCCAGCACGACGGCCCCCTGGGCCGGTGGGCGCACCGTGTCGTAGGCCGAAGCGACCACCTTCAGCGTCTGGTGGGCACTTCTCTTCACAAGCTCGGCCATGCCCCGAAGAGTATCGTTTGATGCCCATGGACATCGTTGGCCTCGAACTCTTCGACTACCTGCGTGGAGGGCCAACAACCCGACTGTTAGCCTCGGTAACGGGCCGTACCGGCCGGTCAGGTACTCGACCGCAGACGCATCGGAGGGACGGGTGACACTGCAAGAAGCAGTGCTGATCATCTGGCGGCGCAAGTGGGTTGTCGTCATGATGACGTTGACCGGCGTGGCCGTCGCCTGGATCCTGGGCGGCACGATCCAGCCCGGCGCCGAGACCTACGGGGCCGAGGCCACCATGACCCTCGATGCCGACGAGGATCGATCGTCGATCGACCTCTACAGCTACATCGCCTCCGAGACCTCGGAGATCGAGGTGCTCGTGGTGCGGGAACTGGGACGGGAGCCGGAGGGCTCGGTCAACGTGGTCGGGCTGTCGTCCATCGGCTCGCTCCGGATCGCCGCCAACGACCAGCCCAGTGAGGCCGAAGCCGAGGCGCTGGTCCGCCAGTACGCCGACGCCATCAACGAGTTCGGGGCCGGGCGCCGCATCGCCGACCGCGACGACCGCCTCAGCCGCCTGGCCACCCGGGAACAGGAGTTGCGGGGCGAACTGGAGACGCTCGACGCCGAGCTCCAGGCCGCCATCGACGCCCTGCCCGAGGACCAGCAGGACCAGGCGGTCGACCTCACGAAGCAGACCGAATTGGCCGCGGTCTCGGAGGCCCTGACCGACGTCCTCCGGGAGCAGACCGATCTCGAGGCGGCATCCGACGACGAGCTCGCCCCCTTCCTGCCGCTGGGCACGATCACGGTCTTCGTCGACGACGAGCAGGTCGATCCCATCGGGCCCACGGCCCGCATCGGGCTCGGTACCGCCATGGGGCTCGTGCTCGGGTTGGGTCTGGCCGCCGGCCTTCACCGTTTCGACACCCGGCTGTTCAATCGTCGCGACGCCGAGGCCGCCTACTCGCTTCCGGTGCTGGCCGAGGTTCCCACGCTGCCCTGGCGCAAGCGGCGGCGGCATCGGATCATCAGCCGCGACAGCCCCACCGATCCCGCGGCCGAGGCCTATCGGGTGCTCCGTTCGGCCGTGGCCCGCACGCTGGAAGGCGGTAGCGAGCGGACCTCGACTCCCCCCGGTCGGGGTCGGGTTCTGCTGATCACCTCGGCTTCGGCCGCCGTGGGCAAGACGACCACGGCCGCCAACCTGGCGGTGGCCGCCTCGGGCGCCGGCTCCTCGGTCCTGGTGGTCGGCGGTGACCTTCGGGAGCCGACCATGCATCACTACCTGGGGGTCAACGCCAACGCTCCCGGTCTGAGCGACGCCGCCCGGGCCTTCCGCAGCGGCAACGAGGTCCGCCTCCAGGACTACACGGTCGCCACCAACGTCCCCGGGGTCAGGTTCCTCCCGCCCGGCGGCCCGGTGGTGAGCCCCGGCGACGTGCTGGCCGACACCCGTTCCCTGGTGGTCGACGCCCGCCATGAGTTCGACCTCGTCATCGTCGACACGCCGCCGATGCTGGCCGGCAGCGACGTCGACGATCTGTTGCCCGCGGTGGATCTGGTGATCCAGGTCGCCCGGGCCGGGCGCACCACCCTGGAGGAGGGGGCCTGGACCGATGAGACGATCCAGCGCCGGGAGATGCCCACCTGTGGCCTGGTGTTGATCGGATCGCGGTCGGACCTCGAACGACGCAGCACGGCCCGGCGCAGCTCGCTGCTGGGACGCCTGGCCGGCCGGATCGGCGGGCTCTTCGGGGGCCGGGGTATGCCACCGTCGGCACTGGAACGGGACTCGGACCCGCTGGACCTGGGGTCCCGGCCGGGTCGAACGCCCAGCACCCGGGGCGGGTCCCGCCCCGCCCTGCCCGCCGCCACCGAGCCTCGGACGCCGACCGTGTTCACCCCGTCGACCCCGGATGCCGACGCCAAGACGACGCCGACCGGGTCGACGGAAGGGATCAGCCTCGACGAGTTGCTGGGGTCGCCCCCGGTCGACGCCAAGAACGGGATCCACGCCACGATCGAGATGCAGGCCATCCCCGAGACCACGGGCCCACCGGCGATCGAACCGTCCGGCTCCAGCGGGTCGTCACCGGCATCGAGCGCCACCTCGAACGCCGCGACGGCGACGGCCGCCGATGCCGCGACGGCCGCCGATGCCGCCACGTCGTCGCCCGACGCCCGTCCGTCGGGCTCGGGGACGGGCCCCTCGGCCGCGTCGCCACCGGCTCCCGGCACGCCTCGCTCGCCTCGGCCCCCGTCGTTGGCCGATGTCCCAGCGACGCCGGCCGGCCCCTCGACGGCCAGGCAGGAGCCCCCGAGTCCCGGTGCCACCATCGACACCCCGGGCGGTGAGTCGGAGACCGACCCGGCCGCGGCGGCCAAGGCGGCAACGCCGACGCCCCCGGCCGGGACCGAGCCACCGACACCGCCCGCCGGCGACGGCCCACGAACGAACGGGGAGCCGGCACGCCCGTGGGCGCCGCCCTCGGTGATGCCACCCCCGCCCTCGGCCGAACAGGCCGTCCCTGCAAGCGGGGTGGGCGACGCCGTCGACGGCCTCGTGGCGACCAAGGTCGCCGGCCTGTCGGCCAGGTCCGACGAGAAGCCGACGGCGCCCCCAGGGTCGGCGAAGGGCAACGGCTCGGAACCCACCGCCAAGGCGAACACCATCGTGGCCAAGCCGACGGTCAGCCCCAAGCCCCCTGATCCTCCACCCCCCGGAGACGGCACATCACCGGCCGGCGGCGCGGCGACGAAGGCCGAGACCATCGTGGCCAAGATGACGGCCAACCCGAAGCCCGTCGGCGACGACAAGGCGCAGCCGACTGCCGACGCTGACCTCATGCGCCAGTTGGACGACGGCCTCGCCGACGAGGACGACGCCAAGCCCGGTGACGCCGGGCGGGGCCCGAACGGCTGAGGACCGGGATCATGAACGAGACCGGGGACACGGCGCGCCGCTGCCTGTGGCTGACCAAGGGCCTGGGCCGCGGCGGGGTCGAGCGACTGCTCGTGGACATGTACCCGCTCGTCGACCCCGAGGCCTACCGGGTCGACGTGGCCTACGTGCTCCCATGGAAGGACAACCACCATCGGCCGCTCGAGGAACTCGGGGCCCGGGTGTTCTGCCTCGGTTCTGGTCGCGCCGATCCCCGCTGGATCGCCCGCCTCGGCGCCCTCCTGCGCCGGGAGCGGTACGACGTGGTCCATTCCCACGCACCGGTCCCGGGGGCGGCCGCCCGCCTGCTGGCGGCAGCGGTACCGGGCTCCGGTCCAGCCCTGGTCCACACCGAGCACAACATGTGGGACCGCTACCGACTGCCGACCCGGTGGGCCAACTCCCTCACCTACAGCGCCAACGCGGTGGCCGTCGCCGTCTCGGACACCGTGGCCGCCACCATTCGCCCGGTCGCCCTTCCGGGGACGACGGTTCCCCCGGTCGAGACCGTCCACCACGGCACCGTGCTCGGATCGGTGCAGTCCTACGGTGAGGCGGAGCGACTGGACCGCCGCCGGTCGCTCGACCTGCCAACCGACCGGTTCCTGATCGGCAAGGTCGGCAACTTCACCCCCAAGAAGGACCACGCCAACCTTCTCCGCGCCCTGGCCACCGACACCCTGGCCAAGGCCCACCTGGTCCTCATCGGTCTGGGCCCGCTGGAGGAGGAACTGCGGGCCCAGGTCGACCAGCTCGGTCTCGCCGATCGGGTCACCTTCCTCGGCTCCCGGGATGACGTGTTCGAATTGCTCCCGCTGCTCGACGTGTTCTGCCTCAGCTCCCAGTTCGAGGGGTTCCCCATCGCCCTGGTCGAAGCCATGGCCACCGGCCTGCCCTGTGTGGCCACCACCGCCGGCGGCATCCCCGAGGTCGTGGACGACGGGGTCAACGGCCTCCTGGTTCCAACCGGTGACCACGAAGCCCTGGCCGCCGCCATCGGCCGCATGGAGGCCGACCCGGCCCTGGCCCGCCGCTGCGGTGACGCCGCCCGGGACACGGCCCAGGGGCTCGATCTCCGCACCTCCACCCGCCGACTCCAGGAGCTCTACGACGACATCCTGGACACCGCCTCCCCGTGATGACGTCCGGCGTCAGCCTGGCCCAACCCCGCTCCCCCCGGCGAGACGGGATCGATCACTACCGAACGGCCATGGTCCTGGGGTTCCTGCTCGCCGTGGGCTATCTGGCTGCGGTGATGACCTTCGTCCAGTTCACCACGTTCCAGATCTGGGGCGGCCTGGTGATCGGACCGGTGCCCTTCGCCATCGCCGCACCATTCCTCCACCGCCACCTGACCCGCGTCGAATCCGACCCCTGGATCCGCAACCTGGTGATGATCGGGTTCGGGGCCAAGCTGGTGTTCAGCTACGTCCGCTTCGCCACGAACGAGTTCGTGCTGGGGCGAGGTGACTCCATCGTCTACCACAACAACGCGGTTGCGGTGTCGGCCGAGTTCCGGAACTTCGTGTTCGGCGGCCCGGCGTTCGAGCGGTCGATTCCCGACATCATCGGCACCGAGTTCATCCGATTGCTGTTGTCGATCGTCTACACGTTCATCGGCGACTCACGGCTCGCCGGTTTCGCCCTCTTCTCGTTCATGTCGTTCTGGGGGCTCTTCCTCTTCTACCGGGCCTTCGCCATCGCCGTGCCCGACGGCCTCCGCCGCCGCTACGCCGTACTGGTGTTCTTCCTCCCCTCCACCCTGTTCTGGCCCTCGAGCGTGGGCAAGGAGGCGTGGATGACGACGATGCTCGGCCTGGGTGCCTACGGACTGGCCCGGCTGCTGACCGGTAGCCGTCTCGCCTATCCCCTGATCCTGGCCGCGGTTGCGGGGATGACGGTCGTCCGACCCCATGTGAGTGCCATCTACCTCGTCGGGCTGGGCGCCGCCTTCGTCCTGCGCCGGAGTTCGGGGGGCGCGGGGGGCGCCGGGCGCAAGATCGTGGGCCTTCTGGTCCTGTCGATCACGGCCGGTCTGGTCCTGCAGCAGCTCCAGGGGTTCTTCGGCCTGGAGGAGGGTCTCGACGCCAACGCCGCCTTCGAGAAGGCGTCGAGTCGCAGCACCCAGGGTGGTTCCCAGTTCGAGGGGGCCCAACCGACGTCGCCGGCCGGGATCCCGTGGGCCCTGGTCACCGTGCTGTTCCGACCCTTCCCGTTCGAGGCCGGCAGCTTCGCCGCCCTGTTCACCTCGCTCGAGGGCACGATCCTGCTGATCATGTTCGTCTGGAACCTGCCCCGCCTGTTCCGGCTCCCGGTCAGCGTGATCACCCGGCCGTACCTGGGCTTCGTGGCCACCTACGTCCTGGTCTTCTGCTTCGCCTTCTCCGCCATCGGCAACTTCGGCATCCTGGCCCGGCAGCGAACCCAGTTGTTCCCCATCGCCGTGGCCACCCTCTGCATCCCGTTCGAATCCCGACTCCGGACCCGCTACGACCTGTACCGGCGCCAGGACGACGGGTCCGATGCCGAAGACGATGCACCAGACGATGCCCGTGGCGAAGCCGCCGAGGGTGCCGGGGCCGCCGCCGGCAACGGGCCCGCCGGCCGGCGCCCCGCCTCGCCGTCAGGTCCCCGTCCCCGGTTCGTAACCTGAGCGTCGTCTCGGTCACCCCATCAGGGCGAGCGGCGGGCGATCCAGCCTCGGGCCCGTCATGAGACCTTCACAATTTCGCTCATCGCCCCTCGCCAATGCCACCGGGCCCGGGTAGTGTGTCGCCGGGGCACAAACGGATAGGCGGAGGGTGCTGCACCGTGTTTCGGTTGGCACAAATCGGGTTTGCCCCTTTGGGGTGTTCGCTTCGCCTGTTCAGCGCGGGTTCTGAACCGTTGACAGGAGTCGACTCATGAACAACGAGCTTGCGGGCTACGACGCCGATTGGGGCGACGACGAAGGACCATCGCGGTCCAAGGCAGCCCGTGTCATCTCCCGCCGGGAGTTGCTGATCGGCCTCGGTGGCCTCGGCATCGGCTCGGCGGTGGCGTACACCGCGGGCAGCAGCGTCGCCTTCGCCGACGACCACTGCCCGACCCCGACCACGGGACCGGGATCGACGACGTCGTCGACCACCCAGCTGCCGCCGTCGAGCACCACGACGACGAGGCCCGGCCTGCCCACCCCGACCAACTCGTGGTCGGAGCGGTTCTCGGCCGAGGAGGGCGACGTCGTCATCGACGATCAGGTCCTGCTCGACATCGACGCCAAGGTCAACACCCTGACGCTGACCGCCACCGGCCGGCTGATCATGGACCCCGACACGTCCCTGACCCTCACCTCGGCCGGCAACGTCGTGGTCGAGGGCGAACTGGTGATGCAGCCGTCGTCGGCCGCCGTCACCCACCGGCTCCACTTCGACTCGGTCGACGAGTCGAAGTTCAAGGGCGGTGGGATGTCGGTGATCGACTCCGACGTCGGCCTCTGGGTCATCACCCACGGCCTGTTCCGGGCCAACGGCACGCCCCGCAACCCCTGGACCCGGGCCACCGAGTCATTGGTCGCCGGCGGCACCCAGGTCACCGTCGAGGACGCCTCCGGCTGGCAGGTCGGCGACCGGATCGCCATCGCCCCCACCGGTGCCCCCTCACCCGACAACGGCAAGTTCCACCAGGACTCCGACAGCGCCCAGACCTACGACGAGCGGACGATCTCGGCCATCTCGGGCAACGTCATCACCGTCGATTCCGGCCTGGACCACGACCACCCGCAGATCTCGTTCGTGCAGTGGGACGGTGCCTCCCGGACCTACGGGGCCGAGGTCCTCAACCTGACCAAGAACGTGATCGTGTCGGGCACCGAGGACGGCAAGCCCCACGTCATCTTCGTCCACTGCCACCACGCCCAGAACATGAGCGACGTGCAGCTCGACCTGATGGGCCCCCGCCAGGTGGTGGGCCGGTCCAACAACGGTCGGGCCCGCACCGCCGGCGTGGTCGGCCGCTACCCGCTGCACTTCCACCACTGCGGTGACGGCGTGCGGGGCAGCGTGGTCAAGAACTGCCTGGTCACCCGATCCGGGAACCGGGCCTACGTGCCCCACGAGTCGCACGGTGTCACCCTCGACGGTTGCGTGGCCCACGACATCCACGGCACCGCCTTCTGGTGGGATCAGCCGGGCCGCCACAACCCGACGGGCGAGGACCCCAAGACCCACGACTCGCTGTGGGTCCGGTGCGTGGCCTCCAAGGTCTACGCCCCGCCGGGGTCGGAGAACGGCTACCGCATGGCCGGGTTCAACCTGTCGGCCGGCAACCCGGGCAGCAACACCCTGATCGACTCGGTCGCCGTAGGCGTCTACGAGGACCGGGTGACCAACAACAACAGTGCCAACTCCGGCTTCCACTGGACCGAGCACGGCCACGGCATCTGGAACTTCCGCAACAACCTGGCCCACAACATCGGTGGCTCGGGCGTCCTCGGTTGGCAGAACGACGAAGAGATCCACCCGATCGACGACTTCACCGCCTACCACTGCTCGAGCTACGGCATCGAGCACGGCGCCTACTCGAACTTCTACGCCTACTCCCGCCTGACCCTGGTGGCCAACCGGCTGGCCGGTATCGGCTGCCACGCCGTCACCCGGCGGACCAACTCGGTCCGCCGCCGCTGGACCGACAAGGGCGAGCAGGCCCCGATCCTGTTCTTCCGCGACGTCCGCATCGATGGCCGGGGCATCACCACCGACGGCCTCCGCAGCCTGTCGCACAAGATCGCGGCCAAGGGCGCCGACGGGCCGACCCTGCTGGAGAACGTGTCGGTCGAGGGCGTGACCCGGGCCGCCGTGTACGAGGAGAAGGGCCGGCGCGAGTCGTACTACGTGCTGCGGAACTGGAACGTGGGCGACGGCGTCACCAACTTCGCCTACGAGAAGGGCTCGCCGTCCAAGACGGTGATCGTGGCCGAGAACTTCAACGGATCCTCCTTCACCGAAACACCGTGATCGGGTTCGACCTCCCCGGTCGGCCCCGAACCCGGTAGCCGGGATCGGATCGATCATGTGGGCGGTGGTGACGGGAGCCCCCCTGTGGGTCTCGTTCACCACCGCCCTCGTGCTTTTTGCCGTCCTGGGCCCACTGCTCGGCCGATGGTCGGGGCCGGGGGCCCGCACCCTGGCGGGGGTGGCGACCGTGGCCGCCGTGGTCGGGGCGTGGGCGGCGGGGGCTGCAGTGTCCCAGGTCGCTCCCGGACGCTACCGTTCGCTCCCCCTCGACGAGCATCTACCGGCGTTCGTGGCCGCCGCCGGATCGACCCTGGTGCTGGTGTGGATCGTCTGGGGCCCCTGGAGGGCCGGGCCCGATCGGACCGGGACCGGTGGCCACGCCGTGGGCGGCGTCCTGGTGGCCGCCGTCGTGCTGGCCGCCTTCATCTACACCCCCGAGACCGACCTGCTGGTGGCGGCGGTGGCGCCGACGGCCGTGATGGCGGCGGCCGGATTCATCACGCCGTCGGTTCGGCTCCAGCCGCCCGGGGGTGCGCTCCTCCTGACCGGACTGGCCTGGGTGGTCGCCGTCGACGGGGCGACTCGGACCACGACCCTGCTGGCCCTGAGCCTGGGCCTGGCCCAGGCGGTGGCGCCCGCGGTCTGGGGCCGCTGGGGCCGGGGGCGGTGGTGGCGTTCCGGGTTCGACCGCAGCGGCGGGCCGGCGGCGTTGGTGGGGGGACCAGCGGTGCTGGGGTTGGTGGTCATCGGTGGCCGAGTGGTCGGCACCACGGAATCGATCGGGGCCGCGCTGGCCCTGACCGCGGCCACCCTGGGGGCCACCGCTGGGGTCATAGCCGTCCTCGACCGCCGGCCGCTCACGACCGGGCAGAGTTGCCCACCCGGCCCGGTGCCTCCGCCCTAGGCGCGGTTACCGACACCTGCAAACATGGACCCCGGTGAGATCCGGACCCGGCGAGGCGACCCGGGGGATTGAGGCGGAGGGAACAATGCGGAGCATCTGGGCGGACGGTCGACTGGTCGTGTTCCTGGTGGCGAGTCTGGTGGCGACGGCATTGACCGCCGTGGGCCCGGGATCGACCACACCGGTGGACGCCGGCCTTCCTTCGGGATTCAACGACCAACTGGTCATCAGCGCCGGGATCGAGCAGTCGACGGCCGTGATTCCACTCGACGACGGCCGCGTGTTCGTGGCCGAGCGCAACGGGAGCGTCGAACTGGTCGACCCCACGGTCAACCCCGTCACCCGTAGCCGGTTGATCAACCTGCCCGACGTCGACACCAACGGCGAGAAGGGCCTGACCAACATGGTCCTGGACCCCGCCTTCGCCACCAACGGGTACTTCTACATCTACTACCACAACACCGTCACCGACCGGGCCCGACTGTCGCGCTTCACCGCCACCGGCGACACCGCCTCGGTCGCCTCTGAGGTCATCATCTGGGAGGACGAGGTCCCGACCTCGAACCAGCTCATCTCCGACCATTGGGGCGGTGGCCTCAGCTTCGGCCCCGACGACAACCTCTACCTCGTCATCGGCGACAAGAAGGACCAGCCCAACGACGCCCAGGATCTGACCCTGGCCGCGGGCAAGGTGCTGCGCCTCAACCCGGCCGGGGCCGACCTGGTCGGACCCTGGGTTCGCGGGGCCCACAACCCGCACATGATCCCGGTCGACAACCCCTTCATCGACGGACCGGGCGGCAATCTGGACGAGATCTGGGCCCTGGGTCTGCGCAACCCGTTCCGGGCCGAGTGGGACCTTCCCGGCAACCGGTTCTTCATCTCCGAAGTCGGCGGCAACGTGCAGTCGGGGGTCAACGCCTCCCACGAGGACCTGCACATGGTCACCCCGGCCGATGCCGGGGCCAACTTCGGCTGGCCCATGTGCGAGGGCCCCGACTGCGACGGGCCGCCGCCGGCCAACTACTCGGCCCCCGTGTTCTCGATCCAGCATCCCGACAGCCGCGCCATGATGCTGGGCCCCGTCTACCGGGGCAACGCCTTCCCCAACACCTACTTCGAAGGCGTCTTCCTGTTCGATTTCGTCGAGGGCTGGCTCCGCTACGTCAAGGTCGACGCCAACGGCGATCTCGACCCGGCGGTCCCGGTCGGCGGGTTCCCGTTCTCCGGCACCGATGACCTGGACAAGCCGCTGGCCATGGCCGAGGGCATCGACGGCGAGCTGTGGTACGTGGGTAGCGGCGAACTGCATCGGATCGTGTCGACCAACACCAACCAGCCGCCCGTGATCACCGAGGCCACCGCCACCCCGACCTCCAGTTCGTCGGCCCCGGTCACGGTCCAGTTCAACGCCACGGCCTCCGACCCCGACGGCGACCCGATCACCTACCTGTGGGACTTCGGCGACGGGACGACCAGCACCCAGGAGGACCCGAGCCACACCTACACCAGCACCGGCACCTTCACCGCCGTGCTGTTCGTGTCCGACGCCACCGCCACCACCGTGTCGCCCGAGGTGCCGATCGAGGTCGGCTCTCCGCCGGTGGTGACCATCGACGACCCCGTCGACGGGACCACGTTCCAGGCCGGCGACGTGCTCACCATCCGGGCCAGCGCCACCGACGACGGCCCCATCGACGTCAACGACTTCACCTGGACCATCGGCTTCGTCCACGACGACCACGTCCACCCCGTGCTGTCGGAGGCCCCGGGCTACGCCTGCGCCCCGACCGGCTCGTCCTGTGTCGACCTGCCCGTCCCCAGTGACGGCCACGACTTCACCGGCACCACCAGTTTCCGGATCCACGCCACGGTGACCGACGCCGACGGCCTCACCGGGTCCGACGTCATCACCGCCTTCCCCGAGAAGGTCGACGTCACCATCGACACCGACATCACCGGCGGGGGCGGCACCGTCCTCATCGACCAGGTGCCCCTCACGGCCCCCGTGGTACTCGACACCCTGATCGGCTTCGAGCACGACGTCGAGGCGGCCGACGCTCCCGTGGTCGGGGGCAACCTCTGGCAGTTCGACGCCTGGTCGACCGGCGAGACCACGAACGAGATCAGCGTCGTGGTGCCCTCGACCGACGCCACCTACACCGCCCAGTACTCCGACCTCGGTGCCGTGCCCCGGGTGACGCAGGGGTTGGTCGCGCTCTACACCTTCGATGAAGGCACCGGCACCACCGTCACCGACACCTCCGGCAACGGCACCCCCCTCAACCTCACCATCGCCGACCCCGCCAACACGACCTGGACCCCCGGCGCCCTCACCATCAACACCCCCACCATCATCTCCAGCCCCACCGCCGCCACCAAGATCAACACCGCCATCGAAACCAGCAACGAACTCACCATCGAGGCCTGGATCACCCCCACCAACCTCACCCAATCCGGCCCCGCCCGCATCACCACCCTCTCCTCATCCAGCAACCGCCGCAACGCCACCCTCGGCCAAGGCGGCACCGGCTCCAAACCCGGCGACCGCTACGACATCCGCCTCCGCACCACCAACACCAACAACAACGGCACCCCCTCAACCGCCACCGACCCCGGCACCGCCACCCTCGCCCTCACCCACATCGTCTACACCCGCACCACCACCGGCGACGTCACCATCTACCTCAACGGCACCCCCACCACCACCGACACCACCACCGGCGACACCACCAACTGGAACACCACCTACCCCCTCCACCTCGCCAACGAAGCCGGAGGCTCCCGCCCCTGGCTCGGCACCCTCGACCTCATCGCCATCTACGACCAAGCCCTCACCCCCACCCAAATCACCCAAAACCACACCGCCGGACCCAACCCCGGCACCAACCCTCCACCCGTCGGCTCACCCCCGGATGCCGTGGACGACGCCCTCGCCACCGATGAGGACACCACCGTGGTGGCCAACGTTCTGGGTGACAACGGCAGCGGTCCCGACACCGATCCCGATGGTGACCCCTTGACCGTCACCGCGCTCGACGGCGACTCGGGCGCCGTCGGCGTCCCGACCGAACTGGCCTCGGGCGCCACCGTCACCGTCCAGGCGACGGGCGCCGTGACCTACGATCCAGGCTCGGTCTTCCAGACCCTGGGCGGCGGCGCCACCGACACCGACTCGTTCACCTACACCATCACCGACGGCAACGGCGGCACCGACACCGCAACCGTCACCATCACGGTGAACGGGGTGAACGACGCCCCCGTCATCGCTCCGGTCGCCGACCCGACGGTGACAGCCGAGGACTCGCTCGACATCCCGGTCACGGTCACCGACCCCGAGGGCGACACCATCACCATCACCCTCGCCCCCGGCGCCCCCACCTGGGCCACCCTCACCGACAACACCAACGGCACCGCCACCCTCACCCTCACACCCCCCACCGGCACCACCGGCACCCACCCCGCCACCATCGAAGCCACCGACAACGGCACCCCCAACCAAACCACCACCCAACCCCTCACCATCACCGTCACCGAACCGGTGGGTTCTCCGCCGGTTGCGGTGGATGATGCGGTTGGTACGGGTGAGGACTCGGTCCTGGCCGGGGATGTGTTGGCCAGCAACGGGAACGGTCCTGATACCGATCCTGATGGTGACCCGTTGACCGTCTCGGCCGTGAACGGTGTGGCCGGCGTGGTCGGCGCCCCCGTGGCCCTGGCCTCGGGCGCCACCGTCACCGTCCAGGCGACGGGCGCCTTCACCTACGACCCCAACAACGCCTTCCAGTCGTTGGGTGACGCCGCCACCGACACCGACTCGTTCACCTACACCATCACCGACGGCAACGGCGGCACCGACACCGCAACCGTCACCATCACCATCACCGGCGCCAACGACGCCCCCGTCATCACCCCGGTGACCAACCCCACCGTCACCGAAGACACCACCACCGACATCCCGGTCACGGTCACCGACCCCGAGGGCGACACCATCACCATCACCCTCGCCCCCGGCGCCCCCACCTGGGCCACCCTCACCGACAACACCAACGGCACCGCCACCCTCACCCTCACACCCCCCACCGGCACCACCGGCACCCACCCCGCCACCATCGAAGCCACCGACAACGGCACCCCCAACCAAACCACCACCCAACCCCTCACCATCACCGTCACCGAACCCTCAGCCCGGGTGACGCAGGGGTTGGTCGCGCTCTACACCTTCGATGAAGGCACCGGCACCACCGTCACCGACACCTCCGGCAACGGCACCCCCCTCAACCTCACCATCGCCGACCCCGCCAACACCACCTGGACCCCCGGCGCCCTCACCATCAACACCCCCACCATCATCTCCAGCCCCACCGCCGCCACCAAGATCAACACCGCCATCGAAACCAGCAACGAACTCACCATCGAGGCCTGGATCACCCCCACCAACCTCACCCAATCCGGCCCCGCCCGCATCACCACCCTCTCCTCATCCAGCAACCGCCGCAACGCCACCCTCGGCCAAGGCGGCACCGGCTCCAAACCCGGCGACCGCTACGACATCCGCCTCCGCACCACCAACACCAACAACAACGGCACCCCCTCAACCGCCACCGACCCCGGCACCGCCACCCTCGCCCTCACCCACATCGTCTACACCCGCACCACCACCGGCGACGTCACCATCTACCTCAACGGCACCCCCACCACCACCGACACCACCACCGGCGACACCACCAACTGGAACACCACCTACCCCCTCCACCTCGCCAACGAAGCCGGAGGCTCCCGCCCCTGGCTCGGCACCCTCGACCTCATCGCCATCTACGACCAAGCCCTCACCCCCACCCAAATCACCCAAAACCACACCGCCGGACCCAACCCCGGCACCAACCCCCCACCCCCGGTGGGTTCTCCGCCGGTTGCGGTGGATGATGCGGTTGGTACGGGTGAGGACTCGGTCCTGGCCGGGGATGTGTTGGCCAGCAACGGGAACGGTCCTGATACCGATCCTGATGGTGACCCGTTGACCGTCTCGGCCGTGAACGGTGTGGCCGGCGTGGTCGGCGCCCCCGTGGCCCTGGCCTCGGGCGCCACCGTCACCGTCCAGGCGACGGGCGCCTTCACCTACGACCCCAACAACGCCTTCCAGTCGTTGGGTGACGCCGCCACCGACACCGACTCGTTCACCTACACCATCACCGACGGCAACGGCGGCACCGACACCGCAACCGTCACCATCACCATCACCGGCGCCAACGACGCCCCCGTCATCACCCCGGTGACCAACCCCACCGTCACCGAAGACACCACCACCGACATCCCGGTCACGGTCACCGACCCCGAGGGCGACACCATCACCATCACCCTCGCCCCCGGCGCCCCCACCTGGGCCACCCTCACCGACAACACCAACGGCACCGCCACCCTCACCCTCACACCCCCCACCGGCACCACCGGCACCCACCCCGCCACCATCGAAGCCACCGACAACGGCACCCCCAACCAAACCACCACCCAACCCCTCACCATCACCGTCACCGAACCCTCAGCCCGGGTGACGCAGGGGTTGGTCGCGCTCTACACCTTCGATGAAGGCACCGGCACCACCGTCACCGACACCTCCGGCAACGGCACCCCCCTCAACCTCACCATCGCCGACCCCGCCAACACCACCTGGACCCCCGGCGCCCTCACCATCAACACCCCCACCATCATCTCCAGCCCCACCGCCGCCACCAAGATCAACACCGCCATCGAAACCAGCAACGAACTCACCATCGAGGCCTGGATCACCCCCACCAACCTCACCCAATCCGGCCCCGCCCGCATCACCACCCTCTCCTCATCCAGCAACCGCCGCAACGCCACCCTCGGCCAAGGCGGCACCGGCTCCAAACCCGGCGACCGCTACGACATCCGCCTCCGCACCACCAACACCAACAACAACGGCACCCCCTCAACCGCCACCGACCCCGGCACCGCCACCCTCGCCCTCACCCACATCGTCTACACCCGCACCACCACCGGCGACGTCACCATCTACCTCAACGGCACCCCCACCACCACCGACACCACCACCGGCGACACCACCAACTGGAACACCACCTACCCCCTCCACCTCGCCAACGAAGCCGGAGGCTCCCGCCCCTGGCTCGGCACCCTCGACCTCATCGCCATCTACGACCAAGCCCTCACCCCCACCCAAATCACCCAAAACCACACCGCCGGACCCAACGGCGGCTGAACCGGACGCCGTCGGATCGGCGTCCACTGACCGGCGACGGCGAGACGGCGATGGCGATGGCGATGGCGATGGCGATGGCGATGGCGATGGCGATGGCGATGGCGATGGCGATGGCGATGGCGATGGATCGATGGGACCCTGCCTGTCGACCCATGGCGACAGGTGGCCGATGAGCAACATCGCCGTACCGGGGCCCGGCGGCCCGTCGGTAGGGTGACGGGGTCGACGGAGGGCGCTCGGAGGGAGCAGGCGTGACGGGCGGAGCGAAGACCGTACCGGCCTTCATCACCGGTTGCGGGCGGTCGGGAACGACCCTGTTGCGGGCCATGCTCGACGCCCACCCGGAGCTGGCGGTTCCCCCGGAGTCGTACTTCGTGGTGGCGCTGTTGAAGCAGCGGGAGGTGTTCGAACCGGGCGGCACCCTCGACCGGGCGGCGCTCGAGACCGAGCTGGCCGCCGCCCCCTCGTTCCGCGAGTGGCAACTCCCCGTCTCGGACCTGGCCGACCACGAAGCCTTCGCCGCCGCCGACGACGTGCCCGCCGCCCTCGCTGCCGCCTACGAGGCCTACGCCCATCGGGCGGGCAAGCGACGAGCGGTGGACAAGACGCCGTTCCAGGGGCCGAACATCGAGCTGATCGCGGCATCGTTCCCCGGGGCCCGGTTCATCCACCTGGTGCGCGACGGCCGCAACGTGGCCCAGTCGCTGGCCTCGATGGACTTCGGGCCCGATCGTCTCGACGGCGCAATCCAGGAGTGGCGGCGCCACGTGGACGCCATCGACGACTACGCCCGCGACCGCGGCGACGAGGTCCTGACCGTCCGCTACGAGGACCTGGTGGCCGAGCCGACCGCAGTGCTCACCGCCATCTGCGATCACCTGGGCCTCCCCTTCGACCAGGCCATGCTCGACTACCCCCAGCGGGCCGACGAGCTGCTGGCCCCCATGGCCCGCACCGCCCACCTGGAGGGCGTGAGGCAGGCGCCCCGGGCCGAGCGTCGCGACTGGACGGCCCTGGACCCCGATCTGGTGGCCGTGCTGGAGGAACTGGCGGCCGACACCCTGGCCCGTCATGGCTACCAGCGGTCCAGCGACGGCCTGGGCCCGACCGGCCAGGTCCGGCGCCTGTGGGCAACCCTGCTCTACCGACTCCGGGCGGCCCGGCTCGGTCTGGGGGCCCGCCGGGCCCGCCACCTCCGGGCCCGCCGTCTCGATCGACGACCCTCGGCGGTGTGATGCCATGACCTCGACGACCCGATCGGCCATCCGGACCCCGCTGGCCCGAATCAAGCGGGAGACCCGCAAACGCCTCCCCAACGACGTGCTCGCCCTGCTCCGCCGGCGCATGGGCACACCCCGACCCTGGGACCCCGGGGTGGTGCTCGATCCCCCCGAGACGCCGGCCGGGCATCGCATCGGACCCCCCGACTTCGTCGGGGTCGGGACCCAGAAGGCCGGAACCTCCTGGTGGTACGAGATCATCGCCTCCCATCCCGGCGTGCACGACGTCGTCGGCGCCCACAAGGAGCGCCACTTCTTCAGCCCCTACTGGGACCAGCCCTTCGGCCCGGCCGACGTCGACCGCTATCACCGCTGGTTCCCCCGGCCCGAGGGCGCCATCACCGGCGAGTGGACCCCCCAGTACCTGCATCAGCCGTGGGTCCCGGCTCTCCTGGCCCAGGCCGCACCCGGGGCCAGGATCCTGGTCCTGCTGCGCGACCCGATCGAGCGCTACCGCTCGGGGATGACCCACTACGCCGCCCGGGACCAGGACCTGGACAGCCGCCTGGCCCTCGACGCCATCGAGCGGGGCTGCTATGCCCGGCAGGTGGATCGCCTCCTGCGGTTCTTCCCCCGGGAACAGATCCTGCTCCTCCAGTACGAGGCGGTGCGGGCCGACCCGCTCCCGGCGGCCCGGCGAACCTTCGAGTTCCTGGGGCTCGACCCCGACCACGTCCCCGGGGACATGTCGTCGGAGGTCAACACCACCCGGGTGGCCAAGGTCGAACTGCCCGAACACCTGCTCACCGACCTCCGGCGCCTCTACCAGGCCGACGGTCCCCGCCTTCGGGAGCTGATGCCGGATCTCGACCTCGGTCTGTGGCCCACCTTCGCCCCATGACCGGCACCGGCGTGGCCGCCCTGGTCCTGACCTTCAACGCCCCCGAGGAACTGACCCGCTGCGTCCGGGCCATCGACGCCCAGGTGCCCCAGCCGGACCGGCTGGTGGTGGTCGACAACGACTCGCTCCAGCCCGCGGCCGACGTGATCGAGCCCCTCGGTCTGTCGGTTCCGGTCGACGTGCTCCGGCTGGACGAGAACACCGGTCCCGCCGGGGGTCATGCCGCCGGCTTGGCCTGGTTCGCCCACTCCGACCACGAGCGGGCCTGGGTCATGGACGACGACTGCGAGGCCCGACCGGGGGCCCTGGCCGCCCTCCTGGCCGCCGCCCACGAAGCCGCGGACGACGTCGACCCCGTCTACCCGACCTGGATCAACACCGCCCTGGGCCGGGCCACCGACTACCCGGCCTGGTGCGGGTTCCTGGTCCGGCGAAGCACGGTCGAGGCCCTGGGCGGGCCCCGGCCCGAGTTCTTCTGGTGGATGGAGGACACCGAGTACCTCCACTGGCGGTTGCCCGAAGCCGGATTCCGCTCGGTCCGCATCGCCGAGGCCGAGGTCCTGCACCATCAGGACCGGCGGCGGGGCCCCAAGCCGGGGTGGAAGTACTACTACGAGGTCCGCAACGCCACCTACTTCCGCCTCCGCATCCAGCGGGGCCGGGGCCGGCGGTTCTACCGCCTGGGCCGGGCCGTCGGCGCCTCGGTCAAGGGCGCGGTACGCGGTCCCGACCCGGTCCGGAGTCTGGGCCTGGTCGGTCGAGGCCTCGTCGACGGGTTGCGGGGCTCGCTCGGCATCCGCCGCGACCTGCCGCCTCTGGCCACCCACCGGTCATGACCCGCTTCCCCGACTTCTACCTCCTGGGTGCGGCCAAGTGCGGCACCACCTCGCTGTGGGACTACCTGCGCCCCCATCCCGAGCTGTTCACCGCCGCGGTCAAGGAGCCCAACTACTTCGCCGCCCTGGACGGCGGCCCCAATGTCGTCGGCCCGGCGCCGGCCGACGAGCTGCGGGCCCGACTCCACGGTGAGACGGTGACGACCGAGGCCGACTACCTGGCCCTCTACGCCGACGCCGGACCCGACCAGCGCTATGGCGACGCCTCGGTCCGCCACCTGTACCTGCCGGAGGTGGCCGGGCGCCTGGCCGAGGCCCGACCCGACGCCCGGCTGATCGTATTGCTCCGGGACCCGGTGGCCCGGCTCCGCTCCCACTACGGCATGAACCGCGGAGCCGGCCTGGAGCCTCTGCCGCTGGTCGATGCCCTCGACGCCGAGCAGGAGCGGATCGAGGCCGGCTGGGGCTTCGACTGGCACTACACGGCCGTCGGCCGCTACGCCCCCCAGTTGGCCCGCTACCTCGACGTCTTCGATCGGGAGCAGCTGCTCGTCATCGGCCAACCGGAACTCGACGCCGACCCCCGGGGAACGGTGCAGCGGGTCTGCCGCCACCTCGGCGTCAACGACGCCTTCGAACCCGACACGACGTTCCGGGCCAAGCAGGCCTACGTGCCCCGGAGTCGCCTGGTCGACGCCGTCCGGCGCCCGGGCGGGCCCGTCCGGCGGGTGCTGGAGCTGGCTCCGACGTCGATGACCCGGCGGGCCGGAGCCTGGCTCCGGCAGGTCAACCACCAGCCGACCGAACCGCTGCCGGCCGACCGCCTGGCCGACCTCGAGCATCGGGCGACCGAGGACCGGGCCGAGGTTGCCCGCCTCCTCGGCCGTCCGGTCACCTGGTGACCGCTCAACTCCCCCCGACCGCCGACGACCGAGAAGCGATGGCCGAACCCATGTCCGACGCGACACCCGACCCCGCCCCGTCCGCCGACACCACCCCCATCCCCGGGGACCGTGATCGGGCCCCGTCGCCGCGGCCGCGCCTTCCCATCGTGTTCGTGATCGGGGCCGCCCGGAGCGGCACCACCTGGCTGTCGAGGGCCCTGGGGGGCGATCCCCGGGTGGCCGCCACCTACGAGTCGCACCTCATGAACGCCTACGTGACCCCGCTGTTGCAGACCTGGCGTGACCATGAGCGGACCATGGCCGACGTGGCCGAACGGTGGCGGACGGACAACCAACCGCCCCACATCGCCATCGGCCTGCCCTTCCTGGTGACCGAGGAGCAACTGCTCGACGGGCTCCGGGGCCTCGTCACCTCCGTGTTCGACGCCGTGGCCGACGACGACCCGACGGCCGAGGTCATCGTGGAGAAGACCCCGTCCCACAGCGCCCACGTGGCCGAGATCGAACAACTCCTGGGGCCCGAGGTCCGCTACGTCCACATCGTGCGCGACGGCTACGACGTCGTCGGCTCGACCCTGGCCGCCGGTCGCGGGTGGGCCGCCGACTGGGCCCCGACCGACGTGATGACGGCGGCCCGGAAGTGGGCGGCCGCCGTCACCTCGGCCCGCGATGCCGCCGCCTTCGGGGACCGGTACTTCGAGCTCCGCTACGAGGATCTGGTGGCCGAACCCGAGGCCCGGCTGACCGACGTGTTCCGATTCATGGGCCTCGACGCCGACCGTTCGACGGCCGAGGCGGCTCTGGCCGCCACCGACTCCCTCCATCTCGGCGGCCAGGCGGCCCGCCATTTCGACGGCCCGTTCCCCGAGCCATCCGGGTTCCGTCGGGGTGAGCGCGATCGTCCGGAGCGACTCCAGGTCCTGGTCAACGCGGCCGCCGGCCCCCTCCTGACCGAGCTGGGCTACCACATCGACCCGGACGTCAGCCCGGCCCGGCGCCGGGCCTGGCTTGCGGCGGGTACGGCGGCCACCACCTACGGCCGGGTGGCCCGCCAGGTCGACCGCGTCCGCCGGGACGTGGCCGAACGGGCCGGCTAGCTCTCGTCGAGGTACCCCAGGCGGGCCATGTCGGCCCCGGCCAGCTCGACCACCCGTTGGGCCTGCGCCTCGGAGAGGTGCTGGCGCCAGCCGGCCGAGCGGCCCTTACGGAACGTGGGCGACCGACCGTACGAGCGCTCGACCGCGCGCTCGACGGCGGCGTCGTCGTCGGGCAGGCCGATGTGAGCCCGGATGGCGCGGATCGTCTCGGTCTGGCGCTCGGCCGAACCGCCGCCCTGCTCGCCGACCAGGTCCTCGAAGCGGACGACGAGGGCTCCCTCGGCCTCCCAGGCCAGGATCTTGGCCAACCGGGCCCCGATGTCGACGGCGTCCTGGCCCGCGGCCAGGGCGTAGCCCTCGGTGGCCAGCTCGATCTGGCGCTCGGGGCTCTCGTTCTTGAGTCGCTCGCGGTCGAGCCGCCCCTCGGGCAGCGAGTTGGCGAAGCGGACCTTGGACACGACCACGTCCCGGGGATCCCGAACCATGGCGATGATCCGGAAGTCGAGCTCGGCCAGGTCGGCCGCCAGCTCCGGGCTGTGGGGGGTGTGACCGGTGATGAACGACCCGGCGTTGAGGGCGGCCAGGAACCGGCGGAGCCGGGCCCGGTCGACCGGTCGGGGGTGGCCGATCCCGAGCGACACGGTGTCGGACCCGCCCGGCAGCCACGACCACGGGGGCGGGGGGTCGATCCGGTTGCCGGGGAACTTGGCCAGCTCGGGGAACTGGGCCAGCACCGCCGACAGGAGGTGCGTGCCCGACTTGGGCAGTGAGGTCACCAGGACCCGCGGCCCGTCACCCCGCGACGGCAGTACCGTCATCGTGGTCCGGGTCAGACCTCGGCGCAGGCGGCGGCCGGTGGCCAGGGCGGTGGGGGGCAGGTTCGGCATGGGTGCGTCCCTTCGTGCGTCGGCCCGGCTTCAGCCGGCTCGGGCGCCGGTGATGGCCGCCGGCTCGATCGGTTCCTCCACCACCCGTCCATCGCCGACCCGGAGGCGCCGGTTGCAGCCGTGGAGCAGGAGAGGCCGGTGGGAGATGATGACGACGATGGTGCCGGGGTCGAGGTTGGCCAGTGCCGTCTCGATGTGCTGCTCGGACCGGGCGTCGAGGGCCGAACTCGGCTCGTCCAGGACCAGGAGGGAGGGCCGGGCCAGCAGGGCCCGGGCGATGCCGAGCCGTTGCCGCTGACCGCCCGACAGCGAACTGTGGCCCTCACCCACCGGGGTGTCGAGGCCCTGAGGCAGGGCCCGGATCTCGTCCAGCAGGTTGGCCGTGGCCAGGGCCCGCTCGACCTCGGCGTCGGTGGCGTCACGGTAGAGGCGGACGTTCTCGGCCACCGTGCCCCGCAGCAACATCGGCTCCTGGCCCACGAAGGCCACCGACCCGGCCCACGCCGTCGGGTCGTACTCGGCGATGGGGTGGCCGTTGATCAGGAGCCGACCGTCGGTCGGCGCGGTGAGCCGGACGAGCATGGCGGCCAGGGTCGACTTGCCGCTGCCCGAGGCGCCGACGATGGCCACCCGGTCGCCCGGGGCGAGGGACACGTCGACCCCGCTGACCACCGGCTCCCCGTCGGGGCCGGGATCGTAGGCGTAGGCCACCTGGTCGAAGGTGACGGAGCGGACGGCGTCGATGGGCCGATCGCCGAACCGGCGCCGCGAGGCCCGGCTCTCCTCCAGGTACTCGTCGATCTCGCCCAACAGAGGCAGGGCCTCGATGGCGGTCTGGACGTTGCCGTTGAGCTGTTGGACGTAGCTCAGGGACCGCAGGAGGAGCAGGGCCGCGGTGCCGACCCCGGCCACCGTGAGCCCGGTCCCCCGAGCGAAGGCCACGGCCACGATGATGCTGGACATCAGCGAGAGCTGGTAGAGGGGCGACACGAAGCGCTGGAGGAACTTCTGCTGGCTGAACACGTGGGCCAGCGAGGCGTTGGAACGCTGGAGCACGGCCAGGGACTGCTCCTGGACGGCGTAGAGCTCGATCTCCCGCTGCAGGGCGGAGAACGAGGTGGCATCGAGCTGGAGGGTGGCGATGGCCGAGGCGTGCTCCTTGGCCCGCCGCTTCATCATGCGACGCAAGGGCCCGAAGGCCGCCACCAGGGCCAGCACCAACACCACGATCAGCACCAGCAACTGGGGTGCGGTGACCACGATGATGCTGAAGTACACGGTGAGGGCGGCACCGGCGGTCAACACGGTGGCGATGACCACGACCGGGGTGGCGGCCGCGGTGCCGTTGGTGGCCAGGAGGCGCTGGAGTTCACCCAACCGCCGGGATCGATGCTGCTCCCACGGGGTGTGGAAACCGCTCTCCAACAGGGCGCCGCGGGCGGTGCGGACCGCCACCAGGGCCAGCGATGCGGTGAAACGACTATCGACGTAGCGGAGGAGTCCGGTGGCCACGGCCAGGCCGATCCCGAGGACACAGCCCTGGTAGAAGCCGATGTCGTCGATGCCGGCGAACCCGATCTGGAGTCGGTCCTCGCCGTCGACGAAGGCCAAGAGCAGCCGGGCGGCCAGCAGCAGTACCGCCGTCTCCGACATGGTCAGGGCCCCGGCCAGGATCGGCGACAGGAACAGCCGTTTGCGGACCGGACCGAGCCAGCGCCAGGCATAGCCGGCGGTGCGACCGAAGACGGTACGGCGGGCGGAGGACAGAGGGTTCACGGACGGTCTCTCCTGGCGGTGCCGACCAAGCCGGCTCGGGGGGCGTACTGACGGTCGATGCGGAGCTCGTGGGCCACCCGCCGAGCCCGATAGAGCCACTGGTCACGACGGCGGGCGACGTCGAGCCGCTCCCGGAGGGCGGACCGGGCGTCGGAGGAAAGGGAAGAGGAAGGTGAGGAGGAAAGGGAAGAGGAAGGGGAGGCGACGGCGGCCCGGGGGTCGGGTTCGGGACCGCGGGCGCTCTCGGGGTCGACCGGGGCGTACCGCCAGCGGGCCATCTCCGACCCGGCCACGGCCTCGATGGCCGACACGGTGTCGGCGTCGAGGTCGAGGCGCCAGGCCTCGACCCGCTCGGTCGTCACCGCCCCGTCGACCCGGCCCTTCCAGCCCTGCTCGTGAGGGCGGAACACGGCCGTCGGTCGGCCCGACCCGATCGACGCCCCGGACCCGTCGTCGTCCGCCTCGGTCCGGTCCGGCCGGGGCCGATCGGGCTCGTCGGCCAGGGCGAAGGTCCGAAGGGCGTCACGGGTGGCCGCCTCGTCGGCCACCACGTCCTCGTAGCGGAGGACCAGGAGTCGGTCGGGCGGGAGCCGGTCGGCCAGGCGCCGCACGAGACGCTGGTCCCGCGACCACCGTTCGGCCGAGCGGACGGGGTTGCGCTGGCCCCAATGGACGGCCCTGGTCGAGGCGAACACGGCGCGGGGGTCGCGGACCACGGCCACGAACCCGGTGGTCGGCAGGGCCGGGGCCAGGTGGTGGGCCCACAGCAGGTGGTCGGGGGTCTTCTCCACCACCCGGGGCGCCTCGCCCGACTGCAGGGCCACCACCGCCTCGAACAGCTCGACCAGGCTCTCGGCTCGCCCGCCGAGCCGGTCGGAGAGAGCCTGGGGATCGGGAGCGCCACCGCCGTGCTGACGCAACCCGGCGTAGGCGGTTAGGGCATCGGTGAGCTCGTCGCCGGCCAGGGGAAACGAGGTCCTGCGGAGCAGGCGGGGGGCGAAGACGGTGAAGACGTGGGTCTCGGGAAGGGTGGGCCAGCCCGTCGCCTCGGACGCCAGCCGCTGGACCAGGGTGGTCCCCGAGCGAGGCGTGCCCACCACCAACAGCCCGACCGGCGACCCTTCGGGGGAGGGGGAGGACGTCATCGGCCGGACCCCTCGGCGTGACCGGCGCCGGACGCCGTCTCGTCCTCGTCGGTACGGCGCTGGTAGGCCTCGACCAGCCCGGTCCGACCCCGGAACCCGTGGTAGAGGCCGGTGGCGATGGCCCGCCGGTGGTCCCGACCTCCGAGGGAGGCCCGACGGACCGACTTGGCCAGGTGGGCCGCGGTCCAACCGGTGTGCCCGTGGCGGCGCCGCAGGTGGAGGAAGTTCCGGGCCTCGTAGTAGCGGCGCCACGGTGTGGTGTCGTCGACCTTGCGCTCGCCGTCGAACAGCTCGTCCCGCCCGCTGGGATGCACGCTGCGGCCGAGATCGCGGGCGCAGTCGGTGTCGAGCAGGAACTCGAACCCGGCGGCCCGCATCGACAACCAGAAGTCGAAGTCCTCGTAGCCGAAGAAGAGGTCGGCGTCGGGGAGGATGCCGGCCTCGACCACCCGGTGCGAGACCAGGGTGGCGCCCCAGCTGGCCACGTCGGTGGGGACCAGCGGCGGATCGTCGGGGCCCGGCAGGTGCGGGGTGGTCAACCCGGTGCGGGGGTCGAGCAGCCGGCTGTAGGCGGCCACGGCCCCGATCGGGTTCGAGCCGGCGGCGTCCCGTTCGGCCATCAGGCTCCGGAGCCGGGGCAGGCGGGGGGCGGGAAGCCCGCTGACCCCGATGTCGTCCTCGCACAGGTAGATCCAGGCCGCGTCGGCGCGGGCGGCGGCCAGCTCCAGCCCGGCTCGCATCCCGCCCGCCGGTCCGGTGTTGGTGGCGAGGCGCTCCACGGTGACGGCGGCGGCCAGTTCGTCGTCGTCGAGCCCGCCCTCGCCGTTGACCACCACGATCACGTCGGCCGGGTCGAGGCCCTCGTCGTCGAGCAGGTAGCGGACCGAGGTCGAGGCCAGTCGCGGTCGACGGAAGGTGAGGAGCACGGCGATGGTGCGATCCCTTGATGCCACGGCGTCCCTCCGCCTCGGTCCGGGGCCGACGATCGGCCGACCGCATCGGGCTACGTGACCGAAGGCTACCGGACGGCCATGAGTGGACACCCGGCCCCAACGTGCGACTGGGAAGGTCTGCCCCTGGGCTCACGGGTTGTGGAGCCCAGTGGTGGTGGGCATCCTGGCCGGGACTGGAGGGTGCTATGACCGTCGACGTGTTGATCACCGGCGGGGCCGGCTTCATCGGAGCCAACCTCTGCCGATCGCTGTTGGCCACGGGCGACCATCGGGTCACCGTGATCGACGACCTGAGCACCGGCTATCGGGCCAACCTGGACGGCCTCGACATCCGGCTGATCGAGGCCTCGATCCTCGACCCCGATGCCCTGGCCGAGGCCACCGCCCCCGGCGCCGTCGTCGTCCACCTGGCCGCCCTGGGCTCGGTACCCCGTTCGGTCGCCGATCCGCTCGCCTCCCACGAGGCCAACGCCACCGGCACCGTGCGGGTCCTGGAGGCGGCCCGGGCGGCCGAGGCCCGCCAACTGATCCTGGCCTCGTCGTCGTCGGTCTACGGCGACAACGACGCCCCGGCCAAGCACGAGGGCCTGCCGGTGGCCCCGAAGAGCCCCTACGGGGGAACCAAGCTGGCCACCGAAGGCTATGCCCTGGCCTACCAGCGGACCTACGGGCTGCCGGTCCTGGCCTTCCGCTTCTTCAACGTCTTCGGCCCGCTCCAGGCGGCAGGTCACGCCTACGCCGCCGTGATCCCGTCGTTCATCGACCGGGCCATGCGGGACGAGGCGCTGGTGGTCCACGGCGACGGCAAGCAGAGTCGGGACTTCACCTACGTGGGCACGGTGTGCGCCACCATCGTCGACGCCATCGAACGCCAGGTCGCCTTCGACGGCCCGGTCAACCTGGCCTTTGGCACCCGCATCCCCCTGCTCGACGTCATCGAGTTGCTGTCGCAGCGCTTCGGGCGGGAACTCGAGCGGGAGCACATCGAGCCCCGGGCCGGCGACATCCGCCACTCCAAGGCCGACCCGAGCCGCCTCCGGGAACTGTTCCCCCACATCGAGCCGGTCGACATCGCCACCGGCATCACCCGCACCGTCGACTGGTTCCGCACCGGTGAGGTGGCCCACTAGCGTCCACCGGGCGCCATCGCCGGCTCAGGCCGGGGGCAGCGACGCCTCCACCGCGTCGAGGGCCGCCGTCAGGCCGGCGGCCGTGTGCCGATAGGGCAGTCGGAACACCGGGCACCCTGCCCCCAGGGCGATGGCCCGATCGAGGGTGAGTTCGCGCTCGGGCCCGGTGCCGAAGTGGAACGAGTGGGGCAGCAGGGCGAGCGCCGCCGCCACGCCGCTCTGTGCCACCGCCTCGTCGCCCGCCTCGGACCCGGGATCGGGATCGAGCACGAACACCGCAACCAGCGGGTGCCGGCCTCGGCCGTCGGGGCGGCTGCCGGTCACGTCGTAGCGGATCTTGCCCGTGGCTTCGCCGGCGGTGCCGGTGGCGGCCAGGCCCACCGACGGGGGCAGGGCCCGGGCCGACGCCGTCCGGAGGCGGACGCCCGGATAGCCGGCGGCCACCGTGGGCGGGGTCGAGCGCCAGTCGACGTCGGCGCAGTCGTCGGCCAGCAGGGTGAACCCCCGGTCGACCAGGGCCGTGGCCAGTGACGACTTGCCCCAACCGGAGCGGCCGGCGACGACGACGGCCCGGCCCGCCCGGTCGAGGGCCGACGAGCCGTGGAGTACCAGTGAACCCTGACGCATGAGGGCGTGGGGCAGTGCGTGGTCGATCACGAGATGCACCACCGTCTCATCGGGTTCGTCGTGGGCGTACCACTCGATGGTGCGCCCATCGGCGGCGACGGTCAGGTCGACCTCGTCGGCCAGGTGGAAGACGAGGTCCGGCCCGGCCAGGCCCACCTTGAGGGTGTCGTCGTCGGTGTCGCCCGACCACCGATCGACGGTGGTCGGATCGATCGGGCCGTCCCGCTCGACCACCTCCACCCGGCGGTCGGTGGTGGCCCCGGCCGAGGCGGGCGGTAGCCCGAGATCGAGGTCGGAGGCGACGGTGGTGTCGTAGACGACGTGGTGGACCGGCCGGCCGGTCACCGGGGTGCGGTGCGGCCGTCGGCGGGACGGGCGTTGGCGGCGGTCGTCGGCATCGGGAACGAGCCGGGGGCCAGGAACATGCCCTGGACCGTGGAGTGGCGGGCCATACGGGTTTCGCCCGCCGCCGTGACCGACACCTTCCAGTTGGCGATGTAGGCCGCGGGGCGGATGTCGAAGGTGACCTCCACCTCGTCCCCGGGCCGGACCTCGATCGGCTCGGCCAGGGGGTAGATGTTGGACCACCGGTCGAAGAAACCGTCGAGGAGGCTGCAGTTGGTGAGTTCCACCGACGGGGACAGGGAGGCGACGAAGAGCCCGGCGACGGCGTTCAGGACGCCACCGGCGCTGACGGCCAGGCGGGCGGTACCCCCGAAACGCTCGTTGTGGTCGGCGGCGACGGTGGCCCACTCCACCGGCGAACCCAGGTAGCACTCGGGCGGGAGGGTGTCGCGGTACTCGGTGTTGGCCGCCAGCCGCGCCATCGGCCCGAAGTCGAAGCCCCCCGGTCGATGACGCCACATCTCGACGGTCGGACCGTGGCCGGGCCACGAGATGGGGGCCGCCAGGAGCCGGAACGACCCGGGAATCAGGATGGCGTCCGGGGCGAGGAGGCGGGCTCGGGCGTCGGCGCTGTACTCGAGGACACCTGCGTCGTAGGCGAGGCCGCCGATCTGGTCGCAGACCAGGACGTCGGCCTTGTCGGCGAGTTCCAGGTCGGTGCTGTAGGCCTGGTGGAAGACCATCCGGTCGGCCAGGCCATTGACCTCGGCCACCTCCCGAGCCACACCGATGATGTCGCCCTCTTCGACGATGTGGACCTTGGCGGCCCCGGCCTCGGCTGCCAGCAGGCCGAGCAGGCCGGAACCGCTGCCCAGATCGAGCACGACCGACTCGGGCGAGATCACCTCGGCCAGCGCCCGCCGGTAGGCGGCGACCTTCACCTCATCGCCGACGTAGCCGGCGTGTTCGTGGATCTCGTCCCGCGACATCGACGGGTCAGGGACCGTCGGCGACGACGAGGCCGGCGGCGGACAGTTCAGCCACGAGATCGCCGACGTCGGTCTCGGCCACGGCCTGGTCGATCTCGAATCGTTCGACGAGGTCGCGGGCGACGTCACCCAGGGTCCGCCCCTCGGACAACGCTTCCCAGATCAGCGAGCCAACCGGATCGAGGCTGTAGTACTGCTCGTCGTCCATGTTGACGAGCACGGTCTCCTCGCCGACGGCGCGGGCGATCACGCCTTCCGATGGATGGAAGGACTTGGAGTGAATAAAGGTGGGTAGCGCCGAAGGCGGTGTGTCGGCTTCGCCGATCACCGGCCGATCCGACCTAGACCCACCACCACCACCAACGACGGCGGCGCATCATCATCATCCCGTTCATGCCCCCGTGCATGTGCCGGCGCATGAGGTCGGAACCGACACGGTGGAGCGTCAACGACGCAACGGAACCGTGGGCCCGGAGCTGAGGCTTGCTGTATTCCACGATCTTCAACCTTCCAGGATCGCCCTGCCGCTGAAGAATACCCGGTCGTCCGTTACGTCAAAAGGCAGATGTCACACTCCGTGATGGGTCGACCCACCCAGGACAGCGGTTGACGCGCCCTAACCCCACCCACCGTGGCACCATCGCTGCCGTGGGATCGTTGGCCACCAGGGGCTACGTGGCCCGATCGTTCGTTTGGATCTGGACCGCGGCTCGCCGTCCGCTCCTGCTCGCCGTCGGCGCCCAACTGGTCTCGGCCGCCGGAGTGGCCGTCGTACTGCTCTGCGGTCAGCGACTGGCCTCGGCCCTGCTGGCCGACGACCCCCCTGACGGGGTCGGGCCCGTCCTGGGGACGACCATCTGCATCGGGGCCGCCCTGTTCGTCAGCGGGCTGGCCACCGTGGTCGACCGGGAATCGCGGGCGGTGCTGTCGGAGCAGGCCGGGGCCCACTTCGAGCGGGAGATCACCGACGTGGCCTCCTCGGTCGACTACGAGCGCTTCGAGCAGCAACGGTTCAACGACCTGCTCAACCGGGCCTGGGACGAAGGGACCGAGAGCGCGGAGCGGGTGGTGTTCGACGTCCTGGCCCTCCTCAGCGCCGTCGCCACCTCGATCGCCCTGGTCGTCGTCCTGGTCTCGGTCATGCCGGTGGTGTTGCCGGCGCTGGTCCTCATCACCGTTCCCTTCGTGCTGGCGGCCCGGGCCTCGGCCGCCCTCGCCTTCCGGGCCGACACCGACCTCACCGCCAACGACCGTCTCCGTTTCCAACTGCTCGAGGTGCTGACCGGGGCCAAGGAGGGCCAGGAGGTGCGGATCTTCGGCCTCCGCCGCCCCCTCCTCGACCGGTGGGAGCACCTGTACGTGCGGCGCCTCGACCGCATTCGCCGCACCGCCGGCCGCCGGGTCGTCCTCAACGGCGCGGCATCGCTGGCCGGCTCGACCCTGTCGGCCATCGTGTTGATCGTGGTGGTCGACGCCGCCACCACCGGCCGGATCGAGCTGGCCGACGGTGCCGTCGGGGTGGTGGCCCTGCAGCAGGTCGTGGCCAGGCTCCGGACGATGGCGGGAGCCCTCGGGTCGCTTCGGGAGTCGGCCCTGTTTCTCGAGGACTTCGAGGAGTTCCGCACCACGGCGCCCGATCAGTCCGCCGACAACGGCACCCGAGCGACGGCCCTCGACACCGGGTCCGGGCCCCGAGCCGAGATCCCGACGGCCGCCGGCGGGGAGAACGAACCGATCCCCCTCCCGGCCCCGGCGTCGTTCCGGTTCGAGCAGGTGTCGTTCCGGTACCCGGGCACCGAACCCCTGGTGCTCGACCAGGTCGACCTGGAGATCGGCTCGGGCGAGATCGTGGCCCTGGTCGGCCTCAGTGGGAGCGGGAAGTCGACCCTGGCCAAGCTGGCGGTCGGCCTGTACCGGCCGACGACGGGCCGTATCACCTGGGACGGTGTCGACGTGGCCGACATCGACCGCGCCGTGTACTGGCGGTCGCTGTCTGCGGTGTTCCAGAACTACGCCGAGTACGGGCTGACGGCCCGGGAGAACGTGGCCCTGGGGGATCACCACCGCCTCCACGACGTGGCCGCCGTGGCCGAGGCGGCGCGCCGGGCCGGGGTGGCCGAAACGATCGAGGCACTCCCCGGCGGCTACGAGACGCTCCTGAACCGTTCGTTCGACGAGGGCACGACCCTGTCCAAGGGCGAGTGGCAGCGGTTGGCGGTGGCCCGGGCCTTCTTCCGGGACGATGCGCCGGTGCTCCTGCTCGACGAGCCGGCCTCGGCCCTCGATCCCCTGGCCGAGCAGGAACTGAACCGGCGCCTCCTCGACCTGTGCCGGGGCCGTTCGGTCCTGCTCATCTCCCACCGCTTCTCCACCGTCCGGACCGCTCACCGCATCTGCGTGCTCGACGGCGGCCGGGTGGCCGAGTTGGGCACCCATGCCGACCTTCTCGCCGCGGGCGGCGTCTACGCCCAGCTCTACCGGACCCAGGCCGCCGCCTACCTCGACGACTGAACGACTTCTGTCGTCCCCGGGTCGGTGGTGCCACACTGGTCGCCATGGGGCGGAGCTGGCGGCATCGACCGAAGGTGACCATGACGATCGGGGCCCTGACGGTGACGGCGGCCCTGGCCGCTGCGCTGTGGCTCGCCGTCGGCCGGTGGCCCGTCGCCTGGTGGTTGGTGGCGGCCACCATCGTCACCTTCGCCTGCTACGCCTGGGACAAGGCCCGGGCCGGGAGCGGTGACGGCTTCCGGATACCCGAGGCCACCCTCCAGGTGTTGACCCTGGCCGGGGGGACGGTGGGGGCCCTCGCCGGTCAGCGGCTCCTGCGCCACAAGACGTCGAAGCGCCCGTTCCAGCTCCTGTTCCGGGCCATCGTGGCCGTTCAGGTCGTGGCCGTCGTCTCGTTGGTGGCGGTCGGGCGATGACGGCGGGCGCCGACTCCGTGCTGCTGGCGGCATCGTTGCGGTCCTGGCCCGAGGGCATCGACTGCGACTGGATCGTCGTCGACCACGGTCGCCACCAGGCCGCACTGTCGGCCCTGTTGCGGTTCCTGACCGCTCCGCCCCCGATCCCGGGACCGGTGCGTCACGGTGGACGGGTCGACACTCGGCGGCTCGATCCCGACTCGCGCTGGACCGGCGTCGACCTGTGGGTGGTGGCCGACGGGCCCGACCGGATCCGCATCGACTGCGAACCCGAGCACCGGATCGCGGGCGGCGACGGGCGACCCGGCCTGGCCCGGCCGTGGCGCAGCTTCCGTCGCTCGGCGACCACGACGCTCGACCGCCGCCGAGGGAGCCACTGACCACGGGCCGCGCTCCCGCACCCGACCCCGAACGCGAAACGCTCCGGGGCCCGATCGGGCGCCCGGAGCGTCGGTGGTCGGGGACCGGGGGAACGGTCAGGCGTAGACGGACTCCTTGCCCAGTTCCTTGACCAGCAGGTAGTAGAACACCGGCCGCATCTTGTTGCGGCGGCTCCGGCCGATCTTGTCGACGGCGGCGGCGATGGCGTCGTCCAACTCGGGACCGTTCTCGCACCCGAGCTTCTTGACCATGAAGTTCTTCTTGATCGTCTCCAGCTCGCTCTTCTGACCGGCGGCGACCAGGGCCGAGTCCCGTCGATAGAGAGACGGACCGAGAGACTTGGCGATCGCTTCGAGCAGTTCGCGATCAACCTTGATCTTCTGCTCCTCCATCTGTTCGACGCACTTGTCGACCACACCTTCGAACTTGCTCACACTGCTCCCTTTCTCGTTGGGCCTGTACAGGACGCACGACGCCCGCTGAGAGTCGCGTCGCAGGTGCAAGAGTTGCCTGATCCGGAGGCTGGTGCAACGATCCCCACCCGGCCGACGTCAGATCGACACGTCTCGACTCACGGCCGACGTCCCTCGACCGCGGTGTCGTCGAAACCGGCCGGTCACGAAGCCGCAAGTTGTGGTCAAGGTTGACCTTCTAGTGTCCGCCCCACAAGGAGGGTGACCCATGGAGGCAGAGGCACTGGTCAACGGGGTGATGGCGGGCGTGGCCCTGCTGTTCCTGGCATCGATGTCGGCGCTGTTGTTCAAGCGGCTCCGGTTCCCGTACACCGTCGGGCTGGTCCTGCTCGGCGTCCTGCTGGCCCTGGGCGGCGGCGGCATCCCCGGCATCGGAGCGTCGATCCAGTCCTTCGAACTCGGGCCGGAACTGATCCTGTTCGTCTTCATTCCGGTGCTGATCTTCGAGTCGGCGTTCAACACCGAGGTCCATCTCCTGCTCCGCAACATCGTGCCCTCTCTCGGCCTGGCCGTACCCGGGTTGCTGCTGTCGATCCTCATCATCGGGCTCGGGGCCAACCTGCTGATCGGGATGACCCTGGGGGCGGCCCTGGTCCTGGGGACGTTGCTCTCGGCCACCGACCCGGTGGCCGTCATCGCCCTGTTCAAGGAGGTGGGCGCCCCCAAGCGGCTCACGGTCCTGGTCGAGGGGGAGAGCCTGCTGAACGACGCCACCGCCATCGTGGTCTTCCAGATCGTCACCGGGGTCGTGGTGACCGGGGTGCTCGACGGGGCCACCATCACCGGCGGCCTGGCCGACTTCGTCGTCGTGTTCTTCGGCGGGCTGGTGGTGGGTCTCGGGTTCGGTTATCTGCTGGCCCGGTCCATCACCGCCATCGGCGACGAACCCCTGGTCCAGATCGCCCTCACCGCTGTCGTGGCCTACGGCGCCTTCATCGTGTCGGAGCACTTCCTCCACACCTCGGGGGTCATGGCGGTCCTGGGGGCCGGTCTGGTCATCGGCTACTTCGGCGACGCCCTCTACAGCCACACCGTCAAGGAGCACCTGGAGGTGTTCTGGGAGAACGTGGCCTTCATCGCCAACAGCTTCATCTTCCTGATGCTCGGGTTGTCGGTGCGCACCTTCCTGACCAACGTGGCCTCCAACCCCCGGGGCCTGTTGGTGCCGTGCCTCATCGTGATCGCGCTGGCCCTGGCGGCCCGGGCCCTGTCGATCCTGTTGATCGTGAACGGGGTCAACCGCATCCCGGGCCAGCGTCCGGTCAGCCGCGCCTACCAGACGGTGATGTGGTGGGGAGGCCTCCGAGGAGCGGTCGCCGTTGCCTTGGCGCTGAGCCTGCCCCCCACCTTCCCCTTCCGCTGGCAGATCATCGACATCACCTTCGCCCTGATCCTGTTCACCCTCCTGGTGAACGGTACGACCATGGCCTGGCTCCTCGGTCGGCTCGGACTCGACCGGCCGGCCCCCGTGCTCGACTACGTGGCCGCCTTCGGGGAGGTGCGGTCGAAGCGGGCCGCCCTCGACCGGTTGGACGAGAGCCGGTGGCCCGACGGCGCCGACCCGGCGGCGGCGGAGCGGGTCCGGACCGAGATCGAGGCCGAACTGACCGAGGCCGAGACCAGGCTGAGCACCTCCCGCCAGGCGATGGGCGACGGCCCCGAGGTGGCCCGCCAGTTGATGTGGATGCGGGCCCTGGCCATCGAGGACGACGTCTACCGCCAGCGTTTCCACGACGGCGTCCTCGGCTTGTCCAGCCTGCGGGAGCTGGAGTGGGATCTCCGCCGCGATGCCCAGGCCGCCCTCGACGGCTCGGAGCACCCTCCGTCGTCGCTCCCGGCACGGCTCCGGGCCGACGGTTGGGAGCGACGGCTGCGTTCGCGGTCGATCCTGCCCCGCTCGCTGCGCAACCGGCAGCTGTCGTCGACCTACGCCGAGGTCTCGGCCCGGCTGGCGGCGGCCCGGCGGGTCCTGGACGAGACCGACCTCATCGGCGAGTTCTGCGGCCGGACCGCCGACGACGACCTCGACGCCCTCCACGCCTTCTACCGGGCCCGGCGAGACGAGGCCGAGGAGCAGCTGACACTCCTGGAGGGCAACGTCGAGCGCCAGAGCCGCGACCTGAAGGAACGGATCCTGATCCGGGCTGCACGGGCCGACGAGGCGTCGGCCCACCGGGAGCACGGCGTGTCGATCGACCGGCTCCCGGCCCGGGTGGTGGAGCGGATGGAGGGGTTGCGCTGATGGCGTCCGAAGGGTGGGGCCGCTACGTGGAGCGGTGGTTCGGTCCGGCCGTGTTGGTGGCCTTCGCCGCCGCCATGGCCCTCGGGCTCCAGGCCCAGTTCGGTTCGGAGGTCGAGTTGGAGGGTGCCGGGGCGAGCTTCCCGGCCCCCATCTACTCCCGCTGGATCGCCCAGTACGAACGGGAGCATGAGGTCGCCATCCACTACGACGCCATCGGGTCCGGGGGTGGGATCGACGAGATCACCGACCGCCACGTCCACTTCGGCGCGTCCGACGCCCTGCTCAACGACGAGGAACGCGGCGACCTCCCGGCCCCCCTGCTGGAGATCCCCACCGTGCTCGGGCCGGTGGTCGTCGCCTACAACCTGCCCGGCCTCGACGGGGAGGTGACCCTGGACGGCGCCACGCTGTCGGCCATCTACCTGGGGGAGATCACCCGCTGGGACGATCCCACCCTCCAGGCCCTCAACCCCGACCTCGACCTGCCCGCCACCGACATCCGGGTCACCCACCGGGACGACTCCTCGGGCACGAGCTTCATCTTCACCGACTACCTCTCGTCGGCCAATCAGGACTGGCGCCTCTCCGTGGGCACCTCGAAATCGCCCGACTGGCCGGTGGGCCGGGGCGGCCGGGGCAACGACGGCGTGGCCCAGCAGGTCCTGGTCCGGGCCGGAGGGATCGGCTACATCGAGTTGGCCTACGCCGAGAACGCCGGGCTCGAGGTCGCGACCCTGGTCAACCGGAGCGGGGCCGCCGTCCGGCCCACGGTGGCCGCGGTCCAGGAGGCGGAGGAGAGCACGCCGCTGGCCGGTGAGCGCAAGGTGTCGATCGTGAACGCACCGGGGGCCGGGGCCTACCCCATTGCCGGGTTCACCTACCTCCTGGTCTACGAGGACCTGACCTACCTGGACGACGACGAGGCGTCCGAGGCCCTGGTCGACTTCCTCGACTGGGCCCTGACCGAGGGCCAGGCCGAGGCCGAGGACCTCGGCTACACCCCGCTCCCGACGGCGGTGGCCGCCGACGCTCGGGCCCAGGTGGCGGCCATTACCACCGGCTGACCGGCATCGGACCGACGTCGGGGGCCGAGGCCTCAGATGGGTCGCATGGTGCCGGCCTCTTCGGTGTCGATGTCGTCGGTCGGCTCCAGGTCGGCCAGGACCCGATCGATGTCGGCCTCGGGATCGGCGGCCAGGGCGGCTCGGGCCTCGGCGACCAGGGCCCGGGCTCGAGGCGGGCCGTAGAGTCCGCCCCAGATCTGCTCCTGCCGGTCGAGCCGGGCCTCGTGTGCGCCTCCGGTCATGTCCACCGCTCCCTTCGTGGCCCGACCGTGGTGACGGGCGGGTCTCCGGACCCTAGACGTGGACGGGACAGACGAATAGGGCCCTTGGTCCCTGGCGAGGCCCGGGCCGGTTCCACGAACGTTGTCGGGTGCCTCCATCGATGACTCCCGCCTCCGAGACGGTTGCCAGTTCCCCCTCGTCCCCCGCCACCGCACCCGAAGCCCCGACCGGGCTCCGGTCGGTGCTCGACGTGATTCCCGACCACTGCTACCGGCGGTCGACCGCACGCGGGCTGGGCCTGGTGGCCCGGGATCTGCTGGTGTACGGGTTGGCGGTGTGGGGTCTGGTGTCGACCGACAACCCCCTGCTGCTGGTCCCCTTGTGGCTGGTGGCCGGCCTGGCGGTGTCGGGCCTGTTCGTCCTGGGCCACGACGCGGCCCACGACGCGCTGTTCGACCGGCGGGACGTCAACCGGGTGGTGGCGACGATCACCATGCTGCCCTCGCTCCACGCGGTCGAGCTGTGGCGGTTCGGCCACAACCGGGTCCACCACGGCCACACCCTGCGGGAGGGGATGGACTTCGTGTGGCATCCGCTCACGGTTGAGCAGTACGGGAGCCTCGGCCCGCTGGGACGGCTGCGCCACCGGTTGGAGTGGGGCCCGTTCGGGGCCGGGGCCTACTACCTGCGCGAGGTGTGGTGGAACAAGATGGTGCGCTTCCGGCCGCCGACCCGATGGGCCCGGATCGCCCGTCGGGATCAGGGCCTGGTCGCCGCCTTCGCCCTCGTGACCCTGTTGACCTGCGTGGCGGTGGCCGGGCCCCTCGGCGGCCTGTGGCTGTGGACCAAGGCCGTGGTCGTTCCGTTCCTGCTCTTCTGCCAGACGATCGGCTGGGTGGTCCACGTGCACCACATCGCCCCCGACATCCGCTGGTGGCGACGTCACGACTGGAACCGGTTCCGGGGCCAGGTCGAGGGGACGACCGTGCTGTGGGGCCCGCCCGGATGGGACCTGTTCTTCCACTGGATCATGGTCCATCTCCCCCACCACGTCGACATGCGTATCCCCTGCTACCGGCTTCCCGAAGCGGCCCGGGCCATCGCCGCCGCCTTCCCCGACGAGGTCGACGAGCGGCCGATCCGGGTCGGCGACTACCTGCGGGCCACGGCGGCCTGCAAGCTGTACGACTTCGACCAGGGACGCTGGCGGGGCTACCCCTGAGGGGCCCGGGCCTCGGGCCCGGACCGATCGGGATTCGGGAGCGGGGTGACTAGGTTGGCCCGGTGGCAGCGCGGACGGTCGGTTTTCGGATCCGGGAGTGGGTCGACCCCTCTCGGACCAGGTGGGACGGCGGTGGGGCCCGGCCCCTGCTCTCCGGTGTGTGGTACCCGGCCGCCGATGGCGCCGAGCCGACCGAGCGCCTGCTCGGGCCGCCCGATCGCCCCCACTTCCGGGCCGGTTCGGTGGCGGTCAACGCCGGCCTGCTACCGGTTCAGGGCGAGGAGGCCCGGCCGCTGGTGGTGCTGTCGCACGGAACCGGGGGCGCGGCCGAACAGCTCGGGTGGCTGGCGACGACCCTGGCCGCAGCCGGCTTCGTGGTGGTGGCCCCCAACCATCACGGCAACACCGCCGTCGAGCCCTACACCGCCCACGGTTTCCTCCACTTCTGGGAACGGACCCGAGACCTGAGCGTCGCCATCGACCGGCTCCTGGACGATGAGGTCTTCGGGCCCGCCATCGACCCGGGCCGTATCGGGGCGGCCGGCTTCTCCCTCGGTGGGACCACGGTCCTCTCGGTGGCCGGGGCGCGGGCCGACATCTCGGCCCTGGTGGCGGCCACCCTCGCCGGGCCGACCGACCCGGCGGAGCTCGTTCCTCCCGAGTTCACCGACACCGACGCCTTCCTCGACGTGTTCCGTCGGTTGCCCGACGAGGCGGCCGTCGCCAACGCCTCCCATCGCGACGATCGGGTCCGGGCCGTGTACGCCATCGCTCCGGCCATCGGCGCCGCCTTCGCACCGGCCGGTCTGGCACCGGTCACGGTCCCGGGCCACGTGGTTGTGGGCACCGGCGACGAACTGGCTCCCCCCGACGACAACGCCCGGCACTACGCCGAGCACGTGGGAGACGCCGATCTCACCGTGCTCGACGATGTCGGTCATTACACGTTCCTGGCGGAACCGACCGAGGCCGGCGCCGAGGACCTGCCCCTGTTCTGTGTCGACGCCCCGTCGGTCGACCGTCGCCAGATCCACCGGACGGTGGCCGACGACGCCCGCGGGTTCTTCCGCCGCCACCTGGCCTAGCGGCAGCGCCCGGCCCGACTCAGACGGTTGCCGTGGCCCTCGTCCCGGGGCGGATCAGGGCCATGAGGCGACTGCGGTTGCGCCACAGGTGCGACAGGGCGAGGAGAATGGCGACGAACCCGGTGAGGGTGTGGAGCGTGGTCCAGGCCCCGCTGTCGGACCACTCGAGCCAGAGGGGGAAGCCCGACAGGATGCAGACCGTGGTGACGGCCAGGAACACGGCGTTGAACCGGGCCAGCCGCCATTCGGGGTGATCCTGGCGGCGACGGTAGGCGCTGACGATCCACCGCCAGTTGCCGGCCAGGTGAACGCCGATCACCGGGATCAGGACTATCCCGATCCAGGAGTGGAGGCTGTAGTCGGGTCCCTCCCTCGTGGCGAATTCGGCGATGAAGCCGACCAGCAGTCCGGTGTCGAGCGCGATCCGGGTGGCGCGTCGGCGAAGTATCGCCATGAGCATGGTCATCGGGTGTCCTGTTCGTACTCGGTCCGCCCGGCCCGCCGACCGGACCCCTGCCAGTAGACAGGAACGGAGGCGCAAGGCCAAGGTCGGGAGGTGACGATCACTGGTCAAACCCGGACACGTCGCTCCAGCCGGCCGATCAGGGCGCCCAGGTGCTCCGGCACGTGCCTGAACCAGACCGTGGGCGCCGCCCCCAGACCGCTATGGGGGCTGAACCGGATTCCCCAGCCGAGCCGGCGTTCCTAGGGTCGACGCATGAACGTACCGATCGCTCCCCGTTCACCGGCAACGGCGGCCAAGGCGAGGGCCAACGGGGCACTCGTCCTGGCCGGATTCACCCTCCTGGTGCTCGTACCCTTGCACCTCCTCGTCACCGTCTTCAACGGCACGGTCGACGATCGAATAGAGGAGCCCTGGCGGACCACCTTGATCGGGTCGTGGTGGCTGGGGACAGTGCTGGGGTTGGTCGGCCCCATCGCCGCCATCGCGCTGGCCTTCGCCGCCCACAACGACCGGCCGACCGCGGGACGGGCGGCCAGCCTGACCGCGGTCGCTGCGCTCCTCGGCATCGTCGGGGCCCTGGTCATCGCCGCCAACTACAGCCCCGGCGCCTACTGGTACTCCGGCCGCTGATCCCTCCGAGCCGTACGTTGCGACCGATGACCATCGGCTCGCCGTGGCGTTGAGCCGGCGCGGCACCGTTGCTTCACATCGACCGTTTCCAGGCGGTGGTCGGGACTAGGTTGTGGCCCGGGTCGATCCGGCGCGCAGGTGGGCACCGAGCATGAAGAGAAACATGAAGAGGTTGGCCATCGTCGGGCTGGTGCTCGTCGGAGTCGCCGTGGTCGTCCCCCTCGCCCTGGCCCTGTCGTGGGCCCGCGACGGATGGACGGCCGAACGGGACCT
The DNA here is from genome assembly GCA_965263455.1 of Acidimicrobiales bacterium. GTDB lineage: Bacteria > Actinomycetota > Acidimicrobiia > Acidimicrobiales > SZUA-35 > CADEDH01. The sequence continues at coordinate 1,932,060 of CBDHHN010000004.1, forward strand.
GGAGGCCTTCTGCGCCACCCTGGAGCCTGGGATGACCCGATCCGACGTCGAGTCGGCCATCGCCGCGGATTCCGCGGTCGAGGACTCCGCCAGCAGCTTCAACAGCGGAGGCAACGGCCCCCAGCCTGCGGTCATCCGCCGCGAATGGGTGTGCTGGTGCAGCAACACCTTCGTCGACGACGAGCTGCGCTCGGTCGACTCCGCGTTCTGCATCGACTAGCAGCAGCCTGCTCGACCCGACCGGTCTGCGGACCGACACGTGGATCGCCACCGGGTTCGCTCGGAGGGACAAGCGCAGGAGTCCGGAAGGAGACTCGAACTCCTGACCTACGCACTACGAACGTGGCTCGCCGTTCGACAGGTGCGACCCCGGGATGCCCTGGCTTCGCCAGGCAAGCGCGAGGCGAAGAACTCGGCTCAGTTCTGGCTAGTCGAGTTCGGGCGCCCAGATGTCGACTGCGTAGACGGTGATTGGTCCGGTGTCCGGGCCAACGGCCAAGAGGTGGAACAGCGGAACGGTCCGCCCATCCGCGGTGTATCGGCGCCCTGGGGCCCCGTGGATCTCGGGAAGGTCAGGCCACCGGGCCGCCATGGCCTCTACTGCCGGCAGCATGTCCAATCGGGTGAACGACCACGCCGTGTCGGGGTCGAGCTGGCGTGCGATATCGCCCAAGGCTTCGTCGGTCACCTCGACCGACGGCAGCTCACTCACCCCTTCAGGCGAGGCCGAGGCGGCGAGCCCGTTCAGTCAGCTCCGGGGCCCGGGCTTCCAACGCTTGAGCGGCTCCGTCCGGGAGCTGGTCGTCGGGCCCGTAGGGTTCCAGCTCACCCGGGGTTGGAGCGTCAGTGTGCGGACCGGCTCCCAAGGCGACCCGCAAGGCGGTGATCTGGTCGGCCTGGGTCGTGGTCTCCATCGGAACCGATGGTAGTCGACTCGATCACCCATCGTCCTCGATCCCAGAGCCTGGAGCCCAAACCAGTCGCCCCAGTCCTCGCCATCACCGAGCGCGCATTCGCCCTGATCGCTGCCGCCGAGCACGACGAACTCCACCAGCTGATGACACCCACCACAAAGGAAGCACTCACCGCTGATCTCATCGCTGAGACCTGGTCGAGCGTGCTCGCCGAAGTCGGGCAACTCCGAACCTGCGATGACACGTCCATCGAACTCCCAGACGGCGCAACACTCGACCCCGAGGAGAGCGTCCTCGGAACGGTGATCGCAGCAACCACTCTTCGATGCGAGGCGGGCGAAGTTCTTGGTCGGGTCGCGTTCGACCACAACCGAAAGATCACCGGCATCCTGATCGTCCCCCAAGACCACGGCAACCTCCCGTTCTAGGGCTTCATCGACACCACTCACCCGAGTGGTTGTCGGGCGCCCGAACCTGGCGGCTGCTCTCGGTGGTCTCGTTTCCGATCGCCTGAGGCGCTGCTCAACGCCGGTTTCTTCGCTGCGCTCCTAGCCTGATCCGGCCTATGCGAGGCTGGTGACGTGCCCATGTCGCCGCCAGTTTCTGGAACGATCGTCCTCCTGAACGGGGTGCCCAGGTCCGGCAAATCAAGCCTGGCACGAGCACTTCAGAACGCCCAGCCCGAGCCATTCGTCAACCTTGGCGTCGATTCGACGATGGCGTCCACGCCAACCGACCTACTACCCGGTGTTGGCCTCCGACCCGGCAGTGAGAGACCCGACCTCGAAGCATTCGTCTTGCGGAACTACCGTGCTCTGTTCGACGCCATCGCCGCCCACAGCAGGCATGGCATCGGTGTTGTCTCCGACCTTGGCATTCACGATTCATACTCACGTCCGCTCGGCCTCTGGAGCGAAGCGGCTGAACGACTTGCCGAGCTGCCCGCCTACGTGATCGGTGTCCGCTGCGCACTGGACGACGTTCTCAAGAGACGAGCCGCTGATCCAGGCCGCTACGAGGTCGCGGATGGCGACTATGTGCCCCAGGCGATTCTTCGGTGGGAACGAGCGGTACACGATCCCGGCTGGTACGACCTCGAGATCAATACCTCGATCAACAGACCTGCGGACTGCGCGGAAGCCGTTCACGCTCACCTGCGAACCATGGAACCGGAAGCCCTGCAACGACACCTCGACCGACGACTCTAAACGGCACTACCAGCGCGCTGAGAAACATCGATCGTGGGAGCATGGCGGGATGCCACCCACGCCGTTTGAGATCAAGGCAGCTGACAACTGGATCTATTCAGAGAACACCCGACCAGTGCTCGACGCCATCAGCTTCTGGATCGGCTACAGCTTCGATGAGTCCGACTGGCTTGCGGTAGAAAATGGACTGGCGAACTCCGACATCGAGGCAGGCCGCTGGTTTCGCTACCCCTTGATCGGCTCTCCCCCAGTGGAAATCGCGTTCGCCAAGGACCCCAACGCCGATCCGATCACCGTCGAGGTCTGGCTCACCGCCGCGCCGGCTCCAACTGAACTCCTCACTCGGCTCGACGCCACGCTCACGATCTTCAACTCCTTCGCCCCTCGCTCCTGACCGCCCCACAACGAAGCCACTGTTGCGCCCGGGAACGACGGGCTGAGAGGCCGAGCCTCACCGCTGCTCAGGTGGTCATGGTCCCCGAGCCGTGAGCCCCGGCCCGCCAGGAGCATTACCGACACCTCGTTACCGAGCACTGGAAGCACACCAGTTCGCCGGTTTCTTCGTGTGGTTCCACTGCGATGTGTGGCCCGCGGTGGCCGCTGGGTTTAGACGGTGGCGGATTGTGCAGTTGTTGGTTCGAGGGCTTCGTGGCGTCGGGTGATGAGCTGCCAGAAGATCATTGCGGCGGTGACCCAGAGGAAGGGCACGTAGAGGCTGAACAGGAGCCAGCCGACGTCGGTCGCGGTGAGAACCATCTCTTCGGCGAGGCCGACTCGGGCGGCGTTGAGGAGATCCAGGGTGGCAACGATGGCTGCGAGCCAGGTCAGAGGCCGCGCCATCGACGCACGGGCTCGTAGGGCGACGATGGCTGCGATCGATAGGACTGCGGTGGTCAGGTCCCCGAAGGCGACGGCGCGGACTGCACCCTCCGTTGCGTCGAGCGGGCCAACCTGATCGGCAGCGAATGCCTGCAGGGCGAGGTATCGGAAGGCGTGGAACCAGAGCAGCGCCGTGAGGGCGTCGGCGAGGGGGCGCCGTTGCACGTATGGGGCGAGGTACCAGCGCCCGATGAGACCGGCGGTCAGCAAGGACAGCGCGGCGGCAAGGATGGCAGCAAGGGTCAGATCCATGGGTTCGGCTCCTGGTGGTTGTAGGGCGATGTCCAGAACCTAAACCGTTCACTACAGAAAAACAATTGATCACTATATTTTTTGAAGTGATAAGATGCGGGCATGCAGCACGACACGACTCGCAAGAGCTACGAACAGATGTGCTCACTGGCCGCAGCGCTCGATCTCATCGGCGACAGATGGACACTGCTCATCGTTCGCGAGCTCCTCGGTGGCACCGCCCGTTTCAACGAGATCCAGGCCGGACTCCCGGGAATCTCCCCCAAGCTCCTCACCGACCGGCTCCAACGCCTAGAGAGCGACGGCCTCGTTCGCAACACCGGAACGGACTACTCACTGACCGACAAGGGCGCAGGGCTCCGCGCCACACTTGAGCCGCTAGCCCTGTGGGGGGCATCGGTACCCCGAGTCTGCCCACCAATCCACGAACGCAGCATCCGCACCAACGCCATGGCACTCCAGCTCATCCTCCGCCGAGTAGCCGAATCGCTACCAGACGACGAACGAACCCTCGAACTCGACGTCGACGGCGAACTCCTCGACATCACACTCGGCGCCAACCCGACAGCGACCGCTCGAGCATCGAACGCACCCCAAGCTCGCGCTCGCATCACCGCCCACGCCATGCGCCTCATCATCGAGGGCCAATCCGCTGACCCAGCATCCATCACCCACCTCACCGGCGACGAACCTACGACCAACGCCTTCACCACAGCGCTCGCTTGAGTGCGGCAAAGCCCCAACACCCCGTCCACGCCGGGCTAACCAGCGCAACGACGATCGGCCGACCGAGGCCACCGCAGCGGCACGCAAGCCACTGCCGGCCGGGCTGGGCACGCAGTACGGCACTCCTCCAGTGCCCGGCATCACCGGGACTTCGCCGACGCCACCCACTCTGGGTGGTTGTCGAGCACTCAGAACCACCGCCTCGTAGCTTCTCGTAGTTTCCGAGCGATGCTGCACACGGCCGGGCCCGCCGGAGATGCGCTTCACCTGGTCAAGCGCAGAGCCCGAAAGGAGATTCGAACTCCTGACCTACGCATTACGAATGCGTTGCTCTACCAACTGAGCTATTCGGGCGAGGGCGACCAGCGTAGCCGTCGCAGCTCGGGGTCCACGCCGGATTCCGGTGTGGCCGGGTCCAAGGTCACGCCTGGGGCCGGGGCCCGACGCTGAGCAGCAGGTGCTGGAGCAGCAGGGCCTCGTTGGGGTTGCGAATCAGGTCCTCGGTGGTCGCCTGGATCCGACCCAGGGCCTGCTCGGCCTCGGGATCGGGAGCGGCGACCAGGCGGTCCCGGTACACCCGGGCCAGGGTCGCCATCCCGAACCGCAGCTCGTCGAAGCGCTGACGCCGCACCTCCCGCTTGTGGCGGGCCACCAGGTCGGCCCGACCCGAACCCCGCTCCCCCAGTTGCTCGACCCGCTCCTCCAGAGCCGCCAGCTCGACGGCCTGACGCTCCTCCAGCGCCCCCTGGGCCTCGTCCATGGCCGACCGGACCTCGCCCACCGTCGCGGCCACCGTGGCGCCCCGACCGTCGAGCCGGCCCGGGATGGCCCGCCACAGCTCGGCCCGGCGGGCCAAGCCCTCGTCGGTGGCCAGCAGCGAGGCCCGGCCCATGTCGCCCCCGGCCGCCGTCGCCGCCGACAGCGCCCGTTCGCCGTCGATGCCGCGTTCCTCCAACGCCGCCTGCATCTGGGCGATCGACAACGGACCGAACTCGACGTTGACGCACCGACTGGCGATGGTCACCAACTCGGGCGGCACCTCCTCGGCCAACAACAGGAACACGGCCGACGGCGGCGGCTCCTCGATGACCTTCAACAGCTTGCCGATCGCCGCCTCTTCGATGGCGTCGACCCCCCGGACCACGATCACCTTGCGGTCGCCCTCGACCGGCGACCGCAGCCCGGCCCGAATGATCTGCTCGGCCTCGCTCACCCGCAGCGCCGCGCCCTCGGGCTCGACGACCACCAGGTCGGGGTGGCGGGCCTCCTGGGCCAGACGCACGGCTCGACCGTCATCGTCCGACCCCGTCGCCAACAACAGCCCGGCGAACCCCAGAGCCGCCTCGTAGGAACCGCTGCCCCGGGTCCCCAGGAACAGATAGGCGTGGACCGGCGCCTCGGCCGCCGCCGTCAACCGGTCGAGGGCCGTCCCCTGACCGACAACCTCCGACCACGGGTCGAACCCGGCGGCCAGGTCGCTCACAGCAGTGGCTCCACCCGGCGCCACACCTCGGCCGCCACCGAGTCCACGTCACCCACGGCCGAGACCACGATCCACCCCTCGTCCTTGGCCAGCTCCCGATAGGTGTCGCCGATCCGCTCGTGAAAGTCGAGGTCCTCCTGCTCCAACCGATCCAGCCCCCGCTCCAACCGGGCCCGGGCCTCGGCCACGTCCAGATCGAGCAGGACGACCAGGTCGGGCCAGGTGTCGTCCAGGGCCCAGCGGTTGAGCGCCCGCACCTCCTCAACCCCCAGCCCCCGGCCACCACCCTGGTAGGCCAACGACGAATAGACGCTCCGGTCGGACACGACGTGGCGCCCCTCGGCCAACGCCGGGCGCACCACCTCGGCCAGATGCTGGGCCCGGTCGGCCGCCATCAGCAGGGTCTCGGTTCGGGGATCGACCGGGGCACCGCCCGGATCGAGCAGCAGCTTGCGGAGCTGGATCCCCAGCTCGGTCGCCCCCGGCTCACGGGTGAGCACGGCGTCGATGCGTCCGGCCAGGATGCGGGCCTGGGTGCTCTTGCCCGACCCCTCGCCCCCTTCGAAGGCCAGGTAGGTCACGGGCCGATCACACCGACGGCCCGTCGGCCCCGTCCGCCGGGCCCTGCTCGGTCGGCGAGGCGACACGAGCGGCCGCCTTCTTCGCTCCGCCCTGCTTGGCCGCCGCCTTCTTGGTCGATTTCTTGGCCGACGAGGCGGCCGTCTTCTTGGCTGTCGTCTTCTTCGCCGGGGCCTTCTTGGCCGCCTTCTTCTTGGCCGCCTTCTTCTTCGTCGCCTTCTTGGCCACCTTCTTCTTGGGCGGATCCAGCTCGAGCTTCTCCCGTCGCATCGACAGCAGCTCCGACGCCCGCATGATGTCGATCCGTTCGACCGAATCCTGCTGTTGGAGGCTGGCGTTGATCTCGCCGTCGGTCACGTACTCCCCGAACCGGCCGCTTCGGACCACGACCTCCCGGTCGCTCACCGGGTCGACCCCCAGTCGCTTGAGCGGTCCGGTGGCCCGCTGACCCCGGCGCCGCTTGGGCTCGGCGAACAGCTCCAGGGCCCGCCCCAGGTCCATGGTCAGCAGCTCGTTCTCGTTCTCGAAGCTGCGGGTGTCGTGACCGTCGTCGCCCTTGGTCCCCTTCTCGATGTAGGGACCGTGGGGGCCGTTGCGGGCCACGATCTCCATACCGTCGCCGGGGTCGGTACCCACCACCCGGGGGATGGTCAGCAGTTCGACCGCCTGGTCGAGGGTGACCGAGCCCATCTCCATGTCCTGGAACAGCGAGCTGGTCCGGGGACGTTCCCCGTTCTCGTCGTCGAAGGTGCCCATCTGCACGTAGGGCCCGAACTTGCCGTCCTTGATCACGACTTCGAGTCCGGTCTCGGGGTGGGTTCCGAGCGGGATCTCGTCGGGAATGGAGAGGATCTCCTCAGCCCGCGACGCCGTCAGCTCGTCGGGAGCGATGTCGTCGGGGATGGACTTGGTGTCCTCGCCCCGCTGCAGATAGGGCCCGTACTGACCGACCCGGGCCACGATGGCCTCACCGTTGGAGTCGGCCCCGATCGGGATCGAGTTCACGGCCCGGGCGTCGATGTCCCCCAGGCGGTCGTTGACCTTGTCCCGCAGCCCGGGATAGTCGTCGGCCCCGAAGTAGAACTCCTGCAGCCAGGGAATGGACTGCTCCTCGCCGCTGGCGATCTCGTCCAGGTCGTTCTCCATCTGGGCGGTGAAGGCGTAGTCGACCAGATCGGGGAAGTGCTGCTCGAGCAGGGTGACCACGGCGAAGGCCAGGAAGCTGGGGACCAGGGCCGTGCCCTTCTTCCAGGCATAACCCCGGTTCTGGATGGTGCCCATGATCGAGGCATAGGTCGAGGGTCGCCCGACCGACAGCTCCTCCAACCGCTTCACCAGCGACGCCTCGGTGTAGCGGGCCGGAGGCTGGGTGTCGTGACCCGCCACCTGGACCTCGTTCAGGTGGGCCGGATCGCCCTCCTGCAGGGCGGGCAGGCGCCGCTCGGTCGCCTCGTCGTCGCCGTCGTCGCCTTCGTCGGTCGACTCGACGTAGACCTTCAGGAACCCCTGGTGGGTGATGACGGTGCCCGAGGTCGAGAACAGGGCCCGGGCCCCGGAGCGGCCCTCGGCCGACAACCGCAGGGTCACGGTCTCGCCGGTGGCATCGGTCATCTGGGAGGCGATGGTCCGCTGCCAGATCAGCTCGTAGACCTGACGGTCCTGGGTCGACAGCTCGCCCGCCACCTCCTCCGGGGTGCGGAACCGGTCGCCGGCGGGGCGGATGGCCTCGTGGGCTTCCTGGGCGTTCTTGACCTTCTTGGCGTAGGTCCGGGGAGCGTCGGGCAGGAACTCGGAGCCGAAGCGCTCGGTGATCTGGCTCCGGGCCGCCGTCACCGCCGTCTCCGACAGCGTCGTCGAGTCGGTCCGCATGTAGGTGATGAAGCCCCGCTCGTAGAGCCCCTGCGCCACCCGCATGGCCTGAGCCGACGACAACCGCAGCTTGCGGCTGGCCTCCTGCTGGTAGGTGGAGGTGATGAAGGGGGCGGCCGGACGGCGCCGGTAGGGCTTCGCCTCACGGCTGGCCACGGTGGCCGGACGATCCTCGACGTCGGCGGCCACGGCCCGGGCCGCCTGCTCGTCCAGGTGGAGGACCGCCTCGCGGGTCAGCCGACCGTTGGGCCCGAAGTCCTTGCCGGTGGCGATGCGGCGGCCGTCGAGTTCGAGGAGCTGGGCCCCGAACGGGCGCTCCTCGGCCGCCCCGTCGCCGGTGGCGGCGAAGGTGCCCGACACGTCCCAGTAGTTGGCCGAGCGGAACGCCATCCGCTCGCGCTCGCGCTCCACGATGATCCGGGTGGCCACGCTCTGGACCCGACCGGCCGAGAGGCGGGGCTTGACCTTCTTCCACAGCACGGGCGAGACCTCGTAGCCGTAGAGCCGGTCCAGCATGCGCCGGGCCTCCTGGGCGTCGACCAGGCGACGGTCGAGTTCCCGGGGCGAGTCGATGGCCCGCCGGATGGCCTCGGGGGTGATCTCGTGGAAGACCATCCGCTTGACCGGGACCCTGGGGTTCAGGACCTCCAGCAGATGCCAGGCGATGGCCTCCCCCTCGCGATCCTCATCGGTGGCGAGCAGGAGCTCGGAGGCGTCCTTCAGGAGGGTCTTGAGTTTCTTGACGTGGTCCTTCTTGTCCTTGGACACCACGTACAGCGGCTTGAAGTCGTTGTCGACGTCGATCCCGAGCCGAGCCCACTTCTCCGACTTGTGACTTTTTGGTACCTCGGCCGCCGTTCTGGGCAGATCGCGGACGTGTCCGATCGACGACTCGACGGTGTACTCATCGCCCAGATAGCCCGCAATGGTGCGGGCCTTGGCCGGGGACTCGACGATGACGAGGGGTTGGGACACGATGCGAAGGCTACGAAGCAGATCCGAGGTTTTGCCAACACCAAGCCTAGTTTTTGCCGATCCGTGGGGGCGGACCACCCCCGCCGTTCATCCCCGAGCAACCGGTTCAGAAGGGGTTTCCTGACCCCGAACCCACCCGTTCGTCGCCTGATCGGCGCCCGTTCCGGCGCCGCCGGTGCCGTTGGCGGCGTGGGCCCCGGCCGGCGACGACGAGTGCGGCTCGCAGGCATCGTCGTCGCCGGGGTGGATCGGCGCCGGTACCAGGGCGAACAGCGCCCATCCGAGGACGGTGGCCAGCACCGACGCCCCCAGGATGCCGATGACGGCGGCCTCGGTTTGAGCCTCGGTCTCGAAGGCCAGGTCGGCGATGAACAGGGCCACCGTGAACCCGATCCCGGCCACAGCGCCGACGGCGGCCAGGTGGCGCATGGTCAGCCCGTCGGGGAGGCGGGCCAGGCCCGACCGGATGGCGACCACAGAGAAGAGGTACACCCCGAGCGGTTTGCCCAGGACGAGGCCGGCGATGATCCCGAGGGTGATGGTCGACGTCGCGGCCTCGGCCAGGCCATCGGCCGACAGCACCACCCCGGCGTTGGCCAGGGCGAACACCGGGATGATGAGGAACGACGTCCAGGGGCTGAGCAGGGCGGTGAGGCGGGCCGTGACCGGCACCGTCTCCCGAATGCTCCAGGTGGCGGTCCGGGCCCGGGCGGCGTCGGCCGTCTCCCCCGACAGGACGTCCTGCAAGTGTTCGAAGGCCCGTGGTTCCAGCAGGGGGAGAGCCGGCGTCATCAGGCCCAGGATCACGCCGGCGATCGTGGCGTGGACCCCGGACTCGTGGGTGGCGAACCAGACGCCGGTCCCCAGTACGGCGTAGACGGGCAGATACCAGACCCGGGCTCGGCGCAGGAGCAGGATCAGGACGAGCAATCCGGCCGCCAGACCCAGCCACCACAGCGAGATGGAGCCGGTGTAGACGACGGCGATGACCAGGATGGCCCCGATGTCATCGACGATGGCCAGGGTGAGCAGGAACAGTTTGAGCCGCTGGGGGACCCGGGGCCCGAGCAGGGCCAGAACCCCGACGGCGAAGGCGATGTCGGTGGCCATGGGGACGCCCCAGCCGCGCAGGGCGCCGTCGAGGTTGAAAGCGACGTAGATCAGCGCCGGCACCACCATGCCACCCAGCGCGGCCACCGCCGGGAGCGCTGCCACCCGCAGATCACGGAGTTCGCCGGCCACCAGTTCGGACTTGATCTCCATGCCCACGACGAAGAAGAAGAGCGCCATCAGGGCGTCGTTGACCCAACCATGCAGGGTCAGGTCGAGAACGTGGGCCGAGCCGAGATCAAGGGCGAGGTGGGTGTCCCAGAACCGGTGGTAGGTGTCGCCCCACGGGCTGTTCACCCACAAGAGGGCGGCCGCCGTGGCCAGCAGGAGCAGCACACCCGAGGTGGTCTCCTGGGCCAGGAACCGGACAAGAGGTCGGGCCACGACTCGGGCACTTCGGGTCTCGCCACCGCTCCAGGTCTCGGGGCGCACGGCGATGCAGTTCTCGGACGACACGTAGACAGGAAACCTTCCGACGGCTGCCTTGGCGAATCGAGCGCCGCGAGAGCGGCCCGCTACTGATGCAGCAGCATCTCGACCGTTGTACCGGTCCCATTGTGGCCGGAATGGAAGGAAACTGCGCTCGACAACTGCTGCATGATCGGGATCCCGAAGGCCCCCTCCTGCAACAGTCGCTCGGGGTCGGTGATGTCGGGGAGAACGGGAGGGGCCTCGAAACCGGGACCCTCGTCGGTGACGGTCAGCCGCACCGTGCCCGTCGCCACCTCACAGCGAACCATGACCCGACCGTCCTCGCTGGCCCGGGCCAGGTTGGCCTCGATGGCGTTGGTGGTGGCCTCGGAGGTCACCCAGCGGAGGTCGTCGAGACGGTCGCCGTTGATGGCGTCGACGGCGTTGGTGGCGGCTGCGACCACCATGCGGACGACGGCGACCAGGTCGACCCGGCTCGGAATCTCGATCTCGACCAGCCCGCGTTCGGTCAGGTTCCACTCGTCCACAGCGAATGCCTGTCCGACAGGGTTCAAGGGGTCACCGACCTCGTTCACTGGTTCTAGCCGTCCCGCTAATTCTCGCACAGAACGGGCGCGTTCCAACAGTCGAACGAGCCGATCTGTGAACCATGGGGCCACCGCAACCACGGCCATGGATGGCGTTCCACGACGTCCAATCGTGGCACGAGTCGACGCCATCCGGGGACCGGGGTGTGGGTGACGGCCAGACGTCGACCCCCGAGGACCCGGACCGGGTCCCCGAGCCACAGTTCGACGGTCCGACGTCGGGCCAGCTCGGCCAGGGTCTCGGTCACGAACACGAGCCGGGCCGGGGCCGGGCGGAGCCTGCGCAAGAGGGGTTCGTCGAACACGAACACCACCCCGAGGCCGGGGTTGGCGGCCAAGGCCGGGTCGGCATCACCGAGGGATTCGGCCGTGAGCCAGACCTGTTCGGCCCCGCCGGGACCGGTCACCACCCGGGGACCGGCGGTGGACGCCGGGTCGGGGTCGGCTTCCAGCAGCGCCAGGGCCTCGGCCCGCCCCGGCCCCGGTTGCAGCCACCGGGCATCGGCGGCCCGAGCGGAGTCGGGGCCCGTGTGGCCTGAGGCGATGCGGCCCGAAGCGGCGTGATCGGAGGTCGTCGGATCGGAGGTCGGGGTCGGTCGGAGGTCGGGGGATCGGAGGTCGGGGGGTCGGAGGTCGGGGGATCGATCGAGGCGCCGGGGCCTGCGGCCCGGCGTTCGATCGGGCATTGGTAGACGAGTTCGCAGGAGGCGCACAGGCCTGGGGCCCAGGTCTCGACGTCCCACCGGGTCATCGACGCGGCCGACGCCGAGCCCAGACCACCGAGAGCCTCGATGAGGGCCAGGCGGATGCCGGCCCGGGAGCCGTCGAGCAGTTCCCGATGGAGAAGATCCTCGATGCGGGACCAGTCGCCGGGGTCGGCCTGGGTCACCAGCCAACGGCGGGCCTCGGCCGGCAACCAGCCCTCGTCGGCCAGCTCCTCCAGGGGTGTCTCGACACAGCCTCTCCGTCGATCCCAGGGCGAACGGGGGTCGCCGGACCGGACCTCGGCCCTGTCCCCGACCCGCCCGCCGGGGTCGGCGAGCGATTCCGGGCGGGGGAGGAGGTCGCCCAGGCGTCGGCCGAGGCGGGCGTACAGGTGGCGGGCGTACTCCTGACGCAGGAGGGCCCGACGGAAGGCGTGGACATCGTCGTCGGGGCCGCCGGCGACACTGTCCCACACCCGTGGCAGGGTGAGCAGTCCATGACGGATCCAGGGCGACAGGCCCGACACCACCCGCTGGGGAACCGGGTAGGCCAGGCGGCCCCGGGCGGCGTAGCGGTCGAGCCGGAACCGGCGCAGGGCGTTCTCGGCCGCCAGCTGCCCGCCGCGGACGGTGGCCGACGACAGGGGCTCGTCACGAGGCCGTCGCCGGTCGATCACATCGGCCAGGTGCTCCAGCACGAACGCTTCGGCCGGCCACCGTCCCGGCTCGGGCACGGGCAGCCGTACCAGCGGCGAGGCCGGGCGGGGCGCCGGGGCCGGGCCGCTGCGCCGCGGAGCCGACGTGACCGCCGCCCGATCTCCGGCCACCGCCGACGGCCCATCGGGCCGGCCGGCCGGTGGGGCCGGGCTCGGCTCGGGGGCGGAGGCGGGGGCGTTCATCACCCACCCACATCGGCACGGCGGGCCCGACCATGACCCCCGTCCATCGCCTCCGCCCGTGACCTCGCCCCCTACCCCGCCGACCACCCGGCCCTCCCGACCGCGGTCGTCCCGAGCGCGACCCTCCCGAGCGCGGTCCCTCCCGAGCGCGGCCGCCTAGGACTCGGCCCTCCCGAGCGCGACCCTCCCGAGCGCGGCCCTCCCGAGCGCGGTCGTCCCGAGCGCGGCCGCCTAGGACTCGGCCGTCCCGAGCCCGGCGCTCCCGGGCCGTCCGGTCGGCCGCAGTAGCCTGGTGAAGGTGGACATGGCTGTCGCCCCACACCCATCCGCCGAACCGACCGCCGCCCTCGACGCCGTCGTGGAGGCCCTGGCCGCCGACGGCCGTCTGGTCCACGTCGAGCGCCGCCCGGCCCGACCGGCCCGGACGCGCCCCCTGGCCCGCCCCCTCCCGCCGACGATCGAGCATTGCGTGCCGGCCGACGGGCTGTGGTCGCACCAGGCCGAGGCCATCGACCTGATCCGCGACCGACGATCGGTGGTGGTTTCCACCGGCACCTCATCGGGCAAGTCGCTGTGCTACCAGCTCCCGATCGCGGAGTCGGTCGTTTCGGGCCTACGGGCCGGGACGTCACTCCTGCTCTACCCCACCAAGGCCCTGGCCCAGGATCAGCTCCGAGCCCTGGGAGCGCTCCGGGTGCCGGGCCTGGTGGCATCGACCTACGACGGCGACGCATCCCGGGACGAGCGGTCGTGGGCCCGGGCCAACGCCAACGTGCTGCTGACCAACCCCGAGATGCTCCATCACGGGATCCTTCCCCACCACGGCAAGTGGGCCACCTTCCTGAAGCGGCTCGACCACGTGGTGATCGATGAGCTGCACGTCCTCCGAGGGATCTTCGGCACCCACGTGGCCCACCTGCTCCGGAGGTTGCGGCGCGCCTGCAACCGCTACGGGAGCGACCCGACCTTCGTGTTCTCCTCGGCCACCATCGGCGATCCGGCTGAGCTGGCGGCCGAACTGTGCGGCCACGACGTCACGGCCGTGACCGACGACGGTTCACCGTGCGCCGAACGGCGGATCGCCCTGGTCCAGCCGGCCCTCATCGACCCCGACCGGGGCAAACGCCAGTCTCCGGCGACCGAGACGATCCGGGCCGTGACCGAACTGGTGCTGGGCGGCCAGCGGGTCATCGCCTTCTGCTCGTCGCGGGCGCTGACCGAACGGGTGGCCCTGGGGGTCGCCCGGTCGCTGCCGCCGGAACTGGCCGACACGGTGCGCCCCTACCGCTCTGGATACCTGGCGGCCGAGCGCCGGGAGATCGAGGACGAACTGAACCGGGGCTCCCTGCGGGCCGTGATCGCCACCTCGGCCCTGGAGCTGGGGGTCGACATCAGCGGGCTCGACGCCACCGTGCTCTGCGGGTTCCCGGGAACGATCGCCTCGTTGTGGCAACAGATCGGCCGATCGGGCCGGTCGGGGCGGCCGTCGGTCTCGGTGCTGGTGGCGGGCGAGGACCAGCTCGACCAGTGGTTCGTCAACCATCCGACCGACCTGTTCACCCGAGCACCGGAGCCCGTGGTGGTCAATGTGGCCAACCCCAACATCCGCGACCCCCACCTCGGGTGCGCCGCCTACGAAACGCCCCTGCAATGGTCCGACGAGCGATGGTGGCCCGATCTCGATGACGGGGTCCGGCGTTCGGTCCTGGCGGACGAACTCAGTATCCGACCGGACCACCACCGTCGACCGCGGGCGGTGTGGGCCGGTCGGGGCATGCCCTTCCACCGGATCGGGCTGCGCTCGGCCTCGGCCGGAGAGGTGCGCATCGTCGATCCCGAGGGCGAGTTGGTGGGGACGGTGGAGGACACCCGGGCGCCCAATCTGGTCCATCCCGGCGCCGTCTACCTCCACCGGGGCCAGCCGTGGCGGGTGACCGAACTCGACCTCGACCATCGCCTGGCCCACGTCGACCCCGACGACGGCCGGACCCAGACCCAGGCCAGGACCACGATCGACATCGAGGTCCTGGACGAGGGGTCGGTCAAGGCGGTGGGGGCGGCCACGCTGCATCTGGGCCTGGTCCGGGTGACCACCACCGTGGTCGGCTACAGCGAGCGGGAGACCGGCTCGCGCGAGACCCTCGGTCATCACGACCTCGACCTTCCGCCGCAGATCCTGGAGACCACCTCGATCTGGTACGAGTGGACCCCCGACGTCATCCGGCGGACCGGGATCCGGCCCCATGTGCTGCCCGGTGCTCTCCATGCCGCCGAGCACGCCGCCATCGGCATCCTGCCCCTGTTCACCATCTGCGACCGGTGGGACGTGGGCGGTGTGTCCATCGCCGCCGCCCCCCAGTCGGACCTTCCCACCGTGTTCATCTACGACGGCTACCCGGGAGGCGCCGGCGTGGCCGACCTGGCCTACGCCGCCGCCGATCGCCATCTGGCCGCCACCGCCGACGTGCTCGAGGGGTGCCCGTGCGCCTCGGGCTGCCCGTCGTGTGTGCAGTCACCCAAGTGCGGCAACGGCAACGAGCCGCTCGACAAGTGGGCGGCGTTGGCCCTGCTCCGCAACACCCTGGGTGACGCCGAGCCGTTCTGACGCCGCGCCGCGACCTGGACCGACCGGCCGCCGACCGCTCCCGGCGGACGGTCACGGACGACCGGATCGGCACGTCGGGCACCAGCAGGCCGACCAGGGGCACGTCGGTGGGGGCGAGGTAGGTCACCGTGACCGTGACCCGGGAGGCCAGCCCCGGAGGGCCCGGGGCGACCGAACGGCTGACGGTCAGACGGGTCGGGTCCAGTCCCCCGGCGTCGACGGCGGCGGTCCGGGCCGCGCCGACCGACGGCTCGACGGCGGCGACCCGGGCCCCCTCCCGGGCGGCGTGCACCACCAGGAGCCGATCCCGGGCCACGAGGCCGATCTGGACGATGGCCAGCACCAGGAGCACCACCACGGGCAGGACGAGGACCAGCTCGACCGTGGCCTGCCCCCGCTCGGCGGGACGGGGCGCGCCCGTCAACCGACGCCGCCGATCAGTTCGTCCATCACGGCGTCGAGCAGGCGTCCGATGCCGTCGGTGCTCGAAGCCCAGGCCAGCAGCAGGCCGGCCAGCGCCGCCGCCGCCAGCATGACCAGGGCGTACTCGGCCGTGGCCTGACCCCGGTCGTCGTGTCGGATCCCGGCCGCGGCGCGGCGCGGCGCCCGGTTCGAGCGCCGGGTTGGGGCGGGGGTGGTACCCGAGGCTCGATCGTCGGGCTCGGCGGGCACCGGTGGGGCCGGGGGAGGCTGGGGCGGAGGTTCGCTGGGCGGTCGGGCCGGGCGAGGCCGGGTCCGAGGCGGCCGATCCGGCACCGACGGCGGGGCGAGACGCGGCCCCTCGGGCGACGAGGGCGGGGTGGAGGGTCTGGACATGGCGTGCTCCTTGGCAGGGCGGGGTGGACGGGGACGATTCCGGGGGAGCAGGGGCGGCGGACGCCTCCGACCACGGCACGGGTCGACGTGGCGCGACTAACGGATCAGCGAGCCGAGGGTGACGAGGGCGAGGGGCACGAGGGCGCCGATGACGACGGCGGGCAACGAGCAACCGATCAGCGGACCGAGCAGGAGCACCGGCAATCGTCGGACCCGCTGCTCGCCCCGCCGCCGACGGGCGGCCGCCGCCTCGATGGCCAGGCGATCGAGCAGCGGGCCGATCGACCCGCCCTGGTCGGCCGCCACCAGCAGGGCGCCGGTCAGCGGCTGGCAGCTCGGGCCCAGGGCCAGCTGCCATCGGCGCAGGGCCTGGCCCAGGCCTCCGCCTCGGCCAAGGCTGTGCAGGGCGGCTGCGGTCGGCCCCCGCACCGGGGTCGGTCCGTCGACGGCGAGGGCCCGGAGGCAGTCGATGAGCGTCCCACCCGAGCCCAGCACCACGATGCACAGCTCGATCGACTCGGGTAGGGCGTCGGCCAGCGCCGCTCGTCGGGCCGCGATCCGGCGGCCGGCCCGGATGCGGCCCAGGCCGCCGAACGTCACCGCGGCGGTCACCAGCAGCCAGGCCGCAGTGGAACGCCCGGAACCGAGCAGGACGAGGACGACAGCGAGGACGACAGCGAGGACGACAGCGGCGACGACAACGACGAGGAGGGCGCGGACCGGGGGCGGGCCGGGGCCGTCGCCGTGGCCAGCGGCGCCGTCGCCGTGGGCGGGCGACGACCCCGGCCGTCGTCGGCCCCGCACCGTCATCGGTCGTCCCCGATCAGACGCTGCATCAGCCACCAGGAGCCGTGGCCGAGGGTGACGGCGGCCAGGAGGCAGGCGGTCCCCGCCGGCCGGTGGAGGTAGAACGAGCGCAGCCGGGCATCGACCGCCATCAACACGGTGGCGAACACCAATGGCAGCAGGGCGAGGGCGGTGGCCGAGGCGGTGGCCTGCGCCGCCTGGACCCGAGCCTCCTCCCGCAGGGCGTCGGCCGAGCGGAGGGTGTCGCTGAGTCGCTCCAGCGAGGACAAGGCCGGGCCGCCCCGCTCCATCAGGATCCGCAGCGTGGCCGAGACCAGCCGGTCCTCGGGCGGGCCGGCACCGCTGCGCCCCGATGGTGGACCCAGGCCGGCTCGCACCGCGGGGCCGAGGCTGCCGCCCGTCCGCAGGTGCTGGATGAGACGCTCCACCCCGGCCACGGTGGCCGCCCGCCGCAGTCGGACCCGACGCCGGTCTCGGGCCACGGCGACGCCGTGACCGGCCCAGACGACAGCGGCGGGGGCGACCAACACCAGGCTGGGGCTGGCCGTGGCCAACCCCAGCACCACCGCGACCACGGCCACCGCGGCCAGCGCGGCGATGGGCCGAGCGGTCGGAGAGGCCGGCATCGCTCCGCTCACGCCGCCCACCGCCCCAACGAGGCCGGGGTCGAGGCGGACCAGATCGGAAGAGGAGCACGCGCCGGGTCGTCGGAGACCACATCGACGGCGGTGACCAACCGCCTCGGCCCGCGCCGGTCGACCGTGACCACCACATCGACGGCGGCGGCCACCAACGACCGAAGGGCCTCCACCGGCACCGACGCCGGCCCGAGCCGGGCCAGGACGGCCAGACGTTCGAGGGCCGACGTCGCCGATCCGGCGTGACAGGTGGCCAGGGAGCCGTGATGGCCACTGCTCAGGGCGAGGGCGAGATCGAGGGCCTCCGCCCCTCGGACCTCTCCCACCACCAACCGATCGGGCCGCATCCGCAGGGCGTTGCGCACGAGCTGGGCCATGGTCACCTCGCCCACGCCCTCCCGGCCCGGCGGCCGGGCCTCCAGCGCCACGACGCGGGGTCCGACGAGGCGCAGCTCGGCCGTGTCCTCGATGGTGACCACCCGCTCGTCGGCTCCGATGACCGAGGCCAGGGCGTTGAGCAGCGACGTCTTCCCGCTCGAGGTCGGCCCCACCACCAGCGCGGTGCGCCGGTCCTCGACCACCGCCCGCAGGAGCTCGACGACCTCGTCGGGGCCGAAGGCCTGGAGGGGCAGCACGCGATCGCTGAAGCGCCTGATGGTCACCAGCGGGCCCGCAGGGGCCGCAGGGGCGATGGCGATGTTGACCCTGGAGCCGTCGGCCAGCCGGGCGTCGACCACCGGCCGGGACCGGTCCAGGTGGAGGCCGAGTGGGTCGAGGATCCGCTCGATGATCAGATCGAGTTCGGCGGCGTCGAGGTCGAAGCCACTGGGTTCGACCCGTCCGTCGCGGTCGACCAGGATCGGGCCCGGACCGTCGACCATGATCTCGGTGAGGTCGGGATCGGCCAGGAGCAGTTCGAGGGGGCCGAGACCGCGGGCCCGGTCCCGGCGGGCGGCCTCGGTCGCGGTGCGGGCGGTGTCGGCCAGCGGATCGGGAGCGGCGTCGGGTCGGGCCGTCATGGCACCAGCGGCCGCAGGGGACGGAGCGCTCGGGGCGGACGCCGGGCCAGGGTGCCGGCCTCGGCGGCCCTGACCACCGACCCATGAACCGGGATCCGGGCCACCAACGGCACACCGAGGGCGTGGGCCACCCGACCGGCCCCGGGACCTCGACCCCGCTCATCGATGACGACGACCCCGTCGGCCCGGTGGTCGAGCCGGGGTCCGGGGCCGACCATCGCCCCGCCGGGCCCCTCGCCCCCACGAGCACGTCGGCGACCGCGGGCCACGACCAGGGTCGGGTGACCGGCGTCGACGACCGGGGGCGGGGCCGCGTCGAGACGGCCGGCGTCGACGATCACGGCTCGCCCGTCGGCGGCGAGCAGCGCCGCCAGCAGCTCGAACCGAAGCGCCACCTGGCGCCCTGCGCCGTATCCCGCGGCCGGGACTGGGGTGACGGGCAGCGGTCGATCGGTGGCCAGCAGCGACAGGCCCGGGCCGACGGCCCGTTCCAGGTCGAGCAGGGCCGACGGAGGTGGAGCGTCGGTGGCCGACCAGGCGGCCAGGGCCGGACCCCCGGGGCTGAGGCCGAGCGCCGTCGGGACGGCGCCGATCAGGTCGACCAGGAGGGTCGAGCGTCGTCGCGCCGACCACGCGGCCAGGGCGACCGCCACCGTGGTGCAGCCGACCCCACCGGCCGCCCCGACCACCACCAACATCGTCGCCTCCCCGATCCGACCCCGAGGGCCGACAGCCGATGGACGTGGGGGGGAAGCGACGGGCCGAAGGTGAGCGTCAGTTCGCTCGTCTACTCCTGTCTAGCATGGACTGCAGTAAAAGACACGCGACCGTGCCGGCCCGGAGCAACCGTCCGGACCGGCACGGCGCCGGGGAGCAGGGGGCACGGACCCCGCTCCGTCAGCCCCAGCCGGGGGTGCGGGAGATCCGGCACCGACGGTCGAGGGCGACCCAGGCCACGGCCGACAGCACCACGATCCAGACCATCAACAGCAGCCAGCCGGTGACGTGATCGAGGGTCCAGGCCGAGCCGAACTCGTCGAGCAGCGACGGGCCCAGCGGCGACGGGTCGGCGGCGAACAGCGGTCGAAGACCGAGGTCGCGGCCGACCAGCTCGAAGGCCCAGCGATCGCTCATCAGGGCACTGATGGCCCGACCGGCCGGAGCCATGACGGCAACCGGTAGCACCGCACCCGAGAACAGCACGGCGGGGAAGCACAGCATGGGCAGGGCCAGCGCCGCCTGAAGGGTGTTGCGAACCAGAGCCGAAGCGGCGAGGCCGAGGGCCAGGGCGGCGACGGCGTCGAGGGTCAGCGTCACCGCCAACGAGGCATAGGTCCCGGCATCGAGGGGCGGAAGCCGATCGAGCAACCGGAGCACGGCCAGCATCACCACGTCGATCACGATCAGCACCGGGGTCAGCGCCGCCAGCTTGGCCAGAACCTGGACACCGGGGCCGACCCCGGCCCGGCGCTCCCGGGCCATGAGGGGCACCTCGGGCGTGATCTGGAGCAGGCCGTAGGTGAGCCCGAAGAAGAAGCCTCCGAACGCCACCCAGAAGGCGACCATCACCGCCGCCGTCGGGCTGGGCCGGGCCGGGTCGAACACGTCGGGCCGAAACAGCACGGCGAACATGGCGATGACCATGGCCGGGGACCCGACCATGATGGCCGTCGTCATCCGATTGCCCCGTACCGTCTCCAGGGTCCTGACCGTGAGCGTCCACCACTGGCCGAGCGCGGACGGCCGCCGATCCGGGGCCGCCGTCGGCGCCGGGGCCGCACCCGTCCCCGTCGACCCACCGGGATGGGGCGGCGGCCACGACGGATCGACGGGAGCAGCCGACGCCGGACCCGACCCGCCGGGAACGGGGGCCGCCGTCAGGTTCAGGGTTGCCCGCTCGCCCGGTGGCGTTGGGGTGCGGAGGCACATCGTCGGGGCCTCGCTCAGGGGAACGGGGACCACGGTCGGCGCCGACGCCGTGCCGGGGTTGGTCGGGCGCCGGGGCGGAGCCGGCGCCACCGCCCCCGACACGAGGGCCCGATGGACCTCCTCACTGGTCGTGGCGTCGCATCGGGCCATGGCCTCGGCCGGGGTGCCGTCGAACACCATGCGCCCGCCGGGGGCCAGGGCCACGATCCGGTCGCAGACCCGCAGATCGTTGGGATGGTGGGTCACGAACACCACCGAACGACCGCCGCTCGTCAGGGCCCGGAGTTGGGCCACCACGGTGGCCGCGGTGTTGGGGTCGAGACCGGAGGTGGGCTCGTCGAGGAGGCAGAGGTCGGGGTCGCCGACCAGTTCCACCGCGATCGAGGCCCGGCGGCGCTCGCCCCCACTGAGCCGACGGACCGGGGTGTCGGCCCGCTCGGTCAGGCCCACCTGATCGAGGGCCCGGGTCACCCGGGCCGCCAGGCCGCCCTCGGGCCGGAACCCGAGCCGGAGCCGGGCGGCGTGGGTCAACATCCGACCGAGGGGAAGGTCCTCGGCCAGGACGTCGGTCTGGGGCACGAAGGCCGAGCGGCGACGACCGGCGGCATCGAGATCGGTGGTGGCGACACCGTCGATCAGGACCTCGCCCCCGGTCGGAGCCAGGTTGCCCGCCATCGCCGCCAGCAGGGTCGACTTGCCGCAGCCGCTGGCGCCGACGACGGCCACCAGCTCGCCGGGCTGGGCGGTGAAGTCCAGCCCGGCGATCAGGGTGGCCCCGTCGGCGGCCCGGACCGTCAGGCCCCGCACCTGGAGGCGGGGCCCGACGGTGTCGAGCACGGGGGCCGGGACCGAGGCCGGGACCGGGGCCGGGACCGGCGGGGTGGGTGTGACGGTCACCACTGGATCTCCCAGGTGGCGGCCATCCGCTCGGCGCCATTGCGGCTCCAGCGCAGGGCGAGACCCTTGCGCCGGGAACCGGTGGTGACCCGGGCCACGGCCTCGGGCGACGCCTCGGCGCACCGGCACCGGTCCGGGTCGGCGGCCGGGGCCGTGGTCGGGGCCGTGGTCGGGGCCGGCTCGGGATGAACGGCCGGCTGATCGATGGTGGTGGTGGTCATGGTCATGGTGGATCTCCCTCCAAACGTCGGTGTCGGTCACCGACAGGGGTCATCATCCGCCGACGGGGGCCGGCCCGAATCCGTGCCCACCACGTAGGACGAGCGCCACACCACGTACGTGGTCGCCCGGATCACTCTCCAGGAGTACGATCCGGAAGGTGAGGGAGCGCCGAACGGGGACGGCGATGATCGGTCGGGAGGCCGAACTCCAGCGCATCCTGGCCCTGGTCGACGACCCGGCCCAGGGCGCGGTGTTGCTCACCGGCGCCGTCGGTGTCGGCAAGTCGCGCCTGGCCGAGGGCGTCATGCTCACCCTGGAGGAACGGGGCTGGCGGGGGTTCGGGCTGTCGGCCACCGAGGGCGGGGGTCGGATCCCCTACGCCTCGCTGTCGGAGCTGATCCCCGACGCCCTCGACCAACTCGAACCCGGAGCCGGGGCGGGTACGCCCTCCGCACCGGCCGTGGGTTCGGTCGGCTCGGCCGAACTCGCCGTGCTCCGGGCCCTGGAGAACGCCCTGGCGTTGGACCAGCCGAGCCCGGTGGTGCTGGCCATCGACGACATCGCCTCGTTCGATCCGGCCTCGTGCGAGCTGCTGGTCCACCTCGCCACCAACCGACGCCTGTTCATCGTGGCCACCCAGGGCGCCGACCACGCCCTGCCCGAGGCCCTGCGCCGACTGACCCCGGCGGCCGTGGTCGAGATCGAGATCCGCCCCCTGTCGATCACGGGCACCGCCACCCTGGCCGCCGACCTGTTGGAGGGCGCGGTCGGGCCCGGTCTCGTCCGCGCCCTCCACACCAAGACCGGCGGCAATCCCCTCTTCATCCGGGAGCTGGTGGCCCATGGCCGGGTGACCGGTGCCATCGCCCCCCGCCAGGGAGCCCTCCGCCTCACCGGCGAGCTGACCCTCGACCCCGAGGTGGCCCGCCGCCTGATCTTCCGTCTCGGTCTCATGACCCCCACCGAGCGGGAGGTGCTGGAACTGCTGGCCCTGGCCGAGTCGCTCGGCGTCGACGAACTCGACCCGGTGGCCGACATCGAGACGCTGGAGCTCATGGAGCGGCGGGGTCTGCTGGCCACCTATACCGACCAGCGCCGGTTCCGGGTCCGGCCCGCCCATCCCCTCCACGGCGAGGCCATCCGGGCCGACCTGACCGCCCTCGGTCGACGGCGCCGTCATCGCCAGCTCACGACCCTGGCCGCGGCCCACGGCGGGCGCCGGGTGGAGGACACCGTGTTCCGGGCCCGAGCCGCCCTGGCCGGGGGCCAACCGGTCGACACCGGTTCCCTGGTCGCCGCCACCTATGCCGCTCTGCGCCTCGACCGGATCAGTCACGCCACCGAGCTGGCGGCCGCCGCCTATGAATCGGACCCGGACGACGAGTCCCGCACCGCGTGGTGTGAGGCTCTGATCCGCCAGGGTCGTTTCGTCGAGGCCGAGGAGCTGATGGCCCGGCCCCTCCCCCCGGACGTGCCCGACTGGCAGGTCCTTCGGTGGGCGGTTCGGCGGTCGTCCAACCAGCTCTGGGGCTTCGATGATCCGGAGGAGGCGTGGCGGATCGACGAGGAGTGCCTGGCCCGGCTGACCGAGCCCGACGCCCGGGACCGGGTCGAGGCCCATCTGGCCTGGATCGAGTACTGCGACGGCCGTGCCCCGGCGGCGGTGGCCCGGACCGAGCCCCTGGTGGCCACCGAGCATCCCGACGTCCGGTACGCCGTGTGCGCGGCCAGGGCCCCGGCCCTGGTGCTGTCCGGCCGGGTGCTCGACGGGGCCGAGCTGGCCCAGCGGGCCTGGGACAGCGGTTGGGGGGCCGACACCGAGTACGGGTCCCACGGCCAGCACCTCATCGCCCTCGGGTTCGGCCTGCTCTACCAGGGTGACCTGCCCGGCGCCCGGTTCGTGGCCGAGCAGGCCATCGAGTTCTGCCGCCGCAACCACGAGACGACGGCGCTGCTGTTCTTCCTGGAGCTTGCGGCCTGGACCGAGAGCGCCGCCGGTCAGCTGACGGCCGCCCTCCAGCACTTCGAGGAGGCCCGGGCCATCGGCACCGAACTGGCCATCGGGGTGGCGGTGCGGTCGGCCCTGGCCGGTATGGCCCAGGTCCTGGCCCAGCTGGGCCGGGCCGACGAGGCGGCGGCCACCCTGGCCCGCCTGGAGGACGTCACCGGAGCCCCCGGGCCCCGGTACGGGTTCGAGATCGAGGCCGCCGGGGCGTGGGTGGCGGCCGCCGCCGGCGACCCCGCCGATGGGGCTCGCCGGCTTGGGACCTCGGCCGCGGCGGCGGCCGAGCGGGGCCTGGTGCCCCTGGCCCTGCAGATGATGCTGGACCGGGCCCGCCTCGGCTATGCCACCGGGGCCGACGCCGACCTCGTCGGTGACCTGGTGGCCCGGTCGGGGGCCCAGGGCACGTTCCTGCCGCTCATGGCCGAGGCGGTGAGGGCCGTCGCCGACCGGTCGGGCCCCGACCTCGACCGGTCGGCCGCCGCCTTCGAGGAACGGGGCTGCTCACTGGTGGCGGCGGAGCTGGCCGCGGCCGCGGCCGATGCCTGGGCCGTGGCCGGGGATCAGCGGGCCTCGACGGCGTCGCAGGTTGCGGTGGAGCGGAACCGGCAGGAGGTGCCCGAGGCCCGCACCACCGGCCTGGCCCGGGCCCGATCGGTCGACCCGCTCACCCGCCGGGAACGCGAGATCGCCGGCATGGCCGCCGGTGGGGCCCGCAACAACGACATCGCCGAGCGGCTCCGGGTGTCGGTCCGCACCGTCGAGACCCACCTCAATCGGATCTACCGAAAGCTCGGGGTGGCGAACCGGACCGAGCTGGCCGACGTCATCAGCCCCACCGACGGGGCCTGAGTCGACACCGGCCACCGGGGCATCAGGCGGCGACGACGGCCTCGCCCCGGGTCTGGGTCCGCCACATGAAGCGGGTGGCCTCGGCGTCGACCGGCTCGCGCTTGTGGAGCAGCATCCGGTTGTCCCAGACGACGATCTCGCCCACGTTCCAGGTGTGGCGGTAGCAGTACTCGGGCTTGGTGGCGTGGGCCCACAACTCGTCGAGGAGTGCCTCGCTCTCGTCGAGGTCCATCCCGACGACCCAGCCATTGGTCCGCCGACCGAGGAACAGTGCCTCGTCACCGGTGGTGGGGACCCGCCGCAGGATCGGGTGGACGGTGCCCACGGCCTCGATGGGTGAGGCCGGTGGCTCCATCCCGGGGCGGAGGATGCCGCTCGATGCGTAGGTCGAGTCGTGCTTGATCGACCGACCTTCGATCCGGGCCCGCAGGTCGGCGGGGAGGTCGGCGGCGGCCATGACCTGGCTGCAGAAGGACGTGTCGCCCCCCTCGTCCGGAATGATCCTGGCGTTGAGGAGGCTGAAGGTGGGCGGCACCTCGATGTAGGACATGTCGGTGTGCCACTCCCACTCGCCGTAGAAGTCGGCCGGCACCTTCCGCCGCTCCAGGGTCTTGGGGTTGACGTTGCCGATGAAGGTCAGGAAGGGATCGATGCCCCGGGCCCGTAGGGCGGCTTCCTGCTCCTCGACCGAGGCCACCTCGTCACCCGCCTCGGCGCCCTTGCCGATGCCGGTGATGAGCTGGGGGGCGTACTCGTTGCGCCCGAACACGCCGGTCAGGGCGTGCAGTTCGTCGGCGCTGACCAGGCGGTCGAAGGCGAAGCAGAGAAGCCCGTGGCGTTCCCGGTAGGCGGTGAGGATGGCGTCTGCGGTTTCCGGGCCGATGGCGGCCGGATCCACGCCGGTGACGCGGGCCCCGAATCGGGCCCCGGAGAGCGGCTCGATGATGGTGTCCATGGGCCGATGCTAGGCCGGGCCACCAACCCTCGACCAGAACGGACCGGACCCGGTCGGGCCCCCGGTGAACCAGGGTGCCGACCGGGTCCGATCGAAACGGAGAGATGAGGATGGAAGGGTCCGGCCCGGCCGGAGGGAAGGACCGGACCGGACCCTAGACCTACAGTCTGGCTCAGAGCCGGAGCGGTTGGGATTCGAGGCGATCGGTAGTTTCACCCGGGTCGGCGCCGGGCCCGACCAACTGGTCGCCCCCGGTCGGAGCGGTCGTGGGCTCGGGATCCTCGTCGGCCGGCCCACCCTGGCCCGACACGGCCTCGTCGAGTTGGTGGGTGTCGCCGGTGAACAGCACGAGGATGCTGGGCAGGACGGCCAGGGTCGCCACCAGGGCCAGGAGGATCATCAGCGCCGTAAGCAACCCGTAGGCGGCGAACAGGGGCATCGGGGCGAAGGCCAGGATGCCGAAGCCGACGGCCGAACTGATGGCCGAGGCCACCAGGGCCAGGCCGGTGCCCTCGCCGGTGACCCGCACCGCCGTGGCCCGGACCCCGTGGCGGGCCAGTTCCTCCCGGTAGCGGGCGATGAAGTGGATGGCGAAGTCGATGCCGATGCCGATCGACACGGCGGCGATGGTGGCCGTCACCAGGTTGATGGCGAACCCGGCCAGGTACATGAAGGCGTAGAGCCAGGCCACCACCATCAGGATGGGCAGGATGGCGGCGAACCCGTAGCGGACCGACCGGAGGAACACCCCGGCCACCAGCAGGCAGGCCAGCACCGCCACCGGCAGCGAGACCTGCAGGGCCCGGTTGGTGGCCTCGAGCGAGGCCTCCCGGACGAAGGCGCTCCCGGTGACCTGGACGAAGGTGCCTCCGAGGTCGTCGGAGATGGCCTCGGCGATCGGCTCCAGGGCGTCCCGGGACGAGGTCACCGACTCCTGGGCCCGGCTGTCGACCACGCCCATCTGGAACACGGTGCTGCTGTCGGCCCCGTCGAGCGACACCACGGTGGCGACGTCGTCGGGGGTGAGCAGCAGGCGCTCGGCGTCGAGGGGAACGCCGGTGGTGGAGGCGGTGGCGATCAGGGCTTCGACCTGGTCGCCGGTGTCGGGGATGGCGTCGCCGTCGTCGTCGCTCAGTACGACGCCGGTCTGCTCGGCCACGAGACCCGCCATGACCGGGGAGGCCCAGGCGGCATCGAAGACCTCGAAGATGCCGCCTTCGATGCGGACGCCGTCGACGTCTCGGGCCAGGTTCTCGGTATCGAGGGACCGGATCTCGTCGAGGCGGCCCTGCACCGAGGCCAGCGCCTCGGGGTCGGTGAGGTCGCCCTCGACGTAGAGCAGGGCCGGCTCGCCGCCCCGGTCACCGACATGGCGGTCGAGCTGGTCGAGGCCGACGACGAAGTCGGTGTCGGAGGCGAAGAAGTCCTCCACGTCGAACTCGGCCGGGACCCGCACGGCGAGAACGGCGGCCCCGGCGGTGACGACGGCGGCCACGCCCAGGACGACGGCCGGTCGGCGGGCCAGGGTGGCGACGGCGGCCCCGATGGGCCGGGCCAGGGTGGCGTCGCCGCCACCCGTGCTCTCGACCTCGCCCACCCGGACTCCGGCCCGGCGGCGGTGTACCAGGTAGGGCACGGCCAGGACGGTGAGGGCGGTCACGGCGGCCAGGGCCAGGCCGACCGGGGGCAGCACGAAGACCATGAAC
The DNA here is from genome assembly GCA_965263455.1 of Acidimicrobiales bacterium. Lineage (GTDB taxonomy): Bacteria > Actinomycetota > Acidimicrobiia > Acidimicrobiales > SZUA-35 > CADEDH01. The sequence continues at coordinate 1,959,125 of CBDHHN010000004.1, forward strand.
AGGACCGAGGCCATGGTCATGGCCGCCGCCCCGGCCCCGGCGAGCACCCGCAGGGCGGTGGCGGTGGTACCGGGCCGGGGGGCGGGCACGTCGGCCTCGATGCGGGCCACCACCAGGGGGGCCACGATGCCGAGCAGGACGTAGGCCGAGGCCAGGGCGATGGCGGCTCCGAGACCGAACTGGTTGATCGACTCGATGCCGGAGGTCAGGTTGGCCAGGAAGGCGGTGGCGTCGGAGGTCAGGGCCAGGAGCAGGGCGGCCGAGACCGCCGCCATCCCGGCCACGAAGGCCCCGGCCGCCGGACGGCCCTCGGCCCGCTCCTCCCGGTAGCGACCGATGGCGTGGAAGGCGAAGTCGACCCCGAAGCTGATCATGGCAACCGGCACGATGAGCGACAGGACCAGGTCGTCCTCCAGGCCGATGAGGTTGGTGATGCCCTTGAGCCAGACGATGAGGGCCAGGAAGGCGACGCTGACCGTGGCCAGGACCCAGTAGCTGCGGAAGGTGAGCCCGACGAGCACGAGCACGGCGAGGATGGTGAAGCCGATGAAGGGTCCGGCCACGGCGCCCTGCTCCTGGGAGGTGAGGTTGACGTCGATGGCGACGGCGTGGGACTCGAGGCCGTCGACCCGGAACACCTCGCGGATCTCCCGGTCGTACTCCTCGACGTCGGTGTCGCCGCCGAGGGCGACCGAGGTGTTGCCGAAACCGAGCAGCTGGTTGTCGGAAAGGACCACGAAGTTGAGGGCGGGCACCGTCCAGGTCCCGTCGGCCGCCTGCTCGGACCGGGCCGAGATCCCGGCCACGTCGGAGCGTGGACCGAGCCGGTCGATGAGGGACGAGCCGACGGCCTTGACCTGGTCGTCGGTGGCACCGGCCACGCCGTCGATGCCCTGGGTCCGGAGTTCGGCGTCGATGAGGCCGACCAGGGTCACGACCCCGACCACGTCGGCCCCCTCCTCGCTCCCGGTCTCGGGCTCGTAGTAGGAGAAGAGGTTGGCCCCGAGCACGGGGTCGGCCCGCAGCGCCTCCTCGGCCGAGAGCAGGGCCGAGGCCGACTCCACGGTGAGCATGTCGCCGTTGTCGGCCTCGACCACCATGAACACGGGGTGGATCGACGAGACGAACGTTTCGTCGATGCGGTCCCGGGCGGTGAAGACATCGCCCTCGGGCTCGGTCGAGGCCGAGACCTCGGGTGCCATGGTGAGGAAGGGGACGGCGAGGGCCCCGGTGATGACCACGATGACGGCCAGTACCAGGCCGGTGTGATCGAGCAATCGTTGGTAGAAGGTGCGGAGTTGCGTGGTCATGGGGTTCCCTCCTGGGGCGCAACCGGCTAGGTTTGCAGTGTCAAGATCGAACCCTAGAGCTGCGACTTTCCACTGTCAAGACTCTTCTGTCCGAGATCGCCCCGGACAGCCCGTCCCCCTCCGACGGGCCAGGGCCGGGCAACGTGACCGATGCCCTGGCCACGGGGCGAGCCGGTAACGTCGGGGCATGGGCGGTGGACGGTCTCGGCGGTGGGGCCTGGCGGTGGTGGTCGGACTCATCCTGGGCGTGACGACGGCCCCGGTGGCGGCTCCGGAGGCGACCGCCGCGGTGGCCGTGCCGGTCGCGGCCGACGACCCCGACGCCGACACCCGGGCCGACTACCGCTACCGGCCCGACCTGGACCGCGGGGTGGTGGCGGTCGAGATCGAGGTCGTGGTGACGGCCGACAAGCCCAACGTCCCGACCGCCGACGGCGTGTTCCAGTACTTCTTCGAGCGCTACGGGCTGCTGATCCCGCCCGAGGCCGAGGAACTCACGGTGACCGACGCGTCGGGGGTGGCGCTGACCCAGGAACGGGAGTCGCTCGACGACTTCACCGACCTGCTGACCGTCGAGTTCCGGCGCAACATCTTCTATCGCCAGAGCGCCGTGTTCACCGTGGCCTTCGAGTTGCCCACAGGGCCCGCCGGCTCGACCAGCATCGTGCGGGTCAACGCCGCCCACGCCAGCTTCGAAGCCTGGGTCAGCCCCAACCTGGAGGAGGCGACACTGACGGTCGACCTTCCCACCGGCTTCGAGGATCGAGGCGACGGCCTGGTGCCGTTCCGCCTCGAACCGGGCGATGACGGCGGTTCCCAGCTGGTGCTGGACGAACTCGACCCCGAGGAGTTCTACACCTTGGTCTCCCTGGGTGACGAGGACCGACTCGACGTGCTCGACATCGACCTCGCCACCGTCTTTCTCGACAGTGACGTGACCGGCACGATCCGCGTCGAGTCGTGGCCGGGCGACGTGGGTTGGACCGAGCATGTCGAGGACGGCATCGCCGACGGCCTGCCCGCCCTCCAGGAACTGGTCGGCCTGCCGTGGCCGATCGAGGGTGAGCTGGTGATCACCGAGTCGTTCTCACCCGTGCTCTACGGCTACGCCGGCTGGTACGACCGGGCCAACGACGTCATCGAGGTGTCGGACGAACGGGACGACCTGCTGCTCTATCACGAGCTGTCCCACGTCTGGTTCAACGACAGCCTGTTCCTCGATCGCTGGGTCAACGAAGGCCTGGCCGAGCTGTATGCGGCCGAGACGGCCGGAGCCCTGGGTGCCGGGCGGCCGGAGCCGGAACCGACCTCCCGAACCGACGAGGGCGCGATCCCCCTCGACGAGTTCGACGGGCTCCTGACCCCGACCGAGGAGGCGTGGGGCTATCGGGCCTCGTGGACCCTGATCGAGGCGGTGGCCGACGAGATCGGGATGGAGGGCATGGCCCAGATCCTGGAGGCGGCCGACGGGCGGGAGGTGGCCTACGTGGGCGACGTCGAACCCGAGCGCTATCCGGCCCGACCAGACTGGCGTCGCCTGCTCGACCTGGCCGAGAACATCCAGGGGGTCGACGAGGGACCCCTGGCCGACCTGTTCCAGACCTGGGTGGTGGAAGACGTCGGGCCCGGAGCCGATCAGGACGACGAGCGCTTCGACCAGCGGGCCGATGCTCGGGCCACCTACCTCGAACTGGTCGAGACCGGCGACGGTTGGGCCGTCCCCTACGGGGTTCGTCGCCGGCTGACCGGTTGGGACTTCGAGCGGGCCCAGTCCCTCATGGCCGAGACCCGGACCGCCCTCGACCGGCGCGACGACCTGGAGGACCTGTTGGCCCCGACCGGGGCCGCGCTCCCGGCCGAGCTGGAGACCACGTTCGAGGCGTCCGACGACGATCTCGAGGCGTTCTCCACCGATCTGGCCGACGTCCGTGAGGCCGGAGTCGAGGTCCGCGAGGCCCACGACCTGCTGGCCGACGACCGCTCGATCCTGGAGCGGGTCGGCCTCCTGGGCGCGGACCCGGAGCGGGACCAGGACCTGGCGGTGGCGGCCCTCAGCGAGGGCCGACTGGCCGACGCCACGGCAGCGGCCAACGAGGTCGACGCCCGGATCGCCGCCGCTTCCGGCCAGGGCACGCTGCGGGTGGCACTGGCCGCCCTGCTGCTGGCGACCGTGCTCGCCGGTGGGGCATTCCTGCTCGTGGCCCGTCGCCGTCGGGTTCGGGGCGAGCCGATCCCGGCCCCGGGCGCAGGCTCCCCCACCGATCTCACCCGGGCCCCGGACCCGGGCCCGTGGGCGACCACTGCCACCCTGCCCCGGAGCCACCCTCAGAGCCCGTCGGCGATGGCCCAGCCCCGGCCCCCCACCAACCCCCCGCCGGCCCCGGGCCCCGAGCCGCGCACCGTGGCCCTGCACCGGCCCGAGGGCGTGGGTGGGTCCGACACCGTGGCCCTGCACCGGCCCGAGGGCGTGGGTGAGCCCCAGCCGGGCCCGGAGTTGCGGACCATGCGACTGCCCCGGCCCGAGACCGGACCGAACGACGACGCCGCTCCCGGGCCCGATCCGCGGACGCTGCCGCCACCCACGGGTAGGCCGAGCGATCGGGCCTGAGCCCGAACGCCACCCTCAGCGGCGGCGGGCGGCGACCAGGTACCAGGGGCTGCGGTCGATCCAGCGAGGCAGGCCGAGCGCGTGCTCGACCCGGGCCAGGGCCGGTACCACCGGGGAGTCGGAGGTGACCGACACCGGCAGCCACATCAGGCCCTCCATGGCCGTCACCGTGAACCCGGCCCGATCGAGGTCGGCCGTCGTGGTGGCCGGGTCGGCGTTGGTGTAGTCACCGCGACCGAGGAGCCGCCGGGCCCGGGATCGCCAACCTCGCCCGTTGAGCATCGTGAACACGAAGCACCCGCCGGGACGGAGCAGATCGCCCACGTGGCGGTACACGTCGATGAGTTCGACATGGTCGAAGTACAGGAGCGACTCCATGGCGAGAGCCAGATCGAACTCGGCCGGAGAGGGGCTGAAGGCCATGAAGTCACCAATGGCCGCCGTCACCCCCGGGTAGGCCCGAGCCCGGAGGAGTTCGGTGGCCTGCGCCGACCGCTCCGACACCGTCACCCGGTGCCCGGCCGCACCGAGGGGCCCGGCGAACCGACCGCCACCACCCCCGATGTCGAGCACGTTGAGGGGGCCGGGGTCGAGATGGCGCTCGATGAAGGCCCGTTCGCGGTCGGTCTTGTACCGACCCATGGTGTTGGCATAGCCGGCGGGATCGTCGAGATCCCACTTGAAGTCGCCCACGTCTATTGTCAACGACCGTCCCTTCGAGCCCGTTGCCCCGGCGGCTCATCGTAGCGATGGCAGCCACCTGTCATGGGGTCGGGCCGGCCGGCTGAGGCCCTTTGCCGGGAGCGATCCGGGCAGATCGACCAGGTAACACACAGACCTCTGGGTGGGGCTGCCCGCCACGTCATCGTCGCCCATGCGAGCCGGCGGGACCGTCACCTATGGTGCGGGGCGATGCCCACCGATCTGTACGCCTGGACCCGGGGCCCGGCCGATGCGCCGCCGCTCGTGTGCCTCCATGGCATCGGCTCCTGCGCCGACGCCTTCCTGCCCCAGCTCCCTCTGGTCGATCGGTGCTCCCGGCGGGTCGTGGCCTGGGACGCCCCCGGGTACCGCCACTCACCCGACCCCGACGATGAGCCCGGGATCGACGGCTACGCCGACGCCGCCGCCGACCTCATCGCCGGCCTGGGAGCGGACCGGGCCGACGTGCTGGGTGTCTCCTGGGGTGGCGTGATCGCCACCCGTCTGGCCCTGCGCCATCCCGATCGGGTCCGCTCGCTGGTGCTGGCCGACTCCTCACCCGGAGCCGGCACCTCCCCGTCCCAGGCCGAGTCCATGCGGGCCCGGGCCACGGCGCTGGCCGAGACCGACGTGGCCGCCTTCGCCACCGATCGCTCACCCTTGCTGGTCCATCCCGACACCGACCCCGAGCTGGTGGACGAGGTGGCCAGGCTGATGGCCGACTCGGTGCGCTTGCCGTCCTACCAGTGGGCGGCCAACGCCATGGCCGAGACCGATCATCGGGATCGCCTGGCCGCCGTCGGCCAACCGACCCTGGTGGTGGTCGGCGACGAGGACCGGGTGACAGGACGGGCGGCGGCCGAGATCCTGGCCTCCGGGATCCCGGCCGGTGAGTTGGTGGTGATCGACCGGGCCGGCCACCTGGCCAATCAGGAGCAGCCCGACGCCTTCAACCAAGCCGTCGCCGCCTTCCTGGACCGGGTCGACGGGTCCAACCCGTCATGACCCGGCCGGTGACCGTCACCTACGTGGAGATGACGGCCCCGCCTCGCCCGGCGCCGCCGGTCGATCCCGGATCAGCTGGCCCCGACTCGTCGGCGGCCCATCGCGTCGGTCCGGTCGAGGTCCGCCGGGCCCTGCACCCGAACCCGGAACTGAACCGCTGGCTGTACCTGACGGTGGGCCGTGACTACCGCTGGACCGATCGGGCCGAGTGGACCGACGACCAGTGGACCGACGCCACCACCTCGCCGGGCCTGGCGACCTGGCTCGGCTACCACGACGGGTCGCCGGTCGGTTATGCCGAACTCGACACGGCCACCGTGCCCGACGTGGAGATCGTCTACTTCGGCCTGCTGCCGACCTTCGTCGGCCGTGGCCTGGGTCGCCCCTTTCTCGACGCCGTGGTCGACGTGGCCTGGGCGACCGACGGGGCCGAGCGGGTGTGGCTCCACACCTGCACCGACGACCATCCCCGGGCCCTGCCCAACTATCTGGCCGCCGGCTTCGGCGTGTTCGACAGGCGCCAGGAGTAGGCGAGAGCCCCGCCCCCGTCCGCGGGCCGTGAACCGATCCGCCTCCCGGGCTCGTACCGTCGGCATGACACCGATGCCGAACTCCCCAACCCCCCGTCGCCGGCCGACGACACCGATGCCCGTTGCGCTCAGGCTCGGCGCCTACGCCGTACCCGCGGTGAAAGTGGCGGTGGCGATCCTCATCATCGGGCTGCTGACGTGGGGAGCCAGCCGTGGGGGTCAATGCGGCGACGAGGACATCTGCGACACCGTGGGCCTGGCGTTCGCCCTGCTGCTCGTGGCTCTGGCGGCGACGGGGACCTTCCTGCTGCTTGCCGGCGCCCATGTGGCGACGGCGATCCTCAAGTCGGTGGTCGGTGTCGCGGTCACGGGTCTGATCCTGGTGGCCGTCGACGGCGGCGTGCTCGTCCTCGTCCTCTCGCTGACCCTTGGCGGTGGGGACCTGAGCCGCTGGTCGATCGGGATCGCGCTGTTCACGGCGACCACGGTGGCCGCACAACTGGCGGTGGTGGTCGGGGCGATTGTCGTGCTCATCCGCCACGCTCGCCGCCATACCCGCCGCCCGACCCCGATCGGCAGCGGACTGGACCCGCAGCCGCCGTTCGGGCCCGTCAGCGGTCGAGCACCGTGAAGCCGGTGACGGTCACGGTCGTCTCATCGTCATCGGTGTCGACGTCCTGGTCGGCGCGAATCTCGGTCGGAACGCCGTACTCGGGGTCGAAGGTGGCGGTGAGCATGTCGTCATCGCGCCAGGCCTCGATCTGGGCGAACAACCGCTCGACGGTGAACAGCTGCTCCGGGGCCCGGTCCGACGGAGGCTCTCCCTGGTGGGTGACCTCGACGACCTCGCCGTCACGGACGGTGACCTCGAACGGGCCGATCGAGTCCGGGTCGCACTGGCAGAGCTGGATGACCTCGAAGCGGTAGTCGGCCACGGCGGCCTCCTCCCATCGGGCCTGGGCGTCGCCCAGGCCCTCGACGGCGTTCGAGCCGAGGCCGCAACCGGCGACCAGGCCGACAAGGGGAACCAGGACAGCGGCGGCCAACCCGGCGAGCCGTCGGTGCCGGTGGATGTGCTGGTGATGGACGTGCTGGCGATGGACGTGCTGGTGATGGACGTGCTGGTGAGCGTTCATGGCTGGTCAGACGGTGCCGGTTGGGCCGAGGTTCCGCCCGTCGTCTGTGACACCTCGCACTGCGCTCTCCCAGCCGTCGTCGGGTCGGCGGCGGTCGATCGAACCGGTCGCCGGTGATCGCTGGAGAGTTCTCCACCACCCGGTCGCGGCTCTACGATCGGCTGGTGACCAGCGTCGCCGTGACCCCGGCCTTTGTGGACGATCTCATCGAGCGGTGCCGCGGCCTGCTCGGCGCCGACGACGGGCCGCAGGCTTCGGTCCAGGCCGCGGTCCTCGATGACCTGCGCGCCGTGCGCGACCACCTCGTGCAGATCGAACAGCGCGATCTCGGGGAGTGGATCCGCGATCTACCGGACGACAACATCGGTGACTTCCTGGCCGACATGGAGGTCACGGCACGGCAGGCCGATGCCGACTCCGACATCGGCTCGTTCATCTCGGCCCTGGCCGACTGGCAGACGACGGCCGAGGCCCACCGCAACAGCTGGTAGACCCGGGGGACCTCAACCGCTGGTTGTTCGGTGTCGTCCTGTCCACCGCCACCGCGATCGTCGCACGACCGGCGGTGGCGGTAGGGGCGATGGTCGTGCTCGCGCACGTCCGGCGCATGTTGGCGTGGCCCGTGAACCGGTCGCCACCGTCGCGTCGTACTCTCGGCAGAGACTCCCGGGAGGCGACATGGCGGGTTCGAAGTGGCTGGACGACGGTAGGACCATCGGGTGGCGGAGATGGGGGGCTCCCGAGCCACATCCCCTCGCCGTCTCCAAGCGTGTCGTGCTCTGCGGTGCCGGAGCCGTACCCGTGTCGCTCATCGGTCTGGCGACGTTCGGGTTCGCCGATCTGAAGCTCCTGGCCGTGACCGTGGCAACGCCGGCGCTCGCAGCCCTGGCCGTCGTGCTGGTCGGTGATGCGTCGGCTCGTGCCCTTGTGGCCCGTGCGCTCCCTGCAGGACTTGTCGCCACGTTTCTCTACGACCTGTTTCGATGGTCGTTCCTGGCCGCGGGCTGGATGGCCAGGGACCCGATCCCCCACATCGGCCACAGTCTCGACCTCGCTCCAGGATGGCTGTTCGGCTACCTGTGGCGGTTCATCGGCAACGGTGGGGGGCTCGCCGTGACCTTCTACGCCGCCGGGCGAACCGGAGTGCTGGCCGGCACCGGTTACGGCTTGGCCGTCTGCGGCGGCCTGTTGGGCGTGCTCCTGCTGGCTCCTCACGGCCAGGAGGTCCTCTTCCCGCTGGTGCCGTCAACGCTTGTGGTCGCCGTCGTCGGTCACCTCATCTATGGGTCAAGCCTGGGATGGATGTCAGGCGAGGCCGGGCCCCTCAGCCTCCGGCGGCCCAGGCCAGGACCGCCGCCTCGGCCCCGTCGGGAAGGGGCATCGTGCGAGCGAAGCGGACCCGCTCGCCGTTGACCACCTGCACCGCCGTCTCGGCCCAGATCTCGGTCGGCCGATCCTGCCACCGATCGCCCGGCTCACCGAACCAGGCCCGATCCTCGCCGATCAGGGGGGCGAACTCGACCCGGAGATCGGCGAAGCGGGAGCAGGAGTGCTCGACGTGGTGGGCCAGCTCATGGACCAGCGACTCTCGAAAGCGTCGGGGCGACGTGGGGATCCGGATCTCGATCCGACCCTCGGCCGGCAGGTAGCGGGCGTCCCCGGCCGGGAGCTCGCCCACCAGCCGGAGGGAGACGTCGTCGAAGCAGCGCCGCCGGGGCCCGAACACGTCGACGAACCGGTCCCAGGTCGCCTCGACCTCGGCCTGCACCTCGGCCGGTAGGTCCTGCTCGGTCTCCAGCCGGGCCCTCTGCTCCCAGCGGACCGCGGCGATGGAGACGACGAAGGCCGTCACCACCACCATGACCAGGGCCAGGCCCCCGAGGCGGGAGCGGCTCACGTCACCACCGCCGCCGAGCGCGACGGCCCCGGCGGGCCCGGACCGGACCGGTCAGGCCACGGCCAGGTCGGCCGTGTCCTGATCGGCGTCGTCACCCGACCCGTGGCGGGCCCGCAGGAACAGGGCCCACAGCCCGGCCAGGATCGCCGTCCCCACCACGCAGATGAGCAACCGCAATCCGAACGAGCCGGGGATGAAGTCGACCGAGTTGGTCGACTCGTTCCCCAGCCCCGACGCCCTGACCAGGTAGACGACCGACTCGGGGAGCACCGTCAGGATCACCAGCCCGACGGCCTGGACCACCATGAACGGGATGGCCCCCTTGTGTATCTCCGAGGTCTTGACCTCCGGTGGGGCCACCGACTGGAGGTAGAAGAGGGAGAAGCCGACCGGGGGTGAGATGAAGGCCATGTTCAGGTTGACGGCCATGAGCACCGCGAACCAGACGAGGTTGACGTCGAGGGCGATGGCGGCCGGGATGAACAGGGGCATCACGATGAACGAGATCTCCAGGAACTCCAGATTGATGCCCAGGATGAACACGATGATGTGGGCGGCGATGATGAAGCCCCACAGGCCACCGGGCACGCTCTGGAGCCAATCGGTGATGATGTCCTGACCTCCCAACCGCTGGAAGACCAGGGCGAAGAACGTCGAGGCGAGCAGGATCTGCAGGACCAGGCTGGTGATGTTGGACGTGGCCCGGGCCGCCTCCCACAACACGTTCCGGTTCAGGCGGCCATAGACGGCGGCCAGCAGGAGGGCCCCGACCGCCCCGACCGCCCCGGCCTCGGAGGCGGTGGCCAGACCCCGGAAGATCGAACCCAGCACGGCCAGGATCAGGCCCAGAGGCGGGACGACGGCCAGCAGGAACTGGCGGGCCAGCTGCCCTCCGCTGAGCGTCCGCTCCGCCGCCGGGATGGCAGGCGCTGAGCCCGGCTTGGCGTAGGCCACCAGAATCACGTAGAGCCCGAACAGGGTGGCCAGGACGATCCCGGGGATCAGCGCCCCGGCGAAGAGCTGACCGACCGAGACCGGGATGAACTGGGCCAACACGATCAGCACGAGGCTCGGGGGCATCAGCTGGGCCAGGGTCCCCGAGGCCACGATCACCCCCGAGGCCAGCTCATGGTCGTAGCGGTACTTGACCATGACCGGCAGCGACAGCACGCCCATAACGATCACGGTGGCGGCGACCACCCCGGTGGCGGCGGCGAGCAGGGTGCCGACGATCACCACGGCCACACCCATGCCGCCCCGGAGCGGGCCCAGGATCATGCCGATGGTGGTCAACAGTCGTTCGGCCAACCCCGACTTCTCGAAGATCGCCCCCATGAACACGAAGAACGGGATGGCCAGGAAGGTGAAGTTCGACATCGAGTCGGCGAACCATCGACTGAACAGGGCGTTGAGCTGGACCGGCTGGAGATCGCCCTGGGCCCACCCGATGAGGAAGAACGTGGTGGCCGTACCGGCGAAGGTGAACGCCACCGGGTAGCCGATCATGATCAGGAACAGGAACAGGCCCAGCATGACCAGGGCCAGGATCTCGGGAGCGATCATGCTCGGGCCTCCTCGGTGGTGACGTCGGTCTCGGTGACGTCGGTGGTGTCGCCGTCGCGGCGGAATCCGGTGTCGGCCACGGCGAAGTCGTCGACGCTGAAGGTCTGCCCGCCGGCCAGGGCCGGGTTGTCGTCGTCGTGGCGGTACTCGTGGCCCCGCAGGTACTCGATGTTGCGGATGATCTCGGCCACGCCCTGGATGGCCAGGAACACGAAGGCCGCCATCAGGGCCGTCTTGATGGGGGGCCGGAACAGGCCTCCGGCGTCGGGCGACTGCTCGCCCTGCTGCCACGACAGCTCGACCGACGGCCAGCTGTAGCGGATGCCGATGTAGGCGAAGGGGAGGAGGGCGATGCAGTGGCCCACCAGATCGATCCAGGACTGGGTGCGCGACGATCGGTCGGCGAACCAGAAGTCGACCCGCACGTTGATGCCGTCACGCAGGATGTAGGCGAAGCCGAAGACGAAGATGAGGCCGTACAGGTACCACTGGGCCTCGATCAGGGCGTTGGAGGTCAGGTTCTGACCGGTGCTGGCCCCGATGCGGCGGAGGACCACGTTGGTGACCGAGATGGTCACGGTGGGGAAGATCAGGATGGCGCTGATCCAACCCAGGACACCGGCGAGGCGATCGGCGCCTCGCCGGTAGAGGGCGAGGGCCGACATCACGGGCCCCCGGGGACGCAGGCTCGATGGCGTCGACCGGTCGGCGGCCGGACCGTCGTCCGCCGACACCTCGGCGGCGGGTTCGTCGGCAACGGAGCTGTCGTTGGACAAGCGGGCCTCCTGGTCGACTACGGACGGCCTCCGGCCCCCGGTCGGGCCCACCGCTGACGGCGGCCCGGCCCGGGGCCGGAACAAGGTTGACGAAGGTAGGGGTCAGCTGGCCAGGAAGTCCAGCATGGCCTTCTCGGCCAGACCGTGCCAGGGGCCGATCCCGTCCCGGAAGGTGTTGTAGCTGTCGAGCACGGTGGCGTAGTCCGCGTCGGCCTGGGCGTTGGCGTCGAGCAGCTTGTCGACCTCCTCCGACGCCGCGTTCATCACGTCGTCGGGGAAGGGCAGGATGGTGATGTCGCCCGACTTGATCTCGGCCAGGGCCGGAGGGTTCAGAGCGTCGTAGCGGGCCAGCATGTTGTTGTACGAGTAGGCGCAGGCGGCCTCGAGCACGGCCTGGTACTCCTCGGGCAGGGCGTCGAACTCGGCCGCCGGGATCATGAAGTCGAGGCTGGGCCCCGGCTCCCACCAACCCGGGTAGTAGTAGAACTGGGTGACCTTGTTGAACTCCTGATTCAGGTCGTCGTAGGGACCCACCCACTCGGCGGCGTCGATGGCGCCGGTCTCCAGCGACTGGTAGATCTCTCCGCCCGGGATGACCTGAACCGACACCCCGAGTTCGGCCAGGGCGGCGCCACCCAGACCCGGGATGCGCATCCGGAGACCACCGAGATCGGCGACCGAGTTGATCTCCTTGTTGAACCAGCCGCCCATCTGGCAGCCGGTGTTACCGGCCGGGAGGTTGATGACCCCGAACCGCTCCCGGTAGATGCCCTGGATCAGCTCCAGCCCACCGCCCTCGTACATCCACGACTGGTGCTGGCGGGCCGTCATGCCGAACGGCACCGCGGTCGAGAGCTGGGTGATGGGATCGACGCCGACGTAGTAGTAGGAGGCGGTGTGGCCGGCGGGGACCGCCCCGGTCTGGACGTTCTGGAGGATCTCCAGCGCCGGGACGAGGTCGCCGCCGGGGGCGGCGTTGATCTTGAACCGACCGCCCGTCATGCGCCCGACCTGCTCCGCCAGGAACTCGGCGCCGCCCCAGATCGTGTCGAGGACGAGAGGCCAGCTGGTGGCCATGTCCCACTCGATCTCGGGCAGATCACTGGCCTGGAGGGCCTGGTCGAGGTCGCCGTTGCCGGTCGACTGGGCGTCGCCGTCCTCGTCGTCGCTGCAGGCGGCCAGGAGGCCACCGGCGGCCACGGCACCCAGGGCGGCGCCCACGAACGTACGGCGGGACATGCCCCCGCCGCTCACGGCGTCGACCACGGCTTCCGCCTTGGCCAGCTCCTCTTCGTTCACTTCGTGCTCCACGGTTGGTCCTTCTCTCTCCCGACGGCTCCTGAACGCCCACGGGCCGAAGACCACGGACGGGGAGCGGCTCAGACTTGCCAAGTGATGCTTGTCACACCTGGCTGATCGACACTAGTCCAACTCCAGGGACGCGCGGGCCGATCCCGTCCTCCCGAGGCCAGCGCCCGTCCGGGCCGAGGGCGGTCAGTCGGCGGAGGCCGGGTCCGAGACGGGGTCGGCCGAGCCGGCGGGATCGGTCGGGTCGAGGAGGGCGGCGACGTCGGTGAGGAACCAGTCGACCAGGGTGTCGGTGGCGCTCTGGCGGGCGAAGCGGTGGGCGTCGGCCATGACCCGTTCGGGGTCGAGCCCGCGTTGGATCAGTTCGTCGCGACCGCCGACGTCGAACCATCGCTGGAGGTGGGCCGGGTCGACCTCGGGATGGAACTGCACGCCGAGGTTTCGGCCCAGGGTGAAGGCCTGGACCCCCCAGTCGTCGACCGAAAGGACCTCGGCTCCCTCCGGGGCCTCCAGCCGATCGTTGTGCCACTGCATCCACGGCCCCGGGGGCAGACCCGGGTGGTTGGACGGGATGGCGTACCAACCGATCTGGGCCCGCTCGGCCGGGACCACGGCCCCACCGTGGGCGGCGGCGAGGGCCTGACCTCCGAAGCAGATGCCCAACACCGGGACCCCGGCCTCGTCGGCGGCCCGGATGAAGTCGAGCTCCCGCCCGATCCAGGAGCCGATGGTGTCGGTGTCGTACACCGAGTGGATCGACCCCATGACCACGGCCAGATCGAACCCGGCCTCGGCCGGGCGGGGGAAGACCAGGTCGCTGGTCGGGTCGCGCAGCGACGAGGTGACGACCAGCTCCTCCAGCTCGAACCCGTGGTCGACGAGGCGCCGACCCACCATGCCCGAGGTCTCGACCGGATCATGGGCCACCACCACGGCCCGCCGGGAACCGTCGGCCCCACTCACGCCGGGTACCGTCGGCGAACCAGCTCGGGGCCGACGTCGGCCACGGTCCGACAGCCCGAGAGCTGCATGGTCCGGCGCACGCCCTGGGCCATGAAGTCGAGCACGTGGTCGACCCCCCGCTCCCCGGCCGCCCCCAGGGCGTACAGGTAGGGGCGGCCCATCATGGCCGCCGTCGCCCCCAAGGCCACGGCCTTGACGATGTCGCTGCCCCGGCGGATGCCGCCGTCGCAGTAGATCTCGACCTGTCCCCCGACCTCCTGGGCCACCGGCGCCACCAGGTCGATCACGGCCGGGGCGTCGTCGAGCTGTCGGCCGCCGTGGTTGGACAGGGCGATGCCGTCCACGCCGGCCGAGACGGCCAGCTTGGCGTCGGCCACCGTCTGGATCCCCTTGAGCACGATCGGTCCCGACCACACCGACCGCAGCCACTCGACGTCGTCCCAGCTGAGCCCGGCGTCGAACTGGGCGTTCATGTACTCGCTGAGGCTGACGGCCGAGTCGGAGCCGTCGGCCGCCGGGTTGGAGGCGGCCACGTTGGCGAACGTGATCGGGGGGTTGCGAAGGAAGTCGAGGGTCCAACCGGGATGGACGATGCCGTCGACGATGGTGTCGAGCCCGATCTTGGGGGGCAGGGTGTAGCCCCGGCGGACGTCGCGCTCCCGCCGCCCGAGGACGGCGGTGTCGACGGTGAGCAGGATGGCCTCGTAGTCGGCGGTGGCGGCCCGGTCGAGCATGTCGGTCACCAGGGCCCGGTCCTTCCAGGTGTAGACCTGGTACCACAGCGGCCCGTCCGAAACCTCCCGCACCTCCTCGATCGAGCGGGTGCCCATGGTCGACAGGCCGTAGGGGAGCCCGGCCCGGCGGGCGGCCCGGGCCACGGCCAACTCGCCTTCAGGGTCGGCGATCCGGGTGAACCCGGTGGGCGAGAGGACCAGGGGCAGGGGCCGTCGCCGACCCAGGATCGAGGTCGAGGTGTCGACGTCGGCCACATCGCGCAGCACCCGGGGCTGGAACTCGTAGTGGGCGAAGGCCGCGGCGTTGTGCCCCAGGGTCCGCTCGTCCTCGGCCCCACCGTCGATGTAGTCGAACACGCCACGGGGTAGGCGGCGCCTGGCTCGTCGCCGGAGGTCGGACACGTCGGCCGCCCGGTTGAGGCGGCGGGCCACCGGGTCGAGCTCGATCGGCTCGAACCGGACCACCGACCGGATGGTTTCGATCACTCCCATGACACTGCTCCCGGGTCGTTCCCTCGGACGGGGACCGCTCCGTCGCCGGGTCGGTCGTCCGCGCCGCTGCGCCGTCTCATCTTGCGGCTCGGCGACCGGTGGGGGCAACCGGCGACCTCAGCCCAACCCGAGGTCGCGGCGAACGACGTGCTTGCGCACCTTGCCCAGGGCCGTCCGGGGCAGGGCCTCGACCGCCACCACCTCCTGGGGTTGCTTGAACCGGGCCAGGCGACCCCGGGCCCAGTCCCGCAGCTCGGCCGCGGTCGGCACGGCCCCCGGGTCGCGAGCCACGACGACGGCCACCCCGACCTCGCCCCAGCGGTCGTCGGGCCGACCGACGACGGTGACCTCGGCCAGCGCCGGGTGCTCGGCCAGCACGGCCTCGACCTCGGCCGGATACACGTTCTCCCCGCCGCTGATGTAGACGTCGCGCACCCGGTCCTGGACCCAGAGGTAGCCGTCGTCGTCGAATCGGCCCACGTCGCCGGTCCGGTACCAACCGTCGACGAAGGCGTCGGCGGTGGCGTCCGGGTCCCGCCAGTAGTGATCGAACAGGTGGGGACCCCGGATCAGGATCTCGCCCGCCCCGTCGAGGGCGTCGGAGCTGTCGGTGGTGTCGGCGACCTCGGCTGCTTCGGCGATGCGCACCTCGCTGTGGCGGGCCGGGCGGCCGGCCGAACCCTGATGGGCCTCGGCCTCGTCGTAGCGCAGGACCACGGCCGTCGGCCCCGTCTCGGTCGCCCCGTAGACCTGGCCCACCGGCACCCCTCGGGCGAACCAGGGGGCCATGGAGGCCAGGGGCACCACCGACGAGCCGCTGTTGACCCCGACCAGGGAGCCCAGATCGACCTGGGCGAACCGGGGGTGGGCGGCCACCGCGTCGAGCACGGCGGGGACGAACACGGTCTGGGTCGGGCGGTGGCGCTCGATCAGAGCCAGCGTCCCGCCGGGGTCGAAGCCCGGGGGCAGCACCAGGGCGGCCCCCACGGCGAGGGCCGGCAGCGACTGGATGTTGAGGCCGCCGACATGGAACGTGGGCAGAACCGACAGGATGACGTCGTCGGGGCCGATGCCCTGGTGATCGAGGGAGTTGGCCACGGTGTGGGCGATGGCCCCCTGGGTCAGGACCGCCCCCCGGGCCCGACCGGTGGTGCCCGAGGTGAACACCATCAGCACGGGGGTCTCGGGCCCCGGTCCGGCGCCCGATGGATGGGGGGTGACCGCCGCCCCGGCGGTGTCGGCCGGTCGGGCCACGGCCAGGTCGTGGACGGGCCGGGCACCGGCCGCCCGGCCCAGGAGGGCGAGGTGCTCGTCGGCCCCGACCAGGACCCGAGGCTCGGCCCGGTCGACCAGCACCGCGAGCTCGGCCGGGGTCAGCCGGTTGTTGAGCGGGACCAGGACGGCCCCGAGGCGGGCGCAGGCCAGCAACAGTTCGAACACCTCGACCCGGTTCGGCCCACACCAGGCCACCCGGTCGCCGGGGCCGACGCCGGCGGCGACCAGCCAGCCGGCGGTGGCCGAGATGCGTTCGGCCACCGCGCCGTAGGTCAGGGGCCCGTCGGGGCCGTGGACGGCCACCGCATCGGGGCCGACGAGCTCGGCCGACCGGAGCGGCCATCGGTCGAGGGGTACGGCGGTGGGCCGGTCGAGATCGAAGGCCGTCGTCACGGCCGGGTGGGCAGGACCGGGTCGAGGTCGACCCGCTCGGGCTCA
The DNA here is from genome assembly GCA_965263455.1 of Acidimicrobiales bacterium. Classification (GTDB taxonomy): domain Bacteria; phylum Actinomycetota; class Acidimicrobiia; order Acidimicrobiales; family SZUA-35; genus CADEDH01. The sequence goes on from CBDHHN010000004.1 coordinate 1,975,862, forward strand.
GGGAACGATGCAGGGCCGTCGGCCATGGCCCGAGACCGTAGACCAGGGTCGGCCCGGGCACGAACGCCCATGCCGTCCGGGGCGGCACCGGCCCCCGATCCCCCGGGCCGCCCGGACGCGAACAGGAGCCACTCGATCAGCACACACACCAACCGATGGACCACCAGCACGCCGACTCCGGGCACCACGAGCGAGACGACGACGACGGCCACCGCCGCCAACTGCGCCGCCACCGATCAGTCGACCAGCGGCCGGAGGGCCCGACACAGCACGGCCCGGCGGGCTCGGGCGAAGAGCCACAACCGGTCGAGCCCACCCCGATCGCCGACCAGCAGCTCCCGCCGCCGGAGCTCGGTGCTGAGGTCGTGGGCCAGAGAGCGTACGTAGTTGTCGCCCATGCCGAGCTCGGCGGCCACCTGACGACGCGGTGGCGACTGGGGCTGGTCGGCCAGGCTGAGCAGCAGCCGGGCCGTGGGCCGGGCCCGACACGTCGTCCGTACCGCGTCGGCGAGTCGGGCCGGGGCCACCGGTTCGACCCCGATGAGATCGAGGGCGATCTCGGCGTTGTCCTGGTGGTGGCGGCCCTGGACGAACGCGGCGATCTGGTCGACCAGGCGCTCGTCGGCCTTGTGCAGGAACTGGATCCCGGGCCACGTCTGTCGGATGGCGACCGCCGTCTCGGTGAGCAGTTCGGTGTCGTTCCGGGTGGCCACCACCACGGCGCAGTCGGGCCACCGGGTGTGGACCAGGTCGACGGCGTCGGTTCCCGTCTCCCGCTCAGGCCGGAGGGCCGGGCCGTCCATGTCGTCCCGCCCGTAGGACAGGTCGATGACGGCGTGGGTCACCGGGGGGTCGTCGGGCAGGCGGGCCAACCGGCGGGGTCGATCGACCCCGTTGACCAGCACCGGCTCCGGCATCAGCACCGGCAGGTGGAACCGGATGGCCGAGGCCACCATCGGTTCGTCGTCCACCACCACGAGGTGGGATGGACGGGTCAGGACTCCGACGCCCCCAGGGGGAGCCTCGCCCTCGATGTCGTACTCCGCGCATGCCGTTCGAACCACAGCGAACCTCCTAGCACTTCGATGTCGGCCCGCAACCGCCACAGGCCTCCCTCGGTCCGGTCGACGAGCGACGGGTCGAACCCTTCGCCGTCGTCGGTATACGTCACCGTCATCTCCGACCGGCGGTGGCGCAGGCCCAGGTGGGCCACCCCGGACCCCGCCTCGGACGAGTTGCCGATCTGGACCATGGCCAGTCGCTCGATCAGCACGGCCACCGGCCCCGGGACGACGGCGTCGAGGGTGATCCGGTCGACGTCGATGCGGAGCTCGACCCCGAGGAGGTTGGCCCCATGGGTGGCCCGCCGGAGGGCGGTGCGAACCGAGCGGGCCGTCGGGGCCGCCTGGCGTTCGAGTTGGAGCGAGCGGAGCTGGAACTCGAGCCCGGCCAGCCGGCGTCGAGATTCGGCATCGGGGAGGTCGCGCCGGATCCGGTCGAGGTTCGACAGGATCTCGTCGTGGATGGCCCGGGCCAGCTCCTCCCGATCCTCCCGTCGTTGGCGGTCGACGAGACGATCACGGAGAGCCGTCTCGTGGCGGCTCACGGCCGCCACCACCTCGCACACCAGGGCCACCGCCGGGCTGAGCAGGACCAGCCCGGCGAACAGGATCAGGAACCGGTCGCCGAGATCGAGGTCCAGGTCGACACCGAGCAGCTCCTCGACCGAGGCCTCGGCCCCCTCCAGCCGGGGGTCGAGCCACCGGTCGACGACGAGACCGAGGGTGAGGGCCGTGACCACCAGGACCGCCGCCGAACCCAGGGCGGCCGGGGAGACCAGGCCCCGCAGGTAGTGGCCGGGACGGCGCCGACGACCGGCAACGGCATCGAGCCCGGCGACCCGCAGGCCGGTGGTCAGGGCAAGAACCACGGCGAAGCCCACCACGGCGGCCCGCCCGAGGCCGGCGGCGGCGACGAAACCCACGTAGCCGGCGGCCAGGAACAGGCCCAGCTTGACCTCGAACCACGATCGCGTGACCGCACCGTCGAGGCGGAGGGTGTCGCCGGCGCCTCGCACGGCCAGCAACACCAGCCGCGCCCACAGGCCTGACAGGAGCCCGAGCCAGACCAACACCACGAGACCGTGACCCCACCGGGCCCGGCCCGCCTCGCTCACCACCACGGTGGCGTAGAGCACGACCACGACCCCGTGGGCCAGGAGCCAGGTGGCGAGGGCGGCCGGAACCGCCTCCCATCCCTGCCGGGGTGGGAGGACGACGTCGGCGACGACGCGCCGCACCTCGGTCAGGGGAGACGCCGGCCCGTGCCGCCGGTAACGCCCGTCCACCCGCCGATTGTCCCCGGACCCGGTAACCGGCGGCACACGGGAGGCCGGTCCGGGCTGCGGTGGGGGGAGGGCGGCGACCCATGGGTACCGCGGTAACCAGCCGGCGCCGGGCCCGGGCGACGGGCGGTTCCGGGACGGCGTCTGGGTACGGGAGTAACCGGCGACCGACCGGCGCGGAGCCTGATCCTGCCTCCCATGGCTGCCCCCGCTCTTCCGCCCCCACCCCCCTCGTCCCTCTCGACGTCCTCGACCTCTTCGCCACCGATCCCGGCGCCGCGCTCGCCGTCATCGTCATCGTCATCGTCGGCGTCGGCGTCGGCGTCGGCGTCGGCGTCGGCGTCGGCGTCGGCGTCGGCGGACGGTCCCCGGTTGGCCCCGATCACCTGCGAGCGGACCAGGCTGCCCGGCCGCGCCGTCGAACCCCGACCGGGCGACCTGTTGTTCGGCCAGCGTCCGTGTCCGGTCCAGGTCCTGATGAACGTCACCGGCGACCAGTGGACCCACGTGGCCGTCGTGGTCCCGGGGGACGACGGGCGACGGCGACGGCGAGGGGCTGCTCACGGTCGAGTTGGGATTGCAGGGGATCTTCACCCGCCGGCTCGCCGACTATCTCGACGCCTACCGCCTGATCGGGGTGGCTCGGCCCCGGGCCTCGCAACGATGTCGCCGGGCGATGACGACCGCGGCCCTGGTCCATGCCCGGATGGGACGGGCCGACTACTCGTGGGCGTACTGCGTCCTCACCGGTTCGACCAACCTGGCCCGTCGCTTCGTCCCCGACACCCTCGACGGGCGGGTGGCCCGAGCCGGCCGACGAGCCCTCGACCACCTGCCGCAGCGGGCCGGTGCCCTCCCGGCCACGTGTTCGAGCCTGGTCGCCGACCTGCTGTTGTCGGCGTGCGAGGGGTGCCGACCCCACACCCGTTGGCCGGCCCGCCGTCCGGTGGCCCCGTGGCGGGCCCGCCCCACGGTCACCGACGTCGTCGGTCTCGACGGCGCCCCCGAGCTACCGCCCGACCCGGGAACGACGACCGGTCGGGCCCTGCTCACCCCGTCCGATCTGTGGGTGGCCGACGGCTACGAGTTCCGCGCCGTGTCCGACGGCACCACCACCACCATGCTCCGCCCCGCCCCCGTCGAGGCGGGCACCGACCACTGCCGCCGTGGCCGCGCTCCGACGACGGACCACCGCCCCACGTCTCGACCCACCGCACCGAAAGGAGGTGACACCATGATGCAGCCTCAGCCTCAGCCTCAGCCTCAGCCTCAGCCCTGATCGGCCGGGAGGGCCGTCGGGCCCACGTTCCGCCGGAGGGGCGGCGCCACCTGGCGCCGCCCCTCCGGCGCGTCAGGCCATCGCCGTCAGACCGTGAACAGCTCGGTCAGCTCGCAGTCGGGGTGATCGGCCCGGAGCCGGGCCAGGGGTTCACCGTCGTCCAGGGTCCGCTGCAGGGCGGCGGCGCCCTGGAAGGCGAGGCCCAGGTAACCGTCCTTCTCGGCCCGGGCGATGCCCTCCCGCCATTGGTCGCCCCGAGCCTCGTCGTCGCACGACAGAAGGGCGTCGAGACAGGCCACCGGGCCGAAGGTGGTGACGAACGCCCCGTACACCATGACCCAGCCGCCGCGGAGCGACAGCAGATTCCGGACCTTGCCCACGAGGTCGGGCCGGTCGGCTCGAACCAGGGCCTCGGCCACCCAGACCAGGGCCGCCGATCGCTGACCGATGGGCATGGCCAGAACCTCCTCACAGACCGAGACGGCAAGGGGCAGGGCCTCGTCCTCCTCCTGGCAGGCCATGTGGGCGGCGACGGCACCGGCTCGTTGCATCACGGTGGCGGCGGGGTCGAGGACCCCACCGGGGCGGATCTCGTCTCGGAACCGGTCCATGCGGCCGACGAACCAGGCGTCGCCCAGCTCACCGGCGCGGAGGGCGGCATGGGCTTCGGTGATGCCCCGCCCGACCCCGAACTCGCGGGCTTCGTCCCGAAGCCGGGCGGCCTCGGCCAGACGCCCCTGGTCCCTCGCCCGTACGGCGTCGAACAGCATGGCGTGCCACCGGCGGATGACGGGGACGTCCTCCAGCTCGTCCAGCCGCCGACGCCAGCTCGCGGCCTCTGCCGCCTGGCCCGCCTCGTAGTGATCGATGGTGCGGACGAAGCAGTAGTCGGCCTGATCGACGGGGCGGAGTCGATCCACGTCGGCCGCCACCCCTTCCAGCAACGCCAGCCGCTCCTCGGGCGAGGTGCGCTCCGACTGCGCCATGCGCCGCAACAGGCGGGCCCGAACCCGATCGCCGGGACCGGCGGCCAGCGCCTCGGCCCGCTGGGCGTAGTCCAGGCTGTCGTCCACCATGCCGGCGATCCCGTACTGACGGGAGCGGTGACAGTACAGCTCCCACCGGGAACGCTGATCGAGGCGGGCGGCGTCGACGGCGCCCAGGCGACGCAGCAGGTCGGCGTTGCTGTGGACATCCTCGGCCTCGGGCAGCCCGCTGACGCTGATGGTCAGAGCGAGGGCGTGGTCGCCGGCGGCCAGGGCGTCGGTGAAGGCCCGATCCCTGGTCCGTTCGCCTCCGGCCCGGAGACCCGACAGATCGAGAGCCCGGGCCATCCGCCCCTCCACCTCGAGCCGGAGTCGGCCGCCCGACAGGACGGTGGCCTTCCGGTAGCTGTCGGTGGCCTCCCAGTGGTCACCGGTGGCGAGGCGGATCCGGGCCGACTCGATGAGCGACTCGACGGCCCGGCCCTCGGGCAGGAGATCGGCAACGTGGGCCTCGTGTCGGGCCCGACGGTGTACGTCGGCGCCGAAGTGCTCGGCCGCCCGCCGGTGCCACTCCCGCACCTCGTCGGGTCCTGCCGCCTGCACCAGAGCCCGGGCGACCTGGGCGTGGCGGATCTCGAATCGATCGCCACCGAGATCCCGGACCAGGTTGTGCCGGACCAGCTCATCGAGGGCGCCGAGCACGGTTTCGCCGTCGAGACCGGTCAGGGCCGACACCGCGGCCAGGTCGACCTCGCCCACGACCGACGACGCCCCGCCCACGGCTCGGGCCTCATCGCTGCGGGCCTCGATCAGCTCGACCAGCGGCAGGACCCCCTTGACCTGGGAGAAATCGGGCGAGCCGCCGGTGCGGGGTACGGCGTCGAGCAGGATCCAGGCCACCCCGGCCCGACCGCCCGACAGGCTCAGCAACTGGCGGGCCAGGTTCCAGGTCGCGGTGGGGGCCAGGCTCCGGGACCCCTCGATCAGATGGCGAAGCTGGGTTTCGTCGAGCAGGCCGAGGCTGACGGTGACGGTCCCCGGCTGATCCGCCAGTTCTGCCGCCACGGGGCTCGGATGCCGATCCTCCAGCTCCTGGGCGTCGACCACGACCAGCACCACCCGTGACGCCACGTCGGCCAGGGGCAACTGACGGACCAGGCGGGCCGTGGTCGAGTCGAGGGCGGCCACGTCGTCGACGATGAGGACCAGGCCCGCCGGCTCGGTCGCCTCGGCCAGGGCCTCGAAGGCGACCCCCAACAAGCGGGATGCCAGCTCGGTCCCCGACGAACCGACCCGGGTCTCCACTTCCTCGGCCCGGGCCCGGAACGACCCGAGGGCCCGACGGAGCGGGTCGAGGGCCCGGTCGTCGGCTTGGGGCTTCAGGTACAGGGTCGGCATCACGGTCTCGGCGGCCCGGGCCGCCAACTCGGCGCACAGGCGGGTCTTGCCCGACCCCGATGGCCCGGTGACCACGGCCCGGCCCCGGCGGGCCACCAACAGCTCCTGGAGGCGGGCCAACTCCTCCTCGTGGCCGACGTGCCGGTTGATCCGCAGCTCGGCCAGGGCCGACGGCAGGGCCAGAGCCCGGCCCGGCACCACCGGCACCACCTCCGGATTCAGGTCGTCGTCCTCGCCGATGATGAGCGCCGTCTCCAGATCGCGCATGGCCGAGCTGAGGGTCATCCCGTGCTCGCCCAGCCGCTCGTCGGCCTGCCGCAAGACCTCCAACCCCTTGCGCCGGTCGCCGGCTCGAGCCTCGACCAGGGCCAGGGTGGCGACCAGCCGTTCGTTGTAGGGGTCGTTCTCGAGATGATGGCGGAGGTGGTCGACGAACGACCCGCGCAACAGTTCGGATCGCTCGCCGGCCAAGCGGACCAGCAGGTCCCGCTGATTCCGGCGAACCAGCTCCTGGCCCTGCTCGGCCAGGACCCCCTCGATGGCGCCGGCGTAGGCGGTCACCGGCTGCAGCAGATGCTGCAGCCGACCGGGGGGCACCTCGCCCAGGGGATGCTCGGGCGAGACCAGGTGGGCCAGATGCCAGACGTCGACCTCCTCGGCTGGCAGGTCGAGCGTGACCCACCCGTTGCCGATGTCGACGATCGAGTTCGGGGGCAGATGGGCCCGCAGCCGCGAAACCGCCATGCGGAAGGCCGCCGCTCGGGCCGACTCATCGACCGACGGTCCGATGGTCTCGCCCCCCAGTTCGGCCGCCACCCGCCAGTCGACACCCCGATCCCCTCGCAGGATCAGGGCCGCCGCCAGCGTCTGCTTGGCTCCGCTCAGCGGACCCGGAGACTTGGCCGTGTCGAACTCGGCCGACACGACCGGAGCCAGGGCCGCGAGCGAATAGAAGTCGGCGTCAGGCATGGACCATCACCTGGGGGTGGGGGCAGCGGAACCCCCATCAACCTAGTCGGAGACAAGCGTGGTTGTAACCTGAACGACACCTGTGGCCCGGCAGGTGGTGGCGAGGGCGAACGAGCCGATGGCTCCGGTCGAGGGCGGATGGCTCCCGCAACTGGGCTCGGTACCCACCCCGTCGACGTACCAGACCGCCCCGTGCGGGGTGGCCACGAGGCTGATGTCGAGGTCCTCGCCCACGATCTCCTCGATCCAGCGCCGAAGGTCGTCGGCCCGGGGTTGCGGAGCGGAGGGAGGCAGGATCATCTCCAATACCGACGCCGCCGGCGTCACCTCACCCCGGACCCGGGTCGCCGGACCGGCCTGTTGTTCGAGTGCCAGTCGGGACAGGTGCAACAGGCTGTGGAGTCGCTCCAGGCGGTCCCGTCGTTCCCAGTCGATCTGGCAACGCACGATCTGGCCGATGTGGAGATCGCGGGTTGCCGCCGGGAGGTCGACCCAGTGCACCAGGCCGTGGTCGTTGTGCCCGACCTTCACCACCGGGATGTCCTGAATCCGACCGTGATCGGACTCGCGCTCGGACGTCTCGGGGTGGAACTGGCTCTGATCGAGTTCGATCCATCGATGGTTGATCGTGTTGACGACAGCGGAGAACGTGCTCGGCACGGTCTCGGGGCGCGAGTCGACCGACATTGGCTGGCCCCCTTCGAGTGACGGTGCGGACGGGTTGGTGCCGCATCGGCAGTGTTTCCGACTGGGGCAACGACCCAGTAACAGCCCCGAGGGCGCGCTCCGATCCCCGGTTCGCGGATCGTTCAGATCTTCGACAGGATCTCGGCCGCGTGGTCGGCGGTGCGGGGCCGCTTGAAGACGTGCTTGATCACACCGTCACCGTCGATCAGGAACGTGGTCCGTTGGAGTCCCTGATAGGTCTTGCCGTAGTTCTTCTTCTCGCCCCACACCCCATAGGCCTCGATGAGCTCGCGGTCGGGGTCGGCGATCAGGGGGAAGGGCAGCTCGTGGTTGGCCGAGAACTTCTCGTGGCTCTCGTCGGAGTCCGGCGACACACCGACCACCGAGATGCCGTGCTCGGCCAACTGCTCCAGGTTGTCCCGCAGGTTGCAGGCCTGCTTGGTGCAGCCGGGGGTGGCGTCCTTCGGATAGAAGTACAACGCCAACAGGCCACCCCGGTAGTCGCCGAGGCTCACGGTCCGGCCGTCGAAGGTCGTGGCGGTGAAGTCGGGGGCCTCGGTGCCGACGGCCAGGGGTGAGGGTGGTGCAGCCATGGCCCGAGCATAGGGGCCGGCCGGTCAGTCGCCCCGAGGGGGCAACGGCACCAGCAGGGACGTACGCCGGAGGTAACGCTGGTAGTCGGGGTCATCGCCCCAGCGCTTCATCCCCCGTCGGGCCAGAAGCGGGATACCGCTGATGCGGGTCAGGAGGATGAACACGAACACCGGCGAGACGAGCACGGCCCAGCGCCAGCCCGAGAGGAGGGGGACGGCCATGATGGCCACCCCGGTCCACAGCGTGATCTCGCCGAAGTAGTTGGGGTGGCGCGACCAGGACCACAGCCCGGTGTCGATGAAGCGACCGGCGTTGGCCGGGTCGGCCCGGAACCGGGTCTTCTGCTCGTCGGCCACGATCTCGATGGCCCAGCCGGCGGCCCACACGACGAAGCCGACCACGGCCCAGGCGTCGAAGCCGACCCGCTCCTCGGCCGTGATGATGGCCAGGGCGGCCGCCGCCGTGAGGAACACCCACAGGCCCTGCAGCGTCCAGGTCATCAGAAACTGCCAGAAGTCCTGCTTCAGCTGGTCGAAGCGGCCGTCGCCCCCGTCGGCCGAGATCCGACGGAAGAGGAACAGACCGAGGCGCTGGGCCCACACGATGACCATGAACGTCACCAGCCAGGCCCGGAGGTCGGGCGAGCCCGACAGGAACAGCGCGATCAGCACCGTCGTCAGGTAGGTGATCGACCCCGTCAGGTCGAAGAAGCGCTCGGTCGAGGCCAGGTACGAGGGGACGAAGACGGCCCAGTTGATCACGAAGGCCACCAACCCGGCCCAGGCGAAGGTCGACAGCGGTCCGGCCTGGGCGCTGCCGTCACTCCCGGCCCAGCCCAGGGCCAAGGCGATGAGGACGACGACGACGATGCTGGCGATGGAACGTGCTGGTTTCATGGTTCGCTCCTGCTCACCACAGATGCCGTCGGAACATGGAGTGGACCCGCTCCCAGTGGAGTTCGCTGGCCTCACGGTTGTAGCGCTCGCCTGCCGGGGCGTAGCCGTGCACGGCCTCGGTGAACCAGTCGAGGGTGTAGGTCACCCCGGCGTCGTCGAGGGCCTGGCGCATGATGGGCACGTCGGACTCGGGGGCGGTGGCGTCGTCGGCGCACCAACCGAAGTAGATCTCGGCCGCCACCGTGTCGAGGCCCTTGTGGGGGGAGTCGTCGGTGTCCTTGACCAGCCAGGCCCCGTGGATGGAGGCCACCGCCGCCACCCGCTCGGGCATGGCCCGGGCCAGGGAGATCACCAGGCCGCCACTCATGCAGAACCCGACGGCCCCGACCTTGCCGTCGCCGGCGGCCGGGTCGTCGGCGGCCACCGCCAGCAGGGCCTCGGCGTCACCCAGGATGTTGGTCGGGTCGACCTGTCCCATCAGTTCCCGCCGGGCGTGCATGTCCTCGTCCGACAGACCGAACTCGCGGTAGGGGCCGCCCCGGTAGAAGAGGTACGGCATCATCACGTAGTAGCCGGCCGAGGCCAGGCGGGTGGCCATGTCGTGGAGGGCGGGCCGGATGCTGGGGGCGTCCATCAGGTAGAGCACCACGGGGTGGGGACCGTCGTTGGTCGGGTGCTTGATGAAGGTCTTCATCGACCCCTCGGCGGTGGCGATGTCGAGTTCCCGTTCGATCATGGCGCCGAGTCTGGCACAGGGGCCCGGCGGTTCGCCGTGTCCGCCGGAGGCGGCTACACCGGTGGCCATGTCGAGCCCTGAGCCCACGTCGTCGCCGTCGACCACCGCCGATCCCCCGCCCGATACGGACCGACGGGTGATCCTCATCACCGGGGCCGGAACCGGCTTCGGCCGCGGCGCCGCGGTGGAGTTGGCCCGGAACGGCCACCACGTCATCGGGGGCACGCTCACCGCCGACGAGGCCCGGGCCCTCGAAGCCGAGGGGGTCGACGCCCGACCGCTCGACATCACCGACCCCGACGCGGTGGCCGCCGTGGCCGAGTGGCGGGTCGACGTCCTGCTCAACAACGCCGGGCGGGGTCAGCTCGGACCGTTGGCCACCGTTCCCCTGGAGGCGGTGCGCCAGGTGTTCGAGGTGAACGTGTTCGGCACCCTGGCCGTGACCCAGGCGGTGGCCCCCGGGATGGCCGAGCGGGGCTCGGGCCGGATCATCGTGGTGTCGTCCATCGCCGGGGTCTTCTCCGGGCCGCTGTCCGGCCCGTACGCCATGACCAAACACGCCCTGGAGGCCCTCACCATGTCGTTGCGGGCCGAGATGGCCTCGTACGGGGTCGAGGTGTGCAAGCTCAACCCGGGCCCCTACGCCACCGGGTTCAACGACGCCATGGTCGACGGGGTCCGGTCGCTGGTCGAGGTCGGCACCAACGAGGCCGATCTGGCCGAGTCGACCAGGGTCCGCATGCTCGGCAACCAACTCGACCCGGCCGAGATCGTGGCCGCCATGGTCGAGCTGTGCACGGCCGAGACCGTGCCCTACGAGACGTTCAAGCCCGACGACATCCTCCAGCGCTACAACCTTCCGGCCCGACCCGAGCGCCAGGACCGGCAGCGACAGTAGGGTCCGGCCATGGCCTCCTTCGACACCGCCGACCTCGACCCGACCGACGCCTACAAGCTGATGACGGGTCTGGTCGTGCCTCGCCCCATCGGCTGGATCGGGACCGTCGACGGCGAGGGCCGGACCAACCTGGCCCCCTATTCGTTCTTCCAGTGCGTGGCCACGGCGCCGCCCGTGGTCCTGTTCTCGGCCGGCATGGCCGACGGGCACCAGAAGGACAGCCTCCGCAACGCCCGAGAGCAGGGCGAGTTCACCTGCAACCTGGTCGACCACGCGGTGGCCGAGGCCATGAACGGTTCCTCGGCCGAACTGGCCTGGGGGGAGAGCGAGTTCGAGGCCGTCGGACTGACCCCTGAGCCGTCGCTGGCCATCTCGGCCCCCCGGGTGGCCGAGGCCAAGGCCAGCTTCGAGTGCGTGACCCAGCAGGTGATCGAGCTGGGCGAACGCCCCCGGCAGAACGCCGTGGTCTTCGGCCAGGTGACCCACATCCACGTCGACGACGCCGTGCTCGACGGGACCCGGATCGACTTCGACGCCCTGGACGCCATCGGCCGCCTGGCCGGCAGCGGCTACGTGACCACCCGGGACCGGTTCGACCTCCGCCGACCGAACTGAGACCCGGCCGGCGTGAGGCCGGAGCGGGATGAGACAACCGTCACCGTTCATGTCCTGGTAACGGGCTCGACGACGGCTGTCACTAACCTGGATCGGTGCCCCTTCGCAGCGACCTCCGCAACGTGGCCATCGTGGCCCACGTCGACCACGGCAAGACGACCCTGGTCGACGCCATGCTTCACCAGACGGGCGCCTTCCGGGCCAACGAGGACGTGGCCGAGCGCGTCATGGATTCCATGGACCTGGAACGGGAGAAGGGCATCACCATCCTGGCCAAGAACACCTCGGTCCGGTGGGGTGACCTGCTGCTCAACATCGTCGACACCCCGGGCCACGCCGACTTCGGCGGCGAGGTGGAACGGGCCCTGACCATGGTCGACGGCATCGTGCTCCTGGTCGACGCGGCCGAGGGCCCCCTGCCCCAGACCCGGTTCGTGCTCCGCAAGGCCCTGGCCCGGCAGCTGCCCGTGATCCTGGTGGTCAACAAGGTCGATCGGGCCGACGCCCGCCCGGCCGAGGTGGTCGACGAGGTGTACGAGCTGTTCTTCGACATCGACGCCACAGACGATCAGGTCGACTTCCCCATCCTGTACTGCGCCGCCCGCGACGGGTGGGCCTCGACCGAGGAGACGACGAGCCCACCCTCGGACGACGCCGACCTCACCCCCCTGTTCGAGCTGATCCGCGACACCGTCCCGGCCCCGTCCTACACCGACGCCCACCCCCTCCAGGCCTGGGTCACGAACCTCGACGCCTCGCCCTACCTGGGCCGTCTGGCCCTGTGCCGGGTGGTCAACGGGTACCTCAAGCGGGGCCAGACCCTGGGCCTGAGCCGGGTCGACGGTTCGCTGACCCCGGTCAAGCTGTCGGAGCTGTATCTGACCGAGGCCCTGGAGCGGGTCCCGGCCGACGAGGCCGGACCGGGCGACCTGGTGGCGGTGGCCGGCATCGAGGACATCGCCATCGGCGAGACCCTGGTCGATCTCGACGACCCCCGGCCCCTGCCCGTCATCACGGTCGACGAGCCGTCGCTGTCGATGACGATCGGGGTCAACACGTCGCCCCTGGCCGGTGACACCAAGGTGTCGGGCGGGTCCAAGCTCACGGCCCGCCTGATCAAGGGCCGCCTGGACGCCGAGCTGATCGGCAACATGAGCCTCCGGGTCCTGCCCTCGGAGCGACCCGACGCCTGGGAGGTCCAGGCCCGCGGTGAGCTGCAGCTGGCCGTCCTGGTCGAGACCATGCGCCGCGAGGGCTTCGAGCTGACCGTGGGCAAGCCTGCGGTCGTGACCCAGGAGATCGACGGGACCCTCCACGAGCCGGTCGAGCGGGTGACCGTCGACGTCCCCGACGACCATCTGGGGGCGGTGACCCAGCTCCTGGCCTCGCGTAAGGGTCGCATGGAGCAGATGGTCAACCACGGCACCGGCTGGGTCCGCCTCGACTACCTGGTCCCGGCCCGGGGCCTCATCGGGTTCCGGACCGAGTTCCTGACCGAGACCCGGGGTACCGGTGTGCTCAACCAGACCTTCGAGGGCTACGAGCCCTGGTTCGGCCCCATCCGCACCCGCAACACCGGGTCGCTGGTGGCCGACCGCAAGGGCCCGGCCACCGGCTACACCCTGATCGGGCTGCAGGAGCGGGCGGCCATGCTGGTCGGCCCCGGAACCGAGGTCTACCAGGGCATGGTGGTGGGGGAGAACTCCCGGGCCGAGGACATGGACGTCAACGTGACCAAGGAGAAGCAGCTCACCAACCACCGTGCGGCGGCGGCCGACGCCACGGTCAAGCTGACCCCTCCTCGGGAGATGTCGCTGGAGCAGGCGCTCGAGTTCATCGCCCCCGACGAATGCGTCGAGGTGACCCCGTCCGCCATCCGGCTCCGCAAGGTCGACCTCGACCCCACGGTCCGGGCCCGGGCGGCCAAGGCCCGCAAGCACGCGGCCCAGGCCTGAGGCCTGGGCCCCGGGGCCCGTTCACTCGACGAGGGCGGCGGGGGCGGACGCGACGGCCGGGCCGGGAAGCCAGTGCTCCCGGAACCCGTCGAAGGGGACCGGCCGACCGAACAGGAACCCCTGGACCAGGTCGACCTCGAGCCCGCACACCAGGCGGAACTGATCGCGGGTCTCGATCCCCTCGGCCACCGTCTGCAGCCCGAGCGAGCGGCAGGTGGCCACCAGGTGCTCGAGCACGACCTGCTCCCGTTCGTCGCCCAGGAGCCAGCGCCGGTCGATCTTGACCATCTGCGGTCCGACGGTGAGCATCCGGTCGAAGTTGGAATTGCGGATGCCGGCGTCGTCGATGGCGGTGCCGACGCCCAGCCGCCGCAGGCCACCGAGAAGGCCGGGATCGAGCCCGGCCGCGGTCTCGGCCAACTCGACGACGAATCGCTCCGGGGCCAGGCCGTGGCCTTCGAGGACGGCCTGGAGCTGGGCCGCCAGGTCGGGGTCGGCCAGGGCTCCGGCACCGAAGTTGGTCGACAGGGCGAAGTCGGGGCCGAGGAGGCCGAGGTCCCGCCATTCGGCCGTCGTGGCCACGGCCCGGTCGGCCACGTGGAGATCGAGGCGGCGACCCAGGTCGGTGGCCGCCACCATGGGAAGAAACTCGGCCGGAGGCACGAGTTCGCCGTCGGTCGTCCGGAGTCGGACCAGGGCCTCGGCCCCCACCAGGCGCTGCCCGTCGAGGTCGGCGGTCATGATGGGCTGGAGCCAGACCTCGATCCGGTCCTCGTCGATGGCGGCCGCCACGTGCCGTTCGGTGGCGGTCCAGGTCCGCCGCCCCTCGAACCCGGTCGGCTTCTGGGCGAACATGTCGGCGTCGGCCGCCGAGAACAGCCGGTCGAGGGAGACGTCGGGTTCATTGGCCACGGCCAGGCCCACGCTGCACCAGACCCGAACCTCACCGACGCTGGTCGGCACCGGGATCTCGAACAGCTCGCGGACCGCCTCCACCTGGCGCTCGGCCTTGTCCCGGCCGGTGTCCTGGAGCACGACGACGAACTCGTCGCCACCCCACCGGGCCACCACCGCGCCTCCCGGGGCGGCGGCGCTGAGCCGATCGGCCACCGCCCGCAGGACCTCGTCGCCCACGGCGTGACCGTGGGTGTCGTTGATCGACTTGAACCCGTCGAGGTCGAGCACGAGCAGGGTCCACGGCTCCCACCCGGTGGCCAGGCCCTCGATCCACTGGGTGGCGAAGCGACGATTGTGGATGCCGGTCAGGTCGTCGTGGCTGACCTGATGGCGGAGCCGCTGCTCGACCATGGTCCGCATGCGGATGTCGTTCTCCAGGTCGGCCGCCAGTTGGTCGATGCTGCGGCCCAGGTCGCCGATCTCGTCCCGGTGGGCGTCACCCACCGCCGACCGGTAGTCACCGGCGGCCACCCGTCGGGCGGCCTCCGACAGGCGTCGCAGGCGGCGGCCGAGGGGGTTGAGCAGGGCCGCCGTGCACACCAGGAGCACGACGACGGTGAGGACTCCGGCCACGGCCAGGGCCCGCCGGACCTCGTCGACGGGGGCGAAGGCCTCGGCCGCGTCGATCTTGACCACCAACCCCCAACCGGTCGAATCGATGGTCTCGATGGCCAGTACGGAGTCGACGGCGCGGTAGTCGGGCGACCGGACGACCACCCCACCGGGGGCCTCCAGCGACTGGTTGATGGGCAGCCCCTTCGACCGGGGAACGACCTTGGTGAAGGCGGCGTCCCGCTCGAAGCGGAGCAGGGTGATGAACTCGGCGTTGCCCTCGGGGTCGGGTTGGGCGATGTGGGCCTCGCTCGTGCGTCCGAACCCCTCGTGCTCGACGACCAGATCGACGATGGGGCCGAGCCGGGCTTCGAGCACCAGGGCCCCCACCACAGTGCCGTCGCCGTCGATCACCGGCGCCACCACCGCCAGCCGATCGTCACCCATCGCCGGGCGGAACGCGTTACCGAAGCGGACGCGGCCCTCGTCCAGTGCCTCGTCGACCACCTCGGGCCGGTAGGGCTCCCAACCGAAGCCGCCGGTCTGGCCGTAGTTCGAGCCGTCGGCGCCGATGATTCGGACATCGACCACCTCCGAACCGGTGGTCCGGGCCTTGGCCTGCAGGGCCTGGACCAGCTCTTCCAGGGGCCGGTCGGCCTCGGGGTCGACGGGGGCGAAGCCGTCGTAGCCGCCGATGACAGCCGGGCCGGGCCCGGTCCCCTGCCGGGCCGCTGTCACCCCCGACACGAAATCGACGACATGGGGTCCGGCGGCCAGGCTGGCCGCGTCCTCCTCGTAGGCGATGAGAGCCTGACCGATCCGAGCCGCCTCCAGGCGGCGGACGTTGGCCAGGTCGGTCTGGACCCGCTCCGACAGCCGGTCCCCGATCAGGTCGAGGGCGAACCAGCCGACGCCCACCGCCGGAAGGATCACGGCCACCAGCCACGCCAGAACGCGGGCTCGAACGCTGAGCGCCATGGTCCCCTAACGACGCCCCGGCCCCGGGCCTTGAGGTCGGCCGTCGCTCCTACCAGGGCGTCCGTGCCCGGACCGGGGCGCTACCCCCGGCGCAGCGAGCTGAGGCGGCGGGCGGTGTCGAACCAGAAGGGGGCCCCGAACGACACCGCGAACCCGGTGGTCAGCCACCCCAGCACCACCTGGTAGCGGCCGGGGATGTCGGCGGCCTCGTTCCACTCGTCCCAGGGCGGCTGGTAGGTGCCGACCAGCGGCAGGTCGACGGCGGCATCGGCCGCCGCCAGGCGGGCCCCGACCTCGTCGGAGCAGGCCTGGGCCGAATCGTCGGGGCCGCAGATGTCGATGGCGCCGGTCAAGGCGTCGCGGGCGTTGTGGTTGTCGGCCAGTTCGTCGATGAGACCGACGGCGTTGACGTTGAACACCACGGCGGCCCCGAACCCGGCCACGAACAGGATCTTCTGGGCCGACACCCGGTACAGCTCGGACAGCCGGGCCATGTAGCCGTCGAACCACTCCTCGATGACGGCGGTGGCGCGGTCGATGCCGTACTGGGCGTCATCGGTGATCCCGGCGATCGACTCACCGACGACGGTGCCGGCCAAGGCGTCCTTGATGCCGGTGAGGTTGGGGTCGTCGGCGTCGGCGGCCACCGCCACCAGCGATCGGGCGAAGACCTGGCCCGGGATGTGGTCGACCCGGGTGTGGGTCCCGGGGGCGGTGGCCCCCAGGCTCCGGACCCCGGAGGTGTTGGCCAGGCGGGTGGCCAGGTCGGTGGCCTCGTCCCCGATGCGGGGGGTGTCGGACCCGAAGGCCTGCCGTACGAGACGGGGCAGGCTGAGGTCGAGTTCGGTGCCCTGGTCGGGGTCGAGGGCGTTGGCCAGGGCCCGCCACAGGATCTTGGCCCGGATGGCCAACAGGCGGGTGACCCACTGGTTGAGAGCGGCGATGCCGGCGGCCAGCAGGAAGAAGATGACGGCCAGCGACGCCGCCACCTCGACGTAGATCGAGTCGAGCATGGGTCCCCCCGGTGGATGGTTGTCGGTCCCAGGACGGGCCCCATGATGCCTGCTCCCACAAGCTGGTTGGGGGTATTGGCCGACAATGGAGCGGCCCGGCCGTCACCGGCGGCCGGCGTCTTGGTCGGGGTGGGCGCCGGGGGCTAGGTTCGGCCCGTGAGCGACGACGAACTGGCGGCGTTGCTGGCCCGGGTCGACGAGGCCGACGACGGTGAGCGTTTCGTCCTGGCCCAGCAGCTGCGTGGTCACCCCGGCCTGGCCGACGCCACCGGGCCCGACGCCCTCCGGGCCGCCCTGTTGCTGACCGATCACGGGGCCGTACCCGACCTGCCCCGGGCGGCGGCCCTGGCCCGGCGGGCCCACGACGACGGCGTGGCCGGCGCCGGTCCGATCTACGCCCGGTGCGCCGATCAACTCGCCCTCTACGGGGGCCGGCCCCAGCCCTACGGGACGGTCTCGATCGAACACCAGGGCGACATCGTGCAGCCGCCCGTCGATCCCACCATCAGCGACGAGGAACGGGCCGAGGTCGGCATCGCGCCCCTGGCCGAGCTCGAGCGCTCGGTGGAGGACACCAATCGCGACCGGGCCCGTCGGCGGGCGGCCGAGGGTGGGGCCCTTCCCCCGTCGCAGCCCTTCGTGCGGGTCTGGACCGACCCCGAACCCGAAGCTCTGCGGGCCCGGTGGGCGGCCGAGGGGGCCCAGGCCTGGGCCGACGGCGACATCCTGACCTTCGTGGCCGAATCGCCGGGGCCGGTGGCCGTGACCCCGGTCTTCCCCCTCGCGTCGTGGGAGGTCGGCGATGGACTTCAGGTGCTGAGCGTGCGGGTGGCCGACCTCGATCGGGCCGTCATCACCTACACGTTCACCCCCCTCGGGGGGATGGCGGCCATGTCGTTCCGGCGCGGCTCCCACGATGGACGGTTCCGCGGCCCGTCGGCCCCCACGGAGCTGAGCTCCAACGACCCGGTCACGGGGACGGTGGAGGACGTCGAGGTCGAGTCCCCGGCCCTCGGCCGGTCCCGGACGGTGACCGTCTACCGTCCACCCGGCCACGAGCCGGGCGAGGACCTGCCGGTGCTCTACGCCACCGACGGCAACATGTTCGCCCCGTACGCCCGGCGGCTCGACGCCGCCATCGAGGCCGGCTGGTGCCCTCGGGTGGTGGTGGTGGCCGCCCATGCCGCCCCCGCCGACCAGATCCGGGGCAACCAACGGGCCCTGGAGTACCTGGCCGGATTCGACGACCGGCGATTCGACGCCCACCAGCGGTTCTTCGTCGACGAGTTGGCGGCCTGGGCCGAGGCGACCCTCGGCGTGCCGGCCGAACGGGCCCGTCGGGGCGTGTTCGGCTGCAGTGACGGGGGCGGGCACGCCCTGAGCACCGGTCGCCTCCATGCCGACCGGTTCGCCCATCTGCTCGCGTTCTCCACCGGCACCCCGCCCGAGCTGACCGGGGCCGACGACCCCGACCCCCACCCGATGGTCCACCTGTGCGCCGGGACGCTGGAACAGGGCTTCCACCAGGCCACCGCGGCCTGGGCCGGGTACTGCCATCACACCGGTATCGACCATCACTACACCGAGCGGGTGTCGGGCCATGATCTGATCCAGTGGTGCGAGGAACTACCCCGGGCCCTGACCCGAGCCTGGGGCGACCCCGCCGCCATCCCGGCCTGAGGTCGCTCAGACCTCGGGCGACTCCGGCTCCCGGCCCGTGAGGAAGCGCTGGCGCTCCCAGCCCTTCTCGTAGGGGGTGAAGAAGGCCACGTCGATGGTGGAGCTGGCGATCAGCCACTGATCACCGACCCGGCGGTAGCGGTCGTGGTAGGTGGCGGCCAGCCACACCGCCCCGTCGGCGCCGACGTCGATGCAGGGCTGGAACAGCAACCACCGGCCGGTGGCCTCGTCACCGTCGACCTCGACCATCGGGTTCATCACCTGGTGGCGGGCCAGGGGCACGCGGTCCCCCGCGCCCTGGAAGTGGCGGCGGATGGCCTCGCGGCCCTCGCGGCGGCCGAAGGTTCGACCGCCGTCCCAGATCCCGTCGGCCGTGAACAGCTCGGCGATGCCGTCGGCGTCGTAGCCGTCGTCGCAACGCTCGCAGTACCGGGCCTTCAACTGTCTGATGGCCTCGATGTCCTCGAGGCGCCGGACACGGTCCTCCAGGCTGGCCACGGACGGGTTTCGGCGGCTGTCCATCACACGATTGTTCCAGTTCCAGGGCCGCGGGTGCTGGTCCCTCCCGCCGGACACCGGTCTTTCGGCCCCCTTTCGGCCGTCGCCCCCATACTGGGAATCGGCTCGGGAACAAAAGACCTCGATCCGACGTTCACACCCGTACAACCTCACATCCAATTCAGAACTTCGGGGAGTACCCCTGAAAACGACGTCGTCGTCAGCACGGCCCTTGCGGCCCGGCGGCGTCGGGACAGCCCACCGTCGGGCGTCCGGGCAAGACCGAAGCCGTTCCCCACGAAAGGCTTCTTCGATGCGCGACTCCGTGCGTCTCGGTTCCATCAACGGCATCCCCATCGGCCTCCACTGGACGGTCGCCCTGGTGGCTGCCTTCTTCACCCTCACCCTGGCCGGCACCCTGCTGCCGGCCCTGGCCCCCGGCTACTCGTCACTGGCCTACACCGTGACGGCGGCCGTCACCGCCACCGTCTTCTTCGCCTCCATCATCGCCCATGAACTGGGCCACTCCCTGGTGGCCCAGCGCAACCGGGTCGGGGTGAGCGGCATCACCCTGTTCGCCCTGGGCGGCGTGGCCAAGCTCGACTCCGAGCCCGACAACGCCGGCGCCGCCGCCCGCATCGCCCTGGCCGGTCCGGCCGTGAGCGTCGCCATCGGCATCGGCTCCCTGATCGGCGCCGGGGTGCTGGCCACTCTCGGCCTCCCCACCCTGGTGACCAGCGGGGTGCTGTGGCTCGGGATCATCAACCTCGGCATGGCCGTGTTCAACATGTTGCCCGCCTTCCCGCTCGACGGGGGCCGGGTCCTCCAGGCCTGGATGTGGCACCGCAAGGGTGACCGCGAGCGGGCCACGATCTCGGCCGCCACCGTCGGTCGCTACCTCGGCTGGGCCATGATCGCCTTCGGCCTCTGGTCGCTGCTGACCGGCGGCGGCGGACTGTGGACCGCCCTGATCGGCTGGTTCATCGTGGCCGGCGCCGGGGCCGAAGCCCGCCGGGCCCGGTTCGAGATCCAGCGTCGTCAGTGGGCTCCGCCGGCCTGGCCCGGCGTGTTCTTCACCGGCCACCGGCCCGCACCCGGCTCCAACGGGCCGACCTCGGCCGGCCCCACGGGTTTCGGCCCGACCGGTTTCGGGCCCCAGGGCCCGCCTCCGCCCCGGGCCGATGAGCGGTTCGACCCCCGCCGCCCGTCGACCTGGCCCGGCCCGGCCGACCAGGGCCAGGACGGTGTGATCGAGGTCAGCGGACGACCCGTCCGCTGAGACCCCGCACCCGGGCGAACCCCGGGTGCGGGTGAACGGACATCGTGTCCCCGGACCGATGGCCCCGACCGGTAGCGTCGGGGCCATCGACGCGATCGAGACGACGGCGGCCGCCGCCGACCTGCTGTACGGCCTCGCCCCGGACCGCTTCGTGGCCGAGCGGACGGCCCTGGTCAAACGGCTCCGGGCGGCCGGGCACCGCGAGGTCGCGGCCGAGGTGGGCCGTCTCCGACGCCCCACGGTGGTGGCCGCCGCCCTCAACCAGGTCCTCCGGGCCCGACCGGACGACCTCGAGGCGCTCCTCGCCGCCGCCGACGACCTCCGCCTCGGCCACCAGCAGGTCCTGGAGGGCGAGTCGGTCGACGTCGCCGGGCGACAGCAGCTCCACCGGCAGCGGGCCGCCGCCCTGGCCGCCACCCTGGTCGACGAGGCCGAGCGGCATCGGACCGAGGTGACGGCGGCCCTCGAGTCGGCGACCCTCGACCCCGGGCTGCACGGCGACCTCAGAGCCGCCGCCTTCGCCACCCTCCCGTCCCCGGCCACGGGCTTCGACCTCTTCGCCCCCACGGCGACCGTTCGCTCACTCAGCGAGGCCCGGGCCCGTCGCCAGGCCCGGCTCAGGTCCGATCCGACACCGGAACCGGGACCCGGATCGGCATCGACCCCGGACGACACACCCTCGCCCCCGGCTCCGCCGACCCCGGCGGAGGCCAACGAACAGCGGGACCGGGAGGACCGGCGGCGGGAACAGGGCCTGGTCCTGGCCGATCGCCGGGTGGAGGCGACCACCGCCCTCCGGGACAAGGCCCGGGCCCGGGTCGACGCCCTGGCGGCCCAACTGGAGGCAGCCCGAGCCCATCTCGACGAGGCCGAGCAGCGGGTGTCGGCCGCCCTCGAGGCCCGCAACCGCCTCGACCGGGGCCAACCGGAAGGCGATGGCCCCGACCACCCGGCCCACGAAGACCGCTGAGCCGATCGACGATCCACCCCGCTCACCCCACTCCGCGGCGCAGGGCGACGGGGCCCGGGGCGGTGGAGGGGCGGTGGACAAGTGGTGGATAACAGGTGGAGGTCCCGACGGCCCCTGGGGACAGACCGGGAAATCCTGCGGACATCCCTGAGGATTTCGTCGGAGCCCTTGACCTCACCGGCACCGGTGATTCAGGATGCGTTCACCCACTCGTTGAAGGTTCGCCATCGACAGGTTGGGGCGGCCAGCACGGCCCGATCGACGGCCACCGGGGGAGACTCCGGTGATCCGGCGGAGCGGTCGACAGGTTGCCCGGCCATCGACGGGAACCCGACCCGGGAGGGTCCGGTTGACACCGGAGAGCCACGATCACGATCGGGGACCTCGTGTCGGAGCCAGGTCGCATTGTCGACGGTGGCCTGTCATCGGCACGCCCACATGGCCTCGGAGGCCCCCGACGATCACCCGGACGGCCCTGCATGCGGGCCCTACGGGACCGTAACGCAAACTGCCCGGACCAGATGATCCTCGTACCCAGGATCGTCCGGACCGGACAGCGAGACGAAACCTCGTCGAGCACGAAGATAGCGCTATCGAGCCCGATGTCGGTGGATCTCCTGAGACAACCACATACGGCGCCCCGGCCG
Organism: Acidimicrobiales bacterium; assembly: GCA_965263455.1. Taxonomy (GTDB): domain Bacteria; phylum Actinomycetota; class Acidimicrobiia; order Acidimicrobiales; family SZUA-35; genus CADEDH01. The sequence continues at coordinate 1,997,793 of CBDHHN010000004.1, forward strand.
GCGGTACGACCCCCGTGGTCGACACCCCGACGGGGCGCCGTTTCTTGGTGAAGCGTGGGTGAACTCACCAGTTTTGCGCATCGCCCTTTTGCCCCCGGCGACGCAGCCTTACAGTGTAGATCACGGCCGATGCGCCCCCCGGCCACCGCTCGGTCCCGGTGCCGCGGTGCGGATTCCCTCCCCGCATCGGGCACCGGGACTGTCCCGTGCCCAGGGCCCACCGGACCCGACCTCCTTCTGCCGTCACGGCGTCGACTGGTAGGGCCACCGGAGACGACCGCACCATCGGCCACGGCCCGCCGATCGTCCCCCGACCACGCACCTGCATCCGGTAGGTTGTGGCTCGCCGCACGCCCCAGCAGGAGGAACGCAACATGCCCGGGAAGTTCGAGGTCTACACCGACAAGGCCGGAAAGTACCGTTTCCGGCTCAAGGCCGGCAACGGCGAGGTCATCGCCACCGGCGAGGCCTATGAGAGCAAGGCCGCCTGCAAGAAGGGCATCGATTCGGTGATCCGCAACGCCGCCGACTGCAAGATCGTCGAACTGGACTGATCCCTCCCATCCCGACCTGCGTCATGGGCCGCGGCCGGTATCGGCTGTGGCCCATGACCGCGTTCGGGCCCGGGACACGGTCCGTCGCCGCCGTCCGGCCTTCTGTATCGTCGAACGGCAATGGACACCTACGATCTCGTCGTCATCGGGGCCGGTCCGGCCGGCGCCGCCGCCGCCATCACCGCAGCGCGGGCCGGGGCGTCGGTCATGGTCTACGACCGGGCCCCGTACGGTCGGGACAAGGTCTGCGGTGACGGCCTGACCCCGCGCGCCGTCGGAGCCCTGAACGATCTCGGGATCGACCTGGCCGACGCCCACCACATCGACGGCTTGCGCATGATCGCCGGCCGACGGGTGCGGGAGCTGGCCTGGCCCTCGGGGTCCCGGTTCCCCGACCACGGTGCGGTGTGGCCCCGCCGTCGCCTGGACGCCGCCCTGATGGACGCCGCGGCCGAGGCCGGAGCCAAGGTGACCTGGGAGACCGAGGCCCTTCCCCGAATCGAGGACGGCCGGGTGGTCGGCGTCACCGCCGACGACAAGGAGGTCGACGCCGGCCTTGTCGTGGTCGCCACCGGAGCCCCCGGTCAGGTCGCCCGGATGCTGGGCTGCGAGCGGGTCGAGGGCGAGCCCTTCGGCCTGGCCATCCGAACCTACGCCGAGTCGCCCCGTCACGCCGACCGCCATCTGGAGGCCTGCCTGACGCTCACCGATCCCGACGGCACCGCGGTGCCCGGCTACGGCTGGATGTTCCCGGCCGGCGACGGCACCGTCAACATCGGGGTCGGCGCACTGTCGACCATGAAGAACTTCAAGGCCCTCAACCTCAACACCCTGCTCGAGAGCTACCGCAGCCTGGTGGCCGACGATTGGGAGCTCGGGCCCAACCTGGAGCGACCCAGGGCCTGGCGCCTGCCGATGAGCACCCAGCGCCGCCACGGTCCGGGTTGGGTGGCGGTGGGCGACGCCGCCGGCCTGGTCAACCCGATGAACGGGGAGGGGATCGACTACGGGCTGGAGTCGGGGATGCTGGCGGCGAGCCTGTTCGTCGACGACCCGGCCACGGCCCCCGAGCGCTACGACCGTCTGGTCGGCGACCGGTTCGACAGCTTCCTCCGCACCGGCCGCCGCTTCTCGTTCCTCATCGGCCACCCGTGGATCCTCCGCACCGGGCTGCGCCTGGCCGTCGGCACCGACGCCATCGCCCGGATCACGCTGGAGGTCATGGGCAACCTGGTCGATGCGGAAACTCCGGGAATGTCTGGCACGGTCCTCACCGTTGCTGATAAGTCTTTAGCAGCCGCCGATCCGATCCTCCGTCGGACTCGCGCCAGCGCATAGCGCCCACCCGCCGACGGCGCGCCGCACCGCAGGACCACCACAACCGAGACGCCCTTGAGCCACAACGTCTTCGAGCTGTTCGCCGAGCGATTCGCCGATCACCTCGACCGAACGTTCCTTCGCACCCCGGGGGAACCCCTCTGCACCTACGGTGACATCGATCGCCGGAGCGCGGTGCTGGCCACCGTTCTGGCCGAGGCCGGCACCGAGGTCGGGGATCGGGTGGTGGCCCAGGTCGACAAGTCGATCGACGCCGTGGCCCTGTATCTCGCCTGCCTGCGGGCCGGCTTCGTCTACGTCCCGCTCAACACGGCGTACACGGCGGAGGAGGTCGGCTACTTCATCGGCGACGCCGATGCCAAGGTGTTCGTGTTCAGTCCCGAGCGGGCCGACAAGGTCCGACCGGTGGGCGAGATCGCCGGGGTCCCGGTGCTGTTCTCCCTCGGGGCTGAGGGCGACGGCACCCTGTGCGCCGCCGCCACCGATCTCACCGCCGCGGCCGAGACCGACCCGGACCTGATCCGGGCCGGCGTGGTCGCCCGCGGCCCCGACGACCTCGCCTGCATGCTCTACACCTCGGGCACGACCGGGCGGTCCAAGGGCGCCATGCTCACCCACGCCAACCTGGCCAGCAACGGGCTGGCCCTCCATGCCATCTGGCGGTGGCGGGAGGGCGACGTCCTGCTCCACAGCCTGCCCATCTTCCACGTGCACGGCCTGTTCGTCGCCCTCCACTGCGCCATCCTCAACGCCTCCGAGGTCATCTTCCTCTCGTCGTTCGACGTCGACGACGTCCGGACGTACCTGCCGGAGGCGACGGTGCTCATGGGGGTGCCCACCCACTACACCCGGCTCCTGGTCGATCCCGACTTCGGCCCCGACGACTGCCGGTCGATCCGCATGTTCACCAGCGGCTCGGCTCCCATGACCCCGACGGTGTTCAGGGAGTTCACGGCCCGGACCGGTCACACCATCTGCGAGCGGTACGGGATGACCGAGTGCGGCATCATCACCTCCAATCCCCCGGAGGGCCAGCGGGTGGCCGGGACGGTGGGCTACGCCCTGCCCAAGGTCGAGCTGCGCGTGGTCGACGGCGACGGCAAGGCGACCGGACCCGACGAGATCGGGACCGTCGAGGTGAAGGGGCCCAACGTCTTCCCCGGCTACTGGCAGCTCCCCGACAAGACGGCCGAGGAGATGACCGACGACGGCTTCTTCCGGACCGGCGACATCGGGTCGATGGCGACGGACGGGCGCCTCACCCTCGTCGGCCGGTCGAGCGACATGATCATCTCCGGCGGCTACAACGTCTACCCCAAGGAGATCGAACTCCTCCTCGACGCCGTCGACGGCGTCACCGAGACCGCCGTCGTCGGCCTCCCCCATCCCGACTTCGGTGAGGGGGTGGCGGCCTTCGTCGTGGGCGAGGAGACGCTGACCGAGGAACGGCTGTCGGCCGCCCTGGCCGACCGGGTGGCCCGGTTCAAGCATCCGAAGATCTTCTTCTTCGTCGACGAACTGCCCCGCAACGCCATGGGCAAGGTCCAGAAGAGCGTGCTCCGGACCGACCACGGCGAGGCCTTCGCCCTCCTCGACCTGTAGCGGCGGCTCAGCCCTCGGAGGAGGCCGGCTCCGGGGCCGGAGGACGGTAGAAGCCCAGGATCTGGCCAACCCCACCGGCCAGGCCGAGGACGAGGGCGATGGCCAGCCCGGTCAGACCGTTGAGGTCGCCGATGCCCAGTGCCTCGTCGACCGACCAGTTGCCGGGGCCGAGGCCGGCGATGGCGGTCGCCACCAGACCGACCACGAAGGTGTACTCCCAGCCCTCGCCCACGATGAAGAAGCCGTTGTTGCGGTGGACGGTCCACCCGGCCACCACCATCACCCCGATCATGGCGGCGGCGGCGAAGGGGGTGAGCAGGCCGAGGGCGAGGAGCAGCCCGGCCGCGATCTCGGTCCCGGCGGCCAAGCGGGCGTGGAGCCAGCCCGGGCGCATGCCGATGGAGTCGAACCACCCGGCCGTCCCGGCCAGGCGACCGCCCCGGAAGACCTTGGCGTATCCGTGGGCGGCGAAGGTCAGACCGAACAGGACCCGGAACACGGCCAGTATCAGGTCGAACTCGCTCTGATCGAGGTACTCCATGGTTCTGGCTCCTCCCACCGTGCCCCGGTCGGGCCTCTCCCCGTCGGGCCCGTCACGGCCCGGGGCCGAATCGGGGCCCAATCATGCCAGTGGTGTCGCACCGGGGCCAAGAGGCGGCGAGGATTGGGGGGTGCGATACCTTCATGTTGCCGCCCATCCCGACGATCTCGACTTCGGTGCCGCCGGCACCACGGCCTCGCTCACCGCCTCCGGTGACGAGGTCGTCTACTGCCTGGTGACCGACGGCCAGGCCGGCGGATTCGACAACACGATCTCCCGGGACGAGATGGCCGATATCCGCCGCCGGGAACAGACGGCGGCTGCCAAGGTCGTCGGCGTGACCGACCTCCACTTCCTCGGTTTCCCCGACGGCCAGGTCGTCGCCGACCTCGACCTGCGCAAGGCCCTGGCCCGCGTCATCCGCCAGGTCCGGCCCGACCGGATGTTGACCCAGTCGCCGGTGCGCAACCTGGCCCGGATGTTCGCCAGCCATCCCGACCACCTGGCCGTGGGCGAGGCCTGCCTCAACGCCGTCTACCCCGACGCCCGCAACGAGTTCGCCTTCCCCGAGCTGCTGACCGGGGAGGGCCTGGAGCCCCACACCGTCTCCCAGGTCTGGCTCATGGGCGGCCCCGAGCCCGACCATCACGTCGACATCACCGACCACATCGAGGCCAAGATCGAGGCCCTGTTGTGCCACGAGAGCCAGCTCCAGGAGCCGGGCCGGATGCCCGACCTGCTCCGCGACTGGGCCCGGGGCACGGCGGAGCAGGCCGGACTGGGGTCCGACCGCTACGCCGAGAGCTTCCGCCTGCTGGAGACCGGCTGACGCCGACCTAGCCGGTGGTCGTGGTGGTGGTCGAGCCCTGATCGCCGTCGAGCACGTCGGTGGTGCCGACGAACACGAATTCAATGCGGCGGTTCAGGGCCCGGCCCTCGTCGGTGCCGTTGTCGGCGATCGGGTTGGCCTCCCCCTCACCCCGCGAGGTCAGGCGCCCTGCGTCGACCCCCAACTCGACCAGCCGGTCGAGCACGGCTCGGGCCCGATCCTGGGACAGCAGCAGGTTCTCCTGCTCGTCACCGACGCTGTCGGTGTGGCCCACGATCTCGACCTCGTTGCCCTCGACCTGGTTCAGCAGTTCGGCCAACTCGACCAGCACGCCGTCGCTCGCCGGGTCGATGTCGGCCGACAGGGGGGCGAACTGGATGGGGTTCGAGGTCAACAGCTCGTTGATCTGACCCTGGACGGCGGACAGGAGTGCGGTCACGTCGACCGTGGCCAGGCCGCTGCGGTCGACCAGGACCAGCAACCCGAAGCGCTCGGGTACGGCCGACACGAACTCGTCGACCTGGACGTCGGTCGACAGGACGGTGCCCGACACCCTGATACGGCCCTCGGTCCAGGTGGTGGAGCCGACACTGAGACCCGAGCCGTCGACGTTTTCCGGACCCCACACCTCGCCGGCCAGGGCCACCAGATCGGCGACCGATTGCTCGTCGGGCAACGCCCCACTCAAGGTCACCCGTTGCTCGTCGACCTCGACCTGGGCCGCCGCCGGGGTGAGCACGGTCTCGACCAGACCGACCTCGAAGCCGCGGTCCTCCAGACCGAAGTCGTCGCGGACGGCACTGTGGAGCTGACTGGAGCGCTCGTCGTCGAACGTGGCCGAGCCGACGGTGCGGACGGTGCCGGCATCGAAGGTGGCGGCACCGTCGACGACCAACTCCTCGATCACGTTGCCCGGCCCGTAGATGCTCTGAGCCAGGCCGACCAGCTGGCCCCGGGCCGCCTCGGACGGCACCGTGCCCTGGAGGGTGATGATGTCGCCCTCGATCCGGAACAGGAGTCGGGCCGGTTCGCCCGACTCCATGACCTCGGTCATCTCGCCGGTGGCGACGTCGGAACGCCCCTGGTCGCTGCATCCGTAGCCGAAGCCGACCAGGAACACGAACAGCCCGGTCAGGACGCCGAGATAGGCCCAGGCCGAGCGCTGCTCGGCCGACGCCTCGGACCGGAGCCGTTCCATCTGATCGGCGAACTCGTCGGCGGCCACGGCGTTGGTGCCGCCCGGGGTCCGGTGGTTGTGGTGCTCGGGCGGGGGTGGGGCCCCGCCATCAGCGCGCCGTGCAGGGGCGGGAACGCCCTCGGGCTCGTCGGCCACCTCGTCCAGTTGAGGGTCGTAGTCGAAGGGATCGTCGAAGGGATCGTCGGTCTCACCGCCCGCTTTGGCCTCGGGCGGCGGGACGGCCCGACGCCCCCGGGGGGCTCGGCCGGTCGGCGGACCCTGACCCTGGCCCGAGTCGTCGCCCGGAGCGTCGGCGAGGTCGGTGGCGAGGTCGTCGGCAAGGTCGTCAGCAAGGTCTTCGGCAAGGTCGTCGAAGCGGATACCCCCGCCGGTGGGCGCCCGATCCCGGGATGGCGGCGGCACCGAACGACGCCTACCCCTGGTCCGGCCCCGACCGGGATCCCCCGGCCCGTCGTCGAACCGGCGGCCGAGGTCGGGATCGAGATCGGACCGAAGGTCGGACGAGAGGTCGGATTGGAGGTCGTCGAAGTCGTCCTCGAACCGATCGGCGAACTCGTCCGCGTCGTCGAGCCGCTGGCCTCGGGAGCCAAAGGGCAGTTTCATCGGTGGGTGCCGTGGGGCCTTTCTCGGTGGCCGATCAGAGCTCGGCCTGGGGCAGGCGGGTCAGGGCCTCCTGGACCCGTTCCTCGGGGTACTCGAAGTCGACCATGTCGCCGGCGAAGTAGCGGTCGTAGGCGGCGAGATCGAGGTGGCCGTGACCGCAGAGGGCGGTGAGGATCACCGTCTCCTCCCCGGCCTCCTTGGCCGCCAGGGCGGCGCGCACGGTGGCGGCCAGGGCGTGGGTGGGCTCGGGGGCGGGAACGATGCCCTCGGTCCGGGCGAAGTTGACCCCGGCCTCGAAGCACTCGGTCTGGTGGATGGCCTCGGCCTCGATCAGCCCCTGGTCGTAGATGTGCGAGATCAGGGGCGACATGCCGTGGTAGCGCAGACCACCGGCGTGGATGGTGTCGGGGATGAAGTCGTGGCCCAGGGTGTGCATCTTCATCAGCGGGGTCATCCCGGCGGTGTCACCGAAGTCGTAGGCGTAGACGCCCTTGGTCAGCGACGGGCAGGCCGCGGGCTCCACGGCCCGGATGGTGGGGTCGATCTTCCCGGCCAGCTTCTCCCGCAGGAACGGGAAGGCCAGGCCGGCGAAGTTGGAGCCGCCGCCGGTGCAACCGACGATCAGGTCGGGGGTGTCGCCGACCTTGGCCAGCTGGAGCAGGGCCTCCTCGCCGATGATGGTCTGGTGCATCAAGACGTGGTTGAGCACACTGCCCAGGGCGTAGCGGGCCTCGGGATCGGCGGCCGCCTTCTCCACCGCCTCGGAGATGGCGATGCCGAGGCTCCCGGGGGAATCGGGGTCGTTCTCCAGGATCTTGCGACCCGACTCGGTGAGTTCCGAGGGGCTGGGGTGGATGGTGGCCCCGAAGGTCTCGATCATGGCCTTGCGGTACGGCTTCTGCTCGTAGCTGGCCCTGACCTGCCAGACCTCGCACTCCACGTCGAACAGGGCGCAGGCGAAGGCCAGGGCCGTGCCCCACTGGCCGGCCCCGGTCTCGGTGGTGATCTTCTTGATGCCCTCCTGGGCGTTGTAGAAGACCTGGGGCACGGCGGTGTTGGGCTTGTGGGAGCCGGCCGGGCTGACGCCCTCGTACTTGTAGTAGATGCGGGCCGGCGTATCGAGGGCCTTCTCCAGGCGCCGCGCCCGGTAGAGGGGCGACGGCCGCCACAGGCGGTAGACGTCGAGGACCTCGGCGGGGATGTCGATGTAGGAGTCGGTCGACACCTCCTGGAGGATCAGGGCCATGGGAAACAGGGGGGCCAGATCCTCGGGGCCGACGGGCTCACGGGTGCCGGGATGAAGGGGCGGGGGCGGCGGAGCGGGCAGATCGGGGATGATGTTGTACCACTGGGTGGGCATCTCCGACTCGTCGAGAAGGATCTTGGTCTGCTCGGCCATGGTTTCGTCCGCTCTCCTTGCTGCAGGACCGCCGGGGGAATGGCGACCGGTGTGCTCACCGGCTCCGCCCCGCTGTCGGGTCCAAGATAGAGCGTCGAAGCCGCTCGGGAGCAGCTACCCCTCCAGTTCGGCGAATTCCACGAACTCGAGGAAGATGCACTCGCCCGGGCACTCGGCCGCGGCGTGGATCACCTGGGCCTCGTCGGCCGGGGGGACGACGGCCAACTCGGCCGAGCCGCCGGGGTCGTTGAACACCTTCTCGCCCTCCTGGCAGTAGGCGATCCCGTCCTCCAGGATGGTGAACACGGCCGGGGCGTGATCGGTGCAGATGCCGTCGCCGGTGCACAGATCCTGGTCGATCCAGACCTTGAGTTGGCCCGCCAGGACCCTCGTCGGGTTGCCGTTGCCGTCGACCGTGTAGGGCGCCGCCGAGGTGTCGCTCATCGAGGTGATGGTACCGGCCGCCGCCCCCGGCCCCGGAACCGGGCCGGTGCGGGGGCCGGTAGCCTGAGCGGCGTGTCCAGCACCTTCGGCCGCCTGTTCCGCCTGGCCACCTTCGGGGAATCGCACGGGGTGGCCGTCGGTGCCGTGGTCGAGGGTTGCCCGCCCGGGCTCCCGCTCGACGTGGCCGAGATCCAGCACGACCTCGACCGGCGCCGGCCGGGCCAGAGCCGGCTGGTGACCCAGCGCAAGGAGTCGGACACCGTGCGGGTCCTGTCCGGTCTGTTCGAGGGCCACACCACCGGCACCCCGATCGCCCTCGTGGTCGAGAACGCCGACCAGCGCCCCGGCGCCTACGACCACCTGCGCGACCTCTACCGGCCCAGTCACGCCGACTGGACCTACGAGGCCAAGTACGGGCGGCGGGACCATCGGGGCGGTGGCCGTTCGTCGGCTCGGGAGACCATCGGCCGGGTGGGGGCGGGCGCCGTCGCCCGCAAGCTGTTGGCCCACGGCCCGGGGGTCGAGGTGCTGGGCTGGGTCAGCCAGGTCCACGACATCGACGCCGACGTCGACCCGGCCGAGGTGACCCTGGACCGGGTGGAGGCCGACCCCACCCGCTGTCCCGACCCGAGGGCGGCCGAGGCCATGACCACGGCCATCGACGGGGCCCGCCGCGCCGGCGACTCGCTGGGCGGGGTGGTCACCGTGGTGGCCCGGAACGTCCCGGCCGGGTTGGGGGAGCCGGTGTTCGACAAGCTCGACGCCGAGTTGGCCGGGGCCATGCTGTCGCTCCCGGCGGCCAAGGGGTTCGAGATCGGGAGCGGTTTCGCCGGGACCCGGATGACGGGGCTGGCCCACAACGATCCGTTCGAACCGGGCCCCGACGGGCGGCCCCGCACGGCCACCAACCACTCGGGCGGGGTGCAGGGCGGCATCTCCAACGGGGCCGACATCGTGTGTCGGGTGGCGTTCAAGCCCACGGCCACCATCGCCTCGGAGCAGAAGACGGTGACCACCGCGGGCGAGGCGACGACGCTGGCGGCCAAGGGACGACACGACCCGTGCGTCCTACCGCGTGCCGTGCCCCTGGTCGAGGCCATGATGCTGCTGGTCCTGGCCGACCACTGGCTCCGCCAGACCGCCACCCGGGCCCTGGGTTGACCCCGGCGCCGGCCGCGGGGCGAGCGCCGCTCGAGGCCGGCCGATCGGCCCGAAGCCCTCAGTCCTGCGGATCCGGCCCCGGAGCGTCCGGGTCGGCGTCGGCGTCGGCCTCGGCCTCGGCCTCGGCCTCGGGATCGTCCCCGTCGGGGTCGTCGGCCCGACGTTGATCCCGGAGAAACGCCTCCAACTCGGCCGCCAGGTCATCGCCCGAGGGGAGCATCTCCTCGTCGGAGTCGACCTGGCGTTCGAGCCGCTCGACGTACTGGCGGCTCTCGTCGTCGGAGGCCACGGCCCGGTCGACCTGGCTCGACCACTCGCTGACCTCGGTGTCGAGGTCCTCATACGCCGTCTCGACACCGGTGGTCTGCTGGAGACGCCGGAGGAGGGCCCGGGTCGCCTTGGGGTTGGGCGGTCCCGGCACGTAGTGGGGGACCGACACCCGGAGCGAGATGACCGGGATGTTGGCATCCTCCAGGCGGGCGTTGAGGACCCCGATGAGGCTGGTCGGCCCCTCGTAGGACGGCTTCGACAGGTTGAGGCGGCGGGCCAACTCGGGATGGATGGCGCTGCCGATGACGGCGAAGGGCCGGGTGTGGGGGACCATGGCCACCATGGCGCCGACGGTGACCACCATCTCGCAGCCGGCCCGTCGCACCACCTCCACCACGTGATGGGAGAAGCCCCCCCATCGGAGGTGGGGCTCGATGCCGGTCATGATGACGAGGTCCCGGGGTCCGTCGGTCCGGGCGGCCCAGACCTCGGTCCGGGGCCAGTCGATGATCCGGTGCCCGTCGGGCCCGATGCGGGCCATGGGCCGGGCCTCCTGGAAGTTGAAGTACGACTCGGGGTCGATCTCGGCCACCATCTCCGACTCCGCCCGCTCGGAGATCCACTTCAGGGCGCCCGTGGCCGAGCCGGCGGCGTCGAACACCCCCTCGAAGGCAACCAGCAGCAGGGGCCGCCGCAACGTCGGGTTCTCGGACCACATCAGCTCGGACACCCGTTCAGACTCGCGCACCGGGACGGGCCAGGTGAAGGCCGGGCCCAGGAAGCCGCCCGGGGCCGGTTGGGCACAGCTCGGCCCGGGCCGTAACGTCGGGGCCCGTGAACCCTCCGGCCACGCCCTCCCCCTCCACCTCCCCACCCCCGCCCATCGGCTCCTGGGGCGACGACCAACGCCGTCTCACCGACTCGGTGTCGGTGCTGGTCGGGCCGGACAACGGCCGGTACCCGTCGGGCAACTCGCTGCTGATCGAAGGCGGAGCGGAAGTGGCCCTGATCGACCCGTCGGTGACGGTGGTGGCCAGGGGCGGGGCCCCGGTGGCGGTCGACGCCGTGATCAACTCCCACGGCCACGAGGACCACGTGGCCGGGAACGGGCTCTTCGCCGAGAGTCGGGTCCACATCCATCACGACGATCTCCTGGCGGCGCAGTCGATCGAGGGGCTGCTCGAGGTCTACGGCTTCGAGGGCCAGGCCCGCGAGGACTTCCGGACCCTGGTGACCGAGGAGTTCCACTACACCGACCGGCCCGACGCCCAAGGCTTCGGCCACGGCCACCTCTGGGATCTCGGCGGCGGGGTGACGGTGGAGGCCGTCCACCTGCCGGGTCACACCAGGGGCCACAGCGGGTTCGTGGTGGGCGAGGTGTGCTTCCTGTCCGACATCGACCTGACCGGGTTCGGCCCGTACTACGGCGACGTCTGGTCCGACCTCGACCAGTTCGACGACAGCCTGCGGGTGGCGCGCGACATCGAGGCCGAGTGGTACGTGACCTTCCACCACAAGGGCGTGATCGAGGGCCGAGCGGCGTTCCTGGAGATGATCGACGCCTTCCACGCCGTCATCGACCGGCGCCACCGGGCCATGCTCGACTACCTGGCCGAGCCCCGCTCCCGGGACGAGATGGCCCGCCACCGGTTCGTGTACCGGCCCCACGTCGAGGGGTCACACGTGGAAGCGGTCGAGGCCCGGACGGCCGAGTTGCATCTGGCCCGCATGTTGGAGCGGGGCGAGGCGTCCGAGGTCGAGCCCGGCCGCTACCGGCGGACCTGAACCCGCGCCCTCACGTCAGGGCCGCCCCGCAACTACGACAGAACAGATCGTCGACCGCCACCGGAGCGCCGCACTGGGCACACGACCGATCCCCCGCCGGTGCCGCCCGCCCGGGCGGCGGAGGAGGCGCGGCCGCTGCAGGGCCGACCGCCTGGCCCAGGCGGTTGGCGACGAGCACGGCGAACCACACGATCAGCGCAGTGAAGACGACGAACAGCACGAAGATGGTGAAGACGACGAAGAGTTCCTGGGGCCGCAGATTCGGCACGGGTTGACTCCCGACGACAGGGGCGATGTGCTCGGTGACACCGTAGTTCGCCCTGGGGGCCGGTCGAGGTCGCCCACTCGGCCCGGCGCGGCCGATGGGTTGGCGCGAGGCCCCGACGGCGCCGACCCGACGGTCGTCTAGACGTAGGTCGAGCCCTTGACCCCGTCGACGTCCTGGCGCATCTCGACGTTGACCAGGGCCGGCTTGCCCGAGGCGAAGGCCCGCTCCAGGGCGGGTCGGATCTGGTCGGGCTCGGTCACGTGCTCACCGTGGCCTCCCAGGGCCTCGACCACCTGGTCGTAGCGGGTGTAGGCCAACTCGGTGGCGACGAGGCGGTCGGAGCCGTACAGCATGGCCTGGGGCCGCATCATCTGACCCCAGGCGGCGTCGTTGCCGACCACGCCCACGATCGGGAGCCCGAAGCGGACGGCGGTGTCGAACTCGAAGCCGTTGAGTCCGAACGAGCCGTCGCCGTACACGATCATCACCCGCTGGTCGGGGTGGGCCAGCTGGGCGGCCAGGGCGAAGGGCATGCCAACCCCGAGCGTGCCGAGCGGCCCCGGATCCATCCACGCCCCCCTGGACGGGACCTTCAGCACCTTGGACGCCTGGGCCACGATGTCACCGCCGTCGCCGATGACGATCATCGAGTCGTCGGTCTCGACGAACGAGGCGATCTCGGCGCACAGCCGTAGCGGGTCGACCGGGACCTCGTCGGACCCGAGTTGGGCCGCCAGCGCCGCCTCGGCCGCATCCTCCTGGGACCGCAGGGTGGCCGACCAGTCACTGAAGTCGAGGGCCTTGCCGGCGGCGTCGAGGGCGTCGCACAGAGCGTCGAGGTTGGCCCCCAGGTTGCCGACCAGGCCGACGTCGGCTGGACGGTTCTGACCGATCAGGGTCTCATCGAGGTCGAGCTGCACGATCTTGGCCGTGGCCGGGATCGAGCCGCCGAACTTCATGCGGAAGTCGAGCGGCGTCCCGGCCAGGACGACCACGTCGGCCTCGGCCAGGGCCTGCTTGCGGCTCCGGTTGAAGAACTGCGGGTGATCCATGGCCAGCTGGCCCCGGCCCATGCCGTTGGTGAAGCACGGGATCCGCACCTGCTCCACGAAGCGGCGCAGTGCCGGTGCGCCTTCCGACCACTTGAGCGCCGTGCCCGCCATCACCATCGGCCGCTCGGCCCCGGCCAGCAGATCGACGGCCGCGGCCACCCGGTCGGGGGCGGCGGCATTGGCCACCCGGTAGTCCCGGAACGGTGGCAGGGGCGCGGTGGCCAGGTCGACGGGGCCGTGGAGGACGTCCATCGGGATCTCCAGGAAGGCCGGACCCGGCACGCCCGACAGGGCGGTGCGGATGGCCAGCTCCACGTACTCGCCGATGCGGTTGGTCTGGTAGCAGGCGTCGGCCCACTTCGTTATGGGCTGCATCACGGCCACGTGGTCCATCTCCTGCAACGAGCCCCGCCGCAGGTTGTTGAACGGGCCCTGGCCGCCGAAGACCAGGATGGGCGAGTTGGCCCGCCAGGCGTTGGCCACCCCGGTCACGCCGTCGGTCACGCCGGGGCCGGCGGTGAGGATGGCCACCCCGACCCGACCCGGGTTGAGTCGGGCCCAGGCGTCGGCGGCGTGGACGGCGGCCTGCTCGTGGCGGACGTCGACCACCTTGATGCCCTCGTCGATACACCCGTCGTAGATGCCCATGACGTGCCCGCCGGACAGGGTGAACACGCACTCGACCCCTGCCGCCTTCAAGGCCTTGGCCGCCAGGCGGCCGCCGTGGGAGTTGGTGTCGGCCATGATCGGTGCCTCCTGGGGCTCACGGGCTGGGTCCGCCGGTGCGACCCAACCTACGATCCGTCGATGGCCTCCGTCGAGATCACCCAGCCCGAGCCCGGGATCACCCAGCTCACCCTCAATCGGCCCGAGCGGCTCAACGCCCTCAGCCAGGAACTGGTGCAGGAGCTGCACACCGCCTTCGACGCCATCAAGGCCGACCACGACTGTCGGGTGGTGATCCTCACCGGGGCCGGGCGCGGCTTCTGCGCCGGGCTCGACCTCAACGGCTTCGGCACCATCCCCGGCACCGAGGACCAGGGCCGTCCCCAACAGGGCATGGCGACCCAGCAGTTCATCGCCACGCTGGTCCCCCACCTGCGATCGCTGCGCCAGCCGGTGGTGGCCGCCGTCAACGGGGCGGCGGCCGGTGGCGGGTTCGCCCTGGCCCTGGCCAGCGACGTCCGCATCTGCAGCCGGTCGGCCAAGTTCGGCACCGCCTTCGTCCGGCTCGGGATCTCGGGCTGCGACATCGGCGTGTCGTGGCTGCTGCCCCGCCTCATCGGAGCCTCACGGGCGTGGGAGCTGCTGTTGACGGGTCGGGTGTTCGACGCCGAGGAGGCCGACAAGCTCGGCCTGGTCACCCGTCTGGTCGACGACGACGACCTCCAGGCCGAGGCCCTCGATGTGGCCCGTCAGATCGCCCGCAACAGCCCCATGGGGGTCTGGATGACCAAGGAGGTCATGTGGTCGAACCTGGAGGTCGGCTCACTGCAGGCCGGGATCGACATGGAGAACCGGACCCAGATCCTGTCCTCGATGACCGAAGACTCCAAGGCGGCCATGGCCGGCTTCCTCCACGGCCAGATCCCCGACTGGCAAAACCGCTAACCAAACCATGGCCGCCCGGCGGCACATGGCCGGCTTCCTCCACGGCCAGATCCCCGACTGGCAAAACCGCTAACAGCGGGGATCACTAGTCGGCCACGGCCAGGGGCTGGCCCAACTGGAGGGAACCGGCCGTCAGCGGTCGGCCCAGCAGTTGTTCGACCTCGTCGGGTGGAGCCGGCTTGGCCAGCAGGAAGCCCTGGGCCCGATAGCAGCCGCGGGCCAGCAGCTCCCGAATCTGCTCCTCCTCCTCGATGCCCTCGGCCACCGTGCTCATGCCCAGAGCCTCGGCCAGGCGGATGGTGGCATCGACGATGGCGGCGTCGGTCTCGGAGGTGGCCAGGTCGATCATGAACGCCCGATCGATCTTGAGGGCGTCGATGGGCAGCCGCTTCAGCTGTTCCATCGAGCTGTAGCCGGTACCGAAGTCGTCGAGGGCGATCTGGACCCCCATGGCCCGAAGCCCGGACAGGATCTCCATGGTGAACTGGTGGTCGGCGATCATCACGTGCTCGGTGACCTCGATGCACAACCGCTCGGGTGCCACATCGTAGATCTCGAGCAGCCCTCGGATCTGCCCCGTCAGGTCGCGGCTGATCAGATGGGCGGGCGAGATGTTGACCCGCATGACCAGCTCCGGATGGTCGGCCGTCCACGCTGCGATCTGGGAGATCGCCTCCCGGAGTACGAAGTCGCCGATCTCGACGATGAGCCCGCTCTCCTCGGCCAGCTTGATGAACACGCCGGCCGACAGCAGGCCCTTGGCCGGATGCTGCCATCGCATCAGCGCCTCGACCGCCACCACCTGTCCGGTCCGCAGGTCGACCTCGGGTTGGTAGTGCAGGCAGAGCTGATCACCGGCGTCGACGGCCTGCCGCAACTCCATCTCGACCTGGAAGTCGCGGGCCAGGCGATCGTGCATGGCCTCGTCGAACACGGCCACCCGGTTGCGACCGGCCTTCTTGGCTTCGGACATGGCCACGCCGGCGTCGGCCAGGAGGTCGACGCCCTGGCTGCCGTTGAAGACGGCGGGCGAGTCATGGGCGATGCCGATGCTGACCGTGCGGACCACCGGCACGCCCCCGATGTCGAAGGGCTGGGCCAACTCGCCCAGCAACCGTTCGGCGATGGACTCCACGTTGCGGGGGTCGGCGTTGGGCAACAGGACGGCGAACTCGTCGGCGGCCAACCGGGCCACCGTCGTCCCCCGCCGCACCAAGGTGGTGATCCGCTCCCCCATGGCCTGCAGGAACAGATCACCGGCCTGGTAGTTGAGGCCGTCGTTGATCATGGTCATGTTGTCGACGTCGATGACGAGCAGCGAGCACGGCACGGTCCGGCTCACGTCGGCCACCCGTTCCTCCAGCAGCCGCCGGTTGGGCAGGTCGGTCAGTTCGTCGTAGTAGGCCTTGTGGACCAGGGCCTCCTCGGCCTCGTGGCGTCCCCACACCTGGGCCACGAGCGAGGCGATGGCCCCCAGGGTGGTGACCTCCTCGGGCTCCCAGCGACGGGTGTCGTGGCGGATGAGACCGAGGATGCCGACCGTGGTGTCCGCCTGGCGAAGGGGCACGGTGGCCAGGGTGGTGAGCACCTGACCGGATCCGGCCTTGACCCGCTCCTGGTAGTCGGGTGAGTCCTCGGGGTAGACGATGAAGGTGTCGGTCAGGTGCCGGGTCTGGGCGAACGACGGGTCGGCGTCGAAGGGGACGTAGTACAGCGGATCGGGGTCGGGGACGACCTCACGCTTGGGCCACTCGGCCACCAGGATCGAGGCGTCCGCCTCGTGATCATGACGGCGAAGGAAGGTCTGGTCGACGCCGAAGAAGTCGAGCAGCTCCGAGAGCGCGCTCTCCATCGCCTCCGTGGCCCTGCTGGCCGGGACGCCCATCAGATCCTGGGCGATGTCGGTGATCAGGAGGTCGAGCTGGCGTTGCCGACTCGGTTGTGTCGTCGTCATGGGCCTCACGCATCCGGGAGAGGGAACTCTCCTCGATGGATCGGCCGATCACGTCGGGTTGTGAGTCGGGGCCCCGCCGCCGGGCCGGCGGAGACCCCGGGACGACCGGGTCAGACCTGGACCGGAGTCGCCTGATGCTCTCCCGACCGGCGACCGGTCCGGGCCGCATCCACCTGCGGTTGGGCCCTGCGGCGACCGCTGACGGCGGTGGGCGGCAGGCCCCGATGGACCCGGGCCGACAGGACAAAGCTCTCGTCCCCGTCGACCCCGATCTGCTCGAAGGCCAGGCGGCTCAACCGGAACAGGTCCGGGCCCCGCTCCTCACCCACCCGCTCGACCAGTTCGTCCTCGGTGTGGGCGTAGCCGAACACGGGAACCATGGGTTGGAGCCACAGCCCGAGCCGGGTCGCGGTCAGCCAGAGCCGCTGCATGGCCACCCCACCCCGGACGTAGTCCGCCCGCCGGTCGCCCCGGGTGACGACGACGACCAGCCCGGCGCTGCGACGTAGGCGTCGGCGGGTGTCGTCGCCCAGGCGGTAGCCCAGGTTCCAGCGGTCGAGGTGGGCCATCACGTCGCCCCGCCGCAGGACGGCGAGCTTGGCCCGGTCGGCCGGCGACAGTTCCAGCGTGCGCTCGTCCAGTCCCTCGTCCAGGTCGTCGACGCCGGGCCGACGCAGCTCCCCCATCATCTCGGCGTGGAGCGCCGGGGCCAGCAGCCGGGCCCGATCGGCTTCCCCCCACAACTCGACCAGATCACCCAGCCGGTCGGTGGGCAGGTAGACGCCCCGGCCGCCGCCGGCCTCGGCCGCGGCCTGGAGGGTCTCGATCAGCTCGGGCGAGAGGGCCTCGACCGGTCCCTCCAGACGGTTGGTCGTCCGCTCGGGGACGTAGGGGGCGAGGGCGGCCCAGCCGGCGTCGCTGCGGTTGCCGAGCTGGATCCGGCCGACGACGTCGGGCCGGTCCAGGTCGAGCGAGAGATCCAGGGCCGACGAGCCCTCGGCCAGCCGTTCCCGGATGGCGGCCACGGCCATGGCGTTGCCCAATGCGGCCCCGCAGGCCACGGCCGTCCCACGCCCTCCGATGTCCATCAGCGAACCCGGACCGGGGTCGGCCACGACCTCGAAGGTGTTGGTGGTGAAGGCGAAGCGCCAGGGCTGGGCGTTGCCGCCCGAGGGGGCCAGGGCCGCGGCCTGGGCCATGGCGTCGGTGAACCGCTCGGGGAGGAGGGGATGCTCGACCGGAGCGGGCTCGATCCCGAGCACGGGCCGGGGCGATCGGGGCTCGGTCAGGCCGTCGAGGGCGTCGTCGATGTCGAGCCGGGACCGACCCGAGCGGAGGCCCTCGGGAGCGGTGAACAGCCGTCGCACCGTGGCCGTGATCAGGCTGGCGCCCAGGGTGACGTCGGACGCGAGTTGGGGCCAGGTCCGGGTGGTGGCGTCGATCTCGACCATCGAGGCCGCCACCGGAGCCGAAAGGTGCTCGGGCTCCAGGATGCCCAGCACGTGGGGCACCTTGTCCTCCGGCGAGAGGTCGGCCAGCCGATCGGCGTCGAGTCCTTCGAGCAGGCCGTGGAGGACGGGCCGGTCCGGTTCGGCGTCGAACCGCTCGACATCGAGCAGACCGCGATCGGAGGTCTCCATCACCACCGGCACCCGGTGGCGACGGGCCGACTCGCGAACCAGGACCTTCACGTCGAACGAGTCGCACTCCTCGACCACGACGTCGAGGCCCTCGACGAAGTCGTCCACGTTGTCGGCCGTCACCCCGTCGTTCACCAGCTCCACCCCCAGGTAGGGGTCGAGTTCGGCGATACGGCGGGCCGTGATGGTGGTCTTGGCCTCCCCCAGATCGGCGATGGACGCCGACAGGCGATTGAGGTTGGTGATGGCCAGGCGGTCGTGGTCGGCCAGGCGCAACGCACCGCACAGGCCCTCCTGGGCCAGGGTCATGGCCGCCGACGAGCCGACACTGAGGCCGACCACGCCCACGGTGCGGTCGCGGGCGGCGGCCAGGTCGTCGCCCCCGATCTTGTAGCGGTTCCGGTCGGTGCGGAGGCGACGGAAGGCGGCCGGGCCGGGCAGGTGGAGGGCCTGGTTGCGCCACGGGAGGTGGACCCAGTGGGATGGCTCACGGTGGAAGGCCGTGCCAACCGGGGGCAGGAGGTCGCCCAGCTCGTCCCGGGCCTCGGCCAGATGGTCGATGAGCTCGACCCCGGCGTCGGCCAACTCGTCGAGCCGAGGATCGAAGTCGAACAGCAGCTCGGGATGCCACTCGGCCAAGGTGTCGTCACCCATGATCCGGGCCCGGGCCGGCGCCAGGTAGCGCCGCTCCCTGAGGGTGTGGCGCCGCTGGACGGGGTCCATGTGGCTGAGATGGTCGGGTTCCCAGACCAGCGCCTGGGTCTGATAGCGGTCCGAGGGGTAGGCGCTGGGAGCCATGTCCAGCAGCCGGCCTCCCGTCGACACCCAGCTGGGGAGCACGTGGGTGCTGCCGGTACCGACCCCGTGGCCCACCCCCAGCCACCACATGCTGTGGGACAGGCACCGGCTCAGCACCCGACCCAGCCCCCCGACCCCGGGACGGACCCAGCCCCCCTTCAGCTCCAGGGCCCCGGCCTCGACCGCAGGGCCGAGCAGCTCAACCATCCGGGAGGCGTCGGGGCTGGCCGCCATCTCGGTCACGCAGGCGTAGCGGCCGGGTGCCGTGTACGGGCCCTCGGCCCGGATACCGCCCAGGACCTCGCCCTCCAGATCGTGGAGCAGCCAGAACAGGGTGCAGCCCTCGGCCGCCATCCGGGCCCGATCGAGGATGTGGTCGACACCCCACGAGGTGTAGGTCCGGTGCAGGCCCTCCAGGTACTCCAGCCAGGAGGCCCGGTGGTCGTCCGGGCGATAGGCGGAGACGAAGACCTGGGCGTCCTCGGCCCAGAAGGTGGCGGTGATCCCGCGGTGGCTCTCGAACACGAGGGGCTCCTCGACGGCGGCGGATGGGAAGGCGTGATGGGGGTGGTCCATCGCTCGGTTCCCGCCGAATCGATCGAAGCAACCGTGAGTGAATATACCCACTCACCCCGCGGGCCGGTAGGGGTGATGGTGCAGATCTCAACAAATCGACGGTCGGACGCGCCGACGCCGGACCAGGCTGAGCCCGATCCGGCGTCGACCGGTGAGTATGCGTGGCGCGACCCCGTCGGGGTCGGACTCAGGTGTAGAGCGCCTCGATCTGGTCGGCGTAGCGGGTGTGGATGCCCCGCCGCTTGAGCTTCGAGGTCGGGGTGAGCACATCGGAGTCGGGGAGCCACTCCTCGCCCAGCACGGTGATCTTCTTCACCCGCTCGGCGTTGTTGAAGCCCTCCATGACGCCGGCCAGGGCGCCCTCGATCTCGGCCACCACCTCGGGGTGCTCGGCCAGTTCCTCCAGGCTGCCCTCGATGCCCTTGCCGGCCGCCCACTGGGGGGCGACGTCGGGGTCGAGCACCACGAGGGCCGACACGAAGGGCCGCTGGTCGCCGATGGCGATGGCCTGACCGACGAGAGGGATCATCTTGAGGGAGGCCTCGAGGTTGGCCGGCGACAGGTTCTTGCCCCCGGCGGTGATGATCAGCTCCTTCTTGCGGTCGACGATCTTGACGTAGCCGTCCTCGTCGATCTCGCCGATGTCACCGGAGTGGAACCAACCGTCGTCGTCGAGGACCTCGGCCGTCTTCTCCGGCTGGTTGAGGTAGCCCCGGAAGACGTTGCCGCCTCGGCACAGCACCTCGCCGTCGTCGCCGAGCTTGACCTCGACCCCGGGGCAGGCGTGGCCCACGAAGCCGGGCTTGACCTTGTTGGCGGCCCACGTCATCGGGCCCGTGGTCTCCGACAGGCCGTAGATCTCCGACAGCGGCACGCCGATGGTCCGGAACCAGGCCAGCATCTCGGCCGGGATCGGGGCGGCGCCGGTGACGGCCCACTCCAGGGCGTCGAGGCCGACCAGCTCCCGGATGGTGGAGAAGGCGACGGCGTCGAGGAAGTTGTAGGTCTCGATCTCCTCCTCGGTGGCGGTGCCCCAGGTCATCTTCTCGGCGATGGGACCGGCGACCTCCAGGGCCTCCGACACGGCCTTCTGCTTCTCGGGATCGGCGGCCAGCACGGCGTTGACCCCGCCGTAGACCTTCTCCCACACGCGAGGCACGCCGAACATGATCTGCGGCTTGACCTGGGTGGCGTAGGCCGCGATCTGGGTCGGATCGGGGCAGCAGGTGACCTCGAAACCGAAGAACAGCGAGCCGTAGTGGCTCATCATCCGCTCGGCGATGTGGGCCATGGGCAGGTAGCTGACGATGCGCTTGCCCGCCATCTCGTCATCGGTCTCGAACGACTGACGCAGGCACTCCGCCGTCCAGCACACGTTGTGGTGGTCGATCATCACACCCTTGGACGGGCCGGTGGTTCCCGAGGTGTAGATCAGGGTCGCCAGGTCGTCGACCGAGGCGTTGCCGACCTCGGCCGCCAGATCGATGGGCGCATGGTCCAGCAGCGAGGCGTAGGTGAAGTCGGCGCCGGTGTCGGCGTCGTGCACGATGCCGACCTTGGTCAGGCTGGGCACGCTCTGGCGGACCTTGGCGATGCTCTCGTAGAACGGCACGATCTCGGCCACGGCCATGGCGGCCGAGGCGTCGTTGGCCAGGTACTCGATCTGCTCGGGCGACGAGCTGTTGTAGATCGAGACCGGGGTGGCGCCCAGGAACAGCGCCGCCGTGTCGAGCACGTGGAACTCGTGCACGTTGCGGACCATGAGCAGCAGGCGGTCACCGGGGCCGAGCCCCTGGGCCCGGAGGCCGGCGGCGACCCGGGCCACATGATCGGCGAACTGAGCGTAGGTCAGCTCGTGCCAGTCGTCGTTGTCGTCCTTCCACCGGAGGGCGACCAGATCGCCGTTCTGGGCCACCGTCTCCAGAAACACCTTGGGGACGGTCTGGCCCTCGGCCACGGCATCGATTTCGGGAGAGACGCTCATCTCGCTCCTGGGCTTGGGTTGGTTGGTGCGCGACACGATGTGTCAGGAGGCACAAGGTTACCGGTCGGGCACCGGCCACGCCCCACCCGGCCGATGGCGACGGGCCGCCGTCGCGGAGGTAGGTTGGACCAGGCGAGGGGCCCGTCCACCAGCCCCGTAGAGAGGTTGAAGAGCAATGGAAAACGCGGTGATCGTCGACGCCCTCCGGACACCGATGGGCAAGCGCAACGGTTCGCTCTCGGGCTGGCATCCGGCCGACCTGGCGGCCGAGGTGCTCAAGGCCCTGGCCGACCGTAACAACCTCGATCCGGCCCTGGTCGATGACGTGATCATGGGCTGCGTCATGCAGGTCGGGGCCCAGGCCGTGAACGTCGGCCGCAACGCGGTGCTGAGCGCCGGTTGGCCCGAGTCGGTGCCCTCCACCACCGTGGACCGGCAGTGCGGCTCCTCCCAGCAGTCGGCCCACTTCGCCGCCCAGGGGGTCATGGCCGGTGCCTACGACGTCGTGGTCGCCGCCGGGGTCGAGGTGATGAGCCTGGTGCCGATGGGCGCGTCGGTGATGGTCAAAGACGTCGGCGCCCCGTTCTCGGCCCCCATCGAGAACCGCTACGCCGAGGTCGGCGGTCTCCAGCCCCAGGGCATCGGGGCCGAGATGATCGCCGAGAAGTGGGGCATCACCCGCGAGCAGCTCGACGAGTACGGCCTGATGAGCCAGCAGCGGGCGGCCCGGGCCCGGGACGAGGGCCGCTTCGACGCCGAGATCCTGCCGGTGGCCGAGAAGATCCTCGATCGCGAGGGGGGCAAGGTCGTCGAGACGGGCGAGATGGTTCGGACCGACGGCGGCATCCGGGAATCGACCCTGGAGAAGCTGGCGTCGCTCAAGCCCGCCTTCCTGCCCGACGGCAAGGTGACGGCCGGCAACAGCTCCCAGATCACCGACGGCGCCGCCGCCGTGCTGATCATGAGCGAGTCCAAGGCCAACGAGTTGGGGCTGCCGATCCGGGCCCGCTTCCACAGCTTCTCGCTGGCCGGCGTCGACCCGGTCACCATGCTGACCGGCCCCATCCCGGCCACGACCAAGGTGTTCGAGCGGTCGGGCCTGTCGATGGACGACATCGACGTGTTCGAGGTCAACGAGGCGTTCGCCTCGGTCGTGTTGGCCTGGGCCGCCGAGCACGGCCCGGACATGGAGAAGGTGAACCCCAATGGCGGGGCCATAGCCCTCGGCCACCCCCTCGGCTGTTCCGGCGCCCGGCTCATGACCACCATGCTCCACGAACTGGAGCGGACGGGTGGCCGCTACGGGCTGCAGACCATGTGCGAGGGTGGCGGCATGGCCAACGCCACCATCATCGAGCGCTGACGGCCAGCGCCGAACGAGGGTGAGGGAACGAACCATGAGCGACTTCCACCCCGAAACCGAACTCCCCGAGCGGATCGACGACGACGACGAGCCGGTCCCGTCGACCGCCCGGCTTCGGGATGTGGCCACCCAACAGCGCCGCAAGCGGCTGATCCAGGTGGCGACCGTCGGCGTCGGCGCCCTCCTGATCGGGCTCGGCCAGCCACCGATCAGGGTCCTCATCGCCCTGGCCATCGGCTACGGGATCGTCACCATGGGCATGACCATGCTGGGCGCCTTCGCCCGGCCCATTCCCGAGCCCCCGCCCCCGGGCGAGCTGCGACGGGTGAAACTCACCTATCGGTGTCCGAGCTGCGGCACCGAGTTGCGCATGACCCTGGCCAACGACAGTCTTCCACAGGCACCCCGCCACTGCGCCGACGAGATGGAGCTGACCACGCCGCTCGAGGACCGGTAGTTCAGTTTCGCAGCATCCAGGGTCGGGCAGCTCGACCTGGGGACAGCCGCAAGCACCTCGCTAGTTATCCACAAAACGGGCTGCTCGGCGACGTCAGGAGAGGGTTGCCGATCCACAGCCTGTGGGCAGAGTTGCGATTTGTAACCGCTTGTCCACCTGAGCGACATTCGTTGGGTGTGATGTCACTGCTTGTGGTCGTATCGCCCCGAAGCCTCCGCAGGCTGTGGACAACTTGTGGGTAGAGGGGCGCCGAAGGCCTCAGCGGTACGTCAACGCCACTGCGTGGCGGCCACGATCCCGACCAGGATCAACCCCAGCCCGCCCAGCAGGTAGAGGTTGTCGGGGTCGGCCAGGAAGATGTAGTTGACCAGGATCACCAGGGTCCCGGCGAGCAGGGCGACGGCCATGATGATGGGAATGAACCGATCGATCGGCCGATCGAGCCGCACCGGCTCCCGGCTGACCACCCCACCGTCCTCGCCGGCCTTGGGGGTGATCCGTCCTCCGCGTGACTTGTCCTGGCGCACCACGACTGGACACCTTAGTCGGATGGACCGGTGAAACCCCGTCGACCGTCCCGAGGCCTCCCGCTACCCTGCGCCTGGTGTCCGAGACCCCTCGCATCCTGGTCATCGACAACTACGACTCGTTCGTCTACATCCTGGTCCAGTACCTGGGCGAGCTGGGGGCCGACCCGATCGTGGTCCGCAACGACGCCGAGACCGTCGACGAGCTCGCCGCCCTGGAGCCGGACGCCGTCCTGGTCTCACCCGGGCCCGGCACCCCGGCCGACGCCGGGGTCTCGATGGCCGTGATCGACCACTTCGCCGGGCGACGGCCGGTGTTCGGGGTGTGCCTGGGCCACCAGTGCATCGGAGAGCTGTACGGGGGCGCCGTGGTCCGGGCCCCCGAACTGATGCACGGCAAGACCTCGATCATCGACCATGACGACATCGGCGTGTTCGCCGGTCTCCCCCAGCCGTTGGAGGCGACCCGCTACCACTCGCTGATCGTGGAGGCCGACGGCCTGCCCGATGTGCTCGAGGTCACGGCCCGGACCCGCAACGAGCTGATCATGGGCCTCCGGCATCGCGAACTGGACGTCGAGGGGGTGCAGTTCCACCCGGAGTCGATCCTGACCGTCGGGGGCATGCAGCTGCTCGACAACTTCTGCCGACGGGCCCGGGCCGTCGCCGCCTGAGGACAGGCCGACCGACAGCGCAAGCCCCGCACGAAGCCGTCGAGCCCTACGGTCGGAGACCGGGAACCGCCACGGAAGCGGCCCTGCGGCCGATCAACCGTCGGCGGCGGTGGTGCTCGTCGGCGCCTCGGTCGTCGTGGTGGTCGTCGTCGTGGTGGTCGTCGACGTGGTCGTCGTGGCCTGGGCCGCCCCCACGCTCAGGGTCACCTGGGATCCCGTCTGGACCTGGGTCCCCGGGGGTGGATCCTGGGCCACGACCTTGCCCACGTCGTTCGGGTTGCCCACCGGCACGTTGATGATCACCGGGATGAGCCCCCGCTCGTTCAGGAGCAGCTCGGCCGCCTGCTGAACCAGGCGGGGGCCGGCCATGTCGGGGACGTCGACCACGTCGGGGCCGCTGGAGACCACGACCACCACCGGCACCCCGAGATCGACCTTGCTCCCGGCCGGGGGCTCGGTCCGGATGACCACGTCGATCGGGACGTCGGCGCTGCCCTCCGGATTGATCACCACGTTGGTGAAACCGAGCTGGCCGAGCTGCAGCGTGGCCTGGGCCGCGGGCTGGCCGGCCAGATCGGGGATGTCGGCCTGGGCCGGCCCGTTCGAGACGGTGAGGGTGATGACCGAGCCGGCGTTGACCTGCTGACCGGCCTGGAGCGACTGGTCGATCACCACGTCGAGGGGGATCTGATCGTTCTCGACCCGCTCGACGTTGGGCTCCAGATTGGCGCCGAAGAGCAGATCGGTGGCCTCGGTGTGGTTGAGACCGACGACGTTGGGCACGATCACGAGCTCGGAGGCCTGGACGATGCGGATCACGACCTCGCTGCCCGGCTCCAGCTCGGTGCCGGCCTCCGGGTCCTGTTCGAACACCTGGCCGGGCTCGAAATCGTCGTTGGGGACGAACTCGGGACGGACGGTGAAACCGGCGTCGACCAGCCGATTGGTGGCGGCGCTCTGGGACTCCCCGATCACGGTCGGGACCGGCTCGGTCTCGACCGTCGTCTCCTCGGTGCTGTCGGTGCCGGTGACGGCGTTGGCGATCAGCACCACCAGCCCGACCATCAACAGCAGGAGCCCGGCCAACATGATGACGAAGACGCCGGTCCGGCTCGGAGGTTCGTAGTACTCCTCCACCGGCTCCACCTGCCGAACCGCGGCCGAGGCCGGGACCGCCCGGGTGGTGTCGATGATGGCCCGCGAGCCGGTGTCGGGGCTGTGCGGGGCCTGGCGACCGTTGGTGACCGGCGGTGCGGCCATGGCCCGGGTCTGGTCGTACTGGTCGGGCCCGGGGTCCATGGCCGGCGGGTTGACCCCGACGAGGGGGTGACCCTCCCGGAACCGGCGGAGATCGGCCCGGACGTCCTCGGCCGCGGCGTACCGGTGATCGGGATCCTTGGCCAGGAGCCGGTCGATGATGGCCTCGAGCGGAGCCGGGACCGTGGGGTTCCGGGTGGTGACCTTGGGGGCCGGCTCCTGCACGTGCTTGTAGGCGATCGACACGGGCGAGGCGCCGGTGAAGGGCGGCTCACCGGCCAGCATCTCGAACAGGACCACACCGAGCGAGTACAGGTCGCTCCGGGGGTCGACCTGCTTGCCCTGAGCCTGTTCCGGAGAGAAGTAGCTGGCGGTGCCCATGACCGAGCCGGTCTGGGTCAGCTCGGCCTCGTCGCCGCCGAAGGCCCGGGCGATACCGAAGTCGGTCACCTTCACCTGGCCCTGGGGCGTGATCATGATGTTGCCCGGCTTCACGTCGCGGTGGACGGTGCCGTTGCGGTGGGCGAACCCGAGGGCGGCGGCCACGTCGGTGGCGATCTCGGCCGCCCGATCCGGGTACAGGTGCCCCTCGGCGGCCAGGACGTCGGCCAGACTGCGACCCTCGACGTACTCCATCACGATGAAGTAGGTGTCCTCGTGGGTGCCCCAGTCGTACACCGCGACCACGCTCGGGTGGTTCAGGTTGGCGGCGGCCTGGGCCTCGCGGCGGAAGCGGGCCACGAACGACGGCTCGGCCGCGTACTGGGGGAACAACACCTTGACCGCGACCGGTCGATCCAACAGCTGGTCGCGGGCCAGGAACACGTCGGCCATGCCACCCCTGGCAATCCGACGGTGCAGCTCGTATCGACCGCTCAGAACCGGCCGGGCGGTGGAGGCATCAGTCACAACAGGTGAATGTTACTCATGCTGGGCCCTCACGCGTCACCGGCAACCCGTTTGATGATGAACCATTCGCCACACGGACCGACCATCCGGTCCGGTCGCGCCGCTACCGGTCGGGTCGGCCCGGGACCCGGTCACGGAGCACGGCCGGGCACCACGGGGCGAGGCCGAAGCCCGGGATGCCGGCCTCCGCCGTCAGGGCCGGCCGCTGAACCAGGTGGCGAACAGCTGCTGGGCGATGGGACCGGCCACCCGGCCCCCGGTCTGGTCCCCCGAGCCCTCCTGGCCCTCGACCAGCACGGCCACGGCAAGCTCCGGCTCCTCGCCGGGGAGCCCGGCGTAGCCGACGATCCAGGCGTTGGAGGCGGGGGGCTCGGTCCCGAGCTGGGCCGTGCCGGTCTTGACCGACACCTCGACGCCGGCCACGGCCGCCGTGTTGCCACTCCCCCGCTCACCCGCCTCCCGCAGGGCGATCTGGAGGGCGGCCGCCGTCTCGCCGTTCATCGACCGGCGCCAACCGCCGGGCTCGTTGCGGGACAGGACCCGGCCGTCGGCGTCGCGCACCTCGGCCAGGACGTGGGGGGTGGGGATGACCCCGTCGTTGGCCACCCCGGCCGCCACCAGCACCATGGCCAGGGGCGAGGCCTGGACCTCGAACTGCCCGATGCCGCTCTGGGCCAGCAGCGGCGTGTTCTCGAACAGCCCGGCCGGGCGATCCGGTGTGGGCTCTTCCAGCCGATCGCCGAAGACCTCGGGCTGGGGGTAGATGCTGGCCACGGCCCCCGGCAGATCCAGGGGCGGAATCTCGTTGAACCCGTTGGCCCGGGACTGCTGCTCCATCTTGAACGGCCCGATCTGCTCGGCCGCCAGGGCGGCGAACTGCACGTTGCACGACTGCACCAGGAGCTCGATCAGGTTCCCGCCGCAGGCCCGCCCCCCGAAGTTGGTGATGGGTCGGGAGGTGAGCGGCGGGGTGTAGGCGTCGGTGGCCGGGAACTCGGGCTCGGTCAGGGTGACGACCTGCTCCTCCAGCCCGGCGGCCGAGGTCACGATCTTGAACGTCGAACCGGGGAAGAACACGTCCCGGTAGGCCTTGGCCCGCAGGGGGTTGCCGTCGGCCTCCAACAGATCGAGGTACATGGCGTTGGCGGCGTTGGTGTCGTTGTCGGCCACCAGGTTGGGGTCATAGGACGGGAAGCTCCACAAGGCCCGTATGGCGCCCGTGCGGGGGTCCATGGCCACCACCGATCCCGATCGCGAACCGAGGGCGTCCCGGGCCACGGTCTGCAGGCGATGGTCGAGGGTCAACACGATCGACCCCACGTCGGGGTCGGGATCGAGCAGGCTGGTGAGGTCGTCGAGCTGCTGGGCCGCGGTGCGGCCCACGATGGCATCGTCGTGGGTCCGCTCGACGCCGTCCGAGCCGACCGTGAACGAGATGTAGCCGACGGTGTGGGCGTACAACTCCCCCTCGGGATACGTGCGTTGCTGGCTGAAGAAGCCGTCCGAGGGCTCCGAGGTGGCCACCACCACGCCGTCGGTGGTGACGATGTCGCCCCGGGGTCGGTTGAAGTTGCGCTGGGCGCCGCGGGTGTTGGACGGGTCGTCCCGCAACGCTTCGGCCTGGAACACCTGGACCCGGTTGAGCTGGATGAACAGGATGCAGAAGCAACCCAGCAGCACGACGAGGACGTGACGGAGCGAGGCGTTCACGGGCGGGTCCCGGATCCGATCCTCACCCGCCGGCGGCCGGGGCCGGACCGACGAGCGTGCCCCGGCCGGCGTCGGAGGCCGGGGCCGCGGAGGCCGAAGCCGAACTCGAGGTCGAAGCCGAGGTCGAAGCCGAGGCCGAGATGCGGACGAGCAGGGCCAGGATGATGTAGTTCGAGATGAGCGACGACCCGCCGTAGGACACGAACGGCAGGGTCACACCGGTCAGGGGCAGGACCCGAAGCACCCCGCCGATGATGATGAAGGCCTGGAAGCCGAGCAGGGCGGTGAGACCGGCGGCGAGCAGCTTCTCGAAATCGTCGTCGGTCGTGGCCGCCACCCGGAACCCGGAGCTGACGAAGAACATGAAGGCGGCGAGGACGGCGGTGGCGCCCAGGAGACCCAGCTCCTCGCCGATGGCGGCGAAGATCATGTCGGTGGGGGCGAACGGGATCTTGGTCGGCAGACCGGAGCCGAGGCCGGTCCCCGTGATCCCCCCGTCGGCGAAGGCGAACGCGGCCTCGACGATCTGGAACCCGGCGCCCTTGGGGTCCTCGAACGGGTTCAGCCAGATGTCGACCCGGGTCTGGACGTGGCCGAACAACCGCCACGACGTCACCGCGCCGACGCTGAACAGGGCCATCCCGATGATCACGTAGGCGGCCCGGCCGGTGGCCACGTAGATCATCACCAGGAACAGGGTGAAGAACAGCAGGGACGAACCGAGGTCGCGCTGGAGCACCATCACCATCAGGGCCACGCCGAGGGCCAGGAGCAGGGGGCCGAAGTACTTGAAGGCGGGGATGTGCAGGGGCCCCAGGCGCCGGTTGGCGATCATCAGCAGGTCGCGCTTGTCGGCCAGGTAGCCGGCCAGGAAGGCGGCGAGCACGATCTTGGCGAACTCCCCGGGCTGGATGGAGAAGGGCCCGATGAAGATCCAGATCTGGGCCCCGTTGATCTGGCGACCGAGCCCCGGGATGAGCGGCAGCATCAGCAGTGCCACCCCGGCCAGGGCCAGCGTGTAGCGGAAGTCGGCCACCCATTTGAGATCGGGGACGAGCAGGAGCACGGCGGCGAAGGCACCGATCCCGATGAAGGTCCAGGCGACCTGGCTGTCGGCCAGGCCCTCGTCGAGTCGGGCGATCATGACCCAACCCAGTCCGTTGAGCAGCGCCGCCAGGGGCAACAGCAGGGGATCGGCCCCGGGGGCGGCGTAGCGGATGACCACGTGGGCCGCCAGGAGCAGGACCAGGACGATGGCGAAGAAGCCGGCGATGCCGGTGCTGATCTCGGCCGTCTCCCCCGCATTGAGGGAGAAATAGGCGACCACGGTGATGATGGTCCCGAGGACGAGGAGGCTCAGCTCCAGGTTGCGCGCGCCCCGCATGCCGCTCCCGGCGCCGTCAGTTGCCGTCGGGGGTCGAGGTGGTGCTGCTGCTCGTGGTGGTCGAGACCCCGTCGGTCCCACCCTCGGTGAGGTCGTCGAGAATGTCGGGGGCCAAGGTGTCGCCCTCGGTGGCGCCGGCGTCACCGCCACCGGCCGGGACGGCCTCAGCCTCGGCCTCGCCCGGGGCGGGCTCGGAACCGTCGACGACGTCCTCGGCCGGCGCCCCGCTCAGGCCCGAGCCGGGCTCCCGGTTGCTGACGATGAACTCGGCCGCCTCGTCACGGGAGGAGAACGTCCGGCCCTCGGAGATGGCCTGCCGGGCCTCCAGGTTCAACTCGCTGAGCAGCACGCCACCCGCTGTCTCACCGGCGCCCCCGGCCAGGATCCAGAACCCGTCGGGACGGCCGTTGACCAGCACCAGCTCCTCGTCCAGAGCGTCGGCGGTGTCGATGTACCAGGTGCGTCCGGCCCAGAAGTCGGCCACGTAGTAGAGGGCGGCGGCGGCGAGGGCCAGGACCCCGACCGTGAACAGTACGGGGGCCAGGCGGCGACGCCGGGCCGGGGCCGAGGTGACGGGCACCGGGGTGACGGCGGGAGCCGCCGTCTGTTCCGGGGCCGAGGTCGGGACCGGGTCGACCAGACCGACCGCCGATCGGCTCGCCGTCGATTGGAGCACGGCCGCCGGGTGACCGCCGCCGACGAGGGCGACCCCGCCGGAGCCGATGTCGACCGACGGTGGCAGTTCGGTGGTGGGCACACCCTCTTCGTCGATGAGGGCACCGGAGGTGGGGACGACGGCCTCGACGGTGTCGGCCTCGGCCGAGGCGGCCGGCGGATTCGGGGCCTGGGCCGTGGCCGCAGGATCGTAGGCCGGCATCTGCAGCGTCTCGGGTTCGGCCGACGACACGTTGCCCCCGGAGCCGTCCTCCACCACGTCGACGACGGCAACCGTGATGTTGTCCCTGGCCGCGCCCTGCAGGGCGGCGGCCACCAGGGCATCGGCGGCGTCGTTGGGCTCGGTGTTGTCGGCCAGGATCCCGAGGATGTCCTGCTCCGAGACCTCGTTGAACAGGCCGTCGCTGCAGAGCAGGAAGCGGTCGCCGAGGCGGGTGTGGAGGAGGAACCGGTCGACCTCGACCTCGGAGGCGATGCCGAGGGCCCGGGTCAGGATGTTGCGCTGCGGGTGGGTCTGGGCCTCGCTCGGCGACAACCGGTTCTGGCGCACCAGGTCCTCGACCAGGCTGTGATCGACCGTGACCTGGACCAGCTCACCGTCCTGGACCTTGTAGGCCCGACTGTCGCCGACGTTGACGACGCTGATCTTCTCGTCGTTGGGCCGAAGGGTGAGGGCCACCAGGGTGGTGCCCATCCCCCGCAGGTCGGGGTGGGCGGCCCGCTCGAAAACGGCCCGGTTGGCGTCCTCGACCAGGGTTACCAGCCCACCGGGGGCGATGGGGTCGGCCACCTCGAGGAACTCGCCGATGGCGATGCTGGCCGCCATCTCGCCCCCCTGATGACCGCCCATGCCGTCGGCCACCACGGCCACGAACCCACCGAAGTGGGCCCGGTCCTGGTTGGACTCGCGTACGTTCCCGACGTGGGAGGCGGTCGCACCTCGCAACTGCATCAGCGGAGCTCCATCACGATCCCGCCGAGCTGGAGCTGGTCACCGGGCGCGCCGATGACCTTGGACGTCACCCGCTGGCGATTCAGGTACGTCCCGTTGGTGGATCCCAGGTCCTCGATGGCCACCCCGTTGGGGTCGGGCATGACCCGGGCATGGAGTTGGGAGATGTAGGTGTCGTCCAGCGTGATGTGGCAGCTGGCGGCCCGTCCGATGGTCAGCTCACCGTTCACGCTGTACTCCCGTCCGGCATCGGCCGGCGGCTGCAGCACGTGCAGAACCGGACCTCGCCGTCCCCCGCCCCCGCCGGTACCGATGCGGGGCCGTCGACCCCGCGACGGCGTCGACGCCGGCCGAGGCCGGACGTTGGCCGCCCGCGAGCCCGACCAGGTGGCCTGCAGCACCCGGAAGAAGAACAGGTAAAGCAACGCCAGCAGGCACCAACGAAGGATCGTGAGCAGAGCGTCGGTCACCACCAGAGGGCAGGCTACCGAAGTTCGGCGCGACGGGGCACGGCGGCCTACAGACGCCTGAATCGAAGAGTGATGGCACCGAACGTCACCTGGTCCCCGTCGTTGAGCGGCTGGCGTGCCACCCGCTGGCCGTTCACCTTACTGCCGTTGGTGGACCCCAGGTCCACCAACTCGTAGGAGTCGCCCACTGCGTGCAGTTCGGCGTGACGCCGAGACACGTTCTGATCGTTGATGATGATGTCGGACTCCGAGAGCCGCCCGATGGTGGAGACTCCACCCTTGATGACGTGCTGGCTCCCGTCGGGGCCCTCGAGCCAGGCGTTCGGCTCATCGGTGGCCACCCGCTCGTCGTAGGAGGGGTGGACGTGGAACAGGCCGACCTTCAGGCCGGCGTCCTCGGCCAGCTCGACCGAGACCCGGCCGAGGAAGGTGTAGCCCTCGCCGGCCGCATGCTCGCGGACCGTGGACTGCAGTTCCTGGATCAGGGACTGCTGGATCTGGGCGAACCGTTGCTGGTCCTCCATCGAGATCCTGATGACGAAGCGGTTGGGGGCCAGTGTCCGGCCGCGCACGTCGAGGGTTCGGCTCTGGTCCATCTCCTTGACCAGCCGCCGTCCCAGTTCGACAGGCTGCAGCCCCGATCGAAATGCACGCGCGAACATTCCCTCTACCAACCGTTCCAGACGATCCTCAAAGTTTCTCAGTACCAACGCTTGCCTTCATCGCAGTCCGAGCGATTATTCCAGGATGCCACGGCCGACTCAACGCCCGCGCTCGCCCCGACAGGTCGGCGCAACCCGGGTGCCACCGGCCGTCGACACCGATACCATCGCTGAGCACCACTCGCGCGAGTGGCGGAATTGGCAGACGCGCAGGATTCAGGTTCCTGTGTCCGAAAGGACGTGAGGGTTCAAGTCCCTCCTCGCGCACGGCAACTCTGCGAGTTGCTCGGAGTTTCGCCAAGGCGAAACTCCCCGGGCCCCACCAACGCCACCCCGACCCGGCGAGTTGCTCGGAGTTTCGCCAAGGCGAAACTCCCCGGGCCCCACCAACGCCACCCCGACCCGGCGAGTGCTCGGAGTTTCGCCAAGGCGAAACTCCCCGGGCCCCACCAACGCCACCCCGACCCGGCGAGTGCTCGGAGTTTCGCCAAGGCGAAACTCCCCCGGCCCCACCAACGCCACCCCGACCCGGCGAGTTGTCGGGCACGTGTCGACACGGCCGGTCAGGTACGAGGGGGCGAGAAGCCGTCGGGGATGACGACGTCGGCCGGGCCGAGTTCGTCGATGGCGGCCTTGCCCAACCCGAGCAGGGTGGAGTCGATGCCGTTGCGGAGGATGTCGAGCACGTTCTCGACCCCGGCCTGCCCGTTGGCGGCCAGGCCCCACAGATAGGCCCGGCCGATGAGGACGGCGTCGGCTCCGAGGGCCAGGGCCTTGACCACGTCGCTGCCCCGGCGGACACCGCCGTCCATCAGGACCTCGATCTGGCCCCCCACGGCCTCGACCACCTCGGGCAGGACCCGGATCGGGGCCGGGGCGCTGTCGAGGTTGTTGCCGCCGTGGTTGGACACCGAGATGGCGGTGGCGCCGGTGTCGACGGCCCGCTTGGCCTCGTCGGCCCGACCGACCCCCTTGACCATGAACGGCCCGTCCCACTGGCTCCGCAACCAGGCCACGTCGTCCCAGGTGGGGGGCGGGGTTCCCATCCAGGTCCCGTAGGCCTCGAAGAAGCCCGGCACCGGTTGATCGTCGGAGGTCACGAAGTTGGGCACGCCGAGCTGGGGCAGCTCCCCGGAGCGGAGGAAGGCCAGCAACCAGCGGGGATGGCGGAGGGCGTCCGGGGCGTGCTTGAGCATGGTTCGCAGGTCGAGCTGCTGGGGGATCTCGGGGCTGCCCCAGTCCCGGCCGTGGGAGAACGACCAGTCGAGGGTGAGGATCATGCCGACCGCCCCCGCGGCCCGGGCCCGCTCCATCCGGGCGACCATCGAGTCCCGGTCGCCGGCCCAGTAGATCTGGAAGAAGACCTGCGGATTGGCCGCGATCACCTCGTCCATGGGCTTGGACCCGAACGAGCTGAGGCCCATCGGCACGCCCCGGGCGGCCGAGGCCCGGGCCACGGCCACCTCGCCGTCGGGGTGGACAGCCTGGACGCCGGTGGGCGAGATCATCACCGGCATCGACGAGGGTTGGCCCATGATGGTGGTGTCCATGCGCCGTTCGGCCGACTGGCCGGCCGTGACCGGGCGCAGACCGACCTCGTTGAAGGCGGCGGTGTTGTCGTCTCGGGAGACCCCGGCCTCGGCCCCGGCGATCAGCGCACCGTAGACCGAATAGGGCAGCCGCCTACGGGACCGCTCCTGGGCCACCGCCACCGTCTCGAACCAGGGGTTGGCCACTGTGCTGCTCTCCTCCGCACCGATTGCCGGGACTCGGCGGCCGGCTTCAGGGCCGGACCCGCCGACCCGTCACAGTACCGGAGGGCCCCCGGCGGGTGCCCATCCCCGTCGAGGGGGCGGGACGGCCACCGGTAGCCTCCGGAGGTGCCCTCGGATCGCTCGGAGCCCCGGGAGCCCGCCCTGGTGCTGGCCGAGACGACCTGGACCCGTGCCGCCCGGGGCCCGGCCACGGTGCTGGTGCCCCTGGGCTCGACCGAGCAGCACGGCCCCCACCTGCCCCTGTCCACCGACACCCTCATCGCCGAGACCTGGTGCCATCGGGTGGCGGCTCGACGGTCCGACGTGGCGGTGGCCCCGGCCCTTCCCTACGGGGCCTCGGGGGAGCACCAGGACTTCCCCGGCACCCTCTCGATCGGGACCGAGGCCCTGACCATGGTGCTGGTGGAGCTGGGCCGCTCGGCACTGGGGCCCCCGGCCCAGGGCCTGGACCGGCTGGTCCTGGTGAACGGCCACGGGGGCAACGCCGAGGCGCTGACCGCGGCCGTGACCCTTCTCCGGTCCGAGGGGCGCCGGGTCGATGCCACCTGGCCCCGCTTCGGGGCCGAGCATGCCGGCCGGGCCGAGACCTCGCTGCTCCTCGCCGTCCGACCCGACCTCGTCGACCCGATGCGGGCCGAGGCCGGCAACACCACACCGATGCCCGAACTCCTGCCCCTGCTGCGGGCGGACGGGATCCGGGCCCACGCCGCCAACGGGGTCCTGGGCGACCCGACCGGGGCCGACCGGGACGAGGGCGAACGGCTGTGGCGGGAGCTGGAGCGCCAACTCCACGACCTCCTCGACGAGCGGGGCTGACGGACTCCTGCCCTCCCCGATCCAGCCCCTTGGTCGGGGCCCGTCGGTCGGTCCCGTATCGCCGGGGCGGTTCCGCGCCTCTTGGTTCATGTGAGGGAACCAGAGCAAAGACACGAGAGGACCACGGTGCACCGCACCTTCGTCTTCACCGACCTGGTCGGGTCGACGGCGTTGCTGTCGCGCATCGGCGACGCCCGCTTCGCCGACCTGGTCGACCACCACGACGAGCTGCTGCTCGACGGGCTGCGCCTCCACCGGGGCGAGCTGATCAGAACCCAGGGCGACGGCACCGTCGTCGCCTTCGCCGATCCCGGTGACGCCGTGGCCTGGTTGCGGACGACGGTCGCCGCCATGCGGGCGACGATGGCGGTCGAGGTCCGGGCCGGGGCCCACGTGGGCTCGGCCGTCGTCCGGCGGGCCGACTACGCCGGCCTGGCCGTGCACGTGGCCGCCCGCCTGGCCGACATGGCCCGACCCGGCGAGGTACTGGTCAGCACCGACCTGGCGACCGCCGCCGGCCTCTGCGACCGGGGCGCCGTCCGCCGTCGGCTGCGCGGGGTGCCGGGGGCCATCGGGACCTGCCGCTACGTCCTGACCGACGGTGGACTGATCCCGTCAGCCGAGACCGAACACGGCGAACCCGGCCGTGACCAGGGGATCACGGTCCTCATGCCGCTGCTGGACCTCGGCCCACGCCTGGGCCGGGTCCAACCCCCGACCCAGGTTGCGGTGTAGGTCGGTCATCAACTCCACCGTGGCCTCGTCGTCGGCCACCGGCATGGTTCCGGCGATCACGGTGGCCGCCCCCGCCGTGAGCAGTCCGGTGGTGAGACCCAGCAGTTCCCGACCGGGATCGGCGGCCGGGAGTCCGACGTGGCAGGACGAGAGCACGGCGATCCGTGGCGGCCGGGCCAGGCGCTGGAGGTCGTAGGCGTTGAGGTCGGCCCCGGCCAGGCCGAGGCCGGACAGCAGGGGGTTCTCGGGATGGACGGTGCCGTGGGCAACGACGTGGGCCACCCCTGCGCCCTCGAGGGCGTCGAGCACGGCCGAGGGATGGGCGTCGGCGTCGGTGAGGGTCACCGGATCGTCGGCCACCCGGGCCACGGCGGCGACCTCGACCGGGGCGAAGGGCAGATCGGGCCCGGCCACCAGCACCGTGGGCCCGGGCGTCGCCAGCGGGGCCCGGGCTCGGCGGTTGTGGGCCCACCACGACAGGCTGGGCACGATCGACAGAGGCCGGCCCCGCAGCCCGGGGAGCACGGCCCAGGGCACGGCGAACAGCGTGGCGCTGGGGGCGACCACCAGCGGTGTGGCCGCGGCGTCGCGGTCGGGACCGAGGTCGAGACCCAGGGGACGGATGAGAAGGTCGGCCAGGGCGTCGAGGCCCCGGTCGAGACGGTCGGTCCCCGCCGTGGTGGCCAGACCCCTGGTCCGGCGCTGGAGGTCGTGGCGGACGGCGCGGATGTGTGCGGTGACCGTCGACAGCGGGCCGAGCCGGTGTAGGTGGGGGTGCCGCCCCGGGGCCAGGACGGCGGCCGCCACCTGACCGTGATCGACCCGGTAGGTGACCAGGGTTCGACCGTCGGTCGCCGCCATCACTTCGACCGTCTCCAGGGGCCGGAGGCGACCGCCGACGCCGGTACGGCTCCTGGCCCGCGCCGAGACCTGGTCCTCCAGGTCCCGCCGCCGGTCGGGGTCGGAGCCGTCGTCGGCCCTGAGGTGGGCCAGGGCCTCGTCGAGCGACCGGTCGCGGGTGGGGAGCAGGGGTGGAGGCTGGGCCACCGCCGATCGATCGCGCTCGACCCAGGCCACGAACCGCTCGGCGTCGTCATCGGCGAGGGCGGCGGCGACGCCGTCGTCGATGAGGCGGAGGGCGTGCTGGCGGATGCCGACCCGGAGGTCGGCGGCGCCGAGGGTGGCCTGGTGGTCGACCAGCAGGTCCATACCCCGCACGGCCTCGGCTTCGGCCCCGACCCCGTCGCCGGCGGCCCGGAGGGCGGCGGCCCGCACGGCGGCGGCCACGATTCGGGGCTGGACGGTGGCGGCGTCGATCTCGGGGGCGAGTTCGTCGAGGAGGGCCAGGGTGTCGACCGGGTCGGTCAGGACCTCGGCGTGGAGCAGCCGGGCCGCCAGCCCGTCGCGGGCGAAGCCGGCCTCGGCCAGGCGACCCACCACCGACTCCACCTCGGCCGGGTCGACGTCGTCGCCGGCCCGGAGCCGGGCGGTGGCCTCGACCAGCAGGGCGGAGGCCGCCCACCCGTCCCGACCCTGGTCGGCGAACACCTCGGCCGAAGCCCGAGCCGCCTCGGCCGCCTTGTCGTGGCGCCCGGCCGAGACCAGGGCCGACGCCTGCAACAGGCGGGCCTCGGCCCCGTCGAGGCGCAGCCCGGCCTCGTCGCAGCGGGAGGCGGCGTCGCCGGCGGCCGACGCCGCCTCGGTGAAGAGGCCGGCCGCCAGCAGGGCCCGACAATAGGAGCTCTTGGCTTCGAAATCGATGCCCACGAACTCCCGGATCTGCCGCTCGGCCCGCTCGAAGAGATCGAATGCGGCGGGAAGATCGCCCATCGTGGCCGAAATGAGCGCCAGATTGTGATCGCAATAGGCGACCTTATAGGGCAGTCCGGACTCGGCAAAGAGGACCCGCGCCTGCTCGGTGTGGTCAAGCGCATCATCCAGGCGGCCCTGCTGCAGGCGGAGCATGCCGAGGTTGTGAAGGGTGGCGGCGGACTCGCTCCGATTGCCGAGCGAGCGGGCAGCCTCCAGCGCCGCCTCCAATGCCTCGCCGGCCTCGGGCACCCGCCCCGAACGGGCGAGGATGATACCGAGTTGACTGGCGATCCGGTACCGGAGGTCGGCGTCCCCACCGTGGTCGAGCGCCTCCACGGTGACGAGCGCCTCGTCCAGCCGGCCCTGGATGATCAAGTTCCCGGCCAGGCTCAGACGAGCCCGCACCTCCGCCCCGGCGTGGCCGACGCTACGCCCGGCTTCGGCGGCACGAGCGAAGAGGTCTGAGGCCCGATCGAGATCGCCCTGTTCCCGCCAAGCGAGCCCCAGGGCGGTCAACAACCGAGAGCGGCGAAGACCGTCGTCAAGCGGTGTTTCATCGAGTTGCCGTCGGAGTTCCACGCTGGCCTTCTTCGGGTCGGCAAGAACGAAATCCCGCAACTCGGCCGCCGTCGACAATCCACCCATCCGGCGGACGATACTGCAAGAGTCTTGGGGCGGAGGCGGTGGATGTATTCGGCGACCGTTCGGTCGCTCTTTCCTGGTGACGCCGTCGGCAAACCAAGGAGATGGCATGGAACGCACGAAGGTCTACCGGTACATCGCCGTGCTGGCTGCACTCGCCCTACTGGCGGCGGCCTGTACCGGCGGCGACGACGATCCGGCCGGCGACGCCACGACCACGACCGAGCCCGAGGATGACACGTCGACAACTGGGGACCAGACCACCACCACAGCCGACGACGGGCAGGTGCCGGGACTCATCGACCCCGACGACGAGGATCATTCGATCATCGACGGCCGGATGCTCCTGGTGGAAGACGACGCACTGGCGATCGTGGCGCAGGCGGCCGAGGAGCTTGGGGTCGGGGTGGATGTGCTACCGCTGGCCGACGACAGTGATGCGCTACGCGAGTTCCTGTCGAGCCGCTACCTCCGAGACCCGTTGGCCGAGGACGCCTTCGAGTCCGAGCTGGTCCGGGCGGCGTTCGACGGGCTCAACCTTACGGTTCTTGACGAGGGTTTCGCCCGGGAGTTGCTCAGGGCCACCGAGGGCGAGGGCGGTGTTCACCCCGTCCACTTCTATGAGTTCGAGGGGCACTGGACGATCCAACCCGGCACCGTGCCCCGCATCGGCCCACCGTCGGCAGAGGCCGAGGCCATCGCCGCCGAGCTGGACGAGGAGCGTCAGCGAGAGACGATGATCGTCGCCGTGGTGGACAGCGGCTTCGTCCCCGATGCCACGTTCGTCACCTTCGATGATCCACTCGACGTCGAACAGCCCAACGAGAACGGTGCCCCCAACGAGGAATGCTTCGTCTCGCATGGAACGTTCGTGGCCGGACTGGTGCGACACACCGATCCTGGCGCCGTGATCGTGGGAAGCCGGGCCCAGCCGCTGACCGAGTCGGGGTGGGCCCACGCAACTGCGGGCCACGGTGCCAGGCTGCCGGGTCCCGGCGTGGCCGACGGAGGCTGCAACCAGGTGCTGCCTCCGGAGAACATGCCGGAAGAAGCCCCGGTCGCCCACGACCGGCCGATGACCGATGATATTGCCATCTTCCTCGCCGTCGCCCGGGCCTACGGCATGGCCGATGAGAGGCAGGAGGAGCTCGGCCTCCCGATCGTCATGAACCTGTCGTTCGGGACCTACGGCTTCATGATGGCGGACGAGCTCAAACCACCGAGTCTCCTCGGCTTCGCCACCGGGTGGCTGGCCCGGAATGAGGTCCAGGTGTTCGCGTCGGCCGGTAACCAGGATCTCGACCAGCCCTTCTACCCGGCCGCCTTCGACTCGGTCGTGGGTGTTGGCGCCCTGGATGAGAACGGCAGCTGGGTGCGGTGGACAGCTGACGGCACGCTCGTCGCCAACTCGCCCGCTGGGCTGTCCTGGATGGGGGGCTTCGCCCCCGGCTGCGATCTGCTGGGCCTGGGCCGGCCGGGTCTGAACGAGCTGATCGCCTGGAGCGGCTCGTCTTTCGCCTCACCCTTGGCCGCGGTCATGACCGCCGGTACCTCCACGACCCAGACCTACGGACCGAATCAGACCCTGGCCGACTACAACGCAATCCCCCAGGCGATGCTCGACGTTGACGCCGCGGGATTCACCCGTGACTGCCCGTGACCCCCACCGCACTGCAACCCCAAGGGACGACCACGGCGACCGTTCCAAAACGTCTCCCCGGTGATGGCGGTGGCGTAGGTTGGGACGACGGAGTCGGACCCGACGCAGACACGGGGGACGGATCGTTGAGCAAGATGCAGGCCGAGAGCGATAGTGAGCTGTACCTGATGGCCGCCGCCGGACACCGGGGCGCGGTGGAGGCGCTCGTGCTCCGGTACCACCAGACCCTGGTCCGGTACGCCCGGACCAAGGGGGTCGACGATGCCGCCGCCGACGACGCGGTGAGCGAGGCCTGGATGCAGTTGTTCCGACACCTCGATCGGGTGGCCGACGATCGGTCGGCCGTGCTCGACAAGCCCGAGAGCATCTACTTCTGGTTGCTGAAGGCGACGGTGAACGGCCTGCGCAAGGGCTACCGGTCGGCCTCGGGTCAGCAGGCCCGCACCGATCGCCTGGCCGCCGACCCGGCGGTCGGCGTTGACGCCGGGGCCGGGTCGGCGGAGTCGGCGGAGTCCTCGGTCGTGGCCTGGCTCGACGCCGACGAGCGGCGGACCCGATTCCGGGTCGCCTTCGACGCCCTCAGCGACCGCTGCCGGGAGCTCCTGGCCCTGCTCATGGTCGACCCTCCCCTGAGCTACGCCGAGATCGCCGACGAGCTCGACCGACCGATCGGCTCGATCGGTCCGACCCGCCAGCGCTGCCTCGACAGCCTTCGGGCCAATCTCCGGGCTGCGGCATGAGCGGGCGCGAGCCCGCCGGGCCCGCCCCGGTCGACCCAGATGCTCTCGGCGACGGCACCGAACCCGCCGACCGCACCGAGGAGGACGACACCTTGCTGGCCGATCTTCGCGACGCCCTCACGACCGACGCCCCGCCGCCGGCCGTGACCGACCTCATCCTCACCGGCTACGACCTGATCACGGGCGACGCCATCGAGGCCGTCCTCACCGCCGACTCGGCCCGGCACGAGTTGGCGGTCCGCAGCGCACCGGCCGAACCTCGACTGCTCACCTACGAGGCGGTGACGGCGGGCGGGGCCACGGCGGTGGTCGAACTGGAGGTGAGCCCCGACGCCCTTGGCGGGTTCGTCAGTCCCCCCGACGGGCTCTCGGCGTCCCTCGAGCAGGGGGGTCGCACGACGCCGGTCGTCCTCGACGAACTGGGCGGCTTCCGGGTCCCCCTCGCCCCCGTCGGGGCCTACCGGCTCCGCTTCACCCATCCGGAGCGCACCCCGGACGTCGTGACCCCGTGGTTGGGTGACGACGCCGTGGGCGGAGCCGTCGACTGACCCCTCCGGAGGATCGGGCCGTCGAGCACACCCTCCCGTACCGGTCTGCCTCCTTTTCCGCTCCCACCGTCCGGCCCCCGGTCGTAGACTGGGCCATCGTCGGATGAGGGCGGAAGGAGGACCCGTGGCCACGGCCGAGGCGGACGTCATCGTGCAGGTGACGCAGGCGGGGCGTCGGCAGCTGTCGGTGGTCCTCGACGCCGAACTGGTCATGGGCCGTGACTGCGACGGCCTGCTCATCGCCGACTCCGAGGTCTCCCGCCGCCATCTCCGGCTCCGACGCCGGGGCCGGGCGGTCGAGGTCGTCGACCTGGGATCGACCAACGGCACCTTCAAGGCCGGGGTCCGCCTCACCGAACCCGACCTGATCGACCGCACCAGCCACTACAGCATCGGCTACACCGACGTGACGGTGGTGATCACCCCCCGTCAGCCGACGGCCCCGGTCCGGGGTGGGGGCCAGGTGACCGAGATCCGCACCAGCGAGGAGGATCTCCGCAACACCTCGATCCACCGGGTGGCCGAAACCCTCCGCCTCCACGGTCCCGGCGGGGTCGAGGCCAACGGCGACCGGAGCGGCCACACCGTCACCCTGGTCTTCTCCGACATCGAGTCGTCGACCGAGCGGGCCACGGCCATGGGCGACGCCGCCTGGTACGCGCTGTTGGAGCGGCACAACCGCCTGTTCCGCAGCCGCCTCCAACGCTGGGGTGGCGAGGAGGTCAAGTCGATCGGCGACGGCTTCATGCTGAGTTTCCCCAGCGTTCGGCGGGCCCTGATGTTCGCCATCGACATCCAGCGCGACGTGGCCTCCGACGGCGAACTCGACCTGCGGGTCCGGATGGGCCTGCACACCGGTGAGGCCATCATCGACAAGACCGGCGACCTGTTCGGCCGCCACGTGAACCTGGCGGCCCGGGTGGCCAACCTGGCGACCGGGGGCCAGATCCTGGCCAGCGACGTGGCCCGCGAGATCGCCACCGCCCACGACGACATCGAGTTCGGCGAGGCCATGGTGGCCGACGTCAAGGGGTTCGCCGGTTCCCAACGCGTCTTCCCCGTCGTCTGGCAACCGGCCCCGGCGGCCGCCCCGGGTCGCCCCTGACGATCTCGGCGCCGGTCAGCGCACGTCGGTCAGCGCACGTCGGTCAGCGCACGTCGGTCAACGCACGTCGGTCAACGGTCAGCGGTCGTCGGACGAGGCCTCGTCCTCGGCGTCATCCTCAGAATCGTCCTCGGGGTCGTCCTCGGAGGGAAGGGGGTCGATGAAGCTGGCGCCGTTGGTGCAACCCCGAAGGCGGAGGCCCACCGGGCCGCCCGGGAACTCGAACAGACCGGGCCCTTGGGCGCTCTCGACCACGTCGCCGAGGCGGGCCCCCCGGAAGGCGCCCGTGAGTTCCCACAGACACTCGTCGGGCAGGTACCACCGGCCGGGGGCCACGTCGTCGGCCCAGTAGTCACCGTCGGGGAGCGGACCCGTCGGGTCGGGCCGGGGCCGCCACCGGTACCAGTCGCCGCAGGTGTGGTCGGACAGG
Organism: Acidimicrobiales bacterium; assembly: GCA_965263455.1. Taxonomy (GTDB): domain Bacteria; phylum Actinomycetota; class Acidimicrobiia; order Acidimicrobiales; family SZUA-35; genus CADEDH01. Next base: position 2,040,703 of record CBDHHN010000004.1, read on the forward strand.
AACCAGTCGGGTTCGATGCCGTTGATGGTGACCAGCAGCCGGCCCGAGGCCAAGGAGTCGGTGCCGATGAGTTTCTCGGTCCGCGACCGACGCTCGACGTGCCACAGTTCGTAGGTGCACTCGGTGGCGTCGAAGTCGGTGCTGTAGAGGCCGGGCTCGATCTCACCCTGCTGGCTGCCGGCGTACCCGTCGAACACGTCGCCGTTGAGGCGCTCGTCGAGGCCGAACGGGTTTCGTCGGGGGCGTATGTCTCGATCGACGGCGGCCACCTCGGGATCGGGGGAGGGCCCGACCGAGTAGACGCCGGGGGCGAAACGCTCGAAGCCGAGGGGAGCGAAGTAGGCCGGTCGGGGTCGGGGGTCGGTGAAGGCAAGGATCGTCGGGATCTCGGCCGCCGATCCTGCCTCGTCATCGAGGTCGGCCGAGGAGGTCCGGTCGGCATCGTCGGGGTCGGAGTCGGCCGAGGAGGTCCGGTCGGCCGAGGGCGTGGCCTCGGCCGTGGAGGCCTGGCCCAGGGTCCACATGATCAGGTTCATCAGCCCCAGGAGGACCACCGTCATACCGACCAACCGCGCCATCCCTTCCGAGATCGGAACCGGCCCCGGGTTTGTGAGCCCGTCGCCGCCATTGGGTCGCGGTTCCCACCCGCCGGTGGCAAACCGATCGGCGATCGGGGCCGGTAGCGTCCTCCCCATGGCCTCGAACAGCGTCGAGCGGGTACGGAGTGCGGCAACCGAGTTGGGCCTGCCGGTCGAGGTCCGGGAGTTCCCCGACGGAACCCGCACCGCAGCCGACGCCGCAGCCGCCGTCGGCTGCGCGGTGGACCAGATCGTGAAGTCGATGGTGTTCGACGCCGACGGTGAGGTGGTGTTGGCCTTGACCAGCGGCGCCCACCAGGTCGATGGCGCCGCCCTGGCCCGGGTGTCGGGCGTGGAACGCTGCGGGCGGGCCGATCCCGACGTGGTCCGAGAGGCCACCGGCTTCGCCATCGGCGGCGTGGCCCCCATCGGTCACACCCGACCGGTCCGGACCTGGATCGACCCCCACCTCCTCACCTTCGACGAGGTGTGGGCGGCCGCCGGCACCCCCCGGCACGTCTTCGCCGTCGACCCGGCCCGCCTGGTCGACGTCACCGGGGCCCAGGTGGCCGACTTCACCGTCGGCCCGTGAACGATCGGTCGGCCCCCGACGCCGACCCCGGGTCGTATCGGGAGCCGGCCACCGATGACGTCGGAGTCGGCCCCCACCCGCTCCCCTGGCCCGACGACGACCGGCTCGACCCCGAACTCCTGGCCGCCGGGGACCGACGCAACGTCGTCGACCGGTACCGCTACTGGACGGTGGAGGCCATCCGGGCCGACCTGGACCAGCGTCGCCACCCATTCCACGTGGTCATCGAGAACTGGCAGCACGATCTCAACATCGGAACCGTGGTCCGCACGGCCAACGCCTTCCTGGCGGCCGAGATCCACATCGTGGGCCGCCGTCGCTGGAACCGGCGGGGGGCCATGGTCACCGACCGCTACCAACACATCCGGCACCATCCGGGACCCGACGAGCTGGTGGCCTGGGCCGAGGAGGCGGGGCTCCCTCTCATCGGCATCGACAACCTGCCGGGCTCGATCCCGATCGGGCGACGCCCCTTGCCGGCCCGGTGCGCCCTGGTCTTCGGCCAGGAGGGCCCGGGGCTGTCATCCGCCATCAGGCCGGTGCTGGCCGAGTGCCGGTCGATCCCCCAGTTCGGCTCGACCCGGTCGATCAACGCCGGGGTGGCGGCCGGGATCGCCATGCACGCCTGGATCACCGAGCACGGCCCGTCACACCCCGACCTCGGCGCGGGGCTCGGCGCCGGGGTCGACGACGACCCCGACTCGGGCGATGTGACGGGCCCGGGCGGCGCCCGGCCCGGCTGACGCCCGGCCCGTCGACAGAGTTCGCGCCCGGGCCGGGCCCGGGCTCTCAGCCCAGGATCCGGAACTCGATCCGCCGGTTCTCCTGCTGCTTCTCGGGGGTGTCGTCCGGATCGACCTTGAGCCGGGTCTCACCGAAGCCTCGGGCCACCAGGTCGTTGGTGACGCCCCGGCCCTGGAGGGCGGCGAGGACGGCGTCGGCCCGGGCCTGGCTCAGGCGCTGGTTGCCCTCCGGTTCACCGATGCTGTCGGTGTGGCCGCCGATCTCCAGGCTGACGTCGGGGTTGTCGTTCAGGAACTGGGCCGCTTGATCGAGGATGGGCTCGGAGTCGGGAAGGATCCGCGCCGATCCGGACGCGAACTCGATCGGCTCGAGGGTGTTGAGCGACGACTCCAGCTCGGCCGACTCCTCCAGCACGAACGACCCGGTCTCGACCGGATCGACGCCGGCGATTCCGTCGAAGGCGCCCAACAGGCTGCGGTGGAGGACCTCATCGGTGGTCGATCCGGTGACCGAGATCGCCACCGGGGTGCCGACCTCGGGGTCGATCACGAGCTGATCGTCGACCTGGTCGGGGGAGTAGATGGCGGCGGCCCGGGCCACCAGCTCGTCGGCCAGCTCGCGGCTGGGGACGGTGCCGGCCAGGGTGATCCGGGCCTGCGAAGCGCTGACGTCGACGGCGGGGACGGCGGCCGGGACGACCTCCACCTCGTCGACCACCTCGGTCACGCCCGGAACCGCGGCCGCCTCGGCCAGCAGCGCCGTCTTGGCCGCCTCGTCGGGCACGGTCCCGGTCACGGTCAGCACGCCGCCGTCGTTGGCGAAGGCCAACCCGGGCCAGGCGCCGGCCAGGCCGGTCAGGGCCGCCTCGTCGACGGAGGCCGCAGGCTCGTCGGCGCCGTCATCGGCACCGGCCTCGTCGGCTTCATCGGCTTCGGCTTCATCGGCTTCGGCGCCGGCCTCGTCGTCGGCGCCGTCGGTCGAGGCGTCATCGGTGGCTCCGTCGTCGGTGGCACCGTCGGCGACGAGCGCGCTGTCGCCGTCCGCAGCCGTCGCTCCGCCACCCGGGGTGAGCCCGAGGGCCCCGCCGACCACGAACGCGACGACCACGGCGATGCCCACCGCCAGGCCCAGCGCCGCCGGTCCTTCCTCGCCGCCCTCCTCGGCCAGTGACACCCCACCGGCCGCCGGTCGACGACGCCGCTCCTCATCGTGCCCGTTCGAGTTCTCAGCCTGGTCAGCCATTCCCGTACCCCTTGTCGCCTTAACGGTCGACAAGTGTGCCAGTGCGGCCGGGAAGTTCATCCCCCAGGTTGCGTCGACTGACCGGATTCCTGCCCCGTCCGCCCCGCCTCAGGAGGCGGCGCAGCAACTGTTCGATGGCCACGACGGCCCCCAGGATCAGGGCCAGGAGGACGAGGACGGTTACGAGCTGGGAAATGATGGGAGGCACCGGGCGCTCCGGCTCCGACAACACCTCGGCGGTGTAGGCCTGCACCGCCCCCAGCGGAGTGGCCTGGGCCCGGGCCGCGCCGAGGGCCCGGAGGTGGCCCGACTCGAAGTCGTCGACGGCGAAGGCCTCCAGCCCTCCCTCCCGGGGGAAGACGATGGCCACATCGGCGTCGCTGGCCTCGGCCACCCGGCGGGCGAAGGCGGAGGCCGTGGGCTGGGGGTCGTTGGGCGCCACCACCACCATGCGCAGACCTCGGGCCCGGGCCTCCTGGACGGCCACGATCAGGCCCTCCTCGTCCAGGACCCGCCCCGGGGCCAGGAACACGCCGTCGACGGCCAGATCCTCGGCCACCTCGGTGGGCGACTCGGCACCGGCCGGGGCGATGACACCCGGGCCGAGCAGGAGGATCGCGGTCAGGCCCAACGCCGCCGTGAACGCGGCCACCAGCACCGATGCCGACCGCGGTCGGCCCTTCTGCCGGGAAGCGGGCTCGGAAGGCGGATGTCCGGGGCGAGGCATGGGCCCAGCGTAGGCCCCACGGGCCCCGGCCACGGGCCGGGCCGAGCCCGGAAACCGGACGGTGCGGGGTGCGGTGTCAGGGGCGGTGGGGTGCGGGCGAGTCAGTGACCGAACATCATCAGCCACTGCTCCAGGCTGCGTGGCCGGTAGACCACGTTGAGCTGGCGGGTGTCGCCCATCGACCGGGACGGCTCGGGCGAGTAGAGGTGGCCGGGGAAGAGGGTGGCGTCGTCGGGCACCTTGTCGAGCCGGTCGTGGAGTGAGCGGTACAGCTCCTCGGGGTCGCCGCCCGGGAGATCGGTCCGACCGCAGCCGTCGAGGAACAGGGTGTCGCCCGCCACGAGGTGATTGTCGACGAGGAAGCACTGGCTGCCAGGGGTGTGACCCGGGGTGTGGATCAGCTCGATCCCGATCTCACCCACCTGGACGACATCGCCCGAGTCGTGGGCGGTGAGGACGTCGGTCCCCAGGCCCGTGGTCTTGGTCACGAACTCGACCTCGGGGGCCTGGAGGTGGATCGGTACCTCGGCCCGCTCCAGCAGTTCGACGATGCCGGGCAGCTTGTGCCCCATCATCGAGCCCCCGATGTGGTCGGCGTGGTAGTGGGTACCGAGCACGCCGACCAGGCGCATGCCGTCGGCCTCGAGAACGTCGAGCAGGCCGTCGACGTCGTAGGCCGGGTCGACCACCACCGCCTCGCCGGTCTGGCGATCGCCGATGAGGTAGCTGAAGTTCACCATCTGGGAGGCGATCATGTCGCCGGTGGCGAAGTCGCGGCCGCTCAGCAACTGGCGGAAGTACAGGCGTTCGTCCATGGACCGAGCCTACGTGGGCCCTCCGACGGCGGCCAAGGCCCGCCGCCCAGGCGTGACAAGGCCCGCCGCCCAGGCGTGACAAGGCCCGCCGCCCAGGCGTGACAAGGCCCGCCGCCCAGGCGTGAGGAGGCCCGCCGCTGGAGCGGGGCCCGGTCAAACCGTGAGCCTCCGAGGGCGGGCGATCGTAGGCTCGTAGTCGATGTCCTCCTCCACCAGTCCCTCGACCGACGCCTCCCGCCGGATCGCCTACCTGGGCCCGGCCGGCACCTTCACCGAACAGGCCCTGCTCTCCCAGGACGATCTGGCCGGAGCCGAGATCCTGCCTCTGGCCCGCTTCACCGACGTGTTGACGGCGACGTCCGAGGGGGAGGTCGACCTGGGGTTCGTGGCCATCGAGAACGCCATCGAGGGCACGGTGAACATCACGCTCGACGCCCTGGCCTTCGACCACCAGCTCCTGATCCAGCGGGAGGTGGTGCTCGACATCGAGCTGAACCTCATGGCCCGCCCGGGCTCGACCATGGCCGACATCACCCAGGTGTCGTCCCATCCGGTGGCCAACGCCCAGTGCCGGAAGTATCTCTACAAGGAGCTGCCCGAGGCCGAGATCACCGTGGCCAACTCCACAGCCGAGGCCGCCGTCCTGGCGACCGAGGATCCGGGGGTGGCCGCCATCGGGCCCGAGATCGCGGCCCGGAACTACGGCCTGGAGATCCTGGGGCGCGACATCGCCGACCACGCCGGCAATCAGACCCGGTTCGTGCTGGTCGCCCCGTCCGGGGTGCCCCGCCCGACCGGGCACGACAAGACGACGGTCGTCCTGACCCAGCGTGAGGACAAGCCCGGGTCGCTGGTGTCGATCCTTCAGGAGTTCTCGGCCCGCAACATCAACCTGTCGAAGCTCTCGTCCCGGCCGGTCAAGACCGAGCTGGGCCAGTACTGCTTCATCGTCGACCTCGACGGCCACATCGCCGACGACGTGACGGCCGAGGCCCTGCGCAACATCAGGGCCAAGTTCGCCGACGTGAAGTTCCTGGGCAGCTACCCGGCCGCCGGCAACGGCGCCACCGACCGCCGGGCCGAGGCGACGGGCGCCTTCGCCGAGGCCGAGTCCTGGATGGACGGGCTGCGACGCCAGATGCTCGACTGAGGTCCCGTCGGCCCATCGGGGCTCGACCGGGAGCCCGCCCGACCGGGCCGGGGGGAGGAGCCTGCACCGATGGTCGCCGATGACGTACTCGACAACCTGCCCTGGCACGCCCTCACCGGCGCCCAGGCCCACCTGGCCCAGGGTTCGGGCCCGGCACGGCGGTTTCCGTGGTCGGTGTCGCCGTTCTGCGGGGCGGAACGGCTCGATGCCGAGGGCTGGCGGGCGCTGGCCGAGCTGGTGGGCCCGGGCCGGGTGATCGTGCTGTTCCAGGCCGACCCCGGACCGGTGCCCGAGCACCTCTCGGAGGTGCTGCGGACCGACACCCTGCAGATGGTGGCCGACGGGACGATCCCGCAGACCCTGTGGCCGCCCCGAGGGTCGGAGGTGGGGTCGCAGGCGGGCGTGGAGGTCCGTCGGTTGGGGGCCGACGACGCCGCCGACATGGTGGCCCTGACGGCGCTCACCGAACCGGGGCCCTTCAACGAGGAGACCCACCGGCTGGGCACCTACCTCGGGATCCGGGAGGAGGGCCGGCTGATGGCCATGGCCGGTGAGCGCCTCCAGGCCGACGGGGTGTCGGAGATCAGCGCCGTGTGCACCCACCCCGACGCTCGACGCCGGGGCCTGGCCGCCCTCCTGACCCAGGCCATGATGGACGAGATCCGGGCCCGCGGCGCCCTGCCGTTGCTCCACGTCGCCGCGGCCAACCACCCGGCCATCGCCGTCTACGAGCAGCTCGGTTTCCGGGTCCGGCGGCGGGTGGAGGCGGTGGTGGCCAGGGTCCCGGCCGAAGCCGGCTGAGCGGGGCCGAGCAGACCGGTCGAAGCGGCCGGGAGACGGGGCCGGGGACGAGGGCCGTGGGCGCCCGACCTCGGCCGGGTCCGACGGCTTGGCTCACTCGCCGATGATGGGCCCCACCGGCGGTTCCTCCCGCTCCGGACGGGGTGGCAGCCCGAGCCGCCATGATGACCCGGCGGGCGATCGTCCGCCGACCTCGGGGGCCCCGGCCACCGGCTCGACGTCGGGCAGGGGTCGGGTGATCCGGAAGGGGTTGGAGCCCGCTCCCGCCTCCTCGAACGGATCGAACTCGGGATCGTCGGCCGCCCTCCCCCGTTCGTGGGCTCCGGCCAGGGATGCGCCGTCGCCACCGACGAGATCGATCACCAACTCGTCCTCGGTTCCGGGGGCCCCGTAGCCGAGGAAGAAGGCGACGGCACCGGCCACCACGGTCAGGGCCAGCCAGCCGACGGTGGCCAGGGGCCAGATCCGCAGGACCGAGGCCGAGGCCGAGAGGGCGAGCCCGACGGCCACGCCGGAGTGGACGAACCGCAACCCGCGTACGAACCGGTTGACGGGGAGCCGGCGCTGGGCCAGCCGGAGCAGGTTCCAGGCCAGGCTGGCCACCGCCACCACCACGAGGACCATGGTGAACACGGCCATGGTGGCCGTGGGGCTGCCGCGGCCGTCGACCACCAGCGAGGTCCGGCCCAGGGGCTCCCGGTCGGGGCCGAACAGTCGCAGTTCGGATCGCAGCAGGCCGTGGGCCTGGCCCTCCAGGTCGAAGAAGTCGAGGGCGAACGCGATCGTCCGCCGCTCCCCCGGCGCCAGGGTCTCCCGCACCCCGGTGTCATAGCTCAGGAAGATCAGGTCGAGCAGCTGTCCCTCGAGCCGCACGTGGGCGACCGTCACCGGGCCGTCGCTCACATTGGTGATGTCGAGCGTCAGCTCGGTCACCTCTTCGTGGTTGAGCTCAATTGGATCAAAAGGTGACGAGCCATCAACGTCCCTACCGGCCAAGGTCGCCGAGAACTCCACCTGGCCCTGGTCGGAGGTGCCTGCGCATCCAACCAGCATGAACAGAGCCATTCCTGCAACTACAAGCTGCCTCATATTTGAAGAAACTGAGCGAAGTTGGGCGAGAACATGAGAATGATTTACCAGCATCGATCCACCCTCTATTGTCGCGGGGACAGCATCGTAGAGCGTCACCGATGGGGCGCGACGGAGGCGTTGGTCATTTGCGGGGCAGGACGGGCAGCACGACGAGGCGGCGACGCCGTGGAGCCAGGCCGGGGACGGCCGGGGGCCCGACGATCCTGGTATTGACCCTGTTGGTGGTGCTGTTGTCGCCATCGGGCCCGACGCTGGCCGCGCCCGGCCTACCCGCCCTCCCCGGCACGGACTTCGACTCCGAACCGACGACGACCACGACCACCACCCCGCCCACCACGACGACCACGGCGCCGCCCACGACCACGACGACGCCCACGCCCACCACGACGACCACCACCACACGACCACGACCACGACCACGACGCCGCCCACCACGACGACCACCACCCGACCACGACCACACGACCACAACGACCACAACGACCACACGGCCCACCACCACGACGACCCGCCCGACCACCACGACCACGACGCGGCCGACGACCACGACCACCCGCCCCACCACCACCACGACGCGGCCGACGACCACAACCACAACCACCCGCCCCACCACCACACGACCACCCGCCCGACGACGACCACGGCCACCACAGCCACGACGGTCGCCATCGTCCCCTCGGTGCTCCCCACGCTGGTGGTGGCGCCGACCACCACCCTGGTCCTGGCCACGACCACGGCCCCACTCCCGACGCTGGCTCCGGTGCCCACCAGCGAGGTGACCACCACCACGAGCACCTCGTCACCCTCGACGGCCACCACCGCCCGGCGCCCCGCGGTCGGCGCCGGGGCGGCCACGCCCCAACCCGAGGGGCCCACCGAGCCGGACGCCGAGCAGGCCCCCGAACCCGACCCCACCCCGACGGTCGAGGAGCGGGCCCCCGAGGGAGACCGGGTCGTCGACCAGGACCAGGCGGCCGGTCCCGGCGGGGCGCCCGGAGCCGACGGACCGGGATCGCCACCATCGGCCGCCACCAGCGTCCGCCAAGGCGGGAGCCTCACCTTCGCCGTGCCCGGGAACTGCCCCAACCCGGTTCTCGGCACCCTCGACCCCACGGGAACGGTCCTGGCCGACGGTGACGATCGGCCCGGCACCTTCACCATCGACGCCACCGGTCTGAGGCTGGGCTCCTACCTGCTGTCGGTGCAGTGCGAGAACGGGCTGACGGTCCAGAGCGAGGTCATGGTCTTCCGTCAGAACGGGGCGACCAGAGGCGGCGCCAACAGCGTCGCCGCCGCCGGGGCCGTCGGTCTCGGCTCGGCGCTGGCTCTCGTCGGCATTCCCGGCCCCACCCAACCTCCGATGCGACGACGACCGGACCCCGCCCCACACCTCCACCCGGCCCGCTGACCATGCTCGGGCGGAAGGGGCGGCGGCGGCCGGGAACCGAGACCGACACGACCTGGGGACCGGACGTGGCCCGCCTCCCCCTGCCTCCCCCGGCTCCGGCCGCCCGGTCTCGACGACGGCCGGGGGGACCGCCCGTCATCGAGGTCCGCCAGCCGGGCCGGAGTGTCCTGCGCATCGAGATCCAGAACCGGCTCGACATCGGCCGAGAGTGCGACGGACTCCTGGTGACCGACGAGCGGGTCTCGCGCCGCCATCTTCGCCTCGAGGTCAGTGAGGGCCGGTTGGTGGCCATCGACCTGGGGAGCAGCAACGGCACGTGGCTCGACGGTCGGCGGCTGACCGGACCCGAGGTTCTGGGGCCCGACGATCAGTTGCGTCTGGGTTCGATCTCGATCCGGGTCAGCGACGGGGCCGACGGCCCGCCCTGACCCTCACCGCCGCCGGGTTCCCCGAAGCCGACGGCGGGTGCGGACGGCCAGACCGGCGGCCACCGCCGCCGACGCGGCCGAAGCCATGCCGATGGCGACGCTGCCCGGCGTCGGCACCGCCTGGAACAGCAACACCAGCCCGGCGGTGACGGCGCCGGTGGTGACCGCGGTCGAGAGGCCGAGCCCCAGGGCAGGGCCGAACAGCGGTCCTCGCGGTCGCCGCAGGCCCTTCCAGTTGCCGGTCAGGTAGGCGAGGCCGAAGGCGCCGACCACGGCGACGGCCAGGGCCGGTGCGTTGAGCCACCATCGATGGGTGGGGGCCACCCGGACCGTGGCCGCCGGCTCGGCCGCTCCGACCGGGCGGACGGCCAGATCGACCACACCGGCGGTCGTCCACTCCAGGTACTCGGGCTCGAACACGGCTCGGCCCCCGTTGAGCGGCGCCTCCTCGACCCCGAGCGGTAACCCGGCGAACGACACCTCGAGGCGGGCCTTGGTCCCCGGGCCGATCCCGTCGATGGTGAGGGGCCGGTGCAGGGCCACCGACACCGGCTCGGCCGTCACCGCCTCACCGTTGATCTGGAGGGGGGAGGCCAGGGGTCGCTGCCCCTGGGCCACCACGAGGGCCGAGGCGATGGCCACCACCGAGATCACGCCCATCAACCCGGCGAGGGCCAACCAGGCGCCGAGGGCGACCGAGCCCGGCCGGGAGCGGGAGCGGCCCGGATCGGTCGACCACTCGGCCTGGGCCACGTCGACCAGGTCCGACGGTCGGAGCTCGGCCAGGTCGACGGCGGGGAAGCGGGCCACCGACGAAGCCCGGACGGCCGGAAGGGCGCCGTCGGGCTCGCCTCGAAGGTCGATGACGGTCCGCGGCGCCGGACCCCATCCGGCGGTGGGCCCCTCGGTACCCGACCAGCCCGGCGCCTCCATCGAGGTACGGCTGGCCCGCTCGATGGCGGATGACCCGGTGACCACCACCCCCACCTCGTCCAGGAAGTCGGGCCCCCAGGCCGAGGCCGCGGCCCGACCCAACTCCACCCCGAACTCCTCCACCCCCGCATAGCGGTGGGCCGGATCCCGGGCCAGGGCGTTGTCGACCACGGCCGCCACCGACGGCGGGACCTCGGGCGTCACCTCCCGCAGGGGCGGGGCGTCGTCGCGGACCCGGGCCACCAGCATGGCCACCGAACTGGCGGCCTCGTTGAACGGCAACCGGCCGCTGAGGAGCTCGTAGAGAAGGGTCCCACAGGCGTAGACGTCGGCCTGGGGGCCGATGGCGGCACCCTCGGCCTGCTCGGGGGCCATGTAGGCCGGCGTTCCGACCACGACACCGTCGGCCGTGGCCAGGGTCTTGTCGCCCCCCATGACCTTGGCCATACCGAAGTCGGTCACCTTCAACTGGCGCTCGGCCGTGAACAGCAGGTTCTCGGGTTTGACGTCGCGATGGAGGACCTCGTGCCGGTGGGCGTGGTCGAGGCCGGCCGCCACCGAGAGCAGGAAGCCGCAGGCCTCGGACGGCCCGACCCCGAGCGTGGTGAACTGGTCCCACAGCGACCCGCCGGGCAGGCGTTCCATGATCAGGGCCAGGTGGCCGTCCCGGTCGACGAAGTCGTGGACGACCACCACGTGGGGATGGTCCAGGGAGGCCAGGGTCCGACCCTCCCGTACGAACCGTTGGCGGACCCCGTCGTCGGCGGCGAAGGCGGCCGGCAGCTCCTTGACCGCAACCACCCGGCCCAGGGTCCGATGGCGCGCCGCGAACACGACGCCCATCGCCCCCCGCCCCAGCTCGCCCAGGAGCTCGTAGTCGGGCAGCACGTCGGCAAGGGAACGGCCGGCGGTGGTGGCCTCTCCCACTGACTCTCCTTCCGGCGCCCACGCCGGATTCCGACCATACAGACAGCGACGGCGTCGGTGGTGGTTGCGGGCCCAGCGCCGATGATGGTGTTGGACCCGCAACGTTCGGGGACCGGGCCGTGGACCGTCGGCCCCGGGTCGGGCGGGCGGCGGGTCGGGCGGATCAGTCCTCGGCGGCGAAGCGGCGGCAGTGCTCGACGAACCCGGTCAACCACTGGGCCAGGGCGGCCCGGGCCTCGGGGTCGGACAGTCGACCGTCGGTGGTGACGTGGCGGATGCTGCTGACGGCGTGGCTCGTCGGATACCAGCCGGGGGTGATCAGGGTCAGCGAGTCGGCCAGGTGGGCCCGCACCCCTTCGGCCCCGTGGCGGCCGGGGGTGGCGGCAACCACCCCGGCGGCGGTGGTGGTGAGGGCGTTGTCGCCCATGACCCGCGACAGCCAGTCGACGGCGTTCTTGACCACGGCGGGTACGCCCCGGTTGTACTCGGGGGTGAAGATCACCAGGCCGTCTGCGGCCGCCAGGCGCTCCCGGAGGGCGGCCACCGGCTCGGGCCAGCCCGCGGCCTCCAGGTCGCCGTCGTAGAACGGCACCGCCCGCAGATCGTGCTCGACCAGGGTCACCGGCCCCGGCCCGGCATCGAGTTCGGCCACCAGCTCCACCGCGGCCTGGAAGACCGCCCGGTTGAACGATTCGGCCCGGAGGCTTCCCACGACGGCAACGAGATCGACTGAGGACATGGCCGGTCAGGGTAGGGGGCCGACCGGGGATGCGAAGATTCAGGAAGACGGCCCGTGAAGACGGCCCGGGAAGACGGCTCAGAAGTGGTCGGGACAGCCCGGGGCCGTGTCGAGGGCGAAGAGCGCGTCGGCCGCGGCCACCGCCCGGTCGTCGCCCTCGGCCATCCCCCACCGGCGGAGGGTGGCCGCGGTGTGGGTCCCCGTGTACAGCAGCGACAGGGCTTCGACCGTCAGCCGCAGCGCGCCCGGGCCCGGTCGACCGGCGACCGTGGCGTCGCCGTCGACCACGGTCAGGGCGTAGGTCCCGGGATTCCAGGGGGCCACATCGTCGTCGGGGATCTCGAGGGTGAGTTCGCCCGAGCCTCGATAGCCGCGGGCGGTGAGGGCCCCGGCCACGTCGACCACCCGGACCCAGATGCCCTCGGTGTCCCGGGTGTGGAGCAGGCGGGGTTCCGACAGGATCTGGGGGGCCGGATCGTCGGCCGGGGCCCGGTCCCAGCGGATGCGGCCGACCAGGTCATGGCGGGCCAGCCACGCCCACAGGGCCCGGTAGGCGCCGAGGTCGAGCCAGGCCAGGTCCCGGATGACGAGTTCCTGGCCCCGGCTGGCATGGTCGACCCGGTTGGCCCGCAGGGTGTAGACCACGTAGCCCCGGGCCGGGCCCGAAGCGTCGCCGGCCACGGCGATGTGGACCGGCCCGTCGGCCTCGACCGCCTGCAGGGCGTTGGTGTCCCACAGGGCCCGGGCCCGGTGCAGGTAGCACATGCGGTCGGCCACGTACCGGGCGTAGACGTCCTTGGCCTGCGGGTACCCGTCCTCGACGCCGAGGCGCCGGACCGGGACGTCGCCATCCTCGATGTGGCCGTCGGACGCCCCGGGACCGAGTCCGGTCGGCGGTCGCAGGACCACGTCGACCGAGTCGATGGCGTAGGTGCGGGCCGGGGCGCCGTGGGCGTAGCCGTAGCGGCGGTAGATGGCGGCCTGGGAGGCCCACAGCGCGGCCAGGGGCCGTCCCTGCTCGTACAGCTGCTGGAACGATTCGACGGTGAGGCGGCGGACGAGGCCCCGGCGCCGGTACTCGGGCAGGGTCCCGACGACCGACACGCCACCCAGATCCACGGCCCGCCCGTGAGCCCGCATGGTGAACGGGATGGTGGCATAGCTGGTGGCCATGCGGTCGCCGTCGAAGGCGCACAGGGTCCACTCGGGGCGGATGGCGGTGGCCATGAGCGAGTCGTCGCCGTCGCCGAACGAGCCCCCGTAGACGTAGCCACCGATGGCGGCCAGCTGCGGCATCTCGTCGGGCGTGGCCGGTCGGATGTCGAACGAAGAGGCGGTGGAGCCGTTGCCGTGGTCGATGGGCGCCAGTCTGACAGACGGGACGTGGCTGGTGGACACTGACGGCCGTGCAACGGCCGGCCGAGACCAGCGACCTCCCCTACCCGGGCCCGGGCCACATCCTGCGCTACGTGCGCCTGGCCATGGACGCCTCGGATCCCGATCGGACCGAGGCCGTGATGCCGGCGCTGCCCGACCTGTGCGACCCGGCCGGCGCCGTCCGGCTCGGGCCCATCGCCCTCCTGGCCGACTACGCCGCCGGGGTCACCAGCCATCGGGCGGTCCGGCCCGACTGGCCGGTGACCCACGACCTGGCCCTGCACCTGATGCGGCCCGCTCCGGCCGAGGGCGAGCTGGAGGCGGTGTGCACCATCACCCGGGCCGGGCGCAACTCCGTGGTGTCGGAGACGGCGGTGACCTCGCCCGTGATCGGGGACGTCGCCCGCGTCATCATCACCTTCTCCCGCCTGCCGAGGCGGGACGACACCCCGACCGAGGCCGTGCGCTCCCCCGTGGTCAACCTGGCCGACGACCCGTCGATCGAGCGACCTCGCCTGCCCCTGGACGAGGCGGTGGGATTCCGCTTCACGGCGGGCGAGCGACCGGCGGTCGCCTTCGACCACGACCCGTTCATCCACAACTCCCTGGGTGCCATCCAGGGAGGAGTGATCGCCCTGGCTCTGGAGCGGGCGGCGTCGTGGGCGGCCGAGCCCGTGTTCGGGGCGCGGGTCCGCACCACCGACCTCCACCTGCACTACCTGGCCCTGGGGCGTAGGGGCCCGTTCGAGGCCCGGGCCGAAACCCTGCGGGTGGGGCCGGGATCGGTGGTGTCCCGGGTGGCCCTGGTCGACACCGGTGACGACGACCGCCTGCTGGCCCTGGGCGTGGGCACGGCCGAACCGGTCGCCGTCGGACCCTGAATCGGCGGTCGCCGACGGCGGTCACCTGGTGACAAGGCCGGGACGGTGGGGTTGACTGACCCCATGGATCTGACCGACGAACTCGCCGCCGCCTACGACCGGGGCGATCTGGCCTCGACGATCGCCGACGGGTTCGCCCGGGCCGGGGTCGACATCACCGCCATCTCGGTCGACGACCTGTCGGTGGTCGACGAGTTCCACACCGGGAACCGCCCGGCGACCGAGCACCTCATGGCCGCCCTGGGTGTGTCGGCCGACCAGCGGGTGCTCGACGTCGGCTGCGGGGTCGGTGGACCGGCCCGCTACTGCGCCGCCCACCTCGGGGCGACCGTGGACGGGGTCGACCTGACCCCGTCGTTCGTGGAGACGGCCCGGACCCTCACCGGATGGGTCGGGTTGTCGGAGCAGGCCCGGTTCCAGGTGGGCGACGGTGCCTCCCTGCCCTTCGACGACGACACGTTCGACGCCGGCTACCTCATCCACGTCGGCATGAACGTGGCCGACAAGGCCGCCCTGTTCGCCGAGGTGGCCCGGGTCCTGGCCCCGGGCGGCCGCTTCGGCGTCTACGACCTGATGGCGACCGGTGAGCCGGGCCCCAGCTTCCCTGTTCCGTGGGCCATGCACCCCGACGCCAGCTTCCTGGTGGGCCCCGACGACTACCGGGAGGCGCTCGGGGTCGCCGGGTTCACCGTCGAGACGGTCGAGGACCGGCGTTCGGCCGTGCTCGACCTGATGCGGGCGGCGGCGGCCCGGGCCGCCGGGGCCGCCGGCCCGCCCCCGGTCGGCCTGCACCTGCTCATGGGCGAGACCGCAGGCGCGCGTCTGGCCAACATGGTCGCCGCCCTGGAGGCGGGGACGCTGTCGCCGGTCCAGATCGTGGCCACCACGACCGGAGCCTGAGCCGGACCCCGGCCATCGGGGCCCGGTCGGCCGGGACCGGGTCGGGTCGGCGCGCACCGGTCGCCATCGGTCAGGGGTGAGCGGAGCCGAGGTCGCCCAGGCTCGGGCGGAAGGGCGGCCGCTCGGGGTCGGCCACCGTGAGCACCACCAGCACCGGGTCGGGTACGGGGCCGCCGGGATCGGGCCATCGTTGGGTGGAGACCCGGCGACCGACGCGGTGGAGCACGTGGCGGACGCCGTCGTCGTCGACGGCCAACCCCTTGACCCGAACCACGGTCTCGGGCCACCCGCCCACGACGGCCACCAGGCGGTCGAGGTCGACCACGGACGGCAGGGCGAGCGTCGTGGCCTGGTGGCGGGGGTCCGGCTCGGGTTCGATGCCGACCCGCTCGCCGTCGGGTCCGGGCCGGGGGCGGTGCGCCGGCGGGGCGGTGCCCGACTCCAGCAGGAGGTCGGGGGCGACGTCGCCGTGGTCGACGTTGAGCACCGGGGTGCCGTCGACGACGGGGGCCAGCCACGACCGGACGCCTCGCTCGGTGTTCGGCGGTCGGAGCAGGTCGCGTCGGGTGAGGAGCACCAGGTCGGCGGCCGCCAGTTGACGGCGGACGGTGGTGCCGACGAACCGGTCGTCGGCCCGGTCCCGGATCTGGTCGGCGGCGGCCACGGTGACGACGGCGTCGAGGCGGACCCCGGGCCACCCCTGGCCGTAGGCCGCGAGGCGGCCGGGATCGGCCACGCCGCTGGCCTCGATGACGATGTGGTCGGGGCGGGGGTCGAGGGCGAGGACCCGATCGAGGCCGTCACCCAACGAATCGGCCAGCGAGCAGCACACGCACCCGTTGGTCAGCTCGACCACCTCGGGGCCATCCCCGGTCGAGGCGGTGGGGCCGTCCCGGCTGTCGGGCGCCGGGGCCGACCGGAGCAGGGCGGCGTCGAGGTTGAGCGATCCGAAGTCGTTGACCAGGACGGCCAGGCGTCGGCCGCCGGCCCCGGCCAGGAGGGAGGCGATGACGGTGGTCTTGCCCGCCCCCAGGTAGCCGCCGACGACGGTCACCGGTACCAGGGGGTCGGTCGTCATCGGCCCCGCTCGCCCTCGGTTCCCGGGGTCAGGGCGGCCAGGGTGGCGGCCCGGCCGTCGGCGTTCTGCGCCTGGATGACGTAGAACAGGGCCTGGCGGGCGAGGAGTTGGGCCCCGTGGGTGAGTTCGGCCCCCCGACCGCCGACGGCGGCCAGCAGCGCCGTGGTCAGCCGTTGGACCTCGAGGATCGACCGGGCCCGGCAGGTCGCCAGGTGATGGAGCACGTCGTCGTCGGATCCCGGTTCGGCCCCCCGGGCCAGGGCCGACCGGCGAGCGTCGGCCAGGGCGCAGGCCGCTTCGGCCTGGTCGGCGGCGTCGACCCAGGCTCGCCGATGGGCGGCGGCCAGGGCCGGATCGACGTCGGCCAACAGGGCCAGCGCCCGATCGCCCACGCCCAGGCACAACGGATTGGGCCGAGCCGCCCCCAGGCGGTCGGAGCGGCGCCACGGACCGGCCTCCTCGACCGACAGCACGTCGTCGGGCCCGACGTCGAGGCCCTCGAAGCGGAGGCGGACGGTTGCGGTGGCGTCGAACACCATGAGGGCCAACGAGCCCGACGGGGACATGCCGTCGCCGTCGGTCCCGGGGACGAGAACCCACACGATCTCGTCGTCGGGGCCGGTGGCGGCCACCGTGAACACCTCGGCCCGACCCCACGACGTGGCCCAGGGGGCCTCGCCGTCGAGGCGCCAGCCGCCACCCGACGGTGTGGCTCGAACGGCGGCCGATCCGGCCCGGCGGACGTGGGCGAAGGCGGTCCCGGCCAGGGTGCCGGTGAGGAGCCGGTCGAGCCAGACCGCGGCCGGGACGGGGTTGGCGCTGTGGGCCACGGCGGCCGCGGCCCCGTGGTGTTGGGCGAAGGCGAAGGCGGTGGCCCCGCAGCCCCGGCCCAGGGTCCGCAGGACCCGGCGGGTGGTCGGGCCGTCGAGGCCGAGCCCACCCCGGGCTCGGGGGACGGCCAGGCCGAACAGGCCGAGGTCGGCCAAGGCCTCGTAGTGGGCGTCGGGAATGGCGTCGAGGCCGTCGACGGTGAGGGCGGCGGGCCACAGGACCTCGTCGACCACGCGGTCCAGGCCGGCCAGGAGGTCGGTGTGCCCGCCGTGCTCGGGTTCGGCGGCGTGGTCGGGCCCCTCGGGGGCCGACGGCTGGGGATGGTCGGTGGGGGTGCTCACAGCCTGCCTCCGGTCGAGGGTTCCGGTTCCTGGTGGGCGAAGACGTCGCCGGCGAAGGCACGACCCTCGAACACGGTGCCGACGACGCCGATGTCGGCCAGGCCCTCGGGCCCGACCTCCCACGGGTCGGCGTCGAGGGCGACGAGGTCGGCCCGCTTACCCGCCCGCAGCGTCCCGATCTCGTGCTCCAGGCCGAGCATCCGGGCGGCGTTGACGGTGACGGCGGCCAGGGCGGCGTCGAGGGTGGCCCGCTCGGTGGGGGCCATGACCTCGCCCGACTCGCAGATGCGGTTGGCGGCGACCCACGCATTGAGCAGCGGGCGGGCCGGGGCCATGGTGAAGTCGGAGTGGAGGGCGAACGGCACCCCGGCCCGCTCCAGGGAACCGAGGCGGGACATCTGCGACGCCCGCTCGTAGCCGATGGCGTGGTCGGCGAAGGCTCGGGCCAGTTCGTGGACGTAGTAGACGTTGACCGAGGCCCGGGCGCCGACGGCGGCCATCCGCGTCACCTGTTCGGGGGTGCAGATCCCGAGGTGCTCGAAGGTGAAACCGACGGCGCCGGTGGGCCGGGGGAACGCCCGCTGGAGCCGCTCCAGGGTCGACAGGGCCAGCTCGACCCCGAGGTCGCCCGTGGTGTGGACGTGGATCTGGAGCCCGGCCCGCCACGCCGTCTCGGCCAGGTCGTCGAACACGGGGGGCGGTGTCAGCCATTCGCCCTCATGGCCATCGAGGAAGCCGGGGGGCGACAGCATCATGAGTTCGGCGAAGAAGCCCCCGTCGGCGAACAGCTTGACGTGGTCGCCGAAGCGGAGACGATGGGTGTTGCGGGCCCGGAGCGAGGTCATCCACTCGGTGAGGGCCTGGGCCGGGTCGCCCTCGGTCCGGCGGTTGGCGGTCGGCATGGGCATGAGCTGGACCCGGAAGGGGGTGTCGTCCTGTTCGATGACGGCGGTGAGGTGGTCCCACTCGTGGTCGAGGCCGTACATGCCGACGGCGGCGTCGCCGATGGTGGTGTGTCCGCCGAGGTGGATGACGCGGCGCAGGCGGTCGAGGCCCCGACGGAAGCGGTCGGCGGCCAGCAGGTGGGGGCGGAACTGACGGTTGGCCACGGCCAGGCCGTTCTCGAAGAAGGCGCCCCGGTCGAGGTCGATCTGGGGGTGGCGGGCGGCGGCCTCCCGGTCGAGGCCCATCCAGTCGAGGCAGGCGTCGTTGACGACGAGCGAGTGGTAGCCGCGATGCCAGACGACGATGGGGCGGCTGTCCGACACGGTGTTGAGCGACGTCCGGTCGACGTCGCCGTGCCAGATGGGATGATGGCCCCAGGCGAACAGGGGCTCGTCGGCCGGGAGGCGTCGGTGGAGATCGACCAGCCGGGCCCGGAACGCCTCGGGGGTTCGGAGCGCCTCGATCCGGTCCCACGGGAGGTCCCAGGCCAGCGCGGTGGTGAAGTGCATGGGCAGCAGGAGGGCCGCCATCGACGGGTGGAGATGGGGGTCGATGAGCCCGGGCAGAAGCACGGCGTCGGCGTAGGTGTCGTCGACGACGTGGGGATGGCGGTCGAGCCACGGGGCCATGGTCGCCAGCGTCCCGACCTCGACGATGTGGCCGCCCCGGACCGCCACCGCCTCGGCCTCGGGCAGGGCCGGTTCCATGGTCCTGACCTGGCGGGCGGTGTAGACGGTGAGCTGCTCCGGTGGTCCGGCCTGGTCCGACACGGCCGCCAGGCTAGGCCCGACCCCACCCCCCGGTCCTCATCGGTGAGTTCGGACCGAAGGGGGTGACGGTCGCCGTAGGGGCTTCAGCCCCCGGTAGTCGGATCATCCGAGACAAGATCCACTGAAGCGTCAAAAACCATAGCTCGGAGTTCGTCTCGGATCGCTACGAGCTCCTCCAGGTCAGTCACGGGAAAGCGGACAAGATACAAACTCGGTTGTTTCGAGTGGAGAACCACTTCACCGCCTTGCGCGGAGATCGCGGCAAGGAGAACCTCGCTCGAGCCGTGCCACAGGATTCTGAGGTCAGTGGCACTGGCGCCAAGGAGCTCGTCCGGTCCGGGACCGGGACCGAGCGGAGTCCGCTCAGTCCCGATCCTCTCGCCCGAGAAGCCGGAACGAACCACCCGCTCCCCATGGCGATACAAGTTCGCCGGTCCACCGCAGAGCCGATTGCTCAAGATCACGGACCGATGAGGTGCCACCAAGCGTGTACCTCAAGGAACGCCGCCCGCTCCTCGGATCAGCCTCGCCTACATAGGGCTAAGGGGTCGAGTCGATGACGAAGGTGTAATCGCTCGTGGTATCGCCGTCACCGTCAACCGTGAGTGCGTAGGAGCCGGTCTCCGGCATCGCCAACGGTCCGGCGTCGCCGGCTGTGCATGTCGACATCGCCTGGTCGAACACAACGGCGCCGGAGGGTGCCCGGAGCAACCACTCCAGATCGGAGAAGCCGCAGACCCCGCCATCGAGACCAGTGACGTCGAAGAAGAGTTCGTCGGCAGCAGTTGCACTAAACGTGTAGGTGTCCGTCTCACCCCGAACATCAATCCGACCCGACACCGGCACATCCAACGAAACCCCAGACGACACATCAACCGGCACCGACACAACCTCAAACGTGTAGTCCGACACCTCATCGCCGACGCCATCCATCACCAACGTGTACGACCCCGACTCCGGCAACGCAAACGTGTCCACATCCGACCCACACGTACTCGACGAACGATCAAACACCACCGAACCAGAAGGCGCAGTCAGCTCCCAACTCAAACTCGAGAACCCACACACCCCCCCATCCAGCGCCACCACATCAAAGAACACCAACGCCCCAGCCACACCATCAAAGGTGTACGTGTCCGTCTCACCCCGAACATCAATCCGACCCGACACCGGCACATCCAACGAAACCCCAGACGACACATCAACCGGCACCGACACAACCTCAAACGTGTAGTCCGACACCTCATCGCCGACGCCATCCATCACCAACGTGTACGACCCCGACTCCGGCAACGCAAACGTGTCCACATCCGACCCACACGTACTCGACGAACGATCAAACACCACCGAACCAGAAGGCGCAGTCAGCTCCCAACTCAAACTCGAGAACCCACACACCCCCCCATCCAGCGCCACCACATCAAAGAACACCAACGCCCCAGCCACACCATCAAAGGTGTACGTGTCCGTCTCACCCCGAACATCAATCCGACCCGACACCGGCACATCCAACGAAACCCCAGACGACACATCAACCGGCACCGACACGACCTCAAACGTGTAGTCCGACACCTCATCGCCGACGCCATCCATCACCAACGTGTACGACCCCGACTCCGGCAACGCAAACGTGTCCACATCCGACCCACACGTACTCGACGAACGATCAAACACCACCGAACCAGAAGGCGCAGTCAGCTCCCAACTCAAACTCGAGAACCCACACACCCCCCCATCCAGCGCCACCACATCAAAGAACACCAACGCCCCAGCCACACCATCAAAGGTGTACGTGTCCGTCTCACCCCGAACATCAATCCGACCCGACACCGGCACATCCAACGAAACCCCAGACGACACATCAACCGGCACCGACACAACCTCAAACGTGTAGTCCGACACCTCATCGCCGACGCCATCCATCACCAACGTGTACGACCCCGACTCCGGCAACGCAAACGTGTCCACATCCGAGGCGCAGCTAAACAAGCCACCGTCGAACAGTACATCTCCCGAAGGTGCAGTCAACTTCCACTGAAGACTGCTGAAGCCGCAGGTTCCGCCGTCGAGCGCCAGGACGTCAAAGAACACCAGTTGGCCGGCTTCTCCAGTGAAGTTGTAGAGGTCGAAGTCGCCAGCCGGGTCGATGCGGCCGACGACAGGAACGTCGGCATCAATGGCCGTTGGGTCGGCCTCAGACACAGTGAATCCGTAGAAGCCCCTCTCCCCGACCGTGTCGTACACCCGGATGGAGTAGGTGCCGTCTGCCGGGAGTGCAGGCACCAGGACGTCCGCGCAGTTGGCAGCGCTGCGTGATGCCACCTGCGCGCCGCTTGCCGTGAACACGTCGACCCGGAACGTGAACGGCCTGAAGCAGTTGGGCCCGAAGCGCAGCAGGAGCTCCTGGCCGGCCAGTCCGACCAGGTTGTACTGATGGACCTCGAATGGGTCACCCAGGAAGTCTGAGACCGCCTGCCCGAGGATGATGTTCTCGTCGACGGTGATGGTCGGCCGAGCCACCACGACCGACGTGCTCTCCTCAACAATCTGGCTCATGGCCAGAGCCGAAGTGATCCACTCGGAGAAGCCGGTGATGGCAACATCAAACGTGCACTGATCCAACCCGGCACCCGGCATGATGCCTGCCTGACGACACAGCGCTTCAGCTGCTGCCACGTCCGCCGCCGGGAGATCCGCCAAGGTGATCTGGTCGGTTGGGAAGATCGGCAGGATCTCGTCCGGGTCGGCCTCGGAGAGGAACAGCGAATCGGCTGGATCGAGCAACCAGCTGACGCCGAACACATCGTAGAGCTGGTCGCGATCCAGCAAGTCGACGACCGTGCCATCGCGGGCCGCTCCGTCATCATCGAGCGACCCATTGGCGTTGCCGAGTAGGCCGTCTACCCGACCGAAGCGTTCACCGGGCACCGACAGGATGTAGTCGTCCCCAACACTCTCGCCAACCTGAAGCATCTCGCCGGTTGGCCAGTCGACCTGATAGGCGGGACAGGCCGAGCCGCAGCGATTGACGTGGCGGATTGTGGCACCGCCCGGGAGCGCAACCGGCGTACCGGAACCCGGGACAGTCAGCTCCACGCCATCCAGTGTCACCTCGACGGTGTCGAACACCGCCGCCGGGCTGTCACCGAAGGCGATCACTGACGGACCTACGCGGGCGGCCAGCGCCCGGTTGAAACTCACGTTGCGCATCCCGAAGGCCCTCGCCAGTCGCGCCTGCACCTCGAATTCGCCATCGTCAGAAGCCAGCAATGTGTAGTCGCCGGCGCCATGGAAGAGATACCGGAGACCGTCGAGCGTGACCAGACTCGGGTGACCGTACGAGCCACCGGTCCGGTCACCCGGCGCACCGTTCTCGAACGGATCGTCAGGGTCGGAGTCACAGGCGTCACCTGCTCCATCACCGTCCCGATCCTCCTGCTCTGGATTGGGCGTGTCGGGGCAATTGTCATCCCGATCGATCACGCCATCCTCATCGCGGTCTTCGCACTCCTCCTCGTCACCACCCTGGGCGAAGTTCTGCGACAACCCAGGAGCATCGATGGAGCCGATCGGAATCTCGGTGCCGATGATCGGAATCTCCACCCCGGCCGCCGCGAACGGCGTCAGGGCGCCATCGATCGTGTAGCACACGGTTTCGTTGACCGGATTGGCCCGGGCGAGCGCGTCGATCGACGCTCGTACCCCGACCCCGAGCTCGATGGTCTCCCAGATGTCGAGCTCAAGACGCGGATCCACTGAGACGCCCGCCGTCAGCTCGGCTTCGAGGGTTGGTTGGACACCGGTCCCGTTCAGAGCAAACGCCGTGTCGGGCCGAACCCCATCGCCCGCAGCATTCAGTACCAGCCCGAGTCGGAATGGCGCGTTCACCGTCGAGCTGAGGTTTGCATCTGCCGAGGCTGAGACCGAGGCCGTCAGATCGGCCTCAGCCTCCACCGTCCAATAGACGGGAACTGGGCCGATGGTGAAGAAGCCACGACCGAGCTGTTGGTCAAACAACTCGATACTGTCCGACGCCGAGGCGGAACCCGAGACACCGACACTCATCGTGCCACTGGCCGTGCCCTGAAGGGCGGCGTTGAAGTCGAGGACGTCGACATCGGGCAGACCCAGCCACTCCCACTCAGCCTGGACTCGCAACCGAGCTACGACCAGACTGGTCACCTGGCCGGTGAAGTCGACCTCGCCGATGCCCCCGTTGAGCGAGATGGAGGGCAGAGACTGTGAGAGACTCAAGCTGCCCGTGGTGACGAGGTTCACGATGGCCGCATCGGGTGGCGGCGGTTCGGCAAACGTGGCCAAGCCGGCCACCGGCGCAGCCCCGACCTGGACGAAGATCGTGTCCCATGGCGCCCCACTGGTCGCTGCGGTCAGCTGCGATGCGTCGGCCGCGACGATGTCATCAACGCGAAGGGCCAACCCGGAGGGATAGGCATCAGTCGGTTCGACAATGAGGATCGACCCCGGCACGACCTCTGTCGCGTCCATGCTGACAGACACGATCTGGGATGCCGGGTCATAGGACACAAGCTCAGTGCCGACCCTGTCCTCGAGAACAATGACGAAGGGAGAGACCACGATGTCGTCGGTGTCGGGAGCCACGAGGTCGAGAGAGAAGCTCGTTGTGTTCGAGGCCCCGTCGTCATCGACGACGTCGATCGTGTAGTCCACAACCCCAGAGGTCGGGGCGGCGAGCGGAAGGAACCAGCGGATCGTACCGTCAGACCTTCGATGAATCCCGGCCGACTCGGTCTCGCCGTTGGCGCTCACGACGACGTCGGCCACGGGAGTGCCGTCCTCCACGATCGTGCCCGCCAGCATTGGCAGGAAGCCGTCGCTCCCGATGTCGATCGTCTGCCCGTCCTCGTAGCTGGTGACGGTCGCGACTGGACCGCTCCCGGTCACCTCGGTTACGACGACCGTGACCTCGGCGTCGTCCGAGGCTCCATCCGGGTCGGTTGCCGTCACCGTGAGAATGAGTTCGGAGCCGGCATCTGGCAGGCTCGCCGGGGTAACGACCGACAGCTCACCGGTGTCCGGTGCGATCGCGACGGTGCCGTCCTCGTCGAGGGAGAAGGTGAGTGAGTCTTCCTCCGGGTCGGTAGCAACAACCGTGCCAATGATCTCCCCGACATCGGCGTTCTCGGCGACAGTGAACGTCTGGTCCTCGACGACCGGCGGATCGTTGAAGGGCGTGACATCGATGCGCACCGTCGCCGACGAGATCAAACCGGCAGGGTCACTGACCGTCACCCCGACCGGCAGTCCACCGATCGGCCCGGTGATCAGTCGACCGATATCGACGACGGTCAGAACACCGGTCGCAGGATCGATCGCCACGGCCCCACTGTCATCAAGGCTGAAAGCCAGGGGATCGCCGTCGGGGTCGGAGGCGATCACGGTTCCGACCACGTCGCCCGATTCGGCATTGTCGGGCACGGAGAACTGCTGATCGCTAATGACAGGGGCGCGATTCGCTCCCGACCCGGCCCCGGCCAAGCCATAGTCGACCATGGCATCGAACAGGATCCAGCCGTCTTCGGTCAGACGCGGCACAGCCCCGCGGGCAAGGAACCCGCCGATCCGACGACCGGGCGCCTCTTCACCGTTGGCGAGTTCATCGCCCTCGTCGACGGTAAAGACCAAGGCTCGATCGGCGCCGCTCGATCCTCGAGTGGCAACAAGACCCTCCGAGCTGGCCAACGAGGCGTAGGAGACCGTCGAGCTTCGACTGAGCACCGTCACCTGACCGCTCAGACCACCGGCGAGGGGATGATCCGGGTTGTCGATGGTGATTCGCCTGGTGCCCCCAATGCGGCCACTGTCGCCATCTCCGGCAAGACCCAACACCTCGAAGAGGTCGGCCTTGAAGGTGATCACTGGAGTCGATGTCGACGCCACAGTCGAGACCTTGGCAGTTTGCACCGTCTCCGTAAGCAGAACTAACTGAGCCGCGTCGGCAGCTGCAACATCGAAGTCGTCGTCGTCCACCACCTCGACCGTGAGTCCTCGACCTTCCATCCGATCAATAAGAGCCTGATCTCCTGAGACCGGTCGCGAGCCGCGGCCCACAACGACGACCACCGAACCGTCGACCTCGACGGTCACAGCGGGCTGGGCCGGCGCCCCAGCCCCCACTGTGACTCCCAAGAGGACCCCAACCGCCACGAGGGAACGCAAGATCCGACCCCAAAAACCTGCCCGCCTATTCATAGGCAGGAACGTAGCAGCGCCAGTTTTTTTTTGAATGGGTGCTTCTGACTAGGGCCTTATTCGTTTAATGGATACACCTGGTACGGATTCAAACTTTGACTAGCTGTTTGCTGACGTGAACATTTACCCAGAACGCGTCCGGGCCCCCACCCGGCGGAGAAGGGTGGGGGCCCGGGGAGGGACGGCGATGGCCACGTCGCATCACATGGCGATCGCCTCCAACACGTCGAGCCGGGAGGCTCGACGAGCGGGGAAGGCGGCGGCCACGAGGCCGGCGAGGGCGCAGGCCGCCACGAGGATGACGATGCGGGTGGTGGGAATGGCCAGGGTGCCGATGAAGTCCTCGGGCAGGGCGGCCACCGCCGCCGTGCCGAAGCCGATACCGAGGGCCACCCCGAGCAACGACCCGAACAGGGCGATCTGGACCGCCTCCCACCGGATCATGCGCCGTGACTGGCGCCGGGTCATGCCCACGGCCCGCAGCAGGCCGATCTCCCGGGTCCGCTCCACCACCGACAGGGCCAGGGTGTTGGCGATCCCGATGAGGGCGATGAACAGGGCCAGGACGAGCATGGCGTTGACCACCACCAGCAGCGAGTCGACCTCGGACTCCAGCGACTCCTGGAAGGCATCCCGTTGCTCGAAGCGGACGTCGGTGAACTCGTCCAACACCGGGTTGAGGGCGGCCTGGGCCGCATCGGGATCGACGCCGTCGGCCACCTTGGCCGCCGCCCAGTTGTCCGGGGCGGGACCGAAGCGCTCGTTCCAGTCGGCCAGCGACACGACGTAGGGCTCCTCCAGGATGATCGGGTCGGCGAAGATGGCGGCCACGGTCAGGTCCTCGGTTGTCCCGCCCGGGAACTCGACGGCGACCGTATCGCCCACGGCCAGACCTTCGGCTTCAGCCTCGGCCTCGTACACCAGGACCGATCCGCCGTCGTTGCTCGGCCGACCGTCGACCACATCGAGGTTGAACAGCTCCGCCGTGGCCTCGATGTCGGTCCCGATCACGCCCCGGACCTCGCCGTCGAAGCGGGCCTCGGTGTAGCGGTAGCCGGCAACCTCGTCGAACTCGTCGAGGGCCGAGACCTGCTCGACGAAGGTGGGGCTGATCGACGTGTCGGAGCTGGTGATGTAGTCGGCCCGGACGGTGGAGGCCAGGGTGTCGCCCACCCCCTGCTTGAACGACTCCCCCACCACCAGGGCCATGGTGACCAGGGTCAGGCCCACCATGAGCGAGGCGGCGGTGGCCGTCGTCCGGCCCGGGTTGCGGGTGGCGTTCTGGTTGGAGAGCACACCGGCCGTCCCCAGCCAGCGGATGGGGCGCCCGACCACGCTCAGCACCGGGTTGGTGATGGCCGAGCCGGCCAGCATCACCCCGAGGAACACGGCGACCGAACCGAAGCCGATGGCGGCCAGCACTCCGGCCACCGAGCCGGCATCGCCGAACAGGCCGAAGCCGCCGAGGGCGGCACCACCAAGGGCGATCACCACACCGATCGTGGTGCGGCGGGCGCTGACGCCGGTGGGCCGGTCGGCCGCCCCGTTGATGGCCGCCATCGGCGCCACCCGGGACGCCCGACGGGCCGGACCGATGGCCGACAGGACCGTCACGCCCACGCCCACGGTGAGGGCGACGACGGTGGTTCGGGTCGACACCACCAGCGGAGCGTCGGGCAGCTCGGCCCCGAGCAGGGCGAACAGCCCGGTGAGGCCCACGGCCAGCAGCACACCGCCCCCGATGCCGAGCACCGAGGCGACGACGCCCAGCACCGCCGCCTCGCCCAGGGTCGAGGCCCGGACCTGACCCACGCTGGCCCCGATGGCCCGAAGCATGGCCAGGTCCCGGGTCCGCTGCCCGAACACGATGGCGAAGGTGTTGGCGATGATGAAGATCGACACGAACAGCGACACCAGGGCGAAGCCGAGCAGGATGTTGTTGAGGATCGAGATGCCCTGGTCGAAACCGGCCTGGGTGTCGTCGATCAGGGCCTCCCGGTCGAGCACCTGCACGGTGCCGGGCAGGGCCGCCTCCAGCCGGTCGACCACGGCGTCGCTGTCGACCCCGTCGTCGAGGGCCACCAGCACGGTGTCGTACAGTCCGGCCTTGTCGAGCAGGAGCTCGGCCGTCTCCCGGGGGTACTGGGTCAGCGTGGCACCCAGGGTCTGGTTCTCGGCCCCGAAGCGGGTCACGCCCACCAGGGTGAGTTCGTGGGTCCCGGTGACGGTGACGACCTCGTAGGTCTCGCCCACCACGAAGCCCTCGTCGGTCGCCGTGGTCAGGTCCATGGTGAACTCCATACCGGCCTCGGGGGCCCGGCCTTCGACCACGGTGAAGGTCGACAGGCCCGGGTCGTCGACCCAGGAGAACCCGAACAGGGGCGCGCCCGACCCGTCGAGCACCGTGCCGTCGGCCCGGACCGGCTTGACGTTGTCGCCCACCAGCTGCCCGGCGGCGCGGTCAACCCCTTCGGTGGCGGCCACCGTTTCGGCCACCTCGGCCGGGAACGGGGTCGGGTTGCCGAAGTCGGCGGCGGGACGGACCTCGAGGTCGGTGGCACCCACGATCTCCTCCGACAACGAGCCGAAGCTCTGTCGGAGGCCGTCGGTGAGGACGAAGGAGGAGACGACGAAGCTGACACCGAGGACGACGGCCACGGTGGTGAGGGCGAGCCGGAGCTTGTTGGCCCGCAGGTTTCGGAACGTGAGCTGCAGCATCTCAGGCCCCCATTCGCTTCATGTGGTCGAGCACGGCGTCGGCGTCGGGGTTGTACATCTCGTCGGTGATGCGGCCGTCGGCCAGGAACACCACCCGATCGGCGTGGGCCGCGGCCACCGGATCGTGGGTGACCATCACGATGGTCTGGCCCATCTCGGCCACG
Organism: Acidimicrobiales bacterium; assembly: GCA_965263455.1. Taxonomy (GTDB): domain Bacteria; phylum Actinomycetota; class Acidimicrobiia; order Acidimicrobiales; family SZUA-35; genus CADEDH01. Next base: position 2,069,115 of record CBDHHN010000004.1, read on the forward strand.
ACCGACTGGAGGAAGCGGAGGATGTCGCCCCCGGTACGGGAATCGAGATTCCCGGTCGGCTCGTCGGCGAAGATGACCTTGGGCCGGCTGGCCAGGGCCCGGGCCACGGCCACCCGCTGGCGCTGACCGCCCGACAGCTCGTCGGGTCGGTGGCCCAGTCGGTCGCCCAGACCCACGATCTCGACGATCCGGTTCACCCACTCCATGTCGGGGCGGTCGCCGCCGAGGCGGATGGGGAGGGTGATGTTCTCGAGCGTGGTCAGCGTGGGGATCAGGTTGAAGGCCTGGAACACGAAGCCGATGCGCTCCCGGCGGATGATGGTGCGCTGCTTCTCCGACAGCGTGCTGATGTCGAGCCCGTCGATGAGGACTCGGCCGTCGGTGAGGTCGTCGAGTCCGGCGGCGCAGTGCATCAGGGTCGACTTGCCCGAGCCGGACGGGCCCATGATGGCGGTGAAGGCCCCGGCGGCGAAGTCGACGTCGACCCCGGCCAGGGCGTGGACCTCGGCGTCACCGGTCCGGTAGACCTTGGTCGCCCGGCGGATGCTGACGGCGACGCCGGCCAGGGGCGGCGGGTTGGTGGCGGTCTCGGCGAGTACGGCAGTCATCGGTTCGTTCCTTGGTTCGTGGATGCGACACCGACAGCGTCGATCAATCCACGGCCCGGCGAATCCGGGGGCCACCCTGGTCGGCCCCTGGGCGTGCCCTCACCGGGCTCGGGGTCCGGACCCTCGGTTCTCAGGGTCCACTCAGGGTCACCGCTCGGGGTCGTCCGCTCGGGACGGCGGGGCGACGTCGACCCCCAGGCGACGCAGCTCCCGGCGGGAGCCACTCCACACCACGCCGTTGCGGGAGTGGAGGACGCCGTAGGTCCGGGTCGGCCGCCACCAACCGAGCACGAACCGGACCTCCAGCCGGTGGAGGGTGAGGGGACCCTCGTACCCCACCCGTTCCCACTCGTGGCGACCGAGCCGCCGCACGCCCTGCCATCGTTGCTCCGCCAACCGGTTGGCGCTGACCATCGACCGTGGGCCTCCCTCCGAGCCCGCCAGGTTAGACGGCAGCCGTCCGATCGGCGGTTCCCCGGCACCGAGGGCCCGGCCCCGCTAGCGTCCGCCCCATCCTTGGACAACCGAAGGGGAGAGGGTAATGGACGTCATCGTGCTCATCGGGCGCATCGTGTTTTCACTGTTGTTCGTCGGCTCGGGGGTGGGGCACCTGGCCCAGACCGCGGCCACGGCCGAAGCGGCCGCCGACCGGGGCCTGCCGTCACCGGCGCTGATGGCCCGGATCAGCGGCGTGGTCCTGCTGGCCGGCGGGCTGGGCGTGCTGTTGGGGATCTGGACCGACCTGGCCTTCCTCGGCATCGCCGTGCTGATGCTGGTCTTCAACGGGACCATGCACCGGTTCTGGGAGGACGAGGGCGAGCGGCAGCAGTGGGAGATGTCGCAGTTCATGAAGAACCTGGCCATCTGCGGAGCCAGCCTGGTCATGTTCGGCTTCTTCGCCTACGGCTACGACGCCCTGCAGGTCGTCGGCCCGGCCCTGAACCTGGAGTAGCCGGACCCCGGTTCCGGGGTCGACGTGGCCGGTTCGGTCAGCGACCCCGGAACACCGGCCGCCGCTTCTCCAGGAAGGCCCGAGGGCCCTCGCGGGCGTCCTCGGTTCCCGCCAGGGCGGCGCTCCGCTCGGCCTCCAGGTCGAGGGCCTCCTGGTCGGTGAGGTCGCCCGAGCGGCGGATCACGTGGCGGGCGGCCTGGACCGCCAGCGGTGCGTTGGACGCCACCCGCCGGGCCAGGTCGAGGGCCACGTCGAGCACGTCGTCCGCCGGGACCAGCCGGTTGACCAGGCCATGGGCGACGAACTCGTCGCTGACCATGGGGGCGCCGGTCAACAGCAACTCCATCGCCACCGCCGACGGCACGTGCCGACCGAGCCTGGCCGTCCCGCCCATGGCCGGGATGAGGCCGAGGGCCACCTCCGACAACCCGAGCTTCACCCCGGTGGCCACCACTCGCAGGTCGGCGGCCAGGAGCAGTTCCATGCCGCCGGCGATGGCGTGCCCGTTGGCCGCAGCCACCAGGGGCTTGCCCAGGTCGACGTCGCGCAGGGTGGCCACCCCGAGGAGGCCCAGATCGTCGGCCACCGTCCGCTCGTGGTCGTCGGCCGGTTCCCGGGCCCCGGTCATCAGGGGGATGGTGGTTCCGAGATCGAACCCGGAGCAGAACGTGGACCCCTCGGCCCCGGTGACCACCACGACCCGAACCTGCTCATCGGCGGCCAGGGCCCGCCATGTCCCGGCCAAAGCCACGATCAGCTCGGGATTCAGGGCGTTGCGGGCCTCGGGCCGGTTCAGGGTGACAACGGCGACGCCGTCGTCGATGGAGGTGGTCAGCACGGACATGGCGGCATCGTAGGTCCTGGCCCGGCACCGGTTCGAACGTCCGGTACGGCCACCTACGAGCCTCGAACCGGCCTCGAACCCGGCCTCGAACCGGCGGTGGGCTCGGTGTTAGCGTCCGGGCATGGCGAACGAGCACGGACTGCTGCCCAAGGCCGACCCGGCCGAGCTGAGCGACGAGGCCCGACACCGTCTCGACGTCTGGTTCGACAAGGCCTACACCGACGACAACCTCTTCCTCACCCTGGCCCGGGAACCGGAGGTCCTCAACCAGTTCCTCAACTGGGTCGGCTTCATCTACACCGACGCCTCCAGCCTCGATCCGAAGCTGGTCGAGCTGTGTCGGATCCGGTTGGCGGCCCGCAACCAGTGCGTCCATTGAAGCCTCGCTCGGAGCGCATCGTTGATGCGCAAGGGACTGACCGAGGAAGAGGCCGTCGAAGCCTGCGGGGACCTGAGCGGGATCGAGGTCCTTCCGCCGGCCCAGGTGGCGGCACTCAAGTTGGCCGACGTGTTGACCGAGCACGGCAAACCCGCCGTCTCCCCCGAGCTGATGGCCGAGTTGTCGGAACACTTCACCGAAGGCCAGATCCTGGAGTTGGGGTCGGCGCTGGCCGTGGCCTCGGGCTGGCAGCGAATGATCGAGGCCTTCGGCATCCGGCCCGACCACTGGTCCGAGGCGACGCCGGTCATCGACCGACCTCCGAGCTGACCCCACCGATCGAGCAGGGGCGAAGCCCGGGCCGGGGGCTCAGCCGCGGGCCGAACCGGTGAGCGGGCCGCCGTCGGCGGAGGTGATGTAGCACGCCACCTCCCGGTCGCCGAACACCCGCCACCCCAACGACTGGGGGTACGCGGTCAGGACGTCGAGCTCCAGCCGTTGGCCGAAGTCGGTGCCGGTGTAGTCGGCGAAGAGGTCGACGCAGTCGCCGAAGGCTTCGAGGAACAACTCGTCCTCGCCCGGGTAGGGGGCGTCGTCGGCGTAGGGCACCTCGAAGGTGCCGATGAACTCGGCGGCGTGGGGGCCTGCGCAGGGGACGACATCGGACTCGGAGACGGAGAAGCGATCGGAGTCGCCCACCGGGACGTCGAGGCAGTCGCCCACGGTCAGGATGTTGGAGGTGGCCAGATCGTCGATCCCGGCCTCGAAACCCTCCTGGAACCCGTCGCTGGTGAGGAGCAGGGCCCAACCGACGATGCTGAGGGCGCCGAGCACCAGACCGGCGACGGCGAAACCCATGCCGGTACGGCGGCCATTCGACCCCGAGATCCGGATGGCCGCCACCAGCCCCAGGATGATGGCCACGGCGCCGCCCATGAAGGGAAAGACGAAGCCGACGACGCCGACCACGAAGGCGATGACGGCAACACGCGAGGTACCGCGCCGCTCTGGCTGCACGGGGCCGCCAGGGCCCGGGAAGCCACCACCCCCTGCGCCGAACTGGACCGGCGGCACGTACCGACCGGGACCGGGCGCCTGGAGCGGAGGGGCCCCATGGCCCCCTGGAGGCGGCACGGTCGGCGGGTGGTGGCCGACCCCCTGGGGTTGACCGGGCGGCGCGTACCCACCCGCCCCCGGCTGTTGCCAACCCCCGTACCCGTGCTCGCTCATGATCGACCCTCCCGCCGTTGGGCGAGCCTGATGCCGACCCGGCCCACCGCTTCCGACGGACCGGCCCGAGACGGCCGACGAGCGGCCCCGGCCCCTCGAACGGCCCCGGCTCCCTACGCCGAACTCACGGTAGAGAGTCGATTCGATCAGGTCCAGACGGGCCGACTCGCCGAGCGCGCCGGGGCAGGACGTTCGACGGCCCTGGTCGGTGCGGACCGGAGCCGGCGGTCAGGCCCCGTCGGGCAACCGCAGATACCCGGTGACCGAGGCCAGCACCTCGGCCAGGAACCGCTCGTCGGACTCGGCCTCGAGCCGATTGGGGGTGAAGTCGGCGTCGAGGCGAGCGGCCAGCATGGCCGAGATCTGGTCGACGACGAACCCGACGGCCAACTCCGGGTCGGGGTGGCCGATCCGGTCCCGGTTGACCAGGATGAACTCGACCAGCCCGGCCTTGAACTGCTCACGGAACCGGCGGTATCGGCTCCGGGTCTCGGCGTCGGTCAGCGACGCTTCGAGGACGATCCGCTTGTAGCCCGGCCGATGACGGCTGTGGGCCAGCGAGGAGGACACGAACCGGGTGACGACCCCGGTGATCGACTCCCCCTGCCACCGATGGCGGTCGATCCCGGGCTCCAGGGCCGCCTCGAGGTCGACGATGATCCGGTCGACCACCGCCGCCACCAGCATCTCCTTGTTGTCGAAGTGGTGGTAGAGCGAACCGATCGACCGGCCGGCCTGGGCCGCCACATCGGTGACCGAGGTGGCGTCGATCCCGTGGCGGCCGAAGAGCAGTTCGGCCGCGTCGAGGATGGCGTCCTGGGTGAGGCGGCTCCGGGCCTGCTCCCCCTTGCGCTGCCAGCGGCTGGTGGATTCGTAGGTGGACATGGTGCTGTTGCCGTGGCCGCCGAGGGTCGGAGGCCGGCCACTCAGGGTAACCCGACCCCCTCCGGGCCCGAATTCGGGACCGAGCCGACCCGAGTCGACGCCGCATGGGCCGGACGGTAGGGTCCCGGCCGTGACCCCTCTCGACGTCGCCCAACGCACCGCCCGCCCCATCCTGGAGTACGGCCGGGGCTGGATGGCCGACCCCGCCACCGCCGAGCGGGCCCGGGCGCTGGGTTTCACCACCCCCTTCGGTTTCTGGGTCAACGGCCGAGCCGGCGCCCTGGGCGAGGTCGGCCCCGATGTGGCCGCCGCCGCCATCGGCTTCATGGACCCGGCCCAGATCACCACCGAGTGGGAGAACCGCCCGGCCGGACTGTCGGCCGCCGACGCCGCCGGGGCCTACGCCGAGGCGGCGGCCGAGTGGGGTCGGCGGACCCTGGCCCACATGCCCGAGCACGACCTGGACGAGTTGGACCGGTTGACGGCCCTGGTGGCCGATGCGGCCCAGCCGTCGATCGGGGCGCTGTTTGCTGGCTGGCGTCGTCTGCCCCTCCCCGACGACGGGGCGGGTCGGGTCACGGTCCGGCTCAACACCTTGCGGGAGCTGCGGGGCGGGGCCCACCTGAGCGCCGTCCACGCCGTCGGTCTCGGGCCCCTGGGCTCGATCATGTCGACCGATGACCCGGTCCGAGGCGGGGCCCGGTGGGCCGCCACCTTCGGTTGGACCGAGCCCTACCCCGACCCCGATCCCGAGGCGCGGCGCCGCGCCGAGGAACTCACCGACGTGATCTGCGCCCCCGCCTACGAGGCGCTCGACCCGGATCAGCGAGCCCGGTTCGTGGAGCTGGTGTTGGCGGTCCGGGCCGCCCTCGACTGAGACCGAGGCCGCCCGCCCGTCAACCGCCCTCGGTCAGCGCCGCCCGATACGGGCCGGCGTCGAACCCGAAGGGGCCGTAGCGGGCCTCGGCCGCCTCGACCGTGGCCTCGCACCAGTAGCCGTCCCCGGGCGGCGGGAACCCGAGCACCGCCCGCCGGTCGGGGTCGAGGGCGGCCACGAACCGTTCGAAGGGCTGATCGGGGCGGTACATCGACCACGACCAGCCCCGGTGCAGGGTGTGGATCCACTCGGCCTCGACCGTCCGGAAGGTGAGGTTCTGGGCCAGGCGGAAGGCCCCGGGCCGGAGCGGGGTGCCCCGATGCCAGGTGTCGTGCCGGTAGAGGAGGACGGTGCCGGGTCGGTGATCGGTGTGGACCTCGCGGCGGTACAGGTCGGCCCGAAACTCGGCAAGGTCGGGCCGGTGCTCGGCCAGGTAGGCCTCGGCCGAGGGTCGGTCGTTGATCCAGGGCAGATCGCCGATGCCGGGCGAGGCCACCAGGGGCCACGGGTAGAGGGGATCGTCGTCTCCCCGGCGGGGTACGACGGCGGTCGAACCGCCGCCGTCACCACGGTCGCTGAAGTAGACGATGATCTCGACCGCCACCGGCCGGTGCCACGGGGTGGGGTGGGTGAGGGTGTGGTTGGGGTAGTCGACGTGGATCCGCTGGTCGTCGTTGTCGCGCCCGGTCGGTGCCCCCGAACCGGGGGGCCGCCCGTACTTGGGCCACAGGTCGCTCTGGGTCAACCGCAGGTCGGCCACCCGACGGCCCAGGAGCTGGGCGACGGCCGACAGCAACCGCCGATCCAGGGTCAGGGCGTCGAAGGAGGGATCGAGGGTGGGAAAGACCACGGCGCTTCCGAAGGTCCGGAACCGGGCCGCGTCCTCGGTCCCGGGGGCCGGGAAGCGCTCGGCCCCGAAGGCGGACACCCCCTCGACCAGGGCCGCCGGTACCAAGCCGTCGACCAGGACGAATCCCGCCGACCGCCACCGGTCGACCTGGGCCGCCGACAGCGGTGCGTCGTCGCCGACGCCCGCCACCGGCTCGGGGGAGACGAGCTCCGGTCCGGGGCCGGTCACCGGCGGGCTCCGGGCGCCGGGCCGTCGGCCGCCATCATCGACCGGGCCGGGTCGAACAGTTCGGCCTCCAGGTCCGGGAGCCACCCGTCGTGTGGGGCGGCGTGCGAGGCGGGGCCGGGGGCCCGGTCCTCGTCGGGTTCGTCCGCCACCGATCGGCCACCGACCACGGCGGCGGCCAGGCGGCCCAGCTCGTCGGACGACTTGGCGGCCGAGCCGTTGCCCCCGAGGGCCACGGCCAGGCCTTCGTCGAGCCAACCGATGGCCGGATAGCCGGTGGGGGTGGCGGTGACGACGCAGGGCGAGGCGTCGATCGACACCACCCGCCGATCGGGGAGCAGGGCCCGGGCGCACGCCACCAGTGCCTCGACCTCGACCGGATCGCCCCCGGACCGGAACCAGGGACCCAACTCGGCCTCGGTCAGGGGGCCGGCCCCGATCAGGTTGCCCCCGATCTTGAGCCGGAGGCGACCGTCGGGGTAGCGGACGGGCGGCACCCAGTAGAAGCCCTCGATGCGGTCATCGGGAGCAGGACGGAGGATCAGGCTGGGCAGCGGTGGTGCGTGGGGGGCGTCGTCCAGTTCGATGAGGGCGACCGTTCTCGGGTTGCGCTGCAACTCGATGCGATGGCCGACGAGGTCGCCACCAAAGGCCCCGGTGGCGACCAACACCCGATCGGCCGCCAGCTCCCCCCACGGCCCGGCCACCACGTACCCGCCTCCGGGGCGGGGTCGGAGGGCGGTGGCGGCCTCGTTCACCACCAGGCCGCCCGAGGCCCGGGTCAGGGCGGTTTGGGCCGCCACCAGCCGCCGGGGGTTGATGTGGCCCGCCGGGCCCGGTTCGTGGAGGACGGGCACCCCCTGGAGGGCGGCGGCGTCGAGGTGGATGCCGGTCTCGGACCGCACCCGCCCGGGTTCGATCACGGTGAGGGGAGCCCCGGAGTGGCGGGCGGCGGCGAGCCAGGCTTCGGCCCGGGGCGTGGCCGCCACCAGACCGGCCCCGTGGTGGAACCTGATGCCGGAGCGGGCCTCGATGTCGGGGTAGCGGGCGATCGATCGGGCGGCCAGGACGCCCCACGGCGCGTCGGCGTCACCGATGCGGGTGATGCGGCCCTCGTCGCCATGGCTGGAGAAGGGCCCGGGGGCCGCGGCCCGCCGAGCCGGCTCGTCGGGGCCGATCAGGGCGACCGACACCCCGGCCTCGGCCAGGTGGCGGGCGGCCGCCGATCCCACCAGACCTCTGCCGACGACGGCGACCCCGACCGGTTGCATGGTCGGAACCTAGCCCTTGGCCCCCGGCGGGAGCCCGTCGAGAGGGTGGCGGCGGGGTCGCCGGGGGATCACCACCCAGCCGTCGCCGTCGTCGACCACGGCGACCTCGGCCCCGTAGACGGCCGACAACCGGTCGGGTTGGAGCACCTCGCCCGGGGTACCCGCCGCCTGGACCCGGCCTTCGACCAGGAGCATCAGGTGGTCGCTGTACTGGCCGGCCACACCCACGTCGTGCAGGGTCGACACGACGGTCAGGCCCCGGTCCCGGCGCAGCCGGTCGATCAGTTCCAGCACGTCCTGCTGGCGTCCCAGGTCGAGGGCCGTCGTCGGCTCATCCAGCAGCAGCACCGACGCCTCCTGGGCCAGGGCGCGGGCCACCACCACCCGTTGCCGCTCGCCCCCGGAGAGCTGGTCGACGGGGCGGCGGGCGAACGCGGTGAGGCCGAGGTCGGCCAGGACCCCGGCCACGATCTCCAGGTCGTGACGACCGGCGTTGAGGCCGAGGCCCAGGTGGGGGGTGCGACCCAACACGACGTAGTCGACCACCGTGACGCCGGGCGGCACCAGCGGTTGCTGGGGGACGAGGGCCACCAGCCTGGCCCGCGGCCGGGGCCCCAGGGCCCGGCCGTCCCGGCCGGCCAGCTCGATGGTGCCGGTGGACGGGGCGAGCCCGGCCACCGCCCGGAGCAGCGACGTCTTGCCCGCCCCGTTGGGGCCGATGATCGACGTCCACGACCCGGTCTCGACCTGCAGGTCCACCCCGTCGACCACGGTCCGCCGACCCAACCGCACCGTCAGTCCAACCAACCGCAGGGCGACGTCGGTGGGCGCCGACCCCGGTGCCGAGGTGGCGGCGGGGGTCGGCCGGCGGCCGAGGCCGGCGATCACAACCCGCTCCGCGTGGTGCGGTGGAGGATGAGCAGGAAGAAGGGGGCACCGAAGAAGGCGGTCACCACCCCGATGGGGATCTCGGCCGGCGATTGCAGGGTTCGGGCCAGGACGTCGGTCAGGGCCAGGAAGGCGCCACCGAACAGGACCGACAGGGGCAGGACCCGGCGATTGGAGACCCCGGCCGCCATCCGCACGGCGTGCGGGACGATGAGGCCGACGAAACTGATCAATCCGCTGACGGCGACGGCCGAGGCCGCGGCCAGGGAGGCGGCCACGATGACGACCCACCGGATCCGCTCGGGGCGCAGGCCCAACGAGCGGGCCTCGTCCTCGCCCACGGCGAGCACGTCGATGGGGCCCCGCAGCGCCAACAACACGGCCAGCGACACCGCGGCGTAGGGCAGGAGGAGGGTCACGTCGGACCAGCCTCCGGTGCTGAGCCGGCCCAGGATCCAGGCGTAGACCTGCCGCAGGGCGGCCGGATCGCGCTGCTGGACGTAGGTCTGGACCGCGGTGAAGAACGAGGCGACGGCCACCCCGGCCAACAACAGGCTCGCCGTCGACGTCGAGCGGCCCAGGCCGCCGCCCACGGCCAGGGTGAGCACCACGGCGGCCAGGGCCCCGGCGAAGGCGGCCACCGGGATCAGACCCGGACCGAGACCGCCCCCGGCGTCACCGGCCCCGCCGCCGACGATGACCAGGGTTGCCCCCAGCCCGGCACCGGCCGCCACCCCGAGCAGGTACGGATCGGCCAGCGGGTTGCGGAACACACCCTGGTAGGAGGCGCCGGCGGTGGCCAGGAGCGCCCCGACGACCAGGCCCAGCACGACGCGGGGCAGGCGGATGTCCCAAATGATGGTGCGGTGGGCCGCCGACAGGCCGGAGTCGACCGAGACCAGGGGCAACCCGTCGACCAGCTCGGCCACGATCCGATCGGGCCGCAGGAACACCGGACCGACCATGACCCCGACCAGGGCGGCCACCACGACGGCGCCGACCCCGGCCGCGGCCCAACCCGGGCCGAGCCGGGCTTGGCCGACGACGGCCGGGACCCCGCCCCCCGACGGGGACGGGGTCTCGCCGCGGGTCGCCGGATCGGCGGCCGGGGTCGCTGCTGGAGCGGCCGCCGACACCGGGCCGGGCCCCTGGCGCAGGGCCGGGTCAGCCCGCAGCGACCTGGATCCCGGCGCCGGCATCGACCAGGACCCTGAGCAGCTCGACGACCCGCGGGCCCCAGCGAGAGGCCACGTCATCATCGAGTTCGATGATGTTGCCGTTCTGGACGGCGCTGAGGTCACCCCAGCCCGGTCGGGCGGCCACGGTGTCGGCGTCCTGGGCACAGCACTTCGTGTCGGCCAGGAAGATCACGTCGGGGTCGGCGTCGACCAGGAACTCGGCCGAGAGCTGGGGGTACCCGCCGCCGGCCTCGTCGGCCGGGTCGGCCACGTTCTCGAACCCGGCCAGGGTGTACAGGCTGCCGACGAAGGTCGAGGAGGTGACCGAGAACAGGGTGTCGTCCAGCTCGTGGTAGTAGGTCAGGGGGGACTCCCGCTCGGGGACCTCGGCCACGATGGCGTCGATGTCGGAGGTCATCGTCGCCACCAGCTCGGCCGCTCCGCCCACGTTGCCGGTGGCGGCGCCCAACTGCTCGATCTGGGTGTAGACGTCGCCGAGCGAGGTGGCGGCGAAGTGGCTCATCGACGGCACCTCGGCCGCAGCCAGGCCGGCCTCGACGTCCTCGGGCAGGAAGCTGTGAACCACCAGGTCGGGCTCGTAGGAGAGGATGGCCTCCAGGTTGACGTTGAAGCCCGAGAGCTCGGTCATGGGGGCTTCGGCCGGGTGGTTGGACTGGTCGTCGACCGCCACCACCTGGTCACCGGCCCCGATGGCGAACAGCATCTCGGTCGACGTGGGCGACAACGAGACGATGCGCACCGGACGAGCGTCGAGGGTGATCTCGCCCGCTCCGTGGGCCACCGTCACCGGGAAGGCGGCATCGTCGTCGGTCGCGTCGTCGTCGGTCGCCCCGTCGTCGTCGGTCGCGTCGTCGTCGTCGGTCGCGTCGTCGCTGGGACCGGCGACGTTCTCGGTCTCTTCGGTCTGTTCGGCCTCCGTGGCCTCGTCGTCGGAGCCGCCGCAGCCGGAGGCGACGAGGGCCAGCACCAGCAACAGCGCGGGTGCAAGAAGACGTTTGATCATCGGGTGCTCCTTCCGGTCGAGGTCTACGGTGCTCGCCGACGGAAGGGCTCCGGCGGACGAACGCCACCTTCCTCGAGGTGTGGGTTCGTTACCCGGGTCGGGATTGACCGGACTCGTCCACGGACCGCCGGAGCGATCGTGGCCTTACCGTTGCGGGACAGTGCCGGAATGCACCGGACTTCGTTCCCGAACCGGGATCGGTTGTGGGCGCCACTGTAGCCCCGATGACCGGGTGCGGGATCCGGGCCCGGTCGGGCGGCGGACGCAGGGCCGGCCCCAGTACGGCCGCCGCTTCGTGCCGAGCGCCCCGAATGCGCTAGTTGTAGAGGCATGACGACGACCGACACGGCATCGGCCCCGACCGAGACCGAGGACGAGTTCCGGGCCCGTTGCCAGGCCTTCCTCACCGAGCACGCCACCGGGCTCCACTTCGAGACCCCCGACCCCCGCAGCGCCAACGAACTGGAGGCCAACAAGGCGTTCCAGCAGAAGGTGGCAGACGCCGGGCTGGCCGGCATCACCTACCCGGCCGAGTACGGGGGCCAAGGTCTCCCCAAGAGCTACGACCGGATCTGGCGCGAGGAGTACGCCAAGCACAACGACATGACCGGCCAGCTGACCATCAGCCACGGCATGTGCGTACCGATGCTGGCCGAGTACGGCACCCACGAGCAGAAGGCGGCCTACCTCCCCGACGCCATCGCCGGGCGCACCGTGTGGTGCCAGATGTTCTCCGAGCCGGGGGCCGGGTCGGACGTGGCCAGCCTGCAGACCAGGGCCGTCCTCGACGGCGACGAGTGGACGATCAACGGCCAGAAGGTCTGGACCACCCTGGCCCACGTGTCGGACTACGGGATCGTCATCGCCCGCACCGATCCCGACGTGCCCAAGCACGCCGGGATCTCGATGTTCATCATCGACATGAACGCCCCCGGCGTCGAGAAGCGGGCCATCAACCAGATCGACGGCGGCATCCACTTCAACGAGATCTTCTTCACCGACGTCCGCCTGCCCCGCGACGCCCTGATCGGCGAACTGAACGCCGGGTGGCGGCTGGCCACGGCCATGCTCATGTACGAGCGGGTGGCCATCGGGACCGGCTCGTCGTCGGGCATCAAGACCCCGACCTCCGACATGCTGATCAAGACGGCCCGGGCCAACGGCCGCCTCGACGACGACGTCACCCGCCAGGAACTGATGCGGATCTACAGCGAGGAGACGACCAAGAGCCTGGTGTCGATGCGGACCCGGGCCGAACTCCAGGCGGGCAAGACCCCGGGCCCCGGCGGCTCGTTGGGCAAGCTCCACGGAGCCAAGATCGCCCGCATGACCCGCAGCGTCATGATGAACCTCGCCGGTCCGGCCGGAGGGGCCTGGATCGAGGGCGACGACAAGGGCGACCGGCTCAGCCAGCTCACCCTGCGGAGCTTCTCGTCCAACATCGCCGGTGGCACCGACGAGATCCAGAAGAACATCATCGGCGACCGGGTCCTCGGTCTGCCCCGCGACATCAGCGTCGACCGGGACGTGCCGTTCAAGGACCTCAAGGTCGGCACCCAGCGGGACTGAGCCGGTCCGGCGGCCTCGGTCCGGCGGCGTCAGCCGATCGTCGACCGGGGCCGCCGACTCCCGCCCGACCCGACCGGGTCAGAACAACTCGATGGTGCCCAGGTCGAGGTCGAGATCGCCTCGGCGGGGGACCGTGGACCGGGCCAGCGGGCGCCACGTGAGCTGGGGCCCGATCGGGCTCACGGCAACCATGCCCGACCCGGGCCCGAGGGCCCGTCCGGTTCCGAGCACGACCTGGGCCCCGGTCGCACCCAGCAGGTGACGGACGGCCCGGGCCAGGTCAACCGACCGGCCGGGTGCCACCACGTGGAGCAGGCTGAGCTGGAGCAGTTCTCCCCGCCGACGGAGGCGGAAGACGACGAACCCGTCCGCCATCGTCGCCCCCAGGGGCCAGACCCGGCAGGCCAACTCCGCGAACCCGGTCCGCCACCGCAGGTAGTCGACGCTGAGGGCGGTGCGGGGGGCGGCCGCAGCCGGCCGCCGATCGAGCGCGGCCGACACCGCCTCGGGGTCGGAAAGGGCCTCCGCCGGATCGAGACCGACCTCGGTCGGTTCCCCCCACTTGCGGGCCGCGGTCCGGGACCGCTGCATCGTCCACAGGTCTCGGGGGGAGCGGGGTTGGATCGAGACCGGCACCTTCCCCAGCAGTTGCCAACCCATCTTCAGGTACCCGGGTCGGCTCTTGTCGTTGGGGGTGTTGAACACCGCCGACGCCCCCTCGGCCGTCAGCTCGTCGACCGCGGTCAAGGTCAGGCGGGAGAACAGGCCCCGACCCTGGTGGCTGGGGGCGGTGGCGGTGTCGACGGCCCGGGTCATCGACCACCGTTCGGCCCCCGGCCCCTCCAGGGCCCAGCGCATCATGGCCCGCACGGCCACGATGGTCGAACCCTCCGGGCCCTCCTCCTCGGCCACCCAGACGGGCGAGGGGCCGAAGGGGTTGTCGCGGTGTTTCCAGACGAAGAAGCGCCGATCGAGTTCTGGTTCGGCCCACGCCAGGGCCGAGGCGCACAGGTCGATGACCCGATCGAGATCGGCGTCGGTGGCCCGACGGATCGTGACCGGCTGCGGTTCGCTCACGTTTCCCTCCTGGGCCGGCCGGGGCCGGATCCCCGGCCGGTGCCGGAGGTCAGAGTAGCTGGGCCAGCTTGTCCAGGCGGGGGAGGATGTCGTCGGCGTCGTTGGGCGGCAGGCCGAAGGCGATGTGGGCCGCACCGGCCTCCCGGTAGCCGTCGACCACCTCGGGATCGGGCGGGCAACCGAAGACCCCGAACATGAAGTCGGCCTCGTCTCGGCCGCCCGCCACCCAGGCCTCCTTGATGGCGTCGAGGGAGCCGAGGACGTCGTAGCGGCCGTGGATGGGCATCCACCCGTCGCAGAACTCGACCAGGTCGGCCAACGAGCGCGGGCCGGGGTAGGCGCCGAGCAGGATCGGTGGATGGGGCTGCTGGGTCGGCTTGGGCCACGACCAGCTGGCGTCGACGTTGACGTGATCGCCGGAGAAGGAGAACTCGTCGTCGGCCCAGGCCGCCTTGCACAGCAGGATGTTCTCCCGCAGCACGGCCCGCCGGTCGGTGTAGGCCAGCCCGTGGTTGGCCATCTCCTCCTTGTTCCAGCCGTAGCCGATCCCGAAGATGAACCGACCGCCCGAGATCATGTCGAGGCTGGCCACCTCCTTGGCCAGCCACAACGGGTCGCGTTGGGCCACCAGGGTGATCCCGGTGGCGAGCTTGATGCGCTCGGTGGCGCCGGCGACGGCGGCCAGGGCCACGAACTGGTCGTGGCTGCGCCAGTACTCGGATGGGAGGGGTGGTGCCCCGTCCCGGCCGCCCCACGGGGTGACACGGCTGGACGGGATGTGGCTGTGCTCGGGGAACCAGAGGGAGGCGAATCCCCGGTCCTCGGCCTCACGGCCCAACTGGACGGGCTGGATCGAGGTGTCGGTGGGAAACATCATGACGCCGATGTCCATGGCTGGCTCCTTGGTGGGGTCGGTCGACGGTGGCGGACGTGGCTGGCTGCCGGCGGACGCGATCGGACCCCGATCGGGACCGCCGGTCCAACTGGGGGCCCAACCTAGATCCGAGGCCCGGGCCGGTCGAGCCACGGCGCCGGGCGGGGTACGGTGCCCCGATGGACCAGGTCGACCGGGACGGCGCCGGTGAGGACGTCATGGAGGTGGTGATCGGGGGTCCGGACTTCGCCCGGTCGATGGCGTTCTTCGTCGACGAGCTGGGCTTTCGGCCCCTGCTCCTGACCCCGGCCGACGATCCGTCGTTGGCCGTCCTGGCCGGTCCCGGGATCCGACTCCGGCTCGACCGGAACCGGCCGACGACGCCCGTGACGCTGGTGGTGGAGGGCGAGGGCCCCACCCTGCGAGCCCCCGACGGCTCGACCGTGATCCGTACCCCACCCCGACGGCTGTCGGTCCCCGATGCCGCCCCCGACCTGGCCGTGAGCCACGCCGACGCCGACGGCGTCTGGGTGACGGGCCGGGCCGGGATGCGCTACCGGGACCTGATCCCCTCCCGGTGGGGTGGCCGTTTCATCGCCTCCCACATCGAGGTGTGCGACGGCGGGCCCGTACCCGATCGGGTCCACCACCACGACATCCGGTTGCAACTCATCGTCTGCCACCGGGGGTGGGTCGACGTCGTGTACGAGGACCAGGGCCCGCCGTTCCGGATGGAGCCGGGTGACCTGGTGCTCCAGCCTCCCGGGATCCGCCACCGGGTGCTCGCCTCCTCGGCCGGGGCCCGGGTGGTGGAGATCGGGTGTCCGGCCGAGCACGACACCCTCTTCGACCACGATCTGACCCTCCCGACCACCGACCGCCGACCCGACCGGTCCTACGGCGGGCAACGGTTCGTACGCCATCGGGCGTCGTCGCCGTGGACCCCGGCCGGGGGTGCCGCCGATTGGGTCCATCAGGAGTCGGGGGTGGCGGCGGCCACCGCCGGTCTGGCCGCGGTGCACCTGGTCCGACCCGGGCCCGGGGCCCCGCCGGGGGCCTCGCTGGCGGTCGGCCACGACGGCGAGTTCCGGTTCCTGTTCGTACTCGACGGCTCCGGCGACCTGACCCTCGGCCCCGACCCGGTCCCCAGCCGCCACGCCGGCAGCAGCCGCGAACCCGACCGCCCGGGCGGGGCGAAGGGGGACCGGGTGGAACGACTGACCGAGGGTTCGTCGGTCGCCCTGCCGCCCGGCTCGGCGGCGACGCTGACCGCGGCCGACCCCGATCGGGAGGCCCTACACCTCCTCGACGTCCGGCTGCCCGCCTGAGCGACCGGGCAGCTCCGTTGCGGCGGCCGCCGTGGTCGGCGGCGTGGGAGCCAGTCGGGATGCGGCGGCGGCGACCGTGGCCACCACGGCGGCCAGGACCATGGTCAGCTGGAAGGCCGACCCGAAGCTGCGACCGCCGTCGACCAGGGAGCCGAACACGAGACCGGCGCCGTTGACCCCGAGGACGATGCCCAGGGTCCGCATCATCAGCGACAACCCGCCGGCCGTACCCTGCCGGTCCGGGGGCAGCACCTGCATGACCACCGCCATGTTGGGCACGCCGAACAGGCCCAACCCGAACCCGGACAGCGTCAGGGCGGCCGCCACCAGCGCCAGTGCCCCCGGACCGGCCACGGCCAACGGGCCGACCCCGCCCGCCGGAACCAGGGCCACCAGTCCGACGGCCATGAGCAGGATCCCGACGGTGGCCACCGTGGCCGGCGGCCTCCGGCCGACCCAGCGACCGGCACCGGCCGAGGCGATCGCGGTGGCGAGGGGGGAGCAGGCCAGGATCACTCCCCCCACGAACACCGGCGTGCCGAGTTCGTCGACCAGCAGCGTCGGGACCAGGAGCCAGATCACGAACACCGAGCCGTTCACGGCCACGGCGAGGGCGCCCGCCGCCACCAGGACCGCCCGATGACCGGTCCCGCCCGCCGACCGACCCGCCTCGGGCCCGCCGGTCGCAGCGGCCGCCGGGCCCGGGCCCCGGGGCGCGGTCCCGGGCCGACCGGAGGGCGGGACCGGCCGAGGCGGACGGGGTCGGTTCCGGCTGGCGGCCACCAGACCGAGGGCCACGATGGCGGCGGCCACCGGGACCCGGAACCAGAACACGGCCCGCCAACCGCCGAGGGCCACCAGGGGCCCGCCCAACACCGGCCCCGCCGCCAGACCCACACCGGCCGCCGTCTGGAACACGGCTGCCGAACGGGTCGCCCCCGAGCCCGTGGTCGACAGCAGGGCCGGGGCCCCGGCCATGACCAGGGCGGTGGCCAGTCCCTGGGCCACCCGGGCGCCGAGCAGCAGCCCGTAGCCGGGTGCGACGGCGCACGCCGTCAGCGCCGCCATCGACGCCAGCCCGCCCACGATCAGGACCCGCCGATGGTCGAAGCGGTCGCCGAGCCGACCGGCCGCGACCAACAGCCCGCCGTAGGACAGCACGAAGCTGACCACCACCCACCGGAGGTCGACCACGGCGAGGCCGAGGTCCTCGATCAGGTCGGGGAAGGCGATGTTGAGGGCCGAATCGAGGGAGCCGAAGGCGCCGGCCGCCGCCGCCAGAGCCACCACCCACCGGTCGGACCCCGTCCCAGCGCGTTCATCGTCCACCCCACACCACCTCTCCTGGTCGGCCATCGTGGACCAGGAGCTGGCCCGGGCGACAGCGGGCGGCCGGGCCACCGCTAGCCTCGGTCGCCATGACGGACCGGGTAGGGGTGTTCATCGACGGGCAGAATCTGTTCAAGGCGGTGCATCGGCGCTACCGGACCCGGGTCCATCCCTTGCTCCTCGGGCGGGAGCTGGCCGTCGGCCGGGAACTGACGGCCGTCCGCTACTACTCGGGGATCCACGACCGGTCCGAGAACGCCGACATGCACGATCTGGTCGAGCGGCGGCACGACCTCATGCGCCGCACCGGCGTCACGGTGACCGAGCGGACGCTCCGCTACCACTGGGAATGGCGGATCGACGACCGCCTGCCGCCTCCGTGGGACGACGACGGACCGCATCGCCACCAGGCCCGGGTGGTGCGCCACCGGGGCGCCCGGGAGAAGGGGGTCGATGTGGCCTTGTCGCTCGACGCCGTGGCCGCCGCCTTCACCGACGTCTACGACGTGATCGTCATCGTGTCCCGCGACCGCGACCTGATGGAGATCGCCGAGGAGATCAATGCGCGCTGTGAGACGTCGGCGGTCCGGGTCGAGGTGGCCTATGCCGAGGAGCGGCAGGGTCACGGCCCGGCCGACCTCCCCCACTACGAGGGTTCCCACATCATCGGCGAGGCCATGGTCCAGCGGTGCCGCGACGACTTCGACTATCGGCGAGCCCTGCCCGGCGACGAGGTCGACCGGTTCCTGTCTTCGATAGAGGTGCTCAGCCCTCGACCACGGTGACGGTCACCTCGTCGAGGTCCTCGGTGACGCTGTCGGTGACGAGAAGCTCGATCGTCCACTCGCCCAGGTCGTCCACGATCATCGACGATTCCAGGGTGAACGAGCAGTCGCCGATCGACTGGCGCAGGACCTTGCCGACGTCGTCGCCCATGTCGGTCGGGGCGCCCACGATGGTCCAGGTGTAGCTCAGGCCGTCACCCCCGGACCCGCACCCGTCGAAGACCGGGGCTTCGCCCAGGGTCACGGTGAAGTCGTCCCCGGCATCGGCCGACGGGCCGGAACCACAGGCGGCCAGGAGGGCCACCGAGACCACGATCAGGGCGGCGATGTGGCCTGGAACCGACCGGCGCCGGATGCGCCCCGGCTGCGTCGTCGGTGCTGTCGCCATGGTGGTTCCCCCTTGCCGTCGGCTCCCGTCTACCGGCCGTCAGTATCGCGCACGAGCCGTTGCCTCCGCTGGGCGACGATCAGGCCGAGCTTCGTGGTCCGCCGCCGGGGGTGGGAGCCTGGTGCACCACCCGCTGGGGGAAGGGAATGGTGATGCCCTCGGCCCGGAAGGCCTTGGCGATGGCCCGGGCCGCAAGGTCGCGCGACGCCCACTCGTCGTCGATCGATGGCTCGTGCCAGTAGCGGACGGCAAGATCGATGCTCGACGCCCCGAACTCCCCCACCAGGACCTCGGGAGCCGGTTCGGCGAAGACCTCGTCCAGTTGGTTCAGGGCGTCCAGGGCGACGGCGGTGACGTGATCGAGGTCGCTGTCGTAGTCGACGCCGACCATGATCGTGGTCCGACGCCGCCCGTGCTGCGAGTGGTTGATGATCGGGTTCTTGAGCACTTCGGCGCTGGGGAGGCGGATGGTCTCACCATCGGGGCTGATCAGGGTGATGGTCCGGGTGTCGATGGCGGTGACGGTGCCCTCATGGTCGGCGGCCACGATCTCGTCGCCCCGATCGAAGGGCCGTTGGACCTGGAGGATGATGCCGGCCACGAAGTTCTCCAGGATGTCCTGGAAGGCGAAGGCCACGGCGATACCGGCGATACCCAGGGCGCCGAGGATGGGGCTGATGGCGATGCCCAGGACCTCGAGGGAGTAGATGAGGCCGAGGGTGACGATCAGGTAGTTGCCGAGGCGGCCGATGAGGTCGCCCAGGAAGTTGCCGCCCCGACGCTGGCGGCGACGGTCGCCCACGATACGGGGGACGGTCCGTCGGACCAGTTGGCCGAACCCCACGGCCACGGCCATCACCACGACGGCGGCGACGTAGTCCCACCGGTCGAGGGAGGTGACGGCCTGGAGGTCCTCGGCCGTGAGCTGCATCGGGAGTGCGGGGGTGGGCTGGAGCATGGCGGCCACACCCTACAACCGGGACCGACACCCTGCCCCGGCCCGAACGTGGCCGATGTCACCCCTTCGTAACCCGGTGGCGGGAACCGTGGGCGATCGGCCATCGTCGGACAGATCATGAACCGGCTCCTGCTCCTCCTCGTGACCCTCGTCGTGACCTTGACCCTGGCCGCCTGCGGCGGCGACGGCACCACCGTGTCCACCGGCGACGGCGACGGCGACGGCAACGGCAACGGCGACGGCGACGACCCGACCAGCGGGTTGAGCGGCGAGGAGTCGGGCGACGACGACCTCCTGCCCGTCGACCCTGACGCCCCGATCCAGTTCGGCTCGTACCCGATCGGGGAGCTCGCCGTCGAGATCACCCATCCCGACGGTTCGGTCCAGACCTACGTCATCGGCTGCCTGGGTGACACCGCCACCCTGACCGGCGACATCGACACCTCGGGCGACCGGCCCGGGGCGGTGACCGCCGACGTGATGTGCACCCGCCTGGCCGACCCCGCCGTCCAGCAGCGCCTGGTCGACGGTCCCCCGGCCGACGAGGTGTGCACCCTCCAGTTCGGCAGCGGCCACAAGGCCGTGCTGACCGGCCGACTCGACGATCAGCCGATCGATACCGAGGTGGACCGGGCCGACGGCTGCGGCATCGCCGACTGGGACGGCCTGTTGGCCGACATCCTCCCCGCCGTCGGCTAGCGGCGGCCGGCGAGGCTCCGCCGGAGTCGGCGGAGTTGGGCCGCCAGGTAGGGCCGGGCCCGGCGCTGGCCACCCTCGATCCCGATCCGGTGGTCGAGGGCTTCGAGCACGGCGACCAGCCGGGCCCGATCGGGCCGCCAGCCCAGCAGCTCGCAGCAGTCGGCCCACTCGGTCGGGGTTCGGTGACCCCGACGACCGTTGCATCGCCGACAGGCCGCCACCTCGTTCTCCAACCAGCTCGGCCCACCCTTGACCCGAGGGATGACGTGCTCGGTCGTGGCCTCGACCAGGCCGACACCCACCGGGCGCCGACACCAGACACAGGTCGGCTCATCCCGCTCCATGATCAGGGCCAACCGATCCCGACGCCCCAGGGCACGGTGATCGGCGTGCCCGTCGGCGAGGTTCGGGGCCATCGGGCCATGGTCACACACCGGGGCGGGGCGGGAGGAACCGGCCCCTCGACCCGGGGGGCCATTGTCGAAGGTTGTCGGTGACGGCTAGGGTCATTGCTCGTGGTCGCCCTCGACAGCAGGCCGGGCCGCACTCGAGGCGACGAAGTGGTCGGGCACGGGTGGGACCCGGGTCCGGGCTCGAGTCGGTCGACCCCCGGCCCGAAGCAGCAGGCGCCCGACGGGCGGCCACAGGTTGCCTGGGTCGAGACCGACGGCAGTGCCGGCGGCGACCGGTCCGATGACGGACGCCCGGAGCACGAGCGCTGGGCCGACGACCCGTGGGCCGATGATCCGTGGGCCGACGACGGGGCCCGCCACGCCCACGAGCGATGGGACGACGCCGACGCCGACTGGACCGGCGACGACCCCGGCCGCGCCGACGACGGCTGGGCCCCGGCCCCGACGGCCCAGCACCTCCTGGCCTCCGAGACCGGCGTCCCTGGCGGCCTGTCCGACCACGATGTCCTGACCAGCCTCGACCGCACGGAACGGGTGGTGCGGCTCGCCCTGGGGGGCGCGGCCGTGTTGGCGGTGCTCATGATCGCCGTGGTTGCCGTGGACCGCGGTCGGGGCGGCGACGGCAACGTGATCGAGACCGTCGGGTTCGAGCGTGCGTTGCAGAACGCCGTCCTCGTCCCGTCGACGGCCACGATCCCCGAGACCACGACGACGGTCCTCGGTCGCATCGATCCCGGCTACGCCGAAGCGCCGGAGGCCCTGGTCGCCATCGGCGACATCATGGCCGATCTGCCCCAGTCGACGGCGGCCCCGAAGGAATGGGTCGAGCCCGATGTCGAGCCGGAGTCCGAGTGGGTCGATCCCGGCAACGGGGTGGCCTTGCCCGACGTGCTGTTGCGTATCCGGTTCTGTGAGTCGACCAACAACTACCAGGCCGCCAACGGCTACTCGTCGGCCCGGGGGGCCTACCAGTTCCTGACCAAGAGCTGGGTCTGGTACGGCCACGCCGACCGCTACGGGGTGGCCCAGGCGCACCTGGCGACGCCGGCCCAACAGGACGAGGCAGCCCTCCTCACCTTCCGCCAGGACGGCGCCCGGCCGTGGGCCGAGAGTCGCCACTGCTGGGACGACGAGGCGATCGAGCCCAGCTACCTCACGGCAGGCCCGCCCCCGACCACCACCCCGCCGACGACGGCGCCGACACCGACGACGACGGCCTCGACCACGACACCCTCCACCACGACCTCCTCGACGTCGGCTCCCGCCTCGACGACGACGCCCAGCACCACGGCGCCGACGACGACGGCCCCCACCACCTCGACGCCACCGACCACGGCCGCAGGCTGAGACCTGCCGGGCCCGGCCGAACGAGTCGGCCGGTGGTCGGCTCAGGCCGGGGACGTCGACTCGTCGACCAGGGCGGCGACGAGGGCGACGAAGGCCTCGACCGCCTCGTCGAGGTCGCCGCCGTTGTCGATGACGACCATCCGGGCGTGGTCGATGACGCCGAGGCGGTCGGTGCGGGCCAGCCGAGCGGCCTGCTCGTCGTGCTGCTCCCGGGCCCGGCCGGCCAGACGGCGGGCCAGGACGGCGGGCTCGGCCGTGATCAGGACCGGGTGAAGGCGTTCACGGTAGCGATCGGCGGCCGACCGAAGGTGAGCCCGCGAACCGCTGACGATCACCACCCGACCCCGGTCCAGCCAGTCATCGATCTCGACGGGGATTCCGTACCGGTTGCCATGGGCCTCCCACCACAGGGCGAACCGTCCATCGGCGACGGCGGCCTCGAACTCGCCATGACTCAGTTCGACGTTGTCCTCACCCGCACCCGGGGGGCGGGTGATGGTCCGGCGGGCCACCGCAACGTCGAGCGGCTCCAGGCGGGGGCGGGAGTGGTTGAGGACCGTGTCCTTGCCCGAGCCCGACGGGCCCATCACGTACACCACCGCGCCCACCCGTTCGGCCACGACCGGCGATCCTAGACCGAGTGCCCGCACGGCCCGAGGTCAGTCGTCTCCCACGTAGGGCAGGGGCACCTTCCGATGGGGGTCGACGGTGTCGTCGATCGGGGCACGGAGGAGGGCTTCCAACAACTCCGGGTCCTTCTCGGCCAGCTGGAGGAATGCCGGCCCCATGTCCTCCTCGATCCACTTCCAACGGTCGTCGAGGTAGGCCACGTTGCCGTCCGGGAAGCCGGGAGGGCTGTAGGGGAACGGCCGATCCATGACCTCCCGGGCGGACCGTCCGCCCGGAACCGGGTTGGCTGCGGTCAGGGTGAGGAGCTTGGTGAAGGGCAGGCCGCTGAGGTAGCCCCGTCGGCCGACGATCTCCTGCCAGTTGTCGTCGAGGACGGTCGACTGCTCCCGTTCGGTCAGGTCGAGCAGATGGTCGATCGTCGGTTCGCCGTCGTCGAGGTCGGCCCAGGCCTCCGTCAGGTCGGGCCCCTGACCGTCCTCGACCAGGAGCGCGGGCAGGACCGCGGGGCCTCCGTACAGGTAGGCCACGTGCATCCAGGCCATGTCGTCGAAGACCTCGCCGGCCATGGTCAGGAACTCGATCTCGTAGTAGGACAGGTCCTGGGAGAGCCCCCGCCGGAAGGCGCCGACCGGACCGCCGACCAACCAGTCGGCATGGTCCAGACCCCCGACCACGGGCCCGGGCAGTTCGATCGGGCTGACGGCGTCGACGGCGTAGTCGAGCGCCGACCCTGCCCCCAGGGGCGCCTGCACCACGGTCAGGTCCTGCCACCCGGCGTACAACACCCTCCCGGCCAGGGCGGCCATGCCGGTCCACAGGAGGTCGGGGTCGCGCAGGTACAGCTCGCCGTAGAACGTGTAGATGGCTCGAACGTGACCGTCGTTGTGGGCCAGGCCCCGCTCCGGGTCCCAGGTGTCCGGGTCGAACCCGGCCAACAGCCGGGAGACCTGTCGCCAGCCCTCGACGTCGAGACGTGGCGCCAGGCGGGCCAACTCGTCCTCCACCAACCCCATCCCCTGACCGGCCACGTGGCGATCGAGACGACCGCCCTCGCGACGGAGATCATCGAGCCGGTCGCGCTCGCGGGCCAGGGCGGCCACCCGTTCGCTGAGGTCGTCGTCCGGGTCCGAGAATCCGACACCGGCTCCCGGCGGGCCCGAACCCGTGGGCCACCCGTCGGCCGCCGCCACCAGACCGAGGACCCGCTCGGCAGCGTCCGACACGTGACGCCAGCCACCGCCGAGTGGGCCCACGGCCTGGCTCCCGAGGCCCGGAGGGGGGACGACCGCTCCCCCCGTCAAGGCCCCGCGTTCGCCCCCCAACCGGAGGTGCATCTCGTCGAGGGAGGCGGCCAGCGGGCCGGTGGTCTCGATGAACTCGGCCAGCGCGGCGGGGTCGACCGATGTGTGACTCATGACCATCCGCTCCCGACGGGCTCCCGGGCCGACCCCGCACGGCCCGTCGTCGGCTTCCACCCCGCCCGGTCAACCTTCATGTCCAACATAGAACTACGGCAAACTACGCTTGTCAACGCCCAACAACATCAGATGGCCCCGGGTCAGGGTCATGGTGGGCCCCGAGACGACCGCGATCGGCCCGAACCGCCGGGTCCGGCCGACCCCGACAACGGCCGGAAGCTTGGGGTGGCATTGACAATCACCCATTTCGCGGATGGTCTGTGGTACATGGATGTGAGCAGGGCGGCCGAGCTCGATCTCCCGAGGGACGACGGCTCGCTGGACACCGACGTGCTGTCGGTCCTTCACCACGACCTTCGCCGGGCCGTGGACGACCAGTACGAACAGCTGCGCAACCTGCGGCTGACGGCGGCGGTGGCCGCCGTCGTCTCGATCGGCACCCTGGCCGTCCTGCTGCCGCCCCGGCCGCTCGACGTGCTGAGCGAGGCCGCGCTCGTCCCGTTCCTGTTGTGCACCGGGTTCGCCGCCCTGGTTCTGCTCCCGACCGAGCACGGCGGGCGGTGGCTGACCCTGGTCAGCCTGCGCCGCTTCGACTCGACCGCATCGGGCGAGGCCATGGCCCGGCGGCTGGTCGACGTGGCCCGCAGTCGCATGCGCGGCAACGAGCCGCTGATCCGGCGTCGGAGCCTGTTCCTCCGGCTCACCCTCATCGCCCTGGTGGCCGAGATCGTGCTGCTCACCTCGTCCGCCATCTACACCTGACCCGGCCCCGAACCGGTCAGGCGCCCGGTTGGGCGCCCGGTCGCCGCCGTCCCCGGGCCCATCGACGCGCCGACCGGCCGACCAGGCGGATGCCCTCACGCGGATCGGCCCGCCCTCGATCGAGAGCGGGCCGATCGTTTCTCATGACCGGAGAGCCCGGGCCACGACGCCCGTCGGCGGCGGCCCGGCGGGCCGGCCGGCTTGAGGCTCAGGCCGGGTTGCCGCTGGGCGGCGGCATCGGCGGCAGCACGCCGGGCTGGCCGCCGCTGCTGTCGCCTCCGCTCCCGTTGCCGACGGCAGGGTCACCGGAGCTGGCCTCCAGTTCACCCACGTTGGCGTCGGCCGGCTCCCGGAGGGCCGACAGGATGTCGACCCCGGTCGCCGTCTCCATCTGCTCGGCCAGGTTGATCACCGCGCCGGGCAGCTGACCCAGGACCCCGGGGATCCCGGTCCCCTGGCCCCCGGAGTCGATGACCGAGATCTTGTCGATCTCGACACCCTCGACCGTCCTGGCGATGCGATCGACCAGGTCGGGAAGCATGTTGAGCACGAAGATCCGCTGGGCGTCGGTGCCGGCGGCCTGGTACTGGGCCACCAGCCGCTGGAACACGTCGACCTGGGCCTTGCCGTCCTCGATGATCGACGCCGCCTCGGCCTGGGCCGACAGCCTGGCCGCTTCCAGGTCGGCACGGGCGGGAGCCACGACGTCGGCTTCGAGCCGCTTCTGCTCCAGCTCGATCCGCTCCAGCTCCAGCGCCTGCTGGGCCACCACCCGGGCCTTCTCACCGGCCACCCGGGCCTCGGCCTCGCGGGCCGCGGCCACGGCCTCCAACTCGGCGGTACGGACCCGGAGGGCGTTCTCCTCCTCCACGATCTGCAGCTGGGCGTTGGCGGCGGCGATCTCGGACCGCTGGCGGCCTCGGGCCTCGGCCTCCTCCGACTCGGCCGAGCGCTCGGCCTCGGCCACACGGGCCGACTTGAGCACCTCGGCCGTCCGCCGCCGGCCGACGGAGTCGAGGTACCCCACCTCGTCGGTCACGTTCTGGATCTTCAGGGTGTCCAGCTCGAGACCGAGCGTCTTCATGTCGTCGTCGGCCTCCTCGATGAGGGTCTGACCGAACTTGAGCCGGTCCTCGTTGACCTCCTCGGGGGTGAGGGTGGCGAGGACGCCGCGGAGGTTGGCCTCCAGGGTCTCCTTGGCGATCTGGGCGATCGCCATCTGATTGGTGCTGAGGAAGCGCTCGACCGAGTTGGCCAGCAGGGCCTCCTGGCTCGACACCTTGACGTTGGCGATGCCCTGCACGTTCAGCGGGATGGCGCCCCGGGAGAAGGCGTTGGTCACGCTGACCTCGATGGGCATCGTGTTGAGTTCCACCCAGGAGAGCCTCTCCAGGATGGGGATGCGAAGGGTGCGGCCCCCCTTGAGGACTCGGTAGCCCACCCGTCGACCGTCGGGAAGCGTCCGGCTCCGGCCGGAGATGATGGCCACCCGGTTGGGTGGGCAGATCACCAGCAGGGAGCTGACCACAGCGATCACGGTCAGAATCGCAACGACGACGATCACGCCGATGACTGCGAATATCACATTGTTCCTTTCGGGGTTGTTTGCACGGTACGTCTGGGCAGCCGGGGCCGCTCAGGCGAGCTCGGAGTCGATCGGGGTGACGTGGGCCACCCCGCCGGACATGGACACGATCACGACGTTGTCGTTGACCGACACCGGCTGCTCACCCTCGGTCAGCTCGGCCGTCAGGTAGTGCTGTTGCTCCCCCACCTCGAGGGCGATGCGGCCGCGCCGGCCGTCTTCGATCGGCAGCACGACGCGGGCGGCGCGGCCGGTCAGGTCCTCGTCGCCCACGTGACTGCTCGACGACGAGGCGCGGATCCAGTTGAGCAGCAGCCGATGGCTGCCGGCGGCGACCAGTCCGACGAACAGGGCGCCGAGGAAGGTGGCGACCGCTCCGCTGCCGACGGCGGTCGCCACCAGACCGGTGAGGCCGAAGAAGCCACTGAAGAACGAGAGTGTGCCGAGCGAGAGCCAGGCCACGATCGAGCCGGCTCCGCCGCCCAGTTCGAGCCCGAGTTCGCCGGTGTCGCCGAAGTCGGCCTCGCCGTCGCCGGCGAACAGGGCGTAGCCGATGAGTGGCAGACCGATGATGGCGGTCAGCACGTAGATGCCGAGCACTTGGTGTCCCCTCCTGCAGAGGCGGCCCCGTGGGACCGCCGATCCTGATCGTCGGGCGGCACCGTCACCGCCCGGTCACCGGGACCGCGTCCCGGTGGGCGGGGTCACGCCGCTGGGACCCCATGCTCGCCGGTCTGGGCACCGATGGCCAGATCCGGCGGGCGAACTCGATGCGCAGGCGTTCACCCGCGTGGGCGACACGGTCGACCGCCCAGTCTTCGGTCAGGAGATCGGTCCGGCCCTGGACCCGGTCTCGTGACTGCACATGTTGCTTGCACGGTTGATTGCGACTGCTAGTTGCGAGCGGTTATTGCGAGCGTTGGTTGCGAGTGTTAGTTGCAAGTGTTAGTTGCAAGTGTTAGTCGCATTGTGCGGTATGCTCTCCTCCATGTCAAGGGGAACCCGTCGTCGGAGCCGGGAGGAGACCGCCGCCCTGGTGCGGGCCGAGGCCGTGGACCTGCTGGAGGAACGGGGCCTGCAGGGCTTCGCCAACAGCGTCCGCCTCGACGATGCACTGCATCGCCTGGAGGACCGGCAGGGGGTGCGGCTGAGTCACGGCTCGATCTACGGACGCATCTGGGTCGACCAGCGCGACTTCCAGCTCGATGTGGTGGCCACCACCCTTGCCCGCTACGACGGCGGGGACGTGGCCGAGGCCGTGGCCGCGGCGTTGGATCCGACCACCGGGCCCACCGGCCGGGATCCCATCGACCAGCTGGTCAGAGCTCTGTGGGTCGGGGCCGACACAGCCCGGGTCTCGCGCCGCTGGAACCTGTGGCTCGGTGCCCTGTCGGCCACGGTGTCGACCCCCGAGCAGGACGACGACGAGCGGTTGGGCGACGCCCTCGTCGCCGTGCGGAGCCAGGTCGAGTCGACCTTGGCCGATACCGTGAGGCCCTGGCTGGCGTCGCAGGGCCTGGTCCCCGGCCGCCGCCCCGATGCCCCGGCCGCCGCTGCGGACACGGCACCCGGTCCCGTCCCGAACACCGAAGCCGCCACCGGCACCGGCGGCGGGACCGGCGAGGAGGCCGGCGGCGGGCGCGTGGCGTGGACCTCGGTTCTGGTCGGCCTGCTTGTCGGCGCCTCCCTGGCCTGGCGCTCCGACCGCATCCTGGCCCGGCCCCTGGTCGCGGCCGCCCTGGGCCTTGTCGACGAAGCGGGTTGACCGGGCCCGCTACGCTCGGCCCGCCATGGGATTCTCGCTGCGCGCCACCATCCTCCAGACACCGGAGCCGGGCCGGGTCGAGGCGCTCGTCGATCACGTCGTCTCCGTCGATGACGACGGCGTCATCCGCTCGGTCGAACCCGACCCCGAGGCCGCCGTCGACCTGGACCTGGGCCCCGACCAGGTCCTGCTCCCGGGCCTGATCGACACCCACGTCCACGCCCCCCAGTGGCCCCAGCTGGCCACCGGGCTCGACCTCCCCCTCGACCGCTGGTTGTTCGAGTACACGTTCCCCCTCGAAGCCCGCTACGCCGACCTCGACTTCGCCCGCGCCGTCTGGGACCACCTGGTGCCCTCGCTGCTGGGGGCGGGCACGACGACGGCCGTCTACTACGCCTCCATCCACGAACCGGCGACCACGGCCCTGGCCGAGGCCTGCGTGCGGCACGGCCAGCGGGCGTTCGTGGGGCGGGTGGCCATGGACCATCCCGAGGGCACCCCCGAGTGGTACCGGGATCCCTCGCCGTCGGAGGCCGTGGCCGCCTCGGCGCGCTCGATCGACGAGATCCACGCCGTGGACGGTGGCCGAGGCCTGGTCCGGCCCATGCTCACCCCACGCTTCATCCCGGCCTGCACCGACGCCCTGCTCACCGGGATGGGGGAGCTGGCGGCCGCCGGCGGGGTGCTCGTCCAGACGCACTGCTCGGAGGGTGACTGGGAGCACGGTCACGTGCTGGAGCGGACCGGGCGCCGCGACGCCGTGGCCCTCGACGACTTCGGTCTGGTCCGGGACCACACGGTCCTGGCCCACGGGACCCATCTGGACGACGGCGACCGGCGGCTGCTGGTCGAGCGGGGGGCGGGGGTGTCGCACTGCCCGTTGTCCAACGCCTACTTCGCCAACGCCGTCTTCCCCGTGCGGCGCAACCTGGAGGCCGGCGTGCGGCTGGGGTTGGGGACCGACATCGCCGGCGGGGCGTCGCCCGCCGTCCTGGGCCAGTGCGGCCATGCCGTGACCATGTCGCGACTGCTGGAGGACGGGGTCGACGTGGACCGGCCCTCGGTCGGTCGGGGCCGTCCCGACTCCAGGATCGACATCGCCACCGCCTTCTGGATGGCCACCGTGGGCGGCGCCGAACTGCTCGGCCTCCCCCTGGGCCTCGTGGCCCCGGGCCGCCGCTTCGACGCCGTGGCCCTGGGGACCCGAGGGTCCTCCGGGTTCGCCCTCTGGGACGACCTGGACGACGACTGGAACCGGCGGTTCGAGAAACTGGTGCGGGCCTCCGGGCCCGGGGATGTGCGACGGGTCTGGGTCGACGGCGACGAGGTGACACCGTCGACCCGCCCCGACGGTCGCTGACCCCCGGGGATCGGGTTCGGCCGTCGGCTGTCACCCCCTGGTGGTAGCGTGAAGTCAGCTTCCCCCGGCGACGAACCGATCGCAGCCCGTCGGCCCGGCACGGGTCATCGAACGGTGGCTGCTGCGATCTCGAGGCCCGACACGATCGGGCCGACCGAGGAGGACGACCGATGGAGGTCACCGACGAGGAGCTGGAGGCGGTGCTGCGGCATTGCCGGTCCCTGGCCGACGCGGCCGAGGAGCTGGAGGCGACCGGGGCACGGCTGCTGACGGCGGCCGAACGAGCGCTGAGGGCCTGGACCGGTCCCCGGGCCGACGAGTTCGCCGCCGCCGTGGCCGAGCAGGAGACGTCGTTGGCGGCGGCGGGGCGGGCCCTGCGGGCCGAGGCCGACGCCTGGGCCCAGGCCTGGGCCGACGCCGTCAACGCCCAACGGGCCCGTCACCAGGCGTTGGCCGCGGCCGAAGGCGGTGTGGGCCTACTCGCCCACCGTGCTCCCGGGAACGACCAGCCGGTGCCCGTACCGGGGGTGGGCACCGGCTACCGACCGACCGGGGGCGGGGTCCCGCACTGACGGAGCCGGGTCCCCGGTCGACACGGAGCCGACGGGGCGGCCGAGGCCGACCGGGTACGGCATCCGGCAACCGCACCGTGTACAGCTGGAGCCATGATCCACACCCGCCCCGCCGCCTGTCCGACCCTGGTTCGGCGGGAGGTGATGCGGATGTGGTGGCGCAACCTGGTCTTCATCCACTGGCCCTTCGAGCCGGCCGAGGTCCAGGCGCTCCTGCCGCCCGGCCTCACCGTCGACACCTACGACGGGGCGGCCTGGGTCGGGCTGGTGCCGTTCGAGATGGAGGTCGGCCTTCCCGGGGGGTGGATGCTGCCGGGGCCTGGGCGCTTCCCCGAGACCAACGTGCGGACCTACGTGCAGGGGCCCGACGGCAACACCGGTGTCTGGTTCAGCTCGCTCGAGGCCGGAGGCCTGACCGCCACCGCAACCGCCCGGCTCACCTACGGCCTGCCCTACTTCTGGGCCGACATGTCGGTAGCCACGGCCGGCCCCTACCGGACCTACCGCTCGCGGCGACGCTGGCCCGCGCCCCGGGGCGCCGTCAACGAGACCGCGGTCGAGGTGGGCGAGGCGATCGCCCTGTCGGACCAGAACCAGCTGGAGCGATTCCTGACCGCGCGCTGGGGGTTGTACTCCACCTTCCGGGGCCGCCTGCTCCATGCCCCGGTCAGCCACGACCCCTGGGCCCTGCGCCAGGCCGCACTGCTCCACCTCGACGACGAACTGGTCGACGCCGCCGGACTCCGTATCCCCGACGTCGATCCCTTGGTCCACTGGACCCCGGGTACCGAGGTCCGCATCGGGGCGCCCCGGATCGTGGGCTGAGCACCGCCGGCTCAGATGGCGGTCCACCCACCGTCCACATAGAGGACCTGTCCGGTGACGTAGGTCGAGGCATCCGAGGCCAGGAACAGCAGCGCCCCGTCGAGCTCGCCCTCGCGTCCGGGGCGGCCCATCGGGGCGTTGTCGGTGATGTAGGTCATGCCCCCCTCCGTCTCGAACATGTCGGTCGTCATCTCCGACTCGAACCACCCCGGGGCCACGGCGTTGACCCGGACCCCCTTGCGGGCCCACTGCGACGCCAGCTCCCGGGTGAGATTGTGGAGCCCGCCCTTGGCCGCGGCGTAGCCGGGCACCCGCAGCCGGCCCCCACCCCCGTGCCCCAGCACCGAGCCCACGTTCACGATCGAGCCCGGGCGCCGTTCGGCCAGCATCCACCGAGCGGCGTGGCGGGCCAGCTCATAGGGCGCGACCAGATTGATGGCCAGCTCGTGGCGAAAGTCGTCGACGTCGTCGTCGATGGCGGCCAGCACGCGGGAGATGCCGGCGTTGTTGACCACGACGTCGATCTGGCCGCAGGCATCGAGCGCAGCCGCCACCAGCTCCTCCGGGGCGCCGTCGGCGGTCAGATCGCAGGGGACGGCGACGGCATCGGGGAGTTCGTCGACCAGGGCGGCCAGGCGCTCGGCCCGGCGGGCGGCCAGCACCACGGTGGCCCCGGCGGCGCCGAGCACGCGGGCGAAGCGGTGGCCCAGGCCGGAGCTGGCCCCGGTCAGCACCGCCACCTTCCCGTGCAGGGAGAACGAGGTCAGGGGATCGACGACGGCGGCGTCGTCAGGACTGGGAGTGCTCATCGCAGCATGGTGGCACCACCCGAACTGGTCGGCCACCCGAGAGTCGACAGCTGTGGGCCCGGAGGAGCGGCGGGCACTACGGTTCGACCATGCCTCGCATGCAGCCCGACGACGTCCAGGACTTCCTCCGCCAGCCCCATGTGGGTGTGGTGGCCTCGCTCCGTCAGGACGGTCGGCCCTACACGGTGCCGGTGTGGCATCTGTGGGACGGTGAGCACGTGTGGATCTCGGGCACCGGGTCCCGGGTCTGGTGCCGCCAGCTCATGCACGACCCGCGTATCTCACTGTGTGTCGAGGCCATGGAGCCGGTCCCGGGCCATGTCGGTATCGACGGTCGGGCCGACGTCCTCCAACCCCCCGAGTTCGACATCTGGCCCATGAGCCGCCGGTTGGCCGAGAAATACGTGGGTCGGGCCCCGGCCCCGGGCGAGCCGGTCGCCCCCGACCGCGCCGACGCCGTCGACGCCTTCTTCGCCAACATGCAGACCGAGCCCCGCCTCCTCATCCGGGTCACGCCGGAGGTGTGGCGGGCCATCGACATGCGGGTCTACCAGGGCAAGCGGGCCGACCGGGAACACCAGGCCCGCCACCAGGGCTGACCCCCGCTCACAACCGGCGGACCGACGGGGCCTGGCCCGTCGTCCCGTGGGTCATGCCAACCATGCGATGCACGTTGCGGGTGCTGTGGAGCCGGCCGAAGATGCGGGGCCCGGCGGCCAGGAGAGCCCCGTCGACCCGGATGGCCTCGCCGCTGACGAAGGCGGCGTCGTCGGAGGCGAGCCACAGGGCGGTGGCGGCGATGTCGTCGGCCTCACCCCGGCGGGGCAGGGGCTGGAGGTCGGCCACCATGGCCTCGGCATCGGCCTCGTCGCCGGTGTGCATGAGCGGGGTGAAGATCACGCCGGGGCAGATGGCGTTGACCCGGACGCCGTGGGGGGCCAGCTCCAGAGCCGTGGTGGTCGACAGGTTGACCACGGCCGCCTTGGCCGCCGAATAGGCCTGGGGTCCGGCCCCACCCCCGAGCCCGGCGATCGACGCGGTGTTGATGATGGCGCCGCCCTCGCCCTGGTCGATCAGGACCCGGGCCGCGTGCTTGGTCCCCAGGAACACCCCTCGCACGAGCACGTGGAAGGTCGTGTCCCAGTCGTCGACCTCGATCTCGGTGATGGGGCCGAAGGCGCCGCCGATACCGGCGTTGTTGAACATCACGTCGAGTCGCCCGAAGGCGTCGGTGGCCAGGGCCACGGCGGCGGCCACATCGTCCTCGACCGCAACGTCGCATCGGGTGAAGCGGGCGGCGTCGCCCAGTTCCTCGGCCGCCCGATGCCCGTTCTCGACATGGAGATCGGCCAGTACGACCCGGGCCCCTTCTGCCACGAACCGCCGGGCCGCGGCCAGACCCATGCCCGAACCGGCCCCCGTGATCACGGCAACCTTGCCCGCCAGCCGTCCCTGATCGGTCATCTGTGCCTCCCCTTTCGCCCCGCTGAACCGGGCCTTTCGCTGTTCGGGGCCAGCCTCGGTCGCATCGGCCCCCGACGCAAGACGAAGACCCGGATTCGCCCTGTCGGGTGGAACCCGATCGCGGCCCGGGCCCTACAGTGTGGGGCTCGCAGCAGGCTCCACGGGAACGATCCGAGGGTCACATGACCGACACTCTCCACCACGTCCAGCGGCAGGGCTGGTCGCTCGACGCCTACGTCGCCCCCACCACGGTCGACGGTGCGTTGGCGGCGCTGGCCCACCACGGCGATCGGGCCCGGCCGGTGGCCGGTGGGTCCGACCTGCTCCTGGAACTCGACCGGCGGGCCCGGCCCGGGGTCGAGGTCCTGGTCGACCTGGGCCGTATCGAGGCCCTGTCCGGCATCACGGTCGTCGGCGACCGGATCCATCTTGGAGCCCTCACCACCCACAACGACGTGGTGGCGTCGGAGCTCTGCCGCCAACACCTGCGGCCGCTGGCCCAGGCGTGCTGGGAGGTCGGGTCGCCCCAGCTCCGCAACCGGGCAACCGTCGTGGGCAATGTGGTGACCGCCAGCCCGGCCAACGACACCATCTCGGCCCTGCTGGCCTTGGGCACCACGGTCGAGCTGGCGTCGCCGACGGGGCACCGATCGGTTCCGCTGGCCCGGTTCATCACCGGGTTCCGGACCGTCGACCTCACCCCGGGCGAGCTGGTGACCGGGCTCACGGTCGACGGCCTCGGCCCCCGCGACCGGGGCCTGTTCGTGAAGCTCGGCCTGCGTCGGGCCCAGGCGATCTCCGTGGTCCACCTGGCCGTCGTCCTCGGCTTCGATCGGGACCCGCCGACCGAGCCCGAACCCCCCGGCGAGGGCGCGGCCGATGACCGGGCCGCCGGCGCCGGGCCGGTCACGACCGCCCGGTTGGCGGTGGGCAGCGTCGGGCCGACCGTCGACCTTCTCGACCCGGTGGCCGACGTCCTCGTCGGCCACGTCCTGGACTCCGAGCGCATCGACCGGGCGGCCGCCGTGGCGGCGGAGGTCGTCTCTCCCATCGACGACCTCCGGGCCCCCGCCGACTACCGGCGTCGGCTGGTGGCGACCATGGTCACCCGGGCCCTGGCATCCCTGGCCGAGGGCCGGTCGCCGGACCCGTGGCCCGATCGGCCACCCCTCCTGGCCCCGGCCGGCAGCCTCCCCGCCCCGTTCCGCTCCAACGAGCCCACCGCCCCCACCACAGCCGACCCCGCCCCGGCCGACACCACCACGGCCGACCCCGCCCCGGTCCCGGCCGACGGCGGCGCACCCGCCGACACCGACCCGGCCGGCACCCCCGCCGACGCCGACCGCGACGCCGACCGCGACGCCGACCGGCTCCCGCTCACGCTGGGCCGCGAGGACGACCTGGCGATCACGGTCAACGGTCGAGCGGTGTCGGGCCCCGGCGTGTCCGACACCCTCCTCGACTGGCTCCGTGACCAGGCGGGGGCGACCGGGGTCAAGGAGGGCTGCGCCGAGGGCGAGTGCGGGGCCTGCACGGTCCTGGTCGACGGGGCGGCCGTGATGGGTTGCCTGGTCCCGGCGGCGGCGGCCCGGGGCTCGGACGTGGTCACGGTCGAGGGCCTGGCCGACGGACCGGCCCTCCATGTCGTCCAGGAGGCGTTCGTGCGGACCGGTGCCGTCCAGTGCGGGTTCTGCACGCCGGGGTTCGTGGTCGCCGCGGCGGCCCTGCTCGACGAGGACCCCGCCCCCGACCGGGCCCGGGTCTGCGCCGGCCTGGCCGGAAACCTGTGCCGCTGCACCGGCTATGAGGCCATACACGCCGCCCTCGCCCTGGCGGCCGACGACACCGAGCGGGGGTAGCAGCATGCTGGGATCGAGTCCGGAGAAGATCGACGCCCGAACCAAGGTCACGGGCGAAGCCGCCTACCCGGCCGACCGGATCCCGTCCGACGCCCTGTGGGCCCGGGTCGTGTTCACCAACCAACCCCACGCCCGGCTCACCGCCCTCGACACGTCGGCCACCGAGGCCACCGATGGCGTGGTTGCGGTGTTCACGGCGGACGACGTGCCCCGCAACGCCTACGGCCTGACCATGCCCGACCAGCCGGTGTTCATCGCCCCGGGCGAGGTCAGCCGGTGGGAGGCCGACCACCTGGCCCTCGTCGTGGCCGAGACGGCCGAGGCGGCCGACGCCGGCGCCGCGGCGTTGGCCCCCGCCTGGGAGGCTCTGCCCGTACTGGGCGACCTCGACGCCGCCCTGGCCGACGACGCCCCCCTCCTCCACCCGGACAACGGCCACCCGACCAACGAGTACGTCACCTACCGGACCGTCAAGGGCGAGCCCGACGCGGGGTGGGCCGAGGCCGCGGTCGTGGTCGAGGCCACCTACGAGGTCCCCTACCAGGAGCATGCCTACCTCCAGCCCGAGGCCGGCCTGGCCTACGTCGACGAGGCGGGTCGGGTCACGGTCGAGGTGGCGGGCCAGTGGACGTGGGAGGACCGGGAGCAGATCGCCCACTCCCTGGACCTCGACCCCGAACGGGTCCGGGTCGTGTACCCGGCCATCGGGGGTGCCTTCGGCGGTCGGGAGGACGCCTCGATCCAGATCGTGCTGGCCCTGGCCGCCCTCCGCCTCCACGACCGGGGCGAGACCCGCTCGGTGGCCGCGGTCTGGAGCCGGGAGGAGTCGATCGTCGGTCATCACAAACGACACCGGGGTCGGATCCACGCCCGTTGGGGGGCCGACGCCGAGGGCCGGATCGTGGCCGTCGAGAGCGAGGCCTGGCTCGACGCCGGGGCCTACAACTACACCACCAACAAGGTCCTGGGGAACTGCCACCTGGGTCAGGCCGGCCCCTACGAGGTGGCCAACGCCCGGATCACCAGCCACGGGATCTACACCAACACGGTGCCCGGGGGTGCGTTCCGGGGTTTCGGGGGCCCTCAGGCCGCGTTCGCCGCCGAGTGCCAGATCAACAAGCTGGCCGACGCCCTGGGCCTCGACCCGGTGGAGATCCGCCGCCGCAACACCGTTCGGGAGGGGAGCCTGGGCATCACGTCCACCCCCATGCCCCCGGGCGTGACCCTGCCTCGGGTCATCGACCACTGCGCTGACGCCGCCGGACCGGCGGCGGCTCCGACCGAGCCGTTCAGCCCCTTCGCCACCCTCGACCCCGACCCGTCCTCGATCCGGCGGGGTCGAGGCTTCGCCTGCGCCTTCAAGAACGTGGGCTTCTCCTTCGGTTTCCCCGAGCGTTGCGAGGCCGAGATCGTGCTCCACCCCGATCCCGACGATCCCGCCGGCGACACCCCCGGCTGGGCCGAGCTGGCCCACGGCGGGGCCGACGTGGGCCAGGGCGCCCACACCGCCTTCCTCCAGATGGCGGCCGAAGCCACCGGCCTCGACCTCGACCGGGTGCGCGGCACGTTCTCCGACACCGCCACCTCCGGCGACTCGGGCTCGGCCTCGGCCTCCCGCCTGACGTGGATGGCCGGCAACGCCATCCTCGGGGCGGCCGAGGAGGCCGAGAAGGCGTGGCGGGAGGGCGAGCGCCCCGCCGTGGGCCGCTTCCGCTACGTCCCACCCCCGACCGAGCCCCTCGATCCCGAGGGCGGACCGTCGGTCCCCAACTTCACCTACGGCTACGTGGCCCAGGCGGTCGAGGTCACCGTCGACATCGCCACCGGTCACGTCCGGGTCGACCGGGTGGTCAGCACCCACGACGTGGGCCGGGCCGTCAACCCGGACCTCGTGGTGGGCCAGATCGAGGGTGCGGTGGCTCAGGCCCACGGGTACACCCTGAGCGAGAACCTCCAGGTCGACGAGGGCCGGATCCTCAACCCCCGCTTCAGTGGCTACCTCATCCCCGGCATCGGCGACATGCCCCTCACCATCCAGAGCGAGGTGCTGGAGCTGGCCGACCCCCGGGGCCCGTGGGGGGTCCGGGGCATGGCCGAGATGCCGCTCATGACCTACGCCCCGGCCGTGGTGGCCGCCCTCCACGACGCCACCGGCGTGTGGTTCGACGCCTTCCCCCTGACCCCTCCCCGGGTCCTGGCCGGGCTGGTGGCGGCCGACCTGACCTGACCCGGGTGACACCACCCGCCCAACGGTGGGTCGACCCGCCCGCCCCGGCCCCGATCGTCGGGGCGTGCACCCACCCGGC
The DNA here is from genome assembly GCA_965263455.1 of Acidimicrobiales bacterium. Taxonomy (GTDB): domain Bacteria; phylum Actinomycetota; class Acidimicrobiia; order Acidimicrobiales; family SZUA-35; genus CADEDH01. Next base: position 2,106,448 of record CBDHHN010000004.1, read on the forward strand.
GCCGACCATCGGTACGCTCCCCGGAGCCCGAGGCAAGACCGCCGACCCGCCGAGGAGTGACCCGCCGTGCCCACGAATCCCCTTCTCCGACCGCTCGCGCCCCTGCTGGCGCTGCTGCTCGTCCTCGCCGCCTGTGGCGGTGGGGACGATGGTGACGCCGCCGACACCACCGATCCGGTGGCCGAGGACGGCGCCGGCACCGAGCCGGCCGACGCCGACGCCGCGCCAAGCGGGGGTGCCGGCCCGGCCGGCGGCTCCTCGTCGCTGGCCGAGGTGGCCCAGGGCGTGGTCACGTCGGGCTCGGGCCGGTTCGAGGGTTCGTTCTCGGCCGCCGACGTCGACCCCAGCGACGGCATCGACCCGACCCTCACCGTGCTCATGACCGGCAGCTACGACACCGACGCCGAGGCCTCCCAGCTGTCGATGGACCTGTCCGGCCTGGCCGACCTGGCGGCCGAGGAGGCCGGGGACACCGGTGGCCTCGGGTTCGACGGCATGTTCGACGAACCGATGCAGGTCATCACCATCGGCGACGAGAGCTGGATGCAGTGGTCGCTGTTCGACCTGTTCACCGGCACGCCGGGGGCGTGGCTGGCCGCCAGCCCCGACGAGCTGGCCGAGTCGGGCGGCGACCTCGGCGTGTCGGGCGCCCCCGACCCCATCGACCTGCTGACCGATCTGTCGGAGACCGACATCGAGCTGACGGAGGTCGGCACCGAAACCATTCGGGGGGTCGAGACCAATCACTGGCGGGCCGTGGTCGACGCCGACGAACTCCAGGCCGACAACGACGACGATCTGGCCTCCAGCGAGGCCGAGGCGGCCGCCATCGAGGTCTGGATCGACCAGGCCGGCCTGCTGCACCGCTACCGGCTCCTGGTGCTGGTCGACGAGGCGGCGGCCGACGGCGACCTCGACGCCGTCGACCCCGACGCGGTCGAGGCCGAGATCCTGTTCGACTTCCTCGACCACAACCAGCCGGTGGACATCCAGCCCCCGCCGGCCGACCTCATCGTGGCCGGCGACGGCCTCCTCGGCGGCTTCTAGCCCACGCCACCGGGAGGCCGTCGCTCCGGCCCGGTCCTCGTCCGGCCTCCCGCCACACCCGGCGGGAGGCCGTGACTCATCCTCCCGACGGGAGTCGGGAGGCCCTGACTCATCCTCCCGACAAGGTCGGGAGGAAGTGCACCTCGGCGTCGGGGGGGAGGTCCTCGTAGATGGCGTCGGGGAGGATCTCGCCGTTGATGGCGACCGAGGTCCCGTCCCGAAGCCGTTCCCCGATGCCGGGGAACCGCTCGTCGAGCCGGCGGATCAGAGCCCGGACCGTCTCGGCCTCGACCTCCACCTCCGCCACGCCATCGGTGAGGTCCCGCAGTCCCGCCGCCAGGTGCACCTGGGCCATGGCCCTAGCCCTCCTGCTCGTTGAGCGCCTCGAGGATGCGGACCGGCGACATCGGCAGGTCCTCCATCCGGCAGCCGGTGGCGGCGGCAATGGCGTTGGCCACCGCCGCCAGCGGGGGCACGATCCCGACCTCGCCCACGCCCCGGACCCCGTAGGGATGGGCCGGGTTCGGAACCTCGACCACGACCGTGTCGATCATGGGCAGATCCGAGGCCACCGGTATCCGGTAGTCCAGGAAGCTGGGGTTGTCGAGGGTGCCGTCGGAGCGGTGGATGTACTCCTCGTTGAGGGCCCACCCGATGCCCTGGACGACGCCGCCCTGCATCTGGCCCTCGACGTAGGAGGGGTGGATGGCGGTACCGGCGTCCTGGGCGGTGGTGAACCGGAGGATGGTGACCTGTCCGGTCTCGGGGTCGACCTCCACGTCGCACACCTGGGTCGAGAACGCCGAGCCCACGCCACGGGCGTTGAGGGCGGCCGAGGCCGTGATCGGCCCGCCGGTGCGGTTCCACTTGGCCGCAAGGGCGGCCATGCTCAGGGGCGGCTCGGCGCCGTCGACGTGCTGGGCCTGACCATCGACCCACTCGACCTGCTCGACGTCACAGTCCCAGGTCTTGGCCGCCCGGGCCTTCAGGTCGTCCTTGATCTTCTGGCAGGCCTCGACCACGGCGGCGCCGGAGGCCAGCGTGACCCGGGATCCGCCGGTCACGTCGTTGAAGCCGACGGCGTCGGTGTCGGCCACCAGGGGCCGGACCCGGGCCACGTCGATGCCCATCTCCTCGGCCGCCATCAGGGCCATCGAGGCCCGGCTGCCGCCGATGTCGGGCGAACCGGTGACGACGGTCAGCGAGCCGTCCTCGTTCACGTGCACGGTGGCCGAGGAGTTCATGCCGGCGTTGAACCAGAACCCGGCCGCCACGCCCCGACCCTGATTCGGGCCCAGTGGGGTCTGATAGTGCTCGTGGTTCTTGATCGCCTCAAGCGTCTCGACGAACCCGATGCGGGGGAACTTCGGCCCGTAGGAGGCCTGGGTCCCCTCGACCGCGGCGTTCTTGAGTCGCAACTCGACCGGGTCCATGCCGATGCCGTTGGCCAGCTCGTCGAGCACGCTCTCCACGGCGAAGGCGGCCATGGGCGCACCGGGGGCCCGGTAGGCGGCGACACGGGGCTTGTTGCACACCACGTCGAAGCCTTCGACGAAGAAGTTGGGGAAGGTGTAGGGGGCCAGGATGGTCATGCCCGCCGCCCCGACGGGCGAGCCGGGGAAGGCACCGGCCTCATAGGCCATCCAGCAGTCGGCGGCGGTCAGGGTCCCGTCGTTGGTGACGCCGATCTTGACCTTGATCTTGGTTCCCGAGGTCGGGCCGGAGGCCTTGAACACCTCGTCGCGGTCCATGACCAGCCGCACGGGGCGACCGGACTTGACCGACAGCATCACGGCCAGCGGCTCCAGGTAGATGACGGTCTTGCCTCCGAAGCCACCGCCGATCTCGGCCGGGGTGACCTTGAGCTGGGCCGCGTCCCACCCCAGCACCTGGGCGGTGTAGGTCCGCATGGCGAAGTGGCCTTGGGACGAGCACCAGACGTGGGCCTTGCGGTCCTGGCCGGCGTCGGCGACGGCGGCGTGGGGCTCGATGTAGCCCTGGTGCACGGGCTTGGTGGTGAACTCCCGCTCGATGACCAGGTCGGCGTCGGCGAAGCCCTGATCCAGGTCGCCCCGCTCGTGCACGATGCGATTGGCGACGTTGGACGGCTCGGTCGGAGCCGGGTCCATGCCCCGGGTGATCATGTCGTCGTGGAGGAGGGGGGCGCCGTCGGCCATGGCCTCGTCGACGGTGAGCACGTGATCGAGCACCTCGTAGGTCACGTCGATCGCCTTGGCCGCCTCCTGGGCCTGCTTGCGGGTGGTGGCCGCCACCGCCGCCACCACGTGGCCCTCGTACAGGACCTTGTCGCGGGCCATGGTGTTGAGCGAGGTCTGGACCTGGTCGGGGCGGGCCCCGGCCTCGGCCAGATCGGGGAAGTCGGCCGAGGTGATGACGGCCTTGACCCCGGGCATGGCCTCGGCTTCGGCGGTATCGATCGACACGATCCGGGCGTGGGCGTGGGGCGAGCGGAGAACCGCTCCCTCCAACTGGCCCGGGAGCATCAGGTCGGCCCCGAAGCGGGCCTTGCCCGTGACCTTGTCGAGCCCGTCGGGACGGATGGGCCGGGAGCCCACCCACTTGTAGCCGGGCGACTGGGACTGCGGTTCTTCGGTGACGGTCATCGGTTCACTCCTTGTCCCCTGAGGGGCGATACAGCGGGGAGTTTCGCGCCGGCGAAACTCGGCGAGGGATGGCTCCGGCGGCCCGGCACGGTCATTGTGAGGAACCTCCGTTGGTGCTGGCGCGCATGCCGGCCGCCGCGTCCTGGACGGCTCGGATGATCTTGTCGTAGCCCGTGCAGCGGCAGAGGTTGCCGGCCAGGGCGTAGCGGATCTCGGTCTCGGTCGGGTCGGGGTTGCGGTCGAGCAGGGCCTTGGCCGCCACCAGGAACCCCGGGGTGCAGATGCCGCACTGGAGGGCGGCGCCCTCCAGGAAGCACTGCTGCAAGGGGTGGAGTTCGGTGCCGTTGGCCATGCCCTCGACGGTGACGATGGTGGCGCCCTCGGCCTCGGGGGCGAACACCAGGCAGGCGCAGGTGACGCGGTCGTCGAGCATGACCGAGCAGGCCCCGCAGTCGCCGGTGCCGCAGCCCTCCTTGGCCCCGGTGAGGCCGACCTCGTCGCGCAGGGCATTGAGGAGGGTGGTGTCGGGCTCGGTCAGGAACTCGGTGTCGTCACCGTTGATGGTGCAGGAAACGTGGGTCTTGGGCATCAGTGGGCTCCGTTCGATCCGTTGCCGGCGGCCCGCTCGGCCGCGGCCTTGACGGCACGCTTGGCCAGCACGCCGGCCACCTGCTTGCGGTAGGCGATGGTGCCGCGCTTGTCGTCGATGGGGTTGCAGGCGTCGCTGCAGGCCTGGGCCACGGCGGCCAGGGTGTCGTCGTTGATGGGCTGTCCGGCCAAGGCGGCCTCGGCCGCCGGAACCCGGACAGCGGTGGGGGCCACGGCCCCGAGGGCGATGACGGCCTCGGCGCAGTTGCCGTCACCGTCGAGGGTGATGCGGGCCCCGGCGCCGACGACGGCGATGTCCATCTCGGTCCGGGGGATCATCCGCAGGTAGGCGTCGGCGGTGTTGGCCGGTGGCACGTCGACCTCGAACTCGACGATGAACTCGTCGTCGGCCAGCGAGGTCTGGCCGGGCCCGGTGACGACGTCGGCGACGTTGACGGTGCGGGTGCCGCCATTGCCGGCGACCACGGCCCGGGTGCCGTTGACGATCATGGCCGGGACCGAGTCGGCGGCCGGGGAGGCGTTGCAGAGGTTGCCGCCCAGGCTGCACCGGTTCTGGATCTGGTCCGAGCCGATGAGACCGGCGGCCTCCGAGAGGCCGGGAAAGGCCGAGGAGAAGGCATCGTCCTCGGTGAGGCGGGCCGTGGGCACGGCGGCGCCGATCGTCCAGGTCGACCCACCGTTGCCGAGGGCGGTCAGCCGGTCGATGCGCTTGAGGTCGATCATGGTCGACGGCTCGGGACGGCCCGAGCGGATCTGGGGAATGACGTCGGTGGCGCCGGCGAACACCTTGGCCGACGGATCATCCGCCAGCATCTGGGCTGCCTCTTCCACCGTCGTCGGTGCGAGATAGTTCAACGCCGTCTCCTTCGACTGGAACACATCCGGTGGCCGGGGTCTCGTCGAGCGAGTGTTCCTCCTGCGGGAACGACGGCCACCCAAGCTCCAAACCTACTCGCGGTAGCCGTCGTCGGGAAAAGCAGAACCACTATTCGACTTTGGTTCATCCACGGCGACGTTGGTCCGGGTCAGTCCGCCGGGCATCGGCCGCCACCTGCAGGTGCAGTGGTCGACGGCCGAGGTGCGGGCACGCCTCACGGCACCGGCGCCAGCTCACCGAGGCGACAATCGCCGTTGGTGGTGATCGTGAGGTCGACGGCGACGTGGTCGAAGGCGGCGAGATCGAGTGGCAGCTCGCAGGTGTCGGTGTTCCGGCAGCCGCCATCACTACAAACACCGGTGGCGAAGGTGACGGCCGTGGTGCCGAGGGGCACGGTGCCGGAATGTACTCGGGGCGAGAGCAGGGCCTCGATGTCGGCTGATGGCGAGCCCGGGGGACCGGCCTCGAAGACGTCGTTGAGCCACAGCTCGGGCTCGGCCCCGACGAGTTCGACCGTCACCGTCCAGGCCCGTGGCTCGGCCCCGGGGACGACGGTGACGTCGGGAACGAGGGTGAGGTCGAGCCGGGGGTCGCCCAGCCGTGTCGTTTCGTCTCCGCCGTCGGCCAGATCCACGGTGAGCTCGGTGGCGGTCCGTGGGGCCGCCGTGTTGGTGACGGCCACCTCGACCCGTTCGGCCAGCAGGGACCGGTCGATGGCCAGCAGATAGGAGTGCGGGACCCCGACCGCCAACTCGCCGCCGTCCCCACAGAGGGGTCGCTCCAGCACCACCTCGATCCGCTCCGCCGGATCACCGGCGGCGGCCTGCCCATCCGCCGCCTGCAACTCGACCGACGTGAGATAGAGATCCATGCAGCTCCCGGTGATCCCGCCCACGTAGATCACCACCTCGTCGGCCATCTCGACCGGTGGGCGGTCCGTCTCGTAGCGGGCCCGGGTCCACAACACCCGATAGCCGTCCTCGGTGGTGGCGACGTCGATGCCTTGGGGCCCGCTGATGCCCTCATCCAACAGCCGCCAGCCCGGTCCGCCCTGGATCTGATCGATGACGGGCCGGATCGGACCGACGTGTGGTGCCAGGCAGACGGCGGTCGTCTCGTCGACGACATCGGCCTCGTCCAGGATCGATCGGATGTGCTCCGTGGCGACGGCGTCGGCTCGCTCCGTGACGATCCACACGAACGTGCGACGCTCACCCGACACCCGATCGAGGCCGACGATGGTTCGGGCACCACGTCGGAACGAGGCGCCGTCGAGGTCGAGGGCCTGGTTGATCCGGTCGGTGGTCGGCTGGAGGTCGGCCGAGGACCGGTCGGTCCGAACCACCTCGACGGTGATCTCGGCGGGGAGGCGGGCCGCAAGCTCGGCCTGGTGGAAGTCGACCCGGTCGGTCACGAAGACCCGGACCCCGCCCGGAACGTCGCTCCAGAAGCTCCAGCCGGCCCACTCGTCGGGATACGCCGCGCCGTGGGTCTCCAACACCTCGAAGGCGGGGCTCGAGGCGCTGCCACTGTTGTGGGCGCCGACGTCCACCAGGCAGACGGGCAGCGGGGCGACCGGCTCGTCGGCGGCGATCGTCGTGGTGGAGGGAGGCACGCTGCCGGTCGAGGTCGTGGTGGCCTCGACCGACGCCGGGCGTTCGGTGGACCCGCTCGCCCTCTCGCCATCCCCATTCCCAGCCGTCTCGGTGCAGGTGGTGGCGACGAGGGCCGCCACCACCAAGACCAGAACCGCCGTGCGCATACCCGGATCATGGCACCGGTGGGCCGTCGGTGTGGTCGCTCGGCTTCGGCTCCACCGGCTAGCCGCCCGGACCGACCAGCCGGACCGGCGGCGGTCAGGGCTTCGGAGGCCGGCCACCTGGACCGGGGTCGGTGGCGCCCGGCCGGGGCCCGGGTGTCAGCCGCAGTCGGCGGCGGAGACCGAGGCGGCGATGGCGTTGCCGTAGCGAACCCCGCCGACGAAGGTGAGGTGGACGCCATCGGCGGCGAGGTCGGCGTCGGTGGCGCCCGGGTCGACCCAGGTCACCGGGAGGTCCGAGGCCAGGTCGGCGACCAGGGCGGCGAGCTGACCGTTGTAGGTCACGCTGTTGGCTTCCCTGCCCCGGATGGGCGGGATGGCGACCACGTGGAACCGGGCGTCGGGGGCGGTGGCTGCTGCTTCGGTCAGCTGTTGCCGGATGGCGAGCATCGTGTCGTCGAGCACCTGCCGATGGTGGACGTTGGCCAGGTCCAGGAATCGCATGTCGTTGGTCCCGCCCAGCACGACCACGGCGTCGGGGTCGTCGGCCAGCGTCGATCGGCCGTGTTCGAAGATGGCGTTGCCCGGGTTGCGGAACGTGGCGATGGTTGCGCCGCCGACACCGTCGGTGTCCTTGTCGTAGCCGGTGAAGTCGATGGTGTGCCAGTGGGTGGCGGTGGCGCCGATCATGTCGACCTCGCACGCAACCGCGTCCTGGAACGGTCGCCGCCAATAGCCCGAGCTGGTGTTGGAGTCGCCGAGCGAGGCCACCGAGATCGGGCCCGACGGGCTCGGCGTCGGCGGATCATCGCGAGGGTCGACCGGGGCCGGCGGCTCGATCGGCTCACCACCGGCGTACTGGATCCAGCCGGTGCAGGCCAGGTTGTCGAGTCCGAAGGCGCCGGTGTTGCACCGGGATCCGTTGCCCCAACTCCCCTGGCTGACGACCTCGGGGGCCTCGGTCTCGAATCGGGTGCCGTCGATCTCGATGCGGTCGACCCGCATGTTGCGATCGCCGCCCCCGGCCGATCGGCCGTTGTTGGTGAACTCGATCCTGACCTGACCGGGCGCCAACGGACCGTCGTGGCGATAGCTGTGGCGGTGCCACCGGTCGGGTGTGCCCCAGAACGAACCCGAGGCCCGGGGCAGCCGGTAGGTGTCGACGATCGACCCGTCGATCCGGATCGCCACCTCCTCCTCACCGGTGTGGCCGATCGCCCGCACCACCAGCTCCGCACCGTCCGCCGCCGATGGATCCGAGGTCGAGGTGGAGGTCGAGATCGAGGTGGAAGTGGAGGTCGAGGTGGAAGTGGAGGTCGAGGTCGGCGCAACGGTCGTCGTCGGCTCGACGGTCGTGGCCGAGGTCGAGGTCGGGGTCGGGGAGGTCGAGGTCGGGGTCGGAGGTCGGGGAGGTCGAGGTCGGGGTCGGAGCCGTGGTCGACGTCGAAGTCGTCGACGAAGAACCTGGGGGTGGGCCGGGCAACGAGGAGGAGTCCGGGAACTGGATCCAGCCGTTGCAGGCCAGTTCCTCCCGTTGCCACGATCCCTGACGGCAGAAGGCTCCGCCCGCCCATGAGCCGTTCGTCACCACGGCAGGGTCCTCGGTCTCGACCCGGAGGCCGTCGACCTCGATCCAGTCGACCCGGAGATTCCGGTCACCGCCATCGGCGGCAATGCCGTTGTTGGCGAACTCCAGGCGAACCTGGCCGGGGTCGAGCGGGCCGGGCAACCTCCAGGTGAAGGTGGCCCAGCCGCCCGGGTCGGCCCAGAAGCTCCCGGTCACCTCGGGGAGTTCGACGGCGGCGATCTCCGCACCATCGACGAGGACGTGCAGAATCTCCTCGCCCGTGTGACCCACGGCCCGGACGGTCAACGTCGACTCCGTCGTCGCCCCGAGCGGACCGATCGACACCGTCGAGACGGCGAGCAGTGCGACGACGAGGAAGGCGGCGGCCCGGGCGGTGACCATAAGGGGGTGGTCGTACCCGATCGCCGGGTCTCAATGCTCCTGGGTAGGTCGGCCCACCGGCCCACCCCTCCCCCGAGCCACCCCCGTGGGATGCGCTCAGGCGTCGAAGGGGGTGCCGAAGGTGTCGGTGAAGGCCATGTGGTCGGGGCCCTTGCGATTGATGGGCCCGTGGCCCTTGAGGGTCGGGTAGCCGATGGGGACCATGGCGGCGGTGGCCCACTCCTCGGGGATGTCGAGGGCGGCCTGGACCTCGGGTTCCCGGAGGCAGTGGAGGGTGGTCAGGGTGCAACCCAGACCCTCGGCCACGCAGGCCAGCATGGCGTTCTGGACCGGCGGGTAGACCGAGCCTCCGCCGACCAGGCTCTGGCGATCGAGCTTGGCGTCGGTCACCGCCATCATGGCGAAGTTGGCGCAGAACATGAGGATGACCGGCGCTTCGGCCAGGTGGTCGGCCAGGTGGTCGCCGGCGACGATGATGCGCTTCCAGGCGGCGAGGGCGTCGGGGGGCATGGCTTCCATGCGAGCTTCCATGCGGGGGTTGTCGACGTAGCGCCGCCACTCGGGACCGTAGATGTCGGCCAGGGCCTGCTTGCGGGCCGGATCCTTGACGGCGATCACCCGCCACGGCTGCTGGTTGCCTCCGGTGGGAGCCCAACAGGCGGCCTGGACCACCCGCCGCAACACGTCGTCCGGGATGGGGTCGGGCCGGAGGCGTCGGACCGCCCGCAGCGTGCTCATGGCCTCGTAGAGGCCGAAGTCGGGCTGGGGGGCTGAGGTCTGATCGCCGTCGGTCACGGCGACGACCCTAGGTCGCAGCCTGATCGGCGAGCCAGGCCCGGAACCCGGCGTCGACCTCGGGGGCCAACGCCTTCCCCTCATCGCCGTAGAGGTAGCACCAGATCGAGACCTCGGGCGCCGCGCTGCCGACACCCTCGGCCGCCAGCAGTGCGGTGCCGTCCACCGGGCCGTCGAGCAGGAGCGCCAGCCGCCACGACTCGGCGTCGACCACGGTGCCGGTCAGGGTGGCGGTGCCCTCGGCCCCGATGCTGACCCGGTCGCCGGGGGCCACGCCCTCGGGCACCCCGAGCCCGGCGCACAGTCGCTTCCACGCCTCGGCCTGGTCCAGGGCCCACGAGCCGACCGGGAGGACGGCGGTCGCCGTCCGCCCCCGGAAGTGGGCCAGGTGCAGTTGCAGGTTGCGCAGGAACAGGCGCCAGCCTTCGCGCATGCCTTCGTACTGGGCGTCCCACTCCTCGCCGAAGCCGAAACCGTGGTTGACCAGTCGGACGACGCACGAACCCCCGTCGCCCGCCTCGACCAGCCACTCGAAGGCCATGCCGGGGTCGGCGCCCTCCTCCGGTTCGCCCCCGTCGAACACCACCCGATGGGGCGGCTCCCAGGCCACCACCCGGCCCGGGACCGTCATCTCCGGCTCCGGCCCGAACGAGGCGCTGGCCTGACCGCCGGCCTCCTCGGTCACGGTGTGGGGCACGTACCAGGAGCTGATGCCGGGGCCGGTGGCGATGGCCTGCCACACCTCCTCGGGCGTGCCCTCGACCTCGATGGCGTACTCGAGACGCCGGGTCTTCCCGTCGTCGGAGGTGCTGGTGGTGACCTCGGGGTCGAACGCGGGGAACGGTTGGTCGGTCATGGGTTGGACTCCTCGGTTGTCGGGCCCCTGGTGGGCGCAGGTTGTTCGGGATCGGGCGACGGTCGGGGGTGGGCGGCCACGATCAGGCGGTGCCAGCGGCCGCCCGGCGCCGACTCGTCGTGGTAGCGGGCGGTGAGGTCGGTGATGGCGGCGGCCAGGTCGGCGGTGAAGGCGGCCCGGGCCGCGGCGTCGGCGAAGCGGATGTCGCTGTCGATGGTGAGGGTGGCCAGAGGCCGGCCGGCCTTGCGGGCAGCCCGGCTCAGCGATCCGACCTCCCGAACGAGGCGGGCGGCCACGGCCAGCAGGTAGCGCACCGACAACCGCTCGGCGTCCCCGGCCGAGACGGCGCCGGGGGCCGCTCCCGGGGCAGCCCCCGGTGCGAGAGGCGAGATGGGGCGAGATGCGGGGCGAGGTCGGGGGCGACGTCCGGGGCGAGGTCGCCGAGGGCGGCCGGGGAGACGAGGTAGGCGCCGGCCGTGGCCTGAACCACGCGCTCGGTCAGGCCCCGACGGGCCCGTTCCTCGACCAGGTGCACCAGGCCTGCGGCCTCGAGGGAGCGGAGGTGGTAGTTGATCTTCTGCCTGGTCTCGCCCAGTGACTGGGCCACGGTGCTGGCCGAGCCGGGTTGGGCCAGGGCGGCCAGGATCCGGGCGCGGAGCGGATCGAGCACCACTCCGGCCACGGCCGGGTCGTCGAGCACCTCCACGTCGGTCACGGGCTCGATCCTCATATTGAAAAGACTATTTGTCAATAGTCGGATCGGGCCTTGTCCGGCCGCCGCGCCCGTGGTCTAGGGTGCGCCCATGGGACGGCTCGACGGCAGGATCGCACTCGTGACCGGGGCCAGCCGGGGTATCGGGGCCGCCATCGCCGAACTGCTGGCGGCCGAGGGGGCGGCGGTCACCATCACGGCCCGCACCGTGGACGAGGGCGACAGCCGGTTCGAAGGATCGTTGGCCACCACGGCCCGTCGGATCCGGGACGCCGGGGGCGTGGCCCACCCCGTCGCCGCCGACCTGTCACGGGGGGCCGACCGAGCCCGCCTGGTGACCGAGACGACCAACGAGTTGGGCCCGATCGACATCCTGGTCAACAACGGGGCCGTCACCTTCTTCGAGCCGGTGACCGGGTTCACCGAGAAGCGGTGGCGGCTGATGTTCGAGGTCCAGGTCCGGGCCCCGTTCGAGCTGGCCCAGCTCGTCATCCCCTCGATGCAGGAACGGGGCGGCGGGTCCATCCTCAACATCTCGTCCAAAGCGGGCCTCCATCCCCAACCCACACCGGAGGCCGCCACCGGCGGGACCGTCTACGGCATGGTCAAGGCGGCGCTGGAACGGTTCTCAACCGGCCTGGCGGCCGAGCTGGCGGCCGACGGGATCACGGTCAACGCCCTCTCCCCCACCTCGATCGTCCCCACCCCCGGGGTGACCCACCATCAGCTCATCACCCCCGACCGCGAGGCCTGGGTCGAGGACCCGTCGATGATGGCCCGGGCCGCGCTGGCGCTGGTCTCGGGCGAGCTCACCGGTCGGGTGGCCTACAGCCACCAGCTGCTGGCCGAACTGGGGCAGGAGGAGGCGCCGGCCGACTGGCTCCTGGTCGACGACCATCCCCGCTCTCGCCGCCGCCCCTGAGTCGGCGGCCTCAGTCCCGGGCCAGGGCGGCGACGATGGCGTCGGTGTCGTACACGCAGCCGCCCCAGCTGCCGCCGCTGCGGGCCTGGAGCGCGGCCCACAGGCGGGTGTCGTCGGGCAGGGCGTCGCGTCGGTCGGCCAGACCGGGATGGACGGGGCGACCGGACAGATCGTCCCGGGGACGACCTGCGTCATCGACCACGTCGACCGAGCCGGTGAGGGCCGCGGTGTCGATGTCGATGCGGATGCGGTCGCCGTCGCGGACCCGACCGATGGCACCCCCGGCACCGGCCTCGGGGGTGATGTGGCCGATGCAGGGCCCGGTCGACACCCCGGAGAAACGGCCGTCGGTGACGAGGGGGATCCGGCCACCGTCGTCGACGTGCTTGAGGGCCGACGTCACCTGGTAGGTCTCGGGCATCCCGAACGAGGGCCCGATGCCGACCAGCACCATGACCTCGCCCGGGCCGATGGCGCGGCCCTTGATGGCGTCGATGGCCTCGGCCTCGCTGGTGAACACCCGGGCCCGGCCCTCGGCCCGGTAGCGGCCGTCGCCGTCGAGGAGATCGGGGGCGATCGAGGTGCTCTTGACGATGGCGCCGCCGGGGGCGAGGTTGCCGCCGAGGATGGTGACGGTGCCCCCCAGTTCCCGACCGGGCGGCCGGATGACGTCGTCGGGGTCGATCCCGTCGAGGGTGGCCAGCCGGTCCCGGAGCCGGTCCCTGCGCTCGCTCCCCTCCCACCATTCGAGCTGGTCGCCGACGGTGAGGCCGGAAACGGTGGTGGCGTCGAGTCGGAGGACACCGGCCCGGGCCAGGCGGAGCATGACCTCGGGGACGCCGCCGGCCAGGAACACGTGCACCGTGGCGTAGTTGCGGGGCCCATTGGGCAAGGCGTCGACCAGGCGGGGCACGGTGGCGTTGACGGCGCGCCAGGCGTCGACGCCGGGCCGGTCGAGGCCGGCGGCGTGGGCGATGGCGGGCACGTGGAGGTAGAGGTTGGTCGAGCCACCGACGGCGGCGTGGACGGCCAGGGCATTGTGGACGGCGTCGTCGGTCAGGACCTGGGCCGTCGTCGCCCCCCGTTGGGCCGCCTCGATCAGGGCCCGGGCCGAGCGGCGGGCCAGGTCGGTCCACAGATCGGTGCCTGAGGGGTGGAGGGCGGCGTGGGGCAGAGCCAGGCCGAGGGCCTCGACCACCACCTGGGAGGTGGCGGCGGTCCCCATGAACTGGCAGCCCCCGCCGGACGAGCCGCAGGCACGGCATCCCATGACCTGGGCATGCTCCAGGGTGATCTCGCCCCGGGCGAAGCGGGCGGCCAGGGTCTGGACGGTGCCGGTGTCCTCGGCGTCGTGGGTGAGCAGGGTGACCCCTCCCGGCACCACGACCGACGGCAGGTCGGGGAGGCCGGCCAGGGCCATGGTCATGGCCGGGAGGCCCTTGTCGCAGGTGGCGACGCCGAGCACCCCGGCCCGCGTCGGCAGCGATCGGGCCAGGCGACGCAGGACGACGGCGGCATCGTTGCGGTACGGCAGCGAGTCGAGCATGGCGTCGGTGCCGTTGCTGCGACCGTCGCAGGGGTCGGACACGTGACCGGCGAAGGGAACGGCGCCCCGGTCGGTCAGCTCGCGGGCCGCGGCGTCGACCAGGAGGCCCAGCTCCCAGTGTCCGGTGTGGTAGCCGAGGGCGATGGGGGTGCCGTCCGGAGCGCGGAGACCACCGAGGGTCGACAGGATCAGGAACTGGCGGCTGGGAAGGCGTTTGGGGTTGAGGCCCATGGCCACGTTCTGGGTCCAGCCGAACAGTTCACCGCTCGACATCGAGGCCAGGCGGTCCGGGTCGAGGGGAAGCCGCCCGTCGGGGCCGGCGGCGGCCGGTACCCCGTCGGTGACGGCGTCGAAGGTGTAGAGCGACGGGTCGCCGGAGTCGAACAGGCCCCCGTGGCCGTCGGGGCCGGCCCGCTCAGCCACCGACCACGACCCGGTTGGTCAGGGTGCCGACGCCGTCGATGACGATCGACACCTCGTCGCCGGGTTGGAGGGTGAAGTCGTCGCCGGGAACGATGCCGGTGCCGGTCATGACGTAGACCCCGTTGGGGAAGGAGTTGTCCCGGAACAGGTACTCGACCAGCTCGTCGAACGAGCGCTTGATCCTCCCGACGGACGTCTCGCCCTCGAACACGGTCGAGTCGTGGCGGACGATGGTGAGGGCGATGGTGGTGTCGACCCCGGGTGGTGGGCCGAGCACCAGGCGGGGGCCGAGGGCGGCGCAGCCGTCGTAGACCTTGGCCTGGGGGATGTAGAGGGGGTTCTCGCCCTCGATGGATCGGCTCGAGACGTCGTTGCCGATGGTGTGGCCGAAGATGCGCCCCGACGAGGAAACGGCCAGGGTCAGCTCCGGCTCGGGGACGTTCCAGGTCGAGTCACGGCGGATGCGGATCCCACCGCCGGGTCCGACCACCCGGTGGGGCGTGGCCTTGAAGAAGATCTCGGGTCGGTCGGCGTCGTAGACCAGGTCGTAGAAGACGTCGCCCCCGGCCTCCTCCGACTCGACCCGGCGGGCGTCGCGGCTGCGGAGGTAGGTGACCCCGCAGGCCCACACCTCCTGGGCCCCGATGGGGGGTGCCGGAGTCGGCGGGTTGGGCCCGACGGGGAGACGTTGGTCGAACCAGGCTCGGGCGACGGCCTCGGGGTCGGCCGCCGTGAACAGCTCGTCGAGGGCGGTGTCACCCCGGCCCGCCGGGACGAGGCCGGCCTCGGCACCCAGTTGCACCAGGGTTCCCGATGTGGTGGCGGTGATCGAGAGCTGTTCGGTCAAGGACGGCCTCCTGCCTAGGCGTTGGGCAAAACGCTAGTGGCCGACCGCCCACCTCGGCCCAGAACAGCAAGAACGGCCAAGACCGGCGCCGGGGCCATCGCTACGTTGCCCTCGTCAGCGACCTCAACATCGACACCAACCGAGGAGGCCCGATGCAACCGGCCGTTCCCTACCTGACCTTTCCCGGAACCTGCGCCCCCGCCCTCGACTTCTATTGCGAGGTCTTCGGGGCCGAGATCACCATCCGGCAGACGATCGGCGAGGCGCCGATGGACGCGCCACCGGAGGCGGCCGACCTCATCTTCAATGCCGAGATCCGGGCCGGGGACCTGGTGTTGAAGGCGTCGGACAACCCGGAGGCCCCGGGCGACGGGGCTGCGCCGTCGCCCATCTCGGTGTTCGTCACGTGCGAGACCGCGGCTGAGCAGGAGCGCATCTTTGCCGCCCTGGCCGACGGCGGCCATCCGTTGTTCCCCCTCGACGGGGGCTTCGGCATGGTGATCGACCGGTTCGCCGTGCCCTGGATGCTGGCCGGCCCCCACAGCTGAGGCCGACGACGGCCCGACCGGGGTGGGGCTGCGATGCTGCAGCTCCACCCCGGCCCGACCGTGATCGTTCAGCTGCAGGCCGCCGGCGGGTCGGGTACGCCGAGCGAGCCGGCGTCGGCCAGGCACCAGGAGTCCGGCAGCGCGACCCCGAGACTTCCCGAGTCCGCCGCCGTCCACGCATCGTCCTGAGCCTCAACTGGTGCCGCCATCGACAGCAACAACGCGACCGCCGCCGCGGCGGTCACCAGCATCGTTTGTGTGGTTGACATGATTCCCTCCTCCATCACCCCCGGTCCTCGGGGGCTACAGAGGAGTAAGTCAGGCGTCGCTTTCCGATCGCTTTCCTCGAAGGAGGTCGGACCGCTCGACGGCTCAAACGGTTGCCGGTCGCGTCTACCGTGCGCCATGAGACCCAGAACGACCTCGAGTTGCAAGGCGGTGGCACATGGTCACGATCTCGGATCTCCGTCCCGGCGATGTTCTGTTTTATCGGACCACGAAGGACGGCTACCCGAACAGCGGTATCGGTAACCTCCATCCGGCGAATTTCAATGACTTTCACGTCCTGGCGGCGTACGCCCAGTCGTACCCGTACAGCGTGGTTCGTGGCCACTACCGGCCCTGGTATCACGTGGGGCTCGTCGCCGAGGCCGGTCAGCCACCGACGACCATCCAGTTCGACGACGGCGTCTCGTCGGGTGAGAGCCAGGACAAGCTTCGGCGAACCGGACTCACGTCGGACGTCTACGATCCCAGACTGCTCACCGGCACCGCCCAGAGCACCAACCTGAGTGGCCGGGGGATCGACGTGCTCCGTCCGCCGAGCAAGGGCTTCGACGTCGACAGGTGCCTCTCGGAAGCGGAGAGGCTTCTCGATCAGCCCTACGCCGTCGCCGGTCTGCTCGGCTACGCGCTGGCCACACAAGCCTGGATGATCCCGGACGATCCCACGGATCTCGTGACCGGTCGCATCCTTCGGGAGAGCCTCCTCGACCGGGCCCGCGGCGCGGACGCCCGCGCCCGTGAACACGGTGGGAACACCGAGTCGTGCGTGACGTCGGTGGCGCGGCCTCTCGAGGTCGGCCTGGGCAACGTCACGCTGACGTTCAGCGAACCGCCGCCTCCGCCGACGCTTCCCCTCCACGGCGGCCATCCGATGTTCGAGCTGATCAGGAACACCATCAACCGCCTGCACCGGGGGAGCCTCGGTGCGCAACTCCAGGGCACCAACGCCCAACGCATGATCAGCATCGGACGGAGCCTGGCCAAGGAACAACCGCTACCGGGCGACCCCGCGTTGGTCAGCGAGATCAACCGCTGTCTTGAGGACAACGACCAGTGGCAGACCATCGGGCCCGAGAACATCCTCCTCCACGAGCACCAGCAGGAGCACATCCCGGACGTGATCACGACGATCCAGTACATCATCGGCCCCTCGGTCGGCGTCGGCGAGTACATCGACAAGCTGGAGCAGGCGATCGTTCTCGTGAGCGATGGCCCGTCGATCGATGAGCTGGAAGCGAGGGGGCGGGAGTTGGCGGGCCAGCCGCTGACGTCGACGAGCTATCTGGTCAGTCCGGCCATGTTGTGGGAGTCCCTGCTTGATTGCGGGTTCTCCCACATCAACTCGCCGTAGAACTCGCCCTAGGCAGGGTGCGAAGCGCCGCTCGGGACCACGCAGCGCACCCAACCACGTCGCACAGCAGGTCCGCCGCATCCAGGAGACCGGCGGCGGACCCGTCGATCCCCTGGAGCGCGACACCCCGATACCAGTCGACCGGCCCGACGAAGGGCCCACCGTTGCCCAGGAAGAGCAGCCGGCCGCTCCAGGGGGACAAGGCGTCCGCGGCGGCGCGAGCGTGCTCGGCACGTCCGAGCCGGGCGGCCAACAGTGCGACGAAGGCTGCGGTGTGGACCTTGAACGGATCGACAACACCTTGTCGGTGGTCGAGCGCCTCGTCGAGCAGCTCTGCCGCCCGCTGCTCTTTGCCGGCATCGAGCGCGGCCAAGCCTCGCAACGCGTACCAGACCGGATAGCGCAGGCGATCGGCCGCCTCCTCCAGAGCGCCGGCGAAGGCGGCCAACGATCCGCCGAGGAGGCCTCGGCTGAGGAGGAAGAGGCTGAACGTCGGCTCGGCGTCGAGAACCCTACGCTTCGCTCCCTCCTCAAGGGCCAGCTCGGCCGTCTCCGTCGCTTCGTCGGTGGCCCCCCGGGCCTCGAGGAGAGCAGCCCGATAGGCCAACGACTGCCAGATGGACCGCGGCTCCCCAGATGCCTCACCCACGAGTTGGAGTTCGTCGATCCAGGCCTCCGCCTCGGACCACGCACCATGGCTGAGGGCGATGTAGCTGCCTGCCACCAGGCACCGGGTCCGGACGGACGCCCCGTTCTTGGCCCCGCCGTCGCCGTCGAGGGCGTCGGTGACCAGTTGCCGAGCCTGGTCGAGGTCGGCGCCATGGTCGTAGTCGGCCAGGGCCAGGGTCAGCCGTTGGGCCAGGAGGCGAACCGGCGACCGGGCATCGGCGCCCACCCGCTCGACCGTCTCCCGGAGTGCGGCCGGGAGACTCATCTGCGCCGCCCACAGCTCGTAGGCGTACTCGCAGGCGATCTCATCGGCCAGATCGTGCATCGGCGGGATCCGCCTCCACGCGGCACTGAGACGTCGACGACGGGCAGGTTGGCCGCCGATGCGGCCGGAGCTGCCACCGCCCCCCAGTGCCGCCTCTGCCAGCCGTCCGTAGTCGCCCGAGTCGGCCAACTCGATCATGAGACCCGCTCGGAGTTCGTCGGCGCCATCGACTCGGCCCGACCACTCCAGGGCACCGGCGCGCTCCAGGGTGTAGGCCACCCGCCGGTCGGCTGACTCCGCCGTCTCCATCGCCAGCAACCACTGTTCGGCCGCCGCACCGTGGTCACCGTCGGCCGCCAGCTCGGCGGCCGCGTCGGCGGCCGCCGCCTCCACCTCGTCCCGAGGTACGAGGGGTAGCGCTGCATGGAGAAGGCGGGCCAGGGCCCGTCGGTCCCCATCGTGTTCTTGGACCACCCGAGCAGCGGCCAGATTCAAGGCCGCCCGTTCGTCGCGGCCGACTCGGGAGGCGATCGTCTCCCGGGTCATGCCATTGACGAAGCGCCATCGACCCGTGGTCCCCTCCATCTCCGCCACCTCGGACCCGACCGATGACAGGCAGTGCGCGACCGCCTCGGGCGGCTGCTTGGTCGTGGCGGCCAACAGCACGGGATCGATCGTGTCGCCCAGAACCGCGGCCTTCTCGAGCAGCTGCCGGGAGGTGGCGTCGAGGGTGCCCAGGACGGACCGCAACCTCCGCTCGCGAGCGGGCGTGGTCGACAGTGGCTTCCCGGTCAGCACGGCGGCCACCGCGGCCTGGGTGGCGTCGACCTCACCACCCGACCACGAGAGGATCCGTTCGGCGTCGACCGTCGCGTCGGTCGCTGCTCGTCCAGGGGCGGCGAGCAGCTGCTCGACGTCAGGCAACTCCAAGGGCCCGAGGTCCATCGGTGTCACCTCGTCCAGGACGTGGCCCGAGTCCTGCGGATGAACGCCTGCAATCACCACCAGACCCGGCAGAGGGACGCGACCGAGCATGGTGAGGAGGCCGAGCGACCAGTCGTCGAGACGGTGGGCATCGTCGACGATGAGGACGAACGGGACATCGGCGGCGATCCTTCCCACGTGGTCGGCCACCAGCACGTGCTGCGCCGATGAGTTCTCGGCCGACTCGAGGTCGACCGTGGCGGCCAAGGTCCTGAGGCTCGGTGCCTCGGCTTCGGAGCTCGACCGGCTGACCGTGATCGAATCGATGCCACCCAGCTCGCCGTGCAGCGAGGAGAGGAAGCTGGTGAGGCCCTGCCTCGGCTCGGCCGTGATCACCACGACGTCGTGCCGGGCATTGACGACGGCGTCCTCGACCCGGGCCCGTACTGCGCTCAGCAGACCTTGGCGCCAGGATCGTCTGCCCTCGGCCGCTCGCCAGCGATTCAGGGCCGGACTCGGCACGAGACCGAGGAGTTCCGACTCCAGCGTCTCGAACTCCTCCGATGGCGACAGTCCCAGCTCGTCGCGGAGGCCGGTTCGGTATCGGGCAGCGACGGCGAGAGCATCGGGCGTCCGGCCGCATCGGGCCAGGGCCGTCATGAGTCCCATGACGAGATCCTGACGAAGCGGATCCCGGGTCACCGCCGGCTCCAGCACCAGCGTCGCCGACCCCGGTTGGGCCTGCTGGAGCAGCAGCTCGGCCTCGAGCAGGTCGGCCGCCGCACGTCGGTTCTCGAGTGTCGTGCCGAGGCGCTCGAGCAACTCGAGGTCATCCGTGGTCTCGAACGCCCGGCCCCGCCAGAGGTCGCGCGCCCGGGCCAGGACCGTGATCGCCTGTCGCGGGTCGCCCTCCTTGATCTGCTCCGCTCGTGTCAGGTCCTCCTGCCACTGCCTGAGGTCGACCTCGCATCTCCCGGTGAGGCGGTACGCCTTGTCGCCCCGCTCCAGGAGCTGGTGCTCATCGTCACCGATGGTCGCCCGAAGCCGACTGATGGCCACGTGCAGCTGACTCTGCGGCGAACGTGGTGGCCGATCGGGCCACAGACCCTCGATGAGCACGCCTTCGGACACCCACGATTGGTGGGCGGCCAGGAGCGAGATGAGCACTTGGGCCTGACGCTTGGCCAGCACAATGGGCGCGCCATTGATCCTAATTTGTAGAGGCCCCAGCACCTCCACAGAGAGCTTCGACATCCCCGTCCACCCTCACCATGTAGTTGATTTCGCCTTCTCCACTAACGAGAATACGTTGCTGCCCTCACCGACCGGCAACGAATTCCTCCCGACCGGATTACAGCGAGCGTGGATCCGGGGGCGTCGGAACGAGAGGGTCAGACGGCGGTGACCACGCAGAAGATGGCCTGCTCGAACCGCTTGCGAGTCAGGTTGAGGGGCATGATCTTGCCCCAGGTGTAGACGTCGAACCCGACCCGGTTGTCGACGTCGGTCACGTCGAGGTTGCCCTGGAACACGACCCAGTGGTCGGGGAACGGGAGGATCGTTCGATCGCCCTTCTTGAGCACAGCCATGTTGAGGAGGATGAAGGCCGAGCCGCCCTGGTCGTAGACCTCCTGGGCCCGCTTGATGGCGTCGAGTTCCCCCAGCACCGCGCACACATCGATGTCGACGTCGTCCTTGAGGAGGATCTCCTCGGCCCAGCCCTTGATCTCCCACGGGAAGGTCATGCCCTGGAGGCCGCTCATGAGGCCGGAGGCGTCGGACTCGACCTTGAACAAGGCGTTCTCGGAGTCGCGCATGGTGGCGATGAGCATCCAGTCGGCCGGCTCCATGCCGTGGCCGACGGCGTCGGCCCGGAGCCGATCGTCGGCCTCGACCCGCTTGGTCCGGGACCAGAAGCCGCCGGTCTCGTACAGCTGCCGGCACAGTTCGACGTAGCGTCGGGGCTGGGTTCGGGCGAGTTCGTAGGCCACCGAGGTCGGGCCGCAGAAGTTGGACTTCTCCTGGTCGATCTCCTCGGCCTGCTGTCGGCGGCGCCGGACGTTGGCCACGACGGCGGCCTTGTCGATGGCCTTCCACAGACCGTTGACGTTCGACCGCTCGAACAGTTCGGCGGCCCAGTCGGCCAGGTCGTTGCCCTGGAGGTCGGTCCGTTCCTCGACCGAGTAGGTGAGGGTGTAGTCGGCACCGTCGGCGGTGAAGGTGGCCACCGCCCGTTCGACATCGTCGGCCCCGATGGTGACCACGCCGAGCGAGTCGCTGTCGGCACCGGGGAACCCGAGGTCCTCCTCGAAGAGACGGATGGTGCAGGTGTCGTCGAACACGGCCGAGCCGTTGACGGCCCAGTCGTCGCCGTCCCGCATCCGGTGGCGGGCGGCGAAGTCCATCTGGCCGTCGCTGTACACCTCCAGTCGAAGCTCGTCGCGACCCACGTCCTGGGTCTCGACACAGTGCAGATTCTCCAGCGCGATCTGCTTCATCCCGTCACCGCTCCCTCACAAAGGCTCCCGCTGCGGCCACGATGCTAGCCAGCGCGAGCAGGCCGATGCCGGGGCGACGGGCGATCGTCAGCGCTTGGCTTCGGCCGCGATGCGCTTCTTGGTCGCGGCCCACGAGCAGATCTCGCAGGTGGCCAGATCGTGGTTGCGGGCCGGGCAGAATTCGCGCCCGAAGTAGATGATCTGCAGGTGTCGACGGTTCCAGGTGTCTTCGGGGAAGACGGCCTTGAGATCGCGCTCGGTCTTGTCCACCGTCGTGCCGTTGGACAGGCCCCAACGGGCGGCCAGCCGGTGGATGTGGGTGTCGACCGGGAACGCCGGCACACCGAAGGCCTGGGCCATGACCACGCTCGCCGTCTTGTGACCGACGCCGGGCAGCGATTCGAGAAACTCCCAATCGGGGATGATCTCCCCTCCGAGGTCGACGATGCGGTGGGCGGCGGCCGACAGGTTGCGGGCCTTGGTCGGGGCGAGCCCGATCTCTTTGATCAGCTCCCGGATCTCGTCGGGGTCGAGGGCCGCCATCTCGTGAGGGGTGGCGGCAACGGCGAACAGGCCCGGCGTCACCTCGTTGACCTTCTTGTCGGTGGTCTGGGCCGACAGGGCGACGGCGACGAGGAGGGTGTACGGGTCGACGTGGTCGAGGGGGATCGGCGGTTCCGGGTACAGGTCGTCGAGTATCCGCCCGATCCGCTCCGCCTTGTCAGCGCGCTTCATCGCTCGGAACCTATCGGCCCAGCCCGTGGTCCGGGGCCGGCCCGCCGGGACCAGGCCCATCGGGTGCCCCGGGGCCGTCGGTGCGGCGGTGCCTGGGCTCGGCCGCGCCGTCAGGCGGGGACGAGTTCGAAGGTGACGGCCAGGTCGACCCCGAGCAGGGGTCCGGCGTCGGACGCCGCCGCCCGGAGCCAGGTGTCCGGGTCGAAGTCAGGGTCGTCGAGGGCGTCGATGTAGGTGCGATGGCACTCGAGGGAGGCGACACCGGCGTCGAGGTGGTCGGTGACATCAACGGCGTGGGTGGGGGCGGTCGACGCGTTGTAGGCGATCCATCGGACGCCCGACCACGGCGCCCCCCGGTCGGTGAACAGCCAACGGTTGGCGGCGTCCCGTACGGCGTCGGGCAACGCCCGACCCAGCTCACGATGGTCGACGTGGTTCCACGGGCCGGTGTCGCTCCAGCGCTCCCGGTAGTTGGAGGCGATGATGACCTGGGGCCGATGGCGACGGATGGCGGCGGCCAGGTCCCGGCGGAGGTCGATCCCGTTGACGACGAGTCCGTCAGGATGGTCGAGGAACTCGACCTCGCTCACGCCGACGGCGGCGGCCGAGCGGATCTGCTCCTCGGTTCGGAGCGGGCCGGCCTGGTCGGGCGGGAGCGAATCGATGCCGGCCTCACCCCGGGTGGCCAGGACGTAGCGGATGTCCTTGCCCTGATCGGTCCACCGGGCGATGGCCGACGACGCCCCGTACTCCAGGTCGTCGGGGTGGGCCACCACGGCGATCGCCCGCTCCCAGTCCTCCGGCAGCGGATCGAGTCGTTGCGCCACGCCCGCCACCCTAGGGCGAGCGATGTGCTTCTTGGGAGCCCCAACGCTCGCACCGGCGCCGATCACGTCCTCGACCGGCTCCCGTGGCTTGTGACTCACGGGGTTCGAACAAGAGATTCCTTGGCGGAGAGAGGGGGACTCCGCAGCATCCCACGTTTCCCCTGCTCAGAGGCTTGCGAAGTGCTCGGAGAGGGCCGGGGAGAGCTACCGTGAGAGCTATCTCGCAGGCGGAGCTACGAAGCAGCCTGCCGGGCGTTGGCGAGCATCTCCTCGACGTCCCGACGGAAGTGCTCGGGCAGGTCCTCAAGCTCGACTCGGCCAGCGCGGATCACAGCCCGCTGCTCCTCGTCGGACATCTGCCGCCACTCCTCGACCGGCACCCACTCAAGCTCCATCACCCGATTCTACCCGACGACCATCGGACGGATCTGAACAGCCATAGGCTCCCTCACGTGCTCCTGATCGCGGCCCACGTTCTGGCTGATGTCGATCGCTGGTGGACCGACCACGGACTGCGCCTCCACGACGGCCTCACCCTGGGCGACGTCTACCGGCTGCTCCACCAGGTCGCCGTCGAAGCCCAAGCCAGCTGGTCGCTACTCCCCGACCGAGGAGACGGCACCCGGATCTTCTCGGTCGCCGCGCTCGTCCCCATCTCGCTGCTCCTGATCGAGCAAGGCGACGACCTGATCGTGGCCGACATCCGCTTCCCCCGCCGGAGGTAGTGGTTCAAGCGGGTGGGACTCCGCATCAATCTGCGTTTTCCCTGTTCAGGGGCTTGTTGTCGGCCTTTGTGGTCTACTTGAGACCTACCGTGAGAGTTACGGGTCGTGGTGTGCCCCCGACCGGGCCGCTACCGGCATGCCCGTTCGACCTTGGGGCTCGCAGTACCGTTTGTGGGTGGTGGATGTGGGGACTCTGGTTGCGGCCTCCCTGGGTGGTGTCCTGGCGATCGCCGGCGGGGTGGTGAGCGTTGTTGTTCGGCGGTGGCAGGAGCAGCGCCACTGGTACCGCGAACACCAGATCCAGTTGGTCGGCGAAGCAATGGCAGCGGCACAGCGGATCATGAGGATCATCACCACGATCGCCTATGGGGAGCCACGCCCCTACGACCAGCTGACCACACCCGGGGACTCACCGGCCTCACCGGGTGTGTACTATCCCGGTGGAGACGGCTCAGATGATCTCTACGACGCGATGACCGAGTGGAACTCGGCCCTTCACCGCCTCTTGATCTCGGCCCCCAGCGAGATCGTTCGCAGGACACGCGAGATCGACCTCGAACTCGATCGCCTTCTCGACGCTGCCTACGACCGACGGTGGTCACGCGAAGCGTTCCGAGCCGAACGGGTTCTGGCTGGGCGGCTGCTCTTGGATCTTGGCAAGTCCGCCAGAACACACAGCGGGTTCGGCGACCTACAGGTTGACGGCGAGAGCATCTGGACCTGGGACGACGGCGAACCCTAGCCAGCACCTCTCCCTCGGGCAGGTGCGGGAGGTATGGGATTCCGAGTACTCGTGCGTTTCCCCTGGTGAGCCGCTTACGGTAGCTCACCGAGGGCCTATTGAGAGCTACCGTGAGAGCTACGGTGTCGTCAGATCAGTAACGAGAGGACGATCCCCAACATCACGCCGAACAGCAGGATCAGCAGACCCACCAACGGGTGAACTCGAAGGTCGCTCGCCTGCCGGCTCATCTGCTCGACGACTGAGGCACCCGCCGCCGTTCGGTGAGGTGCGCCGAGCGGAGCAACCAACCGTGTTTGACCGTCGTATCGAGCGAACAGCATCTTGGCTTCTTGTCGCCGCTGCTTCATTGCCTGCTCGGCCTTCCTCAACGCACCCCGCCGATAGCTCGGATTGTGTTAGTTGTTGTACCTCGGGCGAAGCGACTCGATCTGGAGCCGCTCGTAGACCTCTACCTCTCTGCGAGTAGTCCCGGGCGGGAAGTGCTCTACCTCGACCCGGCCCACTTCTGGCCACCAGGGCTTGGCCTTCGTGCCGTCGCCCCCGAAGTGACGCTGACGAATCCGACGGACCAGGTCGGACGTCTGACCGACGTACACACACTCGTCGTTCGCATCCCTGAACTTGTACACGCAATACAGGTGGTGACGCTGACCTTCAGGCTGCATCCAAGGGTCACCAACGTTGGGCACACTACTGCGGCGGTCACGAGCGGCGGCCATATCGGCTCCAGAGCGTTAAGACGTTTCGGCACCTGAGAGTTCAGCACTACTCAGTGACAGCAAGCCAGGCACTACAGTTCTGCCTACCTACTGAGGCAACTTGACCATCGAGGGCACACGCCACCGACAAGTTCAGCTACCACTCAAGGAGTTGGCTAGCACCAATCCCAACACGCAACATGACCTTGGAAGGCGCACGCGGGTACGGTATAGCTTGGTCGGTCCCCGGCATCACCCTCCGGTGCTGAGCTTGCCACCGCCAACCCGCCACATGAACCCTCCCGAGCAAACGCCCGCATCCGAGCAAAGCCCATTGCGGGCTGGGCCAAGATGAGTCAGTCAAGCGACATGTGGTCGGGCGACGAGTGGCAGCAGTATTGCAGCCAGCTCTTGGCTCTGCGTCACGGAGAATCCTATCAACGAGTCCCGGACCGCGATAGAGGCGACTTCGGAATCGAGGGATTCACGAGCGACGGACTCCTGTACCAGTGCTACGCGGCCCAAGATCCACTGAGCCCAGGAGATCTCTACTCGAAACAGCGAGACAAGATGACCGCCGACCTCAAGAAGCTTCAAGACAACGACGCGACTATCGCAAGACTGACCCGTCCATGCAAAATACGAATATGGGTGCTTCTAGTTCCGCGGTGCGACACAAAACGATTGATCGAGCACGCTAGTGAGAAGGCGGAACAGCTGCGTTCAGCGGGGCTTGAGTCCCTAGACCCGAACTTCGTAGTTCGCGTACTAACGAGCGACGACTTTCAGCCTGAGGTCTCCAAGCTCGAGGTCGTTGCGCGAGCACTGCTCCCGTCGACACTGGAGCCCTCGAATGAGGAGGTTGACTCCTGGCCCGATCAAGATCCAACGGGAGCGGAGAAGCTGGGCAGGAAGGTCGAGGCGCTGGACGGCGAGAACGAATCAGATCGACGGTCTCAGCTCCTCAACGCGTTCATCCGTCATTACCTGCAGGCAGCGGCAATGGGAGACACTCTACGCCGCCTCCATCCCCAAGTCTGGGAGCGCCTGAACCATGAAAGAGAAGCCCGCGAGCGTGTGCTAGCGGCAGCGCAGTTGCTCAACCAGTCCCAAGCCGGAAACACCATCATCTCAGAGGTTGACCTTATGCATGCGAGGATCGAATCCGTGATCCCACCTCTTGCCGGAGGGCAGGCAGAACAGCTCGCCTGGGGCATTGTTGCCGAATGGCTCATTCGCTGCCCACTCGAGCCCAGCCCGGCTGCCGGGGCCGCCTGAGATGAATCCGGCATACCCACCAGCAGCCGAGGCCAGCCTCGGCACCGACCAACTTCGGGCGATACTCGAACATAGCTTCAGCTTCACGGACCGGCCAGCGTCGATGCCTGCTGACATCCGGGCCGAATGGCGAATCGCACTCATGCTCTTGGTCCTACAGGCCTGCAGAGGGGGCAGAGCATCGCTCCAACAGCTCCAGGTAGTGATGTGGGCTGCCATCTTTCCTGAGAGCCGCGCCGACTTCCTCCGCGCCTATCAAGGTGATCTAGATCCTACGTCACTACTCATCAGATACGATCCTGCGATCACCCGAGCGATCGATCTTGCGGTCGGCCTGGAGCTGGTTGCCTGGCAAGCAGGGAAGCGTCTCGCCCTGACCGCAAAGGGCACACAACTGCTAGACCTCATCCTGGCTTCAGAACAGGCGCTAGAAGAGGAACGGACCTTCCTGTCACACCTCGGCGGCAAGATCACGATGAAACAGATCGACCGAATGATCGGCCGCTAGGGGCTTCATGCAAGTACACCTGAGTCGCCTTCAGATCCGCGTAGAGACGAACAGCGGGACACTAGGCACCGATCTGAGCCTCTCGGAGGGTCTGAATCTCATCCGAGCGGACAATAGCGCGGGCAAATCAACCTGCATCGGATCGATAATCTGGGTTCTCGGTCTTGATGGAATGCTCGGCCCGGAACAGAACGTCCCCCTCCCTCACGCAATGACCTCAACAATCGATGATCCCACCGGGGTCGAGCTCAACGTTCTGGAGTCATATGTTCTACTCGAGCTCAAAAGGGCCGATGGAGCCTTCCTTACAGTCAGAAGGCATGTCTCAAGCGACGAAATTGACAAGAAGCTAGTCCGGACCTGGAAAGGCAACCAGCTTTCAAATCCAGACAGTAGTGTCGCTCCTGTCGACTACTACGTCCGGAGGCAAGGGGCGGCTCAAGAGGAACGAGGATTCCATCGATTCTTTGCCGAATGGTGTGGTCTTAGCTTGCCTCAGGTGCCTCGATTCGACGGCAACTTTGTGCCGCTCTACCTCGAAGCCATAGCCCCACTTTGGATTGTCGAACAGAAGCGGGGCTGGGCCGGAATTCAATCCCAAACGCCGACCCATCTACAGATTCGTGAAGTCAAGCAACGGGCTCTCGAGTATGTACTTCAGCTCGAGGCACTAGACCGGCGGGCAAGGATTCAAGAGCTAGAACGGACGCGAGACGAGCTCAGAGTCGCATGGCGCGAGACAGTAGCCGCACTTGATACTGAGGCTCGGGCCGTCGGTGGCCTCGTGCGTGACCTGCCGCGCACTCCAACCAACTCATGGCCCGGGGACAAGGATCCAGAGATCGTCATATCGAAGGATGACTCTTGGACACCTCTGAAAGCCGCAAGACGATCAGATGCCGAGATCGTTGATTCCTTTCGGATATCGAACCGGCCTCAAAGCAACACTCGTGGCGATCTAGCAGATGACCTTGAACAGGCGGAAGCGGAGCTTGAGCGTGTGATGGCCGCTGGCTCGCAGCTTCGGAAGTCCCTTACCGCCGACCGGGCGACGCTCCAGGACGCGCGAAGCCGACTTGGCGCGATCCAACAAGATAGACGCCGACACCAAGACCTGCGGGTGCTGCGCCAGCTCGGCAGCGACGACGAGACTTTGCTACACGCCGAATCTTGCCCTGTATGCCACAGGGATCTAGGGGAGGTATTGCTTGAAGAAGGCGACCGCGAACGCGTCATGGGTATCGAGGAAACTATCGACTACCTGACTACACAAGCGGAGCTGACCACCTCAATCATCTCATCAACGGAGCGCTCGCTACAGGCCCGTCAGGCCCAGTTCAATGCACTCGCGGGAACAGCAAGAGACCTTAGATCGCGTGTCTCATCCCTTAAGGAATCGTTGACCGGGGCGGGGCCGGCCGTCGCCGAGATCGACGCGATGTTGTCCGCTAGGTACCGGCTAGAACGGTATGATGAGCTCCAAATCAGCTACGAGACGGCGCGTACAAATCTTGAGGCCTCAAGTCAGGCCTGGGCAAACGTGGAGGCCGAGCTCAAACAGCTGAGGCTGGGCGAGTTGTCAGACGAAGATCGCGAGAAGCTGAAAGCGCTAGAAGCGGCATTCTTGAGCCAGCTGAGCCGCTACGGGTTCGCCTCGTTTCCCCCTGATCAGATGTATCTGTCGCCTGACACTTACCTACCGACACACGACGGCTACGACCCAGCATTCGAGTCATCTGCTAGCGATGTGATCAGAATCATCTGGGCCTACCTCCTGGCGCTCAAGGAGGTCTCGTTTCAACGCGATTTAGGGCACCCTGGCTGGCTGATCTTCGACGAACCCCGCCAACAGATGGCGCACGAAGTTTCGTTCCGTGAACTGCTGCGCCAGGCGGCGGCCGGGAGCGGCCAAGTGATTTTCGCAACCAGTGAAGACCCTTCCGAGCTCGCCGGAATGCTCGAGGGGATCGATAGCAATACGATCAGCTTCGAGGGGAAGATCCTCTCACCTATCCGCGACACCTAACATTGAAGCCCACGGGTCGACCCCCAGCTGCCCCCAGAGCAAGGCTCACTGCCGACTGAAGCCCCGCCCGCGACCGACGATCCCGATTAACGGCGCAAGGTCGTCCGCTCGACCCGTGTGGGGGTCAATATCCCCCCACTGATCAACCGCCACGCCAACGTCCGGGCCAAAGCTCACCCGGAGCAGCTTCAGCACACCTGTGAGACCATCTCGGTCGAACACAATCGGAACTTCGGCTGACAGTAGCTCAGGACTTGCGAGAATCTTGTCATACAGGGAGCCCGTGAAGTGGAGCACCGACGGTCCGTCTTGTGTTTCGGCAGCCAGCGCGTCGTCGCTGGCATCGGCGGAGAGAGGCTTTCCGTACCAGGCGACAAGCTCGGGGGAGATGCGCATCATCTTGCGGCCTCTGGTGGCTCGGACGTACTCGGCCCAGCGGGCGATGTCCTGAGCGTCGCCGGTTTCAGCGGCGTCGATGCCGACCTGCCAGGCGGAGCGTGATTGGCCTCGGCCTTGTTTGAGGTCGCCTCGGGTGATCTCGAAGTGGATCTTGTTGAGGTAGGCGGCGATCCCGGCTTCGCCGGAGATCGGCATGACGTCACAGCCGATCCGGCCGAGGGCTTGGCGATCGGTGTGCTTCTCGACCATGTACGTCCACCGGTGTCCAAGGTCGGCGGCCAGGTCCATGTCGGAGCCGGCGCTGCCCATGGGCTTGCGGTGGAACAGGAGCACGTGCAGGTGCGGGTGCCAGCCGTTGCACCCGCACGTGACCTCGGTTGCGACGATCGGGCCGAGGATCTCGTACTTCTCGACTAGCCGTTTCCACGGTCGGCCCGACGTCATCTTGGCCCAGGCGGTCTGGACGTCGTCATAGACCTCGACGAGGTTGTCCGACCAGGAGTGCGAGGTGGTCAGCGAAACCAGGGTGACGTAGCCGCCTTGGTCGATGTGGTGTTCGATGTAGTAGCGGACTTCTTCGCCTCGAGCGGCTCGGATCTTGGCGGCGCAGAGTGGGCAGGCCCAGATGCTGCCGCAGGTCTCGATCCCGGTCCACGACACCCGGCCCCGGTTGTTCCGTTGCAGCGTCGCCGTCCGTCGTCGGCGTTTGCCGCATGTCCCGACGCGTTCGTCGGGGAACAGGAACCGGTTGAGCTGCCGGAGCCTCGTGCCCGCTCGGTAGCGGTCTTGGCGTGCGAGTGCTGCATCGGTCGCTTCACGGGCTTGCGCTTCAAGGACCTGCGGCTCGACGGTCAGCAACGGCGTTCCGATCGGCCGTCGGCCGCCATGCTCCCGGGAGTGGAAGCGCTGGCCTTCGCCTGCTTACCGAGAAGCCCCGCCGTTGTGGCTGGTCCGGGCGCTCTGGGGTGGGGCGGAAGAGGTTCTTGCGTCTTACCAAGCACCGACCCCCGGACCGTCCTAGCAGGCCGCCGATCCCGGGCGATGGGGCCAGGCGAGACAGGCTGAGGGTGGGAGTTTCGAACACCCATCGATCGGGAAGGCGGCTGCGGGGCCGGCCTCCGGCCGGCTCCTCGCCGCCACACATCAGCCATGCCAGCCGCCATGAGCTGGTGGGTGTTCGGGCGCGTCGAACCAACGCCTTGTGACATCTCAGGCTCCTTCGTGGGCATGACGGTCCGGGCGGTGAAGCGGGACCGCCACCGTTTCGTGTGATCGGGCGCGCGCCTACCGGCTGCCGGTTGCAGCATGCGCTCACGGGATTGATGCAGACGGCTACGCCGAGCGGGCTCCGCCGATGGATGCTCAGTCGCTCAGGTGCCGTCGTCTGTCGGTTCCGCCGATCCGGTTGTCATCCAGGCCGACAGCTGCTGGTCACTCAGTCGCCTTGGTGATCATCGGCCCCCTTCCGCTTGGGGTCGAGCAGCTCGAAGGCACGAACGCTCACCTGTGCCGGCCGGTCGCCCTGATGCTGGACATAGCCCCGAGTCGTCGACACGTCGGCGTGTCCGACGAAGTTCGACACATCCCCGAGGTCGAAGGTCCCGGTGGCGTAGAGGTTTGTCACCACCGAACGCCGACCGGTATGGGTGCCGAGCTGCGACCGATCGAGGCCGACCTTCTCGGCCGCCTTGCGGATGGCTCGGTCGACGTGTTGCCGAAGCATCAGCGTGCCCAGTGGCGTGGTGAACACCGGGTCGATCTGCTCGCCCTCGTAGGTGATGACCGGCCAGGCGTCAGCCACCAACTCACGGTCGTCGGCTTGAAGCTCCTGGCGACGTCGAAGATGGTCGATGACCGTCGGCGCCAACAGCTGGCGAGCCCGGGCGCCGGCATTCTTGGTCGGGCCGAGCACCATGCCCACGCCATCGGCGTAGGTCGACCCTCGACGGACCCGCGCCGTGCCGGCCTCGAGGTCGAGATCCTGCCACGCCAACCCCAGCGCCTCACTCACCCGCCAGCCCTGCACATAGCAAAGGGCGACGGCAGCCACGAACCGCTCCTCACAGGCGTCGAGCAGGTCGCCGGTCTGCTCAGGTGACAACGTCGCCCGCTGCACCTTCGGCACCCGATGGGGACGCACCTTGGTCACGACGTTGTCGACGACCAGGCCGAGATTCACCGCTTCCTTCATCACCTGGTTCAGCGCGGTGCGCAGGTTGTTGGCGTGATTGGCCGTGCCCTGGGTCGTCACCGACGACATGAACGACGCCACCTGCTCCGCCCGAAGCTCACCGACCGGGATCCGACCCAACTCCTCGCCCACCGCCCGCAGCTGCTTGCGATACGTGTTCAGCGTCGTCGGCCTCACCCGATGTCGGGCCACGTGATCGAGCCACCACGTCGACAACTGACCAATGGTGGTTCGGTGGGTGAAGCCCGCCGGGTTGTCGGCCGCCTCGATCCGGGCCCGCTCGACGTGGCGGTCACGGGACGCAACGGCCGCCGCTTTGGTCTTGCCCGTCGGCCGGCCGACCTTGCCGTTGGGCTTGCGCCATGGCGCTACCCACACCCCACGGGTCTTGTCGAAGTACGGCTCAGGCGCCCCGTTCGGTGCCCGTCCGATCACGACGTGCCGCCCCGTGGCCGGGTCCACAACTCGCTTGCTTCTCGGCCCTTTCGGCATCGGCTCCCCCACCTCCTGGGGCCGACCCTAACGCCCGCCGAGAGCGATGTTGAGAGCTATCTTGAGATTTATAACCAGTGAACACCGGTGGCACTCAATGGACACAATTTCTGTTTGCCCTGGTCAGGGCCTTGTGTCTGGCGAGCTATACACACCGATGGACCAAAAGCGGAGAGAGGGGGATTCGAACCCCCGGAACCCGTGAGGGCTCAACGGTTTTCAAGAGGCAGGACCTCGAGTAGCCGGAGCGCAAGCGGCAGGCTGGTCTTCAGCATCAGGTGAGCGAGTCGGGACTTCGCCGGTTGACCGCTCTTGACCGCCGCAACCCGAGAGTCGCCGACGCCAGTGGCACCACAGTGGCACGAGAGCGGCTGCCACCGCTGCCCTGCGTAGAAGCGACGGAAGGGGTGCGAACACGTCTTGACCCTGGCCGTCTCGAGTCCCGTTAGTTGGCTCGGGTCGCGTGCTAGCAGCAAATTGGAGGTCCCCCGGTGTGACGGACATCTGAGCTGAGGTGGTAGGACCATCTCGGGAAGGAGTCCTTTGTGCCTCGTCCACATCCGCCGGAGTTCCGTCAGCGTGCTGTCGAGTTGGCTCGGCTTCGGGAGAAGCCGGTCGCCCAGTTGGCGGACGATCTTGGCATCTCGGACAGTTGCTTGCGGTCTTGGATGAAACAAGCTGATCTCGACGAGGGTCGACGAGCTGACGGGCTTACCACGTCTGAACGTGAAGAGCTGGTGGCGCTTCGCCGGGAGTTGAAGGTTGCCCGCCTCGAGAACGAGATCCTCAAACGAGCAGCCGCGTACTTCGCAGCGGAGAACGTGCTCCCAAAATGATCTACGCCTTCATCTCCTCGGCGTGCGGTGACCTCCCCGTCGGGGTGTGTTGCCGAGTGATGGGGGTGTCCCGATCCGGGTTCTACCAACGCCGGAACCAACCCATGACCGACGCCGAGTTGGTCGAGGCCTACGCCGCCAACGAGGTCCATGACATCTGGACGATGTCACGACGCTCGTATGGGGCACCGAGAGTCCGCAAGAGCTCCGCCTCGGTCGAGGTGTGCGCCGCTCCAAGACGACCTGTGAGCGGCTGATGCGGATCTGTGGAGCCCAAGGCATCCACTACCCGCCCCGCCACAAACACCGGGGCTGTACGACCCGTGACGGGTCGGACCCGAACCCGGACCTGGTCAACCGGGCCTTCGACCCGGAAGGACCGGACCGGCTCTGGGTGATGGACATCACCGAACACCCCACCGACGAAGGCAAGATCTACCTCGCTGTTGTCGTTGATGCTTGGGCCCGCCGGGTGGTCGGCTGGTCCATCGCTGATCACCTCCGAGCCGAGTTGGTTGCCGACGCGGTGCAGATGGCTACCTGGCGGCGACGTCCGCCACGGGGCCAAGTCATCGCTCACTCCGACCACGGCGCCCAATACACCTCCTGGCTGTTCGGGCAACGCCTCCGGACCGCCGGCCTGCTCGGATCGATGGGGACGGTCGGCGACGCCTACGACAACTCGGTGGCCGAAGCGTTCTTCTCGATCATCCAACGAGAACTGTTCGACCAACACCACTGGGTCACCCAAGACCAGCTGGCCGGCGCGATCTTCGAATGGATCGAATGCTGATACAACCCGCACCGGCGCCACAGCTACAACCAGGGCCTCAGCCCCATCAACTACGAAATCGCCCACGCGGCATAATCACATCCCACACAACCCCCGTCCGTGAATCCGGGGGACCTCCAAATCGACTCCGGCTGCGGCGCGTCTGTGGTGGCGGGAGCATCCGTCGATCCCACACGGTGTGAACCGTCGCCCGTGTACCCCCCGGCCCATTTCGTCGCAGTTCCCGGCCATTCAGTATGGCAGTAACCCGGAACCAAACGAGGAGGTAACGGGAAGTCAATATGAGCAGAAAGGAGGTGACACAATGTTCGAGTTTCTTGACGTGGTCTTCGATCTCGGTGAGGCGATCCTCGAAGAGATCGTGGACTGCATCGAAGGGAACCATGGCGTCCCACAGCCGCCTGACTCCACCCACTGGGGTGTCTAGCGGGCTCTAGGGCACCGAGGCCGGTTGGTTGGCACGGACCTGATCCTGCCGACCAACCGGCCCCCTGCGTGGTAGGCAGCGGTCTTCCGCTCAACCATCGCTGTCTTCGACCTGTAACGATGGCCGGAGTGGGGGCTCGGCCGCTTCGATGATGTCGTGGATCGCCTGGACCAGGGCTCGGCCGTCGCCGTCGCCGAGCATCGAGGGCACGACTAGCTCTACGCCCTCGCTTTCCACCCCCGAACCCCGGGCCTCAAAGATGGTAGTGGTGTCGTCGGCCTTGCTCACGAGGAGTCCGTCTGGTGCCTGGGTGGTCTCAGGGAGCGAGGCCAGGTCGTGTTCCCGCCCGATTGCCGACTCAGCGCGGTGCCAACGGAACGTGACGAACACCCGGTCGGCGGAATCCGGCTGGCGCAGCTCGTATGTGCAATCGTTTGCTAGGGGGCCCCGAGACTGAGAGCGCCCTTCCAAGCCAAGCGCCTCGGCTACCAACGCAACGTCGACGAGATCGCAGGGCACAACGGGACGAGTGGCGATAGCGACGAAGCGGCGCTGGTTGTCATCGGTCCGACCGTCCGGAGTGGTGCTTATGACCCGGAGCCGACCAGCCCCCGCCTGGTCGGGCACGAAAGAGAAGGTCGAACCCGGCTGGAAGCCACCTTGCCCGAGGGACCACTGGTATTCCGTACCTTCTGGTCCTTGCGCTGCGAACCAGGTCTGCTCACCAATCGCAACTACTGACGGCCCGGTCACGGTTACGCCACTACCGGCACGCAAGGCGTCGTCCCTTCCGGCCAGGCGCACGGCGACCCCACCTGCGACGATCACGAGAAGGGCGAGCCCACCCACGGCGATTGGCGCGAGCCAACGACGCCTCCCCGATGACGTGGGCGACTCGAAGTAGCCCGCTGTGTGATCGGTGTCGTCGGGGCTCGATACAGCCGGACGAAGCCGCGTCGACTCGACACCGGCTTCGGCCGCAGCGTCCAGCAGTCGGCGCCGCAACCACGCCGCATCACCACCTTGCCACCCACCGTCGGCCAACACTTCCTCGAACTGCCCATCGCTCAACACCGAGGCCGGGCCGATCTCGATCAAGGTGGCGATCAGGGCGGCAAGGTCGCCCTCGACATCGGCGAGACTACGGGTGAATCGCGCCTGCCCAAAATCGGCCAGGCGGAGGTGAGCGGTGGGGCCTAGCAGGACGTTGGCCGGCTTGAGGTCCCCATGCACGACGCCCCGGGCGTGTACCCGTCCGACAACATCACATAGCTGGATAGCCACGTCCAGCCACTCACCCGGTGACAAGTCGCCCCGGCGTTCGACCACGGCGTATAGCGAGCCACCAGTCTGCAGCTCAAGAACCATGTAGGCACCGCCGTTGTCCAGGTCGCCCGACGTGTAGAGCGGGACTGTGGCCCCCGTGAGCGCCAGGTGTCCGTTCGCCGCTAGCTCCTGTTCGAATCGTCCGGCCCGTACCGCCGTCGGCGTGAAAGTCTTCACTATGACCGCCCGCCCATGGGCTACGTCCATAGCGTCGTAGACGTGACCGATGGGCCCCGTCCGAAGCCAACGCCATCCTGTGAGACCGGGAATCGACGGGTGCCCGAGTTCGTCAGTCGACATCGGCAGCGATAGCGAGCTGAGCGACCTGCTGGACGAGCGCTAGCGCATCCCCCTCGTCGGCTACACCACCGACATGGAATGTCGCCTCAGTCGTGGCCAGAAGCAAGGTTGCAGCACTGTCGGTCGCGAGTGCGTAGGCGGGAAGCTCGCCAACGATCGTCTCGCTCATGAGCTCTCCGGTCAGAGTCGCATCAGCTC
Organism: Acidimicrobiales bacterium; assembly: GCA_965263455.1. Taxonomy (GTDB): domain Bacteria; phylum Actinomycetota; class Acidimicrobiia; order Acidimicrobiales; family SZUA-35; genus CADEDH01. Next base: position 2,142,478 of record CBDHHN010000004.1, read on the forward strand.
GAGCGGTGGACAGCCCTTCGGGCCCGCCGCCGTCCAGGGGTTCGATCGTGGCCCACAGCCCGTCGCCTCGATAGTGGCACAGTTGTTGGGCGGACTCAGTCGTAGCGGACAGTTGCCGGTTGGTGCCACCCACCGTAACAACCACCTCGAGAGGCAGGCCTCTGCACGCAGTCCCCGGCTGTTCTGCATCCAGGAGTCTCGACCAGTCGTGCGGCACGGGCTCGATCGCTACCGCCCGCTCGGCCACGTCGGCCAACGCGTCTAGTACCTCACTGTCGTCGGCAACAGCGCCGGCAGGAGCTACCACGAATACCCAACGGTCGTCCTCTCGGAGGGCGACAGCTCGTGCCGGCTGGTCCGGTGCGATCGGAGCAGCGAGCACCGGCCCAGTACCAAGGGGTCGATAGCCGGCCGACCATGCGAATACCTCTGCCGACACCGCCCCGTCACCCTCGTGCCACTCGATGCCGACGATAGTCTCGCCCGCTGCGTAGGAGCAGAAGTTCCCGATACCGGTCGGGGTGGCGACGAATGACTCCGTTGACAGGCGATCGTCGTCGGGGCTGAAGGCATCGCAGTAGCTGACCATTGGTGCCGTTTGGGCGATCAGGATGTCTTCGACCAGGGTCTCCCCGCCGAATCTAGTTCGGCTGACCCGCATTGCCGACACACCGGGTGCGGCACTGGTTATGTGGGTGTGCCCGGGCCCAATGGATTCCTGCCCGAGCGACTGGAAAGTAACCTCGGCGTTGCCGAGCCCGGGCACGACGAAGTGCAGGAACTGGTTGACAGGCCCCGAGGTCGATCCAAGAAGCTCTGGGAGAGGGCTGTCGCTGTCAACAAGGGCGAAGGTCTCGTCGATCACTTCGAGAGCCAGGGTTTCGGGGTCGCCGAGCGAGGTCGAGATGCGGACCTTTGCCGCCAAGTCTGGCTCGGCGGAGTAGACCTCGGCAGCGAAGGGCTGGACGATGCTCACAGTGTCGCGGCCATCGGTCGACTGCGCCGACCTCCCGTCGGCCGCCGAAGCGTCGGCGGCCACGAACTCGTCCAAAGATTGGTTGTCCCATGGGCCTGGGGCCAGGGTCAGGACAATCCAGGGGTCGAACGAACCGTCGGCCGGCAGGAGATGACAAAACACGAAGTCGCTTGGCTCGGCAGCGACAAGATCCACCCCGGCTACCGTGGTACGGCCATCAGAGCCGAGCAGGGAGCTGCAGACGCCGGGCCGGTGGAGGACCGGTCGATCAGTGAGGCCTTCGTCCCGGTGCTCCGCTGCTTCCGGGGCCCGGTCGAGCATCAGCTCAGCCAACGTCACGAGGTCGGCGGACCCTCCGGTCACCGAGATGGCGACGGTGTTGCCGTCACGGGCAGCGTTCATGAAGGTCGGTGCCTCGCCGCGCTCCAGTAGCGCTCGACCATCGCCGAAGTCGACTGCGGCCTGATCGTTCTCTACAGCTCGGCTGGTGGCCAGACGCCAGTAGGCCTCCCCCGACTCGCCATCGAAAATGGTTGTCTCGAGTACGATCGACTGGGTACCGGTTGGGTCCTCATATACGCACTGGTTGCGGAAGTCACCAAGGCGGCTGACCAGTTCCGGTACACCGAGGGCCGCTGCGACTTCGTCATCGGTCAGTAGTCCACAGACGATCGGCGCTCGTTGGAACCGGACGATCTCAAAGAACTCGGTTTCTTCCCCACCCTCAAGCGCGATCGTCCGCTGGAACCGATCGATACCAGGGGCGAAAACGGGTTCGATCCAGAAGGCCCGGCCGGTGAACTCCGACCCGCCGCCGAACTGGTAGGACACCTCGTCGCTTCCACCTTCGGTCCAGAAGTAGGTCTGCTCTCCGGCTGGAACCCGAAGATTGCCGACTAGCTGCGGTTCATCGACACCGGCGAACCATCGCGACGTCACTGCTGCCAGGACTACGGCTGCGGTGGCCAAAATGGCGCCACCCCAGCCGAGCAGTTGCAGGTAATGACGCAAGCCCCTCGCAGTAGCGGGCACCTTGGTGACCTCGGGATCGGTTAGGACCTCCACCGTCGGGGTCACCGAATGACCGAGCGACTCCTGAACCTGGCGCAGGTATGAGGCGAGATCGGCTGCCGACTCGGGCCGGCTATCGGGTTCTCGGTCTAGGCATCGGCCGATGACCGCTGCGATCTCGGGCGGGATTGCATGCGGTAGGTCTGGCATCTCCGCAGACAGGATCTGCCGTCGAAGTTCTTCATGAGACGCCGATCGAAGATCCCCGAAGGGCGCACGTCCGGCATAGAGATGGTAAAGGGTGGCGCCGACGGACCACAGGTCGGAGGCGGTCGTCGGCGCATCCCCGCGCAGGGTTTCGGGGGCAGCATATGGGAGGCTGCCGGCCGACTGCTGCTGCGAGTCGTCAGCTAGCCGGGCCAGCCCGAAGTCGGCCAGCAACGCGCCGCCCGATCTTCCGACCAGCACATTGGACGGCTTCACGTCAAGATGGAGGAAGCCCGCATCGTGGACTGCGGCCAACCCGTCCGCCAATTCGACGGCGACGGTGAGGCGCTCCGCATCCGTCGGATCCGCGTCGTCCATCCAGGACGAGAGGGACGACTGTGCCAGCTCCGTAACGAGGTAGCAGCGGCGTTCCGACACCCCCGACCGGAGAATCGTCAGGACGTTCGGGTGGGAGGAGGCCAAGCCAAGCGCCCGCCGCTCATGCTCGAAGGCGGGGACGGACGCACCCGGGCCGAGAACCTTTACGGCGACCTGTGAACGCGTGAGCTCATCCCACCCCGAGTAGACGACACCAATAGCGCCGGCGCCGAGCTCTACCGTCCGGTCGATTCCAGGTACGTGTATCGGCATCACCATGTGCAGCTTCAATCGTGTCAGTCAGCGACCATCGAGCAGGGCAAGATCGTCGGGCGCGATCATGCCGGCCTCGATGACGTACTCCACCAGCCTGCTGCGGCGGTCGACGGCGTCGTTTCCGGCGTGACCCCAGAGCCCGAACCGCTGCTCCGGATCCAATCTCGTGCATAGGTAATCGAGCTTCCGCTTGATCTGGGACGGTCGAAAGCCGGTCCGGGCTCTGATCTCGGCGTTGGTCGGGAGCGGCAGGTCCCTGGGCGGACTCCGGAGCTTGCTCTCAGCCAGAGTCACCAGCAACAAGCGCTGCTCGTCGTTAAGTGGCACGGTCTCAAGAAGGCCCGTCGAGGAGCCATCCAAAACGAGCACCGAACGGTCGTCCGGAGGAGGGTCGAAGAGCCGGAGCTCTAGCTCGTAGCGGTCACTGCCCGCTCGGAACCGCACCCAGGAGGTGGCGCTTTGCACCGGTGCCTGCGAGAGGGGCGGGATCCGAGCCAGTGTTCTGTCATCTCCGCTGAGCTCGATCACGATTCGGCCGCCGCGGTTGCGTAGCCACCAGCGGGCCCCGTCGTGAACGAACTCGCCCAGTACACGATGGAGGTACTTGTTGTCTGCGATGACGAGATCCGCTCGGCGCCCGAACGAGACCGCTCCACCGGGACCGATCATTGCCAAGAGCTCATCGTCAAGACTGACCGTGAGCTGTGTCACCGAACCCTCCAACACTAGGCATCGCAACTGAGGTGCCCCAGCCGGATCCTACCCGGAAGCATGTCGCTCCTGCGGGCCAGCGTCAGCAGCCGCCGACCCGAGGCGCCATCGAGATTGACACTTTTCGGCGGTGACGCAGGGTGCCACCAGTCCCCTCCAGGAGTAGGTGAGCCGCACCACAACCACCCGCCACGTGCCAATCTCGACGAGCCTTCTACTGCCTTGTCTCACTACGTGCAATCGCAGCGGAGAGAAGGGGATTCGAACCCCTGAAGGCTTACGCCTTACCGGTTTTCAAGACCGACGCAATCGTCCACTCTGCCATCTCTCCAGGATCGAGGGTAGCAGCGGGCCTGGGCCGGCCCGAAGGGGGGTCAGTGGTCGAACACCGAGTCGGTCGGGGCGGCCAGGCCGAGGTCGGCCACCACCTGGGGCTGGTGGCCGATGGCGTGACCCCAGAAGCCTCGGGGGCAGAGGAGCCCGTCGATCAGGTACTCCATCTGGGCGTCGAACAGCCGTCGCATGGCCATGCCTTCGGCCTCGGCGTCGGCCAGCGGGATCAGTTCGAACCCGTGGGACTCCAGATCCCGGTACATCGAGGCCAGGGCCGTCGCGCCTCCGCCGTCCAGGGCCGCGGCGTAGCCGGCGTCGAGCTGGGCCCGGTGGGCACTGAGATCGGCGTGCCGGGTCAACTCGTCGAACAGCACCACGATCCGGCGGAACAACCAGTAGGGCTTGCGGTCCCGGAGCCCCACGATCAGCTGACACAGCAGCGCCGTGTCGGCCAGCACCCCGAGCGCCGTTATCCAGTTCTGCCCCCGGTACTTGGAACGGAACACGGTGAGCATGGGGAACGTCGTGTGGGTCTCCATCACCCCGCTGACCCACTCCTCCCAGCCGTCGAGGAACTCCAGGACGTCGTCGACGTCCCCGGTCGGGGCCCGGCTGATCAGCAGATTGACGGGGATGATCCGCCCCTCCGTCCCGTCGTCGAGGGTCATCAGCTTGCGCTCCCGCTCGCTATAGGCGCCGTACAGCGACGGGAGGTACCCGATGACCAGGGCCGTGGTCGCCACCCCGGCCATGGCCTCGACCAGCGCGCCGACCCGGGGCACGGCGCCCGTCGGCACCAACTCCCCGAACCCGAGGGTGAAGTACACCACCCCCGAGTAGTAGATGGCGTCGAACAGACCCTCGGCCCCGCTCACGCCGCCGACCCCCCACCAGATCAGGCCGAAGCCGATCACCTGCTGGGTAACCCAGGCCAGGAGCAGCAGCAGCACCGACACCGGAGCGAACGTGGCCAGCACCACCTCGCGCGCCCTGTCGGACGGGCTGGCCTCGGCCACCGCCCGCATGACCCGCCAGGCCCCTCGGTAGAGCACCGACGTCAGCCACCACCGGGCCTGGCTGGTCGAGGTCGTGACCAGCGTGTTGACCATGTCGGCCACGACGGCCACCACCGCCACAACCCCAACGACCACGGCCACCATCGACATGGGGTCAGACTAACCGGCCGCCACCCCGCCTCCCGGGGCCCCAGGGGAGCAGACCGGGAGGCGGGACGCCGGATGGATCAATCGTCGCCCGGGCTGCTGCCTCGGGGCTTGCGCCCCTTGCTTCCGAGGAAGGCGGGCGGGGTCGAGCCACAGGTTGCGCCGGGTACGTTCTCCGGGGTGGCCACCAGCACGCCGTCGTAGACGTGGTCGGCGATGGCGGCGTCGGTGACGAACGATTCACCGATGCGGATGCCGTTCTTGGTGATCAGCTCCTGGTGGGCCGGGAACAGGTTCCCGCCCGTGACCGCCGGGTCCAGCACCTCGAGCCCCCAGGTGTCGGTGGCGACCAGGGCCACCTTCCGGTCGGCGAAGTACCGGGCCTCGGCCAGGTAGATCCCGGGCTCCTGGGTCAGGTACCGATTGGGGTCGACCCGCACCAGGTGGGTCCAGCCGGTGTGGAGGATGGGGACGTCGCCGGCCCGGATGGGGCGGTTGACCCGCTGGCGGTACAGAGCCTTCTCGATGTCGTCGACGGTGATGCGGTAGTCGTCCCGCAGGACGGCGTTGTCACCAACCATGAAGTAGTCGTCGGTGTCGCCGTTGGCCACCTTCAACCCGACGATGTCGATGATCACCCCGCGGGTCACGATCGGCCCCATGTGCTCGTTGCCGAGCTTCTTGGTACCGAGGGGGGCGGCCATGTCGTCCAGGGCGTCGAAGCCGTTGTAGTAGGTGGTGCCGACGCCGATGTGGTTGAGGCCGTCGATCTGGGTGGCGATCTGGAAGGTGAAGTTCTCGCCGAACCGCTCCTCGAACCCGGTCAGCTGATTGGGCCCGAGGGCGTCGGGCGAGGCCACGATGCCGCCGCCGCCGGTGAACGCCGGACCCGGGTCGAAGCCGAGGGCGTAGCAGAACATGTCGTGCAGCCGGGGCGGCTCCGACGGGAACGCCGGGAACCCGTTGAACATCTCCTCCCCCAACTGGTAGGTGGTCACCTTCCGGTTGTTGAGCCGGGCCAGGGCCCGGGCCGTGCGCTCCGGCGTCACCTCGTTGAAGGTGCCCCGTTGGTCGTCCGGTCCGTACGGGCTCGGGGCCCAGGCCCCGGCCTTGGCCGCCTCGACGTCGAACATCTCGTCGGTGTACGGACCTCGGTTCCGGCCCGACGACGGCGCGCCTTCGGCCGCGTCGGCCAGCACCCCGTCGACGGCCATCGACGCCGCCGTGGCGGTGGCCGCGGCTGCCGCCCCGAGCTTGAGCGCGTCTCTTCGGCTGAGCCGATGGTGCTCAATGGCATAGTCGTATCGCATACGACAATCCCCCTTGTTGTGTGTTGTATCCCGCTGCGGACCCTAATTCGCCGTGACAGGGATCAACAAAGATGACCAGTCGGTCCGATGGCGGTCGGCGGCGACGTTCCCGGGGGCCGGTACCGGCCCGCGGCTCACGTCTGGGTCAGATCGGAGAACCGGGGCCAGCTGATGTTGCCGCCGCTGATGACCACACCGACCTGCTTGCCGGCGGCGGGCACGGCCCCGGTGAGCACGGCGGCCAGGGCGCAGGCCCCGCTCGGTTCGACAACGAGGCTGGCCTGCTCGAACAGGAGACGCATGGCGGCCACGATGTCGTCGTCGGACACGGTGACGAATCGGCTGGTCAACCGGTCGGTGATGGGCCAGGTCAGCTCGCCCGGCGACGAGACCTGCTGGCCGTCGGCGATGGTCCGGGGCACGCCGATGTCGACCCGCTGCCCGGCCCGGCGAGACTGGAGGTGGTCGTCACCGGCCCGGGGCTCGACCCCGTAGATCTCGATCGACGGCTTGAGGGCCCGGGCCACGGTGGCGCAGCCGGCGAGGAGACCTCCGCCCCCGACGGGCACCACCAGGGCGTCGAGCCGAGGGACCTGCTCCAGCAGTTCGAGGGCCACCGTGCCCTGGCCCGCCATCACCGAGTAGTGGTCGAAGGGCGGGATCAGGGTCCGGCCCTCGCCCAGGGCCAGGGCGTCGGCGATGGCCACCCGGTCCTCCTGGTAACGGTCGTAGCGGATGATCCGGGCGCCGTGCGACTGCGTCATCGCCACCTTCTGCAGTGGCGCATCGTTGGGCATGACGACCACGGCCGTCGTCCCGGCCGCGGCGGCGGCCGCCGCCACCGCCTGGGCGTGGTTGCCGGAGGAGTAGGTGACGACCCCGCCCGACTTCTCCATGTCGGACAGCTGGAGCACCGTGTTGCTGGCCCCCCGGAACTTGAACGACCCGGTCTCCTGCAGGCACTCGGCCTTCAGGTGGACCGAGCATCCGGCGACGGCGTCGATGCGGCTGTTGGTGATGGTGGGGGTGAGCTGCGCGCAGCCGACCAGGCGGTCGGCTGCGGCCTCGACGTCGGCCAGGGTGAGCACCGCACCAGTGTGGCGCGCCACACCCCCGGTACCAAGTGGTTCCACACCGGCGACCACGGCCCGTTCGGGTCGATCCCGAGGCCAAGCCACGCAGGTCGGCGCTACACTCCACAAGCTCTGGAGAGGTGACAGAGTCAGGCCGATTGTGCCTCCCTGCTAAGGAGGTGGCCCTCCGGGGCCCGTGGGTTCAAATCCCACCCTCTCCGCTTTTCAGCCCGGTCAGCGGATTCGCTCTCACACGGAATCCGCTGACCTGGACAAACAGATATTCTTCACACTGAGTGCCACAGCTGTTCGCTGGCTATAAGTCTCAACATCGTCTCAGCACTTGGCTAGCGTCGTCTCCAAGGAGGCGGGACGATGCCGAAGGCTCCGAGAGGTAAGCGGGTCCTCGACCCGGAGACAGGCCGCTACACCGTGGCCGGCCGTGCGGCGAACGGTTCACCTGATCCGTTCTTCGACAAGACCAGGGGCGTCTGGGTGGCCCCATGGCGCAAGCCCAACGGACGGATGGGACGACCCACGGGCAAGACTCGGGCGGCCGCCGTGGCCTCACGATAGCGACACATTGCCAAGGCGGAACTGGACGCAGCGACCAGTCCCCAGGGCGTCACGCCGGCGACGACGGTCGGCGAGCTGGCCGACTGGTGGCTGGAGAACGTGGCCCGACATCGAGTCCGGGTAACGACACTCACTACTTATAGGAAGCAGCTTGCAACCGTCTGCGATGAGCTTGGCGAGACACCCGTAGGCGAACTGCGGGCCGAGCAGGTGGCGGCCTTCATGTCGGGCGTCGCCAGCCGGGGCACGGCGAACCACGCCAACAACCTACGGACGGCACTCAACCAGGTCATGAAGGAGGCCCTGAACCTCGGCCTGGTCGACGAGAACGTGGCAGCCAAGGTGAAGCCGCATCGGGTGCCCAAGCTCCAGCGCACCACCTTGACGCCGGACGAGGTACGGCGGCTTCTTGGGGCCTGCGATGAGCGGTTCCAGGCTGCGGTCGGGCTCGGCTACCTCCAGGGTTGGCGGATCAGCGAAGCCCTTGGCGTGGCCTGGCAGGATCTCGATCTCGACGTGACACGCCAACTGGACCACCACGAGGGTCTCACCTCAGACGCAGCAACCGTTCTGGTTCGGCGAGGCGCAACCACCGTCGACGGCCACGGCATGGTGCTCGGTCCGACCAAGTCACCACGAGCAGGCGGCCGGCACTTGCTGGCGCCGTCGGTGGTGGCCTTGCTCCAGCGTCGGCGAGAGATCCAGGACGGTGATCGCAAGATCCTGGGCGAGGCCTGGCAATCCATGCCGTACGACGGGGAGGTCATCGACCCGGTGTTTACCGACCGCTATGGCAAGCTCGAGTACCGGAAGCACGTCGACCGGGCCATCCGGGCGGCCGCCGATACTGTCGGTCTCGACCGGTCTGCACTAGGGACTCACAACCGCCGGCGGTCGGTAGTGACCAACCTCTATGCCACGGGTGCCTTCGACCTGGGCGACGTCGCGAGTTTCGTCGGACACCGTCAGCACGACGAAGGGCAACGTCCAGCACGAGGGGAACCGCCCTAGCCAGGTAAGCGCGAGAGGATACAACGTTCTGGATCCACCAGCCTGAGTCCACAAAACGGACGGAGGCCCGCAGCCTGACCCCACGACGGCCTCACCCAGAGGACATCTGGACCTGCCCGCCCCATCGGTCAGGACTTAGCTTCCAACTGCCGACCGGGCAGCTGCCGCCAAGCTCTTACTGCAAAGTGGCCACGTGTGGTGCGACTACAGGCCCCGCGCCACAAAGAGGTCATCACAGTGCCGAAAGCAAGCGCCCAGCCCATTCTCACCGAGCTCCTCGGAGTCGAGCCCGCGCCAGGTCTCAAAGGCTCTAGACAAGAAGTGGCCCAATTCCCTATAGTCCGACCATCCTGGGAGCCTAACCCGGTCGCTGAAGTCTGACGCAACGAAGTCCTTTACATCAACTGATGGCCCGCTATCGCCAGGGTATATGCTCTTGCCCGAGATCTTGGCGACGCCGTCTATACCCGCTAGCCAATCACCGCCACCGCCCCCCACCTGCTGGATAGAGAAGCGTGCCCTTGGCCACCTCTCACATATCACCGTCCACGCTATGGCCGAGAAGGCAGCCAAGTGACTTGGCAGCTGAAACGATTCAGGCTCAACCCCTCCAAGCCTAATTCTCTGAACAACCCTCACGGTCAATCGAGGATTGGCTAATGACGGCGAGTAGCAAACCTTCGCCCAAATGCTCTCAAGCTCCGCTTTCGATCCGAAGCCCTCCCACGAATCCGAAAACCCTGCCAGGCGGCTAATGGCGAGCCGCCCAGCCCTAGCAGCGCCCACCGGAGGCAACGAGAGCCGCAAGTCGAAGAGCTTCGAAAGATACCTTTCAACGTCGAACGCATCGGTACCGTAGTGAACCGATACCGCCTGTTGGACAAGGTCTGGGTTGATCGCCACCACAAAGTAGCAATTGGCGTCAGCCGCTGTAAGGAAATGGAGGGCTTCCAAGGCCGCCACCTGCTGCGCAGGAGGGCAGCGATCAACATCATCCACCAGGATATATAGCGGATAGGCGACGCCCGGACACCTACTAAGGTACTCACCAACAAGTTCTTCGAATGACTCAATCAGGATGCTCATGGGGTCAGTTGGCATTCGTTCCGTTGCGCTGGACACCAGGAGGCCGTCAACCAGCCGATCAATGTGCCCTTCTACGCTCCGGATAATCTCGCCCCCTGGCACTACAAGGCTTGTACCCCTGACCGCGAGCGCGGCCACACCTCGCAGAAGGTTCTTCGCCAGCTGTTGAATACGATCGTCCAGCCCGCCTTCCGAGTTCAGGCGTTTCATCAGTTCAACTACAACGGGGGTCAGCAGATCAGAGTCAGCTTGACGCCACGGATTAACCACTATTGGCTCCGGACCTCGTTCCGATTGGTTGGTGTCGCCGGTGATCTGTTGAGTGCGCTGAAGAACATCAGTCTTGCCCCGACCCCACTGGCCCTCGACGCTTACCACCGATCCCCGTGGAAGATGATTTCGGGTGTGTGAAAGCAGTTGTCTGGCAATAACTCCATGGTCAAGCAAGTCGGGTCCAGCCCTGCGATCGTCGTTTATCCCATGAAATGACATCGATCTGTCTCCGCAACAGCCGTCGAGCAGCAGTCACTAGCCAGGATGCTTCTCAAAGAATGGAAGAGGCGCATGAGACCATGCGTGAGCCATGGGCGAGAAGCTCTCGTTCCCGCCAAGCAATGTAGCAGCTTGGTTTATGACGATGTTGTCCAGCTCATTCTTCAGCCGGGGCACACTCACATCGGATCGACCGTGGGAAGCCCTACTCGCGAGAACGGTCCGAAGGTATGCTTCAAGGGCGTTCCGAATTGGGGGGAACAAACGTGGCGTCGACTCCCCACCCCTGACACCTTCATTCTCAACGTTCCAGAAGTCGACCATTTCGCCAAGCGAATACCAGTACTTTGTCCTGTAACGTACGTGTTTCGCCGGACCCGAGTCGGGTTCTCGGACAGTGTGAGCGCTGTCAACTACGACGAGAAACGATAGGTCAAGGTAGTGGTAGAAGCGGTCGGTCATAGTAGTACATGCCAGCAAGGGCCCCACCACAGGCTCGCACCGATCTGCGAATGTAGCGGTGACCATTTGCTGCAGAACCCCGTTTATGTCGGATCCCTTAGGTAGATCGCCGCCAATCGCCCCGAGCGAGTCCACCTCTGGTTTCGTGAGCCGGCGCTGCAGAAAGAAACGACCCCCACCGTTCTCGATCACAAGAGCACCTATCCCGACTCGAGGATGGGCTCGAACATTCTCAGCTACATAGTTGAGGGCTTCCCACAGGTCATCAAGCAGGTCACCCGCACCAGCGTCGACGGCGTATAGGCGAGGATTCGGATCGTTTTTGAGAGCTCTGGGGAGCTCCCCGGTGTGGAGCACGATGACAGCTCGACCCGGCGAGTCGCTGCTACGGAGCAGCTGGCGCACTTCGCCGGCCAAGTCGTGGCGTTTGGAGAGGCGATCGCCGAGGAGGACGAGTGTGATGTCTGGCAACTCAGGGCCGAGACCAAAGGGACGCCCACTCTGACGGCGGTCGTCGATTATGGATGCCTCGATTGGCTCAGCTCCGCGACGTACAGAAGCGGGGATCAGGTTCTCGATCTTGTTTCGGATGTCGCTGTGGAGCGTCCGGAAGCCAGGAGCCGACGCATCGCCGGTGGTGAGGATGTCGGACCTCGCCAACTCCTGCACGTCGGCCCCATGCGCAACGATCGCTATCGACTTGCCAGATATCTGATGCACCAAACTACCTCCGAGTTCATCCCGAAAAGCGATGCGCTCGGCCCCCAGGATGCAGGCAGCCGGGGAACCGCCGCCTTGGTCGCCCCTACAGCCCCAACAGCCAACAAGGGATCTACCAATAGTAGGCACGCTCCCCTTAGTGAGCCAAGAGCTGCTGCCAGATGAAGTCGTTCGCACCGACCAGGCTTAGGTCGGCCGGGACCAGGCATAGGTCGTGCGCGTGCGCAACCGAGCGATAGCCCTGCGCAAGGCTCGCCCACAATTGGGGATCAGGGCTGAAATCTAGCTCCGCTGGGCGCGCACGTATCCGTTGCAGTGATTCTTGCCACGAGACATCGCGGACGAAGCTGTGGTCCGGCTTTGGAAACAGACACGAGATGCGTTGGATCGCTTCGAGAGTATCTTCATCGGTTTCGAAAGACTCTATCTCGGCGAGTGCGGACCAGATATATCGATCGCACAGCACCCACTGACCGTCGGCTAGCAGCGGCTCAATGGTTTCCCTCAGCGTGACCAGCCGATCGGCTAGCAGGAACAGCGCCAGAGAACCAAAATGCACCTCGCCTCTAGATGCCGACGAGTGGTCAGAGGCGTAGCGCTTGAAGTATGACGTTGACCTTGCCTGCACCGAAGGCATAGTGACGACAGTCACCCGCATTCCGGCCTCCAGCAAGCAATTCCGGACAAACTGAAGGGAAGTCGTCTTTCCTGAACCGTCAAGCCCGCAGAACGCTACCAGGACGCCGCTATGGGGATGCCTAGCCAGGTCGAGCCGCACTGAGGGCGGCACTGCCGTCGGAGGATCCACTTGGTCAGACATCCACGCCTCTCCGAAGGATCGACTCTGGGCCCGCTGCCCAGCCCTGACTTGCTAGCATAGGGACAAGCGAGGTGCATGCCGTCAACGAGGAGGGTACGTGCGATCTGCACCGCAGGAGTTCGCAGACCGGTCTTCGCGCTTCTACTGGTCAACGCTCCATGCAGCCAGTCGAGCGTCCCTGCTGGACATGGTGCAGGCTGCCCAAGCTCGGCACAGATCAGACGGACAGGCCGTGGTGCGGCTGTCGGCCAGGGGTCGTCGCCTCTATGCCGTTACGAGCATCGATGCGGCGCATGTCGTGCTTGGGCAGCCGGGCAAGTTCAGCAGGCCAGCGGCGTTGGTGCAGTTCCGGGAGGCCTTTGAACTCGATAGCGTCTTTACGACCGACGACGAGGGCTTACATAGCGACCTCCGAGCCTACTTCGCCAAGGCGGTGTGCAGTGCGGCACAAGAGAGCTTCTCTTCTCTTCAGAGGTCCATGCGAGAGCACGCCATCATGTTTAGGAATGAGGCAATGCGCACCGGTGAGCTGGAGGTGTCGTTCTCCCTGGAGGCTGCCGTGCTTAATGCATTTCTGGCAAGCTTTTTCGAAGTCAGCAGGTTCGACCTAAGCGAAGAGCTCTGCCGAGCAATCCGGCGAGTTTGGGTACTGAAGAGTCGGCGACACAACCTGTTAAGCTCCTACTGGAACCCAGTTGTCAAACTTTCATTTGGCCGGGCTCGCAAAGATCTTCGGGAACTTGTACGAGCCCTTGAACAACATCTTCAGGAGTCCAATTCTCGGGCCTGGCAAGAGAGTATTCAGACGTACTCGGGTCAGGGTTTGGCACCCGGTAATGTCCTAAACGTAGTAATTCCTCTCTATGAGGCGGTAGCGCGGGCGGTCGCCAGCACGATCTTGCACCTCGCCGGAAGTGAGACTTGGCAGCTTGAGCTACAGCAGGAGGCCGATCAGTACGAGGATCCCTTCGCACATGCGGCGGGGCGTAGTACCTTGCTGCACCGTGGATGGCTTGAGGCACTTCGTCTGACTCCCCCAACCGCGAATCAAACCCGGACGGTTGTGGCGGTCAACGAGCTCGGCCTACCCGTCGATGCCGACGTCCTCGTGGCTTGGGGACTGTTTCACCACGACGAACGGGTCTGGGGACAGCGCGCGCTTGAGTACGACCCCGATCGATGGACCGACGCTACTGTTGAGCAGCAACGGTACTTCAATCCCTTCGGTTGGGGGCCGCAGAGGTGTGTCGCAGAGCACTATGCCAACGCTGCGGGTAAGGCTTTTGTGATGGCTCTGCTTGGTGGAACCGAACTCCATAGCATTAACCTTGGCAGGCCAGCGATGGAGTGCGACCTTGGCTACGAGCGAGGTCCGCGGCCGGCGAGGCTGGGGATAAGTTCCCGTGAGCCCGCTTGCCGTCGGACAGCTTCCCAAACGCACCCTAAGCCAAGGAGGCTCGTTCCAGCCGCCGACTAGTTGTGACGACCGGGGACGTTGTCCTTGTCGGTGGGGTTTGGGGTGATCCACCGTTGAGGTGAGCCCTCCGAGAGAGGCTGTGGGTCTTCCACAACTCACTGACCTCACCGGAGGGCTCGTGTCTCACGCTAGAACCCAGCACCCCAATGCGCGGTTGACCCCACGACATCGACGCACCATGGTCGACTGTGTCCTCGAACGGGGATGGACGATTGAACAGACCGCTGCGCGGTTCCAGGTCGACCCAAAGACGGTCCGAAAGTGGCGCGACCGGTTCGAGACCGAAGGCGAGGCCGGCCTCCGGGATCGTTCCAGCCGACCACACCGGTCACCGAATCGGACCCCACGAGCCCAACGACGGCGAGTGATCCGGCTGCGTGAGCGGCGCAGATGGGGTGCTGATCACATCGGTCACGAGCTCGACATGGCCCCGTCGACTGTCAGGCGATCCTGCGGGCCGAGGGCCTGGCACGACTCGACTGGAGTTGCCCCGCTGGGTGAGACACCTGTAGCTGAGAGAATGCTCTCGGCGGAAGGAGTCCCCTGCGATGGCGAATCGCCACACCTATACCGAGGAGTTCAAGGCTGAGGCGGTCGCGTACGCGCGATCGGCTGATCTGCCCCGCTACAAGGTCGCCAAGTCCTTGGGCGTGTCGGATGGCGCGTTGGCTGCTTGGATCAAGGAGGCTGAGGCCGCTGAGGCACCCGGTGCGTTGACGGTTGATGAGCGTGCCGAGCTCCAGCGGCTCCGGAAGCGGATCGCGGAGGTCGAGCAGGAGAAAGAGATCCTGCGGAAGGCTGCGGCGTATTTCGCCCGGGAGACGAACCGGTGATCCGCTACCGGTTCGTTGAAGATCACCGAGCGGAGTTCCCGGTCAACGCTGCTGTGCGAGATCGCCGAGGTGTCTCGGGCGTCGTTCTACCGGTGGCGAACCGGACCCACCGGCCAGGATCTCGATGATGCGTTCTTGGCGAACGAGATCATCGATATCCACCGGGGCTCACGAAGCACCTACGGCGCGCCAAGGGTGTGGGGCCAGCTACGTCGTGGCGGCACCCGCGTCGCCCGCAAACGGGTGGCCCGAATCATGGCCGAACTCGGCCTGGCCGGCGCTCACAGCCGAAAGAAGTGGCGGCGAGGAGCCAGCACCGCTCCAGCCGGTGACCTCCTCGACCGAGACTTCACCGCAGGAGCCTCTGATGAGCGGTGGGTGGCCGACATCACCGAGTTCGCCTGCATCGATGGCAAGTTGTTCCTCGCCGGGATCATGGACCTGCACGACCGCAGCATCGCCGGATGGTCGATGGGTGAACGCCAAACCACCGACCTCGTCATCAACGCCCTCGTCATGGGCCTCGGTCGCCGCCACCCCGACGAGGGCCTGATCCATCACGCGGACAAGGGCCCGCAATACACCTCGCTCGAGTTCGCCAACCGGCTCGGCGACTGGCACCTCCGAGCCTCCTACGGGTCCACCGGCGACTGTTTCGACAACGCCGCGATGGAAGCCGTCTGGGCCACGATCAAACGAGAGATCCGCCACCTCCACGGCGACTGGCGCCACCTGACCCGTTCCGAGCTCCGAACGGTCCTGTTCGACTACATCGAAACGTTCTACAACCGCACCCGACACCAAGCCCGCCTCGACCACCACACACCCGCCGAGGCCTACGCTGCATCACAAGCAGCCTGAAGATCTGACAACAACCACTGTCTCACCAGGCGGGGCAACTCCAGACCGAGGCGACCGGGCCACCAATACCGAACCCATGGTCCGCTATCAACGAGACCGTCCTGGCGAGCTGATCCACGTGGACATCAAGAAGCTCGCTGCCATCCCAGATGGGGGCGGCTGGAAGATCCACGGTCGAGGCAACGCGCCTGGCGGCGACCACCAACGAGCGGGCTACCGCTACATCCACACCGCTCTCGATGACCGCACCCGGATCGCGTACTCAGAGATCCACGATGACGAGCAGTCGGTGACCGCCGCCGGGTTCTGGAAACGAGCCGTGGCCTGGTTCGCCGATCGGGGTGTGACGGTTGATCGAGTGCTGACCGACAACGGGTCCTGCTACCGGTCCAGGCTCTGGCACCACACCAATGCCCAGCTCGGCGTCAAGGTGAAGAAGACCCGACCCCGGCGTCCTCAGACCAACGGCAAGGTCGAACGATTCCACCGGATCCTGCTCGAGGAATGGGCCTACATCCGACCCTGGGCCTCAGAAAACCGACGAGCACACGGCTACCACCGATTCATCCACTTCTACAATCACCACCGATCCCACGGCGCCCTCAACTGGGCCACACCAATGGCCACCCTCAACCAACTCGCCGAGGACAACCTCCCCACAGAGCACAACTAGCCCGAGTGGGGGAGATCAGGGCCGCGCCGCCCAAAGTCAATACCGCAGTTCGTCAATTGTTTGTCCTCAGCAAGGAGTTCCGGGAATCGCGTTTCAAGCACGCAGAACTCGTTGCCGTCTGGGTCCTGCATGACCCAGATGTCGTAGCCCCTTAGTTCCTGGTGGTCGTAGCGGGTGGCACCTAGAACCTCCAGTCGTTCGACCTCAGCGTTGACGTGGTCGGTCTCGATGTCGAGGTGCATCCGTGCCTTGTCGGTCTTGGTGTCGTCGGTCTGCTGAAGCAGGATGCGGATGTCGGAGTCCGGAAGACGGAGCTTGCGGTAGACGTGCATGCTCTTCGGGTTGACCGGCTCTTCTTCTGCCCGAAGGGCGGCGGCCCAGAAGGTGGCGGCTCGATCGAGATCGGCGCAGTCGATGACGAAGTAACAGAGCCGGCTCCGGTGAGTCACGGCACTGGGCTGGTCATGTCGATCACCCACTGCTCGTAGTCGGGATCGGCTTCGACGTTCTCTACCGCCAACACGTGCACCGTGTCATATGGGTGGGATTCGTTGGTGCGGCGGATGATCTCGGACACGTGTGGCGTTGAGTCTGAAGGATGACGTAGGCCTCGGCCTCGTCTTCGACAGCGTCTTGCCATCGGTAGATGGAGCGGATCGTTGGGATGATGTTGCCGCAGGCGGCGAGGCGGGCGTCGACGAGGGCTCGGGCGTGTTCGGCGAGCCAGTCGGGATCAGGGCCGGTGATGCTGACGCTCACGGTGCTCACGGGTTCTCCTGGTGGATTCGGTCGATTAGTTCGTGGAGTCGTTCGTCAGTCCGGGCCCAGAGGGCGAACCCGTCTCGCAGGTCACCGTCGTAGGACTGGCCGACCCAGCGTCCTTTGAGGTCCAGGCCTTGTGGGTGGAGGGCGAAGTACATCGAGCCCTTGGAGCGGGTGGCGACGTCGATGGCTCGGTACCAGCCGATCAGGGCCTCGCTGTCCCACAACCGAAGTTCGCCTCGCCAGAGGTAGCCGCCCTTCTCGACGGGACGCCCTCGTTCGCGGGCGGCGACGGTGAGCAGGTCGCCCTGCTGGTTGGCGTCCACCTCAACCCCGGCGCCTGGTTCGACTGGGTCGTGTTCATCGCGACCGGCGACACCGCCACCACCACCACGACGACGAGTGAGCCGACGGTGGCCACGGTCCGAACCTTCGGAACAGGAGGCAACTGAGTCATGGACTTCGGAACCTCTGAACGATTCGGAACCTGGGCCGCCAAACGAGCCGCTGTCGCCATCATCCTCTTCATGGTCTGGTCCTGGTTCGTCACCAGTCCCGCCACGTTCGGGCGAGCCATGGACCGCACCGGGGCGGCGTGGTGTTCGGCCTTCCCGTGCACTACCAACACGGTCGACGGGGGGTTCCGTCCGCTTCCGAAGCCAGGCACAGCCTGCGGTCCCCCGCTTAGCCGCGGGCGAGGCGGTCGATGGAGGAGGCGACCAGCTCGGCCGCCACGATGGTCGGGTCGTCCGTGCCACCGAGGCGTTGTCGACGGCGGAAGGCCTCGACGATCTCGTCCCACCGGGTCCGCTGCTCGTCGGTCATGACGCCCCGAAGGTCAGCCAGGCGCAAGAGGTTGGCCTCGGCGTCGCCGGTGAGGGCCTGGGCCTCGGCCAGGTAGTGATCGTCGATGACGGCCTCCACCTCGGCCGAGGTCATGGCCGGAAGGATCCGGGCCGCCAGACGGGCCATGTTGCGGTACGAGCCCTGCAGGAGAAACGGGGGCTCGGTCCGGTAGGCGTTGTCGGTGGCGGCCGAGGCGATGTAGCGGCGGTTCACGGCCAGCACCGTGCGCTGCAGGGTCCGGAGATGGCCGAGCACGGCCACCAGGTCGGCCACCTCGGCCGTCGAGTAGGCGTGCCCGAGCTCGGAGGCGTCCAGGGGTTCCCCGTCGGCCGCCCGCAACAGACGGGCGAGGTCGTCCCGGTCCCGACCGGCCAGCGGCGCCGTGACCTGATTGGCCGTGAGGGCGTTCTCCAGGTAGCTGCGGGCGAACAGCTCGTCGTTGCTTCCGACCACGTCGCCCAGGTTCCAGGTGTCGGCCCGGTTGGCCAGCATGTCGGGTATGCGGAACCGCTCCCCTGACTCGGTGTAAGGATTGCCGGCCATGATCACGGCGAACCGCTTGCCCCGCAGGTCGAACGTGGTCGGCCGACCGTTCCACACCCCCTCGATCCGGCGTTGGGCGTCGCACAGGGAGATGAACCGCTGCAACAGCTCGGGGTCGGTGTGTTGGATGTCGTCGATGTAGAGGATGACGTTGGTCCCGACGGCGAACGACAGGTTGATCCGCTCCACCTCCCGGCGGGCCGCGGCGTTGGGGGCCTGGGCCGGGTCGAGCGACGTGACGTCGTGACCGAGGCTGGGACCCGACACCTTGACCAGGGCCATGCCGAGCCGGTCGGCCACGTAGTCGACGAGCGTCGTCTTGCCGTAGCCGGGGGGTGACAGCAGCATCAGCAGCCCGGACCGCTGACCGGTGACGTCGGTGGCGGTCCCGATCTGGCGGGCCAGGTTCTGGCCGATCAGCGGCAGGTAGACGTTGCTGATCAGTCCGTTGCGGACGAAGCCCTCCGGCACCTTGGGCTCGAGGTCGTCGAGCCGGAGCCGGTCCACCAGCTCGGCCGACACCCGGCGGCGGGCCGAGCTGAAGGCCTGGTGGGAGGGCACGACGTCGGCCCGATGGGCGGCGGCCCGGGCCAGGATCTCGTCGACCCGCCCCGTGAACCGGCCATCGACGAGCGTCGGATGGCGGCCCGTCAACCCCGTGACCTGGATCGGGGCCACCGGCGGGACCTCGCGGTAGACCGCCTCCTCCCACACCAGTGAGGCGATGAGTTCGGGCACCAGGTGGGCGGCGCCGGCGGCGCCGGCCCCCTCCACCACCTGGCCGGTGAGCACCGCCACCAGGCCGTCGACGTCGACCCGGCGGCCGTCGCCGTCGTCGGTCGGCCGACCCCGGCCACCGTCACCGAGGCGGTCGGCGGCGGGGCCGCCGTCGGAGCCGCCGGTCAGCAGCTTGCGGGCCTCGGCCACGGCGGGCCGGTTCGACAGCTCGGTTCGTAGGCGCAGCATCTCGGGCTCGGCCCCGAACACGGGTTGCCCGTCGCTCGAACGTCGGATCTCGCCCAGGAGATACCGGGCCGCCACCGGCCCGAGGTCGAGGTCGGCGCCCAGGGCCGCCACCAGCTCCCGCCAACGCTCGTCGTCGACCGAACCCAGACGCCCGACCGCCGCCCCTCGGGCCGCCCAGCGAACCCGGGCCGACTCCTCGGCCCCGAACCAGGCCATCACGGCCTCGGCCCGCGCCCCGCCCGCCACCGGCAGATCCTCGGCGCTACCGACGGCGGCGGCCAGGGCAGCCACGATCAGGGCGGCGTCGTGATCGTGGACGCCGCGGTCGTAGCCCTCGTCCAGCCGCTGGGCAACCTCTGACTGGACCAGGGCCAGCACGGGCCCGTCGGCGCCGAGCCGGTCCGAGCCGGTGGTGGCCAACGCCTGGGCCACCTCGGGCCGCCGATTCAGCAACAGCTCGGCGGCCAGGAACACCGATCGGTACAGCTCGGGTGTCTCCGACGGCAGCGGATCGTGCCACCGGTCGCGGTGGGCCTCCAGATCGGGGTCGTCGACGTCGAGCCGCAGGTCGGTGCCGGTGAGCACGGCCTCCAGCCGGTCACCGACCGGGGTCACCGTCAGGTTCCGGGTCCTCGTCTCGATGCTGAACCCGTGCTCCCCCAGCCGGACCAGGTCACCGTCGAACAGCTCCTGGCGGTCCCGCAGGGCCCGCACCGCATCGTCCTGGGCCTTGCCCAGAGCCGACTGCATCTCGTCGGCCCGGACCGCCTCCCCCAGTTCCCGCAACTGGTCGACCAGGCTGCGGGCCCGTTGGGCCGCCGGGTCGGCGGCGAAGAAGCCGACGATCTCGTCGACCGAGCCCATCTCGGCCGCTCGACGGGCCAGCTGGGCCACGTTGCGGGCGGCGGCCGACCCGAGCTGATCGGCCCGGCGCTGGCGCTCGTCGACCAACCGCTGGCGCTGGGCCCCGACCGTCTCCTCGACCTGGGTCCGCCGGGCCGCCAACTCCTCCAGCTGCTGGTCGGTGCGGGGGGCCGACGTCTCCAACGCCTCCAGCTGACCCAGCAGGCGGCCCAGCACCTCGTCGCAGGCCTCGGGGCTGTCGGCCCGGGCCAGCAGGGTCGACAACGATTGGCCGACCAGGCCCAGCTCGGTGGTGAAGGCGGCCCCGTACTCGGATTCCACCAGGGTCCGGAGTCGGCCGTCGATCCGGGCCCGGACCCGGTTGAGCCCGGCGGCCACGGCCGAGACCTGCTCCAGCACCGCGGTCCGGACCGTCAGGTCGTCGATCTCCAGGTCGCCGACGGTGGAGGTGACGAGGTCGAGATCGGCGGCCACCTCGTCGACCTCGGCCAGGAGCTCGCGGGCGGCCAGCGCTGTCGTCACCTGGTCGAGCTCGCGGTCGAGTTCGGCGAACCGCCGGTCGTAGTGATCGAAGGCGCCGTCGGTGGCCAGGTGTTCGGCCGCCGCCACCGCCAGCTCCGACAGCCGGTCCTCGGCCCGGCCGATCACCTCGGCCAGCGCCTCGACGTCGATCTCCCGCCGGTCCCGGAGCAACAGCAACCGCCCCAGCGTCATCCGCAACCCGGCCAGGGCGGCGATGAACTCGGCCGCCGTCGACGGTGGCTCCAGCCGCTGCCGGTCGAGGAGTTCGGTCAGCTCATCGGTGGCGGCGGCGAGGTCGGCGGAGGCCGCCGCCCGTACCTCCTGGAGTTGCTCGAACTGGCCGATGACCTCCTCGGCCGCCGTCCGCACCGCCCGGACCGGCGTGGCCAGATCGCCGACGTCGGGCGAGGCGTACCAGTGCTGGTGGGCGTCGAGGACGCGACCGGCCTGGGCCATGATCTCGGCGTAGGTGTCGACCGACGGGGTCACGTCGCGGACCATGCGCCGCAGGGCCAGGGCATCGCCGATCCCGGCAACCAGCCCGGCGTTGCCGATGGGGGCCAGCGGCCCCCGGGCCCGGGGCCGTTCGGCGTGGACCTCGGGCGAACAGAAGGGCGTGTCCCACACCTGGATGGTGTGGACCTTGGACGGCTCGGCCTCCTCCCGGAACACCACCATCCGCCCGTCGTCGAACAGACAGTGACCATGGCACCAGATCGGGGTCATGACCTCCTGGCGGACCAGGTTGTAGGGCAACAGGATCGACCGGCCGCCCTCCACCTCGTGGAAGACGTAGAGCACGTCCTCACCATTGGGCGACGACACGATCTCCTGCAGCTCCATACCGGCGGGGTCGACGTCGAAGGTCCGCAGCTCGCCGGTGGCCAGGTACACGCCCTGGGGAAAGATCAGGCCCTGACCGTTGGGCAGGGTGCGGAAGGCGGCGCCCAGGGCGTCGAGGCGGACGGCGGAGTGGGTCAACAGGTTGACCACGTAGTAGCGGTGATCCGGTTCGGCGTAGGGCCGGAGCCGCAGGAGCACGAAGTGGCCGGCGGTGGCCGAGGCCAGGTCGCAGTCCTCCAGCGTCTGCTCCCGCTCGACCGGTTCGGTCAGCAGGAGTTGGTGGTCGGCCGAGCCGTCGTCGAGCATGAGCCGCACCCGTCCCCGGCGGGGGCTGACCAGCACCCGATCCTCGACCAGGAAGAACTCGCCGTCGAGGTTCTGGGCCCGGGTGGCCCGGGTCCATTCGAGCTCGGAGGGCGGCAGGAACCGGTGGTCGCGGCCGCCCTTGTTGTCGACGTAGCGCAGCCCGTCGGGGACGACGTCCCACCGCATGACGGTGACGTCGCCCGACCCGGCCGCGGTCCGGAACACGGCCAGCAGCCGGTCGCCGACCCGGTACAGCTGCTGGAGGCGGGCCGACTTGTAGTAGGTGACCAGATGGTCGAAGTCGGCCCGGAACCGGTCGTCGTCGAGGACCGAACCCCGGAGACCGTCGGCGTTGGGGGAGATGGTCAGCTCAGCGTCGGCGCTGAAGTGGTGGACGGCGAACACGTCCTCGGGGCGAACCTCGCCCGTGACCCGGGCGGCACCGTTGTAGGCCAGGATCAGGTGGTCGGCCACGGCGGCCACATCGCGGGGGACGACGGCGCTCTCGGTCCGCACCCGCTCGGTGGCGGTGGCGGTGAGTACGGAGGAGCCGAACTCCTCCAGCCGACGCTGGTTGAGGGCCTCGGCCCGGGCCGCCAGATCGGCCACGGCCGCGTCGAGGCGGGCCCGGAGCAGGTCATAGGTGCTCCGGGCCACCCCGCCGAGCCCGCCGTCGACGTCGTCCGGGGCCTCGCCGGCCCCTGGGCCGGAGGCGTGTTGTGTGTCGGTGGTGGCCGCGTCGGCCATCAGCCGACCTCGGGAACGCCCTGCCCGGCGGGGAGGATGCGATCGAGCAGGCGAGCCGCGGTCGCCGCCGGATCGTCGCTGGCCGCGATACGGCCGGCGATGGTCGCGATGGCGGTGTCACGGGCGCCGTTGGCCCCCAGGCCCTCGACCATGCCCGTCAGTTCGGCGATCAGGTCGGAGTCGCCGTCGAGGTAGGGGCCGAGCACCCGGGTCAGGGTGTCGGACTCGTTCACGAGCCGGTCGACCCGCTTGGCCGTGGTCGTGCCGGCGGTGATGGCGTCGACGAAGGCGTCGCTGCCGCCGACGATGTCGAAGGTGGCGTTGCGGTAGGCCTCGGCCCGGGCCTCGGCCTCGGCCTTGCCCACCTCGGCGTCGGTGGTGATGCGGGTGGTCTCGATCTCGACCTCGGCCCGGAGCCGCTCCAGGAACTCGGCGTGGGCCTGACCGGCCGCCTCCAGCTTGGCCATGGCGTCGGCCTTGTCCGACAGGCCGGCGGCCTCCTCCCGGAGGGCGGCGCCGATGCCGGTGGCCTCGGCCAGCCTGGTCGCCTCCAGGGAGGCGGCGTCGGCCTCACCCCGGGCCCGGATGGCGCTCGCCTCGGCGGTGCCGGTGGCGCTGATCACGTCGACCTTGGCCGCATCGACGTCGACCAGGGCCAGGCCCTCGACCTTGGTCGCCTGGGCCCTCGCCGTGGTCACGTCGGCCTCGGCCAGCCCGGCGGCGGACGCCTTGGCCCGGTCGCCTTCGGCCGTCTTCTTGTCGGCCTCGGCCTGGTCGAGCGAGGCCTCCTTGTTGGCGCTGGCCGTGATCTTCACCGCCGACGCTTCGTACTGGGCCGCCCGCTCCCGGGCCTCGGCCGCCTTGACCTCGGTCAGGAACTGCTCTTCGGCCGCGGCCGACGCCGCCAGCACCTTGGCCTGCTTGGATCGGTCGGCCGCCTCGACGACGCGGAGGGTCAGGGTCCGCTCCTCCTGGGTCGCAACCCCGTACTCCTTGTCGACCCGCTGCTCCCGAATGCCTGCGATGTCGAGCCGGGTGCTCTCGACCGCCTTCTCGGCCTCGACCGTCTCCGCCTCCCGGGCCGCCACCGCCTTGGCGATCTCGGCGTTGGCCCGCTCCGACTCGACCTGGGCCGCCTGGCGCCGGACCTCGGCTGCGATCTCGACCTCACGCTGCTTGTTCTCGTCCCGGACGGCGATCTCCTGGTCGGCCTCCAACCGGGCCAGCTCGGCTCGCTGGCGCTGCTCGGCTTGGACCCGGGCCGTCTCGGCCTCCTCGGTCGCCGCCACGACCGCGATCTCCCGCTGCTGGCGGGCCTGGGCGTCGGCCCGCTCCCGCTCCAGGTCGAGGACGGCCTTGTCGGTCTCGACCTTCTTCTCGGTGATCCGCTTGCGCTCGTCCTCGGCCGCCACGGTGGTGGCCACGTGCTGATCCTCGTTCATCTCGGTGATCTTGCGGATGCCCTGGGCGTCGAGGATGTTGTCGGGGTCGAGCTGGGACACCGGGGTCTGCTCGATCTCGTCGATGGCCACGTCGTCCAACACGTAGCCGTTGAGGTCCGACCCGATCTCCTCGACCACCTTGTCCCGGAACTGGGAGCGCTCGTTGTAGAGCTGCTCGAAGTCCATCTGCTTGCCCACCGTCTTCAGGGCCTCGTTGAACTTGGCGTCGAACAACTCGGCCAGCTGGTCCGGGTCCGACGCCCGCTCACAACCGATGGCCTGGGCCACCTTGATCACGTCCTGCTCGGCCTTGTTGACCCGGATGTAGAAGAACACCCGGATGTCGGCCCGGATGTTGTCCTGGCACACCAGGCCCGAGTGGCCCCGCCGCTCGACCGTCATCGTCTTGACCGTCATGTCCATGATCTCGGCCTTGTGGACGATGGGGAACACGACCCGACCCACGAACGACACCTGGACCGCCCGCATGGTCGACACCACCAGGGCCCGACCCTGGGGGACCTTGCGGTAGAGACGGGTCACGGCGTAGGCGATCAGGAAGATGACGGCCAGCGCGGCCAGGGCGAACACCGCGATGGTGACGACGATGGGGGGCATGACTTCCGCCTTTCGGTGGTGGTGATGGTTGTGGTGGTGGTGGGTTCGTTGGGTGGGGTTCGTCGGGACGGAGGCGAACGGTTCGCGTCCGGAGGTCTCAGTCGAGTCCGCCGGTGTCGGGGTCGATGCGGAACAGGCCGTCGTCCACGTCGACGATCAGGGCCCGGGAGCCGCCGGTCAGCTCGTTTGGCTCGGGGCAGCGGACCTGGACCAGGTGGCTGCCGCCCTCGGCATCGACCACCTCGGCCTGCCCGAAACCGCCGTCGACCCGGCCGGTCCGCACGGTGCAGAGGCGGCCGACGAGGTCGGTGTGGGTGGTGCCGCGGTTGGGGGCGTACAGGGGTCCGACCAGGCGGGCGACCCGACCGGCGGTCACCAGAGCCAGGATCAGCGAGGCGACGAGGACGACCAGCCCAACGGCGATCGGTTGATCACGGCCGATCGAGAGGGTCACGAGCATGGCCAGCAGCCAGCCGATCAGGGTGGTGGCGGTGACGACGACGGCCAGCGGCGCCCGGTTCAGTCCGAGGGCCGAGACGAGATCGAGCGACGAGGCCACCTCCAGGCCCGTCAGCCCGTCGGCGCCGTCACCGGTCTCGATCTCGATCCCGTCACTGCCGAGGCCGAGCAGGGCCGACACGGCCCAGAAACCCAGACTCACCAGGACGAGGACGCTCCACACCACGGCCGGGAACGACGTCGCCGTCCGAAGAAACTCCTCCACCCTCGATCTCCCTCCGCGACAAGACCACGGGGCCCGGCCGGGCTCCGTTGCGTTCGCACCTGCCCACCAAACGACGACGAGCCGACGTCGGTTCCCGCCGTTCGGGGCTGTTCCCTCACTTCACCGGGCGATGGAAGGAGCCGACCGCCCGGGAGTCGGAGGCCGTGGTGGTCCTCCCTCACGAACGACCGGTAGCCGCCACCCGGTCACCGGCGAACCTACACCACCGACCGTGCGTTGTGTAGGGCGCCACCCACTGCGGCCGCGGCGCGCGACCGGGCCCCGGGCCGGTCAGCCGATCGTGATCTCGATGCGGCGGTTGAGGCGGCGTCCGTCGGCCGTGTCGTTGTCGAACAGGGGATCGGAGCCCGAGCGGCCCACGGTCCGGATGCCGCCGTCCGGGACGCCGGCGGCGACGAAGTGATCGGCGACCAGGTCGGTCCACTGGTGGGTCAGGTCGTGCTGCTCCGACACGGTGCCGGTGTTGTCGGTGTGGCCCACGATCCGGATCGAGGCGTTCGGGGTCTGCTCGATGAGGCGCACCATCCGGTCGAGCACCGGGCGGAGTCTGGCGTCGGCGGTCGTCGACGAGGAGGTGAGGCTGTCACCGCCGCTGATGACGCTGGTCAGCCCGTCGTCGTGGACGATCTCGAACCACTCGAAGGGGCTGAGATCGGTGAGCCAACCGACCGGGTCGAGCTGCGCCGGAACGTAGGTGTCGGGGTCGATCTCGGCCCGGTTTTCCACCTGGAACCCGAGCCGCTCGCCCTCGGAGACGAGGGCCTGGGCCACGCCGTCGCTGGGGAGATCGCCGCCCAGGGTCAGAACACCGTCGGACAGCGCGAACTCGAACGAGGCCGGTTCCTTCGGGGTGGGGGCCACGTCGACCGAGGTCCGGGCTCCGGTGGCGGCGGCCACGGCCTGGGCCAGGGCTTCGATGTCGGTGCCGGGCTCGACCTCGCCCTCGACGAAGACACCCCCCTCACCCATGACCACCGTGCCGTCGACGAGAGGGGCCAGCGCCGGGAGGGCGGCGAGCGAGGCCGACAGCCAGTCGGCGGCGGCCACGTCGTCGCCCACCTCGACCGTGGACGTGACGGGCCCTCGGTACATGGACGACAACGCCGCGTCGAGACCGGCGCTGCCGGGGCCCGACGGGAGCGCGCCCTCGGCCGTCAGGCCGCCGGGCGAGCGCCGGAGGGTGAGACCGGCCGGTTGGGCCGGCACGGACGCCGTAGCCGTGTCCGGAGCCGGGTCGACCTCGGTCGCCGTCCCGGACTCGGCGGCCGAGCCGTCGCCGTCGGAGGCCGAACCGTCGACGTCGGCCGCCGGTTCGGAGTCGATGGCCGGCCCTTCGGCGGAGGCCACGGTGTCGCCGTTGTCGCCTCGGGCTCCGAGCAGGGCCAGGAGGAGGACACCGGCGCCCAGCACGAGCGTCATCACCGCGACCGCGACCCGATGGCGGTGCCAGAACCCCGGGAACCCACTCAGTTCGGGGGATCGATCGTCGCTCGACCGCCGGTCGAGTGGGGCGATGGCGTCCAACTGGGAGGTGTCGAGGTGGTCCTGGGCGCCTGGAGGCGCCGATCGGGGGCCGGGGGAGGACGCGATCGCGGGCTGTTCGAAGGGGGCTGCGGCGACGGTCGGCGGGCGAGGGTCGGGAGTCGCCTGGGGGCCGGGAGTCGACCCGTTCGTGGGGGCCGACCCGTTGGTGGGGGCCGACCCGTTGGTCGCCGGCGCCGACGGCGCGGCCGGCACCACCGGGGGTGGCAGCCGGGTGAGTTCGGGGTCCACCGGGGGCCGGGCGATCGCCGGGCCGGAAGGAGCGGCCTGCGGCGGAACCGACTCGGCGACACCGGCACCACCATCGGCACCGGCAGCATCGCCATCGGCACTGGCAGCATCGCCATCGCCATCGGCGCCGACAGCATCGGCATCGGGCGTCGGGGACGGGGCGGAGCCGGTGGCATCGGGCGTGGCCGTCGGCGGCAGGGGGCTCGGGGCCGCCGGGCTCGGAGGCTCGGTCGCACCGGCGGTCCCGTTGGCGGCGATTCGCTCGGCGAGTTCGATGTCGTCGAGGACCTGGTCGAGGTCGACCAGGGCCGCGTGCTCACCCGTTCTCAGGTCGTGGGCGCCGCGACTGTTGGCCGGGCCCTCGATCGGTTCCTCCAGCAATGCCTGGAGGAGATCGGGCTCCTCGTCGTGCGGGATCCAGGGATCGCGCGGTCCCCCCACCTGATCGTCTGCCATCGGTCCGTGCCCTCCGGAGTGACTCTCCGACGACAAGGGTAGAGAACGAACGCGGCTGAGCAAAGGGCGAGCGGGTACGGCTTCGTCGAACCGGCCGCCCTCAGCCGGCAGACACGGTGATCTGCCGGCCGTCCTGGCGGAAGTCGAGCAGGTCGCTGGAGATCTGTGGCGGGATGATATTGGCCGGCACATCACCGCCCTCGATCGCCGCCAGACTCAGGCTGATCTGCCCATCGTCGTCCTCGACCCGCAGCGTCGACGGCTCGGGACTCCTGGCCGCCGCCTCCAGTAGCTCCTGGGCCACCCGCACCACCAGGTGGCGGCGGGTCGGGTCGTCGACCGGGCCCGCCGTCCACTCGACATCGACCGACGCCCCCACGTTCTCCCGCAGGGCCGACGCCTCGATCTCCACCGCGAGGCGGGCCGGATCGTCGGTGGCCACGAACGGACTCTGGTCGGCCTCGGGGTTGGTGGCCACGCTCGTGCGCCAGGTCCGTTCACTACGGGCCAGCTCCAGGTTCCAGAGGGTCTGGGGCCGGGCCCCGTCCTCCTCCAGCTCGCCGAGGACGATGCCCGAGGTCCGGGCCGTGGCCGCCACCGCCGCCGCCTCGGCCCGCTCGATGGTGGCCTTGGCCTCGGCCAGGTCGGCCTCGAGCTCGGCCGTCCGAGCGGCGGCGGCCTCCAGTTCGGTCTCCCGCTCGCTCACCACTCGACGGGTGGCGGCGAGGTCGCCGTCGAGACGCTGCCGTTCCTGACGGCCCTGGTCGAGCTCGCCCTCCAAGGTCCCGATGCGCTCCCGGGCCGCACCCAGCTCCCGCTGCAGGTCGTCCCGGGCCGAGGTCAGCTCGTCCCGCTCGGCCCGCAGGGCGTCGCGTTCGGTGGTGAGGGCCACTTCGGTGGCGGCGGCCGCCTCCCGATCGCGGGCGGCTGCCCCTCGGACCATGACCAGGACAGCGGCAAGCGCGGCGGCGATCACGGCAAGCACGAGGACAGCTACCAGCATGGTGTTGACGCTACAACGGCTGACACCGGCGGTGGGGCGACTCCGGGTCGATTCGCCCGGGGCCAGGGACGACGGCGGCCGACGCCGGACCGCTCGGGGGGTCGAATCAGGATTTGGACGAGGAGCCGAGCCCGGTCCGGGCGTCGGTCTGGCCCCCGATACGGTTCCGCGCGCCCCGGGCCAGGCGCAGCGCATGCCACGCCGGACCCACGTACCCGCCGACCAGGGCCGCGGCCCGCTTGGGCCCGTGGAGGTCCTCGGCCACCTCCCGCAGCTGGCGTTGGGAACCGGTGCGGGCCAGGCGGCCCTGGCCCATCAACTTGGTGGCCCGGGCCCAGCGCAGCGACGCCCAGTAGTCCTTGATCTCGTCGACCACCGGGCCGGCGTGGGCCTGTTCGTCGACGATGCGGGCGAAGACGGCGTCCTCGGCCTTGCCGAAGCCGCTGCTGGTGGTGGCGCCGAGATGGACCCGGTAGCGGGTCAGGCGCCGGGGGTCGTAGGCCAGGCCAAGGCCCTTGACCACGAACTGGTAGCTGATCCAGATGTCGTAGAGGGGTTCGGTGTCGGCCGGGAAGTCGATGTCGAGCACGGCGTCGCGACGGAGGATGGCGGCGTAGGCCGGCTGGGCCGCGTTCTGGACCGCCACCAGGCGTAGGCCCTCGGCATGGTCGTAGTCGATCCGGCCCGGGCGGAGGTGCTTGCGGCCGGTCCGCTCCGACTCGGCCTCGGTGTAGGCGTCGAGGCGTTGACCGTCCTGATCGATCATCCAGTAGTCGGTGAAGGTCATGGCCAGGTCGGGGTCGGCCACCATCGGCGGCACGACCGAGGCCAGGAAGTCGGGCTCCCACACATCGTCGTCGTGGAGGCTTGCGACCAGCGGTGTCTCGGCTCGGGCCACGAGGTCGAGCCAGTTGCCCTGGGGGCCGAGCGGGGGGCGGTTGCGGTGGTAGCGGATGCGGGGGTCGTCGAAGGTGGCGGCCACGGCCCGTTCCGTGTCGTCGGACTCGCTGTTGTCGCCGATGAGGATCACGTAGTCCTCGTAGGTCTGAGCCAGGGCCGAACGCAGGGCCTCCAGCAGCAGGTCGACACGCTCGTAGGTCGGTACCAACACCGAGACAGTGGTCATGACAGCACGTCCTTGACGGAGAGGTGAGGGGCGGGGTGGGCGTCCACCCGATCGCCCACGGCGATGCTAGTCCTCATCCTTCGGCCGACGCCCGAACATCCCCAGTGGTTCAGGCCTGAAGTTCGTTCACCTCCCCCTACCCATGGCCGACGTTGTGAGCATGCGCCGCCACTCGACCGCCAGCCCTGTCGATGCGAGCTCGCAGGAGGGTAGGACCCGATGTACGGATTGGTGAACACCGCAGTGCGCGACCTGGTCATCAGCACCTATGGCGAGGAGACCTGGGACCGCATCCGGACCAGGGCCGGATTGGGCACCGGCACGTTCATCGCCATGGACCGCTACGACGATGCCGTCACCTACGACCTGGTCGCCGCGGCCAGCGAGGAGTTGGGGGTCGAGGCATTCGACGTGTTGCGGTCGTTCGGTCAGTACTGGACGCGGTTCACGGCCGACCAGGGTTACGGCGACACGCTGGAGTTCGCCGGGCACGACTTCGTCACGTTCCTGTCCAACCTGGACGACATGCACGCCCGGGTGGCCATGAGCTTCCCCGATCTCGACCCTCCGAGCTTCGACCTCGAACACCAGGCCGACGGTCGCCTCCTGCTCCACTACTTCTCCGATCGGGCCGGGCTGGCGCCGATGGTCATCGGCCTTCTGGAAGGCCTCGCCACCCGCTTCGGCCAGCAGGTGAC
Organism: Acidimicrobiales bacterium; assembly: GCA_965263455.1. Classification (GTDB taxonomy): domain Bacteria; phylum Actinomycetota; class Acidimicrobiia; order Acidimicrobiales; family SZUA-35; genus CADEDH01. The sequence continues at coordinate 2,173,187 of CBDHHN010000004.1, forward strand.
GATCGAGCACCTGCCCGCCGACGACGCCGTCGATCACGACCGGTTCCTGATCGAGTTGGCGGCCTAGGCCGACCATGTCCGGAATCTCGCCCGACTACCTGGACCGGCTCTTCCCGTTCCATCTCCGGTTCGACCGGGCGGGGACCCTGCTCACGGTCGGGTCGAGCCTACGGCGCGTGCGGGGGGACCGGCCGCTGCCGGCGACGGTGACGGAGTTGGCCGAGGTGCGCCGGCCCCGGTCGTTCGATCCGGCCACCCTGGCCGACGACGTCAACTGCCTGGCCCTGCTCCGGCTGCCCCACGAAGGGTTCGATCTGCGGGGCCAGATCTCCACCTTCGACGGGGGTGAGACGTTCTACTTCTTCGGCAGCCCGTGGGTGACCGATCAGAACGTGATGAAAGAGACGGGTCTGGTGGCGAGCGACTTCGCCCTCCACGATCCGACGGCCGACCACCTCATCCTGTTGGGGACGCTGCAGAACGCCCTTCGGGAGTCCCGCGAGCTGAGTTCGGAACTCCAGGGGACGTCGCGGGAACTCCACAACGAGCGGGCCCTGCTGGCCCGCATCCTGTCGGAGATCCCCTACGCCATCTACTGGAAGGACGCCGAGGGTCGGTATCTCGGGTGCGACGAGCTGTTCGCCACCGAGGTCGGGCTCGACGATCCGACGGCCATCATCGGACTGACCGACGATGACCTGCCGCGGGGCGAGACCACGTTCCTCACCGGCGGCCCCGCCGACCGCGACGTGATCCGATCGGGGACCCACCATCTGCACGACGAGGTGGCGGTCGCCGACGACGACGGCGCGGTGGCCCACCTCAGCATCACCAAGCTCCCCCTTCGCGACGGCGAGCGGATCACGGGCATGGTCGGCGTGATCGTGGACGTGACCGAGCGCCGCAACCTTGAGGAACACCTGGCCCACAGCTCCAAGATGGAGTCGATCGGGCAGCTGACGGCCGGGGTGGCCCACGAGATCAACACGCCGATCCAGTTCATCGGCGACAACCTGCGGTTCCTGCAGGACACCTTCGTGGAGCTGAGCGAGGTCATGGCCCAGTCGGTGGCCCTGGCCGCCAGCGACCCCGACGAGCCCGACCCCGGCCGCCGCCTGGCCGCCATCCGCCAGGCGCTCCAGTCGGCCGACTTCGAGTACCTGGCCGAGGAGATTCCCAGCGCCATCGAGCAGTCGCTCGAAGGGGCCGACCGGGTGCGCCAGATCGTGACCTCGATGAAGGAGTTCTCCCATCCCGGGAGCGAGGGTTTCGCCCTGGCCGACCTGAATCATCTGGTCGAGAGCACGATCACGGTGGCCCGCAACGAGTGGAAGTACGTGGCCGAGGTGGCGACCGACCTCGACCCCGAACTACCCGGGGTCCCCTGCCTGCCGGGGGAGCTCAACCAGGTGGTGCTCAACATCATCGTGAACGCCGCCCATGCCGTGGCCGACGCCCCGGGCGAGAAGGGGTTGATCACGGTCGGGACCGGGATCGTGGGCGATCGGGCCGAGATCCGGGTGACCGACACCGGCACCGGCATCCCGGACGACGTGCGACAGCGGATCTTCGACCCCTTCTTCACCACCAAGGAGGTGGGCATCGGGTCCGGTCAGGGTCTGGCCCTGGCCCACAACGTGGTGGTGAACAAGCATCGGGGGGCGCTCGACGTCGACACCGAGCTCGGGGCCGGGACGACGTTCGTCATCCGGCTGCCACTGAGTCAGCCGGGATTCGACGCGGCCGAGACCGAGGCTTCCTGAGGCCGGCGCCCGGACCTCGGCGCCGGGCCGACCGGGAACACGACGGGCAGGACTGCCGGGCGACCAGGCGTCTAGCATCGGACCGTGGATGGACGGTTCGGCCTCGACGGTCCAGGGACGAGGCGGGGATGGACGACCCGCTGAGCCAGTCCGACTCGCTCCGCAAGATGGCGGCCGGGGCCGTCACCTTCGTGGTGGTGTGCGTGGTGGCCGTGATCGGCTACCTGGCCGCCGGTTGGACCGTCGACGACGCCATCTACATGGTGGTGATCACCATCTTCGGCGTGGGCTACGGCGAGGTCCGCCCGGTGGAGACCGCCCCCATCCGGGCGTTGACCATCATGGTCATCGTTCTGGGCTACGGGGCCGTGATCTACACCGTGGGCGGCTTCATCCAGCTCGTCGTCGACGGGGAGCTCAATCGGGCATTGGGGGCGAGACGAATGACCAGGGAGATCGAGCAGCTTCGGGGCCACACCATCGTGTGTGGTTTCGGGCGGATGGGTCGCCAGTTGTGCCAGGAGCTGGAGGACGCCGATCGGCCGTTCGTGGTGGTCGACGCCGACCACGACGTGGTCGAGCAGTGCGACGCGCGGGGGTACCTGGTGCTGGCCGGTGATGCCACCGACGAGGAGGTGCTGGCCCGGGCCGGGATCGAGCGGGCCGGGGCTTTGGCCACCGTGCTTCCCGACGACGCCACCAACGTGTTCGTGACGCTCACGGCCCGGGCCGTCGCCCCCGAACTGCAGATCGTGGCCCGGGCCGAACACCCCCGGACCGAAGCCAAGCTCCAGGCCTGCGGGGCCGATCGGGTGGTGATGCCGACCACGATCGGGGCGTCGAAGATGTCGCAGATCATCCTGAAGCCGACGGCCTCGGAGCTGCTCGACCGCCTGCGGGACGGGGTGGCCCCCGGGATCGACGTGACCTCGTTCGGGCTGGAGTTCGATCAGGTGGTGGTGGACGAGGACTCGGCCTTCGCCGGCAAGACGCTGGGCGAGGTCGAGGTGAAGGGGGCCCACGGGTACGTGGTGATCGGCATCCGGCGCCACGAGGGGGAGACGATCCTGCACCCGCCGGTCGACACCCTGCTCCAGGCCGGCGACTCGGTCGTCTTCCTGGGCTACGAGGACGACCTGCTGGAGGTCGAGCCCCGGCTGGGCCACACCGTGCCGTCGATCTCCTACCGGGGCGCCAACGGCTGACCCCGGGGCCTACTTCATGCCGGCGGCGGCCACGGTGCGTTGGGCCACCTCGGTCAGCTCGCCCCGGCGGACCTCGTAGGACACGACGTGGTCGACCGAATGCTGACCGGCCCGGGCCCGGCCGGTGACGACGTCGAGGGTCAGGCCGTCGACCAGGGGCACGAGAGCCACCGCCCGGAAGCCGTCGGTGGTGCCGGGCGAGGAGCGCTTGTCCTCGCGGAGCAGTTCGGGCGAGTCCCAGATCCAGGAGTCGTCGACCGACACGAACCGGCAGCGGTGGTTGGTGCGTGACTTGGCCACCAGGGCGCCGGGGCACACGATCACCAGCCCCTCGACCCAGGGCTGAAGCCCGAGGCCATCCCGCCCGAACCCGACCTCGAAGGCCTGGGCGATGAGGGCGTCGAAGTCGCCACCGGCCATGGCCCGGGCCCGCTGGATCTGACGGACGACCTCGCCCACGTTGGCCAACTCGTCGTCGCTCAACCGGTCGAGCACCCGGACCACGTCGTCCGGCCGACCGCCGAGAACCTTGGCCACACCGTTGATCCGCCGGGTGGACAGGGGTTCGGCGTCGGGGTCCGACCGGGAGGCTGCCACCGGCCCAGCATGCCGCCGCCCGGGCGAAAGTGGGTGCCCCGGAGCCGGTTCTCCCCTAGAGTGGGACTCCGGTCTCCCCCGGCGCCGGCCGGACCCGGGAGCCCGACCAGCGCTTGTAGCTCAATTGGATAGAGCATCTGACTACGGATCAGAAGGTTTGGGGTTCGAGTCCCTACAAGCGCGCGACAGTCACACCAGGTCAGAGCCCCAAAGCGCGGACTCCCTGGAAGTCTGTGACGCGTGACCTGAGCGACGGTTCGCCTGTCCCGCCGACAAGTTCTGGCCCACCCCGAGCACCCATCGTCCCTGGAGGGGTCGGCGGAGAGCCGGCGTCGGGCCGCATCGAGATGGCGACGCGGTTGGGACCGATGCCGTTGGCCACTCGAACCCGGGTCCGTCGGGCCGTCCCGGCCAGAGCCGGAAGGCTACGGTTGTCGCCGTGGCGGAGCAGGTACGGGTGCTGTACGACGGGCGCGAGCTGACGGCCAAGCCGGGCGACATCTTCGGCCGGGGCCGCCATGCCGACGTCCAGGTCGACGGCACGGTCGTCTCCCGCAAGCACGCCCAGATCCACCGAGGCCCCGACGGTTGGTTCCTGACCGACCTGGGCAGTTCCAACGGGCTCTTCGGCCCCGACGGCACCGCCACCGAACGGCTCGACCTCGGGGCCGGGTCCACCCGGTTTACCCTCGGCCCGCCCGACATCGGCTGCGCCATCGAGATCACCATCCCCGAACGCATGGCCACCGCCATGACCATGCGCCTACGACGTCGAGTCCCGGCCGCGGCCTGGCCGCCTCCCGCCGTCGACGGTCCCGTCACCACCTCACCGACACCGACGCCGCCGGGGTCGGCCAGTACCGTCGCCGCCGCCCCGAATCCGACTGCGCCCCCGCCGAGCCCGGCCGGGGCCACGGCAGAGGCCCCGGCCGCCCCGACGACTGGCCCCGACACCGACCACCCCCCGGCGACGCCCACGCCAGCACCAAGCACCACCGGAACCCAGACCGCACCCGGCCACGCGACATCGCCGGCCGGGGCCCAGACACCCACCGAAACCCCGGCACCGGCCGAAACCCAGGCACCCACCGAGACCCCAGCACCGGCCGAAGGCCCGTCGGCAACCCCCGCCGAAACCCAGGCCGCGCCGGGTTCGCCGGTGCCGTTGGCCGCCCTGGCCACGCTCCCCCGCGCCCGGGCCACGGCCGGCGTGTCGGCGCGGGCCGAGGGGATCTCGGTCGTCGTCGGTGACGACCTGACCATCCTCCAGCCCACCAGCCTCACCCTGCCCGCCGGGTCGATGACGGCCATCGTGGGCCCCAGCGGGTGCGGCAAGTCGACGCTGGCCAACGTCCTCAGCGGCCGCAGTGACCCCACCACCGGCACGGTCGCCATCGACGGCGTCCCCATAGACCCGTCGGTCCGAACCCGGATCGGGGTCGTACCCCAGTTCGACGCCGTCCACGAACAGCTCACCGTCCGCCACGCTCTCCGGGCCGCAGCCCGCCTCCGTCTCCCGGCCGACACCCCCAACGCCACCGTCAACGAGGCGGTCCAGGCCACAGCCGAGACCCTCGACCTCGACGACCGCATCAACACCCGGGTCGGGCGGCTCTCGGGCGGCCAGAAGAAACGGGTCAGCGTCGGCTACGAGCTGGTGTCGACCCCGGTCATGATGGTGCTCGACGAGCCCACCTCCGGGCTCGACCCCGGCCTCGAACAGGACCTCATCGAGGAACTCCGGGCCCTGGCCGACGACGGCACCACCACCGTCCTCGTCACCCACAGCCCCGAGGCCGCCACCCAGGCCGACCTCGTGATCGTGATGGCGCCCGGCGGGTACCTCACCTTCGTCGGGCCCCCGGACGAGGTCCTCCCCCACTTCGGGGCCGACGACTGGCCCGACGTGTTCGGCCTGCTCACCGCCCAGACGGGACCCCAGTGGGCCGACTACTTCGCCCAGACCGACCTCCACCACCTCTACGTGACCACCCCGCCGCCGCCCCCGGCCCAACCCGCCGTCACCACCCTGACCGCGGCCGCCGGGACCCCCGGCACCACCCCCGCCTCCGCCCCCTCCGCCGCCGCCTCCTCCTCGTCGTCGGGCGGGGCCCGGCCACTGTCGGCCGACCTGGAGCGGTCCTGGTCCCGGGACTTCCGGGTCATGACCGGCCGCTACCTGCGGTCGATCGTGGCCGACTGGAAGAGCCTGGCCCTGTTGGCGGCCCAGGCCCCGATCCTGGGTCTGCTGTTCGCCGCCGTCCTCTCGCAGCAGGTCTTCGCCCAGGCCCTGCGGCCCCGGACCAACGCCCGCGAGTTCGTCCTGGCCTGCGTCCTGGCCATGGTCTGGATCGGCGCCTCCAACAGCATCCGGGAGATCGTCAAGGAACGACGCACCTTCCTCCGGGAGCGGGCGGTCGGCGTCGCCCCCAGCGCCCTGGTCGCCAGTCGGTGGGCCGTCCTCGGACTCATCTCCGTCCTCCAGGCCGTCGTCCTCTACTACACCGCCACCAGCCGCCAACAAGTCCCCCTCGACGACGGCGTCCTCCTCCCCTCGGGCCCGCTCGAGTTCATGGTCTTCCTCACCCTGATCGGCCTGGCCAGCGTCGGCATCGGGCTGGTCATCTCCGGCCTCGTCCGCGACGCCAACAAGGCCATGGCCGCCCTGCCGATCGTCCTCATCCCCGTCATCCTCTTCTCCGGCCTCCTGATCCCCACCTCGGGCAACGCCGGGATCGAGTGGCTGAGCTGGGTCAATCCCATCCAGTGGGGCTCGTCGGGCACCGCGGTGGTGGCCGACGTGCTGACCAACGAGGGCTGCAACCCCACCGGGCTGCAGGCCCAGCTTCAGCAGGTGTTCCTGGGCCGGACCGTGTCGTGCACCAACCCCCGGTGGCAACAGACGGCCGGCACCCAGGCCGTCAACCTCGCCCTGGCCCTGCTCCACGTGGCGGCCCTGGTGGGCGTGTCGTTCCTGGTCACGGCCCGGTCGACCCGTAGCCTCCGGAGCTGACCGGACCCGACCCGCCGGGCGCCCCGCCCCCACCCGGGCCCGACCCGTCAGGTCCGGCGGCGCCGATGCCGATGAACGACTGTGGCCTACGACCCGACCACGGCGCTCGCTCCCCGCTACGTGTTCGTCGGCGGGCTCCACCGCTCGGGCACCACCCTGGTCGCCGGCCTGCTGGCCTCCGGTCGCGGTGCCACCGGCCTGGTCGACACCGGCGTGACCGAGAACGAGGGCCACCACCTCCACGACGTGACCCCCTCCGCCATCGACCACGGCGGACCCGGCCGTTTCGCCTTCGACCCCGCCCTCCGCCGCGGTCGCTCGTCCGACCCCGCCACCGATCGGCGCCGGCTGGAGGCCGCCTGGGACCGCTACTGGGCCGACGGCGACGCCCCCGTCCGGATCGAGAAGTCACCCCAGCACCTTCTCGAACTCCCCTTCCTCGACTCGGTCTTCCCCGACGGACACCAGGTGGTGGTCCTCCGCCACCCCCTCACCGTCGCCCTGGCCACCCGGAAGTGGACCCGCCCGGGCCCACCCAAGCTTCGGCGCCTGGCCCCCCGCCTCTCGCTGGAGCGGCTCGTCGGCCACTGGCTCCACGCCCACCACCTGTTCGAACAGTCGGCCGCCCCCGGGGAGCGGCTCCACGTGATCCGCTACGAGGACCTCGTCACCGACCCCCACGCCGTCATGACCGCGCTGGCCACCGCCGTCGGCATCGACGGTCCGCCCGACACCTCGTCCGTGCGCCCGTCGTCGGGCCGCTACCAGGCCGACTGGGACGCCTTCCGGCGCACGGGTGCCGGCCGTCGGGCCGAGCGAACGTGGCTACCGATGGCCGAAGCGGCCATGGCCCGCTGGGGTTACGGCACCGACGACCGCCTCCTGTGACCTTGGCCCCTGGCGGGGGTCCGCCAGCCGACGCACCATCGGGCCATGAGCCTGAACGTCCTGGTCTGCTACCACTCCGCCGAGGGCCAGACGGCCAAGGTGGCCGAACGCATCGCCTCCGTCCTCACCTCGGGCGGTTGCACGGTCGAACTCGCCATGGCCGAGCGGAACCCGACGACCGCCGGATTCGACGGCGTCATCGTGGGCGACTCGATCCATCTCGGTGCGCACAGCCGTGAGCTGCGGCGATGGATCACCCACCACGGCGACGAACTGGACCGGCTGCCCACCGCGCTGTTCCAGGTCAGCCTGACCTCGGCCACCGACGACGACGAGCACACCCGCCAGGCCCACCACCTCATGCACCAGCTGCTCGACGCCACCGGGCTGGACCCCGACGTCGTCGGCCTGTTCGCCGGGGCTCTGGCCTACACCCGCTACGGCTGGTTCAAGCGGGCCCTGATGCGGCGGGTGGCGGCCTCCGAGGGCACCGACACCGACACCTCCCGGGACCACGAGTACACCGACTGGGACGCCGTCGACCACTTCGCCGCCGACGCCCTCGCCCTGTTCGGGGCCCCGGTGCCCGAGTCGTAACCCCGCGGCCCCGTGCTTGGGGCACCGCGGCGCCGGTCCCGGACCGGCGCCGCCCGCCAACCCGGCCTAGCGCCGATTCCAGAACACCAGCGCGGCACACACGGCGACGATTCCGGCCAGTATCTGGCCACCGTGGATGACCCGGTTGACGTCGACCGAGGGCTTCCAGGTCACGGCGCCGTCCCGGACCTCGTACACGCCGACCGGGGTGGCCCCCATGCCGAAGCCGCTGCCGAACCCTCGGCCGGCCTGCTGTTCCTCGGTGCCTTCTCCGCCACCGCCACCGGCGCCGCCCGCCACCCGGGCCACGGGGATGATGGTGACGCCGTCGACCTCGTAGGCGTCACCGAACACCCGTCGAACGGTGAGGGCGTCGCGGGTGCCGCGGATGCTGTCGAAGACCGACTCCTCGGTCATGGTCATGGCGTCGGTTGTGGTCATGGTGATCCTCCTCGATCCCTTCACCCCACAGCCTGAACGCCGGACCGCATCCGGGCCAGGGTCCAAGGCCCCGACCGGCCGATCGTCGCCGGTCAGAACTTGCCGGAGTTCACGTCGGTGGCCGGGACGGGTTCGACGTTGTCCCAGTGCTCGACGACCATGCCGTCCTCCAACCGGAAGATGTCGACCTGGGCCATCTCGGTGTCGTCCCAGGTGGCCCGACACAGCGTGGCCACGAAGTTGCCCTGGCCCACCAGCAACACGATCTCGTGGTAGTTGAGCGGGCGGTCGGGGGCCATGGCCAGGGCTCGGAACGCCTCCAACCCGTCGGCCACGTCGGGGTTGTGTTGGAGATAGTCCTCGGCCACGAACTCACCGATGCGGGACGGATCGCCGCCGACCATCAGCACCTGGGTGATCAGCTCACGGACGACGGCCTTGTTGGCCTCGGTCCGATCCAGGTCGGTGATGTCGGTGGGCCCGTCGATCGAGGTCCGGCCCGACGGCATGTCATCGACGTAGGGGGCGATGACGTCCCAGTGCTCGATGATCCGGTCGTTCTTGTCGGTGTCGAAGAAGTCGGTGGTGACCCAGCGGGCCTCACCGTTGTTGATGTCCTGGAACACGTGGAGGAACACGTACTGGCCGTCCTCGATGGACCGGATGATCTGGATGTCCCGGTGGGGGTTGCGCTCGATGAAGGGCTCGAAGAAGGCGACGAAGCCCTCGACCCCGTCGGCCACCCCGGTGCTGTGCTGGGTGTAGCGGTCACCCGTGTACGCCTCGACGGCCCGGCGGGCATTGCCGTCGCGGATGCCCTCCAGATACAGGGCCTTGGCGTTGTCCAGTTTGAGGGACACGGTCCTTCTCCTCTCTCCGTGCCTGCGGCCGCTCGGTCGCCCCGACCGGCCCGGTTCTGCTATCCATCCTGCGATGACGGGGGCCGCGGGGAAAGGTAGGTACCGGACCGCATCTGGTCGGATCGGGACACGATCGGCGGCCGGCCCATGAACGACATCGCCGACCTGGGGGCCGAGATCGGTCGGTTCTACCCGTCGCCGGTGGGCGCCGTCACGGCGTCGAAGGTGCGAGCGTCCCAGCCCCGACCGGGCGAGCTGGAACGGAGCCACGCCCACCTCGTCATCGTCGCCACCTCGGGCACCGGGTCACACCTGGTCGACTTCGAGCAACACGACATCGAGCCGGGGGTGGCCGTCCACGTCGGGCCGGGCCAGATCCAGCGGTTCGATCCCGGCGGGACGTTCGAGGCCGTGGTGGCGATCATCCGCCCCGAGGTCTGCCCGCCCGACCTCTTCCACCGGGGCGAACACGGGGCCCGGGCCGAGCTCGGCGACGCCACCGGGCTGGTGGCCGCGCTGGCCGACGACCTCCTCCGCCGCCACGGGACCGAGCCCGACCCCGGCCGGGACCGGACCATGGTCGCCACCGCCCGACTGCTGCTCCACCACGTGGCCCGGACCACGGGTAGACCCCCGCCTCCGGCCGGCGACGGACAGGTCGGCTTGCTACGGGCCTTTCGGGAGGAACTGGAGCGGTCGTACGCCTCGACCCGGAGCGTTGCCCCCTACGCCGCCGCCATCGGCACCTCGACCCGGACGCTGACCCGGGCCACCGGCGCCCTCACCGGCTTGACCCCGAAGGAGATCATCGACGAGCGGGTCGCCTTGGAGGCCCGCCGCCTCCTGGTCCACACGACCGACCCGGTGGCCACTATCGGGGCCCGCCTCGGATTCTCCGAGGCCACCAACTTCACCAAGTTCTTCACCCGACTGGTCGGCCGCTCCCCCCACGACTTCCGAGCCCAGCCGATGGACTGAACGGGCCGGTCTCCGGCCCTGGGTGGGAGCCGCCGTTCAGGGCCGGACCAGGATCTTTCCTCGGGCGTGGCCGCCGGCCAGATGGTCCATGGCGGAACGGATCTCGGCCAGTGGGTAGTCGGTGTCGATCACGGTCCGCAGCGAACCCTCGGCCAGGCGATCGAGCAGGAATCCGAGGTCGTCGGAACGCTCGGAGGCCACGAAGGGCCGAACCCTCCGTGACGAGCCGATCGAGCGGAGCATGGCCCACACGACCCGACCCATGGGCCCCCACAGCACGTTGTCCTTCGGGCCACCGGCGGGGACATAGACCCCGTCGTCGGCCAGAAGACCCCGACACACCCCCACCGGGCGGTTGCCCTGATTGTCGAAGAACACGTCGTACCGATCGTCGGTGGCGGCGAAGTCGTCGGTGCGGTAGTCGACCACATGCTGGGCTCCCAGGGAGCGAACGAGTTCGACGTTGCGGGTGCTGCAGACGGCGGTGACCTCGGCCCCCAGCCATACCGCCAGCTGCACGGCGGCGCTACCGACGCCGCCGGACGCCCCGTTGATCAGGACACGGTGCCCGGCCTCGACCCCGCCCTTGTCCCGAAGGCCCTGGAGGGCGGTGACGGCGGCCACCCCGGCCCCCACGGCCTGCTCCGGCGCCAGCCCGTCCGGGATCGGGGCCAGGCGATCGGTGGGCACCTTGACGTACTGGGCGCAGGCCCCCGGGGCCACGCCCACCACCCGGTCGCCGACGCGCACCCCGTCCACGTCGGGCCCGACGGCCACGACGGTCCCGGCCACGTCGACCCCGACCCGGCGGCTCCTCGGACGGAGGAAGCCGGCCGTCGGCCGCACCAGCCACGGCGTGCCGGTCAGCAGGTGCCAGTCGAGCGGGTTCAGCGCCGCGACCGAGACCCGGACCACGGCGGTGCCCGGACCGACGACCGGCGTGGCGACCCGGATCACGTCGATCTCGTCGCTGCGGCCGTAGCGCTCGTGGACGGCCGCCATCATGGTGGCGGGCAGGTCGGCCGTGGCACCGTCGGCCGTGGCACGGTAGGCACCGGGGTCGGCGGCCGGACCACGGTCGGTGTCGGCGCCGGGGTCGGCGTCGGTGCGGGTCGGCGTCGGTGATGAGCTGGTCGTCGGTGGTGGGGGACATGGCCTTGATCGCCTCCTGGTCGTGGGCGTGACGGCGCGCCGCGGAGTGGGCTCGTCCGGGGTGTGACCCGAGATCGGTCGGAACCCCGCCCTCCGTGCGTACGGTGTACGCCTTTGCGTACGTCGTACGTTATGCGTACGATGTACGTCCGTCAACCCCTTCCCATGAACCCGCCACGCGACTCCCGAGCGGCCCTGAGCCCCGAGCGCATCGTCGATGCCGCCATCGCCTTCGCCGACGCCGAGGGCGTCGACGCCCTGTCCATGCGAAAGCTGGCCACCAGCCTGGGGGCCGGCGTCATGTCGCTCTACAACCACGTGGCCAACAAGGACGAGCTCCTCGACCGCATGGTCGACCAGGTGTGCGCCGACATGGAGACGCCGTCGGGTGACCTCGACTGGCGGACCGCCATCCGGCGGACGGCGGTCAGCGCCCACCAGGCGTTCCTGGCCCACCCCTGGGCCGCAACCGAGTGGAACCGCCGTACCCCGGGCCAGGCCCGTCTGCTCCTGATGGAGTCGATCCTCCGCACCCTGGCCGACGGCGGCCTCGACCCCGACACCGTCTACCGGGGCTACCACGCCATCACCATGCACCTGGTCGGCTTCTCCATCCAGGAACTCGGCTTCGCCGACCTGGCCCACACCTCCGACCTCGCCGACATCGTGGAGGGGTTCCTGGCCGACCTCGACGCCGAGCGGTTCCCCCACTTCCGCCGCCACGTCGAGGCCCATTTCGACGGCACCGAACGGGGCGACGAGTTCACCTTCGTCCTCGACCTGCTCCTCGACGGCCTGGACCGGGCTCGCCGCTGACCGGGTCTGCCGCCCACCGGGCCCGGTCGGCGCGCTCGCCGCGCCGTACGCCGGCCGCTCGGTGTCCCCGCCGGCCGGCAGGCGACGTCAGCCCGCTTCGCCCCCGCCCCGACCCGAGTCCAGGGCCGTGGTCACGGCTCGCACCACCACCCCCAGACCCAGGGTGACGGCGCCCCCGAGCAGGGCCGACGGCGGCAGCGAGCCGACCAGGACCACACAGCCGATCAACCCGACCACGGCCAGGGCCCGGGGCCAACGGCGCTGGTGGGGCGGCAGGGTCAGGGCGGCGGCGTTGGTGATGGCGTAGTAGGTGAGGACGGCCACCCCGCTGACGGCGATGGCGCTGCGCAGGTCGAGGACAACGATGAGGACGATGACGACGGCGGCCACCGTGAACTCGGCCCGCAGGGGCAGGGCCCGCCCGGTGTCGACATGGGCGAACCACGGTGGAAGCTCCCGGTTGCGGGCCATGGCCAACGTCGTGCGCGACACCCCCGGGATGAGGTTGAGCAGCACACCGAGGGCGGCAACCGCGGCCCCCACGCTCACCAGCGGCTCCAGGCCCGAACCGACCACCAGCCGGAGGGGGGCATCGACCCCGGCCAGGTCGACCGGATCGACCACGGCCAGGGCCGTCACCCCGACCACGGCGTAGACCACCAGCACCGCACCCAGGGCCCGGGGCACCGCCCGGGGGATCGTCACCTCGGGTTCGCGCACCTCCTCCCCCAGGGTGGCGATCCGGGCGTATCCGGCGAAGGCGAAGAACATGAACCCGGCCGATTGGAGGATCCCGTAGGCGCCACCCTCGATCGGGGTCAGGCGACCGAGATCGGGATCACCGGCGCTCCAGCCCGACACCACGACCAGCAGCAGGGCCGACGCCGTCACCACCAACAGGACCCGGGTCACGGCCACCGTGCGGGACAGGCCGCCGATGTTGACGGCGGTGATCGCCACCACGGCCGCCACCGCCACCGCCTGTTCCCGCTCGGGCCACAGGTAGGCGCCCACCGTCAGGGCCATGGCCACGCACGACGCCGTCTTGCCCACCACGAAACCCCAACCGGCCAGATGACCCCAACCGAGGCTGAGGCGACGGCGGCCGTAGATGTAGGTACCACCCGACTCGGGGTGGACGGCGGCCAACTGGGCCGAGGAGGCGGCGTTGCAGAAGGCCACCAACCCGGCGATGGCCAACCCGACCAACAGGCCCGTGCCGGCCGAGTCGGCGGCCGGGGCCCAGGCCGCGAACACCCCGGCCCCCATCATCGAACCCATGCCGATGACCACGGCATCGGAGACGCCCAGTTGCCGTCGCAGCTCGCCGGTACCCGTCATGGAGCAACAACCTAGGAGATGACGGGTCGGCACCCGGCACGGGTAACCCAGCGTTCACCGGGACCGGGGCGGGCCGGGCCGAGGACAGACGCCGTCCACCTTGTCGAGGCCCGTTCACCTGAAGATGGCGCGACTTTCCCCCTGCCCACGAGGTCCTTGTGGTTGCATACATCAGCAGACCCCGGTGTTGGACGAAGGTCGACGCCGGACCGCCACCCAGAGGAGACAAGGCAAATGGACTGGATCATCGGCATCATCGGCTCAATCATCGCCGGCGGCATCATCGGCTTCCTGGCCCGGCTCATCGTGCCCGGCAAGCAGGACATGACCCTGTTCATGACCATCGGCCTCGGCATCGTCGGCATGCTCCTGGGCCAGATCGTCGGCCGGGTCATCACCCCCAACAACGAGGGCGTGCCGTGGATCGCCGGAACCCTGTCGGCCGTGGTCGTGCTGTTCCTCCTGGTCCGCACCGGGATGTTCTCCCGGATAGCCAAGTCGTCATCCTGACCTGACTCCCCGCCGACCCGGGGGGCCGTCGACCAACGCGGTCGGCGGCCCCCCGGCCGCGTTTTCCGGTCGGGGGGTCGCCGCCGGGCGGCGTTCGCCACTCAGTCGACCGACAGCGCCTCGGGGCGACGGCGCAGGAACACCACCATCGCAACCAGTCCGGCCAGGTTGGCCCCGATCAGGGCCGGACGGGGACCCACGATCTCGGCCACCTCGCCCAACGTCGCCATGCCCAGGGGCAGCATGCCGATGGCCATCGACAGCAGGCCCATGGCCCGACCCCGGACCTCCTCGCCCACCGACGTCATGACCAGGGCGCTCTGGGTGGCCCCGAACAACCCGACGAAGCACGACGCCACCAGGAGCGACAGGAACACCGGGACGTAGGAGTCGAAGGCGGCGAAGCCGAGCAGGAAGACCAGGCCGCCGACGGCACCGACCACGTAGAGGCGGCCCCGCCGCACCGGGAACCGCAGCACCACGAGCGCGCCCACCGCCATCCCCAGGCCGGTGGCGGCGGCCAGGGCGCCGGTGGCCGTCGGCGAAGCCCCCAACCCGTCGGCGATGACGGGCACGATGGGGAAGTAGGCGAAGTGGAAGAAGTTGGTGAGCGCCGTCACCCCCAGGATCGAGGCCAACACCGGCCACCGGCCGATCAGGCGCAGCCCGTCGACGACCTCGGCCCGCAACGGCACCCGGGCCACCGTGGCCGTCGGCCGACGGGTGGTGGCCGGCACCTTGATCAGCAGGGTTGCGGCCACGGCGATGGCCCCGGCCACCGCCAGGTAGGCGCCACCGGCACCGACGGCCCCGATCAGGGCCCCACCGGCGAAAGCCCCGGCGGCCAGACCGAGCGACGACGCCAGCCCTTCGAACGCCATGGCCCGATTCACGTGGCGGTCGCCCACCAGGTCGTAGACCAGGGCCCGGCGGACCGTCATGTCGACCACCCACCCGAACCCGGCCATCACCATGTAGGCGTAGAGGACCCACAGGGGGAGCCGGTCGGCCACGGCGAGCAGGCCAACCCCGGCCGTGAGCGGACCGAGGACCACGAACTGGGCCAGGAGCAGGGCCCGCCGGGGGAAGCGATCCGACACTGCGCCGCCGAAGGCCCCGGTGAACAACAGGGGCGCCCACAGCAGCGCCCCGGTGAGCTGGACCAGGCGGGGTGAACCGGTGGCCTCGGCCACCACGTAGGCCCCGAGGAAACCGATGGCCCATCG
Organism: Acidimicrobiales bacterium; assembly: GCA_965263455.1. Lineage (GTDB taxonomy): Bacteria > Actinomycetota > Acidimicrobiia > Acidimicrobiales > SZUA-35 > CADEDH01. The sequence goes on from CBDHHN010000004.1 coordinate 2,188,574, forward strand.
GCACAGGCTCCACACCACCCCCACCGAATACGTGGCCACGTATCCGGGGCGGGCGAAGAGCGGCTCGTCGGCCTGTCCGGCGTCGTCGACCACACGGGCCATGTCGCTCTCCTCTGGGGTCCAGCGGCGGGTCGGGCCGATGGCAGCCCTCGGCCCGCGAGGCGGCCGACCGCACCACCGGAGGATGTCGCCCCGAACCTCACTACGCAAGATCGGGGTAAGACCGATGAGTGTCGACCGTCACCTCCCGCAGGGGCACGGAGCCGATCCAATAGGGTCTCTCCGTGAGCACGAGCACCCCCTCCGTGGCGTCCCCCCAGTCCGACGGCGAGAACACCTCGGCCTCGGTCGGCACCTCGATGACACCGGCCCTCAGCGAGGTCGACGCCGCCCTTCGGGGTGACATCCGGCGCCTGGCCACCCAGCTCGGCAACGCACTGGTCCGCCAGCACGGGGCCCAGCTACTGGAACGGGTCGAGCGCATCCGGACCCAGGCCCGGGCCCTGCGCCGCGACGACCGGGCCGTGGCCGATGAGTTGGCGGCCGAACTGGGCGACCTCGACGTGATCGACGCCATCCACCTGGTCCGGGCCTTCACCATCTACTTCCACCTGGCCAACACGGCCGAGCAGGTCCATCGGGTCGACGACCTGCGGGCCAACGCCCCCGCCAGCTCCAACCGCTTCATCGACACCGTGGCCAAGCTCCAGCAGGCCGGGATCGCCGACTCCGAGATCGTGGTGGCGGCCCGCACCACCCGGCTCCAGCCCGTGTTCACGGCCCACCCGACCGAGGCCTCCCGCCGGTCGATCCTGGACAAGCTGGCCGAGATCTCGGTCCTGATCGAGCAGCGGGCCGAGTCGTCGGCCGACCCGGCCCGGCGGCGCCGCATCGACCGTCGCACCGACGAGCTGATCGACGCCGTGTGGCTCACCGACGAGCTGCGGGTGGGCCGACCCGACCCCATGGACGAGGCCCGCTCGATCCTGTACTACCTGACCGAGATCGTGGTCGACGGCGTACCCCAGTTGCTCGACGACATCGACGCCACCCTCCGTTCCATCGGCGGCTCGCTCGGCCACGACGAGGTGCCGCTGCGGTTCGGTTCGTGGGTCGGTGGCGACCGGGACGGCAATCCCAACGTCACCCCCGAGACGACCAGTGAGGTGCTGCGTTGGCAGCGGGCCCGGGCCCTGCGTCTACTCCAGGACGAGTTGGAGGAGCTGTCGAGCGAGCTGTCGGCCAGCGCCCGGCTCGCCCCGCCGTCGCCCGAGCTGGCCGAGCGGCTGGCCCGGGACGCCGAGCAGTTCCCGGAGCTGGCCGAACGACTCCGGACCCGGTCCCCCGGTGAGCCCTACCGGCAGCGGTTGGGGGTGATCCAGCACCGGTTGGAGGCCACGGCCGCCGACACGCCCCCGGCCCACGCCTACCGCTCCGCCGACGAGCTGGCCGCCGACCTGGCCCAGATGGCCGACTCACTCGAGGCCGAGGGCGGAGGCCGCCTCCTGGCCCGAGGCCGGCTGGCCCGGTTCCGCCGGCTGGTGGCCCTGATCGGCTTCCGCCTGGCCACCCTCGACATCCGCCAGCACGCCGAGAAGCACCACGACGGTCTGGCCGAGCTGTTCGAACCCCTCGGCATCGACTACGGCGGACTCGACCGGGCCGGCCGCCGGGAGCTGCTCACGGCCGAGCTGGCCAACCGGCGCCCCACCGGCCCACCCTGCCCCGACGCCGATCCCCCGGCCCTGGCCCTGCTCCGAACCCTGCGGGCGGAGATGGACGCATCGGGCGACGACATCGTCGAGAGCTACATCGTGTCGATGACCCGCGACGTCGACGACGTGCTGGCCCCGGCCGTACTGGCCCGCGACGTCGGCCTCGTCGACGTCGGCCGGGGGGTGGCCCGCCTCGGGTTCGTGCCCCTGTTCGAGACCATCGACGATCTGCGCCGCATCGGCACCGTGCTCCGGGAGCTGCTGGCCAACGAGCCGTACCGGCGGCTGGTGGAGATCCGAGGCGACGTGCAGGAGGTCATGGTCGGCTACTCCGACTCCAACAAGGACGGCGGCATCACCACCTCCCAGTGGGAGATCCACAAGGCCCTGCGCCAGATCGCCGAGGTGTCGGCCGAGACCGGGGTCCGGATCGTGGTGTTCCACGGGCGCGGCGGGACCGTCGGTCGGGGTGGCGGCCCGGCCAACGCCGCCATCCTCAGCCAGCCCCCGGGCGCCGTCAACGGCGGGGTCAAGACGACCGAGCAAGGCGAGGTCATCGCCGACAAGTACGCCCTGGCCGGCCTGGCCCGCCGCAACCTCGACCTCGCCCTGTCGGCCGTGCTCGAGGCCTCACTGCTCCGGCGACGGCCCGTCCACGACGCCGCCACCCGGCAGCGATGGGACACCGTCATGGAGCTGATGTCGGAATCGGCCTACCAGGCCTACCGGGCGCTGGTCGAGGCGCCGGGCCTGGTCGAGTACTTCCAGACGTCGACCCCGGTCGAGGAGCTGGCCGGGATGAACATCGGGTCGCGCCCGGCCCGTCGCAGCGGGGCCGCCATGGGCGGGATCGACGACCTGCGGGCCATCCCCTGGGTCTTCGGCTGGACCCAGTCCCGCCAGATCGTCCCCGGCTGGTTCGGGGTGGGCACCGCCCTGGAGGCGGCGTTGGCCGCGGGCCACGGCGACGAGCTGCGCGAGATGCTCGACCAGTGGGCGTTCTTCGGCACCTTCGTGTCCAACGTGGAGATGACCCTGGTCAAGACCGACCTGGCCATCGCCCGCCAGTACGTGGACCGTCTGGTCGACCCGGCCCACCACCACTTCTTCGACCTGATCGTCACCGAGCACGACCGCACCGTCCAGCTACTGGCCGACCTGCGCCAGGGTGAGCTGCTGGCCGACCTGCCGTTGCTGCAGCGGACCCTGGCCGTGCGCGACGCCTACCTCGACCCCCTCAACGTGCTCCAGATCGAACTCCTGGCCCGGGCCCGGGACCGCAAGGCCGAACCCGACCCCGACACCGAGCGCCGCATCCAACGGGCCCTCCTCCTCACCGTGAACGGCGTCGCCGCCGGGCTCCGCAATACCGGCTGAGGGCTCCACAACTCCGGCTGAGGGCTCCACACTCCGGCTGACGGCTCCACACTCCGGCTGAGGGCTCCACCGCGCGTCAGCGGGGTGGGAGGTCGTACACGGTGGTGGCGACACCGGCGGCGATGAGGGTCCGGTCGACGACGGCCGCCACCTCCTCCCATCGGCCCCCGGCCAGACCGGAGCCGATGCGGGGCATGTGGACCGTGGCCGGCGGGGTCGACGCTCCGGCGTACGACGCCACCGCGGTCAGGCCCACCTCGATGGCGTCGTAGCGGACGGGCGGTCGCCCGTCGGCGTCGGGCACGATGTCGCGCTGACCGATGAGGTTGGCCACCGTGATCCCGCCGCCGACCGGCACGAACTGCACCGATCCCAGGGCGAAGGGCGGATCGGGGGCGTCGGCCCGGATCACGTCGTGGCGGCCGGCGTACCAGCGGGCGTAGGCCGCCTCCGGCTCCGGCCAACGCCGCGACAGGGCCAACACGAACCCGGCCCCCCACCCGCCGACGTCGTTGCACACATGGACCACGATCCGGTGGCCGACACCGCGGGGCTCGGTGGCGTCGCCAACCACATACTCGACGCCGCCGTCGGCCGTCATGACCGCACCGCCCCTGGGCCCGTTCGGATCACCACCGAACCAGGATGGCACGGCCCCGACCGCCCGGTGCTCAGCTCCTTCGGGTGCGGAGCCGTTCGAAGTGCTGATCGCCGTTCATGGGTCGGTGCCCGGGGCCGTCGGTGCAGCCGATGTCGGGGACGGGATTGACCCCGGCCGGGACCAGGAACTCGAAGTTGCGTCGCCGGGGCACACCGCAGCCCTCCTCGTCGCAGGCCTGCCATCGAACCGAGCCCCGAACCGCCACCGATCCCGCCCCGCCCCCATCCGCGGCCACGGTGGCGGAGCCGTCGTGGGTCAGCGGGACGGTCATCACCAGGGGACGGTCGTAGACCAGGTGGGAGCGCCCGGCCTCGGTCCGGGTGGTGGGATCGCAGGTCAGGGCGGATCGGGCCAACAGGCCGGGCGAATCCGGGTGCAGAACCACCTGCAGCGGGGTGAGGCCCTCGGGGGCCGGTTCCCCGTAGACGTACTGGCCGGCGGGCAGGGCGAGGCGCACCACCAGCTCGTGCAGGATGCCGGGGGCGATCTCGTCGGCCTCGACCTCGATGGTGATCGCCACCTCCTGCTCGGGATCGACGGGCACCGGCGGCGGCTCGATCGACCGGCCGGTGGCGGCCCGGAGCACCATCCGCCAGCCGGGGCGGACGGCCGAGTCACGCTCGAAGAACTTGTCGGTCACGAACCCGTAGCGGTCGAGCACGTAGGTCCCCGGAAAGGGGATGCCGAACCACGGATGGTCGTCGGGGTCGACCAGGGTGTTGAGGATGCCGAGCCGTCGGATGATGACCGACTCCGGGTCGGACAGCAGGCCGTAGGTGATGCCGTGGGCCCGGGCGAAGTCGGCCAGGGCGTCGGGTTCGTCGTAGGACAGGGCGTAGAGATCGACGCCGGCCGCCCGCAGCTCGCGATAGCCACGCTGCAACTCCACCAGCTGCGTCCGGCTGGCCGGGCACCACACCGCCGACCGGTGGACGACGACCACGGCGGCCCGCCCGGCCGAAGCGGCCTGGACGTTGACCCGGCTCCCGTCCAAGCCGACGGCCACGATCGGAGGCAGCCGCTCACCCACAGCGGGCCCGGTGCGGAAGGCGTCGGCCTGTTCGGCCTGAGCCTGGGGCCCCTCCTCGGGACGGTCGGGCGCGTCACCGGCCTCGGCCCGGGCCTGTTCCTGCCGTTCGCTGGTGGTCGTTGCCGCCCGGTGCAACTCACTACCCATGGGTACAACCTAGGTGGTCGATCGTTGTCGATCGAGCCGCCCGGCCTGAAGGTCGGGTGGCCGGACCGCGAGCCGGGGCCCGGCCACCCCGGTCAGGGCCCGGCCCGGAAGGGTTCGGCGAAGCGCGGATCGTCGAGGAAGGATCGATCGGTCAGGGTCCCGAGAAAGGCCAACAGGTCGGCGATCTCATCGTCGGTGAACGGCTCGGCGAACGGTTGACCGTCGGCCGCCCGCAGAGGATCGCTGAGGTTCTCATGCGCCTGCACGCCCCGGCTGTAGTGCTCGAGCACCTGGGTCAGGGACACGAACCGGCCGTCGTGCATGTAGGGCCCGGTGACCTCCACGTTGCGCAGTGACGGCACCCGAAACGCCCCGACCAGGGCCGGGTCACCCGTGATCTCGGCCGCGCCCAGGTCGTCGGCCAGTCGCACCTCGGACGGGGGGTCGATGCCGTTGTTGGTGAGGCCGTCCACGCCCCCGATCTGGGCCTCGGTCGCATGGCAGTCGGCACAACCGGCCCCGCCCTCGGTCCGGGGCGTGAGAAACAGCGCCTTGCCCCGGTTCTCGGCCGGGCTGAAGGCGGGGAAGTCGACCCCGGGGTCGTCGACCTCGACCCGGGCCCGGTCGTAGGGGGCGTCTGCGCTCACCAGGGCCCGGACGAACTGGGCCAGCGCCGCCGCCACCCGTTGGGCCGTGACCTCGTCGTCGCCGAAGGCGTCGAGGAACAGGGGCCGGTAGTAGTCCTGGGCCTCGACCCGGCTCACCACCTGGTCGAGGTCCAGGTCCATCTCCAGCCGGTCCTCGAACGGCATGAGGACCTGCTCCTCCAGGGTCTCGGCCCCCTCGTCCCACAGGTACCGGCCGCTCGGGTTGAAGGCGGCGTTGGCCAACGACATCGAGTTGCGCCGGGTCCGGAACCCGTCGAGGCCCTGGCTCCGAACCAGGGGGTCGGTGAAGCTGTGGGCCTGGACGTGGCACGAGGCGCAGCGGACGGTCCGGTTGCGGCTGAGGTTCACGTCGTAGAACAGGACCCGGCCGAGGGTCGCGCCCTCGTCGGTCACCGGATTCTCGGGAGGCGAGGACTCGAAGGCGGCGGCCACCGGGGCCAGGTGCCCGGGCACCTCGACGGTGTAGTCGAAGGGCTGGTCGGGAAGGGACGGCACCCGCTGGGCGAACCCGGTGGTCGGGGGCCCGCCGGGGGAGGTCTCGTTCGGCCCTGCGGCGTCGCCGAGCAAGGGCGCAGGGCCGGAACGGGCCTGGATCACCCCGATCAGCGCCGCGGCCAGCACCAGGGGCGGGAGCCAGGCCAACCAGGATCGTCGCCGAGGGTTGGCCACCGCCTCACCGTAGCGGTGCATTTCCGAACCGTCGGGGTGAGACTGGCCCGATGGCCATCAGCCGACCCGCACCCTCCCGCCGAGTCCGCCCCGCCCGGTTCCGGGCCCCGGCCCGGCTGCCGATGCCGGTATCGGTGTCGGTACTGGTGGCGGCCCTGGCCCTGCTCGTGGCCGGATGCGGGGGTGACGACGGGGACGACGCCGAGACCAACGCCGCCGTCGACCACGTCGCCGCCGGCGCCACCCTGGTGGTGGCCAACTCCCCCGGCACGCTGTCGACCAACGGCCCCCAGCGCGTGCTGGTGGCCCTGGTGGGCCAGGGGCGAAACGAGTTCTTCGGCCAGGCCGGTGAACCCGCCGTCTTCCAGTTCACCTCACCCGACGGCGGGACGGTGGAGCGGGTCGGGGCCGACTTCCTCTCGACCGAGGGCGTACCCCTCGGCCTGTACGTGATGCGGATCGAGTTCCCGGTCGACGGTCGATGGGAGATCCGGGTGGCCGGCACCGACGACCAGGCCGGCCGGTCCGGCGTCGACGTCGCCGCCGAATCGTTGGTGCCCGACGCCGGCGATCCCGCCCCCCGGTCGGTCACCCCGGTGGCCGACGACCAGGCCGGGATCGGCCTCATCTCGACCGACCTCCAACCCGACCCGGACTTCTACCGCCTCTCGATCGACGAGGCCGTCACCAATGGTCGACCCACCGTCATCGCCTTCGCCACTCCCGCCTTCTGCCAGACCGCCCTGTGCGGCCCCACCCTGGACCGGGTCAAGGAGGCGGTGGTCGGGATCGACGATCTCGACGTGGTCCATGTCGAGCCGTTCGACATCCCGGCCGCCCAGAGCGGGAGCCTGGAGCCGGTCCCGGCCATGTTCGAGTGGCAACTGGTGACCGAGCCCTGGGTCTACGTGATCGATGCCGACGGCCTGGTCCACTCGTCATTCGAGGGAACGATCGGCGACGACGAACTGCGCACCGCCATCGACGCCGTCACCAGCTGAGATCGCCCGGGGTCGCTCCGCCGGGGGTGCCTGCGTCGGAAGCCTCCCGGTACTAGGATGACTGCCGACGGGTGGAGTTCCGCGACCAATCCGCGACCCCAGAGAGTCGTGGCCAGGAGGCGAAACTGTGCTACCGCGATGGGTTTTCCCCCTTCTCATCCTGTTCGTGATCTTCTTCATCCTGTCGAGCCCGGAAACGGCCGGACCCCAGGCCCGAGCCTTCTTCGGTTGGATCGGCGAGCAGGCCGCCGCCGCCGGCACCTTCCTCGACGGCCTGTTCGGTGACGACCTTCCCGCCACCGGCACCACCTCGACCACCGACGGCAGCAGCGTGACCGGGTCCAACGACTCGTTCAGCTCGCTCGCCGTCCTCGGCCGGGGCGGAGCCTGACCGGACGCTCCGGCGGGCGGCGGACCCCCACCGAGTCATGGACGACCGGAATCGACCCCCACCACCACCTCCCCCGGGCCCGCCGGGCGGGCCGGGCGGCACCCGTCCGCCGCCCCGGCGTCGGTCGCGCAACCGGGCGTCGCTGCTCCTGCCCCAGAGCCTGGACGACGTCATCGTCGACAACGAGGACGTGTACTACGAGGCTCGCCAGCACTGGGCCTCGGTCGTGCAACCGGCGTACGAGACCTTCATCGTCCTGCTGTTCATCATCTGGCTGGTCGACGCCACGACCGGCTCCGAGCTCAACAGTCGCCTGGTCAGCCTGGTCCTGATCGGCGCCGCCATCCACCTGGTGATCCTCACCGTCACCGGGGGCCGGCCCCCGGTGTCGACCCTGGCCACCGACCCCTTCGTCAACGCCGCAGGCCAGCAGACCTTCAGCCGGACCGGGCTGCTGGTGTCGGTCGGGATCGTCTTGTTGACCATGACCGTTGCCGGGATCCAGGCCACCATCTTCCTCGTCGTGTTCCTGGTCCTGAGCCGTCTCACCGTGATCCTGATCCGATGGTGGTGCTACGAACGCCGCTACATCACCAACCGGCGCCTGATCGAGGCCGGCGGCTTCCTGGGTTCCCGCATCTCGTCGATGCCCCTGTCGCGCGTCACCGACATCAGCTACAGCCGGACGATCCCGGGTGAGCTGTTGGGCTACGCCACGATGCGGGTCGAGACGGCCGGTCAGGAGCAGGCCCTCGGCATCGTCCGTTTCATCGCCGATCCCAACGTGTTCTACGACGTGCTGGTGAACTTCAGTGCGCCCAAGACGTCGCCCGACGACACCCCGCCGGCCGGCAACGTCGACAAGAACACGCTCTAGGCCGGTCGCATCGCCGGTCCCGCCGGTCATGGCCGCAGGCCGGTGGGGTACCCTCGACAATGATGATCCGGCTGGTGGTCACCTCCCGCGCCATTCGCTGGCTGCTGGCCCCGGCCTTCGTGCTCCTGATCGTGATCGTGGGCATGGCCGTCGGCTCCGAGGACCGCTCCCAGTTCGGCCAGGCCGGACAGAACCCCTCCCCGGCCGAGGATCGGTCGACGGGCCCGAGGACCAGCGGTGAGGGCTCGGGGTCGCCGTCCAACAGCTCGCGGGGCGATGACCTGTCGGGCCTGCAGGTCGACGACGCCGGCCCCATCGAGACCACCAGCAACCTGGAGATCCGGGGCCGGGCCGGCTCGGTCGACGTCCAGCTCAACCCCGACGGGCCCGAGCTGGCCTTCCCCCGCGGCGCCGACGGCACCGGCGGCCTGGCCACCGAGCTCACCACCGACGGGATGCCCCCCGACACCGGATTCCGCCTGGCCCCCGACGGACGCCTGGAGCTGGTCCCGGCTGACGAGGTCGCCCCCGGCGACATCGTCCTCCAGCCCCACCCCGACGGGCTCAGCCTCCCGCTCGGGGACGGTGATCGCCTCGATGTCCGCGTGGTCGGCGACGACGAGGTCCTGCGCTTCGACCGGGTCTCATCCGACGGGCTCTCCCAGCCGGTCGTTCCCGACGCCGACAACGTGATCGAGCTGGGCGACGGCGTGTCGATCCGGTTGCCGACCCCGCCCGACCAGGCCGCTCCGTCACCGCCCCGCGGCATCAACTGGCGCCTGTTCCTGATCTGGCTCACGGTCATGCTCGTGGGCAGCCTGGGTCTGGCCTACCACCTGCACCGCAACGGCGATCCGATCCTGTTCACCGACCGGTTCACCGCCCCCGACGAGCTGCCGGTCGATCGGCTGGTCGACTTCCTGGCCGCCCTGCGGGCCGACCCCGACCCGGCCCGGGCCATCCGGCTGGCCTTCCAGGGGGCGGAGCAGGGCCTGGGCACCCTCCCGGCCCGGGAGGCGACCGAGACCCCGTTCGAATGGCACCGCAGGGTGGCGGACCGCCAGCCCCACCTCGATCGGGAGCTGGGGTCGCTCTGTTCGCTGTTCACCACGGCCCGGTTCGCCCCCGAGCGACCTCACCCGGCCGACCGCGACGTCGCGGTGGACAACCTGGCCCGCCTGGCCGATCTGGCCGGGTACCACGAACCCGACGACCGGGCCACGGCGATCCCGGTGGCGGTGCCGTGACCGAGGCCCTGACCACGCTGTTCCCGGTGGCCGTGTTCCTGGTCGTGGTGGCCGTCGTGGTGCTCGGCGTCCGCCTCAACCTGCACCTGGGCCAGGGCTCGACCTCGGCCGGGCCCCTCGAGATCGACCGGGGCGAGCCGCCGGGTCAGGAGGCGACCCCCTGGGAGCTGAACGCCATCGAGCACCAGCTGCGGACGGCCGTCGCCCCCGGCACCGGTAGCGTCCGCCGCTACGATCTGACCGCCACCATCAATCGCCTGAGTGCATCCGCCGGCCTGAACCGGCCCGAAGACCAGTTGCCGATCACGGCCGACGAAGACGACCTGACGGCAGCCGTGGCTCGCCTCGAGCAGCGGCTCGGCCTGGCACCACTGGGAGAGAGCACCGACCGATGAGCCATACCGACGTACAGGAGGCCGCCCACCAGCTGTTGGGCGAGCTGGAGCGGGCCATCGTGGGCAAGCGGGGCCTCCTGGAGCTGATCACCACCGCGGTGCTGGCCGACGGCCACGTACTGCTGGAGGACGTGCCCGGGGTGGCCAAGACCGCCATCGCCCGGGCCGTGGCCGAGGCGGCCGGACTCCGCTTCGCCCGGGTCCAGTTCACCCCCGATCTCATCCCGGCCGACATCACCGGCACCGCGGTGCTGACCGACGGCTCGGGGGCGACCCAGTTCCGGCCCGGTCCCGTGTTCGCCAACCTGGTGCTGGGGGACGAGATCAACCGGGCCCCACCCAAGACCCAGTCCGCCCTGCTGGAGGCCATGGAGGAGCGCCAGGTCACCACCGACGCCACCACCCGGCCCCTGCCCCGGCCCTTCATCGTGTTCGGCACCCAGAACCCGATCGAGCAGGAGGGCACCTACCCGCTGCCCGAGGCCCAGCTCGACCGGTTCCTGATGCGGACCGCCATCGGCTACCCGGGCACCGAGCACGAGGTCGACCTCATCCTCCGCCGGGCCGAGCGGGGCCACGATCGGGTCACCCTGCGGCCCGTCCTCTCGCCCGAGGTGCTGGCCCGGCTCCAGGCCAGGGTGGAGGAGGTCCACATCTCGCGGCCGGTGGCCCGCTACGTGGTCGATGTGGTCGAGGCCACCCGCCGGAGCCCTCGGACCGAGGCCGGCGCCAGCCCCCGGGGGTCCCTGGCCCTGCTCAAGGCGTCGCGGGCCCGGGCCGCCATGCTGGGCCGCTCGCATGTGCTGCCCGACGACGTCAAGGCCGTGGCCGTCCCGTGCCTGGCCCACCGGTTGATCCTCCTGCCCGACCAGTGGGTCCGCGGTGTCCGGGCCGAACAGGTGGTGAGCGAGGTCGTGGGCCAGGTCCCGGCGCCGTCGGCCACCGACCCGACCGACGGTCACGCCGCTCGCCCCATGCCGGGCCCGTCGACCCCGGCCGCCGGCCTGATGAACGACCACCTGGGTAGCCGTCCGGTCACCATCCCGACCTCACCGGCCGGCAACGGCGCCCCGCCGACCATGGCCCCACCGACCCCGGGCCCGGCCTCGGCGCCCGGCCCGGTCCAGAGGTCATCGCCGCCCGTGCCCGGGCCCGAGGCCCGGGAGCACCCCCAAGGACCGTGAACCGGTACCTGACCCACCGGTTCTGGGTTGCCGGCGCCGCCGGGTTCGGAGGCCTGTTCCTGGCCCTGCTGCTCCGCAGCCTGGAGCCGGCGGCGGCCGCCGTCCCCTTCCTCGGGCTGATCATGCTGTCGGTGGCCGACGGCTGGTGGCGCCCGGTCGAGGCGGCCGAACCGGCCGTCAGTCAGCCCCGGGTCGTCGAGGGCGACACCTTCACCTTCACCATCGAGCTCCGCAGCGCCGAGCCGGTCCCCTGGGTCGAGTTGGAGATCCAGTTCCCGGCCATGCTCGAACCCCTGGGCCCGTCCCGGTTCGTGGTCGCCGTCGACGGGGTCCGGCGGTTCACCATCCCCGTCCGGGCCCTGCGGTGGGGGGCGGCCGGACCCGAGTGGGCCGTGGTCACCACCCGGGATCGGTTCGGGGTCTCGGAGCTGGTCAACCGCTATCCGCTGCACGTGCCGGTCCGGGTCCATCCGCCCTCGGAACGCCTGACCAGTCTGCTCCCGGTACGCCACCAACGCCCGGTCACCGGCGACCACCAGAGCCGCCGGATCGGGTCGGGCAGTGAACTGGCCGAGGTCCGGCCCTACCGGCAGGGCGACCCCCTGCGGATGGTGCACCCGCTGCTGACCAACCGCCGAGGGACCCCGATGGTCATCGACCGCCACCCCGACCAGTCGGGGGACGTGGTCCTGCTCATCGATTCGGCCCAGGACCTCGGCGTCGACCTCGACACCACCCTCCGCTGGACCATCACCGCCGCCACCGCCCTGGCCGACCGCCAGCTGCGGGCCCAGGACCGGGTCGGCCTGCTCGACGTGGGCCGGGGGGTCCGATGGGTGCCGGCCCGCCTGGGGCGACGTCACCTCCACAGCGTGGTCGACGCCCTCCTGTCGACCGAGGTCCTCCCCCGCGACACCCGGGACCATCGGTTCGTCACGCCGGCCAACCTGCCGTCGTCGGCCGCCATCGTGGCCATCTCCCCCCTGCTGTCGGAGCTGATCCTGACCTCGCTGGTGAACCTGCGGAGCGTGGGCCACGAGGTCCTGGTGATCAAGCCGTCGTACGACTACCACCGCGACCCGTCGGTCAGCGACCTGGCCCGGCGCATCTTCCGGGTCGGCAACGCCCTCAACGAGAAGTGGTTGATCGACCGGGGCGTGGTCGTGGTGCCGTGGTCGACCGACGACTCCCTGGAACATCTGATGCGGCGGGTGGTCCGGACCCGAACCGGGACGAGGATGCGACGATGACCCCCGCCGAACGACCGGCCGCCGAGCCGCCGACGGGCCCGACCAAGGGCCCGGAGAGCGACCCGGCGCCGACGACGACCGGTGACCGGGGTTGGCCCGCCGCCTGGTGGTACGGGGAGCGGATGGCCGAACGGCGCCGCCGGTGGCTGGAGCGTTCCCACCGGCTCCTGACCGTCGAGTTCGCCCTGGCCGGGACCATCATGGCCACCTGGATCCTGGCCACCACGGTGCGGAGCCCGATCCTGCTGGTCACGGCGGTGCTGCTGGGCGGCATCCTGTTGGTGGCCACGGCCGAGAGCGGCAGTCACGTCCTGCTGTGGATGGGGACGGCCATGGTCATGCTCCTGATGGTGGTCGGCGGCCTCCTGTTCTTCACCGAGTTCCGGCCGGTCCCGCTGACGGTGGGCACGCTGACCGTCGTCGCCTACAACGAACTGCTGCGGCTGCATCACGCCCGACGGCGGGGCGCCGCCATCGACGACGAGGTGTACCAGGGCTCGGCCGTCGGCCTGGGGGTACTGGCCCTGGTCTCGGTGGTGGCGGTGGCGGCGGCCGAGGCCCTCGACAGCGCCGAGCGGAGCTGGCTGTGGATGGCCCTCGCCGCCGGGCTGGTGGCGGGATCGGCGCTGTTGTTCACCGCACTGCCCCGCCGTCGCCGTTCGGTGCCCGGCAACCGGCGGTGGCAGCCGGGGGCGCGGATCCCACCCCAACCGCTCGGCCGCTCCGACCACAATCGCTGAGGCCCGGACCGGAACCCGGATCCCAACCATCGCCCCGGTTGGGGCCACCCCGGGGCGCCGATAGCCTTGACTGGTCTGCGATGGGGCGGTGGGCCCCGCCACCGGGCCGGTGACCACCGGCCGGTTCGTCCGTTCGAGGTTGACGATGTCGAAAATCTGCCAGGTGACCGGCCGCAAGCCGAGCTTCGGAAACAACGTTTCGCACTCCCACCGCGTCACCAAGCGGCGGTGGAACCCCAACGTCCAGCGGCAGCGGTTCTGGCTGCCGACGGAGAAGCGCTGGATCACGCTGACGGTGTCGGCCAAGGGGATCAAGACGATCAACAAGAAGGGCATCGAGTCCGTCGTTGCCGACATGCGTCGCCGAGGGGAGAAGGTCTGATGGCCAAGAGCAACGAGAAGCGGCCGCTGGTGAAGCTCCGGTCGACGGCCGGGACCGGCTACCTGTACGTGACCCGGAAGAACAAGGTCAACACCCGGGAGCGGATCGAACTCAAGAAGTACGATCCGGTCGTGCGTCAGCACGTCATCTTCAAGGAAGAGCGCTAGACCGACCTCGCGCGCGGCCCCGGCGTCGGAGGCTGCGCTTCGGATCGAGTCGTCGGGGGCGGGGCGAGTCCATGAGGCGTACCGGACGTCGGTTGACCTCCATCGTGGCGGTGGTCGTCCTGCTGCCGTTGGTGATCCTGGCTCTGCCCCTGTTGATCATCGCCGGCGTCGTGGCCGATGTGTTGGCCCGCCGGTTCCGGTTCCCGGCCGTGCGCCTCGGTCTGTACCTGCTGGTGTACCTGATCCACGAGTGGATCGCCATCGGCGCCGCCGTCGTGCTGTTCCTGGCCCGGGCGCTCGGCCTCTTCCGGTTCCTGCCCCGCCGAGGGCTCGGCGCCTACCGGGGCATGCAGGCCTGGTGGGCGGCCTCGCTGTTGCGATGGGCCGGGCGCCTGCTCGGGGTGCGCTTCGATCTCGACGACCTCGACGACCTCCCCGACGAGGGCTTCATCCTTCTCAGCCGTCACGCCAGCATGGCCGACGCCGTCCTCCCGGCGGTGCTGGTGGCCGACCGACTCGGCCGCTACGTCCACTACGTACTCAAGCAGGAACTGCAGCGGGTCCCCAGCCTCGACCTGTACGGCCACCGGTTGGGCAACTACTTCGTCAGCCGCCACGGAGACGGTGACGCCGAGGCCCGGGCCATCGCCGAGTTCGCCGCCGCCGCCCAGCCCGACTCGGCGCTCGTCATCTTCCCCGAGGGCACCTACTCGACCCCGGCTCGGCAACGGTCCGTCCGGGCGTCGCTCGAACGGCGGGGCCTGACCGAGCTGGTGGCGCTGGCCGACGACCTCGACCACCTGCTGCCCCCGAAGCCGGCCGGCACCCTGGCCCTGCTCGAGGCCCAACCCGACCTGGATGTGGTGATCATGGGCCACGTGGGCCTGGAAGGCGTCACCGACGCCGGGTTGCTGCGACGGCTCCCACTGCGGCGGCCGGTGGTGGTCCGGTGGTGGGTCCATCCCCGGTCCGAGGTGCCCGATGACCCCGAGGATCAGGTTGCCTGGCTCAACCAGCAGTGGCGTAGCCTCGACCGGTGGGTGGCGTCGGTGGCGGCCGAGCGTCCCTGAGGCCGCCCCGCAGACGCCCCACCCTGGAGATTCCCGTGACCCGACTGGCCGACGACCACTTGTACGACCTGGTCGAGACCGAGCGCAACCGCGTCGCCACCATCCCGGCCGAGGCCCTCGATCGGCCCGTACCGCACCTCGACGGTTGGACGGTGCACACCGTGATCGGGCACACCGCCTGGGTGTGCCGCTTCGTGGCCCGATCGCTGGAGGCCACCCCCGACGATCCCCCCAACCGGGCTGCCGTGGGCGAGCCCCCGGTCGGCCCGGCCGTGCTCGATTGGTACCGGGAAGGAGCCGATGCGGTGGCCAAGGCCCTGGCCGGAACCGATCTGGAGGCGCCGCGGCCCACCTTCACCGGGGCCCAACCCGGCCGCTGGTGGCTTCGGCGGCTGGCCCATGAGCTGGCCATCCACCGGTGGGACGCCGACCTGGCCGCCACCGGGGCGCCCGTGGCCGTGGAGGCGGCTCAGGCCCTCGACGCCATCGACGAGGTGCTCGAGGTGTTCGTGCCCCACCGGATGCAGTTCGACACCCTCGACGCCGCCGGGTCGACCATCCACCTCCACACCACCGACGTCGATGATGGCGAGTGGCTGCTGGCCGTGGGGGCGGAGTCGCTCGAGTGGGAGCGGACCCACGCCAAGGGCAACGTGGCGGCCCGGGGCTCGGCCTCGGATCTCCTGCTCCTGCTGTGGAGCCGGGTCGATCCGTCGGCGGTCGAGGTGTTCGGCGACGCTGAGCTGCTGCGCCGGTGGCAGACGGCGTCCGCCTTCTGATCCCCTCGGTGGTCCGAACCGGGGCCCGGCTGCGAGGCCCGGCCCGAGATCGGATCAGCCGACCTCGACCCGATCGTCGGCGCCCAGCCGGCGGCGGGATGTGAGCCCACCGGCCACGGGCAGGAGCGGCTCCTCGGGTACGTCGTACTCGGCGTCCCATCGGCTGAGCCGGTTCTTCCACTCCGAGGCCGAACCGACCGAGGCGGCGTAGGCGGCCTGGCGCTTGGCCACCCGCCCACTGGGGGCCTCCTCGTCGGCGTCGCTGTACTGGGCCTCGATGCCCAGCTTCAGGTTGCGCAGCGCTTCGCTGCGGAGCTGGGAGATGCGGGACTCGGTCACCCCGAGGAACCGGGCCAGCTCCTGGCTCGTCTTGCCCTCGAGGAAGTAGCCCACGATCACGAAACGCTGGCGCTCGGGAAGCAGACCGACGGCGTCGCGCAGGTAGTTGTGCAGCTCCCGGGTCTCGAGCTCCTCGCTGGGCTCGACCGTGTTGCGATCCTGCAGGATGTCGACGAGGGTCAGGTCCTCGTCGGTGTCGTCGCTGGTCTCGTGGTCGAGGGCCAGCACGACCGAGCGGAACAGGCGGTCCTGGAGCCGGGTCAGCTCCTGGCGGGACACGCCGAGCGACTCGGCCATCTCGTCGTTGTTGGGGACCCGGCCGAGCTGAGTGGCCAGCTGCTGCTCGGTCGACTCCAGTCGCCGGGCCAGCAGTCGGACCGAGCGGGGCGCCCAGTCGGCGGCCCGGACCGAGTCGAGGATGGCCCCCCGGATCCGCTGGGCGGCGAACCGCTCGAACGGCACCCCCCGGCTGTCGTCGTAGCGGCGGGCCGCCTCCACCAGGCCGAGGGCGCCGGCCCGGGCCAGCTCCTCGCGGTCTACGTGGCGGGGGAAATGCACCGCCACCTGGAACACCACGTGCTTGACCAACGGGAGATTGGCCTCGATACGCGCGTTGAGTTCAGCGTTGTCCTTCGTCATCGGGTTGCCCTTCATCTTGTCCTCCATGCACAAGAGGTTTCGACAGAAGGGCGGTCGCGACTTGAGGGATTTTGCCAACTATCTCCAACGAAACGTTCGACACCGCGGGCCAGCGACTTGAGACGGCTCCCTCCGAAATGGGCCGTACGGCCTACACGGGACCCCGCCGGGCCCGATAGGGCGATGCCGAACCGAGCCCGGGCGGGCCTGCCCTGCGGGTCGGGTCGGGTGCGCTCAAGGAACGGAAAGGGTGCCGTCGAAGGCGGCCACCCGGACCCCGCGGGGCCACAGTGCCCGCAGCAGTCGGTTCGGATCGGGCCACGAGGCCAGACCCCGGGCCCCCGCCTCGACCCGCCCGGCCAGGATCTCCTCGGCCGCCACCGCCGCCATCGCGCCCCCCGCGGCCGACGGGTGGTCGATCACGCCCAGGATGCGGGTTTCGACCGCCACCCCGAGGCGCCCCCTGACCTCGACCCGGAGGGCGCCCGGCCCGCCGTCGGCATGGGGCGGGCGGAGCATGGGCAGCCATGACGTGAACCGATCGCGCCGGGTTGCCGCCATCCGGGCCGAGATGCGATGGGCGTCGGGGAAGACCGGTTGCAGCAGGAACGGGCTGGGCAGGGCTCCCCGGTAGCAGTCGCGGGCCCCGAAGGGGTCGGGGAACCAGGCCAGCTCCCGGCCCGACCCGCCTCGGCGTACGATCCATTCGCCGTCGAGCCAGTCGTGACCGCTCGACTTGAGGGCCCGGTGGTGTTGGCGGGCGCACGACGGGCCGGCGGTGGCCGCCTTGTAGACACCGATGACCTCGACCAGGTCGAGGGAGGCGGCGGCATAGCTGACCAGCACGCAGCTGAGGCCGGGCACGAAGCCGGCCCCGACGGCGACCACCCGGCCCAGGGTCCGGCTCACGGCGTCCAGCTCCAGGAGGGCGGCGACCTCGTCGGGCCCGTCCGACAGGGAGACCACGTCGGCGCCCCGCTGGATCCAGGCCGCCGCCGGGCGGGCGTGCTGGCCGACCGGGGTGGCCAGCACCACGAGGTCCGGCGGGTCATCGGCCGAGGGTTCGCCGGCCACGACCTCCACCCCGTCGGGGGCTATGGCGGTCACGGCCGACACCACCTGGCGTTGACGGCGGGGGTTGAGGTCGTGCAGGCGCAGCCGCTCGATCGGGGCCTGCACGAGCTGGCGAGCGGCGTGGGCACCGGTCGCGCCCACGCCGAGGATGGCGACCTCCATCAGCGGCGGAGGTCGATCTCGGTGACCTCTCGCCAACCGCCGCTCTGGGGCGGGACGCCACCGCTGCCGCGCAACCGGAACAGGGTGGCGATGAGCCCGGTCAGACCGAGGGCGATGGCGACTCGGCGGGTGAGGCGGAGCATGGATCGAGCCTACCCGCAGCACCGGGTCCGAGACCGGTCGGCCCCGGCCCGCCGACAAACCGTGCCGACGTGCTCCTGGTAGCATCGATGTCCATGTCGCCCAACGGCGGGAGAGGGGCCGGACGCCGGCGGCCATCGGCCGTCGGAATCTTCGACGCGTTCGACGACCCGCAGGGCGATACGGCACCGCCCTTCGTGACCGCCGAGCATCCGGTGGTGGTGGCGAGACGCCGGCCCCGCACCCTCGGATGGGCGTCACTCGGCGGCGTGGTGATGCTGACGGCCGTGGCCACTCTGGCCACGCTGGCCTTCCTCGGCCGCAACAGCGACCTTCCCACCGTGGCGCTCACCCCGGCCACGGGCACCGATGAGGGCGGTGGCCTCGACCAGCGGATCCTGGAGCTGGCCCCCGACGGGGGCAAGGGCGGCAGCGCCGGAGCCGGTGACGGCGCCGACGATGGTGACGTCGATGTCGATGTCGACGTCGATGTCGATGTCGACGTCGACGCCCGGCCCGACAGCGCGCCCGGTGGGACCGAGGGCGCCGGAACCGAGGGGGATGCAGGCGCCCCCGCCACGACCGACACGGCCGACACCGCCGGGTCCGAGGGCGACCAGGACCCGCCGTCGGCTCCCGTCGGATCGGGCGGACAGACCGAGCCGGACCCGGTATCGAGCGCACCAGGCCCGACGTCTCCGCTAACGCCGGCCACGTCCCCGGGCTTCGTGGGCCCGCCGGCCGGCGAGCCCGCCACGACCTCCACGACCTCCACGACCTCCACGACCTCGCCGCCGACCACGACCTCGCCGCCGACCGCCGCCCCGGCGTCGAGCGGTGACAGCGTGGTCGAGGTCCAGACCGAGATCGGCGACGGGCTGACGGTGGGACGGCCGGTCCGGCTCGATCGGAGTGAGCCGAGGTCGGGCGTGACCTACTCCGCGCCCCAACTCCCGCCCGGGCTCCGGATCGATCCCGTCACCGGCGTGGTCACGGGTACGCCTACCGAAGCAGGCATGTTCGCCATCACGGTCGACGCCCGGGCTCCCGGCTTCGCCGCCAGCAGTTCCACCACGGTCTTGGTTCGACCCTGAGCCGATGCCGGGCCCGGATCCGGCGGGCCCGGCGGCACCCCGTGCGCCCCGGGCGCCGCAGGCCCGATCAGCGTTCGGCGCGGGGCAGGAAGCCTCCCCGACCCTGCGGGAGCTTCATGTCGAGGATGCGGGAGGCGACCACGGTCCGGAGGATCTGGGCCGTCCCTCCCCCGATGGTGAACATCCGCACGTCGCGATACATCCGCTCGAGGGGGTTGTTGCGGGAATAGCCGGCGGCCCCGAAGGCCTGCAGGGCGTCCGACACCACCTCGATCGAGCGTTCGGCGGTGAAGATCTTGCCCTGGGCGGCGAGAGCGGGATCGGGGAAGGGGCTGTCGTCGGGACCTCGTGAGGCGGCAGCCCGGTAGGTCAGCGAGCGGGCGGCTTCGAGCTTGACCGACATGTCGGCCAGCATCCACTGCAGCCCCTGGAACTCGGCGATGGGGCGCCCGAACTGCTCCCGCTCCTTCACGAAGTCGAGCGCCAGCTCGTAGGCCCCGGTTGCCAACCCGAGGGCCACGGTCCCGGCCCCGACCCGCTGGCAGTTGTAGGCGTTCATGAGCTGGCCGAAGCCCCGTCCGAACCCGGCCGGCGGCTGGAGCACCATGTCGGGGCCGACCTCCATGTCGTCGAACACGACCTCCATCTCGGGGATGCCCCGCAGGCCCATGGTGGGTTCACGACGGGCGAAGATCAGGCCCGGGGTCTCGTCCCGGATGGCCAGGAAGCCCCCGATGCCCTCCTCGGTCCCGTCCTCGTCGAAGACCCGGGCGAAGATCAGGTGCAGGCGGGAGACGCCGCCCCCGGTGATCCAGTGCTTGGTCCCGTTGAGCACGTAGCCGTCGCCTCGACGGTCGGCCCGGGTCGTCATCTCCGAGGCCGCACTGCCGGCGTCGGGCTCGGTGATGCAGATGGCGGGTTTGTCGCCCTCCAGCACCATCTCGGCCGCCATCTTGCGTTGGGCGTCGGTGCCGTAGGCCAGGACTGCCGAGATGGCCCCCATGTTGGCCTCGACGGCGATGCGCCCTGTCACCCCGCACACCCGGGCCATCTGCTCCACCACCAGCACGGCGTCGAGTAGGGAGTGGCCGGGGCCGCCCAGGTCGGTGGGCACGCACATGCCCGTGAACCCGGCGTCGGCCAGGGCGGCCACGTTGTCCCACGGGTAGTGCTCGGTCCGGTCGACCTCGGCCGCCCGGGGGGCGATGACCTCGTCGGCCAGGGCCCGGGCCTTGGCCTGGAGGGCTCGTTGGTCGTCGGTGAGGTCCCAGGTCATGTGAGTCGCACCTCCAGGTGCTCGATGCCGTTCACGAAGTTCGAGTCGACGTAGGTCGGTTCGGCCACTGGTTCGATCCGCAGCCCCCGGTCCAGGATGGCCTCGATGAGGGCGGTCAGTTCCAATCGGGCCAGGGCGGCGCCGAGGCAGAAGTGGGCGCCGCCGCCCCCGAAGGCCACGTTGACGGGTGGGTTGGGGCGGTCGACCCGGAAGGCCAGGGGATCGGGAAACACGGCCTCATCGAAGTCGGCGGCGGCGTACCACATCACCACCTTGTCGCCGGCGGACAGTGGGGTCCCGCTGAGCACGGTGTCGGTGGTGACGGTGCGGCGGAAGTAGAGGATGGGCGACGAGTAGCGGATGACCTCCTCAACTGCGGTCGGCACCAGCGACCGGTCGGCCTCCACCCGGGCGAACTCGGTGCCGAAGCGGTCGAGGTGCATCACGAGGTGGGCCATCGACGAGCGGGTGGTCTCGTTGCCGGCGAAGACCATCAGACGGAAGAAGTTGGCCAGCTCGTCGTCGGTCAGCGACTCGCCCTCGATCTCGGCCGAGACCAGCTTCGTCACCAGGTCGTCGGCGGGCTCGACCCGCCGGGCCCGGGCCAGGTCCAGGGCGTAGACGTTGAGGGCGTGGGCGGCCGGGGAGTTGAACGGCAGCAGCCGCAGTTCGGTGCTGTTGCCGTAGGCCCCGGGGTCGAGAGGGGTGCTCCCGGTCCCGGCCACCAGGTGGTCCGACAGCTCGACCAGGTACCCGTGGTCGGCCTCGGGCACACCGAGGATGTCGCAGATGACGCCGATGGGGACGGGGGCGGCCACGGTCGTCACCCAGTCCCCGCCTCCGTCGGCCTCCAGGGTGTCGAGGGCTCGGTCGATGCGGGCCCGGATGGCGGCGGTGTAGCCCTGGACGTGGCGGGGGGTGAAGGCGGCCGACACCAGTCGCCGCAACCGGGTGTGGACCGGGGGTCGAGGTCGATCATCGAGGCCCGGGCGTCGAGGGCGTCGGCGTCGATGTCGTACATCTGGATGTGGCCGACGGCCGAGGAGTAGGTGGTGGTGTCGCGGCTGACCTCGACCACCTCGGCGTGGCGGGTCACCGACCAGAAGCCGGTGCGGTCCTCGCCCCGGGGCTCGGACCAGACCAGGCCCGGGGTGGCCCGCATGGCGGCGAAGGCCTCCTGGGGGATACCGGCGGCGAAGGTGGCCGGATCGTGGAGGTCGGGTGACACGCCCGGCGACATGCCTGGACGCTAACTTTGGTTCCAAAGTACCGTCAAGAGCCCGCCCCGACCGACGAGCCGCCGTTGCCCCACGACTACAACCCCGACGCCCTCCGCGAGGCCAAGGCCGACATCGAGCGCCGCCTCGACGCCCACGACGTGAACCTCGAGGTGGAGGAGGCGACCTCCAACCTCTACCGGGCCGCCACCGTCCTGAGTCGAACGGCGGAGAAGGAGGTGATGTCGGACGAGGACCTGTCGTGGACCGGGTTCTCGGTCCTCTGGGTGCTGTGGGTGTGGGGCGAGATGGGTTCGTCCCGCCTGGCCGGCGAGTTGGGGCTGACGTTGGGCACGCTGACCGGTGTTCGCAAGGGACTGGAGGGACAGGGCCTGGTGACGTCACGGACCGACGACGGCGACGCCCGACGGCGCCTGATCTCGCTCACGGAGTCGGGTGAGTTGGTCATCGAGCGGATCTATCCCAAGTTCAACCAGTGGGCCACCGACCTCCTGGGCGATCTGACCCCGGACGAGATCCGGCTCCTGGCCCGGTTGCTCCAGACCATCATCCTGGCCCCGGCCGCTCGCGGCGGCTGACGCTCGCCGCCCCGTTCCCGGGCAGCCGCCGTTCCCGGGCCTGCCCGACCCGGCCGACGTGGCTCAGGACGACCTGCTGGGGCCGCTGTTCGACGACATGGCCGCCTCGGTCAGGGCTCGACGATGGCGATGGCCCGGCCCGGGCAGCGGTCGACGACGTCGAGGGCCACCGAACGAGGCAGTGTCCCGTCGCCGATCACGGCGGCGATGCCCTCGTCGTCATCGACCTCGAACACCTCGGGAGCCACCAGCTCGCACTGACCGC
Source organism: Acidimicrobiales bacterium (assembly GCA_965263455.1). Classification (GTDB taxonomy): domain Bacteria; phylum Actinomycetota; class Acidimicrobiia; order Acidimicrobiales; family SZUA-35; genus CADEDH01. The sequence continues at coordinate 2,211,130 of CBDHHN010000004.1, forward strand.
CCCCGATGCAGGCCTCCCGGTCGACGGTGAGCCGGACCCGGTCGTCGGACCCGGTCATCGGCCGGACCCACCGGGCGGGACGGGGGCCATGCCGACCGACAGGATCCCATGCACGAAGTTGGACGGCACCCGCTCGGGTTCGGTGGTCCGCTCCAGGTGGAGGCCCCGCCGGGCCAACTCCTGGAGCAGCACGCTGATCTCCAGTCGGGCCAGGAACGCCCCGAGACAGAAGTGGGGGCCGCCACCACCGAAGGCGAACTGCTCGTTGGCGGGGCGACCGACGTCGAACTGGAACGGGTTCTCGAACACGGCCTCGTCGCGATTGGCCGACGCGTACCACATGACGACCTTGTCCCCGGCGGCGATGTCGGTCCCGGCCAGGCTGGTGTCGGAGACCGCGGTGCGGCGCATGTGCAGCACCGGGGTCGACCACCGCAGCACCTCCTCGGTGGCGGTGTCGATCAGCCCGTCGGGGTCATCGATCACCCGCTGCCACTGATCGGGATGGTCGGCCAGGGCGATGGCCCCGTGGCTGAGCGCCGTCCGGGTGGTCTCGTTGCCGGCGAAGACCAGGATGTGGAACAGCTGGCGGAACTCGTGATGGGAGATCCGCTCCCCCTCGTCCTCCATCTGGACCAGGTGGGTCACCAGATCGTCCTGTGGGTCCTGACGCCGTCGCTCCCGCAGCGCCTCGCCGTAGGTGAAGATGGCGTGACTGGCCGGGCTGTTGAAGGGCAGGAGCCGCAGCTCGGTGGTGTTGCCGAACGCGTCGGGCGGGATGGACTGGGTCTCGCTCGTCCCCTCGACCAGGTAGTTCGACAGCTCGACCAGGTGATCGGCGTCCTCCACCGGGACCCCGAGCATGGCCAGGATGACCCGGATGGGCAGCGGGGCCGCCACCTGCTCGACCCAGTCGCCGCCGCCCGAGGCCTCGAAGACGTCGAGCAACTCGACGGTGATGTCCCGGACGGCGTTCTCCCAGGTCCGGATGCGCTTGGGGGTGAACGCCCCCGACACCACCCGTCGGATCCTGGTGTGGTCGGGAGCGTCGCTGTCGATCAGGGACCGCCGGGCCTCGAGGGCGTCGGCCTCCAGGTCCCACAGGTTGGTGTGGCCGATGGCCGAGGAGAACAGCTCGGGGTTGCGCGACACGTGGCGGACGTCGGCGTGACGGGTCACGGCCCAGAACCCGCCGTCGCCGGGACCGTAGGGATGCCAGGCCAGGCCGTCGGTCGCCCGCAACCGGGTGAACCGGTCGTGGGGGATACCCGACAGGTACAGCTCGTCGTCGGTGACGTTGGGGGCGAGGGACGGGCTCATGGCTGGGTCACCTGTCGGGTCGGCGGGATGAGGGGTGCGGCTCAGGAGTGTTCGGCGTAGCGCTGCCGTTCCCAGTCGTTGACGTCGTCGGGATCGGGGTTGTGCTCCGCCCCCAGGGCCCGCTCGTGCTCGGCGATCAGGGCGTAGGTGGTGGCGAACTCCTCGCCCAGACGGGCGGCCAGGGGGCTGCCCCGGAAGGTGGCGATGGCACCGGCCAGGTCGGTGGGCAGGGCCGGGGCGTCGCCCGGGTTGGAGTACAGGTCGCCCTCGCACATGATCGGGGGCTCGATGCGGTTGGTCAGGCCGTCGGCCCCGGCCGCCAGCAGGCCACCGATGATCAGGTAGGGGTTGGCGTCGGCCCCGGCCAGGCGGTGCTCGACCCGGTTGGCCGGGGAGCCGGTGGCGATCACGCACCGGCACAGGACGGTCCGGTTGTCGAGACCCCAGTGGATGTGGGTCGGGGCGAAGGTGTAGGGCCGGATGCGCTTGGGTCCGTTGACGGTGGGTGCCCCGAGCAGGGTCATGGCCTCGGCGTGGGTGATCAGTCCGCCGAGCCAGTGGCGCATCAGCTCGTTGGGGCCGCCATCGCTGGCGGCGAAGGCGTTGGCCCCGTCCGGTCCCCGGAGGCTGGTGTGGACATGCATGCCCGACCCCGACTGCTCGGCGAACGGCTTGGGCATGAAGGTGGCCCGCATGCCGTGGGCCCGCGCCACCTGCTTGACGATGCTCTTGAACAGCACGGTGTTGTCGGCCGTGGTCATGGCGTCGGCGTGGCCGGTGTTGATCTCGATCTGACCCGGCCCGTACTCGGCGTTGGACGATTCGACCTCGATGCCGGCCCCGGCCAGGCCGTCACGCATGTCCCGCAGGCACGCCTCCAGCTCGACGGCGTCGGTCAGCGACGAGTACTGGATGTGCTCCTGGATCGGCTCCCACGTCGGGGTGCAGAGGAAGAACTCGAGCTCGGTGGCCACCACCGGCTCCACCCCCGCCGCCCGGCAGGCCTCGATCTGGGCCGCCAGCACGTTGCGAGGGGCCAGGGGGTGAGGGTTGCCGTTCTGGTCGAAGGCGTCGGCGAACACCAGGGCATAGCCGGGCCGGTGGGTCAGGATGCGACCGGTGGAAGGATCGGGCACCAGATGGCAGTCGAGATAGCCCGAGTCCATGTTGATGTAGGGGTTCTCGGGCAGATCGTTCTGCATGTCGAACACGAACATGGCGTCGGCGATGTGCACCCCGTGTCCGGCCACGGTGTCGAAGAACCGCTCGACCGGGACCCGCTTGCCCCGGAGGTGGCCCTGGGTGTCGGGGGCCGCCACCTCGACGGTGTGGACCCCGGCCTCGGCGCAGGCGGCCCGGAACTGGTCGATGGTCTGGTTGCTCATGGTGCCCCCGTGGTCGTGCTGTCGGTGCTGGTGTCGGCCGGAGCCGGATCCCCCGACCCCACCCCGAGGTAGGCGGCCTGGACCGCCGGATCGTTCTGGATCTCGTCGGGCGTGCCCTGGGCGATGACCCGACCGCGGTCCAGACAGTAGATGCGATCGCAGATGCCGGTGATGAAGGCCAGGTCGTGGTCGATGACCACCACACCGGCGTCGACCAGGCGGGCCATACCCCGAACCTGCTCCACCATGGCCAGCGACTCGGCGTCGCTCATGCCCGACGTGGGTTCGTCGAGCAGGAGGAAGTCGGGGCCCAGGGCGGCGGCCCGGGCCAGCTCCAGGCGCCGGGAGTTGCCGTAGTCGAGTTCCCGGGCCCGCCGGTCGGCGTGGTCGGCCAGTCCGGCCGCGGCGACGAGTTCGCCCACCGGGGGAACCGGGTGCCCGGCGCGATGCTCGGCCGCGATCAGGGCCGGGACCTCGACGTTCTCGGTCACCGACAGGGCCCCGAACAGCCGCAGATTCTGGAACGTGCGGACCAGGCCGCGCCGCGCCCGCTTGTAGGCCGGGGCTCCCGTCAGATCGTCGGCGCCCAGTCTCACCGAACCCTCGGTCGCCGGGACCAGGCCCGTCATCACGTTCACCAGCGTCGTCTTACCCGCCCCGTTGGGGCCGATGATGCCCACGACCTCGCCGGGGGCGGCCCGGAGCCCCGCAGCCGACAGGGCCTGGAACCCCCCGAAGCGGACGTCCACGTCGGCCACGACCAGTTCCGGCCGGTCGGCGTGTGGCGACGGCGCCGCCGGTTCGGCGCCGTGTGGTTCGCCGGGCACGGTCACGGGCTCGACACCGGCCGCGGGTTCGGTCCGATCCCGATCCAGGCGGCGATGGAGCCAGCGGTCGAGCTCCCAATCGTCGAGCAGGCCGCGAGGCCGCAGGAGCATGAAGCCGAGCATCGACAGTCCCAGGACGGCGGTCTGCAGGTTCTCCCGGAAGATCCAGTCGAGAGGGGCGCGGTCGAAGCCCAGGCTGGAGCCGAACAGCTCGAAGTCGTCCTTCCCCAGGCTGCGGGCCAAGGCCCGGGCTGCGGTCATGACCACCACCCCGACCACGGCCCCGGTGACCGAGTTGGTCCCGCCCACGATGAGCATCACCAGGGTCAGCAGGGCGTAGTCGAAGAAGAAGTTGCCGGGGAGGATCGAGCCGTCCTGGAAGACTCGGAGCGACGCTCCGACCGCCACCACCGCCACCGACAACAGCAGCGCCGCCATCTGCTGGACCAACGGGTTGACCCCCATGGCCCGGGCCGCCAGGTTGTCCTCCCGGGCGGCCACGGCCAGGCGCCCGGACCGGCTCCGGGCGTAGAGCAAGGCCACCGCCAGCGACCCGAAGAGGGCCAGGTAGATCGGGATGCGGGAACGGAGGGCACCCCCGACGGGGAAGCTGAGCCCGGCCCGTTCCCCGGCGGTGAGGTCGGGATAGCCGGTGGCGACCTCGTGGGTGACGAAGAGCAGGGCCAGGGTGATGACGGTGGCCGGAACGGCACCCGACTGGGCCCCGGACCGGGCCAGCCCGATCCCGATCACGACCGCCACCGCCACCGTGAGGACCACGGCGATCACGAGGGCCAGCCACGGGTTGAGGTCGAAGGTGGCCAGGCCGAGGGGGGCGTCGGGGATCCGCTCCATCTTCTCCTCGACGTCGATGGCCAGGAGGGCGAACGTGTAGCCGGCGATGGCGGCGAACCCGATGTGGCCGAACGACAGCACCCCGGTGTTGCCGATGTAGATCTGGATGCCGATCACCACCACGGCGTCGAGCAGCATCCTGGTGACCAGCCGCTCCCCCGCCCCGCCGAAGAAGCTCTGATAGATCAGGCCGCCTGCGACCAGGGCGACGAAGAGCAGGACGGCCGAACCCAGAGGGAAGGCGACGTCCCGGCGGAGGTCGGCGAACATCAGACCCGCTCGGCGTGGGCCACCGTGAGCAGGCCCTGGGGTCGGAAGATGAACAGCAGGGCGATGAGGAGGAACACCACCCCGTCGGTGAGGTTGGCCACCGTCTCCGGTAGCCGGGACCGCAACAGCACCTCGGCCAGGCCCAGGGCGAAGCCGCCGATGACGGCGCCCCGCAGGCTGCCCAGGCCCCCGATGAGGGCGGCCAGCACCCCCTTGAGCATGGGATCGATACCGGCGCTGGGGGTGGTACTACCGGCCCGCATGAGCCAGAAGACGGCGGCGATGCCGGCCAGCAGGCCCGAAAGGGCGAAGGCGCCGCGGATGACCGAGTTCGACCGGACGCCCATGAGTCGGGCGGTGTCGAAGTCGGCCGCCGCCGCCCGTAGCGACAGGCCGAACATGGTCCGTTGCAGGATCCAGGTCGTCCCGAGCAGCGCCAGCCCGGTGACCACGATCACCACCGTGTCGAAGACTTCGATGTTGAGCGACCCGACCGAGTAGGTGCTGGTCACCCAGTCGGGACGGTCGAAGGTCTTGACCGAGGCCGAGACGTAGAGCAGGAAGATGGCCTGGACCACGAAATGCACCCCGAACGAGGTCAGCAGCAGGGTGAAGTCGCCGGCCCCCCGGACCCGGCTGAAGGCCACCCACTCGATCAGGAGCGAGGTCACGATCGAGGTCACGATGACCAGGGGGACCAGGATCCACCACGACCAGCCCTGGAGGAAGGCGGCGTAGGCCACGTACCCGCTGACCGTGATCAACTCGCCGTGGGCGAAGTTCAGCAGGTGCATGACGCCGAAGATGATGGCGACCCCGAGGGCGAGCAGGGCGTAGATGCTGCCCCGACCCAGGCCGTCGATCAGGTTCTGGGCCAGTTCGGTCATCGCTCGCCTCCCACGTAGCTGTGGAACAGGTCGTCCTGGGCCGCCAGCTCGGCTCCGGTGCCCGAGGCGACGACCTCGCCCGAGCGCAGCACGTAGGCCCGGTCGGCGGCGGCCAACATGCGGGAGGCGTTCTGCTCGACCACCAGCAGGGTCCGGCCCTGGGCCCGGAGGGTTGCGATCAACTCGAACACCACGTCGACGAGGACGGGGGCCAGCCCCAGCGACGGCTCGTCCATCATCAGTAGCCGGGGGCGGGACATCAACGCCCGGGCGATGGCCAGCTGCTGGGCCTCACCGCCGGACAGGAACCCGGCGGCCGTGGTCCACTTCTCCCGCAGGACCGGGAACTGCTCGGCCATCTCCTCCAGCGCAGCCTCCCGATCGCGGGCCGGGGTCGTGACGCCGCCGATCCGCAGGTTCTCCTCCACCGTGAGGTCGACGAAGATCCGGCGGTGCTCGGGAACCAGGGCCAGGCCCGACCGGAGCAGCCGCTCGGGTGAGGCCCCGGTGACGTCGACCCCGTCGAAGGCGACCGAGCCCTGCGCCGGCGTCAGGAGGCCGGCGATGGTGGCCAGGAGGGTGGTCTTGCCCGCTCCGTTGGGTCCGATGAGGCCGACGACCTCACCGGACCCGACGGTCAGCGACACGTTGCGCAGGGCGGCGATCGACCCGTATCTGGTGGTCAGATCGACGACGTCGAGCACCGCTTGATCCTGCGTCCGGGAAGGAGGGCCCTAGCCGCCGATGGTGGCGACCAGGACGTCCTCACCGTCGACGATGCGGTTGATCGGCACGGCCTTGGGCGGGATGCCGTCGGTGCCGGCCAGGGTGATGGTCCCCGACAGGCCCTCGAAGCCCTCGATCTCCGACACGGCGGTACCGATCTCGGCCGGGTCGTTGCAGCCACAGTCGAGCATGGCCTGGATGCCGACGAACATGGAGTCGGCGTACAGGGCCATGAAACCCCGGCTCTCCAGGGCTTCGCCCCGGTCGGCCTCGTAGTCGGCCAGCATGCTGTCGACGCGGTCGCCGGCGCTGATGCTGGTGTGGGGGGTGTGGACGATGCCCTCGTTGTTGTCCTCGAACTGGATGCCGGTGGCGTCCAGGGCGTCGGTCCCGGCGTAGACCAGGTTGTTCAGACCCTGACCCTCGAGCTGGCCTCGCAGGGCGGTGACCTGGAACCCGAGGGCGGCCGAGAACACGATCTCGTTGTCGTCCGAGAGGCCGGCGATCTCGTTCACCTGGGCCGAGAAGTCGGTGTCGCCGGCCCAGACGTAGGTCTGGGTCGAGACGATCTCGCCCCCGCCCTCGGTGAAGGCGGCGATGAAGGCGTCGGGGTTGACGCCGGAGTAGGGCACGCCCTCACCCTCGGTGAAGACGATGGCCCGGGTGATGCCCTCGTCCAGGGCCCACTGGGCCATGGCGCCCGACATCTGGTTGTCGTCGAAGGTGACGAGGAACGAGTTGTTCTCGGCGTCGGCCAGGGTGGGCTCGGTCGAGGCGGCCACGAACATCGGGACCTGACCCTCGGTGGTCTGCAGAATCGGCAGGGCGAAGTCGGCGAAGGGCGGGCCGATCAGGAAGTGGGCGCCCCAGTCGAGCAACTCCTGGGCGGCGAGGGCGGCGTCGTCACCGACCTCGGCAACCCGAACCTCGACCGGACGGCCGTCGATGCCGCCCTGGCAGTTGGCCTTCTCGGCCAACCACGGCACCAGGTTGGAGCCGGGGATGTCGACGAAGCCGACGACGTCGCTGAAGTCCATGGCCATGCCGACCTTGATCGGGTCGCCCGACGGCTCGTCGGCGCAGTCGGACAGATCGGCGGCCAGGATGGCGTCGATGTCGACCGAGCCGCCGGAGCTGCCCTCGCCCCCGCTGGTGGCTCCACTGTCCTCGGTGTCGTCCCCACAGGCCGCGGCAAGCAGGGCAAAGACCGCCAACAGGGCGGCCAGGGTTGTGCGCTTCATTGCTGATCCTCTCCTCTGGTTCGTGCCCCAACCGTCCGAACCCAAGTAGTTTGGAAGCAAACCATAGACCGGGCTCGAACGCAACCGGACCCCGCTCGCCCTGCGGTGGTCCGGACCGTGACCATAACTGGCCACGGTTGGCGCCGGTCGGCACTCTAGTGCGGGCCCCGACCGTGCATCCGAAAGTGATGGGAAAGTGATGGGTAGATGTCGCCTCCTCCTCTGATTGGCCTGGTGGGTCGCCGGATCAAGGCCTCGGCCGTGATCGGCTGGCCCGAGATCCTCCATCCCCTCGACGCCGACCTGTACCTGGCCGGCTACGCCCAGGGGGTGATCGAGGCCGGGGGCTTCCCCGTGCACCTGCCGCTCGACGTGGACCCCGAGCAGGTGGTGGCCAGGATGGACGGCATCCTGCTGACGGGCGGGGCCGACATCGATCCCGTCCACTACGACGCCGAACCCGACCCCGACCTGACCCCGGTCGAACCGGAACGGGATCGGTTGGAGCTCGCCCTGTTCGAGGCCGCGTCCTCGGCCGACACGCCGGTCCTGGGCGTGTGCCGGGGTCTGCAGGTCATCAACGTTGCCCGGGGCGGAACCCTGACCCAGCACGTGCCCGAGCATCTCCGGATCGACGTGCCCTTCACCGAACACGTCCATGACGTGGCCACCACCGAGGGTTCGATCCTGCGGACCCTGTACGGGGAGCGGTTGGCCGTCAACAGCCTCCACCACCAGACGGTGGACGAGGTGGGCGACGGGTTGGTGGTGTCGGGCCGGGCCGACGACGGCACGGTCGAGGGGCTGGAGCTGGGCTCGCGGATCCTCGCCGTGCAGTGGCATCCCGAGATGCTGCTCAGCCGCCCCGACGACCCGTCACTGCGGTGGCTGGTGGAAACGGCGGCGTGCTAGACCGCTCGCATGCCTGCATATCTCGTTGCCAACTACGACGTCACCGACCCCGACCAGTACCGGGAGTACCAGAAGGGGGCGGCCCCCATCATGGCCGGTGGGGGCAAGCTGATCGTCCTCGACCCGGCCTCGGTGGCCAAGGAGGGTGACGCCGCGGCCCAGACCGTCGTGATCGAGTACCCGACCAAGGAGGCGGCCCTGGCCGCCTACGAGTCCGAGGACTATCAGGCGGTGATCGGCCTGCGGCTGGGGTCCACGGCCAACGGCCGGGCCGTGATCGTCGACGGCATGGGCTGACCACGGATTCCGGCCGAGCCGGTCCACCCACGCAAGGATGGACCGGCTCGGGCCGTCGGAGGGCCGGAGCTACTGGCCCTTGTAATTGAGGATGGTGGTCAGCCGGTGCTCGACCGCCACCAGATCCGCCTGGTTGGCCATGACCTCACCCAGGTCCTTGTAGGCGTCGGGATGCTCGTCGAGCAGGGCCCGGGCGTCGCGGTTCCAGGCGATGCCGTCCATGGCGGTGTCCAGGCTCTCGGCGCTGAGCTGCTTGCGGGCCGCAGTGCGCGACAGCCGTCGACCGGCCCCGTGGGAGGCCGAACGGTAGGACGACGGGTTGCCCCGGCCCCGCACGATGAACGACCCGGTGGCCATCGACCCGGGGATGATGCCGAGGCGACCCTCCGAGGCGTCGATGGCGCCCTTGCGGGTCACCCACAGCTCGACCCCGTGGTGGACTTCGCGGGACGCGTAGTTGTGGTGACACTGGATCCGCGCGCCGTCGGCCACGAAGCCCTTGTGGTCGAGCACGTCGCGCAGCACGCCCTCGATGGCCTCGAGCATCCGGGCCCGGTTCTCCAGGGCGTAGTCCTGGGCCCACAGCATCCCGTCGATGTAGGCCTCGAACTCCGGGGTCCCCTCGACCACGTGGGCCAGGTCGGGATCCTCCAGCGGCTCGGTCAGGACCTTGGCCAGCTGCTTGCGGGCCCGACCGATGTGCTCCTGAGCGAACAGGTTGCCCGGCCCCCGGGACCCGGAGTGGAGCACGATCCACACCCGGTCGTCGGTGTCGACGGTGAGCTCGACGAAGTGGTTGCCCCCGCCGAGCGTGCCGAACTGGGCCGCGATCTTGCCGGGGTTGAACCGGTCGGATCGGACATCGGGGGCGGTGCGCACGAGGCGGTCGAGGGCCTTGGACCGCACCGGCTCCCGGTGGGACCCGGCCGAGCGGTTCCCCCGCCGGGGCTGGCCCGAGGGCACGGCCTTGGCGATGGCTCCGTGGAGCACCCCCAGCCGGTCCTCCACCCGGTCGCGGGTGAACACCGTCTTCTGGGCCACCATGCCGCAGCCGATGTCGACGCCGACGGCGGCCGGGATGATCGAGCCCTCGGTGGCCACCACCGAACCCACGGTGGCCCCCATGCCCAGGTGGGCGTCGGGCATCAGGGCCAGGGGCTCGTGGACGAAGGGCAGCCCGGCCGTGCGGTGGGCCTGGGCCATCGTCCGCTCGTCGAGGTCGGTGGCCCACGACAGGACCCGGCCGTGGCGAGTGGGGGTCTCGACTCGGCGCTCGGGCTGGGGGTGGGGCAGGAGTTGGGGCTGGAGCGGGTTCTGGTCGGCGGTCGGCTGGTCGGGCATGGCACACCTCCTCGGGGCGGCTGGGATCTGATCGGTCGGGGTCACTGGTGGCGGGCGGGTGTTGTCAGGGGCGGGGTCCTGGCTCCCCGCCCCGCCGGTGAAGACGGCCCCCGACGGACAGGACGGGTCGGGGACCGGGGCGCGGCCGAACAGTGGGACCGTGGGCTGAGTCCCGCCAGGAACTGGTCGGCCGGAGATCGGGTCGGAGGATCGGACGGACTGCGGCGACCGACGTGAGCCCCGAGGGGCACGCCGTGCAGGGCTCCCAGTTGTACGACGAAGCCGCGGGTCGGTCAATCGATTTGCGACGACCAGCGACGGTAGGCGTCGGCCAGGACCGTCGTCACAGGCGAGTGCACAAGAACACATCTGAGCCCAGTATCCGTGACCAACGGTCTCGTTCTTCCCCCAAAACACCCAAATGGAGGGACACCGAGAATGAAACGACTACTTGCAAGTGCGGCGGTGCTGGTTGCGTTGCTGGCAGGGCCGGCGGCGGCTGATCTGAGTTCGACGCCCAATCCCGGCGAGCCCAGCACCCAGCTGGACTGCTTCACCATCTGGACCATCTGGTCGGCCAACAACCCGGCGGCGCCGAGCCGGACCTTCACCAACATCATCGAAGGCACCGACGCCTACGACAACATCGTCGGCACCCCCGACAACGACCTCATCTGCACCTACGGGACCGCCGACTACGTGGACGCCGGCGAAGGGGACGATGTGGTGTTCGCCGGCGGCGGCGAGGACTCGATCTTCGGCAACAAGGGCGACGACATCCTGGTGACCGGCCTGGACGGTGGTGACGCCCATGGAGGCCTCGGCGCCGACTGGCTGTACGGAGACGATGGCAACGAATGGCTGTACGGAGACGAGGGACCCGACATGATCTTCGGCGGGACCGACACCGAACCGTTCTGGACGAACATTCTCGACGGCGGTGACAACGACGACGAGGTCTATGGCGGAACCGACCAGGAGAACGAGGTCCGAGGTGGCCCCGGGCACGACGTGCTCTACGGCGCCAACCTCGACGACACCATCTTCGGCGGCAAGGGCGACGATCTGCTCGTCGGCATGGAGGGCGACGACGACCTGCGTGGCAATGCTCACGACGACGTCCTGTACGGCGACGGCGTCACCGGACCTGCGGGCAATGACACGCTGGGCGGCGGCTCGGGCATCGACTCCTGCTACGGCGATCCGCTGGTGATCACCGTCGGCGGGGCGGGAACCGACACCCTCAGGGGCTGCTAGCAACGACGGCGACGCCACCCTGGGGATCGTCCGGGCTTCCGGTCCGCGGATCGGGAGCCCGGACGAAGGCGCGGGTCGGTCAATCGATTTGCGACGACCAGCGACGGTAGGCGTCGGCCAAGACCTGGTAGGCCAACTTCGGTTCACCCTCCTCCGAGACGACGCCCTTGCGGTTGTAGCCGTCCTGGATTCCCGGCAGGACCCGGAGTGGGGTGCGGAAGTCCTTCAGGATCCAGGGCGAGACTCCGACGCAGTCCTCCGTGGCCTCGATCATGGCCAGCTGGGCTTCGTAGACGGCGGCCTGGAACTCCTCGGTCCAGATCTCGTCGGGGGAGCCGTGATGACCGGCCTTGGCCCCGGCGCCCAGCTCGCTGAAGACGATGGGCTTGCCCACCTCGGTGGTGAAGCGGGTGTCGGCGATGGCGGCCCGGTCGCCGTAGTACCAACCCAGATACTGGTTGATGGCCACGACGTCGACGACCTCCCCCAGGGGATCGGTCACGTGGTGCTCGACCTGACCACCGACGGGCAGGGTGAGCAGGGCGGCGGTGAGCAGACGGGTCGGATCGAGGGCCCGCACCCGGTCGGCCAGGGCGCCGAGGAAACCCTGCCGGTCATCGCCGGGCAGGGTCTCGTTGGCCACCGACCACAGCACCACTCCGGCTCGGCTCCGGTCCCGGATCACCAGCTCGTCGGCCTGGGCCAGAGCGTTGTCGAGCACGGCCTTGTCGTCGAAGGCGATGCCCCAGTAGACGGGTAGCTCGCACCACACGAGCAGGCCTCGACGGTCGGCCTCGCGGACCATGTGCTCGTCGTGCTGGTAGTGGGCCAGACGCACGAAGTTGGCGCCCAGGCCCTCGGCCCAGCCCAGGGTGGTGGCGGCGTCGTCGGGACCGTGGGCCCGGCGGCCGCCGGCGGGGCCCTCGCCGTGGATCGAGATGCCGCGCAGGAAGGTCTCGTTCCCGTTGACCAGGATGCGGTTGCCCTCGACCCGGACGGTGCGGAATCCGACCTGGTCCATGACGACGTCGTCGCCGCAGGTCCAGCGGACCCGGTGGTGGACCGGGGCGCCCGGGTTCCACCGTTCGATGGTGGCCGAGGTGGCGGCGTCGAGTTCGGCCCGGCCCTCGGTCACCGGCACCTCGATCCCGAGGTCGGGGAGTTCGAGGCGGACCGGGACGTCGAGGGTCTCCCCGTCGGGTCCGTCGACGACGGCTCCGCCCACCAGGCGACCATCGGGGGCCATGGTGAGCCAGGTCTGGCGGAGGAAGGTCTCGGGAACCCGGACCAGATCGACCGAGCGGTGGATACCGCCGAAGTTCCACCAGTCGAAGCGGACGCCGGGGATGCGGTCGGGTTCGCGTCGGTTGTTGACCTGGACGACGATGCTGTGGCGGCCCGGGCCCAGTCGTCCGGTGACCTCGACGGCGAAGGGGCCGAACCCGCCGACGTGGGTGGCCAGTTCCTCGCCGTCGACGAAGACCCGGCAGGTGTGGTTGACCGCCCCGAAGTGGAGGAAGGCCCGGCCGTTGCCGGTGGCCCCGTTGGGGCCGTCATCGGGGCCGACCTCCAGGGTCCGCCGGTACCAGACGGTGCCCTCGTAGTAGTGGAGCGAGTCGTCCTGGGTGTTCCAATCACCGGGCACGGCGAGATGGCGGGAGGCGTCGAAGTCGTACTCGACCCGGTCGCCCTGGTGGCGGGGCTTGAAGTCGCGGTACCAGCCGTGGGGGTTGCGGTCGCCCATGATGCCCACGTACCCGGTGTCGAACGGGTCGACGATGGTCCGCCAGTGGCCGTCGAGGGAGCGCCGAGGCCGGTCGAGGACGTTGGTCAACAGGACGGTGCCGGCCGAGGCCCGAGGGTTGAGGAGGTCGTTCACGGCTCGCAGTCTGGTCCGCCCGAGGGCTCCGTGCCCAGCGAAGCGCCGCCGACGCCCTGCGCCCGGGGAGCGGCGGTGCCGGGTTCGTCAGCGGGCGATCAGCGATCGGGCCAGGGCCAGCGCCTCCAAGGCGTCCGGATCGTGGGGATCGTGGGCCGCGATCACCACCTGGTCGACTCCGGCCTCGGCCAGGGCGGCCAGGCGTTCGGCCGCCGCCGAGGGCTCCCCGACCAGGGCCCGGGACCGGAGGGCCGACAGGTCCTCACCCGCCCGATCGCGGTCGAAGGCGGCGGCGACGACGGCGGCGCTGGCGGCCGTGGTGCCGACCAGGGCGTCGACCTCCAGCGACCTCAGGACCGGGCCCGTACCGACGCCGGGGGCCGCTCCGGTGTCGGGCCCGGCCGGGCGTGCGGTCGGCGTGGCGGGGTGGACGGCGCGGAAGGCGGTGTCGAGGCGGGCGTACTCGTCCGGGGTGCGGAAGCTTGCCTCCCACACCTGGCCATGGGTTGCCGCCACGGCGAGCCCCCGAGGTCCGGTGGCCGCCACCGTGACCGGGATCGGGGGGCAGGCGATTCCCAGCCGGATCTCCCCACCACCGGCCACCAGCTCGACCGGCTCGTCGGCCCAGTAGGCGGGGAGCAGGCCCAACGCGTGGTCGAGGTCGGCGTGGCGGCGGCCGTAGTCGCCGTAGGTCACCCCGAGGGGTTCCCACCAGGCCCGGCCGTAGGGGGCGGCGGCCCCGACCCCGGTGCGGAAGTCGAGTCGGCCGCCCGACAGCACGGCCACGGTTGCCGCCTGCTTGCCCAGCAGAGCCAGCGACCGGAGGTCGGGCAGCACGTTGGTGATGACGGGCCGATCCGGATCCGCTCGGTCTCGCCGGCCAGGGCGGCCAGCATGGTCCAGCAGTCGAGGTTGAGCCCGGTGGGTGCCTCGCCGTAGTAGAAGCCGTCGAACCCGAGATCCTCGGCCCGGCGGGCGGTGGCCACGACCTGCGCCGCGTCGGAACCCCAGACCTCGAGGGCCAGGCGCATCGACCGTCCTGACGTGGTGGGTTGCTCGGGTACCGGTACCGGGAGCGCCTAGAAGCCGGCCTGCTTGTCGACGACACCCTCCAGGGCACGGCCCTCACGGACCGCCACCAGGTTGCGGCAGAACCGCTCCAGGTTGCGGCGACCACGGAGCTGGCTGGCCCCGGCGGTGTGGGGGGTCATGACGCAGTTGTCGAGACCCCACAGGGGGCTGTCGGCGGGGAGGGGCTCGACCGGGGCCACGTCGAGACAGGCGCCACCGATGGTGTTGTTGATCAGGGCCCGTTCCAGGGACGGGCCGTCCATGATCTCGCCCCGGGTCACGTTCAACAGGATGCCGGTGTCCTTCATCTTGGCGAAGAACTCGTCGTTGACGATGCCCCGGGTCTCCTCGGTGAGAGGCAGGCCGACGGCGAGCACGTCGGAGGTGGCGATGACATCATCCATGCGATCCAGGCCCCAGACCTCGGCCACGCCGTCGCTGGGCTCGACCGGGAAGGCGTCGACGGCCTGGACGTCCATGCCGAAGGCCACGGCCCGGCGGGCGATGTGGCGCCCGGTTCCGCCGAAGCCGATGATGCCCATCATCAGCCCCTCCAGCTCGATCTCGGAGAAGCGCATCTTCTCCCGGTTCTCCTGGGTCCACCCGTCGGGACCGAGCTCGACGGCCATGGCCAGGCGCCGGGTCAGGCCCAGGAGGAGGGCGAAGGCGGTGTCGGCCAGATGTCCGCCGACCAGACCTTTCTCGCCGGTGAGCACGACGTCGCCGTTGACGAACTCGTCGTACATGAACATGTCGACCCCGGACGCGGTGGCGTGGACCCAGCGCAGGTTGGGGGCGGCGCTGAACAGCCACGTCGGGACCACGCCGAGGATGACGTCGACCTCGGCCGCATGCTCCACCCCGGCCTTGGGGTTGTCGACGATGGTGACCTCGGCCCCCGGCCCGGCGGCCTCGACGATCATGGCCTCCTCCTCCGGGCTCACGTCGGGGAGGGTGAGGGTCTTGGTCACCAGGACCCGGAGGGGCCCGTCGGGCTTGGGGAGGATGGTCTCGGTCATGCGCGTCTTTCCGGCCCCCATGGGCCACAGGTCGTCGGATCCGGCCCGGGTTGGGCCGCCGTTCGGTCGGGAGCAGGTCGATCGGCTCGTCGGCCGATCGGGATCACGCCGGCAGCAGCCCGGTGTCGATGCCGTACAGATCGACGACGTTACCGAACACCATCTGCTCCTTCTCGGCCTCCGGCACGTCGGCCATGATCTCGTCCAGGATCGACTGGGAGTTGGGCCAGATCGAGTCGTGGTGGGGGTAGTCGTTGCCCCACAGCAGGTTGCCGAGCCCGATGGAGTCCCGGGTCTTGATGCCCTCGGCGTCGTCCTCGAAGGTGACCCAGAAGTTCCGGTCGAAGTACTCCGACGGCTTCATGGTCAGGGTGTCGCTGACGTCGTGCGGGGTGCGGTAGGCCGCATGGTCGAGCCGCTGCTTGAAGTGGCCGACCCAGCCCGTCTCGTATTCGGCGATCACGAACTTGAGGCCCGGGAACTTCTCGACCACGCCCCCGCAGATCAGGTCCATGGCGGTGTTGGCCACGGTGGTGTGGGCCAGGGTGTAGCCCTTGGTCGTGCCGCCCGGGTTGCCCCAGTGCTCGGGCATACCGCCGTCGAGGGTCTCCCCGGTGAAGATGTGCATGGTCAGGGGTACGCCGTACTCCTGGGCCCGGGCCCAGAAGGGATCGAAGTCGGGGTGGTTGTAGGGCTTGGCCGGGTTGACGTGGGCCGGGATGGCGAAGCCCTGGACGCCGCGCTGGGCCGAGCGGTCGATCTCGGCGATGGCCCGCTCGATGTCGGGCAGAGGGAGGCAGCCCACCCCGATCAGGCGGTTGGGGTCGGCCGAGCAGTAGTCGAGGACCCAGTCGTTGTGCTGACGGAAGGCGGCGTCGCGCACCTCGTCGTCGGGGATGGCGAAGGTGAACATCGACAGGCTGGGGTACATCACCTCGCCCACGATCCCGTCGGTCACCTGCTCGTCGAGGCGCTTGTGGGGGTCGACCACGCCGGGGTTGAGGCCGTCGTAGCCCTTGGCCATCCGCTCCACCGTCGCCGGATCGTGGAGGTTGGCCCCGGCGATGCCGAGCCGACCGACCGACACGCCGCGATCCATGCCGGGGAGGATCATGAAGGCGCCCGGGACACCGTCGTGACCGTCGAGGGTGACATAGGGGGCCCGGCTGCTGCCAAAGCGGTCGGTCAGGCCATCGAAGACCGAGGCGGCCTCGACCACGTGGGAGTCA
The DNA here is from genome assembly GCA_965263455.1 of Acidimicrobiales bacterium. Lineage (GTDB taxonomy): Bacteria > Actinomycetota > Acidimicrobiia > Acidimicrobiales > SZUA-35 > CADEDH01. The sequence goes on from CBDHHN010000004.1 coordinate 2,227,646, forward strand.
CAGGAGTAGTAGCGCATGAGGTTGCCTCCGCATCGATGTCGGCCGGCACCTGAACGGGCCGAACCCGACTGCTCGTTCTGTTAGCGTCCCCCAACCACGGGTCGAGGGCAAGTCGTACGGGGGAGGCGTTCCCGTCGACTCAGAGGTCGAACCAGACGTGGGCCTGGCCGGTGCCACCGACGGCCTCGTAGTCCCCGAACCGGGTACCGGACGCAGTGCAGGCCGCCCCGCCGAGGGCCCCGACCATGGTCAGGTAGTGGCCGAAGAAGCCCTCGGGAGCATGGGCCCGGTACTGGGGCAGGAAGTCGAGCACGGCGGCGTGGTCGCCTCGGGCCAGCCAGTCGAGGACCTGGCGGTCGGCCACGACGGCTTCCGGGGTCGACAGGTGCTTGTCGGGGTCGGCCCCCTCGTGATCCCGGAACTGGCGGAGGGGCCAGAACCGGTGGCTCAGCCCGCCACTGGCCAGCACCACCACCCGACGATCGGTCTCGGCCACGGCGGCGGCCAGAAGTTCACCGAACAGGAGGAAGTCGTCGGCCTCCGCCGTCTGACAGATCCCGGCCGACACCCAGCGTTCGTCGCGCTGGAGGAAGGGCAGCAGGTTGATGGTCGGGTAGTGCACGGGCAGGTAAGGGTCGTCGCAGGCCGTGATCCAGGTGTCGTCCCGGCCGTCGGCCTGGGCGGCCCAGGCGGCGGCCAGATCCGGGTCGCCCGCCAGGTCGTAGGGGACCTGGCTCATACCCCGGGGCAGCTCCTCGGAGGTGAACCGGCCCTGGCGATGGTCGTGGGAGGCGACGACGTGTTCGACGGTGGTGAACCAGTGGGTGTCGATCACGACGATGGTGTCGGGGGCGAGCGGGTCGAGCTTCTCCCGTCGCAGATCGTGCAGCCCCTGGGGCAGGGTCGTGTCCTCGCCCTCGTTCATGGCCCGGCGGACGGCCTCGGGCAGGACGATGGTGGGCACGTGGGAGACGATGGCGGCGCCGACGATCTCACCCATCAGGCCACCACCCGGACCGGCAGGTGCTTGATGCCGGCGATGAAGTTGGAGCGGAGGAAGTCGGGCTCGCCGTCGGGTTCGAGGCGGTCGATGCGTTTCATGAGTTCCTCGAACACGAGTCGGACCTCCATCCGAGCCAGCCACGCCCCCAGGCACAGGTGGGGGCCGTTGCGGCCGAAGGCCATGTGGTCGTTGCGCTCGCGGGCCAGGTCGAAGCGGAAGGGATCGGCGAAGCGGTCGGCGTCGTGGTTGGCCGAGTTGAACCAGATGACGACCTTGTCGCCCGCCTTGATCTCGGTGCCCCGGAGTTCGGTGTCGACGGCGGCCGTGCGGCGGAAGTGCATGGTGACCGAGCTGGTGCGGAGGATCTCCTCCACCGCCGTCTCGGTGAGGTCGGGCCGGGTCCGCCACGTCGCCCACAGCGACGGGTGGTTCATCATCGTCCAGACCCCGTGGGTCATCGTGTAGCGGGTGGTGTCGTTGCCGGCCGCCACCAGGAGGGTGAAGAAGTTGTTGAACTCCTGGTCGGTCAGGGGCTCGCCGTCGGCGGTGGGGCCGAGCAGGGTGGTGATGATGTCGTCGCGGGGACAGCTCCGGCGGTCGGCCGCCTGTTCCTGGGCGTAGGAGAAGATCTCGATGGCGGCCGGGCTCCGGAACGGGACCATCCGGAACTGCTCGGTGTCGGTGAGGTCGACGGGGTAGTCGGTGAACTCGGGGTCGGTGTTGCCGAGGAGGGCGTCGCCCCAGCGGACCAGGCGGTGCCCGTCCTCGTCGCTGGTGCCGAGCAGGCGGCCCAGCATCCGCATCGGGAGCTGCTGGGCGATGGCCTCGACGAAGTCGAAGCGGTCGTCGACCAGGGCCTCGTCGATCACCTCGGCCGCCAGGGCCCGGATCTCGTCCTCGAACCCCTCGACCGAGCGGCGGCTGAACCCCCGGTTGACCAGCCGCCGGAGCCGGGTGTGCTCGGGCGGGTCCATCTCCATCATCGTCTTGCGGGCCGCGGCCTCGTCCTCGTCCATCTCCTCCAGGCGGATGCCCCCGGTCGAGGTGAAGGTGGCGACATCGCGCGAGACCTGCAGGCAGTCGTCGTGGCGGAGGATCGACCAGAAGCCCGACCCGTCGGCCTCGGGCGTCCAGTGGACGGGATCGGTCTCCCGGAGGCGTTGGAACGTGGCGTGGGGGACGCCGGAGGTGTAGGCGTCGTGGGAGGTGATGTCGGCGTCGTCGGGGCCGAGGTCTCCCAGGTAGTCGTCGACGTGGGTCACGGTGCTTCCTCCTGGCCGGCGGTGGGGCTCGGGACCGCTCGGGCCTCACGCTCAACCTAGTGCTTTGGGGCCAAAGTATTCAACGGCCCGGGTCGAGGGCAGGCCGCTTCGACCACGACTAGATTTCCCCGGCATGCGTGGCCTGACCGTTCCCGAGCAGGACGAGGACTTCACCGCCGACCCGGTCGAGCTGTTCTTCGACCTGGCCTTCGTCTACGCCTTCTCCCGCCTGGTGTTCCACCTGGTCCACTTCCCGAACTGGACCGGGGCGTGGGAGGCGGCCCTGCTCTTCGGGATCCTGTGGCTGCCGTGGTCGTGGTTCACCTGGTCGGCCAACGCCGTGCCCGGGAATCAGCGGCTGGTGCGGGTCGTGTTCCTGGTCGCCACCGCGGTGACGGTGCCCATGGCGGCCTCGGTCGACACGGCCTTCGGCACGGGTGGACCGACCTTCGCCATCTCGGGTGCCGTCATCATGCTCATGTCGATCACGCTGCAGGTGTTGGCCTTCGATTCGGAGTCGGCCACCTATGCCTCCGCCATCCGGCTCTCGGCCCCGGCGCTGGTGGCCGTCGCCCTGCTGGTCATCGGCGGGTTCGTCGACGGCGACCTGCGGGTGGCGTTGTGGGTGGCCATGGTGGTCATCGTCTTCGTGGCGACGGCCTTCGCTGGTTCGGGAGAGTGGATCGTCAGGACCGGCCACTTCGCCGAACGGCACGGGCTGATCCTGATCATCGCCCTGGGTGAGGTGATCGTGGCCATCGGTATCGCCGTGTCCAACAGCCTCGACGAGGGTGGCCTCGACGGCGCGACCCAGGTCGGTCTGCTGGCTGCCGGTGCCTTCGCCGGTCTGCTGTGGTGGAGCTACTTCGACCGGGTGCTGCCGGCGCTGGAGTTCAAGGGCGAGCAACTCGAAGGCCAGCCTCGGGGCCCCTACGCCCGGGACGTCTACACCTGGGCCCACGCTCCGATCATCGGCGGGGTCATCGCCGCGGCGGCCGCGGTGGAGGAGATCCTGCTCCATCCCACCGATCCACTGCCGGCGGCGTTCCGCACCATGTTCGTCATCGGGTTGGGCCTGATGGTGGTGGGGATCGCCCTCGCCGTGTTCCGGGCCTGGTCGGCCATCGCCCGGGAGCGGCTGGTGGCCCTGGCCGTCATCGCCCTCATCGCCGCCTTCGGTGGCTCGTGGGACGGCATCTGGCTCCTCATCGCGGCCGATGTGGTGATCCTGGCCGCTCTGGTGGTGGAGCATCAGCGGGTGGAGCGTCGAGGCGACCGGACCCCGGAGCCTGCCACCGCCGAGAGCTGAACCCGGCCGGGACCGCGGCCGTCCGGGCCGTCGGTTCGCCGGGGGAAGGTTGCTCTGCCAGGATCGCCGTCATGGAGCATCTGAGCGACCTGAACGGACGAACGGCCGTCATCACCGGCGGCGCCTCGGGCATCGGCTACGCCGTGGCCGACCGCCTGGGCCGGGAGGGCGCCAACCTGGTGGTGGCCGACGTCGAGGCCGACGCCCTGGAGCGGGCGGCGGAGCGGCTCGGCAACGCCGGGTATCCGGTCGAGCCGGTGTTGACCGACGTGACCGACCGGGCCCGGATCACGGCCCTGGCCGACGCGGCCGAGGCCCGGTTCGGGGCCGTCCACTTCCTCCACAACAACGCCGGGGTCACGACCTCGGGTCTGGCCGAAGAGCAGTCGGACGAACAGTGGGACTGGGTGCTCGACGTGAACCTGCGGGCCGTGATCTGGGGCTGCCGGGAGTTCCTGCCCCGGATGAAGGCTCACGGCGAGCCGGCCCACATCGTCAACACCGCTTCGATGGCGGGCATGGCGGGCGGACCGCTGATGGCACCGTACTTCACCACCAAGTTCGCCGTCGTCGGGCTGAGCGAGGGCCTGTGGCACGAGGCGAAGATGACGGGCTCCAATGTCGGCGTGTCGGTGTTGTGCCCCGCCTTCGTCCGGACCGGGATCGCCCGATCCGACCGCAATCAGCCCGAGGGCATGGGGGGCTGGGTCACCGCCGGGTCCCAGGCCGGCGCCCAGTTCGCCGAGTTCCTGACCGCCGGGGTCGACGGCGGGATCGAACCGGCCGATGTGGCCGAGACGGTCTTGGCCGCCGTGCGGGCCGGTCGGCTCTGGATCCTGACCCACCCCGAATCCCGGGAGTCGATCACGCGCCGGGCCGACGCCATCGTGAGCGACGAGGCCGTCCCGCCGGCCCTGCGAGGTCTGGAGCAGTAGCGAGCGAGGGCCGGTGAGATCGCTTCGCCCCGGGGAACCGATCTCAGCGGCAGGGGGCGGCTCCCGATACCGTCGGGCCATGGCCGGCATGTTGGAGTCGTTGACGGGGCCCGAGGCTGCCCGGGCCCTGGGGCCCGAGGCGATCGTCCTGGTCCCGGTGGGGGCCATCGAGCAGCACGGACCCCACTTGCCCCTGTCGACCGACTGGGTCATCGCCGACGAGACGGCCCGGGCCACGGTGGCCACCGTCGGCGACGACCTCGACGTGTGGTGCCTGCCCACGCTGCCGCTGTCGAAGTCCAACGAGCACGCCTGGTCGGCCGGGACGTTCTGGCTCTCGGCCGAGACGATGCTGGCCATGGTGAACGACATCGGCCGCTGCGTGGCCGCATCCGGCGTGCGGCGGGTGGCCTTCCTCAACGGTCACGGCGGCAACTCGACGCTGCTCAACGTGGCCTGCCGAGAGCTGCGGCTGGCTCACGGCCTGCTCACGTTCCTGCTCCATCCGTTTCCTCCGCCCGCCTACGGCCCCCCGGCCGACGGCACCGACCGGGCGCCCGGAGACGCCGCCGACGAGCTGGGTATGGGTATCCACGGGGGCCGGGACGAGACGGCCCTGATGCTCCATCTACGGCCCGACGACGTCGAGCTGGCCCTGGCCACCCGGAACGTGCCCGAGTGGCTGACCGGCAATGAGTTCGTCAGGTTCGGGGGCGCCGTCCAGTTCGGTTGGCTGTCGGACGACTTCGGTCCGGAGGGTCACATCGGCGATCCGACCGGGGCCACCGCCGAGCACGGCAAGCGGCTGTTCGAGCGGGCCGTCGAGGTACTGGCCCGCCAGTTGCACGAGGTCGCCGCCTTCGACTACCCGGACGCGGGCGGTGTGGCCGGCCCGTAGCGGGGGTGACCACCGGTGATGGCGGCCCAGCGGCGGGTGCCCCACTCGGCGTGCCACCACTCGCAGTGGAGGACGATGAACCCGTGGTCGACCAGCACCCGGTACAGCACCCGCCGGAGTCTCCGGGCCCGTTCGGCCGCCGGGTCGGACGGCGGGCGAGACGGTGGGCCGGCCCACTCGCGGACCTCGCCGTGACCGGTGACGGCCCGAGCGCCCTCGACGGCGGCCTCCTCCAAGCTGCGGGTGTGGGCGGCCGGGGTGGTGTCGTCGAAGCCGGTGCCGAGGGCGAGGGCCCGACCGTCGAGGGTGAGGGTCACGTCGACGCTGCCCCCGGTGAGGTGGGGCGGCGGGGTGCGGGGGTCGTCCGACGGTGGGGCCAGGAACTCGGGTTCGCAGTCGGGGACGGCGGCGGCCGCCACCACCAGCTCCCGCTGTAGATCCAGGGGCCGCCAGGCGTCGAACACGGCCAGACCCCACCGGGACGGGAGCGAGTCGGCGGCGGCCGAGAGCCGAGCCGCGACCGAGGCCCGCAGCATGGTGTCGGGCCGGGCCGAGGGCCAGCCGGCATGCCAGTAGGCGGCCAGGGTCCGAATCCGGCGGTGCTCGATCGGTACCAGGGGTTCGTCGACCGGGTGATCGACGAGGGGCGGGTCCGGGTCGATGAGGGGTGGGATCGGATCATCGGCCCCGAGCGGGGCCAGCGACGGGAGCAGGCGGTCGACCTCGGCCGGGATCGCCTCGGCCAGCAACGGGCGATCGAAGGCGGGCCACCCACCGTCGGGGGCCCGAACGGAGGTCGCCGTCATCGTCCGAGCAGGCCGGCGACTCGGCGAAGGTACCCGGCCGGATCGTGCATCTCGAAGATGGGGAGCAGGAACTCGTCGAAGCCGTGGTCGGCGGCCAGCCGCCCGATCTGCTCGGCACACTCGCTCTCGGAGCCGTGGACGACGAAGGGCAGGACCCACTCGTCGCGCACGTGCTCGGCCGCGGCGGCCAGCCCGCCGGCCATCGCCGCCCTGATGCGGGATCGGTCGTCCTCGCCCAGGCCGATCGCGGCCCGCACCTCGGCCGGGGCGTCGACCAGGCGGTAGGTCATGTGGGGCCGGACCACCTCCAGGTGTGACGGCTCGAACACGACCATCGTCGAGTAGCACAACTGGACCGTGCGCCCGGCGTCGTGGGCCGCCTTGCGGATCCGGGCCACCTGGGCGGCGAGGGTGTCGCGGTGGATGAAGTCGAGCATGACCCCGTCGGCGGCGGCGCCGCCCAGGGCCAGGATGCGGGGCCCCCGCCCGGCCAACCAGATGGGGAGGTCGGGGCGGGCGTAGTCGAGAACGGCGGAGCGGAGCTGGAGGTGCTCACCCTCCATCGTGGTGGGCGTGCCCGTGAACAGGGCCCTGGTCGCCTCGATGGTCTCGCCCACCGCGGTCAGGGGGCGATGGCGGGCCAGGGCCAGGGGGTCGAGGGTCAGGCTTCCCCCCGCGCCCAGGCCGAGGAAGGCCCGACCGCCCGACAGCTCGTCGAGGGTGGCCACGGCCGAGGCGGTCTGGGCCGGATGGCGGGTGTAGGGGTTGGTGATGCCGGGGCCCAGTTCCAGCCGGTCGGTGACGGCGGCGATGGCGGACAGGGTGACCCAGACATCGCGGGTGACGAGGCCCTCGTCGTAGACCCAGCAGCGGTCGAAGCCGGTGCGCTCGGCCTGGACAGCCAGCTCCACGATGTGGCCGACGGGGGCTTCGGGGATGAGGTTGAGGCCGAGGATCACGGGCCCTCCGGGGACTGGTCGGGGGTGTAGGGGGCGACGGTCACCAGCGGGGTCGATGGTGACCGGGCGGCCAGGTGCTCGGCCAGTTCCGACAGGTAGCCGGTATGGGCGGAGGTCACCTGGTTGACCAGCACGGCGAAGCGGGCGCCGGGCGGGCGATCCTTGGCCGAGCCCCGGTCGCTGACGAGGACGGCGGCGAGGCGGTCCGGGGTCAGGCGCTGGTAGGGGGAACAGCCGGCCACGGCAGCGACCCGGAGGGGGCGTTGGCACTGATCGGCGATGACCCGACCGAGGGCGTCGGCCCCCACGCAGGCCACGAGCATGGTGGTGGCGGTCGGGATCACGGGCTCGTAGGGGCGCGGCGCCTTGAACGGTCGACGGCGGGATCCGTCGGCCTCGACCACGACCGATCCCAGCTCGGCGAACCAGCGGTCGCAGCGCTCGGGACCGACCCCGCCGGCCTTGCGCTCGTCCGCCGTCCGCCATACCAGGACGGCGGCGGGTCCGGGGCTGGGGCCGACGCGAGGCCGGGCTGGGGCCGGACGCGAGGCCGAGGCTGGGGCCGGGGGCCGGGGACGGGGCTGGGACCGGCGGTGGGGCCGGGCGCGAGGGCGGTGGGACCGGGGGTGGGGCCAGGGCGGTGGACAGCGCCTCATCGGTGGGCGACCACAGGACGGGGAAGCCCCCGGTGCGGCCTCGACCCATCTTCGTGGTGGTGGTGAGGATGACCGGTGGCGGGAGTTGGCGACCGAGAGCGAACAGCGCGGTCGTCTTACCCCCGCCCCCGACCAGGGACACCAGCTCTCGGGGACCGAGTTGCAGCGCTTCGGCCAATGCGGTGATGGCGACCGCGCCGGGATGCGGGGCGGCGCCGGAGCCGTGGTTCGGGTGGGGGGCGACGTCGTCGGCCATCGTCGGCAACCTAGGCCGTCGTGGTGGCGCCGCGACGGCCGAGCGTCGTGGCCCGACGGCCGTGATCGGACGCCATCAGCCGACGGCCGATCCGGACCAGTGGGTGAGGACGGCCTCGACCACTCCGCCTCCGACGGCCAGGGCCTTGTCGCCGATCTGGAAGCAGGCGTCGCGGTCGTCCCGGGGGTCGACGTCGCCCACCTTCAGCCCCGGGGTGACGTCGACCTCTTCGGCAATGAGGCCCCGGACCCGACCGGGAAAGGGGGCCCGGACCTCGGCGGCCCCGATCGTGCCGAGCAGATCGTCGGTGGCCACCCGGTCGCCGATGGCGACCCGCCAGCTGGCCCGACCGGCGGCCGGGGCCCGCAGAACCCGCTCGCGACCCCGACCCTCGACCCGGCCCGGGGTCCCGGTGTCGGGTTCGGCCCCACCCGACCACAGCACCCGACCCAGGTGGTGGCCCCGGTTGGTTTCGACCACGGCGTCGCAGTCGACCCCGGCCTCGAAGCCCGGCCCCAGCCCGATCACCAGGGGGGCCTGGCCGCGGTCGGTGTCGATGTTGCGCTTGGCCAGGCGGGCATCGACGATCACGTCGGGCCCGCGGTGGTCGCTCGGCACCGGCAGGTCGGGCGAGACCAGGACCGGCACCACCCCGGTGGCCGCCAACCGCACGGCTTCGTCGGCGTCGGCCACCAGGCGGGCCTCCATGCCCTCGACCTCGGCCCGCCCGTCCAGCACCGCCGTCGACAGGGCCACGGTGCGCCGCACCGTCAGCGGCCGGGGCAGTTCGGTGACGACGACCGGCCACCCGGCCCGGGTCAGTCGCCACACGACGCCGGTGGCCAGATCACCGCCGCCTCGGACCAGGCACAGGTCAGGCCCCCCGTTGATGGGCCACCACCTCGGCCATGATGCTGACGGCGATCTCGGCCGGGGTCTCGGCCTGGATCTCGATGCCGATCGGTGCGTGGATGCGGTCGAGGTCGGCCTCGGGCACACCGTCGGTGGCCAACAGCGAGCGGGTGGTGCGCCATCGACGAGCCGAACCCATCAGACCGATGTAGCCGGCGTCGGATGCCAGCAGGGTTGGCAGCAGCTCCCGGTCGAGGGCGACGTTGCGGGTCACCATGACGATGGCGTCGGTGGGGCGGGGCGGGTGGGTGGCCAGGGCGTCGCCGATCGGGACGCTCAGATGGACCTCGCCGTCGCCGGGTCGGTCCGAGGGTCCGCTGCGGCCCTCCTCGGTGCCGTCACCGTTGCCGGGTGCACCGGCTTCGGCCAGGACGTCGGGTCGGTCGTCCCAAAGGACGATGCGGTGACCCAGCCACCGTCCGAGTTCGGCCACGGCCCGACCGACGTGACCGGCGCCGACGATGAACAGGACGGGGTCGGGCATGTGGGGCTCCAGGTAGATCTCGGCATCGCCCCCGCAGACACCGGGGTCGCCCTCGGCCGGGTCGACCAGGGAGTAGGCCAGGAGGCGGGGTTGCCCGTCGGCCAGGGCGGCGGCCGCCTCGGTCTTGACCCGGTGCTCCATCTCGCCGCCGCCGACGGTGCCCGTGATCGACCCGTCGGGCCACACCAGCATCTTGGAGCCGGGCCGGCGGGGCACGGAGCGGCTGGTCCGGACCACGGTGGCCAGCACCACCGGCTCGCCGGCGGCGAGGGCCGCCGCCAGCCGGGCGATGACATCGCGCTCCGATCCGCTCATACCGTCACCCTAGGTGGGGAGGGGGACGTAGGGGTCGTGGTCGCCGGGCACGGTGGGGAACCTCTGGTGGAGCCAGTCCTGCTTGGCCGCCTCGATACGTTCGGGGTCGGAATGGACGAAGTTCCACCAGATGGTGCGGGGCCCGATGGGCTCACCGGCCAGGATCATGGCCGTGCCCGAACCCGTCAGCGTCGGTGCCGACCCGGGCGTCAGCACGGCCAGGGTGCTGTCGGCCAGGGGCATGCCGTCGAGACTCACGCCCGGCCCGACGGCCAACACGGCCCGCTCCGGATGGACCACGGGCACCGTCAGGGAACCGCCCCGGAGCGTCACCTCGATCAGGGCCAGCGGAGACGACCCCGCGATGGGGGCCGCCATCCCCAACGCCTCACCCACCGGAACCCGGACCTGCACGCCGGCCCGGGTCTCGGTCGGGACCTGATCGGCCGGGCAGTGCTCGAACCCCGGCGGTCCATCCTCGGCCCCGTCGGGCAGCGCCACCCAGAACTGGGCGCCGGCGTAGGGGGTGGTGACGCCCAGGTCGTCGGGATGACTGCGCTCGGTGTGCGTCACACCGGAACCTGCCGTCATCCAGTTGACGGCCCCGGCCTCGATGGTCTGCACCGCGCCGGTGGAGTCGCGGTGGACGGCCCGCCCCGCCCACAGGTACGTCAACGTCGACAACCCGATGTGGGGGTGGGCGTCGACGTTCATGCCGACTCCTGGGGCCAGTTCCTCGGGGCCCGACAGATCGCAGAAGATGAAGGGCCCGACCATGCGCCGCCTGCGGAACGGGAGCAGGCGGCGGACCGATCCCTGACCGACCGGGCGCGTGCGCGCTTCGATGAGCAACTCGACGGCCGTCATGGTGCCACCTCCTCGTCCGGCACCGTCACGACGAGGCCGCCCACAGTCGGCGGGCCTGCTCCCGGGATCGGGCCCGAAGCTCTTCTACATCGACGTCGACCAGTTCACCGTGGCGGACCCGCCACCGTCCGTCGACCATGACGTGGTCGACGTGGCTCTGATTGCGCCAGAGGACCAGTTGGTCGGCCAGGTTGTGCTCGGTGATCGGGGTGGGGAAGGCGGCGTCGACGACCTGCAGATCGGCGCTCCAGCCCGGTTCCAGACGACCCACCCGATCCAGGCCCAGGGCCCGCGCACCGCCCTCGGTGGCCATGGCCAGCACCTGGTGGGCGGGCATGATCCCGGGATCCTGGAGGCGGGCCTTGTGGACCAGGAACGCGCCCCGCATGACCTCGTACAGGTCGTTGACGTAGCCGTCGCTGCCCAGGCCGACGGTGGTGCCGGCGGCGGCCAGTTCGGGAATGGGGGCGATGCCGCCGCCGACCTCGCAGTTGGCCAGCGGCATGTGGGTCACCCGAACACCCCGCTCGGCCAGTAGCTCCCGCTCCCGTTCGGTGATCTGCACGCATTGGCTGGCCACGAAATCGGGACCGGCCACGCCCAGCCGGTCGTAGTACTCGACGGTGCGCGCCCCCAGGCGCTCCTCGGCCCATTGGCCCTCGTGCACCCCTTCGTTGAGATGGGCGTGGTAGCGGACCCCTCGATCGCGGGCCAGACCCACGGCCTCGGTGATGTAGTCGGCCGAGCAGGTGAAGGTGGTGTGCCAGCACATGAGGCCCTGAACCAGATCGTCGGGGTCACAGGCGTCGATCAGGTCGGTGTTCTCGGCCAGAGCGCGTCGGGCGATGTCGGGCCCGGCCCGTTCCGTGGCCTCGAAACTCAACCGGCCCCGGAGCCCGTGTCGTTCGACGATGGCCTTCTGGGTGGCCAGGGCACCGGGGAGGGCGTTGGGGGCTTCGAGGATGTCGTAGAAGGCGGTGGTACCCGAGCGCAGCATCTCGGCGCAGACGTAGTCGGTGGCGGCGGCGATCATGTCGACGTCGAGGGCGTCCTCGACGTGGGGCCACCAGTAGTCGTCGAGGAAGGTCCAGAAGTCGGTCGGCCCACCCCCGGCCGGAGCCGGGATGCCGTGGGCCAGGGTGCCGTAGAGGTGGACGTGGGCGTTCACGAAACCGGGGAGGGCGACCTGCCCGGCAGCGTCGACCACCTCCTCGGCCGCTGCGCCGGCGGCCGACCGGGCCTCCCGAGCGGCCCGAAGCTCGGCGTGAGGAGCGACCTCGGCCACCACGCCGTCGACCACCCGAAGGCCGTGACCGGCCAACGGGGGCTCGTCGGCGGCGACCACCAACCAGTCGGGCAGGATGAGCATCGGTCCGACCGCCCGTCAGCCGCCGGAGGCCTGCTCGGGCCCGGTATCGACGGAGGGCTCCTCGGGATCGTGGCCCAGAGCCCGAAGCCGGGCCTCGAGCGCGGCCGCCCGGGCCTCGGCCGCCGCCGCCCGGCGGTCTGCCTCATCGGCCCGACGGTCGGCGTCATCGGCCGCCCGATCGGCCCGGCGACGGACGATCTCGTCGAAGGAGGAGGCCGTCAGTCCGTCGGGGAGGGTGGCGACCAGGTCGTCGTCGACGAAGTCCAGCACGATGCCACCCAGCTCGGGGATGGCCTGACCGGCCCAGTCGATCGGGGCGATGCTGGGGGCCTCGTAGCGGAGTACGGCTTGCGCCTCGGGGGTGACCTCGACCACGTAGGCCACCACTCCGCATCCGGTGATGCGGCGAAGCTTGGCCGAGAACTGCGGCACCGTGTTGGCGTCGGACGGGACCTCCAAGGCCACCCGGGGTGGGCCGCCTCCCATGTCGGACTGCCGATAGGACTTGGCCCGCTCACCCAGGGCCGAACGCGACACCACCATGACGTCGGGAGCCAGAAACACCGAGTGGTCCTCGACCGGGTACCAGTTCAGATCGCGCACCACCCGCAGATCGGGATCGTCGGCCAGAGCCAGGGTGGCGGCCAGGGCGATCAGGTCGACCGCCTCCCGATGATCGACGCTCTCGGTCACCTTCTGCAGGTCGGGGTCGAAGGGCAACCCCTCGACCCGATCCACGACGTCCATGACCACCACACTACATCCCCCGTTCCCGGCCGTCCGGGGCCGGATCGCTGAAAGAGCCGTCATCGGGGGAAGCTGAACGCAGACTAGCGCGAGGTGGTGACACTCCTGTCGTGGTCGGGCCCGCTACGACTCCGACGAACGCAGGGCGTCGAACACCCGCTCAGGGGTGAAGGGCAGGTCGTTGATGGCGACCCGGCCGTCGGTGGCGTTGACGATGGCGTTGCGGATGGCGGGGGCCACCCCGTCCTTGGGGATCTCGGCCACCGCCTTGGCCCCGAACGGGCCGGAATCCTCCATGGTCTGGACCAGGTAGACGACGGTCTCGGGCATCTCGTCGGCCCGGTAGATCTTGTACGGCCCGAACGAATCGTTGAGCATCCGCCCCGACTCGTCATAGGCGTACTCCTCACAATGGGCGTAACCGAGGGCCTGGATCATGCCCCCCTCGACCTGGCCCGAGGCCGTGATGGGGTTGATGGCCACCCCGCAGTCGACGGCCATGACCAGCTTGACCACGGTGACCTGCCCCGTCTCGACGTCGAGTTCGATCTCGGCCATCTGGGCGGCGAAGGGAGGCGGGCAGTCGGGCGACACGTAACTGGAGGTGCCCATGATCTGCTCCTGCTCCTGCCAGTGCAGCGAGTCGAGGGCGATGTCCTCCAGCGACACCGAGCGACCGTCGGGGGCGTAGGCCTTGCGGTCGCGCAGTTCGATGGTGCAGGGCTCGTCGACCTCCAACAGCATGGCGGCCCGCTCCTTGAGCCGCTTGCGCACGGCCTCGGCCGCCTGGAGGGCGGCGGTGCCCGAGATGTAGGTGGTGGAGCTGGCGTAGGCGCCGGTGTCGAACGGTGTGACGTCGGTGTCGGAGGAGTAGACCTTGATGTCCTCCAGCGGCACGCCGAGGACCTCGGCCGCGATCTGACCGAGCACGGTGTCGGCCCCGGTGCCGAGGTCGGTGGCCCCGACGAGCATGTTGAACGAGCCGTCGTCGTTGAGCTTGATCGAGCAGCCGCCCATGTCGAGGAAGGGGATGGCGGTGCCGTGCATGCAGAAGGCGAACCCGATGCCTCGACGGATGTGGGGCCGGTCGGCCGGCGCCACCCAGGCGGGGTCGTCCCGGCGGTGCCACCCGATCTCGCGCTGGGCCTGGGCCACGCACTCCTCGATGCCGGACGACATGACCTTGGGGTACTCGTCGAGCTCGCCCTCGACGACGGCCCGCTCCCCCAGATGGGGGGCGATGTCCATCTCCGAGCCGACCTTGACCCAGTTGCGGCGTTTGAACTCGATGACGTCCATGCCCAGTTCCCGGGCCACGTCCTCCAGGTGGGCCTCGAGGGCGAACTCGGCCTGGGGGGCGCCGTAGCCCCGGTAGGCCCCGGGCACGGGGATGTTGGTGTAGACGACGTCGCAGTGGAACCGCTTGCTGGCGGCGTTGTAGGACGTGAGGCCGCGGAGGCCCGACACCGTCTGGACCGTGTAGCCGTGCGTGCCGTAGGGGCCGGTGTTGCCGAGGATGTGGAGGTCCTGGGCCACGATCGTGGCGTCGGCATCGACCACGGTGGTGTAGGTCAGGGTCTGGGGATGGCGGGTCCGGCTGGAGATGAACTCCTCCGACCGGGTCAGCTCCAGGCGGACGGGGCGGCGGGTGGCGATGGCCAGGTGGCCGACGATGTCCTCGATCAGCATCTCCTGCTTGGCCCCGAACCCGCCCCCGATGCGGGGCTTGATGACGCGGATGTCCTTGATGTCCATGCCCAGCAGCGGGGCCACCATGCGCCGGGTGTGGAACGGCACCTGGGTGGCGGTGCGGATGACCATGCGCTCGTCCTCGTCGAGCCAGGCGATGGAGATGTGGGGCTCGATGGGGCACTGCTGGACCTGGTGGACCCGGAAGGTCTGGGTGAAGACCCGCTCCCCCTCCCCCGGCCCGGAGGCGATGGAGATGGCCTCGTCGACGTCGCCCCGTTGGGCCGTGATCTGGTGGACGACGTTGCGCTCGGCGTCGAAGATCTCGACGGTGTCGTCCTCGTCGTGGATGACGGGGGCATTGTCGGCCATGGCCTCCCGCTCGTCGAACACGGCGGGAAGGACCTCGTAGGTGACCTTGATCCGCCGGACGGCCTCCTCGGCGATCTCCAGGGTCTCGGCCGCCACCGCCGCCACCCGGTCGCCGACGTGACGGACCTTGTCGTCGAAGCTGACCTGGTCGTGGGGGTGGGGGTTGGGCCAGCTCTGGCCGCCGGAGGCGTACTTCACCCGGGCCACGTTCTTGTGGTGGAGCACGGCGTGGACGCCGGGGAGGGCCACGGCCTCGCGGTCGTCGATGTCGACGATGCGGGCGTGGGCGTGGGGGCTGGTCAGGAGCTTGGCCACCAGCGTGCCCCGCAGCTCGATGTCGTCGGTGAAGGCCGGGTTGCCCTTGGCCAGCTTGACGGCGTCGACCTTGACCTCGGGCTTGCCCACCACGGCCATGTCGGGCACGTCCTGCGATGGGATCAGCCGGGGTACGGCGATGGGGGCGTCGGGTGCGGGGTCGGCCGGATCGTGGGGGACGGGGTTGGTGCCGTCGGTCTTGGGGGTGAGGATCAGGGGGCCGAAGGGCTCGGGGGTCTCGCCCCGGAGCATGGCGGCGGCCCGGCGTACGGCCTCGACCGGCTTCACATAGGCCGTTTCCCGGTCGAGGATGCCCGACAGCATGTGGCGGATGGCGGCGTCGTCGGGGTCGGGGTCGGTTTCGAGCAGGGCCAGGGTGCCGAGGATCATGGCCCCGGCCGAGTAGCCCGACTGGAAGGCCCCGACGGCGACGAACGCGGCCTGGATCGGGTGGAGCTCGGGGCCGGTATTGAGGGCCTCGACCGTGGTGACGGCGTGGCCGTGGATCTGGGCCCCGAGGACGACGTCGGCCGACACCAGTCGACCGTCGATGAGGACGGCGGCGGCGCCGGTCTCACCCGAGTCCGACCCGTAGTGGACGCTGAGCATGCCGAGGCGCCGCAGCACGGCTCGCAGATCGTCGGTGGGGGCCACCGTCGTCGTCACCGGGCGGCCATTGAGTTCGAAGGTGACGACGAGGTCGGCGCCGGCGGCCGAGGTGGGTGTCGGCGGGAGATCGGCTACGGCCCCTGACGGCGACGACGCGGCGGCGCCGGGCGCACGGGCGGCGGCCTGTTCGGGGGCGCCGGGCGCACGGGCGGCGGCGACGGCCCGGGCGCCGAGCACTCGGGCCAGGTGGCGGCGGTAGGCCGTCGAACCCCGGAAGTCGGCCGGTGGGTCGAGCGCGGCGGCCGGATCGGTCGGATCGACGAGCACGGGGTGGGCGGCCACACCGGTGAGCGCCAACGCCGTGGAGCCGTCGGCGCCGACCCGGGCCACGGCGGCCACGATGGGCACGTCGGCCGGGGTCCGCCCGCAGCCCACGGGGACGCCGACCCCGTCGGTGGCGAGCGTGACCATGGTGACGAGGTGACCGCTCGGCACGCCCTCGGCCAGCAGCGCGGCGAGGTCGACGGTCCGGGCTCCTCCCGGTCCCGTGACCTCGATCGATCCGCCGGAGGCGAGCAACGCCGCCAGGAGCACGCTGTCACCGTCGCCCTGGGCGACGGTCCCGCCAACGGTGGCCGCCGTCCACAGCGTGGACGGCAACTCGGCTGCGGCGACGGCGGCCAACCATGCCGGGGTGGCCGCGTCTGCGGCCAGGCGGTCGAGGGTGACCATGGCCCCCACCCGGAGACGATCACCGTCGGGCTCGACGGTGTGGAGGTCCAGGGACTGCAGGTCCACGGCCTCCAACGTCGAGGGGCGGCGATCAGCGTTGAGCACGGTCCCGCCGCCCAACGGCACCCGGCTGTCGTCGGCCAGGAGGGCGACCGCCTCCTGGAGCCCGGTCGGGCGATGGTAGGCGGCCACCAGGGGCATATGATCCTCGTCTCTCGCCGCGGGTGTTCGGGTTGACCGACAGTAGTCTTCGCCACCATGGCCGACAACGGACCACACGGTGTTCATCGGGCTGTCACGCCCACCGGTGTGGCCCCGCCCGCGGCGAACTACGCCCACGCCCGCCTCACCACCGATGCCCGCTCCTGGCTCCACACCTCCGGGGTGGTACCGATCGCCCCCGACGGTTCGGTGCCGGAGGCGCTGGTAGACCAGGCCGAGACCATCTGGGCCACGATCGGCGCCCTGCTGGCCGACGCCGGGATGACGGTCACCGACGTGGTGTCGGTCACCACCTACGTGACCCCGGGCCACGACCTGGCTCCGGTCATGGCCGTCCGGGATCGGGCGTTGACGGGCCACCTCGCCGCCTCGACCCTGGTGGTGGTGCCCGAGCTGGCCCGACCGGAATGGCTGATGGAGATCGCCGTGGTCGCCGCCCGCTGAGGCGCCGAGGAACCCCTGGCGAGCCGGCCCGCAGACAAGGACCACCATGGGGACGACCGAGCAACGCAACGAACGGCAAGGGAGCACAGCCGATGTGGGATGAGCGCTACGGGAACGACGACTACCTGTTCGGCACCGAGCCGGCCGACTACCTGGTTCGACAGGTCGAACGGCTGACGGCAGGACAGCAGGCCCTGGCCGTCGCCGACGGCGAGGGGCGCAACTCGGTGTTCCTGGCCGAACAGGGCCTCACCGTGACGGCCATGGACGCCTCGCCGGTCGGCCTGGCCAAGGCCCGGCGCCTGGCCGAACAACGGAGCGTGGCCGTCGAGTTCCAGGTGGCCGACGTGCTGACGTGGCCGTGGACCCCCGGGGCCTACGACCTCGTCGTCGCCGTCTTCATCCAGTTCCTGGGCCCCGACCAGCGGGCCCAGGTCTTCGAAGGGATGATCCGGACCCTCCGATCCGGTGGACGTCTGCTCTTGCACGGCTACCGGCCGGAACAGCTCGCGTACGGGACCGGCGGGCCGCCGATCGCCGAGAACCTCTACACCGAGGATCTACTCCGCACCTCCTTCGCGTCACTGGAGATCGAGGAACTCCGGAGCTACGACGCCGAGATCGTCGAGGGGACCGGCCACGTCGGTATGTCGGCCCTCATCGACCTGGTGGCCCGCAAGCCCTGATCGATGTCGCCCCCCGGACGGTGGCCCATCTGGACAGCGGGCTCCGGGGGGTCGTGGAGGAAATGCCCGGTCGCCAGCCAGTGCCGGGCTCGGGCCGTGGTCGTCACCACGTACCCCGGCAGAAGCTCCCGGTCGGCGGCCGACACCGTCGCCACGAGATCGTTCAGCAACAACAGACCCCGCCCCATCAACAAGGCCTCGAACACCGTCTCGAGCCCTCCCACCCCGGCCGACCCGGGCACCGGGGGCAACCCGATCTCGTCGTCGTAGCCCTCGAGAAGGGCGTGCTCATGGGCCCGGCGGGGGCGGAGGTAGAAGGCGGCGGTGACCAGCTCCAACCAGGGTGAGCCGAAGCCGCAGTCGTCGAAGTCGAGCACCCCGAGCCGGGGGTGGCCCGATGGCTCCTCCCCCAGCCGCTTGGTGTTCCACCCGTGCAGGTCGGCGTGAATCAGGTGCGAGGGCTGGGCCAGGACGGGCCCGGCCATCGCCTCCACCGCGTCCAGGGCCTCGGTCAGGATGCGCTGCTGGTCGGCGTCGGCCACGGTCGACGGCAGGGACCGCAGGTGATCGGGGCTGTCGAGCAGGATCCGGTCGAACACCTCCCGGGTGGCACCGGCGGGGAGGGACCAGGTCCGGGCGTGGCGATGCAGTCGGCCGGCCAGGCGGCCAAGGGCGCGGACCTGGGCCAGGGTGGCCGATGGCCCAACGTCCGGCCCGTCGAGCCAGCTGTACACGACGCAGGGCCGGGGCCGGTCGAGGCCGGCCACGGCGACCGAGCCGACGAGACTCCCGTCGACGGTGCGCCGGGGCCGGGGCACGGCCACGACGCCTTCGTCGGCCAGGGCCGACACCCACGACGCTTCGCCCACCACCCCGGCATGGTCGAACTGCGAGTTGAGGTTGATACGCAGGGCGAATCGGCCGTGGCTGGGATCGTCGACCCGGAAGGTGGCGTTGAAGCCCAACAGGAGGAGCCGCAGCGATGCGTCGGGATCAAGGCCGAAGTCGGACAGGCCCGCCCGGGCCGCCCGCCGCAGCCGCTCCACCTGACCCCGATGTGTCAACTCGGCGAACGGGCGCACGGGCCAGAAGCTATCGGCCCCACCCTCAGCCGTCGCCCGAATTCTCAACCGACTCGACCGGCGGGTCGCAGCCTGCGTCCTCGGCTCAACCTGGTCGACCACCGACGCTCGCCGGGCGACGGACTCCGCGACGGCCTGGGCGGGCCTCAGGAGTCCGTCGGCGGTAGGCGGGTCAGGCGGCTGTCGATCCCGGCCCGACGGAACACGGCTGCGGCCGAGGCGGCCGCCTCCCGGCGCAGCGTCGCCTCGTCGACCATGGTGGGGACACCGTCGTCGAGCAGCAGCCGACCGGCCACCACCACATGGGTGACCTGGGCCGGGGAGGCGCAGTAGACCAGGGCCGAGGGCACGCGGTGCACGGGGGCGGTGAACACGGTGTCGAGGTCGACGACCACCAGGTCGGCGGCCAGGCCCGGGGCCAGGGTGCCGATCTCGTCGGCCAGTCCGGCGGCCCGGGCCCCGTCCCGGCAGGCCATGGCCAGCACATCCTCGGGTTGCAGCACCACCGGATCGAGCCGATGGACCTTCTGCAGCAACACGGTGGCCTTGAGGACCTCGAACAGGTCCTGGCGATTGTTGGAGCCGGGCCCGTCGCTGGCCAGGGCCACCGGGATACCCCGGGCCCGCATCTCCGCGATGCGCGGCACCCCCGACGCCAGGTACATGTTCGACACCGGACAGTGGACGACGACGGCCCCCCGCTCGGCGATGAGGTCGAGTTCGTCGTCATCGAGCCACACGCTGTGGGCCAACTGGGTGTCCGGACCCAGTACCCCGAGTCCGTCGAGCCAGGGCACGTGACGGATGCCCCGTTCGTCCAGACTGAGCTGGACCTCCTCGGCCGTCTCGGCGCAGTGGATGTGGGTGCCGGCCCCCCACGAGCGCGACCGGGCCACCGTGGCCCGCATGGCATCGTCGGAACAGCCCCAGGGGATCAGGGGGGCCAGCTCAATGCGGATCCGACCGGCGTCGTGGCCGTCCCATCGGGCCCGCACCCGCTCGGCCCGGTCCAACACCACCTCGGCCGACTCCATCAGCCCGGGGGCGTAGTTGCGGTCGGCCCATCCCCGGGCCAGCAGGAACCGGAGGCCGACATCGGCCGCGGCCGAGCACACGCCGTCGTCGATCCCTTCGTCGACATGCACGTACTGATGGTCGATGACCGTGGTCGCTCCGGTGCGCAGGTTCTCGACCAGGCCGACGAGAGCGGCCAGGCGGGCCGACCGCACGTCGAGGTGGACGGCGCCCGGCCAGATGCAGTCCCGGAGCCAGTCGAGGAGCGACTTGTCGTCGGCCAGGCCGCGGAAGAAGGTCTGGAACAGGTGGGTGTGGCCGTTGACCATGCCCGGCATGACGGCCGAGCCGGCGGCGTCGATCACCCGGCCCACCGAGCGGCGGACGTGGCTCGGGGCGGCGCCGGCGCCCACGCCCTCGATCCGGTCGTCGACGATGTGGACCCAGCCCGGATCGTGGACGGTGAAGGCCTCGTCGACACACACCACGGCCGCCCCGTCGATCACCAGCCCGCCCCGGGGGCGGTCGGGCAGGCGAACCTCGACCGGAGGAGAGGCGGTCACGACGGCTCCCAGTGGGCGAAGGCGTCGATGACCGAGCCGATGTCGTCCATGATCGGGTAGAGGATGGGGCAGGTGATACCGGCCTCCAGGTAGCCGGCCACCGCCTCCCGGCACTGGGCCGCGGTGCCGACCGCCATCAGCTTCCGGCACAGATCGTCGGGGATGAGGTGGGCCGCCTTGCGGTAGTCGGCCTCGGTGGCCGGCCACCCCACCACCTCCTGGACCCGGTCCACCAGATCGGGGTCGGCCCCCGAGGCCGCCATCAGATGAGGCTCGGTCCCCAGGTAGTAGGCCACCAACGACTTGCCGACCAGGAGGGCCTCGTCGGGGTCGTGGTCGGACAGGGCGCACACCAGCAGCTCGGGTCGGTCGACGTCGTCCACGGCGCGACCGGCCCGTTCGGCCCCGACGGCCAGGCGATCGACGGCGGCTCGGATGTAGTCGGTCGAGACCACGTAGTTGAGCACGGCACCGTCGGCGATCTCGCCCGTCAGCTCGAGCATCCGGGGGCCGGTGGCGCCGATGTAGACCGGGATGTCGCGGGGGGTGGGGTCGCCGTAGGCCACGTCCAGGCGGACCCGGTCCAGCTGCACGAACTCGCCCTCGTAGCTGACCTCCTCCATGGTGAACAGGGCCCGGATGGCCTCCACGTTCTCCCGCATGGCCCGCAGCGGCTTGCGTCGCCCGGCCCCGACCCGGGAGGCGATCGGTTCCCACCACGCCCCCAGGCCGAGCAGGACCCGGCTGTCACCGTCGGGGGTGAGGCCGGCCAGTTCCCACATCGTGGACCAGGTGGCGGCGATCACGGCCGGGTTGCGGGTGTAGATGGGCAGGACCCCGCTGCCGATGCGGATGCGCGAGGTGTTGGCCACCAGGGCGCTCATGACGACGACGCAGTCGCGGGCGAGGCGGGTGTCGGCCTGCCAGATCTCGGCGAACCCCTTCTCTTCGGCGTAGCGGGCCACCTCGATCTCGTAGGGCAGTGGGTGCTTGTCCTGGAGGTAGAGACCGAGCCGTTGCATTCGGGCGATCGTAGGCTCCGGGCCCGCTACTACGCTCGCCGTGTGCGGGTCCTGCTCATCGACGCCTTCCGACCCGACGACCCCGACCGGGTGTTGACCGACCGGGCCGAGGCCGTCCTCCGGGGTCGGGGCCACGAGGTCGAGGTTCGACGCCTGGTCGACGACGGATTCGCCACGGTGATGTCGGGCCCCGAACGGGCGGCCTACGAGACCGACGAACCACTCCGGTCGGACGAGACCCGGGCCGCGGCCGAGGCCGTCCTCGCCGCCGATGCCCTCCTGTTCTGCTACCCGACGGTGACCTTCACCGTGCCCGCGGTGCTGAAAGGGTGGCTGGAGCGGGTGATGGTGTTGGGCGTGGCGTTCTCCTTCGACCGCAAGGGCCGGGTCCGGCCGGCCCTGCGCCGGATCCGGCGCATCGGCGTCGTGACCACCACCCGCCACGGCCGGTGGACCACGGTCCGCCACCGCGACGGCGGCCGCCGGATCCTCCTGTGGACCCTCCGGCTCAACTGCCACCGGTTCTGCCGCCGGACCCGGTTGGCGGTTCCGGCCGGTGCCGGCGCCTCGCCCGTCGTCGAGCAGCGGCTGGCCCACGCCCTGGGCCGCTGGTGATCCCGGCTCAGGCCGACGCCCGGCCCGGTTCCGGTTCCGGTTCCGGGAGGGCGGCCAGGGTCGCGCCGACCCGGGCCACGAAGGCGGCGCGGGCCGCCTCGTCGATGCGGTCGAGCTGGTAGCGGGCGATCCAGTCGAAGCGGGCCCCGGGGGCGCACAGCGGCAGAACCGTCCGGCGCCACAGGTGCAGGCCGGGCTCGCCCTGGAGGCGGTTGATGAACCGCGACGAGCCATGGGTTGCGACCACGCTGAGGCGCTGCACCGTGTGGAGGGGCGACGGCCGGTCCGGGGGTTCGCCGTCGATCCAGGGGGCCAGATGATCCTGGATCCAGGCCAGCAGCTGGGCCGGCATGGCCCCCCACCACGTCGGGGCCACCACGACGAGATGACCGATCCCGACCAGATCGTCGGGATCGAGGGTTTGGCCCTGGCCCAGTCGGACCACGCGATGGGCCCGACCGGCAGTGGTCAGGGTGTCGGTCACGGCCTCGAGCAGCGCGGCGTTGTAGCTGCCGGTCAGCGGGTGGACCTGGAGGACGAGGGTCGACACCCGAGCGCCCTCAGTGAACGGCGTCGGTTGCCGGGGCCGGGGCCGGATCGGCGATCGCCGGTCCGGACCGGTCGGCCCCGACCTTCGCCATGACGCCCTCCGACAGCCGTTGGAGCTGCTCGTCGACCTTGGCGTAGGAGTCGCCGGGCATGGCCGGGAAGAGCAGCAGGTTCTCCAGGCCCAGCTGCTCGTCGTACCACTCGATCTGCTCCCCCACCTCGTCGGCCGTACCCACCAGCCACGTCTTGTTGTCGATCGACTCCTCGAGGGTGGGGATCAGCCCGGGCGGCGCCGGTTTGCCGTCGGGCCCCATGTAGCCCTTGCTCCACCCGTAGGGCCCGAGGAACTTCCAGAACTCGTCGTGCCCGTCCCGCACCGAGGCCAGCGCCTCCTCGTGGCTGTCCTCGATGCACACGCTGAGCACCAGCTGCCGTTTCTCGCCCCGCTCCAGGTCGCGGCCGTGGGTCTCGGCGTAGACCTCGGCGAAGCGCTCCCAGCGGGCCTTGACGAACGAGTGGTGGTTGTTCCAGAACACGCCACCCCACCCGTTGCCGGGCACGGCCTCCAGCGTCGGGGGCGAGGTGATGGCCTGCCAGGTCTCGTAGGGAAACAGGGGCCGGGGGACCAGGGTCAGGGTCTCGACGAAGCCGCCCCGATCGGGGATGCCGGGCGGCGGGAACTGGTAGACCTCGCCCTGATAGGAGAACGTCTCGTTGTCGAGGGCGAGCTGGATGACCTCCATGGCCTCGGCGAACTGGGTCCGGTTGAACTCGTCGGCCGCCCGCTGATCGGGATTGTCGAAGCTGCCGATCTTGGAGCCGAGGCTCTCCGACTCCCGGGGGACGGTGCCCCGACCGACGCCGAGGATGGCCCGACCGCCGGAGATGTTGTGCAGGGTGGCGAAGTCCTCGGCCAGCTTCAACGGGTGCCACTGGGGCACGACGTTGAAGGCCATGCCGATGCGGATGCGCTCGGTCCGCTCGGCCAGGATGGCGCCGATCAGGATGCCGTTGGGGATGACCTCGTAGCCCTCGAACTGGAAGTGGTGCTCGGTGAGCCAGTACGAGTCGAACCCGAGCCGGTCGGCGGTGACACCGGCGTCGATGATCTGCTCGGTGGCCCGCCACATCTCGGCGTTGGAGTACCGGCGGTCGGTGGCCAGGGGCGGTCCGGCCCCCGCGTCGTCCATCTCCACCCCGCCGAACAGAAACGCTCCAAACCGCATCGAGTCACTGTAGAGCGACCGGGCAGGGCGGTTCGGATCGTGTCACAATCGGCGGGTGCTGCTGGCCCAGATCACCGACACCCACGTCCTGGAACCGGATGAGACCGGCCTGGTCGACAACAACTCGCTGCTGGCCGAGACCGTGGCCGCCCTGAACGCCGAGGACCCCCGGCCGGCCGCCGTCGTGGGTACCGGCGACCTGGTCAACTGGGAGCGCCCGGGTCAGTACGAGCAGCTGGCCGCCCTCGTGGCCCCGCTGGAGATGCCGTTCCTCCCCCTGGTCGGCAACCACGATGACCGCGATCTCATGCGCCGGACCTTCCCCGCCATGCCGTGGGTCGAAGCGGAGCACGCCAGTTGGTCGACGGTGGTCGAGGGGAACCGCATCGTGGGCCTCGACACCACGACCCCGGGGGCCGAGGGTGGTGCGGTCGACGACTCCCGCCTGGGCTGGCTCGAGGCCACCCTGGCCGCCTCGACCGAGCCGGTGGTGCTGGCCCTGCACCATCCGCCGTTCGCCACCGGCATCTCGTGGATGGACGCCTCGGGTTTCGACCGCCTGGACGAGTTGGTCCAGGTGATCGGTCGTCACCAGTCGACCGTGATCCGCATCGTCTGCGGTCACATCCACCGGCCGGTCACGGCCACCGTGGCCGGGGTGACGACGTCGGTGTGCCCGTCGACCGTGCACCACGTGGCCCTCGACCTGGACGGGCGGACCAAGCCCAACCTGATCCTGGATCCCCGCGGCTATCAGCTTCACCTGGTCGAGGGCGGCCAGGTCGTCACCCACACCCGCTACATCGACACCGGAGCCGACGCGTTCGAGCCGGAATGGGCGTGAGCGTCGGGGGCGGTGCAGGCGGCGTCGGGGGTGACGGCGCCGACGCCACCGTCATCGTCGTGGGCGGTGGCCACAACGGTCTGATCTGCGCCGCCTACCTGGCCCGGACCGGGATCGACACCCTCCTGGTCGAGGCCCGGGACGACGTTGGCGGGTGCGCTTCGACGGTGTCGGACCTGGGGGCCCGGTTCAACATCTGCAACTGCGACCACACCATGATCCGGGCCCTGCCCGTGATCGAGGAGTTGGAGCTGACGGCGCGGGGGCTGCGGTACCTGGAAGCCGACGCCTCGCTCATCAACCTCTACCACGATCAGGACCGGGCCGAGCCGTGGCCCGCCTTCCACGAGCCCGAGCGTCAGTTGGAGGCCCTCCAGGCCGCCTACCCCGACCAGGTCGAGGGCTATCGCCGATATCTGGCCGACGCCCTGCCGGTGGCCCGCCTGGTGCTCGACATGGCCCGGACGGCCCCGTCGACGCCACGCCTGGCCCGGCGGGCGCTACGGCATCGGACGGGGGCCATGGCCCGCCTGCTCCGCTGGGCCCGGTTGAGCATGGACGACGTCCTGGCCCCCTACTTCGACGACTGGCGCCTGACCACCCCGCTGGCCGCCACCGGCCCCACCGTGTGGGGCGTGCCACCGTGGGCCCCGGGGACGGGGCTGGCCGCCCTCGGCTACGCCACCCGCCATCTGGTGCGCACCGGCCGGCCCCAGGGGGGCAGCGGGGCCCTCACCGACGCCGTGCGGGCCTCGTTCGAGGGCGCCGGGGGCGCGGTCCGGTGCGGCGCCCGGGTCGAGGGGCTGACGGTGACCGGAGGGCGCGTCGACGGCGTGACCCTGACCGACGGGACCCGGCTCCGGGCGCCGATCGTGGTCGCAGCGTGCGACCCGCAACGGGTCTTCGTCGACTGGATCGACGAGGTACCGCCGGCGGCCCGGCGCCTGGTCGACCGGTGGCGGGTCCGTCCCGTGCTCGACGGTTACGAGTCGAAGGTCGACGCCGTGACCACCGCCGTGCCCCGGCTGCTGGCCGAGGCCGCGCTGACCGCGCGTCACCCCGGACTCGACCCCGTGGCCCCGACCATGGTGGTCGCCCCCGGGCCCGACGACCTGGCCGACGCCCACCGGGGCCGGACCGAGGGCCGGGTGGCGGCCCGTCCCACCATCCTGGCCAACGTCCCCTCGGTGCTGGACCCGACGCTGCGGACGGACGACGGCCACCACGTGGTCAGCGTCGAGGTGTTGTTCACCCCCTACGCCCTCCAGGGCGGTTGGCCCGGATCCCCCGAACCCGAGCGGTGGCTCGACCTGTGGGCCTCCTTCTTCGAGCCCGGGGCCCGGGACGACATCGACCGGTGGCGGGTCATGACCCCCGACCGCTACGAGCGGGAGTTCTCCATGCATCGGGGCCACACCCCCTCCTACAGCGGCTCGCCCCTGAGCGCACTGCTGGGTCGCCTGGGTCGGCAACGCGAACTGACGCGCTACCGGTCGCCCATCCAGGGCCTGTATCTGTCGGGGGCGGGCACGTTCCCGGGGGCCGGGGTGTTCGGGGCGGCCGGACGCAACACCGCCGCCGCCGTGGCCAGGGACGTGTTGGGGGGCCGCCGGGACCGGAGCCCCATCCCGGCCTGAGCGGCGGTGGCGCCCGGTGGCGGCACCGGCGCGGCCCGACCAGGTGGCGGGGTCCCCCGGGTCCGAGCGGCGGGTCTGCGCCTAGCATCCGGGGATGGTCGCCCAGCTGCCCCTGGCCGTGAACCTCATGCCCGACGGCCCTCCGGCCCGGGTGGCCGAATTGGCGGCACTGGCCGAGTCGGTGGGGGCGGCGCGGTGTTGGGTCTACGACGAGGGGATGCACACCCGCGACGTGCACGTGACCCTCGCCGCGGTGGCCCAGCGGACCGAGCGGCTCGGACTGGGGCCCGGGATCACCAACCCCTTCGTCCGCCATCCTGGGGCCACGGCGTCGGCCATCGCCACCCTCGATGAGCTGAGTGGCGGGCGGGCCGCCCTCGGCCTGGGGGCCGGTGGCGCCCTGACCCTGGGGCCGTTGGGGATCGACCGGCACCGGCCGGTCACCGCGGTGGAGGCCACGGTGCGCGCCGTTCGGGCCCTGTTCGCCGGGGACCGGGTCGACGCCGACGAGGGACCGGTCCGGTTCCGGGGCGCCTCCCTGCCCTACGGCCGCCCCGGGATCGAGATCGTCCTCGCCGGTCGAGGTCGGCGGATGACGGCCCTGGGCGCGGCCCTGGCCGACGGGTTCAATCTGAGCTACGTCCACAAGGATCTGCTGGGGGCCCACGTTGCCGCCCTGCGGGCCGGCGCCGGCGATCGGCCGTTTCGTATCGCCTATTCGACGATGGTGGTCACGACCGACGAGGGTCTGGCCCGGGCCCGGGAGCAGCTGACGTTCCGGCTGGTCGACTCCCCGCCCGAGGTGGCCGAACGCCTCGGGCTCGGCCCCAGCCGGATCCGGGCCCTGCGGTCGGCGCTGGCCGACGGGGGTCCACCGGCGGCCGCCCACCTGATCGAACCCGACTGGGTGACGCAGTTCGTGATCGCCGGCGAGGCCGACGCCTGCGGGGCCGAGCTCCGGCGCCTCCTGGCCGACAACGACCTCGACGAGTTCCAGCTGCCCCTGGCCTCGGTGGACGGGGCCGACGAGTTGATCGAGCGGGCGGCCACCATGGTGCGGGGCTAGACAACCGGTCGAACATTCGGGTGTCGGTTGCCGGCTTCGGCTACAAAGGAGGTTGAGCCCAGCACGGGGGAGCACGGTTGGATGTCTGTTGCGACCAGTTCGGCCGATGTCGTCGTCGTCGGGAACTTCTCCGAGGATCCGTTCGCCATCGATGTCGCCTATCTCCTGGGCCAGACCGAGGACATCGCTGATCTCATCAGCATGAAGGTGTTCGCCAACAGCGAGTTCTGCCCCCGGTTCATCAACGACGAGCACGACCTATCGGCCATCGGCGAGCAACTCGTCGGCAAGACGGTGGTCATCGTCAGCACGTCGAGCCTGACCATGAGCCGCAACAACCTGGCGATGCGGAACCTGCTGATCGCCCGGGCGGCCAAGGACAACGGGGCCGAGCACGTGGTCCTGGTCGAGCCGGACCTCTACTACAGCGCCCAGGACCGCGGGCCGAGCGAGGATCAGGGCCGGACCGCCTTCATCCGCGATCAGGCCGACCGCAAGAAGTTCGACGGCCAGCCGTTCTCGGCTCGCCTCTACGCCCAGATGCTGGCCCTGGCCGGTGTGGACCGGGTCCTGACGGTGCACAACCACTCGGTGTCGGTCCAGGCCGAGTTCAACGAGGTGTTCGAAGGCCGGTTCCACAACCTGATCCCGAACGAGATCTACGCCGACTATCTTCAGCAATCCAACGTCGTGGAGTACGGCACCAACGGCGAGGGCCTCGTCCTGTGCGCCCCGGATCAGGGGGCCCGCGACTTCGTCAAGGGGATGCTCAAGACGCTCAACCTGCCCGAGGCCCGGCTGGTCACGCTGTCCAAGAAGCGGACCGGCGAACGCAGCGTCGAGATCACCCTCGACCCCGAGAGTGACACCTCGATCGACGAGATCAACGGGGCCGACGTCGTGCTGTTCGACGACATGGTCCGCACCGGTTCGACCGTGGTCCAGTCGTGCCGGTTCCTGAAGGAGGCGAAGCCGAACAAGATCGTCTTCGCCGTGACCCACTTCTACGCCAGCGGCGAGGGACGGGAGAAGATGGCCGATCCCGCCATCGACGAGATTCTGACCCTGAACACCATGCCCACGGTGCTCAATCGCGACGTGCAGGGGCGTCTGCGCAAGAAGATGGTCGTCCTGAAGATCGAGACGTGGCTCGCCCTCAACCTGAGCCCGATCCTGGGCCTGGCCCGGCCCACCACCGAGTCGCTCTACCAGATCGACATGTCGTCCAAGAATCCCCGATTCCGGCGCAAGATCTGGTCCAACGATCAACTCCCCGGCCTCGAGGAGTTCTGAGGTCTCGACCCCGTCGCCCGGGCCGCCGGGCTCCGGTCAACCGCCGTGCCAGCGTTCGGTGTGGCCGGCTTCGATCCCGAGGTGTTCCAGGGCCCGCACCACCGAATGGGTGACCTGGTCATCGATCGAGGTCGGGCGGTTGTAGAAGGCGGGCACCGGCGGGTGGATGATGGCCCCGATCTCGGCCGCCTGGGTCATGAGTCGAAGATGCCCGAGGTGGAACGGCGTCTCCCGCACCATCAACACCAGCGGTCGCCGCTCCTTCAGGGTCACGTCGGCGGCGCGGGCCACGAGGTCGGCCGAATACGAGGTGGCGACGGCCGACAGCGTCTTGATCGAGCACGGAGCGACGACCATCCCGGCCGTGCGGAACGAGCCCGAGGCGATGGCGGCCGAGATGTCCCGGGAGGCGTGGACCTCGTCGGCCAGGGCCTCGACCTCGGCCACGGGCGTGTCGGTCTCGGTTGCGATGGTGGTCCGGGCCGGGCCGGTGAGTATGAGGTGGGTCTCGACGTCGCCCACCTCGGCCAGCAGTTCCAGGGCCCGGATGCCGTAGACGGGGCCGCTGGCGCCGGTGATGGCGACCACGACCCGGCGGCGCTGGCCGGTCACCGGAGGTAGGGGCCGAGGTCGATGGTCGGGTAGGCCACCCGCTCGCCGTACTCCCGCCGCTCCCGTTTGTAGGTGGCGTCGATGCCGACCTTGGTTCCGACGCCGCGCTGATCGGCCGTGGGGTCCATCTCGTGGCCCTGGGCCCCGGGGACCGTGAACACGTCGTCCAGCCAGTGGACCCGATTGGTCAGGGCCCACTGGACTTCGGCCGGCTCGTGGAAGTCGATGTCGCGATCGACCACGATCACGTTGCGGATGTTGATGTGGGCGGCCATGGCCGCCATGGCCAGGTTCTTGGGGGTGCCGGGGTTGTCGCGCTCGATACGGATCACGGCCAGGAACCCGTTGCCGTAGGGCGGGATGTGGACCTCGGCCTCGGGTACCAGATGGCGGACGAAGCGGCGCAGCAGGGGCTCCCGGGGCAACACGTTGCCCAGGTAGATGTGTTCGTACCAGCCGGGAATGATCGTCTGATACACCGGATCGTCCCGCCAGGCGATGGCCGTGACCTCGAAGGTGGGGCTGTTCCAGGGCTCGCCGTGGTAGCCGTGGAATTCGGCCAGGGGCCCCTCCAGCTCCCGGACCGTGGGGTGCAACAGGCCTTCGACCACGACCTCGGCCGCCGCCGGGATGTCGACGTCGACCGTGGTGCCCCGACACACCTCGATCCCCCGGTTGCGGATGGCGCCGGCGATCAGCATCTCGTCGACCGGGGTCTTGACCCCGGCGGCGATCATCAGGGCCGGGTCGAGTCCGATGGCCAGGGCGATGGGGAAGGGCGCGTCGGGATCCTCCCGTGACTTCCAGAACGTGCCGACGTCGCGCCATTCGTTGACGTTGAACCCGAAGCGGTTGCGGCCGAGCGCCAGCATCCGGTTGTAGCCCAGGTTGCCCCGGCCCGAGATCGGGTCCTTGGCCACCGTGACCGCGCCGGTGATGAAGGCCCCGCCGTCGCCCCGGCTGTGGATGGGGATGGGCAGCAGGCCGATGTCGACGTCGTCGCCGGTGATGACGTTGGCCTGCCACGGGGCCCCCTCGACGCGCACCGGGGGGATGCCGTTGGCCGGATCGAGGACCCGGGCCATGACGTCGATGACCTCGCCCGGCTCGCAACCGAGGGCCACGGCGGCCCGACGATGCGAGGTGACGCTGCCGCAGAAGATAGGCCAGGGCGCCATGGCCGCCTCGACGCCGTCGGGCCGTGAGCCGTCGGCGGCTACCGGCTTGGTGAACAGCCCGGCCCCGACGTCGCCTCGGGCCAGGTTGGCGGCCACGTCGGCCAGTTCGTGGTGGAGCGACACAGGCTGGTCGATGCGGGCCAGCTGCCCGGCCCCGGCCAGGGCGTCGATGTAGGTGCGCAGGTCGACGATGTCGGTCATGGTCTCGCTCTCGCTGGGCCGACCCCGACGGGCCGGTGGGGGGTGAGGATAGTCGTGGGCAATGGCCCCGATCAGACCCGGTGGCGGCTGTGGGCGGCCCGGCCGGGGGTCGAGCCGGGGGCCGCGCGACAGCCGAGTGACGGCCGAGCCGGTGGCCCTGCGGGCGGCCGTCGGCCATCATCGGAACCATGCCGGACGTCGCCTCCCCACCTGTCATCGATCTGTCGGCGCAGGGTGTTGGACCGCTCGATCCGGCCGTGGTCGCCACCATCGACCGCGCCTGTGTCGACATCGGCTTCTTCGTGGTGACCGGCCACGGCCTGGAGGACGAGCTCGACCGACTGTTGGTCCTGGGCCGGGCCTTCTTCGCCCGGCCCCAGACCGAGAAGGAGACCATCGGCCGCGACGGTGGCTTCGGCTACGTCCCCCATGTGTCCACGGCCACCGACGAGGCCCTGGCCGCCGGACGGGCCTCCACCGGCACCGAGTATCTCGACCTCCCGGTCGGCCGGAACGACGGCGACCCCTCCGCGCCGTCGGCGACGGTCCCGGGTCGGCTCGACGGGTTCCAGGAGACGATCGAGCGGTACCAGGCCGGGGCCGTGGACCTGTCCCGGCGACTGCTGGCGGCCATGGCCACCGCCCTCGGCAGCGAGGCCCACTACTTCGACCGGTACCTGACCGAACCCGATTGCAAGCTCCGCTTCCTCCGCTACCCCCCGGTCGAGCCCGGGCCCGACGGCGCCCTGCCCGTACCGACGACGCCCCACACCGACTACGGGGCGCTCACCCTGCTGGCCACCGACGGTGTGCCCGGCCTCGAGGTCCGGCCCGTCGACCGGGGCTGGGTGCCGGTGGACGCCCCGGCGGGATCGTTGGTGGTCAACCTGGGTGACCTGCTGGCGCGGTGGACCAACGACCGCTACCGCTCGACGCCGCACCGGGTGGTCGGCCCACCTCGCGGTGAGCGCTACTCGATCCCCCTTTTCGTCAACCCGTCGCACGACACCGTGGTCGAGACCATCCCCAGCTGCATCAGCGCCGAGCACCCTCTCCACTACCCCCCGGTGACAGCCGGAGACTTCGTGACCGAGCGGCGGGAGAGCCCGGCCGAGCCCTACGTCGATCCGGCCGAGGGCCCCACCCGCCGGCTCGACGTCTGAGGCCGGGGGCTGGCGGTGCGCGTCGTCAACATCATCCACGATCCGAGCTGGACCGAGTCCCGGGTGAGCGACGTGCTCCGGGCCCGGGGCCACACGGTCACCGATCACTGCCCGGCCGTGGGAGATCCGCTGCCCCCGATCGGTGAGGCCGACGCCGTCGTCGTCAACGGGGGCCCGGTCAGTGTGTGGCAGGCCGACGAGCTGCCGTTCGTCCGGGCCGAGATCGACCTGGCGGCCCGGGCGGTCGAGGAGGGGATCCCTTATCTGGGGTTGTGCCTGGGAGGCCAGGTGCTGGCCGCCGCCTTCGGGGCCACCACGGTCGAGCGGGTCGACGGGATGTGCGAGTTCGGGTTCCACCCGATCGAGGCGACCGAGGCCGGGCGGACGTTGTTCCCCGAGCCGACCACGGTGTTCCAGTCGCACTACGAGGGGTTGGCCTCGCTTCCGCCCGACGCCGTGCACCTGGCCCGCAGTGACCGGTTCGAGTACCAGGCGTTCGCCCTCGGTCCCCGGGCCCTGGGCCTCCAGTTCCATCCCGACGCCCGCCTCGACATGTTGGCCGGCTGGTGGGAGGGCAACACGCTCACCCGCAATCGACCCGGCGCCCAGAGCCGTCGGCAACTGCTGGCCCTCGGCGCCCAGTCGGAACCGGCCTGGGCGGCCTGGGTCGGGCATCTCGTCGACCACTGGCTCGGCGCCGACCCCGATCCTGACTCCGATCCTCACCCCGATCCTGACTCCGGACCGGCAGCCGCCGACGGTCCGGGCGCCCGCACCCCCTTGACCCCTGGAGCCCCCCGGTGACCACCATCCTCCGCAACGGACGCCTACCCGACGGCCGCCTGGTCGACATCACCGTCGACGACGACGGCATCGTCGGTTCCGTCACCGACGCAGGGCCGGGAGGCGAGGGAGCCACCGTGGACGCGGCCGACGGTGCTGCCGCCGACGGCGGGGCCGGAGCGGGAGGCGGAAGCGGATCGGGCCGGGCGAGGAGCGGTCCGGCGGCCACCGAGCACGATCTGGCCGGTTGGCTCGTGCTGGCGGCCATGGCCGAACCCCACGCCCACCTCGACAAGGCGCTGACGGCCGAGCTGGTGCCCAACCCCAAGGGCGATCTGTTGGGCGCCATCGACGCCTGGATCGGAGCGGCCCAGGCCGGGCGGATCACGCCCGAGGGCATGGTGGCCCGGGCCACGACGGCCCTGGAGCAGCTGCTGGTCAACGGCGTCACCGCCGTGCGGACCCATGTCAACGTCACCCCGTCGAACGGAACGACGGCCCTGGAGGCGGTCCAGGCGGCGGCCGCCGCCTTCGACGGCCTCATGCAGGTCCAGACGGTGGCGCTGACCAGCAGCCCGATGTCGGGACCGGACGCCGCCCCCAACCGGAAGGCGTTGGCCGCCGCCCTGGAACTCGGCGTCGACCTGGTCGGCGGCTGCCCCCACCTCGACCCCGACGGGCCGGGCCTCATCGCCAACGCCCTGGCCGCCGCCACCGAGGCCGGGGCCGGGGTCGATCTCCACGTCGACGAGTTGCTCGACCCGTCGATCCTGACCCTCCGGGACTACGCCCGTCAGATCCTCGACACCGGCTTCTCCTGGCGGGGTCGCCCGGCCGGGGCCGGGCACTGCGTCACCCTGGGCATGCAGACCCCGGCCGTGCAGGCCGAGGTGTCGGCCCTGGTGGCCGAGGCCGGGATCGCCGTGTTCCCCCTCCCCCAGACCAACCTGTTCCTCCAGGGGCGTGACGATCCGACCGCCACCCCTCGGGGCCTGACGGCGGTGGCCACCCTGGTCGAGCATGGCGCGCTGGTGGCGGCCGGAGCCGACAACGTGCAGGACCCGTTCAACCTGGTCGGTCGGTCCGACCCCCTGGAGACGGCGGCCCTCATGGTGATGGCCGGGCATCGCTCGCCCGAGGAGTCCTACGAGCTGGTGTCGACCAATGTGCGCCGGGCGCTCGGTCTGGCCCCGGCCGGGGTCGAGGTGGGGGCCGTGGCCGACCTCGTCGCCATCGACGCCCCCTCGGTCCGCGGTGCCGTGGCCGACGCCCCCCGTTCGCGCCGGGTCTTCCACCGCGGTCGTCTGGTGGCCTCGGCCGATCAGCAGCTGGTCGTCCACCGACCCTGACCGGTCCGGGAACCGGCGGTCAGCGGTCCTTCCCGCGATCCTTCCCGCGATCCTTCCCGGACTGTGCGGCATCTTCCGCACCGGTCGGGCCATCGCCGAGCGCTGCCGCTACGTCGTCGGCGTCGTCGGCGTCGTCGGCGTCGACATGACCCCGGCCATGCTGACCAAGGCCGCGCCACGGCCAGGGCCATGGGCACCACCAACGTCGAGTTCTGCGAGGGCTTCCTCGAAGACCTCCCCGTGAGCGACGGCTGGGCCGACGTCGTCATCGCCAACGGGGTCATCAACCTGTGCCCCGACAAGGCGGCCACTTTCGCCGAGATCTGGCGGGTGCTGAGGTGGCCGGTGTTCCCGCCGTGCTGGCCTACACCGAGGGTGGCGCCCTCGTCTTCGACTACTGAGCCGACGAGCCCCACGGCCCGATCGACTCATCCCGTGACCCCGAGCCACCGGCCTGGCCCGGGGTCACGGCGCGCCCGGCGGGCGGCTCAGGTGCCTCGGACCGAGGCCAGCGTCTCCGACAGCGGGATGGTCGACAGGTCGGTGTCGGGCCCGATGAGGTAGTTCCCGGCGATGACCGACTGGTTGGCGTCCGCCTCGTCGAAGAACACCCCGACGGGATCGCCACCCTCGGCCACCGCCCGCACCTGCTCCTTGAACTGGCGACGCACCATCGACACCCCGACGTCCGACGACGACAGCCGCTCGACCGAGTGGCGGGTGATCGGCCCCTGACCGACCTGGGTCTCGTAGTCACCGGGATAGCGCTGATGCTCCTCCTCGGTGAGATCGAACCAGCTCTTGTCACCGGCGTAGCGGGCCATGCCCTGGGCCTCGCCGTCCCGGGGCTTGCGAACCAGGGCGAAGACCCGGGTGTGGGTGTCGTCGATGGGAAGCGCCCACGACAGGTTGTTGGTCCGCCCGGTGACCGACAGCGTCGGCGTGGCGATCACCCGCACCGTGGGCATCCGGGTCTCGGTCACCCGGTGGAGGATGGTGCCGTCGGGCAGGACCCGATCCTGGGTCGAGGTGACACCGGACTCGTTGCGCTGCCAGGCCACCTCGGGCCAGATGCTCAGGTCGGCGTTGAACTGGGCGCCGCTGATGGCGTTGTGGAGGATGAACACGTGGTACGGGTCCATCACGTTCTCATGCGTCTGGAACCAGTTGCACGGCGCCACCGACGGACCACCGAAGGCGAAGTGGTCGACCACCACCACCTCCTCGGTGTCGGGATCGAGGCCGTCGTCGAGAATGTCGTAGCGGGGGAAGACGGGCTGACGGTCGGCCGGTCCGAGGTAGGCGAAGATCAGGCCGTGGTACTCCACCACCGGGTACCACGGCTGGCGGTAGCGGGCCTTGTTGCGGCCCCGATCGGGCTCACACGGCTGGTCGAGGCACTGCCCGTCGGCGGCGAACAACCAACCGTGGTACGGGCACCGGATGCCGTCGGCCTCGACCCGCCCGAAGTAGAGGGTGGTGCCCCGATGGCAACAGCGGGGTTCGAGGAGGCCCGGGGTGCCCGAGGTGTCCCGGTACAGGATCAGGTCCTCGCCCAGGACCCGGACCTCCCGGGGCCGGCTGGTGGCTTCGGACGAGGGGGCGACGGCGTGCCAGTAGCGGCGGAGCAGCTCGCCCGACGGTGTACCCGCACCGACCCGGACCAGGTCCTGGTCCCACTCGCCCGTGGGGCGCCCGTAGGCCCGTCCGTCATCCACCACGCCGTTCGTCATGCAGCCAGTGTGGCAAAACGGCCGGGGCCGGCGCCCGTGGTGGACGCAGGCCCCGGTTCGTTCCGATGCCGTCGTGGGCCGGTCTCACGACCGGCCCACGATCAGCGTGCGAATCAGAGCCCGATGGACTCGTCGATGAACTCGTTGGTGAACATGTCCTCGGCCGTCAGATCCTCGGGGATCTCGATACCGGCCTCACGCTGGGCGTCGAGGATGGCCTGGATCCGGCCGGCCTCCATGTTGCCCACGGTCGAGTCGGGGCCGTTGCCGATGAGGCCCAGCTCCAGCTGCTTGTCGACCGACCAGGCGGCCAGGTCGGCCGAGTAGACCCAGAACGAGTCGAACTGCTCGACGGCGTCGACGATCACGGCGTTGGCCCGGGCCGGGTCGTTGGCGAAGTCGACGACGGCCTGCTGCAGGGTGGGGATGAACAGCTCCAGGCAGGGGCTCATGCTCTCCAGGTCATCGGGCTTGACCCCGATGGTCTGGGAGTAGACCTGCCAGCCGGCGTCGTGCAGCAGCTCGAAGGACGGGGCCTTGCCGTACTCCTCGAACACGAACTCGTAGTTGAAGGGCTCGGCCGAGGCGAAGCCCTGCTGGGCGATGTCGCCCTCGGCGATGAAGCGGGCCGGCGAACCGTCGTAGGACGGGTCGAGCTGGTCCTCGCTCCAGATGCCCTGGGCCACGAAGGCCGCGGCGAAGCCGTCGGTGCCGAACAGGTTGATGGTGATCCCGGCCTCACCGACGTCGGCCAGGGTCTCGATCTCGGGGTAGGTGTCGGCGTCCCACATCACGATCTGGGGGTTGATCTCCAGCGGAGCCATCACCGAGATGAGGGGCAGGTCCTCCCAGGCCGTGGCCTGGCTGTCGGTCGTGGTGTAGCCGAGGTGGATCGAGTCGTCGGTGTACATCTGGACCCGGGGGGCGGCGAAGCCGATGGCGGGACCACCGGAGCGCACCTCGATGTCGATACCCAGGGGTTCGCCCCCGAGCTGACCGGGGCCGGTGACGACCAGGTTGTCGGAGTCGACGGTGTAGCCCTCACCGATCAGCTCATACAGGGCGCCGTGCTCGGACTCGGCAAACCAGTCGGTCTGGATGACCAGGGGGCTGGGGCAGACGTCGGCCAAGCCGGCCGCCGCCTCTTCGGTGTCGGGGTCCTCGGCCGGTTCGTCGTCGGCCGGTTCCTCGTCGCTGTCGGAGTCGTCTGCTGCGGTCGCCTCGGTGGAGGTGTCCTCGGCTCCGGCGTCGTCCTCGGTGTCGTCGTCGCCACCGCAGGCGGCGGCCACGAGACCGAAGGCCAACAACAGGGCCCACAGTCGGGTCCACTTCGTCATGGTCGTTGCTCTCCCTTGTGGTGAGGTGTTCTGGGCCACGACGACCACCACACAGCCGCCGTCGCCCGTCCACGGTCGGGCTCGCCCTACGAGCCGCCCGAGCCGGTGTCGTGCCACCGGCCGATGGCCAGGTTCTGGATCCAACCGAAGATCAGGAAGACGGCGACGCCCAGCGCCGACGACATGATGACGGCGGCCAGCAGCTCCTCGCCCTGGAGCTGGTTGGCGTAGCGTTGGATGCGCTGTCCGATGCCGACGTCGCCCTTGCCGAAGAAGAAGTCACCGACGATGGCGCCGATCACCGACAGTCCGGCCGAGATGCGCAGGCCGGCGAAGATGGCGGGCATGGCCGCCGGCAGCATCAGCTTGCGGAGCCGGGTCACCCGTCCGGCGTTGTGCAGGGTGAAGAGGTCGTGCAGGCCCCGATCGGCCGACTGCAGACCGAACAGCGTGTTCACGATGATCGGGAACAGCGAGATGATCACGCAGACCAGGATCCGGGCCGACTGCCCCGTCCCGACCCAGAACGAGATGAGGGGCACGATGGACAGGATCGGGATGGCCTGGAGGACGACCATGAACGGGAAGATGCCCCGTTCGATGACCTTGGCCTGACTCATGACCATGGCCAGGGCGAACCCGATCAGGATCGAGATGGCGAGGCCGATCATGGCCACCCGGGTACTCGACCACAGGGCCAGGAGGATCTCGGAGAAGTTACCCCAGTCGAGGAAGCCGACCTCGACGACCTGGTGCGGGGGCCGAAGCAGGAAGCGGCGGGCCGGATCGAGGATCAGGTAGGTGACCGCATACCACAAGCCCAGGAACCCGGCTCCGACCAGGATCGGAGGCAGGATCTGCTCGGCCAACTCGCGGCCCCGGCTCTTGACCCGATAGGCCCCCACCACGGGGGCGGCGCCGACCGGGGACGAGGCCCCGGCCTCCATCGTGTCGGCCACGGTGTCGGTCCGACCCGAGCCGTCGGCCGGGGCGACGCCGGGGCCCGTTTCGGTATCGGTCAGCTCGGTGGTCACGAGTGGCCTCCTCGCAGGGCCTGGGAAACCTCCCCGCTCAGTGCGGCGAAGTCGGGATGGAACCGGAGCTCGGGCGGGCGGGGATACTCGAAGGGCACGTCGAAGGTGGCCACGATCCGGCCCGGTCGGGCCGACATGACCAGCACCCGGGTGCTCATGAACACCGCCTCGGAGATCGAGTGGGTGATGAAGAGCCCGGCGAACCCCTCCCGCTGGAACAGGAGCTGGGTCTCGTCGTTCAGGTGCTCCCGGGTGATCTCGTCGACGGCGCCGAAGGGCTCGTCGAACAGGAACACCGGTGGCCGCAGGGTGAGGGTCCGGGCCAGGGAGGCCCGCATCCGCATACCGCCAGACAGCGACTTCGGGTAGTGGTTCTCGAAGCCCGAGAGCCCGACCAGTTCGATGGCTTCGGCGGCCAGCCGACGGCGCTCGGCCCTGGGGATGTTGTGGAGTTCCCCGAGCAACTCGACGTTGCCCTGGACGGTCCGCCACTGGAGGAGGGTGGCGTCCTGGAAGACGTAGCCGATGCGTTCGCGATCGACGGCCACCGTTCCCGAGGTCTGGGTGAGCAGGCCGGAGGCGATCTTCAGCAGGGTCGACTTGCCACAGCCCGAGGGGCCGACGACGGTGACGAACTCACCCCGGTCGACCGAGAACGAGACCTCGCGCAGGGCCTCGGTCCCGTCGGGGAAAACCATGCCGAGCTCGTGGAAGGCCAAGGCGGTGCCCGCCGTGGGGGCCGTCGATGTGGTGGTGCTGATGCTGGTCACGCCGTCCTCGCAGGCAGATCTGCCGTTCCGCGACCGTAGCTTGTGGTACCAGGTCGGGGAACTCCGCGAATGTTACATGCATCTGAACGCCGCCTTTCCCCAGGCCCCCCAGGCCTCCCAGGCCAGCCGGGACCCCGGCCGAGAACGGGCGTCACCCCACGAGGAGGGGTCAGGAGATGGAGCGCCCGCCGTCGACGTCGAGGCACACGCCGGTCAGGAACTCGGCCTCATCGGAGGCCAGGAACATGATGGCGTTGGCCACATCGGTCGGCACGGCCCGCCGCCCCATCGGGATGCCGGCGATCACCCGCTGGTTCACCTCCTCGCTCAGCTCGACACCGCCCCCGGCCACGAGGTCGAACCCGGTGGGAGCCGAGACGGGGGCCACGCAGTTGACCCGGATCTTGGGCGCCAACTCGGCGGCCAGACCCTTGGTCAGGGTGATGACGGCGGCCTTGGAGGCGTTGTAGGGCGTGAGACCGACCCGGGGTCGGCGGCCACCGATCGAGGCGGTGGAGGTGATCGACGAGCCCTCGCCCATGTGGGGGGTGAAGTACTTGGCGGCGAAGTAGACGCTACGGACGTTGATGGTCCACATGCGGTCGAAGTCCTCGGTGCTGACCCGGGTCAGGTAGCCGCCGCGGTGCGGCAGCCCGGCGTTGGTGGCCACCACGTCGATGCCACCCCACTCGTCGGCCATGCGCTGGGCCAGTTCGGCATGGGGCTCCTCCTCGCCCACGTCGAGCGGGAACGACAGCGCCCCCTCCAGCCCGCCGGCGAGTTCGGCCGCCGCCTCGCCGTCGATGTCGGTGACCATGACCTTGGCCCCCTCTCGGGCGAAGCCTTCACAGATGGCCTTGCCGAAGCCGTTGGCCCCGCCGGTGACGACGACCCGCTTGCCCTCGAACCGCATGTCTGACTCCTGGTGTGTGACGTGCCGGACCCGAACCGTCGGGGCCGAAACCGTACCGACGCTCGGATAGAGGGCCCCACCATAGGCACACCGGCCACGACGATCGAACCGGGTCGGGCGGCGGGGCCCGAACCGGGCGGGGCCCGGGTTCCGGACCGGGGCCCGGCCGAACGGGGTGCCGGGTCGAAGGGGGTGCCGGGCGCCGGGGTGGCGGCCCCGGGTTCAGCCTTCGGGGCGATCGGCGGCCAGATCGGCGGCCAGATCGGCGGCGTAGCTGTCGGCCAGCGACGCCTCGACCTGCTCGGCCGTCACCGTGCCGGCGGCGCCGGTGTGGTCGACCAGGATCTGACCCACTGACGGACGCTCGTCGGTCGACGGCCACTGGTCGGGCTCCCACATCGCCCCCCGGGTGAAGGCCTTGGCGCAGTGGATGTAGGCCTCGGCCACCTCGACCCCGATGGCCGAGGCGGGGCGTCGGAACTGATCGGTGAACCCGTCGAGGATGTCGTCGTCGACGGTGACCCAGGCCCGCCCGTTCATCCGCAGCGTCTCGCCCAGGCCGGGGATGATGAACAGCAGAGCGATCCGGGGGCTGTGGATGATGTTCTCGAGGGTGTCGAGGCGGTTGTTGCCGTTGAGGTCGGGGAGCACGAGCCGTCGGTCGTCGAGGACCCGGGCGAACCCGGCCGGGCCGCCCCGGGGCGAGACGTCCTGGTTGCCGTCGGCGTCGGCCGTGCCCACGAGGCAGAACGACGAGCGGGCGAGGAACCGGCGGCAGGCGTCGTCGATGGTGTCGGTGACCTTGTCGATGACGATCCTGCTCGGCGCCCGGTAGTGGGTGCGCAGATCGTCGATCGAGGACAGCGAGGCGGGGAAAGCCGACATGGGTGGATCGTACCGGGGACCGGTGACGGGCGTCAGCCCAGGGGCGCCGGGCGAGCCGGTGCGGCCTCCCGGGGCTCCCAACCGGGGCGACGCCACAGCCGCCGCAGCCGGGTCCGCCAGGAGCGGTCGGCCCGCAGGTCTCGGATCAGGAGCCGGAGCTGCGACAGTTGGACGTCGACGGGGTTGGACGAGCCGATCTGGGTGGTCAGGCCGTAGGTGGGACGGTGCTCCTCCCGCTGGAAGGTGCCGAACAGCCGGTCCCAGATGATCAGGATGCCGCCGTAGTTGACGTCGAGGTAGGGGTGGGCGTTGCCGTGGTGGGCCCGGTGGTGGGAGGCGGTGTTGAACACGGCCTCGACCCAGCGGGGCAGACGGTCGATCAATTCGGTGTGGATCCAGGTCTGGTAGCCGACGACGACACCGGTGGCGGCCAGGGCCAGGGCCGGGGAGAAGCCGAGCAGGACCATGGGCAGGCTGAACCCCACGGTCAACAGGGCGTCGAAGGCGCCGAGGCGGAGGCCGGTGGTCTGGTCGAAGCTCTCGGAGCTGTGGTGGACCGAGTGGTAGAGGTCCCACGGCAGCCGGTGCTCGTGCTCGAAGCGGTGCTCCCAGTAGTAGATGAGGTCGGCCACGACCACGGCGGCCACGGCCGAGACCCAGGTGGTGGGGATGGACCAGGGCACCAGCCTTGCGACCAGCTCGAACAACCCGTACCAGGCGGCGACGCCGAGGATGCCGAACGGGATGACGACCAGCAGCGACGAGGCGTTGGCCGCCATCTCCTTCAGCCGGGCCCAGCTCAGGCGCCGTCGCCACAGCAACCAGCCCAGTTCGGCCAGCAGCAGGGGGACGATCACGATCTCGAGGACTTCGGTGGTCACTTCCAGGTTCTCGATCATGACGACATGATAGGAGTGACTCCTACTTTCGTCATCCCTCTCAAGTAGGATCCGGCTAGCCTTTGAGGATGATCTCGTTGCGGGAGCGGAACCGGCGCAACGCCATGCGTACGGCCCAGCGGACGGCCCTCGACCTGTTCGAGGCCCACGGGTTCGACGCCGTGACCGTCGAGCAACTGGCAACCCAGGCCGGGATGGCGGCGTCGACCATCTACCGCCACTTCGGGACCAAGGAGGCGCTCGTCCTGTGGGACGAGCACGACGCCGACCTCGACGGTGCCTTCCATAAGGCCTTCACCCGTCTGACACCGTGGGCCGCGCTGCGCACCGTGTTCGTCGACGAGCTGGGAGGCCGCTACCACGCCGACCTGGAGTTCCAGCTCCGCCGGGTCACCTACCTCTATGCCACCGAACAGGTCCACGCCGCAGCCGTCGAGGCCGACTTCCAGGACCGGGAGGAGCTGACCGAGGCGTTGGCTCAGGTGCTGTCGGCCGAGAACCGGGAGGCCGCGCCCCTGCTGGCCGGGGCCGCCCTCCTCGCCCTCGACGTCGCCTTCGACCGATGGCAGCAGGTGGCCGCGGCGCGCCCGTTGGGCGAGCTGATCGCCGAGGCCTTCGACCACCTCGGCCACCTCGACCAACTGCGCTGAGTCGAGGGTCGGGCCGACGCCCGGCGGTCGGCCCGCTTGCCCGTACCCCTCGACATCAATACAGTACAGACATGGATTGTTACTCGATCGGCGTGCTGGGTACGGGCGACGTGGGCCGGACCCTGGCCACAGGACTGGCGGCGGCCGGCCACGAGGTGGTGGTCGGAAGTCGCCAACCCGACCGCGATGACCTGGTGGCCTGGTCGGACGAGACCGGGGTGACGGTGGCCGAGACCGCGGTGGCGGCCGGCGGCGCCGAGGTCGTCGTGGTGGCCACGGCCTGGGACGGCACCGAGAACGCCCTCGACCGGGCCGGGTCGGCCCTCGACGGCAAGGTCCTGATCGACGTGACCAACCCGCTCACCTTCACCGACCGGCTCGGCCTGGCCATCGGCCACGCCGACTCGGGTGGGGAGCAGGTGCAGCGGTGGGCCCCGACGGCGCGGGTGGTCAAGGCCTTCAACACCGTCGGCTACGAACTCATGGTCCGACCCGAGCTCCCCGGCGGTCCGGGAACGTTGTTCATCGCCGGTGACGACGCCGACGCCAAGGCCGTGGTCGCCCGATTGGCCGCCGATCTGGGGTGGGGGGTGCATGACTGCGGCGACCTGCGGGCCGCCCGCCTCACCGAACCCCTGGCCATGATCTGGATCGAGCACGCCCTGGCCACCGGTCGACGGGATCACGCCTTCCGCCTCCTCGGCGTCGACTGACCGGCCCTCGGGGCCCGGCCTCGGCTCCGACCTCGTGGTCCGGCCGCGGGGTCCGACCTCGACCTGGGAATCGACGCAGGACTCGCCTCAGTCGATGGCGGGGAGGCGCCCGCCACAGGCCCGCCACAGCAAGGCCGCCGTGCGGTCGGCCCAGGCGGCCGGGATCGAGGTACCGGCCAGGGCCAGGGAGTAGAGCACCCCGGTCCCGGCGGCGGCGGCGTAGTCGAGGTCGGCATCGTCGGCCACCAGGCCCAGCGTCCGGGCCCGGTCGAGGATGTGACGCAGCCGCCGCCGACGGGGCATGACCAACCGGCGCCGGAACAGCCGGACCAGATCGGGATCGGCCGACTCCTGGAGCATGGAGCCGACCAGGCTGACGCCGTTGCGCCGTGTGACCCCGTGGCGGAAGGCCGTGAGTTCGTCCACCAGGTCGGCGAAGGGATCGTCGGTGTCGGGTCGCTGTTCGAGCTCGGACAGGTCGGCGATGGCGGCGGTGGCCAGGTCGGCCTTGTTGGCCCAACGCCGGTAGAGCGCCTGACGGGTGGTGCCGGCCGCATCGGCCACCGCCACCAACGACATGGCCTCGTAGCCGACGGTGGCCAACTGGTGGCGGGCGGCATCGAGCACGGCCGCATCGATGGCCGTGTCCCGGGGACGTCCGGGCGACGCTCGGCGACTCACGTCCGAAGTGTAGTGGCCTGGCCCGGGATGCAATCCACCACAGTCCTGTAGTGCAGGACGACGGCCGGCTTCGAGGATCCGGGTTTGGGGGTCCGGGATGCGGGTCC
The DNA here is from genome assembly GCA_965263455.1 of Acidimicrobiales bacterium. GTDB lineage: Bacteria > Actinomycetota > Acidimicrobiia > Acidimicrobiales > SZUA-35 > CADEDH01. The sequence continues at coordinate 2,271,412 of CBDHHN010000004.1, forward strand.
GGGGTTTGTCCAGATGTCACCCGAACGGCGTTGGAACCCGGGCCCGGTCCGGCCACGATGGCCTGGACATGGCCCGCCCCTCTCCGATCGTCGCCGCCGGAGCCGATCTCGCCGGGCGGCTGAACGCTCGCCTCCTCGGAGCGGCCGAGGCCGGGCGGCTGCCCGATGCCGTCGTGCGGGCCGGGATCGACCTGCGGGTCCGGCGCCGGGTGGCTGCGGAGCGGCGGGGCGGGCCGGAGGCGACCGAGGCCCGCAAGCGGCTGATGCTGGAGGAGCGAGCGGGCGGCCCCATCACCACCCATGTGGTCGACGCCAACCGCCAGCACTACGAGGTCCCCTCCGCCTTCTTCCGCCTCATCCTCGGCCCCCGGCTCCGCTACTCGTGCTGCTACTGGCCGGAAGGCGTCGACGACCTGGCGGCGGCCGAGGACGCGGCGCTGGCCCAGACCGCAGGTCGGGCCAGGATCGCCGACGGGGAGCGGGTCCTCGAGTTGGGTGCCGGGTGGGGCTCGCTCTCGCTCTATCTGGCCGAGCGCTTTCCCCGGGCCGAGATCGTGACGGTGTCCAACTCCCGGACCCAGAAGGAGTTCATCGACGCCGCGTCCGTGGAGCGGGGCCTGGGCAACCTGGAGGTGGTCACGGCCGACGTCGGTGCCTTCGAACCCGATCCGGCCGGCGGCCCCTTCGACCGGGTGGTGTCGGTCGAGATGTTCGAGCACGTGCGCAACCATCGGGCGCTGCTGGCGCGGATCAGCCGCTGGTTGCGGCCCGGGGGCACGTGCTTCGTTCACGTGTTCGCCCACCGGGAGGTGGCCTGGCACTTCGAAGCGGCCGACGACGATGACTGGATGGCCCGCCAGTTCTTCGCCGGGGGCACCATGCCCTCGGCCGACCTGCTGCTCCGGGAACAACGGGACCTGGCCGCCGTCGACCACTGGTGGCTCGACGGGACCCACTACGCCCGGACCCTGCAGGCCTGGCTCGATCGGCTCGACGCCGACCCCGAAAGGTGCCGGGCCGCCCTGGCCACCGGCGACGACCCGACCCCGGTCGACCTGCAACTCTCGCGATGGCGGCTGTTTCTTCTGGCCAGCATCGGCACCTGGGCCAACCGGGGCGGCTCCGAGTTCGGGGTCGGCCACTACCTGCTGGCCAACCGGGCCTGAACACGGCACGCCCCACGCCGGACGGGACCAGCTCAGGGTCGAATCAGGGGGGTCCCTGAGGGCGGGGCCGGCGAGGTCGACCTATGGTCGAGGTATGGCGACCACCGCTCCGGCCCCCACCGCCACCACCTCCGAGATCGAGGACCCGACCCGAGCCACTCGGGGCGAGATGTTCCTCACGCTGCTCGGTGGGGTCTGGCTTGTGCTGGGCTTGTTCATCGACGGCTACGCCCACACCGAGATCATCGACACCGCAACCGAGGACTTCTTCACCCCCTGGCACGCCATCTTCTACAGCGGTTTCGCCTTCACCACGGGGGTGATCGGCTGGATGATGCTGCGCCGGACCCGACCGGGCCCGGTCTGGGAACGGCTCCCGGCCGGCTACGGGTGGGCCGCCATCGGGATCGTGCTCTTCGCCGTCGGCGGGGTCGGCGACGGCATCTGGCACACGGTGTTCGGGGTCGAGGTCGGGGTCGACGCCCTCCTCAGCCCCACCCACCTGCTGCTCTTCACCGGCCTCATCCTGATCCTGACGACGCCGCTGCGAGCCCACTGGGCCGGTGGTCAGCAGGCCGCCTCCTGGTCGGTGGCCGGGATGGCCGTGGTTTCGGCCGCCATCGCCTCGGCTCTGGTGGTGTTCTTCTTCACCTACGCCTTCGGCCTCGCCGAGAGCTGGCCCCAGCGTCAGACCTTCGACCCACTGACCGGGGAGAACGAACTCGTGGCCAGCTACGGGCTGGCTACCTCCTATCTCGCCACGGCACTGCTGGTGGCGCCCACGCTGGCCCTGCTTCGTCGTCATGACCTGCCCCGGGGGGCGGTGGTGGTGTTGTGGGCGTTGCCGACGTTGCTCAACCTGTTGGCCTTCGGCGCCATCGCCGGCGCCCTGGCCGGGGCCGTGATCGGGGCCGTGGTGGCCGAGGTGGTGCTGGCCACTCGACCGTTCGGCCTGGACCGGCGGTGGACCGTGATCACGGCCATGACCGCCGGGATGGCCGTGACCTGGACCATCTATCTGGCCGCCATCGCCACCTTCGAGACGCTGCGCTGGCCGCCCGAGCTGTGGGCCGGTCAGGTGGTCATGTCGTCGCTGGTGGCCGCCGCCCTTTCGCTGCTGGCCTTCCCGGCCGAACCCGCCCCGGGCGGCGGGGCCGGGGCCGCAACCACGGCCGCCGCCGAGTGAGGGTCGGCGCGGCGGCGCCCGCACCGGACCAACCAAACGAGCCGGGAGGCCCGCCGTCCGACAGGGGTCAACGCAGTCGGGTCTCGGGATCGACGGCGGGATCGGGACCCGGGGTCGGGGTCCAGCGTCGGGCGGTCAGGAAGGACAGCAGTCGCCGGTTCAGTGCCGGGGTCGACAGCGTGGTCCGGGTCAGGCCTTCGACCAGGAGTCCCTGGACGTAGCGGTCGGGCTCGGCCGGCAAGAGGTCGAGGATCGAGGCGATGCGGTCGGGGTCGAGTTCGTGGTTGGCCAGGGCCTGGACCAGGGCGAAGGCCGCCGACTGGCGGATGGTGGAGCGGGCGAAAGCGGCGTTGAAGGCGTTGTCGGGCTCGACGCCGGGCTGGAGCCGATGGACCAGGGCGTCGACCAGGGGTGCGGGATCGAGGTCGGGTCGGCGGGCCAGTTGACCCAGGCTGTAGGCGGCGTTGGACCGGGCCAGGTCGTCCGGGTCGGTGGCCAACCGGTCGACGAGGGCGTCCACGGCGGCGGGATCGGCGGTCGCCGTCTCGGATCCGAGGGCGGCGATGGCAGGTCGACGCACGGTGGCGTCGGGAGCATGGACGGCGTCGAGGAGGGCCGGCAGGGCGGCCCGCCCGGCCTGGCGTAGCCCGTGACCGGCGGCGCGCCGCACCCCTTCGGTCGGTGCCCGGAGGGCGTCGGCCAGGGCCGACAGCGCATCGGCGTCGCCCGACTCGGCCCGCCGACCGAGTTCGTAGGCGGCGGCGACCCGGAGGTGCTCGCGGTCCGAACCGAGGTCGGTTCGCCAACGGGCGAGGGCATCGGCGAGGGCATCGGCGTCGGTCGCAGCTCCGTCCGGGCCGGGGTCGTCGGCCTCGGCCACGGGGTCGCGACCACCGGTGAGCCACCGTCGGTTGGCGGCCACGATCGGGGCCAGAGCCGTGCACAGCGTGGTGTCGGTGACCGCGGTCCCGGTACTCGGGCGCCGTGCGCCCGAGATGTCTTGTCGCCGGCCCCGGGTGACGGCTGCGGCTCGGGGTGGGCGGACCCGGGCGCAGTAGAACTTGTAGAGGTAGCGGCGTTCGGGGGCGCCGGCGGTCCGGGAGCCCCGGTGGACCAGGTCGTAGTGGGCCACGACGACCGACCCGGCGGGCACGGTCAGGAACTCGCCCGTGATCCCGGGTACGCCGAGGCCGTGGTCCAGTGAGCGTCGGAGGGCGACGTCACGGGCCGCCAGGTCGTCGTCGGCCAGCGTGGCGTCGTCGACCGACCGGTCGAGGCGATCGCCCGGGTGCCAGCCACCGTCGGGCTGTTCATGGTCGACGGTCCAGTACTGGGTGCCGGCGGCGATCTCGGTCGGGCCGTTGGTGAGGTCGACGGCCTGGGGGTAGTAGAACACCATCAGCCAATCGGGCCGATGGGATCGGTAGTGGCCCCGCTCGTTCCACGGCAGGTTGCCGTCCTGGTGGAACGGCTGGTCCCGGTCGCTGCTGCAATGGCAGTAGGAGTGGGGGTGGACCAGATGGTCGGGCCCGAGCAGGGTGGTCAGGGCACCGTCGACCGCCGGGTCGGCCAGGAGGCGGTCGAGGGCCGGAATCCGGGCTCGGAGGTTGTCACCCAGGATGTCGAGGTGGTTGGTCGGGCTCCGAACGGTGCGGGCCAGGTCGTAGAGCCCGGCCGCCTCACCGTAGAGGTGCTCGTGGTCGGCCGGCCCAAGGGTCGAGGGCTCGACCACCAGATAGCCGTCGATCAGGAAGTCGTCGAGCTGACGGTCGGACAACGCCACGGGGTCGGCCATGCCCCAGTCCACCCCGGCTCCCGATGCGGGCGCAAGCGCTCGACCCAGGCCCGGCAAGCCAATGGGTTCGGCTGCATCCGACCAAAACGACAAGACCCCCGGCCGTGTGACCAGGGGCGATCGTGCGTGGGGCTAGTTGGAGTTGAACCAACGACCTCACCCTTATCAGGGGTGCGCTCTAACCAACTGAGCTATAGCCCCGAGCGAGGTACAACGCTACCGGGCTGAGGTCGGGCTGACTACCGGATTCCACCTCGGCGACGGACCCGGACGACCTCCTCCTCCACCACCGTGACCCGGATGCCGCCCACGAGGTCGGAGATCAGGTTGAACACGACGGTGAGGAGCACGGCCAGGAGCGACGACGTGAGGGTGAGGATGCCGGCGATGATCATGGCGGCCCGGAAGACGACATCGCCGTTGATCTCGTAGGTCTGGTAGTCGCCCAGGTCGCGGATGAAGTTCTCGATGTTCTCGATGGCGCCGGCGGCGACGGCGGCGTTCCACACCAGCACGCTGGCCAGGAGCAGCGCCGCGAACAGACAGAGGTGGAACAGCACCGAGAACGTCAGCACCGACCACGGATCGACGTGGCGCACCACCCGGCGGACCTTGCGGGCCCGCATCCGCCTCGTGCGGGGGCCGAACCCCTCGGCCAGGAAGCGGGAGGCCACGCCACCCACCCGATCGGTGATCGACTGCTGCTGGAGCGCCTGACGGGCGGCGGCCGTCCCGGCCGAACCGCCCGTGGCCACGCCGGCCTGGTACGGCGACACCTGGGGCTGCTCATACGACTCGGCCACCGGAGGCCGGCTCGGGACCGCCGGGCCGCCCGGCATGGTCCCGGGGTTGAAGTCGGTGGGCATGGCGGTGGCCGTCGACTCGGGCCCCATGTCGAATCCTCGGGTTCGGGCCGCCCGATTGCCGTGTGTCCCGTAGTCGGCCTCGACCAGGGCCTCGGGGCCGATGTCGGACGGGTCGAACAGCCTGCGACCCTCGTCGGCCTCGGCCGCCGGTGCGGCCGCATCGGCCACCACCGGGTCCATGGCCCCCGGCGCCTCGAACGACGGCGCCTCGTAGGCCGAGAGAGCAGGCGAGCCGCTCTCGACGGTCGGTGCCCCGTAGTCGGGCCCGCCGTACGAGGGCGTCTCGTAACTCGGCGCCTCAGCCTGCGGCTGGCGATACGGATCGCCGTCGGGCATGGGCGGCGTGTCGGGGATCACCTCGATCGGCGAGCCGCCCATGGGGTCGATCCGGGGCTGCATCTCATCGGCGACCCGGGTCTGATCGGCAACCGAGCCATCATCGTCGGTGGCGACCGTGGGGACGGCGGGGACCGCGGTCTCGAAGCCGAGATCCACCGGTGCGTCGGCGGGGGCGGCCTGGCCGGAGCCGACGGTGTCGACCCGGAACCCCTGGTCGCCATCGCTGGCGAACAGTGACGGGCCGTCGTCGGCCGTGGCCGGCGTCTGCGACGACGCCACATCGAACAGCGGTCCATCGGCGTCGACCTGAACGGTGGCACCGGCGTCGGCGGCAGCCGAACCGTTGTGCTCGACACCCTGGCCGGCCTCGTCGCCACCGGGGCCGGGATCGGTCCCGAACAGCTGACCCTTGGGCGGCCCACCGCCTCCCAGAGGGCTCTCCCCGGGGGGTCCGAAAAGGAGGTTGTTGCCGTTGGATCCGTCGGATTCGCCGTAGTCGGGCTCGCCCGAATCGTCGGTCGGCTCGAAGCCGAGCGCTGCGACGAGCGCCTCCCCAACCTTGGGGGTGTCAGCCGACGGGCCGTGGTCAACACTCATAGACGGGGGCAAGTGTAGGCGCAGGACACGGCGTCCAAGGGTCAGCCCGCGGGGTTTGGTGGAATCGACCTGGCCGGTTCTGGAGCCACATTCAGCTCCCAGCGGGCCCAAGCAGTGGCCGCACGGCCCCCCGAAGACCACCTCGACCTCGACCACCGCACCCCGCCGCTCGAAGGCCGTCAGGACCGCTCCGTTGCGGACGGCGACGTCGTCGGCGCCTCGCTCCCCCTCCACCACACCGGCCAGAGCGGCCGCATCGGCCGCGGCCTGCGCCTCGGCCCGGCCGACCACGGCCTCGGTCACCGCCACCAGGGCGAGCACGGCCGCAACGGCGACCGCCATCACCACCACCAGCAGGGGCAGAACCGACCCCCGCTCCCCCGACGATTCGCTTCCACCGGAACTCGTCCCCACGGCGTCCACCCGGACCACCTCTCCTGATCGACCTCGCTCAGGGCGGCCCGGCCGCCGAGTGGGTGGAGACGACGACGCTAACCGTCGTCGTCGGCCCCTTCGACGGTGTCGTCGACGCCCTCCTCGACACCGTCCTCCACGGCGGCCATGTCGGGATCGCCGTCGCTCTCGGCGTCCGGATCGTGGTCGCCGTTGTCGTCGAGCATGAACAGGCGGGCCACGGCCGACACCTGCTCCCCCTCGGGCGGGGTCATGACCTTCACCCCGGCGGCATCACGGCCCTGCTGGGAGATGTCGTCGACCGAGGTTCGGATGACCACACCCCCCGACGACACCACCAACACCTCATCGCCCAGGGCCACGAACATGTTGCCCACCACGGGCCCGGTCTTGTCGGTCACCGACAGACACCGCACCCCCAGGCCGGCCCGCTTCTTCTGGGTGAACAGCTCGGGATCGACCCGCTTGCCGTAGCCCTGGGCCGAGACCACCAGCAGTTCGGTCTCCCCGCTGAACACGGCACACGACACCAGCTCGTCGCCGTCACGGAACTTCATGCCGAGCACCCCGGCGGCCGACCGGCCCATGGGCCGCACGTCCTCCTCGGCGAACCGCAGGGCCTGACCCTGACGGGAAGCCATGAAGATGTCATCCGACCCGTTGGTCGGCACCACCGACACCAGCTCGTCACCGTCGTTGAGCCTGATGGCGATCAGGCCGCTGCGGAGCGACGAGTCGTAGGCGGTGAACAGCGTCTTCTTGACCCGACCCTGACGGGTGGCGAAGAACAGGAACCGGTTGGTCTCGTAGTCGCGGGTGTCGACGATGGCCTGGATCGTCTCGTCCGGCTGCAGCTGCAACAGGTTGACCAGCGCCATACCCCGAGAGGTCCGGCTGGTGATGGGGATCTCGTGGGCCTTGATCCGGTACACCCGCCCCTGATTGGAGAAGAACAACAGGTAGGCGTGGGCCGTGGTGTGGAGCAGGTGGGTGATGAGATCGTCGTCGTCGTCCTTGAGCTTGGCCCCGGTGACCCCCCGGCCGCCCCGGCCCTGGGTCCGGAACTCCTCAGCCGACACCGACTTCACGTAGCCCGTCGACGACAGGGTGACGACCAGGTCCTCGTCGTCGATCAGATCCTCGATATCGAGCTCGCCCGGATCGGGCATCAGGGCCGTCAGCCGGTCGGTGGCGAACTCATCGCGGATCTCGCCCAACTCGGTCTTGATCACACCGTCGAGGAGGGCCGGATCGGCCAGGATGGCCTCCAGCTCGGCGATGCGGCGCTGCAGTTCCGCCAGCTCCTCCTCGAGGTCGGCCCGGGCCAGGCGGGTGAGGCGCACGAGCTGCAGGTCGAGAATGAAGTTGGCCTGGACCTCGGAGAAGTCGAAACCCTCCCCCATCAACCGCTCCCGGGCCTCGCCCCGATCCTCGGACGCCCGGATGGCGGCGATGATGGCGTCGATCATGTCGAGGGCACGGAGCAGGCCCTCCACGATGTGGGCCCGGTTGCGGGCCCGCTGCAGCCGGTACTCGCTGCGGCGACGGATCACCTCTCGCTGGTGGTTGACGTAGGCCACCAGCAGTTCCCGCAGGTTGAGCGTGCGGGGGATGCCGTCGACCAGGGCCACCGTGTTCACGCTGAACGTGGTCTGCATCGGCGTGTACTTGAACAGGTTGTTGAGCACGACGAGGGCGGTGGCGTCGCGCTTCAGCTCGAAGACGAGCCGGGTCTTGCCCTTGGCCGACTCGTTGCGGATCTCCCGCAGACCGACCAGGTCGCCCCGCTCCACCAACTCGGCCGCCTTGCGGGCGATCTGATCGACCGAGGTCTGGTACGGGACCTCGGTGACCACGATCTGGTCGCCCCCGCGCTCGTTCTCCACGATCTCGGCCACGGCCCGCATCCGGACCGAACCCCGGCCGGTGCGGTAGGCGTCGCGGATGCCGACCCGACCCAGGATCTGGGCCTTGGTCGGGAAGTCGGGGCCCTTGACGAACTCCATCAGATCGTCGGGGGTGGCGTCGGGGTTGTCGATCAGGTGGACGGCGGCGTCGATGGTCTCGCCCAGGTTGTGGGGCGGGATGTTGGTGGCCATGCCGACGGCGATGCCCTGGCTCCCGTTCACCAGCAGATTGGGGAACCGGGCCGGCAGCACCGTCGGTTCGTCGTGCTTGCCGTCGAAGTTGGGCTCGAAGTCGACGGTGTCCTCGTCGATGTCGGCCAGCAGGCGCATGGCCAACTCGGTCAACCGGCACTCGGTGTAGCGGTAGGCGGCCGGGGGATCATCGGGCGAACCGAAGTTGCCGTGGGGATCGATCAGGGTGTGGCGAAGGGAGAAGCTCTGACCCATGCGGACCAGGGCGTCGTAGATGGCGGTGTCGCCGTGGGGGTGGAACCGGCCGATGACGTCGCCGACCACGGTGGCGCACTTCACGTGACCCCGGTCGGGCCGGTGGCCGGAGTCGAACATCGACCACAGGATCCGGCGGTGGACCGGCTTCAGCCCGTCCCGGGCGTCGGGCAGGGCCCGGGCCACGATGACCGACATGGCGTACTGGAGGAACGAGTCCTCCATCTCGGCCTGGATCTCGATGGGCTCGATGTTGTCGAACCCCTCGTTCTCCTCGTCGGTCCCGTCGGTGGGGGGCGGGAGATCGGTCACGTGGGACCCCCTGTCAGATGTCGAGGAAACGCACGTCGTCGGCGTTGTTCTGGATGAAGTGCTTGCGGCTCTCGACGTCGTCGCCCATGAGCACGGCGAACACCTCGTCGGCGATGGCGGCCTGGTCCATGGTCACCTGGAGCAGGGTGCGGCGCTCGGGGTCCATGGTCGTGTCCCACAGTTCCTCGGCGTCCATCTCGCCCAGGCCCTTCAACCGCTGGAACTCGGCGTTGGGGTGCTCGGCCAGGTAGGTGTCGCGGGCGGCGTCGTCCTTCAGGTACCGCTTGGATCGCCCGACCTCGGTCGAGTAGAGCGGCGGCTGGGCGATGTAGATGTAACCCGCCTCGATCAGGGGCCGCATCTGACGGAAGAAGAAGGTGAGGAGCAGGGTCCGGATGTGGCTGCCGTCGACGTCGGCATCGGCCAGCAGCACCACCTTGTGGTACCGGGACTTCTCCACGTCGAACTCCTCCCCCAACCCGGCCCCGATGGCCTGGATGAGGGAGATGATCTCGGCGTTCTTGAACATGCGGTCGATGCGGGCCCGCTCGACGTTCAGGATCTTGCCCCGAATCGGGAGGATGGCCATCGTCCGGGGATTGCGGGCCTCCTTGGCCGAACCGCCGGCCGAGTTGCCCTCGACGATGTACAGCTCGGACTCGCTCGGATCCTTCGACTGGCAGTCGGCCAGCTTGCCCGGCAGCCCGGCCCCGTCGAGGGCCGACTTGCGGCGGATGGTCTGGCGGGCCTGGGTGGCCGCAATGCGGGCCTTGGCCGCCTGGGTCGCCTTGGTGACCATGGCCTTGGCCTCGCGGGGGTTCTCCTCGAACCACTCCTTGAGCTTCTCGTTGGTCGCCTTCTCCACCAGCGAGCGGACCGAGACGTTGCCCAGCTTCGACTTGGTCTGACCCTCGAACTGGGGCTCGGAGATGCGGACGGCCACGATGGCGGTCAGGCCCTCGCGGATGTCCTCGCCCTGGAGATTGTCGTCCTTCTCCCGGAGCAGACCCCGCTCCTTGGCGTACACGTTGACGGTTCGGGTCAGGGCGGTGCGGAAGCCCTGCTCGTGCATCCCACCCTCGATGGTGTTGATGCCGTTGGCGAACGAGTGGATGCCGTCGGTCTGGTAGCCGGTGTTCCAGGAGAAGGCCACCTCGACCTGTTCACCGTCGCCGTCCTCGGCGTAGTAGCCGACCTGATCGAACAGAGCCTCCTTCGAGGCGTTCAGGTGACGGACGAAGTCCTTGATGCCGCCGTCGTAGCGGAGCACGACTTCCTCGAAATCGGGGTCGCGCTCGTCGATGACGTGGAATTCGAGCCCGGCGTTGAGAAAGGCCATCATCTGGAACCGCTCGACCAGGGTTTGGGTCCGGAACTCGATGCCTTCCTTGAAGATGCCGGGGTCGGGCCAGAACCGGACCGTGGTGCCGGTCCGGGTGCCGTCGCGGTCGGTGCTGGGCGGGGCGTCGCCGGTGACCCGGAGCGAGGCGTCGGGCTCGCCGCCATCACGGAACGACATGAAGTGATGGCTGCCGTCTCGATCGATCTCGACCTCGACCCGGGTCGACAGGGCGTTCACCACCGACACGCCCACACCGTGGAGGCCACCGGACACCTTGTACCCGCCGTCACCGAACTTGCCGCCGGCGTGGAGCACCGTGAGGACGACCTCGGCCGCCGTGAGGTTCTCGTACTTCGGGTGGAGGCCGACCGGGATACCCCGGCCGTTGTCGACGACCTGGACCCCGCCGTCGGCCAGCACGGTCACATCGATGCGGTCACAGAAGCCCGCCATCGCCTCATCCACAGCATTGTCCACAACCTCCCACACCAGGTGGTGGAGGCCGGTTGGACCCGTCGAGCCGATGTACATGCCCGGTCGTTTCCGGACCGCCTCCAGACCTTCGAGGACCTGGATCTGCTCGGCGCCATAGGCCGAATCAGACTCGGTAGAACGGTTGTTGCTGTTGGTTGCGTCGTCCATGCGTTAGGTGCGTCGACAGGCCAGGGGCGGCAAATGCCGACGTTCCAGTCTACCAGGTCATGGACCCCCGACGGCCCGGACCCTGGTCACCACCCGCACGATGTCCACACCCTCGAACAAGGCCTGGAATCGGCGCTTGATCTGACCGTCCATCCAGGTGATCTGGGAGGCCCACGCCGCGTCGTCGCACAGTACCAGCAGGACACCGTCGACCAGCTCCACCGGCCGGGTCGGACCCGACAGGGCCGGGCCGACGATGTCGGGCCAGCGCCTGGTCAGCTCGGTCACCACGTCGGTCGGCGGAGCGCCGAGATGGCGCAGGAACCGCTCGAGCCCGGCCTTGAGCCGGGCCGGCTCGCCCTCGAAGCGCTCCTGCTCGAACCCGCTCACCCGGCACCGACCTCGGCCCCGTCATCCACCCCGACCGCCGGGTCGACACCGACATCGACATCGACATCGAGATCCACATCGGCCACCGGGTCGGCGGGGGCCGCGGCACCGGTCGCGGCTTCGGCGGCTTCGGCGCCAGGGGCATCGGAACGGATGGAGGGGCGGGTGGCGCCCGGCTCACCCGGGCTGAGACGGAGAAGGCGGTCGGCTCGGGCCTGGGGTGGCAACTCGTCGGCCGACGTGATCACGGTCTGGCCCGGGGGCAGGTGGGCCAGGAGGGCCCGGGCCCGATCCGGATCCAGCTCCGACAGGACGTCGTCGAGCAACAGCAGGGGCGGCTCGCCGATGCGCTCGGTCACCAGCCGGTGGGCCGACAGGCGCAGGGCCAGAGCCAACGTCCGCTGCTCACCCTGCGACGCCTCGACCCGGGCCGCCAACCCGTCGAGGGCCAGGGCCAACTCATCCCGATGGGGCCCCCGCTGGGTCACGCCCCGCCGCACGTCATCGTCCCGACCGTCGGCCAACACCTGGGCGAACGACGGCCCGTCCCACGACCGCTCGTAGCGTGCCGTGACCTCGGTGGCCCGCCCGGCCAGCTGCTCGTAGGCCTCCGACGCCAGGGGCGTGATGGCTTCAACCAGGTCCAGGCGGCGCCGGGTCAGCTCCTCCCCCACCGAGGCCAGCTTGTCGTCCCACACGTCGAGGGTCAGGGCCGAGGCCTCGTCCAGGCGACCGTGCGACTGGCGGAGCAGCGCGTTGCGCTGGCGGAGCACCCGGTCCAACTCGCTCTGCAGGGAGTCGGCCGCCGGATCCAGAGCGACCAGCACGTCGTCGAGGAACGTTCGACGCTGGGACGGGCCCTCCTTGATCAGCGCCAGATCATCGGGGGCGAAGACCGAGACGCGAACCGCGCCCAGCAGATCGCGGGCCCGGCGGAGGCGTTGGCGGTTGACCTGGGCCCGGGTACGGCCCTTGGCCAGCTCCAGCTCGATCAGCACCTCACGGTCGTCGCGCAACCCCTCGGCCCGGACGAATCCCCGGTCGGCGCCCCGACGGACCAGGCTGTCGACCGGGGCCCCCCGGAACGACTTGAGCGTGGCCAGCAGCGACAGCGCCTCGAGCAGGTTGGTCTTGCCCACGCCATTGGGCCCGACGATGGCCGTCAGCCCGAGCGACAGATCGAGCTCGAGCTCGTGATAGCTCCGGAAGTCGGCCAGCCAGAGGCGGGTGATCTGCATGGGCGGAGCCGTCCGGAGCCGGGCCGGGGGTCAGGGTGTGAGCGGCCGGGGCCGACTCAGGACACCCGGACCGGCATCAGCAGGTAGAGGTAGTCCTCGACACCGACACCCCGGACCACCGCCGGCTTCAGCTCGTCGGTGGTGGACAGGGTGATCTCATCGGCCGGCGAGACCTCGACCCCGTCGAGCAGGTACTGGGGGTTGAAGGCCACGGTCAGGGGCGAGCCGTCGTAGGTGCTCTCCAGGCTCTCGCGGGCGGTACCGACGTCCTGGGTCACGGCCACCAGCTCCATGCCGTCGGCCGACATCTCGATCTTGATCGGGGTCGACTCCCGGGCCAGCAGCTTCACCCGGCGCAGGGCGTCGAGCAGCTCGTCCCGGTTGACGGTGAGCGTGTTGGGGTGCGACTCGGGGATGAGCCCCCGGTAGTTGGGGAAGTCGCCCTCGATGAGGCGGGTCACCAGGGTGACCGGGCCCACCTCGAACGACGCCTCGTTGGACCCGAGCCGAACGCTCACGTGATCGGCCTGGGCCAGGATCCGGTTCAGCTCACCCAGCGCCCGCGACGGCATCAGCACGTTGCTGCCCTCGTCCAGCACGGAGGCGTCGGCCAGGTCGCGCATGGCCAGCCGGTAGGAGTCGGTGGCCACCAGGCGCAAGCCCCCGGACTGGGCGGCCAGCAGCACGCCGGTCAGGATCGGGCGTGAATCGTCGGACGACGCGGCCAAGACCACCTGCTTCAGGGCGGCCGCCAACTGCTCCGAGGGCAACTCGACCGGCTCGACGTCGAGCCCGGCCAGCTGGGGGAACTCGTCCCCCGAGATCAGGCGGATGCTGAACTCACTGCGGCCGGCGGCGATGGCCAACGACTCCGATTCGGCGGCGAACGACACGGCCCCGGGCTGCACGGCGCGCACGATGTCGGAGGCGAGGCGGGCCGGGATCACGCACACGCCGTCGGATTCGCCCGAGACCGTGATCCGGGTGGAGATGGTCAGATCGAGGTCGCTGCCGGTCAGGGTCAGCTGGTCGCCCTGCAGTTCTGCCCTCACCCCGGACAGGCCGGGCAGGGTCGCTCGGCCGCTCACGGCCCGCCCGGCGATGGCCAGGGCCTCGACCAGGACATCGCGCTCACATCGGAACTTCACGGCCGGCACTCCTTTGTCCTCATTACAACGTGCTCACTCTTTTGAAACTGGCAGTAGTGGGTAGTAGGCCCTGTGGAATGTGGATGACCGGGTATCAGACCTGGTCAGCGCCCGTGCCGTTGTCCCGAGGGGCGGGGGACGGTCCCCAACGCCACGGTGGCGAACCGAGCGGGGTGGGGACAATCGCCAGCGTATCCACCGGCGTGGGGGCATCTTTGCACAGGTGGGTACACAACTCACTGCCCCGTCATCCCCCGCTCGTCCACCGGCCGGCCCTCAGTAGTCCCCAGCCTGCGCCAGATCGAGCACCTTCTTCTCCAGGGCGTTGACGTCGCTGTAGATCTTGCCCCGCTCGTGCATCAGGGCCGAGATCTTGTCGCAGGCGTGCATCACCGTGGTGTGGTCGCGGCCCCCGAACTCCCGGGCGATGACGGGAAAGCTGAGGTCGGTGAGCTGACGGGTCACGTACATGGCCATCTGCCGGGTGATCACGAGGGGCCGTCGGCGGGACTTGCCCGTGAGTTCCTCGGTGGTGAAACCGAACTGCTGGACGGTGGCCTCGAGGATCATGGCCACCGTGATGGGCCGTGGCTGATGGTCGGCGATGAAGTCGCCCAGGACCTGTTCGGCCACAGCCTTGGTCAGCGACTGGCCGTTGAGCGTGGCGAAGGCCGTGACCTTGTTGAGCGCACCCTCCAGCTCCCGGATATTGGAGGTGATGTTGGCGCCGATGAACTCGCTCACCTCGTTGGGCAGGTAGTGGCCGTCCCGGTCGGCCTTCTTGCGGAGGATGGCCATGCGGGTCTCGATGTCGGGCGGCTGGATGTCGGTCAGCAGGCCCATCATGAAACGACTCTTCAGCCGCTCCTCCAGGGTGGGGATGGCGTCGGGCGGCCGATCGGACGACAGCACGATCTGACGGTTGGCCCCGTAGAGATCGTTGAAGGTGTGGAACAACTCCTCCTGGAGGGAGTCCTTGCCCTCGATGAACTGGATGTCGTCGATCAGCAGCACGTCGATCTGGCGGTAGCGACGCTTGAAGTCGTTGCCCGACGAGTTCCTGATCGAGTCGACGAACTCGTTGAGGAAGGTCTCGGTCGACACGTACAACACCTGCAGGCGCGGGTACACGTCGTTCACGAAGTGTTCGATGGCGCGCAAAATGTGTGTCTTGCCCAGACCGGCCGACCCGTAGATGAAGAGCGGGTTGTAGGAGCCCCCGGGGCGCTCGGCCACCGACAGTGCGGCGGCGTGGGCGAACCGGTTCGACGGGCCGATCACGAACCCGTCGAAGGTGTAGCGGTGCCGCTGGTCGTCGGCCGTGGGCGGGGGAACAGGGCCCATGGGCTGACCGCCCGCCGTGATGGCCGAGGCCGCGACCGGGGAGCGGCCGTCGAGGACGGACCCGCCGACCCGATGGCCGGGGTTCAGCGGGTCCGAGGCGGTGTCGGGTGCGGGCGACGATGGCAGGGCGGTGGGGTTCAGGTCGTCGTCGAACAGCGTCGGGAGCATCAGTTCGAACTCGACCTTGAGCTCCTGGCCGGCCGCCTCCCAGACGGCGTCCTCGACCAGGGCCCGGTAGCGGCCGTCGAGCTTGTCCCGGATGATCCCGTTGGGGAGACCGAGGACGAAGCGGTCGACGCCGTACTCCATGGGCGTGGCCGGAGCGAACGTGCTCTGCCACACGCCGTCGGAGACCTGGCTCTTGAGGAGATCGGAGGCTGCAGTCCAAAGCTGCTCAGCTGACAATTCCGATGCCTCCACCAGCGGTTTCTCCCCAAATCCCACAGGCTTATCCACAGATGGCCGGGAGATGTCGCCTCAAGTTGGCCGGTCTGTAACCCAGCAGAAAGTCCGTGCAACTTTCTGGGGGAGGTCGACGGTACCACCACCGTCTCGCCGCCGACACCCCAGCTGTGGAAAAGGTGGTCGTCGTCCCCAGCCGACGGTACCCTCCGATGTTCGAGCTGTTCGCAGACGGGATCACGTCGCGGGCCCGTGTGGAGGAGCAACCCTCGGCGGTCCCGATGCGGTCTCGGCGTGGTTCACCCCATCGTCCGCCACCGCCTCCGATTCGGGGGCGGGCAGGGTACGGGCCCGGGTGTTCACCTCGAACCAGTGCCGTCGGCCGCCCATCGCCGGGGCCCAGGAGAGCTGAGGAAGCAGAGTCGTGAAGCGTACGTTCCAACCCAACAACCGCAAGCGGGCCCGCAAGCACGGGTTCCGGGCCCGGACCGCCACCCGCGGCGGTCGAGCCGTGCTCCGGTCCCGTCGGGCCAAGGGCCGCAAGCGCCTCAGTGCGTGACGTGGCGTATCCGCAGTAGGAAGGTCTTCCAGCAGCTCAGGTCAGGCGGTCGACGGGTGCAGAGCGGTCCGGTGCGCATGACCTATGTCGCCATCGAGACGGACGAGCCCCAGTTGGCGCTGGCCGTGGGCCGCCGGTTTGGCCCTGCCGTCGAGCGCAATCGGGCTCGACGACGCCTGCGTCATGCCTTCACTGCGGCCCAGGCGGGCACCCCGGCTCCGTTGGGGGCCTATCTGATGACGGCGAACCGGTCGGTGCTGAGTGCGCCGTTCCCATCGCTGGTGGCGGCCGTCGAGCGCTGCCTGACCAAACTCGCCGCCGGACCGGCGGTGACCGGGGCCCGACCGTGAAGTCGGTGCTCCTGCGGCTGATCCGGCTGTACCAGGCGACCGCGCCGGTCCGTCAGCCGTCCTGTCGCTATTTCCCCACCTGTTCGCACTACGCCGCCGAGGCGATCGAGCGACATGGCGCCGGCCGGGGTACCTGGCTCGCCGTTCGCCGCCTCGGTCGGTGCCACCCCCTCGGATCGTTCGGGTACGACCCGGTACCGGAGAAGTAGGACATGTTCGACGCAATCGCCAGGGTGCTGGCGTTCTTCTATTCCCTCCCGGTCGTCGGCGGTTCCGTCGGCTACGCCATCATCCTGCTGACGGCGGCGGTCATGATGCTGCTGATGCCGCTGACCCTGCGGGCGACGCGCTCGACGATCAAGATGCAGGAGGTGCAGCCCCAGCTCAAGGAGCTGCAGAAGAAGTACAAGGACGATCGCCAGACGCTCAACCAGGAGATGATGGCGCTGTATTCGTCCAATGGCATCAACCCGGTGGGCGGCTGCCTGCCGATGCTGGCCCAGCTGCCGGTGTTCCTGGTGCTGTTCAACGTGCTACGGGGCCTGTCCCGGCGGGTGTCGGAGACGCCGTACTTCGCCGTGGCCAACGAGGCCCGGGCCCGATCGGGAGCCGACCCCATCCCGGGCGAGGTGTTCGATCCCCGCTATCTGTCGACCGACTCCGACCTCTACCAGGACCTGAGCGTCAGCTCCGAGATCGGCTTCGGACCGTTCGACCTCGGTCTGGAGGCATGGGACGTCATCCAGGACAACTTCCTGACCGGTATCCCCTATGTTCTGCTGATCCTGTTCGTGGTGGCCACGAGCTACTACCAGCAGCGACAGGTCTCGTCCCGCCGTGGCGGGGGCATGGGCATGAACCCGCAGCAGGAGATGATCCTGCGGTTCCTCCCGGTCCTGTCCGGTGTCTGGAGCTTCGTGTTCCCGGCCGGCCTCGTCCTCTACTGGGCCACGTCGAACGTGTTCCGGATCGGGCAGCAGTCCTACATCACCCGGCGCTACTACGGCGCCGAGGGTGAGGGCGCAGCGGGCGCATCCGGCGGCGATGACGATGATGACGACGACGAGGACTCGAGTTCGGGCTCGTCCAGTGCCGGTGCCGGTGCCAAGGCGAAGGCCGCCAAGGCCGGGGCCAAGGGTTCGGCCGCCACCGCCACCAAGACGGCGACCAAGAGCGGCGCCGGCAAGGGCAAGGGCGAGGGCAAGGGCAAGGCGTCTGGCGCCGCGACGTCCGACGGTGGGGCCGGAGACGGGGCCGACGGCGACAGCACGACGGATGGCGCCGAGGCCAACGGATCCGGCGGCGGCAGTTCGTCAAACGGCAAGTCGGCGAAGGGTTCGGCCGACAAGGGTTCGGAATCGACCAATGGCGAGGCGCCGGCCAAGGGCGACGCCGAGTCGAGGAACGAGGCCTGGGAACGCCGTCGGCGCCAGCGGGCCAAGACCCAGGCGGCGACCAAGAATCGTAGGGAACAGAGCAGCCGGGTCACCCCGAAGGGCACCAAGCCCGGAGGCTCGAGGAAGAAGCGGAAGAGGTAAACGCTCGTGGAATGGGTCAACATCACGGCCAGGACGTTGCCCGAGGCGATCGATCTCGCCTTGGACAACCTGGGGGTCGACGAGGCCGAGGCTGAGATCGAGGTGCTGGAGGAGCCCCGTCAGGGCTTGTTCGGTCGCACCCGGGGCAACGCCCGGGTCAAGGCTCGCGTCAAGCCGAAGGAGTCCCGGCCCAAGGACGGGCGGGGTCGTAACCGGCGTCGGAAGAACGACGGTGGCGGCGACGGCCGCCAGCAGGGCCGCAGCCGTAAGCGGTCCGGTGGAGAGGGCGGTCCCTCGGGCGATTCCCGTCAGGGCAAGTCGGGAGGCCGGGCCGAGGGCGGCCGCAAGCCGAAGGACCAGGACCAGAACCGGAGCGACCAGGGCGGGTCGAAGGCCGACAAGGCGCCGGCCGCGAAGGGCGGTCCCAAGAAGCAGAAGAACGAGGCCCCGATGAAGGAGGCGACGATGGAGGAAGTGACCGAACAGGTCGAGGTGTTCCTGACCGGACTGGTGGAGGCCATGGGCCTTGAGGGCGGGGTCCGTATCGACTCCGACGAGGACGACGGCATCATCGGTGTGGTCGAGGGCCAGCACGGGCTGCTGATCGGCCCCCGGGGCCGAACCCTGGAGGCCGTCCAGGAGCTCACCCGGGTGACGGCCCAGCGGTCGGCCCCCAGCAGCATCCGGATCAAGGTCGACGTCGGCGGCTACCGGGAGATCCGGGCCGAGGCCCTGCGCTCGTTCGCGGCCAAGGCGGCGGAGGCGGCGTTGGCCGACGGCAAGGAGCGGGCCCTGGAGCCGATGAACTCCGTCGACCGGAAGATCGTGCACGACGCCCTGAGCGACCGGACCGACGTCGAGACCCGCTCCGACGGCACCGACCCCTCGCGGCGGGTCGTCGTCATGCCGGTGGTGGCCGCCGGCGCCGACGACGTCGAGGACGACGGCGATGATGCCGAGGGCTCAGACGACCAGGTGATGGTCGAGGAAGCCGAGGCCGTGAACGGCAGCGATCCGGCCGAGGCCGCGACCGAAGATGCCGAAGCCGAGCGTGAGTACGACGATGGCGACGTCGCCGACCAGTCGGATGACGACGCGGATGAGGACTCGGAGCCGACGGAAGCGGCGGTTGTCGACTGACGATGCGATGACGGCGTTGATCGCCGTCCTGGAGCGCTCGCGGGATCTCGGCTTTCTCGGCCCGGGCCCGGTCAACGAACACGTGGCCCACGCGGAGCGCTACAGGACGGCGATCAGCCGGTACCGGACCGAGCGGGTCCGGGCCGGCGACGGGGGGACGGCCCGAGGCTCCGGGGGGCGCTCGGTCGATGCGGCCGCTGCTGACTCCGGCGGCGGTGGGGCGGTAGGCGGTGAGGTGGCTGGTCGCGACGGCGGTAGCGCAGTCGGCCTGGTGCGAGCCGTCGATCTGGGGGCCGGCGGTGGTGTCCCGGCGTTGCCACTTCTGGTGGCCGACCCCGACCTCGATCTGACCCTGGTCGATGCGTCGGCCCGGCGGATGTCATTCTGCGCTTGGGCCCTGACCGAGCTCAACGTGGCGGATCGAGCCCGGGTGTGGATCGGACGGGCCGAGGAGTTCGGGCACGATCCTGCCCATAGAGAACAGTATGAGGTCGTGGTCGGGCGGGGGTTCGGCCCTCCGGCGTCGACCGTGGAATGCGCCGCTCCCCTTCTCGTGGCCGGCGGCTGGTGCGTGGTGAGCGAGCCACCGGGTGGTCGTCCGTGGCCGAGCGAGATACCCGAACTGGGTCTGACGACGGTCGAGGGCGGCGACGGTGTGGCGGTCCTGTCCCGGACAGGGACCGTCCTATCGGACTACCCGCGGTCGGCGAAACGACAGAAACGCTTGCCGCTGTTCAACCTGTGAGATCCTGGTGGTAAGAGTGATCGATCGCACCAGGCGGTAGACCGGTAGAAACACGAAGGAAAGGCGCCGTGACGACGTTCGAAGACAGCCAGGGGACGACCGGGTCGACCGGTGGGCCGTCGTCGCGGCTGATCGCCGTCGCCAATCAGAAGGGCGGGGTGGGCAAGACCACCACGGCGGTGAATCTCGGAGCGGCTGCGGCCGAACTCGGCCACCGGGTGTTGATCATCGACCTCGATCCGCAGGCCAACGCCAGCACCGGCTTGGGCATCAATCCCCGGACCCTCGACGTGTCGATGTACGACGTGCTGTTGCACGACGTGCCCATGGATGACGCCATCGAGGCGGCGGCCGTCCGGAACCTGTTTCTGGCCCCGGCCAACCTGGAGCTGGCGGGGGCCGAGATCGAACTCGTGCCTGCGTTCAGCCGTGAGATGCGGTTGAAGAACGCCGTGTCGAAGGTTCGCGACGACTACGACATCATCCTCATCGACTGCCCGCCGTCCCTGGGGCTGCTCACGGTAAACGCCCTCGCCGCCGCCGATGAGGTGCTGGTGCCGATCCAGTGCGAGTACTACGCACTCGAGGGTCTGGGTCAGCTCCTGCGCAACGTCGATCTGGTCCAGCGGAACCTCAACGCCGACCTGGCGTTGTCGCACATCGTGCTGGTCATGTTCGATGCCCGGACAAACCTGGCGAGCCAGGTGGCGACCGAGGTGCGGGAGCATTTTGGCGAGCTGGTGTGCCAGACGGTCATTCCCCGGACGGTTCGCCTGTCGGAGGCCCCGAGTTTCGGTCAGCCGATCACGACCTTCGACACGGCGTCGAGGGGTGCGTTGTCCTATCGCGACCTTGCCCGCGAGATCGCCGGCGAGGTCGTGGCGACCTGATCCGACCGTGAGCGGCGGGGGAGATCTCGATCGGCTCCTGGGCCTCGGCGGTCCGGTCGGGAAGGAGTCGGGGACGTCGTCGGCGTCACCGGCTGCGCACGGTGCGGCGTCGAGGCGGGCCGATGCCGGGTTGCCGGGGGCGAGCGGGGCTGGCGGGGCGGAGTCCGACGGGCCGGGAGACTCGGACGAGGGCCTTCGTTGGTTGCGCCCGGAGGAGCTGTCGCCCAATCGGTACCAGCCCCGGGATCATTTTGATGACGGTGAACTCGAGGCCCTGACGGCCTCGGTGGCCGAGCTCGGGGTTCTACAGCCGCTGCTGGCCCGGCCCCGACCCGAGGGTGGCTACGAGTTGGTGGCGGGGGAGCGTCGATGGCGGGCGGCCCAACGGGCCGGGCTCGATCGCGTTCCCGTGTTCGTGCGCGACGCCGACGACCGGGCGTCGCTCGAACAGGCCGTCGTCGAGAACCTCCACCGTCAGGATCTCAGCCCGGTGGAGGAGGCGGCCGCCTACCGCCAGTTGATGGACGACTTCGGCCTCACCCAGGACGAGGTGGCCGCTCGGGTCGGGAAGAGCCGCTCGGCGGTCGCCAATATGCTGCGGCTGCTCCAGTTGAGCCCCGAGGTCCAGCGATTGGTGGCCACCGGTCAGCTGTCGGCCGGCCACGCTCGTGCTCTGGTGATGGTGAATGACCAGGCGGTGCAGGGGGAGTTGGCGGCCCGGATCGTGCTCCAGGAACTCAGCGTGCGTGAGACCGAGTCGTTGGTGCGGCGGGTGCGCGGCGGCGATGGCGGCGGAATCGGGGGACGCGGGGGATCGATGGCCGGGGGGAAGGGGTCCAGGCGCCCGTCCGGGGAACCGGCGCTGCGGGAGATCGAGCAGCTGTTGGGCGATCGCCTGTCCACGCGGGTGTCGGCCTCGCTGGCCGGCGGACGGGGTCGGCTCGTGATCGAGTTCGCCGACTTGGACGATCTGGATCGCATCGGCCGGGAGTTGCTCTAAATCTGAATGGCCGTCCATCCACACCCACAGGCTGTGGATAAGTCTGTGGGTTGTGCTGGGGAGGTGGCCGCCCGATCTGTGGGCTTCAGACGGCTGACCGGGCTCGTGTCGGCCGCTCGTGTCGGCCCCGGTTCCCGGGTTTCTCGGGCGGGAGTCGTGGCTGGGTTCGGTGCTTGGTTCGGGGCCGGGTTTGGCCGGTGTTTCACGTGAAACATGGTCGGGACGGAGGTGGATGGCGTTCCCGATTGCGGGCCTGCCAGCGGTGAAACCCCTGGTCAGGACGTTGTGGCACGCATCCTCTCGCCTGCTGAGGTGGGAGGCCGGCTGGGCGAGACGGACAAGCGGGTGCGAGCGGCACGGCCGGCAAGCGGGGGCGCTGGCGTTGCGGTGATGACGTCGGGCCCGCAGGGTGACGCGGCCGAGGGCCGGATCGCTGCGAGAGGCTGACGGGCGCTGGGCTGACGTGGAGGCGGGTTCGCGGCGGCGAGGGTCGGGGCCGTGGTGGGGCCGGTCAGGAGGTCGGTCGGTGCGGGGGTGCTTGGGTGCGGGGTGGGTGGTGCGCGGTCGGGGTTCTGCGGGGACGGGGGGACCGGCGTGCGGAGCGAGGCGTCGCGGATGGGGGCCTGGCCGACGGCTGGATCCAGGCCGGAGGTTCGAGGTACCGCCCTGGGGTGTTGTGGGTGCGGCCGGGTGTGGCGTGGGTGTGAATGGGTATGGCCGGGGCAGGATGGGGTCGAACGGGTGGACAATGGGTAGGAACGGCGGAGCCCTGGGGATAGCGCGTGGGCGATGGGTGGGGTCGGGGGTGTGAACGGGGGTACGTGGGTGAGCGGAGAGGCTGGTGTTCGGTGGGTTGTCGTTGCACCGGGAGGTCCGGGCGCTGGCCTGCGGCGGCGGGAGCATGCGCCGGTTCCGTTCTGAGGCCGCGGCCGGTACCGAGGGCGGCGCTCAGAGGCGATGTGGGGGCCGAGCAGGGGCGCCGATGAGGAGTTGGGCGCGCGCGTCCCTTGGAGCGCCTCAGAACGGCAGTTGACGTCTCTGAGGGTACGACCGCGCCGTCGAGGCGACCGGCGCGCACGAGGGCACCGCCGCCTCGTCCGGCAGTGCCGCCCAAGTCGTCCCCGCTTGATGCCCGGCATCTACCCAGCGAGAGGGAGGTTCCGGGGCGGGCCGGGTATGGACGGGGACAGGCTTGGTCGGTGCCGGGGGCGATTGGGTATGCCTGGGTACGTCCGGGTACATCTGGGTGCGCTCGGGTGCGATCGGGTGCATCTGGGGTTGAGCCTGGGTGTGAAGGGGAGGGGCGAGGGCGCAGCTGGGGGCCGACGACGGCCTGAGGGCAACACCGCTCGGTGGCGCCGAGACCGCCACGGTGAGCTCGCATCCGCCGGACGCTGCCGGGACGCGAGGCCGCAGCCGTCGGGCGTCGGGATGGGCGCATCGTCGGCCACGGCCTGGATCGACCTGAGGGTGCGGGACGACGCCCTGGCCTCGGGGGCGGCCGGCTCGGTCACGCGGGCGGTCGGTAGCGGCGAGAGCGAGCGGCTCTCGGCCGGGCTCCGTCTGCGCCGCGAGGTCCGGGCTCGGCGACGTGGCTCCCGACGGCACCGCATCCTCGCTCCACTCCCACCACCCCATCGCCACCGTCGAGTACCCGCGCTAGGCCCAGGTATCCCCAGCGGAGCCCGCCTTGTCCCCGATCCAACCCGCCCGACACCCGCCCGATACCCACGCCGCCCACCCTCACACCCGTTGCGCAACCTTTCGACCCCCAGCCGCGGGTATGATTCGGGTTCCAGCGGGTTGAGCTGGGTGTGCACAGGGTACGGACTGGGAGGGGAATCCACGATGACACAGACCATTCCCAACTCGATCGTGGTTGGGATCGGCAAGGGCGGCAGCTGCAAAACCACGCTGGCCAGTCAGCTCTCGGGCATCTGGTCGAGCGAGGGCAAGCGCGTCCTGTTGGCCGATCTCGACGTCCAGGCCTCGGCCACCAAGGTCGTTGGCCTCAATCCTCGGGAGGTCGGCGACGGCCGCCACCTGATGGACGCCGTCATGTACGGCGACGACCTCCAGACCGTGCCGGCCCGCGACAACCTGGACGTGATCGCCGCCGGCCGCCACACCAAGACGCTGACCCACCACCTCGTGACCGTCGACAACGGGCCCGAGGCGTTCTCGGTCCCCTTCGAGAAGCTCATGGCCAGCGGCCGCTTCGACCGCATCGTGTTCGACCTTCCCCCCTCGGGCTCGTCCCGCCTGGCCGACATGGCCATGCAGACCGGCAAGTACCTTCTGGTTCCGACCAGCTCCGGCGTCGACAACCTCGAGGGACTTCGGGTACTGGCCGAGGAATTGGAGTCGCTCGAGTCCGACATCCTTCTGCTCGGGGTGGTCCTCATGCGGATCGGGGCCGGCGCACCTCGCAAACGGGCCGATACCCGAGCGGAGGTGGCGGAGATCCTCGACGGCGTTGCCGACCCGTTCCAAACCATCATCCGTGATGCCGGTACCGCCTACGACGACAGCCGGAAGGCCGGGCTCTTCCTCCACGAGTACGCCGAATGGGCCACCACGGTCTCGGTGGCCAACCAGATCCACACCGGGATCAAGATCCCGTCCAACCTGAGCGACCTGGCCCGTGAGTTCTACGAACTCGCCGATGAGGTCGACGATCGGATCGCCTTGGCCGAACGTCTGCTCAGCGGGGCTGAGGCATGACCGACAAGCCGACGCTGGGCAAGGCGCGGGGGCTCAACTCGATCGCCGATCCCCGCCAGTTCAAGGGCTCGGGGGCGGGCCGGGCCAAGCTCGCCGGTCGCCGCAACGAGGAGCCACCTCCGCCCCCTCCCCCACCTCGCGCCGACCCCGCGGTCGACGAGGCGGCCCGGGTCGACTCCGGCTCCGGAGCCGAGCCGACCGGCGACGCCGATCGGGCGACGCCGGTGGCCGAGGCCCGAACCACCACCCGGACTCCGAACCCGCCAGCGCCGTCACCTTCCACCTCGCCTTCCCCTCCTCCTTCGACTCGGGACGACAGCGGGGCCGGGGCCCGATCCGAGCTGGTGACGAGCCCTCGCCAGGAGGGCTTGTCGGTCGCGCAGCCCGCCGCCGACGCCCGAAGCGCCAACTCCGCCGGTCAGGCCTCGGCCCGCCGGACGGAGCCCGCCGCCCGGACCCTTCCCTCGCCCCATCGGGCCGTCCAGCCCGGCGTGCAACGGAAGCGCCGTGAGCTGACGGTGCCGACCCAGGTGGCCGAGGCCCTCGCCGCCACCGGCATCAACGCCGCCGACGTCGTCATGGCCGGCTACCGAAGCCACGGCGACGCCATCTACGCCGGGGCCGGAGGCCGGACCGCGGCCCGCGGCCGGACCCGGCTTCGCCTCTCGATCTCCGACGCCGAGTTCGATCAGATCACCCGTCTCGGCCTGGCCCGAGGTTGGAACCGGTCCGAGACCGTGTCGGTCATCCTCGCCATGCACCTGGGTACGCAACCCGCGGTGGAGCCGGGCGCTGCCGGCTCCTGAGATCAGCGGGCCGGGCCCGAGGCGGACCGCAGCCACCCCACTGCCGGGGGCCGGACATGGAGGACCCGACCGACCACGGCAAAACGGCGAGCGGCCGCCCCGAAGGACGGCCGCTCGGTCACTCTGGTCGGCGCCCGGGCGGGGCACCGACGGGGGATGGTGGGGTCAGAGACCGAGCTCGGCCATGAGCTGGGCCTTGCCCTTGGCTCCGACGATCCGCTTCTCCACCTCGCCGTTGCGGAACAGCAGCATGGTCGGGATGCTCATCACGCCATAGCGCTGGGCCACGCCGGGATTCTCATCCACGTTCAGCTTGGTGATCTTCACGACCCCGTCCTGCTCCTCGGCGATCTCGTCGAGGATCGGGGCCACCATCTTGCACGGGCCGCACCATTCGGCCCAGAAGTCAACGACCACGGGCTCCGCCGAGCCGTTGATGGTCTCGTCGAACGTCGTCTCGTCGAGCTGACTCACTTTGTCGGACATGGGCTTTGCCTTCTTTCGGAGGAGAATTGCGATCGTGAAACCCGACCGGCCGGGTCGGTATTCCGGACACCGCCTGACCACCGAGACTAGTGGCCGGTCGGGACCCCGGCCGCTTCAGTCGGCGGCCACCGCGGTCTCGGCCGCGGCGTGGGCGTCCTCCTGGGCCTCCAGCCAGCGCTCGGCGTCGATGGCGGCGGTGCAACCGGAGCCGGCCGAGGTGATGGCCTGCCGGTAGACGGAGTCCTGGACGTCACCGCAGCCGAACACGCCTTCGATGCTGGTCCGGGCGCTAGGGGCCTGGGTCACGAGGTACCCCTCGTCCGACAGCTCGACCTGGCCGACGAACAGGTCGGTGTTGGGTCGGTGGCCGATGGCCACGAACAGCCCGGTCACGGCCAACTCCGACCGCTCGTCGGTCTTGTTGTTGACCACCATGAGACCCTCGACCGAATCCTCGCCCTTGATCCCGGTCACCTCGGTGTCCCACAGGAACCGGATCTTCTCGTTGGCGAAGGCCCGTTCCTGCATGATCTTCGACGCCCGAAGCTCGTCCCGGCGGTGGATGATGGTCACGGTCCGGGCGAACTTGGTGAGGAACGTGGCCTCCTCGAGGGCCGAGTCGCCGCCGCCCACCACGGCGATGTCCTGATCCCGGAAGAAGAAGCCGTCACAGGTGGCACAGGTCGACACGCCGTGGCCGATGAGCCGGGTCTCGTTGGGCAGACCGAGCATGAGGCTCTTGGCGCCGGTGGCGATGATCAGCGACTTGGCCAGGTAGGTCGGCTCGGCCGCCTCCGGATCGCCGACCCAGACCTTGAACGGCCGCGCCGACAGATCGACCCGGGACGCCTTGACCGTCTCCATGACGGCGCCGAAGCGGGCCGCTTGTTCCCGGAAGCTCATCATCAGCTCCGGACCCATCACCCCTTCGGGGAATCCCGGGTAGTTCTCGACATCGGTGGTCAGCATCAGCTGGCCCCCGGGCTGATCCCCGGTGGACGACGGCTCACCCTCGAGCACCAGCGGGTCGAGCGAGGCCCGGGCCGTGTAGATGGCGGCCGTGAGGCCCGCCGGGCCGCTGCCGATGATGACGACCTCACGCAACTCGGCCATCGGTACTCCTTCACAGTCGATAACTCGGTCCCCGGCGTGCGCCGCGACCGATACACGAACCACCGAGCGGGGGTTGAACTTCCCCCGGCGGGGTCAGCGCTCCTTGCGCCTCCACAGGAACAGACCCGGGATCATGAACAGCGTACCGATGATGAAATAGGCGGCCCAGGTCTCGCCCGGATCGACCCCGGGAATGAGCTCCGTCGCCACCACCAGAAGCCGGATCAGCAGGATCAGGGCCAACACCGCCACCACGAGCGAGATCAGGCCCATGGCCAGGGCGTAGACCAGGATCCGGGAGGCCGACAGGGCAGGGCCCGTGGTCTTGGACCGGACGGTGCCCACGTACTGCACCACGGTGGACGACGCCCGCGACGCCCAGTCGTCGACGTCGGGCAGGCGGTCGAGCAGCGGTTCTGCGGACGCGGGGGCGGAGTCACGATCGGCCATCGGGGAGGAGCCTAGCTGGGGCCCCGCGGGCCCTGCTCACCGTTGGGGTGACCCGCCCGTCAGCCCAGGGGAGCGCAGCCCCCGTCGACCAGGGTGAAGGCCCGCGAGCCGTCGGCTTCGTCGGTCACGATCAGCTCGGCGTTCACGACCGATTCGTCGGGGCCGATGCCAAGCGGCACGAACCCGACCGGCCGGCCCGGTCGTTGGAGGGCGAAGGCGCACTGCGACAGCTCGGGCGCCAACAGTTCGCCATCGGCCAGTTCGGTCAGCTCCTCGGGTGCCGGGACCTCGGGGAACCGACGCCGGGCCTCCTCCACCAGTTCGGTCGACGCCGGGGGTGCCGTGGTGGTCGAGGGCGCCGCCTGGTCGACGCCACCGTTCCCGCTCTCGTCCCCCGTCTCGTCGCTGGCCGGAGCCGTCGGGGCGACGCTCTGGGATTCGGCGCCGGCCTCGGCGTCGTCCTGGCCTCCGGCGTCGTCGGCCGCGGTGTCGCTCTCACCCTCGGCCGCCAGGGCCCGGGCCCCGTCGTCCTCGGCCTCGTCCGCGGTGGACTCCTCGGCCGCGTCGTCGGTGGACTCCTCGGCCGTCTCGAACGCCACGGCAGCATCCTCGTCGTCGCTTCCGCCGGGGAGTGCCACGAGGGCGGCGAACCCCAGCCCGCCCACGACGAGCACGGCGGCCGCCGCCGTCCCCAACCAGGCCGGGAGGCGGCGGACCGATTCGTCAGCCTCCGGCCTCGTCCGGACCGTTCGCCGATGGCGGGCCTCGGACAACGAGATCACGGGATCGGCCGGGTCCGCCGCCTCCTCGGCGACGACGCCACCACCGGCCGGGTCGCCGAGCGCATCGAAGGCCCCGAGGGCGGTGGCCAGGTGGTCGGCCCGGAGGCCGGGTGGTGGTCCCGGGACCTGGGCCACGTCGTCGGCCAGGGCCCGAAGGGCGCGAGCTTCGGCCCGGAGGCGGGGGTCGCCCTCGACCAGGGCCACCTCCTCGGGGCTGGCCTCACCGTCGATGTAGGCCGACAGGAGCTCGTCGTCGTTGGTCATCGCATCATCTCTGACGTCCGCCAGGGGGTACCTGGTTCCCGATCAGATCGGCCAACTGTCGCCGCCCGCGCGCGATCCGGGACTTGACGGTGCCCGTCGGGATGTCCAGCGTCTCGGCGATCTCGGCGTAATCCAGCCCGGCCACGTCCCGGAGGACGACGGGCATCCGGAACTCCTCGGGCAGCAGGGCCACCGCCTCGTCGATGGTGACCCGGTCGGCCACCTGCTGATCGACCGGGTCGACCGGCTCGCCGGGCTCGGTGTCGGCCAGGCCGACCAGGGGTCGCCGGTTCTTGCGTCGCATCTCGTCGAGGCAGGCATTCGACGCAACCCGGTAGCTCCAGGTCTTGAAGCTCGACCGGCCGTCGAAGCGGGGCAGACCCTTCACCACGGCCAGCAGGGCCTCCTGGCAGGCGTCAGCGGCATCGGCCGGATTCCCGGCGATGCGGTAGCAGACGGCGTACAGACGGTCGTAGTGACGCTGGAGCAACTGGTCCAGCGCCGCCCGGTTCCCTCCCTGTGCCTGCTCGACGAGCTGCAGGTCCGACACTTCGATGGGCGCAGCATAAGCCGCCCGACCCGGGCCGGGGCATCAACGACATGGAGCCGTCAGCGGATGACGATCTCGTTGAGCACGAACTGGAAGCGCCCGGCGTCGCTGACGCCGGTGTCGTTGATCCACAGCAGCACCATCGAGCCCTCGGCCCGTCCCAGTTCCCGAACCTGCCGGTTCGAGCCGGCGGCGACCACGGCGGCGGGCGGGCCCCACTGCTCCGGGTCGGTGCCGAACTCGTCGCCCACGTAGATCTCGGCCCGCCAACCCTCGGCCCGGGCGTCCATCTCCACCTGGTTGAGGGGCAGCGACTCCTCCAACGTGAGCAGGAGGCCCACCCCGTCCTTCAGGCCCGACAGCTCCCGGCGGCGGTAGGGCTCGGTCGTCCAGGCCGTCTCCGGATCACCGTCGAAGGCCAGGGGCACCAGCTCCTCACGTTCCTGCTTCACCTCGTCGAGCGATTGGGGGTCGAACGATCGTGCGTCCACGATCGTGAGCCCCGGTCCGTCCTCGACGAAGGGGTTCCGGGCCGTTTCGCCCCCGGCCCGAACCACGAGCCATCCGACGACGGCCAGACCGATCGCCACCGCCGCCAGCACCACGATCGGGAGCCACCGGGACTGGCGGATCGAATCGTGGGTGGTGGCGCCGCGTTCGTCGCCGCCGCCGTCGGGTCCGGCCAGGGCGCCGATCAGCTCGACCGACGGGTCGGCCCCTGCCGGTCCGTTGGCGCCGACCGGCGCCTGCTCGGGGCCTGGTCCCGGGCCGGGATCACCGGCGGGCCAGTGCGGTGGGGCCGGCGTGCCCGGCGGGGCCGATGGTGGTTGGAGCCAACCGGTGCCGGTCCGGTCGGGTGGGGCCGTCACCCCCGAGCCCGCTCGCCCGGCCCCGTCCCCGGCCGGACCCGATACCGCGGGTCGGGGCAGGGAACCGGTCGGGGCGGGCGGTTGCGCGTGGGGTCGCGGGCCGGGTTGCTGCTGGGGTGGTGGCCCGGGTTGGCCTTGGGCCGCCCCGCCGTCGAGCGGGAGCGTCCCGGCGCCGGCGGTCGGCACCACACCGCCCGAGCCAGGGACCGATCCCGGGCCCGGCCCGGGATCGGTCATCAGGCCCGGATAGGGCACCGGCGTGCGGGGCGGGTCCGGGGGCCGGAGCCCCTCGGCCACCCCGGGGGGAAGGATGCCGTTGCTGTGCGTGTCGACGGCGAGGCCCCCGTCGGCTCCGGTGTCGCCGGGCGCGGCCGGGGCCGTCGGGTCGATGGCGCCCAGGGCCTGGGCCACGTCCTGGGCCGAGGCGTACCGGTGCGTGATGTCGCGGGCCATGAGCCGCAGAATCACCTGTTCGACCGCGGGCGGGACGTTGGCCCGGTACCGGCGGACCGATGGTGGCGCCTCCCGGATCCGGGCCAGGGCGGTGGCGGCGTCGGTGTTGGCCCGGAACGGCACCGTCCCGGCCAGGGCCTCGAACAGCACCACACCCAGCGAATAGAGGTCGGACCGTGGGTCGACCGGTTCGCCGGTGACCTGCTCGGGCGACAGGTACTTGGCCGTCCCCAGCAGCGTGCCGGTCGTGGTCAGGTCGGCGTCGTCGGCCGCCTTGGCGATACCGAAGTCGGTGACGAGGACCCGCCCGTCGGAGCGGATCATGATGTTGGCCGGCTTGATGTCGCGGTGGACCAGACCGGCGGCGTGGGCCGCCGACAGGGCTTCGGCGATCTCCTGTCCGATGTCGAGCACCCGTCGCACCGGGAGCGCCCCCTCCTCGTCGAGAGCCTCCCGAAGGGTGCGGCCGTCGACCAGCTCCATCACGATGGCCTCGAGCCGGGGACCGCTCAGCGTGTCGTAGACCGACACGATCGACCGGTGCGACAGCCGGGCCGCCGCCACCGCCTCCCGCCGGAACCGCGTGACGAACCCGTCGTCGGTGAGCAGGTGGGGGTGGAGCAACTTCACCGCCACATCCCGGTTGAGGTCCAGGTCGCGGGCCGACCACACCTGGGCCATGCCGCCGGCCGCGATCGGGGCGATCAACTGGTAGCGCTCGCCCAGGGTGGCACCGGCCACAGGGGTGCCCGAAACCGGACCTTCCCCTGAGCCAGACCAAGACACCCCTACACGCTACCGCCTGCGTCGACCCTGGCTGGAGGCGGTAGCCGCCCGTCCCCGGAGCGGGACCGGGTGCCGACCGACGCCGCCCGGCCCGAGCTCGGCGGTGCCGACGCCCCGGGCACGGTCACCTCCATCGGCCCTGGTCGACCGGTGCCGGGTCGGTCCCGCCGCCCGTCGGTCGCTTCCCCGGACCGGCCCCGCTCCCGGGGGCCGCCATCCCCGGTGCGGCCGCCCTCGGCCTCGTGCCCCGGGTCGTGGCCGGGGCCCCGGTCGGGGTCGTGGGCGGATTGGTCACGCAGGTCGTGCCCCGGGTCGTGGTCGGGGCGGTCACGCAGGTCGTGCCCCGGGTCGTGGCCGGGGCCCCGGTCGGGGTCGTGGGCGGATTGGTCACGCAGGTCGTGTCCCGGGTCGTGGCCGGGGCCCTGGCCGGGGGCGGGACCGTCGACGGGGCCGGGAACCCGGCCCGGTGCCGGGTCGGCATTGGCAGCACGGCCGGCGGGATCGCCCCCGGGGCCGGTCGGGCCGGTGGTGTCGTCGTCGGGGCGACCCCGCCGCAGGCTCACGGCCCACCAGAAGGCGAGAGCGGCCAGGCCTCCACCGGCCAGCAGCAGCCCGAGTCCGGGGACGGCGGTGGACCGGACCTGGAACCTGGTGGTGGCCAACACCTCGGCCCCGTCGGGGCTGAGCAGATCGACGGTGACCGGCGATGCACCCAGTGAGCGGGTGTGGACCGGCACGTCGACCACCCCGGCCCCGGGTTCGAGGGTCAGCAGCAGATCCGGTTCGGCCAGCTCGATCCGATCGCTGGTGACCGCCACCCTGACCCGTCGAGGGCCGTCGGCGCTGTTGGTGACCGCCACCGGGATCGGCCCCGACCGGGCGGCCAGGGTGACCGGCTGGTTGCCCGGCAGTCCGACGGCACCGAAGGCGTCGCGAAGTTCCGCCTCGACCCGGGCCAGGGTGGTGTCCCGGGTCTCGGGGGTGACGTCGGTCCGGTAGGCCTGCAGCAGCACGTTGCGGAAGTGGTCCGGGGGTCGGGCCCCGCCCCCGTGGAACTGGGCGTAGCGGGCCAACAACGTCTCGATCCCGGCCACCGCCTCGGCCGATCCGGTCAGGTCCTGGGCCGGGGTACGGCGGAGGGCCACCGGTCCGGCCCCCGCCGCCGGTCCGCTGCCCGGGATCGACTCGCCCTCCTCGGGCCCGGACGGTTGGTCCGAGGCCACGGGCGGGCCGGGATCCGGAGAGGACCTCCCGGACAGGAGCTCGGACACCCGGGCGCCGTCGAGGGGCTCGGCCCGGACCAGGGCCCGGGCCTCGGGTCGGCCCAGCAGGGCCACCGTCGAGACCGGATCGTCGAATCGGTCGAGCCCCGCCACCCAGTGCAGGCCCGGCGCTCCGGTGTCGGAGGCCGAATCGCCGGTGTCGGGATCGGCCGACGGTTGTTCGACGGTCAGGGCCGGGGCCGACAACTGGGCCAGGAGCAGGTGGGCCTGGCTCGCGCCCTGGGCTGCGGCCGCCACCTGGCCCGACAACCGGGTCCGGTCGCCACCGACGACACCGAGCACCGAACCGGCCGGTGTCGTCACCGAGCCGCTGACCGGCGGCCACAGCTCGGGACTGGCGGAGCCCGGCACCCGATGGCCGACGACCGTACGGACCCCGGCGCCGGCCACCAGGTCGGCCCCCGCCTCGGTCAGCGGCGCTTCGAGAATGGCGGCCGACGGGTCGGTGGTGAATCCCAGCCGCTCCACCCGGGCCCGCATCCGGGCCAGACCGTCGGCCCAGGCATGGCCCTGATCGGTGGCGGCCAGCGCCGACGGGTCGAGGGGGGTGGTCGTGCCGATGACGACCGGCCGACCGCCGAGCGCTCCGACCAGGGCCTCGGTCCCATCGCCGTCGCGTTCCAGGGCGCCCACGGCGTCCCGGTGCAGCACGGTCAGGGCCGGACGATCACCGAGCGCGGCCAACACCGGCACCGCCTGGGCCGGCTCCAGGCCGACGTCACCGATCTCGACCACGACGGCCACCGGTTGACGGAGCGGACCGGCCGCCCCCGGACCGGCCCGGTGAACCAGCAGGGTGGTGACCCGGCCCTGGACCCCGTCACCGTCGGCCAGGGTCAGGCGCACGGGGTAGACCCCGGGTCCCGGCAGCGTCAGCAGCCCGGCGTCGGCGTCGTTATCGGCGTCGGTGTTGGCGTCGGCGTTGCCGGTACCGCCACCCGGGGGCCCGATCGCCATCCGCACGGTCAGCCCGCCCTGGGTCGAGACCAGCACCTCGGCCAGCCCCGTCCCCCCGATCGAGGGCAGGGGGTCGGCCCACGCCCCGTCGCCGGCCCCGACCGTGGCCAGCGGGTCGGTGAGGGGGGCGTGGACCTCGACGTCGACCATGAGGTCGAGGTCCGACAGCGCCGAAGGGGCGAGCCGGACCACGAACTGTCCGCCCGGGGCGACGGTCGGCGACTGCTCGACGATCGTCAGCGCCACGGGGTCGACCGACTCGTCGCCGGCCATTGCGGTGGTCGGTCCGAGAAACAGCACCACCAGGAGTGCGGTCAGGCTGCGGCGAAGGGTCGAGGGCACGGCGACGAGGGGGAGGCAGGCGGCGAAGCAGGGGAGCCTAATAGGCAGGGGAGCCTAATAGAAGGTGACGAGGTCGACGGTCAGCGGGGCCGGTTCCACCGGAGCACCAGCAGCCCGTCTCGCTGACGGGCGAACCCGTGACGCTCGTAGAGGGCGAGCGCCCGCGTGTTGGACTCCTGGGTGTTGACCATCACCATCGAACCGCCCCGGCTCTCCAGCCATCGGAAGCAGTCGTGGATGAGCGAGGTCCCGATTCCCCGGCCGGCCCAATCGGGATCGACGGCCAGCCGCTGGAGGTAGCCCCGCCGACCGGCCTTGCCGGTGACGGCGTACCCGACCACGGTGCGACCCTCGAGGGCGACACGGAAACGGCTGCTCGGGGTGGCGTGGCGGGCCTCTTTCAGCGAGAACTTGTCGAACTGCCAGAACTGGTCGAAGGCGCGGGAGTCGATGGCGAGCACCCGGCGCCGATCCAGGGGCCGGCCGGCCCGGAGCCGGTGCCGGGGCTTGGCCACCCCGTCACCCAGCGGCCGGGCCAGGAGATGCAGGTTCTCGTGAAACTCGAACCCGGCCTGGAAGAACGGTTCGGCCTCGTAGGGGCTGAGGGCCGGGGTGAAGGCCTGATCGACGCCGCGACGGACAAGGGTGTCGAGGCACCGGCCGATCTCGGCCGTGGTCGGGTTGCGGCGAAGCCGGGCCGGACCGACGAGGGCGATGTGCCGCTGACCCTGCCACGGCGTCACCCGCAGCCGGTAGCCGCCGACCGTGGCGGCCGACGCCCTGGTCAACCCGGGGCCCGGAGCGGGGAGCGACATCGACGACACCGTCGTCAACCCTAACCGACCCCACCGGGCCGTACCGACCGTGACCGGACGCCGCCACCGCACTCGGGGTCCGGCGGAGCGGGGGGCTAGGTTGGGTTGCATGAGCGGCGCGGCCCCGTCGGGACTCCTGGTGGCAACCCACGATCTGTGCTGGCGTCACGACCCCGGGCCCGGACACCCCGAGCGCCCCGAACGCCTGACGGCGGTGCGCCTGGGGATCACCGAGGCCGGTGTGGCCGAGGGCGTGACGTGGGTCGAGGCCCCCGAGGCCGACCCGGAGGCGGTCTACGCCGTGCATCCCCGCGAGCTGCTCGACAACCTGGCCCGCCTGTCGGAGGCGGGCGGCGGCGCCATCGATCCCGACACCTGGGTTTCGGGCCACTCGTCGGAGGCGGCGTGGCGGGCCGCCGGGGCCGGGTTGGACCTGATCGAGCGATTGGACCGGGGTGAGGCGGCGGCCGGCTGGTCGGTGGTCCGCCCGCCCGGCCACCACGCCACCGGTGATACCCAGATGGGCTTCTGCCTCATCAACAACGCCGCCGTCGCCGCCCGATCGCTGGCCGATCGGGGTGAGCGGGTCGTGATCGTCGACATCGACGCCCACCACGGCAACGGCACCCAGGCCCTCTTCTACGACGACCCCGACGTCCTGTTCGTCAGCTTCCACCAGTTCCCCTGGTATCCGTTCACCGGGGCCCTGGGCGAGGTGGGGGTCGATGCCGGCACCGGCACCACGCTCAACGTCCCCCTCCCGGCCGGGACCACCGTCGGGGCCTACCGGGCGGCCATCGAAGAGGTGGTGGCCCCGGTCATCGAGCGGTTCGAGCCGACATGGCTGCTGCTGTCGGTCGGGTTCGACGCCCACCGCGACGACCCGATCACCGAGTTGGGTCTGACCGCCTCCGACTTCGCCGACCTGGTCGACGACCTGTGTTCGTTCGCCCCGCCCGGCCGTCGCCTGCTGTTCCTGGAGGGCGGCTACGACCTCGACGCCCTTCGCCATTCGGCGGGGGCGGTGGCCGCCACCCTCCTCGGTGAGCGACACCGGCCTGAGCGACCCTCGACCGGGACCGAGGACGGCGGGGTCGTCGAACAGGTCCGGCACCTGCATCTGGACCTGCTCGAGGGTCCGTGACCGAGGCCGGTCAGAACCAGGCCGCCGGCGGAACCACGCAGCCGACCGGAGCCACCAAGCCGACCGTTCCGGTCCCGGGATCGATCTCCCGGGTCTGGCCGCGGTCCAGGACGTGGTGGCCGACCTGGCCCGGGCGTTCGCCCGGGAGGGTCACCGGTTGTACCTGGTGGGAGGCGTGGTCCGGGATCTGGCCCTGGGGGTCCACGCCCCGGTCGACGACATCGACCTGACCACCGACGCCGAGCCGGCCGTCATCAAACGCCTGGTCCAACCCCGGGCCACCGCCCTGTGGACCCAGGGTGAGCGCTTCGGCACCATCGGCTGCACCATCAACGGCCGCGACCTGGAGATCACCACCCATCGGGCCGAGGCCTACGACCACGGTTCCCGCAATCCGGTGGTGGCGTTCGGCACCTCGGTCGACGACGACCTGGTCCGCCGTGACTTCACCATCAACGCCATGGCCGTGTCGCTCCCCGATGGGCACCTGGTCGATCCCTTCGGCGGTCTGGCCGATCTCCGGGACCGGCGCCTGGCCACGCCCCTGACCGCCACCGAGTCGTTCAGTGACGACCCCCTCCGCATGCTGAGGGCGGCCCGCTTCGTCCCCCGCTTCGACCTGACCATCGACCCCGAGCTGGAGCGGGCCGCCACCGCCCTGGCCTCCCGGCTCGCCATCGTGGCCGTGGAGCGGATCCGGGGCGAGGTGGAGCGCCTGTTGGCCCTGCCCCGCCCGGCGGCGGGGTTGGACTTCCTGTCCCGCACCGGTCTGCTGGGCCGGGTCGTGCCCCCCTACGCCGACGGGATCGACGCCCGGGAGCGGGCGGTGGCCCTGGCCGCGGCGGCGGGCCATCACGAGGCCCGGCGGGCCGGACTGCTGGTGCCCCTGGGCGCCGACCGGGCCCGGACCGAACTCGCGCGGCTCCGCTACTCACGGGCCGATGTCCGTCGCACCACCGATCTCGTCCGCTCCCTGCCCGCGGTCCAGGTTCCCGACCCGGCCCCGGTCGACGTCCGTCGCCTTCTGGCGTCCATCGGGGTCGACGCCATCGGTCCGCTCCGGGATCTGGATCGGGCCGATCGACCCGACGAGCCCGAGTCGCCCTTCTTCGCCGTCCACGATCGGCTGGCCGACGCCGAGGACCTGACCGATCTCGCGTCGCCCCTGTCGGGCGGGGAGGTGATGGCCCACCTCGGCCTGGGC
This sequence comes from Acidimicrobiales bacterium, assembly GCA_965263455.1. Classification (GTDB taxonomy): domain Bacteria; phylum Actinomycetota; class Acidimicrobiia; order Acidimicrobiales; family SZUA-35; genus CADEDH01. The sequence goes on from CBDHHN010000004.1 coordinate 2,308,197, forward strand.
CCCGGGCCGTTGGTCGGTCGGGCCACCGGCCACCTGCGCCGACTCCGTATCGAGCAGGGTCCGCTCACCGAGGACGGGGCCCGGGCCGCGCTCGACCGGTGGTGGGCCGATCACCGGTCCGAGGCGTCGCCGCCGTCGACGTGACGCCCGGCACGCTCCGGCCCCCCGGAGGGGCCGAGAACGCGGTCGACGGGAGGCGGGGCCGACGGTTCGATAACCTTGTCTTCGTGAGTACTGCTCGCGAGACGACGACCAACGGTGCCTCGAGGGGCGCCGGGGCCGGCGTGGTCAGCTACCGGCTGGCCCGCAGGCGGTTGGTCGACGCGCACGCCCGGGGACGGGTGACCACCGAGGAGATCTGTGACGCCCAACCCGAACTGCGTCGGGTTGCCGCCAGCTGCTCGAACCCGCTCTCCGAACCGTGTCCAATCTGTGACGGCGATCAACTGGTCGCCGTCACCTTCGCCTTCGGGCCGGGGCTCCCGAAGCATGGCCGCGTCGTGGACGGCGCGGCCGAGATGGCCAGGCTGCGACGCCGCGGTCGGCCGTCGACGTGCTACCTACTAGAGGTCTGCCGGGAGTGTTGGTGGAACCACCTCCGGGAGTCCTTCACCCTCAGCGGCTGAGACCGCCCCTCTCCAACGAGATCCCCCCTCATGAACTCGCTGCAAGACGTGCTCGATCCCCTGTCCGGCCCGGTGCCGGCCCGGAACCGGCGACGGAACCCGTTCTGGCGTTTCCGTCGATTCCTGTTCGTCATCGTGCTGATGGCCGTCGTCGGCTCCGGCACCGTCCTCTACGTGTTCAGCCAGACCGAGCTCCCCGAGGACCGCTTCGGTGAGCTGGCGCTGACCACCTACATCTGTACCGCCGAGGTCAAGGCGGGCTGTGGGCCTGAGAACGCCGCGGCCCAGCTGTCCGAGGCGGCGGAGGACCGTGAGCTGGTCACCTACGAGGACCTGCCCGACCACGTGGTCCAGGCCATCGTGGCCACCGAGGATCAGGACTTCTTCATCCACTACGGCGTCGACCCCCGGGGCATCAGCCGGGCCGCCTATCAGTACGTCCGAAACCCGGACGGCCTGGTCCAGGGTGGCTCGACCATCACCCAGCAGTACGTGAAGCTGGCCTTCAACGACGACGACCAGACCCTGACCCGTAAGGCCCGTGAGGCCATCCGGGCCGTCAAGCTCGAACAGGAACTGTCGGCCGAGTGCGCCGATCGGCCCGACCTGGACGAGTTGGGCATCACGCCCAAGCAGTGCGCCAAGGAGGAGATCCTCACCCGCTATCTGAACCGGGCCTACTTCGGTCGGGGCGCCTCCGGTATCCAGTCGGCGTCGCGGGCCTACTTCGGCAAGGACGTCCAGGAGGTCACGGTGGCCGAGGCCGCCTTCCTGGCCGGCCTGCTGCGCAACCCCAACGGGGCCGACCCCATCGACGATCCCGAGGAGGCCAACCGGCGCCGGACGGTGACCCTGGAGCTGATGCTGACCGCCGGTTACCTGTCCGAGACCGATGCCGTCGCCGCCAACGAATCGCAGTGGCAGGTGGTGCCCCGTCCCGACCGTGAGGGCCTGGGCGATGTGCTCGGGGCCGAGTACGGGACCGAGTACTTCATCGAGGAGGTGCGGCTCCAGGTCGAGCAGGCGCTACCGGGCCAGATCTACACCGGCGGCCTCCGGGTCTACACCACCCTCGACCGGGGCCTGCAGCAGATGGCCTACGAGTCGGCCCACGCCCCCAAGGACGAGGACCTCTCGACCCGGGACTTCCCCGAGATGGGCCCCCTGTTCCTCGATCCGGCCAATCCCGACGATCCCGACGCCGCCATCGTCTCGATCGACGGCGCCGGCCGGGTCGTGGCCATGGTGGCCGGTACCGACTTCGAGCAGAGCGAGTTCAACCTCGCCACCTCGTCGGGGACGGCCGGGCGTCAGCCCGGGTCCACGTTCAAGACCCTGGGCCTGGCCCTGGCCATCGAGTCGGGGATCTCGGCCAAGTCCTTCTATCCCGCCGTTCCCGGGGTGACCAAGATCGGCGATCCTTGCCGTTCCAACGGTGAGGACTGGCAGGTGACCGGTGGCTCCAGCGCCCGCTACCGCCACCGGGACCTGGTCGACGCCCTCCGCTGGTCGTCCAACGTGGTGTTCGCCCAGCTGGTGGTTCAGCTCGATCCCCGCTCGCTGATGAACTTCGCCGAGGACATGGGGGTCACCTCCGACCTGTCGATCCCCCTGGCCGGCGGCCAGTCCACCGCCCCCTGTTCGCTCATCCTCGGATCCCAGGGTGTGCCCGTGATCGACATGGCCTCGGTCTACTCGGTGTTCGAGCGGGACGGTCTCCGCCTCGACCCGGTCATCATCGAGCGCATCACCGACTCCGAGGGCAACATCCTGTGCTGGTATCCGGTCAACGGCATCTGCCAGGACGGTCCCGAGGACCGGGTCGGGACGCAGGTCATCGACCCGGAGACCGCCCGCCAGGTCAACTACGCCCTCTCCCAGGTGGTCGAGGGCGGCACCGGTCGCCGGGCCAACTTCGATCCCGAGCGGGCCATCGCGGGCAAGACCGGCACCTCCCAGGAGAGCCGTGACGGCTGGTTCGCCGGCCTGACCTGCGGGCTGACCACGGTGGTGTGGATGGGTCACGCCGGGGAGGAGATCCCCATGGTCGACTTCCGCAAGCCGCTGGCCGAGGGTGAGACCGAGCGTCAGGTGCGCGACGACAACGGCAACGTGATCGACGACCGCGGCTGGCCCAACATCGAGGGTGGCAACTTCCCGACCATGATCTGGGCCGACTACATGGCCAAGGCCACCGCCACCATGCCGCCCTGCCCCGAGCTGAACGTGTCCCAGGACTTCACCGGCACCCGCCTCAATCAGGACCTGTCGACGACCACCCTCCCGCCGTGCGGGGTCGAGCTCGACCAGTTCGGATACCCCCGGGGCGACCCCGAGAACTGGGTGTTCATCACCACCACGACGGCCGCCCCGCCTCCTTCCTCCGGTGGCGAAGGTGAACCCGAGGGCCTGCCGGTCCAGCAGCCCGACGGGGGCCAGGGGGCCGAGGGTGAGGCGGCCCTGTGTGTGCCGCCCGAGGTGTGGATCCTGCAGTCCGATCCGACGGCGACCATCCCGACCCAGACCATCCCACCCGAGACGACGACCCCCGAGACGACCGAGACGACGCTGCCGCCGTCGAGCGACACGACCGACACCACGGCGCCCCCCACCAGCCCGACGGTGACCGAACCGCCGACGACCGAGACGACGCTGCCGCCGTCGAGCGATACGACCGAGACCACGGCGGCGGCCGCATCGCCGGAACCGCCACCGGCGCCGCCACCCGAGGACTGACCGGGGTCAGGCCCCGGCGGCCAGCAGATCGTGTGGGTAGTGGCTGCGGCAGACGTCGCACCAGCGCTCGGTCTCGGTCGCCGGCGTGACCGTGGCCTCGGTGTCCCATGAGGCCGGCGTGACGTAGAGCCGTCGGACCTCGACCGTGAGCTCATCGTCCCGACCGCAGCTGTCACAGGGGTGCCCGCTCATGGGGGCCCATGATGTCACAGCGCTCCGGTACGGTCCCGATGGCAACCGCAGCTTCCCCCGCTAGCCTGAACAACCTTCGCCGCCACCACCGTGGTCGTGCGTGTCGCCATCGATCCGATGACGACGGATGACGCACCCCGGTACCGGCAGCCGAAACCCTGCCCCCGACCGTCGGGGGCCCCGCTCCGGCGGGTCCACAGGGAGGTACAGCCCAGACCATGCGGGCCTACGAATTGATGATCATCTTCACCGCCGATACCGACGAGTCGTCGATCCAGACCTTCGTCAACCGGCTGGAGAAGATGGCGAACGAATCGGGGGGCACGTTGGAGAAGCTCGACAAGTGGGGCGTGCGCCGCTTCGCCTACGAGATGAAGAAGGCCCGCGAGGGCTTCTACGTCGTGCTCGAGTTCATCGCCCCCAACGCCCTGAACGAGATCGACCGGACCCTGGGTCTCGCGGACGAGGTGATCCGCCACAAGTTCATGCGGCTGCCGCTCGACGAGGCACATCGTCGAGGCCTGGCCGCCGCGACCGCGTAGAGGAGCCGAACGAGTGGCTATCGACAACAACGTGACCGTGACCGGGAACGCCACGAGGGAGCCGGAGCTTCGCTTCACCCCCTCGGGCCAGGCCGTCGCCAGCTTCGGCGTCGCCGTCAATCGCCGGTGGCAGAACCGACAGACCCAGGAGTGGGAGGAGGCCGTGTCGTTCTTCGACATCACGGCCTGGGCCCAGCTGGCCGAGAATGTGGCCGAGACGGTGGCCAAGGGAACCCGGGTCACCGTCACCGGCCGTCTCGACCAACGGTCCTGGGAGACCCAGGACGGCGACAAGCGATCCAAGGTGGAGATCGTGGCCGACGACGTCGCCGTGTCCCTGCGTTGGGCCACCGCCGACGTGATGAAGAACGAACGATCCGATGGAGGCGGTGGCTACGGGGGTGGCTACAGCGGCGGTCCCAGTGGCGGGCCCAGCCGGTCCGCAGCTCCGGCCGGTGGCCCTCCTGCCTACAACCCCGATGAGGAGCCCTTCTAATGGCCAAGGCAAGCACCCGTAAGCGCGGCAAGCCCAAGGACGGTGGCCGCAAGCCCAAGAAGAAGATCAGTCCACTGGTCTCCGAGGGCGTCGAGTACGTCGACTACAAGGACGTCGAGCTGTTGCGACGGTTCATGTCCGATCGGGCCAAGATCCGCTCCCGCCGGGTGTCGGGCAACGACTCCCAGCAGCAGCGCGAGATCGCCCGGGCCATCAAGAACGCTCGGGAGATGGGCCTGCTGGCCTACACCAGCCGGGTGACGACCCAGCGCCGCGGCGCCGGTCGCGGCCGCGACGAGCGTGGTGGCCGCGACGACCGGGGTGGTCGCGACCAGGGCGACGGTGAAGGTCGCGAGGGCCGGGACGGTCGCGAGGGCCGGGAAGGTCGCGAGGGCCGGGACGGCCGGGAAGGTCGCGACAACCGGGACCGCGATCGCAACGAGGGCCGCGAGGCCGCCGCTGCGGCCGAGGGTGTCGAGGGTGTCGAGGTGACCACCAGCGAGCAGGAGGGCTAGGACATGCGCGTCGTGTTGCACGAAACCATCTCCGGGCTCGGGAATCGCGGTGACATCGTCGAGGTCTCCGACGGCTACGCCCGCAACTTCCTGATCCCCAAGGGCCATGCTCAGCAGGCCAGCCCCGGTGTCGAGTCCCAGGCGGCGTCGATGAAGAAGGCGTGGCAGCTGCGCAACGCCAAGGAGCGGGAGGCGGCCGAAGAGGTGGCCAAGAACCTCGTTGCCACCACGATCGAGATCTCGGCTCGGGCCGGCGGCGAGGGCAAGCTCTTCGGCTCCGTGACCTCGGCCGAGGTGTCGGAGGCGATCCTGGCCCAGGTCGGCGTCGAGCTCGACCGGAAGATGATCGAGCTCGACGAGCCGATCCGCTCGGTCGGCATGCACGCCGTCACGGTCAAGCCCCACTCCGAGGTCCAGTTCCCGGTCAGCGTGTCGGTGGTTGCCGCCTGAGCCGATCCGGCTCGAGCCGACATCCACACCGAGAGCGATGTCGTCCACAGGCAACGGTGCCCAACGGCGCCGTCCTGTGGACGACTTCGCCGCGTCCGGGAACTTATACACGTGGTTGTGGACAGACATGTGGGAACCCGCGGAACGAATCCACAGATCGAGGGCCGTCATCCCCACCGTCACAGCACTTGTGCACAGTTTTGACGCCTAGCGATACACAGCCGATCGTGACGAGGATGGTCTGATGCCCGACGGTCCCCGCCCCTCCGGCCCCACCAGGGTGCCGCCCAACAATCTGCGCGCCGAGGAGTCGGTGCTCGGGGCCATGATGCTGAGCCGCGAGGCCATCGCCGACGTCGTGGAACTCCTGGAACCGGAGCACTTCTACAAGCCGGCCCACGCCCACCTGTACGACGCCATCATGAGCCTCTACAGCGGGGGCCAACCGGTCGACGCGGTGACCGTGGCCGAGGAGTTGCAGCGGGCCGGCCTCCTGGACGAGGTGGGCGGGCCGGCGCTCCTGCTCGACCTCCAGGCCACCACCCCGGCCATCTCCAACGCCACCCACTACGCCCGCATCGTCGAGGAGCACGCCCTGCTCCGGCGCATGATCACGGTCAGCAACGAGATCGCCGAGACGGCGTACGGCATACCCGAGGATGTCCCCAAGGCCGTCGACGACGCCGAGGCCATGATGTTCGACGTGGCCCAGCGGCGGGTGACCAACTCGACGGCCGCCATCCGCGACCTGCTCCCGGCCAACCTCGACCGGATCGAAGCCCTGTACGACCGGGGCGAGGCCATCACCGGGATCAGCACCGGCTACCTCGACCTGGACGAGAAGCTGTCCGGGCTCCAACCCAACGCCCTGTACGTGGTCGGCGCCCGTCCGGCCATGGGCAAGACGGCGTTCGCCCTCGGCATCGCCGTCAACTCGGCCATGAAGGACCGGCGCCCCGTCCTCATCTTCAACCTGGAGATGAGCCAGCTCGAGCTGTCGCAGCGGATGCTGTGTTCCGAAGCCCTGGTCGACTCGGGCCGGGTCAAGACCGGGCGGCTCGACGAAGGGGAGTGGAATCGGATCAGTCACGCCGTGGGACGCCTGGCCGAGACCCCGATCTACATCGACGACAACCCGCACACCAGCATCATGGACATCCGGGCCAAGGCCCGCCGGCTCAAGAGCCGCGAGGGCGACCTCGGCTTGGTCGTGATCGACTACATCCAGCTCATGACCGGGCGGTCCAACGCCGAGAGCCGCCAGGTCGAGGTGGCCGAGATCAGCCGGAACCTGAAGATCCTGGCCCGCGAGTTGGAGGCCCCGGTCATGGCTCTGGCCCAGCTCAACCGTGGGTTGGAGCAGCGGACCGACAAGCGGCCGATGCTGTCCGACCTGCGGGAGTCGGGCTCGTTGGAGCAGGACGCCGACGTCGTCATGTTCCTCTACCGGGACGAGGTGTACGACGACCAGTCGCCCGACAAGGGGGTGGCCGAGGTGATCGTGGCCAAGCACCGTAACGGGCCCACGGGCAAGGCCCGGTTGGCCTTCCGGGGCCAGTTCACCCGCTTCGACAACATGGCCCGGACCCCGTCGGGGGGCGGCCCGGCCGACGACGGCGGCGCCCCACCGCCGGGAGACGCCCAGGCCCCGGGCCCCGACGTCGACTTCTGACCGCTGGGAGGCTCAGGCCACGATCGTGGCCAGGGCCCAGATCGCCGCCACCGACCCGACCGTGATCTGGATCAACGACCGCCCCAGAGGGGCCCGTTGGACCTGGCCATCGGGCAGGGTCTGGGGCCGCATCAGGGCCAGCAGGTTGCCCGAGGCCAGGGCGGCGCCGAGGGCCAGGGTCAGATAGGCGAGAAAGTTGTCACCCAACATTGGCGAACTCCGGGCTCAAGCTGGCTGCTGCTGATGACGATGCTACTGATACCGGTGACCATCACCCTCACCGGATCCCATCGGTAGAAGCGGGGGTCGTCGTCTCCTCCACACGCATCCAGCAGCGCTTCGCGCTGTCGCCCTAGACGGCCCTCGCTTCTACCACAGGGTGCGCCGAACCGCCCCTCCGCCGGGGCCCGGCGCCAATGCGGCCCCACCGGGGGTGGTGGCCTACCGTTGCCCCTCGTGACCGACGATGACGACCTGATCCCCGCCGCCACCGTACTCCTGGTTCGCGATGGAGGGGATGGCCTCGAAGTGCTCATGCTCCGCCGCAATTCCAAGATCGCCTTCGGCGGGATGTGGGTCTTCCCCGGTGGAGCCGTCGAGGAGGACGACGCCGCCGGCGACGACGAGTCGTCGGCCCGCCTGGCCGCGGTGCGCGAGACCGAAGAGGAGGCGGGCCTCGTCGTCACCCCCGACGACATGGTCACCTGGTCGTTCTGGGTCCCACCGTCACGGCCGCACATGACGGCCCGCCAGGGACCCATCCGGCGCTTCGCCACCTGGTTCTTCGCCGCCGCCGCACCGTCGGGCGAGGTGGCCATCGACGGCGGCGAGATCCACGAGCACCGCTGGTTGACCCCGGCGGCGGCCATGGACCTCCGCCGCCAGGGTGAGATCGAGCTGGTTCCGCCGACCTGGGTCACCCTGTGGCAGCTCGACCACCACCCGACGGTTGACGCCGCGCTGAGCTGGGCCCAGACAGCCGAGACCGGGCGGTTCCGAACCCGACCGGTGAGCAAGGATCCGATGGTGTTGGCCTGGGAGGGCGACGCCGCCTACGACGGGGGCGATCTGAGCATCGCCGGCCCCCGCAACCGCCTGACGATGGCGTCCGACGACTGGATCTACGAAGTGGCCCCCTGATCGGCCTCCGTCGCCGCCGGCTGGTGTCGACCCCGGTGAGCGTCGGATACTGCGAGCATGACCACACCGAAGCTCGGACTGTTCGGCATCAACATGGGCCCGATGGCCGACCCCGACGTGATGGCCCGGGTGGCCGTCGAGGCCGAGGCCGCCGGCTACGAGTCGGTGTTCACGGGCGAGCACATCGTGCTCCCCGACCCCCAGGCCCCACCGTCGCCGGCCGCCCCCGAGACCCCGATGGTCGACAGCGCCGTCGCCCTGTCGTACCTGGCCGCGGTGACCACCGAACTCCGGCTCGGGACGGGCATCGTCATCCTGCCCCAACGTCGACCTGCCGTCCTGGCCAAGAGCCTGGCCAGCCTCGACCACCTGTCGAAGGGGCGGCTCCTGTTCGGCCTGGGGGTGGGCTACCTGGAGCCGGAGATGACGGCGTGTGACACACCGATGGCCCGGCGGGGCGCCCGGGCCGACGAGTACCTGGCCGCCATGCAGACGTTGTGGACCGAGGATGCGGCGTCGTTCGCCGGCGAGTTCGTGCGGTTCGAGTCGGTGACGGCCAACCCCAAGCCGGCCCAGGCCCGGATCCCGGTCATCGTCGGCGGCCACAGCGACGCCGCCGCCCGCCGGGCCGTGACGCTGGCCGACGGGTGGTACGGCTTCCGTCGGGACCCCGAGACCACGTCGGACGACCTCCGACGGTTGGCCACGATGGCCGAGACCCACGAACGCCCGGCCCACCTGGACGATCTGGAGATCACCATCACCCCGGCCCGGCGACTCTCGTCCGAGGACCTGGAGGCCTACGCCGAACTCGGCGTCGACCGGCTCCTGCTGTCGACCGGGCGGCGGGAGACCCTGGACGAGCTGCTGGCCTTCGTCGAGGAGAACCGTCCCGGCTGACGGCCGGCCACCTCGGCCCGTTCCTCGTCCGGCCGACCTCTTCCCGGCCGGTGTCGTCTGATCTCGGCCGAGGGCGGGCCGGAGCCCGCCGTCATGGCTCAGGAGCCAGACTGGGGGCATGTGCCGCAACATCACCATTCTCCGAGGGCTCGAGCCACCGGCCACCGAGGCCGAGATCGAGGCCGGCGCCCGTCAGTACGTGCGCAAGATCAGCGGGATCCGGGAGCCGTCGGCCGCCACCGGTGAGGTGTTCGAGCGCGCCGTGCGGCAGGTGGCCGAGGCGACCGAGGTCCTGCTGCGCGAACTCCCGCCCCGGCGTCAGCCGCCCACCTCGGTTCCCCCCATGCGCCGCCACGGCGGCCGCCCCTGACCCGGCGCTCCTGCCCGCATGATGCGGGCCCGCTCCCCGGGGTCGCGGCCGCCCCCGGAGCCGGGCGCCGGTGCGGTCCCGGGGGCCGGTCGCGGGTGTCGGTCAGTTGCAGGCGATCCCGTCGCCGTCGTGGTCGAGGCCGTGGACGTCGGGACCGAGCACGGCGATCGGGCCGGTCATCGTGATCGGCCCCCCGTCGCCACCGGCCGCCGACCACGGGCCGGGGTCGGCGGCCGACCCGGGCTCCGTTTCGCCACAGGCGACCTCCACCGCAACCGGTACACAACCGCCGTAGGAGGGATGGCACAGCCCGGCCAGGGCCTCCAGCGCCGGGCCGGGTGTATCGGGGGTTCGGGGACCCGGGGTCGACGTGGTCAGCGGGTCGACCGGTCCGGGGGCGATGGACGGGGCCGCCCCCTGGGCCCGGGTCGGGCCCTCGATCACGAGCGGCGACGGGGGTGCGGCCTCGGCCAGCTCCAGCGTCGGGAGCACGTCGGCCCCGCTGCTGCCGGAGGCCTCGGGGTCGAGATCGACCACCCGACCCGGCAGGGCCAGGCTGGTTCCGGCCAGGACCAGACCGATGGCCAGCGGGATGGTGAAGCGCCGCTTCTGATACCAGGTTCGCACGTCGGGCTCGGGTGGTCCGGTGGCACCCCGGCGGCCGGCACCGTAGGCGCGGGGGAGCGGCGGCCGGGGTCGTGCGGTGCGGGGACGGACCGTACGGGCGCGCGCCAGGCCGACACCGTCGATCGACCCCAGGCGGACCTCGGGGATGGGCACCGTCGGCTCGTTGCCCGTGATGCGGGCCGCGTTCCAGTCGTCGGGGGCCCGATCGAGCAGGGTGGCCGTCGACACCGGACCGACGGCGCCGACCGGGGCGTCGGGATTGGCGCCGATCTCGGCCTCCGGCTCCGGCCGCGGCCGTGCCCGGCGTGGGGGCGCGCTCACGTCGACCCCGTGCTCGGGGCCCCACGGCGGCAGCGGCGGTACTACCGGTTGCGGCGGCTCCCGGTCGGCCATCGGCCCAATGCTAGGACCGGGCCGACCCCCGATCGGGGTTCCCGCACAACTACCCAGCTCCACCCGCTCCGGAGGCGGGCGGTGGCCGGTCAACCCAGGTCGAGGTCCCACCCGCCGTCGGTCCGGGGTCGGAGGTGACCGGCGCCGGGACCGGCGAAGTGGGTACCGATCACCAGGGCCTCCTCGTCGGCCCAGCGGGCGAACGCCGACCGTCGGGTGGCCAGCGCCGCCGCCGAGTCGGTGTCGGCCCCCGAGCAGATGTCGGGCCGGGGGAACTGGATGGGATGGTGGATCATGTCCCCGGTGATCACGGCCGACGCCCCGGCCGAGGAGATCCGCACGCTGTGGTGGCCCGGCGTGTGACCCGGGGTCGGTTCGAGCTGGACCTCGTCGGTCAGCAGGTGGTCGGAGTCGACCAGGACGCCGAGGCCCGCCTCCATGACGGGGGCCACCGAGTCGGCCATCACCTCGCCGAAGCGCTCGCTGTCGTCCTCGGCCATCCAGTGCTCGTACTCGACCCGCCCGAACAGGTACCGGGCATTGGGGAAGGTGGGCACCCACTCGCCGTCGACCAGGCGGGTGTTCCAGCCCACATGGTCGACGTGGAGGTGGGTACACACCACCTGGTCGATGCTCTCGGGGGGAAAGCCGGCGGCGGTCAGGTCGTCGAGGAACCCGGTCTGCAAGCGGTCGAACATGGGGATGGGCCGGGGTTTGTCGTTGCCCACGCAGGTGTCGACCAGGATCCGCTGATCGTGCGACTCGACGACCAGGGCCTGGACCCGGAGGATGAGGCGTCCGTCATCGTCGACGAAGTGGGGTCGCAGCCAGGGGACGGCGGCAATGTCGTCATCGGTCACGTCGGCCAGCAACCACCGGAACTTCCAGTGTTGGTCGTCCTCGATGATGCTGGTGACGCGAGCGTCGCCGATCGTCCATGTTGGTCCCAGGGCCATGGCGCCCATCATCGCGGGCCGGTACCGACCCGTCGATCCGAGCGGTGGGCCCGCCGTAGGGCCAGGGTCCGGAGGCGAAGGCGAACGGGAGCGGTCAGTCGACGAGGCCGGTCACGGAGCGCAGGTATCGCTCGATGCCGTCCGGGTCCAACTCCTCCCGGCGGGCCACCAGGCCGACCGAGTCCTGGCCCACCGGCAGATGCCGAGGCCCGTCGGGAGCGCAGGCCGCCAGCACCATCTCGGCCACCTCATCGGCCGTTGCCAACCGGTCCCGACCCGGCAACCGGGTCCAGCCCTCCTCGAAGGCCCGTTGCCGTTCGGCATAGGGCGACTCGGGGCCGGGACGCTCGTCGACCAGGTTGGCCTGGAACGACGTGAGGACCCGACCCGGCTCCACCACCGCCACCCGGATCCCGTGGCCCGCCACCTCCAGATGGAGGGCGTCGCTCACGGCTTCGAGGGCGAACTTGGTGGCGCAGTAGATGCCCTGGAACGGGATGGCCACCCGGCCCAGGACCGAACTCACGTTGACGATGACCCCACCGCCCGCCTCCCGCATGGGGGGAACGACGGCCCGCATCATGGCCAGCGGACCGAACACGTTCGTCTCGAACAGCTGCCGGTAGACGTCCTCTCCCGTCTCCTCGATGGAGCGGATGACCCCCACCCCGGCGTTGTTGACCAGCACGTCGACGGTGCCGTGGTCGGCCACGGCCCGGGCCGTCGCCTCCTCGACCGACGGCCCCGAGGTCACGTCGAGCACGATCGGGCTGACCGGGAGGCCGTCGCAGGCCTCGGCCACCACCGGTACCGAGTCCGGTCGGCGGACCCCGGCCAGGACCGGCCGCCCCCCTCGGGCGAAGGCCTGGGCTGTGGCCAGCCCGATCCCGGAACTGCAGCCCGTGACGAGCACGCACCCCATCGGTTCCACCTCTCTTCGAGCCGTCGTCGACGGCCACATCCCCTGCTTGGACGTGCTCATGGTGGCACGGACGGGCCGTCGGGCGTGATCTAGCATCGGGGCATGACGGAGAAGCGCCCACTCCGGTTGTCGGTACCCGAGCCTCCGGCCCGACCCGGGGAGGAGCCCGACTTCTCCCACCTCACCATCCCGCCGGCCGGTTCGGTACCCCGCCCACCCCTCGACGTCGAGGCCGGTGTCACCCACGCCCTGGCCGGAACCATGATCCGGGTCCTCGACGACGATGGCGAGGCGGTGGGGGAGTGGGTCCCCGAGATCAGCGATCAGGTCAAGATCCGGGCCCTGCGCCACCTGCTGGAGACCAGGGCCTTCGACGAGCAGGCCCTCCTACTCCAGCGCCAGGGCAAGGCCGGGTTCGCCATCCAGTCCCGAGGGGAGGAGGCGGTGGCCGTGGGGTCGGCCCTGGCCGTCGACGCCTCCTCGCCCGGCTACGGCCCGGGGCTCGACATGCACTTCCCCACCTACCGCCAAGGTGGGCTCCTGCTGGCCAACCGGCATTCGGTGGTCGAGATGATCTGCCAGCTGCTGTCCAACACCGGCGACCGGCTCAAGGGGGCCCAGCTCCCGTCGATGCACTCGGTGCCGGAGAAGGGCTTCTTCTCCATCTCGGGCAACCTGGCCACCCAGCTCATCCAGGCCGTCGGGTGGGCCATGGCCTCGGCCATCGAGGGGAAACGCAACGTGGCCGTGGCCTGGACCGGCGAGGGGGCGACGGCCGAGAACGACTTCCACTCGGCCCTGGTCTTCGCCTCGGTCTACCAGCCCCCGGTCATCATCAACATCGTCAACAACCAGTGGGCCATCTCCAGCTTCCAGGGCATCGCCGGCGGTGAGGCCGCCACCTTCGCCCAGCGGGGCACCGGCTACGGTCTCCCCACCCTCCGGGCCGACGGCAACGACCTGCTGGCGGTGTACGCGGTGACCGAGTGGGCCACCCAGCGGGCCCGCAACGGGTACGGCCCGTCGCTCATCGAGTGGATCACCTACCGGGTCGGCAGCCACTCGTCGTCCGACGACCCGAGCCGGTACCGGGCCAGGGAGGCGCCGTCACGCTGGCCGCTGGGCGACCCGGTCGAGCGCCTGGAGCAGCATCTGCTGCGGCGGGGGGCGATGACCCCGGTCGAGATCGAGGCCCTCCACACCGACGTGGAACGACGGCTGGAGGTGGCGGTGACCGAGGCCGAGGCCTTCGGGACCATGAACTCGGGGCCCGAGCCGGAAGCCGAGCACATGTTCACCCACGTCTACGCCGAACTGCCCGACCACCTGGCCGAACAGATGGTGGAACTCGACGAGGAACAGGAGTGGCGATGAGCGACGATCCGGTCCAGGCCGTGGCTCCCCCAGCCGACGCCGTCGAGCCCGAGACCGGCCCCCGATCGATGACCATGATCGAGGCCATCCGCGACGCCCTCACCGTCCTCATGGAACGGGACGAGCGGGTCGTCTCCTTCGGTGAGGACGCCGGGTACTTCGGTGGCGTCTTCCGATGCACCGAGGGTCTGCAGCAGCGGTTCGGCACCCACCGCTCGTTCGACACGCCCATCTCCGAGAGCGGCATCGTCGGTGCCGCCGTCGGCATGGCCGCCTACGGGTTGCGGCCCGTGGCCGAGATCCAGTTCGCCGACTACGTCTATCCGGGCTACGACCAGATCGTCTCGGAGGCGGCCCGCCTCCGGTCGCGCTCGGTCGGTGGTTTCACCGCCCCACTGGTCATCCGGATGCCGGTCGGCGGGGGCATCCGAGGCGGCCAGACCCACTCCCAGAGCCCCGAGGCGCTCTTCACCCATGTCGCCGGGCTGCAGGTCGTCATCCCTTCGAATCCCCGGGATGCCAAGGGCCTCCTCATCGCCGCCGTCGAGAGCGAGGACCCCGTCATCTTCCTGGAACCCAAGCGGCTCTACAACGGGCCCTTCGACGGTCACCACGATCGCCCGGTCCAGTCCTGGTCGAGCCATCCCGATGGCCTGGTGGCCCCCGGGCACTACACGGTGCCCCTTGGTCGGGCCGCCACCGTGGCCTCGGGCGACGACGTGACCATCCTGGCCTACGGCACCCTGGTCCACGTGGCCGCGGCGGCCGCGGCCGAACGGGGGGTGTCGGCCGACGTCATCGACCTGCGGACCCTGCTCCCCCTCGACGTCGACACCATCGTCGAGTCGGTGACCCGAACCGGGCGGGTCGTCATCGCCCACGAGGCCACCAGGACCAGCGGCTTCGGGGCCGAACTGTCGGCCCAGGTCCAGGAACGCTGCTTCGACCTGCTCGAGGCGCCCATCACCCGGGTCACGGGGTGGGACACCCCCTATCCGATGGGCCAGGAGTGGGCCTACTTCCCCGGCCCGGCCCGAGTGGCTCGGGCCCTCCACCAGGTCCTGGCCTACCGATGAGCTCCCATGTGATCAAGGTGCCCGACGTGGGCGAGGGGGTGGCCGAGGTCGAGCTGGTGGCCTGGACGGTGTCGGTCGGGGAGTCGGTGAGCCGCAACCAGGTCCTGGCCGAGGTCATGACCGACAAGGCCAACGTCGAGATCCCGGCCCCCGTCGAGGGCGTGATCGCCTCCCTCCACGGTGACCCGGGTCAGGTGCTGGCGGTCGGGAGCGAACTGATCGAGCTGGCCGTGGCCGGTTCGGCTCCGGGCGCGACCGGAGCCGAGGGCGCGCCGGCCGCACCCCCGGCCGTCCCCGCCCCGGCGTCGTCCCCCGCGGCGGCAACCGAAGCGGTCGAGCCGGTCTCGGTCGAGGGCGCGGCCTCGGGGGGTCCGGGGGCTGACCCCGGGGCCCGGGCCGGGATGACGCCGTTCCCCCGCGCCCGCGGCGCCGCCACCCCCGCCACCCCCGCGGCTCCCGGCCCCCCGACCTCGTCCCCCACCCCGGGTCCGGCCCCAAAGGCGTCTCCGAACCGGACTCCGCACCCGATTCTGAACCCGACCCCGTCGGGCCCGATGCCGGCGCGGCTCACGACGGGTGGGGACCCGGCGGCCCTCCAGCCCGCCTCCGCCCTACCCCGGGGCGAGCGTCGGCGCGCCGCCCCGGCCGTCCGCCGCCGGGCCGCCGATGCCGGGGTCGACCTCGACCGGGTCACCGGCTCCGGCCCCGCCGGTCGAGTCACCCACGTCGATCTCGACCGCCACCTCGCCGCCGTCCCGTCGTCGCCACCCATCGGCGGCCCGGCCGCCGGTGTCGACGGTCCCGCCTCCGAGGGCGAGGTCACGGTCGAGCCCCTGATCGGTCTCCGTCGCCGTATCGCCCGCCGAATGGTGGCGGCGACCACCACCATCCCCCACATCACCTACGTGGACGAGGTCGATGTGACCGCGTTGGAGGATCTGCGGACCACCCTCAACCGGGATCGCACCGGCGACGCCCCTCGCCTGACCCTGCTCCCGTTCCTGATCCGGGCCATCGCCACCCAACTGCCCCGGTTTCCGGTCATGAACGCCCATCTCGACGACGAGAGTGAGACGCTGACCCTGCATCACCGGCTCCATGTCGGCATCGCCACCCAGACCGATCAGGGCCTGGTGGTGGCCGTGGTCCACGACGCCGACGGCGACGACGTGTGGACCCTGGCCTCCCGCATCGCCGAGGTGACCACCGCCGCCCGGGATCGGCGCGCCACCCCGGCCCAGCTGTCGGGCTCGACCCTGACCATCACCAGCCTCGGCGCCCTGGGCGGCCTCGTCACCACCCCCGTCATCAACAAGCCCGAGGTGGCGATCGTCGGGGTCAACAAGATCGTGACCCGACCGGTCTGGGACCAGGTGGCCTTCGTGCCCCGTCAGGTGATGAACCTGTCGTCCTCCTTCGACCATCGGGTGGTCGACGGATGGGACGCCGCCTCGTTCGTTCAGGGCATCAGGACGGTCCTGGAGCAGCCGGCGCTGTTGTTCCTTGAGCAAGATTCGGGCCAGGCCCCCGGTTGATGGTCAGAGTGCGTCCGCCGACAGGCCTACGAAACTAAGCCACGTGTTTCACTAGTCGAAGAAGTCACGGAAACGTCCCCCGATGCGACTTGCGTCACAACTGGGCGCCTGCCACCGTGATGCCACCTGATTGTGAAGGGGGACACGTTGCTATCACGTACCAGCAAGTTGTTGGCGGCCCTGCTCGCCTTGGCCCTGGTGGCCGCGGCCTGCGGCAGCGGAGACGACGAGGAGACGACCGACGTCACCACCGCCGTCGACGATGATGCCCAGGAGCAACTGGAGGCCGACCGCGAGGCGGGCGACGCCGACGGCGCCGACGCCCCCGCTGCCGGGGATGCGGTCCGAGGAGGCAAGCTCGTCTACGGGATCGAGGCCGACTCGGCCAACCCGTGGACCCACTACGCCACCTCGTGCGCCATCAGCTGCCGGATGATCCTCCGGACCATCACCGACGGCCTGTTCGTGACCGACGACGCCGGCGAGATTCAGCCGTATCTGGTCGAATCGTTCGAGGCCAACGACGACTTCACCGAGTGGACGATGACCATCAAGGATGGCATCTCCTTCCACGACGGCACGCCCCTCGACGGTGCCGCGGTCAAGTACAACATCGACACCTGCCGGTTCAGCCCGCTGACCGGTCCGTCCTTCCTGGGCTTGGCCGACGTCACGGCCGAGGGCCAGACGGTGACGATGACCTACGACACGCCCGAGGCCCTCGGGCCCCGGTCCCTGCGGACCGAGATCTGCGGCATGATGCTGTCGCCGACCTGGATGGCCACCCTGGCCAACAACCCGCTGAACAACGCCCCCTTCGTCACCGAAGAGGAGCAGGCGGCCCTCGACCTGAGTGGTGACCCGGCCGCCCCGGTCGGCCTCGGCCCGTTCGTGTTCGAGTCGTACACCCCCGGTAACGGCAACAGCTTCACCGCCGTCCGCAACGACGACTACTGGCGGGGCGACGGCCCCAACTCGGTGACCAACGAGGGCCTGCCCTACCTCGACGAGGTCGAGCTGGTCGTGGCCGTGGACATCCAGGGTCGTTCGAGCGGTCTCCAGGCCGGTCAGTTCGACATCATCCACACCGCCAACGCCGACGAGATCGCCAAGTTCGAAGGCAACGACGACTTCAAGCTCCTCCAGGCCAACGACTTCGGCGAGACCAGCTACACCCTGCTGAACGTGGCCCAGGGCGAGAACCCGACCCTGGCTTTCGTGCGGGGCCTCGACAGCCTCGACATGGACCCGGGCGGCCTCAACGCCGACAACCCGATGGTCCACCTCAGCTGCCGTAAGGCGCTGGCTCACGCCGTCGACCGCCAGCGGGTGGCCAACGAGCGGTGGGCCGGGTTGGCCACCGTGGCCAACGGGCCCTTCCCGCCCGGATCCATCGGCTACCTGGAGGACACCGGCTATCCGGAGTTCGACACCGATGCGGCCCTGGCCGAGTTCGAGACCTGCAAGGCCGACCACGGGACCACCCCGGTGGCCCTGAGCTTCAACACCACCAACGACCCGTTCAACGTCGAGACCAACGAGCTGGTCGCCTCCATGTGGCGTGACGCCTTCGGTGACGAGATCGACGTGTCCATCGCCCCGATCGAGCAGGGTCAGTACATCGGCCTCGCCCTGGCCGGGACCTTCCAGGCCCAGGGCTGGCGGAACCACGCCGGCGTCGATCCGACCGAGCAGTGGTACTGGTGGAACTCGGCCACGGCCAGCCCCATCGATCCCGGCGTTCCCGAGCTGGCCCTGAACTTCGGCCGCTTCCAGGACGCCGAGATGGATGCGGCGTTCAACACCATCCGTCAGAACCCGGACCCCGATGCCCGACGTGAGGCGGCCGAGACCGTCAACCGGCTCTTCGCCGAGAACGTCTGGAACTTCTGGACCGTCTGGACCCTCTGGGGAATCATGGCCAACCCCCGGGTCCAGAACCTGACCGCTCTGGAGATCCCGGACATCGGGACCTCGATGCCCGTCATCGCCGGCAAGCACCACCTGACCCAGATCTGGTGCCTGGACGGCGACTGCCAGGGCTGATCGACCCACGGTCACGTTGCGGCCCCTCGCTCCGCTCTGCTTCCCTGTTGAAGCAGGTGGAGCGGGGGGCCGCCCCTTCCACCCTCCACCGAAAGGATGCTTCGGGGAATGCTGCGTAGCGTGAGAGAGCGACCCAGTCGGTTCGCCGTCCCCGCCATCGTCGTCATCATCGTCTGGGCCTGGTTCTTCCGCCCACCGGTGAGCTGGACGTTCGGACTCATCTTCCTGGTCGGCACCATCGCCGCCTTCCTCACCAACGGGCGCTACGCCCTGCAGCGCATTCTGGGTGTGATCCCCGTGCTGTTCGTGGTGTCGTTCATCGTGTTCTCGTTGATGGCCAGCCTCCCGGGCGACCCGGCCATCAACATCCTGGGACCGGCCGCCACCCCCGACGCGGTGGCCCAGGTCAACGAGGAGCTTGGTCTCGACCAGCCCTTCTTCAACCGCTACGGCGACTGGCTCGGTGACGCCGTCAAGGGCGATCTGGGGACGTCGATCCTTCTGCGGGAGGACGTGGCCGACGGGGTGTCCCGGTCGATCACCCCGTCGCTCCAGCTCATGGCCTACTCCCTGATCCTGGCCGTGCTCATCGCCTTCCCCCTCGGCATCTGGGCCGCCTATCGCAACGGGCTGCGGGAGGATCGCATCATCAACACGGTCATGCTCGGCTTCTTCGCCGTCCCGCCGTTCGTGTTGGCCGTCTTCTTCGTGCTCTTCCTGGCCATCGGGGGCGTCTCCGTCTTCGGGACCCAGATCGGGTGGAAGCTCCTGCCCGCCGCCCGCTACGTACCCCTGGGCGAGAGCGTCACCGACCACTTCAAGCACATGCTGCTCCCGGCGCTGTCGCTGGCCCTCGGCCAGTCGGCCATCTTCATGCGCCTCCTCCGGTCGGACATGATCGCCACCCTGCGGCTGCCCTTCATCGACCTGGCCCGCTCCAAGGGCTTGTCGACCAACCGCATCCTGTGGCGCCACGCCCTGCGGCCGTCGATGTTCACCCTGGTGACGGTCATGGGCTTCACCGTGGGCACCCTCATCGGCGGGGCCCTGATCACCGAGATCATCTTCACCCTGCCCGGCATCGGCGGGTACATGTTCGGCGCCATCATCTCCCGCGATTTCATCGCCGTGCAGGGCGGGACCATGGTCATCTCGACCCTCTACATCCTGATCCTGGTGATGGTCGACTTCCTCTATCTGGCCCTCGACCCCCGACTCCGCTCCGGCGGCGGCTCGGGATTGTGAGGTAACGGTGACTGACACCAGCGAGCAGACCGAGGTCCCGGCCCCGTCCGGCGACGGCGCGGTCGACGTGACCGACGACGTCCTGGCCCCCGACAAGCAACGCGCGGGCGGTGACGGAGTCCGACGACGCAAACCCCTGGGCTTCGTGTTCTGGGTGGCCGTGACGTTCCTCTCGGCCCTGGTCCTGGCGGCCGTGTTCGCCGAGATCCTCCCTCTCAAGGACCCGGCCCAGTCCTTCGCCGGTACCAACCGGGAGGGCCCGAGCGCCGAGTTCTGGTTCGGCAACGACAACAACGGCCGCGACATCTTCTCCCGGGTCATCTACGGGGCCCAGGTGTCGCTGCTGGTGGCCGCCGTCGGCGCCAGCCTGGCCCTCGTCATCGGAGGCATGATCGGGATGGCCGCCGGCTACTACCGGGGCACCGTCGACCGGCTCATCACCACCTTCACCGACGGGACCCTGGTCATCCCGCCCCTGATCCTGGCCCTGGCCCTGATCCTCTTCCTCGATCCCGACGCCCAGCGGCGGGTCGCCATCCTCATCGTGGTCTTCGTCCTGCTGTCGATCGCCCCCATCGCCCGGGTGGTCCGGGCCTCGACCCTGGTCTGGTCGGAACGGGAGTTCGTCCTCGCGGCCAAGACCATCGGGGCCCGCAACGGGCGCATCATGTTCGGCGAGGTGCTGCCCAACGTCGCCCCCGCCCTCATCAGCTACTCGCTGATCGTCATGGCCAACCTGATCGTGGTCGAGGGCGCGGTGTCCTTCGTCGGGCTGTCGGTCGCCCCGCCCAACCCGACGTGGGGCGACATGATCAACAAGGGCCGGAACAACCTGGCCGTGGCCCCCCACGTGGCCATGATCCCGGCCATCGTCATGTTCCTGACGGTCCTGGCCCTGAACTTCGTCGGCGACAAGCTGCAGGAACGGTACGAGCCACGGGAGTCGGTGCTGTAGATGGCGGGTACGGGTAAGGCACACCTTCGGGACCCCGAGCAGACGCTGCTTCGGACCGAGGACCTCACGGTCGAGTTCCCCGTCGGCGCCACCGGGGCCAAGGTCCACGCCGTGAGCGGCATCTCCCTGGACCTGGTCGAGGGCGAGACCCTGGGCCTGGTGGGCGAGTCGGGCTGTGGCAAGTCGACCACGGGCAAGGCCATCATGCAGATCCCGTCGCCCACGGCGGGGTCGGTGACCCTCGACGGCACCGAGCTGACCACCCTCGACGGGGAGTCGATGCGCCGGACCCGTCCGGTGCTGCAGATGATCTTCCAGGATCCGATCTCGGCCCTGAACCCCCGGCGCACCGTGGGCGACATCATCGCCGAGCCGCTCAAGGTCTGGTGGCAGGAGGAGGACGGCCGACCGCCGACCTCGGTCTGGCTCGAGCAGTGGGGCAACCTGTTCAACCGCGTGGCCTCGGTCCTGACCCGCCCGCTTCGCTACCTGTGGCCCCTCACCGGCGTCGCCATCGTCCTGTGGATCCTGAGCGAGGCGGTGGAGGAGACCGGTCTGGAGGGCGCCCTCGGTTGGACCCAGGTCCCGGCCCAGATCATCGGCTTCCCGGTCATGGCCGCCCTCGGGTTGATCGCCGCCGTGCTGGTCGGCATGGGTCTGGTATGGCTCGCCCTGCTCATCGTCGTGCCATTCGGCGTCGTGTCGAAGACCCTGGGCAACATCCCACCCGTCCTGGGCCTGTTGGGGGCGGCGGCCGCCGCCGCCATCGCCGTGTTCATGGTGTGGCGGACCTGGAACTCCTGGGCCGGCGCACCGGCCTGGGTCCTGCGGGCGGTGATGATCCTCATCGCCACCACCGTCGTGTTGTGGCTCCTGGCCTCCCTGCTGCGTCCCAGCCGGGCCGGGGCGTCGGGGGTTGCCGCCGCCCTCGTCGGGCTGGTCGGCCTCCAGCTGTTCTACATCTCGGGACTCGACGGCGTGCCCAAGATCGGGGTCCTGGTGGCCAGCGCCGCCGTCAACGCCGTGCTCTACGTCATCGTCCGTCGCCAGCTGGCGGCCCGGAACGAGGAACTGCGCCAACGGGCCGAGCCCCAGGTGCGGGAGATGCTGGAAACCGTCGGCATCAATCCCGACAACGCCCTCGACCGCAAGCCGTTCGAGTTCTCGGGCGGCCAGGCCCAACGGATCTCCATCGCCCGGGCCCTGATCATGAACCCCAAGGTCATCATCTGCGACGAGCCGGTGTCGGCCCTCGACGTGTCGGTCCAGGCCCAGATCCTCAACCTTCTGGAGGAGATGAAGGAGCGCTACGGCCTCACCCTGGTGTTCATCGCCCATGACCTGGCCGTGGTCAAGAACGTGAGTGACCGGGTGGCCGTCATGTATCTGGGCAAGATCTGCGAGGTGTCCGATCCGGACCGGCTCTACTCCACCCCGGCCCACCCCTACACCCAGCTGCTGCTGTCGGCCATCCCCCACCCCGATCCCCTGATCGACGCCACCGTGGATCAGCCAGTGGTGGAACTGCCGTCGCCGGTGGCCCCGCCCAGCGGTTGCCGGTTCCGGACCCGGTGCCCCCTGGCCCAGGACCGCTGCGCCAACGAGGAGCCGACCATGCGAGAGGTCGCCCCCGGCCAGTTCGTGGCCTGTCACTTCCCCCTCATCGGAGAAACCGCACCGTGACCGACAGCGCGCGCAGTTCCAACAACGTGGCCACGCCTCCCGATCGAGACGAGCCACCGGTCCTGGTCGTGGAGAACCTGACCACCGAGTTCGCCACCCCGGCCGGGCCGCTGAAGGCGGTCGACAACGTCTCGTTCACCCTCAAGCGGGGTCGTTCGCTCGGCATCGTGGGTGAGTCGGGCTCGGGCAAGAGCGTGACGGCCCGGTCGGTGATGCGCCTGCTGCCCAAGTCGAACGTGCTGACCTCGGGCTCGGTGACCATGGACGGCATCGACATGATGTCGCTCAGCTCCAAGCAGCTCCGCGACGTGTGGGGCCCCGAGGTGGCCATGGTGTTCCAGGACCCGCTGGGCTCGCTCAACCCGGTCATGCGCATCGGTCAGCAGGTGGCCGAGGGGCTGCGGGTCCACCACGGGCTCAAGAAGTCCGAGGCCAATGGCATCGCCCTCAACCTGTTGCGCAGCGTCGGCATCCCCTCGCCCGAGGTGCGGATGGACGAGTACCCCCACCAGCTCTCGGGGGGTATGCGGCAGCGGATCGTGATCGCCATCGCCCTGTCGTGCGGGCCGAAGCTGTTGATCGCCGACGAGCCGACCACCGCGCTCGACGTGACCGTGCAGGCCCAGATCCTCGACCTGCTCCAGGAGCAGCAGCGGGAGCGGTTCATGCCGCTGATCCTCATCACCCATGACCTCGGTGTCGTCGCCGGCCGCACCGACGAGGTCATCGTGATGTATGCCGGGCGGATCATGGAGCGGGCCCCGACGTCGGTCCTGTTCCGGGACATGAAGATGCCCTACACCGAGGCGCTGTTCCGCTCGATTCCCAAGATCGAGTACCCGAGTCACACCAAGCTGGCCATCATCCCGGGCCGACCGCCCAACATGGTGGTCCCGCCCAAGGGCTGCAAGTTCGCCGAACGCTGCCGCTACGCCCAGGACCGGTGCCGGGAGGAGGAGCCGGAGTTGACTCCGGCCATCGATCCCGACCATGTCTACCGGTGCTTCTACCCCGTGGGCAGCCCTCAGGGCGAGGAGGCCCTGGCCCGCAACATCGACAGCGGGCGCCTCACCGCCGACGGGGAACTCACCGGGGTCTCCTGAGCTGACGCCCGGGCCGGCCCCGGGCCCCATCGGCCGCGCCTGCGTCCTCCCGCCACATCGCCCGCGGGACCGGTGCTGCCGCCCTTCACTATGCTTCGTGAAGCATGACGGGGAGGGAGCCCATGTCCAGGCGAGCCATGCCCAGCATCCACACGGTCTACGGACCCTTCCTGCGTCACTTCCGGACCCGGCGCATGGCCCAGTTCGCCGAGGAGTTCCGCCCGGAACCGGCCACCACCATCCTCGACGTGGGCGGGACGGCGGCCAACTGGGACATCCTCGACCGCGAGGCCAAGATCACCCTCCTGAACCTGGAGACGGCCCGCAGTCACGGTGACACCGGTCGGTACACGTTCCTCGCCGGTGACGGCACCGATCTCGAGTTCGAGGATCGGTCGTTCGACATCTGCTTCTCGAACTCGGTCATCGAGCACGTCGGGACCTACGGCGACCAGCGGACCTTTGCCACCGAGGTCCGCCGGGTGGCCGATGGGTTGTGGGTCCAGACCCCGGCCCGCTGGTTCTGGTTCGAGCCCCACTATCTGGCCCCCTTCATCCACTGGCTGCCCCGTGGGGCGCGCCGCCGCCTGGCCCGCTTCGTGACGCCGTGGGGTCTGCTGACCCGGCCCACGCCGGAGCAGGTGGAGGCCCGCCTCGACGAGATCCGGTTGCTGACCGTGCGCGAGATGACCGAGCTGTTCCCCGACTGTGAGATCCGGCGCGAGACGTGGTTGGGGATGACCAAGTCGATCATCGCCGTGCGCAGCCAGCGTGGGGCCGGCCCCGATCTCGGCTAGACCGGGTCGATGATCCGTCCTCCGAGCTGGTTCACCGGCGCCATCGCCAACACCCCCGACGTCCGCCAGGTCGACGTTGCCGGGACCGCCGTCAACTACCTGGCCTGGGGCGACGCCGACCTGCCGTGCCTGGTCCTGATCCACGGAGGAGCGGCCCACGCCCACTGGTGGTCGTTCATCGCCCCCCAGTTCACCTCCGACTACTACGTGGTGGCCCTGGATCTCTCCGGCCACGGTGACAGCGGCCGACGGGCGGCCTACGACATGGAGCAGTGGGCCGAGGAGGTCATGGCCGTGGCCCGCGACGCCGGCGGCCAGGGGCGGCCCATCGTGGTCGGTCACTCCATGGGCGGGCACGTGGCCATCGCCGTCGCCGCCCGCTTCGGCCATGACCTGGCCGGGGCCATCATTCTCGACGCCCCGGTCCGCCGACCCGATCCCGAATCGGAGGAGGGCGAACGGGGCCGCATGTTCCGCAATCCCAAGACCTACCCCGACCTGGAGACGGCGCTGGAGCACTTCCACCTCCAGCCCCCGCAACCGGTGGTCAACGACTACATCGTCGACCACATCGCCCGGCACTCCCTGAAAGAGGTCGAGGGCGGCTGGACCTGGAAGTTCGATGCCAACGTGTTCCGAAACCGGCAGTTCTCGCCCACCAACGAGTACCTGCCCCGGACCACGTGCCGCCTGGCCCTGATGCACGGTCAGCTCAGCGATCTGGTGACCCCGGAGGTGCAGGAGTACATGGAGGAGCTAACGGGACGAAACGCCCCCATGGTCGAGATCCCGCAGGCCCACCATCACATCCCCCTCGACCAGCCGCTGGCCCTGATCGCCGCCGTGCGCGCCATCCTGGCCGACTGGCAGCACAGCGTGGACAAGAAGCGCCTGCGCGACCTCGCCGGCTGACGTTCGCCGGTTGACGTTCGCTGGTTGACCTCGCTGGCTGACCTTCGCCGGTCGACCGTTCAGCGGGTGGCGGCCTTCGCCGGTGGGACGGGGTCGGGGCCGGTCGCCCCGGAAGGCCCGGCGGGCGACCGTCGGTCAGGGCAGACTGGGCGGCGTGAGTGACTTCGACGCCGAGACCAACACCGGGTTCCTCGACACCTCAGCCCCTCGCCCGGACCCCGAGGCCGGGCCCGACGGGCTGCCGCCGTGGTCGCCGGAGCGGGCCCGGGTCCTCGGCGCGCTGATCGAGAAGGCGTTGGCCACCCCCCAGAACTACCCGCTGAGCCTCAACGCCCTCACCCTGGCCTGCAACCAGACCACCAACCGCGATCCCCTCACCGACCTGAGTGAGTCGGCGGTCGAGCAACTGGTGGCCGAGGCCAAGACCGATGGCTGGGCCCGGCTCGTCCACCCCCGGTCGGGTCGGGGCGTGACCAAGTACCGGCACGTCGTGGACGAGGCCCTCGGGCTCGACCAGGGCGAGGTGGCCGTGATCGGGGTCCTGCTGCTCCGGGGCCCGCAGACGGTGAGCGAGCTTCGGTCACGGACCGAACGGCTGGCCGGGTTCGTCGACAACGACGCCGTCGAGGCGACCCTGGGTGGCCTCACCGGTCGGGCGCCCCACCCGCTGGTCCGCATCCTGGACCGCGAGCCCGGCCACCGGGAGCGGCGCTGGATCCAACTCCTGTGCCCGGCCCAGGGCGAGGACCGGGGCGGCGAGGGGGCCTCCGCCGCGCCTGCGTCGCCCGCGTCGCCGCCAGCGGGGTCGACCCCGACCGCGGCCCGCCCGATCGGAGAGCCACCCGACACCGACGTGGCCGGGCTGCGGCGGGAACTCGCCGCCACCCGGGCCGAACTGGCCGAGCTGCGGGCCGCCTTCGAGGCGTTCCGGGACCAGTTCGACTGATGGACATCCCCCAGGTCGTCCGCAACAAGGCCCGGGAGGCCGGGGTCGAGGAGTGGATCCAGGCCCTGCCCGGGCTGGTCCAGGAACTCAGCACCGAGTGGGGCCTGACCCTGGGTTCGCCCTATGACGAGGGGACCGAGGCCTATGTGGTGGCGGTTACGGCGGCCGACGGCACCGAGGCGGTGCTGAAGGTCGGCGTCCCCGGGCGGGGACCCCAGGTGGGTCGCGAGGCGCTGGTCCTGGAGCTGGCGGCCGGACAGGGCTGCGCCCTCCTCCTCCGTCACGACCCCGCCCGCGAAGCCCTGCTGCTCGAGCGCCTGGGCCCCTCCATGCACAATCTCGGCCTGCCCGTGACCCGCCGCCACGAACTCCTGTGCGACACCGCCCGGGCCCTGTGGCGCCCCGTCGATCCCGACCTCGGCCTGCCCACCGGGGCCGAGAAGGCCGACCTGCTGATCGACTTCGTGGTGACGGAATGGGAACGGCTCGACCGGCCCTGCACCGAGGCGGCCGTCGATCACGCGGTGGCCGCCGCCCGATCCCGCGCCGCGGCCCACGACGACGAGCGGGCCGTCCTGGTCCACGGCGACGTGCACGAGTGGAACGCCCTCGCCACCCTCGATGGGAGCGGCTTCAAGCTGGTCGACCCGGACGGACTCCGGGCCGAGCCCGAGTACGACCTCGGCATCCTCATGCGGGAGGATCCGGAGGAACTGGCGGCCGAATCGGATCCCCGCCGCCGCTCCCGACTCCTGGCCCACCGGTCGGGCCTCGACGAGGCCGCCATCTGGGAGTGGGGCGTCGTCGAGCGGGTCTCAACCGGGTTGGTGGCGACCGGCATCGACCTGCAACCGGTGGGGGCCCAGATGCTGGCGCTGGCCGACGACATCGCCCGACACCACCGCCCGACCTGACCCCACATCGGGGGCCGGGGGGAGCCGGAGCGACAACACCGTCGCCACCCCGTTGAGCACGGCGGCCACGGCGAAGGCGGCCCGGTAACTGCCGAAGGCGTCGAAGAGCAGGGCGGCCACGTAGGGTCCGACGGCGGCCAACGTCCCGGCCGAGGCGAACATGAGCCCGACGATGGCCCCGGCGTGGCGGCGCCCGAAGTAGTCGCCGACCAGGGCCGGAAACACGGCTACCGCACCGCCATAGCCGAACCCGAAGGCGGCGGCCGCCGGGTACAGCAGCGCCAGACCGTCGGCCATCGCCAACCCGGCGAAGGCCACGACCTGGAGGGCGAGGGCGAAGCGCACCGCCCACCGACGGTCCCACCGGTCCGACACCGAACCGACGAGGAGACGACCGGTGAGACCCCCGATGCCGATGGCGCTGATGACGGTGGCCGCCGTGAGCCGGGGCACGCCGAGGTCGACGGCGTAGGCCGTGCCGTGCACGAAGGGCACGAACACCACCACGAACGTGACCGAGTACATGGCCCACAGCAACCAGAACGTGGGGGTCCGCGCCGCCTCGGCCCGGGTCATGGCCTGTTCCAGGGGCGGTTCACCGAGGCCGGCCGGGATCGGACCTGTGCCGCCGGGCGAGGGTTCGTCGTCGGGTGGGGGGTCGCCGTCGGGGGCGAGGCCCACCGACTCCGGATCGCGTACCAGCATGGCCGCCGCCCCGAGCAGCAGCACAAGCCCGATGGCGCTGAGCACCAGGAGGGCCTGGCGCCAGCCGATGGCCCCGATGAGGGCGGCGGCCACCGGCGGGGCCACGATGTTGCCGGCCGAGCCTCCGGCGGTCACGACGGCGGTGGCCAGCCCCCTACGGCGCACGAACCAGCGCACGGCGGTGGCGTTGACCGGGACCCAGGAGCAGCTCATCCCGATCGGGGCCACCACGGCCAGAGCCAGGGCGGACACCGCCAGGCTGGGCGACAGGGCCCACCCGGCCCACCCGGCGCACAGCACCACCGAACCCAGGGCCACGGTCCGGCGGGGGCCGAACCGGTCGGTGGCCCATCCGGCGGCGGCCGAGAGCGCACTGTAGAGCGCGATGTAGACGGCGAAGACGGCCGACAGCGTGGTCTGGGACCAGCCCTCGTCCTCGGTGGCGGCCAGCCGGAACTCGCCGAAGCTGAACTGGAGCCCGTAGACCACGAACAGCACCCCGAACCCGGCCCCCACCACCGTCCAGCCTCGAAAGATCCGGGGCGCCGAGCGCGCCGGTGACTCGGGCCCCGCCACCGCCCGGTTCACCGTGGGGTTGTCGGTCAGTTCGCCACTCGGATGATCAACGCATCACCCTGGCCGCCACCACCGCACAGGCCGGCGGCGGCCAGTCCACCACCCCGGCGCTTCATCTCGTGGGCCGCGGTGAGGGCGATGCGGTTGCCCGACATGCCCAGGGGGTGACCCACGGCGATGGCGCCGCCGTTGACGTTGACCACGTCCCCGGGAACGCCGAGATCGTCGAGGGAGGCCAGGGCCACGGCGGCGAAGGCCTCGTTGATCTCGAACAGTTCGATGTCGGTCACGCCAACCCCGGCCCGGTCGGCCGCGGCCTTGATGGCGTTCGACGGCTGGTGCAGGAGCGAGCAGTTGTCGGGGCCGGCCACCATGGCGAACGACTCGAGGGAGGCCAGTGGGCTCACACCCAGCCGTTCGGCCGCGGCGGCCGAGGCCACGACCATGGCCGAGGCCCCGTCGGACAGCTGGGAGGCGTTGCCCGCCGTCACCGTGCCGTCCGATACGAAGGCGGGCCGGAGGCCGGCCAGCGAGCCGACGTCGGTGCCGGCCCGCACCCCCTCGTCATCGGCGAACGTGATCGGATCGCCCTTGCGCTGGGGTACCGACACGGTCACGATCTCGTCGGCCAGGATCCCGTCCTTGATGGCCCGGGCCGCCCGTTCGTGGGAGGCGGCGGCGTAGGCGTCCTGGGCTTCCCGGGGGATGTCATCGGCCCGGGCATACTGGTCGGTGCCCTCACCCATCAACACCGACTCGATGGCGCAGGTGAGACCGTCGTAGAGCAGCGAGTCGAGAACCTCGCCATGGCCGTAGCCGTAACCGCCGCGAGCCTTGGGCAACAGGAACGGGGCGTTGGTCATCGACTCCATGCCGCCGGCCACGACCACGTCGGCCTGGCCGGTCTGGATCAGCATCCAGGCGTAGTTGATCGCCTGGAGGCCCGAGAGGCACACCTTGTTGATCGTGGTGGCGGGCACGCCCATGCCGACGCCGCCCTTCACCGAGGCGTGGCGGGCCCCGGACTGACCCTCGCCCGCGGTCAGCACGTGACCCATCACCACGTGGTCGACCTCGGAGGCGTCGACGCCGGCGGCGTCGAGGGCGCCGGCGATGGCGAGACCCCCCAGATCGGTGCCGGAGAAGCCGGCCAGCGAGCCGTTGAACCGGCCGATCGGCGTGCGGGCTCCGTCGAGGATGTACACGGGTGCGGCTGCGGAGGTCATGGTGTCAAGTCTGACACGGGGGCCCGGGCTCGACCAAGGCCCGGTCAGGGCCGGGACCGCCCGGGGTCGGTGGCCTTGATCCAGCGGAGGGCGGCCCGAAGCTCGACCTGCTGGCCCTGATGGAAGAACGTGGCCAGGCCTTCGGTCACCAGCCGGAGGCGCCGGGACCGGCTGTACGAGCGCCACCGGTCGACCGAGACCACGTTGTAGCCACCCAGCTTGCGGATGGCGACCTGGTCGACCGGCTTGGCCGGGGCCGGGGCCGGTACCCGCTCGACGGCACCGTTGGTCGCCGGGACCGGAACCGCGTCCCGACCGGTTGCGGTTCGGGAGGCGATGGGGTCGACGGTGTGGGTCGTCTCGACCGACGGGGCCGGGCGGGAGGCCGGAGCAGGAAGGGCGGCCGGAGCAGGAAGGGCGGCCGGGGCCGGGAAGGGCGTCGGGGTCGGGAGCGCCGCCGGGGCCGGGCGCCTCGCCGGGCTGTCGACGGACGCGGTCGGCGCCCCGGGCTCGGTCTGCGACAAGGACTCGGCGGGGGCCGGGGAGCCGTCGGCGGCGGGTTGGACGGCGGGGCCCGCCGGGCCCGCCGGGAGGGTCGGGTTGTGCATGGGGGCCGAGGGAGGGGGATGAGGGGTCGGTATCGAGGCGGCGACGGGGACCACCTGGCCGGTCGGAGCGGGCTCGACCGAGGGGGCGGGAGGCACGTCCGGGGGCGGCAGGCTGGCGGGTGCCACGAGACCGCTCGGAGGCGGGAGGCCATCGGGTCCGGCGTCGAGAGTGGCGCCGGGAATCACGCCGGGGGTGACGTCGACGTCGACCCCGGTATCGCCCTCGACCGCCGGCACGGGATCGGCCGACTCCGCCGCCCGCGAGGTGGGGGGCAACAGCTCGTCGAGCCCGGGGCGCCGGGGCGGTTCAGTCGAGGAGTTCGGCGAGTTCACGGTCGCTCACGATGGGCTGCGGATTGGATGGGGGGACGGCGTCGCGGTCGAGGCCGACGCCGGTCTGCTCACGCTCGGGGGCGATCCGGAGGCCGACGGTCAGGCGCAGGAGCCAGAAGACGACGAGCGAGGCCCCGGCGGCCCAGGCCAGGTTGACGATGACGCCGAGGGCCTGGATGGTGAGCTGCTCGAAGTTGCCCCGACCCAGGGCCTCGGCCGGGGCGAACACGGCCAGCGCCAGTGCTCCCCAGCTACCGGCCAGGCCGTGGGCCGGGATCACACCGAGCGCGTCGTCGATCCCGAGGCGGAGGAGGGCTTCGTGGCCGATGTCGTACAGGACTCCGGCCACGAAGCCGATGGCCAGAGCGCCCAGAGGACCGATCACGTCGGCGCCGGCCGTGATGGCCACGAGCCCGGCGATGGCACCCCCGAGGGTCTTGGCCACCAGATCGACCCGGGCCTCGACCAGGTAGGCGTAGGACCCGGCGCCCAGCAGCCCCCCGAAGCCCGAGATGAGGGTGACGAGCAGGATCCGGGGCACCTCGGCGGTGAAGGCCAGGGTCGCTCCGCCGGTGAGGCCGAGCCAGCCGAACCACAGGATCAGGGTGCCCAGGGCGGTGAGCGGGACGAGGCCCGGCTCGAAGGGTCGGACCGTTCCGTCGGCCCCGAACCGGCCCATCCGGGGCCCGACCATGAGCACGCCGACCAGCGTGGCCCAGGCCGCGGTGCCGTGGACCACGGTGCCCCCGGCGAAGTCCCGGAATCCCTGGGCCGCCAGCCAGCCGTCGGCCCCGCCGAGGGAACCGGCCCAGGCCCAGTGGGCGTAGACCGGGTACAGGATCAGGCCGACGAAGGCGGAGAACAGCACGTAGGTCGCGAAGCTGGCCCGCTCGACCAGACCGACCGAGATGAGGGTCACCGCCATCCCGGCCACGGCCAGATGGAACAGCAGGAAGGTCGGCCCCGAAACCGGGGCCGACAGTTCGATCACGCCGTCGAGGGCCCAGTACCCGCGGCCGACCACGCCGCCCGCCCCGAACAGCAGACCGAAGCCGGCCAGGCAGAAGGCCAACGACCCCACGGCCCAGTCGACCAGGTTCTTGACCGCGGCGCTGGTGGCGTGGACCGGGCGGGTCAGTCCGATCCCGTAGGCCAGGAGCCCGGCCTGCGACAACAGGACGAGCGCCGCCGCCAGAACTATCCACAGCTCATCCACAGGGTCGCCGAACTGGGGGGTGGCCGGTCCGCCGCCTGCGCCGGCCAGGGCCGGAACGATGATCACGACCAGGATCGCAAGTAGTCCGAGCAGACCACCCTGCCGGTACCGACGTGAACCCGGCCGTAGGTCCACTGCCATGGATGCCCGCCTCCTGCACCTGGGTGTGTGCCCACTGCCCTCTACCGCTGCAGAATTGTATAGTCGGGGTGGTCCGACCACGAACAGTGGGCGAACACGGCGGGGAGGCACGGCGGATGGCGGAGGAGAAGAGTTCGTTCGACGTCGTCCGGCGCGGCTACGACCAGGATCAGGTCGATCGCTTCGTCGTCAAGCAGGCCGAGGCCTGGCGGGGCGCGGTGGCCGAGGTCGAGGCCCGGCTGGCCGCAGCCCAGACCGAGATCGACCAGCTCCGGCCCCTGGCCGAGGAAGTCGAGCAGTCGCGTCGTCAGCAGGAGGCGCTCACCATCACGCTGGCCTCGGCTGCGCAGGCTCGCGATCAGATGCTGGCCCAGGCCGAGGAGGACTCCCGGCTCCAGCGGGAGGCGGCGACGGCCGAGGCCGAACGGCTTCGGTCCGAGGCCGAGGAGTACGCGCTCCAGATGCGGTCCGAGGCCGACGCCCACGCCGTCCAGGTCCGGTCCGAGGCCGATGCCTATGCCGTTCAGGTCCGGTCCGAGGCCGACGGTGAGGCCGAGAGCGTCCGATCGGAGGCTGCGACCGAAGCCGAACGGGTCCGGTCCGAGGCCGAGTCGGAGCTGGCCCGGGTCCGGTCCGAGGCCGAGTCGGAGGTCTCGGAGCTCCAGGAGTCGATGCGGGCCGACATCCTCGAACGGGCCCGCACCATGGAAGAGGCCCACAAGCGTCGGACGGCCGAGCTCGACGCCAACCACCAGGCGTCGACGGACGGGTACCGCCAACTGGAGGAGGCGCTCCGGGCGCGGGTCACCGACCTCCACCACCTCCGCCTGTCGCTGGTCACCGGCCTCGAAGCCATCGCCACCGGCGGTTTGGCCCGCCTCGGTGAGCTGGAGGGGCTGTTCCGTCAGGCCGGGCTGGCTCTCGATCAGGAGTCGGGGGCCGTCTCCACCCTCCCGGCCGGTTCACCACCGGCGTCGGCCGCCGCCGTCGACGCCGCCGTCGACCCCGAACTGACCACCGGGTCCCGCGACGAGTCCGATGCGGCCGCAACAGGGCCCGACCCCGACAGCGCCACGGCCCTGGGTACGGGAACGGAGGCGGACACGGCCGAGATCGATGACGAGGGCTCGGAGGCCGACGGCGACACGGACGGCGACGCCGACGGAGATACCGACGGAGATGCCGTGGCCGCAGAGCCCGGCGACGAGCGCGCCGACACCACCGACCACCACGCCCAGGACCTGCCGTCCGCCACCGACGACGGGGCGGCGGTCGACGACGGGCCCGACGCGGGGGTCGACGGCCGTGCGGCCGACTCGACCGACCCCTCCGCTCCGGAGCCCTCCTCCGCCTCCGCTCCCGGGCCGGGCGACGGCTCGGGCGACGATGTTGACGGCGACCCGGAAGCCGACGGTCGGGTACGCGTGGGTCCGGCTGCGGCCAACGGCGCGCCTCGGTCGAGCACGGGCGCTCCGGGGCCGTTCGGCCTGGTGCTGCCCGACGACGACGGCTTCACCATCACCGGCGACACCAACGACGAGCCGACCACCGAACTGGCCGTGGTCAACGCCGGGCCGACCGGGCGCCGGGCCGCCATCACGGCCCCGACCCCCGTCGTGACCGTGGACCGGCCCGAGACCGAGACCCCGACCGCCGACTGAGAGCGGCCGACGCTTTGCTCAGGCCAGCAGCTGAGCCAGAAGATCGGTGCTGGCCCGGGTGGGCGGCGTCCGCCCGGCCTCGGCCTCGGCGATGACCTGCCGGCCGGCCTCCGAGCCCAGCAGCACATCGATCCGCTGACCGATGCGCTGCTCGAGCCGGGCCCGGATCTCGGTGGCGATCCGCTGACGGCGTCGGGCCGTGCGTTGCTCGGTCCGCTCCAGGTGCTCCAGGTGGGCCACGGTGGCGTCGATCACGTCATCGGCCCCGGTCCCGTCGATGGCGGCGGCCATGACGATCGGGGGCCGGTAGCCGTCGTCGGCCTCCTGGCCGGTCATGTGCGACAGGTCGAGCATCAGATCCAGGTCGCGACGGACGTCGGTGGCGCCCGGCCGGTCGGCCTTGTTGACCACGAACACGTCGGCCACCTCGAGCAGACCGGCCTTGTTGGCCTGGACGGCGTCACCCATACCCGGGGTCATCACCACCAGGGCGGTGTCGGCGGCGCCGACCACGTCGACCTCGACCTGGCCCACCCCGACCGTCTCGATGATCACCGGGTCGTAGCCGACGGCGTCGAAGAGCCGGACCGCCAGGGGGACGGCCAGGGCCAACCCGCCCGAGTGGCCCCTGGTGGCCATGGACCGGATGAACGCCCCCTCGGTCGATGGGGGCGGACCGGTGGGGGAGGACGTCGGCGTCGAGGTCGGTGTCGGTGTCGGCAACACATCCATGCGGATGCGGTCGCCCAGGATGGCGCCGCCGGTCAGGGGCGAGGACGGGTCGACGGCCAGCACGGCCGGCCGACGGCCTCGATCGAGCCAGTTGGCCACCAGCTGACCGACCAGGGTCGACTTGCCCGCCCCGGGCGGCCCCGTGATGCCCACGACGTGGGCCCGACCCGAATCGGGATGGGCCAGTTCACTGATCTGCTCGGCGTGGTCGCCGCCCCGCTCGACGTGGGTCAGCAGTCGCCCCAGCGATCGTCGATGCCCGCCTCGGGCGGCGGTGTAGAGCTCCTCGATCGACGCCCCCCGGCCCGGGCTGAGGGCCGGGCTCAACGGTTCGATCCGGAACCGGCCGCCACCGCGTCCCGCACCGACTGGGCCACCTCCTCGGCCGACGCCCCCGGTCCGAGGACCGAGGCGACCCCGTTCTCGTACAGGGTGTCGACGTCCTGGTCGGGGATGATGCCGCCGATGACGACCGGGATGTCGAGCTCCGCCTCCCGGAGGGCCTTGACCATGTTGGCGCTGAGCGTCAGGTGCCCGGCGTTGTGCATCGACAGGCCGATGGCGTCGGCGTCCTCCTGCTCGGCCGCCGACACGATCGAGTCGGTCGTCTGGCGAAGCCCGAGGTAGATGACCTCCATCCCGGCGTCGCGCAGGATACGGGCCACCACCTTCAGGCCGCGATCGTGGCCGTCGAGTCCGAGCTTGGCCAACACGACCCGCAGTTGAGCTTGCTCCGCCATCAGATGATGGCCTTCTCGACGTAGGTGCCGAACTCGGCCTCCATGGCCATCACGATCTCCTCCAGGGTGGCGTAGGCGTTGACGGCGTCGATGATGGGCGGCATCAGGTTGCGAGTCGAATCGGCGGCCGTGGCCCGAACCTCGTCCAGGGTCCGGCGGACCTCGTCGTCGTTGCGGTCCTGCTTGACCGAGGTCAGCCGCTTGAGCTGGTACTCCTCGGTCTGGGCGTCGATGCGGAGAAGCTGGTTGTCGCTGTCGTCGCCATCGGTGAAGGCGTTGACCCCGACGATGATCCGGTCGCCGGCGTTGACCTCCCGCTCGAAGCGGTAGGCGGCTTCGGCGATCTCACCCACGAAGTACCCGTTCTCGATCCCGGCGTAGACGCCCTCCAGGATCGAACCGTTCCCCAGGTCGTCGAGGTGGGCGAAGATGGCCTCGGCCTGGCGCTCCATCTCGTCGGTCATCCACTCGACGTAGGGGGCACCGCCGAGGGGGTCGGCCACCAGGGCGGCCCCGGTCTCGTGGGCCACGATCTGCTGGGTCCGCAGGGCGATGCGGGCCGCCTTCTCGGTCGGGAGGGCAAGGGCCTCGTCGAAGGAGTCGGTGTGGAGGCTCTGGGTGCCGCCCAGGGCCCCGGCCAGGGCCTGGATGGCGACCCGGGCGATGTTGATCTCGGGCTGCTGGGCCGTGAGTGACACCCCGGCGGTCTGGGTGTGGAACCGACACAGCAGCGACCGCTCCTGGGTCGCCCCGTAGCGTTCCTTCATCCACCGGGCCCAGATCCGTCGGGCGGCCCGGAACTTGCCGATCTCCTCGAAGAAGTCGGAGTGGGAGTTGAAGAAGAAGCTGAGGCGCCCGGCGAAGGTGTCGACGTCGACCCCGGCCGCCACCGCCGCCTCGACGTAGGCGAACCCGTTGGCCAGGGTGAAGGCCAGCTCCTGGGCCGCCGTCGAACCGGCCTCGCGGATGTGGTATCCGGAGATCGACACCGGATGCCATCTGGGCATCTCGGCTGCGGTGAAGTGGATCATGTCGGTCACGATCCGGACCGACGGCCGGGGCGGATAGATGTACTCCTTCTGGGCCTGGTACTCCTTGAAGATGTCGTTCTGGATGGTCCCGGCCAACTGAGCGCGGGCCACGCCCTGCTTCTCGGCGTTGGCCACGTACATGGCCAGGGCGATGGCGGCCGGACCGTTGATCGTCATCGACGTCGACACCTGGCTCAGGTCGATGTCGGCGAACAGGTCCTCCATGTCGGCCAGGGTGTCGACGGCGACCCCGGCCCGGCCCACCTCACCGGCGGCCCAGTGGGAGTCGGAGTCGCGGCCCATCAGGGTGGGCATGTCGAAGGCGGTCGACAGCCCCATCACGCCGTTGGCCAGCAGTTCCTTGAACCGGCCGTTGGTGTCCTCGGCCGTGCCGAACCCGGCGAACATACGCATGGTCCACAGCCGCGACCGGTACATCGAGGGATAGACCCCTCGGGTGTAGGGGTACTGGCCGGGGTAGGGGGCGTCGCCGTACACCGGCTCCACCGGAACCCCCGACATGGTCTCGAAGGGCACCTCGCGCAGACGGGATGCCTCGTAGGCCTCCCGCCAGGCGTCGTATTCGGGTGTCGACGGGGGTCGACCGCTGTCGCTCTCGCTC
This sequence comes from Acidimicrobiales bacterium, assembly GCA_965263455.1. Classification (GTDB taxonomy): domain Bacteria; phylum Actinomycetota; class Acidimicrobiia; order Acidimicrobiales; family SZUA-35; genus CADEDH01. The sequence goes on from CBDHHN010000004.1 coordinate 2,344,911, forward strand.
ATTGCGCTCATCCTGTAGCCACTCGGTGTGCTCCGGCCCGTCGGCCGGCGCGGGCCCGGGTTCGGCCCCGGGCCCAGGGCGGAACCAGTATCGCAGGCGCGTGGCGGAGGGGCCGAAGCGGTTGGTGGACCGCCGCGCCGCCGGGGGTCGCGGTTCTTCGCCCTCCGGGTGCAACCGTGGAGGCCACCGGCGGCGAAGGAACGTATGTGAAGGACTTCAGCCTGATCTACGGGCGGTATCGGCAGCTGCCCCTCATCTTCGTCGTGGCGGTGGCCGCGGCCGCCCTGGTGTACCTCGACCGCAGCGCCAACGACGATGGAGCGGACTGCGTCGCCGGCCCTCCGGGTCTGGAGGCTGTGACGTGCGACGACCAGCCGGTCCGGGCCGTGTCGGGCGACGATCTCCCGGTTCCGCTGACCGGCGCCGGGTGCTCCCAGGGTGGCTGCCCGCCGGCGCGGATCACCGGCGGTGAACCCGGGCTCGACCCCAATGCCGGTGTGGTGCCGACCACGGCCGACTGGTCCGGGGCCCCCGAACCCGGGGCCGTGCCCTTCATCCCGCTGGAACCGTCGCCCAACCCGATGACCCCGGCCGGCCGGGCCATGGTGGCCGAGGCCGAGGCCGAGGCCGAAACGGCCGACGCCGGTGGCGAGAGCGAGTCCGGAGGCTGAGCGGCCGTCGCGCGGGACCGGGCGGGCCGATCGAGTCCCGTGACCGGGTCAGGCCAGGGCGTTGGCCACGGTGGCGATGACGGTCTCGATGCCGTCGGCGTCGACGTCGCCGTGGGTCACCATCCGGCTGGTGGGACCGTTGACGGCGGCCAGGATGTCGTTGGCGGCCAGGGCCTTGACCACCGGTTCGGTGTCGGTGGTGAAGCGGACGAAGACCATGTTGGTGGCCTGGCCGTCGATCTCGACACCGTCGACGGCCCCCAGTCCCTCGGCCAACCGTGCGGCGTTGGCGTGGTCGGCGGCCAGACGGTCCCGGTGATGGCGGACGGCGTGGAGCCCCCCGGCGGCCACGATCCCGACCTGACGGAGACCGCCGCCCAGCATCTTCCGCCACCGTCGGGCCTCGGCGATGAGTTCGGTGTGGCCGACCAGGACCGATCCCACCGGCGCCCCCAACCCCTTCGAAAGGCACACCGACACCGTGTCGAAGCCGTCGGCCACCTCGGCCGGGGTGACATCGAGACCGACCGCCGCGTTCCACAGCCGGGCCCCGTCGAGGTGGAGGGCCAGGCCGTGGTGGCGGGCCAGGGCGATGGCCTGGCGGTGGTGGTCGAGGGGTAGGGCCTTGCCGTCGTGGGTGTTCTCCAACGACAGGAGCCGGACGGGGGCGAAATGGTCGTTCGGGGGCTTGATGAGCGACGCCACCTGGTCGAGGTCGAGGCAACCCTGCTCGTCGACCCGGACCGGCTGCTGCTGGACCGCGCCCAGCACCGCGGCCCCACCGGCCTCGTACACGTAGGTGTGGGCGTGGTCGCCCGAGATGACGGCATCACCCCGCCGGCAGTGGGCCAGGGTGGCGCACAGGTTGCCCTGGGTCCCCGAACTCACGAACAGTCCGGCCTCGTGGCCCAACAGCTCGGCCACCTCCTGCTCCAGCTCCTGGACGGTGGGGTCGTCGCCCCAGACGTCGTCGCCGACCTCGGCCTCGGCCATGGCCTGACGCATGGCGGCGGTGGGCTTGGTCACGGTGTCTGAGCGGAGATCGATCACCGGCTCATCATGCCAGCGCCGCCGTCGGCCCACGCCATCGCCGAGGGCTGTGAGGCCGCGCCGAACGGCCGCTGTCAACGGGTCGACGACCCTCCCGTGCACATCTCCCCACCGTGGCCCCGCCGGTGTGGGTAGTTCGCCGCAACGGGTTTGAAGGCCTGCGACCGGCTGGCTACAAACGGTCGTGCGGAGGAGGTGTTCCGCCGACACCGACACCGCACCGCAGCAGTCACCTAAGGGTGGCTGTCGCCGCCGCCCTTGTGGAGGCAGCCCACACCCCCCGCATGGGCTGCCTCCACAAGTAGCGGATGGCCCGGGAGCGGCCGCAGACCCGGGGTCGGGCCCGGCCGGCCGGGTGCCCGACCGGGATCAGGGGTGCTTGACCACGATGCCGCACATGAGGTTGCCCATCGGGTCGAGGGGGCGGGTCGCGGTGTAGAGGCCGCGCAGTAGGGGATACATCAGCTTCGTTCGACCACCGGTGGCCCGGTGCAGGACCTGCCACACGGCGTGATGGTGGACCAGGCGCACGACCTCGATGTGGACCGGCATCTCCAGCAGGTACGACCTGGTCGACTGGCGCAGCATCTGGGCGTCCCACCGGAAGACGTAGTTCTTGCTGCCCGGCGCCTCCTGTTCGAACTCCTGGCCCAGGGTCCGGGTCAACAGCCCGGTGTGGGGTTCGACGATCAGCACGCCCTTGCGGGCCACCCGCAGCATCTCGGTCAGGCCCAGGACCGGGCGGCCGAGGTGGTGGAGTCCGAACCGCTCGACGACCACGTCGTAGGAGCCGTCGGGCACGTCGAGGGCCTCGGCGTTCAGTTCCAGGGTGGGGACGTCGGGCTCACGGGCTCGGGAGATGCCCAGGGCGGCCGCCGAGAAGTCGGAGTTGGTCACGTCGACGAAGCCGCGGCGCCGGAGGTGGGTGGCCTCGCCCCCCACCCCACCACAGGTGACGAGGGCCGACAGCTCGGACGGCGGCTCGTCGATCACGTCGAGCAGGCGATCGATGCCGCGGTCGATCAGGCGGTCGGTCTGGAACCGGGTGGCCCGGTCGGCCGTGGAGTGCCACTCCCACTTGCTCAGGTCGGACGAGCCGTAGGCCCGCTCGAAGCCGATGTGCTGTTGTTCGACCGGGTCGAGCAGGGCGTCGGCCTCGGCGGAGCGCGTCTTGACCATGACCGCAACGGTAGTTGGTCGACCCATGGCCAAGTATGGCGCGCCGTTTCACAGGAGGGCTCGGACCGCGTCGAGGGTGTCGGCGTCGTCGGGGCTTCGGTCGGGTCGGTACTGCCGGACCCGGGCGAACCGGAGGGCCACACCGCCGGGATAGCGGGTGGAGCGTTGGGCCCCGTCGAGGGCGATCTCGACCACCAGCTCGGGTCGGACGACGACGGTGTGGCCCTCGTCGGTCTCGTCCAGGCGGCGGGCCAGGAAGGCCTCGGTCTGCCAGGCCAGGAGCTTGTCGGTCAGCCCCTTGAACGTCTTGCCCACCATGACCAACTCCCCGCTGGCGGAGTCCCGGGCTCCGAGGTGGAGGTTGGAGAGCCAGCCCCGACGCCGACCGTGGCCCCACTCGGCCGCCAGCACCACCAGGTCGAGGGTGTGGACCGGCTTGACCTTGCGCCACGTCTTGCCCCGGCGACCGGCCTCGTAGCGGCTGTCCACCCCCTTGACCATGACGCCCTCGTGTCCGGCGGCCAGGGCCGCCTCCAACTGGGCCCGGGCCTCGCCCCCGTCGTCGGTCTGGACCAGGGGGATCCGGTTGGCCCCGACAAGCTCGCCGAGCAGGCCCGATCGTTCGGACAGGGGGGCGTCGATCAGGCTGGTGCCGTCGAGGAACATGAGGTCGAAGAAGAAGGGCTGGAGCCCGGCCCCACTACCCGCCGACTCCCGCCCGAAGGCGCTCATCGTGTCCTGGAAGGCCTCCGGCGGCCGGGCCCGCCCGCTCTCGGCGTCGGCGTCCGCGTCGGCGTCGGCGTCGGCGTCGTGGCGGTCGCCCAGGAAGCCGATGATCTCGCCGTCGAGCACGACGCTGGAGCACGGCAGGGCCCGGGCCAACTCACACACCTGGGGGAGGCGGTCGGTCACGTCGTTCAGGTTGCGGGTGTAGACGGCGACGTCGTCGCCGCGCCGGTGGAGCTGGATCCGGGCCCCGTCGAGCTTCCACTCGACCTGGGCCAGGCCCAGATCGGCCACGGCCTCGTCCACCGTCTCGGCCGTCGTGGCCAGCATGGGTTGGATCGGCCGCCCGACCTCCAGGTCGATGGTGTCCAGGCCCTCGGCCCCCCTGGTCAGCGCCACCAGGGCGGCCTGGGGAAGGTCGCCCTGGAGCATGGTGGCCCGCCGCATGAGGGCGGCCGGGACTCCGGCCGCGGCGGCCACGGCGTCGGTCACCACCCCGGCCAGGGCGCCCTGGCGGAGCCCCCCGGTGAGGAGTCGGGCCATGAACTGGCGCTCGGCCTCGGTGGCGGTCCGCCACAGGCCGGTGAGGAGTTCCTGCCGGGTCCGGTTGGAGCCGGGCCCGGCGGTGGCGGCCAGCTCCGACAGCACCTGATCGAGTCGGGCCACCGTCACCCCCGCGGCATCGGCCGCCTCTGCGGTCGGCGGCACTGCGTCCGACGGCACTGCGGTCGGGGTCGGGGTCGGGAGTCGGGGTCGTGCCGAGGGTCGCCCGCGGCCTCGGCCACACGGGCCACGGTGGCCCAACCGACCCCCAGGGCGCCCTGGCGAGGCTCACCGATGAGTAGGCCGACGGTGGCCTCGACCTCGTCACCCTCCACGTCGGCCAGGAGCGCGGCCAGGAGGTCCCGCTTGACCGACCGCTTGGAGGTGGCGGCCACCTCGGCCGAGGTCGACACGACGCGCCGGAGCAACATCGGCCCATTGTGGCTCGGGCGGGCTGGTGGGTGGGGTCCCGGTACCGTTGACGGGGCCCGGGGGTGACCGCCATCGGGCGGTCGGGAGACCGGCGACACCGGTCGAGCCGAGACGGGGAGGAGCAACCGTGGAACTGTTGGCGGTGGTCGTGGGGATCACGGTGGCGGCCGTGCTCTATCTCCTGTTCCTGACCCGGGTGCGGACCTACCGGATCCGCTATCGGCCCAACCCCAAGCCCCGGCGTCAGGGGCGCAGCGCCAATCGGAGGGGCCCCGATTGGGAGGACATGCTCGACTGATCGGACCCCGGGCGACCGCCCCGGGCCCGTCGTCGCCGGCCGGACAGGATGGGACCCGATCGGGGGCCGTGTTCTACCGTGTGGTGGATGGCTTCCAATGTCGGACATTCGCCATCGTTGAGGTTCGCGCCGGATCCGTTCCGGACCGGCCCGGAGGCGGCGACGCCCCCGGGCGCCGCTCGGTGCTTCGTCGCCGTGGCCGATCGCTCCCACGGACCGGTCCTGGCCGTCGGGGGTGGCAGCACCGGTCTGGGCCCCGAACTGGCCGCCGCCGGCCGCTGGGCCATCGATGCGCTGCTGGCCCCGGGCACCGACTGGGACGACTCGGCCCCGGTCCTGAACCAGGCCGGGGCGCCCGTCTACGGCTCGGTCATGGTGGGTGCGGTCGCCCCGCCCCTCGACATCGCCCCCGCCACCTATGGGGCGGCGATCTGGGACGCCGGCTCGGAATCGGTCGGCCCCGAGGCGTTGCGGGAGCTGGCTCGGGTGGTTCGGCCCGGCGGGTTGCTCGTGGTCGGCGTCGATGGGGCCCATCACGATCTCACCCGGACCCTGGCGGCCGCCGTCGGGGAGTTGACGGCCGAGGGCGTGGTGCGGGAGCAGCCCGGTTCGGCCGTACCCGGGGGTGCCACCCGGGTTCTGCTCGTCGGTCGCCGCTGATCGGTTCGCGGTGTTCGGGTCGTGATCGACCCGAACACGGGGGTTTGCTCCAGGTTTTTGCCCATTGGGTGTATTCAGGATCGATTTCGACCGTCAGAATCACAAGGGCACCGGGTGTGACAGCCCACGTCACATCAGCGAAACCCGGTGTCGGCGCGGTGAGTTGAGCGGTAGGTCTGGAGGGAGACCTACCGCTCCTCCCCGTCGCCACGCCGTACCGCCGGGTCGGTCCGGCTCGCCACTCCTACACTCGTTGGCGATGGATGACGTGGTTCGATGGGTCGACGCGGCCCGGCAGGGCGACAGCGGCGCCTGGAAGGAACTGGTGGACGCCCACAGCGGACTGGTCTGGAGCGTGATCCGCGGTTTCCGTTTCGACACCGAGACCGGCAAGGACGTCTTCCAGACGGTGTGGCTCCGGCTGGCCGAGCACCTGGACGACATCCGGGAACCGGCGAAACTGGCGGGCTGGATCGGTCAGACCACCCGCAACGAGTGCGTGGGCCTGGTCCGCCAGCGCACGCGGGTCGTGGTCAGCGAGTCGGTCACCGACCTGGGCGAGCCCACCGACCGGGCCGGGCTCGCCTTCCCCGAACCGGGCTCCGGGCTCGAGCGCAACGAGGAACGGCTGGCCGTCATCGCCGCCTTCGACCGGTTGGGCGAGCGGTGTCAGCGGCTCCTGCGGTTGCTGGTCCTCGACCCTCCCCTGAGCTACGAGGACATCTCCGAGCAACTCGAGGTGCCGGTGGGCAGCATCGGCCCGACCCGGGCCCGTTGCCTGCGCACCATGCGCAACTCCCCCGAGATCTCGCGTATCACGGGAGGAGGTCGGCCGTCATGACCTCCGATATGACCGACGACGATCTCCTCTCCCACCTGGCCGCCGTGTTCGCCGACGATCAACCCCCGTCCGACGCCATGGAGGCCGCCTACGCCGCCTTCGGGTGGCGCACCCTCGACGCCGACCTGGCCCAGCTGCTCGACGACAGCCAGGCCGAGGTCGTTCTGTTCCGCCAGGGCACCTACGCCCGACGCATGACCTACGACTGCGCCCACGGCACCATCGAGCTCGGCGTCGACGACCACTCCTACGAACTGGTGGTGCGACCCTCGGCCTCGTCGGTCGTGGTTCACCGGCCGTGGGGTTCGTCCCCCCTGATGGTCGACGAGCAGGGCCGGGCCCACGCCGACGGCGAGCCCGGGCCCATCCGCTTCGGCATCGTGTGGGCCGGAGGCACCATCCTCACCCCGTGGACGACCCTGTAGCGCTTCGCCTCACGGCGTCGTCGAGCACGATCTCGTAGAACAACCGCTGGGCCCTGCTGCCCCCGAGCCGCCACCACTGGTCGGTCGTGGGGGTGAGGCGGTCGACGGCGGCCTCGTGGTCGCCGAGCCCGAAGGCCAGCATTCCCTCGGCCACCTCGACGCCGACAGCCGCCAGGACCCGACCGGCAGCGCCGTCGTCGGTCGACCAGGCGGCCATTCCGTCGACCAGGCGCCGACCGTCGGCCGGTCGCCCGGCCCGACCCAGGGCCAGGGCGTAGTGGGTGTCGTTGAAGGGATGGGTGTGCTGGCCCAGCCGGGCTACGGCCCCGTCGGCCAGGCGATCCCAGCGGTCGCCCACCTCGACCCCGTTGCTCTCGAGGCGGGCCAGGAGCGAGATGGCGTTGCTCAGGTCGAGGCCCTCGGTGCTGGAGCCGGGATAGACCTGCTCGTCGAAGCGCCGGACGACGGCCTCGTGGTCGCCCAGGGCCCATAGCTGGATGGCCTGGTGCCACCACAGGTGGCCGGCGAAGCCGCCGGTGTCGAGGACGTCGTGATGTCGGTCGAGCCAGGCAACGCCTTCGTCCCGCCGTTGCTGCATCTCCAGGACGTGGGCCACGGCGTGGATGGCCCACAGATCGCCCGGCTCGGCCTCGACCCCCTGCCGCCCGAGGGTCTCGGCCTCCTCGTACCGGCCCTGCTCCTCCAGGGCGAAGGCCTCCTTCCCGTCGAGGTAGGAGGCCAGGGGCACCTCGTCGTGCCAATGGGGACGGACGCCGGGCACCAGGTCGACCATCTCGGCGATATGGCCCGAGGCGAAGTAGTGCAGGTAGAGCAGCTGGAGGGCCAGGACGTCGGTCGGATGGGCCGCCAGCACCTCGACCCAGGCCGTGCGGGCGTCCTCCAACCGGTTGTGGGCCACGGCCCCGGCGCTACGCATCAACAGCCGCTCTCGCTCGGACACCCCGGGCTCGTCCGGATCGAGCCCGTCGGCCAGCGTCCGGGCCTGGGCCACCAGCGCCGGGCGGTGCGACATGGCCAGCAGCAGGGCCAGCACGCTCCGGGCCAGGGGTCCTCCGTCGGCCAGGCGGGGCAGGAACGAGGCCAGGTCGGGGGAGAGGGTGACGAACTCGTGGATCGTCTCCGACACCAGCTCGGCCTCGGCGTGTTCGGCGGTGACGGGGCAACCCCACCAGTCCAGCTCGGTCATCGTGGTCCCTCCTGCTCCGGCCTCCGGCCCTCGTCTCGGACCAGTATCGGGCCTGGCCGGGGGCCGGGCACATCGATTGGAGCCGGGGTGCGGTCAGTCGGCGAACACCAGGACCGGGTCCTCCAGGTTGGCGACCACGTCCGACAGGAATCCGGCGGCCACCGCGGTGCCGATGCCGGCGGCGCACGTGAGGCCCAGGCTGATGGTGGGCACCGACGCCGGTTCGCCGTCGACCAGGGCCAGGTTGGGCAACGGGTGGCCAACGGCCAGGGTGGCGAGCGTGCCCGGCCACAGGGCCGGCGCCGCGCTGCGGATCCCGGTGTCGATCAGGTACTCGAGGGCGAAGGTGGGGGCCGGGGCGTCGGGATCCTCGTACTCGGGCGTCGCTGCGGCCTCGTCGCCACCGGGGAGCCCGGCGCCCGAGGCGTCGTCGGCGTCGAGGCCGAGGTCCGGGTCGAGGTCGCCGTCGGGATCGGCGAACTCGTCGTGGCCGACCGCCTCGACCACCTCGGCCAGATCGAAGGGGGCCAGGAGCAGCGAGAGATCGATGAGGGACGCCCGGGCCACGTCGCCCACCAGCAGGCTGCCGATGGCGGTGTTGAGGGCGAGGTGGACCGGTTCGGTCGGACCCTCGTCGATCGGGGCCACGTTGATCATGGGCCAGTCCTCGACGGCGGGGGCGATGAGGCGGACGACCAGGGCCGACAGGGGCGTCGGGTCGTCCCGGTCGTCGAGCAGGCCCTCCCAGGCCCGGAGCAGCTGGGTGGCGTCGACGTCGGCGAACAAGGTGAAGGTCCCCCCGTCGTCGAACCCGAGCTCGTCGAGGTCGAACTCGAGGTCGAACTCGAGGTCGGGGTCGGGTCGGGGTCTTCGTCGAGGGTCGCCTCACCCTCGGCATCGTCGTCCTCGGCGTCGACGTCCCGCTCGTCGACCTCGGTGAGCTCGTCGTCCCCGGTGGCGTCGATGGTGGCCGCCTCGTCGTGCTCGGTGTCGTCGATGGTGGCCGCCTCGTCGTGCTCGGTGGCGTCGATGGTGGCGTCGGCGTCCGGCGCCTCAGCCTCGGGCTCGGGCTCGGGGAACAGCTCGCCGTGGTCGGTGGCGCCGCCGGTCGAGTCGGTAACGGGCTCCGCGGCCTCGGCCGGTACCGGCGGTGACGGGGCGGGCCCACCGTTGGCGGCAGGGGCCTCGTCGGCCGTCGGGGCCGGAGGATGGTCGGGCCGGGGCTCGCCGGTCGGCGGGGGCAACCGGTCGACGAGGGCGGCGGCCGGTGCGGTGGCCACCGGCTCGGGTTCGGCCGCCGTGGTCGTCGACTCGTCGGCGCCGGGGGCCGCCACGACCCCGGCGGGGGCCGGGCTGTCGGTCTGCTCCAGGGCCGAGGTGGTCAGCAGGGGGTCGTCGTGGTCGAGGTTGGGCCCGAAGGCGGCCTGTTGCACGTCCGATCGGGTGACGCGACCACCCGGTCCGGTGCCCCGGATCGCCTCCAGGTCGACGTCGAACTCCTCGGCCAGCCGTCGTACCAGTGGGGAATAGGCCCGACGGTTGTCGTCACCGGCCTCGCCGCCGGAGTCACCGTCGGCTTCGGGAATCTCGGGGTCCATGAGTTCCTTCCTGGGTCCGGGCGCCGAGGACATGCTACGCCCCCGGAGCCGACCCCCGGGGACGATCCTGCCCGGATCGGCGCCGTCTCAGCGAGGGCGCAGCGCCAGGCCGTCGGGCCGCCAGGCCGGACCGGCCAGGATGATCTGGTTGACCGTGCAGTGCCGTTCGGCGAAACCGGCCTCGCAGTAGGCCAGGTAGAAGCGCCACAGGCGGATGAACCGGTCGTCGAGGCCCAGCTCCCGCACCTCGTCGAGTCGGCTGTCGAAGCGGAGCCGCCACCGGCGCAGGGTCTCGGCGTAGTGGGCCGAGAGATCCTCGACGTCGAGGATCTGGAGGCGGGTGTGGTCGGACACGGCCTCGCCGATCGCCCCCAGCGAGGGCAGGAATCCTCCCGGGAACACGAAGCGGCGGATGAAGTCCTCGGTGTTCTTGGTGCGCTCGTAGCGCCGGTCGGGGACGCAGATGGCCTGGAGCGCGACCAGGCCGTCGCGCTCCAGGCACCGGTCGATGGTGGCGAAGTACCGGGGGTAGTCCCGCCAGTCCACGGCCTCGATCATCTCGATTGACACCACCCGGTCGAAGCGGCCCTCGAGATCCCGCCAGTCGTGGTTGAGCAGCTCCACCCGGCCGCTCCACCCGGCCCGTCCGATCCGGCGCCGGGCTTCACGCAGCTGCTCGGACGAGATGGTGGTCGTGGCCACCGAGCAGCCGGTCCGGTCGACGGCCCGCAGGGCGAACCCGCCCCAGCCGGTGCCGATCTCCAGCAGCCGATGACCTTCGGTCACGCCGAGCTTGTCCAGGAGCCGGTCGTACTTGTGCCGACTCCCGTCGACCAGCGCCGCCTCGGCCGACGGGAACACGGCCGAGGAGTAGGTCAAGGTCTCGTCGAGGAAGAGCCGGAAGAAGTCGTTGCCCAGGTCGTAGTGGCTGGCGATGTCCTCGGCGTTGCCCCGCCGTCCCCGCCGGGGTAGCAGCCGCCGGACACGGTCGCCGACCCCGTTGGTCCGCCGGGCCATGCGGTTGCGGATCTCGTCCAGGCCGTCCAGGTTGCGGATGATGATGCGGACCACGGTCGTCGGGTCGTCGCTGTCCCACCAGTGCTCGAAGTAGCCGCGGCCGAACCCGATCGAGCCCTCGGTCATCAGGGCGGTCCAGGCCCGGGGGTCGTGGATCTGGATCGTCGCCTCCAGCCCGCCGCCGGGCCCGTACGAGGTGCGGCGACCGTTCTCCACGATCACCAGGCGGTCACGCCTCAGACGGTGGAGCAGCGGGCGGGCCGCGGTCCGGGACAGTCCGGACGACCAGCCGCCCTTGGCCGCCAGCAGCCCCGAGCGGGCCCGCCGCTGCAGGCCCTGGGGTCGGACCCCGTCGCCACCCTCGCCCGGCCCGGGCTCCGACTCGGCCGTCGCTCCGTTTCGGTGGGCCTCCATCTCGGCCACGGGTTCGGTCGGGTCGGGGCGGTGGTTCGCTTCGGCTGCGGATTCGTTCGGTTGGAGGTGCGCCTCCGGGGTCGGTTCGGTCGGGTCGGGGCGGTGGTCGACCTGGCTCATCGCCGGGCTCCTTGGCTCTCGCGGTGACGGTTGGGGTGGGGGACGAAGGGCACGCCGCGCCGCCAGAGGCGGGCGGCCTGGACGTGGATGCCGAGGCTCACACGGTGGGTCGGCAGGATCGGCCGCCAGGTGGCGGCGGCCACCGTGGCCCGATCGGCGGTCAGCCGTTCGGCCGACAGCGCCGTGGCCAACACCACGGCGCCGTCCCCGTCGACCACGTCGATGGCCACCTCGACCCGATCGTCGCGATCGGCCAGGCGCAGACGGTACTCGTGGTCGAGGGTCAGGAACGGCGAGACGTGGAGGGCCTTGGCGAATGTCGCCGTCCACGCCCCCTGCCCGTCGCCGTCGACGTCGCCGTCGACGTCGGCGGTCAGGGCCAGGGGGTAGCGATGGCGCTCGTTCCAGGGGGTGTTGGTCACCTCGAGTACGGCGCCAACGGGTCGGTCGGCGACCTCGTCGCCGGCGTCCCACACCACGAACACCGACAGGGGGTTGAACAGCCAGCCCCACCGACGGAGCTGGCTCACCATCCGGACCGGTCCCTCGGGGGTGCGCCCCAGTACCGGGGTCAGGTCGTGGCGGGCCTGGTCGGCCAGCGACTCCACGGCCGGGTCGGCGTCGGGACGGCCGTAGTCGGCGGCCCGGAACCGGACCACGTCGGGCCGATTGGTCGACCAGCGGGGGTGGAGGTCGCACAGGGTGTCCGGCCGGTCGGGATCGATCCAGACATGGCTGGTGGTGTAGACGAACTCGTGCTCCCGAGGGGTGGTCCGGCGGTGCCAGACCCGCCCCGGGCACACGGCCGGCGGGCCCGCCCTCATGGCCCGGCCCGCCTCATGCCGCCGCCACCGTCCGGTCGAGGTTCTCGACCACACGCAGGCCCGACACCATCCCGTCCTCGTGGAAGCCGTACCCCCAGTAGGCCCCGCAGAAGTGGACGCCGCCCCCACCGTCGATCCGGTCGAAGCGGGCCTGGGCCGCCACCGCCGGCCCGTCGAACACCGGATGGGCGTAGGCGAAGCGGCCGAGGACGGTCGCCGGATCGGGCCGGTCGCCGCCGTTGAGGGTCACCAGGTAGCGGCGGGCCCCGGCCAGCCGTTGGAGCGTGGTCAGGTCGTAGGTGAGGGTGGCCCGGTCGTCGTCGGGGCCGAAGCGGTCGTAGTTCCAGGCCGCCCAGGCCCGGGCGGTGGGCGGCAGGAGCGAGACGTCGGTGTGGAGCACGGCCTCGTTGGGTTGGTAGCCGATCGCCCCCAGCACGGTCCGCTCATCGGACGAAGGGTCGACCAACAGCCGTAGGGCCTGGTCGCTGTGGCAGGCCAACACCACCCGGTCGAAGGTCTCCCCCCGGCCTCGGCCGCCCGACCGGTCGGCGCCGTCGATGCGCTCGGCCCCGGGGGCGGCGAGGACGACGCCGCTGGACCCGTCGGCATCGGTGATCACGTCGACGCCGTCGGCGTGACGGTGGACGGCCCGGACCGGGGTGCCGGTGCGGAAGGTGCAGCCGGTGGGGGCGGCCCGTACGGCGTCGGCCACAGCCGCCACATAGCGGACCGAGCCTCCGACCACGGTCCTCCACTGGGGCCGGTCGCCCACCCCGAGCAGGCCGTGATTGGCCAGGAAGCGGAACAGGCTGGTCGCCGGGAAGGCGTCGAAGCTGCCGGGATCCGCCGACCACACGGCCGCCCCCATCGGGATCAGGTGGAGGTCCCGGAAAGTGGCCGAGTACCGGTGTCGGTCCAGGAACTCGGCCAGGCTGAGTTCGGCCTCGGGCCCGACCTCGGCCTCGGGCCCGGCCCGGCCGGTGTCGACGGCGGCCAGGTGGGCGTTGGCGTGACGGTAGAAGCGGGCGATGTCGACCACCATGCGCCACATGGCCGGGCTGATCAGGTTCCGACGCTGGGCGAAGAGCGTGTTGGGGTTGGTGGCCCGGTAGTGGAAGCCGGTGGCCCGGTCGGTGACGGCGAAGCTCATCTCCGAGTCCTTGGTCGCCACCCCGAGCTCGTCGAACAGGGCCACCAGGTTGGGGTAGTTGCGGTCGTTGTGGACGATGAACCCGGTGTCGATCCCGAGCGGCCCGACCTCGGGGTCGTCGACGGCCACGGTGTTGGCGTGGCCCCCCAGCCGGTGGTCGGCCTCGAACACCGTCACCTGGTGGTGCCGGCTCAGGCGGAGGGCACAGGTCAGCCCGGCGATGCCGGATCCCACGATGGCTACTCGCATCAGTACGTTCTCCGTCGGCATCGGGACCCTCGGATGCTAGGACCGCCGAACCATCGATGGGAGACCCGGTGGGGGCCGACACTAGGGTTGCCGTCATGGACGCCCGGACCGAGGTCATCGCCGACACCATGGACGACATCCGCCGGATCGTGGCCGAGAGGGGGGAGGGTCGCGACGGCGTGACCGCCATCCGCGATCGGTTGCTGGAGCTGGCGGCCCGACGGGACCTGTTCTCCCTCGACGCCTACCCGCCGCCCGAGGGGGCCACCGGCCCCCGGAGCTGCCTCTACCGGCTGGCCCAGGACGCCGACGACCGGTACGCCCTCTACGCCAACGCCTCCCGGGGCGACGTCTCGACCCCGGCCCACAACCACACGACCTGGGCCGTCGTCGTCGGATTCGAGGGTGAGGAGCTCAACCGGTTCTATCGACGAGACGAGGCGGAGGGCGTTGTCCAGGTCGACGAACACCTGGTTCAGGCCGGCACCGGCGTGGCCATGGAGGCCGACGACCTCCACTCGATCCACATCAGTGGACCGGCCCTCAACTTCCACTGTTACGGCCTGGCGCTGGAACGACTCGAGCATCGCCAGTACTACGATGCCAAGCGCGGTGAGTGGCGGGTCTTCCCCGCCGCCTCCGATATCCGCGAGGCCCGGGCCGGGATGCTGTCGTGCTGATCTCGCCCGACGACCTGCGGGCCCGCCTGGCCGCCGGCGACGAGCTGGCCCTGCTCGACGCCCGCGAGGAGGGTGCCTTCAGCGAACGGCATCTGCTGCTGGCGGCCAACCTGCCCCTGAGCCAACTCGAACTGCGGCTGGAGGCCCTGGTCCCCCGACGTTCGGCCCCCATCGTGTGGTGTGACGGCGGTGAGTCAGGCCCCGGCGGTGACTCGGGCCCCGGCGGTGATTCGGGCCCCGGCGGTGATTCGGGCCCCGGCGGTGATTCGGGCCCCGGCGGTGAGACCGGCCTCGCCGCCCGGGCGGCCGAGCGGTGCCGTCGGCTGGGTTGGACCGACGTCGCCGTGCTCGACGGTGGCGTCGAGGCCTGGGCCGCGGCCGGGGGCGAGGTCTACTCCGGGGTCAACGTGCCGTCCAAGGCCATGGGCGAGCTGATCGAGCAGCGTCACCACACCCCCCATGTGCAACCGGACGAGCTGGTGCGACTGCGGGCCGAGGGCCGACCGGTGGTGGTCCTCGACTCCCGACCGTTCGACGAGTACCGCCGCCGGGCCATCCCCGGCGGGGTGGACTGCCCCGGGGCCGAACTGGTCCACCGCGTCCGGGACGCCGCCCCCGACCCCGACACCCTGGTCGTGGTCAACTGCGCCGGCCGGACCCGCAGCATCATCGGCGCCCAGTCGCTGATCAACGCCGGAGTCCCCAACCCGGTCATGGCCCTGGAGAACGGGACCATGGGCTGGGAGCTGGCCGGCCATGAGGTGGCCCGAGGGGCCGACACCGTGGCCGACCCGCCGTCCGACGCCGGCCGGGCCTGGGCCCGGGCCGCCGTGGTCGGGGTGGCCGAGCGGTTCGGGGTGGCCGAGGTCGAGGCGGCCGCCGTGGCCCGGTGGCTGACCGAGGACGACCGCACCACCTACCTGCTCGACGTCCGCACCGCCGAGGAATTCGAGGCCGGCCACCTGGCCGGGAGCCGATCGGCCCCCGGCGGGCAGCTGGTGCAGGCCACCGACACCTGGGTCGGGGTCCTCGGGGCCCGGGTCGTGCTGATCGACGACGACGGTGTCCGGGCCACCATGACGGCCTCGTGGTTGCGTCAACTCGGCTTCGACGACGCCGTCGTCCTGGCCGGGGGCGTGGGCGGTCCGGTCACCGGACTCGACCCGGCCGAGCACCCCGCCTTGCGCACGGTGTCGGGGCCCGAACCCCGACCGGAGGCGGCCCGGGTCCAGGCGCCGGTCATCCGGCCCCCGGCCCTGGCCGAACGTCTGGCCGCCGAGGGCGACGCCATCGCCGTGCTCGACGTCGGCTCCAGTCACAAGTACGGGGTCCGGGGCCACATCCCCGGCGCCTGGTGGGGCGTGCGCTCCCGCCTGGCCGAGGCCCGGGAGGCCATCGGCGAGGTCGCCACCCTCGTCCTGGTCTCGACCGACGGCACCCTGGCCAAACTGGCGGTGGCCGAGGCGGCCGAACTGTGGCCCGGCACCGAGGTGCTGGCCCTGGCCGCCGGGAACAAGGGCTGGCGCCACGCCGGGTTCGAGATGACGGCGGGATTCGAGCGGGCCACCACCGCCACCGACGACGTCTGGCACCCGCCCTACCAACAGGACGACGCGGCCGAGGCGGCCCGGGCCTACATCACCTGGGAGGTCGGGCTCGTTCCACAGGTCGAGCGGGACGCCACGGCCCGGTTCCGGCTCCTGCCCACCGACTGAGGCGGCCGGTCACCGCCCGCCCCCGGCCTCCACGACGCCGGTCGGGCTCAGAGCAGGGGTCGACCGTCGACGTCACCCAGGTTGCGGGTGGCGATCAGGATCAGGTCGATCAGGGCCCACACCCCGCAACCGCCGAAGGTGACCAGCTTGAGCACCCCGAGCCCGATGTGGCCCAGGTAGAAACGGTCGATCCCGAGCGAGCCGAGGAGCACCGACAGCACCAGGGCGGTCACGTAGTCCTTGTCGGAGTAGAGGCCGGGGACGGCTCGCAGGGTGGTCCAGTGCTCGCCACCCTCGAGTGCGGCAGGGGTCTCGGGGCCCAACCGTCGGGTCTTGATCTCCGGCCACAGCTGCTGGACCGTGAACGGCCCCTGGGAAACACCGTTGATCATCACCCAGTACCGGCCGCCGTAGGCGGCCTGGCCGTAGGGGTCCTGGCCCGGGATGGGTTGGCCCGGTGCGGGCTGGCCGTAGCCCGGTTGTCCGTACGGGTCCTGCCCGTAGCCGGGCGCCGGGCCGGGAACGGGCCCCGGTTGGGGATAGGGCTGGCCCCCGGTCGACGGAGGGATGGGGGGCTCTGACCCCGGGTATGCATCGGACATCGGTGCCGCCTTCCCTCGGTCGGACCCGGTGGGTCGGGTCGTGTCGCCCGCGATGGTACCGGGCCGCGATCCTGGCTGCAGGACGTCCCCGCCCGCCCCGCCGCCGACCGGGCCCCGGGCCCGGTGTCGGACGGCGGGGTGGTGGCGCCCGCGACGAGCCTGGGAGTCCGCCCCGGTCGCCGCAGTGGCCGGGGAGTCCGCCCCCACACGCCCGTCGAGGCGGCGGCGCCGGAGGCTAGGGTGCGAGCCGAGGCCACCCGGCCCGACAGGGTCAGGTGGGAATCGGGGAGGGCAGATGAGCAGTCAAGGCACGCCGGCCGGGTGGTACCCGGATCCGCAGCAGCCGGGCATCGAACGCTGGTGGGACGGCACCACGTGGGGCGACCAGGTCAGGCCGGTCGACGCGCCGGTCGTGCCACCGGCTCCGGCCCCGTTCGAGCCGCCGGCCTACGGCGGGACCCCGGGCGGGGTCAGCCCCACCGCCCCCACCCAGTCGTTCCCGGCCGGAGGGCCACCTCCCGTCGGTGGGTCCTACCCGGCCGCGCCCCCGCAGCCGGGCGGCGGACCGTTCGCCCCCGCGCCCGGCCCCGGCCCGTACCCCGGCCCGGGATCACCCCCCGGCCCGGGTTCCGGCTCCGGTGGCTCCCGGACCCTGATTCTGGTTCTGGGCGGGCTCGGGCTCCTGGCCGCCGTCGGCATCGTGGCCGCCATCGCCCTGGTCGCCGCCGGTGGCTCCGACGACGGCGACGACATCGTGGCCGGCGGGGCCACGACCACGGCCCCCGACGGTGAGACCGGCGGAGAGCCCGGTGGCGGGATCGAGCCGACGACCACCACGATCGCACCCGAGAACGCGCCGTCCCAGCCGTCGACGCCGGCGGGTGGAGGCGACCCGGACGTCGTCAGCTGTACCCGGATCGATGACGAGAACGTCGAGGTCGAGTTGGTCAACAGCTCCGACTCGGTGACGTCCTACATCCTCACCATCGCCTTCTTCGACGGCGCAACCCGACTGTCGGACGAGAGCGGTTTCATCAACAATGTCCGGCCCGGTGAGCGCCTGATCCAGCAGCAGTTCGTGTTCGAGACGGCGGGCACCACCTGCGAGATCATCGACGTCGACCGGTTCCCCTCGACCAGCCCCGACTCGGACCTGGACGACGTCGACTTCTGCGAGCTGTCCGACGAGCCCGACTTCTTCGGCGACTTCCAGGGGTCGGCGTCGGTCACCAACGGCTCGGGTCAGACCAGTGACTACGGGATCGACGTGGCCTTCATCGGCCCCGACGGGGTGCGCCGGGGCGACGGGTCGGTGTTCATCGACGCCGTGCGGCCCGGTGAGACAGCCCCCGGCGACGTGTTCTCCACCGCGCCCTTCCTGCCCGGCTACACCTGCGAGGTGATCGGGGTCACCCGGACCGAGAGCTGACTAGGCCGCGGCGGCCTCGACGCAGTCGGCGGCCAGGCTGGAGATCGAGGTCCCCCGGCGGGGCTGACGGATCTGGTGCCGGTCATAGCCGTTGGTCACGTAGCCGAGCGACAATCCGGTGGCGGGGTCGGCCCAGGCGAGCTGGCCCCCGGCCCCGTTGTGACCGAAGGCGGCCGCCGACACCGTACGCCCCAGACCCCGGATGTTGGCCAGACCGTCGTCGCCGGCCAGGATCAGTCCGAGGGAGCGGTTGGCCGGGACCCCCATCGGGTCGGGCAGGCTGTTGCGGACCCGGCCGGTGCCGTCGGCCAGGATGTCGGCGTCCCAGATGCCGTGGGGGTTGTGGAGCAGCTCCTGGTAGAAGAGGGCCAGATCGCGGGCTCGGGCGTAGCCGCCGCCCCCGGGGACGCCGACCTCCCGGACCGTGGGATCGTTGA
Source organism: Acidimicrobiales bacterium (assembly GCA_965263455.1). Classification (GTDB taxonomy): domain Bacteria; phylum Actinomycetota; class Acidimicrobiia; order Acidimicrobiales; family SZUA-35; genus CADEDH01. Next base: position 2,363,178 of record CBDHHN010000004.1, read on the forward strand.
ACCGCATGACCAGGTCGTCGTTGACCTCGCTGGCCGGCAGCTCCCGGACCCCGAAGGCGGCCTCCAACTCGTCGGCCGTCGCTTCCTCCCCGACCAGGACGAGGTCGGCGATGTTGTCCTGATCGCCGGGGGCCAGGCCCAGGACTCGGGGCAGACCGGCCGGACCCGTGATCCGCTCGTGGACCACATCGCGGTAGTCGGCCCCGGTCACGGTGTCGATGAGCTCGGCCAGGACCCAGTGGGCGGCCGTCGGGTGGTACTCGAACCGGGTCCCGGGCTCCCAGTTCAGGCGCCACGACGCCATACGCTCCTGGCGGCCGGCCCGGGTGTTCCAGGCCGGCGGGCCGAGCGGGGCGTGGGGGAAACCCGAGGTGTGGAGCAGCACCTGCTCGATGGTGATGCCGTCCTTGCCCTCGGCGGCGAAGGCGGGGAAGTGGTCGGCCACCCGGGCCGCGGGGTCGATCAGGCCCTCGGCCATCAGGGTCCACACGGTGGAGGCCACGAACGGCTTGGTGGCGGAGAAGATGCAGTAGCGGGTGTCGAGGTCGGCATCGCCGTAGACCTCCTCCATGATCAGCTCGCCCCGGTGGGCCAGGGCGATCTGGACCGACGGTAGATGGCCCTCGTCCACCTCGCGCCGGGCCCGCTCCGCCAACGCCTGCACCTTCGCCTGATCCACCACCTGATCGCTCATGGGGTCACGTTAGGTCGGGCCCCGGGCCGACCCCCAATGCCGTCGGGTGACGGCCTAGGGTCGCCCGGCCCGGGCCGGTTCGACGGCGACGGCCGAGAACCAGCCGACGGCCACCATCATGGTGACGGCGATGGCGGCCATGCCCGCCTGGTTGGTGATGAGGTCGGCCAGGAGGCCGGCGGCCACCGGTGCCACCACCAACCCCAGGTCACCCACCGTCCGATACACCCCCATGGCCAGGCCCCGCAGCGGGGCCGGGGTTATGTCGGCCACGAAGGCGGCCGGAGCCGGGCCCGTGATCGACGATCCCACCGCGGCCAGGGCCGAGCCCGCGATGAACAGGGTGACGCCGTCGGCCGCCGCCGTCACGAACACGCCGGCCGCCGTGACCAGTCCGGGCCCGATGATCACCGGTCGGCGCCCGAACCGGTCGGCCGCCCACCCGGCCGGCGTGATCAGCACCAGGCCCGCGATCCCGGTAACCGCCAGCAGCACCCCCAACTCGGTGGTGGTGAAGCCGAACCGCTCCACCGCGGCCAGGGGGAACAGCGTCTGGCGATAACCCGACCGCACGGCGAACACGGCGAAGGTCACCGCCCCCACGGCCAGGAACTGGCGCGACAGCACCCGGCGAACCCCGTCCAGGCCGGTCCCGGTCGGAGCCTGGGACCCCGCAGCCCGCGGCGCCTCGGTGCCGCCCCCGGCGCCGGTCGTCGCGGGCCGGGTCCCGTCATCGGGCAGGGGCCCGGCGTCGGCGTCGGAGGGCGTCGACGGGACCCCGGTCAGGTGACGGGCCGTCTCGGGTAGCCGGAAGAAGGCATAGACGGCGGTGAGGGTCGCCCCCGCCCCCACGACCAGAAACGGGGCCCGCAGGCTGATGGTGTCGGCCAGGAGCCCCCCGATGGCCGGGCCCATCGTCACCCCGAGGAGGAGGGCGGCCTGGTTGGTGGCCACGTAGCGGGCCCGCTGGTCGTCGGCGGCGATGTCGATCAGGTAGATCTGGGCGCCGGTCATGTACAGGGCCGACCCGGCCCCGGCCACCACCCGCCAGGCCAACAGGACCCCGATCGACGGGGCCAGGCCCGAGCCCACCATCCCCACCGCGGTCACCAGAGGGCCGCCCACCAGCAGGAACCTCCGACCGGCCCGGTCGGCCCACCAGCCGGCCGGGATGTTCAGGACCAGGCGGGCCAGCCCGAAGGCGGTCAGCGTCAGACCGACGACGGCCGTCGACACCCCGAAGGTGCGGGCGTACAGGGGGAGGATGGGGCTGACGACACCCTGGCCCGCCATGACCAGCACGGTGGAGCCGCAGATGACCAGGAGCCGCTCGTCGCCCCGGAGCCGGCCCAGGGCTTGGGACAGGACACCCCCGGGCGCCTTGGTGGTCAGTGGCCCGACCCGCCGCCGAGCAGTTCCCGCAGGACGGTGGCCGAGAACCCGGGGGTTCGGCTGGCCTCGATGATCCGCGCCTCGGCCTCGGCGATCCGGGCCGCCGCCTCCGGCACCCGGTGGGCCACCTCGATCGGGACCACCACCGCCCCGTGGCGGTCGGCGTGGATCAGCTCACCCGGCCGGACCGACATCCCGTGCACGGTGACGGCCACCCCGTGGTCGATGATCCGGACCCAGGCGTGGGACGGGTTGGCCATACCGGCCAGCATCCGGAACCCGGGGGCGGCGTCATCGAGGTCGCGGATCGAACCGTTGGTGACGACGCCCTCCGAGCCGAGACCCTGATGGATGCTCGTGTTGACCTCGCCCCACCACGCCCCGTAGCCGGGAACGGCGTCCAGGTCCTGGATCACGGTCACCGTCGGCCCCGGCCCCTCACCCACGTGCTCGTAGTAGGCGAGTCGGGCCTCGGTGTCACCGGCGGCGTCGCGCTCCGACGGCTGCATCGACCGGATGGTTGCGGTCCGGGCGAAGCCCACCATGGGCTCCAGCTCGGGCCGAGGGCAGAAGAAGGGCTCGACGGTGTACCCCTGGCCCCGCCGCTCGGGTGCCACCACCTCCAGGGCGTTGCACACCGTGGGGGTGTCCAGCCGCCGGAGGGCGTCGAGATCGGCGTCGGTCAGCTCGGTCATCGGGCCAGTTCACCGGCCCGTCGGCCATCCGGCAACTCGACCCGACGACTCGGGGCCGGTTCGGGCGACGGGCCTAGCTGTAGCCGTTGACCAGTTCCCGCAGGTGGGTCGCCATGCGGGCCACGTCCTCGGCCGCGGTCCGGGCGCCGGCGCTGGCACTGCTGGTGGAGCCGGCCACCTGGACCACCTCCTCGACCGAACGGGAGATGTCGACCGTGCCCCGGGCTGCGGCGTCGACGGCGTGGCCGATGCCGGCGGTGGTGGCCTTCTGCTGGTTCACGGCGGCGGCGATCGAGGTCGAGATCTCGTTGATCCGGTTGATCGTGTCGCCGATCTGCTCGTTGGCGGCCACCGCCCCCGACGTGTCGGCCTGGATCGTCTCGATCCGACGGGAGATCTCCTCGGTCGCCTGGCTGGTCTGGTTGGCCAGCTCCTTGACCTCGTTGGCCACCACGGCGAAGCCCTTGCCCGCCTCGCCCGCCCGGGCCGCCTCGATGGTGGCGTTCAGGGCCAGCAGGTTGGTCTGCTCGGCGATGGAGTTGATGACCTTGATGACGGTGCCGATCTCCTCCGACGAATCGTCCAGCTTGGCGATCGAAGCCGACGTCCGGCGGGCCACCTCGACGGCCTGGTCGGCCACCTTGGAGGCCTGGTCGGCGTTGTGGGCCACCTCGGCGATCGAGTTGTTGACCTCGTCGATGGCGGTGGAGGCGTGACCCACACTGGCCGATACCTCGTGGCCGGTATCGGAGGCCTGGAGGGCCCGGGTGCTGGTCAGCTCGGCCGACTGGCCGACCGACGTCGACGACGCGCTGAGCTGTTCGGCCGCGCTGGCCAGCTGGGCCGAGGAGACGCCGAGTTCGTCCACCGTGTGCCGGAGCGAGGCGGTCATGGTCTGGAACGACACGCCGAGCTGGCCCGGGATCCGGCCCTCCAGCGAACGGTCGGAGATCTGCTTGTTGGCGATGCGCTCGGCCTGGGCCCCGACGGCCTGGAGGGTGTGGATCATCTGGTTGAACGAGCGACCGACCCGGCCGATCTCGTCGCCGAGGTGGACGGCGATGGGCGCCACCGTCAGATCGCCGGTGGCGATCTGGTCGGCCTTGTGGGCCAGGACCCGGAGACGGGCCACGATGAGTTGGGCCACGATCACGCTGAGGAGGACGCTGAGCGCCAGGCTGGCGGCGGCCAGACCCAGGGCCACCAGCGCCGCCTGGGAGGCATCGGCGGCCAGGTCATCGGCTGCGGCCCGGATGCCGTCGGCCTGGAAGTCCTCCACGTCCTTGAGCAGGTTGATCCGCTGGGTGATGGTGTCGAACCAGGCCTCGGGCCGGACCCCGAAGCCGGTGAAGTCCTCGGCCGTGGTGTCGGTCTCCAGGGCGACGGCCTCGAGCGCCGCCACCTCGGCCACCACCGGATCGGCCTGCTGGGTCTGGTAGAAGGCCAGGACCTCGGGGTTGGCCGTGTCCTCCAGGAGGGCCAGGTAGGCGTTCTGGGTGGCGATGAGCGACACCACGGTGGCGAACTGGCCCGGGGCGAAGGCGTTGTTGGTGAACACCGCCGACAGCTGGGCCCGCTCGATCCCGGTCCGCTCCTTGGCGTTGAGGAACGTCACGTAGGCCAGCACGTCGTTGCGGAGCTGGGCGTCGCTGGTGGCGGTGGCGGTGGCGGCCACGGCGTCGAGCAGCTTGCCGTTCATGGCGGTGTACCAGCCGATCAGCTCGCCCGCCGGTGCCTCCAGACCCAGAGCCTCGGTGCGCCGGGCGTCGACCTGCCCCAGATCGTCGAGGGCGGGGCTGAGCTGGTTGAGCACCGAGGCCGGGAGCGCAGCCCGGTGCTCGTCGACGTAGGCCACCAGGGCCGTACGGGGCCCGTCCGTGGTGACATGCTGATCGGGCAACTCGGTCACGAACCGGGTGCCGCCCGAGCTCACGAACAGGGCGGTGGCACCCCGCTCCTTCTGCGTCTCGTGGAGCAGGTCGCCGATCCGGACGCTGAGTTCGACCAGAACCTGCAGCTCCTCGGCCTCGGTCGCCCGCCGCTGCTCATCGAGCGCGGTCGAGCCTGCGAAGAAGCTCATCCCGACCAGGGGAACGAGGATCAACACGCCGAGGGCGAGCTTCAGCGGCAACCTGGACGCAAGGGACAGCATGGGCAGACTGTCGGCCCCGAGGGGAGCCACTTGAGCGAGCCGGGCCCATCGGGCCACCGGGTCTCGTCCACCCGATCGGTTGTCGGCTGCCCGTCGTGGTGGGGCGCTCAGGGGAGCAGGGCCGCCACCGTCGCCACCAGGTCGCCCCGGGCGACGGTCTCCTGGACGTCGGCGGCGTCGAGCCAGTCCTGACGTTCGGCGATGTTCTTCGATACCTCCTTGCCGTAGGCCAGGTTCTTCACCACGACCGTCCCCGCCTCGAACTCGTCGCTGCCGGCGATCACGGCGGCCGGCGAATGGCGACGGTCGGCGTACTTGAGCTGGTTGCCGATGTTCTTGTTGCCCAGGTACAGCTCGGCCGGGATGCCGGCGGCCCGCAGCTCGCCCACCATGGCCTGGTAGTCGACGAGGTGATCGCCGTCCATGACCGTGACCACCACGGGACCGCCCAGGGCCGATCGGTCGAGATGCTCCCGGGCCCGCAGGGCGGTGAGGAGCCGGTCGACGCCGATCGAGCCACCGCAGGCCGGGACCTCCTGGCCCGTGAACCGTTTGACCAGGTCGTCGTAGCGGCCACCGGAGGCCACGGTCCCGAAGCTCGGGGCCTCGTTGCCCTCGGCGTCGGGGCCGAAGGTCAGCTCGGCCTCGAACACCGGGCCGGTGTAGTAGTCGAGGCCACGCACCACCGAGGTGTCGATCACGACCCGGTCGTCGCCGATGTCCATGGCCCCCAGCAGGGCGTCGATGGTGGCCAGTTCGGTGACACCGGTCCGACCCTCGGGCTCCTCGCCCACCAGCGCCTCCAGTCGCTCCAGGACCTGGGCCCGCGTCCCCTCGCCCACGGTCACGAAGCCGAGGATGCGGTCGATCTGGTCGTCGGCCAGGCCGACCCCGGCGGTGAAGTCGCCGCTCTCGTCCTCCCGACCGGGGCCGAGCAGGAGGCGGACCCCGTCGGGGCCGAGGCGGTCGAGCTTGTCCATCGACCGGAGAACGTGGGCCCGGCGGGCCTCGGCCACCGCCGCCGTCTCGGCGTCGTCGTCGGGGCCGGGGGCCGGGATGCCGGCCATGGTCAGCACCGCGTTGAGGACGTTGCGGTCGTTGAGCCGGATCACGTAGTCGCCCCGGTCGATGCCCAGCGCCTCCAGGGCCTGGGCGAACACGGCGCACACCTCGGCGTCGACCGCCATCGACCGACTGCCCACGGTGTCGAAGTCGCACTGGTAGAACTGGCGGAACCGGCCCGGGCCCGGCTTCTCCTGCCGGAACACCGGTCCCACGGCGTAGCGGCGGTAGGGCAGGGTCAGGTCGTTGCGGTTCTGGGCCACGAACCGGGCCAGGGGGGCGGTGAGGTCGTAGCGCAGGGCCATCCACTGCTCGTCGTCGTCCCGGAGGGCGAACACACCCTCACCGGGCCGGTCCTTGTCGGGTAGGTGCTTGCCCAGGGCGTCGAGGTATTCGAGCAGCGGCGTCTCCAGCGGCTGGAAGCCGAAGGTCCGGTACACGGGCAGGATGGTGTCGATCATGGCCTGCCGTTCCAGGAGATCCTGACCGGCGGCATCGACGAAGCCGCGGGGAAGGCGGGCCTTGGGACGCTTGGGCTTCGACTTCTTGCTCACGGCCCCAGTCTGCCCGGCCCGGGGCCGGTTGCCCGGCGGTTTCCCTCGGAGGCCGGACGCGCCGGGGCCCGGAGCACTGGCCCCGGGCCCCGGACGGGATCACGTGTACTGCCGATGGGACTTGAACCCATGACCCCCAGATCCACAATCTGGTGCTCTAGCCGACTGAGCTACGGCAGCATGGCGAACCTTGACTGTACTCCAGCCCCTCGGGGCCTCAAACGCCGTTTCCGCCCTCAGAGGTGGCGGTACACGTCGTCGAGATCCAGGCCCCGGCTGAGCATGGTCACCTGGAGCCAGTAGAGGAGCTGGGAGATCTCCTCGGCCAGTTCGTCGTCGCTGCCGTACTCGGCCGCCAGCCACACCTCTCCCGCCTCCTCCAGCACCTTCTTGCCGATGGTGTGGATCCCGGCGTCGATGGCGGCGACCGTCGACGATCCCTCGGGCCGCTCCCGGACCCGTTCCCGGAGCACGGTGAACAGCTGATCGAACGTGGTCGGCTCGGGTGCCATGGGCCAAGGATGTCAGCTGAGGACCGGTTCTCCACGGCCGGTGTCCCGGTCATCCGGTCGGGTCACCCGCCGGTCCGGTCCCGCCGCTCGACCGGGTCCTCGCTCTCCACCCATTCGCCGTTGTTGGCATCGAGCCCGTGCCGCCCCGACCCGGAGCCGGCCGATCGTCGGGACCGGCCCCCGGTGCTGACCGCATCCCCGTCGCCGGAGCGACGGAGGCGGCACGGGCTCGATGGTGCTGCCGCCGGGGTTCGTGGTCGATCACCTCACCGGTGTCGGCCGGAGGCAGGGGCCCGATCGGACCACCGGTCGTCGAAGTCCCGGTGGTGGGGGAACCGGGCCCGGGGGCCCTCCCGATGGGCGGCCACCATGGCGCTGATCACGGCGGCCAGCGGCACAGCGGCGGCCAGGGCGATCGCCCCGACCCCGCTGGCCACGGCACCCATCCCTCGGGCGACGAGCAGCGAGCCACCGATGAGTGCCGTGCCGAAGCCCAGCAGGTACAGCAGCCCCTCCGCCGCCGTCATGCGGCGCGTTGAAGAAAGCGACTGGTTCACCGGTGTTCCCTCCTTGCTCGGTGCGTCGTCTGCCCCGGTTACGCCACCGCCACCCGCCTGCGGCCCCCTATCGCCCCGTCGTCACGGAGTTGTCATGTCAGATCTGAACGACCCGGGCGGGTGGTTCAGGCGACGAATCGGTCGGCTCGCGCCCAACGGGGCCGCGGGGAGTAGGTGTGCCGGCAACCGTTGGCTGTAGAACCTTGCCCATCGTTCGATCGGCGGACTGGTGACGCGCGAACATCGCCCGATTCCCGCGGTGGCCCCACTGGTTCGGTTTCCGACGATCCGTGGTCACCTCACTGGTGATGCTGCAACATGAAGCGACAGCAAGTTGGTGAAGACACTCGCTCCCGAATGAGGTGCCCCCGATGACGATCATGCTCGACACCGCACCCTGGGTCGTACTCGACGAGCCCCGGTCCATCCCGTTGTGGTCGCTGCCGTCGGCGTTCCCGGAATCGTCGCCCGCCGTTCCCGTCAACCCGTTCCCGCTGCCGTTCCCCCGAGCCTTCGACCTGTACCTCTCGGCCATCTACGACGCCGACACCCTGGTGGCGGGCACCGCCGCCAACCTCGATCTGTTCGGCGTACGGTCGGTCCTCGACTGCGCCGCCGGTACCGGCCTTCCCGCCATCGGCCTCCGCCGCCGGGGCTACGACGTGACCGCCACCGACGGCAGCGCCGAGATGGCGGAGCGGTTCCGGCGCAACGCCGAGGTGGCCGGGCTCCGAGGCGACGACGCCCGTTGCGAGCTGCTCGACTGGGCCGACCTCACCGCCCTCGAGCGTCGGTTCGACTACGTGATGTGCCGGGGCAACTCGCTGGTCTACGCCAACACCTGGGGCACTGGGGACGACGTGGCCGCCGGCCTGGGCGCGGTCGAGAAGTACCTCGGGGTGTTCGCCGAGGTGGTGGCCCCCGGCGGGTGGCTGCACATCGACGCCCCCCTCACCCTCGGCACGGCCGACCACCGGCATCACTACCGCGTCGCCGAGGACGGGCGGCCCGTGGCCCTGACCATCGGCGAACGGGTGACCGAGCGCGACGACAGCCGGTACTGGGAGTGCGAGATCACGGCCGACTACGGCCTGGGCGAGGTGGGGGAGAGCCGGTTCGCCATGCATTCGACCCTGCTCACCGTGGCCGGGCTGATGGACATGCTCGAACGGCTGGGCTTCGACGACGTGCGCCTCCGTCACCTGCCCGGCGAGCGAGCGACCCATCCGGCCGTCCTGGCCCGCCGTACCCCGGGTCGGCTCAGCCCCCGGCGCTGAGCCCCATCGGGCCGGGGTCGGCGCCCGAGGGGCGATGGCCGGGGCCGGCGTCGGGGGCGGCCCGGCGCTCGGCGTCCTGGGTCCGCTCCGACCAGTAGAGGACGATGCCGGTCTCCTCGCCCAGGATCGAGCCTTCGGTCCCGACGTCGAGTTCCAGCTCCCGGCCCATCAGCTGCGATGCCTGCCAGCTTCGACCCGACCCCAGGAAGGCGTAGCCGCGCGGGTTGTAGGCGGTCGAGGTGTAGACGGCCAGCGTGATCCGGGCCGGACCGGCGATCTGGTAGCCGCGGAACACGATGGGGTAGAAGTGGGTCCCCCGGGGGAACGGGTAGGAGACCCGGACCCGGACCCGGGCGTCGTCCCTGGCCTCGTTGCCGAAGGCGTAGACCCCGCCCTCGGTCCGCACCGCCTCCAGCGTCACCGGCGGTTCGAACCCGTCGAGTGAGGAGTAGCTCAGGGTCTGGCGGGTGGTGGCCAGAGCCAGCTGGGTCCGTTCCAGGTAGTGCTCGTCGAGTTCGACCACGTCGCGGAACACGCAGGCCTCCTGGGTGAAGGCCTCGCCCAGCTCCTCGTAGTCGGTGACGATCACGGTGGTGGCCTGGCCCGGGAGATAGCCCTCCCAGTCCATGTTCATCCGCAGCTCGTAGAGGTCGTCGCCCGGTCCGTCGTGGAGTTCGACCCGCATCTGGAACTTGCGACGGATCCGGGAGGCGGGCACGGTCAGGACGTCGTCCCGGATGGCCTGGAACGCCTCCAGCTTGTCGGCCGCTGACAGGCCCCGGAACCGGGTCACCACCGCCTTGACGTCGGCGGTGGTTGCGGCGGCGCGGGTCTCGCGCCAGGCGGTGAGCACCTCGGGTCGGCCGAGTTCGGCCGCCAGGCAGGTGACGAAGTCCTCGCGGCCCGGCACCGAACCGGCCAGCCAACGGTGCAGGGCCGTGCGGTCGTACCGGTCGAGCCCGATCTGGCGATTGCAGGCCTCGAAGGCCTCGTTCAACTCGCGCCGCTCGATCCGTTGCAGTGCCTCGGCGAATCCGCCGCTGCCGCTGGCCATCACGTTGGTCCTTCTCCGGTCCTTCTCCGGGCCCGGGGACGGTACCGGTCCCCCATTCTGGCCCTGTGAGACACGGCTGTGCAACGTGTAGGTGTCGTGCGCACGTGGGCGCGCCCACGCGCACAGCAACCGGGTTGATGATGGTAGTTCCCGCACAGGGTTCCTCCCACCAGAATTCAGTACCAACAAGGTTTCGTTGATCGTCCCCCGGATCCCGAACCTTCGGCCCCGCCGCCAACGGGGTCGACCAGAGGAATAGCCGGGTTCGATCACCTCGCTCGCTGCGGCGGTACGGACGACCGGTACCGGACCCCACGAGCTGTTGGCCGTGGCGGCGGCTGTCGACAGCCGGGTCCGGTGCCGGGTCTGTCCGGCGGGCGAACACCGTCCCGGGCCTCCTACGCTCCGGGACGGTGCTTCGCGTCCGGGCTTCGTTGCCCGGGCTCGTCCCCTGACCGGGGCACCCACCGTCGCCGCCGACCCCGCCCTGTCGGTCAGCAGATGTTGACCAACGAGGCCTCGAACTCCCGGGCGTGACGGGCGACGACGTCGGCCCGATGCCGGATCGCCGGCCGACGACGCGGTCGCCACACCACCCGCCGGGCCCCGATGAGGTCACGGACCTCGGGCCCCAGGTAGTCGGCCAGGCGCTCGCCGGTCAGCGCCCCCTCGATCATGCCGACCACGGCGATCTCGGCCGCCACGTCGGGGCGGGCCGCCAGGTCGGGGCGGGTGGTGAGGGGAAGCTGCAGGCGGTCGGCCCATTCCTGGTAGCCGCGCCGACCCCGGAGCCGGACGTAGCCTCGGCCTCGGAACCGGTTGCCGTCGCCCCGCTCGACGTTGCCCAACTCGTAGCAGAACTCGTCGCCCCACCCGGTCCCGTCCTCGGTCATCACCCGTCCCATGCGGGTCTCATGGAGGGCGGTGGCCAGTACGTAGGCGAGCTGGATCCGGGACAGGCCGTGGCGACGACCCACCTGTTCCAGCAGCGACCGGTGCTCGTGGGCTCCGGCCCGCCCGCTCAGGATCGGGGGGCCGCCGTCGAGGCCGGCCCGATCCCCTGCCGGTCGAGTCTCGTGGGTAGGTCGAAGGTCTCGTTCTCGTCGTCGGCGCTGGTCATGTCCTCGCATCGGCATCCTCCCTCCGGCCCCTCCGGGCCGCCCTGGCATCCGTCGGATCGTCGTGGTTCCTTCCTCGGCGTCGGTGTGCCACGCCAACCCCTACGCCGCCGACGCCCCGACCAGGAGGACGCCATGGCGAATTCAGGGATTCTTCGCCCAACGGTCACGGTGGCGACGTAGCCCCTCAAACGACGTGACAGGAAGGCAGGCAGCGGCAACATGGACTTCCACTGGCGACCGGGGTCCCACTCGGGACCCGGGAGACACTGTCGTTCGTCGATCGACAACGACGACCCTCGACGATCGGCCGCCGGGTACGACCGACCCGGCTGCAGCTCGAGCCCCGATGTCACGTCGACCTCGGGCCTCGACACCCGCCCCGCCCAACCGCCCGAGCCGGGCGCTGCTCCGAGCTCCGGCCTGCGCTCCGACCCCGAACCCGGCCCCGGGGCCGATCCCGGGCCGGACCCACGGGGCGAGGCCCCGCTCGACTCCCGCCCGGCCTCGGCCCTCGACGTGTGGCTGGAGCTGGCCACGGGACAGGAGCCAGCGGCCGGCCAGGGCGAGAGCGGTGACGCCGACCCCTCCCCACCCGCCGAACCCGATCCGGGTCTGGCCCCCGACCTGGTGGCCGATGTCGAGCGGCTCCTGGAGGTGCTCGACGACCACCCGGTCGGCCTCAAGCCGCCGACCGCGGCGGACCTGACCGACGAGGCCTGGAGCCAGCTCGATCCGATCCGTCGCCGGTCCTACGCCCGACGCCAGTTGGGCCGGCTCGACCCGCGACTGATCCCGCGGGCCGTGTCCCGCTGGGCCCGGCGTCACCGCCGCAACCGGCCCCGCTGTTGATCACGGCCCACGGTTGAGGGTCGACCGTGGGCGGGCCCGCCGCCGCCCACCGGCCGCCCGGGCCCGGCCGTCGCCACCACAGCGGGCGCCGACCCTGGCACCATGATCGGCGGTGGTGACCCGCGACGAGCTTCCTCCCGGTTTCGTCGAGCGCCTGGCCCCGGTGCTGGGGGCGGGCCTCGACGACTTCGTGGCCTCCCAGGCCCGGTTCCGGACCCGCGGCCTCCGTTGGAACCCGGCCAAGGTGTCACCCGACGAGCGTCGGGGCCTGTTGGCCCTCGACACCGAGCCGGTGCCGTGGTGCCCGGACGGTGAACGCCTGATCGGCTCCGATGGCCTCGGAGGTCATCCGGCCCACCTGGCCGGGCTCTTCTACCTCCAGGAACCGTCGGCCATGGCCGTGGTCGAGGCCCTGGCTCCGGAACCGGGGTGGCGGGTGGCCGATCTGGCCGCCGCCCCCGGCGGCAAGACCACCCACCTGGCGGCCCGGGTCGGACCCGACGGCCTGGTGGTGGCCAACGAGATCGACCGCCGACGACTGCGGGCCCTTCACGACAACCTCGACCTCTGGGGCTCGGCCAACGTCGTGACCACCAGCCTCCCGCTGGACGCCCTGGCCGCCCTCGAGGGCGAAGGATTCGACGGTGTCGTGCTCGACGCGCCCTGTTCCGGCGAGGCCCTGTTTCGCCGCGATCCCGCCGCCGTGCGTCACTGGTCGCCCGCCGCGGTCGAGGGCTCGGCCCGGCGCCAGGCGCAGCTCCTGACCCAGGCCGCGGCCGTCGTCCGCCCCGGCGGGGTCCTCGTCTACAGCACCTGCAGCTTCAGCCCGGAGGAGAACGAGGATCGGGTGGCCGGGTTCCTGGCCGACCAGCCGGGCTGGACCCTGGAGGACTGCGCCCGCCTCCTGGACGTCGACCCGGGGCTGGCCCGGCCCCCCTACGCCACCGAACTGACGGCCCGGCTCTGGCCCCACCGGGTGCCGGGCGAGGGCCAGTTCGTGGCCCGTCTCCGCCGCGAGCCCTCGGCCGGGCCCCGGCGCCCCCTCCTCCCCGACGCGTCCGGCGGCGTCGACCCGGTGGACGGCGTCGGCCCGGGGTCGGGCCCATCGTCGACGGGTTCGGTCCCGGGTTCGGTGTCGGGTTCGGCCGGTCGACGTCGGGGTTCGGCCCGGGCCGCGGGACGCCGGAGCCGGGATCGCGTCGACGGCGGCCGGCGGTCGGGATCGGCCCACGACCGCGGGTCGTCGGGTCGAAGCGCGCGGACCGGGGCCGACGTCGACCCCCTCGACGGTTGGGCCCGGTTCCGTCGGCGGTCGCTGTGGATCCGCGAGCCCGATGCCGACGCCCTGGTCGTGACCGGTGACCGGATCTGGGCCCGGCCCGCCGTCCCGGTCCCCCTCGACGGTCTGGAACTGGTCCGGCCCGGCCTACCCCTGGGTCGTCAACGGCCCGGCCGTTTCGTGCCCGACCCGGCCCTGGCCACGGCCCTGACCGGCGACGAGGCGGCCGAGGTCCGCTCCTGGGCGGCGGATGATCGGCGCCTGGCCGCCTTCGGTCGGGGTGAGACGATCGAGGACGACGGTCGCGACGGGTGGGTTCTGGTGGCGCTCGATCGGTGGGGCCTGGCCTGGGGTCATCGGACCGGGGGCCGGATCAAGAACCACGTCCCGGCCCACGTGCGACGCCAGGCCGCGGCTCACCAACGACGAAGCGACCCGGCCTGAGCCGGCCGTTCGCCGACTCGGACCGGGTCGATCCGCACGTATCCGGGTTCCGCCCGACCACGGTGGTCCGAGCCGTCGGGGCCCGGCGGTGGAGCGGGTGGGGCCGACGAGGTCGGGCCCCGGTGGACTTATCAGCCCAGGGCGCCGATGGCGGCGTCGTAGTCGGGCTCGTCGGCGATCTCGGGCACGAGCTGGCTGTGGATGACGGTGCCGTCACCGTCGACGACCACCACGGCCCGGGCGCACAGCCCGGCCAGCGGACCGTCGGTCATGCCGACGCCGTAGTCGCTGAGGAACTCACCGTTCTTGAACGTGGAACCGGTGGTGACGTTCTCGATGCCCTCGGCCCCGCAGAAGCGACCCTGGGCGAACGGAAGGTCGGCCGACACGCACAGCACGGTGGTGTTGTCGAGCGCCGAGGCCTTCTCGTTGAAGGCGCGGACGCTGTTGGCGCAGGTCGGGGTGTCGACCGAGGGGAAGATGTTCAGCACCACGCGCTGGCCGGCCAGGTCGGCCGAGGTGACCGGGCTGAGGTCGGTCTTGGTCAGCGAGAAGGCGGGGGCGGCCGAGCCGACGGCCGGCAGGTCACCGCTGGTGTTGACGGGGTTGCCGCGGAGGGCGGTTTGAGCCATGGAAGCGTTGCTCCTGTGATCCTGGAAGGGGGTTGGCCTTGACGGGCGCACCCTAGCGTCCCGCCACCGTCCTAGTGCTGGTCGCGACCCCGGTCGTGCTGCCAGGGGGAACGACGCATGCCCCGTTCCGACCGGAGGGCCTCGGCCTCACGTTCCCGCTCCTCGGCCCCGGGTCCGTCGCCCTCGAGGCGCAGGGCGCGGGCCGCCAGCTCGGTCGCCCACGCCGCGTTGCGGCCGTCGTTGGTCTCACTGGCCACGGCCAGCGCCTGCTCGGCCAGTGCCCGGGCCCCGCCGTGGCCCCGTTCCAGGGCGATCACGGCCCGGGCGATCAGGGCCCACCCCTGGCCCCGGCGGTCGCCGAGGGCTGCGAACCCGGCTTCGGACCGCAGGGCGGCGGCCTCGGCCTCGTCCAGTCGGCCCAGCTCGGTCAGGCACAGGGCGTCGTGGTTGTCGGCCCAGGTGGCGATCCAGGCATCGTCGAGGGTGCCGTGGGCGACGCCGTCCCGGATCCGTTGGTTGTAGGTCAAGGCCAGCGCCGGGTCGCCCCCGAGGCGGGCCTGCATGGCCGGGGCCGAGGTGGCGACGGCCAGGCCGTAGGCGTCGCCCTCGGCCTCGGCCACCTCCAGGGCCAGGTCGGACAGGCGACGGGCCCGGTCCCGATCGTCCAGCTCCGAGCTGAGGTAGGCGTACCATCCGACGAGCAGACCGAGATCGGCCATCGGCTCGATCGGTCCCGCCGCTCGCCCGTCATCGGGTATGCCGGCGGCGGTGACGAACCGGCTGGTCCAGGTGTTGGCCTCGGCCAGCGAGCCCCGCCAGTCCCAGAACCGACCGAGACGGGCGGCGATGCGGACCCCGACCTCCAGGCGGGCCCGGTCGGCGGGGTCGGCGGCCAGGGCGTGGGCCATGGCGGCCCGGTAGTTGTCGGCGTCGACCACGAGCCGGGCGTGGGCCTCGGCCTGCCCGGCGCCGGCCAGCAGGGCGTCGGTGGCGGTGGCCCGATCGGCGAAGAACCGGGCGTGGGCCGATCGGGCCCGTTCCTGCTCCGCTTCGTCGAGTACGCCTCCGAGTAGATCGAGGGCCAGGTGGCGGATCGTCTCGGGCAATCGGAACCGACTGCCGCCGCCGGCCGGCATCCGCCACAGCACCGAGCGGACCACCAGGCCGGCCAGGTGGCGACGGACCTCGTCGAGCCCGGTCCCGGTCACGGCGGCCGCCGACTCGGCGTCGAATCCCCCGGCGAAGACGGAGACCAGACCGACGAAGCGCCGCTCGTCATCGCTCAGCAGACCGAGACTCCAGGTCACGGCGGCGCGGAGGGTCTGCTGGCGGGCCGGGGCGTCCCGGGCCCCCCGGTCCAGCAGGTCGACCTGGTCGAGCCGGTCGAGTTGGTCGCCCAGGAGGCGGGCCAGTTCGATCGGGGTGTAGAGGTCGCAGCGGGCGGCCGCCAGCTCGATGGCCAGGGGGAGGCCGTCGAGGGCGGCCACGATGTTGGCCACCGCCGCCAGCTCACCCTCGGCCCCGGCGTCGCCGGCCTCCAGGGTCGGGATCAGGTCGGGGGCCACCGCCTCGGCCCGGTCGAGGAACAGCCGCACCGCCGGTGCCTCGTCGAGCCGGGCGAACGGCGAACCCGACTGCCCCGGCAAACCCAGGGGCGGCACCGGCAGGCGCCGCTCGCCCCCGATCTCCAGGGGAGCCTGGCTGGTGGCCAGGACCCGCAGGTGATCACAGGCGGCCAGAAGCCGGGCCACCAGCGGGGCCACGCTGTCGAGCAGGTGCTCGCAGTTGTCGACGATCAGCAGCAGGCGTCGCCGGCCGATGAACTCGACCAGGGTGGGGACCAGATCACCCGACCACGACTCGGGCATGTCGACCGCTTCGGCCAGGGCGGCGCCGAGGAGCGAGGGATCGGCCAGATCGTCGAGGCGGACCAGACGGACGCCGTCGGCCCCGACTTCGGTCCCGACACCGGTGTCGGTGTCGGCCTCGGTGTCGGCCCGATGGTCGAGACTGCGGCCGTCGACCAGACGGCGACCGACCTCGACGGCCAGGCGCGTCTTGCCGGACCCGCCGGGTCCCACCAGCGTCAGCAGGCGGTGCGACCCCAGCGCCTCGCCCACCCGCAGCAACTCGGTCTCCCGGCCCACGATGGGGGTGGGGGGTGTCGGCAGGTTGTGGGCCACCGGCGGGGTCGTCGGCGTCGTCGGCCGCAGGGTCTCGTCCTGGCCCAGGATCCGCTGTTCCAACTCACGTAGGGCAGGCGAGGGCGACAGGCCCGATTCGGCCAGCCGGTCGGCGGCCCGCTGGTAGGTCCGCAGGGCGTCGGCCTGGCGGTCGACCTGGTAGAGGGCCGTCATCAGTCGGGCCCACAGGCCCTCCCGCCGGGGGTGGGCCACCACCAGCGACTCCAGATCGGCGACCACCGACCCCGGACCCTGGGCCGCCGACCGGGCGTCGAGGGCCAGGAGGTGGGCGTCGAGCCGGCGTTCCTCCAACCGGACCCGCTCGGCCTCGACCACGGGCACGTCGTCGAAGCCGGCCAGGGCCGGACCCCGCCACAGGTCCAGGGCCTCGTTTGCCGCCGCCAGCGCCTGGGCCGGCCGGTCGTCGTCCAGGGCGAGGGCGGCGTCGGTCACCAGGCGCTCGAAACGGGCGGCGTCGACGTCGTGATCCTCCAGCGCCAGCCGGTACCCGTCGTCGGTCGAGCGCAGGATCCGGGGTGGTTCGTTGCGGGCTCGGCCCGGCTCCAACACCTTGCGGATCTGGGCCACGGCGTGCTGGAGGGTGTTGGCCGGGTTGGCCGGCAGGTCCTCGCCCCACACCTGGTCGATCAGGCGGTCGGTGCCCACGGCCCGGCCTCCGGCCACCAGCAGCACGGCGAGGACCGAGCGGGCGCGGCCACCGGCCACCTCCACCTCGGCCCCATCGGCCTCCACCCGGAGCGGGCCCAGGATCTCGAACCGCATGCACTGAGCGTACCCACGGCCCCGACGCCGCTTCGGGCCCTCGGGGCCGACCCACAGTCGGCCCACAGTCGGCCGACAGCGGGCCCCAAGCGCCGCCCGCCACCGTGGTGGCAACGGCGGCCCACCGTCACCGGGCCACCGACACCCCCCAATGTTCGCCCACCGGGTTCGCCGGGTTCGCCGGGTGAGCCCCGATGCCCCCAACCGGAAAGCCCCAACCGGAAAGCCCCAACCGGAAAGCGAGGTACGCACCATGACGAGCAACCGACCTTCGGCCCGACGCCGGGCCCTGGCCGGTCGGGTCCCGTGAGCACCCTGGAGCGGTCGGTCGTCATCGAGCGTCGGCCGTCGGAGGTGTGGGCCGTGATCTCCGACCTGGAGGCCGTGGCCGACTGGAATCCCGGAGTGGTCGAGGCCGTCTGCGGCGAGCCCGCAACCGGACCGGGGGCCCAGCGGACGTGTCGCCTCAGCCCCGTCGGCACCCTCCACGAGGTGGTGTCGGAGTGGGAACCGGAGCGGGCCCTGTGGTTCGCCGTCGGCCGCCACGGCGCCATCCGGTCGGCCGACCTGGGCCTCGAGCTCACGGCCCGGGACGCCGACCGGACCACGGTCCGGGCCGTGGCCGACTACCACCTGGCCTTCGGCCCCCTGGGTCCGGTCATCGACCACCTCACCGTCCGCCGCTCGTTCGGCCGGATGCTCGACCAGTCCCTGGCCGGGTTGAAGGCCCACGTCGAGGCCCTCCCGC
Source organism: Acidimicrobiales bacterium (assembly GCA_965263455.1). Taxonomy (GTDB): domain Bacteria; phylum Actinomycetota; class Acidimicrobiia; order Acidimicrobiales; family SZUA-35; genus CADEDH01. The sequence continues at coordinate 2,381,166 of CBDHHN010000004.1, forward strand.
CACCCCGCCCGCCCAACCCCGACACCGCCCGCCACCCCGATCCCCATCCCGATCCGGCACCCGCCCCCCACCCCGACCCGATCCCCCGAAAGGACCGACCATGAGCAACTCCCCCGATCCCACCGTCCCCTCCTCTGCCGCCCTCGTCACCGGCGCCACCTCCGGCCTCGGCTACGAGACTGCGACCCAACTGGCGGCCGCCGGCCACGACCCCGTCGTCGTTACCGGCCGGACCGAGGCCCGGGCGGCCGAGGCCGCCACCAACCTGGCCACCGCCACCGGGCGGGACGTCTTCGTCCCCCTGGCCCTCGACCTGGGCGATCCGGCCGATGTGGCCCGGGCCGCCGAGGAGCTGGTCAGCCACGGTCGGCCGCTCCAGGTGGTGATCCTCAATGCCGGCATCGTGGCTCCGCCCAACGCGGCCGTGACCGTCTCCCAGGAGGACCTGACCTACGCCTCCAGTCTGACCGGCCACCACCGTCTGACCATGGCCCTGTTGGCCGCCGACGCCCTCACGGCCGACGCCCGCATCGTCATCGCCGGCTCGGAGGCGGCCACCGGCGGGGTGCCGCTGTTCAACCCCGTCGGCCTCGATGAGGTGGCCGCCCGCTTCGACGGCGACCGGTTGGCCGCCGCCACCAGCCTCATCCGGGGCACCAGCGGTCGTCGCTACAAGCCGGGCGAGGTCTACGCCACGGCCAAGCTCTTCGTGGCCTGGTGGGCCCAGGCGCTGTCCCGCCGTCTCCCGGCCGGAATGACGGTCAACGCCGTCTCGCCCGGGAGCGTCCCCGACACCCAGGCCATCCGCAACGCCAACTTCGCCATGCGCCGGATCATGGTGCCGATCATGAAGCTGATGCCCCGGTCGATGGGTATGTCCCACACCGTGGCCGACGGTGCCGCCCGTTACCTGGAGGTGGCGGGCCGGGGCCCGACCGTCTCCGGCCGGTTCTTCGCCTCGCCCTCGGGCAAGGTGACGGGACCGGTGACCGAGGTGGTGCTCGACCTGGTCAAGGACACCGACCAGGCCGAGGCGGCCTGGCGGGCCGTGGTCAACGTGACCGGATTCGACGCCCCGGCCGCTGATCGCCGTCCGGTCGACAAGCGGGTTCGCTGACCGTCGCGTCGGTGGCCACCAGCTGCGACACCGCACCGCCGGTGCCGGGGGGCAGGTTGACGACTTCGACCTCGACCCCGGCACCGGTGACGTCGTCGATGATGCGCGCCAGTACGGCACCACCCGAGTAGTCGATCCGACCCACCCCGGCCAGGTCGACGATGACGGTCGACAGCTGCTGGTGGCGGGTGATCTCGGCCCGGATCAGCCGTTCGATCTGGGGGACCGAGGCGAACCACAACACGCCCCGCGGGGCCACCGTCAGGCACCGTCCCTCGACCCGGCCCTCCACGGTGACGTACAGCTCCCGGTACAGGTGCACGCACAGGCTCAACCCGATCCCCACCAGCACCCCCCGCTCGACCCGGGGGGTGAAGGCCAGGGTGGCGACCAGGGTCCCGATCCCGACCACGGCCTGGGGCCGCGATTCGGTCAGCAGGCGGAGCAGGTCGCCGATGCGGATGAGGTTGAGCACGGCCACGACCACGATGGCGCCGAGCACGGCTCCCGGCAGGTCGGCCAGGAGCGGCGTCAGCGGTAGCGCGGCCAGTACCACGAGCCCGGTAATGGCCCCCGACCAGGCCGAGGTGGCCCCGGCCAGACGGTTGAGCGAGCTGCGGGAGAACGAGCCGCCCACCGGGAACGAACCGACGGTCGCCGCCGTCACGTTGGCCACACCCTGGCTGACCATCTCCCGGTTCGCGTTCCACGGCCGCCGCTCCTCGACGGCGAAGGTGCGGGCGATCGACGCCGGTTCGGCGAACCCGACCAGGGCGATGGCCAGGGCCGGGAGCACGAGCCGACCGGTCGACGACCAGGGCAGGTCGAGCCCGAGGGAGAAGAACCCGCCGTCGAGGTCGCCCACGGTGGTGCCCTGGTAGCCGGTGACGGCGCTGACGACGGTGCCGGCGACCACGGCGATCAGCACCCCGGGGAACAGTCGATGGAGCCGGCGGGCGCCGATGACGATGACCACGGTGGCCACGGCCAGGGCCAGCGATGACCACCGCCAACCGCCGACGTCGATCGCGGCCCGCCCGGCCCGGACCAGCACCGCGCCCTCGGGGTCGAGGTCGACCAGGCGGGGCAGCTGGGACGAGATGATGACGATGGCGGCCCCGGTGGTGAAACCGGTCAGAACCGGCTCCGACAGCAGATACGCCACCTGGCCCAGACGGACCAGCCCGAACAGCAGCCGGAAGGCGCCCACCAGCAGGGCCAGCAGTCCGGCCAGAGCCACGTACTCGGCCGACTGGGTGGCGGCCAGCGGACTCAGGGCGCCGAAGGTCAGGAGGGCGGTGAGGGCCACCGGCCCGGTCTGGAGGTACGGCGATGAGACGATGAGGGCGGCCAGGATGGCGGGCAGGGCGGTGGCGTACAACCCGAGCTGGGCCGGCATCCCGGCCAGTTCGGCGTAGGCAAGCGACTGGGGGATGGCCACCATGGCCACCGAGACCCCGGCCACGAGATCGCCGGTTGAGGGTCGGGCTGAGAGGGAGAGGATCGCCATGGGCTCGTCGAACCCGAGGGTATCGACCGCCCCCGGGCGTCGTCATGTCCCGTCACGTCCCGTCAGGGCCGCCCGCTCGACTGCGGCCGCCCGCTCCCGGCCGCATCCCGGATGCTCGGCCTACAGCATCGACACCAGCAGCTCCCGGGTGGCCGCCCGCTGATCGGTCTCGCCGAACTCGGAGGCGCAGAAGGTGGTGACCCCGCTGTCGGCCATGGCCGTGATCCGTTGGCCGACCTCATCGGCGCTGCCGATGAGGGCGATGTCGGCCGGGCCGTCGTAGCCCTCGCGATCGAGCATGGCCCGGTAGGAGGGGAGCTGGCCGTAGATGGCGAACTCCTGGGACGCCCGCTCCCGGGCGGCGTTGGTGGCCTCGGCCGATCCGTCGGTCACGCACACCGGGAACCCGGCCACGACCTCGGGCTCCTCCCGACCGGCCTCCTCGGCCGCGGCCGAGATCGTCGGCACCGTGTGCTCCTTGATCGTGGTCGGGCCCGTCATCCACAGAACGGTGCCGTCGGCCAGGCGGCCCGTGACCTTCAGCAGCTGGGGGCCCAGGGCCGCCATCATCACCTTGGGTGTCGGGCCCTTGACGTCGATGTCGGCCACGCAGGTCAGGCTCTCGCCCTTGACCCGGGCCTTCCCCTCATGGAGCAGCGGCATGAGGATCTCCAGGTACTCCCGGAGGTGGCGGATGGGCTTGTCGAACGACATGCCCCACATGCCCTCGACCACCGGCTTGTGGGAGGGGCCGATCCCGAGCACCAGGCGGTCGCCGATCGAGTCGGTGACGGTGAGGGCCTGCTGGGCCAACATCTGGGGGTGGCGGGGGTAGGTGGGGACGACGGCGGTCCCGATCCGGATGTCGGGGACCTGGCGCCCGGCGACGGCGATGGCGGTGAGGCTGTCCTGGCCGAAGATCTGAGGCACCCAGAAACTCGGGAAGCCTTGCTGGTGGGCGGTCCGCAGCGACTCCTCCAGCTTGTCGATGGTTTCGGGGAACGAGAAGATGCCGATCTGCATGGGGCCATCCTGGCAAAGGCGGTCGGCCGACGTCGATGTGCCGTCGATGTGTCGTCGATGTAGGCGCACCGACAGGGGCTCGGCCAGGGCCGGCAGGGGCTCGGCCACCGGCCGGCTCGGGCTGGTTGGCGGCCGGATCCCACTCCGGTGGGCCACAATGATCGGTCGATGACGGCGATTCGCAATCCTGCCGGTTTCGTGCTGGACCGCATCCGGCTGCCCGAGGCCCCCCACTCGCCGGGGCGGGCCGTGTTGCGGCGGATCGCCTTCGCCGTCGGCCTCGTGGTGTTCGTGGCCGTGGTCGTGGTGCTGGGCCGCGACGGCTACGTCGACGCCACCGGCGACCAGATCTCGTTCCTCGACGCCCTGTACTACGCCTCGGTCACGGTCACCACCACCGGGTACGGCGACATCACCGCCGTCAGCCCCTCGGCCCGGCTGGCCACCGTCCTGCTGATCACGCCGGCCCGGATCCTGTTCCTGATTCTGGTGGTGGGAACCACGGTCGAGGTCCTGACCGACCAGTCGAGGCAGCTCCTGCTCACCCGACGTTGGAGGCAACGCGTGCGCGATCACGTCATCATCTGTGGATTCGGCTCGACCGGGCAGAGCGCGGCCGAGGAACTGATCAGTCGGGGGGTGAACCGGGGTGACCTGGTCGTGGTCGACCTGGAGAGCCAGGCCCTCGACATCGCCTCGGCCATGGGCCTGGTCGCCATCGGCGGCGACGCCCGCCGCAACGACGTGCTGAGCCAGGCCGGGATCGCCCGGGCCCGGGCCATCATCGTCACCCCTGGCCGGGACGACACCGCGGTCCTGATCACCCTCACGGCCCGGGAGCTCAACGGCACGGCCCGGATCGTGGCCGGGGGCCGGGAGCGGGAGAACCTGCACCTGCTCCGTCAGGGAGGGGCCGACGAGGTGATCGACGAGACGGCGGCCGTCGGTCGCATGGTCGGCCTGGCCACCGAGTCGCCCGTCGCCGGCCGGGTCCTGGACGAGTTGATCAACGGCGGCGCCGGTCTGGATCTGGTCGAGGTCGAGCCGGTGCTGTCGGGCGATGACGTGATGGCCCCGGCCGGGTCGCTGCTGGTCGGGGTGTTTCGCAACGGGCGGAGGCTGCCGGTCGATCCCGGCCGACGGCCCGACCTCCTGCCCGGTGACCGGCTCATCGTGCTGCGGTCGGCGGAGAAGCGGGTCTGACCTCTGTCGGAGCGATCGGCCCGATGGTAGAGTTGACACTGTCAAGTCCAGATTGACCGTGCTGCCGAAGACCCGATAGTGAGATGTCGTGCCTCCGACCTCCAAGTCCACCAAGTCCGAGACCGGCGCCTACCACCATGGTGACCTGCCCAACGCCCTGAAGGCGGCGGCGGCCGAGGTGATCGTCGAGCGGGGCCCGGCGGGATTCTCGCTGCGGGAGGTGGCCCGCCGGGCCGGCGTCTCCCACGCCGCCCCGGCCCACCATTTCGGCGACACCACCGGCCTGCTGACGGCCCTGGCCATCGAGGCCTTCGAGTTGCTCGACCGGGCCATGTCCGAGGCCGCGGTCGAGGCGTCGGATCCGGCCGACCGCCTGGCCCGCATCGGCCAGGCCTACGTCGAGGTCGGGGTGACCAACCCGGCCCACATGGCCGTGGTCTTCCGGCCCGACCTGATCGACACCGACAGCGAGGACTACCTGGTGTGGGGCGAGCGGGCCTACGGGCATCTCGTGGCCGCCCTCGAAGCCGTGAGCGAGGCCTTCAACCCCGACCTCGACATCGACGCCGCGGCCCAGTTGTGCTGGTCGATGGTCCAGGGGCTGGTCGTGCTCTACGACGGCATCGTGGCCCGGGAGGACCTGCACCAGGGCTCCCCGGCCCCGATCGGGCCGATGGCGGCGGGGTTCTGTGATCTGGTCATGTCCGGCCTGCGCAACGCCGGTCGCCCCTCCTGACCGAGCCTGTGGCGGCCGGCGCCGGCCGGCGCCACCCCGACCCTGACACCGGGTCCCGGGGGAATCGGCCGGGTCAGGGGCCACCGGCGGAGGCGTCGTCGCCCGGCCGACGACGCCGGGCCACGAACACGAACTCCAGGCCCGGCCGGTCCGGGGCGTCGCGCACCTCGATCACGTCGAAGCCGGAGGCGTTCAGCGAGGCCTCGATCTCCTCCCGGCTCCGGAAACGGAGGGTCGACGTCGAGTGGAACGTCGAGCCGTCATCGAAGGCGAAGGTGGTGGCGAAGGTGACCAGCGGCGGCGCGACGTCGACCAACTGGTGCCAGGTCTCCACCGCCGTGGCCCCGTCGCCCTCGTCGGCGTCGAGGGCGACGGTGCGTCGGGTCCGGGCCATGGTCCACCGCTCCCAGGCCCGCCGTTCGGGGTCCCGGGTCTCGAACACGAGGCTCCCGCCGGGCACGACGGCCAGGGCGATGGCCTCCAGGTTGGCCGTCCAGGCCTCGTCGGTGACGAAGACCTGGGCCACGTTGCCGGTCATGATGGCCAGGTCGGCTCGGACGGGGCCGACGTCACCCGCCGTGCCCTCGATCCACCGGACCCGGTCGGCCCCCGGCTTGGACCGGGCCACGGCCAGCGATGCCGCCGCCGGGTCGACGCCGGTCACCTGGAGGCCCGTGGCCGCCAGCCGGACCGCCAGCGAACCCGTGCCGCAGCCCACGTCGAGCACGGTCCGGGCCCCCAGTCCGGCGACGAGGGCCACATAGTGGTCGAGGTCGGGCCGCTCGCCTTCCAGCCGGTCGTACACCGCGGCCAGGCGAGGGTGGGCGAACAGCGCATCGGGCACCACCGGACCGTAGCCGGGGTGCCGTCGCCGGTCAGGCCCCCGGCAGCCGGGCGCCGGGGGCGATGGTGGGACCGGCGTTGTTGAGGGCGTCGACGGCGAACCCGGCCGCCGCCTTGTAGCGGGCCATGAACTCGTCCCGCTCGGCCTCGGGGATGACGTCGTCGATATCGTCGAAGACACCGCCGCAGCGTTCGTCGACCACGCCCAGGATGGCGATCGGGCCGTTGCCCCGGTTGCGCAGCACGAGGGCCGAGATGTCGTCGAGCAGTTCGTGCTCGTAGGCGGCCAGGGCCTCGGGCCCCACCCCGTGTTCGACCAGCCGCGCCCCCAGGACCCGGGCGTCGACGATGGCCTGACTGGCCCCGTTCGACCCCACCGGGTACATCACGTGGGCGGCGTCGCCCAGGAGCGCCACCCGACCATCGACCCAGCGGTCGATCGGATCCCGGTCCACCATCGGGTACTCGTACACCGCCTCGGCCCGACCCACCAGCTCGGGGATGTCGAGCCAGTCGAAATCCCACTCGGCGAAGGCGGGCAGGAACTTGTCGGTGCTGACCCGGCGGTTCCAGTCGCCGTCGCCCCACTCGTTGTGCTCCGGGTCGACGGTGAGTTCGGCCAGCCAGTTCTGCTCCTGGAGTCCGGTCGCCGGGTCGGGCTCGGAGATCGGGTAGTGGACGAAGCGCTGGTCGAGCGATCCGACCAGGGTGAACGACGCCCCCGAGCGGATGGGCCGCCCGGGCGAGGTGGCCCGCCACAGCACGGCGCCGCCCCACGCCGGCGGGCCCTCGTCGGGATGCATGGCGGCCCGGACGGCGGAGTGGAGCCCGTCGGCCCCGACCAGGACCGAGCCGGTCAGCGTTTCGGTCGGCCCGGAGCGGGAGACCACGTCGACCTCGACGCCGCCATCGTCGGCCCGGTTGCGCCACCCGGTGACCCTGGCGTCGGTCACCACCGCATCCGGGCCCAGCCGCTCGACCACGGCCTGGTACAGGAGCATCTGGAGTCGACCCCGGTGGACCGAGAACTGGGGCCAGCGGTACCCGGCCAGTCGGCCCCGGGGCTCGGCGTACACGTCGTTGCCGTTCCGCCCGACCAGGGCCCATTCCCGGGTCTCCACCCCGATGGCGGGCAGGCGGTCCATGAGGCCGAGGTCGTCGAGTTCCCGCACCGCGTTGGGCTGGAGGTTGATGCCCACGCCCAGCGGGCGCAGCTCCCGCACCGACTCCAGCACCCGGCACTCGGCCCCGATCTGGTGACAGGTCAGGGCCAGGGCCAGACCCCCGATGCCGGCCCCGGCGATCAGGACGGTCACGAGTCCTCCCCTCGGTCGTACTCTCCCGTCGATGTCGGCTGGGGCCCGTCGGGCCCGTCGGGGCGGTCGACCGGGAACTCGAAGGGGGCCGGGTCGAGGAAGCGACGGACGACGTTGGCCGTCATGAGGGCGGTGTCGTTGTCGTAACCGTTGCGGGCCAGGGACCCGAACCACGAGATCGAGCCGACGGAGAACACCGCACCCCCGCCCTCGGTCTCGAAGAACACGATGTCGGACCGGACGTGGGGGTCGGGTCGGGTGACGTGGACCGACCCGCCGAACTCCTCCTTCGTGCGGAGCATGTCGGGCCCGAAGTCGGTGGCCGAGGCCAGGATCACGGCGTGGGGCGGGGAGCCGAGGTGTGGATCGAACCGGTCGAGCTCCTGGCCGGCGGCCCCACCGCCCAGACCCGAGGTGCCGACCGAGCCGTCGTCGTCGGTGACGCCGTCGAGGATCCAGGCCGCCCGGCCGGTGCGGGCGTCGGGGGCCAGCCGGTAGCCGGTGGCGCGGTCGAACCCCTGGGCGCAGAAGCCGACGCCCACCAGCTCGTTGGGGGCTCGACCGAGACGCCGCCACATGCCCCCGTACTCGCCGGTGAAGGCGTGGTAGCTCTCGCCCGGTCCGGTCTCCCAGTTGCGGACCCCGTCCTCGGCCCGCCGGAGCTCCATGGCCCCGGGCCAGGCGTCGGAGAACGCCACCCGCCAGTAGAACCCGTTGCCCCCGAGGTACAGGAGCCGGCCCCCCTGGCGCTGCCACGCCTCCAGGGCGTCGAGCATGGCCGTCGACCAGTACTCCGGGTGGGTCGAGGTCACGATGACCCGATAGGGGGCGAGGGCCTCGAGGCCGTCGTGGTGGACGTCCTCGTCGGCGATCACGTCGTGGCCCACGTCCAGGTGGTCGAGGAAGGCGTTGAGGTCGGTGTCGGGGGTGAAGTTCCATCCGTCGGCGCCGGGACGGAGGTTGAGCACGGGCCGACGGCGGGAGCTGAACATGACCCCGCTGCCATCCCGATGGCGCTCGTACATCGACGGTCCGACCTCGGGATGATCCCGGACATAGGCGTGCTCGGGTCGGAGGCGGGTCTTGGAGGCGATGAAGTCGGCCCCCTCGAACAGCATCCGGTGATTGGCGTAGGCCAGGTAGGTGGCGGTCGACAACAGCAGGGCGACGTCGGCGGTCGGGGCGTCGACGGCGGGGCGGACGAAGAACGGGACCCGGTCGTCGCCGTCCGGGGTCTCGATCCGGAAGGCGTAGATCCCGCTCGGCAGGTCGGCCGGAACCTCGAACTCGGCGCTCTGGGGCCAGCCGGCGTCGTACAGGTCGTCGGTGTGGAAGTGGATGGCGTCCCACTGCTCGGGGGCGTCGGTCCAGCGTTGGCTGGTGCCGTCCCACCCCGGTCCGGTGACGGCCCTCGTCGGCAACTGATGGACCAGCCCATGGCGGTGGTGGCCCGAGGTGTCGACGATGGTTCGCCCGCCCATGTCGGCCGACAGATCCCACTGGAGCGCCGTCCGATCCAGGCTGAGGCGGGGCCGGCTGATGCGCCCGTCGAACCCGCCTCGGCCCACCGTCCCGCCCAGGACCAGCTGCTGCGGTTCACCGATCGACACCGCCAGGGTCCCCAGGATCGGGTCGGCCGCCGGTTCCAGCAGGTCCCGGCCGGGGGAGCGGGTGGGGCTCGACCCGACCCAGCCGTTCACGGTCCCGGACCCGAGTGACACCCGGGCCTCGATGTCGTACCACCGGCGGTTGGTCAAGGGCCGGTCCCGCAGCGCCACCTCCTGACCGCCGCTGCGGAGCAGGGGGACGCCGCCGACCATCACCAGCTGCAGGGCGCCGTCGCTCCCGGCCACCGTGGCCAGGATCTGGTCGTCGCCGGGGCGGGTCGGCATGACCGAGAGCCGGAGGTCGATGCTCTCGGCCGCCTCGAGCTCGCCGAGGTCGACGGTGGCGAAGCTGCCGGTGGCGAGCGGTTGTGGCTGGAGTTCGATGGTGGACGCCAGATCGGAGGCGACCACCCGCTCGGCGTAGCCCGGCCCGGACCGGGTCGGATCGCCGCAGCTGATCCGCACCAGGGACAGGGTCCCGGGGCCGGCCCGGTCGGCCGCCGCCCGCAACGTCACCGTCTCACCGGCGCGGACCGACCAGGGTTCGCAGTAGCCGACGACCGTCTTGGTGCCCGTATCGTCCGTCATGTTCGTCCGTTCTCGTCGTCGCCCGTTCACTGGTGCCCGGCATCGGGGGTCCGGCCCCACGACCGGTCGGTGGGAACCGTTGACCCTCCGACGTCGTCCAATCGTCGATGGGCCGGGAGCGGCCGTTCAACGATCATCACGAGAACCGGAGATGCCGTGCCGACCTCACGTTTAGCGCTTTTGCCCGTACTTTTCACCTTGGCCGGCGTCGCGCTGGCCGCGCTCGTCCTGTCCGCCTGCGGCGACGGCGGGCCCGACACGGCGGCCGTGGACGGGGGTGCCGACCCCGGCACCGACGAGGTCCCGGATCCCGCCGCCGACCCGGCCCCGGCCGGAGGCGGCGGCGCCGGCCCGTCGGGGCCGTCGCCGGTGGGCGACTGGGTGCTGGACCGGGCCACCGTCGACGGAGCGGTCCTCGAGGTGCCGGTCGAACCGGTCGAGTTGCGGTTGGCGGCGGGCGAGATCGGCGGCTCCGGCGGCTGCAACCAGTTCGGGGGTGGTGTCGAACTCGGGGCCGACGGCTCGTTCACCACGTTCGAGGTGGCGATCACCGAGATGGCCTGCGTGGGCCCGTCGATGGGGTTCGAGGCCGTCTACGTCGACGGCCTGTTCCGGGCCACCGCGTTCGCCGTGACCCCGGACGGGCTCGTGCTTTCCGGTGAGGGGGTCGAGCTCGCCTACCGACCGGCGGCTCCGGCCGTGAACGCCCCGTTGTCCGGCACCACCTGGAGGTTCGACACCGTGTTCTCGGGCCAGGGGGTGGAGCGGGCGGCGTCGACGGCCCGGCTCGACAAGCCCGAGGTGACCCTGGTCGTGGGCGAGGGCGAGGGCGAGAGCGACGCCGTCCTCGCCTCGGCCGACTGTGGGTCGGTCACCCTGATGGTGATCGGCGACGACGCCGCCGGTGGGGCCGTCTCCTTCGAGACCGCCCCCGACGCCGGGCCGGCGTGCGACGATCCCGAGAGCAACCTCCTGGCCGCCTACGACGGCCTCGTCGCCGCCACCGGATTCCAGATCGTGGAGCAGCGTCTGACCTTCATCGGCTTCGAGGGTGAGACGGTCGGCTTCGTGGCCAAGGGCTGACGGCGGGCGGAAACCGTACCCGACGTTCCCCCTGGACAGGGGCCCGTCGCTGAGTAGCATTACCTGCGGAAGCGGGGAGAAGCTTCTCGACGGATGGTCCCTGGGGACTGGGCGACGGCTTGGAAAACACGGCGGTCGGTTGGGTCCGGATGTCGGCTGGGTGCAGTGGTTTTCCCATGACCTGACCACAACCTGTCGAGGGCGACCAGACGTGATGCCGTTCCGCCGCGGGCGGTGGTCCCGATGACCACCGCCACCACCGACACGATGACGCCAGCCCGGGGTGCCGAGCGCGGCCCCGCTCCGTCGGGCCTGCCCCAACCGGTTGGACCGGGGGTGGGGCGATCGCGCCGTCAGCAGCTGCCGTGGATCGCCCTCGGGGTGCTGTCGATCGTGATGTCGATGCTGGGGTTCACCCTGTGGTCGGCCCAGCAGGACGCCCGCAGCCCGGCCCTGGTCGCCGGCCGGACCATCGCCGCCGGGGAGACCATCCAGTCCACCGACCTGGTCGTGGTCGAGATCGGGGCCGGTTCGGGGATGACGGTCCTGGGGCTCGACCAGGAGGACGTGGTCGTCGGCCGGGTGGCCCGGGGCCCCATCCCCATGGGCACGCCGTTGTCGTCGGCCCTGGTGGTGGCGCCCTCGGAATCGGTCCCCGAGGGTGGGGCCGTGGTCGGCCTGTTGTTGGAGCCCGGCCAGTACCCGACCGGCACCCTCCGGGCCGGGGATCGTGTGGGCCTCGTCGTCACCGGTCCGGCCTTTGCTCCGAGTGGCGGCACCGGCGACGCCGACCCCGGCGGCGACCGGCTGGCCGAGGCCACGGTGTGGTCGGTGGAGCCGGTGTTGGAGGGCCGCCGCCAGCTGTTCGTGTCGCTCCTGGTGGCCGAGGCGTCGGCCGATGCCGCGGCCGACGCCGCCTCCTCCGACCGGGTCCGTCTCGTCCTGCTGAGGGCCGGCGGATGATCATCGCCGTCGCCTCTCGCAAGGCGAGTCCGGGGGTCACGACCCTGGCCACCCTCATCGCCGCCCGTTGGCCCGGGCCCGAGGCCGTCCGGCTGGTTCTCGAAGCCGATCCCTCGGGCGGGACCCTGGCCGCTCGATGGTCGACCGCCCACGGCCTCACCTGGGAGCCCGGGCTGCTCGCCCTGTCCACCAGTCGACGCCCGGCCACGCCCGCCACCGTGGTCGACGTGGCCCAACCGGTGGCCGAGGGTCTGTGGGTCGCCGCCGCCCCACCCGGGCCGGACCAGGTCGGAGCGGCCCTGACCAGGCTGGGCGAGGCAGGGGCCGAGATGCTGGCCGCCGCGCCGGGTCTGGTGACCGTGGCCGACTGCGGACGGCTCAGCGTCGACTCGCCCGCCCTGGCCCTGGCCCGCCGGGCCGAACTCACGGTGCTGGTCTGTCGACCCCGGCTGGAGGAGGTCCACGCCCTGGTGCCGGCCGTGGCCGAGCTGGTCGACGCCGGTTGCCGGCTGGGGCTGGTGACCGTGGGTGACGAGCCCTACGGCCCGGCCGAGGTGGCGGCCAACCTCGGCCTCGACCTCCTGGGCGTCGTCCCCGTGGACGGGCGGGCCGCCGACCTCTACCTCCGTCAGGGCCTGACCGCCGGGCGGGCCTTCCGCCGATCGGCCCTGGCCGCGGCGGCGGCCGACGTCGTCGCCGCCATCGCCGTCCGGTGTCCCGACCCCGGCGCCGCCGTCGATGCCCCGGCCTCGACCTCGCCCCCGCCCGCGACCCCGACCTTGGTTGCGCCCTCGGCCCCGGCCTCAACCTCGGCCTCGACCTCGACCCCGGCCGTGACCTCGGTTGCGGCCTCGGGTGCCGGCGCCCCGGGTGCGGTCGCCTCCGGCCCGCCGGTCGGTCCCGGCCCTCGTGGTGGGCGGTGGCCCGGCCGACACCGAGGCTCCGGTCGGGTCGGCCCGGGTGGTCGGCCGGGGCGAGCCGCCGACGGCGGTTCCCCTCGTGACCTCGCCCGGTTCGGAACCGGTGGTCGAGGTCGTGATCGACGAAGGCCGTTCCTGGCCCCGGTTCCGGTCGCAGCAGGCGGTCCCACCGCCCGAACGACCCGAACGACCCGAACGGCCCCTGCGCCCGCCGCCCGGGGAGCCGACGCCCGGCCCCGTCTCGGGCGACCGGGCCTCCGACCTCACCTCCGACCCCACCTTCGACACGGGATCCGATGGCGAGGAGGCGGCGCCGTTGTCACCGGCCATGCTGGCCGCCCTCTCGGCGGGCGCCGACACCGGGGACCGACACCATCGGGTTGAGGGGGACGGGCCATGAGCCGATCGTCGGCCGGGCCCGGCCTGGCCGGCGCGATCCGCAACGCGGTGGCCGACCGGCTGGCCCGATGGGAGGCGACCGAGACCGCCGCCGGCCGGCCCCCCACGACCGACGACATCGAGGTCCGGGGGCGACAGCTCGTGGTCCATATGGTCGAGACCGCCTCCCAGCGGCGGCTGGCGTCGGGCCGTCCGGCGCTGTCCGAGGCCGAGGAGGACGCGCTCATCGCCGAGGTCGGCTCCCGCCTGTTCGGTCACGGTGTCCTCGACCAGCTCCTGGCCGACGACACCAACGAGAACATCGTGGCCAACGGGCACGACAACGTGATCCTGACCAAGGTCGGCGGGCATCGGGTCCCCGGTCCGCCCCTGGCCGACTCCGAGGAGGAGTTCGAGCAGCTGATCCGCCGCTGGGCGGCCACCGATGGTCGGACCGAGCGGCGCTTCGACGACTCCCAGCCCTATCTCGACCTGCGCCTGCCCGACGGGAGCCGGCTCCACGCCATCAAGGGGGTCACGTCCCGGATCTGCGTGTCGATCCGCAAGCATCGGCACCTCACCGTCACCCTCGACGAGCTGGTCGGGCTGGGCACCATCGACCCAACCCTGGCCCACGCCTTGGGCTGCGCCATACGACCGCCCCTGCCGTGCTCGATCCTGGTCGCCGGAGGCACCGACACCGGCAAGACGACCTTCGCCCGCGGTCTCATCTCCGAGATCCCCATCCAGGAGCGCCTGGTCGTCATCGAGGACAACGCCGAACTGGGCCTGGAGTTCGATCCTCGCCGCGCCGCCCACGTCGTCGAGATGGAGGTCCGCCAACCCAACATCGAGGGGGCGGGTGGCATCGGCATGGACGTGCTCGGCCGCCAGGCCCTCCGCATGCGGCCCGACCGTCTCATCATCGGCGAGTGCCGGTCGGGCCACGAGGTACGAACCATGCTCGAGGCCATGAACTCGGGCCACGAGGGCTCGATCACCACCGTCCACGCCGACTCCTCGCTGTCGGCCCTGACCAAGATGCAGACCTATGCCCTGACCGGGGCCGACGCCCTGTCGATGGAGGCCTCGGCCCACCTGATCAGCCTGGTCCTGCACCTGGTGGTCCACCTCCGGAAGCTCCCCGACGGAACCCGGGTCGTGTCGTCGGTTCGGGAGATCACGGGGGCCAGGGGCGACCAGGTCATCTCCAACGAGGTGTGGGCCGACGGGGGCGACGGCCGGGGCCGCCAGACCGAGGTCGGATTCACCCCGCGGCTGCTGGAGCGCCTCCGGGCCTCGGGCTTCGACCACCGGGCCGGTCTCGGCCCCGACTGGCTGGGGGCGGCCGGTGGGTGACGCCGTGGTGGCCCTGGTGTGCGGCGCCGGGTTCGGTGTCGGGCTGCTCCTGGTCGTGCTGGGCCTGCGCGGGGTGTGGCGGTCGCCCGGCGAGCTCCTGCCCGGCGGCTGGTCGCCCCCCGATCGGCTCCGGCTGCGGGCCGGGCTTGCCGTCGGCGCCGCCGTGGCGCTGTTCGCCCTGACCGGTTGGCCCGCCGCCGCCCTCTTCGCCGCCATCGCCGGGTTCGCCGCCCCCACCCTGGTCGGGGCCGAGCGACGGCGACGGGAGGAGGTGGCCCGGATCGAGGCCATCGCCGCCTGGGCCGAACAGCTCCGCGACACCATCGGCGCCTCGGCCGGCCTCCAGGAGGCCATCGCCGTGACCGCCCGGGTGGCCCCGGTCGAGATCCGTCCGGCGGTCCAGGAACTGGCCGCCGGGCTGCGTCGGGCGCCGCTCGCCGATCAGCTCCGGGCCTTCGCCCACCGGATCGACGATCCGACCGCCGATCAGATCGTGGTGGCCCTGATCATGGCGTCGGAACGGCGGGGTCGGCATCTGGGCCGCCTGTTGGGCGAGGTGGCGGCCGCCGGTCGGGACGACGTCACCATGCGGGTCCGGACCGAGACCAGCCGGGCCCAGGTCTATTCCGACGCCAAGGTGGTGTCCGGGATCGTGGTGGGGATGTTCGCCTTCCTCCTGCTGTTCAACCGGACCTATCTCGAAGCCTTCGACCGCCTCGACGGCCAGCTCGTGCTGGCCGCCATCGGCTCGCTGTGGATCGCCGCCCTGTGGGGTATCGCCCGCCTGTCGGTCATCCGGCGCCCGCCCCGGATCCTGGCCCCCGCCGCGACGGGCGACGCCGGGCGGGGCGCCGGTTCCGGCGGTGCCCGGCCGCCATCGCCGGGTCGGCCGGTGGGCGTCACCCGATGGGGGGTGGGGTAGATGTGGATCCCCGTCGGGCTCGGGACCCTGGCCGGGTTCGGTCTGTGGTGTCTGCTCCGGGCCTTCATCCGGCCCGTCGTTCCCCTCGACCGTGCCCTGGCCGTCCTCGACCGTCCCCGGCCCACCGCCGGGGCCGGGGCCGGGGCCGACGGTCGGAGCGATCTCGACTCGGTGGCCGAGCGCATCGGGGCCTGGATCATGACCGTGACCGGTTCCGAGCTGCGTTCGCTGTCGACCGAGCTGGCGGTGCTGGAGCGAAGCGAGGAGGTCCACCTGGTGGAGCGGATCAAGACCGGCGCCTTCTACGCCCTCGTGCCGGTCCTGGTCTGGTTCATCGGTTGGTCGTTCAGCACCAGCTTCGCCCCGCCGGTCGCCTACCCCCTGGCCATGGTGGTCGGAGCGGTGGCGGGCTGGTTCGTGACCGACGCCCAGGTCCGGGCCCGGGCCACGGCCCGGCGTCGCGAGTTCGACGCCGCCCTCGTCACCTACCTGTCGCTGGTGTCGATCCTGCTGTCGGGCGGGGCCGGTGTCCAGGAGGCGCTCCGGGTGGCGGTCGACTCCGGTCGGGGTTGGCCGTTCCTGGTCCTGCGTCGGGCGCTGAACGACGCCCGCCTGCGCGGCCTCTCCCCCTGGACTGCCCTGGGCGACCACGGTCGCCGTCTCGGTCTCGATCGACTCGTCGACCTGGCCGCCACCATGGAGCTGGCCGGCACCTCGGGGGCCCAGGTCAGGGACAGCCTGGTGACCAAGGCCGCGGCCCTCCGGACCCACGAGCTGGCCCGCATCGAACGCGAGGCCGGCAACCGGACCACGGCCATGGTCGGCCCGACCGGCCTGATGCTCACCGGGTTCGTGATCCTCGTCATCTACCCCGCCTTCCAGGCCGTCCTCGACCTGTGAGCACGTCGGCCCCGACCCGGCCCCACCGACCGCACAACCGAAACCACCCGCAACCAACAGGAGCACCGCCATGACCGCCCATCACCTGTACCGCCTGTCGGTCCGGGCCCACAGCACCGTCTGGCTCGGGCTCGACGCCGCCGGCCGAGCCCTGGCCCGCCGGGTCGACGTCGGCGACGAGCGGGGCGACGTCGCCGCCCGTACCGTCGGCATCGCCATCATGGCCGCCCTCGCCATCGCCGTCGGCGGGATCATCACGACCAAGGTCACCGGGAAGGCCGAGTCGATCAACCTCGACGCCGGGCCCTGATGGCCCGTACGGTCCGGCCCGGATTCCGCCACCCCGATGCCGGGGTGACGGTCCGGTCGGCGTCGGGCGAGCGGGGTGACGTGGCGCCCCTGGTCGTCCTGACCCCGTTGACGGTCTTCCTGGTGCTGTTCGTGGTCCAGCTCGGGCTGTTCTTCCATGCCCGGACGGTGCTCAACGCCGCCGTGCAGGACGCGGCCCGAGCCGGTCAGCTCGAAGGGGCCACCGACGCCGACGCCCGCGACGCCCTGGACCAGATCCTGGCCGGGTCGACCAGCCTGCTCACCGTCACCTCGTTCCAGGCCGACGTCGGACCCACCACGGTCTCGGTCACGGCGTCGGCCGACGTGCTGTCGGTGGTCCCGTTCTGGTCCGGCTCGACCTCGGCCGCCGCCTCCGGGCCCAAGGAGGTCTTCCGCCCCGAGGACGAGCGCTGATGTCGGCCGAGCGGCACGGCGGGCGGAGGGATCGGGGATCGGCCTCGGTCGAACTGGTCATGTTGACCGTGCCCCTCATGGTGCTGGTCGCCTTCGCCGTGTTCGTGGGCCGCTACGCCTCCACCAACCAGGAGCTGGGTTCGGCGGCCCGGGACGCGGCCCGGGCCGCCGCCGTGCGCCAGGACCCGGTCGGGGCCCGGGCCGATGCCGAACGGGCGGCCCGGGCCACCCTCGACGGTCGGGGCATCTCGTGTCGGGACCTGACGGTCAAGGTCGACACCGCCGACCTCCGACCCGGGGGCGAGGTCACGGCCCTGGTCCGCTGCCGGTCGACGTTGGCCGACCTCGGCGGCTTCGGCCTGCCCGGTTCGGTGCTGGTCGAGGCCGAGGCGACCATGCCGGTCGACGCCTACCGGGGCGGCGAACCGTGAGCCCCCACCCGACGCCTCATCGACCCCGGCAACGCCGTGGCGGCGGTCGTGACCGTGGCGGGGGTCGCGGGGGCGGCGGCGGTCGTGGCCGTGGCCGTCACGGGCGTCGGCCGCGGCCGGGTCGGCGACGGGCCTTCCGGGCCGATGAACGGGGCGGGACGACGACCTTCGTCACGGTGCTGGTGGTGCCGGTGCTGCTGATGGCGGGACTGGCCGTCGACGGCGGCCTTCTGCTGGCCGAACGCCGGGCGGCCCTGGACACCGCCCGGACCGCGGCCCTTGCCGGTGCCGGCGCCGTCGATCCGGTCCGGGCCCGCGGCGGCGAGGTGGCCCTCGATCCGGTCGCGGCCGAACGGGCGGCCCTGGCCCGGATCGACGATGCCGGCTACGGAGGCTCGGTCCGCCTCGCCCCCGCCGGGGCCCCGACCGAGGTCACGGTCACGGTGGAACGACGGGTCGAGCTCCGACTGCTGCCCCTGGTCGGCATCCGAGCCCGCACCGTCACGGCCACCGGGGTGGCCCGGGTGTCGCGCGGGGTCGACGCCGCCGACGACTGATCGCCACTCGACCCCGAGCCAGCGGGACAACGTTGTGGGTAGAAGTCGGCAGAAGGGCCTCGACGTCGGTCCCTAGGTTGGCGGCACCGCCGATATCCGCCATCGGTGGAGGAGGGAACGTATGGCTGAGGTGGAGCGAGTGAGGACCCCCACCAACATCGTTTTGGAGGGACCGACGCGAGTCGGGCGATGTGATGGCACAACCGCACTCGTTCCACCCAGCCTGCAGCCCCTGGTCGTACTCCTGTGCCTCACTCCCGAGCGCCTCAATCGCGAGACGGTCCTGGCCACACTGTGGCCCGACGTCGACGCCGGCCGGGCCAAGGCCCGGCTCAGCACCGCCCTGTGGCGGCTGCGACGCCTCCTGGCCGACTGCGAGCGCCCGGCCGACCGGACGCCCGGCACCGGCCCCGTCCCGGACATCGGCGGCGGGGACGAACCGGCGGCGGGGGTGACCTCGGTGGCCCGGGCCGACGATCTGTTGGCCCGACCCCTGACCTCGGCCTCGGCCCGGGACTGGCTCCAGCTGCGCGACGTCGACCTGGGCGCCGTCGACTGGCGCCGGCCGACGGCGGACGACCTGCGTCGCCGGCTGGAACGGGTGGCCCTGATCGACCCGGCCCAGTTCGCCGCCGGATGCCATCACCCGTGGGTCGAGGAGCAGCGGACCCGGCTCGACCTGGCCTCCCAGCGCTGCCTGGCCCACCTGGTCGAGGTCAATGCCGGCCTCGGCCGGGACGAGCGGGCGCTCGAACTGGCCGAGACCCTGGTGGCCCGGGACGAGTTCCGCGAGGACGGTCACCGCTGGCTGATGACGCTCCACGCCCGTGCCGGCCGCCGGGCCGAGGCCATCCGTCAGTACGAGCGATGCCGCACGATCCTGGCCGACGAGCTGGGGATCGAACCCCTGCCCGAGACGGCCGATCTGGCCGACGCCATCCGGTCGGCGCCCTCGCCCACGGCCCCACGATCCACGGCCCCGGCCGCCACCCCGCCCGCCGTCCCCGATCGGGACGCCCGTTCGGCTGGTTCGGCCGGTTGGGGTGAATCGGGACAGGTCCCGCCCCCGGTCGGGATCCCGACCACCGGGTCCCTGGGCGCCGCCCTCGACGAGTTGGGCGGACCCCTCGACCTCGGTCCCGACCCCGAGGCGGTCCTGGCCGCCCTGGCTCGGGCCCGGGCCGCGTTGGCCGAGGTCGAGGCCGCGCTCCGGGGCCGGGTGGCCGACCGGCGCGGCGAACAACTGGTGGGCTCGACCGAGGCCTGAGCGCCCGGGCACAACCGCCCACGACCCCGTCGGAGGAGGCCCCGTGGCCGGGGGCACGGCGCACTAGCCTGTGGCTGGCCGTGTCAGCGGCGCGGGTCGACCACCGCGCCCCCCGACACGGGTGACCCGCCCCTCGACCAAGCCCGCCAGGAGGGCCCGATGGCCGACAGAAGCGTTGCAGACCTCAAGACCTCGCTCGAGTCCCGCTTCCCCGACACCGCCTCGGTGTGCATCGACAACATCACCGAGTGGACCTCGGGTCGGGTGCCCCTGGTCGACCAGGGGCCGCTGGACGAATTCCTGCGCAAGGCCCCCCTCGACCTGGTCCACGATTCGTTCTGGCGTCGGCTGCCCTTCGGCACCGGGGGCGTTCGGGGCACGGTGGGCTTCGGGCCCAACCGGGTCAACCGCTCGATCATCGCCCTGACGGCCCAGGCCCACTGCCAGTTCCTGGCCGCCACCTACGGCGACCTGACCGAGCACAAGGTCGTCGTTGCCAACGACGTCCGGGCCTTCAACGACGTCCGCCGCGCCTACGGCTTCCTCACCGAGCACGAGAACCCCCTGCTGTCCATCTCGGCCCGATCCCTGGCCTGGCTGGTGGCCAAGGTCTACGTGGCCAACGGGCTCACGGTGTACATGGGCGACCCCGACGACGACGCCGCCTTCGTCACCACGCCCGAGCTGTCGTTCCTGATCCGCCACATGGGGGCGGTGGGCGGGGTGAACCTGTCGGCCTCCCACAACCCTCCCGACGACAACGGCATCAAGGTCTACGACTCGGGCGGCGGCCAGTACCTGCCGCCCCAGGATCAGGAGCTGGCCGACGTGGCCGCCTCCATGACCGAGGTCAACGTGGTCGAGAACCCGCCCGACGGGGCCATCCTCCCCATCGGTCAGGCCGACCTCGACGCCTACCGCAACGCCTACGTCGAGCAGTTCGACCGCCACGGCGTCCGCTCCACCGACGGCTCCCGGCTCATGTTCACCCCCCTCAACGGGTGCGGTGAGCGGACCGTGGTTCCGATCCTCGGCGAGCTGGGCTACGACCTCACCGTGCCGGAGGGCCAGGGCCCCGACGGGTCGTTCGCCGTCATCCCGCTCCACGCCCCCAACCCCGAGGTACCGGTCTCGACCCAGCCCGCCCGGGACGCGGCCGACGCCCTCGGGCTCGATGTGGTCATGTCGGCCGACCCCGACGCCGACCGCCTCGGCATCCAGTACCGGGACGAGCACGGTGCCTGGCAGCACGTCAACGGCAACCAGATCGCCACCATGCTCGCCTACTACCTGGTGCTCGACCCCGACGGCCCCGGTCTCCGGGGCGGGGTCTACAACACCCTGGTCACGACCCTGGCCGTGGGCGAGATCGGCCGCCACGCCGGGGTGGCCCACATCGAGGACGACCTCTACGTCGGCTTCAAGTACATCGCCGGCGCCCTGCTCCGTCAGGAGGAGGCCGGGATCGGGGGCGACGACCTGCTGGCCTTCGCCTGCGAGGAGAGCCACGGCTACATGGCCACCTCCCTCATTCGGGAGAAGGACGCGGTGTCGGCCGCCGGCTACCTGGCCACCATCTACGAGCGGTGCCGCCGCCAGGGCCAACACCTGGGCCACTACCTGGCCCGCATCACCGACGAGGTGGGCGCCTTCGGCGACTGCGGCCGCTCGCTGGTCCTGGAGGGCAGCGCCGGGATGGCCTCCATCCAGGCCATCATGGCCGCCCTCCGGGCCGACCCGCCGTCGAACCTGGGTCGGGCCACGGTCAGCGCCGTCACCGACCACTGGGCGGCAGAGGAGCCGAAGCGCCGCCCCATCGACGAGGTCAGCGCCACCGAGGTGGCGGCCCGCAACATCGTCGTGTTCGAGATCGAGGGTGGCCGGATCACGGTCCGCCCGTCCGGGACCGAACCCAAGGTGAAGTTCTACGTCCAGACCAAGCCGAGCCACTGGTCGGCCGACGACGCCGTCACCCTGGCCGCCGAGGTCTACGGCCAGCTGGCGGCCCTGATCGACGTCGAACTGTCGTCCGCCGCCATCGACCTGCCCGATGTGTTGCCGGTGGCGACCAAGGTCGCCTTCGACCAGCAGGTGGGCGGGGCCCTGGCCCCCTTGGCCGACGCCGCCACCCCGGTGTCCACGGTCTTCTCCGCCGTCGAGTCCGAGGTGTCCGGCCTGGTGCCGGGCAGCGGGGCGTTGCGGACGGTGGCGGCCACGGTGGTGGCCATGGCCGGTGCGGTGCCCGGGGTGGCGCCGGATCGGCTCGACGAGTTCACGGCCCTGGTGCAGGCTTGACGCCGACCGGCGACGGTGGGAGAGGCGACGCGATGATCCGGTTCGGGACCGACGGCATCAGGGGACGGGTGGGCGACACCATCACGACCGAGGTGGCCTACGCCGTGGGGCGGGCCGCCGGGGAGGTGGTGGCCGAGGGTGGGCGCCTGTGCATCGGCCGCGACACCCGGGAGTCCGGGCCCGAGCTGGCCCGGGCCGTCGACGCCGGCGCCGCCGCCGCCGGGGCGGAGGTCCTGCACCTGGGCGTGGTGCCCACGCCGGTCCTGGCCGCCACCACGGTGCGGGCCGCGATGCCGGGCTGCATGATCACGGCGTCCCACAACCCGTTCCACGACAACGGCCTGAAGCTGTTCACCGCCGAGGGGCTGAAGCTCTCGGCCGACCAGGAGCGGGCGGTGGAGGAGCGCTGCAACGAGGTGCTGGCCTCGCCGCCGCCCGGCGCCGCCATCGACGAGACCCGATCGGTGGAGGTCGGTGACGACGCCCGGGCCCTGATCGACGCGTACGTCGTGTCGGTTCTCGACGCTCACGCCGGTCTCGACCTGTCGGGCCTGCGGGTCGGGTTCGACTTCGCCCACGGGGCCGGGTCCCGGCTCGGGCCTCAGCTCTTCGACCGGTTCAAGCTCGGTTCGGCCCACTACGTGGGCGCCGAGCCCGACGGGGTCAACATCAACGACGGGGTCGGTTCGACCGCCCCCGAGGCGCTGATGGCGGCCGTGACCGACCTGCAACTCGACCTGGCCTTCGCCTTCGACGGTGACGGCGACCGGGTCCTGGCCGTGACCGGCGACGGAACCCTGGTCGACGGGGACGAGATCGTGTGCATCCTGGCCTCGCACCTGCTGGCCACCGACCGGTTGACCGAGCGCACCGTGGTCGTCACCAACTGGAGCAACCTCGGGCTGTTCAAGGCCCTGGCCGCCCGCGACATCGAGGTCGTGCAGACCGCCGTGGGCGACAAGCACATCCTGGAGCAGCTGAACCTGCGGGGTCTGTCGCTCGGGGGCGAGCAGTCGGGCCACATCATCCTGCGGGATCGGGCCACGACCGGTGACGGGATGCTGGTGGCGGCCGAACTCCTGGCCGTCGTCGGCCGGACCGGTCGCTCCCTGGCCGACCTGGCGGCCGAGGCCATGCAGCGGGTCCCCCAGGTGGCGACCGCGGTCCGGGTCGGGGCCGCCCCGGCCGACGTGGTCGAGGCGTTGGCCTCCGTCCGGGCCGCACAGGCGGCGAAACTGGGCGATGACGGGCGCATCGTGCTTCGGGCCAGCGGGACCGAACCGGTGGTGCGGGTCATGGCCGAGGCGCCGACGGCCGAACAGGCGCAGGCCGTGGTCGACGAATTGGCTCAAGCCGTCGCCGACCACGACGCCAAAGGCAGGGAGTAGCGTCGAGTCGTTGCGCCAGGACGGGGCAACGACTGCGCTGGATGTTCAGCGTTGAAGGATGAACCGATTCTGATGTCCGGCGGCCAACGCCGCTATATCGCCCGGCTCGATCCGAGCGAAACGTCAGGAATCGCTTCGGGTGATGCCCGCTTCTTTCAGGACGGCAGCCGGGACGCCGACTTCGCGGAAGGCGGCGTAGGAGATGCCCTTGCGTGATGCGTAGGAGCTGGCCACCTCGATGAAGGCCCCCTCCAACTCGTTCAGGTCGGTGCCCTGATCCATCCTGGCCAGTTCCTCGGTCAGATCCAGCTCTTCCTGGGCCAACTGGAGGCGGCGCAGGGGATCGGCCGTCTCCAGTTCGGTGACCACGGCCTCGAGTCGGCTCTTGATGGATTCCTTGGTGCGCTTGCGGCCTCGCTTGGGCCGATTGGTTTCGAGGGCCTCGAGGTAGGCGCGCACCGCCCGGCCCTCTGCCCGGCCCACTGCGAGGGCCTCTTTGTGATCGGGAGTCATTGCCTTCTTCGTTGCAGCCATCGAGCGCCCTTTCTGGTCCTGGGCCCAGCCGGTCGCCCACGGCAATGGGTTAAACATTGGTACGTCGGAATCGTACCTGATCGAATACCGAATGTTGCCTCACCGGGAAACTCGCAGGTCACGTGCCTGTCGGCGACCGTTTTTTGGGAAGTGGAACCTCAGTTCGACTCCAGTCGCTTTTTCAATCGAGCCAGATTCCGGTTCCACACCAGGCGAAGAATGGGTCGGGCGGCGAAGGCGCCGATCGGGCCGCCGAGAAACCAGGGAAAGACGAGGTCCTCCTCCCAGCGAAAGGTGGTGCGACCCCCTTCGAGGGGCGTGAGTGTGAACACGCCCGTCCCTTCGACCACACCGACATGACGAACCCCCATGCGGGCCTCGTCCTCCCATTCGGTGATCTCCATCACATCGGTGAGGGCGAACGGCCCGATCCTGGTGTCGCACTCGAAGCGGGTGCCCTCGCCCGCCGTGTGCTCGGTCAGGAAGCGGATCTCGGCTGCATCCTGCATCCAGGTCACGTGGCTCGAGATGTCCTTGACGTCGTCCCAGACCGCGTCGACCGGTCGGTCGATCACGGTATGGACCACGATCGCGTGATCGGCCACGGCGGGGCTCCGTTCGTTGGAGGAGGAGGGGACGGACCCAGTGGTAGCACGCCGTGGGTTGGCCACGGCGGTTCGGCCGTTCAGGTCACAGGGAGGCGCTCATGGCTCCAGGGTCAGGACGAGGCTGCGTTCGGTCGAGTCGTTGGTGGCACCGTCGCCGGCCAGGCTCGAATCGGCCACCGGGTAGGTGTCGGCCGCCAGGGGGAAGCGGAGGGTCTCGAGATTCTCGGCCACCACCGGGGCGTCGCCGTCGTTGCTGCAGGTGTCGTCGAACAGGGTGCCGGCGTTGGCCGGGTCGTAGCGCAACTGCTCGAGCACGGTCACCACGGCCTCGCCTCGCTCGACCGTGACCGTCACCTCCCAGTAGGTCGAGATGTACTCGGCGCCCAGGAACTGACACGACAGGCGCCAGGAGAAACCGTCCTCGGTCCCGACCTCGACCGGCTGGGGACCCCGGACCATCTCGACGCCGCCGGGGCCGACGGCCCGGATTGACTGGGTGAACTCGACCTGGGCCGTGCCCCCCGAACTGACGGTGACCGAGCGCGGTTCGCTCGTGTTGAGATCGTCGTCGGGTCCGCCGTTGACGGCCCACACCGTGAGTTGGTGGTCCTCCAGGGGCCCGTACCGCTCCGAGGTGAAGGTCGCCTCCTCCTGGTAGCTCTGCTCACCGTCGTCCAACTGGATCCAGTAGCCGACGATCTCCCGTCCGTTGCCGAAGGGCTCGACCCAGGTCCAGGTGATGCGACCATCGCGGGCCTGGCCGTTCACGGTCGGAGCGTCGGGGCGGCCGTAGGGAATGCCGGTCGTGGGTGCGGTCACGGCGTCGCCCACGCCGGCCTCGTTGACCCCGCGCACCCGGAACTCGTACTCGACGCCGTTCGACAGTCCCGTGACCTCACCCGAGGTCGGGAGCCGTTCCCACGGCCCGTCGTTGACGCTGACCTCGTGGTAGTCGGCCGGTTCGCCGCTGTCGTCCTCGGCAAAGCCGAGCGTGACCGATGACGCTCCCTCGGTGATCGTCAGGGCCGTGACCGGACCGGGGACCGACGGTCCTCGGGTCAGGGCCCAGGCGCCGACCCCTCCCAGCAGGGCGAGGACGACCAGGCCCAGGATGGCGAACAGGGCGATCCGCCCACCATTGCCGCTGCGGGCACCGGGGGGTGGGCCGGTGGGGGAGGTCAGGCCCTGATGGCCGCCGGGGCCGACCGGCGGTCCGGCGAGGTTGGTCTGGCCCCCGCCGTGGACGGGCGGCTGCTGCGGTGGTCCGGTCGGGACCTGATAGCCGTGCTGCGGTGCGCCGGCGTCGGCGAACACGGTGGCACCGGCCCCCTGGCCGGTCGAGCCCTGGTGGGGTGGCGGGGTGCCGTACTGGGGTTGTGGCGAGTGGTGTGGTGCCGGGGTTCCGTGGTGGGGCGGGGGTGACTGGTGGGGTGGCGGGGTGCCGTACTGGGGTTGTGGCGAGTGGTGTGGTGCCGGGGTTCCGTGGTGGGGCGGGGGTGACTGGTGGGGTGGCGGGGTGCCGTACTGGGGTTGTGGCGAGTGGTGTGGTGCCGGGGTTCCGTGGTGGGGCGGGGGTGACTGGTGGGGTGGCGGGGTGGCCTGATAGGGATCGTGGGCCGCGGCCACCGTGCCCGGGGTGGCGGTGGCCGGGGGTTGCGGGGTCGGGGCGGCGAACTGGGTCTGGTCCGGGGGCCCCGAGGGCGCGGCGTATCCCGCCAGGTCGGGTCCGCCGCCGGCCGCTCCGCCGGTGGCCGCCGACGGGCCCAGGCCATGGGCCGCTCGCACCCGTTCGAGGGCGGTCACGAACTCGGCCGTCGACTGGTAGCGGTGGTCCGGGTCCTTGGCCAGGGACCGGTCGATCACGTCGGCCAGGTCGGCCGGGCCCGACTCGGCCGGCAGCCGGGGCGGCGCCTCGTTCAACAGCCGGTACATCAGGGGGCTGAGCGACTCGTCACCTCCCCGCCAGAACGGGGGCACCCCCACGATGATCGTGAACAGGGTGGAGCCGAGCGAGTACAGGTCGGACCGGGCGTCCCGCTTGTTCTCGAACGTCTCGGGCGGGCTGTGCAGCCAGCTGGCCGACACATGGGTCGAGGTGGCGCCCGTGGCGTCGCGCAGATAGGCGATCCCGAAGTCGGTGAGGCGGGGTTCGTCGCCGGCCAGGAGGATGTTCTCGGGCTTGATGTCGCGGTGGAGGATCTCGGCCTCATGGGCCACACCGAGGGCCCGGGCCACGTCGACCACGTGCTCGACCGCCTGGGGCCAGGGGACGGGGCCCTGCCGGGCCACCCGATCGGCCAGGGTGCCACCCTCGATCAACTCCATCTCGATGTAGGGGCGGCCGTCGCCCGTGAACCCGGCGCTGTAGACGGTGACGACGTTGGGATGGGTCGAGAGGCGGCCCATGACCTTGCACTCCCGCTCGAAGCGGCGGCGATCGGATTCGGATTCGACCCGATTGAGCACCTTGACCGCCACCCGCCGGTCGAAGAGCGCGTTGGTGGCGGCGTAGACGGTGCTGAACCCGCCCCGGCCGATCTGGACCGGGTCGGTCAGGTGCTCGACGCCTAGATCGATGTCCGACATGTGCTTCCGCCCCTCCTCCCGCCGCGACCGCCCGAGCCTCGGCATCGGGCCCTGAGTGTAGCCCGTACCCCAAGGTCGGGAGCCAGCGGTTGGAGCGCTCCAATTTCGCTGAAAGATGCGGTACAGTGAGCGGCGCTCGACCATGGGAGGCGCCAGATGTCACGACGATACCTACCGGCCGGTTCGGCTCAGTCCGGGGCCGACCCCCTGGTCGTTGCCCCGGAACAGGCGGGCTGGACCTACTGCGGCCTCCGGGTCCTGACCCTCGAACCGGGGACGGCCCGCACGGTCGAGACCGGCGACAGCGAGGCCATCCTCCTGCCCCTCTCGGCCACCGGCGTGACGGTGGAGATCGAGGCCGAAGGCACCCGATTCGACCTCGACGGCCGCGAGACGGTGTTCGCCCGGGTGAGCGATTTCGCCTACCTCGGCCGCGACACGACCGCCGTCGTCACCTCGGTCTCGGGTGGGGAGGTGGCCCTGGCCACCGCCCGGTGCGAGGAGAAGCTCCCGGCCCGCTACGGCGGCGTCGACGGGGTGGCGATCGAGGTCCGGGGGGCCGGGCCCGCCACCCGCCAGGTGACCAACTTCGCCAGCCCCGAACAGTGGGGCCACGCCTCCAAGATCATGTGCGTCGAGCTGCTCACCCCCGACGGCAACTGGTCGAGCTATCCCCCGCACCGCCATGACGACTCGCCCGACTGCCCCGTCAACAACGAGGAGATCTACTACTTCCGCGTCGGCCGGGCCGGGACCACCGACTACGACCCCGACGGGTTCGCCATGCACCGGACCTACACCCCTGACGGTGAGATCGACGACAACCTCCGCATCGGCGACGGCGACCTCTACCTGGTGCCCAAGGGCTACCACGGCCCCTGCATCGCCGCCCCCGGCTACGACCTCTACTACCTCAACGTCCTGGCCGGCCCCGGAGGCGAGCGCTCCATGGCCTTCTGCGACGACCCGGCCCACCACTGGGTCCGCGACACCTGGGCCGACATGCCCCTCGATCCCCGTTGCCCCATGACCGACGCCTCGGGCGTGATCAAGGGCGGAGCGGCCCAATGAGCGAGCAGGCCCCGGCCACCGCTCCGATGGCGGAGGCCGACCTCGAGGTCCTGACCGTCGGCCGGATCAGCGTCGACCTCTACGCCGAGCAGATCGGGGTGGCCATGCGGGAGGTGGCCTCGTTCCGCAAGTCGGTCGGAGGCACCGCCACCAATGTTGCCGTGGCCGCCGCCCGCCTGGGCCACCGGACCGCCGTCTTCACCCGGGTCGGCGACGACCCCTTCGGCCACTACATCCGCTGGGCCCTGGAGCACACCTTCGGGGTCGACACCCGCTACGTCGGCCTCGACCCGACCTACCGCACGCCCCTGGCCTTCGCCGAGATGGAGGACCCGGCCGAACCGGCCCTCACCTTCTACCGCGAGCCCAAGGCCCCCGACATGGAGATCCAGGCCGCCGACGTCGACGCCGACGTCGTCCGCTCGGTGCCCATCCTGTGGATCCCGGCCTCCCGGTTCTCGGCCCAGCCCAGCTACGGCACCGTCGAGCAGCTGCTGGCGTGGCGGGAGCGCCGCCCCCACACCGTGCTCGACCTCGACTGGCGACCCCAGTTCTGGCCCGACAAGGCCACGGCCACCGACGCCCTGGGCCCCGTGCTCGACCAGGTCACCACCGCCATCGGCAATCGCGAGGAGTGCGAGGTCGCCGTCGGTGAGCGCGACCCCGAGCGGGCGGCCGAAGCCCTCCTGGCCCGCGGCCTCGACCAGGCCGTGGTCAAGCTCGGGGGCGACGGCGTCCTCGTGGCCACCGCCGACGGCGTCCGTGAGCGGATCCCGCCTCATCCGGTCGACGTGGTCTGCGGCCTCGGCGCCGGCGACGCCTTCGGCGGCGCGGTGTGCCACGGCCTGCTCTCGGGCTGGGATCTGGCCACTTCGGCCCGGGCCGGCAACATCGCCGGCGCCCTGGTCGCCTCCCGGCTCATGTGCGCCGACGACATGCCGTACCTCGAAGAGATCACCGAACTGCTGTAACCCCGGCCGTCGTCCGACCGACCCGATCGTCCTCCCCAAGGAACCACCATGCCCCGATTGACCGACGACCTGTGGCACGACCTGCTCGAGACCCGCGCCACCGACCCCGGCCGGGCCCTCGACGCCCTCCGCAATCGACCCCGGCGCCCCCTGCTGCGCGACGGTCGACTGTTCATCGTCGCCGCCGACCACACGGCCCGGGGCCAGACGGGGATACGGGACGAGCCCACGGTCATGGCCGATCGGCGACGGATGCTCGACGCCCTCATGACGGCCCTCGACCACCCCGGGGTCGACGGCGTTCTGGCCAGCGCCGACGTGGCCGAGGAGTTGGCCCTGCTCGGCGCCCTCGACGACAAGCTCGTGTTTGGCACCATGAACCGCGGTGGCCTGGTCGGCGCCGGCTGGGAACTCGACGATCGGATGACGGCGTACTCCGCCGCCACCCTCAAGGCCAACGGGGCCGACGGGGGCAAGGTGCTGCTGCGGTTGGCCGACGACGACGCCGGGACCGCCCCCACCCTGGAGGCCTGTGCCCGGGCCGTCGACGAGTGCGCCGCCCTCGACCTGCCGATCATGGTCGAGCCCCTGCCCTACCACGTCGACGCCGATGGCCGGGCCAAGCTTCTCGACGACGAGCAGGCCCTGATCCGGGCCGTCGGCGTCGGGGCCGGCCTCGGCGGGACCTCGTCGGCCACGTGGCTGAAGATCCCGGCCTCAGCCGACCCGGCCCGCCTGCTGGCCGCCACCACCCTGCCCGCGCTGATCCTGGGCGGCGCCCCGGGCTCGGACCCCGAGGCCGCCTACCGGTCGTGGGAGCAGTCGATGGAGGTCCCGAACGTCCGGGGGCTCATGGTCGGCCGCTCGCTCCTGTACCCGCTGGATGGTGACGTCGAGGCCGCCGTGGCCCGCGCCGCCGACATCGTCCGTCCCGGCTAGAGCGTGGCCTGCTGCCGGGTGGCCATGGCCTCGAGCAGGGCCATGCACATCGACGGGTCCGTCCGCAGGGCTGCGGCCAGGGCCGGCCGCCCGAAGGCGAACACGGTGGTGGCGCTCTTGGCGTGCACGTCGGCGTTGCGGGGCTGATTGGTCAGCAGGGCGATCTCGCCCACAAAATCGCCGGTCTCCAACCGGGCCACCGGCGAACCGTCGCGCGACACCTCGACCGAGCCGTCGAGGATCATGAAGAAGGCGGCGCCCTTGGTGCCCTGCTTGATCGGCTGGCTGCCCTCGCGCCACGTGAGGACCTTGCCCAGCTTGGCCAGGGTTCGCCGCTGCTTGAGTGAGGTCTGCCCGAACAGCGGGATCTGCCCCAGCTGTTCGGCCAGCTGTTTCTCCGAGGGGGGTTGCGCCATGGGGGGAGCCTAGTACGCCGTGACCTGGGCCGATGTCCCCGTGCTCGCTCGACCGGGGTCCCGGCCCGTACCGTGTGGCCCCGTGGGAGCAACCGAACTGACCGACACGTTGGCCGTGGGGCCGGGGGAGGGGAGCCTGCTCTTCGCCTCGACGGGAACCGACGACCAGTTCGATCGGGCCGTTCGCTGGGCCCGTCGGCTGTCGGCGGTCACGAGCAGGCTCGACCTGCCGCCCTTCATCGAACTCCCGACCGACCGTCCGGTGATAGTGGCGGCCAACCACAGCAGCCTGTTCGATCTCGTGGCGTCGCTCATCACCGTCGGCCACTACGGGGGGCGGGCCCGGCTCGGCATCCACGCCCGATACTTCGAGCGCCCCGGCATGGGGGCCGGGCTCCGGCGCATCGGCTCGATCCCGTTCAGCTCGGAGCGGGCGGCCGAGGCCGAGGAGACGATGGTGGCGGCCCTGGGGCAGGGTCAGCTGTGCTGTCTCATGCCCGAGGGACGGATCGTCCGGGCCGACCAGCGGGTCGACGGTGTGGTCGGTCAGGGCCGGACCGGAATCTCCCGCATCGCCAGGGCCGCCGACGCCGCCATCCTCCCGGTGGGGTTCGCCGGTGCCGACCGGGCCTGGCGCCCGGGCCGGGCCCTGCCCCGGGTGGGCCGCCGGACCCCGATCCGGGTCCGCATCGGCCGCCCGCTCGTGCTGGATGGCGCCGATCATCGGGTCAACGCCGACGCCGTCATGGCCACCATCTCGGAGCTGGTGGCCGGGCCCTGAACCGGCCTCCCCCTGGAGGGGGAGACGACGGTTCGATCCTGTGGCCGATGCGGGCCGAGAGCGCTGATTCCTACCGTCAGCGGTATGGATCAGCACGTTCCGTCCCCGCTCCCGTCGCCCTCGTTCCCCTCGCTGTCCCCGTCGCCCTCGCCGCCTTCGCTGTCCCCGGGGGGAGGCCCGGCCCGGCATCGCCGCCGGCCCGGGGGGCGGTCGGTGCGAGGGGTGGCCCTGGCATCGATCGTGGCCCTCGTCCTCGCCGCCTGCGGTACCGACACCAGCGCCGACCCGACCCTCGCCGACCGGGCCCGAGCGCAGGTGGAGGCCGCCGCCGGTGAGGCTGAGGAGCCGCCGGTGAGGCTGTGGAGGCCGCCGCCGAGGCTGTTGAGGAGCCTCGGTTCGAGGTCGACGGGGAGCTGCCCCTGGAGGTGGCCGAGGTCAACGGGTTCCTGTCCTACATCGAGGAGGAGGCCGGCCGGCCCTTCCTCTACCCGCCCCGCATCCGGGTCGAGGACCGAACCACCTACGAGGCCGGCCTGGTCGAACGGTTCGAGCGTCAGGCCCAGGACTTCGACGAGCGGTTGGACGTCGTCGCCCGGACCTATCAGGCTCTGGGCTTCACCGACCTCGGGGTGGCCGAGGTCGGTGAGTCGGTCGAGGGCTTCATCACCTCGGCCGACGCCATCAGCGGCTACTACAACCCCGATACCGACACCGTCCACGTGCCGGCCGACGTCCTGGCCGACGGTGCCTTCCGGGCGCTCCTGGTCCACGAACTGGTCCACGCCCTCGACGGGCAACACGCCGACCTGGCCGGCCTGCTCGATGCGGTCGAAGCCGACCCGGAGAACGGTGAGCTGGCCTTCGCCACCGCGGCCGTGATCGAGGGTCGGGCCACGTTCGTCCAGAGCACCTGGCAGGTCGCCAACGGGGTGGTGCTGCAGGCCGACGAACTGCCCGACGCCGTGACCGAGGCGCCGCCCGCATTCGTCGTCGGCGCCACCCTGCCCTACGGCTTCGGTGCCGGGTGGGTCCAGGCCCGGGGCGGGTTGGCGGAAACCTGGGTCTCGCTCGACGACCTGCCGGCCACCAGCGAGGAGATCCTCGTGCCCTCGGTGGCGCCGGGTGAACCGGTGGCCGACCCGGCCCCGGTGGCGGCCGACGGCGACGAGTTGCTGCGAGCCACCTTCGGGGCGGCGGATCTGCTCCTGCTCCTCGTGGGCGACAGTCTCACCCCCGCCCCGGCCGAGGTGGTGTCGGCCCTCACCGTCGTCGACGGTTGGGCCGGTGGCGAGATGGTGTTGTGGGGCGACGAGGCCGAATCGTGCGTTCGTTTCGCCGTCCTGGCCGACGGGGAGGTCGACCGGGCTGAGTTGGAGGAGGCGCTGGCCGCCTGGGCCACCGCCGACCCCGGACGGACGCTCGACCGAGATGGCGCCGCCGTGCTCGTGACCGCCTGCGCCCCGTTCCGCCCGTGAGACCGGTCGAGGCGCCGGGGTACCCTGTGTCGGTGCGAGCCGCGGTCTCCCCCGTCGCCCGACGGGTGCCGGGCCTGGTCGCCGTCCTCGGTGCGGCGCTGTCACTGGCGATGGTGGTCGCGGCCTGCGGCTCCGACCGTTCGGCCGACGACGTCGACGACAACGCCGCCGGTGATCCCGCCTCCGGCGATCCCACCGCCAGCCCGGCCGACGGCGCCGCCGACGGGCAGAGCGACCACGCCGCCACCGGAGGCGTCGACCTGGGTCGGCTGGAGGCCGGCTTCGGGCTCGGGTCGGAGGCGTCGGTGGTCCTCGACCGCCTCGGTGACAACGACGCCCTGGCCGGCGAGTGGTTCCGGTTCGAGCCCGTCTTCGAGACCGTTCCCGCCTGCCACTTCGGCGACCCCCTGGCCTCGGTCCACCGGAACTACCTCAACCGACGCACGGGCGAGAGCGCCGGGTTCGTCATCCAGCTGCACCCCGATCCGGCGTCGGCCTCGGCCGCGGTGACGACGGCGACGGGGGAGGGATACGGGGCATGCGCCCGGGCGGCCAAGGAGCGACTCGACGAGACGATCCGGGCCCAGGGCGTGTTCGAGCGTCTGGACGCCGACCTGGAGGGGCGAATCGAGCCGTCGCTGCTGGCCGACCCCGACGGCGCCACCCGCCGCACCACCCTGGAGCTGTCGGGCCCCGGCTCGTCGCTCACCCTCGACGTTGCCACCACCTACCTCGCCCGAGGTCGGGCCCTGGTCGTGGTCGAGGTCGCCCTCCTCGACGGCTCCACCGACCATGGTGATCTGACCGCCCGCCTGGTCGACCTGCTGGGCGACGACGCCGTCGGCCCGGCGGCCGACCCCGCCCTCGACCTCGCGGCCGAGCGGATGCGGCACGCCGTCCTCGGTCCCGACTCGCCGGCCCGGTTCTACCAACTGCTGGAGCCGGCCATGCTGGCGGCCGGCGGCGGCCCCGAGTGCGGGGGACCGGCCCATGGCCGCCTGCGACTGGTGGGCCCGACCTGGGCCACCGCCCAACGGGTGAGCGCCATCAGCCAGCAGACCGACAGCTACGCCACCGAGGCCGAGGCCGTCGCCGCCTTCGACGCCCTGTCCTCCATCGACTCGGCCTGCGTGCACGGGGAGCTGGCGGCCGACATGGCCGGGACCGTCACCTTCGTCGAGGCCACCGATGGCCTGACCGAGCGGGACGGTCGAACCGTGTTCACGGCAACCGTCCGCATCACCCAGCGCCTCGACGGCCCCAACGACATCGAGGTCGAGGCGCGGTCGATGCTGGTCGCGACCCGGGTCGGTACGGAGCTGGTGGGCTGGCAGTTCCTCGGGATCGAGGGTGACGAGCCCGATCTGGTCGGCCTGACCGTGGCCGCCGCCGAGCGGTTGGAGGCGGGCCTATGAGCCGGCGCGCCGTCCGTCCCGTCTGGGTGTTGGAGGCGGTGCTCCACCTGGTGCTCGTGGTGTCGTGGGTGGTGGCCTACTTCGCCGCCCGCCGCTCCCTGGCCGACATGCCGCCCGGGACCCGCAACTACATCCTGGCCCTCTACCAGTCCGACGACCGCCTGCTGCTGTGCCTGGCGCTGGGGTTGGTGGGAGTGGCGGCCCTCGGTGCCCGTCACCGTTGGCCCACGGCCGCCCTGGTGGCGGTGTCGGCCCTGGTGTTCCTGGTGGAGTTCCTGTTTCCCTACGTGACCCGGATCGCCTTCGCCACCACGATCATGATCCTGGTGGCCGTGTTCTGGGCCCTGTGGCGGACCGAGCGGTTCCGGTTGCTGGCCACCCTGTCGTTGGCCCTCGGCGCCCTGGTCACCGTGCCCCGCTACCAGGTGTCCCGCAACCTGAGTACGGCCACCATCGACGGCACGGCCGAACCCCTGGTCGAGCTGACCTCGATCGTCACCACCCTGCAGTCGATGATCCTGGTGGCGGTGGCGGTGGCCGCCGCCGCCCTGGTCCGCCGGTTCGATGCCCAGGCGGTCGAGCTGGCCGAACGCAACCGGGAGCTGACCGAAGAGCGGGCGGCCTCCGCCCGGGCCGCCGTCCTCGACGAGCGGGTTCGCATCTCCCGGGAACTGCACGATGTGGTGGCCCACCACGTCACCACCATGACGGTCCATGCCGGGGCGGCCCGACAGGTGGTGGCGGCCCGACCGGAGGCCGCCACCGAGTCGCTCCATCAGATCGAGCGGGCCGGGCGCGATGCGGTGTCGGAGCTGCACCGGCTCCTCGGTTTCCTCCGGGGCGACGGCGACGAGTCCGCCCGCAGGGATCACGAGGACGATGACCGGGCGCCGGTGCCCTCGCTGCGCCATCTCGACCGCCTGGTCGACTCGCTCGGGCCCGGCCTCCACTGCGAGCTCACCGTCGCCGGCGACCTCGGGGTCGTGCCCCAGTCGGTCGACGTGTCGGCCTATCGCATCGTGCAGGAGGCCTTGACCAACGTGCTCAAGCACAGCACCGCGACCCGGGCCGTCGTCACCGTCGATGCCGATGGCCGCCGGGTGGCCCTGCGGGTGGTCGACCGGGGCCGACCGGTCCACGGCTTCGACCCCGCACCGAACTCCGACGCCTCCCCCGGGCCCGCCGATCCCGGGCCGGGCCGGGGCCACGGCCTGGTGGGGATGCGGGAGCGGGCCGCCCTGCACGGGGGCCGCCTCGGCGCCGGCCCCGATCCCGACGGCGGTTGGTTGGTCGAGGCCGAGTTGCCGTACGAGCCGATCCAGGTGGCCCGCGACGCGGTCTCGGCCCCACGCTACGAGAGGAACGCCCGATGACGATCAGGGTGCTGTTGGCCGACGACCAGGCCATGATCCGGGCCGGGTTCAAGCTCCTGGTCGACAGCCAGCCCGACCTGGAGGTGGTGGGGGAGGCCGAGACCGGGGCCGAGGCCGTGGCCCTGGCCGGCGACCTCGACGTCGACGTGATCCTGATGGACGTCCAGATGCCGGACATGGACGGGGTCGAGGCCACCGCCGCCGTGGCCGCGGCCGAGGGCGTTGCGGCCCGGGTCCTGATCGTGACCACGTTCCAGCGCGACGACTACCTTTTCGACGCCCTCCGAGCCGGGGCCAGCGGGTTCCTGCTCAAGACGGCACCCCCCGAGGAACTGGTCCAGGCCATCCGGGTCATCGCCGAGGGCCGGTCCCTGCTCGATCCGACCGTGACCGGCCGGGTCATCGACTCCTTTGCCGGTGGCGGACCGGCGGTGGCCCGTTCCGAGCGGCTGGGCGAGCTGACCGAGCGGGAGCGGGAGGTGTTGGAGCACGTGGCCCAGGGCCTGAGCAACGCCGAGATCGCCGACACCCTGTTCGTGGGTGAGGCCACGGTCAAGACCCATGTGTCGAGCGTCCTGTCGAAGCTCGGCCTCCGCGACCGGGTCCAGGCCGTGGTCTTCGCCTACGAGCACGGCCTGGTCCGGCCCGGTCGCTGATGGGCCCCGGGCGGCCGGGCGACGGCCCGGGGGCTGGACTAGCGTTCCGGCCATGACCGCGGTCGACCCCTCCCTGGAGAAGACGGCCCGCCGGGCCCCCACGCTTCCCCTCTCCGCCCGATCCCTGCCGGTGCTGCGGCGCCTCACCGCACTGGTGGCCCTGACCACGTTCCGCCGCCACCGGGGCGGCGTCACGAGCGAGGACCTGACCCTCGACGGGGTGCCCGTGCGGCGCTATGAGCCCCCGTCGCGCGCGGTGGCCGGGCCGTCACCGGCCCTCATCTGGATCCACGGCGGGGGCTACCTGATGGGCGACCACCGGGAGAACACCGTCTGCAGCCTGTATGCCGCCGCCCTCGGCGTGCCCGTGTTCTCCGTTGGCTACCGGCTGGCCCCCGAGTACCCGTTCCCCGCCGGTCTCGACGACGTGGTGGGGGCGATGGCCGGACTCCGATCCCGGCGCGACACGCTGGTGCTCGACCCCGATCGGTTGGCCGTCGGTGGCGCCAGCGCCGGCGGCGGGTTGGCCGCCTCGGTGGCCCAGCGGCTCCACGACGAGGGCCTGCCCCCGGCGGCCCAGCTCCTGATCTACCCGATGCTCGACGACCGCACCGCGGTCCGCGACGACATCGGCCCGAGCGACCACAAGGTGTGGTCCAACGCCTCCAACCACTTCGCCTGGGGTGCCTACCTGGGCACGGAGCCCGGGGCCGAGACCCAGGTCGATCACGCCGTGCCCGCCCGCCGGTCCGACCTGACCGGCCTGGCCCCGACCTGGATCGGGGTGGGAACCCTCGACCTGTTCCTCGACGAGTCGGTGGCCTACGCCGACCGACTCCGGGGCTCGGGCGTCGCCTGCGTCCTCGAGGTGGTCGAGGGGGGCGTCCACGGCTTCGACCTGCTGTTCTCGGCCATCGACTCGGGCCCGGCCCGGGCCTTCCGCCGCAGTCAGTTCGACTTCCTGGCCACCCACCTCGGGCTGGCCCGCTGACCTCGGCCGTTCCGCCGGCGCCGTCCCGGCGGACGACGTCGTCTCAGCGGTCGAGGAAGACCCGGATCCGCTCGGCCGTCTCCTCGCCCTTGACGAACACGAACAGGTGGCCGGCCCCGGGGAGCACCTGCAGTTCGGCGTCGGGGAGTCGAGCGGCCAGGATGCGGCCGTTGGCCACCGGAATGATGGGGTCGTCGTCCCCGGCCAGGACCAGGGCCGGTGCCTTGACCGTGTGGAGCCAGGGCAGGCTCGACCACGTCTGGACGGCCAGGAGCTGGTAGGCGTAGCCGAGGGTCGTCGGCGGGCGGGTCGAGCGCAGGTGGGCGTGCTCGTCGAGCAGGTCGGGGTGCTCGGCGATGGCACCGCCGTAGAGCACCGGGGCGATCCGGCGCAGGTACTCGGGGGAGTGGTAGCGCAGCGGCGACATCAGGATCGACAGGGCCAGGGGACGGCCCGGGATCGAGCCCCAGCCCGGCATGGTGGCGCACAGTACGAGGCGGCGGACGAGGTCGGGTCGGCGCCGGGCCAGTTCCTGGGCCAGGGCCCCACCCCAGGACACGCCGAGCACATCGACCCGGTCGTGACCCAACCGGTCGACCAGGCCGCCGACGGTTCGGGCCAGGGCCCGCATCGAGAGCGGTTTGGCCGGGGTCGAGCTTCCGCCGACGCCGGGGGCGTCGAAGGCGATCGTCTCCCGGTCGGCCAGGTGGCGCCGCAGGGGTTCGAACAGCTCCCCGGTGGCGCCGATGCCGTTGATCAGCAGCAGGGGCCGGCCCTGGCCCGCTCGCTGGACCAGGACCCGGAGTCGTTGCGACCCGATGTTGACGGTGCGCTCGGACACCGGATTGCGGATTCTCACCGCCG
Organism: Acidimicrobiales bacterium; assembly: GCA_965263455.1. Lineage (GTDB taxonomy): Bacteria > Actinomycetota > Acidimicrobiia > Acidimicrobiales > SZUA-35 > CADEDH01. The sequence continues at coordinate 2,418,996 of CBDHHN010000004.1, forward strand.
CAAGCTTGGATGACGCCCAGGACGCCGGTCCAGCCCGCAGGAGGGCGTCGGTCCTCAATCGAGCACGTAGTCGCCCGGGGCCGGGGCCAGCACCGGGTGGTCGGGATGCCCCAGCTCGGCCGGGGCGTCGACCAGCTTCCCGGCCCGGGGGGCCAGCCACTCGGTCCAGTTGTCCCACCAGCTCCCGGCCGAGGTCGAGGCCCCCTCCAGCCAGGTGTCGGGGTCGACCCCGATCTCGTCGGCTGCCGGGTTGGTGTGGAACGACCCCTTGGGGTTGCCCGAGGGGTTCACCAGGGCCTGGATGTGGCCCTGGGAGCTGAGGACGAACGTCGACGGGCCACCGAGGAGGGCCACCGACTCGTAGCAGGCCTTCCACGGGGTGATGTGGTCGGTCACCGCCCCCACGACGTAGTTCTCGACCTCGACCGCCCCGAGATCGATCGGGACACCCTTGACCGTCAGGCAGCCGGGCCGGGTCAGTTCGTTGTCGGCGGCGATGGCGAGGAAGTCCTGGTGCAGACCGGCCGGGAGGTTGGTCGAGTCGACGTTCCAGGCCAGCACGTCGAACGCCGGAGGCTTGCGGCCGTGGAGGTAGTTGTTGACCCAGTAGTTCCAGACCAGGTCGTTGGGTCGCAGCCAGGCGAAGGTGCGGGACAGCTCCTGCCCGGAGAGGACACCGGTCAGCGCCGTCTGGGCTCGCATGAGCTGGACGGTGGCCGGGTTGAGCATCGCCCCCATGGTCGACGGGGTGGCCCAGTCGAGGATGGTGACGAGCAGGGTGAGGGTGTTGAGCCGGGGGTCGTCGGTGGCGGCCAGGTACCCGGCCAGGGCGGAGGAGGTGATGCCCCCGGCGCAGACGCCGAGGAGGTTCACGTCGTCGGCCGTGGTCACAGTCCGGGCCACGTCGACGGCGTCGCTCACGGCGTCGACGTACGTGTCGAGGTTCCAGGCCCGGTGCTCGGGGCCGGGGTTGCGCCAGCTGATCATGAACACCTGCTGGCCCTGGGCCACGAGGTGTTCGGCCAGGCTGCGCCCGGGGGCCAGGTCGAGCACGTAGTACTTGTTGATCTGGGGCGGGACGACCACCACCGGCCGCTCGTGGACCTGGTCGGTGGTGGGCCGGTAGTGCAGCAGCTCGAACAGCTCGTGGCGGTGGACGACGGCCCCCGGGGTGGCGGCGATGGTCTCCCCGGCGCGGAACGGTTCGCGGTCGACCATCGCCGGCATGGCCCCGTTGTGGACCAGGTCGTCGAGCAGGTGGCGGGTGCCTCGCACCAGGCTCCGGCCCCGGCTCCGCCACGCTTCCTTCAGGGCGCTGGGGTTGCCCATGAGGTGGTTGGTCGGGGCCAGCGAGCTGGTGATGATTCCGGCCAGGAACTCGACCTGGAGCTTGGTCGTCTCGTCGAGTTCGAGATCGTCGATGATCTCGGTCAGGCGTCGCTCGTTGGCCAGGTGGGCCTGGGCCAAACGCCGAAAGAGGGGGTTGTCGGCGAACCAGCTGTCGCCGAAACGGCGGTCCTTGGGGTCGGGCTTGATGTCGGCCGAACCGAGGGCGATGCGGAGGTGATCGAGGCCCAGCTCGAACAGGTGTCGGCTCATGACGGCGGGCTGGGAGGCCAGGCGCCCCATCAGCTCCGAACGGGCCGCCACCTGGTCCTCCGCCCCCAGGGCGCCGAGGGTGGCGGCCTTGGTCAGGGCGTCGATGGTGGCTTCCAGGATCTCGAGATCGGCGTCCAGGGGATGGCGTTCGTCGTCGGGCTCCGGGGCGGTCGGATCGGAGTCGGTGGACGAGGAGCGGGTGGCGGTTGCCATAGGGAAAGCCTCGGTGCTGTGACGGGCGGCATAGTTCGAACACCGATCAGCGTTGACCAGATGCTTTCGGCCATCCAAGCAATTTTGCATACAAGCGTCAATTGTGATGGTTCGATAGTTTCCATCGTTCGTGTTGATGGGTGGGCCGGCGTTCGGGTACACAGGGACCCGTGACCGAACACGGCTACTCCGGCAAGCGATCCCGAACCCGGCGCCGCCTGATCGAGGCCGGGTACGCCGTCGTCGCCGACCGCGGTGTCCAGGGGGCGACCGTGGCGTTGGTGGCGGCTGAGGCCGAGGTCTCGGCCGGGACCGTCTACAACCACTTCGCCTCCCTGGCCGACCTGATCGACGCCGTCACCGCCGAGTTGCTGGGCGCTCTGGGCCAAGGCGACGCCCGACTGGGCGCCGGTCCGCACGACGCCGCGGCCCGGGCCGCCGTCGGGGCCCGGCGTCTCCTGGCTCTGGTGGCCGACGATCGACGGGCCGCCGCCGCCCTGGTCGCCCTGGTGCCGTCGGTGCCGGAGTTCCGGGCCGGGGTCCGCGCCCTGATCGCCGACGCCGTGGCCGCCGGGCTCGAGGCCGGCCGGTTCCGGGTGGTCGAGGTCGACACCGTGGCCGACGCCGCCCTCGGGGCGCTGGTGCAGTGGATCCGCACCGATCTCCAGGCCGAGGGCCCGCCGCCGTTGGCCCGGCCCCGGATCGAGGTGCTGATGGCCATGCTCGGCCTCGATCCGGCCGAGGTCGAGGTCGTCCTCGAAGGGGTCCTGGGCGGCGGGGGGAACGAAGCCGCCGATGAGGACGTCGGCGGCGGGTCGTCGGTCGAGGGCACCGCCGTTCGCCGCGGTGAGCTCGTGGTCGACTAGGGCCAGGTCCGCCATCGACGGCGGGGCCCGACTGGTCGACCCTCAGCTCTCGGCCTCAGCTCTCGGCCTCAGCTCTCGGCGTCACCCACGAAGCTCCGATAGACCCCGAGCAGGGCCGCCTTCTGTTCCTCGGTCAGGTGGGGGTCGGCGTGGACCGCCTCCACCACGGTGGGCACACCGTCGGGGTCGAGCAGGCCGGCGTACGACAGCAGCGTCTCGGCCCGGACGTCGAGGGCTTCGGCCAACGCCTTGAGCACTCTGACCGACGGCTCGTGCAGGCCCCGTTCGAGCTGGCTGACGTAGGGATCGGAGACCTTGGTCAGCCGGGCCAGCTCCCGCTGGCTCAGCTCCATCACCTTGCGCTGGGCGCGAATGAACTCGCCCAGCGTCTCCAGGCCGGGATAGGCCGGAGGGCGTGGGCGAGTTCGGTCCGAGCGGGGTTGCCCCTCGCTCACTCGGCGTCGTCGGCCGACTGCCAGGGGGCGAGGAAGCGCAGGGTGAAGTCCTTGTTGGCCTCGTACAGGTCGCTCACGAACGAGAAGTAGGTCTCGGCCATCTCGACCGGGGTGGGCAGCGAGGCGAGCGGGGTGGGCAGGTCGCCCATCGAGGGCATGGCGCCGACGACGGTCTCGGCCAGCTGCTCGTTGTAGGAGAGGACCTGCTCCTGGGTGGAGCGGAGCTGCTCCAGCGAACGGGTCTGGAGGTCCTGGATGGTGCTGAGAACGGTGGTCATGACGGGCTCCGAGGGGTTCGGCGGCCGGACCTGCTGTCTCGGCCAAGGTTGTGCGTAACATAGTACGCAAATGCCGCTAGCAATTGCAACCACTAGATTCGGTGCAGTTCGCACCGCCGGGCACGGGGCCCGGTACGGGGTCCGATGCGGGGCCCGATGCGCGGCCTGGTTGGGGGCCTGATTCGCGGTTCGGTCCGCGCCGGGCCTCGACGATGACGATCGGCGGGGTTTAGCGTCGGTTCATGGTCACCACCGATGAGCCCGTCGATCCCTTCGCTGACGAGCCGCCGCCGGAGACGGCCGGGGTCCGCGCCGGCGAGGACCTGGCCTGGGACCGGATCGAGGCCCACCTCCGGGCCGGCCTCCCGTCCGAACTGACCGACGGACCCTTCGCCGTCGACCAGTTCCCCAACGGTGCGGCCAACCTGACCTACCTCATCGCCTTCGGCCCCACCGAACTCGTACTGCGACGACCCCCCTTCGGGACCATCGCCCCCGGGGCCCACGACATGAAGCGGGAGTACCGGGTCCTGTCCCGGCTGTGGCGACACTTCGACCGTGCCCCCCGGGCCCACCTGTTCTGCGACGATCCGGACGTGGCCGGGGCCGACTTCTTCGTCATGGAGCGACGGCGGGGCGAGGTGGTGCGTGGCATCGTGCCCCCCTCGATGCGGGACCTGCCCGATGTCGGGCGGCGGCTCGGTCTGGCCCTGGTCGACGCCATCGCCGAGTTCCACCTGCTCGACCCCGTGGTCTGCGGTCTGGACGACCTGGGCCGGCCCGACGGTTTCGTCGAACGGCAGGTCGGGGGGTGGAAGAAGCGGTGGGACCTCGTCGCCGACCCGGTGTGGGACGAGGCCATGTCCGCCGTCCACGCCCGCCTGGCCGCCACCCTGCCCCCGGCCCAGCGGGTTTCGCTGGTCCACAACGACCTGAAGCTCGACAACGCCATGTTCGCCGCCGGGGATCCGGACCGGGTCATCGCCTTCTTCGACTGGGACATGACGACGCTGGGCGATCCCCTGATCGACCTCGGCACGCTGCTCAACTACTGGCCCGACCCGGCCGACCCCGAGGGGGTCCGCCGGGCCAGTCACGAGGGTGAGAACCGGATGGGTCTGCCCTCCCGGGCCCAGGTGTGCGAGCGCTACGGGGCCGCCACCGGCCTCGACATGACCCGGGTCGCCTGGTACGAGGCCTTCGCCCAGTGGAAGACGGCGGTCGTCGTCCGTCAGCTCCACAAGCGCTGGCTCGACGGCGACTCGACCAACGAGCGCCACGCCACCGTGGCCGACACCCTGGGAGCGCTGGTGGCCAGCGCCGCCGAGCTGCTGGGGATCGAGACGGCTCAGTCGGGGTAGGCGTCGTGGCGATGGAGCCACGCCATCGTCCACGGCAGGTCGGCCTCGTCCCGGCCCTTCGGGGTCAGATCGAGCAGGTGGTAGGTCCCGTTGAACAGGTCCAGGCCGCGGGCGAAGACCTGGTGGGTGAGAAAGACCCGCCGGCCGTCGCGGGCGAAGACGCTGACCCCCGGCGACTCCGACCCCATCGGGGCGGCGGTGCCCAGGTTGTAGGTGGTGTCGCCCGCCTCCAGCTGTTCGGGCGTGGCGCTGACCCCCAGGTCGACGTTGAACGAGGTGCGGCCGCTCGAATACCAGGGGAACGTCCAGCCCATCCGCCCCCGATAGGTCTCGATCTGGTCGACCGACGCCCGCGACACGGCGGCGAAGGCGGTGTCGCGGTGGCGAAGGTGGATGTCGGTGCCGTTGTAGTTGTCGGCCCAGAACGAGCACGTCGGGCAACCCTCGTCACCCCAGTCGGGCCCGAACATGAAGTGGTACAGGATCAGCTGGCCGTGGGGGCCGAACAGGCCCGGCAGATCGGTCTCGCCGTCGGGCCCGTCGAACACGTAGGGCTCGGTGATCTCCAGCCACGGGAGCTCCCGCCGGGCCGCCGCCATGGCCTCCCGCTCCCTGGTGAAGGCCTTCTCCCGGGCCAGGTGGTCCCGGTGGGCCCGGAGCCAGTCGTCGCGGTCGACCACCTGCCGGTCGTCGGCCCGCAGGGTGGTCATCGGTAGGTCGCTCATGGTGCGTGCTCCTCGTCGATCGTCGGGACCGCGGTCGGCCCGTTCGTCTACGACGACGACGAACGGCGGACCCCTGGTTGGACACCGTGGCCGGGATCTTCGGCAACCGGCATCGACGGTGCCCGGCCAGTCTGTCACCGCAGCTGCGGCCTGGGTCGATGTTCCCCATCGCGACCTTGTTCACCTTGTCGTCATCTGTTGGTGAAGGTGTGTGCAGACCGCACCACTAGGCACGAGGGGCGCAGATTCCCGATGGAGGTTGTCCATGCCACGTGTACGCCGGAGCGCGCTCAGCGCGCTCGTCCTGGCCCTGCTTGCCGCAGGGTTGGTCTTTCTTCCCGGCACCGCCGGGGCCGACGAAGGGCGGTCGTTCCGTCACGTCGCCACGTTCGACGTCATCGACGGCAACGGCTCGGCCGTGGCCGAGATCATCGACGTGTCGCCCGACGGCAACGAGCTGATCTACACCGACGCCGACAACGAGAGCATCGGCTTCATCGACATCACCGACCCGACCGCTCCGGTCGGCACCGGCACCGTGCCGGTCGGCGGTGAGCCCACCAGCCTCGTCATCCGGGGCAGCTACGTGGTGGTCGGGGTCAACACCTCGTCCGACTTCGTGAACCCCTCGGGCAAGCTCGTGGTCGTCGGCCGTGAGAGCCGTTCGATCGTCATCGAGATCGAGCTCGGCGGCCAGCCCGACTCCATCGCCCTCGCTCCCAACGGCGCCTACATCGCCGTGGTCCTGGAGAACGAGCGGGACGAGGATCTCGGCGGCGGGTTCCTGCCTCAGCTCCCCAGCGGCGAGGTCCTGATCGTGGACATCCGCAACCGCAAGAGCTTCTGGGACGCCCCCGAGGGCACCGAGTCGCTGCCGAAGATCAAGGTTTCGAACGTCGACCTGTCGGACGTGGCCGCCGCCGCCCCCGGCGACGGTGACCTCGAGCCCGAGTACGTCGACATCTCGAAGAACAGCCGCCGGGCCGTCGTCACCTTCCAGGAGAACAACTACCTGGCCGTGATCGACGTCCAGCGGGCCAAGGTCCTCGAGCACTTCTCGGCCGGTGAAGCCGAGCTGAGCAACGTCGACACCGCCGAGGAGGACATCATCTCCCTCGACACCGACATCACCAAGCGTCGCGAGCCCGACGCCGCCACCTGGATCGACAACCGCTACTTCGCCACCGCCAACGAGGGCGACTACGAGGACGAGGACGGCGTCGAGGGCGGCTCCCGCGGCTTCACCATCTTCAAGCGGACCGACGGCAAGGTCGTGTACGAGTCGGCCGAGTCCTTCGAGCACGTGCTGGTCAGCGCCGGCCACTACAACGAGGGCCGTTCCGAGAATAAGGGCGTCGAGCCCGAGGCCGTCGAGTACGGCACCTTCGGTTCCCAGGGCGACAAGATGGAGCTGCTGTTCGTCGGCTCCGAGCGCTCCAACGCCGTCGGCGTCTACGACGTGAGCGACGTCAAGGACCCGGAGCTGCTCCAGGTCCTGCCCACCGGCATCGGTCCGGAGGGCCTCAAGGCCATCCCCGAGCGTGACCTGTTCGTGGTGTCGACCGAGGCCGACGAGGCCGGCGACGGCATCCCGACCATGGTCAACATCTACGCCCTGGTCTCCGGTGGCGGCAACTACCCCCAGATCGTGTCGGGCAACGACGCCAACGGCCTGCCCATCCCGTGGGTGGCGCTGTCCGGTCTGGCCGCTGACCCCAGCGACGCCGACACGCTCTACGCCGTGAACGACTCGTTCCTGGCCGCCGGCTACATCTACACCATCGACAACGGCAGCCCGGCCGTCATCACCGATCGCCTCGAGGTGACCGGTGCCTCGGCCGACCTCGACCTGGAGGGCATCGCCGTCGGTCCCGACGGGAACTTCTGGCTCGGCAGCGAGGGCAACGCCGGCTCCCGGCCCAACCTCGTGCTGAAGGTCGACTTGACGAGCGGCGCCGTGTTGACCGAGATCGAGCTGCCGGCCGACCTGGTCGACATGCGCCGGGGCAACGGCATCGAAGGCATCGCCGTCACCGGCGAGGCCGGGGCCGAGGTCGTCTACGTCGCCATTCAGCGGGCCTGGCCCGACGAGGGCGACACCGACGAGGTCAACACCAAGATCGGTCGCTACGACGTGGCCACCGGCACCTGGGGCTTCGTGCACTACCCGCTGGAGGCCGAGGGCGGCGGCGACTGGATCGGCCTGTCCGAGCTGACGGCGCTGCCCGACGGCAGCTTCGCCGTCATCGAGCGGGACAAGGGCTGGGGCCCGACCACCGGCTTCAACGCCGAGCTCAAGGCCATCTACGTGATCGGTCTGGCCGACGCCGAGTTCCGGGCCTTCGACGACCCGGCCGGCCTCGTCACCATCGAGAAGCGGTTCGGCACCGACCTGGTCGACGACCTGGCCGCCAACAGCATCTGGACGCCGGAGAAGCTCGAGGGCCTGGCCGTCACCGCCGCCGGCGACGTGGTCGTGGTCACCGACAACGACGGCGTCGACGACGCCCCGGGTGAGACCGTCTACCTCAACCTGGGTGACTGGACCGACCTGCTCGGCGTGCTCGACTGAGCGACACCCCCGGACCGTGACGGCCTCCCGGTCGTTCGGCCCGGTCCACAGACGGAACCGGAGTCGGGGCCCTCGGGTCCCGGCTCCGGCCGCGTCCGGCCTAGCGTGGCGGGCGTGAGCCCGACGTTCTACCGGTCGTATCGGCCCACCGGGCCCCTGGCCGGCCTGGTCGAGCACCTCTGGTACTGCCGCATCGATGGAGCGGCGGGTTCGGAGACCGTGCTGCCGACGGGCAAGGGCCAGCTCGTGTTCGGTCTCGACCCGGCCGCCTCCCGGGCCACGGTCCAGGGCCCGGCCACCGCCCCCGCTGTGGTCGACGCCACGGCCCAGCGCCGGGCCGTCGGGGTGGCCTTCACCCGCAACGGGCTGGCCGCCGTCGTCCCCGGCTCCGTGGCCGAGCTGATGGATCGGCTGGTCGACCTGGCCGACCTGTGGGGCCGCGACGGCGCGTTCCTGCACGAGCGCTTGGCCGCCGTCGCCGGGGTGGGGGTCGACCTCGGCCGTTCGGAGGCGGCCGCCGCCGACGCCGTCCTGCACCGCCTCGGCCGGGCCGTGGCCGAGCGGGCGGCGGCCCTCGACCGACGTCCCGACCCGGCGGTGGCCCGATCCCTGGCCCTCCTCGACCGAGGCCGATCGGTGGCCGCCGTGGCCGACGACCTGGGCCTCGACCAGCGGGATCTGGTGGCCCGATTCCGCCACGACGTCGGCCCCACCCCCAAGCGGGTGGCCCGCCTGCGACGGTTCGAGACGACGCTGGTCGCACTGCGCGCCGCCGATGCCCCGGATCTGGCCACCGTGGCCGCCGAGCGGGGCTTCGCCGATCAGGCTCACCTGAGTCGGGAGATCCGAGCCCTGGCCGGGGTCACGCCCTCCGCCCTCCACCGTGACGCCAGCCCCTCGCCCAACCACCTCGTCCCCTGACCGGTCGGGGGCGGTGGCGGGCGTGGCATGAGCTTTCGTTCAAGACGGGGCGGCCGGGATCGGACGAGACTGCACCCATGTCGAACCCCGATCCCGACTTCGCCCACCGCCCCCCACCTCGCCTGTACGCCCGTCTCGTGGTCGACGACGGCGCCGCCGCCATCGACTGCTACACCGCCGGCCTCGGCGCCACCGAACTGGTCCGCTACGCCGAGCCGTCGGGCCGGATCGTGCACGCCGAACTGGGCCTGGGCGGCGACGTGTTCTCCCTGACCGAGGCCGACGGGGATCTGAGTCGGTCGCCCCGCCAGCTCGGCGGGTCGGGCCTGCTGTTGACCCTGGTGGTGGCCGACGCCGACCAGGTGGGTACGGACTTCGTGGCCGCCGGGGCCGAGGTCGTGATCCCCATCGCCGACCAGTACTACGGTCGCCGCGAGGGCCGCCTGCGCGACCCCTTCGGCCATCTGTGGATCATCAGCCAGGATGCCGAGGACCTGCCCGAGGACGAGATCCGGCGTCGGATGAACGACCCGTCGTCCGCCTCGTGACCCCGCCCCCGACCGACCCGCCCCCGACGCCCCGACCCACCTCGACCCGCCTCGACCCTGAGCGAGATCCGATGCCCAGCCGTGCCTTCCCGTCCGTCCTGACCGCCGATCTGCCCCGTTCCCGGGAGTGGTACCGCTCCCTGTTCGGCTATCAGGTGGTGTTCGACTCGGACTGGTTCGTCCACCTCCAGGACCCCGACAACGAGGCTCTGGAGCTGGGCATCATGGCCGTCGACCACGAGATCGTGCCCCCGGCCCTCGGGGCGCACCCGGTGGGCGGGCTGTTGACCCTGGTCGTGGACGACGTCGACGCCGTGCACGCGGCGGCACAGGCGCGCCAGCTCGACGTGGTCGAGGCGCCCCGCAACCTGTTCTACGGCCAGCGGCGGATGCTGTTGGCCGATCCCGACGGCCAGATCGTCGATGTCAGCACCGAGTGCCCGCCCGACCCGGACTGGCTGGCCTCCCTCCAGGGCGGCTGAGCCCGCCGCCCGGCCCTGGGACGACGACCCTGGTCGGAGGGCGGCGAGGGGCGGTCGAGGGCGGTCGAGGGTCGTCGGCGCCGATCGCCGTCAGCCGACCCGGGCCGCGGGGTGGGGACGGTAGGGCCACGGCCGGTTTCGCTCCGGCACGCACCGCTCCCGCTCCCGTTCGAGCAGGGCCAGCAGGTGGGCTCGCACCGCGGTGTCGTCGTCGGCCCGGTTGACGGCCTCGACGGGATCGGTGTCGAGGTCGTACAGCTCCCACTCGTCGTCGAGAGGCTCGGTCCGGACCCCGTCCGCCGTCAACTGGCTCACACCGGGAGATGTCCACGTGTCCGGGTCGTCGAAGGTCCGCACCAGCTTCCAGACCCGTCCCCCGCCGTCGACCTCGGCCGGGACCCGGGCCACCACGCCCTCGATGTTGCCCGACACGTGTCGGGGGCTGGCGATCCACAGGTCGGCCAGTGCCTCCTCGGTGGCCTTGTCGTCGCCGGCGGCCAGCAGGAGCCGACCGACGGGGCTGAGGCCGGTGTCGCCGTCGAGGATGGCGTCGCGGGTCATCACGTACACGGGCCCGGCCGGGTCGTCGGTGTCGCCGTCGAGTACGGGGAGCAGGCTCCGCCCGGGGAGCGTGTGGAGTTCGCTGAACCGGGGGGCGAGCACCTCGGCCGCCCGGTCCTGGTCGATCCCGGCCGCCGCCAGCAGGGTGGGGACGAGGTCCACGTGTGACGTCGGCTCGACCACCCGCCGGGGCGCCGTGGTCCGGCTGCCGAGCCGGGCCAGCTGGAACGGGACCCGGACCGCTTCGTCGTAGAGGTTCAACCACTTCTGGTGGAGTCCACCGTGGGCTCCGAGCACGTCCCCGTGATCCGCGGTGCGGACGACCACGGCGTCGTCGCCCCCGGCCTCGACGGCCCGGCGGACGCGATCGATGGGGCCGTCGACCTCGGTGTGGAGCTGGTGGTAGAGACGCCGGTAGTGGTCGGGATGGTCCCGGTAGAGGGAGGCGACGGCCTCGGCCCGCCCGTAGCCGGAGTAGTAGGCGTCCCGGTAGGCGGACTGGGTGGAGGGTTTGGTGCTCAGCGACTCGTCGGCCGTCGGCGGAGCCGGGATGTCGGGCGGATCGAGGGCGGGGTCGGCCTCGAACGGGGCGCCCTGGGCCGCCCAAAGGGGGAAGAGCACGATGTCGTGGGGGTTCAGGAAGCTGGCCACCAGGAGGAAGGGGCGCTGCGCTTCGGGATCGCCGGCGGCCCGGCGGGCGTAGCGGTCCTCCAACCACGCCACCAGCCGGTCGGCCACCAGCCCGTCACGGCGGACCCCGGCGTTGGCCAACCTCCCTCCGTGGGGTTCGGGGCCGACCCAACCGGAGAAGCCGTAGGCGTCCAGGGGGTCGGCCTCCAGGTAGCGCCGGACCCCGTCGGCCAGGATCTCGCCCTGCGCCGTGTTGGTGTCGACCACGGCCCCGGTGTCGGGCTCGTGGAGGTCGGCGTGGCTCAGGTGCCATTTGCCGTCGTAGTGGGTGTCGTACCCTCCGGCCCGGAACCAGTGGCCGAGGGTGGGGACCTCGTCGGGTTGGAGCCACCGCATGCGGGAGTCGTCGGCGTCCTTGCCCAGGCCGTCGGTCTGGGTCACGCCGTGGACGTCGGGGTAGTGGCCGGTGAACAGCGTGGGCCGAGCGGGGACGCAGGCCACCGAGCCCGTGTAGTGGCGCTCGAAGGTCACGGCGTGCTCGTCGAACCAGCGGCGCCCGACCAGCACCCGATCCCGCCAGGCCCGGAGCTCATCGGTCTCATAGGGCGGGGCGGCACGCTCCTGGTCGGTCATGATCAGGACGACGTCGGGCCGGTCGATGGCGCTCATGGCCGTCAGTCAACCACCGCTCGCCACCCGCGGTCCATCGGTCCCGTCGATCGGCGGTCCGGTCGGGTCAGGGTCGGAGGGCGCCGTCGACGATCTCGACCGTGCGGTCGCCGAAGTCGATCACCCGCTCGTCGTGGGTGACGACGATGGCGGCCACCCCTCGGGCCTTGATCTCGCGGTGCAAGAGCTCCATGACCTGCTGACCCAGGGTCGAGTCGAGGGCCGACGTCGGCTCGTCGATCAGGACGAGAGCCGGGTCGTTCATCAGGGCCCGGCCGATGGCCACCCGCTGCTTCTGGCCCCCCGAGAGCTGGGACGGGAGGTTTCCGGCCCGGTCGGCCAGGGACAGCTCCTCCAGGAGCTGGTCGGCCCGGGACCGGGCCTCGGCGTTGATCCGTCCGCCGCCCAGTTGACGGACGGCCAGCAGGTTCTCCCGGGCGGTGAGGAACGGCACCAGGTTCACCGACTGGAACACGAAGCCGATCCTGTCCCGCCGGAACCGGGCCTGATCCCGTTCCGAGAGGTCGTTGATGGCCTCGCCCCCGACCTCGACGGTGCCCGACGTGGGTCGGAGGAGGGCACCGGCCACGGTCAGCAGCGTCGTCTTGCCCGAGCCCGAAGGGCCGATGAGCACCAGCATCTCGTCGCTGCCGACCTGGAGGTCGACCTCGTCGAGGGCCCGGACCTGCTGATCGTCGGTCCCGTAGATCTTCGACACCTGGTGCAGGGCCACGGCCGGGGTCGACCCGTCGAGCGGGGTCGATCCCGAGGGCGAGGCGGAGGGGGACGTGGGGGACGAGGTGGTGGGGGACGAGGTGGTGGGGGACGAGGTCATGGGGTCATCCGATCGATTCGGCCGGGTCGATGCGCAGTAGGCGGCGGGCGGTGAACAGGCTTCCGAGGACGGCGGTGATCAACACGCCGCCGGCGATCTGGGCCACCCGGGCCGGTTCGATCCGGAGCGGCAGCTCGGGCGGGAGGAGGCTGACGAACACGAAGCTGAGGGCGATGCCGAGGGCCAGGGCGCCGAGGCTGATGACCACGGCCTGGGCCGAGACCCCGAGCAGCAGCTCACTGGTGCGGGCACCCAGCGCCTTGAGCACGGCGTAGAGGCCGACCCGTTCGAGGGTGATGAGGGCGAAGAACAGGGCCACCACCAGGAGCGTGATGATGAGGGTGGTGTAGATGATGCCGGTGAAGGTGGACGACTGCTGCTGGACCACGTCGAGGGCCTCGATGGCCTGGTTGGCGGTGACGGGGTCGAGGCCGCCAGGTCCGTCGGTGGTGACGGCGGCCACCACGTCGGCGGCATCTGCTCCGTCCGCCGGACGGAGCACCAGCAGCTGGGCCGTGTCCTCGGGGAGGACGGCGGTGGGGTTGGCCGAGGCCACCAGCCGGGTCCAGTCGTCGGCTCCGACCCAGACCGTGGGGGCGCCGTTGGTCAGGTCGTCGACAACGGCCGTGACCGTGAGCGGCTCGGCCGTCGCCCCCACCGCCAGGGTGTCGCCCACGTCGATCCCGGCCACCCGCCGGAGTTGGGCGTCGACCACGGCCTCCCCGGCCGCCGGCGGCGTCGGGAGGGGCCCGGTGGCCAGGTCGTAGCCGAACAGGGCCACGTCCTCCAGCCCGTCGGCGGTGTCGGTGCCGGCTGGCCCGGCCACGGTGAAGGTGGCGTTGACCCGGCCCGCGGCGTCGACCGAGGCCAGGGCCGCGAGCTCGTCGACGGCCCCGGTCGGGACCCGCGACCGGCCCAGCTGGCGCTCGGCGTCCTCGTCGAACACCAGGACCAGGCCGTCGTGGGCCCGGTAGGCCCCGGTCTGGCTCAGCTCCAGCCCGTCCAGGAACCCCCCGAGCACGGTGAGCAGCACCACCATCAGGGTCAGGGCGACGCCCACGGCCGAGAACTTCTGGGGCTGACGCAGCAGCTCCTTGAGGGCGATCGACATCAGATGGTCCCGCTGGTGGTGGCTTCGAGGGGGTCGATGGCCAGGACGCGGCGGATGGCGCCGAGCGAGGCCAGGATGGCGAGCACGAACAGGAAGGCCACGGTGGCCACCGTCGTCCGGGGGTCGAGGCTCGACCCGAAGACGTCCTGGGCCAGTCGCAACAGCCCGGCGGCGGCCGCCACCCCCACCGCACAGCCCCCGAGGACGACGATGGCGACCTGGGCCAGGACCGGCTTCACCACGTCCCACCGGCTCGCTCCCACCGCCCGCAGCAGGACCAGGCTGCGCTGCTTCTGGACGGTGAGGATGAGGAAGAAGACACCGGTCACGATGGTGACGACGATGAACAACAGCAGGTAGAGGATCCCGAACGACTGGGTGATCTGGTCGGCCCCGGGTAGGGCCCCGGCCGCCGCCGACCGTTCCAGGGCCTCGATGCCGGCGCCGTCGGGGCCGGTGAAGCCGAGGGCGTTGACCTCGGCCGCCACGTCGGCGGGGTCGACGCCGTCGGCCGCCTCCACCGCCAGCCACGAGATCGGGGCGTCGACCGGGGCACCGGCCCGACTGGTCACGATCTCGGCCAGCGCCGCCGTCGGGACGTAGAAGGTGGGGCTGACGTCGAAGGCGGCGTCGTCGGAGCGGCCGACCACGGTCAGCTCCACCCCCTCGACCAGCACCACGTCACCAACCTCGAAGCCGTCGGACAGGCTGGAGCCGCTGAACACGGCCTCCCCGTCGGTTTCGGCCCGGCGGCCCTCGTCGAGCCGGTCGGGACCCCCGAACGACAGGTCGCCGAGGCCCACGACGACCACGTCCTCGCCGGCCTCCCCCTCCGCCGTGGCCTCCTCGGCGCTGGGCCCACGCACGGGAACGGCGGCCCCGACCGTGGCCCGGCCCACCTCGGCCACCCGGCCCACCCCTGCCACCCGGGCCACGGCCGGTGCGGCGTCGGCCGACAGGAAGCTGGCGGCCGGGTTCTGACGGGCCCGGTCGCTGTAGACGAGCACGTCGGCACTGTTGTTCTCGACTCCGCCCGTGATGCCCAGGGTCAGGGCTCCGGCCACCGACTGGAAGAACAGCAGCAGGAGGACCAGGAGGGCCACCGCCCCGGTCAGGAGCAGGAACCGACCGATCGAGCGGCGGAGTTCGCGTAGGGCGATGAACATCGGACCTCGGGGGCGGGAGGGGGCGGTGGCTCAAGGGCCTACCACGTTCTTCGTCGTCGCTGCGTGATCCGGATGCAACCGGGGCCGGGGAGGATCCGCCATCGCGGACCCCGCCCCGGCCCCGGCCGGTTCAGTGTCTTGTCAACCGTTGGTTACGGGCCCGGTGGCCCGGCCCTCATCGGGTGGGCAGACGCTCCGGGAGGCGGATCACGATGAACTCGTTGTCATCGGGCTCGCCCTGACCCACGTGACGACCGATGCTGAACGGGTAGTTGTTGTCGTTCAGGATGCCGATCGTGGTCCGGTTGTAGAAGATGACCGACTCGATGGTCACGAAGGGGAAGGCGAACGGATCGCCCAGGCCCACGTCGCCGGGCTCGGCCGGCAGCGAGATCCCCTGGGGGTCGGCGATGTCGAGCAGGTCGACGACCTCGGTCTTGGTGACCTCCGTGCCCGGCTCGCCCAGGTGCACGTGGTACACCTTCTTGAAGCCGTCGAGGTTGCCCTGGGAACCGTCCCGCTCGATGATCAGGCCGTTCTCCTTGTCGTACAGGATGAAGTCGCCGATGGCGCTGCCCCGGTCGTTGAGCGGGTAGGTCCACACGTCGCCGGTGTACTCGCCGGTCTTGGTGTCGAACTCGTGGATCAGCAGCTCACGCTCGGACGAGGTGTTGAGCGGCCGCTCCAGGAGCGGGTACAGGTACCGGCTGTTCTTCGACATGGCCATGCCCTCGAAGCCGCCGCTGCCCCGGACCTCGAACGGCTCGGTCAGGGTGGTCACCCGGTAGGGCCAGTAGAGCCCGGCCAGCCACGGGGTGTTGGCCCCGTCCTCGTCCTGCAGGTTGGTGCCGTCGCCCCCGACGTTGGTCTTGGGGAAGTCTCCGAAGAGGAACACGGTCCGGATCTGCGGGTACTGCTCGTGGACGAGCAGCAGCGAGCGCCAGTCGAAGCTCTGGATGTCGGCCCGGTCCTCGTAGCCGTAGGCGGCGATGGTGCCGGCCAGGGCGTCGACGAAGGCCTGGGGTTCCAGGGTTCGGGCGGCGAACTCGGCCCGGGGGTTGATCTTGGTCTCGATGTTGTACCGGATCTCGGCCGCGTTGTCGGCCTTGGCCTCGGCCCCGGCCTCGGACGAACCGGCGCCGGTGCGGTAGTACGCCTCGTAGAAGACGACGAAGTCGAACAGCTGCGAGACCGTCGGCATCACATAGGGATCGATGAGACCCTGATCGGCGGCGAAGGCCACCGAGACCGGCGACAGGCTCAGGTCGTTGGTCTGGTCGGGACGACCGCTCAGGATCTTGTCGCAGATGAAGGTGGCCTGGATCTCGGCCGCCGTCAGGTCCCGCACGAAGACCTCGTCGTCCTCCTCGTAGGCGCTGCCGTCGGCCTTGCGGCACTTCGACGACTCGATGGCCGGATCGTGGTCCAGGATCGACACGCCGTCGGACGACACACCGGTGTCGGTCTCGAGCGTGGTCATGAGGTAGTCGAGGGCGGCCTCCATCGAGGGCAGGGTGTTCTCGGGCCGCAGGTTGCGGGCGCCGCGGTGACCCTGGGCGTCGATCTGGGAGGCGTCGATCCGGCCGTCGGCCAGGATCCAGTCGCCGGGGGTGCCGTCGCCGTCGGCGTCGTAGGCGGCCACCGCCTCGTAGAGGACGTCGGGGCTGTCGGAGATGATGCCGTCGACGTCGAGGTCGAACAGCTCGGTCATCCGGGGAGCATCGTTGATGGTGTAGGGCACGAAGGGATAGCCGGCCCGCTTGATGCTGCGGATGTTGTGGATCTCCGACGAGGCCGGGTCCAGACCGAAGTCGGCGGCGTTCTCACGGGTGCCGACGTTGGTGGTGAGGTCGCCGTCGTCGATCATGACGTGCCAGGGCGAGACCACCGGGGCCTTGGTGTTGCCGTTGAGCTGGGCGTGGGTGCGAACGGCGTTCATCACCCGGACCGTCGAGCTCTCCTCGTTCTGAGGGTTCTGGGGGGCCCGGAGCTCGCCGCCGTTCTCGAAGTCGGGCAGCGGGATGGGGGCTTCCTTCAGCTTGCCGTCCTTGCCGAAGTGCAGCAGGAACGGGCCGAACTCGTCACCGATCCAGATCTCGTTGCCGGAGGCGCTGATCTGGATCGACTCGATGTCGAAGTCGGCGCCGGTCAGGATCCGCTCATCGGTGAACTCGTTGACGATGGTCCAGGGGATGTACCCCTCGGGATCGGCCAGGTCGAGGAAGTCGAGCACCTCGATGTCGCCGTCACCGCCCCGGCTGGTCTCGAAGTTGGGCTTGATCAGGTAGAGCCGCAGGTTGTAGTCGGCCGAGTTCTCCAGGGCACCGAAGCCGTTGTCGGACATGGCCCAGTAGGTGCCGTCCCGGTTCTTGGAGATGGCCGAGACACCCTGCACCGGCTGGGCGTTCTCGAACGGCACGGAGATGCCGTTGAACTCGCTCCCACCCAGGTACTGGCCCGAGGTGGGACCCTCGGCGAACGTGTCGGCCGGGAGGACGGCCCGCCGGATCAGTTCCGGCTTCTCGTGGTCGGCCGCTCCGGCCGCCGTGGCGATTCCCATCGCCAGCACGGCTGCCAGCGCGACGGCCAGCGCCTTTCTCATCGTCATGGTTCACCTTTCATCGACGCCGCTCTCGACCAAGGTGACCGGTCCCGGCGTGGTTTGTTCCTGACCCATGGCCCGGCCCGCCCCGTGGGGCCGCCGGGTGCCCGCGAGGGCGAAGCTACGAGACAGGGGTGAACAGCTCTGACAGGGATGAAGAACCATGGCGGAACCGCGATTGAACCGGAGAGGGCCGCCCGGTGAAGCCGTACGACCTGGTCTGGCGCCTGCGGAGCCCGGCGCCGGGGCGACCGACGCCTGCGACGGGATCTCGCCGCGGCGGCGTCGTTTCGATTCGGACCCCGTCCCCGGCCTAGCATCGGGCTACGCCCCGTCGGCGCCCGGGCGGACGCCGACGGCCCGCACCAGCGTCAGGAGACGATCGTGCACGATCTGGTCATCCGCAACGGCACCGTGGTCGACGGGACGGGGGCCGCGCCCCGGCCCGCCGACGTGGCCATCGACGGCGAGCGCATCACGGCCGTCGGCGACGTCCCCGATCGGGGGCGGAACGAGGTCGACGCCGAGGGGCGGCTGGTCACCCCCGGCTTCGTCGACATCCACACCCACTACGACGGCCAGGTCGTGTGGGACCCCGAGATCACCCCCTCGTCCTGGCACGGGGTCACCACCATCGTCATGGGCAACTGTGGCGTCGGGTTCGCCCCGGTTCGCCCCGATCGCCACGACTTCCTCATCAGCGTCATGGAGGGGGTGGAGGACATCCCGGGTGCGGCTCTGTCGGAGGGCGTCGACTTCACCTGGGAGTCGTTCCCCGAGTATCTCGACGCCATCGACGCCGCCCCCCACGCCATCGACATCGGGACCCAGGTTCCCCACTCCGCCCTACGGGTCTACGTCATGGGCGACCGGGGCCGGGACCACACCGAGCCCGCCACCGTCGACGAGGTGGCGACCATGCGGGCCCTGACCCTGGAGGCTCTGCGGGCCGGAGCCCTGGGCTTCACCACGTCCCGCACGGTCAACCACCGGGACAAGCAGGGCAACCAGATCCCCACGCTGACCAACGCCCCGACCGAACTGTGGGGCATCTCCGAGGCCCTGGTCGACGCCGGCTTCGGTCACCTCGAGATCGTTTCGGACTTCGTCGACCTCGACGAGGAGTTCGAGATCATCGAGGGCATGGCGGCCCACGCCAACGGGCCGATGTCGATCCTGTTGGCCCAGGACGACCGGTCACCCGAACGGTGGCGGGAGATCCTGGGCCGGATCCAGGCCGCCCGAGCCAAGGGCATCGACCTCACGGCCCAGGTGGCCAGCCGCCCCATCAGCCTCCTCCTCGGCCTTCAGTCGTCGCTGCATCCGTTCATCACCTGTCCCACCTACCGCTCGGAGTTGGCCGATCTGCCGCTGGACGAGCGGGTGGCCCGGATGCGGGAGCCCGGGATGCGGGCCACCCTGATCGCCGAGCACGCCTCCCGTACCCACGGGATGTCGGGCCGGGTGGCGCAGTCGTTCCACAAGATGTTCCCCCTGGGTGATCCGCCCGACTACGAGCCCGGCCCCGAGGACAGCATCCAGGCCCGGGCCGAGGCTCTGGGGGTGGCCCCGGTCGAGCTGACCTACGACCTCCTGCTGGAGCGGGACGGCCGGGAACTCCTCCTGTTCCCCCTGACCAACTTCAGCCAGGGCAACCTCGACGTCGTCCGCGAGATGAACACGGCCGAGGGCACCGTGCCCGGCTTGTCGGACGGCGGCGCCCACTGTGGGGTCATCTGCGACGCCAGCTTCCCCACCTTCATGCTGACCCACTGGGCCCGGGATCGGGCCCGCAACGGGGCCGAGGGCCTGAGCGTGGAGTGGGTGGTGCAACGCCAGTGTCGCGACACCGCCCGCCTGCTCGGCCTCGACGACCGGGGCACCTTGGAGCCGGGCATGTTGGCCGACGTGAACGTCATCGACTTCGACAACCTCACCCTCCGGGCCCCGGAGATGGCCTACGACCTCCCGGCCGGGGGGCGTCGCCTCATCCAGCGGGCCGAGGGCTACGACCTGACCGTGAAGCGGGGCGAGATCATCGCCCGCCACGGTTCGCCGACCGGGGCCCTGCCCGGTCGCCTCATCCGGGGTCCTCAGACCGTCTGACCCCCGTGAGATCGTGATCGGGTCCGTTGGCGCGGGCAGCCCGGTCCGACGTCCGGCCTGGTACCGCCGCACCAGGCCGGAGGACTCGCGTCCGCACTCCGCCCGTCAGCCCGCCTCGGGCGGGAGCCAGAACCGGACGACCTCCTCGTCGGTCCCGACCGCCACCACCAGACCGGGCTCCGGACCGCCGTCGCCGTCGGCGTCCTGATCGGGGGCTGGGGCCGGGGCTGGGGCTATGCCGATGTTGGTCGTGAGCCGGCCGGGGAGGGCCACCGAGGCCACGATGTCCACCGCCGCCCCGGTCTCCGACGAGGCCTGGTCGACCCTGGTCAACACGCCGAGCTCGTCCCGGGCGTCGGTGGGCACGACCACGTCGAGTCGACCGTCGCCGTCGCCGTCGATGACCACGCCCAGATCGAGGTTGCGGCTTCCGATCCGATGGCTGGTGAACCCGGTCCGGGTGGCGACCCGGGCCAGCTTGTCGCCCTCGACCCGGAAGTACTGGACCGTGCCCCCGAGGTGCGGGGTGCGGACGTCGATCACCTCGATCTCACCCTCGGGCCCGACCGGAGCGATGGCCAACTGATTGCGCCACCGGTTGCCCAGGCCGATCGACACCGACTCCGCCACCAGCTCGCCATCGAGCGACCACAGGGCCAGCCACGCCCCCTCGTCGGCGTTGCTGTGGGTGACCAGGATCTCCGGCGTCCCGTCGCCGGTGGCGTCGGCCACCACCGACGAGATGCCCTCGATGACCGAGGGCTCGTCCGGGCCGAACCGGAGGCGGTCATCCGGCCCGGGCCCCAGCACCTCGATGGCCGAGGCCTCGATCCGGTCGCCCAGGGCGCCGTGGGGATAGCGGTCGGTCGGGCCGACCAGGGCCACGGCCCGACCCTCGGCCTCGACCACGATCCCGTCGGGCAGAGGATCGTCGAACCCGTCGACGGTGGGAGGCGGCACGGCGATGGCGTCGCCCACGACACGTGGGCCGGGGTCGGCGTCGGGGTCGACGAGGAGACCTCGGCCGTCGGCCAGTTCGACATACCAGAGGCCCCCGGGCCCCCCGTCGGTGTCGACGGTGACGCCGGCGCCATCGGGACCGCCGGTCACCGGGAGTACCAGCACCGGCTCGCCGGGTACGGCGACATCGACCGGTTCCACCCGGCCCAGGGCGCCGGCCCCGGCCAGGACCCGGTTGCCGTCGGCCCGCAGCGCCGCGAACCCCACGGTCACCTCGACGGGAGTCGGTCCCGCCTCCGCCGCCGTACGGTCGCCCTCGGAGCCGGTCTCGTTCTCGCCGGCCTTCTCGCCGTCGTTCTCGCTGTCGTTCTCGCTGTCGTCCGGCGCCTCGGCGTGGTCGGTGTCACCTCCGTCCGCCTGGCCGGAGGCCGGAGCCGGGGCGTCGGGTCCGGCCGTGGCCGTCGGATCATCGCTGCAGGCTGCGGCCAGGAGGACCAGCCCCAGGCCCGCCGCCACCAGGGGTAGCCAGGGTCCACGCACGGCGCTCAGTATCGCAGCGCGGGGCCTGGCCCGTGCTAGCGGGCGGCGGGATCCGGTGTCGGCGCCGCGTCGGGCAGCTCGGGTCGTCCGGCCAGGAGGAAGAAGCCGATGGCCAGACTGGCCCCGGCCGTGACCACGGCCAGTCCCAGGGTGTAGGTGCCGGTCAGATCACGGAGGAAGCCGACGACGAGCGGCCCGGCCATGGTCCCCAACATCATGATCATGGTCGACCAGCCCATGATCCGGCCGAAGGATCCGGCCCCGAAGTAGTCGGCCCGCATGGCCTGCATCAGGGGACCCCGGATACCCCAGGCCACGCCGTGGAAGGGCACGAAGGCCCAGATCATCCACGGCGCGGTGGCGAAGGTGAACAGCAGCATCCCGATGACGTGGCCGATCATGGCCGCCACCACCATGTACTGCTTCGACCAGCGGTCGCCGAACCAGCCCCCGGCGGCCTGGCCCACGAACTGGGCCAGCACCAGGCCGGTGCCGACCAGGGCCGCCACCTCCAGGGTGAAGCCCTGCTCCTCGGTCAGATAGATCGACAGGTGGGCCATGACCGAGCCCACCACCAGCAACGCCGTGGCATGGCCCAGGTTGAGCATCCAGAACGATCGGGTCCGGACCGCCTCGGCCAGGGTGAAGTCCCGCTCGGGGGAGTACGAGCCCCGGGGCGCGCCCCGCCCGTTGCCGTTCCCCGGTCTGTCGGCGGTCGAGCCGTCGGTATCGGGCTCCGGGGCGGGGAGGGGGCCGCCGTCGACCTCCTGGCCCACCGAGGCCGGATCCCCGTACAGGTGGAACGACAGCGCCAGCACCGCCACCAGCACGATCCAGGCCGACCCGAAGGCGGTGGCCCGCCAACCGAAGTTGGTGAGCGACAACACCACCACCGGCGTCAGGATCCCGCCCACCGGGAAACCGGCCTGAGCCAGGGCCAGGGCCGTGGAACGGCGCCGCTCGAACCACTGGACGACGGCCGTCACCACGGTGATGAAGCCGGCCAGGCTGGCCCCGATGGAGATGATCAGGAAGTAGGCGAAGAACTGGAAGGCGTTGGAGATGGTGGAGAACAGCATCAGCCCGATCCAGACCAGGACGGCCCCGACCCGGGTCACGAACCGGGGGCCGAAGCGATCCAGGAGCCAACCCTGGAGCGGTCCGAGGAGGCCCGTCTCCAACCGGTTCATGGCGAAGGCGGCGGCGATGAGGGTCGTGCTCCAGCCGAACTCCTCCCGCAGGAGGACGGCGTAGTTGGTGAAGGCGTGTTGGACGAGCCCGGCCAGCAGGGTCTGGGCCAAGGCCCCGGCCACCACCACCCGCCATCCCCAGAAGGGGCGGGGCTGGTCGGAGGGAAGGTCGTCGGGGCCGGCGTCGACCCCCGGGCGAGGAGGTTCGGTGGTGGTCATCGTTCGGCCCGCCCCCCGATCCAGATGGCCACCATGGCGGTGGCGGCGGCGCCCACCAGCAGGCCCGAACGGGGACCGGTCGCCTCGATCACGGCCCCGATCAGAGGGCCGCCGATCGGGGTCGAACCCAGGAACACCACCGAGGTGAGGGCCAGGACCCGACCCCGCATCTCCTCCGCCGCCTGGATCTGGATCAGGGCGTTCGTGCCCGAGACGAGCAGGATCGTGGTCGTCCCGACCAGGACGGCCCCGATGGTGGCCACCGCCAGGTTGGGGGCCACCGACAGGAACAGGGTCGAGACCACGAGGCCCCAGGCCGATCGGACCAGGAAGCCGACGTCGACCGTGTTGAGCCGGGCCATGGCCAACGCCCCCAGCACCGACCCCACGCTCATGAACGAGAACAACAGGGTGAAGCCGCCGGCGCCGGCGCCCAGCGACCGTTCGGCCAGCAGCGGCAGCGACACCTGGTATTCGAAGGCCAGCGTCCCGACCACGGCCAGCATGAGGATGGCGTGGCGGAGGCTTGTGGTGGCCCAGGTGTAGCGGAGCCCGTCCATGAGTTGGCCCGACTGGCGGGCCAGGCGGGGTCCGGGGCGGATGGCCGAGGTGTCCATGGCGAGGAGGGCGCCGATGATGGCGATGTAGCTGACGGCGTTGACCGTGAACACCCAGCCCACGCCGACGGTGGTGATGAGCACGCCGGCCAGGGCCGGGCCCACGACCCGGGACGACGTCATCATGGCGGCGTGGAGGGCCACGGCGTTGGCCGCCTCGTCGGTCTCGACCAGGTCGGTGACCAGGACCCGACGGCTGGCGTTGCTGACGGCCGTCATGATCCCGCCCAGGGCCGACAGGCCGTAGATGAGGGTCAACGTCAGCTGGTCGGTGGCCATGAGGGCGGCGAACAGGACGGCCACCGCGGCCAGGCCGACCTGATTCAGGAGCAGGAATCGGCGTCGGTCGAGCCGGTCGGCCAGGACGCCACCCCAGGCCCCGAGGAAGAGGGTGGGCAGGAACTGCATGGAGCCCACCAGGCCCAGGGCGACCCCGGAGTCGGTGAGTCGGAGCACGACCCAGATCAGGGCCACCGAGTGCATCCAGGTGCCGACCATGCTGATGAGCTGGCCGAGGAAGAAGAGTCGGAAGTTGCGGACGCCGAGGGACCGGAACGTCTCGTGTCCGGCGTGGCGTAGGGTTTGCAGGGTGGCCGTCATGGTCGGGGTCTCCTGGTCGGTGCCCCCTCGGGCTCGGCCAGGGGCCGGGCCGAGACCAACCGTTCCAACGGATCGATGAGACGCCGGAGGTCGGCGACGTCGTCCGGGCCGAGGGCGGCCAACTTGGCCGCCAGCCACTGGTTCCGTCGCTCGCGGGTCTCCTGCATGCGCTGGCGGCCGGTGTCGGTCAGCGACACCAGGGCCCGGCGCCCGTCGCTGGGGTCGGGGGTCCGGGCCACCAGGCCCTGTTGCTCCAGCTTGGTCACGATGCGGGTGATGGTGGGCGGGGCCACGTTCTCCAGCCGGGCCACCTCGCCCAGGGGCAGGGGTCCGTCGCGGTCGATGACGGCGAGGGCCGACTGCTGCGACGGGGTGAGGCCGGTGGGGTCGACCCGTCGCTGCTGGCGGGCCAGTCGGGCCAAGGCCAGGCGCAGGCGGACGACGTCGTCGGGCTCGAGGGAGCCGGGTGGTGTCACGGTCGGTGATGAGGGGGCGGCGGTCATTTCGTTACCCATGCTAATTAGCAATGATAACAATCATCGGCCGACGTGACCCAAGTCATGAGCCCGAATCCGAGGGGCCGACGGTGCAGCTCAGGCCGGCCCGGTGGGGCGCCGGCCTCAGGCCAGGACGAAGCGGTCGTAGCCGGCGGCCGCGCACTCGGCCAGGGTCTTCAGGTAGGCGTCGGAGTTCGGGTAGTTGAGCAGCTGGCGGCGCTTGCCGGGAACGTTGGCCGCCATGTACCAGGAATCGGTCTTGCCCAGCAGCGCGGCGTCGGCCACCTCCTCCAGATGCCGGGTCCAGGCCCGGCTGGCCTCGGCCGTGCCCTCGATCCGGGTCAGGCCCCGGTCCCGCAGGTGGTCGAGGAGGTCGGCCATCCAGTCCCCCTGCAGTTCGGCGCAGGTCGGGCCGTTGCAGAAGGCGGTCGGGCTCTGGGGTCCGTAGAGCAGCAGAAGGTTGGGGAAGCCGACCACGGTCAGGCCGAGGATGGTCTCGACCCCGTCCACCCAGTGTTGGGCCAGGGTCCGACCGTCGGTGCCGACCAGGTCGATGTCGGTCAGGCCGCCGGTATTGGCGTCGAACCCGGTGGCCAGGACGATCACGTCCAGTTCGTACTCGTCCAGTTCGGGCTCGGCCGTTCCGGTCCCGGGACCCTCGGACGGGTCGGCGCCCGGATGCCGGGCGCAACGGATGCCGGTCGGGGTGATGGTGTCGATCGGGGTGGCCCGCAGGTCGACGACGTCCACCGTCGGCCGGTTGAAGCAGTCGTAGTAGGTCTGCTCCAGCGAGGGTCGCTTGGTCCCGAACGGGTAGGGCGGTTCGACCGGGGCCAGGATCTCGGCCACGGCCGGGTCGTCGATGCGGGCCCACACCCGTTCCCGCCAGAAGTCGTAGGCCAGGCGGGCCGCCGCCTCGTCGGTGCCGACGTCGGCGAAGGTCCCGACCCAGAAGTGGAAGCCGCCCTCGTCCCAGGCCTCGTTGAACACGGCCTCCCGCTCGGCCTCGGTGGCGGCCAGGGCCGAGCGCCCCCGGCGGACCACGTCGTGCATGGAACCGGGCGGACGGTTGCGGGCGGCGAACATCTCGGGGTAGCGGGCCTTGTAGGCGTCGTGTTGGGCCGGGGTGAAGGTCCGTTGCTGCATGGGAAGGGCGGTGACCGGCGTGCGCTGGAACACCGTGACCGAGGCCGCAACCGGCGCCGCCTCCTGGACGACCTGGACGCCGCTGGCCCCGGTTCCGATCACGCCCACCCGCTGGCCGGCCAGGTCGAGGTCGCCGGGCCATCGGCCGGTGTGGTGGCAGGGTCCGGTGAAGCGGTCGAGGCCGGGCAGATCGGGCACGTGGGGTTTGGAGGCGAAGCCGGTGCACAGCAGCAGGAAGCGGGTATCGACCCGGTGCTCGTGTCCCCCTTCGCCCTCGACGGTGACCGACCACCGGCGGGCGTCCTCGTCGAACCGGGCGGCGGTGACCCGGGTCCGATAGCTGCTGTCGCGGTCGAGGTCGAGGACGTCGGTCACGTGGCGGAAGTAGCGGCGCAGGTCGGGGCCGCTGGGGAACCGCTCGCTCCAGTTCCAGTCCCGCCACACCTCCTCCAGGGAGAACTCGTAGTTGGGGATGTGGGAGTCGACCCGGACCCCGGGGTACCGGTTGGCCCACCAGACCCCGCCCGGGCCCTCGTTGGCCTCGACCAGATGGACCCGGTGGCCCCGCCGCCGCAGCTCGTGCAGCTGGTAGAGGCCGTTGAAGCCGGCGCCGACCACGAGGGCGTCGAGTTCGGGGGGAACGGGGCGGGCGGCGTCGGCCGGCATCGGTGGCTTCGGTCGCGTGGGTGGCATGGCCGACGAGGCTAGATGGCCGAGGCATCCCCCTGGAAGCCGACACCAGCCCCGATACTGGACCGGCGGGCAGGGCAGAAGTCGGGAAGCGGGCCGATCATGAACCATCGACTGGTGTGGGTGCTGGCGGCCTTCTTCGTGTTCTTCGTCCTCACCAACCCCGAGGCGGCCGGCCCCCAGGCCCGGGCCTTCTTCGGCTGGTTGGGCGAACTCGGCACCAGCATCGGAGTGTTTCTCGACGGACTGTTCTCCGGCGGCCCCGAGCCGGTCGTGGATCCGACCCCCGATCCCACCGTCGCACCGGGGTCCAGCGCCGACGCCGGCTGACCTCGATGCCGTCGGCGCCGGGCGGCGCCCCGGCCGACCGTGGGCACGACGCGCCGGCCGCGGTCAGGAGACGGCGGCGATGATGTCGGTGATCATGTCGTCGACGTCGAAGCGGTGCTGCCACCCCCACTCGTCCCGAGCGGCCCGGTCGTCGAGGCGGACGGGGTGGCCCCCCGGCAGGGACGGGTCGGGCTCGAAGGAGATGTCGGCGTCGGGCAGGTGGCGGCGCACGGCCTCGGCCAGCTCGCCGGCGCTGGGCGTGGGTCGGGGTCCGTCGACCAGGTAGTTGATCGAGCGGATCCGGTCCCGGGGGGCGGCCGCCAGCTCGACCGCGGCCCTGGCCGCGTCCTTGTAGTAGAGCAGGGCGATGACGGCCTCCGGCTCGCGCCACACGGCGAAGGACTCGCCCCGGGCCGACCGCTCGATCATCCAGCTCGTGTACTGGGCCACACTCCAGGTCGTGACCCCGGGCCCGACGATGGCCGGGTAGCGGAGGCTGCGGAAGTCGAGGCCGTACTTCTGGCCGTAGTAGGCGCCGAGGTTCTCGCCGAACACCTTGGTCACCCCGTAGGCGGTGCCCGGCCGCTGGAGGGTCAGGTCGTCGATGGGGCCGTCGCCGAGGTCCCGACCGTAGGTGCCGATGCTGGAGGCGAAGACGAGCTGCTCGCAGCCGGCCTGGCGGGCGGCCTCGATGGCCCGGATGAAGCCCACGGCGTTGGCCTGGAGCAGGGTCTGGGGGTCCTGCTCTCCCGGGCCGGTGAGCATGGCCCCGAAATGGAAGAACCGGGTGGGTCGGACGGTGCCCACGACCCGCTCGATCTCGTCGCCGTCGGTCAGGTCCAGGTGGTGCAGTTCCACGTGGTCGGCCAGGTCGTGGAGGCGGCCGAGGTCGGACGAGCGCTGGGCCAGGTGGAGGGGGCCGCCCCCGGTGTCGTCGGCCTCGATGAGCAGGCGGGCGATCTCGGCCCCGATGAACCCGGTTCCCCCGGTGATGAGCGTGGTCATGTCTTCACCTTTCGGCCGTCGCCGCTCTCGTCGGCCCGTGGGGCCGCCCGGGCCGACGCCGGCCCGACGGGGCGACAGTAGCCTCGGGCCCATGACGGCCGACACCTGCCCGTGTGGATCCGGACTGGTCTACGACCGTTGCTGTGGTCCGAT
Organism: Acidimicrobiales bacterium; assembly: GCA_965263455.1. Classification (GTDB taxonomy): domain Bacteria; phylum Actinomycetota; class Acidimicrobiia; order Acidimicrobiales; family SZUA-35; genus CADEDH01. The sequence continues at coordinate 2,446,643 of CBDHHN010000004.1, forward strand.
CCATCGGGATGGCGCCGGGCTGGGGACCACGGCCGAGGCGCTGATGCGGGCCCGGTACTCGGCCCACGTCCGGGGCGACGGCGGCTTCCTGCTCGCCTCGTGGCACCCCGACACCCGCCCACCGGAGGCCCTGGTCGACCTGGGGATGACCTGGCTCGGCCTGGAGGTGATGGCGACCGAGGGAGGCGGTGCGCTCGACGCCGAGGGTCTCGTCGAGTTCCGGGCCCGGTATCGGACCACGGTCGGTCCCGGCGTGCTCCACGAGCGCAGCCGCTTCGTCCGCCTCGCCGGTCGGTGGGTCTACCTCGACGGCTCCTGATCCGATGTCGACATCGCGGTCGACATCGAGGGCGAAGACGAGGGCGGGACCGATGCGCCCTCGGCCGCATCGAGGGGCAGGTCGATGGTGAACGTGGTCCCTCGGCCCGGCTCGGTCGCGACGTCGACGCGGCCGTCGTGGGAGGTCACGACGTCGTGGACCAGGGCCAGACCCTGACCTGTGCCCCGACCGACCTCCTTGGTGGTGAAGAACCGGTCGAAGATCCGCGCCCTGACCTCGGGCGTCATACCCACCCCGTCGTCGGTGATCTCGATCCGGGCGTGCGGGCCGACGACCGAGGTGGTCACCGTCAGCAGTCCCTTCGTGTCCTCCGCCCCGCCACCGTCGGCGATGGCGTGGGCCGCGTTGACCACCAGGTTGAGCACCGCCTGGTTGATCCGTCCCGCCTCGACCGGGACCAGGGGAAGGTTGCGGTCCAGGTCGAGCCGGACCTCGGCCACGTACTTCCACTCGTTGCGGGCCACGGTCAGGGTGGAGCGGATCAGCTGGTTGAGGTCGGTCGGTTGCCGCTGACGCCCGGGGTGGGAGAAGTCCTTCATGGCCCGGACGATCTCGGTGACCCGGTGGAGGCCGTCGCTCGACTGCTCGATGGCGGCCGGGACCTCGTCGCGGATGAAGGGCAGGTCGACCTGGTCCAACAACTGGTCGAAGCGGTCCCGGGCGTCGGGCGCCACCAGCTCGTGCATGGTGTCGATGAGACCCAGAACGTCGCCCCAGGTGTCGGCCAGGAATCGGGTGTTGTCCGACACGAACTGGACCGGGGTGTTGATCTCGTGGGCGATGCCGGCCGACAGCTGCCCGATCGACTCCATGCGTCGGGCGTCGGCCAGCTCGGTCTCGACCCGTCGGGTGTCGGTCACGTCGTGCGAAACCCCGAGCACCCCGACGACCTCGCCCTCGATCACCATGGCCGAACAGACGTAGCGGAGGTAGCGGGTCTCGGTCGCCATGACCATGGCGTACTCCTCGGCCACGGTGCCACCCTCGCTCATGGCCTCGCGGTCCTGGCGTTCCCAGTCTCGCCAGCGGTCGCCGATGTCGAGACCCAGCTCACCGATGCGGCGCCCGATGGGGTCGATATCGACCCCGTACCACCGGAGCGTGTCCCGGAACCGCTGGTTGGTGTCGAGGATCCGGTGGTTGGTGTCCTTGCGGACGATGTCCAGGGGCAGGCCGTCGAGGATGGAGTGCAGGAGTTCCTGGCGTCGCCGGAGCCGGTGGAGCAGCTCCTGCTCCCGCCGTCGGGTCTGGGCGATCAGGATCAGCACCCCGATCGAGAGGGCGATCATGATGACCGAGAAGCCGAACAGCAGCGTGGTGCCGAGGCCGGGGTCGATCGGGGCGCGCAGCAGGAGCGCCTCCAACGCCGCCTGTCTCGTGCCCGGTGCCGACATGGGCCACCCGTCGGATGGACGAGTGGGAAGCTGAGTGACCGCGGCGGTGACCGTCACCACTCCAGGGGGTCGGAGAACCGGGCGTTGAGGAACTGGCCGTGCCGTTCCAGTTCCTCGACCTGACCGGCGTTCGCCTCTCGGGCCAACTCGGTCAGCTCGCCCTCGAGCAACCGGAGTTGGCCCACCACCAGCACGTCGGGTGACACCCCGTCGGGGCCGGGCCGGGACCGTTGACCCTCGGCCACGGCCAGGTAGTTGGCCACGCTGACCGGCAGGTAGTGGCCGGCCAACTGGGTGACCTCCGTCCGCACGGCGATGGCGTGGTCGGGGAGGGAGGCGAGCACGTCGAGGGCCGATCGTTCGATGGCGGCCACCAGCTGCCGGACCTCGTCGGGAGCCCGCTCGTGAGGCTGGTTGACCCGGGCCACCGTCGCCGCCAGCGCCGCCTTGGCCTGGCGCAGGGCCCGGCGCTGGTCCCGGTTCCGCCGCTGAGCCGCCGACAACGGCGCCACCAGTGCCCCCAGGGCGTAGAGGCCGACGACGATCAGGGGCCAGCCGGGGCCGATGACGCCGGTGATGAACAGCACCACCCCGACGGTGGCCAGGGCCATGCCGGCCATGTTCTTGGGCGACACGAACCACGACGCCAGCCAGGCCGGGCCCCGGGATCCGGACCCGGAGGAGGAGGGCAGGGCGTCGCTCATCGTCGTGTGGTCACCGCGTTCACTGGTAGCCGCGGATGGTCTTGAACACGGAATTGAGATCGCCCTCGGCGTCGAACACCCGGCCGCTGGTGGCCTCGGCCACCGCGGCCATGGCCTCGGCGTCGGCGTTGCCGAAGAGGATGGGGAAGGTCCGGATGGGGTCGTCCCGGTTGGACTTGACCGCGTCGGTGCGGACCCACTGGTCGTAGGTCAACCCGGCCGTGGCCTGACCGTCGGTGAGCAGCACGATGGAGTAGTAGCGGTCGGGCTCCTCCCGGCGGGCCGCCGTGGCCTGGGTGAAGGCCAGGTCGAGGGCGTCGTAGATGGCGGTGTCGCCCCCGGCGAGCAGGGCGTCGACCGAGGTCCGGATGGCGGCCAGGTCGGCCGATCCGGGGCTCACGTCGTTGACCTCGTAGGTGGTGGCCGACTCGACGCCGGTGGAGAAGGGGATGATGGTGATCCGCTCCCGCCGCCGGAACCGGGCGAAGCGTCCGGTCACCGACTGGTCGAGCCCGGTCAGGTTGGCCATGGCCCCCTGCAGTTCGGCCAGCGGGGCGCCCGACATCGACCCCGACACGTCGAGCAGATAGAAGGTGTGGGCCGGGGCCCGGGCCTCGTCGAGGTAGGAGAACAGCAGGGCGTCGATGGCGTCGAGGGTGGCCGGGAACGGGACCTCGCTGGTGCGGACGTCCGGGATGCGATCGTCGACGGGGACTCCGGGCACGGCGGGACGGCGCAGGGTGGTCCGACCGAGGTCGGCCTGGAACTCGGGATCGAGCAGGGCCGTCGTCAGCCGGTCGTAGGCCTCCTTGCGGTCGCCGTCGAGCAGCACCAGCGGGTAGTCGGCGGTGACCACGCCCTCGGTCGGGTAGACGAGCACCAGGTCGTCCTGGTTGAGCAGCACCGACTCGTAGTTGACCATGGCGTCGAGGTCGGCCCCGTCGGGGGAGGCGAACGAGTCGGCCAGCCAGCCCGAGGAGCCGGCCGTCAGTTGCTGGCCGGCGAAGAACCCGGTCAGGTCGAGCTGGTCGACGTCGGAAGCGGTGATGGCGCCCCCGGTGTCGGCCAGCCCGGTGGCCACCGCCACCAGGGCGGTGAAGCCGCTGTTGGACGAGGCCGGATTGGTCATGGCGAAGTCGAGGTCACCGGCGGCCGAGGCGGCGGCGATGTCGGCCCAGGCCACGTCGGAGCCCTCGCTCCACCCGAGCTGCTGGGCCACCGGTCGCCGCACACCCATGGTCACCGGCGACAGCATGATGGGGGTCGAGGCCTGGATGCGACCGCTACCGGCGGCCAGCAGGTCGAGGTACTTGGAGTGGGAGAACCAGGCCAGGTCGAAGTCCTCGCCCGCCACGATCCGTTCGGCCCCGGTGAGGGTGCCGGTGTAGGTCAACTCCAGGCGGACGCCCGATCGCTCGGCCAGGTCGTCGAGCAGGGGTTCGATGTCGCGCAGCTCGCTCCCGGCCAGCACCGTCATCGTCTCGGTGTCGTCGGTCAGGCCGCACCCGGCCAGGCCCGAGCCGAACACGAGCAGGGCCACGACTGCCGCCAGGGCCGTCCGCAGCCGGCGGGTCCGGGGGCGGCGCCGGTCGCCGGGGCCGTCACCGCTGGTACTCCTGCTCGATGGCCATGATGAGGTGCTCCAGGATCTCGTAGCGGGGTGGCTCGATGGTGTTGGTGAGCGAGGGCGGCAGGTCGAGGCCGTTGGCCGCGGTGAACTCGGCGAAGGCGGCGGCATCGGCCCGGAACCCGTACTCGGTGGCCAGCTCGATCAGCCGGGGATCGGTACCGAGCGCCTGACCGAAGGCCTCGCCCTCCTCGGTGAAGGCGACCAGGGTGTGGGTGGTGAACAGGGTCGGCTGGGGGTACAGCATGACCATGTCGTCGGTGATGGCCGAGTTCTCGGCGGCGGCGGTGGCCACGAACTGGGCCTCGTAGATCATCACCATGGGGATGGCCCCCGGGCCCCGGACCAGGTAGGCGTCGAACGGTCCCTGGGTCGAGCTGGCCGAGTAGCCCTGCTCCAGGAACAGGGGGCTCAGCTCGGGCAGCAGGGTGTCGGCGGTGGCCCGGTCGGCCACGGTGGTGTCGTCGTTGCGGGCGTAGGAGGTCAGGGCCAGGTACATGGCGGCCGAGTTCGAGCGGCGGACGTCGGTCGAGGTGACCAGCACCCGCCGGTCGGAGTCGAACCCGATGTCGTTCCATCGGGTGCCGGCGTCGAACAGGTCCAGGTAGGCGGCGGTGTCGAGTTCGAGCCACCCGCCCTGGTCGGTGGCGACCCCGGCGTCGACCAGGCCGTCGGTCACCTCGCGCCACGAGGCCACGACCATGGGGGTCACGAACGGGGTGAAGGTGGCGACAGCGCTGCGCTCGGCCCGGATCTTGTCCGCCGCCGGCGAGCCGGCGGGAAAGGCGAAGTCGGCGGTCGAGAGGTCGGTCTCGGTGGCGATCTGACGGGATCCCGCCGAGCGCACGTCGAGCTCGAAGCCCAGCTCGTTCAGCCGTTCGACGACCCGGGGGTCGGTCAGGTACGGGATCTTCTCCGAGCCCGAGAACCCCACGACCTGTGCCGCCGGTTCGTCGTCGAACACCCCGCTCGACAGGAGGATGGCCACGATCAGGACCGCCCCCAACAGCAGGGCCAACAGTGCCGATACGAGCCTGGTCATCTACTCCCTCACCAGTCCGGGATCCGCCCTCGGGTTCCTCGCGAACCCTAAGCCACCGGTCCGATCGGTCGGACGGCGCCTTGGCGAGATTCACCGCCTGGACACGAAGGGTTCACGGTTCGGTCACCGTCCTTGACCGAGGCCGCCCGGCGCCGACGAGGACCCGATGGCTCCCCCCACCGCCCGCCCCCCCGGCCGCTCCCGCCCCCGGTCCCGTGTGCCCGCCCGTCCGGTCGCGGTCCCGATCGCGGCCGTGGTCGCCGTGGCGATCGCGGTGTCGGTCATGGTCGCGGTGCCGGCCACGCCGTGGTCGGCACCCGCCCGTCCGGCCGCGGCGTTGGCGCCGGTGGCTGCGCTCGACGTCGACCCGGACGGGCAGGAGTCGTTCGAGCGGATCGCCGCCCACGAGGAGCTGACGGCGGATCATGCCACGCTCTTCCGCCTGTACTGGGCCTTCTTCGACCGATCGCCCGACCCCGGTGGGGCCCTGTACTGGATCGGGGAACGTGACCGCTGCGTCGGCCTGGAGACCATCGCCCAGACCTTCGCCGCCTCGCCCGAGTTCGCCCATCGCTACGGCCGACTCGACGACGCCGCCTTCGTCGAGCGGGTGTACGGCAACGTCCTGGGCCGGGCCTCGGACCCGGCCGGGGCCGCCTACTGGCGGGGCTTGTTGGCCGATGAGACCCTGACCCGGGGTGGCATGGTGCTCAACGTGGCCGCCGCCCCGGAGTTCACCACCCGGCACCGGTACCCGTCGGACGGGGTGCCGTCCCGCAGTTGTCGTCGGCCCGACGGCCGGGCCGTCGACCGGTCGGTGCACGTGGTCGACGACGACGGCACCAGTGCGCTGACCCGGGTGGCCGGGATCACGCTGAGCGCGCCCGCCGCCGTGATCGAGCGGGCCGGGTTCCACGAGTCGACCCATCCGGGGGCCCTGGCCCAGGAGCCCGCCCCCGGCCCGGTCCGCCTCACCACCATGGCCACCCGCAACCGGGGGACCGATCCTCGGGGTGCGGTCGACATCGTGGTCGCCCCCGACGCCGTGATCACCGCCCCCGTCTCGGGGACCGTGGCCCGGGCCGGGGCCTACACCCTCTACTGCCGCTATCGCGACGGGTTCGTCGTCATCAACCCCGACGGGCGCCCCGATCTCGAGGTCAAGATCCTCCACGTGCAGGGGGTGTCGGTCCGGGCCGGGCAGCGGGTCGAGGCCGGGCAGTCCATCGCCGACCACGCCACCACCTTCCCCTTCCGCTCCCAGATCGACGCCCTGACGGCCGAGCCGTCGTGGCCTCATGTCCACATCGAGGTCGTCGATCCCTCGGTGCCCCGTCGCCCATCGTCGGGCCGGGGCTGCTGACCCGCCGGGGCCGGCGGGCTAGCGGGGGTAGCTGCCCGGCGGCAGGGGCAGGAAGTTGTTGCCCTTGTAGTTGTTGCCGGGGCCGAGCTGGGCCAGCTGATTGCTGGTGCCGGTCTGGCCGAACGAGCAGTTCCGGGCCCGGCGGATGCAGCCGTCGGTCCACAGGTCCATGGCCCGATCGTTCCATCCGCCCCACCAGTCGGCGTGGAGGCTGGCCCCGGGCCCGGTGCCGGCGCCTCGCTCGGCATCGGACGACAGGTGCCAGCCGGCGACCGACGACGTGCCGGGGAAGTAGAGCAGGATGCTGATCTGGGGCAGGCGGACCGGGTGGGAGGCGGGGCAGTTCCGTTCCTCGGGGACCCGGGTCATGTGGCTCACGTGGTCGGGGGAGCTGAGGTTCCGACCGTCCCAGCAGTTGGGGAACATGATCGTGGCGTTGATCGTGTCGCCCCCGCAGTTGGGGATGCGGTTGCCGATGTTGTACGACGAGCCGCTGCCCCCGCACGACCAGTGCAGGGCCTGGTCGGCGGTGAAGTCCCGGCCGGTGAGGTTGCCGGCCAGCATCTGGAGCCCCTGGGGCATCCGCTGGGCGTTCTGGGGTTGCTTGGACTTGTAGTAGAGGATGATCGTGTCCGGGACGACGATGTTGCCCTTGCCGTCGAGCAGGGCCGGGGTCCAGTAGGCCGAGCGGTTCAGCTCGAACCCGTTGCACGTCCCGCCGCCCCGGTTCACCAACGACTCGGTGGTGGTGAAGGCGTTGGTCTCGGTGTTGCCGAAGAACATGTGGAGGTGGGAGCGCCCGGGCTCCCCGGGGAAGACGATCGGGTCGTCGTAGCCGAAGTGGGAGTACTCGCAGGCGGCCCGGAACTGGCCGTCGCCGACCGAGCCGTTGTCGGGGCGGACCGGGCCTTCCAGTAGCGCGTCGAACGGCAACTGGGCCGACGGGGTGTCGGCGTAGCGACTGAACTTCTCCTGCCGGTTCCGCAGCGGTTCGAAGATCGTCATGCTCTCGGTCGGGGCGATGGGACGCACCGGGGCGGGGGCCGGCGGCTGGGTCACGACCGGAGCCGGGGTCGGGGACGGCGCCGGGGAGCCGTTGCCGGAGGGCGGCCCGCTCCCGGTCCCGGGGCCCGGTGTCGGGGTGCCGCCGGTGGCGGGCCCGCCCGACGACGGGGCCGGCGGCGAGGACGAGCCGGGGGTCGACGAGGAGGGGGTGGAGGGCGACGTCGACGCCGTCGGGGTGGGGGCCGGCAGCGTGGGGGGGCTGGCCACCTCGTCGTCCTCGGGCCCGGTGGGGTCGTCGCCCGACGTCGGGTCGGGGGCGGTCACCGACGAGGTCCCGTCGGCCGAGACCACCGAGCCGGCGGCCTCGGGATCGTCGGCGGGGGCCGAGGCTCCGAGGTCGGGCAGGGAGTCGCCCGGCCGGGCGGCGCCGGTCGAGAGCTGCTCGGCCCCGGGGGCCACCGTGCTGGTCGGGGCCGAGGCCGACCCGAGCGTGGTCGGTGGCCGATCATCGACCACCGCCTCGATGTTGGCACCGTCATCCTCATCGAGCGCGAAGAGCACAACGGCGAAGATCACGGCCGCGACCGCGGTGAGTAGTGTTCCGCCCACCATACGTGGAACTTGTTCCGCCACGACACGGAACGGTAACACTTCCGTCGGAAAAGTGGTCATCTTCACCCAAAGAATCCGGGTGCGGCCCGGGTCGCCGGGCCCGGTGTGGAACCGGTGTCGACGCCCCGGGACCGGTCGGGGCCGATGCTCCGGACCGGTCGGGGTCCGGGCCGGGCCGGGGTTGTCGGGGCCCGGGCGCCCTCGTCGGGGCCGGGCTACGATCGGGCCACCGCACGGGGCCGGGCGGTACGTGGAGCGTGGGTGGGTGCCATGAGCCAGCCGGAATCACTGACCGACGACGCCAAGCTGGTGGCGGGGTCCGGCCCCGACTCGGACGAGCTGGCCGACCTCGAGACCGAGGCCACCCCCGACCTGGCCGGCGTCCACTTGGCCGCACTGCGATCACCGGTGGTGGTCAGGGCGCTGTTGGGCATCGCCATCGGCCTGGCCATCATCACCTGGCCCGAACGCTCGGACCGGATCCTGGCCCGGCTCATCGGGCTGGGGGCGATGACCCTGTTCGGCACCGCCGCCTGGTCGGCCCTCACCGCCCGTCCCCGGCGTCTGGTCGAGGCGGCGGCCACCACCGTGGGGCTCGTGGTCGCCGCCGCCGTGGTCGTCGTCCCCGATCAGGCCGAGACGACCATCGGGCGCCTGATCGGGGCCGCCCTGATCCTGATGGCCGCACGCGACGTCGTCCGCGTCATCGGCCGCCGTCGGGACGAAGCGACCGACGGCGCCTCGGACGAGGGTTCGACGGCCTGGGTCCTGTCCCGGTCGGTGGCGGTGGCCGGGTTCGGTGGCCTCCTGCTGGCCTTCCCGGGCGAGGTGTTCGGGGCCGCCCTGGCCCTGGTCGCCGTCGGCTGGATCGGCCTCTCGGCCCTGGTGGTGGTGGCCGCCCTCGACGGCCGGACCGCGGGCCGGGCCGACTACGCCTCGGCTTCCCGCTACCTCGACCAGTGGCTCGACGATCGGCCCAAGGCGGCTCAGGATCGGCGGGCCCTCTACGGCAAGATCCTCTACGAGGGCGACGCCGTCCGCATGCGGGTGGTGCGGTTCTTCGTGCTCATGGGCTTCGCCTCGGTCATCGCCTCCATGGGCGTCATCACCGACTCGACCGCGGTCGTCATCGGGGCCATGCTCATCGCCCCCCTGATGTCACCGCTCATGGGTATCGCCATCTCGCTGGTGATGGGCTGGCCCCGGCGGCTGGCCCGCAGCGTTCTGGTGGCGGCCGGGGGCATCGTCTTCGCCATCACCATCGGCATCTTCCTCGGGCTCACCGTCCCGGCCGCCGTCGACACCGCCACGAACGCCCAGATCGTGGCCCGCTCGTCGCCCACCATGCTCGACATGATCACGGCCCTGGCCGCCGGGGCGGCGGGCGCCTACGGCTTGTCCCGACCCGACGTGTCGGACTCACTGCCCGGGGTGGCCATCGCCATCTCGCTCGTCCCGCCCCTCACCGTGGTCGGCATCGCCATCTCCCAGGGCGACCTGGGTGCGGCCAGCGGGGCCCTCCTCCTGTTCGCCACCAACATGCTGGCCATCATGGTGATGGGTGGGCTGACGTTCGTGGTCACCGGGGTCACCCCGGTGCGCCAGGTGGCCGAGAACCAGCACCGGGTCCGGACCGCGGTGGCGGCCGTCGTGGCCCTCGCCGCCCTCGTGATCGGGGCCCTTCTGCTCAACGGGGCCCAGGTGGCGGGCGAGTTGTTCGAGACCGCAACCGTCGACGACACCGTGCAGGAATGGCTGGACGAGCATCCCGACTACGGCCTGGTGCGGACCGACGTCGGTGAGGGCGTGGTCGGCGTCGCCATCATCGGTCCGGCCGACGGCGCCCCCACCGCGGCCTCGCTGGCCGAAGCCCTGGCCGACGCCCTCGACCGGTCGGTCACCGTGGATCTGCGCCTGGTGGTCGAGGAGCGGACCACGGCCACCGCCGGGGGCTGAACCGCCGCCGGGCCGAGGCCGCACAGGGTCCCGGACCGACGGGGGTCGTCGCCCCGCCACTAGGTTGGGCAGGTCCGCGGGCCGGTACGGTCCGGTCGATCTGGTCGGTCCGGTTCGGTCGGCCCTGATGGGGTGGAAGCCGTTGCTGCAGTCGTTCGTGCGAGTCGCCGCCTCCCGACCCCGGTTCACGGTGGCGGTCTGTGCCGCCCTCGCCCTGTGGGGGGCGGTGGCCTACGCCGTCCTGCTGCCCCGGGAGGGTTTCCCGACCGTGCTCTCGCCCGAGGTGGTGGTCAACGGCCGCTACCTGGCCGACGATCCGGAGCGGCTCGACGCCATGGTGTCCAATCAGCTGGGGTCCGGGGCCATCGTCTTCGCCGACGCCATCGCCACCTCCAGCGTGTCGCGGGACACGTCGTTCACCGTCCGGGCCGAGTTCGCCGAGGGGACCGCCTCCGACGAGGCCGTCGACGCCATGTGGGGTGCCGTGTTCGCCTCCGGGCTGCCCCCCGACGTGTTGCTCGACGTTCAGCCCGTCAACGAGGCCAAGATCCTGGACCGCTTCGACGCCCTGGTCGCCGTTCACGTCGATCCCGACGTGGCGACGACCGACCAGGTCACCCCGGCCGCCCTCCAGGAGGCGGCGGAGCGACTCCGCGACACCTTCGACGGCCATCCCGACCTGGCCGAGGCCGAGGTCCTGCCCCTGGTGGCCGGGGCCACCGATCCGGCCACCGGTCGGTGGCGGCTCTGGGTCTCCGACTTCGCCCTCTACGCCGCCGAAGGGGCCGACGGTCCCCGGTTCCGATCGGCGGTGGCCGTGGGGGTGGAGGCCGCCCCCGGCGTCGACTCGCTGGAGGTCCGGGCCACCCTGGAGGACCTGCTGGCGGCGGCCACCGAGGGCCCGGCCCGACCGCTGCCCGAGCCCTATGAGGCCGACATCGCCCTCGACTTCGCCCCCCAGATCCGCAGCCAGCTCTCGTCCCTGGCCAGCAACGTGGTGGCCGGCATGGCGGCCGTGACCCTGGTGGTGTTGGTGCTGATCTCGTGGCGGGCGTCGCTGGTGTCGGCGGTGTTCCTGGTGACGGTGCTGGCCGTCAGCTTCGGGGTCCTCGACCTGCTCGGCATCACCCTCAACACCGTGTCGTTGTTCGGGCTCATCGTGGCCGTGGGGTTGCTGGTCGACGATGCCATCGTGGTGACCGAGGCGGTCGTGGCGGAACGGGCGGCCGGGGCCGGGGGCCTCGACGCCGTGACCGGCGCCGTCGCCCGGGTCGGTCCGGCCAGCATCTCCGGCTCGCTGACCACCATGCTGGTCTTCGCCCCCATGCTCGCCATCACCGGCGTCCTGGGTGACTTCATCCGCATCCTGCCCCTGGCCGTGATCACGGCCCTGGCCGTGTCGCTGGTCCTCTCGTTCGCCCTCATCCCGGTGCTGGGCCGGTGGTGGGTGCTCCCGGCCCCGGCCCCCGACGGGCCGGCGGCCCGGCTCGAACGCCGCCTGGCCGACGGCCTGGCCCGGGCCGTCGCCGCCCCGGGCCGGTTGGCCCCGGTCCGGGGGGCGGCCCTGGTCGCCGTGAGCGTGGTGGCGACCGGCGTCGGTCTGTTCGTCTTCGCCCCCCGGGTCGGGTTCAACATCTTCCCACCGCAGTCCGACTCGACCGAGTTGGCCATCGAGGTCGACTTCCCGCCCGGCACCGACATCGACCAGGCCCGGGAGACGGCGGCGGCCGTGGCCCAGGGTGCGGTCGAGGCGCTGGGGGCCGACGTGGTCGGCGGGTTCACCTTCCTCGGCACCGACCGCGAGGCCGCCACGCAACTGAGCCTGAGCCCGATCGGGAACCGGGCGGCGGCCCCGGTCCTGGCCGAGGAGGTGGTGCAGCCGCGGGCCCAGGCCGAGGCCGACGAGATCCTGCCCGGGACCCGGGTCTCCACGTCCCACGTGTCGGCCGGACCCCCCGAGCTGACCTTCCCCTTCCAGGCCCAGGTGTACTTCCACGATCTGGAGGTGCTGACCCCGGCCGCGGTCGCCATCCGCGACGCCCTGACCGGAACCGAGATCGCCCGACCCGACGGGACCACGTTCCGGGTGGTGGAGACCGAACTGGCCTTCACCGACGACGTCGCCCGACGCGACGGTCAGCGCTACCTGGAGGTACGGGCCCGGTTCGACGCCGACGACGTGTCGACCACGACGGCCGCCACCCAGGCCTTCGTCGAGGAGCGGTTCGACGCCGACCGTCTGGCCGCCCTGGGGCTGCCGCCCCGGGCCGTGCAGTTCGACTTCGGTGAGGAGTCGGACAACCAGGAGGCCTTCGCCTCGGTGCCCCTGGCCTTCGCCCTGGCCCTGGTGTCGATGCTGGTGGTGCTGGTGGTCCAGTTCCGTTCGACCTCCCAGTGGCTGCTGGTGTTCCTGGCCATCCCCTTCGGCTTCTTCGGCGTGTTCGGTGGGTTGCTCCTGACCGGACACGTCCTCAGCTTCTTCGTGATGCTCGGCCTCATCGGCCTGATCGGGATCGCGGTCAACAACACGATCCTCCTGGTCGACGCGGCCAATCGGGAGCGGCGGGCCGGTCGCGACCGGCACACGGCGATGGTCAACGCCGTCCGCCGCCGGTTCCGGCCCCTGGTCGCCACCAGCCTGACCACGGTGGCCGGGCTCCTGCCCCTGGCCCTGACCGATCCGTTCTGGGAGGCGCTGGGCCTGACCATCGTGTTCGGGGTGGTGTCGTCCACGCTGCTTGTGCTGGTCTCGTTCCCGTCGTACTACCTGGCGGTTGAGGCGGTCAGGGAACGCATCCGGCCGCCGTGGCGCCGGGCTCCGGACGGTGGGCCGGCCGCCGAGGCGGACGTCCTGGGAGCCGCTCAGCCCGAACCGTCGAGCACGGCGGCGAGCTGAGCCTCGTCCCAGTAGCCGATCTTGATCCCGGCCCGGGCGGTGGCCCCCTCGGCCGAGCGACGGCGGATCAGGCCGTCGGTGACGGTCGCGTCGTGGGCCCGTTGCCGGAACCAGGTGAAGAGCCGCTCGTGGAGGTCGTCCCGGACCGAGGCCAGGGCCGGGTCGTCGATCCGGTCGTGAAACTCGTCGGGGTCGTCGTCGAGGTCGTACAGCAGGTTGGGGCCGGTCTCGCTCAGGATGTACTTGTGCCGGTCGGTGCGGATCATGGTGGCCCGCCGGTCCCGGACCCGGTCGGTGGCCGGCAGCAGGTTGGCCATCTCCAGGTAGCCGTAGTCGCTCTCGCTGATGACCTGGGTCCGGCCCAGCGGTGTCGGATCGTGCAGGGCGGGGACCAACGATCGCCCCTCGAGCCACGGCCCGGAGTAGTCGCTGCCGGGGTCGCCGCCCAGGGCCTCGATGAAGGTGGGGGCGAGATCGACGGCTTCGACCAGATCGGTCCGGACCGTGCCCCGGGTGGCGTCGGCCTCGGGTCGGGGGTCGACGATGAGCAGTGGAACCCGGACCGAGACCTCGTGGAACCAGTCCTTCTCCCCCAGGTAGTGGTCGCCCAGGTAGTCGCCGTGGTCGGAGGTGAACACGATCAGGGTGTCGTCGAGGCGGCCCAGGCGATCCAGGGCGGCCCACAGGCGACCGAGGTGGTCGTCGATCTGGCGGACCAGGCCCAGGTAGGCGGGGATCACGGCCCGCCGGACCTCGTCCCGACTGAAGGTACGACCGATGCGGGACTCCCGGAAGGCCCGCAGGACCGGGTGCTCACCCTCCCGTTCAGCCGGGTGGCGGTGGGCCGGGGGGATGTCGTCGGGCGACACCAGACGGTGGTAGGGGTCGGAGACCACGTAGGGCCAGTGGGGTTTGATGTACGACAGGTGGGCGCACCAGCGTTCGTCGCCGGCCTCGGTGATGAAGTCGATGGCCCGATCGGTCATCCACGCCGTCTCCGACAGCTCGTCGGGGACGATGGCGGGGTGGGGTGACGACCGGAGGAACCAGCCTGAGACGACGTTGCCGTCGGGGTCGGTGACCGAGTTGGCGGCCGAGTGCCAGGGGTTGGGTCCGTCGTAGCCGTGGGACCGCAGGAAGCGGTTGTAGGCCAGCTCGGGGTGGACGCGGCCGTCGGGGTGGAGGCCGTCGTCGCGGACCGTTGGCTCGAACCCGCACTGGGCCAGGTACACGACCTCGGGGGCGTCGGGTTCGAGGCCGAGGCGGGCCAGCCCGTCGCGGTCGGGGGCGAAGTGGGTCTTGCCGACGAGGGCGGTGCGGACCCCGATGTGGCGGAGGTGGTCGCCCAGGGTGCGCTGGTCGATGGCCAGAGGCACCAGGTTCCAGCGGGCGCCGTGGCTCTGGACGTAGCGGCCGGTGTAGTAGCTCATGCGGGACGAGCCGCACACCACCCCCTGGACGTAGGCCCGGTCGAAACGGACTCCGCGGGCGGCCAGGCGATCGATGTTGGGGGTGTCGATCAGCGTCTGCCCGGCGTGGGACAGGGCGTCCCACCGGAGCTGGTCGCACATGATGAACAGGACGTTGCGGACCGGGGCCGGTCCTCGGGCCGACGCCGACGGGTCGGCCGAGGACGGGGTGTGCGGCCGGGACCGGGTGTTCATCGGCCTCACGCTAGTAGGAGGCCGGCGACCGGTCCCGTTCCGCTACGGCCGGTGCGGTCACGTGCAGCGCGGGCAGGAAGCGAGGGGAGGGAGCGCGGGCAGGAAGCGCGGAGAGGAGGCGGGGGCGGGAAGTTCGGGGCTGGTCCGTTCGTTGACCAGACCATGACCGTGGTTGCCAGCGGCCGGCGAGTGGGCCGATGACCAGGGCCTTCGTCCTGTCGGGGGGTGCCAGCCTGGGCTCGATCCAGGTCGGCATGCTGCAGGCGCTGGCCGAGGCCGGGATCGAGCCCGACCTGATCGTGGGCACGTCGGTCGGGGCGGTGAACGGAGGCTGGCTGGCCTCGGGCCGCCCGGTGGAGGACTTGGCCGAGGTGTGGCGCACCCTCCGCCGGGTGGACCTGTTTCCCCTTCGCCCCCTGGTCGGGTTGCGGGGGTTCACCGGTCGCCAGAGTCACCTGGTGCCCAACGCCGGCCTGCGACGGCTCCTGGAGCGGCACCTCCGGTTCGAGCATCTGGAGGAGGCGCAGCTCCCGTTGACCGTGATCGCCACCGACGCCCGGTCCGGGGAGGAGGTGGCCCTCGATCGAGGCCCGGCGGTGCCCGCAATCCTGGCCAGTGCCGCCCTGCCCGGAATCTTTCCTCATGTCGAGCTGGACGGCCGGGTCCTCATCGACGGCGGGGTGGCCAACAACACACCCATCACCCGGGCCGTCGACGCCGGGGCGACCGAGG
Source organism: Acidimicrobiales bacterium (assembly GCA_965263455.1). GTDB lineage: Bacteria > Actinomycetota > Acidimicrobiia > Acidimicrobiales > SZUA-35 > CADEDH01. Next base: position 2,461,978 of record CBDHHN010000004.1, read on the forward strand.
TCTGGGTCCTGTCGACCGGCTACTCCTGCGGTCTGTCCGCCGCCCCTCGGGGTGCCATCGCCATGGCCATGCATTCGGTGGCCCTGCTGGTGCAGCAGCGGCTGGTCCATGAGACCAGCACCCGGGACTACCCGGTGCCCGTGCACCTCATCCCGTCGCCGTGCCCCATCTCGGTCACCTCGGTCGATTTCTCCCAGACCGAGCAGCTCATGGACCGGGCCCACCGGGGCACCCGCCAGTGGCTGGCCAACGACTGCCCCCGGGCCATGCCCCTGATCCCCCACGATCACGGGCCCGTGCCTCAGCCGTCGTAGGCCGCCAGTTCCTGCTCGAAGCGGGAGGCCACGGTCTGCAGGATCTGGAGCTGGGCCGGCTCGTTGCCCGACTCGCCCACCCACAGCATCGACAGCACGGCCCGGCCGATCTGGATGCGGTAGCGGACGGTGGTGCTCCTCGGGTCGTCGAGTCCGGGCAGGTCGAACACGGTGGTCGTGCGCAGCCCCTCGGCCCGCTGGCCGTACGGGGTGACCGGTTCCTCCCGGCTCGAGGTCTCGAACCCGGAGCCGGCCGGGTTGGAGGTCGCCACCGACGCCTCCTGCAGCGTGCGCAGACAGCCCTGGTAGTCGAGGTCGAGGAGCAGGGCCGGCCCTCGTTGGAGGGCCACGCCCTCGTCGGTGTGGAACTCGACGATGACCGACAGCGCCTGGTTGCCGGAGACGAAGGCCACGTCGCCTCCGGCGCTTGCCGTCACGCCGTCCTCACCGATCAGGTCGGCGAACCGGGCGCAACCGGGAGTGGCCCGGTAGGTGTCCTGCAGCGATTCGATGGACCCGGCGTCGAAGCTCTGCCAGCTCTGGTTGAGGTCGCCGGTCTGGATCACGATCCGCTCGGCCACCTCCTGGTCGAGCTGGGCCCGGACCTCGGGGTCGAGCGTGGCGCTGCGGTCCTCGGGGGCCGATGCCGCCGAGGGGGAGGTCGTCGAGCCGGTGACGCCGGAGGTGACGGGATCGGCCGCCCCGGTCGGACCGCCGGCCGGGGAGCCGGGCGGCCCGGTTGCGATGGAGTCGCCGCCGACGGTGGCGCCGGTCTCGACCGGGTCGCCGCCGAGGACGGTCGGCTCGGGGCCGGCGACGTCGTCTCCGGTGAGCAGCCGGATGCCCAGCACGCCCACGGTCGCCAGTACGACGAAGGCCACGACCACGCCCGCCACCAGACGGATCGCGTCACCCGTCGGTGGCGGCCCCTCGTCGGTGACGGCCGGGTCGGGGCGGTGGGGTGGGGGCCCATCGTCCCGAGGGACGGTCTCGTTGCCGTTGCCGTTGCCGTTGCCGTTGCCGAGCCCGGTCGAGTCGTGGTCGGTGACACCGAACCCCCCGGTTCCGGTGCGGTCGGAGACATCGGTCCACGTCTTCGGTGCCACGACGACGCCCGGGCCTCGGGAGCGGTTGGTCGAGGTGGACTCCGGCGAGGAGGGGCTCACGGTCGAGCGCAGGGCGGCGCTCAGGTCGGCCGCCGTCTGGGGCCGATGGGCCGGGTCCTTGGCCAGCGCCGTGGCCATGAAGGCGTCGACGGCCGGCCCCATCCCCAGGGAGGGTGCGGGCTGGGTCAGGACCCGCTGCATGTGGGCATAGACCGAGTCCGGTCCCGACACCTCGAACGGGCTCCGCCCGGCGACCAGGGCGAACAGGGTCGAGGCCAGGGCATAGAGGTCGGAGCGGCTGTCCCGCTGGTCGGCCCCGCCGCCGAAGGTCTCGGGTGGGGCGTGGGCCAGGGTGAAGGCCTGCTGGACGGTGGCCGTGGCCTCCTTGATCGACGAGATGCCGAAGTCGGTCAGCTTCGGGACGCCGCTCTCGGTCAGCAGGATGTTGGCCGGCTTCACGTCGAGGTGGACGATGCCCCGCTCGTGGGCGTGACCGAGGGCGTCGGCGATGGGCAGGATCAGACCGACGGCTTCCGACCACGGCAGGGGCCCGCGGTCCGCCACGATGTCCTGGAGTGAGCCCCTGGCCGCCAACTCCATCACGACGAACCCGGCCCCGTCGGCCGTGTAGCCGTGCCGGTGGGGGGTCACCACGTTGGGATGACCGTGGAGCTGGCCCATGAGGGCCAGTTCACGCTGGAACCGGCGGCGGGCGTCGTCGTCGAGACCGCTGAGGATCTTCACCGCCACCGGTCGACGGAAGGCGTCCTCGACCGCCGAGTACACGGTCGAGAATCCGCCGGACCCGATCCGGCGCAGCTCACTGAGGCCCTCGACGACGGGCGCACCGGTCCCCGTCATCGGCCCTGATCCCTCCATCCGGCCACGGCATCGAAGGTAGCCGGTGGTCCTTCCCGGCGGCGGTCGGCCTGCCCCCGTCGGGCCCACGCCCGGCACTACGGTGGCGCCATGCCGACGGGGCGATGGTGGTTGGTGGCCTACGGTCTCGCCCTCGGTCTCCTGGCCTGCACCGGCCCCTCGCCTCCGGCCGACGAAGCCGTACCCTCGGCCTCGACCCCGGTGACGACCCGGGCCCCGGAGCCGACGACATCGCTCGGCACCACCGGGTCGGTCGTCGCCCTCCCCCCGACCACGACCGCCGACGGCACCACCGCCCCGTCGCCGTCCTCCACAACCGGGGGCCCGGAGCCGACGTCGACGTCGACCCCGGTGGGCGACGAGGGGCCCGGCCCGACCCCGGTGTCGGAACCCGGCCCCATCCGGCTCCGCCTCGACCGCCGGGTGGGCGACGCCGCAACCGAGGGGTTCGCCCCGTTCGTCGAATCGGTGCTGACCGATGCCCGCGGTTGGGAGCGGGCCGGATTCGCCTTCACGTTCTCCGACACCGATTTCGACTACTCGGTGGTTCTGGCCGAAGGGCCCGAGGTCGACGCCCTGTGCCTGCCCTACGACACCTTCGGCCGATTCTCGTGCCAGATCGGCCCCGTGGTCGCCCTCAACGCCGACCGGTGGCGGACCGCGGTCGAGAGTTGGCCCGGCTCCCTCGACGAGTACCGGACCATGCTGGTCAACCACGAGGTGGGGCACCTCCTGGGCCAGCACCACCCGGCCGATCGCTGCCCGGGGACGGGGCAGCCGGCCCCGGTCATGGCCCAGCAGTCGTCCGGCGTCGCCCCGTGCACCGCCAACCCCTGGCCCCTGCCGTGGGAGATCACGTGCGCCGGGCTCGGCCTGGAGCCGCTGGCCCCGCCCTTCGAGCGGGGCATCGTCCTGACCTGCGGCCCCGACGGCCCCCTCGGCTGAGCCGACGCCCTCCGGTCGACGCCCCGGGCCGAGCCGGTCCCCCGGGCCGAGCGGGCCGTGTCCCACAGCGGGCTCACACCGGGCCCACACCTCCTCCACAGTGCCGGGAGCGACGCTGGCCTCCGTAGCGAATCCCCAACGACGACGAGGAGACCAGTCATGGGAATCGAGATCACCAAGTCCGAGCGGTTCGACGTCAGCGCCGATCGCCTGTGGCACATCCTGGCCGACGAGTTCGACCGGGTCGGCGACTGGGCCCGCGCCGTCGACAGTTCGGCCCCCAACCTGGACGTGGCGGCACCCGACGGGGCCGACATCGGTGGCCGGGTGTGCCAGGCGCCGGGCTTCGGCGCCATCAACGAGACCTTCACCGCCTTCGACCCCACCGCCCGGTCCTACGCCTTCAAGGCGACCGCCAGCAAGATCCCGGGCTTCGTCCGCAACATCACCAACCACACCCGGGTCATCTCCCGGGGCAGCGACGCGGCCGAGGTCGAAGTCACGATCACGGCCGACACCGACGGTCTCCGCGGCACCCTGATCAAGCCCCTCATGGCCCGCCAGTTCTCCGGCACCATCGACGGGCTGCTGGAGGATCTCCGGTCCTACGCCGAGACGGGCCAGGTGTCGGCGGCCAAGCGGAAGGCCCTGGCCAAGGCCGGGACCCGGGCCGCGGCCTGAGCCTCGATGATCCGGCCCTTCGGGCGGCGGGCCGGTCGGGATCCCCTCGGGGCCGACCGGCTGGCCACCGCCACCCACGTCCCCCACGTCATGTCGCCGGCGCTGGCCGCCGACCTCTCGACCTGGCTGGCCCCGGCCTGGGCCGTCGACTGACCCACCGGGCGGCCGGGCCGCCCGCTCCGCCGACCAGCCACCTCCTCCCCCGACCTTCCCTCCCCGGACCTCCTGTCCGACCTGCTGTCCCATCTCCCCCAAACCTGCCGAGCGCGTTCACAACTCCTCCACATGGGCCCGTCATCGTGGAAACCGTCAACACGACACACGACACACGACACAAGGAGTTGGACATGGTTGGTTTCCCCCGGCGGTTCCCGATGCGGGGTCTGCTGCTCATCGGACTGGGCTTCGGCCTGGCCATGGCGATCGGCGGGGCCGGGGGCGGCCTCGGCGGTGTCGCCGCCGGCCTGCTGTTCCTCCCCTTCCTGGCCATGAAGATGCTGTTCTTCTTCTTCCTGTTCGGTATGTTCTTCCGGTTCATGGCCTTCGCCGGCGGCGGGGGCCGAGGCCACTGGGGGCCCTGGGGCCACTGGCACCACGACCAGGGTGGTCGCCGCCACCAGGGGGACGGTGTCGGCCAGGCCCGACGCCGCCACCGCGACGGCGGCGGGGACAGCGATGACGGCTCGATCTGGCACTACCGGGGCCGCCCCATGCGCCCCGGGCCCACGCCCCCTACCCCCGGCCCGGACTCCGGCGACACCTCGGAGTGGGCGGAGCACCTGCGCCAGGCCCGCCAGGAGGTCGACGATCTCGACGCCCCCTATCGGCAGGCGGACGTTGACCTGGGCGACGAACGGCCGAGAGACTGACGGCCGTGGACACCGTCCTCGTCGTCGACGATGAGCCGAGGATCACCGGTCTGGTTCGGGACTACCTGGACCAGGCCGGTTTCGCCGTGGTCGAGGCGGCCGACGGTGAGACGGCCCTGCTCCGCTTCGACCAGCATCGCCCGGTCGCCGTCGTCCTCGATCTCGGTCTGCCCGGCCTCGACGGCCTCGACGTGCTGCGTCGGCTGCGGGCCACGTCCGAGGTGCCGATCGTCATCCTCACCGCCCGTTCGGACGAGACCGACCGGGTGGTGGGGCTCGAACTCGGGGCCGACGACTACGTGGTCAAACCGTTCGGGCCGAAGGAACTGGTGGCCCGCATCCGGGCCGTGCTCCGTCGGGTCCAGTCGGTGCCCGACAGTGAGGTCTACGGGGCGGCCGGGGTGATGGTCGACACGGCCAAGATGCGGGTAACCCGGGACGGGACCGACGTCGAGTTCACCCCTACGGAATTCCAGATCGTGGCCGCCCTGGTTCGCCGACCGGGCCGGGTCTTCACCCGCAGCCAGCTGCTCGACGCGGTGCACGGTGTCAGCTTCGAGTCCTACGAGCGGGCCATCGACGCCCACATCAAGAACATCCGGCGCAAGCTCGAGCCCGAGCCCGGCACCCCCCGCCTGGTGCTGACCGTGCACGGCGTCGGCTATCGGTTCACCGATGACTGAGGACGGCCGCCGATGAGGGGTGATCGTCGCCGACCCTGGTGGGCCGGGTCGGGTGGCCATCGGGGCGGCTGGTGGGACGACTGCGCCGACGACGGCACAGGCGACGGATCGGCACCGGCGTGGTGGCCGGACAACGAGCAATGGCCGCCCCAGCCCGGCCCCGGACAGCAGGACTGGGCCGGGAGCTGGCGGCGGTTCGCCCGCCGGGCCTTCGCCACGATGCTCCTGGTCCTGGTCACCCCGGTGGCGTTGGCCGCAGTCCTGGCCGCCACCGTCGGGGGTTGGACGAGCGTCGTGGTGGCCTTGATCGGCTACGCCGCCCTGGTCGTCATCCTGGCCCTGGTGGCCCGGTTCGCCGTCCGCTCGTGGCGGCCGGTCCAGTCGCTGATGAACGCCGCCGGGCGGGTGGCCGACGGCGACTACGAGGCCCGGGCCCGGACCGAGGGGGCGGCGGCCCTGATGCCGATGACCCTGTCGTTCAACCGCATGGCCGAGCGCCTGCAGTCGGCCGAGGAGGAGCGGCGGCGGCTCCTGGCCGACATCGGCCACGAGCTCCGCACTCCGCTGACCATCATCCGGGGCGAGGTCGAGGCCATGATCGACGGCGTCCATCCGGTGGAGCCGGAACGGCTGCAGCTCGTTCTGGGCGACATCGCCGTGATGGAGCACCTGCTCGACGATCTGCGCACCCTGAGCACGGCCGAGGCCGGCATGCTCCGGGTCCACACCGAGCCGACCGATCTGGTGCGCCTGGTCGACGAGGTGCTGGCTCGGTTCGCCACCGACGCCAGGGCCGGCGGTGTCGACCTGGTGGCCGGGGCCGGAACCGGTGCCACCGCGGTCTCGGGGCCGTCGGGCGGCGCCGGGGCCGACGGCGGGGTCCGGGTCGGGGTGGAGGCCGAGGTCGATCCGGTCCGGATCGGCGAGGTGGTGGCCAACCTGGTCCGCAACGCCCTGCGGGCCACCCCGGCCGGTGGAACGGTTTCGGTCACCGTCGAAGGCCCCGGTCCGCCCCGTCCCGAGCCGCGGGCCCGGACCGGTCCGAGGCCCGACGGCGACGCCGGGGCCGACGCTCGCCCGGCGACCACGATCACGGTGGCCGACACGGGCCGGGGCATAGCCCCCGACGACCTGGAGCGGGTGTTCGAGCGGTTCCACAAGGGGCCGGGCTCCGACGGCACCGGTCTCGGCCTCACCATCTCCCGTGATCTGGTCGAGGCCCACGGGGGCACGCTGCGCCTCGAGAGCACGCTCGGCGTCGGAACGACGGCCGTGGTCACCCTGCCCGACCGCACGAGCGACGCCGGCTGACGGTCGGACGCCGGCTGGCGGTCCGGACTAGACGACGGCGCCGATCAGCAGGGCCGCCACCGACCCCACCAGCCCCAGCAGCGGCACCCAGGCCGGGACCGTGAACCCCGCCTCCCGTCGTCGGTCGCCGTCAATCCGTTCCCGCCGCTTGATCATCAGCAGGGACACGTTCATCACGCAGAACACGGCCAGCAGGAACAGCGAGGTCAGCTCGGCCAGGGCGGCGATGTCGACGGTCAAGGCGCTCACCACGACCACCAGCCCGATGCCGACGGTGGCCAGGACCGGGGTCCCGAACCGGGAGTGGGTCCGGTGGAACACCGCCAGCCGCCGTTCCCGCCGACCGAGACCGAAAAGGACCCGGGCCGCCATCACCATCTGGGCCAGGACCCCGTTGAGGGCGGCCACGGCGGCGATGGCGGCCAGCAGGGTGCCACTGCCCCCGGCCTGCTCGTAGACCAGGGCCAGCGGCCGGTCGGTGTCGGCCAGGGCGTCGAGGTCGACGGCCCGCACGGCGGCCACCGACACCGCCCCGTAGAGCAGGGAGGTGACGGCGAGCGAGGTCAGGATGGCGATGGGCAGGGTTCGCTCCGGGCGGCGGACCTCCTCGGCCATGTTGACGATGTCCTCGAAGCCGATGAAGGCGAAGAAGGCGAACACGATGGCCAGGCCCAGGCCACTCCAGGGAAGCGTCTCGGGCAGGCCGGCGGCCCAGTCGGCCGACGGCTCGGCCACCGCGCCGGCCCGGATGACCAGAGCCAGGCCGATCACCTCGATGACGGTGAACGTGGCGGCCATGGCCAGCGACTCGACCACGCCCCACACGGCGATTGCGGTCAGGGCCACGGCCACCAGCACCGTGAGTTCCGCCGCCCCGAGATCGACCAGGTCGGTGAGGTAGCCCACCCCGCCCCGCAGCACGGCGGCGGCCGAGGTGATGCCGACGACGACGATGGCCAGCCCGATGGCGGTCGACAGATTCTGGGAACGGAGGGCGACCCGGACGTAGGCCGCCTCACCGGCGCTCTCGGGGATGCGGACCGACAACTCGGCGTAGGTCAGGGCGGTGGGGGCGGCGATGAGCCCGGCGGCCAGGAAGGCCAGCGGCGACAACAGCCCGGCGCTGCCGGCCACGGTGCCGACCAGGACGTAGATCCCGGCCCCGACCATGACCCCGGTGCCGTAGAGGGTGAGCAGGATGGGCCCCAGCCGTCGCTGAAGCCCGGCCGCGTCCGGGGGACCCGGCTCCGGCTGGCCCGATCGGCCCGGCCCGGTTGTGGGCACTGCGGTGTTCGGCGTCGCCACCCGATCCATGCTCCGATCATCGGGCCTGGCCCCCGACGGGGCAAGGGCCCAAGGTCCTCGGAGCGCGCCACCGCCCGGCTCAGCCCGCCGGGGTCAGGCGGACGATGGAGCCGCCGGCCCCGTACACGCCGCCGCCCCACTGGCCGAAGTCGGCCACGTACAGATCACCGCGGGCGGTCGAGACCACGTCGAGGGGGTGGGTGAACACCAGCGGTCTTCCGGCGGGGTCGGTCAGGCGTTGGGGCCGACCGTCGAGGGCCAGGTTCGACGCCCCCGCCGCCAGGTGCACGGCCAGGATCGATCGGGTGCCGGCGAAGTCGGCCGAGACCAGGGCGCCTCGGAGGGGTCCCGGGCCCCGGTACTCGTCGATGCCGTTCACGCTGACCCCGGTCGAACCGTCGGCCAGCCGGTACCCGGCGATCAGGGACGGGTCGAAGTCGGGGTCGGGTTCGACCGCCGGGTCGTAGCCGGGGACGGCGAAGGGACCGGTCCCACCGCCCATGACCACGCATTCGCCCCGGGTCGGGTTGGGATGACCGTAGTACCGGCCCCGGCGCACCAGGTTCAGGGTGTCGGCGATGGTCTGGGTGTCGACCGAGGGCGGCAGTCCGGCACAGGGTCCGGTGTGGGGGGTGCCGTTGTCGGCGGCGCCGGTCCCGGCGTTCTGGTTGACGTTGGCGTAGAGCCGCCCGTTGCTGTGCCACACCAGGTCGTAGGCGTTGCGGAGCCCCGTGGCGTAGAGGCGCACGGGGCCGGTGTCGACGGTGACGGCGCCGTCCCGGATCGACACCGGGAGGGCGGCCGACCGGTAGTCGATCTCGATGATGGCGGCCGAGACCGGCACCTCGGCCAGGGTCGGCTCGCCCCAGAAGCTCAGTGAGCGGCTGCCGGCCGTGGTCACGCTCCCCACCGAGGCGTACAGCGATCCGCCCCGGAAGGCCAGCGATTGGACGCTGTGGTCGCCCCGCGGATGGCGGGGCAGCCCGGTGACTTTCGGGGTGCCGGTTCCGGTGGCCAGGTCGTAGGCCACGATGGCCGATCCGAACTCGTCGCCGGGCCGGGCCGCCCATTGCGAGATCCACACTCGATGGTCCGAACCCGGTTCGAACGCCAGTCCCACGAAGTGCTGGTCCGCTCGGCGCAGCACGGTGACCGGTGGTCCGTCGGCGGCTCCGGCCGAGTCGAGGGGGACGCGCAGCAGGCGGCCGTCGAAGGTGGTGACGTACAGGTCGCCGTCGGGACCGACGACCAGCGATGTGGGCCCGTCGACGGCGCCGATCGCCTCGCGCTCGAACCCGATCGGCCCGTCGAGGCCGCCCGGGGCGCTCGATCGGCCGTCGGTCCGGGGCGACGAGGGGGTTGCGGTCGCGGGCGAGGCGGTGGTGAAGGTGACGGTGATCGGCGGGACCGGCTCGTCGTCGAGGGTGCGGAGACCCTCGACGACGAGGGCATAGGTCGTGGCCGGGGTCAGGCTTCGGGTCGTCGAGAACGACAGGCTCTGGCGGGTGAGGTCGAGGGTGATCGAGGCCCGATCGACCGCCACCGAGGTGCCTCCGCCGGTCGGCGCCAGCCGGTAGGTGGCATCGGCCGCGGCGTCGGGCGAGAGGGCCCGCTCGTAGCGGAGTCGGAACCCGGGTCGGACCGACACGCCGTCGGCCCCGTCGGCCGGGTTGGACCCCCTGAGCAGGCCGTCGTCGCCAGTGGTCCCCGCCGCCGGGTCGGCGGCAGATCGCGGGGCCCGGTCGGCGGTGGCGTCGTCGCCGTCGGCTCGTTCGGTCGACGCCCCGTCGGCCGGGTCGGCGGCGTCCGGGCGCCCCTCGGGTCGGACCTCGCCGTCGCCGTCGCCGCCGAGGTCGAGGTTGCCGTCGCCGCCGAGGTCGAGGTCGCCGTCGAGGTCGCCGGGTCGCCGTCGAGGTCGCCGGGCTCGGCGCCGCCGGCCAGGCCCCGTCGCCGGTCCGGGGCGGCGCCGGCCCCGCCGTCGGCCCGTCCGCCATCGGCGACGGGCGAGGCGGCCCGGGCCCACTCGGGGACGGTGTCGGCGGGGCGGGCCGCGGTCGACACATCGACCGTGTCCCGGTTGGACCCGGCCGTTGCCGCCACCAGGGCCAGCCCGAGCACGAGGGTGCCGAGCCCGGCGCCCAGGGCGACGGGGCGGAGGTCAAGGGGCCGTCGATCGGCGGAACGAGGGCCGAGGGGGCGAGGGCGGCGGAGGCGGGGTCGATCGGACATCGGCGGGGAGGGGGGTCGGTGGCGGCCCCCGCAAGCACCCACCGGATCGGAGACCAGCGACCCTAGCGGCCGGTTCGCCGTGCTCCGATCGGCGGATCTACCCGGGCTCTCGGCCACACTCGGTCCATGCCCGAAGGCCACGTCATCCACCGCGCCGCCCGCCAACAGACCAAGCGGCTCGGCGGTCGGCGGGTCAGGGCCGAATCACCCCAGGGGCGCTTCGCCCAGGGGGCGGCGGCGGTCGACGACACCGTGCTGGAACGGATCGAGGCCCGGGGCAAACACCTCTTCTACCGGTTCGAGACCGGCGGTACGGTCCACGTCCATCTCGGCCTGTTCGGCAAGTTCCGCCTGCAGACGCCCCCGTATCCCGAGCCGTCGCCCAACGCCCGCCTGTTGCTGTCGACCGACGACCATCGGGTGCATCTGGCCGGGGCCACGGCGTGCGATCTCCTGGCCCCGGACGAGGTCGACGGCATTCTGGCCCGGCTGGGGCCCGACCCGCTGATCGACGGCCCCGAGGGAGGCGAGCGCCTGGCCACCTCCCTGGCCCGGCGCAGCATCGCCGTGGGCAAGGCCATCGTCGACCAGTCGATCCTGGCCGGACTGGGCAACGTGTACCGGTCGGAGTTCCTGTTCCTGCTCGGCGTGCATCCGTTCCTGCCCGCCCGCCGGCTCGACCCCGACCTGGCCCGGGAACTGTGGCAACTGTCGGTCGACGAACTCAAGGCGGGGGAGCGGTCGGGACGGATCGTCACCGTCCGGCCCGAGGAGGTCGGGGCCCCGTCCCGGGCCAAGGTGGCCAACGGCGACCGGCTCTATGCCTACAAGCGCCAGGGCGAACCCTGCCGTCGTTGCGGCACCCTCATCACCTCGGCCGACATCGACGGCCGCAACGTCTGGTGGTGTCCAACCTGCCAGCCCGAGTCCTGAGTCCGCGGCTGGTCGGCGTCGACATCGGCGGGTAGCCGGGGATGGCCGTTGGGTACGGGATCGTCGTCGCCCATGAGGGCCGAAGGCGCCCGGTCGGCCATGATGGACGGTCCAGGTCGTACCGGGGGGTGCATGATGTCGGTGCTGGTGGGAATCCGGGTGGTCGATCTGACGGCCCGATGGGGCGACCTCGCCGGTCGGATCCTGGCCGAGCTCGGGGCCGAGGTGGTCAAGATCGAGCCACCCGAAGGAACCACGGCCCGCCGACTCGGTCCCTTTGTCGACGACCGGTGCGAGGGCACCGAGTCGTCGCTGACCTGGATGGCGGTCGGCCGGGGCAAGACCTCGGTCGTCATCGACCCCGACGATCCCGGGCAGCGGGCATCGCTCGTCGCCCTGGTGGCCGGAGCCGACGTGTTGATCGACAACGGCGACGCCGACCGCTGGGACCTCGACCCCGGTTCCGACGCCGCCAACGGCTTGATCTGGGCCTCGATCACGCCCTACGGCCTCGACGGGCCCAAGGCGGACTGGGCCGCCGACGAGCTCAGCATCGAGGCCGCGGGCGGCGTCCTGGCCCTCCAGGGCGACGCCGACCGTCCCCCCGTCCCCATCGGCTACCAGCAGGCATCGAGCCATGGTGGCGGCCAGGCCGCGGCCGACATCTGCATCGCCCTCTACGAGCGGGAGCGCAGTGGCCGGGGTCAGCGGATCGACACGTCGGCCCAGGCCGCCACCGTCCTGGCCACCATGCACGCCTCGCCCTGGGCCGCCACCCTGGGCGACAACGTCCCCGGCACCTGCGACTCCCGGACCCGGCCCCGGGAGTACGCCCCCGGCCTGCCGATCGACCTCATGTGGCAGGTGGCCGACGGGTGGGCCCAGGTCAGCTTCCAACTCCCCGGCATGGGGGAGGACACCAGCCACGAGCTGATGGTGTGGGCCGAGCGGGAGGGCATGGTGCCCGACGAACTGGCCGGGCGGGACTGGCGGCGCTGGAAGGCGGAGCTGGCGGCGGGCCAGCTCACGACCGACCAGGTCCGGTCCATGTTCGACACCATCGCCGCCTTCCTCCGTACCCGGACCAAACGGGAGGTGTTCGATCACGGCCTCGCCACCCGCACCCTCTGCGCCCCCATCTACACCGCCGACGACGTGCTCGACGATCGTCAGCTGGCGTTCCGCCACTACTTCCAGGACCTCGACGGGCTCCGTCGGGCCGGGCCCTTCGCCCGCCTGACGGCGACCCCCCTGGTCGAGCTGGCGGCGGCTCCCGCCCTCGACGACGGCGCCTCCCTCCGGGAGCGGCCGTGGCCGGCCCGGGCCGCCGACCGTCAGGTCGCCGAGCAGGCCCCGGACCGCCAGGGCGTGTTCGAAGGACTGAAGGTCGCCGACTTCGCCTGGGTCGGGGTGGGGCCGCTGTTGGCCCGGGCCCTGGCCGACCAGGGGGCGACCACCATCCACATCGAGTCCGAGACCCGGCCCGACATGCTGCGCCGGATCGGGCCTTTCGCCGGGGGCGAGCCGGGGCTCAACCGGTCCCAGTTCTTCGCCTTCGTGAACACCTCGAAGCTGGGCCTGGCCTGCAACCTGGCCACCGAGGCGGGGCGGGAGCTGGCCCTGCGCCTGGTGGCGTGGGCCGACGTGGTGGTCGAGTCGTTCACCCCGGGGACCATGGCCGCCTTCGGTATCGACTACGGGACCCTGAGCCGTGACCACCCCGACCTGGTGATGGTGTCGACCTGCCTCCGGGGCCAGGACGGACCGGAACGGCGCTACGGCGGGTTCGGCAGCCAGGGTGTGGCCGTCACCCCGCTGTTCACGGCCACCGGTTGGCCCGACCGGCCACCGGCCGGGCCCTGGGGGGCCTACACCGACTTCTGCGCCCCCCGGTTCGGCATCTCGGCCCTGGTCTCGGCCCTGCTCCATCGCCGCCGGACCGGCGAGGGTCAGCACATCGACCTGTCACAGGTGGAGGCGGCCATGCACTTCGCCGAACCGCTTCTCCTCGACCGCCAGATCAACGACCGCGACACGGTGCCCCAGGGGCATCGGCGGGCCCATGCCTGCCCCCACACGGTGGTCGCCGCCGGCGACGACGGCCGCCACGTCACCATCGCCTGCGAGACCACCGACCAGTGGCGGGCCCTGGTCGGCCTGGCCGCCCCCGCCCTCGACCCGTGGTCCGGTCCCGAGTTCGACCCGCTGGAGGCGCGCCGGCCCCACACCGCCGCCATCGAGGAGGCGCTGTGCCGGTGGGCGGCCCCCCGGGAGCCGTTCGCCCTGGCCGAACGGTTGGCCACCGGCGGGGTCCCGTCCTCGGTGGCCAACTGGTCGACCGACCTGCTCGACGACCCCCAGCTCATGCACCGGGGCTACTACTCGGTGCTCGACCACGCCGAGGTCGGCCCCACCCTCTACGACGGGACGGGCTCGATCCTGTCGACCACCCCGTCGATCCAACGCTCCGCCGCCCCCTGCCTCGGCCAACACACCGACCACGTGCTGGCCGACCTGCTGGGCCTGTCCGAGTCCGAGATCGACGCCTACCGCCGGGCCGGCGCCCTGACCTGAGACCCGGGGCCGACCGGCACCACCCCGCGGTATCGAAGGTGACCTCCGACCCTGGTGGCGTCCCGTCGTCGGCAGGACGCTGGAGCCATGGAGAGACAACGGGAACCCCTGCATCGCTACCCCGAGGACGCCATGGCCGCCGGTGTGTGCGCCGGACTGGCCCGCCACCTCGACATCGACGTCGCCATCATCCGGGCCGCGTTCGTGGGCCTCGCCGTGCTCAGCGGCTTCGGCATCGCCGCCTACCTGGCCCTGTGGTGGCTGGTCGAGCCGGTCCAACCCGAGCCCGCCCCTCCGGCGTCGGCGACCGCCGGCCCCGACAGCGGGGCGGAGTCGGCTGCCGACCTGCCGGTCGACCCGGTCAGCGGGGCCGCCATCGACGACGTCGACACCCCGAGCCCGACCAACTCGGTGGTCGACGCCGAGTTGGTCGAGGAGACCCGTTCCTGAACCGAGCGGGCCGGGTGCGGCGCCGTCCGGGACCACACGGCCCTAGCCTGCGGGCGTGCGCGCCTTCCTGACCCACAACCCCGAGGACCTCGAGGCCTACTACGGGCGGGCCCGCCCCGAGCTGGAGGCGCTCTGCGACGTGGTGGTCAACCCCCTCGGGCGTGATCTGACCACGCCCGAGCTGGTGACCCACGCCGCCGGGTGCCAGGTGATCGTGGCCCATCGGGCCACCCCGGGCGAGGCGGCGCTGTTCAGCGAGCATCCCGATCTGGTGGCCTTCCTCCGCTGCGCCGTCGACATCAGCACCGTCGACGTGTCCGCCGCCTCGGCCCACGGGGTGCTCGTGGCCCGGGCCGACGCCAGCTACGTGCCGTCCACGGCCGAGCTGGCGCTCGGGTTGTACCTGGACCTGTCCCGCCACATCGCCGACTCCGCCCACGACTACCGCCTCGGCGTCGAGCCGGCCCAGCGGCCCGGCCGCCAGGTCAGGGGCCAGACGGCCGCCATCCTCGGCCTCGGCCTGATCGGGGCCTACCTGGCCGAGCTGCTCGTCGCCCTCGGAGTCCGGGTCCTGGCCCACGACGTCGCCCCGGTCGACCCGCCGGTCGGGGTCGAGCTGGGTGCTCGGGATGACGTGGTGGCCGCCGCCGACGTGGTGTTCCCCCTGGCCCCGGCCGACGAGTCGACCCGTCACCTGGTCGACGCCGACCTGTTGGCCCGGATGCGGCCCGGCGCTCTGCTGGTCAACGTGTCGCGCGGCGAGCTGCTGGACGAGGAGGCGGTGGCCGCCGCCCTCGACCGGGGTCACCTCGGCGGCCTCGCCCTCGACGTGGGTATGGCCCCCGATCAGCGGCCCTCGCCCGCCCTGGCCGCCCGACCCGGCGTGGTGGCGACTCCCCACCTCGGTGGCCTGACCCCGGAGAACGCCGACGCCCAGGCCCGCTCCAGCGTCGAGCAGGTGGCGGCCATGGTGACCGGTTCCATGCCGCCCCGGACCGTCAACCCAGACGCCGCCACCCGCCTGGGAGCATGGTGGGCCGACCGAGACTACGAGGGGTGAGACGACGATGACGATCGGCGCCATCTGCGACACCCACATCCACGTGTACGACGGGCGTCATCCGGCGGCCCCCGGCGCCGTGCTCCGTCCGCCCGACGCCGATCTCGATGACTACACCGAGATCCGCTCGGCCCTCGGGGTGGAGCGGGTGGTCCTGATCCAGCCCACCACCTACGGCCTCGACAACACCCTCCACCTGGAGGCACTGGCCCACCTGGGCCCGGCCGGGCGGGGTGTCATGGTCGTCGACGACGGTGTCGACGACGCCACCCTGGCCGATCTGACCGAACAGGGGGTCCGGGGCGCCCGTATGCACCTCCTTCCCGGCGGCGCCGTCGACGGCGACCGACTGGAGGCGGTGGCGGCCCGGGTGGCCCCGTTCGGTTGGCACGTCCAGCTCCAGCGCAACGGCCACGAGCTGGTCGCCGATCTCGATCGGCTCCGCCGCCTGCCCTGCCCGCTCGTCGTCGACCACGTGGGTCGCTTCATGCCCCCGGTCGACCCCGACGACCAGGCCTTCGCCGCCCTGCTGGCCCTCGTCGACGACGGTGCCCACGTGAAGCTGTCGGCCCCCTACGAGTCGGCCCCCGACCCGACCCATGCCTACGAGGCGGTGTCGGCCTGCGTCGACGCCCTGGTGGCCCACGCCCCCGACCGGCTCCTCTGGGCCTCGAACTGGCCCCATCCCGGGCAGACCGACCCGCCGTCACCGGCCGACCTGGAGCGGCTTCTGGCCAGGTGGCTCCCTACCGAGTCCCTCCGCCGCCAGGTGCTGGTCGACAACCCGGCCGCCCTTTATCAGTTCTGACCGGCCGAGCCCCGACCGCAGTACCGCCCTTCCGCCTGCCGCCCTTCCGACCGAATCCGGAGACCACCATGTCCACCGACCGAATCGACCCGACCGCCGCCCCCGACGCCGAGTACGCCACCTATCCCTCGCTGGTCGATCGGGCCGTGCTGATCACGGGCGGGGCCGACGGCATCGGGGCCGGCCTGGTCACCGAGTTCGCCCGTCAGGGCAGCCGGGTCGCGTTCCTCGACCTGCAGGCCGAGCGGGGGGAGGAGTTGGCCTCGTCCCTGGCGGCCGAGGGGGTTCGCCACGAGCCGGTGTTCCGGCCCGTCGACCTGGTCGACATCGCCGCCACCCAGTCCGTCATCGCCGAACTCGACGCCGCCTTCGGCGGCTTCGCCGCGCTGGTCAACAACGCCGCCAGCGATGATCGCCACACCTGGACCGAGATGACCCCCGACTATTGGGACGACCGGCTCAACACGAACCTCCGCCACTACTTCTTCACCATCCAGGCCGTGGCCCCCGGCATGCTCGAACGGGGGACAGGCTCGATCGTCAACATCGGTTCGTCGAGTTACATGATGCAGGAGGACTTCTTCCCCGGCTACGCCATCGCCAAGTCGGGGGTGGAGGGGATCACCCGGACCCTGGCCCGGACGTTCGGGCCCGACGGTGTGCGGGTCAACACCGTCCTCCCCGGGTGGGTGGCGACCGAGCGCCAGCTCACGAAGTGGTGGAGCCCCGAGGGCGAGGAGGGCACCCTGAGCGACCAGGCCATCAAGCGTCGTATCTACCCGCGGGAGTTCGCCCAGATGGTCCTGTTCCTGGCCGCTGACGACGGGGCGGCTTGTACCGCCCAGCAGTTCCTGGTCGACGGCGGCCGCCGCTAGCGACGCCGGTCAGCCCGGTCAGCCCGGTCAGCCCGGTCGGGACGGACGGTCGAGCACGATGTCGTAGGCGAACTCCAGATCCTGACCGGTCTGGGTGCCGAACGCCGGATGTCGCCCGACGCCGAACTCGTGGGTGTGTTCGAGGAAGCTGGCCCGGTGCAAGCCGATCGTCGTGCTCGACACGGCGTCGATCACCGACAGGGCGACGTCGCCGAGGGTGAAGGCGGCGGTCAGCGCCGTGGAGATGACGGCGGTCGTGGCCGAGTTGGCCAGTGCGGCCAGATCGCTCACGGCCGAGGTCACGTCGGCGCCCCGCTGCACCAGCAACTCGCTGAGGGGCGGCGTTTCACCGGTCACCCGGGAGGCCATCAGGAACACGTCCAGGAAGTAGCGGGGATGGCCGGCAAAGAGGAGCATGCCCACCGTGGGATCGATCGGAAGCCGATCGCCGTCGGACACCCGATCGAACTCGAAGGTTCGAGGCGAATAGAACGTCGCCCCCTCATCGTTGTTGCCGTGAACGATGAGGGCGTCGATACGAACCTTGGCCCCGCCGAACCATCGACCCGTATCGAGGATCGTCAACTCACGCAGGGCGACGGCCAACGGCGGTTCGACCGCCATTGAGGCCGGCCGGGCGCCGCCGTCCAGCCGGCGAGGTCCGCTGGCTTGGAGCGCCTCCTCGCCTCGGGCATCACGCTCCAGATCGGCGGGATCGACACCGGCGCTGTGCAACCATTCGCTCATGGCGATTATCTTCGCCAATGAGGTCGACCACGGCAACCGTCCGTCGGCTGAATCGGGGGGTCCGTCCGTGGCCATTCAGGAGCTGATGACGACGATCGGGGGTTCCGTTGACCCGGACCGGCCACGGGGAGATCTCCGCTCCTTCGGCTCTCTGCTCAGTCCCTCGCCCGATGAGTTGGACCCTGAGTCCCTCACTCCCGCGGCGGTCGTCGCACTCCAACTGGGGCGGCCCATACGGGCGCTGGCCTGCCTGGAGCGACTGCGAACATTGCCCCTGGATCCGGGCTCGGGGGCCCGGACGCTGGCGCTGCAACTGCTGACGCTGCATCACGTCGTGGCCCGGACGCCGGGCGGAGGGCACCACCACGATGGTCTGGTCCAGCATCTCGCCGGGATCGATCTGACGACCGAGACCTCGGCGGTCGAGACGCTGCTTCGCCAACAGATGCATCAGGTGAGCGAACCGGCGCTCCACTACGAGGTCGCCTTCCACCAGCAGGTGGCGCCGTTGGCGCTGATGGTTGCCGGGGACAGCTTCGTCGCCGCCTCGCTCACCGATCCGCCCCAGCAGGGTCGGCTGCTCGGACTGTTCGACGAGACGGTCAACCGGATGGTGCGGGCGGTCGCCGTCGATCCGGCAGTGGCGGCCCCCCGGACCTGCACCCTCGGCCTGCTGAAGGCTCTGCACGCGGCGCGCCTCGGCGACGAAGACCTGGCCCTGGCCCTCCTCGCCTCGGCCCGCCGTACGGCCGAGGACAACGGGGATGAGGCGGGCTACACGCACGGGGTACTGGCCGAGGTGCGCCTGCGCGGTTGCCAGGTCGGGACGCCGTTCACGCTCGATCTGCTGGCGTTCGACGGCGGCTTCGCCTCGAGCCGACGCAACGATCTGGTTGCGCCTCTCCAGAACTACCCGAGGGCGCTCACCGCCGAGCTTCGGGCCCTGGTGACTGAAGCGGTCGGACTGGCCGACGCCGGGCTCGGCTCGCCTTCGCTGGCGGCCCAGGTCGCACTGGCCCAGGCCTTCGCCGCCCATCTCGACGCCGACGGGGCGGCCCAGGTCCACCATGCGCAGCGAGCCGGACGCCTGGCCGGCGAGGAGGCCAACCTCGAGCTGGCGGCGATGGCCGACGTCGTCACCCTCCTGGCCCGGATCGTCGAGGGGCGGTCGGAGGAGCCGGTGGAACAGGCCGCCTCCCTCGCCCGCTCGGTTGGGGCCGAGGCCGGTGTCGCCTTCGCCCTGGGGTTGGGTCATGTGCTGGCCGGTTTCGGGCAGCGCCTGACGGCGTCGGGCCGACCCCGTCAGGGACGCATCTGCCACCGGGCGGCCGAGCGCTTCTTCGCCACCTATGGCGCCCCGTCGCTTGCCGCCACCCAACGGGTGGATCTCGCCGACCTCGAGGGACCCTCGGGCCGCCACCAGTCACAGTTCGATCGCTACCAGGAGGCCCTGGACCTGCTGCGGTCGGCCACCACGCCGGACGCCACCCTTCGGATCTTCGACATCGGCCAACGCCTGGCGGCGACGGCGTCCGGATTCTCCGACCCGCTGTGGCTCGGCCACTCGACCCGGATCGTCGATCAGGCCTGGGGCATCCTCCACGAGCGCCTCGGTGAGAGCGAGCCCTGGTCGCCGACCGGTGACCCGATGTGGCGCACCACCGTGGACTCGCTCCGCAACTCCGCTCGACACCTCGAGGCCCAGCGGGCGGCCATGGACGCCAGGCGGGCGCTGCGCCGGGGGGAGTCGGCCCGGGCCGAAGCGCTGTTCGCCGAGGCGCTGGCGGCCGCCGACCTGGTGGGCGACGGTGGCTTGATGCGAGCGGTGACGCTGGCCCATCAGGAACGTAGAGACGAAGCCATGGCCGCCTTCGACGCTGCGACCCGGGGCGAGGCCATGGCAGCCACATTGGAGCATCTCCGTCGGTTCGGTCAGGTCGGACAGACGGCGGCGGAGACCCAGTCGATCATCGAACTGCGCCAACGGGCCGACTTCGCCTCGCGGCTCCTCCGGTTCGACGTGGTCGCCGAGGTGCTGACCGTCCTGGAAGACCACCTCGGATCGGACTGGTGGGCGACCGACGACGACCCGGTTGCGGCGCGCCTGCTCTATGCCCGGGCTCGGGAGGCGGCCGGGATCCACGACGAGAGCCGCCGCTGGTACGAGGACGCCATGGCCCTCGTCACCGAGGAACGACGAAGGCTGGCGAGCCAGAGCTTTCGGCCCGGAGTCCCCGTGACCGTGTCCTCCGACGAGGCCTTTCTGGGTGCTGCCCGACTGGCGGTCCGCACCGAGTGGCCGGCCCGGGGCCTCGAGTACTTCGAGGCCAATCGGGCAACACCGTTGGCAACCCAGCAGGGGGACGGTGGCGGCTCACCGACGCCGGCCGAGTTGGCCTATCGCGCCCTGGCGGCCGAAGCCAGCGGTCTCCGCGTCGCCCGTCAGGTGGCCGACGCGTCCGGTGCCCCGACCACGGCACCGGTCGACGACCGGATCGCCTCGCTGGAGGCCGAGCTGGCCGAGGCTGAGGCGGCGCTGCGGACGTCGGTCGCAACCCGGTCCGACCGGGAGTTGCCCGAACAGTCGGTGGCCGCCATCGCCGCCGCACTCCCACCGGGCACCCTCGCCCTGACCTGGGCCACGATCGACGCCGATCTGCTCACGTGGTCGATGGATCACGAGGGCCGGGTCGAGGGCACCGTGCTCCCGGTGGAACGGTCCTGGTTCGAAGCGGAACTCCACGCGGTCCGGGGGCTGGTCATGGCCAAGGAACCGCTGGCCGCCATCGAAACCCGGGGGGCCGCTCTGGCCGATCGGCTGTGGGGAGCACACGAGGAACGGATCCTCGCCGCCGATCGGCTCCTGCTGGCGCCGTCGGGCACCGCTCAGGGGAGCCCGATCCACCTCATCGGTCCCGGGGGGCGATCGTTGGTACGAGATCGACCGGTGTCGTTTCTTCCGTCGTTGTCGGCCGCCGTCGGATCACCGGTGACCAGGGAGTTCGCGACCGATGGATCGGTCGCCGTCGTCGGTAACCCGTTGGCGATGCGCTTCCAGCGTCCGTGGGAATCGACGGCCCATGAGGCACAGCCGTTGCCCTTCGCCCAGGTCGAGGCCGACGTGGTCGGTCGGCTGCACGGCGTACGACCGATGAGCGGCGCCGAGGCGACCTCCTCCAGGGTCCGCTCTGCACTGGCCACGTCGCACCTGGTCCACCTGGCAACCCATGGCGAACTCCTGCCCGGTGCCCCGGAGTTCTCGGCGTTGCTGCTGGCCGATGGCGACGTCCTGGCCGTGCACGATCTGGCCGGTCAGTTGCCGAGGGCGAGGCTGATCGTCCTGAGCGGCTGCGTGACGGCGGCGCTGGAGGAGGGGGAGGGCGGCCAGTTCGTCGGGCTCACCCGGTCGCTGCTGGCTTCCGGCACACCCTCGCTGATCTCGGCCCTGTGGGAGGTCGACGATCTGACGGCCTGCGTGCTCATGGTCGACTTCCACCTGCATCTCCTTCGGGGAGCGTCGGTGCCGACGGCACTGTGGCGAGCCCAACGAGCGGTCGGCGGCTTGACCCCGGCCGAACGCGCCGATCGGTACCTGAGCCTTGCGGACGGCGGCGACCCACCGGAGCCGATGGAAGCCGCCGAGACGGAGAACAGCCCCCCGTACCTGTGGGCTCCGTACATCGCCCACGGCCTCTGAGATCGACGGCGGCCGCCGCTAGCGACGCCGGTCAGCCGGTTCCCCGGATGGCGTGGAGGTCGGCGACGAGCGCGGCGAGCAGGCTCGACGCGCCGATGCGGAACAGGGCGGGGTCGAGCCAGTCGTCGCCCGCCAGGTGGCGGACCAGGTTGAGGTAGCCGAGGCCGTCGGCTGCGGTGCGGACCCCGCCCGCCACCTTGATCCCGACCCGGTGGCCGGTCGCCCGATGGTGGTCGGCGACGACCTGGGCCATGACGGCCACGGCGTCGGGGCTGGCCCCGACCGGGATCTTGCCGGTCGAGGTCTTGATGGTGTCGGCCCCTGCCTCGATCGCCAGTTCGGCCGCCCGGCCGATGGCGGCCGGGGTCACCAGCTCGCCCACCTCCAGGATGACCTTGAGCTTCGTGGCACCGGCGGCCCGCCGGAAGGCGGCCAGCTCGTCGCCCACCCGGGCGTGGTCGCCGCTCAGGAAGGCCGACCGATTCAGCACCACATCGATCTCGTCGGCCCCGTCGGTCACGGCCCGTTCGATGTCGGCCAGGCGGACCTCCAGATGCGACAGACCCGACGGGAAGGCCCCGGCAACGCTGGCCACCTTGACCGGTGAACCGGCCACGGCGGCCGCGGCCGTGGCCACCAGGGCGGGGTAGACGCAGACGGCGGCGACCGGCCCGATACCGGCGTCGGACGGATCCGGCCGGCGGGCCGTGGCGCACAGCGACCGAACCCGACGCGGGGTGTCGTCCCCCTGCAAGGTGGTCAGGTCGACGGCGCGGACCAGCAGGTGCAGGTCGCGCACCAGATCGGGCCCGTCGGGAGTTCGGGTCATCAGGTCGGCGACCCGGGTCGGAGCGGGCCCGGCGGACGATGACGGGCCCTCGCCCGAGGACGTGCCGCCGACCGGGGGCAGGTCGATGAGGTCGGCGGCCCCGTCGAGCAGCGCGGTCAGTCGCCGGTGGGCCGAAGCCCCGCCATCGGTGTCGGCGGCGGTTCCGGCTGTGGGCCGGGTGTCGGCGGCCCGGGCCGACGGCGGGCGGTCGACGACCTCGGCCCGGAGCGCAAGCTCACCCTCATCTGCGCCGGGGCCGACCACCAGGCGGGCGCCCTTGAGGTCGATGAGCACCGCTCCGGCTCGGACGGTGAGCGCATCGACCTCAAGGCCGCCGATCACCTCGGGTTCCAGGGCGGCGAGCCGATCGAGGGCCCGGGTCGGTCCCCCACCCGACGCCGGTTCGCCCCCGGTGTCGAACCGGATCGACCGGCGACCGCCGACATGGCGGCCGTGGCGGCGGTGCAGGTCGTCGAGCAGATCGACAAGGGTGCGGTCGTCGGCTCGGAGGCGGCGGGCCAGATCGATGACGTGGGCCGCCGCCGCCACGCCGTCCACCACCCGGTCGGGTCCGAAGGCGTGACCCAGGTCGCCGTCGTAGCCGATGACGGCGACGTGGTCGGGGTGGTCCTCGGGGGCGGCGCCCGGATCCGAGGTCGGTTCGGTCCCGACGGGGAGGGCGACGGGGAGGGCGATGTGGAGGGCGCCGTGGAAGGCGGCGATGGCGGCCAGGAGCCGGGACGAGGTCACGGTCCCCGTCGTGAGCCGGGGTCGGTCGGAGGTCGCGGTGCGCCGGAGGTGGTCCTCGAACAGGAGGGCCGCCGTCTCGTCGCCGGTCAGCACCCGCCAGTCGTCGCCGGCGGGAACGGCGACGGCGAGGCGTCGCCCGGAGGGGTCGTTGGCCAGGGCCAGCTGGGCGCCGAGACGGCGAGCGAGGTCGAGCAGTGGGGCCAGGACACCGGGTTGGTCCGGATGCGTGCCTCGATCGGAGAGCTGCGTATCGGCCCGACCCGGCGCCGGGCCGGGGGTGGGAGTCGGGGTCTCGACCAGGGCCGGCGGTTCGATGCCGGCCCGCTCGAGGATCCGGATGAGCCCGTCGGCCGACGGGCCGTGCAGGGGGCTGTAGGCCACCGGTACCCCCGGCGAGGGGACGCCGTACGAGCCGAGAGCCTCGGCCACCGACCGGGCGTGGTCGTCGTCCGACGGTGGGCGGTCGTCGTCGATGGTGGTCACGGTTGCACGTCCTCGGGGTCCGGGCGCTGGAACGGCCGACGGCCCGGGAGGGCCGGGCGCCGCCTCTGCCACCATCATCGCCCGGCCGGGCCGTCCCCAGGGCCCAAGGTCCTGCGCCAGGCGGGGCAACGGGGCCGGCGTCGGGACCTCGGGCCCTGGTCGGACGGCGGCCCGCCGACTGAACTGGAACCCGGACCGGGTGGGCGGTCGACGGCCCATCGCTTTCCGGGGCGGAAGGAGCCGACGATGACCACCGCTTCCTCCAATGCCGAGGGGACGGCGCCCGACACCGGACGGGCACGGGCCTGGTCGCGGGCCGAGGGGGGCCGAGCCGCCCGGCAGGTCGGCTACGCCTTCGCCGTGGTGCTGAACCTGGGGCTCCTGTACGTGGTCCGCAACCTGGCGAACTGGGACCTGCTGCCCTTCCTCACCGACGACTTCGAGGCGGTGGTCGACGTGATCTCGCTGTCGATGCTGGTCAGCGCGGCGGCCAACGCGGCCTACATCGCCATCGACGCCCGCTGGTTCCGGGCTCTCGGCGAGCTGGTCTCGCTCTCGGTCTCGCTGGTGGCGATCCGGCGAACCCGGCAGGTGTTCCCGTTCGAGCTGTCGGATGACTGGGAGCAGCTGGTGCGGGTGGCCCTGATCGTGGCCATCGTGGCCACCGTCATCGGTCTCGTGGCCGCCGCCGTGCGCCTTCTGACCGAGGCCGGCCGTCTGGTCTCGGGCGACAGCTAGCCACCGATCAGGGCCCTCGGGAGGCTAGCCGCAGGGGCGGGGTCGGGGTTTGGTGGACCGGACTCAGGGCAGGGACCGGGTCCGGAGGGTTCCGAACATGGTTCCGGCGATCCAGCCGACGGCCGGCAACAGGACCAGCACCAGGGCCGCACCGACGACCGGGAGCGGGGTAACGCCTTCCGAGAGCGTCACCGCAGCGATGCCGATGGCGGGTATCAGGGCCAGGGCGGCGGCCACGGGCCGGGCGTGGCGCTGGCTTCCGGTGGCGGCCAGGGCGTAGCCGGCGATGGCGCCGATCACCCCGCCGGTGAAGGCGCCCACCACTGCTCCGGCGAAGCCGACGACGGTGAGCGTGAAGATCAGCTCTGCCGGCAGGCCGCCGTTGAGCAGCACGCCGAGGACGGTGATGACGGTGAAGACGGCGGACGAGATGACGCCTGCGGTCAGCCCGGCGATCGAGCCCCAGCCGGTGTCGCTGAGGGTGGAGGTGGGTGTCATGGCCGCGGGCTGGCCCGGGCTGGTTCGTGGGTAGCTCATTGACTTCTCGCCTTTCGATCCGGTGAGAGAACCGGTCAGCTGCCGAGCGGGTAGGCCGGGTAGGGGGCGGCCTGGAGGAAGTCCTCGACCTGGGCCACCTCGTCGGACACGATGCCGCAGTCGATGGCCGGCACCTCCTCGCCGTCGAAGGGGAGGTTGATGCGCTCGGGCGAGATCTCCCACACGATCGTGGTGACCGTTTCCACCCCGGTCTCCAGGTCGCCCAGGATCAGCGTGGCGACGTTGTAGGTGGTGTCACCGTCGATGGTCCTGGTGGCCGAGATCGTCTCCAGGGAGCCGGAGCGCAGGCCGTTGGCCAAGCCGCCGTCGTCGGTGAAGTCGAAGACGTAGACCGGCTCACCCTCGCCCTGGCGGTAGCACACACGGTTGGCTCCGGGGGTGGTGGCCAGTTCGGTGATGGTGACCGGCTCGAAGGGGAAGTCCGGCGGGAAGTAGCTCGGCGTCGACTCGATGAGGGCCAGGTCGGCTGCGGCGGAGGCGTCGCAGCCGACGGCGGGGAAGCGGATCTCGTCGGTCGGACTGGGCTGGGCGAGCTCGTCGGCACCGATCGTCCAGGTGTTGGTACTGATCATGGCGAAGCCGTTGCCGAGGGCGGCCGCCGAGGAGGTCGAGACCAGGTAGGCGTCGGGTCCCGCGCCGTCGAGCGGGAGCCCGGCCAGCGTCAGCAGCAGGTCGCCCCTGGGGGCGAGGTGGAGCTGGTCGCCGACGAAGCCCTCGGTGTTGTCGGCCAGGCCGACGGGCACCTGCCAGCCGGTGACGCTGCCGTCGGCGGCGACGTCGATGGTCAGGGTGACGCTGCCGTCGCTGTAGCACTGGCGCCCGACGACCACGGGGTCCACTTCGGTCCCGGACGCCGGCATGGTGTCGCCCTCGGGGACGAAGAAGGGGAACTCGGCCGAGATGAGGAGCCAGGTGGCGCCGTCGGACTGGGAGCGGAAGCCGGTCGAGGCGAGGGTCGTCCCGGCCGGGAGGACCTCACGGGCTTCGACGTCGAAGTCCGGGATGTCCCAGGCGGATGTGGTGCCGACGGTCACGAGTTCGGCCGGTTCGAGGGGCGGAAGACCGTCGGCCACCTGTTCGATGGTACTGAGAGGTAGCCACACGTTGGGTTCGTCCAGGCCCTCGAACTCGAGCCAGGTCTGGTCGACGTGGGTGCCGGTGGCGCCGGTGGCGACAAGCGGCTTGATCCAGATCTGCCCGGCGAAGGGCCCGGCGTCGTCGCCCAGGCTGAGGAGGGGACGGGGGAGCTCGTCCGTGGTGTAGGTCCAGACCGAACCGACGCTGAGGCCCTCGACGACTGCGCCGTCGGTGTTGTCGCCGTCCGAGCCGTTGTCGTTGCTGTTGTCGTTGTCGTCGCCGACCGGGCTGCTCTCGGCCGAGCCGTTGTCGTTGGCGGTGTCGATCACGGTGTCGGCCTGGTCGCGGTTGAGAGCGAACAGGGTGCCGAGCCCGACGACGACGGCGACGGCGGCCGCGGCCAGGACCGGGAGGAAGCGCTGGTGGATGGAGGTGGGTGCAGGGGCGGTGGTGTGTGTCATGTCCGTGAGACGGAGCATGTCGTCGTCGGTTTGCGAATCCGGGGCCGATTCGTCGGAGACAGGTGTCACCACGCTCAGGTGGCGGTCGCCGGTTCCCGGGGAAGGGTCGCTGGTGGCGCGGGCGCTGGTGCGCTCGTCCTCGACCCGGCGGAGCATGGCGTCGATGCCGTCCCAGTAGTCGGCTCGGGGCTCGGGAACCTCGGAGCGGAGGAAGGCGCCGAGTTCGTCGTCGTGATCGGTCACTGCTCCCACCTTTCCAGTCGGCGTCGGGCTCTGCTCACCCGTGAGGCGACGGTACCTCGGGCTTCGCCCAGGATCTCGGCCGCGTCGTCGTAGCTGTAGCCCCAGCCGGCGACGAGCATGAGCGCCGCCCGGTCGGCCGGGCCGAGCTGGCCCATGACGGCGTCGAGTTCGACTCGGCCCATGCCGGCGTTGGCGGCCGAATCGCCGCCCCGGCCGACATTGTGGAGGTCGTCGACGTCCTGGTGGCGGCGACGACCCTCGTAGCGGATGTGGTCGAGGGCGGTCCGGTAGACGATGCTGTGGAGCCAGGTCGACATGGCCGAGCGGCCACTGAATTCGGGCAGAGCCCGGAAGGCCTTCTCGTAGGCGGCCTGCATCACGTCGTCGGTCTGGTGCTGGTCGCGGACCACCGACCAGGCGACGCCTCGGAGCTGCTGATCGTGGGCGCGGATGAACTCACCGAAGGACCGCGCATCGTTCGCAGCGGCAGTATCGACAGAGTCCATGACGAGGACCACCCTCCTTGGACGCCCAGGGCCCCGACAGATTTGCACAAGCCGCAGAAAAAACCAGACATCGGCCGATGAGGAAACGGATCGAGGTCCGGGTCGTCCCAGGATGCATGACAAGGACGAACCCCACGACACCGGCGCGCCCGACCCGTTCAGGCCGCCGCTCCATCCTCGGCCCAGCCGGGATGGTCGGAGCCGCCGCCCTGCTGGTGGCCTGCTTCCAGGGCCTCGACCTCAAGGTGACCAACACCTGCGGGCAACCGGTCGCCGTCGGCCTCCAGGGAGGCGCCGATTCACCGGTCAGCTGGTACCCGCTGGCCGAGGGCGGGCAGGAGATCGTGCCCGCCTCCGGCTACTCCGAGATGCTGGTCACCGTCGTACCCGCCGACGCCGACCAGACCATCGACCACACCAGGATCGATCTCGGCGACCTCGACACCACGCCCGGCACCGAGACCTTCGACCAGGCAAACCTGGATCTGGCTTCGGCCGGGCTGTGCCCGTGATGGAGGGCCCGAGGGTCCTGTCGGTGGTCTGAGCCCGCGCGCTTGAGGATCGACGGCCCGGGCTGAACGTGACGGCCGCTCGCTCGATCGGCGCGATCGGCGCTTCACCGATGGCGGGAGTGCTCCGATACTCCGATCGTGGCCACCGACGACGACTGGGACGATTTCCCGAACTGGAATCGGCGGCTGGCCATAGGTTTCGGCGTCATCGTGTTCGCCGTCGTGGCGATGGTTCGGCTGGTGTTCGGTGGGCCCGACGGTGTTCCCACCATGGTCCAGCTGGCGGTCTCGATCGGCGCGGAGGCTGACGGCGGCGCCGCGGAACCGGACGCCGTGGAGGTCGACGCCGATGCCGCCGCCGATGAACTCGTCGACCAGGACGATCCGTCGCCGCCGACCGTCGACGAGGCGCCTGCGGCCACCGCCTTCGTGGGTGAGGACGTGGCCTCGCTGGTGCCGTTCGATGCCGCCTACTGCGCTGCCCTGTCCGACCTGTGGCGGACGGCGCTCACGGTCGTCCTCGGGCCGGCTCAAGGTGACTGGCCGTCGTTCGCCGACGACATGGGGGCACTGGCCGACTCGATCGACGGCGTGGCCGCCATCGCCCCCGACGAGCACCGCGACCTCCTTCTCGCCGCCGGAGAGTCCTACCGGGCGCTCGGCGCAGTGCCGTGGGAGCAGGCCCGCTGGTCGCCGCTCTTCACCGGTGACCAGACCCTGGGGTTCCCCACCGACGAGTACTTCGAACACGTCTGCATGCACCGCTCCGACAGCTACGGCTGAGGGCGGCACCGACCGGCCGTCGCCCCAGCCGGGTCAGATGGTGACGGTGGCGCCGACGAACTCGACGCCGAAGGCCTCGCACCAGACGAGCGCGGTGTAGGGCCCGGGGGTGAGTTCGGTACCCGGTGGGAGCTCGTAGTTCTGGTCGCCGATGTTGCCCTTGAGGTCGCCCAGGGGGATGCTGCCCTCGGGGAGGGAGACCTGGTCGGCTCCGGGCACCAGGTAGAGGTCGAGATTCGGTCCGTTCTCGATGTCGAAGTTCTCGAAGCGGAGGACGTAGGTCCCGTCGGGGTTCAGGAAGATGCCGGCGTCGCCCGTGCCCTCGTGGCCGGCCAACCCCACGAACTCGCCGGTGCCGAGCAGGACGGGTCCCGCGGGCTCGGTCGTCGTCGGCTCGTCGTCCGCCTCCGCCGTTGCGGCCTCCGCCGCTGCGGCCTCCGTCGTCGAGGTGGCCGTCTCGTTCGCCTGGTCACCTGGTGGGGCTGAGGTGGGGGACGGCGTCGAGGCCGACTGGTCGGCGATCGAGACCGAGAACTCCTCGTCGACGACCTCGTCGATGAAGTAGGGCGAGACCAGCCACCAGTTGACGATGGCGAAGGGCACGCCGAGGACCAGGATCCGGAGCGGCGCGGGCACGTTCAGCCACAGCAGGGCGACGAAGGCCGCGGCGGCGACGAGCGTGCCACCGAAGGTGAAGAGCAGGGTGTTGCCGTTCTCGAACGGCGCCTCGAGCACGTCGGGCTCGATGAGCACCAGCACCACGGCCCCGACCGCGACCAGGGCAGCGACGATGATCTCGACCCGGGCGATCCGGCCGAGCAACCGGGCCGGTAGGCCGGTCGGGCTGCTGGTGGTCTTGTCGGTCGTGTCGGTGGGACCGGTCATCGATCCAGCGTAGGCACGTCCGTGTTTGGGTGGCGGCCCGGCGTCCTCGCTTCTGCGACCCGCGACCAGGGAAACCAGTGGAGCTGACGGGATTCGAACCCGTGACCCCCTGCTTGCAAAGCGGCGTCGGGATGTTCAGGGGTGTTCGTTGGAGGTCGCTGAGCTGGGGCTTGAGTGTGCTTGCGTCCAGCTGGGCGTGGGGCGATGCGGGCGAGTTGGCTACCAGTCCGGCTACCAGGTCGACTTCATGTCGGCTGTGAGATCTGGTGGTGCCCGAGGCGGCAACTCCTCGGACACCACCGGTGATCCGCTAGCTGGCGAGTTGTTCGGTGGCTTCCGGGCCCTCGCGTGGGCTGAAACTGTTGAGGCAGTCCAGGAGACCCGCACCCCAGAGCGGGCGAGCGACTGGGCAGAACTCGAACCGCCCTGGCAGCCCGACCGGACCATGCTGCCAACTACCTCGACGGCAGGTAGTAGGCCGACCACCGAAACGTGCGCAAACGGAATAACAGTCGAGATCGGGATTGGCCGACGTCACCTCCACTGGGCGACGGCCGGTTTCGGGCGGGGCCGCCAACCGCCGCAGCGGCCCCGCCTTCGACATCCGCTACGGATCACTCGAACCAAGTGATTGTTGGGCATACAGGCTGAGTACCTCCTACGTTGAGGGTCCTGAAACTGTCTTGAAACTCCCTCTTGACTAGAACTCGAACATGGCTCTCCAGGTGCGGTTATTGGGTCCGGTCGACGTCTCGATCGACGGTCGGGCCGTTGATTTGGGCGGTCCCCGGCAGCGCATGCTCCTAGCGGCCTTGGCCGTCGAGGCAGGCGTGTTCGTGTCGGCCGACCGCTTGATTGACCGAGTATGGGCGGGCAGCGAACTTCCGGCGAACCCGCGGGCTGCGCTTCGTACCTATCTGACACGTTTGCGGCAGTCGCTCGGTGTCGACGGGCTGGTTCTAACCTCGGCATCGGGCTGGTGTCTGAACGCAGGTGGCATCGAGATCGATGTCGCACAATTCGAGGCCCTGGTGGAAAGGGCCGACAACGTCGCTCAGGGCGTCCACGAGCGGCTGAGCCTCTTGGATGAGGCGCTCCGGCTCTGGCGGGGAGACCCGCTGGAGGACGTGGTAGATGATGGGTGGGCCAGCGCGGAACGAGAGCGGCTGGGTGAGCTGAAGCTGACGGCCATCGAGCGTCGGTATGAAGCGATGGTGGCGGCAGGCATGCACACCGATGCGATTCCAGGGCTTGCCGGTGTGCGTGAACAGCACCCACTTCGTGACCGACTCGTCGGTCTGCACATGTTGGCGCTGGCACGCGCCGGACGTCATGCCGAGGCAACGCGGGTGTTCCAGGGCCACCGGCGTCGATTCATCGACGAGCTGGGCTTGGAGCCAAGTGCGCAGCTGGTCGAGCTTGATCGCCGGATCGTTGACGGCGACCCATCACTTCACCTCAGCTCCGTTGCCGGTCGTGCGCTTCGTGGCTATCGGCTGGGTGAGCAGTTGGGCGAGGGTGCCTTTGCCGTCGTGTACCGGGGTACGCAGCCCTCGGTGGGACGCGACGTGGCCGTCAAGGTCATCCGATCGGAG
The DNA here is from genome assembly GCA_965263455.1 of Acidimicrobiales bacterium. Taxonomy (GTDB): domain Bacteria; phylum Actinomycetota; class Acidimicrobiia; order Acidimicrobiales; family SZUA-35; genus CADEDH01. Next base: position 2,492,864 of record CBDHHN010000004.1, read on the forward strand.
TTGGCGAACCGCCCTGAGTTCATCAGGAGGTTCGAGGCCGAGGCCCACCTGGTCGCACGCCTGGAGCATCCGCACATCGTGCCGCTCTATGACTACTGGCGGGAGCCGGACCGGGCCTGTCTGGTGTTCCGGTACCTGAGGGGCGGGTCGTTGGAGGCCCGTCTCACCTCCACGGGTGGGCTGTCGGCGGAGGAGGCGGCCCGGATGGTCGAGCAGGTGGGTGCGGCATTGATGACGGCCCATCGCGCCGGGGTGGTCCACCGAGATGTGAAACCGGCAAACATCTTCTTGGACGAGGATGGCAACTTCTACCTAGGGGACTTCGGCATCGCTCTCGCGGCGGCTGAACTTGATGACCCGGACGCCTCACTCTCGGCTGGTTCCCCCGCCTATGCGTCGCCCGAGCAACTGCGGCGCCAGCCGATCGGTCCCCCAGCTGACGTGCATGCATTGGCCATTACCGCGTTCGAAGCGTTGACGGTGCGTCTCCCCTTCCCCAACGCGGTCTCGCATGCCGACCTTCTGCAGCGACAGCTTCAGGACCCAATCCCGAATGTCACGGCGCTGCGGCCCGACCTTCCGTCAACCGTTGGCGACGTACTCGCCGTGGCAACGGCGAAGGACCCCACGGCTAGGCACCAGACAATGGAGGCCTTCGTCGCCGAGTTTGCTGAGTCCGCACGCCCACCCGCTGTCAGCGATGCTGTGCCGGCGCGCCGGGGCGTCTCCACAGCCTTGTCCTCGGTCGAGGCGCGGAACCCGTACAAGGGGCTCAAACCCTTCACTGAAGCCGACGTCGCGGACTTTCGGGGCCGGGAACGACTGGTGGATCGGATGGTCGACATGTTCGGCAGGCCCGACTCGTCCGGTCGGGTCGTCGCAGTGGTTGGGCCGTCGGGGATCGGCAAGAGCTCCGTCGTCAAGGCTGGCCTGCTGCCGGCTCTTCGTAGGGGCGCGGCGCAAGGGTCCGATGCATGGTTCGTTGCCTCGATGATGCCTGGTGGGCTGCCGTTTGATGAGTTGGCCGCTGCCCTGATCCGGGTGGCCAGCAAGGTCCCGGACAACCTGATGGCGATCTTGGACCAGGACCATCGGGGCTTGAATCGAGTGGTCAAGGCGATCGTTCCTCAGGACTCCGGGGCTGAGCTGCTTCTCGTGATCGATCAGTTCGAGGAGCTCTTTACGCTGACCGGCGACGAACAGGCTCGTCAGCGGTTTCTAGAAGCGATCAGGTACGCCGTCACCGACCCCCGTTGTCCGCTTCGCGTGGTGCTAACGATGCGGGCCGATTTCTGGGATCGGCCCCTCCGACACGGAGCCTTCGCCAGGCTCATTGAGAGTTCGGTTGTGAATGTGACGGCGTTGGCTCCCGACGAGCTTGAGCGTGCCGTCGTGGAGCCGGCGATGGCCACCGGGTGCGAGTTCGAGCCGGGGCTGTTGTCGGAGATCGTGGCCGATGTCGCTGACGAGCCCGGGGCGCTGCCGCTGCTTCAGTACGCCCTGACCGAACTCTGGGAGCAACGGATCTCGGGATTGCTCACCCTCGACGCATACCGCGGGCTCGGCGGCGTGACGGGCGCCTTGGCGCGTCGGGCCGAGGAGCTGTACGCCGAGGTTGGTGAGGTCGAACAGTTGACAGTCCGACAGCTGTTCGGTCGGCTGGTGACCCTGGCTGACGACGCAGGCCCGACTCGTCGTCGAGTAAGGCGGTCGGAACTGGCCGCGCTGGATGGGCTGGACCGTGTTATCGACCGCTTCGGGCGGGCTCGGTTGCTGTCGTTCGATCGTGATCCCAGTAGCCGTGAGCCGACTGTCGAGGTGGCACATGAGGCGATGCTTCGCGAGTGGCCCCGACTGAAGGAGTGGCTTGATCAAGATGGCGAAGCGCTTCGGTTGCAGCGCCACCTCTCCACCGCGGCGACGGAGTGGCACCGAGCGGGACGCCCGGACTCCGAGCTGTATCGGGGCGATCGCTTGGAGGCCGCTATCGACTTCGCCCGATCCGAACCGTCTAGTCTGACGATCGACGAGCGAGCCTTCGTCGACGCCGGTCTCGCCGCCGCTGAGGCCGAGAAGGCTGAGGAACGGGACCGGTTCGAACGCCAGCTCCGCAGCAATCGCCGACTCCGGGTGTTGCTCGCCGGCGTGGGTGTGCTTTTGGTCATGGCCGTTCTCTCCGGTGGCCTTGCCGCCGTTCAGCGGAGCCGGGCCGACGCCGAGCGCACTAGGGCCGAAGGCAACGCCCGCCTTGCCGAAGAGAACGAGCTCTTGGCTGTAGGTGCCGCGACCCGGGCGGAGCAGGCGGCCACTAGAGCCGAGGAGATAGCTCTGGTGGCCGATGTGCAGAGGTTGACCACCGAGTCGCGTCTCGCATTGGACGTAGATCCCGACCTGGCGATTCTGTTGGCCCTCGAGGCTCATGACCTGGCGCAGTCTCTCGACGAGGTGCCCGGACCGGTGGTCTCGGCTCTGCAGACAGCGACCCAGGACTCTCGACTCCGACTCCGCTTGAGCACCGGTGGGCGGTGGATGGGTTTGCGAGATGACGGCGAGGTGATCGCCACCGCTGACCTAGTCGATCCGAGCGTCGTGGTCCTTCAGGACACCGAGAATGGTGAAGAGATCGGACGTCTGAAGGCGCCACGTCCTGTAGGTGACGCCGCTTTCCATCCCGATGGCTCGCTTCTCGTCACCTTCCTCGACGAAGGGGGGTCTACCGGCGCTCCCGGGCTCTCGGGTCAGCTGTACGACTCACGGCTCGAACCCGTCTCCGAGTTGCCAGGGCCTTGCTGCATGTCTGAACCCGAGTTCTCTCCCGATGGTCGATTTCTGAAGGCCATGGTTGGGGGCCCCGGCGCCTTGCAGGCGGCGATTTGGGATCTGGGAAGGCCAGCAGAAGGGCCGACGGTGCTGCTCGACGGTGAGTGGGGACAGGGGTGGACCAGCACAGGCGACGCGCTGATGTACACCCGATCCAACGTGTTCGTCGTTAACCCCGAGACTGCCCAGGTAGCTCCCTTCGGTCTCCCGGACTTCGACAACCTCATATCTGCCAGTCCCAGTCCAGCTGAGGACCGGATCGTCATCGAGTCAGAAGGTCCGCTCCAGGTCTGGCGGCGGGGGGCGGCCAACCCTGATGCGGAGATCAACCTCAGTTTGGCCGGCTTCGTTACCCCAACCTTCACCCCAGACGGCCAAGGTCTTCACATCTTCGGACTCGACGATGAGGTTCAGGTCATGGACATCGCCAGCCGAGAGGTTGTCGGGCTTCGGGGCCACCCGAGCGGAATTGTCCGGGTCATTACGAGTCTGGACGGCCTCACCCTGGCGGCGGCGACCCTCTCGGGCGATGTCCTGGTCTGGGACCTCTCACCTACCGGCCCGGCCATACTCGGCAACCTCGATACGTCGGGGTTCATCGGCGCAATTGAGCTTGAGCCGAGCGGCGAGTCGGCACTGGTTGTCGAGAGCTCGGCGGGAGCAACCCAGGTCCTGCAGTTTGACCTGGCCACGCAGTCCGTCTCGGCGACGAGCAGCTCGTTTCCCGACGTCGGATCCTTCATCGCTGCGACGGCGGCCACCGAGGCGCTTGTAGTCGGCGGACCAACACCCGATGGCAGCGGAGTGATCGAGAACCTCATCTCTGGGGAGCGGTTGCTGGCTCTGCGGCCTTGCGAGAGACCGTTCAGTACCGATGACAAGGGTCGGTGGGTCCTGGCGGTCGTCGAGGACCTCAGTTGCGGCGAGGGGATGGCCCGAGTACTCGACGTGGCCAGCGGCGAAGAACTACTCAGTTGGGACGCAGTGAACCCCATGGGTGACTTCGGCCCGTCGGGCACCATTGCCGAGGGTCTGATCGCCGTGCAGCTCCTACCGGGCTTGGAGGTCCGTCGGATCGCTAATGGAGAAACTGTCGCCGTATTCGATGGTGCTTACGCCTTCCGGCCCTTCTTCTCTCCGGACGGCCGACTGATCACGTTCGGCAGCCCGGTGTCCGGCGGGTGGGCACTCGACGTCGAACGCATGCTGGAGGGATCCAGCGGGGCGGACGTGGTCGCACTCAACAAGAACGTCGTCGGAGGGCCGACCACCTTCACCGTCGCCAACGATCGTTACCTGGTGACTGGCCACTCCGGCGAGCTGTTGCGGTTCTGGCACCTGGACACGGGAGAGGAATGGCTCACTCTCCCTGTCGACACGGGGGCTTCGACGATGCTGGCGCCTACCGCAGACGGCGACTACCTCTACTACGCCGGCCGGGGCGGGGTAGTACGCCGGTTTCCTCTTGACGACGATGAACTGGCGGACCTCGCCCGCCAGCGAGTGCAACGGGACTTCACGGCCGAGGAATGCTCTCGGTTCGGAATTGAGCGGTGCGCGGTCAACCCATGAAGCCTCGATTCGGATGTTGATGCTGCCAGTTGAGGGACCCCGTCAAGTCGGTCGAACCCAGCTTCGGTGCCGGTGAGCGAACCGGCTAGGTGCCTCCAGCCCATGGTGGGCAGGTGGCCGCGTGCTGCCTGCTCTAAGGCCCGAACGGCGGCCACTCGGCATCAGCTCGCTGTGGGCCATTGAGGGCAGGTGACTCGCAAGTCGGTGTCCGCAGGTCCGAACTGTTCCCACTCCGCCTTCGTGAGGTTGCGGCCGACGGCTCGACAGGCGATCTCGGACCAACTGTCGACGTCGAGGTTCCAAACCACGGCGTGCTCCCCGACCGCGGTGACCAGGTGGAGGTCGGCGCCGACGTCGGCTCCGCTCGGGACGACTCCGACAGTGTTGGGGAACGTACCGATCTCGGTCCCGGTCGGCAAGTGGATCATTCGAGGCCGCTGCTCGCGAACGGTGATGAGGTACTCGCCGTCGGGGCTGATGTAGGGGCCGACACTGAGTGTCTCGGTCGCGCCGCTGCCCGCTGGGTAGCCACGTTCGACAGCCAGCGTCGCTGGGTCACGAACGGTGATGACCCCATCCCTGCTCCGAGTCACGATGGACTGCCCATCGGGCAGGAATCGCGCCGTGACGGCACCACTCTGATCCGGTCCGGGTTCGATTGAAGCCAGCAACTCCAGTTCGTAGTCGACCAGACCGAAGAGCATCGTTACCCCTGAGGGGAAACTGACCAGCAGCCGTTCGCTGCGGGCATCGAGGTCGACGTTATTCACGAACTGGTCGTTCGGCCCCGCGAATGCGGTCAAGTCGTGGTAGTCGCCGAGTTGCTCGCCACTCGGATAGGCGTGGAATGTGACTCCGAGTGGGAAATGGCCTTCAACAAGGAGCGTTCCGCTGTCGTCGATCGTCCGCACGGATCGGCCCGGCTGCTCCCCGACCTTGTCAAGGGTCTCGCGGTCGTAGAATTGGAGGACTGGGCCATCGGCCTCGTCGAGATCGCGATCTGTGACAAAGGCTCCGATGGTGGCAGCGTTCGGGTCCGGCGGGAACCGGTATGCCGTCGATCCTTGGGTCCTTGGTAAGGGGAGCCGCTCTGGGATCGGCTTGGTGAGGTCGTAGAGAAGGGACTCGCCGCCGAGGTCGAGGTTCGAAGCGATCACGGCGGACCCATCGGTGGCGACATACACCTCGTTGTTCTGGCCGCGAGGTACAGCCCTCCCCATCAGCTGCTGTCCATCAGTAGACCAGATCTCTACGCCGCCTTGGCCGATGACGAGTAGTCGGCCTCCCTCAGGCGAGGCCGCGACCTGGCGGATGGCGCCCAGGCCGGTGACGAGACGATTTGCTTCAGCGTCGATCGTGTCGACTGCGCCCTTGGCAAGCTGGCCATTGTTGATCCCGAACCAGATGGCTCCGGCACCGTCGAGCGCAAAGGTCCGGGACGCAATCTGGAGGTTGGATCGGCCGGTTGGTATGAAGCTCGTTGAGCGCACGATCAAGTCAGAGTCAAGTTCGGCGAACGCGTTGATCCCTGCGGCGACCATCACGCCACCGTCGCGGTCAGGGGTGAGCGACGACGGTGCCCGGGGGGTGAGTGGATCGTTCGGCGTCAGTTGTGACCAGATCACGGCTTCATTGACGATGTCGCCGCTCGTAGCATCCAGGCGACGGATGTGCACCCCACCGGCGACCAGGACGGATCCGGAGGGTTCGAATGCGATGTCACGCGGGCCGGAGGCGAACACGGCGTCGTTGAACCGGAGCAACCAGGGAACCTGGGCCAGTTCGTCCTGGCCCATGACGTCGGCGAAGTCTTGCTCTGGGATCGTGGAGGTCCGCCACAGCACCTCGCCCGAGGCGACGTCGAGTAGGGAGGTGTCGCCGTTGAGGTCGCCGATCGCCACAAGGCCGCGATCGTCGTCGAGAGCGACCGCTGTCGTAGGGGCGGTCGTGGGCCGGAGGAGGGCTGGGGTTGTGTCCGGTCCCACGATGACGAGCGTGCCATTGTCGGTGCCGACAACGGCACGCTCTCGGCCGACATCGAAGGCCACTTCGTAGTCGAACAAGGTGCCGACGCCAGCGGGCAACTCATAGGCGTCGAGTAGCTGGCGTGAGTCGCCTCCGTAGAACCGGATCTCGTCTTCTGTAAGAGCGGCGATGGTTCCGTCAGCGAGCCAGCCTCCGGCGAGGAACGTCTGGCCTCGGCCAATGACGCCAAGGTAGGGGCCGGTGGTCGTCAGCACCCGCTGGAGACCGGACAGGGTCAGTGGGCCTGGGTCCCGGTTGTAGGCTTCGCGCGCAAGCAGCATTGCGAGGTCGGGGTTCGATCCGGCGAGTGCGGCTGCGTCAGCCACCAGTCGACGGGTTTCGGCGTCGTAGGCGGTGTCGGTCGCCACCGTCCGTTGCTGGAAGGCTATGAGGCTGGCAATCACGGCGACGGCAGCAACGAGGGCCACCCCTGCGAGGAGACCTCGTAGCCGCCGCCGGCTGCGGCGATCGGCGTTGGCTTCGGCCTCTCTTCGGCTGAGCGCTGTCACTACGAACTCGTGCTCGAGGGGAGTGAGTGCGCCATCGCTACGCGAGAGGTAGTCCTCCGCCGCCTCGAGTCTGCCGCCTCGGTACAGTTCGCTATCGGGCTTGCCTGCGGCGGTCCAGTCGTGACTGGCCGCATGAAGATGGCGGAGGACTCGGAGATCATCGCGGTCGTGGTCAAGCCAGCCTTGAAGGCGTGGCCAGCTTTTGATGAGGGCCTCGTGGGCCACCTCGACGGTGGGTTCCCGAGAAACCGGGTCTCGGTCGAACGAAAGGAGGCGGGCCTGCCCAAAAGCCTCGACCGCCTTGGCGGTGGCGGTGTCGTCGGCGAGCTCGGACTGCAGGGCTCGTCGGCGGGTGTCCTCGGTGCCCTCTCCGAGCGAGACCAGCCGGCCGAACAGGCGACGGAGGGCCCGGCGGCCGTCGGCATCGGCCGCTTGGTAGAGCTGCTCTGCTCTGCGGGTGAGGGCGCCGGCGACGCCACCTAAGTCGTTGTAAGCCGATCGGGTCATCAGCCCGGAAAGGCGGGCCTCGTACAGTTCAGTGAGGGCGTACTGGAGCAACGGCAGCGCGCCGGGTTGATCGGAGACGTCGGCGACGATCTCGGAGACCAAACCGGGCTCGAACTCGACCCCGACGGCGGCTGCCGGATCCACGATGGCTCGCTCCAGCTCGTCGGCTGCGAGCGGCAGCACGGCTACGGTGCCGTCCCGCACGAGCCGGCCAGTCGCTTCGTGGCGAAGCGGGCGGTCATAGAAGTCGGCTCGGAGGGTGAGCACGACGCGTAGCCGGGGTCGTTCCTCGGTAACTGCCGTGGCCAGCGTGTCGAGGAAGCGCCGGGCCGTAGCTGGCTCGCTCAGTGTGAACAGTTCTTCAAACTGGTCGATGACCAGCAGCACTTGGCCTCCGTCGTCCGGGACCACATGGCGGATGCCTCGGGCAAGGCCTCGGGGGCCGGACCCCAGCACGGTCAGCAGGTCCGGTGGATGTTGAGCTGCCACCCGCAGGAGAGCCGTCTCCAGCTCCTCGAACGGATTGTCTCCAGGCACAAGCGTGGTCACGAACCACTCGCTGGATCCGGGGACACGATCCCGCCGCAGCGCCGGCAGTAGGCCAGCGCGGACCGCTGAGCTCTTTCCCGAGCCCGACGGGCCCACCACGGCTGTCAGTCGGTGTTCGGCGAGAGCCGTCACCAGCTGATCCACCAGGCGGGCCCGGCCGGCGAAGTCATCGACGTCGGCCTCGTCGAAGGCTCGCAAACCCTTGTATGGGTTCCGTTCATCGCCTGAAACCGCGGTCGAGACACCTCGGCGGCGCCCCTGACCAGCGGCTGGTTGGTCGCCGTTGGTCGCCGCGGCAGTGTGGAGTGCGGCCATGAGTTCCTCGACCGTACTGAACCTATCGGTGGGGTCTTTGGCCGTGGCCTTGGCGAGGACGCCGTCAACAGCGGTTGGTACCTCGGGCCGTGACTGAGTCACCGCTGGGATTGGGTCGTGGAGCTGGCGCTTGAGCAGGGCCGCTCGCGTCGGCTCGTCGGGGAAGGGAAGCCGCCCCGTCAGTGCCTCGTAGATCGTGATGGCCAAGCCGTGGACGTCAGCTGCGGGCCCGACTTGTTCTCGCCGGAGTTGCTCGGGCGCCGCATAGGCCGGGGAGCCGGCGGACAGGGCCGCCTCCGGATCGGCTGCCTCCTCTGCATCGAGAGCGATCCCGAAGTCGGACAGATATGCCCGACCGTCCTCGTCGAGGAGGATGTTCGCCGCCTTCACGTCGCGATGGACAATGCCTGCTCGATGGGCGGTATGTAGAGCGGAGCCGACCTCGTCGACCAATCGCATAACCCGGCGGAGATCCCACGGGCCGGAGCGCAACGCCGTCTCCAGGTTGCCGCCACGGAGGTAGCGCATCACCAGGTAGGCCGAGTTCGGTTCACGCCAGAAGTCGTGCAGTGGCACGACATACGGGTGCTCGAGTCGGGCCACCAGGTGAGCCTCGGTCTCGAACCGGCGGATGAACTCCGGCCGGTTGGCCAGCTCAGCACGAATCTGTTTGATGGCGACTTCTCGGTCGACAGAGGGCTGTCTGCCCCGGTACACGATAGAAAAGGCGCCTTCTCCCAGCCGTTCGACCAACTCGTAGCCGCGAAGTGCTCGCGTCTTGGTCAGAACTGCGGACCCGTCGTCGGCGAGGATCCTCTCCTCCAGCCGCTGCAGTTCTGCCGAGGGTTCCAGGCCGAGGTCGGTGGCTAACCTTCGCCGCAGCTGTGCGAACGCCGCAATGGCATCGGGCTGCCGGTTGGAGCCGTGCAGGGCCAACATAAGTAGCCGCGTCGGTTCTTCCCTATGAGGGTGGTCGGCGGCCAGCCGACGGAGTTCGGCCACCAGCCCTGCCTCGATCCGGCCACCCTCCACCAGCAGTTCGGCCCGACGTTCTCGGGCGCCGAGGTGTAACTCGTTGAGGCGGTGTGCGGCAGCCGAGGCCCATGGTTCGGTGGCCAGGTCACCCAAGGCGGGCCCGGTCCAAAGCGCCAACGCAACGTCGAGATGGGTCTGGGCCGCCCGGTAGTCGCCGCCGATGTGAGCCGTTTCAGCATCGGCAAGGCACCGCTCGAAGGTCATCGCATCAACCTCAACCCCGGCCTCTGGGTGGACGACCAGTTGGTAGGTCCCCGCCACCCGCTCGATCGCATCCGAGCCCAGATGGGCTCGAAGGCGAGACACGTAGGTCTGCAGACTTCGGGTCGGATTGGCCGGCAGCTCCTCACTCTCAGCCCACACCACATCAATCAGGCCGGCTTCCGCCACCGGCTCGCCATTGTGGATGGCCAGGCCAGCCAAGAGGCGGCGAAGTCGGGGGTTCAGCGGCTCGGCGCTGCTGTCATGCTCGATCCGGACCGGGCCGAGAACACGCACGAATGGCTGGTTGAGCATGTCTCGACACTATGCCCGGTTGTTTCAGGCTGTCTTCAGCCTTGTGTTCTGTTGCGCCGGCCGGCAGGCATTCATCGGACAGGGGTAGGGCTTATCGACAAACTTCGGGCCTAGGTCAAGCTTGTCGCTATCGCCGGTCCTCAACGCCTCATTGAAACGATCCTGAAACCACTGCATGTCAGCGTCTTCGGTGAGCCAATCCGGGGGTGAGATGATGGCCGATGAGCGGCAGACGACAAGCGACCGCAGGTGCCTTCTCGACGACGTTTGGGACGGGCATCCGGGCGCTGAGGCGGACCTAACCCTGGGTGAGTTGGTCATACACATTCTCATCCACCCTGAGCCTGAGTGGAGCCGGTCAGACTCGGCCTCCCCTGGATCGAGGGACGTTCAATGATCGCATGGTTGGCTCGGATGGCGATCGGCAGATCCGGCCTGTTGCTGGGTGGCCTCCTGGCGCTGTTGGTGGTGATGGGTGTAGTTGGGAGTGGCGTCGACGATCGTCTCAGCGTCGGCGGGTTCCTCGATCCGAACACCGAATCGTCGCAGGTGGCGCGCTCGCTTGAAGAAGACTTCGGTACCGGCACGTATGGCTTCGTGCTCGTCCTTGCCCCGAGGTCAGAGTGGGTCTACTCGGTGGGCAATCGGTCCGAGGGGCAGCGGCTCACCGAGGCCATCGAGGCCGAGTCGGGCGTGGTCGAGGTGGCCTCCTACTACAACGTGCCGGAGCCCCCGTTGCCTGCGGTCAGTCCGCTGCGGAGCGGGCGAGGCGACCTAGCCCTCATCGGCGTCAAGCTCGGCGGCGACGAGGACCAGCAACGAGCCACCGCCCAACGTCTGAACGAACGGTACGTCGGCGACAATCCGGTGTTCGACGTCCGGGCCACCGGCCAGGTTGAGATCAGTCGTGTCGCGGCCGAGGAAGCGGAACGCGACCTCCAGGCGGCGGAACTCCTGGCCGCACCGTTCACGCTCGCTGGACTACTGATCGTCTTCCGGGGCTGGCGGGCGGCTGTCGTCCCACTGGTTGTCGCGGTGTTCGCTGTGTTGGCGAGCTTTGTGGCTCTGACGATTGCGACGTTGGCCATGGACGTTTCGGTCTTCGCCCGCACCTTGGTGACAGCTCTCGGCCTTGGCCTTGCCATCGACTACAGCCTGCTGTTGGTGGCCCGATTCCGAGAGGAGCGAGGAGATGGCCGCCCCGTGGACCTGGCAATCCGCCGAACGATGCAGACCGCTGGCCGTACGGTCCTGTACTCGGCGGCGACGGTTGCGTCCTCGCTTGTCGGTCTGGCGGTGTTTCCGGTTGTCTATCTCCGGTCGTTCGCCGTTGCCGGCGTTGCCGTGGTGTCGGCCGCTGCCCTGGCCGCGTTGGTGGTTGTTCCACCGATCCTCGTCCGGTTCGGTGAACGCATGGGGTCGTCATCCCGCTCTGAGGACTCGTTCTGGGGCCGCCAGGCATCGCGGGTGATGAGGCGGCCCCTTGTCTGGCTGGTGGCGTCCGGAACCGTACTCGTCGTCGCCGGCTTGCCGTTCGCCGAGCTTCGGCCTGACCGGATCGACGAGCGGGTCCTACCCGCCGACAACGAGGCCCGCCTGGCGGCCGAGACCATCAAGACGGAGCTCAGCTGGGGTGACGTCAATCCAATCCACCTCCGAGCGCCCGACCTTGACCCTCAAGATCCCGAGGCCGTCTTCGCTGCGACGAAGGAGCTGCTGGCGCTCGACGGGCCGGTCCGGGTCGACTCGGTCCTCGGGTATGTCCGAGCCGATGGGACAACACCACAGAACGAGCTGAGCCGGCACTTCCGGCCGCTGGATCAGGCGGCCACCACTGGGACATGGCTGAACGTCGTGACCCGCTTCGGTCCTGACGACCCTCGGACCGACGAGCTCATCGAAACGCTACGCACTCTCGACGGCGAGGCAGGGCCACTCGAGGTCGGCGGCAACAGAGCCGAGGTCCTCGACACTGTCGACGGCGTGGTCGCTCGGGTTCCTGTGGCGCTGGCTGTCATCGGCATCGTCACCGTCTTGCTCCTGTTCTTCATGACCGGCAGTGTCCTGGTCCCGATCAAGGCTGTGGTTCTCAACCTTCTGAGCCTGACCGCGACCTTTGGTGCCCTGGTCTGGGTGTTCCAGGAGGGCAACCTGTCGGGGCCATTGGGGTTCACGGCGAGCGGTCGGCTCGACGTGTTCACCCCGATCCTGATGTTCTGCGTGGCCTTCGGGCTCTCGATGGACTACGAGGTGTTTGTTCTGGCGCGCATCAAAGAGGAGTACGACCTCAGTGGCGACAACGATCAAGCCATCCGGGCGGGGCTCGGTCGCACCGGGTCGGTTGTCACGGCTGCCGCGCTGCTCCTGGCGGTGGTGTTCCTTGCCATCGGCACCTCGGGAGTGAGCATCGTGAAGATGTTCGGCTTCGGCCTAGCGGTCGCTGTGGTTACGGACGCGTTTCTGGTGCGGGCCACACTGACACCAGCGGTGATGAAGCTGGCTGGTCGGGCGAACTGGTGGGCGCCAACGGCGCTGCGCCGCTTCCATCTTCGATGGGGTCTGTGGGAATCGGATCCGGTTGGGTTGCCTACCACCGAAGGAGGGGTGCGCTGAGATGGCGAACACGAGGGAACGGGCTGAGCTACTGGCAGACGTGCCGCTCTTCAGCCGCTGCACGAAACGCGACCTCCGCATCGTGGCTCGACATCTCGAGGTGATGACCGTGCCCACGGGCACCGAGATCGTCAGGCAGGGTGACGACGGTGAGGCGTTCTACGTACTGCTCGACGGAGAACTCATCGTGGAACAAGATGGCCGACGGACCGCGACGTTGACGGTCGGCGACGCATTCGGTGAGTTGGCTCTCCTCGACCCAGCTCCGCGATCGGCAACCGTGACCGCCGATGGCGACGCCGAGGTCGGCGCTCTGTCCGTCCGCATGTTCAGGGTCGTCTTGCGTGACCTTCCTCAGGTGGCTGCCGGCATGTTGGCATCGCTGGCTGGCCAGCTGCGGGAGGAACGAGCGTCGACGTGACGGGCGACCAACCGATGCGAGTTCGGGTCCTCGGTGTGGTGGAGGTTGTCGATGGCGAAGGGACGGTCGTCTCCGGGTTGTCGCCCATGCTGCGTCGACTCCTTGGACTACTCGTCGCCGCGGGGCATGGGGGTGCGTCCGTCGCCGATCTGACGGCCTGGCTTTGGCCTGATGCTGGGAAGCCGGATGACCCCGAGCGAACTCTTCGGGTGTACGTCTCCCGTTTGCGATCGATGCTCGGGGATCAGGCCATCGTGACCGGGAGCGGCCGCTATCGGCTGGAGGCCGAGGTCGATGCTGCCCGATTCAGCGAAGCGGTGGAGCGAGCCAGACGTGCTAGCGGCTCGCCCGGGGTTGCTGATCTATGGAGCCGCGCGCTGCGCGACTGGCGCGGCTCGGCCTTCGGCGATCTGGCCGATCATGAGGCGATTCAACCCGAAGCGGTCCGGCTCGATGCCATGCGGGTGGAGGCGACCGAAGCATGGTTCGATGCGCGCCTTGCCGCAGGGGAGGGCCGAGAGCTGGTTGTTGCCATCTCAGAGGCCGTGGCAGACAACCCGTTGCGGGAGGGATTCCGAGCTCAACAAATGACGGCGCTGTCTCGGGCGGGCCGCCAAGCTGAGGCTCTGCAAGCCTTTCAGGACTTCCGGTCCGGCCTAACGGAGGTCGGCCTCGAGCCCTCGCAGCGCCTGGTCGTCCTCGACCGGCAGATCGCCACCGGGGAGGTCCCTCGGGCCGGGGCCCGGCGGACCCTGCGAGGGTATGAGATTGGCGACCAGCTTGGCGAGGGGGCATTTGGCAAGGTGTGGGCAGCCACCCAGGCTGCGGTCGGACGTCCAGTGGCGATCAAACAGATCCACGCAGACCTGGCGGACGACCCAGACTTTGTCCGGCACTTCGAGTACGAGGCGCATCTGATCGCTCATCTCGAGCACCCACACATCGTGCCTCTCTACGACTATTGGCGAGAACCGGGCTCCGCCTACCTGGTGATGCGCTACCTGCCTGGTGGCACGCTTGGTGCACGGATCGCCGACGAGCCGCTTGATCTCTCCGAGGCGGTAGCGATGACGCAGCAGATCGCTGCCGCGCTGGACTCCGCACACCGTGCCGGCGTCATCCATCGGGATGTGAAGCCGGCCAACGTCCTGCTCGACGAGGAGGGCAACGCCTACCTATCCGACTTCGGGATCGCGGTTGAGGAGGCGGAGCGGGTGGACCCGGAAGCCTGGCTGTCGACAGGATCACCGGTCTACGCCGCCCCCGAGCAGCTGCAGCGGCGCGGGGTGGGGCCGGCCGCCGATGTGTACGCCCTTGGTGTGACGGTCTACGAAGCCTTGGCCGGTGAAGTTCCCTTCCCCCGCGAAACCAGCCGGGCGGATCTCCTTGTCCGGCAGCTTCGCGACCCGCTACCGCTACTCCGAGGCGTCCGGTCGGATCTGCCCGCTGCGATCGACACCGTGCTCCGGACGGCGACAGCCAAGGATCCCGACGATCGGTACTCGAGCGCCGGCTCCTTTGCCCAGGAGTTGGCCGTCGCCGCGAACCTCGATGGCGAGGCTTCTCGTATCGGTCCCGTCGAACGGAATCCCTACAAGGGCCTTCGAGCCTTTGATGAGGCCGATGCCGCTGACTTTGTCGGGCGGAATCGGCTGGTCACGCGCTTGCTGGAGGTACTGGACCGAAGCCGGGCCCTCGCCGTAGTGGGGCCCTCCGGTTCTGGTAAGTCCTCGGTCGTCCGCGCCGGCCTGCTCCCCGCACTGCGCAGCGGGCGGTTGGTCGGGTCTGAGACGTGGCTGGTGACGTCGATGGTGCCCGGTCAGGACCCATATGCTGATCTCGCAAACGCGCTCGAGCGCGTGGCCGTCGACCTACCTGCGGACCCTGCCGCCGTATTGCGTCGGAGTCCCCGAGGGCTTGCGAGCCTCCTGCGCCGCAGCGTCCCCGATCAGCGTCAAGTGGTGCTCCTGATCGACCAGTTCGAGGAGCTGTTCACGCTGACTGCCGACAGCAAGACTCGGGCTGCCTTCCTCGAGTCTCTCGTGTTCGCTGCATCGGAGGATCGACCGCTCCTGCGGATTGTGCTGACGCTGCGCGCGGACTTCTACGACCACCCGCTTCGTCACGAACGCCTAGCGCGACTCATCGAACACGCGACCGTTGCCATCCCGCCCCTTGCGCCTGACGAACTGGAGCGAGCCATCGTCGAACCCGCAGCATCGGTGGGGGCAGGCTTTGAGCCCGGCCTTCTGGCCGCTATCACGGCCGATGTGGCAGATCAGCCGGGCTCGCTGCCACTGCTCCAGTACGTGCTCACTGCGCTCTTCGAGCAACGCGAGGGCGCGATTCTGACTGCGGCGGCGTATCGCCGCCTGGGCGGCGTGAGTGGCGCCTTGACCCGTCGAGCAGAGCAGATGTACGACGGAATGGCCGATGGTGAGCGTCACGCATTGAGGCAGCTGATGCCAGGTTTGTGTCGCTAGGTGAAGGGACCGAAGACACCCGGCGTCGCGTACGTCGATCAGAACTCGGCGACAACGCAAACACTGTCGCAGCGCTAGCGCACCTCGACGACGCCGGACTGCTTACCACCGACCGCGATGCGGAGACCCGAGAACCAACGATCGAGGTCGCTCATGAGGCGCTGATTCGGGCCTGGCCCCGATTGAGGAACTGGCTTGACGACGACAGAGAAGGGTTCCGTCTTCTGCGGCAGCTAACCACTGCAGCGAGCGGGTGGGATGCCGAGGACCGGCCGGACTCCAGCCTCTATCGCGGGGTGCGCCTGACGAGCACTACCGAGTGGGTGCGGAGCGCCAATCCGAGCCTGAGCGGCATGGAGCTAGCGTTCCTCGACGCATCGCAGGTCGCGGCCGATGCTGCAGCCCACAGAGAGCGTCAGCGGTTGTCGCGGCTCCGGTTCCTCGTGGCCGGCCTAGGGGCCTTGGCCGTGGTTGCGGTCGTTGCGGGGGCTCTGGCGCTCGTCCAGCAACGTCGCGCCACGGAGGAAGCCGAACTCGCTGACCAGCGGGCTCGGACAGCCACGGCCCGGGGCCTTGCTGCCCAGTCGGCTGCTCTGCTGTCGACCGAACTCGACACGGCGTTGCTCCTTGCCGCCAACGCAACGGCAGTCGAGGAATCGCCGGACACCGAGCGGGGTCTCCTGAACGCGTTGCATGGGGCGACCGGTCTGGTAGCCACGATGCCGTTCCCCGACGGTGACGAAGTCTTAGCGGTGCGGGTTGCGGCAGGCGTCTTGGTCGCTGGCTATCGAGACGGCACGATCAGATCCTTCGATCCAGAGACCGTCGCGCCGCTCGGACCGACGATGTCCGTTTCAGTCGCCAGCGGTGCGGAGCTGCTAAGCCTCCACCTCAGCGGCGACGGCCGGTACCTGGCCACAGCGTCCGCCGACGGCGTCGTCGTGTTCGAGATCTTGACTGGAGAGACAGTGCTGAGCGGCATTGGTACCGACAGAACCTTTCCGATCCCGGGCCTGTCGGCCACCGGACGGTTCCTGTCCATCGTCGACGCTCGCGAGCCAGAGCCAATCGTGGATGTGTTCGACCTGGTGAGCGGGCAGGCGCTGGGGCGGGTTCGACTGGACGGACCGATCGACATCGGCGTGCCAGCCTTCAGCGCTGACGAGCGTAGGCTCATAGTCGCCAAAGGAAATGCTGACGGTGTGACCTCGACAGCGGCCGCCTGGAGGCTGCCGTCCCTGGAACCCCTGGCCGAGCCGGTGACGATCGACGTCGGGGCCAACGAGATCTCGCCGTCGCCCGGACGTGACAAGGCGGCCCTGCTTGGGTTCATTCCGGCAGCCGTGACCATGGTTGATCCGGAGTCCTTTCTGCCCGTGGGGCCGACGATCGACCTTGAAGCTGGCCGCCTCGCCGGCACCGAATGGAACCCGAGCGGGACGCTCCTGCTGGTGGCGACCCTGACCGGCGAGCTCGTTGTGGTCGACGGCGGGACAGGAGCCGTGGTCGCTCGCGTCACCGGTCGAGCTGATCAGCCTGTCGGTGGCGGCTGGCTCGACAACGAGCGGTTCCTCTCGGTCGCTGCCGGCCGGCTGATGGTCTGGGATCTGACGGTTCAATCGACGATCGCAACCCCAGCGGGTGACGGCGCTTTGTTCGCAGACTCACTGGGCGACGGCCGATACGTGGTTCGCCGGGAGTCGGCCATGACCATCGTCGATCTGGATGGCACGACGACGCCGCTTCGGGTCGACGATCTCGATGCGTGCGGGCCCTTCCAATACGAACGGGAAGTAGGTCGCCTGCTGCTGTCCTGCGCGATCGCCGGACCGGACGGCGAGCCGGTCCGGCACTTCGCCGTCGTCGACCTCGCGACCGGCCGGCAGACAGGCGAGCTGGTCGAGCGCGAAGGCAATGTGGGCGTCTTCGCAGCCGCCATCAGTCCTGATGGGTCGATGGTGGCCGGCGTTGGCACCAATCAGCCCGGCGGTTTCGTGCTGGTCCTGGACGCCCACACCGGAGAGAACATCCTCCCCCCGACTCAGCTCGACGACTGGGTAATGAGCGCCGTGGGTTGGCGGCCCGACGGCTCGGCGCTCCTCGCCGGTGGTCAGGCCGGCGATCTCTTCTTCATTGACCCGTCCACCTGGGACATCCTCGACACTGTCTCGGTGGGAACCGATGCAGCCATCACCGATCTGGCTTTTGAGCCCTCCGGTGCGGTCGTCCACGTCGCCACCGAGCGGGGAGAGGTGTGGGCCGTCGACCTGGTCGAACGCCGTACCATTGGCGACCCGTTGGGCGGGCAAACTGGGCAACTCCAAAGCCTCGATCTGTCACCCGACGGAAGCAGAGTGGCGGCTGTCGCCCGGGACGGTGCTGTTCGCCTCTGGGACGTGGACACTGGACGACCCCTCAGCTCGAAGCTAGATGCTGCGAATGCCTTCGCTGTGAGCTTCGTCGATGATGACACGTTGCTGACCAGCGGAGACGAGGTACTGCTTTGGCGACTCGGGTTGGACGATTTGCAGGCCCGTGCCTGTGAACTCGCCGGCCGGACATTGACCACAGACGAGTGGCAGCTCTATGCGGCTGACACCAAGGCCGTGGACGTGTGCGACCCCGGACGCGACGACGTCTTGGCGGCGACTGACTGACCCCGCATCGCATGCGCCGTGGGTCAAACCATCCTCTGGCTGGGGCCTTTGGCCCGGCGGCATCGCCTGAAACCTTCTTGAAACGGCCTTGAGTCACGGTCTGAGTTGCTGGCTTTCAGCAGTGACACGAGGAGACTCTCATGAACCGAAGCGTTACGAAGCAGCTGGACCCCAAGGAGGCTCGCCTCGCTCGAGTGCCCCTGTTCGCCAGGGCAGACTTCCGCTCGATCCGAAGGCTTGCCTCCGTCGTCGACGAGGTTTCGGTCGCTCCTGGGCGGGTCTTGCTCCGCGAGGGCGAACATCATCAGCAGGTCTACGTGGTCAGCTCCGGGTCCGCCGCTGTCCACATCGGCGGACAGGAGGTCGCACAAGTGGAGTCGGGAGCCATCGTCGGCGAGCTGGGCTTCTTCCTCGGCGGGCCTGCGACAGCAACGGTGACTGCGGCCACGGAGGTGGAGCTCCTGGTCATCGCTCACAATCAGTTCAACGACGTTCTCGCCGAAACCCCGGACCTGCTCCGGGCAATCACCGACGAGCTGGCCCGTCGACTGCGAGCAACCGACGCCAAGCTGACGTGATCGGGGCCCGGTCTGCTCCCTCCCTCAGGAGCAGACCGGACGGCGAGGTTGGTCGGCAGACACAAAGTCAGCCCACTCGAGATCGGTGAAGTCGCGGCCAGCCACTACACATGCTCGATCCAGCCACCAGGTGGGATCGAGCGGGTACTCTCGCCAAGCCGCACCGGTGGCCAGCCAAACCGAGGAACCATCCTCGGCGAACACGGGACGTGCCCGAGTGGCACCGGCGCTACCGTCGGTCAGTGGGCCGATCTCCACTCCGAGCTCGAGGTCGTACAGGACACTCTGACCGTCAGTGTCGACGACCACCAGATGCCGATCCTCGGGACCGACGGCTGGGAACACCTCGCCCCCGAGACCCGGAGCGACGAACACCTCCTCGCCGGTTCGGGCGTCTACCACGGCGATCGTGTCGTCCAAAGTTGTATACGGCACCAGCCAACTGCCAGGGCTGACCCGGAGCGACGTGCCACCGTCGGTAGCCAGCGGCGCTGCATCACGGATGCCATCAGCTGACCAACGCCACACGTTCCCGGCGACGGTGATACCCACGAACGAGCCGTCGGGCAGGGCGCCCCAGTTGATGACCCGCTCCTCGGGATCGAACGGCACGATCTCATTCAGCACCTGACCTGTCTCCAGGTCCACCACCGCAAACCCGGTCGGGAACGGAGCGTCGAGGTCATCGAGCACGACCAGCCAGGCGATGTAGGTCCCGCTCAGAGACCCGGATAGCAGGACCACCGTCCTGTCGTCGCCGAAGGGCCGACGGCGGTCGAGCTCCTGTCCTTGGTCATCGACCCAGACCAGCTCACCGCTGCTGTCCCAGATGACTGCGCGCCGATTGGGCAGGGCCACCAACGGCCCTGCATCGGTGACACCCAGATCCGCCGCATTCACGGCGATGCGATCGCCAGTGGCCGGATCGACCAGTGTGTGTCCCACGATCTGGTCGCCCCCGCGCTGATCGAACGCGGTTGCCACGCTCTGGTCGAGGGCCAACGTCGAGCCAATGCCTTCAGCGCAACAGGGGACCGTGGTCTCTGCCGTGCTGGGAACGGAGGTGTCGACGATCGTGAGCCGGCCGTCCGTTGTCAACACAGCCAGAGTTCCGTCGGGTAGATGATCGACAGCGCTGACCGACGCTGAGAACCGGGCCAGCTCACCAACGAGCCGTTGGCCCACGACGTCGACCTCCCACAGAACGGACCCGGCCGCAACCACCAGCGAGGATCCCTGTGTGTCGAGCGACACCGAGGCGATGTTCAAGCCCGTATCGATCTCGGCCTCCAAATCACCGCTCGGTTCGCTCCACAAGCGCACCACGCCATCTGCGTCGGCGGTGACCACCAGACCCCGCCCGGGGCGGGTCTGGATGTCAGCCACCGGGTGAGCGTGGCCGGGGAGCTCGACGATGGCGGGTTCGCTTGGCCCGTCGCTGATCGTGACCGTGACTCGCGGCGGGCCTTCGGGGCTCGGGAGGAGCGGATCGACCAGAAATCGGCCGTCATCCAGCCAACGATGGTTGACCGCGACGATCGGCAACTCAACTCTGTCAACTTCAGCCCCCGACTCTGCGTCGATGGTCACCAGCGTGCCGTTGGCGATGGCGTCGGCACCGCGAGTTCCGAGGCCGACGGTCAGTGCGGTGCCGTCCGGTGTCCATGAGATGTTGTTGACCGGGGTGTCCTCAAACGAGCGGAGGAGCGGTTGGCCCGTAGCGGTATCGGCGATCACCAGGCCGGTGGGCAATGCGCTGTACGCGACCCGGGCCCCATCGGGGCTGAGGGCGGCGAAGCACTCACTGTCCACCGGAAGCTCCTGTGCTCCATCGTCGATATCTACAAGTACCGTCGGGCTTTGGCCGCCGAGGTAGCGGCCTGGGGAGACCGTGCTGGTGCACGTCGAGCGGGCGAAGCCGGCGGGGCCGGTGATGGTTCGAATGCGGTTGGGAGTGGACGCAAGGGCTGTCAGCAGGGCCCGTTGGCTGGCGGGTCCCGTGTCGCGTTGGTAGGCCTCGGCGGCCAGGAGGAGGCCTACCTCGGGACGGTTGGGGCCTTCGGCCGCCGAGCGGGCGATGATGCTGGCAAGCTCAGCTTCCTCTGCTCGAAGGTTGGCCCGGTTCTGTTGGACGAGCGCGAGGCCGCCAGCTGCGACTGCCACCACGGTCGCCGACGCCAGCACAACCAGGAGGCGGCGGAGCCGACGGAGCCGCCGGACCTCGCGCTGCTGTTCGGCGGCGGCCAGTTCTTCGCTGGCCGCGAGGAACGCCGTTTCGGCCGGGTTCAGATTGCCTGAATACTCAGCGGACCACTCAAGCGCCGTTTCCAGCCGACCGGCACGGTAGAGGTCGCCCGGTTGACGGCCCCGGTCCTCCCAGGAGCTGGCCGCCTGCTCGACATGTTGACGGATCCGCAGGCCTTCTCGGTCTTCGTCCAGCCAGGAGCGGAGCCGCGGCCACGCTGTGAGTAGTGCCTCATGCGAGATCTCCACGGTCGGCTCTCGGCTGGAGCGCTCCCGATCGAATGCCAGCAGCCGTGCCTGACCGAGCAGATCGATGACCGCCGCGGTCGCGTCGTCCTGGGGGAGGTCTCGCCGCCTGACACGACGTTTCGTGTCCTCCGTGCCATCGCCCAGGTTCACGAGTCGGCCAAGCAAAGCCCTGGACGCTCGCTGTTGGGCCGCATCCAAGCTGTCGTACATGGCATCGGCTTGCTGGCCGACGGCGCCCGCCAGACCTCCGAGCTTCTCGTAGGTCGCGATCGTCATCGTGCCGTCTTGGCGCTGCTCGTACAGTTCACCGAGCGTGTGCTGCAACAAGGGCAACCCACCGGGCTGATCCGCCACCTCGGCCGTGAGGCGGGCCACCAACCCGGGCTCGAAACGTGCGCCGACAACGCTGGCGGGCTCGGTAATGGCAAGCTCCAACTCATCCGCCGCCAGGGGCAACACCGGCACCATCGCCCTGCGCAGAATGGGTGCCAAGCGAACGTCACGAAGCGGATGATCGTAAAAGTCAGCGCGAAGCGTTAGCACAACTCGCAGACGGCTCTGCTCGTCGGCCAAGGCGGTCAGGAGCGAGTCGAGGAACCATCGACGTTTCCTCTCACCGGTTAGTGTGAATACCTCCTCGAACTGATCTATGAGCAGGACGAGTTGGCGGTCGGTGGGTACGATCCGGCGCAGCAGCCTGGCCAAGCCATCGCTTGTCGCTCCAGTCTCAGGGGATGCGCCGTTTATCTGGGCGATCAGATCGATGGGCGGATCAATGGCAACCCCCAGCAGCGCAGTCGTCAGCTCGGCCATCGGATCGTCACCGGGCGTCATTGTGGCTATGAACCAACGCGACGAACCAGGCAGACGGTCTGATCGTAGGGCGGGGAGTAGCCCGGCCTTCACGGCTGAGGACTTCCCGGAACCCGAAGGGCCGACGACCGTGACCAGTCGGTGGTCGCCGACTGCACGCAGTAGTTCGCTCACCAGTCGATCGCGGCCGGCGAAGTCGGCGGCGTCGGCCTCCTGAAACGGCCGGAGACCCTTGTAGGGGTTGCGCGTCTCGCCGGAGACAAGGGTCTCGCTCGGTCCGAGCCCGGCGGCGGCGGTCAGATCCCGGGCGAAGTCGCCTGCGGACTGATAGCGATCGGGCGCCGGCTTGGCCGTCGCTCGCTGGAGTACGGCGTCGAGCGCCGATGGCAGCTCAGGGCGCCAGGACCGCACGAGCGGGATCGGATCATGCAACTGGCGCTCCAACAGTCCGGCCATCGTCGTCTCAGACCCGAACGGGAGGCGGCCGGTCAGCGCTTCGAAGACGGTGATCCCGAACGCGTACAGGTCAGCGGCCGGTCCGACCGGCTGTCGCTGTAGCTGTTCGGGGGCAGCGTACGCCGGGGACCCATTCGAGAGCCAAGCCTCCGGGTCGAGCCGCTCGGCTTCGTTAGTGGCAATGCCGAAGTCGGAGAGGTAGGCATTGTCCGCGCCGTCGAGGAGGATGTTCGCCGGCTTGATGTCGCGATGAATGACGCCGGAGTCGTGTGCCGCGTCCAACGCGGCGGCCACCTGGGTGACCCAGCGCACCACATCTGCGACGTCACTCGGACCATCCAGAAGCCTGCCGGCCAGACTCCCGCCTTCTAGATGACGCATGACCAGGTAGGCGGATCCCGGTTCCCGCCAGAAGTCGTACAAGGGGACGATGTGGGGGTGTTCAATGCGCGCGATCAGTTGCGCTTCGGCTTCGAACTGAGCGACGAACGCCGGGTCGTCGGCGAGCTCTGATCGGATCTGTTTGACTGCCACCGTCCGGTCGACGCTGGCCTGCGTGGCTTTCCACACCTGGGCGAAGGCGCCCTCTCCGATCCGGTCGAGGAGTTCGTAGCCCCGGAGCATGCGGCGGGCACCGGATCGAGGTACCTGCCCCTTGCTGATCTCACCGTCGAGTTCAACCAGGCGAGCGCCCGGCTCAAGGCCGATCTCAGTCAGCTCAGCCCGGAACTGCTGGAAGGCGCGAAGGGCCTCCGCCTGACGGCCGGCGCGCGCCAGAACCGTCATCTGCTGAGCCCGGAACCCCTCCCGGAGCGGGAAGTTGCCGATGGCCGTTTCAACATCGCCAACAAGTTCGCGTCCCTCCCCGGCTGCTAGGCGTGCATCGAACCAGGCCTCGGTCGCTTCGGCCCGCAGCTCTTCGAGCCGGTTGGCGGTCGCAGCGACCGACTCGAGGTCGGCGAACTCAGCGAACGCAGGCCCCCGCCAGAGGTCCAACGCTTGCCGCCAGAGGCCCGGGGCCGCTGGCGAACCGGACAGGCGCCGGGCGCGTTCGACCAATTCCTCGAAGCGGGCAGCATCGGTGCTGATGCTCGGGCCGAGTGCGTAGGCGCCCGTCCCGGTCAGGACAGCATCGGGGCCCAAGGCCCGCCGGACGCGAGCGATGTAGGTCCGAATGGTGCCGACAGGGTCCTCGGGCCGATCTTCATCAGACCAGAGCTGATGCGCCAGGTCGTCCACTCCTACGGGCGCCGAGGAGGCGGCGCTGAGGATCGCCAGTAGCCGCAACTGTGCTGGACCACCGAGTGGCACATTGGCGCCGTCGTCGTCAATGGCGTCGATCGGGCCGAGAATCCGCAGCCTCATTTGCCGTCCCCCCATAGATCCGGGTTGCATCTGCGCCTGGAGACGTTGACAGGCCCGGATGTCAGCGAGATGTCAACGCCAACTTCACCGCTGGCCCGGCAATCTAGTTACCTCGCGCCACCGGTCAGGAACGGCGTCGACCGGTCGGCTGTGCCGGCTCCGATCTGGTCTGCCGGATGGCCCGTTGGTGGCCGCCGACGTAGGTCTGGAAGAGGGCTGGGCCTACGACAACTTGGCTACCAATTGGCTCCCAAGCGGTTGCTCAACGTTTTTGGCCAGCGCTCGACAGGCTTCTGACCAGGAAAAACAGTGGAGCTGACGGGATTCGAACCCGTGACCCCCTGCTTGCAAAGCAGGTGCTCTAGCCAACTGAGCTACAGCCCCGTGAGGGGTCCAGGCTAGCGGGCGTGTCCGGACCCGGGAGGGGGAGTTACCAGTGGGAGGTGCCGGGGCCGCCCTTGAAGGGGCCGACGACGTTGCCGGTGATCCAGCTGCCGTAGAACGAACCGTCGCCGGCCTTGACCGTCTCGCCGTCGACCACGCAGCGATCGACCTTCTGGGCGTAGAAGGCGTAGTGGCCGGTGAGTTCGGCGTAGGCGGGGTTGGGCTGGTCGTAGCGCCAGCCGGCGTCGACCACCCGCTCGTCGCCGACGACAAGGTCGACGTAGGCGGCGACCCCCTTCCACTCGCAGAACGTGGCCGAGGGCGAGGGTCGGAGGCAGTCCTGGTTCACGAACTCCGACGCCACGTAGTACGTGGGCGGGTGGCTGGTCTCGAGGATGCGGACGGCCCGGGGGGCGTCGACCACGGTCACCCCCAGGTGGATGACCTGGATGGTCCACTCGACGGGATCGACCGCCGGTGGCCGCGGGTAGTCCCAGACGGACTCGATGGGCTTCCCGTTGGGAGCGATCCTGGGCGACTGCATCGTCTCCCTTTCTACCGCTTCTGTAGCGGGCGATGGAGAATCCGGCGGCGGCTGCGGTAGCAGCCCGGACTATTTAGTGTAATTCCTCGGCCGGCATCTGTCCGGTCACGATCGCACCGTTGCGCAGGCCGAGCACCGGTCGCTCGATCGTCGACAGGTCGTCCCGGGGGTCGGCATCGAGGAACAGCACGTCGGCGTGGCCGCCCATCTCGAACGAGTGCGACGACCCCAGGTACTGATAGGCCGAGGTCGTCAGGGCGTCGACCACGTCGATCGGCCCCAGCCCGTAGGCCGCCATGGTGTGGGCCTCGGTGGCGATCGCCCCGTGGGGCACTTCGATGTCACTGCCCGCCAGTACGGTCACACCCATCGCCGGTGCACCGGCCAACAACTCCCGAACGTTCGTCAGCCCCTCGTCGAACAGCTTCCCCCCGCTCGACGTCGCTCCCAGCATGTCTCGGATGGCCTCCATGGCCGCGATGGTCGGCACCCAGGCCCCACCTCGCGCCCCGAGCGCCTGTAGATCGTCCTCGGTCAGGAACAGCCCGTGTTCAATACTGTCCACCCCGGCGGCCACGGCCACCGAACTCGTGTGCGGCGCCGCCGCATGGATCGCCACCCGACAGCCCGCCTCGTGCGCCACGTGCACCGCCTGGTGCATGGCCTGCTCGCTGAAGTTCGTGACCGCGCCCACGCCCTTGCGGGGCCAGTCGCCGATCAGCTTCACCCAGGTCGCCCCGCCGGTGGTCCCGTCCCGGACGGCGTCGAGCAGTTCGTGCTCCTCCACCTCCCGGGCGAAGCCCCGGTAGTAGCCGTCGGGACTGGTGATGATGCGCCCCGCCATGAACAATTCCGGCCGCCGCGTCGGGGGCTCGTCGAGCACCCGCAGCGTGATGTCGTCGCCCGCGCCCTTGTCGGCCACGAGGAACACCCCGCCCTCGAGTTGGGCCCAGGCGTTGCCCCGGGCCCGTTCCAGGGTGGCCTCCCGGTCGCCGTCGTCACCGGCCCCGCCACCGAGGTGGGCGTGGCAGTCGGCCAGCCCGGGCACCGCCCACCACCGGCCCGAGTCGATCTCACGGTCCACCGACTCGTCGGCCGGACGGAAGTGGCCGTCGATGACCGACACCTCCCGCCGGGTGCCATCAAGGGTTCGGATGGTGAGGCCCAGACGCATGGCGGCCAACCTAGTGCGCAGCCCCGGGTGGGCCCGCAGCGGCCGATCCCACCCGGGTGGCCACCATCGGCCCGGACCACTAGGTTCTGCCCCCTTGACCGCTCGACCAGCAGCCAACCCGGCCACCGCCCCCCGGGTGTTCTACGGATGGGTCGTCGTCGGCGCCGTCTTCATCATCCTGATGATCACCTCGGGCCTCGGCTTCTACAACGCCTCGGTGATCCTGTCCGCCGGTGTCGACGAACTCGACGTGTCGGTCGGGACCGTGTCGGGGGCGACCGCCCTCTTCTTCGCCGTCAGCGGCATCACCGGGTTCTCCCTCTCCCGCCGGATGGACTCCGGCGACCTACGCTTCTTCTACGTGGCCGGCGGCCTCCTCGGGGCCGCTGCGCTGTTCTCCCTCCGCTGGGTCGACTCCGTCGTCGCCCTCTACGCCTTCTTCGCCGTCTTCGGCGTCGGGTTCGCCCTGGCCGGCCTGGTCCCCAGTACCACCCTGGTCACCCGCTGGTTCGCCGTCCGCCGTTCGGTCGCCCTGTCCATCGCCTCGACCGGGCTCTCCCTCGGAGGCATCGCGGTCACCCCGATCGCGGCGTGGCTCATCGACGGGCGCCAGCTGTCCGGGGCCGGCCCGGTGATGGCCGTCGTCTGGCTGCTCGGTGTCGTGCCCGTGGCGGTGCTCGCCATCCGCTCCCACCCCGCCGACCTCGGCCTCCAACCCGACGGGGCCGACGCCCCCACCGACCCCGAGGCCGCCGCCGCGCCCGTGGGGGTCTCCTTCGCCACCGCTCGCCGGACCCGGTTCTACATCGGCATGTGCCTCACCTACCCCCTGGTCTTCTTCGCCCAGGTCGGGGCCATCGCCCACCTGTTCAACCTGGCGGCCGAGCGGGCCGACAAGACCACAGCCGGGACCGCCCTCTCCCTCCTGGCCGCCACCAGCGTCGTGGGACGACTCGTCGGCGGGGTCGTGGTGCTACGGGTCTCGACCCGAACCCTGTCAGCCGCGCTGACCCTGGCCCAATCGGCCGCCCTGCTCGCCCTGGCGTTGTCCTTCTCGTCGACGGCCATCCTGGTCAGCGCCGTGTGTCTCGGGGTCAGCGTCGGCAACCTGCTCATGCTCCAGCCCCTGCTGCTGGCCGAGGCCTTCGGGGTGATGGAGTACAGCCGCATCTACTCCTTCAACCAGCTGCTGAGCACCCTCGGCGTCGGCGGTGGACCGTTCGCCCTCGGCCTGGTCCACGATGGCTTCGATTACCAGACCGCCTTCGTCGTGGCCGCCGCCGCCAGCGCCCTGGGTTTCGTGTTCTTCCTGCTCTCGGGTTCGACCGACGCTGCGCAGCGCCTCTGGCAGCGCCCCGCCCCGACCGCCTGATCCCGCCGACCTGGCCACCGGGCACGCCGACCGCCTCGGTCCGGCCCGGCCAGCGGTCAACCGTCGGCGCAGGTCCGATCGCCGAGGGTGTTGCAGTCGGTGACGGCATAGAAGGTGCCGTCGCGGCTGCCCACGTAGATCCAGCCGTCCCACACGGCCGGCGTCGACTCCAGGCAGCCGCCGAGGTCGATGGTCCACAGCGCCTCGGGAGCGGCACCGGCGGCCAGATCGAAGGCGTGGAGCGAGCCGGCACAATCGGCCTGGATCAGGGTGTCGTCCACCACCACCGGCGAACTCCACAGCGGACCCGGCAGCTCCAGCGTCCAACGGAGCGTCCCGTCGAATCGGTCCAGGGCCAGCACCTCACCCCCGTTGGTGGGCACGATCAACAGGTCCCGGTAGAGGGCCGGAGTGGCCCAGATGCCACTGCCCAGACCCTCGTTGGCCTCCACGCTCCACACCACCGGGTCGTCCGGCCGGCTGGGATCGAGCTTGATGATCTGACCCAGCTCGCGGCTTCGGGACGTCCCCCGCTCGTACTCCGACCCGAGATACAGCATCCCCTCATCGTCGATGACCAGCGACGCGTCGGTATCGTCGCCGGTCCAGTACCGGAACACCTGCACCGGCACCTGCCCCCCGCCGATGTCGGTCACGTCCCAGCCCTGGACCAGGCCACCGGAGTTGGTGAAGTAGGCCACGTTGCCCGAGACCGCCACCGAGTTCTCGACCGAGACCTGAAGGTCGCCCAGGTCGGCCAGCAGTTCGGCGTCCCAGGACTCGGTGGAGAAGGCGATCCGCGGGTCGACCGTGACCTTGCCCTCCTCGTCGTAGCCTCGGCCCAGGTCGATCACGAAGAACCGCCCGTTCTCGCCTCCGACGAACAGATGGTCGTCGATGACGAGGGCCGACGAGTCCCAATCGTTGTTCCACAGCGTGGGCGACACGGCGTCGGACGAGAGTCGCCACAGCGCCTCCGGCTCCTCCCGGTCGAGGGCCACGATGTGGAAGTGATCATCCCGGCTTCCCGTGTAGAGCAGGGGATAGCCGTCGGGATCGACGGTAACCGTGCCCTTCACGATGTCGCCCGTTTGATACTGGGGCAGGACCTCGTCGCCCGACACCGGGTCGAGGAAGTTGATCGAACGGTTGTAACCGCCGAAGGCCACCTGCCAGTCGCCGGTGACCGCCGACGGAAACACCGCAGGCTGGCCGGTCCAGCCCGAGCCGCACCACGTCTTGGCCACCCCACCGACCGGCGAAACGGCGCACCCGATGGCATAGGTCCAACCCACCACCGGTTCGCTCGGGACCGGGCCCCGGCCGTGGAACGTCCGGGTCGGATTGCCCCGAAACGTCAGCAGACCATCGACCGCCCCCAGGTCGGCCCACGGTCGACCCGAGGAGGCCGGGTCGACCAGCACCGAGGTGTCGGGGACGAACCCGGCCTGCACCGTCGGCGCCGCCAGCACCTCGGCCGGCTCGCTCGGCGTGGGCTCACCACCGACCCCGGCCACCGACACGATCCGCGAGCCGAGCGCCAGCGCGCTCCGTCCCGCAGCCCGGCCCTGGGCCGCCACCGACGAGAAGTGCAGGTCCAGACCAAGGAGGCCGCCGACGGCGACCAGGCAGAAGATGGTGGGGATCAACCAGGAGGGCACCCGTTCCCGTGGCCGCACGGCCCCAAGTCTGCCCCAGGATCGCCAACCTGGCACAGCAAGCCCCCAAGCTGCCGCA
This sequence comes from Acidimicrobiales bacterium, assembly GCA_965263455.1. Classification (GTDB taxonomy): domain Bacteria; phylum Actinomycetota; class Acidimicrobiia; order Acidimicrobiales; family SZUA-35; genus CADEDH01. The sequence continues at coordinate 2,521,802 of CBDHHN010000004.1, forward strand.
GAACAACCCGTCTGCGCCGGGACCGCGTCCCCCTGACCGGTCCCGCCCGACCGGTCCCGGCAACCGGCACCATCAGGCCCCGACCTCGGTCCGAGCGGGGCGACACGGCCGAGGGGATAGCGTGGGCGCCCCCGGGTGGCGCCCTGTCCCCGGCACGGTGCCAGGCGGCCGACTCGGAGGCGCGTCACCGACTGTTCTTCTGGTGATCAGTTGAAACTCATGAACATGTCGTCTCCCGCCGCCATCGTGGTTCACGATGCAGGCCACCTCAGTACCTTCCATGCCCGCGAACACGCCCCGGTCCGTTCCGGAAGACCTCGTGGCGGGTGAACCGGTGGCCGACGGCTCGTTGGCCATCTTCGACCTCGACCGCACGCTCCACGCCGGCAGCGGCCTCGGCGTCCTGGCCCGGCTGGCCTTCCGTCGCCGCCTCATCGGCCCCGGCCGCATGGCCCGGTCGCTGATCCACGACGTGATCTTCCAGCAGCGGGGCTCGACCGACGGTCAGATCAGCTCCATCGCCGAGATGGCACTGGAGATGGCCGAGGGTGTCGACCTGGCCGAGATGGAGCCCGTGATCGACGCCGCGGCCGAGCAGATCGCCGAGTCGGTCCGCCCCGCCATGCGCCTGCTGCTGGAGAACCACCTCCTGGCCGGCCACTACTGCGTGCTGTTGTCGGCCAGCCCCCACCAGCTCGTCGAGCGGGTGGCCGACCTGCTTCGGGTCCACCGGGGCATCGGGACCGTGATCGACGCCGACGACGGCGTCCTCACCGGCTCCATCGTGCCGCCCCTGTGCTACGGCCCCGGCAAGCTCGAGCGCCTGGAGCACAGCCTGGGCTGGACCCCCGAGGCGCCCACCACCAACGGCGAAACCTTGTGGGACCACGGCAGCACCCACACCTACGCCTACGCCGACTCCATGTCGGACCTCCCCCTCCTGGAATCGGTCGACTCCCCCGTGGTGGTCTCGCCCGATCGGCCGCTGCGCAAGCTGGCCGAGGTCCGGGAGTGGCCCGTCATCGACTTCTGATCGAACGGGCCCCGGCCGCAGCCCCCGACCGGGGTTGCGTCAGCGCGCCTAGAGTCCGCCCTCGGCCACCATCCGGTCGAGGGTGAGTTCCGGGTGATCCCGCAGGACGCGCTCCATCCAGAACTTCGACTCGAACACGGCCAGCAGGGTCCCGTCGGCCCGGCTCAACACGTCGACACCCTGCATGGCCCGCAACGGCGCCGTCGACTCCTCGTCGGTCCGGCGGGCGATGGAGAACTGGGTGGCCGACAACTCGGCGGCCGCCCCGAACTCGTTCTCCAACCGGTACGAGGCCACCTCGAACTGCATCGGCCCCACCGCGGCCAGGATCGGGGCCTGGTCACCCAGATCCTCGCTCCGCAGCACCTGGATCGCCCCCTCCTCATCGAGCTGGGCGATCCCCTTGCGGAACTGCTTGAACTTCGAGATGTCCTTGACCCGAGCCCGCATGAAGTGCTCGGGGGCGAAGGCCGGTAGGGCCGGGAACTCGGCCGCCTCGTCGGCGTAGATGGCGTCTCCCACCCGCACGTCGTTGGCGTTGACCAGGCCCAGCACGTCGCCCGGATAGGCCTCGTCGATGGTGTCGCGATCCTGGCCGAACACGGTCTGGGCGTACTTGGTCGAGAACTGACGGCCGGTGCGGCCGGCAACCGCCATCATTCCCCGCTCGAACCGGCCGGAGCAGACCCGCACGAAGGCGATCCGGTCCCGGTGGGCCTTGTCCATCCCGGCCTGGACCTTGAACACCAGACCCGAGAACGGGGCGTCCAGGGCCCGGCGGGACCCGTCGGCCAGCTGCCGAGGGGCGGGGGAGGGCACCAGGTCGACCACCCCGTCGAGCAGATACCGGACCCCGAAGTTGGTCAGGGCCGACCCGAAGAACACCGGCGTCGACTCGCCGGCCAGGAACGTCTTGAGCTCCACCGACCGCCCGACCTCGTCCAGCAGTTCGGTCTCCTCGGCCGCCGTCGACCAGGCCTCGCCCTCCTCGGCCTCGGCCTCGGCCGGCTCCAGATCGGTCTCGGGGGCGATGGTCGATCCCCGGGCCGTCCGCTCGAATCGCGTGTAGACCCCGGCCTGACGGTTGACCACCCCCCGGAAATCGCCGGCGTAGCCGACCGGCCACGTGACCGGCGTCGGCTCGACCACCAGGGTCTCCTCGATCTCGTCCAACAGTTCGAGGGCCCCCTTTCCCGGGCGGTCCCACTTGTTGATGAAGGTCAGGAACGGGATCTCCCGCTCCCGGCACACCTCGAACAGCTTCAGGGTCTGGGGCTCGATGCCCTTGGCCGCGTCGAGAACCATGACGGCGGCGTCGGCGGCGGCCAGGACCCGGTACGTGTCCTCGGAGAAGTCCCGGTGACCAGGGGTGTCGAGCAGGTTCAGGACGCAGTCCCGGTACTCGAACTGGAGCACGGTCGACGTGATCGAGATCCCCCGCTGCTGCTCCAGGTCCATCCAGTCCGACGTGGCTGACCGACGACCCTCCCGAGCCTTCACCGAACCGGCCTCGACCCCCAAGGCCCCGCCGTACAGCAGGAACTTCTCGGTCAGGGTCGTCTTGCCCGCGTCGGGGTGGGAGATGATGGCGAACGTGCGACGCCGTGTCGCTTCCTCCCGGGGATTGGTCACCCATCGACCCTAGTGGCGCCCCGAGCCCCCACCCACCCCGGGCTCGGGCCCGGACTGTCGCCCACGGCCGGTCGGCCCTAGCGTGGCCGGGTGACCGACCGCGACACCGGCAGCCCGACCGGGGCCGCCGCCAGCCCCGGACCCATCGGGGACGACGGGTACAAGTGGCGGGCCTTCACCGCCGTCGGCTCGTTCTTCGTCACCGCCGTGCTCGGGCTGACCATGGTCTTCGTCGCCCTCCCGACCATGGCCGCCGACTTCGGCGTCACCCTCCGCCTGGCCGGCTGGATCCTGATCGCCCCGTCCCTGACCATCAGCGCCCTCCTGCTCCCCTTCGGCCGCCTGGCCGACCTGGTGGGTCGGCGTCGCATCCACCTGACCGGACTCGCCCTCTTCGGGGTCGGCGCCATACTCACGGCCACCGCCCCCACCTTCGCCTGGCTCCTGGTGGCCCGGGTCATCATGTCGATCGGCGGTGCCCTGACCGAATCGGTCGGGACCGGCATCCTGGTCTCGGTCTTCCCCTCGCACGAGCGGGGCCGGGCCATCGGCCTCCAGTCGTCGTCGGTGGCCGCCGGCGCGGCCGCCGGACCCCTCGCCGCCGGGATCGCCCTCCAGTTCCTGTCGTGGCGGGCCCTGTTCTGGTTCCTGGCCGCCCTCACCGCCGTGTCCTACCTCATCGGCCAACGGGTGCTCGACGAACGCCGGATCACCCCGACCGCCGCCATCGATCCCGACGCCGAGCGCGACCCGTTCGACTGGCCGGGCGCCATCCTCTCGGGCCTACTGGTGATCCTGGTGGTGTTGACGGTCAACAACCCCTTCGGCCTGCCGTGGCGCTCGTGGCCCCTCGCCGTCGCCGCCGGCGCCTCCGCCCTGGTACTGGTGGCCTTCATCCGCCGGGAGCTGGCCACCGACCACCCCATGCTGCAGCTCCGGTTCTTCGCCAACCGGGTCTTCCGGCTGGCCGTCATCTGCCGCACCCTCGGGTTCCAGGCCAACACCGCCCTGTTCCTCCTGCTCCCGATCCTGCTGGTCTCGGTCACCGGGGTGAGCGAGACCCGGGCCGGGCTCGCCGTGTTCGTCAACTCGGTCGGGTTCGGCCTGGCGGCCCACGTCTCGGGCCAGCTGTCCGACCGGTTCGGCACCCGGCCCTTCATGGTGTCGGGGTTCCTGGTCATGGCCGGGGCCATGACCGCCTTCGCCCTCATGGACGGCGACACCCCCCTCGTGCTGGTGGCGTCGGTGGCCCTGGTCACCGGCATCGCCACCGGCACCTGGAACCCACCCAACAACGCCACCGTCATCGGGACCGTCCCCCCTGCCAGCTACGGCGTGGTCGGCGCCTTCACCAACCTGGCCCGCAACGCCGGCAACGTGTTCGGCCAGGCCCTGGCCACCGCCATCGTGGCCGCCACCCTGGCCGCCCGCGGTTTCGACGTTCCCCTGGGCGAGATCGGCGACACCCCCGGCGCCTCCGAGGCCTTCGTCGACGGCTGGCGCACCGCCTTCACCGCCATGGCCGCCCTCAGCCTGGTGGCCGCGGTCCTGGCCACCACCATCCGGACGTCGTCAGCCGAACCGCGCTGAACCCGTCTCCGGGTTCAGCGCACCGGTGCCGGCGCCGCCTCCACCGTCCCCCGCATGCGTATCACCAGGGCCAGAATGGCGCCGTTGACGATCACGGCCAGCAGGGGCAGGAACTCGATCGAGAGGCGCAACTCCAACGTCGGCGTGGTGACGAGCGGGAGCAGGGCGACGACGAGCCGGAAGGCCGTGGCCCACAACACCTGCCCGGTGATGTTGACCACCAGCGTGTAGAGCTGGGCTCCGCAGGCCACGACGATGAGCCAGGCCCACAGGTAGTAGTTGGTCTTCTCCGAGGGGTCGACCACCGTGCCGAAGACCAGTTCCTCGGAGGTCGCCACCAGGTAGACGAGGGCGGCGGCGCCCACGATGCCCCACAGATCGAAGACGATGCCCACCACGCGGACCCAGGTCGGGAGCCGCCACGGTCGCCCGGCCAATCCGCTCGGCGGTGGTGCGGCGTCCGCCGACGCGCCCGCCGTCATGGCCTCAGACCGTCTCGTTCTCGGCCGAGTCGAGGTTGATGATCCCCATGCGCACCGCGCTGAGCACGGCGTGGGTCAGGGACTGGGCGTCGAGCTTGCGGTAGATGGCGTTCAGGTGGTTGTGGACGGTCTTGGTCGTGATGCCCAGGTACCGGCCCGCCTGCTTGGTGCTCATGCCGTCGGCAATGGCCTGCAGGATCTCGATCTGACGGTCCGACAGCAGGTCGGAGTGGTCGGGCTGCTCCTGGGCCGTGGTCAGCATGGCCCCGGCCACGGCCGGGGACAGGACGGTGTCGCCCTCGGCCACCCGATGCACGGTCTCCCGCACCTCGGCGAACTTCGTCCCCTTGCTCAAGTAGGCGCTGGCCCCGGCGGCGATGGCGTCGCGGGTCTTGTCGATGTCGTCGTGCATGGTCAGCACGGCCACCTTGACCATCGGCAGCTCCTGGCGGATCCGCTTGGTCGCCTCGATGCCGTCCATCACCGGCATCGACAGATCCATGAGGACCACCTCGGGCTGCAGGGCCCGGGCCAGGGCCACCGCCTCCTCACCGTTGGAGGCCTCGCCCACCACCTCGTCACCCGCCGACTCGAACGACTTCCGGAGACCCTCACGCAACAGCGAGTGATCGTCAGCCAGCAGTATCTTGATCATGATTTCTTCACCTGTTCGGATGGTTGACTGGTCTGCACGGTAATGGTTGTTCCCTGACCGATTTCGCTGGAGATCTCCAGCACCGCACCGACAGAAGCGGCCCTCTCCCGCATCCCGACCAGCCCGTAAGCCGAGCCACGAATGCCCTTGGCCGGGTCGAAACCGCGGCCGTCATCCTGGACGACCAGGACTCCCCGGCCGGCGGACACGCTCCAGGCTATGTGGACGGTGTCCGCTTGCGAGTGCTTCTCGACGTTGACCAGTGCTTCTTGGGCTATGCGCAGCAACTCGTTCTCGACGATGGCGGGGAGTCGTTCGGCCGTTGCCGCCACATCGAGACGGGCCTCGACCTGGCTCCGCTTGCGGAACCGGTCGACCACCTCGGACAGCACGACGGCCAGGGGCCGGTCGGCGGTGACTGCGGCCCGGAGCTCGATCAGGGTCCCCCGGAACTCGCTGATCGCCCCCTGCACGTCCTCGTGGAGCTTCTTCAGCTCCGTTGAAGGTTCCTCCCGGTCGTCGTTGATCCGTTCCAGCTCGAGGGCGATGTAGGTCAGGTACTGACCGAGCCGGTCATGCAGATCCCGGGCGATCCGGGACCGCTCCTCGGCCGCCGCCAGCGACCGCAGCCGCCGGAAGGAGCGGGCATTGGCCAGGGTCAGGGCCAGCACGTCGGACATGCCCGAAAGGATCTCGGCGTGGGCCGGTTCGTAGCGTCCGTGCTGATGATGCTCCACCGCCACCAGCCCGATGTCGGTCCCGCCCACCACCAACCGGGTGTACAGGCCGCTGCCGGTCCGGTCGTGGGAGGCCGAGAGGTCGTCGACCCGGAGCACGGCGGTGGCGTCGGTGGCGATGTTGAGCGGCGAGGGCAACTCGGCCGACCGGACCTGGGGCGGGATGTCGAACCCGTCCTGGTACTGGGGGGCCCACTCACCGTCCTCGTGGTAGAGGATGGCCACCCGGCTGGCGTCGAAGGTGTCGACCAGCTGCTGGCGGGTGGCGCCGACCACGTCGTTCAGGTCGAGCGAGGACGGCAGGGTCCGGGCCAGGTCGGTCAACAGCTCCAGCAGCTCGTTGGTCTCGGCCAGGTGGTCCCGTTGGGCGGCCAGGGTCCGTCGGCGGATCTCGATGTCGGACAGACGGTCGAGGGCCACCCCCGGCACGATGGCCACCCCGGCCAGGGCCGTCACGGCCAGGGGGCCCGGGTATTGGAGGCTGGCCGCCGTGATCACACCGGGGAGGGTGGTCAGGGCCAGGGCGATGACGCCCGAGGCCAACCCGATCGACAGGCCCCAGCCGAAACCGGCCACCGCCATGGCCACGAACAGCGAACCGACGAACGGGCTGCTCAACCCACCGCTGAACCCGATGGCCGCGGCCAGCACGGCCACGTCTCCCAGCGCCCGGAGCAGCGGCAGCACCCCCCGCTCGCCGAAGCGGATCGGGGTGATCGTCCGCCACGAGGTCAAGAAGATGGCCACCGACAAGGTGGCGACGACGGCGGCGTCGCCCTCGGCGGCCAGCGTGGCGGCCCAGGCCAACCCGATCATCACCGCCCCCCAGCGGAGGGCGGCCAGCACGGCCGTGACCGAAGCCATGACCCCGGGTGAGAGATGGCGGGCCCGCTCGGCGCTGGCGGTCATGACCCCCCACCGCGTCCCCACATCGGGGATCGGCCCGGCCATCCCCTGGTAGGGGTTCGGCGCGAATCGAGTCGGTTGTCGACGGCTCACCATCTGTCACCCCCCAACCGCCGAACCACGGCGGCGAGGCTCCCGGCGTTGCTCCTGACGGTAGCGGCAACCTGCCTGATCAGTTGTTCCTGGCGGCAACGTAGTCGGCCAGCGAACGCAGGGCCTCGGCGGTGTCGCCGTCGAACCCGAGGCTGTCGACCTGGCCCCGGGCCTCGGCCACCAGTTCGGCGATCCGCTGCTCGATCTCGTCGACGGCGCCCGTCGACACCAGGACCTGGACGATGGCGGCGACCTGATCGGCGTCGAGATCCCGCCGCCCGACCTGGGCCAGCAGAGCCGATTGGGCGTCGTCGGCCCGGTCGAGGGCCACGGCAAGCAACTCGGTCGGCTTGCCCTCGCGCAGGTCCTCGCCCACCGGTTTGCCCAGGCGGTCGCTGTCGCCCAGGACCCCCAACAGGTCGTCCTTGAGCTGGAAGGCCCGGCCCAGGGGCCGCCCGTAGCGGTCGAGGCCGTCGAGCAGGGCCTCGTCGAGCGGGCCGTTGAGGCTGGCCCCGAGCTGGAGGGGACGGACGATGGTGTAGAGCGCCGACTTGTACATCGACACCTGCCTCGCCGTGTCCTGATCGAGCTGGCCGGCGGCGGCGGAGCGGAGATCCAGATACTGCCCGAGGTTGAGTTCGATCCGGAGCTCGTCCCACAGGTGACGGGCCGCCGGGTCGACCCCACCCACCAGCCGGTCGGCGTAGGCGTGGCCCAGGTCGCCGACGAGGATGGCCACACCTTCCCCGAACCGCCGGGGTTCCCCGTGCCACCCCTCGACCCGGAGCCTCTGGGCCTGGGCCACATGGATCGTGGGCTGGTTCCGGCGAACGTCGGAGTCGTCCATGATGTCGTCGTGGATGAGGGCGAAGGCCTGGAGCAGCTCGAAGGCGGCTCCGGCGTCGATCGCCTTCGCCTCCTCGACCGCAGGCCCCTCCCCCTCGACGGTGCCCCGCCAACCCCAGTAGCAGAAGGCGGCCCGGAGCCGTTTGCCCCCACCGCCGGCCACCAGGGCCAGCTGGTCAACGGCCTCGGCCAGACGGGGGTCGATCTGGCGCCAACGGGTCGACTCGATGGCCAACATGCTGGTGAGGCGTTGCTCGACCCGGGTGGCGACGGTGGTGAGCTGGTCGGGGACGGCGGTCACCTCAGGCGTCCGATCCGTTGCCCTCGGCCCCGGAGCCCGGTCGGCTCGGGGCGGGCTCGTCGTGGGTCGCGCCGGCGGCGTCGTCGAGCAGCGACTCGACCACGTCCTCCACGTCGGCCCGGACCGTGTGGAGCCGCTCCCGGCAGAACCGGACGAGTTCGGCCCCTCGGGCCACCCGGTCGGCCAGGGTGTCGACGTCGACCGCGCTCGACTCCAGCTCGTCCAGGATCTGGTCCAGTTCGTCGAGGGCCCGGGCGTAGCTGAGGTCCGACGGTGACCCGTCCGCCCGGTCGGTGATGGTGTTGGCCATGTCGCTCGATTCTCGTTCCCGGGCCCCGGTCATGGTTGATCCGGGCTACCGGGCGGCTCGCCGGGGTCGGGTTCGGGGGTGTCGCCGTCGCCCTGCACCCGGCTGACCGTACTGACCAGCCGCCCAGATGCCGTGGTCGTGACCAAGGTTTCCCCCACGGTCACATCGGCGGCCGAGCGGACGAGTGAGCCGTCGGCGGTGTGGACGATCGACCATCCCCGGGCCAGGGTCCGGGCCGGGTCGAGGGCCCGCAGGCGCAGTTCGGCCCGGTCCAGGCGGGCCCGGGCCCGCTCGGGAGCCTGCCCGGCCCGCTCGGCCAGCTGCATGGCCGCGGTGTCGAGGCGGCCCCGATGGCGGCCGGTGGCCAGGGAAGCGGCCACGGCCAGGCGGTGGCCGGTACCGGCCAGAGTGTTGGCCGACGCCTCGACCTGGGCCTCGGCCGCCGCCACCAGCCGCTCGGCCGCGCCGTCGACGGCCCACTCGAACCGCCGCACCTGTTCCACCAGGACGGCGGCGGCCGCCGTCGGGGTCTTGGCCGAGGTGTGGGCCACGTCGTCGGCCACCGAACGGTCGACCTCGTGGCCGACGCCCACCACCACCGGTCGGGGGCAGCCGGCGATGGCCCGGGCCACCCGCTCGTGGTCGAAGGGGGCCAGGTCGCTGCGGGCCCCGCCCCCTCGGATGACCACGACCACGTCGAGGTCGTCGAGGGTCCCGGCCCTGCGGATGCCGTCGCTCAGGTCGCCCACGGCCTCGGTTCCCTGGACCCGGGCGTCGAACAGGGTCAGGGCGAACCCGTAGCCGCTGCGGCCGAGTTCGTGGGCGAAGTCGGCGAGGGCGGCGCTGCCATCGCTGGTGACCAGCCCCACCCGGAGGGGGAGCACCGGAAACCGGAGCCCGCCGTTGGCCCGGAGCAGGTGTTCGGCCGCCAGCCGTTCGAGTAGGTGCTGGCGGGCCAGAGCCAGCTGGCCCGTGGTGTAGGCGGGGTCGACCAGGCTCATCACCAGCTGGATGCGGCTCTGGGCCGGGTAGTAGGCGACCCGGCCCCGGATCCGGATCTCCAGGCCGTCGGTCATGCGGACCGCCCCCGACTTGCGAAGGATGGCGTTGACCCGATGCCGGGCCGAGGAGAACAGGGCGACCGGCACGACGTCGGCCGGTCCGGCGTCCCCGTCGGCGTCGGGGTCGACCAGGTCGAAGTAGACATGGCCGTTGGCCGACCGCTTGAGCCCCGAGATGGAGCCGGTGACCCAGACCTCGTCGGGCCAGCCCTCGGCCACGACGGCACCGACCGCAGCGCACAGTTCACCGACGGTGAGGGTCTCGGGCATCAGGGCAACGCTAGCGAGGAACCGCAGGTGAACCGGCCGGCTCCGACCGGGCCGGGGGGAACCGGGGGCGGCAGGAGAATTGCACCGGGATGTGCGGTGACGGTCGGTCGCGGTGGCTAGTGTGAGCCGCTGGGTTCGAGAGCCGAGGCCGGCGGGCTGGGCACGGAAGTGAGGACGTGACAGACCGCAGTTTTGAGTCGGCCGCCAACGCCGTTCTCGATCCCGCCCTGCCCTCGTCGCCCTTCGCCGGGTCGTCCGAGCTCCAGTTCGTGGTCAGCCAACGGTCCCCGGTCGACGGGGTGGCTGTCACCTTGGCCGACCCCGGGAGTGGGCTCCACCACCTGCTCTACGTCAGCCCCAACCTGGCCGCCATCGTCGGTCAGCGGGTCGACGACCTGATGGGTCGTCCCTTCCACCTGCTGTTGACCGACGGCGATCGCAAGGCGGACCTCGAGGCCATCGACGCCGCCCTGGCCGAGGGCCGACAGTACGAGTGCCCCCTGTCGCTGCGGACCGCCGGTGGCGGCGCCGTGGCCATGCACACCACCCACGCCGCCCTGCCCGCCCTCCACCCCGGCGCCCGCTATCGGGTGGTGCTGTTCCGCGACCTGCGCCAGCAGACCTCGGAGCTGCTCCTGGCCGATGAGACCCTGGTCGTCGAGTCGCTGGCCCGGGGCCAGGACCTGGGTTCGCTCTGTCACCAGGTCGCCAGCCACGCCGAGAGCCGCCTGGTCGACAGTGGACGGTGCTGGATCGGGGTCTCGGGCCTCGACGGCCGGTTGGAGCCGGTGGTCACGGGAAGCCACGAACTCGATCTGGTGGGCCCGCTCCTGCGCCTGGTCATGACGCCGGGCGAACCGACCAGCCCCCGGTGCGTGCTGGTCGACGACCTGCCCGCCGAGCTGGCCCGGCCTCTCCTGGCCACCGGGGTCCAGGCCCTGTGGGCCTTCCCCGCCCTCGACTCCGATGAACAGCCGGTGGGGGCCCTGGTGGTGGCCCACACGGCCGAGGACGTGCCCAACGACGACGAGTTCCGGCTCCTCGATCACCTGTCGCGAGTGGTCGCCTCGGCCGTGGAGCGGGTCTCGGTCGAAACCAGCCTGGCCCACCGGGTCCTCCACGACCCGCTGACCGACCTCCCGAACCGGGTCCTGCTCATCGACCGGCTGGAGCAGGCCCTGGCCCGGCTCCAGCGCGACCCGTCGGCCCTGTCGGTGCTCCTGATCGACATCGACCGGTTCAAGTCGATCAACGACATCTGGGGCCCCGACGTCGGCGATCTGGTCCTGACCGAGGTCGGTCGCCGGCTGCTGTCGACGGTGCGGGCGGGCGACACCGTGGGCCGGATCTCGTCCGACCAGTTCCTGATGATCTGCGTGGCCGGGGGCGAGGTCGACGCCGCCGCCGTGGCCCGGCGGGTCATCGACGCCATGGCCGAACCGGTGGTGGTCGACGACGGTCACGAGTTGCGGGTGTCGGTGTCGGTCGGTGCGGTCGTGGTGACCGACGGCAACCAGGCCGCCGCCACCGTGGTCGGCAACGCCGAGACCGCGGTCCGTCGGGCCGTACAGTCGGGCCGGGGCCGCTACGCCCTGTTCGACCCCCGCCTCCAGCAGGAGGCCGTGGTCCGCCACGGCCTGGAGCAGGCCCTGCACCGGGCCCTCGACGCCGACGAGTTGCTGCTCCACTACCAGCCCGTGTGCGAGGTGGCCACCGGGCGCATGGTGGGGGCCGAGGCCCTCATCCGCTGGGACCGGCCCGGCCATGGGATCCTGGGTCCGGGCCGGTTCATCGACGTGGCCGAGGAGAGCGGGCTCATCGTCGACCTGGGCGCCTGGGCCATCGACCGGGTGGCCGCCGATCTGGCCCACTGGCCCCGGTCGGCCGGTGTGGCCCCGGTGGTGTCGGTCAACCTGTCGGCCCGCCAACTGGCCGACAGCTCACTGGTGGCGACGGTGCGGGAGGCCCTCTCCCGTCACGGCCTGCCGGCGGCCCGGATGGGGTTCGAGGTGACCGAGTCGATGCAGATCGAGGACGTCGAGGCGGCCTGCGACACCCTGGACGAGCTGTCGAGCCTGGGTTGTCGGATCGCCATCGACGACTTCGGGATCGGCTACGCCACGCTCGACTACCTGCGTCGGTTCTCCATGGCCGACATCCTCAAGATCGACCGCTCGTTCGTGGTCGGCCTGCTCGACTCCCGGGAGGACGCCGCCATCGTGTCGGCGTCGCTCGCCCTGGCCTCGGCCCTCGATCTGCGGGTCGTGGCCGAGGGGGTGGAGGGGTTGAACCTGATCGAGCTGCTCAACGACCTGGGCTGCCACTTCGCCCAGGGGTACGCCCTCAGTCGGCCCGTGCCCCTGGACGAGGTCCTGGCCCTGTGGGACAAGCAGTACCTGTTCCCGCCGCCTCCGCCCCCGTCGGGACGCCGCTAGCGCTCGTCAGTGGCCGAGTGACTCGGCATGGCGCTGGAACATCGTGATCCGGTCGACCCCGATCCGTTCCCGCTTCGCCTGATCGCTGATTCCCAGGCCGGCCTCGGGGGCCAGGCACAGGACCCCGAGCTTGCCTTCGTGCTTGTTGTGGTGAACCTGGAGGGCGGCTTCGCCCACTTCCTCGAGGGCGAAGGTGGCCGACAGGGAGGGCTGGATGGCACCCCGATCGATGAGTCGGTTCATCTGCCACGCCTCGCCGTAGTTGGCGAAGTGGCTCGACACGATCTGCTTCAGCTTCATCCACAGATGGCGGTTGTCGTATTCGATCATGTAGCCGGATGTCGCAGCGCAGGTGACCACGATGCCACCGCGCTTGGCGGCGAAGACCGAGGCCCCCATGGTCTGGCGGCCCGGGTGTTCGAACACGATGTCGGGATCCTCGCCCACCAGCTCCCGGATCCGCTTCCCGAAGCGGCGCCACTCGGACTCGTCCTGGGTGTGCTCGTCGGACCAGAAGCGGTAGTTCTCGGCCTTGCGGTCGATCACGGCTTCGCACCCCATCTCCTTGAGGAGTTGGGCCTTGTCGGGCGACGACACCACGCCGACCGGGATGCCGCCGCCGTTCAGCACGAGCTGCACGGCGTAGCTGCCCAGGCCGCCGGTGGCGCCCCAGATGAGGACGGTGTCGCCCTGCTTCATCTGGGTCGCGTTGTTGGACACCAGCATCCGGTAGCTGGTCGAGGCGCACAGGGCGTTGACCGCCGCCTCCTCCCACGTGAGGTGGGTGGGCTTGGGCATGAGCTGGTTGGCCTTGACCACGGTCAGGTCGGCCAGGCCGCCGAAGTTGGTCTCGAAGCCCCAGATCCGCTGGTTGGCGGCTTTCATCGAGTCGTTGTGGGCCGTCGGGTCCTGGTCGTCGACGTAGTTGCAGTGGAGGGTGACCTCGTCGCCCACCTTCCAGTTGCGGACGGCCGAGCCGACCCGCACCACGACGCCGGAACCGTCGGAGCCGATGATGTGGTGGTCCAGATCATGGCGGGCGCCCCAGCGGCTCTCCCGACCGAGCCGCTCCAGGAACCCGAAGGTCGGCAGGGGCTCGAAGATCGAGGTCCACACCGTGTTGAAGTTGATCGAGCTGGCCATCACGGCGACGTAGACCTCGTCGGGCGCCAGTTCGGGCAGCGGCACCTCGCCGACCTTGATCGACTCGCGGGGGTCCTTGTCGGCCGAGTCCCGGCCTTCGAACATGGCAACGTCCTGCTTGCGCACGTACGCCGCCCGGTAGCTCTCGGGCAGGGGGAGGTTGGCCAGGTCCTCGGCATCGGCACCGTTGACGATTGCGTCGACGAGATCATTCATGCCAGGGAAAGATACCAGGGGGTAACCAGGCCGTTCGAAGTGGCGGTCCCTTTCCTGTGTCGGTGAGTGTCCCCTAGGATCTGTCCTTGGCGCGGGCATACTCTTGGTCCCGGAACCTTTCACCAGCATGTTCTCTCGTGCGGCGGTGATGGCGGGGCAGGCGTGAGCAATCGTTTCGGGGCCGGGCACGGCTTGACCTAGGAGAAGCAGTGGGACTTACCCCTGAAGAGATCGAGCGGCGGGAGTTCGCCTCGACGCTACGTGGCTACGACCGCGACGAGGTCCGCAGTTTCCTCATGAAGGTCGGCCAGACCGTGCGCGATCTGCAGTCGGAGGTGGCCAGCGCCGAACGCGCCGCCGGCGACGCGGCCATGGCCCCGCAGCCGGTGGCGGCCGCCGCCGCCCCCCAGAGCGAGATCCAGCCCGATCAGTTCGGGGCCATCGGCGAACGGGTGGCCGAGCTGCTCCGACTGGGCCACGAGTCGGCATCCGAGCTTCGCTCCAACGCCCAGGCGGAGTCCGACAGCCTCCTGGCCCAGTCCCGGTCCGAGGCCGAGCGGATGACGACCGAGGCCGAGGCCACCCTGCTGTCGGCCCGCACCCAGTCCGACACCATGGTTGGCGACGCCCGGTCCGAGGCCGAGAATCTGCTGGCCGAGTCCCGGCTCGAGGCCGAGACGCTGATGTCGACGGTCGAATCCGAGGTTCAGACCCTGCGCACCGCCTCCCAGGGTGAGGCCGAGAACCTGCGGGCCACCGCCGCGGCCGAGGCCGAGAAGATGCGCGGTGATGCCGAGGGCGACGCCGAACGCATGCGGCGCGAGGCCAACGAGATCCTGGAGGACAGCCAGAACCGGGCCGATGAGCTGTGGGCGTCGGCCGAGTCCGAGGCGTTCAAGCTGCGGGAGGACGGTCGCCTCGAGGCCGAGCAGATCCGCGAGGCGGCCAACCGGGACGCCCAGGCCGAGCGGGAGCAGGCCGGGGCCGAGGTGGCCGACCTGCGGGCGACGGCCGAGCGGGAGGTTGCCGAGCTGCGGTCGTCGACCGAGATGGAGATGAACACCCTCCGCGAGACCACGGCCCTGGAGTGCGAGGAGGAGCGGACCCAGGCCGCCAACGACGCCGAGTCGATGCGGTCCGAGGCGGTCCAGATCCTGGCCGATCACAAGTCGGAGGCCGAGGAGATCCGGGCCCAGGCCGTCGCCGACGCCGAGCGCACCAACGAGGGCGCCCAGGCCGAGGCCGAGCGGATCCGGGGCGAGGGTATGTCCGACGCCGATCGGATGCGGGCCGAGGCCGACACCTACGTCGAGACCCGCCGGGTCGAGGGCGAGGAGTTCTTCAACGAGCGCCAGGCCGAGGCCGAGGAGTATGTGGCCGCTCGCCACCAGGAGGCCGACGACTACGTGGCCGCCCGCCAGGGCGAGGTCTACAAGAACGCGGCAGAGGCCGAGGCCGAGCGGGATCGGGCTCTGGCCGGCATCGCCGATGCCCGGGAGCAGGTCAAGGAACTGCTGGAGCAGGCCCGAGCCCAGAGCGAGTTCATCCGCCAGGAGGCGGAGGAGGTCATCAGGGCCAAGGTGCGGGCCAACATCGATCAGGCCGAGCGCCGGATCGCCCGCCTCCGCATCACCGAGCAGGCGTCTCGGGAGCGGATCCTGGCGGCCCAGAGCGAACTCCAGAGCGCCATCAGCCGCCTCGATGCCGAGCCGGTGCAGGAGCTGGGCGAGGGCACCGACGATCTGGTCATCGCCGAGGCCGAGCAGCGGGTCCTGGCCGCCGGTCAGCGGTCGACGGCCGAGTTGGCCACGACGACCGGGCCCATCCCCCTCACCGCCGACGTGGAGGAGGAGGTCATCGATCTCAGCGAGCCCGAGGACAACACCAACCTGGGCACGGTGACGGCCGGTGTGCCGATCAACGAGGTGCCGGGTGTGGACGAGGTCCTGGCCGAGCCCGAGATCGAGCCTCAGGACGAGGACGCCCTGTCCCGCCTGGTCCGCGAGGCCATGCAGCGGGCCGTCGAGAGCGCCAAGGGGTCCGAAGCGTAGCGAGGAGCCCTTGGAGCCCGCTCGGCGGGCTCTGCGGTGCGGTGTGTGGTGTGTGTATGCGGTGGCGGCCTTCGGGCCGCCACCGGCGCGTCCGGGGTCGCCTGGGGTCCGTGTCGAACGTGACCGTCATTGTTGCGGCTGCATGTCGATGATTGCGCCGAAACCATGGACGGGTTGGTGTGGCCGCAGAACCCGCTCCCTGAGCGGGTTGGGATGATCTGCCTTGGAGAATTCTTGAAAAAGGGCTTGTCATCGGCAGCGGGCTGTCGTAATCTTATGTCAACATCGTTACGACCTCCCAGTGGCTGGTTTACCCATACCGCCCGCGCCACAGTCACTGGGGGGTCGTAGCGGGGTAACGTCCGGGTCGGTGATTCCTCTCCCCGCCGACCCGGTCGTCGCGTACAGGGCTTGCCCTGTAGAGCACCCAGTCCGGTTCCCAGGTCTCTGACCAGGGAGCCGGACTGGGGGTTTTCGCATCGGTTTTCAGGTGAGACCCTGGCGGCCTTCCAACGCCCGTCCGAGCGTCAGTTCGTCGGCGTACTCCAAGTCGCCGCCGACCGGCAGGCCCGAGGCCAGACGGGTCACCGTCACCTCGAACGGGGCCAGGACCTTGGTCGCGATGAAGGCGGCCGTGGTCTCACCCTCGAGGTTGGGATTGGTGCACAGGATCACTTCGGTGATGTCCTCCGAGGCCACCCGGAGTGCGAGTTCGCGAATCTTCAGGCTCTCGGGCCCGACCCCCTCCAAAGGGTTGATGGCGCCCAGGAGCACGTGGTAGCGGCCCTTGAAGGCTCCGGTCTTCTCCAGGGCGGCGATGTCCTTCGGCTCCTCGACCACGCACAGCACCGACTGGTCCCGGGTGGGGTCGTTGCAGATCTGGCACTCGGGCCCCTCGGCCACGTTGAAGCAACGCTCGCAGAAGGTGACGTTGGCCTTCAGGGCCACGATGGCGTCGGCCAGGCGTTCGGCGTCGACCTTGTCGGCCTTCAGCAGGTGGAAGGCGATCCGCTGGGCCGACTTGGGGCCGATGCCGGGGAGTCGCCCCAGCTCGTCGATCAGGATCTCGACCGACCGGGCGTAGGCGCTCACGGTTCGGTGCTCAGCCCTGATCCCCGCCCAGCAGCCCGCCGAGGCCGCCGAGGTCGGGCAGATCGAGCCCGCCCAGGGCCGAGTTCTGGAGCTCGGCCACCTGATTGGTGACATCCCGGAGGGCGGCCAGGACGAGCTCCTCCAGCAATTCGACGTCGTCGGGGTCGACGGCGTCGGGCGCGATCGATACCGAATGGAAGTTGCCATCGCCCGTGGCTTCGATGGTCACCTTGCCCCCGCCGGCCGAACCGGTCACCACCTGCTGGGCCTGCTCCTCCTGGGCCGCCAGCATCTGCTGCTGCATGGCCTGGGCCTGTTCAACCAGGTTGTTGAGGTCGAAGCCTCCGTCATTGGACACCGCGGTCTCCTTCTGTGCTGCGGATCGAGCTTGGCGGCGGCCGGTCGGGGCCGTCGCTCACGTTTGGGGGGTGTCGACGACGCGGGAGCCGGGGAAGGCCCGGGTCAGGCGCTCGACGCTGTCATTGCCCAGGTCGTCGGCATTGCGGAGCTCCTCGACCGGACCGATGTCGGCGGGATCGACAGGATCCTCGACCCGAGGGGCCCGCGGTTCGAGCTTGGCCGGATCGATCGGGGCGTCGACCTCACCGTCGACCTCCACCACGACCTGCACCGGGCCGCCGAAATGGGCGGAAAAGGCCTGCTCGACGTCGCCGCGGACGTCCTCGCACCGGTCGCGGTGGATCTGGTTGGGCACGCCGAAGCGAACCGTGGCGCCATCGACGCCGAGGACCCGGCCGCCCTTGAACCGGACCCTGGCCTTCTTGGACAGGCCGTCGAGCTCCCCCTCGAACGCCCGTTGCACGGCCTGGACACTGAGGGCCGGTCCGTCTGCCGAGGTCGGGGCGGCGGACGAGGTCGGGGCGGCGGACGAGGCCGGGGCGGAGGACGGAGGGCCCGGCTCGGCGGTGTCAGCGGGATGGGGGGCGTCGTCGCTCGGAGGCGCCGGGGTAGGGGTCGGGGCCTGGTCCGGGGCCGAGCGGGGCGGTCGCCGACGGCGGGCCTGACCGGGAGGCCGGGACGGGCGCCCGCCCCCGGAGGGTGGAGGCGCCGGGCGTCCTGCTCCCGCTTCGTGGTCCGGCCTGCCGTCGGGCTCCGCGGCCGGTTCGGCCGGGGCCGGTCCGGCCCCACCCGCCGGGGTCGGGTCGGACGACAGCTCGGCCCGGGCCCCGGCGGCCCGGCCCGAGGGGCGCTCGGCCGCCGCAGCCGGCGGTCTTGCCGCCAGTTCGGTCACCAGGGACTCCAGCCGGGCCACCGTCGCTTCCAGGGCGGCCACCCGGGCCGTCGTGGCCTCGTCGACGCCGGCGGGGCCCGAGCCGGAGGCCGCCGACGGGGCGGCGGGCGCAGCCGGGGCCGAACCGGTGGCGGGCTCGGGGGCCCGGGTCAGGCGGAGCAGCGTGACCTCGAAGGGAATGCGCGGGTCGGCTGCCTGACGCATCTCCACCAGGGCCTGGCCCACCCCCTCGAGCGATCGGGTGAGGGTTGCCGGACCCAACTCCCCGCTCAGTTCGACGGCCAACTCCCGGGTGCGGTCGTTCAGGTGGTGGAGGGGGGCGCCCATCGAAGCGAGGAAGGCGTTGCGGAGCAGTTCGAGCAACTCCTCGCCCACGGTGCGGGGCTCGCGGCCCAGCTCCAGGCCCTCCTGGACGGCGGCGATGGCCCGGGCCGGATCGTGGGCCCCTATGGCCCGCAGCAGGCTTTCGGCGATATCGGTCCCGGCGGGGACACCGCCGGCGGCGGCCACCAGGTCGAGGGCCGACAACGTGTCGCGGGCCGACCCGCCGCCCTGGCGCAGCACGTAGTCGATGGCGTCCTCGCCCACGTCGAGACCGGCATCGTCGATCACCCACCGCACGTGCTCGGCCAGGACCTCGGCCGGGAGCAGGTGGAACTCGAAGTGCTGCGTGCGGGAGCGGATGGTGGCGACGACCTTCTGCGGCTCGGTGGTGGCCAGCACGAACACCACGTGCTCGGGGGGCTCCTCCAGAGTCTTGAGCAGGGCGTTCTCGGCCCCGCTGGACAGCATGTGGACCTCGTCCAGGATGTAGACCTTCGTCCGACCCGGGGATCCGAGCTGGACCTTGGAGATGAGGTCCCGCACATCGTCGACCTTGTTGTGGCTGGCGGCGTCGAGCTCGTGCAGGTCGAACGAGCGCCCCTCCTCGATGGCCACGCAACTGTCGCAGGTGGTGCAGGGCTCGCCGTCGGCGCCGAGGTTCTCGCAGTTGAGGGCCTTGGCCAGGACCCGGGCCGTGGAGGTCTTGCCGCAGCCCCGGGGGCCGCTGAACAGGTAGGCGTGGCCGTGACGCTTCTCGGCCACCGCAGTACTGAGGGCCGTGGTCACGTGGGGCTGCCCGAGCACCTCGGAGAACCGCTGGGATCGATAGCGCCGATACAGGGACTGGTAGGCCACGGATCGAGCCTACCCGCCGGGTGGGACGGCCTACGGGGCGGTTGGGGCGGGTACGGATGCTCACCGTCCGGCGGTCGGCATAGAGCGAACGATCTGCTTCAATGTGCTTGGGGCTGATGCAACAGAATTCGGGCAGGCGGGGGGCCGTGCCCGGATCCGACCGGCGGGCGGAGGTTTCGACATGGGACAACGGGAGCGCACGATCGTTGTCGCCGCCGCGGTGTCGATGGCCACGCTCGGTGCGGTGTTGACCGCGCTGTGGGCTGCCGGCAACGAGGTGGGGGACGCCCTGGCCGTCGACGCCGGGGGCGTGTCGACGTCGGTTGAGATCGAAGCCGACCGGAACGGCGGCCTACCCGACGGCGCCGTCGCCCCGGGCCTGGCCGACGGTGAACGGGATGCCGTGGGCGGGATCGAGGCCGGGACCCGACCGGGCTCGATCGACACCGGGGGCCCCGTCGGGGGCGACGGTTCGCCCGCCGACACCGCCGCTCCTGTCGTCACCGACCCGGAGGTCGAGGCGTCGTCCAGGGCGGGCGAGCCCGGCCACGAACAGG
Source organism: Acidimicrobiales bacterium (assembly GCA_965263455.1). Lineage (GTDB taxonomy): Bacteria > Actinomycetota > Acidimicrobiia > Acidimicrobiales > SZUA-35 > CADEDH01. The sequence goes on from CBDHHN010000004.1 coordinate 2,541,643, forward strand.
GCGCCTCGCCCGCAGGCCCGGGGGGCTCGGAGCCCGCACCCTCACCGCTGGGCCCGGACAACTCCGGGTCCCCGGATCTCACCGGATTCCCGCCGCCCCTCCCGGGCCCCGAGCCCACCAGCGGGTCGACCACGCCGCCACCGGTGGGCACGACGCAGGCCCCGCCCGGATCGACCACCACGGCGCCTCCGGTCGACCCGGTGGCCGTCGAGTGGGAGATCCACCGGTTGACCAACGAACTCCGGAGCGATCCGGCGGGTGAGTTGGCCCGTCAGGCGCCGCTGCCAGCCTGCATCGAGGACCCCACCTACCGGATCTCGATCGACGGCGACACCGGCCAACCGGCGGCCGCCGGCTCGCTGCGCCTGGTTGGACCGGTCTCGATCGAGGTGTCCCGCACGTGGTCGGAGGAGATGGACCGGACCGGGCTGTTCGAGCATCGACCGCGGGCCGAGCTGCGGGCGCTGCTGGCCGACCTGGGTCACGAGGCCCGGCTGGTGACCGAAAACATCGCCTGGGCCCAGGGCTACGGTTCGGCCGACATGGCCCGCGTCCTGTTCGAGGGTTGGCGGGAGTCGGACGGCACCCAGTACTGCGCCCTGATCAGCCCGCGGTTCAGCCACGTCGGCGTCGGCTTCCACCAGGGGCCCGACATCGCCTGGGCCACCCAGAACCTGTTCCTGCCGGCCGCCGGCTGAACCGCCGACCCCCGCCTCCGGGTACCGGTGGCGGGGCGATGACTCCTCTGTCCTCGCAAGTGGCGGCCAGGCGACCTGCGGCGCACTACGGGTTCCGCTGAGAGCTGCTGCCTTCCGGCCCTGACTCGGTTCACGGGCCGCAGTCGCACAGGGCCCGACCACCACCTGCCAGGACAGATGGAGCCATCGAGCCGATATCCTACCGGGTCCGGTCGCTCACACGACCGGCTCGGATCGGCACCCACCGGTTGGCGGGGGTCGGTGCAACCGGGAGGAGTGCGAGAGCGGCCGAATCGGCACGCTTGGAAAGCGTGTGACCTGCAAGGGTCCGTGGGTTCGAATCCCACCTCCTCCGCTCAACCCCCCAGTTCGGCGGACTCGTGATGTGAGACGTCTGGTTGTGATTTGTGTTTGGGCGCTGATGGTCGCCTCGTGCACATCGTCGGGGGTCTCGCAACCAGAAGCGGAAGACGCGGCGGTGTCGACAACGTCGACAACGTCGACAACGCCTTCGGCTCGGGACTCGTCCGGGCCGGTCTCGTCAACGGTGGTTGATCGGCGTTCCGGGCGGGCTGTCATGGCGGACTGGTCGTCATGCCCGCCAGAGACCTCCGGGCCGAACGGGTTCACCGATGACTCGATCCGTGTCGGTGTCCGTTCGTTCTACGAAGACTGGAGCTTCGACAACGAGCTGTTCACCGCGTTCTTGGCCCAGCGGGGGCCGGTGGCGGGACGGATGATCGAGGTCGTCGAGGTCTCGCTCGATGAAGAGCCCCCGGCGGATATAGCGGTTCTGGCCGACTTTGCGACCTCTCAGGTCGAGATCGGCCCCGCTGGTCAGCTCCCCGACTGTCTGCCGATCCTGGCGCGAAGCTACTCGCAGCCACCGTCGACTCAGTTCGAGTTGGTCATGCCGTCGCTGACCGCTGGTGCTGAGGCCAGACTCTGGGCGACCCATCTCCGCCAGTCCTTGCCTGACCTGCGACTGGTCGCCGCCCTCGTGATCGATCACCCGTCCGGGGATGCGTTGCTCGACGCGTTCACCGAGGCGGTTGGCGGCGACATCGAGATCATCGAGGGACGACATGAGATGGCGACCAATGATGTTGCCGCCGAGATCAACGAGCTCCTTGCTGCCTCGCCGGACGCGCTGGTTGTGATGACGTTCGGTGAGCCGTGCCGACAGGCTGTGCTCTCGGTCGACGGGTCCGGTCTCCGGGTGCCGCCGGTTCGAATTCTCCCATCCCCCTGCGTGGTCGACTTCGACGACGACGCAGCGTTCGAAGGGTGGCGTGCGTTTCGCCAACCATCGTTGGACCGTGACCAGATGCCGCCCGACGTGCTCGCGGCGTTGGATGAGGTTGGATGGTCGAGTTTCCCTGATGAGAGCGCCGGCATCCTTGCCGGATGGTGGATCGTCGATGCGTTGGAGGGCGGGGCCAACGATCGCCGGTCGCTACTCGAGGGGCTGCTGACCACCAGCGCTGGGCCAGCATGGCTGGAAGACGGCGTGGGTTTCGCCACCTGGGGTCTCGACTTCCCCCTCGCGATCGAGGGCGCACGCCTGGCGGTCGCACGTGATGGACAGTGGACGGACATCGACGTCGTCGATCTCGACCACGCCACGCAATAGCCTCCGCCGCCCTGGTGAGACCCGACCGCAACCGTCCCGGCGAACCGCCGGTCGACACGCGTGAGCTGCCGGCTTGTGCTCTAATCGGGATTAGATTAGCTTGTGGATGAAGGTCTCGGCGGGTGTCCGAGCCAGTACGAGCCTTGGGAGGCGACAGTGGACGTCGGTGTGCAGACCTTGTTCGCCAGTCACGGATGGGACGGGATCAGCGACGGGCAGGTGTACCGGGAGGACACGCGGCTGGCGATGCTGGGCGAGGAACTCGGTTTCGATGTCGTCTGGGCGGTGGAGCACCACTTCTACGACTACTCGTTCTGCCCGGACAACACCCAGTGGCTGTCGGCGATCGCAGCGTCAACCGAGCGGATCGACGTTGGCACGGCGGCGATCATCATGCCCTGGAACGAGCCCCTGCGGGTCGCCGAGAAGGCGGCGCTGCTCGACCACATCGCCGACGGTCGCTTCCGGTTGGGGTTCGGTCGCGGCCTGAGCCGACGCGAGTACAGCCATTTCCGCGGGATCGAGATGGACGAGTCGCGGGGCCGTTTCGATGAGGGCTGCCTCATGGTGCAGGAAGCGCTGGAGACCGGCTTCATCGAGGGCGACGGCCCGTTCTACCCGCAGCCGAAGACGCCGATCCGGCCGGCCCCGGAGCGATCGTTCGATGGCCGGACCTATGCGGTGGCGACCTCGGAGGACTCGCTCGAGTCGGCGGCACGGCTGAAGGCGGCGATGGTCATGTTCGCCGATCGGTCGTGGAAGGGCCGGCTGCCCCAGATCGAGACCTGGCGTGCCCACTACCGAAACCTGCATGCGGAGGATCCGCCCCCGCCGTTGATCTGTGACTTCGTGTACTGCCATGCCGATGCCGAGACCGCGGCAACGAACGGGCCGGGCTACATCGCCACCTACCTCGAGAGCGTGTTGGAGCACTACGAGATCATGGGCGACCACTTCGAGGGCATGGCCGGCTACGAGTCGTACGCCGGCGCGGCCGGGGCGCTGAAACGCATGGGTGCCTCCGGGTTTCTCGACGGTTTCCTCGATGCGACCGCTCACGGCACCCCGGACCAGGTCCTGGAGAAGTACCGGGCCCGTTGGGACCTCCTGGGGCCGTTCGAAGCGGCTCCTGCCTTCCGCTTCGGCGGCATTCCCATCGAGGAGGCCGAGGCGTCGATGCGCCTGTTCGCAGCCGAGGTGTTGCCCGAGCTCAAGTCCTGGAGCTGACCGGGCGAGCGCATCCGGCCAGGAAGGGGAGTCATGGATCTTGGACTGACGGACAGGGCGGTCATCGTGACCGGTGGTGCGTCGAACATCGGCAAGGCGATCGCGAACGTCCTCGCCGACGAGGGCGCCCGGGTGGCGGTGTTCGACCGCGACGCCGACATGGCTCGCCGCACCGTGGGCGAGATCACGGCGAGCGGGCTCGACGCGGTCGCCTACACCGTCGACCTCACCGACGTCGACGCGACCCGAGCTGCCGCCGAGGCGGCGCAGGCCGACCTCGGCCCGGTCGAGGTCCTGGTCAACAACGTCGGGTGGAACGGCAAGGCCGAGTTCTTCCTCGACCTCGATCCCGAGCGTTGGGAGCAGGCCTACCGGCTCAACATGTTCCCAACCCTCAACGCCACTCGCGCCGTGCTGGGCGGGATGGTCGAGCGCCGTAGCGGGTCCATCGTCTCGATCTCGAGCGACGCCGGGTTCGGCGAGTTCCGAATGGGTGACTACGGCCCGATGAAGGCCGGTGTCATGGCCTTCATGCGGACGATCGCCAAGGAGTACGGCCGCTACGGGATCCGGGCCAACACCGTCTGCCCTGGTTTGGTGATCCCCGACGAGGCCGACATCGGCGAGCAGAGTCTGTGGACCCAAGACATCGGGATGGGGGAGAGCCAGGTGGCCAACATCACCTCCGGCATCCCGCTTCGGCGCCGCTCGGAGGCGGTCGACATCGCCTGGACCGTGGCCTTCCTGGCATCGCGGCAGGCCCGTCAGCTCACCGGTCAGGTCCTCAGCGTGTCCGGCGGGTTCGCCATGCCCCGCTGAACCGATTGCCGAAAGGTACGACCCATGAGACAGGAACGACAGGTTGAGCTGCTCGAACGGGTGGCGCAGGCGGGGCCGCGGCTGGAGGGCCTGCAGGCGTCGGCCAGCATGGTGAATCCCGCGGCCGTCTACACCGACCCCGACCGCTACGCCCGCGAGCAGCGGCTCCTGTTCCGCCCCGGTCCGCTGTTCTTCGCCCTCAGCGCCGATCTGCCCGAACCGGGCGACTACGCCGCGAGGCGCTTCGACGGGGTCCCGATCGTCGTGGTTCGCCAGGCCGACGGCTCGGTGCGAGCGTTCGTCAACGCTTGCCGACACCGGGGTGCACCGCTCGTCGACCCCGAGTCGAACGGTTCCGAGCTGTCGGCGTTCTCCTGTCCCTATCACGCCTGGACCTACGAGCCCACGGGCGAGCTTCGCGCCCGACCGGCATCGGCCGGGGCGTTCGACGACGTCGCCGTGAACTGCGACCTGTTCAGCCGCCCGGTGGCCGAACGCTACGGGATGATCTTCCTGCGGCCGGAAGGCGACGCCCCCATCGATGTCGACGAGGTGCTCGCCGGCGCCGAGGACGACCTGGGCAGCTTCGGCCTCGACGGCTACGTGCACATCGACTCGCGCTCGAACGAGTGGAACATGAACTGGAAGCTCGTGTTCGACACCTTCACCGAGAGCTACCACATCCGAACCCTCCACCGGGACTCCATCGCCCCGATGTTCAACTCCGACGGCACGATCTTCGACCCGTTCGGCCGCAACGTCCTGTCGGTCGGTCTACGCAAGTCGGTCGTCGACGAGCTGGCGAAGCCCCGCGACGAGTGGTCGCTGATCCCGTACGGCACCATCCAGTACTTCCTCCTCCCGAACGCGCTGGTCGTCCACCAGCTCGACCACATCGAGGTCTGGAACATCGAACCCCTCGACGTGGGGCGGACCCGCATGACGACGTCGATCTACGCGCCGTCCGAGCCCGAGAACGACCGGGCCCGGAACTACTTCATCAAGAACCTCGATCTGCTCCTGCAGGTCACGAGCACCGAGGACTTTCCCCTGATGGAGGAGATCCACGCCAACCTGGCCTCGGGAGCCATCCCCGAGCTCGTCTATGGGCGCAACGAGGCACCGCTGATCCACTTCCATCGGGCGATCAACGCCGCGGTCGACGCGGGCATCTCCTAGTCGCCGACCAGCGTTGGCCAGGAACCGAGCGTTGGCGAACGCGGCCTACTCTGGTCCCCGCTGAACAAGGCAGAAGGCATCGATGGCCAAGAACGACGGCGCTCCCGACAGCACGGAACACGACCAAGCCCCGGTCGCCACCCCGCGCCACGGCTCGGTCGCCGAACACGCGCTGACCCGACCGGAGCGCACCAGGGGACAGACCCGCGAGCGGATTCTCGACGCGGCGGCGCTGATCTTCCGCCAGCAAGGCCACGGAGCCCGCCTGGCCGACATCGCCGAGGCCGCCGGGATGCAGGCGGGCAGCCTCTACTACCACTTCGACGGCCGCGAGAGCCTCGTCGAGGAAGTCCTCCACATCGGGATCCGCAAGGCCTGGGACCTCGTGAACGACGCGCTCGACGATCTCGGCGTCGACGCCACGCCGGGGGAGCGGCTCCTCACGGCAGTCGAGGCGCATGCCCTGGCGATTCTGGAGACCTCGGACTACTCCGCCGCCAACAGCCGCATCTTCTCCATGGCAACCGATGAGGTGCGAACCCGTCACTACGCCTTCCAGCAGGAGTACGGCGAGTTCTTCAACCGGCTGCTCGAAGAGGCACAGGCCTCGGGCGAGGTGCGTGCCGAGGTCGATCCGGCCATCATGCGGATGTTGCTCTTCGGCGCCATGAACTGGACCGCTGAGTGGTTCCGGCCGGGCCGTGGTCGGAGCGCGGAACAGGTGGTGCATCAGCTGCGCACCCTCATCACCCAGGGGCTGTGGGTCGAGCAGCCCGGTCGCCAGCCCTAGAACAGCAGCGTCTCGAGCCGGCGCGTGGCCACGTTGGCGCCGAGGACCCGATGCGCCGGGTCGAGGCGTCCGGCATGGATCTGGCCTCGAAGGTACCGGTGCATGAGGACGGCAACCCGTACGGCGGCGAAGCCCCGGTACCAATCGAGTCGCCTCAGCTCACGTCTGGTCCGTTCGACGTAGTAGTCGACGGTCTCGTCGTCGGTGAGGAAGCCGGGAAGCGGGGAGAGTCCGGCACCCTGGGCCCGCATCCAGTTCATCTCCATCAGCCAGGTCAGATCCCGCTCCGGAGTCCCGGCGGTCGCCAGCTCCCAGTCGACGAGGGCCGCCGGGGTGAAGGTGGAGGCATCCGTGATCACGTTGGCGGGCCGGGCGTCGCCCCACAACAGGCCGTCCGAGGTGGGCTCGGGTATGTCGGCCCCGAGCCTCTCCACGGCATCGTCGATCACGGGGGACCAGTGCGAGCCGCGGTCGAAGGTCCAGAGCTCGGCCAGCTCGGCGACGGCCAGCTGGTTGCTGTTGGCGGTGCCGGACTCCAACGCTTGGCCGAGGACTCCGGGCGGGACGTCGTGGATGGCGACCAGCGCATCGAGCAGCGAGGTGTGGAAGGTTCGCTGCTGAGCGGTTGTCGCCTCGAACAGCCAGCCCGCTTCCACGAAGGTCGGCTTGTCGTCGCGAGGGATCCGGCCGGCGACGTGGTCCATGATGAAGGCGGGCTGGCCGAGCCACCGGCCGTCGAGGTCACCGGCGATCACCCGGGGTGTCGGGATCGCCGGATGGTCCTGGAGCATCGAGAGACAGTCGAGCTGGCGCCCGAGGTCATAGGTGGGGAACATCGATGCCCGCTGCGGCTGCAACCGCACGACGACGCGCCGTTCCGCAGGTTCGCCGATGGAGACCATCCAGGTCTCGTTCGACCAGCCGCCGTCGCTCGGCGCGTCGATGGTGAGCCGGTCGGGGTCGATCGCCTGGCCCAGGCAGCTCCCCAACCACTCGGCCAGGCGCGCCGCCCGGTCCCGGTGCTCGGCCGTGGCCCCGGAGGGTGGTGGGGCGGACTCAGGCAACGGTGACCGGTGCTTCCCAGTGGCCCCCGGTCTCTCGGCTGTTCCAGATCTCGACGATCTTGCCGTCGACGACGCGGAAGATCTCGATCCCGCAGTACACGTAGGACTTGCCGCTGACCTGGGTGCTGCGACCGTTCCAGGCCACGGTGATCATGTCGCCCCCTTCGTGGAGCAGGGCCACATCGAAGTGCAGCTCGGGGCAGAGCTCCAGTGTCGCCTCCAGGCGCTTGATGGTGTCTGCCATCGCCAGTTCCTTGACCTCACCGGCGTGATGGCGCCACGTGGGATCGGCGATCAACTCGGGTATCAGGTCGAGGCGCCGCTGGTTGTAGAGAACGTCGAGGTACCGGGTGACGACCTCTCGGGGTGTGGGGTGGGACATACGAGGTTCTCCTTCTCAGGTGGCGCCGAGCCGCTTGCTCATGTCCTCGACGAGGCGGAACTTCTGGACCTTGCCCGTCGGTGTGGTCGGCAGGCTCTCGGCCTCGGTGACCACAATGTGCTTGGGCACCTTGAAGCGCGCAAGCTTGGCTCGGCAGAGGTCGAGGATGGCGTCGGTGTCGATCTCGGCGCCGGGCTCGGGCACGATGCACAGACAGCCGGCTTCGCCCCACCGATCGTCGGGAATGCCGATGGCGTAGGCCTGGCTGACGCCGGGCTGGGTGGAGACGAGCTCCTCGATCTCCTTGGGCATGACGAGCTCGCCCCCGGACTTGTAGAGCTCCTTACTGCGGCCGGTGAGACGGAGGTACCCGTCGGGGTCGACGTAGCCGAGGTCGCCGGAGCGGAGCCAGCCATCCCGGAGCGCTTCGGCGGTCTCGTCGGGTTTGTTCCAGAAGCCGAGCATGTGGGTGGGACCGTGGGAGACCAGCTCGCCTTCGCTCCCTTCGGGAAGGAGCTCACCCGTTTCGGGGTCGGCGGTCCGGTAGACGCACAGGCCGCCGTCGTGGTCGGCGAGTCCGGCCGACCCCGCCGGCTTGACCCGGCCAACGGTGGTCGAGTGGATTTCGGTCGGGTCCTCGGGGCGGGTCAGGGTCATGGCACCGCCGCATTCGGTCATGCCGTAGCCGGTGGTGATCTCGGTGAGGCCGAGTTGCTCCCGTGCCTGGTCCCAGACCCACGGTGGCGCGGGCGCCGCCCCCGAGAGGATCGCCCGCAGCGACGAGAGGTCGCGGGTGAGCCGGTCGGGGTGTTCCAGGAGGGCGACGGTCATGGTCGGGACCGCCAGGATGTCATTGGCTCGGTGCTGTTCGATGCCTGCGAAGTGGTCGGCGGGCGAGAACGCGGTGCGGGGGATGATGGCGCCGCCCACGTACATGACCGACAGGAGTCCTTCGACGTAGCCGAACATGTGGTAGCAGGGCAGCGAGAAGAGGATCCGGCGGCCGTCCTCGAAGGCACGGGTGTACGCCGAGGAGTAGGCGGTGCGCTGCATCGCGTCGTGGGTGACGACGACGCCCTTGGGCGAGCCGGTGGTCCCGGAGGTGTAGAGGATGTCGCCGGGGCTGTCGGGAGCGATCGAGTCGTCGGTTGCGCCCCCAGGATTGGAGCGCCCCAGCTCCTCGATGTCGTCGACGGTGCGGAGCCCGGGGCGAGCGGGCTGGTCGCTCGGGAACAGGATGACCTCGCGGAGCGAGGGTAGGGCCTCGGCCGATCCGCTCTCCCAGCCGGGCGCGATCTCGTCGAGCATGGCGGGGTAGTCGAGCCCCGAGAACCCGGTCATCGTGATCAGCACGTTGCACTCGGACTGACTCAGGACATAGGCCAGTTCCTCGGTCTGGTAGAGGAAGTTGAAGGGGATGGCCACCGCTCCTGCCCGGGCCACCGCGAACTTGAGCGGCACGAAGTCGAGGTGGTTGGCCATGATCACGCCGACCCGATCGCCGGGCTCGACGCCCATGGCGGCCAGGCCGTCGGCCAGGCGGGTGGCCCACGCGTCGACCTCGGCGTAGGTGACGGTCCGGTCGTCGGTGATCACGAACGGTCGATCGGCGTAGGCCTCGGCGCTCGTGGTCAGCAGGCCGCCCAGGGTTCTGGGGGTCCAGGTCGGGTAGCGGGCCGACAACGCCTCTCGACGTTCCTCGAACTCGGACGGCATCGGTGTTACTCCTTGGTCTCGCTCTTGCTGGCCTTGCGGTTCAGATGATGAAGGTGAGGTTCGGTTGGGTTGCGGACTGCTCGCCGTCACGAGCTCGACCCACGTGACGGCCATGCGGGCCTCGCCCCCTCGCGAGCGGTGGGTTCGGAGCTGAGTGGAGTGCTAATCTGGATCGGATTAGAATAACTGGGAGGGAGATCGTCAGCAAGTCGTGGACGAACACGACTCGGATCGCTCGACGAGACGAGAGGAACGCGATGGACGTCCGAGGCTTGATGCGACAGTCGGCGAGATTCAACGAGCGGCGAACGGCGATCGTCCACGGCCACCGACGCCTCACCTACGGCGAGGCGTGGGAGCGGGGATTGCGGCTCGCCAACGGTCTCCTGGCGCAGGGGCTCGAGCCCGGCGATCGGGTCGGGGTGCTGGAGGACAACTCGGTCGGAGCGCAGGACTTCTTCGCCGGAGCGGCGGCGGCCGGCCTCGTCCGGGTGCCGCTGTACGCCCGCAACGCCAGATCGAGTCACGTCCACATGCTCGAGCACACGGGGTGCCGGGCCTTGGTGGTCAGCGCCGAACACGCCTCGGACGTGGTGGGCATCGAGGACGAGGTGCCCGGGCTCGACCACGTGCTGGTCCGCGACGCCGGGTACGAGGGTTGGCTGGCCGCACAGCCGGCCGACGACCCCGATGTCAGCATCGACCCCGACGATTGGCACGTGATCCGGCACACCGGCGGCACCACCGGGCGCAGCAAAGGGGTCGCGTATTCCCACCGTTCATGGCTCGCCACCGGTCGCGACTGGTTCTACCACTTCCCGCCGATGCGGGCCGGTGAGTCGTGCCTCCACATCGGGCCGATCTCCCACGGCTCGGGATACCTCTACACCCCGACCTGGCTCTCGGGCGGGGTCAACGTCCTGCTCGACCACTTCGACGTCGAGGAGACGCTCGACATCATGGAGTCGGAGGGGATCGGGTACACGTTCATGGTCCCCGCCATGCTGAACTCGACGGCCCGGCATCCGTCGGCGCAGGATCGGGACTGGTCGCGGCTCAAGGTCATCCATATCGGCGGTGCGCCGATCGCCGACGACACCGCGATGATCGGCCGTGAGGTCTTCGGCGATGTCCTCTACCAGGCATACGGGCAGACAGAGGCGCTACCGGTCTCCATGATGGGGCCCGAGGAGTGGTTTGGCGAGGTTGAGGGCTCCACACCCCTGCGCTCGGCCGGTCGCGCGCTCCCGTTCGCCTACCTCGAGATCCGGGATCCCGACGACCCGACCCGGCAGGTGCCGATCGGCGACGAGGGCGAGATCGCGGTCCGCTGCGAGGGCCAGATGCTCGGGTACTGGGAGGACGATGACGCCACCGCCGAGCGCATGACCGCGGACGGTTTCGTGCTGACCGGCGACATCGGACGTCTCGACGAGAACGCGTACCTCTACGTGCTGGACCGCAAGGACGACATGATCATCAGCGGCGGCTTCAACATCTGGCCCGCCGAGCTCGAGAACGTGTTGCTGTCCCATCCGCAGGTGATCGAGGCCGCCGTGTTCGCAGTGCCCGACGAGCGATGGGGGGAGACCCCGCTGGCCCTCTGCGTCGTGATCGAGGGGGCTGATGTCGAAGAGGCGGAGCTCATTGCTCTGTGCGCCGAGCGGCTGGGCTCGTACAAGAAGCCGTCGCGGGTCGAGCTTCGGAGCGAACCACTGCCGAAGAGTCCCGTCGGCAAACTCCAGCGAAAGGTTCTCCGCGAGCCCTACTGGGGATCAGGCGACCGACGGGTCGCAGGTAGCTGACAGCCAAGCCACCGCCATCGCCGCTGCGCTCCCGACGAGCCCGGACTGCCCCCGCCCTGTCCCCGGGTCAGGCCGAGGTGGGGGTGGGCGTGGCTCCCTGCGTCGACGCCGCCCTCGGATACCGGAGGACGAGCAGGATCGGGCCGATGGCCATGACGGCCACCATCGTCCACCAGCCGGTCTGGAAGGCGTCGATCCGATCGCCCACCGGTGTGTCGCCGATGATGGCGGCCATGAGCGCCACCCCGAGGGCGGCGGCCGACAACCGGGCCGTGTTGTAGGCGGCGTTGGCCGACGCCAACTGCTCGCCCGGTACCTCTCGGAGGGCGGCGGCGTTGGCCGGGCCGAGCATGAAGGCCATCCCGGAGCCGATGGCGAGCGTGCCCGGGAGGAACGCCCGCACGTAGGTCTCGTCGGGCTGCAACCGCCAGGCCATCCAGGCGGTGCCCAGCGTGGCCAGGGTGGCGCCGAGGATCAGCAGCTCCCGGTACCCGTGGCGGTCGGCCAGTCGCCCGGCCAGCGGGGCCAGCACGATGAGCGCGACCGGGCCCGGGGTCATGGCCAAGCCGACCTGCAGCACCGAATACCCCCAGACCTCGATCAGGAAGAGGGGGTAGAGGAACCAGGTCGCGCCCGTCGACATCGACACCAGCGCTCCGGCCGTGGTGACGACCGAGAACGATCGGATCCGCAGGATGGCCAGGTCGAGCAGGGGTTCGGGGTGCGTCCGCGACCGGTGCACGAAGAACACCAGACTGACCGCGGCGACGACGCTGGTGGCGACGATCCGGGGATCGAGCCAACCCCAGACCCGGCCCTGCACCATGGCCAGGGTCAGACCACCGATGGCGGCGGTGCCGGCCGCCGCACCCCACAGATCGATGGGCGGAGGGTTCTCGACGACAACCCCCTCGTCCAGCACCAGCCGCCCGGCGACGTAGGCCACCAGCGCGATCGGCACGGCGGCCAGGAACACGGCCCGCCAGCCCGACACCTGCAACAGCCCGGCGGCAACCGTCGGTGCCGCCGCCGCACCGAGCACGCCCATCGACGACCACAACGAGACGATGGTGGCGTGGCGCTCCGGGGGGAAGGTGGGGAGCACGCAGGCCAGCGACGACGGCAGGATCGCCGCCACCCCGATGGCCTGACCGATGCGAGCGGCGATCACCAGCTCGATCGTGGGGGCGACGCCCGACAGGGCGGCACCGAGGGCGAAGACCAGGAGCCCGGCCAGGAAGACCCGCCGTCGCCCCAGCCGGTCGGCCAGCCGCCCGGCCAGGAGCATGAAGGTGACCTGGGCCACGTTGAAGGCCGAGATCACCCACGAGACCGTGGCCAGCCCGGCACCGGCGAACTCCTCTTCGAGGATGGGGATGGCGATGTTCGATGCGGTGCCGACGAAGGCGGCCAACAGCATTGCTGTCGCCGCCGTCGCCAGTGCGTACGTGCTGCGTGAAGGTATGCCCGCAACCTAGTGACGTCGGGCGGCGGACGTGCAAGACGGCCCCGCGGTCCTCGGCCGCGGGCGGCGCCCCTGCCCGGTCGGCGGGGAGCCGGTGTGGCCGGTCGCCCGGCCAGGCCGTCGGCCCTCATCCCCAATGAGGTACGGGTTCGGCCCGACGCGTACGCTCGGGGCGTTCTCACGGCTTTGAGGAGTCCGATCATGCGCGAAGCAGTCTTCGTTTCCTACGCCCGTACCGGTCTGGCCAAGGCCGCCCGCGGCGGGTTCAACATGACCCCGGCGATGTCGATGGCGGCCCACGCCATCAGCCACGCCGTCGAGAAGGCGGGGGTCGAGCCGGAGGCGGTCGAAGACGTCGCCCTCGGCAATGGTGCGCACGGCGCCGGCAACCTCGGTCGCCTCGCCGGTCTGCTTGCCGGGCTGCCCGTGACCACCGGCGGCAACACGATCCAGCGCCACTGCTCGTCGGGCCTGAACTCCATCGCCGTCGGCGCCAACTACATCAAGGCCGACGGCGCCGACGTCGTCGTGGCCGGCGGTGTCGAGTCGATCACCATGCCCAACCCCGGCATGGGCGGCAGCGACAACATGGACCCGGCGCTGCCCGAGCAGTACCCGGCCATCTACATGGCCATGATCGAAACGGCCGACATCGTTGCCGAGCGCTACAACGTCTCCCGTGAGTACCAGGACGAGTACTCGTACCAGTCGCAGATGCGGATGGCGGCAGCCCAGGAGAACGGGCTGTTCGAGGACGAGATCGTCCCCATGGACACCAAGATGAAGTTGGTCGACAAGGAGACCAAGGAGGAGTCGATCGTCGAGTACACGGTCGACCGCGACGAGTGCAACCGGCCCACCACCACCCTCGAGGGTCTGGCCAAGCTGGCCCCGGTCCGGGGCGAGGGCAACTTCATCACCGCCGGCAACGCCAGCCAGCTCTCGGACGGCGCCGCCGCCGTGGTGATGATGTCGGACGAGGAGGCCTCCCGTCGGGACATCGAGCCGATGGGTGCGTTCAAGGGTTGGGCCGTCGCCGGTTGCGAGCCCGACGAGATGGGTATCGGCCCGATCTACGCCGTTCCGAAGCTGCTGGCCCGCCACGGTCTCACCGTCGACGACATCGACATCTGGGAGCTGAACGAGGCCTTCGCCAGCCAGTGCCTCTACAGCCGTGACACCCTCGGCATCGACCCCGACAAGTACAACGTCAACGGCGGCTCCATCGCCATCGGCCACCCCTTCGGCATGACGGGCACCCGTTGCGCCGGCCACCTCCTCCAGGAGGGCAAGCGTCGGGGCGCCCGCTGGGGCGTCGTCACCATGTGCATCGGTGGTGGCCAGGGCGCCGCCGGGCTCATCGAGATCTACTGATCCTCTTGGCGGTCGCCCCCATCACGCTCCGTGCGTGGTGGGGGCGCCGTCGCGTCCGCACCGAGCCCGGCCTCCGACTCCTGTGGTCAGTCGGACCCGGACCCGGTCTCGGTCTCGGTCTCGGTCTCGGCGTCGTACTCGGCCCGGGCCTCGGCCACCGTCTCGCAGTGTTCGGCTGACCACAGGGCCAGCGGCTCCAACACGTCGACGTAGGAGCGGCCGAGAGGGGTCAGCTCGTAGAACACCGCCACCGGTGGCCCGGGATGGACGGTGCGTGTGAGGTAACCGTCGCGTTCGAGGGTGCGGAGGTTCTCGGTCAGGACCCGCTGGGTGATGTCGCCGAGGGTGCGCTTGACCTGGCCGAATCGCAGGGCGCCGTCCTGGAGGGCCAGCAGGATCAGCATCTGCCACTTGCCCGTGGCGCGAGACAGCACGGTGCGGATGGGGCACCGTGCTGCCTCGACCTTGTTGGTGACGGTGATCGGTAGCACGGGCGGCCCTCCCGGTACGAAAAGGGAATCTGGTTACCGAACCGTACCGGAGTCGACCCCGGCCCGACAGGGGCCGGGGTCAGAACTTGCCGTTGTCGTGCGCCATCTCGGCCGGGATCGTCTCGATCACATCCCAGTGCTCCACGATGCGGCCGTCCTCCACCCGCCACAGGTCGAAGAAGGCCGACGGCTCGCCCCCGAACCGACCTTCGGTCAGCGAGAACACGAAGTTGCCCTCGGCCACCACCTGGTGGACCTTGGTGAACGACAGCCCGGCCTCGGCCAGGGCCGTCAGGCCCGCCTGCATCTGTTCCAGCCCGTCGGGTACCAGCGGGTTGTGCTGCCGGTAGGCCCCGGGCTCGCCGACGATGAACTGGCCCGCCTTCTCGACGGCACCCCCGAGGAACACCTCGTCGAGGAAGCTGGTCACCAGGGCCTTGTTGTCGGCCGTCAGGTGGAGATCGGTGACCTCGGTCGGCCCGTCGGTCATCGACCGGCCCGAGGCCGTCGTGGCCGGCGGCGCCTGCAGGTTGTCCCAGTGCTCGACGGCCCGGTCGCCGTCGACCCGCACCACGTCGAAGGCCACAAGTGTGTCGTCACCGAAGAGCTGGGCATTGGTGTAGGTGTTGTGGAGGACCACCAGATCCCCCTCGCTGATGATGCGATGGGTGGTGGCGACGATCCCGCTCTCCTTCAGGGCTGGGAGGAAGCCGATGAGGGGGGCGGCGCCGGTGGGGATGGTCGGGTTGTGTTGGATGTAGTCGGGGGCCAACAGCTCGGCTGTGGCCTGGTCGTCGAAGTCGCCGAAGACGGCGCTGAAGAGCTGGGTTGCCACCTGCTTGGGGGTCATGCGGTCATTCCGATCGTCGAGATGCATGTGCGTTTCCCTGCATGGTATGCAAAGCGCACCAAGTGTCAATTACGCACTTCGAAGCAACCAGATGGGGTCGGGGGCACCTGGTATCGCCGGCGATACCGCCCGCGGGCGGGCCTCCGAACCGGGGTGACGAGTAGCGTCGGTGGACCTGCGCTGACCTGGAGGTGCCCGTGTCCTTCGACTTCGATCGGCCCATCGATCGGACCCGGACCAATGCCATCGCAACCGACGGCTTCCGCACGCACCTCCTCGACGACGCTGCACTGACCCTGCCCTGTCCCGACGAGGAGGCCCTGGCCATGTGGGTGGCCGACATGGCCTTCGCCACCGCCCCCGTCGCCATCGAGGCCATGAGGCGGCGGGTCGAGCACCCGATCTTCGGCTACACGGCCTCGCTCGACGACGAGTTCGAGCGGGCCTTCGTGGGCTGGTGCCGTCGCCGCTACGACTGGGCCCCGGACCAGGACCACTGCGTGCCTGCGCCGGGCGTCGTGCCCGCCCTGTTCAGCCTGATCGAGCTGATGCTCCAACCGGGCGACAAGGTGGTGGTCCACACGCCGGCCTACGAGCCCTTCGACCTGGCCATCGCCAACCGCGGCGGTGAGCTGGTCGCCAACCCCCTGGTCCGCACCGGCGACGGAGACGTCGCCCCCGACCTCGACCACCTGGCGACCACGGTGGCCGATCCCGACGTACGGCTGTTCATCCTCTGCCACCCCCACAACCCCACCGGGCGCGCCTGGAGCGACGATGAACTGCGGGCCATGGTCGAGCTGTGCTTCGCCCATGACGTCGCCATCATCTCCGACGAGATCCACTGCGACCTGCTCCGCGTCGGCCGCCGTCACACGCCACTGGCCAAGCTCCACCCCGGCGACGACCGGATCGTGACGTGCATGTCGTCGAGCAAGACGTTCAACCTGGCCGGCCTGGGCTTGGCCAACGTCATCATCCCCGACGACGACCTCCGCGCCCGCTGGCAGGACCGCTTCTTCCCCGTGGTCAACCCCGTCAGCCTGGCCGCCGCCACCGCCGTCTTCGCCCACGGCGACGAGTGGCTCGACGCCCTCAAGGCCTACCTCGACGCCAACTTCGCCACCGTCGAACGAACCCTGGTCGAGCGGCTCCCGGACGCCGGCTTCCGCATCCCCGACGCCACCTACCTCGCCTGGATCGACCTCGCCCCCTACGTCCCGGCCGGCCGCAACCTGACCCGCTACTTCGCCGAGCGCACGGGTGTCCTGCTCGAAGGGGGCGAGAAGTTCGTGGCCGACGGGGGCGCCTGCATCCGGCTCAACCTGGCCTGCCCCCGCTCACAACTCGACGAGGCCCTGAACCGGATCGTCGACGCCACCCTGGCCCTGGCCGACCGATCGAGCTGAACCGACTCGGCGGGGACCGGGTTCCGACCGGTTCAGGGCCGCGCTGCGTCGTGCTCAGCCCGGGGTCCCAGCCTCGGCGTTGACGGCGGCCACGAGATCCATGACGCGGCCCAGGGTTGCTAGGCGCTCGTCGAGGCTGGAGCCGGCCGGGTTCAGGCGCAGCGTGTCGACCCCGGCGTCCCGGTAGGCCCGGATCCGGGCGGTGACCGAGTCGTCGTCACCCAGCAGGTTGGTCTGGAGGACCAGGTCGTCGGGGACGGCGGCCACCGCCTCATCCCGACGGCCCTCGACCCACAGGCGCTGGACCTCGATCCCGGCCTCCTCGAAACCCGCCCGGCGATAGGCGTTGTTGTAGAAGTTGGTGGTGGGGGAGCCCATGGCGCCGAGGGAGAAGGCAACCCCTGACCGGTGGCGGGCCAAGAGTTCCGGGTCGTCGAGGGCTCCGAACCGGACGGCGCCCCCGACTTCGATGTCGACGTCGGCCAAGGAGCGACCGGCGGCCTCGGCCCCGGCCGCGATCGGGTCGAGCATGACCTCGGCCGCCTCGGGGATGAACGACGTGCCGACCCAACCGTCGGCCATGGCCCCGGTCAGCTCCAGCGACTTGGGCCCCAGCGTGGCCAGGTAGATGGGAATGCCGTCGTCGGGCGGTTGGGACAGACGTAGGGCCTTGCCCTGCCCCTCGGGCCGGGGCAGCACGTACTGGTTGCCGTCGTAGACCAGCTTCTCCCCGGCGAAGGCCAGCCGCACGATCTCCATGTGTTCCCGCAGCCGCTCCAGGGGCCGGGCGAACGGCTGGCCGATCAGGCCTTCGACCACCTGGGGCCCGCTGACCCCGAGGCCCAGGATGAATCGGCCGCCCGACAGGGTCGACATGGTCATGGCGCTCATCGCCGTCATCGACGGGGCCCGGGCGCTCACCTGGATGATGCCGGTCCCCAGCTTGATCCGGTCGGTCACGGCCGCCAGGTAGGCCAGCGGGGTCAGCGCGTCCTGTCCCCACGCCTCGGCCGACCACACCACGTCGACCCCGAGGCGTTCGGCCTCGCGGACGAAGTCGACCTGTTCCTGCCAGTTCTCGCGGCCGCTGGCGGCGCCGCCCACTCCCACTGCGGTCTTCATGGCTGCAACCTAGGGCCCGGGCCGCCTGCACTCCAGCCCGACCACGGGGGGTGGCCCGACGTCGTCGGCCCCAGTCGGCTCAGGCGTGCTCGCCCGGTCGCTCGTAGAGGTCGGTGAACTCCTCGACGATGGCATCGACGATGGCCGTGGTCACACCGGGCGACTCGCCGGGAACGGTGCGAACCACCTGGCAGCTGCGGGGCAGGGCGTCGAGATCGGCGCCCCGCTCCCAGGCCACCACCTCGTCGCCGAGCCAATGGCTGGCCAGCACGGCCACCCCGAGGCCGGCCGCCACCGCGGCCCGCACCCCGGCCGAGGTCGGGGCGGTCACCGTGTAGCGGTAGGGGATGCCCCGGGCCTCGAGGATCGGCTCACTCACCGGCCGGTAGAACCCGCTCTCGCCGTAGGTCACCAGGTTGACCACGCCCTCGTCGTGGGGAAGGTCGCGGTGGGTGGCCCAGCTCAGCTCGTCGGTCCACAACACCACGTCGTCCGGCCTGACCTCCTCCTCGGTGATCTGGATCACGGCGACGTCGATCCGGCCTCGTTGGAGCAGGGGTAGCAGCAGTCTGCTCTGGTTGACCACGAACTCGATGGTGGCATCGGGGTGGGCGAAGCGGAACCGGCCCAGGATCCCGGCCATCCGGGCCGCTCCCACCTCCTCGTTGGACCCGATCTTGACCGTGCCCGTGAACTCGGGATGGGTCAGGCGACGAACCAGGCGATCGTGGGCCTCGAGCATGGCCGGCGCCTCCTCCAGGATCAGTCGACCCTCCCGGGTGGGCCGCAATTCGTGGCCGTCGCGGATGAGCAGGGGGCGCCCCACCCGTTGTTCCAGGCGCTTGATCTTCCAGCTCATGGCCGAAGGGGACAGCTCCAGTTGCTCGGCCGCCCGGGTCATCGACCCCCAGTCGAGAACGGCGGCGAAGGCCCGGAGTGATTCGAGGTCGAGGCGCATCCCACCACTATGACAGAATGTCATCCAAAGACCGAGCAAGTGTTGGTTGTGTCAGGCTTCTCCCATGCCGACACTACGACTATGAGCGCGATCACCTATCCCGCCGTCGGCCGTCGGTCCCACCTTCCGGCCGCCCCCTCGCCGACCGGCCTGCGCCGCCGGTTGGCCTCGCTCCGCCCCCGTCGTTTCGACGATCGGCCCGGGGTCGAGCGCAACACCTCCCCCAGCGAACTCGCCCTTCGACCCATCTCCGGGGTCGCCGGGGTCATTCGCTGACGATCCGTTCGAGTCGCCGCCGGTGACGGTGGCGACATCGACGTCGTCCTCCCGGGCGCCTACCCTCCGCCCCGGGAGGACGCATGGCTATCGCTGCGCCACCGGCCGCCGTGACCGGCGGTGCCACGGTCGGCCGAATCACACCCGACACCCACCACCCCGTGGTCGCTGACCATCGGCGGGTCGAAGCCCGGTGACGACATCGGATCACCTCGGCCCCGAGCCGGCCGACGATGCCCCCGCCGCGGGCGACGGCCGCGGCGCGGCCGGGACCACGGAGCAGACGGTGGGGGAGGGGTCGGTCCTCGGCCCCCTCCGACGCCCCCGCCTCCGCCGCATGGTGGGGGCCCAGTTCCTGGCCGAACTGGGGGATGGCATCTCCCTGGTCGCCCTGCCCCTCTACGTGTGGGCGCGGACCGGTTCCGAGGTGTGGACCTCGCTGACGTTCGGTGTCGAACTGGGATTGGGGGTGCTCCTGTCGGTGGTCGGCGGCGTCCTGGCCGACGCCTTCGACCGTCAACGGGTGCTGCTCATCTCCTACCTGGTCCGGTCGGCTCTCCTGCTCGGCGCCTTCCTCGTCGACCCCCTGCTGCTGGCCGTCACGCT
Organism: Acidimicrobiales bacterium; assembly: GCA_965263455.1. GTDB lineage: Bacteria > Actinomycetota > Acidimicrobiia > Acidimicrobiales > SZUA-35 > CADEDH01. The sequence goes on from CBDHHN010000004.1 coordinate 2,561,507, forward strand.
CGGGGTGTCGGCCCGGGCCCTGGCCATGGTCGACAACCCGTCGTTCGACGCCCTGATACCGGGCCAGGCCGAGGGCGACCTGCAGCAGGTGGTGGCCCTGCGGCGGCTGATCCAGGCCGTGTCGATCACGATCGGTCCCGGGATCGGCGCGCTGGCCGTCTGGCTCATCGGCCCCCGACCGTCCCTGCTGCTCAACGCCGTGGCCTTCGTGGCCTCGTTCGCCATCCTCGTCTCGGTCCGCCATCTCGACACCGACTACGCCGAGCGCCGTCGGGCCCGCGACGGGGTGCCCGTGGGTGCCGCCCTGGCCGATCTACTGGCGGGCATGGCGGTTACGGTCCGGACCCCCGGGGTGCGCCGTCTCGTGCTCTACACCACCCTGGTCATGGGCACGGTGGGCACGCTGATGGCCTCGGCCGTCGTGTTCTACGAGCGGGATCTCGACGTGGCCGAGTACTGGTACGGCCTGGCCATCGCCGGCTACGGAATCGGCAGCGCCGTCGGCCTCGGCCTGGCCGGCTCCCGGACCTTCACCTGGCCCCTGCCCCGCATCATCGTGGTGGCCACGCCCTTCTACGCCGTGGCCTGCGCCATCGGCGGCGCCGTGGACTGGCCCGCCGTGCTCGCCGTCAGCTGGTTCATCTGGGGTGTCCTCCTGGGACCGGAGTTCGTGACCAGCGAGACCTTCTTCCTCAGCCGTATCGCCGAGAAGGAACGGGGCCGGGCCTTCGCCGGGCTCGGGGTGGCCAACTCGCTGGGCATGGCCGCCGGCTCCCTGGCCGCCGCCCCCCTCCTGGCCGCCTTCACCGCCCGGACCGTCATCCTGGGTACCGGCGTGGTGGTGTTCGCCGCCATCATCCTGTGGATCGGCCCCGCCCTGCAGGGCGACCGCTGGCCCGGGACCGAGCCGATCGGTCCCTGAACCCGGGCCGGGCCGTGGGCGAAATTGCCGGTCTGATTGCCACAAGTTAGGATCGGGCGCATGGTAGAGGTGCTCGACGGGCGGGCGGCTCGACGCGAGCGCAACGTCAATGCCGCCCTCGATGCCGTGATCCAGCTCTTCGTCGAGGGTGAGGTGTTCCCCACCATCGATCAGGTGTCCCGGCGGTCGGGACTGTCGGTCCGCTCGCTGTATCGGTACTTCGCCGAGCCGGCCGATCTCCACGACGCCGCCGTCCGCCGCCACCGGGCCCAGACCCGCCCCCTGGCCCGTCTGACCGGCATCGGTCAGGGTCCGCTGGTCGACCGGATCGAGGCCTTCGTGACCATGCGGGTCCGCCTCCACGAAGGCATCGGGGCCACGTACCGGGCCACCAGTCACCTCGCCCCCCAGCATCCCCGCCTGCGAGATGAGCTCGACCGGGGCCGCACCGAGCTCCGCCAGCAGTTCGAGGTCCACTTCGGGCCTGAACTGGACCGACTGCGAGGTCCCGAACGAGACGCCGTGGTGGCCGCCGGTGACGTCCTCACCCAGCTCGACTCGATCGACCACCTGCGTCGCCACCGTCGACTCACGGTGGCCGAGACCGAAGCCGCCCTCACGGCCGGGCTCCGCGGCCTCCTGGCCGGGCCTGACGGCGCACCCGATCGAGGATAGTTGCGCTTTGAACTGGCAGAAGAAGTAGGCTCGCCCCCATGTCCGACCACGCCCCCGCGACCGCCGGACGCCGGTGATGGACATCGTCCTCACCGGAACCGGCTCTCCGCTTCCCGACGCCAACCGGGCCGGTCCGTCGACCCTCATCAAGGCCGGCGCGACCCAGATCCTCATCGATGCCGGCCGGGGCACCGTGATGCGTCTGGCCGGGGCCGGATCGCTCCCGCCGCTGCTGTCGGGTCTGCTGCTCACCCATCTCCACAGCGACCACCTGTGCGATGTCAACGACATCATCACGACCCACTGGGTCATGACCCAGGGTCGGGCCACGTTGCCCATCATGGGCCCACCGGGGACGGCCCAGTTCGTCGAGCGTCAGCTTGGCGCCTTGGAGGCCGACATCGGCTACCGCATCGCCCACCACGAGGTGCTGACGGTCGGGCCCCAGGTGGCGGTGACCGAGCTGGAGCCCGGCGTCACCTTCGAGCTGGGTTTCGGCGACGACACCGTCTCGATCACCACCGCGGCCACGGTGCACGCCCCGGTCGAGCCGACCATCGGCTTCCGGCTGAGTCACGGCGGCTCGGTGGCGGCCGTGGTCGGCGACACCATCCCCTGCGCCGGGGTCTACAAGCTTGCCGACCAGGCCGACGCCTACGTCCAGACCGTCATCCGCCGGGACCTGGTGAAGCTGGTGCCCAGCGAGATGTTCCAGGACATCCTCGACTACCACTCCAGCGTCGTCGATGCGGCCCAGACCGCGGCCCGGGTCGGCGCGAAACGGTTGGTCCTGACCCATCTGGTCCCGGCTCCGACCCCGGACCAGTACCCGGAGTGGGTGGCCAAGGCGGCCGAGCACTTCGACGGTGAGATCGTCATCGGCGACGACCTCACCACGGTCACCATCTGAACGCCGAAACCACACGCTCCCGACCTCGGAGCCCAGCCCATGACCGAACCCAGCGCCGAGCCGACGATCGACACCGTTCCGGTTGCCCACTCCCCGGCCGGCGGCTGGACCGAGTGGCCCCCACCGATCCTGGACAGGTGCCGCGAACCCCGGTCTCCCGATGCCCCCGACCTCGACGGTTACTGGCGCACGGTGGAGGTCGTGGTGGCGGGCGAACCGGTGCCCGACCATCCGGCCCTGGGGCACGTCCAGCGCATCGAGCAGCGTGGCGACCGCCTGGTCGTCACCGGCGGCGGCATCATCCACGACATGCGCTGCGACGGGACCCTCGACCGCGGGGTCCACGACGTGGCCGAGTTCGACAAGGCGACCGAGATCCACGTCGTCGCCACCTACGAGGACGGTGTCCACGTGCTTCGGCCCCGGGGGCTCGACATCGAGATCCGCCGCCATCGCCAGGGCCCCGACCTCGTCTGGGACTACCTGGGATTCACCGCCCGCCTGGAGCACCTGGCTCCCTCCCACCTCGAACCGTCCACCGTGGGTGACGTCGCCGACGTCGCCCGCCTCGGCCTGAGGAAAGGACCTCGCTGATGCAGACCCTTCGCACCCCCGACGACCGTTTCACCGACCTGCCCGACTTCCCCTTCGCCCCCCACTACGCCGAGATCCCGGCCCAACCGGGCGGCGAGGGCGGCGAGACGCTTCGGGTCCACTATCTCGACGAGGGTCCGGCCGACGCCGCCCCCGTGCTGCTGCTCCACGGCGAGCCGTCCTGGGGCTACCTCTACCGCCACATGGTGCCGCCCCTGGTGGCCGCCGGGCACCGCGTCATCGTCCCCGACCAGGTCGGCTTCGGCCGGAGCGACAAGCCGGCCGAGGCCGTCGACTACTCCTACGCCCGCCACGTGGCCTGGATGTCGAGCCTGATCTTCGATGCGCTCGACCTCGACGGCGTCACCTTCTTCGGCCAGGACTGGGGTGGCCTCATCGGTCTTCGCCTGGTCGCGGCCCGGCCCGAGCGCTTCGCTCGGGTGGCGGTGGGCAACACCGGGCTGCCCGACGGCTCCCGACCCCCGTCCAAGGCCTTCCTCCAGTGGCAGGAGTTCTCCCAGACCACCGAGGTGTTCCCGGTCGGCAACATCATCAACGGCGGAACGACCACCGAGCTGGCCCCCGAGGTCATCGCCGCCTACGACGCCCCCTTTCCCGACGACACCTACAAGGCCGGGGCCCGGATCTGGCCGAGCCACGTTCCCACCTCGCCCGACGATCCGGAGGCGCCGGCCAACCGCCAGGCCTGGGAGGTGCTGAGGACCTTCGACAAGCCGTTCCTGTGCTGCTTCAGCGACAGTGACCCGGTCACGGCCGGAGGCGAAGCCGCCTTCCTGGGCGTGGTCCCCGGGACCGAGGGGCAGGCTCACACCACGATCGAGGGGGCCGGACACTTCCTGCAGGAGGACAGGGGTCCCGAGCTGGCCCACGTGCTGATCGAGTTCATCGCCTCGTGACGGGGGCCGTGACGGGACCGACGTTGGCGGTCATCCGGCCGCCAACGCCCGGCCTGGCCGGTCGCTAGCGAGGCCGCCCGGGCCGCCCGACGGCCGAGCGCGGGGTCGGTCAGCGGGTCTCGAGCACCTCGGCGGTGGAGAACCGGTACCGCATGTTGCGGTAGACGCAGACATCGGTCAGGTCGAACGGGGCCCCGACCGGCACCGCCCGGTAGTTGATCGAGAGCCGGGGTGAGGGTCCGACGGCCCGGACCCGGTGCCAGCAGTGGCCGTGGACCAGGACCAGGGTCCCGGCCCGGGGGCTCAGGACGACCTCGTCGGGCAGGGGCTCGTGGGGGCCGCCGGCCGGGACCTCGCCCCGACGGTGCGACCCGGGCACGACGACCAGTTCCCCGCCCCGGTCACCGCCGACGGCGTGGGTGTAGACCAGCCGATTCAGGTTGAACCGGGCCGGGTCCTCGGGTGGGCAGTCCTGGTGCCAGGCCTGGCCCGCGCTCCCGGCCCGGGAGTGCATCACCATGCAGTAGTCGGCCCGCCAGCCCCGACCGAGGGCGGCGGTCGTGACCGCCTCCAGGCGGGCCAGGTCGTCGACGGCGTCGAAGTCGGCCACGCCCTCCCGCTGGGGGAACCAGGGCACGACCTCCACCTCCGACGCGGTCAGGAAGTTCTCCTCGTGGGCCCAGGCCGGATCGGTCCCGAAGTGTTGCCAGGATCGGGCCTCCAGGATGGCCATCAGCTCGGGGGCGAAGAAGTCTTCCAGGACGACGTAGCCGTCGGCCTCGAAGGCCGCCGCCAGCGCCACCGGATCGTCGGTGCCATCCTCCATCGGGTCGCCCATGGCTCCCGAACCTAGCGGTCCCTGCACACGTGTGCAAGAACGATGGGTCCTACGCCGTGGGCCGTGGGCGTCGGACCGAATCAGGCCTGGTCCGGCCCCGGTGCCCGGGTCGATCAGTGGGCCCGAGGTGTCGGGCCGGCCGGGGTGATGGTCGACGTTCCCTGGGCCACCGCCACCAGCCGGTTCCCGTTGACCACCTCGGTCCGAACCACGGCCAGGTGGGTCGACATCGCCACGATCTCGGCCGTGGCCACGCAACGCCCGCCGGTCACCGGAGCCAACAGGTTGACCTTGAACTCGGTCGTGGCGGCCCGGCCACCCGGCTCCATCACCGGGTACATGACCACGCCCTGGATGTGGTCGCACAGGGCCGACAGACACCCGCCGTGCAGGGTGCCGAAGCCGGTCAGCAGCTGGTCGGTGACCGGCATCTCGCACACCACCCGACCCGGCTGGGCCATGGTGATCCTGAGCCCCAGGTACCCGGCGAGCCCGCTGGGGGCCACCCGACCGACGACCTGCTCGGCCCACGTCCGGTCGAAGTTCTCGAAGGTGGGGCGGGTCATGATGGGCGGGCCTCCCGGGCCGGGCGATCGATGGGACACGGGCGGACGCGGCGGGGGCGGGGCGTCGGCCGAGGCTACGAACCCGGTGTGGGGCGAGGCAAGCCGGGCCGGTGGCCGTCGGTCCGGCTCGATGGCCGACGGTGCGTGACCATGCCCGTCGTGGGAGGCTTGAGCCATGAACGCCCCCGATCTGCCCGCCCGCGATGCCGACGGCGGTGACCGCCTGGTCCGTCGACTGGACGACCGGGGGGCCGGGCCCGCCGTGGCCCTGTGGTTGTGGAACGAGTCGGCGGAGGCGTGGGTGTTCGTCGCCGCCGGCGGCGACCTGCCCGACGACGTCGACCAGGCGCAGGCGGTCCTGGTCGACGGGTTGGAGGCGATCGGGGCACCGTGGGGTGCCGATCGCCTGGAGGTCAAGGCCCTCGACGATCCTCTGCTGGCGGCCCTGGGGCGGAGGGTGCAGGTCGGAGGCCTCAGCCGGGTCGGGTTGCGGACCAACGACGTCGACGGCGTGGTTCTCCCCCCGGCGCTGGTCTACCGGCTGCAGCTGCCGGGCCAGGAGCCCGGGATGCAGGCCGCCCGGCCGCGAGGCGACGCCGCTGACCGCGTCGCCGCCCGCCGTCGCCGACGGGTCGAACGCGACGCGGTCCGGGATCGCCAGGCCGCCGCCCGCCGGGCCGATCGCGATGCGGCCCGGGCCCGACGGGCCGCCGCCCGCCGCCGGATCTGAGCGGCCGACCGACGGCGCGGTGGGGCCCGACGCGAGTCGGCCCCGGACCGCTCTGCACTGAACGGCCCGGGGGTGCCGGCGCCGTGGGCCCCGGTCAGCGACGGATGGGCACCACGGCGGTCACGGTCCGGGGATGGTGGACCAGACTCGTGGTCACCGATCCCAGCAGGAGGTGGGCCACGCCGCCGCGGCCGCGGGCCCCGACGACGAGGAGGTCGGCGTCGTCGCCGGCATCGCGCAACACGTTGCGGGCGTCGTCGCCATAGCGCAGGGTCCGGCGGATCCGGCTCGGCTCGACACCGGTGCCCTCCAGGGCCTCGTCGACGGCCAGGGTCAAGGTCGTCCGGGCGTCGTCGGCCGACGGTTCGATCGGGACCACGTAGGGGGCGGGGGCCATGGTGACGAGATTGCTCCACACGTACACGGCCTCGATCACGGCGTCGGCCGGTGCGGTGGTGGCGGCCCACCGGAGGGCGGCAACCGAGTTCGGCGACCCGTCGACCCCGACCACGATCTGGTTCAGGGGGGCGTCGACGACGGCGTCGCGGGGTACCACGATGGTGGGCACCGAGGCGTGGGCCACCACGTAGCTGCTGACCGAGCCGAGCACGGTGTTGGCCACCGCTCCCCGACCTCGGGTGCCGACCACGATCAGGGAGGCGTCGACCGCGGCCTCGACCAGGGCGGGCCCGGCCGGGCCGTGATAGACGGCGAGGGAGCGTCGATCGTCGGTCGGCACCGCCTCGACCGCCTCGGTGGCGTGGCGGCGCGCTGCGGCCTCGAACTCCTCGATGGTGGCCAAGGGCAGGCCGCCGTGAGGCCCGGCGGCGGCCCAGAAGGGGTACTGCCAGGCCGACACCGGCCGAACGGGCCCGAAGCGGTCGGCTCGGGCCACGGCCCAGCGCAGGGCGTGTTCCGAGCCCGACGAGCCGTCGATGCCGACGACGATCCCGGCCGCCGTCGGGTTGCCGGTGTGGGGCTGCGTGCTGGGTGCGGTTTCGGCGGTGGTCATGGTGCCAGCGTGACTCGTGCGGCGGCCGGCTCCCAGGGGCCAAGGTCCCGACCATCACCTGCCCCTACCATCGAGGCTCGGGCCCGCCGACCCGGTCCACCGGGGCCGATGATCCGGCGCTCCCGGAGGACCGCCCATGCCCGTCGATCCCCGCGCCGCCGTGGCCGCCGCCAACAACGCCGACCTCTACACCGCCATGTTCGAGGTGCGGGGTCTTCGCTACGAGCGCTCGGCTCTGGCCTTCGTCGCCGTCGATCCGCCCCCGCCCTACTTCGGGTGGATGGTGACCCTGGCGGCCGACCCGGGCGCGGCCCCGGCACTCGGGGCCGCGGTGGCGGCCGAGCGCCATCGACCGGGTTTCGGGGTGAAGGATTCGTTCGTGACACTCGACGCCGAGATGCTCGGTCTGCACGAGCTGTTCTCGGCCCACTGGATCTGGGCCGAGCCCGATGCCGTCGCCCCGCCGCCCGGGCTTGATCGGTGGCAGCGCATCGACACCCCGGACGATCTGGCCCGGTGGGATCGGGCCTGGGTCGAGGGAGGGTCGCCCAGCGATGAACGCCAGTTCCCCGACGGGTTCCTCGAGCGCCCCGACGTCGCCTTCTGGGGTCGAGTCGGCTCCAGGGGCGGCGGCCCAGACCACCCCGGGTTCGACGCCGGCGCCGTGGCCAACCGATCGGCCGAGGTCGTCGGCCTGTCGAACGTGTTCGGCCCCGAGGCCATGGCCGCCGCCCTGTGGCTGTGCGCCGAGTTCGGTGAAGGCCGCCCCGTCGTCGGCTATGAGCGTGGAGACTCCCTGATCGAGGCCCTGGCCGCCGGGTGTGTCGACGTCGGGGCCCTCCGGATCCTCGTCGATCAGCCGCCAGAGGCTTGACCGGTTCGATCTGTTACTGGGTGAAGCTTCCCGCTTCGGCGCCCCGCCCGCCCCGAACCGACAAGATGCCCTCTGAATCAACACGAGTGGGGTTGCAATGGGGCGCAGGCAGCGGGTTCGGACGGCGGTGTTCGCCGTCCTGGTCGTGGTGTTGTCGGGACTGATCGGCATCGGTCCCACCGAGGTCGGGGCGGCGACCCCGGTCGAGGAGATCGTGGTCGAGCACTCGGGCAAGTGCATCGGGGTCGACGGCGGCGCCGCCGACAACCTGGCTCTCGTGGTCCAGGGTCCGTGCGTGGGCCAGGAGTGGCAGCAGTTCGTCCTCAACCAGGCCGATGGCGGCTACGTCTCCATCGAGCTCGGCCATTCCGGCAAGTGCCTCGACATCCGGGGCGCCTCCCGGGCCGATGAGGCCGACGTTATCCAGTACACCTGCCACGGGCGGGCCAACCAGCAGTTCCTGATCGAGCCTCCGGTCGACGGGCGCTCCCGAATCCGGGTCCGCCACTCCAACAAGTGCCTCGACGTGTTCGGCGGATCGTTGGCCAACGGCACCCGGCTCATCCAGTACACGTGTCACGACGGACCCAACCAGCGGTTCCAGGTCGGTGGGGGCGGGCCGGCCGTCGACGGTGCCCTCGGTCAGTGGTCGCCGGTCCACGACCTGTCGTTGGTGCCGGTGGCGGGCGCGGCGCTGCCTGATGGCAAGGTCCTGATGTGGTCGGCCTACGACCGCTACAACTTCGGCGGCAACCGGGGCTTCACCCAGACCACCATCTTCGACCCGGCGACGCTGGGGTCCTCCGACCGGCAGGTGTCCAACACCGGCCACGACATGTTCTGCCCCGGCATCGCCAACCTGGCCGACGGTCGGGTCCTGGTCAACGGCGGCTCGTCGTCGGCCGAGACCAGCATCTACGACCCGGCCACCGACAGCTGGCAGGACGCCGACGACATGAACATCCCCCGGGGCTACCAGGGGACGACGCTGCTGTCCGACGGCTCGGCGCTCACCCTCGGCGGTTCGTGGTCGGGGGGCCAGGGGGGCAAGACGGCCGAGGTGTGGACCGAGGGCGCCGGGTGGCGGACCCTGCCCGGCGTGCCGGCCGATCCCTTCACCGCCGACGACCCGCAGGGTGTCTACCGCGGTGACAACCACTTGTGGCTCTTCGGGTGGACCGACGGTCGGGTGTTCCATGCCGGTCCCAAGGCCGACATGCACTGGATCGACACCACGGGCGACGGCTCGGTCACCCCGGCCGGGCCGCGGGCGTCCGACGCCTATGCCATGAACGGTAACGCCGTCATGTACGAGCCCGGGAAGATCCTCACCGTCGGCGGCGCTCCCGCCTACGCCAGCGGCCCGGCCTCGGCCAACGCCACCGTGATCGACATCACCGGCCCCTCGGTCACCAGCCGCGACGTCGCACCCCTGGCCGGTCCCCGGGGCCTCCACAACAGCGTGGTGCTCCCCAACGGTGAGGTCGTGGTCCTGGGTGGGATGCCGACGATCCGGCTCTTCTCCGACGTCGACGCCATCCTGACCCCCGAGATCTGGAGCCCCGAGACCGAGACCTTCCGCCCGGCGGCGGCCATGGCCGTCCCCCGGACCTACCACAGCTTCGCCCTGCTCCTGCGGGACGGACGGGTTCTCACCGGGGGCGGTGGTCTGTGCGGCTCGTGCGACGTCAACCATCCCGACGTGCAGATCTTCACCCCGCCCTACCTGCTCAACGACGACGGTTCGCCGGCCGCCCGTCCCTTCCTGGTCACGGCGCCGTCGACGGTCGATCTGAACGAGCGGTTCACGGTGACGACGGGTGGTGCCGTGGACGAGTTCGTGCTGGTCCGCCTGGCCTCGGCCACCCACTCGGTCAACAACGACCAGCGGCGGATCCCGGTGGTGTCGACCGACCTCGGTGGTGGCCGACACGAGATCGTGGCGCCGGCCGAGCCGGGTGTGGCCACCCCCGGGGCCTACTACCTGTTCGCCCTCTCGCCCGACGGTGTCCCATCCGAGGCCGCCGTCGTGACGGTCACCACCGACGTCGCACCCGGCCCCCAGCCGGATCCTGATCCCCAGCCCGATCCTGATCCCCAGCCCGATCCCGATCCCCAGCCGGATCCCGATCCGGGCCCGCAGCCCGATCCTGATCCGCAGCCTGACCCCGATCCCCAGCCGGATCCCGATCCCCAGCCCCAGGCGCCGTCGGTGGGTGACGGGGCCCGGTTCGTCGATCCTCCGGCCTCGATGGCCGAGGGCGGCCCCCTCGACAGCGACGACCACACGTGGGTCTGGGCCGAGCGGGGCCCGGTGGTGCTCGACGGTCCGTTGGCGGCCAATCGCGTGGCCGCCGGGTCGTTCACCGGCCGCACCGATGACGACGTCGTCGTCCCCGCCGGCACCACGGTCTGTAGCTACCGGGTCTGGGCCGATCGCCTCGATGACCGAGGGCGTCTGACGGGTTCGGTCACCTTCGCCGACGCCGAGATCCTGGCCGTCATCACCCGCAAGGGCGAGGTCGAGGCATCGCAGTGGTTGGGAGCCCCGGGCACCGAGGCCCGGGTCGGACCGCTGGAGAAGGCCGACCGTCTGACCCTCACCCGCAACCCCGACGGCTCCACCACCCTCACCTGGGATCTCAGGCTCCGACGAGGACTCGACGGCTTGCGGATCATCACCGACTGCGGCTGACCGTTGGGGCGGTGGGGGTCTCGGCGGTCGCCGTGACCGGCCCTTGACAGTGTCTAGTTTGGCGGGGCATGCTGGAGGTCGGCGCAGCACCCGACCCCGTCGACCCGAGCGAGGCTCCCATGACCGAGACCGCCGAGCCCACCACCGGCTCTCCGACCACCAACCTGTACCTCAGCGGCAACTACGCCCCCGTCACCGAGGAGGTCACCGCCACCGACCTCGAGGTCGTGGGTGAACTCCCGGTCGAGTTGACCGGCCGCTACCTCCGTAACGGGCCCAACCCGATGGGCGATGTCGACCCCGCCACCCACCACTGGTTCGTGGGCGACGGCATGGTGCACGGCGTCCGCCTGGCGGAAGGCCGGGCCGTCTGGTATCGCAACCGCTACGTCGGCTCGACCGCCGTGGCCCGGGCCCGGGGGGCCGACGACATCCCGGGCCCCAACTGGAACGGCAGCGGCCTTGGGCCCAACACCAACGTCGGCGGATTCGCCGGGCTCACCTGGGCCATGGTCGAGGCCGGTGGCACCCCCGTCGAACTGACCTACGAGCTGGAGACCGTGGGTCGCAACGACTTCCATGGCACCCTCCCCGGCGCCTTCACCGCCCACCCCAAGGTCGACCCCACCACCGGCGAGATGCACGCCATGGTCTACGCCTGGGCCGAATGGATGGACCATGTCCAGTACGTGGTGGTGGCCCCCGACGGCCGGGTCCGTCGTACCGTCGACGTCCCGCTTCCGGGCATGACCATGCTCCACGACATGTCCCTCACCGAGCGCTACGCCGTGGTCTACGACCAGCCCGTGACCGTCGACCTCGACCTGGCCTTCGCCGGCCGGTTCCCCTTCCGATGGAACGGCGACTACGGCAACCGGGTCGGCCTCCTGCCCCGCGAGGGTGAGGCGGCCGACATCACCTGGATCGATGTGCCGCTGTCCTACTCGTTCCACCCCCTCAACGCCTTCGACCGGCCCGACGGGACCGTCGTCATCGACCTCTGCGTCTACGACAAGATGTTCGACCTCGACATCCTCGGCCCCTTCGGTGACGGCGGTCAGGCCCGCCTCGAGCGGTGGGAGCTGAACCCGGCAACCCGGACCGCAGCCGTCACCGTCATCGACGATGCGGCCAACGAGTTCCCTCGCCACCGCGGCAGCCTGACGGCTCGGCCCTACCGCTACGGCTACTGCGCCTCTCCGTCGGTCGACCCGGCCGCCGGTTGGCCGACCCTAAAGCACGACCTCGAGACCGGCGCCCGCACCGTGTTCGATCACGGGCCCGGCAGGGCTGCCGGTGAGCCCGTATTCGTGGCCCGCCCCGACGGCGCCGATGAGGACGACGGTTGGCTCGTGACCTTCGTGCACGACCTGGGCCAGGGCTCGGCCGAACTGGCCGTGCTCGACGCCCAGGACTTCGACCGGGGCTACGTGGCCCAGGTGAAGCTGCCCCAGCGGATCCCCTACGGCTTCCACGGCAACTGGGTGAGCGACCGGTCGGTTCCGCCGGCCTGATCAGAGGCCGCCGTCGTCGTCGTCGGGCGCTCCGAACTCCGGCGAGCGACAGACCTCCCCGACTGGGGACATCCGGATGGGCGACTTGTCCGGATGCCCCCAGCGGGGAACGGGCGACGTCGTCGCCGGTCTGATGGGTACAACGAACAACGGTCGCCGAATGTTCGGTCGTGTCGACGATTTCGGACTCATTCAGACCTGAACCATCGTTCGGCAAGCTTGCCTATGCAAGGATGGCCACCGATGGCCTACGTTGGTCCGGTTGTCGCCCTGCGCAGGCAAGAGTGTGGCGGCCCCCACCCCTTTCCTGGAGGTCCTCGGTCCCGTGCCAGCCCCCGCCAGCTATCCCACCGGCAACACGCTCACCCCGGCCGAGGTCTCGGCCGAAATGACCGTTGAGACCAAGGTCGAACCGGCCGCCGTCCTGTTTGAGGCCTACTTCCGCCGCCTGACCGGCTATGCCCGCACCCGGGGGGCCGTCGACCCCGAGGCGGTGGCCAGCGAGGTGCTGACGGCGGCCCTGGAGCGGTCGGACCGCTTCGATCTCGACCGCCCGGAGACCTGCTCGGCCTACCTTCACCGGGCGGTCCGCAACCGGGTCATCGACGAGTACCGCCGGCGTGGCCGCATCGAGCACGTGGCTCTGGCCGACGACCAGGACCCGGTCGGGCTGGGCACGATGGGTACCGATGTGGCCGATCGTCTGATCAGCCAGGAGTCGTTCGACCAGCTGGTCGACCAGCTCACCCCGGCGCAGCGGGATGTCGTGGTTCACCGTTTCGTCGACGGGCACTCGACCGACGAGACGGCAACGCTGGTCGGCCGCAGCCCGGCCGCCGTACGCCGATTGCAGCACGACGCCATCAGTCGGCTCCGGCTCCTGCTCACGAGCGCCGCGCTGGCTGTCCTGCTCGTGGTGGCCCTGGCCTGGATCGCCCGTCAGGACTCGGTTCCGCTGGTCGAGGTGGGCCCCGTCGACACCGAGGACGGGGGTGAGATCGTCAAGCCCGACCTCACCCCCGACCTTGTCGACTCCGCTGAGTTGGCACCGGGGAGTCAGGCACCGGCCGTCGACCCGACCCTCGGGGGAGGGGCCCCGAGCCCGGCCCCCGGTGGGCCGTCGCCCACCACCGGGCGCGCGGAGACCTCCAGCACCTCGCTAACCGTGCCCCCTGCCGAGGGCCCGAACTCGACCGCGGGCCCTGCGCCGTCGGGCGGGTCGATCGCCAGTGCGACAGACCCGGCCGACGATGGGGTCGAGGTCGAGGTCGATGTGGAGGTCGAGGTCGAGGTGGACGACGGGGACGACGGGACCGAGTCGGAGGACACGGCCTCGCCCGGTGCCGACGACGGCGACGACGACGTGGACTCCTCGACCGACGACGAGGACTCCTCGACCGGCGACGGCGCAGACGGTGGCGAGACCGATGAGGGCGACCCGATCGACGAGCCGCCGTCCGCCGACGGCGATCAGGGTGCCGAGAACGAGATCGACGGGGCCGACAACCTGCGGTAGGGCCGGGGTCGCCGGGCCCCGCTCAACCCCCGAAGAAGAACCGGCCCGCGACGGGGTGGGTCGGGAACGGTTTGCGGGATCGCCGGGCCAGGAGCAACCGACCCGGCGTCGGCGGGGCACGATGCCCGTGCTCGACCTCCCACTCGACCAGTCGGTCGCGGTGGCTCGTGGCCCGGAGGCGGCGCTGGCGGGCCAGCTCACGGCGGATGCCCTCGACGTGGCGTTCCTGGCGGGCCTCGCCCCGGACCAACTCATCGTGTGACCGGCCCCCCGTCACCGGCGCGGCGGCCCGGGCCCGCAGGACCGACAGTCGTTCCAGCTCGATCCGGAGGTTGTCCTCCAGGATCCGGATCTGGGCCGCCGCCGCCCGCCGCCGTTCGGCCCCAACGGCGCGCTCGACGGCGAAGTAGTGGGCTCGTCCGGTGCCGAACGGGCCGTCGTCGCTCGGGGTCGGGCTCAGTCGCTCTTCTTGCGGTCGGCGTTCCAGGTGTCGTAGTCGACGACCGGAAGGCCGGCGGCTTTCCAACCGCCGAAGCCGGACTCGATGTGCGACACCTTGGGCAGGCCCATGTCCTTCAGGGTCTTCGCGGACAAACTTGTCCGCCCGCCCGAAGCTCAATAGAGGACGAACTCGATGTCCTCGGAGAAGACGGGCTTGTAGTACGGCGAGGCCGGATCGATCCAGAACTCCAGCATCCCCCGGGGGGCGTGCATGGCGCCGGGGATGACGCCGTCGCGCTGCAGTTCCCGCACGTCGCGGATGTCGACCAGCATGGCGGTGCCGGCGTCGACCCTGGCCTTGGCCTCGGCCGGGGTGAGGTTGTCGAGCTCTTTGCGGGCTTCCGCAATCAGCTCGGACACGGGTTTGATGGCCATCGGCGCTCCTCGGTGCATCGGCTCGGTGGACGGCGGCGGACAGATCGCTCCGAGGTTAGTTCGGCCCGCCGCCGAGCGCCCCCTGGGTCCGGCGCCGGCGGCCCAACGCCTGGGCCGTCTTGCCCACCGGCCGGACATAGCCGGACCGCGTCGCATGGCCTAGGGTGACCCGCGACAACGTGGTTCCCGGGGCGCAGCCCGTGGATCGCAAACCCTCGACGAAGGAGCGGAACATGAGGGAAAACAAGCGGCGCGTTTCGGCGCGCCTGCTGGCGGTTGTGGCCTTGCTCGCCTCGCTGCTGGTGTCGACGATGGCCACCGGGGCGTCGGCCGACGACCGCCGGGACGACCGGAACGAACGCCCGGCGTTCGCCCTCACCATCCTCCACAACAACGATGGCGAGTCGAAGCTGGTCGGATCCGACACCGAGGGTGGCGTCGCCCGGTTCAAGACCCTGGTCAAGGAGGAGCGTCGCGACGCGCTGAAGGGCCCGGGCCCGCTGCGCAACCGGCGGGGCGTGATCCTGGTGTCGTCGGGTGACAACTTCCTGGCCGGCACCGCGTTCACCGCCAGCCTCGAGGACGGCACCTACTACGACGCCGTGGCCCTCGACTCGCTCGACTACGACGCCATCGACCTCGGCAACCACGACTTCGACTTCGGTCCCGACATCCTGGCCGACTTCATCGACGACTTCCGCCGGCCCGGCAAGCCCCCGTACCTGAGCGCCAACCTGGACTTCAGCGGTGAGCCCGCCCTCCAGGAGCTGGTCGACGACGGCGTCATCGCCAAGAGCACCATCGTCAAGGAGCGGGGCCGGCGCATCGGCATCATCGGTGCCACCACCGAGAACCTGCCCTTCATCTCCTCGCCCCGCGAGGTCGTGGTCAACGCCGTGCAGCCCGCGGTCCAGGCCGAGATCGACCGCCTGGAGCGACGCGGCGTCAAGCACATCGTGCTGATCTCCCACCTCCAGGGCATCGACGGCGACATCGCCCTGGCCGAACAGCTGAGTGGTGTCGACGTGGTGATCGCCGGCGGCGGCGACGAGCTGCTGGCCAACCCCGACGACCTGCTCCTGCCCAGCGACCAGGCTCAACAGGACGATCCCGACGAGGACGATCCCGTCTTCGGCGCCTACCCGCAGCTGGCGGTCAACGCCGACGGCAACACCGTTCCCGTGGTGACCACGTCCGGCCAGTACGGCTACCTCGGTCGCCTCAACGTCGTCTTCAACCGCCAGGGCGAGGTAATCTCCTGGGACGGCGGCCCGGTCCGGGTCGTCGACAAGTCGGTCGGCTCCGACGGCGTCAGCTCCGACAAGCGACTGCTGGAGAAGGTCGTCGAGCCCATCGTGGCCTTCGAGGCCGGCCTGGCCGCCACCGTCATCGCCCAGACCGAGGTCGAGCTCGACGGCATCCGGGGCAACATCCGTAGCGTCGAGACCAATCAGGGCAACCTGATCGCCGACTCCCAGCTGTGGCAGGCTCAGCAGTTGGCCGCCACCTTCGGGGTCGACTCGCCTCAGGTGGCGCTGGCCAACGGCGGCGGCATCCGCAACGACTCGATCATCGCCGCCGGGGCCACCCCCGGCGCTCCCGCTGATCTGACCCTGCTCGACACGTTCGACATGGTGCCGTTCGGCAACTTCGTGACCGTGGTCCCGGACGTCCCCCGGGACCAGTTCAAGGACATCATGGAGAACGCCGTGTCCCGCATTCAGCCCACCACGCTGTCGGGCGGCACCGGGCGCTACGCCCAGGTCGCCGGGTTCACCATGGTGTTCGACACCGCCGGTACCCCGATCGAGCTCGACGGCGACGGCAACGTCACCGTCGCCGGCTCCCGGATCCAGGAGCTGACCCTGGACGACGGCACCGTCGTCATCACCGGCGGGGCCGTGGTCCCGGGCGCACCCATCGACGTGGCCATCGTCGACTTCCTGGCCCGTGGCGGCGACCAGTACCCGTTCCGGGGTGCCGCCTTCACCCCGCTCGGCGTGTCGTACCAGCAGGCCCTGGCCAACTACATCGAGGCCTCGGCCGCCGACGGCGGGTTGGGCGGTGCCATCACGGCCGCCGACTACCCCGAGGGTGGCGAAGGCCGGGTGACCCAGATCAACTGATCGGTCCGCCGATCATCCGACGCAACGGTCGGTCCGGGCTCTGACCCGGACCGACCCCGCTCCCCGCCCCACCCGTGGCCCGACCCTCCGGTCAGGTCACCGGTGGGGCGGGGGCGCGTAGGGCGAACCAGCGGAACAGCGTCTCGTCCCACTCGGCGGCCGCCACCGGCGTCTCGACCGGCACCCCGTCCCGGATGATCTTGAGCCGGTCCCGGAGCAGGGTGACCCGATCGGGTCCGCCGTCGAGGAGCCGGGTGGCGAAGGGCTTGGACCGGAAATGCCCCTCGGCGTCGGCCTGGAGCCGTTCGGACGCGGCGTCGAAGTCGGCCAACTCGTGGGCCACCCGCCGGAACCGGTACTGGGGCACCGGCACCCCCTCGTCGTCATGGCGGGTCAGGGTCAGACCCTGGGCGCTGTCGATCAGTTCAAAGGTGCCGCTGCCACCGTCCTGGGGACCTCGACGGTTGAGGGCCAGGGGCCGGATGAAGGAATCGCCGAAGCCGACGTCGACCAGGTAGGGCTCGTCCAGCGCCACCTCCAGGGCCAGGTGATCGATCACGGTGGCCGGGCCGTTGAGCAGGACGGCCGCCCCGAGGTGGAGGACGTCGAAGCCGAGCGCCCGCAACAGGGCGGCGAAGGCCCCGTTCAGCTCGAAACACCAGCCGCCCTGGCCCCGCTCGACCACCTTCGGGACCGACCAGTCGGTGCCGGTGCCGACGGGCAGCCGCCGGTGCACGTGCAGGTTCTCGAACGGGACGGTGGTCAGGTGGGCCCGCTGCAGCGCCTCCAGCGTGGCGAGGTCGGCCCCGAGGGGACCGGTGTGGTCGATCCGGGCCAGGTAGCGCTCGACGTCCATGGGCCGAGCCTAGGCCCGACCAGGGGCGGCCGGGATCGGACGCTGACCAGGGGGTATGGACGGATCGGGGTCGCCGGTCTAGGGTGCCCCCTGGCGAGTTTGGGGCAGAACGTCGTCGATCTGTCTCGGAGGATTCGTCGTGAGGAGCGGAACACCCGTCTGGGTTCGGCCCGTCGTGGCCGTGGTACTGCTGGTGTCGGTGCTCGTCGTCGGCGGTGCCGCCGTTGGTGCGGAGCGTCCGACCGCCTGCGCCGAGCGGAGCCAACGGTGGACGGCCGAGTGCATCCAGGCCCGGTGGGCCCGGTGGATCGCCTGGCGGGCCAACCGCACCACCACGACCGAGGCCCGGCCCGGACCCATGCCGCCCGAGCGGAGCACCACCAGCCTGCCGGTGACGACACCCACGACCTCACCGGCGACCACACCGTCGACCACGACGACGTCGATCCCGACCACCAGCTCGTCCCCCACCCCGTCCACCGCCCCGTCGACGACGTCGTCCACCAGGTCGTCCACCACGCCATCCACCAGTTCGTCCACCAGCTCTTCCACCACCACGTCGTCGACGACACCGCCGCCGACCACCGGTCCGCCGCCCCCGCCGACCACGGCACCGACCACGACCACGACCACGACCGCCCCGCCACCTTCGTCGGAGCCGGCCGACCACGTGCTGAACCCGGGCGACCTCAACGCCCAATGGCCCGCGCTCCGGGCCGGTGACGTCGTCCACCTCAATCCCGGGCGCTACACCGGCGGGGCCATCACCCTGTCGGTCGAGGGCACCTCGGCCGACCCCGTGCGCATCGTCAAGACGCCGGGCACCGTGGGCAAGGTCGTGTTCGACGGCCAGGACTCCGTGGCCCACCTGTTCAACATCACCGGAGCCCACATCGAGATCGGCGGCCAGTCGATCGGGGCCGGGTGGGAGCCCGACCTCGTGATCGAGGACTACACCTACGCCGGTATCCGCATCCGGGACGAGGCCAACGACCTTCACCTGCACCACATCCACTTCCTCGACATCGGGACCAGCGTCGGCGGCTCCAACGGCTTCGGCGTGCGCATGAACGGTCATCGGGTGGTGTTCGAATACAACCGCATCGAGGATCCGGCGGCCGACGCCCTCCAGGCCGAGACCGGGGGCGGCACCGACATCGCCGACTGGACGATCCGCTACAACTACGGCCACAACCGGTCCGACAACGGGCGCTGGGCCTGGAACGCCGCCTCCCACGCCGACTTCGTGCAGATCCAGCAGGGCCCGGCCCGCGACCTCGTCATCCACGACAACCTCCTCGTGGGCTACACCAACGCCCTCCTGCTGGGCGACTCCTGGGGCAGCGTCACCGACGTCACCATGCGCGACAACTTCGTGCTGTTCGAGGCCAACGGCGTGTCGACCAGCTCCAAGGGCGACCTGTCGGGCACGTGGATCATCGAGGACAACCATTTCGTGCTGTACGAACTCGACGGGGTCGACGGCGGGGGCCGCACCGCGGTCAAGCTGGAGAACACCGGCGGCGGCACCGCCACCGTCTCGTGCAACGTGCTCCACGGCGAGCTCGACCTCGTCAACGTCAGCATCGACGCCTCGGTCGCCCTGACCACGGCCGACAACCTGGCGTCGGGCCGGACCCACTCCCTGGAGGAGATCGACGTGGCCGACGCCGCCCTCGGCTACACGATGGCCCACGCCCGCGATCTGAGCCGGATCACGCCGCTGACGGGCCCCCGGGCCGGCGCCTCCTGTACCCAGGGCGCATCGTTCACCAACCCGGCCGGCCACCTCGCCCACCTGGGCCTGGACTGACGGGCGTCCGGGCCCGTGGATCCGTCCCCGGGCCCGGCACTAGGGTCGCAGCCATGAGCGCCCCCACCGTCGAGACCGCCCGCGGCCCTGTCCCGGCCGATGATCTGGGCCGCACGCTCATGCACGAGCACGTCTTCATCATCTC
Organism: Acidimicrobiales bacterium; assembly: GCA_965263455.1. Taxonomy (GTDB): domain Bacteria; phylum Actinomycetota; class Acidimicrobiia; order Acidimicrobiales; family SZUA-35; genus CADEDH01. Next base: position 2,581,086 of record CBDHHN010000004.1, read on the forward strand.
CCCCGAGTACCAGCAGAACTATCCGGAGGAGTGGGGCGACGAGGAGGCCCGACTGGCCGACGCCGTGGCCCGCCTGACCGAGCTCAAGGGGGCCGGGATCGACACCATCCTCGATCCCACCGCCCTCGGGCTCGGCCGCTACATCCCCCGTATCGCCGAACTGGCGTCCCGCATCGACCTCAACATCGTCGTCGCCACCGGGCTCTACACCTTCGAGCTGCTGCCCCAGTACTTCCGTCATCGCACCCCCGGGTCGGGGCCCGGCGGGACCGACCCCATGGTCGAGCGTTTCGTGTCCGACATCACCGAGGGCATCGCCGGAACCGGGATCAAGGCCGGGGTCATCAAGTGCGCCACCGACAAGCCCGGGGTGACCCCCGACGTGGAGCGGGTCCTGCGGGCCTGCGCCCAGGCCCACCTCCGCACGGGCTGTCCCATCACCACCCACACCCACGCCCGGTCCCGCCGGGGCCTGGAACAGCAGGCCATCTTCGCCGAGGAGGGTGTCGACCTGACCCAGGTCGTCATCGGGCACTCGGGCGACACCGACGATCTCGACTACCTGATGGAACTGATCGACAACGGCTCCATCCTCGGCATGGACCGCTTCGGTATCGACGGCTACCTACCCACCCCCGAACGGGTCCGGGTCGTGGCCGATCTGTGCGCCCGGGGCTACGCCGAGCGGATGGTCCTCAGCCACGACGCCTCCTGCTACCTCGACTGGATCCCGGGCGAGCTGCCCCCGGCGGGCATGGACAACTGGAACTACCTCCACATCAGCCGGGACGTCCTCCCGGCCCTGCGGGAAGCCGGGGTCTCGGAGGAACAGATCGACACCATGTTGATCGACAACCCGCGACGCTTCCTGTCCTACGAGCGGCAGCATTGAGCCATGGCCGAGCTCGCCGACGATGACGACCTGTACGCCCCCGTCCGCACGGGTCGCCGGGCCCGAGTGCTGGCCTGGCTCCTGATCGCGGCCTTCGTCCTGCCGATCGTGCTCGGTCTGCTGGCCTCCGCCCTGGGCTGGGTCTGAGCCCGGGTTCGGGGCGCGTCAGGCCGGTCGCGGCCGTCGGGCGGTCAACCCAGACTGGCCCGGGAGTTCACCAGCTGGATGATGACGAAGATGGCGACCGCTCCGGCCACGGCGGCGAAACCCCGGGCCCGGCCGTGGGCCAGATCGTCGAACAGGGCCCGGCGCCGCTCGGCCGTGGCCCGGCCGCTGGCGAGGGCCACGAACGGGGCGAGGAGGAACAGGATGACCAGCAACCAGGTGGGCATGGGTTCGTCGTCCTCCCGGATCGGCGCCGTACCGCGGTCCGTCAAGCTAGCACCGACCCCGGGACCGGAGCCGCTGGGCCGCCGGGTATGAGGTACCGGGCCGGGCCCTATACGATGTGTCCGGTTTCCGCCCCGATCCCCGGCGGCGGGGCACCGTTCACAAGGGAGTAGGAATGGGCCTGGTCGATTCCGGGAAGACGCCAAAGGGTCTGGCGAAGCTGCTGAACATGTCGCGGGCCTACTCGCTGTGGATGTACCAGTGGGGCCTGGCCTGCTGCGGCATCGAGATGGGCGCCGCCATCGGCTCCCCCCGGTTCGACGCCATGCGGCTCGGGCTCATCCCCCTGCCCGCCAGCCCCCGGCAGTCCGACCTCCTGGTCGTGGCCGGGACCGTGACCGACAAGCTGGCCCCGGCCCTGCTGCGGCTGTGGGAGCAGATCCCCGACCCCAAGTACGTGATCTCCATGGGCTCGTGCGCCAACTGCGGCGGCCCCTACTGGGACTCCTACTCCGTGACCAAGGGCGTCGATCAGATCATCCCCGTCGACGTCTACGTTCCCGGCTGCCCGCCCCGGCCCGAGGCCTTCCTCGAAGGTGTGGTCCTCCTCCAGGAGATGATCAAGAACGAGGACATGCAGGCCAAGTGGAACCAGGAGCGGATCCCGGCCACGGTCGCCGAGGTTTGATCGGCCCCGGCGGGTCGGCGAGCCGGTTGCCATGACCGACGACGAACTTCTCGAGCTGGCCCTGGCCGAAGCCCGCCTGGCCCTCGACCACGACGACGTCCCGGTGGGGGCGGTCGTGGTCCGCGACGGGCAGATCCTGGCCTCCCGCCACAACGAGCGGGAGTTGACCGGCGACCCGACGGCCCACGCCGAGGTGCTGGCGGTGCGGGATGCGGCCGCCGTCGTCGGCTCATGGCGCCTGGAGGGGTGCACGGTCGCCGTCACCCTCGAGCCGTGCATCCTGTGCGCCGGCGCCCTGCTCAGCGCCCGGATCGATCGCCTGGTCTACGGCGCCGCCGACATGGAGGCCGGGGCCTGCCTGAGCCTCTACAACGTGGGCGACGATCCCCGCCTCAACCACCGGTTCGACATCACCCCCGGTGTCCAGGCCGACGCCTGCGCCACCCTGCTGACCGACTTCTTCGCCGCCCGCCGCTGACACCCGCCGCTGACACCCTCGCCGGCGGCGGTCACCCCCGGCCGACGACGGCCGGCCGAGGCTCCCGCCCGGGGCGGGGAGGCGGAGCCGCCGGCCGTCGGGCCCGCCGGGTTCAGGAGGCGGCGGCGAGTTGAGCCCGGAAGAACGCTCGGAGACCGGCCTGGTAGCCGGTGATGTAGGAGCGGTAGGCCGACCGCAGGTCGCCGGCCGGCCACCGGTCGGGGGCCAGTGACGGCGGGAGCAGGGGGTCCGACACCAGGTGGCGGAGGGCGCGGGCGGCCAGGAGGAACCCGGGAGCCAGGTGCTCGCCGTCGACCAGGGCCGGACCCCGGTCGGTCAGTTCCCCGATCAACAGTCGGGCCGAACGGGCCCAGCCGTCGAGGTCGACCAGTTCGGCCACCAGCGCCGTCGGGTCGTCGGTCGGGGTGGCCCGGAAGCCCCCGGTCTGGGCCTCGACCACGGCCCGGGCCGCCGGGAGGCGTTCGGGGTCGAGGTTGGCGGGCCGGAGCCACACCCCGTCCCGCCGTTCCCACAGGCCCAGGTCGGTGGCGGCCCGGCGCAGGGCCGACCGGTCGTTCGACGATCGGGCCCCGGCGGGCACGACGCGGAGCTCCCAGGCGCCGTCCCAGCCCCGGGCGCCGTCGGCTTGGAGGCCCGCCTCCTGCCGGTGGTGGCGGGCCAGGAGGTCGCCGGCCAGCTCGTAGGTGCCGCCGTCGAGGTGGCGCAGCTCACCCCGGTCGACCATGCGGGACAGGGCGGTGCGGGTGGTGCCCGGTTGGACACCGAACTGGCCGGTGAAGGCCACCAGGAGGCGCCCCGGTAGCCGTGGGGGCACCGAGCCCAGCAGGGTCGAGGCGATGATGCTGCGGGCCGACAGCGGCCGATCGTGGTCGACCGGCGAGGCCGGGGATCCGGCCCGGTCCGTCACCGGGACAGGGTGCGGAAGAACGACCAGTAGCCGGAGTGGGTGATCCCGGGCGTCACGTAGCCGTCCTCGACCAGGGCCCGGTGGAGTTTCGACAGGTTGCCCATGGGGATGCCGGAGTCGACGTGGTGGGCCAGATGGAAGCCGATGCCCTGGCTCAGGAAGACGTGCTTGGCCCAGAACCCCTGCCGGATGTGGTGGGTGGTGAGGCGACGGTCCTTGGAGCGGGTCATGCCCGCGTGTTCGGCCAGGGCCCGGAGCCGGTTGAAGACCCGGAAGTAGGTAGCCCAGGGCAGGAACCACAGCAGGAGGTACAGCAACGGTTGGCCGAAGGCGGCGAAGATGGCGAACACGACGACCTGGCCCCCCAGGTAGCGCAGGGCCCGGGCTCGGCGGTGCGACTTGAACAGCCCGACGAAGGCGGGGCGCAGGTTCTTGTAGGCGGAGATCCCGAAGGCGTCGCGCACCAGCTTGCGCCGCAGGGAGGCCCGGGAGATGGGGTAGCGGGAGTAGAGGAGAAAGTCGGGCTCCCGCTCGCCGAACTCGTCGCGATGGTGCTGGGAGTGGCTCAGGCGATAGCCGTTGCCCCCGTCGCCGAAGGCGATGATGCCGATCAGCTTCTCGCCGATGAGGTCGTTCCAGAAGCGGTTGGAGAAGAGCAGCCGATGGGCCGCCTCGTGGTGGAGGGTGAGGATGCGCTGGAACCAGGTGCCCATGGCGACGAAGGCCACGGCCCACACGGCCAGGCGGAGGGGGAGGAACCAGTCGGCGGCGGCCAGGGCCAGGGCGCTGATGGCGAAGGGCAGGGCGAGACCGGACACCACGTGGAAGGCGTTGGTCCAGTTGGGGATGCGCCGCAGTTCGGCCCGGAACTCGGGGCGGGGGCGGCCGTCGGGGCGGAGCCGGTCGGACCCTTCGAACGGGGCGAGGGCCTCGGCCGGGGGTACCAGGCCGCCCGTGAACCGGGCCACGGCCTCCTCGTGCGTCATCTTCGGGGTGAGCGTCTCGGCCATGACCCGCATGTTACACCTGCGGCCACAGGTGGTCCAGGCCGTGTAACGTCCCCGTGGTCTTCGGGGGGCGGTGCAACGTTTTGCCTCGTCTTGTTGATCGACAAGATGTGCATGAGATTCTCGAACAGGACGAAGGAACGCCGTGAGCGGTGAGCAGCCGCCGACGACCGTCGGCCCATCGACCCGGCTCGACGAGCTGTATCGAACCGATCACCTGAAGATGGTGCGATTGGCTCGCCTGATGACGGGCTCGCTGGCCACGGCCGAGGAGGTCGTCCACGACGCCTTCGTGGCCATGATCGACCGGGTCGACGACGTCGACCGCCCGGGGGCGTACCTGCGCATGGTCGTGGTCAACAACTGCCGGGAGGTGTTCCGTCGGTCGGGTACCGAGCGGCGGAAGCTGGAAACGGCACGATCGGGCCGGGAGCAGGTGGTGCTGCCGGTCGAACTGGACGAGACGTGGCGCCTGCTCGACCGCCTCGACCATCGGCGCCGGGTCGCGCTCGTCCTGCGTTACTACGAGGACCTCACGATCGCCCAGATCGCCGAGGTCATGGATGAACCGGAAGGAACGATCAAGTCCCTGATCCATCGGGGGCTCCAACAACTTCGCCAGGAGATGCAGCAATGACCGTGGGCACCGAGGAGACCGAACGACGGCTGCGGGAGACCCTGCGGCGGGTGGCCGAACAGACATCGGCCGAGGCCGGGCCGGGCCTCTTGGCCGGCCCCCGCAACGGGGCCGAGGCGGACCATGGCGACCCGCCGGAGTCCGCCGGGATCGTCCACCTCGACCCGGGGGTGAGGTCCGGGCGCCGGGCCCCGGACCCGGGGCCGGGATCGTCGCGGACCGTCTGGCTGGCCGCGGCGGCGGCCCTGCTGGTCGTGGCCGGAGGCCTGGGTCTGTGGTTCGCCGATCGGGCCACGGACACCACCGACGTCGCCGCCGAGGGAGGACCGCCTCCGTCGACGCCGGCCCAGACCACGACCGAACCGGCCATCGAACCGGGATCGTCCAGCGGATTCGGAGCCGGCCCGGTGGAGCCGGGGCCCGGACTGATCCCGGCCGCCGACGGCTCGCTGTACGTGGTGCCCACGGCGCCCTGGTCGGTGTTCCTCGACGGGGAGACCGGGCCGGCACAGCTGCGGGGTCCGGGCGACGGGGCGCCCGAGAGCGGCCAGGCCCTGATCGTGGGCCGGCCCACGCCGTCGGGCTACGAGAACCTGGTCGCGGTGTTCGAGCCGGTGGCCGGCACCTACAGCGTCGACGAGGACAGCGCCACGATCATCGACGGCCGGACCCTGCTCGACTCGTTCGATGAAGGCGTGGTCGAACGTCTCGATGATCGGACCGTGCTCTATCAGGCCGAGTTCGGCGACCCGGGTCTGGACGAGATCGTGGCCGCCACGACGCTGGTCGACGGTGACCTCGTCTTCACCGGGCCGACGCCGTCGGGGCTGGAGCTGTTGCAGGTGATCGACAACGCCGACCAGGAGCATCGCATAGTGGTAGGCGCCGACCTGCGGCAGGGTTCGGACGTCACCACCGTGACGGTCTTCAGCGACCGGCTGGATGGGGTCGACGACCCGGCCCTGGCCCTGCTGACGATGGCCGACGCCCCGGTCGCCACCCGGATCGAGGTCGGTGGTGCGCCTGGTTACGCCTTCGGGCTGGACGACCTGGATCCGGGCGGCGCCGACCCGGCCGCACCAACGTTCTCCATGCTGGCCTGGGAGCCGGAGCCGGGGTACGTGGTGCTGTTTCAGGCGGGCCTGGATCGGGCCGACGCCGTGGCGCTGGCCGAGTCGTTCGGTTCGGTCGACAGCCGGAGCGATTGGGAAACGGCCTGGACCGGGGACTGAGCGGGCCAGTGGGCCGGAGGCCGAGCGGCTGCTGGTGCCGTCGGGCGTGGTGGCCGGTGCCCGAGGTTCAGCGGGCCTGCCAGTCGGGCTTGCGCTTCTCGGCCCAGGCCCGGGGCCCCTCCTTGGCGTCGTCGGTGGCACCCACCACCTTGCGCATGGTCTCGCCGAAGCGGACGGACTCGATCCAACCCATGTCGGCCGTCCGCCACGCCACCTCCTTGGTGGCCCGCTGGGCCAGGGGGGCGGCCTCGGCCAGGGTCCGGGCCCAGTCCTTGGCCTCGGCCTGGAGGTCCTCCGGCTCGGTCAGGCGCCACACGAGCCCGATCTCCTTGGCCCGCTCGGCCGAGACCGGTTTGCCGGTGAGGAGCAGTTCCATGGCGTTGGCCCAGCCCAGGCGTTGGGGCATGCGGATGGCGCCGACGATGGTGGCCACCCCGATGGAGACCTCGGGGTAGGAGAAGGTCGCCTCGGTCGAGGCGATGACGAAGTCGCAGAACGAGACCCCGGTCAGCCCGTAGCCGATGCAGGGCCCGTGGACGGCGGCGATGGTCGGCTTGAACAGCTCCATGCCGCTCTCGAACGAGTTGATGGTCGGCTTCTCCCAGAAGGTGCCGCCGAAGGTGCCGACGGCCCCGGCACCGTCCTTCAGGTCGGCCCCGGCCGAGAAGACGGGCCCGTTGGCGGTGAGGATCCCCACCCAGGCGTCCTCGTCGTCACGGAAGCGGTCCCAGGCGGCGTTGAGGTCGGTGCGGAGGGCGCCGTTGATGGCGTTGCGGGCCTCGGGCCGGTTGAGGGTGATGGTGGCGACGTGATCGTCGAGTTCGTAGGTGACGAGGGTCATGCCCCGACCCTAGTTCCGGTCCGCCGGGTGGGCCTCAGCCCCGGTCGGGCCGTCGGGGTCGTTCCCGCTCGGGCTCGGGGCCCAGGATCTGCTTGGCTCCGTTGCCGACCCGGTTGTTGAGGTTGGCCTGGCCGACGACCAGGATCAGTTCGGCCAGCTCGGGTTCGGTGAAGTGCCGACGGAGTTCGGCCACCAGGTCGGGGTCGACGGTGTGGGAGTCACCGGACAGGGCGTCGGCCAGCTGGAGGGCGGCGATGATCTCCTCATCGAAGACCCGGGCCCAGCCCGAAGGATCGTCGAGCGCCTCCATCTCGACGTCGGTCACACCTCGTCGTCTCGCCGAGACGACATGGCCCTCCACTCACGTGGGGCACTGGTTGACGATGGAGGCCCGGAGGAACAGCAGTTCCTTGAGGGCGAGCGGGACGGTGCCGTCGTCGGACCACAGGGCGGCGCCGAAGCTCTGGTAGGGGTCGGCGGTGCCCTCGACCTGGGCCAGGGTGTAGGCCAGCGGGGCCCCGGACAGTTTCGGTCGGATCCTCATCGGGCCAAGTATGGCGGGGTGACCGGTGGTCCGCGGTTCAGCCCCGATCGAGGTGCTTGAGGGCCTCGCGTCGGGTCAGGCCCGAGAGTCGGTCGGCGTTGGCCTCGACGTGGGCCCGGACCGCGTCGGGGTCGATCCGGGCGTACTGGCGGAGGGCCCAGCCGAGGGCCTTACGGATGAAGAAGTCGGTGTCGGCGGCCCGCCGGTCGACGTAGGCGAAGAGGCGGTCGGCATCGGTCCGGTCCTTGTAACCGAGCTGGTGGAGGATGGCGGTCCGGGCCACCCACAGGTCGTCGTCCTCGATCCAGCGGTCCATTACCGAGGCCAGCCCCGGGTGGGCGGCGACCAGGGGCCCGACGGTGTGGGCGGCCAGGGAGTCGACCGTGTCCCACCACGAACGGGTCTCGATCAGGGTGCGGATCGCCGGCAGGTCGCCGGGCCCGAGCGTGGCGACGTGTTTCCGGAGGGCGTCACAGGCCGCGTACTGGAACTCCCGCTCGGGCTCGTCCCAGCAGGCTCGGGCGAAGGCCAGCAGGTCGGAGGCCGGTGCACCCCGAAGGTCGTTGAGCAGCGGGCGCTGGGCCTCCCGCCGGGGCCCGGCCTGAACCCCCAGGAACGGGAACTGCTCCTTCATGTAGGCCGCCATCGGCTCGGCCCGATCCGGTTCGGCCACGGCCTCCAGGGCCCGGCGTAGCCGGTCGATCCGTGTCGCCGTCGACGGGGTCTCGGCGTCGCTGCGGTCGGAGTTCACCACCAGGTTGCTAGCACGTGAAGGCCACCGCCAAAACCGATCACCGGCCGGTAGTCTCGTCTGCGGAAGGTTGCCAGAGCGGACGAATGGGGCGGCCTCGAAAGCCGTTGTGGCCTCCGGGTCACCATGGGTTCGAATCCCATACCTTCCGCCAGTGGGTGTGCCGGGGTGCGAGTGTCGCACCCCGGTGCATCGTCTGACCTGGGGGAACAGAAATCTGTTCCACGAGACGTCCAGGGCCGTTCAGGGAGCTGTAACTCTCACGGTTCACTCTCAACGTTGCTCTCAGGAGCTCGTTACGGTTCGCCTTCCAACGAAGGACGGAACCGATGCCGAAGGCACCCCGGAGCAAGCGAGTTGTCGACCCGGAGACGGGCAAGTTCATCGGTGGTCGTTCGTGCAAGGCTGCGAACGGGGCGGCCTGAACCGTACTTCGACAAGACCCGCGGCGTGTGGGTCGCACCGTGGCGCAAGGCCGACGGACGGGTGGGCAAGCCGACCGGGAAGACCAAGGCGGCGGCTATCGCCTCCCGGGATCGGCACATCGAGAAGTGCGGCGATCGAGGCGGCCACGACGCCGGACGGCCTGAGCGCCGGCTACCACGCTGGTCGGAGTTCGTCGACTGGTGGCTCGAGAACGTCATCCGCCATCGGGTGCCGGCCATCGAGCGCTCACAGACGTACACGAAGCAGATGCGCACGGTCGTGCGCGTTCGCTCGGGGGATGTGGCGGTAGGTCAGAGCTCCGAGCCCGAGCAGGTGGCCGGCCTTCCTGTCGGACGTTGCCGATCGGGGCACGGCCAATCATGCGAACAATCTGCGGAGCCACGCTCGGCGCAGGTTCTTCGGGAGGCCGAGAACCTCGGGATCGTCGAGGAGCAACGCAGCGGCGAAGGTGAAGCCGCACCGGGTGCCCAAGGTGCGTTCGGCTCACGCTCACGCCTGATGCAGATCCGGTGAGCTGATCTCGGGCCGACCGATCGACGAGCCGCTGCGGCAGGTTGCGCTCTGCTACGTGCACGGGTGGCGGATCAGCGAGGCCCTCGGGTTGGCCTGGCAGGATCTCGACCTTGCGGAGGCGGGCACGGTACGTCGTGCGCCGGGCCTCGACGTACCGAGACGGTGAGGGCATGTTCCTTGGGCCGACCAAGACGGCATCGGGCGATGGCGGTCGTCAGGCGCTCGCACCCTCGGCGGCTGCAGCTCTTGCTCGAGTTTCGGCGGGGGATCCAGGACTGCTCGACCGGGAGCTCGTCGGCGAGGCGTGGCCCGAAGTCGTGACCTACGAAGAGTGAGCGCCTGGAGCTCGTGTTCACGAACGCGCTCTGGGCCGGCCGATGCTTCGGCAGTATGTCGACAAGTGAGACTCCGCAAGGCTGCGGGCAAGCATCGGCCTCGACCCGGCTCGGCGCTAGGGACCCACACCGGGCGCCGGTCAGTGGTGACGAACCTCTACGCCGACGGGGTCGTTCGATCTGGCCGACGTTGCTGGATTCGTTGGGCCACGGCAGACGTCGCGACGACTCGGGGCTACGTCCAGCACGAGGGTGACCGTCCGGCGCAAGTGTAAGCGCACGAGCCTTCCGAGTTCCTCGACAACATAGGCGATGATAGACGACTGGTCGTGAAGTCTCTTCGCCACCGGCTGCTTCCAGCAGGATGCTGCTTTGGATGCGATGTGTGTTGTGCCGGTCAGGGACGGATTCAATCGCATTCCGATCTTGCAGGTTGTGGGTGGTCGCTCGCTCTTGCAACGGGCTGTGGAGACCTGCCTTGAGGCCGTTTCGAAGGTTTATGTCTCAACCGATAGCCCGGTCGTTGCGGAGGTTGCGATTCGATGTACCGGGGACTGAGGCCGCGCAGTAGCTCAGGGTCCCGGATGAACTTGCTTCTGACTCGGCATCGCGTGAGGCAGCTATTGCACGACATGCCCTTGAGGACTCGTGTCTGTCGGGGATTGACGAGACCGTGGCCGTTCTGCTGCAGGCCACCTTGCCCTCTTTCATCGGCTGAGAGACGTTACCCGGGCGATTCAGATGGATCGGCCAAGACTCAGAGCTGAGATCGAGCTCGAGCATTGACGTGCACCGCTTTGCATAGGACGACAGCCTTCGCAGTAGTCGCCTCAGGTGACGGGCTCGGCGAGTGGTTGGCTCCCCAGTTCAGTGCTCCTGACGTTCGGACGCAGGACTTGCCTGATCTGTAACCTTCCGACTGGTGGCGTCTTCGCTGCACCGGCTCGAAGAGTGATGGAAGGCGAACCCCTGGTTGCTCCACCGTTCGGAATCATCGAGGTTCCAGGCGGCCATCGGGGCATGGACATAGACGACCTTGAGGGCCTCGGGGAAGCTCAACGCATCGCTCTCGAGTTAGGCCTGTGACAGTTTGTCCGTTTATCGCACCGATCAGCATGCCAAAAACACCGACGAGCAGCGTTAGAGATGCTGCGCCAGCGAACACGAACACCAGGTTTCTCAGCGAGTGAGCCGCCGATGTCGCCCTGAGTCGTAAGCAACGCGAAACCTTGCGCCCATGCTTCGACTGCATTCTTGCTGGGATTGGATGCGAGGTGGAGCACTCCGAATGCGGTCGCTAGCTCCGCTAGGTTGAGAACCGCAAAGACGAGGCTCCTTGAGTAGCTGAACAACGACCCCTGGCTTGGAGTCAGGATCACTTTGCTGTGGAAGGCAAGAATGTCCAGTACTCGGTAGGTAGCGAAGGCCGAAGTCGCGACAAGCACACGCTCGGAGTCCAGCCTGGTCGTCAGAACGAGCAGCGCTGTCAGAGTTGCAAGGGTGGCAGGCACATACAGCTCTGCGCGAAGGCTCCAGTTGCGTCGACCTGCGCGTTCTATCAGCCAAGACAGCGCGGCATACAGTGAGAGTCGGGTCTCCCAGAAGTTCAGGGTGCGCAGAACGAAACTGACTAGCGACGATCGGCCACCTGACGAGGAGCCTGAGCTCGCAAATTGTGCTCTGACGTGCTCGAATGGCTGCCGCCGTGTCGAGGGTGGCCGTCGACGGCAAGGCTTCGTCTACCAGGTTGGCGTCGTCTAGATCTGGGTTGTCAAGCAGGTGTCGGGGTACAAGGGTGAAGCTTGCATGGTTTGGGTCTTGGCGGGAATCGTTGATTATTCCCAAGCTGCGGACCTTTCTGGCCGATTGATTCCCTAATGAGTCGGATTACGGAGCCGATGTAGAAGGTGAACTCGTACTGCTCAAGAGCGATCAGTTCTTCGAAATTGTCTCGATGCTGGATTGTCTCGAAGACAAAAACGTCTCGGTCGGCTGTCGTGTCAACTCTGAGCCTCCAGCGTTCGTTTAGCTTTAGGCTCTTTGCTGGGTCATTCGCGGTTTGAAGTGCTGCGTGGCAGTATCCGCATGGTGGCAAAGGAATCCGCCCTTTGGCTAAGGGGCTCGACAGAGGCCGGTGAACTGCTCGTTGGCGTATGTCGCTGAAGGCTAGATCAACTCAGGGTTTGGTGCTGGCTAGGAGTTGGCCAGAAGGTCCGGGAATCGTGGCTCGAGTACGCAGAACTCGTTCCCGTCGGGGTCTTGCATGACCCAGTAGTCGAAGCCTCGGAGCTCCTGGTGGTCGTAGCGGGTTGCTCCGAGCGCTTCGAGCCGGCGGACTTCGGCCTCAACGTCGTCGGTCTCGAGGTCGAGGTGCATGGTCGACTTCGAGGTCTTGGGCTCGTCGGTTTGTTGGAGGAGTACCCGGATCTCGGAGTCGGGGAGCTTGAGCTTGCGGTAGATGTGCGTGCTCTTCGGGTTGACCGGTTCTTCGGTGGCTCGGAGGGCGGCGAGCCAGAAGTTGCCGGATCGCTCTAGGTCTCGGCAGTCGATGACGAAGTGGCAGACGCGGCTTCGGGGCGTCGTCATGGTCAGCTCTGGACTCGGAGGCGGTTGACGTGTTCCTCGAGCAGCTCTTCGGTGCGGGCGAGGACGGCGAACCCGGTCTCGAGCTCGCTGTCGTAGGAGAGCCCTACCCAGCGACCGATGGCGTGTTGGCCTTGCTGGTGGAGGGCGAAGTACATCGAGCCTTTGGAGCGGATCGCGCCTTCGTTCGCTCGATACCAGCCGATGAGGGCTTCGTTGTCCCAGAGCCGGAGCTCGCCGGTCCACGCCAAGTCCACTCTCGGTAAGACGCAAGAACCTCTTCCGCCCCACCCAAGAGCGCCCGGACCAGCCACAACGGTGGGGCTTCTCGGTAAGCAGGCGAAGCCCAGCGCTTCCACTCCCGGGAGGATGGCGACCGACGGCCGATCGGAACGCCGTTGCTGACCGTCGAGCCGCAGGTCCTGGAAGCGCAAGCCCGTGAAGCGACCGACGCAGCACTCGCACGCCAAGACCGCTACCGAGCGGGCACGAGGCTCCGGCAGCTCAACCGGTTCCTGTTCCCCGACGAGCGTGTCGGGACGTGCGGCAAACGTCGGCGCAAGACGGCAACGCTGCAACGCAACAACCGGGGTCGGGTGTCGTGGACCGGGATCGAGACCTGCGGCAGCATCTGGGCCTGCCCACTCTGCGCCGCCAAGATCCGAGCCGCTCGAGGCGAAGAAGTCCGCTACTACATCGAGCACCACATCGACCAAGGCGGCTACGTCACCCTGGTCTCGCTGACCACCTCGCACTCATGGTCGGACAACCTCGTCGAGGTCTACGACGACGTCCAGACCGCCTGGGCCAAGATGACATCCGGCCGACCTTGGAAACGGCTCGTCGAGAAGTACGAGATCCTCGGGCCGATCGTCGCCACCGAAGTCACCTGCGGGTGCAACGGCTGGCACCCTCACTTGCACGTCCTGCTGTTCCACCGCAAGCCCATGGGGAGCCAGGGATCCGACATGGACCTGGCAGCCGACCTTGGCCACCGGTGGACGTACATGGTCGAGAAACACACCGACCGCCAAGCCCTCGGCCAGATCGGCTGCGACGTCATGCCCATCTCCGGCGAAGCCGGCATCGCCGCCTACCTCAACAAGATCCACTTCGAAATCACCAGAGGCGACCTGAAGAAGGGGCGAGGCCAATCACGCTCTGCCTGGCAGATCGGCATCGACGCCGCCGAAACCGGCGACACCCAAGACATCGCCCGCTGGGCCGAATACGTACGAGCCACCCGAGGTCGCAAGATGATGCGGATCTCTCCCGAGCTCGTCGCCTGGTACGGGAAGCCGCGGACTGCAGAGTGCTCGGATGAGGCATTGGCGGCCGAGGCTCAAGATGGACCTTCCCTCGTGCACTTCACCGGCGCCCTCTACGACAAGATCCTGGCCGGTCGCAACCTGCTCTCGGCCGAGGTCCCCATCGCCTTCGAACGAGGCGGGCTAAATGCTGTCCTCGAGGTCTTGAGAGAGCACCTTGGGAGCGAGGTCGGGATCGCCATCGAATCATGGGGCGACGTCGACCCCCACACCGGCACCCCAGACGAACTCGCACCCCTCGTCGGACTCATCGGCCGAGGACGAGGCTTCGGGCGAGAACCAACGGCCCCGGCCTACCTCTCCGTTCCGCGCGACCGTGCCCAGTGACATCGCGGGGTACCACTGGCCTGTATGCGACTCGGACCGTATGAGTCTCCGATGGCGTCGAACGCGAGCCTGCGCTGAACGGCTCCGGCCGTGCCGGACCGGATCACCCCAGAGCTCGAGACCGGCGACCCGATCGATGTTGTGGCGAAAGGGTTCGACATAGACGCCGCTCTCGTCGAATCGATCGTGTCTGGCCGCACGAGAAGCGTCTCGAACGCCTGTGCTTTACACCTTCGCGCTCGTCTCGGTCTTTCAGCTGAGAGCCGGCAAGTCATCGACGATGGCGAGCGTCTCTAGCGAGATGGTCACGATTTTCTGGACGAGGTCGAGCACGAACTTGCCCCCAGCGGGGTCCCAAGTGTTCGGGTCGTTGCCGATCCCGGTCTCTTGGTCGACCTTGACCTCGAACTGATCTACAAGCCAGGCGAGGGCAGATCGTGACCCAACTGTGTAGCGGTGCGCCTCCACGGGGATCTCTGAGATTTGGAAAGAGTCGTTCACGACCAGCGTGGTCGGATTCGTTGTGTCGGTGAATCGCAGTCGGTCGACTCTCTCTGGCAAGGGTCCGTCGTCGAACTTCAGCTCGAACGGATCGGCTGTGAGGTAGTCAGTGTGGAGATCGCTCAGGGCTCGGCCGGCGTCGGAGAAGATCCAGAACTGCTCGGAGGAAGTCGGTACCGGGACCCGAGGTTCCTCGGATTCCAGGTTGGCGGAGTACTTCTCGCGGAAGTCTGCTGAGTGCAGGACACCATAGACGTAGAAGAATAAGTCATCGTCAGTGATGGCGTCGTCCTCGGTGGCCCTCTGGAACTCGCTCAACGCCTCTGGGGAGATGGCGCTGATCGGAGCGGTCGAGTCGAAGAGGGCTCTGTCCTTGGCGGGCTTCGGGTCGATATGTCTTGGGAGAACGGTTGTGCCATCGACGAAGACGTGGAGGCTCGGCGGGGCGTCGACCATCAGACACCCGAACTCTGACTTGCGCCCCTTGCCCTTGATAGCGATTGCAAGTCGCCTCTCCTCCGCCCCCGTCGGGAAGATTCTTGGAAGCTGACTGAGCGTGCTGCTCAGGCGCGGATGGAAGTTGACCCACTGCCTAGTAAACGGCCGATAGACCGATTCGACGATAAGTGAATGATCGGTGGCGTACCGTTCGGCGTTGGCGACCCTGCCGTAGTCGCTCCTGGTCCAACTGAGCCTCGCAGGATCTCTGCGAACAAGCGTTTCGGCCAGCTCGCGGCGGTCATCAGCACCCTTGGGCCAATTGACCTCGAGGTCGGCGAGGCGATCGACCTCCTCGTTGTAAAAGGCGGTCATCCGCTCCGAGGCATCGATAACCGTGGGGCGCGAGAAGTTGAAGTTCCATCGGTCGCGGCCTGAGACGATTCCAGTGGCTTTCTCTCGGAAGATTGGTGGCGGATCGCCCTGCGAAGATGACGTCAAGGGGTAGAGGTCGCCGAAGTCGGAAGTTCCGCCGTCGATCCAGCGCGAGGGGTCCGTTGGCTGGAGATCCTCCCACGCAACGCTTGCAAGAGGCCCATGGGCGCTGGAGGCATGCTTCGCCAGCGTTGCAAGCTTCGTCTCGCGATCCAGCCCGTCGCCGATATCGCGATAGTGGAGCTGTCCTCCCTCGTTAGGTACCGGAGCGCTCGTCTTGACAAGAAGAGTGATGGCTACCGGCGACTTGCTCCCACTTCCGAAGATCTTCCCGCCCTCGGCTCGCGATCGAGCCCCGACCGTGTTCTGGTCGCCGCGGAGGTTGTAGCAGTAGACGTGGTTGAACTCGCGCAGCATCGACGCGCGCAGCCCGTCGAGACTCGTGCCGTTGACATACCCGCCGTTGGTGACGAAGCATACGACTCCGCCCGACTCCGAGGAAAGGACCTGGTTGGACGCCAAGCGCAGCGCTCTCACGTAGGAGTCGTAGATGTTCCTCTTGAGCCTCGCAGACGAACGTTCCGCGTAGGTTGCGAGGATGCTCCCGTCGAGGTTCGGGTACTTCAGGTTGTCGTTGCTGTCGGTCTCGTTGTCCTTGCCCACTGAGTAGGGCGGGTTTCCGATGATCACCCGAATGTCGAGGTTGCGCTGACGATCTGCCCGGGTGTTGTTGATGGGGAAGACATCTAGAGCACCGGTGCCGTCTCCAACCTCAGCCAACTGGAAGGTGTCGGTGTAGACGATTCCAGGGAAGGTTTCTACAAGCCCCTGTTTTGCCGTGAGCGAGTGGAACGCTGTCTCGATGTTGACCGTGGCGATGTAGTAGGCGAGAAGCTGAATCTCGTTGGCGTGAAGCTCCTCGTTGAACTTTCGAAGAAGGTCGTCCGGCCGAACGAGGCCCGACCGGAGCAATTGAACGATGAAGGTGCCGGTTCCAGTGAACGGGTCCAGGATGTGGACGTCTCGGTCGCTCAACGAGGCGTTGTCGAAGTGAAGGCGCAGAGCATCGTCTGCGGCCCGGACGATGAAGTCGGTCACCTCGATTGGGGTATAGACGATGCCGAGCGAGGCAGAGCGCTTTGGGAACGCTGTCTTGAAGAACTCTTCGTACAACTCGATCAGTATCTGTTGTCTGGCATGCGGGTCGTCGAGTCCGTCGATGTGATAGCTGACCGACTCGTAGAAGGCGTCGAGTTCGCGGGTTTCGCTCTCGACTTCTGAGTCCTCCAAGACCTCCAACATCTCCTGCATCGCCTGGGCGATTGGATTCGACGAGAGAAGCGAGTAGTCCGCGAAGATCGAGTCGAAGACGGGGCGCGTGATGATGTGTTGCGCCAGCATCGCCACGGCGTCGCCGGTCGAGATCTGATCGTTGAGGTTGGATCGCAACCCGTCCACGAAGCGCCCGAACGGCGCTTCGACCTGCTGCGTGGATGCGAGGATCGCGATCCTCTCCTCCAATGCCGCGGCGATGTCTGCGACGTTCTTGGCCCAGCGTTTCAGGTAGGCGGTGTCGCCGACCTTCGGGACCATTGCGGCCCAACACAGTTCCTGGAACTGTTTGACGTCGAACTCCAACTGAAGCTGATCGGCCAATGCGGTGTCCGATGCCTTGGCGCCGTCTTCGTCGGTCTCCGGTGGTGTCGGGTCGTCGACCTCTAGGTCGGGGGATGCATCGATGATGTCGACGTTCTTCGGCTTCTTCCCGAACCGGATCTGGTTGATGTCGCGGTTCATGTCCGGGTCGTGCGAACGGAGTGCCGAGAGGACCTGCCAGACCGTCTTGAACCGCCCGTCCTTGAGTACGCCCTCGGGAGGCGTCCCCGGGGGCACGGCGATGGGAATGACGATGTACCCGAAGTCCTTTCCAGGTGAGGTGCGCATCACTCGGCCAACTGCCTGGATGATGTCGACCTGCGACTTTCGTGGCTCGAGGAAGAGCACGGCGTCCAGAGATGGAACGTCGATCCCCTCGGTCAGGCACTTTGCGTTGGACAGGATTCGACTGATGCTCTCGCCCGGCTGGTCGCGCAGCCAGTCGAGCTTGCGTGTGCGCTCGACAGTTCGTTGGCTGCCGTCCACGTGGTCTGTCTGGATTGAGAGGGGTTCCCCGACGTTCGTCACGTACTGGTACTCGGCAGCGATTCGTTCGAACTCGGATGCGAAGTGCTTCGAGGCCCGGATGGTGTTGGAGAATGCGACCGCCCTCTGCAGCGGAGTGGTGTCTCCCGGCCTGAACGCCCGCACGTCCTCGGTGTCATCGACGCGTTCTCGCTTGGCGAGCGCATTCAGGCACCCGACCATCTGCGCCGCTTCTGGCAGATTCACCTCACCGAGGTCGGCGGTGTGGCGCTGGAAGGCCTCGTTGACCGCCTCCTCTTCGACGGTGAGGATCAGGACCTTGTAGTCGGTCAGCTCCCCGAGATCCACGGCCTCTCGAAAGGACAGCTTGAAGAACTCGGGGCCGTAGGTGGCCTCGTCGTCCATGGAGGACAGGAAGGCCTCGTTCTCGGCGGCCTTGGTCTTCTGGGATGGCTTGTAGACGCGCGGCGTCGCCGTCATGTACAGCCGCTTCCTCGCCTCGATGTTGGCATCGTCGTGGATCAGCTGGAACGCCTTGGTGTCCTCCGTCGAGAGTTGAACACCCGTCGTCCGGTGTGCCTCATCACAGATGACGAGATCAAACGAACCAAAGCCTCCGATTCGTTGGGCCTCGCCCACTACGGCCGCCGAGTGGTACGTCGAGAACACAACGCGCATGCTCGTGTCTGGCGCTGCCTTGATACTCGCCGCGAGCTTCTCAGGGTCCGTGGTCGCTGGGACCACCATGTCGTAGGGGGAGATGACCCACCGGAGTCGCGATCGCCGGCGGTCGAGTCGGAGCAGACTCCGAAGACGGTGATCGGGACCGAGGCGTCCGCTGACCAGGCGGTCGCGATCGTCTGCGATACGAGCGAGATGGACGGGGCCAGTGACAAGCACGAGGCTTCCAGCTTCTCGAGCAACTGTCTCTGCGATGAGCCGGGCGGTGTACGTCTTGACTTTGGTCCCGCACGCCATGATCGCCTTCCCGCGATCCGAGCTGGCGAAGCCTTTGATGACGGCGTCGAGCGTCGCGCTGTTGATGGTCCTTCGGTGACCTTGGGCTCACCACGACGGACGGTGAAGTTTTCGGGTGACCAATCCGCCCAGTCGACACCCGCGTCGCGGAGGTCGCTCAGCGTTACCACCTGGACCGGCTTGGTCTGGCGGTCCATCTCCTTCTGCGCCTTCGAACCGATCACCTTGTACGTGGTTGAGGACAAGGATCCTGCGGCTGAACTCCTCGCCCCCCGACGCGGAGATGAACGAGTCCACCTTCTGGCTTGTTGAGGGTCGTGGAACGTGCGTAGCACTTCGCCTGGATCGCGGTGAAGGTCTCCTCACCCCGGTTCTTCGCAACCAGATTGATGCCAGTGGTCGGTCTCGGATCGGTTGCCCGCCCAGTCCTTCCAGAGCCAGACCTCTTCGAACTGCTCTTGCCAGACCGGCGCCTCCTTGAAGAACGTCAGCATCAGCCGCTCGAAGCGGTCGCCTTGCTCGACGGTGTGCTGCGACTGCTCAATGATCCAGTCGACGATCCCTTCGATCGTGTCGATCTTCTCTTCTGCCACAGGTCCTCAGTTGGTGATTCGTCCGTTGTTCGTCGTTCGAGCCTAGTTTCGCGCAGTGACGTGACCCCGGTTGGTTGCTCCGCTCGGCGCCACTCACCGGACGGTGACGGGTACCTCGGCCGTCGAGCAGATGAGCCGGCAGGCGAGCGACCTTCGAGTTCACCCCTTGGTGGGCTCTGCTGATCCTGCTGTTTGGCGTGATGTTGCGTTGATCATCCTCTCGCTGCACATCTGACGACACGTCGTAGCTCTCACGGTAGCTCTCAACAGGCCTCAGCAGGCCCGCCGCAAGCGCCTCACCAGGGGAAACGCACCGTCGCTCGGAATCCCATACCTTCCGCCACACGGTCTGCCGGGGTGCATGATTCGCACCCCGGGGCCGTCTGACCTCTCGCCTGAAGCGGAGCGGGGTTCGGTTGACTCGGCCGCCTCCGCGTACCACTCCTCGAACGACAGCACGGGCGGCAGCTTAGGAGTCCGATGCCGAGATGGGTTGGCGTCCTCGACCGTCCGGGCACGTCTCGGCGGGGGCGGTGGGAGCGTCCGCCAGCCCAGAGGCGATTCCTTCGCCATGATTGTCTGCACAGCCTGCGATTCCGCCTCAGAGAGGACTCCTCATGTCGAGTACCGATCCCAATGGTCAGCCGCCCCCAGCCGAGATCTACGCCCACCAGGTGCGCGTCTTTCAGGTCCACGCTGCGGTATTCGCCGCCGGCATGGTCCTCATCATCGTGGTGAACCTCCTGACCAACCTCGCCGCCGGGACCGCCGGCGAGTTGTCGGCATGGTGGTCGCTCTGGGCCCTGCTCGGGTGGGGTCTGGGGCTCGCCACCCACGGCTTCGTCGTGTGGCTGGCCCGGCCCCGGGGCGGGACCGGCCACGACGGCGGCGCCCCCTGAGCGGGGTTCGTCGCCCGTCCTCCGCCGCGATCGGTCCGCACCGCCGAGCCCGGCCGTCACCGGCGGCCCGTCAGCCCGATGGTCGGGTGAGCTGGCCGGGCCAGGCCTGCCTGGGTTCGAGCACGTCGGCCAAGAGGCCGAGGTCGGTGGCCCCCGACGGCGACCGGGTGATGAACCACTCGGTGCCGTGCCGGGTCCGCCAATGGTCGATGCCGCGGCGGGGGCCCGAGTCGCGTCGAGGCGTACCCGACGCCTGTGAGCGGTGGCACTTCACCCCGTCCATCTTGGCCCGGAACCACGCCTCGCCCTGGACGAAATGGGTCAGATCGGCCTCGGCCGAGGCGTAGCCGGGATCGAGGTTGCCGTCGGTGTCGGGCAGCGCCGCCAGGTACTCCCGGTTGTAGGTGGCGTCGAGCAGCCACGGCGTCCGCAGCCGGTCCGCCAGGGTGTGGGCCACCCGGTGGACCTGGACGTGGTCGGGGTGGCCGTAGGTGCCGTTGGCGTCGTAGCCGACCACGGCCAGCAGGTCCTCGTCGGCCACCAGTCCGGCGATGGTCTCGGCCACGGCGTCCGGCGAGGCCACGCTGAAGGCGTCGGGCAGATCGTTCTCGGGATCGCCGGCCATGCCCGAGTCGACGTGATCGAGGAACTCGACCCGATCGACCCCGAGTACCTCGCAGGCGGCCCGGGCCTCGGTCTCCCGCCGCTGGCCCAGGGTCTCGGTTCCGAGGTCGAGGCCGGTCTTGCCCGCTTCGCCCCGGGTTCCGTACACGACCACGGTCCGCAATCCGACGGCGCCGGCCTTGGCCAGCAACTGGCCGGTCAGCATCACCTCGTCATCGGGGTGGGCGTGGAGGCTGAGGATCGTGCGGGGCCCGGCCATGGCGGTTCACGCTAGCCATCCCGGGTGCCGGCGACCCGGTTCGGACCTAAGGTCGCCGAAGCATGGCCACGCATGGGCCATCATGAAAGGAAACGGCCCCCGGCCCGGTCTTCCACACCGGTACGAGGGCCTAGGCACCAGGAGACGTGACTCCCGATGACCACTGCTGATCCTAGTCGTCCCCTCGCGGTCGACACCCATCTTCCCCGGGCCCCGATCGGGCGCCTGCGTTCGTTGCTGCTCGTCTGCTCCGGCACCAACCGGGCCGTGCTCGACATGGCCCCCACCGAGATCGAGGCCCGAACCGGACTGGGGGTGGCCGTCGTCGTCCCCACGATCCTGGCCGCCGTCGGAGCCTCGATCACCCTGGCCAACCTCGGCGCGGCGCCGCTTGTCGTGGTCCTCGGCGCCGCCGCCCTGTCGGCTCTCGTGTTCGCCGTCGACCGACTCATGGTCACCACCCCGCTCACCGCCGCCAACATCGTGGTCCGGGCGGTGATGACCCTGGCCCTGGCCTGGCTGGTGGGCGAGCAACTGCTGCTCGCCGCCTTCGCCCCCGAGGTCGAGTCCGAGCTGGCCGTCGTCCAGGCCGAGGAACTGGCCGACCGGACCGAGACGATCAACGCCGCAGCCGACGCCGAACTGGCCCGCCTCGACGCCCGCCAGGAGGCCCTGACCGCCACCGCCCCCGGGCACCCCGACGCCGTGGCCTCCCTGGCCGCAGCCGAGTCGGAGCTGGCCACGGCCCGGGCCGACCTGGGCCGGCTCCAGGTCCAGCTGCGAGAGGAGATCTCGGGCACGTCGGTCGCCGGGACCACCGGCCGGGCCGGCGACGGGCCGGTGGCCGCCGCCCTCCGGGCCGAGATCGACCTGGCCACCGTCGTGGTCGACGAGGCCACCACCACCCGCGACGCCGCCTCGGCCGCCCTGGCCGAGCTGACGGCGGCCCGGACCTCGGTCGCCACCGACCCGGGGCCCGAGCTGGCCGACCTGGGCCGCCGCCGAGCCGAGATCGAGACCGGGCGCATCGAGGCCCTCGATCGGGCCGAGGCCGAGGTGGCCGCCGGGGCCGGGATCATGGCCCGCATCGAGGCGCTGGAGCGGCTGGCCACCAGCCCCCTGATGGCCGCCCAGGTGTGGGCCCTCCGGCTGCTCCTGCTCGCCGTCGACACCCTGCCGTTGACGGTGAAGCTCACCCTGGCCCGCCGACGCGACCCCTACGAAGAGCTGATGGACGCCTACCGCACCGTCGAGTTCGCCCGGGCCGACGCCATCGCCGGTCGCCAGCCCCGTCCCGTCGGGCCGGCCCGATCCCCCCGGGCGGGCTCGGCCGAGGCCCCGGACGGCGCAGCCGACGATCGCCTCGGTCGTCGCCGTCCTCCGGAGGCGCCCGTGGTCCCCGACCGGCGACCCCAGGTTCTCGTGGGCGGGGAGCTCCTGCCGGTGCGGGTGAACCGCGACCACGCCCTCAGCGAACGGGTGACCCGGCCCGTCCACGGTCCCGGCTCGGCCCGGACCGCCGGATCCCGGACCGCGGGCCGGGAGCGAGTCCTGGCCGGCTCCCCCTGAGGTCGACCAACGATCGATCGAACTGGGCCCGCCCGGCCAACCGTGACAGGCTCGGTTCATGATCGACTCATCCCGGGCCTGGGTGGTGGCCGTCACCGCCGCCGTCGTCAACGGCGTCGCCTTCGGCACCGTCTACACCTTCGGGACCTTCTTCGAGGCCATGGCCACCGAGTTCGACGCCGGCCGGGGCCCCACCTCGGTCGTGTTCGCCGTCACCCTCTTCCTCTTCTTCGGCACCGGCGCCGCCTCGGGGTTCCTGGCCGACCGGTACGGACCCCGCCCCCTGGTGTGGGGTGGCGGCATCCTCTTCAGCGGCGGCCTCCTGCTGACCAGCCAGGTCGACGTCCTGTGGCACGGCTACCTGACCTACGGGCTCGGGGCGGGCCTCGGCGGTGGCCTGTTCGTGTCGCCCCTGTACGCCGCGGTGGCGGGGTGGTTCGAGAAGTACCGGGCCATCGGCCAGGGCGTGACCGCCACCGGCAACGGCCTCGGCACCCTCATCCTCCTGCCCCTGGCCAACCGCTTGATCGAGACCGACGGCTGGCGGTCGGCCTACGTCACCCTGGCCGTCGTCTCCGGGCTCACCTTCGCCCTCGGCGGGCTCTTCCTCCGGCGGCCGCCGGTGGAGGCCATGCCGTCCGCCGGTCGCCACCTGCGGGCCGTACTGCGGACCACGGCCTTCCGACGCATGACCCTGGGGGCGGGCATGGCCTCGGCCGCCCAGGCCTCGGCCTTCGCCTTCACCGTCGTGTTCGCCACCGACGCCGGGGTCTCGTCGGCCCGGGCCGCCCTCCTCGTCGGCTTCATCGGCGCCTTCAGCATCGTCGGCCGCCTCCTGCTCACCGGGCTCAGCGACCGGGTCGGTCCGGTCCGCATGCTCCAGTTCTGCTTCGTCGGGCAGCCGGTGGCGTTCGCCGTGCTCCTGGTGGCCGGGGCCAACTACGCCCTGCTCCTGCTGTACGCCGCCATCCTGGGCGTGGCCTACGGTGGGTTCGTGGCCCTCATGGGCCAGGTGTCGGCCCACCTGTTCGGGGTGCGAGGTCTGGCCACCGTCCTCGGTTGGGTGTTCCTCGGCGCCGGGCTCGGCAGCCTGCTCTACCCGCCGATCGTGGGCTTCCTGGCCGATGCCACCGGCTCCAACACCGTCCCCAAGCTGGCCCTGGTGGCGGTGGCCGCCGCCGGTGCCCTCTACCTGTTCCGCCTCCAGGAGGAACCGGTCGCCGCCGACGAACTCGCTCCGGCCCAGCCGGTCGCCGGCGGCTGACGCCCGGGCCGCCGACCCAACGGAGCCCGGCCGGCGAGCGAACGGGGGCCCGGCCCTAGGTCCGGAGGCTCCAGGCCTCGCGCCAGGTCAGGGTCCGGTCGGTGTGGATGACCGAGCGCACGTAGATGCGGGCCGCGCCCCGGATCACGAGGGCCGTGGTCAGCGCGGTCAGGATCATGGCGCCGACCACCTCCCACCACAGGGCCTCCCCGGTGGCGATCCGGCCGGGCATGGCGAACGGTGACACGAACGGGATCCACCCGAGGACACGGGCCGCGGTCGAGTCGGGCGACGAGGCGGTGAAGGTGGCGGCCACGTAGCTGAGCAACATGACGATGCTGACCGGGGCCAGGGTCGACTGGGCGTCCTCCTGGCGGGGGGCGAGCGAGGCCCCGGCGGCGAAGGTGGCCCCGTACAGCAGGTACCCGAGCAGGAACCAGATCACCGAGGTCCCGAGCAGGCTCGGGGTGATGGTCGAGAGCACGGGTGATCCGAACAGGGCGGAGGCGGCCACGGCCGAGGAGGCCAGGACGATCACCTGGAGCAGCCCCAGGGCCCCCACGCCGAGGATCTTGCCGGCCAGCAGGTCCCGGGCCGAGATCGACGACAGCACGAGTTCCACCACCTTCGACGACTTCTCCTCGAACACCCCGAACAGGATGTAGGCGCCCGAGAGCTGCACGGCCACGAACAACAGGATGACGGTGGCGAAGGCCATGCCCTCCCGGCGGTCGGCGTCGGGGTCGGCCTCCAGCTCGACGACGGCCAACTCGGTGGCCTCGTTCAGGGTGGTCGCCGCCTCCTCCGGACCCAGACCGGCCTCGGTCAGGGCCAGGACCAGGCGGGCCTGGCCGTAGGCCGGGGTCAGCAAGGTGACGATGCGGGGCTCGGCCCGCTCCATGAGCACGGTCGAGCCGTCGATCACGGCCGCGTCGAGGTCACCGTCGGTCACCGCCGTCTCCGCCTCCTCACGATCGGCCAGCTCCTCGAACTCGACCTCGGTCCCTTCCAGGTCGGCCAGGGCGATCACGGCGTCGGCCGCGCCGTCCGGTTGGAGGCCGACCAGGCCGATGCGGACCGGGTCCTCCGAGTCGAGGACCCGGATCACACCGAACAGGCCGAAGATCATGAGCACGGTCGTGGCCAGGCTGATCAGGAACGGCGCGCTCACGATGCGGGAGCGGATCTCCCGGATGAGCACGAGGGGGATGGCGTCGCGGGCCTTCATCGGATGCCTCCGGTGGCGGTGGGGTCGGCGGCCGGGGGCCGCTGGTCGGTGTCGGTGTCGGTGGGGGTGCGGGTGCCGGTCACCAGGTCGGTGAAGACCGACTCCAGCGACGGCAGGTCGTAGTCGAACCGGGTCAGGCGCCCGAGGGCCGACAGGGGGGCGAGCAGCCCGGTCACGTCGGCATCGGCTTCGAGACGGACGGTGGCGGCGGAGGGGGAGTGGGTGGTGACGGCGGCCCGGTGGCCGACCAGGCGCCGCAGGACAGCGTCCACCGGCTCCCGTGGTGTCTCGACCTCGACGGTGAGGTGTCGGACCCCGGTCGAGGCCCGGACGTCGGCCACCCGGCCCGCCCGCCGGACCCGGCCGGCGGCGATCATGACCACCTCGTGGCACAGCCGCTCGACCAGGTCGAGCTGGTGGGAGCTGAACAGCACCGCCGTCCCGTTGCGGGCCTGCTCCTCCAGCACGGCCTGCAGGTTGACGAGGGCCACCGGGTCGAGCCCGTTGAAGGGCTCGTCCAGGACCAGCAGGTCGGGGTCGTTGGCCAGGGCCACCGCCAACTGGACCCGTTGCTGGTTGCCGTGACTCAGCTTCTCCAGCGGGTCGTCCAGCCGGTCGCCCAGGTCGAGGGTGGTGAGGAGGTCGGCGGCCCGCGCCGACGCCGTGCGACGGTCGATGCCCTTGAGGCGGGCGAAGTAGGCGACCTGTTCCCGGATCTTCATCTTGGGGTAGAGGCCCCGCTGTTCGGGCAGGTAGCCGAAGCGGTGCAGGTGGTCGACCGCCGGCTCGCCCTCCCAGGTGATCGTTCCCCGGTCGGGGTTGACCAGCCCGAAGATCGAGCGCATCACGGTCGACTTGCCGGCGCCGTTGGGTCCGACGAACCCGACCAGGCGCCCCCGGGGTACGGTCAACGCCACGTCGGCGGCGGCCACGAGATCGCCATAGCGCTTGCTCAGGTCCTGGATCTGCAACATGGGGTCATCGTCGCCCACCCCCGACCGGTTGGGAACCGCCGCCGGGTTGGTTCACGATCCATCCCCAGGAGGGTGCCGGTCTCACCCGCAGGGGGGAGTCGGCCCACCGGGCGAGCCTGTTCACACACCGCTCACCCGCCGGACATCATGCTGTCCGGCCATGGTCGTCTCGACGCGGTTGGCTGGCGTGATGGAACGACATGCACCCTCACGCCAGTACAGTCGGCGCCTCTTCCTCGGGGCCGGCGCCGCCGGCACCGCCGTCATCGCCACCGGGCTCGGAGCGGCCCCGGCCCAGGCCTCCCGCACCGCCCCCCTCGGGGGCGAGCGCCCGTTCGGCACCGTGTTCACCCTCGGGGTTGCCTCGGGCGAGCCCGGCGACCGCTCGGTCATCATCTGGACCCGCCTGGCGCCGGATCCCTTCGCCCCCGACGGCGGGATGGACCCGACCCGCCGGGCCCCGGTCGAGTGGGAGATGGCCACCGACCCGTCGTTCGCCAACGTGGTCCGCAAGGGTCGGGCCAACCTCCAGGCCTCCCGCGGCTTCACCGCCCACGTCCAGGTGTCGCGCCTCCAGCCCAACACCGAGTACTGGTACCGGTTCAAGGCCGACAACGAGCTCAGCCCGATCGGGCGGACCAAGACCCTGCCCACCTCCCGCGACCACGTCGACGAGCTTCGCTTCGCCCACGTGTCGTGCAACGACTACCAGCACGGCCTGTGGGGCGCCTTCAACGGCCTGGCCGAGGAGCGGCTCGACTTCTGGATCCACGTCGGTGACTACATCTACGAGTACGGCCCCAACCCGGCCGCCCGCCGCCAGCACGACGGCGGTCCGACCGACAGCATCGAGTCGCTGAAGCAGTACCGGGACCGCTGGGCCCTGTACCGCATGGACCCGGCCCTCCAGGCGGCCCACGCCTCGGCCCCCATGCTCTGGGTCCCCGACGACCACGAGGTCGAGAACAACCACGCCGGCCTGATCGACGAGGAGGAGGAAGGCCCCACCGAGCGGTTCCGCCTCCAGAAGGCCGCCGCCTTCCAGGCCGCCTGGGAGCACCTCCCCATGCCCAAGTACCGGCGGCCCAAGGAGGAGGACTTCCGTCTCTACCGCGACTTCCGGTACGGGCGCCTGGCCTCGATCCAGCTGCTCGACACCCGCCAGTTCCGTGATGACCAGGACGGCGGCGACGGCATCGTGCCCCGCCCCGCCGGCCTCGACCCCGACACCTCGATCCTGGGCGACCGCCAGGAGCGCCAGGTCAAGACCGCCCTCACCGACTCCCGGGCCGGGGGCAAGGCGACCTGGAAGGTGCTGGCCCAGCAGGTCGTCATGAGCGAGACCCCGTTCTTCCTGCCCGACGGCAGCGGCGGCGTGGTCCAGACCTTCAACATGGACGCCTGGGACGGTTACGTGGCCTCCCGGACCCGCATTCTCGACCACATCGCCGAGCGCGACGTGGACAACGTCGTGGTGCTGGCCGGCGACATCCACTCGACCTGGATCAACGATCTCTGCACCGACTTCACCCGCCCCGAGGAGACGGTGGTGGCCAGCGAGTTCGTGTGCACCGGGATCAGCTCCAACTTCCCCGGCGCCTTCGTCGACCTCGTCGGGGGCTCGGCCGCCGCCACCCCCAACGTGAAGTACTTCAACGCCGGCAAGGCGGTGCGGGCCAGCACGGCCGACGAGCATCACGGCTACCTGTCGCACCGCATCACCGAAGACCTGTGGGAGACCCAGGTCCGCGAGGTGGCCAACATCGAGGACCCGGCCGCCCCGACCTCCACCGTCGCCACCTGGGTGGTGGAGAACGGCAAGCCCGGGCCCCAGGAGGCCTAGCGGCTCCGGCGGGATCGACGGCGGGGTGCCCGGGGCGACGGGCACTCCGCCGGCCCCGGCCCCCTGCCCGGCTCCCGGCCCGGGCGACCACCTTGGAGGCCAACTCGTCCCGGCCGGCCCGGTTTGCCAGACTGCCTCGATGCGTCCCAATCCGGTGAAGGAGTCCCTGGCCCGTGGAGAGACGGCCTACGGGACCATGGTGTTCGAGCTGTTGTCGGCCGGGCTGCCCCGCATGCTGGCCAACGCCGGGGCTTCGTTCGTGTTCTACGACATGGAGCACTCCGGCTTCTCCCTGGCCGAACTCAAGACCCAGTTCGCCCTCTGCCGGGGGCTCGATCTGGTGCCCCTGGTCCGGCCCCGGTCGACCACCTACCCCGAGACGGCCCAACTGCTCGACCTGGGGGCCATGGGGTTGCTGTTCCAGATGTGCGAGACGGCCGAGCAGGCCGAGGAGTTCGTGGCCTGGACCCGCTACCCGCCCGAGGGTCGCCGCGGGGCCATGTTCGGCGGGGCCCACGACGACTACTCGTCGCTCACGGTGCCCGAGATCATCGATGGCGCCCACCGGCGGACCATGGTCTGCGTGCTGATCGAATCGGAACGGGGGCTGGCCAACGCCGAGGAGATCATGGCCGTGCCCGGGGTCGACGTCGGCCACCTGGGCCACGGCGACCTGTCGCTCTCGCTCGGCGTCCCGGGCCAGACCGACCACCCGACCATGCAGGCCGGTATCGACCGGCTGCTCGCGGCCTGCGAGGCCAACGGCAAGGCGGCGGCCTGCCTCGCCCCCTCGGTTGAGGTGGGGCGGGACTGGATCCGCCGGGGGTTCCGCATGATCAGCTACAGCTACGACATCGGCCTGTTGCAGTCGGCCCTGGCCCACGGCATCGGGGCCCTGCGCCACGGCGCCGGCGACTGAGGGGGAGCCATGGACCTGCACCAGGAACAGATCGACGAGTACCGGACCCGGGGCTGGACCGTGCTACCCGACGTGTTCGGGGCCGACGAGGTCGGGGTGCTCACCACCGCCGCCCTCGAGGTCATGGACCGGCCCGGCCCCGAGGTGGGACGGGAGGCCGACGGAAGTCCCCACGTGTGCTGGGGCATGCACCTGTTCGACGAGCGCCTCGGGACCCTGGTCCGCCACCCGGCGATGGTGGGGCCGAGCCGGACCCTGCTGGGCAACGACGTGTTCGTCCACCAGTCCCGCATCAACATGAAGCAGACCAACGGTTCGATCGTGGCCTGGCACCAGGACTTCGGCACCTACCACCGGGTCGACGGCGTCCCCGAACCACGCGGCGTGATGATCGCCGTGTTCCTCGACGACGTGACCGCGGCCAACGCCCCACTCCTGGCCGTGCCCGGTTCCCACGCCGAGGGCCTGGTCTCGACCGCCGTGGTCGACCCCACGGTGCCCGACCACGAGCAGGTGGCCAAGTACCGCTACGACATCACCGCCGAGACGATGGCCCGCCTGGTCGACGACTACGGCCTGGAGACGATCACGGCGTCCGCCGGGTCGGTGCTGTTCATGGACATGACCGTGGTCCACGGCTCATCGGTCAACATCACCCCGCTCCGCCGGCTGCTTCTCTACGTCAACGTGTGCCCGGTCGACAATCGGGGCGAGTCGTACCAGCGGCCCGAGTACTACGCCGCCCGCGACTTCGCCCCCCTGCAGGCCCTCGATGGCGACTGCCTCCGGGCTTTCGCCGCCTGAGGGGAGCGACCGACCACCCGTGGCCCTCACCTTCACCCCCCTCGCCGCCCCCCTGGGGGCCGTCGTCCGGGGCTTCGACCCGGCCGCCCCCATCGACGAGGCCACCGTCGCCGCCCTGGCCGACGGCCTCGCCAACCACAAGGTCCTCGTCTTCCGGGGCCGCGAGCTGACGCCGGCCCAGTTGGTGATGCTCGGCCGGGCCTTCGGCGACCTGGAGATCCTGCCCGAACCGGACAAGCGGCATCCCGACCACCCCGAGATCTTCAACCTCAGCAATGTCCGGCCCGACGGGACGGTGGTCGAGCCCGACGAGGCCCAGGCCGTGTTTCTCCGGGGCACCGAGCGGTGGCACACCGACTCCTCGTTCCGGGTCGTGCCCTGCCTGTGCACCATGCTCTACGCCGTCGAGGTGCCCCCCTCGGGGGGTGAGACGGAGTTCGCCGACATGGTGGCGGGCTGGACCCAGTTGGGGGCAGACCGCCGCGCCGAGTTGGAGGCGCTCCGGGTGGTCCACAGCTACGAGTTCTCCCGGGCCAACAACCCGGGCCAACTCGAGCCCATGAGCCCGGAGGAGCGGGCCAAGTACCCGCCCGTGGTGCACCCGCTGGTGCGGACCAACGCCGACGGATCCCGTTCGGTGTACGCCGGCGGCCACGCCAGCCACATCGACGGTCGCCCGGTCGATGAGGGCCGGGCCCTGGTCCGGGCGGTGGAGGAGGAGGTCACGGGACCCGAGGTGGTCTACACCCACCGGTGGCGGCCCCACGATCTGGTGGTGTGGGACAACCGCACCACCCTGCACCGCCTCCGGCCCTACGCCATCGGGACCGATCGCCGGGTCATGCGCCGTATCACCGTCGCCGGGACCGAACCCGTCCGCTGAGCGGTCAGCCCGACCGGTGGGGTTGGCGCACGTGGGCGAAGAACTCGATCGCCCCTCGGTGGCCGACCACGGGTGAGGTCATCGAGGCGACCGGTTCCCACCCGGCGTCGGCCAGCCCGTCGAGGGCCAGGCCCAGGGCCCGGACCAGGTCGTCGCCCTGGGGCAGTTCGCCGGTGCCCAGTTCGAACATGGGCTTGACCAGACCCACGAAATCGCAGCCGGGGGCGGGCACGTCGTTGGCCACCAGCTGGCGCCCAACCTCCCGCAGGGACACCTTGGTCACGTCGCACACGATGATCCCGGGCCGGGCGCCGAGCAGATCGGGGGTCACGTCGGCCACGTTGGTCCGCTCCAGCGACACCACCCGCTCGTCCTGGCGGAGCGAGCCCAGCAGTTGGCCGTAGCCGACGTCGACGGCGAAGACGGGGGCCGCCCCCCGCTCCAGCAGAACCGACGTGAACCCCCCGGTGCAGGCGCCCAGGTCGAGCCCGACCCGACCGGCGACGTCGAGGTCGAACGTGTCGAGGGCGGCCGTGAGCTTGCGGACCCCCTGGAGGTTCTTCGAGGGGCGGACGACGACCCGGGCCGAGGGCAGGACCTGCGAGTTGGGGTTGGTCACGATGGCGCCGTCGACCTGGACCCGATGATCGGCCAGGGCGGCGGCGGGGTCGTCGATGGGGGGATCCATCCTCGCCAACCGGCGGATCAGCGCCTCGCGTCGAACCACGACCCTCAGGGTAGTGGGCGACCTCCGGCCCCTCCCGACGTGAGCCTTACGAACTAAGGTGGCCGCCATGAGCGACAAGGCACCGGTGGAAGACTGGGCCACCGACTTCGATCACACGCACCCGGACTACAACCAGAACGCCCACGAGATCTGGGACGATCTGCGCAAGCGGTGCCCGGTGGCCCACACCGAACGATTCGGCGGGACGTGGCTCCCGACCCGGCACGAGGACGTGCGGGCCATCGCCTACGACACCGACCGCTACTCGTCCTACCAGGTCGTCGTCACCCCCGGGGAGGTCGCCGACGAGCGACCCATCGGAGGTGCCCCGCCCATCACCTCGGACCCGCCCTTCCACGGCGAGGCCCGCAAGCTGTTGCTGCCCGCCTTCGCCCCCAAGGTCATCGCCGGGTGGGAGGACACCACCCGCGAGTTGTGCCGTCGCCTGATCGCCGAGTTGCCCGTCGAGGACGGGGTGGTCGACGCCGCCCTCCACTACAGCCAACACATTCCGGTGAAGGTCATCGCCGCCATGCTCGGGGTGCCCGAGACCGACGGCGACTACTTCCGCACCGTCATCGGGCGCATCCTGGAGAACCCGGGCGGAGAGGACGACATCCCCGAGGAGGAGACCCTCGGGTACTACCTGAAGCAGCGGATCGACGAGCATCGCGTCGCTGATCCGCCCGACGACCTCATCACCTACCTGCTGGGTGTGGAGTTCGGGGGCGAGCCCCTCAATGACGACCACATCATCGGGACCTCCGTCCTGTTGCTGATCGCCGGGATCGACACCACGTGGTCGGCCATCGGGTCGACCCTGTGGCATCTGGCCACCCACCCCGAGGACCGCTACCGCCTCATCGACGAGCCCGACCTCATGCCCACGGCCATCGAGGAGTTCCTCCGGGCCTACGCCCCGGTGACGATGGCCCGCAAGGTGGTCGAGGACCACGAGTTGAACGGGTGCCCGGTGTCGGACGGCGACTGGATGCTGTTGCCGTTCCCGGCCGCCAACCGCGATCCTGAGCAGTTCGAGGACGCCGACACGGTCATCCTCGATCGGGCCAAGAACCGTCACTCGGCCTTCGGCCTCGGCATCCACCGGTGCCTCGGCTCCAACCTGGCCCGGCTCGAGCTGCGGGTGGCGGTCGAGGAGTGGCTGGCCGCCGTACCCGAGTTCACCCTGGCCGAGGGCACCGAGGTCCGCTGGTCGACAGGTCAGATCCGGGGACCGCGCGAGCTGCCGTTCCGGATCGGCTGACGGCGGGCCGGGGGAGGAGAACAGTGAAGGTTCGCATCGGGGTGGCGGCCGGCGCCGGGGCCACCGACGACCCGGCCGGGTACCTGGCCCTCGTCGACGCCCTCGACGACCTGGGGTACGACTCGATCTGGGTTCCCGACGTGATCACGGGTCCGGTCTTCGACCCGATCGCGGCGTTGGGCGTCGCCGCCGGGCGGCGGGAACGGCTGAAGATCGGCACCCACCTGATCGTGCCCGGCCGGGATCCGGTCCGTCTGGCCAAGGAGTTGGCCACCCTCGACCAGCTGTCGGCCGGACGGCTGCTCCTGCTCTTCGTGCTCGGCCTCCGGACTCCGGAGGAACTCGACGCCCAGAGCGTCGAGGCGTCGGCCCGGACCTCACTGCTGACCGAGGCCCTCCACATCATGCGCACCCTGTGGTCGGGGCAGGAGCTGCGGTTCGAGGGCGAACACTTCCGCTACGACGGTGTCCGCCTTGCCGTTCGCCCGGTGCAGGATCCGCTGGAGGTGTGGTTGGGTGGCCAGGTCCCGGCCGCCCTGCGTCGGTGTGGCCGCCTGGGCGAGGGCTGGATGCCGGGGCTCTGCACCCCGGCCGAGGCGGCCGAGGCCCGCGACGCCATCACCGAGGCCGCCACCGCCGCCGGGCGGGAGATCGACGGTGAGCACTACGGCATGAACCTGTCGTGGGTCGACGATGGCATCGACGATGAGGTGCGGGCCGGGATCGAGGCTCGGCGGCCCGGCTTCGACCCCGGTCACGTCATCGGCGTCGGATCCTCGGGGTTGGCCGAGCGGATCGAGGCCTTCTGCCAGGTCGGCTTCTCCAAGTTCGTGATCCGCCCCGCCCGTCCTCCGGCCTCGTGGCCCCATGCCGTCGAGTCGGTGGCCGATGTCGTCGGCCTCCAGACCTGAGCCGCGCTCACCCCGCTGGCCGTACTGCCGGGACCCGCAGCGAACCGCAGGCCTACCAGTACTCCTCGTAGTGGATGTTGCCGGGGCTGCGGCGCCGGTCGAGGGTGAAACCCCGCTCGCTCAGGAGCTGGACGACGCCGACCGTCTCGGGGAAGGCCTCGCCGCCCTCGCCGTCGTCCTCGGGGAGGCCGATCATGGCCGGATTGCCGCACAGGAACACATGGGTCGACTCGGGATCGAGGGTGATCGAGAACTCGGAGGCGAACACGTCGTCCCGGACCAGATCCTGGATGTAGCGCTTGGGGACGTCGGGCTCACGGGTCGGCATCGGAAGGTAGTGGTAGTTGGCGTACCGCTGCTCCAGCGAGCGGTGCTTGTCGGCGTAGCCCAGGTCGGCCCACTGCCGGACCGAGACCGCTGACACGATCGGGCCGACGTGGCCCTTCTGGAGCAGCTCGACCACCATGGCGTTGTGGGGGGCCTCGCCGGTCCCGGTGGAGAGGAACACGACCGTGGCCTCGGGGTCGGTGACCGAGGCCAGGGTGTAGCGGCCGGCCACCTTGGGGCCGAGGTAGATGCGGTCGCCCGGGCGCTTGAGCGCCAGGCGGGGGGTGAGGGCCGGGATGTTGTCGTCGGTCGGCGCCACCAGGACGATGTAGAACTCCAGTTCGTTGCCGCTGGTGTCGTTGGCCAGGTAGCCGTGCTCGTCGAAGATGCGACTGGAGATGGAGTACGAACGTCGGATGAGCTTCTCCCACCGACCGTCGAGTCCGGGATCGGTGGCGTCGTCGATCCGCTCCTCCCAGTAGCCGAGGCCGAGGGAGGCGTACTGGCCGGGCAGGTGGGAGGTGTCGCCGGTGTCCGGCCGGACCCGCAGGACCCAGAGGTCCGAGTGCGTGGGTTCGAACTTGGTGATGGTGGCGTTGTAGTGCTCGTCCCGGAGTTCGTCGGTCACGCCGGTGTGGCGTCGGCGCCGTTCTTCGGGGGTGGCCGGGGCCGGCAGCTCCAGTTCGGGGAAGTTGTGGGTGGCGATCTCCAGCCCGATCCGCCACCCCGGTGCCGTGTTGCCGCCACCGGCGCCGGCGTGCTCGCCCTGACCGGCGGTCACATCGGCCTGTTCGAACCACAGCCGATCGGTGGCCAGGGCGGCCGGGGTCGCCCCGACCTCGGCCGGCTCGGTCATGGCGTTGGGAGGGCTGAACACCACATGGTCGAACTGGAGGTCGGGGGTACGCCGGTCGCTGAAGAAGGCCATCGGGTAGCCCTCGAACTCACCGATCAGGTCCGGCATCGACCGGTAGAGAAGGGTGGCCCGCCGATCCCGTTCCAGGGTGCGGAGGGTGGAGTCGGCGGCCTGGGAGAGTGCGGTCGTGTCGAGGCCTCCGGCGGCCAGGACGACCCTGGCTCCGGCGGCGGCCAGTTCGGCCACCCGCTCGACGGCCCCGTCGTCGGTGCCCACCACCAACACGTCCTGTTCCTGCACCGCAGTGGGGACGGCGCCGACGTGGATCCGGGGGTTGTCGGGCACCTCGATGTCTGGGCCCCAGTCACCGCGGATTCCGGTCTGGGCCACCATGACCGCCCGGGTGGTGTAGGTCTGCTTGGCCGACGTGACGACGAGCCGGTCGTCGTCGACGACATCGATGGAGGTGACGGGTTCGCCGTAGCCGATGTCGAGCTGCTCGCTGCCGGCCAACTCGGGGAACGCCACCGACGAGCCCGGGGCCAGGATGCGGACCAGGCCGAGACCGGAACGCTGGGACGAGACGGCGACCGAGACGGCGGCGGCCGTGGCCCCGACGATCACCAGGTTGTACGCGGCCGACCCGTACTCCTGGTTCCTTGACCCACTATCGTCCATTTTTCAACTACCCCTCGGAATACATGGTTTCACCAGGACACCCCTCAGTTCTGGCGGAAGCGGATGGCGTCTACGCAGAGCCGCTCCGTCGCCGCGTCCGGGCGTTCGTCGCCGGACGCACCGTACTCGACAGCACCCGCGCCCAGCTGGTCTGGGAGCACCGGCGTTACCCCTACTACTACCTCCCGCCCCAGGACGTGGCGGATGGTCTGCTCCACCCTTCGGGGAGCACCCTCGACGGTGGCTCGCTGGGTCCGGTCCGTCTCTTCGACCTGATCGTGGACGACCAACGCCGGCCCGGGGCCGCCTGGTCCCACCCGGAGTTGACGCCCGCCCACCTGCGGGACCACCTCCGCTTCGACTGGCAGGCCCTCGACGCCTGGTTCGACGAGGAGACCGAGGTCTTCGTCCATCCCCGCGACCCGTACGTACGCATCGACGTGCTCGACACGGCCCGGCAGGTCGAGGTGCGGATCGGGGGGCGGCCGATCGCCTCCTCCGTCAACGCCCGGCTGCTCCACGAGAGCGGCCTCCCACCCCGGCTCTACCTGCCTCGGGGCGACCTCGACCCGGCCGTCCTCGTCCCCTCCGGTACCGTGACCGAATGCCCCTACAAGGGCTGGGCCCGGCACTGGCACGCTCGGGTCGACGAGGTCCTGGTTCCCGACGTCGCCTGGTGCTACGAGGCCCCGCTGCCCGAGGTGGGTGCGGTCGGGGGGAGGGTGTCGTTCTATCCGGAGCGGGTCGAGCTGCTCGTGGACGGGGAGCGCTGGTCGTAGCCTGACCTGATGCAGATGATGATGCTGTGGCCCCGGGATCGAGACTCGGTGGCCGATGCCCGGATCGACCGGGCCGCCGCCCTCCGGATCTGGCGGTTCGCCAAGCCCTACCGCGGGCTGGTGGCCGGCTTCCTGGTCACGGTGATCGTGGAGGCCGTCCTCGGCCTCATCCCGCCCCTGTTGTTCGGCCGCATCATCGACCAGGCCATTCCCAACGAGGACCGCGGCCTCCTGGGCATCTTCGCCGTCGCCATCGTCGCCTCGTCGATCCTGGCCGGCGCCGTCGGCCTGATGGAGCGGTGGTGGTCGTCGCGGATCGGGGAGGGCGTCATCTACGACCTCCGGGTGGCGCTGTTCGACCACGTCCAGCGCCTACCCATGATGTTCTTCACCCGGACCCAGACCGGGGCCCTCACCAATCGCCTCAACAACGACGTCATCGGGGCCCAGCGGGCCCTGACCACGACGTTGGGCACCGTGGTGTCCAACGTGATCACCCTGGCCACGACCCTGATCGCCATGTTCATCCTGGAATGGCGGCTGACCCTGCTGGCCCTGGTGCTGACGCCGTTCTTCGTCCTGCCCTACCGTCGCATCGGCGGGATCCAACAGGCCATCACCCGCGAGTCGATGGACCTGAACGCCAAGATGAACACCACGATGACCGAGCGGTTCAACGTGGCCGGGGCGTTGCTGGTGAAGCTCTTCGGTCGGGGCGAGGACGAGCTGGGCCTGTTCCGGGGCCGGGCCGAACGGGTGCGCGACATCGGGATCCGGTCGGCCATCTTCACCCGGGCCTTCATGACCATGATCACCCTGTTGGGGGCGGTGGGTACGGCCCTGGTCTACGGGCTCGGCGGGCTGTTCGCCATCAACGGCACGTTCAGTGTGGGCGAACTGGCGGCCATGGGGCTCCTGGTGGGGCGGATCTACATGCCACTGACGGGCCTGACCAACGCCCGCATCGACGTGCTGACGGCGCTGGTCTCGTTCGACCGGGTGTTCGAGGTGCTCGACGCCCCGAGCCCGCTGGTCGACGCGCCCGACGCCAAGACCCTCGACCAGCCCCGGGGCCGGATCGAGTTCAGTGACGTGTCGTTCCGCTATCCCCGGTCGGATGAGTCCATCGTGCCCGGGCTGGAGCTCGGCTCGTCGTCGTCGTCGGCCGAGGCGGAGGCGGCGCTGGCCCCGGTGCTCGACGGCGTCAGCTTCACCATCGAGCCGGGCCAGTTGGTGGCCGTCGTCGGTCCGTCGGGTGCGGGCAAGACGACGCTGACCTCGCTGGTCCCGCGCTTGTACGACGTGACCGACGGGGCCGTGCTGTTCGACGGCCACGATGTTCGCTCCCTGGCCCAGGAGTCGTTGCGTTCGGCCATCGGTGTCGTGATGCAGGACCCTCACCTGTTCCACGAATCGATCGGCGACAACCTCCGCTACGCCAAGCCCGACGCCACCGACGCCGAGTTGGTGGCTGCGTGCCGGGCGGCCCAGATCATGGATCTGATCGATTCGCTCCCGTCCGGGTTCGACACGGTGGTCGGCGAGCGGGGCTACCGGATGTCGGGAGGGGAGAAGCAGCGACTGTCGATCGCCCGCATGCTCCTCAAGGATCCGGCGGTTGTCATCCTCGACGAGGCCACCAGCCACCTCGACTCCGAGAACGAGGCACTGGTCCAGGAGGCACTGGCCAAAGCGCTGTCGGGGCGAACGGCGGTCGTGGTCGCCCACCGGCTGTCGACCATCACCCAGGCCGATCAGATCCTGGTCCTGGAGAACGGCCGACTGGTCGAGCAGGGCGTCCACGGCGACCTCATCGAGGCCGGTGGGCTCTACGCCGACCTCTTCCGCCTGCTCGTGCGGGAGCAGGTCTAGCTCAACAACCCGGCCCGACCGTCCGACGGCCGGGCCTGCGACTCAGACGGCGGCGAGCAGATGGTCGGTGGTCAGCTCGCCGTCGGCGACACCGCCGACGAAGGCTTCCCACTCGGCCGGGGTGTAGGTCAGGGTCGTGGCGTCCACGGTCGAGGTGAGCGCAACCGAGCCGTCGGCATGCTCGGTCACCACCAGCGTCGTGGTGAGCGGCTCGAACGAGCTGCCCTTTACCTGAGAAAGAAAGCGCTGCCACTGGGGGGCGGTGACCGCAATGACCGGCTCGGCCGCGGGGTCATTGTCAAGATTGCGACCGTACTTGGAGTCACGGATAAGCACGATCTCGCCACCTTCGAGCAGCTTCACCATGACGCAACAATTGCCATTCGTTGTGAGAGCTACTTGTGAGCCAACCGCTCGACCCAAGCGCGGTGTCCAACAGGTTTGACAAACGCAACACTCTCTCCTCGAAGAACGACTGGAGTCGACGGCATACATTTCGTCCCTCCCACAATGCGGACAATCAAGCAACCGCGTACTGTCCTGAGCCCTGGCTCAACGCTATCAGTCGAGCTCTCCGCTTCCGCGCGTGACCATCGAGAAAGTTCTGGTCGGGTAGTGTCCCCAGTCGTTTGGAAGGCGTTCGTGCGTCGACGGCGATCTGGCTCACTTTGTCATGACCCGGGGAGCATGAGGGTCTTGTCGGCGGCGGAAGTGGCCCGGCCGGTCCGTTTCTCGGGCTGGTGGACGAGGGTGCCCCTGGCGTGCGCACGCGCTCATCGGTGGAAACTACGTACCTTGTCGCTCGTATTCAGCCTGCAATATGAGCGTCTGATGATCTCGTTCGTGATTCCTGTGGTGACGCGCAGGAATCACGCGTTTGTTCGAAGTTCAGTGCGATCGTCTTTACGACCTCAGGGTCGTCGCTAAGCCCAGTGGGGTAAGCGGACTCCTCCCAGCCAATTGACGGCAGCTCAGAATCGAAATCAAACAGCACGACCGTCGACGCCGCCGTCAGCCCCAATGCGGGTAATCGTGAAGGGTTGGATGAGCACTTCGACCGGCGATGTCTCATCCTTGGCGTGCCTGGCGAGCGATTCCAGCTGCGCAAGTAGGACCTCGGGTCCGCCGTACTCCTGCATCAGGACGGTCTCGGAGAGAATGAGGTCGACGTGCAGTGGGTCCGGCGGCTTGCAGCCGTTCCTTGTCGCCGCATCCGTACCTCAAGGGTTGTCGTCCAGGTCGGCCAAGCTCACCTGGGGAGAGGCCTTGAGGAGGGATTGTGCGTACAACCGGTTTTGCAATAGTCCAGTCATTGACTCGGGCTTCGAAGATACGCAGACTCGGGAAGCCCCGTGTTCCAGGCCGAGGAACTCGACGAAGGCCGGCTCCAGGACCTTGGCCTTGCTGTGCCACCAGCCGCGGGTGCGGCTGTCGGCGAGGAGCTTGGCGAGCGTCCCGGTCTCTTCGGCGGACAGTTGGAGCAGGGCGGCCAAGGTCGGAAGTTTGGCGTCGGACAGGATCGTCCGTGCGTTCTCGACCGACGAGTAGTACACGCGCGAGAAGCCGAGCTCGTGGCACATCGTCTGGGCCGTGATGCCCAGTTCTCGACGTCGGGTCCGGACTCGGTAGCTGAACTCACGCAGCGCGACCGTGGGTGATGTCGGCGCCAAACGGGCCCTCCCTTCCCTGCCGCCGGTAATCGTACCACCCGATCCGACGTAATGCTGTTTGCGTAAACCTGCCTACCTGAACTAAACAGTTGTATTAACACGTCGAGTTGGATTCCAGAGGGGGCGCGATGGCCTCATCCACTACACCCAACGAAGCGAATAGGCCCTTCTGGGGTCCTACGCCGGCCGAAGCCCGGGAGCTGGTGGAGTTGGCCCGGCTCGGCGCCCTGGCGGCCGGAGCCCGGGGTGACGACATCGACGACGTGGCCCAGACGGCCGCCGAGAAGCTGGTGGTCCGCTGGGATGAGCCGGGGGTGTCCGCAGCGCGGAGCTGCCCCGACGGGGGCTGGCGGGCCTATGTCTTCGTCACCGCCCGCAACGCCTTCCTCGATCTCGGCCGCTCCCGTCGGCGGGCCACGGCCCGGGAGGAGCGGGTGACCCGGGGCACCGATGGCGACCCGCTCCCGATACGGCCCGGCGTCCGTCGTCCGACGGGTGGGGAACCGTCGAACGTCGACGCCTACCTGGCCCGTGTCGCCCTCGTCGAGATCATCGAGTCCTGCGATCTGCCAGGTGGTCGGGGCGAGGTGCTGCGGCTCAGCCTGGTCGAGGGCCTGAGTGTGACCGAGATCGCTGACCGGCTCGGCCGCTCACCACGATGGGTCCGTGAACTCAAGGTCACCGGCCTCGACTGGCTGCGACAGAAGCTGCTCGACGCCGAACTCGGCCTCAACTGACCAACACGTGGACGCCGTCGGCCGGGCCGCCGGCCGACGGGGGTCGTCAGTCGTCGACCGGGTCGCCGGCCTCGTCGCCGTCGGCGGGGTGGTCCAGGTCGCGGATCTCGCGGGCGCGGGCCGCAAGCTCGGCCAACGCCGCCTGGCGCAACTCATTGAGCGAGCGCGGCTGGACCGTGCAGTCGGTCAGAAGCTCGTCAAGCTGGCGGAGCGCCTCCCGCCGGATGGTGGGACTGGTGAGCAGATCGGTGGGATGGCTCATGGGGCTCCCTGCGTCGGGGGCTGGGCTGTCGACGACCGGTTACGTAACCGTGAACGTTAGCACCCGCCCGCCTTGCCACTCAAGGCACCGTGCAGGTGGCGGGCCGGGGCGAGAACCCCGAGTAAATCGAGCGCGAACAATCAACAATGATCGCTGGTTGATGTGCCCAGTCCGGTGTCACCAGGTCCATGCGTCCACCAGACTGGCGGTGTGTCCCAACCCTCCCGCCATGTTGTGTTCACGAACGGCCGCAGTGGGAGCAACCTCGTCGTCGACTGCCTGAACCAGCACCCGGCCGTCGTCAACTACGGCGAGGTGCTGGGGGTGTACATGCCCTCGATGCAGCTCCACGACCGACTGGGTTACGGGGGCTCCTCGGCCGAGACCTACCTCGACCATGTCCTCACCTCGCGGAGCCACTTCGAGATCGCCAGGGGCTACTCGGTCGTCACCCGCCTCCGTCGGGGGGAACGACCCCGCCGCAAGCGCTGGGGGGATCTGGCCTCGGTCGGGATCAAGGACCTCGCCATCCGCTTCGCCGAGCGGGAGGTGTCCGACTACCTGGCCGAGCGGCCCGACATCCGGGTCATCTCCCTCCACCGCGAGAACACCCTCCGTCGGGTCGTCTCCCTCATGTCCATGGAACGGACCGGGGTCCACCGGGTGGCCTCGACCGAGGAGGGCGGCCGAGCTCGGATCAGGTTCGAGATCGACCTCGAGGAACTCGTCCACCAGTTGAAGATCCTGGAGCAGGAGAAGGTCGACCAACTGGCCGTGGTCGATCGACTCGACCCCGAACGCTGCCTCCGCCTCGTCTACGAGGACCTGGTGGCCACCCCCGATTCGATCGCCGAGACCATGCGCGACGTCTTCCGGTTCCTCGGAGTCGAGCCGATCGAGGTCGAGCAGGCCCACCAGCGGATCCTGGACCGCGACCTGTCCCGCACCGTCGTCAACTACGGCGACCTGGTCCACGCCGTCGACGCCGCCGGCTTCGGCCAGTACCTCGAAAGCTAGGGCAGCGGCGGACGCCTGGCGCCCACCGGGTTCGCCTGCTCGAAGGCGTGGGCGGCCTGGAGCACACCGAAGTCGTCGAGATGGCGACCCACGATCTGCAATCCGACGGGCAGCCCTTCCGAGGTGAAGCCGGCAGGCACCGAGATGGCGGGCGAGCTGGTGACCGTGATCCGGGAACAGGCCTTCATCCAGTCGATGTAGGTGTCGAGCCGGACCCCGTCGATCTCGTCGATCCACTCCGTCTCCACCGGGAACGGCGGGACCTGGGCCGCCGGGAGGATCAGGAAGTCGTGATCGGCCATGAACTCGGCGAAGCCGGTGAAGACCTCGGTCCGGGCCCGTTCGGCCTGCGCCAGGTCGCCACCGGTCAGCGACCGACCCCGGTCGATCTGCCACTTCAAGGTGTCCTTGAACGCCTCGGGCTGCTCGTCGAACAACCGGCCGAAGCCCATCTCGAAGTGCCACGCCCGCTGCACCTGAAACACCTCGTCGGCCGCCGCCAGGTCGGGATCGGCGCTGTCGACCCGACACCCCAGGTCCTCGAACACGGCCCCGGCCGCCTCGACCACGGCCACCACCTCAGGGTCGACGGGCAGATCCCCGAGGCGAGGGCTGACCGCGACCCGGACCTGGCCCAGGTCCCGGTCCAGGTCCCGGCCGAAGCTGGAGGCCGCCCCCGGCAGCGACAGCGGTGAACGGGGGTCGGCGCCGACGATGGCGGTGAGGAACAGGGCGATGTCGGCCACCGTCCGGGCCATCGGGCCGTGGACCCCGAGCGTGCCCCAACCGCTCACCGAGGGCCACAGCGGGACCCGGCCGGGGGTGGGGCGAAACCCGACCACGTTGCAGAACGACGCCGGGTTGCGGAGCGAGCCCCCCATGTCGGACCCGTCGGCCAGAGGCACCATGCCGGCGGCCAGCGCCACCGCCGCCCCGCCGGAACTCCCGCCGCAGGTGCGGGTGGTGTCCCACGGGTTGACCGTGGCCCCGAACACCTCGTTGAAGGTCTGACTGCCGGCCCCGAACTCCGGCGTGTTGGTCTTGCCCACGGTCACGGCCCCGGCGTCCAGCATCCGCTGCACGATCAACGTGTTGCGTTCGGGCACGTTGTCGGCGAAGAGGGGCGAACCCATGGTGGTCCGGATACCGACCGTCTCGTGGAGGTCCTTGTGGGCCACCGGAAGGCCGTGAAGCGGCCCCAACTCGTCGGACCCCGCCCCGGCCTCCACCAGTGCGGCGTCGGCGGCGTCGGCTGCAGCCAGCGCCCGTTCCGCGGTGACGGTGACGACGGCGTTGAGTGCGGGGTTGACCTCGTCGATGCGGGCCAGATGGGCCTCGGTCACCTCCCGGGCCGACACCTCGCCCTGGCGGAGCCGGTCGGTCAACTGGCGGGCGGTGGTCCAGATCAGGTCGTCGTCCTCGGGCATCGGCCGAGTCTGGCCCACCGTCCCGGCGGGCGGCAACGCCATGGCCGGCCGCAAATCCCACCCCCGGCCCGGCCACCGGCCCCTACGGTTCCCGCATGCACCTCGACCCCGACGACGACAACGTGCGGGCCCTACTCGACCGCGGGCTCGATGGTCCGGTGGTGATGCTGAACCTGCTGCGGTTCCGGCCGGTGGCCGACTACGGGGCCGATCCCCAGCTGGCGCCGCCGACGCCGATCACGGGTCGCGAGGCCTACGACCGCTACGTGGCCCACACCCGACCGTTCCTGGAGGCCGGCGGCGGCTCCATCGCCTTCGCCGGTGAGGGGGGCGCGCCGTTCATCGGACCCGTGGCCGAGCGGTGGGACCTCGTCCTGCTCATCGCCCAGACCGATATCGAGTCCTTCTTCGCCTTCGCCGACAACCCCGCCTACCTCGCCGGGCTGGGACACCGAACCGCGGCCCTCGCCGACAGTCGGCTCGTACCCCTCCGGGAGCTCGATCCGGACCGGTGGTGATCCCGGGTCGGGCCCGGCCCTCCGACACGGCCCGGCCTCCGCCCGGCCCTGTGGCCCTGCGGGCCCGGGAGTAGGCTCCCTCCATGACGACCGTCGAATCCGCACCTGTCGAGCGGTTGGAACGGCGCTTCACCGCCGCCCTGCCGACCGACGTCACCTATGCCTCCCTGCGCTACAGCGAGACCCGGGGTGAGTCCCTCCGGGTCCAGCGGGGCGTGGTCGAACCGGCCAGCACCTCGCTCGACGTCGGAGTCATGATCACGATCTGGGATGGCGGAGGCTGCGGCTACGCCGCCACCTCCGACCTGAGCGAGGCCGGTCTGGCCGCCGCCGTCGATCGGGCCCGGGCCTGGGCCCGGGTCACCGCCGGCCGTATCGTGTTGGCCGACCCACCTCTCGACCACCCAACCGGCAGCTACCAGTCGCCGGTGGCCCGGTCGTGGGACACGACCTCCCTGGCCGACCGGATCGACCTGCTCCGGCGGGCCGACGAGCGCCTCCCGGTCGACGAGCGGATCGTCGACTGGTCGGCCTCCCTGGCCCGCATGGACACCGATGCCCTCATCCTCACCTCCGGTGGGGGCCGGGTCGAGCAGCGGACCCGCAACACCTATCCCGGTCTGGCCGTCACCGCCAACGAGGGGGCCAACACCCAGACCCGCACCCACGGCCGGGGCTCGTTCGTCGGCCAGGGCGGGGCCGAGGTCCTCGACCGGTACGACTTCGACCAGGCGGTCGAGCGGTTGCCGTCCGAGGCGGTGGCGCTGCTGTCGGCCCCCAACTGCCCCACCGGGGTGATGGACGTGGTCCTTGCTCCCGACCAGATGATCCTCCAGATACACGAGTCGAT
This sequence comes from Acidimicrobiales bacterium, assembly GCA_965263455.1. Classification (GTDB taxonomy): domain Bacteria; phylum Actinomycetota; class Acidimicrobiia; order Acidimicrobiales; family SZUA-35; genus CADEDH01. Next base: position 2,625,255 of record CBDHHN010000004.1, read on the forward strand.
CGGTCACCCGCTGGAGCTCGACCGGATCCTGGGCGACGAGCGCAACTACGCCGGAACCAGCTTCGTCACCCCGGACATGTTCGGCTCGTACCGGTACGGCTCCGAGCTGCTCAACGTCACCTTCGACCCCACCGTCGAGGGCCAGCTCGCCGGGTATGCCTACGACGACGAGGCCACCCCGGCGACCAAGCAGTACCTGATCCGCGACGGGATCCTCGAGCGGCCCCTGGGCGGGGCCCAGTCCCAGGCCCGAGCCGGGATGGAGGGTGTGGCCAACAGCCGGGCCTGCTCCTGGAACCGGCCCCCCATCGACCGCATGGCCAACCTCAACGTCGAACCCGGCGATCAGAGCTTCGACGAGCTGATCGCCGGGGTCGAGAACGGCGTGTACCTCCAGACCAACAACTCGTGGTCGATCGACGACAGCCGCAACAAGTTCCAGTTCAGCTGTGAGTACGGGCAGGTCATCACCGACGGCGAGTTGGGCGAGGTCGTCCGCAACCCGTCCTATCGAGGCATCTCGGCCACCTTCTGGCGCAGCCTCAGCGGCGTGGGTGACACCGAGTCGTTCACGGTCATGGGCACCCCCAACTGCGGCAAGGGCGAACCCAACCAGATGGTGGGGACGGGCCACGCCTCGCCGCCGTGCCGCTTCTCCGGCATCGAGGTCTTCGGGGGCGAGGCGTGAGCACCACCGAACAGATCACCCCGACCGGCGACTCGGCCCCGGCCGACGTCCAGACGTACTTCGACGAACTCGTCACCTGGGCCACGGCCCGGCTCACCGGCGACGAGGTCCTCACCGCCTCGCTGTCGGCCGAGGACTCCGACTTCATCCGCTTCAACCACGGTGAGGTTCGCCAGGCCGGCTCGGTTCGTCAACGAGCGATCGGCCTCGACCTGATCGACGGTGACGTGCACGTCAGGGCCGAGGTCCAGCTGTCCCAGGATCCCGAGATCGATCGGGCCCGGCTGGGGGCCACGCTCGACACCCTCCGGGAGCAGCGGACGGTGACGCCGCCCGACCCGTACCTCCTCTACGCCACCGACGGGCGGTCGACCGAACGGGTCAGCGTCGGCGAGCTCCCCGAACCGGGCGAGGCCGTCGACCGGATCCAGGCCGCCGGTCAGGGCCGGGATCTGGTCGGCATCTACGCCGCCGGTGACGGCTACACCGGCTTCGCCAACTCGCTGGGTCAGCGGAACTGGCACCAGTCCCGCACCTTCAATTTCGACTGGAGCTTCTACCTTCGGGCCGACAAGGCGGTGAAGAACCTCTACGCCGGGACGGCGTGGGACGACGATGCCTTCGCCCGCAAGGTCGACTGGTCGACCACACAGCTCGAAGCCCTGGGTCGGAACCCGGTCGACCTCGAACCCGGACGGTACCGGACCTATCTGGCTCCGGCGGCCATGACCGAACTGATCGACATGCTGTCGTGGGGCGGGTTCAGCCTGGAGGCCCACCGGACCCGCCAGACCCCGCTGCTGCGCATGATCACCGACGGCGCCACCCTGGCGCCCGAGGTCCGTATCGCCGAGGACATCGCCGGCGGTGTCGCCCCCAACTTCCAGTCCGACGGGTTCAACCGGCCCGACGAGGTCGTGCTGATCGACGGCGGCGCCTACCGCGACTGCCTGGTGTCGCCCCGCTCCTCCCGCGAGTACGACGTGCCCACCAACGGGGCCTCGTCGTGGGAGGCGCCGGAGGCGGTCGCCATGGCCGGCGGCGCCCTGGCCGGCGACAAGGTGCTGGAGGAGCTGGGCACCGGGCTCTACGTGGGCAATCTGTGGTACCTCAACTTCTCCGACCGGGCAGCGTGTCGAACCACGGGCATGACCCGGTTCGCCACCTTCTGGGTCGAGAACGGTGAGATCGTCGCACCGGCCAACGTGATGCGCTTCGACGACACGGCCTACGCCCTGCTCGGCTCGAACCTGGTCGGTCTGACGACCGAGGTCGAGACCATGCTCGACCCGAGCACCTACGAGGGCCGCTCGGCCGCCAGCTACCGGCTCCCGGGCGCCCTGGTCGACGACATGACCTTCACCCTGTGACGTTCCGGACGGTGACGGTCAGCGGATGACCGTCACCGTCCGACCGTCCATCATCATCCGGTGTGGCGCCGACCATCGTCGGGTTCGGCGGCGTGCTCCAGGATCCTGGCGGCGTAGGCCGTGGCCGACCGATGGAGCACGTCCACCATCGAGGAGACGTCGCGATGCTCGAAGCGGGTGACCGGTTGGGCGATGGAGATCCCGACGGCCCCCAGGGCATCGGGGATCGCCACCGCGGCACCGATGCTCACGGTGCCGTCCTCCGCGTCCTGGTGCTGGATGCCGAAGCCCCGGTGTCGCGCCGCCGCCACCTCGTCGATGAACCGGGCCGACTCTTCGGCGCTGTGGCCCCGGTGGTAGGCCGACAACTCGTCGTCGGATCGTCGTGACAGGATCATCCGACCGGTGGCCGTGGACAAGGCCGGCCACAGACTCCCGGTGCGGTCGGTGATGGCGTGCGGCCGGTCGGCCACGATCGTGGTCACGGCCCGGGCCTCGGTACCGACCAGCAGCGTCACGATGACCGACTCGTCCACCGTGTCGACCAGCTCGTCGAGAACGGTCGAGGCCTCGATCAGTCGGCGGGTTGCGGCCCCGATGTCGCCCAGGGGTCGGAGGCTGGGACCGGCCACATAGGTGCGGTCCGGCCGCTGATCGACGAAACCCCGGTAGACCAGCGCCTGCAGCAGTCGGTGGGCCGTCGATGGGGCCACGTCGAGCCGACGGGCGATGTCGGTCAGTCGCATCGCGCCCTCCTGCTGCAGGATCAGCGAGATCAGCAGCGCGTTGTCGACGGAGTTGAGCCCGTAGGCCGGCCGGTTCTTCACCGCTCGCCGAGCCCGGGTCCGGTGGACGGCCCCCCGACCCCGGTTGCTCCCGCGGCGTCGCACGAGGCCGGCCTGGGAGCCGGGTGAGCGGACGAGCGAGGTTCTCGGGCAGGATGCATGTGCGCGGCGCTCGCCCGGGCCTGGGAGGGGTCCCGACCGGGCGGCGCTGGTCGCTGCGCTGCGACCGGTCACCGGAAGCCGTCACCCGGGCGATCAATGCCCCGATGCTAGGCACCGGTCACGTCGACGGCAAGGGTTCCACCGGCCGGGGGCACCCGGTGTGCCATCGGGCGGAGACTCCGGCCCGGTCGGAGGTCACAGGCAGGCCGACCTCCCGCGGTCGCCGGCAGGGGCTAGCGTCGCCCCCCATGATCAACCGCATCCGTATCATCCTGCTCATTGCCGCGCTGGCCGTGATCGGTGCCGCCTGCTCGTCCGACGACAGCGCCGACGAGGTCGACGCCGGTCCGACCGAGACCGCACCGGCCGAGACCGACGAGGCCACCACCGACGACGACGGCGGCGAGGCGGCGGCACCGGCCGCCGACCTGAGCGTGACCGCCGTGTCGTTCTCGACCAACACCGTCACCGTCCGCAACGACGGCGACAGCGAGGTCAACCTCGACGGCTGGTTCCTGTGCAACCGGCCGACCTACATCGGGGCCCCGAGCGAGACCATCGCCCCCGGCGCCACCCTCGACATCGACGTCTCCGACCTCGGTCTCGGCACCGACTTCGGCGAGTTCGGCCTGTACACCTCGAGCGACTTCGGTTCGGCCGACGCCATCGCGGCCTACGTCCAGTGGGGTCAGGGCGAGAACGGCCGGGCCTCGGTGGCCGTCGAGGCCGGGCTCATCGCCGAGGGCGAGTTCGTCGACAACGGCGGCGAGGACTTCACCGTCGGCTGAGCCCGACGGCCCGTTTGATTCCGGGCCGGCCCGGCCGATCCGAGCATCGTGAGTCCCGACGCCGTCCTCACGGTGGTCGTCCTCGTGGCCATGGTGGCGGGTCTGGTCACCGGCCGGCTGTCGCCACCGTCCGGGGTCATCGGGGCCGCCTTCGTCCTGTACGTGGGCGGGGTCACCACGGCGGCCGAGGCCTTCGGCGGCTTCGCCAACCCGGCTCCGGTCACCGTGGCCGGGCTCTACGTGATCGCCGGGGCCATCGACCGGACGGGGGCCATCCGGCCCGCCGTCACCCGCCTGTTGGGTCCACCGACCACCGACCGGGCCGACCTGGCCCGGTTGGTGGTGCCCGCCGCCGCCGCCAGCGCCTTCCTGGCCAACACGCCGATCGTGGCCATGCTGGCCCCGGCCGTGACCCGATGGGCCGACCGCCATCGTCGGTCGGCCTCCACCTTTCTCATCCCGCTGTCCTACGCCACCATCCTCGGTGGGGCCGTCACCGTCATCGGGACCTCGACCAACCTGGTGGCCTCCGGACTGCTGGTCCAGGCCGGTGACGAGCCGCTGGCCCTGTTCGACCTGGCCCGGGTGGGCCTGCCCCTGGCCCTGGTCGGCCTCATCCCGCTGGTGATCCTGGGCCCCCGGCTCCTGCCGGCCCGCCGTCGGCCCCGTGAGAGCGCCACCGGTCGGGACTTCGCCGTGTCCATGGTGGTGACGCCCGACGGCCCCATCGACGGCGTCAGCGTCAGCGAGGCCGGGCTCCGGCACCTGTCGGGAGTGTTCCTGGTCCAGATCAGCCGACCGGAGCGGACCATCGCCCCCGTCTCCCCCGACCAGACCCTGCGAGGCGGCGACCGCCTGGTCTTCGCCGGCCAGGTCCACGACGTGGTCGACCTCCACGCCGTGCCCGGCCTCATCCCCGGGGAGGCCGAGGCCGGTCCTGCCCTCCAGGACGGGCAGAGCCATGCCCTGTTCGAGGCCGTGCTCGGTCCGGCCTCGCCCATGGTGGGCCGGACGGCGGCCGAGGTCGACTTCCGGGGCCGGTACCAGGCGGCGGTGGTGGCCATCCACCGGTCGGGGGAACGGGTGGCCGACAAGATCGGCACCGTCCGACTTCGCCCCGGTGACACCCTGTTGCTGGTGGCGGGCAAGGACTTCCGGGCCCGGTGGCGCGATGCCGGCGACTTCCTGCTCGTCTCCCGCCTCGACGCCCCCATGGCCCCCGCCACCGGCCAGGCTCCGTGGGCCCTGGTCGCCCTGGCCGCCGTGATCGTGTTGCCCCTGCTCGGAGTGGCATCGGTGACCCGGGCCACCATCGGGGCCGCCATCGGCCTGGTCGCCGTCGGGGTCCTGCGGCCCCGGGAGGCCCGCGACGCCATCGACCCGAACGTGGTCCTCATGATCGGGGGCGCCTTCGGCCTGGGTGAGGCCGTCCGCGCCTCGGGCCTGGCCGACGTGGTGGCCATCGGCGTGGTCGAGGGGTTCGGGTGGGCCGGCACGGCCGGCGCCGTCGTGGGCCTGATCCTGGCCACGATGGTCCTCACCGAGTTGGTCACCAACGCCGCCGCCGTGGCCCTGATCTTCCCCATCGCGGTCGAGGTGGCGGCCGGCACCGATCTCGATCTGCGGCTGCTCGTCATCGGTCTGGCCGTGGCCGGTAGCGCCTCGTTCCTGACCCCGATCGGCTACCAGACCAACACGATGGTCTACGGCCCCGGCGGCTACCGGTTCACCGACTACCTCCGGCTCGGGGTGCCGCTGTCGGCCCTGACCGTGGTCATGGTCACGGGCCTCGTTCTACTGGGCTGAGGTCGTCGGGTCCGGCCGTCGGTTGCGATCGGCGTCACATCGAGCGGACGATCCGGCAAGATGGGCCGGTGGATGTGCACGTCGTCGACGGGACCTACGAGCTGTTTCGCCAGTTCTTCGCCCGCCCCTCCCATCCGAATGGTGACGGGCTGGAGGTGGGCGGGGCCCGGGCCGTGGTCCGGGGCACGGTGGCCATGTTGGAGGAGGGGGCGACCCACATCGGTGTGGCCACCGACCACGTGATCGAGTCGTTCCGGAACGAGCTCTACGACGGCTACAAGACGGGTGAGGGTCTCGACCCCCTGATCCTGGCCCAGTTCGGTCCCCTGGAGCGGGGGTTGGCCGCCATCGGGGTGGCCACCTTCCCCATGGTCACCTACGAGGCCGACGATGGCATGGCGTCCCTGGCCGCCGTGGCCGCGGCCGACGAGCGGGTGAGCAGGGTCCTGCTCTGCACCCCTGACAAGGATCTGGCCCAGTGCGTGCGGGCGGGCCGCGTCGTCCAGTTCGACCGTCGGAACAACAAGATTCTCGACGTGGCCGACGTGGTCGACAAGTACGGGGTGCGACCCGAGTCCATCCCCGACTACCTGGGCCTGGTCGGCGATTCGGCCGACGGGTTCCCGGGCCTGCCGGGATGGGGGGCCAAGTCGACGGCCGCCGTGCTCGGTCGCTACGGCCACATCGAGGCCATCCCGCCCGCCGCCGGCCAGTGGGACATCACGGTACGGGGCGGGGCCAAGCTGGCCCGGACGCTGGCCGACCACCTCGACGAGGCCCTTCTCTACCGCCGTCTGGCCACCCTCGAGGTCGACGCGCCGACGATCACGGAGGTCGACGAACTCCGCTGGCGTGGTCCAACCGACGATCTCGACGACGTGGTTCGATTGCTGGACGCAGACGATCTGCCCGGTCGTCTCCATCGACTGGCGGAGGCCCGACGTTGATCCGGAAATACACCGAAGCGGATCGGGGCCGGGTCCTGGCCCTCAACGCGGCCAACGTGCCCGAGGTGGGGGAGATGGACGAGGCCAAGCTGGCCGGATTCGAGGAGTGGGCCCCCTTCTTCGAGGTGGTCGACGTCGAAGGGGCCATCGCCGGGTTCCTCATCGGCCTGACCGAGGAGGCCCCGTACGGCAGCCCCAACTTCCGGTGGTTCGCCGACCGCCACGAGCGGTTCGCCTACGTCGATCGCATCGCCATCGACGAGACCCACCGGGGCGCCGGTTGGGGGCCGGCCCTGTACCGGTCGTTCGAGGCCTGGGTCCGGGACGGGGGGCGTGACCTCCTGTGCGCCGAGGTCAACACCGTGCCCCCCAATCCCCGGTCGCTCCGGTTCCATGAGTTGTTCGGCTTCGACCTCGTGGCCCAGGTCAGCCCCTACGGGGGCGACGACCACCGGGTCGGGATGATGGAGAAGCGGCTCTAGCCGCACCCGGCTCCGGGCCCGACGGCCCGACCCGCGCCGGTCGGCCGCGGCCCGGGCTCTGGGCGGCCCAGGGCGGGGCGCTTCGGGTTCTAGGCGGCATTGGGCGGGGCGCTTCGGCGACCGGTCAGGAGCCGGTTGTGACCGCGGCAGTTCGGGCAGCGCCAGGTGACCGACACGGCGCCGTGCTCGGCTTCGGCCACGGCGACCACCTGGTGGACCCCGAACAGCTGGGCCCGCCCGCAGTGGGTGCAACGCTCATGCCACACGGTCGGACCTCCCGGCCTCGGGGTGGGAACCGACGGACGCCGGCCGGCGCAGGAGCCGAGCCAGGCCGCGGTTGCGGGGTCGGGTCGGGCGCCGGCGGCGGCCGACCTCCCGCGCCGCGGACGACGGGGTACGGTTCGAACGGCTGATGACGTGGTTGATGATCGGGTCCATGGAGCCATCCTCCTGCCACCGACCATCAAGTAAAAGCGATCAATGTCGCGTTCCATTGGTAAGCTTCACTTACGGTTCGGAGGTTCGGGAGGCGGTCGTGGACATCAACCTGCAACAGCTCCGCATGCTGCGGGAGGTGGCCGAACTGGGCACGATCGCCGCCGCTGCCCAGTCGCTCGGGTACACGTCGTCGGCCGTGTCCCAACAGTTGAACGGCCTGGAGAAGGCCACCAGCGTCGCCGTGCTGGAGCGGGTGGGCCGCAACGTGCGACTCACCGACGCCGGCCGTGAGCTGGTGGTGCACGCCGAGAGCCTGCTCCGGGGGCTGGAGTCGGCCCAGGCCGCGATGGAGCGGGTCGTCAACGAGGCCCGGGGCGAGATCCGGCTCTCGGTCTACGAGTCGGTGGCCTCGACCCTGTTGGTGCCGGTCCTGACCCGCCTGGCCGCCGACCATCCGCAACTCCGGCTGCGGACCCGCGAGATCGAGCCCGACCGGGCCATCGACGCCGTGGCCAACGGCGACACCGACCTGGCCCTCGGCCTCGACTACCCGGTCGCCCCCATGCCGCCCCGCCGGGATCTCGTCCGCTTCGACCTGGCCGACGACCCCTACCGGCTCGTGGTGCCCCACGATGACCCGCTCCCCGGGCCCCGGGTCGCCCTGTCCGAGGTGGCCGAACGGCCCTTCATCACGTCGCCCACGTCCGGGAGTTGCGGACGGTGCGAGCTGGCGGTGTGCCATCAGGCCGGATTCGAGCCCGACATCGTCCACCAGTTGGACGACTTCTCGATCACGCTCACCCTGGTGGCCGCCGGTCACGGCGTGGCTATCGTCCCCGAACTGGCACTGGGTGACGTCCCGGCCGGGGTCCGCACCATCGAACTCGACCGACCCTGGAGCCGGCGGATCCAGCTCATCCACCGCACCGCCAGCGCCGAACGCCCCGCCGTGCTCGCCGTGCGCAACGCCCTGGCGGCCGAGGTCGCGGCTTTCACCGCCCGCACCGGCCGGCTCCGCCCCCTGGCCCCGTGACCGAGACCTCCGCCCCCGCCGAGACCGGCGCCTCGCAGGCCCGACGCCGCCCCTCCCGGCTGGTGGCGGCGGCCGGGCTACTGGTCGCGCTCGGCGTCGGCGGGCTGGCGGTCTTCGCCCTGACCCTGTGGGCCTGGGTCCTGCGGCCCCAGGACGCCCCGGCCGTCGACGCCGGCGAGGCGGACGCCGTCGTGATCTTCATCGGCGGTCGAGGCGAACGGTTCGACACCGCCTTCGACCTGATCGATGCCGGCGTGGCCACCACCCTGGTCATCCCCAACGGGACGAACACCACTCTCCGGGGGGCCAACCGGTTGTGTCGGCGTGGGGTCCCCGGGGTCGAGGTGCTGTGCCCGCCGACCGAGCGCAACGACACCGGGGGCGAGGCCGCGGCGATCGGGGCCCTGGCCCGTGAACGGGGGTGGGACCGGCTGGTCCTCGTAACCACCGACTATCACGTGGGTCGGGCCACCCTGCGGCTCGACCGTTGCTTCCAGGGGGAGGTGGCGGCGGTCGCCGCCCCCAACCGGGTGTCGCCACCCGACCGTGGGTTCCGGATCGTGCGGGAGTGGCTGGGCCACATCGAGGCCCGGACCCTCGAACGGGACTGCTGACCCGGCCGGCCCTCGGCCTCCGGCGGCCGCTCCTCCGTGTGGGGGTGGTGCCGGGGCGGGCGGGTCCGGCCCTCAGCCCTGTTGGGCTGCGGCGCCCGCCCGCCGGCTGGGCGCGACCCGGGGCGGCTCGTCCGGCATCTTCGGGTACACGGGGGGCCAGGGGGCGTCGCCCAGTCCGGCGGCCCGATCGGCCTCGTCCATGGCCAGGAGGGGATCGAGCGACGCCGCGCCGTCGTCCTTGGCCGCCCACGGGTCGCCGTCGGACTCGTAGCGGGCCCGGACGACGGGCAGTGTCAGCTCGTCGGGATGAACCGCGTCCACCTCGTCCCACCGGAGTGGGGCGCTGACCTGGGCCCCGACCCGGGCCCGCACGCTCCAGGCCCCGAAGACCGTCTTGTGCGGCGCGTTCTGGTTGAAGTCGATGAACACCCGGGTCCCGCGCTCCTCCTTCCACCAGGCGGCGGTCAGCGTGGTCGGGTGGCGGCGTTCGAGTTCCCGGGCCAGGGCCACCGCCCCCGAGCGGACCTGGTAGGAGTCCCAGCGGGGCTGCAGCGGGACGAACACGTGCAGACCACGGCTGCCCGTGGTCTTCGGGAACGAGGGTAGGCCCAGCTCGTCGAGGAGTTCCCTGACCGCGAACGCGGCCTGCCGGATGTCGTCGAAGTCGATGCCGGGGGAGGGGTCGAGGTCGATGCGCAGCTCGTCGGTGAATCCGGGATCGGAGGCTCGCAGGGGCCACGGGTGGAACCCGAGGCAGCCGAGGTTGACGGCCCAGGCCAGGTGGGCGATGTCGGCCGCCACCAGGGCGTTGGACGTGGTGCCGTTGGGTGTGCTCATGGTGGCGGTCCGCAGCCAGTCGGGGGCTCCGTTGGGCACCCGCTTCTGGAAGAACGACTTGCCCGACGCCCCGTCCGGGAAGCGCTGCATCAGGGTCGGTCGGTCGCCCATGGCTCGCAGCAGGGGCTCGGCGATGGCCACGTAGAACTCGATCAGATCGAGCTTCGTCTCCCCCCGTTTGGAGAAGAAGACCTTGTCGGGGTTGGAGATCCTGACCTCCCGCCCGGCCAGCTCCAACGTGGTGTGGTCGCCTGCCATGGGACCCACGCTAGACGGCGGCGGTCGGCCCCGGAGTCGGTTCGGGGTCCGAGGCCGCCGGTGTCGATCAGCGGACCAGGCGGAGGGTGATGGCCAGCAGCACCAGGCTGGCCACGACGAGCAGCAGCGTCGAGGTGATCCCATCGGTCAACCACTCGTTGAACGCGGCGTCGAACCCGCTGGCCACCATCATGATCCCGCTCCCGTGTGTCCCCGGCCCGCCGGTGGCCGGCCCCTGCCCGGCTCGCAGAGTAGGTGACGGGAACCCGCTGGTACAGCAAGAGTGTGTCAGTTTGTTGACACAGGGAACTTTTGGCCTCGCGACAACGACTTACCCGTCGGTACGTGAGTGGTACAGCGGCTGTTCGCGTACACGGGTGCCCCGCACGAGCACTCGCCATCGGGAGATCTGCGACCCGGCGGAAACTGCTAGGAACGGTGGGGTTGGGCGTCGAGGACGACGCCCAACCCCACCGGCAGCGGTTCGTCCAGCTGTTCGAACGTGCATTCCGGCGGGGTCTTGTCGGGCCGCCACCGCAGCACCTTGGTCACCTCGCGGAATCGGCCCCCGAGCGTGCTCCCGTACTTGACCTCCACCACCCGCTCGATCCTGAGCGGGACCCATGAGTGGTCCTTCTGGGCGTTCCACCGGTGGGGTGCGCCGGGCATCCGCCCCTCGCGATGCGCGTCGGCCTCGGCCCAGGCCCGCCATGGGTGGGCCTCCAGCGCCCCGTCGGTCAGGGGGGCCAGTTCGTCGACCAGTTCGGCCCGGCGCTTGGCCGTGAAGCTGGCGGCCACCCCCACGTGCTGGAGCCTGCCCTCGTCGTTGTGGAGCCCGAGCAGCAATGAGCCCACGCCCTTGCCGTCCTTGTGCCAGCGGTACCCGGCGACCACGGCATCGGCGGTCCGCACGTGCTTGACCTTGAGCTGGGTTCGCTTGTTCTCGACGTAGGGGTCGTCGAGCGGCTTGGCGATGAGCCCGTCGAGCCCGGCGCCCTCGAACACCCGGAACCACTCGGCCGCCACCTCGTGGTCGGTCGTGGTGGGGGTGAGGTGGAGCGGCGGCTCGGCCCCGGCCAGGATCTCCTCCAGGCGGGCCCGCCGGTGGGCGAAGGGCTCGGCCCGCAGGTCGTCGTCGCCGACGGCCAGCAGGTCGAAGGCGATGAAGGCGGCCGGGGTCTGCTCGGCCAGCATGTTGATCCGGCTCTCCGCCGGGTGGATCCGCTGCTGGAGGGCCTCGAAGGCCAGCTTGTCGTCGGCGGCCACGATCAGCTCACCGTCGATCACACACCGTTCGGGGGTCATGGCCCGGATGGGGTCGACCATCTCGGGGAAGTAGCGGGTCAGGGGCCGCTCGTTGCGGCTTCCGAGCTCCACGTCGTCGCCGCTGCGGAACACGATGCAGCGGAAGCCGTCCCACTTGGGCTCGAACACGAGGTCGGTCCGGTCGGGGATGCCCTCGACCGCCTTGGCCAGCATCGGCTTCACCGGGGGTCGAACGGGCAGATCCACGAACGCAATGGTAGGGGAGGGGACCGACCGGCGATCGGCGATCCCGGCGACCATACTGTGGGCGTGCCTCTGGTCGAGCTCGACGGCGACGTGCTGACCGAGACGTCCGAACGCCTGCACCGGCGGATCGGCGAGCGGTTCCCCGGCTCCGGGTTGGAGCGGCGGGGGGCTGAGCTGACCGAGCTCATCGTGCGGCTCCGGGCCCGGGCCGTGGCCATCACCGAACCCATCTGGTGGATCCGCTGGCTCTACGCCGCCTTGGCCCTGATCGTGACCATCGGGGTGGCGGCGGCTCCCATCGAGGTGTCGGAACCGATCGAGATGTCGCTGGTGGGTTGGGTCCAGTTCGTGCAGGCCGCGGTGAACGATCTGATCCTGGCCGGGGCCGGTCTGGCCTTCCTGTCGACGCTCGACACCAGGATCAAGCGCGGGCGAGCCCTGAAGGAGCTGCACGAGATCCGCTCCTTCGCCCACGTCATCGACATGATGCAGCTGACCAAGGATCCGCAGCGCCTGGCATCGACCGCCGGTCGCAATACGGCGTCGTCGCCCAAGTCGACCATGGACGCCTACGACCTGGGCCGCTACCTGGACTACTGCTCCGAGCTGCTGTCGTTGTCGGCCAAGGGGGCGGCCATGATCGCCCAACGGTTCGACGACCCGGCGGTTCTGGCCGCGGTGAACGAGATCGAGACGCTGACCTCCGGTCTGTCCCGCAAGATCTGGCAGAAGCTGATGGTGTTGATGGCCACCAACCCGGAGGCCGCCCCCACATCGGCGCTGAGGCCTCCGGCGCGGTCGGAACCTCCGGACGCCGACGGACTTCCGCCCGTCCTGACCTGAGGCGTCCGTCGGCTCAGGTCACGAAGTCGATCGACTCCCGCAGCAGCCCCTCCCACCGTTTCTCATCGAACGCCTCGATCAGGACCCACTCCCGGAACACCTTGCCCGCCGGGGCGAAGGGCTGGCCGGTGCCCTCGGCGATCAGGGCCTCTACCCGATCCTTCGGGAGCTTGACGACCAGACCGGGCCCCTTGTGGTGGGGCATGGCCACGAACTCCCCGGCCGGGCTCCGGACGCAGGCGCTGCTCATGATCGTGCCCTCCTCGAGCAGACCCTCGGCCCGCAGGGGGGTGACCACATCCCAGAACTCGTCGCTCATGGGGCGAGTGTAGGGACCGGGTGTGACAGGTCGCCCGGGTGGCTTGGGCCCTCCCGGGCGGGGCCGGATACCCTGGCCCGTCGTGGCAGACCATCCTCTGAGCGAGCGGATCGCGGATCTCGAGAAGCGCAAGGACGAGGCGTTGCACGCCGGCCCCGAGCGGGCGGTGCAGCGTCAGCACGAGAAGGGCAAGATGCTGGCCCGCGAGCGGATCGAGTATCTGCTCGACGAGGGTTCGTTCCACGAACTCGACATGCTGGCCCGGACCCGGCATCCCGACGCCGCCGACCGGCCCTACACCGACGGCGTGGTCACCGGGTGGGGCACCGTCGACGGCCGCAAGGTGTTCGTGTTCTCCCAGGACTTCACCATCTCGGGTGGCTCACTGGGGGAGGTCTTCGCCGAGAAGATCCACAAGCTGCTCGACCTGGCCCTGTCGGTCGGCGCCCCCTGCATCGGGTTGAACGACGGCGCCGGGGCCCGGATCCCCGAGGGCGTGGTCAGCCTCGACGGCTACGGCGGCATTTTCTACCGCAACGTCCAGGCGTCGGGCGTCATCCCCCAGATCAGCGTGATCATGGGTCCGTGCGCCGGCGGCGCCGTGTACTCACCGGCCATGACCGACTTCGTGTTCATGGTTCGGGAGACCTCCCACATGTTCATCACCGGGCCCGACGTGGTGAAGACGGTGACCGGTGAGGAGGTCACTCTCGAGGAGTTGGGCGGGGCCGGGAGCCACTCGTCCCGCAGCGGCGTGGCCTGTTTCGTCGGAGCCGACGAGAAGGCGGTGCTCGACGACGTGAAGTACCTGCTCTCGTTCCTGCCGTCGAACAACATCGAGATGGCCCCTCATCAGGAGCCCGATGACGACCCGGACCGGGGCTGCCCGGCCCTGGTCGACGTCATGCCCCCGAGCCCCAACATGCCCTACGACATGAAGACGGTCGTCACCGAGGTGGCCGACGACGGCGAGTTCATGGAGTACCACGCCAACTGGGCCAAGTCGATCGTCTGCGGCTTCATCCGCCTCGACGGCCACACCGTGGGCGTGGTGGCCAACCAGCCGATGGTGCTGGCCGGGGTGCTCGACATCGAGAGTTCGTCCAAGGCGGCACGCTTCGTTCGGACCTGTGACGCCTTCAACATCCCCCTGCTGACCTTCGTCGACGTGCCCGGATTCCTGCCCGGCGTCGATCAGGAGTACGGGGGCATCATCCGCCACGGGGCCAAGCTGCTCTACGCCTACTGCGAGGCCACGGTCCCCCGGATCCAGGTCATCACCCGCAAGGCCTACGGCGGGGCCTACGTGGTGATGGACTCCAAGGGCATCGGTTCCGACCTGAGCTTCGCCTGGCCGTCGGCCGAGCTGGCCGTCATGGGCCCCGAGGGGGCGACCGACATCGTCTACCGCCGCGAGATCCAGGCCGCCGCCGATCCCGAGGCCCGGCGGGCGGAACTCATCGAGGAGTACAAGGAGCGGTTCGCCAACCCGTGGATCGCCGCCGAGCGTGGCTATGTCGACGATGTGATCGACCCGGTCGACACCCGACGCAAGGTGATCGCCGGGTTCGAGATGTTGCGGTCGAAGCGGGAGGAACTCCCGAAGCGCAAGCACGGCAACGTGCCGCTCTAGGCCCGGAGGACCGACATGCCCGATCACACCGTGACCCCGGAACCGACCGAGGACGAGGCGGCCGCCATCGCCGCCGCCCTCCACACCGTGCTGGCCGCCTCCGGCGCCCCGGCCGGCGACGACGCCCCCGCCGCCGACCCGGTCTGGCGGTTCAGCGGCCGCTGGTGGAACCGCCCCGTGGCCCAAGCCCGCCTCCGTCCCTGGCGGCCGTAGGTTTGGTGGGGGTGGTGGGCGCTGCTGAGGGGGCCCGCCTCCGTCCCTGGCGGCCGTAGGTTTGGTGGGGGTGGTGGGCGCTGCTGAGGGGGCCCGCCTCCGTCCCTGGCGGCCGTAGGTTTGGTGGGGGTCCCTGGCTAGGCCAGCTCGCAGGGGCCGTTGGCCGAGGTGGCGTCGTCGAGGCCGATCTGGCCGACCACGACTCCATCGCCGCCGCGGCCGAGAAGCTCCGCGAGCGCGGCCACATCGATCGTTTCGTCAACAACGCCGGCGTGTCGATGGGCGAACACGTGACCTCGCGGGCATCAACCGGGTCAAGACCCTTGCGGTCGACGAACTGGCTGATCCCCCGACGTTCAAGAAGCTCTTCGGGCCGTATGTGCAGTCGAAGGCCGCCGCCACGTCGATCATGGACGCCCTCGCCCGGGAGTACCCGGCCGTCACGTTCCGCTCAACCGAACCGGGTGCGGTCAAGACACCCATGACCAGCGGCGCCGGGATGCCGGGCTGGCTCGTGCCCCTTCGCAACCTGTTCTTCGCCACGCCGGAGAAGGGAGCGCGACGGGTCTACGACGCCCTCAACGCCTCCGGCCCCGACTATCCGAGCGGGATCTTCGTGCAGGGCGGCAAGCCCCGAGCCTTGCCCGGCGATGCCGGAGCACCGGACGTCCAGGAGGCCCTCCTGGCCTGGTGCCGCGACGCGACCGGCGTCTGAGGCGCAGCCGGCCGGTGGGCCGAGCCTGTGTGTCCCAGCGGGTGCCGGCCGGCCGCCTCCGCTTGGGCATTGTTGCGCTGCGCTGGCCCTGGTCACGGCGGTTGAGCAGTATGTGGCATGGGTTACACCACGATCCTGACCGAGGTCGCAGACGGCGTCGCCGTCATCACCCTCAATCGGCCCGACCGTCTCAACGCCTGGACCCACACGATGGGGGCCGAGTTGGCCGCCGCCATCGAGGCGGCCAACGCCGATGATGCCGTCGGCGCGATCGTGGTCACCGGGGCCGGGCGGGGCTTCTGCGCCGGGGCCGACATCGCCGAGGTCTTCCAGGCCCGGGTCGACGAACCGGCTCCGCCCCCGCCTCCGACCCCTGCGGTCGACCCCAAGGCAACCGTCGAGGCGGCCATGCCAGCGGACCCCCGGGTGGGCTCGACCCCCGCCGATGGACCGGCCGCCGATCCCGGTCTCGATCCCAATCTTGATCCCGGTCTTGATTTCGGGGCCGGCTCCGGCGAGGCGGTGGAGGAGGTCCGGGTGGGTGACTGGGTCGAGCTGACCCGGCGCTCGAAGCCCTTGGTGGCCGCCGTCAACGGGGCCGCGGTCGGAGTCGGGCTGACCCAGATCCTGTCGATGGACTACATCGTGGCCGCCCGGGGGGCCAAGCTCAGCATGCGGTTCGTGAAGATGGGCCTCGTGCCGGAGCTGGCCAGCTCCCACTTCCTGCCCCTCCGGGTCGGTTTCGGCCACGCCAGCGAGCTGATGCTCTCGGGCCGAACGCTGCTGGCCGAGGAGGCCGTCGGCCTGGGCCTGGTCGACCGCCTGGTCGAGCCCGAGGAGTTGCTCGACGTGGCCCGATCGGTCGCCGCCTCGATGGGCGAGAATCCGCAGTCGTCGCTGGCCATGATCAAGGACCTGCTGACCGAGAACGTGGCCGAGACCTCGTTGCGGGAGATCCAGCGTCGAGAGCTGCGGGCTCTGGACCAGGCCTACGAGACGCCGGAACACGCCGAGGCCGTGGCCGCCTTCCTGGAGAAGCGCCCGCCCGACTATCGGGCGGCACGGGCCGCGGCCTCGGCCGTGCCCCCGGTGAGCGACGCCATCTTCGAACTGCGTGACTCGACCGACCCGGCCGACATCGGACTCGACTGACGGGAACCGGTTCGGACGCGGTCGTCAGTGAGCGGCGCCGGCGGCCGCCATCCGGACCAGGATCGACTCGAAGAGGGTGAGCAGGACCGCCTTGACCGACTGCTTGTTGCGGGCGTCGCAGTACATGACGGCGACGTCGGGGGCGAGCTGCAGGGCGGCCCGGATGTCTTCCAGCCGATGGGAGCGGCGCCCGTCGAACTCGTTGATGGCGACCACGAAGGGAATGTTCCGGGACTCGAAGTAGTCGATGGCGTAGAAGGAGTCGGCCAGCCGTCGGGAGTCGGCCAGCACGACGGCCCCGAGGGCCCCGGTCACCAGGTCGTCCCACATGAACCCGAACCGTTCCTGACCCGGCGTCCCGAACAGGTAGACGACGAGGTCGTCGTCGATCGTGATGCGCCCGAAGTCCATGGCCACCGTGGTCGTGGTCTTGGTCGACACCTGCGAGGTGTCGTCGACGGCGGAGGCGGCCGACGTCATCGCCGCCTCGGTCCGGAGGGGGTCGATCTCCGACACCGAGCCGACGAAGGTCGTCTTGCCGACACCGAACCCGCCGGCGATCACGAACTTGGCCGACGTCTTGCGTCTGCGTGCAGTCATCTCAAAGCCTCCTCACACCCTCGATGATCCGGTTGATGAGCTGGGCGTCGCCCTGGGGGGCGGTCCCGGCGTCGTCGTGGATCCGTACGTGCCCGCTGTTGACGAGGTCGCCCACCACCACCTTGACCGTGGCGATGGGCATGCCGAGCTGGGCCGAGATCTCGGCGATCCCCGTGGCCGTGCGGCACAGGGCGAAGACCTGGGCCGCCTCGAAGCGCAGGCCGTCGGGGGCGGCCCCGTTGGCCTCGACCAGGGTCTCGAACTGCAACCCGTCGACGTCGGCCCTGGTGCGCCCGCCCGTGATGAGGTAGGGCCGGACCAGGTCGTCGTCCTGGGGTGGCGTGTCGTCGTCGACGGGCATCGAAGAGCTCCTAGACGGCCAGCGTGTTCTTCAGTTCGCTGATGAGGTCGGGGGTCAGCACCCGCCCGACCCGCTCGGCGAAGAGCGTCATCTCGTAGGCCACGAGGCCGATATCGGCCTCCTTGGAGGCCACCACCCCCAGGACCGAGCCGTAGGTCATGTTCACGATCAACAGGTAGCTCCGGTCCATCTCGATGATGACCCGGTGGACGTTGTCCTCGGCGAAGCAGCGAGCGGCGCCCAGGGTCAGGCTGGCCAGGCCCGAGGTGATGGCCCCGAACTGGTCGGCCATGGCCTCGGGCAGACCGTCCGACACCGCCAGGCGGATGCCGTCGGCCGAGACGGCGAGGGCGTCCTCGACCCCGTGGGTCTCGGCCACGAACCGGTCGAGGAGGAAGGAGAACTGGTCGGGGTCAGTCGTCATCGGGCTCCGCTTTCGTGGTCTGGTTCTTGCTGTCGTTGAGGCCCCGACTGATGCCGGAGCTGAGGGCGGACATCATCGACGAGAAGTCGCCGGCCGACCTCTCCGAGTTGTCGGTGGTCGGGCGCTGGTCCAGGCCCGAGCGCCTCTCGTCGGCCGTGCCGTCCGCCTCACCGTCGACCCCGCCGTCGACCGGCCCGGGCTCCGTCGCCGGGGAGGCCGCGCCGCGGACGGGGAGCGCGCCGGCTCCGGCCTGGGGGGTGGTCTCTGCGGATCTGCCTCGGACGGGCAGGGCTTCGACCGGCTCGGGTTCGGTCGCCGGGGGGGTCGTACCGCGGACGGGGAGCGCGCCGGCTCCGGCCTCGGGGGTGGTTCCGGTGCGGGCGCCTCGGATCGGCAGGGGGCCGGTGGTGTCGGTGTCGGTGGCGCTGGCGCTGGCGCCACGGACCGGGAGCTGGGGAGCCGGGTCGGGTCCGGTCGTGGGCTCGGCGCCTCGCACCGGGAGCTGGGCCGAGGTCCCCCGGGTCGGCAGGTCCGACGAGGGCGCCGGCGGGGCCGGAGGGTCGGGGATCGGGGGCTCGCCGGTCCCGGGCCGGGTCGGTAGCTCGCCGCTGAGCATGGCCGTCAGCTCGGCATCGAGGTCGTGGGTCGATTCGAGCGGACTGGTGTCGTCGTCGGGATCGGCCCGCAGGGGGAGGGCCTCGTCGACGAGCGGCATACCGGCTCGCCCCGCCGGTTCGGCGTCGCGGTCGGGACCGACCGCGCCCAGCAGCTCGGCCGGAAGCTCGACCCGAGCCATCACCCCCCGCGACGGCGCCTCGGCCAGACGGACCGAGATGCCATGGGCCTCGGCCAGGCGCCCGACCACGTAGAGACCGAGGAACCGGGTGGGTACCCGCTCCAGGGGAGGTGGGTCGGTGATGCGGGCGTTGTAGTCGGCCAGCTCCGACGTCGACATCCCGATGCCGCTGTCGATGATGGTGACGTGGTAGCCGCCCCGCTCGTGGTGGCCGCTGACCAGCACCATGGTCTCGGGTTCGGAGAAGTTGAGGGCGTTCTCCAGCAGCTCGGCCAGCAGGTGGGTCAGGTCGGCCACCACATTGCCCTGGATCGAGGCCGGCTCCAGCTGGGTGATGTCGATGCGCTCGTAGCCCTCGACCTCGCCCAGCGACCCGCGGACGGCGTTCTCCACGTCCACCGGCTTGGACCACTGACGGGAGGTGCGGGCCCCGGCCAGGGCCAACAGGCTCTCGGCGTTGCGCCGCATCCGGGTGACGGCGTTGTCGAGCTCGAACAGCTCCCGCAGGGTCTCGGGGTCCTCCTCCTGCTGCTCCAACCGGCTGAGCTGGGACAGGATCCGCTGCAGGAGTTGCTGGTTGCGGCGGCCGAGGTTGATGAACATGTCCGACACGTTCCGGCGGCCGATGGCCTGCTCCCGGGCCAGGTCGAAGGCGGTGATCTGGACGTCGTTGAAGGCGGTCACCAGCTCGCCGATCTCGTCCTCTGTGGTGACCGGGATGGGTCGGGCCTCGGGCAGGTCGTCGACCGGATGGTTGGCCCGGAGCAGGTGCATGACCTGAGGCAGCTCGCGGTGGGCCACCTCGTCGGCCCGCTCCATGAGCTCCTCCAACGGGTCGGCCACCGACCGGTGGATCACGAAGATCAGGGCCGACAGGGTGACGATGCCGGCCACGGCGAGGAGGAAGGCCAGGGACCGCGAGGCCTCGGCCGCCGCCCGTTCGTCGGTCACGGTGGCCACCAGTTCGGCGTCCTGGGCCGCGATCAGCGCGCTCCACTCGGCCCGGAAGGCGACGAGGGCGTCGAGCACCTCACCGTCGACCAGCGACGCCTCGTCCTGGCCGAGATCGTTCACGGCGGCCGCCCGTAGCTCCCGCAGCCGACCGAGGGAGTCGGAGCCGAGCGCCACCGTCAGGGTCGGATCCTCCCGATCGGTGGCCAACACCGACAGGGTCTCGAGCAGGACCGTCGTCTCGCTCAGGGCGACCGAGAGGGGGACGGCGTCGGGCCCGACCGGCCCCCGCTGGTCGAGGTAGGCGAGCCAGGCCCGGTCCCAGGCGTCGAGCAGTTCGACCGACAGTCGGGCGGTGAGGGCCTGGTTGTAGGTCCGGGGCGACGGGAGGTCGGTCACCGTCGCGCGCTCGACGTCCAACAGGGCGGCGATGGCCGCACCGTAGGCTCCGTCGCGGCCGCCGTCGTCGGCCGCGGTTCGGGCCACCTCGATCAGGGTCCGGGCCTCGGCCGCAGCCTCGGCCGACGGGCCGTCGACCGTCCCGTCGGGGAGAGTGGTGACGGTGTCGGTCCCGTCGGCGGCGTCGGGTGCCTGCTCCGGGCCCAGCTCGTCGAGGGCGAGGTCGGTGGCGACCACGGGGTCCTGGGAGCCGGCGACTGGGCCGACGTCGGCCCCGGCCGCCGCCAGCCGCTCGGTCCCGATGGCCAGCACGGCCTGGTGGATGCGGCGGGCCCGTTCGGTCACCGCCCCGCCGTCCTCGGCCCGCTCGATGGTCGCGCTCTGGTTGCGGAACCCGACAGCCGACACGATGCCCAGCAGCAGCAGGGGAGCGGCGATCAGCACGAGCAGTTTCTGTCGGATGCGCATGGTCCAGCCTCGGGTCGGCCAGGTGACGTCGTCACCTGGTAATCGCAATAGGAACGATCGGCTGTCGCCATGTGGTCTTGAGGACCTGACGACGGAAGGCCGAATTCAACCCCGGGCGCCGATGTGCCGATTCCGGTCGGGACCGCCCTCCGGCCGGTCGTCGGTCCACCTGCTCCAAGGAGGGGTCACACCATGTCCGTGCATCAGCCGCTCGAACCCATCCGTCCCGGTGGCGGCCTCCGGCGGTTGCGTCGGGGTGAGGTCTCGGTGGCGGCCGGCACCCTGTGCAGCTATCCCCAGTTCGTGGTGCAGCTCCGGGCCGAGATCGACCGGGCCCGGGCCGCCGACACGTCGGTCCTGGCCGCCCGGATCCAGTTCCAACCGCTCCCGGGCACCACGGCCGACGTGGCCCGGGCCCAGGAACTCCCGGACGAGGTGATCGATCGCCTGCGCGGTGTCCACGACGGGTTGCGGGTGGCGGTGCTGTCGCCGACCGAGGCCGTGGTCCTGGTGCCGGCCCTGGCCCGCCGGGCCGACGGCGAGACCCTGGCCACCGCCCTCCACGCCACCCTCAGCCCGCCCCTGACCGGGATCGGACTCGACCACCACCTGGTTCCGGTGGTCGGCGCCGCCGTCCTCGACCACGAGAACGATTCGGCCGAGCTGCTGCTCGAGGCGGCCCGCCTGGCCGCCACCGACGGGGTCGACGGCTCGGGCGCCTTCATGGCCCACCCCTACCATCGGGTCCGCCACGACCGGCGCCGGGCCAAGGAGGACGATCTCCGCCGAGCGGTGGCCGACACCGCCATCGGGGTCGAGCTGCAGCCCGCCTACCGGCTGGCCACCGGTGAGCTCGAGGCCTTCGAGGCGTTCGCTCGATGGACCCGCCCCGACGGTCGCCCCGTCCCCCCGGCCGAGTTCATCCCCCTGGCCGTCGACACCGGTCTCCTGCACCGCCTGAGTCGCCAGGTCATGGCCCGTGCCCTGCTCGCGGCCTCGGCCTGGGATCGGCGGGCCGACGCCACCGCCGTGACCGTGTGGTTCAACGTGACCCCCGACGAGGTCCGCCATCCGCTGTTCGGCGAGGCCGTCACCGCCGCCCTGGAGATCGACAAGCGGTTGACCGTGGGCCTGGAGTTGGGCCCGGTCCCGCCGTCGCTCGACGCCCGCGACGTCTACCGCACGCTGACCGACCTGGTGGCCCGGGGTGCCCGCCTGGCCGCCGGCGATTTCGGTGTGGGCGCGGCCAACCTCGACTCCCTGGCCCGCCTGCCCTTCGACTCGGTCAAGGTGCCCGGGGCCCTGGTGCGGCACCTGGTCGCCGACGAGCGGGCCACCGCCGTGGTCGAGCATCTCGTCGCCCTGGCCGGCCTGCACGACCTCGAGGTCACGGCCCAGTGCGTCGAGACCGAGGCGCAGGCCGTGCTGGTGACCGAGGCCGGATGTGATCTGGGCCAGGGCTATCACTTCGCCCCGCCTTCGGCGTCGGTGGGCGACGCCCCCGACCGGATCGGCGACGCCGCCTGAGCGACCTCAGAGCCGGTCGAGGAGTTCGCGGCGCTTGCGGTCGTACTCCTCGTTGGTGATCAGGCCCTGCCGGTAGAGGTCGGTCAGTCGGCGCAGGGCGTCGGCCAGGCCGTCGTCCCCGGCCCCCGGTGTCCGGCCGGGGGCGCCGGCTCGACCCGATGGCGCGCCCGGTGCCGAACCACCACGCCGCCCGCCGCCACGAGCGGCCCGTGGTGCCCCGGGGGCACCCGGCCCCGCGCTTCGCCCGTCGGCCCGGGTGTCCCGGACCAACCGTCCCCGGTAGCGGCGGGCCGGGGCCCGGCCCGCGCCCGTATCACCGGCCGGTCGATCCCGGTCGCCCGCACGGTCAGCGCCGCGTCGTCGCTCGGCCGGGGTCTCGTCCCCGGTACCGGGCACGCCCGGGCCGGTCCGGCCGACGGGCTCGGTCGGGGCGTCCGGTTCGTCCCGCTCGGCGTCGAGGGCATCGCGCGACCGACTCAACAGCTCGAAGTGCCGTTGGCGTCGCTCCTGTTCGGACTCGCTCATCGCTGCTCCTGGACTCGCCCGGTCGGTCCCGCGGTTCAGACCACCTCGTACCGGTCGCGGTCATCGTCGGCGTTGCCGTGGTCGCCGAGGAAGGAGCCGAGATCGTCCTCCCCGTAGCCGAAGTCGTCACCCACGTCGCCGTAGTCGACCAGATCGTCGTTGTAGGCCGGGGTGGCGTGCTCGACAAGGTCGAGACCGGTGGCCTCCACCGCGGGAGACACCCGGAGCACACCCAGGCTCTGGAGGACCAGGAACATGACGCCCACCGTGCTGGCCACGAACACGCAGATGACGACCGTGCCCAGGAACTGGGACACCAGCAGGGCCGGGGAGCCTCCGTAGAGAAGCCCGGTCGGCCCGTCGCCCCCGGGCACGATGTCGGGGTCGGCCACCAGGCCGACGGCCAGGGTCCCCCACACGCCGCAGAAGAGGTGGACGGGGATGGCACCCACCGGATCGTCGATACGCCACCGGTCGAGGAGCAGGGCGCCGTGGGTGGCCAGCACGCCGGCCAACCCGCCGATGGCCAGGGCCCCGAACAGCGACACGTTGGCGGCGCCGGCCGTGATGGCGACCAGCCCGCCGAGGACGCCGTTGCCGATCAGGGTCACGTCAGGGGTGCGAACGGTGAGCCAGGAGGTGAAGGTGGCCGCCACCCCGCCGGCACCGGCGGCGATTGCGGTGCTGGCCACCACCAGCCCGATGCGGAGATCGGCGCCCAGGAGGGAACCGCCGTTGAACCCGAACCAGCCGAGGAGGAGGATGAAGACGCCGAGGATGCCGAGGGGCAGGTTGTGGCCCGGGATGGGTTGCGAGGTGCCGTCGGCGGCGAAGCGACCGATGCGGGGCCCGACGATGATGGCGCCGAGCAGGGCGGCCACGCCGCCGGTCACGTGGACCACGGTGCTGCCGGCGAGGTCGATGAACGGGGTGTCGAGCCGCGACAGCCAACCGCCGCCCCAGACCCAGCTCACCACCACCGGGTACACGAGGGTGGAGATGGTGACGGCATAGACGAAGTAGGCCCGGAACCGGACCCGTTCGGCCACCGCGCCCGACACGATGGTGGCCGCAGCGGCGGCGAAGCCCATGTTGAAGAAGAAGTGGACCGGCGTGGTCAGGTTGGGGGCGCCGGGAGCGGCGTCGAGGGGGCCGCCCCATTGCCAGTCGAACCCGAGCCAGGCCGCGCCGTTGAAGGCCACGTGGTAGCCGATGAGGGCGAAGCCGAGGGACCCGACGACGAAGTCGAGGAGGTTCTTCAGCATCATGTGGGCCGCGTTCTTGGCCCGGGTCATCCCGGCCTCGACCATGGCGAACCCGGCCTGCATGAAGATGACCAGGGCGCCGCACATGAGGACGAAGGCGTTGTCGGCGAAGATCCTGACGTTGGTCTGGTCGACCGTCTGGGCCGCCACCGGTGCCGCCGTCAGCACCGTCACCGCGGTCGCCGTCAGCGCCGCCACGCCCATCTTCCTGCTCACCGTTGCACCCATCGCCTGCCCGCCTCGGCTCTCGTCGGTTCTGGTTGGAACCATCGGCCAGAGGGTCGGGAAGCTGAGCCCTTGGGTCCGGAGCCGGACACGGGTCCGGGTGGGTTCGGTCGGTCTAGGCGTCGGCGGTGGCCATGGCCATCGTCATGGCGTGGCGGACCAGCCCCACGAGCGTGTCCCGCACCGTTTCACGGTCCCGGGCGTCGGTGATCAGGAGGGGGATGTCGGGCGACAGGTCGAGCGCGTCGCGCACATCGTCGGGGTGGTGGCGGAGCACGCTGTCGAAGGCGTTGAGGCCGACCACGAACGGCACCCCGGTCTGCTCCATGTAGTCGACGGCCGGGAAGCAGTGGTCGAGCCGGTCGGTGTCGACCAGGACGACGGCCCCGATGGCGCCCCGGACCAGTTCGTCCCACATGAAGTGGAAGCGGTCCTGACCGGGGGTGCCGAACAGATACAGGACGAGTTCATCGCCCAGGGCCACCCGCCCGAAGTCCATGGCCACCGTGGTCGAGGTCTTGCCGGTGGCTTCGCCCAGATCGTCGACCCCCTCGCTGACCGTGGTCATGGCCGCCTCGGTGGTGAGGGGGTCGATGTCGGAGATGGACCCGATGAAGGTGGTCTTGCCCACGGCGAAGCCGCCGCACACGACGATCTTGACCGGGACCGGTACGGATGCGGTCATCTACTCCCTCACAGGGCCTGGAGTCCGTCGAGGACGCGCTCCAGCAGGCCGAGGTCTGGGCGGTCGCTTTGGGCCTTCCGATCGCCGGCGGTCAGGCGGCCCTCGGCCACCAGGTCGCCGACCAGGATCTTGGTCACCTGGAGGTGGAGCCCGGTCCGGGCCGACACCTCGGCCACGGCGCAGGGCACCTGACAAAGGGCCAGGATCCGACGCTGTTCCGGCCCCAGCCCCTCGCCCTCGTCGCCGGCCTCGGCGGCGCGGACCTGGGTCTCCAGCTCGACGTCGACCGTCGACCGGGTGCGGCCCCCGGTGAGGACGTAGGGCCGGATGCGGCGGGCGAAGCCGGGGTCGGTCATGTGAGCAGACCGGCCTGCAACTCGGCTCGCAGTTCAGGGGTGAGGACCTCACCCGCCTGCTCGACCAGCACGGCCATCTCGTAGGCGACCTGACCGACGTCGCAGGTCGCTTCGGCCATGGTGGCCAGCAGGGAGCCGTCGCTGATACCGGTCACGAACAGGAACGACTTCTCCATCTCGACGATGACCTCGGTCACGGCTCCGCCCCCGAAGCGACCGGCGGCGCCGTAGGCCAGCCCGATGAGACCGGAGGCAACGGCGGCGAACCGATCGATCCCGTCGCGGTCGAGACCGGCGGAGGCCGCGATCGGCAGGCCGTCGGAGGAGACGACGACGGCCTCGGTCACCCCGGGCACCTTCTCGACCAGGTTGTTGACCAGGAAGTTGACGTTGGCGGCGGTCATGCTCGGTCTCCGTTCGTGTCGGTGGTGTCGGCGGCCCCGTCGGCCGGTCCGGCGGGCTCGGCCCCGGGGGCGGCGTCCGCCCCGTCCGGTCCCGCAGGGTTCGATCCGGTGGACCGGGCGCCCCGGTAGCGGGCCAGCATCTCCCTGATCTCGGCCGGGCTCCGGTTGCTGGCGGTGGCCGCCGTGCCCGTCTCGGGGATGGTGCGGCCCTCCCGCTCGGGGGCGTAGCGGGCCGACCGGTCCCGGCGGGTCAGGCCCGCTCCGCCGTCGTCGGCCCGGGGGGCGATGGTGACGCCGCCGGGGCCCAGCAACGACTGGATGCCGTCGTCCAGGTCGGCCCCGGTGGGCACGGCCTCGTCGAGGCTGTCGGGAACGGGGCCGGGGTCGTCCAGGTGCTCCTCCGGCTCGGCCGGTGCGGGCTCGACCGGCGGTCGGAGGGCCGCGGCCGGGACCTCGGAGGGGCTGACCCCGAGCAGCCGGGCCAGGGCGTCGGATGCACCGGGTTCCCCGTCGGTCTCCTCGCCGCCGGTCGTGGCCGCTGTCGCCTGGTCGGCGGCCTCCGCCCCGGCCGCGGCGCTTTCACCGGTGCCGGTGCCGACCACCGGGTCCTGGGCTCGGCTCCGCACGGCCAGGGGCGTGACGACCACGCCGTCGTCGAGGGGGTCGGTGTCGGCCGTGCCGTCGGCGGCGGCCCGCTCGGGGAGCGCCCCCTCGCCGATCGAATCGCCGCTTGCGGAGCCGACGTCGCCGCCGACGCCGACCGAGGCCTCCGTCTCATGGGCGGTTGCGCCGTCGACGTCGGGGCCGATCCCGGCGTCGGGGTCGACCAGCAGGTCGGCCGGAACCTCGACCACGGCCTCGGTGCCGACCGAGGACGGGGTGAGGAGTGCGACCGAGATGCCGTGGCGCCGGGCCAGGCGGCCCACCACGTTCAGCCCCAGCGAGCGGGACAGGTCGAGGCTCAGTTCCGGCGGTCGGGCCAAGGTCTCGTTGGCCGCTTCCAACTGCTCGGCCGTCATGCCTATCCCGGCGTCCGACACCGTGAACCGGTAGCCGGTCTCGGTCTTCGACCCGCCGACCACCACGTTGGCGTCGGGCGGGGAGAAGGCGGCGGCGTTCTCCAGCAGCTCCGACAACAGATGGGCCACGTCGACCACGGCGACGGGGGCGATGACGGCCTCGTCGACCGGTCCGAACTCGACCTGCTCATAGTGCTGGATCTCGCTCACCGCCACCCTGACGACATCGGTGGCGGGAACCGGACCATTGCGTCGGCGGGGCGGCTCGGAGCCCGCCAGCACCAGGAGGCTCTCGGCATTGCGGCGCATCCGGGTGGCCAGGAGATCGAGCCCGTACAGGCGCTCCAGGCGGTCCGGCTGCTGCTCGGTCGACTCCAGGTCCTCGATCATCTCCAGCTGCTGGTCGAGCAGGCTCTGGTTGCGCCGGACCAGGTTGACCACCAGATCGGCCACCTGGACGCGGTCGGCCTCCCGCTGCACCCCGGCCAGCTCCCGCATGCCGTGGTCGAGTTCGTCGAGGAGGCGACCGAGTTCCCCGGCCGAGCCGGGCAGCCCGGCCAGACCGAACGACGGGTGGGAGGGGGGCTCGCGGCTCTCGGAGATCGCCCGCGTCAGGCCGCCCAGGCGCTCGTCGAGCAGCTCGTGGGTGGCCCGAGTCAGGGTCTCCAAGCCGTCGCTCGAGCCTCGATCGTCGGCCGGTGCGTCGCCCCCGATCCGGGGACCGATGACGGCGAGGAGCAGGCCGCCGAGTACGGCACCGGCGAAGCCGAGGACGCCGAAGGAGCGGAGGGCGTCGGCCGCCTCGCTCCCTCCCCCGTCGGCTCCGACCATGAGGGCGAAGCCGGCCAGGACGGCGAGCACGGCCACGGGCAGCCCGGCCACGAGAACGAGGCGCGGATCGAGTTGGCGGTGGCCCACGGACCCTCCTGTCACGACGATGCTGGGATCCCTATCGGCCGCCCGTCCGTCGTGGTTGAGGGTCCTGGTCGACGGCCCGTCCCGGCCGCCGCACCGCGGGTCAGCTCTCGGGGCGGATGAACACCGGCTGGTCGGTGGTCGAGCGCTCCGGATCGTGGCGGTAGCCCAGGTCGTCGAAGTCGACCAGGCCCTTGACCGAGGTGACCCGGTTGCGGATCATCCACCCCGCCATCGCCCCCCGGGCCCGTTTGGCGAAGAAGGCGATCACCTTGTACTGGCCGTTCTTCTCGTCCAGGAAGGTGGGGGTGATGACGCGGGCGCCCAGGTGGTCGACGTCGACCGAGCCGAAGTACTCGTTGGAGGCCAGGTTGACCAGGACCTTGGCCCCGGGGCTGGCGGCCACGGCCTCCTGCAGGTGCTCGGCGATGGTCGAGCCCCAGAAGGCGTAGAGATCGCGGCCGTAGGGGTTCTCCAACCGGGAGCCCATCTCCAGGCGGTAGGGCTGCATCAGGTCGAGGGGCCGAAGCACGCCGTACAGGCCCGACAGGATGCGCAACGTCTTCTGGGCGTGGGTGTAGTCGCGCTCGGAGAAGGTGCCGGCGGCGTCCATGCCCAGGTACACGTCGCCCTTGAAGGCGAGGAGGGCGGGCCGGGCGTTGTCGGGTGTGAACGGCCGCTCCCAGTCCTGGAAGCGCTCCACGTTGAGTTCGGCCAACCCGGCCGAGACGCCCATGAGGGCCCGCAGGTCGTCCGGGGTCTTGGTCGCCATGATCTTGACCAGCTCGGCCGCCCGGTCCAGCAACTCCGGCTCGGAGTACTTGGCGGTGGGCAGCGGGCTCTCGTAGTCGAGGGACTTGGCCGGGGACACGACGATCAGCACCCCACCAGTTTTACCTCACCCGGGCCGAGAGGCCACGGGCCGGGCCTGGGGCCGCCCCGCCGGGTGCGGCGCTCGGAGCCCCGATCAGCCGGTCGGTGGCGGCCCGGGATCGAGGCCCGGGCCGTCGGCGTGAGGGTCGGGATCGGGCCGCCGACCACCCGGATCGAGGGCCGGGTGCTCGGCCTCGATCGTCTCGGCCAACCGCCGGGTGCGGTCGATCAACTCCTCCAGCCGCGACGGCTCCAGGGCTCGTCGCTGGGCCCGACGGAGGTCCTCGGCCGCCGCCGTCAGCTCCCGAAGCTGGGCGACGATGGCGTCGGCCTCCTCGGTCATGGCCCCCGTCAGGCGGTCGTCACGCAACCCGCTGGGCCCCGGCCGGGGGCGGGGGCCTGCGGTGTGGAGGGCGGCCCGGAGGGCCGTCACGTAGTCGTCGGCGGTGTCGGCCAGCTCCGACAGATGCTCGGCCACCGGGCCCGGTGGGGCCGAACGAGCCAAGCGGTGGAGGCGCTCGGCCTCGGCCCCGGCCGACCGGACCCGCTGGGCGTCGGCCGGATCGAGGGCCGACAGCGGCACCTGACCGCTCCGCCGACGGCGGCGGGCGGCGGCGGCCAGTGAACCCAGACATCCGAGGCCGCCCGAGGCCAGCACCACCCCCACCGACACCACGGCGTCGAGCCCCACGAGCGAGGTCCCGACGGCGGCCAGTAGCGACGCCCCGAGGGTGGTCCCGGCGGCGCGCACCATCAGGATGCTTTCGTCGAGCTCGGAGTCGCCGGGCCCGACCTCGTACCGGGGAGGCCGATCCCTCATGGTCAGAGGGTAACCCCGCCCGGCAACCCGCCCGTCCCGGCCCGATCCCGGCCCGGGACGGGACCGGGTCGCCGACCGGGCCCCGGGGGCCGCCGGTTCGGGCCGGGACGGACAAGGCAAGGGGCCGGCCGGCGGACGACGGGCGGTCGTCTTGGTCCGGTCGGGGCGGGCCGGTAGGGTCGCGCCGATGTCCGACGACCCGGATCCGACCATCCCGCCCGGCCCGCTGGCCGACGTGAGGGTCATCGACCTGTCCGCCGTCCTGGCCGGACCCGGCATCGCCCGCCACCTGGCCGACTTCGGGGCCGACGTGATCAAGGTCGAGCGGGCGGGCGTGGGCGACACCGCCCGCAACCTTGGTTGGCGGGACGACGACGGCGAGACCCATTTCTTCAAGCTGGCCAACCGGAACAAGCGGTTCGTCGAGCTCGACCTGACCCGCCCCGACGGCCGGGATCGCCTGCTGGAGCTGGTGGGCGAGGCCCACGTGCTGGTGGAGAACATGCGGCCCGGGAAACTGGAGGCCCTCGGCCTGGGACCGGCCGACCTGCACGCCGTCAATCCCGGCCTGGTCGTGGTGCGGGTGACCGCCTTCGGCCAGAGCGGGCCCTACCGGGATCGGCCGGGCTTCGCCACCCTGGCCGAGGCCATGTCCGGCTTCGCCGCCCTCAACGGGTCCGATCCCGACGGTCCCCCGACGCTGCCCCCGGTCGCCCTGACCGACGAGGTGACCGCCCTGGCCGGGGCCTTCGCCACCATGGTGGCCCTCCACTCCGGCGTCGGGCAGGTCGTCGACGTCAACCTGATCGAGAGCCTGCTCCAGATCATGGGCCCGCTGCCCGCCCTGTGGCTCAAGGGCGGCCAGCAGCAGCCGCGCCTCGGCTCGGGCCTGCCCTACTCGGTGCCCCGGGGCTCGTACCGGACGAGCGATGATCGATGGATCGCGGTGTCGACCTCGGCCGACACGGTGGCGGCCCGGGTCCTGACCATGATCGGCCTGGGTGACGACGAGCGGCTGGCCACCACCGGCGGCCGTATGGCGCACCGGGACGAGGTCGAGGCGGCGATGGCGGCCTGGGTGGCGGAACGGACCCTCGACGAGGCCCTGGCCGGCTTCGAGCAGGCCGATGCCGCCGCCGCCCCCGTCTACGACATGGCCGCCCTGACCGACGACGCCCACGCCCGGGACCGGGGCCTGTTCGTCGAGGCCGACGGGTATCCGATGCAGGGCCCGGCGGCCCGACTGTCGGCCACGCCGGCCCGGATCACGAGCCCCGGGCGGGCGCTCGGGGCCGACAACGAGTCGATCCTGCCCGGTACCGGCTGGCCGGAGTAGCGTCGAGCCGGTGAGCGCCATCGTCACCGAGAACCTCTCGCGGCGGTTCGGGGAGGAAACGGCCGTGGCCGGGGTCGACCTGACCGTGGCCGAGGGCGAGATCTACGGCTTCCTCGGGCCCAACGGAGCGGGCAAGTCGACCACGGTCCGCATGTTGTGCACCCTGCTGGCCCCCAGTGGTGGTCGGGCCTCGGTCCTCGGCCTCGACGTCGTGGGCCAGTCGGAGCAGGTTCGCCTGGCCATCGGCGTGGCCCTCCAGGAGGCGGCCCTCGACGAGAAGCAGTCCGGCCGGGAGATCCTCGAACTGCAGGGCCGGCTCTATGGCCTGCGGGGTTCCACCCTGACCGACCGGATCGACGAGGTGGTCGACTTCGTCGAGATCGGCGATGCCATCGACCGCCGGGTCGGCACCTACAGCGGTGGCATGAAGCGCCGGGTCGACCTGGCCAGCGCCCTCATCCACGAGCCCCGGGTGCTCTTCCTCGACGAACCGACCACCGGCCTCGACCCGGTGAGCCGGGCCAAGGTGTGGGAGGAGGTTCGCCGCCTCAACACCGAGCTGGGGGTGACCATCTTCCTCACCACCCAGTACCTGGAGGAGGCCGACGCCCTGGCCGGCCGGGTCGGGATCATCGACGAGGGTCGCATCGTGGCCCAGGGCACCCCCGAGGCGTTGAAGCGGGAGGTGGGCAACGATCTGATCGTGGTCACCCTGCAACAGACCGACGGGGCCCCCATGGCCACGCTGGTCGACGAGGTTCGGCGGCTCGACGGCGTCACCGACGTGTCCGGCGGTCGAGATGAGCTGGTGGTGTCGGCCGTGGACGGGGCGTCCGTGGTCAACGATCTGGTGGTGGCCATGAACGGCCGGGGCCTCCGGGCCGCGGCCCTCACCCTGCGCACCCCGACCCTCGACGACGTGTTCCTCAACGCCACCGGCCACCGCATCGAGCGGGTCGAGCCCACCGGCGCCGTCACCGGAGGTGGGGCATGAGCCTGGCCCGTTCCAGCGGCTTCTTCACCGACCTGATCTCGGTGGCCCGCCGGGCCCTGCGTTCGCTGTTGCGGGAGCCCGAGGCCCTCATTCCGGCCCTGACCATCCCCATGTTCTTCTACGCCATCAACATCGGGGCTCTCCAGGACGTGGCCGAGGGGTTCGGCGACGGGACGCTCGACTTCAAGGCCTTCCAGCTTCCGGTGGCCATCATCTTCGCCGTGACCGGCGTGTCGAGGGCCAACGTGGTCGTGACCGACATCCAGACCGGCTACCTCGACAAGCTCCTGGTGACCCCGGTGAAGCGAA
Organism: Acidimicrobiales bacterium; assembly: GCA_965263455.1. Taxonomy (GTDB): domain Bacteria; phylum Actinomycetota; class Acidimicrobiia; order Acidimicrobiales; family SZUA-35; genus CADEDH01. Next base: position 2,657,102 of record CBDHHN010000004.1, read on the forward strand.
CCGCCCTGCTCCTGGGAATGATGGTGGCCGACTTCGTGCTGGTCTTCTGCCTGTCGCTGCTGGTGGCGATCGTGGGCTTCATCGTCGGTGTCCGGTTCGAGAGCGGCCCCCTGGGCCTGCTGGCCTTCCTGCTGCTCTCGTCGGCCTGGGGCATGGCCTTCACCGGCTTCCCGTACACCATCGCCCTCCGGACCGGGAACCCGGCCGCCGTGAACTCGTCGTTCCTGATCTTCTTCCCCTTCGCCTTCCTCACCTCGTCGTTCCTGCCACTGGAGGCCCTCACCAGTTGGCTCCGGGCCATCGCCCGCTACAACCCGGTGACCTACCTGCTCGAAGGGCTGCGGTCCCTCATCACCGAAGGGTGGGTGGTCGAGGACCTGCTCCAGGCCCTGGCCGCCGTGTTCGGAATCGGCATCATCACCTTCGCCATGGCCTTCAGCGCCCTCCGGGCCCGGGTGGCCACCTCGGGCTGACCGTCCCGGCCGGCGTCAGTCGGCCGCGGTGGCGACCTCGATGCGATCCTGACGCCACTCCCGGGCCGAGACCAGGGCCTTGGCCGCAGCGTCGATCAACTCCGAGGTCCCGAAGGCGTGGGCCGGATAGCAGGCCACACCGGCCCACACGGTCAACCCGTCGTGGTCGGTCAGGAGCTTGCGGCGGATCCGCTCCACGGTCCAGATGGCCCCGTTCTCGGGGGTGTCCTCCAACAGGAGGGCGAAGTGACCGTTGTTGAGGCGGCAGGCGGTGTCGGCCTCCCGCAGGGTGGTCTTGATGACCTCGCCGACCAGTGTCGCCTCGACCGGATCGGGCTCGCCGGGGAGTCCCTGCACGACCTCGATCAGCACCATGGCCACGGGCCGGAGGTGGCGCCGAGCGGCGGCGATCCGGCCGTCGAGGGCGACCCGGTAGAAGCCTTCGCTGAACAGGCCGGTCACGGGGTCGATCAGGCTGTCGGTTGCCGACGGGTCGGGGTCGTCCTCGATGAACGACGGCGAGTCGGCGGTGGCCGGGCCCGATACCCGGGGTGGGGGCAGGGGTCGGGGTTCGAGCCGGGGCTCGTCGACCAGCACCGGTTCCTCGGGTTCGCGCTGCTCGGCGGTCGTGTCGCCCTCGGCCCGGGCCTTGGCTGCCGTCAGCTCGTCGGCCAGCAGACCCTGGGCCCAGCGGGCCGACGCCGACTGGCGATCGAGGACCACGCAGGCCAGGCCGGCGCCGAGGGCCAGGACGCCGGCCAGGAGGCTCAGGGCCGATCCGTCGACGGCCAGGCCGACGATGCCGAGACAGAGACCGGCCACGGCCAGGGCCGCTCCGAGGTACCCAAAGCGCGTGGTCATGTCGAGTAACCCATTCTCCAACTCCATCGGAACCGGGACGACGCTCGTTGAGCGCGCACCGGCTCGGCGGCCCACCCTTGGAATCTAGCGGCCCGGCACGCCGGCGTCGTCCCGTCGAGCCAGGGCCAGATCGGCCAGCGACTCGACGATGTCACCCAGTTGGTAGTCCTTGGGGGTGAAGATGGCGGCAACTCCCTGGTCGAGCAAGGTCTGGTGGTCTTCGTCGGGGATGATGCCGCCGACGACGAGGGGTACATCGACTCCCTCGGCCTTCAGCCGCTCGATGGTGGCCGGGACCAGTTCGAGGTGGCTGCCCGACAGGATCGACAGTCCGATGGTGTCCGGATCCTCGTCCCGGGCCACGGCCGCGATCTGCTCGGGAGACAGGCGGATGCCCTCGTAGATGACCTCCATCCCGGCGTCCCGGGCCGCCACCGCGATCTGTTCGGCCCCGTTGGAATGGCCGTCGAGGCCGGGTTTGGCCAGCAGGATCCGGGGTGGGCCTCCGGGTTCGGCCTGCATCCGATGGGCCAGGGCCCGCAGCCGGCCGCCGTCGGCCACAACGCCGGCCGCCCCGCTCACCCCGGTCGGGGCCCGGTACTCGCCGAACACGGCTCGCAGGCAGTCGGCCCACTCGCCCGTGGTGCCGCCGGCGTGGGCCAGGGCGATGGTGGGGGCCATGACGTTGTCGGTTCCCGAGGCGGCCCGGGTCAGGTCCTCCAGGGCCCTGTCCACGGCCGCCCCGTCGCGCTCCGACCGCCAGCGGCCCACGTCGTCGATGAGTTCGTCCTGGACGGCGGGGTCGACCCGGAGGATGGCATCCGCTCCGCCCAGGGGAGACTCCGCCGACTCGGTGAAGGCGTTGACCCCGACCACGGTGAGGTCGCCGGCCTCGATGCGACGCATCCGTTCGGCGTGGGACAGCACCAGGCGGCTCTTCAGCTCGCCGATGGCTTCGAACACCCCGCCCAGCTCCTCGATCTCGGCCAGTTCGGCCTCGGCCGCCTCCATCAGCTCCGCCGTCTTGGCCTCGATGACGTGGGAGCCGGCGAAGATGTCGTCGTACTCCAACAGGTCGGTCTCGTGGGCCAGGACCTGCTGGATCCGCAACGACCACTGCTGATCCCACGGTCGGGGCAGGCCCAGGGCCTCGTTCCACGCCGGGAGCTGGATCGACCGGGCCCGGGCGTCGCGCGACAGCGTGACCCCGAGCGCCTCCAGGACGATGCGTTGGATGTTGTTCTCCGGCTGGGGCTCGGTCAGGCCCAACGAGTTGACCTGGACCCCGTAGCGGAAGCGGCGGGCCTTGGGATCGGTGACCCCGTAGCGCTCGGCCGTGATCCGGTCCCACAGCTGGGTGAAGGCCCGCATCTTGCAGGTCTCCTCCACGAACCGGATACCCGAGTTCACGAAGAACGACGTCGAGGCCACCACCTGGTCGAACCGGTCGGACTCGACCTGGCCCGAATCGCGCACGGCGTCGAGCACCCCGATGGCGTTGGCCAGCGAGTAGGCGATCTCCTGGACCGGCGTGGCCCCCGCCTCCTGCAGGTGGTACGAGCACACGTTCATCGGATTCCACTTGGGCACGTGCCGGGCGCAGAAGGCGAACATGTCGACGATGAGCCGACGGCTGGGCTCGGGCGGGAAGATGTAGGTCCCCCGGCTGAGGTACTCCTTGACGATGTCGTTCTGGGTCGTGCCTCGGAGCTGGGTCGACGCCACGCCCTGATCCTCGGCGTTGGCGATGTAGAGACCCAGCAGCCAGGCGGCCGGGGCGTTGATCGTCATCGAGGTGTTCATCTCGCCCACCGGGATGCCGTCGAGCAGGGTGGCCATGTGGCCCTTGTGGACCACGGGCACGCCGACCTTGCCCACCTCGCCGGCGGCCTGGGGGTGGTCGGGGTCGTAACCGGTCTGGGTCGGCAGGTCGAAGGCGATCGACAGCCCGGTCTGCCCCTTGGCCAGGTTGGTCCGATACAGCTCGTTCGACGCCGCCGCCGTCGAGTGTCCGGAGTAGGTGCGCATCATCCAGGGCCGGTCCCGGGGCCGGGGCGCGTCGTTCATGGGTTTCCCGTCGGTAGCCACCGACCTAGTGTGACCGATCACCCTCGCCGGGGTCGAAGGCGGGCGAGGCGGCGATGCCTTCGGGCAGAGGCAGGGCCAGGGCACCCGGGAGCCGTTCCAGGTAGTGCCGGCGGGGGATCTCGACGGCCCCCAGGGTGGCCAGGTGGGGGGTGAGCCATTGGACGTCGAGCAGGCCATCGGGGTGGGAACCCAGCCGCTCGGTCAACGCCATGAGGGCCACCTTGGAGGCGTCGGTCCTGCGGTGGAACATCGACTCGCCGGCGAACAGGCCCCCCAGGGCGAGGCCGTAGAGGCCACCGGCCAGCGTGCCGTCGTCGTCCCACACCTCGATGCTGTGGGCCCAACCGAGGTGATGGAGCCGGGTGTAGGCCTTGCGGATACGTTGATCGATCCAGCCCATGGGGCGGGCCGGATCGGCGCAACCCGTCAGGACGGCGTCGAAGTCCTGGTCGATGGTGGTGGTGAAGTGCCGGGACGAGCGGCGCAGCGAGCGCGACACCCGGAGCCCTCCGGGCGGGATGATGCCCCGGGGGTTGGGGTGGAACCAGCCGATGCGCCGCCGCCCGACCGGCATCGGAAAGTAGCCGGCCCGGTAGGCGGCCAGGATGGTGCCGGGCTCCAGGTCGGCCCCGGTGGCCACCAGATCCTCGTCGTCGGTCAGCTCGGCCGCCGGAGGGAAGTGCCAGCTCGACGGCGGGGTGTCATCCGGGTGGGGGAGTCGGCTCCGGCCGGTCATGGCTCCACGGTACGCTCGCAGCGATGTCGGAGCGCACCGAGGCCGAGTTGCGGCGGATTCTGGCCTCGGCCCGGGCGCCGTTGAGCGAGGCCGTGGACCGCGTCCGGGCCCAGGCCCGGCCCCCGGCGGTGGAGTTGGGCGACCGGCCCGGTCCGGGCGCCGGCGCCCCGGGCCGCGACCCGGCGAAGGATGGGGCGGTCGGCGACCTGGTGGCGACCTGCGTGCTGTGGTCGCAGGCCTGGGATCCTGCGGCCCTGGCCGAGCTGCACGCCCTCGTCGACGAGGCCGACGGCGCCCGGCGGTTGCTGGCGGTGGAACCGGTCCCGGCCCTCGGATTGGCCCGACTCGGTCAGCGTGTGGGCCGCCGGTGGCTCCACCGGCGCCATGGCCACCACTTCGAACGCGACCTGCCCCGGGAGTTGCGAGCGGTCGGGTTCCAGGTCTTCGCCATCGACCGGTTCCGCACCGACCGGTTCGGGCTGGCCACCTACGCCCTGCTGGTCCTGGGGCCCCGCCGGGACGGGCGGCGGGCGCCGACCCGTTCACGCTAGGGATCGGACCGGCCGGGCCGGGCCGGGCGGCGGTTCAGGAGGTCTCGGTGATGCTGACCGAGTTGATGTAGATCTCCTCGGTCGGGAGGTCGCCGCCCGTGGTCGGCAGGTTCTCGATGGCGGTGACCACGTCGAGCCCGGCCGTGACCTGGCCGAACAACGAGTACTGGGGAGGGAGGCCCTCGCCCTGGGCGCCGGTCACGATGAAGAACTGGCTCCCCGAGGTGTCGGGGCCGCTGTTGGCCATCGCCACCGATCCGATCTGGTAGGCCCCGGCGTCGGGCAGCTCGTCGCTGATGGCGTAACCCGGGTTGCCGGTGCCCAGGGGGTTGCCCACGGCGTCGCCGCCCTGGATCACGAACCCGGGGATGATGCGGTGGAAGGGGGCACCGTCGTAGTAGTGGTACCGGGACAGGAACACGAAGTTGTTCACCGTCTCGGGCGCTGCGGAGGCGTCGAGGTCGATCGAGATCGTGCCCAAGGTGGTGTCGATCTCGGCCCGGTAGGTGGCTGTCGGATCGATGCAGGTGGGCGGGGCCTCGCCGAAGGAGGTGATCCGCTCCGAGGATCCGTCGGCGGCCGGGCAGTCGGGGGCCCCGTCCAGGGCTCCGCCGGCCTCCGGGGTGCTCACCGCCGGCAGCACCAGTTCGGTGGTGGCGGTGGTCGAGGTGTTGAGCGTGATGCTGGTGGTGGCGGCGGTGGCCTCGTCGTCGTCGCCCCCGGTCAGCGAGAGCAGGAACAGCAGGCCGCCGAGACCGACGGCGGCCAGCACGCCGACCATCACGTACTGGCGCGTCTGGCTCCGCCGCTCCAGCTTCTGTTCCGCTTCCTGCTTTGCCGCCCGGTTGGCCTTCTGCCGGGCTCGTCGTTCGGTACCCACGTCGACCCAAGGTACAAGGGCCGGGCCCGATCCCCAGCCCGCTACCGTGACTGTCCGTGGCAAGAGTTGTCCAGAAGTTCGGTGGAACCTCGGTCGGCGATCCCGACCGGATGCGGGCGGTGGCCGATCACGTGGCCCGGTGTCGCCGTCGGGGTGATCAGGTGACCATGGTCGTGTCGGCCATGGGCAAGGAGACCGACGAGCTGCTGCTCCTGGCCGACCGGGTGTCGAAGAACCAGCCCGGGCGGGAGATGGACATGCTCATCACCGCCGGTGAACGCAAGGCCATCGCCCTCATGTGCCTGGCGCTGGCCGATCTCGGGGTCCCGGCCCGCTCGTTCACGGGGAGCCAGGCCGGATTCCTGACCGACACCAATCACCGCAACGCCAAGATCCTCGAGGTCAACCCGTTCCGGATCACCGAGACCCTGGAGGCCGGGATCGTCCCGGTGGTGGCGGGGTCTCAGGGGGTGTCGGGAGACAAGGACGTGACCTTCCTCGGCCGAGGCGGCTCCGACACCACGGCCGTGGCCCTGGCCAAGGCCCTGGCGGCCGAGACCTGCGAGCTCTACACCGACGTGTCCGGGGTGTTCAGCGCCGACCCCCGGGTCGTGCCGGCGGCCGGGAAGATGTCGTCCATCACCTTCGACGAGCTGCTGGAGATGACGGCCACCGGCTGCCCCAAGCCGGCCATGCGTTCGGTCGAGGTGGCCCACAGCCAGGGAGTGAACCTCCACGTGCGCTCGGCCTTCACCTGGGAGCCGGGGACCTTCGTCGTTCAACAGGAAGAAGCCATGGAACAGCCCATCATCCGCGCCGTGACCCACGACGTGTCCGAGTCCAAGGTCACCGTGGCCGGGGTGCCGGACAAGCCCGGGGTGTCGGCCACCCTGTTCCGGGCTCTGGCCGACGCCGGGGTCAACGTCGACATGATCGTGCAGAACGTGGCCGAGGACGGGCGGACCGACATCTCCTTCACGGTCCCCACCGAGAGCGTGAGTTCGGCTGTCGCCATCCTCGAGGCCGGTCCCGTCATCGATCTCGGCGGCCGGCTCGTCACCACGGACGACGCCATCGGCAAGGTGTCGGTCATCGGGGCCGGAATGAAGTCGAATCCCGGCGTGGCCGCCACCATGTTCGAGACCCTGGCCGGAAACGGGATCAACATCGAGATGATCTCGACCTCGGCCATCCGCATCAGCTGCGTCGTGGCCTCGGACGAGGTCGAGCGGGCCGTGCAGGCCCTCCACACCGCCTACGGCCTCGACGTCGCCTGATCCCGTCCCGGCCCATGCCGGTCCCGTAGGCCTGCGCCCGGGGCCTGCCGCCACCCCTTGTGGCGGAATTCGCTGGGAGCGTGGCCAACCATCCCGTACCGTGGGGGCATGCGCGTAGGAATCGTTGGGGCCACCGGCCAGGTCGGTGGCGTGATGCGACGGCTGCTCGACGAGCGGGACTTCCCGGTCGACGAGCTACGACTCTTCGCCTCGGCCCGTTCGGCCGGGCGGACGCTCACCTGGCGGGGCACCGACGTGACCGTCGAGGACGCCGCCACCGCCGACTACGCCGGACTCGACATCGCCCTGTTCTCGGCCGGCGGGGGCACGTCCAAGGAGCTGGCCCCCCGGGTGGCCGACGCCGGGGTCGTCGTCATCGACAACTCCTCGGCCTGGCGCATGGATCCCGAGGTGCCCCTGGTCGTGGTCGACGTGAACGACGCCGCCGCCGCCGACCGGCCCCGCAACATCATCGCCAACCCCAACTGCACCACCATGGTCGCCATGCCCGTGCTCCAGCCGCTCCATCGGGAGGCCGGGTTGGTGTCGATGGTGGCCTGCACCTACCAGGCCGCCTCCGGTTCGGGCCTGGCCGGGGTGGAGGAGCTGGCTCAACAGGTCGACAAGGGCGGGGACGCCCGTGAGCTGACCCACGACGGGGCGTCGGTCGACCTGGGTCAGCCCGACGTGTTCGTCGAGCCCCTGGCCTACAACGCCGTGCCCTGGTGCGGCGGGTTGGTCGACGACGGTCGGGACGAGACCTCCGAGGAGCAGAAGCTCCGGTTCGAGAGCCGCAAGATCCTGGGCATCGACGGTCTCGCCGTTTCGGCGGTGTGCGTTCGGGTCCCGGTGTTCACCGGGCACTCCCTGGCCGTCAACGCCCGCTTCGAGCGGGCCATCACCCCCGAACGGGCCACCGAACTCCTGACCGGAGCCCCGGGTGTCGTCCTCGACGACGTGCCGACACCGCTCAAGTCGGCCGGTATCGACGACACCCTGGTCGGCCGTATCCGGCGGGACGAGACCGTCGACCACGGGCTGGCCCTGTTCCTCAGCGGCGACAATCTCCGCAAGGGCGCCGCGCTCAACGCGGTCCAGATCGCCGAGCTCGTCCGAGCCGAAGGCTGATCCCGGTCGGCCCAGGTCGATCGGTCGGCCGTCGGCCGGCGTCGAGTCCTACCGGATCGGGGGTTGGGTGATCGGGTCGATGGGAACGATCGGCGGCTGGGTGATCGGGTCGATCGGGATGATCGGCGGGTTCGGCTCGATGATCAGATCCCGGGGGATGGTGCCCGAGACTTTGCCCTGGCCCGTCTTCGATCGTGCGCTGACCGAGTAGCCGATCCCGCCGGGCGCACAGAATCGGGCCCGACCGGTGCTGGTGCCGCGGAAGGTCTGGGGGTCGGGGGTGTTGACCGTGAGCACCGACTGGACCTGCTCGTTGGTCCCGTCGACGGCCCAGGTGATCGTCCGCACCCGGGCGTTGCGGGCGCAGGCCTCCTGCGAGCTGATCAGGTTGACCCCGATCTCGAGGTCGACCAACGGATCGGGGTCGGGCGTTGGATCGGGGTCCGGGTCCGGGTCGGGTCGGGTCGGGATCGGGGTCCGGATCGGGGTCCGGATCCGGTGTGGGGTCGGGGTCGGGCGTCGGGTCCGGGTCCGGGTCCGGTGTCGGGTCCGGATCGGGCGTGGGGTCTGGCGTCGGGTCGGGATCCGGGGCCGGCGGGTCGGTCGGGCCCGGATCCGGGTCCGGGGTCGGGGTCGGGGTCGGGGTCGGTCACCGGAGGCTGACCGGGGCCGGGGTCGGGGGCGTCGTCGGCCGGCGGCTGGGTCGGCGGTGGCGATTCGTCCCCGCCCTCTGGGGCGGTCTCCGGGGCGTCGGTGGGTGCGGGACCCTCGCCCTCGGCCACGCCGGAGCCCACACCGGCGGGATCGGCGGCTCCGGCACCCGTTCCACCCTCGGCGGCGGCGGGTTCGGCCGCCTCCGGCCCGGCGGCCTCTTCGGCCGTGCTGTCGATGGCCGCCGTCTCCTCCGACTCCGGGTCGGATCCGCCGAGCGCCAGGTAGGCGACGGCGGCGACCACGACGACCACGGTGGCGGCACAGCCCGCTCCGACCAGGATCCGGGTTCGGCTCCAGACCTGGGCCGGGGTCCGGCCCTCGGCCCGGTAGCCGGTCACCGACGTGGTGGGCGGCGGCTCCTGGCTCAGGATGGGAGAGGTGGCGGAGGCGGCCGAACCGGCGAGCACCGTCGACGGGTAGGCGTTGCCGGCGGCACCGGCGCCCTGGGCCGAGACCTGCGTCGGTTGGCCGGCCGCACCGGCGTGACCGGCCGAACCACCGCTGTTGCCGGCGTTGCCGGCGGAACCTCCGCTGTTGCCGGCGGATCCGGCGTGGATCGTGTTGCCGGCGTTGCCGGCCGAACCACCGCTGTTGCCGGCGGATCCGGCGTGGACCGTGTTGCCGGCGTTGCCGGCGGAACCTCCGCTGTTGCCGGCGTGGACCGTGTTGCCGGCGTTGCCGGCCGAACCACCGCTGTTGCCGGCGGATCCGGCGTGGATCGTGTTGCCGGCGTTGCCCGGGGATCCGAGTCCCACGTTGCCGGCATCACCGGCCGGAGGCGTGGTGTTGCCGGCCACCCCCGGCGAACCGACGTCGCCGTTCACGGGCGTCGAGGTGGCCGTGCCCGGCGACGACGCACCGCCACCCCCGACGCCGGGGATGATCGGCGGGATGCCGTGGCCCTCACGGTCGAGGCGACCCTGGGCCCGCCGGCGAGCCAGCGCCAGGACCCATCCGCCGAACGCCTCCGGCTCCTCCAGTTCGGCCAGCGAGTTCCAGGCCACGACGAAGGTCTCCTGGGCCGTTTCGGTGGCGAGCCCCTCGTCGCGGAGGATGTCGTGTGCGGCCCGCCACGCCGCGTTGTACCACCGCTCGGACAGAGCCGTGAACGCCCGCTGGTCCCCCTGGCGGGCGGCGTGCACCAAGCCGGCGTCACCGGCGACGATTCCCTCCCTCATGGTGATGCATCATGCCACAGCTCAGATGGCCCGCGGCCTCGGGTTCGGCGTGACGATCGACGCCCAACCGACGTGTTGCAATCGGTATCAGGGTCGGTCCCAGGGCCGATACCCCGAATACGCGCTTCTCGATGCCACTTCGTCGTAACGAGATCGCAGCATCGTCACGGCGGGTCGGTCACGTACCGGGCAACGGCGTCGGTCAGGGACAGGTCGAGCTGGTTGGCCAGAGAGGCCAGCCAGGCCAGCACGTCGCCCAGCTCGTGGAGCTGCTCGTCGCGGGTGCCCTTGCGCACCGCCTGGGCCAACTCGCCGAGTTCCTCGCACAGCCAGGCCACCGTCGCCGGAATCCCCCGCTCCCGGTCGGCCTCGCCGTAGAGCTCGTCCATCAGTTCCTGCAGGGCAGCCAGTTCCATGGCCCGGGACCCTACTGGCGACCTCCCCGCCGCCGCCGTCGACACCGACGTCGCCGTCGACGCTGACGCCGACACCGGCGTCGTGGCGAGGACCGGTACCATCACCACGGGGCAACCTCGACCGTGGTCCGACGGTCAGGAGGTGGATCATGGTCCTCCCAGTCCCCCGGCTCGCACGCCTCGCCCTCACGATTGCCGCCCTACTCCTCGTCGCCGGCTGCACCTCGGCCGACGACGACGTCGCCCCCGACAACGCCGACGACGCCGCGGCCGCCACCTCGACCGCGGCCGCCACCGAGGAGCTGGCCACCGTCATGGCCGGGGTGCTCGGGCCCGAGGCCGACGTGAGTGGCGCGGTCGGGGCCATCGTGCCCTTCCCTCCGGTCCTGACGCCGCCCCTGGCCGACGTGGTCGGGTTCTCGGCCTCGGTCGACGGCCCGGTCGACGGTCCGGCCGACGAGGGCGGCGGGACCCGGGCCGTCACGTCGGTCAGCTACGACGTCGAGGTCGGGGCCGGCGAACTCGAGCCCTACCTGGTCGACCCCCTGGCCGCCGACGGCTGGGAGGCCGAGGACGTGGACGCCGACGGCTACGGCGGACCCACCGACGGCTACTACGCCGTCTATCACCGTGACGGGCCCGACGGGGGCACCGAGCGGCTGGTCATCGACGCCCTCCCCTTCGACGAGACACTGACCGCCGTGGATCTGATCTACGAGCGCTCGGGCGCGGCCGGCGACCCGTGGACGCTCCACACCGGAGCCCTGTCCTCGGTGCCGCTGCCCGTCGACGGCGTCCTGCTGGCTGCCACCACGTCGGTGGCCGTGGAGCCTGCGAGCGACGCCGCCTCCGGATCAGGGGTCGACGGCCGGGTGTTCCGGCAGTTCGCCGAGTACCGCCATACCGGCACCGTCGACGATGTCCTGGCCGCGCTCCAAACGGCCATCGGCCCCGATGTGGCGCTGGCGCCGACCGTGGAGGCCGGTCGAACCACCGTGATCGTCGACGACCACGCCGGCTACCGCCGACTCCGCTACGAGCTGTGGGACATCGGGTCGGACGCCGACGGGACCGGCGTCGGCCTGAGTCTGACCGCCGATCGGGCCGCCTGAGTTGAAGGGTCAGCTCGCCGAGGTCAGCAGGTGGTCGTCGCGGCGGCCCATGGCCTGCTCGGTCATCATCCATCCCAGGCCCCGGGTGAGCACCGTGGCCGCCGGGCGGATGGCGAGCGAGTCGGCGCCGGGGGCCAGGGGCAACCACAGTTTCCGGCGGGCCCACCGGGGCAGCAGGGCCACCGAACCGGCGGTGATCACACCGTAGGCCCCGCGCAGGGCCACCGGGACGGGCGGGGCCAGCAGGAACCGGATGGCCTGCCGGGCCTGGCGCCCGTACTGCAGCTCGGGCCGGAAATCGTCGAGCGCGGCCTCGAGCCCGGCCACCGTCACCGGCAGATCGACCGCCCCCAGCCGATGGCCGACCTCGGCCACCTCGGCCACGTACCGGTCTCGCTCGGCGTCGGTCAGGCGCCCGACCCCGTAGCGGTCGTAGGCCTTGAGGAAGCTGTCGACCTCGGTCACGTGGACCCAGGCCAGCAGGTGAGGGTCGTTGGCCGAGTAGGCCCGACCGTCGGGGGCCGTCCCCTGAACCCGGTCGTGGATGATCCGCACCGTCTCGATGGTCCGCTCGGCCGTCTCGAGGCTCCCGAACGTGGTGGCTCCGATGAAACGCCCCGTCCGGTGGAGGCGACCCAGCGGGTCGTGCCGGTAGTCCGAGTGGTCGGCCACCCCGGCCATGGCCAGCGGGTGGAGGGTCTGCAGCAGCAGGGCCCGCAGCCCTCCGATCAGCATGGACATGTCGCCGTGGACCCGCCAGGCCACGCTGGCCGGACCGAAGAGCCCGGGCTCGTCGTAGGTCGCCAGTTCCGGGCCGGTCAGCAACTCGTCGCCGGCCAGCAGGTTACGGAGGCGACGCGCACCTTCGTGTCGGACTGCGGTCACCACTTCGTCGATCATCACTCTCACCTTCGGTGCGGCGGCCGGGTTCGGATGCCGGAACGGTCGGGAACCCATCGGTCACCCCGAGGCGACCGCTCAAGAGCCCGATGGTAGAAAGTTTCCCGGGCGGGTGGTGAGTCGGGCCGGAGCCTCTAGAGTGTCCGAGCTTGGGCTGGGGGCGACTTCGGTCGCCTCAGGGAGAGGGCTCAAGTTTTCCGCCGCCGCCAGTCGATTGTCGAAGGACCCGCATCCTTCGTGCCGTCGACCTTGGAGATCTTTCGTCGATGTCTCTTGCCGATAGGGGCCGTCGTCGCTCGTCTGCAGCGATTCCCGCCCTGGCCATCGCCCTGATGGCCGCCGCCATGGCCTGGAGTGACGGCCTGATCGCCTCCAACGCCGATGCCGCCCCGGTCCGCCGTATCACGCTGCCGATTCATCGGGACCACGTCGACCGGGTCTACTGGTCCGACACGTTCGGCGCCCCCCGAAGCGGGGGCCGGTCCCATATCGGGGTCGACATGATGGGGCCCAAGATGGTGCCGTTGGTGGCCGTCCGCTCCGGCCACATCACCTGGGGTCGTTTCGACAACGGCCGGGGCAGCCTGCTCCGACTCACCGACGACGACGGGTGGGAGTACCACTACATCCACCTCAACAACGACACCCCCGGAACCGACGACGGCCAGGCCGAGTGTCACCAGGTCTTCTCGGCTCGCCTGTGCTCCCACATCAGCAGCGGGGGACGGTTCCTGACCGATGTCCGGGTCAGCGAGGGAGAGATCATCGGCTACCTGGGTGACTCGGGCAACGCCGAATGGACCGGGGCCCACCTCCACTTCGAGGTGGCCGAGCCCGGTTCCGACGGGGGGACCCGGGATCTCAACCCGACCCCGTTCGTCGACGCCGCCCTGTCCCGCCTGCTCCTGGAGCCGGCCGACCGGGAGCCGCCCCCGGCGGCCGCCCCGGGGGACGACGGCTTCACCGACCACCTGTGGTACCGCCTCCACGGCCGCTACCCGACGGCCGACGAATCGACCGCCTTCCAGGCCGCCGTGGCCGAGGACGGCCTGTGGGAGGCGCTGGCCGACGAGATCGACACCGCGTCGCCGGTGTCGATGATCGACCGCCTCTATCTCGCCTTCTTCCTCCGCTACCCCGACATCGGCGGCATCGAGTACTGGACCGAGGTCCGGGCCGACGGCCACGCCCTGGAGGAGATCGCCGAGTGGTTCGCCCAGTCGGAGGAGTTCCGGTCCCGGTACGAGGGGTCGTCGTTCTCCGCCTTCCTCGACCAGCTCTACCGCGACGTGCTGGGCCGGGAGCCCGACGGCGAGGGCAAGGCCTACTGGCTCGACCAGCTGGGCCAGGGCGCCGTGACCCGGGGCACCATCGTGGTGTACTTCACCGAGAGCGCCGAGATGAAGGGTCTGGCCGAGCAGCGGAGCGAGCTCGTGGCCCTCACCCTGGTCCGTGACGGGCGGATGCCCGCCGGGGCCGACATCGAGACCTGGGAGAACCTGCGGGCCTCCCGGGATCGGTCCGACGCCGTCGATCTCTGGTTCTCGGCCGAGCGCCAGGGCTGAGGGGTGGAGCTCAGGTGCCGGTCCAGGTGGGGCGGCCACCCTGGGCCGACGCCTCCCGGAAGGCCCGGGCGTCGTTGGTGTCGGCCGCCACCTTGCGCATCGTCTCGCCGAATCTGACGGCTTCCACGAAGCCCATCTCCTGACCGCGCCGGGCGATCTCCTTGGTGGCCCTGACGGCCAAGGGTGCGGCATTGGTGATGAGGCGATCGGCCAGCGTCCTCGCCTCGGCCATCAGGTCCTCGTGGGGCACGATCTTCATGACCAGGCCCATCTCCTTGGCCCGTTGGGCGTCCACCCGGTCGCCCAGCAGCAGGAGCTCCATGGCGTTCTGCCAGCCGATGCGACCCGGCATGCGCACCGCCCCCTGGACCGTCGGCACCCCGAGCTGGACCTCGGGGAACCCGAACTGGGCCCGGTCCGAGGCGATCACGAAGTCGCAGGCGGCGACCAGGGTCAGGCCGAATCCGAGGGCGTAGCCGTTGACGGCGGCGATGACCGGCTTCCAGATCTCCTTGCCGCTCTCGAGCGAGGTGAAGCTCGGAACCTCCCAGAACGAGTGCTCGTCGTTGCCGACCGAGGAGGTCGGGTCCTTCAGGTCGGCTCCGGCGCAGAAGGCCCGATCACCCGCCCCGGTCACGATCCCGACCCAGGCCTCGTCGTCGGTCCGGAACTGCTCCCAGGCGGCGTTGAGATCCCGACGAAGCTCGCCGTTGACCGCGTTCATGGCCTCTGGCCGGTTGTAGGTGATGGTCGCCACGCGCCCATCCCGCTCGTACAAGACGGTGTCCCCCATGACCCGAGACCCTAGGCCCCGCGACGCACTCGGGCGAACGGGGCCGGACGCGACGGAGGCCCCGGCGGGACCGGGGCCTCGGTGCACGTCGTCGACGTGTCGCTGTCGGGTTGGGGAGATTTGAACTCCCGACCTCCTCGTCCCGAACGAGGCGCGCTACCAACCTGCGCCACAACCCGTGGTTCCCCGAGCGTATCGGAACTTCGACGGCGTGGCGGCCCGATTCCCCATCGGTTCGGGCCGGTCGGCGGCCGGATCAGGCCGGGGTGTCGACCGGCTCGGGCTCGTGGTGGGTGCCGCCGGTCAACAACGCGGTGGCCAGCTTGCGCAGGCGGAGCGGGTCGAGCGGCTTGACCAGCCAGCCGTCGGCCCGAGACTGGGAGGCCAGGAACGAGTCGACCGATCGGTCCAGGAGGAGACCGACGGGGAAGGCCGGCAGGCGGCGGGACTCCTGCTCCTGCTTGAGCCCGAGGCTGGTGGCGACACCGCCCATGTTCCCGATCTGGAGGTCGAGCAGCACCAGGTCGGGGAACTTGGCCCGGCAGGCCGGGAGCACGTCGGACCCGGCGCGAACCCGCAGCACATTGGTGTTCTCCCGGGCCAGCGCGGCGTCCACATCGAGGTACAAATGGTCGGAATCGGTGGCGAGCAGGACGGTGGTCACGGGCACCGATGCTAGTGCGGTGTCGGTCGAAAGCCCGTGCGATCGGTATCGTGACCAGTGGCCCATGGCTCGAGGGAAGGACCGGCCCGTGCTCGAGATCCATATCGAAGAGACCGACGACTACACCTTGTGCCGTCCGTCGGGTGAACTCGATGCCTACACCGTGGGTACGTTCCGCGATGCGTTGACCAAGCTGGCAACCGAGCGACAGCTCCTGATCGACCTCTCCGAGGTGCCGTTCATGGACTCTGCCGGCCTGGGCGCCCTGATCGGCGGGATCCGCCGGGCCCGGGACGCCGACGGCGCCGTGGCCGTGGCCTGCTCCCGTCCGGCCCTGACCCGCTTGCTCCACACCACCGGGTTCGACCGCATCGTGCCGGTCACCGAAACCATCGAGGAGGCCGAAGAGGCCTTGGCCGAGGAGCGGGCCGGCACCGACGGCTGACCCCGGGGCCCGTCCGGTCGGTTCCGTCGACCGACCCCTCGGTCCGCCCTGCACTCACTCTGCGGCGGGGGTGCCGGTGGCGGTGGTGGCCGAGCCTGTGGCTGCCGATGCCCCGGACGCGGCCGACGTCGCGGGCGCCAGCAGACCGGGTAGCGACTCCGCCAGCCGGTCGAGGCCCGCGATCGAGATCGGCGGCTCCAACTGCTCGTCGACCGTCAACACCGCGGTCGTCTCGTCGAGCACCGACTCCAGATCGGCGATCCGCCGACGCTGACGCCGGTTGAGGTGAGCCAGCTGGTCCCAGTTGGCCAACAGGGCGCCCAGCCCGGCCAGGTCATCGGGGCCCGACGGTCGGCGGCCACCGGCCACCGGGAGGCAGCGGTTGACCACGACCGCAGCGGGGTGCCGACGCCGCTCGCCCAGCCGGTCGACGATCCAGCGGGCCTCCGCCAGCGGTTCCCGCTGGGCGGTGGTGATGACCAGGTAGCCGCAGTCGGGGCCGGCGAGCAGGGCCGAGGTCTCCCGGGCCCGGCGCCGGAAGCCGTCGTCGAGCCCGTCGGTGTCGGCGAAGAGGCGCACCACGTTGTCGATCAGGTCGGCCCCGACCAGGCGGGCGGTCAGGCGGACGACGACCTGGGCCGCGGCGCTCATCGGTCGCAGCACGCTTCGGGGGGCCAGCAGCAGCCGGTAGAGGCGGTTGCCCAGGAACCGGGCCAGCCGGTCCGGGCTGTCGAGGAAGTCGATGGCGTGGCGCGACGGCGGGGTGTCGATCACCACCCGGTCGAACCGGGGATCGTGGTGCAGTTGGTGCAGCCGCTCGGCCGCCAGGTACTCGCTGCTCCCGGACAGCGACCGGACGACGGTGGTGAACAAGGGGTTCTCGACGATCCGGCGGGCTCGATCCTCGGGAACGTGGGTCCGTAGCACCGACCACATCGTGGCCTCGGGGTCGAGGGTGGCGGCCCACAGCTCCCCCGTCCACGGCCCCTGAACCAGGATCGGCTCGTTGCCCAGGGCCCCCGATCGGCCCAGACCCGGGGCCTCCTCTCCAGGCGTCTCGTCCCCGGGCCGATCGAGGCCCAGGGTCGAGGCCAGGCGCCGGGCCGGGTCGATGGTGAGCACCACCACCCGCTCGCCCCGGCGAGCGGCGGCGATGGCCACCGCCGCCGCCAGCGTGGTCTTGCCCACCCCGCCACCGCCGAGGCAGACCACCACCGGGGTGTCGGGCCCGCTCACACCGGCTCGCGTTCGAGTTGGCCGGTCAGGGTGTCGGCCAGGGCTCCCAGGTCGTCCCGGTCCA
The DNA here is from genome assembly GCA_965263455.1 of Acidimicrobiales bacterium. Lineage (GTDB taxonomy): Bacteria > Actinomycetota > Acidimicrobiia > Acidimicrobiales > SZUA-35 > CADEDH01. The sequence goes on from CBDHHN010000004.1 coordinate 2,674,183, forward strand.
GGCGGTCGGTGAACACGTAGGGCAGTTCGACCCGGGGGAGCGGGAGTTCGTGGTCGAGGCGCAGCAGGCCGGCCCGCTGGCCCGCCCCCCGCCGCAGCCGGTAGCGCGCCGCCGCCACCAGGTCGGCATCGACCCCGGGGCCGGGGTGACGCTCGGCCTCGGCCACCGCTTCGGCCAGGCCGTCGATCTCGGGCCAGCACCGGTTGACCACGAGCGGACCCAGGGTGACCCCGGCCCGGTCCTCCAGCTCGTAGGCCACCTCGATGGTCTCGGCCACCGGCGTCTCCTCGGGGGTGGTGACCAGCACCACCCGGCACCGGCGCTCGTCACCGAGCAGTTCGAGCACCAGGTCGGCCTGATGGCGGACTGGTCCGGTGGGGGTGGCCCGGGCCAGGCCCGAGGCGGCCTGGAGGAAGGTCACGGCGTGGCCGGCGGCCGGGGCGTCGACCACGATGAGATCGGCCTCGCCCGCCTGTTCGAGTTGGCGGATCTTGCCCAGGACCACGAGGTCGCGGATGCCGGGGGCGGTGGTGGCCACCACCTCGACCGATCCCGACAGGGCCAGGCGGTCGGAGAAGCGGCTGAGGCCGCTGTGATCGAGGTAGTCGCGCAGGGCCTCGTCGGGAGTGATGCGGCGGGCCCGCAGGCGGCCTCCCCCGCCCGATTCCTCCAGGAGCCGCGTTTCGTAGTGCAATTGCTCCGCCGGGTTCTGGGCCGAGTCGTCGGCCGAGTTCGCCGGCGGGTTCCCGGAGGCGAACGGCGCCGCCAGCGCACTACGCCCCTCGAGCTCGATCAGCAGGACGTCCAGGCCGCCGGCGGCGGCCGCGATGCCGATGGTTGCCCCTACCGTTGTCTTTCCCACACCGCCCTTACCGGCCACGACGAGGACCCGCGATGCAGCGAAGAAGTCAGTTGCAGACACCGACGCCGAGCGTACCCCGCCGCCTTCGCGCACCCCTGCTCGGGGCGGTGGCCGGCCGGTTGGTGCTGCTGCTGGCACTGGTGATCGGCGTTGCGGGCCTGGTGGCCGGTCCGGCCGCCCCCGCCGGGGCCCAGGACGGCCTCGGTTCGTGTCCGTCGGATCCCGACGACGTCGGTGCCGGCGAGTCGCGGGTGCTGATCGTCAAGGTCGCCGGTCTGCTCGACCCGGTCGTCCAGGATCACCTCCTCGATCAGCTCGACCGGGCGGAGGAGACCGGGGCCCTGGCCTTCGTGATCTGGCTCAACTCCAAGGGAAGCGTGCTCAGCGACCCCGACTACGTCGAGCTGGCCACCCGGTTGGCCGACTCTTCGGTCACGGTGGCCATCTGGGTCGGCCAGAGTGGGGCCACCGCCACCGGTGGGGCGGCCGAACTGCTGGGGGTGGCCGACCTGGTCGGCGTCTCGGCCGGTTCGACCATCGGCGACACCGGCCCGGCCCGACTGCCCGGCTCGTTTCCCCCGGCCTTCGGTGACGCCACCGAGCGCCTGGAGACGTCGGTCGTCACCGCCGACGAGGCGATCCAGCTCGGCATCTCGGTCGGTCCGCTCCAGGACGTCGCCGCCATCGGCCCGTTCCTGACCAACATCGAGGGGTACGAGATCTTCCAGTGCCTCGACGAGTCGGTGGCGGCCGGCGGCGGCGCCGACGGCGACGGCAGCGGCGGGGCTCAGGCCGGGATCCGCACCATCCCGGTCACCGTCAACGAGCTGACCGGCCTGCCCCTCACCTCCCAGCTCTTCCACACCGTGGCCAGCCCCGAGGTGGCCTACCTGTTCTTCGCCATGGGTCTCGGACTGCTCGTGTTCGAGCTCTACACCGCCGGGGTGGGCGTGGCCGGCATCATCGGGGCCGGGTTCGTGGCCCTCGGTTCCTACGGCCTGGCCGTGCTGCCGGCGCGTTGGTGGGGCATCGCCCTGATCCTGGCCGCGGTTGCCGCCATCGCCGTCGACGTGCAGACCAACGTCCCCCGCCTGTACTCGATGCTGGGGATGGTGTTGTTCGTGTTGGGCACCCTGTTCCTCTACGACGGGCTCCGGATGTCGTGGGTGACGATGGTGGCCGGGATCGTGGGGGCGCTGCTCTACACCTACACCGGCATGCCGTCCATGGTCCGCACCCGGTTCTCCACGCCGACCATCGGCCGCAAATGGATGATCGGCGAGATGGGAGAGGCCATCACCGACGTCTCCCCCGAGGGCACGGTCCGCATCCGCGACGTGGCCTGGCAGGCCGTGACCAATCGGGCCACCCCGGTCAAGGCGGGCGACGCGGTCCGGGTCGTCGGCCTCGATCGGTTGCTTCTGGAGATCGAGCCCGAGGAGGGCGGAGCCCGCGACTATCGGCGTCGTTGATGGTCGGGCGGTGGCCGATCGGTCATCGCCATCGGCGTTCACTCGCCCGTCACCAGACGGTCGCCACGAAGCGGACAGGTTGTGGAATTCCTGGTCGGTGAGCCCCCAACTGCCTCTTGTTTCTGGATGCACCTCGACATAGTGTCGGGATCCTCAGGAGAGGGGGTTGCGAGACATGACGACCGCGCAGCAGGTTCGACTCGACGATCTCTGGCAGCACCGTGCAGCATGCCGAGGACCCAACCAGGCCATCTTCTTTCCTCCGGCCCAGTTCGAGCGGCGCTCGGAGAAGCGCCAGCGCGAGCGTCGGGCCAAGGAGATTTGTGCCAGTTGTCCGGTGCAGTTGGAGTGTCGGGACTACTCGATCGAGATCCGTGAGCAGCACGGCATCTGGGGTGGGTTGACCGAAGGCGAACGACGGGCGTTGCCCGGCTGGTAGGCCACGATCACGCAGGCCGCCGAGGGCGCGGTGGCCGCCGTGGTCGAGAGCATCAGCGAACGAACAGCCGATCAGTCCGGCTCGGGTAGGCGAGCTCCGGCGATCCGATAGTCGCCGCGCCGTCGGGTGATGCCGGTGCGGTCGAGGTGGGCCAGCAGCGGCAGCACGTACTTGCGCGTGGTGGCGAACAGGTCGCGGGCCTCGGCCACCGTGAACCCGTCGGGTTGTCGCCGGAGGGTGGTGGCCAGAAGCCTCGCCGCTCGATCGATGGCCGCGGCGGCGAAGAACACGCCCTCGCTCTCGACCACGGTGCCCCGACGCACCAGTTCGCGCACCTCGCCCCGGTCGACCCCGTCGGGACCGGGCGGGGCGAAGGGCTCGGCCTCCAGGGCCGCCACCCAGGGGTGGTCGGCCAGCGGGTCGACCGGTTCGCCCTTGACGGCGCGCCCGGCGGCCACCTCGACGTCGTCGAGCAGTTCGACCACGGCCCGCTCCCGATCGTCGAGGGCCGCGAGGTCGAGCCCGAGGGGCCCGGCCGCCTCGACCCGCTCCTCCACGTCGGCCCGCATGGCGGCCAGGTGTTCGGGGGCCACGACCCAGCGGCCGACCGTGGCCTCGACCGTCTCACCGGTCAGCAGGGCGAGGCGCTCGACCGTGATCCAGCCCCGCTCGGCCACCACCCGTTCGATCGAGCGGTCGGGGTCGGCCTTCGACGCCGGGAGGATCGGGTCGATGTCGAGCAGGTGACCGCCGCCCACGGTCTCATCCCGTCCGCTCTCGCGCAGGACGTAGCGGTCGCCGGGGAGGACCGGCAGCGCCGTTTCGAGGTAGAGGCGCACGGCCCCGGTCGAGCCGGGCGTGATCTCGGCCCCACCGATGACACGGACCCGGGCCGGGAACTCGCCCGAGCCCACGTAGCAGAGGTAGGCGCCCCGCCGGGTCACGGCATGGTCGAGGGCGGGCAGGACGGTCAGTTCGGCGTCGACCATGCGACTGTGGTGCCAGTGGCCGGGCTGGATCATCACGTCCCCCCGGCCCAGGGCGTTGTGGCTGACCCCGGTGAGGTTGACGGCGGCCCGGTTGCCGGGCCCGATCTCGTCCGAGTTGCGGTGGTGGCTCTGGAGGCTCCGGATGCGGGCCTTGTGGTCGCCCGGGGCCAGGGTCACCTCGTCGCCGACCCGCAGGGTGCCGCCGACCAGGGTCCCGGTGACCACGGTTCCGGCCCCGGCCGGGGCGAAGGCCCGGTCGACCCACAGCCGGGGGGTGGCGTCGGGGTCGCGGGGGGTGACGCCGGCCACCAGATCGTCGAGGCGGGTGGCCAGCTCGTCCATGCCCGTGCCCTCGATGGCGGACACGCCGACCACGGGCGCCCCGTCGAGGAAGGTGCCCTCCACCCGTTCCTCCACATCGAGTTCGGCCAGGGCGTAGAGATCCTCGTCGACCTGGTCGACCTTGGTCAGGGCCACGATGCCGTGTTCGATGCCGAGCAACTCCAGGATCCGCAGGTGCTCCTCCGATTGCGGCATCCACCCCTCGGTGGCCGCCACCACGAAGACGCAGGCATCGACCGCGCCCACCCCGGCCAGCATGTTGCGCAGGAACCGGATGTGGCCGGGCACGTCGATGAACGACACCTCTCGCCCACTGGGCAGGGTGAGGGCGGCGAAACCCAGGTCGATGGTGAGGCCCCGGGTCTTCTCCTCGTCCCAACGGTCGGGGTCGGTTCCGGTCAGACGGAGAACCAGGGTCGACTTGCCGTGGTCGACGTGCCCGGCGGTGGCGATGACGGTCACGCCGGGACCTCGGACCCGTCGAGGGCGGCGGCCAGTGCGGCGACGAGGTCGGGGTCGTCCTCGGGCTCGATGGTGCGGAGGTCGCAGATGGTGGTGGCCTCGGCCACCCGGGCGATCACGGGCCGGTCCCGGTCCCGCAGGGCCCGGCTCAGATCCCCGGCGGCGGCCACGCCCACGCTGGGCATCGTCACCGTCGGCAGCGTCCCCCCGCCCGGTACCGCCTCGCTGTCGACCACCTCGAGTCGTCCGGCCGTGGCGCCGATTGCGGCGGCCACACCCTCGACCACGGCCTCGGCCCGCCGTCGCAGCCCGTCCAGGGGGCGGGCCGCCATCCGCCAGAAGGGGATGGCCTCGCCGTCGCGCCGGAGATAGGCCAGGGTGGTGGCCTGGAGGGCGGCCAGGACGAGCCCCCCCGGGCGCAGGGCCCGGGCCAAGGGATGACGACCGCAGCGGCCGACCAGCTCGGCCGAGCCGGCGATGATCCCGGCCTGGGGGCCGCCGAAGAGCTTGTCGCCGCTGAACATGATGAGGTCGGCACCGTCGGCCAGGGTCTGACGGGCGGCGGGCTCGTCGGCCAACCACGGCGGAGGTGGCCCGTCGAGCCAGGGGCAGGCGGCATCGAGGAGTCCGGAACCGATGTCGGCCAGAACCGGGACCCCGACCGAGGCCAGTTGACGGACCGACGTCTCCTCGGTGAACCCCACGATCCGGTAGTTCGACTGGTGGACCTTGAGCACCGTGGCCACCCCCTGATCCTCCACGGCCCGGCGGTAGTCGGCGGTTCGGGTCCGGTTGGTGGTGCCGACCTCGACCAGGGTCGCCCCCGACTGGGCCATCACGTCGGGCACCCGGAACGCGCCCCCGATCTCGACCAGTTCACCCCGGCTCACGGCCACCGGTCCGTCCGGGGCGAGTGCGGCCAGGGCCAGGAGCACGGCTGAGGCGCAGTTGTTCACGACCATGGCCGCCTCGGCCCCACAGGCGGTGGCCAGGAGGTCGCCGACCGCCCGCTGGCGGCTTCCCCGCCGCCCCGTCTCCAGATCGAGCTCCAGGTTGGCGTACCCGGCGTGCTGGGTGTGACCCACCGGGGCGCGGCCCAGATTGGTGTGGAGCAGGACCCCGGAGGCGTTGAGGACCGGGGTCAGCATTCGCCGTCGGCGGGCCCGGGCCGCCTCGGGGGCCGAGGCCACGGCATCGTCGGCGATGACCTGGCGGGCCACCTCGACCGCCACCGGGTGGGGCAGACCGGACGGGGCCAGATCACGGGCCAGTTGGTCGACCGAGGGGGGGCGTGACATCGTCCAAACCCTACTGGCCGCCGACACCGAAGGCGGCGGGCCCCGAACGTCGCTGAATCAAGCGGCAGGTGGCGCCGGAGGTCACCCCGGTAGAATGGACGGGGAGCTGTTCGGCTCGGCCCGGCGTCCCTGGTGGGATGCGGTGGCCGGCGGTCGGACCGACAACACCTCACCAGGAGAACCTCATCCCGATGAGCACGGAAGAACCAGCACCGCCGCCCCCCATCACCCCCGGCGTTGCCCGAGCCCTGAGTCCGTTGGTCCGCAGGATCGCCTCGGCCGGTCCCGGAGGTACTCCGGGGCTCAACACGTACCTCATCGGGATCGACGAGATCGTGATCATCGATCCCGGGCCCCTGGACGACGGTCACCTGGACGTGCTGTGTGGTTGTGGGGGCGATCGGATCCGCTGGATCGTGCTGACCGACGTCGACGATGTCTACTCCGCCGGCGCCATGCAGCTCAAGGAGCGCACGGGGGCTGAGCTGTTGGCCCCGGCCGGCTTCGACGGGGCCGACGACGTGCTGGGCGACGGCTACAAGATCGACGCCACCGAGTTCCGGATCACGGCGGTGGCCATCTCGGACGGCTCGGACGGCCGCTACTCCTTCGTGCTCGAACAGGAACGGACCCTGCTGACCGGCGACCACTGCGAGGACGGCGTGCCCGAGGACCTGCCGGCCAAGGTCAAGTCCTACCGGATCAAGTCGATCGCACCCGGGCGCGGTCAGTACATCGAGAACGCCAAGCCGATCCTGTCGGTCTGATCCCCGGCGACCGGTCGCCTCCCGCCGGCTCCGGTCGGTGACGCGCCGGGGTCGGGGCGTCGGCGGCCGGGGAATGGGCGGGGCGCGTCCGGTGTCTGTGGACGCGAATCGACCCGGGCCGCCGAGAACGGCGTGGCCCGGGTCGCTGGTCGACGTCGAGGCCGCCTAGGGCCCGACGAGTGCGATCAGGAGAACGACTGGCCGCAGCCGCAGGTGCGCTGGGCGTTGGGGTTGTCGATCGAGAACCCGGTCTGCTGCAGGCCGTCCTTGTAGTCGAGGGTGGCCCCGACCAGGAGTTGGGCGCTGGTGGCATCGACCACGACCCGGATGCCGCCGAAGTCCTCGGCCTGATCGTCCTGGGACGTCTCGCCGTCGAAGAACATCTCGTAGCTGAAGCCCGAGCAGCCTCCGGGCCGCACCGCGACCCGCAGGGCCAGGGACTCGTCGCCTTCCTGGTCCAACAGCTCCTTGACCTTGGTTGCCGCCGAATCTGTGACAGTGATCACCATGACCTCCTCAGTGATTCTCAGTCTAGCCATCGGGCGATGGCGAGCCACATCCAGGGTTCAGCCGGGGAACCCGCCAGCCCGTACCCTTGACGTATGACCGCACCGTCTCTCCCCACCGAAGCCGACATCATGGGCGTGCTCGGCGGGGTCATCGACCCGGAGCTCGGGGCCAACATCGTCGATCTGGGGATGGCCAAGGGTGCCACCGTGTTTCCCGACGGTCTGGTCCGGGTCACGATCGCCCTCACCACCTCGGGTTGCCCCCTCCGGGCCCAGATCCAGCGCGACACCAAGGCCCGCATCGAGTCTCTTCCCGGCGTGACCAAGGTCAAGATCGACTGGTCGGAGCTGACGGCGGAGGAGAAGGCCACGACCATGTCGGTGGCCCGCAAGCACGCGGCCGACAACGCCACCGATACCGCCATCCCGGCCACGGCCAAGGTGTTGGCCATCTCCTCGGGCAAGGGCGGCGTCGGCAAGTCGTCGGTCACCGTGAACCTGGCCGCCGCCCTGGCCGCCCGGGGCCACAACGTCGGCGTGATCGACGCCGACATCTGGGGCTTCTCCGTTCCCCGCATGTTGGGCATGGAGGGCCGCCTCGAGGCCGAGGTGGCCGCCGTCGGCGCCCCGGCCGGGCCTGTCGCAGACTCGACCGTCGACTCCACCGTCGACTCGTCCCCCGACCCGGCCCCCGACGGTGCCGGGGCCCGGGGTCGAATCGTGCCCCACAGCCAGTCGCTGGGGGCCGGTCGCCTCGATGTGGTGTCGATGGGGTTCCTGGTCGAGGACGAGGAGTCGGCCCTGTTGTGGCGGGGCCTGATGCTCAACCGGGCCGTCCAGCACTTCCTCGAGGACGTGGCCTGGGCCGATGACCTCGACTACGTGGTCATCGACATGCCCCCCGGCACCGGTGACGTGGCCATGGGCCTGGCCCGGATGCTGCCCCGGGCCGAGATGATCGTCGTCACCACGCCCGCCACCGGGGCCCAGAAGGTGGCGGCCAGAGCCGTGACCATGGCCCGGAAATCGCACCTGCGGGTGGCCGGTGTCATCGAGAACATGTCGGTGTTCGTCGCTCCCGACGGCTCCGAGCACGCCCTCTTCGGCCGAGGTGGGGGAGAGGCCCTGGCCCGTGACGCCGGGGTGCCCCTCATCGGCTCGGTCCCCATCGAGCCCGCGGTCTCGGCCGGGGGCGATGCCGGTCGACCCGTCGTCCTGGGTGAGGGACCGGCGGCCGACGCCTTCCGGGCCATCGCCGAGCAGGTGGCGACCGAGATCGCCCCACCGGTGGAGATGGCGGGTTGCACCGCCCGCATGCTCGACCTGATGGCCGAGGCCTTGGAGGAGCACGACGCGGCCCAGGCCACCGGCCCGGCCGATCAGCCGGCCGACGACGCCCCGGTGGCCTGAACGGCGGCTCGACGATCCCGAGGCGAGGCTGTGGCTCGGCGGTTCGCCGCCTAGATCGAGCCCGGTCCGGCGTCGAGATCGACCGGGCCCGAGCCGTCCGGGGGCGGCGCCGGTCCGTCACTCTGGACGACCACCGTGTCGGCTGCGCCGCTGTCGGCCACGCCGTGGTCGGCCGCTGTGGCCCCGGCGGGCTCGAACCCGTCCGGTCGAGGTGTCGGCCGCTCGCTGCGGTCGATGCCGAAGTTCTCGTTCACGAACCGGGAGGACGGGACCATGACCGTCGAGCGGGCTCCCGGCCGCTGGATCTCGACCGTGGTCGGGTGGATGGCGACCACGATGCCCGACAGGTTCTCCAGGTGGACCCGGTCGCCCTCGTTCAGGATCCGGCGCAGGACCCGGGTCGACGCCACCTCGGTGGCCACATGACGGCCGCCGAAGGCGACCAGCAGCATGAGCGCCCCGGCCAGACCGAAGAGGATGGCGGCCACACCGATGTTGATGACCGTGGTGTCGAAGCCCAGCTGGCGGACGGCCAACAGCACGGCGAGGCCGATGATGACGATCCGGATGCCGTTGAGGATCTGGCGCTGCACCGAGGCCGGCATGCGGGCCAAGGCCGGGGCCAGGGCGGCCTGGGCGAACGAGGCGCCGACGTTGGCCACGATGACCACGATGGCGGCCGAGATCACCCGGGGGATGAACTGGATGACGTCCCGCAGCAACTGTTCCAGGGCCGTCGGCGAGGCCACGCCGAGGGCCAACACCAGGCCGGTCACCACGGCCGCCCACAGAGCCAGGCTGGACAGGGGACCGGCGGCGTTCCGCACCGGCTCGGGCCGGGAGGGCCGATCGATCACGGCGTTCACGATCCGGTTGGCGATGACCCCCACCACGATCCCACCGAAAATGGCGGCGCCAACGAAGATCCAGTCAGTCAGTGTCATCGTTCCCCTCGGTGAGCAGCAGTCGGGACGTCTCGAAGCCGGCTGCGAACACGTCGGCTACCAAGCCTGCCACCTGGCGGCCGGAAAGCCGAGTGCTGACCCCGTCGACCAGGCGATCGGCCAGCCCGTCCGCCGGGGCCAGAGCCGCGGCCAGGGCCTGACGGAGGGCGGAGTCGCCGGCCTCGGCGTCGGCCGTCACCTCGCCCGGATCGTCTCCGGCCGCCACGGCCTCGCCGTCGACGGCCTCGGCCGCCAACCGCTCGATGGAGGCCGCACATCGGATACAGGTCGAGAGGTGGTCGTCGAGCGCGGTGTCGCCTTCGTTGGTCAGCCAACGGCGCAGCGTGTCCTCGTTGGGGTGGCGGAATCTCATTCCCACCCCCTCATGGCCGCGCCGAGCCGGCGCCGCGCCCGCAGCAACCTGGTCTTGACCGTCGGCAGTGGCACGCCAAGAACCTCGGCGATCTCGTCGTAGCTCAGTCCTTCCAACTCCCGGAGGACGACGATGCTACGCGACAGATCGTCCAACTGGTTCAGCGCCTCGGTGAAGTCGTCCATGACCACGCTGCCCTGGACCGTCGACTCGACCGAGTGCTCGGGCACCATGGCCGGCTCCGGGAGGTCGATCGGGTCCACCACCAGCGCCCGCCGGGCCCGCAGGGTCGAGATCGAGGTGTTGTGGGCGATGCGCAGGACCCAGCTGCGGAGGGCTCGGCGGTCCCGCAGGGTGGGGAGCGCGGTCCACGCCTTGATCAGCACCTCCTGGGCGATGTCCTCGGCCAGAGGGGCGTCGCGCACGATCGACACCGCCAGCCGGTAGATGGCGTCGCCGTGCTCGGTTACCAACAGGCGCAGCTCTTCGGGATCCGGCTGGTCGCCCGGCTCCTCCGCCCCTGTCGAGGTTGTCTCATCCGTGAGCACGACCTCATCCTCTGTCGCCCGTGTCGCTGCGGCCATGAGCTTAGGGGTCGAGGGCTCGCAACGCGCCAGGCCCACCAATGACCTGGTGTCGAGCACCGCCGGTCCGGGGGCCACGCCCAATCCGACCATCCCCGGTTGGACGCCGCCGAGGGCCGCCGGGTCGCGACGGATCCGGGCCGTCGACTGCGGTTGGTTGAAGTTTTTCGCGACTCGGAACGCTCCGGGTCCGTCCATCAGCAGCGACAACACGTGAGAGGAGCCAATGTGATACTCGCTCAGGACTCGTTCGATTGGCGAGGACCCCTGGAGAACACCTTCGAGCTGGTGACGAACTTCGTTCCCCTGCTCGGACTGTTCCTTCTGATTCTGGTCGTCGGGCTGTTCGTGGCCCGGTGGATCCGCCGGATCATGCACCGGGTGCTCACCAGCATTCGTTTCGACGACTACATCGACCGGTCGGGCATCGGTGGACCGCTGGAGCGGGCCGGCTATCCCGACAGCGGCCGGTTCGTGGCCCAGATCGTCTACTACCTCATCGTGCTGATGGTGCTGCAGATGGCGTTCAGCGTCTTCGGCGACAACCCCATCACCGACGCCCTCGAGGGTCTGGTCGATTGGCTGCCCCAGTTGATCGTGGCCATCGCCCTCATCATCATCGGTGGCATGGTGGCCAACGTGGTCGGCGACCTGGTCGGCGGGGCCACCTCAGGTCAGGACTACGGACCGTTCCTTTCGCGGGCGGCCGTGGCCGGCGTCTGGATCTTCTTCGGCCTGGCCGCCCTGGACCAGATCGCCATCGGTGAGGACGTCGTCGACGCCCTGACCCAGGTTCTGCTGTACGGCATCGGTGCCGCGGTGGTCATCAAGTTCGGGGTCGGTGGCATCTGGGCCGCCCGTGACCGCTTCTGGCCCAACGTCTACGACAGCCTGTCGGGCGAGAGCACCGAGCGGCCGGCCTCCCAGCCCGGCGACGGTCGTCCTCCGGTCGGTGGTTCGAACTGATTCCACGATCGGATGACACCCCGTCCCCGGTGACCGCCGCCCCCGGGGACGGGCGTCCGCTCCCCTGATCGGGGAGGCGATGGTTTCACCGGTAGGCGGCAACCGGTGAACAAGGGCCGGACCGTGGGGCGATGCGGTCCGGCCCTTCGCCGCGTCCGGGCCCGGGTGCGGCCGGCCCGGGCCACGGCTCAGGTCAGTGCGGCAAGCCCGCCTCGGAGTTCGTCGAGGTCGAAGATGTTGTCGATGCGGTCGACCACGATCCCGTCGCCACCGACGAGGAACAGCGACGGCTCGAAGGTGAGGCCGAGATCGGCGACCGGCTGGGCCAGCCGCAGGTCGGGATCGGCGTAGTCGCCCCCCACCTCGGCCGCATTGGCCCAGAACTCGAGGTGGATCACCTCGACCTCGGGGAAATCGGGGGCGGCCTCGATCATGGTCTCGACCACGGGCCCGCAGTACGCCGTCTGGCACAGGGCCGGGGTGGCGACCAGCAAGGCCAGGGGCCGTCCCTCGGCCAGCACCTCGGCCACGCTCATCCGGTGGAAGGGACAGGGCTCGGGGGCCCGGGTGCAGATGGGGTCGATGCCGACCGGCCGGTCGAAGGTCGGCGTGTCGATGGCGGGCAGGGGCTGACCGGGGAGAACGACGGGCACCGTCGAGGGGTCGAAGGTCTGCACCGGGAGAGAACCGGTCCCGGCGGCCCCGAAGTCGACCCGCAGGTCGTACACCCCGACCTCGGGCAGCGTGGTCCGCAGGCTGAAGTAGCGCAGCAGGTCGGCGTGCTGGTGGTCGGGGTCGACGTCACCCACGTGGTCGTGGTCGACCACCCGGCCGGTCACGGTCAGGGTCTCGATCGGCTCGGCATCCTTGAGGACGGTCACGGCCAGTTCGGCCCCGTCGGGGAGGTCCAGGGTGCCGTTGTTGACCACGGCGAACGGAATCCGCTGGGGGATTCCCGCCGCGATGACGTGGTCGCTGCTGAACAGGTGGACCAACTGCGGCCGCTGGGTGGTCGGCGTGGCCGCGTCGGGTGACCCCGAGCACGCCGCCACCACCGGGGCCAGGCCGGCCCCGAGACCGGCTCGGCGAAGGAACTGCCGTCGTGACAGGCGGTTGGCCATCGAGCCCGACCGTATCCTGCGGTCGATGAGCAACGACCAGTCGGGTGGGGCCGAGGGCCTCACCATCACCGTTGACGGGGCCCCGGTGCAGGTGGCCGATCCCGACGGGACCCTGCTCGACGTCCTCCGTGACCAGCTCCGGCTGGCCGAGGCCAAGGACGGGTGCAGCCCCCAGGGCCAGTGCGGTTGCTGCACCGTGCTGGTCGACGGGGCCCCGCGGGTGGCCTGCGTGACCCCGGTGCGACGGGTCGGTGGACGGTCGGTCACGACGGCGGCCGGGCTCGATCCCGAGCGCCTGGCCCGCTGGCAGGACGCCTTCGTGGCCTGCGGGGCCAGCCAATGTGGCTTCTGCACCCCCGGGATCGTGGTCCGCCTCGACGCCCTCGATCGACTCAAGGCCGGACCCGACGGCGCCCGCCCCGGCGCCGACAAGGTGACCCAGGCGCTGCTGGCCCACCTGTGCCGGTGCACGGGGTGGCAGACCATCGTCGAAGCGTGGGACCACTTCGGCGGAACCCCGGTGACCGTCGGCCCCACCGGGGGACCGGCATCCGACAGCGAGCGCGACGCGGCCGACGCCGCCCGCCGGGCCGGCATCGAAGGGGGCGTGGCCCAGCACGTCGGCCCCGAGGTGGTCCTGGGCCACGGCGGGTTCGCCGTCGACACCGCCCCCGACGACGCGCTGGTGGCCGTGAGCGACGGTGCCGGAGGCTGGGCGGTGGGCGAAACGGTGCGTCAGGCCCGGCTGGCGGCGGCCAAGGTCCAGGGCCGCCGCACCACGGCCGCCCACGACTGGCCTCTCGCCGTTCCGCCCGGCGACTGGGCCGCCACCCTGCGCACGACCTGGGTCGAGCCCGCTTATCTGGAGACCGACGCCTCGTGGTGCGAACCCGGCGGCACGCCGTACTCGGCCGTGGCCAACGGTGGGGCGTTCGGGGCCAAGCGGCCGTCGGCGGCCGAGGCCGCGGCTCGGGAACTGGCCGACCGGCACGGTCGTCCGGTCCTGGCCCTGCTGTCGCGGGAGGACGCCACCCGGCTCGGTCCCAAGCGGCCCCCGATGGCCGGGGGCATGCGGGCCGACGGCACCGGGCGGTTGGTGGTGGCCACCACGCCCGGGATCGTGGAGGCGGTACGGTCCGCCGCCCCCGAGCTCGAGGTGATCGAGGTCGACGTGCCCGGGCCCCCGACCTCGGCCGCCGTCCGGGCCGCCGGTTGGGCCGAGGCTCTGGTGCTGGCGGCCGGGGCCCGGGGCTCCGCGGGCCCCGTCACCAGCCCGGACGGGGCCACCGCCTCGGCCGAGGTGATCGACGGGACCATCCGGGTCGCGGTCCGGTGCGGTGATCCCCTGGACGCCGTCGTCCTTCGCTCGTACTGCATCGGGGCGGCCCACATGGCCTGGTCGTGGGTGACCTCCGAGGCCCTCACCGTCGACACCGACGGCGTGGTCCACGACCTCACCGTCCGCAGCTTCGGCGTGGCCCGCGCCGTCGACACACCGCCCATCGAGGTCACGATCGAGGCCGACGACGGCGAACCGGTCAACGGTTCCGATGCCGTGTTCGTGGCGGTGGCGGCGGCGAGTTGGCTTTGGCTCGGTGGCGGACAAGACTGGCCGCTCGGAACCACAACTCCCGGGAGTCGAGCGTGAGCAAGCCAGTTGGTCCCTACACCCCCATCGTCGAGGCCGGGCCGTGGCTGATCTGCTCGGGCCAGGTCGGGATCGCCGACGGCGCCCTGGTCGAAGGTGGGATGGAGGCCGAACTCCGCCAGGCCATGGCCAACATGGCGGGTCTGCTCGAAGGGGCGGGAGCCTCGATGAACGACGTGGTGAAGACCACGGTCTTCCTCACCGACATGGGCCACTACGCCGATATGAACCGGGTCTACACCGAGCTGTTCGGCGATCATCGTCCGGCCCGGTCGGCCGTGGCCGTGGCCTCGCTCCCCATCGGGGCCACCATCGAGATCGAAGCCTGGGCCTACCGGGGCTGAGTTGAGCTGAGCTGAGGAGCAACCATGTCCGTCGTCGTCGCCATCATCTTCGCCTTCGTCCTGGTGTTCGTGATCCCGATCGGTTTTCTCATGAGCACCACCATCGCCGCCGGCACCCTCGGTGAGCTGCTCCGCCTCAAGGCCGAGCGGGACCACGCCGACAGCGAGTTGCTCGACACCAACTACTGATCGCCTTCGGCCTCGACTCAGCCGAGCCTCGACTCAGCCGGCCTCGACTCAGCCGGCGTCGCCCGCCGGAGCCTGCCGCAGCCGGTTGGCCAGCAGGATCTCGACGACGCCCATCGACACGAGGTTGACGCCGGCGATGACGGCGATGGCGAGCAGGGTGATTCCGGGCCACAGGACGACCACCACGCCGGCTGCGGTGCCCAACAGGCCCCGCAGGCCGAGCAGGGCCCGGTTCGGTTCGTTCTCGTCGCCGATGGCGGTGAACACGTCGAGCAGACCGGAGAACACCCAGTACACGCCGAGGATGAGGGCCAGGACGGCCAGGGTCTCGAACGGTCGTCGCAGAACGACGAGACCGGCGACGACACCGAGGATGCCCATCAGAGCCACGAACCCGCGTTGGGGCAGCTCGTCGTCGGCGAGAGCCCAGACGAACCGCATGGCCCCGAACACCAGCAGGTGGATGCCCAGCAGCACCACCATCACCAGCAGGGTCCGTCCCGGCCAGACCAGGGTCAACAGCCCCAACACCACGCTCGACAGCCCCAGCAGGGCCATCAGCCACCAGGGGAGCACGTAACGGCCCACCATCGTCCGCACCGCCGTTGTTCCGTCCGCCGTGACCATGTCCGCTCCCACCCGCTCGGTCGCGCCCTGGGTCGAGCGTAGTCGCCGCCGTCTCCCGCCGACCGGGGAACGACCACGCTGTCGCCGCCGGGACGACGGCCGTCTGGTCGACCCCGAGGAGGAGGTGGTCAAAGGCGCCTGCCGGGGCGAAATTGGGGCCGCCCGGCGGGAGCCAGCCAGTAGCGTGACCCTCCGTGATTGACCTACGCCTGTTGCGAGAGGACGAGGCCTACCGGCAGGGCGCGATCCACAAGGGAGCGTCCCCGGAGCTGATCGACGAGGTGTTGGCGGCCGACGCCGCCCACCGCGAGGCCCGATCGTCGACCGAGTCGCTCCGAGCCGAGGTCAACGCCGCCTCCAAGGAGATCGGGCGGGCCGACCCGGCCGAACGGCAGGCCAAGATCGACGCCGCCGGTGCGCTGAAGGCCACGCTGCAGGACGCCGAGGACGACCTCCGCGAGGCCGAGGACAAGGCCCGGGCCCTGAGCCTCCGTATCCCGAACCCGGCCCACCCGTCGGTACCGGCCGGGGGCGAGGAGGACTTCGAGCTGGTGTCGATCAGCGGCGAGCCCGGTCCGGCCCCGGCCCACGACCACGCCGCCATCGGCGAGCTTCTGGGCATCGTCGACACCGAACGGGCCGTGCGGATGTCGGGCAGCCGGTTCGCCTACCTGTTGGGCGACGCCGTCCGCCTCCAGTTCGCCCTCATCCAGTGGACCATGGCCAAGCTGTCGGCTCACGGTTTCATCCCGGTCGTCACCCCCGTCCTGGTGCGGGAGGAGATGATGGAGCTCGCCGGGTTCTTCCCGACCGACCGCAGCCAGGTCTACGAACTCGAAGCCGACGACCTGTTCCTCATCGGCACGGCCGAGGTGGGCCTGGCCGGACTCCACCGCCAGGAGCGGCTCGACGCCGAGCACCTTCCCCTCCGCTACGTCGGCTACTCGAGCTGTTTCCGCCGTGAGGCCGGAACCTACGGCAAGGACACCAGCGGGATCTTCCGGGTCCACCAGTTCGACAAGGTCGAGATGTTCATCTACGCCAACCCCGACACGTCGTGGGACGAGTTGGAGCTGCTGCGCGAACTTCAGGAGGAGATCGTCACCCAGCTCGGGCTGCCCTACCGGGTGATCAACGTGGCCGCCGGTGATCTCGGCGCCTCGGCGGCCAAAAAGTACGACCTGGAGGTCTGGCTCCCGTCGGAGCAGCGCTACCGCGAGATCACGTCGTGCTCGAACTACACCGACTACTCGGCCCGGCGGATGTCGACCCGGGTTCGGGGCGAGGGCGGCAACGACCTGGCCCACACCCTGAACGGCACGGCCTGCGCCATCGGCCGGACCCTGCTGTTCATGCTGGAGAACCGCCAACAGGCCGACGGCAGCGTCGTCGTGCCCGAGGTGCTTCGGCCCTACGCCGGCGGCCTGGAGGTCCTGACACCCCCCGACCGCTGAGCGGCCGGGTCGACAACGAGGTCGACCCGGTTCCGGCTACACCAACCCCCCTAACCTGACGACAGGAACTTCATGAGCGACACGGGGCAACGGAGCCTCCACGAGGCGGCCGTCGAACAGTTCCAGAGGGCAGCCGATCTCATCGATCTCGACGATGCGTATCGGGCCATCCTCTCCCATGCCAAGAACGAGATCATCGTCAACTTCCCGGTGAAGCTCGACGACGGTCGGTTCGAGGTCTTCACCGGGTACCGGATCCAGCACAACAACATCATGGGTCCCTACAAGGGGGGCCTCCGGTTCCATCCCGACGTCGACCTGGACGAGGTCAAGGCCCTGGCGGCCTGGATGACGTTCAAGACGGCCCTGGTCGGTGTGCCCTTCGGCGGGGCCAAGGGCGGACTCACCATCGATCCCCACGCCTATACGGACTCGGAGATCAGGGCCATCGTCCGCCGCTTCACCCACGCTCTTGGCTCCAACATCGGGCCCGACCACGACATCCCGGCCCCCGACGTCGGCACCGACAGCCGGACCATGGACTGGGTGATGGACACCTACGCCAACATCTCGCCCCCCGGGGCCCGCCAGAGCGTGAAGGGGGTGGTGACCGGCAAGTCCCTGATCTGCGGGGGCTCGGTCGGTCGAGAGGAGGCCACCGGTCGGGGGGTGCTCTACAGCCTCCGCCACTGGTGCGGCGAGGTCGGCGCCCGCCTCGACGACCTGACGGTGGCGGTGCAGGGCTTTGGCAACGTGGGCGGCCACTTCGCCCGCTTGGCCGACGAGTCCGGTTGTCGGGTCACGGCCGTCGGCGACCACACCGGCACCGTGCGCAACGGCGACGGACTCGACGTGACGAAGCTCCTGGACTGGGTGACCCACCAGGGCGGGGTCGAGGGGTTCCCGGGCGGTGAGGCCGTCGACACCGAGGCCCTGTTCGCCGAACCGTGCGACGTGTTCGTCCCCGCCGCTCTGGAGAACCAGCTCACGGCCGAGCGGGCTCGGGCCCTGAAGGCCCGTCTCGTCATCGAGGCGGCCAACGGGCCGACCACGGCCGAGGCCGAGGCCGTCCTGGCCGAGCGGGGCATCGACGTCGTCCCCGACATCCTGGCCAACGCCGGCGGTGTGATCGTGTCGTACTTCGAGTGGCTCCAGAACAAGTCGTCCCGGGCCTGGACCCGGGAGGACGTGGCTGAGCGGTTCCGGACCCTGGTGTGGGCCGCCCACGACGATGTGGTCGCCACCCGGGACCGGCTGGCGTGTTCCCGCCGTGACGCGGCCTACGTCGTGGCCCTCGGTCGCCTCCAGGAGATCTACGACCGTCGCGGCATCTTCCCCTAGCCCAGGGTTCGGGCTCCGGGCCGGGTCGGCCTAGGCCAGATCCGAGGGTTCGGGCTCCGGGCCGGGCAGGGTCGTCGGATCGTCCTCGTCGCTGACGAGGTCGGCGAAGGGGTCCTCGTCCGAGGGCTCCTCGTCGTCGACGGCGGCCCGGATGGCCATCACCGCCCCGACCAGGACGAGGTTCTTGAGCAGGTCCTGACCGGCTCCGTTCGGGTTGTAGGGGGCGGCGGTCCAGGTCAACTCGGGCACCAGGGCCAGAGGGAGCGCCGTGACCAGGAGGTGGGCCATCAGCAGCCAGACGAGGGCCCGGCGCCGGACGTCGGCCAGGAGCCCGATCCCGATGGCCACCTCGACCCCGCCCAGCAGGTACCGGCCGGCCGTGGTCGGGAACCCGATCTGGTCGAGGCTGGCCTCGACAAGGGCCGCGGCCGGGAACTGGTCGGTGGCCAGCTTCAGGGTGCCGAACCAGACCAGGAGCAGGCCGAGTCCGATCCGCAGAACGTGGACGGCGTAGCGTCCCATCCAGGCCGAGGGCAACCGCTCCAGACCGGCCAGGCTCCGCTCGATGGTGTCGGACACCCCGATGAAGAACAGTTTCACCTCGTCGAAGAAGTCGGACGCGCTCATGCCGGGGCCCCGCACGTCGTCCCGCTTGGTCTTGGTCGCCTCGCCGGCCCACTCGTCGTTCCAGGCGTCGGCCGAGTTTCCGTCGTCGGGTCCGCCACGCTCCAGGTAGTGGGCCCGGATACGGGGCGGTCCCGCCGGGGCTCTCGGGCCGCGAGGCGGTCCGGGTTCGGGCTCCCACGGCTGCTCGCCGTCGAGGTCGGGCATGTTGTCGAACACCGACGGGGCGGCCACGGTCCCGGTGGGGGCGCCGAGGGGGGAGGGAGCGGCAACCGGCCCGGCGTCAACCGAGGCGTCACCGACAAGATCGAGGGCGGGGTCGGCGCCGAGGGCGGGTTCGGGGTCGGGGCCCCAGCTGTCCCAGGAGGGTTCGTCGGCGACGAAACGGCCCGGATCCCAGGGGTCGTCGTCGGCCGGCTCGGAGCGGCGGGCCGGTTCCGGGGCGGGGGCACGGCGTCGGGAGGACGGCTGCGGCTCCCGTGTCGGCGCCGCCGGGAGGTCGCCGGTGCGTCGGGGTCGGGGCCGCCGGGCGGGTTTCGACAGGTCGGGTCGGTCCATGGCCCGGGTCGGCTCGTCGAGGGTGTCGGCCCCGGCATCGACACCGGCATCGATGCCGGTGTGGGCCGCATTGTGGGCCGCGTCGTCGAACGGGTCCGAGGGGTCGGGAGGAGGCCCGGAGGGCAGATCGTCGAAGAACGATCGGCGCCAACGGTGCCCTTCCAAGTCCATGGGATCGTCAGGATCCCCTGCTTCAGACCGCCGCTCGTTCACGCCGCGTCCGTCCTGTGTGTCCGCTTCCGCCCTGAACGACCGACCAGGCTACCGCCAATGTTGCGGTTGTGTAAACGGGCGGTGGATCAGGGCGACAGCGGATCCGTCTGATCGAGGTCGTCGGCGCCCGAACCGCCGAGGGCCAGGGCCCCGCCGATCAGGACCAGATTCTTGACGATGTACTGGCCCTCCAGCGTCAGCCGATGGGGGACGGCGGTCCAGGTCAGGTCGGGCAGCAGGATCAGGGGGAGCGCGGTGCCGGCCAGGTGGGCGATCAGGATCCAGGCCAGGGCCCGACGATGGAGATCGAGCAGGAGGGCGATACCCACCGCCACCTCGAACAGGGCCAACCCGTAGAGCGCGGCGGTCGGGGGCAGGAACAGCTTGTCGAAGGTGGCCTTGACCAGGGCGTCGGCCGGGCCCGTGCCCGGGGCCAGCTTGAGGGCGCCGAACCACAGGAAGCACAGCCCGAGGCCGAGGCGAATGAGCACCGGCCCGAGGGTCGACATCCACCGGGTCGGTAGCTCGTCGAGGAACCGGATGGCCGTCTGCACGGTGTCGACCAGCCCCAACCCCACCAGCCGGGCCTCGTCGACCAGGTCGACCGGTTGGTCCTCGGCCCCGTGGACCCCTCCCGGGAGGTACCCGTGGGCATGCTCGTCGGCGTGGCCACCGACGGCGGTCGCTTCGTCCCACGGGCCCTGGTCCCATCCGTGGTCGTCCCAGCCGCTCTCGTCCCAGCCGTCCCAGCCGCTCTCGTCCCAGCCGCTCCCGGTTCGGCGATCGTCGGCCCACCGCTCGTCGTGCCGACCGGCCTGGACTTCGACCCCGTCGTGGGCCTGATGGCGCCAGCGCCGGTCGGGGACGGAGCCCCACTGGGCCGGATCGTCGTCCCCGTCCCATCGGGCGTCGCCCTCGGTCCGGCCCCGGTCGTCGTCCCACCGGTGGTCCTGGCGGTCGGCCCACTGATGGTCCCACTGATCGTCCCAGTCCTCGTCGGCCGCGATCCACACGGGTTCGCCCGCCTCGGCGGCCTGGGGTTCGTCGATGACGTCGATGATGCGTCGGGACACGGGCAGTCCGTCCTTGTCGGTGCTGGATCCGAACTCGGTACTGCCCCTGACGACGGACTGTACTACCCGACCCGCCGCTTCGCTCGGGTGTCGTCGGTCATTCGCCCTGGTCCCGCCATCGGGATTGTCCGAGCTTGTAGCCCACCGAACGAACGGTCTGGATCAGGCCCGAATGCTCCTCGCCCAACTTGGCCCGCAGGCGGCGGACGTGGACGTCGACGGTGCGGGCCCCGCCGTAGTACTCGTAGCCCCACACCCGGTTGAGCAGCGTCTCTCGGGTGAAGACCCGGCCCGGGCTCGAAGCCAGGAATCGGAGGAGCTCGTACTCCATGAAGGTGAGGTCGAGGTTCCGGCCGTCGACCGCGGCTTGGTAGGTCTCCAGGTTGAGCTCGATGGGGCCGTAGCTCACGATCTCGGGGCGGGCGCCCCGCCCGGCCCGCCACAGCAGTTGCTTGAGGCGGGCCTCCAACTCGCGGGGGTGGAACGGGGTGATCACGAAGTCGTCGAACAGCTCGGCCCGTGACTCCAGGTCCTCCAGTTGGGTGCCCGACACCAGGAGCAGGAGCGGCTCGGTGGGCACGTCGCCCCGCCGCAGCTCACGACAGATGGCCCAGGCCGAATCGGCGTCGGTGTCGGCGGCGACGATGGCGCCGGTCCACGCCGTGGCCCCCTCGGCCGTCTGGATCGGCTCCAGACCGTCCACCGCCTTCCAGCCGTAGCCGGCGAGGTCCAGGCAGCGAACCAGGTCCGGCGGGGCCGGATCGGGGTACACGAGGAAGGTCTCGTCGGCGGTCATCGGTTCGGGTCGTTCATCGGAGGGCGGGATCGCGGCTTACCAGGAGGGGAGGTAGCGCTCGAGCTCCCATTGGCTCACGTGGGTCTTGTAGTCCCGCCATTCGGTCCGCTTGTTGCGCAGGAACCACTCGAAGATGTGCTCACCCAGGGCGTCCCGCACCAGGGTCGACTCTTCCATCACGTCCAGGGCCTCGCTCAGGCTCTGGGGCAGGGGATGGACGCCCAACTTCTCCATCCGCTTCTCGTCGAGTTCGAAGATGTTCTCGGTGGTCTCGGCCGGGAGCTCGTAGTTCTGCTTGATGCCCTCCATCCCGGCGGCCAGGATCACCGAGAAGGCCAGGTAGGGGTTGGTGGCCGGATCGGGCGCTCGATACTCGATGCGGGTTGAGGAGGTCTTGTCGGCCCGGGTCACCGGGACCCGGACCAGGGCCGACCGGTTGTTGGTGGCCCACGACACCCACACCGGTGCCTCGTAGCCGACCACCAGTCGCTTGTAGGAGTTGACCAGCTGGTTGGTGACGGCCGTGATCTCGCGGGCGTGGACCAGGAGACCGGCGATGAACTGGCGTGCCACCGGCGAGAGGGAGTACTCGGCTCCCGCCTGGTGGAACGCGTTCTCGCCGTCGCGGAACAACGACAGGTGGAGGTGCATGCCCGAGCCCTGCATCCCGGCGAGTGGCTTGGGCATGAACGAGGCGAACCGACCCCGTTCCAGGGCCAGCTCCCGGACCACGAGCCGGAAGGTCATGATCTGATCGGCCATCGACATGGCGTCGGTGTAGCGGAGGTCGATCTCGTGCTGGGACGGCGAGTCCTCGTGGAACGAGTACTCGACCGGGATGCCCATGCTCTCCAGCACCGAGATCGTCTCCCGACGCAGATCGGAGGCGACGTCGCTCGTGGTGAGGTCGAAGTAGGAACCGGAGTCGAGCAAGGTCGGGGCGTGTGACGGTTCCCCGTCGGCGAAGTAGAAGAACTCCATCTCCGGGGCCACGAAGAACGAGAAGCCCAGCTCCCGGGCCCGCTCCAGGTTGCGGCGCAGCACGTGGCGGGGATCACCGTCGAAGGGCTGCTCGTCGGTGTCGTAGATGTCGCAGAACATGCGGGCCGTGCTGCCGCTGTCGCCGGTCCCCCAGGGCATGAGCTCGAAGGTGGCGGGGTCGGGCTTGGCCAGGACGTCCGACTCCTGGATCCGGCTGAAGCCGTCGATGGCCGAGCCGTCGAAATGGACGCCCTCGGTGAAGGCGTACTCGAGCTCCACCGGCGAGATGGCCACCGACTTCAGCTGGCCCAGCACGTCGGTGAACCACAGCCGGATGAGCTTCACGCTGCGCTCCTCTACGGCACGCAACACGTATTCCTGCGGTCGTTCCACTCCAGCAGTAGTAGCAGGAGGAGGAGGCCGGGTCACGGGTCGTGACCCGTATCAGGGAGTCTGACGGTCTTGTTTCACACGCCGTTAACACGGCAGGCATTGCCACCCACGGTGGCGGCCGGGTTTCATGAATCGAGGCAATCCGGGCCCGGCAGCGTCGCCCCGGCTCACGGTGTGGTCAGACGTGATTGCCGCCGTCTCGCCGGTGGGCGTTGATGGGTTCCGAGAACCGACACTTTGGAGTAAGCGTGACGTACAGGGCTGAGTACCTCTGGATCGACGGCACCGAGCCGACGGCGGAGATCCGATCCAAGACCAAGATCCTCGCCGACGGCGACGAGCCGGGCATCTGGGGCTTCGACGGTTCCAGCACCAATCAGGCCACCGGCGACAACTCCGACGTCGTCCTCAAGCCGGTCTTCCAGTGCCCCGACCCCATCCGAGGCGGGAGCAACATCCTGGTGCTGTGCGAGACCCTCCTCACCGAGGACCTCTCGCCCCACCCGACCAACACCCGGGCCGCCGCCGTGGCCGCCTACGAGAAGTACGGCTCCCAGGAGCCCATCTTCGGTCTCGAGCAGGAGTACACCATGCTCGACCCCGACACGAAGTGGCCGTTCGGCTTCCCGCCCGCCGGGTTCCCCGGCCCGCAGGGTCCCTACTACTGCGGTGTCGGCGCCGTGAAGATCGCCGGTCGCGACATCGTCGAGGAGCACACCACCCTGTGCATCGAGGCCGGTCTCGGTCTCTCCGGCACCAACGCCGAGGTCATGCCCGGCCAGTGGGAGTTCCAGGTCGGCCCCCTCGACACGGTCACCGTGGCCGATCACCTGTGGGTGGCCCGCTACCTGCTGTACCGGGTGGGCGAGAAGCATCACGTGGAGATCTCGATCGACGCCAAGCCCATGAAGGGCGACTGGAACGGCGCCGGGATGCACACCAACTTCTCCACCAGCGCCATGCGTGACAACTACGACGCCATCGTGGCCGCGGCCGAGTCTCTGGGCGCCCCCGGCAAGCCCGAGGAGCACCTGGCCGGCTACGGCGTCGGCATCGAGGACCGCCTCACCGGCGAGCACGAGACCCAGCGCTACGACCAGTTCAGCTACGGCGTCTCCGACCGCGGCGCCTCGGTCCGGATCCCCTGGCAGGTGGCCAAGGAGGGCAAGGGCTACATCGAGGATCGTCGCCCCAACGCCAATGCCGACCCCTACGTCGTCACCACCCTCATGACGAACACTTGCTGTGGCGCTCTGTCTTGAGCGACCACTCTGAGTAGCGTACTGTAACGCTGCATCAAGCGGAGGGTGTCCGGCGGGGGCGCCCTCCGCTTGTCAGTTTTGGCCGGCCGCCTCGGGGACCCAGAAGCCGCCCCGGGGGCGGAAGCCCCGGCCGTCCGGCTCGGGGCCCGCCTCGGCGTAGGCGGCCAGGCGCCGCCGGGCGGCGTGCTCGACCGTCAGGTCGATGACGTCGAAGGTCGGGTCGGCCCCCACGGCCCGCAGGACCTTGTCGGCCGGTGAACCGGCTCGGGGCAGGCCCGGGGCCAGCACCAGGAGCGGTCGGTGGTCGGCTCGACCGGCGGTGGCGGCCACGACGTGGGCCAGTCCCAGGACACGCCAGACGGCCTCGGTCGACACCAGCCCGGGACGGCCGATGGTGAACCCTCCCGGCACCTCGACGTGGAACCGGGCTCCGCTCGGGGCGGACACGGCGAACGAGACGGTGGCCCCGGTGCCCCGCAGGGTCGGGTTGCGACGCTCGACCGTGAACCCGGCCTCGGCCAGCAGCCGCTCGGCTCGGCCCCCGGCCGTCTCGCCCCGACCAACCGGAGCGTCTGTCTCGTCGACCCCGTCCGGCTCGAGGCCGGGCCCGGCGCCGTTCACCGGCCCGGCGCCGTTCGCCCTCCCGCCGTCGGCGCTGATGTCGACGCCGTTGTCCGCCTTGTCGGCCACGGCCCGGGCATCGGCCACCCGGGTCCGGGCCCGGTCGACGTAGTCGGGGTCGAGGTCGTACCCGACCGGGGCTCGACCCGCCTCGACCGCCGCCACCAGGGTCGAGCCCGAGCCCATGAACGGGTCGAGCACGGCGTCGCCGGCGTAGGTGTACAGCTCGATCAGCCTGCGGGGGAGTTCCACCGGGAACGGGGCCGGGTGGTTGACCCGGCGGGCGCTCTCGGCCGGGATCTCCCACACGTCGAGGGTGGCCGCCAGGAACTCGTCGTTGGAGATCGTCGCCTGGTGGGGAAGGCCCCGACGCTCCCGCTCGGCCGCAGGCAGAGCCCGGTCGAAGCGGCCCTTGGCCGCCACCAGCACCCGCTCGGTGGTGTCGCGCAGGACCGGGTTGGCCGGGCTGGCGAACGAGCCCCAGGCGCACGAGCCGCTGGTCGATCGAGCCTTCTGCCAGATGATCTCGCCCCGCAGCAGCAGTCCGAGCTGCTCATAGATGGCGACCACGTCGGCGGCCAGGCTCCGGTAGGGCTTGCGGCCCAGGTTGGCCACGTTGACCGCGATGCGACCGCCGGGCTCCAGCACCCGAACGCACTCGGCGAACACGTCGTGGAGCAGGGTCAGGTACTCGGCGTACGAGCCGGGCACCTCCCGGGGCGCACCGTCGTTCGCGGTCTCGGCGGCCGATCCGGCGACGGCCTGCTCGTACTCCTTGCCCACGAAATAGGGAGGTGAGGTGACGACCAGGGCGATCGAGTTGTCGGCCAGGTCCGACATCGACCGGGCGTCGCCGTGGCGGCACGGGTCGTCGAGAACCGGGGGGCCGGTGACGGTGTCGTCGGTGCTGAGCACGGGCGCCGTGAACCGGGCGTAGAAGGCCGAGGCGTCGTGGCCCTCGCGACGGCCGACGCCGAAGGCGGAGGTTGTCGTCGGTGCCCGTCGCCTGCTCATCCGGACCACCATAGGGCGGCGTCGGGCCCCCGGCGGCGGTGGGCCCGGCGATGACGCCAGGTCGTACACTCACGCCGATGCGTCGAATCCGGGTGGCCGCCTGCCAGTTCAATCCCACCGTCGGTGACCTCGAGGGCAACGTGGCCCGCATGGTGGCCCAGCTGGAACAGGCCGAGGAGGCCGGCGCCGACCTGGCCGTGTTCTCCGAGTTGGCCGTCACCGGGTACCCGCCCGAGGACCTCGTGCTCAAGCCCGGGTTCGTCGAGGACAACCTCGAGGCCCTGCACACCCTGGCCGCCCGTTCGGGCGAGTGCGCCGTCGTCGTCGGCTTCATCGATCTCGACCACGACCTCTACAACGGGGCCGCCCTGTGCCATCGGGGCCAGGTGGTGGCCAGGTACCACAAGCGTCTGCTGCCCAACTACTCGGTGTTCGACGAGCTCCGCTATTTCACCCCCGGCGACGATCCCCTCGAACTGGTCGAGATCGCCGGCGTCACCGTTGGTCTGACCGTGTGCGAGGACGCCTGGAGCCCGACCGGCCCGGTGGCCGAGCTGGGGGCGGGCGGGGCCGAGGTGGTGGTGGTCATCAACGGCAGCCCGTTTCGGACCGGCAAGAGCGAGACCCGGGAGCAGATGCTCGGGGTCAGGGCCGCCGACGCCTCGGTCCATCTGGTCTACGTCAACCAGGTCGGCGGACAGGACGAGCTCGTGTTCGACGGCGGATCGGTGGTGTTCGACGCCGAGGGGGACCTGGTGACACGCGCCCCCCAGTTCGAGGAGCAGGTCTGGGTCAGCGACCTGATCGTGCCCCGGCCCTACCGCAAGCGTCGGCTCGACCCCCGGGGTCGGACCGAGGCCGTGCAACCGCTCCCGGTACGCCCGGTGACCGCGGCGCCCCGCTCGTCGCTCGACCCGGGGGCGGCCCCGATGGTCCCGGCGCCGACCGAACTGGCCGACGAGCGGGAGCGGGTGTGGAACGCCCTGGTGCTGGGAACCCGGGACTACGTGACCAAGAACGGCTTCCGCGACGTGGGGGTGGCGCTGTCGGGCGGTATCGACTCCTCGATCGTGGTCGCCCTGGCGGCCGATGCCCTGGGCCCCGAGCACGTCAACGCCGTGTTGATGCCGTCGCGCTATTCCTCCGAGCACTCCATCGGCGACGCCCAGGCCCTGTGTCGCAACCTGGGGGTGGCCCACCGGACGATCCCCATCGAGCCGGCCCACGCCGCCCTGCTCGAGATGCTCGACCCGTCCTTCGCCGGCCACGATGCCGACACCACCGAGGAGAACCTGCAGTCGCGGATCCGGGGGGTGCTCATGATGGCGCTGTCCAACAAGCTCGGCTGGCTCGTCCTCACCACGGGCAACAAGTCGGAGACGTCGGTCGGGTACTCCACGCTCTATGGCGACACGGCGGGAGGGTTCGCCGTGATCAAGGACGTGCCCAAGGTCGAGGTGTACGAGCTGTGCCGGTGGCGCAACGAGCAGGCCGGTCGGGACCTGATCCCCCGGCACGTCATCGAGAAGCCGCCGTCGGCCGAACTCCGACCCGATCAGCGCGACGACCAGAGCCTGCCGCCCTACGAGGTGCTCGACCCCATCCTCGAGGGCTACGTCGAGCGGGACCTCACCGGCCCCGAGCTGATCGAGCTGGGCCACGATGCCGACACCGTGCGCCGCATCGTGCGTCTCGTCGATCTGGCCGAGTACAAGCGGCGCCAGAATCCGCCAGGAATCCGGATCACGCCCAAGGCCTTCGGGCGCGATCGGCGGATGCCCATCACCAACCGGTACCGAGGCTGACCGCTCCCGCCTGGTCCTGTACCGATGGGGTCGGGCGACGGGACGACGGGCCCCGGCGGGGCTACCGTGTCGCTGGGTGTTTTTGCCCAACAACTCGTCGACATCCACCCGCGGGCCTGGAGCTCCGAGTAACGTCGCTCTCGGCGGGTGGCCGGTGATTTTGTCATGCGCCTTGTTGCCTTCTTCAACTCTCTGGTCCGCTCGTCCCGCCTCCTGATCGCGCTGCTGATCATGGTGGCGCTGGGCCTCGGCGCCCGCCCCGGCGGTGCCGACCTGGCCGACGACCTCGAGGAGCTCCGCCAACGCCAGGCCGAGGTCCAGGAACAGCGGAAGGGGGCGGCGGCCGAGGTCGATGTGGCCACGGCCGAGGCCTCGGAGCTGGCGGCCGCCCTGGAGGTGGCCACGGCCGAGGTCAACGAGCAGGCGACCAAGGTGGCGGCGGCCGAGCGGGCCCTGGTGGCGGCCAACGACCGACACGACGCCGCCGTTTTGGCCGTCATCGCCCAGGAGGCCGCCATCGAGGACCTCGAGGACCGGCTGTCCCACCAGGCCATCAGTTCGTTCGTCAATCAGACCAGCCCCCAGGCCGGCATCTTCGACGATCACGATCCCAATCGGGCGGTGCGGATGCGGTCGCTGGCCCAGGTGGTAGCCGACGATGGCATAACGGTGACCGACGATCTCCGGGTGGCCAAGGAGGATCTGGAGATCGAGCGCCGGACGGCGGCCGATGCCACTGAGGAGGCGGCCCGCATCCAGGAGACGATGGCCGAGGATCTGGCCGAGCTGGAGCGGCGGCGCACCGTGCAGGAGGAGCTGTGGGCGGCCGCCGACGAGCGGCTGGATCGGAGCCTGTCGGAGGCGGCTGCCCTGGCCGAGCTGGACGGCGAGCTGGCGGCCGAGATCGTCAAGACCAACGAGGAGCTGGCCCGTCAGAGCGCGGCCCGCCGCGACGATCGCAACAACCCGGCCCCCCGCTCCAACACCGTTGGTTTCCCCTCGGCCGACGACATCGTCAACGTCAAGGGCTTCTGGGTCCACCGCGACATCGAGGACAACTTCCGGGCCATGCTCGAGCACGCCGAGCGGGACGGCATCCGCTTCACCGGTGGCGCCTACCGGGATCACTCCTCCCAGATCCGGTTGCGCAAGGCCCACTGCGGCACGAGCAACTACGCCATCTACCAGATGCCGGCCTCGCGCTGTCGTCCGCCGACGGCCCGACCCGGGGCCTCGATGCACGAACAGGGCAAGGCCATCGACTTCCAGTACAACGGTCGCATCATCGGCACCCGCAACAACGCCGGGTTCCGCTGGCTCAACGCCAACGCCGCCGCCTACGGCTTCTACAACCTGGCCAGCGAGCCCTGGCACTGGAGCACCAACGGCCGCTGAGGTGCGGTCCTGCCGTGGGCGGCCCTACCTTGCCCGGGTCGGGGCCCACCCCTACAGTCGCCTGGCACACCGGCAACCGGAGGTTCGTCCATGGCCGATTCGACTACGCCGCGGGCCCCGTTCGCCCCGTGGGACCGCCGTGAGCTGCCCGGGGCCTTCTCGGTCGAGGAGACGGCCCGCCGGGTGGGCAACTACAAGTGGATCGAGATGCGTCTGTTCGAGCTGATGGGGGGTTGGGTGGCGACCATCCCCGAGCTCGACGTGAAGCTGCGCCTCGGCACCCACTGCTACCACCATGCGTTCCACTCCGAGCTGTGGCACAAGCGCCTGCCCGAGCTGCGGGAGATGAACCCCGACCGCCTCACCATGGCCCCCAACCCCGAGATGGAGGCGTTCGTGGAGGCGCTGGGGGCGCCGGAGTCGGCCGAGCACACGATCGAGAAGCTGGTCGGGGTCTACCGGGTGCTGATGCCACACCTCATCGGGGCCTACACCTACCACCTCAACAACACGAGCCGGATCACCGACGCCCCCACCATCCGGTCCCTCAACTTCTGCCTCCAGGACGACATGGAGGAGTGGCGAGAAGGCGAGATGATGCTGATGTCGCTCATCGACAGCCCGGACCAGGCCCGGCGCGCCGCCGACCGCCACGCCGAGCTGACCACGTTGATGCAGGCTGCCGGCGGGGTCACGGGCCCGGGCTCCATGGGTTCGTTCGACCCCGACGACCACACCGGCCTGGCCGACGGCGACAACGGCGCCGGCTGACATGATCGACGTACAGCCGACCGAGTACCGCTTCGTCGAGTACGACGCCGCCGTCATTGCCGGTCTGGCCGACGAGGCCCTGGCCCGGGTCCCGGGGCTGCCCGACGATCTCGATGTGACCATCTCGGTCCTGGAGGACAACGCCACCACCGGATACCGGTTGGATGCGCTCGACCCGGTGGCGCTGTCGGTCGACGGCGGCGCGCTGGAGAACCACCGTGACCCTCGAACCCTGGGCCACCACGAATGCGCCGTGACCTTCACCCGGCTGTTCCTGGAGCTCTACGACCGGCGGGCCGACTGGTTCGGGGCTCCCGAACTCGGCTCCGACGTCGACCGCGCCCATTGGATGGCGTGGGACGTCAACCTCCACGGCCGGGTGGCCCGTCTCGGCCTACGCCAGCACGAGCCCAGGTACCGCTACAACTTTCGCAACCGGCACGGCTTCAGCGATCGGGCCGACGAGGTCTTCGATCAGCTGTGGACCCTGGGCGACACGACCTGGTCCCGCATCGTGGACCTGTCGGACGCGGCCCGAGCCTGATCCTCAGGCCAGGTCGTGCATCGAGATCCCCTCGTGGAGGTCGATCACGGGCGGAGCGCTCAGCAGCCCCTCGCAGGCCCGAGCCATCTCCACCATGTCGGGGCTGTCGAAGTGGGCTTGCTGAGCCTCGGCCGAATCCCACTTCTCCACCACCAGCAGGTGTCCGGGACGGGTGACCGAGGCCACCAGATCGATGTTGCGACAGCCGTCGTGGCCTCGGCTGAGCACCACGTACTTGGCCAGGACCGCCGTCAGTTGCTCCGCTGCCTCGGTCTCGAAGGCCAGGGTCACCATCACGGGATCGATCTCAACGCTGCTCACGGTTCTCGCCAACTCTCAAGTGGGTTCGGGATCGGGTCGACACTACGTGCAGCGGCACCGGCCCCCTCCGATGGGGCCTAGCACATCTCCTTGGTGGAGACGCCTGTGTTCCAATTACACTTGTGAGACACAACATCGGCGTCCGGCTGGGTACCCTCGGGGTAGCCAGCAGGTGCCACGACGGGGCAACCCGGCTCCGTTGCAAGACGAGAGGTTGTTTTCCTTGGCTAAGGAGCGCGTCGAGCGGGACGAAGAGGACCTCGTCAGGCTGTATCTCACCGATATCGGCCAGTACCCACTGTTGACCAAGGAAGACGAAGTGCGCCTGGCCCAGGCGATCGAGCAGGGCAAGGAAGCAGCGGAGGAGCTGGAGGCCGACGGTGACCTGTCGCCGGCCCGCAAGCGCGAGCTGCGGCGCACCGCCCGCAAGGGCCGCGACGCCGAGCGGACCTTCGTCCAGTCCAATTTGCGGCTGGTGGTGTCGATCGCCAAGAAGTACCAGGCCTCGGGCCTGCCCCTGCTCGATCTGATCCAGGAGGGCAACCTGGGTCTGATGCACGCCGTCGAGAAGTTCGACTGGCGCAAGGGCTTCAAGTTCTCGACCTACGCCACGTGGTGGATCCGCCAGGCCATCACCCGCGGCATCGCCAACACCGGTCGGACCATCCGGCTCCCGGTGCACGCCGGCGACACCTTGGCCCGCCTCCAGAAGGCCCGGGCCCGCCTCGAGTTGAAGTACGGCCGCCCGGCCACCCTGTCGGAGCTGGCAACCGAGGTCGAGATGCCGGAGGACAAGGTCACCGAGGCCCTCCGCTTCGCCGCCGAGCCCCTGTCGCTGTCGGAGCCCCTGCGGGAGGACGGCGACGCCGAACTGGGCGATGTCGTCGAGGATCGCTCGGCCGACTCGCCCTTCGAGGTGGCGGCCACCGCCCTGTTGCCGGAGGAGATCACCCGGCTGCTGGCCCCGCTCGACGAGCGGGAGCGGGAGATCCTGAAGCTCCGCTTCGGCCTCGACCGTGGCGAGCCCCGGACCCTGGAAGAGGTCGGCGAATACTTCAACCTGACCCGGGAGCGGATCCGTCAGATCGAGGCCCGGGCCATGTCCAAGCTCCGGCACCCCTCGTCCGACACCGGCGCCCGCGACCTGCTGGCTGTCTGAGCCGGACGGCCGGAGGCCGTCCTTTGCGAGTTTCGCCGTTGGCGAAACGTCGTTCGCTGGGCTGGTTCGTGTGGGTGTGCGCCCTGGTGGCTGTGTGAGCCGGACGGCCGGAGGCCGTCCTTTGCGGGTTTCGCCGTTGGCGAAACGTCGTTCGCTGGGCTGGTTCGTGTGGGTGTGCGCCCTGGTGGCTGTGTGAGCCGGACGGCCGGAGGCGGTCCTTTGCGGGTTTCGCCGTTGGCGAAACGTCGTTCGCTGGGCTGGTTCGTGTGGGTGTGCGCCTGGTGGCTGTGTGGTCCTTTGTTTCGCCGTTGGCGAAACGTCGTTCGCTGGGCTGGTTCGTGTGGGTGTGCGCCCTGGTGGCGTGAGACGGCCGGAGGCCCCTGCGGTAGGTTGCAGGCGGTCGCGGGTCGGGCCGGACGGGGCCCCGCCCAATGGGGGTTGCACGATGCGGGCGGGTCTGGTCACAGGCAAACACCGATTCGAGCTGGTCGACCGTCCGGACCCTGTTCCGGCGGCCGATCAGGTGGTGGTGGCCGTCGCCCGTTGCGGCATCTGCGGCAGCGACGTCCACGCCTACGCCGAGGGGTGGCCCTACTCGCCGGGCGTGTGCGGCCATGAGTGGGTCGGCACCGTGGTCGACGTCGGGGCCGACGTTCGGCCCTCCCTGATCGCGGTGGGTCAGCGGGTGGTCGGCGGCAAGGCGCCGGGCTGCGGGGTCTGTCGCCTCTGCCGTGCCGGTCACCCCGACCACTGCCTCGTCGCCGGCTCGGAGTACTCGGGTTCCCGCGCCCCCACCTCGGGCGGGTTCGCCCCCTTCCTCACCCTCTCGGCCAACCGGCTGGTGCCGGTGCCCGACGGGCTCGACGACGACACGGCGGCCCTGGCCGAGCCGGCGGCGGTCGCCCTCCACGCCGTGGCCCGATCCCGTCTCCGGGTCGGTGACGTGGCCTGCGTGGTCGGTTGCGGCCCCATCGGCCTGTTCACGCTGCAGGCGGCCCGTCTGGCCGGCGCCGTCACCGTCGTGGCGGTGGAGCCCGACCCCGATCGCCGGCGTCAGGCCGTCGACCTCGGGGCCGACGAGGCCGTCGCCCCGGGCCCCGACTTGCGCGACGCCGTCAACCAGTGGACCGGGGGCATGCGAGCCGATGTGGCCTTCGACTGCGCCGGGGTGCCCCAGACCCTGCAGCAGTCGGTCGACATGGTCCGTCCCGGGGGCTCGGTGTGCGTGGTCGGCGTCACCGGCGAGGTGGCCACGATCAACCCCATGCGGTGGATGATGAAAGAGGTCTCGGTGGACACGTCGCTCATGTTCACCCTGGCCGAGTTGGCCACCTGCACCGGGTACCTGGCCACCGGTCGGTTGCGGGTCGAGGGGCTGGTGGCGGCCACCATCGATCTCGACGCCCTCCCCGCCGTCGTCGACGACCTGGCCCGCGGTCGCCAGCGGGCCCTGAAGATCCTGGTCGACCCCACCGCCGGCTGAAGGGCCCGTCGTGGCGCGGCCCCGGTTCGGTCAGCCCCGGGCCACCCGCCGGCCGTCCACCCGCATATGGCACGTGCACTCGGAGCCGTAGAGGCCGACGTTGTGGAGCAGACGACGGACCTTGTCGGCCGTCTTGTTCACGGCAAGCTGGCGCAGGGTGTAGCCGAAGCAGTTGACGCTGATCGAGGGCTCGAGCGACCGCACGTGATGCCACCACCGGCACGGGATGAACAGCGTCTCCCCCGGCCGGATCACGGTGTAGAGGGCGTCGACCCGGGCGAAGTCGGGGTGGGCCTCGGCATCCCAGTCGTCGGCGTCGACCCCGCACACCAGGCCGTTCGGGTCGTACTTGCGAACCGGGTACAGCAGGGCCGACTGGCTCGGCGGGACGAGCTTGACCAGCTTCGAGCCCCGAACCTGTGACAGAAGGTTGTCTCCCAGATCGGCGTGATAGCCGGTGACGGTGCCCGACGGTCCGACCCAGGCCAGGGTCGAGGTGTGGGCCGAGCCGTCCGCCATCAGGCTCACGTCGATGTCGTCGGCCAGGTCCGGGGCCAGCCCGAACAGGTTGAAGGCTTGGAGGTACCGGGGGGCCTCGTCGGCCCCCGGACCGCTGGAGTGGCCGTCGGCCGAGTTACCGGCGACCCCGTCCAGGTATCGATGGAGGCGCTCGGTGACGAAGGTGAGACCGGGCGTGTTGATCGAGTTGCCGACGTCCAGCTTGACCTCGACGTCGGGCAGGCGGTCCCGGAGTCGTTCGATGTCCCACGAACGCATGGCCTCCCAGTCACCGATCTGGTCGGTGATCTTGACCGGTCGGCCGGGGCTCCGGTAGTCGTCGATGAACTCGGCCGCCGTGACCCGCTCCACCTGGTCCAACTCGGTGAGCGACCCCTCCGGATGGGTTGCCCCGAACAACGTCCTCATGGCCCGACTCCGCCTGACTGCCCCGCTTCGGACCGGAGCATAGGCCGCCCACCGAGGGGTGCAGACCGGGGCGACACGGGCCATGTTGCCCGTTCGGAAAACCGATCCTGTGTTCTCGTCTTGCTTGTCGTCCGGACAGGAAACAAGATGGTGGCCGTGGGTGGCGGCGTTGCCGCCCGATCCAGAAGGGGAGAGACCATGTTGAAGAACCGGCGCCTGCTGTTGGCGCTGCTATCCGTCTTCATTCTCGTCGCCGCTGCCTGCGGAGGTGACTCCGACGAGTCGGCAGACGAAACCGAGGACGCCGTCGAAGCCACCGGTGACGACACCGAGTCGGAGGAGACCGACGACGGTGGGGAAACCGACGAAACCCCGGCCCCGGCTCCGGAGGGCGAGATCGACCGGGACGCCACCCTGATCTACGCCACGTCCTTCGTGGCCAACAGCCTCGACGTTCCCCGGGTCAGTACCGACTTCGCCTTCACCCACGTCGATCCCATCTACGACACCCTGGTCCGACGCACCGCAGGCGGTGAGTTGGTGCCGGGAGTGGCCGATTCCTGGGAGGTCACCGCCGAATCGATCACGTTCACGATCGCCGACGGCCGTACCTTCCACGACGACACCCCGATCGACGCCGAGGCCGTCAAGGCCAACCTCGACCGGATCATCAACTGTGAGTGCCGGTTCGACGTACTGCTCAGCGCCGTGTCGTCGGTCGAGGCCGACGGCAACCAGGTGGTGCTGAACCTGACCGAGCCCGCGGGTTCGCTGCTCGAGGTCCTGTCGGACATCCCCGGCATGCTCGCCAGCCCGGCCAGCTTCGAGAACGAGGATCTCGACGTGAACCCGGTCGGTTCCGGCCCCTTCACGGTCCGTGAGTACACCGACGGCGGCATCTCCTACGACAAGTGGGACGGCTACCACGACGCCGACAGCATCCAGTACGCCGCCCTCGAGGTCCGCAGCATTCCGGACGACAACACCCGGATCTCCGGGTACATCTCCGGCGAGCTCGACATCGGTCTCGCTCGACTGGGTCAGCTGGCTGAGGCCGAGGCCGGCGGTCTGACCATCCTGACCCAGGCCCAGGCCCAGGTCTATCAGCTCGTGGTCGAGACCGATCGTGGCCCGCTGGCCGATCCCGACGTTCGCCGTGCCATCAGCCACGCCCTCGATCGGGAGGCCATCAGCCAGGGTCTGTACGACGGGAACTGCACCCCGACCGTGCAGCCTTATCCCGAGGGCTTCCCCGGCTACGTCGCCGACGCCACCGTCGAGAGGTACGCCGCCTACGACCCCGACCTGGCCCGTCAGCTGCTGGCCGATGCCGGTTACCCGGACGGCTTCGAGATCAACATGGGCGCTCCGGCCATCACCAACTACACCAACCAGTTGGAGATCTACCAGGCCCAGCTGGCCGAGATCGGTATCACCGTCGAGGCCGTTCCCGATGAGTCCCGTACCTTCGTCGAGCGGCTGAGCGCCGGCGAGTACGACACCTGGCTCGGCCCGAACACCACGGCCCGTCCGTCGTCGATCAACTTCTGGCGTGCCTACTACGCCCCCGACGGCGCTCGGAACTCCGGTGGCTACGAGCTGCCCGACAT
Organism: Acidimicrobiales bacterium; assembly: GCA_965263455.1. Taxonomy (GTDB): domain Bacteria; phylum Actinomycetota; class Acidimicrobiia; order Acidimicrobiales; family SZUA-35; genus CADEDH01. Next base: position 2,709,874 of record CBDHHN010000004.1, read on the forward strand.
CGCCAACCTGATCGCCGCCACCGAGTCGGCGCCCAGTGCGGCCGAGCAGACGGCGGCCCTGGAGACCATGGTGAGCACCAGCCTCGACGAGGGCGCCCGGGCGATCATCGTCTGCGCTCCGAAGATCGTGGCGGTCCACAATGACAACATCGGCGGCTACGAGATCCCGCTCGCCGGGAACAACAGCCTCCGCGACGTCTACAAGACCGCAGGCTGATGCTGTGCCGGGTATGACCCACCCACCGACCACCTGGTCGGCGCCCGAGGAGCTCCAACCGTGAGTTGGCGGCTTTTCCTGCGCCGGCTGGGTGGCGCGGTGCTGGTCGTGTTCCTGGCCAGTGTCCTGGTGGCCCTCATGGTCCACCTGGTGCCCGGGGATGCGGCCAGCGCCGTGGCCGGCGACAACGCCAGCGCCGAACAGATCGAGGCGACCCGGCAGCAACTGGGCCTCGACCGGCCCATCCTGGTCCAGTACTTCGACTGGGCCACCAGCGCCCTGCGGGGCGACTTCGGGGAGTCGCTGATCACGAACAGGCCCGTGATCGACATGATCCGACAGGTCCTCCCGGCGACCCTCAGCATCACGCTCGCCGCCACCGTGGTGGCGATCGTCATCGGGGTCACCCTGGGGGGCCTGGCCGGTGTGCGTCGCGGCCTGACCGACCGGGTCCTGTCCCTCGGGGCCAGTCTCGGCATCGCCATGCCCAGCTTCTGGGTGGGCATGCTGCTGGTGACGTTCTTGGCCCTCGAGTTCGATCTGTTCCCGGCGCTCGACTACACGCCGATCACCGAAAGCCCGCTCGACTGGCTCCACCACATCACCTTGCCGGCTCTGGCCCTCGGCCTCGGCATGTCGGCCGAGGTGGCTCGCCAGACCCGGGGTGGCGTGGTCGACGTGATGGCCCAGCCCTACATCCGTACGGCTCGGGCCAAGGGGGCGCCGGGCGGCCGGCTGTTCACCCGCCACGTGGCCCGTAACGCTGCGATTCCGGTGGTGACCGTGCTCGGACTCCAGATCGGACGGCTCCTGGGTGGGGTCATCATCATCGAGCAGGTCTTCGCCATCAACGGTCTGGGCACGATGGCGGTCCGGGCCGTGAGTGATCGGGACTTCCCGGTCATCCAGGCCTACGTGCTGTTGACCACCGTCATCGTCGTCACCGTGAACCTGCTCGTCGACCTGTCCTACGGTTGGATCAACCCCCGAGTGCGACGGGAGGAGTGAGCTCATGAGCTTTGACACCACGACCCCGACCGAGTCGGCCACCCTCGAACCCCCGGGATCGTCCCTGTCTGGGCCCGCCCCGGACCTCGACGGGCCGGTGGAGGAGTTCGTCCCGGCTCGGACCCACCGCTCGGTCTTCCGGCGGCTGCTGAGCAATCGGGCGGCCTCGGTCGCGGGTGGCTTCCTGGTCCTGTTGGCGGTGGCCGCCATCTTCGCCCCGGTCCTCGCCCCCCACGATCCCAACAAGCAGGACCTGCTCAACACCCTGCAGGGCCCCAGCCTCGACAACTGGCTCGGCACCGACAACAAGGGTCGGGACGTGTTCAGCCGGATCCTGTTCGCGGCCCGGGTCGCCCTGATGGCCCCGCTGCTGGCGGTCACGGTGGGGGTCGTGCTCGGTGTCCCCGCGGGGCTGCTGGCCGGTACCACCCGGGGCCGGATCGACCGGCTCCTGGGCCGCCTGGCCGACACCATCCTCAGCATCCCGCCCCTGGTGACGGCGCTCGCCATCGTGGCCATCCTCGGCCCTGGCCTGACCAACGCCATGCTGGCCATCGGCATCGTCTATGCCCCTCGCCTGTTCCGGGTGGTTCGGGGCGCCACGATGTCGGTCAGTGAGGAGTTGTACGTCGACGCCAGCCGATCGGTCGGCTGCTCGACCCCACGACTCCTGTGGGCCCACGTGCTTCCGAACATCTCGGGGCCGCTGCTGGTGCAGATCAGCCTCATGATGGGCTTCTCGCTCCTGGCCGAAGCCTCGCTGAGCTTCCTCGGCCTCGGCATCCAGATCCCCAACTCGAGCTGGGGCAGCATGTTGCGCGACGCCTATCAGGACAAGTTCAAGGCCCCCTACGCCGTGATCCCACCGGGCCTGGCCATGACGGTGACCATCCTGGCCTTCAACACGCTCGGTGACGGCCTGCGGGACGTGGTTTCGGCTCGGAGGCGTCAGTGACCGAATCGAACAACGGTGCACCGGTCCTGTCGGTCCAGGAGCTCACGGTCGATCTCCAGGGCGCCGACGTCCAGGCGGGCCTCGTCGAGGACGTCAGCTTCGACGTGTTCCCCAACCGGACCCTGGCCCTCATCGGCGAGTCCGGGTGCGGTAAGACCATGACGGCCATGGCCATTCTCGGCCTTTTGCCGCCAGCCATCCACGCCAACGGGGGCCGGATCCTGTTCGACGATCGGGACCTGCTCGACCTCGACGAGGCGGACCTGCGCCAGATCCGGGGCGGCACGATCGGCATGATCTTCCAGGATCCGATGAGCAGCCTGAACCCCACCATGAAGGTGGGGGAGCAGATCGTCGAGGCCAGACGGCTCCACGTCGCCGAGTCCAAGGCCGACTCGGCCAAGCGAGCGGTCGAGCTGCTGGATCAGGTCGGTATCCCCAATGCCGAACGTCGGGCCGAGGCCTACCCGTTCGAGATGAGCGGGGGTATGCAGCAGCGGGTCATGATCGCCATGGCCATCGCCTGCGACCCCAAACTGCTCATCGCCGACGAGCCGACCACGGCCCTCGACGTGACCATCCAGGCCGAGATCCTGGATCTGATGGCCAGCCTCCAGGAGGATCGGGGGATGGGCATTCTGCTCGTCACCCACGACCTGGGGGTGGTGGCCGACTTCGCCGATGACGTGGCCGTCATGTACGCCGGGCACCTGGTCGAGTACGGGTCGGTGCGAGAGGTCTTCCAGCGGCCCAAGCACCCCTACGCCCGAGGTCTGCTGGAGGCCATGCCCCAGGGGGCCAAGCCGCGGACGCAGCTGGCCACCGTGACCGGTCGGGTGCCGCTCGCCGGTCAGTTCCCGGCCGGTTGCCGGTTCCGGACCCGGTGCCCCTACGTCACCGAGGACTGCACCAGCACTGACCTGCAGACCATCGACGTCGGATTCAACCACCGGTCCCGATGCATCCGGGTCCAGTCGGGCGACCTCAACCTCGAACCACGGACGGCTCGCCATGTCGATCACTGATGACCGCACGGGCCCGGCCGGGGCTCCCGCCACCGACGGCTCCGAGTTGGTGCTGACCGGGTCGGGCCTCAACAAACGGTTCCCCATCGCCCGCAGTCTGCTCGGACGGGTCACCCAACGTCTGGTGGCGGTGGACGACGCCGACCTCGAACTGGCCCCGGGCGAGACGCTGGGCATCGTGGGAGAGAGCGGTTCGGGCAAGACCACCCTGGGCCGCATGCTGGCCCATCTGATCGAGGCCGACGAGGGCTCGATCGAGGTGTTGGGTCGCCACGTGGGCGAAGACAAGGCCGACCGCCAGTGGCTCCGGCGCAACATCCAGATGATCTTCCAGGATCCGTTCTCCTCGCTCGATCCGACCAAGACCGTCCGCTACACGGTCAAAGAACCGTTGGTGGTGCAGAAGATCGGCGATCGGGCCAACGACGACGCCCGGGTCGACGAGCTGTTGGAGCAGGTCGGCCTGCCTCGGGCCTTCGCCGACCGATACCCGGAGGAACTCTCGGGTGGTCAGCGCCAGCGGGTCTCGATCGCGCGGGCCCTGGCCCCGGACCCGCCCATCCTGATCGCCGACGAGCCGACCTCGGCCCTCGATCTGTCGACCCGATCCGAGATCATCAACCTGCTGCTCCGGTTGCAGGAGGAACGGTCGCTGGCCATGGTCGTCATCAGTCACGACTTCGCCACGATCCGCCACCTGTCGCATCGGATCGCGGTGATGTACATGGGTCGGATCGTGGAGCACGGCGACGCGGAGCGCATCGCCGAGGATCCCGAGCACCCCTACACCAGGGCCTTGATGTCGGCCGTGCCCGGCATCGACCCCGACGAGAATCGGCTGGGGACCCGGGTCGTGCTGAGCGGCCTGCACCCCAACCCGGCCAACCTGCCCCCGGGCTGCCGCTTCCAGTCGCGGTGTCCCGACGTGCAGGACGTGTGCCGCAGCGAGACGCCGCCGGTTGTCGAACTGCCGGGCCGGGCGGTGGAATGTCACGTCGTGGCCCAACGCCACGGCTGAGCCGCGCAGCTCCCCCGCCCGGCGGGCCATGGCCGGGCGCCGGGGCCCATGGGATACTCGTGGGGTGCAGCGAGCCGAATTGCTTCCCCTGGTCCGTCGTTCGGTGATCGGAAGGGACGAGGTGGTCGACGGCCCCTACGGCCCCCGCCCCGTCGTCTACGCCGACTACACCGCCTCGGGCCGGGCCCTGAGCTTCGTCGAGGACTACATCCGGTCGACGGTCCTGCCCCTCTACGCCAACACCCACACCGAGTCGTCGGGTACCGGCCTGCAGACCACGCGCTTCCGGGAGGAGGCCCGCGACATCATCGCCCGCTGCACCGGGGCGACCGACGAGCATGCCGTGCTGTTCTGCGGTAGCGGATCGACCGCCGCCATCGACAAGATCATCGGGGTGCTGGGGCTGCGGATCCCGTCGGAGCTGGAGGACCGGTTCCACCTGTCGGATCAGATCCCGGCCCACGAGCGACCCGTCATCTTCATCGGGCCCTACGAGCATCACTCCAACGAGTTGCCGTGGCGGGAGTCGATCGGTGACGTGGTCACCATCGACGAGGACGCCGACGGCCACCTCGACGCCGACCAACTGGCCCGCGAGCTCGAACGCCACGCCGACCGCCCACTGAAGATCGGGTCCTTCTCGGCCGCCTCCAACGTCACCGGCATCATCACCGACACCCGGGCGGTGTCCGCCCTGCTCCACCGGCACGGGGCGTTGGCCTTCTGGGACTTCGCCGCCGCCGCCCCCTACGTCGAGCTCGACATGGGTTCGAGCGGCGACGGCAACGACGACTACTACGACGCCGTGTTCGTCTCCCCCCACAAGCTGATCGGGGGGCCGGGGACGCCGGGTCTGCTGGTGGCCCGACGGGAGCTGTTCACCAACCGGGTACCCGACGTGCCGGGCGGCGGAACGGTGGCCTACGTCAACCCCACCTCCCACGACTACCTCGACGACGTCGAGCATCGGGAGGAGGGAGGCACCCCGGCCATCATCGGGACCATCCGGGCCGGGCTGGTGTTCCAACTCAAGGAGGCGGTCGGGGTCGAGGTGATCCGGGACCGGGAGGAGCATTTCGTCCGCCGGGCCATCGACACCTGGGCCGCCGACCCCAACCTCCACGTGCTCGGCAACCACCGGGCCGAGCGGCTGTCGATCGTGTCGTTCGTGGTCCGCCACGGGGACAGGGGATTCCTGCACCACAACTACGTGGTGGCCCTCCTCAACGACCTGTTCGGTATCCAATCCCGCGGTGGCTGCTCGTGTGCCGGGCCCTACGGGCATCGCCTGCTCGGCATCGACCTGGACCGTTCGCTGGAGTTCGAGCGGGAGATCAACCGGGGGTGCGAGGGCATCAAGCCGGGCTGGGTCCGGATCAACTTCAACTACTTCATCGACGATGACACCTTCGACTATCTGCTGGAGGCCGTGAAGTTCGTGGCCCGCCACGGGGCCTCGCTCCTGGTCGACTACCGGTTCGATCCCGAGTCCGGACTGTGGCACCACCGCCTCCCCCGGGAGGCACCGATGAGCCTCCACGACCTGACCTACGACGAGGACGGCCTCCGGTACGAGGACCATCGCTGTCGTCTCGGGTCGGTCAGTCTGGCCAGTTTCCTGGACGAGGCCTCCGCCATCGTCGCCGCCAGGACGGCCGCGGCCACAGCCGAGCCGGTCCCGCCACCCGAGACCACGGCCGACTTCGAACACCTGCGCTGGTTCCCCTATCCGGCGGAGATGGCCGCCGTTGGCCACCAGCGCTGAGCCGAGTACGACAGGAGCCTCCACCATGTCCCGACGCGTCGCCCTGGTCTGCAATGCCAGCTTCTACGTGGGCCCCGACCTGGCCCGGGTCCTGGCCCAGCGGGGCCACGATCTGGTGGTCGGCGATCCGGCCGACGGCCTGGTGCCCGAACTCGAAGCGCTGGGGGCGACGGTCGAGGTCGTGCCCGACGTGATGCGCCTCGACGACCCGGGCTCGTCGGCGCGCCTGGTCGACGCCGCCCTGGAGCGGTTCGGCCGGCTCGACAGCGCCGCCTGGTTCACGGGCCGGGTGATCGGCGGGCCGTTCCTGGATGCCGACGTCGACCAACTCCGCAAGAACCTGGAGGGCAACGTGGTGGCCGCCTTCCATGTGCTGCAGGCTTCGGTGCGGCCGATGGTCGCCCAGGGCGGCGGTCAGGTCCTGTTGATCACCAGTTCGGCCGGTCTCCGACCCACCCCCGGGATGGCGACCTATTCGGCCACCCGGGCCGCGGCCAACATGTTGGCCCGGAACGTGGCGGCCGAGGTGGCCCCTCACAACGTCCAGGTCAACGTGGTCGGCACCAACTACATGGACTTCCCGGCGTTCCTGCAGGCCAGCGGCGCCACCGATCCCGAGGTCAGGGCTCGGATCGAGGCGCAGGTCCCGCTCCGTCGGCTGGGCGGGCTCGACGAGTTCGCCCACCTGTGTGCGGTGTTCGTCGACGGGACGGCCCGGTTCCAGACCGGCCAGACCGTGGGGTTCGACGGCGGCTGGTCGGGCTGAGTGGCCTTCGGTCGACCGGTCTCAGGCCACGATGCGGACGATCACCGAGATCAGGGTGATCAGGGCGCCGGCCAGCAGCGCAAGGCCCCCTGCCGTCATCGCCACCAGGACGACGCCGCCGGCGAACACGATCGTGCTGAAGTCGAACAGCCGGAGGCGGGCCGTGCCCTCGCCGGCGTCGACGACGTGGTCGCCTCCGGTCGAGGTGACGAACTGGCCGACCTCCCGCCAGGGATCGTCGGGCGATGAGGCCTCACCGGCTCCGGCCGCCTGGTCCTCGGCCGCGGCTGGGCCTCCGAGCCGTCGCAGAACTGTGCCGTCCGGTCTGGAGATGACGACCTCGGTCTCGGGCGCGTCGGCCGGGACACTCACCGTCCAGCTTCCGGCGACGAGTTCGACGGTTTGTCGGCCCTCGACCTCGATCGCGTCCCCGGCGAGGAGAGCGAACCCGGCGATCATGATGGCGAAGAAGGCGATCACGCCCACGGCCATGATCGCCAAGCCGACGAAGATGCCGAGGTTGCTGCCGTGGTGGCGTCGCTGCCGGCGTGGTGGAGCAGGGAGCGGCATGTTCACGATCGGACCGTAGCGGTACGTTGCGGGCCGGTTCGGTCGTGTGACCCCTGGCCGGGCAATCGCACCTGACGGTTCGCTTCGTTCGGCCGAAAACTCGGCTGAGCACACCGTCTCGTTGCTGTCAATCTCTTCCTGTAGAGCGAAGGAGGTGCAACCGTGTGGCCTCACTCCACTGAGGACCCTCGCCTCCTGCGGGGGTGACGGCGGGACATGTTGTTGCCGCGCCTGCTCCGACCGCTACCCGTCGATGCGCCCGGCCTCGTGCTGCCCCCGCTCCCGGTCGACCCCGTGGCCATGGTCGCCCCGCTCGGGGGCGTCCACCTCGGCGAGGCGTTGGCCAGGATGGTGGCGGACCGGGCCTCGTGGGACAGCTGCGCCTGGCTGCGGGAGCCTCCCGGCGACGAGCGGGATCTGCGCCGGGCGATGGCTGATGCGCTCGGGTTCCGACGGAGCCGAGGTGGGGCCGAGTCGATGTCACTGGGCGAGGCGTTCGCAACCTCCGATCCGGGCACGGTCCTCGTGGTCGAGGCCGGCTCGCAGACCCCTGCGGTCGCTCGATTGGCGCCGGAGTTGGGCCACCTCGCCGGTCAGCACGGGGTCAGGGTCCTTCTCGCTCCGAGCCGGCGGGCGGGGGCCCTGAGGCGGGCCGGGATGCTGATCCACGAGGTCGACAACCGCGCTATCGCCCTCGCCGTCGCCCGTCAGGCCGGGCTCGGTGACGACGCCATCGAGCGGGTCGGGTCGCAGGGGGCGGCTCTGGTCGATCTGGCGGCCGCCTGCGCCACTCGGGGTGTCGAGGTGGTGGAGGAGGCCATCGCCGCCGGCCGTCGGCCCCGGTTCCTGGGTCGGGTCACCAGGCAGCTACTCCAGGGCGTGGACGGCGCCGAGCGCGAGGCCCTGACCATGGCGCTCCAGGCCGGCTTCTGGCATCCGCAGCTCGGAGGTGGCTCGGTCGACATCGGACGGCTCCGGCCCTGGGTCGTGCCCCTGGAGCACCAGTGGGGGTGGATCCGACCGCTGTGGCGGCCCGTTCTGCGTCGGGAACTGGCTCGCGGTCGCGGCACGGCCGTCCGCGCCGTCGCCCGGCCGATCCCTGATCGTGCAGCGCCGTCAGGCGCCGTCCTGGAGGCCTCACCGGTTCGGCCTGAGTGGCGTACGACGATCGAGGTCCACATGCTGGGCCCTTTCGAGGTGCGCATCGACGGCCGACGCATGGACGACGTTGAGGGCCAGCTGGCAGGCAGTCTTCTCCGGTGGCTTCTCCTCCGACCGGGTATGGCGGCCCACCGCGATGAGCTCATCGACCGTTTCTGGCCCGAGGCTGATCCCCAACGGGCCCGGAACCGTCTGCACGTGGCCCTCAGCACCGTGAGACGGGCCCTGCGGAGCGTCACGGAGATCGAGGTGCTGGAGTTACAGGATGGCACCTATCGGGTGAGCCCCGCAGTCGATGTCAGGATCGACGTGCTCGACGTCGAACGTGAGGCTCGCCGGGTCACGACTGCGGCCGAATCGGGAGCCGACCAGATCGGGACGCTGATGGAGGCCGCCGAAGGCATCGTCGACCGGTACCGCGGTCCGCTTTGCCCCGACCTGCCCTACGAGGAATGGACGGTCTACCCCAGGGAACGACTCCGCATGCTGTACGCCGATGTGCTGGAGGCGCTGGTCGGGGCTTGTTGGTCGATCGGGGACTACGAGCGCTGCCTTGACGTCGCCCAGCGGCTCCTTGACGAAGACCCGTGCCGGGAGGACACCCATCGCCTCCTGATGCGCTGCTACGGGGCGCTGGGTCGCCACGGGTCGGCGCTCCGTCAGTACGAATCGTGTCGCCGGATCCTGCACGCCACCCTCGGGGCTGCGCCTTCGGCGGCAACCGTGGCCACCTACCACGAGGCTCGACGACTGGCCGTCGAGGCGGCGGACTAGGGGACGGCCGTCCCGGCAATCAGGGTCACGTCATGGCGCGGCCCGACACCCCGACCTCACGACGTCCGGACCTCCATCGTGAGGGCCAACCGGTGCAGACCGGGCTCAAGCCGGTGGGTGGCGAAGGCCAGCTCGACCAGTTCGCCTGGCCGGGCACGGCCCCTGATGGCGTCGACCACCTGCAGGCGGACCTGCGACATCGGTCGACTACCGCGTGCCGTGAGCAGGGCCCGGTAGGCCAGGGAGGGGTTGGTGGGGGAGGGCGGCAGGTTGAGGGCACCGGTGTCCCACCACACGGTGTGGCCGCTATCGGTCACCTCGACCGTGCCCAGTTCGGTGTTGAACCTGACCGGGCGGTGGCGACCGCCGCGACCGAGATCCAGGGGATGGGCCACGATCTGTCGACAGTCGGTCTCGAGCGTCTCGGCGAGGGCCGATGCCACGTCGGCCATGGCCAGTCCGGGACTGGTGCGGGTCCGCCCCGACCGGACGTCGGTGACACTGGTCCGCGCCGGTCGACCGTCGGCCAGCACGGCGACCTTCAGCACGAACGAGTGCGACCGCTCCCCGACGACGTCGTTGTCCGTGGGCGAGATCGGGCCGGTCGGTGCGGTCTGGGACGACGTCTCGGCTGATGCGGCGAGGTCCTCTCGGGCCCGCTGCCGGGCCTGATCCCGGAGTCGGCGTAGGGTGGCGGCGTCCAGGTCTCGGATGCGGGTCACCACGTCGAGGACATCGGCAAGCTCGTCCCACGTGGTGATCCCCCGATCGTGGAGCCTGGTAGCGGTTGGTGGGCCGACTCCGGGCAGGAGTTGATGGAAGGGTGCTCCCGACATTGCCTGGGCGCGTCTCGGCGGCTAGGTGGGGTTCTCGATCATGATCGTCGGACCCCGCCCGAACCCGCAGACGTCATAGCCGGGCGCGCCGTGGTTGCTGTTCAGGAAGGTGGTCACCACCAGCGAGTAGATGCCCGACGGCGAGTTCGGCGGTCCGCCCGGGTTGCCTTCGGGCAGCGTGTTGGCCGGAACCACCAGATCGGACTCCCATCGCCTGCAGTGGGGATGTGTGTGGTGCTGGGTGCAGGTCAGGTGGGGGCTCTTGGGCACGGAGTCGGAAGCGATCCGGAAGTCGTCACCAGGGCCGACCGACTCAGCGAACAACTCCACTCGCCACCGGTCGTCGAGACCGTCGAGCCACACGGGAACCAGGTTGCCGTAGACCTCCCACTCCACGTGGACGGTGAAGTCCTGACCACGAAGGAGCACGAAGTTGGGCTCCCCCATGGTGGCGTGGTCCGGGGCGATCAGCTTCACCGTGGTCACTTCGCCCTGGATGTCCCCCGGGCGATTGGGGTCGAACTGCTGCATGGAGTCACTCCTCCGTTGTCGAAACCGGGCCGGGTTGGCCAGGTGGCGGCGACGGTAGGGAAGGGCCCTGAGGGGGCACCGCTGCAGACGCTGAATCTCCACGCTCAGGGTTGGCTAAGCCCGGTTGCGTCTGAGAGGCCGCTGAAATCAGCGGACCTGAGACGTTGCGGTCGAGACCGCCACGCCGCTGGCATCAGAGGGCTGCCTTCAGACGGGTAGGCCCGCCCACTCCGCCACCGGCGCGGTCGCGGGTCGGTGGCGTATGGCCCCCGGACGCAGCGTCTCGTGGCCCCTGGTCAGGGTCTTGCGCCTGATCTCGCCTTGTACGGCTGTACGTCTTTGGCGGAGGTGGACGGGAATCGAACCCGCCTACGAGGGATCACCCCGTACACCCGCTTTGAAGGCGGGGGAGCCCACCAGGCGCTCGGACACCTCCACCAGCGACTATACGGCGTGGCGAGTGTCCAGGGAGACCCGGTGCAGCCATTTCGCTAGCCGTTCCAGGTGCTGAGGTCGTCCCGGATCTACATCTCGCTCTGGATCTGGATGATCGTCGCCAACCGGATCAGCTAGGTCCGAGCATCGAGCGACCTCGGCGACGGCGAACGTCCGGGGCTGAGGCCCGGTGGCGGCGGCGACCGCGATCAGGTCCGGTGGGTGGCGGCGGTCAGAGGCGGAAGAACGCCATGCCCAACAGCCCGAACACGAGCGCCGCGAACAGAAGCAGGAACACGCTCACGATGATCCCCAGCACCTGACCGACCCGGGCCAGGCCCTCGTTCTCGGGTGGGCGTCGGCCGGCGCGAATGGCCGACAGTTCCCGATTGCCCATGAACCAGGCGAACGGGGCCAGCAGAGGGAAGACGAGAATCCCCAACAGACCCAGGACGAACACGGTCGAGGATCGACTCTGCTCGGGGTACGAACGCACGAACACGGGCGCCGGGTCGGTGGGCATGGCCGGTCGATTGGTCCTCACGCCGGGTCCTCCCGCTACGACGACGACACCTCGACACTACTCGGGGCCGTCATCGGGGAGCCGTCGGCCCCCGCCCGGGCCCGACCGAGGATGATCACGACCGCGGCCACGAACAGGCCGGTCCCGCCCAGGATCAGCGGGCCGGTGAACAACCACAGCACGGGCCCGATCGACACGTCGTTGGTCAGATACCAGGGGTAGGTGAGCGATGCCGTGGCCGGCATGGTCAGCATCAGCAACGAGTTCGGGATCGTGACCCCGGGTCGGAAGGCGGCGAACAGGGGATCCCGATGCTCGGTCCGCGCGTTGGCCCGCAGCACCAGCATCGTGGGGCCGACCAGCACCAGGAAGACGGGGGCGAACACCCCGGCCAGCAGCAGCACGAGCAACGCGGTCGAGATCAGCCAGGCCCACGTCGCCCGGCGACCAGGAGCGAACGTCGTTCGCCCCACCCGGTCGACCAGGAGGTAGCCCACGATCAGCACTGCAGTGGAGGAGAAGGCGAGGAAGGCGAAGTCGGCCGACGACATCGGCTCGGTGAACTCGGCCCGGGAGCGGGTGCCCTCGGTCGGCCAGTACCAGGTGGCCCACAAACCCCAGAACAGGCCGAGCGCCCCGAACACGGCGGCCGTCAGCAGATGCCGGTTCCGTCCGAGCACGAGGCGCAGCAACCACCAACCCAGGATCACGTCCACCAACAGGTGCCACGACACCGACGGCCACACGATCGACAGCGGCAGCTCCAGGTAGAGAATCGGCAGGATCCCCTCGATCGCCCACCCGGTCAGAGCGCCCGCCAGCACCAGAGCCCACGGGCTCCGGATGCGGAACACGTGGATCGGCATCAGCAGCCACAGCACGGGTAGCAGATAGAAGAGGATGAAGATGAGCAGGAACTCGAAGGTGAACCCGACGAGGTCCCAGCTCGGGCCTCGGGTCGACCAGGCGTAGAGGATCTCCCCCTCGTTCACGAAGAACATCTCGGAGAAGAACCACACGATCAGTGCGCTGCCCAGGATCATGGCCCAATGGCGCAGCCTCGGGCGGGGCGGTCGGCTGGTCAGATCTGTGGGCATGGCCACCTTCCACGTGGTTCGCCGGACCTCCCGATCCTGACCGCTGGGCCCGTTGGGCCGCATCGGGCAACCAGGCCGATCCGCTCGATCCATCGGCCACAACCACCTGGCCGATGGATCGAACCCTCCTGATCGGGCTCGGCCCGGCCAGCCCGCGCACCCGTCGACGGGCCACCGGTCTTCGATCACGACCCGACGACCCCTAGTCTCGGGATCGTGCTCGCCCGCGTCCGATCGGTTCTTGCCGGTGTACCGACGCCTCGACCCCCGAGCCGGGGTGTCGGGGACATCGTTCTCGGTCTGGTCGTCATGGTCCTCGGGGTGGCCGACATCCCCGAGGGGGTGGCCATGTGGCCCCAGGTCACCCCCGTGCTCAGCGTCGCCGTCGGACTCAGCGTCATGCTGCGTCGCCGCCAGCCGCTGCTCCTCACCCTCGCCGGGTTCGGTCTGCACCTGCTGGCCGCGGTGGCCTCGGGCCTGGCCGACCAACCGGCCGAGCTCACCTTCGGCCTCATCCTCGGGATGTCGCTCCTGGTCCACACCGTGGTCCGATGGGCCCCGTGGCCCCAGGTCGGTGCCGCCCTGGTCGCCGTGGTCCTGACGCAGGCCGGGGCCGAGTCGGTTCGGGCCGGGGGTTCACTGGTCACCTTCGCCGACAACGGTGTGTTCTGGACCCTGGCCGTCACCATCGGATTCGCCCTCCGCTATCGGGCGGCCTCGATCCGGCTGGCCGCCCGCCAGGTACGTCACGACGAGCGGGAACGCATCGCCCGCGACCTGCACGACGTGGTGGCCCACCACGTGTCCGGCATCGCCATCCAGGCCGAAGGGGCCCGCGCCCTGTCGGCCACCGACCCTGTCGCGGCCGCCGCCGTCCTCGATTCGATCCACGACGCCGCGTCCCAGGCACTGCTCGACATGCGCCGAACGGTGGCCGTGCTCCGCGACGACGCCGACGAGGTGAGCCCGTCGGCCACCGGTTCCCTCGTCCGACTGCAGGAACTGGCCGCCTCCCCGGCGGGCCCGCCGACGGTGTCGGTGTCGCTCCCATCCGCCCCGGTCGGAGCCGGGCCGGCGGCCAGGGCGGGCGCGGCGCCGCCGATCGTGATCCCTCGGGCCGTCGATGACGCCGCCTACGGCATCGCTCTCGAAGCGGTCACCAACGCCCGCCGCCACGCCCACGGGGCCCAGGAGGTCCGGGTGCAGGCCGTCATCGACGGTGCTGTGCTGCGCCTGTCGGTGATCGACGACGGGTCGTCCACCCTCGATCGGACCCGGCCCACGGGTCCGGGATCGGATGACCGGCCCGGCTACGGTCTCCGGGGCATGTACGAGCGGGCCACCCTCGTCGGCGGTTCGCTGCGGGCCGGGCCTCGGCCCCGGGGTCCCGGATGGCGCGTCGAGGCGGAACTCCCGCTCGATGGACCGGAGACCGACCGATGACGACGCCGGCCGCCGACGGGCTGCGGGTCCTCATCGCCGACGATCAGGAGATGGTCCGGGTCGGGCTGCGGATGATGCTCGAGGCCGAGGCGACCATCGATGTCGTGGCCGAGGCCGCCGACGGGATCGAGGCCGTGGCCCGGGCCGAGCAGCTCCGACCCGATGTCTGCCTCGTCGACATCCGGATGCCGGGCCTGGACGGGATCGAGGTCACCCGGCGGTTGGCCGGACCGCACCGCCCCGATCCGATCCCGGTGGTCGTGGTCACCACCTTCGACGACGACGAGTACGTGTTCGGCGCCCTCGACGCCGGCGCCGGGGGCTTCCTGCTCAAGAGCGCCTCGGCCGGGCTGGTGGTCGAGGCGGTGCGGGCCGCCGTCGCCGGCGACGTGCTCATCGAGCCGGCGGTGACGGCCCGCCTGGTGCAGCGCTTCGCCCGACCGGTGAGGACTCCCCCCGAACCCGTCCACCCTCCCCTCAGCGAGCGGGAGGAGGAGGTCCTTGCCGCCGTGGCCGCCGGTTGGACCAACCCCGAGATCGCCCGGCAACTGCATCTCTCGGTCAGCACCGTGAAGAGCCACGTCAACGCGTTGCTGACCAAGGTCGAGGCCCGTAACCGGGTGGCGCTGGCCATCTGGGCCCATCGCACCGGCCGCTCCGATCCCGGCCCCTAGCGGTCGCCCCGGGTGGGCCGACGGTCGAGGCTCAGGCCGTCACCGCGTCGCGATACTCGGCGATGCGGGCCAGATGCCCGTCGACGTCGGTGTCGCCCGCATTGTGGGTCGCCACCGCCATGTGCGTGGCGCCGATGTCGGCCCACCGCTGGGCATGGGTCCGCCAGCGGTCGGGGTCGCCCCCGCCCCACTGGGCCTGGGCCTGCACCCCGAAGCCGTCCATCGACCGACCGGCCTCGGCCCGGTGGGCGGCGATGGTGTCGATCAGGGCCTTGGACTTGTCGTTGGCCCCACCGAGGGGCATGAACCCGTCGCCCAGGCGGGCGCACCGCTCCAGCAGGGCCGGGGCCGAACCCCCGAACCAGATGGGGATCGGGGCCGTCGGCCGGGGGTTGATGCTGGCCCGCTCCACGGTGTGGTGCTGGCCCTCGAAGGTGAGGTTGTCGCTGGTCCACAGCTCCCGAAGCAGACGAACCTGCTCGTCCTGGCGCCGACCCCGGTTGGTGAAGTCCTCGTTGAGGGCCTGGTATTCGACGGTGTTCCACCCGGTCCCGACCCCGAGGCGGAGCCGGTTCTCCGACAGCAGGGCCACCTCGGCCGCCTGCTTGGCCACCAGCGCCGTCTGGCGCTGGGGCAGCACCAGCACCGTGGTCACCAGTTCGATCGTGGTGGTGACGGCGGCGGCGAAGGCGAAGAAGGTGAACGGCTCGTGGAAGGCGATGTCCTTGTCGTAGGGACCGCGGAACCCGCCCGGACGGTCGGGGTCGGCCCCCAACACGTGGTCGTAGATGAGAAGGTGGGTCATGCCCAGGTCCTCCACCCCCTGGAGGTAGGCCCGGATCGCTCCCGGGTCGGTCCCGATCTCGTTGTGGGGTAGGACGGCGCCGATCTGCATGGGCGCCACCCTAGGCCGCGGCCCCCGTCCGACTCACGCCAGCCCGAGCCGCCGGTACTGCTCGTCCGGGGCCTCGACCTCGGCCAGCACGGTACGGAGCAGGTCAAGCATCTCGGCCTCGTCGGCGCCGGCCATGCCGGCCCGGTTCTCGCTCTCGTCGGGATCGACGTCGAGGTCGTACAGGTGGTGGCGGCCGACCAGCCGGCGGCCGCCGGCCCAGAACGGCACCCGGTCGTCGTCGTCCCACACCTGGCGGATGACGGGGACGTCGCAGCCGGGCATGGTGGCCAGGGTGGCCCGGCGGTCGGGAAGGGGCAGGGTCGGGGCCCCGGGGAGGTGCAGGGGCATCGTCGACCACCGGTTGGACCACATCGACAGCGGCCGGTTGCCGCCCTCGGGGGCCCGGGCGTACTTGCGGCGACCGTCGGTCACCTGGACCCAGTTGCCCCACACCCCGCCCACGGCCCACTCCCGGATGGCGGCGGCCTCGCCGGTCAGCAGCGGCACCAGCGAACGGCCGTGGGTCGGGTGGTCGACGGCTGCCCCGAAGACGTCGGCGATGGTGGCGAACAGGTCGACGTTGGTGGTCAGGGCGTCGCACGTCCCCGGCTCCCGGCCCGGCCAGTGGATCAGCAGCGGGGTGTGGCCGAGCGGCTCGAACTGGGGGACCCCGGGCTTGCCCCAGACGTCGGCCCCGTCCCGGATCTCGCCCAGGTAGTGGCCGTGGTCGGTGCAGACCACCAGGGCCGTCGACTCCCACAGACCCTGGGCGTCGAAGGCGTCGAGGATACGCCCGAACCAGTGGTCGATCATCGACAGCTTGGCCCCGTAGTTGGCCCGGAGATGCCGGGCCTCCCGCTCGTCGAGGGCGCCGGCCCCCAGCCCGCCGTGGATGTAGGGCGGCCACACGATCCACTCCTCGTCCCACGGCTCGTCGAAGTAGCGGCCGGCCCACGGGGCGGGGGTGTCGAACGGCTCGTGCGGGTCGAACTCGTCGACGAACAGGAACCAGCGATCGTGGTGGGGCGTGGCCTCGGTCAGGAAGCGGGCGGCGTCGATCATGGTGCGGGGGCCGGGCCAGTCGGTCTCGTCCCGGAAGAAGGTCCGGGACCGGTCGTAGCCCCGGGTCAGGCCCGGCATCCCGGCGTGACGTTCGTAGAACCAGCCACCCCGACGAGCCGGGAGCGCGGGCGCCCCGGCCCAGGTCGGATCGTGGTGGGTCCGCCACAGGTCGCCCTCGTGGCCCCGGACGTACTCCCAGCCGTCGAAGTCGGTGTGGTAGTTCTCACCCCCGGTCTCGAACAGGTGCGGGTGGTCGGTGGCCAGGTGGCTGGTCACCCCGTGGCGGTGGAGTACCCGGGTGATCGGGGCCTCCCACAGTTCGATCGAGCCCCAGGGCTTCCACAGGAAGTCGAGCGCTCCGCACAGGATGTCGTGCCGGGCCGGCATGCAGGGGAGGGAGCCGGTCACGTGGTTGGTGAAGCGCACGGCCCGTTCGGCGGCGAACCGGTCGAGGTTGGGCGTCTCGAACTCGTCGCTGCCGTAGCAACCCAGGTGGTGGCGGTTGAGCGAGTCGAGCAGTACCACACACAGGTTGGTGGGCCCGGCTGCGGTGACGTGGGCCATGAGATGTCCCCCCCGGACGGCGACGGTGTGGGCCCGACGCTACCGGGGGCCGTGGTGGCTGTCAGGCGGCAAGCGGCTCCAGTACCACCACCGCCGTCTCGGTCGGGCGGAGCGAGGCCCAGCCGTCGAGCCGATGCTCGGTCTCGGCCCACCAGGCCCACAGTTCGTCCCGCTCGGCGCCTTCGGCCGCCCGGGCCCGGACCGGTCGGGGCCCCTGGCCGAGATCGACCACGGCCTCCGGTCGGGCCTGCAGGTTGAGCCACCACGCCGGCTCCGGCGCACCCCAGCCGTTCATGGCCAGGGTGACGAGACCCCGCTCGTGCTCGAAGTAGGCCACCATGACGCTCCGGTCGCGGCCCGAGCGTCGACCGACCGTGGTCAGGCGGGCCAAGCCGTAGGTGTCCCCCTTGGGGCGGCGCAGGCCGAACCGTCCTCCCGAGAGGCGATACAGGCCCCGGTGGATCCGCCATGCGAGGCGGATCACCCAGCGGGGCGGGAGCGTGGGGGTTGGGGTTGCGGTATCGGTCATCGTGGTCTCCTCGCCTTCGGTGCCCGAACGGTCCTGTCGGCGACCGCCTGCTCGGCGGGGCCGGCGTCGGTGGGCCTGGTCGCAGCATGACCGCCGTCGGCTTCCCCGGCATCGGCCCCGGGGACGGTCCCGTCTCGGCCGAAAGAACGAGACCCACCGGGCCGGCGGCGTCGCCTGCCGGTCCGGGCTGTCCAACGAGGGTCCCGAGGTGGGATCATGGCCCGCCGTGACCCTGTCCCCCTCGTCTGCCGTCTCGCCCGTACCCCTCCCCGCCCCGGCCCCCGGCCTGTGACCACGGCCGGGCCCGTGGGCCGGCCCGGGCCCGCCACCGAGGCGTGGCGCCGGGTCGTCCTGACCGCCGGGCTCGGACTGCTGGCCACCCTCGGGGCCATCGCCGTCGGCGGCGTCCCCCTGCTGGCCGGGCTGGGGCTGGCCTCGGTGCTGGCCCTCGGGCTGCTCCCCGGTGGCTCCCGGCGCTACCTCCTCCGTCGGCTGCTGCAGGTGGTGGTGACGGTGTTCGTGGCCATGGCCATCGTGTGGCTCCTGGTCCACAACTTCCCCGACGATTCGCGCCAGGACGAAGCCGGGTTCCTGCCGGCCATGGTCCGCTACGGCGACTGGCTGGGCGGTCTGGTGACCGGTGAGCTGGGGTACACCCAGTACAGCGAGACGGTGACCGAGGGCGTGAGCCGGACCATCCCCATCTCCCTCCAGCTTCTGGCCTACAGCCAGATCCTGGCCCTCCTCATCGCCGTCCCCGGCTCCGTGATCGGGACCCGCTTCCGCGGCCGGGCCGCCGACCTCGGCGTCCGCATGTTCGGGCTCCTGGGCCTTGCCCTCCCGGTGTTCGTGACCAGCATCCTGCTGATCTTCGTCTTCGCCGTCGGGGGCTTCGAGGTGTTGGGGTTCGAGATCGGGGCTCGGCTGTTGCCGACCGGTCGCTACCGGCCGGTGGGCGAGGGCCTCGTACCCCATCTGCGGTCGGTGGCGCTGCCCTCGATCGCCCTGGCCTTCACCACCGCCGCCACCTATCTGGTGCTGCTGCGGGGCGAGATGGTCCAGCAGCTGGCCTCGCCCCATGTGGAGCTGGCCCGGGCCAAGGGTTTGCCGCCGCTGCGCATCGTCCGCCTCCATACCCTGCGCCCGGCCGCCCCCAGCCTGGTGGCCGCAGTCGGGGCCCAGTCGGCCCTGGTGCTCGGCAACCTGGTGATCGTGGAACGGATCTTCCTGCTGCCCGGCTTCGGCGACTACGTGCTGGTGGCCATCGGCCGGCGCGACCTGGCCGCGGTGGCCGGTGCCCTGTTCGTCGTGGCCGCCGTGTTGGCCGTCATCAACCTCTTCGCCGACGCCATCCTCCTCGCCATCGACCCCCGGATCGGGGGCCGGTAGGGCGACCGGGTCGACGGCGGCGGCATCGCCGACCCGGTCGGAGCACACGGGCGCCCGAACGGGCGCCCGGAGCGATCGAGCGATGGTTGGAGGAGGAAGGCCGTCGTCGGCTCAGCGGATCGACTGGCCGGGCACGATCCGGTCGAGCAGGAACGAACCGAACAGCCGCTTGGACAGCACTCCGGCCCGGGCGTCGGCGTTGGGCCGGTAGCGGCGCTTGGGGTTGTCCGACCCGAAGGCCTTGACCACGGCGTCGGCGATGGTGTCGGCCGAGGCTCCGTTGTCGATGCCCTCGGACCACTTGCGGCGGAAGGTGTCCATCTGCTTCTGGTAGGCGGCGGCTTCCGGGTGCCGACCGGCCAGATCCAGATAGGGGAGGCTGGCGTTGTCGATGTCGGTGTCGATGTAGCCGGGTTCGATCAGGGCGACCTTGATGCCGAACTCGGCCACCTCCATCCGTAGGCCGTCGGCGTAGCCCTGCTGGGCGTGCTTGGTCGACGGATACCAGGCCATGCCCGGCATGCCGAGGTGACCGGCGGCCGAGGAGGTGATGACGATGTGGCCCGAGCCCTGGTTGCGCATGTGGGGGAGGGCGGCGGCCACGGCGCGGCCCATGCCGACCACGTTCACGTCGAACTGGCGGACGACCTCTTCGTTCGGGAGCAGCTCGACCGGGCCCAGCAGGCAGTAGCCGGCGTTGGCGAACAGGCCGTCGATGCGGCCCTGTTCGACGATCACCTGGTCGACGGCGGCCTGGACCGAGGCGTCGTCGGTCACGTCGAGGTGGAGGGCGTGGCCCCCGGCGTCGACGATGTCCTTCATGAGTTCAACCCGGCGGGCGCCGCCGTAGACGGTGTGACCGGCCTTGAGCAGGGCCAGGGCCGACGCGTGCCCGATACCGGTGGAGGCGCCGGTGATGAGGATGACCTTTCCAGCCATGGCTGGGTGCCTTTCGTTCGTTTGCTGTGTCCTTTGGAGCGTAGGGCTGGGACCCCGCTAGGTAAAGAAGTAATTACTTATATGACGGTGTCATCGGTCACGTTTCCCGGCGATTCGCGTTGGGGGTCGGCGTCGGACCGGAGCTAGGGTCGGCTTCGATGCCGTACTCCGGAACCGCCGGCCGGGCCCGACTCATCGAGGCCGCCCGGACCCTGTTCGCCGAGCGGGGGATCGACAACGTGTCGATGCGCGAGGTGACCCGGGCCGCCGGCCAGCGCAACACGAACGCCGTCCAGTACCACTTCGGCGGCCGTGAGAAACTGCTGGCCGCCGTCATCCGGCCCCACCACGAGCGGGTCGCGGCTGAGCGCGTCGTGCTGCTCGACGCCCTGGAGGCCGGGTCGGCCCCGACCGATCGAGCGCTGGCCGAGGCCCTCGTGCTGCCGCTCGCCCCCATGCTCGACGACGAGGACGGCCGGTGCTACCTGCGGATCATGGCCCGCCTGGGCCGGGATCCGTCCCGCCTGAAGGCGCTCGGCCTGGTCTCGTCCGGGCTGGTCCGATGGGACCGCCTGGTCCAGGGCAGCCTCGGCCCTCGCACGGGCCCGCTCCACCGGGCCTTCTCGGCCATGAACCTGTGTCTGGGGGAGTTCGAGCATCGGGCCGGGCGAGGTCATCGCCCCGACCATCGACTGTTCGTGGCCAACGTCGTCGACCTGGTGCGGGCCGTGCTGGCGGCCGAGGCCTCGGGGCGGACGATGGCCCTGCTCGACGAGCGCGACCTCCCGTGGGGTGAGGCGTGGCCGTTGCCCGACGAGGCCGGGGTCGGCGCGCTCGATCGGTCCTCCGGCCGAGCCTGAGGGGGGCGGCTGGGCCGTTCGCCGCCCGGTCGTCCTCGGGTCGGTCCGGGTCCCGGCTCGCTGATCGTCGTCACCCCTGGTCATTGTCGTCGTTTGCGCCAATGGCTCTGCACACGCGTGCACATTCTTGTCGATGCCCTGCGCAGCTGAACCGTTTCTGGTCTAGATTGTTGCCCACCAAGCTCTGCACACGTGTGCAAACGGGTGCACAAGAGAAGTCATGGCAAACCAGGTGGTTCCGCTCGTCGGTTCGACGGCGTGGCGCCGCCGAATGGAAGGGGTTCCGAATGTTCACCACGCAACGGACGGCGGGCAGAAGCCCGGCGTCGCTGGCTATCGCCTTGGCGGTGGCCCTGATCGTGAGCCTGCTGGCCTCGGTGCCGGCGTCGGCCGCGCCGGCACCAAAGGATCCGCTTCGAGGGTCCAAGCTCCTGCCCTCGGGGGGACGGGTCGACGTGATCCTGGGACAGGACGGCGGCACCCTGTCCGAGTTCAAGACCGCCGTGCTCGACGTCGATCGCCGACACCCCCGTCCCACCGGCGTGTCGCTCTTCGTCAGCGTCAACGGCATCACGCCCCTGAACGGCCTGTGGAGCCCGGTCGACTACCAGGTCGGTCGGACCCAGTTCGAGGAGGTCCTGTCCGAGTACGGGGGCGCGCTCACCATCGGGGTCGAGCTGATCGACTACTCCCAGGACCTGAACTCACCCGACCGTAACCTCACCTCCCGGGCCATCGCCGGCGACCCATCGGTCGATCCCGAGGTGGTCGAGCGGTACCGGCAATGGGTCGACGAGCTGATCCTGTACTCCAAGGCGACCAAGCGCGACGTCTTCCTCAAGATCGGCTACGAGTTCGACGGCCACTGGAACAGCTACGAGCCCGAGTCGTACAAGGCGGCGTTCCGCCACATCTCCCAGCGCATCGACGACCTCCGGGCCAACAACGTGGCCACCGTGTGGCAGAGCGCCACGTGGGCGGCCGAGATCCCCGAGGACAAGGTCCTGCCCCACGAGATCTACGAGGCGGCCCGGGCCGTCGAGGCCGACACCGACGCCCACTGGGAGCTCTGGTACCCGGGCGACGACGCCGTCGACTGGATGGGCATCTCCCAGTTCGCCACCGAGTTCTACGACCGCTCGGCCTGGAACTGCGAACGCACCGCCGACCAACTGGTGGTCCCGCCCCGCGACGTGCAGAACCACTTCCTGGACTTCGCCCGGGCCCACACCAAGCCGGTGATGATCGCCGAGGCGGCCCCTCAGGGCTACGACCTGGGGGAACTCACCGCCAGCTGCATCTTCCGCGAGGGTGAGGCGTGGGCCAACAAGACCCCGGTCACCGTCGACCAGATCTGGGACGAGTGGTACCAGCCGACCTTCGACTTCATCGAGGCCAACCGCGACGTCATCCGGTCGATCACCTTCATCAACACCGACTGGGACAACCAGGGCAACTGGGTCTGCACCGGCCCGTCGAGCTGCAACACCGGCTACTGGGGCGACAGCCGACTCGAGGCCAACCCCGAGATCCTGGCCCGGGTCAAGGCCGAGTTGAGCGACCGCAAGCTCTACACCCGAGGTCCGTTCCGGGGCCGCGCGTTCGAGGGTCCGGACTTCTCCCGGGGTCGGGGGGTGTACGAGGCCGAGTACGCCGAGGCCGACACCTGGCTCGACTGTTGCGGCCTGGGGGGCCTTCCCCAGGTCCAGACCGCCGCCTCCAACGGCCGTGAGGTCATGGTCATGAACTTCGGCGACGGCGGTGCCGGCACCTACGGCATCGACTTCGAGCGGGTGCGCAAGGGGAGCGGCGTCACGGTCACGGTTGCCGCCCTCGGACCCGAGTGCTGCGGGGGTTCGGGCGCCACCATGTCGGTCCTGGTCAACGGAACCGAGGTGGGCGACCCCGTGGTCATCCCCGACGGCGGTGCCGGGGCCTTCATCGATGTGCCCTACGAGGTCGACGTGCCCCATCGGGCCACGGTCCGGGTGCAGATCAACCCCAACACCGGGGGCAACCTGATCTGGGTCGACAAGATCACGATCACCCGCAAGAACGGCCGCTAGCGGCCACCGATCGACGGTTCCGGGAGATGCCGCCGCTCCCGGAACCGTCCCCTCCGCCCCGGCTGCGGCCCGCTGTGGCCGTCCGGTCGCCGCAGCCGGGGCACGGGTGATCGCAACCCCGGCTACCCGACCAGGGTGGCCACCCCCAGGGCCGCCAGCGCTGCGCCGCCGACCCTGGTCAGCAGGGCGAGGGTTGCCGGATCAAGGCGGGAGCCGACCGTTCCGGCCGTCGCCCCCAACAGTGGGTGCCAGGTCACCGAGGCCAGGATCCCGCCCAGGGTGAACACGGCCACCGCCCCCCGGTCGTGGGCGAAGGGCATGGCCCCGATGACGGCGACCCAGGCCCCGAGCACGCTCGGGGTGAGGGCGGTGAGGAGGAACAGGGCCCGGGCCGGATGGCGCACCCCGAGGGCCAGCGCGCGTACCGCGGCCGGGCGCAACGCCATACCCAGACCGAGCGCAACCAGGGCCGCCGATGAGGCCAGGCCCACCGCGGCGAAGAGGGGGGTGGGTAGGGCCGAGCCGGCCAGGACGAGGGTGGCGGCGGCCAGGGCGGCGACGGCATCCCCGGCGGCGATCCCCAGGCCGCCCTGGGTGCCGCGGTGGCGACCCTGGGCCACCCCGACCTCGAACAGGGTCAGGGTGACGGGTCCGGGGGCCAGGATGCTGAGGAGGCCGAGGGCGAAGCCGAGCAGTAGCAGGTCGGTGGGCATGACCGCAGTGTGGACGGAGCCCGGCCGCAGTCGCGTCGTATCTCCACGACCAGGTCGGGTCTGGACCGTAGAATCTTTGGCTATGGACGCCATTGACCGGAAGATCATCGGCGAGCTGCAGCGGGATGGGCGCCTGAGCCTGACCGACCTGGCTGAGCGGCTTCCGCTCAGCCTGTCGGCCACCAGTGAGCGATTCCGCCGGCTCGTCGAGGACGGGGTCGTGGCCGGGTTCCGGGCCGAGGTCGACCGGGCCCGGGTCGGCCGGACGGTCGACGCCGTGATCGACGTCCGGCTCCAACCGGGGACCTACTCACCGGACATCGACTTCGACCGGCCTGGCCTCGAGGCCGTCATCGACGCCGTCCACCTCACCGGCCGTTTCGACCTCCAGCTGCGGGTGGCGGCCCGGGACGTGGCCGAACTCGACGGACTGCTGATGACGCTCAAGGACGAACTCGGGGCCGAGGAGACCAACACCCGGCTCATCCTCCGGGTCCAGGACGGCTTCCCCCGGCCTGTGCCGATCGGCCCCTAGGCTTCGGGTCGAACGGCCCACCGTCGGGTCGGGGGCTTCAGGTCGGCGGGCCCAGGTTCCGATGGACGGAGGACTCGGGCGGTGGCGGCGCCGCCCGTTCACCGACCAGGGAGGGTTCCATGTCGATCGTGCGCCGGGTGGCCATGGCCATGCTGTTGTTGGGTTCGCTGGTGGTCGGCACCGGGGTCGACGCGCCCCGGGCCGAGGCCACGACATGCGCCATCGGCTCCCCGGATGGCGACTTCGCCACCCAGGTCACCCACTCGTCCGGGCACGCCCGAATCTGGCGGTTGTATCAGGCCTTCTTCCTCCGCCAGCCCGACCAGAACGGGTTCGACTACTGGGTCTCGGTCCGCAACGGCGGCGCCACCCTGTCCGACATCGCCTTCCAGTTCGCCTACGGCCCCGAGTTCGACGCCACCTACGGCAATCTCGACAACGGCCAGTTCATCGACCTCCTCTACGACAACGTCCTGTGTCGCACCCCCGACGCCGAGGGTCGGGCCTACTGGATCGGACTCCTCGACGGCGGCGGGATCACCCGGTGGGACCTCATGGTCAACTTCGTCGAGCTGCGGGAGTACCTGGCCCGGACCGGCACCTGTCACAGCATCTACCCGGCCGAGGCGGCGGCCGTGAGCGGTTGCCCCGAAGCGTCGATCGTTCCCCTCGACCAGGCCGACTGGAGCACCCACGGCTACATCCGGTACGAGGCGTCGTGGGCCGGTGGATCCATCCTGGGGGCCAAGGCCGACCTGACCCGTCCCGTGTTCGAGACCGGTTCGTCCCGGTGCTCGGTGGCCTCGATCAACGCCAACTGGTTGGTGCCGGCCGAGAAGGACCGGGCCAACCCCGGGGTCCTGGGCCTCGGCGTGGTCGACGGGGTCCACGTCAAGGGCTCGTCGGAGCGGAGCGACCGCGGGGCGTTCGGGCTCCGGTTCGATCCCGATCCGGGTTCGGTGGTCGAGGTGTGGCCCGGCGATCAGCTGAGCGACGACGACCGCCGGCTGAACAGCGTCGTCCACCACGAGGGCCGGCGGACCATCGAATCGTGGCACGCCGCGGCCGAGCTCTCGCCCTACCTGGCGGAGATCGCGCCCCATCGGATCGTGTCCGCCGACGAGTGGGTGTGGGCCGCGGCCGGGATCCCGCTCCTCATCGACGGCCAACTGGATCCCGACTTCGAGAACTCGTACAACGGTGATCCGTACACCTACCAGACGCTGCGTCACACCTTCATCGCCGTCGACACCGACCACGGCTACCTGGTGTTCGGGGGAACGGCCGATCTCGACGTGCTCGACCTGGTCAACTGGGCCCAGACCAAGGGGTTCGAGGAGCTGATCAAGTTCGACGGCGGAGCGTCGGCCGAGGTCAACATCGGCGGTCAGGCCGTGGTGGCCGGCACCGGCCGTGACATCCCGGTGTGGTTCGGTATCGGCTGCTGAGGCGGGGCCGCTCCCGGTCGGCCGGGCGGCGTGACGTTTAGCTCCGGCTTATTTCGCCTCGCTTTCGGTGCCTGGTCGTACGTTGCCGACAGTCCCTCATCCAGGAGTCACGATGTACCCCCCACCGACCTTCCCCCACGAGCAAGACCGGTCGGCTCCTGCAACCCCGCCGGTCCACCCTCCCTCCGGTTCCCCCACCGACCCGGCGGCCCCTGTCTCCCCGCCGGTGCGCCCCACCGTCGGGGGTCCGGCTGTGCCCTCCCCGGCCCCGACGCCAGCCTCTGTCGGCGCCGGAGGATCGGGCGCCGCGCCGACCACCAACCCGACCCCGGCACCGCTCCCTGCCCGCCGGGGTCGGGTCGGCGTGGCCGCCGTGGCCTTCCTCTTGGGCGGCATGGTGGGCGCCGGCGGCTTTGCTCTCGGCGCCTCGACGTCCGGCTCCGAGACGGTGGCCGGGCCGGCGGAGACGGTCCCCATCTCGACCACGATCGACTCGGCCCCGGCCCCGACCGTGACCGCCCCTCTGGTCGAGGTCGATCCCGACCTGTTGATCACCGAGCCGGCGGCGGCGGTGGCGGCCTCCCTCGGCCCGTCGGTGGTCCAGGTCGAGACCAACCGGGGCCAGGGTTCGGGCGTCGTCTACGCCGACGGTCTGATCCTGACCAACCACCACGTCATCGAGGGGGCCACCCAGGTGAGGGTGCGGGCCGACGACGGCCGGGTGTTCGAGACCGAGGTCCTGGGCTCCGATCCCCGCAACGACATCGCTGTGCTCTCGGCCGCCGACAGCGACCTCCCGGTGGCCGCCATCGGATCCAGTGCCGCCCTCCAGCCCGGTCAGGTGACGGTTGCCATCGGCAGCCCGTTCCAGCTCCAGCAGACGGTCACGGCCGGCATCGTGTCGTCGGTCAACCGGCCCATCCCCAACCGGGGCGGCACGGTGACGGCCATGATCCAGACCGACGCCCCGATCAACCCCGGCAACTCCGGAGGGGCCCTGGCCAACATCAACGGTGAGCTGGTCGGGATCAACACCTCGATCCGGACCGACGGCACCTCCAACACCAACGCCGGGATCGGGTTCGCCGTCCCCATCGACACCGCCATCGATGTGGCGGAGCGGATCGTCGAGGGCCAGTCGCTCGATCCCGGCGTGCTCGGCATCAGCGGCGCCAACGGCGACGGCGAGTTGGGCGTACCCATCGCCGAGGTCACGGCGGGCTCGGGGGCCGAGGCGGCCGGGCTCCAGGTCGACGACCGGGTCGTCACCATCGACGGCATCCCGGTGACCGACATCCAGGAGCTGGCCGGACTGATCCAGAGCCACTTCAGCGGCGAGGAGGTCGAACTCGAGGTACTGCGGGACGGCCAGCGCCTGACGGTGGAGGCCACCCTGTCCTGATCCTCTCCCAAGCCTGGCCGGCAGTTGTCGCTTCGTCGGCCCGCTCCGGCCCGGACCACCAGGTAACGCCTTCGCCTGGTGTGTCCGGGCCGGTTTGCGTCGGTGCGGTCGTGCGCCGCAGACCCGACGTTCAGTCGGGGTCGGGGTCGGGGTCGGGGTCGGGGCCGATTTCGGTCGGGGCGCCGGTTCCGGCGGGGACCAGGGTGTCGAGCCAGCGGTCGATGGGCCGCCAGCAGTCGTGGTCGGGGTCGATCACGTGGAAGTGGTCCACACCCTCGGGGCGGAGGTAGGTGAGGGCGTCGCCCGCGGCCCGGGCCCGGGCCGCGTAGTCGTCGCTCAGCTCGATCGGCACGGCGTCGTCGGCGGTCCCGTGGATCACCAGTCGAGGCACGGGCAGGGGCAGATGCCCGATGGGTGAGGCGTCCCGGTAGCGGTCGGGGCGATCGTCGGGCCCACCGTCGAGGAGGGCGCGGGCCGCGCCGTCGCTGAGGTTGCGCCGCTCGGCCTCAGCCAGATCCGACAGCGGAGCCAGGGCCACGACGGCGTCGACCGAGCCAACGCCGGGCAGGTCCTGGGTCGCCAGCCACAGGGCGAGATGGCCGCCGGCGGAATGACCGACGACGACCACCGGCCGGGGTGCCTCGCCCCCCTCGTCGGCACTCGTGGAGTCGGTCGGGTAGGTCGCGTCGGTAGGCGGGGTGGGTCCGATCGGGTTGGTGAGGGCGGTGACCGTCGCGGCGCGGATGTCGTGGGCCATGGCGGGCCAGACCTCGGCCGGGTCGTCGACGTCGCCGATGCGGCGGTACTCGAGGTTGTGCACCGTCCAGCCGCTGCCCGCAAGGTGACGGGCCAGCGGGATCATCAGATCGAGGCCGTAGCGGTTTCGCCAGTAGCCGCCATGGATCAGGAGCACGGTGCCGGCCCGGCCCACGGCCGCACTCGCTCGGCCATGGCCCGGGGCGGGCGGGTGGCTGTCGATGAACTGGGCGGGGTGGGGGCCGTAGTGGGTGCGGACGGGGTCGGCCATGGGTCCTCCCGAAGGCCCGGCGGATGCTGACGGCAGCGTAGACGTCGGCGGATCGGACCTGACCGACGGCGCGCCACGGCCTAGGGTCACGGCCGGGAGGTCGTCATGTTGCAGCCAGTACAGCTCGGGAGCAGTGGGCTCCGCGTCTCACCCCTCTGCCTGGGGACGATGAACTTCGGGATCCCGGGGCGGGGTCATCAGGGTGATTGGACCCTCGACATCGACGCCGCCCGCCCCATCTTCCAGGCCGCCATCGAGGCCGGTGTCTTCTACTTCGACACGGCCGACGTCTACGGCATCGGGGCCTGCGAGGAGGTGGTCGGGGCCCTGCTGCGCGAGCTGTTGCCCCGCGACGAGTACGTGCTGGCGACGAAGGTCTCGATGCCGATGGGTCGAGGGGCCAACCAGGGCGGGCTGTCCCGCAAACACATCATGGAGGGGGTCGACGCCTCGCTCCGTCGGTTGGGCGTCGACTACGTGGACCAGTTGGTGATCCATCGCCACCCCCATGCCATCCCCGGCTCGGCCCTGACCCCGATCGAGGAGACCCTGGAAGCCCTCCACGACCTGGTCCGGGCGGGCAAGGTGCTGTACCTCGGCGCTTCATCGATGCTCGCCTGGCAGTTCGTGGAGCTGCAGATGACGGCCCGCCACAACGGCTGGACCCCGTTCGTGTCGATGCAGAACCACTACAACCTCATCTACCGGGAGGAGGAGCGCGAGATGAATCCGTACTGCGCCTCCGCCGGCGTGGCCCTGATGCCGTGGTCGCCGTTGGCCCGGGGCATCCTGGCCGGCAGCTACCGGGGCGGGTTCAGCGGCGGCACGACCGACCGGTCGTCGGGCCAGGATCGGGCCCGCACCGAGGGCCTGTACCGGGGCGAGCGCGACTTCGACATCGCCGGTCGGGTGGTGGAGGTGGCCGAGCGTCTGGGTCACACCCCGGCCCAGGTTGCCCTGGCCTGGTTGGCCAACAAGCCGGAGGTCACGGCCCCGGTCGTGGGGGTGTCGAAGATCAGTCAGCTGGAACAGCTGGTCGAGGCCTGCACCATCGAGCTGGCGGCCGACGACGTGGCCTACCTGGAGGAGCTCTACCAGCCGGTGGACAACCTGCTGACACTGGGGACTTCGTAGCCCCATTGTCGAGCTGTGTCGCCTGACCTTGAGTGACACCGCCGCTACGGGTAATCTCTTCCGTAATCTCTTTGGACCTACTGGTCACGCTCTGTCACAACAGTGCCGTTGTGACGGGTGACGTGACCGTGGCATCCGCCGCCAAACCAGCGCCGGCCGGCTACACCAGCGAGGGGGCTGCGCATGTGTGAGCTGAACGAACTCCCGGACGACGAGAATGTCCGGACCGAGATGCTCCGACTCCTGGACGAGATGGAGGCGGCCGACGACGACGCGTCGCTGCCGTCCCTGGCCGAACTCCGGTGCGCCGCGGCAGCCGAGTTGGACCAGGCCTCCGTATCGTCACCCATCGAACGCGTCTGAGCATCTAGTCCGACGCCTTGCGGGCCGTGGCCCGAGGGTCCGGTTGCTCCGGGCTAGGGCTCCATGGCCGTCCGGAGGCGAGCCAGACCCTTGTGTCGATGATCGCGGACGGTCCGTTCGCCCAGTCCGAGTCGGGTGGCGATCTCGGTGGTCGAGAGGCCCTCGTCATAGGTCAGAAGAATGATTTCCCGTTGCCGACCGACCAGGTGGGTCTGCGCCAGGTCGAGCAGGTTGAGTCGGGCGTGGAAGCTGGTCAGCTCGGGACAGTCGGGGGGAGGCGCCTTCTGCACCCCAGGACGTGGTTCGGTCGGGGGTCGGACATCGTCAGAACCGACCTGCGATTCCCGGGCCCGGCGACGGTCGGTCGAGCGGAGCTGGTCGAGGTAGGCGTTTCGGGCCGACTTGGCCACGTAGCCCCGCCAGTAGTCGGGGCTCCGGCGACGGGCGTCGGCGATGTGCGGTTGGCTCCAACACAGACAGAGCCGGGTGGTGACCTCCTGCGCTGCGTCCTCGGCGTCGTCGACCGAGGCGCCCGCTCGACGGGCGGCATGGAAGGCGGTCCGACGAATCTCGGCCAGTTGAGGTTCGGGCGGAGTATCGCCTCCGCCGCGACTCGGGTGCCGAGGGCCGTCCATGTCAGCCTCGTTCCCGTGTCGACGGCCACCGCCGGTGGCCCGTTGGGCACGGCGGCCTGATCGCCGGTTCGTGCGTGAAGGTCGACCACCCTCGAAAGGTTGGTCAGAGTGGTGGTGGTGCTCCCCGTGCATAGCCCTCCTGACTTGCAGCCTCAGGCCTGACCGAACGCGGTTCCGGTGGCGTACCGGAGGTCGGTCGGACCGTCGTTGCCTTCCGATGGTGGGGTGGCCATCGGTCGCCGTGGAGGAGCTGCCGTCCGCAATGCGCTTCGACTCGGAGGCTTCTCTGGCCCCTTCCCCGTGGCGGCCTGGTGGCCACCCGAGCGTCTCTTGCGGTCCTCATGGTGATGTCCATCTCCTTGCGCCGAACCGAGGCCCGGCGGTCGTAGTGGAATCGATGCTTCAAATACTCGCATGCGCAAGCTGTGTGCACCAACTTGTCTCACACGCTTACCGTAAGTACGTTGCGGCAGGCGGGTTTCGGTCACGTTGGGGCTGACAACGAGGAAGGGGACGGAACATGCCGTCGAGATCGCCGATGGTGGCGCAGCTCGAACTGAGCGTGCGCATCCGCAACCGCCGTCACGAGCTGGGCGTTGACGCCAAGACGGTGGCCCAACGTCTCGGGTTCTCCCGCAACTTCTTCAGCGCCATCGAGAACAACCGAGCCCTCCCGGCCGACAACCGCCTCGAGGAACTGATCGACGTCCTCGAGTTCGATGACACCGACGCCGCCGAGCTCCGAGTACTCCTCGCCGCCGCCCGCGAGCGAGGTTGGTGGGAGGACTACCGCAAACTCGTCAACAACGACGACGTCCTCCAGCTGTTTGGCCTCGAAGACGGGGCCGACAAGATCGAGATCTACGAAGGTCTTGTCGTCACCGGCCTCCTGCAGACCGAGGAGTATGCGGAGGCGATTATTCGTACCGATCCGCACATTAGTCGAGCAGACGTAACCCGCTACGTAGAACTGCGTATGCGTCGGCAGGCCCGGTTGCTGGGCCCGGACGCCCCATTACTCTCCGTGATCCTGAGCGAGGGCGCGATTCTGCAAGAGGTCGGCCGTCGGGGCGTGCTGCGCCGCCAACTAGTTCAACTCGTCTCCCAGATCGAGAGCATGTCCGACAAGCTGCGAGTTCGAGTGCGACCGTTCCGTGTGCCTACGGCAGGTTTCGTGACGGCAACCACTCTGGTGTTGATGGACTTTGGGCCGTCACATCTTGGCCGAGCGGTCTGGCGGGAGGCTGGCGGCCCATTCGCAGTGTCCTACGGCGGCGAACTCGTCGAGGTTACCAAAGTGAACCTCGCGCAGGTGGACTCGGTCTGCTTGTCCGAGGCCGAGTCGCTTTCACTGATTCACAAGAGAATCAGTGAGGCCTCGGGGTAGGTACATCGAACTCGCCAGCTCGGACACCGAGCACGAAGGCGTGCCATTCGTTTTCGTGGAAGCTCAGGTGATCCTCGCAGGACTGGGAGCCGAGAGTGGCGCCGTCTCGACCGAAGACCTCGACTTGAAGTTCTTCATCGCTGGTCGGCTCTTCGGCTTGTTTTAGTTCTGCGATGAGGGCGTGCCAACGTGCAGTGGTGACCTGGAGAACTGGCTGTGTCTCATCTTCAGCCTTGGCCTTGAACTTGCGAGTCTCGTACCAGGATTGACTCAGGACCTAGCAAAGTCTCTACGCAGCAAGCGCCGCCCGCGCTGTACGAACTCTTGAACCAGTCCTCATTTTGTTGACTCACTGCTTTGTCCGTTTCTCGACAACTTCGAGAAACGGGCCGAAGCCAATCTAGGGCAGGCTAAGGGTTCAACGTCGCTGTCGTACGTGATCGAGCCCGATCTGGGCGCTTTGGCGTTTCCGGGCAAAAGCCCTCGGGCAACGTATGGCAGATCAGTGCATCGATCAAGTGAAGAATCAATGCTGGACCGTTACGATTCGCGCACTACATGGCGCTTCGGCGAGATGGTGGTCATTCATTGACTCTCCGGGTGGGTTGCGCTCGGGGTACTGACGCCGGCCCTTTCGATAGCCTTCACTCGTGCTTGAGGGGCGAACACCGGAGGAGGGTCCGGCTACGCCGTTCCCCGCGTTCGTGGTGATCGGTGTTTTTCTACTGCTGACGACGTTGGCTGCGTCGCGAACCCAGGGGAACGGGGCGGACTCGGCTGTCGAGGCCGGTGACGGGACCGCCGGTTCGTCCGAGTCGGCGGTCGGGGCCAGCGTGGTGCCCCCGACCCTGGCGCCCTCGACCACCACAACCACCCGACCGACGACCACGACCGAACCGCCGCCGGGTCCGGTGACGATCGCCTTCGGCGGCGACGTCCACTTCTCCGGGTTCCTGGCCGAGGACCTGGCGGCCGATCCACTGAACCTGCTCGACCCGGTCGGGCGGATGATGGGCGACGCCGATCTGGCGATCGTGAACCTGGAGACGGCGGTGACCGAGCGGGGCTCGCCGTCGGCCAAGGAGTTCAACTTCCGAACCACCCCGGCGGCCTTCGACGCCCTGGCCGCCGCCGGCATCGACGTCGCCTCCATGGCCAACAACCACGGCCTTGACTATGGGCGGGTGGGCCTGGAGGACTCCCTGGCCCATGCCGCCGAGGCGGGCTTCCCCGTCATCGGCATCGGACGCAACGCAGCCGAGGCCTATGCCCCGTTCTCGGCCACCATCAACGGCCGGCGGATCGCCGTGATCGCCGCCACCCAGGTTCTCGACTCCTCGTTGATCGCCACCTGGACCGCCACCGCCGACCAGCCGGGTCTGGCCTCGGCCAAGGAGGTCGACACCCTGGCCGCCGCCGTCCGGGCCGCCCGGGCCGAGCACGACACCGTCGTCGTCTTTCTCCACTGGGGCATCGAGGGGCAGACCTGCCCCGCCCCCCGCCAACTCGACCTGGCCGACACCCTGATCGAGGCCGGGGCCGACATCATCGTCGGCGGCCATGCCCATCGCGTCCAGGGCGGCGGCATCAAGGACGGTGCCCTGGTCCACTACGGCCTCGGCAATTTCGTGTTCTACACCCCCGGAGGTCCGGGCACGACGTCGGGCGTGCTGCTGGTAACCGTCAGCGGCCGGACCATCGACGACTACGTCTGGGTCCCTGCCCGGCTGCGCGACGGCGTCGCCACCGCCCTCGTGGGCGAGGAGGCGGACGCCCAGTCGGCGGCCTGGGAGGCCCTGCGGGACTGCACCGACCTCGCGGCCTGACCGCCGGCTGGGCCCCGTCGCTCAGACCGAACGGTGGTGCCAGACCACCATCTCGGCCGTGGCCCGCTCGATGGGGGCCACGGTCTGGAGGGTCCAGTTGTCGGGATTGGGGATGAACCGACGTCGACGCCGGACGATGTCGAGCACGTGGACCCCACTCCGCAGGGCGTCGACGGCGAGGAAGAGACCCCGGTCCTGGTCGAGGGGGGCCGCCGTCTGGAGCCACTCACCGAACCCCGCCTTCTTCTCGGGGTCGGCCGGGAGGCGGCCCAGGTCGACGACGCGGGTCGGGTTCAGGTCGGGGTCGAGCAGGATCAGTTGACCCCCGCCGGTGTTGGCCACCTGGAAGCCCTTATGGGCGGCACCGCTCAGGCCGCGGAAGCTGTGGGGGTGGCTGAGGCCCAACTCGACGGTGCGATGGCTCCCGTCGGGATCGATCACGAACACCTCGGAACAGTGGTACCCGGTGGCGATGAATCTGGTGCCGTCCGGGTGGTAGAACACGCCGTTCATGTTCAGGGGCGTCTGCTGGGTGGCCAGGCCCTCCCGGGGCCATGCGGCCGGATCGACGACGGTGACCTCGGTCGAGGGGTGCTCGCGCCGGAGCCGGTCGGCCTGGTCCTCGTCCCGCACGAAGTGGGTGTCGACCCGGGGGGCGTAGGTGTAGCCGTTGTCCCAGGCGTTCCACTCGCTGATCACGGCCCCAGACGCCAGGTCGACCTCCTGGACGGTGTCGAACCCGGTCGACACCGTCAGGATGCGACTCCCGTCGGGGGAGAAGTCGACGGTGTGGAGATAGGCCATCCACGGATTGGTGTAGGCCCGGGCGGCCTCCGATCCGATCAACTCGAAGCGGTCGCCCGACGTGTAGGCCACCCGATCGCCCCACACGGCGAGGTGGTAGGGCTCGACGCAGTCGATGGCATCGAACGAGGCGAGTCGATCGTCGTCGAGCGCGTCCATGTCCAGGGTGGCGAAGGCGATCCGGCCCGACGAGTACCGGCGCTTGGACGTGTCGTCCACCGCGGTGAGGCCGAGGCTCTTGCGGCCCTTGCGCTCGATGATCTTCCGGACGATGGCCTGCTGGTTGAAGCCCTTGATGGTGATGAACACCGAGGCGTCGCGCCCGAGGCTCGGATCCTCGACCCAGTCGGCCACGTGATCGATGGTTGTCTGCTCCATCGGTCCCCTCTTTCTGTCGCCCGCGTCATGTAAGCGTAGTAAGTCGGGCAACTTTCCTCAATGTGACCTGAGGCCACTGGCGGTGGCGGCCGTCACCCCGAAACCCCTTGCCCTCCGGTTGAACGTCTGTTTAGGTTGTTGAATGTGAGTTCAACTCCCGCATCCGGTTCCGAGACGCCAAGGGCCGACCTGACGGCCGAGGCCCGGATCCGTGGCGCCGCCCTGGAGCTCTTCGCCCGCAGTGGACATGCGTCGGTCACGGTGCGGGCGGTGGCCGAGGCGGCCGACGTCTCACCAGCTCTCGTCATCCACCATTTCGGGTCGAAGGCCGGACTGATCACGGCCGTCGACAACCAGGTCATGGAGCGCATCAGCCACCACCTGGACGACATGGCGGCCCAGACCGACGCCGATGGGGCCAAGGCCGCGATGGTCGCGCTGACCCGCGAGCCGGCGCTGTTCGACTACCTCGGTCGGTCGTTGGCCGAAGGCGGTCCGGTCGGCGATCACCTGTATGACCGGCTGTACCAGGTGACCCTCGACCTGCTCGCGCTGATGACCGACGCCGGAGTCGTCCAACCCATCGAGGACCGTCCGGCTCTGGCCACGCTCCTGCTGGCCAACGACATGGCCATGATCCTGCTGCGCCGCCACATCCAGCGGACCCTCGGGGTCGACCCCTCGTCGCCCGAGGGGCTTGAGCGCCTGGCCGCCGTCGATCTCCATTTCAAGACCAACCCGCTACTCGTCTACCCCCCGGAAGGAGGTCCGTCGTGACCGGCGTGACCGCTGCACCCGCGCCCCACAACGATCGCAACACCCTGACCAATCCCACCTCGCCCGACGACCGCACCGGGCCCACCGGCGACCGGGGTGACGTCATCATCCGCTTGCGGGACGCCCGCCGCACCTACGGCGAGGGACCGACCACGGTCCACGCCCTCGACGGCATCGACCTCGACATCCAGGCCGGGCAGTACGTCGTCCTCCTCGGGCCCTCCGGTTCGGGTAAGACGACCCTGCTCAACGTCATCGGCGGCATCGACACCCCGACCGACGGCTCGGTGGCCGTGGCCGGTGAGGAGGTCCGAGATCTCGGTCGTCGCCGTCTCACCGACTTTCGCCGCCATCACGTGGCCTTCATCTTCCAGCTCTACAACCTCGTGCCCACCCTCACCGCGGTCGAGAACGTCCAGCTCATCGCCGAACTGACCGGTGGCGGACGGTCCGAGGCCGAGGCCGCCCTGCGCAGTGTCGGCCTCGGGGCCGAGCTCGACCGGTTCCCGTCCGAGCTTTCCGGTGGTCAGCAGCAGCGGGTGGCCGTGGCCCGGGCACTGGCCAAGAACACCCCCGTCCTGCTGTGTGACGAGCCGACGGGTGCCCTCGACCAGGCGTCGGGTCTCCAGGTCCTCGACCTGCTCGACACCCTCCACCGCGATCACGGCCGCACCATCGTCCTCGTCACCCACGACGAGTCGATCGCCTCCCGGGCCGACCGGGTCATTCGCATGGTCGACGGTCGGATCGCCCGCGACACCGACAACCTGGTGGAAACCGGGCCCGCCCGGGACGGGGGACACCGACACCGACACCGACACCGAGACCGAGTCCGAGACCGACACCGAGGGGGCCCGATGAGCGCCCAGGCCCTGCTCAACCGCAAGCTCCGGCGCGACCTCGGCCGCCGCCGGGCCCAGGTGGTGGCCGTCGCCCTCACCGTGTTCGTCGGTGTGGCCGTGTTCCTCCTCTCGGGGTCGATGGCGGCCAACCTCGGCGACTCCTACGACCGCACCTACGACGAGACGGCGTTCGCCGACGCCTGGCTGACCGTTCCCCGCACCGGCGGTGACGCGGCCGCCTCCCTGGCCGAGACCGTGTCGACCGTCGACGGGGTGGACCGGGTCGAGACCCGCACGAACGCCGACGTGGGCGTGGTCTTCGCCGACCGCCCGATCCGTACCCGCCTGACCGGCGTCGGGCCCGACAGCGCGCTCAACCGGTTGGTGGTCCGGGAAGGAGTCGACGTCGACCCTGACGGGCGAGGGGTCGTGGTGGAGCGCACCACGGCCGCCCACTTCGAGATCGGGCCGGGCGACACGATCGAGATCGTCGGGGTGGGGGAGGTACCCGTCGTGGGCGTGGCCACGTCGCCGGAGTGGCTGTGGATCGCTCCCAGCACCCAGGAGATCGTGGTCGATCCCGATGAGTTCGGCATCGTCTTCGCCCCCGAGTCACTGGCCGCCGAGGCCGCGCCCGACGCCCGGGAGCTGGTGGTGACGGTCGCCCCCGACAGCCGATCCGACCCCGACGCCTACGACGCCACGGTGGCCGACGTCGTCCGCACCGCCCTCGACGCCGGCGCCACCGGCGCGGTGACCCGGGACGGCCACCCGTCGAACCAGGCCCTCCAGGGCGACCTCGAGGGCTTCGAGCAGTTGGCCGTCATGTTCCCGGTGCTGTTCCTCTTCGCCGCCGGCCTGGCCACCGCCGTACTCCTCGGCCGCCTCGTGGTCCAGCAGCGGGGCGAGATCGGCATGCTCCGGGCCAACGGCTACGGCAGCGGCACCATCCAACGCCACTACGCCGGCTACGGGGTGGTCGTCGCCCTGCTCGGTGCCATCCCCGCCATCCCGGCCGGTGTGGTCGGCGGCTGGTTCGCCACCGACGCCTACACCGGCTTCGTCGGGGTGCCCTTCGCCGCCCGCACGCTGCGTCCGGTCGACTGGCTCATCGGTTTGGCCTTCGCCGCCGTGGTCGGAGGGGTGGCCGGGCTCCGGGCCGCCCGTCGGGCCACCGCCGTCGACCCGGCGGCCGCCATGCGTCCGGGGGTGGCCATGGTTGCCGGTCGGCGCAACGCCTTCGACCGGCTCCTGCCGCGCAACGCACCGAGCTGGCTACGCCTGGCCCTGCGCAACCTGAGCCGGTCGCCCGGTCGCTCGTTGACCACGGCCCTGGGTGTGATCCTGGCCCTGATCCTGACCATGACCGCCCTCGTGCTCAACGACACCATCGACGAGATCTTCGGCACCCAGTTCAACCGGACCGACACCCGGGCCCTGGTCGTCACCTTCGACGGCCCGGTCGACGACGAGCGGCTGGCGGCCCTGCGGGCCGTGGACGGTGTCGACACCGTTGAGGCCCACGTCGAGGTGCCGATCTCGGTCTCGGCCGTCGCCGACGGACCCGCTGACGACCCCGCCGACGGGTCCGCCGACGGGTCCGGGGCCCGGGTGCCCGAACTGCTCCAGGTCTACGCCACCGGCACCACCCTCCACGACTTCAGCGAGGTGGGTGGCCTGGCGGCCGACGGGATCGTGCTGTCGACGGTGGCCGCCGACCGGCTGGACGTCGCGGTGGGCGACGAGGTCGTCGTCCAGGCCGTCGACGGGACCCAGGGCGCGGTGACGGTGGCGGCCGTCATCACCGAGCCCCTCACCGGGTCGAGCTACCTGTCCCTTGCCGCCTGGCAGGCCATCGGCGGTTCGCCCCCCGACACCGCAGCCCTCAGCCTGGTCGACCGCGAGGCCCACGCCGAGGTGCGGGACGTGGTGGCCGAGGAGGCCGGGGTCGTCCGCATCAGCGATCGGGTGGCCACGGCCGAACGGACCGAGGAACTCCTGGCCGCCAGTCGGTTCTTCGTGGGGGCCGTGCTCTTCCTGGCCGTCCTGTTGGCCACCGCCCTCATCTTCAACGCCCTCGCCGTCACCATCGGCGAGCGGGAGACCGAGGTCGCGACCCTGGCCGCCAATGGTGTACCGGGTGGGTGGATCCGTCGGACCATCACCACCGAGAACCTGGTCACTGTCGGCCTCGGACTGGTCCCCGGTCTGCTGCTCGGCTGGCTGTCGGCCGACGCCTTCGTCGGGCAGTTCTCGACCGACCAGTTCATCCTGGAACCGGTCCTGCGGCCACTGTCGCTCGTGGTCACCACGGTGTTGCTCGTGGTCTGTGCCCTCGTGGCCCAGGTGCCGGGCCTACGCCGATTGGCCCGACTCGATCTGTCGGCCAAGGTGCGCGAGCGCGCCCTCTAGGGCCGGGCCCACCGGAGCGGACCGGGTCGGGCTCAGCCCAGGGTGGCGGTGAAGGTGTAGGGCCCGGTGGCGGGGGCGACGATCTGGCCGTCGCCGCCCTCGAACTCCAGGGCGTAGGTGCCGTCGACGGTCAGCTCGAAGGGACCGTGGGCCTGGCACTGCCGGTTGCCGACCCAGGCCAGCTCGTTGCGGGTGCCGTCCGGGTCGATCAGGTTCATGGTCAGGTCGGCTCGGCAGTCGTCGCCGATCGCCTCGACGTTGACCACCAGCCGGGAGCCGGCGGCGGCCTCGAAGGTGTAGCGGTCGGTTCCGAACAGCTGCTCGATGCGCCCTTCGACCGACTGGTCGGACACCAGCGGCTGTTCATCGAACTCGACCAGCAGGTCGGCCACGAAGGCGTAGGTGCCGGTGGCGTCGTCGATGATGACGCCGTCGCCGCCGACGAACTCCAGCCCGTACTGACCCGCCTGATCCAGGAGCCAGGGGCCGTGCCCCCCACAGCCGTTGTTGCCGATCCAGGCCAGGTCCAGGCGCTCGTCGGCCGGTGTCACCAGGTGGAGTTCGAGGTCCTGGCGGCACCGATCCTGGCCCAGCTCCAACAGCTCGACCGTCAGCAACGCCCCCGGTGCGGTCTCGAAGGTGTACCGGTCGGCGCCCAGCAGCTGTTCGATCTCGCCCTCGGTTCGCACGCCGAACTCCAGCGGCGTCACGTCGGGGTTCAGGCTCACCTCCCCGGTGATGGCGCGCCGCGGGGTGGCCAGCCGCTCGTCCAGCCCGGGGCCCGGCGGCCCGGTGGTGGACTCCGCCGGTCCCGGCTCGGCGTCGGTCCCCCCTGCGGTTTCGTCCGACCCGGCACCGGCGGAGTCCGTCCCGCCGGTGCCGTCCGATTCGTCCGTCGAGCCCGCTGTCTCGGTGCCGTCGCTCCCGGTGCCGACCTCGTCGATGACCCGCACCTCGACCGGGGCCCGGGGACCGGCCGAGTCCTCACCGCAGGCCGCGGCCACGAGGGCCAGGGCCGCCATCACCGCCGACCCGCCGATCGAGCGTCGGCGGCGGTCGGGAGCGGAGGGTCGATGGCGGTCGGGGTTCATGGGGCCTCCACGGCGATCAGGGTTCGGGTGACGGGCTCGGTCGAGGCGTTCCGCAGTTCGACGGTCACGGTGCCGGGCCCGGTGGCGGTCACCTCGATGGTGGGGCCGACGAAGGAGACGCCATCGACCACCCAGGTCGGCGGAAGAGCCCTGGTCGACGCCGGGGGCGAGGCGGTGAGGATGGCCGGTCGACCGACGGTGAGGATGGCCGGACCCTCGATCCGGATCGGGCTCTCGTGGTCGACGGCGTCGACCCGCAGTGTCCGGGTGGCGTCGCCCTGGGTGAGTTGGATGTCGATCGGACCGGCGCCAGACGGCGTGACCCCGATCGTCACACCGTCACCGGCCACGCGGTCGTTGACGGTCCAGTCGGCGGACGCGCCATCGGTGGTGGTGAAGGCTGCCTCCTGCCCGACGGGCACGGTCCGGGGACCGGTGATCAACCCGTCGTCCCCGCCGGTCAGGGCCAGCCCCGCCGCCGCAGCGGCCCCGCCGCCGACGACGACCAACGCAGCGGCGGCGAGGACGGCCATCGGTCCCCGGCCCCGCCGATCGGGTTCGGGGGCGACGGTTGAGGACGAGTTGGGCGTAGGGGCGACGGCGCCGTCGCCCCGATCCGGTGTCGGGGCCGACCAGGCCGGGCCGGGATCACCGATCGGTCGACCTGCGGGCGGGGCCATCGGGTGGGGCCCGGAGGCGACCACCGTCCCGGGGCCGTCATCGGTGCCGATCGACGGCCCGCTCGGCGGGTCCCACGAACCCGGGCCCACCGGGGCGGCGACGGTGCCGGGCGCCCCGCCGGTCCCGGCGCCGGTCGCGGGGGCCGTTCCGGCGGCGACCGCCGCTTCGATGGCCCGGAACCAG
Source organism: Acidimicrobiales bacterium (assembly GCA_965263455.1). Lineage (GTDB taxonomy): Bacteria > Actinomycetota > Acidimicrobiia > Acidimicrobiales > SZUA-35 > CADEDH01. Next base: position 2,750,614 of record CBDHHN010000004.1, read on the forward strand.
TGGTTGACGTCCGGGTGGCGATGGGAGGGGTCGACGGCCAGGCCCCGTGTCAGCTCGGTGGCCAGCGGTCCGGTGGCGGCCAGGACATCGGGGTCGAAGGCCAGTGCCCCCGGCACCAGCACCGGGGTCGGGTCCCGGCCGGTGAGGGCGGCCGTGATCATGGCCGACACGGCGTAGACGTCGGCCGAGGCGTCGACCCCGGGGTCACCCCGGAACTGCTCGGGCGCCGAGTACCCGGGCGTGCCCCCGGCGATGCTGGCCCGTGATGCCGCCTGGTCGACCACCTTCACCAGCCCGAAGTCGGCGACTGCCAGTTCCTCATGGGCACCCAGGATCGACGCCCCCCGGTGGCCGACCACGGTCGGTCGGTGGGTGAGGGTTCGGATCAGGTAGTTGCTGGGCTTGAGGTCGCGATGGACGAGGCCGGCCCGATGGATGGGCCCGGTCGAGGTGGCGACGGCCCGGGCCAGGTCCACTCCCTCGGCCAGGGTCAGGGGCCGACCGTGGGCGGCCAGGCGGTCGTCGAGCGTGCCGCCACTGCAGTACTCCATCACGAAGAAGGGCGCCCCCTGGTGGTCGCCGATGTCGTACACGGTGACCAGTCCCGGTGTCTGCAGTTGTCGCATCATCCGGGCCTCGGTCACGAACCGGTCGCGGAAGGACGGGTCCCGGGCCAGGTTGTCGGCCATGACCTTGACCGCCACCCAGGCTTCGAGGTCGGGATCATGGGCCAGATAGACGGTGGCGAACCCCCCGACCCCCAGTACCCGTTCGATCCGATAGCGCCCGATGTTCGCCGGTGTCACCCTCGCCCCCGCCTCGCTCGGAGGCGAGTGTAGGCCGTGGCCGGTGGCGGCGATGGCGGGTCGGCGTCGCCAGCGCCGTCACCGCTACCACGGAGCGTGATGGGTAGGACCGCCCCCGGCCACCAATAGCGACATCGGGGCGTTGTGGCGCTAGCCTCCGCCCCTCGGGCAGTTGGGCGCAGTCGACGGAGGGTCGATATGGGTAGTCGGAGTACACGGCGCGTTCGCGCCCTTCGTTCGGCGCGTGTGGTCGCGGCGGCGCTGGCTGTGGTGGCCACACTGCTCACGGTCGGTCCGCCGCCGGTGGCGGCCACCGAGGTGCCGGGTGAGCGGTTCAGCGACATCACCGGTCCGACCAAGCTGGGTGAGGACATGGATGTGTCCGGTCGCTTCGCCGTGGTCGGTGCCCCGACCAACGGCGGCTCCAACGGCCAGGCCTATGTCCTTCAGCACCTCAACGGGAGCTGGACGCGGATCCAGACGCTGAACTCCAGCGGGTCGGCCATCAACTACGGCAATGCCGTGGCCATCGAGGGCAACTACCTCGCCGTCGGCGGCGAGAGCGTGCTCGACATCTACGAGCGCCCGAACGCATCCTCGCCCTTCGCCCCCGTCGTCAGCCTCTCCGGTCGAGACCTGGCCTACTCCATCGACATCGCCGGCGACGCCCTCATCGTCGGCGAGCGCGACGGCGCCAACAACCTGGTCGAGGTCTACGAACGGGGCATCGGGCCCAACCAGTGGGACCTGGCCACCACCCTGACCGTCCCCGCCGGCAACGACATCGATCTCTCGGTCGCCATCACCCCCGGCCTCAACACCGCCGGGCCCGGCCCCGTCAACGACGACATCTTCGTCTACGTCGGCGCCCCTCGGGCCGGCGTCAACGAGGAGGGTGAGGTCTACTCCTACAAGAAGAGCAACGGCGCCTGGGGCACCACGGCCGATGTGACCCTCACCCAGTCTCCCGGCGGTGCCGGGGGCGGGACCGGCTTCTTCGGCTCGGCCCTCGAGGTCGACGACGACACCCTCATCATCGGCCAGGCCCTGGAGGACACCGGCGGCGCCGACTCGGGTGCGGTCTGGGTCTATCAGGGTGAGCACGGCGCCTTCCCGGCCCCGACCCAGCTCAAGGCCCCCAGCCCACTGGCGTCCAACGCCTTCGGCCTCGATCTCGACTTCGACCCGATCAGCGGCTTGCTGGCCGTCGGCGAACCCGCCCACTTCAACTCCTCGGTCGGTGCCCGCACCGGCGCCGTTCACGTCTTCGACGTCGACGGCGGAGGCGGTATCCCGGCCATCGAGTTCGTCACGGCCTACGACGCCGCCGCCAACGACCAGTTCGGCCGCTCGGTGGCCATCACCAGCGAGACCCAGGGCACGGTCGAGCAGGTCGACTACCTGCTGGTCGGCGCCATCGGCGTTGACGTCACCGACGGGGCCAGCACCCAGCCCGACGCCGGGGCCGTCTATCCCTTCTGGATCGATGAGCCCGACGCCCCGGCCAACAAGCTGCTGTCCGACAACGGTCCGCTGACCCGCGACTTCGGCCGCTCGGTCTCCAACGAGGGCAACACCCTGGCCATCGGTGTGCCCGGCTCCAGCGGTGACGACGGCGAGGTCGAGATCCGGACCAAGGTCAACGGTGCCTCGGTCCAGGGCCCGGTCGACCAGGTGGTCGATGGCCAGTTCTCCGGCGTCGGCTTCGGCCATCACGTCGAGCTCAGCGGCGACCTGATGGCCGTCGCCTACCGGAATCGCGACGAGGTCGAGCTGTTCCGTCGGCCCTCGCCCGGTGGCCTCTACGCCTACGAGGGCACGGTCGTCCTCAGCGGCACGATCTCGGGCATCGCCCTCGACGGCGACCTGCTGGCCGTCATCAGCGACACCACCAACGATGTGCTGATCGGCACCTGGGACGGCGCGTCCCTGATCAGCAGCGCCACCTTCCCCCTGGGTGATCCGGGCCGCTCGGTGTCGGTCGACCGCAACCTGGGCGTCGTCGCCGTCGGCGTGTACGCCACCAGCGGCAGTGCCCCCGGCCGGGTCGAGACCTTCTTCGACTCGGGCGTCAGCGGGTTCGTGACCGGGACCACCATCACCAACCCCGACGCCATCACCACCGGCGACGTCTTCTTCGGCGACGCCGTCGCCCTCGATGGCGACACCCTGGCCGTCGGCGTCCACGACAGTGACGATGCGCCGTTCTCCGGCGCCGTCTGGATCTACGAGAGCCAGGGATCCGGGACCTTCGGCAGTCCGGTCAAGATCAAGTCGGCCTCCCCCGGCAGCTCGGATGCCTTCGGCGCCCGGCTCGACATCGACACCGACATCATCGCCGTCGGCTATCCGGGTGCCGGCAACGGCCCCGGCCTCAACGGCCGCACCGGCGCCGCAGCGCTGATCAAGCGTGATCCCGACACCGGCATCTGGAGCCTCGACAGCGAGTTCCAGGCCCCCGACCGGTCCCTGTTCGACCAGGGCTTCGGCCAGGACGTCACCGTTTCCGGCGGCGAGCTGGCCGTCGGCGCCCCCAACGACGACAACGAGAACGGCGAGCGGGGCGGTGCCGTCTACACCTTCGTCACCCCCGTACCCGAAGCCGCGGCCACCCCGACCCTGACCGTCGCCGTGGCCCCCTCGGTGGCCACCGCTCCGGCCGGCGCCACCGGCGTGTCGGTCGTCGACCTGCCCCCGACCGCCATCGAGGGCTACGGCGGTTCCGGCTCCAACAACATCGTCGGCACCTCGCTCAACACCGTGGGCGGGGCCGCCACCCCGGCCGATCCGAGCGAGATCCTCGACGAGACCACCATCGCCGACCTCGGGCTCGACGGCAGCCTGCTCGACTCGATCCTGCTGTCGGACGTGATCGTCGACGGCGGCTGGGAGACGGTGCTGGCCGGTTCGGCCTTCGACGGCCTGCCCCTGCAGAACGTCACCCTGGGCGAGGTCATCGACGCCGGGCTGCTCAACGGGCAGACCCTGTCGACCCTCGACCTCAGCGCCACCCCGATCGGGGCCATCCCCATCGGCGCCATCGCCGTGGGGGCCACCCCCATCGGGGCCATCGACCTGCCCGGCGGGCTCGACTGGTGTGTCCTGCTGGGCGACATCAGCCCCGGCTACAACTGCTCGACGGTTCCGGCCGCCGACCCCCTCAACGACACCCTGATCGACCTGGCCATCCAGGGCACCCCCATCGGGGCCATCCCCATCGGCGCCATCCCGGTCGGTGAGATCCCCATCGGGGCCATCCCCATCGGGGCCATCCCCATCGGGGCCATCGACATCGAGGGCACCCCGATCGGGGCCATCCCGGTCGAGTCGATTCCGATCGGGGCCATTCCCATCGGGGCCATCGACATCGGGTCGATTCCGATCGGGGCCATTCCCATCGGCGCCATCGATGTGGGCTCGACGCCCATCGGAGCCATCCCGATCGGAGCCATCCCCATCGGCGCCATCCAGCTCGGTGCGCTGACCGACAACGGCGGCGTGGCCGCCTCGCCCATCGGTGCCATCCCCATCGGGGCCATCGACGTCGCCGGCAGCCCAATCGGGGCCATCCCGATCGGTGCCATCCCCATCGGGGCCATCGACATCGAGTCCATTCCGATCGGGGCCATTCCCATCGGTGCCATCGAGATCGACTCGACCCCCATCGGGGCCATCCCGATCGGGGCCATCGACATCGCCGGCACCCCCATCGGTGCCATCCCCATCGGGGCCATCGACGTCACCGCCGCCCCCATCGGTGCCATCCCGATCGGGGCCATCGGTATCGAGTCGATCCCGATCGGTGCCATCCCGATCGGGGCCATCGCCATCGGGTCCGTCCCCATCGGCGCCATCGACCTGGCCGCCTCGCCCATCGGGGCCATCCCGATCGGCGCCATTCCGATCGGGGCCATCGACGGCTTCGTCGACTGCACCCTGATCGACTGCGATCCGGCCGCCGGGTTCACCCTGGCCGACGCCCAGGAGGCCGGGGCCCTCCAGAGCACCGCCACCCTGGCCCAGTTCGAGGGCCTCGACACCGGCGTCACCTTCGCCGACCTGGTCGGCGTCGACGGCCTCGACGAGGCCGCCATCCGGGCCCAGCTCGACGCCCAGGCCTCGACCGGCGTCGGCACCCTGGCCGACTTCCTCACCTACGACGACCTGACCCTGGTCGAACTACCCGACGGGCCCGAACTCGCCGGCACCGTGCTCTCGCAGCTCGGGGCCGGCCTGTCGACCGTCAGCCTGGGCGATCTGCTGGCCGCCACCAACGGCGACGAGACGGCACTGCGGGCCGACCTGACGGCCGAGGGCGTCAACGCCCTGGCCGATCTGGTCGACTTCGACGGGCTGACGCTCGGCGATCTCCCGGCGGGCGATCCCAACTTCACGGCGCAGACCATCGACGATCTGCTGCCGGCCATGGAGAACATCCGCCTCGGCGACCTCCTCGACCTGCACCCGACCCTCACCGGGGCCGACGTCGACTGGGGCACTGCCACCGCCGGCGACATCTCCGACTGGCAGGACGTGACCCTCGAGGAGTTGGCCTCCTACAACGGAACCACGCTGGCCGACCTGATCACGGCCCTCACCGGGGCCGGGGCCGAGGGCGACCTGACCTTCGGCGATCTGCTCCTGGCCCTGGTCGGGACCGAGGCCCACGACTGGACCGACGTGGAACTGGGTGCCCTGGAGCTGGAGACGACCTCCAGCCCCATCACCATCACCACCGACTTCCAGATCAGCGGCGGCAACTCGTCCCTGTACTCGATGGAGCTGCGGACCACGCTGCCCCTCGACGCCGCCTACGTGCCCGGCTCCACCGTGATCCAGGGCACCGACGATCCGACCCCGCCCGGCGGGGCCGGTGAGCCCACGATCGAGGGCAACCAGCTGGTCTGGAACTTCAACGGCGTCCGCCTCGGCGAGGACTACACCGTCGACATCCAGATCGCCCCGTCGCTGGCGCTCGGTACCAGCACCGTGACCTCGGAGGGCACCATCGCCGGCTTCGGCGTCCAGTCGACCGGGCTCGGCTCGGTCGGCATCGCCCAGGCCTTCGAGCCCAACGACGTCCCCGGCGACAGCGGCATCCTCGACGTCGTCTCCGACACCATCTACGCCAGCCACATCGCCACCGCCGACGACATCGACCTGTACCGGGTCGATCTCACGGCCGGCTCCCGGTTGGCGGTGTCGCTCAGCGACCTGCCGGCCGACTTCGATCTGGTGGTCTACGGACCCCCGGCGGCCCCGATCACGGTGCAGCCCCCGCTGCGGCAACTCAACCCGACCGAGGTCCCCGACGTCGGGCTGGAAGCGGCGGCCAACGACAGCGGCGGTGCCGTCCTCCAGGACGTGCCCCTGCTGGCCGACCTGCCCGTGGTCGACGTGTCGACCAACCGCGACACCGAGACCGAGTCGATCGACATCGCCTCGGTCCGGTCGACGGGTACCTACTTCATCCAGGTCTCCGGGTACTCGGGTGCCACCAGCACCGACCCCTACGCCCTGTTCGTCAAGGCCGTCGACCCGCCCGCTCCGCTGGTGTGCGCGGCCCAGGACTACCAGGATGCGGCCGAGGCCGGGACCCTGCCCACCGCCGGCGAACTGGCCGGGGTCAACACCCTGGTCCTGATCAACCGTGAGCGGCTGGTGGCCAAGTACGGCACCGACGCCCAGACCGCCCTCGACGCCATCGATGATCTGGTGACCTACACCAACGTCACCGATCCCGGCCTCGGGGTCACGGCCGCCATCGTCCCCGTCGACGGCGACGCCAACGTCCGGGCCGCCTACAACGCCCTCGACGCCGCCGCCTGTGAGCCCGATCGGGCCAACGACGTGGTGCGGGAGATCAACCGGGTCATCGACACGATGCGTGACGCCGACCCGGCCACCGAGATCACCCAGGTGATGATCGTGGGCGACGACGACATCATCCCGATGGCTCGTCTGGCCGACGACACCACCATCGCCAACGAGTCGGGCTACGCCCAGACGTTCCTCGGGACCGAGGCCAACAGCTACTTCGGTGCGCTGATCAACAGCTTCTACCTGAGCGACGAGCCCTACGGCGACCTCGACCCGATCCAGTCGGGCGAGCGGGTCCTGTACGTGGCCGACATCGCGCTGGGCCGGATGGTCGAGACCCCGGCCGAGATCGCCGGGCAGGTCCTGGCCTTCATCGGCTCGTCCGGTCAGCTCAGCCCGTCGACGGCGCTGGTCACCGGGTACGACTTCCTCGACGACGGCTCCCAGTCGGTGGCCGACTCGTTGACGGCCCTGCCCGACATCAACACCGTCGACGCCATCATCAGCGAGACCTGGACCGCCGATGACGTCATCGACGCCCTGTTCCCGCCGACCGGTGGTTCGCCGGGCGTGGCCTCGGTCAACGCCCACTACGACCACTACCGGGCCCTGCCCGCCGACCAGAACGCGGCCGGTATCGAGGACGACCTCTTCACCACCGGTGACGTCGACGATCCGACCCGAGCGGGGACCCTGACCGGGCACATCCTGTTCACCATGGGTTGCCACGGCGGCCTGCACGTGCCCGACGAGCTGTTCGGCTCGGCCGACCCCAGGGCCCTCGACTGGGCCCAGGCCTTCGCCCGCCAGGGCGCGACCTATGTGGCCAACACCGGGTACGGCTACGGCGAGACCGAAGGGGTCGAGCTGTCGGAGCGCCTGATGGCGCTCTACGCCGCCAACCTCGACGGCTCGGTCAGCGCGGCGGAGGCCCTGCTCTTCGCCAAGCAGACCTACCTCGGGACCCAGCAGGCCGAGTACGGGGCCTTCGACGAGAAGGTCCTCCAGGAGGCCACCTTCTACGGCATCCCGTTCTACCGGCTGGCCGTGGCCCAGGTCCCGCCGCCCGAGCCCATCCCGGCCCAGCCGACCACGGTCCCCGTGTCCGGTACCGGCCTGGAGGTCACGACGATCAGCGCCGATCCGTCGTTCAGCCCCAACTCGGTCGTCGACCAGGGTCTGTCCTACACGGCTTCGCTGCCCGCCGGTGACCCCGGGGTCCCCGACCAGCAGTCGACGCCCTACGCCCCGATCGAGCCCACCGTCAGCTACGACGTGAGCTTCGTCGACCCCGTCACCGGTGAGCCGGTGCAGGTGGCTCAGGGCGCCCTCATCACCGGGCTGACCACCACCGACGTCGGTGGCATCGATCCCGACATCGCCCTCCCCATCGTGGACGACTCGTCGGTGGAGACCGAGCCCGAGGTCGGTGACATCAACACCGACCCGGCCGTGTTCGTCTCGTCGTACCTGACGCCCGAAGGGCCCCGCCAGGCGGTGACCTCACTGCTCGGCACCTTCACCAGCGACCAGGCCGACGGGACCGGGACCCAGCGTCTGTTCGAGGAGATCACCCTCGACGTGTACTACCGGGATCCGGCGACCGACACCGACCAGATCCGGCCCGTGTTCGCCTCGGTCACCTCGGTCATCGACGGTGGGGTGCTGGTCATCGAGGCCGACGTCAGCGACGACGACGGCACCGGCGGCCCCGGCGACGTGGTCCGGGTCCTGGCCCTCGTGGTCGAGGACGCCGCCACCGGCACCGTGTGGACCCCGGTCGAACTGGTCGATCAGGGCAACGGTGTGTGGAGCGGTTCGCTCGTCATCACCGGCACCGAGATCGAGTACCTGGTCCAGGCCGTGGACGGGGCGGGCAACACCGCCCTCACCACCAACAAGGCCCGGTTGTTCGCCGAGGATCCGACGCCGCCGCCGGTCGACCCGACCATCACGGTCACGGCATCGTCGGCCCCGGCCAACGATCCCTGGTACGACGGCGCCGTCACCCTGACCGCCACCGCCGACGGCGAACCCATCGACTACTCGGTCGACGGGGGCCCGCTGGTGACGGCCGGGGCCACGGCCACCGTGGTCCTCGACCCGGCCGTGCTGGGCGACGGGGCGGTCGAGGTGGTCTTCACCTCGGGGAACACCACCCGGACCGAGACGGTGCTGTTCGACACCACGGCCCCGACCGTGGCCATCACCAGTCCGGCCGCCGGAGCCCAGCTCCCCGACGACGAGGCGGTGCTGGTGACCTTCAGCTGCGCCGACGCCGCCTCCGGCCTGGCCACCTGTGACGCCACCCTCGACGGGTCTCCCGTCGCCAGCGGCGACGAGGTGGTGCTGGCGGTCGGGAGCTACACCATCGACCTGTCGGGCACCGACTCGGTCGGCAACTCGGCCTCGACGTCGCTCACCTTCGACGTCGTGCCCTCCGGGCCCTCCGGCGATCCGCTGACCCTGACCGAGTTCGAGGTGTTGGGGGCGGCCCTACCCGGTGAGGAGGTGGAGGTCGTGGCCGGCTTCGTCGGCGGGAACGGCCCCCACACCGTGACCATCGACTGGGGCGACGGGACCACCTGTACCGCCCCCGGCGACCCGGACTGCACCTCGGTGGAGCCGGAGGGGGGCGAGCCGGGCGAGATCACGGCCACCCACAGCTACGGTTCGGCCCAGACTTTCACCGTGACCCTCACGATCACGTCGGCCACCGGTGAGACCGCCACCGCCACCCGCCGGGTGCGGCCGTGCACCATCGTCGGCACCAGCGGTGACGACCGGATCGTCGGCACCAACGGTGACGACATCATCTGCGGGCTCGGAGGCGACGACATCCTGATCGGGCGCAACGGGTTCGACATCCTGATCGGGGGTGCCGGCGACGACGACCTCCAAGGCGGCAACCAGGCCGACGTCCTGTTCGGCGGTCGGGGAGCCGACATCCTCCGCGGCGGGTCCGGACCCGACCTGCTGGCCGGCGGGGCCGGGCCCGACACCCTGCTCGGCCAAGGCTCGGGCGACGTGCTGTTCGGAGGCCGAGGCGACGACGACCTCCGTGGTGGCTCGGGCGACGACCTGTTGATCGGCAACCGGGGCGACGACCTGCTCAATGGCGAGTCGGGCCGCGACGTGCTCTGGGGCGACCGGGGTCTGGACACCCTCCTCGGCGGATCCGGGGCCGACGACCTCATCGGCGGCCGCGACGCCGACGTCCTCCGGGGCGGGAACGGGCCGGACATCCTGTGGGGTCGCAGCGGCGACGACGACCTCGACGGGGGTCGAGGGCCGGACGAGGTCCGGGGTGGTTCCGGGATCGACGTGTGCCGACCGAGCCCCGGCGCCGACGTCTTCTTCGGCTGCGAGCTCTAGCCGACGGTCGCCCGGTCCTCGCTCAGGCGATCACGCCCAGACGGTGCCGCAGGGCCCGGGCTTCGGCCCGGGCCGCGGTCGCCGTCTCGGGGTCGCCGGTGGCGGCCGCCACCTCGGCCTCGACCTCGAGCGACAGCAACAGCTCGTGATCCAGCTGGCCGTCTCGGGCGGCGGCCACCGCCCGACCGATCTCCGACACCGCCTCGGTCGACCGGTCCATGACCACGAGGGCGGTGGCCCGGAGCCGTCGGGCCGGGATCTCGATGTTGACCGCGCCACCCGCCGCCTCGGCCCCGGCCAGGAGCCGGGCCGCCCCGTCGGCCAGGGCCGGACCGGGATCCTCCAACTCCAGTAGCCGGAGGTCGGCCTCGGCCACGAAGTTGGCCGAGTCGATCGCCTCGAAGGCCGCCCGCGCCTCCGACAGCAGCCGCCGGGCGTCGTCCCGAGCGCCGCGACGCCCGGCCAGGCGGCCCAGGTTGAGTCGGGTGACGTGGACCGCCAGGTCGTACCCGGCGGCCCGGGCCCGCCGATGGGCCTCCTCGAACAGCTCCCGGGCCTCGTCGAGCCGTCCCTGGTCGGACCGGACCTCGCCGATGTTGCTCAACGAAGACACGGTCCCGCTCAGGTCGCCGGCGGCCGAGCGCAGCTCGTAGGACCGCTGGTACAGCTCCGCCGCCTGGTCCCAGTCACCGGCGTAGTAGGCGGCGATGCCGAGGTTGTTGTACAGGTTCGACTGGAGGACGGCGTCCTCGACGGCGGGGGCCAACCCCTGGGCCTGTTCGGCGTGGACCGCGGTCTCGGCCCGCCGCTGGTAGACCCCGGTCAGCTGCAGGAGGTAGTGGGCCCGGAACCGGGCCTTGGTCGGGGCGGTCAGCTCGGCCGCCACCGACGAGGCCGTGTCCCAGCAGTCGTCGTAGCGGCCCTGACGGAAGCGGATCCCGGCGATGGCCAGGATCAGCTCCGACCGTTCGTCGGCATGGTCGTGGTCGAGTTCGTCGGCCGCCGTCAGACCCCGCTCGTACCAGCGCACGGCCTGGTCGTAGCGGCCCTGGCGCTCCAGGAGCACGCCCTGCTTGCGGAACAGTGGCAACCGGTCGCCGTCGTCGGCCGCCAGGAGGCGACGGGCCATCCGGTAGGCGTCGGCGGCGTCGGCGTAGTCGCCCGCCCGCTCGGCCGCGTCACCCAATCGGGTGGCGATCGTGCACCGTTGCCGACGGGTGATCGAGCGGGTCCATCGGCCCGCCTCCAGGGCCCGCCGATAGGCTTCGGCCGCCTCCACCGGGGCCGAGCGTTCCATGGCCCGGTCGCCGGCCATCACCGAATAGGCCCAGGCCTTGGCGTGGGACCGGGCCCGGCTGAAGTGGACCGACAGGATCTGGGCCTCCTCGTCGACCCGGGGGGCGGCTCGCCGCTCCAGGTGCTCGCCCACCCGACGGTGGAGGAGCCGACGCCGGGCGAAGGGCAGACCCTCGTAGGCCGCGTCCCGGTAGAGGCTCTGGGCGAACGACCAGGTGTCGCCGTCGCCCTCGATGATGCCGGCCAGGGCCGGGTCGGCGATGCTGGCCGCCACCGCTCGCCCGGCCACCGCCGTCACCGCTTCGGAGGTGAATCGGGGCCCGATCACGGCGGCCAGGCGTACCGCCCGCCGGGCGTCCGGTGGGAGTCGGTCGATGCGGGTGGCAAGCAGGGTCTCGACCGTGTCGGGCACGGCCGAGTCGCCGGCGGCCACGGCCCGGGTCAGCTCGATGGCGAACAGGGGATTGCCGGCCGCTCGCTCCACCACCAACGCCAGGTCGGTGTCGGACAGGGCCGCCTCGGAGCGCTCGATGGCCAGTCGCCGAATGGTGGTGTCCGACAGAGGACCGAGCTCCAGCCGATCGACATGGTCGAGATCGAGATCGAGGTCGAGGTCGGCGCCGTCGGGTCGGCGGGTGAACACGACCGACCACGGACGTTCCGACGTCTGGGCCGCCAGGTGTTCCAGCAGGGCCCGGGACCCGTCGTCGACCCATTGCACGTCCTCGACCACCAGGGCCAGGGGGCCGGGGAGGAAGGCCTCAAGGAGCGCGACCACCGTGTCGTGCATGCGGGGCCGGCGGAAGTCGTCGCCGATGGCGTCGGCTTCGGGGGTCGGGGCCACGTCGGCCCCGAAGGCCAGGGCCAGCAGGGGGAGCATCGGCCCGAGTTCGGGGCACCGTTCGGCCACCAGCTTGGTCAACATGTCGCCGGAGTGGAGGGCGTCGGCCATGGGGTCGACGCCGACGGCGGTCCGCAACAACAGCGAAGCCGTCCCGTAGGGCCGGCCCCGACCGAAGCGGGGGCTGGCCCCCCGAATGACGGTGGCCCCGGTGGCGGCGGCCGCCGTCGACTCCACCGCGTCGGTCACCAGGCGGCTCTTCCCGGCCCCGGGCGGACCGGTGATGTCGAGCACGCGACCGGGGTTGCTCAGGACCCGCCCCACGGTCGACCGTTCGTCGTCGCGGCCCAGGAGCGGCCCGTCCCGGTTGATCACCGCCCCGCCCCGGTCGAGCCCGGTCACGTGATGGGCCACCATCGGCTCCCGTTTCCCCTTGACCAGGAACGGCTCGATGGGCTCGGTCAGGTACCGATCCCGGGTGTCGGCCAGGACGTCGGCCACCGCCACCACTTCGCGGTGGTCGGCCTTGCCCAGCATGCGGGCCGCGGTGTTCACCACGTCGCCCATGAGGGTGTAGGTCCGTCGGTAGGGGCTGCCCAGGAACCCGGCGAAGGCCCGGCCGGTCTGGATTCCCTGGCGGAGGGTGAAGGGGGTGTCGAGGGCGGCGATGTCGAGCGCGGCCCGGACCATGGCGTCGCTGGTGTTGCCCTCGCTGACCGGAGCGCCGGCGCACAGGACGACCTTGAACCCGTCGGGGGCGATGTCGGTGTGGAGGGCGGTCCCCCCGTAGCCCTCGACCGCCGCCCCGACCCCGTCGATCAGGCGACCGAGGTGCTGACCGACCTCATCGGGACCTCGCTCGGCGATGGCGGCCCCGATCCCGGTCACCAGGAGGAACCCGACTGTCACCAGCCGGTGTTCACCCCCCAGGTCGGCGAAGGCCGCCAGCTGGCGAACCACCGGTGGTGGCACGAACCGGGCCAGGTCACGGACGGCGTCGGGCCGGGACTCCATCGGCCCTGGGGTGAGGAAGGCCCGGCCGGAGATGGCCCGGCCACCGGCCCGTTCGACCCCGATCAGGGCGGTCGGCAGCAATTCGGCGATGTGGGGGGTCACCAGGGTCTGACCCTTGTCGGCCTCGCCCTCGAGATGGATCACCTCGCTGGCGGCGTCGCCGATGAGGAGCAACTCGCGGTGGGTGTCACCCACCAGGAAGGCGTCGAACGGGCCGTGACCAACGCCGACGGTCATGGTCAGGTTGGCCCGGCGGGCTGCTCCCGAGCCGACGAGGGCGGCCTGCATGGCCAGGGCGGCGTTGGCCGACCGGCGCTCGTGGTCATCCCCCCGGAACAGGACCAGCAGGGCGTCGCCCCCGAACTTGATCACCTCGCCCCGATAGCCGTAGGCGGCATCGATCAGGGCGGTGAAGCAGGTGTTGATGAGGATCGTGATCTCCTCGGCCCCGGCCTTGCCCTTGCCCGCCAGGCGCTCGGACAGGGCGGTGAAGCCGGAGATGTCGGCCGACAGCATCGAGCCGTCCAGGGCGCGCCAATGGGAGCCGTCGCGGTCGGCCAGCTCGAGGGCCAGCCGAGGCACGAACGGTTCGAGGCGGCGGGTCTCGTCCTCACGTCCAACTGCGGTCAACGCATGTATTCAACCAGCAGCTGCCGGTTCCGGCTCAGGAACGGAGTCGGGTCGCCGCCGCGTCCTGTCCGCTGTGTTCGGCCCGTCCCAGTGGCGTGGACCGCCACGTGGCGTCCTCGACCGTGCGGTCGGCGCCGCGGTCCGGGAGAGGGTCGAGGCCGCGCAGCGAGCCGTATCGGGCCGCCGGTAGTGGCCCGCCTGCGGTCATTCGCCCCGGGCCCCGGGTGGCGCTAGGTTCGCCGCCATGGCTCTCGCAGGTGAAGTCACCGACCCCAGCAAGGTACGAACCGAGACGGTCCAACTCGGCGACGTCGACGTCTACGTGGCCCACCCGACCACCCCCGGCCCCCACCCCGGGATCGTGGTCGTGCAGGAGGCGTTCGGCCGGGTCCCCCACATCGAGGACCTGTGCCGCCGGTTCGCCAACGTCGGCTACGTGGCCGCGTCGCCCGAGCTGTACGCCCGGACCGGAGCCCCGGGCCACGACTTCGACAAGGTCCTGCCCGCCATGTTCGGCCTTCCCGACGGCCAGATCGTGGCCGACCTGGAGGCGGTGGCCGACCACCTGCGCGGGCTGGACGACACCACCGACCAGGTGGCCATCACCGGGTTCTGCATGGGGGGCCGGGCCACCGTGCTGGCCTCGTTCTCCAGCGACCGCTTCGATGCCGCAGTCCCGTGCTGGGGCGGCTTCCTGCACCGGGCCACGTTCGAGGACGACACCACCGACTCCCGGCCCACGCCCCCGGCCGATCTGGCCGCGGGCCTGAACTGCCCGATCATGCTCGTGGGCGGGGGCGACGACCAGAACCCCAGCCCAGACGAGCTGACCGCCCTGCACCAACGCCTGGTCGACGGGGGCAAGGACGCCACGCTCAAGATCTACGCCGGTGCCGGTCACGCCTTCCTGGCCGACTACCGCGACTCCTACCACGAGGAGCGGTCCCACGAGCTGTGGGCCGACCTGCTCGCCTTCCTGGCCGACAAGCTCGATAGCCCGGCGGCGCAGTCGTGACCGCGCCCCTGGGCGGCGTGCGCGTCGTCGAGATCGCCAGCTTCGCCGCCGCTCCCACGGCGGTGGCCATCATGGCCGACCTGGGGGCCGAGGTCATCAAGGTCGAGGCCATCGGGGGCGACCCGATCCGGGGTCTCATGCACCAGGCCAAGGTCCCCGAGGGCGAGGTCAACCCCGACTACCCGTTCCAGTTCATGAACCGGGGCAAGCAGTCGATCGAACTCAACCTCGACGACCCGGCCGGGACCGAGGTCATCCACAAGCTGGCCGCCTCGGCCGACGTGATCGTGCTCAACATGCTGGCCGACCGGCGCCGCCGGTTTCGGATCGACGTACCCGAACTGCAGGCCATCAAGCCCGATCTGGTGATCGGTCTGCTGTCGGGCTACGGCGAGGAGGGCGAGGAGATCAACCGCCCCGGCTACGACATCACCGCCTTCTTCGCCCGGTCGGGCCTCCTCGGGGGCATGGCGGCCCCGGGCCAGGCCCCACCCCACCCTCGACCCGGCCAGGGCGACCACACCACGTCGATGGCCCTGTTCGGCGGGTTGATGGCGGCGCTGCGGGCCCGCGACCTGAGCGGCGAGGGTCAGGTGGTCGAGGCCTCGCTGGTGCGGGCGGCCGCGTTCACCATTGGCATCGACCTCTCGGCCGCCGTGATCGACGGCCGCCCCAAGCTCGACCGGCCCCGGGAGAAGGCGGTGTCGGCCATGCTCGAAGCCTTCGAGTGCGCCGACGGCCGATGGGTCCAGTTCGCCATGCCCGACCGGGGGCCGACCTGGGCCCAGTTCTGCGTGGCCATCGAGCGCGAGGACCTCATCGAGCACGAGGACTACGCCACCGGCCGCCTCCGCTACCAGAACATGCCGCCGCTGATGGCGACCCTGGAGGAGACGTTCGCCTCCCGACCGTTCGACGAGTGGGCGGCCCGACTGGATGAGCACAACTGCATCTGGGGTCCGGTCAACGAACCGTCAACCGCCGCCACCGATCCCCAGGTGCGCGCCGCCGGGGTGTTCGCCCCGGTCGACCATCCCGAGGTCGGGACGTTCGACACCGTGGCCGCGCCGTTCCGGTTCCCCGGCAACGACGACGTCGGCCCGCAGGGTCCGGCCCCCGAACGGGGCGAGCACACGGCCCGCATCCTGGAGGCGCTCGGCTACTCGGCCGACGACCGGGCCCGCCTTGCCGCCGACGGCGTGATCGCCGGTCCCGACCCGGCCCCGGCCGACGACGCCTGATCGTCGCGCTCAGCAGGCCAACGCGTCAGTCTCGGTCCTCGTCGACGTGCCGGGCACGCACGGAAGAGGGCTCGCCAATCTGGCGAGCTGCATCATCGCAGGGTGAGTAGAGGAACAGGTCGGCCGAGACCCCCTCGTTCCAGGCGTCGCGTGCGGTGCGAACAAGGACCCGACGGCAGTCGAGGATCTCGACAAAGGTCATGGAGCTTCGAGCGTCGTCGGCGTCGAGCACGATCGTCTCGTGGAGCACGTGAACGCCTCCTTGCCGATGGGAACCGGAGCCCTCTCGGAGGAGTTCATCGGCCGTCCGCTCAGGCCAGCCCACGCGGGTCAACGCTGACCGCACCCTCGGCAGACAGTCGACAAACGTCTCGTCGTTCGTCCCGACCGCGATCAGCAAGCGATCGTCTAGGAGATGCGTCTGACCGCACGCGAGGCCAAGGTCCTGCTCAATCAGGCTCAGAGCGGCCTGATCGCGGCTCCCAGCCAGAACGAGAATCGCAAGGGCTCCGGCGACGCAGGCACCAACGAGGGCGATCCTCCGCCCGATCCGACCTTGCTGCCCGTCCATGCCGGAACCGTACCAACCGCTCGAGACCGGTGTGTTCCGGGTCCTGCGGCGCGGTGACCGATCGATGGGCGGCGGGTCGGGGCCCGCCGGTTTCACCCGCCGGGGCGGAACAGTCGACGGATGTCGTCGAGCCAGGCGTCGACGGCCGGCGCCTGCTCGGTCGGGGTCTTGCCCAGCCGCACGACGACCAGATCGGCCACCGGGTCGATCAGGATGCGCTGGGTCTCGTAGCCCGAGGCCCAGAACACCTCGTCATGGCCGGGCCAGGTCCACCACTGCGCGCCGTAGCCCTTGGCCGGGCCCGGCGCCGCCGGATCGACGGCCTCGACGGCGCGGCGGGTGCGGGCATAGTCGACCCAGCCCGCGGGTAGCAGTCGACGGTCCTCCCACCTGCCGTCCCGTAGGTACAGCAGACCGAACTTGGCGAAGTTCCGGGCCGTGGTGTGGAGGAAGGACGAACCGACCCAGGTCCCGGCCTCGTCGAAGGTGAGGCGGGCCTCGATGCCCAAGGGGTCGAGCAGGACCCGGCGCATCCAGGCCTCGAACTCGGGTCCCCGGCCGACGGCGTCGGCCAGGATCCGGCACACCAGGACCGTGGTCCCGCTCGAATAGTTGAACACGGTGTCGGGCGGGGCCACCGGGCCCAGTGCGGCGGTGTAGGCCGCCATGTCGGCCGCACCGTCACCGAAGAGCATGTCGATGCAGTGGCTGGTGGTGTCGTCGACGTAGTCCTCGTTGAACTCGGTGCCCGGCACCATCCGCAACAGGTGGTCGAGGGTGATCGCGGCCCGGGGGTCGCCCGGTGCCGACCACTCAGGCACCGGAGCCGGGGCGTGGACGTCGAGCTTCCCCTGCCCGACCAACACCCCGACCAGGGCCTGGGTCATGCTCTTGGCCATCGACCACGAGATCAGCTGCTCGTCGGGACCCGCCGTCGGGCCGTACCGCTCGGCCACCAGCCGACCCCGGTGGACGACCACGGTGGCCAGCGACAGGCCGAAGCCCGGGTCGGGCTCGGGCCCGAACGCCCGGTCGAGGAGCCGGTCCAACTCGTCGGCGACGGCCGATGGGGGCGGCCCGGTGGGCCACCCGGCGGTCGGCCAGGCCAGCCCCGGCTCGTGGGCCGGCAGGGCGAACGGCGGTGGGTCGGACGGGGGGAGGACGGTCACCGGGCCAGCATGGCCCAGACCTGGCGCAGGTCGCGGGCTCGACTGTGGGCGAAGTCGGCGTGCTGGTCGAACGGATCGAGCTGTACGACCTGCATCCCGGCCCGGGTCGCCCCCCACACGTCGGCGTGGACCGTGTCGCCGACGTAGAGCACGGCGGCCGGGTCGAGGCCGAGGGCGTCGAGCGCCGGGTTGAAGATGGCGGGATCGGGCTTGGCCACACCTTCGAGGGTCGAGTCGACCACGATCGCAACCTCGGGCAGGGGTCCGGGGCCGACCTGGCACACCCCGTGCTGGACCAGTTGCTCGGCCGCCGTCCCGCTGTTGTTCGACACCACCGCCACCGGGATGCCGGTGGCGGCCAGGTGATGGAAGGCCGTGATGTTGTCGTCGTGGGCCCAGTCCCAGGCCTGACGGGTGGCGGCGGCCACCTCGTCCCGGTGCTCGGGCGGCACGTCGAGATCGGCGGCGTAGGCATGGTCGTAGCCGACCCAGAACTCGGCCCGGGTCTCGTCCGGGTTGCCCGAGGCCACCATGGCATCGGTCAGGGCTCGCACCCCGGCGTGGTGGGCCCGGCGGAACCGTTCGGGTCGGGCCGGGGCGGCCAGGTCGAGGGCGGTGAGGCATTCGGCCACCGGACCCGGGGCCGGGTAGGAGAACACGCCGCCGATGTCGAACACCACGCCTTGCACGGTGGTGGGTTCGAACGTCGGGCCGGTGATGGTGGGGATGGGTCCGCCGCTCACGATCCGAACCTCGTCTCGAGGGCCGTGATCTCGCCCAGGCCGATGGTCTCGGTGAAGGCGCCGAACGACGGGAGGTCGTCCTGCAGGTCGAGCGGGGTCCGGGCCTTGGCCATCGTCGCCAGGGTCTCGGACATGGCCTGGGTGGCGGCCAGCAGGGTCGTGATGGGGAAGATGACGAGGGCGAAGCCGAGTTCGGCCAACCGCTCATGGGTCAGCAGCGGCGACTTGCCCCCATCGACCCAGTTGAACACCAGAGGGATCCCGGCCAGTTCGGTCGCCACCCGCTCGATCTCGTCCTCCCCGGTCAGGGCCTCGACGAACAACACGTCGGCCCCGGCGTCGGCGAAGCGTCGGGCCCGGTCCAGGGCGTCGTCCAGGCCGTGGGGGGCCCGGGCGTCGGTCCGGGCGATCAGGACCAGGTCGGGGTCCTGGCGGGCCGCCACCGCGGCCTCGATCTTGGCCACCATCTCGCCGGTTGGGATCACCTCCTTGCCCTCCATGTGGCCGCACCGCTTGGGCGCCACCTGATCCTCCAGGTGCAGGGCGGCCACCCCGGCCCGCTCGTACTCCTGCACGGTGCGGACCACGTTGATCGGGTTGCCGTAGCCGGTGTCGGCGTCGGCAATCACCGGGAGGTCGACGGCGGCCGTGATCCGTCGGGCATTGTCGACCATCTCGGCCAGGCCCAGGAGGCCGACGTCGGGCCGACCGAGCAGGGAGGCGGCGGTCCCGAACCCGGTCATGTAGACGCCGTCGAACCCGGCCTGCTCGATCAGTCGAGCCCCCAGGGCGTCGTAGCAGCCGGGGAGCAACACCGGTTCGGGTCGGGCCAGGAGGGCCCGGAGGGCGGCGGGCCCACCGGGCCGCCGTCGGAGCAGATCAGCCATGGCCGCAGGCTACCGGCCCCGCTCGGGCCGGACCGGGCCCGGGACGACGCCGGCCGGTACGATCACGGCCGTGGACGAGCTGGCCGACGACTACCGCCAGGCCGGCTTCGGTCGTCGGCTGGGGATGGGGCGCCGGCCGGCCGTGGTCGTGGTCGACCTGTGCCGGGCCTACTTCGAGCCCGACTCACCCCTCCATGCCGGCGTACCCGAGGTTGCCGACCGCTGTCGCGACCTGGTGGTCGCGGCCCGGGCCGCCGGCGTGCCGGTGGTGTGGACCCGTGTCGAGTACGAGCCGGGCGGGTCCGACGGTGGCGTCTTCTACCGCAAGGTGGAGGCCCTGTCGGTGTTCGACCGAGGCGGGGAACTGGGCCGGTGGTTGCAGGATCCGGCCCCGTCCGAGGGCGAGGTGATCATCACCAAGCAGTACGCCTCCGCCTTCTTCGGGACGAGCCTGGCCGCCACCCTCACCAGCCGGGGCATCGACACCGTTGTCATCGGCGGCGTCTCGACCAGCGGCTGCGTCCGCGCCACCGCCCTCGACGCCTGCCAGCACGGTTTCGTGCCCCTCGTGGTGTCCGACGCCTGCGGCGATCGTGATCCCGAGGTCCACCGGGTCAACCTGTTCGACCTCGACGCCAAGTACGCCGACGTCGTCGACCTGGCCCAGGTGCTCGACGCCTTCGCCCGCACCGGCCCGTCCCGGCCCGGGTCGAGCTGCTAAACCGGCCGGAACCCCGGGGCCGGAAGTGGCAGCGTGGCCCCGACCAACCGCAAAGGCAGCAGACCCATGGATCTCGGGATCTTCATTCCCATTGGCAACAACGGCTGGATGATGTCGGAGAACGCTCCGCAGTACGCACCCAGCTTCGAACTCAATCGCACCGTGGCCGAGAGGGCCGAGGCCGCCGGATTCGACTTTCTCCTGTCGATGGTCAAGCTCCGGGGCTTCGGGGGCAAGACCGAGTTCTGGGACCACAACCTCGAATCGTTCACCCTCATGGCCGGGCTGGCGGCCGCCACCGAACGGATCAACCTGTTCGCCTCGGTGGCCCTGCCCACCCTGCACCCGGCCATGGTGGCCCGGATGGCCTCCACCATCGACGACATCTCCGACGGTCGGTTCGGCATCAACATCGTGTCCGGCTGGAACCAGTCCGAGTACGCCCAGATGAACGTGTGGCCCGGCGACTGGTACTACGAGAAGCGCTACGACTACGCCACCGAGTACGTCCGGATCATGCAGGAGCTGTGGGCCGACGGTGTCAGCGACTTCAAGGGCGAGTACTTCCAGATGGACGACTGCCGCCTGTCCCCGCCGCCCCGGGGCGGGTCGGTGCCCCTGGTCTGCGCCGGTCAGTCCGACCGGGGCATGGAGTTCTGTGCCACCCACGGCGACTTCCAGTTCATCATCGGCACCGGCGACCTCGACGTGGTCCGGACCGACGCCGGCCGGCTCATGGCGGCGGCCGAGACCACCGGCCGTGACGTCGGCGTCTACGTGCTGTTCCAGATCACCATGGGCGAGACCGACGCCGAGGCCGAGGCCACGTGGAACCACTACCGCGACGGCGCCGACCTCGACGCCATCAAATTCATGACCGGTCAGGCCGAGCTCGACACCGCCGGGGCCACGGCGGAGAAGATCACCGAGATGAAAGGCGCCTTCAACCTCAACATCGGCCCCATCGTCGGTAGCCACGCCACCATCGCCGAGCGCCTCGACGAGGTGGCCGCCATCGACGGGGTCAAGGGCGTGATGTGCGTGTTCGACGACTACCCGTCGGCCACCGCCGAGTTCGGCGAGAAGGTCATGCCTCTGATGAGCTCCCGCAGCTGAGTCCGGCCGCCGCCGGGCGTCACCGGGTCCCGGACCCGGGTCGCTCGATCCCGAACTGGGCCAGCACCTCGTCGGTGTGCTGGCCCAGGAGGGGCGGCTGGCGGTGGAAGCCTCCCGGGGTCCTCGTGAACTTGAGCGGGCTGGCGGCGATGGCGACCTCCGGGTTGTCGCCCGGTGGCCGGTAGCGGTCGAGCAGCTCGCGGCTGGCCACGTGGGGGTCGTCGAAGATCTCGGCCATGGACTGCGAGGGCCCCATGGGCACCTGGCCTCCGAGCGCCTCGAACACCTGCTGCTTGCTCAGCGCACTGGTCCAGGCGCTCACCTGGGCGTAGGCGAAGTCGTAGTTGCGGACCCGGGCCCCGTTGCTCCGGGTCCGCTCGTCGGTCACCAGCTCCGGGCGGCCCATGGCCTCGCACAGCCGTTCCCAATGGTGGGGTCGGGGGGCGGCGATGGCGACGCGGCCGTCGCTGGTCGGGAACAGGTCGAAGGGCATCAGGGCCACCCGGCGGTTCCCGGTCCGATCCTTGCCGCTGAACCCGTAGGCGGCGACGCTGGTACGGAGCAGGGTGACCACGCTGTCGTACATGGCCACGTCGAGGAACTGGCCCCGCCCGTTGCGTCGGGCCTCGTGGATGGCCGACACCACCCCCAGGGCCATCAGGGTGCCGGGGTAGATGTCGGCCACCGCGGGCTGGGAGATCTGGTCGTTGGACTCCACCAGGCCGCCCATGGCCTGGGCCGCCACGTCGAGACACGGCCACTGGCTGTACGGGCTGTCGCCGGTGCGGGGATCGCCGAAACCCCGGACGGCGGCGTAGACCAGCGCCGGATTGCGCTCGGCCAACGCCTCGTAGCCCAGGCCGAGGCCGTCCATGACGCCGCTGCGGAAGTTCTCGACCACGGCGTCGGCCTGGTCGCAGAGCCGGCGCAGGATCTCGGCCTCGTCGGGATCCTTGAAGTCGAGCACGATGCTGCGCTTGTTGCGGTTGACGGCGGCGAACGGGGCCCCATGGTCGACGCCGCCCTCGTCGTCGCCGTCGGCGTGGGCGTAGTCGGGCGGGAACGGGGGAAGCGGGCGGAACCCGTCACCCCCCGGGGCCTCGACCTTGATCACGTCGGCCCCCAGATCGGCCAGGAGGGCGGTGCCGAAGGGGCCGGCCAGGGCCTGGGTGCAGTCGATGACGGTGACGTCGGCCAGGGGACCGGTCCGTTGGGTGGTGGTCATGGTCGCCCTCCCGTGGGCTGGGGATCGAGTTCGGGTTCGAGCAGCTTCCGGATGGCGGCCAGGTGGTCGAGCATGGCGTCGACGGTGCGGTGGCCGGCCTGGAAGATCGGCACCAGGTTGATCGAGGCCCAGTCGAAGCCGACGTCGCGCAGCTCGACCACGCGCTCCCGTACCAGCGCCGGATCGGCGTACAGCTCGCGGTCGCGCCCTCCGGGTGGGGCCGACACCCCCAGCTGCATGCCGATCGTGTCGGGATCGCGGCCGGCCTCCACGGCGTGGCGACGGATCCGGTCCATCAGCTTGCGGGCGGTGGCGCCGTCCTTGACGAACTGCCCCATCCAGCCGTCGCCGTAACGGCCGACCCGCTCCAGGGTCCGGGGCACCGCACCCCCGATCCACACCGGGATGGCGTCGCCCCGGGGCGGCTTGGGCTCCATGGCCATGGCCTCGGCCCGATAGTGCCGGCCCTCGAAGTCGACCGACGACTCCCGCCAGTAGGTGCGGAGCAGGGCGACCGCCTCGTCCATCCGGCGACCCCGGGTGCGGTAGTCCTGGTCCAGGGCCTCGAACTCGCTGGCCTGCCAACCGACGCCGACCCCGAGCCGGACCCGGCCCCCGGAGAGGGTGTCGATGGTCGAGACCTGCTTGGCCACCAGGGCGATCTGGCGCTGGGGCAGGACCAGCACACCGGTGCCGAGCCCGATGGTCGACGTGGCCGAAGCGGCGAAGGCGAGGGTCGTCAGCGCCTCCAGCAGGGGGATGTCGGCGGCGTAGAACGAACGATCCCGGTCCGGGGCCGGGCGGCCCATCACCACGTGATCGAGCATGGTCAGCTCGTCGAATCCGAGCGCCTCGACACCGGCCATCAGTCGGGACACGGCCTCGGGGCCCTCCCGGTAGGCCACGCTGGGGAAGATCACGGACACCTTCATGCCACACCGGCCCCTTTCGTCGTCTCGGTCGCTCGGCGTGCGGTCCCTACCGTGGCGCCGGACCACCGATGCTACGAGTCGCCGCCGACCCGGGCCAGCGGTGACCGAGCGGGCGAGTGGCTGATCAGTCGTCGATCAGTTGTCGCGGTTGCGGGAGCGGCGGCCCAGGAGGATGTCGCAGGCGTCGTCGGCCAGGCCCTGACCGGCCTCGCCGTAGAGGTTGCGGGCCACGTCGACCCCGGCCTCCTCCAGCTCGGCCACCTGGTCGGCGTACTGGGCGCTGGCGGCGATCCGGGCGTCGGGAAGGAAGGCCCGGACCCGGCCCACGGCGGCCAGGTTGGCCCGGTGGTCGTTCATGGCCAGGACCACGAGCTGGATGCCGGGGTGGAGGCAGACCCGGGCCCAGAACTCGTTGTCGAGGGCGTCGCCCCGGACCGCCCGCCGCCCGTCGGCCTCCGCCTCGTGGACCACCGTGTCGAACCGGTCGACCCCGAGGACCACCTCCCCCCGGCGCAGCACCAACTCGTCGTAGGCCCCGGACCCGACCCGGCCCATGCCGAACACCAGGACCTGGGCGTCGCCCGGGTCGATGACGGCGTCGTCGACGGCGATGGGCGGGCGCTCAAGCGCCATCAGCTTGGTCGACCACTTGCGGAACAGCTGGTAGCGGGCGGCCGTGACCGGAGCGGCCAGAACGAACGAGATGGCGACGGCCAGGGCCACGGCCGGGGTCCAGTCCTCGGACAACAGCCCGGCCGACACCCCGGCCGCCACCACGATGAGGCCGAACTCGCTGTAGTGGCCCAAGGTCAGCGTGGTGTGCCACACCGTCCGGGACCGGAGATGGAACCGGGACAGGATGGCCAGCAGGGTCACGGCCCGCAGCGGCAGCAGGGCCAGGGCGACCAGGGCCACGACCACGGCCCCGACCGACGGCGTGCCGTCGAGCCCGATCGACAGGAAGAAGCCGATGAGGAGGATGTCCTTGAACCCGAGGAGGCGGGACGCCAGCTCCGCCACCCGGGGATGTCCGGACAGCGTGATGCCGACGACCAGGGCCCCGAGATCGGGTTTGAGACCCACCGCCTCGAACGAACCGGCGCCCACTCCGACGGCGAGGGCGAAGCCGAGGAGGATGAGGAGCTCCCCGTGACCGCTGCGGTCCAGGATCCAGCCGTAGAGCGGGCGCGCCGCCACCACCGCCACCACGACCGGAAGGGCGAGGAGCGACGGCAGCGTCTGCTCGGAGGCGGCGAGGAACACCACGGCGAACACGTCCTGCATGACCAGGATGCCGACCGCCAGGCGGCCGGCCAGGGACCCGGCCTCGTCCCGATCCTCCAGGACCTTCACCGCGAACACGGTGCTGGCGAACGAAAGGGCGAAGCCGACCAGCACGGCCTGGGCCACCGACAGGTCACGGGCCAGAGGAGCGTCGGCCGCCCGCAGGGCCAGGAGCACCGCCGCCATCATGGCCGTGGTGACCACGGCGTGACTCGACGCCCCGAGCCACACCACGGGTCGGGCCAGGGTCCGCAGCTCCAGCTTCAGCCCGATGCCGAACAGCAGGAGGAGGACACCGAGGTCGGCCACGGTCTCGATGGTGTCGGTCGTCTCGTAGCCCATCCCGTGGAGCACGAACCCGGCGGCCAGGTAGCCGACGAGCGGGGGCAGGCCCACCCTCGTGGCGGCGAAGCCGAGGGCGAACGAGATCAGCAGGAGCCAGAGGTCCACGGTGTGCTCCGGGGTGTCGTGGTGCTACCGGCTGACGGGGTGGCAGCCGCGACGGTCGGTCTCGCCGATTCTCAGATTAGCCGGTGGCTTCGGGACCCGGGCGGGTGACGGCGGCCACCGCCGCCACCAGTCCGGCGGCCGGGAACACCAGCGAGATCCACAGCGCCGCCCGGTAGCTCCCGAACCCGGCTTGGGCCAGGGCGAAAAGGGCCGGTCCGACCGCCGACCCCACCACCATGGCGCTCATCTGGATCCCGGCGATGGCCCCCAGATGGCGCCGCCCGAACAGACGGGGGAGGGCGGCCGAGGTGAGAGGGGCGAAGCAGCCCTGGGCCACGCCCCAGGCGACGATGGCCACCACGGCCGGCCCCGGCTGGGCCAGACCCGGTACCGCCACGTACATGGCGATCTGGGCCGCCGACATGACGACGGCCACCACGACCGGCGAGACGGTGTCGACCAGCCAACCGCCGAGCAGGGTCACCGGCACGCTGACCACGGCGATGGGCAGGAAGATGCGCACGATCCGGTCGTCGGCGATGCCCAGCTCCGAACCGAGGTCGAGGATGTGGAAGGTGAGGGCGGTCGAGGTCGACGACAGCGCCACCACCGGGATGGTGATGGCCCAGAATCGGATGTCGGCCAGGGCCTCGGCCCGGGTCCGCCCGTCCTGGGGACCGACCGACGCCGCGGGATCCTCCGGACCGGACCGGGCGGCGGCGGCCCCGACCGGGGCCGGGGGGCGGGGACGGGGCCCGCCGTCGATGACCAGGCCGCAGCTCTCGGGACTGACCCGGTAGAACACGATCACGACGGTGCCCATGATCACCACCAGCCCGACGGCCAGCACCCGCCAGGCGGTCCGGAAGCCGTCGACCTCGATCAGGGCCAGCAGCAGCGCCGGGCTGGCGGCGAAGGCGAAGCTCATCACCGCGTTCGAGCCCGAGGACACCAGGCCCCGCCGCCGCTCGAACCATTGCGAGATCATGGTGCGCGAGGTCAGGGTCAGCAGGCCCTGTCCCGTGTAGCGCAGGCACCCGAACCCCACGCTCATCATGACCAGACCGCCGACCCGGCCGACCGGGCCGACCAGGCTCAGGCCGGTCAGGGTGGCGGCCAGTCCGATGACGGCGGCCAGGGCCACGGTCCGGGAACCCAGGCGGTCGATGGCCCGACCGCTGGCCGGGAGCAGGAACCCGCTGGCCCCGGTCCCGATCAGGTAGGCGATCGAGAGGTCGAGGCGCCCGAGGCCCGTGGCGTCGGTCAGGTCATCGGTGAACACGCTGACCCCTGCCGTCTGACCGGGCACCGAGGCCAGGACCCCGAGGCTCCCGACGACCAGGACGACCCAGCCGTAGTAGACGGGGACCCGCCGGGGATCGAAGGGCCGATGGCCGGGCAGGGGGCGGTTTCGGCCCGTGGCCACCGCACGACGCTGTCGGGTCGACGCCCCCGGCTCGACCCGTTCCGTCACCGTCTCACCCTAGGGCGTCGGCTCCGTGCTGCTCCGGGACCGGCCCGGGCCAGCGGTCACAGGATCTCGTTCAGCTCCACCGGGCGTCGCTGGTCGATGGAACGGTGGGCGGCCGCCCCCAGGGCAACCGACAGCAGGCCGTCCTCCAGGCTCACGGCCGGCTCGGATCCGCTCCGCACGGCGTCGAGGAACTCGCGGTGCTCGACGTAGCTGGACCCGTGGTGGAGTCCGGCGTAGGGGATGGAGTCGTCGGCCACGGCGTGGCTCTCGACCTGTCCGATGCGGTGCTCGCCCCGACGGCCGATCCGCACCACGTCCTCCGGGATGAGGGCCTCCAGCTTGCCGCGGTCACCGACGACGGTGATCTCCTCCTGGTTGTGGGTGGCCTCGGCGAACATGCACAGGTCGAGCATGCCCCGTGCCCCGTTGTCGTACTCGACGATCACGTAGGCGTTGTCGATGATGTCGCTGCGCTCGCCGTCGTACACCTCGTCGAGGTGATTGACGCTCTGGGCCCCGCTGGCCATGACCCGGGTCGGGCGGCCTGCGGCCAGGAGCGTCATCAGGTCGAAGAAGTGGCAGCACTTCTCCACCAGGGTGCCCCCGGTGTTGCGGCTGAACCGGTTCCAGTTGCCGACCTTGACCAGAAACGGGAAGCGGTGTTCGCGGATGGCGACCATGTGTACGGAGCCGACGGCGCCGGTTCCCAACTCGGCGATGAGGCGGGCCACCGGAGGCATGTACCGGTATTCGAGGCCGACCCAGACCAGACCCGTGCGGTCGGCGGCCAGCTTGATGACCTCCTGGCAGTCCTCGACGGTGGTGCACAGGGGCTTCTCGACCAGGACCGGCAGGTCGGTGGCCAGCACGTCGCGCAGCACGTCGATGTGGGTCATGTTGGGCGAGGCCACGACCACGGCGTCGCATTCGTCGGCCTCGAGCAGGGCCCGGTGGTCGGTGTGGACCGAGACCGGGCCCTCGGCCGCGGCCTGTCCTCGGTCGCGCGAACCGGGGTCGGGGTCGGCGATGGCGGTGACCAGGGCACCGTCGAGGGCGTTCAGATTGCCGATGTGCTCGATGCCCATCATCCCTGTGCCGATGATCCCGTACCGCAGTTCGTCCATGGTTGCCAGGGTAGCGATGAAAGCGCTTACAGTGAGGTGGCGGAAGGAGGAGCGATGGGTGATGGAATCGTAGGGGCCGGGCCCCGGGTGATCGGGGAGGCCGGGTTCACGGTCGGCCCCCTGGCCTACGGGCTCTGGCGTTTCACCACGCCGGACGTCGACGTGGCCCAGGGTCTGATCGAGACGGCGCTCGACGCCGGCATGAATCTGATCGATACCGCCGACGTCTACGGCTTCGACTGGGGTGGAACCGGTTTCGGTACCGTCGAGGACCTCCTGGGCCGGGTTCTGGCCCAGGCTCCGACCCTCCGTGAGCGTATGGTCCTGGCGACCAAGGGCGGCATTCGGCCGCCGATTCCCTACGACTCGGGCCCGGCCGCCCTTCGAGGGGCGTGCGAGGACTCGCTCCGTCGGCTCGGGGTCGACGTCATCGATCTCTACCAGATCCACCGGCCCGACATGTTGACCCATCCGGCCGAGGTGGCGGCAACCCTGGCCGCCCTACGGGACGAGGGCAAGATCCGCGAGGTCGGGGTGTCGAACCACACCCCGGCCCAGGTGGCGGCGCTGCAGGCCCACCTCCCGTTCCCCATCGCCACCAACCAGCCCGAGTTCTCGGCCGCCGTGACCGCACCCATGCGCGACGGAACCTTCGACCAGTGCATGGAGCGGGGCATCGTGCCCCTGGCCTGGAGCCCCCTGGCCGGGGGTCGGCTGGCCAACGGGGTCGACGTACCGCCGGCCCTGGTCGAAACCCTGGACGCCCTGGCCGCCCGGGAAGGTGTCGACCGCTCGATCGTGGCCCTGGCCTTCGTCCTGGCCAACCCGGCGGCTCCGGTGTGCATCATCGGGACCCAGACCCCCGAGCGGATCACCGACTCGGTGGCCGCCCTCGGCGTCAACCTGGACCGCAACGACGTCTACGACCTGATCGAGGCGTCCGAGGGTCAGCCGCTGCCCTGAGGCCGGCGTCGTCCGCCCGATCCGCCCCGTCCGCCCGACCTCGCCGGCACCATCGGGCTCGATCCGACGACGGCCCGGTCGAGGGCGGCCTGGGCGAACCGGCGGGCCCCCGGCGTATGGGGCTCGGCCCCGTTCCACACCAGGCGCACCGGCTGGGCGAAATCCAACTCGGTCGGCACCGCGACCAGGCGCCCGGCGGCCACGGCCGAGGCCACGTCGTCGTCGGCGATCACGGCGGCCATCGACGGATCGAGGGCCACGGTGGCGATCTGGGCCTCGGTGGTCCCGGCCTCGGCCGGGGGCACGGGTCGGTCGCGGTGGCCGGACCGGGCCAGCCGGTCCTCGATGACGTCGCGGGTTCCCGAGCCCCGTCGTCGCATGAGGAGGGGCGCGGTCACCAGCTCGGCGGCCGACACCGGCCGGGTCCGCCCGGCCCACCGGTGGCCCGGCCCGACGACGAGTGACAGCGCACGGTGGACGATGATCTCGCTGGTCATCGACAACGGCGGCTGGGGTCCGTCGACCAGGCCCAGGTCGACGGTGCCGTCCCGGACCAGGCCGCAGGCCTCCAGCGTGTCGGCCACCGTCACCTCGATCGACATCGGGGGAGTGGCCGAGGCCAGGCTGCCGCAGATGTCGGGCACGAGGTGACGGGCCAACCCGGCCGTGGCCACGACCCGGGTGTGGAGCCGCCGTTGGTCCCGTCGGGTCCGGGCCTCGGTGAGCACCACCTCGGCCGTGGTGACGAGCTGGCGACAGAAGGGGGCCAGCTCGCGGCCGTCGGAGGTGAGGGCCGACCCCGACGACGATCGGTCGAGCAGGTTCAGCCCGAGCTGGCGTTCGAGCTTGCGGATGCGTTGGCTGGCCGAGGGCTGGCTCAGGCCGTGGCGGGCCGCCGCCTTGGAGATGCTGCCCAGGTCGACCACGCTCAGGTAGAGGTCGGCCGAGGCCAGGTCGAGATCGAGTAGTCGGTCGAGGAGGGGGTCGGACACCGCTGCCCAGCATGCCATAGGCAAACCCGATAGGGCGATAGCCGTAATGCCACTAGTCGATCGGCGTGACGGGCGGCACCCTGGGCTCGTCGAGTAGGGGAGGACCGATGACGGCAGCCGAGGTACCGGCCGGTCAACTGAGCGACGGCGGAGCCGAGAGCACCGTGGCCCCGCTCGGGCGGCGCGAGGTGGTCGAGGGTCGGGTCCTGGTCGGCCCGGTGGCCATCGACCTGGGGACCGCCGCCCTGACCACGGAACAAGGCTGGCTCGGTGGGGCACCCAGCCCGACGCTGGTCGTGGTCGACGCCGCCGATCCGACCGCGATCGGATCCGAGGCGGTCCGGGCCGCCAGCGGCCACGGCGTCGCCGTCCGGCTGTCGCTTGCCGCCACGCCCGACCCGGCCGCCGCCGTCGCCCAGGTCGAAACCGCCGCCCTCGGTCAGGGCGTCGACGGGTTCGACCTGCTCGTGATCGACGGGGCCGACCCCTTCCGTCACCCGGCGGCCGCGGCCGACCTGGCCCTCTCCGCCATGATCCACGGCGGGGTCCCGGCCCTGGGGGTCACCGGCCACACCGTGGCCCAGGCGCGGGCCCTGGCCGCCCACCTGCCGCCCGAGATCCGGGTCGCCGTGCTCGGCGTCGATCTGGCCGAGCTGTCGTGGGCGGCCCTGACCGACGGCGCTCTCGACCTGGCCCTCGAGTGGGGGGCGGTGCCGCTGGTCCCGCTTCACGCCGGGCTGGTCGGACCGTCGGCATCGCGGGTCGAGGCCCGGACCCTGGCCGCGTTGCTCCACCATCCGGCCCGTCCGCTGCTCCTGGTCGACCACGACGACGTGGCCGGTCGCCTCCTGGCCGCCGAGGCCTGCGCCACCCCCCTTACCCTCCAGGAGATCCGTCGGCTCCTCGGCTGAGGCCGCTCCGACCGCTCCACACCGATCATCGTTGCGAGGCCCACGTGACCACCGAATCGTCCATTCCCGAAATCAGCTGGTTCTCCGCCCTGTGCGACGACGACTACGAGTTCCTCGGCGTCCCCGACCCCGACCTGGCCAGCTCCTGGGAACACTGCGGCGACATCGTGGCCGCCGCCGATCGCAACGGGTTCGACAACATCCTCCTGCCCTCGGGCTACACGCTGGGTATCGACGCCACCGCCTTCGCCGCCGGCGTCGCCCCCCGGACCGAACAGATCCACCTGCTCCTGGCCGTCCGTCTCGGTGAGCTGTGGCCCCCGCAGCTGGCCCGCCAGATCGCCACCATCGATCGGATGGCCGGCGGCCGGTTGACGGTGAACATCATCTCCAGCGACCTGCCGGGCCAGACGCTGGAGTCGGAGCCCCGCTACCGGCGGACGGTGGAGTACATGCAGGTGCTGCGGGACCTGCTCGACGGCAAGCCGGTCGACTTCCACGGCGAGTTCGTCGACCTCGAGCTCGACCCGCCCCGGGTCTCCACCGTCGACGGCCGCTGCCCGCCGTTCTACTTCGGCGGCTTCTCCGAGGCGGCCAAGGAGACGGCCGCCATCGGGGCCGACGTGTTCCTCACCTGGCCCGACACCGTGGCCTCGGTGGGGGAGACGGTGCGGGAGATGACCGGGCGGGCCGCCGCCCACGGCCGCACCCTCCGCTACGGGCTGCGGACCCACGTGATCGTGCGCGAAACCGAGGCCGAGGCCCGGGCCGCCGCCGACCGGCTGGTGTCCCGCCTCGACGGCGGCGTGGGCGACGCCATCCGCTCCCGCTCGCTCGACGCCGCCTCGGTCGGGGTTGCCCGCCAGGCCCAACTCCGCGACGAGGCCGACGGCGACGGCTACGCCGAGCCCAACCTCTGGACCGGGATCGGCCGGGCCCGCAGCGGGGCCGGGGCCGCCATCGTGGGCGACCCCGACCAGGTGGTGGCCAAGCTCGAGGCCTACCGCGATGTCGGAATCGAAGCCTTCATCCTGTCGGGCTACACCCACCTGGCCGAGTGCGACCTGGTGGCCGAGCACGTCCTGCCCCGCATCGACCACGCCCCCCTCAAGCCCAGGTGGTGAACCCGCAACCCGGCGCCCGGGGTCGTCGGGGGCGCTAGACCGTCTCCAGCACCGGGGGCCGGACGGCGTTGTCGCGCAGGGTCTCGCAGTCGCCGGTCTCGGCCACGTCGATCCGGCTCACGATCTGCTCGGTGACGGCGTCGAAGTGGACCACGGTCCCGCCGGTGCCGTCGGCGATCCAGACCTCCGCCCCGTCGGCCGCCATGTCGATCGAGGAGAAGTCGGCGACCGGCACCAACGACGCGGTGTCGGTGACGGGGTCGATGCGCCACAACCCGGCGAAGTCGGACCCGATCCACACCGCATCGGCGGCGTGGATGAGGGCATGGGGGGCGAACCCGACCTCGATCACGGCCAGGGTGTCCCCGGCCCGGTCGAGCCGGGTGACCGTGGCGTCGACGTTGTTGGTGACCCAGGTGCTACCGGCCCCGGTCTCCACGTGGAGGGGCCCGGTCCCGACCGGGACCTCGATCACGGCACCGGTGCGCTCCCGGTCGGTCTCGATCCTGGTGACCGTGCCGTCCCCGTTGTTGGTGACCCACACCACCCCGTCGTCGACGGCCACGTGATGGGCGACCTGCCCCACCTCCTGGGTGAGCGTGGCCCGGTCGCCGGCCGGGTCGATGCGGTAGACGGCGCCGTTGATGGGGTCGGCGGCCCACACCTCACCCCCGCCCGAGGCCAGGCCCAGGGCGAAGCCGGGGAGGTTGACGGTGCGTTCGACGGCCAGCTCGTCCGGGTCGATGCGCAGCACCCGCTGCCGGTCGCGGTTGCCGACCCACACCGATCCGTCGATCACGGTCACCCCCGAGGCGGCCCCGCCGAGATCGAGGATCCCGACCAGTTCCTCGGTCTCCCGGTCGATCTTGACCACCAAACCGCAGGCCGAATCCGACACCCAGACCGAGTCCTCGTGGATGGCGACGCTGTCGGGCCGGAACGGCGCGCCGTCGTCGCCGCCCCCGCCTTCGGGGAAGGCGAACGGATCGTCGTCGCCCGGGCTCTCGTCGCCGCTCGACTCCTCGGCGCCGTCGTCACCGGTTGGGTCGGTCCGGGCCACCTCGTCCTCGGACGGCGTGCCCGGGCCCGTCGCCACCCACCACAGAAGGGCGACCAGCACGATGACGCCCAGCGCGCCCAGCGCCACGATCAAGGGTCCGCCCCCGCCCTTGGTCACCCGTTCCTCGGCCGGTCCGTCGTCGGGCGGCCCGACCGGCTGCGGTGCCAGCCAGGGCCCGCCCGGAGGGCCGCCCGGGGGCGAGCCTGGCGTGGGCGGTGTCCAGCCCCCCGGCGGGGGCGAGCCTGGCGTGGGCGGTGTCCAGCCTCCCGGCGGGGGCGAGGACGGAGGCAGGAACTCGGGGGGAGGGGGTCCTTCGCTCATGGTTCAGCCCGGTCCTCCGGTCGTCGTGCACCACGGGGGCGTGCGGGGTCCGGCCCGATGGACCGAACGTAGCACCGGCCGCCCACCTCACCGTGGTCGGGTCGGGCCGGTCGGTGGGTGCGGTCGGTTCGCCGGGATTCCGGCCCGTCAGGTGAGGTCGATACCCCGGTAGTCGTCGGACGCCACCTCGTCGATGGCGGCGGTGTAGGCCGGGGCACCCCCGAAGTAGGCCTGGTAGCGGACCTTGCCCTCCTCGTGGCCGGCCACGTTGGAGTTGTAGCCGGTGAACCAGCCCTTGCTCCGACGGAACAGCATCCGCTCGTGGGCCCGGACCACGGTGGCGACCCATTCCTGCTCGGCCTCGGGTCGGGCTTCGATCCGGGTGTGCCCGCGCTCGATGGTGTGGTCGAGCAGGGCCGTCACCCACTCCACGCCCGTCTCGATGGCCCGGGGAAAGTTGGTGGAGCCCGACACGCTCTGGGGCCCCGCCACCATCAGCAGGTTGGGGAAGCCGTGGGACAGCACACCGACGAAGGTGTTCGGCCCGTCCCGCCACTTGTCGGCCAGGGCCCGGCCGTCGACCCCCCGGATGTCGATCCGGTCGTAGCCGCCGGTGATGGCGTTGAACCCGGTGGCGTAGACGATGACGTCGAGGTCGTGGTCGCCGTCGGTGGTGCGAATCCCGTCGGCCGTTATCCGCTCGATAGGGGTCTCCGACAGGTCGACGAGGTGGACGTTGTCCCGGTTGTAGGCCTCGAAGTACCTGGTCTCCAGGGGGAGCCGCTGCATGCCGAAGCCGTGGTCCCGGGGGATGAGCTTCTCGGCCACCGCCGGATCGTCGACCCGACCCCGGATCCGGTCGGCTATGTAGTCCGACATCTCCCGGTTGGCCTCCTCGTCGAAGAAGATCTCGACGAAGTTGGCGGCCAGGATGGCGAAGCCGGGCCGGTCGTAGAGTTCGTCCCAGAACGCCCGCCGCTCCTCGGCCGTGAGGTTCCAGAAGCCCCGCCGGTCGGGCATGTGTTCGAAGCCGCCGGGTGAGGCCGAGCAGTTGGCGAAGATCTCGTCGTACCGGCGTCGGATGTGATCCATCTCCTCGGCCGAGATGGGGGCGTTGTTGAGCGGGGTGCTCCAGTTGGGCCGCCGCTGGAACACGGTCAGTTCGCCCACCTTGTCGGCGATCTCGGCGATGACCTGGATGCCGGTCGCCCCGGTCCCGATCACGCCGACCCGGCGCCCGGCCAGCGCCACCGGCTCCTTGGGCCACCAGTAGGTGTGGAACGACTGGCCGGCGAAGTCGTCCATGCCCTCGTAGTCGGGCAGGGTCGGGATCGACAGCGGTCCAACGCTGGTGATGACGAAGCGGGCCGTGTACCGCTCGCCGCCGGTGAGCCCGAGGTGCCACCGCCGTTCGTCCTCGTCCCAGCTCATCGTCTCGACCCGGGCGTTGAAGCGCATGTGGCGTCGGAGATCGAACCGGTCGGCCACGTGGTTGAGGTAGCGGAGGTTCTCGGGCTGGGCCGAGAACCGTTCCTTCCAGTGCCACTCGTCGAGGAGTTCCCGGGAGAACGAGTAGCCGTAGGTGTAGCTCTCGGAGTCGAACCGGGCCCCCGGGTACCGGTTGCGGTACCAGGTCCCTCCGAGGTCCTCGTCGGCTTCGAGCACGATGGCGTCGAGGCCCCGGTCGGCCAGGCACTTGATCTGGTAGATGCCTGACACGCCGGCGCCGAGCACGATGATGTCGTGGTGTTCCGGTCCCGCTCCGTTGTTGCTCACCAGGCCACGGTAGGTCGTGGTCGAGGGGTGGGGCCAACATGGTCGTCGGGGCCCGGTCCGGTGTGGACCGGGCCCCGACGGGCCGGAGGCTGGCCGCCCGTCACGCCGTCGCGGTGAGTACTTCCACCACTCTTGTGGGCGTGGTCATCCCCCGGAGTTGGATCGACCCGACGGGTCGTAGATGCTGGTTCGTTCGTTCCCCGGCCAGCAGGTGCACCAGGTCGGTGCACAGCACCTGGCCCGGCTCGGCCAGCTCCCGGAGGCGGGCGGCGAGGACGACGGGAAGCCCGTAGCAGTCGAGGCCGTCATCGCCCGAGTCCCACAGGGTGTCGCCGGCGGCCAGACCGATGCGGGCCCGCAGGGTTGGCGCGAGGCCGGCGGTCGAACGGCTCCCGACGTCGGCCTGCAGTTGGCGGGCCCCGTCGAGGGCACCGGCGGCAGCGGGGAACCAGGCGTGCACGCCGTCGCCGGTGCCCTTCACCACCTCGCCGCCGTGTCGCTCGATGGCGTCCCGGAGCAGCGATTCGTGGCTGGGGTGAAGACCACGGGCCGGAGTGACCCCCTGCTCGGGTCCCCGGTCGGCGCAGTCGACCAGGTCGGCGAACAGCGAGACACCGGCCACCAGGATCCGCTGTCGCGGAGGCGGCGCGGAGGCGTCGGGATCGGCCGGTGTCAACCGATCCCCGGCGCAGGCACCGGCACCGTGGCGGGGCGGGCAGCCGTTGGCTCGTCCGCTCCGTCTGGTCCGTGCACAGGTCACCTGATGCCTCCCCGGTCGCCCGTTCGGGCCGACCTCGTTCGCCGTCGGACATCGCCCGGCGCCCCGACTCGCTGGTGTCGGGGACCGGTCTCGCCCTACCTGGTGTGTCTCCGGGTTCAGGATGCAGCGGCGGCTCGGCCGCACGATCTGTCGGATGACGTATAGAGGGCGACGGGACTATTCAGATCCGACGGCGGCGCTACGTCGCCCGGGTCGGGAGGGTTAGGGTCGCACCGTGGAATGGAGAGCCACGACCGGGCGGGTCTGTGGACGTCGGCGCGAGCGGAAACGGCTGGCGGCGCTGACCGCGGCCTCCTCGTCGGGGGGTCGGGGCGCCGTCCTGCTCGGACCGGCCGGGATCGGCAAGACCCACCTGCTCGACGCCGCAGCCGACGACGCCGCCCGGGACGGAGCGCTGGTGCTGGCCGGTACCTGCCTCGACCTCGGTGACGCCTGGCCCCTCCATCCCCTCCACCAGGCGGCCCGCGATCTGGCCGCCGCCGCCATCCCCGGTGGCTCGCGCCTGGCCGAGATCCTGGAGGGGGGCGGACTCCCCGGTTCGTCGTCCGATGCCCTGGCCGCCGCCCACCGCGAGCTGGACCGTCTGGCCGCCCGGCACCGGGTGGTCCTGGCCCTCGACGACCTCCAGTGGGCCGACACCAGCACCCGACGCCTGGTCCGGACCCTGTTGTCGGGCCTGACCGCCAACCGGGTGATCGTGCTCGGCACCTACCGGCCCGACACCGGAGCCGACGACGGCCTCCTGGTCGACTTCCACCGCTCGCCCGAGGTGGAGGTCCTCCCCCTCGGACCGCTC
This sequence comes from Acidimicrobiales bacterium, assembly GCA_965263455.1. Taxonomy (GTDB): domain Bacteria; phylum Actinomycetota; class Acidimicrobiia; order Acidimicrobiales; family SZUA-35; genus CADEDH01. Next base: position 2,787,072 of record CBDHHN010000004.1, read on the forward strand.
GACGAGGCCACCTCGGTCGAGTTGGCCCGGGTCCTGGCCCCCCGGCCCCTGTCGGTCGGCGAACGCGCCCGCCTGTGGGCCCGCAGCGGTGGGGTCCCGCTGTTCATCCGGGAGTTGGTGTCCGACCTCGACGGCGACCAGGGTCACGCCGCCGGACTGCACGCCATGCTCGAGGCCCGGTTGGCCGCCCTCCCCCCGGCCGCCCGCGAACTCGTTGGCCTGGTCGGGATCGGGGCCGGACCGGTACGCCACGAGGTGGCCGCCGCCACCCTGGGGTTGGGCGAGTCGGAGGCCATCGCCGCCGCCCGGGCCGCGGTGGCGGCCGGCGTGTTGGTGGCGGTCGACGGGGGGTACGCGCCGGCACACGGCCTGTTCGGCGAGGTGGCGGTGGCGGGGCTGCTCGAACCGGAACGGGTGTTGCTCCACCGCGGCCTGGCCGAGGCCCTGGAGGCGGGCGTCGGCGGCCGGGACGCCGATCCGTTGGAGGTGGCCCACCACTGGACCCGGGCCGGAGCCGGCGCCCGGGTGCTGCAGCCGCTGATCGTGGGGGCCCGCCGGGCCTCGGCCCTGGGGGCGACGGCCGAGGCGTGGGAGCACTGGCGGTTGGTGGGCGACATCGTGTCCGATCGGTGGCCGGGAGCCGACCCCGATCCCGACGGAGGGCGGTTGCTGGTCGAGGCGGCCGAGGGAGCGCATCGGGCCGGGGAGCACGAGACGGCCCTCGTGCTGCTGGCTCGGGCCGCCGAGCGTTGGGCGGGACCCGACGTGGCGCTGGTGGCGGCGCGGGCCCGGTACCTGGCGGCCACCGGCGATCTGGTGGCGGCCGAGCGGCTGCAGGCCGGTTTGGCCGACGATCCGGGGGTTGCGGCGGGTCCGGCGGTGGAGGCCGGAGCCCGGTCGGCCGAGCTGCTCAACCGGCTCGGCCGCCATGAGGAGGCCGTGGTCCGGGCGGCCCACACCCTGGACCGCCTGTCCCGGTCCGGCGCCCGAGATCCCGGGGTGGAGCTGTTGGCGGTGGCCGCGCTGGGGTACAGCCAAGCCTGCCTGGGTCGCCTCGACGCCGGTCGCCGCCTGTTGGCCGAGGCGTTGGACCAGGCGCGCTCGAGCGCTCAGCCCGACCTGGTCGAGGCGGCCGGCCGCAATTACGCCGAGCTGCTCATGGGGCCGCTCAACGACGTCGAGGGCGGGGTCGAGTTGGCTCGACGGACGGCCGAGGAGCTGGTGGCCGACGGCTCCGACCCCCGGTTCACCACCTCGCTGCTGGCCACCGCCACCACCGGCCTGTTCCGGCTGGGGCGGTGGGGTGACGCCCGGGCCACCGCCACGGCGGCGCTCGAGTCGGATCCCACCGGTGCGGGCGTCGTCGACCTGCTGCTGGGCCGGGCCCGGGCCGTCCTCGGGCTCGGTGACCTGATGGCGGCCGAGTGGGATCTCGACACGGCGGCGGGCCTGGTGGCGGGGGACCCGAACCCACGCCAGGCGCTGCCCCTGGCCACCCTCCGGGCCGGTCTGGCCATGTGGCGGGGGGACGGGATCGAGGCCCGGCGGACCGTGGCCGAGGTTCTGCGCCGGTTCGGCCCGGCCGAGATCGACGACCCGTGGTTGCTGGCACCCCTGGTCTGGCACGGGTTGCGGGCCGAGGCCATCGTGGCCGGGGCCCGGCCGGCATCGATGGCCACGGTCGAACGGCTGCGGGCCGTCATGGCCGGGCTGGGGGAGCGCCACCGGACCTTGTCGGAGGGGGAGGCCGACCTCCTGGCCGGCTACCACCTGCTTTGCGAAGGTGAGGTGGGGCGGATCGAGGGAGCCCCCGACCCCAGGGTTTGGCATCAGGCGGCCCTGATCTGGGATCGGTGCGGCCACCCGTATCCGGCGGCCTACGCCCGACTCCAGGAGGCGACGGCGCTGTTCCACCAGCGGACCCGCAATGCGGCGGCGGCGATGGCACTGCGCCGGGCCCACGCCACGGCCCGGGGGTTGGAGGCGGCGCCGCTGGTGGCCGAGATCGAGGACCTGGCCCGCCGGGCCCGGCTCGATCTGTCGGTGCCGCCGCCCGCCCCGCCCGCCCCGCTCGACGCGTCGGCCGCAGGCGGTCCCGGCGGCGGCGCTGATCCGAGCGTGGCGATGGCGGAGGGGGGCGATGCCCAGGACCCGGACGGGGTCGGGGCGGCTCTCGGCGGCCTCACGGCGCGGGAGCTGGACGTGATCGCCGAGTTGGCCCGGGGTTTGAGCAACCGCGAGATAGGGGAGCGGCTCTACATCAGCAGCCGGACCGTCGGGGTCCACGTGTCGAACATCCTGGCCAAGCTCGGGGTCCGGACTCGGGTGGAGGCGGCCGCTCTCTATGCCCGGCGGGCGGCCGGGGTGTCGGGGCCTCCGGGCGCCGACGACTAGGGCAGGGCCGCCGGGCCGGGGAACGACGAGGAGAGGGTGCCAAGCATGTGGGACAGAAGGACCGACGCCGCCGTGCTCGCCATCGTGGACAAGCCGGTCGACACCATCGACGACGTCATCGCTCGGCAGCTGGAGCTGATGGAGGCTCTGTCGCCCCTTCGGTTCCGTCTCACCGGGGCCAACCCGGTGGCCCAGTTCAACGAGCTCTACCTGGGGGTGACCCGGGCCGTCCAGAAGCGCCTGGGGGAGGGAAGGTTCCGGGATCCGGTGTTCATGGAACGGCTCGATGTGGAGTTCGGCAAGCTCTACTTCGCCGCTCTTCGCTCGTGGGTGACCGGAGGTGAGACGCCGCCGGCCTGGGTCGCCCTGTTCGAGCGGCGGTCCGGGCGCAAGCGGCTGACCGATCTCGACGGGGCGCTACTCGGTGTCAACGCCCACATCAACCACGACCTGACGTTCGCCCTGGTCGAGGCCCACCGGGCCATTGGCCCGGCCCCGACCGAGGAGGGGGCGACCGACCGCAAGATCGACTACGACGAGATCAACGAGATCTTCCGGGAGCAGGTCGCCGAGCTGTGGGCCCGGGTCATCGGGAAGCTGTTCAACCGGTTGAAGCGGTTCCTGTTGGGGTTGGTGAACCGGGCCCTCGGGTCGCTCGACGAGGCGCTGATCATCGAGCTGATCGTGGCCAGCCGCCAGCGGGCCTGGAACTGGGCCGCGCCCCTGTGGGACGACCCCGATGCCCGCCGCCGGGTCGAGGACGAACGCCCGGACCTGGCCGGGTTGTTGGCCCGGGTCATCCTCATCTCGCCCTTCTACTTCCTGCGTACCGATCGGGATCCGGGCCGGGTCGCCCTGTACCGGCTGACCCAGCAGGTCCTCGGGGGCGAGGTGGTGCCGGTCGAGCCGATCGAGGGCGGGGGTCTGGCCGTTCGGTCCCGACCCCGGTCCAATGGCGCCGAGCTGGAGGCCGAGGGGCGGCCCGCCGTGCTGTGGCGGGGCGCCGCCGACGACGGACTCGGCTTCCTGGTGTCGGATGAGCTGGGTGACGGGTTGCGGTGGGAACGGGCGGCGTTGCTTCGGGCCGGTTGCGCCGACGACGACCCCGAACTCCTGCGCATCGAGGGTCTCATCGCCGACAGCGACCTGGTGCGAGGCCGAACCGACCTGCTGCCCGACACCGACTGACCGGCCGGTGGGCGGTCGGCTCGATCTCCCGGTGTTCCACGTCGTCCTGGATTGCGCAGAGCCCGAGCTTCGCCGCCGTATCGACGGCGATGAGGTGGAGAGCGAGGCCCGGGCCTGGCGGCTCGGTCACCTGGATGCGTATCGGGAGGCTCGGACCTGGTTGTCGGCGTCGGCCGATCTCGTGATCGACACCACCGACCTCACTGTCGAGGGGGCGGCCGATGCCGTCGTGACCGCGGTCCGCCCGGTGCTCAGGTCGGGGCCTGTTCGTGATGCAGGAGCTCGGCGATCAGGTCGTCTCGCAGGTCGGCCAGGGCGGCATCCGTGACCCGGTTGTCGGTCTCGTCCGGATCCTCGCCGAGGTCGAACAGCTCACACGGCGTACCCGACGGGACGTGGACGGTGGCCCGGTACCGGTCGGTGCGGATGCCGGCGAAGTTGCCGATGCGGGAGAGGAGCTGATCCCGGCCCACGGGCTCGCCGCTGAGGGCCGGAAGCAGCGAGGACCCGGCACCCCCGGTCGGTGGCTCGGCCCCGCCGATGGCGGCCAGGGTGGCGGTGACGTCGACCAGTTCGGTCAGGGCTTCCTCGGTCCGCCCCGACATGCCGCCGGGCGGGCGGATGAGCAGCGGCACCTGGACCGAGGGGGCGTAGAAGTTCATCTTGGCCCACAGGCCATGGCTGCCCAGCATCTCGCCGTGATCGCAGGTGTAGACGATCCACGTCCGATCCAGCTCCCCCAGATCGTCGAGGGTTCGCAGCACATCGCCGATCCGCTGATCGATGAGCGAGACCATGCCGAGGTAGTGGCGGATACCGGCCCGTACGAAGTCGTCGTCCATGGCCTCGACCTGGGAGTGGTCGTCGAGCACGGCCAGGTACTTGGCCCAGATCTCGGGTGACGGCTCGGGTCGGGTGAGGTCGGGGACGTCGATCGGGGCGTCGGCGTAGTGGGCGGCCCAGGTCGGATCGTCGACCAGGGGAACGTGGGGCTGCACGAAGGCCAGCTTGAGGAAGAAGGGCTGTGCCGCCTCCCGGGTCTGGAGCCAGTCGATGGCGGCGTCGGCCAGGAAGTTGGTGAGGTCGAGTTCCGGGGGCAGGACGCTGGTCTCGCCCCGCCAGTGGGTCGGGGTCAGCCGGAAGATGCCACGGATCTGGTCGCGATAGGCGTCCAGTTGTCCGTGGGCGTCGAGATGGTCGACGTAGGGGGTGCGGAGGTGACGGGCGCAGTGCAGGTACTTGTCGTACTCCTCCAACACGTGGTCCCAGCCGAACCCCTGCACGAACGGTGCCCGGTCGCGCATGTCGAAGGCCTCGGTGCCCGAGGGGGCGTAGGACTCGTGGTAGTGGGTCTTGCCGAACGTCGCCGTCTCGTAGCCGACGGCCTGCAGACTCTTCATCACCGTGGGCCAGGAGGGATCGAAGCCGCCGGTGTTGCCGACCACACCCAGCTCAGTCGGATAGCGGCCGGTGATGACGCTGGCCCGGCTGGGCTGGCAGATCGGGCTCTGACACCAGGTGCGGGTGAAGCGCACGCCCTCGGCGGCGAGCCGGTCGAGGGTGGGCGTGGCCACCACGGGATGCCCGGCGCACCCCAGCACATCGTGGCGATGCTGGTCGCTGAAGACGAACAGGATGTTGTCGGGCCTTGGTGCCCCCTCGGCGCTCATGGGGCAACGCTAACTGCTGCCGGTCGAGGGGGCCCGTGCCGCTGCAGTGAGGGTGGTGGCGATGTTCTGCCGGTCGTCGTCATCTCTCACGGTTCCTCGACGACCGGTACCCTGAGCAGGTGCCCCGAACGACCGAATTCGACCGCCAGGTCGTCCTCGAAGCGGCGATGAACGCGTTCTGGGCCAACGGCTACGAGGCCACATCGCTCCATGACCTGCTGGATGTCATGGGGCTGTCGAAGAGCAGCTTCTACCACGCTTTCGGCAGCAAGGAAGAGCTGTTCATCGCCTGCTTGCTCCACTACCAGCAGGCCCTGGTGGCCGAGTTTCGGGCCGGGGTCGGTCAGAGCTCGTCGCCCCTGGGGTTCATCGAGGACTACCTGTTGTCGATAGCGGACGGGCAGAACACGACGGCGACCAAGGGCTGCCTGCTGATGAACACGGCGTCGGAGTTCGCTCAGCGAAACCCCGACATCGCCAGAGTCACCAGGCAGGGCATCGAAGCCTTGGAACAGCAGCTCGCCAAGACGGTCGGAGAAGCACAGGCCGCCGGTGAGATTGCCGCCGACGCCGATCCCCGCGTCCTTGGCACCGTCCTCACCACCACCATCAGCGGGCTCAAGACGCTGGCCAAGGGTGGGATGCCGGAGGACCGCCTCAAGGCAACGGCCCAGGCGGTGCTGGCCTCGCTTTCGGCCTCGTAGCGAGCCTTGCCTTGCGGCGGGCCGCCGCCTCGTAGCGAGCCTCCGCCTGGCGGTGGACGCCGTATCCCTTGACTGTGGACCGTTCGGTCCATTACATTGCTTCCCAGTTGAGGACCGATCGGTCCAATACGCCGGACGTAGTGAATCAGCTACATCAAGCACGGAGGAAGCCGATGTCCACACCGCAAACAGCCCTGGTGGTGCTCGACGGTCAGAACGACTTTCTGACCCAAGGAGGGGTGTTCTATGACGCCATCCGAAGCCAGGACGACGATCGAAGCCTGGTGGAGTCGATCAACGCCTGGATCGAGGCGGCCCACCAGCGGGATGTCGCCGTGATCAACACCCACATCGTGTTCGACGACGGCTATCCAATCGCCGGCGACTCGCCCTACGGGATCTTCGCTGCGGTCAAGGATTCAGGCGGCTTCCTGCGCGGCTCCTGGGGTGCCGAAACCGCCGAGGATCTTCGCTTTGGCCAGGCCGACATGGTGTTCGAGAAGCCCGGCATGAGCGCGTTCCTCAACCCCGAGTTCGAGGCCGCACTGCAGCGAAACAACATCGACACCCTGGTGCTCGCCGGTCTGCTCACCGACGCCTGCGTCGAGTGCACGATGCGCACCGCCTACGACAAGGGGTATGACGTCTTCGTGGCGGCCGACGCGACCCGGACCCTCGACCCCGACAAGCACACCACCACCATCGAACAGAGCTTCCCGCTCTTCTCCAAGACCATGCGGTTGGACGAGCTGTGAGTCGGCGCGCCCTCCTGCTCGTCCTCACCCTCATGCTCGCAGGGCGGGCCATGACCCTGGCCTTCATCCACCGGGCCGGCGATGGGGGAGCAGGCGATCCTCCCGCTGCGTGGCTCATGCCGCTGATCGGCGATGCCGTGATCGGTATCAGCGCTCTGGCCGTGGCCTACCTGATCTGGCGGGGCCGGGGGCTGTGGGCGTGGACCACGGTCGTGGTCTGGAACGCGCTCGGTATCTGGGATGCGCTTGCCGCCTTTGTCGTCCAGAGCACCGACCCGTGGCCCGAGTTCTTCATGCTCCGGGCCTTCGGCTCGTCGATGTTCTTCATCGCCTCGGCCATGCATGTGCTGGCCCTGGTCCTGGTTGGCGGGTCCGAACTGCGGCATCGCTTCGGCGTGGAGCAGATCGTCGGCGGCAGTCACGACAGGGCAATCCAAATCGGCTGACCGGTCCTGCGCCCGTTGAGCGGGTGAGGAGAATCGAACTCCCGTATTCAGGTCGGTTGTTGACGCCTGGTCACGATCAGATCCGGTCTGCTGTGGCACGTGAGTGGCACGGCCAAAGGGGTCAGCTGGGCACGAGTTCGAATGCTCGTCCGTTTACTGGTTGGACGATGGTGAAGTGTCGCCGGTCGAGGGTGGCGATGCGGGTATGACCGAGTCGTTCGGCTATACGATGACGCCGGTATCGATGACCAGCGCGTTTCAGTCGTGCCCGAAGCCGTCGGCGAGTAGTTCGTCGATCTGGTGACTGGTGCCCTCGCCGGATGCCCCGGCCGCAACGAAGGCCGGCAGGGCGGGAGCCGACCGGTCGGCGAGGCTCTCGGCGAATTCGACGATGAGTTGGCCGACAGTGATGCCGCGACGCTTCGCTTCGGCGGCCAGCTTGGCTTCGGCCTCGTCGGGAAGGTCGATGGTCATGGAACCATCGTACCCACCGGTGTGATGGGCTCGCCTGTGGGTCCTGGGCAGCAGCGCCGCTTGCGGGTAGCCGCTGTCGGCCGCTGGCTCTTGGGCCTCTCGTAGTGGCACGCCGTGGCACGGCGACGGTTGCGCCATCTCGCCCAAGGCTCGCGAGCGGTACGTTTCCCCTGGTCAGCGGCTTGAGCGGGTGAGGAGAATCGAACTCCGTATTCAGCTTGGGAAGAGTTCGACACAGAGTGTGGAGGTGGCCGATTGTCCCCTGAATACGGGTCTCCGGGGTTCCGCTGGTCCCGGCTGGTGGCCCCGTGGACCGGTTCTTGTCGGCTGCTACGGGCACTGGGCGGGCACTGGCGGCGGGTGTCGGGCCAGGGTGGCGTGCCAGGCTGTCAGTCTCGTGGTCTAGGGTGAGGTCATGGCGAAGCGCTACACCGCAGCCGAGCTTGAGGCTATGTCGGCCGCCGAGCGGGCCGAGGTCATCAAGGCTGCGATCGTGACCGATCCCGACGAGGTCGATCAGGATCTCCTGGCTCGGGGCCGCAAGCGGTTGGCCGGGCGGTTCTCGGAACTCACCGGCTGATCCGTCCGTGCGGCGAGAGGTTCGGGTCGACAATCGGTTCTTCGATGATGTCGACGCCGCGTTCCGACCGGAACGTGGGCCCAACGGCGAGCCATCGGCCGATGATTTCATTCGGTTGGATCTGTTCGGGATTCAGGAGGAGGTGGCCGAGCGGTTCGATGATCTGCCGGTCGAGCCCACCGCCCCGGGCGTCCGGGTCCTGGTGGCTACTGGTCTGATGTTTCGCCAGGCCGCCATCTACGCAGCCGAGATGCCGGATGGCGTGGTGTACCTCATCGGCCTCGAAGTCGACCACTACTAATCGCTGCCGGGCGGTGACGGCTCGTCGAGCTGACAACGCTCAGATCACCGTGCGTGGTCGCGTTGTAGTGCACGTAAGGCGTCCTACAACGCCGGTAGTGGGCGGTAGCGAACGAAGCCTCTTTGGATGTCAGGCGGGGATGTAGCCGGGTGTTGTGGAATCGCATCAGGTCATCGTCGCTCGCCTCGCCGAAGCCGATCGGGTGCAGTTTCGATGTGACGTCGTACGCACTAAGCGGGTTCTTTGAGCTTGCGTTCGTGTCGGCGTTCTCGATGTGCACCCGGCTCGAAGTCGCCTGACACCTGCTGCGTGCCACACGCTGGTCCGTCAACGTGCCACATGAAGCGCTGGTGCCAGACGAATCCGGTCGTGGTCATCGGCGGGCCCTCAACTCGCGCAGTGGTCACCGCCGTGTGATGGTGGCACGTCGAGCGCTGGGTTCCGATCGAAGAACCCGACCGGGATCATCGTGAAGCCCGCATACTCGACCGGCATGATCGGCCAATCCTCGGGCCGAGGGACATGGGTGACACCGAAGGTGTGCCATACCACGATGTCGGTGTCCTCGACCGAGCGATCATCGGCCACGAACGTCGGCAGCCCGACGCCCGGTCCCTCATCGGTCACGCCCGGGTGCAGGTTGGTGAAGGGTCCGGCTCCGGCATAGTGCTGGTCATCGTCGTAGCGCGTGACCCAGAGGTTTTTGCGGGCGAACCCGCCTCGCCGACCGGCTGGGCTGTCCTCGGGTGGGAGCAGGGTGGGTGTGGATGGCGGGATGATCTTGTAGCCGACCCCGTTGCCCATCGAGTTCAACGAGCCGGGGTTGACGATCTTCCAGGTTCGGCTCGCTGCCGGGTCGATCACCCGCATTGCGTTCTGCTCGGTGGTGAGCGGGGTGGCGACGGCGCGAAAGCCCGCCCCATATGGATGGGCGCCGCCGGTGTCGGCCACGACGTTGGTCTCGATGACCGAACAGGTTCCACCATCGAGCGCCGGGTCGAGCCGGATACAGAACAGGTGCTGATGAATCGGCGACGTGACTCGGGGCCCTACCTGGGGCGACGTCTCGAGGTCGGTGCCCTCATGGAGCGCCGACACCCCGACGATGCCGGTGAGTTTGATCTCGAGCTGGATGGTGCCGTCGAGGTAGAAGTACCAGAAGAAGCCGTACTCGTAGTTGCCGACCGTGTTGACCGTGCTCACCACGAACCGGCGGGATCGACGCACCTCGGGCGGGAGCTCCTGGAAGGTGTTCGTGTGCTTCCACAGGATGCCGAAGTCCTCTTCATGTGTGCAGATCGCGTTCTCTACCGTGCGGGGCTCGCCGGCGTTGTCGAGGAAGACGGCGTCGAGGTAGACGATCTCGCCGAGACAGTCGCAGCCGAGCGTGAGCGAGTTCGACATGTGCCCCATGGCGGTCTCACCGGCATCGAACGCGTGCTTCCAGTACTGCAGCGGTGAGGCATCGCCGTAGGGGACGACCATGTCCGACAGCGACATCCGGTGGAAGATCGGCCGATTTCGGTCACCGTCGCGGTAGCGGAGGTCGTGGATGACGAGTCCCTCGATCGGGTTGATCGACACCCGCATGTGCCACTTCTGCCAGGTGATGACGTTCCCGGCGACCTCGAAGCTGGGGCCTTCGGGTTGGGTGATGTCGAGCGGTTTGAGGTCGGTGCGCATGTCGTCGATGAACTGTGCGGCGTAGTCGCCGGCCTCCATCGGAACCGGGACCACGCCGTGGTCCTCGACCAAGACCTCGCCGCCGTCGGTCTCGACATAGGCGGTCAGCCCCTCCACGGGCCGCGCGTAGTAGTTGTCCTCGGGGTGCTCATGCAGGAAGGCGATGGCGCGAAGGACACGTCCAGTGGGCATGTGCGGCGGGTTGATACCGGCCAGCCACGGCTCGATGTGGACCTTCTCCAGGTCGGTGATGCCGCGCCGCTCGAGCGCCGCCAGCCACTCGGGGTCCTCGGCGAGATGGGCGTACACCTGGGCGACGTCGTCACGGGTCAAGGGCGCCTGGCCGGCGTCGACCCAACGAAAGCTCGACAGGGACGAGGTGGCCGTGGAGACGTCCGCCTCGAAGCTCTGGCCCTGTTCGCGGTCGTGTCCGATCAGCCGAATGAACCGATCGACGGCATCGCCGGCGTCATGGCGGGCGAGGGCATCGCGCGACGGTTCAACCGCCCACCCTGCGCCGAAGAAGGCTCGCTGGCTGAGTCGATCCTCTGAGCGGAGCACGGCCACCGCCGTGGTGAGCTCGTCAGCGGTCGCTGGATCGAGTGGGTGCATCATGTCGGTCATCCTCTTCGGTCGGCAAGGCGTCAAGATGGCGTCGCGAGGGAGTATCGGATGGGGAGCGTCTTGTGTCCGCCGACGAAAGTGGTCTTGGCCACCGAGGCGGGGCCGGCGAGCTCGATGGACTCAATCTCGGGGACGATGCGGCCGAACAGGTGCCGGAGCTCGTTGCGGGCGAGTTGAGCACCGAGGCAGAAGTGCACGCCGTAGCCGAAGCTGATGTTGCGGTCGGCGTTCGCCCGGGCGATGTCGAAGGTGAGCGGGTCCTCGAACACCTTCGGGTCGAGGTTGGCGGCCTTGTAGGACAGGTAGATCCAATCGCCGGCCTTGATCTCCTGGCCGAGGATCTCGGTGTCCCGCTGAGCGGTGCGCATGAAGTGGCGGACCGGGGCGGTCCAGCGAATCATCTCCTCGACGGCGTTGTTGAGCAGGTCGGGTTCGCTCTGGAGTCGCCGGAGTTGGTCGGGGTGTTCGACCAGGGCATGCATCCCACCGGACATCGCAGACGAGGTCGTGTCGTGGCCGGCCGTCGCGACGATGACGTAATACCCGAGTGTCTCGAGATCGCCGAGGGGTGCGCCGTCGATCTGCCCGTTGGCGATCAGGCTGGCGAGGTCCTCACCCGGATTGGCCCGCCGATCTGCGGTGAGCCCGGAGAAGTAGGCGAAGAAGTCGGCCACCACCTCGTTGAGATCGGCGTGCTCGTCGTCCCCCTCCCGTTGCAGGTCGGGGTCTTCGCTGCCGAACAGCTCCTGGGTGAGCGTGAGCATTCGCTGGTAGTCGCTCTCGGGAAGGCCCAGGATCCGCAGGATCACCTGGAGCGGAAACGGCAACGCGATGTCGACGGCGAAGTCGCACGTCCCGCCGAAGGCGCGCAGTTTGTCGAGCGCTTCGGTGGACAGTTCGGCGAGCCGGTTGTCGAGCCGGCGAACGCTGGCCGGCTTGAACCAGTCCACCGTCAGGCGCCGCAGATGGTCGTGGAGCGGATCGTCGACGTGAACCAACGTCTTCAAGTCGAAGTCCCGGGCTGCGATCTCGGCGTCAGACGCGAGCACCACCTCGGGTTCGTTGGTGAAGAGCTGGTGCTGACGCTCGATCTCCATAGCTGCGGCGTGGTCGATCACCGCCCAGAACGGGGCGAACCCGTCGCGTTCGATGCGATGGATGCCACCGCGATCGTGCAAGTCCAGCGCCGAACGATTCCAGGCGTCGACATCGACCCATCGGTTGGCGTCGGTGAAGATGTCGTGAGGGGCGGGTGCTCCGAGGCTCATGACCCGCTCGAGCTCGAGGCCGACGCAGCGTCGGGCACGATGACGTAGTACTTGCGCATGGTCTCGGTGATCTCCCAGATGATGCGCGACCCCTTCGTGACGAAGAAGGTGTCGCCGGCGGTGAAGGTCTCGGCGTGGCCCTTGTCGAGATCGGTGATGGTCACCGATCCAGAGAGGATCGACATCAGCTCGTGCGAGGGATAGCCGTCGATCTCGAACCGTGCCGGCGCACCTTCCCAGACACCGGTCTGGACACCGCCATCGTCGGCGACGAAGAACTGATGGTCCCGATCGGTCATGTCGTCGGTAGTGAACGATCGTCGCGGCATCACCCGCGACGGCTCGAGGTCGGGGTTCGGATCGAAGCGAATGACTCTGGTCATGGATGAGTCTCCTCGTGAGGGGTGTGGATGGTCGGGTGTCAGGGCGGTGGGTGTCAGGGTGCGTCGATGACCCTGGGGCCGGTGTCGTGCACGATCACGGGGTCGCCGACGGCCACCGGCGGGCCGGTCTCGACAACCGAGCAAGCGATGCCGAACAACGCGTTGCCCTCCAGCACGGGGCGGAGCGCGTCGGGCACCGATGGAGCTTCGGTGCACCACCGATGGGCCCGGAGCACCTTGGCCGGTTCGCGGTGGCGGGTGCCGTCGACCTGGTCGACCTGCGGGATCGCGCACCGTGGCCAGGCGAGACCGACGCCGAGTCGAACCGACCCGACCGAGAGGTCTCGCCAGGTGTCTTCGATCCACGGCTCGGCCTCGATGGTGAGATTCGGGCGGAAACGGTCCATCCCGAACGGTTCGCTGGCTCGCCCGTTGAGCCAGCGCAACGACGCCATGTTGGTAGCGAGAACCGACGCGCCGTCAGCCCAGCCGATGTGCATCTCAGCACCAGGGAAGGGCACCCGATGATCGCTGGCATCGGTGATGGCCACGAGGCGTACGGGCGAACCGAGGAGATCGCTGAACCAGGCCGCGGCCTCGTCGCCAGCATCGCCTGCTTCGACCGTGGCACCAAGAAGCGAACTGGCCGTGGTGTCATTCGTTGTCGGCGCAGCGATCTCGATCGATGGACGTCCTTCCGCCTCGAGGCGCATGCCCCCGGCCACGAGTGTTGGGCACACCGTCGCAAGCTCCGGTCGCTGCCGTTGGGTAACGGGCCGAGCATCGGCGTCGACCACCTGGAACAGGCGATCGCCGAGCAGGCCGCGGCGGGTCAGCGCCACACGCTCGAGCGCGACGGCGCGGCAGGACTTGACCGGATACACGTGGATCGCCCGCAGGGTGCCCGCCGCCACAGGGGTGTGCCCGTCAACGTCGCTCGTCATGCGGATCGAGGGCGGCCCAACAGGACGGCCGGATCGTAGAAGCCAAGCCCACCATCGCCGTAGTCGGTGTCGAAACCGAGCCGGGTCTGCACGTCGGCAGGCAGGGCGACCGCGTCGGCAAGCGGCATGGACAGGTGCTGGTTCTCCTCCTGGCGCAACCAACCCAGAGTGAAGGTCAGCACGATCCCGTAGCGCCAGCCGTCATCGGTGATGTTGGCGCCGGCGCCGTGCAAGGTTCCTCCCAGCCAGAACAGGGCAGACCCCGCCGGCATCTCCGCACGGACGATCTCATCGGGCTGGGCAACCCGGCCGGCATCCCATCGATGGCTGCCGGGCACCAGCTGGGTGCCGCCGTTGTCGGCAGTGAAGTCCGAGATCGCCCACATCGTGGCGAAGATCAAGTTCGGGCGCGGCACCGGGAAGAACGGGTACAGGTCCTCTTCGCGGTGCAGCACCTGCTCGCGGGCGCCGGGGCCGACCTCGAGCGCGGCGCTCACGTTGAGCTGCCACTTGTTGCAGTTTGTCAGGAGATGCCGGTCGCCGAGCTGGGTCACCACCGGATGCATCATCAGGTCACGCGTGGTCGGTGACCGGTGCATCAACGCGACAACTCGCCGCGTCAGACCCGGGTAGAAATCATCGGGGCGATCGTCTGCCGCCTTGGCCGCCGCCATGTGCTCACCGAGGTCGGACCGGACGGCGGCGAGCGTCTGGGCGTCGACCATGTCGTGCACGACGAGACAACCCGCCTCATCGAGAGCTCGGTACATGATGTCCAGGTCGTCACCGGCCCGGCACTCGGGAATGGTTGCGGTCATCAGTACGGGGCCCCCTCGGTCACATAATCTGTATTACATAACGTCGGTGATGTCAACGCTGGTACGCTCGCGTCGTGCCCAAGATCGTTGACCATGACGAGCGGCGCGTCACCATCGCAGCCGCAGCGGCCGACGTCATCGCCGCGGAGGGCATCGAGCGAACGACGCTCAAGCACATCGCGTGCCGCGCCGGGGTGACCACCGGATCGGTGACCCACTACTTCGCCGACAAGGACGAGGTCATCGTGGCAGCACTCCTCCAAGCAGACGCCGCCATGCAACACCGACTCGACGCTGCCACGGACCTCGGCAAGGCACCCGTCGACCGACTGCTGGACGCGCTCCCCCACGACGACGCATCGAGACGAGACTGGCTCGTCTCGCGCGCCTTCGCCGACGCCGCCATCCGTTCCGAGATGCTCCGACGCCACCACCGACAGTCCAAGAACCACTGGCTCGCAACCGCAGCCGAATCGGTCGCCGAGCAGGCTGGCTGCACGATCGAGGACGCACGGCTCGACGCGGAGCTGATCGTGGCCGTCGTCGACGCCATCGGGGAGGCCGCATGTGTCGATCCCGACGACTGGCCGGTCGCACGCCAACGACAACTGCTCGAACACTGCCTCGCTCGAACGATGCTCGACTGAACACCCCGGCACACCGACTCCGACGCCAGCCCCTCGCCGAAGACCACCCGGACTCGGGGTGGCCAGGCCCGACTAGGCGAGTCGAGCAAGCACGGCGTTGCGGTCCCGCGAATGGGAAGGCGTCAGCGCGACCGGTGTCGGAAAGAAGAGACCTCGATCCCCGGGACCATTGGTCGACCATGCCCCCACTGGCTCGAACATCACTTGGGCTGACCACCGCCGTCAACTCCTCACCTTGTCGGCATGGCCTGGCCAGGCGCATGGCGACCGGATCACTCGAGCGTGCGACGGCTCCTCCTCAGCTCCACGAGTGGTCTGAGAGGTCGCTGGGGGTCTGGCGCCACGCTTGCGCGATATCGGCACCACTGTTGCGTCCGATATCACCGGGTGATGTGGACTTGGTACCCGCCCCAATGGGGTGTGGGTCACCAAGGAGCACACCATGTCGCCCATCACTGAACTCCCCGTCCTCGATGACCCGATCAGTCGCCGAGAGATGCTGGCCATCGCCGGATTCCTCGCCGGGTTCGGCACGGCCACCAGAACTGGCTACGCCACCGATCTCCGTCAGTTCACCGCCAGGTGTCGAGACTGCGGACTCGAACTGTTCGAAGTCCAGCGCTCGCATCTGGAGCTGTTCGGCCGCTCGATGGAGGCCCGAGGGCTTATGCCCTCGACCGTCGCCCGACGACTCTCCGCCTTGGCGAGCTTCTACCGGTACTGCGAACAAGAGGGCCATATCGAGGAGGCCGGCGATCCCAACGGTGAGGTCCGCACCGCCTGGCACGCGAAAGAAGTCCTCCGGTCGGTCTATGACATCGTGGACCCCGAACTCGCCGACGCGTCAAGCGGGTCGTGTTCGGGTTCACATCCTTCGCCAACTACCGGATCCGGTCACTCCTCTACGCCGGCCGCCCCGACTGGACCCACCTCCGCACCATCACACCCCACTGAAATCCGAAGAGCCAGCAAAGCCGACCCCACTCGCCTGAACGCAACTGTTGGCCCCGTGGGCCGAGGGCGAACAGGGGGCCAGCATGGGGAAGTCTCTCCTTCTGGAGATCACTCTCTAGAGTTGTTCCACAGCAGACCCCCGGAGGTTGAGAAATGCCTGAGCGCGAGCCGAGCGGATACTGAAGTCGACGATGCGCAGCGCCGATGCCACCCGCCGCCGACTGCTCGACCAGGCTCGCGTCGCCTTCGCCGAGAAGGGGCACGACGGCGTCAGCATCCAACGCGACGTGCTGGGGCCTTCCGGGGTGTCCAACGGCAGCTTCTACCACCAGTTCGCCGATAAGACCGAGCTCCTCGTGGCAGTCCTCGAGGACGGCGCCCAGTCCGGCCGAAACCAGGTCGAGGAGGCGGTCTCCGGGGTCGATGTGCACGCGCACGGGTCGGGTCACCTCGCAGCCCAGCGTGCCTTCGAGGCCTGGTTCGACCTCGTGGATGACGCCGAGGAGCTGTTCAGCATCCAGCTGCGCGAGCGCCAGAACCCGGACGCTCGCGTTCGCTCATTGATCGCAGGTTTCCGAGAGCGCTGGATCGCCACGCTCACCGCCTTCCTGCGTACCCGCGGGTTCCCCGACGCCGAGCGGGCGGTTCGCCTTGTCGCCATGCTGAACACGGGCATCCTGATGGAGTACCTCGGCACTTCGAAGGATGAGCGGCCCGCCCTTCGAGCCGAGATCATCCGGACGCTCCCCGCCTTCGTCATCGGTGGCGTCGCGTCACTGTCTGGACCGGACGCCACGACCTGAGCCCGATCCTCCGGCGCTGACGCCCCGACGCCCTGACGTCGGCTGATTCGTCACCGCCTGTTCATAGAGACGACTCTCTAGAGAGAGTACTCTAGCCGTGTCGTGCTGCGGAGTACGTCGAGCAACCCGGCACACGACTCCACTCGTCCGCGCACTCCCAAAGCAGGTTCGTTATGAACACCGAGGGCATCCCGATCGTCGCACTCTCACTCGTACTCCTTGCCGTGATTGGCGAGGTCATCTGGTCCCGCCGGAGAGGGGTGAACCTCTACAGCCGAAACGAAACGCTCGCCAGCCTTGTCGTCGGCATCATGAACCGGCTCGGCGGCATCCTGACTCTTGCGCTGAAGTACGCAGCCATCGCCTTCGTGGCCCAGTTCGTCCCGTGGGAGCTGCCGACGAACGTCTGGACGTTCATCGCCGGCTTCTTCGTCGTCGAGGTCTTCTACTACTGGTACCACCGCATGAACCACGAGGTGCCGTTCCTCTGGGCACTGCACCACGTGCACCACTCGAGTCCCGAGTACAACATGACGACCTCGGTGCGCCTCAACGTGCTCAGCAACCTGGTTGGTGCGGTGTGGTTCGCCCCCATGGCGGTGTTCGGCTTCAGCGACACGATCATCCTCACGACGCTGTCGGCGGCGCTGTTCTTCCAGTTCTTCCTCCACACCCAGGCCATCCCGCCCATCGGCCGGATCGAGGGATGGATCAACACGCCCTCCGCCCACCGTGTGCACCACGGCTCAAACGACTGGTGCATCGACCGCAATTACGCCGGCACGTTCGCCTTCCTCGACCGCCTCTTCGGCACCTACCAGCCCGAGATCGGACCGGTCACCTATGGAGTGACCACGGGTCACTACGGCTACAACCCGCTCAAGCTCGCCTTCTCGCCGATTATCAACTGGGCCACACGGAAGGGTTGGAAGCGCGAGAGGGCCATCATCGAACAGCAAGCCGCCGGCTGAGCCACCCGCCGTCGAACGTGGTCAACGCTGCTTCGAACAGGGCGACCTTGTCGATGGCCGGCATGCCCATGAGCGCGCCGGCGCTGCGATCGTGGCGGTCGCAGATGGCGTCGACGAAGGCGGCGCGATAGGGGCCCAGTGCCGTGGCGTCGTCCCGCGTGTCCACGGGCACCTTGACGCCGACCTTCGGTGCGAACATGTCGATCTCGGGGTCGTTCACGTCACACACGATCCCTTCCCTCTCCCGGCCGCCCGCGGTCAGCACTCAAGAACCGAAACACGCACCCGGGCACGCAGAACGGCACCTGTGGCGCGCTCGGGATCACCGGCCAAGGATGCCACTTCGCTACCGACCGTGAGCTTGTCTGTTCTAGGCTCGCCGGTGTGGAGCGGCTTCGACGGATGACGGCGACTCAACGCTTCGGGCTCGTGCTCCTAGGGACCGCAATCGGCAACGTCGGACGCACCCAGCTCGACTCGGGACCCGGCGCGATCTTGCTCATGCTCGGCGGAGCATTGTGCCTCGTTGCTCTCGGACTGTTGGAGCTGAGCGTCCACCTCTGGCACACGACACGCCGGCGTCTCGCCTCCTGAGGTGTCCGGTATCGGCACCACAGCCGCACCCGGTATCACCAATAGCCCTGGTTGCTGGTCACCGACGGTGACGACCAGGTGTTCATCGACCTGAGAACGGTCGTCGCGCGGGCGTGGTCGCGTTTCCCGAACGGCTGAACCGACGCACGACGCCCGCTACGAGTGGTCTCTCCCGGTTTCGTCTCCGGTAGCCACACACCGGTCGAGTTGCCTCAACGAACTTCTCGCGTCGAGGTAGATACTGCACAGGGAGTAGCCGATCGTGTAGGCCGACAGGAGCCAGAAGACCCAGGTGCCCGCGAACGCCGCGCTGTAGCGGACCCGGCAAGACCCCGGTACTCCATCGACTGACTCCACCGTCAGCTCCGTGTAGTAGCTGCGGATCAGCCAACGGAGTCCCCTGGCCCGGACGATTGCCAAACCAAGAACCGCACCCTCTTCCCAACGGACGATCTCTGCGTGAGACCGCAGTATCCACTCCTTGGTCTGGAACTGGGCCCCGATCCCTCGTGTCCGCTCGGTAATGGCTTCGTGCTCGTCGTAGTCCTCATGCCACGCCGTCCAGGTCGTGTGGTCACTGAGGACCTTCCAGACGTCTTCGGGGGGCGCCCCGATCTGCCGATCCGTCGATACCTTCAGCAGCCTCCATCGCCTTTGGAGCAGGGCCGGCCCACCAGGGATCAGCGGTTTCACGGCTGCGCCTTCTGCGTAGCGGCTCGTGTCTCATAGAAGGTCACGAACCAAGAGTTGCAGCATCGAACCCACAACTCAACGGCACGACCCGAGTGCGCGAGAACATCGGCCGCCTGGCTGCATCGCCACGAACGGTGACGACCAGGCCTACGAGCAGCCTGATGAAGGTCATCAGGCTGCGGGTGACTGCGTTCCTCTGGCGAGCAAACCGGGCCACCGCGCCGGCTACGTGCGACTCAGTGCGACCTTGAGTCGGGCAACGTCGTCGAGGTGGTGGGATGCGTCGTGTACTGCATGGCGACAGATCCAGTGCACGTCGTGAGACCGGGATCCGAAACCGACCTCAGACGCCCACTCTGCCGCGGCGAGCTGTCTCAAGCGAGATGCCAGCTGAGTGGCCTCAGACTCAATCGCGGCGAGGGCCGTCGCGATCGCGATCGGCTTGGCCGCCGGTGCAAACTCCGGCTCGGGTGGCTCTCCCAGGTCCGTACCCGGGCTCTCAACGGCCACGTCCAGCACGAACCTCATCCCGAACAGAGTCTCTCGGACGTGGTCGGCGTACTCAGCGATGGACCACATGTCGGGAATCGGTCGGCGCTGCATGTCGACATCGCTCAGACCGGCCACAGCGGTCCGCCACCGATCGGGCATGGATTCGATCGCATCCAGGGCAGCACCGGTTTCCCAGACTCCGCCGTCGAATCCACATTCCACGCAGCGCTCGACCTCCACGATCGCATCGTAGGGACTGCCGAAGAGTCCTCAGACAGAACCGGTCGGGTACGGCACGACTGCTGTGCTCGGCAACGCTCATCGTCCGGCTCGTCGCCCTGATGGTGGTGGTTTCCAAGCAGATGGGCAGCTCGGCATTGCCGGGACCTGCTGCGCTCGACGACTCAGGGGAACCCATCGATGAACGCTGAGAACCTGTCTCCATGATCGCTTCCGAGAACCTCGGCCAACGCGAGCTTCATCGGCTCCAGATCCGTGGCAGCTTCATCCCGGTCGGAGAAGAACCTTGTGTGCACCATCGAGCCATAGACACCGCACGTGATGGACCAGGGAGCGTGGCCGCCCCGCTCAAGGGTGATTCGGGCGCCCCCAGCATGTTCTTCGTCGAATTCGATCACCCCGCCCTCGCTTCCAAGCTGGCCGATGCTGGCTCCGCCCTCATACGCATGCCACATCCCGCCAAGACTACGAGGCTGCTCGCACGCACAACGGCACCGATGCAGTGCCCGACAACGACGGACGTCAGTTTGCCGGGCTCACCGAGGGTGGGGGGATCCGTGGGTCAGCACGCTGGCCCGGACGTACTCTGGGGTGGTTCCGAAAGTAGGTCTCATGGAAGTCTGCATCGTTGGCGCAACCGGCGGGGTGGGGCAGCGGCTGGTCCGGGCTGTCCTTGCCTCTGAGGAACTCAGTCTGCAGAGCGCCGTGGCCAAGCGGGCGGAGGGCCAGGACGTCGGGACGCCATCGGGGATGGTGCGTGCGGTGTCGTGGTCGTGGCGGACACCCGGGTAGTTGCATATTGGCTGCAAGCTACGGGCACTGGACGGGCACTGAGGCCGCTGGCGCTCCCTTGTGGTGGCGGTTCGGGGAGCGTTTTCCCTGGTGAGGGGCTTGAGCGGGTGAGGAGAATCGAACTCCCGTATTCAGCTTGGGAAGCTGATGTTCTACCATTGAACTACACCCGCAGGTAGGACTCCGGAGTGTAGCAGCGGCCCTGGCGGGCCGTTCAGGGGATCCGGCCCGCCGGCCTCAGGGACCGTGCCGGAGCTACGACTCCCCGTCGGGACGGTCGGCGTCCCAGCGGCCCCAGTCCATGTCGTGGCGCCAGGGTCGGAGGAACACCTCACCCGGCGGTTGATCGATGCCTCGCCAGGGGTAGGGGTCCTCGCCCGAGACCGGGACGATGACCCGGTGGTCGTGGGTGGCGGCGTCGACCAGCCGATCCCCGCCGGTCGTCCACGGCAGGTTCGACCACGCGTTCATGTAGTGGTTGACCAGAGCCCGCCGGGTCCGGTCGCTGCGGTTGCGGCGGGATCGGTGGAGCAGGTAGCCGTTGAAGAAGACGACGTCGCCCGCCGACACCTCCACCAGGCGCTCGCCCTCGGTGTCGAAGCCGTGGGCCTGGTCGGTCGGGTCGTACTCGTCGGGCTGGTCGTGAGGCGCCGTGGGCCACAGCTGCCCCATGCGGTGGCTGCCGGGCAGCACCCGCAGGCAACCGTTGGCCTCGGTGGCGTCGTCGAGGGCGATCCAGGCCCCGACCAGCGACCGGTCGCGGGTGGCGATGAAGCGCTCGTCCTGATGCCAGGCCTGGCCCGGGAACCCGGCCGGTTTCAGGAACAGCATCGACTGCATGCACTTGACCCGACCGTCCCAGTGGGGGAGGTGGGCACCCGTGATCCGGCTCAGCACCTCGACGATCCCGGGATGGGTGACCACGGCCGCCGCCGTCGACGACACCCAGTGGGGGAAGTGCACGCACAGGATCCCGCCCCCGGTCCCGCCGTCGGCCGCCTCGCCCCCGCCCTCGACAGGGTTGGCGATCGGGTAGTCCCCGGCGGCGAAGCGCTCGACGTCGGCCCGCACCGCCTCGACCTCATCGGGCGAGACCAGTCCCGGCACCACCAGGTAGCCGTCGTCGATGTAGGAGCGGACCTGGGCGTCGGAGGTGTCGGTCACGGTCATGACCCGAGTCTCTCAGGCGGCCTCCGCCGGGGCCAAGGTCCGCCCGACCCTCTCCGGTACTCGACCCACCACCGACCGGCGAGCCGAGTGACGGGCCCGGTCAGGCCAGAAGGTCGTGGTGCCGGGGGTTCTGGGCGATGTGGTCGGCGGCGAACGGGCACAGAGGCACCACCCGCTCCCCGGCGGCCCGGATCCGGTCCAGGGCCCCGTCGACCAGGCGGGCGGCGTAGCCCTGGCCCCGGTGCTGGGGGAACGTCTCGACGTGGGGGATGATGACCGACCCGTTCCGGCGGCGGTAGTCGGCGAGCCCCACCGTCACCCCGTCCCGCCGGAGTTCGTAGCGGCCCCGGTCGCCCTCGCCCTCGGGGCCGGGCACGTCGACCACCTCGAACGTCGGCCCCGACGCCGGCTCGGCCGCCGACCCGTCGAGTTGGGCCACCTTGGCCGCCAGGGCCTCGTCGGAGGGCTCGGTCAGGTGGGTCCCGTCGTCGAACACGATCACGGGGATCCGCTTGAGGCCGTCGTTGCGTTCGAGCACGACATCGACCGCCTCGGGCCGGGCCGCCAGGTCGACGTAGTCGTAGGCCACGCCGTGCTCGTCCAGCCAGGCCCGGGAGCGGCGGCAGTCGCTGCACCAGTCGGCGCCGTACAGGGTGATGGTCACGCCCGCCTCAACCCCGCCCGCCGGACCCTTGTTCCCCACCCCGGTTCCCGGGCTCACGGCGGCCAGGCCCTGGGCTTGGGCGACGGTGTCGGCGGCCCAGGGGCGCCATGCCCTGGCACGGCGGGATTCGGGGTCGATAACGTCGCCCCATGACGCAACCGCTGGCGGGGATTCAGGTGGTCGAGTTGGCCACCGGTGTGGCCGGGCCCTACGTGGGCAAGCTCCTGGCCGACTTCGGGGCCGACGTGATCAAGGTCGAGCCTCCGGGCGGCGATCCGGCCCGGTTCCACGGCCCGTTCCCCGACGACAAGCCCGACCCCGAGCAGAGCGCCCTGTTCCTCCACCTCAACGGCAACAAACGCAGCGTCGCCGCCGACCTCGACCGGGCCCACGACCGGGCCCTGGTGGCCGAGTTGGCGGCCGACGCCGCCATCCTCATCGAATCGGTGGCCCCCGGCGACCTCGAACGCCGAGGCCTCGGCGTGGCCGCCCTCCACGAGGCCAACCCCGGCCTCGTCGTCACCAGCGTCACCCCGTTCGGCCAGACCGGCCCCTACGCCGACCGCCTGGGGGCCGACATCGTCACCTACGCCATGGGCGGCCCCATGTTCGGCACCGGGGTGGCCGAGCGGGAGCCGGCCAAGCTGGGTGGCAACCTCACGTCCTACCAGTGCGGAAACGTGGCCGCCACCGCCACCCTGGCCGCCCTGACCATGGCCGAGCAGTCCGGCCGGGGCACCCACATCGACCTCTCGATGTTCGAGGCCCAGGCCGGCTCCATCGACCGTCGCGTCACCTACCTGCTCTGGTACCTGTGGACCGGGCAGGTGGTTCCTCGGGCCGAGGCCGCCACGATGCGCGCCCTGCCCAACGGGTTCTTCCCCACCGCCGACGGCCACGTCCTGGCCTTCACCCTGCCCCCCTGGGTTCCCCGCATGCTGGCCGTGCTCGACGACCCCGACCTGGCCAAGCGCTTCGCCGAACCCGACTGGCTGGCCGACGAGGAGCTGCCGGATCTCGTCCAGGCCGCCCTCTACCCGTGGCTGTTCGAAGGCGACAAGGCCGACCGGTCCCGCACGGCCCAGGCCCACAAGTGGCCCCTCACCGCCCTCAACCCGCCCGTCGACGTGCTCCGCGACGAGCACTTCGACCTCCGCTCCTTCTTCACCCCGGCCGAGCAGGCCCACCCGGAGGCGGGCACCTTCCGCCAGCCCGGGGCCCCGTTCCGCCTCGGCGACGCCTGGCGGCTCCGGGCCCCGGCCCCCGTCCTCGACCAGCACGGGGCCGAGATACGGGCCGCCGTCCGCTCGACCCGGGGCGCCCCCTTCGGGCCCGTCCCCGCCCCGGCGACGTCCGCCAATCGCCCGGCCCGGACCGAGCAACGCCTCCCCCTGGAGGGGATCCGGGTCCTCGACATGACCGTGGTGTGGGCCGGGCCGGCCTGCACCATGCACCTGGCCGATCTCGGGGCCGAGGTGATCCGGGTCGACAACCCCTACGTCTTCCCTCCGGCCACCCGGGGCCACCTGCCCCGACCCGACGCCGCCATCGTGGCCGACTTCGGGCCCCTGGGCGGCGGCTATCCCAACCTCGACGTCAGCGGTCGCCCGTGGAACAAGCACGGCATGTGGTCGGCCCACGCCCGGAACAAGAAGAGTTGCACCCTCGACATCCGCACCGAACTGGGGCGGGAGACCTTTCTTCGCCTGGTCGGCGAGTGTGATGTGTTCGTCGAGAACAACTCGTCGCCGACCATGGACAAGCTGGGCATCGGGTGGGACGCCCTCCACGCCGCCAACCCCCGACTCATCGCCCTTCGCATGCCCCCCATGAGTCTCAGCGGCCCCTACAGCGAGTACGTGGGCTTCGGCGCCAGCTTCGAGGCCCTGTGCGGGCTGACCATGCTCCGGGGCTACCGCGACGACGATCCGACGACCACCTCGGCCGTGTTCCACATGGACCCGACCAGCGGGGCCACCGGGGCCTTCGCCGTGCTCTGCGCTCTGCGACGCAGGGCCGAGACCGGGGTGGGGGAGCTGGTCGAGTTCGCCCAGAGCGAGGCCATGATGCAGCACATCGGCGAGTACTTCGTCGATGCCGAGCGCACCGGTCGTCGCCACGGCCCCTACGGCAACCGTCACGTGACCCACGCCCCCCAGGGTTGCTACCGCTGCATCGGCGACGACCGGTGGCTGGTGTTGTCGGTCGAGACCGACGAGCAGTGGGCCGGACTGTGCACGGCCCTCGGTCGCCCCGGTCTGGTCGACGATGCCCGTTTCGCCACCGCCGCCGACCGGCAGGCCAACCACGACGAGCTGGACGGGCTGATCGAGGCCTGGACCGCCGGGCTCGATCGCCACGAGGCCTGGGAGCGGCTCCAGGCGGCCGGGGTCCCATCGGGCCCGGTGCTGGACGAGGCCGACGCCTACGCCGACCCCCACCTGGCCGACCGGGGGTTCTTCCGGACCCAGGGTTCGGACGACGTAGGCACCTGGGACTTCCCCGGCCACCAGTGGCGCTGGACCGGTCCCCCCATGCGGTGGGAGTCGATCTGCGCCCTGGGCGACGCCAACGAGTACGTGTACCGGCGGCTCCTGGGCCTGACCGACGCCGAGTACGCCGCCCTCGAAGCCGAAGGCCACCTCACCCCCGACTACCTCCAACCTGACGGAACCCCCTATTAGCGTCAGCTGGGAGGGGGTTCGTCGAGGTCCCTGACGGGAACCCCCTATTAGCGTCAGCTGGGAGGGGGTTCGTCGAGGTCCCTGACGGGAACCCCCTATTAGCGTCAGCTGGGAGGGGTGGGGCTCAGCGGTCGAACCCGGTGACGTGGGTGGCGAACTGGCCGCCGAGCTGCATCTGCTCGGCGGCGGCCTGCATCTCGGCCGGGACGTCTCCCAGGAAGAAGAACGGACCCGGGGTGGCCACGGCCAGGAGCTGGGGGAAGTGGTCGGCCGCCGTGGTTCCGAGGTGGAAGCCCATGGCGGCGGCGTCGGTGAACTCGTCGCGCACGTAGAGGGCGTTCTCCTCCGGGGACACGTACACATGAACGGTCTCGGCCCCGGGCTCGTCCCGTTCCATGGCCTCGGTGACGGCCCGGTAGATGGCGGTGAGCTCGTCCAGCTTCCCGGGCTGGGCGGTCCACTTGTAGACGACGGTGATGTGGTTGCTGTCCATGGTTCCTGTCTCCTCTTGTCCGGCCCTTGGGCCCTTCCCATAAGTAACCGATCGATTACTTGTGGTGAAGGTAATCGAACAGTTACCCTTGGTCAAGGAGAATCTGACCGGGAGGGGAGCGACATGGCCGGAGTCAAGAAGTACGACCGGATCGAGCTGCTCGACCGCGCCATCGAGCTGTTCCGCCGACAGGGCTTCAACGGCACCAGCACGGCCGAGCTGACGGCCGAGTTGGGCGTCAACCGCAAGAGCATGTACGCCGAGTTCGGGTCCAAGCAGGGCCTGTTCGAAGCGGTACTCGAGCGCTACAACGAGCACCATCTGAGCAACGTCCTCGGTCCCGTCGAGGCCCCCGAGGCCGGACCGGACGCCATCCGGGCCGCCTTCGACGGCTACGCCACGGCCAGCGACGGATGGGCCCAGGGTCGGGGATGCCTGCTGTGCAACACCGCGGTCGAGCGGGGCGCCCTCGACCCCGGCGCCCGACGTCACGTCGCCGCCTACCTGGAACGCCTGACCGCCGCCTTCCGGCATGCCCTGGACAACGGTCGGCGGACCGGTGAGATCAGGGACGACGTCGACCTCGACGCCCTCGCCGCCTACTTCACCACCGCCCTCATCGGGGTCGCGGCCTGCATCCGGGCCGAGGCCCCGCCGGCCCAGGTCAAGGCGGCGTGCGCCATCGCCACAGGCGTGCTCGACACGCTCGGTCCGGACTGAGACCGGCCGGCCCGCCCCGTCCGCGCCCCGCCACCGGCTCGGTTCCCCGAAGGGACTCGCCGCCCGGACCTCCACCGTCTAGCTTCGCCAGATGACCGAGCCCGTGGCCGTCGACGGCCCCATCCCCCGGCAGGCTTGGTTCGCCCTCGGGGTGACGGTCCTCGTCACCTTTCTGGTCGTGATCGACATCTCGGCCGTCAACGTGGCCTTCCCCTCGATCGAGGACGATCTCGACGCCGACCGCTCGACCCTGGGTTGGGTCATCTCGGGCTACAACGTGGTCGTCGGCGCCCTGCTGCTCTCGGCCGGCCGGTTGGCCGACAGCGTCGGTCGCCGCCGGGTGTTCATCCCCGGGGTGGCCGTGTTCACCATCGGCTCGCTGCTGTGCGGATTGGCCACCACCGCCCCGCTGCTCATCGCGGCCCGGGTGGTCCAGGGGGTGGGCGGTGCCACCGTGCTGGCCACCTCCTTCGCCGTGACCCTGCCCGAGTTCCCGGCCACCCGCCGCAGCACCGCCATCGGCATCGCCGGGGCCACCGGCGCCCTGGGGGCCGTCGTCGGCCCCGCCCTCGGTTCCGCCCTCATCGAGTTGTTCGACTGGCGGGCCATCTTCCTGATCAACGTGCCCCTCGGGATCCTGGTCGTGATCCTGGCCCCCCGGTTCATGCGGGACTCGCGCGACCCCAACGCCACCGGCCGGATCGACGGCCCTGGCGTCGTCATCGGCACCCTGTCGGTCGCTCTGGTCATGTTCGCCATCGTCCAGAGCGAGGAGTGGGGCCTGGGTGACCCCCGGGTCCTCGTCCTGGCCGCCGTCGGCCTGATCCTGTTCCCGGTGCTCATCCGACGGTCCCGCCGCCATCCCGAGCCCCTGCTCGACCTCGACCTGTTCCGGTACCGCTCCTTCGCCGCCGCCTCGACCGGGGTCGCCCTCTACGGTCTCGCCTTCACCGCCGGCGCCCTGGTCAACTCCCTCGTGCTGCAGGACCTGTGGCAGCAGGACCTGGCCGTGGTCGGGGCCGCCTTCGTCCCCGGGCCGCTCCTGGCCGCCTTCGTCAGCCCCATCACCGGCACCGTGGCCGACCGGGTCGGCCACCGCTGGGTACTGGGCCTGGGTTGCGTCCTGTGCGCGGTCGGCTACGGCGGGCTGCTGGCCGTGGTCGGGACCGAGCCCCAGGTCTGGAGCCGGTTCGTGCCCCTGAGCCTGATCACGGGCGTGGGCATCGGGTTGACGGTGGCCACGTGGTCAAGCGCCGGGCTGTCGGACATGACCCCCGACAAGTTCGGGGTGGCAGGAGCCACGGCCAACACCATCCGCCAGGCCTCGTCGGCCCTGGGTATCTCGGTCGCCATCACCCTCCTGGCCCGGGGCTCGGCCCTCGACCCCGGCCCGTACCGCCTGGCCTGGGGCTGGATCACGGTCTGCTACCTGCTGGCGGCGGTGGCCGTGGTCGTCCTCTTCCCACCCGGCAACGCCCAGTCCCGCCTGGGGACGGCCCGACGGGGCGGCGGGACCGACGCCGGGGCCGCCCAGGGACCGGCCGGCACGCCCGCCGGCAGGGACGGCGCCTAGAGCTCGGCCAGCGACTTGGTCACGGCGACCACGGCCTCTCGGCCGTCGCCGAAGAGCATGACCGTGTTGTCGGCGGCGAACAGCGGATTGGGGATACCGGCGAAGCCGGGGCTGAGGCTGCGCTTGATCACCACCACCAGGCGGCTGCGGTCCACGTCGAGAATGGGCATGCCGGCAATGGGGGACTGGGGATCGGTGCGGGCCGACGGGTTGACCACGTCGTTCGCTCCCAGGACGATCGTGACGTCGGTCTGTTCGAACCTGGGGTTGATGTCGTCCATCTCGACCAGGACGTCGTAGTCGATCTCAGCCTCGGCCAGCAGCACGTTCATGTGCCCCGGCATCCGCCCCGCCACCGGGTGAATGCCGAACAGGACCTCGGTCCCCTGGTCCTGGAGGCGGCGGGTCAGATCCCGGACGGCGTGCTGGGCCTGGGCCACGGCCAGGCCGTAGCCGGGCACGATCACCACCCGTTCCGCCGTCTCCAGCATGAGGGCCACGTCGTCGGCCGAGGTGGAGCGGACCTTGCCTCCGTAGACCTCGTCGGCATCCGGGCCGGAGCCTCCACCGGACTGGCCCAACAACACCGACCACAGGGTGCGGTTCATGGCCCGGCACATGACCTGGGTCAGGATCAGGCCGCTGGCCCCGACCAGCGAGCCGGCGATGATCAGCAGCGGGTTGTCGAGCACGAACCCGGCGGCGGCCGCGGCCAGACCCGACAGCGAGTTGAGCAGTGCGATGACCACCGGCATGTCGGCCCCGCCTACCGGCAGGGTGCCGCTCACGCCGAGGGCCAGGGCCAGCACGAGGGCCAGCCAGAACCAGATCGAGGTTCCCCCGTCGGCTGCCGCCACCACCGCCACCAGCAACGCCACCAACGCCAGGCCGACATTGACGATCCGGATTCGGGGATAGCCGTCGACGTGCAGCCGCTCCGCCAGCTTGGCGAAGGCGATCACGCTGCCGGAGAACGTGACCGAGCCGATCACCACCGCGGCGGCCGCCGCCACCGCCTCCTGGGCGTCGAGCCCGCCGTCGGCCACGCCCTGGTCGACGTTGGCCATGGCCACCAGGACCGAGGCCGAACCGCCGAAGCCGTTGAACAGGGCCACCAGCTCGGGCATGGCCGTGATCGGGACCCGGGTGGCCAGCGCACCCCCGATGGCCGCACCGACCACGACGCCGGCCAGGATCAGGGGGAAGGAGACGATGTCCTGATCGGTGAGGGTGACGGCAACGGCCACCAGCATTCCGATCGAGCCCAGCAGATTCCCCCGCACCGCGGTCCGGGGTCGACTCAGCCCCCGCAGGCCAAGGATGAAGAAGACGGCGGCCACCAGGTAGCCGAGCCGGATCCACTCCTCGCTCATGCCTCACCTCCGGTCCCGGGCTCGCCCGCTGAGGCTGCCGCCGACCGGGCCGGTCGCCGTCCGGTGCGGAACATGCCCAGCATCCGGTGGGTGACCAGGAACCCGCCGACCACGTTGACGGTGGCCAGGGTCACGGCCAGGAAGCCCAGGATCGAGGCCAGGGTCGACGAATCGGCCCCGGCGGCGAGGACGGCCCCGAGCACGGTGATGCCGCTGATGGCGTTGGAGCCCGACATGAGAGGGGTGTGCAGGGTCGGGGGGACCTTGGAGATCAGCTCGATGCCGAGGAACACGGCGAGGACGAACAGGGTGAGCGCGGCGACCAGATCCATCAGAGACCTCCTCCGGCCGCCATCCGGCTCGGGCCCTGGAGGCCGAGGGCGGTCCGGACCCCGGGATGGACGACGCTGCCTCCGTGGGCGACCAGCATGGCGGCCGTGATCTCGTCGCCCTGGTCGGGTTCCCCGCCGTCGGCCGAGTCCAGCAGGTGTTCGAGCAGGTTGACCACGTTGTTGGAGAACATCGTGCTGGCATGGTCGGCGGCCGACGAGGTGAGGTCGGTGGGCCCGAGGACCAGCACCCCCTCGTGGTCGACCTCGGTGTCGGCCCGGGACGGCTCCACGTTGCCTCCGCGCTCGGCGGCCAGGTCGATGACGACCGCACCGGGCGACATGGCCGCCACCATGTCGGACGTGACCAGCACGGGCGAGGCCCGCCCGGGGATGGCGGCGGTGGTGATGACGACGTCGGCCCCGGCCACGTGCGGGGCCAGGAGGGCCTGCTGGTACTCGGTCTCGTCCTCGGCCACGGCCCGGGCGTAGCCGGAGGCGTCCTCGGCCTCGGTCGAGGCCCGGGGATCGACGATCACCTTGGCCCCCACCGATCGGATCTGTTCCGCCGCCGCCGGGCGGATGTCGTACCCGTGGACCACGGCGCCCAGGCGACGGGCGGTGGCGATGGCCTGGAGCCCGGCCACGCCGGCCCCCAACACCACGACCTTGGCCGGGCGCAGGGTGCCGGCCGCCGTCATCAGCAGGGGGAACAGGCGGGGGAGGCGGGAGGCGCCGAGCAGGGCGGCCCGGTAGCCGGCGATGGTGGCCATGGACGACAGCACGTCCATCGACTGGGCCTTGGTGGTGCGGGGCACCAGATCGAGGGAGAAGACGCTGACCTCGCGCCGGGCCAGCCCGGCCACGTTCCCCGGCAACCACAGAGGGTCGAACAGGGCCAGATGCCAGGACCCGGCGGCAGGGCCGGTCCGGGTGGCCGAACCGGTCGGCGGGCCGATGGTGACCACGATGTCGCCGTGCAGGCCGTCACCGTCGGCCTCGACCACCCGGGCGCCGGCCCTCAGGTAGGCGCCGTCGTCGAACCCGGCGGCCACGCCGGCCCCGGTCTCGACCACCACTTCGACTCGCTCCGACAGCCGCCGGACACCGTCGGGGACCACCGCCACCCGCCGTTCTCCGCGACGCCGTTCCCTCCGAACCACGACCATCATGCACGGCAGAAGGTAGCCGGTGACGCCGGTCGACGCTCACTCACCGCCCGTCGAGCATCGAGCCGCCGCTAGGGTTCCCGGCGTGATCCTCTCCGACCACACCATCAGGGAAGAGGTGGCGGCCGGCCGCATCATCATCGAGCCCTTCGATCCGTCGGCCATCCAGCCCTCATCGGTGGACCTGCGGCTCGATCATCGCTTCATCGTCTTCCGCAACCACACGTTCAGCCATATCGACGTCAAGGCCGACCTCACCGACCTGACCGACACCGTCGAGGCCAGCGACGAGCACCCCTTCATCCTGCACCCGGGCGAGTTCGTCCTCGGTTCCACGGCCGAGCGGGTGGCCATCCCGGCCGACCTGGTGGGTCGGATCGAGGGCAAGTCGAGCCTCGGTCGACTCGGCCTCCTCATCCACACCACCGCCGGTTTCGTCGACGCCGGCTGGGACGGTCAGCTCACGCTGGAGTTCTCCAACGTGGCCAGCCTCCCCATCACCCTCTACCCGGGGATGAAGATCGGCCAGATCAGCTTCATCCGGATGACGACCGAGGCCGACAACCCCTATGGGACCGGTGAGCTCGGTTCGAAATACCAGGGGCAACAAGGTCCGCGACCATCCCGCTACTGGGAAAACTTCTGAGCTAACCTTCCCGGTCTTTTCAGGCGCGTGTCGATCCAGGGCGTCGCCTGGCAATCGTCATCGCCGGCCCCGATGATGGCGTTGTGGCGACTGTTGAGGGGCGGTATGAGGCAAAGGGAGGGTCAATCCGGACCCTGTCGTTGGCTCTTTTGTGGTTGATGGCGACGCTGGCCCTGTTGCTGGTGATGCAAGCGGTGTCCAGCCCGCAGGCATTTGGCGACAATCGCCCGGCGGGTCCCGAGTCCGGGGCCGCCGACTACCGTCTCGAGGGCCCACCCCCGGCCGATCACGACCTGCCGTCGGCCGTCTACGGCGGGCTCCGGTGGTCGATTGTCGAGACCCGGGTCGAGGGCACCGGCGAACTGCTGGGGCAGGCCCGGATCGAGGTCGACGTCCTGGTCGACAACACTCTGGCCGAGACCGAACTGCGCTTCTCGGAGCGGATGGTGGGCCTGATGACCCGGGACGGCACCGATCTGGGCCCGGTCCGGTTCGTGGATGAGCCCTCCCGCCTGGCCGTGGCGCCGGGGGAGCGGCTGGCGCTGACCGTGTCGGCCCGGACCGGCCACGACCCCGATCCGGCTCCGGCGTCGCTGGTGCTGCGCCTGGCCGAGCAGGGTCGTCGGGCCACCATCCTGCCCCTGACCGGCGGCCCGACCGGTGTCGCCACCCCGGTCTTCGCCGCCGTCGACACCGCCGATCTGGTCCTCCCCGATCCCGATGACGCCGAGCGGCGCGTCCTGGTGACCCCCACCGCCGCCGTGTTCACCACCGAGGCCGGCCCCTATCGGGCGGCACTGGGGGAGCGCCTCCTGCTGGTCGAGGTCGCGGTCGAGCGGGCCGCCGTGACCGAGCCGTCGGCGGTCCACGAACCCGGGTACTGGGCCCTGAACGTGGATGGTGCCACCGTGCCGGCCCTGATCGTGGCCCGGGCGGCGGAGCCGGCCGAGGGCAACACCGAGGGGCTGACCCTGCTCTTCGCCTTCGGTGAGGACGCCGACCGCTTCGAACTGGTGGTCGGGGCCGACACCCCGGATGCCGCCACCTCCGCCGTGGTCGAACCGTCGAACTGAACCGGCGGTTGGTCGACGGTCGGGATCGGCCCCCGGCCCGTCGGCCTCTGGCCCCGGTCCGGACGGGGGCTCAGGTTCGCAGGTTGCCCAGTTGCTCGATGTGGGCCGGGAGATGGCGGGTGGCCTGGATGGTGTCGGCCACCTGACCCCAGGGCATCGGCCCGTCGAGCACGACCTGCCCGTCGTGCTCGAGCCGGCACGCCACCTCGGTGGCCCGCTGCTCGGGGGAGAGGCGGGCCAGGGTGGCACAGGCGACCCTGGCCGCATGGCGGCCCCGCTCGACCAGGCCGTCCAGGTCCCCGTGGGCCTCGATCCAGGCGGCCAGGACCCGGCGGTCCTGGCACACGGTGTTGGCGAAGAGCGGCTCGTCGCCGTGGACCAGGGCCTGGCCCACGGCGGACAGGGCGGCGTCGTTGAGGGTCACGTGGGCCACCACCTCCTCCGCCGTCCAGCCGTCGTCGTTCGGCGGGCCGAAGCCGCCGGCGTCGGCCTCGGCGAAGAAGGCCTCGTAGGCCGAGGTCAGCATCGACAGGTCGGCGCCGTCGGTGCGAGGCTCGGCGCCGTCGGCGAAGTGGTCGAGCACGTGACCCCAGGCTCCGGGTCCCACGTAGCCCCGCCGCCGGGCCAGGCCATCGGCGCCAAAGGCCTCCCAGCCCCGGTGCTCGACGACGACCCGGGTGCCCGCACCGTCGGCCTCGAAGCGGACCTCGACCTCCGACCCGTCGGAGGCGTCGCGGCCGGGATGCCAGGTGACGACCAGGCGGTCCGGGGGTTCCCAGGCCAGAACCTCGCCCCACACCGTCTCGGTCCCGTCGGTGGCGTACTCGATCAGCCGGCCGTCCCGGAAGGCCACCCCGCCCGCCCGGTCGCCGTACAGGCCGTGGCTGGGCAGGGGCCACCAGGCCCCGATCTCATCGGTGAAGATCCGGAAGGCGTCGGCCACGGACCGCTGGACCCGGGCGGCCCGCACGATCGGGGTCGCGGGCTCCGCGGTCGGTTCGGCCCCTCCGGCGGGGTCCTTGTCGGTGCTGGCGCTGATGCTGGTCGTCATGACTGGTCCTCTCGTCCGGTCCGGTCGGGGTGACCGGTTCCCTCGGCGTGCTCGACGAATGCGGCCAGGGCGTCGTCCCAGAACGACTCGACCCAGGCCCGCATGGCCGTCAACCCGGTGTGGTCGATGCGGTAGAGCCGGCGCCGGCCCTCGGGGCGGACGGCGACGAGCCGGGCCCCGCTCAACACCCGGAGGTGTTGGCTCACGGCCGGCTGGCTCACGGGGATGGCGTCGGTCAGCTCTCGCACGCTGCGCTCGCCGTCCCGAAGGAGTTCGAGCACCTGGCGTCGGGTGGGGTCGTGCAGTGCCCCCAACACCGCCTGGACCGCGTCCGGGTCGCCGGCTTGGGCCACCGTGCGGGTTGCATTAGCCATGACTTATGATAAGCACACGCTTATTCTTGGCGCAAGGCCCGGTGCGGGGGGCGCGGCGGTCCGGTCCCCGGGCGCGCCGCAGCCGGCCCCTCGGGGGCCGGCGCCACGATCTGGAGAAGGCCGGGGCTCAGTCGGCGTCGGCGATGAGGGCCCGGCGCTCGTCGGCGGCCTCGGCCGCCTCCTGCTCGCCGGTCTCGATGGCCTCGAGGAGGTGCATGGCGATGTCGGCCACCCGCACCTCGTCCTCTTCCACCCCGTGGCCCTTGACCCCGTCGTCCATCATCACGTAGCAGAAGGGGCAGGCGGTGGCCACCCGGGCGGCGCCGGTGTCGATGAGCTCCCGGGAGCGCTCGTCGTTCACCTTGGTGCCGATGTCCTCCTCCATCCACATGCGGGCGCCGCCGGCGCCGCAGCACATGCCCTTGGTGCCGTTGCGTCCGGCCTCCACGATCTGGACCCCCTTCAGGGAGCCGATCACGTTGCGGGGGGCGAGATACACGTCGTTGTGGCGGCCCAGGTAGCACGAGTCGTGGTAGACGATCCGCTCCTCGAGGCTGGCGGCGGACACGTCGAGGCGGCCCTGGTCGATCAGCCACTCGATGAACTGGCTGTGGTGGACGACCTCGTAGTGACCACCCAGCTGCGGGTACTCGTTCATCAGCGTGTTGAAGCAGTGGGGGCACTGGGTGACGATCTTCTTCACCCCGAGCCCGTTGAGGGTGGCCACGTTCTGCTTGGCCAGCATCTGGAAGATGTACTCGTTGCCCGAACGGCGGGCCGGGTCACCGGTGCACAGCTCGGCCGGGCCGAGGATGGCGAAGTCGATGTCGGCCCGGCGCATGAGCTTGGCCATGGCCTGGGTGACCTTCTGGTTCTTGTCGTCGAAGCTTCCGGCGCAACCGACCCAGTAGAGGTACTCGTGGTCGAACGGGGACAGGTCCTCGGAGCCGGCGGCCACGTCGATGATGTCGACGTCGAGGTCCTTGGCCCAGTCGGCCCGCGTCGTCTGGCTCATGGCCCACGGGTTGGACGAGTTCTCCATCGAGCGGAAGGCCTGGCCCAGCTCGGTCGGGAAGTTCGACTCCATCAGCGTCAGGTAGCGACGCATGTCGAGGATCTTGTCCAGGATCTCGATGTTGACCGGGCAGATCTCGTCGCAGGCCTTGCACGAGGTGCAGGCCCACACCTCTTCGGGCTGGATCCGGTCGAACACCCAGTTGGCCTCGACCTTGATCTCGGAGTCGACGCCCAGGGGCGGCGGGACGGCGGGATCGCCGGTGCGGGACATGACCTCACCGGTCTTGAGCACGATCTCCCGCGGGTCGAGCGGCTTGCCGGTGGCGTGGGCCGGGCAGACCGAGGTGCACCGCCCGCACATGGTGCAGGCGTCGGTGTCCATGAGCTGCTTCCAGGTGAACGACTCGACGGTCGAGGCGCCGAAGGTCTCGAGTTCGGTCGTCTCCAGGTCGGGCAGGGGCTTCATGGCGCCCTTGGGGCGATCCCGATCCGACAGGTACATGTTCAACGGCGAGGTGAACATGTGGCGCATCATCGTGCCGGGGATGATCACCAGGAAGGCGCAGAAGGTGAGGACGTGGGCAATCCACCACGCCTGGTGCCAACCCGAGAGGTTCGACGACCCGTCGACCAGCTGGGCCAGCGGGTAGCCGATGAACGACCACCGCTCGTACTCGGGGGAGCCCTCCAGGGCGATGCGGAAGGCCTCCGCCCCGAAGCCGGTGATGCCGATCGACAGCAGGACGCCGTTGATCACCACGTGCTCGGGCCGGCTCTTGATGGCGATGCGGTAGGGCCGCCAGCTGCGGGGCCCGTAGCGTCGGGCCACGGCCATGAGCATGCCGGCCAGGAAACCGAGGCCGGCCAGATCGCCCACGAAGGCGTAGGCCCGGTAGACGTCGCCGTTGAGGAACTTGAGGTTCTCGGGAACCTGGTGGTTGATCTCGAGCACCGTGGTGACGGCCAGCAGCACCAGGAAGTTGAAGTAGATGAGCGAGTGCATGATGCCGGCACCGGGCTCGCGCATCAGGGTCTGCATGTAGATACCGGCGCGGAAGTCGGCCAGCCGCTTGCCCAGGTTCTTCTGGGTCGTGGCCCGACGGTCGGGGGCGCCCCGTTCCCAGTTGCGGACCCGGTACGACATCTGGACCGAGCCCCACAGCAACAGCAGGGGGATGACGGTGTAGAACGCCAGTTTCACCGGCGAGGGGATGTTCTCGAACACCTCCCGCTGGACCTCGGAGTCGTCGTGGAACTGGAAGACGGCGGCGGCGATCCCCGACAGGACCGTGATGGTGGCGATCAGTAGGCCGACGGCGAGCCAGACGTGGCTGGCCCGGACGTTGCCGTTCTGCTCGTCGATGGGCGGGATGTCGGTGGCTGGGGCATCCATACAGCACGACAACCTACTGGCCGCCGGGTCGACCCGGCAGATTTTGGCGCCCACTTGTCACGGATGCCTTTGGGCCCCGAAACAGGGGCTGCTGCTAGGTTCTGTTCATGGAACTGGTCACCGCGGTCATCAAGCCCCACATGCTCGACGAAGTGAAGGAAGCGCTGCGAGGCATCGACGTGTCGGGGATGACGGTGTCGGAGGTCAAGGGCTTCGGTCGCCAGGGCGGCCACACCGAGACCTACCGGGGAGCGGAGTACAAGGTCGACTTCGTGCCCAAGATCAAGCTGGAGATCGTGGTGGCGGCCGAGCAGACCCAGAAGGTGGTGGACGCCATCGCCGGCGCCGCTCAGACGGGCAAGATCGGCGACGGCAAGATCTGGGTGACCCCGGTCAACGTCCTCGTCCGCATCCGGACCGGCGAGGTCGACGCCGACGCCATGTGAGTCGGCCGCCGGTCCGAGTCGGTTCAGGCCTCGGCCAGTTCGGCCAGGAGCGCCTTGGCCTCCGACGACGGCGGCGTACCCAGCGTCGACCGGAACGCCCCCGAACCGACCTGCCAGGCGGCGAAGCTCTCGGCGAAGTCCCCGGCCCCGGTGGCGAAGTCGGGGGCCCGGTTGTCGGGCCACCAGGGCTCGTCCTCGATGCCCCGCATCCGCTGCCAGCGGCGGCGATCCTCACCGTCGTTGAGCATCACGTCGACGGCGTGGCCGATCTCGTGAGCCACGACATGGGCCAGCAGATCGTCGCTCTGGTCGGACCGGACGTAGATGTCGATCCGGTGCTCGCGGGTCAGGGTGTAGCCATAGGCGCCGTCCTCGGCCGGGTGGAACGTGATCTCCCAGCCCGGGAGCCGGTCCTGCCACGGGTAGCTGATCCGGGCCAGAGCCTCCGCCCCCCGTTGCTCCAGTGCGCTGGTGGCGGCGGCGCCGTCGGTCGGTTGGTGGCCGAGGGTGGCGGTGGGCGCCCGGTCGGGCCCGGCGTCGGTTCGAGCGCCGGGTTCGTAGGCCATGGGGGCGCGGCCCAGAGGCGCCCGGTCGGCGTCGGCCGAGGGTGACCGGACCGGCGTGCCCGGGGCGGGGAAGGTCGGGCTTCCCGACTGGCGCACAAGGCTGGAGTGGGTGGCGGTTCCGGTGGCCACGATCGTGAGCACGAGAACGGCGATCATGAGAACCAGCATCATGTTGATCACCCGCACCGTCGAGGTCCCTTCATGAACCTGTGACCGTATGGATGCCGATGCATGGCCACGAGAGACGACCCGCTCCCCCCGGCGGGCCCTCCGGCCCTCCCCGACCGCGGGTGACTTCACCCACCGACGTGGCATTTGGGCTGGTCAGCGCGGTGGAGGAGGGGCCTCGGCGGGGCCACTAGCCTGGGGCCCATGGACCTGCATCTGGAGCGTCACCCGTCGTTCGAGGGCCGGCCCGGCCCCCTTCTCCTCGTGGTGGCCGACGGGGTGGGCATCGCTCCGCCCTCGGCCAGCAACGCCGTCACCCTGGCCCACACCCCGACCCTCGACGCCCTGGTCGACTCGCCCCTGTCGACCCGGCTCCGGGCCCACGGCACCGCCGTGGGGTTGCCCACCGACGACGACATGGGCAACAGCGAGGTCGGCCACAACGCGCTCGGCGCCGGCCGCATCTTCGCCCAGGGGGCCAAGCTGGTGAACCAGGCCCTGGCCGACGGCAGCCTGTACCGCTCACCCGTCTGGCAGGCCGCCATCGCCCAGGCCACCACCGGCACCCTCCACCTGGTCGGGCTCCACTCCGACGGCAACGTCCACGCCCACACCGACCACCTCTACGCCCTCCTCCGCCAGGCCGCGGCCGAAGGCGTGAACCGGGCCCGGGTCCACGTGCTGCTCGACGGGCGCGACGTGGCCCCCCGTTCCGCCCTGGGTTACCTGGCCGCCACCGAGGACGTCCTGGCCGAGCTCAACGCCACCCATGGCGTCGACTACCGCATCGCCTCCGGCGGCGGCCGCATGACCATCACCATGGACCGCTACGAGGCCGACTGGGACATGGTCAAGCGAGGCTACGACTGCCACACCCACGGCCAGGCCCGAACCTTCGCCTCGGCCACCGAGGCGGTCGAGACCATGTACGCCGAGTCCGACGACGGCGATCAGTACCTCGACGCCTTCGTGATCGTCGACGACACCGGCGCCCCGGTTGGACCGATGGTCGACGGGGATGCCGTGCTCATGTACAACTTCCGGGGCGACCGGGCCATCGAGATCTCCCGGGCCTACGAGGAGCCCGACTTCACCCCCTTCGACCGCACCTCGGCCGACGGTCGACCCCATCCCGAGGTGTTCTATGCCGGGATGCTCCAGTACGACGGCGACGCCTTCGTCCCCAAGCAGTATCTGGTCGACCCGCCCGCCATCGATCGGACCATGGGCGAGTACCTGGTGGCCGAGGGCGTGACGGGGTTCGCCATCAGCGAAACCCAGAAGTACGGCCACGTCACCTATTTCTGGAACGGCAACCGCTCCGGCTACCTCGACGAGTCGCTCGAGACCTACGTCGAGATCCCGTCCGACAACGTCGAATTCAACAAGGCCCCGGGCATGAAGGCCCGCGAGATCACCGACCGGACCATCGAACTACTCCGCAGCGGCGACTACCGGTGGGGTCGCCTCAACTTCGCCAACGGCGACATGGTGGGCCACACCGGCGTGCTCGACGCCACCATCGAGGCCATGGAGGTCGTCGAGGAGTGCATGATCCGGCTCAAGGCCGTCATCGAGGAGTTGGGCGGTGTCCTGATCTACACCGCCGACCACGGCAACGCCGACGTCATGTTCACCGAGAAGAGTGGCGAGCGGGTGCCCTTCACCTCCCACACGCTCAGTCCGGTGCCCTTCGTCATCCACGATCCCGGCCACGACGGTGACTACGCCATGGAGCCGCCGGAGGACGCCGGGCTGAGCCACGTGGCCGCCACCGTCCTCAACCTGCTCGGCTTCTCCGCCCCCGACGACTATCAGCCCAGCCTGCTCAGCTTCGACTAGCGGCACCGCCGGGCCCGGCCGTCAACGGCAGGCCGGCTACTCCAGCGCCTCGGCGATGGCGAGCTCGGCCACCCGGTCGCCGTCGTAGCCCAGGATCTCGGTGAGCACCTCCATGGTGTGCTCACCGTAGGTCGGGCCGGCCCAGTCGAACCCGTTGTGGGCCTCCGACAGGGTGTAGGGCATGGCATCGACCACGGTGGTCCCGGCGAACCCGTGGGGCCGCCACTCGAAGTGGTTGCGGTGGATCAGTTGGGGGTCGTTCATGCACGCCCCCGAGTTCTGCACGTGGTGGGCGTTCACACCGTGGGCCTGGAGCCGGTACATCAGCCCCTGCCCGTCCTGGATCGCCACCCAACCGGAGACGACCTCGTCCAGTTCGGCCTGGCGGGCCCGCCGGGCCGCAGTGTCGAGGTCGGCCAGATCGTTCCGCCGCATCTCCGAGCACAGAGCCCGCCACTGGTCGTCATCGCCGATGGCGATGGCGATCCACTGGTCGTCCCCGGCGGTGGCGTAGACGCCGTGGGGCACCAGGCGGTCGTCGTCGTTGCCCCGGCGGGACCGCAGGTTCCCGGTGTCCTGCAGTTCGAGGAGGGCCGGAGTCAGGAAGTGGACGGCCGCCTCCATCTGGGAGAAGTCGAGGTGCTGGCCCTGCCCGGTCCGGCGCCGGTGGTCGAGGGCCGACAGCAGGGCGCTGACCGTGAACCGGGGTGAGCAGTAGTCGGTGTAGGCCAGGTAGGGCCCGGCCGGGCCCCGGTCGGCCCAACCGGTGATGTCGAAGAACCCGGCGACCGAGGCCGCCATGTTGCCGAACCCGGCGAAGTCCCGGAACGGGCCGGTCTGCCCCATCACACAGCTCGACACCATGATCAGTTCGGGGTTGATGGTCGACAGCGTGTCGTAGCCCAGGCCCAGCTTGGCCAGGGTCCCGGGGGTGAACGACTCGGTCACGACGTCGGCCCATGCGGCCAGGTCCCGTACGACCTGGCGGGCCTCCTCCTTCGACAGGTCGAGGGCGATCGTCTTCTTGTTGGCGTTGACCGCATGCCAGGCGATGGCGTTCTCCTGCTCGGGGATGTCGTCGCGATGGCCCAGGGCGCCCCGAAGCAGACACGGCCGGTTCTGCGACTCGACCCGGATCACCTCGGCCCCCCAGTGGGCCAGGATCTTGGTGGCCAGGGGCGCCGCCGCCACCCACGCCAGGTCGGCCACCTTCAAACCGGCCAACGGCCGATCGGTTGGCGACCCCTCGGGCAGTGTGACCGACACCGCCCGCAACGCCTCCAGCCCCGGGTCGGGAGCATGGGCGTCGGGTTCCTGATGCTGGCCCGGGGTCGGGGCCGGATCCCGAGCCGGCAACGGTGTGGCGCCGGCCGCCACCATCCGACCCGGGAAGCGGACCCCGTCGTGGGTGTCCCAGAATTCCCGGTCGGCCAGTTGGGGGCTGTCGAGCACGTCCTGCAGGTTGTTGACCGGGCAGATCAGCAGGCTGTCCCGCAGGCCCCGTTCCTGGAGTTCGGCCTTGGTCTTGGTGGCGGTGAAGGCGGCCACCACGTCCATGACGTCATTGAGGACTTCGACCTTCTCCTCACCGGTCTGGATGTGGATCGGGAAGTCGACCCAGTCCTTGTCGAGCAGCTCCTGGGAGCAGAAGCCCTCCTCGTTGGCCCACACCAGGAAGCGGCGGAACATGGGCCCGATCATGGGCCCGAAGGCGATGGTGATGACGACGTAGCCGTCCTGGCAGGGATAGATGCTGCGCAGCAGGACCGGCCCGACCGCGATGCCACCCGCCTCCCGACGGACCTCCTCCAGCCCGGCCGGGGCGTAGAGCACGGCCGACAGCGCCGTCTCGCACACCGCCTGCTGGGTCGACACGTCGACGTGTTGACCCCGGCCG
Source organism: Acidimicrobiales bacterium (assembly GCA_965263455.1). GTDB lineage: Bacteria > Actinomycetota > Acidimicrobiia > Acidimicrobiales > SZUA-35 > CADEDH01. The sequence continues at coordinate 2,828,138 of CBDHHN010000004.1, forward strand.
GTCCGGATCCGATGTTCGAGGGCGACCTGGGCCCCGACGGCGGCCTGGGCCGCCCCGTGGAGCCAGGCCTGGGGCACGGCGATGCGGACCGGCGGTCGGTCGGAATCGCCGGTCACGATGAGCTGCCCGCTGGAGGCGAACAGGGTGAGGTCGTCGGCCAGCCAGTCGACCTTGGGGCCGGTCTCGCCCCAGGGGGTGACCGAGACCGTGATCAGCCGCGGGTTGGTGGCGCGGAGCGCGGTCAGGTCGACCTCGAAGGGGAGCCCGTGGTTGTGGAACACGATGTCGGCGTCGGCGGCCAGGGCCGCCACCTGGTCGGCGTCGGTCACCACCACCGAGCGCTTCCCCCGGTTGTAGGCCTCATGGTGGTAGCCCCGGGGCCAGCCGCCCTCGGGCTCACACAGGACGACGTCGGCCCCCATGTGGGCCAGCATGAAGCCGGCGAACCATCCCCGCTCGTCGCATAGATCCAGTACCCGATATGGCCCGAGCATTCGACGACCCCCCAGTCGGCTCCCTGTTCAGGCTCCGATCTTGCTACGAGCGGCCGCGGTGTCGCCAGCTCCGCAGCAACCCGGTCGAGGCTCAGGCCACGGTCTCGTAGACCAGTCGCTTGAAGTCCTGGCTGAAGGGGTGCCAGAAGCCGGGCATGCGCTGGGTCATGCAGATGCCGACGACGTCGGCCTGCGGCGCCAGCCAGAAGTGGGTCCCGGCCATGCCGCCCCAGTGGTACTCGCCCACGGCGGCGGCCGGTTCACCCCGGGCCGGCCCCTCCTTCAGGGCGAACCCGAGCCCGAACGTGGTGTCGGGCATGTGCCAGGTGGGGAAGCGGACGCCGACCCCCTCGGCCAACTGGTTGGTCCGCATCATGGCCAGCGTCTCGGGCTGGAGGTAGCGGTGGCCGTCCCACTGGCCCTGGTTGCGCAGCATGCGCATGAAGGCGATGTAGTCGACCACGGTCGAGAACAGCCCCCCGCCCCCCGACAGGAACCGGGGCGGACCGTCGGCCTCGGGCTCCAAGGGCAGGGGCGACAGTCCCGGCGTCATCGGTGCCAGCGGGTCGGCGGGGAGGAACATGGTCAACAGGCGATCACGCTTGGCCCCCGGGACCCAGAAGTCGGTGTCGACCATGCCCAGGGGGCGGAACAGCCGCTCCTGCAACGCCTGGTCGAACCGCTGTCCGGTCAGCACCTCGATGAGGCGGGCGGTCACGTCGGTGGCGAAGCTGTAGCGCCAGCTCGTGCCCGGCTGGTAGGCCAGTGGCAGCCCACCGAGGGCCTGGCACAACGACGCCAGATCGTGGCCCTTCAGCAGCAGGGGGTTGAGGCCGGCGGCGGAGTAGGTCTTGTCGATGAGGGCGTCGGGCTCGACGAACCCGTACGACAGTCCGGAGCTGTGGCTCAGGATCTGATTGATCCGGATCGGCCCCTCAGCCGGTTCGACGTCATCGGCCGAGGCCGCGTCGGGGCGCAGCACGGTCATGTCGGCGAACTCCGGCAGGTGGGTCTCGAGCGGGTCGTCGAGGGCGAAGCGGCCCTCCTCCCACAGCATCATGGCCACGACCGAGGTGGCCAGCTTGGTGCTGGAGTGCATGCGGAAGATCGAGTCGGGACCGACCGTGGTGGCGGGCTTGGAGCCCGACAGGTAGGTGGCCTCGATGACGTCGGTGCCCCGCAGCACCACCGAGGTGCAGAAGGGGATGATCTCCTCGTCGATGTACCACTGCAGGCGTTGGTGCAGGGGCGAGAAGTCGAGATCGGTGGCGATGGGGTCGAGCACGGGCGCGAGGCTAGCCGTGGCCGGGAATCTCGTTCCACGGCCCGCCGTCGGCCCGCGGTTCCTTGGGTAACCCGAGGACCTGCTCGCCCACGATGCCCCGTTGGACCTCGCTGGTCCCGGCGTAGAGGGTGCCGGCTCGGCCGTTGTAGAAGGCGCCGAGCCAGTTGGCGCTGTCGTCGGGGGAGCCCGGAGGGGCGGCCGAGAACGGGGTGTCGGGGGCCCGGCCCTCGGTGACGAGGGCGTCGGCACCGAGCACGTCGAGGGCCAGTTCGGTCACTTCCTGGTGGTAGTGGCTCCAGAACAGCTTCCCGACTGACGATTCCGGCCCCGGGGGCAGGCCCTGGAGGAACCGGGTCAGGGCCTGGTAGCCCCGGTACCGCATGATCTCGACCTGGGTGTGGGCGTGGGCCAGACGCTGGCGGACCAGCGGGTCGGACGTGGCGCCCCGGTCCTTGGCCAGGGCGATCAGGCGCTGGAGTTCGTCGGCGAACCGCAGACTGTTGACGGCGGCACCGGCTCCCCGCTCGTTGCCGAGCAGGGCCATGGCCACGGCCCACCCGCCGTCGACCTCGCCCAGCACGTGCTCTCGGGGACACCGGGCGTCGGTGAAGTAGGTCTCGGTGAAGTGGGAGCCACCGCCTATCATCTCGATGGGGCGGACCTCGACGCCGGGCTGGCGCATGTCGACGAGCAGGAAGGTGATGCCGCGGTGCTTGCGGGCCGTGGGGTCGGTCCGGGCCAGGACGAAGATGTGGTTGGCCGTGGTCCCGGCCGAGGTCCAGATCTTCTGGCCGTTGATGATCCACTCGTCGCCGTCGAGCACGGCCCGGCAACCCAGGTTGCCCAGGTCGCTGCCGGCCGCCGGCTCGCTGTAGCCCTGGCACCAGCGGTCCTCGCCCGACAGGATCCGGGGCAGGTAGTGACGCTTCTGCTCCTCGGTGCCGAGTCGCAGCATGGTGTTGCCGAGCATGGTGATGCTCATCGGGTCGTTGGGGCCGCCTCGGGGCAGCCCGGCCCGCGTCAACTCCTCGGCCAGCACCACGTTCTCCATCGGCGTGAGCCCGCCACCCCCGTACTGCTCCGGCCACTGCGGAGCCAGGTACCGCTGTTCGTGGAGCTGGGCTCGCCACTGCTCGGTGAAGGCCGCCGCCTCGTCGGTGGGCAGGGCCCCGATGCCGCGCCAACCCTCGGGGAGGGCCTGGGCGAAGAAGGCCCGGACCTCGGCCCGGAACTCGTCGGCCTCGGAGGAGTAGGTCAGGTCCATGGTCGGGGGGTGCTCCTTCGTGGGGGGGGGTTCGGTGGTCGAGGCGGGTGGATGTGAGGTCAGGGTGGGGTCAGGGGAGCAGGCGGCGTTCAGCGGCCGGTGGCGCTCAGGCCCCGCTGCCAGGCGGCGAAGAGGTCGGTGTAGGCGCCGCCGGCGGCCACAAGCTCGTCGTGGGTGCCCAGCTCCACCAGCCGGCCGCCGTCGACGACGCCGACCCGGTCGGCCCGCTCGGAGGTGGTGAGGCGGTGGGCGATCACGATCACGGTGCGGTCGGCCATCAGGGCCTCCATGGCCCCCTCGACCAGGGCCTCGGTGCCGGGGTCGAGGCTGGACGTGGCCTCGTCGAGGACGAGGACGGCGGGGTCGACCATGGCCGCCCGGGCCAGCGACACCAGCTGGCGCTCCCCGGCCGACAGGCGCGAGCCGCGCTCACGGACGACGGTGTGGATGCCGTCGGGGAGCCGGGAGATCCGATCCCAGGCCCCGATGCGGTTCAGGGCCTCGACCACCTCGTCCTCGCCGGCCCCGGCCCGGGCCAGGCGGATGTTGTCGGCCACCGTCCCGGCGAACAGGAACCCCTCCTGGGGGACGACCACGATCCGCTCCCGCAGCCCGGCGATCGAGGTCTCCCGCAGGTCGACGCCACCGAAGGCGACCCGGCCCTCGGTCGGGTCGTAGAGCCGGGCCATCAGCTTGGCCAGGGTCGACTTGCCGGCCCCGGTCGGCCCCACCAGGGCCAGGCGCTCGCCCGGGCTGACCTCCAGGTCGACCTCGGACAACACCCGAGGTCCGTCGCCGTAGGCGAACGACACGCCCTCCACCGTGAGCGGGCCGTGGGCCGGCAGCGGTTGGGACTCGGTGGGCTCGGCCACCTCGGCCGGGGCGTCGATCACGCCGTACAGCTTGGCCAGCGAGGCGGTGCCCGACTGCAGCATGTTGAACAGCTGGCTGAGCTGCTGGACCGGCTCGAACAGGTTCGACAGCAGAAGCACGAAGGCGGCCACGGTGCCCAGGGTCATCCGCCCGTCCCGCACGAGCAGACCGCCGACCCCGACGGCGATGGCCGTGGTGAGCACGCCGCTGAAGTCGACGATGGGCAGGTACCAGGCCGCGACCCGGACCGAGCGCATGTGGGACCGGAAGAGCCGCTCGTCGGTCTCGGTGAACCGGCGGGCCTCCACCTCCTCCCGGGCGAAGGCCTGTACCACCCGGACCCCCGAGAATCCCTCCTGGAGGGCCGACAGGGTGGAGGCGATCTCGTCCCGGACCCGCAGGTAGGCGTCGTTGGAGTCCCGCTGGAACTTGCGCGACGCCGGTACCAGGACGGGAACGACGACCAGCAGTACCAGGGCGAGTTGCCAGCTGAGCAGGAACAGCAGCACGAGCGACAGGCTGAGCAGGAGTGAGGCCGAGATGAACATCAGCAGCCCGTACTGGACCAGCTCGGCCAGGGAGTCGACGTCGGACGTCATGCGGGAGACGATCACGCCGGCCTGGGTCCGGTCGTAGTAGGGCATGGACTGGTTGACGATCCGGTCGAAGACCCGGTTGCGCAGGTCGCGCAGGAACCGTTCGCCCACGCGGGCCAGGTTGAGGATGCCCAGGCGGTACGACCCGTAGGCCACCACCGCCGCCACCAGGTAGCCGAGGACGGCCCGGTCGACCACGGTCCGGTCTCCCTGACGGATGCCCTGGTCGATGGCGGTCCGCACCAGGACCGGCCCGGCCAGCAGGGCGGTGGTCCACAGCACCAGCAACAACACCGCCACCAGGGCCTGGCGGCGGTAGGGCCCCAGCATGCGGGCCGTGCGCCGGAGGACTCGGCCCGTCTCGGCCAGGTCGAGTTGGTCCTCCTCCGAGACCCCGGCCGCCAGCCAGCCCGCCATCAGGCGCCGCCTCCCGGTCCATGGTTCGTCTCCACCGGCACCTGGTCCGTGGGTTCGGCGGCGGCGGGTGCCGTTTCGACTGCGGCCAGGACCTGGCGGTAGCGGGGGGAGCGGGCCAGCAACTCGGCGTGGGTGCCCTCGTCGGCCACCCGGCCCCCGTCGAGGAGCAGCACCCGGTCGGCCAGGGCGATGGTGGCCGGTCGGTGGGCGATCACGATCGTGGTTCGGCGGCCCACGATCTCGGTCAGGGCGTCGCGGATCTCGTGCTCCTTGGTCGGATCCACGGCTGAGGTGGCGTCGTCCAGGATCAGGACCCGGGGTCGGCCGAGGGCGGCCCGGGCGATGGCGATGCGCTGCCGCTGGCCGCCCGACAGCGAGTACCCCCGTTCACCCACGACGGTGTCGTAGCCGTCGTCGAGTTCGGTGATGAAGTCGTGGGCTCCGGCCAGTTGGGCCGCCTCCACGATCGCGGTCCGGTCGGCATCGGGTTGGGCGAAGGCGATGTTGTCGGCGATGGTGGCCCCGAACAGGAAGGTCTCCTCGAACACCAGCCCGACGGCCGTGCGCAGCTCCTCCAGGCGCACCGTGCTGACGTCGACCCCGTCGATGGTGATCTCGCCCCGATCGAGGTCGTAGAACCGGGGCAGGAGCCGGGCCACGGTCGACTTGCCCGATCCGGTGGCTCCGACCAGGGCCACCGTCTCCCCGGCGGCGATGTCGAGGTCGAGCCCGTCGAGGACGGGGCCCGCCCCGTCGCCGAGGGGCGGGCCGGAGGTGGTCCCGGGGTAGGAGAAGGTGACGTTGCGGAAGCGGACACGGCCCGGGCGGTCGAGTCGGGGGAGGGTGTCGGGCCGTGGCCGGTCGATCACGGCCGACTCGGCTTCCAGCACCGACTGGATCCGCTGGCCGGCGGCCGAGGCCCGCTGGGCGTTGGCGATGATCATGCCCAGCATCCGCAGGGGCTGGATGAGCATGGCCAGGTAGATGTTGAAGCTGACCAGTTCACCCACGGTCATCTCGCCGTCGAGCACGAGGCCGCCGCCCCGCCACAGCACGACCACCAGGCCGAGGTTGGGGAGCAGTTCGAGGAGCGGCAGGAACCGGGCCCGGACGGCGGAAGCCCGAAGGGCGGCGTCGTGGACGTCGTCGGCCTCCACCGCCAGGGCCCCGGCCTGGAGTCGCTCGGCCCCGAACCCCTTGATGACCCGGACCCCGGCCACCGACTCCTCGACCACCGAGGCCAGCTGGGCCGACTCGGTCTGGATGGCCATCACCTCGGGATGGAGCCGGCGGCCGAAGCGACGCCCGAGGACGGTCACCAGGGGGAGGAAGGCCAACGACAGCGCGGCCAGCCCGGCGTTGGTGGTGAACAGCAGGAAGGCCACGACGCTGACGACGGCCAGGTTGCCGGCGGTGACCGGCATCATCGTGAACAGGTTCTGGAACTGTTGCAGATCGGTGTTGGCCCGGCTCATCAGATCGCCGGTCTGGATCCGGTCGTGGAAGCCGAAGTGCAGCCGCTGGACGTGGGCGAAGATCCGGCGCCGCAGTCCGGCCTCGACCTGGCGGGCGGTACGGAAGGCCAGCAGGCGACGGAGGCCGGTGAACACGCCCGAGACCACACCGGCGGCCACGATGACCAGCACCCACGGCATCAGGGCCCCGTCACCGTCGATGCCGTCGTCGATGGCCCGCTGGACCAGCCACGGCACCGCCACTCGGCCCGCGGTCCACAGGACGGCCACCACCATGCCGCCGGCCAGCCACCAGCGCTGCTCGACCATGACCTGACGGATCAGCCGCCAGCCGCTGCCGTCGGAGCCGGGTGCCCGGGCCGAACCCGGTCCGGAGGTCGGCGGCGACGAAGACGAAGACGAAGAAGACGAGGACGAGGACGAAGACGAGGAGGACGGCGTCGAGGAGGGTTGGGCGATGGGGGCTGCGATTCCAGCAGTTCTATCGCGAGCCTCGAACCGATCGGTAGTCGACGTGACCGCCGCCACCCTACGGAACAGCACCGGCAACAAAGTTGCCAATCATGCACTCAACTATGTATCGTTCGGTCCATAGTCTCGCTACAACTGGGTGACACCACAGGAACGCCAGACGGCGAGGACCGCCACCCGGGCGGTCGAAACCCCTTCCCAACCAGGAGAAACCTGAGATGCCAAAGGCCGTAGGAATCGACCTCGGAACCACCAACTCGGTCGTCGCCGCCCTCGAGGGTGGCGAGCCGGTGGTGATCCCCAACGCCGAGGGCTCCCGCACCACCCCGTCCGTCGTCGCCTTCGGCAAGGACGGCGAGGTCCTCGTGGGCGAGGTGGCCAAGCGTCAGGCCATCACCAACCCCGACCGCACCATCCGCTCGGTCAAGCGCCACATGGGCACGAACTGGAAGACCGAGATCGACGGCAAGGGCTACACCTCCCAGGAGGTCAGCGCCCGGACCCTGATGAAGCTCAAGCGCGACGCCGAGGCCTACCTGGGCGACACCGTGACCCAGGCCGTCATCACCGTCCCCGCCTACTTCGACGACGCCCAGCGCACGGCGACCAAGGAAGCGGGCCAGATCGCCGGGCTCGAGGTCCTCCGCATCATCAACGAGCCGACGGCGGCCGCGCTGGCCTACGGTCTCGACAAGTCGGAGACGGCCGACCAGACCATCCTCGTCTTCGACCTCGGTGGCGGCACCTTCGACGTCTCGATCCTCGAGATCGGCGACGGCATCTTCGAGGTCAAGAGCACCTCGGGTGACACCAGCCTCGGTGGCGACGACTGGGACCAGGCGATCATCGACTGGATGGTGACCGAGTTCAAGAACTCCCACGGCGTCGACCTGGCCAACGACAAGATGGCGGCCCAGCGGCTCAAGGAGGCGGCCGAGAAGGCCAAGATCGAGCTGTCGCAGGTGCAGAGCACCAGCATCAACCTGCCCTTCGTCACCGCCACCCCCGAGGGCCCCCTGCACCTGGAGCTCGACCTGAGTCGGGCCAAGTTCCAGGAGCTGACCTCGGGCCTGCTCGACCGGGTCAAGAAGCCGGTCGAGGCCGCCCTGTCCGATGCCGGACTCAAGCACGGCGACATCGACCACGTGGTCCTCGTCGGCGGCTCCACCCGGATGCCGGCCGTGGTCGAACTGGTCGAGTCGATGGCGGGCAAGGAGGCCAACAAGTCGGTCAACCCCGACGAGGTGGTCGCCGTCGGCGCCGCCATCCAGGCCGGCGTGCTCAAGGGTGACGTCAAGGACGTCCTCCTGCTCGACGTGACCCCGCTCTCGCTCGGCATCGAGACCAAGGGTCAGGTCATGCACAAGCTCATCGAGCGCAACACGACCATCCCCACCCGCCGGACCGAGACCTTCACCACCGCCGACGACAACCAGCCCTCGGTCGAGATCCACGTGCTCCAGGGCGAGCGCGACATGGCGATGTACAACAAGACGCTGGGCAAGTTCCAGCTCGTCGACCTGCCCCCGGCCCCCCGTGGTGTGCCCCAGATCGAGGTCACCTTCGACATCGACGCCAACGGCATCGTCCACGTGTCGGCCAAGGACCGGGCCACCGACAAGGAGCAGTCGATCACCATCACCGGCCAGTCGACCCTGTCCAAGGACGACATCGACCAGATGATCAAGGACGCCGAGGCCCACGCCGAGGAGGATCGCCAGCGTCGCGAGGAGGCCGAGGTTCGCAACAACGCCGACTCGCTCGTCTACCAGACCGAGAAGCTGCTCAAGGACGTGGACAACATCCCGGACGAGGAGAAGCAGGCGGTCGAGGACGCCCTGGCCGAGTTGAAGACGGCCATCGCCGGTACCGACATCGAGACCATCAAGGACGGCACCGAGAAGCTGATGCAGGCCTCGCAGACCGTCAGCACCAAGCTCTACGAGCAGGCCGCGGCCAACGACGCCGCCGCCGGTGGTGGCGGTCCCGATGCCGACGCCTCCGATGACGAGGTCGTCGACGCCGAGATCATCGACGACGACGAGCAGAGCAACTCGTGAGCCCTGCCGGCACGCAGCGGGCGGCCGACGACGACCACGGGTCCACCGCCACCGGCGACGACACCGGGGCCGACGTCGAGCCGCCCCCCATCGATGACATCCTGTGGGCCGACGACACCTCGGCCGACAACACCTCGGCTGACGGCGCCTCGGCTGACGACGGCGACGCCTCGACCGAGGTGCCGAGCCTCGACGGCATCCCCGGCGCCACCGACGACGACGTCGGTGAGGCCGAGGACGAGGGCGCCGACGGCGCCACCGGTCCGGTCGAGGCCGGCGGGGACGAGTCGCCCCCCATCTCGGTCGAGGACCTGGTCCAGGATCTGGAACGGGTCACGGCCGAGCGGGACCAGTACCTCGACACCTCGCGACGTCTCCAGGCCGAGTTCGAGAACTACCGCAAGGCGGTGGCCAAGCGCGAGGCCGATGCCAAGGAGCGGGCCAACGAGAAGCTGGTGGCCGAGATCCTGCCCGTGCTCGACGCCTGTGACGGGGCGGTGGCCAACGGTGCGGCCGATGTGGAGCCGGTGCGATCGGCCCTCATCGAAACGTTGACCAAGCAGGGCCTCGACCGGATCGACGGTCAGGACGAGGACTTCGATCCCGTTCTGCACGATGCGGTGATGCACGAGCCGAGCGACGACGGGGCCGGCCCCGTCGTGGCCGAGGTGATGCGGGCCGGGTACCGGTGGCGGGGACGTGTGGTGCGGCCGGCCATGGTCCGGGTGCGGGGGTAGGTTCGATGCCCCAGCACGACTGGCTCGACAAGGACTTCTACAAGACGTTGGGCGTCTCGTCCGATGCCTCGGAGAAGGACCTGAGCAAGGCCTACAAGAAGCTGGCCCGCCAGTACCATCCCGACGCCAATCCGGGGGACACGGCGGCCGAGGAGCGGTTCAAGGAGATCTCCGAGGCCTACGACGTCCTCGGGGATTCCGAACGGCGCAAGGAGTACGACGAGGTCCGCCGGTTCGGGGCCTCGGGTCCCTTCCGGGGGGCCGGCGGCGCCGGCGGGCCGGGACCCGGCGGGTTTCCGTTCGACACCGGCGACATCTCCGATCTGCTCGGCGGCATGTTCGGCGGCGGTGGCCGGGGGCGGCCCGGCGGTGGCGGGGCCGGCGGGCCTCGCCGGGGCGATGACCTCGAGGCGACGCTCCACCTGAGCTTCGACGAGGCCATCGACGGGGTGACGACGTCGGTCCACCTCACCTCCGACGCCGCCTGTGGCACCTGTCGGGGAACCGGCGCCGCCCCGGGCTCCACGCCCCAGACCTGCACCCGGTGCGGGGGGCGGGGCGTCCTCGACGACAATCAGGGCTTCTTCTCCTTCAGTCAGCCGTGCGATCAGTGCGGCGGCCGAGGCAAGGTCATCGTCGATCCCTGTACCACCTGCCGGGGCAGCGGCATCGAACGCAAGCCCCGCCAGGTCAAGGTTCGGATCCCGGCCGGTGTCCGGGACGGGCAGCGGATCAAGCTCAAAGGCCGGGGCACGCCGGGTCGCAACGGTGGGCCCACCGGCGACCTCTACGTGACGGTGTCGGTGGCGCCGCACCGCCTGTTCGGTCGGCGGGGGGCCAACCTGACGATCGAGGTGCCCGTCACCTTTGCCGAGGCCGCCCTGGGGGCCAACGTGAAGGTGCCGACCATGGACGGCGCAACCGTCACCCTGAAGGTGCCGGCCGGTACGTCCTCGGGCAAGACCTTCCGGGTCAAGGGTCGTGGGGTCCAGAACGCCAAGGGGACCGGCGACCTGCTGGTCACGATGGTGGTCGAGGTGCCGGCGACCCTGACCGACGAGCAACGCCGGGCCGTCGAGGCTCTGGCGGCGGCAACCCCCGGCTCACCGCGCGATCATCTGACGGAGCCGGTGCAGAGCTGAGGGTGGTGTGGTGAGTGATGAACGAGGACCATGACCGGCGGGCCGTCTATGTGATCTCGGTGGCGGCGGAGTTGGCGGGCGTGCATCCCCAGACCCTGCGCATCTACGAGCGCAAGGGCCTGGTCATGCCCGCCCGTACCGGTGGCGGCAGCCGCCGGTACTCCGACGCCGACATCGCCCAGCTGCAGAAGATCCAGGATCTGACCGAGGGTGGTCTCAACCTGGCCGGGGTGAAGCGGGTGCTGGAGTTGGAGGCCGAGGTGGCCCGCCTCCGCCAGGAGTTGGCCGACATGAAGGCCTCCACGGCCCAGGCCATCGCCGACGTGGAGCGTCAGCACCGCCGCGACCTCGTCCCGGTGAAGCAGAGCGTCACCGTCTACCAGCGCCGTCGCAAGCGGAGCTGACCGACGGCGCAGCCCCGGGCCCGGTGCGGGCCCGGGTTCGCCGCGCCCGCAGCCCCAAACTGGAGCATCAGAAAACCTGAGTCGATCCTTGTCAACTTAGGATCCTGTGGATAAACTGGAGGGCACTATGGCTGTTGACCCCAACAAGTGGACGATCAAGACCCAGGAAGCCGTGGCCGCCGCCGTCGAGCGGGCCGGGGCCGAATCCCATCCCGAAGTCACGCCCGACCACCTGCTGTCGGCCCTGTTGGGGCAGTCCGAGAGCGTGGTCCTCCCGCTGCTGACCAAGGTCGAGCGGCCGGCCGCCGCCCTGCGGGCCGAGACCGAGAAGGCGCTGGACGCCCTGCCCAAGGCCTACGGCTCCGAGCCCCGCTTCTCCCGCCAGACCAACCGGGTCCTGGCCGACGCCGATGCCGTCCGGGCCGAGCTGGGCGACGACTTCCTCTCGACCGAGCATCTGCTGCTGGCCCTGGCCAACCCCGATCCGGCCGGCCCCACGGCCAAGCGGATCGACCTGACCCGGGAGCAGCTCCTGGCCGCCCTCCAGGAGGTCCGGGGCTCGCATCGGGTCACGTCGCAGAACCCCGAGGAGCAGTTCCAGGCTCTGGAGCGCTACGGCCGCGACCTCACCGAGGACGCCCGGGCCGGCAAGCTCGACCCCGTCATCGGCCGCGACGACGAGATCCGCCGGGTGGTCCAGGTCCTCAGCCGCCGGACCAAGAACAACCCGGTCCTCATCGGCGAGCCCGGCGTGGGCAAGACGGCCATCGTCGAAGGCCTGGCCCAGCGGGTCATCGAGGGCGACGTGCCCGAGAGCCTGCGCAACCGCCGGGTCATCTCCCTCGACATCTCGGCCATGTTGGCCGGGGCCAAGTTCCGGGGCGAGTTCGAGGAGCGGCTCAAGGCCGTGCTCAAGGAGATCACCGACGCCGACGGCGAGGTCATCACCTTCATCGACGAGATGCACACCATCGTGGGCACCGGGGCCGGGGGTGACTCGGCCATGGACGCCTCCAACATGATCAAGCCCATGCTGGCCCGCGGTGAGCTGCGCATGGTCGGCGCCACCACGCTCGACGAGTACCGCCAGTACGTCGAGAAGGACCCGGCCCTCGAGCGCCGCTTCCAGCAGGTGCTGGTGGGCGAGCCCTCGGTCGAGTCGGCCATCGCCATCCTCCGTGGACTCAAGGAGCGCTACGAGGTCCACCACGGTGTCCGCATCCAGGACTCGGCCCTGGTGGCGGCGGCCACCCTGTCCGACCGCTACCTCACCGGCCGCTTCCTGCCCGACAAGGCCATCGACCTGATGGACGAGGCGGCCTCCAAGCTCCGCATCGAGATCGACTCCCTCCCGACCGAGATCGACGTGGTCGAACGTCGCATCCGCCAGATCGAGATGGAGCTGGTGGCCCTGGGGGCCGAGAGCGACGACCGGTCGAAGGCCCGGGCCGGGACGCTCGAGTCGGAGCTGGCCGACCTGCAGGAGCAGTCGGCGGGCATGAAGGCGCACTGGCAGAACGAGAAGGACGCCATCGGCCGGATCCAGGCCCTCAAGGAGGAGCACGAGACCCTCCGCCAGGCGGTGGAGCGGGAGTCCGACCTGGAGAAGGCGGCCCAGATCCGCTACGGCCAGCTCCCGGAGCTGGAGAAGCAGATGGAGGAGGCGTCGGCCGCCCTGGCCGAGCTCCAGAGCGAGAAGACCATGCTCAAGGAAGAGGTCGACACCGAGGACATCGCCGAGGTCGTCAGCCGTTGGACCGGAGTGCCGGTCAGCCGCCTCATGGAGGGCGAGGCCTCCAAGCTCCTGCGCCTGGAGGAGGAGCTGCACCAGCGGGTCATCGGCCAGGACGACGCCGTGTCGGCCGTGGCCGGGGCCATCCGCCGCAGCCGGGCCGGCCTGTCCGACCCCAACCGCCCCATCGGCACCTTCCTGTTCCTCGGCCCCACCGGCGTGGGCAAGACCGAGCTGGCCCGGACCCTGGCCGACTTCCTGTTCGACGACGAGCGGGCCATGATCCGCCTCGACATGAGCGAGTACATGGAGAAGCACACGGTGAGCCGTCTCATCGGCGCCCCTCCCGGCTACGTCGGCTACGACCAGGGCGGTCAGTTGACCGAGGCCGTCCGCCGTCGGCCCTATGCCGTGGTGCTGCTCGACGAGGTCGAGAAGGCCCACCCCGACGTGTTCAACGTGCTGCTCCAGCTCATGGACGACGGGCGCCTGACCGACGGCCAGGGCCGGACCGTGGACTTCACCAACGTGGTGCTGATCATGACCTCCAACCTGCCCGGCGATCCCAAGGACTTCTTCCGCCCCGAGTTCATCAACCGGGTCGACGACATCGTCCGCTTCGCCGAGCTGACCGAGGCCGACCTGGTCGACATCGTCGACATCCAGCTGGCGTCGGTGGCCCGCCGCCTGGCCGACCGCAGCATCACCCTCACCGTGACCGACGAGGCCAAGGGTCTGCTGGCTCGCCTGGGCTACGATCCGGCCTTCGGGGCCCGACCCCTCAAGCGGGTCATCCAGGCCGAGGTGGCCGATCGGCTGGCCACGCTCATCCTCGACGGCAAGATCGGCGACGACGCTTCCGTCACCGTGGGGGCCGACGGCCCCGAAGGCGACGAGTTCACCGTCGACGTGGCCTGATCGACCGATCCAACCTCCGGAGTGGGCCCGCGGTCGGGGGGACGGGCAAGCCTGGTACGTTCGGCGCCCATGGTCGCCGGTGTGGTGGAGCGGCTCCCGTCGCCGACGGTCCGGACCGTGTTCCTGGGTCTGGTCGCCACGGGTGCCGCCATGGTCGTCGCCGTCTCCATCATCGGGCTCCTCGGCCGGTTCTTCTGGGTCTTCGACCTGGCGAGCCACTATCGGCTCCAATACGCCGGGCTCCTGGCGCTGGCTGCGGTGGCGGCGGCCGCCGCCCGGTCTGTGGCCGTGGCCGTTCCCGTCGGGCTCGCGTGCCTGGTGCACCTGATCCCGTTGGTGCCCCTGGTCGTCGACTCGACGCAGCCGCCGGGCCCGGGCCCGGAGCTGCGCGTCGTGCAGTTCAACGCCCGGATCGGCAACCCGGCCGTCGAGGAGGCGGCCGCCTGGCTCAACGAGCAGGAGGCCGACCTCCTGGTGATCCAGGAGGCCGACCAAGGTTGGGCTCGGGTGCTCGATGATCGCCTCGTCGGTGTCCGCCGCCTCGATTCGGGCCGCAGCACCGTCCGGGAAGACAGCTTCGGCATGGTGGTCTACGCCGCCGACGGTCTGGACGTGCCCGTGGTGGAGGTGGCCGACGTGACCACCGACTGGTCCGTCCCCATCTACCTGCTCGAGGTCGACCTGGACCGGCCCGACGGTTCGACGCTGCAGGTCATCGCCATCCACACCCTGCCCCCGATCAGCAGCGGCCATGCGGAGACCGCCGACCGGCAGTTCGAGTGGGCGGCGGACACCGTCAACGACCATGACGGACCCCGACTCATCGTCGGCGACCTCAACGCCACCCGGTGGTCGGCCCCGTTCCGTGGCCTGGTCGACCGGACGGGCCTGCGGGACTCGGCCGACGGGTTCGGGCTCCGCGGCACCTGGCCGTCGGCCCTGGCCGTGACCGGCATGATCGGTATCGACCACGTGCTGGTGTCGGACGAGATACGGGTCGACGACCGGCGGGTGGGGCCCGACCTCGGCTCCGATCACCGCCCGGTCGTGGCCGACCTGACCGTCACGATCCCGAGCCCCGGCCCCTAGCGGCCGTCGTCCGGGGCCCGCCCGGCGGTCAGTCGGTCCCGACGCCCAGGTCGAGCACCATGCGGACCTCGCCGGCCTCGCCGCTGAGAACGGCCTCGGAGTCGGCACCGGCGGAACGGTAGATCCCCTTGGCCATGAGCGACGTCTCGGCCCCCCGACGAGCGGCGTAGACGGCTGCGCGCGCCTCGTGCACCGGGTGCGACTCGGGCTCGGCGGCCACGGCGAACTCGATGAGCTGGCAGGCCAGGCGGTGGTCACCCGCCGCCGACAACTCCACCGCCCGGTCGATCAGCGCCTCGACCCCGCCGGCCAGGGCCGCCACCTCGGCCCCCACCAGGGCATCGGCCGGCGGCTTGAGCCGGGCCGGGTTGCCGTCCCACCAGCCGCCGTACAGGCGCCAGATGTTGCGGACCACGAACTCCGGCTCGTCGTAGAACGGACGCAGGTAGGGGAGGGCCAGGGTCTCGTCGGGCACCCGGACCGAGTGCACGATCTCGTCGAGCGTGGCACCGGTGTTCATGGCCTCGACCACGTCGTCGACCAGCCGGTCGAGGGTGTCGGCCACCGTGGAGAGGCAGCCCACGATCCGGTCGTGACCGGCGATGGGCAGGCCGTGGGCCGGGACGAACAGTTCGACGTCGGTGGCGGCCATGGCCCGGAGCGACTCGGCCCACTCCCGGGGGTAGCGCTGGACCTTCTGGGGGTTGCCGCAGTTGGGGAAGACCCAGATGAACTGGTCGCCGGCCGAGATCAGCTTCCGTTCCGGGATCCAGGTCCACGTGTGGTCGTCGGTCTCGCCCCGGCAGTGCTGGAACCGCAGCGTGTCGGAGCCCACGGTCTCGGTCCGCTCGATCTCGTAGGTCACGTCGGGCCGCAGGGTTCCCGGCGGGAGGAAGGGTCGGCTCCGGGCCTCGGCCGCCGCCTGGACCCCGGCTCCCCCGAACTGTCGGAGGTTGATGGTCGTGTTGTAGCCCGAGGTTGCCTCGTAGCGGTCGAAGCGGGGCTCCACATTGGCGTGGGCCACGACCCGGGGCCGGGGTCGGTTCCGCTCCTCGGCCTCGGCCGCGAACGAGCGGGAGCCGCCCACGTGGTCGAGGTGGCCATGGGTGTAGACGAGGGTGTCGATCGGCTCGTCCGACCAGGCGCGCACGGCGTCGACCACGGCCCGGCCACTGCGGGCCCCCGAGCTGTCGAAGGCCACGAGCCCGTCGCCGGTGTCGACGACCAGGCAGTGGCTGAACGACTCGACCAGGGCCACACCGTCGGCCAGCTCGCTCAAGGTGTTGGTCACCCGGTTGGGCTGGGTGTCGGTGTCGCCGTTGTCGATGAGGCGGGCCGAGAGTTCGAGGGGGTGAGGCGCCATCGGCCAACCCTAGGTCGTCCTCGATTCGAGGGCCCAAGGTCCGGG
The DNA here is from genome assembly GCA_965263455.1 of Acidimicrobiales bacterium. GTDB lineage: Bacteria > Actinomycetota > Acidimicrobiia > Acidimicrobiales > SZUA-35 > CADEDH01. The sequence continues at coordinate 2,844,503 of CBDHHN010000004.1, forward strand.
TCCCGCCGACAGGCAGGCAACTGAGTCTCAAGCCTTGTCGCAGGTTGTGCCGATGGGACGGTTGGCCCCAGGACCGGGGTCGCCGGACGACAGTTGAAGCGAGGGAACGTCATCAAGGCTCACCACGCCATCACCCCGATCGCCGCCATCGGTGCGGCGCTTGCCCTCGGATCCAGCGTCCTCGGCATCGTGCCCGGCGGGGCCGACGACGAGGACGCCCTGCCGCCGCCTCCGGCCGTGCTGGCCGCCCCCTCCCGGGTTGTCGAACCCTATGACGACGGGCTCCACCGCTTCATCGTGACCCCGAATGACGACGGCTCGATCGTCGTCGACGCCGGCCCGTCGGGTCCGGACGACGGCACGACCGACGAAGCCGCCGTCGACCGGTGGACCGTCGATCGGGACCGGATCGACGAGGCGGGCGACGCCCCCACCCTGGTCTTCCGCAACGGGCGTCCCGGCTACCTCGACCGCAACGGGGCGTTCGTCGCCGTCGACGACCCGGACGCCGAACTCCTGCTCGACTCCGCCGCAGGGATGGGCGAGGAGGCCGAAACCGGACCCGACCCGGACCTCCCCTCGTTCGGGCATCCCGTGATCGACGCCCTGGCCGCCAACGAGGCGGTGGAGCGGGTCACCGCCATCGGCGACGGCAGCTTCGCCGTGGTGGCCAGCGACCCGTCGGTGGTCGACGATCCAGCCCTGACCGCCATCGACGATCTGCCGGTCACCTTCGCCGACGACCCCTACGAGCCCTACCAGTGGCTGCTCGACAACACCGGCTCCAACCTGGAGGGGGTGATCCCGGTCAACCAGACGGCCGACGCCGATGTGGACGGGGTCGAGGCCTGGACCGCCACCACCGGTGACGGTGTGGTGGTTGCCGTGGTCGATTCGGGCGTCGACTTCAGTCACCCCGACCTGGCCGGCCAGTCCTGGGTCAACGAGGACGAGGACTGCACCAACGGCATCGACGACGACGGCAACGGGTACGTGGACGACTGCGCCGGTTGGGACTTCGCGGCCCAGGACAACGAGCCCTTCACCCCCGGCCACCATCCCCACGGGACCCACGTCGCCGGCATCATCGCCGCCGTGGCCGGCAACGGGACCGGGGTCGCCGGCCTCGCTCCCGACGTCCGCATCATGGACCTGAGCGTCTCGGCCACCGGCACCATCAGCACCTCGGCCATCGCCCAGGCCATCCGCTACGCCGTCGACAACGGGGCCGACGTGGTGAACCTGTCCCTGGGCTCCTCCCCCGGAGCCCCGCTGGCGGCCGTCACCCCCATGGTCGACGCCGTGCAGTACGCCGAGAACGCCGGCGTTCTCCTGGTGATCGCGGCCGGCAACGACAACGTCAACCTCGACAACGCCCCCGTGTACCCGGCCAGCATCGAGGCCGAGAACGTGCTCACCGTCGGGGCGTCGTCGCCCGCCGACACCAAGGCCGGGTTCTCCAACTACGGGACCGCCGTCGACCTCTTCGCCCCCGGGGAGTACATCCTGTCCACGGTGCCCGGGGCCCAGTACAACTTCATGAGCGGCACCAGCCAGGCCGCCCCCACCACGGCGGCGGCCGCGGCACTGGTCCTGAGCCAGAACCCGGGCCTGTCGGACACCGCCGTGATCGATCGGCTCGTCGGCACCGGTGACCTGACCGACGCCCTGGCCGCCTACACCCCGACCTCCATGCGCCTGAACGCCGGTCGGGCCGTCGGGGCCGACGTCGGCGCCGGCGTCACCCCTGGTCCCGGCGAGGCCGTCATCGTGGAGAACCTGGCCGCGTCCGACCCGGACCAGGTGTCGGCGACGGTGGTGATCGATGCCGCCGACCCGCTCTACGATCCGTCCCACCGGTGGGACGTCTCCCTCCTGACCATCATGCCCGACGGGGTGTACGCCGTCGTCGACCACCCGGTGGCCGTCGACGGCGTGGCCACCGTGACCGACAACGGTGGCGCCGTGACCCTCGGGGCCGAGCGGCAGCTGACGTCGCAGTTGGCCACCGCCGTCCCCGACGGCAACTACGCCCTCCTGGTCGAGGCCGTGCTCGAGGAGGACCCGACGGTCCGCATCGGCGACGCCTTCGTGGTGCCGTTCGTGGCCGGATCCCCGACCCCGTCGACCGACCCCACACCGTCCCCGTCTCCCGACCCGGGCGGCTCCCCGAGCCCGTCGCCGTCGCCGAGTCCGAGTCCGAGCCGTCGCCGTCGCCGTCGCCGTCGCCGAGCCCGAGTCCGTCACCGAGTCCGAGCCCGTCGCCCGGAGGCGGTGGTTCGCCAAGCGCCGGCGGCAACCCGAGCCCCACGCCGGGTGGGGGCTCATCCCCGAGCCCGTCGCCGTCGCCGTCGCCGAGCCCGAGTCCGTCGCCGAGCCCGTCGCCGTCGCCGTCGCCGTCGCCGTCGCCGTCGCCGAGCCCGAGTCCGTCGCCGAGCCCGAGCCCGTCGCCGTCGCCGAGCCCGAGCCCGAGTCCGTCGCCGAGTCCGTCGCCGTCGCCGAGCCCGTCGCCGTCGCCGAGCCCGTCGCCGTCGCCGAGCCCGTCGCCGCCGTCGCCGAGTCCGTCGCCGAGTCCGAGTCCGTCGCCGAGTCCGAGTCCGTCGCCGTCGCCGAGTCAGCCGACGCCGACGAGTCCGGTCGAGACGGTCAACGGCGACTGGTCGATCACCTCGATCAGCCCCCGCAGCGGATGGGTCGGCATGGAGAACTTCGTCACCGTGACCGGCACCTTCCCCGCCGAGGCCAACATCTGGTTCGGTCAGCAGCCGGGCACCGTCTATGTCCAGACCAACACCTGGATCGTGGTGGCCACGCCGGCCGTCACCGACCCCCAGACGGTGGAGCTCAGCGTCCGGACCCGCAACGGCGAGGAGCAGTTGGTGGTGCCCGACGCCTACGCCTACCAGCCCACGCCCACCGCCCCGACGCCCGACCCCGGGTCCGGCGGGACCGATCCGACCCCGACCCCGTCGCCGTCGCCCACCCCCGGTCCCGGCTCAGGCGGCTCGGACCCCGGGTCCGGGGGGAGCGATCCCGGTTCCGGCGGCTCCGATCCCGGGTCCGGAGGTTCGGACCCCGAGACCGGCGACCAGCCCTCGCCCGAGCGTCAGGCCCGTCCGGTGGCTGACGGCGAGCCCGTCCGAGTCGACAGCGGCCTGTGGGTCAGGCCCATCGACGGGCTCGACGACCTGCTCACCACGCCGGCCTGCACCACCGCCATCTGCCGGCCCCATCGCATCGGGGGCTGATCGCCACGGCCCGGGGTCCGACCCCGGGCCGACCCGGTCTCCGGGATCCCGGGAATCGGCTCAGTCCAACTCGCCGGCCGGGCCTGGCGGGGGCTGATCGGGTTCGGGGTCGGTCCGGATGTGTTCGCCGTCGACGTCGAACACGTCACCGCGGCCCGGCCCACCGGGACCGAACGGACCGCCTCCCGGACCGAACCCCCCTGCGAGATCACCGCCGAGGCCACCGGCCAGGCCCGACACCCGGACCTGGAGCCGACGGCGGAAGAAGGCGATGACGGGCGGGCGGAGGACGGCTCGCATGGGTGGGATCAGCAGGGCCAGGCCCAGGGCGTCGGTCAGGAACCCGGGGGTCAGCATCAGGGCGGCGGCGAAGAAGATCATGGCCCCGTCGGCCAGCTCCCGGGTCGGCATCCGGGCCTCCTGGAGGCTGCCCTGGAGCCGTCGGATGACCCCGATCCCCTCCCGACGCACCAACCAGGCCCCGGCCAGGCTGACGAAGATCACCAGGAAGATGGTCTCGGCCCACCCGAGCTGACCCGCGACCTGGGTGATCAGGTAGATCTCCACCACCGGGAGGACGATGAAGGCCAGGAACAACCAGATCACGACGCAATCCTAGGTTCGGTCTCGGTGCGGGTGGAGGTCGGCGGGTTCGGCGGGCCGGAGCTCACGGCACCACACCCCGGGCCTTGAGGGTCTCGATCTCGTCCCACTCCTTGCCCAGTTCCATCAGGACCAGTTCGGTGTGCTGACCCAGCTCGGGGGCCGGCTCCCGCACGAACCACCCGGTCCGCCCGAAGTCGACGGGGGAGGCCACCATCTCGGCCTCCTGACCATCGCCGACCGGGGCCGGGACGTAGCAGCCGGCAGCGGTGGCCTGGGGGTCGGAGCGGAGGTCGAGGGTGGTCTGGACCCGAGCCCACCAGACGTCGTGACGGTCGAAGACCTCGGCCCATTCCTCCCGGCCTCTGGTGGCCAGGGCGGCGTCCATCAGGGCCACCAACTCGGCGTTGTTGTCCCGCCGGGCCTCGATCGAGCAGAAGCGCTCGTCGTGCTCCAGATCCTCGAGGCCGAGGGCCCGGACCACCTGGGGCCAGTGCCGGTCGGCCTCCATGCCCAACAACCACACCCAGCGTCCGTCCCCGCACCGGTAGCCGTTTATGAGGGGGTTGGGCGGCGCCGCCCGGGTCCAGGGCTCGGTCTCGACGCCGAGGCGGGCCGTCACGTTGTGATCCCAGCCGTGCATGTAGGCCCCGAGACGGAGCAGAGATGTGGACACGAGCTGCCCCCGCCCGCTCCGTTCCCGTTCGAAGAGCGCGGCGGCCACGCCACCGGCGGCGGCCAGGCCCGTCATGTGGTCACCCATGCCACCCCGGGGGTAGGGGATGTCGCCCCCGTCGGGAGTCAGGGCGGCCCCGATCCCGCCCCGGCTGTAGAAGGCGCCCACGTCGTAGGCGGCCCGGTCCCGCTCGTCACCCTCCAGCCCGTAGCCGGACACGTGGGCGTAGACCAGGCGGGGGTAGCGGTCGGTCAGGGTGGCGTGGTCGAGGCCGGCCCGCTCCAGGCCACCCGAGCGGTAGTTGGTGAGGAACACGTCGGCGTCGGCCAGCAGCTCGTGGACCAGGGCCGAGCCCTCGTCGGTGGTGATGTCGACGGCGATGCTCCGCTTACCCCGGTTGTCGAGCTCGAACGGGGGGTTGATGCTGTCGGGGTAGAGCCATTCCAGGCTTCGGAACGGGTCCCCGGCCAACGGTTCGACCTTGATCACCTCCGCCCCCCAGTCGGCCAGGATCCCCCCGCACGACGGTCCGGCGATCCACAGTCCGAGCTCGACGACCCGCACCTCCGCCATGGGTCCCATGGCAGCACCTCCTGGCTCCCGGCCGGGCCGACCGCCCGGACTCGACGGTCGACCCACCCTAGGCAGGCCGGGAATCGTGATCGAATCGGCCTCGGAGGGACGCCACCGATCAGGACCCTCGGAGCCGGGTAGCCTTGATCCGTGCCTGCGACGATCGTGGTTGGAACCCAGTGGGGCGACGAGGGCAAGGGGAAGTTCACCGACCTCCTGGCCAAGGAGATGTCGATGGTGGTCCGCTACCAGGGGGGCCACAACGCCGGCCACACCCTGGTGGTCGACGGTGAGACCTTCGCCCTGCAGCTCGTACCGAGCGGAGTGTTGTACGACCACATCGTCCCCGTCATCGGCAACGGCGTGGTGGTCGACCCCTTCGTGCTCCTGGATGAGATGGACATGCTGTCCCGGCGCGGGGTCGACACGTCCCGGATCAAGGTCTCGGGCGCCGCCCACCTCATCCTGCCCTACCACCAGCAGCTCGACGCCCTGCACGAGCGCCATCTGGGCAAGGCCAAGCTGGGGACGACCAAGCGGGGCATCGGCCCGGCCTACGCCGACAAGGCCATGCGGGTCGGTCTCCGGGTTCAGGACCTGCTCGACGAGAGCATCTTCCGCCAGAAGATCGAGAATGCGCTCTACCACACCAACCGGGTGCTGACCAAGGTCTTCAACCGGCTGCCGGTCGACCCGGACGAGCTGGCCGACCGCATCCTGGCCGACTGCCTGGAACGGCTCGAGCCCCACATCTGCGACGCCATCGATCTCGTCCACACCTCGCTCGAGGGAGGGCAGCACGTGCTGTTCGAGGGGGCCCAGGCCACCTTCCTCGACCTCGACCACGGAACCTACCCCTTCGTCACCTCCAGCAACCCCACCGCCGGCGGCGCATGCACGGGAGCCGGTGTCGGCCCCCGCCACATCGACCGCATCCTGGGCATCGCCAAGGCCTACGTGACCCGGGTCGGGGCCGGACCGTTCCCGACCGAGCTGTTCGACGAGGTGGGCGACACCATGGTCGACGTGGGCCGCGAGTACGGGACCAACACCGGCCGCCGTCGCCGTCCCGGGTGGTTCGACGCCGTCATGTTGCGCCACGCCGTGCGTATCAACTCGCTGACCGAACTGGCTGTGACCAAGCTCGACGTGCTCGATTCACTCGATCGGGTCAAGGTCTGCGTTGCCTACGAGATCGACGGCGAGCGGACCGAGCGCCTGCCGTACCACCAGTCCGACGTGCACAAGGCCGTGCCCGTCTACGAGGAGCTGCCGGGTTGGCAGACCGACCTCACCTCGGCCACCGAACGGACCGACCTCCCCCCGGCGGCCCAGGACTACCTGGCCCTCCTGGAGGAGCAGGTCGGGGTGCCCATCACCCTGGTCTCGACCGGGCCCGGGCGCGACCAGTTCGTGCACTTCAACTCGATCTGATTCGGCCGCCCGAAGCACGCCTCGGCCCCGTCCGGCCTCACCTACCTCTCGGCCTCGGTGCTCGGCCCCGGCGCGGTTCCCGGGTGTCGGTGCTCGGCCCTGGCTCGTTCGGGTCCGGCCGGTCAGCCCGCGGCGTCGGGCTCGTCCGGTAGGTCGACGTCGTCGGTCCCCGTGGGTCGGGTCGGCGTCCGCCGGTGGGCGGGCGGGGGCCGGTCGGCGTCGAAGTGGGCCACGGCCCGTCCCGGGGCGATCGGCGCCGCCGGGGTGTCCGGCACGTCCGCCTCGCTCGGTTGGGGGCGGCCATCGGCCCCCCTGGCCGGAGCGGCGGCCGGGGCGGGCACCGTCCGCCGGTCGTCCTCCCGGCGACCGCCGATGGTGTGCACCTCGCCGATCATGGGGGCTGTGGCCCGTCGCCCGGGGGCATCGTCGTCGGCCGCTCGGCGCCTGGGCCCGGGGCTGTCCGATGGGTCGGCGGTCCCGCCGCCGTGGCGCTCGCCGTCGCCGCCGTCGCCGTCGCCGTCGTCCGGTCTGGCCGGCCGGGCCGGGGAGGGGGCCGGGTTGGCCGCGGGTCGGTCGGGGAACGGGGTGTCGACGGGGGAGCGCGGGCCCCGAGGCGCAGGCCACTGGGCGAACGGTGGCCGAGCGGCGCCGGGGGGATCGGCCATCGGCGCCGGGCCGGACCCGGTGGGTTCTTCGGCGTTGGCCGAGGGGGCCGACGCTGCTCCCGGTTGAGGGGGCGCCGGATGCTGCGGCCGAGGATCGGGGTCGGAACCCTGATGGGCCAGCACCGGTGGCATGTGCTCGGTGGCCAGGACCTCGGGCGGGACCAGTTCGGCCAGGAGCTCCTCGATGGTGTCGCCTCCTCCCGGCTGCGGGTCGTCGGCCTCGGTCCCGAAACCGGTCGATGCCGGGGTCGGCGCCGGGGTCGGGTTCCCGGACTCGCGGACGGGCACCTGGGCCTGCGGCGGGGGTGGGACGGGGCCCGGGGGCGGCGGTGGCGGGGGCACGGAGCGGGCCGACGCCGTGGTCGGGTCCGGGCGTTCCGGTGCCGGTACCGGCGGTGGTGGCGGTGCCGAGACCGTGGCGTGGCCGTGGGCCGCGGCCGGTGTCGGTGAGGGCTGCGGGGCCACGATCGGGTCGGGCCGGCCGGGGGCGGGCTCCGGCGCCGGTCGGCTCGGCGGGTGGTAGGTGATCGGGGGCTGCGGCTGCCGCTCGCCCGTCCCGGTGTCGGTTCCGGGAACCGACCCGGGCACCGAGCCCCGGTCCCGCAGCGCCATCAGACGGACCACGGCGTCGGTCTCGGCCGGCGGCCCGTCGCCGGACCGCGGGTCGTCGTCGTCGGGTTGGGCGACCGGGTCGGCCCCGCCTTGCTCACCGTGGTCGGCTCCGGACGCCCCCGACCGCCGGTGGAGGTCGGAGTGGAGGTCGGAGGAGGTCGGAGTGGAGGTCGGAGTTGGCGTCGGCGTCGGCGTCGAGGTCCGGTTCGATGAGGTCGAAGGGCCGGAAGGGGGAGGCGGGGACGGCCGGCCGGGTGGCCAGGGCCCGACGTCGCTCGGACGCCGTCTTCCGATCGCCCAGGACGCGTAGCCGTCGGCGGTTCCTGACGCCGGACACGATGAGGGCGCAGTCGGTACAGAGCGGGAGTCGACGGTCGCCCGGCCGCTGTAGGCAGGCCGGGCAGAACTCGCCGAAGCAGCTGTCGCAGACGTCGGTTGCGGCGTCCAGGTGGTGGTTGTGGCAGCGGCCGTTCATTGGGCCTTCCGGGCATACTGGATCGTCGGGCGTCAACCACCCATCGTCAGTCGGCAGGACGCCCTTGAGCGCCGCGGCGAGGTCCCCGTCGGAGGCTTCCGTGATCCCCAACGTCCTGGCCGATCGGTATGCCAGCGCCGAGATGTCCGGCCTGTTCGAGCCGGTCAATCGGGTCCGACTCGAACGCGAGCTCTGGGTGGCCGTCCTCGAGGCGCAGGTCGAGCTCGGTCTCCCGGCCGCCGACGGCGCGGTCGACGCCTACCGACGGGTCCTGGCCGATGTCGACCTCGGATCCATCGCCGAGCGCGAGCGGTTGACCCGCCACGACGTGAAGGCCCGGATCGACGAGTTCAACGCGTTGGCCGGCCACGAGGAGATCCACAAGGGGCTGACCAGTCGGGACGCGACCGAGAACGTGGAACAACTACTGACCTGGCGTGCCCTCGATCTGGTCGAGCGCCGCACCGTGGCCCTGCTCAGCCGCTTGGCCGAGCAGGCGGCCCACCATGCGACCACCACGATCGTGGGTCGGACCCACAATGTGCCGGCGCAGCCGACGACGGTGGGCAAGCGATGGGCCCAGGTTGGCGAGGAGTTGTTGGCCGCCCACGAGGCGCTTCGCCACCTCCAGGAGCGGTTCGCCCTCCGAGGCATCAAGGGTCCGGTCGGATCCCAGCAGGACCAACTCGATCTGCTCGGCAGTCCCGAGGCGGTGGCCGAACTGGAACGCCGGGTCGCCGCCCATCTCGGTCTCGAACGGGTGCTCGGCGCGGTCGGTCAGGTCTATCCCCGTTCCCTCGACTACGCCGTGGTCGCCACCCTGGTCCAGCTGGCGTCCGCTCCGGCCAACCTGGCTCTCGGCATCCGGCTCATGGCCGGCCACGAACTGGCCACCGAGGGGTTCCGGCCCGGTCAGGTGGGTTCGTCGGCGATGCCCCACAAGATGAACACCCGGTCGTGTGAGCGGGTGAACGGCCTCCACACCATCCTGCAGGGGCACCTCACCATGGCCGCCGGTCTCACGGGCGACCAGTGGAACGAGGGCGACGTTTCCTGCTCCGTGGTCCGACGTGTCGTTCTCCCTGACTCGTTCCTCGCCCTTGACGGTCTATACGAGACGAGCTTTGCCGTCATTCGGGAATTTGGGGTGTTTCCCGGTGTGGTCGACGCCGAGTTGGCCCGTTATCTGCCGTTCCTGGCCACCACCGGGCTGCTCGTCCATGCCATGCGGCAGGGAACCGGCCGGGAAACGGCCCACGAGGTCATCAAGGAACATGCCGTCGCGGCAGCGTTGCGAATGCGGGAAGGCGAGGGCGACGGCGGCCTGCTGCTCGATCGTTTGGCTTCTGACGATCGGTTCCCCGGAGGTCGCGATGAGCTGCAGGCCATTAGCGACCAAGCGGCCCGAGCCCTGGGCACGATCGACCACCAAGTAGCCGCGTTCTGCGCCCGGGTCGAGAAGCTGCGAGCCGGCCGCCTCGGCGCCGCCGACTACGGTGGGGCGGAGATCGTCTGACCGGTCGGTGGAAAATAGGACTGGTTGGTCCGGTTTTTGGGCGATCGCGACGAAGTCCGGAGCTGAATCGAGTCCGTGGCCACGCAACGCGAACGGGGCACCACTCTGGATGCCCCGTTCATTACGCACTGTGTTGGTGATGGCCGGACGGCCACCGATAGTGTCAGGCGGCTCGGCTGATACCGGCCCGCTTGAGTACGGCGGCCGGGACGCCGATCTGGCGGAAGGCGGCGTAGGAGATGCCCTTCCGCTCGGCGTAGCCCTTCGCCACCTTGGCGAACTCGTCCTCCAGCGCCGTCAGGTCGACGCCGGTGTCCATAGTGGCGATCTCCTCGACCAGATCGAGGCGTTCCTGGGTGAGTTGCAGCCGACGCAGGGGGTCCGCGGCTTCCAACTCCTCATCGATCTTCTCGATCCGGTTGCTGATTGTGTCCTTGGTGCGCTTACGGCCCCGCTTGGGGCGGCTCGACTCGAGGGCTTCGAGGTAGGCCCGTACCGAACGACCCTCGGCTCGACCCACGGCGAGGGCCTCCTTGTGGTCCTTGCTCATCGGTTTCTTTTTCGCTGCCATGCGTCCTTTGGATCTTTCTTACCTAGCTGTTGCCGGTACCAATATAGAAGAACGGCCGCATGCGCGAACAATTAAGGGCCCCTGCGAGATTCACAGGGGCCCTTACGGTGGAATTCGATGTTGTGGTCGGGACCGGCGTCGATCCGGTGACCTACCGCTTTTCAGGCGGTCGCTCTGCCAACTGAGCTACCCGACCGGGTTGGGTCGGATCGAGGCTGGGGCCCTGGGACCCTGACTTCGATCGTGTTTCCCGCGGGAGTCGACACAGGGCCGAAACCCAACGGAACCCGCCCCGGGGGGCGAGTTCCCGCGGTCCTGACGAGATTTGAACTCGCGACCTCCGCCTTGACAGGGCGGCGTGCACTCCAGACTGCACTACAGGACCTTGAACTGAGGATCGCTCGGCGATCTTGGCACCCCCAACGGGATTCGAACCCGTGTTGCCTGCGTGAAAGGCAGGTGTCCTAGGCCACTGAACGATGGGGGCCGGTAAACCTCACTGACTTTGCAGGGGAGCTCTCGCTCCAAGGCCAGACCAATTTAGCACCTGGGGGCACGAGCACCACCCCGATACGCGATTACGGTGCGGGCCCATGCGCTACTCCCGACCGCTGGCCGTCGTGGCCTCCGCCGTCGCCGGCTATCTCCTCGGGACGGTGCCCAGCGCCGACGTGGCGGCCCGGGTCGCCGGCGGTCCCGATCTCCGCACCGCCGGTAGCGGCAACCCCGGAGCCGTGAACGCCGCCGCCGTCCTCGGCCCACGATTCGGGGCGGTGGTGCTCGTGGTCGACATCGCCAAGGGCGCGGCGGCCGCCGTGCTCGGTCGAGGCCTGGGTGGAGGCCTAGGTGGAGGCCTGGGTGGAGGCCTGGGTGGAGCCGCTTGTTCCCAGGTCGGGGCCAGTGCCGCCGTCATCGGCCACTGCTTCCCGGTCTGGAGTCGGTTCCGGGGCGGCAAGGGAGTGGCCACCGGTGTGGGCCAGGTGCTGGCCACGTTCCCCGCCTACTTTCCTCTCGACCTGTTCGTGGCCGTGGCCACCGCGGTGTCGGCCCGATGGCGTCACCGGGCCTTCGCCGCCACCACCGCCGCCTGCGCCCTCTGGGTCCTGTCGGCCCTGGTGTGGTGGCGTCGGGGCTGGTCGGCCGGGTGGGGCCAGCGGGCCACCATCTCGCTCCCGATCGGGGCCGCGGTGTCGAGCGCCGTGATCCTGAGCCGATTCGTCGCCGCCATGCGCCGCCCCGGGCCGACACCGGACCCCGTGCCCGGACCGGGCGACCCGGTCGGCGCCGATCCGGAAGTCGGGGCGGACGACGCCGGTTGAGGTCGGAGTGAGCACCACCGCCCTCATCGTCGACTCGACCGCCCTCCTGCCCCCGACCCTGGTGACCGCCACCGGGGCCTTGGTCGTCCCCGTGACCGTCACCGTCGACGGTGTCGACTACGACGACGGTGTCGACCTCGACGCCGACCGGTTCTTCGAGTTGGTGGCCGCCCCGACCGCCCCGACCGTGACCACGGCCCAACCCTCCCCCGGACGGTTCCTGGCCGCCTACGATCACGCCCGCCGGTCCGGGGCCGACGCCGCGGTGGTGGTGGTCGTCGGGTCCGCCCACTCCGGGACCCACGACAGCGCCCGGTTGGCGGCGGCCAACTGCGACCTCGACGTGCATCTGGTCGACAGCGGCCAGGCCTCGTTCGGGGTCGGGCTGTGCGCCCTGGCTGCGGCCGACGCCCTGGCGGGCGGTGCCGACGCCGCCGAGGCGGCCGACGCCGCCCGGAATCTGGCCCCCCGGATCGAGAGCGTCTTCATCCTCCAGGCTCTGGAGCTGGCCCGGGCCTCGGGCCGGTTCGGCCAGACGCTCGATCCCGTTTCCCCGATGGCTTCCGACACCGCCGTCGCCCAGGGCGCGCCGTCGGGCCCGATCCCGGTCCTGCAGTACGCCGGGGGCGAGCTTCGGGTGGTGGCGGAGGTGACCACCCTCGACCAGGCGGTGGAGGCCATGGCCGAGGTGACGCTGGCCGGTACGGGCCGCCGTCGGGTCGCCTCCGGGTTGGCCGACCCCGCCACCCGGCCCGTGACCGAGGCCCTGGAACACCGGCTGGAGGCGAGCCCCCTGGTGGCCGAGCTCATCCGCTACCGCGTCGGCCCGTCGGTGGCGGCCAACGTCGGCCCCGGCACGGCCGGCGTGTTCGTCCACCCCCTCGACTGAACGACGGGTCGGGCGTTCAGGCCTCGTCGTCGTCCCGGGGTGGGGGAAGGGCCCCGGTCAGGGCGTCGACGATCTCCCCCAGGAGGAAGCCCAGCTGGTGGTAGAGGAGGTGGAGCGGGGCGTCGGGGTCGTCGGGATCGACCTCGTCGTCGTCCTCGCTCACGTCGAGTCGGGTACCGAGGACCAATCGCAGGTCGTTGACGATGCCCATCCAGGCCGACAGCTCGTCCTCGGTCAGCACCGACTTCTCCACCGTCTCCTCCATGAGGGCGATGGCCTCCCGCCGGCTGTCGATCAACTGGTGGCGGGAGAGGATCTGGTAGCCGGCGTCGCGCTCGGGATCGTCGGGATACGCGGTGGGGAAGAGGCGGGTGAGCTCCTCGCCGTCCCCGTCGAGCAGATCGGACAGTTGGTGGGCCAACCCCAGGACCCACACCCTGATCTCGGGGTCGAGTTCGACGGCGAACCCGTCCCTGGTGCGTCGGAACAACCGTGGTCGACGAAAGAAGGCCATAGGGGGACCGACCGGTTAGTCGTGCTCCATCGTGGCCCACAGGCCGTGGCTGTGGAGCCGGTGGACGTCGCGCTCGGCCTCGGTCCGGGTCCCCGACGAGACGTTGGCCCGCCCCTTGTGGTGGACGTCGAGCATGAGCTTGTTCGCCTTGGCCTCGCTGTAGCCGAACAGCTTCCGGAAGACGTAGGCCACGTAGGTCATCAGGTTGATCGGATCGTTCCAGACCACCACCACCCAGGGGCGGTCCTCGTCCACGACCTCGTCGAGATCGGGTTCGGTCACCTCCACCGGCGCGGTCATGACCTCATTTTGGCCAGGTCGGACCCGTCGGACACCCCGATCGGGTCGGAATCCCGGTCCGGAACCGTTTCGAGGGACTCGGGCGGGCGGTCGAACAGCTGCAGGTGGGCCACCACGGCCAGGCACCACACCGCCATGGCCCCCAGGATGTGGAGCTCGACCAGGAGCGGGGGCACGCCGAGCGCGTATTGGAGGTACCCGATTCCGCCCTGGACCACGATGGCGGCCACCAACCACTGCAGGGGGCGGTGCAGGGCCCCGGCCCGGTGGAGGCGAACCACCAGGCCCACGGTGAGGGCCAGGAGGACCCAGACGAGCACACCGTGGATGCGGGCCACGTCCTCCAGGGCGAACTGGAGCCGCTCGGCCCGCGAGTCACCGCTGTTGGGCCCCGACCCGGTGACCACGGTCCCCGACACCAGGACCACCGTGGCCTGGGCCACCAGCAGGCGTCCGTGGTTGACCAGGGACGGGGTGACGCCGGGCCGGGCCACCGCAGGCCCGGGTCCGCCCGAGGCGCGTACCCACAGAACGGCCACGTTCCACAGCAGGACCATCGACAACAGGAAGTGGGCCCCCACGAGCAGAGGATGGAGGTCGACGAGCACGGTCACGCCCCCGAGCACGATCTGGGCCACCACCCCGGCCACGAGGCCCCAGGCCCAGAGCACGAGGTCCGGTCGCCGGGGGATCCGCCGGTAGGCCGACAGCACGGCCACCACCACGGCCAGGGCCACCAGCCCCGACAGCAGCCGGTTCCCGAACTCGATCCAGCCGTGGAAGCTCCACTCGGGAACGAACCGCTCCTCCGAACATCGGGGCCAGTCCTCGCAACCGAGGCCCGACTCGGTCAGGCGAACCGCGGCCCCGGTGGCCACGATGGCGGCCAGGGCCACCCAGGCCACGACAACGATCCGGCGATAGCGATCGGGGGCGATGCGCACCCGACCAACCTAGCGGCCCCCTCCCTGCTCGCTCCGATCGGGGGTGCCCGATCCGGCCGGTGTCGGCCGCCTTCGGTATCGGGATGGCCACCGCGACGCCGGAGGCGGCGACCGGATTCCCCGGGCCGGGGTCGACGCCGGTAGCCTTCGCCGGGTGGCTGTCACCGCTGCTCCCACTCGCCACCGCGCCCTGGCCTTCGTGGCCCTCACCAAGCCGCGGATCATCGAACTGCTGTTGGTGACCACGGTGCCGACCATGGTGGTGGCCAACGCCGGTCTGCCGTCGCTGTGGTTGATCGTGGCGACCGTGATCGGCGGCACCCTGGCAGCCGGTGGGGCCAACACCTACAACATGTACGTCGACCGCGACATCGACGCCCTCATGAAGCGGACCGAGGGTCGCCCCCTGGTCACGGGCGAGGTGACACCCCGGGAGGCCCTGATCTTCGCCACCCTCCTCGAGGCGGCCGCCTTCGCCTGGCTGTGGGGCTTCGTCAACCTGCTGTCGGCCCTGCTGGCACTGGCCGCCACCGCCTTCTATGTGGGCGTCTACACCCTGTGGCTCAAGCGGACCTCGACCCAGAACATCGTGATCGGCGGGGCGGCCGGGGCCGTCCCGGTCCTGATCGGCTGGTCGTCGGTGACGAACACGGTGGCCTGGGAGGCCGTCATCCTCTTCGCCGTCATCTTCTTCTGGACCCCGCCCCACTTCTGGGCCCTGGCCATCAAGTACGAGGACGACTACTCGGCCGCCGACGTGCCGATGATGCCGGTGGTGGCCGGCCACCGCCGCACCACCCGCCAGATGGTCGTCTACTCGGTGATCGTGTGGGCCCTCACCCTGGCCCTGTGGTTCGTCGGTTCGGTCGGCTGGCTCTACCTGGCCGCGGCCATGGTGCTGGGGGTGTTCTTCACCGGCGGCGCCGTCCGCCTGATGGCCGAAACCGACCCCGAGCAGCAGGCCCGGCGGTCGATCCGATACTTCACGTTCTCCATCACCCACCTGACCGTTCTGTTCGTCGCCTTGGCCGTCGATCAGCTGGTCGGCTGGGGAATATGACAGTTTCGGTATCTGCGGGCGAGGGCGGTTACAGTACGCTGCCGCACGGCTAGAAACGTGCAGGCAGCGTGCCGCCCGAGCTGGCACGTTCGCGTCGCTGTCCAACCCGCATTCGTCGCGAGGTCAATCGATTCATGGCACTGACAGAAACCCGTCCGGAGACCGACGTTGGCCCTGCGGCCGAGCCGGCCCCCCGGGCCACCCTGGACGGCCTGGTCGGTTCGGCCGACCACAAGACGATCGGCCGGGCCTGGGTCGCCGTCGGCCTCCTGTTCCTGGTGGGCGGGACCGTCGTCAGTGCCCTCGCCGCTCTCGAGGCCGCCGACCTCTCCGGGTTCAGCCTGGTCGACGACGGCGACCAGTTCGTGCAGATCTGGTCGCTCGGTCGGGACCTGCTCCTCTTCGCCGGCGTGCTGCCCATCCTGATGGGCCTGGCCACCTACCTGGTGCCGCTCCAGGTAGGGGCGCCCGCCATCGCCTTCCCCCGGGGTGCGGCCGCCGCATTCTGGACCTGGATGCTCGGTTCGATCCTGCTGATCCTGGCCTATGTCTTCAACGGCGGGCCCGGCGGTGGCCGGGAGGACTTCGTGGTCCTGTGGGTCATCGCCCTGGGCGTGATCATCGCCTCCCTCCTGTGGGCCATGGTCGTGGTCGCCACCACCATCCTGGGCGCCCGCACCACCGGGATGAGCCTGGACCGGGTTCCGCAGACGACCTGGGGCTTCCTGGTGTTCTGCCTCATCGGCCTGCTCAGCCTGCCCATCGTCCTCGGCGAGTTGGTCCTGGTCTACGTCCAGGCCCGGAACGGCTTCCTCCCCCTGGGGGCCCGCACCGGCCTGACCGGCGTGGTCGACGGCCTCACCCTGGCCCCGGCCGTCTACTGGATCGCCGTGCCGGTCCTGGGCATGGCCGTCGACATCATCGGCGTCCACACCAGGCAGCCGGTCCGGGCCCACCGCCCGGTGATGATGGCCGTCGGGTTGTTCGGCATCCTGGCCTACGGCCTCGACTTCACCGGTCTGGCCAGCGTCCGCAACGTCGACTTCAACCACGAGCTGCTGATCGTGGGCATCGCGGCGGCGGTCCTCCCCGTCCTGGCCGTGCTCGGTCTGGCCGGCGGGAGTCTCCGCACCGGCACCCCGTCGATCAACCCGGCCCTGGTCGGCGCCCTGCTCTCCGGCCTGCTGCTCCTGCTGGCCACCGTGGTCTCCCTGCTCGGCCTGGTCGAGCCGGTGATGCTCTTCCTGGCCGAGGACGCCAACCTCGACGTCGACCTCGATCAGACCCTGGTCCTCAACGGCACCACCTTCCACGACGGGGTCCGGGGGCTGGTCACCGGGGCCGTGATCGTCGGTCTCCTCGGCGCCCTCCACCACTGGGCCACCAAGCTGTGGGGCACCCGCTCCAGCAGCCCCGGCGGCTTCCTGGCCGTCCTGGCCACCGCCCTCGGCGCCGTGCTCTGGGCCCTCGGCGCCATCCTGGCCGGTGTCGACGACCAGGCCGCCTACCCCGAATGGGCCCTGACCGGCGGCGGCAACGTCGAGACCTTCAACGGGATCGCTCTTCTCGGTATCGCCCTGGTGGCGGTCGGAGTGATCCTGGGCGCACTCGCCGTGCTGGGCGCCATGGTCGGGTCGGCGGCGACCGACCCGTGGACCGGCACCTCGCTCGAATGGAAGGCCGCCTCACCACCGGCCGTGGGCAACTTCGAGGCGGCGCCCGTCGTGGCCTCGGCCTTCCCCCTCGAGGACGAAGCCGCCAACGACGCCGCTGAGGAGGACTGATGACCGACATCTCCGTGTACGACGCCGTCCCCCTGGACGTCGCCGCCCCCGAACCGACCCGCCCCCGCCTGCTGCTGATCGCCACCAGTCTCGTGTGCGCGGCCGTGATCGTCGGCTACTCGGGCGTCCTCGGCTTCTACATCAGCGAGCGGGCCGCCGTCATCCAGACCGGCGAGCGCTGGCTGCCCGACGGGGTGGTCATCCCCCTCACCCAGCCCAACTTCATGATGCTCACCATGGTCTTCTCCGTGGTGTCGATCCTGTGGGCCCTGCAGTCGGTGCGGGACGACGCCAAGGGCAACGCCTACATCGCCTTCGGCCTGACTCTGGTCTTCGGTTTCTCACAGATCGTCCAAACCGCTTATCTCTTGACGATCATGGAGATGCCGGCAGCCGAGTCGATGCAGGCGGTGCTGATCTTCTCCCTCGTCGGGATCCAGGTCGCTCTCACCGCCGCCGCCATGGGCTTCGTCGTGGTCGCCGCCCTCCGCACCCTGGGTGGCGGGTACTCGCCCCGGGACTACGAGGGCGTCCTGGCCGCAGCCATCTTCTGGATCACGACCGTCGGGGTGTACGCCGCCCTGTGGTACGCCGTCTACATCACGAAGTAGGTCGACACCGATGTTCACCTGGGGTTCCAAGTACCTGTTCGGCATCAGCGGCTTCGCCCTGCTCGGTGCCGTCCTCTACGGCCTCGTCAGCGGCGGCGGCCTGATCGGCGTCATCAGCGCCGGCTACAAGGGCGGCGTCGGTGACCACACCGGCTACACCATCCTGATCGCCGTCGCCGTGGCCACCCTCTTCCTGGGCGTGGTCAACGTCATCGTCCGCGACGGCGACGCCGCCGTGGCCAGCGAGATGGCGGGGGCCGACGGCGTCCTGTTCACCTCGACCCCGAGGACCCCGAGCTTCTGGGCCCCGCTGGCCGCCTTCGGGGTGGCCTGCCTGGCCGTCGGCCTCGCCGTCAGCCAGGCCTTCGCCATTCTCGGGATCGTGATCCTGGCCATCGTCCTGCTCGAGTGGACGGTGCTGGCCTGGTCCGACCGGGCCACCGGCGACGAGTCGGTCAACACCGTGATCCGGGATCGCGTGATCGGGCCGATGGAGCTCCCGATCATGGCCATGCTCGGCATCGCCGTCGTGGTCGTCGGCATCTCCCGGGTGCTGCTGACGGTGGGATCGCCCTCGGCCTCCACCGCCGTTGCCTCGGCCGTGGCCGCCATCGTGTTCCTGGCCGCCGTCACCATCGCCAAGGTGCCGGTGTCCCGCTCGGTCATCACCGGGCTCGTCGCCGTCGGCGCTCTTCTGGTACTCGGTGGAGGCATTGTCGGTGCCGTCCGCGGCCCACGGGAGATCGTGCATCACCACGCCGATGAGGGTGGGAGCCACTCCGAGAGCGGTGAAGGAGAAGGCGAGTGAAGACGAGCGTGAAGAAGCTCCTGGAGAATCCGTTGCACAAGTCGACCCGCTGGCCCGCCCTCGGGCTGCTCGCCCTGACCGGCGCCGCCTGCGCCGAGGACAAGCCCCTCAACACCTTCGAGCCCGCCGGTCCGGCGGCCGAGAACATCGACAGCTTCATGGCCTTCATCTGGCCGATCATGGGCATCGTCTTCG
Organism: Acidimicrobiales bacterium; assembly: GCA_965263455.1. Lineage (GTDB taxonomy): Bacteria > Actinomycetota > Acidimicrobiia > Acidimicrobiales > SZUA-35 > CADEDH01. Next base: position 2,863,300 of record CBDHHN010000004.1, read on the forward strand.
TGCTCGTGATCGGGGGGACCATCTGGGTCGCCCTCCGGAACCGGGTCAAGGAGGACGAGTACGACCCGGAGGACCTCCCGGCCCAGGTCCATGGCAACACCCGGCTCGAGGTCATGTGGACCATCCTCCCGGCCGTGCTCCTGGCCGCCATCTCGGTTCCCATGGTCGGACTGATCTGGGACCTCGAGGTCGAGAACGACGAAGGCGAACTCGACGTCATGGTCATCGGCCAACAGTGGTGGTGGGAGTACCGCTACGACGTCGACGGTGACGGGTTCTTCGTCGACGCCAACGGCGACGGCTTCGCCAACCAGGATCTGACCGGCGACGACGCCGACCTTCCCCTGGAGTTGGCCCTCGACCCCGACGACGTCGTCACCGCCAACGAGTTGGTCATCCCCGAGGGCCAGCAGATCGACCTGATCCTCACCTCGCGGGACGTGATCCACTCCTACTGGATCCCCCGTCTCAACGGGAAGCGTGACACCGTGCCCGGCCGCTGGCACACCTGGTCGATCGAGGCCTTCGAAGCGGGCAAGTACACCGGTTGGTGCACCGAGTACTGCGGTCTGTCCCACGCCCGGATGCGGATGTCGGCCATCGCCCTTCCCCAGGACGAGTTCGATGCCTGGCTGGCCAACCAGGCCCAGCCGGCCGAGGTCCCCATCGACGAGAAGGCCCTGGCCGGTCGCGAGACCTTCGCCAACCAGTGCGCCAGCTGCCACGTGATCACCGACGGTGAGTTCGACTACGGCGAGAACTTCGAGGCGGCGCTGGTGGCCAAGGCCGCTCCCAACCTGACCCACTTCGCCACCCGCTCCACCTTCGCCGGTGGCATCTACGAGGTCTACCTCGGTCCCGGGACCGAAGCCGACGACGACGCACTCGACGTGTCGCAGTACTTGACCCTGGCCGATCAGGCCGCCGTCGCCGATGACCCCGGCGACTTCCGGGTGAACGCGGCCCAGCTCAAGCGCTGGATCGCCAACGCCCCGTCGCAGAAGGACGCCGCCGCCGACCAGCAGCGCGGCATGCCGGCGTTCCCCCAGCTGTCCGACGAAGAACTCGACGAACTGGTCGCCTACTTGGCGACCCTCGACTGAGCAGGAGCACGTCGCAATATGGCGATCGTCGAAGAACCCCTCGCCCTCCCCTCGGGTGATCGTGGCCCCGCCACCGAGCCGCTCGGTGTGTTCGCCCGCCCCCGCCAGCCCTCCGGGCTGGTCGACTGGCTGACCACCGTCGACCACAAGAAGATCGGCATCATGTACGGCGCCGCCTCGATGTTCTTCCTCCTCATCGGAGGCATCGCCGCCCTGCTGATCCGGGTCCAGCTGGCCACCCCCAACAGCACCTTCCTGTCGGGTGACGCCTACAACCGGATCTTCACCATGCACGGCACGGTGATGGTGTTCCTGGTGGTGATGCCGCTCGGTGCGGCGTTCGCCAACTACATGATGCCCATCCAGGTCGGGGCCCGGGACGTGGCCTTCCCCCGGATCAACGCCTTCAGCTTCTGGGTGTTCTTCCTGGGCGGGATCATGCTCAACACCAGCTGGTTCCTCGGTGGTGGGGCCAACGGCGGGTGGTTCAACTACGCCCCCAACAACGGCATCGCCTACTCGCCCTCGACCGGCATCGACTTCTGGAACATCGGCCTGCTGATCGTGGGCTTCGGCTCGCTCACCGGTTCGATCAACCTGATCACCACCGTGCTCAACCTGCGGGCCCCCGGCATGACGCTGATGAAGATGCCGGTCTTCGTGTGGATGACGCTGGTCACCCAGTTCCTGCTGCTGTTCGCCATCCCGGTGCTGACCGTGGCTCAGCTGCTGCTGATGTTCGACCGCATCTTCGAGGCCAACTTCTTCAACGTGGCCCAGGGTGCCGACCCGCTCCTGTGGCAGCACCTGTTCTGGATCTTCGGTCACCCCGAGGTGTACCTCATGATCCTGCCCGCCTTCGGCATCGTGTCCGAGGTCATCCCCACCTTCTCCCGCAAGCCCATCTTCGGCTACCCGTTCATGGTGTTCTCCGGGGTCGCCATCGGCTTCATGGGTTGGGGTGTGTGGGCCCACCACATGTTCGTGTCCGGCATCGGTCCGCTGTCGGTCACCGCCTTCTCGGTCGCCACGATGTTCATCGCCGTGCCCACCGGGGTGAAGATCCTGAACTGGATGGCCACCATGTGGGGCGGGAAGCTGATCCTGAACACGGCGATGCTGTTCGCCATCGGCCTCGTCACCCAGTTCACCATCGGCGGGTTGTCGGGTGTGTCCCACGCCATCGCCCCGTCCGACACCCAGCAGACCGACACCTACTACATCGTGGCCCACTTCCACTACGTGCTCTTCGGTGGCGCCCTGTTCGGCTTCATCTCGGGCCTCTACTTCTGGTGGCCCAAGGTCTTCGGCTACAAGATGAACGAGACCATCGGGAAGTGGAACTTCTGGGTCATGGTCGTCGGGTTCAACCTGACCTTCGGCCCCATGCACATCCTGGGCCTGCAGGGCATGCCCCGCCGGATGCAGACCTACGACTCGGCCATGGGCTTCACCTTCTGGAACTTCGTGGCCACGATCGGGTCCTTCATCCTCGCCGTCGGCACCCTCATGACCCTGTGGAACGCCTTCGTGTCCCGCAGTCAGTGGGTCAAGGCCGGACGGCCCGAGGTCGGGCCCGACCCGTGGGACGGCCGGACCCTGGAGTGGTCGATCCAGTCGCCCACTCCCGAGCACAACTTCGACGTCACGCCCACCGTCACCTCGCTCGACGACTTCTGGCATCGCAAGTACGCCGAGGACGAGGACGGCACCACCCGACGGGTGGCCACCGGCGAGGAACTGGCCCAGCCCGGCAACGGCCAGGGTGTGCACCTCCCGGCCCCCTCGTACTGGCCCATCGTGCTGGCCGCCGCCCTGCCCGTCATCGGCTACGGCATCATCTACAACCTCTGGCTGACCATCCCCGGTGGTCTGCTGACGATTGCCGCCCTGTTCGGCTGGGCTCTGGAGCCGGCCGACGACCTGGACCTGGACGACGACCACGGCCCCGGCCATGGTGACCACGCCGACGACCCCCAGCCCGAGCCGGAGCCTGTCTCATGACCGACGTAGCCGCTGCCCCCGCCGGGGCCGGAGCCCACGACGACCATCACGACGACCACGGTCATGCGCCGACCAGCCTCGGCCTGTCCAACATGAAGTTGGCCATGTGGCTGTTCCTGGGGTCGGAGTGCCTGCTGTTCGGGGCCCTGATCTCGACCTACCTGCTGTCGAAGGCCAACTTCATCGGCGAGCTGCTGTCGGGCAACCCGCGGGTCATCGAGACGCTGCCGCCCGAGATCGCCGAGGAGTTCATCGCCGCCGGTTCGGTTGAGCCGATCTTCGACATCCCCTTCACCTCGGCCAGCTCGTTCATCCTGCTGATGAGTTCGCTGACCATGGTGCTGGCCCACAAGGCGGTCCACGAGGGCGACTACCGCAACTCCAAGATCTGGCTCGCCACCACCGCCCTGCTCGGGTCGGTCTTCATCGCCGGGCAGGTCTACGAGTTCACCGTGTTCTACGAGGAGGGCATCACCTACAACGGGAACCTCTTCGGTTCGGCCTTCTACACCCTGACCGGCTTCCACGGGGTCCACGTCACCGGCGGCATCCTGATGCTGGTGGCCTGCTGATCATGGCCTTCCGGGGCAAGCTCCAGCAGGACCGGGCCGAGACGGTCGAGCTGGTCGGCCTGTACTGGCACTTCGTCGACATCGTGTGGGTCCTGATCTTCACGATCGTGTACCTGATTCCCTGAGGACCGAGTGATGACCGAGACTGCAACCGCTGCGCACGACCACGCCCACGACGATCATCACCCCACCGAGCGCCAGTACTGGTGGGTGTTCGCCGTCCTGTTCGTCCTGACCGCGGTCGAGGTGGCCTGGTCGTACCTCGGCCTCGAGGGCCTGGCCCTGGTCCTGCCCCTGCTGGCCATGATGGTGGTCAAGTTCCTGCTGGTGGCGGGCGCCTTCATGCACCTCTACTTCGACCTGAAGGTCATCAACGGTCGCCTGTTCACCTGGGCCTTTGGCGGCGCCCTGGTACTGGCCATGGCCGTGTACTTCGTGGTCTTCGCCGCCTTCGAGTTCAACATCTGAGCGGGCCCCACGACGGGGTACCCCGTCCACCGGTGCCGGGTTGATCCCGGAGCCGGCATCTCTGAGAGGCTTGTGCGGTGGATCTGACGCTGGCTGACATCGGGTTTCAGGCCCACCCCGAGGTGTGGCTGCTGGTGGCGGGGATCGCCGCCCTCGGCTTCTACCTGTGGCGGGTGGTGCAACCCAAGGCGGTGGCCGCCGGGTACGACCCGATCTCGTGGCAGCAACGGACCTGGTTCGGGTTGGCCCTGGGCTCGCTCTGGATCGTGTCGGACTGGCCCGTGCACGACGTGGCCGAGGAGTACCTCTACTTCGTCCACATGTTCCAGCATCTGTTCATCTCGATGCTGATCCCGGCCTTCTTCCTGCTCAGCACCCCCCGGTGGCTCTTCGAGCTGGTGGTCCCCCGGGGCAGCGTCCTCCACCGGTTCCTGCGCACCGGATCCAAGCCCCTGGTCGCCGGGCTCACGTTCAACGCCATCACCCTGTTCCTCCACTGGTCACAGATCGTGCAGTGGTCGTTCGAGAGCGGTCCGCTCCACTTCGCCCTCCACCTCGTGGTGTTCGTGGCCGGCCTCCTCATGTGGATGCCCATCGTGGGCCCGGTCGAGGAGTGGCGGCTGCCCCCGGTCGGCCAGTGCATCTACCTCTTCCTCATGTCGGTGGTGCCCACGGTGCCCAGCGGCTGGCTGATCTTCGCCGAGGACGTCGTCTATCGCCACTACGACACCACCGATCGCCTGTGGGGTATCGACGTCCTGGCCGACCAGCAGGCGGCCGGGGTCGTCATGAAGTTGGTCGGCGGCTTCTTCCTGTGGGGCGTGATCGTCGTCATCTTCGCCCGGTGGGCCACGGCCGAGGCCGAGGCCGAGAAGGCGGCCCGACGGGCCCGCCACGCCGCCGGCGGTGCCTCCAACCTCACCTACGAGGCGGTGGCCGAGGAGTTCGCCCGGTCCGAGGCACCGGCCGAGCGACGCTGATCCCATGGATCTGGCCCGTATGCGCCAGGAGTACGAGGCCACCGGGATCGTGGAGGCCGACTACGGCCCCGATCCCCTGGTCCACGTCGAGCAGTGGCTGACCGACGCCACCGCGGCCCGGGTGATCGAGCCCAACGCCATGGTGGTCGCCACCGTCGACGCCGAGGGCCAGCCCTGGAGCCGGTGGGTCCTGCTCAAGCAGGCCGGCCCCGCCGGGTTCGACTTCTACACCAACTACGAGAGCCACAAGTCCCGCCACCTCGACGCCAACCCCCGGGCCAGCCTCACCTTCGGGTGGTTGGAGTTGCACCGCCAGCTGACGGTGGCCGGGACGGTGGTCCGCGTCCCCGACGACGAGAGCGACGCCTACTGGGCGGTCCGGCCCCGCGGCTCCCAGCTCGGGGGCTGGGCCTCGGACCAGAGCCGCCCCCTCGCCGGGCGGGACGAATTGGACGAGCGGTATCGGCAGGCCGACGAGCACCACGGGGACGAGGTGCCGCGTCCACCCCATTGGGGGGGCTGGAGGGTCGTCCCCCACACCATCGAGTTCTGGCAGGGTCGGCCCAACCGACTCCACGACCGGCTCCGCTATGTCCGCGCCGCGGCCGATGGGGGGCCGGACCGTGGTGGCGGCGGTTGGGCGCGGACCCGCCTGGCCCCCTGACGCCGGGGCCGCAGGGTCAGGCTGCGGCCAGCTCCCGGCCGAGGTCGTCGAGGACCGGGGCCGGGCCGAGCAACGCACCCTGGTCGGGCACCAACGCCCGTCGGTCGAGCACCCACTTCGGACTCACACCGACATGGTCGGCGAAGATACGGCCGAGCCGTCGGCGACCCAGGCCGAGCTGGCGGGACAGGTGGCCGACACCGCGAAGCGTCGGCTCGGTGACCATGTAGTCGACCAGGTCGGCCACCGCTTCCGAGGTCGTGCGTTGGGCCGGGATCAACGGGGCGAAGTAGGCGGTCAGCAGCTCGATCTGGCGATCGATGTCGGCGGTGGCGACCAGACGCGACTGGAGGGTCGCCACCGAGGGCCCGAACACGTCGATGGCGGGAACGCTCTGCTCGGTCAGGGTCTCCACCGGGCGTCCCAGCAGAGGCCGGAAGCAGCCCGGTCGGAAGACCACGCCGAGCACCCGTCCCCGTCCGACCAGCTCACGTCGGTACCGGAGGGCGCCGAGGCCGGTCACGGTGGCCGTGCGCTGCTCGAAGGTGAGGGTGACGGCCGGGCTGGTGACCACCTCGGGGGCCACCTGATGGCCCTCGGGTAGTTCCCAGGTGGCCTGCCACACCCGCTCGACGAAACGGTCGAGCGGTGGCGGAGGGCGTCGTCTCACGACGGACACCGACCGCCCGTCCGGCGGGTTGGGCCGTCGAGCGTGGTGTTCGGTGGGTACCGGCACGAACGCCAGCGTAGAGCCCAATCGGGCCCGAACGGCGGCGGGTGTCGGTTGGCTCAGGCGTCGGCCAGCGCCGGGATCAGTTCCCGGCCCGCGAGGGCCACGTGTTCCAGGTCGTCGAGATCGAGAACCTGCAGGTAGGCCCGGCGGGCCCCGGCCCGGGCGAAGCTCTCCAGCTTGGCCACGACCTCGTCAACGGTGCCGGCGGCGCCGTTGGCCCGAAGCTCGTCCGGCTCTCGACCGATGGCGGCGGCCCGACGGGTGACCTCGGCCTCGTCCTGTCCCAGGCACAGGACCAGGGTGATGGACGGCACCACCTCGTCCGGGTCCCGGTCGACGGCCCGACAGGCCTGGCGTACCCGCTCCACCGCGGTCTCGAACTGGTCCAGGGCCACGAACGGTTGGTTGAAGTCGTGGGCGTACCGGGCCACCAGGGCCGGGGTTCGCCTGGGTCCACGGCCGCCGATGATGACGGGAGGCCCGGGCTGCTGGATCGGCTTGGGCAGGCCGGGTGAGTCGACGAAGGTGTGGAACCGGCCCTCGTGGCTGAAGGTCGAGCCCTCGGGCGTGGCCCACAGTCCCGTGATCTGCTCCAGGTACTCCTCCAGCCGATCGAACCGGCCACCGAGATCGGGGAACGGGAGGCCGTAGGCCCGGTGCTCGGCCTCGTACCAGCCGGCCCCGAAGCCGAACTCGATGCGGCCACCGCTCATCTCATCGGCCTGGGCCACGGCGATGGCCAGCGGACCCGGCTGATAGAAGGTGGCCGGGCTGACCAGCGTGCCCAGTCGGATGGTCGAGGTCTCCCGGCCCAGGGCGGCCAGGGTCAGCCAGGCGTCGGTGGGGCCGGGGAGGCCGCTGACGTCGCCCATCTTCAGGTAGTGGTCGGAGCGGAAGAAGCCGTCGAAGCCGGCGGCCTCGGTCGCCTGGGCCGCGGCGAGGAGTCGGCCGTAGTTGGCGCCCTGCTGGGGTTCGGTGAAGATCCTGAGTTTCATGACCGGCCCAACCTAGGCGATGCCGGGCTCCCGGGTAGCGTCCATCCCATGCCCTCATCGGAGCTGCGCGTGGGGTGCGCCATCTGGGCCGACCGGCAGTGGCGGGGCCGATACTTCCCACCCGACGTCCCGGCCGGACGCGAGCTGTCGGCCTACGTGACGTGGTGCACGGCGGTCGAGGGCAACACCACGTTCTACGGTCTGCCGTCGCCCGAGACCGTGGCCCGCTGGCGGGAGGAGACCCCGACGGACTTCCGCTTCATGTTCAAACTGCCCCGCACCATCACCCACGACCGACGGTTGCGCTCGGTCGACCGGGAACTGGGCGAGGCCCTGGACCGACTGGCCCCGCTCGGGCCGCGGGTCGAGCCCCTGGCCATCCAGCTCCCGGCCTCGTTCGGGCCCGATGATCTCGGAGTGCTCGACGGGTTCCTGGGTCGGCTCTCGGAGGAGTGGCGGTGGGCGGTCGAGGTCCGCCATCCCGAGTTCTGCCTCGGGGGGCCGGTCGAACGGGCCCTGAACGACCGGCTGGCCCACTGGGCCGTCGAGCGGATCATCATCGACACCCGGGCCGTGTTCGCCGGGCCCCGGGACACCCCGGCCGAGCGGGAGGCGTGGGATCGTAAACCCCGGCTCCAGGTCCGGCCGGTGGCCATCGGCGACCGGCCCGTGGTTCGCTTCATCGGCCAGACGGCGGCCGAGGCCAACCCGCCGTGGTGGGACAAGTGGGTGCCCAAGGTGGCCCAGTGGTTGGCCGAGGGCCGAACCCCGACCTTCTTCGTCCACACCCCGGACAACGCCGTGGCCCCGGAGCTGGCGCGGCGGTTCCACGCCGAGGTGGCGGGCCTGGTGCCCGGCCTGGCCCCGCTTCCCGAGGTCAGCCGGGCGGCGGCCCAACTCCGCCTCCCGGAGAGTTGAGCCGCCGCCGACCGCTCGCCACCGAGGTGGCGCGGCCCGATGCCGGTGAGGTCAGCCGCCGGGGGTGATCACGGCGGTCCCGAGCGGGATGGTGATCAGCGTCGGGGGCGGGGTGACGATGGTGAACGTCGGCGGCACCGTGTCCAGGGTGATCGTCGGTCCCGGGTCCTCGGTGGTGCTCGTGGTGCTCACGGTCGTGGTCGTCGTCGACGGTGCTGTGGAGGTCGTGGAGGTCGTGGAGGTCGTCGTCGACGGCGCGGTGGTGGTCGTGGTCGGGCGCCGGGTCGTGGTCGTCACCGGAGCCTCGGTGGTCGACGATGTCGACGGGGCGGTGGTGGACGACGTGGTCGACTCGGCGGTGGTGGACGAGCCCTCGCCCGCCGTGGTGGTGGTCTCGGCCGGGGTCACCCCCTGGCTGGAGGCCTGTCCCGGGCCGACGGTGGCTTCGCCACCGCTGGCCATGACCACGACGGCGATCGCGGCCAGCGCCGCCACACCGAGCGAGCCGAGGACGGGGCCCAGGCGGCGCAGCGGGGGGCGCGAGCCCTGCGGCCCTGCCTGCGGCACGTCGTCTGGTGCGGTCTGCGGTGTGGTCTGCATCGGTTTCCTTCCTGTGATCTGGACGCGCCAGGGGGCCCCGAGATACGCGGGGCCCCCTGGGTTGCCGTTACCGGTTGTCGGTGGCGAGGGCGGGCGGCCCGGGGGCCGCCCGCCTGATCAGACGATCAGTCGTAGACCTCGTCCTCGTGGTGGTCGTGGTCGTGGTGGTCGTCGTGGTACTCGACCTCCTTGACCGGCTCGTAGCCGTGGCCCTCCTTGACGTCGATGTCGACGTCGGCCTTGTAGACGTCGTCGTCGGTGTAGGTCGAGTCGAGCTTGTAGTCCTCGTTGAACGAGTCCTTGACGTCGACGTCCACGTCGACCGAGCGGTCCTGGTTGCCCTCGCCGAACTCGGAGTCCTCGATGTGGTGGGCGGTGACGTTCTCGTTGCCGATGGTCGAGCCCTGCGAGGCGACCGTGTTGCCGTCGCCGGTGGTGATGTTGTCGGCGTCGACGTCGGTCAGCTGGACGTTGCCCTCGCCGGTCTGGAAGTTCGAGCCGTCGGCCCCGTCGGCGATGATGGCGCCGTCGTCGGCCTGGGTCAGGTTGGTCTCGTTGGCCTGGTGGATCCCGCCCTTGACGTCACCCTCGACGTAGAGGGAGTTGTCGACGGTGATCTTGTCGCCCTCTTCGATGGTCACGTTGATGCCCTGGGCGAAGATCTGGGCCAGCTGGTCGGGGGTGTAGGTGCCACCCTCGGCCGGCGGGTACTCGGCGACGGCGCCGTTCACGGCGTCCATCACGGCAGCCTGCTGGGCGGCGTCGAGCTCGCTGCCGGCCAGGGCGTCGCTGAGCATCTGCAGCGGGTCGACCTCTTCGGCCGGGATGTCGCTGAGCTGGGCCTCGACGACGTCAACGGGGGCGTCGCTGAAAGACTCCAGCGCGGCCTCCTCGCCGTTGAGCATGTTGGTCAGCATGGCGACGAAGTCGGCAATCTGTTCCTGCATTTCGTTCCCTCCATAGGTGGATGGTGTAGGTGGTGTGGTGTTGTGTCCTTACGGTATGACAGCCCGACCGGCCTGGGATCGGGGAAACCCCTAGTCCCCCTGGGGGTGGCTAGGGGCCCGAACCCTCCGGACGCCATGAAGGGCATCAGCCCAACGAGTACACCATCGTGGGTCAGCGTCTCTCCGGCGTCACGAAGTCTCAACGTCGTCGGTGAGAGGGCCGGGACCTACGGCCCCGACGGAGGTCCCGGGGCGGGCGAATCAACCCACGGCGTCGCGGATGATCCCCAGCAGCTCGGCCCTGGAGCCGGCGCCCACCTTCTGGCGGATGCGGGCCACGTGGTGCTCCACCGTCTTGGGCGAGATGTAGAGCTGGGCCCCGATCTCCTTGTGGGTCCGGCCCTCGGCCACCAGCACGGCGACCTCGGCCTCCCGTTCCGACAGGCCGAGCGCGGCCAGGCCGTCCCCCTCGCCCTCGTCCACCACGTCGAAGCCGCTGGCCCGAGCCCGCTCGAGCAACCGGCGGGCGGCCTGCGGGTCCGGCTCGTCGAGCGCGGCCTGGCCCAGCAGCCGTGACGCCTCCCACCCGTCCCCGCAGGCGGCCAGGGCGTCGGCCGCGGCCATGACGTCGTCCTCGGCCGCCGACCGTGCGAACACGGCCGCCCACAGCGTCCCGGCCCCGCGCCGGGCCCGGGACCGTCGGTCGACGGGTTCCAGCGACCGCAGGGCGACGGCGGCCGCGGCCACGCCGTCGGCGTCATCGGCCGCGATGGCGACCTGGAGCCGCAACCACCAGCCGGCCACCGGGCCCGGACCCTCGGTCGGGAGCCCGGCCACCTGGGCCGCCACCGCCTCGACCACGGGCTCGACCCGGTGGTGATGCCCCAACCGTGCCCCGCAGGCCAGGATCTCGGCCAACACGTCGGCCAGCAGCCACGATGACGACTGTCGGAGCAGGGCCTGCTCGGCCCGGGCCCAGGCCGCCCGGAGGCGGCCGGTGTCGCCCGAGCGGCGGGCGATGGCCGCTTCCAGCGCGCTCAGGAGCAGGCGCTCCCGTTGGCACCGGACCCGGTCGGCGTCGGGGGCGCTCCGGTCGGGGAGGGGGTCGCCGTCGAGGTCGGGGGTGACGGTGTGGGCCCGGAGCACGGCCAACGCCGGCTGGTAGTCGCCCGCCATCAGGGCGCCGTGGGCGGCGAGCAGGTCGTGGGTGAGGGCCTCGCCGACCCCGCCCGAGCCGCGGTCGCGGGCCTGGTCGGTGAGGGCGGCGATCGTGGTCGTGTCACCCAGGGTCATGGCGGCCAGCGAGCCCAGCTGGTGGGGGGTGAACCCGAGGGGGAGGGCCGGCCGGAGGCGGTCGAAGTCGTCGGCGGCGGCGGTCAGGTCGGCCACGGCATCGGCCCCCCGGCCCTGGCCCAGGGCCCGCAGCCCATCGGCCACCGAGGCCAGCATCGAGCCCAGCGAACCGGTGGGCTCGGGCGGCTCCGGCACGGGGCCCACGAAGGCGGCGGCCACCGCGGCCAGGGCCGGCCCGTGGGCGCCGTCGAGGTCTCGTCGGGCGGCCTGGTCGAAACGCAGCTCCCGCAGATCGAGCCCGAACCCCAGCAGGTCAGCCGTGGTCGTCACCGCCGGGAGATCGCCGGTCGAGGGGTCGTCGGCGCCCGCCGGGCCCCCGATCCGGTCATCGGAGCCGTCGGCCAGGAGGGCCTGGGCCCGATCGAGGTGGGCCAACGCCTCGGGCTCGCCCTGGCCGAACGCGGCGAGACCCCTCGCCACGGCAACCCGGGCCGGGGCCAGACCCCACTCCTCGGCCCGGCTCAGCAGCGCCCGGGCCTCGTCCCCGTTCTCGGGGGCCACGGTGAGAGCGGCACCGAGCAGGGCGTTGGGGGTTGCCGGGTCGGAACCGGTGCCCCGTCGCAGGTGGCGGGCCGCCGTCAGTCTGTCGGTCGGCCCCAGAACGGCGCCCAACCGGTCGTGCAGCACGGCCCGGGCCGGGCCGCCCAGGTCGACGAGGGCGGCCCGCACCACCAGAGGCAGCAACCGTCCCCGGGCCCCGAGCAACCCGCCGGAGCGGGCCGCCCGCTCGGCCTCGGCTTCACCGTCGTCGTCGGCCAGCGCGGCCAGGGCGACCTCCAGGGTCGAACCGGTGGTCGGCGGCACCAGTTCGGCCACCGACCAGGCCGACACCAGGGCCTGGGCCGAGGGGCCGGCCCGGCGGACCCGTCGCTGCACGGCGTCGACCAGCTCGGGCGGAGGTGCGCCGCTACGATCCCAGCCGGTCGCCAGCAGATCGGCGGCCAACCCGACCGAGCCGCCCGACAGATCGTGGACGGCGGCCACCTCGTCGCTGGCCATGGCCCCACCGTCGGGCCCGTCGACCAACGCCCGGATGCCGGCCAGGGCGGGGGCGAAGGCGTCGATGTCGAGCAGGCCGAGGCGGACGGCCGGCCGGTGCCGGGTGAGGGCCTCGTCCAGGGCGTCGATCAGGTCGACGGGGACCAGGTCGTCGGGCCCCGGGGGACGACGGGAGGCCAGGACGGTCAGCCGGTCGACCAGGCCCAGCAGGGCATCGGCGGCGTCGGCCTCGAACCACTGCACGTCGTCGGCCACCACCACGTCGGGGTCGTCGGCGGCCAGGGCCGTTACCTGCTGGGCGGTGACGGCCCGACCGGGGGCGGCCGTGAGCCGACGGACCGACCGATCGGCGGCCTCCTCGTCCCGCGCCCGCTGGGCCAGGGCGTGGGTTCGGCCCGTGCCGCCCGGTCCGATGACGATCAGCGACACCGGTTCCCTCCTCGTCCGAGCCTGATCTCGATCCGTCGATCGTAGCGGGCCGGTGAAGGGCCGACGGGGGAGGGCCGAGGGGTGACTCGGCCGGTTCCCCAAGGGTGCGACTCATTGTCACGGCGATGGAACGATGCCGGTAGTGTGCGATCGGAGGGAAACCGCCGGTTTCGACCGGCCGGCTCAGAGGAACGACTGGTGAACGCACCCGATCCGAACAGCGACGTCAAGAGCGCCCTGCAGCTGGGGGTGAAGGCGGCCACGGCCTACGACCGGCCCGATCTGGCCCAGCGTCTCAACGCCACCCTGGCCCAGGTCAGCCGCCCGGAGATCCAGATCGGGGTGGTTGGCGAGTTCAAGCAGGGCAAGAGCTCGCTGGTCAACGCTCTGGTGAACGTCAACATCTGCCCCGTCGACGACGACATCGCCACCGCCGTGCCCACCGTCCTCCGACACGGGCCCGAGCGGCAGGCCTTCGCCGTGGTGGCCAACAACGCCAGCCCCGAGGTCGAACCCAACCGGATCCCCATCGACCTGAAACAGATCCGGGCCTACGCCACCGAGCAGGGAGGGCTCGACCCCTCGCTCGACGTGCGGGCGGTGGAGATCGAACTGCCCCGCAAGCTCCTGGAGGACGGCGTCATCCTGGTCGACACCCCCGGGGTCGGCGGCCTCGGGTCGGTCCACTCCGCCGCCTCCCTGGGCACGCTCTCGGTGGCCGACGCCGCCCTGTTCGTCAGCGACGCCTCCCAGGAGTACACCCGGGCCGAAATGGACTACCTGGCCCAGGCACTGGAGCTGTGCCCCACCGTCATCTGTGTGATGACCAAGGTCGACCTCTACCCCCACTGGCGCAAGGTCCAGGAGATCAACCAGGGCCACCTGGCCCGCCTCGGCTACGGCCACCTGGCCGTGGTGCCGGTGTCGTCGTCGCTGCGGATCGAGGGCATCAAACGCCAGGACAAGGAGATCAACGCCCAGTCGGGCTTCCCCCGCCTGGTTCAGCACCTGGGCGAGGACGTGGTGGCGGCCAACCGGCGGACCAAGCGGGCCACGGCCCGGGAAGACCTCCTGTCGGTCTGCGATCAGCTGGCGGCCCAGTTCGAACCCAAGCGGGCCGCCCTGGCCGACCCCAATGCCCAGGCCGAACTGGTGGCCGGTCTGGAGCGGGCCAAGGCCGACGCCGAGGCCCTGCGCGGTCAGGTGTCGCGGTGGAACACCACCCTCAACGACGGCGTGTCCGACCTGACCAGCGACGTCGACTACGACCTCCGGGGCCGGATCCGTCAGATCCTGAACGACGCCGACCAGGCGGTGGAGAAGTTCGACCCGGCCCACACCTGGGACGAGTTCGAACCGTGGCTCACCAGTTCGGTCTCGTCGGCCGTCGTGGCCAACTACCGGTTCCTGACCGAGCGCAGTTCCCAGCTGAGCTACGAGGTGGCCCAGCACTTCGACTTCGGGCAGAGCCAGGTGGTGGCCCGATTGGAGATCCACAACGCGGCCAACGTCCTCGAACTGGTCCGGGTCGACCCCGAGTTCGAGATGGAACCGATCGGGGCCGGGTCGAAGGGCCTCACCGCCCTCCGGGGTGGGTACGGCGGCTTCCTCATGGCCAGCTTCATGCTCCCCCTGGTCGGCCTGGGGGCCATCGCCATCCCGGTCGGCATCCTGGCCGCCGCCGGCCTCGGTCGGAAGTCGGTCCGGGACGAGAAGGACCGGGCGCTCCAGCGGCGTCGGGCCGACGCCAAGAACGCCGTGCGTCGCTACTGTGACGAGGTGTCCTTCCAGGTCTCCAAGGACAGCCGCGACACGCTTCGCCGGGTCCAGCGCCAACTCCGCGACCACTACTCGGCCCGGGCCGAGGAGCTCAACAAGTCGACGGCCGAGGCACTCAAGTCGGCCAGCGAGGCCGCCCAGGTGGCCAAGGCCGACCGGGCCAAGCAGTTGCGGGACGTGGAGGCCGAATTGGAGCGGATCCGGGGCCTGCGCCGATCGGCCGACGGCCTGGTGCCCAAGGCGGCCGGCGTCTGATGTCCGAGCACCTCATCGACCGCTGCCGCGAGCTTCTGGACCGGGCCGACGTCGCCTTTGCCGGCGCTCCGGGCGTCGAGGCCCTGGTCCATGCCCGGGCCCGCCTCGACGGCCCCCTGCGGGTGGCCATCGCCGGGAAGGTCAAGGCCGGGAAGTCGACCCTGCTCAACGCCCTGGTGGGCGACCGGCTGGCCCCCACCGACACCGGCGAGTGCACCAAGATCGTTACCTGGTACCAGGACGGCCACACCTACCAGGTGCTGCTCTACCCCCGCGACGGGACCCCGCCCCAGCAGGTCCGATTCGGGCGGGACGACGGGGCCATCGAGGTCGATCTCGGCGGCCGCGCCCCGGAACAGGTCGACCGGCTCATGATCACCTGGCCCTCCAGCAGCCTCCGCATGCTGACCCTGATCGACACCCCTGGTGTCGACACCCTGAGCGAGCAGGTCGGGGCGCGGGCCTACGAGTTCCTCGACCCGAAGGACACCGAGACGCCGGCCGACGCCGTGCTCTACCTGATGAAGCACATCCACGCCTCGGATCTCCGGTTGCTGGAGGCGTTCCACGACGAGGCGGTGTCGCAACCCAACCCGGTCAACGCCATCGCCGTGCTGTCCCGGGCCGACGAGATCGGCGGGGGCCGGATGGACGCCATGGGCTCGGCCCGGCGCATCGCCAACCGTCTCGGCCGCGACGCCCGGCTCCGCCGCCTGGTCCAGATGGTGCTGCCGATGGCCGGTCTGCTGGCCGAGACGGCCGAGACCATGACCGAGAGCGAGTACCGCAAGCTCAGCGAGCTGGCCGCCGTGCCCCGTGCCGTGATCGAGAGCTACCTCCTGTCGGCCGACCGGTTCGTCCAGGGCGCACCCGAGATCCCGCTCACCGACCTGGAGCGGGAGGAACTGCTGGGCCGGTTCGGGATCTTCGGCATCCGCCAGTCGCTGGCGCTGCTCCGGTCGAAGTCGGCGACGTCGTCGGTCGAGTTGGCCGAGGAGCTGACCAAACGCTCGGGCCTCATCGACCTCCAGACCGTGCTCACCACCTTGTTCGTGGACCGGGCCGCCGTGCTCAAGTCGCGCTCGGCCCTGCTGGCGGTGGAGCGGCTCTGCGAGGAGAACACCCACAATCCGGCCTCGGCCGAACTCCTGCTCGGCATCGAGCAGATCATGGCCGCCGCCCATCCCTTCAACGAGCTGGCCACCCTGGCCAACATCCGCACCGGCGCCATCCCCGGTCGGGACGAGGATCTGTTCGATCTGGAGCAGGCCCTGGGGGCGACCGGAACCGCTCCTTGGCAGCGCCTCGGGGTATCCCAGAGCACCGATGACGCCGAGTTGTTGACCGCCACCTACGGGGCGATCGGCCGCTGGCAGCGGTTGGCCGAGAGCCCTCTGACGACCCACGAGCTGTCTCAGGCGGCCCGGGTGGCCATCCGTTCCCTGGAGGAGATCGTGGCCCGGCTCAGCCGGGGCGTCTGACCCTTCGGCCCGGCCACTCAGCCGGGCGGTGAGCCCCTTCCCTCGACCGGCCCGTGGACCGGGCTAGTCGAGATCGAAGTCGAGGGCGCCCGGGTCGAGATCGTCGGGCAGATCCAGTTGCTCGCCCAGATCGCCGAGCAGGTCGTCGCCGTCGAACCCGGCCTCGTGCAGGGCGGTCTCCACCGCGGAGCCCAGACCCTCCTGGACATCGGTCGACTGGCCCAACCCGTCGTCCAGGGGCTCCTCGGTCACGGCGTCGGTCGCCGCCTCGGCCCGGGCCAGGGCGTCGTCGGCGTCGTCGCCCAGGCCGAACCCGTTGCCCAGGTCAGGGTCGAGATCGGTGTTGGGGTCGAGGGCGTCGAGCAGACCGTCGGCCGCCTCGTCGAGGGAGCCGTCGCCGAGACCCGCGGCGTCGGTCAGGCCGTCGAGTGCGGTGTCGAAACCGGTGTCGAAGGCGGTCGGGTCGTCGGTGTCGAGGCCGGACGAGTCGAGGGCGGACAGCGCCTCCAGCAGGCCCTCGCCACCGTCCGCGAGCAGGGACTCGACGGTGGCGTCGGCCGGGAGATCGCCCTCCAGGAAGGGTACGTCCGACAGTCGGCTCACCAGGGGGGCCAGGGTGTCGGCCACCTCCAGGGGCGAGCGCTCGGCGAAGTGGCTCAGCGCGGTCGAGAGGGCCTCGGGCGACAGGTCGCCGAACCCGTAGCCCTCAAGGACCGCAGCCGGATCGAGGTCGCCGCCCCGTCCCGCGAGCAGGTCTTCAACTACCTCTCGAATGGTCATGGCCCCACGTTAGGTCGTGCCGACAACCAGCCCATCGGGGAAACCCCCGTACCGATAGGGGGACGGCGGAGGCGGCGGGGGTTCTCCAGGGCCATCGGCCCAGCTCAGGGCGGCGGTGATCAGACCGTCGATCAGCAGGTTCACGTGGGGGAACCGGTGGTTCTCCCAGTCGTGGGCCGGCCAGTAACGCACCAGTGGGGTCAGGCCCCGGATGCGGGGTGGCAGCTCCAGCTGCATCCCGCCGCCCGACGTCAGGTTGCACGGGTTGCGAGCGTGCATACCCCGTAGCGAGGTGGGGATCTGCTCCAGGTCGTCGATCACGTTGTAGTACGGCACGGCATCGCGCACGTGTCGGGCCACGTGGCCGGCCAGGTCGCGATTGGCGCCGCCGCAGAGGAGGCTGGCGAAGTGGCCCCGCAGGCCGTAGCCGTGGACGGCGATGACGTGGTCGCAGTGGTCGAGGAAGGCGGCCAGGCTCGGGGAGTGGTCCGGGTCGACCTTGATCGAGGGCAGGTGGTGGCGCATGCCCCGGGGCTGGAGCACGCCGTAGAACGACGACCCCGACCGGGCCGCTGCCTCCGAGGCGATCTGCTCGGTCACCCGTTCCAGGTTGCCGCCGTGGAAGGCCATGAACCCCAGCTTGCCCCGCAGGTCGCACACCTCGATGACACCGGGACGGGCCAGCAACTGGCCGAAGGTGATAGGGGACCGATCGACCTCTTGCACCGCTCCAGGGTGCCAAATCCCGATCGGGCCACAACAAACCGGGGCGTCACGGGAGGGCGAAACCCCGGGTGGCGGCATGATCTCCGGCCGGGTGGGGCGGGGGAGGGAGACCCGGACCCGCCCGGCCGGAGCGAACTCAGCCGGCGGCCACCGGGCTCTGGGGTCGTCCGGCCCGACCCCGGCGCACCAGGTACCCGGCGATGGCCAGGCCCCCGTTGATCAACAGGAAGCCCCAACCAAGGATCGTGGTCCGACCGTCGATCCAGTTCTGCAGCTCGGCCTGGCGGGCCTCGACCCACAGCACCGGACCGGCCGGGTTGTTGATCGGGTCGGTCGACCAGTAGCCGTACCAGGCGACATAGGCGCCGACGATGATCAGGATGATGGCCGAGATCAGGTTGATCCGGGGCAGCAGCCGCCGGAACCCGTTGACCAGGCCCTTCTGGCCGAAGGCGACCGCCAGGGTCAGGCCGGTGGCCATGAGCCCCATGCCGATGCCGTACGACACGAAACCGCCGACCCGCTCCAGGTAGGAGTCACCGGCCGCCGCCGTGCCCACGGCCGACAGGAACAGACCGATGGTGCAGGTGAGCGAGGCCAGGGCGTACGAGACGCCGAACAGGAACATGCTGAAGGTGGAGCGGCTGCCGGTGCCCTTCTCCAGCTTGGGCAGCGAGAGGATGACCTGGAAGCCCCGGAGCATGGCGATGCCGAGGATCACCAGCCCGACGCCCATGACCAGGGTGACCCAGGGCAGCCAGTCGACGATGCTCGACAGCACCCCGGCCAGGGCCAGGCCCATGACCCCGAACACGGCCAGGAAACCGGCCGACATGGACAGGGCCACCACCTGGGCCCGGTTCAGGGCCAGGATGCGGGACTCCCGGGCATCGCCCTCGGCCGTGCCCAGGAAGTAGCCCAGGTAGGCGGGGAGGAGGGCGAAGCCGCAGGGGTTGACCAGGGCCACCATGCCCAGGGCGAAGGCTCGAGCGTCGAAGAGGGATCCGAGTTCCACGATCAGACCTCCACGCCGAGATGCTCGGTGATCAGTTCCTTGAGGGTGGCGTCGGTGAGCACGCCGGTGAAGGTGTGCACGACGCGGCCGTCGGCGTCGAGGAAGGCCGTGGCCGGCATCCCCAGCAGTTCCAGCTCGTCGAAGATCTCCTGCTGGCCCTGGTAGACGGTGGGGTACGACAGCTCGAACTCCTCGTTCAGGGCCAGCCACGAACCCTGCTCGATGTCGTGGTTGACACCGAGGAACTGGACCCGGTCGCCGACCTCGCCGTGCACATCGACGAAGTGGGGTAGCTCGGCCCGGCACGGAGCGCACCACGAGGCGTAGAAGTTGACCACCGTGGGCTCACCGGCAAAATCGGCCAGGGTGCCTTCGGTCCCGTCCTCGTTGATGAAGACGAACTGTTCCAGGGTCGACATGGTGTCGTCCTCGCCTCCGCTGTCACCGCCGGTGAACAGGGCGACGACGGCGACCACGGCGATGAGGGCCAGGCCCCCGAAGACGAGTAGTTGCCGGGAGAGGCCCGCCGGATTGTCCGACGGCGGGCCCTCGGCCGGGGCCAGGGGTTCCTGCGCCTGGGTCATTGGTGTGCTCCGTTGGCTGAGTGGTGCTGCTGCCGTGATCGAACCGGCCCGTCGACGCCGTCATTCCGCACCGGCGGCATCCAGTGTTGCACCCAGGGCGCGCCGGCACCGGTCGAACGGGCCGCCTGGCGTGGGCTCGATGCACGTCACCCACGCTGGCTCCATCCCATTCGACCGGTGCAGACGCCGATCCGGGGCCGTGGCCCCTCGTCCTGGCCTCAGGCGATCAGCTTCTGGAACCGCTCCGGAACCGGAACGACCGGCAGCTGATCCTCGGGCCGGGGGTTCTTGGGCGGGCGGCCCCGACGACGCTTGGTCGTCAGGATCCGGCCGTTCAGGAACAGCTGCCCACCCCAGACTCCGCACGGCTCGGCCCGGGCCACGGCCCCCTCGAGGCACTCGGCGATGACGGGGCAACCCAGGCAGATTCGCTTGGCGTCGGCGATGTCCTGCAGTTCCTCCGAGAAGAAGAGGTCACCGGCCTCGTCGACCAGGCGGCAGGCCGCCAGGTCGCGCCAGGCCTCATCGGAGTTGGTCAGTTGTTCAAAGACGGCGGCTCCTCCGGGCCGCTCGATGATCTGCTCGTCGGCGATCGTGATCATGGTCCTGTCCTGTGGTTCGCATGGCGGGGACCCACTCGGGGTCCATCTACGAGCCCGGGCCTCCGTGACGGTCACGGGGTGGGCTGGGGTTCGGCGAGAGCCGGGCCGAAAAGCACAAGAGCCGCCGGGGGCCTTGTGCTCCCAGCGGCTCGGTGTGGTTCGTTACCGGTTCTCTCAGGTAGCGAACCTCCACCGCTGGGAGTGGCGGGTGTGACCGAAGTCGACGGTCTGCACCCAGTAGCCCTTGGTGCCCATACCATCGGCGAGACGGTTCTCACCCTTGGCAATGCCGATGGTCGGCACCGACAGACAAGCCTTGTCGGCCCCGGCGAACTCGACGCGAGCCGAGCCCGACCGGAGCTGCGAGGCCGCTACGGCGCGGGCGGAGAAGGTGCCTTCGACGACATCGATCGTCTTGGTGAAAAGACTGTTCATCGTTGGCTCCTTTCGCTCCTGGGCCCCGCCGCCGAGGCGGGCCGTTCCCCCATCCCGGACGGGACAAGTGACTTCACCCTCATACGGATCGGAAGTCGTGTCAAACGATTTACCGGTGCTCCCGGTACCGTCGGCCCTCATGTCCGCTGCTGACCCCTCCGGGCCGAGTGCGGCCGCCGCCGGTGAACCGCCGGTCGAAGGCGCCGGCCGGCGGTTCACCGGTCACCGCAAGGTCCGACTGGGGGACGTGACGGTCGGCGGCCGCCTCCGCCTCGATGCCCTGACCCGCTACACCCAGGACGTCTCCGACGACGACACCACCGACGCCGGACTGTCGACCGAGGTCGGGTGGGTCGTACGCCGGACCGTGGTCCGGGTCGAGCGGGCCGCCGTCCTCGGCGAGGAGTTGCGTTTCACCACCTGGTGTTCGGGCCTGGGACGTCGCTGGGCCGAGCGGAGCCTGGAGATCCGGGGCGAGGGGTGCGACGGAGCCCGCTACCGGGTGGCCACGCTCTGGATCGCCATGGATCCGGCGGCCGGCCGTCCCACGGCGCTGACCGAGCAGTTCCTCGCCCTCTACGGCGAGGCCGCCGCCGGGCGCACGGTCCAGGCCCGGTTGACCAACCCCAAGCCCCGCCTGGACGGACCCGGTTGGCCATGGCCGCTGCGGGTCGCCGACCTCGACACCCTGGGTCACGTGAACAACGCCGCCTACTGGGCCGTGGTCGAGGAGTGCCTGCACCGGGAGGCCCCGGTGACCCCGGGGGCGGCCGACGGCCGTCCGTCGGAGGTGCCGGTGGGCGATCTCGGCCGCGGTCCGTTGGAGGTCACCATCGAGTACAGCGCCGGGCTCGGACCGGGGGCCGAGGTCCGGGTCCACGAGGGGCCGGCCGCCGAGCCGCCGGCCCAGGGGTCGGGCCGGGTGCTGTGGCTCACCACCCCGGGGCCCACCTTGGCGGCGTCGGCTCTGATCATCGCCGCGTCGTTCGGCTAGCTCCGGACCTCCGCCGGTCCGGAGCGTTCGCTCAGGCCGAGGCGCCGTCGCCCTCCGGAGCGGACCCGGCCTGGGGGCCCGGGGTCGATGTCGCCTCGGTGGCGGCCGCCTTCGAGGCGTCGGCCGTGCTCTCGGGCGGTCGGAAGACGTTGTCCCGGTAGAAGCGCAGTTCGGCCACGCTCTCGGTGATGTCGTCGAGGGCCCGGTGGCCGGCCTCCTTGCGGGGGGCCGACGAGAGCAGCGCCGGATACCAGCGGCGGGCCAGTTCCTTGATGGTGGACACGTCGACCGAGCGGTAGTGCAGGTACTCCTCGATCTCGTTCATGTGCACGGCCAGGAACCGTCGGTCCATGCCGATCGAGTTCCCGCACAGGGGCACCGTTCCCGGTCCGGGGAGGTGCTCGGTCAGGAAGGCCAGCGTCTTGGCCGTGGCCTCCTCCAGGGTGACCGTCGACGCCTTGATCTGCTCCAGCAACCCGGAGCGCGTGTGCATCTCGACCACGACGTCGTCCATCTCCGCCAGCTGTGCGTCGGTGGCCGAGATCACCAGATCGGGCCCCTCGGCGATGACGTTCAGCTCGTCGTCGGTGATCAGCGTGGCGATCTCGACGATGACGTGTCGGGCCGGGTCGAGACCGGTCATTTCTAGATCCATCCAAACCAGCAAGGTTGACGATCCTAGCTGTGGGCCGGGCCGTCCCTCTAGCCTTCCCCCGTGCCTTCCTCCGGCTCCCCCTCCGACCGTCCCACCGGCTCGGCCGCCGGCCCCTCGCCCGTCATCGAGGTTCCGCTGCTCCGGCTCGACCAGCCCGGCCCCGGTCAGGAGCCCCTGGCCGCCCCCCGCCGCATCCGGGCCGGGGACGCCGCGGCCGACCTTCCGGCCCGCCATGGGGTCACCCTGGCCCCGGGGCAACGGGAGCTGGTACCCACCGGGTTCGCCCTCGCCCTGCCCGAGGACCACTGCGGCCTGATCCTGGCCCGGTCCGGACTGGCCCTCCACCACGGGGTCACGGTCCTGAACGCACCCGGGCTCATCGACAGCGGGTATCGGGGTGAGCTGATGGCCCTGCTGTGGAACGCCGGCCGGGAGACCGTCACCCTGGAACGCGGGGAGCGGATCGCCCAGCTCCTGGTCCTGGCCGTCGACCGTCTCCAACTGGTGGAGGCCGAGGCGGGGTCCGAGCTGCCGCCCGCCCCCGACGATCGCGGCGCGGCCGGCTTCGGTTCGTCGGGTCGGGTCTGAGCGGGTCTGAGCGGGCCGGATCGGGACTACGGCCCCGTGGCCGCCGGTTGTCCCTCCGACGGGCCGACCGGCAGGTGGCCGAGGATCGGGATCGGAACCGGACGAGGGGAGCGACCGTGGGTCGTCGTCGACTGAGCAACGACGGATGGGGAATCGAGAGCAACTGCTTCGTGTGCGAGGCCGGTAACGACCGGGGCCTCCGGCTCCCGTTCTGGGCCGACGACGAGGCCGAGGTGGTCACGGCCGAGGTCACCCTGCCCTCCCCGTACAGCGGCGCCCCGGCCGTGGTCCACGGCGGGCTCAGCCTGGCGGTGCTGGACGAGGCCCAGGCCTGGGCCGTCATCGCCTTCGCCGGCGTCTTTGGGGTCACGGCGGAGACCTCGGCCGCCTTCCATCAGCCGGTGTGGATCGACCACCCGTACCGGGTCGAGGCCCGGGTGCTCCGGGTCGACGGCGACGACGTCTTCACCGAGGGCCGGGTCCTGGCCGCCGACGACACGGCGTGCGTGGTCGCCACCGGCCGGTTCCTGTCGATGGGGGAGGCCACGCCCCAGCAGGCCCTGGCCGCCGACGACCGCCTGCGCCGCTTCCGGGACGGCCCCGACGGGCCCTGACCCACGGGCGTCGAAGGGGTGTCGATGGGATCGGGTCAGCCGACGAGTTCGATGCTGATGCCGGTGCCGTTGACCTCGACCCGGTCGACCATGGCCGCCAGGGCGTCGGCCACCTCGCGCCGCTGCTCGGCCGTGAGCACGGTGTCGGGGTTGTCGACCGAGATGGACAGGCGGTCCGGCTCCCAGTGGGCGTCGAGGTGGATGCGGCCCGGGCCGTGGAGCGCCGCCACCGACTGATCGACGGCCAACCGCAGCCGCTCGACATCGCCGATGTCGACACCGAGTCGGAGGGCGAGGCCGGCGACGGCGACCCGGCCGATGCGAGCGAAATCGGCCGTGGCCGGGAAGGAGACGGTGACTCGGTCACGGGTGCCGTCGTGCACGCGTTCCACTATTCCACGTTCCGATCTCGGGGTGGCATCTCGCGCACCACGTCGGCGACCGGGTGGTCGATCCGCAACCCGACGTACACCGGGTGGCGCAGGTTGCCGTCCTCCGGCCACCATCCATACGACACCTCGACCACGGCCTCGGGGGCCACCCACACCGGGGGGCGGTCCACCGCCGGGGCCGGATCGAAGGGGCAGGCGTCGGAGGGGCGGAGCAGGTCGGCCAGGCGCGCCCGGTCGGGGTCGGTCAGACCACTCCCGGCCGCCCCGGCGAAGCGCAGGCGGCGACCCTCCCACACCCCGAGCAGGAGCGACCCGATCGATCCGGCGAGGTTGCCCTGGCCCGGCAACCAGCCGCCGACCACGAACTCCTGCTGGTGTCGGACCTTGACCTTGATCCATTGCCGGGACCGGACCCCCGGCTGATAGGTCGAGGTCCGGCGCTTGGACATCACGCCCTCAAGGCCACGGTCGCGGGCCAACGCCAGCAGTTCGGTGCCGCTGGTCGACACCGGCGGCACCCGCCACGCCGGTCCGTCGTCCACCACCTCCTCCAGCAGCCGCCGCCGTTGGTGCAGGGGCAGGTCGAACAGGTCGTTGCCGTCGAGGTGGAGGAGGTCGAAGACCATCAGTACCACGGGGTGGTCGGCGACCTGCGTGGGGGCCGGGTCGGCCACATGCATCCGGTGCTGGAGGTGGCCGAAGGACGGTCGATCCCCGTCGAAGACCACGGCCTCGCCATCGAGGACGGTCACGAGGGGGAGATGGTCACCCAGTGTGGTCAGTTCAGGGTAGGTTGCGGTGACGTCGCGGCCGGTCCGCGACCAAAGCCGGATGCCTCCGGGTAACCCGGTCGTCACCTGGAGTCGGACGCCGTCCCACTTCAGCTCGTGGCTCCAGTCGTCCCCGGACGGCAGCTCACCCAGGACGGCGTTCATGGGCGGGATCCAGCGCTGCCGGGGATCAGTGCTCGGCACCTGGGTCATCGCCCCAGGCTAGGGCCCATCTTGAGGTCCAGGGGTGCCAGCCTACCGACCGGTCGGTAGGCTGATTCCGATGGTGATCGACGCTGATTTGTCTCTTCTGGCCGAGCTCGAAGGGGAAGCCGAGCGGCTACTCGAACGTCATTTGTCGAGCGTCAAGCAATGGCATCCTCATACCTACGTTCCGTGGTCGTTGGGGGAGGACTTCCCGCCCGATTACGAGTGGTCGCCCGAGGAATCGGCCTTCCCCGACGAGGTCCGCAGCGCCCTCTTCGTCAACCTGTTGACCGAGGACAACCTGCCCTACTACTTCCGTGACATCGAGCGCATGTTCGGTCGGGACGGGGCCTGGGGCGAATGGGTCCGGCGGTGGACGGCCGAGGAGGCCCGCCACGCGGTCGTCATCCGCGACTACCTCACGGTCACCCGGGCCATCGATCCGGTGGAGCTGGAGGAGGGCCGCATGGTCCAGATGTGTGGGGGGCAGGTGCCCGAGCCGCCGTCCGCCGCCGACGGCCTGATCTACGTCACCCTCCAGGAGTTGGCCACCCGCATCTCCCACCGCAACACCGGCGTCAAGATGCGCGACGGCGACGCCATCGGATACGAGATCATGCGCCGGGTCGCCCTGGACGAGAACCACCACTTCCTCTTCTACCGCGACATGGCCAGCGCCGTGCTCGAGGTCGATCCCAGCCGGGCGGTGGAGGCCATGGAGCGCCAGATCATCGGGTTCACCATGCCCGGCGACGGCATCCCCGGGTTCGCGGCCCACGCCCGGAGCATCGCCCGGGCCGGCATCTACGACCTGGCCACCCACTACGAGCAGATCCTGGAGCCCATCGTGCTCCGCCATTGGGGCCTGCCCGACCTCGAAGGCCTGACCCCGGAGGCCGAGCAGGCCCGGGAGCGGACCCTGGCCCACATCGCCAAGTCGGCCCGGGTGGCCGAACGGCTCCGGCAGCGCCGCCAGGCTCGCGTCGAGGCCGAGGGCGGCGATGAAGGTGGCGGTTCCGAGCCGGAACCGGCCGTCGTCGCCGACTGAGTCGACCCCGTCGACGTCGATCCGGGCGGCCGCGTCCGTCGCGTCCGGGCCGGTCTACGCTCGGCCCCGTGGACGACCAGCACACCGTCACCGTCGATGAGGTCCGAGCGGCGGCCGAGGCCATCGCCGACGACATCGTCGACACCCCGCTGGCCCACTCGGCCACCCTGTCCCGACTGACCGGGGCCGAGGTCCACGTCAAGTTCGAGAACCTGCAGTTCACGGGTTCGTTCAAGGACCGGGGCGCGGCCAATCACCTCCGGCTGCTGGATCCCGACGTCCGCCGCCGGGGGGTGGTGGCGTTCTCGGCCGGCAACCACGCCCAGGGCGTGGCCTATCACGCGGCCCGGCTCGGGATCGAGGCCACCATCGTCATGCCGACGTCGGCCCCCTTCACCAAGGTGACCAACACCCGGGCCCTGGGGGCCGAGGTGGTGCAGGCCGGATCGACCCTGGCCGAGGCCCGCGACACCCTGGAGCGGATCAGGGCCGATGAGGGCCGATGGTACGTCCCACCGTTCGACGACCCGCACGTGATCGCCGGGCAGGGCACGGTGGCATTGGAGATGCTGGCCGAGTGCCCCGACCTGGACGTGCTGGTGGCGCCGGTGGGGGGCGGCGGTCTACTGGGGGGCATGGCGGTCGCCGCCCGGGCCCTCTCGCCCGGGATCGAGATCGTGGGTGTCCAGGTCGAGGCCTACCCCGAGGCCTGGGCCCGGTTCCACCATGACCGCGTGGATCGTTCCGGCCCGTCGGAGCCGGTGTCGTCGTCCGCACCGGTGTTGGCCGCGGTGCCCGCCGCGCCGGACCAGACGGTGGCCGACGGCATCGCCGTGAAGCGCCCGGGAGCGATCACCATGCCCCTGATCGAGCGACTGGTCGACGATGTGGTCCTGGTCGGTGAGGAGGCCACCGAGCGGGCCATCGCCCTGTACGCCGAGATCGAGAAGACGGTGGCCGAGGGCGCCGGGGCGGTGGCGCTGGCCGCCGTGCTCGCCGATCCGGCCCGCTTCGCCGGCCGGCGGGTGGGGCTGGTCCTGTCGGGCGGCAACATCGACACCCGGCTCCTGGCCTCGGTCCTGCTCCGGGGCCTGGTGAGAACCGAGCGCGTGTCGACACTGCGTATGCAGGTGGCCGACCAACCCGGTGAGCTGGCCCGCATCATGGAGGTCATCGGGGCGACGGGGGCCAACGTGATCGACGTCGAGCATCGGCGGACCCCGACAGCCGCCACCGCCCGCGGCGTCGCCATCGACGTGGTTCTCGAGACGCGGGACCCCGCCCACCGGGACGAGGTGCTCGCCGCCCTGCGTTCGGCCGCCATCGCCGTCGATCTGGTGGGCTGACCGGTGCGTGATCGGGACGCTCCCCGGTGGACAGCGGCCCGGCGGTGGATCAGCATCGGGCCATGACCGGCCCCGAGAACGAACCCATCGACGAGCCCGGCGCCGCCGGCCGGACCGCCGCCGGCCCGGACGGGGTCGAGGAGGCGACCCCGGGCGCAGGCTCGCCCCTCGACCGGCTCGACGTCCTGGCCATGCAGTCGGTGGCCGTCGACGACCGGCTCGATCACCTGGAGCTGTACACGATGCAGGGCCTGCTCACGGTGCTGTGGCACGGCCCGGCCGAGGCCGAGCGGGTCGTGGTCTGCGTCGGCGGGGCCATGGGAGGCCTGCTGGGGCCCGACGGTGGGCTCTACCACGTGCTGGGTCGAACCCTGGCCGATGGCGGCATCGGTGTGCTCCGGGTGGGGTACCGCCGCCCCAACGACCTGTCCACCTGTGTGCATGACACCTTGGCCGCGATGGAGCTGGCGGCCCGACACGGGGCGCGGCGCTTCGTCACGGTCGGCCACTCGTTCGGCGGCGCGGTGGCCATTCAGGCCGCAGCCCACCTGGAAGCCGAGTCGGTGCCGGGTGTGGTCACCCTCGCCACCCAGTCGGCGGGGTGCGAACCGGTGGAACTACTGGCCGACCGGAACCTGCTCTTCGTGCACGGCACCGACGACCAGATCCTGCCCCCGCAGGCCAGCGAACTGGTGCGGATGCTGGCCGGGCACGGCGAGCTGCTGCTGCTCCCGGGGGCCGATCATCTGCTTCGGCCGGCCGCCTCCCAGGTACTGGCCCGCTTGCTCGACCATCTGCCTTCGGTGCTCGACTCCCCTGAACCCGGCCCGCCCGGCACCATCCTGTCGACCGACGAAGGCCGCCCCGATGCCGAGAGCGGCCCGGACGGTGGCGGTCGCGAGTCGGGCGAAGGCGGCGACCGGTAGCGGCGGAGCCGCCCACCCGGCATCGAGGGCGTCGGAGCGCAGGGTCGGCGATCAGGAGTCAGCCGCTGCGGCGTCGTCCGGCCGACGGTGCGGGGCTCGGGCCCCGGGGGAGCGGTCGCTCAGGCGGCGAGGGCGTCGGCCACGAGGGCGTCGGCCTCCGGAGCCGGCATGCCCAGCTCGATCACCAACGCTTGGCGCACCTCGTCTTCGGTGAGGCCCTGTTCACTCAGATAGGCGGCCGCCCGGAGGGCGAAATCTCGCTCGTTGTGGTCGGTGGCTCCCGGCATGACGGTGCTCCTTCGTGCGGGTGGATGCGGGCATCGGTGCGATTTGTTCGTACCCCGGTTCTAACCGGCGGGTGTGACAATGTCCCGACGTCGGACGCCTCCGTAACGCTGTTGGCATCGCTGCTTCACAAAGCGATGGTTGAAAGTCGAACCCTCTGGTTCTGCCTGGGTAGCGCTGCCTGTGGCTGCGTGGGCGGCCTCGCCCACGCAGCATCTCGACCGCTCAGCGAGAGCGCTCGAGCAGGACCTCGATCGGATTCAGGTCGTCGGTGAGTGGCGACCTCGTGACCGCCAGCGGCGTGAAGTCATGGATCGGTTCATCGCCCGCGATCAGCAGGATGTTGCCCGACTCCCCCGACCGGGTGGCGTGGGGGAAGACGTCGGCCACGGTCGAGCTGATGGCGTCGTAGGCCCGCGACCGCGAGCCCGAGGTCGACCCGATCACGTTCATGTAGAGCGCCCCGTCCGGGGCCAGGATCCGGCGGAGGTCCTCGAAGAATTCGCGGGTGGTGAGGTGGGAGGGAACGACCTGAGGTCCGGAGAAGGCGTCGACGATGACGAGGTCGAAGCTGTCGGCCTCGGCGTCGGCCACGTACAGCCGACCGTCGGTGTTGACCACCTCACCGGCGATCGGCCCGAAATGCTCGTCCGACAGCTCCGACACCCGGGGGTCGAGCTCGACCTCGGTGACGACGGCGCCCCGGGTCTCCAGGGCCCGGGCCAGCGCATGACCGGCCCCACCGATGACGAGGGCCCGCTGGCCCGAGACGTCCCCCGTCAGTTCGAGGAGGCGGCGGGCGTAGCTGAACCGGGGTTCCAGGGTGTTGGCGTCGACCTCGGACTCGAAGGTAGGACCGAGATGGAACCGGATGTAGGTCAGCTCGTCGGTGTAGATGCGGATGGTCTGGTAGCGGCCCTCGGTCTGGGCCAGGAGGGTGCCGTCCACGTCGCGCCACCGGAACGACGGGAACGGTACGACGAGGGCGATGGCCAACGCCCAGGGCACGACCCGATGGCGCCAGAGGCCGAACCCGACGAGCAACACCAGCAGGTACCCGGCGGCGCTCAGCCGAACGAAGGTGCCGATCCCCAGGGCCGGGAGGAGGTAGAGGGTCCCGGTCAGGGCACCCAGGATCCCGCCCACGGTGCTGACGGCGAACACGGTGCCGGTGGCGGCGGCAACGTTGCGGCCTCGGAGCCCGGCCAGTCCGACCAGGATCTGCGATTCGATGCCGAAGAGGACGAACGGGATCCCGAAGGCCATGGCGGCGATGATCAGGCTGGCCGTCAGCGGGGGCCCGGCCGAGGGGCGGAGGATGGAGATGAACCAGGTGGCGAGGAGGAGCCAGGCGCAGTTGGCCACCACCACCCACGGCAGCAGGCGCCGCAGGTGGGCGGCCTGCACCCGACCACCCAGGATGTAGCCCACGGCCAGGCCGCCGAGGCCGACCGACAGGATCGACGCCCACAGACCGGTGGTGGGCCCGAACACCGAGGCCATCATGCGGGTGGCCCCGACCTCGATGGCCAACGAGGCAACGCCGCTGTAGAAGGCCAGGGCCAGCAGGCCCCACATCGGCGGGCCCTCGACCCCGCCGGGCACCCCACCCTGGACGCCGTCGCCCTCGCCCGAGACCCCGGCATCGGATGACGGGTCGGGTCGAGGCGCCGTTCCGGCCGATGCGTCGGCCCGGGCCTGTCCAGGACGGCCGCCGCGGTCGAGCGTCACCGAGGCGACGGCCTGGGCCACGCCGGCCGCCACCAGGGCCAGCCCCAGAGCCGTCAGCGAGCGTGACAACCCGACCCAGGGCACCAGGACGAAGCCGGCGGCCAGGCCCCCGACGACGTTGGCCGCCGTCCCCACCCCGAACACGAGGCCGGGCACGGCGGCGGGACGGTCCGGGTCGGTTGCGCCGATGGCCCTGACCGCAGCCGGCGACACCAGACCGAGCAGCAGGCTGGGGATGCCGTTGAGCACCAGGGCGGCGACCAGCAGCGAGACGAACCCGTCGTTGGGGAACCGCGGGGCGAGGTCGGCGGCGGTCACCACCAGCAGATGGATCCCGGTCCCCGCCACCGCCGCCGCCACCACCCAGGCCGGCCGGGCGCTGCGTCCACCGACGGCGTAGCCCACGGCCAGACCGGCCAGGCTGGCCGCCACCACGGTGGCCGTCACCTCGGTGCCCGAGCCGAACGTGGGCAGCAGGAGGCGCGGCACCAGCACCTGGATGGCCAGCGTGGTGAGGCCGGCGACCACGACGGCGACCAGCGTTGCTGCTCGGTGCATGGGGTCCGAGCCTATCGGTGGCGACTCGCCGGTCTCCGGGCGGTTCGGTCCCCCTGGTATAGGGTCTAAGCGGGCGGCCAGAAGGCGAGGAGACACCATGACCCAGCTCACCGGGGCCGCGGATCCGACCGAGCGCCCCGCCGTCGACGCAGCAACCCTGTTGGCCGACGCCTCCGATGTATTGGCCGACACGGTGTCGCTCCGCCGGGCCATCCACGCCGAGCCCGAGATCGGCCTCGACCTGCCCCTTACCCAGACCCGGGTCCTCGACGCCCTGGCCGACGTCGACGGCCTCGACGTCACGGTGGGGTCGGGCCTCAGTTCGGTGGTGGCCACCCTCGGAGGCGACGCCGAGGGTCCGACCATCCTCCTCCGGGCCGACATGGACGCCCTGCCGATGCCCGAGGACACCGGCCTCGAGTTCGCCAGTCGCCATCCCGGCGTCATGCACGCCTGTGGCCACGATGCGCACGTGGCCATGCTCTATGGCGCGGTCCGGTTGCTCGCCGACCGGCGTCGGGATCTGCGGGGCACGGTGAAGTTCGTGTTCCAGCCGGGCGAGGAGGGGTACGCCGGGGCCAGGCGCTGCATCGACGAGGGGTTGCTCCGGGATCCCGACGTCGACGCCGCGTTCGCCCTCCACATCAGCCCCAACCTGCCCAGCGGCCACCTCAGCACGAGGGCCGGTGCCCTCATGGCCTCGGCCGACGAGCTCACGATCGAGATCACGGGCCGAGGGGGCCATGCCTCGGCCCCCCACACCGCGGCCGATCCGATCCCGGTGGCAGCGGAGACGATCCTGGCCCTCCAGGCCCACGTGACCCGGTCGGTCGACGTGTTCGAACCGGCGGTGGTGACGGTGGCCAGCGTGACCGCCGGGACCACCGTGAACGTCATCCCCGAGTCGGCCCTGTTGCGGGGCACCATCCGGGCCGTGTCGGAGGCGACCCGCGAGCGGGTCCACGCCGGGATCCATCGGGTGGCCCATCACGTGGCCGCGGCCCACGATTGCGACGCCGCCGTCACCATCGACACCGGCTACCCGGTCACGGTCAACGACGACCACTTCGTCGAGTTCACGTTCGGCGTGCTCGACGACCTGGTCGGCCCGGGGCGGGTCCGGCGGATGCGATCGCCCATCATGGGCGCCGAGGACTGGAGCTACGTGCTGCAGGAGGTCCCGGGGGCCATGGCCTTCCTCGGCGTCTGCCCGCCCGGGGTGCGGCCCGGTCGAGCCGCAGCCTGCCACTCCAACCGGATGGTGCTCGACGAGGAGGCCATGGTCACGGGCGTGGCCGCCCACGCCGCCATGGCCCTGTCGTACCTGGCTTGAGGGGGCGTCAGCCTCCGGTCAGCCGGGCCTTGGCCGCTCGGCTCCGGTCGAGGATGTGTGCCGGCACGAGGGCGGCCAGGCCGTTCTCCCCGCCGCCGCCGGCGTCGGTGGCCGCTTCGACGGCCTCGGTCGCCTCGGCGCTGCGCAACGCGGCCTGCTCCCGGTCGACCTCGCGCTGATGCCAGTCCTCCAACTGGGAGGGGCGGACCAGCTGCTCATGGGAGATCTGGCCCCGGATCTCGCCCGAGGGGAACATGACCCAGTAGCGACGCCAGTTGCCCAGCCCGTTGGCCAGCTTGACCTTGCCCTCGGTCCCCTGGGCGATGTCGGCGATGGCCTCGGTGGTCTGCACCTTCTCACCCTTGCGGAAGGGTGTGTCGAGCGTGCGGGCGTTCTTGGGCATCGGGGGTTCCACCTCGTCGGTGTGTCGGCTGGCTCGGGGCGTCGTCCCGGTGGCGTCGGACCGCCGCCCCGTTGATGTCGGCTCCGGCCCACCCGGGCTGAAGGCGGCGAAGCCGGTCACAAGATAGCCCCTGGCCCCCCGGTTGCGAAGTGCCGGGCGCCGCGGTCGACCGGACGCGCCGGAGTCCGGGCGGGGCTTCAGCGCCCGCCCGGTCCGGGAATGGGTCCCTCCGAGGGCGGCGTGGCCGGAACGGGAGGGACCGGGTCGTCGGTTCGGGGACGGCCGGCGGGTCGGGCCCGCCGGATGGGGTCGACCCCGGCGCCGGCTCACCAGGGTCGGTGGGGCACGAGATCTGCCCCGGATCCGTCGTGTTCATGGTGGTAGCTCATCGTGCCCCCTTCCTCCGTGGTGGTGTGGTGGTTCGGTTCCATCATCGGGGCGTCCCGGACCCGGGTCATCGGGGATGACCCCGTCCCATCCCCTATCGAGGTCGGCGTGCCGCCGCTCCCGGGCCGAGGGTGGCGCCGATCGGGGCCATCGGCGTCGTAGTCCGGATAGGCCGGTTTTGTAGGATCCGGCGAGCGGAGATTGGGGCGTGGGGTGCTTCGGTTCTTTGGCGAGGACGAGACCAACAAGGCCATCGAGCGGCTCGTCGAGTCACCGGAGCTGACCGTGGTGGCCGGAGCCGGGGTCTCGGCCGAGGTGGGGTTGCCCACCTGGCAGAGTCTGGTGAACGATCTGGCCCGGATCGCAGCAGACCACCGGGGTCGGTCGAAGGTTCGAGCCGCCTGGCTCACGGACAAGATCCTCAAGGGCGATCTGCTCTCGGCGGCCGAACTCGTCGAGACGATCCTGGGCCCCGGCCGCCTCGAGCAGGCGTTGGCCGATCTCATCTATCGCACCGACAGACCCGACGAGCTCGAGCCGGGTCCGTCGGCCCACGGGATCGCCCAGATGAAGCTGGCCTGGGGCGGTGGGCTCCGGATCGTGACCACCAACTACGACCGGCTGCTGCAACAGGCCCTGGTCAAGGCCGGGATCGGCGACGCCGGCTGCTTCTGCTCCAACACCCGGGACCCCGGGGTGATCCACCTGCACGGTGTCCTCGGTGCGCCCGACCACGGCGGGGTCAACCGGATCGTCCTCACCGAAGGGGACTTCCACCGGGGCGACCGGAAGTGGCAGGCCGATGTCTGGGCCGACGCCCTCGACACGCCGTGCCTGTTCGTCGGGACGAGTCTGAGCGACCCGAGCCTGCTGGCCGCCCTGCATCAGAGCGAGTCACGACGGCGGACGAAGCCGCGCCACGTGGCCCTGCTGCGGCGGGAGCCCGCCCACGGGCAGGCGGAGGTCGGCCACCGTCGGGAGTGGGAGCGGGTCGAGGCGGCGCGGTGGCGTCGGCTGGACATCCAGGCCCTGTTCTACGACCACTACGCCGACCCGGCCCAGTTCCTCCACGAACTGGCCCTCCAGCGGGCCGAGACCGCCCCGGCTCGGTTCACCGCCCGTTTCCGGGCGTGGTCGGACTCGATGCAGGAGACGTTGCTCCGCACCGACGCCGACTACTTCCGTCAGGCCCAGCTCGAACTGTCCGATGGGCTGGCCGACCAGCTGGACCTCATCCGCCACGAGTTGCAGCTCGATCCCGTCATGAGCATCGGGATCTCGACCCTGCGGGCGCCCTCGGAGGAGGGTGTCAACGAGCACGTCGTCAACTGGGGCTCGTCCGATCGGGCCATGCGCACCCCCGACACGATCGAGGCCTTGTCGCTCACCGCCGAATCCAACTGGACCGTGGTCCGGGCCCTTTGCGGCGGCGTGCACCGGATCGAGGCCAACGGCACCTACGCCAGTCGGTGGAACACGATCTGGGCCCAGCCCGTGTTCTCCGCCAGCGACCGGATCCCCCTGGGCGCCGTCGTGTTGTCGTCCACCTCTCCAGCCGAGGTGTCCAACATGCGATGGTTGAGGGGCGGGGGCGCCCGAACGGCATACGTCCTCCGCAACTGGTTGGAGGAGCTCGGTCGGGCCTTTCTCATGCCGCCCGGGGTCGCGGCCGACCACTAGACTGGACGACAAGGATCACCATGGCCTCCGTTTCCCGTCCCAAGCGCAACCAACCCGACGACCAGACCGCTCTGCGGATGGTCGACGACGACGGCATGATCCTCCACGCCGGCCTCGGCGCGGTGGCGGCTTCGGAAGGCTGCGTCGAGCCGTCGGTCGTCGGGTTCGAGCGGTCGGTAGCCAAGCTCCTGGCCGACGCCCGGGCCGACCGGTAGCACCGGCCGGGTGGGGCCGGCCCCCCGGCTCCGCCGGCATGCGGGGTGGGCGGCGGGGACCTACGATCGGGCGCTCCGGCCGGGCCCCCGGTCGGCATGCCATTCGAGCGAGAGGGCGGGCCATGGTGGAGACGGCGGTCGAGGAACGGGAGCACGATGCCCCCCGGGTGGGCTTCGTCGGGTTGGGTAACGTCGGGGGCAAGTTGGCCGGGAGCCTGCTGCGCAACGGCTTCGACCTGACCGTGCGAGACCTCGACCCGTCGGCGGCCCGACCGCTGCTCGACGGTGGGGCGGGTTGGGCCGACTCCGGCCGGGAACTGGCCGAGCGCTGTGACGTGGTCATCACCTGCCTCCCCTCACCGGTGGTGTCGGCCGCGGTCCTGGAGGAACCCGACGGGGTCCTGGCCGGTCTGGGGCCGGGCAAGGTGTGGTTGGAGATGTCGACCACCGAGGCGTCGGAGGTCACGCGGCTGGGGGCACTGGTGGCCGAGACCGGGGCCGTGGCTCTCGACACGCCGGTGTCGGGCGGCTGCCACCGGGCCGCCACCGGCAACATCGCCATCTTCGCCGGCGGCGAGCGGGCCGCCTTCGACCGCGTTCTGCCCTTGTTGGCGGCCATGGGGCGCCGCATCGTCCACACCGGCGAGCTGGGATCGGCCTCGGTGCTCAAGGTCGTCACCAACTACCTGGCCGGAGTCCAGCTGGTGGCCACGGGCGAAGCCTTCATGGTGGCCAAGAGGGCCGGCCTCGATCTCGGCGTGGTCTACGACGGGATCGCCGTCTCGTCGGGCAACTCCTTCGTCCACGAGACCGAGGGGCAGGTCATCCTCAACGGCAGCTACAACATCAGCTTCACCATGGACCACGAGCTCAAGGACATGACCCTGTTCCACGAACTCGGCCAGGAGCTGGACGTCCCCCTCGACCTCTCGCCCGTGATCGTCGACGTCGTGCGCGACGGGCTCGAGCGGTACGGGTCCCGGGCCTGGTCGTCGATGGTGGTGAAGCGACTGGAGGACGACTGCGGCGAGGACCTCCGAGCCCCCGGCTTCCCACCCGAACTGGTCGACGACGAACCCGAGGAGCCGGGAGCCGAGGTCGTGACCGACCGCGCTCGGTAGCGCTACCGGCGGGCCTAGTTCGGCTTCGGTCGCCCCTGGGCGAATCCCCCCTCGTATCAATTCGGACCCGATCGCGTTCTAGAGGGTCCGAGCAAGATCGACACAGGAGGGAACCATGTCGAACTCGTATCCCGGGGTGGCGCCACCGCTGCCCGACCCGATTGCCGACCCCGTCGCCGCCGACGACCCGCCCCCGACCCTCGGCCTGCTCGAGCCGAAGCCCTTCGAGCCCGCCGTCATCACCCCGCCCGTGCTGGCCCACCCGTGGCGCTTCCGTAGCCTCAAGCACGGCTGTTGGCTGGTCCGCTACTCGCCCTTCGCCGCTTCCGCCTTCACCCGTCACAAGAACGGAGTCCTCCGCGTCGAGCGTTCGGGCGCGACGACAACGGCCAGCGGCGACCTCTACCGCCACCAGCGCAGCATCCGTTTCTGCGGAGGCCGCATCGTGTGGGTGGATCCGCCGCTACCGAGCCCGGCCCGGGGTTGCCCGATCTTCCCCCGCAAGCTCTGGTCCGAGTACCTCCGGGTGACCAAGATCCTGCAGGGCTGGACCGTCGGCTCATCGTTCGAGCTGGAGTACGAGCGCCACACCTACGACCCGAATAGCCTGACGTGGTCCTTGGCCGGGACGAACACCGCCACCATGCGGTGGACCACGGCCCCGTCCGGCTACCCCGACGCCTCCGCTTTCCTGGCCGGAGAGGTTGAGGACGAGAAGGGGAGGACCATCGGCTGTCTCACCATGGGCTGGGTCTCACCCCACCTGCGGAAGGCCACGATCGAACTGGAGTCGGTTGCCGGCTCCGAGATCGCCGAGGACAACGGTGCCGGGTTCGACTGGCAGGACGCCATGGACCAGGTCGGCTGGGACGTGACCGTCGTCGAGGGCAAGCGCGACATCGCCGCCCCGAGCGGCAACTCGTGGTCCGACGCCGAGATGCACGCCGCCATGCTGGATCATCGGGACGGCGCTGCGAGCCGGCTCGACCACGAATGGCGCTACCACCTCCTCCATGTCCGCCAGCTGGACTCGACCAGCCGGGGCATCATGTACGACGCCTACGGGGGCGACTCCAACAACATCCCGCGGGAGGGGGCCGGCATCTCCACCCACTGGGACTACCCCAACTCGGCGGTGTGGGGGGCAATGGCCGGCACCCGTTTCGGCGCCGGAGCCGGCCCGTTCTTCCGGACCGCGGTCCACGAGTTGGGCCACGCCTTCGGCCTCCACCACAACACGGCGAGCGATCGGTTCATGAACACGACACCGACCATCGCCAACAATCCGGGCCGGTTCCCGGACAACATCGTGTACGAGTGGGAAGCCGACGACGCCCGGAAGCTCCGGCACTGGCCCGATCCGCGGGTGCGACCCGGCGGCATTCCGTTCGGTCAGCCCTATGCCGGCACGCCACTGTCGGACGAGGAGGATCCGGCTCACGATGTCTCGGACGTGTTGCCGGTGACGGTCCGGCCGCTGCTCGACACGGTGCCGCTCGGTGCGCCGGTCCGGGTCGATCTGGCTCTGGCCAACGACACCGGCGAAGCGCTGACGCTGCCGGCCGACCTGTGTCTGAAGACGGGCTTCGTGTCGGGGCGGGTCATCGACGCCTCCGGTACCGCTCGACGGTTCTCCACCCTGGTCCACTGCATCGATGACGAACCCCTGAAGGCGTGCGAACCCGGGGACCAGGCCAGGGGTTCGATGACCCTGCTCCGGGGGCCCGACGGGGCGCTGTTCCCCACGGCCGGCATCCATCGGATCGAGGCCGAGGTCCGATGGGAACTGGACGACACGCCGGCCTGGACCGTCGGATCGGCCACGGTCATGGTCACCGGCGCCGTGGATGAGGACCATGCGGTGACGGCCCTCGCCGTGCTCAGCGAGCCGGACCTGCTGTTGACCCTGGCCATCGGTGGCGACCACCTCGACAAGGGTCTCGACGTGCTCGACCGGGCCATGGACAACGCGGTCCTCGCCCCCCACTTCGCCGTGACCAAGGCCAAGCAGCTGGGGCGTCGGTTCCAGGAGCGCCGGGCCGATGCGGGTGCGGCGGCCCAGATCATCACCGCCGACACGATCATGTCCGGTGAGGAGATGGCCGGCCTGGCCGATCTGGCCAAGGCCGCCTCCTCGGGGCGCAAGAAGGCCCCGGCCGCGGTCGAGGCCATGGTCGACGTGCTCAAGGCTAGTGTCGG
Organism: Acidimicrobiales bacterium; assembly: GCA_965263455.1. Lineage (GTDB taxonomy): Bacteria > Actinomycetota > Acidimicrobiia > Acidimicrobiales > SZUA-35 > CADEDH01. Next base: position 2,901,174 of record CBDHHN010000004.1, read on the forward strand.
GCACATCACCGACGATCCGTTGATCGTCGCCCAGATCGAGGAGGCCTGATCGGATGAGGCGACTGCAGGGCGATCACCGGGTGCGCGGGTTCGCCGTGATCGCCCTGCTGGCCTCGCTCGGCGCCGGCTGCGGGGCCGACGACGAAACGGCGGGGCCGGCGACGCCGGAGTCGGTCCCGGCCGTCGAGCCCTCGCCGGCCACCCTGAGAGGTCGGTGGATTCGGGTTGTCGACGAGGGGTGCCGCAGCGCCTACCCGCTCGCCATCGAGTTCCGGGAGACTGACTACCTGGCCGAACTCGATCCGGCCACGGCCCCGGAAATCGACAGCGGTGGCTATGAGCTGATCGACGCCGACACCGTGCGTCTCACCAGGCCCAACGACGCCCAAGTCGATGTTGCTCTGAGCCTGGGGGAGGAGCAGCTGACCCTGACCGACGGCGACGGCTGCTCCGTCAGCTACCGGCGGGCCTAGTTCGGCTTCGGTCGCCCCTGGGCGGGGTCGGTACGGCCGTTCGGGGTCACCACGATTGACCGGGTTGATAGGTGCCCACGGTCCACTCGTGGCCGTCGGGGTCGGTGAGCCGGGCCCGCCAGGTGCCCCATTCGGTCTGTTCCGGCGGGTAGACCGAGCGGGCCCCGGCGGCCAGCGCTGCGTCGTAGGCCGCGGGGACGTCGTCGACGACCAGGTAGAGGCCGGGTGCGGTGCCCCATCGCGCCTCACCCGGTCCACCCATGACGATGGCGTCGCCCCGCTTCAGTTCGGCGTGGACCAGCGAGCCGTCGTCGGCCCGCTGCTCCAGGGTGATCTCGAAACCCAACACCCCGGTCAGGAATCCGAGGGATGCATCACCGTTCACGAAGGCGAGGTAGGGCACAAGCGTCGTCATGTCGGCTCCTTCGGTCGATGGGAGCGAACCTACTCCGCGCCGGCATCGCCGATGTCGCGGCCGCGGTCCGTCCTTCGGGGAGGCCGGGGCCCGGACGGGGCTAGGGTCTCGGCCGTGGCCACGGCCGAGGAGATCACCCGACACCACGAACCCGACCCAGACGAGAACCCGTGGGTCGAGGGCCGGCCGCCGTCCGACCCGGTCGTCCTCGTTCCGTACGATCCGGGGTGGCCGCTCCGCTTCGCCGAGTTGGCCGCCGGTGTACGCCGAGCGTTGGGCGACGCCGCCCTCCACGTGGAGCACGTTGGTTCGACCGCAGTGCCGGGCCTCGAAGCCAAGGACGTCATCGACATCGACCTGACCGTGACCGACCCCACGGTCGAGGAACGCTACGTCCCGGCCCTGGCGGAACTCGGCTACGTGCTGGTCGTGCGCGAGCCGTCGTGGCATCAGCATCGCATGCTGCGACTCGACCGACCCCGGGTGAACCTGCACGTGTTCGGCCCCGACTGCCCCGAGACCGTCCGCCATCGGTTGTTCCGTGACTGGCTTCGCGAACATCCCGAGGATCGGGAACGTTACGCCGAAGCCAAGCGGGCCGCCGTTCCCGGTGGTGGCCACGTCGGCGACTACAACGGCCGCAAGCAGGCCGTCATTCGGGAGATCTACGACCGGGCCTTCCGGGCCGCCGGGCTGCTCTGACCCACTCGATCCAGGTGCCCCCGGTGGGATTCGAACCCACGACCGTCGGATTAAAAGTCCACCGCGCTAACCAGCTGCGCCACGGGGGCGCAGTCGAGGCTAGCGGCGGGTGCCTGCCAGCCGCTTGGCAGTTCTGCCAACATGGGCCCGATGACCTCTCGTCGACTACAGGCACTGCTGGCGGCTTCGGTCGTTGTGGCGGCGGCCTGTGGCGAGGTGGTCGAGCCCGAGGCCTTCGCCCTTCCGGTGACGACCCAGTCGACGGTTGTGGCCAGCGGCGCATCGAGCGTCGAGGCCCCGCCCGGGGTCGGCTCACCCGACGTGACCGCCCTGGCCGCCAACTTCGTTCCCCAACGCCCACCCGGCTACGTGCCCGAGGTGCTGATCAGCACCGACGAGGAGATCCTTCTGGCCGGGTCGCCCGACGAGATCGAGCCCCTGTGGGGCTCGTTCGCCGACCTCGGCTCGCTCCGGGTGGTCGACGACCTCCTGGGCGGGCTGGTGGTGGAACGCCCCGGCACCGAGCGCGAGGTGCTGTGGGTGCCCGACGCCGGAGCCGAAACCGATCTGATCGCCACGTCGGCCCGCCTCCTCGACGTCGGCTACGACGGGGCCGCCTTCGCCGTGATCGAGACCGCCGGCGTGCTGGAGCAGGTCCGTCTGGTCGACAAGGAGCGCACGCCGTTCCTGACCCTGACCGAGGAGGAGCAGGTCTTGGCCCTCTCGGCCAGCGGCAACCTCCACGCCGTGGTCGTGGCCGACGAGCAGTGCGGGTCGCTTCGCTTCCTCGACACCGCCGGTGCCGAGGTCGACGTGCCCGGGCCGGGCGAACCGGCGTGTCCGGTGCCTCGGCTTCCCTTCTACGTTGCGGTGGCTCTCAGCCCCGACGCCGGGGCGGTCGCCTATACCGAGGTGACCTACCGGGACGACGGACTGGAGAACGCCACCGAGCTGGTGGTGCGCGACATCGGATCCGGGGCCGAGTACTTCCGGCGCCGGATCGGGGAGGACGGGGACCGGATCACGGCCCTCACCTTCGACGGTGACCGGGTGGCCTACGTCCGCACGACCTCCGACAACGAGACCGTGTCACTGCTCCAGATCGCCTCCCGCTCACTGGAGGAGCCGGTCACGTTGCCCGAGGACGCGTCGATCAACTCGATCTCATTCGCCCGGCTCGGCCTGGCGCGCAGCTGAACGCCTCGTGAACGAGTACGGCCCCGGCCGGGGCCCGGGCTGCCTGCGGGCGCAGACCGCCCGGGCCGTGGCCGAGTCGGTGGGAACGGTGTTCCGGGCCCCGGTGCGGGGCGCGATCAGCCCAGGGAGCGGTAGGCGGCGGCCCGCTGGGCCCGCTGGATGGAGCGGCGTTTCCAGGATTTGGTCTTCCACACTTTGAACCGTCGTCTGGCGACCGGAACCTCCGGTCGTTCCGCCGGGTCGGTCTTGTACGACGTGTGATGGGGCCGGGGGAGTGCGTGGTCCTCGGGCTCGTCCATGCTGGCGAGCTCCATGTGTGCCGCACGGCGGATCTTGCGGTGCTCGACGCGCCGGGCCCCTCGATCGGGCCGCTGCACAGCCGCAGCTCCGGGCTTCCGTCCTCGGTTCACTCGCGTACGGTGAGACACGGTCGGTACTCCTTCCTTCTGCGCAGGGCCCCGTGTGAAACGGAATGCACCCACGGAACCGCGCAGAGCCGGTTAACGGATGGTGTACTTCTCGATTGTGCCGGATGGCCGGGAGCTGGACCAGGGACCATCGTCACCTCAGATGGGGTGCCTGGACAATCAGATCGGCGGCGATCGACCGGGACGGGCCGGGGCCTGAGCCTCGGCGCCGGGCCCGTCGCTAGCCTGGCCTGGTGACCACCTGGGACCCCTCAGCCTCTGCTCCCGCCGACCCCGCACCGGTGGGCTCGCCCGAGCGGCCGGTGGACGACGTGCCCACCATGGCCGACCTCGATGCCTTGAGCCGCGAGCTCGACGCCATCGACGCCACCCTGGTGATGCTCGATCGCCCGCCGTCCGACGACGTGGCTGACGACGATGGCGTCGACGTGGCTGACGACGATGGCATCGACGCGGACGGCACCGACGACGTGGCTGACGGGGACGGCATCGACGACGGCGCCGATGGGGCATCGACGACGGCGCCTGGGGTCACCCCTCCGGGCGAAGATGCCGGGCCTGGGGTCGGACCTCCGGTCACGGCGGTCGCGGCCGACCCCGACCCCGACCCCGACCCCGACCTCGGTGCCGGGCCGGCGTCCCGGGCCGCCGGACCGCAGTCGGGCCCCGGCTGGGGACGGCCGCCGTCGCCGGGCGACCCCCGACCCTGAACCCGGCCCTGAACCTTCCCGGGGAACGCAGGGCCCGGGCGGCATCGAACCTCGGTATCAGTCGTCGGTGTCGTCGCCGGCCTTGGCCATCAGGTACCCACGGGCCCGTTCGGTGAAGGGGTAGGCCTCGACCAGGCGCCAGAAGGCGGGGGAGTGGTCGGGCACCATCAGGTGGGCCAGCTCGTGGACGATGACGTAGTCGACCACCCAGTCCGGGAACGGCACGAGCCGACTGGACAGCCGGATGGTTCCGTCGGCCGGCGTGCACGAACCCCAGCGCTGCTGCTGGTTGTCGACCCACCGGATGGACGTCGGATGGGGCAGGCCGAAGCGGTCGGCCAGCAGCCGGGCTCGTCGGGCCAGGTCGATCCGATCGGCCTCCCGGGCCCGCTCGAACCGGGACCGGAAGTGGTCGACCAGCTCACGCTCCTCGGCCACGGTGCAATGCCCGGGAATCCGCACTTCGAGCACGGAGCCGACCAGGCGGGCCTGGGCCGTCTTGCGTCGCCGTTCGCTCCGCACGACGTCGACCGCAAGGTCCGGCGTCACCGGGCCCCCGGGATCGACCGTCGGGGGCGACTCCTTCGGCCCGGCCGCCCCGGCCCGGCCGCCGGTCGGTGGTGCAGGCGGCGGCCGTTCCCCGCCCAGCAGGTCGTCGAAGCTCAGTTGCCCGGCGAGCTGACCGACCAGCGATGGGCCGGCACTCACAGGCGGGTGCCGGCCCCGCCGCTCGTCCCCCCACCGGTGGTGAGTTCGGGCGGGATCAGGGTGAGGCGGTCGCCTGCGGTCAGGTCGGTGCCGGAGGCGGTGACGAGGCGGCCGTGAAGGTTGGGGACCCGGCCGTCCCGGACCTGGAGATGGTCCTCCAGCTCGACGATCACCCCGCCGTGGCAGACCACCAGCACCGTCGACGGCCCGTGCTCGGCCACGATGGCCTCGATGGCGCCCAGGGTTCTGGCCAGGACGACCTCGTTCGCCTCCCACCCCTCGGGGCGACGGCCGTCGTCGATCCAGCCGGGCCACTGGGCCTCGATCTCGCTCGTGGTCAGCCCCGACCACGTGCCGGCGGCTCGTTCCCGCAGGTCGTCGATGACGGTCACCGGGCCGACCCCGACCTGTTCGGCGATGATGGTGGCGGTGTCCAGGGCCCGCTCCTGGGGCGAGGCGATGATGGCGTCCACCGCCCCGACCCTGGCCGCCGCGGCCTGGGCCTGAACCCTGCCGTGGTCGGAGAGTGGCGGGTCAGCTTGACCCTGCCATCGGTGTTCGAGATTCCAGGTCGACTGCCCGTGCCGGACCATGAGCAGTGTCGTTCGGCCGTCGCTGTCCATTGGTTCGAACCCTAGTGGCTGGCAGAATACGTCCGTGGTTACGTTGCGGCTCTTCGCCCAGGCCCGCGAAGCGGCGGGAACCAATCGGGTGGATCTGCCCGGTGTCACCGTCGGTGAGGTGATCGACGAGGCCTGCCATCGATACGGTGCGACCTTCGCCGCCGTCGTCGAGGGCTCGAAGGTCTGGCTCAACGGCGACGAGGTGTCTCGTTCGACGCCGGTGCAGCCGGGGGACGAGGTAGCGGTGTTGCCACCGGTGTCGGGCGGATGAGCGACCGGCACCCCCCATGGCCTCCCGACGATGACGATCCGGGGCCCTGGGAGGGGTACGGCTCCCTCGACGAGGGCCCCGATCAGCCGGCTCCGGTCCCGGCCCAACCGGGGGGCCGCCCCCGGCGTCGGCCGACCGTCAGCCCGGGGCCCGAAGGCGGCGAATGGGATCCGACCGAGCCCCCCCAACCGGGCCGTCCGGCCTCCGGTTCGCTCGGACGTTCGACCCAGCCCATCCACGACCCGGCCGAGCTCCGACGCCCCGGCGGGCGCCCCGGTGGCGCCCTGCCCGCCCCACCACCCGGTCACCGGAGCCCCGACGACCTCCCGCTAACGGCCCCCGAGCGCCCGGCCGATCGTTTCGGGTTCGATCAGCCCACGGCTCCGGCCGACCGGTTCGGGTTCGATCAGCCCACGGCTCCGGCCGACCGGTTCGGGTTCGATCAGCCCACGGCTCCGGCCACCGCGCCGGGCCCGGGTCGGGCCGACGACGACCGGTACGACCCCGCACCCTTCGGCGACCAGCCTCCGGGAGCGGACTGGGTCGACGAGCCGACGGCGTTCGCCCCCGATGCTCGGCCCGAGCCCGGCCGAGGTGCGGACGCCACCGTGGTCGGCTTCGAGCCCGAGTCGCCCCTGGGGGGCTACGACCGCCCGGGCCGTCCCGGCGACGGTGGTGGCGGCGCGGGTCTGTTCGACGACGATCCGTACCCCGACGCCGGATACCCCGACCCCGGCACCGGCTACGCCGACGGGTATGACCACGGCTATGACGATGTCGGCGACGGCTATGCCCACGGCGATCCGTACGGGGACCCCTACGGCGACGACCGACCGCTCGGACCCGGTTCGACCCTGGCCGACGACGATCTTCCCTACCAGGCGACGGCCGGGGCCGAGCCCGAGGGGCGGCGCGGTCGCCGGGAGGCCCGGCTCCGTCAGCGGGCCCTCCAGCGGGAGGCCCGCTGGGAGCGCAACCGGTTCGCCGTCCCCTACCGGACCGACGGACCCAAGCTGACCCTCGGGGTCCTCTGGTTCGTGGCCATCGTGGGCGCCATCGTCGTCTCACCACTGCTGACCCTCCTGGTGGTGGGGGGAGTGGCGGCATTGGCCGGACTGCAGGTCGGGTACGCCTGGTTCCCCCGCCATGGCCCCACCCGGACCTGGACCGCGGCCGGCGCCGGCGCCGCCGCCGTGGCCGGGATCCTCGGCCCCCTGGGCGGCCTCGTCGCCTTCGGTATCGGTATGGCGGTCGCCCTGGCCTACGGGACGGTGAACGAGTCGCGGTCCCGATCGACCCTCGACCTGATCGACGTCGGCTCCCGGGCCATCGTCCCCGTGGGGGTGGCCGCCGCCTCCCTGGTGGCCCTGGCCACCATCTCGCCCTGGCCCACGCTGGTGCTCGTGGTTCTGGTCAGCGCCTACGAGGTGGGTGACTTCCTGGTCGGATCCGGCGCCTCCAACCCCATCGAGGGGCCGATCTCGGGTCTGGTGGCGATGGCCACCATCGTGTTCGTCCTATGGGTGGTCACGCCACCCCCGTTCAGCTCCGACAGCATCATCCTGTTCGGGGCTCTGGCCGGGGTGTGCTGCCCTCTCGGGCAGCTGTTCGCCTCCCTGATCCTGCCTCGGGGTTCGGCCTGGGCCCCGGCCCTGCGAAGGCTCGACTCCTACCTGGTCATCACCCCGCTGTGGATGGTGCTGGTGGCGGCGTTGCCCACCGGCGCTCTGGGCTCGGGCTGATCGCCTCCGCCCGGCCCGCTGACCGCCGCCCTATCCTGGTCCTCCGTGCTCGCCGAACTCGAACGCCTCCTGGCCAAGGATCTCCTGCCCGACATCACCGCCGTTCCCCTCGGGGACCTGCGGCAGATGCGGGTCGACTGCAGCGGGGCCGAGGGCGATGTCTCCCTCGTCCGGCGGGTGGCCCAGGGTCGGCTCGACATCGTGGGTCACGAGGCCCGGCGCCGGGCCGGGGCGACCGATGCCGTCGATCCGGCGTCCGACGTGTCGGGTCTGTTGTTCGACATGCCCGACATCCTGGCCGACGCCCCGGCGGGACCCGGGTCCGGTTCGGGGAGGCCGGTCGCCATCCACGAGCCCGGGCTCATGGCCCAGGCCCTTCTCGAACAGCTCGATCGAACCGCCTCGGCCGGCGAGTTGACCGGCCTCGCCCAGCTCGGCGACGACCGGTTGTCGTCGCTGGTCGACGAACTCCGGGACTTCGAGGTCCAGCTGTCGACCACCCGTCGACGCCTTCACGAACGGATCGATTCCATCCAGGGCGAGATCGCCCGGCGGTATCGCGATGGTGAGGCGTCGATCGATTCATTGTTGAATTGATGACATGACCGAGGAGGAAGGGCGGGACATCGGTGACTTCATCCGCGAACAGCGGAAGCTCGCCGAACTCAGCGTCCGCCGGTTGGCCGACCTGGCCGGGGTGTCCAATCCCTACCTGAGCCAGATCGAACGGGGCCTGCGTCGCCCCTCGGCCGAGATCCTCCAACAGCTGGCCAAGGCCCTCCAGGTGTCGGCCGAGACCATGTTCATCCAGGCCGGCATCCTCGACGAGGACGCCGTGGCCCCGGTGCCCACCCTGGAAGAGGCCATCCGGTCGGCTCCCGAGCTGACCGAGGACCAGCGCAAGGCACTCCTCGGTGTCTACCGCTCCTTCGTGCCCGCAGCTCCCGCCCCCGACCCGGCTGCCGATGCCGATGCCGATGCCGATGCCGATGCCGTGCCGATGTCGATGCCGGTCCGGCGGCCGATGGCGGGACGTCCGACGCCGACACCAGCGATGCCGTCACGGCCGATGGCGCGGCCGCCGATGGCGAGGCGGCCGAGGACGAGGCCGCCGATGGCGAGGCGGCCCGGGATGAGGCGGCCGAGGATGAGGCCGCCGGATCGGCCGGAGGTGGGACGTGACCGACCGTCGACGGAAGGACCCGACGTGCGGCGGGTAGCCATCCTCTCCCTCCACACGTCGCCCCTGGCCCAACCGGGCACCGGGGACGGCGGTGGCATGAACGTCTACGTGCGCGAGTTCGCCTCGGCCTTGGCCGCCAGCGGCCTCGACTGTCGGGTCTACGTTCGGCGCTGGTCCCACGACCTGCCGGCCGAGGTCCATGTCGAGCCCGGGTTCCAGGTGGTCCACGTCGACGCAGGCCCCGTCGAGCTGGCCAAGGAGCAACTCGACGCCCACGTGGAGGCGTTCGCCGACGGCGTGGCCGAGGACCTCGCCACCTATCCGGCCGACGTCCTCCACGCCAACTACTGGCTCTCTGGGGTGGCCGGGCGGCTGCTGAAGCAGCGCCTGGGCCTACCCCTCGTCACCACCTTCCACACGTTGGCCCGGGTCAAGGCCGACCTGGGAGACCCCGAACCCGAACGGCGGGCCCGGGCCGAGGCCGAGGTCATGGCCTGCGCCGACGCCGTCCTGGCCAACTGCACGGCCGAGGCCGAGCAGCTCGTCGACTACTACGGGGCCGACTCCGACCGGATCGAGATCGTGGCCCCCGGCGTCGACCACGCCTTCTTCTCCCCCGGCAGCCAGGCCGGGGCCCGGTGGGCCCTGCAGGCGGGCGACGCCCCCCTGCTGCTGTTCGTCGGTCGGATCCAGCCCCTCAAGGGGGTCGACGTGGCCGTCGAGACGCTGGCCGCCCTCGACCGCACCGACGCCCGCCTGTGGATCGTGGGCGGAGCCAGCGGGACCGGCGGCGACGGTGCCGTACGTCGGGTCCGGGAGCTGATCGGTTCCCACGGCCTGGAGCAGCGGGTCCGCTTCGTGCCCCCACAGCCCCACCACCTCCTCTCCACCTACTACCGGGCGGCCGACGTGTGCCTGGTGCCGAGCCGGTCGGAGTCGTTCGGCCTGGTGGCCCTGGAGGCCGCGGCCTGTGGGGTGCCCACGGTGGCCTCGGCCGTCGGCGGACTGCTGACCCTCGTCGAGCACGGGTTCACCGGTTACCTGGTCGAGGGCCGGGATCCCGCCGACTACGCCGAGCACGTCGATCGGATCCTGGCCGACCCCGTCCTGGCCCGACGGCTGGCCCTTTCGGCCGCGGCCCGGGGGCGGACCTACACCTGGAGCCGGTCGGCCCGTCGCCTCGGTCGGCTCTATGCCGAGCTGAGTTCACGGGTCCCGGTGCCCTGCGACTAGCGGCGGCCCCTGCTCGGCCGTCCCAGCCCCCACCCCCTCTACACAGGAGCCGTCGTGACCGTACCGGCCGAACCCGGAGATCTGGCCCGCCTGCAGGCCGTCATCGATCGCTGGCTGGGCACCCAGCAGCAGGAGAACCCGGTCGTGGGCGACGTCGCCCGCGACGTCGACGGTCCCCGGAGCTGGTTCGTGCGGCTCCACGGCGAGCAGCGGGACGCGTTCACCGTTCGGTTCCACCTCGACCAGCGCACCCTCCGCTACGAGACCTACTTCATGCCGGCTCCCGAGGAGAACGAGGCCGAGCTCTACCGCCACCTGCTCACCCGCAACCAGAAGCTGTACGGCGCCTCGTTCGCCATCGGTGACGAGGACGCCGTCTATCTGCTCGGTCGTCTCCCGCACGAGTTGATCAACGATGACGAGCTGGACCGGGTCCTCGGCTCGATCTTCCAGTGGGTCGAGCAGTACTTCCGCCCCGCCCTCCGTATCGGGTTCGCCTCCCGGTTCGCCTGATGACCCACCCCGAACAAGGAATGCAGTAGATGCGGTTGTTTACGTGTGTCGACGTTTGTAGTGTTCGTCGTGGAGTCGGGCGAGCCGGTGGGAGACGGTGCTTGGGGAAGCGGCCGTCCCCCACCGGTCGCCCGGCCCACCGGCGGGGGGCGGCATCGTGAGCGAGCCGTCGCCTCTGGCTCCGGTGTCGGGCGGGGTCCAGGTCGTGGTCTTCGACCTGGGCAACGTGTTGATCCCGTGGGACCGTCGGTTCCTCTACCGCCGGCTCATCGACGACCCGGCCGAGCTCGACCACTTCCTCGAGCACGTCCTGACCATGGACGCCAACGCCCGCCTCGATCGGGGCGTTCCCATCCAGACCGTGGTCGACGATCTGATCGCCGCCCACCCGGCCCACGCCGAACTGCTCCAGGCCTTTGCCGACCGCTGGATCGAGACCACGGGTCCCCCCATCGAGGGCACGGTGCGCCTGTTCGAGCGGCTCCGCGGCCGGGGCGTCCCCTGTTTCGCCCTGTCGAACTGGGGGCGCGAGACCTTCGAACAGGCCGAGCCTCGCTACCCGTTCCTCCAGTGGTTCGACGGGCGTCTGATCTCGGGGTACGAGGGCGTGGTCAAGCCCGACCCGGCCATCTTCGAGCTGCTCTGCGCCCGGTTCGACCTCGAACCGCCGCAGTGCCTGTTCGTCGACGACTCGGCGGCCAACATCGCCGCCGCCGACTCCCTCGGGTTCGCCACCCACCACTTCGCCACCCCCGAGGAACTGGCCGCCGACCTGATCGCTCGCGGCCTGTTGGTCGAGTCCTGAGGCACGACTCGATGGGACGGTCGCCGGGCCAACCCCGACCGCGGCCCCGTCCGGTACCCTCGCCGCAATGACGCAGTTGCAGATCGTCGGCGGCGGGAAGATGGGGCAGGCCATCCTCGGTGGCCTGCTCGCCGCCTCATGGGCCGAGCCGGCCGAGCTGACCGTGGTCGAGATCCTCGACGACGGTCGCCGGGCCCTGGCCCAGCGGTTCCCGGGGGTCGTGGTCACCGACCGGGTCCAGGACTCGGTCCCGACCATGGTCGCGGTCAAACCCCACCTGGTGCTCGACGTGTGCCGCTCGCTGACCGACCCCACCCGGGTGGTGTCGATCGCCGCCGGTATCACCCTCGCCGCCATGGAGGACGCCCTGGCCCCCGGTACCCCGGTCGTCCGCGTCATGCCCAACACCCCGGCCCTGGTCGGCCAGGGCGCCTCGGCCGTGGCCGGGGGCAGCCACGCCTCCGACGCCGACGTGGCCTGGGCCGCCGACATCCTCGGCGCCGTGGGCGAGGTGATCACGGTGCCCGAGGCGCTGCTCGACGCCGTGACCGGGCTCTCGGGTTCGGGCCCGGCCTACGTCTTCCTGGTGGCCGAGGCGATGATCGACGCCGGGGTGTCGGCCGGGCTCCCGGCCCCGGCGGCGCGGACCCTGGCCACCCAGACCCTGCTGGGGGCGGCCACCCTCCTGGCCGGCGGCGACGAGTCGGCGGCCGAGCAACGGGCCGCCGTCACCACCCCGGCCGGAACCACGGCCGCCGGGCTCCGGGTCCTGGAGCAGCGGGCGGTCCGGGCCGCCTTCATCGACGCCGTCCAGGCCGCCACCGACCGTTCCCGGGAATTGGGGGGCTGATCGACATGGGCAACCGGTTCGACACCATCTCCTTCCTCTCCGACTACGGCCACGACGACGAGTTCGTCGGCGTCGTCCACTCCGTGATCCGGTCCCTGGCCCCTGAGGTCGCGGTGCTCGACATCACCCACGCCATCCCGCCGTTCGACGTGCGGGCCGGTGCCCTGGCCCTGGCCCGGGCCTCGCTCCACCTCGTCCCCGGTGTGGTCCTGGCCGTGGTCGACCCCGGCGTCGGCACCGCCCGCAAGGGGGTGGCCATCGAGGTCGGTGACGGCCAGAGCTACCTGGTCGGGCCGGACAACGGTCTGCTGGCCTCGACGGTGGCCATGGTCGGCGGGGCCACCGCCGCCGCCGTTCTCGACAAGCCCGAGTATCGGCTCGACACCGATGCCGCCACCTTCGACGGGCGGGACGTGTTCGCCCCCGCCGCCGCCCATCTGTGCCGGGGGGTCCCCCTGGCCGAGGTGGGCACGCCGATCGACCCGGTGTCGCTGGTCCCCGGGATCCTGCCCGTCAGCGAGGCGCAGGACGACGGCACCCTGCGGGCCGAGGTGCTGTGGATCGATCGTTTCGGCAACGTCCAGCTCAATGTGGAGCCCGACCAGCTCATCGACTGGCCCGACACCTTCGAGGTCCGGGGCGGCGACGAGAACCGGGTGGCCCAGCGGGTCCGGACCTTCGCCGAGATCCCGGCCATGAGCCTCGGTCTGCTGGTCGACTCCTACGGGCTGATGGCGGTTGCGGCCAACCGGGAATCGGCGGCCGCCGCCCTCGGGGTCATCGAGGGTTCCGAGATCACCCTGGCCCCGCTCTCGGGCCGGGCGGGGCGCACCCTGCCCACCGAATCGCCTGTCGTGTTCACCACCAATCCGGGTCCCGGATCCGGACCCGAGGAGGGCCGTCGATGAGACCGGCCATCGTCTTGACCCTGGGGCTCCTGCTGGCGGCGGTGCTCGTCGCCGGGACCATCCAGGTCTTCTTCCTGTTCCGCTGAGGCGTCCGCCCCGGTGCGGGGTCGCGGTGGCGGCTGAGATCAGCGGCGGAGGATCGGCGGTAGAGGATCAGCGGCTGAGGTCGTCGAGCATGACCAGGAGATCGTGCACCTGGTCCTGATCGATGTCGGGGCCTCCGTCGACGCCGTGGGTGTCGACGAGGAAGAACCAGTGCCACAGGTCGGGCAGCAGGTGCCGGTAGAGCCAGGTCCACGGATCGTCGCCCGGGAGCAGGGGCCGGTCCGGTGTGGGGGCGATGGCGGTGGCCGACGGCGCCGGTTCGGTCGGTGTCCCGGTCGCCACCGGACCCGCCGGGCGAGTGTCGGTCGTGGTCGGCATGGGCCCGGCCCGGAGGCCGGCGGCGGGACCGTCCCCGATCGGGTCGATGGCCTGGGGCCGAACCTCATCCGGGGGTTGCGACGACGTCGGCTCGGGATCGTCCGGGTCGCCGGTGCCGGTGTGGTCGAGATCTCGGGCCCCGGTGTCGAGTTCGTCGTCGATCGGGCCGGGCTGCGGTGTCGGGGTCGGGGCCGGACTCGCCACGATGCCGTCCAGGCCGTTGAGGTCGGGTGGCGCCGTGGGCGAGGTCCGGACTCCGGGCTCGACCGTGGTCGGCACCGGCGACCAGCCGGCCTCGAACCCGGGACCGGGCGAGGTCGTCGTCGGCCGGGCGGTCGGCGGGGGTGTGCTCGTCGGGGTGGCGGAGGTCGAGGTGGTCGGGGCGGCCGTGGTCGGGGGTCGGGTGGTCGTGGTCTCGGTCCGGACCCGGTCGGCCGGGACGAAGGTGCGCGGCACCCGGGGGGCCGAGGCGGTCGAGGAAGGGGTGGACGTGGAGGTGGACGCGGGCCTGGAGGTGGTCGTCGGGGGGGCGGAGGTGGTCGGGGCGGCCGTGGTCGGGGGTCGGGTGGTCGTGGTGATGACCCGACGGGGGGTGGTCGTCGGCGGCCGGGTCGTAGCCGTGGTCGGCGGCCGGGTCGTGGTCGGCGGCCGGGTCGTGGTCGTGGTCGGCGGGGTGGTCGTCGTGGTCGTCGGGGGCCGGGTCGTGGTGGTGGTCGGCGGAGCGGTCGTGGTCGTGGTCGGGGTCGGCTCCTGGCCCCGGACGGCCATGAACCGGTGGGTGGTCCAGATGGTGCCGTCCTCGTCGATCACCACGCCGACGCCGACCCGGTCGAAGCGGGGGTCGATCAGGTTGGAGAAGTGGGCCGGGCTGTTCACGAAGGCCTGGAAGAGACCGTCGACGTCGGGGATGCCGTGGGTGCCGACGTTCTCCCCCAGCACCTCCCAGTCGGCCGAGATGCCGGTGGCCAGGTTGCCGGCGTGCTTGAGTTGGTCGTCGCGCGACATGACCTGGGACCAACCTCGCGCCTGGCCCACCAGTTGGCCGTCGACGGTGAGCGCGTTCAGGCCCCGGGAGGTGCGTAGGCCGTTGATCAGGGCGGTGAAGCGCGCTTCGGCCTGGCCCGGGGTGGGGGTGCCGGCGGCTCCGGCTCCCAGCGTGCCCCCGGGGGCCACCAGCACGATGGCGGCCAGGGCCAAGGCCAGGACGGGGATGAGGCGGGAGCGGAGGTTCCGGTTCGAGGCGGACATCGTCCGCTCCAGTCGGTTGGCCCCGGCCCGAGTTGAGGGGCCCGATCCGTTGTGGTGGTCCAGAACTGCGACCGGCGTGGGGTCATCGGCGATCGAAATGTGCTGAACTGCTGGCCGTGAACGTGGTCGAACACCTGCTGGGCGGAGCCGACGGCGATCGGGCCCTGGTGGTCGGGGAGGTGGCCGTCACCTACGGCGAACTCCGGGACCGGGTCGGGCGGTGGCGGGAGGGGCTGGCCGCCGCCGGGATCGAGGGCGGGGACCGTGTCCTGGTGTGGGCCGTCAACGACGACCACTTCGTGGCCGCCTATCTCGCCCTCCTGGCCCGGGGGGCGGTGGCCGTCCCCGTCAACCCTCAGTCGCCGCCGGCCGTGCTGGCCCGGGAGGCGGCCGAGGTCGGCGCCCGGGCCCTGGTGGCCGGCCCCACCGCCGGTGAGGGCCCCCGGGCGGCCGGGGTGCCGGTGCTCACCACCGACGACCTCGATGCCGCCGCCGACCGGGCCCGGGCCGGCGGCCCCGACCCCGCCGGGGCGGTGGCCTGCGGGGCCGATGACCCGGCCGTGCTGCTGTTCACCAGCGGGACCGCCGGTATGCCCAAGCCCGCCGTTCTCACCCACGGCAACCTGGCGGCGGCCCTCGCCTCGCTCCGAGCCGTGGCCGGCGACCGACTCGGCCCGGACGACGTGGCCCTGGCCGTCATTCCCCTGTTCCACGTGTTCGGCCTGGCCGCCGTGGTCAACGCCGGGCTGTCCACCGGGCTGACCCTCGTCCTCGACCACTACCGCTCCCCGGCCGAGCTGGCCCGGGTGGTGGCCGACCAGGGGGTGACCGTTCTCTTCGGCCCGCCGACCATGTGGCAGGCGCTGGCCGCGGCGGCAGCCGCCGGTACCGTCGACCGGGCCTCCATGCGCGGCCTCCGCCTGACCGTCTCGGGCTCGGCCAAGCTCGATCCCGTGATTCACCGGGACCTCGCCGAGCGCCTCGGTCTCCACCTGGAGGAGGGCTACGGCCTCACGGAGTCGGCGGCGGTGGCGGCCTCGGTGGTGGGGACCGACGCCCCCGTGGGCTCGGTCGGCGGACTGATGCCCGGCGTCGAGGCCCGCCTGGTCGGGCCCGACGGGGACGATGTCCTGGTCGGCGACCCGGGGGAGCTGTGGTTGCGGGGCCCCATGGTCTCGCCCGGCTACCTCGAACTGTCCGATGAACTTGCCGATGAACTTGCCGATGAACGGGCCGACGGTTTCTCCCGGGAGGTCGGGAGCGGGCCCGGCACCCCGGCCGAGGTCCGGGTGGTGGCCGCGGCCGACGACGACGGCTGGCTCCACACCGGGGATCTGGTGGTCGTGGACGATGCCGGCCACCTCTCGGTCGTCGATCGGCTCAAGGACCTGATCATCGTGTCGGGCTTCAACGTCTATCCCGGCGAGGTCGAAGCCGTCCTCCGGGACCATCCCGAGGTCTTCGAGGCGGCGGTGGTGAGCGAGTCCGACGAGCAGACCGGTGAGGCCGTGGTGGCCCACATCGTCCTCGTCCCGGGGGCCACGGCCGGGATCGACGAACTGGCCCGCCACTGTCATGACCAGCTGGCCCGCTACAAGGTGCCCCGCCACTTCCACTTCCTGAGCGCCCTGCCCCGTGGTCCCGGAGGCAAGGTCCGCCGTCAGGACCTGCGCTGACGGGCAAGATCGTGCATTTGTGAAAGAACGGGGCCGTCCGTAGCCTCGCTACGTGTCGCGCGACGAGATCTCGGCCGCAACGGTGGGACGGCTCCCGACCTACCTGCGCGCCCTGGCCGAGTTGGCCGGATCCGACACCGGGACCGTCTCGTCCGAGGGCCTGGCCGAACTGGTCGGGGTCAACGCCGCCACCGTCCGTCGCGACCTGGCCTCGCTCGACATCGTGGGGACCCGGGGCGTCGGCTACGACGTCAAGTACCTGGTCTACGAGATCAGCCTCGAACTCGGCGTCAACCAGGAATGGCCCGTGGTCGTCATCGGGGCCGGCAATCTGGGTCGGGCCTTGTCCAACTACCGGGGCCTCGCCGATCGAGGCTTCCCGATCAAGTGCCTCATCGACGTGGACGAGACCAAGGTCGGCACCACCGTGTCCGGCCTGCCGGTGTGTCACCTCGACGACCTCCCGGCCCTGGTCGACGAGCACCACATCGCCGTCGGCGTCATCGCCACCCCGGCGGCCGGAGCTCAGGAGGCCGCCGACCGCCTGGTCGAGGCCGGGGTGACCTCGCTCCTCAACTTCACGGCCAACCCCGTCGTCGTCTCCGATGAGGTGGTGGTACGGCGGGTCGACCTGGCCACCGAACTCCAGATCCTCAGCTTCTACCGCCAGCGGGGTGGCGCCGCCTCGACCGGCACCGGCGTACCCCTGGAGACGCCGTGACCCGAACCGCTCTCGATGTGACACGAGTCACAGACTGTTGGATCGTCGGCCCTGGTTCCGACTTGCGACACTGGACCTCTGTGCCCCGGCGACGTCGGCACCATCCCCTTTCCCGGAGTCAACGATGACCGTTACCGCCATCGGCCTGAATCACCGGACCGCCCCTGCCGAGGTCCTGGAGCAGCTGAGCCTGCCGGCCGATCACCTGCCCAAGGCGTTGGCCGAGCTCACCTCGAGCCCGGTGGTGTCGGAGGCCGTGGTCGTCTCGACCTGCAACCGGACCGAGGTCTACCTCCACGCCGAGCGCTTCCACGACGGGTTCCGTGACGTACGCCAGGCCCTGGCCCTCCTCAGCGGTGTGGCCCCCGAGGTCTTCGACGAGCACCTCTATGTCCACTACCACCTCGAGGCGGCCGACCACCTGTTCACGGTGGCCGCCGGCCTCGACTCGGTCGTCCTGGGTGAGCACGAGATCCTGGGTCAGGTGGCCCGATCGTGGGAGACGGCCCGGACCGAGGGCGCGGCCGGCTCCACCCTCAACCTCCTGTTCCAGCGGGCCATCGAGTGCGGCAAACGGATCCGGACCGACACCGAGATCGGCCGCAGTACCGCCTCGCTGTCGCACGCCGCCGTCTCCCTGCTGGCCGAGCACCGGGCCGACCTCGACGGAGCCGCCGTGCTGCTCGTCGGGGCCGGCGAGGTCGGTGCCCAGGTGGCGGTGGCCCTGACCCGCCACGCTCCGGTCGAGCTGTCGGTCACCAACCGCACTGCGGCCCGGGCCCAGGCCCTGGCCGCCGACCTCGGGGCCCGGACCGTGGCCTACGAGAACCTGGCCTCGGCCGTGGTCGCATCCGACGTGGTCATCACCGCCACCGGTGCTCCCCAACCGGTGGTCCCCATCGACGCCCTGGCCGCGGCCGCCGCCGCCCGCCCCCGTTTCGTGCTCGACCTGGCCCAGCCCCGGGACGTTCCGCTCGAAGCGGCGGCCCTCGACGGCCTGGAACTGCGGACCCTGGACGAGGTCCAGGCCTACGCCAACCGCGGTATCGAGGCCCGCCGGGTCCACGCCGAGGCGGCCCGCACCCTGGTCGGGGAAGAGGTCCAGCGATACGCCGCCGCCTGCTCGGCCCGTCAGGTCGCGCCCCTGATCGGCGGCCTCCACGGTTGGGCCGAAGGTATCCGCCGGAGCGAGATGGAGCGCTATGCGGCCAAATTGGCCGGGCTCGCTCCCGAGGATCGGGAGGCGGTCGAGGCCCTGTCCCGCACCCTGGTGGCCAAGCTGCTCCACCAACCGACCGTCACCCTCAAAGACGCCGCCGGCACCGCCCGGGGCGAGCGCCTGGCCTCGGCCGTGCGGGAGTTGTTCGACCAGTCGTGATCGTCCGCCTCGCCACCCGTCGCAGTCCTCTGGCCCGCTGGCAGGCCGAGCGCGTGGCCGCCCTGCTGGAGCGGGCCAACCCGGGCCTCACCACCGAGTTGGTCCCGACCGACACCGCACCCGACCGCGACCTGACCGTGCCCATCGCCGCCTTCGGGGGCAAGGGGGCGTTCTCCAAAGAGGTCCAGGCCCTGGTCCTCAACGGAGCGGCAGACGTTGCCGTCCACTCGGCCAAGGACCTCCAGGCCGTCACCCCCGAGGCCCTGGTCATCGGCGCCTTCCCCGAACGGGGAACTGTCGACGACTGCCTGGTCGGCTCCACCTTGGCCGATCTCGCCCCCGGCGCCACCGTGGCCACCGGCTCCCAGCGGCGGCGGGCGCTCCTGCTCGACGTGCGGCCCGACCTGAACGTGGTCGGGCTCCGGGGCAACATCGGGACCCGGCTGGCCCGCCTGACCGACGTCGACGCCATCGTGGCCGCCACCGTCGCCCTGGAGCGGATGGGGGAGCAGCCCGACGTGATCGAACGGCTCGATCCCGAGACCTTCATCCCCCAGGTGGGCCAGGGGGCGTTGGCCGTCGAGTGCCGGGCCGGCGACACGGTCACCGCCGACCTGCTGGCCTCGATCGACGACGCCGCCACCCGGACCACGGTCGAGGCCGAGCGTTCGTTCCTGCTCACCCTGGGCGGCGACTGCGACCTGCCGGCCGGTGCCCACGCCGTGCTCGGGACCGACGGCAAACTCACGATGCGAGGCATCCTGGCCGAGCGCTTGGACCAGGAGCCCGAGTCCGACACCGGGCCCGCCTCGGCCGCCTCCGGTGCGCCGGAGCTGTGGCGGGCTGAGGTGGTGGAACTGCCGGCGGCCGACCCCGGTCGCACCCTGGCCCAGCGTCTGCTGGGCGCCGGCCCCGGTCGGTGATCGCCGGCGGCGGCTCGGAGACCGACCGGCCCGACCCGGCCCCGGCCGCCCCCGGCGTGGTCATCACCCGGCCCCCGGCGGCCGCCGCCGTGCTGGCCGCCACGCTGGCCGAGCGCGGGATAGCGGCCATCGCCCTCGCCCTCCAGGAGCCGGGCCCACCGGTCGACGGAGGCACCGCCCTGGCCGACGCCGTGGCCCGACTCGACCGGTACCGGTGGTTGGTGGCCACCTCGGCCAACGGCGTCCGGTCGGTGGCCGCCGTCGGCCTTCCCGACCCGCTCCCGGCCGGTCTCGGCGTCGGGGCCGTCGGCCCGGCCACGGCCCGGGCCTGGCGGCGGGCCGGGGTCGAGGTGGCCGTGGTGGCCACCGCCCGCGGCCCCGCCACCGCCACCGCCGCCGACCTGGCTCGGAGCCTGCCGGCGGCCCGGCCCGGCGATCGGGTGCTGGCCCCCCTGGCCGAACGGGCCGGCCCCGACCTGGAACGGATCCTGACCGACCGCGGCTACGAGGTGGATCGGGTCGACGCCTACCGCATGGTCCCGACGGTGGTCGCCCCGGTCCAGCGCCGACAGGTCGGCCAGGCCCGGGCCGTGGTCCTCACCGCACCGTCCACGGCCGAACGGCTGGTGGAGGAGATGGGCCGTCCCCATCCCGCCCCGGCCGTCGCCATCGGCCACCGGACGGCGACCCGGGCCCGGGAACTCGGGTTCGACCCGGTCGAGGTGGCCACCGATCCCGGGCCCGAGGCTCTGGCCGACGCCGCCGTCCGACTCCTGGCCGACCCAACCCGAACCCGAACCTGAACCGAACCTCAGCCGACACGCCCTCGGGCCGGCCCGGGGCGGTCGCGCCACGGCCCGACGCCGGTAGGGTCATCGGCACCACCGTCCCCGATCGCCGCCGACGCCGGGTGGGGTCCTCCGACCGTCACCGGCACGCAACCGACCGGACCGAAACCGGGGGCGGATCGACGAAAGGACGGAAGGGATGGCATTCCCCCAGCACCGGCCGCGACGGCTGCGCCGCACCGCCGCCATCCGGCGCATGGTGGCCGAGACCCGGCTCGGCGTGGACGATCTGATCGCCCCCCTGTTCGTGCGGGAGGACGTTGACGCCCCCGTCCCCATCACCTCGCTGCCGGGGGTGGTCCAGCACACGGTCGAGTCGATGCAGGCCGAGGTCAAGCGCCTGGTCGACCTCGGGGTGCCGGCCGTGGTCCTGTTCGGAATCCCGGCCCGCAAGGATGCCGAGGGGTCCGAGGCCTGGAACCCCGACGGCATCGTCCAGGTCGCCCTGCGTGAGTGCCGCCAGCGCTTCGGCGACGACATCGTCCTCATCAGCGACCTCTGCGTGGACGAGTACACCAGCCACGGCCACTGCGGGATCGTCGACGATCGGGGGAACGTCGACAACGACGCCACCCTCCAGCTCTACGCCAACGCCGCCGTGGCCCAGGCCCGGGCCGGAGCCGACATCGTGGCCCCGTCGGGGATGATGGACGGCCAGGTCCTGGCCATCCGTGACGCCCTCGATGAGGAGGAGTTCATCGACACCTCCATCCTGGCCTACTCGGCCAAGTACGCCAGCGCCCTCTACGGTCCCTTCCGCGACGCCGTCGACGTCACCATCGCCGACGGCGGCGACCGCAAGGGCTATCAGCAGGACTGGCGCAACAGCCGGGAGTCGCTGGAGGAGATCCGACTCGACCTGGAGGAGGGGGCCGACATGGTGATGGTCAAACCGGCCCTGGCCTACCTCGACATCATCACCCGGGCCCGACTCACCTTCGACGTCCCCATCGCCGCTTATCACGTGAGCGGCGAGTACGCCATGCTCAAGGCCGCCGCCGCCAACGGCTGGATCGACGGCGAGGCGGCGGCGGTGGAGATCCTCGGCTCCATCAAGCGGGCCGGCGCCGACCTGATCCTGACCTACCTGGCCGCCGAGGTGGCCGAGTCCCTGCACGGCTGACCGGCCCCGGCGGCCGGTCCACCGAACCTCCCGCACCCTGGAGAACCGATGAGCAACGACGCCCTGTTCGACCGTGCCCGCCAGGTCCTTCCCGGCGGGGTCAACTCCCCCGTCCGGGCCTTCCTGTCCGTTGGCGGCACCCCCTACTTCGTCGACCGGGCCGAGGGGGCCCACGTCTACGACGTCGAGGGCCGGGCCTACCTCGACTACGTCCAGAGCTACGGGGCCTCGATCCTGGGCCACGCCCACCCGGCCGTGGTCGAGGCGGTGACGGCGGCGGCCGCCGCCGGCACCACCTACGGCGCCCCCACCCGGCGCGAGGTCGAGTTGGCCGAGCTGGTGTGCGAGTGGGTGCCCGGTATCGAGATGATCCGCATGACCTCGTCGGGCACCGAGGCCGCCATGTCGGCCATCCGCCTGGCCCGGGGGGCCACCGGACGGGCCAAGGTGGTCAAGTTCGCCGGCTGCTACCACGGTCATGTCGACTCGCTCCTGGTGGCGGGCGGTTCCGGGGTGGCCAACCAGGGCCTGGTCGGTTCGGCCGGTGTGACCGAGTCGGCGGTGGCCGACACCGTGGTCGTGCCCTACAACACCGTGCCCACCCTCGACACCGACACCGCCGTCCTGGCCGTCGAGCCGGTGGCCGCCAACATGGGCCTGGTGGCCCCGGAACCCGGCTTCCTCCAGGCCCTGCGCGACGAGTGCGACCGGGTCGGCGCCCTGCTGCTGTTCGACGAGGTCATCACCGGGTTCCGCCTCGGCCGGGGCGGGGCCACCGCCTGGTCCGGGGTCACGCCCGACGTGTGGGCCTTCGGCAAGGTGATCGGCGGGGGTCTGCCGGTCGGCGCCTTCGGCGGTTCGGCCGAGGTGATGGCCAACATCGCCCCCCTCGGACCCGTCTACCAGGGCGGGACCTTGTCGGGGAACCCGCTGGCCACGGCGGCCGGGCTGGCCGCCCTGGGACGGATGGACGACGACGCCTACGCCGCCCTCACGGCCACGGCCGAGCGCCTGTCGACGGGGATGGCGGAGGCCATCCGGGCCGCCGGTCTCCCGGTCCAGGTGCCTCACGTCGGTCCGCTGGTCGGCCTGTTCTTCACCGAGGACGAGCCCCGCAACTACGACGACGCCAAGGCGGCGGCCGAGTCCGGTCTCTACGCCCCGTTCTTCCACGCCCTGCTCCGCAGGGGCATCGCCCTGGCCCCCGGGCCCTACGAGGCGCTGTTCCCGTCGCTGGCCCACACCGAGGCCGACGTCGTCCGCACCATCGAGGCCGCCGGCGAGGCCGCGGCCGAGGTCGCCGCCTCCCGCAACTGATCCGGGGCCGCCTCCCCGGCGGTCCGGACCCGTCGGCCGGCAACCGGCCCTAGTCGGCAGGCCGAGGCCGGCCATGAGCAGGTTCGGGGCATTTGGCCCTTTACCGGGGGCGGCGCCGCGCCGTTGACGGGATATGACCTTCCCTGGCGGAGCCGTACCCCGACGTCGCTACTGGTCCCTCATCGCCGCCGCCCTGTTGGGCGCGGTCGTGGCCCTGGTGCCCCTGCCGGCCATCGCATCCGGGTCCGAGGGCGCGGTGGGGGAGGGGACTCCGACCGAGCACCCGGCCCCGATCGTGATCGAGGCCGACCACCACGCCGTCGACGTCGACGATCCCGAGCTGATCGAGGAGCTGACGGCTGTCCATCGGAGTTTCGAGGCCGGCACGGCCCGCTCGGTGGCGGCGCCCGAGATCGGTCTGTCGTTCACCGCGGCCAGCGCCAACACCGGCATGAGCGTGGCCTTCGACGCCACCCACTCCTCCCCGGCCAACGTCCAGGCCGTGGTTCTGGCCGCCGCAACCGACTGGGACGAGGTCCTGGCCACCACGTCGGCGACGCCGGTCGAGATCGCCGTCATCTGGAAGGACCTCGGCTCGTCCAACCTGTTGGGGTCGGCCGGCCCCAATGGCCTGTGGTCGGGTGGCGGCCTCCCGGCCGGCTCGTTCTACCCGGCCCCCCTGGCCAACGTCCTGCTGGGCTACGACGTGAACGGTGGTTCCAGCCCCGAGCTGACGATCAACCTGAACTCGACGGCCAACTGGTATATCGGCACGTCGGGGACCCCGGCCTGGAACCAGGTCGACCTCTACTCGGTCGTGCTCCACGAGATCGGCCACGGCATGGGCTTCCTCGGCTCGGGCAGCGTCCACAACCACGCCCCCAACACCGAGCCGACCCTCGAGGACACCCCGTTCGTGTTCGACAACCAGGTCACCTACGGCGGTGCCCCGCTCCTGGCCCACGGCAACCCCGACGCCCTCCTCCGCTCCGACTCGCTGTTCATCAACCTCAGCGACTCGCTCAGCAACAAGCTCTACGCCCCGACCTCGTGGAAGGAGGGCAGCAGCTTCTCGCACTTCGACGAGGCCAGCTACCCGGCCGGTTCGGTCGGGGCCCTGATGACCCCCAGCCTGGCCGGCGGGGAGAAGGCCCGGACCATCGACGCCGCCACGCTCGGCGTTCTGGCCCGCACCGGCTGGCCCCTGCGGGTCGGGGCCGCCACCCCGCTCATCACCGCCACCGAGGGCGGCGACGGCCGGATCACGGTGACCTGGACCCCCAAGCTGCTGCAACCGGCCCGGGCCCCCGACGCCTACCGGATCGAGGCTCGCGTCGGCAATCAGGTGGCGGCCTCCACCGTCGTCGGCGCCACCATCACCTCGGCCACCCTCACCGGGCTGGCCGACAACGTGGCCTACACCATGGCCGTGGTCCCTGTGGCCGGCGGGGTCGACGGCACGGCGACCACCGCCATCGCCTCCACCGTGGCTTCGCTCGGCGCTCCCCGGGCCGTGGCCGCCACAGGCTCCGGGACCGACCTGACCATCACCTGGCTCGCTCCCACGTCTGGCACCCCGACCTCCTACGACGTCCAGGTGTCGTCCGACGACGGCCCCTGGCAGCACCTCGGCACCGTCACCGGGCTGGCCAAGGCGGTGTCGCTGGGCGAGGGGGTCCACCGCTTCCAGGTCCGGGCCCGCGACGCCGACGGGGTCGGACCCTGGGGCAAGTCGCTTCCCATCGGTGTTTCGAACACCGTGGTCCGACCCCTGGCCCTCGACGGCCAGGTCAGCCGGCTCTACCGGGCCTACTTCCAGCGCGATCCCGATGCCGCCGGGTTCGTCTACTGGCGGGATCAGCGGGCCGGGGGCAACGGGTTGGAGTCGGTGTCCGACGCCTTCGCCGCCAGCCCCGAGTTCCAGGCCACCTACGGTGCCCTCGACAACGGGGCCTTCGTCGACCTGGTCTACGGCAACGTGCTCGGTCGCCCGGCCGATCCCTCGGGCCGGGCCTACTGGTTGGGTCAGCTGGCGGCCGGGGCCTCCCGAGGCCAGGTCATGGTCGGGTTCTCGGAGTCGACCGAGTTCGTGGTCAACACCGGGACGGTGCAGTCCCGGCCCCCGCTGGAGGACGAGGTCTACCGGGTCTACCTGGCCTTCTTCCTCCGCGAACCGGATGCCGGTGGTCTCGACTACTGGGTCGGGGTCCGGTCCGGGGGGGCGACCATCGACACCGTCGCCGCCGCCTTCGCCGCCAGTTCCGAGTTCCAGGCCACGTACGGGGCCCTACCCGACGCCGAGTTCGTGGAGCTGGTCTACAACAACGTCCTGGCCCGCCCGTCGGACCAGCCGGGACGCTCCTACTGGGTCGGCCGCCTGGCCCAAGGGCTCGACCGGGGCTCGATGATGGCGGCCTTCTCCGAGTCCCAGGAGTTCGTGGTCGCCACCGGTACGACCCCCTAGGGGCCGCCAAGTCGTGGGGTCGGTGCGATGTCGGGGTGGGAGCGGGTCCCGGGCTACTCGCCCAGGGCCGCCTCCTCCTCCTCGGCGGCGGCGAACCCGGCCGGGCCGGGGCACTGCTCGCTAGGCTCGGCCTCGCCCGCACCCGGGGTGTAGAGCGGGTCGGAGCAGGCCAGGAGCAGTTCGAGGTCGATCGGGGGCCGGTCGCCGGCCTCGTAGGCCTCGCGCATGTGGTCCATCCACTCCTCATAGCCCGGCGTCGAGGTGTCCTCGCCCGACAGGGTGGCCCGTTCGTGGAAGACGATCAGCTCGAGCTCGGTGAGGTCGATGGCCTCCTCCTGGGCCGGCATCTGGCCCAGGGCACCCGAGACACGTTGGCCACCGGGCCGGTCGGGGTCGCCGTAGGCCTGGCCCTGGATGGCGGCCGAGCCCCGGGCCACGTGGGCCAGGTGGTCGATCACGTTGGGGAAGGTGGCCAGGACCTGGCCGTCGCTGAAGGCGTAGCCCGAGCCGCCACCGCCGGCGGCGCCGTGGCAGCCGGCGCACCCGGCCTCGGAGTAGAAGAGCTCCGACTCGACGAACAACGGGTCCTCGGTCTCCACCTGCTGCATGGTGCCGGCGAAGGAGTAGGCCCAGATGGGGATGGCCGCCACGACGGGCAGGGCCCACACCGGGATACGGGCTCGGGCCTTCGACGCCGCGACGTAGTGGGGCTCCGGCTTGGGGGGCTCGGGCGCCGGATCCAGGTTCGGCAGGTTCTCGGTCGGGATGGCGGCGGGGGCCGAGGCGGCTGCCGCAACCGGGGCGGCCGCACCGGACGAGGTCGGTGCGTCGCCGGCTTCCTCGCCGGTCTTGCCCGCCTTGGCGGCCCGGCTTCGCTTCAGCAGATGTTCGGGGATCTCGGTCAACGGTCCTCCGGAGCACAACGACCTGGTTCTCGATGGCCGTACTGCGCCAGTCGGCCACGCCCGCGGGGTTTCCACTGCAGGCGGCCGAAAGACTACCGAACTATTCGCCCCGACCGGCAACCAGGTGCTAAACCGAGCGACGGTTGTAGCGTGGGTCCCGCTCCGCACCACCGTCGACCCCCCGTCGGCGGCCGCACGAGCCCACCGTCAAACCGAATGCGGCCGCCGGATGCGACGTTCGCCCGATGGCCGAGTACATTTGTGCACAGCTTCACAAGCTGGGACACAGCCCCCATTACGTCCCCCGGACCCGTGCCGACGGGACGACCTGCACCAGAACGATTTCGCCCACACAGGAGTTGGCCCGTGGTCGCACTCATTACCTCGCTGATCGCCACCGTGGCGATGACCTGGGGAATCCTCTGGTACGCCCAGCGCCGCCCGGTGGGTGCACCGGTCACCTGGGGCGAGGCCATGCTCGCCTCGACCTACGTCTTCTTCCTGGCCTTCCTGGCCTACGGGGTCGTGCCCCACCAGTGGCTGACCCTGGCCGAGAACGAGCTGAGCTGGCGGGCCGACCGCATCGTGTTCGGTCCCGGCAACATCGTCCAGCCCCAGAGTCAGGGCGGCTGGTTCCCGTTCGACATCACCTACCGGACGATCTCCGACTCGATCGCCGGTGCCTTCTACCTCGTCTTCTTCGGCGGTCAGATCTGGCTCTGGCTGGCGTGGCAGAGTCGTGACAAGCGGTCCGAGAAGTCGGCCGAGGTCGTGAAGAGCACCTACGGTCGGCCGCTGGTCAAGCAGGGCTGAAAGGCAGGGTCCCCTCATGGTCACCACCGACGCCAACCCGCCACTCCCGGAGTTCCGTACCGACTACCTCCTGATGGAGGTCGACGCCGACTACCTCGGCCGGGCGGTGAAGCCGAAGCAGTTCATCCACATCGACCAGTCCGAGTGCATCGCCTGCGAGGGCTGCGTCGACATCTGCCCCTGGAAGTGCATCCACATGCAGACCGTGGACTGCGTCGAGGAGAGCTATGGCATCGCCAAGCCGGGTGACGACCCCAACGACGCCTTCATCTTCACCATCGACGACGATGTGTGCACCCGCTGCGCCCTCTGTGTCGATCGCTGCCCCACCGGCGTGATCATCCTGGGCAAGATCGGCGACCCGCCCCCCACCGGCGACGCACACCAACGCACCACCTCCTACGGCTACGGCTACGGAATGCGCCTCGCCTGAGGTCGCGCCCCGTATCCTCTGGCCCCGACTCGATCGCAACTCGACTCAAACGCAAGGACAGCTGAACCCCATGGCAAAGTCGATCCAGGACAAGCCAACGCTGCAGGAGCGGCTCAGTTCCCAGATGTCGCAGATCGCCGACACGGTGCAGGACTCCCAGGCGTGGAACTCGATCTTCCGGCCCGGCTCGGTGTTCCGGAAGGGCTACACCGACAGCCCCCGGAACCGCTCCTACGTCATCATGAACAGCGTCCTCTATCACCTGCACCCGGTGAAGGTGAAGCGGCACGCGGTGAAGGTGAGCTACACCCTCTGCCTCGGTGGGCTCAGCTTCTTCCTGTTCATCCTGCTGACGATCACCGGCATCTTCCTGATGTTCTTCTACCGGCCGACGGCGGCCGCAGCCTGGAACGACATCGAGACCCTCCAGACCCAGATCGCCTTCGGTCTGCTGGTCCGGAACATGCATCGATGGGGGGCCCACCTCATGGTGATCTCGGTATTCCTCCACATGGCCCGGGTCTTCTATCACGGGGCCTACAAGGCGCCACGGGAGTTCAACTGGGTCATCGGGGTGAACCTGCTGCAGTTCACGCTGCTGCTGTCGTTCACCGGCTACCTGCTGCCCTGGGACCAGCTGGCCCTGTGGGCGGTGACCGTGGGTACCAACATGATGGGTTTCACCCCGGTGTTCGGCGAGCAGGTCAAGTTCGTCCTCCTCGGCGGCCAGGTCATCGGCACCGACACCTTGTTGCGCTGGTACGTGCTCCACGTACTGCTCTTACCGTTCGTCACCGTGATCTTCATGGCCATCCACTTCTGGCGGGTCCGGAAGGATGGCGGAATCTCGGGTCCGCTCTAGGGAGTTGATTGAGGTAGCTGGACAATGACAGAGATCCCCGAACATCTCCGCAAGCGGGCCGAAGAGGCCCGGAAGAAGGCCGAAGCGGCCAAGGGTGGTGGCGACGACGCCCCGGCGGCGGCCGCCCCCCCGAGTGAGGCCGCCAGCAAGATCCCGGCCCACCTGCTGGAGCGCTCGAAGTCGGCCAAGCAGCGTCAGGCCGACGGCGGCGCCGTCGAAGCCACCGGTGGCGGTGGCACCGCAACGGCGGTGGCACCGGCCGTCGGCACCGTCGCCGCGGCAGCCGTCAGCGGCCCGCTCCCGACCATGACCGGCCCCGCCGGCCACACCCAGCGCCTGTTGACCGTGGTCAAGTCCGGGTCGATCCAGGACATCAAGGCCAAGCCGCTGGACAAGGTCCACACCTGGCCCCACCTGATCATCGTGGAGTTCGGAGCGGCGCTGTTCATCACCGCCTTCCTCACCATCTTCTCGGTGTTCGTGAACGCCCCGCTGCTGCGGCTGGCCGACGTGAACGCCACCCCCAACCCGTCGAAGGCCCCCTGGTACTTCCTCGGCCTCCAGGAACTGCTCACGATGTTCCACCCCATGGTGGCCGGTGTGACCATCCCGGGAATGGGGCTGTTCATCCTGATGGTTGCTCCCTACATCGATCGCAACCCGGACAACCGGCCCGAGGCCCGGAAGTTCGCCATCTCGGTCTTCACCGTCTTCATGATGTATTGGGCGGTCCTCGTCATCATCGGATCGTTCTTCCGAGGCCCCGGGTTCAACTTCGTCTTTCCCTGGGTCGAGGGCATCTTCTTCGACCTCTAAGGAGCAGGAGCACAGCGCAATGGACACCCTGATCATCGCCATAGTCGGTCTGGTCGTGCTGGGCCTCGTGGTCGTCGTCGTGTCGCTCCGCCGCAGCGACACCGCGACCGCCATCGGTCAGCTCTCCAGTGAAACGGTCCGCCGTGACCGCTCGAGCGACACCCTCGGAACCGAGGCCGAAACCGAAGGCGACAAGGTGGCGGTCGCCACCGGCGCCGAGATCGAGGCCGCGGCCCGGGGCGGCGCCCCCGGCGCCCTGGTCGCCCGCAACCAGTCGGCCCCACCCGCCGTCTACGTCCCGCCGGACCCCGAGACCCTGGGCGTCACCCGTCGCCAGTTCCTGAACCGGGGGATCATCACCCTGTTCGGGCTGGGCCTGTCGGGCTTCGGTGCCGCCGTGCTGGCCTTCCTGTGGCCGCCGCCCGGTGGCGGCTTCGGCTCCCGGGTGAACGTCGGCCGGGTCGACGACATCGAGGCCGCGGTGCGGGCCGGGAACGGCTTCTTCTACGTGCCCGAGGGTCGTATGTGGGTCACCGAGTACCCCGAGGCCGCTCTGGCCAAGGCTTCGACCGCCTACACCTTCTACCCCCAGGTCCAGCAGGGTCTGGCCGCCGGCTACGTGGCCCTGTTCCAGACCTGCCCCCACCTGGGCTGCCGGGTCCCGGAGTGCGTGACCTCGCAGTGGTTCGAGTGCCCGTGCCACGGCTCGAAGTACAACCAGGTCGGTGAGAAGAAGGGTGGTCCCGCTCCCCGGGGCATGGACCGCTTCCCGATGGAGGTCAACGCCGCCAACGAGTTGATCGTCAACACCGGCACCATCATCCAGGGACCGCCCATCGGTACCAACACCACCGGCCAGGAGGCCGAGGGACCGAACTGCCTGAGTGACGCCGGCGGCCACTGATGATCCTTGCCGCAGCTGCCAACTCGGATTTCCGCGCCATCGGCCTGACCGTCGCCGTTCTGGTGCTCATCGCCTTCGTGGCGATGTTCATCCGCAACGTGATGGACTCCCGGGCCGAACTGGGCTCGGAGATCGAACTTGCGGCCAACCGCAAGCCCTACCTGACCGACGAGGAACTCGAGGGACCCAAGCTCGACCGGGCCCTCAGTTTCGCCCTGGTCATGCTGGCCATCCTGGCGCTGGCCCTGCCCTTCTACTGGCTGGCCGAGCCCGGCCGCCAGGACGGGGCGGTCGCCGCCTACAACCTGTCGTTCGAGGTGCAGGGTGAGAATCTCTACACCGAGGGCGCAGGCTGCGTCGACTGCCACGCCGCCGGCGGTGTCGGCGGTGTGCGGGAGGTCGTCTTCCAGGACGGCGACGGTCAGTTCGTGGCCAACGCCAACTGGCAGGCCCCGGCCCTGAACGACGTCCTCCTCCGCTACAGCGAGGAGGAGGTCCGCTACATCCTGAACTTCGGACGGCCCGGTTCGCCCATGGCCGCCTGGGGCACCCCCGGTGGCGGTCCGCTGACCAGCCAGCAGGTCGACAACATCATCATCTACCTGCGCACGTTCCAGAAGCAGAGCATCGATCCGGTCCAGATCTCCCTGGCCGGTGCCGATCCTGCCCTCGGTCCGGTCGAGTCCCAGGAGTTGGTGGCCCAGGCCCAGGCCGAGGCCGACGACATCACGGCCGACATCCGGGCCGAGGTCGACCGGTCGCTGGCGGCCGGTGAGTTCGAGACCGTCGGCGAGGCCGTGTTCAACCTCGGGCTCTACAGCGGCTTCCAGGGCGGTTCGCTCTCCTGCGCCCGATGCCACACGGCCGGTTGGTCGCTGGGTATCGACGCCGTGCCCGACATCCTCGACGAGGGTGTGGCCGGGTGCGGAGGCGGTAACCCGTCGGGCATTGGCTACAACCTGTGCAACGGCTCGACCAAGGATCGCTTCCCGGACGACACCTGGAAGGCGGCCGACGGCTCATGGCTGCCCGCCGGTGGGTTGTCCGACAACGACGGCTTCTACATCGAGTCGGCGGCGGGCGACAAGATCCGCCTCAACGACAACGGCAAGCCGGTGACCGACGGCGGGACGCCGTACCTGATCCTCGACGACGCCACCAACGAGGGCCAGGGCGGCAACCTGGCCGACTGCGCCTACGTGTCGCAGCTCTGGCAGCCCGAGGCCGGTGCGGCCTACCCCTTCGCCCCCGACATCGATCCCGAGATCGACGACACGGGAGCGTTCATCGATCCTCCGGAGCTGACCGAGGCCGACGTGCCCGGTGAGGTACTGACGCTGATCGACGGTCGCCTGGCCGCCGAGTGCACCATCGTCGAGATGCCGGAGCGCACCAGCCAGGCCCACTTCGACTTCGTGTACAACGGCGCCGTGGCCGGGTCCGGCTACGGGCGGGGCGGTCAGAGCCACGCCGGTATGATGCCGGGCTTCGGCTCGCTGCTGCCCGCCGACTACATCCAAGCCGTTGTCGACTACGAACGAGGTCTGTGATGATGCAGCTGGCAATGCAGGTGGCGTTCATCGACGGCATCGGCTTCGATCCGTTCTTCCGGGGCCTGCTGAGCGTCATCGCCATCACGGTCGCCCTGTGCGGCAGCACCTACCTCATCGTGGCCACCAACACCGGGGCCCGGCTGGGGCTGCTGCTGTCGGCCGCCGCCCTGTTCGGGTGGAACTTCCTGATGGGCATCGTGTGGACCATCTACGGCATCGGCTGGGCCGGTCAGGCCCCGACGTGGGCCCTGCTCGAGGTCAACGTCGATGACGTGGCCGACGTCGACGACGGCTTGCTGTTCTCGGAGATTCCCGACGTGGCGGCCTTGGCCCAATCGTCGAACGGCATCGGTCTGCCCGAGGGTGGCCTCGCCTCGTCCTCCTATGACGCCCAGGCGGCGGTCGAGCGGTTCGCCGGCTCCGACGACGAGGCCCAGGCCGTGGCCCTGGGGCTCGTGGCCGACGCCCCGACCGTCGGTCAGCTCGCCGACCAGGACCTGGCCCAGGCGGCCGCCCTCGAGGCGTCGCGTGACCTCGACCTCGGCGAGTGGCGCTACCTGGTCACCTCCGATGCGGTCCGGGGCGAGGCTCAGGCCTCGGCCGACGCCATCCTCGTCGAGGAGGGGGTGTTCGACGTCGGCGGCTACGTGCCGGGGCAGTTCGGGGCCTTCATCATCGACGGCAAGCCGGTTCTGGCCGAGGACGCCAACCAGCTCGACCGGGTCGTCCACTTCTTCAACGAGACCTTCCTCAACCCCTACTACGACCAGGAACTGATCGTCGTTCAGGTCCGCGGTGCCGTTCCCCAGGCCACGCTGCCCGGTCAGCCTCCGCCCGTGGCCACCGTCGATCCGGCGGCACCGCTGGTGAGCGTGATCATGGAGCGTGATCGGGGTGGGCCGATTCCGTCACTATTCAGCGGTCTTCGGTTCACGCCCGCTATGTTCACCATATTCAACGGGTTGATCTTCGTGGCGCTGGCCTGGAACCTGCACGTGCGGGATCAGCGGGAGAACGAGATCCGAGAAGCAGCGGCCGCCGGCTGATCCCGGCGTCCGGGAGGAGAGGAGGACAGCATGGCGCAGTACCTGCCGGTTCTGGCCCTGCTCATACTGGCGATGCTGTTCGCCGCGTTGAGCTTTGTGGCGTCGCGTCTGCTCGCCCCATGGAGCCCGACCCGGGAGAAGCTCGACCCGTACGAGTGCGGCATCACGCCGGGGCGTGACCTGCCCGAGCGCTTCCCGGTCCGCTTCTACCTGGTGGCGATGCTGTTCGTGATCTTCGACATCGAGATCGTGTTCCTGTATCCGTGGGCCGTGAACTATCAGGCCCTGGGGCTGTTCGGCCTGGTCGCCGTGCTCATCTTCTCGGCCCTGGTGTTCGAGTCGTTCGTGTACCTCATCTCCAAGGGCGCCCTCGACTGGGGTCCCCTCCAGATCTCCCGCCGTCAGGACCCGATGCGGGCGGCCGATCGCACCTCGGCCAGCACCGTTCGCCGGGTCGGCGTCGACGGCCGGATCGAGGTCAGGGCCGCCGACCGGGAGGAGGTGGCGGCCTAAGTGGTCGACTCCGGCCTCCCCACCCGTCAGCCGAGTCAGCAGTCGAGTCCTCATCGAGAAGGGACGGTTCCGTGGGTGTAGTCAGCAATGTCCAGGACCACGGGTTCGAGGGTCTGGACCACAACGTCCTCACCGCCCCGCTGGAGAAGCTTGTCAACTGGTCGCGTGCCCGGTCCTCGTGGCCGGCCTCGTTCGGTCTGGCCTGCTGCGCCATCGAGATGATGGCCACCGGCGGCTCCCACTACGACCTGGCCCGGTTGGGCATGGAGGTCTTCCGGGCCTCTCCCCGTCAGGCCGACGTGATGATCGTGGCCGGACGGGTCAGCCAGAAGATGGCGCCCGTCCTGCGCCAGATCTACGACCAGATGATGGAACCCAAGTGGGTCATCTCGATGGGTGTCTGCGCCTCGAGCGGTGGCATGTTCAACAACTACGCCATCGTCCAGGGCGTCGATCAGGTCGTGCCCGTCGACGTGTACGCCCCGGGCTGCCCGCCCGGCCCCGAGACCCTGCTGCACGCCATCACCACGCTCCACGACAAGATCGAGAACGGCGAGCTGCTGCGCCGCCGGGCCGCCACCGGTGCCGGGGCCAACATCACCATCGAGCAGCGCGACGGCCAGGGTGCACCCCAGCTGACCACGATCGGTCGTCGGCCATGAGCGCCGACGCCGACGTACCCGAAGCCGAGACCCCGAACGACGACGAGGCCCTCGGGGGCGAAGCCGTGGCCGAGGAGGCCTACGGCGTCCACCAGACCTTCGTCGGGGGCCGGCCGGTGCTCCATCCCGAACGAGACCGTTGGCGTGAGACGGCCCTGGCCCTGTTGGCCGACGGCTGGAACATGTGCGTCGACGTCACCGCCGTCGACTACCTCACCCACGCCGGGACGCGCCACCTGCCCCACGGGGTCACGCCCGAGCGGTTCGAGGTGGTGGCCAACTTCGTGTCGCACCAGCGGCGGGAGCGGCTCCGGGCCCGGGTCCAGGTCCCGGCCGACGATCCCGTGGTCGACTCGCTCTACGACGTCTACCCCGGTGTCGATTTCCTCGAACGCGAGGTCTACGACCTGTTCGGCATCGTCTTCGAGGGCCATCCCGACCTGTCCCGAATCCTGATGCCGGAGACGTGGGAGGGACACCCCCTGCGCAAGGACTACGCTGTCGGCGCCATTCCCGTCCAGTTCAAGGCCGGTGGTGGCATGGCGGACGAGGGAGGTAGGTCATGACGGTCACGGACGACCCGACCGCGCCCGAGGTGGAAACCGGGCCCGAGGCGTCGGCTCCCGGCCAACTCCACCACCTGCCCCGGCGCCACGCCGTACTGCGCATGTCCGAGGTGGAGGCCGCCGCCGCCCTCGACGGTGACCGTCTGGAGGGCGAGAACGACCAGACGATGCTGGTCAACATGGGCCCGGTCCACCCCTCGACCCACGGGGTGCTGCGGCTGATGCTCGAACTCGACGGCGAGACCGTGCTCCGGTCCAAGCCCGTCATCGGCTACCTCCACACCGGTATGGAGAAGACGGCCGAGTCGCTGACCTTCCTCCAGGGCCCGACCAACGTCACCCGTATGGACTACGCCAGCCCGTTCTTCAACGAGCTGGTGTTCTCGATGGCGACCGAGGAGCTGCTGGGCATCGAGGTCCCGCCCCGGGCGGTCTGGATCCGGACCCTGATGTCCGAGCTGAACCGGATCTCGTCCCACCTGCTGTCGATGGCCACCGGCGGCATGGATATCGGCGCGGTGTCGATGATGATCTACGGCTGGCGGGAGCGCGAGGAGGTCCTCCGCTTCTTCCAGAAGGTCACCGGTCTGCGGATGAACCACAACTACATCCGCCCCGGCGGGGTGGCCGCCGACCTGCCCGACGGCTGGCGCGAGGACCTGGTGGCCCTGATGGACTCCCTGCCCCCGCGGCTGGAGGAGTACGACGTGCTCATGACCGGCCAGCCCATTTGGCGGGACCGGCTCCAGGGCGTTGGCGTCATCTCCCAGGAGGAGGCCATCGCCCTGTCGGCCACCGGCCCGGTCCTGCGCAGCACCGGGATCAGCTGGGACCTGCGTCGCGATCTCCCCTACCTGGCCTACGAGGATCTCGATTTCGACGTGCTCGTCGGCAGCTACGGCGACGCCTTCGACCGCTACTCGATCCGGCTCAACGAGATCCGCGAGTCGATCGGGATCGTCCGCCAGATCGTCGAGCGGATGCCCGACGGCGACTACCGGACCGACGACACCAAGGTCACGCCGCCGCCCCGGGCCCGGATCGACGAGTCCATGGAGGCCCTGATCCACCACTTCAAGATCTTCACCGAGGGGTTCAAGGTCCCCGAGGGCGAGGTCTACGTGGCCGTGGAGTCACCCCGGGGGGAGCTGGGCTGCTACCTGGTGTCCGACGGCGGCCCCAAGCCCTATCGCATGCACATCCGGGGCCCCAGCTTCGTGAACCTGCAGACGATGCCCCACATGATGGCCGACGGATTCCTGGCCGACGCCGTGGCCGTGATCGCCAGCGTCGACCCCGTCCTGGGAGAGGTGGATCGCTAGACCATGGCCCGACTGAGTGACGAGAACGTCGAACTGGCGCGCGAGATCATCTCCCGGTATCCGCGTCCCAAGTCGGCCCTGATCCCTCTGCTGCACCTGGCCCAGGAGCAGGACGGCTACGTGGCCGACGACGCCATGGAGCATCTGGCCGAGTTGGTCGGGGTGACCCCGGCCGAGGTGCTGGGCACGTGCTCGTTCTACGAGATGTTCAAGCGGCACCCGGTGGGCCGCTACGTGGTCAACATCTGCACCAACATCAGCTGCCAGCTCAACGGGGGCGAGGAGCTCCTGCACCACGCCGAACAGAAGCTGGGCATCCGGCCCGGTGCCACGACCGACGACGGGCTCATCACCCTCGAGGACGTGGAGTGCATCGCCGCCTGCACCGAGGCCCCCTGCCTCCAGGTCAACTATCGCTACGAGTACCGGGTCGACAACGACGACTTCGACCGCCTGGTGGACGACCTGCGCCGCGGTGACCGGACCGATATCCCGCCCCACGGGACCCTTGGCCTGGTCCGACAGCGCATCCCGGCCAGCCAGATGGCCGGCATCGAGCCCCCCGAGACGGCGGGTACGCCCACCTGGTTCTCGTCACGCCAGAGCGAGGAGTCCTAGCCCGTGGCCACCAATGCCTACGTCCCCCACGCCGCCGGCTACGTCGACAACGAGGGTCCCAAGGTCGTCACCAGTCGCTTCCCCGACCCCGAGAGTCACCAGTTGGCCCGGTTCGTGGCCACCGGTGGGTACGGCGGGCTCCGGCGCGCGCTGGCCATGGCTCCGGCCGAGGCGGCCGCCCTGGTCAAGGACGCCGTGCTGCTCGGTCGGGGCGGCGCCGGGTTCCCGGCCGGCATCAAGTGGGGCTTCATGCCCCCGGTCTGGCCCCGGTACCTGGTGGTCAACGGTGACGAGTCCGAGCCCGGGACCTACAAGGACCGCCTGCTCATGGAGCGGGATCCCCATCAGCTCATCGAGGGCTGCATCATCACCTGCTACGCGCTGGGCCTGAACACCTGCTTCCTCTACGTTCGGGGCGAGATGGCCGAGGCCCAGGAGCGCATCGCCCAGGCCCTCAACGACGCCTACGCCGCCAACTACGTGGGGGCCAACATCCTCGGCACCGACGTCAGCATCGACGTCGTCCTCCACTGGGGGGCCGGGGCCTACATCGTGGGCGAGGAGACGGCCCTCATCGAGAGCCTGGAGGGCAACCGGGGCATGCCGCGGCTCAAGCCCCCGTTCTTCCCCGCGGCCAAGGGCCTCTACATGAAGCCCACCATCGTCAACAACGTCGAGACCCTGTCCAACCTGGGTTGGCTGATGACCAACGGGGCCGACGAGTACAAGAAGATGGGTTCGGAGCGCTCGCCCGGGACCCGGCTGCTGGCCATCAGCGGCCACGTGAACCGGCCCGGCGTCTACGAGGTCGAGCAGGGCAAGGTCACGTTCCGCGACCTGTTCTACGGCGACAACTACTGCCAGGGCATCCGCGACGGCAACGAGCTCAAGATGTTCATTCCCGGCGGCGGTTCCGCCCCGTGGTTCTTCCCCGAGCAGCTCGACCTGCCCCTGGAGGCGGCCGACGTCGGCGCCGCCGGCTCCATGCTCGGCTCCGGGGCCATCGTGGCCATGGACGAGACGACCGATGCCGTACGGGCCTGCCTCCGGGTGGTGCGGTTCTTCGCCCGCGAGTCGTGCGGTAAGTGCACGCCCTGCCGGGAGGGCACCAACTGGGAGGAGAAGATCCTCCAACGCATCCTCGACGGCCACGGCCGTCCCGAGGACATCGATCTTCTGCTCGACGTGGGCCGCCAGATCAGCCCCGGCGACTACCCGGCCGCCGCCCACGAGGCCGAGGGCCTGACGGCGGTGCCGTTCCCCCCGAAGCAGACCACCATCTGCCCCCTCGGTCCGTCGTCGGTGGCTCCCATCGTCTCGGCCATCCGCCGGTTCCGGCACGAGTTCGAGGCCCGTATCGCGGCCCCGGCCGCCGACGGCCACGCCGACGGCAACGGCTCCCACCACGGGTCGGCGGCCGCCGGCAACGGGACCGACGGCTCGACCCCTGCGCACGAGGTACACGCATGACCGCCACCGAGTCGAGCGAACCGACCGAGGCCGTGACCGGCGTGCCGTTCGTGCTGAACGGCCACCAGGTCGAGGCCAAGGAGGGGGAGCTGCTGATCGACGCCTGCGACCGCAACGGCGTCCACATCCCCCGCTTCTGCTACCACCCGCGGATGGAGCCGGTGGGCATGTGCCGCATGTGCCTGGTCGAGGTCGACACCGGGCGGGGCATGGGCCTCCAGCCGAGCTGTATGGTCCCCGTCAGCCCCGACATGCAGGTGGAGACCGAATCGGAGGTGACCAAGCAGGCCCAGGACGGGGTCCTCGAGCTGCTGCTGGTCAACCATCCCCTCGACTGCCCGGTGTGCGACAAGGGCGGCGAGTGCCCGCTCCAGGACAACGCCTACAGCTATGGCCCGGGGGAGAGCCGCTTCGTCGAGGAGAAGCGGCACTACGAGAAGCCGATTCCCATCAGCGACCTGGTCCACCTCGACCGGGAGCGCTGCATCCTGTGCGACCGGTGCACCCGGTTCGCCTCCGAGGTGGCCGGCGACCCGTTGATCCACTTCATCGATCGGGGGGCTCAGACCCAGGTCAACACCTTCCCCGACCACCCCTTCTCCTCGTACTTCAGCGGCAACACGGTCCAGATCTGCCCCGTCGGGGCCCTGACCGCGGCTCCGTACCGGTTCAAGGCCCGCCCCTGGGACCTGGACGCCGTCGAGTCCACGGCCACGGTCGACACCACGGGGGCCCGGGTCGTGGTCCAGGCCTCCCGCAACAAGGTGGTCCGCCTGCTCGGCGTCGACAGCGACGCCGTCAACTGGGGATGGCTGTCGGACAAGGACCGCTTCTCCTACGAGGTGGCCGGCAGCGCCGACCGCATCACCCGGCCCCAGATCAGGGCCGACGGTGAGCTGAGCTACGCCCGGTGGGGCGATGCCCTGGCCGCCGCCGCCCGGACCCTGTCCGGTGCCCCGGGCCGGATCGCCGCCATCGGCGGGGCCCGCCTCAATCTCGAGGATCAGTACGCCTGGTCCAAGCTGCTCAAGGGCGTCATCAACACCGACCACGTCGACTGCCAGCTCGGCGACGGCCTGCCCGCCCCGATGGCCCTCGGGCTGCCCCGGGCCACCATCGACGAGGTGTGCGCTCCGGGCGGCGTGGTCGTGCTCTGCGCCGCCGACCCCAAGGAGGAGCTGCCGACGCTGTTCCTGCGGTTGCGTCATGCCGTGGTCAACGACGGGGTCGACCTGATCGAGCTGTCGCCCCGGCCCACCAGCCTGTCGGAGCACGCCGCGGTGCGCCTGCCGGTGCTTCCCGGCACCGTGGGCCGGGTGGCCGCCGCCCTGGCCGGCGACACCTCGGCCTCCTCGTCGCTCGACCTGTCGTCCGAAGATCTGGGCCGGGCCAACGCCCTGCTCACCTCCGACCGGCCCGTGACCGTCATCCTGGGTCGGGCCAACGTGGCCGAATCGGCCCGCTACACCGCCGATGCCGTGGGCGCCCTGTTGCGGGTCGCCCCCGATGTCACCTTCCTCCCCGCCCTGCGGCGGGGCAACGTGTTCGGCGGTCTGGAGATGGGACTGACCCCCGGCTTCCTGCCCGGCGGCGTCCGCCGTTCCGGGGCCGAGCCTCCGAGCTGGCCCAACGTCGCCGATTTCGACGGTCGGGACACCGACGGGATCCTCCGGGCGGCCGCCGCCGGCGAGGTCGACACCCTCGTCCTGCTCGGGGCCGATCCGTTGGCCGACTTCCCCGACGCCCGCCTGGCCGCCGCCGCCCTCGAGGGCGTGACCAACATCGTGGCCGTCGACGCCTTCCACACCGCGTCGACGGTCCGGGCCGACGTGCTCCTGCCCGCCGCCCTGTACGGCGAGAGCGACGGGACCTTCCTCAACCTGGAGGGTCGCCTCAGCCCCATCCGGGCCAAGGTGACCCCGCCCGACCAGGCCCGGGCCGACTGGGTCATCGCCGCCGAACTGGCCTCGGCCCTCGGTTTCGACCTGGGGTTCTCCTCGCTGCAGGAGCTGCGGGCCGAGATGACGACGGCTGCTTCGTCGCTGACCGCCATCGACTGGTCGACCGTCGACCAGGGGAGCGACGGTCCGCTCCTGGAGCGCAAGCGGCAGTGGGTCCTCGAATTCGGCGATCCGGCCCCGCCTCCAGGTGTCGAGGGCTACGGTTTGCGCCTGGTGGTCGATCGAAAGCTGTGGGACAACGGGACGATGGTGCAGGAGTCGCCGTCGCTGGCCGGGCTGGTGGGCTCGACCGTGGCCGTTCTGGCCCCGGCCGACGCCGAGCGGGCCGGGCTGTCGGCCGACGGTGGCCGGGTGGCCATCTCCGCCGGTGATCAGACGGTCAACGCCGCCTATGTGGTCGACCCCGACCAGCCGCCAGGCGCCATCCGGCTCCCGGCCCGGATGCCTGACGTCGACGCCCGGCGCCTCATCACCACCGGCCAGGCCATCTCCCTGGTGACCGTGGCCCCGGCGGAGGACGCCTGATGTCGGCCCTGACCGCGCCCGTCCCCGCCCTGGTGGCCCAGGGCGGCCACCCCTACCTGGCCGACGGTGTCGACGGGGGCGACGTCCTTCTCGTGGTGGGCAAGGCCGTCATCGCCTTCGTCATCCTGCTGGTCTCGGTCATGCTCATGGTCTGGTTCGAGCGCAAGGTCGTGGGCCGGCTCCAGAACCGGCTCGGCCCGACCGTGGCCGGCCCGTTCGGGTTGTTCCAGACCCTGGCCGACGGCATCAAGCTCTTCTTCAAAGAGGATCTGATCCCCGACCGCTCCGACCGGCTGGTGTTCAAACTGGCCCCCTACCTGTCGCTGGTCCCGGCCTTCCTGACCTTCATCGTGGTCCCGGTGGCCGGTGACTTCTCCGACGGCCAGAACGGGGCCGTCACCATCTTCGGTCGGGAGACCTTCCTCCAGGTGGCCGATGTCCCGGTCGGAATCCTGTTTTTCCTGGCCAT
This sequence comes from Acidimicrobiales bacterium, assembly GCA_965263455.1. Lineage (GTDB taxonomy): Bacteria > Actinomycetota > Acidimicrobiia > Acidimicrobiales > SZUA-35 > CADEDH01. Next base: position 2,941,494 of record CBDHHN010000004.1, read on the forward strand.
GAGCTCCATCGGGGTCTACGGCATCATGCTCGCCGGCTGGTCGTCGGGCTCGAAGTACCCGCTGCTCGGGTCGGTCCGGGCTTCGGCCCAGGCCATCTCCTACGAGGCCGCGCTCGGGCTCTCGCTGGCCTCGGTCCTGCTGGTGTCGGGCTCGCTCAGCACCAACCAGATCGTCCAGGTCCAGGCCGGTGAGGGCTTCGGCGGGATCCTGCCCAACTGGAACGTCATCGTCACCGGCATCGTGCCCTTCGTGATCTTCCTCATCGCCGGCACGGCCGAGCTCAACCGGCCCCCGTTCGACCTGGTCGAGGCCGAGCAGGAGCTGGTGGGCGGCTTCCACACCGAATACTCCTCGATCCGTTTCGCCCTGTTCTTCCTGGCCGAGTTCATGAACACGGTGACGATGTCGGCCATCATCGTGACCCTCTTCTTCGGCGGTCCGGCCGGGCCCGACCTCGGGTTCCTCCCCGGTTGGCTGTGGGGCTTCGTGTGGTTCTTCCTCAAGCTCCTGGTCTTCCTCTTCACCTTCGTGTGGTTCCGGGCCACCCTGCCCCGGCTCCGCTACGACCAGTTGATGGATCTGGGCTGGAAGCTGCTGATCCCGCTGGCCCTGGGCTGGTTGCTGATCCTGGGCGCCATCCGGGTGGCCCAGGAGGGCGGGTTCGACTTCACGTCGTCGACCTTCACCGACACCGTGATCGTCTTCGGGCTGGGCCTGGCCATCGCCGTGGTCGCCGCCCTGCTCCTGACCGCCGCCGTCCGGGCGGCCCGGGTCGAGCGCCTGGCCGGCCACGGTCTGGTCGAGGTCGGGATCCCGACCTACGACGGTGTCGATGCGGGCGCCGCACCCGCCCACGAGGAGGCGCACCACTGATGGGTTATCTCGAAGGTTTCGGCGTCACCCTGCGCAAGTGGGCCGAGGGCGTCACGACCCGCCAGTACCGCGGTGGCCGCGGCGGCTCGAACGACGTCAAGGCCCCCAAGCCGGAACGGGTCCACGGCCGCCACGTCCTCAATCGCTACGAGGACGGCATGGAGAAGTGCATCGGCTGCGAGCTGTGCGCCGGCGTGTGCCCGGCCAAGTGCATCTACGTCCGGGGCGCCGACAACCCGCCCGACGACCCCAAGTCGCCGGGTGAGCGGTTCGGGTACGTCTACGAGATCAACTACCTGCGCTGCATCCACTGCGATCTGTGCGTCGAGGCCTGCCCGACCGAGGCCATCACCGAGACCAAGCTCTTCGAGTTCTCCTTCACCAACCGGGCCGACGCCATCTACACCAAGGACGAACTCCTGGTCGGCGACGACGGCCGACCCCAGCAACTTCCCTGGGAGGACTGGCGGGACGGCGAGGACGAGCACACCTCGGCCTGGATGCGGGCCACCTCACCCTCGGGCAAGGCGGCCTACGAGGGCGTGGTCGGCTGGTCCGGCGAGCTGGGCTACGGCGTGCGGGGCCCCGAGCTGGGCCAGACCGCACCGGAGCCGTCCACCGCCGAGGACGACCACGACGACCACGGTCACGGGGGTCACCACTGATGGACGTCATCGTCTTCCTGGTGGCCGGGGCCATCGTCCTGGGCGGTGCCCTGGGCGTGGTGCTCAACGCCAACCCGGTCCGGGCCGCCCTGTCCCTCGTCGCCACGTTCTTCGGCGTGGCCGTCCTGTTCGTCATCCAGGAGGCCCACTTCCTGGCCCTGGTCCAGGTCGTGGTCTACGCCGGCGCCATCGTGGTGCTGTTCCTGTTCGTGATCATGCTGCTCGGTGTCGACCGGGTCGAGGACATCAGCGTCGAGCCCCTGGCCGGCCAGCGAACGGCCGGCGTCCTGGTCGGTGCCCTGGTCCTGGCCCTGATCCTGGGCGGCCTGTTCCTGTCCGGACCCGGCGGCGACGAGGGCGCCGTCGCCCTGACCGGGCAGCGGGCCGCCACCCAGCCCATCGTCGAGGGCGAGCCCGACGTGAACCAGTTGTCGCGGGACCTCTTCACCCGTAACGTTCTGGCCTTCGAGGCCACCGCCCTGCTGTTGACCATCGCCACCGTGGGTGCCGTGGTGCTGGTCCGCAATCGTGGGGCCGAGGATCTGGTGGTGGACGAGCCGGGTACGGCGAGTTCATAAAGGGATGACGCCCGACCCGTCGGCCGGGCAGTGGAGGAAGCAGTGGAACTGACCGCAACCTGGTATCTCGTGCTCAGCGCGCTGCTGTTCTCCATCGGTCTGACCGGCCTCCTGATCCGCCGGAACCCGTTGGTGATGTTCATGTGCGTCGAGCTGATGCTCAACGCCGTGAACGTGTCGTTCGTCGCCTTCTCCGGTGCCCTCGATGACCTGGCCGGACAGACGGCCGTGTTCTTCGTGTTGGTGGTGGCGGCGGCCGAGGTCGTGGTCGGGTTGTCGATCGTGGTGGCGGTGCTCCGACGCTCGCCGGCCACGACCGCCGACGATCTGACGTCGTTGAGAGGCTGATCCTGTGGTCGAAGCTGCGTGGTTGATCCCTGCATTCCCCCTCGCCGGGTTCGTGCTCCTGCTCGTCGGGGGCCGACGCCTGGGTGAGCCCGCCGCCGGCTGGTTGGCCACCCTGGCCAGCGCCGGGGCCTTCGTCTCGACGGTGGTCGTCTATGCCGGCCTGGCGGCCGAGGAGGGCGAGGAGCGCTTCCACATCCAGCGCCTCTTCACCTGGATCGAGTCGGGTTCGTTCTCGGTCGACGCCGGGCTGCTGGTCGATCCCCTGTCGATCACGATGTCGCTGTTCATCACCGGCGTCGGGACCCTGATCCACCTGTACTCGATCGGGTACATGCACGGCGATCCCAAGTTCTCCAAGTTCTTCCTGTACCTGAACCTGTTCATCGCCTCGATGTTGCTGCTGGTGCTGGGCGACAACCTGCTGTTGACCTTCCTCGGGTGGGAGGGGGTGGGGGCCTGCTCCTACTTCCTCATCTCGTTCTGGTTCGACGATCCGGCCAACGCCACCGCGGGCAAGAAGGCCTTCGTCACCAACCGCATCGGCGACTTCGGCTTCATGCTCGCCACTTTCCTGATCTTCGTGGAGCTGGGCTCCATCCGCTACGCCGACATCCTGACCAACGCCGATCAGCTCGGCACCGGGGTGGCCACCGTCATCGTGGTCCTGTTGTTGTTGGCCGCCACCGGCAAGTCGGCCCAGTTGCCCCTCTACGTGTGGCTGCCCGACGCCATGGCCGGGCCCACCCCGGTGTCGGCCCTGATCCACGCCGCCACCATGGTCACCTCCGGTGTCTTCCTCCTGACCCGCATGAACCCGGTCCTGGCCCAGGCCGAACCGTGGAGCATGAGCCTGATCGCCTGGGTCGGTGCCCTGACCGCCCTGTTCGCCGCCACCGCGGCGGTGGCCCAGACCGACATCAAGCGGGTCCTGGCCTACTCGACGGTCTCCCAGCTCGGGTACCTGTTCCTGGCCATCGGGGTGGGCGGCTACGTGGCCGCCATCTTCCACATGGTCACCCACGCCTTCTTCAAGGCCCTGCTGTTCCTCGGCTCGGGCTCGGTCATCCACGGCCTCCACGACGAGCAGGACATGCGCCGCATGGGCGGCGTGGCCAAGTGGATGCCGGTGACGGCGGTGACCTTCATCGTCGGGTGGCTGGCCATCGCCGGCGTGCCTCCCTTCAGCGGATTCTGGTCCAAGGACGAGATCCTGGTCCTGGCCTGGAACCGGCCCGGCCTCATGGGCAAGGCCCTGTGGGCCGTGGGCCTGGTCACCGCCCTGCTCACCGCCTTCTACATGACCCGCCAGGTCATCCTCACCTTCCTCGGTCGCACCCGGTTCTACGACGTGACCGACACCGAGATCGCCCAGGCCTTCGACTCCCGCCTGGAGGTGGCCCGGGCCGAGATCGGGGTGGCCGAGGAGGCCCACGTCAAGGCGGTCGAGGCCATCGAGAAGGCCGAGGCCGACGTGATCAAGCGGACCGAGGCCCTGACCAAGGCCCAGGATTCCGCCTCCGAGGCCCGACAGGCCCTGGCCGCCAGCACCCCCGACGCCGACGGGCACGACAAGCTGGTCAAGGCCCACGACAAGGCGACCAAGGCCGTTCCCAAGGCCGAGACGGCCCTGGCCAAGGCCCAGGACAAGGTCACCGAGGCCACCGACGCCGCGGCGGCGGCCAAGTCCGGCATCGAGGCCGCCGGGGCCCGGGTGGCCGAGCTCCAGGGCTGGCCGCCCGAACGGCCACCACGGTCGGTCACGGCCCAGACGCCGGCCACCGAGGTCGGTGAGCTGGTCGATCACCTGCCCGACAGCTACGCCCGACGCCAGGAGTACACCCCCCACGAGTCGCCGTGGACCATGACCCTGCCGCTGGTCATCCTCGCCTTCTTCGCCTCGGTCGCCGGCCTGCTCAACCTGCCGTTCAGCAAGGACCTGCACTTCCTCGAGCACTGGCTGGAGCCGTCGTTGTTCGGCAACGAGGCCGAACTCACGGTTTCGGGGGGCATGAAGTGGGTGCTGGCCTTCATCGCCATCGCCGTGGGGCTGGTGGCCATCGTGGCCGCCTTCCGGGTCTACCTCCGGGGGGCGGTGGCGCCCGAGGGAATCGAGCGGGAGCCCCTGCGCAACGCCTGGTACGTCGACGACACCTACGCCAACTTCATGGGCGGGCCCGGTCGGCGCCTGTTCGACCTGCTGGCCTGGTTCGACCGAACCGTGGTCGACGGCGGGGTCCGGGGTACGGCCGCCGCCTTGAGCGCCATGGGCCAGGGCCTGCGGGTCTCGCAACCCGGCTTCGTGCGTAGCTACGCCTTGGGCATAGCGGTCGGCGCCTCGTTCGTCTTGGTGTGGTTCCTCGGGAGGTTGTGGGCGTGATGACGGCATGGATGCTCGCAGTGGAGAGCGGCGGGGCCGCCGCCTCCTTCCCTCTCCTCCCGGCCCTGATCCTGGTCCCCCTGGCCACGGCCCTCTTCATCACCCTGCTGCCCGGCGACCGGCCCGATGCCATCAAGATCACGGCGCTCACCGGAGCCGTGATCACCGGCGCCCTGTCGCTCTACCTTCTGGCCGACTTCGACGCCGAGTCGGCCGCCCTCCAGTACGTGGTGCGGGAGGACATGATCCCCGGGCTGGGGGTCAGCTGGTTCCTCGGGGTCGACGGGATCTCCCTGTTCCTGGTGGTGCTGACCGGGATCCTGTTCCCGATCGCCCTGATCACCACCGAACCCCACCACGATCCCAAGCCGTACCACGTCTGGCTGATGCTGCTGATGGCGGGGTCCATGGGTGCCTTCCTGGCCATGGACCTGCTGCTGTTCTTCCTGTTCTTCGAGGTCGTCCTCGTCCCGATGTACTTCCTGATCGGGGGCTGGGGCCACGAGGGTCGGGTCTACGCCGCCATGAAGTTCTTCCTCTACACCATGGCCGCCTCGGCCCTGATGCTGGTGGGGATCGTGTCGGTGGCCTTCCTCTCGGCCGACGCCACCGACGGCATCACCTTCGACGTCACCGAACTGGCGGCGGCCCAGGCCTTGAGCGACGGGGCGGCCCTGCTGGTCTTCCTCTCGTTCGCCTTGGCCTTCGCCGTCAAGGTGCCGATCTTCCCCGTCCACACCTGGCTGCCCGACGCCCACACCGAGGCCCCCACGGCCGGATCGGTGATCCTGGCCGGCGTCATGCTCAAGCTCGGCACCTACGGCATGATCCGCTTCGGGGTGTTTCTCTTCCCCTCGGTGGTCGACGACCTGGCCCCCCTGTTCCTGACCCTCGGTGTGATCGGGGTGGTCTACGGGGCGGCGGTGGCCACCATGCAACGCGATCTCAAGCGGTTGGTGGCCTACTCGTCGGTCGCCCACATGGGCTTCATCGTGCTCGGCATCTTCGCCCTCAACAGCCAGGGACTGGAGGGCGCCGTGCTCCAGATGGTCAACCACGGCATCTCCACCGGCGCGCTGTTCATCCTGGTCGGCTGGGTCTACGAGCGCCGTCACACCCGCCAGATCTCGGCCCTGGGCGGCCTCCAGTCGGCGGCTCCGGTCATGGCCGGCGTGTTCACCCTGGTCATGCTGTCGAGCATCGGCCTGCCCGGCCTCAACGGGTTCGTTGGTGAGTTCCTGATCCTGCTCGGCGTGTTCGCCGAGGCCCGCTGGTTCGCCGTGGTCGCCGCCACCGGCGTCATCCTGGCCGCCCTCTACCTGCTGTGGGCCTACCAACGGAGCTTCCACGGTCCGGCCGAGGGCGAGAACGCCACCATGCGCGATCTCCGGGTCTCGGAGCTGCTGGGCATCGCCCCGCTGCTGGCCCTGATCGTGTTCCTCGGGGTCTACCCCAAGCCGGTGCTGGACCGGATGGCGCCTTCGGTCGACGCCCTGATCGCCCACGTGGAGTCGTCGGTCGACGGTTTCTCCGAGTCGGAGCCGGAGCCCGTGGTGCCGGCCGGTGCCCAGGAGTTGATCTCCGAGGCGGAGGCGGCCCATCACGGGGACGAAGGTGACGGCGACGAGCACGGCGCCGAAGGCGAGGGTGAGGAATGACGGTGATGCTGGCCCAGACCGCAATCGAAGCCCCCGAGGTGGCGTGGTCGCTGTTGTGGCCCTTCACCGTCCTGGCCCTGGCCGGGGTCCTACTGGTGACGATCACCTCGGTGTGGCCCCCGCTGCGCGGCGGAAGTTTCCCCGCCGCGTTCACCGGGGCCGCCGCCGCCGTGGCCGGGGCCACCCTGTTCCCCATCTGGGACCGGGTCAACGGCGATGACGGACCCCAGCTGATCGTGGCCCGGGCCCTCGCCGTCGACGCCTTCACCGTCTTCGTCACGGCCGTCATCTGCATCGCCGTCTTCTTCGCCGCCCTCCTGCTCGACGACTACCTGCGGCGTGAGGACCTGGACGGTCCCGAGTGGTACGTGCTGCTGTTGATGTCGGCGGCCGGCGGGGTGCTCCTGGCCTCGGCCGAGGATCTGATCGTCACCTTCCTCGGCCTGGAGATCCTGTCCATCGCGGCCTACGTCATGGCCGCCCTCCACCTGCGCCGCCTCGATTCCCAGGAGGCCGGGTTCAAGTACTTCCTGCTGGGGGCGCTCGCTTCGGCCCTGCTCCTGTACGGGATCGCCATGGTCTACGGCGCAACCGGCTACACGTCGCTGCGGGCCATCGCCCAGGCCGGGACCAACGACATCGGCCTCAACCCGGCCACCGACTCCTCGCTGATGCTTGCCGGTATGGCGCTCCTGCTGGTCGGATTCGCCTTCAAGGTCTCGGCCGTACCGTTCCACGCCTGGACCCCCGACGTGTACCAGGGTTCGCCCACCCCGGTCGTGGCCTTCATGGCCTCGGGCATCAAGGTGGCGGGGTTCGCCGGGCTGGTCCGGGTGTTCTGGATCGGCTTCGGCCCCTACCTCCACGACTGGCGACCGCTCATCGCCGGGTTGGCCGTCCTGACCCTGCTCCTCGGCTCGCTCCTGGCCCTGGCCCAGCACAACGTGAAGCGGATGCTGGCCTACTCGTCGATCACGCACGCCGGGTTCATCCTGGTCGCCGTCCATGCCGGGTCGTCGGCCGACAGCTCCGGCGTCCTGGGCGGCGAGGCCTTCCTGTTCTACCTGCTGGCCTACACCCTGATGGTGGTCGGGACCTTCGGCGTCGTCACCGTGGTCGGCGACCGGGGCGACGGCAACCACACCCTCGACGACTACCGGGGTCTGTCCCGCCGCAGCCCGGTGCTGGCGGTCATGATGTCGGTTCTGCTGTTCGCCCAGGCCGGGGTGCCGTTCACCTCGGGCTTCTGGGCCAAGTTCCGGGTCATCGCCGCCGCCGCCTCCGAGGAGTCGTACCTGTTGGCCGGCATCGCCATGCTGGCCGCGGTGGTCGCCGCCGTCCTCTACCTCCGGATCGTGGTGTCGATGTTCCTGGTCGACGCCGGGGAGCCCGCCGATGCGGAGGCCAACGGCGAGGGCGAGGGTCTGGAACTGGCCGGCGTCGGCTCGTTGGGGACGCTGGCGGTACCCCGGACGGCGATGGTGGCGGTGGCTCTGGCCATGGTCGCCACCGTGGTGCTGGGGGTGCTGCCCGACCTCGGCGGCGGGATCCTGACCGACGCCGCCGAGACCATCTCCTTGCTGCGCTGATCCCCCCTGGTGCATCCCGACGGGCCCCGGCCCGTCGCCGCCGGTAACGGCTTGCCGGTCCGCCCGGGTGCCACCAGCATCGGGCTGTGGCCACCGAACCCGAACCCCACCCCGATCTCGGCATCGACGTGAGACCGCCCTGGCCGCAACCTGGCCTCAGCCGACGGCGGTGCTGTGGGTCCTGGCCGGCAACGCCCGGGCCCGCCGCTTCTACCAGCGGTGCGGTTGGAGCCCCGACGGCGTCGACCAGATCGTGCCGATCGCGGGGGTCGATCTGGGCGAGGTGCGCTACGCCATCGATCTCGACCAGCGCCGCCGGTCGGGCAGTTGAGCCCCGCCCGCGCTCCGGTGGGCGGTCGACAACCGGTGGGGAGCCAACCGGTGGGGGGCCAACCGGTGGGCCGCCCGGCCTGAGCGGCGATCTCGCGGCCTGGGACTGTCGTCAGCCGCCGGATGCGGCGCTGTCGCCGGCGGCGTCGGCCGTGGCGTCGTCGTCGGCCGTGTCGAGCCAGCCGTCGGGCAGGGCCACGTCCTGGGGACCGCGGGTGTGGCCTCGGGCCACCTTCCGGTTCTCGGCCGGCAGCGGGGCGTCGTCCAGGGTGTCCAGGAGCTCACCCAGCTGATCGAGGCTCTCGATCCGTCCCAGGCGACCCCGGATCTCGCCCCCCACCGGGTAGCCCTTCAGATACCAGGCGGTGTGCTTGCGGAACTCCCGGACGCCCTTGTGGTCCCCGAACCAGTCGACCAGCAGGCGGGCGTGCTCGTTCATCACCGGCACCACCTCGGCCACACCCGGATGATCGGGGAGTGGCTCGCCCCGGAAGGCGGCGGCCAGGCGCCCGAACAACCAGGGCCGCCCCAGGCACCCTCGACCGACGACGACCCCGTCGCAACCGGTGGCGGCCACCATGGCCAAGGCGTCGTCGGCGTCCCAGATGTCGCCGTTGCCGAGCACCGGGATCGTGGTGACCGCCTCCTTGAGCCGGGCGATGGTCGACCAGTCGGCGGTGCCGGAGTAGAGCTGGGCCACCGTCCGCCCGTGGAGGGCGACGGCCGCCACCCCCAGGTCCTCGGCCATCCGGCCCGCTTCGAGGTAGGTGACATGTCCGTCGTCGATGCCGACCCGCATCTTGACCGTCACCGGGACGGGGCCTGCCGCCTCCACGGCGGCCGACACGATGCCGGCGAACAGCCGCCGCTTCCAGGGGAGGGCCCCGCCACCCCCGTGGCGGGTCACCTTCCGCACCGGGCACCCGAAGTTGAGATCGAGGTGGTCGACCCGGCCCTCGCCCACGAGGCGCTCGACCGCCCGACCCACGTAGTGGGGGTCGACCCCGGCCAACTGGAGGCTCCGGGGCTGCTCGTCGGGTGCGAAGCTGGCGAGGAAGTCGGTCTTGTCACTTCCCTCGCACAGGGCTCGGGCCGAGATCATCTCGCTCACGTAGAGCCCGGCCCCGAACCGTCGGCACAGTCGGCGGAAGGGGGCGTTGGTCACCCCCGCCATCGGGGCCAGCACCACGGGCACGTCGAGGTCGAGCGGCCCGATGCGCAGGGCCGCTTCCCGGCGGCCGGTTTCCGGGGTCGCCGATGGGCCGTCCGGCGCCGGGGCCGAGTGGCTGTGGTCGAGGGTGAGTTGGTCGGTCATGGCGGTTGCTCCACTTCCAGTGTGCCCGGCTGCGGCCTCGGGGCGGTACCCACGACCTGAGCCGCCTCGGCCCGGGCCGTGAGACCGGCCTGGGTCGAAGCCGGTGTCGCCGACTAGGGTCCGGCCATGACGGTTGCCTTCATCACCGGAGCGAACTCGGGAATCGGACGATCCGCCGCCGTGGAACTGGCCCGCAAGGGATGGACGGTCTACGGCTCGATGCGGAGCCTGGACAAGGGGGAGAAGCTGGCGGCCCAGGCGGCCGAGGCCGGCGTCGAGGTCCACCCGGTGGTGTGCGACGTGACCGACACGGCGTCGGTCGACGGTGCCGTGGCCTCGGTGATCGAGGCCGCCGGAGGGATCGACGTGCTGGTCAACAACGCCGGCATCGGGGGCAACGGCGTGGCCGAGGAGACCCCCGTCTCGCTCTACGAGGAGGTCATGGACGTCAACCTCTACGGGGTCGTCCGCTGCGTGCAGGCCGCCGTCCCCCACATGCGGGAGCGGGGGTCGGGGTGCGTGATCAACATCGGGTCGGTGGCCGGTGTGATCGCCGCCATCGCCCAGTCGCCGTACGTGGCCTCCAAGTGGGCCCTGGCCGGCCTCACCGAGGGCCTGGCCCAGGAGTTGGCCCCGTTCGGGATCCGGGTGGCCCTCATCGAGCCCGGCATCGTGCGCACCGCCATCCTGGCCAAGAACACCGACGCTCCCAACGCCTCGGGGGCCTACGACGCCCACTACCGCCGCCTGTTCGCCTTCTACGCCACCGGCCTCAAGGCGCCGGGACGGCCCCAGGAGGTGGCCGACGTGATCCACGCCGCCGCCACCGACGAGCCGCCCCGCCTGCGATACACCTGCGGTTGGGGAGGGGCCGAGCTCACCCGACGCAAGCCCGAGGTCTCGGACGAGGAATGGGTTGCCCTCGGGGCCGTGGCCGACGACACCGAGTACGTCGCCCGATTCCAGGAGCTGTTCGGGCTCACCATCGACCTGGACTGAGTCGGGGGCCACCGGGCCCGTCGGTCGTCGTGCAGGCGACTTCGGGCAACTCCGACCTGGTCACCGGGCGGCGCCCGTTACGCAACGACCGGTGCACGGCCGAGGTGTCAGTCGTCGTCGATCAGTTCCCGGTAGATGCCGTCGTAGGCCTCGGCCGTACCGTCGAGGGTGAGTTGGGGCGAGACCAGCTTGCGGGCCGTCGTGGCCCGCAGGTCCCGTTCGTGGGGTGAGCGGTGGGCGGCCACCAGCGCCTCGGCCAGGGCCTCGGCGTCGCCCGGAGGCACCAGCCATCCACTCTCGGCCGTCAGGTGATCGCCGATCCCGCCCAGCCGGGACGCCACCACCGGGACCCCGAGGGCGACCGCCTCGGCCAGAACCACCGGGGTGCCCTCCTGGTCGCCGTCGGGGGCGACCACCGAGGGGATGGCCAGGGTCTCGCACCGGCTCAGCAGGTCATGGATCTGGCGGCGGTCGGCGTGGCCCAGGAACCGGACCCGATCGTCGAGGCCCAGTCGGCGGGCGCGCTCCTCCAGGGGTCCTCGCTCCGGCCCGTCGCCGGCGACGATCAGCTCCAGGCGGTCGCCGTCGGTCGCGGTCCGGGCCAGGGCGTCGAGCAGCACGTCGACCCCCTTCCTGGTCGCCAACCGGCCCACGAAGCCGACCAGGCCGGCGATGGGGGAGCGGGTGAAGTCGGCCGGGACCTGGGCCAGGTCGGCCCCCATCGGCACCACGTCGACCGCCGTGGTCGGCGACAGGGCGGTGACCCGCCGGCCCACGTCGGACGAGACCGCCACCACGCGGTCGGTCCGGCGCAGGGTCCAGCGCCGAACGGCATCGATCGGACCCCGGGCCTCACCGCCTTCCCCGACGCCGTTCCCGACGCCGTTCCCGACGCCGACGCCGACGCCGTGGACGGTGGTGAGGACGGGGGCCGGGTGGCCGAGGGAGGCGCCGACGGCATGGAGCCCGGCCGGCAGGAGCCGGTGGGCGTGGATCAGGTCGGGCTCCAGCCGGTCGTTGGCCCTGCGGGCGGCCCGGTGGAAGGCGGCCAGGAGGCAGCCGAACTCGGGGAGGCGCCACGGTCGGGCTAGGAGGTCGGCCGGGGTCGTGCCGTTGGCCATCCCCTCGAAGGGGCGGGGGAGGTAGGGGAAGCGCTCGACCGTGATCCGTCCCACCCGCTCCCGGCGGCGGGTGTCGGGGAGCCGGGGGGTGATCACGGTGAGGTCGTAGTCGTCCTCGAGCTTGCGGGACAGGTCGAGCACGACGGAGGGTACGCCATCGCCGGGACGGCCCGGGAAGGTCGTGGTCAGGATCAGGACCCGGGGCCGGGTCCGGGGTGGCCCCGCTCCCCAGCGCCGGGCCACGGTGCCGGGCTCGGCCCAGGTCCGGGGTGGGGGCGACGGTGGGGCCGGGATCGGGTCCCGGGTGCGGGTCATCACGTGGGCTCGGCTCCCACGTCGAGGCGGCGGGGGGCGCCGGTGGCCACCAGAGCGAGGCCCAGCATGGCGGCCAGGACGAGCGAGGTGCCGACACGGTCGGTGACCGAGACCGTGACCGAGACGGCGGCCGGCAGCGCGGTGGCCCGGGCCGTCATCGCGGCCAGGGCCTCCCGGGCCCCGAGCCCGGCGGGGAACACGCCGACGGCGACGGCGGCCACCCCGGCCATGACCAGTCCTCCGGCCCGGGGGAGGCTCGGATCGAGCCCCAGGGCGACGGCCACGGCCGACAGGCGGGCCATCTCCGACGCCACCATGGCCAGCTCGACCAGGCCGAGACGGGCCACGGCGCGGGCCCGGCCCCGGGCCAGGACGGCCAGGGCGGCGGCCCCCGCCACGGTCAGGGGCCAGCCCACGGTCGGGGCGGCCAGGGCGATCGCGGGCCCGGTGGCCAGGGCGGCCACGGCCACGAACGTCCCTCCGGCCAGGGTCTGAACGGCGGCCACCCGGGCCAGGGGGACCCCGGCCTGACGAAGCGACCAGCCTCGGACCAGCACCGAACCGGGTAGGGGAAGGGCGTTGGCGGCCGAGGCGTAGAGGCTGGCGGTGAGGGCCTCACTCCGGCCCAGCTCGGCGTCCACGATGCCGGCCATGACCCGCAGCTCGGCCCCGTTGAGGGCGACGGCCAACGGCGTGCCGATACCCAGGGCGGCCAACAGCAGGGGCCATCTGACCTCGGTCCCGGCGGCCCGGAACCCCTCCAGGCCCCACAGGACCATGGCCAGGAAGACCACGGCGGCCACGGCCGTGAGCAGTCGCTGTAGCCAGGGGCCGGGGCGGCGGAGTCGGAGGGCGATGTCGAGCCGCCGGCCGGTCCGTCCCGGTTCGGTCACGAGGTGGGACGGACCGCCGTTGCCACGTACCCGTCGCTCCAGTCCCGTTGGTAGGTCAGCCGTTGGAGAACGGTGAAGGGCTGGAGCACGGACGGATTCGACAGGCGGCGGAGTCGATCGAGGGGGGCGGCGGTGCGGACGCCGGAGTCGATGGTCCGGGCCACCCGGTCCTGTTCGCTCTCGGCGCCTCGGGACCGGCTGCCGGTCAGGGCCCGGACACCGGTCCGGGTCCACCGGAGGGCGTTGCCCATGGGGAACCCGTAGTTGTGGAGTTCGATGTCGACCAGGCCGGCGCCGCGCAGCAGGGCCGCCAGCTCGGGCCTCTCGTAGCGGCGAAGGTGGCCCGCCGCCCGGTCGGCGTCGCCGAACTTGTGCTGGTGGGCGGGGACCGAGAACAGCACCCGGCCCCCGGGCTGGAGCCGCTCGATCCAGGAGGCCAGCGCCGCCCGGTCCTCGACGATGTGTTCCAGCACCTCGAAGGCGAAGACGTAGTCGAAGCACCGGTCGGCGAGGCGATCGGGATCGTCGACCACGGTGATGCGGTCGCCGAACCGGTCGCGAAGGAGGAGGCGCGACGCCTCCCCGAGGTCAAAGGCGGTGACCGTGAAGCCGCGGTCGATGAAGCGGGCGGTCACGTCGCCGGTCCCCGCTCCGATCTCGAACACGGAACCGGGCGGCCAGGAGGCGGTGACGTCGGCGATGCAGCCGACTCGGAGAAGGTGGCCGGGCGACGGCGTCCGGGCGTCGAGGTGTTGCCGACCACCGAGGTCGGCGGTCACGACTCACGCTCCGGAATGCGCCGACGGCGGGAAGCCGACGCAGGCGGGATCATGGGCCGGAGTCTACCGCCCGCCTGCATCCGCCATCGGGGGCGGGGCGAACCGCCCAACGGGGGTGTTCAGCGGGCGGGACCGACCCCGTGCTCGCCGGCGTAGCCGGGCACCGCCTCGTAGACCTGGGCCCGGCCCGGACGGTCGTCGTCGGCGTCCTCCGGTCGGTCGCGGTACCGGACCGGGATGTCGACCCGGCGATAGCCGGGACCCTCGAAGGCGTCGAGGCGGTCCCAGTGGTCGGGCAGGTCGGCCGACACGAGGACCAGCACCTCGACCTCGTCGCCGTCGTGGTCGACCCGGAACGCCGGATAGCCGACGTAGGGGCCCGTGCTCCACCACCACCGGTGACCTCTCACCGTGGCCTCGTGCCACACTCCGTGGATTCCATCCATGACCCCGGCGTTGGCGGCACCCGGGGCCAAGCTGCCGTAGACGACGAGGGCGGGGGTGCTGTCGGCCATCCTCCGACGGTACCGGGCCCGCGTTCGCCCTGGTACGACCGACGATGCGGCTTCGGCCGGGGTGGGCCGGGAGCCGCTTCGGTCAGCGGTTCCCCACGGGCGGAAGGGGTATGAATATCCATCAGAACGTCACATGGCTGGATCTTGGATCGACGGGTTTTGCCCAGGTAGGATCGCCGTTCGTGTCGGACTTCCTCCGCGAGTATCTGCTCGTCCTCCTGTTCGCTCTACTGGCCTGCGGACTGGTCGGGACGTTCCTCGGGATCGCCTCCATCTTCCGCCCGTCGAAGCCCTCCGTGGGCAAGGGCATCAACTACGAGAGCGGTGTCGATCCGGTCGGGACCGGCTGGTCCCAGAGCCAGATCCGCTACTACATCTACGCTCTGTTGTTCGTGATGTTCGACGTCGAGGCCGTCTTCATCTTCCCCTGGGCCACCCGGCTGGAGGAGTACGCCTACTTCGGCCTGGTCGAGATGGTGATCTTCATATTCATTCTCGCTCTCGGCCTGGCCTACGCCTGGCGCAAGGGCGTGCTCCGCTGGGCCTGAGGCCCGGCACGCCACAACCGCCTCCTGGATCGGGACGGCCAAAGGACAAGGTTGGATGTCATCCACTGACGCAGACTCCGAAACCGAACAGGACGCCGAGGTCGTCGACGAGGCCCGCACCGCCCTCCTCGAGGGCGTCCGGGCCGATCTGGGTGACGCCGTGGCCGACAGCCACCTCATCCCCGGCCGCGACCTGTGGGTCCGGATCTCGGCCGAGGCCTGGGGTGACACCGCCTCCTACCTCCGTGGCCGCCAGCGGTTCCGGTTCTTCGACTGGTTGTCGGCCGTCGACTGGCTGCCGTCCCCCTACGGCCGGAGTCTCGACGCCGAAGTCGACAAGATGGTCGGTGCGGATGCCTCTTCCGAGGAGGCCGCCGACGTCGACGGGCCTTCGGCCGCCGACGCCGTGGCCGCCTCGTTCGCCGGGGGCTCGACCCGCTTCCAGGTCCTGGCCCGGGTCCACAGTCTGAGCACCGGTCTGGGCCTGACGGTCAAGGCCGACCTGGGTGACGATCCCGACGCCCTCTCGGTGGCCACCTGGACCGGCGTCTACCCGGGGGCCGACTGGCACGAGCGTGAGGCGTGGGAGATGTTCGGCATCACCTTCGAGGGCCACCCCGGACTGCGTCACCTCTACCTCCCGTCCGGGTTCGAGGGTCATCCCCTGCGCAAGGACTATCCCCTGCTGAGCCGCCTGGTGAAGCCGTGGCCCGGCATCGTGGACGTCGAGCCCATGCCCGAAGTCGAGGACACGACGAACCCGGAGGGTTCGCAATGACCGATCTCACCATCGAGGACCGGCGCCGACTGGCCTACATCGCGGCCCAGGCGGCCGACGCCCGGGTCAACGTCGAACTGGAGACCGAGGGCATGACCCTCAACATCGGTCCCCAGCACCCGGCCACCCACGGCACGCTTCGGATCGTGGCCCACCTGGACGGCGAGCAGGTCGTCTCGGCCGAGCCGATCATGGGGTACATGCACCGGGGCTACGAGAAGCTGGCCGAGGTGCGGACCTACCCCCAGGTCACCACCCTGGTCAACCGCATCGACTGGCTCGGCAGCTTCGCCAACGAGGTCCCGTTCGTCCTCGCCGCCGAGCAGCTCATGGGCATCGAGGCCCCGCCCCGGGCCCAGTGGATCCGGACGATCCTCTTCGAGCTGGGCCGGATCGCCAACGTCACCCTGTTCCTCGGCGACATGGGAGTGCAGCTCGGCGCCGTCAGCCCCGTCTTCTACGCCTTCCGGGACCGGGAGCACATCCTCAACCAGATCGAGTCGGCCACCGGTGGCCGCTTCCACCCGAACTTCAACCGCATCGGCGGGGTCAAGGACGACCTCCCGGCCGGGTGGAAGGAGGAGACCAAGCGGTCCCTCGACAAGATCCGGGACTTCTGCCAGGAGATGGAGGATCTCCTGGTCGGCAACGAGATCTTCGAGACCCGTACCCGCGGCATCGGCGTCATCCCGGCCGACGTCGGTCTGTCGTACGGCCTGAGCGGCGCCAACATCCGCGCCTCCGGGGTCGACTGGGACCTGCGGCGGGACCAGCCTGTGGGTCTGCCCTACGACCAGATCACCTGGAAGGTCTGGACCCATCCCGACGGTGACTCGTTCGCCCGCTACTGGGTCCGCCTCCAGGAGGTCCGGGAGTCGTGTGAGATCGTGGAGCAGCTCCTCGACTCGCTCCCGGGCGGCCCGATCATGACCAAGGTGCCCCGGATCATCAAGGTCCCCGAGGGCGAGGCCTACGTGGCGACCGAGAACCCGCTCGGGATCATGGGCTACTACGTGGTCAGCCAGGGCGGCCTGGAGCCGTTCCGGGTCAAGATCCGGTCGGCCAGCTTCTCCAACATGTCGATCAGTCCCTGGCTGCTCCGGGGCGCGTACGTGCCCGACGTGGTTACGATCCTGGCCTCGCTCTACTTCATTCTGGGAGACATCGACCGGTGACCTCCATGTTGGCCAGTGTGCTCGCCACCGAGTTCCCCTACTGGCAGACCACCATCTTCAAGCTGGTCATGGCCATCGTGGCCGTGCTGATCCCGGCCGGCGGCACCGTCTACCTCTACCTGTTCAAGATGGTGTCGTTCATGCAGAGCCGGCTCGGTCCCATGGAGGCCGGGCCCTACGGCTCGATGCAGCTGGTGGCCGAACTGGGGAAGAACGCCCAGAAGGAGGACATCATCCCCGAGCGGGCCGACCGGTTCGTGTTCGCCGCTGCGCCCTACGTGGTGCTGATGAGCACCTTCCTGCTGGCCGTCGTCATCCCCTTCGGCCCCGACGCCCTGTTCGCCGACTTCGACACCGGGGTGTTCCTGGCCCTGGCCGTCACGTCGGTCTCGGTCATCGGCATCCTGATGGCCGGCTGGGCCTCGGCCTCCAAGTACTCGCTGCTGGGCGGGTTGCGGGCCGCCGGCCAGCTCATCGCCTACGAACTGCCCCTGGTCCTGGCCGTCGTCGGCGTGGTGATCCAGGCCGGCACGCTCAACCTGCAGGGCATCGTCGAGGCCCAGATCAACGGTGAGATCTTCGGCTGGGGCGCCATCGGCAACCCGTTCATCCTCACCCAGTTCGTCGGCTTCTTCATCTTCATGGTGGCGGTCCAGGCCGAGCTGACCCAGACGCCGTTCGACATGCCGGTGGCCGAGTCGGAGCTGGTGACCGGCTACATCACGGAGTACACGGGCTTCCGGTTCCTGATGTTCTTCATCGCCGAGTTCGCCACCGCCAACGTGTTCGCCTTCCTGGCCTCGGTGCTGTTCCTCGGCGGCTGGTCGGTCCCGCCCTTCATCACCGACCTGGCGGGGATCGAACCCGACGCCCCGATCATGAACTTCATCGGGCCGCTGGTCATGGGCGGCAAGATGCTGCTGCTGACCTTCGTGGTCTACTGGGTGCGGTTCACCTACCCCCGCTTCCGTGAGGACCAGCTCCAGAGCTTCGCCTGGAAGTTCCTCATCCCGCTCGCCCTGGTGAACATCGCGGCGACCGGCCTGCTCAAGGTGGTGTTCTAGCCATGCCGCTCGTACCTGGCGTCGTGAAGGGACTGGGGGTCACCCTGGGCGAGGTCGTCAAGACCGTCACCCGGGGGGCGGAGACCATCCAGTACCCCCATCAGAAAGAGGACCCGGCGCCCCGGGCCCGAGGTGTCATCGCCCTTCACGAGGACAACTGCACCGCCTGCATGCTGTGCGCCCGGGAGTGCCCGGACTGGTGCATCTACATCGAGGGCCACAAGGAACTGGCTCCGCCCCGCCGGGCCGGGGGCAAGCCCCGCCAGGTCAACAAGCTCGACCGGTTCGACATCGACTACGGCCTGTGCATGTACTGCGGGATCTGTGTCGAGGTCTGCCCCTTCGAGGCCCTGTTCTGGAGCCCGGAGTACGAGTACTCCGAGCCTCGGATCGCCGATCTCCTCCACGACAAGACCCGGCTGGGCCAGTGGATGGAGACGGTGCCCGACTTCGAGTCCTACGAGTCGGGCTCGGAGGCCAAGGTGAAGAAGGTGCCGCGGCCGTGACGCTCGCCACCATCCTCGCCCAGGCCATGACCGACGCCGAGATCGGTATCACCAACGCCTTCTTCGCCATCATCGCCGTGGTCGCCATCGTGGCCGGCCTCCGCATGGTGACGACCAAGAACGTGGTCCACGCCGCCCTCTACCTGCTGGTCGTGCTGTCGGCGGTGGCCGCCGTCTACGTGATCCTGGGGGCCGAGTTCGTGGCCGCCACCCAAGTGCTGATCTACCTCGGCGCCATCATGGTGCTCCTGCTGTTCGGCGTGATGCTGACCAGGGCCAAGATCGGGGACGACACCGACCTCGACCACGACCAGCGATGGATCGCCGCCCTGGTGGCGGTCGGGATGTTCGCGGTGATGTCGTTCTCCCTGTGGGAGGGCTTCAGCGACACCGAGTTGCCCGAGACCATGGCCCCCCAGCGGACCCAGGCGGTCTCCGACGAGATCTTCAGCACCTACATCGTGCCCTTCGAGGCGCTGTCGGTGCTGCTTCTGGCGGCCCTCATCGGCGCTGTCGTGGTGGCGAGAAGGGATTAGCCGAACGATGCTCCTCAACCAGTTCCTCATCTTCGCCGCGATCTTGTTCTGCATCGGCGTCTACGGCGTCCTGGCCCGCCGCAACGGCGTCCTGGTGCTCATGTCGATCGAGCTGATCCTGAACTCGGTCAACATCAACCTGGTGGCCTTCGGGGCCTACAACGGCGACGTGTCCGGTCAGGTCTTCGCCCTGTTCATCATCGCCGTGGCGGCGGCCGAGGTCGGGGTCGGCCTTGCCATCGTCCTGCTCATCTACCGCAACCGGCGCAGTATCGACGTCGCCGAAGCGAACCTGCTCAAGGGCTGAGCTCGAGCCCGTCCGGATGTGAGGAACCCCCGTGTTTGCTGCTGAAGCTGCCGAAACCGCCGTGCCCTGGCTCTACGAGAACGTCTGGCTCATCCCCGCCCTGCCCGCCGTCTCGTTCCTGCTGATCCTGTCGTTCGGTAAGCGGCTGCCCTTCAAGGGAGCCGAGATCGGTATCACGGCCGTCGGGGCGGCCTTCGTGCTGGCCATCCTGACCACCTTCACCTGGATCGGCGACGTCGAGGCGGGCGAGACCGCCGGAGCCGGGGCCAAGCACAGCGCCGAGCACGGCGACGAGCATGGTGAGGACGGCCACGAGCACGGGGATGACGGCACCCACGAGGAGGGTCTGGTCATCGACGGGTCGGCTGCCACCCTGACCGGCGGCACCGTCGCCACCCTGGGCGCGGTCGAGGAGGGCGAATACGAACCCCGCGGGGCGGCCGTCGTGACCGACGTGGCCTGGTTCGAGAGCGGCCTGAACGTGTTCCGCATCGGGACCCAGGTCGACGGCCAGGCCGTGATGCTGCTGTTCGTCGTGACCTTCATCTCGACCCTGGTCCACATCTACTCGACGGACTACGTGGGTGGCGACCGCCGCTACACCCACTACTTCGCCTTCCTCTCGCTGTTCACGGCCTCCATGCTGTTCATGGTGCTGGCGTCCAGCACGCTCCAGTTGATCGTCGGATGGGAGCTGGTGGGCGTCTGTTCGTTCGCCCTGATCGGCCACTGGTGGGAGGAGAAACCCAACTCCGACGCCGCCCTCAAGGCCTTCCTGACCAACCGCGTGGGCGACATCGGCCTCCTGGTCGGCATGACCCTGCTCTACTTCGGCGCCGGTCAGACCTTCGACATCCTCGAGATCAACACCAAGGCCGTGAACGGCGAGATCGACGGCACGCTGCTCACCTGGGCCAGCGTCTGCCTCATGGCCGCCGTCATGTCGAAGTCGGGTCAGTTCATCCTCCACACCTGGCTGCCGGACGCCATGGCCGGACCCACCCCGGTGTCGGCCCTGATCCACGCCGCCACCATGGTGGTGGCCGGGGTCTACATGATCGGTCGCCTCTACCCGGTGTTCTTCGAGGGTTTCTCGATCTACGGGTCGAACATCAACCTGATGGCCTTCATCGGCGGCCTCACCACCGTAGGCGGCGGCATGCTGGCCTTCGTCCAGCGCGACATCAAGAAGGTGCTGGCCTACTCCACGGTGTCGCAGTTGGGCTACATGGTCCTGGCCCTCGGCGTGGGGGCCTACACCGCCGGCATGTTCCACCTCTTCACCCACGCCTTCTTCAAGGCCTGCCTGTTCCTGGGGGCCGGTTCGGTCAGCCACGCCTGCCACCACAGCTTCGACATGAAGGCCGACATGGGCGGCCTGCGCAAGTACATGCCGATCACGTTCTGGACGTTCCTCATCGGCTCGGCCGCCCTGGCCGGCCTACCCCCGTTGGCCGGGTTCTGGTCCAAGGACGAGATCCTGGTCGGGGCCGGCGTCTGGCCCGGGACCGAGGGCAACGGCACCTACTACATCCCGTTCATCTTCGGGATGATCACGGCGGCCCTGACCGCGGCCTACATGACCCGCACCGTGTGGCTGACCTTCTTCGGCGAGTACCGGGGCCACGGCCATCCCCACGAGTCGGGGCCCCGCATCACCACCCCGCTCATCATCCTGTCGGTCATGGCCGTGTTCGTCGGCTTCCTCAACGTGCCCAGCGGGTTCGCCAAGTTCTTCGGCGCCGGGAGCCTGGCCCACAAGTTCGAGGACTGGGTGGAGCCGGAGGCCCAGCCCTGGTTCCCGCCCGAGAACTTCACCCACGCCAAGCCCAGCCTGAGCCTGGCCATCGTCGCCTCGCTGTTGGCCGTGGCCGCCGGGTTCGTCGTGCTCCGCTACTACCAGCGGCTCTACGCCAAGGATCCGATGGCGTCCGAGTACACCGACGGCCTCCGGTCCCGCAACGCCCTGGCCGCCGGCGGCTACCGGGTGCTGGAGAACAAGTACTACCTGGACCACCTCTACAGCGGCGTCATCGCCGCCGGGACGAAGGGACCACTGGCCCGGGCCGCCAACTGGTTCAACCAGAACATCCTCGACGGCGTCGTGAACCTGGTCGGCAACCTCTCGGTCCACTTCGGCCGCTTCCTCTACCTGTTCGTCGACCAGGGGGTCGTCGACTCCACCGTGAACGCCTCCGGACGCACCGCCTCCGGATCCGGCCAGTTCCTGCGCCGGATCCAGACCGGGCAGGTCCGCCAGTACGCCACCCTGATGTTCGGCGCCGCCGCCCTGTTGGCCGCCGTCTTCATCGTGGCCGTCTAGCGGGCGGCGCCGGCCCGACCTGAGAGCTTGTCCAGCATGAACCGATACGCAACAGAATCCATCAACCACCGGGAAGCGCAGGCATGACCGAATTCCTGAACGACTGGGGCATCACCGCCATGGTCTTCCTCCCCCTCGTGGGGGCGGTGATCATGATGCTGATCCCGGGAAGCGACGAAGAGACCCACAAGGTCATCGCCCTGGCCACGTCGGTGGCGGCGGCCGTCATCGGCGTGCTCCTGCTGCTCGAGTTCGACTACGACGACACGCGGACGCTGCAGTTCGTCGACGATCGCTCGTGGATCAGCGTGATCGACGCCCGCTACTTCGTGGGCCTCGACGGCATCTCGCTCCCGCTGGTGGCCCTGACGCTGCTGGTGGTGCCGCTGGTCATCATCTACTCGTGGAACCACATCCCCGACCCGGGGAACCCCAAGATCTTCCTGATGCTGATCCTGGTGCTCCACACCGGCATGCTCGGGACCTTCGTGGCCCAGGACCTCGTCCTGTTCTTCGTGTTCTTCGAGGTCGTCCTGCTCCCGATGTACTTCATGATCGGGGTCTGGGGCGGTGAGCAGCGGCTCTACGCCGCCATCAAGTTCTTCCTCTACACCCTGTTCGGCTCGGCCCTGATGCTGGTCAGCTTCCTGGCCCTGTACTGGGTGACCGGCTCCTCGACGTTCTCCATCCCCGGTTTGGCCGAGGAGGTGGCGGCCCGCGACATCGCGCTGAGCACCCAGGTGCTGATCTTCGGTGGCATGTTCATGGGCTTCGGCATCAAGGTGCCGATGTTCCCCTTCCACACCTGGCTGCCCGACGCCCACACCCAGGCCCCGACCCAGGGGTCGGTCATCCTGGCCGCCGTGCTGCTGAAGCTCGGCACCTACGGCTTCGTGCGGATCGCACTGCCGATCCTGCCGGACGCCGCCATCGAGTGGGCTCCCTGGATCGGGCTGCTGGCCGTCATCGGCATCATCTACGGCGCCCTCGGCTGCCTGGCCCAGACCGACATGAAGCGCCTCATCGCCTTCTCGTCGGTGGCCCACATGGGCTACGTCATGCTGGGCATCGCCACCCTCACCGACTTCGGCATCAACGCCGCCATCTTCGGCATGGTGGCCCACGGCCTCATCACCGGCATGCTCTTCTTCCTCGCCGGATCGGTGAAGGAGCGCTACCACACGCTGGAGATCAGCCGCCTCGGTGGCCTCCTGGTTCAGGCCCCCCGTATGGGCTGGATCCTCGGCTTCACCTCCATGGCCTCGCTCGGTCTGCCGGGCCTGGCCGGGTTCTGGGGTGAGTTCCCGGCCATCCTGGCCGCCTACAGCCCGGCCCCCGGCCTCGACACGACCCTGTTCCGGACCTACATGGTGATCGCCGCCATCGGGACGGTGCTGGCCGCCGCCTACCTCCTGTGGCTTCTGCAGCGGACGGCCTTCGGAACCCCGAGTGAGGAGTTCGAGGACGATCCCCACATCCACGACACGGTCTTCACCGAGTGGGTGGCCTGGACGCCGCTGCTGATCCTGATCGTGGTGCTGGGCTTCCTGCCCGGCCTCGTCTTCAACGTGACCAACGGACCGGTGACGGTCGTGGCCGACGCCCTCGAGGCTGCCGGCACCGCCGCCGCCGGTTCGGCCCTGGGAGGGTAGACCGTGCTCGCGCTACTGACTCAGGTGGTCGAATCGCCGCCGTTCTATCGGCCCCCCATCGACTGGCACGCCTTCGCCCCCGAGCTGATCCTGCTCGGGTGGGGCGCGCTGGTCACCATCGTCGACCTCATCGGGTTGGAGCGCACCCGCCGGTTCATGGCGCCGTTGACCGGCGTCGGTTTCCTCTTGGCCATGATCCCCGTCCTCACCCTGTGGGACGCCGACACCACCCGGGTCCTGTTCCAGGGCCTCGTCCTCGACGGCAACGGCGATGTGGTGACCGAAACGCTGGCCAACGGCGACGAGGTCGCCGTCCGCGACGGGATCGGGGCCTACATCGTCGATGAGTACGCCCTGGTCCTGAAGGGCCTGTTCCTGCTCTCGGGCTACGTGGTGGTGCTGCTCAGCACGACGTACATGGCCGAGGGCGATTACTACGACAGCGAGTACTACCAGCTGATCGCGGCCGCCGTGCTCGGCATGTCGGTCATGGCCTCGGCCCGCGATCTGGTCACGATCTTCGTGGCCCTCGAACTGCTGTCCATCCCGGCCTATCTCATGGCCGCCTGGCGCAAGCGGGACCTCAAGTCGAACGAGGCCGGTCTCAAGTACATGCTCATGGGTGTGTTCGCCTCGGCCATCATGTTGTACGGCATGTCGTTGCTCTACGGCCTGGCCGGTGACACCCGCCTCGAGGTCATCGCCGACGCCGTCGGCCAGGGCGAGAGCCAGTCGGTGCTGACCCTGGCCATCCTGTTCACCATCATCGGCTTCGGGTTCAAGGTCTCGGCTGTGCCGTTCCACACCTGGGCCCCGGACACCTACGAAGGGGCACCGACGCCGCTCACCGCCTTCCTGGCCGTGGCCTCGAAGGCGGCCGGGTTCGTGGCCCTGGTCACCATCGTGACCGTTGCCTTCCCCGGCCGGGCCGACGTCGTCGAGCCGTTCATCTGGATCCTGTCGGCCCTGACCCTCACCATCGGCAACCTGATCGCCCTCCGCCAGACCAACGTGGTGCGGCTCCTGGCCTACTCCGGGGTGGCCCAGGCGGGGTACATGCTGGCCCCGCTCGCCGTGTACGGGTCGGTGCCCGACTCGGCCCGGTCGGCCATCGTCACCTACCTGGTGATCTACGCCGCCATGAACCTCGGCGCCTTCGCCGTCGTCATCGCCGCCGCCCGCAAGACCCGGTCGGGCGAGATCGAGTCGTTCGGGGGCATGCTCAACTACGCCCCCGGACTCACCGCGGCCATGACCATCTTCCTGTTCTCACTGGCCGGGATTCCCCCCATGGGCGGATGGCTGGCCAAGTGGCAGGTGTTCAGCGCCCTGCTGGAGGCAGACACGGTGGCCGGGGTGGCGCTGGCCATCGTGGCCGCCGTCAACACCGTCGTGGCCGCCTTCTACTACCTGAACGTGGCCAAGTTCATGTGGTTCATGCCGGCCCCCGACGGCGACGAGTCCCGGGTTTCGATCCCGGGTTCGCTCACCGCGGCGCTGGTGATCACGGCCGTGGCCACGCTGCTGTTCGGTGTGACCGACCTCGTGGTCGACGTGAGCGACTTCGCCAACGTCGGCGAGTCGGCTTCCGCCGGGGGCTGACCTGACCGACGGCGGCCCCGAGCCGGCATCGGACCCGGCCGACGGTCCGGACCGGCCGGCCATGCGGTTCGACCGCTACGTCGACCACTGCCTCTATCACCCCGAGACCGGGTTCTACACCGCCGGCCGAGGTTCGGCCGGCGGCCACCGGGGCGACTTCATCACCAGCCCCGAGGTGGGGCCGTTGTTCGCCACCGTCGTCGCCCGCGCCATCGACGCCTGGTGGGAGGAGGCGGGCCGACCCTCGGACCTGCGCGTCATCGACGCCGGCTCCGGGCCCGGCTCACTGGCCCGGGCGCTGGCCGCCGCCCCCGGCCCCTCGGCTCGGGCTCGCCGGGTCGAGGGCTTCGACCGGGCCACCGTCGAGCCTCGATCCGTGTCGGGCCCCGACCTCGGGCCCGATCCGGCGTCCGATCTCGACCCGGACTCCGACCTCGGGCCCGATCCGGCGTCCGGCCTGGTCGAGCGGCTCGACGGGGCGGTGGTGGTGGCCAACGAACTGCTCGACAACCTGGCCTTCCGGGTGGTGGAGCGGACCACCGACGGCTGGGCCGAGGTCTACGTGACCGGCCTGGGGCCGATGGCGGCTCGGGGTGGGGCCGAGCCCGACCCGCTCCCGGCGCCGGGCGAGGTCCTGGGTCCCGTGGTCGACGGGTTGCCGTCGGCGGTGGCCGAACTCGACGTCGCCCCCGGAACCCGGGTCCCGGTCGTGGATCAAGCCCACCGATGGGTGTCCCGGATCGTGGAGGCCGGCGCCCGACTCCTGGTCTTCGACTACGGCACCGCGACCACGGCCGAGCTGGCGAGCAGGGGCGGTTGGCTGCGGACCTACCGCCATCATGAGCGGGGCCACGACCCCTACCGGGAGCCGGGGGCGTGGGACATCACCACCGACGTGCCTTTCGACCAGCTCCCGGCCCCCGACCACCTGACCACCCAGGCCCGGTTTCTCACCGACTGGGGTATCGAGCAACTGGTGGAGGAGGGGAGGGCCCACTGGCGGGCCAAGGCGGCCCGTCCCGATCTGGCCGCCATGGCCATGCGAAGCCGGATATCCGAGGCCGAGGCCCTGCTCGACGAGGGCGGACTGGGCTCGTGGCTGGTGGCCCAGTGGCGACCCCGCTGAGCCTGGCTGGCGGGCGAACCGTCCGGATCCGGTAGGTTTCTGGGGTGCCTGCACCAGACCGAGGCGGCCTGAGCCGAGAGGTGATCGCCGACGCCGCGTTGGCGTTGACCGATGACGGCGGCCTCGGCGCGCTCTCGATGCGCAAGCTCGGGGCGGCTCTCGGGGTCGAGGCGATGTCGATCTACCACTACGTGGAGAACAAGGAAGACCTGCTCGACGCCGTCCTCGACCGGCTCTACGGCCGGATCGAGTTGCCGTGGGATCTGCCCGATCGCGACTGGGAACAGGCTGTTCGGGGTGGGCTCCTGGCCTTCCATCGGGTTCTCGTCGACCATCCGGCCGCCCTCCAGCTCTTCGCCAGCCGGCCCGTGCCGAGCGAGGAGGCCTGCTCGGTTCTGGTGTGGGGCCACAACCGGTTCCGGGCCGTCGGGCTCGACGAGGACGACGCCATGGACGCCTTCCACACTGCGGTGTCGTTCATCCTGGGTCACATGGCCCGTGAGGTCGGCGTCAACCGCCACGATCGGCAGGCCGACCCTGGTTGGTGGGACGACGTCGAGGATCCCGGTGTGGCCCGGTTCCTGGGCCACACCGCCAGCTGCGATCATCAGGCCACCCTCCGAGCCGGGATCGACACCGTGATCGCCGGGCTGCGGACCCACTACGACCTGCCCTGACCGGTCCGGAAGCGGCCCGGCACCGACACCCGGCCGGTTCGGGGTGGCTGCCACCCCCAGCCCGGTCCCCGGTCGCCCGCCGGGGCCGGGGGCACTAGGCTCCGATCGCTGCGCCGCGGTGCGGGGCGGCCCCTCGGGCCGTCACCGAGCGCGGCCACGGCTGTACCAGCGATCGGTGTTCGGAAGGGACAGGGAGCATGTCGGAGACCATTGGCGTATACGAGGTCGAGGATCGGACCTTCCCCCCGCCGGAGGCGTTCGCGGCCCAGGCCAACACCAACGACCGCTCGCTGTACGAAGAGGCCGAGGCCGACTACGAAGCGTTCTGGGCCCGTCAGGCCCGCGAGCTGGTGACCTGGTCGAAGGACTTCGACACCGTTCTGGAGTGGGATCTGCCGTTCGCCAAGTGGTTCGTGGGCGGCGAGCTCAACATCACCTACAACTGCCTCGACCGCCACATCGAGGCCGGCAACGGCGACAAGGTCGCCTACCACTGGGAGGGTGAGCCCGGCGACCAGATCGCCATCACCTACGCCGAGCTGCTGGCCGAGGTCAACAAGTTCGCCAACGTGCTCAAGGGCCTGGGTCTGGCCAAGGGCGATCGGGCCGCCATCTACATGCCCATGATCCTGGAGTTGCCGATCGCCATGCTGGCCTGCGCCCGCATCGGGGTGGCCCACTCCGTCATCTTCGGCGGGTTCTCGGCCGACGCAATCGTCGACCGGTGCGAGGACGCCGAGGCCAAGATCATCATCACGGCCGACGCCGGGTATCGCCGGGGTGAGCCCTCGGCCCTCAAGCCGACCGTCGACACCGCCCTGGAGCGGGGCGCGGCGTCGGTGGCGAACGTGGTCGTCGTCAACCGCTGCGATCTGAACCCGCCCATGGTCGAGGGCCGGGACCATTGGTGGCACGAGCTGATGGCCGACGCCTCGCCCGACTGCCCGGCCGAGCCCATGGACGCCGAGCAGCTGCTCTACATCCTCTACACCTCGGGCACCACGGCCAAGCCCAAGGGCATCATGCACACCACCGGCGGGTACCTGACCCAGGTGGCCTTCACCCACAAGTACAGCTTCGACATCAAGCCCGAGACCGACGTGTACTGGTGCGCGGCCGACATCGGCTGGGTCACCGGACACTCCTACATCGTCTACGGGCCGCTGGCCAACGGCGTCACCTCGGTGATGTACGAGGGCACCCCCGACACCCCGGGCAAGGACCGCCTGTGGGACATCGTCCAGCGCTACGGGGTGACCCAGCTCTACACGGCACCCACCGCCATCCGCATGTTCATGAAGTGGGGGGCGCAGGAGCCGGCCAAGCACGACCTGTCGACCCTGCGGGTCATGGGGACGGTGGGCGAGCCCATCAACCCCGAGGCCTGGATGTGGTATCACGAGCACATCGGTGGCTCGGGCACCCCCATCGTCGACACCTGGTGGCAGACCGAGACCGGGGGCCACATGATCACCCCGCTGCCCGGTGTGACCACGACCAAGCCCGGCTCGGCCTGTGGCACCATCCCCGGTGTGTTCGCCGAGCTGGTCGACGACGACGGCAAGGTCGTCACCTCCGGCGGCGGGTACCTGACCATCGCCCGGCCCTGGCCGTCGATGCTGCGAGGCATCTGGGGTGATCCGCAGCGCTACCAGGACACCTACTGGTCACGGTTCGAGGGCCGATACTTCGCCGGTGACGGGGCCAAGCTCGACGACGACGGCTACCTGTGGCTCCTGGGCCGGGTCGACGACGTGATGAACGTGTCGGGCCACCGGATCTCGACCACCGAGGTCGAGTCGGCCCTGGTCGACCACTCGTCGGTGGCCGAGGCCGCCGTGGTCGGCGCCAACGATGACGTCACCGGCCAGGCCATCATCGGGTACGTGATCCTGCGGGGCGGCAATGACGCCTCGACCGAACTCGGCAACGAGATCCGGGAGCACGTGGGGGAGAAGCTGGGCAAGATCGCCAGGCCCAAGACGGTGGTCATCGTGCCCGACCTGCCCAAGACCCGGTCGGGCAAGATCATGCGTCGCCTGCTGCGCGATGTGGCCGACGGGCGGCAGTTGGGCGACACCACGACCCTGGCCGATCCGGGCGTGGTGGCCGAGATCGCCGAGCGGGCGGCGGAGGGTCCCGACGAGGACTGAGCCCGGCCGTCGGGCTCTCCCGGTCGTCGGGGTCGGCTGATCCGGCCGGCCCCGGGACGCGGGGATACGATCGGCGGGAACCATCCGCCCCCGTCTCTCGTTGAGGATGTCATGGTCAACGGATTGAAGACCGCAGTCCTCCTGGCCGGTTTGGCCGGGATCATCATGTTCGGTGGTGCCCAGTTCGGCACCGGTGGCCTCACCATCGCCTTCCTGTTGTCGTTGGCGATGATCGGAGGCTCGTACTGGTTCAGCGACCGGCTGGCCATCCGATCGGCCCGGGCCGTCGAGATCGACCCGGTCCGGATGCCCGAGTACCACGCCATCATGGTCGAGCTGACCCGGGTGGCGAACATGCCAATGCCCCGGCTCTACGTATCGCCCGAGCAGCAGCCCAACGCCTTCGCCACCGGCCGAGGGCCCAACCATGCCGCAGTGTGTGTCACCGAGGGTCTGCTTCGGGCGCTGACGTGGGACGAGATCCGCGGGGTGTTGGCCCATGAGCTGGCCCACATCAAGAACCGGGACATCCTGATCGGGTCGGTGGCGGCCACCATCGCCACCGCCATCAGCTTCCTGGCCCAGTTCGCCTACTTCGCCCAGATCTTCGGCGGCGGACGGGATGACGACGAGGGCGGCAACCCGTTCGTGCTGCTGATCTTCGCCATCGTGGCCCCGATCGCAGCTGGGATCCTGCAGATGGCCATCAGCCGCAGCCGGGAGTACCAGGCGGACCGCACCGCGGCCCAGCTCATCAACGACGGTGAGCCGCTGGCCCGGGCTCTGGAGAAGCTGCACGGGTACTCGCAGCGGATCCCGTCGGAGGTGTCCCAGACGCAGGCCAGCCACTACATCATCAACCCGCTGGCCGGTCGCCGGGCCAACTTCTCCAACCTGTTCTCGACCCACCCTCAGGCCGAGGACCGGATCCGGCGCCTCCGGGCCCGGGAGTGGGCCCAGTAGCACGCCCGAGCCCGGGACGCGAGCGAACCCAGCCCTGGGGCTGGGTTCGTGTGGGCCGGGTAGGATTCGAACCTACGTAGGCGAAGCCGGCGGATTTACAGTCCGCTCCCTTTGGCCACTCGGGCACCGACCCTCGGTTGATAGAGGGTATCGCCTTCCTGGGCGGGCCGGACCGGGTTTGTGCCGCTGGTTGGACCTGAAGGGCCGGGCTCAGTCGCGGAAGTTCTCGAACTGGAGGGGGACCTCGAAGTCCAGCTCCCGAAGGGATGCGATGACGGTCTGGAGGTCGTCGCGCTTCTTGCCCGTCACTCGGACCTGGTCGCCCTGGGTCTGGGACTGGACGCCCTTCAGCTTCATGCCCTTTATGTGGGTGTTGATCTTCTTGGCCCCGTCCGAGCTGATGCCGGCCTTGAGGGAGGCGGTGAGGCGGGCCCGGCCGCCGGCGGCGTCGGCGATGTCGCCGAACTCGACCGACTTGAGCGAGATCTTGCGCTTCACCAGCTTCTCTTCGAACACCTGGCGGAAGGCGCCGACCCGGTCGTTGCTGGACGACTCCAGGGTGATCGACATCGCCTTCTGATCGAGGGTGATGGTGGATCCGGTGTCCTTGAAGTCGTAGCGGGTCGTCACCTCGCGGTTGGCCTGATCCACGGCGTTGGTGATTTCCTGCATGTCGATTTCGGAAACGACGTCGAAGCTGGGCATGGTCCAACCCTAGCTGGGCGGCGGCGGGCTCTCGCCGGGAGGCGGCCCGGGCCGGGGCTGGGTCGTCGAGCCATGGGTCGAGGGTTCCAGCAGCCGTTGGAGGAGGGCCACGTCGTGCCACCGGCCGAACTTGCGGCCTACCTGGCGCTCGATGCCCACGAGTTCGAACCCGTGGCGCTGGTGGAGGTGGACGCTGGCCTCCTGGGGGCCGACGATCCGGGCGAACACGGCGTGGAACCCGTGGTCGGCGGCCACGTCCAGCAGCCCGGCGAGGAGGGTCGAGCCCACTCCGGCGCCGACATGGGCCCGGTCGACGTAGACCGAGTCCTCGACCGAGGTCCGGTACCCGGGGCGGTCTCGATAGAAGCTGAGGGAACCGAAACCGACGACATCGCCGTCTTGCTCGGCCACCAGCACCGCCAGGCCGCCCGAGCGTTGGGCCAGGTAGCTGCGCTGCTCGGCCAGAGTCCGGGGCACGAGGTCCAGGGTCACGGTGCTCTCGGTGACCTCGCGGTTGTAGATCCGACAGATCGGCTCGGCGTCGGCGATGGTGGCCGGTCGCACCTTCATCGGGCAGACCCTACCGCTGGCCGTCCCGGCCGGCCTCTCTGATTCACCGACGGAATCTGTCGAAACTGGTTGGGGGGTTCTGCTGGCCGTGGCAGACTTCCAGGTGCCCCACGGGGCACCATCCGCCCCTCTCGTGGGCGACCAGCCTCCTTAGCTCAGTCGGCAGAGCGTTTCCATGGTAAGGAAAAGGTCGAGAGTTCGATTCTCTCAGGAGGCTCCACCCAAACCCCGCTCCAGCAGTGGGGTTTCGTCGTTTCGAGCGATCGGTAGCAGCCCTGTCACCACCCCTGGGACCCTAAGTTGGGACCCTAGATGCGCTCATGTTGGTGCCCGCAGGAATCTTCACTCCCGCGATCAGTCGTGTGCAGGCCAGCGAAAGTTCTGCCGGAGTCGATCTAGCGTCACTTGGTCTCGAAGTTTGGTGACCGTGTTCTGATTCGCATACATGTCCCTCTCCCAGACGGCTTCGGTCCGGGGGCGGGCGTCGGTCCAACGGACGGCTACCACATGCTCGGCCTGAGAACGGTCTGGATCGTCCAGCGCTCGACCGGCGTCCGTTGCCTGGAGCTTGAGTTCCAACACGGGGATCACTCGTCCGTTCACCTCGACTGTCGCTTCATCAATCCGCCTGGCGGTGTCGACGACCTCGCCGACGGCGACGTAGCCGGCCCCGGGCACTATGCACGCAACGACGTGCCCTGGCTCAAGGTTCTTCAAAGTCCTTACGTACCAATCTCCGCCACCCGCGCTGACGTACCCGTACCGCCGTCCGTCTTCCCACGCACGTGAGCTTCCGTTGTCGCCGAAGTTCACCGCCCAGGTACGCCCATCCCACGGAGATTGTGGCTTGTCGCTTCTGCTTCGCTGCCTGACTTCTCGCTCGTTCGGCTCACGAAGCCAGGTCCGGACCAGGTACTCACTGCCACCGTCAGTGAAGCAGCCAAACAGAGCAGCGTTGATGGGAACAGCCCACTCGTCGTTGAGGTAGTCGACAATCCGCTCGGTCGAGTTGTCCAGTTCGGAGGCCACGATGATCAGCCGGTGTGCCCCGTCAGGATCCTCCAGCCGCCGGGCGGGGAACCGATCGGAGAAGGCATCGTCAAGTGAGCTCGTCTCGCCGTGTCGGTACTCGGACCAGATGTCACGCAAGTCGTCCAGGCCGAGCCGTCGTGCCCAGGATGCGTAGTCGAGGGCCTGGGCGACCACATCGCGTGGAGTCCGCTCTCGTTTGAGCTCAACCAGGACGATCTCACTTGCAGAGTTCAGGCCGAGTAGGTCAATGGCACCCGAATGCTTGGTCATGACTTGCCGTCCGACGATTAGAAGATCGTCGTCGATGATGGCCGGATCTGCCTCGACGGCGTCTTCGATCCGGCGTTCTAGATCCAGGCCACCGATCCCCAATCGCTGGGGACCATCATCTGAGAGCCGCCACACAGCTCGTTCGACTGGCAATCGTCCCTCTCCTCTCAAGATCGGCAGGTCGAGGCTAGTGGCAGAGTTGGCGCCGATCCCCCGCCCCAGTGCACCCGGCGTGTGGCGCTGCCCACCATGTGTGGTGGCTCAACGCGTAGGTACGTCGCCGCTTGATGCCTACCCTTCCGTTGATCGACACCCATCATGGCTTCATCGGAGAAATCGACCAGATCCCCGTCGGGACCAGATTCCAGGGTTATCCCGCGATGCGGAAAGCCGGTATCCATGGAGTGGAGCCACAGGGCATCTGGAGTCGCAAGGGGATTGGTGCAGGATCGATCGTCCTCAACGGCGGCTATCCCGACGACGCCGATCGTGGTGACACGATTCTCTACACGGGAGCTGGAGGTCAAGACCGCAAGACAAAGAAGCAGATCGCCGACCAGAGTTTCGAGTACGCCCCAAACGCTGCGCTCGACCTCAATCGCCGGCACGGCCTCCCTGTCCGGGTGATCCGAGGTTGGAAGGGAGACGGCGAGTCGAGCCCGGCCACTGGTTTTCGGTACGACGGGCTCTATCGGGTGGTCGACTCATGGCTTGCCCACGGTTCAGCTCCTGACACGAGTGCGTTCAAGATGGTCACGTTCCTTCTCGAACGTATCGACGAAGGGAGCCCGGCCCCCTACGAGCGGACCGGGGAAGAGGGCCCCGGCGAACGCCGGGGTCGACTCCGGACATCAGATGCTGAGGCCAACCGTGCGGTAGAACGTCGGGCAATCGAGGTGGCTACCTCATACCTGCAGAGCCTGGGGTACGAGGTGGAGGACGTCGGTGTGCCGTGGTCACCCTATGATCTGCGGGCCATCCGTGGTGATGAAGAGATTCACGTCGAAGTCAAGGGCCGCGTCCAAGCTGCGACGACGGTCAACCTAACTCGTCGAGAAGTTGACGCCGCTCGGAACTACCCGGACTCCGCTCTCGCTGTCATCGACGAGATCGTGCTTGAGCGACGCTCCGACGGACCAAGTGCCTCTGGCGGAAGGCTACGTCTTTGGACAGAGTGGCATCCCGAGGATCCGGACTTGAAGCCGACGAGCTTCGACTACAGATTGCCACCCGACACGCCCTAGCCAATTTGCGCACTGGGCGTATCTGGCGCCTCCCAAACCTATGGCCCAGAATCCTTGGTAGTCGGGGAACGTATCTAGATGCCTATGTTCTGTCGGATGGGGACGGGAGGCTTTCGATGGACGCATTCATTGGTGGGGTTGCGGCGAGCCTCATCGCCACGGCAATTGCTGCAGCGTTCGTGCGGGGCTCCAGGCTCCTTTGGAGCTTTCCGTTGCGCGCTCCGGACGTCCGTGGGCGCTGGGAGGCAACATCCACTCTCGACGGGACTGACGATGTCGAGATGGTCTATATCACTGGTCAGCTCGGGAGCAGATTCCGAGGGTTTATCGTCGAGCATGACGACAAGAGTCGACAGACGATCCTTCTCAGCTTGAGCGGCCGCTTCTATTCAGATCGTGAGTTCACGTATCGCCACGCCTACGAGGGCCAAGGGGCCCGAGTTTGCGGCGTTGGCATGATGAGCCTCGGACCGTACAACGACACAGCTACGGGCGTCGCAGTCTTCCTCGGGACCCATGCTGAGCGTGACTTGGTCGATCCCACGCCCATCCAGGTTTCGATGAGACGCTTGTCGGCGAATTTCAGCCTTCCGTCTTCGGATGGGCGGAAGCGGCTGGGGCAATAGCCCGCCGCGGCGGTCGGGCTCAGCAGCCAGGACGTGATCGGTACCCAAGATCTCAACGTTCAGGAGCCGCGCTCAATGACAGAGGCTCCAATCTTGACACCCGGCTCGTCCGGTGTCGGTAGATGACCTCGATCATCCGCTCGCTCGTGCCGGCCCAGTCGGCCACCTCCCAGATCTCGGCGCCCTGGTCAAGCTGAAACGTGATGGCCGTGTGACGCAATTCGTAGGGCAGGTACTCGTCGAGTCCGGCTCGCCGGCAGCGGATCGCAAGCGACTTGCGCAGGTTGCTGCCGTCGTAGGGGCGGCCGTTGCGGGTGGTCACCACCAGATCGTGCCCGTCGTCCCAGCGGTCGCCGGACGTTGATCGGATGTCGGCCTGGCCGATCCGCCACCGGATCAGCAGCTCGATCGTGTCGGCATCGATCGAGATCGTCCGCCGGGATCGCCTCGTCTTCGGCCCAACGAGGGCGTTCCTGCTCGACAGCTGGGCGTCGATTCGTAGGGTGCGCTCGTCGAGATTGAGGCGGGACCATCGAAGGGCCCGAGCTTCGGAGGGGCGGAGCCCGCACCGCCCGCACAAGTCGACGAGGATCTGGAGCGACCCCGTGCACTACGACCGCCTTCTTCACTCGCCGTACTTCCACCGCCTAAGTTCAGTGACACAGGTCGTGCCGACGACGACCCAGACGGCCTTGGTCCACACGCGCATGACGCACAGCATGAAGGTCGCACAGCTAGCGCGCGAGCTAAGCGAATCCCTTCTTAAGCGCACTGACGCCGACCTAATCGGGAAGCTGGGCGGACTGGACCCCGACGTCGCCGCATCCGCTGGCCTCGCCCATGACTTTGGACATCCGCCCTTCGGGCACATCGCGGAACAGGAACTCGACAAGCTCCTCGTGGAACGAGGGGTTCTTGAGGGTTACGACGGCAACGCTCAGACATTCAGGATCGTTACGCTGTTGGCTGCGAAACGTGGCACAACCCTAAGGAAGCCCGGCCTCGACCTCACCGCCGCCACACGCAACGCCGTGATCAAGTATCCGGTGAGCTACGAAGACCTCAGCAAGAGTGCTGGAGAGTGGGATAGGCAATCTCGACCCGTCGATAACGATCGGCCAAAGTTCAACTACTACTCTCTCGACATCAACGAGTATGCATACGCTCGAGAGGCCCACAAACTTGCGCCGAAAGTCCTGTCCCTCGAAGCCCAGATCATGGACCTCTGTGACGACATCTCCTACGCGGTGCACGATCTCGAGGACTGGATCCGGACCGGTACAGTTCGAGTTTCAGACATTCTCGACCCGCCGAAAGGCTTCGTAACCAAGGCCACCACACGGTTAGCGAACGAATTCGCGAAGTACCACACCGAAGACGAAGCTGCCCGGATCGCCGAACTAGGCCTCACCGGTGTTCAGATCCCGTTCCAACCAGAGAGCCACATGCATTCGCAGCTTCTTCAGCCCTATCGGGATACCACCGAGCAGCAAGCCGAGCTCAGTTCCTTGTGTAGCTACTTCATCAGCCTGCTAGTGAACAACGTCGAGATCGACGGATCTTACTCCGGGGCGGAGGTGCACGTCGACGACCAGAGCTTGGCAACCATTCTGATGCTCAAGTACATCACGCGCGAGATGGTGATCAACAGCCCTAGCTTGGCCTTCGGCCAGATTGGGAACAGGGCAACCATCCGACGAGTGTTCGGGGCAGTGGAGCGTTGGCTGACGAGATACCACTCGAGGGACCGGAACTTGTCAGGAATGTTGGCCCATATTTGGTCGATGAATCTTGCTCAGGCTCGGCGACGGTACGGACAAGACGTACTGTCTGATCGCGATCGCAGAGAGAAAATCGTCCTTCGGGCGACCGCAGACTATGTCGCATCGCTGACCGAACCCCAGGTCTCATCGATGGACCGCCAAATCCAGGGGATGCCAGACAGCTCCCCGCTCAACGACTGGCTTGTCTGATGTCGCTTGAGCGGAGTGTTGAGCGAGAGCGGAAATTCCTTGTTCGGAGCCTCCCGCCCCTTGACGGACACTCCCCGCGCCGGGTTGAACAAGTCTACTTAGCGCTCTCCGAGGCAGCGGAGTTGCGGTTGCGTTACTCCGGTTCGACCTTCACCCTCGGTGTCAAGGGCACTGAGAATCTCGTGACGCGGCCTGAATACGAGTACGTGTTGCCCGACGCGGAGCTCGGTCTGTCACTGCTGCTCTCGTCAGAGCTACGCGTGGTGAAGGAGAGGTACGACCTAGTGGTCGGAGAGCATGTATGGAACGTAGACGTCTTCCTAGAAGCGAATAAGGGCCTCGTCATAGCTGAGGTCGAGTTCGAGCCCGACGATGCCATTCTGATCCCCAGCTGGGCCTCAACCGAGGTCACAGGCGATACCCGGTACTACAACCGCTCGCTAGCGCAGAATCCGTACAGCTACTGGACAGGCTAGGTCGCCTGAGTTCCCTGTGCCGCAACGTCACCGGCGTCCTGCGAGGGCCCGTTGCTCGGTTCGCCTCATGCCGAGATGCTCTCGGCGCTCATGAGCGTCACGCCGCAAGCGGCCGGCCAAAGCGTAGTCGACTACGTCCGTCAGAACTGGCCGTTGGTGCCAGTCGAGAACGTGATTGACCCACCGCAACTCGGTGTCGTGACGTACGTAAAGTGGCGCTTCGCGTCTGAGCGGGGTGTGAGGGTCCGCGAGGGGTAGCAGGGGCCCTGGTTATCTAGCTGTCCAGCAGCGAGGGGCCGAGGTTGACCTCCGAGGTCCGGCAGAGCCCAGTGACCGGATCCGGAAGCTGCGGAGGAACGCAATCGATCGCACCTAGGTTGTTGTTGTAGTCGGGCTGAAACACTACTGGTCCGTCAGCTGCCTCGAAACAGAGCCCTGAAACGGGGTCGGGAACCAATGGCGGCTCACAGTCGATAGCGCCGATTGGTCCGTTGTAGTCTTGGGTCAAGTCGAGGCACGAGCTCCCCATATCTGGATCTTTGTCGATTGGGATTGTCAGTGGTGTTAGCGGATTCTTGTACGTGATCTCATCGCCGACGATTAGGCAGCTCATCAACGCATCCATGCGAACCTCGGCCGCCGTCTTTGTGCACTTGTCGGCGTCTGGATCGTCTGGTCCGGGGTCTGAGACCTGATCGCCACTCGAGCTGCCGTCATCCTGACCTTCCTCATCGCTCCGTGGTGGATGGTGTTCGATCTTTATCCAGCCATCCGGAAGATCCCTGTTTTCGACGATGACATCAGTGTCAGCTAGGTTCGCTGCCTCGATTAGCGCGTGCTCCTGATTTGCGGAGGCTTCGTATCCACTCGTGTGCAAGAGAGCGTGCGCCCATTCCTCTCGCTCGACCTCGACGAGCTGACCTTCAGTCAGGTCAGTGCGGTAGGCAATCCGCCCTCCAGGTACGCCATGTGTCCCGATGAAGAGGCCCTCGGTATCCTTTGGCTCGCTGTTCAGCTCGGCAATCGCTTCACCTTCGTCAACTACTCGCGTATGGGTGAACGTATCGCGCACGTGTTGATCGGTGATTCGATGCGGATCACCCCACTTGTCTAGACGCTCGTTCAGGGCTTCTTGTATCGGCTTGAGGTCGCCCTCCGATTTGATGGTTTGGCCCGGCGGGCCGTCGGCCACACTTGGCCCGCCGGGACCGTAGCAGTCCGGGCTCGTCGGCTGGTATCCATCAGCTACACCGCCGTCGAGTGGGTTGATGGACTCCTTGTAGCGGAGAGCACATGTGAAACTCATGGATCTAGCACCAGCGTGCTCCTCCGCAAGCACGGCTGCCATGTCGATCACACAACCGGCTCCGATAGTGTTCGACTGCGGACCCTCGCCGCTGAAGATTGTCGATTCGCCAAACAGGTCTTCAGCTGCATTGCATTCGATCGCATGTATTGCGCCGGAGATCGAGTGCTGGCCATTTAGCGGCGCTCCGAATAGCTGTGCAGCGGGATCGAACGATCCGACGTCGGCGTCGAAGTGGAGCGCAGGGGACAGTCCGGGGAGTCTCAGCGCATCGTCGACGGTGAAGTCGGGTGAGGTTCGTGT
The DNA here is from genome assembly GCA_965263455.1 of Acidimicrobiales bacterium. Classification (GTDB taxonomy): domain Bacteria; phylum Actinomycetota; class Acidimicrobiia; order Acidimicrobiales; family SZUA-35; genus CADEDH01. The sequence continues at coordinate 2,979,765 of CBDHHN010000004.1, forward strand.
GCAGAAGTCCGCCCCGACACCGCCAGTACACGTGCCGCCTGGGCCGAGCGAACCAATGTCCAACAGACTGCATACGCCAACACCGAGCACCCGAGGGTCGGCGGCCACTGCCAGCAGTGCCCCGAGGGATCGCTCCGTCTGGAGCTGGACAAGGCTCGTGCCGGGGAACTGGGGCAGCCAGGCTATGCCGTAGACGTCTGCTGGGAGTACTTCGCCTTCAATCAGGCAGTCGCTCAGCTCCTCGTTGTTGCTCGACATTGCGGTCACGACCGCTGACCTCCCGAACGGGATGTTGGCGTCGGCGAGCACAAGCGAGGGATTCCACAGGCTAGCGATGGTCTGGCAGTCGCCCGATTCGAGCGCAATTGCAAGCTCTGCAGCGACTACGCCTTCTATCTGAGCGATTTGTGCTGCCGAATAGCAGAACGAAACCGCCGCAAGCTGGCTAATCGAGACCACGGCCTCGGCAGCGCTATCAAGCCTTGCCTGCCGAGGCCGCTCCACATTGCTGGCCGCGAGAATGGACAGCCGGTGACTCTCAGTTGCGTCCAGTAGTTCGCCCACTGACGGGCAGTTATCGATCCGACTGGAAGGCTGTATCCCGAGCTCTGCGATTCCGATCAGCCCCGGAAGTCCTGACTCGCTCGTATCGCCGTCCTGAGAGTCGTCTCCGTCTCCTCCTCCACACGATGAGGCGATGAGAGCCGTGACGACAATGACAACAAGCCAGCGCATAGCGCCCCCCAAGCTGCGTCTAGTCATCGTCACAATAGGCGATGGGTCAGTGTGGCGCTTCGGATTCATTGGCAGTGATGGTGGCGAGAGGGTTCCAGTCGGGTTGGACGGCGTAGAGCACGGCGCAGCCACACGTGATCGAGTCGGCCGTAGCCGAGCCTGCGTGTGCGAGCTGCGGTGAACCGGCGTGGGTCAAGGACCGGCCGGTGGTCGAACTGGTCGACCTCACGTGTTTCGGGCGACCGGTCACGCTGCGGTGGCGTAAGCACCGGTTCTGTTGCCCCCGCTCGTGGTGTGGTCAAGGATCGTGGACTCATGAGGACCCACGGATCGCAGCCCCTCGGTTGTCGGTGACCGACCGGGCTGGCCGGTGGGCCACGATCCAGGTCGGCCAGCGTGGTCGAGCGGTCTCTGATGTTGCGGCCGAGCTGGGGGCGGACTGGCACGCCGTCAACGATGCCGTGATGGCCTACGGCCATGCCCTTCTCGATGCCGACCTCGACCGGGTCGGCCAGGTCGAAGCGCTCGGTGTAGACGAGGTGTTGTTCGCCCGACTCGGCCGGTGGCGGACCCAGGCGTGGTCGACCTCAATCGTCGATGTCGCCACCGGCCAGCTGCTCGACGTGATAGAAGGCCGCTCAGCCACCGGGCTGTGTCAGTGGCTCACCGCCATGGGTGAGGCCTGGCGCGACGCCATCCGGTGGGCGGTGCTGGACCTCTCCGGTCCGTGGCGTCTGGCGTTTGACACCATGTTGGCTGACGCCGTCCAGATCGCTGATCCGTTCCACGTCGTGAAGCTGGCCAACCAGCGCCTCGACGAGGTCCGGCGCCGGGTCCAGAATGAGACCCTCGGACACCGAGGCCACAAGGACGACCCGCTGTACAGGTCCCGGCGGTTATTGACCATGGCCGACGAACGTCTCGATGAGCCGGGCAGATCGAAGCTACTCGGGCTGTTGGATGCCGGCGACCCCCACGGGGAGGTCCGCACGGCGTGGCATGCCAAGGAGACCGTTCGGGGCATCTATGACATCGACCCCGACATCGCCGTCGACTACGTCACCCGACTCGGTCACGATCTCCAAGACGACGACTGCCCTCCCGAGATCCAACGGCTTGGCCGCACGATCACACGCTGGCGTGACCAGATCGCGGCCTGGCACCAGGCCAGGGTGTCGAACGGGCCAACCGAGGCCATCAACAATCTCATCAAACGGGTGAAACGGGTGGCGTTCGGGTTCCGCCGCTTCGCCAACTACCGGATCCGGGCCCTGCTGTATGCCGGCAGGCCGAACTGGGACCTACTCGCCACCGTCACACCCCGCTGAAACGCGAAGCGCCCGTAAAGTCCGAGCCATCCCGTCCATACATCTCCCCGATTCCGCTTAAAAAGACACAGGAAGCGTCGATCCAGCGATATCTGAACCTCTAGCGACACGACAATCAGTAGCTGCCTGGGAGTGGTGCCATCGGGGCGCGAAGGTACCGGCGTGCTGCGAGGGCCCGGTGACCGGAAACGCGCACGCCCGGCCACGAACCGTGGGCGTGGTCACGCGGTGTCGATGCGTGAGCGCTTCTCCGCACGCTTCAAGTGCCGTTTAGCGTGCTCCCAGGTCCAGCCATTCTTTGAGCGGGAAGGTGGCTGCTAGCACCGGCTACTGTTCGCACTTTGGGATAAGAGATCTGCGGAGGAATGGCAATGGTCCACCCCGAGTTGGCACGGGCTAGGGAACAGGAGAAGTACAGGGAGGAAGCCCTGCGAAGGCGGCGCAGTAGGGCTCCAGGCTGGATCGTTCGGGGCCCAAAGACCTGGACTGGCCGACTCCTCGCTACCGAGCTAGTCACTGCCGGGGCGACTGCAATTCTGATTAGCGCAGCGTTTCTACTGATAACAGAGCAGAGGGAGGTCGAGCGATTCGAGCGAGCTGAGGAGCTTGAAGAGGAGCGCGTTCGGCGATCCCGTGAATTCCAAGTGGAGCGCGAGGAACTGACTCGTGAACTAGAAGATGAGCGGATTGAAGCTGCGCGTCTGATCGAAGAGGAGCGGGCCGCTCAGGCAGAGCGGTTGGAGAATCTCCGATTCGTGCGTGCATCTGCCGCACAAGAGCCCGAGGGACTTGTGCCTGATGGCACGTTCCGATCGCGGACCTTCCGAGGACTAGATCTTCGAGGAGCAAACCTGAGCGGACTCGATCTGCGAGGTTCCAATTTCACCGGAGCGGATCTCGCAGGTGCGGACCTGGACGTTACCGACTTGTCGTTTGCCTCCCTTCCGGGCATAGACCTCTCTGGTTCAGAGCTCTTCGGACCGCTCCTCGACGGAGCCAACCTCAGTGGGGCCGACTTCAAGGGTGCGACGATTCGAGGAGGAGGATTTATCGAGGCCGACTTGAGCGACGTCGAGATGGGTAACCTCACATGTGTTTTGTGTATCGCCGTCGGGGCGGATCTCTCCGGCTCTGTACTTACGAACGCAGACCTAAGCTCGTCAAACTTCGAAGGCGCCAACTTCACAGACGCTGACTTATCATCGAGCGATCTAACCCACGTTAATCTAAGAGGCTCTTCCTTGAACGAAGCCAATCTTTCAGGCGTCTTTTGGGATCCGGAGGGTCCACCCTGTTGGCCGGATTCGTTCGACGCTCCGGACAACAGCATGGGGGAAAACGGCGTTGACGACGGTTCATGCCTTGGCGCAATGATCGTGGGCGTCCGCCTAGACGATCCGTCGGCCGAGATGAGCGTGGAGGACGGCGACGACGCAGCAGGAACTCCGTGTACCTTGTTGAAGCTCGCACGCTACGACGAGATGCTCGCAGAGGGCGTGATTGACCTTGCTCGGTTCGACGATCTGGTTGAAGATGCACTCGACGACGAGCTCTCTGACACTTCATGCGAGTAGCCGCAGAGCACGGGACCCACCAACGGGGCTTCTCGGCACTCCCTGCTTAGGCCCGGTGTCGGGTTCGCGGTCCGAGCCCAACGCCCTCGCCCCACCGCCAGGGACCTTGGCCGCTGCGTTCGCGAACGTGCCCAACGGCAGACACGCAGTCGATCGTCTGCTGATCATCAATCAGCTTCGAGACGCGAAGCTCTACCAGCGGCGCAACACATGCCTGCAGCGCGCTAGTTCCGGCGTACCCGATCGGATCGGGTGTCCGGAAATCCCGACGGGCTGGAGGGGGCCTGCCCCGCTGCGAAGCTATCGGGGACCCTAAGTGGGACCCTACGCACCTGCACGTCGGTGCATCTCGACTACCCCGGATGCGCTGCCGGGCGGGCCCATGCACGGTGTCGCACTCCGGGAGCAACATGGTAAGGAAAAGGTCGAGAGTTCGATTCTCTCAGGAGGCTCTGTTTTCCCTGGTCAGGGCATCGCAGGGTTGCACCGGCGGAGCAGTCGAAAGTTCTTGGGGCCCTTTGTCGTTGTCGGACGTCCCGATCACTCGGGGACGCGACCGCTCAACGTGCTCAGCCGTACCCGGCCGGGCCCGCCACGTTCAGTGGTGCCGACCGCCAGGGCCTTGTCGTTGTCGCGCAGTCGATATGTGCCGTTCATCCTCGGCCGATGGACCTCCGGCCGTTGAGCGTTATCGCTCGATGCAACGCTGGCAGACTGTAGCGGTGGACGAGGAGCTTCTGGATGGTGGCGTGGCGAACATGGGCGGCGTGGTGCGTTCGGGCGCTCATGTTCTCAGACCCGCCAACCCGTACTCGCGGAGCATTCATCATTTCTTGTTCGCTCTTGAGCGAGTCGGGTTCGACGGTGCGCCCGTGCCTGCCGGGTTCGATCCCGAGGGGCGAGAGCGAGTGACCTTCATCGACGGTTCCGTTCCGGTGCCGCCCTACCCGGACTGGGCCCAGGTGGACTCGGCCCTCACGTCGATCGCTGACCTCATGCGACGCTTCCACCAGGCATCGGAAGGCTTTGACCCATCGGGCCTGGAGTGGAGCACCGAACTGGCTGACCCGAAGGGCGGAGCGATCGTCTGCCACAACGACGTATGCCTCGAGAACGTCGTCTTTCGAGACGGCAAGGCGGTCGCGTTGATCGACTTCGACTTTGCCGCCCCGGGTCGTCCGTTATTCGACCTTGCTGGCTTCGCCCGGATGTGTGTTCCGATCGACGACGACATCAACGCTTCCCGACTTGGGTGGCACGATGTCGACCGAGGAGCGCGTTTGCGGCTAGTCGCCGACAGCTATGGGCTAGGAGCAGCCGGGCGGGCCGAGCTGCTCCGCCTGTTGGATCGATCTATCCAAGTTGGCGGCGAGTTCGTTCGCCGACGTGCAGAGGCCGGAGATCTGGGGTTCGTCAAGATGTGGGCTGACATGGGCGGTCAAGAGCGGTTCGATCGCCGGCGAGACTGGTGGGCTGACCATCGACAACACATCGAGTCGACCGTCCTCAGCACCCGATAACGGCCGGCGCTCGGCGCTCGAACACCCGTCCTAGTTCCGGCGTGTTGCGTGCCCCCGATGACCGGAAACGCTCACCACCGGCCACGGTCCGTGAGGCCAACCACAGGCTGTCGATCGAGTGGCGTTTCTCTGCACGCTCGTCGTGCCGCAGTGGTGCGGTCGGTCTGGGTCCGAGCCGGACGTTATCGAGCGGGGTCGGTTCGATGGGCCGGTGCTGGGTTTCCCGATCGAGATTGCCGGATCCCGAGCGGGCCGATGTGTCCATGTTGGACGTTGTTGCGAGCGGTCGACGAACGTGCGTCGCAGGAGGAGGTTGACTCTGACGCGGTGTCAACCCGTACCGTCGCAAGCATGTACTCGATCGGTGATCTGTCGCAGCTCGGCGGTGTCACGCCTCGCATGCTGCGGCACTACCACGAGCTCGGCATTCTGGTCCCCGCCGAGGTCGACGACGCCACCGGCTACCGCCGCTATGACGAGTCCCAACTTGCCGACCTGCTGCAGGTGTTGGCCTTGAAGGGCCTCGGATTCGCCCTGACCGACGTCAAGCGCGTTGTCGACGGCGGCGTGAGTCCGTCCGAGCTGCGCGGAATGCTCCTGTTGCGCCGCACCGAGTTGGAGTCCGAACTCGACGAGGCGATCGCCCGGCTCAAGCGCGTCGAAGCCCACATCAACCGACTGGAGAATCAGATGAACGAACAACCCGCTCCGAACGTCACCGTCACCACGAAGCGACTCCCGGCGGTCCACCTGGCCGTGGCGTCGGCGATCAGCCCCAGCTTCGCGTCGGCCGATATCGGCCCAGTGGTCCAGCCCCTCTACCCGCAGCTGTTCGAGGCGCTCAACGCCGCGGGAGTCGACATCGCCGGACCCTCGATCGCCTACTACGACGACACCGCCGACGGCGGGATCGCCGTCCACGCCGGATTCCCGATCGACGAGTCCGTCACCCAGGTACCGGGCCTCGAGGTCGTCGACCTCCCCGAAGTCGAACTCGCCGCCACCGCAATACATCACGGCGACATGGCGACGGTCGATATCGACACCGTCGCTGCGATCTTCGACTGGATACGAACCAACGGCTTCCGCACCACCGGATACTCCCGAGAGCACTACCTCGACTGCCCGGCCGACGTCGCACAGTGGCAGACCGAGCTGCAGTTCCCGGTTGAACCAGACCCCGCATCCTGAGTCGCTCGTATCGACTCGGATGACACCAACGGCCGCTCGATAACACCGCACCGAAATGGCGACGTCGAGCACTCGGGTCCCGGCGTTGTCGGATGGCACGAACGCCCGAGAACGCGACCGCACACGGTGAACCGCTGGTTTCGGTGAGTAGCGCCACCGTCAGTGGCATCGTCTGCCCCGGGCCGGTCGTACCCGAGTGCGGAGTAGGTGCCGAACCAGGACGGATCGCGATCACAGGCGCATGTGCTGCTACCGGGGCGACCTCTCAGGAGCCATCGAGTATGAGGAGCGGCCCAAAGGTAACGGCCGGAAGCGTGGTGACCGCAGCGACAAGACCCACGAGCACACGACGCACCTCACCATGTTGGCATCGCTCGAGACCCCAGATCCGATGCCCCAGGTTGCATGGACTGTCCGGGAATCCCTATGGGGTGGAGAGGCCTGCACCGCTGCGGAGAAAGCTAGAGGGGCCCCTTAGCAGGACCCTACGCACCTGCACGTCGGTGCATCTCGGGCGCCCTGGTTGTCGCTGACCGAGTGACCGAGCGAAGTGAGGAGGGTGGGCGGGGGATGCTGAGGGCGTTCAGTGCGTTGCGCCAGGTCAACTGTTGGTCGCCTCGACGGCCTGGCGCCCTGCCGCTGGCTAGTTGCTGCTGCGAAGGGCGGCTATCGGCTCGGTGTTGGCGGCCTTCCAAGCCGGATAGGTGCCGGCCAGGAGGCCGACGGTGGCACCGACCAGGGGGGCCGCAAAGGGAAGCCACGGGCTCAGGACCGGGGTCCACTGCCGTGTGGCAGAGACGGCGACCACGGCAACGACGCCCAGGCTGGCGCCGAGAACACCGGCGAGGGCTCCGAGGGCGACCGACTCGGTGAGGAACTGGGCCGCGATGTGGGTGCGTCGGGCCCCCAACGCCCGGCGCAGGCCGATCTCGCCGGTGCGCTCGAGGACGGAAATCAGCGTCACGTTGGCGATGCCGATGCCACCGACAAGAAGTGACAGGCCGCCGAGCGACGCCAGCAATGTGTTGATGTCGCTCTCGACTCCGGCGCGCACGCGGGCGGCTGAAGGCGGCGTGCTGGCGCGGAGTAGCTCGGGGCTGTCCGGGGCCAAGGCCACGGGCGCTTGAACCGCTATCAGTTCGGCTGCGCCGAGCTCGACCTCGATCCGGACCTCCTCCGGCTCCCGGAGACCGAGCCGATCACGGGCCACGCTCTCAGGGATGATGATGGCGCTGAGGAGGCCGGGCTGGCGCCCGGTCTCGGCCAGAATGCCGATGACTGCGAGCGGCTCGTCGCCGATGAAGATCGTCGGGCTGTTGTTGACTCGGGTGACGTTCAGTCGTTGAGCGACCACTGGGCCGAGCACCGCCACCGGGTCGCCCCGGTCCTGGTGACCGTCGTCGTAGAAGCGGCCGGTGAGCAGTTCGGCTCGCACTGCTGAGAACAAGCCGGGACTAGCGGCGATGACGGGGATCTGGAACTGCGTTTGACCGAGTGGGTCGACCACGGGAACCGACCGGGCCAGGCGGTCGCCCACTGGCACCGAGGAGGATGTGCCGGCGGCGGCGACACCGTTGAGGCGCATGAGGCGGTCCTCGGCATCCCATGGAATCGCGGGAAGACCCGGCGACTGGTTCGCCCCGATGCCATCCTCGCTCCTGGGCTCGATTCTGACTTCGGTGGCGGTCAGCTCGTCGAAGCGACCGACGATCTGACCGCCGGCCGTCTGGGCCAGGCCCAGCGTGGCGACAAGGGCCGCAACCCCCAGGATCGTTCCGAGTGCCGTGAGCAGGGTTCGGCCCGGGCGTGCTGTCAGCGCAAGACTGACTTCCCGAGCCAGATCGACCGTCGAGAGGGTCGACCGTGGCGCGTGCGCTGGTCCTCCTGGCGGCGTCGGTGTCATCCGGTGCGGTCCACAACCGGATCGAGCCTGCCGTCCCGAATGCGGACGGTCCGGTCGGCGCGCTCCGCCACCGAGTGGTCGTGGGTGATGACGATGATGGTCAACCCACCTGCGTGAAGATCGCCGAGCAGCTCCATGAGCTGTTGGCCCGTGGCGGTGTCGAGGTTGCCCGTCGGCTCGTCGGCCAGCAGCAGGGTGGGCTGTGACATCAACGCTCGTGCGATGGCTACTCGCTGTCGTTCGCCTCCGGACAACGTAGACGGAGAGCCGGCGAGTCGATGACCGAGTCCGACGGTCTCCAGCGCCGCAATGGCGCGCCGGCGACGATTGGCGCGGCCGGCCGGCCTGTAGAGGTCGGCCAGCATCACGTTCTCGACGTTGGATCGGTGGCCAAGGAGGTGGAAGGCTTGGAACACGAAGCCGATGTTGGCTGCGCGCAAGCCCGCGCGTTGGGGCTCTGACAGGGCGCCGGTGTCGATCCCGTCGAGCTCGTAGCGACCTGATGACGGCCTGTCGAGCAGGCCCAGTAGGTGGAGAAGCGTTGACTTCCCCGAACCGGAAGGCCCGACCAGCGCGAGGTACTCACCCCGATCGACGGTCAGATCGACCTGCCTCAGTGCGTCAACAGCCGGCGGCCCGGGGAACGTTCGGTGCAGCCGCTCGAGCCGCACCATGGGCGTCACGGATCGTCCTCGTTGATGGCGTCGATACCGGGCAGGACAAGATCGCGGCCAACGACGACCCGGTCTCCCTCGGCCAGGCGGGCGCCAAGGGAGGTGACCTCAACAAGGCCCTCAGCCCTGAGGCCGGCGACCACATCGACGAACTCGGTCTGCCCCGGAGCTCGTTCGAGCTCCAGCCGTGTGGTCCCGTCGGCACCGGAGGACAGTGCGGCCAGAGGGACGGCCAGGACGTCTCCCCCACTCGACGTGATGGGAATCGTGACTCGGAGGTTGAGCCCGATGGCCGCGTCGGGAACGACGCCGGTCGGTTCGAGGTCGACGGCGTAGCGATCTGACGACAGCTCCGGCCCTCCTGGGCTCTCGGCTATGAAGGCGATCCTCGCCGGAACGGCGATACCGAGCCGGTCGTCCTCCAGCATCGCCTCATCGCCGACGGCTATCAGCTGACGGTCGGCGGTTGAGATCGCCGATTCGATCACCGTGCCGGCGCCGGCAATCGTCATGACCGGTCCAGCAGGATCCTCGCCCACGTCGGCGAAGACCTGGGCCACCTCGCGGGGGAGCGAGGGAAAGAACACCACCTCGGTTTGCGGAACCCAGACCCCAACGGTGGCTCGGGTGGCGGTCAGGTCAGCGCGGGTCTGGCGGAGGTCGCGTTCGGCGTCAGCCACCGCTGCCTGCAGATCGGAGAGGTCCGGAGGGTCGAGACGCTCGGCGCGAGCGTCGATGGCCTCAGCAAGCGACAACTCCGCTGCCTCGAGGGCGAGTTGCTGCTCGGTCGCGACCAGGGTCGCGGCGTCCTGCGCCAGTGTGAGGGCCGCTTCAGCCTCGGAGCGGGCGTCGGGGTCAACTCCCCCGCTGGGACCTGAGGCGTTGGCGGCAACGAGGGCTGCTTCGGCGTCTGCCACTGCCGATTCCGCCTCGGCGTTGGCTGCGTCGGCCGCGCTCCTGGCGATGGCCAGATCCAGCTCTGCCTGTGCAACTGCGAGGTCTAGACGACGCCGCTCGGTGGCGGGCACAGGGGCGCTGACGGTCTCCAAGGCCCCTTGGGCCGCGTCGAGGGCGTCCTCGGCGGCCGCAACGGCCGACTGGGCGATGTCGAGGTTGGCAACGTCCCCCGGGTCCGGCTCGGGCGCGGCATAGCCGCGGTCCTGGTAGAGGAGCTCAACGGCGGCGGCCGTGTCGGCCGTGAATGTATCGTCGACGGCTCCGGGGCTGTAGCCCAGGCGGACCAGAGCGGCTTCGAGTTGTGACACCTCTGGCCCCTGCAAACCGGGGATCAGGTTGCGGAAGGCAGGCAGCCTGCCTCGAAGGGCGATGACCGGTCGACCGGCAATCTCCGCCAGTACGTCGCCCTCTTGGATGCTGTCGCCCGGGCCTTTGGGCAGCCTCGTTACGACTCCTGAGCCCGTGGTCGATAGGGCGACCAGGCTGGTCTCACCCTTGGGTGTGACCGTGCCTCGAATGACGACGTTCTGAGAGAGCGTTCGCAGTTCAATGGGGACAGCTATGAGCGACGGCTCGGGCGGAGATGTCGCCGCCGCCACCTCGGCCGGCGACTTGATCCGCTGGCCCGCCAACCAACCGGCCGTCGCAGCTGCGATGGCCACTGCCGCCACCAGTCCGAGCAGCATCCGCCGATCTGCGTCCATCTTGTACCACCGCTGTCGATCTCTCGGGCGCCCAGCATGCTCCCTGGCACATCACCGTCGGTGTGCCTTGGCAACTCTATAGGTCGGTGCCGTCGAGGTGCGGTAGGGCCAAGCCGGCCCTCGAGTGACACCTCGAAAGGGCGGATGTCGCCCTGCCTGGTCACGTTCCACGCCTTCGGCTACATCGGACGACCTGAGCGAACCGATTGGTACGGAAGGCTCGCACCACATCTCCGTGCTTTGTTAGAAATAGCCTCGTGATCTCCGGCGGAGATTGATCCTGTTCAGATCTCTCTCAGTTGACTACATTCACACGTAGTCGGCGTGGGGAATCGATACGATGCAACAAGTTTCGACGGGCTCAATGGCTCTCGCGCCGAGATGGTTCGGCCGCTGGGCTGCGGGAGTGGTCGGGATCTTGGGCATGGGCTTGGTCGTCGCTTGCGGTGAGGCCGGTCCGCAGTCGCTGGGGTCCGATCGTCCCAACGGCCCTGCCGCGACCTCTGTTCCGCTCGAGGCGGTGTCTGCATCCGGGGCGCCCGCTGATGAGTCTGACTCCACGCCGGGGCTCGTCTTGGAGGGCGAGAAACGTACCGAGGTCTTCGACCTTCTCGGCTGGAGCCGGCCGGACGATGAGGCCCTCCGGCGTCGACTGGGATCGGAGATCGCTCTCGCCGCCGCCCGCGAAGATGTGCTGGTGGCCTGCATGGCTGCCGAGGGCTTTGACTACTTCCCCCTGCCTCAGGGAAAGCGATTCGGCTTGACCGAGGATCCGGACGCTCCGCGCGGCTCCAAGGTCTTCACCGAGCGGTACGGGTTTGGCGTCTCGACCCTCGCCTTCCCGCTCGACATGGTTGGTCCGGACGCGCTCGGCTTCGATCCAGCCTGGATCGAACTCGAGGTTCCCAGCTTCGATGAGAATCCGAACGCGAGCTATCTGGCCGATCTTGATGAGGCGGGCAGAGTCGCGTACGGCCAAGCGCTTGGTGGCGGCGATGGGGGAGGCGGATGCCGGGCCGAGGCGCTCGCCCGCGTGCCTGAACCGAGTGTCACTCGCATCGAGCTCGCCGAACAACTCGATGAACTCGATGAGCGGGTGGCGGCGGACGGCGGATTTATTCTCCTTGCCGGTGAGGTCGACCAATGCATGCAGGTCGATGGGTTCACGTTCACCGGCTACGGCGACATGGAGGGTGAGATCAGGCGTCGACTGGTTGCGGCCGATCTCGCTTCGGACGGCTCCCGCCCGCCGGTCGATCTTGAACTCGACCAGATCAAAGAACGGCTCCTACCGGTACAAGAGTTCGAACTTGGCCTGGCAGCCGAGTTCGAACGATGTTCCGGCGGGTTCACCCGGTGGCATGACCAGGTCGACGAAATCGCTGAGTCTTACCGGGCCGACTTTCTCAGCGATCACTCAGAGAGGCTCGGGCTCTGACCCGAGGTCCCATTGAGTCGACCGCGAATGAACGTTCAAGCCAAGTCACTGAAAATGGAGGAAAGATGAGAAAGGCACTAGTAGGAGCCGTGCTCGCCCTGGCCCTCGGATTCACCGTAGGACCCGCCGCCGCGCACGTCCATGACGGCTACGTCAACGACGGTGACGAGGGATCGTTCGTCCGCGGACCACATTCCAGGCACTTCTATGTCACGAGCGTTCAGGACACCCAGACTGACGGCCACTGCGTCTACTGGTGGGCTCGGGTCGACGGGGTGGTGAACACCAATGACTATTCGTGCGGTGGATTCGATTTCTCTGAGTACGAGGTGGTGACCATCACTCGGATCGAGACCCAGCGGTGTATCACGGGCCACTGGGACTGCGACGGCTACGCGCTGGTGTTCATCTGAGCGGCTTGGGCGACGGTGTCGATATCGCCCATGCAGTGTCGGCTGGCGTCGCCACCCGGCGGTGCCCGCCATCCGCAGCGCCTACGAGGGGACGCTGATCCTCAACGGCGGCTACGACGCTGAGCGGGCTCAGGCCACTCTGGCCGCCGGTGAGGCCGAGGCCGTCGCCTTCGCCGCTCCCTTCATCGCCAACCCCGACCTGGTCACCCGCTGGCGCGACGGCCTCCCGCTGGCCGAACCCGATCCCGCCACCTTCTATACCCCCGGCCCGCAGGGCTACAGCGACTACCCGAGGTACACGGCGACGGCCGCCGCCTAGCACCCGGCTAGCCGGCGTCGCACCTGTCGACAACGGATCGGGGGCGCCACGGCCGGGTGCCCCCGATTCCGGTCCCGCCATCGCGGCCGGGCGCGATAGCGGAATCGGGAGGCGGTGGGCTCGGCCACGGCCGGGCCCCGGGCTCAGGCCCTGGGCTCAGACGCTGGGGTCGCCGTCCACGGTGATGACGACGAGGTCGGTCGGGCGCTGGCGCTCGTTGTCGAACAGCGGCGTGACCTCGGCCCGGGTCCCGACCACCTGGACCAGCACCTGGGGGCACACGTCGTCGCCGGTCAGATCGATCACACCCTTGGCCCGGGCGACCGTGCGCCCGGGAAACCGGCCGGGAAGTCCGGCCACCAGTTCATCGATCCCGGACCGGGTCAGTGGGTCGCCGAGGGCGACGGTGTGGGTCTGGTGCAGATCGAACAGCGTCGGACCGGGGACGCCGGCGGCATCGCGGGCATGATGGCCCCCCAGGGCCAGGAACCGGCCGAGGGTTCCCGCCTCGCGCCGGCCGAGGCTGGCGTCGAGCACCGGCGTCTCCGGGGCGAGCGTCGCCAGGCGGGCCCGGGCCTCGGCCACAGCCCCGTCGTCCGCCAGGTCGGCCTTGGTCAGGACCAGCAGGTCGGCGGCCAGGATCTGGGCTTCGATGTGGAGCCGGATCCAATGGGGGAGGGCGTCATCGAGGATCTGGTCCACGGCCACGACGATCACGACGCCGTCGAGAAGGAACCCGGCCGAGCGGCCCCACGGGAGCACGTTCCTGGGCTCGGCGATCCCCGAGAGCTCGATGACCAGATGGTCGGGCGGCTCCGGGCGGCTCCGGATCGTATCGAGCGCTCCACCCATGTCGTTGATCGACGTGCAGCAGACGCACCCGTCGGTCAACTCGATCGAGTCGCCGTTGCACCCTTTGATGAGCGAGGCGTCGATGTTGATGGCCCCGGCATCGTTGACCACCACGGCGATCGGCCGCTCGGCGACGGCGAGGACCTCATTGATGGCCGTGGTCTTGCCCGCCCCCAGATACCCACCGACGAAGGTGATCGGGACACGGCGCCCATCCCACGGCAGGAACTCCGGCTCCTGGTACGGCACTCCTCGACCCTAACCCCACCACCTGCCGACCGGGCCCCGGGCCCCGATCGGGCTCGACAACCCGCCCGGCCCACCCCCGGAATCGGCCCTCCTCAGGGTCGCCGTCCGTCGGGCAGGGGGCGGCGGGCAACTCGGTAGGCGTCGCCCAGGTCGGTTGGTAGTCTTGCTTGGGCTCACGGGCGCCGTTCGATGACCATCGCACGTCCGTCCCCGAGGCCCCCACACCCGCCGGTTCGCCGGCAGGAGCGTGGCGACGTAGCTCAGTTGGTGAGAGCGCTCGGCTCATAATCGAGAGGTCGTCGGTTCGAGTCCGACCGTCGCTACCAGAGTTGCCGGGCCCGCCCGTTCCCTGACCGGGCCCCGTGCTACTCGTCGACCAGGCCGAGCTCGGGCCCGGTCACCGACTCGGCTCGATTGCGGGCCGCGTCACCGCTACCTCAACGTCTAGAAAGGGACGTCGCTATGGCTAAGGAAAAGTTTGAGCGGACCAAGCCTCATGTGAATGTGGGGACGATGGGTCATATTGATCATGGCAAGACGACGTTGACGGCGGCGATTACGAAGGTGTTGTCGGATCGGGTTGAGGGTTCTCAGGCGACGGCGTTTGAGGATATTGATAAGGCTCCTGAGGAGAGGGAGCGTGGTATTACGATTAATGTGTCTCATGTGGAGTATGAGACGGATAGTCGTCATTATGCGCATGTGGATATGCCGGGGCATGCGGATTACATCAAGAATATGATTACGGGTGCTGCTCAGGTTGATGGGGCGATTTTGGTTGTCAGTGCTGCTGATGGGCCGATGCCTCAGACTCGTGAGCATGTGTTGTTGGCTCGTCAGGTTGGTGTGCCTGCGATCGTGGTGGCGTTGAATAAGGCTGACATGGTCGATGATGAGGAGTTGTTGGAGTTGGTGGAGCTCGAGGCTCGTGAGTTGTTGAGCGAGTATGAGTTTCCGGGTGATGATGTGCCGGTGGTTCATGTTTCGGCGTTGAAGGCGTTGGAGGGTGATGAGGCTGCTGGTGATGCGGTGATGGAGTTGATGGCTGCGGTGGATGAGTACATCCCGGAGCCGGATCGTGATTTGGATAAGCCGTTCTTGATGCCGATTGAGGATGTGTTCTCGATTACGGGTCGTGGGACGGTGGTGACTGGGAAGGTCGAGCAGGGGATTGTTCGTACCGGCGATGAGATTGAGATCGTTGGTATTAAGGACACGCAGAAGACGACGTGTACTGGTGTGGAGATGTTCCGGAAGTTGCTTGATGAGGGTCAGGCTGGGGACAATATTGGTGCGTTGTTGCGTGGTATTGAGAAGGATGAGGTTCAGCGGGGTCAGGTGTTGGCGAAGCCTGGTTCGATTACGCCGCATACGGAGTTTGAGGCTCAGGTGTATGTGTTGACGAAGGAGGAGGGTGGCCGTCATAAGCCGTTCTTCGGGAATTATCGTCCTCAGTTTTATTTTCGTACGACGGATATTACGGGGACGGTGACGTTGCCTGAGGGTACGGAGATGTGTATGCCGGGTGATAACACGGAGATGACGGTGGAGTTGATTAATCCGATCGCGATGGATGAGGGGTTGCGGTTCGCGATTCGTGAGGGTGGTCGGACGGTTGGTGCCGGCCGGGTCACCAAGATCATCAAGTAGCCGCTCCTGAGACGCATTGTCCCGGCCCCAGCAGGTCGAGGACAGGCCGAAGAGCCCACCCCGGACCGTCGGGGTGGGCTCTTCTGCTTCCTGAATGGACCCGCTTGCAGGAGTTAGCGATACTTCTTGGTCATGTACAGTGCGGAGACAGACAGGTTCCGGTTCGGCCCCGAGCTTGCGGCCGGATTCGAAGGCCAGCGGGTATTCATCACCGGGGCCGGCAAGGATGGCGGCATCGGCCAGGCCTTCGCTCTGGCCGCCGGCCTCAACGGTGCCGAGTCGGTCGGCGTGCACTTCCACAGCAGCTACGCCGACGGTTTCGACTTGGTCGAGGAGCTGTCCAATCACGGGGTGCAGGCCTTCCCGGTCCAGGCCGACGTGACCAACTCCCGCGATCTGTGGGCGTCCCGCAGCTATGTGATCGAGCAGATGGGGGGCAAACCACCGAGCCTGGTCGTCTGCAACTCCGGTCTCACCGAGTCGGGCTACTCGTTCGGGCGCGCCCTGCGAACGATCGACGACGAGCCGACGGCCGTCCGCCGAGCCCGCGTGCGCCAGCACTTCATCGACAGCCTGGAGGACTCGCGACGGGTCCTCGACACCAAGATCGACGGTTTCCTCGCCTCCACCCACCTGTGGTCGGGCGAGGCCGTCTACCACGACGAGGACATCCGCTTCGTCTACGTCTCGTCCCGGCAGGCCATCGACCCCGGTCCGTCGGTCCCCGGGTACGCCATCTCCAACTGGGCCGTGCTGCAACTGCCTCGCGTGCTCAAGGTCAACCTCGGTCGCTCGGCCGGCCGGGTGTCCGCCTTCAGCGTGTTGTTCCCCTTCATCCGCACCGGCATGACCGATGAGTTCGCCGAGAACGAGAAGGTCTTCGGTCGGTGGCAGCCCCGGATGCTGGAGACCCACGAGTGCGCCGAGGCCTTCGCCCAGCTGTTGACCAGGCCCGCCGAGGAACTGGACGAGGGCATGTTCGAGCTGCTGGTCGGCGGCGAGGCCGACGCCGAGATCGAGGTGACCTGGAACCAGGTGAAGCTCGACATCGCCGAGGAACAGCTCGGCTGGAGTTCGGGCGCCCCGCTCCGCTACTGAGCGGACCTCGCCCGTCGACGGCGGCCGTCACCACCCACCGCCGGCCAACACCGCGGCCAGGGTGGCGAGGGCGGAGGCCGCCGCCGTCAGGGTCAAGAACGCAACCAAGTACAGCAACCGCTCGGTCCGGCGACCCCATGCCCGGAACTCGGCGGCGTGGCCGTCGACGGTTCGGGTCAGGGTCTGGCCCAGGCGCGTCGCCTCGTCGCCGGCGGCCCGGGCCAGGTGTCGGCCCTCGGTCCGGGTCGCCATGGCCAGGGCCCGCTGCTGGTGGGCCAGTTCCTGGAGCAGCTCACGGTGCAGGTTGTGGGCCCGCTCCGACGTCTCGGTGGCCAACCGTTCGAGGTCGGCCCGGGTCGCCGGCTGCTGGGACAATCGCTCGCTCATCTCGGCCTCCGTCGCCACACGGCGCGAGGAGAGGTGTCGGGAAGCCGGGCCGGGGCCCCGCTTCGATGTCGGCACTGTACCGAGGGGCCCTGACAGCGGGGGAGCGTGGACGAGGCAGCGGCCGGGGCGACACGGTACGCTCGCGGTCACGGGTTCGTCACGTAACCCCCGAGGGATGATCGAGGTCTGAAGTGGTGGAGTCGGCGGAGGTCGACCAACTCATCGAGCAGGCGAAGGACGGAGACCACCCCGCCTTCGAGGAGTTGGTTCGTCTCACCTACACCGACACCTACACGCTCGCCTATCGGCTGGTCGGTGACGAGGAGGACGCAAGGGACGTGGTTCAGGAGACGTATCTCAGGGCTCATCGAGGCCTGAAGCGCTTCCGCGGCGACGCCCAGTTCTCGACGTGGCTGCACCGGATCACGGCCAACTGCGCCAACACCTACCTGGGGCGCCGGGGCCGCCACGAGCACGACCCGCTGCCCGACGACCCGGTCATCGCCGACTCCCACCCCCAGGTCGACCCCGAGGCCCGGGCCGGCCTCGGCGATCTGCGGGAGCAGCTCACCGAAGCGCTCCTGGCCCTACCGCCCAAGCTTCGCGCCGTCGTCGTCCTGCGCGACATCTACGACCTCCCCCACGAGTCCATCGCCGAGCAGCTCGGGATCACCGAGTCGGCGGCCAAGGTCCGGCTGCATCGGGCCCGGAAGCGCCTGCGGGAGCGTCTGTATCCCCTGGGCGAGGAGGAGCACGCCCATGCAGTGTGATGCCGTGAGCCTGCACCTGGCGGCGGCGGCCGACGGCGGTGACCTTTTGCCGCCCGACGTGGCCACCCACGTCGAGACCTGTCTGCGCTGTCAGGCCGAACTGGCCCAGTACCGGAAGCTGCTGCGGGCCCTCACCACCCTCCGAGGCCACTTCGTGCTGCCCGACGACCGGCTGCTCGACGACATCCTCGAATCGCTCCGCCCCCCGGCCACGGTCCACCGCCTGCAGCGCCGCAACCGGCGGGCCGCCTACATCGGCGGCATCGCAGCGGCGGCCACGGCCGGTGCCGCCGGTGCCATCGTCATCGCCGCCCGCCTGGCCAACCAGCGCCACGGCAGCCTGGCGAGCTGAGTCCGGCCGACCGCGATCGACGGGCACGGACCTCCCAGCAGGGTGGGGCGGGCCTCGTCCGAGGCGGTTCCCGACCCTGGCCCTGCTACCCTCGTACAACGCCTAGGGCAGTAGCTCAACTGGCAGAGCACCGGTCTCCAAAACCGAAGGTTGGGGGTTCGATTCCCTCCTGCCCTGCAGTCGGACCGACCTCGGAGATCCGGGTCGGCCGGACGGTCAGACAATGATCATGCACAGCATGCGATCCCGGCGGCGAACAACCGCTCCCGGGATCGTGGCGCCTTCCGAACAGTCGGGGGGTGTCGCGACACGAGGCAGTGACGAACCATGGCGATGAACCGGGAACAGCGCCGGTACCTGCAGCGGCAGGGACAACTCGACGATGAGGGCAACCCCGTTGCCACCAAGCGGGAGAACCGGCCGACGCCGCCCGCCGAGCGGGTCACGCCCCGCCAGTACTTCTCGGAGGTGAACTCCGAGCTGCGTCGGGTCAACTGGCCGACGCGGGCCGAGGTGATCAACTACACGATCGTGGTGCTCGTGACCCTGGCGGTGGTCACGGCCTTGATCGCCGGACTGGACTACGTCTTCGGTGAAGGCGTCATTCGACTGCTGAGGTTGTGACCGTGACCAATGAGCACGACGGGATGGACGAGGTGGCCGCCGCCCCGACCGGCGATGACGCCATGGTGGCCGAGGCCGAGCCGATGGCGGCACCGGTCGATGACGCGCCGATGGCCGCCGACAGCGCCATCGACGCCGACCCCGGTACCGCTCCCGACGCCGAAGCCGATACCACCGACGCCGAAGCCGATATCACCGGCGCCGACACCGCTGCCGAGGTCGACGAAGCCGAGGTCGACGAAGGCGAGGTCGACGAAGCCGATGCCGCCGGGGACGGCGCTGCCGCCAGCGGCGACGAGGGTGGCGAGGACGAGGGTGGCGAGGACGAGGTCGAGTCGGTTCCGCCGCCCCGACGGGAGTCGCCCTACGACCGGCCGGGACGCTGGTACGTGCTCCACACCCAGTCCGGCTACGAGAACAAGGTCAAGACCAACCTCGAGGCCCGAACCCAGTCCATGAACATGGAGGAGCGGATCTTCGAGACCGTGATCCCCCTGGAGGACGTGGTCGAGTTCAAGAACGGCAAGAAGGTGGTCGTCCAGAAGAAGGTGTTCCCCGGCTACCTCCTGGTCCGGATGCGCCTCGACGACGACTCCTGGTTCGTGGTCCGCAACACCCCCGGTGTCACCGGCTTCGTCGGTGCCGGCAACAAGCCCAGCCCCCTGCCCCGCAAGGACGTCGAAGGCTTCCTGGCGGTCAAGGTCGAGGGCGAGGAGCAGGCCCGCAAGGGTCGGCCCCGCCTGGAGTACGGCATGGGCGAGACCGTCCGGGTCAAGGAAGGCCCCTTCGCCGATTTCCAGGGCGAGATCGTCGAGATCAACGAGGACCAGCTCAAGCTCAAGGTGCTCGTCAACATCTTCGGCCGGGAGACCCCGGTCGAGCTGGAGTTCGCCCAGGTGGGCAAGGTCTGAGTCCGGGGGGCATTGCGGTGCCCCGCCGGTGTTGGAACTCCCGGTGAACGACCGGCACACTGGTATGTCGGTTTTTCGGGATGATCAGCCGACCCGACCCGTCGGGCACACGCGCCGACTAGACACGCTGAGAGAGAACGCTGATGGCCAAGAAGCAAGTCCTCGCCGTCGTGAAGATCCAGATTCCCGCCGGCCAGGCCTCACCCGCGCCGCCGGTCGGTACCGCCTTGGGCCCCTACGGCCTGGCCATCATGGACTTCTGCAAGGAGTACAACGCCCGGACCGAGGCCCAACGAGGCCAGGTGGTGCCGGTCGAGATCACGGTCTTCGAGGACCGGACCTTCTCCTTCATCCTCAAGACCCCGCCCACGGCCGAGCTGATCAAGAAGGCGGCCAAGGTGGAGAAGGGCGCCAGCGATCCGCTGCGTGACTCGGCCGGCTCGATCACCGAAGCCCAGCTGACCGAGATCGCCGAGATCAAGATGCCCGACCTCAACGCCTACGACATCGAGGCGGCCAAGAAGCAGGTGGCGGGCACCGCCCGTCAGATGGGTATCGCCGTCAAGGGCTGACATCGTCCGGGTTCGATCCCGACACACCCCGCATCGGCTCCGGCCGGGCAGGGATCCAGGGCTGGAGGAAGAGGACCTCGCTTCCCCGCCACACACGACAACGAGGGAGCATGGAGACATGGCGAAAGGCAAACGCTACAACGACGCCACGCGTCGCTACGACCGGGAGCACCTGCACGGTCCTTCCGAGGCGCTCGATCTGGTGAAGTCGCTGGCCACGGCCCGGTTCGACGAATCGATCGACGTGGCCCTGAACCTCGGGGTCGACCCCCGAAAGGCGGACCAGATCGTCCGCGGCACCGTGGCCCTGCCCTCGGGTACGGGCAAGACGGTCCGGGTGGCGGTGTTCGCCACCGGCGACGCCGCCACCGCAGCCCGCGAGGCCGGCGCCGATCTCGTGGGCGCCGAGGACCTGGTGGCCGAGATCGAGGGCGGCATGCTCGACTTCGACCTGGCCATCGCCACCCCCGACATGATGCCCCAGGTCGGCAAGCTCGGGCGGGTGCTCGGGCCCCGAGGCCTCATGCCCAACCCCAAGACGGGCACCGTCACCCCCGATGCGGCCAAGGCCGTCGGCGAGTTCAAGGGCGGCACCGTCGAGTACCGGACCGATCGCTACGGCAACGTCCATGTCGCCATCGGCAAGGCCAGCTTCGAGGCCGACGCCCTGATCGCCAACATGGCGACCCTGGTCGAGGAGCTCAACCGGGTCCGCCCCGCGTCGAGCAAGGGCCGGTACATCAAGAAGGTGACCGTGTCGTCGACCATGGGTCCCGGCGTGAAGGTCGACCCCGGCCGCCTCGAGGAACTGGTCCGGGTGGGCTGATCCCGCTCGCTCCCTACACTGGGAGCGACAACTGCATCCAGGGGCCGGCCCGCCAAGGCGACGCCTGCCCCGCTGTCGCCCGAGACTCCAGGTGGTGGTTGCGACCACGCAAACCCTGGATAGGTGATTCACCTCCGCGTGCGAGGCCCCCGAGGGGGCTGGTCGGCCCGTTGTGGTGCGTCTGGTTCGGGACAGGGTGCCGAACGACAACAGACACACAACCAACGAAAGGAGGTGCGGAAATGGAGAATCCCAGACCGGAAAAGGTTGCCGTGGTGACCGAGGTCAAGGAACGGCTGGAGACGTCCCCATCGGTCGTCGTGACCGAGTACCGGGGGCTCAGCGTGAAGGCGCTGGCCGAGCTGCGACGCTCCCTGCGCCCGGCGGGTGGGGCCTACAAGGTCTACAAGAACACCCTCGTGCGCCGGGCCGCGTCCGAAGCCGGACTCGAGCTCGAGGAACACCTGGTCGGCCCCACGGCCCTGACCTTCACCGAGCAGACGCCCGAGGGCGAAGCCGGTGACGTGGTCACCGTGGCCAAGGTGCTCACCGACTTCGCCAAGACCAACCCCGAGTTGATCATCAAGGGCGGACTGCTCGAAGGCGCTCCCATGGACGCCGAGCAGGTCAAGCAACTGGCCAACATCGAACCCCGCGAGGTGCTCCTGGCCAGGGTGGCCGGTGCCATGGCGGCCCCGATGCAGCAACTGGCCGGGCTCATGGAGGCGCTGCCTCGCAACTTGGCCTACGGGCTCCAAGCCCTCATCGATCAGGGCGGCGCCCCCGGCGCCCCCGCCGATGCCCCAGCGGCCGACGAGGCCGCCACCGCAAGCGACGAGGCCTCGCCCGAGGCCGACGCCCCCGCCGATGATGCGGCGGCCGATTCCGATTCCGACACTGACGAAACCCCCGCCGCCGAGGCGGCCGCCGCCGACGAAGCGGCAACCGAAGGAGAAGACTGACAATGGCCACCCTGACCAAGGACGAGATCCTCGACGCCATCGGCGCCATGAGCGTGCTGGAGCTGTCGGAACTGCTGAAGGACTTCGAGGAGAAGTTCGGTGTGACCGCCGCCGCCCCCGTGGCCGTGGCTGCCGCCGCCCCTGCCGGTGGTGACGGCGGCGGCGCCGCCGAGGAGGAGAAGACCGACTTCGACGTGGTGCTGACCGGCGCCGGCGACAAGAAGATCGCCGTCATCAAGGTCGTCCGCGAGCTCACCAGCGCCGGGCTCAAGGACGCCAAGGCGATGGTCGAGGCCGACAACTCCGTCATCCTCGAGGCTCAGCCCAAGGCCGAGGCCGAGAAGGCCAAGGAGAAGCTGGAGGAGGCCGGGGCGAGCGTCGAGCTCAAGTAGGCCTCGTAACGCCTCATCCCGACCGATCGGCCGCCCTCGGCGCCATCGGCGACACCAGGTGGCGCTGATCACTGGGTGTGGTCGGCACCTGACCGGTCGTGAGGGATTTCCGGACCCCGACGTTCGAGCCGAACCTGGCTCGGGCGTTGGGGTCCGGCCGTTTTTCGGCCATGCTCTCCGGAAGGGCCTGCGGCCAAAGAACCTTGACCTGGCTCCGCCCGTCTTTTACGATACGCGGCCAATCTGGTTGCCGGTCGATCGGGCGCGGCGTAGGCTGGATAAGCCGTGCTTGCTCGCCCCGTCCCGCTTCGGATTTTTGTGTCGCCGGACAGTCGCGCTCAAGCAGGTTCCGTAGCTCCTCGTGGTCAATCTGGTGGTGCCTCTTGCCTGCACGTACTGTCGCTCGCGACCGCTACTCCTTCGGCAATCTCGAGGAGGCCATTGAGCTTCCCGACCTGATCGCTGTCCAGCGGGACTCCTTCCGCTGGTTCCTGGAGCAGGGTCTGTCCGATGCCTTCCGTGATATCAGCCCCATTCGGGACTTCACGGAAACGCTTCAACTGGAACTGGAGTTCGATCCTCATGACGAGGACCTGAAGCCGTACCCCAAGTTCTCGGTCGAAGAGTGCAAAGAAAAGGACATGACGTACTCGGCCCCGATCTTCGTCAGGGCCCGGTTCATCAACGCGTCGACCGGCGAGATCAAGGAACAGACCGTCTTCATGGGTGACTTCCCCATGATGACCGACAAGGGCACGTTCGTGATCAACGGCACCGAGCGTGTCGTCGTGTCCCAGCTGGTGCGCTCGCCCGGCGTCATCTTCCAGCCCGGTGAGCGGTTCCGCCTCCGGAACCTGGCCAAGCACCAGATGGTCACGGGCACCATCCATCCCTACCGGGGTGAGTGGATCGAGTTCGACGTCGAGCAGAAGCCGGGCAAGGACCCGACCGCCGGCGTCCGGGTGGCCCGCAAGCGCCGCCTGTCGTTGTTCACCATGCTGCGGGCCCTCGGCTACGACGAGGAGAACGCCCCGGGCTTCCTCGAGGCCTTCGTCCGTCACTTCGACTTCCTCGAAGGCCAGTGGGAGAAGGACCGCGAGATCGCCCCCACCCAGGACGAGGCCCTGGTCGAGATCTACAAGCGGGCCCGGCCCGGTGAGCCCCCGACCCTCGAGGCGGCCCGGACCTACCTCCGCAACGCCTTCTTCGAGAACCGTCGCTACGACCTGTCCCGGGTCGGTCGCTACAAGCTGAACCGCAAGCTCGGTCCCGAGCTGGAGAAGCTGGAGCGGCTGTTCCCGATGCTCGACCTCGATCGCCCCGAGGAGGACCAGCCGGTCCTGGCCCGGTGCGAGGTCCTGGCCTCGGCCACCTATCTCCTGCACCTGATGGTGGCCGAGCCCGGCTACCGCCTGGACGACCAGGACCACTTCGCCAACCGGCGGGTCCGCTCGGTCGGCGAGCTGATCCAGAACCAGGTCCGGATCGGGCTGTCCCGCATGGAGCGGGTGGTCCGGGAGCGGATGACGACCCAGGACGTCGAGGCCATCACCCCCCAGACCCTGATCAACATCCGCCCCGTGGTGGCGGCGATCAAGGAGTTCTTCGGGACCTCCCAGCTCTCGCAGTTCATGGACCAGGTCAACCCCCTGTCGGGTCTGACCCACCGTCGTCGCCTCTCGGCCCTCGGCCCGGGCGGCCTGTCCCGTGAGCGGGCCGGGTTCGAGGTCCGGGACGTGCACTTCAGCCACTACGGCCGCATGTGCCCCATCGAGACGCCCGAGGGTCCGAACATCGGTCTGATCGGCTACCTGTCGAGCTATGCCCGGGTCAACGACTTCGGCTTCCTCGAGACCCCGTACCGTCCGGTGGAGAACGGCAAGGTGTCCGACGAGGTGGTGTACCTCACCGCCGACGAGGAGGAGGAGTACGTCGTCGCCCAGGCCAACGCCAAGCTCGACGACGACGGCTCGTTCACCAACGACCGGGTCCTGGCCCGACGCTCACCTCAGGCCGCCTCGTTGCGCGACCTGAAGCTCCAGCTGGAGCGGGACGTCTTCTTCGGTGCCACCACCGAGATCTCCCAGGTGCCGGCGGACGAGGTCCAGATGATGGACGTCTCGCCCAAGCAGATCGTCTCCATCGGTACCGGCCTGATCCCGTTCCTGGAGCACGACGACGCCAACCGGGCCCTGATGGGCGCCAACATGCAGCGTCAGGCCGTGCCTCTGCTGACGGCCGAGGCCCCCTACATCGGGACCGGCATCGAGGCTCGCGCTGCGGCCGACGCCGCCGACACGATCATGGCCCCCGACGACGGCGTGGTCATCGAGGCCGACGGCCGGCAGATGATCATCGAGTACAAGAACATGGGCCGCAAGGTCCATCGCCTGCTCAAGTTCGATCGGTCCAACCAGGACACCTGCATCAACCAGAAGCCCCGGGTCCGGGCCGGTCAGCAGATCCGCAAGGGCGAGCTCCTGGCCGACGGTCCCTCGACCGACAACGGCGAGCTGGCCCTGGGCAAGAACCTGGTCGTGGCCTTCATGCCCTGGGAGGGCTACAACTTCGAGGACGCCATCATCCTCTCGGAGCGGCTCCAGAAGGACGACGTGCTCACGTCGATCCACATCAAGGAGCACGAGATCGACGCTCGGGACACCAAGCTCGGTCCGGAGGAGATCACCCGGGACATCCCCAACTTGTCCGAGGACATCCTGGCCGACCTCGACGAGCGCGGCATCATCCGGGTCGGCGCCGACGTCGGCCCCGGCGATGTGCTGGTGGGCAAGGTCACGCCCAAGGGCGAGACCGAGCTGACCCCCGAGGAGCGCCTGCTTCGGGCCATCTTCGGTGAGAAGGCCCGTGAGGTCCGTGACACCTCGCTCAAGGTTCCCCACGGCGAGACGGGCAAGGTCATCGAGGTCAAGGTCTTCAACCGGGACGACAGCCATGAGCTGCCCCCCGGCGTGAACCAGCTGGTCCGGGTCTACGTGGCCCAGAAGCGGAAGATCTCGGTCGGCGACAAGCTGGCCGGCCGCCACGGCAACAAGGGTGTGATCTCCCGCATCCTGCCGGTGGAGGACATGCCCCACCTGGCCGACGGGACCGCGGTCGACATCATCCTCAACCCGCTCGGTGTGCCGTCCCGCATGAACGTGGGTCAGGTCCTCGAGTCCCACCTGGGCTACGCCGCCCGCTGGGGCTGGGAGGTCGACGGTGAGCGGGTGGGCGAGCCCCCGATGCGCGGCACCGAGACCAAGACCCGGCCCTTCACCACGCCCTCCACCCTGGTCGCCACCCCGGTGTTCGACGGGGCCAAGTGGGACGAGCAGGAGATGGCGGGGGCCAAGCCCACCATCCAGAAGATCTTCGAGAACCTGAACCCGGAGTCGGTCGAAGGCGTCCGCCTCATCGGTAGCGACGGCAAGGCCCAGCTCTACGACGGCCAGACCGGCGAGCCCTTCGACCGTCCGGTGATGGTCGGGGTGATGTACATCCTGAAGCTCTCGCACCTGGTGGACGACAAGATCCACGCCCGCTCGACCGGCCCCTACTCGATGATCACCCAGCAGCCCCTCGGCGGTAAGGCCCAGTTCGGTGGTCAGCGCTTCGGGGAGATGGAGGTTTGGGCTCTCGAGGCCTATGGCGCCGCCTACTGCCTGCAGGAGCTGCTCACCATCAAGTCCGACGACGTGCTCGGACGGGTGAAGGTCTACGAGGCCATCGTCAAGGGTGAGAACATCCCCGAGCCCGGCATCCCCGAGAGCTTCAAGGTGCTCATCAAGGAGATGCAGGCCCTGTGCCTCAATGTCGAGGTGCTGGCCGAGGACGGAGCCGAGATCGAGATGCGGGAGCTCGACGACGAGCTGTTCCGCACCGCCGAGGAGCTCGGTATCGATCTCAGCCGCCCCGAGCGTGGGTCCGACGAGGACGACGCCCGGCGGGCCGCCGGTTCCCCCCGTTGATCGCAACCCGGCAGCTCTTGGAGTTGCTCGGGGTTGCAGCACCGAACGGTGTTTCGAGGATCCGTTCCGGGTCCTCTCCGCAAACCCTGATCAAAGGAGTAACGAATGCTTGATGTCAACGATTTTGATCAGCTGAAGATCGGTCTGGCCACGGCGGATTCCATCCGCATGTGGTCGAACGGTGAGGTCAAGAAGCCGGAGACGATCAACTACCGCACGCTCAAGCCGGAGAAGGACGGCCTGTTCTGCGAGAAGATCTTCGGTCCCCAGAAGGACTGGGAGTGCGCCTGCGGCAAGTACAAGCGGGTCCGGTTCAAGGGCATCATCTGCGAGCGGTGTGGCGTCGAGGTCACCCGCTCCAAGGTGCGGCGCGAGCGCATGGGCCACATCGAGCTGGCCGCCCCCTGCGTCCACATCTGGTACCTGCGAGGCACCCGCTCCTGGCTGGCCTACCTCCTCATGGGCACCGAGCCCCGCGAGGAGCTCAAGGCCAAGCAGCTGGAGAAGGTGATCTACTTCGCCGCCAACCTGGTGACCTGGGTCGACGAGGAGCGTCGCCAGGAGGACCTGCCCAGCCTCGAGGCCGAGGTCATCGGTGAGCGCGAGGCCATCGTCAAGGAGATGGAACTCCGCCTGGCCGAGCAGCACGAGGAGCTCGAGCGCGAACTGGCCCAGATGGAGACCGACGGGGCCAAGGACACCGAGATCCGGGCCCGTCAGCGTGCCTTCGACAAGGAGCTGGCCGCCACCCGCGAGCAGTACGAGATGGAGCTCGACGTGCTCGAGCGGGCGTGGGACGAGTTCAAGGAACTCTTCCCCCGCAAGATCCTCGAGGACGAGATGCTGTGGCGGGAGATGGTCGACCGCTTCGGCGACTACTTCGAGGGCGGCATGGGGGCCGACGCCATCGCCCAGCTCATCGAGCGCATCGACTTCGACGAGGAGGAGATCAAGCTCCGCCACGCCATCGAGCCCGAGGACGGGGCCAAGCAGCTGTCGGCCCAGCGCAAGCAGAAGGCCATCAAGCGGCTGAAGATCGTGGCCGCCTTCAACCGGCGGGACGAGAACGAGCGGCGGATCAACGACCCCCGGGCCATGATCCTCGACGTGGTGCCCGTGATCCCGCCCGAGCTTCGGCCCATGGTCCAGCTCGACGGCGGTCGCTTCGCCACCTCCGACCTCAACGACCTGTACCGCCGGGTCATCAACCGGAACAACCGGCTCAAGCGTCTGCTCGACCTCGGTGCCCCCGAGATCATCGTCAACAACGAGAAGCGGATGCTGCAGGAGGCCGTCGACGCCCTGTTCGACAACGGCCGCCGCGGCCGTCCCGTCACCGGGCCCGGCAACCGACCCCTCAAGTCGCTGTCCGACATGCTCAAGGGCAAGCAGGGCCGGTTCCGGCAGAACCTGCTGGGCAAGCGCGTCGACTACTCGGGCCGTTCGGTCATCGTGGTCGGCCCGACCCTCAAGTTCCACCAGTGCGGCCTGCCCAAGATCATGGCCCTGGAGCTGTTCAAGCCCTTCGTCATGAAGCGGCTGGTCGACCAGGAGCTGGCCCAGAACATCAAGTCGGCCAAGCGCATGGTCGAGCGGCGCCGGCCCCAGGTGTGGGAGGTGCTTGAGGACGTCATCCAGGAGCACCCGGTCATGCTGAACCGGGCCCCCACCCTGCACCGCCTGGGTATCCAGGCCTTCGAGCCGGTGCTGGTCGAGGGCAAGGCCGTCCAGATCCACCCGCTGGTCTGCACCGCCTTCAACGCCGACTTCGACGGCGATCAGATGGCCGTCCACCTGCCCCTGTCGGCCGAGGCCCAGGCCGAGGCCCGGGTGCTGATGCTGTCGGCCAACAACGTGCTGTCGCCGGCCCACGGCCGGCCCCTGGTCACCCCGACCCAGGACATGGTCATCGGCTGCTTCTACCTCACCGAAGCGGTGACCGAGGCCAAGGGCGGCGGCGTCTACCGCCAGGTCCACGAGGTGGAGCGGGCCTACGAGTCGGGTGACATCGACCTGCACGGGCCCATCGAGTTCCGTCACCCGGGGCTCCTGGAGACCCCGGCCAACGGGACCGGTGCCGTCTACACCAAGACCACTGCCGGTCGGGTCCTGTTCAACGAGGCCCTGCCCGACGACTTCCGCTACGTCAACGAGGTCGTCAAGAAGCGTGACATCACCGCCATCGTCGACGAGCTGGCCACCGGCTACCACAAGGCCGAGGTCGCGGCCTCGCTCGACCGGATCAAGTCGCTGGCCTTCAAGTTCGCCGCCCGATCGGGTCTGACGGTGTCGATCGACGACGTCCGGACCCCGGTCGAGAAGAAGCAGATCCTCGACATGCACGAGGAGGAGGCGGAGAAGATCGAGGGCCAGTTCCGCAAGGGCATCATCACCGACGGTGAGCGGCGCCAGAAGGAAGTGGAGATCTGGACCGCCGCCACCGACGAGGTGCGGGAGGCCATGGAGGTCAGCCTCAAGGCCCGCCAGTTCAACCCCATCGACATGATGGTGGGCTCCGGGGCCCGAGGGAACATGATGCAGGTCCGTCAGATCGCCGGTATGCGCGGTCTGGTGGCCAACCCCCGAGGCGACATGATCCCCCGCCCGATCAAGTCCAACTTCCGTGAAGGCCTCTCCATGCTGGAGTACTTCATCGCCACGCCGGGCGCCCGCAAGGGCCTGGTCGACACCGCCCTGCGGACCGCCGACTCCGGCTACCTGACCCGCCGCCTGGTCGACGTGGCCCAGGAGGTCATCATCAACGACCGGGAGCCCTTCGAGGAGGGCCGCCCCGTCCGTGGCCTCTACCTCGACGACGTCAAGCCCGACGGCTACTACAACCGGTTCTCCGGTGAGGCCTCGGACCCGTCCGACCCCGATGCCCGGATGGTCCGGACCTACCTGGAGACCCGCCTCTACAGCCGGGTCCTGGCCGACGACGTGGCGCTGAGCGACGGCTCGGTCCTCCCCCGGGGCACCATGGTCCGGGAAGAGGAGATGGAGACGCTGCGGGACGACCCCGGGGTCAACCGGGTCCGCGTCCTCTCGCCCCTGACCGACGACTCACCGGTGGGCATCACGGCCGCCAGCTACGGCATGTCCCTGGCCACCGGCGTCGAGATCGAGGTGGGCGAGGCGGTCGGCGTCATCGCCGCCCAGTCCATCGGCGAGCCCGGCACCCAGCTGACCATGCGTACCTTCCACACCGGTGGTGTGGCCGGCGGCGCCGACATCGCCGGTGGTCTGCCCCGGGTGGTCGAGCTGTTCGAGGCCCGTTCGCCCAAGGGCAAGGCCACCATGGCCCGGATCTCGGGCACGGTGCGCATCGCCGAGGACGAGGGCAAGGGCAAGGTCATCACCGTCATCGGTGAGGACGGGACCGAGGACGACTACCTCGTTCCCCTCGCCGCCCGGCTCGAGGTGGTCGACGGCCAGGAGATCACGGCCGGCGACGCCATCGTCGACGGTCCTCGTGACCCGAAGGAACTGTTGGAGATTCGGGGTATCCGGGAGACCCAGCAGTACCTGGTGGAGGAGGTCCAGAAGGTCTACCGGGACCAGGGTGTGTCCATCCACGACAAGCACATCGAGCTGATCGTGCGGCAGATGACCCGACGAGTGGCCATCCAGGAGCCGGGGGACTCGGAGTTCCTGCCGGGTGAGCGCTGCGACCAGTGGCAGTTCGCCGACGTCAACCGGCGTCTGGTGACCGAGGGGCAGCGACCGGCCGAGGGCCGGCCCGAGATCATGGGCATCACCAAGGCCTCGCTGGCCACCGACTCGTGGCTCTCGGCCGCATCGTTCCAGGAAACCACTCGGGTCCTGACCGAGGCCGCCATCGAGGGTCGATCCGACTCCATGATCGGCCTCAAGGAGAACATCATCATCGGCAAGCTCATCCCGGCCGGCACCGGCCTGATGCGCCATCGGGAGCTGCAGACGGTGGCGCCCGACTACCAGCCGATGCCGTTCTACTCCGAGGGCGAGGAGCAGGATCCGGCCCAGTGGTTGGCCTCCATCGGTACCGAGGCCGCCATCGGGGCCAACGGTGGGGCCGAGGTCGCCACCCTGCCAACGGCCGCCCCCGACGAGATCGGCTGATCCCGGCCGCCTCCGGGCGACGCACACGAACCGAACAGGGCCCCGGTCACCGGCCGGGGCCCTGTTCGCGCCCGGTCGGCGGCCCCGTCCTCGGTGCTGACGTCGGTGCCGTTGTCCTTTGGCACTCGTTTTCGGCCTCCTTTCGCCTCGGGCCCCTAGCGTGGGCCCGTGCCTGTGGAGACGGTCACCCTGTTCCTGGCCCTGTTGACGGTGGCCCTGGCCGCCGGTCTCGGGCTGCTGGGCCTGGCGGCGGCCACGGGCCGCCCCGCCATCGTGATCCACACGGCACGGGCCTCGGCCCTCGAATTGGCGGCGCTGGTGGCCGTGGTGTCGACGGCCGGGTCGCTCTACCTGTCGGAAGGGGCCGGCTTCGTGCCGTGCCGCCTGTGCTGGGTCCAGCGGGGCTTCATGTACCCGGCCGCCGTCCTGCTGGTGCTGGCGGTCGTGACCCGACGTCGGGTGGCGGCCGTGGTCGCCGGCGGCCTGGCCCTGGTGGGCTTGGCCGTGGCCGTCTTCCATCGCTACGAGCAGGCGTCGGGTTCGACCGGCAACCTTTGTGATCCGGCCGTGCCGTGCTCGGCCCGTTGGGTCGAGCACTTCGGCCTCATTACCATCCCCACCATGGCGGCGGTCGGATTCCTCGGAGTCGTGGCTCTCGTCGCCCTCGACCTCGGACGGAGGACCACGTGACCACCGAGACCCGACCCCCGGACTCGTCCAACCGCCTGTTTCTGTTCGCCGTGATCGGCCTGATCGTCATCGGGCTGGCCGCCGTCGCCGTCATCGCCAGCACGGTTGGGGGTGACGACGAGACGGGGCCGACGGCGGTGCCGGACGTGGCCCAGACGGCTCCGATCAGTATCAGTGGGGCCGGGCTGGCGCCGTTGCCCGACGGGGTCGGCCTCGGGACGGCCGAGAACGATCCGGTCGTGGGCACCACGGCCCCGACCCTGACGGGTACCGGGTTCGACGGGTCGACCGTGACCATCACGGCCGACGGCCGACCCAAGGTGATCTACTTCCTGACCCACTGGTGTTCCCACTGCCAGGCCGAGGTGCCCCTGATCGAGGAGTTGATCGCCGCCGGCCGCCAGCCCGACGGTCTCGACCTCTACGCCGTGTCGACCGCCGTCGACCTCGACGGTGACAACTTCCCACCCCAGGCCTGGTTGGACGATGAGGCCTTCACCCCGGCCGTGATCCGGGATGACGAGACCAGCGCCGCCTATCTCGGCTTCGGCGGATCCGGCTTCCCCTACGCCGTCTACCTCGACGGTGAGGGCAACGTGGTGGCCCGCACCGCGGGCAGCCTCGACGGCGACACCATGGCCCGGTTCTGGGATCTCACCGCCGGGACCGGTTGAGCGACGGGCCCCGGGTCGGCCCTGGCCCGAGCCGCCGGCATCCACGGCCGGCCGATGGCGACCTGGGCCCCGGGTGGGGGGTCTACAGTGGCCGTACACGTGGGAGAACGGCGAGGAGGAACCATGGCCGGACTATGGATCGCACATGTCGAGGTGACCGACGAGGAGGCCTACGGCCGATACATCGAGGGAGCGACCAAGGCGATCGCCGCCCACAACGGACGGTTCGTGGCCCGGGGTGGCCGCTACCGCCAGTTCGAGGGTAAGGACCATCCGCGAAACGTCGTGGTCCGCTTCGACAGCTACGACGATGCCGTCGCCTGCTACGAGTCGCCCGAATACCAGGCCATCGTCGACACCGCCATCGGGGCCTCCAACCGATCGGTCGTCGTCGTCGAAGCCGAGGTATGAACGTGGCCTTGCGTCGACAATAGGGCCGTCCAATACGGGCCCATTCACAACAATGGACCAGCTTGTTGAGTCGTTGTTTGGTGCGTGGACCGGCCAAGTCGGCCTGGTACATTTTGCTCTATGCTCCGCCGCCAAACGCCCAAATCGGGCGACCCCGTCAACCCTCGGCATCGGCTCGTCCGGCGAGCCTCGCTGGTCGGGGCGTCGATCGGCGTCGTCGCCCTCGGTCTCGGCGTCGGCCCCGCACTCGCCGAGGAGGAACTGAAGGTCTCGCCCTCCGAGGTGATCTTCGGTGAGCCCGGATCCGTCGTCACGGTGGCCACCGAGCCCATCCCGGCCGAACTCATCGGGCGCACCTGTGACCTCAGGGTGACCACGACCAACGGCTCGTCGGTCCATCCCGGCAACACCCTCATCTCGTCGACCGGCAGCGCCGTGGTCGAGATCCCCGGGGTGGAGGCCGATCCCGACGGCAGCGTGGCCGACATCACGGCCGTCGAGTTGGGCGACACGCTGGTCATCCAGCTCCGACTCGGTCCCGAGGGTGTGTCCAGTCTCGGGTTCTCGGTGTCGGTCGACTGCCCGGACCCTGCCCCCGGTCCCGACCCCAGCTCGAACCAGCAGACCCCACCCCCGACCACGGCGCCGCCGACCACCGAACCACCGACCACCGAGGCCCCGACCTCGGCCCCCACCCCCACGGTCCTGCCGGCCCGACAGGAGAACCCCACGGCCACGCCGGCCAATCCGGTGGTGGCCACCCCGACCTTCACCGGCTGATCACGTGCCCGGCTCGTGCCCGTGAGCCCGATCGCCGGTGTCCGGGGCCTCCGTCGGCCCTGGCATCTGTTGGCGCCCGTCGTGGCTCTGGTCGTCGCCGGTTGCAGCGGGGGATTCGATCCCCTGGCCCAGCAGGCGCCGACCGGTCCGACGGTCGAGGTCGAGGTCCGTCAGCGGCCGACGTCGAGTCTGGTGGCCACCTCGATCGTCTCCCGGGTCGCCGCCGTCGACCGACCGGCGCTCGACGCCACCGTCGTGGCCGAGCTGGCCAACCCGACCGAGAACGGCGCGCCCCTGGTGTTCCAGGTGGTCCGGGAGCAGGACGGCTGGCTCGAGGTGCTCCTGCCGGTTCGCCCCAACGGCACCACGGGCTGGATCTCGGCCGAACTCGTCGACCTCAGCGTGAATCCCTATCGCATCGAGATCGACGTGTCGGCCCACCGGCTGACCCTGTGGGAGGCCGGCCGGCTCCAGCTCGACGCCCCGGTGGCCATCGGTACCGGGGCCACCCCGACACCGATCGGTTCGTTCTACCTCACCGAGCTCCTGCGCCCGCCCGACCCCTCCGGTCCCTACGGAACCCACGCCTACGGCCTGTCGGGCTACAGCGAGACGCTGCGCCACTTCAACGGCGGCGACGGGGTCATCGGCCTCCACGGTACCGACGACCCGTCGTCGCTGGGGCGGAACGTGAGCCACGGCTGTGTCCGGTTGGCCAACGAGACCATCGACGACCTGGCCGCCATCCTGCCCCTCGGTACGCCGGTCGTGATCCATGGCTGAGCAACGGGCCCGTGACCGAATTGGCAGGGATCGAACGAACGGACGGTAGCCCACAGGGTAGGCTGAGCCTACGAAATGGTGAACGTTGGACTACGATCAGGCGTCGTCATCGTGGCCGGTCACGGGCGATCGTCTGACACGCGGGGGAAAGCTGCATGCAAGCACGGCTCAGCGCTTCGGAGATCGATGAGGCCTGGCTGTGGATGCGGCTGCGGGCCAGCGGCTGGTGGGACACCGTGGCCATCGACGCCAGGGCCAACCGCATGGCCGCCGACCTCGACCAGGTCCGCACCTTCTGCCTGTTCATCGGATACCCGCGCAGCGGCCACAGCCTGGTCAGCTCCGTGCTCGACGCCCACCCCCACGCCCTGTTCAGCCATCGGCTCAACTCCCTCGACTACCTGCGGCGGGGCTACCACGAGCGTCGACTCCGCTATCTGGCCGTGCGCAACGCCCAGCGGTTCGGGGCCGGTGGCCGCCGCCTGACCGGCTACCAGTACGACATCGCCGGCCAGCACCAGGGGCGGTTCGAGCGGTTGCTCGTGGTCGGCGACCAGGAGGGCAAGAACACCACCCAGAACCTGGCCGACCACCCCGAACTCTTCGAACGGCTCGAACGGTTCGAGGCCGATGTCCGGTACATCCACGCCGTGCGGAATCCGTTCGACAACATCAGCACCTGGGCCAAGCGGACCCGGTCCACCCTGGAAGAGGCGGCCGACCGCTACTTCGACCTCTGCCAGGCCAACGAGGCGATCAAGGCCCGGCTCGGGGCCGAGGTCGTCCTCGACGTCCGCCACGAGCGGTTCCTGGCCGAGCCGGCCGAGCACGTACGGGACCTGTGCCGGTTCGTCGGACTCGACGCCGACGCCGACCCCGACTACGTGTCGGCCTGCACCTCGATCATGTACGGGGCCCCCAACCGCAGCCGGGAACAGGCGCCGTGGACCTCGTCGTTGATCGAGCAGGTCGAGAAACGTTCCGCCTCCTTCGACTTCCTGCAGGGGTACGGCTATGACGACTGACCAGACAACGACCCGACGTCGCGCCGGGGCCGACACCAGGATCGCCAGCTGGTCCTACACGCTGCCGACGTCCACCGACCTGCGCCGCTATGAGGGGGAGCGCCACCCGTGGTCGGCCGGTTCCCGGCCCGTCATCCCCCGGGGCGCCGGCCGCAGTTACGGCGACGCCGCCTATGTGACCGGAGGCGTGACGCTGTCGTCCTCGGGCATCCGCCGCATCCTCGACCTCGACACCGAGGCCGGGACCATCACCTGCGAGACCGGGGTCGAGATGGGGGCGCTCCACAAGTACCTGGAGTCGACCGATTGGTCGTTCCCCATCTTCGGGGGCACCCAGTGGGCCACCCTGGGCGGGGCCATCGCATCCGACATCCACGGCAAGAACCACGTCCGCGACGGGTCGTTCGGTCACCACGTTCTCGCCATGGAGATCGTGCTGGCCGACGGTGAGGTGCTCACCTGCTCCCCGTCGGAGCATCCCGACCTGTTCGCAGCCACCATCGGAGGCATGGGGCTGACCGGCTTCGTCCGCCGGGTCACCCTGGCGCTGCAACGCGACCGGACATCGGGGGTCCGCCTGCGTTCCCGGATCGTGCGCGGGGTGCCCCAGGCCCTGGAGGCGTTGGCGTCGAGCGACGACGACTTCCAGTTCGTGTCGTGCGTGAAGCCCGGCGACCCCAGCGACGACATCTCCATCCACCCCCGGGCCAACTACGTGTCCGACCCCGTCCCCGAGGCCCGGGAACCGATCGAGATCCCCCTGCCCACCCTCCCGTTCCGGCGGCTGCAGCTCATGCACGTCGGTATGCGGGCCTTCCGGCGGGTCCAGCTCCGCATGTACGGCGACGTCGATCGGACGATGCACATCCGGGACTACAACTACATCGGCCTCCACGAGGTGATCAAGCACGTCAACAAGGTGCTGGGTTCGTTCATCGAGTACCAGTTCGTGCTGCCCGCCGACACCGTCGAGGACGCCTGGCGGGAGCTGGTGGCGCTGGCCGGGCGACGCTCGGTCACCCCCCGGGGTTATGTCTTCAAACGCCTCGGTCCCCAGCCCGGGGCCGGGTTGCTCTCCTTCCCGGCCGAGGGGGTCACCGCCTCGATGTTCGCCGGCGACACCCCCGAGACCCGCAAGCTGTTCGCCGACTTCACCGACGACCTCATCGAGATGGGGGGTCGGGTCTACCTGGCCAAGGACTCCTGCATCTCGGCCACCCAGCTCGATCAGATGTACGGCGACCAGCTGGCCCGCTGGCGATCGATCGTGGCCCGTTACGATCCCGAGAACCACGTCAGGTCCGACATGTCGCAGCGCCTGGCCATGAAGCCCTGGTAGTGGCGGGCCATGATCCCCAAGCATTCGTCGTGCCTGGAGGCGGCTGACTTCCTCCTCTGGCTTCGCACCCGGGAGGGCGACGACGACCTCCTGACGGCCGAGGCCCGTCTGGTGTGGGAGGACGTGCTGCCCGACCGGTCGGTGTATCCCACCCCGACCGGCCGCCACGCCTTCTGGTACTTCCTGGAGGCGATGGACCTGGCCGAGGGCGACGAGGTGCTGGTCCCGGCCTACAACTTCTACGTCATGGTCCGCCTCATCGTGCAGCGCGGCCTACGTCCGGTGTTCGTCGACATCGACCCCGCCACCCTCACCATCGACGTCGACGACCTGGAGGCCAAGATCACGGCCCGGAGCGCCCTCGTCCTGGTCACCCACATGTTCGGCAACCCCGCCGACCTCGGCTCCATCCGGGCCCTGTGCGACACCCATGACCTGCTCCTGTTCGAGGACTGCGCCCATGCCGTCGGCACCACGGTCGACGGTCGCCAGGTGGGTCAGGCCGGTGACGGGGCCCTGTTCAGTTTCGGGGTGGAGAAGCTGGTCAACTCCTTCGGGGGCGGGCTGCTCGCCCTGTCCGACGATCACGCCGAGCGGTTCGAACTGCCCCGCCATCGTCAGGGCCGGGCCGCCTCGATGGCCGACACCACCAGTCGGGCCCTGGTCTCGGCCCTCAACCGCCCCCGTTGGTACGGGTGGGCCCTCTACCCGGCCCGGACCGCGGGCGACCGGCTCTTGCCCCGGCTGAAGGCCGTGGTCAACCCGGCCAAGGACAACCCCGACTACCGGTTCGACCCGGCAGGTCGTGCCCCCCACAAGCGGTTCATGCCCGCCATGCACCGGCGCCAACTGCGACGCCTGGCCGACAACGTCGAGCGGCGCCGGGCCCACGTCGAGGCCATGAGGAAGGGCCTGGCCCCGATCCCGGGCGTCGAGCTGCTGGACGAGGACCGCCACGGCCGCGCCAACGGGGCCTACTTCGGGGTCTACGTCGACGATCACGAGACGCTGGCGGCCGAACTGGCCCGGAACGGGATCGAGGCCAACCCCCACGAGTTCTACGACTGCTCCCGGCTGGAACAGTTCTCGGCCTTCGCCGGCCACAACCCCCACGCCGCCCGGGCCTCGGACCACCTCCTCCGACTGCCCAGTTACCCCCGCCTGCAGCCGGCGGACACGGCCCGCATCGTCGACGTCATCGCCGGTGCGCCCAGGGAGCCGGCCTCGACATGAGCACCGGTCGGGCGACGACGGACTCCGACGAGGGTCGGGCGGGCCGATGGCGGAGGCGCTGGCCCTGGCTGGCCTGGGTCCTGGTGCCGCCGCTGGTGTACTGGGTCGGTCGCCAGGTCGGCGATCTCGATGTGCGCCGTCTGCTGGCCAACTTCCGCTGGGAGGGGATCGTCGTCCTCCTGGCCGTCCGGGTCACCATCATCACCGTCCTCTCCAGCCGGTGGCGGCTCTTCCTTTCGGCCTACGGCTATCTGACCCGGCTCCGGTCCATGGTGAGCTACAGCCTGGTCGGGTTCGGGCTGAGCTACTTCACCCCGGGACCCCAGTGGGGCGGGGAACCGGCCCAGGTCCAGCTGGTCCGGACCCGCGAGCAGGTGTCCACCCCCCACGCCGTCGCCAGCCTCGGTCTGGACCGGCTCCTGGCCGCCATCTCCCAGGGCAGCCTGCTGGCCGTCGGCCTGGTGCTGGTCGTGGTGGGTGACTACGGCGGCGACTTCGGCTGGCGGGGCCTGGCCCCGGTCGTCGCCCTGGTCGGGCTGCCCCTGGCCTACATGACGGCGATCTGGCGGGGCCG
The DNA here is from genome assembly GCA_965263455.1 of Acidimicrobiales bacterium. Taxonomy (GTDB): domain Bacteria; phylum Actinomycetota; class Acidimicrobiia; order Acidimicrobiales; family SZUA-35; genus CADEDH01. The sequence continues at coordinate 3,017,744 of CBDHHN010000004.1, forward strand.
GCGGCCGTTGAGCCGGTTGCTGGAGCGGGTCCGTCGCGACCGTTTCGAGTCGTTGACGGCCACCGTCTCCGACATGGAGGAGCAGGTGAGCGACCTGTGCCGCAACCAGGCCGGGGTCTTCTGGCGGGGCGTGATCCTGTCGTTCGTGATCTGGCCCATCCTGCTTGGCCTGGAGTTCTGGCTCGCCGTCTACTTCCTGGGTGCCACCGTCACCATCCCCGAGGTCGTGATCGTGGTCGCCGCCTCCCGCATCGCCATGTTCACCCCCATTCCGGCCGGGGTCGGGGTCCTCGAGGCGAGCCAGCTGTTCGCCATGGAGGTCATCGGGCTCAGCCCGGCCTTCGCCGTGGCCCTGAGCCTCCTGGTTCGGGCCCGCGACGTGGCCGCCGGCGCAACCGGCCTGATCATCGGTCTGATCTACTGGCGGCGGGGGAGGAGCCGACGGGAGCCCGTCGTGTCCGGAACCGGACCCCGGACCGGGGTCCCGATGTCGCGCGGTCGACCGGTGGCGGCCCGCGGGGGCCGGTAGGCGCCGTCGGGAACGGGACCGCTACCCTCACTTGCCGTGAGCACTCCCCAGTCCGTTGACGAGGTGGCCAAGGCCTTGGCCGAGCACGACTACCTGGCCGACGAGGGGCTGGCCACCGCCGTCTTCCTGTCGCTGACGTTGCAGCGGCCGCTGTTCCTCGAGGGCGAGGCCGGCGTGGGCAAGACCGAGGTGGCCAAGGTCCTGGCCCGGTGGCAGGGCGGGCGGTTCATCCGCCTCCAGTGCTACGAGGGGATCGACGCCGCCCAGGCCGTCTACGAGTGGGACTACGCCCGCCAGCTCCTCCACCTCCGCACGGCCGAGGCCACCGGCCAGGCCGCCGTGGCCACCGCCGATCAGCTGGAGGCCGAGCTCTACGACCCCCGGTTCCTGATTCGCCGTCCCCTGCTCGAAGCCCTGAGCCCCGCCGAGGGCCCGCCCCCGGTACTGCTGATCGACGAGGTCGACCGGGCCGACGACGAGTTCGAGGCGTTCCTGCTCGAGGCCCTGTCGGACTACAGCATCACCATCCCCGAGCTGGGGACCATCACCGCCGCCACCCCGCCGGCCGTGATCCTCACCTCGAACCGGACCCGGGATGTCCACGACGCCCTCAAGCGTCGTTGCCTCTACCACTGGGTGGAGCATCCTGATTTCGAGCGCGAGGTCGAGATCGTGAAGCTGCGGGCTCCGTCGGTGGGCGACACGCTGGCCCGCCAGGTGGCGGCGGCCACCGCCGCCCTCCGGGACCAGGGCCTGTACAAGCCTCCGGGTGTGGCCGAGACGATCGACTGGGCCCTGTCGCTGGCCGCCCTCGGCCGGTCCACCATCGACGAGGACTCGGTCCGGGCCACCCTGGGTTCGGTGCTCAAGTATCGCGAGGACGCCGAACGGGTCATCGACCTCGGCCTGCCCGAGATGGTTCAGGTGGCGGTGACCCGGAGCGGCGCTTGACCACCACGGCCCCGACGGCGGAGGCTCCCGACCGGGCCGAGACCATCGCCGTCGGGTTCTGCCGCCTCCTGCGCCTGGCCGGGGTGCGCGTCCCTCCGACCTCGACCATCGGCTACGTCGAGGCCCTGGAGCGTGTCGGCCTCGAGCGGCGAAGCGGGGTGTACTGGGCCGGGCGGTCGACCCTCGTCACCCGGCCCGAGGACATCCCCATGTACGACCGGGCCTTCGACGTGTTCTGGGCCCGGATGGAGAGCGGCCTGATCCCGGTGGAGGCGCCGGCACCGCCCGTCACGATCGCCCTCGACGAGGACGACGACGAGGAGGACGGTGAGGACGAGGGCGACCTGCAGAACCCGGAGGGCGACGTCCAGGAGGTCCGGTTCAGCCGGGCCGAGGTCCTCACCGACAAGGACTTCGCCGACTGTTCGGCCGACGAGTTGGCCGAACTGAGCAGGCTCATGGCCGGTCTGAGGTTCACCACCTTCCGGCGCCGGTCGCGGCGTCGGGTCCCCGGCACGGTCGGCCGCGTCCGACCCGACCTCCGTCGCACGGTCCGGTGGGCTCTACGGCACCAGGGCGAACCGGTGCGCCGGGCCTTCACCCAGGCCGCCAGCCGGCCTCGGCGCCTCGTGCTCGTGCTCGACGTCTCGGGCTCGATGGAACCCTACGCCCGGGCCCTGCTCCGCTTCGCCCACGCCGCCGTCGTGTCCCGGGGGCGGGTCGAGGTCTTCGCCCTCGGAACGAGGCTCACCCGGCTGACCCGGCACCTCACCAGTCGGGACCCCGACGCCGCCCTCCGGGCCGCCTTTCCCCGGGTCAAGGACTGGGCCGGGGGCACCCGCCTGGGCGACGGCATCCAGGCTTTCAACAACGAATGGGCCATCCGAGGCATGGCCCGGGGCTCGGTGGTGGTGGTGCTCAGCGACGGGTGGGATCGGGGCGACACCGACGTCCTCGACGCCGAGATGGCCCGGCTCCACCGGGTGACCCATCAGCTGGTGTGGGTCAACCCGCTGAAGGCGACACCCGGGTACGCGCCGCTGGCCGCCGGCATGGCCGCCGCCCTGCCCCACGTCGACCGCTTCGTCGAGGGTCATTCGTTCGCCTCGTTGGAACACCTGGCCGCGATCCTGTCCGGCACCGAGATCCGGTGAACGACGGCTGGTGACCGGGTTGGCGGCGCCCGGGTCGACGGCGGTGACCGGTCCCCGGCCCCGGTGGGGTCTGGTGGAACTCGTGCTCGCCCTGCCGTTCGTGGCCGTCACCACGGGCGCCGGTTTTCTCCTGGGCCTGACGGTGCGGGCCGCCGTCGGGGGAGGGGAGGGGGCGGCGGGCGACCTGCCCGTGCTCGTGCTCTCCTGGTACGGGCTGCAACTCGGATTGGGCGGCTGGCCCCTGATCGTGTCCTGGTGGCGGGGGCACGGTCCGACCGTCGACTGGGGTCTGCGGGTACGGCCCATCGATCTCGGCCTCGGGCTGGGGGCCGCCATCTCGGCCATCGGACTCGGCGGTCTGGTGGCGACGGTGGTGGCCGTCCTCGTCGGCCTGGAGGAGGGAGTCGAGGTCTCCAACCTCAACCCCGTGGAGGAGGCCCAGGGCACGGCCTGGCTCTACCTCCTGGTGGCCGTCGTCGCCGTGGTCGGGCCGTTGGCCGAGGAGCTGTTCTTCCGCGGCCTGCTGCTCCAGGTCGTGCGCAGCCAGGCCGGCACCGTCGCCGGCGTTGCGGTCAGCACCGTCCTGTTCGCCGCCGCCCACTACAACGGATCCCCGCCGGCGGAGCTGGCGATCCTGCTCGCCGTCGTCGGCACCGCGGGGCTGGTCTTCGCCGTGTTCACCGTCGAGACCGGGCGCCTCGGCCCGGCCATGGTCGGTCACATGCTGTTCAACGCCGTGGCCGTCGGGGTGGCGCTGTCCTAGCGCCGCCCCGGGCTGTCCCTAGGACAGCGGCTGTCCCTAGGACAGCGGCTGTCCCTAGGACAGCTTGGCGTCGGTGTCGTAGAGGCGCTGGGCCACTTCCTCCAGGATCAGGCGGACGAGCTGAGGGTTGTCGTCGAGCACCTGGTCGAAACGGTTGTACGGCATCACCAGCACCTTGATGTCGGTCTTGGCCCGGATGGTGGCGCTGGCCGCCTGCCGGGTGAAGTAGCCGAGTTCGCCCACCAGTTCTCCGGCCGGGATCTCGGCCACCTCTTCGCCGTCGATGATGGCGGCCGCCGTGCCCTGGGCGATCACGTAGACCTCCTGGCCGTCCCGACCCTGCACGATGATGTCGTTACCGGCCGGAACGTCGGCCTCGTCGACGGCCGAGAGCAGATGGGCCATGGCCCGTCGGTCGGCCTTCTCGAACAGCTTGAGCGCCCGCAGGCGGTCTTCCTTGGGGTCGGACATGAGCTCGCTCTCCTCCTCACGGGCGGCCCGGTCGTCTCCGGGCGCTTCGGCGCCTGCGTGACGGTAGGCCAGGTGGGGCCCCGATGCCACAATTCGGCGCCGGCCGAGGGCTCGGACCAGGGCCCGGGCGGCCTGCCGCGGGCGGTCACTTGTGGCCCCCTCGACCCGCCCCCTAGCTTCGGCCCATGGACTCCAGCCTCGCCCGCTACGACGCCTTCACCGGCCTCCGCATCGACCGGCCCGAGCCGGGCATCCTCCGGATGGTCCTCGACACCCCGGGTCGGCTCAACGCCGTCGACGCCACCAAGCACGCCGACCTGGCCGACGTGTGGAAGGTCATCGACCGTGACCCCGAGACCCGGGTGGTGGTCGTCCACGGCGAGGGCGGTGCCTTCTCCGCCGGTGGTGACAAGGACATGATCGCCCAGATCGTGGCCGATCCCGCGGTCCGGGCCGAGACCTTCCGGGAGGCCCGGGACCTCGTCTACAACATGATCAACTGCTCGAAGCCGATCGTCTCCGGTATCGAGAAGGTGGCGGTGGGGGCGGGTCTGGCCACCGCCCTGTTGGCCGACGTGTCGGTCGTCGGACGCTCGGCCCGCATCATCGACGGTCACACCAAGCTGGGGGTGGCCGCCGGCGACCACGCGGTGATCATCTGGCCCCTGTTGTGCGGCATGGCCAAGGCCAAGTACTACCTCATGACCTGCGAGGCCCTGAGCGGGGAGGAGGCCGAGCGGATCGGCCTGGTGTCGATGGCGGTCGACGACGACGAGGTGATCGACAAGGCCTTCGAGGTGGCCCGGACCCTGGCCGCCGGCTCCCAGCAGGCCATCCAGTGGACGAAGCTGGCGCTCAACAACTGGCTCCGCATGGGAGGCCCGGCGTTCGACGCCTCGGTGGCACTGGAGATGCTGGGGTTCGCGGGCAGCGACGTGCACGAGGGACTGGCCGCCATCAACGAGAAACGGGCCCCCGACTTCGGCTAGCTCGACCCGATCCGGAGGCAGTCAGCGACCCGACGGTCGGCCGCTCGCGCCTTCGTTGTGATCGTGGGCGGGACCGGTAGCATTGGTAGCTGGCGTCCGCCACGCTCTGCGCGTCGTGGTTGCCATTTCTGCCCCACGGGCGTGGCCCGGCCGGCATCGCGCTCCACCCGAGCCCGAACCACCGGCCCGACGCAACCGTGTGCTTCCGTCCGATCTCCAACACGCCGTGTAAACGCCCTGAGAGGTGCTTGGTGCCCACGATACAACAGCTGGTTCGCAAGGGCCGGGAAAGCAAGTCGAAGAAGGCCAAGACCCCGGCCCTCATGGGATCCCCCCAGCGTCGGGGGGTCTGCACCCGCGTGTACACGGCGACCCCGAAGAAGCCCAACTCGGCCCTGCGCAAGGTGGCCCGTGTCCGGCTCACCACCGGCATCGAGGTCACCGCCTACATCCCCGGCGAAGGCCACAACCTCCAGGAGCACTCGATCGTGCTCGTCCGGGGTGGTCGTGTGAAGGATCTCCCCGGTGTGCGCTACAAGATCGTCCGCGGCACCCTCGACACCGCCGGCGTCCGTGATCGCAAGCAGGCCCGTAGCCGCTACGGCGTCAAGAAGGACTAGAGAAGATGCCCCGTAAAGGTCCCGCTCCCCGCCGCGAGCTCGAGCCCGATCCCGTCTACCGCTCGGTCCTGGTCACCCAGATCGTCAACAAGGTCCTCCTCAAGGGCAAGAAGAACGTTGCCGAGCGCATCGTCTACCAGGCCCTCGACATCGTCGGCGAGAAGACCGGTGGCGATCCCGTCGCCCCGCTGAAGCGGGCCATCGACAACGTCCGCCCCCAGCTCGAGGTCAAGAGCCGCCGGGTCGGTGGCGCCACCTACCAGGTGCCCGTCGAGGTCCGACCCCGTCGGGCCACCACCCTTGCCGTCCGCTGGCTCGTCGGCTTCGCCCGCGATCGTCGCGAGCGGTCCATGGCCGAGCGTCTGGCCAACGAGATCCTCGATGCCTCCAACGGCATCGGTGCGTCGGTCAAGCGGCGCGAGGACATGCACAAGATGGCCGAGTCCAACAAGGCGTTCGCCCACTACCGCTGGTAGTCCGGGCGTCGGTTCCACCCATCCACTTCCGAACCCGTTCGTAGCACTCCACGAGGACACCAATGTCAGCGCGACCGACTCCACTCGACCGCTACCGCAACATCGGCATCATGGCCCACATCGATGCCGGTAAGACCACCACCACCGAGCGCATCCTCTTCTACACCGGCAAGAACTACAAGATCGGTGAGGTGCACGACGGCGGCGCCACCATGGACTGGATGGAGCAGGAACAGGAGCGTGGTATCACCATCACCTCCGCCGCCACGACCTGCTTCTGGGACGACCATCGGATCAACATCATCGACACCCCGGGTCACGTGGACTTCACCGTCGAGGTGGAGCGCTCGCTGCGCGTCCTCGACGGTGCGGTCGCCGTGTTCGACGGCGTGGCCGGCGTGGAGCCCCAGACCGAGACCGTGTGGCGCCAGGCCGATCGCTACGGCGTGCCCCGCATGTGCTTCGTCAACAAGCTCGACCGGACCGGTGCCGACTTCTACTTCGTGGTCGACACGATCAAGGAGCGGTTGACCACCGACATCGCCGTGGTCCAGCTCCCCATCGGGGCCGAGGCCGACTTCGTCGGCGTCGTCGACCTGGTCAAGATGAAGGCCCTCGTGTGGCCGAAGGCGACCGACGAGAAGGATCTCGGCGCCACCTACGACGAGCAGGACATTCCGGCCGAGCTCCAGGACCAGGCCGACGAGTACCGGGCCGAGCTGCTCGAAGCCGTCGCCGGTGTCGACGAGGAGCTGATGGAGAAGTACCTCGAGGACGAGGACCTCTCCGAGGAGGACCTCAAGATCGGGCTGCGCAAGGCCACCATCGGTGGTGACCTGGTCCCGATCCTGTGCGGCACGGCATTCAAGAACAAGGGCGTGCAGCCGCTGCTCGACGCCGTCGTGTCCTTCCTCCCCTCGCCTCTCGACCTGCCGCCGGTGACCGGCACCATGGTCAAGGGCGGCGACGAGGCGGAGCGCAAGGCCGACGACAACGAGCCCTTCTCGGCCCTGGCCTTCAAGATCATGACCGCCCCCAACGTGGGCAAGCTCACCTACTTCCGGGTCTACTCCGGCAAGCTGGACAAGGGCGGCCAGGTCATGAACACCCGGACCGGCTCCAAGGAGCGCATGGGTCGTCTCCTGGAGATGCACGCCAACAAGCAGGAAGACCGTGACTTCGCCGCCACCGGCGACATCATGGCCGCCATCGGCATCAAGAACGTCCGGACCGGTGACACCCTGACCGACATGGGCGACGCCATCATCCTGGAGTCGCTCGAGTTCCCCGACCCCGTGATCCACGTGGCCGTGGAGCCCAAGACCAAGGCCGACCAGGACAAGATGGCCAAGGCCCTCACCGCCCTGTCGGACGAGGACCCCACCTTCACCGTCCACACCGACGAGGAGACCGGCCAGACCATCATCGCCGGCATGGGCGAGCTGCACCTCGAGGTGCTGGTCGACCGGATGCTGCGCGAGTTCAAGGTCGACGCCTCGGTGGGCAAGCCGCAGGTCGCCTACCGCGAGACCATCACCTCGGTGGTCGAGAAGGACACCTACACCCACAAGAAGCAGACCGGTGGTTCCGGTCAGTTCGCCGAGGTCACCATCAAGATGGAGCCGTCGGGTCCCGGTGGCGGCTACGAGTTCGTCGACAAGATCACGGGCGGCCGCATCCCCAAGGAGTACATCCCCTCGGTGTCACACGGCATCGAGGAGGCCATGACCACCGGCGTGCTCGCCGGCTACCCCACGGTGGACATCCGGGTCGAGCTGATCGACGGCAAGTACCACGACGTCGACTCGTCCGAGATGGCCTTCAAGATCGCCGGCAACATGGCCTTCAAGCAGGCGGCCCGCCAGGCCAAGCCGGTGCTCCTGGAGCCGATCATGGCCGTCGAGGTCGTCACCCCCGAGGACTACATGGGCGACGTGATCGGCGACCTGAACTCCCGCCGGGGCAAGGTGGGCCAGATGGAGGCCCGAGGCCTCAACCAGGTGGTGTCGGCCGAGGTGCCGCTGTCGGAGATGTTCGCCTACTCCAACGACCTCCGGTCGAAGACCCAGGGTCGGGCCACCTACACCATGCAGTTCCACAGCTATCAGCAGACTCCCGGCAACGTCCAGGAGGAGATCGTCGCCCGCATCCGGGGCGAGTGAGACGAGGCCCGGCCCGGTGCCGGGCCTCGAACTCCATCGGCAGTCGGGCGCCCATCCTGCCCCTGCCCGTTCAGTAGCAGTAGATCGACCAACCCAACAGAATCAACAACTCGGGTTTCACCCGGGACCCGAGAAAGGAAGCCACCGCTATGGCTAAGGAAAAGTTTGAGCGGACCAAGCCTCATGTGAATGTGGGGACGATGGGTCATATTGATCATGGCAAGACGACGTTGACGGCGGCGATTACGAAGGTGTTGTCGGATCGGGTTGAGGGTTCTCAGGCGACGGCGTTTGAGGATATTGATAAGGCTCCTGAGGAGAGGGAGCGTGGTATTACGATTAATGTGTCTCATGTGGAGTATGAGACGGATAGTCGTCATTATGCGCATGTGGATATGCCGGGGCATGCGGATTACATCAAGAATATGATTACGGGTGCTGCTCAGGTTGATGGGGCGATTTTGGTTGTCAGTGCTGCTGATGGGCCGATGCCTCAGACTCGTGAGCATGTGTTGTTGGCTCGTCAGGTTGGTGTGCCTGCGATCGTGGTGGCGTTGAATAAGGCTGACATGGTCGATGATGAGGAGTTGTTGGAGTTGGTGGAGCTCGAGGCTCGTGAGTTGTTGAGCGAGTATGAGTTTCCGGGTGATGATGTGCCGGTGGTTCATGTTTCGGCGTTGAAGGCGTTGGAGGGTGATGAGGCTGCTGGTGATGCGGTGATGGAGTTGATGGCTGCGGTGGATGAGTACATCCCGGAGCCGGATCGTGATTTGGATAAGCCGTTCTTGATGCCGATTGAGGATGTGTTCTCGATTACGGGTCGTGGGACGGTGGTGACTGGGAAGGTCGAGCAGGGGATTGTTCGTACCGGCGATGAGATTGAGATCGTTGGTATTAAGGACACGCAGAAGACGACGTGTACTGGTGTGGAGATGTTCCGGAAGTTGCTTGATGAGGGTCAGGCTGGGGACAATATTGGTGCGTTGTTGCGTGGTATTGAGAAGGATGAGGTTCAGCGGGGTCAGGTGTTGGCGAAGCCTGGTTCGATTACGCCGCATACGGAGTTTGAGGCTCAGGTGTATGTGTTGACGAAGGAGGAGGGTGGCCGTCATAAGCCGTTCTTCGGGAATTATCGTCCTCAGTTTTATTTTCGTACGACGGATATTACGGGGACGGTGACGTTGCCTGAGGGTACGGAGATGTGTATGCCGGGTGATAACACGGAGATGACGGTGGAGTTGATTAATCCGATCGCGATGGATGAGGGGTTGCGGTTCGCGATTCGTGAGGGTGGTCGGACGGTTGGTGCCGGCCGGGTCACCAAGATCATCAAGTAGGGACTGAACCATGGCAGGCAAGCAGAAGATTCGCATCCGGTTGAAGGCCTACGACCACGAGGTCGTCGACCAGTCGACGAAGAAGATCGTCGAGACCGTGGCCCGGACCAACGCCGAGTTCCGCGGCCCGATCCCCCTCCCGACCGAGAAGCACCGCTTCTGCGTCATCCGGTCGCCGCACAAGGACAAGGACAGCCGCGAGCATTTCGAGATGCGCATCCACAAGCGGCTGATCGACATCCTCGAGCCAAACCCCAAGACCGTCGACTCCCTGCAGCGACTCGAGCTGCCGGCCGGTGTCGACATCGAGCTCAAGATCCAGGAGGTCTGATCCCGCCCCTCGGGGCTCGGATGGACCGTCCGATCGAGACGAGTGAAGCCAGGGGCGCCCGTACGGGCGCCCCTGGCGCGTCCCGACTCAGAAGCGGACGCTGGCCATCATCGCCTCGAGGGCGAGGACCGTGGCCCGGTAGTGGAGCAGCGGCCGGTTGATGGTCCCCACGCCGCGCACCAGCTCGTTGGCCGACGAGAAGAACACCCCACCCGGGGCGTCGACCACGTAGACCATGCGCCGACCGGTCTCGCCCCCGATCTCCTCCTCGAGCACGTAGACCGTGGCGTCCCGTCCTCCGGCCGTCGCCGTGCCCCGGTCCAGGACCGTGAACCTGGTCTCGACCCGGGCCACGGCCTGGTCGTAGGTCTCGGAGGTGACCCAGGCCAGATCGATCTCGGGTCGGACGTCATCGCCGGGATCGGGCCCGAGCGTCGACGGGCTGAACCGCTCGCACTCGTGCTCCGACCAGCTCGGTGGCACGACGACCGAGTAGCGGGCGGTCTCGCATCGCAGCTCGTCCAACACCCCGGGGCCGGTCTCGACCGTGCGGTCGGGTTCGGTTCCCGGTTCGGCGCCCGGTGTACCGCCGGGCTCGGGGTCGGCCGCGGCCGACCCGTCGGACCCGGGATCGGCGCCGACCGGGGGAGTGGTGGCCGACGATCCGCCGCCCACGTCGCCGATGGTGGTGGTCGGGTCGACGGGTTGGGCCACGGCGACCCCCGGCGCCTCGCCGTCGGTACCGCCGGACAGGGCCGCCCACACCCCGACGGCGAGGACGGCCAGCACGGCCCCGATGGCCAGACCGATCACGGTCGGCCCCGGCCCCGCTCTGGTCGACGATCGTCTGTTCGTGCCCGCCACCCGGCCCGGTCCCTCGCTCACGCCCCCCGATGATGGCCGATCCCGGCGCGGCGGCGACGTCGCGCCGGGTCGACACCGGCCGGGGCGACGCCGGGACCGGCCGAGCCCCTGAACGGGACCCGCCCGCTATGCTCGGGCCGGGACGAGGGGCTCGACGCAACGGCTCCAGGGGTCGTGGAGTCGGTCGGAGTAGTTCGTTGAACCGCATTGGTCGTTACGAGGTGGAGAGGCGGATCGGATCCGGGGGGTTCGCCACCGTCTACCTCGTGCGTGACGCCACCCTCGACTCGACCGTGGCGGCGAAGGTCCTGGCCGAGAACTGGACCGACTCCAACGACCTCCGCGAACGGTTCATCCGCGAGGCACAGATCCTTCGGCGTATCGACTCGAACCGGGTGGTCACCGTCCACGACATCGGCGAGCTGGACAGCGGACAGCCCTACTTCGTGATGTCGCTGGCCACGGCCGGGACCCTCGAGGATCGGATCACGGTCCCCGATGCGGTGCCCACCCCCGAAGACGTGCAGAAGCTGTCCCGGGAAGTGGCCGAGTGCATCCGGGCCGTCCACCATCACGACCTGATACATCGCGACATCAAGCCCTCGAACCTGCTCATCACCGGCGGCCCGGGCGGGCCCCATCGGCCCGGGACTCCCCTGATCCGGCCCGGGGAGCGCCTGCTGCTCGGCGACTTCGGGTTGGCCAAGGACACCGCCCTGCAGGCGACGGGCATGACCATCGCCGCCGGGACCGGGGGCTACGCCGCACCCGAGCAGATGACCCCGACCGGGAGCCCCGACCGCCAGACCGACCTGTACGCCGCCACCGCCGTGCTGTACCGGGTCATCAGCGGCACCAATCCCCCGAACTTCGACCTGGTGGGCGAACAGGTGCCGTTCCCCGACCACGGTTGGTGGATGAAGGGTCGGCTGGGGCAGTTCTTCCGGCGCGGCATGTCCTTCGCCCAAGGGGGTCGGCACCAGTCGGTCGACCAGTGGCTGGACGACTTCGAGCAGGCCTACACCGGCGGCCAGCGAACGGTCGTCCCGACCGTGGCCGCCCCCCCTGGTACGCCCGGCTCCGACCCCGCCACCGGGGTCCCGGCCGTCCCGCCGGCCGCCACCCCACGCCCGGCCGCCCCGCCCGTGAACCAACCGGCCGCCTCCGCCTTCCCCTCGGTGCCGTCGGGTCCGGCCCCACTGCCGCCGTCGGCCACCCCGCCACAGACGGCCCCCATCAGCGCCGAGAGCGATCCGACCTCGCTCCTGCCCCGCTACGACCCGCGGACGGCCCAACAGCCCGGTGCCCCCGGGGCCGCCGCCCCCTCGGCCCCGTACCGGCAGCCGGCGCCGAATCCCTACCATCCCGGAAGCCCGAACCACGGTCGGTCGGCCGTGGGGCACGGTGGGCCCCCGACCACACCGCAGAGCGGCTGGGCCCCGCCCCACTCGCCGGGCCCCGGGGGCCCGCAGCCCCATGTCGGGGCGCCGTACCAGACTCCCGTCACCTCCGGTCCGGCCACCTCCGGCCCCGCGGTGGCCTCGTCCCAGGCCGGGCGCAGCCGGGGCCGGTCCTGGCTCATGTGGTTGCTGGCCACGGTCGTCCTGGCCGGGCTGGCGGCCGGTGGTGCCTTCATCGGGCTCAACCTGCTCGAACGGCCTGCGATCACGGGCCCCGAACAAGTCGCAGCGGGGGACTCGGCCACCTTCACCGCCAGTTTCGAGGGGGCGGAGACCTTCCGCTGGACCTTCAACGGGCAGACGACCGAGGGGCCCGACCTGACCGTGTCGGGGCTGGTCCCGGGACCGATCACGGTACGGGTCCGGGCCGTCACGGACGGGGAGCTGTCACGCGCCGCCACCGCAACGACCCAGATCGTGGCCTCCGACCGCGCCCCCCGGATCATCGGTGACGCCGAGATCCCGGTCGGGTCCAGCGCCGTCTACCGCTTCGAGGCTCCCGAGGGGGCCGTCGACCCCCAGTGGCGGGAAGGCGGGCGGGTCACCGAGGCCGAGTCCATCCGGATCGAGGCCAGCGGCGCCGGTCCCTACGAGCTCATCCTGATCGTGACCCTCGACGACGGGACCCGGATCGGGACCCGCCGGACCATCCAGCTGGTGGGCTGAGGCCCCGGCCGGTGCGATTCACCAAGCCGTTCTGGGCCGGGATCGCCGACGGCTCGATCACGCTGGCCTTCCGGGCCTGGGCCCGGCCGACGGTCGTGGTGGGGCGGCCCTACCGGACCGGTGGTGGGCGGGTCGAGGTGGTGGCCGTCGACACCGTCTCCCCCGACGACATCACCGACGACGAGGCACGGCGGGCCGGGCATCGGGACGGCGCCGAGATCCGGGCCCGGCTGGCCGAGGCCCCCCGGGATCGGGCCGTCTACCGGGTCGAGTTCCGGTTGCTGGACGAGGCCGACCCCCGCGAACTGTTGGCCAACGACGCCGAACTCGGGGCCGACGACCTGGCCGAGATCGACCGTCGACTGGAGCGGTTGGACCGGGCCGCCGCCACTCCCTGGACCCATCGGACGCTGCGCCTCGTCGCCGACCACCCCGCCGTCCGGGCCCCCGACCTGGCGGCGGCCGAAGGTCGGGAGACCCAGCCGTTCAAGCTCGACGTGCGCAAGCTCAAGAACCTCGGGCTGACGGTGAGCCTGCGGGTCGGCTACCGACTGTCACCCCGGGGCGAGGCGTACCTCGCCGCCCGATCCGGTGACCGGTCGGCCGAATCCGACCACGGTTGAGGAATCCGGGCCTGGAACCCCGGCCGGAGGTCGGAACCGTCCGTCAGCCCCGGTAGGATTGTGCGGTCGTCATCCGGACCCTGTGATCTGGCCCCCGGGCCCGAAGGTCGAGATGACACACCAGTCGTCCGCGTAGGCCTCGTCTTGCTCGTCGAGGAACCGCCCGGCCCTAGTACAACCAGTCGCTCCCGGCGCAGTCGGCGGATGAGGAGCGATCGCACAGTTCGCGTGAACGGCTAGTCGCTGCCCGTCGGTGGCCGGCCCTCTGACGGGGAAGAGAAGACGTATGGCTCAAAAGGCGCTTGTCGGCGAGAAGGTCGGCATGACTCAGGTGTGGGACGACGAGAAACGAGTCGTCCCCGTCACCGTGCTGCGCGTCACGCCGTGCCGGGTGGTGCAGGTGAAGACCCCCCAGACCGACGGCTACTCGGCCATCCAGGTCACGGTGGGGAACAAGGACGCCCGCAAGCTCACCAAGCCCGAGGCCGGCCACTACGCCAAGGCCGGGGTCGCCCCCGGAACGGAACTGGTCGAGCTTCGACTCGACGACGTGAGCGGCTACGAGATCGGCCAGGAGATCGGGGCCGACACCTTCGAAGCGGGCGAGGCCGTCGACGCCATCGGCACCAGCAAGGGCAAGGGCTTCGCCGGTGTCATGAAGCGGCACAACTTCGCCGGCCAGCGAGCCACCCACGGTGCCCACCTGGTGCACCGCATGCCCGGCTCGGTCGGCCAGTGCGCCACCCCGGCCCGCATCTTCAAGGGTGTGAAGATGGCCGGCCGCATGGGTTCGGACCGGGTCACGGTCCAGAGCCTCACCGTGGTTCGCGCCGACACCGAGCGGAACGTCGTCCTGGTCAAGGGCTCGGTCCCCGGGCCCAAGGGCGGCACGATCATCATCCGCAATGCGATCAAGAAGGCGGTGAGCGCCGATGCCTAGCACCTCGGTGAAGAACCCCACGGGAGCCGATGCCGGCACCGTCGAGCTCGACGAGGGCTACTTCGGGATCGAGCCCAACGTGCCCGTCATGCACCAGGTGGTCACGGCCCAGCTGGCCGCCCGCCGGGCCGGGACCCACTCGACCAAGACCCGCTCCGAGGTCCGCGGTGGCGGGGCCAAGCCGTGGAAGCAGAAGGGTACGGGCCGGGCCCGGGCCGGCTCCACCCGTTCGCCCATCTGGATCGGCGGCGGCATCGCCCACGGACCCAAGCCCCGCGACTACGGACAACGGACCAACAAGAAGATGATCCGCCTCGCCCTGCAGTCGGCCCTGTCCGACCGGGCGGCCGACGACAGGGTCGTCGTGGTCGACGGCTGGGGCTTCGACGGTCCCAGCACCAAGTCGGCGGCGGCCGCCCTGGCCGCCCTGGGTGTCGAGGGCAAGGCTCTCGTCGTCCTGGGCCGCGACGAGGCGGCGGAGGTGGCGGTCAAGAGCTTCCGCAACCTGCCCGAGGTCCACGTGCTCCACGCCGACCAGCTCAACGCCTACGACGTGCTGGTCAGCGACTACGTGGTGTTCACCAAGGACTGCCTGCCCCCGGTCGCCCCCACGGCCACCGGCGGCGACAGCGCCGACGACGTGGAAGGTGAGGGCTGATGAAGGACCCCCATGACGTGATCATCCGCCCCGTGGTGTCGGAGAAGTCCTTCACCCAGCAGGAGGTGACGAACACCTACACCTTCATCGTCCACCCCAGCGCCACCAAGCCCGAGATCAGCGACGCCATCGAGACCATCTTCGACGGCGTCAAGGTGGCCAAGGTGAACACCCTCAACCGCAAGGGCAAGCGGGTGCGCAACCGGCGCAACAACACCGTGAGTTCCCGTCCGACCACCAAGCGAGCGATCGTCACCCTCTCCGAGGGCGAGATCGAGCTCTACCAGAGCTGAGGTCCGCAGCCATGGCCATTCGCAAGCGCAAGCCCACGAGCCCCGGTCGACGGTTCCAGACCAGCTCCGACTTCTCCGACGTCACGACGTCGAGCCCCGAGAAGTCGCTGCTGGCCAAGCAGTCGTCGAGCGGTGGCCGCAACAACCACGGTCGCAAGACGGCCCGCCATCGCGGCGGTGGCCACAAGCGCCGCTACCGGATCGTCGACTTCCGGCGCAACAAGGACGGCGTGCCCTCGACCGTGGCCTCGATCGAGTACGACCCGAACCGCAACTGCCGGATCGCCCTGCTCCACTACCACGACGGCGAGAAGCGCTACATCCTCGCCCCTCGCGACCTGCAGGTCGGTGACCGGGTCCAGTCCGGCGCCGGGGCCGACATCCGGCCCGGCAACGCCATGCCGCTCCGCTACATCCCGGTCGGTACCACCGTCCACGCCGTCGAACTCAAGCCCGGCGGCGGGGCCAAGATGGGCCGCTCGGCCGGGACCAGCGTTCAGCTGGTGGCCAAGGAGGGCGTGATGGCCACCCTGCGTCTCCCCAGCACCGAGATGCGTCGGGTGTCGATCGACTGTGTCGCCACCATCGGCGAGGTCGGCAACTCCGAGGCCGAGCTGATCAAGGTCGGCAAGGCCGGCCGGGCCCGCTGGAAGGGCAAGCGCCCCCAGACCCGTGGCGTGGCCATGAACCCCGTCGACCACCCTCACGGTGGTGGCGAGGGCAAGACCTCGGGTGGTCGCCACCCGGTGTCGCCCTGGGGCAAGCCCGAGGGGCGTACCCGCAAGCGGGGCAAGAAGTCAGACGATCTGATCATCCGCCGTCGGCGGAAGCGCGGCGGACGGAGGTAATCATGCCGAGAAGTCTCAAGAAGGGCCCGTTCGTCGACGACCACCTGCTCAAGAAGGTCGACGAGCTCAACGAGAAGAACGACAAGCGGGTCATCAAGACCTGGTCCCGTCGTTCGACCATCATCCCCGACATGGTCGGCCACACCATCGCCGTCCACGACGGTCGCAAGCATGTCCCGGTGTACATCACCGAGTCGATGGTCGGTCACAAGCTGGGCGAGTTCTCGCCGACGCGGACCTTCAAGTTCCACGCCGGCCAGGAACGATCGGGGCGGCGCTGATGGCTCCCGCAGTCCAGACCGGTGAGCGTCCGGGTACCCGGGCCCAGGTCCGCTTCGTGCGGATGTCGGCGTCCAAGGCTCGGATCGTGCTCGACCTGATCCGCAACAAGTCGGTGATCGAGGCGAGCGAGATCCTGACCTTCAGTGAGCGACTGGCGGCCGACGTGATCGGCAAGTGCCTGCGATCGGCCGTGGCCAACGCCGTCCACAACGACGAGATCCCGGCCGAGGAGCTGTACGTCTCGGCCTGCTTCGCCGACGAAGGCCCCACCCTCAAGCGGTTCCGGCCCCGGGCCCGAGGTCGGGCCGGCCGGATCCACAAGCAGACCTGCCACATCACCGTGGTGGTCAGCCGTTACGACGAGGACGAGCTCGACGCCCAGCGGGCGGCGGCCGAGGCCCGGGGCGAGAGCCGCGCCGCCTCCGGCACCACCCGCGACGCCGCCGCCGACCGGGCCCGCCGCGTCGCCCGCAGCCGTGCCGCCGAAGCCGACGAGAGCGTCGAGGACACCGACGAGCTCGAGAACGAGCTCAGCGACGACGTGCAGGACACCGTCGAGGACGACACCGCCACCGACGACACCACCGACACCGCCACCGACGAGGCCGCCGAAGACGCAACCTCAAGCGACGAGGACTCGACCGATGTCGAGTCCGACGAAGCCGCGGAGCCCGAGCAGGAGACGAAGTAATGGGCCAGAAAGTCCACCCCTACGGCTTCCGGCTCGGGGTCACCACCGACTGGAAGTCGCGCTGGATCGCCGACCGCCAGGAGTACCGCGACTACCTGCTGGAGGATCACAAGATCCGCCAGTACCTGCTGAACGAGCTGCCGAACGCCGCCATCAGCCGGGTCGAGGTCGAGCGGACCCGGGACAAGCTGCAGATCGACGTCCACACCGCCCGACCGGGCATCGTGATCGGGCGGAAGGGCTCGGAGGCCGACCGCCTCCGCCAGGGCCTGACCAAGCTGACCGGCAACCCCCGGGTCAAGCTGAACATCGTCGAGATCAAGCAGCCCGAACTCGACGCCGCCCTCATCGCCCAGGGCGTCGCCGACCAGCTGGCCGGCCGGATGGCGTTCCGCCGGGCCATGAAGCGGGCCATGCAGAACGCCATGAAGGCCGGGGCCAAGGGCATCCGGATCCAGTCGTCGGGCCGCCTCGGCGGCGCCGAGATGGGCCGGACCGAGTGGTACCGCGAGGGACGGGTCCCGCTCCACACCCTCCGGGCCGACATCGACTACGGCCTGCGTGAGGCCCACACCACCTACGGCCGGATCGGCGTGAAGGTGTGGCTCTACAAGGGCGACATCCTCCCCTACAAGGCCACCACCGACAAGGCCGCCCGCGAAGCGGCCATGGCCGTCGGCGAGGCCGCCGGTGCGGCCGAAGCCGCCCCCAAGCCCGTGGTCTCGTCCTCGCGGCGGCCCCGGGCGGCCGAGGCCAGCGAGGCGCCGGCCGAGGCGCCGGCCGAGGACGCTGCGCCGCTGGTCAAGGAGGCCGACCCCGAGTTCGAGCGGCTCCTGGCCGAAGAGGAGGCCATCGAGGCCAGCCTCAAGGGCAAGAGCAGCGAGCCCACCAACTTCCGTCCCGGGGATGGTGACTGATCATGTTGATGCCGAGGAAAGTCAAGCACCGCAAGGTGCAGCGTGGCCGCCGCAGGGGCATGGCCAAGGGAGCCACCTCGGTGGCCTACGGCGACTACGGCATCCAGGTCCTCGAGCCGGGCTGGATCACGGCCCGACAGATCGAGGCCGCCCGTATCGCCATGACCCGCCACGTCCGCCGTGGCGGCAAGGTGTGGATCAACGTGTTTCCCGACAAGCCCGTGACGGCCAAGCCGGCCGAGACCCGGATGGGGTCGGGTAAGGGCAACCCCGAGCACTGGGTGGCCGTGGTCAAGCCCGGCCGTGTCGTGTTCGAGCTGTCCTACCCCGACGAGGCGGTGGCCAAGGCCGCCATGGCCCGTGCCATCCAGAAGCTCCCGGTGAAGGCCCGGGTCATCAGCCGACTGGACGGTTTCGATGCCTGAGAACGAACTGACCGAGACGACGACGGCATCGCTCATCAACGGGCTGGCCGACGCCAAGCGTGAGTTGTTGAACCTGCGCTTCCAGCTGGCCACCGGCCAGCTCGAGAACACCGCCCGCATCGGGCAGGTCAAGAAGGACGTGGCCCGGTTCAAGACCGAGATCCGGTCCCGTGAGATCGCCGCCGCCGAGAAGCTCGCGGCGCAGGCTGAAGGAGGCTCGTGATGCCGACCGAGCAGGTTCCCCGGTCGATGCGGCGCAAGACCCGCGACGGCATGGTGGTGTCCAACAAGATGGACAAGACGGCCGTGATCGAGGTCATCGACCGGTCCCGCCACCCCCAGTACAACAAGACCGTCCAGCGGCGCAGCAAGTACTACGCCCACGACGAGGAGAACACCCTCAACGTGGGCGACCGGGTGCGCATCGTCGAGACCCGGCCCCTGTCGGCCAAGAAGCGCTGGCGGCTGCTCGAGATCCTGGAGCGGGCCCGATGATCCAGCAGGAATCGCGACTGCGGGTCGCCGACAACTCGGGGGCCAAGGAAGTCCTCTGCATCAAGGTGCTGGGTGGCTCCCGTCGGCGTTACGCCGGCATCGGCGACATCTTCGTCGCCACCGTCAAGGACGCCATCCCCGGCGCCGCGGTCAAGAAGGGCGACGTCGTCAAGTGCGTGGTCGTCCGGACCAAGAAGGAACGGCGCCGTCCCGACGGCTCCTACGTCCGCTTCGACGAGAACGCGGCGGTGCTGATCAACGAGCAGCGCCAGCCCCGCGGTACCCGCATCTTCGGCCCCGTCGGCCGTGAGCTGCGCGAGAAGCGTTTCATGCGCATCGTCTCTCTCGCCCCGGAGGTGATCTGATGAAGATCCGCAAGGGTGACCAGGTCCGCATCCTGGCCGGCAAGGACCGGGGCAAGGAAGGGACCGTGTCGGCCGCCTTCCCCGCCTCCGGCAAGGTGATCGTCGAGGGCTACAACACGGCCAAGCGGCACACCAAGGCCCGCTCCCAGGAGGAGCCGGGCGGCATCATCAACAAGGACATGCCGATGGACGCCTCGAACGTGGCCGTCCTCAGCCCCTCGGACGGCAAGCCGACCCGGGTCGGCTACAAGGTCCTCGACAGCGGTGACAAGGTCCGGGTGTGCAAGCGCACCGGGGCCGAGATTCCGGAGGTGACCGAATGAGCACCGCGCTCGCTCCCCGGCTCAAGCTGGTCTACCGGGATGAGATCCGGGACCGGCTCAAGGAGAGCCTCGACCTGCCCAACGTGATGCAGGTCCCCCGGATGGAGAAGATCGTGATCAACATGGGCGTCGGTGACGCCCTGGTCAACTCCAAGAACCTGGAGTCGGCCCTGGCCGATCTCACCCTGATCGCCGGCCAGAAGCCGGTGGTCACCCGGGCCAAGAAGTCCCTGGCCAGCTTCAAGCTCCGCCAGGGCAACAACATCGGCTGCAAGGTCACCCTCCGGGGCGACCGGATGTGGGAGTTCTTCGATCGGCTGGTGACGCTGGCCATCCCCCGTATCCGCGACTTCCGCGGCCTCAACCCCCGCTCGTTCGACGGACGGGGCAACTACACCTTCGGGCTGTCCGAGCAGCTCATGTTCCCCGAGATCGACTACGACACCGTCGACCAGCCCCGGGGTATGGACATCACGATCGTCACAACCGCGACCAACGACGCCGAGGGCCGAGCCCTCCTGGACGCGTTCAGTTTCCCGTTCCGGCGTGAAGGGCAGGCCCAGTAATGGCCAAGAAGGCACTCATCAACAAGCAGCAGCGCAAGCCCAAGTTCAAGGTGCGGGCCTACACCCGGTGCCGCAAGTGCGGCCGCCCCCGGTCGGTGTATCGCCGCTTCGACCTGTGCCGGGTCTGCTTCCGTGACATGGCCCACGCCGGGGAGATCCCGGGCGTGACCAAGGCGAGCTGGTGAGGAGGTAGCCACCGTGTCGATGACCGATCCCATCGCTGACATGCTCACCCGCATCCGCAACGCCAACATCGCGATGCACGACGAGGTGACGATGCCCTCGTCCAAGCTGAAGGTGGCCCTGGCCGACGTCCTCCATCGCGAGGGCTACATCGGCGACTTCTTCTCGGTGGAGAACGCCGAGGGTCCCGGGGCGACGTTGACCATCTCGATGAAGTACTCGCCCGAGCGCGAGCGGGTGATCAGCGGCCTCAAGCGGGTGTCGAAGCCCGGTCTGCGGGTCTACACCAAGAGCGATCAGATTCCCCGAGTACTTGGCGGCCTGGGTGTCGCCGTGCTCTCGACCAGCAAAGGTCTCGTGACCGACCGTGCGGCCCGCAAGGACCGCATCGGCGGCGAGGTCCTCTGCTACGTCTGGTAGGAGGCCGAAGTGTCCCGAATCGGCAAGGCCCCGGTCACCGTCCCCTCCGGGGTCGAGATCGACGTCAAGGGCCAGGAACTGACGGTCAAGGGTCCCAAGGGATCCCTGACCCACACCCTCCCCGAGGCCATCGGCGTCGGGGTTGAGGACGGCACCGTCACCGTGACCCGCACCAACGACGAGCGGGAGTCCCGGGCTCTGCACGGCCTGACCCGGGCCCTGGTCAACAACATGGTGGTCGGGGTGAGCGAGGGGTTCCGCAAGGACCTGGAGATCATCGGCGTCGGCTACCGGGCCAACGCCAAGGGTCCGGGCAAGCTGGAACTGGCCCTGGGCTTCTCCCACCCGGTCACGGTCGAGGCGCCCGAGGGGATCACCTTCGACGTGCCCGAGCCGACCAAGATCGGCGTGATCGGCATCGACAAGCAGGCCGTCGGCCAGGTCGCGGCCGAGATCCGGGCCTACCGCAAGCCCGAGCCCTACAAGGGCAAGGGTGTCCGCTACGTCGGCGAGCGCGTCCTGCGCAAGGCCGGAAAGGCTGGTAAGTAGCGATGAGCACCAAGACCAACCCCCGCCAGCTCTCGCGCTCCCGCCGTCAGCGTCGGGTGCGCAAGAAGGTGACCGGGACCACCGAGCGGCCCCGTCTGGCCGTGTTCCGGTCCAACCGGCACATCAGCGTTCAGGTCATCGACGACAGCCAGGGCCGGACCCTGGCCGCCGCCTCCTCCTATGAGGCCGACGTCCGGGACGGCAACTCGACCAGCTCGGTCGAGGCCGCCACCGCCGTCGGCCGACTGGTGGGGGAGCGGGCCAAGGCCGCCGGGGTCGACACCGTCGTGTTCGACCGGGGCGGGAATCGCTACCACGGACGGGTGGCGGCTCTGGCCGATGCCGCCCGCGCCGCCGGACTCGAGTTCTAGGAGGTCCCAGCCATGGCACCCAACGATCGCAACAACGACAGGGGTGACGGCCGGGAGTCCCGGGTCATCACCATCAACCGGGTGGCCAAGGTGGTCAAGGGCGGACGTCGCTTCGCCTTCACCGCCCTGGTCGTCCTCGGCGACGGGAACGGCAAGGTCGGTCTCGGCTACGGCAAGGCCAAGGAGGTGCCCCTCGCCATCCAGAAGGGCACCGAGGAGGCCCGTCGGCTCATGTTCGACGTGCCCATGGCCGGCGGCACCATCACCCACCCCATCATCGGGGAACAGGGTGCCGGCCGAGTGCTGCTCAAGCCCGCCGCTCCCGGTACCGGCGTCATCGCCGGTGGCGCCGCCCGCGCCATCCTGGAGGAGGCCGGCATCAGCGACGTGCTGTGCAAGTCGCTCGGCTCGGCCAACCAGATCAACGTGGCCCGAGCCACCATCAACGCCCTGCGGGGACTGAAGCGGCCCGACGAGGTCGCCCGCCTGCGGGGCCTCGACGCCAGCGAGTTCACGCCCAAGGGCATGCTCGAGGCCTACAAGGAACGCCAGCGCTCCATGGCGCTGGCCACGGAGGACTGACGATGGGTCAGCTCACGGTCACCCAGATCCGTTCCGCCATCGGGTCCAAGCCCAAGCAGCGGGGCAGCCTCCGCGCCCTGGGCCTGGGTCGCATCGGCAAGTCGAACACCCTGCCCGACCGGCCCGAGATCCGGGGCATGATCGCCCGGGTCCCGCACCTGGTCTCGGTCACCGAAGAGGACGCCTGAGCGGCCTCGCCGTTCAGCCCGAGTCCCGACCTCTGGTCGGGACGTCGCAAGGAGCATCATGAAGGTTCACGATCTCAAGCCGGCCGAAGGGTCCCGCAAGCGTCGCAAGCGGGTCGGTCGCGGTATCGGCGGCAAGGGCGGCAAGACCGCCGGCCGCGGCACCAAGGGTCAGAAGGCCCGCAACACCATCCCCGTCGGCTTCGAGGGTGGTCAGCTGCCGATCCAGCAGCGGCTGCCCAAGCTGCGGGGCTTCAACAACCCCTTCCGGGTCGAGTACCAGGCCATCAACCTCGACACCATCGTCGAGTCGGGCCTGGTCGAGGTGACCCCGGAGACACTCCTGGCCAGGGGCCTGGTGGGCAAGAACAGCCTGGTCAAGGTGCTCGGCCGGGGCGAGATCAGCGAGCCGGTGACGGTGCGGGCCCACGCCTTCTCCAAGAGTGCCGAGGCCGCGATCACCGCCGCCGGTGGCACAGTGGAGACGCTGCCCCTGCCGTTCAAGGTCCGCCCTGCGGCCAAGGGCAACGCCCTCACCAACCGCTAGCGCGAGCCCCGGCCCGGAGACGGGACGGGGTGACACGTTCAACCACCGAGCACGGCCGGCGTCGGAGGCCCAATGTCGACACTCAGGAACATCTTCAGGACTCCGGAGCTCCGGAGCAAGATCCTGTTCACCCTGTTCATCCTGGCCCTGTATCGGCTCGGGGTGCAGATCCCGGCTCCCGGGGTCAGCCTCGACGCCATCGAGGCCCTGAGGGAGCGGGCGGATGAGACCAGCGGCGGGATCTTCGGCTACCTCAGCATCTTCACCGGCGGCGGCCTGGCCTCGCTGTCGCTGTTCTCGCTCGGCATCCTCCCCTACATCACGGCGTCGATCATCATCCAGATCCTGACCGTGGCCGTGCCCAAGCTGGAGGAGTGGCAGTCCCAGGGTGCGGTGGGCCAGCGCAAGATCACCCAGTGGACCCGCTACATCGCCATCGCCCTGGCCCTGGTCCAGAGCACCGGCATCGTGTTCCTGGTCGGCCGGAACCCGGAGGCCTTCTTCGGCATCGACGTGGGCCTCTTCCCCGACTCCAGCCCCGGCCGCATGATCCTCGCCGTCACCTGCATGACCGTCGGGACGGCGTTGGTCATGTGGATGGGCGAACTGGTGACCCAACGGGGCATCGGCAACGGCATGTCGATGATCATCTTCGCCTCGGTCGTGGCCAGCCTTCCGGCCCTCGGGATCCGCATCAACACCATCCGGGGCTGGCCCTGGCTGCTGGTGGCCCTGGTCCTGTTGGCGGTGCTCACGGCGGGCATCGTGTTCGTGGAACAGGGCCAGCGTCGGATCCCCGTCAACTTCGCCAAGCGGGTGGTCGGCCGCCGTCAGTACGGCGGCAACAACACCTACATCCCGCTCAAGGTCAACCAGGCCGGCGTGATCCCCGTCATCTTCGCCAGCTCGCTCCTCCAGCTGCCGTCGCTGATCGCCAACGTGCTGCCCACCAGCGGCAACCCGCTGCGCCCCAACTGGGGTGACCGGACCCGGAACTTCATCAGCAACAACCTGTTCCAGCCCGACAACATCGGGTACATCCTGGTCTTCGGGGCCCTGATCATCGGGTTCGCCTACTTCTACAACGCCATCGCCTTCGACCCGGTGCGCCGGGCCGACGAGTTGCGCAAGTCCGGTGGCTTCATCCCCGGCATCCGACCCGGCCCCCAGACCGAGCGCTACCTGGCCCGGATCCTGAACCGGATCACCCTGCCCGGTGCGGTGTTCCTGGCCGTGGTGGCGCTGATCCCGTCGGCCGCCCTGGCCCGGCTCCTCGGCTCCGGCTCCAACAGCGCGGCGAGCCTGGTCGGCTTCTCCGGGGTGTCGGTTCTGATCGCGGTCGGCGTCTCCTTGGAGACGATGAAGCAGATCAATTCGCAACTGATGGCACGAAATTACGACGGGTTCCTCAAGTAGGGATCCGGGTTACGGCCTCGACCGCATCGTGGCGGTCGGGACGGAGGTAGACACCACCATGGGAACTCCAATCCGCCTGGTCATCTTCGGCCGCCAAGGCGCCGGCAAGGGCACCCAGTGCGCCCGGTTGGTCGAGCGCTACGGGATGATCCATATCAGCACCGGCGACATCCTGCGGGCCGAGCGGGCCGCCGGCACCGAACTCGGTCAGGCGGCCGAGAAGATCATGAACGAGGGTGGCCTCGTCGGAGACGACATCATGATCCCCATGGTCCGCAACCGGATCGCCGAGCCCGACGCCGCCGCCTCCGGTTTCGTGCTCGACGGGTTCCCCCGGACCGCCGACCAGGCGCAGGGTCTGTTCGAGGCCATGGGCGACGAGGGACTCCACGCCGCCATCGACCTCGAGGTGCCCCTCGAGGAGGTCACGGCCCGGATGAAGGCCCGGGCCCGGGAGGACGACACCGACGAGGCCATCGCCCAGCGGTTGGGTCTGTACGAGACCGAGACCCGGCCGGTGCTGCAGTTCTTCGCCGACCGGGGACTGCTGGTCGTCGTCGATGGCCTGGGAACCGAGGACGAGGTGTCGGAGCGGCTGTTCGCGGCCATCGACGGCGCCCTGGAGTCGGCCAACGAGGCCCCGCAACCCGGCCTCTAGCGGCCGGTTCACGTTGGACCTGGTTGCGACCGGGTCTAAACTAGAACGTTGGTTCTCGCGCCCTCGGGATAGGGCACGAAACCGAAGTAACCCTTTCTCTGGAGGATTGTCCTGCCAAAGCATAAAGAAGATGCGATCGTGCTCGAGGGCACCGTGGTCGAGTCGCTCCCGAACGCCATGTTCAAGGTGGAGCTCGAAAACGGCCACTCCGTTCTCGGACACATTTCGGGAAAGATGCGGCGCCACTACATCCGCATCCTCCCCGGTGACCGCGTCCAGGTCGAGCTCACGCCGTACGACTTGACCCGCGGACGCATCACCTACCGCTACAAGTAGGCAGACCCCACAACCGCCCCCGGCTCCGCGGAGCCGAGGGCACCGAGCCGCCTCCAGGCGCTCCCGTCCTGGCGGCTCGATTGCAGTACCCACGCTCCCGGCCTTCTCGTGGCCGTGACCGTGTCACCCCCACGAGTGTCTCAGGAAAGACCAGTCCGATGAAGGTACGCCCCAGCGTCAAACCGATGTGTGAGAAATGCAGAGTGATCCGACGCCACGGGCGGGTCATGGTCATCTGTGAGAACCCCCGTCACAAGCAAAGGCAGGGCTGAACGATGGCTCGAATCGCAGGCGTCGACATCCCCCGGGACAAGCGGCTCCAGATCTCGCTCACGTACGTGTTCGGGATCGGCAACACCACGGCGCGCCAGATCGCCGAGGCGACCGGCGTCGACGGCAGCACCCGGGTCAAGGACCTGACCGACGAAGAGGTCATGCGGATCCGGGCCTGGATCGACAACAACCTGAAGACCGAAGGTGACCTGCGACGCGAGGTGTCGCAGGACATCAAGCGGAAGATGGAGATCGGCTGTCACGCCGGAATCCGTCACCGCAAGGGCCTCCCGGTACGTGGTCAGCGGACCCAGACCAACGCCCGTACCCGCAAGGGCCCGAAGAAGACCGTCGCCGGCAAGAAGAAGGTCAAGTAGCCATGGCAAAGCCGAGCAGCGGAGGCCGTCGGCCTCGTCGCAAGGAGCGCAAGAACGTCACCCACGGCGTGGCGCACATCAAGTCGAGCTTCAACAACACGATCATCGCCATCTCCGACCAGGAGGGCAACGTGTTGTCGTGGGCGTCGGCCGGGAACGTCGGCTTCAAGGGCTCCCGCAAGTCCACCCCCTATGCCGCTCAGCAGGCGGCCGAGGTCGCCGCCCGGCGGGCCATGGAGCACGGGGTCCGCAAGGTCGACGTGCAGGTCAAGGGTCCGGGCTCGGGCCGCGAGACCGCCATCCGCTCCATCCAGAACACCGGCATCGAGGTCACCGGAATCAAGGACGTGACCCCGGTCCCCCACAACGGCTGCCGCCCGCCCAAGCGACGGAGGGTCTGATCGATGTCCCGCTACACCGGCCCCCGGGCCCGCGTCTCCCGCCGCCTCGGCACCAACATCTTCGGCACCCGGGGTGAGGCCAACGCCCTGGAGAAGCGGCCCTATCCCCCCGGCATCCACGGCCGCACCCGCCGCCGGGGCAACAACAACAGCGAGTACCTGATCCAGCTTCAGGAGAAGCAGAAGGCCCGGTTCACCTACGGCCTCAACGAGCGTCAGTTCCGTCGCGTCTACGACGAGGCGTCCCGCAAGAAGGGCGTGACCGGCGAGAACATGCTCCGGTTCCTCGAACTCCGCCTCGACAACGTGATCTACCGGGCCGGTTGGGCCTCGACCCGGCCCCAGGCCCGCCAGTTCGTGTCGCACGGGCACGTCAACGTCAACGGCAAGCGGGTCAACGTGCCCTCCTACCGTGTGCGCAAGGACGACGTGATCGAGATCCGGGAGAAGACCCGGGACAACGCCATCGTCCAGTGGAACAAGGACGTGCTCGACCGCACCCCGCCGGCCTGGCTCGACCGGGACGACGAGTTCAAGGTCAAGGTCTACACCGAGCCCATCCGGGAGCAGATCGACGTCCCCATCCGTGAGCAGCTCATCGTCGAGCTCTATTCGAAGTAGTCGGCGACGCCTGCGGCGCTGCCCGCAGGGCCGGCGCCCGCCTTTCCGTCACCGTCCGTTCTCTCCGCCGCCCCCCGACCCATGAGGAAGTTCCATGCTGGTCATTCAGCGCCCCACAGTTGAACAGCTCGACGATGGTGCGACCAACCGCGGTCGCTTCGCCATCGGCCCCCTGGAGCACGGCTTCGGGCACACCCTGGGCAACTCCCTGCGCCGGACCCTGCTGTCGTCTATCCCGGGGGCCGCCATCACCTCGGTCCGCTTCGACGACGCCCTCCACGAGTTCGACACCATCACCGGCGTGCTCGAAGACGTCACCGACATCATCCTGAACCTGAAGGATGTCGTCGTCACCTCCGAGTCGGAGGAGGACGTGATCCTGCGCCTCGACGCCCGGGGTCCCGGCGTCGTCACCGCCGGTGACATCTCCTGCCCGCCCGAGGTCGAGGTCCTCAACACCGACGCCCTGCTCGCCACCCTCGACGACAAGGGCCGCCTGGCCATCGACCTCACCGTGAGCCGGGGCCGAGGCTGGCTGTCGTCGGTTCGGGCCAACGAGACCTCGACCATCGGCGTGATCCCCATCGACGCCATCTTCAGCCCCATCCGTCGGGTGTCGCTGACGGTGGAGCCGACCCGGGTCGAGATGTCGACCGACTACGACCGTCTGATCCTCGACATCGAGACCGACGGCTCGATCCTGCCCCGTGACGCCCTGGCCTCGGCCGGCGCCACCCTGCGATCCCTGATCCAGCTGGTGGAGGAGATGAGCGAGGAGCCCGAGGGTCTGACCCTGGGCGAGGCTCCGGCCGCCGCCTCCGGTTCGCCGGACCTGGATCTGCCCATCGAGGACCTCGACCTCTCCGAGCGGCCTCGCAACTGCCTCAAGCGGGCCCAGGTCAACACCATCGGTGAACTCTTGACCAAGACCGAGGACGACCTCCTGGCCATCACCAACTTCGGCCAGAAGTCCCTCGACGAAGTGATCGCCAAGCTGGACGAGCGCGGCCTGACGCTGCGCGGCGGAAGGAGCTGACCATGCCCGGTCGTCCCCGGAAGGCCCGTCGCTTCGGCGGCTCGGCCCAACACCAGAAGCTGATGATGGCCAACCTCGTGGCCTCCCTCGTCGCCGCCGAAGGCATCGTGACCACCGAGGCCAAGGCCAAGGCCATGCGGCCGGTGGCCGAGCGCATGGTGACCAAGGCCAAGAAGGGCGGGCTCCACAACTTCCGCCAGGTCCTGGCCTACCTCGGCGACGTGGAGATGACGACCAAGCTGTTCGACGAGGTCGGTCCCCGTTACGCCAGCCGTCCCGGCGGCTACACCCGGGTGCTCAAGCTCGGGCCCCGCAAGGGCGACAACGCCCCGATGGCCCGCATCGAGTTCGTCTAACCGGCTGCCCGCCGTCGATCGCCGGCGGCCCAGCACGAGCTTCGGACTCACGATGCGGGTTCGGATGATGGTGGCCTATGACGGCACCGACTTCCGCGGCCTGGCTCCCAACGCGGGGGTCCGCACCGTTGTCGGTGAACTCCAGGCCTTCCTGTCGACCATGACCCGGTCGGAGGTCGAGCTGGTCATGTCGGGGCGGACCGACGCCGGCGTCCACGCCTGGGGCCAGGTCCTCTCGACCGACCTACCCGAGGACACCGACCTGGTTCGGGTCAGGCGCAGCGTCAACGCCGCGCTCGGACCCGAGATCGTGCTGCGCCACATCGAAACGGCGGCCCCGGACTTCTCGGCCCGGTTCTCGGCCACCGGCCGCCGGTACCGCTACACCGTCCTGAATCGGGACACCCCCGACCCGTTCCTGGCCCGGACCGCCTGGTGGGTACCCGAACCGCTCGACGTCGAGTCCATGTCGGCGGCGGCCGAGGTGGTGGTGGGGGAGCACGACTTCTCCTCCTTCTGCCGCCGACCGAAGCGGCGCGACGACGGCGACGGCCCGATCAGCGCCGAGGTGTCACTCGTTCGGCGGGTGACAGGTGCCCGGTGGCTCGTGCTCGAGCCTGGTGACGTGTTGCGCTTCGAGATCGAGGGCTCGGCCTTCTGCCACCAGATGGTGCGCAGCATCGTCGGGTTCCTGGTCGCGGTCGGGCGGGGCAGGCGGACGGTGGACGACATGGCCCGGGCCCTCGCCGCCCGGGATCGGGCCGCCGCCTACCAGCCGGCCCCGCCGCTGGGCCTGTGCCTGTGGCAGGTCGACTACGACGGCGAGCGGGCCCACCCGCCCCGCCCCGGCCCGCCGCCGCCGTCGTCCCCGTGAGCGTCGCCGGTTCGCCGGTCGGGCCGGTACCCGTCCCCGGGCCGCTGCGGGCCTGGAGTCGGGGACGGCCCACCCGGGCCGTGTGGCGCAACGAAGCCGGTGGCACGACCTTCGCCGTGGGCGAGCCACCGGTGCGCTACCTGAAGTGGCAGCCCGATCACCCGGGGGCCAGCGTCGAGGACGAGGCGGCCCGGTTGCGGTGGGCCCGACGGTGGATCCCGGTGCCCGAGGTCGAGGCCGTCGGCCGGGCCGACGGGGCATCGTGGCTGGTGACCCGGGCGGTGGACGGCCGCTCGGCCGTGGACCCCCGGTGGCTGGCCGAGCCGGCCACCGCCTGTGCCGCTCTCGGCACCGGCCTGGCCGTCCTGCACTCGGCGGTCCCGATCGAACGGTGCCCGTTCTCGTGGCGGACGGTGGAACGGGTGGCCGACGCCCGTCGCCGCCTGGCCTCGGGTGAGCTGCCGGTGGAGCGTCCGGTCGGCCCCCACCCCCGGCTACGGGCGGCCCATGCCGTCGCCTGGCTGGAGCGGGAGATGCCGGACGAGGATCCCGTCGTCTGCCACGGCGATCCCTGCGCCCCCAACACACTGCTGGCCGACGACGGCTCCTGGCTGGCCCTGGTCGACGTGGGGCGGCTCGGGGTCGGTGATCGCTGGGCCGATCTGGCCGTGTCGACGTGGAGCACCGAATGGAACTACGGGCCGGGTTGGGACCGGGCCGTGTTCGAGGCCTACGGCATCGCCCCCGATCCCGACCTGCTGCGCTACTTCCGCATCCTCTGGGACGTGGGCCCCTGACCGCAGCAGATCCATCACCTGGAGCGGACCGCCGCCGAGCCCTGAGATAACGGGCCCACTCGACGGCGGAGAACGAGGTGGGGCCGGTGGCTCGGCGGCGGTCCGTGGTGGATGCCGAGGCCCATGGTAGATCGAACATATGTTCGAGTCAAGGGCTCGGGTTGTCGGACGGTTGGCGTCGACCGGGGTCGACAGAAGTGGAGCCCGTGTCGGTCGGCGCCGTACGATCGCGGCCAGGGCAGGCCACCTCGGCCGGCCGCCCGGCGAGAGGACCTGCCATGGCGCTACCCGCCGATCTGCGCATCATCGACACCGACACCCATTGGTCCGAGCCCTACGACCTGTGGACCTCACGGGCCCCGGCGGCCTACCGCGACCGCGTGCCGCAGATGACCGAACGCAACGGACGGCGCCGCTGGTGGTTCGACACCGACATCGCCATCGGGCTGCCCATCGCCTCCTCCGTCATCGACACCGACGGCGCCAAGATCACGGGCACCGCCTTCTTCGACCTCGACAACGACATGGTCCATCGGGCCAGCTACGACGCCGAGGCCCGGGTGGCCATGATGGACACGCTGGGGATCCGGGCCCAGATCATGTACCCCAACGTGGCCGGGTTCGGGAACCAGAACTTCCTGAAATCGCCCGATGCCGCCCTCCGGCTGCTCAGCGTCCAGATCTACAACGACGCCCTGGCCGAGTTCCAGAACGACACCGGCCAGCGGGTGTTCGGGATGGCCCTCCTGCCGTGGTGGGACCTCGACGCCGCGGTGGCCGAGATCGAGCGGGCACACGGCAACGGCCTGCGCGGCATCGTCACCTGCGCCAACCCCGAAGAGGCGGGCCTACCGGACATGGCCCTGCCCGAGTGGGATCCGGTGTGGGCCGCCTGTTCCGACCTGGCCATGCCGGTCAACTTCCACATCGGCTCGTCCAAGGGAAACATGGACTTCTTCGGCAAGGCGCCCTGGCCCTCGTTCGGGCCGGAGCGGAAGCTGGCGGTGGGATCGGCCAACCTGTTCATGGGCAACGCCCGCACGGTGGGCAACCTGATCTACTCCGGCGTCCCCGAACGGTTCCCCGACCTCAAGTTCGTGTCGGTCGAGAGCGGCATCGGCTGGTTGCCGTTCTTCCTCGAGGTCCTCGACCACCAACTGCTCGAGACCGCGCCCAACGAACTGGCGGACCTGTCGCTGGCCCCCTCCGACTACTTCCGTCGCCAGTTCTACGGCACCTTCTGGTTCGAGCGGACGACGGTCCGACCGGCCGTCGACTACCTGGGTGCCGCCTCGGTCATGTTCGAGACCGACTTCCCCCACCCCACCTGCCTGTACCCCCGCGATGACGACCGGCTGGCCACGACCCTGGCCGGACTCGACGACGACGAGATCCGCCGGATCATGCACGACAACGCGGCCGAGCTCTACCGCATCGAGGGCTGATCGTCCCCGGCCGACGACGGCCGGCGCCCTCGGAGCCGGTACCGATCGGACCGGCGTCGGCCCGGGCCCGTACCGTGGACGGCGTGCTGATCGACGAGCTTCACCGACGACTACCCGCCGACCGCCTCCAGGCCGACGCCGACGTCGTCGAGGCCTACAGCCAGGACCGGGCCTTCTTCGAGAGCCGGGGCACGGCGGCGGTCCTCGTCGTGCCCCGCACCACCGACGAGGTGGTGGCCACCGTGGAGGCGGCCAACGCCGCCGGGGTCCCGATCGTGGCCCGGGGGGCCGGCACCGGCCTGACCGGCGCCGCCAACGCCGTCGACGGCTGCGTCATCCTGTCCCTTCACCGGATGAACCGGGTCCTGGAGATCGACGAGATCAACCGCTGGTGTCGGGTCCAGCCCGGGGTCGTCAACGCCGACCTCAAGCGTGAGGTGTCGGCCCGAGGCCTCTTCTACCCGCCCGATCCGGCGTCGGTCGACATGAGCAGCATCGGCGGCAACGTGGCCACCAACGCCGGAGGCCTGTGCTGTGTGAAGTACGGGGTGACCAGGGACTACGTCATGGGCCTGGAGGTCGTCCTGGCCGACGGCAGGGTCCTGCGCACCGGGCGCAGCACGATCAAGTCGACCACCGGCCTCGACCTGACCGGACTGTTCGTCGGATCGGAGGGCACGCTCGGCATCACCACCGAGATCACCCTGCGGCTGGTTCCGGCCCCACCGACCCCGGCCACCGCCGTGGCCTACTTCGATCAGCTGGCCCCCGCCGGTGAGGCGATCGTCGACGTCTTCCGCCGGGGCCACGACCCCTCGATGTTGGAGATCCTCGACCGGGCCTCGCTACGTCATGTCGAGGCCGCCTTCCGTATGGATCTCGACGTCGACGCCGCCTGCCTGCTGCTCATCCAGTCGGAGGGGGAGGGGGCGGCGGAGGCCATCGCCGCCATGGCCGAACTGTGTCGGTCCCACGGGTCGACCTTCGTCCACCACGTCGACGACCCCCACGAGGGGGAGATGCTGGTCGAGGTGCGGCGCAAGGTGTGGCCGGCGCTGGAACGGTTGGGCAAGTCCCTCCTGCCCGAGGACGTCGCCGTCCGCCGGGAGCGGCTGCCCGAGCTGCTGGCCGGCATCGCCGCCATCGCCGAACGACACCGGGTGCTGTTGCCGACGGTGGGCCACGCCGGCGACGGCAACATGCACCCGATCCTGGTGTTCGACGGCGCCGACCCCGACGAGGTGGCCCGCACCCGGGCCGCCTTCGACGAGATCATCACCCTCTCACTCGAACTGGGTGGCACGATCGCGGCCGAGCACGGGGTCGGGACCCTCAAGCGGGCCTACCTCGATCAGGAGCTCGACCCCATTCAGCTCGACGTGCAGCGGGCGGTGCGCGATCTGTTGGACCCCGACGGCCGCTTCAATCCGGGCAAGGCCCTCTAGGTGGCAGGATGCGGTGCGGCCCGGGTCCCGGCCCGACCGACCAACCGACCGGTCAGCTGAGCAGGGGCAGCACCTGCGACGCCATCAACGAGCTCGCCGTGATCGGGTTGGTGGGGTCCGGGAACATGGCGATGGCGTCGGCCCCGGCGTCGGCCACCGACGACAGGTAGGTGGCCGCATCCTCGGGCGACCCGACGGGGGCGATCTGGCTCCACCAGTCGTTGGGCATGGCCCGCACGGCGTCGAGCCACGTCGACTCGGCCGCCCGCTCGGCCAGTTCCTCGAAGAAGGGCGCCATCTCGAGCGAGGGCGGCGGGTTCTCGCACAGGGCGGCCAGGTGGGGGGCCATGGCCCGCCGGGCGCTGGTCCCGTTGGGTGACACCGCAGCCGAGGCGAACACGGTGACCCGATGGTCGGCGCCTCCGCCCCCGGACCCGATCTGCTTGCGAGCCCAGCGCACGTACTCGGCCGGGCAGTAGTCGGCCAGGATCGTCCCGTCGGCGCAGCGGCCGGACAGGGCCAGCGACTTGGGTCCACGGACGCCGGCCGATACCAGGGGGACCGGGTCGGGTGGGGCCTCGAGGGCCACGCCGTCGAGGGTTACGGCCGAGCCCTCCACCGTCACCTCTTCACCGGCCAGGAGTGCCTTGACCGCGGCCAGGGTCTCCTCCAGCGTGGTCAGGGGTGAGTCGGGCTTGGCCCCGATCTGGGCCATCCACTCCTGGACCCCGTGCCCGATGCCGGCGTGGAACCGGCCCGGGCCGAGATTGGCCAGGGTGGCGATCTCCATCGCCGTGACGGCCGGGTTGCGGGCCACGGCCGGCATGATGCCGATACCCACCCCGATCCGGTCCGTGGCGGCCAGGGCCGCCGCCGCCAGCGAGACGCCGCCGGTGTAGAAACAATCCTCGATCACCCAGAACTCGTCGTAGCCCGCCGTTTCAGCCGCCTTGGCCTCGCCGACGACCGACTCCGCCGAAGCCTCCCGGTGAAAACAGAGACCAATAGTCGGTGCCATGACCCAGCAAGTTAGCGGACGGAGGGCGACCGTCGCCTTCCGCCCCCGACCGGGGCCGACCCGGGGGCTCCAGACCGCCGGGCGCCCAGGCCATCTAGCCTGTCGCGAGCGGGCATCCGCCCCGGATGGGCGAGGAGGACAACCGGTGAGAATCCCCGATCAGGCCTTGACCGAACTCGACCAGCAGGGTTTCACCATCGTCGAGGGGGTCCTGTCGGCCGAGGAGGTGGCGGCGGCCCGGGAGGGCATCTGGGACCACCATCCCCGGCCTGAGGAGTTCTTCGCCGACCCGTCGGCCCACCCCCGGCTGGCGGCCAGTGCCTTCGCCGGCATCGTCACCGACTTCCCCTTCGTCTCCTGGGATCTGACCAGGCTCTGCTTCCATCCCGATCTGGTCGACGCCGTGGCCCGCTACCTGGGCACCGACGACCTCTCCCTGTACAAGGTGGAGTTGTGGGCCAAGTACGCCGGCGCCACCCGCTACGACCAGCCCCATCACCGCGACTACGCCAACCACACGCTGGTCGTGCCCCGGGCCGACGGGGTGGGCCGCCAGGTCACCACCTTCACCCTGCTGTCCGACGTCGACGAGAACGACGCCCCGACCAAGATCGTGCCCCTGGCCCACACCGCCCACCTCCCCCTCGTCCTTGAACGCAACGAGCGAGGCCGGTTCACCGCTCTGCCCGACGGCGCCCTGGCCGAGGTCGAGGTCCCGGTGGTGGGACCGGCCGGCACGGTGCTCCTGTACCGGACCGACGTGTTCCACCGGGCCACCGAGTTCGGGGCCGAGGGCCGGTCCCGGTTCACCCTGCTGCTCGACTTCGAGGCCCGCGGTCCGTCGTGGACGGGCAAGGTGGCCTGGCCCAACCACGCCACCGGGCCGACGTGGCAGGAGTTCCTGCCCCGGTGCAGCGTCGACCAGCGCAACCTGTTCGGCTTCCCGAAGCCCGGCGATCCGTACTGGAACGAGCAGACACTGCACGACGTCGGTCTGCGCTACCCCGACATGGACATGACCCCCTACCGGGAGGCGGCCGACCTGGACCCGGCCTGAACCCGGGTCGAGGTCGGGGGCGGTCCCCGGCCGGGTACCTAGCGGCCCTTGAACTCGGGAGTGCGCTTCTCCAGGAACGCCCGGCGACCCTCGATGTAGTCCTCGCTCTGGAAGCAGCCCTCGACCAGGGCCTCGACCCGGTCCAGATCCCGTCGGTCCGGGTCCTTGACCGCCTCGGCGATGGCGGCCTTGGCCGCCCCCACCGTGAGCGGGGCGTTGGCCGCGATCTGGGCCGCCAGTTCGGCCACGGCGTCGTCGAGGTCGGACACCGGGACCACCCGGTTGATCAGGCCCATGGCCGCCGCCTCGGCCGCCGTGAACCGGCGGGCCGTCATCATGATCTCCGAGGCCAGGGCCGGGCCGACCAGCGACACCAGCTTCTGGATCCCGGCGAACCCGTAGCCGAGGCCGAGTCGGGCGGCCGGGATGGCGAACTGGCCGTCGTCGGCCGAGATGCGGATGTCGGCGTTGAGGGCCGTGGCCAGCCCGCCCCCCATACAGAAGCCGCGGATCTTGGCGATCAGCGGCTTGTCGAGGTCGGCGAAGGCCCGCCCGGCGGCGGCGGCCACGGCGTCGAAGTGGGCCCGGCCCTCGGGGGTGGACCGGTGCTGCTCGAACTCGGAGATGTCGGCCCCGGACACGAAGGCCTTGTCGCCCGCACCCTGCATGACCACGACCCGGACGGCGTCGTCGGCCTGGAACGCGGCCAGGATCTCGACCACGGCCTCGTTCATCTCCAGCTTCATGGCGTTGCGCCGGTCGGGGTTGTTGAAGGTCATCCAGCCCACGCCATCGGCCACGCGGGCCTCCATGTAGGGGGTGGACAGCTCCAGGTCGGTCACGGTCACGGGCGCTCCTCGATCAGCAGGGGGCGGGGTCGGATGATGGTCGGCGAGTCGGCATCGGCCGGGGCGCTGCGGGCTCAGACGGCGCCGTCGGCGGCCAGGCGGTCGTGGTCGGCGGCGTCGAGGCCCAACTCGGCCAGGATCTCGGCCGTGTGCTGACCTGGTTCGGGGGACGGGGCCGACAGATGCCCCGGGGTCCGGGTCAGGTTGACGGCGTTGCGGACGATGTCGATCGGGCCCAGGGCCGGATGGTCCACCGACTGGGCCAATTCCAGATGCCGGACCTGGGGGTCGGCGAAGGTCTCGTCGATGGTGTAGACCGGCCCACAGGGGATGCCGGCCTCGTTCAACACCTCGACCCAGTGGGCGGTCGGCTGTCGCTCGGTGTGGGCGGCGATCGTCTCGTTGAGTTCGTCGCGGTGCTCGGACCGGCCCCGGGCCCGGGCGAAGCGCTCGTCCTCTAGAAGGTGCCCGGCCCCGATCAGTCGGCAGAAGTCGCGCCACTTGTCGCCGCCGGGGGCGGCCACGTTGACCAGCCCGTCGGCCGACGGGAACGTCCCCATCGGGATGCCGGTGGGGTGGTGGTTGCCGGCCTGGGGTGGGACCTCGCCGTCCATGGTCCACCGGGTGGCCTGAAAGTCGAGCATGGCGACCTGGGCCTCCAGCAACGAGGTGTGGACCCACTGGCCCCGACCCGACCCCCCGGGGCGGTCGCGCTCGGTGATGGCCATCATGACGCCGAGGGCCAGGTACATGCCGGCGGCCAGGTCGGCGATGGGAACCCCGACCCGGACCGGGCCCTGCCCCGGGAGCCCCGTGATCGACATCAGGCCGCCCATGCCCTGGGCGATCTGGTCGACCCCGGCCCGGTGCCCGTAGGGGCCGTCCTGGCCGAACCCGCTGATGCTGGCGTAGACGATCCGTTCGTTGACGGTGGCGCAGGCCTCGTAGTCGACCCCCAACCGGTGCTTGACCTGGGACCGCATGTTCTCGACCACCACGTCGGCCCCCTCGACCAGCCGGAAGAACAGCGCCTTGCCCTCGGGGTGCTTGAGGTTGATGGTCATGGCCCGCTTGTTGCGGTGGAGGTTCTGGAAGTCGGGGCCGTGGCGACCGCTGCCGGTCAGGTCGTCCTGGTCCGACGGGGGCTCGATCCGGATGACGTCGGCCCCCCAGTCGGCCAGCTGGCGGACGCAGGTCGGCCCGGCCCGGGCGATGGTCAGATCCAGCACCCGCAGGTGCGACAGCGGCAGGTCGGGCCGATCATGGATCATCCGCCCATCTTGGGGCGCGACGGGCCTCCACGTCGAACGGCTCGGGCCGGTTCGGGCCCGGACCGGAGCCGCTCAGTCGGCCGGATCGAGCTTGGTGATGCGGTCACCCCGGCGGACGGTCCCGCCCTGGATCACCATGGCGTTGATGCCCCGGTACCGCTGCTCCTTGTCGGAGTTGACCCAGCGGGCGGCGTCCATCCCGTACCGCTGGGCGAACTTGGCGCACCCGGTGTGGGGCTTGGCCGACACCTCGATGACGGCCGAGCCGATGGCCAGGCGGGTGCCGGTGGGCAGGTTCCCGGTCGACAGGTTCAGGTCGACGAACAGCTGGTCGCCGGCCAGGGGCCAACGGTCCTTGTCGCCGTCGGCCACCAGGTCGATGGCGCCGGCGTTCATCAGGTTGAGCTGGGCCTCGGGATGGGCCCGGCCGTCCTCGGCCTTGGCGTTGCCCCGTTGCAGGTAGTTGTCGCCGGCCAGACCCTCGCCCACGACGAGGGTGGCTTCGTCGAGGACCTCCCGCTCGTCGATCTCGGGTCGGCGCACCAGGAGCTCGACGGTGCCGTTGTCGGCGGGGGCGTTGTGGACCGCCTCGGCGCCCGCTTCCAGCTGTTCGGTGGTGAGATGGGCCATGGCTCCATGATCGCCGGTCGGGGCCCGTCCGACCATCGACTTATCGGTCGACCCGACTCGGCGACCGCCCGCCACGGGGGTGGGACCGGACCGAGCAGCCCCTAAGCTGAGGAGTCGGCATTTTGCCGCCGTGTCCGCTCGGCCCCCTCGGCGACGCCCCGGGCCGTCGCCAGGACCGCAGCACCGCCCGTTCCGAACCGAAGAGTCAACCGTGAAGACGTACTCCCCCAAAGCAGCAGATGTGCAGCGCGACTGGTTCATCGTCGACGCCGAGGGCATGACGCTCGGTCGCATGGCGACGGAGATCGCCCGGGTGCTGCGCGGCAAGCACAAGCCCACCTTCGCCCCCCACATGGACATGGGCGACCACGTGATCGTCATCAACGCCGACAAGGTGGTGCTGACGTCCAACAAGGCCGAGCAGAAGATGGTTCACCATCACTCGGGCTACCCCGGTGGCCTGACCTCCCGCACCTACTCGGAGTCGCTGGCCCGGAAGCCGGCCGACACGGTGCGCCGCTCGATCGAGGGCATGCTGCCCAAGAACCGGCTCGGCCGGGCCCAGGCCCGCAAGCTGAAGGTCTACGCCGGTCCCGTCCATCCTCATCAGGCCCAGAAGCCGGCTCCGCTCGAGATCACCGGCGCCCGGCGAGAAAGCTGATCGTCATGAGCACTGCCATCCAGACCACCGGCCGTCGCAAGCGGGCCATCGCCCGGGTCCGGGTCATGCCCGGGACCGGCAAGATCACGGCCAACGGGCGTGAGTTCGACGACTACTTCCCGTCCGACATCCACCGGCAGCTCATCACCGAGCCGCTGCGGCTGGCCGAGGTCGAGGAGAGCTACGACATCTCGGTCACCCTGAACGGCGGTGGCCTGTCGGGTCAGGCCGGGGCCTTCCGGCTCGGCATCAGCCGGGCCCTGGTCCAGATCGATGACGAGAGCCGCCCCGCCATCAAGTCGGCCGGTCTTCTCACCCGGGATCCCCGGAAGAAGGAGTCCAAGAAGTACGGCCTCAAGAAGGCCCGCAAGGCTCCCCAGTACTCCAAGCGCTAGCACCGGACGCCCGGCCCGACCGGGCTGGTTCCGCCAAACCAGCGTCTCGCGACGACCGACGGTCTCCACCGTCGGTCGTCGCCGTTTTCGGGTCCCGCTCGGCGTCGGCCCCGCCGATCAGGTACTTCTGCCCGCCCCCGGAGTGGGTACCGGGCGCTCCTACACTCCTCGGTTGAACCACGAGCGCCGAGGGAACCCCTACTCATGTGTGGAATCATCGCCATCGTCCGCCGCCGTTCGAGTCGGCCCGTCCCTCAGGGGTCGGACCTGCTGGCCCGCCTGGAGGCGGTGGTGGCGGCCCTGCCGGCCCCCGGGT
Organism: Acidimicrobiales bacterium; assembly: GCA_965263455.1. Lineage (GTDB taxonomy): Bacteria > Actinomycetota > Acidimicrobiia > Acidimicrobiales > SZUA-35 > CADEDH01. The sequence continues at coordinate 3,057,011 of CBDHHN010000004.1, forward strand.
CCCAGGATCTGCTGTGGCTTACCGACGAGGTCATCGAGTCCGTGGCTCACGTCGACCATGAACTCCGGGGCGAGCCCGGTCTGCGGGCGCTGCTCGACGACCGCACCCTCATCCCCGGCGTGGCCGGGGCCGTGGGGCGCATCAACGACGCCATCTCCGAGACCGAGACCCTGCTCGAGTCCGAAGGTGATCGCCTCGGGACCCTCGAGGAGGTCAACGCCGCCCTCATCCGCATGAAGGACGCGCTCTGGTCGCTCGAGCGGGACCGGTTGCGGGCGGCCCGGGAGGTCGTGGCCCTGGGCGGTTCGGAGCCGACCCCGGCCGCCACCGCCTGCCTGTTCAGCATCCAGCAGGCGCTCAGCAACCTCGACCGCCTCGAGGTGCGGGGCCGGGACTCGGCCGGGCTCCAGGTGCTGGTCCGCAACCACGGGCTCGACCTGGACCAGGGTCCGGCCGCCGCCCTGCTGGCGACCCGGACCGATGATCCGCTGTTCACCGACGGTTCGGTCCGGACCCCGGCCGGGCACCTGCTGTTCGTCTACAAGGCGGCGGCCGAGATCGGTGAGCTCGGTGACAACACGGCTTCCATGCGCAGCGCCATCGCCACCGACGAGCTGCTCCAGATGGCCATCGCCGGCGAAGCGGCCGAGGCCACCGTCCTGGCCCACACCCGGTGGGCCTCGGTCGGCATCATCTCCGAGCCCAACGCCCACCCGGTCAACTCCGAGGAGACCGACGGCGTCGATCGGCCCTACGTCTCGGCCGTGCTCAACGGCGACGTCGACAACTTCGCCGACCTCATCGCGGCCGACGGTCTGGCCCTCGCCGGTGAGATCACCACCGACGCCAAGGTCATCCCCACCATGGTCAGCCGGGCCCTGGCCTCGGGCCTCGACCTCGACGAGTCGGTCCGCTCCACGGTGACCCAGCTCGAGGGGTCGGTGGCCATCGGCATCAGCACGGCCGAGGCCCCCGGCGACCTGCACCTGGCCCTGCGGGGAAGCGGCCAGGGGGTCTACGTCGGGTTGGCCGAGGACGCCTTCGTGGTCGCCTCCGAGCCCTACGGCGTGGTCGAGGACTCGGCCTCCTACCTGCGGATGGACGGCGAGACGCCGGCTGATCCGTCCAACCCCACGGCCAGCCAGGGCCAGATCCTGCGGCTGTCGGCGGCGCGGGCGGGGGAGCGGGAGGGGATCACCCGCACCGCCTACGACGGCACCCCGCTCCCGGTCGACCAGCCCGAACTGGCCCGCCCCTCGGTCACCACCCGCGACATCGACCGCGGCGACGCGCCCCACTTCCTGCTCAAGGAGATCTCCGAGGCCCCGTCGTCGTTCCGCAAGACGCTGCGGGGTCGCCTGGTCGACGGAACCGTCCGCCTCCCGGCCGAATCCCTCCCGGCCGAGGTCGAGGCCCGGTTGGGTGCCGTCCGTCGGGTCGAGGTCATCGGCCAGGGCACGGCGGCGGTGGCCGGTGAAGCGGTGGCCACCGCCATCGCCGACGCCCTCGCCGGTTCGGCCGTCGCCGTCCGGGCCATCACCGCCACCGAGCTGTCCGGCTTCCACCTCCGCGACGACATGAGCGACACGCTGGTGGTGGCCATCAGCCAGTCGGGCACCACCACCGACACCAACCGCACCGTCGACCTGGTCCGCGGGCGCGGCGCCATCGTGTTGGCCATCGTCAACCGCCGCGGTTCGGACCTGGTCGACAAGGCCGACGGAGTCCTGTTCACCTCCGACGGCCGCGACGTCGAGATGAGCGTGGCCTCGACCAAGGCCTTCTACTCCCAGATCGCCGCCGGCTTCCTGCTGGCCCATGCCCTGTCGGAGCGGATCGAGGGCGTCACCGTCACCCCGGAGCACCGGCGCTCGGTGCTGGATGGCCTGGCCGCCATGCCCGAGGCCATGACCAAGACCCTCGGCCTGCGGCCCGCCATCGCCGCCGCCGCCAACCGGCACGCCCCCAGCCGGCGCTACTGGGCCATCGTGGGCAACGGGGCCAACGTGGTGGCGGCCCGGGAGATCCGGATCAAGCTGTCGGAGCTGTGTTACAAGGCCATCGCCTCCGATGTGACCGAGGACAAGAAGCACATCGATCTGTCGTCGGAGCCCATGATCGTGGTCTGCGCCGCCGGTCTGGTCGGCTCCAACGCCGACGACGTGGCCAAGGAGGTCGGCATCTTCCGGGCCCACAAGGCCGCTCCCATCGTCATCGCCACCGAGGGCGAGAACCGGTTCACGGCCGCTCTCGACGTGATCGCGGTGCCCGAGGTCCACCCCCGCCTGGCGTTCGTGCTCTCGACCGTGGTCGGCCACCTGTTCGGTTACGAGGCCGCCCTCGCCATCGACGCCTCCGCTCGTCCGTTGCGGGAGGCCCGGGGCGCCATCGAGGGCTACGTGGGGTCCACGGGGACCGACTGGTTCGAGCGGTTCGGGCGGGAGATCGGCCCTCACGCTCAGCAGTTCTTCGCCGGCCTCCAGCAGGGGCTGTACAACGGCCACATGGAGGCTTCGACCGCGGTCCGACTGTCGACCCTCCTCCGCTTCGCCGCCGGTCAGAGCCCCCTCGAGGGATACCAGGTGGCCTTCGGCAAGGTCGGGACGCCGGGCGTGGTGGTCGAGGACCTGGCCGCCGCCCTGACCGCCGGGATCGAGGAATTGACCCGCCCCGTCGACGCCATCAAACACCAGGCCAAGACCGTCACCGTGGGCATCAGCCGGGCCGACGAGAGCCTGCTCCAGGCCGCCGTCATCCAGCACGTGCTGGAGACCGGCTGTCCCCGCGACCGGCTGTCGTACCGCTCGCTGCGGACGCTGGCCGCAATCACCCCGGCCGTGGCCGACGTCGTCGGCTACACGCGCTACCGGGTCGAAGGCGAGCCCGACGCCGATGGCCGGTTGTACGTGGTCGACAAGGGCGGCATCGCCCAGGGCATCGAGTCACGGGTCGAGCGGGATCCGACCCTTCGGGGCACCAAACACCGGGTGGCGGTCGAGCGCGAGCCCTTCGTGACCGTCGGGACCGATGGCCGGGTGGTGCTGATCGTTCCCGAGGTCAAGGACGCCCACACCACCGGCCTCACCCTGTGCCACCTGAAGCTGGTCGAGTCGGTCGACGCCGCCACCGCCCGGTCGGTGCTGCAGGGCTACCGCAACCGCTATCGCCAGTTGGTCGACGTGGTCACCGAGCGCCAGCCGTCGTTCCGGGAGGACCTCCTGGCCGACGTGGCCACCGTCGATCTGTTGACCGCTCCCATCATGGACGTGGCCGCCCGCTGGCTCCAGGGCTGACGATGACCGGGCCCTGGCGCGCCGGGGACGGGGCCGGCTGATGGAACCGGTCGTGACGCCGGCCGAGATGGCGGCGGTGGACGACGAGGCCCCGGAGGGTCTCGACGAACTCATCGCCCGGGCCGCCGGGGCCGTGGCCCGGGCCGCCGTCGGCATGCTCGGCCGCCGGTACGGGGCCCGGGTCCTGGTGATCGCGGGCAAGGGCAACAACGGCGCCGACGGCCGGGTGGCGGCCCGGCTGCTCGAGCGCCAAGGTCTGCGTTGTGCCGTGGTCGAGGCAACCGGGTCCGTTCCCCCGGCCCTGGTGGCCCGGGCCGATCTGGTGGTCGACGCCGCCTACGGCACCGGGTTCAGGGGGGCGTACACCGCCCCCGCCGTCGGGGGGACGCCGATCCTGGCCGTTGACATCCCCTCCGGGGTCGACGGGTTGACCGGCGCCGCGGCCGACGGGGCGGTCCGGGCCGACGCCACCGTCACGTTCGCCGCCCGCAAGCCCGGCCTCCTCCTGGCCCCGGGACGGTGGCGGACCGGCCCGGTCACGGTGGCCGACATCGGGCTCCGAACCCTGGTCGAGCAACGGGCCCGGGCCTGGCTGCTCGACCGCACCGACGTGGCCGACGCCTGGCCCCGGCGGGGCGTCGACGCCCACAAGTGGCGACACGCGGTGTGGGTCGTCGGCGGCCACGCCACCATGGTCGGCGCCCCCGCCCTGGCCGTGGCCGCCGCCCTCCGGGCCGGAGCCGGCTACGGGGCCGTGTCGGTCCCCGGTCTGGCCGCCGCCGGTCCGCCGCTCCCGGTCGAGGCCGTCGTGCGACCCGTGCCCGAGGTGGGATGGGCGGCCGCCGTCTCCGAGGGCGCCGACCGGTTCGGGGCCCTGGTGGTCGGTCCCGGCCTCCTGCCGACCGAGGCCGCCCTGACCGCAGTGCAGGACGTGGTCGTGGCCACCCGTGATCGCCCGCTCGTGCTCGACGGCGGGGCCCTCGATGCCGTGGCCGCGGCCCCGGCCGTGCTGGCCGAGCGGACGGTGCCGGCCGTGCTCACCCCCCATGACGGCGAGCTGGCCCGGCTGCTCGGTCGGGCTCCGGGAGTCGATCGACCGGCCGAGGCCCGGGCTGCGGCAGCCCGGCTCCGGGCCGTGATCCTGCTCAAGGGACCGACCACGGTGGTGGCCCACCCCGATGGTCGGGTCCTCCTGTCGGCGGCGGGGGACGAACGCCTGGCCACCGCCGGCTCGGGCGACGTCCTGGCCGGGATCATCGGGGCCGGCTTGGCCCTCGGTCTCGACCCGTTCCGAGCCGCCGGACTGGGGGCCGAGCTGCATGGTGCCGCCGCCGGGCTCGGTCGGCGGCGTGGTCTGGTCGCCGGGGATCTCCCCGATCTCGTGGCCCGCTACCGTTCCGGCCCGGGCTGATGCCGAAGCCGGAAGCCGGAAGTTGAAGCTGAGTTGAAGCCCGAGTCGATGCCGAAGTCGAGCCGAAGGTGCCGATGACCGTTCACGCCAGATCCTGGGTCGATGTCGACCTCGACGCCGTCGCCGCCAACGTCGCCACCATGCGGGCTCTGGCTCCCGACGCCGAGCTGTGTGCCGTGGTCAAGGCCGACGGCTACGGTCACGGCGCCGCCGCCGTGGCCGACGCCGCTGTTGCCGCCGGGGCCACCTGGTTGGCCGTGGCCCAGGTGGGGGAGGGGGTGGCGCTGCGCGAGGCCGGGTTCGCCGAGCCCATCCTGGTCCTGTCCGAACCCGGGCCGACCGAGTTCGAGGCGGCGGCCGGGGCCGGGCTCGACCCGACCCTCTACTCGCCCGCCGGGGCGATGGCGGCGGCTCGGGTGGGAGGCATGACGGTGCATCTCAAGGTCGATACGGGCATGGGTCGGGTCGGCTGTCGACCCGATGAGACGGTGGCCCTGGCCCGCCAGATCGGGGAGACCGGGCGCCTCGGTCTGGGCTCGGTGTGGACCCACCTGGCCTGTGCCGACGATCCCGACCACCCGGCCACCGACGAACAGCTCGACCGCTACGAGGCCGTCCTGGCCGACCTCGACCGGGCCGGGATCGGGGTCCGGCAACGCCATGCGGCCAACTCGGCCGGGGTGCTGGCCCACCCCCGCAGCCACTACGACCTGGTCCGCTGTGGCCTGAGTCTGTACGGCCTGGCGCCGTCACCGGCGGTCGCCACCGGGGTCGACCTGCGACCGGCCCTGTCGTGGCGGACGGCGGTGTCCCACGTCAAGCGGGTTCCGGCCGGGACCGCACTGTCCTACGGGCTGCGCCGCGCGGTTCCGGTCGACACCACCGTCGCCACCATCCCCGTCGGCTACGCCGATGGCCTCCGTCGAGGCTGGTGGGAACAGGGCAGGGTTCTCATCGGGGGTGAGAGGCGTCGGATCCTGGGCGTGGTCACCATGGACCAGACCCTGGTCGACTGCGGGGACGAGGGGGTGGCGCCGGGCGACGAGGCCGTGATCCTGGGCCGGCAGGGAGAGGCCGAGGTGACGGCCGACGACATGGCGGCGGCGCTGTCGACCATCAACTACGAGATCACGACCGTGATCGGGCCCCGGGTCGAGCGTCGCTACCATCGGCCATCGCCGTGAACCCGCTCAAGCTCCTTCTGGTCGAACCCTGGTTCGACGGATCCCACCGTCGGTGGGCCGAGGGTTTCCAGGCCGCCAGCAACCACGACGTCCATGTGCTCGGCCTTCCCGGCGAGCTCTGGCGTTGGCGGCTGCGGGGCGGCGCCGTGCCCCTGGCCGACCTGATCGAGAGCTGGATGCGGGGCAACGGCCGGCCCGACGTGCTCGTGATCAGCGGCCTGGTCGACGTGGCCCAACTGCTCGGGCTGTTGCGGCGCTCGTTGTCGACCGTGCCGGTGGTGATCTACCAGCACGAGAGCCAGCTGCTCTATCCCACCGAGTCGGCCGTCGACCAGGATTCGGCCCTCCACAACTGGTTGTCGTGGGCGGCCGCCGACGAGGTGTGGTTCAATTCGCCGTTCCACCTGTACGGGGTTATCGATCGGCTCGAGGCCTGGCTCAAGCAGCTGCCCGACCAGAGCCATCTCCCCCGTATGGAGGACGTGACCAAGCGATTCGTGGTCGAGCCGGTCGGGGTCGACGTGGCCGGAATCCTGGCCCTGCCCGAGGTTCCGGTCCCGCCCGGACCGCCCGTGATCCTGTGGCCCCATCGCTGGGAGGCCGACAAGGATCCGGCCGCCTTCGCCCGGGCTCTGGTCGGAGCGGCCCAGGCCGGACACGAGTTCGGCCTCATCCTGGCCGGTGAGGATCCGGCCGGCTTCTCGGGGGCGGCGGCCGAGGCCCGCCAGCAGATCGTTCAGACCTTCGGAGCCCGGGTCCTGGCCGTGGGCCCGTTCGACCCGGCCCGGTACCGCATGGCCCTGGCCCGGGCCGACATCGTGGTCAGCTGCGCCCGCCAGGAGTTCTTCGGCATCGCCGTCGTCGAGGCCATCGCCGCCGGTTGCGTGCCCCTGCTGCCCAAGGCCCTGAGCTACCCCGACCTGATCCCCCGCGACTGGCACGAGGCCGTGTTCTACGAGCCCGGCACCTTCGGCACCGCCCTCAGCTCGGCCCTGGTGTCGTTCCCCCACCGGCGCCGGGCCACCCTCGGTCTGGCCAACGCCATGGAGCGGTTCGACTGGTCGGTCATCGCCCGCCGCTACGACGAGCGGATCCTGGCGCTGGTCGAGCGGCAACGCCAGCGCGAGACTCGGTAGATGGAGATCCGTCAGATGCACCACATCGCCTACCGGTGTCGGGATGCGGGGGAGACGGCCCGGTTCTACGAGAAGCTGCTCGATCTGCCCCTGGCCCATGTCATCGTCCAGGACCGGGTGCCGTCGACCCAGGCCCACGACCCCCACTGCCACCTGTTCTTCGAGCTGGCCGATCACAGCTACCTGGCCTTCTTCGACGTGGCCAGCGAGGGTGAGGTGGTCCAGGGCACCAACCCCGACTGGGCCCAGCACATCGCCATGGAGTTGGCCTCGGTCGAGGAGCTGACGGTGGCCCAGGCCCGCCTCGAGGGCGAGGGGGTCGACGTCCTGGGCCCGGTCGACCACGGCTTCATCCGGTCGATCTACTTCTACGACCCGAGCGGACATCGGCTCGAACTCACGTGCCGGACCGACCAGCCCGGTGACCTCGATCGCTACCGGACCGAGGCCTGGTCGGCCCTCGACGACTGGTCCGAGGCCAAGGCCGTCTGAGTCCGGAGGGGGGCGCCGGGGCGGCCGGCCCCGGGCGCCAGGTCCCCGGCGCTAGGTTGATCGGGTGTTGACCGACGTACCCGGCATCTCGGTGGGGCACTGGACCGACGAGGTGGCCCGCACCGGCTGCACCGTGGTGCTGATGCCGGAAGGGACGGTGGCCTCGGGCGAGGTGCGGGGCGGAGCCCCGGCCAGCCGGGAGTTCGCCCTTCTGGACCCGGTCCGCACGGTGGCCAACGTCGACGGCGTGGTCCTGACCGGGGGCTCCGCGTTCGGGCTGGCCACGGCCGACGGGGTCATGACCTGGCTCGAGGAGCAGGGCCGCGGCTACGAGACCCGCCACGGGCGGGTACCGATCGTGGTCGGCCTCGGGCTGTTCGACCTCGGGGTGGGCGACCCGACGGTGCGCCCGGGGGCGGCGCAGGGACGTCTCGCCGCCGAGGCCGCGGCCGATGGCCCGGTGGCGCTCGGTCGCGTCGGAGCGGGGACGGGGGCCACGGCCAACAAGTGGGCGGGTGCCGACGGGGCCGTCGATGCTGGTCTCGGTTCGGCCACGCTCCGGGTGGGGCCGGTGGTGGTCAGTGCTCTGGTTGCCGTCAACGCCGTCGGCGCCATCGACGACGGGACCTCGATCGTCGACCCCGGACCGCCGGCCCGGGCCGCCCGCCTCGCCGACGACGAGGATGTCGACGGTCGGGCCAACACCACGCTCGGCGTGGTCGCCACCAACGCCCGCCTGGACAAGCTCGGCTGCCATCTTCTGGCCCAGTCGGCCCACGATGGCCTGGCCCGGGCGTTGCTCCCGGCCCACACCGCCGGTGACGGCGATGCCGTGGTGGCCGTCGCCACCGGCGCCATCGAGGTCGGACCGGGCCCCGAGCCCCAGCCCGAGTCCGAGCCCGAGTCCGGGTCCGAGGCGGCGCCGGAGGCGGCGGAGGAGACCGTGGCCGGTCGCGCCCCCGACGTCGATCTGGCCCACCTCCGGGTCCTGGCCCAACAGGTCGTGGCCGCGGCCGTCCGTTCCCTGGCCTGACCGGGGGCGCCGGCCTGGCGTCGGGACGGCCTCAGCCCGGCAGGGAGGCGGTGTTGGCCCCGCAGACGATGATGCCGACGTGGCCGTCGGGGTCGTCGAGGGGGATGACCCCGGACAGGACGGCGGCCACCGGGACGGCGGCCGACGGCTCGGTGACGACACGGAACCGGTCCCACAGGAAGTGTTGGGCCCGCACCACCTCGTCGTCGGTGACCACCACGCTGGCGGCGCCGGCGGCCCGGAGCCGGTTCCAGGCCAACGTGCCGATCGAGCTGGCCCCCAGAGCGTCGGCGGCGATCCCGGTCACGGCCACCGGCACCGGCCCGTCGGCCTCGAGGGCCCGGGCGTAGGCGGCGGTGCCCTCGGTCTCGCACGCCACCACCGCCACCGGCTTCGGCGGTGTCGACCCGGTCGCGGTGTCGGCGTGGCCGGGGCCGGTGGCGCTCCCCCCGGGCCCGGCCGAGAACCACGTGGCCACGCCGCCGACCAGGCCCCCGCCCCCGCAGGCCACCAGCACGGTGTCGAGGTCGGGGACCTGGGTCTCGAACTCGCGCCCGGTGGTGCCCGCCCCCGCCATCACCAGCGGGGACTCGTAGGCGTGCACCGACTCGGCGTCGTGTTCGGCGAGGAAGGCCTGGGACGCCTGCAACGATTCGGCGTAGACGTCGCCCACCTGATGGACGGTGGCGCCGTAGGCCCGCAGCCGGTCGACCTTGGCCGGAGCCGAGATGGTCGGCACGAAGATGTGGGCCGGCCGCCCGAGCTCCCGGGCCGCCCAGGCCACTGCGGCACCGTGATTGCCCCCGGACGCCGCCACCACCCCGTCGGGCCGGGGATCGGCCGCCAGCAGGTGGCTGGCCGCGCCCCGGGCCTTGAAGCTGCCCGAGTGCTGGACCAGCTCCAGCTTGAGGCTCACGGTGCCCGTGCCCCCGAAGGTCGACCCGGGCACGGTGAGGACGGGCGTGGTGCGCACCAGGGGAGCGATCCGGTCGGCGGCGGCGGCGATGTCGGAACGGGTCAGCGTGGGGAGGCCGGTCATGGGTGGGCACGGTACCGGCGGCTCCCCGGTCCTCGGGTCGGCCCGGAGCCCGGCAGCCCGTACCCTCGACAGGATGTCCACCCCCGTCGATCCGTCGCCCTCGGGTGCCCGGTCCCCCGCCGGGGACCCGGTGCTGTGCGCCGCCACCGACGGGCCCGAGGCCACTCGGGCGCTGGGGTCGGCCCTGGCCGAGGTCCTGGTCGACGGCGATCTGCTGGTCCTGACCGGCGACCTCGGGGCCGGTAAGACGTGCCTGACCCAGGGCCTGGGCGCCGGCCTCGGGGTGGACGAGCGGATCACCAGCCCGACCTTCACCCTGGTGGCCGAGTACCGGGGCCGTCTGCGGCTCCATCATCTCGACGTGTACCGGCTCGACGGCCCGGCCGATGCCCTCGACCTCGATCTGCGCGAGCTGGCCGAGGACGGCGTCACCGTGGTCGAGTGGGGCGAGCGGGTCGAACCCGCCCTCGGCGCCGACCGGCTCGTCGTCGAGTTGACCTTCCCCGACCTCGGCCTCGCACCCGCCGACGGCCCTGTCGGAGATGGGGCTGCCGGGGTCGGGGCTCCCGGAGACGGAGTTGCCGGGGACGGAGTTGCCGGAGACGATCATCGCCGGTTCCGGTGCCAGCTCGTGGGCGATCGCTGGACCTCCCGGACCGAGGCGCTGACCGGGGCCCTGGCACCGTGGGCGGCGCCGTGCTGACCCTGGCCGTGACCTCGTCGACGGCCGCCGTCGGGGTGGCCGTCGGAACCGCCGGGGCCGAGCCGTCGGCCATGGTGCACCGTCAGCTGCTGACCGATCGCCGCCACAGCGAGGAGCTGACCCCACTGGTCCGGGCCACCCTGGCCGAGGCCGGCGTCGGTCTGGACGACATCGAACTCCTGGCCGCCGACATCGGCCCCGGCCGGTTCACCGGCCTGCGGGTCGGACTGGCCACCGTCCGGGCCCTGGCCCTGGCCACCGGTCGGCCTGCGGTGGGCGTCACCAGCCTGGAGGCGCTGGCCGCGGCCGAGCCCCTCGCCGACCGGCCGCTGGTCGCCGTGATCGACGCCCGTCGGGCCGAGGTCTTCCAGCAGCCGTTCGGCCCCGACGGACCCACCGGGGACCCCCGGGTCGGTCGACCCGAGGACCTGGGCCCACAGGCTCGGGTCGGTGGTGACCCGGTGGTGGTGGGCGACGGTGCCGACCGGTACGCCGAGCACTACGGATCCGGCGTGCGGTCCGGGCGGACACCGTCGGCCGCCGTCCTGGTCCACCTGGCCGGCCGGCGTCAGGCCCGAGTCGGCGCCGAGCTTCGACCGCTGTACCTGAGGGACGCCGACGTGAACGTCAACGTCAAGACCCGCCACACGCCACGATGACGATCGAACTCCGGGAGATGACCCGCCGTCACCTGGCCCCGGTGGCCCGGCTGGAGGCCGAAGCCAACCCCAGCCCCTGGTCGCTGACGCTGTTCGAGGGGGAGTTGGCGCTGCCGCCCAGCTCCCGCCAATGGTTGGTGGCGGTGGACGGCGACCGGGTCGTCGGCTTCGGGGGCATGATGTACGCCGCGTCCACCGCTCATCTGATGAATCTGGGGGTGGCCGACGACCGTCGCCGCGAGGGCATCGGTCTCCGCCTGTGTGTGTCCCTGTTCCGTGAGGCCCGGCACCGGGGGGCCGTCGACCTCACGCTCGAGGTCCGGTCCTCGAACACCCGGGCCAGGGTCCTGTACCAGAAGTTGGCCATGACCTCGGCCGGACGGCGGCCCCGGTACTACCCGGACGGCGAGGACGCCGAGATCTACTGGATCCACGACCTGCAGGACCCCTCGGTGCGCGACCACCTCGACACGCTGGGAGTGGCATGACCGACCCCACCCCATCCGACCGCGGGCCGGCGGAGACCGGAGTCGGCGGCCGAGGCCCGAGCCCGATCGAGGACGACGGCGTCCGGACCGTGCTCGCCCTGGAGACCAGTTGCGACGAGACCTCGGCCGCCGTGGTCCGGGGCTCGGGGCGGCTCGAGGTACTGGCCAACGTGGTGTCGTCCCAGGTCGACACCCACGCCGCCTTCGGGGGCGTCGTGCCCGAGGTGGCCAGCCGGGCTCACCTGGAGATGCTGGAGCCGGTGGTGGGTGAGGCCCTGGCCCAGGCTGCGGCCGCCGGGGTCGATCGGGAGCGGATCGACGCGGTGGCCGCCACCTGCGGACCGGGTCTGATCGGGGCCCTGCTCGTCGGCGTGTCGGCGGCCAAGGCCCTGGCCCTGGCCTGGGACGTGCCCTACGTCGGTGTCAACCATCTGGAGGGGCACCTGTTCGCCGCCTTCCTCGAGCAACCCGACCTGGAACTCCCGATGGTCATGCTGCTGGTGTCGGGGGGCCACACGATGCTGGTCCGGGTCGACGAGCCGGGCCGCTACCGGCTGCTGGGCTCGACCGTCGACGACGCTGCGGGTGAGGCCTTCGACAAGGTGGCCCGCTACCTGGGCCTCGGGTACCCGGGCGGTCCCGTCATCGATCGGCTCTCGACCGAGGGCGATCGGGACGCCATCCGCTTCCCCCGGGGCATGTTGGACGAGGGCCTGGACTTCTCGTTCAGCGGTATGAAGACGGCGGTCATCAACTACGTCCGCCGCCATCCCGACGCCGACAACGCCGATCTGGCCGCCGGATTCCAGGAGGCCGTGGTCGACGTGCTGGTGACCAAGGTCCTGCGGGCGGCGAGCAGGACCGGTGCCCGGTCGGTCGCCATCGGCGGTGGGGTGGCGGCCAACTCTCGGCTCCGGGAGCGGTTCGCGGCCGAGGCCGACGAGGCCGGCCTCGCCCACCTCGTGCCGGCCCGGTCCTTCTGCACCGACAACGCGGCCATGATCGCGGCCGCCGCCCACTGGCAGCTGGCCAACCGGGGTCCGACCGGCCTCGACGGGGGGGCCGACCCCTCGCTTCGGCTGATCACGATCCCGCGCTGAGGGCGACCGACCCCGACCCGAGCCGGGACCGGTCGGTTCGGCCCCCATTGGTGAGCCCACTCCGGCCCCGTTCAGGCGGCGGGGGCGAGGGCCGGATGGCGGCGGACGGCCGAGCGCAGCCGGGACAACCGGGTTCGGACCGCTTCCCGGCCCAGGCCGAGGTCGTCGGCGATTCGGCTTGTCGGTTCGTCCAGGAACCAGGCCCGGAACGCCATCTCCCGGGTGAGGGCCACCGAGTCGGCCGACCCGGGTAGCCGGGCCAGGGTGGCGGCCAGCGCCTCCACCACCTCTCGCCCGCCCACGACGTCCTCAGGGCGCGCCCGGCGGTCGGCCAGCTCCTCCCGGTGCGGTCGGCCCCGTCGGTCCGCCGCTCGGTTCGTCCAGTGGTCGTCGCCGCCCGCCGACCGGACCCAGCGGTCCTCGCCGGAGGCGGCGGTCGGTCGTGGCCGGGACCGGTTCAGCCGCTGCCGCGTGTCCAGCACCAGGTTGGCGGCGATCCGCCGGGGACGTCGCGACAGGTCGTGGGCCAACACCACCTCGACGAAGGTGGCCACCACGGCGCCCGCACCCCGGTCGGGACCCCGACTGCGGCCCGAGAGCCGGGCCAACGCCGGCCGGAACTGGACCACGAGGGTCCGGACCGCCCCCTCGTCACCGTCCTGAGCCAAGGCGACGAGCGCGGCCTGCAGCGCGTCGGTGTCGGGCCCGCCGGGTGGAGCCGCCAGTTGCGGTGCCGTCCAGGCCCGTACGGTCGGGTACTGGTCGGCCCAGCGGGCCCGTTCGGCCTTCCCCCGGCGGGATCGGACCCACCGCTCCCAGTCATCGGTCAGGCGGCGCAGCAGTTCGGTGTCGGACATGGATGGAACCTCCCGTTCGGGGAGTCATCCCAGGTGAGGGACCTCACGCGCGACCTACCGTTCGACCTCACGTTTCGGACACTGGTCCAGATTCCTCGCCCCGCACGGCGCCGCCATCCGGGCGGGGGCGGGTTCAACGAGGGGGTTCCCGGAGGGACGGAAGAAGGGCGAAAGAGGCCATTCACGGCGGGGACACCGGCACGGAACACCCCTTTCGTAGCGTCCGGACCATGAGGGCCATCACGTGATCGACGATGTCGACCCCTTCATCGGGAGCGATGTCACCGACCTGCCACCGGCCGCCGGCCTGGCGGCGACCTGGTGGTGGCCCAAGCCCCAGGTCGGCAACACCCATCCCGGGGCCACCCACCCTTTCGGGATGGTGTCGGCCTGCGCCTACTCGGGGGCCTACCCCACCGGCTACGGCCGCTACGCCATGAGCACCGAGGGCGTGCCGCCCACCTTGCACCCGCGGCTCCAGGCCTCGGGGTTCACCCACTTCCAGCAGTCGGGAACCGGAGCCATCCGCAAGTACTACAACTACTACCGGGTCTCCCCGATGCTCGAACCCCTCGACGGGCTCGACACCCAGTGGGCCCTGGTGTCGGAGACGGCCGAGCCCGGCTACTACTCGGCCAAGCTGGGCTCGGGGATCCGGGCCGAGCTCACGGTGGGGCCGAAGTCGGCCGTGCACCGCTACACCTTCCCCAGTCATCCCGACGCCCGCCTGGTCGTCGACTTCTCCCTCGGTGGCCTGGCCATCGACCACGGGCGGACGACTCCGACCGGGGCCCGGTTGGAGTCGGTGGCCCCCGGTGTGGCCCGGGGCGAGATCGTGGTCGAGGGGGTCCCCCTGGCCGTGCACATCGAATGCGACACCCCGGGGTGGCGTCAGATGCTGTGGTACGACCGGCGGCTGATGGCCGGCAGCACCCGCCTCGACTTCGACGCCATCCGACCGACGACCCTCCGCCCCTTCGGCCTCATCCTGATCGGACCCACCGCTCCGGGCCAGAGCGTCGAGTTGCGGCTGGGATTCTCGCTCCGGGGCGTGGATCAGGCCCGGGCCAACCTCGACGCCGACTGCGGCGGCCCCGGGCCGGCCTTCGACCGGCGTCGGTCGCTGACCGCCGGCACCTGGCGCGACCACCTGGGCCGGATCCAGATCGAGGGCGTGGGTCCCGAACAGCGCACCGTGTTCGCCTCGTCGCTCTACCGCAGCCTGATCAAGCCGTGCTTCGCCCCCGATGAGAGTCCGTTCTGGTCCCACGGGGGCCCGTTCGTGTTCGACATCTGCACGATGTGGGACATCTACAAGACCCAACTCCCGCTCATCACGGCCATCGCCCTCGACCGTGCCGTCGAGTTGGCCCACGCCCTGCTGTCGGTGGCCGAGATCGAGGGGAACCTGCCCATCGGGTACCGCATGGCCCGGGGAGCCGACCGGTTCTTCCGGCAGGGGAGCGCGCTGGCCCACACCTTCCTGGCCGACCTGTGCCGACTGGCCAGGGCCGGCGCTCCGGGACCTGCCGCCATCGACTGGGACAACGCGCTCGTCCACCTCCACGGCGACCTCATGCGCAACTACGGCGAGGACTACCGGGAGAACCCGGTCGTGCATCCGATCAGCCACTCCCTCGATCTGGCCTACGGCTACCACTGCACCGCCGACGTGGCCCGCTGGGTCGACGACCACGCCCTGGCCGGTCAGTTGGCGGCGCTGGCCGAGGGCTGGATCGAGGCCTTCGACCCCGACACCGGCCTCCTCCGGGACTCGACCTTCTACGAGGGCGGTCGTTGGAACTACTCGTTCCGCCTCCTCCACGACATGGCAGCCCGGGTCGAGCTGGCTGGTGGGGCCGAACGGTTCGTCGAGCTCCTCGACCGGTTCTTCGGCTTCGATCAACCCCCGGTCAAGCAGCTGGGGCTGCCGCCGTTCGGGGCCGAGGTGGCCGAAGGCTACGCCCTGAACCGGTTCCAGGGGCTCAACAACGAGCCCGACATGGAGGCCCCGTGGGCCTATCACTACGCCGGTCGGCCCGACCGGACCGCCGAGGTGGTCCAGGGCGTCCTGCGTAGCCAGTTCGCCCCGGGTCGGGGTGGCCTCCCCGGCAACGACGATTCCGGGGGCCTCAGCTCGTGGTACGTGTGGTCGGCGCTCGGTCTCTATCCGGTTGCGGGCCAGGACGTGTTCCTGGTCAGCGCCCCCAGCGTCGCCCGGGCCGACCTCACCGTTGGCGATCACGCACTGGTGGTCGAGACCACGGGCCAGGTCGCCGGTGATGCCGCCGACCCCGAGGCCCCGACCCGCCACGTGACCGGTCTGGCCCTCGACGGGGTCGAGGTCGACCGGTCCTGGATCACGGCCACGGAGTTCCACCGCCTTCGTCGGCTCACCGTCGCACTGGCCGAACGCCCGGGAACCTGGGGAACCGGTCACCCGCCGCCCTCCACCGGCCCTCCGGCGTCGGCGGCGCGGTCGGGATCCCGTGACCTCTGACCGAACCCACCCACCCGACCGACCCACCGACCGACCGAACCCACCCGACCCGACCCACCGACACGCACCGTCCCGGCCGCCGACCCGGCGACCGGACCCGATCCGAAGGAGTAGGCGATGCCCACCCCCAGCCCCGAACGCCTCGTCATCGTGGTCCGAGCCGACCCCGTGATCTGCGGGCACTCCGGCGAGGCCCGGAACCTGGCCGAGGCGGCCCGACAACGAGGGATACCCGAGGTCGTCATCGTGACCTGGCCCTATGAGACCCTTCGCCGACTGCCGCTCAAGCCGCTGAGCTCGGTCCTGCCCTACTCCGAGGGCATCTCGGTCGAGCGGCCCGCCGGGATCGGGGACTACAAGATCCCGGACGGTCGCTACACCGGGGCCATGACGGGACGGCTGGTCGAGCTGTTCACCGACGGTGTGCCCACCGTGTGCCTGTCGCTCTACCTCACCCCGCACGCCACGGCCGTGACCGACGCCGTCGGCACCGCCCGTCGACTGCCCCGACCGGTGCCGGTCACGACCATGGCCGAGGCCGTGGGGTCCGACATCACCGGAGTCGTGCGGTCCTGCATCGACAACGGCCGCTTCGGGGCCGCAGCCAAGCTGTTCGAGGATTACCTGGCCCATGACCACTGTCTGGCCGTGTCGCACTACACCAAGCGGGTCATCGTGGAGGCCGCCACCACCGTCGACGAGCACTGGGGTACCGCCTACGCCGACCGCTGCGCGGCCCGGATCGGCATCTCCTACCCCGCGGTCGACACGGGCGCCTTCGTCGACCTCGACCCGTGCCACGTGGACGCCGCACTGGCCCGCCGGGGCCTCCGCCGCGACGGCTACGTGCTGTTCCTGTCCCGGGTGGCGCCGGCCAAGGGGGTCGACGATCTCATCGACGGCTTCGCCCGGGCCGGAATCGACCGTTCGGTCGGTCTGGTCGTTGCCGGGACCGGTCCGGCCCTGGACGACATGCGGACCCGGGCCGCGCTCTCGGGCGAGCGCGACCGGATCACCTTCCTCGACGACGTCGACGACGCCGAGAAGCCGGCCCTGATGGCGGGCGCAGCCGCCTACGTCCTGCCCAGTAAGCCCCGGCCGGAGTTCGTCGAGACCTTCGGGATCGCCCTGGTGGAGAAGATGCTGGCCGGCGGGGGCCCGGTCATCACCACCGACGTGGGAGGCATCCCCGAGGCGGTGGGTGACACGGCCACCATCGTGGCCCCCGGGGACCCGCAGGCCATCGCCCGAGCGTTGGAGCAGGCTCTGGTCGGTATCGGCCCCGAGGAGCGGGCGGCCCGAGCCGACAAGGCCAGGGCCTACGCGTTGCAGTTCGACCGGCGCCGGGTCTTCGACCGGCTCTTCGAGCCGGTGCTGGCCGCCTGATTCCGAGCCGGGACCAACCCGAGTTCCCGACACCGTTGCATGGGCGCGGTGTCGGGAACTTTGCGCGTTCCTTGCAGGTGACGGTTGGTGCCGACGCGGCCGGGGTTTACCATTAGCACTCGTCCACTGAGAGTGCTAACGCCCAACGGAGCTGTGCATGAACCTGCAACCACTGGAAGACCGTATCGTCGTGAAGCCCAACGACGCCGAGGCCACCACGGCCAGCGGGCTCGTCATTCCCGATACTGCTAAGGAGAAGCCCCAGCAGGGCGAGGTCCTGGCCGTCGGCGCCGGTCGTCGGTCCGACTCCGGTGATCTCATCCCGATGGATGTCAGCACCGGCGACACCGTCGTCTACTCCAAGTACGGCGGCACCGAGATCACCATCGAGGGTGACGACCTGCTGATCCTCTCGGCCCGCGACGTGCTGGCCGTCATCAAGTAGGAGCTGCTGATGCCCAAGATCCTGAAGTTCGACGAAGACGCTCGCCGCGCCCTCGAGACCGGCGTCAACAAGCTGGCCGACGCGGTCAAGGTCACCATCGGTCCCAAGGGCCGCAACGTGGTCCTGGACAAGAAGTTCGGCGCCCCCACCATCACCAACGATGGCGTGTCGATCGCCCGTGAGATCGAGCTGGAGGACCCCTTCGAGAACATGGGGGCCCAGCTGGTCAAGGAAGTGGCGACCAAGACCAACGACGTCGCCGGCGACGGCACCACCACCGCCACCGTGCTGGCCCAGTCGCTGATCCGCGAGGGTCTGCGCAACGTGGCCGCCGGGGCCAACCCCATGGGCCTCAAGCGGGGCATCGAGGCGGCGGTCGAGGTTGCCGTGGCCGAGATCGCCAAGCAGTCCAAGGAGATCGACGAGAAGAACGAGATCGCCCAGGTCGCCGCCATCTCGGCCGCCGACCCGGCGGTCGGCGAGGTGCTGGCCGACGCCATCGACAAGGTCGGCAAGGACGGCGTGGTCACCATCGAGGAGTCGAACACCTTCGGCCTCGAGCTCGAGTTCACCGAGGGCATGCAGTTCGACAAGGGCTTCATCTCGCCCTACTTCGTCACCGACGCTGAGCGGCAGGAAGCCGTGATCGAGGACCCCTACATCCTGCTCAACCAGGGCAAGATCACCTCGGTCCAGGACCTCCTCCCCGTGCTGGAGAAGGTCATGCAGGCCGGCAAGCAGCTGGTCATCATCGCCGAGGACATCGAGGGCGAAGCCCTGGCCACCCTGGTGGTCAACAAGATCCGTGGCACCTTCAACTCGGCCGCGGTGAAGGCCCCCGGCTTCGGCGAGCGCCGTAAGGCGATGCTGCAGGACATGGCCATCCTCACCGGTGGTCAGGTCGTCTCCGAGGATGTCGGCCTCAAGCTGGACGGCGTCACCGTCGACATGCTGGGCACTGCTCGCAAGGTGATCATCACCAAGGACAACACCACGATCGTGGAGGGCGCCGGCGAGAAGGCCGACGTCGACGGTCGGGTGGCCCAGATCAAGGCCGAGATCGACAACACCGACTCGGACTGGGATCGCGAGAAGCTCCAGGAGCGGCTGGCCAAGCTGGCCGGCGGTGTGGCCGTGGTCAAGGTCGGCGCCGCCACCGAGGTGGAGCTCAAGGAGAAGAAGCACCGCATCGAGGACGCGCTGTCGGCCACCCGGGCCGCTCTGGAGGAGGGTGTGGTCGCCGGCGGCGGCACCGCCCTGCTGCGGGCCCGCCCCGCCGTCGACGCCTCGATCTCGAGCCTGACCGGCGACGAGGCCACCGGCGCCAAGTCGGTGTCCCGTGCCCTGGAGACCCCGGCCCGGCTCATCGCCGACAACGCCGGTCTCGAAGGCGCCATCTGGGTCCAGCGGGTGGAGGAGGCCACCGGTACCAACGGTCTGAACGCCGCCACCGGTGAGATCACCGACCTCATGGCCGCCGGTGTCACCGATCCGGCCAAGGTCACCCGGGCCGCGCTCCAGAACGCGGCCTCGATCGCCGCCCTGGTGCTGACCACCGAGAGCCTCGTGGCCGACAAGCCCGAGGAAGAGGCCCCGGCCATGCCTGGCGGCATGGACGGCATGGGTGGCATGGGCGGCATGATGTAGGACTCCCGGCAGTGCGGGCCGACCGTCCGCACGACCGGAGTTCTGTCGGTCACGGGTATCCGTCGATCGCCCGTGACCCGTACATGACGACGACCGCTTCGCCGGGTCCGGCCCCTCTGGGGGTCGGGCCCGGTGGCCGTTTTCGGCCCCGGTCCAGCGATCAGGTCAAGCCGATGATGAAGCCGGCAAGGGCCGGGCAGCAGTTCCATCAGGATCCCGGCCGCCATCACAGATCGAGGCGGAACCAGGTCTCGGACCCGAACGGACCGTCGATCACCTCGGTCACACGGAACCCGCACCTCCGGTAGAAGGCAATGGCCCCGGTCCACGATGTGGTGGTCTCCAGGACGACGTGGTCGCATCCCCAGGATCGAGCCGTGGCCACCAACTCCCCGAGGACGGCCCGGCCCACCCCACCACCCCGACGGGCCGAGGCCACCGACATCCGCACCACCTCGGCCCCGCTTCCGGGTCGGGGCACCACGGTCCCCGTTCCGACCACCACGTCGCCCGACCTCGGGTCCGACCGACCCGGGGTCGTCGGGCCGGTCGGCGGGGGTTGCGCCACCGCAACCACGGTTCGGCCATCGGGGTAGGCGGCGGCCAGGTCGTCCAGGTCCGGGTTCAGGCTCGGGTCGGCGGTCACGCCCACCGACGCCCACTGCTCGACCAGGCCGGCGAGGATCAGGTCCCGGACCGCCGGGCCGTCGTCGGGCGCCAGGTCCCGGATCTGGACGGCCGTCACCGAGCGGGCAGGCGGAGCGTGGTCCCGGTCGAGGCGCGCCGCTCGACCCCGGTCCGTTGCACGAAGCCGCCGCCCGGGCCTGCCCCGTCGACCGAGGTGTCGGTGTTGGCGCACCCGCCGTCGGCATGGGTCTGGTAGTTGAGCCGGACCGTCGACACCTCGAACCGCTCCCCGCCGTCGGTCTCGGCCACCAGGTCCGACCAGCGCACGGCGGCCGGGGGATGGTCGCAATGACAGAAGGCCTCGGTCCACACCATGGGCTGCACCAGCTCGTCGCCGGGGATGTACAGATCCCGGACCACGGTCTCGGCCCCGGTGCCCACGTCGGTGATCGAACCCCGCCACCCGGAGCCGTCGTCGGGGGCGGCGGCGATCCGGTAGCGGTAGCGCCGCCCGGGCTCCCAGCGGTAGTCGCGGGTGTTGACGTTGTCGAGGGCCGACGGCAGCGTCGAGGCCGTGCCGTCGAGCTCGTTGCCGTCCTGGCGGTAGCCACCCCAGTTGACCGCCCCGCCGCCGGGGTGGGCCGGGTGGTACTGGAGGCCGAAGTGGGCCCCGCCGCTCCGACCGGACGGGCCGGACACGCTGACCTGCAGGGCCCAGAAGTAGAGGTGCTCGACCGCCGGGGGTTCGAGCACCTCGATCACCGCCTCCACCGCCCGCAGGGGGCGCGGCGGCACGTCCCAGAACAGGTGGAACGACGAGGCCCCGTTGGTCGAGGTCGGCGGGCCCGAGGTCCGGGCCCCCGAGGTCCCGTCGGCCCGGGTGATCCGCTCCAGGAACGATCTGAACACGCCGCCATGCTGGCACAGCATCGGCCTCTCCGGCGGCCGGTAGCCTGCCAGCCATGGACAAGCCTCCTCCCGATCCGGCCAAGCTCCTCGCCTCCTGGATGGAGTGGGAGAAGGGCGAGACCACGCCCGGCGAGGTCATGAAGAACCTGAAGGTCGGCGGCCTCCGAGAGCTGCTGGAATCGATGACGGGCGCCGGGGAGTCGGCCTGATCCCGACCCCCGGACTCGTCGAGGCCCGAGTGGGGTCGCCGGTGGGTCGGGGATGAGGCGGCTGTCGATCGGGGCCGCCCGGCGCATGGCACTGTCGGCCCAGGGCTTCCGCGACCCCCGACCCTCGGGCGCGCCCACCGTGCGCCAGTTCCGCCGGGCCCTGGACCGGATGACGGTCCTCCAGCTCGACTCGGTCAACGTCGTCAGCCGCAGTCACTACCTCCCGATCCTGTCCCGCCTCGGCCCGTACGACCGGGACAAGCTCGACCGCTGGCTCTACCGGTCGGGCGAGAACTTCGAGTACCTCACCCACGAGGCCTCGATCACGTCCCAGGACCTGTACCCCCACCTCAGGTGGCGGATGACCCGATCGCGCTGGCGGCGGGGCATGGCCCTGGAGGAGGAGGTCCCCGCCTACGTCGGCGCCGTCCTGGAGCAGGTGGCCGACCGGGGACCGCTGTCGGTCAAGGACCTGGACGATCCGGGTCGGCGGACCGGACCCTGGTGGGGGCAATCCAAGGGCAAGGTGGCGCTCGAATGGCTGTACGTCTCGGGCCGGCTGGCGGTGGCCGAACGGGATCGGCAGTTCATCACCCGCTACGACCTCCCCGAACGGGTCATCCGACCCGAGTGGCTTGCCGCCCCGGCCGTCGAGGAGCCGGAGGCCCACCGCCACCTCCTACTCCTGGCCGCCCGGAGCCTGGGGGTGGCCACCGTGGAAGACCTGGCCGACTACGTCCGGTTGACGAACCCCCAGGCCCGACCGGTGGTGGCGGCCCTGGTCGAGGAGGGGGCCCTGGAACCGGTGGCGGTCGACGGATGGGACGCCCCGGGGCTGGTCCATCCCGACGCCCGCCGACCCCGGTCGGTGCCGGGACGGGCGTTGCTCAGCCCCTTCGACCCCGTGGTGTGGTGCCGACCCCGGGCCCTCCGTCTGTTCGGCTTCCACTATCGCATCGAGATCTACGTGCCCGAGCCCAAGCGGGTCTACGGGTACTACGTCCTCCCGTTCCTCCTCGACGGTTCCCTGGTGGCCCGGGTCGACCTGAAGGCCGATCGGACCCGGGGTCTGCTGCGGGTGCGGGGCAGTTTCGCCGAGACCGTCGTGGGCACCCCCGAGGGCCCGGCCACCGGGGCCGTGGCCGAGGCCCTGGCCGACGCGCTGGCCGAGATGGCGGTCTGGCTCGGCCTGGAAGCGGTCGAGGTCGACCCCCGGGGCGACCTGGCCCCCGCCCTGACCGCCGCCGTCGCCCACCCCGGCCCCTGACCAGGGCCCGCCCCGCCGGATCCCCCCCCTGCGGCGAGGCCGGCGCCACTCCGGCCGTGGTCAAACTGGGGCGGAAGCCGCGCCGCCCCTGTTGGGGGCCAGTAGTCTTGACCCTTTCCCTCCCCAGAGGAGCGCCGAGCGTTGGCTGACATCGAGATCGGAATGGGGAAGTCGGGCCGCCGGTCGTACGGGCTCGACGAGCTACGGCTGTTGCCCGATCGGCGGACCAGGGACGCCGATCTGTGTGACCTGTCGTGGCAGATCGACGCCTACCGGCTCGAATTGCCGTTCCTGGCCTCGGCCATGGACTCGGTCGTCTCCCCCGCCACCGCCGCCACCATCGGCCAACTCGGTGGCCTGGCCGTCCTCGATCTCGAAGGGATCTGGACCCGCCACGACGATGCCGACGACCTGCTGGCCGAGTTGTCGACCCTCGACCAGGAGGCGGCGGTCCGCCGGTTGCGGGAGCTCTACGACGTGCCCGTCAATCCCGAACTGGTGTCGCAGCGCATCGCCGAGATCCACGAGGCCGGGGTCCTGGCCGCCGGTGCCGTGTCGCCCCGGGACGTGGCCTCCCTGTCCGACACCCTGCTCCGGGCCGAACTCGACCTGCTGCTGATCCGGGGGACCGTGATCTCGGCCGAGCACGTGGCCCACGACCAGGAACCGCTGAACCTCAAGCAGTTCGTGCGGGAGCTGGAGACACCGGTCATCCTGGGCGGCTGCGTGTCGTACCAGGCCGCCCTCCATCTGATGCGGACGGGGGCGGCCGGTGTCCTGGTCGGGGTCGACGGAGGTTCGACGGCCACCGCGGCCGACGTCATCGGCGTCGGCTCCGGGATGGCCACCGCCATCGCCGACGTGCGGGCGGCCCGCATGCGCCACCTGGACGAGACCGGGGTCTACGTCCACCTCATCGCCGACGGTGGCTTCCGCACCGGGGGCCAGATCGCCAAGGCCATGGCCTGCGGGGCCGACGCCGTCATGATGGGATCGGCCCTGGCCGCCGCCACCGAGGCCCCCGGTCGGGGCTGGCACTGGTCGCCGTCGGTCGTGCACCCCACGTTGCCCCAGGCCACCCGGGTCGCCGTCGAGCAGTTGGCCCCACTGGAGCAGCTCCTGCTCGGTCCGGCCACCGAACCGGATGGTCGCCTCAACATCTTCGGCGGCCTGCGCAAGGCCATGGCCACCCTCGGCTACGAGACCATCAAGGAGCTCCAGAAGGCCGAGCTGATGGTGGTGACGGGCTCGTGAGCGGGGGAGCGGCCGCGCCGGCCCAGGTCGTCCTCGTCGTCGACTTCGGTGCCCAGTACGCCCAGCTCATCGCCCGCCGGGTCCGGGAGCTTCGGGTCTATTCCGAGATCGTGGCCCACGGTCTGACCGCAGCCGACGTCGAGGCCCGCCAACCGGCGGCCATCATCCTCTCCGGCGGACCCAAGAGCGTCCACGTCGACGGCGCCCCCCGTCTCGACCCGGCCGTCTACGAGCTGGGGATCCCGATCCTCGGCATCTGCTACGGCTCGCAGCTCATCGCCCATCAGCTCGGGGGACGGGTCGGCCGAAGTGAGACCGGCGAGTACGGTCGGACGACGCTGACGCCGACCGACGGGGTCACCTCGGCCCTGCTCGGGCCGCAACAGGGCCCGTCCACCGTGTGGATGAGCCACTTCGACGGCATCGCCGAGGTCCCGGCCGGGTTCCGAGCCTGTGCTTCCACCGCCAACGCCCCGGTGGCGGTGCTGGAGAACGACGAGCGCCGGATCTACGGCGTTCAGCATCACCCCGAGGTCGTGCACACCGACGGCGGAACCGAGTTGCTGGGCCGGTTCCTGTTCGACCTGGCCGGCTGCACGCCTTCGTGGACCATGGACTCGATCATCGACTCGTCGGTGGCCGCCATCCGGTCCCAGGTCGGGCCCGGCCGAGCCATCTGCGGTCTCTCGGGCGGGGTCGACTCGTCGGTCGCCGCCGCCCTGGTCCACCGGGCCATCGGGTCCAAACTGACCTGCGTGTACGTCGACACCGGCCTGATGCGCAAGGGTGAGTCCGAGCAGGTGGTCGACACGTTCCGCCGCCACCAGGGGATCGAGTTGGTCCACGTTCGGGCCGGCGACCGGTTCTTCGAGCGCCTGGCCGGGGTGACCGACCCCGAGGACAAGCGCAAGACCATCGGCGAATTGTTCATCCGGGTCTTCGAGGAGGCGGCCGGAGGGTTGTCGGACGCCGAGTTCCTGGTCCAGGGGACCCTCTACCCCGACGTCATCGAGTCCGGAACGGAGACGGCAGCCAAGATCAAGAGCCACCACAACGTGGGCGGGTTGCCCGACGACCTTCAGTTCAAGCTGGTCGAGCCCCTCCGCAACCTGTTCAAGGACGAGGTCCGCCAGGTCGGGCACGAGCTGGGGCTGCCCGACGAGATCGTGTGGCGCCAGCCCTTCCCCGGGCCCGGGCTCGGCGTCCGCATCATCGGCGAGGTCACCCCGGAGCGGGTCGCCATCCTCCAGGAGGCCGACGCCATCGTCCGGGCCGAGATCGACCGGGCCGGACTCACCCGGGACATCTGGCAGGCCTTCGCCGTACTGGCCGACATCCGCTCCGTCGGGGTCATGGGCGACGAACGCACCTACGCCCATCCGATCATTATCCGGGCCGTGACCTCCGACGACGCCATGACCGCCGATTGGGCCCGCCTGCCCCACGATCTGTTGGAGACGATGTCGAACCGCATCATCAACGAGGTCGACGGCGTCAACCGGGTGGCCTACGACATCACGTCCAAACCGCCGGGCACCATCGAGTGGGAATAGCTCCCGGGTCCGGCGGCGCCGGAGCTCCCCGTTGACGGCCGGCGACCTCCGCCCGGCCGGGATCAGGTCGGGACCGGGCGGGCGGCGGCCCTGAGGTCGGCCCAGGGGTCGCCCCTCGTGGCCAGGCGATCGGGAACCGTGGCCAGGGTGAAGCGGCGGGGGTGGGTCCCGGACTCGTCCAGTTCGTCCCACGTCACCGGTGTCGCGACCGCGGCCTCGTCAACGGCCCGGACCCCGTAGGGGGCGGCGAAGGTGGCCTGGTAGGTGTTGCGTCCCAGGTCGAGGTAGATGCGCCCGGCCCGGTCGGCCTTGTGGAACTCGGTGGTGACGTCGTCGGGGAACCGCTCGACCAGGCGCGCCGCCAGGGCGCCGGTGAACCGCCGCACCACCCGGTAGTCGGCGGTCGGGGTCAGCGGGGTCACGATGTGGACCCCCTTCGACCCCGTCAGCTGGACGAATGGCGTCAGCCCGGCCTGCTCCAGGGCTCGGCGGACCCCGTGGGCCACCGCCCGGACCCGGTCGAAGTCGTCGGTCGACGGATCGAGGTCGACCACCAGCAGGTCCGGGGTGCGCAGGCTCGACACGGGGGCCAGCCCGATGTGGGGTGTGATGACGTTCTGCTGGGCGAAGTAGACGAGGGCGGCCGGGGTGTCGATCACGGCGTGGTTGACCGTGCCGCCCCGCTTGGCCAGTTCCACCCGCGGAATCCAGTCCGGGTAGTGGTCGGGCGTGTGCTTCTGGAAGAACCCCTTCGACCCGATTCCCTTGGGGTGACGGACCAGGGTCACCGGCCGCCCGACCACATGGGGGAGCATGATCGGCCCGACCGCCCGGTAGTACCGGGCCAGATCGCTCTTGGTCAGCCCGGAGTCGGGGAAGAGCACCTTGTTCGGATTGCTGACCTCGATCGTGTGGCCGTCGACCGTGATCGCCTCAGGATCTGACGACGAAGCTGACGACGAAGCTGACGACGAGGCTGACGATGAAGCTGACGAGGCGGCCACGGCCCGAGCCTAGATCCCGGCGCCGACCGGGGCCCCGGGCCCCCGAGTTGTGAACGTCTGCTGAACGTCGACCCGGGATCGCGAACCGATCCGGCCGGTCGGTCCGAAAGCGGCCCGCCACCCCGTGTCCGGCCGGTCGGCCGCGGCGTCACCCCACCGGGTTCACCCCGGGGGTGATGTCGCGCCCTCCCGGCCGGATCGACGGTGGTCCCGACGACACGTCGAGCTGCAGGGAGTACCGCCATGACCACCGACGACCAACGACTGCACCGCCGCCTGGTGCAGGGCGACCGCACGGCCGGGACCGAGATCTACCGCCGCCATCACGGCTCGGTGGAACGCCGGTGCCGGGCCGTGCTGGGCGACGCCGACCTGGCCCAGGACGTCACCCAGGAGGTGTTCCTCGAACTGCTGACCCGTCCCGATCGCCTCGATCCGGAGCGGGGCAACCTGGCCTCCTATCTGGGACTGCTGGCCCGGCGGCGGTCGATCGACCTGATCCGGCGCCGGGAGCGGGCCCGGGACCGGGAGGAGCGGGCGGCTCAGCTGGACACCAGGGCCGACCACGTCGATCCCGGCCCCGACGAGCTGGCCCTCGACCTCGACGTCCGCCGAGCCGTCGCCTCGTTGCCCAAGCTCCAGCAGACCGTGGTCGGCTGGGCCTTCTACGGTCAGCTCACCTACCAGGAGGCGGCGGCGGAACTCGGCATCGCCGTCGGCACGGCCAAGTCACGCATCCGCCTGGCCCTGGCCCGGCTCCGACTCGAACCCGACCTGTTGCCGCCGATGCCGTGAGCGTCGCCCCCGGGCATCCGACGCCCGCCGACCGGCTCGGGTCGCCCGGTCGTCGAACCCGATCGCTCACGGCAACAGGCGCTGATCCCGGGCCACCCGCACGGCCTCGGACCGGCTCGACACCCCCAGCTTGGTCCGGATGGCCGCCACCTGACTCTTCACCGTGTTGGCCGAGACCGACAGCTCCCGGGCGATCTCGGGGATCGTGAGGTCGCCGGCCAGGTAGCGGAGCACGGTCCGCTCGCGGTCGGTCAGCTCACCCCCGCGGGGCCCGCCAGGGCGTCGGGCCGACAGCCGCCGCGCGGTCTCGACCGTCAGGTCGGCCAGGATGCCGGGCGCCGAGCACCCGGCCAGGATCTGCTCCGCCCGGTCGAGGTGGTCGGCGGCGTCGGTGGGCCGACCGGCCAGGCCGGCCGCCTCGGCCAGTCCCAGCTGGGCGGCCGCCACCAGGAGCCGCTCACCCCCCTGGCGGGCCAGTCGCCCGGCCTCGTCCAGTTCGGTCCGGGCCCCATCCAGGTCAACCCGGTCGAGTCGACACAGGCCCAAGGCCAGGTGGGCGGCCGCCGCCTGGTCGTAGGCGCCCACCGGTTCGGTCCGGGCCAGGGCGGTTGCGGCCTCGGCCCGGCGGGCGGCGGCCGGGCCTCGGCCCTGATGACGGTCGATCAGGGCCAGGTGGCCCTCGCCCAACAGCACGGGTACCCGGAGGCCGGTGGCGCGGGCGATGGTGGTGGATTCGGTCAGGACCGATGCCGCCTGATCGAAGCGTCCGGCCCAGAAGAGGGTGGCCCCCCGGCCGACCAGGGCCACCGCCCGCCACGGGGAGGTGGGATCGGCCTCCTCCTCCGCCGCCACCTCCGAGGCCGCCAACCCCTGGGCGACGGCGCCGATCCGCCGCCGGTGGGAGGTGCGGACGATGGCGGCCGCCGACGCCACCGAGCGGCACCCGTCGGGCAGCGGGCCGTCGTGGGGCACGGTCTCGGCCCTGCCCAGCCAGTGCTCGACGTCGTCCAGCCGACCGGTGTGGAGCGCCATCCAGGCCCCGACCACGAAGACGGTCGGATCGGGGGCCCGGGTCTCGCCGTCGGCTGCCAGCCAGGCGTCGATCCAGCCCATGACGGTGGCGAACCGACCCCGGTTGGTGAAGTCGATCCAGTGCCGACCGATCAGATGACCGGCCGAATCCAGGTCGTGCCCGTCGAGGGCGTGGCGCACGGCGGCCAGGACGTCCCCTTCGGCCGACGCCGCGGCCGACGCCCGGCGATGGAGGTCGCCGGCGTCGATGCCCCGCACCTCGAGTTCGTCGCGCAGCAGATCGCGTAGGAGGGCGTGGCAGCGGTACCAACGGTCCTGTTCGTCGGCCCGAATGAACTGGGTCGAACGCTGCAGCTCGCGCAGGATCCGGGCCGAGTCGTCCCGCCCCGTGACGGCGTCGCATCGGGCCGGTGTCAACGGGTCGAGCACCGAGGTCTCCAACAGGAACCGTCGCCGCTCCTCCGGCTCGCCCGCCAGCACCTCGTCCACCAGGTAGTCGGCCAGGTGGCCCCGGGCACCCCCACCGCCGTCGAGAGTCGACACGTACAGGGCGGCCGCCCACCCCTCGGTCCGGGCCACCAGCTGATGAGCCTCGTCGTCATCCCCGGCCCGGCCCAGGGCGGTGAGCAGGCGCGCTCCCTCGTCGACGGTGAAGCGCAGATCGTCGAAGCGGATCTCGGTCAGGGTGCCACCGGCCCGGAGGCGGGCCAGGGGCAGGGGCGGGGTGGTCCGGGTGGCGATGACCAGGCGCAGGTGGGTGGCCAGGTACCGGACCATCAGCTCGACGGTGTCGTGGATCGGGCCCTCGGTGATGACGTGGTAGTCGTCGAGCACGAGGCCCGGCCGCGCCGCCGCATCGCGATAGGCGTCGCCGCCACCGTCGGTCGGGGTCTCGGCGTCGGTCAGCGTCAGCCCGAGCCGGTCCAGGAAGGTGCGGTCGTGGCCCCGGGCCAGGGCCAACAGCTCGGCCAGGTCGGGCCCGGATGCGACGCCGACGGCGGCCAGCGCGGCCAGCAGACCGGTCCGGAACTGGGCCGGGTCGTTGTCGTGGACGTCGAGGGACAGCCAGGCCACCGGGCCGGTCCTGCGTCCGGTGGCCGCCCAGTCGAGAAGCAGGCTCGTCTTCCCCGACCCCGCGGGCCCGCTGACGGTGGTGAGGGTCGAGGTCTCCCCGGCCGCCAGCGCGTCGATCAGGCGGTCCCGCCTGACCAGGGCCGGCCCCCTCGCCGGCCACCGGACCTTCGCCTCGAGAAACGACGATCGCAACTCGGGTGGCAACTGTGGTCGCACCGTGGTCCCCCCGCCGGCGCTCAGCTCCCGGCCGGCACCTCGACCACCGACTGTAGTCCGACCCCGTAGCGCTGGAGGACGAGCAGCACGCCGTAGAGGTCGGCCTGATCGGTCACCGCCACGTCGAAGGTGGTCGTCGTCGGGCCGGCGTCGACCGCGGTGATGGTCACGACCTCGCCGATGCGATCGAGGGTCGGCCGGCCCAGCGGGGCCGTCACCGTGATCCGGTGGGTCATGGCGACGCCGGCGGGACCGGGCCGCTCGGGGTGCATCGACGGGGGACCATGCCCGGGGTTCGTTCCCGCCGGCCCCGGCGGATCAACCGGGCCCCGGGTGATCCCGGTCCGTGACCGGTGACGAACCGGGATCGACAAGCAAGCCAACCGCAGGCACGGTCCTGCGAACACCGAGGAGACGATCCCTATGAGATCACCACGAACCATCCTGGCCGGGGCGGTGGCCGCCCTGGGCCTGGCGGCGACCACCGTCGTCGGGGCCGGTCCGGTCACCGCCGCCGACCACCTGGAGGCGCCCCAGGTCCAGCTCGACGGCCGGACCGACATCAACGACGTCTACGCCTTCCAGTCGCCCGAGAACCCGGACAACACGGTGCTGGTACTCACCGTGAACCCGGGCGCCGGTGTGCTGTCGCCGACCACGTTCCGGCCCGATGGCCGGTATCGGCTGCACATCGACACCGACGGCGACGCCCGCAAGGAGAAGACGATCCGCCTCAACTTCGGTGAGGTCCGCGACGACGGCTCCCAGAAGCTGGTCGTCCAGGGCGATGCCGGTCGCGGGGTGGGCGATGTCGGCGAGGACATCGAGCTGCGGGGAGGCGGGCGCGTCGTCGCCGGCGTCTTCGACGACCCGTTCTTCTTCGACTTCCAGGCCTTCCAGGACCAGGTCAAGGGGGCCGGCGGCAGCCGGACCTTCTGCGACGGCCACGAGACCGACTTCTTCGCCGGGCTCAACGTGTCGGCCGTCGTGCTCGAGGTTCCCAGCAGCCTCCTGACCGATGGCTCCAGCACGATCGGGGTCTGGGCCGAGACCGGCGACCGCAAGGGCCGGATCGACCGCATGGGCCGCCCGGCCATCGCCACCGTGCTGATCGACGACGGGTCGGAGGACGCCTTCAACGTCATCCGCCCCCGGTTCGACCGGAACCGGTTCGGTGACCAGGTCCGCGACAACCTGTTGGCCCTGAGCGGGCTCGACGGGTCGGGTTACACGGTCGAGGAGGCCGAGGGCATCACCGAGATCCTCCTCCCCGACATCCTGACCATCGACACCGCCTCGCCGGCCGGGTTCCTCAACGGCCGCGGCCTGGCCGACGACGTGATCGACACCGAGCTGTTCATCGTGACCGGCGGCCTCGGCGCCAACGGCACGGCCGTGCTCGACAGCGACTGCGTCGACGGCAATGACCTGCCCTTCCCGGGCGTGTTCCCCTACCTGGCCGACGCTCACTGATCCCATCAGCGCTCCGCTGAGGGAGGACCCGGGGGCGGAACCCACCCGCTCCGCCCCCGGGTCCACGGCCCACCACCAACCCACCGACTAGGAGATCGTCATGCTGCAGAAGTTCGCCCTCGCCACCCTCGCCGTGGCCGCCGCCCTCGGCATCCTGGCCGGGCTGTCCCGGCTCGGGACCGACGCCACCGAGGTCGCAACCCCCGATCGGGACGCCACCTCGGCCGAGGCCCTGACACCCGTTCACGGCCAACGCCCGCTCACCGAGATCGTCGACCTGTGGTCGTCGCGGGCCGACGCCCAACCCCTCGACTACCTCAGCCGCACCCAACTGGGGGCCGCCCTCGCCACCCAGGCCCGGGAGACGGCCGACCTCGATGGCTACGCCGAGGCCGAGGGCGTCTACCGGGATGCCCTCGCCCTCAACCCGGACCACAGCCCGGCCCGGCTCGGCCTGGCCCAGACCCTGTTGGCCCGCCACGAGTTCGCCGCCGCGGCCGAGGAGGTGGCCGACGTCCTCGCCGACCGCCCCGACTCGTTGCCGGCGCTGGCGCTCTGGGGCGACGCCAACCTGGAGCTGGGACACTACGAGGAGGCGGCGGCGACCTTCGAGCGGCTCGTTGCGGTCGAGCGGTCGGCGCCGACGGTCAGCCGGTTGGCCCGGCTGCGCTTCGCCCAGGGTCGGCCCGACGAGGCCCTGGCCCTGGCCGAGGAGGCCCTCGAGCTGAGCGACGGCCTCGCCCTGCGCCCGAACACCCAGGCCTTCTACTGGTTCCAGCTCGGCCACTACCGGTTCGAGAGCGGTGACGTCGACGGCGCCCTGGAAGCCCACGATCGAGCCCTGGCCCTCGACGCCGCCAACCCGGCCGCCAACGAGGCCCGGGCCGACGTGCTTGCCGCCGCCGGCCGCTGGGACGAGGCCGATGACGCCTACGCCCGCCTCGCCGCCGACGGCGCCGCACCCGACGTGCTCGGTCGTCATGCCGACCTGTTGCGGCTGCTGGGCGACGAGGCCGGGGCTGCAGCCCAGGAGGAGCAGGCGCTCGAACTGGCCGAGGATCTGGAGGCCCAACACCCGGCGGAGCGGCGGCACCTGATCGGGTTCTGGGTCGACCGGGATCCTGAGCGGGCGGTCGAACTGGCCCAGGCCGACCTCGCCGCCCGAGCCGATGTCGGCGCCCACGATGCCCTGGCCTGGGCCCTGTTCAAGGCGGGGCGGGCCGAGGAGGCAGCCGAGGCCATGGACCAGGCCCTGGCGCTCGACACCCAGGACGCCGACTTCCTCTACCACGCCGGGGTGATCGCCGCCGCCAACGACGACACGGCTGCGGCTCGGCGTCACCTGGCCGCCGCCCTCGACCTCAACCCCCGGTTCCATCCGACCGAGGCCGACGCGGCCCGGGCGTTGCTGGCCGAGCTGGGTGGTCCGGTCGGCTGAACCTGGCCCGGCCACGGCCCCAGACGAGACGGTGGCCATGCACGTCCAGGCCATCGATCACGTCAACTGGCCGTGCCCGCCGGTGGGGAGGATGAGGCCCGACGGTTCCATCGGGACCCTCTGGGCATCGCCGAGGTGCCCAACCTCCCCACCTCCGGGCCCGGGGCGGCTGCTGGTTCGAGGCCGGGGCCCTGAAGATCGGGCGAGCCGGGGCCGGCTCAGACGTCGATGTCGCGGCGTTCGAAGCCGATCACGGCCACGGTCAGCAGCACGATGACGGTGGCGAGCAGCAGCGCGAACTCGCCCCAGGCGAACCCGTTGGCCAGGGGGTTGGGGCCCTGCAGCCAATGGAACGGGCTGAGCCACCGCGTCCAGGCGATGTCGTCGACCACGGCGGCCAGGCCGTTGAGGAAGAAGGCGGCGACGGTGACCGCCGCCGTGACCCCCACGGTGAGGCCCCGGTTGCCGGTCACGCCGCCGACGGCGAGGGCCAGGGCGCAGAACACGAGGGCGACCAGGGCCAGGCCGACGTTGGCCGCCACCATGCCGGTCTGGGACAGCTCCAGATCGAGGAGCGGGTCGCTCACCACCAACAGCAGCCACAGTGAGGCGCAGACCACCAGGGTCAGGACCACGGCGGCGGCGAAGGCTTCGAGCAGAACCGTGGCGCGTCGCACCGGTTGGGCCAGGAGCAGGTTCAGGGTCCCCCGATCCTCGGGGCCCACGACCGCGCCGACGCCGAGGGCGATGCCGAACACGGCGACCAGCACCGGCCCGATCCCGGCGTAGAGCCTGCTGTTGATCAGGCCCTCGGCCGTCACCAGGGCCTGGGCGTCCTCGATGCCGAAGGCCGCCATCAACCCCTGGGGCAGGCTGTCGAACAGCTCGATCAGGGCTTCGCCGTCCTGGCGGACCGAGGGCACGAAGGCGACGGTGATGGCGCCCAGGGCCACCAGGCCCAGGGTCCACCACAGGGTGCTGCGGCGGCGTTCGGCCAGCATCTGGCGGAATACGATCCCCCTCACGGGGCCGTCTCCTCGTCCGGCTCGGGATCCTCGCCCCGGTAGTAGCCCAGGAACAGTTCCTCCAGGTCGGCCTCGTGGCTGGTGATGCCGTGCACGGTGTGATGGGCCGCGGCCTTGATCACCTCGTCGACGGTTCCCGTGACCTGGAGGCTCAGGCGGTGGCCGTCGTCGGCCGTGGAGGCCGCAACGACCGAGTCCAGACGCTCGAAGGTGGCGGCGTCGACCGGATGGGCGAAGTCGAGGTCGAGGCGGCGCACGGCCTGGGCCTTGAGGGCGGCCAACTCCTCGACCACGGCCAGCTCGCCGCCCCGGATGATGGCGACCCGCCCGGCCACGTGTTCGACCTCGGGCAGCACGTGCGATGACAGGAACACGGTCCGGCCGTCGTCCCGGGCCTCGTCCACCAGGGAATAGAACGCCTGTTGCATCAGGGGATCGAGGCCCGAGGTCGGTTCGTCGAGGATGAGCAGTTCGGGGTCGTGCATGAAGGCCTGGACCAGACACACCTTCTGTCGGTTGCCGGTCGAGTAGTCCCCGATGGTGCGGTCGAGATCGAGCTGGAGTCGCTCGGCCAGCTCCGTCATGCGGCCGGTGCCGGGGAGGCCGCGGAGGCGGCCGAAGTAGCGGCACAGTTGGCGACCCGTCAGGTGCTCGGGGAGGGCCAGATCGCCTGGCACGTAACCCAGTCGGCTTCGGAGTTCGAGCGACCGCGCTCGCGGGTCGAGACCGAGGACGGTGGCCCGCCCCGACGACGGCCGCAGCAGGTCGAGCAGGATGCGGATGGTGGTGGACTTGCCGGCCCCGTTCGGCCCCAGGAAGCCGAACACCTCGCCCTTCTCGACCCTCAGGTCGAGGTCGGACAGCGCACGATGGCGTCCATAGAACTTGGTGAGCCCGCTGGTCTCGATGGCGGCATCGGCCACGGATCCGACGCTAGCAGGCGGGCCCCGGCCGGGGCCGAGGTTCGGTCCGACGCATCGGGCCATGCACCGGTCCGACGCACCGGTCCGACGCATCGCTCGGATGGGGATTCCGGGGGGATCCGGAAATTTCCCAGGAGAACCGGGAACTTTTGGGCCCCGGATTCCTACTCATAGGCAGCTTCACAGCGAACGCAGCGAAGCCTCCAACGACTGGCTCGGTCACCTGATCGGGTCAGCCCGGTACTAGCAGCTTGCTAGAGGTTCCGACGGGCCGTCTTCCCGTACAACTGCCCCAAACGAGGGGACGGTCCGTCGGAGCCGCACCAGGGGAGTGCGCCTGCGCCCGGCTCGACGGTAGGACCTGCGGCCGGAGATGGAGCGTCCGCCCGGTCGGCGGGCCCCGGGTGAGGTGTCGGTGGACCCCTGCGTTGCCGGACGCCTCAGGCCACCGGTGAGCGGTCGGCCTCGTGAGGCTGGGCCGACCCGGCGGGGGCCAGACGGCTGATCCCGACCACGACGGCGAAGGCGACGACGGCGAGCACCACGGGCAGCACCAACTGGCCGTCCTCGGGGAGGCCCAACCCGGTGCCGCTCACCGACTCGCCCTCCTCCTCGGAGATGATGCCGACCCCGTTGGGCCAGGGCCACAGGACCCGGAGCGAGCCGATCATCAGACCGATGAGGGCGGCCAGCAGCAGGTCGTGCCACCGGTCGAGGAGCCAACCGAGCAGCGTGGAGAACAACCCGAGCCCGATGGTGGCGCCGACGAAGAAGACGAGCAGGGGCACCACGTCCCGGTCGTGTACCGCGCCGAGGACGGCGGCGTACATCCCCATCATCAACAGGAGGAACGAGCCGGAGATCCCGGGCAGGATCATGGCGCAGATGGCGATGGCGCCGGCGCCGAAGTAGGCCCAGAGGGGCGGGTCGGCGGCCGGTCCCGACTGGAAACCGAGGAGGGCGAAGGTGACGACGCCGATGCCGGCCATCACCGCCAGATGGGTGGGGGACTGCTCGCCCAGCAGGGTCCAGGCCACCACGATGGAGCCGATCACCAACCCGAAGAACAACCCGGCCATGGCCTCGGGCCGCTCCTGGAGCTGGGTCTCGATGACCGACGACAGCAGAGCGATGGCGCTCAGCACCCCGACCGCCAAGGGGACGAGAAACAGCCAGTCGACGGCCGCCAGATTGCGGCGGAACCCGCCGAGATCGCCCTTCACCGCGCAACCCAGCGCTCGGGCGCCGGTCCGGATGGCGCCCAGCAGCCGCTCGTAGATTCCGAACACCAGGGCCACCGTGCCCCCCGACACGCCGGGGACGATGTCGGCCGCCCCCATGCAGAAGCCGCGCAGCACCGTCAGGACCAGTCTCGGAATCACGTCAACCCCTCTGTCGCGCCGCCCCCGGTCGGTGGGGCGGGTGCGCCGTCATGCTAGGTCGTCAAGGAGCGCGATCAGCTTCTTGGGAGCCACCTGGACGTAGGCATCCCTCACTATGTGGGCGACCTCGTCCCAGTCGACGTCGACGTCGAGCCGGACTCCGAGCCAGCCCCGATGGCCGACGTAGGGCGGGCGGAAGAACCGGTCGGGTTCGGTCTCGACGAGGTGCTCCTGGGTGCCCGGGGCGGCGGCGGTCCACAGGGCGAGGCGACCGTCGCCGTGGTGGTCGTCGACGAACATCACGAACGTCTTCTTGTTGCGGATGAAGAAGGTGGGGGCCCCGTGGCTGAGCCGCTCGTTGGTTTCGGGCAGGGCCAGGGCCCGCTCCCGCACCGCCTCGAGGGCCTCGGCCACGTCGGCTTCGGTGTAGCCCGGCTCCCCTTCGTGTCTCTCGTCGGCCCCGTCATCGTTCCCGGCTGCCATGGGCCCGACCCTAGCCCCACTAGGGTGGACGGGAATGGCTGACGACGAGATCCTCGACGGTCTCAACCCGGCCCAGCAGGATGCCGTGACCCACACCGGGGGCCCCTTGCTGGTCGTTGCCGGGGCGGGATCGGGGAAGACCCGGGTCCTGACCCGTCGCATCGCCTGGTTGATCGACCAGGGCGTGTCACCGTTCGAGATCCTGGCCATCACCTTCACCAACAAGGCCGCCGACGAGATGAAGCACCGGATCGCCGCCCTGGTCGGCCCGGTGGCCAACAAGATGTGGGTGTCGACCTTCCACTCGGCCTGTGTCCGCATCCTCCGGCGGGAGGCCGCCGTCATCGGCTTCCCCTCGAACTTCACCATCTACGACCAGGCCGACGCCGTCCGCCTCACCGGCTACGTCATCCGGGATCTCGGGTTCGACCCCAAGCGGTATCAGCCCCGGGCCATGCACGCCATGGTCTCCTCGGCCAAGAACGAGGGGGTCGACGCCGCCACCTTCGCCGACCGGGCCCAGGTCGTCATCGAGCGCAAGGCGTCGGAGATCTACACCGAGTACCAGCGGCGGCTCCAGCAGTCGTCGGCCATGGACTTCGACGACCTGCTGCTCAACGCGGTCAAGGTCTTCAGCACCTCGCCCGAGACGCTGGCCCGCTACCAGGATCGGTTCAAGCACCTGCTGGTCGACGAGTACCAGGACACCAACGGCGTCCAGAACGAGCTGGTGGTCCGCCTGGCCGAGGCCGGGCGCAACATCACCGTGGTCGGCGACTCCGACCAGTCGGTCTACCGCTTCCGGGGGGCCGACATCCGCAACATCATCCAGTTCGAGGATGCCTTCCCCGACACCACCGTCGTCCTCCTGGAGCAGAACTACCGGTCGACCCAGAACATCCTCGATGCCGCCAACTCGGTCATCGCCAACAACCTGGCCCGCAAACCCAAGAACCTGTGGACCGAGGCCGGGAACGGCGATCGCATCCTCCGCTTCCACGCCGACGACGAGGTCGACGAGGCCCAGTACGTGTCGGGCGAGATGGCTCGGCTCCACGATGGGGCCGAGCACCGGTGGGGCGAGATGGCCGTGTTCTACCGGACCAACGCCCAGTCCCGGGTGTTGGAGGAGTACCTGATGCGGGTCGGCATCCCGTACAAGGTCGTGGGCGGCACCCGCTTCTACGACCGCAAAGAGGTAAAGGACGCCGTCGCCTACCTGAAGGCCGTGGTCAACCCGGCCGACGAGGTGTCGGTCAAGCGCATCCTGAATGTGCCCAAGCGGGGGATCGGCGACACCACCGTGGGCAAGGTCGACAACCACGCCACCATGATCGGGGTCACCTTCACCGAGGGCCTGCGCCGGGCCGCCGACGCCGGGGTGACGGGCAAGGCGGTCAAGGGGATCGCGGCCTACCTGGAGCTGATGGACAGCTTCGCCGAACCGCTGGAGAAGGGTCCCGGGGCGGCCCTGGAGGCCATCCTGCGCGACACCGGCTACATCGCCGAACTGGAGGACGAGCGCTCGATCGAGGCCGAGAGCCGGTTGGAGAACCTGCAGGAGCTGGTGGGTACGGCTCACCAGTTCGAGACCGTGGACGAGTTCCTGGAGCAGATCAGCCTGGTGTCGGACGCCGACGCCATCGACGAGGACGAGTCGGCCGTCGTGCTGATGACCATCCACGCGGCCAAGGGTCTGGAGTTCCCGGTCGTGTTCCTCCTCGGCCTGGAGGACGGCATCTTCCCCCACCTGCGGTCGATGACCGACCCGGACGAGATGGAGGAGGAGCGGCGCCTGGCCTACGTGGGCATCACCCGGGCCCGGAACCGCCTCTACCTGACCCACGCCTGGTCGCGCATGATCTTCGGCCAGACCCAGTACAACCCACCCAGCCGGTTCCTCAACGAGATCCCGGAGGAGCTGATGGAGGAGGCCGACGGCAGCCGGGGCAAGGGCCGCAAGATGCGTAGTTCGGTCTTCGGGTCGAGCGGGACCAGCGGCACGGCCGGCTCGTTCGGCGGCCGGGACCGCGCCGTCGACACCGCCCTCAAGCCCCGCGGTCCGCTCTCCGACGGCCCGAGCGGGGCAGGGACCGAGGCCGGGTTCAAGGTCGGCGACGATGTGATGCACCGCAAGTGGGGCGAGGGCGTGATCCTCGACCTGCGAGGCAGCGGCGACAAGACCGAGGTCGTCGTCCGCTTCCCCGCCGTCGGCGAGAAGACGCTCCTCCTGGCCTGGGCACCGCTCGAGAAGGTCGGCTGACCGAGCGCCATCAGGTCGGCAAGACCGAGGGCCCGCCTCACCGGCGCGCCCGCATTGACGTGCGTCCACCCACCCTCGTACGGTTCGGTTCCGAACCAAAGGGGGGGCTCCATGTCTCAGCTGTCCGGCACGTCCGACGACCGATTCCAGCCGCTTGTCGACATCGTCGAGCGCCAACTGGCCTCCGGCTATGACCTGGGCTCG
The DNA here is from genome assembly GCA_965263455.1 of Acidimicrobiales bacterium. Classification (GTDB taxonomy): domain Bacteria; phylum Actinomycetota; class Acidimicrobiia; order Acidimicrobiales; family SZUA-35; genus CADEDH01. Next base: position 3,095,515 of record CBDHHN010000004.1, read on the forward strand.
TCCCTGGCCGTTGCCGTCGACGGCGAGTTGGTGTGCGACGTGTGGGGTGGATGGGCCGACGAGGCCGCGTCGAGGCCGTGGGAGGCCGACACCATCACCAACGTCTGGTCGACGACCAAGACCATGACCGCACTGGCCGCCCTGGTCCTGATGGATCGGGGTGGGCTCGATCCCAACGAGAAGGTGAGCACCTACTGGCCCGAGTTCGGGTCCAACGGTAAAGAGGGGGTCGAGGTCCGCCACCTGCTGTCCCACACGTCGGGGGTGTCGGCCTGGGCCCAGCCCGTGACCACCGACGACGTCCTCGACGACGACAAGGCCACGGCGATGCTGGCCGGCCAGGAGCCGTGGTGGGAGCCGGGGACGATGTCCGGGTACCACGCACTCAACCAGGGTCATCTGGTCGGCGAGGTCATCCGCCGCATCGACGGCCGGGGCCTCAAGCAGTTCTTCGCCGAGGAGGTCGCCGGTCCGCTGGGTGCCGACTTCACCATCGGCTCCCCGGTCGAGAACCACGACCGCATCTCCAACGTCGTGCCGCCGCCCCCGCTTCCGTTGCCCGAGGATGTCGATCCCGAGAGCGTGGCGATCAAGACCTTCACCGGCCCAGCCCCCGAGGCCGACGTCGCCCACACTGCGGCCTGGCGGGCCGCCACCATCGGCGCCGCCAACGGCCACGGCAACGCCCGGTCGGTGGCCACCATCCAGGCCGCGGTGTCCAACGGCGGATCGTCCGGTGGGGTCGAGCTGCTGTCGGCGGGGACCATCGATCGGATCTTCGAGGTCCAGTCCGATGGCGTCGACCTCGTCCTCGGCCTTCCGGTCCGCTTCGGCCTGGGTTACGCCCTGGCCAACGAGCAGGACGCCCTGGGGCTGACCTCGGGCCGGCTTTGCTACTGGGGTGGTTGGGGAGGCTCGATCATCATCAACGACCTCGACAACCGCATCACCATGGCCTACATGATGAATCGTATGCAGGCCGGCCTGGTCGGCAACGAGACCAGCGCCGCCCTGGTGACGGCCCTGGGATCACTGGCGGGCTGACGGGCCGGCTCCCGCCTCGCTCACGACCAATGGGGGGCCGGGTGGCGGGTCCGGGGGGACCCGCTCCCGACCCGCGCCACCAGGCGGGCGGTGCCGACGAGCATCCACAGCAGCACGGTCAGCACCGCCAGGGTCATGCACAGCGACGAGGTGGCCAGGAACAGCACGCTGCCCCGGGCCCGGGACCGCAGCGCCACCTCGCAACCGGCCACCAGGTCGTCGGTGGTGACGACCGTTGGTGGCGCGATGACGGGGGCGGCGGTGTGGTCGATGGGTGACAAGGCCGAACCGCAGTGGTAGCGCAGCGGCTCCTGTAGTTCGGCCGAGCGCATCCAGCTCTCGATTCCGATGGTTGAGGGTCCGAGGGTGGCCTCGACCGGCTGCAGGCCGATCCAGAAACCCAGTGTTGCGGACACGATGGACAGGACGAAGAAGACGCGGGCCACGGCGACGCTCCCTCCACGTTGGCGGCATCCTTCACCCTCGTTACGCCGCCGTCGGCTCCGACCGGCGGTGACTCTTGTCTCATGCTGCCTGCTAATCCCGACCTATGCAGTCGGGATTAGCGGGCGTAGGCTCGTCCGGGGGAGGCACCGGGCTCGCTCCCGGGCGATCAGCGGCGCCCGCCCCCGTCCATCCACAAGCTTCCGAAAGGCCTACCCATGCGGATCAACGAAACGGCTCCGGACTTCACCGCCGAGACCACTCAGGGCACCATCTCGTTCCACGACTGGATCGGTGACGGTTGGGCGCTGCTGTTCTCCCATCCCAAGGACTTCACGCCGGTGTGCACCACCGAACTGGGGGCCGTCGCCGGCCTCCAGGAGGACTTCTCCGCCCGGAACTGCAAGATCATCGGCATCAGCGTCGACGGGGTCTCCGACCATGAGAAGTGGAAGGCCGACATCGCCTCGGCCACGGGCAACAACGTCGACTATCCCCTCATCGGCGACCCTGACCTCAAGGTGGTCAAGCTCTACGAGATGCTCCCGGCCGACGCCGGTGACTCCTCGGAGGGGCGGACGGCGGCCGACAACGCCACCGCCCGGACCGTGTTCATCATCGGTCCCGACAAGAAGATCAAGGCCCAGCTCACCTACCCCATGACGACCGGCCGGAACTTCGCCGAGATCCTCCGTCTGCTCGACTCGATCCAGCTCACGGCGGCCGAGCAGGTCGCCACCCCGGCCAACTGGAACCAGGGCGACGACGTGATCATCGTGCCGTCGGTGAGCGACGAGGCGGCGGCCGAGAAGTACCCGGAAGGATGGGAGTCGCCCCTGCCCTACCTCCGCGTGGTCAAGCAGCCGGGCTGAGGTCCTGAACCGGGACGGCCGTCGGCCCCGGCGGGTCGTCACCCGATGGTGACGGCCCGCCAGCAGGCGCCGGCCAGCCGGTCCAGGTCTTGGGGAGAGAGCGTCTCCCCCGAGGCCGCGAGCCGAATGGCCGGGCCGATGGCCAGGTCGAACAACACCAGCGGAGGCAGGTCGACGATGACGTCGGCGGCATCGTCCAGGGCCGCGGCGAACTCGTGGTCGGGATTGGCCACGGCTGCGTCGTGGGCCTCGGCTGCATAGGGTGAGACGTCGACCTGGAGCAGGAACCGGGCCCGGTCGGGGGCTGCGGCCAGATGGCGGTAGACCCTGACCCAGAGATGGCGGAACCGTTCGGCCGGTGGGGAGGTGGGGTCCAGGCCGTCCACCGCGGCTCGGGCCAGTTCGGCCTTGGCCTCGACGTAGGCGGCCAGGACCAGGGCGTCCTTGGACTCGTAGTGGACATAGGCCGTCCCGGCGGCCACACCGGCCTCCTTGGCCACGGCGCTCATCGAGGCGCCGTGGAACCCGCGCTCGCCGACCAGTCGCCGGAGGGCCCGCCGGATCCGGGTCGGGCGGTCGAGCGCTTCGCCGGATCCGGCTTCCCCGGTCGCCCCCACCCCGGTCGTCGGGGTGGCCGTCATCAGGCGTTGGCCTCGGCCTGGGCCCGGGCCACGTCGATCGAGACGCCGGTCAGGTCCTCGGACATGGTCCACAGGTCGGCGATGGCCTGGTCGAACCCTCGGGTGCTGAAGCCCTTGCGCACCGCCGACCCGAAGTTGACCCAGCGGGGGGCGTACAGTTCGCCGCCCTCGGCCCCGGGATCGGTGGCCGCCCGCAGCTGGGGTCGGGCCCCGGCCGTGGTGCTCATGCCGGTGTAGCGGGTCATGACGTGGAAGAAGTTGCCGGCGAACCCGCCGCCGCCCTCCGCCACGGTGGTGGCCTGCAGATCGGAGTTGGTCAGGCCGGGGTGGGCCGACAGGGCCCGAGCGGCGACGCCGGCCTCTTCGAAGGCCTGGTTGAGGCCGTAGGCGAAGTGGAAGTTGGCCAGCTTGGACCGGCCGTAGGCCCGCCAGGCGTCGTAGCCGTTCGCCAGGTGAGGGTCGTCGAGGTCGACCGGTCGGCCACTGTGGCGTGCGGTGCTGGTCACCGCCACCACCCGGGCGGCGTCGGCCCGCAGCAGTGAGGGCAGGAGCTTGGCCGTCAGGGTCCAGTGGCCCAGGTGGTTGATGCCGAACTGGGTCTCGAAGCCGTCGATGGTCCGGCCCTCGGGCATGGCCATGACGCCGGCGTTGTTGATCAGGATGTCGATCACCGGGTGCTTGGCCGTGATCGACTCGGCCGCGGCCACGACCGAGTCCTGGGAGCCGAGGTCGAGCTCGACGATCTCGAGGGAGGCGGTGGGGTGGGCGGCCAGGATCTCGTCCTTGGCCGTTTCGGCCTTGCTCTGGTTGCGGGCGGCCATGATCACGTGGGCGCCGGCTCCGGCCAGCGCCTTGGCCGTGGCCAGGCCGAGGCCGCCGTTGGCGCCGGTGACGACGGCGAACTTGCCGGCCAGGGAGGGGATGGAGGCTTCGGTGAACGCCATGATGCGGTTCCTTTGGGGGGAGGGTCGTGTCGAATGAGTGCTCATTCATTATGAACGTTCATTCATTCAGGTGGCAACGAGACATCGGTCACCGGTCGATGGCCCGACTCCACGCCCGCGGGCGGTCCGGTACGCTCGCCGCCATGCGTTTCGCTTCGATGACCCGACGGCTGGGCGGCGACGGTGCGGACGGCTGGGGGACGCTGTTCGAGGCGTGGCAGGCCAAGGACCGGGGGGAGGACGTCATCATCCTGGCCATCGGCGACCCGGACTTCCCCACCCCCGAGCCGATCGTCGACGCCGCCGTCGGCGCCCTCCGGGCCGGCGACACCCACTACTCCGAGATCGCCGGACGACCGCGACTGCGGGAGTTGATCGCGGCCCGGTTCTCGGCCCAGACCGGCCGGTCGTGGGGCCCCGAGCACGTCATGCCCTTCGCCGGTACCCAGAACGCGCTCTTCGCCGCGTCGCTGTGCCTGCTGGAGCAGGGCGACGAGGTCATCACCTTCGACCCCATGTACCTGACCTACGACGCCACCCTGACCGCCGGCGGCGCCACCCTGACCAGGCTGGCCCTCGACGCCGAGGCCGGGTTCCGCGTCGACGGGGAGCAGCTGGCCGCCGCCGTCGGCCCCACCACCCGGGCCGTGGTCCTGACCACGCCCAACAACCCCACCGGAGCCGTGGCCTCGCCCGACGAGTTGGAGGCGGTGGCCGCCGTGGCCCGGGAGCACGACCTGTGGGTCGTGGCCGACGAGGTCTACTCCGAGTTGGTGTTCGAGGGCGAGCACACCTCCATCGCCGCCCTCGACGGGATGGCCGACCGCACCGTGACGGTGTCGAGCCTGTCGAAGTCGCATGCCATGACCGGATGGCGCCTCGGCTGGGCCGTCGCTCCGCCGCCCCTGGTCGAGCACTTCAACGACCTGGGCATGGCCATGGCCTACGGCCTTCCCGGCTTCATCCAGACCGCCGCCGTCGAGGCCCTCGCCACCCAGGACGTGGCGGTGGGCGAGATGCGGGAGATCTACCGCCGCCGGCGGGACCTGGTGGCCGGCGAACTCGACGGGGTCGACGGGATGACGGTCCTGGTACCTCAGGCCGGGATGTACGTGATGGTCGACGTTCGGGCCTTCCCCGCCTCGGCCGACGGCTTCGCCTGGGATCTGTACCGGGCCACCGGGGTGGCCGTGGTCGACGCCGGCGGCTTCGGCCCCGCCTCCGCCGGCTGGCTGCGGCTCTCGTTCACCGCGTCCGACGATGACCTGACCGAGGGGTGCCGTCGGCTCAAGGCCTACGTGGCCGGGCTCGGCTGAGGCCAACCTGAGCCCTTCCTGAGAATCCTCGTCCGGCCCGCGGCGCCTCGCCCTCGTGGGCAACACTGTCCGGGTGATCGCACCACCAGGTTGGCTTCCACCCGGCCCACGGCGGCGTCCGTGAGCGGCATCGTCGCCTTCTTCCGGGTGCTGTCGTACGCCCCCCGAAGCGAGAAGCGGAACTTCCTGATCGCCCAGCTCGGGATCGTGTTCATGGTCGTGACCCAGCTCATGATCCCCCAACTCGTCCAGGACCTCATCGACGACGGGATCCTGGCCTCGAACACCGACCGCGTCATCTCGGTGTCGTTCCAGATGATCCTGTGGGCGATCCTGAACCTGGTCGTGGCCGGGGTCGTGGCCTACCTCGCCTCCACCACGGCCACGAACATGGCGCACCATCTCCGGGTCGCCCTCTACGAGAAGATCTCGACCCTCAGCCACGGCAACGTCGACCGCCTGTCGACCTCCGACCTGCTCGTCCGCCTGACCAGCGACGTCAACATCATGAAGACGGCCTGGATGCAGACCATGTACATGCTGTTTCAGGCCCCGTGGCTGCTGGTGGGGGCGGTCGCCCTGGTGGCGTGGCAGACGCCGTCGCTGCTGTGGATCATGGCCCTGGTCATGGCGGTGACGGTGGTGATCGTGCTGCTGATCGCGCCGACCCTGGGCCCGCTCTACGCCATTGCCCAGCGCAAGCTCGACGGCCTCAACACCGTGTTCTTCGAGAACATCGCCGGCATCCGGGTGGTGAAGGCGTTCAATCGGGATGCCCTGGAGGTCGAGCGGTTCCGGGACCGGAACCACGAGGTGTACGAGGCCCAGTTGCGTCCGGCCATCCGCACCGCACTGTTCCAGCCCGTCCTGTTCGGCCTCCTCTACTCGGCGGTGGGTATGGCCGTGATCGTGTCCGGGGCCGACGTGGCCCGGGGCGTGATCGCCAACGACCCCGACGCCATCAAGCCGGGTGAGCTGAGCACCTTCTTCAACTACCTCATCACCTCGATGATCCCGATCATGATCGTGACCTTCGTGCTGCCCGAACTGGGCCGGTTCGAGGCGTCGATGAAGCGGAGCCTGGAGGTGTTCCGGTCCGAGGCCGACGTGGTCGAGCCGGCCGAGCCCGTCGATCCCGGGCCGCTGTCGGGCCGGATCGAGTTCCGGGACGTGACCATGGCCTATCTCGACGACGAGGCTCGGCCCCTGCCCACCCCGGTGCTCCGCAACGTCAGCCTGACGGTCGAGCCGGGAGAGACGGTGGCGATCCTGGGTCAGACCGGCAGCGGTAAGACCACGCTGATCAGCCTCGTGCCCCGCTTCTACGACGTGACCGAGGGGGCGGTGCTCCTCGACGGCCACGACGTGCGGACCCTCAGCTTCGACCGACTGCGGCGCGACGTGACGGTGGCCGAGCAGCAGGCGGTGGCCTTCGCCGGCACCTTCGCCCACAACATCGGCTACGGGGTGCCGGGGGCCGGCTACGACGAGGTGGCCGGGGCGGCCCGGGTGGCCGACGCCGACGGGTTCATCGAAGCCCAACTCGAGGGGTACGAGGCCCCGGTGCGGGAGGGCGGTACCAATCTGTCCGGTGGCCAGCGGCAACGGCTGAGCCTGGCCCGGGCCGTGGCCTCCGACCCGCAGATCCTCATCCTCGACGACACCACGTCGGCCGTCGACGTGGCGACCGAGGCCCGGATCCGGGACGCACTGGACGAGGCCCTGGCCGGACGGACCGTGCTCCTGGTGGCGCAACGGATCACCACCGCCATGCGGGCCGACAAGATCGTGCTTCTCGACCACGGCACGGTGGCCGACTGCGGGACCCATGCCGAGTTGTTGGAGCGGTCGGACCTGTACCGGGAGATCGCCGAGTCCCAGCTCGGCTCGCTCGACGAGATCGCCGAGCTCCTGGGGAGTCGGCCGTGAGCCGCCGCCCCCCGGCCGAGCGGCCGACCTTTCCCCGCCTGCTCGGCTACGTCACCCGGAACCGGGGGCCGCTGGCCGTGGCCGTCGTCTTCCTCGTCCTGGGGGCCCTGGTCCAGGCCGGCCAGCCCTTCCTGTTCGGGGTGGCCGTCGACGAGCTTGCCCGGGGCGACTCGGGCAACGCCGTCCGCTACGGCCTGCTGATCATCGCCCTGGCCTGCACCTCCGGGGTGCTGACCTTCATCGCCAACCGTCAGCTCGCGATCCTGGCCCAGCGGGCCATGGAGGAGCTCCGCAACGAGCTGTTCGCCAAGATGCAGAACTTGTCGCTGACGTTCTACGACGCCCAGTCGGCCGGTGATCTCAACGCCCGGGTCACCTCCGACACCGAGGCGGTCAACCAGTTCTTCACCGCCGCCATAGCCCGGATCATCTCCTCCAGCATGACGGTCCTGGCCATGCTGGCGCTGATGCTGACCCTGGATCCGACCATGACCCTGGTCGTGGTGCTCATCGTGCCCATGTCGCTCGGCGTGTTCGTGGTCCTGGGGCGACGGATCCAGGCCGACTTCGAGGCCTACCAGCGCCTGGTGGGCGAACTCAACGGCTACGTCGAGGAGGTCATCGAGGGTCATAGGACCGTCACCGCCTACGGCCGCCAGGCCGACGCCGCCCAGCAGGTCCGGGAGCTGTCGGAGCAGGCCCGCCAGGCCGATCGCTCGGCCCAGTTCCGCTCCTACCTGATGCAGCCGGTCAACACCCTGGCCAACAACCTCGACGTCGCCCTGGTGGCGCTGATCGGTGGTTGGCGAGCCGTGAACGGGGCGATCTCGGTCGGCGATGTGGTGAGCTTCGTCGGCTACGCCCAGCAGTTCGGGGGTCAGGCCAACCAGCTGTCCCAGGTGGTGACCCAGGTGCTCTCGGCCGTGGCCGGGGGGCGCCGGGTGTTCGACATCCTCGACCTCGATCCCGACATCAAGAGTGCCGACGACGCCGCCCCGATGTCGGAGGCCGAGGGCAAGGTCGACTTCGACCACGTCGACTTCAGCTACGTCCCGGGCAAGCAGGTCCTGTTCGACAACGATTTCCAGGTCGCCCCGGGCGAGTTCATCGGCCTGGTCGGGCCCACGGGGGCGGGGAAGTCGACCATCATCAATCTCCTGACCCGGTTCTACGACATCGATGCCGGGGACATCCGCCTCGACGACCGGTCCATCGTCGGCATCGACCTCGACGACCTGCGCCGCCGATGCGGAGTCGTGCTCCAGACGCCGTTCCTGTTCTCGGAGTCGATCATGTACAACCTGGCCTACGGCCGGGAGGGCGTGAGCGAGGAGGAGTGCATCGAGGCGGCCAAGGCGGCCGAGGCCCACCGTTTCATCGAACGGCTGCCCAACGGCTACGACACCGTGCTCACCGGTGGGGCCGTCGGCCTGTCCCAAGGGCAGCGCCAGCTCCTCACCATCGCCCGGGCCATCGTCTCCCAGCCCGATGTCCTGGTGTTGGACGAGGCCACGTCGAGTGTCGACACCCGGACCGAGCGCCGGATCCAGACCGCCCTGGACCGCCTGATGGAGGGCCGGACCAGCTTCGTCATCGCCCACCGCCTGGCCACGGTGCGCCACGCCGACCGGATCATCGTCCTCGACCAGGGACGGATTCGTGAGATCGGCTCCCATGACGAGCTGGTGGCGGCCGAGGGCTTCTACGCCTCGCTCTACCTTCAGCAGTTCGCCACGCCCAACGGCGCCGGCTCCTCGTAGCCCTGGGTAAGGCTCGGTGGGGGAGCGGGCCGGCTCGAGGGCGGGTTAGAGAACGCCGACGTGGCCGGGCCCGAGACCGAGTCGAGCAGCCGGGCCCACCACGAGGCGGGGCCGGTTGAGCAGGTGGCCATGGTCGGCCTTGACGATGCAGGTACTCGCTCGACTCGCGCTGTACGCGGACCAGCGGCATCCGCTCGACCTTGATGGCGGCCCCCTCGACGGCGGCGATCTTGTCGGGGTTGTTGGTCAGGAGCTTGATCCACTCCAGCTCCAGGTAGTCGCGCAGGAAGTCGGTGGCCACCGTGTAGTCGCGCACGTCGGGCCGGAGGCCCTGCGCCTCGTAGCTCTGGAAGGTGTCGAGGCCCTGGGCCACCCGGAGGTGGTAGGCGGTGGCCTTGGCCCGCAGGCCGGCTCCTCGGCCCTCGTGGGCCAGTAGATGGATGAGTACGCCCGAGCGCTCCTTGCGCATGGCCTCGATCGAGGCGTCCAACTGCTCGCGGCAGTCGCATTCCCGGGAGCCGTAGATCTCCCCGTACTGGCAGGCCGACTGGAGTCGGACCAGCGTTCCGTTCGTGACCTCACCGTGGACGATGGCCGAGCCCTGCCCATCGGGGAACACCACCACCTCGGTCTGGCCCAGGCGGGCCATGTTCAGAGGATGCTTGATGTAGTCGTGGTGCCGGTGAAGGTTGTACCCGGCGTCGTGATCGCCATGGTGATGGCGATGAGAATGCACCTGGTGCGCGCCGATCTCGTCGTCTTGCGACATGAGTGTCAATCCCAATCCCTAGCTGTTGGTTCGCTCTACATGTGCTTCGATTTCGTCGACCGAGGGCAGGCCTTGGACGAGGCCGGGTTGCATGGCGCAGATCTCCAGCGCTGCCATGCCCCAGTCCAAAGCGGGGTTGACCCGCTCCTCCAGAGGGTCATCCCATCGGTCGAGGCGGGCGTTCTGGGCCAGGAAGGCGGCCGTGAACGCCTCGCGGGCGCCGGCCTGCTCCCGAACGTAGGGGTTGTCGTTCGACCGTTGGTTCGGACTGTCGAACGGGCCATACGCCTCGATCCCGTCGACCTCGCACCGGATGATGGTGCGGACCCCGGTCTTCGACCGGAGAAAGGCGACCTGTTGCGCCAGTGACGCCTCCGATGGCACCAGCCATTCGAGCTCGCGCTCGTGCCCGATCAGGTAGTCGATCCGGCCCAGTACCTTGGGTTGCACGATGTTGGTGTCAGCCAAGGTCGGGGCGGGCAGGAGAACCGTCCGAGGGCGGGTGGCCCGCTTGCCGGGCAGTTCGTCCGGGAGAGCATTCAAGAGGTCGCGCACGACCTCGAAGCGGGCCTCGAGGGTGAACAGGACGTTGTCCTCCACACCGAGCACACCCACCGCGTCCCGAGCTTGGTTGAGGTCGATGCTCAGCTCCTCCCGGTTCATCCAGGCAAGGGCGAAGCTGCGGCCGTGGGTGCGGTTGGTCAGCACCGTGACCCGGGGGGTTCGGCCCGGTTGGCGATCGACGAACGTGGTGTCGACGCCCTCGGTGTCGAGGTAGGACACGATCTCATCGCCCGCCGGGTCGTCGCCGATGGCGGCCACCAGTGACACATCGAACCCGACTCGGGCCAGGGCGACGGCTAGCGTCAGGCCCTTCCCTCCGGGCTGTTCGACCAGGGAGGCGGCGGCCATGGCCCGGTCGTTGGCGAAGTCGGGGTAGTCGTCGATTCGGTACAGATGATCGATGGCGGCCCCGCCGACCACCACTGCCCGTCCGAGGGGGATCCCGGCCACCGCACGTTCGGGTCGGGTCCGTCGGGCCAGTTCCCGGGCCAGGCGTTCGAGTGCGTCCACCTCGACCCGGGTCCGGAGGTTCGTGTCGCTGGGGGCGGCGTGCTCGGGGGTCACACCCGCCAGGGCGTGTAGTTCGTCCCAGCGCTGTCGCAGTTCCTGTCTGCGCTGGGTGACGTCGTCGGCATAGAGGCTGGCGTGGCCGGGATCCTCCGCCGGGACGGTGAGCCGGAGCCGGAGGGCGGCGTCGAGTACGAGGCGGTCAGTGCCCTCGAAGCCGGCGACAAGCCCCGTGAGCAGCTCGATCAGCTGTGTGGGCTCCTCAGGATGGCCGCCTACCGCCAGGCTCGATGCAGCCGGCGTACGGGTCAGGCCCTTCCAGAGGTCGGGGTCCCGCAGCAGGCGGTCGCTCGTCAGGCCCTCCCGCTGGCGAAGCTTCTTCAGGAGCCCGAGAACGTTGGCCTGTCCCGACATCGAGTTGAGGCTACACTTTCTGTCGACAGAATGGACGCACTGATCTGAACACGAGTTGTCGTGAGGCAGAAATTGTCATGACAGGCGCTGATTCTGGTGGACAGTTCAGAGGGCGTCGTGGAAAGCTGTCGGCATGGAAGAGGAGCCAACTGCTGAGCAGCTCCGATTCGTTCTGGACCGGGCGGCAGCCACCGCCCGTGGTCTGGGAGCCGGGGCCGCCGTCGATGATGTCGCCCAGATGGCGGCCGTCCGCTTGTACCGGCGGTGGTCGTCGCCCCGGGTTCAGGAGGCGGCGGCTGAGAACGGGGCCCACTGGCGGAACCTGATCTCGGTCACGGCGCGGCGGATCTACTTCGACATGATCCGCTCGGAGTCCCGGCGTACCGAACGCCAGATGAAGGCCACGGGGAGCGAAGGCCGGCCTCGCCCCGAGATCGTGCTTGCGGGTGCGACGATCGGGGATGGAGACGCCGAGCTGTATCTGGCCCACGTGACGCTGCTCGACGCCATCGACCAGCTCGAGGCACCCCTGGACCGGGTGGCGGAGCTGGCCTTCGTCGAGGAGTGGAACAGCGTCGAGATCGCCGACGAACTGGGCCTGGATCAGCGTACGGTTCGCCGCCACCGAGAGCGGGCCCGCACTCGGCTGCGGCGGTTCCTGGACGACTGAGGCGCCAGGACGCAGGCTGGCGCCGACAGGGGACCGGATCAGTCGCCGGTCTGTTCGAGTAGCCGCCGAGCCCGGGCCCTGACCCGACGGTCGGCGTCGCGCACCCAGGCCAGCAGGTCGTCGTCGTCGAGGTCCTGCGGTCGCTCGACCGGCTCGGTGTCGGTGACGATGGTCAGCTCGGACTTCCGTCGGTTCCCCATGACAACCCTCTAGGTGGTCGTGTGCACACCTATGGTACTTCGCCGTACCTCCCGGCGCACGACTACGACTACGCCGCCGGGCCCGTGGTTCGGCGGCGAAAGGCGAAGAAACCCGGATCAAGGCTGCGCACACCCAACACCGGAGCCGTGCGATCCTGGCCCCATGCCCGACGAGTCGCGATCCGCCTTCGAACCACCGTGGCCGTCGACCGTTCGCCTCCGGCCGGTGCGCGGGGACGACGTCGACTGGCTGGTGGCTCAGGCCACCGACCGGCATCTGGTCGGGCGTCACAACTGGCCTGGCGAGGCTCCCGACCCGGCGGGCCTGGCCGAGCGCTACCGGGCGGAGTTGGCCGCCGATGGGATGATGAATCCCGAGATCGGTCGTCTGGTGGTGGAGTTGGCCGACGGCACCGTGATCGGGAACGTGACCTGGCGCCCCGAGCGCTGGGGGCCGAGCCCTCAGAGCACCGGACTGGCCTTCGGGATTGCCCTCCTCCCGGCCTATCGGGGCCACGGTCACGGGACGGTGGCCCAGCGGCTTCTGATCGACCACCTGTTCCGCACCAGCCCCGGCCTGCACCGGATCCAGTCCGACACCGCGGTCGACAACCCGGCCGAGCAACGGTCGTTGACCAAGGCGGGCATGGTCGAGGAGGGTCGCCTGCGGCAGGGTGAGTGGCGCGACGGCGCCTACCACGACCACTACGTCTACGGCATTCTGCGGGTCGAGTGGGAGGCCTGGCCCGAACACGGCGACGAGCCGGGTGTGGCCGGCGAGTGACGGGCCCCGCCCTCGGCGTACCCGGCCCTCGGGCCGACGATGCCTCGATGGAGGATGGCGACTGCGTCGAGACGAGTTGTTCCACGTCGTGGAGGGTCCGGCGCGCCTACGCCGGGCGTGCGTACTGTCGGCGGGCGAAGGGCGACAGGTCGATGGTCGAGGCGCCAAGGACCAGCCGTTGGGCCACCGCCTCGCCCAAGGCCGCCGAGTGCTTGAACCCATGGCCACTGCAGGCGGAGATGAGGGTCACCCGGTCCGTTTCGGGGTGGGTGTCGATCAGGAAGTCATCGTCGGCGGTGTTGGTGTAGAGGCAGACCTCAGCCCGGACGCATCGCTCCGAGAGGCCCCGAACCCTGGGGGCGACGTTGCGGGCATGGAATCGGGCGATCTCCTCGGCCGACACCACCCGGTCGACCCGGTCCGGATCGGTCGTGGTGTCGAACTGTTCGCCCAGCACCTTGACCGCCGCCGTCATCCCGGGAGGCGTCGGAAAGACGGCGAGGTAGTCGTCGATGGTTTCGCCCACCCACATGACGAACGGCATGGCCTCCACCGTGAACGCGGCCGGGTCGTCAGCCTCGAACCAGTACACGACCTGGCGGGTCACCGTGAGGGCTTCAGCGTCGACCGGAGCGGCCAGTCCGAACCCGTGTTGGCCTCCGGACGGCCCGGGCCCGCCCGGGGTGGGGTCCGGGCCGGTCCCGCTCGCCAGCCAGGGACCGGCGGCCAGCACCACCTGGTCGGCCCGGTAGCGCCCGCGATCGGTGAACACGTCGACCCCGTCGTCGTCGGGTTCCACCGCCATCACCGTCTCGCCGAACGCGAGGGCGGCACCGGCGGCGCGGGCCAGATCGAGTTGGGCGGTGACGGCGGCCTCGCACGCCACCAGACCGGCCGTCGGTTCGTAGGCCACCGACACGTCGTCGGGGACCTGCAGCGGCGGACACCGGCGCGAGGCGTCGGCCGGATCGAGCAGCGATACCGGTATGCCGGCGTCGGCCCCGATGGCGTGGGTCCGGACGGCGAAGTCGTCCCAGCGATCCCCGGGGGTCGGCGTCTGTTCGGTCAGGATCAGGCCACCCGTCTCCCACAGCAGCCGTCGACCCGACTCGGTCTCCAGGGACCGCCAGAGTTCGTGGGATCGACGCACCAGGGGCAGGTACTGCGGGCCCTCGCCGACGGCGAGCCGGGTGATGCGGGTCTCGGCGTGGGTCGAGCCGAGACGGTGCGGCGGGTGATGGCGATCGATCCCGATCACCGACCGACCCAGACGCCGGGCCTGGAGGGCGGTCGCCGCCCCCATGGCGCCGAGGCCGACGACGACGACGTCGGCGGCTGCGGTCGCGGTGGATGAGGCCATGTGGAGACCATCCTGCCATCGTCGCCCGCTGCCCGCGGCGTTGTCGGTACCCCCGAGGGGTAGGCGTCGTTCAGCGGATGACGGGGGCCAGCCAGCGGCGGACCTCGGCCTCGGTCATGCCGGTCCGCCGGGCGTAGTCTTCCACCTGGTCGTCGCCGATCTGACGGACCCCGAAGTAGCGGGCCTCGGGGTGGGCCAGGTACAGCCCGCTGACCGATGCCGCCGGGGTCATGGCGCACGACTCGGTGAGCGACACCCCCACCGTGGCCTCGGTGTCGAGGAGCCGGAAGATGGTCCGCTTGCCGGTGTGGTCGGGGCAGGCCGGATAGCCGGGAGCGGGCCGGATGCCCCGATAGCGCTCCCTGATCAACTCCTCGTTGGAGAAGCCGTCGGCCTGGTAGCCCCACAGCGTCGTCCGCACCAGATGGTGCACGTACTCGGCCGTCGCCTCGGCCAGCCGGTCGGCCAGGGCCTTGACCATGATGGCCCGGTAGTCGTCGTGCTCGGCCTCGTAGGCGGCGGCCAGGGCCTCGGCCCGGGCTCCGGTGGTCACGGTGAAGGCGCCGATCCAGTCCTCGACCCCGGCGTCGACCGGGGCCACGAAGTCGGCCAGCGCCAGATTGGGGCGATCGTCGGCATGGACCACCTGCTGGCGCAGGGTGTGGAGGGTGGCCAGCGGCTCCCGACGGTCCGGTTCGTGGTGGACGACGATGTCGTCGCCAACGGCGTTGGCGGGCCAGAAGCCGACCACTGCCTTGGCCTCCAGCAGGCCGCCCCCGATGATCTCGTCCAGCATGGCCCGCCCGTCGGCGAACAGATCGCGGGCGGCGGCCCCCACCACCTCGTCGTCCAGGATGCGGGGGTGGGTGCCGACCAGGTCCCAGGTGCGGAAGAAGGGGGTCCAGTCGATGTAGTCGGCGATGGTGGCCAGGCTCAGATCGATCCCGGGCACGGTGGCCAGATCCCGGGGCCCGCAGAAGGTCGGGCGGACGATGGCGGCGGCGGCCCCGCCGTCGGACCAGTCCAGGCGCAGGCGGTTGGCCCGGGCCTGACTGAGGGTGGAGGTCGGGACCCGGGGCTCGGCGCGGGCCTTGCGGATCTCCTCGTAGCGGTTGGCCACGTCGGCCCCGTAGGACTCCCGCTCCGAACCCAGCAGGGACGACACCACACCGACGGCCCTGGAGGCGTCGGTCACGTGGACCACGGTGCCGTGGTAGGCCGGGTCGATCTTCACCGCGGTGTGGACCTCGGAGGTGGTGGCCCCGCCGATGAGGAGCGGCAGCTTGAACCCGTCGGCCTCCAGCTCGGAGGCGACCCGGACCATCTCGTCCAGGCTGGGGGTGATCAGGCCCGACACGCCGACCACGTCGGCGTTGGCCGCCGCCGCTTCGGCCAGGATGGTCTCGGGCTTGACCATGACACCGAGGTCGATGACCTCGTAGTTGTTGCACCGCAGGACCACGCCGACGATGTTCTTGCCGATGTCGTGGACGTCGCCCTTGGCCGTGGCCAGCACGATCCTGCCCGCGGCTTGGGCCTCGTCGCCCTCGCCGTTGATGTAGGGCTCGAGGTGGGCCACGGCCTTCTTCATGACCCGGGCGCTCTTGACCACCTGGGGCAGGAACATCTGGCCCGAGCCGAACAGGTCGCCGACCACGTTCATGCCGTCCATCAGCGGGCCCTCGATCACATCGAGGGCCCGGGCCGAGTCCTGGCGGGCCTCCTCGGCGTCGTCGACGATCCAGGTGTCGATGCCTTGCACCAGCCCGTGGACCAGCCGGTCCCGGACCGGGCCCTCCCGCCACGAGAGGTCCTCGGCCGCCGCCGTGGTCGTGCGCTGGGCCTCGGCCGCCACCTCGATCAGGCGCTCGGTGGCGTCGGGGCGGCGGTTGAACAGGACGTCCTCGATCCGCTCCCGCAGATCCTCGGGCACGTCGGCATAGATCGGGAGCCGACCGGCGTTGACGATGGCGAGGCCCAGCCCGGCCCGCACCGCGTGGTACAGGAACACGGCGTGCATGGCCTCCCGCAAGGGGTTGTTGCCTCGGAACGAGAACGACAGGTTGCTCAGCCCACCCGAGACCTTGGCCGGGGCCAACTCGGTCGAGATGCGGCGGGCGGCCTCGATGAAGGCCCGGCCGTAGTCGTTGTGGGCGTCGATGCCAGTGGCCACGGCGAAGATGTTGGGGTCGAAGATGATGTCCTCGGGCGGGAAGTCCAGCCGCTCGACCAGCAGATCGTGGGCTCGACGGCAGACCTCGAACTTGTGCTCAAGGGTCTCGGCCTGGCCGGTCTCGTCGAAGGCCATGATGACGACGGCGGCCCCGTAGCGCAGCGCCAGCCGGGCCTGCTCCAGGAACGGCTCCTCGCCCTCCTTGAGCGAGATCGAGTTGATGACGGCCTTGCCCTGGACCGAGCGCAGCCCGGCCTCGATGACCTCCCACTTGGAGGAGTCGATCATGACCGGGACCCGGGCGATGTCGGGCTCGCCGGCAATGAGGCGGAGGTAGCGGACCATGGCCGCCTCGGCGTCGAGGAGGCCCTCGTCCATGTTCACGTCGATGATCTGGGCCCCGTTGTCGACCTGGTCCCGGGCCACCGACACCGCGGTGTCGTAGTCGTCGTTCTTGATCAGCTTGGCGAAGCGGGCCGAGCCGGTGACGTTGGTCCGCTCACCCACGTTGACCAGTAGCGAGTCGGGGCCGATGGTCATCGGCTCCAGGCCCGACAGTCGGGTCACCTTGGGAAGCTCGGGAATGGGTCGGACGGCCACGCCCTCGACGGCGGCGGCTATGGCGGCGATGTGGTCGGGCGTGGTGCCGCAGCAGCCGCCCACGATGTTCACGGTGCCGGCGGTGGCGAAGCCGCCGATGACCGCGGCCATGTGCTCCGGGGTCTCGTCGTACTCGCCCAGCTCGTTGGGGAGCCCGGCGTTGGGGTGGACCGACACCGGTACGTCGGCCACCCGGGACAGCTCGGCCACGTGGGCCTTGAGGTCCTCGGCCCCGAGGGCGCAGTTGAGGCCCACGGCCAGAGGACGGGCATGGCGGACCGAGTACCAGAAGGCCTCGGCCGTCTGCCCCGACAGGGTCCGGCCCGACCGGTCGGTGATGGTGCCCGACACGATCACGGGAATGTCGATGTCCCACGCCTCGACCAGTTCCAGGTAGGCGTAGATGGCTGCCTTTGCGTTGAGGGTGTCGAACACCGTCTCGATCAGCAGGACATCGGCTCCGCCCTCGATGAGGGCGGCCGAGGCCTCGGTGTAGGCCGCGACCAACTCCTCGAACGTGATGTCGCGATGCCCGGGGTCGTTGACGTCGGGCGAGATGCTGGCCGTCTTGTTGGTCGGGCCCAGCGAGCCGAGCACCCAGCGGGGTCGGTCCGGGGTGCGGGCCGTGAACTCCTCGGCCACCTGGCGGGCCACGGCGGCGGCGGCCCGGTTGATGTCGGCCGCCGCGTGCTCCAGGCCGTAGTCGGCCTGGGCGATCGAGGTGGCGGTGAAGGAGTTGGTGGTCAGGAAGTCGGCCCCGACCTCGCAGTAGCCGCGATGGATGTCGGCCAACACGTCGGGTCGGGTCATCGACAGCAGGTCGTGGTCGCCGCCGACCTCGTGGTGATGGTGGGCGAAGTGGTCGCCCCGGTAGTCGTCGTCGGTGAGGCCGGCGTCCTGGAGGGCGGTGCCCATGGCCCCGTCGATGACCAGGATGCGTTCGGCCAGGGCGGCCCGGACGGCGGCGGCCGTGGTCGCGGCCCGGGCCCGCCGCTCGGGGGAGGGCGGGTTGGCCAGGAGGGTTGCGGTGTCGGTGGTCATGGGTGCTCCTGGCTCAGGCGAGGGACTCCGACAGCCGCCCACCCTGTTCCAGGGTGCGGATGGTGGCCGTGGTCAGCTGACGCCGGTTCATGGTGTAGAAGTGGAAGCTCTCCACCCCGCCGGCGGCGAGGCGGCGGCACTGCTCGGCTGCCACCGAGGCGGCCACGCACTGGTGGACTTCGGGGTCGTCCTCCAGGCCGTCGAACAGACGGCGGAGCCAGGTCGGCACGTCGGCCCCGCAGCGGGAGGCGAAACGGGCCACGGCCGTGAAGTTGTTGACCACCATGATCCCGGGCACCAGGGGCCCCGTGATCCCGGCGGCGTCGGCCGCGTCGCGGAAGCGGAGGAACACGTCGGGGTCGAAGAAGAACTGGGTGAGGGCCCGGTCGGCCCCGGCCTCCAGCTTCCGTCGCAGGTTGTCGAGGTCGGCCTGCGCCGAGGTGGCCAGCGGGTGGACCTCGGGGTAGGCGGCGACCGAGATGTCCCATTGGGCGCCGTCGGGTCGGGAACGGATGCCGGCCACCAGTTCCTCGGCCGTTCGGTAGCCGACGGCGCCGTCGGGCCCTTCCGGCGCTCCGTCGCCCCGGAGGGCCACCAGGTGGCGGACGCCGAGGTCGGCGTAGGTGTCGAGCAGATCGTGGATCTGGTCCAACCCGGCCGCCACCGTGGTCAGATGGGCGGCGATGGGGGTCGACACGTGCTGGGTCAGCAGGCGGACCATGTCGATGGTCCGCTCCCGGGTGGTCCCACCCGCACCGTAGGTCACGCTCATGAAACCGGGGTCGTGGTCCGACAGCTCCTTGGCCACGCCCAACAGGTTGTGGCGGCCGTCGACGGTGGCCGGGGGGAAGAACTCGAACGAATAGCGGTGGGTCATCCCAGGACCTCCAGTCCGGACAACGATCGGCTGTCGATTCGCTGGTCGGCCTGCCACAGGGTGATGGTCAGACCGGGTGGATCGACGTCGGGTGGTTCGAGGTGTTCGACGCTGATGTCGGTCAGACCCGCCGTCCGGCACCAGCCCGTCACCTCCTCATCGGTGAAACCGAGGCGGCGATGACCGTGGCCCCGCAGGGCCTCCTCCCCGTGGGGGGCGAAGTCGACGATGAGCAGGCGACCCTCGGCTCCCAGGGTTCGGGCCGCCTCCTCGATCGCTCGGGCCGGCTCGTCGAGGAAGTGAAGCACGTGGTGGAGCACGGCCACGTCGACCTTGCCGTCGGGCAGGTCGAGGTTGTAGGCGTTGCCGTGCTTGACCGAGCAGTGGGCGCTGGCCTCGTGGTCGAGGGTGGTGCGGGCCAGGTTGAGCATCTCCCGGCTCAGCTCGATACCGATCCCGTGGTCGACCAGGGGGGCGAACAGTTCCAGGACCCGTCCGGTGCCGGTACCGACGTCGAGCAGGGTGTCGATGTGGCGTCCGGCCACGGCCTCGACCATGGCGGCCTCGACCCGTGATTTCGGCGGCCGCCGGTCGAGGAGGAGTATCTCCTCCGCGGCCACCCTCTCGGCCGACCGGGCCGCCAGTTCGGCCCGCTGGGCCCGGATGACCTGGAGCTGACGCTGGTCGGCTACCAGTTGTTGGTTGCTCAACTCGACCAACGGTCGCATCGAGGCCAGGAAGCCTCGGGCGAAGGACCCGTCGGCGTGCCGGTAGTAGGCGCTGGTGCCCTCGGCCTGGCGGTGGAGCAGACCCGCATCGCACAGCAGCTTGAGGTGGCGGCTGACCCGGGGCTGGCTCTGACCGAGGATGCGGCACAGTTCCGACACGGTCAGCTCGCTCCGGTCGAGCACGAGCAGGATCCGCATGCGGGTCGGTTCGCCCGCCGCCTTCATGGCCTGGATCAGTTGGTCCACCCGTGAACCTCCGGTCGCCGCACTCGGTGCTCCATCGTCAGTCCACCGCATGACTGAATCGAAATATCAATATTTCTTGATGAAGTGATCCAAGTATGGCGGCGGGTGTAGGCATCGACAACCCGGGCTCGGGCCCGAGCCCGGGCCGCGCACCGCTCGGTCCGGTCTTGGTGGTGGCTCCGACCCGACCGCTACGGTGCGGCCATGGTGGCGTTGGCCTATCACCTCCCCGGCGGCTCCGGGCCCCCGGTCCTGTTCATCCACGGCTACCTGGCCGGGGCCGCCTACTGGTCGCCCAACGTCACCGAACTCGGTCGAGTCTGTCGTCCCGTGGTGGTCGAACTGTGGGGCCACGGCACCTCGCCCAGCCCCGAGGACCCCGACGACTATCGGCTCCCGGGCCTGGTCGATCACCTCGACCGGATTCGAGCCGAGGTCGGCGTCGAGCGATGGGCCGTGGTCGGCCATTCGCTGGGCTCGGCCATCGCCATGCACTACACCCTGGCCCACCCCGACCGGGTGGAGCGGTTGGTGGTGACCAACAGCCAGTCCGGCTTCGGTGCGGCCCGGGCCGACACCGAGAAGGGCGCGGCCCGGTTGGCCGACAAGATCGAGCGGGAGGGGATGGCCGCGTTCGAGCGGCACCCCCTCAACCCCAACCGCGGCCGCAGTCTGGCGCCGGAACTCAAGGCGGCGCTGGTCGCCGACTTCGAGCGGAGCACCCCGGCCGGGTTGGCCGGGGTGCTCCGATGGACGCTGCCGGGGACGTCGATGGTCGGCCACCTCGACCGGCTGCAGGTGCCCACCCTGCTGACCTGGGGGGTCCGGGAGAAGGCATTCGACGACGGGGCGGCGACAGCCCGGGACGGGATCACCGGACTCCAGGTCGTCGAACTCGACGCCGGCCATCCGGTCAATCTCCACGATCCCGTGGGCTTCAACCGGGCCGTCGGCCGCTTCCTGACGGCGGAGACGACGGGGGCCTGACCGCCGTCGGCGCCAACGCCGATCGCTCAGCGGGCGACCGGTAGGCGGAGCCGGAATCGGGCGCCGCCCCCCGGGGCCTCGTCCACCAACACCCCTCCACCGTTGCGGCCGGCGATGGCGGCGACGATGGACAGCCCGAGGCCCGTGCCTCCCTCGCTTCGGCCCCGGTCGCCGTCGAGGCGGGTGAAGCGCTCGAACACCCGGTCCCGCTCCTCGATCGGGATGCCGGGCCCGTCGTCGCTGACCTCCACCCACCACCAGGCCTCGTCGGGCACCACGGCCAGGTCCACCCGGGTGCGGGCATGCCGCACCGCGTTCTCGAGCAGGTTACGGACGGCCCGGGCCACCTCCGGCCGGTCGGCCACGACCCGGGCCGGCTGGACACCCGAGGCGTCGATGTCGACCGAGGCCCGGGTCGTGGCCCGCTCGGCCTCGTCGAACACGACGTCGTCGAGATCGAACGGGATGGGGCTGACGGGCACCGCCTCGTCGGTCCGGGCCAGGTAGAGCAGGTCGTCGACCAGGCTCTGGAGCCGGTCCAGTTCGGCCTCCAGGGTGGCCCGAAGCGTCTCGGGCGGGAGGTCCGAACCGGTCTCGACCAGGATGCGGGCGTTGGCGATCGGGCTCTTCAGCTCGTGGGAGGCGTCCGACACGAACCGCCGGCGCGCCTCGGACTGGCGTTCAAGGTCGGCGAGCACGGCGTTGGTGGTGCGGGCCAGGGCCTCGATCTCGTCGCCCGTCGACGGCTCGGTGACGCGGCCGCCACCGTCGGTCACCGCCGCCAGATCGGACCGGAGCCGGTGGACGGGGGCCAGGGCCCGGCCCGTGACCAGCCAGGCCACGAGCGCACCGGCCGCCGCCATCAGGGGGCCGCCCACGGCGAGCACGGTCCGAACGGCGGCGATGGTGGTCCGCGCCTCCTCGCCCTCGTTCCCGACCACGATTCGAGTGCCGTCTGCGGCCACGGCCACCGCCACCCGGATCCGCTCCCGGTGTCCGTCCTCGTCGTCCTCCCCATCGAGCGTGTGGCCGTTGTCGCCCTCGTCCTCCTGGCCATCGTCCTCACCGTCTTCGTCGACGACGATGTCGATCGTGTGGAGGCCGGGACCGAGCACGGTCAGACCGGCGGCGTCGGGGGTGCCGGTGGCGGCCAGGACGGCGCCGTCCGGGCCCAGCACCACGGCCAGCACCTCCTCGCCCACCACGGTCACCAGCGAGGACGGGTCGGCCCCACCGGTCAGCAGAAGGGCCCGATCGGCGGCCTGTTCGGTCAGGGTGGTGTCTGCCGCCCGCCTGACCTGGGCCGTGACCAGCCGTTCCACCACTGCGCCACTGACCAGGACCAGGCCGGTCAGGGCCAGCGCAGCCCCGGCCGAGGTCCGCCACCGCACCGACCGGACGTTGGGTCGGCGTCGCCACCGTGGCGTGGGGGAATCCGGTGCCGAGGCGGCTACCGCTACCGCGACCGGCGAAGGGGAGGTGGACGGAGGCGAGGTCGCGGTCCGGCCGCCCAGCCCGTTCGAGTCGGCCACCTCAGCCGCCGTCGGTGCGCAGGCGATAGCCGGCCCCCCGCACCGTCTCGATGGCGGCCCGACCGAAGGGCTCATCGATCTTCTTGCGCAGGGAACGGATGTAGACCTCGACGATGTTCAGATCGCCGTCGAAGTGGAGGTCCCACACGTGATCGACGATGGTCCGCTTCGACACCACCTCCCCGGCCGAGCGCATGAGCTGCTCCAGCACGCCGAACTCACGGGCCGTGAGGTCGATCTCGACCTCGCCCCGACGGGCACCGCGGGTGGCGGCGTCGATCGAGAGGTCCCCGGCGCTATGCCTCACCGGCTGGCTCGACTCGGCCCGGCGCAGCAGGGCTCGGAGGCGGGCCACCAGGACCACGAACGAGAACGGCTTGGTCAGGTAGTCGTCGGCCCCGGTCTCGAAGCCCTCGGCCTCGTCCAGGTCGCCCTGCTTGGCCGTCAGCATCAGGATCGGGGTCCAGTTCCCCTCCTGGCGGAGGGCGTCGCACACCTTGTAGCCGTTCATCCCGGGGAGCATCAGGTCGAGGATGATGGCGTCGTAGTCGACCTCGCGGGCCCAGTGCAGGCCGTCGATTCCGGTGTGGGCCAGGTCGACGGCGAAACCCTCGTCCCGGAGCCCCCGCTCGAGGGATTGGGCCATGGTCAGTTCGTCCTCGACGACCAGGAGGCGCATGACCTCAACCTAGGGCCGCCGAACGGGGCCGGGCGGGGACCATCCCCGCCATCCGCGATCGCCACGCCGTCATCGAGGCCACGGTGACCCGTCACGCCTGAACCTCCGCTGAAGGCGCGCCGTCGACCTTCAGCTCACCTTCAGGCGGTGAGACGTACCGTCGGCGACCATGGCACCCGACCCCCTCTCCGCCTTGTCCCCCACGTCCCGGGCCCACGGCCCGAAGCCGCCGACGGCTCCGACGTCGCCGCCGGCCGCCCTCCGCCTCGACAACCCGACCCGGCTCGACGTTCTCGGTCGACTCGGTCGTCAGGCCCTCGGCCGCCGCCGGGACTGGGCCGTCCCGGCCCCCGACCTCCACCGACTCCGCCCCGGAGCCGCCCTCGTCGGACCGCTGGCCCTGGTGGCCTCGGTGGTGGCCGGATGGTTCGCCTTCGCCGGTGCCCAGGGCGAGGGGCCGGTGGCCCTCGGTCTCTTCCTGGGGGCGGCCTCCATCGTCCTCATGGCCTGGAGCTTCGTGCTCGCCATTCGCCTCCGGCCCCTGGAACCACTGTTCGGTGGCCTGGATCGGGCCTACCAGGCCCACCGGTGGGCCGGCACCCTCTCGGTGCTGTTCATGTTCCTCCACGTCCGCCTGGAACCCGAGGTCGACGGCGGCGTCCTGGGCGCATCCCAAGCCGTGGCCGATGCGGCCGAGGGGCTGGCCGGCGTGGGGGAGTACCTGCTCTACGGCCTGGTCGGCATCAGCCTCATCCGATGGTTCCCGTACCGCTGGTGGCGGCTGACCCACAAGCTGCTCGGCGTCCCGTTCGTGTTCGCGGCGTGGCACTTCGTCACGGCCGAGAAGACCTACGCCAACAACTCCCCCTGGGGCTGGTACTTCGGCTCGATCATGGCCGTCGGCGTCGTGGCCTGGCTGTGGCGGGTGGTCGTTCGCGACATGGTTCGCCCCGGCCGAAGTCACACGGTGACGGCGGCCGAGGTCGACGGCACCACCCTCGAACTGCGGCTCCGACCCGACGGGCGCCGGATCCGGCATCGGGCGGGGCAGTTCGTCGCCCTCAAGGTTCAACTCCCGGGCCTCCGGGAGCCGCACCTGTTCACCATCGCGTCCTCCCCCGGGGCCGACGAACTCCGGTTCTACATCCGGGACCTGGGCGACTGGACGGCCCGCATGCTCGAGGCCGACCTTGCCGGGGCCCGGGTGATCGTGGAAGGCCCCTACGGCCGGTTCGAACCGCTGGGCGCCCATGGCCGCCCGGTCCTCTGGGTGGCGGGCGGGGTCGGCATCACCCCGTTCCTCAGCGCCATCGACTCGCTGGAACCGGTGCCCGAGGGTCGGCGCCCCCTGCTCGTCTACTGCGTGCGGGACCGCGCCGGGGCCACCGCCATGGCCGAGCTGGAGCGGGCCGAGGCCGACGGGCGCATCGACCTGGAGGTGGTGGCCTCGTCGGAGGGTCGGCGCCTCGACGACGCTCTGCTGACCGACGTCGTCGCCCGCCGGCCCCGGGCCGGTACGACCCCCGAACGGCCCCTGGCCGAAGCCCATGTCGCCCTGTGCGGACCGGCCGGCCTCTTGTCCACCGCGGCCTCCACCGCCCGGCGGCTGGGGGCGGCCGAGGTGGAGAGCGAGGCCTTCGACATCCGATCCGGGGTCGGGCCCGATCTGTCCCGTCCTCTCGACGAGCTGGTACGGGCCGGCCGGTAGGGATCGATGGAGGGGCAAACCACCGTTCGTGGCATGCTGCGGGGCGGTGGTGAGCGAGATCGAACCCCTCGTGCGGGCCGAGGGCCTGGGTAAGACGTTCGACGAGCGCGGACGGCGGACCCGGGCCCTGGCCGACATCGACTTGACCATCGCCACCGGCGAGTTCATCTCCATCATCGGTCCCAGCGGTTGTGGCAAGTCGACGCTGCTTCGGCTGATCGCCGGGCTACTCCACGCCGACGAGGGGAACCTGACCGTGGCCGGGGCCGCCCCCGGTGCGGGCCGACGGGCCAAGCGGTTCGGGCTCGTACCCCAGACCCCGGCCCTGCTCCCGTGGCGCACGGTCCGGGCCAACCTGACGCTGCTGCCCGGTCTCAACCGGGGCAAGGGGCGGGGCAAGGTGCCCGACGAGGAGATCGACCGACTCCTCGAGGCCGTGGGCCTGGCCCCCTTCGCCAACGCCCTGCCGGCCGAGCTCTCGGGCGGCATGCAACAGCGCGTCTCCCTGGTCCGAGCGTTCGCCCTCCGGCCCGAGATCCTGCTCATGGACGAACCGTTCGCCGCTCTCGACGAGATCACCCGGTCCGAGATGCGGTTCCAGCTGCTCGACCTGTGGCACGACACCGGGGCCACCGTCGTGTTCGTCACCCACTCGATCGACGAGGCGGTTCTGCTCTCCGACCGGGTGGTGGTGCTGACCAGCGGTCCGGGCCGGGTGGCCGACGAACTCCCCGTCGATCTGGCCCGCCCTCGCCGCCACGGGTTGGAGGACGACGAGGACTTCCATCGTCACACCGCCCGGCTCCGGGGTGCGCTGAACAAGGCGGCCGACACCGGGCGATCGGAATGGAGCCTCGGGTGAGCGCCCTCCCCGGAGGGTTGCCCCTCGCCCCCTCGACCGGCGACCGGCCCCGGTCGACCTCGTCGGGGGTCGGTCGGTCGTTGCTCGGGCGGCTGGCCCCGGCCGCGGGGTTGCTGGCCCTGTTCGGGGGTTGGGAGCTCTACGTCCGGCTGGCCGGGGTCTCGCCCCTGACCCTGCCTGCGCCGTCCCGCGTGGTGCGCCACATGGTTGGCGATCCCGGCTTCTACCTCAGTCACGGTTGGGTCACGGTGTCGGAGGCCGCCGTCGGCTTCGTCCTGGCCCTGGTGGTGGCCCTGGTCCTGGCGACGGCCATGGCCCACTCCCGCTTCGTGGAACGGGCCACCGTCCCCGTGATCGTGCTGGTCCAGTCCACCCCGGTCGCGGTTCTGGCCCCGGTGTTCCTGTTGTGGTTCGGCTTCAGCCCCACGCCCAAGATCCTGGTGGCCGCCCTGTTCGCCTTCGTCCCCTTCGTGGCCAACGCCCTCACCGGGCTCCGCAGCGTCGACCCCCACACCCTGGAGGTCCTGCAGTCGGTCCACGCCTCCCGGCGGGAGATCCTGTGGCACCTGCGGCTGCCCCACGCCCTGCCCGGACTTTTCGCCGCCGCCCGGATCTGTGTCAGCCTGGCCCTCGTCGGGGCCGTGATCGGCGAGCTGTACGGCGGGTCGACCCGAGGCCTGGGGTATCAGGCCCGGATCGCCCAGTCGCGTAGCCTCGTCGATCAGCTGTGGGGCAGCGTGCTGGCCCTGGCCCTGATCGGCATCCTGGCCACCCTGTTGGTCATGGCGGCCGAGCGGCGGTTCCTCCGCTGGCACGCCTCCCAACGAACCTGAGCCGGTCCGACGGCCCCGGCTCCAACACCCGGCTCCATCACCCGGCGACGAAGACCGTACGAAACCCGCGACAAGAGGACACCATGCATCGACCACGACGACCGCGGCGCCTGACTGCCCCCATCGCCCTCCTCGCCGTGTTGGCCCTGGTGGTGGCGGCGTGCAGCGACACCGCCACCGACACCGCCGACACCGCTCCCGGCGGCGACACGCCCGAGGACGGTTCGCCACCTGCACTGGGGGACGCCGAGCGATGCGAGGCCAACCGGGCCGCAGGCACCATCGTCTTCGTCTCCTCCTTCGACTTCGCCGCCGCGGCCAGCATCCTCGACGTGATCGTGGCCGACGCCGAGGGGTACTTCGAGGAGCTGTGTCTCGACGTGGACATCAAGCCGGGCTTCGCCCCCGGGAACGGCGGACTGGTGGCCGAGGGCCAGGCCCAGATCAGCTCCGCCGGATCCTTCGGGGAGCTCGTCAACACCAACGTCCAGGGAGAGGCCGACCTCGTGGCCATCGGTCAGTACGGCAAGACCGCCATCGAGGAACTGGTGGTCCCGGCCGACGGTTCGATCCAGGACCTGGCCGACCTCAGCGGAACCACCGTCGGCATCAAGGGCGATCTCCCGTACTCCCTGCAGGCCATGTTGGGCCTGGCCGGGGTGGAGCGGTCGAGCTTCGAGGAGTTGCTGCTCGACGGGTTCGACCCGGTGGCCCACCTCGACCTGGGCATCGACGCCCTCCCGGTGTACAAGAGCAACGAGCCGGCCCAGCTGGCGGCGGCCGGGGTCGAGGTTCGGGTGTTCGACCCCTTGGAGTTCGACGTACCGGCCTCGTTCGCCGTGTTCTTCACCAGCGAGGAGTTCCTGGCCGAGCACCCGACGGCGGTCGAGGACTTCCTTCGGGCCTCGTTCCGGGGCTTCGCCTTCGCCGTCGACGACCCTGAGGCGGCGGTGGCGCACGCCTTCGACCGCATCGACGCCGCCGGCAACCCCCTGTTCCTGTCGAGCGAGGGCGAGGGCTTCCGCTGGGTCACCGAGAGCGATCTGGTGCTGGCCACCACCCCCGAGGGCGAGGGGCCGGGGCTGCTGGACCTGGATCGACTGGGTCAGGAGATCGAACTGCTGACCGAGGTCGGCGTGTTCGCCGAGGTCCCCGACTGGCGGGCCATGGCCGCCCCGGAAGCGGCCGACGGCCTGTACGAGGGCACCGAGTTGGTCTGGCCGGAAGGCTGAGGCCGATGGGGGAGTGGCAACGGTGACGACCTACGGGCTGCTGAGCCTGGCCGACCATCTGGCCGATCCGGTCACCGGGTCCACCACGACCCAGGCCGAGCGTCTGGCCCAGGTGGTCGAGGCCGCGGTCCAGGCCGAGGCCGCCGGGTTCGCCTCCTTCGGGGTGGGCGAGCACCATTTCAGCCACTACATCCTCTCGGCCCCCGAACTCGTCCTGTCGGCGGCGGCGGTGCGAACAAGCCGGATCCGACTCGGAACCTCGGTCACGTTGCTGGCCAACACCGACCCGGTCCGCCAGGCCGAACGGCTGGCCACCCTCGACGTGCTCTCGAACGGTCGAGCCGAGATGACCTTCGCCCGGGGGGTGTCCGAGAGCACGGCCCACGCCTTCGGGATCGCCGACTTCAGCGAACTCCGTCCCCGTTTCGAGGAGTATCTGCGTCTCGTGCTGCGCCTGTTCTCCGAGGACGAGGTCACCTGGTCGGGCCGCTACCGCGCCCCGTTGGAGGGCATCCGGCTGCAGCCGAGGCCCATCCAGACTCCCTGCCCCACCATGTGGATCGGGGGAGGGCTCTCCACCACCTCGGCCCGGTTGGCGGCCGACCTCGACCTCCCGTTCTTCCTTCCCAGCCTGTTCCGGTGGCCCGGCGACTACCGGGAGATCGTCGACCACTACCGGGCCCGGCGGCGGCACGTGGGGCACCGCGGCCGGGGCCGGGTCGGCTACCCCAGCTACCTTCACGTGGCCCCCACGTCGCAGGAGGCCCGCAGCCGGTGGCGCCCCTATCTGGAGCACTACCGGGACTTCGCCACCACGGTCCGTAGCGGCTATGGCCGGGCCACCGACTACGACAGCCTGCTGGCCGGGCCCGCCATCTGCGGTAGTCCGGCCGAGGTGACCGAGCGGGTGGCCGCCGTCGACGACCTGTTGGGCCTCGACCGGCACCTGTTCCTCCTCGACGCCGGGGGCCTGCCTCCTGGAGTGGTCGACCAACAGTTGGAGTTGCTGGCCACCGAGGTGCTCCCGGCCCTGGCGGCCGACGCGCCGGCGGAGGATCGACCGTCGGTGCGCCCCCACCCGGGGTCCGATCCCGAGCCGACGTCGGAAGGAACGACCCCCGACCGGGGTTGAGAGGATCATGGGACGGATCCGTCGCGACCAACTGCCTACCGCCCTGGTCTTCGGGCTGGGCCTGGTGGTCGTGGTCGGCCTCGCCGTTGTCGACCCCAGCCCGTTCGCCTGGCTCGTGGTCGTCGTGTTCGGCGCGGCGGCGTGGTGGTCGTGGCCCGGGCGCCGGGGCCGACATGTGCCCCACGCCGAGGCCCTGGCCGCGGCCGGTGACGACGACGTGATCGTCTACTGGCGACCTGGTTGACAGTACTGCGCCGCCCTGGCCGTGAGCCTGGGCTCGAGCCGACGCGACGTGACCTGGGTCAACATCTGGCAGGACCCGGAGGCCGCCGGCTACGTGGCCACGCATCGCGACGGCTTCGAGACGGTGCCCACCGCCGTCACCGGAGCCGGCCTCCTGCTCGCCGCCGACTCGGCGACGATCAAGGCCCACCTGGAGGGCCGTCGGTCCTGAGGCGGCCCGTCGGGCCCGAGCCGGCCCGGGGCGCTACCGTCCGGCCATGACCGACCCCGGCACCCCGCCGCCCGATCCGACCCCGCCTGATCCGACCCCGCCCGATCCGACCCCTCCCGATCCGACCTTCTTCGACGCCATCGAGGGGTACTGCGGGCGCCAGAGCGTGGCACCGGGTGAGACCGTCACCCTCCACGTGTCGACCCGGTCCGACCGCTACGACGTCGTGGTCGAGCGCTGGGGGACCGAGCGTCGCCACCGATGGACGGCCCGGGATCTCCCGGGCCGGTTCCACCCGGTTCCCGACGGTGCCGACGCCCACGGCTGCGACTGGCCGGCGGCGGTCGAGATCCCGGTGGGCGACGACTGGGACAGCGGTTTCCACCTGGTCACCCTCACCGCCCACGGCGCGCCCCCGGGCCGGGACACCGCCTACGCCTACGTGGTGGTGCGGCCCCCTGATCCGGGCGCAGGCCGTGGCGCCGAACCCGACCGTGGAGGGCGGGCCCTGTTGGTGTTGGCCACCAACACCTGGAACGCCTACAACCCCTGGGGTGGGGCCAGCCTGTACACCGGCGGCCGCCAGGTGTCGTTCCAGCGGCCCATGGCCCGGGGCCTGCTCTGTCGCGACGAGGTCGAACGGGACGATCGCAAGGCTCGCCCCACCCGCTGGGGCGAGGAGCCCGACGCCGACGGTCACCGCTACGAGGCCTGGCGCCGGGCCCTGGGCTACCCGGCGTCGGTGGGTTCGTCCGGTTGGTTCTCGTTCGAGCGCCGGTTCGTCGAGTGGGCCGAGGGCCGGGGCTACCGGCTCGACTACGTGGTCCAGGCCGACGTCGACGCCGATCCCTCGACCCTCGACGGCTACGACCTGGTACTCGGTGTCGGCCACCACGAGTACTGGTCGGCTCCCGAGCGGGACGCCGTCGAGGCCCACGTGGCCCGGGGCGGGACCTACGCCTCGTTCTCGGGCAACACCCTGTTCTGGCAGGTCCGCCTGGAGCCGGGCCCGCTGACCGGGCGTGACACCATGATCGGCCACAAGTATTCGGCCCACGAGACCGACCCGGTGGTGGCGGGCGGGGAACCGGAACGGATGAGCGGGCTGTGGTGTGATCCGTTGGTCGGGCGCCCGGAGTGGTCCCTGCTGGGTGCCGGTTCCGCCTTCGGGCTCTACTACCGCTTCGGTCGGGCCCTGGCCCGGGGCTCGGGCGCCTTCACCGTCTACCGACACGACCATTGGTTGTTCGAGGGCACCGGCCTGGGCTACGGCGACCTGCTGGGGGCACGGGACGGGGTCGTCGGCTACGAGACCCTGGGCTGTCGGATCCAGTTCGACGACCACCAGCTGCCGGTGGCGGCGACCGAGCCGGGGATGCCGGACGACATCGAGGTCGTCGCCTTCACCCCCTCGTCCAATCTCGGGGTGGGGGAGTACCCGGCCTCCATATCGGCCCTGAGCGATCAGGGGGACCTGGAGTTCCTGGCGTCGCGCCGCCTGGGCCGGACCGACGCCGATGCCCTGGCCCGCCACCGCTACGGGAACGCGGTGATGGTCGTCTGCCGGCCCGTGCCCGACGGGGGCGAGGTGGTGACGGTGGGGACCACCGACTGGGTCTTCGGCCTGGCCCAGGATCCGGCCGTGGCCCGGGTCACGGTCAACGTGCTCGATCGGGCCCTCGGCCCGGCGTCGGCCACGGCGTCCCACTGACGCCGTGGCGTCGAGCCAGCCTCCCGGCGTCGGCCGTCAGCTCGCCCGGGCCCCCGGCCCGGTGCTAGCAAGGGGTTGTTCAATCCGACCGAGTTCCCGGGTCCACGGCATCGATCCGGGGTGAGCCCAGGGGGTCAGCCGATGGAGTTCTCAGCCAAGGGCCTGGAGATGCAGGAAGCGGTGAAGTCGTACATGGACGACTTCATCTATCCCAACGAGGAGGAGTACTACCAGGAGTACGCGGAACTGGGCGACGTCCATGGGACGCCGCCCCTGATGGAGAAGCTCAAGGCGGCGGCCAAGGAACGGGGTCTGTGGAACCTGTTCATCCCCCACCTCGACCCTCAGGCGCCGGGGACCAAGCTCTCCAACCTGGACTACTCGCCCATTTCGGAGCAGCTGGGCAAGGTCCCGTTCTCGTCCGAGGCCCTGAACTGTGCCGCCCCCGACACCGGGAACATGGAGATCCTCAACCTCTACGCCTCGGAGCGGGTCAAGGAACGGTGGTTGGCGCCGCTGCTGGAGGGTGAGATCCGGTCCGCCTTCTCCATGACCGAGCCCGACGTGGCCTCGTCCGACGCCTCGAACATCGAGCTCCGCATCGACCGCGACGGCGGCGAGTACGTGCTCAACGGCAAGAAGTGGTTCTCCTCCAACGCTCTGCGACCCGAAACCGAGGTCCTGATCGTGATGGGCAAGAACGATCCGGATGGGCCCCGGCACCGCCAGCAGTCGATGATCGTGGTGCCCAAGGACACGCCGGGCATCACCATCGGGCGGGATCCGCTGGTCTTCGGGTACCACGATCGGGGTGGCCACCCCGAGGTCATCTACGAGAACGTGCGGGTGCCCGAGGACCACATCCTCGGGGGTGAGGGCGAGGGCTTCGCCATCAGCCAGGCCCGTCTCGGTCCGGGCCGGATCCATCACTGCATGCGCTCCATCGGCGTGGCCGAGCGGGCGTTGGAACTGATGGTCAAACGGTCGCTGGAGCGCGAGACCTTCGGCCGGATGGTGGCCCAGCACGGCGTGGTCCAGGACTGGATCGCCGAGTCCCGCATCGCCATCGATCAGGCCCGTCAGTACGTGCTCCACGTGGCCCACCTGATGGACACGGTGGGCAACAAGGCGGCGGCCCAGGAGATCTCGGGCATCAAGGTCGCCGTGCCCAAGATGGCCTTGGACGTGATCGACAAGGCCATCCAGGTTCACGGGGCGGCCGGCGTCACCCAGTTCACCCCGCTGGCCCACATGTGGGCCCATATGCGCACGTTGCGAATCGCCGACGGCCCGGACGAGGTCCACAAGATGACCATCGCCCGCCGCGAGATCCGCCGCCACCACCCCGAGTTCCGCATGAACCCCTCGTAAAGGGGTTCAGGGAAACGCAGCGAGCGCAGTAGCGCCCGGCGACGCCGACGTCTTCGTGGGCCTGATCGTCACGCCTCCCGTGGGAGGGCGTGGCGATCAGGCTCGGTCGGCTCAGCTCTGGCGGCTGAGCTCGAGAAGGAGTTCGGCCGAGTCGTTCATCCCACCCATGAGGGAGGACTGCTCCTCGACGGCCGAGGCCACGGTGGCCGTCATGGACGACACCTCGGTGACGGAGTCGGCGATGCCCTGGATCATGGAGACCACGTCGGAGATCTGACCCTGGATGGCCTCGATGCTCGACCGGATGTCGCCGGCGGCGTCGCTGGTCTGGCTGGCCAGGAGCTTGACCTCGTTGGCCACCACGGCGAAACCCTGGCCGGCCTCGCCCGCCCGGGCCGCCTCGATGGTGGCGTTGAGGGCCAGGAGGTTGGTCTGCTCCGACAGGCCCTGGATGACCTCGATCACCTTGCCGATCTGGGCGCTGTTGGTGTCGAGGTCGCCCACCTTGTGGGCGGCGTTGGCGGCACCCCCCTCGGCGTGCTGGGCCAGGCTGGCGGTGCGGTTCACGGTCTCGGAGATCTCGGCGATGGCCTCGGACATCTCGCCCACGCTTCGGGCGATGGAGTGTCCGACCTGGTCGGCCTGCTGCTTGCCCCGGATCTGGTCGGTGATGTTGGACACACCCTTCATGATCCGGGCGACCTTGCCACCGGGACCGAAGATCGGGTTGTAGGCGCCCTGGAGCCAGAGGTCGTTGCCTCGGGCGTCGACCCGGTGGAACTCGCCTTGGATGAACTCACCGCGGGCCAGCGCCGGCCACATCTCCCGATACTCGGCCGTGTCGGCCTGACCCGGCGGCATGAACATGCGGTGATGCTGGCCCCGGATCTGGTCCAGGCTGTACCCGACCGTCTGGAGGAAGAGGTCGTTGGCGGTGATGATGGTGCCGTCGGGTTCGAACTCGATCACGGCCTGCGATCGGTCCTGGATTTCCCGCTCCGACTGCTTCTGGGAGGTGATGTCGGTGGCGAACTTGATGATCTTGATGATGTCGCCCGCCTCGTCGAAGACCGGGTTGTAGGTGGCCTGGATCCAGACCTCGGTCCCGCCCTTGCCCAGTCGCCGGAACTCCGACGACTGGAACTCGCCCTTGCGCAGGGCGTCCCAGAACTGCTCGTACTCCGGGGCGTTGGCGTCGATCGGATCGACGAACAGTCGATGGTGCTGACCGACGATCTCCTCCAGCCGGTAGCCGAGCGTGGCCAGGAAGTTCTGGTTGGCGGTCAGGATGATCCCGCTCGGCTCGAACTCGATGACGGCCTGGGACCGGTGCAGCGAGCTGATGATCCGATCGTTGTCGCTCGGCCGCTCCTCCGCCTCGGTGTCTGCCTGGTCGGCCGGGGCGGTGGTGCCGTGGGACTTCTTCTTCAAGGTCAGCTGCATCGATCTTCCTGCCTCGCCGTCTGGCCTGATTCCTGCATGGTCTGCTCGGTGTCTCGGTTCGGGCCGGTCGGGTGGCGGTGCCGCCGACGACCGTCCCGGAATCCACGTCGTTGATCGCACAATCGGATCGCAGGCGCCGGAGTTGAGCGCGAGGGCCCGAATTCACCTGGTGCCGTAGCCCCGAGGGGGCCCGTCCCAGTCCGGGCGTCACCGGCTAGCGTCGATGACGCCGACCGGGAAACCGATCCTGTCGGCAGGGAGAGAGACATCATGAGACTTGCGAGGATTCTGGCCTTGCTCAGCGCGCTCGCCCTCCTGGCGGCGGCCTGCGGAGGCGACGACGGCGAGACGGCGGCCGACGGCGACGTCGACTGCTCCAACCCGCCGACCAAGACCGACGGGGAGTTGACGGTCGCCACCGGCGAGCCTGTCTTCCCGCCGTGGATGGAGGACGACGACCCCACCAACGAGCGCGGCTTCGAGTCGGCGCTGGTGTACGCCGTGGCCGCCGAACTGGGCTTCGACGAGGTCACCTGGGTCCGGACCGGTTTTGACGAGGCCATCGCCCCCGGTGAGAAGAGCTACGACTTCAACATCCAGCAGTACTCGATCACGGCCGAACGCGACGAGGTGGTCGACTTCTCCGACGGTTACTACCAGATCGAGCAGGCCATCGTCGGCGCCGCCGACGCTTCGATCGCCTCGGCCGCGTCGGTGGGCGATCTGGCCGACGCCCAGTTGGGGGCGGCCGTCGGCACGACCAGCCTCGACTACATCGACGACGTCATCGCCCCCTCGTCGACGCCGCTGGCCTTCCCCGACAACGCTGCGGCCAAGTCGGCGTTCGAGGCCGGTCAGGTCGACGGGATCGTGTTCGACCTGCCGACCGCCTACTTCATCACCGCGGTGGAGATCCCCGAGGCCGCCATCATCGGGGTCCTGCCGCGGGACGGTGAGCCCGAGGAGCTGGGGATGTTGTTCGAGGAGGGAAGCCCGTTGGTCCAGTGCGTGAACGGGGCCCTCGACACCCTCCGCAACGACGGCGTCATCGACGGCCTGGAGGACGAGTGGTTGAACCAGGGCGGGTCGATCCCGTCGCTGACGAGCTGAGCCGGCCCCGTCGGTTGCTGGGCGATGAGGGGGCTCGGAGCTCCCTCATCGCCGTGGCCTCCACCCTGGCGGTGGTGGCCGTGATCGTCGTCGCCGTGGGGGCCAGCCCCAACTGGCCCCGGGTCCGGGACCAGTTCTTCTCCTGGGAGGACGCCCGGGCCTCGGCCCCCGACGTGGTGCGAGGATTCTGGCTCAACATCCGCATCTGGGTGGCGGCCATGATCGTCATCCCGCCCATCGCCCTGGCCATTGCCGCCATGCGCAGCTTGCGGGGCCCGGCGTTCTTCCCGGTGCGGGCCCTGGCCGTCATCTACATCGACACCCTGCGAGGCATCCCGGCCATCCTGTTGGTCACGGTGCTCGGTTTCGGGGTGCCGGCGTTGCAGATCCCGGGGCTGACCAACTCGGGCCTGTTCTGGGGGACCACGGCCCTGGTGCTCAGCTACGCCGCCTACACGGCCGAGATCTACCGGTCCGGGATCGACGCCGTGCCCGAAGCCCAACGATCCTCGGCGCGTGCCCTCGGTCTGACCCAGGTCCAGACCCTCCGGTACGCCATCCTGCCCCAGGCCGTCCGCAACGTGGTCCCGGCCCTGATGAACCTGGTCGTGGCCCTCCAGAAGGACGTGACCCTGATCTCGGTACTGGGCATCCGGGACGCCGTCAACGAGGCCAACATCTACAAGGCCCGGACGTTCAACTACACGGGCTTCATCGTGGCAACGGTGCTGTTCCTCGCCATCAGCGTGCCCCTCACCCGCTTCGTCGACTGGTACGCGGCCCGCGATCGGGCCCGCCGGGCTCAGGCCGCGGTATGACCATGAGCGGGACCGCGGGCGCGACCAAGCTGCTGCTGGACGGGGTGGACAAGCGCTACGGCGACCTGCAGGTCCTCACCGGCTTCGACCTGGCCGTCGGGAGCCACGAGGTGGTGTGCCTGATCGGCCCGTCGGGATGCGGGAAGTCGACCGTGCTGCGCTGCATCGACCTGCTCGACCCGGTCGACGGGGGCCGGATCGTGCTCGACGGTGAGACCATCACCGCTCCGGGGACCGACGCCAACGCCGTCCGCCGCCGGCTGGGCATCGTCTTCCAGTCGTTCAACCTCTTCCCCCACCTGTCGGTCCTCGACAACGTCACCCTCGGTCCCCGCCGGGCCCATGGTGTGCCCAGGGCCGAGGCCGAGGAACGGGCCCATGCCCTGCTGGCCCGGTTCGGGCTGGGCGACAAG
Source organism: Acidimicrobiales bacterium (assembly GCA_965263455.1). Classification (GTDB taxonomy): domain Bacteria; phylum Actinomycetota; class Acidimicrobiia; order Acidimicrobiales; family SZUA-35; genus CADEDH01. The sequence continues at coordinate 3,131,683 of CBDHHN010000004.1, forward strand.
GCCGCCGACTACCCGAACAAGCTCAGTGGCGGTCAGAACCAGCGGGCCGCCATCGTCCGAGCCCTGATGACCGATCCCGAGGTCCTGCTGTTGGACGAGGTGACCTCGGCCCTCGACCCCGAACTGGTGGGCGAGGTTCTGGCCGCCATCCGGGAACTGGCCGAGGGCGGTATGACCATGATCCTGGCCACCCATGAGATGGGGTTCGCCCGGGACGTGGCCAGCACCGTGTGCTTCCTCGACGGGGGGCGGGTACTGGAGTCCGGACCCCCGGCCCGAGTACTCGGGGAGCCGACCGAGCCCCGGACCCGGCAGTTCCTGGCCCGGGTCATCGCGGCGGGCCGCCTCTGAGACCCGTTCCGGTGGCGGAATCCCGGTGGCGGAAACCCGGTGGCCCCGAGCCGGCGACGACCTGACCGTTCACGGCCGGTTCACACCGTTGCCGTCACGGTCGAGGCATGGACCTGCAACCGACCCTGCTGCCCCGCCTGGCCATGGGCCTGGCCGCCCTCGGCCTCGTCGGAGCCGCCTGCGCCGACGTCGACACCGGCCCGGTCACGGCGCCGGCCGATGCTGTGGCCGATGCCGACGAGAACTGCCATCCCGAGATCCGGCGGGCCCTGGTCGCCTGGCACGAGGCCGGGTTCGTGGGGTCGATCGCCTTTCTCGACCCCGACCGGCCCTGTGTGGCCGCCTACGGCCCGGCCGATCCGACCGGCCCGCCCACCGGGGCGCCCCTGACCCCCGACACCGTGTTCAGCATCGGATCGATCACCAAGGCGGTCACCGCCGCCACCGTGGCCGACCTGGTGGCCGACGGGGCGCTGGCCTACGACGATCGTGTCGGTGACCTCCTACCCGGCCTCGGGGGCCCGGCGGCCGAGGCGACGGTGGGCCAGCTCCTGGTCCACACCTCGGGCCTGACCGGATCGCACGGCCGCGATCACGAACCGCTCGAGCGCGACCAGGCCATCGCCGCCCTGTCGTCCCTCGAGACGGTCGGGACCCCGGGCCAGTCCTTCGCCTACTCCAACGCCGGGTTCACCCTGTTGGCCCTCGTCATCGACGAGGTCACCGGGGATCACCGGGCCCACACCGCAACCGAGACCCTGCGGACACCTGACGGCGAGCCCATCGGAGGATTCTGGGACGGCGCTCCGGCCGCGCCCCGGCCGCGGGCCGTGGGGGTGACCGAGGACGGCCGGGTGGGGGAGGACGGGTCGTTCGGCGGGCCCCATTGGGCCCTCGACGGAAACGGCGGGGTGGCCATGACCCCCGAGGAGCTGGCCCGGTGGACGACCGACCTCTTCACCGGGCGGTTGGTCGGCCCCGACGCCGTCGACGGACTGCTCGGCCTCCGCGTCGACCGGGGCGACGGCACGGCCGAGATTCCGGGCTGGGTTGCCGTGGACGAGGAGGCCTTCGGCGAGCCGATCCTGGGTACGTCCGGAGGTGGCGGTGGCATCGGCCATGAGATGACGGTGGTCTGGCTGCCGGAGTCGGAGCGGGTCTACGTGATCGCCACCAACGGTCCCGACGTCCGGGCCGAGGAGCTGCTCCAGGCCCTCCTGCCCGATCTGGTGGCCGGTTCCGAGCTGCCCCGGCCCGCCGTCGCCGGCGCCCCCGGCGCCGAGCTGGTTGCGGCCCTGACCGGGGAGTGGGTCACCTCCGACGGCGACCGGATCCGGGTCGTCGACGAGGGCGACGCCCTGGCCGTCGAGGCTCTCACCCCGGGGGCGGTTCCCCTCGTCCTGCCCGTGCTCGATCCGGCGGATGCGGCCGATCACGAGCGGCGGGTGCTCGAGGTGGTGAACGGTTCGACGGCCGAGGGGCGACGGGAGCGGGAGCTGCTGGAGGACGAGCAGGGCCCCATCGACCGGATCGAGGCCGCCGGGACCTGGTGGGCCGAATTCGAGTATCGGACTCAGCTCGAGGTCTCGTTCCTCGACGGTGAACGGGTGGACATCTGGATCGCCCTGGAGGGAGCCGATGCCATCGCCGCCGCCGAGGTCGGGGTCGGCCCGCCCTCCCAGCGGTTCCGGGTCGGACCGGACGGTTCGCTGGTACCGGTCGGGGCCGCCGACGCCGACACCGGGCCCCGTCTAGCGTGGGACGGCATGGATCTGGTGATCACCACCGACGCCGGGATCTCGGTCACGGCGTCGCCGGTCGATCGGGGCTGACGTGCGGGTCCTGCTGGTCGAGGACGACGACGAGTTGGCCGAGGTCCTGACCCTGGGGTTACGGGCCGAGGCCTACGCCGTCGACCGGGTCGCGACCGTGGCCCAGGCGCTCGACGCCTGCCGGGTCTGGGCCTACGACGCCGCCCTGGTCGACCTCGGCCTGCCCGATGGCGACGGGTTGGCCGTGGTCGGCCGACGAGACGGGGCCGACGGCCACCGGCGCCCGGGGCGGACCATCGTCATCACCGCCCGCGACGCCGTCGACCAGCGGGTGGCCGGGCTCGACGCCGGGGCCGACGACTACCTGGTCAAGCCGTTCGCCTTCGTCGAGCTGACGGCGCGGCTGCGGGCCGTCAGCCGCCGGGCCGAGCAGGTCGAGCCGGTCCTCCGATGGGCCGACGTGGTGCTCGACCCCGCCGCCATGACCGTGGTCAGGGCCGGTCGGCCGGTCGCCCTCACCACGCGGGAGTTTGCTCTGTTGCGGTACCTGCTGCGCCATCCCGGCGAGGTGGTGTCGGCCGAGCGCCTGCTCGAGCACGTGTGGGACGCCAACGTCGATCCCTTCACCACCTCGGTTCGGGTGTTGTTGAGCCGAGTGCGGCGCAAGCTGGGCCCACCAACCGTGATCGACACCGTCGTCGGCGCCGGCTACCGACTCGTCGAGCCGTGATCCGGGGCGTCCTCCGCTCCCTCCGGGTCAGGTTCGCCCTGGTCGCCTTCGCCGCCATCTACCTGCCGGTGGCGGTCCTGGCCGCCGCCACCCTGGTGGTCGAGCAGGACGTGACGGTGGCCGGTTCGGACCAGGGACTGGTCCAGGACGTGGAGGTGACCGCCCGACCATCGCCGATCCTGGTGGCGGTGGCGGTGCTGATGGCCCCGATGGCGGCCGTCCTCGCCTGGTGGCTGGCCGGGCGGGCGGTGCGGCCGGTGCAGCAGGCGGTCGCGGTCCAGGAACGGCTGGTGGCCGAGGTCGGCCACGAGTTGCGGACGCCGCTGGCCGTGCTCACCACCAACGCCGAGGTCCTCCTGGGCCATCCCGAGCCGAGCCTGGAGCTGTACCGGGACGGGTTGGAACGATCCCGCTCGGCCGCCGGCCGCATGACGACCGCGGTCGAGGCCCTGCTGGTCGACGCCCGGGTCCGGGCCCGGACCATCACCGTCCGTGCCGCCGACCTGGGGGCCGTCGCCCGGTCGGTGGTGGCCGACCTGGCCCCGATGGCGGCGGCCCGCGCCGTGCCGCTCGTGATCACCGGCGACGATGCCCCGGTGACGGCGGCCGTGGACGAACCCTCGGTCCGGCGGGCGGTGACCAACCTGGTGGTCAACGCCATCGAGCACTCGCCGCCGGAGCAACCGGTGGTGGTGGCCATCGGGATGGTGGGCGGTCACGAGGACGATGGGCGGTCGGTGGTCGTGTCGGTCATCGACCGGGGACCCGGCGTCGCCACCGCCGACCGGGCCTGGATCTTCGACCGGTTCCGGACCGGACGGGCCGACGGGGCCGGGCTCGGTCTGGCCGTGGTGCGCCAGGTGGCCGAGGCCCACGGCGGCTCGATCGAGGTCGAGGACGCACCGGCCGCGGCCGACCGACCCGGCCCCGGGGCCTGCTTCGTGCTTCGCCTCCCGGTCGGCGCCACCGCCCGACCCCGTTCGTGAACGATGGCCAGGCCGGGCGTTGCCCCGCCCGGCCTACTGGTTGGCGTGGAGGGCCGAGTTGAGGCCGCCCCACCGGCTGCTGTCGCCGGGTACGGCCTCGACCGCCCCGCTCTGGCTGTTGCGCCGGTACAGCAGGCCCGACTCGCCCGAGAGGTCCCGGCCCCGTAGGACCGAGCCGTCGGGCATGGCGACCTTGGTCCCGGCGGTCACGTAGAGCCCGGCCTCGACCGTGCAGTCGTCGCCCAGGGAGATCCCGATCCCGGCGTTGGCCCCCAGCAGGCAGCGTTCGCCGACCGTGATCGTCTCGGTCCCGCCGCCCGAGAGGGTCCCCATGATCGAGGCGCTGCCTCCGACGTCGGAATTGGCCCCGACCACCACCCCGGCGCTGATGCGGCCCTCGACCATCGAGGTGCCCAGCGTGCCCGCGTTGAAGTTGACGAAGCCCTCGTGCATGATCGTCGTCCCCTCGGCCAGGTGGGCCCCGAGGCGGACCCGATCGGCGTCGGCGATACGGACCCCGGCCGGGATCACGTAGTCGGTCATCCGGGGGAACTTGTCGACCGAGGTGACGTGGAGGTCGTGGCCCCGGTCGGCGACCGCCGCCCGTAGGGCGTCGACCTGCTCCGGCGCCACCGGTCCGGCACTGGTCCAGGCCACGTTGGCCAGGAGGCCGAAGACGCCGTCCAGGTTCTGTTCGTGGGGGCGGTGCACCCTGCGGCTCAGGTTGTGGAGGCGGAGGTAGGCCTCGGCGGCCGAGGCGGCGGGCGCCGTGATGTCCTCGATCGTGACCGTGACCACCTCCCCCCTGATCAGGCCGACCTGCTCGGCCAGACACGACCGCTTCGGCTCGACCCCGGGGGAGGGGAACCAGCAGTCCAGGGTGGTGCCGGTGGCGGCGTCGACGTAGCTGTGGCCGGTTGCGGTGGTGCTCATGGGCGACAGTCTGCCAGGCCCGAGTCGTGTCGCCGCCCGTCTTTCACCCCGGCGGCGGGGTCGGCCCCCCGTCGGGACCGACCGGATTCCCGGTGGTACCGTTTGGATGGTCGTCGGTACGGCCGGTGGCGGTAGCGGAACGCACGGGATCGGGGCAGCGGGTGTCGATCTCCCGCGCCGACCACGCGGTTTCGGCGCGGGAGGGAGTAGGCGATGACGGCGGTTGATCTCGGCATTCCGGGTCTGGCGGAGATCCAGGAGATCGGTGCGGGTGGCAACGGCGTGGTGTTTCGGGCCCGCCAGGTCGACCTCGACCGGGTGGTGGCGGTGAAGATGGTCCATCTGTCGACCAGCGCCGATGCCATCGAACGGTTCAATCGGGAGTGCCGGACGATGGCCCGGATCGCCCTTCACCCGGGGGTGGCCCCCATCTTCGCCTCCGGTACGTCGGAGTCGGGCAAGCCCTACCTGATCATGCCGTTCTACCAGGCCGGGTCCCTCGCCGACCGCATGGCCCAAGGGCCGGTGCCCTGGGCCGAGGCGGTGGAACTGATGGCTGCGGTGGCCGACGCCGTCCAGCACGCCCACGACATCGATGTCGTCCATCGCGACCTCAAGCCCGACAACATCATGCTCGACGACCGTGGTCAGCCCGTGGTGGTCGACTTCGGTATCGCCAAGCTGGTCGACACCGAGCACGGACAGTCGACGGGGATCCAGCTCACCCCCTCCTACGCCCCACCCGAGGCCTTCGACGGGGCCCGCCCCGACCGGGCCTACGACATCTACTCCCTGGGGGCGACCCTCCACGCCCTGATCGCCGGTGACCTCCCCTTCTCCGGCGACGGCGGCCTCCTGGCCCTGGGCATGCGCAAGGCCACCGAACCACCTCCCGATCTCCGCCATCTGGCTCCCGATGGGGTGTGCGCCGCCATCGAACGGGCCATGGCCATCGACCCGCTGCAGCGCCATCCCAACGCCGTCTCCTTCGGGACCGAGATCACCGACGCCGCGGCCGCGGCCGACGGTGGCGGCACCGGCGACGGTGCCGCCGATCCCTACGTCACCCGCCTGGCCTCGATGCCCCCGGCGGCCCATGTCCCCTCGACCGAGGCGCCGGTGTCCCCGGCCCCCGCCCCCCAGTCGTCGGAGCCGGCGGCCCACGGGTTCGCAGCGCCGGCCCATCGCCAGCCCCAGCCCCCGGGCACGCCGGCCCCGCAGGTGTCGCAGCCGAGCCCGTATGGGCAGTCGACGCCGCCGCCGCAGGTGTCGCAGCCGAATCCGTATGGGCAGTCGACGCCGCCCCCGGTCCAGGGCTACAGCCCGCCGCAGGTGTCGCAGCCGAATCCGTATGGGCAGTCGACGCCGCCGCCGCAGGTGTCGCAGCCGAATCCGTATGGGCAGTCGACGCCGCCGCAGGTGTCGCAGCCGAGCCCGTATGGGCAGTCGACGCCGCCGCCGCAGGTGTCGCAGCCGAGCCCGTATGGGCAGTCGACGCCGCCCCCGGTCCAGGGCTACAGCCCGCCGCAGGTGTCGCAGCCGAATCCGTATGGGCAGTCGACGCCGCCGCCGCAGGTGTCGCAGCCGAATCCGTATGCGGTGTCGCAGCCCGGCCCCTACCAGACCCAGGACCCCGGCCCCTACTACACCGGCGGCCCCATCGGGCCGGTGCCGACCAACGGTCCCGGCTCCGGGGGCGGCGGCCGGTCCGGGATCCTGATCGCCCTGGCCGCCGTCATCGTGCTCGGGGTCGGCGGCCTCGGTGCCCTCCTCCTGGTCGGTCGAGGCGACGGGACCGCGGCCGGTCCGGCCGAGACCATCCCCGAGCCCAACCAGCTACTCGATCCCGATCCCGATCCCGACGACGCCGAGCCCGACCCGAACCAGCCCGATGACCCCACCGGGGAGGACACGACCGACGGCGAGCCGGCCGGGGGCGACGACAGGACCTCGGGCGAGGCCACGGCCCAGGACCTCGACCTGTCCGACTGCTTCGACTTCCCCCAGACCCGAGGCATCTTCGACACCGTCGACCGCCGGTCCTGCGACGAGCCCCATGTGGCCGAGGTCGTGGCCGTCTTCGAGCATCCCGATGCCGGCCAGGCCTACCCCGGGGTCGATGCCCTGGTCGAGTTCGCCCTGTTTCCCTGCACCTCGGCCGCCGCCGACTACCTCGGGGTCGGCGACGAGTACGAGACCGAGCTCGAGTCGGGTCTGCTGTTCCCGACCTTCGATGAGTGGGCCGACGGCATCTACGTGATGCCGTGCTACGTGGCCCGATGGGACGGCGAACTCCTCGCCCGGTCCGTGGCCGGTGCCGGCTCCGATCCGGAGGTGGCCCTCGGTCCCGGCGACATCAACGGCCTCCACCGCCTGTTCGTGGGCGACTGCTTCAACGAGCTGGACGAACTCCTGCAACTGGAGCCGCTGCATCAACCGGTCGAGCTGGCCGACTGCGCCGACGTCAACGACGGGGAGGTGGTCGGCTTCGTCGACCTCCTCGGCTCCGACGACGGCCTGTACAGCTTCGACGGACTCCAGGACGAGGCCTTCGCCAACTGCATCGGGCCCTACGAGGACTACACCGGCCTCGCCCTGGACGACAACGTCGGGCTGAACGCCATCATCCCGTCCCGGTCGGAGTGGGTCGACGAGTACCGGTTCGCCACCTGCATCGTGCTCAAGGTCGAGGGGGGCGAGGCCGGCAGCATCGCCGGCTGAGCTCCCGGCTAGGCGCCACGAACCGGATCGACCGGCCCCGGCCGACCGGCCGGGCCTAGATGCCGAGATCGAGCAGGTTGTAGTCGCGGAGGCGGTCGCGGGTCGCCTCCGACCACCGGTAGTCGTCCTCCCGCCCGGCGAACGGCCGGTAGACGTAGCGGTCCTCATCGGGGTAGCGCTGGGCCCGGGCGTCGATGGCGTAGGCGATGGCCTCGGCCCGGCGGTCGATCCGGGCCTCGTCGTACACCGACACCGGGTTGTGGACGCCACCGCTGGTGACGCCGAGCACCGAGCGGCGCCGGTGGAACCCCATGTTGATGGTGACCCGGGGGTTCGGACTGGTGTTGGCGAACGACCCGTGGACGGCCTGGCGACTGGTCATGGCCACGTCGCCCGGCTCACACACCAGGGGTACCGCGGTCGGCAACCGGTCCGAGCCCGCCTCGGCGGCCAAGGCGGCGATGTCGACCTTGCCCATCCGGTTCGAGCCCGGCACGACCCAGAGGCCGTTGGCCGGATCGCAACCGTAGAGCTGACCCATGAAGTTGAACCCGTGGGTGTGGGCGTCGAGGTCGGGGCTGTCCCAATGGGTCCAGCCGTCCTGGTGCCACGACACCGATCCACCGAGGTAGGGGTGCTTGATCCACAGGCCCTCGTTGAAGGGGACGAAGTCCTCGCCGTTGACGGCCTCGGCCACCCGCAGCAGGTCGGGATGGCCGTACACCCGCAACAGGGCGTCGGAGAACTGGAGGGAGCCGAGGACCAGTTGCAGGACCCAGTCGGGGGCTTCGGCACCGGCCGCCGGTTCGACCATCTTCACCTGGTGGCGTCCGTAGGAGAAGTCGGTCCCGCCGAGAGGGTCGGAGAGGGGCCGGACCCAGCTCACGTTGCGGCCCTCGAGCCCCACCCCCAGTGCGGGGCGACCGTGGCGATCGATCGTGGCCCCCTTGGTCACCGGGGCCCGGTCGAGCATGTCGGCCACATCGGCCTCGATCTCGGCCCGCTCCTCGGCGTCGAGCACGCCGGTGAAGACGTAGAAGCCGTGCTCGGTGTAGGCGTTGACGATGGCGGGGTCGAGGCGGCCGTCGTCGTCGTAGCGGATCGGGCCCCGGTTGCCCAGGGCCAAGGCCCGTTCGAGTCCCTCGGCCCGGTAGGTGGCCATCGCCGCCTCGTCCGGGCCGTAGTCCACCGGTGGTACGTCGAGTAGCGGCAGGTTCACCATGATGGCCGATCCCCCTTCGGCTGCGGCCGTGTCGGCTCCTCCAGTGTCCCGCCCGACCATCCCCGGAGCAAACGGAGGGCCCATGGATGCCCCGACACCCCCGACCATCTCGATCGACATCGACGTTGTTGGTAGGGTTCCCGTACACGTCGGGCCCGTTCAAAGGGGGGCGGTCCCGAGCCCGGTACAACCAAAGGGGACCCGATGAACCGGATGAAGTTCGGCATTTTCCACGCGCCGTTCCACGACCACGCCACCAATCCCAACGCCAATCTCCACCGGGATCTGGAGTTGATCCGCCACCTCGACTACCTGGGCTTCGACGAAGCCTGGATCGGGGAGCACCACTCGTGCGGGACGGAGATCATCGCCGATCCCCTGATCTTCTGCGCCACGGCCCTGGAGCGGACCCGCCACATCAAGCTCGGGACCGGCGTGCTGTCGGTGCCCTACCACAACCCGCTGTGGACGGCCGATCGCATCACCCAGCTCGACCACCTCAGCCGGGGCCGGTTCATGTTCGGGGCCGGGCCCGGTGCCCTACCGACCGACGCCCACATGATCGGCATCCATCCCTCGCAGCAGCGCCGCATGCTGGAGGAGGGCATGGAGGCCATCATGCACCTCCTCTACAACGAGGACCCCCTGACGATGGAGACCGACTGGTTCTCCCTCCACGACGCCAAGTGCCAGTTGCCCCTCTATTCGGGGAGCGACCTGGAGATCGCGGTGGCCGCCATCGCCTCGCCCTCGGGGCCGCGCATCGCCGGCCGCCACGGGATCGGCCTGCTTTCGATCGGAGCGACCATGCAGATCGGGGCCGATGTGCTCGCCCTCCACCACGACGTGTGGAAGGCCCGGGCCGCCGAGTTCGGCCACGAGGCCGACCGCGACAAGTGGCGCCTGGTGGGGGTCATGCACCTGGCCGAGACCAAGGAGCAGGCCCTGCGCGACGTCGAGTACGGCATCGAGCACTGGTTCGACTACCTGCAGAACACGGCCGCCGCGCCCCAGTTCCACCCCGAGGGGGACACGCTCCAGGAGCGCATCGACTGGGTCAACGAGACCGGCATCGGGGCCATCGGCACCCCGGAGGACTGCGTCAAGCAGATCGAGTCGCTGTGGAAGCAGTCGGGTGGCTTCGGCGGCTACCTGTGCATGGATCACGACTTCGCCAATCCGGCGGCCAAGGCCCGCAGCTACGAACTGCTGGCCCAGCAGGTCATGCCTCGATTCCAGGGCAACACCTATGCCCGCATGATCGATGCCGTGGCCCGGGCCCAGGCGGTGCGGGAGAAGCTCAACACCGAGCAGGCGGAGGCGCTGGAGGCCTGGACCGAGAAGCACGCGACCGAAGCCGGCGCCTGAACCGGGACGGCGGTCGGCTCTGCGCCCGGGCCCGCCCGGGGCCTTGGCGCTAGGGTCGGCGGCCATGACCCCGGATCCCGACGCCCTCGACCGGCTGGCCGACCTCCCGTCGGCCGGGCTGGGACACTGGCCCACCCCCCTGCACCGGTTGCCCCGATTCGAGGCCGAGCTGGGGGTTGGGGCCGGGACCGAGCTGTGGATCAAGCGGGATGACGTCCAGGGGGTGGCCCTGGCCGGCAACAAGATCCGCAAGTTCGACCTGGTGGTGGGCCAGGCCCGGGTCGACGGGCACGACACCCTGGTGACCACGGGCGCCGTCCAGTCCAACTCGGCCCGGACGGGGGCGGCGGCCGCCGCGGCGGTCGGGATGGACAGCGTGCTGTTGCTGTCGGGCCGGGAGCCCGAGGCCGCCAGCGCCAACCTGCTGCTCGACCGTCTGGTCGGTGGCGAGGTCCGCTACGCCGGCAACGCCAATTGGAACGAGCTCAACCAGGGCGTCGACGACATCGTGGCCGAGCTCCGGGCCGCCGGGCGATCGGCCTTCGCCGCCCCGGTCGGGTGCTCGTCGCCGCTCGGCACGCTCGGGTTCGCCCGGGCCTTCGTCGAACTGGACCGGCAGTGCGCCGAGGCCGGCCTCGACCCGGTGGCCGTCGTCCACACCTCGACCTCCGGGGGTACGCACGCCGGGCTGCTGGTCGGCCGCTCGCTGGTCGGCCGGGAGGTGCGCCTGATCGCGGTCGACGCCGGCGCCATCAACCGCCACCCCCGACGATTCCTCCTGGGCCTGGCCCAGGAGGCGGCGGCCGTCATCGGCCACGAGATGACCCTGACCGCCGACGAGGTCGAGGTCATCACCGATCAGCTGGGCGAGGGTTACGGCCGCCACACCGAGGCGGCCAACCGGGCCATCGCCCGCCTGGCCCGGACCGAAGCCGTGGTGACCGATCCCATCTATTCGGGCAAGGGCCTGGCCGGGCTGGTCGAGTTGGTCGAGGCCGGTGCCGTGGGCGGACCGGTGGTGTTCTGGCACACCGGTGGCTACCACGCCCTGTTCGATCCCCGTCACGGTGGTCCCGTGATCGCCTGAAGGGTCGGGCCGGGACCGACGACCGTTGGGCCCGCCCGGATCAGGAGCCGTAGAGCTTGGCCTCGTGCTCGACGATCTCGTCATCGGTGAACCGTCGACCCAGGGGCCGGGCCGGTGAACCGCCCACGATGTCGTAGGGCTCGACGTCCTTCACCACCACCGCGCCGGCGGCCACCACGGCGCCCCGACCGACCGTCACCGGGCCCAGGATCACGGCCCCGTAGCCGATCCACACGTCGGACCCGATCTCGACCCGGTCGGTCGTGCCCGGGCCCTGGTAGTCGGGGTCGGCCACGTGGGGGGCGCTGCGGATGCCCACCCCGACCGCCGAGTAGTCGTGGTCATGGCGGCCGACGATGCCGACATTGTTGGCGATGAGGACGTGGTCGCCGATGGTGCCGTCGACCTCGATCGTGCAGTACTTGCCGATGTAGACGTTGGAGCCGATCGACAGGCCGCCGCCGGCAACCGATTCGAGCTTGGTGCCGGCCCCGAGGTGGACGTCGTCACCGAGGGTCACGCCGGGGCGGACGGCGTAGGCGCGCTGCGCCTTCTGCCAACCCGGGCGGACGTACTTCCGCAGGAAGGGCACGAGCATGGGCCGATGGTACCCAGCCCGGCCCGCCGCCATCGGGCGGCCGGGGCCGCTGGGTCGGTCCGCCCCGGGGGCCTCAGCCCGCGGGGTCAGGCGCCGCCGTAGCCGGGGCGGCCGGGGCGACCGTGGTCACCAGGCCGGTGTCGACGTCGTACACGTGGCCCGAGACTGTGACCCGATCGGGGACGAGGGGCGAGGATCGGAGGCGCTCGACGTCGGCCGCCACCGTCTGATGGGGGTCGGTGACCGCCTGCGGCGCCAGTGAGGCCGGGTCGTCGAGGCCGAGGCGGCGGCCGAAGGCGGCCTGGAAGCCGGGGTCGGCCAGCAGGCCCGTTCCACAACCGGTGTGGTGGATGACGGCCACCTCGAACCCGGGGGCGCCGTCACCCAGCAGGTGTTCGGTCACGGTGGCGATGAAGGCCACCTCCTCGACGGCCTCGTCGGTGACCCGGCCGCCGGCGTTCCGGAGGACCAGGGCGTCACCCGGTTCGAGGCCGAGGTAGTGGGTGGGGTCGGTGCGGCCGTCGATGCAGCTGATGACGAACACCTGATGGGCCGGCATGGGGGTCAGGCCCTGGTGGCGGCCGACGGCGGCCACCTCCGGGTTTCGGGCGAGCAGGGGGGCGAGGTCGGACATGATGGTCTCCCGTTGGCTTTACTTTTTAAAGTAGCTTCACCCTACGGCGCCAGCTTGAGTTTTTCAAGCTTGATTTCCCGCCATGATGGAACCCGTGAGTACGCGTCGCCGCTATCAGCTGCTGTGCCCGGTGGCCCGAGCCCTCGACGCCGTCGGCGACCGGTGGACCCTGCTGATCCTGCGCGACCTGCACGCCGGGCCGGCCCGGTTCCAGGAGCTGCAACAGGGCCTCGGTCTGGCCACGAACCTGCTGTCGACCCGGCTGGGCGAGCTCCAGGCCTCAGGGCTGGTGGAGCGGGTGGTCGATCACACCGGGCCCGCCCGCCACGCCGCCTACGGGTTGACCGAGCGGGGCCGGGGAACCGACCGGCTGTTGTGGGAGCTGGTCCGGTTCGGGTCGCTGCTCGATCGCGACCCCGAGCCCCGGGACCCGGGCAACCTCCGTACGGTGGCCCTGCCCCTCCGGATGATGCTGGCCTCGGTGCCCGATCGGCCCTCGCTGCGGGTGCGGCTCGACGTCGACGGCGAGTCGTTCGTCATCGACACCTCGCCCGGGGGCGTCGAGGTGTCGGTCCACCGCCCGGCCGACGGCGTCGACCACGGTGCGTCGGGCGGCGCCGACGGTGGGTCGACCTTCGACCTGGTCCTCAGCACCGACTACCTGGGATTCCTGGATCTGGCCGAGGGGCGGATCACGCTGGACGATTTCGTGGCCGGGCACCGGCGGGTCGAGGTCGGGGAGCCGGACACGCTGGCCGCCTTCGGGGCCCTGATGGCGACCGCCCTCGAACGGGCCGCCGCCGGCCACGTGTGAGGCCTGCGACCGACCGGGGGCTCAGCCCGCAGGCGGGATGACGACGTTGAGGTCGATGCTGAGTCGGCCCTCGTCGTCGATGTCGACCGGATAGGTGGGGAGCCCGGCTCCGTCCTCGGGATAGACGGTGCCCTGGCAGGAATCGACGAAGGTCCGGTCCTCGGCCGTCCACTGGACCTGGCACTCCCGGGGGGCGGCCAGCTCCCGGGGGGACAGCGCCACCCACCCGTCCTCCGGCTCGTCGCCCAGGTGCTGGAGGATGACGTCGTCGTCGCCCCCGGCCAGGTCGGGCAGGAGCAGCGGACCGCCGTCGGCCACGGCCTCGGCCAGCGATTCGACGTCGCCCGGCCGGTAGATCCGGTCGCCGGGGTCGAGCCCGATCTGGCCCGTGTCGCCCGTCAGCCGCCCGGCCTGGGTGACCAGGAACAGGATGGCGAGCAGTCCCATGGCCGCCGCCAGACCGACCAACAGGGCCTGTCGCAGGGGTGAGGTTTCGCTCTGGGCTACCGGCATCGTCGAGAGGGCTCCACCGAAGTCATGTTGTCGGTCGTCACCGCTCTAGTATCGCAGCGTCGCTCGCCGCCACGGCGAGTGGGCCGGGCCGGTTCCATCGGTCCGGGAACGTCAACGATGACCGAGGGGCGGAGGCGCCACCGTGGATCTACTCGAATATCAGGGCAAACAATTCTTCGCGTCGTACGGGATTCCGGTCTCGGCCGGCGAAGCCACCGACAACGTCGACGACGCCGTCGCCATCGCCGACCGGGTGGGCTACCCGGTGGTGGTCAAGGCCCAGGTCCACACCGGAGGCCGGGGCAAGGCCGGCGGTGTGAAGCTGGCCGACAACGCGGACGAGTGCCGCACCCACGCCACCAACATCCTCGGCCTCGACATCAAGGGACACATCGTCGAGACCATCTGGATCGAGAAGGCGTCCGACATCGCCGAGGAGTACTACGCCAGCTTCACCCTGGACCGCTCGGCCAAGCTCCACCTGGGGATGCTGTCGGCCGAGGGCGGCGTCGAGATCGAGACGGTGGCCGAGGAGAACCCCGACGCCATCGCCAAGATCCACATCGACCCCACCGAGGGGCTGAGTGAAGAGGCGTGCCGGGCCTGGGTCGAGGCGGCCAAGCTCAACCCCCAGGCCACCGAGGGCGCGATCGACATCCTCATGAAGCTCTACACCGCCTACGTGGAGGGCGACGCCGACCTCGTCGAGATCAACCCGCTGATCCTCAAGCCCACCGGTGAGGTCCACGCGCTGGACGCCAAGGTCAGCCTCGACGGCAACGCCGTCTACGAGCACCCCGACTACGAGCAGTACGACGCCACCCAGCCCCGCGACGAGCGCGAGGTCGATGCCCACGCCAAGGGCCTCCAGTACGTGGGTCTCGAAGGCTCGGTCGGCGTGATCGCCAACGGTGCCGGCCTGGCCATGAGCACCGTCGATGTGGTCAACCAGGTCGGGGGCAAGCCCGCCAACTTCCTCGACATCGGCGGCGGCGCCAACGCCGACGTCATGTCGGGCGCGCTCGAGGTCATCAACAACGACCCGGCGGTCAAGTCGATCTTCATCAACATCTTCGGGGGCATCACCCGGGGTGAAGAGGTCGCCAACGGGATCATCGAGGCCATGGGTCGGGTCAGCATCGACTCGCCCATCGTGATCCGCCTCGACGGCACCAACGCCGAGCAGGGCCGGGAGATCCTCCAGCCCCACCTGAACGACAAGCTGATGATGGCCGACACCATGCTCGACGCCGCCCGCAAGGCCGTCGAGCTGGCCGGCTGACGATCGACCCGGAACGAAACGAAGGACACCCGAACGATGAGCATCTTCGTCGACGAGAACACCAAGGTCGTCTACCAGGGCCTGACCGGCTCCCAGGGCCGCTACTACGGCAACCTCAACAAGGAGTACGGCACCCAGGTCGTGGCCGGTACCCATCCCAAGAAGGCCGGCACCGACGTTGACGGCGTCCCGGTCTTCGCCTCGGTGGCCGAGGCCAAGGAGGCCACCGGCGCCACCGCCAGCTGCGTCTTCATCCCCGCCCCCGGCGTCCGGGGTGCGGTGCTGGAGGCGGCCGAGGCCGGCATGGAGCTGGTGGTCGTCATCACCGAGGGCGTCCCCGCCCACGATGAGGCCTACTTCTACAACAAGGTCAAGAACGACTTTCCCGCCACCCGCATCCTGGGCCCGAACTGCCCCGGGCTCATCAGCCCCGGAAAGTGCAACATCGGCATCACGGCCGGCCACATCGCCAAGCCCGGCGGTCCGGTCGGCATCGTGAGCCGCTCGGGGACGCTGACGTACCAGGCGCTGTACGAGCTCCAGCAGAAGGACATCGGGGTCACCACCTGCGTCGGCATCGGTGGCGATCCCGTGCCCGGCACCAGCTTCATCGACTGCCTGGCCGCCTTCGAGGCCGACCCGGAGACCAAGGCCGTGATGATGATCGGCGAGATCGGTGGCTCGGCCGAGGAAGAGGCGGCCGAATTCATCAAGAACAACATGACCAAGCCGGTCTCCAGCTACGTGGCCGGGGTCACCGCCCCCCCGGGGAAGAAGATGGGCCACGCCGGCGCCATCGTGTCCGGAGGCAAGGGCACGGCTGCGGCCAAGATGGACGCCCTGCGCGACGCCGGGGTCCTGGTCGGTGAGAACCCGACCGAGGCCGGTGAGCTGATGGCCCAGATCGTGGCCGGCCTGTAGGCCGACCGCGAGTTCCTCGCTCCGACGACCGGGGGCCGGCGACCGAGGGTCGCCGGCCCCCGGCGCGTCCCCACACCGGGCCGTCCCCCTGCTGAGGGCTGATTGTCACGGCTTGGGGTGTGGGCCGTCACCGGAGCTGCTTGACTGGGCGGATGTCCTATCGGGGGATCCTCGTGGCGGTCCTTCTGCTCCTCAGCGCCTGCGCCGTGGGGGAGCGTCCCTACCTCCTGGAGGAGGGGGAGGGCACCGTCCGTCCCGGAGGCCTGGCCGACGACGTGCTCGACGACGCCCCCGAGAACGTCCGGCCCGGCGCGGCCGAGGCCCTGACGTCGACTCCGGGCCCCGTCGACGGTGACGACGAGACGGCCGACCTCCTGGGCGACGGCCCGCCGGTCGTGATCACCCCCACCGGTGTCATGGTCCTGGTCGACGGCGTGCAGGACGACGGCTCGCTGGCGGTGCGGACACCGTGCGGCAACGAGCAGCTCCTGCTGTGGGGTCAGCCGGTCGAACCGGTGCAGATCATGCTCGACGCCGGCCACGGTGGGGACGAGCGGGGCGCCATCGGGCCCTCGGGCGAGACCGAGGCCGAACTGAACCTCGACATCGTCCGCCGTACCGCCGCCATCCTGGATCTCGAGGGCTACAACGTGGGCCTGACCCGGACCGCCGACTACCGGGTGCCCATCAGCTACCGGGCCGAGCTGGCCGATCGCCTGGGCGCCTCGGTACTGGTGTCGGTCCACCACAACTCACCCACGCCCGACCTGCGCCTGGAGGCCGGGCCCGGCACCGAGGTCTACGTCCAGGTCGGCAACGAGGAGTCCGAGCGGCTGGGCAGCCTGATCCACGCCGAGATCTTCGACTCCCTCGCCGTCTTCGACGCCGAATGGGCGGGAACCTCCAAGGCCGGTGTGCTCAACGTGATCAACACCGAGGGCGACGACGCCTACGGCATCAACCGGTACCCGGAGACGGTGGCCGTGTTGGCCGAACTGGCCTACCTGTCGAACCCGACCGAGGCCGTCCTGCTGGGTACCGACGAGTACCGGCAGACGGCGGCCGAGGCCCTGGCCCGGGCCATCGGCGGGTATCTGGCCGGCGAGGGCGGGGGGACCCCGGTCCAGGACGAACCCCGGCTCTTCACCTCCGCCGGTGGTACCGGCGGGCTCGAAGGTTGCGTCGATCCCGTGCTCGAATAGACGGGCCAGGACCGGTTGGTCGGTGACGTCGGATTGACCACGGGCCCCCACTAGGTTCGGAGCGTGCGTGCGCTTCTCTCCGTCTACGACAAGACCGGCATCGCCGATCTGGCCGCCGAGCTCAATCAGCTCGGGGTCGAGCTGATCTCCTCGGGAGGCACGGCCGCCGCCATCGCCGAGGCCGGCATCCCGGTCACCGACGTCGCCACCTGGACCGGGTACCCGGCCATGCTGGGCCACCGGGTGGTCACCCTCCACCCCCGGATCCACGGTGGTCTGCTGGCCGACCGGCGCGACCCGGCCCACCTACGCGATCTGGAGACCCACCAGATCGACCTCATCGACATCGTGGTCGGCAACCTCTACCCCTTCGCCTCCGACCCCTCGATCGACCTGATCGACATCGGGGGCCCGACGCTGCTTCGGGCCGCGGCCAAGAACCACGAGTACGTGACGGTCCTCGTCGACCCGGCCGACTACCCGGCCCTGCTCACCGAGCTGCGGGACGGCGGGGCCACCACCATGGGACTGCGTCGCCGCCTGGCCCGCAAGGCCTTCGCCCACACCGCGGCCTACGACGCCCAGATCGTGGGCTGGTTCGACGACGACGTCGTCGCCGACCAGGAGGGCCTGCCCCCGACCGTGCACGTGTCGCTGGAGCGGGTGTCGGGTCTGCGCTACGGGGAGAACCCTCACCAGGCGGCGGCCCGGTACCGGGCCGTCGGTCGGGACTCGTGGTGGGACGGCGTGGCCCAACACACCGGGGTCGACCTCAGCTACCTCAACTACTTCGACGCCGATGCCGCCTGGTGCCTGGCCCACGACCTGGGCGACCGGCCGACCTGCGCCATCATCAAGCACGCCAATCCGTGCGGTGTGGCCGTGGCCGACGACCTGGCCACCGCCTACGCCAACGCCCTGGCCTGCGACGAACGTTCGGCCTTCGGCGGCATCGTCGCCCTCAACCGGGTGGTCGACGCCGACACCGTGGCCGCCATCGAGGCCGGACCCCAGGCCGACGTGATCATCGCCCCCGGCTACGACGACGGCGTCATCGATCGGCTGGAGGCCAAGCGGAAGAACACCCGGGTCCTGACCGCGCCGCCGCCCGGCCCCGGCGAGCTCTCCGTCCGCCAGCTCAACGGCGGGTTCCTGGTCCAGGAGGCCCACCGGTTCGGCTCCGGCCCCAACGGATGGCGGGTGGTGACCGAGCGCAAGCCGACGGCGGCCGAGCGGGCCGACGCCGAGCTGGCGTGGCGGGTGTGCGGCCACGTCACCTCCAACGCCATCGTCCTGGCCCGGGGTGGGGTGGCCTGGGGCATCGGGGCGGGCCAGCAGAACCGGGTCGAGTCCGGCCAGCTGGCCGCTCAGAAGGCCGACGGACGGGCCCGGGGTGGCGCCTGCGCCTCCGATGCCTTCTACCCGTTCCCCGACGGGATCGAGGCCGCGGCCCAGGCGGGGGTGGCGGTTGTGGTCCAGCCCGGTGGCTCGGTGAACGACGATGCCGTCATCGCCACCGCCGACGAGCTGGGTCTGGCCATGCTGTTCACCGGCGAGCGTCAGTTCCGCCACTGATCGTCCCCCAGGAGCCCCGTCCATGACCGCTCAACTGCTCGCCGGCCAGCCGGTGGCCGACCGCATCCTCGACGAGGTCACGAACGAGGTGACCGCTCTGGCCGCCGCCGGCGTCACCCCCGGCCTCGGCACCATCCTGGTCGGTGACGATGCGGCCTCCGCCGGCTACGTGGCCCGCAAGCACGAGGCCTGCGAACGGGTGGGCATCGCCTCCTTCCATCACGAGATCCCGGCCACCGCAGGCCAGGCCGAACTGCTGGCGGCCGTGGACGACTTCAATGCCAACCCCGGGGTCGACGGCTACCTGATCCAGCATCCGGTGCCGGCCGGGTTCGACTTCAACGCCGCACTGGGCCGGGTCGATCCGGCCAAGGACGCCGATGGGCTGCACCCCACCAACCTGGGGCGGCTGGTCCTCCAGGAGCCCGGTCCCGTGCCCTGCACCCCGGCCGGGATCCAGGCCATGCTGGCCCACTACCAGATCCCGGTCGCCGGTCGAAACGTGGTCGTGGTTGGTCGGGGTCCGACCCTGGGCCGCCCGTTGTCGCTGCTGCTGTCGAACCGGGGGGACGGGGCCGACGCCGCCGTCACCGTGGTCCACAGCCGGGTCCCCAACCTGGTCGACTACACCCGGGCGGCCGACATCCTGATCGGCGCCGTCGGCAGTCCCGGCGTCATCACCCCCGACATGGTCAAGCCGGGCGCCGTCGTCATCAGTGGCGGGATCACCTGGGAGGGTCGCAAGCTGTTGCCCGACGTGTCGGAGGACGTGGCCGAGGTGGCGTCGTGGATCACCCCCCGATTGGGCGGGGTCGGCCCGACGACCATCGCCATGCTGTTGCGCAACACGGTCCGGGCCGCCCGGCACCGGGCGGGCTGAACCCCGGCCCGGGCCTCAGTCGGCCCGGCGTTCGGCCACCCATACCTCCTCGACCGGCCATCGGGAGCCGAACTCGCCGTCGACGAAGGCGGCGGCGGGGCTGAACGCCTCCGGGTCCAGGTACAGCTCCCGCAGATCGAGCACGTCGAACCCCGACGAGCGGAGGAGGCGGATCATGTCGCCGTGTCCGATGTGGAACTCGACGCCGGGATGGTCGAGCCATGCCACCCGATGCAGGCCTCGCTGGGGTCGGAGCAGGCGGGGCCCGGCGGCGCCATCGGTCTCGAACTCCTCGACGCACAGCACCGACAGGACCGAGTTGCCCAGGAACACCAGCCGTCCCCCCGGTCGCAGGAGGCGGGCCGCCTCGGGAATCCAACGGTGAGGGTCGCACCAGATGGCGGCGCCGTACTCGCTGATGGCCAGGTCGAACGAGGCGTCGGTCAAGGGTGTGCGCTCGGCGTTGGCCCAGACGAGGGGAAATCGCATCCCGTGCTCGGCCTGCAGGGCGCGGGCCGTGGCCAGCTGGCGGCGCGAGTTGTCGAGGCCAACGACGGACGACGCACCTGCCTCCAGGCACCAGGCCGAGACGTAGCCGGTGCCACAGCCCAGCTCGATCACGTCCGCTCCGTGGACCGAGGTCAGCATCCCGACCTCGGCCTCGGGCAGGCCCCAGCAACCCCAGCTCGGCCGGCGGCGCTGCTCCGGGGTCCAGGCCCGGCGCCCGGGCTCGACCCAGTCGTCGGCTTCGGTGTCCCAGGCCGACCGGTTGGCCCTGACGTGGGCGCCGTCCCCGCGCTCGTCCTCGCTTCCGTCCCGCTTCCGTCCTCGCTTCCGTCCTCGGCCAGACGGCGGCGCCAGCGGCCCGAGCCCGCCTCCTCGGGGGCCCAGCCCATGGCGGTGAGGAACCGCTCGATCGTGGGTGACGGCGGGCCGCCGTTGCCGTCGCCGAACTCCGCCGGGCCCAGGTCGAGCACCGCCTCGGTGCAACCGGCGGCGAGCAACTGGCGCTCGGCCGAGATGAGCAGCCGCCGGGCGTGGCCTCGGCGGCGGTGCTCGGGGGCCACGACCAGCCACGTGATCCGACCCCGGCCCCCGGGCTCGGTGGTCATGGCCACCACCCCCTCGGCCCTCGCGGTCGGGGTCGCGGCGGCTCCGGCCACCACCACCGGTGACTCGGTGGCGCCGGAGCCGACCTGGTCGACCCACCACGAGGCCGACGGTGGCGCCGGCTCGCCCTCGACCCCGGTCAGCTCGGCCAGGACCGATGCGTCGTCGGCCCGACCCCGTCGCAAGTTCATGGCGCCGACCCTAGTGGGCCGGACTCACCCGAAGACCCGGAGCCCCGGCTCGTCGTCGGCCCGGCGGACCCCGACCACGGCCGGGCGGGGGCCCCGGTCGTCGACGAGGACCAGGTCGGCCCGCGTGCCCTCGGCCAGCCGGCCCCGGTCGGCGAGGCCGGCCATGGCCGCCGGGCCCGAGGTGATGAGCCCGACCGCACGGGGCAGGGTGGTGATCCCCTCGGCGGCGATGGCGAACACCGACTGGAGCATGGCCGGCGGCAGGTAGTCGGAGGCCAGCACGTCGCACAGGCCGGCCGCCACCAGCTCCCGGGCCGACGTGTTGCCGGTGTGGGACGAGCCCCGCAGGGCGTTGGGGGCGCCCATCACGATGGCCATGTCCCGCTCCCGGGCCGCTTCGGCCGCACCCACCGAGACCGGGAACTCGGCGATGGTGGCCCCCGCCTCGTGGGAGGCGGCCAGGCTCTCGGCCGAGTCGGCGTCATGGGCCAGGAGACGGAACTCACCGGCCTTGGCCCGGGGCCCGAGTTGGGCCATGTTGGTCTCCCGCAGGTGGAACACCTGCTCGGCCTCGGCCACCAGACCGGCCACGAAGTCGTCGACCGTCTGACCCTCGGGCAGCTCGCTCGGGTCGATGGCGGCGGCGAACTGGGAGGCGTCGTGGTATTGGCCCTGGCCCGGCGTGTGGTCCTCGAACGAGATCAGGGGGACGTCGCCCAGGGTGCCGGCATCCAGGTCCTCCAGCAACGGGGTCAAGGCCAGGGGGTCGCGGGCCTCGAAGCGGAACAGCACCCGATGGTCGACCTGGGCCCGACCGCCGACCCGGCGCTCGGTCAGCTGCCGGTTCAGCTCCCGGGCCTTCGCCACCGTTCGCCCCGACCGCTCCTTCTCCTGGTAGCCGACGCCGTGGAAGGCGGTGGTGATGCCCGATGACCGGAGGCGGCCCTCGAAGGCCTGGATGGCGTAGTCGAAGGCGAAGTGGGCGGTTCGCCGGGGGTTGATCTCCCGCTCCAGCCCGTCGCTGTGGGTGTCGACCAGGCCGGGGAGGAGGAGCAGGTTGGCGCCGTCCACGGCGCCACCGGGGCGGGCTCCGCCCTCGACCAGGGCCGTGATGCGGCCCCCGGTGACCTCGACGGTCACGTCGTCGGCCACCCGGTCGGCCAACACGGCCCGCACGTTGGTGAGGACGTAGTCGTCGGCGGCGGCCGGATCGGCCCCCGGCTCGGGCGACAGCGACGGGGCGGAGGGGGGGACGGTGGTCATGGGGAGACTCCGATGGTGAGGGCGGGAAGGATCTTGGCCGGGGGTCCCTGGTCGACCACTCGGCCGTCGGCCATCAGCACGACACGGTCGGCCAGGTCGGCCATGGCCTCGAGATCGTGGAAGACCGACAGCACGGTGGCGCCCCGGTCGGTCAGCTCGGCGATGACGGCCAGTACGGCGGCCCGGTTGGCCGGGTCGAGGGCCGACACCGGCTCGTCCAGCAGGAGAAGGCGCGGGGCGACCACGATCCCGGCCGCCAGGTTGACCCGCTGCTTCTCACCACCCGAGAGCAGGGTCGGGTAGGTGGTCCACAGCCGCTCGTCGATGTCGAGGCGGCGCAGGATGGTGGCGGCCGCCTCCCGGGCCTCGTCCCGGGGGACGCCCCGGCGGGCGGCGGCCCGGGCCACCACGTCGAGCACGCCCCGTCGGGGCTCGGCCCGCAGGAACTGGGAGACGTAGCCGATCTCGTCGGCTCTCAGGTCGCACACGGCGCGATCGTCGAGGTGGAGCAGGTCGACCTCGGCCCCGTCGGATCGCCGGTACCGGACCGTGCCGCCGTCGGCGGTGTAGGTGCGGTGCACGATCTTCAGCAGTGACGACTTGCCCGCCCCGCTGGATCCGGCCAGGCACACGTGCTCGCCCTGGCCCAGGTCGAGGTCGACTCCGGCCAGGCCCTCGATCTCCCGCCCGTTGACGGCGTGGAGGACGAAGCGCTTGGTCAGGCCCCGCACCTGTAGCAGCAGGCCAGGCGGCAACGAGGGCCCGGTGTCGGTGTCGGTGTCGGTGTCGGTGTCGATGTCGATGTCGGTGTCGGTGTCGGTCATCCTCGGGCCGCTCCCACCAGTCGTTGGCTGTAGGGGTGCTGGGGATCCTCCAGCAACTGGTCGGTCAGGCCCCGCTCGACCACCACCCCCTGGTGCATGACCAGGCAGCGTTGGGTCAGCATCTCGATGACGTTGAAGTCATGGGAGACCACGACGGCGGCCACCCCGGTCTCCTCCAGCAGATCGCGGATGAGGTCGAGCACGGCGGCGCCGACCGAGGCGTCGAGTCCGGTCGTCGGCTCGTCGAGCAGCAGCACGGGCGGTCGGTTGGCCAGGGCCCGGGCCAGCTGGACCCGTTGTCGCATGCCACCGGAGAACGTCTGGACCGGGTCGTCCATCCGGTCGAGGGGGACCTCGGTCCGCTCCAGGAGTTCGGTGGCCCGGTCCCGGATGCGGCCGAAGTGCCGCAGCCCGGCCGCGGTCAGGGGCTCGGCGATGTTGCCCCCGGCCGAGACCCGCAGATCGAGGCCCTCGCTCGGGTCCTGGTAGACGACGGCCAGGTCGGCGATGCGCAGGGCCCGCCGCTCCGACCCGTCGAGGTCGCACACGTTGGTCGCCCCGCCGTCGACCGAGGCCAGGCGGACCACGCCCTCGGTCGCCGGCTGGTCCCCGGCGATGCAGCGCATCAGGGTCGACTTGCCCGAACCCGATTCGCCGATGATGCCGAGGGCCTCACCCGCCACCACCTCGAACCCGACATCCCGGCAGCCCAGGATGTCGCCGTACCACTTGGTCAGACCCTCGACGGCCAGGGCCGGCGCGGTGGTGGATCCGGTGTCGGCCGGGGTGGTGGGGTCGAGGGTTCCCGCGGTCACAGATCCACCTCGGTCTCGTCGTCGGCCAGCAGCCCGGCGGCGATCCGCTGCCTGCGGCACCAATCGGTGTCGGAACAGACCCAGCTCGACGAGCCGTCCTGATTGGGGAGCTCGACCAGGTAGGCCGAGAGCCCGTCCCCGGCTCCGGGGGCGATGAGCCCACACCGGCAGGGGGCGGACACCTCCTCCACCTGGAACGGCACGTCCTCGAAGGTCAGCGGTTCGACGTCGGTGTGGGGCGGGACGGCGTAGATCCGCTTCTCCCGCCCGGCCCCGAACAGCGACAGGAACTGGGCCTGGTGGAGGGGTGGCACGTCCCAGCGGGGGATGGGCGTGGTGGCGATGACGTAGCGGCCGTCGACCAGGCACGGATAGCCGGTGGTTCGGGTGATCACTCCGTTGCGGACGATGTCCTCGTACAGGCTGACCCAGATCCGTGCGTAGTCGGCCTCGGCGTGCATCCGGCGCAACTCGGTGACGTCCCGCTCGACCCCCCGCAGCGGCTCCGGAACCGGGACCTGGAGGACCAGGATCTGATCGTCGACCAGTCGATCCTCCGGAACCCGGTGGCGGGTCTGGATGACCGTGGCCTCCCGAGGGTCGGTGGTGGTGGCCACCCCCTCGGCCCGGCGGATGAGGCGGCGCAGGTTGGCGGCGTTGACGCCCCCGTCCTCGCCCTGGTCGTAGACCTTGACCACATCGTCGGGGCCGACGATGGCCAGCGTGATCTGCAACCCGCCCGATCCCCAGCCCCGGGCCACCGGCATCTCCCGGGAGCCGAAGGGGACCTGGTAGCCGGGGACGGCCACCGCGCTGAGCACGGCCCGCCGCACCTCCCGCTTCGACGACTCGTCGAGCACGGTCTGGCGGTCGGCCGGGGCCACGGTCCCCGTGTCGGCGTCCATCCCGGCCTCATGATCGGCCGGTCGGTCGGCGCCCGTCGCCTGGGTTCCGGCGCCGTCGAGTCGGGCCAGGGTCTCGAGCAGGCTCATGGCGTGAACTCCGGGCACGTGGTCGACGCCGACTCCCGGTCGGTCTCGTCCGAGGTCTCGGCCCGGGCGGCCCGCACCGCCTGCTTGCGTTCCATCATGGAGCGGAAGGTGACGTAGTGGGGCAGCTTCAGGTGCTCCAGGAAGCCCGACGAGTCGAGGCCGTCGGTGGTCATCAGCAGCGACTGGGCCAGGGGAGAGGTGCCGTCGTCGCGGCTGAGGGCGATGTCGAGGTTGGCCATGGCGATGGCCTTGCGCTCGTTGTGGCCGAA
This sequence comes from Acidimicrobiales bacterium, assembly GCA_965263455.1. Classification (GTDB taxonomy): domain Bacteria; phylum Actinomycetota; class Acidimicrobiia; order Acidimicrobiales; family SZUA-35; genus CADEDH01. The sequence continues at coordinate 3,156,736 of CBDHHN010000004.1, forward strand.
CACCATCCCGTAGCCGGCGTCGAAGCGACCCCGATCCTCGTCGGCCCCGTCCAGGTCTTCGATGGCCTCGACCTCGGTCACCCGGACCGCGCCGATGGTGACGGGACCGATGCCGCCCGGGTGCTCGACCGTGACCGGAAGCCGGCCGTGGCGCACCTCGCCCAGGGTGATCTCGTGGAGGTGCCGGTCGGGGCCGAGGATGTTGCGGTACCAGAGTTGGACCAGACCGCCGGTCTCGGCCCGGGCCATGGAGGCCAGTACGGCCGAGCGGGGTGCCCCCGGACGGGCCGGGACGCGGGTGATGTCGGCCGGCTCCGGGTCGTCGGTGCGGCGCCGGTCCACCAGCAGGTCCATGGCCCGCAGCGTGTCCAGCAGCCGCCCCGGAACCCGGGGTCCGTCGGCCGGGTCGGCGCCGACGGCATCATCGACCGCCGGGCCGGCGTCGGTGATGCCGGTGCCGGTGCCGTGGGTGGGGGCGGTCCGGTGGGCGTCCGCCGTCGGGCTCAGGACGGCATCGGCGGCGGCGCGGGCGGCGCCGGAGCGGGCCTCGTCCTCGTCGGTCCGGTCGAGGAGCCGTCCGGTGTAGTCCAGGGTCCGACCCAGGAGCTGGGGCCCCGGCGGTTCGCGGAAGGCGGGCACGATGCGGCGGATGACGTCGATCTCGTCGGCGTCGACGGTGACCGACGTGCCGAAGCGGGGCAGGGTCGAACGGTGGGCCCGGACCAGGTGGGCGGCCTCGACCACGTCCCCCTCGGCCTGGCGGAAGGCCCGGGCCGCGGTCTCGGGATCCCACAGGCCGCCCTCACCCATGACCCGGTCGACGGCGTAGCCCAGGCGCTCGATGATCTGGTCCAGTTCCAGCCAGGGGCTGGCCGCCTCCAGGCGGGTACGGCGGACCAACTCCTCGGCGGCCCGGATGGCGTCGAAACCGCCCTTGGCGGCGACATAGCCCATTGGTCAGTCCTCCTCGGTGGGGGCCGACCCGTCGGTCGGCCGGTCGGTGGTGGTGGTGGTCACGGTGACCGTCGTGCTGCGGGGTATGGCGGCAACGGCGCCGGTGCGGTCCACGAGCCAGACGTCGAATCCGGCCGGGAACGAGGCCGAGGCCCGACCCAGTCCGGCCGCCGTTGCCGGGTCCAGGCCCTCGATGCGGAGCCGGCGCACCCCGGGCACGCCGGGCCCCCGCAGTTCCAGGGTCGTGGCGGGCCCGTCGGTCGGCCCGGGGGCCGCCGCGGCGTCGACGGCCTCGGCGGGCAGGGCGTGAAGGGCGGTCACGGCCAGGGCCGCCTTGGCTCCGTCCTCGGGGCTGAGGGCGGAGCCGACCGCCAGGTTCGCCAGCTGGGTCGGGGTGGGGGCGGTAAGCACCGGGAACAGGGCCTGGTCGAGGGCGACGACCGTCGCCCCGGTGGCCTCGGCCACGGCCCGGGCCAACTCGGGGTCGTCGGGGGCGGCCACCCCGAGCTCCACATCGGCCAGACACAGGGCGGGCACCGCCGCCGGATGGAGACCCAGGTCGAGCACGTCGGCCGGGAACGAGCGCAGGCGGCCGGGCTCGGACAGCGTTCGCAGGCATACGTCGAAGGCCTGCTGGGACCGGGCCCCGGTCAGCCGCAGGGCGGCGATGTCGACGGTCGTCATCAGCCCATCTCCTCGAACGAGACCACGGTGGGAGCCAGCGCCTCCCATTCCCGACGCCGGGCCTCGGCCTGTTCCTGCTCGGTCCGATGGCACAGGGCCTCGATCTCGGCCCGCAGCGGACCTCCGGCCTCGGCCTCGGCGTCGCAGATGGCGGCGGCCAGGGCGGTCGGACGGTCGTCGCCCAGGCGCATGCTCCAGCCTCGGGCCCCCCGGAACCGGAGCTCGCATCGGGTTGCCAGCACGTCACCGAGGAGGAAGCGGGTGGCCTCCACCGGCTCCCGCACCTGCAGGGTGACCATGCCCACGTCGGGGCCGAGCATCGGCTCGGGTTGGGTGCCGTCGGCCAGGCACCGCTCGGCCAGGGCCTGGAGGGGGGCGGCCTCGGCCGCACTCAACAGCTCGGCCCGGCGCCGCCGGGCCGAATCGCCCGGGTTGGACCGGTCGGCGTCGGCCCCGGGGGCCGACGGGTCGGTGGTCATGGGGTGGTCCTTTCGTCGGTCGGGTCCGCGTCGGGCTCGGGGTCCGGTCCCCGCCGATCGAGGGGTGGGGGAGCGGTGCCGTCGCTCGGCCCGACCTCCAGATAGACGGCGAAGCAGTCGGCCCGCAGCCAGCCGTTGCTGTACTCGGTCGGTTGGCCCTCGCCGGTGGCGCGGTTGACGGTCTCGGTCCGCCAGGCCAGCGGTCGGCCGACGAGATCGAGGTGGTCGGCCACGTCAGCCTCGACCGGGCGGAGATCGGCCCGGATCCACCAACGCTCGGTGGCCACGCCGTAGTGGTCGGCCAGGACTTCGGCCGTCGACACCGGGTGGTTCAGCCGGTCGGCCAGGTCGGGGAACCGGGCCGACGGGAACCACATGACCTGATGGGCGGCCGGGAGCCCGTCGATCAGGCCCACCCGTTCCAGGCGGACCACGGCCTGGCCCCGGGCCAGCAGCAGGTGGCGGGCCACCCGGGCCGGGGCTCGGGTCCGGCGGGCCTCGATGATCTGGTACCCGGCCTCGTGTCCGGCGCCGCGGACGACCCGGCTCCAGCTGGGCAGGGACCCGGCCCGCAGGCCGTAGGGGAGCCGGAGGGCGACGAACGTGCCCGAACCCCGGGTCCGGCGGACGGCGTGGCGCCGCTCCAACTCCTGCAGGGCGGCCCGGGCCGTGATCCGGCTGACCCCGTGATCGGCGGCCAACTGGTGCTCCGAGGGCAGGCGGGTGCCGGGGGTCAACCCGACGAGTGCCCCCTCCAGCTCGTCGGCCATGGCCAGGTAGGCGACGTCGCTGCTCACAGCGACAACTCTGACACGGGTCAAGTTGTCATGACAACCGGTTTTCTGTCCGTTCACCTGTTCACCTTCGACCACCGTGTCGTTCACCTGATCGTGGCCGAACGGGCTGGTAGCGTGACCTCGTGAGCGCACGGCGGGAACTGATCCTGTACGCCACGCCGGAGGGCGAACTGGGTCGCCAGTGCCGCCGGTACTTCGAGGTGGCGGCGGCCGAGATCGGGCCGACCACGGCCCAGACCTACCCACCCCACGTGACCCTGACGGGTTTCTTCCGTCGAGCCGACCCCCGGGCCGACGAGGTGGTGGCCGAGATGCTGGAGGTGGTCCGCGACCACGGTCCACCCCCGCCGGACTCGATCGAGGCCGAGCATCACCGGGCCGACGACTGGGTGGGCCTCGCGGTGCGTTCTCCCTGGTTGGAGGGGGTGACGGCCCGAGTCGTGGCCGGTCACCGACTGGAGCCGGGCGATGATGCCCTCCGGCCCAAATCGTGGCTCCATCTGAGCCTGGCCTATGGCCGGCTTCCCGACGGGACGACCCTCGACCGCTACCGCCACCTCGCCTCCGATCTCGTCGATCCGGCCGCCCCGGGCCCGTGGGCGGTCTCGCTGTGGGAGCGTCGGGACGATGGCTCCTGGGTCGATCACGGGGCCTCCCGGTCGCCCGGGACGGGCTGATTCCACGTTACGTACCGGCAAGCATCAGTTCGCCCAGCATTCTTGCCGAGGGCATGTTCCCGACGCCGGTCGTTCGTTCCCGGTACCTAGCGTTCGCCGCGCGGGCGTTGCTCGCGCCCCTTTCGACGAGAGCAAGGAACCACGAATGCTGAAGATGGACTGGCGCCGGATGCTGGTGCTGCTGATGGCCCTGGGCCTCGTGGCGGCCGCCTGCGGTAGCGACGATGAGGACGACGAGTCGACCGACACCGAAGAGGGTTCGGGCGTCGCTCGCGAAGACGACTGGCCCACCGAGATCACCTTCGGTGCCGTGCCGGCCGAGGCCGCCAGCAGCCTGGAGGCCGACTTCGAGACCACCCGAGAGATCCTGGAGGACGAGCTCGGCATCGAGATCGAGTTCTTCCAGGCCAGCGACTACGCCGGCGTGATCGAGGGCATCATCGCCAACCGGGTCGACGTCGCCCAGTTCGGCGGCTTCTCCTATGTGATCGCCACCTCGAACGGTGCCGACGTGAGCGTGGCCGGCGTGATGACCGGCGGTCCGGACATCGAGCCCGGCTACCGCAGCTACGCCGTCACCCAGCCCGGTTCGGGCATCGAGAGCATCGAGGACTTCGCCGGCAAGAACATCTGCTTCGTCGACCCCGGCTCCACCTCGGGCTTCCTGTTCCCCTCCGAGGGTCTGCTGGCCGTCGGCCTCGACCCGTCGGAGACCTCCACCGACATCAACGCCACCTTCGCCGGTGGCCACGACGCCTCGGCCATCTCGGTGGCCAGCGGCGAGTGCGACGCCGGTTTCGCCTACGACTCCATGGTCACCAGCCAGCTGATCGAGTCGGGTGACATCAACGGTGTCATCGACACCGCCGAAGGCACCGAGACCATCAACGAGGGTGAGGCCGACCTGGAGATCATCTGGAAGAGCCAGACCATCTCCGGCGCCCCCATGGCCATCTCCAACGAGCTGCCCGCCAGCTTCGTCGACGCCTTCACCGACGTCGTGACCAACAAGGTCAACGTCGACTGGGCCATCGAGAACGGCTACTGCGAGGGCACCCCCGAGGAGAACGACTGCTCGTTCGCCGACGAGGACGGCACCTGGGGCTTCGTGGCCAAGGACGACTCCTTCTACGACGGCATTCGCCAGGTGTGTGAAATCACCAAGGCCAGCCGGTGCGAGTGACGTGATGAATAATCCGGTCAACGAAAGCGGTACGACCGGATTGGTCCGGGCCGGGGGCGACGCGCCCCCGGCCTCGGGGCCGTCCGCGGTCGAGATCTCCCATCTGGTGAAGACGTTCGACAACGGTCGGGTCCGAGCCCTGGACGACGTCAGTTTCTCCGTGCCCGAGGGCCAGCTCCTGGTCATCATCGGGTTGTCGGGGTCGGGCAAGTCGACCCTGCTTCGCCACCTCAACGGCCTGCACCGCCCCACCTCGGGCGGGGTCACGGTCCTCGGGGTCGACGTGCCGGCGGCCCGGGGTGCCGAACTCCGCCGTCTCCGGCGCGACGTCGGCTTCGTGTTCCAGCAGTTCAACATCGTGGGCCGCATCAGCTGCATGGAGAACGTGCTCTCCGGTGCGCTGGGCCGGGTTCCCGGTCCTCGCCTCGGCGCCTGGATGTACCCCAAGTCGCTGCGGCGCGAGGCGCTGGAGCAGCTGGACCGGGTCGGCCTGGCCGATCGGGCCTGGCAGCGGACCGACACCCTGTCCGGCGGCCAGCAGCAGCGGGTGGCCATCGCCCGGACCATGATGCAGAAGCCTCGCATCGTGTTGGCCGACGAGCCGGTGGCCTCGCTCGACCCCGAGATCTCGGGCCAGGTCATGGACGTGCTGTTCCGGCTGTGCCGGGAGGACAACATCACCGTGCTGTGCAGCCTGCACCAGGTCGACCTGGCCCTCGGGTGGGCCAATCGCCTGGTCGGTCTCCGGGACGGCAAGGTCGTGCTCGACACGCCGGTCGACGACTCGGTGACCCAGGAGTCGGTCATGGAGGTGTACCAGCGGCTCGACCCGACGGGGGAGAAGCTCGACGAGTACGTGGCCCCCAACGGTGCCGCGGCCGCGGCCGAACCCTCGGTCGACGACACCCCCTCCCCGGTGTCATGACCACCGTCGCCCCCGAGCGGGCCCCGACCCCGGCCGAGCCCGGCCCCGAGGTCGACCTCGATTCCGTCCCCCTCTCAGCCCCCTGGACACTGCCCCGGATCCTGATGGCGGCCGTCGGGGTCCTGGCCGTGGTCGGGGCGTTCTGGGGGCTTCGACGAGTCGACCTCAGCCTCTTCTCCCTGATCGAGGGATGGCCGGAGACCCGCAATCTCCTCGAGCGAATGCTGCCCCCGGTCATCGCGGCCGAGGATCGAGGCACCATCACCCGGGCCGTCTTCGACACCTTCTTCATGGCCTACGCCGGCACCGCCATCGGCGTGTTCCTGGCCATCCCACTGTCGTTCCTGGCCGCCGGCAACGTCATGCCCTGGGCCCCGGTCCGGATCGTGGCCCGAGCCATCATCGTGTTCACCCGGGCGGTGCCCACCATCGTGTTCGCCCTGGTGTTCGTTCGGGTCTACGGCATCGGCGTCCTGCCCGGCATCCTGGCCATCGGCATCCACGCCGTCGGCATGATCGCCAAGCTGTTGACCGATGCCATCGAGAACGTCGATCCCGGCCCTCGGGAAGGGGTGGCCGCCACCGGCGCCGGCCCCATCCAGGAGCTGATCACCGGGATCTGGACCCAGATCACGCCAACCGTGATCTCGGTCTCGTTGTACCGGTTGGAGATCGACTTCCGGGGCGCCCCGATCCTGGGCTTCGTCGGCGCCGGCGGTATCGGCCTGATCCTCCGGGGTTACCAGGGCAACCTCCGCTACCCCGACCTCCTCGGCGTGACGATCCTGATCATCATCCTGGTCATCGCCATGGAGGCCCTGTCGGCCGTCACCCGTCGGGCCATCCTCGGGTCCGAGGACGTGACCATCGGGGGTCACGGCCGTGGTCTGGAGACGTCCGGCTCCGGGAACGGCTCGCCCGCGATCGCAGCCGCCACCGCCGTCGACGACGTCCCCCTGACCGCCCCCTGGACCCGGTCCCGGGTGAAGTTGACCATCGCCGGCATCAGCTCGTTGGTGCTGTTGGTGTTGTCGTTCATCATCCCCGACATCTCGATTCCGGAGTTCTTCCTGTCGATCGGGGAGCTGCCGTCGGTGTTCTGGCGGCTCGTACCCAAGGACCTGACCTGGTTCACGGCCCGGGTCCGTAGCGACCTCATCGAGACCCTGGCCATCGGCTTCGCCTCGACCGCGCTGGCTCTGGTGGCCGCCATCCCGCTGTCGTTCCTGGCCGCCTCCAACACCTCACCGGGGCGCATCGTCTACAGCGTGGCCCGGGGCTTCGCCCTGCTGGTGCGAGCCGCTCCCGAGTTGGTGATCGCCGTGATCCTGGTCGCCGCCATCGGCCTGGGACCGGCGGCCGGAACCCTGGCCCTGGCCTTCGGTCTGGTCGGGTTCGCCACCAAGCTGTTCGCCGACTCCATCGAAGAGGTGAGCGAGGGCCCCCGGGACGGGGTCCGGGCCACCGGCGCCGGTCCGGTCCAGGAGGTGGCCACGGGGGTGACCCCGCAGGTGTTGCCCTCGCTGGTCGGCAACTCGCTCTATCTGTTCGACATCAGCCTCCGCTCGTCCACGGTGCTCGGCATCGTGGGCGGTGGCGGCATCGGCTTCCTGCTCAACAACGCGGCGAAGACACTCAAGTTCGAGGTGATGGGGGGCATCATCCTCTCGATCTTCGTGATCGTCTACGCCATCGAGTTGCTGGCGACCTGGATCAGGAGACAGATCATCTGATGAACCCGAACCCGCCAACCCCCGCACAGGCCTCGCCCTCGGTGGAGTCGTCATCCCCCACCCATGCCCCCCGGGACCACAGCGGCGACGACACCCTCGGTGTCCGCTGGCGAGAGTTGCAGGAACCGGCCGACGTGGCCCGTGCCCTCGTCGACCTCTACCGGGAGCGGGGAGGCGGCACCTACGACGAGCGGGTGACCCAGACCGCCCACGCCCTGCAGTGCGGGTCGTTGGCCATGGCCGCCGGCTCCGACCTGCCGACCGTGGCCGCCGCCTTCCTCCACGACGTCGGCCACCTCCTCAGCTCCGAGGAGGGCACGGCCCGAGCCCGGGCGGCCGAGGTCGACCTTCGCCACGAGGACACCGGCAGCCGGTTCCTGGCCAACTGGTTCGGGCCCGAGGTGACCCGCCCCATCCAGGGTCACGTGGCGGCCAAGCGATACCTGTGTGCGGTCGAGAGCAGCTACTTCGGCACCCTGTCGCCCGGTTCGGTCCACAGCCTGCAGCTCCAGGGCGGGCCCATGACGGCCGAGGAGGTGGCCGCTTTCGAGGCCGATCCACTCCACCAGGCCGCGGTCGACCTCCGCCGCTGGGACGAGCAGGGCAAGGACCCGAAGGCCCCGACACCGGATCTGGAGGTGTTCGAGGGCCTGCTGGTGGAGTTGCTGTGCCGCGACTGACCGAGGACCAGCGCACGACCTTCGAGGCCACGGGCCGGGTCCTGCTCCGGGGGTTTCTCGATCAGCGCCTGGTGCGACGCCTGGATGTGGCCGCCCGGCTGGTGGCCGGTTGGGCCGACGGTTCCGGGCCCGGACTCCACCACCGGGAGATGACCGACGACGGGCCCCGCCTGGCCCGGAGTGAGGATCTGATCCCGCATCACGACGGACTTCGTGACTTCCTGACCAAGGGCGTCGTCCCGGACATGCTGGGCGAACTGTTCGGGGAGCCGGCGGTCCTGTTCAAGGAGAAGATCAACTACAAGGCGGCCGGAGGGGCCGGTTTCGCCCCCCACCAGGACGCCACCGCCTACCGGTTCGTCGACTACCACATCTCGGTCATGATCCCGCTCGACACCTCGACCGAGGAGAACGGTTGCCTGTGGTTCACGCCGGTGACCGATCGCACCGTCCTGCCCAATCGGGACGGTCGGATCGACCCGGCCTGGGTGGAGCAGGCGGCCTGGGTCCCCGTCCCGGTCCGCCCCGGCGATGTCGTTGCCTTCAACTCCTACGCCCCCCACTACAGCGACACCAACCGGAGTTCCCATCCCCGGCGGGCGCTCTACGTGACCTACAACGCCCGCTCGGCCGGAGAGCATCGGGAGCGCTACTACGCCGACAAGCGGGCGCTGCTGGCGGCCGAGGGCGACGGTCCGGAGCGGGCCCGCATCTCGGTCAACGACGATTTCCTCGGTCGTCCCGTTCCCGACGACGGGGTCTGAGCCGCGGTCACAGGAGCACCTCACGGCACCAGCGGTGCAGGGCCTCGTCGTCGACGGCCCAGGCCCAGTAGGCGGCCAGCCACCGGCGGGCCGGCTCGTACCACCGATCGAGGCCCCGATCGGCCAGCCATCGTCGCCCCGTGGCCCGGTCGGTCTCGGTGGCGGTGGGGGTGATGGCGGGGGCGCACAGGTAGACGACGGCGGCCAGGTCGTTGAGTCGCCGGTCGCCGACGACGGTGGCCCCGCCGATGTCGATGACGGCGGTGACGGTCGTGCCCACGGCCAGCATGTTGCCGACGAAGGCGTCGAGGTCGACGAACGCCTGGTCTCGGCACGGCGGCAGGCCCCGGGCCAGCGCCACCGGGTCGACGGCGCCGAACCCCGGGGCCCGGGCCAGGGAACGGGACGCGGCCGTCTCCAGGTACCGGGGCCAGGTCGAGGCCCGGACCGCTGGCCGGGCCAGCAGGTCGCCGAACCAGCCGCGGGGTTCGAGCGCCAGGTCACCCAGGCGGGCGGCGGTCTCCAGATGGGCCTCGACCAGGGGTCGGCGGTCCTCCTCGGCGCACTCGGCCAGGCGGCGCCCGACGTCGACCCCGGGCAGCCGGCGCTCGATGATGTGGACCCGATCTCCCAGGCGACCGACCTCGAGCAGCTTGGGGAGCAGGAACGGGGCCGGGCTCCGGCGCAGCTCGTCGACCAGGGCCTCCCGCGCCGTCGCCTCCGCTTCGGCCCCGGGCGGCGCCGGACCGTGCAGAACCCGAACCACCCGCTCGTCGTCAAGGGCGTAGCACCGGGCCTCACCGCCCTGGCCCAGGAGGGCCGACGGCCGGACCCCCAGGTGATCAAGGACCCGCCGCAGGCCGGGGTCGTCGCCTGTCGCCGGTGCGGGGTCGGGTGGCCCGGGGTGGGTCGACCCGGGGGCGGGGTCGTCGGGCGTCGTCGGGCCGAGCGGTCCGGCCACCCTAGGGCGAGGCGATCCCGAGGAACTCGGCCGCCCGGTCGACCCGGCGCGCCACCGAATCCCGGTACAGGTCGAGGTCGAGTTCCTCGTCCTGGGCCCCCTGTTGGCCGTTGAGGTAGCGGGCGTAGACCCCCTCCCCGATGCAGGCCAAGCGCCACGAGGCGAAGGCCCGGTAGTAGTCGACCAGGCCCAGATCGACCCGCATGCGGTCGGCGTAGCGGCCGGCGATCTCGGGGGCCGGGAGGAAGCCCGGGAGGCCGGTGGTCTCGTTGTCGCCGCCGACGTCGGGCTCGTCGGGGTCATGCCAGTAGCCCAGCAGGCCGGCGAGATCGGCCAGCGGGTCCCCCAGGGTGCACAGCTCCCAGTCCAGGACCCCGGCCACCGGGCCGTCGGGTCGCATCATGCAGTTGGACAGGCGGTAGTCGCCGTGGGCGATGGTGGTGCGGGCCTCGGGCGGGAGCCGTGCCACCAGGGTGTCGCGAACGGCGTCGATGAGGGGGATCTCCCGCTGCTTGGACTGCTCCCACTGCCCCGACCAGCGTTTTATCTGCCGCTCGATGTAGCCGCTCCGCTTGGCCAGGTCGCCCAGGCCGACGGCGTCGATGTCGGTCTCGTGGAGCACGCACAGGGTGTCGACCAACTCGGTCGACCACCGGGCCCGGGTCGTCTCGTCGTAGCCGGCGGCGATCTCGGCGTCGCGAACCACCACTCCGTCGAGGAAGTGCATGACGTAGAAGTCACGGTCGTTGACCGCCGGGTCCTGGCACAGGCCCACCATGCGGGGGACCGGGACCTCGGAGTCGGCCAGGCTCGACATCAGCCGGTGCTCCCTGGCCATGTCGTGGGCGCTGGGGAGCAGGGGTCCGAGGGGCGGGCGGCGCAGCACGAAGCGCCGTCCGGTGGCATCGGTCACGGTGAAGGTCATGTTCGACCGGCCGCCGGCGATCAGCTCGAAGCGGAGCGGGGCCTCGATGTCGGTACGCTCGGCCAGCCAACGCGTGACCTGCTCGACGCGAATCCCTTGTACTTCGCCGTCCGGTGCCGATTGCTCTGAGGTCATCGCGCCTCATCTTGCCATCCGAGCGGCGGAGCGGCGAGAAGGCCCGGATGTCGACGGGTCGGACGGGGGCGAAGAATTCCCCCGCCCACCGGCCCCAGCGTCACAGTCGCCTGCTAGGTTGACCTCAAGCCATCGAACCTTTGTTCGAACGACGGACAGCCGTGGGAGTCGCCCCGTTGCGGGGTGGAGAGGGCGCCATGGAAGTCCAGGGGTTCGGGCGGGGTTGCCCATGCGCCCAGACGCCAGCACAGCAGAACCAGCCCGCCGCGCTTCATCCGTTCCGCGGCGCGCCATTCCCGAAAGGCACAACACACCACGATGGTCAAGGTACTGGTGGCCACCACCGAGGCCCAGGGTTCCCGCCCCGACGACCTGCACGAGGCAGTGGAGGGCGAACTGGTCTACGTCCCCCCGATGGGATGCCTCCCCCCGTCCCCCGATTCCCCCGAGAACAGCGACCCCTGCGGTCCCGATTGCGCCTGCGAGCGCTCGTTCGTCGGCATGGCCAGCAACGGCCTCATCACCACCGCCCTGGTGGTGGAGCGGGCCGACCTTCGGGTCGACGACCTGTGGACGGCCCTGAGTGACTCGCTCGAGCGTCAGGGTCGCCTCGGTCCGGATTCCGAGGATGATGAGCGTCGCTTCCGTCTGGCCTTCCAACGCACGTTGGTCACGGCCTCCCATTTCTCCACCGGCTCGGTCATCGAGCGGGCCGGGGAGCACATCCACCGGCGGGCCCTCACCGAGCCCCTGTTCGTCCCATTCGACCTCATTGGTGGGGACGGCTGAGAGGCCGACACACTGGGCCGGGTGCAACCGGCCCCGTCCTTCGCCTCCCTCGTCCACCCCACCGCCGACCCGACCCGTAGCGACGTCTTCCTGGGTCCGCCCGCTCCCGAGCGGCGCGGGCGGACCTACGGTGGCCAGTTCCTGGCCCAGGCGGTGATGGCGGCGGCCGTCACCGTGGATCCGCCGAAGGTGCCCCATTCGCTCCACGCCTCCTTCGTTCGAGGCGGTGAGGTCGACACCATCACCCGATACCGGGTCGAACGCATCCGGGAGGGGCGGTCGTTCGCTCTCCGGTCGGTCGTGGCCGACCAGGCCCGGGCCGAGGTGTTCCGGCTCACGGTGTCGTTCCACGCCCCGGAGCCGGGCCCGGAGTACCAGCCGGACGCCGACCCGGCCCCGCAGAACCTGGCCCCGCCCTCCGAGAGTCTGCCCGACTACCCGGCGTTCGCCGCCGGCCATCCGCACTTCGATCCCGACGGCTGGGACGGCGCACTGCGGCCGATGGAGATGCGCTACGTGAACCCCCCGGACCCCGCCGGCGGTCCGCCGGTCACCGAGCCCCAGCTGATGTGGGTCCGGATCCTCGGCGAATCGAACGCCGAGGATTCCCCGGCCCTGGCCGCAGCCCGGTTGGCCTATCTGTCCGACGGCGCCCTCATCGACCACGCCCTGTTGCCCCATGGGCGACGGTGGTTCGACCGCGCCCTCACCGGGGCCAGCCTCGATCACGCCATGTGGCTCCACCGGTTGCCCCGGGTCGGGGTCGGGGATCCGGGTTGGCTGCTCTACGACCAGCGGGTCGAGTGGACCGGCTCGGCCCGGGGGCTGGTGACCGGCCGCTTTCGCGACGGCGACGGTCGCCTGTTGGCCACCTGCACCCAGGAGGGCCTCATCCGCTGGAGGGATGACGCCGAGACCGGCGACGCCTGACGGTCACGCCGGGCCGAGCATCCGATGCCGATGCCGGTCAGCTGACGGCGATGCCGATGCCGATGCCGGTCAGCTGACGGCGAGGACGGCGGCCAGGACCATCACCAGGACGGCCACGGCGATACAGGCGACCAGGGCCAGGATGTAGCGGGCCTCGACCGAGGTGGTGGCTCCACCCCGGCTCGCCGGACCGGGGTCGTCCGCCACCGTTGCCGAACCGGGATCGGCCTCGGGGGCCGGGGTGGTATCGGCGTCGGCCACCGGATCCGGATCCTCGGCCAGCAGCGGATCCAGGAACTCGTCGACCGTGATCGGCCCCTCACCCTCGAGGGTGACGCCGGGATCGGCCGCTCCACCGTCGGAGCTCGCGCCGTTGTCGCTCGCCGCGCCCTCGACCGGGGCCGGTCCGATCAGGGCCGGGCTGTCGGTGGCCCGTCCCTCGATGCGGGCCACGGCGCGGCGCAATTCCACCACGAAGGCGGCGGCGTCGGCCGGCCGGCGGCCGGGCACGGGATGGGCGGCCAGGTTCATCACATCCCGGACCGGGGCCGGGATGCCGGTGGCGGCCCCGTCGACCGAGCCGCTGACCAGGAACCGGAGCAGACGACCCAGAGCGGCGACATCGTCGGCCGGGACCGGTCCGGACCCGTCGGCGCCGACGGGTCCGCACCGCGACAGATCGGTCACCCGGGGCAGGAGAAAGTCGGTGAGCAGAACGGCGTCGGGCGACAGGGCCCCGTGGACCAGGCCCCGTCCGTGGATCTCGCACAGGGTGACCGAGACGGTCTCGACCAGAAACGCCGCCTCGCGCCAACCGAGCGGACCGTGCTCGCCGACCAGCCGGGCCATGGAGCCGCGCCGGTAGTGGGGGAACACGAGATAGGGGTGGCCGCCGTTGGTCAGGCCGGCATCGAGCAGCGGGACGATGCCGCTGTGGCCGGTGAGTCGGCCCGCCGTCACCCGCTCGCGCTCGAAGGCCCGTCCTTCGGCGCCCTCGGGATCGAGTTGCAGGACCTTGACCTCGACCGACCGGTCGAGAGCCGGTTGTCGGGCCCGGTACACGTTGGCCGCCGGTCCCACGGCCAGAAGCTCGAAGGAGGAGACGCCGGGGATGCCGAGGTCGAGGGTCGGTGTGTCGTCGATCGTGAGCGAGGTCGACTCGGTTCGGGATCGTTCGTCGAGCAGGCTCGTCTCGCGCTTGGCTGCCACCCGCAGCTCCTCCGTGTACGCCCGGGTGCCCGGGCCCCTGTAACCCCTTCCCATCTTGGCCTGTGCTCGGACCCCGTGTGGCGACGATGGCCGGAGTTTTTTGGACCTGTCACGACCGCTCCCGGACCGAGCGCCCACGACCACGGTCGGCACCCGGTGGGCTCGCCCTCCGTGGTCGTGGCGCCCGGGCCGTCCCCCCGTGCGCAGACGGTGGCAGCTGCTCGGCGGCACCCGGCCGGGGACGGCGACGGGCGCCACAAATCACAACGGCTCCGTCACCGCGGGCCACTAGCGTGGTCAGGTGATGGAACGCTCCACCGTCTTCCGTCGGGGCCTGGGCGTCATCGGCACCGTGCTTCGTCTCTCACCGGTGACCTTCGCCGTGTCGGTGACGGGGGCGGCCGTCTTCGCCGCCGCCACCGTGGTCTCCACCATCGTCCTGGGCCGGATCATCGACGACGTCGTCCTGCCGGTGTTCGACGGAGAGCCGGTCACGGCGAGCACGGTGGGAGCCGCCCTGGTGGCCGTGGTGGCCGTCACCGTCGTTCGGGCCGCCGGGGTGGTGACCCGCCGGTACTACGCCGGGATGACCTCGGAGCGGGCCCAACGGACCCTCCGTCACCGCCTGCTCGACCGGTACCTGGCCCTGCCTCTGGCCTGGCACCAGCAGCGTCCGGCCGGCCGCCTCCTGGCCCACGCCGACAATGACCTCGACGTCACCACCGAGGTCATCCATCCTCTGCCGTTCTCGCTCGGAGCCGGGTTCCTGGCCGTCTTCTCGGCCGTTGCCCTGCTCGCCGTCGATCCCGTCATCGCCATCGTGGCCTTCGCCATCTTCCCCACCCTGACCGTCCTCAATCGCTTCTACTCGACCCGCATCGAACGGCCGGCGGCCCAGGTACAGGAGGGCGTCGGGCAGGTGTCGTCCATCGCCCACGAGAGCTTCGACGGGGCCCTGGTGGTCAAGGCCCTGGGCCGGGCCGAGGCCGAGAACGAACGGTTCGGGGTTGCCGTGGAGCACCTCCGCGACCGGCGCCGCCATGTGGGCTACATCCGGGCCGTGTTCGAGGCCGCCCTCGACACCCTGCCCAACCTGGGCATGGTGTTGGTCGTGGCCGTCGGCGCCTGGCGGATCCAGGTCGGGGCCATGAGTCAGGGCGATCTGGTCCAGGTCGCCTCACTGTTCACGGTGCTGGCCATGCCCATGCGGGTGTTCGGCTTCTTCCTGGAGATGGTGCCCCCGTCGACCGTGGCCTTTGAGCGGGTGTCATCGGTGCTCGACGTCGAGCCCCCGGCCCGTCCCCCGGCCGGCCCGCCGTTGCCTGGCGGGGCCCTGGGGGTCGAGGCCCGTGACCTCTCGTTCGCCTACGGTCCCGACGCCCCGGTGCTGAGCGGGGTCGACCTGGACCTCGCCTCCGGTGAGGTTGTGGCCCTGGTCGGCTCGACCGGGGCCGGCAAGACCACGCTCTGCACGCTGCTGGCCGGGCTGCTTCCCCCGGATGCCGGCACGGTCAGCCTCGGCGGGGTGCCGATCGAGACCATCGACGAGGCCGAGCGGTCCGAGGCCGTGGCCCTCGTGTTCCAGGAGGCCTTCCTCTTCGCCGACACCCTGCGGGCCAACGTGACCCTCGACGCGCCGGTTGCCGATGCCGATCTGGCCCGAGCCCTCCGGGTGGCCCAGGTCGATCGCTTCCTGCCCGATCTGCCCCGGGGGCTCGACACCGTGCTCGGTGAGCGGGGGGTGACGCTGTCGGGTGGTCAACGCCAGCGGGTGGCGCTGGCCCGGGCCCTGGTGCGTCGGCCGGCCGTGCTCGTCCTGGACGACGCCACCAGTGCCGTCGACGCCGTGGTCGAGCGCCAGATCCTCGACGGGCTGCGGGAGGCGCTGGCCGCCACCACCTTGATCGTGGCCCAGCGGTTGTCGACCATCGAGCTGGCCGAGCGGGTTCTGTACCTCAGCCAGGGCCGAATCGTGGCGGCCGGCAGCCACCAGGAGCTGCTGGCCCATCCGGGCTACGAGGCGCTGGTGCGGGCCTACGAGGAGGCCGCGGCGTGAGTCCGCCCGACGAGCCCACCGAATCGACCACCCCCGCCCCCGGTCCCTCATCCGGCGACCCCAGCGGGTCCGACGCCGCCGTCGACTCCCAGCCCGCCACCGCCACGGTCGACGACAACGCCAACGCGAACGTCGACGCAGAGGCCTCGGGTGAGCCCGAGGCCGCGTTGCAGGTCCTTCGCCGCGGGCTGGCGGCCAGCCCCGATCTCCGCCGCGGCCTGTGGGTCACGGTGGCGCTCGGGCTCTCGATCGCCGTCTCCAAGCTGACCATCCCGGTTCTGATCCAGCGGGCCCTCGACCGGGACCGTCTCCCCAACGGCGATGTCGACCTGGGTTACGTGTGGACCCTGTCGGCGGTGGCCGGGGTGGTGGTCGTGGCCGCCGCCGTGCTCAGCTGGGTCACCCAGCGCCGCCTGGTCGATCGGGCCGAGGCCGCCATCGCCCGGCTCCGGGCCGAGACCTTCCGCCACGTCCACGAGCTGTCGATCGCCGAGCACAACGAGAGCCGTCGGGGGGTGCTCGTGGCCCGGGTCACGAGCGACGTCGAGGCCCTGGCCCGCTTCGCCCAGTGGGGCCTCTACGCCTGGACCGTCCACCCGGTGCTGATCGTCGGAACCCTGCTCGTCCTGGCCTACTACTCGTGGGTCCTGGCCGTGCTGGTGGCGTTGGCCTACGCCCCCGCCTACCCCTGGTTCCGGTGGCTCCAGCGGCGTCAACTCGAGGCCTACGACGAGATGCGGACCCAGGTCGGGTCCATGCTGGCCCGGTTCTCCGAGACCGTGACCGGGGCCGCCGTGATCCGGGCCTACGGGGCCGAAGACCGCAGCCGACGCCTCACCGGCGAGGCCATCGAGGGACGGTACCGGGCCCGGGTCCGGGCCAATCGCTACATGGGCATGGTGTTCGTGACCGGTGACGTCCTGGGGGCCGTGGCCCTCGGCCTGGTCCTGGTGGTCGGCCTGACCCAGCGGGAGCAGTTGGGTCTGGCCGGCGGTGAGTTGGTGGCCGTCCTGTTCCTCACCACCTTGCTGCACAGTCCGATCGGCGAGTTGGGCGAGACCCTCGACCAGACCCAGACCGCCATCGCCGGCTGGCGCAAGATCCTCGATCTCCTGGATGTGGAGGTCGACGTGCGGGAGCCGACCGACGGTCGGCATCTGCCGTCGGGGGCTCTGGGCGTGGCCTTCGAGGACGTCGGCTTCGCCTACCGCGACGGTCCCGACGTGCTCCACGACGTGTCGTTCACCATCGCCGCCGGCCGATCGGTGGCCGTGGTGGGCGAGACCGGCTCGGGCAAGACGACCACGGCCAAGCTGCTGTGTCGCCTGGCCGATCCGACCCGGGGCGTGGTCCGCCTCGGTGGGGTGGCCCTGTCCGAGGTCGCTCCCGAATCCCGCTTGGCCTCGGTCCGCATGGTGCCCCAGGACGGGTTCCTGTTCGACACCACGGTCCGGGAGAACGTCCGGTACGGACGTCCGAGCGCCACCGACGACGAGGTCGACGCCGCCTTCCAGTCGCTCGGGCTCGGCTGGTGGGTGGCCAAGCTCCCGGACGGTCTCGACCACGGGGTGGGGGAGCGGGGGGCCAACCTGTCGATCGGGGAGCGCCAGCTGGTGGCGCTGGCCCGGGCCGCCCTGGCCGACCCCGGCCTGCTCATCCTCGACGAGGCCACATCGGCCGTCGATCCCGAAACCGACCAGGCACTGACCTCGGCCCTGCGGGTGCTGGCCCGGGGCCGGACCACGGTCAGTATCGCCCACCGCCTGGCCACGGCCGAGGCGGCGGACGAGGTCCTCGTGTTCGACCGGGGGCGGCTGGTGGAGCAGGGCCCCCATGCCCTGCTCGTGGCCCAGGGCGGTGTCTACGCCGGCCTCCACCGGGCCTGGGAGGGCAACACCCGCGCCTCGACCGGTCCCGCCTCTCCGCCGGCGGCGCCCGAACCGTCGTCGCCGGGATCGTCAGGTCGCCCACAGGACTGAGCGGGCCGCTACGCTCACCGGCGTCAATCCACGCATCCCCCGGCCGTCTCGGCGGCGCCGATCGGTGCCCGATCTCCCCGGGGCGGCAACCTGCAAGGTCCACGAAGGAGCTCCCCGACCGTGAGCAACGCACCCGTCCGAGTCACCGTCACCGGCGCCGCCGGCCAGATCGGCTACAGCCTCCTGTTCCGCATCGCCAGCGGGGAGATGCTGGGCCCGGACCAGCCCGTCATCCTCCAGATGCTGGAGATCACCCCGGCCCTCGGCGCCCTCGAGGGCGTGGCCATGGAGCTCGACGACTGCGCCTTCCCGCTGCTGGCCGGCATGGTCCGCACCGACGACGCCGCCGTGGCCTTCGGCGACGCCGACTACGCCCTCCTGGTCGGGGCCATGCCCCGCAAGCAGGGGATGGAGCGCTCCGACCTGCTCGAGGCCAACGGCGGCATCTTCGGCCCCCAGGGCAAGGCCATCAACGAGGCCGCCTCCAAGGACATCAAGGTGCTGGTGGTCGGCAACCCGGCCAACACCAACGCCCTCATCGCCATGAGCAGCGCCCCCGACGTCGACCCCCGCCAGTTCAACGCCATGACCCGCCTCGATCACAACCGGGCCATGAGCCAGCTGGCCACCAAGCTCGACGTGACCGTCAACGACATCACCAAGATGACGATCTGGGGCAACCACTCGACGACCCAGTACCCCGACCTGTTCCACTGCGAGGTCGGCGGTCGGATCGCGGCCGAAGCCGTCAACGATCAGGACTGGCTGGAGAACACCTTCATCCCCACCGTGGCCAAGCGGGGTGCCGCCATCATCGAGGCCCGGGGGGCCTCCTCGGCCGCATCGGCCGCCAACGCCGCCATCGACCACATGCGCGACTGGGCTCTCGGCACGCCCGAGGGCGACTGGGTTTCGATGTCGGTCCCGTCCGACGGTTCCTACGATGTGCCCGAGGGCATCATCTCCAGCTTCCCCTGCACCACCTCGGGCGGCGAGTACACCATCGTCCAGGGGCTCGACATCGACGACTTCAGCCGGACCAAGATCGACGCCTCGGCCGCCGAGCTGGTCGAGGAACGTGACACGGTCAAGGGTCTGGGCCTGATCTGAGCCCCGTCGCCCCGTGGCGGGCGTCCCGGCCCGGGTCGTGTCAAGATGCCGGACATGATCAGCGTTCACATCATGTACCCGAAGTCCGACGACTCGACCTTCGACATGGACTACTACGTCGCCACCCACATGCCGATGCTGGCCGACGCCCTGGGCGAGGCCTGCCAGAGCTGGGGGGCGACCAAGGTCAAGACCGACGGCTGGGAGGCCATCGGCTGGGCCATGGTCGACAGCCAGGAGGCGTTCGACGCCGCCATGGCCGAACACGGCGCCGCCATCATGGGCGACATCCCCAACTACACCAACCAGGCTCCCCAACTGGTCATCGGCGACATCACGGCCAGCTGAGAGCGCCCGAACTTGCCCCCGCACTCCGTCCCGACCGAGCGGATCGTCACCAAGATCATCTTTCCCACGGCCGATCTGGCCCGGTCGGTGGCGTTCTATCGAGGGCTCGGGTTCGAGGTCGAGCAGTTCGATGCCTCCTACGCCTGGGTCAGTCACCGGGGCGACGAGGTACTCCACCTGTCGGCCGCCGACGGCCTCGACCCGGCCGCCAATCGGGCGGCCGGGTACTTCCACGTCCAGGACGCCGACGCCTGGCACCGGGCGTGGACGGCGTCGGCGGTGGCCGGACTCGGCCCCATCGTCGACCAGCCGTGGGGTATGCGCGAGTTCGAGGTGCGGGACCCGGACCGCAACCTGCTCCGCGTCGGCCGGAACCGGTGACGGCCCGGTCCGTCCGAGCCCAGGCGACCGGCGAAGCCGAATGTAGCCACCACTACACTCAGGCTTGATGGGGCGCCGTCACACCAAGGAGGAGATGCTGGCCGGGGCGTTGGCCGTTGCCCACGAACACGGCCTGAGCAGCCTCACGTTCGGTCGGGTGGCCCGGGCCCTCGGGATCAGCGACCGCATGGTCGTCTACTACTTCCCGT
Source organism: Acidimicrobiales bacterium (assembly GCA_965263455.1). Lineage (GTDB taxonomy): Bacteria > Actinomycetota > Acidimicrobiia > Acidimicrobiales > SZUA-35 > CADEDH01. Next base: position 3,176,644 of record CBDHHN010000004.1, read on the forward strand.
CCAAGGACGCCCTGATCGGTGACGTGCTGGTGGCCATGGGAGGCGCCCTCCAGACCGAGCTGGCCGAGGCGTTCGCCGTCCCGGTCGCCGATCACCGGGAGGCCGTGCGCCGGGCCTGGCCCGTTCTGGCCCGGCCCGGAACGGACCCCACCTTCGCCCTGTTCTTCGAGGCCATGGGGCTGGCGGCCGCCGGCCGGGAGCCCTACCGGACGCTGGTTCCCCAGTTGGTCGGGTTCTGGATCGACTGGCTGGCCGGATTGTTGACCGGCGACGAGGCCACCCGGCGGGTCGAGGCCGAGGCCGCCGTCTCCCTCATCGACGGGCTGCTCCTGTTGCGCCACGTGGTCGACCCCGAGGCCGCCGACCGGGCCGCCGCCGGCCTGGGCCTGGCCTGAGGTCCCGGCTGCCGTCGGGCCCGCGCCGGAGGCTGGATCGTGGAGCCGGCCGACGTCACCCGCCACCGCCACTCGCCACCGCCACTCGCCACCGCCAGCGCAACGGGCTGATCGGCGAGGTCGAGCGGGTCGGCGTCAGAACGTGGGTCGGGAGGCGTCGGCGCCGTCGTAGACGATACGGCGCAGGGCGTCGGACGACCGGTGGTGGTAGGCCATGATCTCGGGGTCGAGGTCGGCGGTGGGCCGGGGGGCGTGATCGAAGTTGCCGTGCCGGTCCCGGCCCCGGACCAGGGCGGCGCTGTCCCAGTCGGCCAGGGTCTGGCGGGTGCGGGGCGGGAGGTAGTGGAGGGACAACCCGATCCTCCGGCCGGTGGAACGGTTCGGCCCCGACCCGTGGGCCGTCGCCACGTTGTGGAACGAGGCCTGGCCCGGCGCCAGCGGCATGGCCACGGTGTCGGCGTCGTCGATGTCGCGGATGTGTTGGCCCCGGGTCAACAGGTTGTCGGGGTCGTAGGTCTCGTCGTGGTCGAGGGTCAGCCGGTGGCTCCCGGGCAGCACCCGCAGGCAGCCGGCGTCCTCCCCGGCCGGGGACAGGGCGACCCACACCGTCACCAGCTCCCGGTTGTCGAGCCCCCAGTAGGTGGCGTCCTGGTGCCAGCCGACGAAGCTTCCGGCCCCCGCCTCCTTGATCCAGAACAGGGCGTTCCAGCACAGGATGTCGGGCCCGATCAGGTCCTCGACGGCGTCGACCAGCCGTGGATGGCGCATGATCTCGTCGACCCAGGTGAACGGCAGGTAGGCCCGGGTCCGTTCGGGTCGGGCGGCCAGGGGACCGTGCTCGGCCTCGAAGGCCTCCAGCCGGGCCCGGGCCGCCGCCACCTCGGACCCGCTCAGCACCTCGACGGGCGACAACCAACCGTCGGAGGCGTACCGCTCGATCTCGTCGGCTCGCAGGGTGAGGGCCATGCCCCAGTCTGGCACAGGCCCGGCGACCGCCTCCCCGGGCCCGGTCACCGGTCCGACGACACGGACCGGCCGCTCGACGACGGCGAGTCGGGCCGGAAACCCTATTCTTCCAGGGCAGGCCGGTCCCCGGCCGGGGCCTCCCCAGCGGTCCCGGATCGGCCCGGCGGCCCCACGCCAGGAGGACCAGGAGGACATCGTGACCGTGTACGACCCCAGCCCCCGAGAACGGCGCCCCTTCAACCTCTCGCGGTGGATCGCCGACCATCGCCACGAGTTGCGGCCTCCGGTGGCCAACAAGCAGATCTGGCGTGAGGCCGACATGATCGTGATGATCGTGGGCGGCGGCAACGAGCGCTGCGATTTCCACGATGACCCCCGGGAGGAGTTCTTCCACCAGCTCAAGGGGGACATGAACCTCGTGATCTGGCCCGGCGACGGGGCCGCGCCCTACGACATGCCCATCCGCGAGGGCGAGGTGTACCTCCTCCCGCCCGGCGTCCGCCACTCCCCCCAGCGGCCCGATCCCGACTCGATCGGCCTGGTGGTCGAGTATCAGCGGCGCCCGGGCGAGCTCGACGGGTTCGAGTGGGCCTGCTTCGAGTGCGGCCACCTCGTCCATCGGGTCGAGGTCCAGGTCCAGGCCATCGACAAGGACCTGCCTCCCCTCTTCGACGCCTTCGACGCCGACGAGGAGGCCCGCACCTGCCCCAACTGCGGAGCCCTCCACCCCGGCAAGGCCGGTCGCCTGTGACCGGTCCGACCCTGCCCGCAACCCTCCCCTCGGCCGCCGACCTGGATGCCACCGATCCGCTGGCCCCGTTCCGGCACCGCTTCGAACTCCCCGACGGCATCTACCTCGTCGGCAACTCGCTCGGGGCCCTCCCCACCGCCGCCCGCGACCTGGTGGCCACCGAGTTCGACCGGTGGAGCACCCTCGGGGTCGAGGGCCACTTCACCGGCGAGCTGGCGTGGAAGGACTACCACGAACTGCTGACCGACCAGTTGGCCCGACTCGTGGGAGCCCACCGGGACGAGGTGGTGGCCATGAACTCGCTCACCGTCAACCTCCACCTGCTGATGGTCAGCTTCTACCGGCCCACCCCCGAGCGTCACAAGATCCTGATCGAGGGCCACGCCTTCCCCTCCGACCACTTCGCCGCCGAGTCCCAGATCCGCCAACGGGGGTTCGATCCGGACCGTTCCCTCGTCGTGGTCGATCCCCGCCCGGGCGAGGACGTGCTCCGGGCCGAGGACCTGGTGGCCGCCATCGCCGACCACGGCGACGAACTGGCTCTGGTCCTGCTGCCGGGGGTCCAGTACTACACCGGCCAGGTCCTGCCCATGGCCGCCATCACCGATGCCGCCCACGCCGTCGGAGCCCTGGTCGGCTTCGACCTGGCCCACGCCGCCGGCAACATCGAACTCGACCTCCACGACTGGGGCGTCGACTTCGCCGCCTGGTGCACCTACAAGTACCTCAACAGCGGCCCCGGCGGGGTCGGGGCGGCCTACGTCCACCGCCGCCACGTGGCCGATCCCGACCTGCCCAAGCTGCTGGGTTGGTGGGGGACCGACAAGGCCACCCGCTTCGAGATGGCCACCGAGTTCGAGCCGATCCCCACCGTCGAGTCGTGGCAGCTGTCCAACGCCCCCATCCTGCCCATGGCCGCCCTCCGGGCCTCGCTCGACGTGTTCGACGAGGCCGGAGGGGTGCCGGCCCTGCGGGCCAAGAGCGTGCGCCAGATCGAGTACCTGGACCGCCGCCTGGCCCAGTCGTTGGGCGACCGGGTGGACAACCTGACCCCCCGGCCCCTCGACCAGCGGGGGTGCCAGTTCGCGTTGCGCATGACGGCGGGCGACGGCAAGCGGGTGTACGAGGCCCTGGAGGAGGCCCGGGTCCTGTGCGACTGGCGAGAGCCCGACGTGATCCGGGTCGCCCCGGTGCCCCTCTACAACTCCTTCGACGACATCGACCGGTTCGTCGACATCCTCGACGGGATCGCCCGATGAGGGGCCCCGTCGTCGTGGCCGGCGCCGGACCGGCCGGGGCCCTGCTGGCCACCTATCTCGGTCGCCAGGGCCACGACGTCGTGGTCTACGAGCGCCGCCCCGACCTGCGGACCACCGACATCGACGCCGGTCGCTCCATCAATCTGGCCCTGGCCACCCGGGGCATCGTCCCCCTCATCGACATCGGCGTCATCGACCGGGTCGACGCCATCACCATCCCCATGCGGGGCCGCATGATCCACGCCGTCGACGACCCGACCCCCGACCTGCAGCCCTACGGGGCCAAGCCCCACGAGGTCATCCATTCGGTGTCGCGGACCGATCTCAACGCCATCCTGCTCGACGCGGCCGAGGCCACCGGGCGGGTCACCATAGAGTTCGGTCGAGCCATCGACCACGTCGACTTCGACTCGTCGACCCTTCGCCTGGCCGACGGGACCTCGGCTCCCTTCGGCGTGGTGTTCGGGGCCGACGGGGCCGGGTCACCGGTCCGCCACGCCATCGCCGACACCGGGGCCTGCCGGTGGCGGACCGACTGGCTCGATCACGGGTACAAGGAGCTGACCCTGCCCCCGGCCGCCGGTGGCGGGCATCGTCTCGACCCCAACGCCCTCCATATCTGGCCCCGGGGCGAGTTCATGCTGATCGCGCTGGCCAATCCCGAGGGCGACTTCACCGTCACCCTCTTCGCCCCCACCGCGACCTTCGACGCCCTCACCGACCCGGGCGCCGTCGATGCCTTCTTCGCCGCCGAGTTCGCCGACTTCGTACCCCTGGTACCCGACGTGGCGGCCCAGTTCGAGGCCAATCCGACCGGGTCTCTGGGGACGATCCGAGCCTCGGGCTGGAGCTTCGAGGACCGGGCCGTGCTGGTGGGCGATGCCGCCCACGCCATCGTGCCCTTCCACGGCCAGGGCATGAACGCGGCCATGGAGTCGGCCCGGGCCCTGGACCGCCACCTGCGGGCCACCCCCGACGACGTGGCCGGGTCCTTCGCCCGCTACGAAGCCGAGCGCAAGCCGAGTGCCGACGCCATCGCCGACATGGCCCTCGACAACTACATCGAGATGCGGGCCGGAGTGGTCGACCCCGACTACCTGGCCAAGCGAACCCTGGCCCTGGAGCTGGAGCGACGGCACCCGGCGCATCTCAGCCCCCGCTACAACATGGTCATGTTCGCCACCATGCCCTACGCCGAGGCCCAGGCCCGGGCCCTGCGCCAGGCCGAGATCATCGCCGAGGCCATCGCCGATCCCTCGGTCGACGTCGACGCCCGCGTGACGGCCCTGCCGCCGTTGCCCGCCCTCGATCCCCTGGCCGACCCCGACGCCCTGTCCATCTCGTGATCGGTGCCCGACCATGAGCCTCCCGTTCGAGACCGACGACAGCTTCACCTACGGCAGCTACCTGCGGGTGGGTGACCTGCTCTCCCTCCAGCAGTGCGTGTCGGTCGACGCCCGGACGGGCGAGCCCGAGCACGACGAGACCCTCTTCATCATCATCCACCAGGTCTACGAGTTGTGGTTCAAGCAGATCCTGCACGAGATCGACCACATCATCGAACTGCTCGACGAGGGCAACGTGCCCGGGGCCGGCCACAACCTGAAGCGAGTGCTGAAGATCCTCAAGACCCTGGTCGGGCAGCTCGACGTGCTGGAGACCATGACCCCGGCCGAGTTCGCCAGCTTCCGCTCGTTCCTGGCCAACGCCAGCGGCTTCCAGTCGGCCCAGTTCCGGGAGTTGGAGTTCGTCCTCGGGATCAAGGACCGGATCCAACTCGATTGGTTCGGCGGGGCCGAGGGCGATCGGCTCCGAACCCGCTACGAGGCTCCCACCATCTGGGACGCCTTCGTCGGGGCCATGCACCGCGACGGACTGCCCGTTCCGCCCGAGGTCCTCGATCGCGACGTCCGGGAACCGATCGCGGAGAACGTCGAACTCCAGGCCGGGATCGTGGCCAACTACGGCGACGACGCCTTCGCCAATCTCGTCGAGACCCTGACCGATCTCGACGAGGGCTTGCAGGAGTGGCGCTACCGCCACGTGATGATGGTCCGCCGCACCATCGGGACCAAGCCGGGGACCGGCGGCTCCGACGGCGCCGCCTACCTGCAGACCACCCTCTTCCGCCCCGCCTTCCCCGACCTCTGGGCCATCCGCACCGCCTTCTGACGGGCCGACCGACCGAGGCCGCGGCCCCGGCCCGGCGGCCGGGATCGGATCGATCGACTACTTGAGGAACTTGCTGGTGGTGTTGTCGGCCAGGAGTTTGCCCCCGGTCTGGCGGGCCGGGCAGTAGTACACCGTGTACTTGCGGTACTCGACGGTGCGGATGGTGTCGTCGCAGTCGACGCAGGGTTCGCCGGCCCGGTTGTGGGCCTTGGACGGCCGGTCGATGCTCTTGCCGATGTCGTCCAGGGTCCGCTCGTGGTCGGTGGCCCGGGCCACCACCTCGCCCACCACCCGGTGGAGGCGGTCGATCTCGTCGTCGGTCAACTTGGCCGCGTTGGCGAAAGGGGAGAGCTCGGCCTCGTAGAGGATCTCGTTGGCCAACATGCGCCCCAGCCCGGCCACCACGTGCTGGTCCCGAAGCAGGCCGTGGAGCCGCTTGGAGTGGGCGCCGACCAGGTCGGCCCACCCGTCGCGATCGAGCCGGTCGGCCTCGGGGCCGAGGTCGTCCATCGGCGCCTGGGGCAGCGGGTCGCCGGTCACGGCCCAGATCCCGGCCTTTCGCTCGGTGCCGGCCTCGGTCAACAACCAGGCCTCATCGACCCCGGAGGCGGTCTCGGTGAAGCACCATCGGGCCAGACCCAGCCGGGGTTTCTTCGACCGCTTGGGGTCGAGGCGGAGCCGGCCCCCCTGCATCAGGTGGACCACGTGGGTGAGGTCGTCCTCGAACCGCAGGAGGAGGTACTTGCCCCGGCGCTCGACGCCCTCCAGCCTGCGGCCGACGGCGGCGTCGGCCGGCGGGTCGAAGGTCTTGAGGGCGGCGAAGTTCAACAGCTCGAACCTCTCCAGCCGGGCCCCGCCCAGGGCGGTGGTCATGCGTTCGGCGTGGGCCTGCACCTCGGGCATCTCGGGCATGGTCCGCTCCCTCCTCCGACCGGATCGACGAGATCGACCCGGCCAACGCTACCCCGGCCCTCCCCGCCCCGCCCGGGCGGTGGCCCCGGGCGCGGCCCGCGAACTGGCCCGCCCCGCCGCCACGGTGTTGCATGGTCGACCATGGCGAGCGCAGCAGACGGGATCGAGGGCCGGGTGGACGAGGGGTGGGGGCCGGTGGCCGACGCCTTCCGGGCCAACCTCGACGACGGGTTCGAGGTGGGGGCGGCGGTTGCCGTCTACGTCGGCGGTGTCGAGGTCGTCGACCTGTGGGCCGGGACGGCCGACCCCACCACCGGGCGGCCCTGGACCGAGGACACACTGGCCCTGGTCTTCTCCACCACCAAGGGGGCCACCGCCATCTGCGTCGCCCTCCTGGTCGAGCGCGGTCTGCTCGACTACGAGGCCCCGGTCGCCGACTACTGGCCCGAGTTCGCCGCCGGGGGCAAGGAGGCGGTCACGGTGGGCCAGGTCATGAGCCACCAGGCCGGCCTCATCGCCGCCGACCCGCCCCTGGGCCTCGACGAGGTGCTGGCCGTGACCCCGGTGGTCGAGAACCTGGCAGCGCAGACCCCCCTGTGGGCGCCGGGGACGGCACACGGCTACCACGCCCTGACCTACGGCTGGCTGGCCGGGGAACTGGTGCGCCGGGTCGACGGCCGGACCCTGGGTCGGTTCCTGGCCGATGAGGTGAGCGGCCCGCTGGGTCTGGACTTCTGGGTCGGACTGCCGGAGTCCGAGGAGCCTCGGGTGGCCCGACTGCTGGCCGCCCCCCGCCCCGAGGGCGATGAACTGGAGTTGATGCTGCGGATCGCCGGTCCCGGGACCGCCGGCGGTCGGGCCCTGACGATGGACGGCGCCCTGACCTTCGCCGGCGACGACCTCCCGTTCAACACCCGGGCCGTGCACGCCACCGAGATGCCGGCGGCCAACGGCATCACCGACGCCCGTTCCGTGGCCCGGCTCTACGCCGCCACCGTCGGACCCGTCGACGGTCTCCGGCTGCTCGACGACGCCACGGTGGCCCTGATGCGGGCCGAGCGGGTGGCCGGCGACGACCGATGCCTGGTCTTGCCGACGAGGTTCGGGGCCGGGTTCATGCTCAACGCGCCGACCCTGCCCCTGCTGTCGGACGCCTCGTTCGGCCACTACGGGGCCGGCGGTTCGCTCGGCTTCGCCGACGTCGACGCCGGCATCGGCTTCGGGTACGTGATGAACCAGATGGGCGGCGGCATCGCCGGCGACCCCCGGGCCGTGCGTCTGTTCGAGGCGGTCGGCGCCTGTCTGGACTGAGCGGCCTCCGGCCGTCGGCCCCTGGGCCGCTCAGTCCTGGGGCCGGTAGACGGTGCGGGCCCGCAGCCCGGCCACCGCGCCATTGGGGCCGACGATGCGGTCCTGGGACGTGACCAGGGTCTGGGGGTCGCCCGAGACCACGATCCGGCCGTCGAGCACGGCGGCCTGGGCGCTCTCGGTCCCCTGGTTGACGGCGACGGCCACCTCCCACGACAGGCCGAGGGTGACGGCCGCCGTCCCCTTGGGACGACGCACGACGGCGGCGTCGGAGGTCAGAACCAGGTCGTAGCCCCCGGTCCCGGGCGGGCCCTGGTCGACCAGATACCGCACCACCACCGGCTCCGCCCCGGGCTGGTCGGGCCCGTCCGGGCCCGGGCTCGGGGCCGAGGAGTCGGCGGCCAGCAGCCCGTTCACGGCCGTCAGCCAGTCGTCACTCAGGAACAGGATCGGTTGCACCGTGTCACCGTAGCCACCGGGCGCTCAGGCCGGTGGGGCCAGTTCGGCCAACAGGGCGTGGAGCCGGTGGCGGCGCGCCAGCTCGTCGGCCATGGGGCTGATCACGAGTTCGTCGCCGACCTCCCGGGCCCGGGCGGTTGCCTCCCGCAGGACGGCCCGACTCCGGCGGCGAGCCCCGACCGACGCCAGCCGCCTCGACAACAGGGCCAGGAGCAGGCCAAGGGCCACTCCGCCGAGCAGCAGGGCGGTGGGGACCGCCAGTGGGCCGACCTGGGGGGTGGGGATGTCGGGCAGACGGAGGTAGGCGGCCCCGGCCAGGAGCCCGAGCCACAGGGCCCCGGCGATGGTGGCGGCGGCCAGTATCAGCTGGACGACGTTGACGACGTGCCACCATCGGCGGCGGCGCTGGCCGACGTCGCGGGTGGCCGCCGACACGGCCCGATCCAACCGGTCGGTCAGCACGTCGTGATCGACGGCGACCGCGGCGGCCAGGGCCTCCGGCCACGGCTCGGGCAGCCCATCGGAGGCCGAGGCCACGGCCTGGCGGACCGCCCCCTCGGCCCGGGTCCGATGGAGGCCGGCGGGTTGGGGACGGGACGAGCGCCCGGCCGTGCCCTCCTGGAGCCGGAAGCGGCGCAGCGGGTGCGGTCGCAGATGCTGCAACCAACGGGTGAAGGGCCAGCCGGTGAGGGCGGCGGCGTCCCGCCGGTGCCCGGCCTCGACCGCGCCGAGCACCGGCTCCAGGCCCGAGGCACCGACCAGATCGAGGGCCAGATCGGCACCGACCCGGTCGTCGATGGCGAGGTCGGGGGGCACCGGACCGAGGTCGACCAGCATCTCGGCCGCCCCGTGGGCCAGGTCGGCCCGGAGCCGCTCGATCATGGTCCGGCGGGAGTGGACGGCGTGGGCCAGCAGGGCCACCACCTCGTCCACGGCCGGTGGGTCGGTGGCGGCCGATGCGGTGAGAACGGGGACCTCGGCCAGCTCGACGTCGTGGAGGAGCAGCCGCAGGTCGGCCACGCAGTGACCCAACTCGTCGGGCTGCAGCAGGTCCTTCTTGTTGAGCACGACGGCCATCACCGCCCCGTGGCGGCGAAGGACGCCGAGGTAGCCGTGCATGGCGGCGTCCCCGTACTTCTCCGGGTCGGTGACCCACAGGAGCAGGTCGGCGTGCTCGGCCATTCGCTCCATCTCCAACCGGTGGCTGATCTGGATCGAGTCGTGGTCGGGCACGTCGAGGAGGACGAGGCCATCGAGGCCCGGCTCGGCGGCCACCTGATGACGGTTGCGCACGCCGAGCCAGTCGAGGAGGGCGTGGGGATTGTCGGGACCCCAGTGGCAGGCCAGGGTCGAGTCGGTGGTGGGTCGGCGGACCCCGGTGAGGGCCACGTCCGCCCCCATCAGGGCATTCGCCAGCGACGACTTGCCGCCCCCGGTCGCCCCCAGGAGCGCCACCAGGGTGTGGTTGGTGCCGTGCCGGAGCCGGCCGACCGCCTTGTGGACGATCTGGCGGGCCAGGGCCACCGTGTCGTCGGGCAGCCGACCGTCGGCCAGGGCGATGGCCCGGCCCAGATCGGTCACCGACGATGCCAGTCCCGACAACGAGCCCCCGGAGCGTTCCAGGGCCTCGATCTCGGCCAGCAGGGGATCGGCCAGAGCGGAACCGTCGGCCGGTCCGATCTCCCCGTCCGGTCCTGGGCCGGTGGTCCGGTCGGCGGTCGGGTCGATGGTCATCGGGCCATCCGGAGCTGACCGAGGGCGGCGTTGAGTTCGTCGAGGGCCTCGGGGGGCGAGGCCGCCTCGTCGAGGAGCCGACCGAAACGGCCGGCGTCGTCGGCCAGGAGGGCCGCCGCCCGGTCCAGCAGCAGGCGGCGGGCCTCGGCGGCCAGATCACGGACCGCCTGCTCGCCGAAGATGGCCGTGAGCAGGGCCTGGCTGACGCTGGCGGTGCCGCCGGCGATGACGACCTCGCCTCCGGTCAGACCGCCGGTCTGGGCGAACAGGGCCACCATGAGGGCCACGCCCACGCTGTTGATCCCCAGGGCCGCCACCCGGGCTGTGGTCCGCTTGCCCGCACCCCGCTCCTCGATGAGGCGGAGCACGTCGTCCTGCCAGGCCCGGATCTCATCCCCCACCCGGACCCGCAGCTCGTCCGAACCCCGCTCCAGGTGCCGGGCCTCGGCCAGGAGTTGGCGCCCGCCGGGCAGCGACCGCCAGGTCTGGGACGTGGCCTCGGCCGCGGCGTCGGCGTGGTCGATCAACAGCTGTTCCAAGGTGGACGTGATCTCCCCCTGGACCTCGGCCGTGGCCCGCGATCGGCCGGTGGCGAAGGCCACGATCCGGTCCCGGACGACGCTGATGCGCTGCTGCACCACCCGCATCAACTCGGCGGTGCCGATCATCTCCTGCCACCGGTCGAGGACCTCACCCCGCAGCAGGCGGCCGCCGGTCAGGTCCCGGCCCAGGTCGTCAACGGCCCGGTCGTAGGCGTGCTCGGCGGCCTGGGTCAACTCGTCGATGGCGGTCCGCTGCTCGACCTCGGCCTCGGCCACCTCGTGGGCCCGGGGACTGACGCTGTTGATGGCCCCGATCAGGGTGCGGGCCACGACCCGGGCCCGCTCGTCGGCGTCCTCGGCCAGGCGCACCAGCAGACCGTAGACCTCCTCGACCCGGGACACGGGCAGGCGGCCCTCGATCAGTTCGCTGTTCTCGATGGGGAACACGGGGAGGTCGTGGAGCCCGGCTTCGGCCGCCATGGCCACGAAGTGGGGCACGATCTCGTCGGCCGCGCCCGGGGGGATCCGATTGATGATGACGGCGAGGGCGGTGCCACGGCGCTGGGCCTGACCCAGGAACTCCCAGGGCACGGCGTCGGCGTAGCGGACGGCGGTGGTGGTGAACAGCCACAGATCGGCGGCGGCCAACAACTGGGCCGCCAGGTCGCGGTTGGCCTCCTCCACCGAGTCGATGTCGGGGGCGTCGATCACGGCCACGCCTCGACCCAGGCCGCGCCGGGCCACCAGGCGCAGCACGGCTCCCTCGGTCGCGGTCCCGACGGTGTCACCGTCGACCCGGGGGAGGCCGGGCAGGAGGTCGTCGCCCCGGAACCACGGCAGGTCGTCGGGATGGCAGACCAGCACCGGGGCCCGGGTGGTGGGGCGGAGCACGCCGGCCTTGGACACCTCGGCCCCGAGCAGCGAGTTGGTGATGGTCGACTTGCCCGAGCCCGTCGACCCGCCGATCACGGCCAGCAGGGGGGCGTCGAGGCGACGGAGGCGGGGTAGGAGATAGTCGACGATCTGGTCCAGGAGTTCGAGCCGGAGGGCGCGACCCCCGGGGGCCAGGGGCAGGTCGAGCGGAAGGGTCAGTCCTTGCAGCGCGGCTTCGACCGCAGCCAGGTCGTCGATTGTTGAGGAGGCGAGCGGCGAAGGCATGGGCGTTGCTTTAGGCGGACTTGCTCATGGTCGATCTCGTCGTCTATCCGCGACTCGGACGATGGACTAGCATCTTTCTAACGCCGCCTGCGGACGTTGTCACCGACTCTGTCGGTTCCCTGACGTTCACGGTGGCGACCGTGCCTACAACTCTCCGACCCCGCCCGACACGAGGCGACGTCGCGTGTTTCGTTCCTGATGAGCCTGCTCATCGCCTGATCGCAGGCCGGTGGGGGCCCTGTCGCCCGGGCCCTTACCGGTCTGCTCCCCATTTCCCGGGCGGACCGGGCCCGGTCCCTCCCGTGTGACGTGCGGTAGCGTAACAAACATCGCAGGCACGGTGTGGTCCCGTACGTGGGAGCGAAATCGCCCGACGCCGGGGTCGGACCCCGGACCCGAGGTGGACCGCCTGCTGGTGGCGGCCGATCTGGGTCGGGGGTCGATCCTGGTCGTCGCCTCGCAGGTCGTGGTCGATCGGTCCCGGTCCCGGGCCGGGGTGCAGATCGCCGTTCTCGGATCGGGACCGCCCCTCACGATCAGCGAACTCGACGCCCGACCTCCGGGTCAGGGGATCGAGGTCCGGACCTCGGGTCTGTGGGCCGACCACGTGTGCGAGGACCCGTACGTCCATTGGAGCTACGGCCTCGAGGCCTTCGCCCTCGCCCTGGACGACCCGGTGGAACTGCTCGGGCGTGGGCTCGGCCACCGGGTGCCGCTGGGGTGGGAGCTGGACTTCGAGGCCACCGACGAGCCGCAATGGCTCGGCGGCGAGGGACCCGACCACCACGCCGCCGGATCGGGCGGCTACCGGCAGCTGGGCACGGCCCACGGCCTGGTGCTGACCGCGGCGGGGGAGCATCCGGTCGAGGGGCGCGCCGTCCGCTCCCACGCCTGGGGCGGGTTCCGGTTGGCGGCCGAGACGGCGCTGGCCGGCGGGCCGCGGGCGCCGTCGGTCCTCGGCCCCGCGGGGTCGCTGGCCTCCGGGCCCGAGTCGGTGGACCCCACGGAGGCGGCGGCCGCCGCCGCCGGGCTCGAGGCCGAGGTCTCGTCCCGTCCGGATCCCTCGGGCGCAGTTGCCCTGCCCGGCCTCGACGGCGTGTGGTGGGTCGAACGCACCGCGGGCGGAGCCCGGACCCGGGTCGACTACGACGCCCCGTCGAGCTGAGCCTTGTGCCCGGTGACCAGTTGCCTGGACCGTCGGGGGTGGTGACAGTGGGGACATGACACCACCGAACGACGCACTCGACCGCGCCGCCCCCGCCTTCGTGGAAATGGCCCACCGCATCGTCTGGTGCACGGTCGCCACCGTGGGGCCCGACGGTCAGCCCCGGACCCGGGTCCTTCACCCGCTGTGGACCTGGGACGGCGAGCGCCTGACCGGCGTGATCGCCACCGGCCCGACCCCGCTCAAGCGGCGGCACCTGGAGCACAACCCCCGGGTCTCCTGCACCTACTGGCACCCCGACCAGGACGTGGCCACCGCCGACTGCACCACCCGCTGGTCGTTCGACGACGAAACCTGCACCGAGGTCTGGGAGGCGTTCAAACAGGCACCGGAGCCCGTCGGCTACGACCCGGCCATGATCCCGCCGTGGGCCGAGGGCCCCACGGGCGACGCCTTCGCCGTCCTCCACCTGGAACCGAGCGCGCTCCGGGTGTTCCCCGGCTCGGTGCTCCTGGGCCAGGGGGGCGAGGTCCTGACCTGGCGGGCCGACGGCGCCTGATCGCGGCCACGCCGTCGGACGGCCGCCCTGGGTGATTCGACCCAGGGCGGGGGGTGGAGGAGCTTGTGGGCCTCATGGCCCATCCCGGCCGTCCGATCAGAACCGGGATGGTCCGTCCCGCCGCTCCCCATCCCCCCACCCGTGCCGCCCGCCCCCGCCGTCGGTCCACCTGCCGCCACCATCGGCCGCCCCCGGGCGGTCGGGCCGCCTGGATCCAGGTGGCACCGGCCCGCTCGGCCGCTCGCATGCTCGTGGTCCTTGCCGTGGTCGCCACCGTCCTCGCCCTCTCGGCCGAGGGCGGGCGGGCCGCCGGTCCCGTGTCGTCGGCCAACGCCCGCTGGTTGGCCGACACCTACCCCCGCCTGCTCGATCGGGCGGCTGACGACGGCGGCCTCGACTACCACCTCGCCACCATCGCCGCCGGGGGCAGCAACGCCCGCCATCGAGTGGCCTACGGCCTGCTGTTCAGTACCGAGGGGGCTCGGGCCGAGGTCGACCGGGCCTACGACGACCTGCTCTCGCGCCCGGCCGACAACGCCGGGTCCGAGTACTGGACCGCCCACCTGGCCGGCCACGACGTCCTGGACCTGCGCGTCCTGCTCCTGGCCGCCGACGAGTTCCACGTCAGGGCCGGAGGAACCGACGGTGCCTGGCTCGACGCCGTCTACGACGACGTCCTCGGCCGCTCCCCGGACACCGCGGGGCGCGCCTACTGGCTGGGACTGGCCGACGCCGGCCTGCCCCGGGCCGCCCTGGCCGGCGCCATCTACCAGAGCGACGAGGCCCTGGGGCGCCGGGCCGACGCCTACTACCTGGACCTGCTCGGCCGCAGCCCCACCACCGCCGAACGGGCGGCCGCCGCCGACCTGATCCGACAGCACGGCGAACGCTACCTCCGGGCCTGGCTCTGGGCCTCCGACGAGGCCTTCGAGCCCTACCTCGAGGCGGCCTGGTCGTGATCGCCGCCGTCACCTCGACCTGGGCCCCGGTCGGATCGACCGCCGCCGCCGTGCTGGTGGTGGTGTTCCTGGCCGCCGCCGTCACCAAGATCGTCCGTCCCGACCCGGCCGGCCTGCGGGCCCTCGGGCTGCCCGGACCCCGGCTGCTGGCCTCGGCCCTGCCCGTCGTCGAGCTGCTCCTCGTCGCCCTGCTCGTGGTCGACCCGTCGACCGGGGCCACGGTGGCCGCCGGTCTGCTCGCCCTCTTCACCCTGTTCGTCGTCCGCCTGGTGTGGTCGGGGAGTGAGGTGGCCTGCGGATGCTTCGGCTCGTCCCGGTCACCGGCCACCTGGGCCACCGTGGGCCGCAACCTGACCCTGCTCGTGGTGGCGGCCTTGGCCACCACCGGCTCGACCTGGACCGTGCCCGGACCCGAGGCCGTGGCCGTCGTCGTGGCCGTGCTCGTACTCGGGGCCCTCACCGGTCAGCTGGCCGAGCTGTGGGCGACCGTGGGCCGGCCCTGGTCGGTCGGCCCGTCCGGCCCGACCGGCGGCCCTGCCGGTGGTCCGGTCCCCATCCCCGTTCCCTCCCGTCCCGCCGTTCCCCAACCCCGGAGGAAGTCACGATGACCGGCACCATCTGGATCCTGTCCTACGTCCTGCTGTGGGTCACCGTGGCCCTCCTGGGCCTGACCGTGGTGGCCCTCCTGCGCCAGATCGGGGTGCTCCACACCCGGGTCGCCCCCATGGGGGTGCACTTCGCCGGCGAGGGCCCCGAGCTCGACGCCCCCGCCCCCACCGTGGCCGGGGTCTCCTTCGGGCCGGACATCGTCACCGTCCTGGCCTTCACCTCGCCCACCTGCGAGATCTGTCAGGCCCTGAAGCCGGGCCTCCACCGCCTGGCCCGGTCCTACCACGACGTCGAGGTCCACGAGATCGACCACGCCGCCGACCCCGGGACCTTCGCCCGGTTCAAGGTCCGGTCGACCCCGTACCTGGTGGCCGTGGACGGCGAAGGCGTGGTCCGCAGCCGGGGTGTGGCCAACACCCTGGACCAGGCCGAGGAGATGCTGGCCGAGGTGCTGGCCGGGCCGCCCGTCCCGGCCTCCGGTCCGGCCGGTGCCGACTCCGATGCCGACGACGTGGTGGTGCTCCCGTGAGCGGACCCCGGCAACCTGGACGCCTCCCGCACGGGGCCCGATCGGCCGACCGGCCGGCCGGGTTCGACCAGTCGGTCGAGCGGCTCGGCCGCTGGGCCGCGGCCCGCACCACGCGCCGCTCGTTCCTCCACCGCCTGGGCCAGTTGGCCGTGGTGGTGGCGGCCGGACCGACCCTTGCCGGTCTCCTTGTCCGCGAGGCCCAGGCCCGGGTCTGCGGTCAGAGCGGGATCACCCCCAAGTGCGACACCTTCGACTGCGTCGGCCCCGGCGACGTCTGGGGCTGGTGCTGGTACGCCAGCGACGGTTGCTGCGCCAACGGGGGCCTCAAGAAGATCTGCGACTGCTGCACCCTCAACTACCCCAACGTCCACGGCTACTGCCCGAGCGGGACCAACGTCCGTTGCATCGTCGAGAGCTGTGGCACCGATCCCCGGGTCCTCGTCGTCGATCTGACCGCCGTGACCTGGGCCGCCGGCGTGGGCTACCACCACGCCGCCATCGCCCTGGGCCACGAGGCGGGGACCGAAGGCCGGGCCGTGGTCGCCGACGACGACAACCGCTGGCTCCAGTACATCGCCGCCCCTCTGGCCGGGGCCCTCGGGGCCCCGCTGCTCGGGATCTCGACCGCCAACGGCCCGAGCGCGGCCGACATCGACCTGCTGCGTTCCCTGGGCGTGACCGAGGTCCTGGCCGTCGGGCCGGTGACCAACGCCGCCGCCTTCGGAGCCAACGGTCTCACCCTCGACACCGTCACCGGTTCGTCCGACCTGGCCACCGTCAGCCTGGCCGTGGCCGATCGCATCGCCAAGGTCAACGACATCAACCGCACGGTCACGGTCGAGACCTCGGGCCTCTCGGCCGAGGTGGCGCCGGCCGCCGCCGCCTTCGCCGCCCTGGGGGGCTTCCCGCTGATGGTGGGGGCCGGTACCGCCTTCAGCCTGGGTTGGCCCACCGTCTACGTGGGGCCCGAACCGGTCGACCAGGGCCTGATCCACGACCGGACCGGGGCCTCGACCCTGGTCGAGTTGGCCATCGAGTTGGCCGACTGGGCCGCCGCCATCCCTGCGGTGCGGGCCGATCGGGTGGCCCTGGCCCCGGTCGGCAGCTCCGATGCGATCGGTCTGGTCAACCTGGGGGTACCGGTGCTGCTGCATCCGGCCGAACATCTGGGCCTGCTCGAAGCCTGGATCCAGGATCACGGTGTCCGCCACGGCCAGATCAGCCGCATCTACCACGTCGACGGCCCGGGCCGGCTCAACACCGAGCAGTTCTGGCGCCTGCAGAGCGCGGCCAACGGCTTCCGGGTCGACCAGTTGCAGGGCGTGGCCGGTGAGGGCCTGCCCGTCATCCGCCAGCCTCTGGCCGAGCGGCCCCTGGGCATGGCCCGCATCGATGGCGCCCTCGAGTGGGGGAGCCAGTCCCCGCCCTCCTACTGGACCACCCAGGGCCAGACCCTGCGCCGCTGACGCCTTCCGCCGTCCGCTCCCAAGCCCCCAGCCCGCCCCCACCGCCCGAACGGAGAGCCCGATGTCCCCGGCCCTGATCCTGTGTCTCGGCGTGGCCTGCCTGGCCGCCGTCCACACCCTCTGGTCGCCCTGAGGCCTGTCGGTCGCCGAGACCGTCGTGCCCTCGGTCCGAGGGCGAACCCGCACCAAAGTCATGACCCTCCTGGTCACCTCGGCCACCGTGTCCGGAGCCCTGGTCGGCCTGGTGGCGGCCCTGGTGGCCGCCGCCTCGGCCCCTGCCGTGTCCGCCCTGACCGCCGCCCTCCCCGGGGGGTCGGCCCCGCTCGGGACCTGGTCGCCCACGGTGGCCGCCGCCGTGGCGGTGGGGACGGCCCTGACCCTGGACGGCCTGGTCCTGGCCACCGGTAGGCCCCGCCCGCCGGCGACCGGACGCCAGGTCCCCCAGGCCTGGGGGCGGCTGCTCGGTCCGGCCGAGACCGCCGTCCTCTACGGCTTCCGTCTCGGGATCGGCCCGGCCACCATCCTCTCGACCTGGACATGGTGGGCGGTCACCATCACCGCCGCCGTGTTGGGCCCGGTCGCCTCGATCCTGGTCGGCGCCACCTTCGGCCTGGTCCGGATGGCGGTCACCGTCGCCCTGTCCCTGGCCACCGCCGATCCCGGTGCGTCCGGTCGCTTCGGGCGCCTCCACCGTCGTGAGCGATCGAGTTGGGCCACCCTCAACCTGCTGGCCGCCCTGGCCGTCGGGGCGGTGCTGGTGGCCGGCTGCTCGGCCGCGGCCGGGGAGGCCGAGTCGTCGCTCGATGACCGTCCGGTGCTCCGATCGGCCCCCGCCACCCCGGCCGAGATGCGCACGCTACCGACGCTCCGGTTCGAGCCGGGGGCGGGCGCCGACACTGCGTCAACCCCGCGGCCCGTCACTCGGCCCGCCGAGCCCGCAGGAGCCGAACCCGTGATCGCCGGGCTGACCGAACTGCCCTCCGGCGCCGCCGACGGCTCCGGCCGGGGCGCCGCCGATGGCGACCCCGACCCCACCCCACCCCTCACCACCCCGGCCCTTCTGGAGGACGTTGTGCGATCCGATGCCATGATCCGGGACCGCTCCGAGGACGGTCCCGACCCGGTCCCGGGCCTCGCCGGGCCCGAGGCCGCCGACCCCGAGGCCCTCGCCGCCGTCCTCCTGGACGGGGTCGACGGGTTCGTCCCCGTGGCCGGGCCCGGCGCCGACCGCCACCTCGACCTGGCTGCGGCCGCCGCCCTGCAACCCGACCCCACCGAGGAGGTGGCCCTGCTCGAGACCCGGGGCTTCCGGGGTGGCTGGACCCGAGCCTTCCGCAGCACGGCCAACGACATCCTGGTGACGTCGGTCTACCAGTTCGCCGACGCCGGTGAGGCCGAGTTCTACCTGGAGGACGGGCTCATCACCATCGGCGGGTACGGCGGCGGGTTCTTCGATATCGAGGATCTCTCCGGCGTCCGGGGCTTCACCCAGACCTTCGACCAGGACGGTGAGGAGCTGCGCTCGCTCGGCGCCACCTTCCATGCCGGCTCCCGCTGGTACCTGGTGTACCTGGTCGGCTCGGCCGACACCGTCCGGGCCGACGTCCTGATCCCGGCCGTCCACGAGCAGCGCCGGGCCGCGCTGGCCGCCATGGCCCCGGCCGGCCCCACGACGGTCGTCAACTGAGCTCCACCCCGCCTCCGGTGGCCTGGTGCCACCGGAGGGCGGCGTGGTGTCGTAGCAGGTCGCCGTCGGCGGCCTCCACGTACCGGTCGGCCACCAACCGATCGACCACCCGGTCGACGGCCTCCAGGTAGGCGCGGGCCGAAGCGGCCTCGTGCGTCGAGCCTCCGCCCGTCGAGCCTCCGTCCGGGGAGGGCCGGTAGCGGTCGGCCACGTCCTCGGGTGGGAACCAGCGGGTGGCACCCTTGAGCAGGAGCTGGAACGTCGGCGCCCCGCAGTCGGGATGGCGGACGTTCCAGCCGGTGTGGGCGCCGAGTGGGACGGCGACGTCGGGCAGGCGGATGCCGCCGACCTCGTTGCCGTCGGCGTCGACGGCGGGCACCGGCCCGGCCGGTAGGCCGAAGCTGTCGGCGGTGGGTACCGGCCAGCCGTGACCGGCGAGCGCCCGGAGCACGGTGGCCCGATCGGTCAGTTCGGCCTCCTCGGGCACCGTCGACGGCGTCGGCTCGGCCCGCCCTTCGATCCAATCGACCAGTTGGGCCAGCAGGCCCCGGAGCAGCGGGCCGTAGTCGACGGTGGAGAACCCGAGGGCGCCGCTGGTTCCCAGCAGGACGTCGGTGAACTCCTGGGGCACCACACCGCGGGTGTGTTGGGTCCCGGCGGCGTGGTGGACCCGGACGTGACCGGGGTCGCCGCCATCGGCCGGATCCGGCTCGTGGGCCAGGTGGGCGTCGCCCCGCCAGTACTCGGTGGCGGTGTTGAGGGCCATGACCCGGGGCCGCTGACCGGACGGGATCGACCCCAGCAGTTCGCCGTAGGTGAAGGGCGGGGTCAGGCCCTCGCTGTCGGCGGGCAGGATCCCGGGGTTGGCGAAGCGCTGGTTGAACTGGCCCCGGCGGGCCCCGGCGATCACGGGCAGCAGCCCGTCGACGGGGACCGAGCCGTCCTCCGCCGTGAGGAGGCCGTCGGCCGCCATCGTACGGATCACCCGCCCGCACTGCGAGGCTCCGAACAGGATCGTGGTGTCGGGATCCAGCTCCGAGCGGGCCCAGTGGACGGTGTCCCGCAACGCCAGCAGACCGGCCCCGGTCACCCGCGACCCCTCGGTGGTGTAGCGGATGCGGTACCGGCGACCGGCCCGGAAGCCGCCCCGGCGACGGGCCGAGCGACCGTCGTGGTCGAACCACCAGTCGTCGGCCTCGACCTCGGTGAAGGTGAGCCCGTCGTCACCGGTCTCCCACAGCGAGGCCGGTCCCCCGGGCACCGGGGCCGCCGGTCGATGGCCGGGCAGGGCCAGCCTCAGCCGGTCGGTGTCCGCTGCGGGCTGGGCCGTGTAGTCCATGGGGCCCCGGGGTGGTCGGCCGTCGACCAACACCTCCGGGGCCTCGATGCCGAGCAGCGACGGGTGGTCGATGTCGTGCTGCCAGCCCACGCACCACACCGTCCAGCCCCGCCGGAGCAGGTGGCCGTCACCGACGTCGGGCACCTCGGGGGGCACCGGCGGCGTGCCCTCGGTCTGGTTCAGGAAGCGGAAGGCCGTGGGCCGACCCCGGTTGACCACGTCGATCAGGAGCCGCCGCGAGGGCCGATCCGGGCCTGGGCCGTCGACCGGTTCGACGGCGAGCAGATCGTGGCTGAAGGCGACGAGGCCGTCCGCGTCACGCGGCGCCAGGTCCAGATCGACCACGGCCCGGTTGGCCCGATGCTCGGGATCGACCCGATGGCGGACGCGCAGACGCCGGGCCACGTAGGGCCCGGCGTCTCCGAAACTGTGGCCGTCGGCCACCGGCTTCGCCCAGATCTCGGAGACCTCGACGATGCCCATGGCCCGGTCGGTGTCTAGCGCTGACCGGCCAGGCGCCGGTTGGCCACCTTCGACTTCATGTAGTCCCGGTTGAGGTAGGCGATGAAGTCCTGGGGGATCTCCTTGGGGCAGGCCTCGGTGCACTCACCGTGGTTGGTGCACGAACCGAAGAACTGCTCCATGGTCTCCACCATGGCCTCGACCCGCTTGAACCGCTCGGGCTGACCCTGGGGCAGCGAGTTGAGGTGCCACACCTTGGCCGAGGTGAACAGCTGGGCCGCCGAGTTGGGGCAGGCCGCCACGCAGGCTCCGCAGCCGATGCAGGCCGCGGCGTCCATGGCCGAGTCGGCCACCTCTTTCGGGATCGGAATCTCGTTGGCGTCGGCCGCGGTGCCGGTCGGGGCCGAGATGTAGCCGCCGGCCTCGACGATCTTGTCCAGCGGTGAGCGGTCGACGACCAGGTCGCGGATGACGGGGAAGGCGGCGGCCCGCCACGGCTCGATGGCGATGGTGTCTCCGTCGGAGAACTTCCGCATGTGGAGCTGGCAGGTGGCGGTGCCCATCTCGGGGCCGTGGGCCCGGCCGTTGATCATCACGCCGCAGGTGCCGCAGATGCCCTCACGACAGTCGTGGGGGAACTCGATGGGCAGCTTGCCCTGCTCGATCAGCTGCTCGTTGACCACATCGAGCATCTCCAGGAAGGAGGCGTCGGTGGGAATGTCGTTGGCCTTGTAGGTCTCGAAGCCGCCCTCGGCATCGGCGCCGGCCTGGCGCCAGACGTTGAGCGTGAGGTTCAGGGTCTCGCTCATGGTTACTTGTAGCTCCTCTGAGTCAGCTTCACCTCGTCGAACACGAGGTCCTCGGCGTGCTTGGTCTGGGGGGTGTCGCCGTCGTGCCACTCCCAGGCCGACACGTGGGCGAAGTTGACGTCGTCGCGCAGAGCCTCGTTCTCCTCGGTCTGCGACTCCTCCCGGAAGTGTCCGCCGCAGGACTCCCGGCGGTCGAGGGCGTCCCGGGCCATGAGCTCGGCCAGTTCGAAGAAGTCGGCCACCCGGCCCGCCTTCTCGAGCGAGCTGTTGAGGGTGTCGGCGTTGCCCAACACCCGGACGTCGGCCCAGAACTCCTGGTTGAGGGCCCGGATCTCCGAGATGGCCTTCTCCAGGCCGTTCTGGTTGCGGGCCATGCCGATGTAGTCCCAGACCAGCTTGCCCAGCTCCCGGTGGAAGTAGTCGGGCGACTTGGTTCCCCCGATCGACAGGAACTGGTTGACCTGGTCCCGCACGCCCTGCTCGGCCGCCTGGAACACCGGATCGTCGGTCGAGACCGGAGCCTCGCCGAGACGGGGAGCCAGGTAGTCGCCGATGGTGTAGGGGAGGACGAAGTAGCCGTCGGCCAGGCCCTGCATGAGGGCCGAGGCGCCGAGGCGGTTGGCCCCGTGGTCGGAGAAGTTGGCCTCACCGCAGGCGTAGAGCCCGGGGACCGTGGTCATCAGGTTGTAGTCGACCCACAGGCCACCCATCGTGTAGTGGGTGGCGGGGTAGATCCGCATCGGCAGGGCGTACGGATCCTCGCCCGTGATGCGGTCGTACATCTGGAACAGGTTCCCGTACTTGGCCTCGATGGTGTCGCGGCCGTCACGGTTGATGGCCTCGGAGAAGTCGAGGTAGACGCCGTTCTTGAGCGGGCCGACGCCCATGCCCTGGTCGACCACGGTCTTGGCGTTGCGGGATGCCACGTCGCGGGGGACCAGGTTGCCGAAGGCCGGGTACTTCTCCTCGAGGTAGTAGTAGCGGTCGGCCTCGGGGATCTCGTCGGCCGGCCGGTTCTCGTCAGGGTTGCGGGGGACCCAGATGCGGCCGTCGTTGCGCAGCGACTCCGACATCAGGGTCAGCTTCGACTGGAACTCGTCCGACACCGGGATGCAGGTCGGGTGGATCTGGGTGTAGCAGGGGTTGGCAAAATAGGCGCCCTTGCGGTGGGCCCGCCAGGCCGCGGTCACGTTGCAGGCCATGGCGTTGGTGCTCAGGTAGAACACGTTGCCGTAGCCGCCGGTGCACAGCACCACGGCGTGGCCCGAGTGCGACTCGACCTCACCCGACACCAGGTTCCGGGTCACGATGCCGCAGGCGTGGCCGTCCTTCATGACCACGTCGAGCATCTCGGTGTTGGTGTGGAGCTTGACCTTGCCCACCTCGACCTGGCGCATCATCTGCTGGTAGGCCCCGAGCAGGAGCTGCTGGCCGGTCTGGCCCCGGGCGTAGAACGTACGGGAGACCTGGGCCCCGCCGAACGAACGGTTGTCGAGCAGGCCCCCGTACTCCCGGGCGAAGGGCACGCCCTGGGCCGCCATCTGGTCGATGATGTCGACCGAGACCTGGGCCAGGCGGTACACGTTGGCCTCACGGGAGCGGTAGTCGCCGCCCTTGACCGTGTCGTAGAACAGCCGGTAGACGCTGTCGCCGTCGTTGCGGTAGTTCTTGGCCGCGTTGATGCCGCCCTGGGCCGCAATGGAGTGGGCCCGGCGGGGCGAGTCGTGGAAGGTGAAGGCCTCGACCTCGTAGCCCAGCTCGCCCAGGGTGGCGGCGGCCGAGGCCCCGGCCAGGCCGGTTCCCACCACCAGCACCTTGAACTTCCGCTTGTTGGCCGGGTTGACCAGCTTGATGTCGAACTTGTGGTTGTCCCACTTGTCGGCCATGGGGCCGGCGGGGATCTTGGCGTCGGGAAGCATGGTCGGTGCTCCTAGTTGTCGGCGTCGTTCTCGGCGTCGGTGACGACGGCGGCTTCGGCTTCGGCTTCGGCTTCGGTCTGATTCTCGACCCGGTCATCGGTGTCGATGACGCCGGTCAGGACGGCGATGGGGAAGCTGACGTTCCCGATCAGGATGATGGCGGCCAGGGCGGTGGCGAACTGGCGCCGGAGGCGGTTGTAGCTGGGATTGGACACCCCGAGGCTCTGGAACATCGAGTAGGCCCCGTGGAAGATGTGGATGGAGAGGAGCACGTTGGCGACGATGTAGACGGCGGCCACCACCGGGTTGGAGAGGCTGCCGATCACGTTCTCCTGAACGTGACCCCGCTGATAGTCGTAGCCGGGAATGACGCCCCAGGTGAGATCGGCCAGGTGGAAGATCAGGTAGGCCAGCACCAGGATCCCGCTGTAGCGCATCGACCGGGAGGCGAAGTTGGCGGCCAGCCAGTCACGCTTCGAGGTGTAGACCTTGTTCGAGGCCTGATTCATCACCGTCAGCGAGTACATGGCATGGATGTGAAGGGCGAAGGCCCCGATCAGGCCGAACCGGAGCAGCCACAGGAACCAGGTCCGGGGGAACAGGGGCACCAGGAGATCACGGAGCCATTCGCCGTAGATGTCGACGTCGTAGTGCCAGACGCCATCCTCCTGGACGGCCCCGATGTAGAGCTTCAGGTTGCCCAACATGTGGAAGACCACGAAGCCGAGAAGCATGATGCCGGTGACGGCCATCACCCACTTCTTGCCCACCGCCGTCTGGTAGAGGTTCAGGGGAAACGGGAGCTGGCGGCCCCGATCCCGTAGGGGGCGGGAAGCGCTGTTCGGCCTCGTCGTGGTTGGTGCGGCCACCGGGGGACCTCCGCGTGACGTCGGGTTGGCGAATTTTGCACTGGGACCATAGCGGTCCGGGCGAGAACAGGGCTAGTGAACCCCTTTTTGGGGATTCACGTGGTATCGGTTCGAGTTCCGTTCGGGGTCGGACCTAGGGGCGCGGCCCGGCCGGCGTGATCGGGCGGACGGCCTCGCTGGGCGGGATGACCACGGTCTGGTAGCGGTTGGTGGCGATCCGCTCGTCGGCCTCGAGGGCCAGGTCGATGACGAGCGCCCCGGTCAGGTCGGGGACGTCGAGTTCGAGGGTGGCGATGAAGGCGCAGCTGTCGGCTTCGAGGGTGCCGGCCCACCGGCGCTCGACCCGCCAGTCGTCGACGGCGGCGGTGGCCGTGACCGTGACCGACCCGAGGTCGTCGGGCAGGTCGCTCACGGCGTGGATCTGCAGACTGAGCGTGTCGCCCGGCGTCACCACCGGGGGCGGTAGGTCGGCCACCACCACGACCGGTCGGCAGGCGTCGATCAGGGCGTCGAACGCCGGTTTGGGTTCGCGGTCGGCCTCCAGCAGCCCGAAGCCGCCGTCGGGGTGGACGTCGAACAACGACACCACGCAGAACCCGCCGGTCGGGCGGTACTTCAAGCGGCGGGCGGCCTCGATCTGGGTCCGGACCAGGGCGGCCTGGTAGGCCTGGGTGGCGAGGGCCCAGGCCTCGCCGTCGGCGTAGGCGGCCCGGGGCAGGTAGCGGCCGAAGGCGCTTCGTTGGGCGCCGGGCCAGTCGGGGGCGTTGGCCGGCCAGTCGTCGATGCGGACCGACTGGCTTCCGATGGCGCCGATGAAGCTGCCCAGCCGGGGCCACCGGCGGACGGTGCGGGGCAGGTCGTCGGCGCTGCCGGCGTGCCACCCCAGCCACAGGTGGGTGTCGGAGCCGGTGAAGTCGACCGGGTTGGGCAGGTTGCCGGAACGGGTGATCACCGAGCGGGTGGGGTCGGCCCGACGGAGGGCCCGACGCAGCGTGGGGTCGAGGACCGATCGGTTCCAGCTCGGCAGAAGATGGCGGCCGAGCCGCCGGGTCCGGGCCGACACCGGATCGACATCGACCGGCGGGCTGTCGACGGCCGGGCCGTTGGGTTCGTCGTGCCCGCACCACAACGAGACCGACGGGTGGTGGCCGAGTTGGTCGACGACGGCCTGGGCCGCGGCCACGGCCCAGGTCCGGGTCGAGGTGGCGTAGGACCCGACCAGGGGCAGGTCCTGCCACACCAGGATCCCGCGTTCGTCGGCCTCGTCGTAGATCTCGGGCCGGGCCACGTGGCCCTGGACGCGGATGAGGTCGAGTCCGGCATCGGCCGCGGTCCGGACGTCTCGGCGGAGGAGATCGCCGTCGACGGCGGCCGGGAACCGGCCGTGGGGCCCGACGGCGACTCCCTTCACGAACAGGCGGCGACCGTTGACCGTCCACTGGAGATCGTCGACGGCGACGGTGCGGAGCCCGGTCCGCCAGTGCCGTCGGTCCGAGACCTCCGACCCCTCGGCCCGGACCGCCACGGTGACGTCGTAGCGGGGCTGGTCGCCCAGCGAGGCCGGCCACCACAGGTCGGGACGGTCGATGTCGACGGTCCAGGCCAACTGGTTGCGGCCCGAGGCCAGGTCGTGTTCGGCGGCCCCGCCCGCCGTCCGGCCGTCGGGGCCCGTGATCGAGGTGTCGATGCGGACCGGGCCCGGGTCGAGGGCGTCCACCTCGACCGCGAAGCGCAGGGTGGCCCGGTCGCGGTCGGCGGCCACGCACAGGAGCCGGGACGACGTGATCGCCACCGGCCCGCTCGTGTCGACGGCCACGTCACCCCACAGGCCGCCGGGCGAGCCGACCGGGGCCAGCGGCCCGGCCCCGTAGGCGCCCACCAGCGATCGCCGGTTGGCGGTCCGGCCGTGGTCGCAGGATGCGGTCACGCACAGCACGTGTTCTCCCCGGGCCGTGGGCGGCTCCTGATCGAGGAGGTCGGTCACGTCGAAGCGGTGGGGCGCGAAGTAGACCCCGGTGTCGCCCAGGTGGACCCCGTCGAGCCAGACCTCGGCCTCCGAGAGGACCCCGTCGAGGCGCAGCCACCGGCGCCGCCCCGGGGTACGGGGTCCGATGGCGAAGTGGCGGCGGTGGACGACCGGCGTGTCGCCCGCGTCGAGGTCGGGGTCGAGGCCCCAATGGCCGGGGACGTCGATCTCGGTCCAGTCGCCGTCGTCCAGGTCGGGGTCGGCGGCACGCCGTTCCAACTCCGACGAGCTTCGGGCCGCCTTCCAGGGGCCGTTGAGGTCGAGCTCGCGACTCACCGGGCACCAGTCTAGGGGGTCTCCGGGCCGGGGGCCGATGGAGCGGCCCTGGTGGGTGGGTACTAGGGTGCCGATGTGGTTGATCGTCCAGACACGCTCGGTGCGCTGCGGGAGTCCGGGTGGGCCTCTCGAAGCGTCAAGGAAGAACTTCGCCAGAACGCCGTGGCCCGGATCCGGTCGGGGCAGCCGCTCTTCCCCGGGGTGTTGGGGTACGAGGACACCGTGCTGCCCCAACTCGAGCACGCGGTGCTCGCCGGTCACGACGTGGTGTTCCTGGGGGAGCGGGGCCAGGCCAAGACCCGCATGATCCGCCTCCTGACCGGGCTGCTCGACGAGTGGATGCCGGTGGTACAGGGCTCGGAGATCAACGACGATCCGTACCACCCGGTGTCGGCGCCGGCCAAGGCCCTGGTGGCCGAACACGGCGACGCCACCCCGATCGACTGGGTCCACCGCGACGACCGCTTCGGCGAGAAGCTGGCCACCCCCGACACCTCGATCGCCGACCTCATCGGCGAGGTCGACCCGATCAAGGTGGCCGAGGGCCGCTATCTGTCGGACGAGCTGACCCTCCACTACGGGCTGGTGCCCCGGACCAACCGGGGCATCTTCGCCATCAACGAGCTGCCCGACCTGGCCGAGCGCATCCAGGTGGGCCTGCTCAACATTCTTGAGGAGCGCGACGTCCAGATCCGGGGCTACAAGATCCGGCTCCCCCTCGACGTGCTGCTGGTGGCCTCGGCCAACCCGGAGGACTACACCAACCGGGGCCGCATGATCACCCCCCTGAAGGACCGGTTCGGGGCCCAGATCCGAACCCACTACCCGCTCGAGGTCGACACCGAGGTGGCCATCGCCCGCCAGGAGGCGACCCTGATGCCCGAGGGCGACGGCCTGACGGTCCAGGTCCCGTGGTTCATGGAGGAGCTGATCGCCCGCTTCACCCACCTGGCCCGCTCCAGCCCCCAGATCAACCAGCGCTCCGGCGTCTCGGTCCGCCTCACCGTGGCCAACCTGGAGACGCTGGTGGCGGCGGCCACCCGCCGAGCCCTGCGCCTGGGCGAGTCGGAGGTGGTGCCCCGGGTCAGCGACCTCGACGCCCTCATCTCGTCGACCGCGGGCAAGATCGAGATCGAATCGCTCGACGAGGGCCGTGACGGCGAGGTGATCGACCACCTGCTGCGGGGCGCGGTGCTGGCCGTGTTCAAGGAACACTGCTCGCCCGAGAGCATCCGCCAGATCGTCGACGCCTTCGACGAGGACCTGACCGCCTCGGCGGGCGACGACCTGCCGGTCTCGGCCTACGCCGACCTGGTGTCCGACACCTCGGCCCTGGCCGCCCCGGTGGCCGCCCTGTGCGGCGACGACGACAGCCCCGCGGTCCAGGCCTCGGCCGTCGAGTTGCTGCTGGAGGGGCTCCACCTGTCCAAGCGGCTCAACAAGGACGCCGTCGGTGGGCGGGCCTCCTACCGGGCCCGGGCCTGAGGACCGTCGCCGCCCCGGCAATGGCGCCCAGATGCCCTGGTACTCGGCCCCTCCGGGCCGATGGGGTCCGATAAGGTACCAGCCATGGTGGAACAGATCGTGCCTGTGCTGAAGGTCGCCGACGCCGCCCGTTCGGTCGAGTGGTACACCCGCATCGGTTTCGAGAAGGACTTCGAGAACCGGTACTCCGAGGAGTTCCCGGGCTATGTGGGGATCTCCCGCAACGGCATGGCCATGCACCTGTCGGAGCGGGTGGGTGACGCCACCCCCGACACGCTGGTCCGCCTCTTCGTCGAGGATGTGGACGCACTGGCGGCCGAGTTGGGCGAGGAACTGGTCGAGGATCACACCGGTCGGGAGATCCACCTGACCGACCCCGACGGCAACCGCATCCGCATCGGAGCACCGCTGACCCCGGCCGGCGCAACCGCCAACGGCAGTGGCAGCGGCAGTGCCGAGAGCACCGACAACGCCGAGGGCGCCGCCGACTGATCCCGTCGGTCGTCGCCGGTCAGGAGCCGAGGTCGGCTTCGGGCCGGTCGGTGCCGGCCCGGCGGCGCAGTTCCACGGCGGCCGCCGTCTCCTGACGGTGCCGGTCGATCACGCCCGGGGCCAAGCCGTGTCCGTGCTCCCAGTGATAGCCGTCGATCGGGCTCGACTGCCACCAACCGCCGGCGTCGGCGCCATCGCCCGTCACCTCGGCCACCAGGTCGAGCATGGTCCGCAGGTGGTCGGGCCGGGCCTTGCCGTCGTCGGTCACGTCGGCCAGGCTTCCGGCGGCCACGATCCGATGCCCGCCCAGTTCGTCGACGGTGCGTTGGAGGGCTTCGGCCAGGGCCTCGGGCCAGGGGATCCACCCGGTCGGGCCGCGGCGGCCCTGGGGCGGGAACGGTCCCCACGCCCCGGCCCCCGTCACCTCGATCGGCGGACGCAGTTCGACCACGATCCGGTCGAAGGCTCCTCGCAGGTGGTCGATCTCGCGCTCCGGTAGGTCGCCGACGACCAGGCGACCGTGGCCGAGGGCGCGGAGCCACGGATGCCACAGCAGTCGTTCGGTCGCGCTCGCCCGCCGGGCCGCCTTCACGTCGTCTGCCACCGGACGAACGATCCGGGCCGTCTGGTAGGTGGCCACCGGTGCGGTGCCGCGGAGCAGCCGCCAGGCCTCGCCGTCGGCCAGGACGCCGGCCCGCACCGCCTCGGCCGCCGCCAACGGGTCGGTCCGACCGGGTGGGGCCAGGGCCCGGAGGTGTCGACGCAGGGCCCAGTGGGCCGGCTCCCGCTGGGGGA
This sequence comes from Acidimicrobiales bacterium, assembly GCA_965263455.1. GTDB lineage: Bacteria > Actinomycetota > Acidimicrobiia > Acidimicrobiales > SZUA-35 > CADEDH01. The sequence goes on from CBDHHN010000004.1 coordinate 3,205,746, forward strand.
TCCACCCGTCGACCAGGTCGCCGAAGTGCTCGCCGATCCAGTCGATGTGGCGGGGCCACACCAGCGATCGGGCGCGGTCGTCGACGAAGCCGCCCTCGTCGTCGGCGAACCAGCCGGGCAGGGTCCCGTCGACCAGGCAGGCCCATACCCGTAGGCCCCGTTCCCGGGCCCCGGTCAGGAGCTGACGGCGCCGCTCCACCTCGTCGTGGTCATGGGCGCCCGCCGTCGGTTCCAGCCGGGCCCACTCCAGGGTCACGGCGATGGTGTCGAGGCCCAGGCCGACCAGTTGGTCGAGGTCGTCGGCCCAGGACGTGAGGAAGGCGTCGGCCACGACCGGGTCGTGGGGAGGGGCCTTGCCCCTCCGGATCCAGAGGCTCCAGTCGGCGGCCGGGGACACGCCCTCCAGCTCGGTCGAGGTCAGCACGGCACCCAGTTCCATCGCCGCCCAGGGTAAGGCGACGGTCGGCCCGCCGACGGTGCGGGTGGCCGACCGCCCATCGGCCAGGCGGTGCGGCTGGGTGGCGTCAGGCCAGGACCGTGCCGAGGGCCCGGCGGGCGGCGAGGTGTCCGGCCATGGCATGGGCCCCGGCCCCGGGTGGGGCCGAGGCCGAACACAGCAGGACGCCGGGGTTCGAGGTGTCGTAGGGGTGGAGCCGGGGACCGGGCCGGAACACCAGCCCGGTGGTGGTCATGGCCCCGCCGGCGATGTCGCCGCCCACGTAGTTGGGATTGCGGGCGGCCAGGTCCACGGTGTCGGCCGTGGTCCGGGTTCGGATGAGGTCCCGGAAGCCGGGGGCGAACCGCTCGATCTGGGCCTCGATGGCGTCGGTCATGTCGACGGTGGAGCGGGCCGGGACGTGGCAGTAGGCCCAGAGCACGTGCCGGCCGGACGGGGCCCGGGTGGCGTCGACCACCGAGGGCTGGACGACGAGTACGAAGGGCCGATCAGGATGGCGGCCCGCCGCCACCTCGGCCTCGGCCGCCACCACCTCGGCCGCGTCGCCGCCGACATGGAGGGTGAGGGCCCGGCGGCAGTCGGGGTTGGTCCAGGGGACCGGCCCGTCCAGCGTGTAGTCGATCTTGAACGAACCGGCGCCGTGGCGGAACGTGGTCAACCGTCGGCGGTCCCGGCCCGAGAGACGGTCGCCGGCGATGGAGGCGACCTGGGCCGGGTTGGTGTCGAGCAGGGCGACCCGGTGGCGGGGCAACTCGTCCAGCGACCGGACCCGACGGCCCAGCTCGATCGAGCCGCCGTGGTCGGTGACCACCCGGGCCAGCTCCCGGGCCAACCGGCCCGAACCGCCGAGCACGAGCGGCCACCGCCGGTGATGGGCGGCGGCGGCCAGCACCAGACCGATGGCCGAGGTCCCCGGTCGGTTCAGGGCCATGATCGAATGGGCGGCGCAGCCGGCCAGCAGCGCCTTGGCCCGCGCCCCGGGCAGGGTGCGGGCCAACCAGGTGAAGGGCCACGGGGCGCGCAACCCGAGCGACACCAGGGGTCCGAGGTGGCGGGGGCGGCCCACGATCGGCCGCAGGACGTCGACCAGAACGGCGTCCATGTCCCGGCTCAGGGGTTCGAGCAGCCGACGGTAGGCCCGGCGACCGGGCCCCAGACCGGCCGCCGTGTCGTCCAGGTCGGCCAGGGCGACGGCGGCGTCGCCGTGATCGAGTGGGTGGGCGTACTCGACCTCGGCGTAGCCCCACAGATCGTGACTGAGCAGACCCTGGTCGATCAGGTGGCGGAGGAACGGCGAACCGGCGCTCAGCGGATGGACGGCGGCGCACAGGTCGTGGAACCACCCGGGCTCGCCCAGCGAGCGCGTCACCAGGCCGCCGCCCAGGTGGTCGGCCCCCTCGTAGACCATCACCGACCGCCCGGCCAGGGCCAGGGTGGCGGCGGCACCCAGGCCGTTGGGGCCGGAGCCGATCACGACCGCGTCGACGGGAGCCATGCCCGCAGTATGCCCGGCGGCCGCCGGGCCTGTGGAACGCCGGGCCCGGGCCTCGGGGGCGCGGTCACGACTGCGCCGGCTCCCCGGCCCTGACCTAGGCTGGATCCACGACAGCCGGTGGTCCGTCGGGTCCCCGGCCATGAACGACGGGACCGCACATGGTTGGACAGCGCTACCGCTACTCCCGCTGGGACGGCACGCAGAAGGGCTTCGATTTCGACGCCATGGACGTGCTGGCCGAACTGACCGACGACCTCATGTACCACGGCGATCCCATGGCCGCCCTGCGCCGCCTGATGCAGGAGGGCTTCGAGGACCGCAACGGGGAGCGGATCCAGGGCATCCGGGAGATGCTGGAGCGCCTGCGGGAGGAGCGTCAGGACCGCCTCGAGAACCACGACCTGGGCGGCGTCTACGACGAGATCAACGACGAGCTGCGGGAGCTGACGGCTCAGGAGCGCCAGGCCCTGGAGGATCGGGGCGCCCTGGCCGACATGGAACTGGGCGACCCCGACGCCTCGGCCGATGCCCAGCGCAACGCCGAGTTGGCCAAGGAGACCACGGCCAACAAGCAGATGCAGCTCGACCTCCTCCCCGACGACCTGGCGGGCAAGGTCCGGGGTCTGCAGAACTACGAGTTCGAGTCGAACGAGGCGCAGCAACGCTTCGACGACCTGTTGGACCAGCTCCGTCAGCAGCTCATGGAGCAGCAGTTCAACCAGATGGCCGGAGCCATGGAGGACGTGTCGCCCGAGGACATGGCCCGCATGAAGGACATGATGGCCGAGCTGAACAACATGCTGGAACAGCGGGCCCGGGGCGAGGAGCCTGACTTCGAGAAGTTCATGGAGGAGTACGGGGACTTCTTCCCCGACAACCCCCAGAGCCTCGACGAGCTGCTGGAGCAGATGGCCCAGCAGATGGCGGCCATGCAGGCCATGTTGAACTCGATGACCCCGGAGCAGCGCCAGCAGCTCATGGACCTGTCCAACCAGTTGCTGGAGGACATGGACCTCAACTTCGAGCTCAGCCGCCTGGGTCAGAACCTGCAGCAGATGTTCCCCAACATGGGGTGGGAGCAGAGCTACGACTTCAGCGGCTTCGATCCGTTGGGCTTCGCCGACGCCTCACAGATGCTCCAGGAGCTGGGTCAGCTCGATCAGATGGAGCAGTTCCTCCGCCAGGGGACCTCGCCGCAGGCCCTGGCCGAGGTCGACATCGAGCAGGTTCGACGCCTCCTGGGGGAGGAGAGCGCCGAGAGCCTGGAGCGGGTCAGCGAGTTGGCCCAGATGATGGAGGAGAGCGGCCTCATCCAGAACAAGGACGGCCGCCTGGAGCTGACCCCCAGGGGCCTTCGCCAGCTGGGTCAGCAGGCGCTGGGCGACCTGTTCAAGAAGCTCAGCCCCGACAAGCTGGGCAAGCACGACATCGAGCAGTCGGGGGCCGGGCACGAGCGCAACTTCGACACCAAGCCCTACGAGTTCGGCGACCCGTTCAACCTCCACATCGAGCGCACCGTGCGCAACGCCATCCAGCGGACCGGTGGCGGCACCCCCGTGCGGCTCACGCCGGACGACTTCGAGGTCGAGCGGACCGAGCGTCAGGTCCGTTCCAGCACCGTACTGATGCTCGACCTGTCGCTGTCGATGCCGATGCGGGACAACTTCCTCCCGGCCAAGAAGGTGGCCATGGCCCTGCACGCCCTGATCTCGTCGCAGTTCCCCCGCGACTACCTGGGCATCGTGAGTTTCTCCGAGGTGGCCAAGGAGCTGAAGCCGGCCGACCTGCCCGAGGTCTCGTGGGACTTCGTCTACGGCACCAACATGCAGCACGCCTTCCAGCTCAGTCGCCAGATGCTGGCCAGGCAGACCGGGACCAAGCAGATCATCATGATCACCGACGGTGAGCCGACGGCCCACCTCCTGCCCAACGGCACCCCGTTCTTCAACTATCCGCCCACCAGGGAGACGGTCGAGCAGACCCTGGCCGAGGTGATGCGTTGCACCCGGGCCGGGATCACCATCAACACCTTCATGCTCGACCCCGACTCCGGACTCCGGGGCTTCGTCGAGCGGCTGACCGAGCTCAACCAGGGCCGGGCCTTCTTCACCAGCCCCGAGACCCTGGGCGACTACGTCCTGGTCGACTTCATCGAGCACAAACGGACCCTGGTCAGCGGACGGCGCCGCAGCGCCTGAGCGTTCACGGGCGGTGCCCGGGCACCGGTTCCCTACGACGTTTGGATGACCCCGAAGCTCGGCGTCCGGGACCGCGTGCAGGCCGTGATCGCCGCCTTCAGCGCCGGACTGGTCGAGCCGGAACCTCCGACGCCGTCGGGCTGAGTGCGACCGGGCCCGGCCCGGTCCAGGCCCCGGTGCGTCGATCCGGGCCCCGGTCAACATGATTGTCGATACAGCGTGGACTGGAATTGTCACCCAAGCGGGTTGTCTTCTCGGGACTACAGTGTTGTAATTACAGCGCAGTGGCGCGCCGGATGATCCGGTGAGCCGAAACCAAGGACTGACACCGAGCGGGCGTCCGGGGATGCCATCAGGGCGCAGGCGCGGTGTACCGGACTCGATTCTCCGCGAACAACGGTTGTTCAGGCGGTAGGAGGAAGAATGCGCATCGGGCGGAAGCACCTCATGCTCGACACGACCTGGCAGGAGTTCGCCAACTGCTTGGGCGTCGACCCCGACCTGTTCTTTCCGGAGCGTGGCGCCTCGACCCGAGAGGCCAAGGAGGTCTGTCGAGGCTGCGTCGTCCGGGAGGACTGCCTGGAGTTCGCCCTCGCCAACGGGGAGAAGTTCGGCATCTGGGGCGGGATGAGCGAACGGGAACGGCGCCGGATCCGTCGCCAGCGGGCCCTCGAACGCCAGCGGGCGGCCGCGGCCTCCGACACCGCCTGATCGTCGCCGATCCGATCCGGGAGGCGGCTGAGCCGCAGGTTCCCGGGTGGTGAACTCTTGCCACAATGAGGGTGACCGGTGCCCACGGCGGGCCCCGGCCGGTTAAGCTGGACCCCGTGCCTAATCTGCGCCCCCAAGAGCTGCTGATCATCCTGGTGATCATCCTCGTCCTCTTCGGCGGCTCCCGGCTGCCTCAGCTGGCCCGCAACCTGGGTCAGGCGCAGCGGGAGTTCCGCAGCGGGATGAGCGAGGAAGCCAATCGCTCCAAGGACGACGAGACCGAAGACTCGGTCTAGCCCGGTTGTCGGGCGCCGTCCGGTGGGAACCGGCGACGCCTCGCCGGCGTTGGTCCGGTGGTCAGTTCGTCGTTGGCGCTGAGGTGTCGGCTGTCGATGCCTGACCAGCAGCTGACCGTCCCCACCTGGGAGGAGGTGGCCGAGCACCACGGCCGCTTCCTGTACACCCTGGCCTTCCGCCTGTGCGGCAACCACCAGGACGCCCAGGATCTCGTCCAGGAGGTGCTCTTGAAGGTTCGTCGAGGTTTGGCGAACTACCAGCCCGGGAACCTGGAGGGCTGGCTGTCGCGCATCACCACCAACGCCTTCCTCGATCGGACCCGGAGCCGCAACCGTCGCCCGACGGTGCCCCTGCCCGACGACCCGGAGCGGGTCCTGGCCGGAACCACCGACATCGACGGTGAGTTGGCGGCCCGGGATCTGCCCGAACACCTCCAGCGGCTCCTGCTCGACCTGCCCCCCGACTACCGGGCCGCCGTCGTCCTGTCGGATGTGATCGGCCACTCCTACGCCGAGATCGCCGACATCCTGGGCATCCCCATCGGGACCGTCCGCAGCAGGATCAATCGAGGGCGCGGTCGCCTCCGGGAGGCACTGTCGGCATGAACGATCGTCCCCCAGACGCCGCCGGCTCCGACGAGCCGTGGGAGCAGGAGGTGGCGGGGCTGTTGGGTCGCCTCCCCCCGGTCGAACCCCCGGCCGGGTTCCTGGCCCGCGCCGTCGACCACCGACCGCTCCACGCCGGGCGTACCGTGGTGCTGCTGGCCGCCCTGGCCGCCGCCGGCCTCGGCGTGACCGTCGCCGTACAGCCGACACCGGCCCCGGCCGACGACGTCGTCACTGCTCCGGCCGACGGGGCCGGGCCCGACGCCGACGGGGAGCCGCCGACCTCGGTCGTCGGACTGGGCCGACAACAGGGCACCCCGGACCTCGGGAGCTCGCTGTCGACCAGGCTGGGGGAGGGGTTGGAGACCGTCGCCCGCCGCCTCGGCTTTCCCGCCCCCTGAGGCGGGTCGGTCGCCGTCGGCCACCGGCCGGTGGGCAGGGGCGATGATCCTCATACGGATTCCAAGCCGATCGGCCTACCGTGCAACCCGACCGGTGGCACGTTCGCCCAGGTGACGCTGCGGTGGCGCCTCCGGTCGAGACTGGACGGGCCCGAGTCGCACCGACCGGGCATACGAGGGAGGACATCCGAACGATGAATCGAACCAAGCTGGTTGGTCTGGCCATGGCCGCCGCCCTGGGTCTCGCCGCATGTGGCGGCAGCTACGACCGCCAGGACGCCATCGACGACCTGATCGAGGGTGGTCTGGACGAGGCCACCGCCGTGTGCGTCGTCGACGGCATCGAGGAGAACTTCAGCATCGAGCGGCTGGAGAGCACCGGTGACCTGACGGCGGAGGAAGAGGCGACGCTGACCGACATCACCCTGGAGTGCCTGACCGGGGGCTGATGCCGGACCCACCGGACCGGCGACGCCGCCGGAACCCGACGACGAGGCCCCCCGGATCGATCCGGGGGGCCTCGTCGTTCAGGTGGGGTTGGGCCGGGACCGGGTCCAGGAACCTGGGCCCAGGGGGGACCGGGAGGGACCTAGGAGTGGGTCTCGGTCAGGGTCCGGCGGGCCTTCAGAATGCGGCGCCGTTGCCGCTCCGAGGTTCCACCCCACACGCCGTGGTCGATCCGGTTGTCGAGGGCGTAGTCGAGACACCGTTCCTGGGCCGGGCAGGTGCCACAGATCTTCTTGGCGATCTCCACGCCTACCCCGTCGCTGGGGAAGAACACCGCCGGCGGGTGGTTGCTGCAATTGCCGTCAGCCATCCATTCCATGCCCCATGAGACGTCGCAGGGGGGCATTTAGTTCCCGGGTTGTCGATATTTTCTCCCTGGACACGCTGAGTGCATGTGAGACTACGTAGAGCGTTCGACGGCGTGGGGCGGCACGGCATCATCGGGTCGCGGGGGCGGGGCGCTACCGTGGAGCCCATGACCACCCTGGAACCCACCGAAGAGGAACAGCGACCGGTCGCCCACGTCACGATCGAGTACCAGGGTCCGGTCGCCCCCCACTGGGAGCTGCGGCCCCGCTATGGCGATCAGAAGATGCTGGACGACTTCTGGGCCCGGGTCCAGGCCCGCCTGCTCCTCCTGCCCAAGCACGACCCGCAGTTCCGGCGGAACCGGGAGCGGGTCAACCGCGATGCCGAGCGTGAGCTGATCATCGTCGACTGGGATCTCGGCGAGGACGACGCCGAAAGCACGACATCGGGCGATCGCGGCGCCCGGACCGGCGCCTGACGGCGACGGCGTGACGGTCGTCGTCGGCGTAGACCTCGGCGGAACCAAGATTCTCAGTCGCCTCGTCGACCCGGCCACCGGCCGGGCGAGAGGCCGCTGCAAGGTGGCCACACCCGGTAGTGGGCCGCACGCCGTGCTCGACGCCGTGGCCGACACCGTCGAGGGACTCGACGGCGTCGAGGATGCGGTCGCCGTCGGCGTCGGCGTCCCCGGCATGGTCGTCGGCGGTGCCACCGTCACCCGGTGCGCCAACATCGCCGGCTGGGACCATCCGATCGACGTGGCGGCATGGCTCACCGAACGGCTCGACCGGCCGGTCGTCGTCGGCAACGACGTGGACTGCGGCGCCCTGGCCGAGCACCGGCTCGGTGCCGGCCGCGGGGTCGACGATCTGGCCGCGGTCTTCGTGGGGACCGGGGTCGGCGGAGGCCTGGTCCAGGGCGGTCGCCTCACCACCGGTCGTCGGGGCCTGGTGGGCGAGATCGGACACCTCACGGTCAAGCCCGGGGGTCGGCACTGCGGATGCGGCGGCGTCGGCCACCTGGAGGCCTACGCCGGCCGGGCCGGGATCGAGCGCCGGGCCCGCAAGCTGGCCGCCCAGGGCCGCCGCAACCTGCTGGTCGACCTGGCCGGGACCGGCCCGGTACGGTCCCGCCACCTGGCCCGGGCCCTCGACGAGGGCGACGAGGTGGCGACCGAGATCATGGCCCAGGCGGCCGACGCCCTGGCCCTGGCCCTGGGGAACATGGCCACCCTGCTCGACCTCGAGCGGGTCGTTCTGGGCGGTGGTGTGGTAGACAAGCTTGGACAATCCTTCGTCGACCAGGTCACGGGCTCGCCCTCCTTCGGGGGGCTGGGCCCTGAGGTGTGTGATCTACGGTTGGCCGAGCGCCTCGACGACGCCGGCGCGGTCGGCGCCGCGATGCTTGCGGCCGACCGATTGGTTTGAGTTCGGCCCCTGGGGGGCGATGGAACCCCGTCACTGGACAATCGAGTAACCGAGGACCCCTCATGGCCCCCGTGGACGACTCCCTCATCAGCTCCCCCGAACGCTTCCTCAACCGCGAGATCTCCTGGCTGGCCTTCAACGCCCGGGTTCTGGCCCAGGCCGAGGACGACGGCCTTCCCCTGCTCGAACGGCTCAAGTTCTGCGCCATCTACGACTCCAACCTCGACGAGTTCTTCCAGGTGCGGGTGGCCGGGCTGAAGGAGCAGGTGGCGGCCGGCGTCTCCCGGCCCGCTCCCGACGGGCTCAGCCCCCTGGCCCAGCTGGCCGCCATCCGCGACGAGATCGAGATCCAGGCCTGGCGCCTCGAGTACCTCCACGACGATGTCGTGGTGCCCGCCCTGGCCGCCCACGGCATCGACATCCTCGACGTCGACGATCTGGTCGACCCCAACGACCGCAAGCGCCTGCGCCACGAGTTCGAGAACCGGATCTTCCCCATCCTCACCCCGCTGGCCGTCGACCCCAGCCACCCGTTCCCCTACATCTCGAACCTGTCGTTGAACCTGGCCGTCCTGGTCAACGACGGCGAGCAGCGAGGTCATCGCTTCGCCCGCTTGAAGGTGCCGCCGTCCCTGCCCCGGTTCATCGAGTTGGGCGATGACCGCTGGGTCCCGGTCGAGCAGGTGATCATGGCCCACCTCGACCAGCTGTTCCCGGGGATGGAGATCATCGGGGGCTGGCCGTTCCGGGTCACCCGCAACGCCGACATGATGTTCGACGACGAGGACGCCGACGACCTCCTGGAGACCATCGAGGTCGAGCTCCGGCGCCGTCGGTTCGGGCGGGCCATCCGGCTCCAACTGGACCACGCCATGCCGGAGGAGGCGCGCCAGCTGCTGACCCGGGAGCTCGACCTGGAGGCCGAGGACGTCTACCTCCACCAGGGCCTGATCGACCTCAGCGGTTACTGGCAACTGGTCGACCTCGACCGGCCCGACCTCAAGCTGGAGCCCGATGCCGCCGTGGTGCCCCGCCGCCTCCAGGACCTGGAGGACAGCCGCGACCTCTTCGCCCGCATCCGCCAGGCCGACATCCTCGTCCACCATCCCTATGAGTCGTTCAGCTCGTCGGTCTCGGAGTTCATCCACCAGGCCTCGCTCGACCCGGCGGTACAGGCCATCAAGCTCACCCTGTACCGGACCTCGGGCGACAGCCCCATCATCGAGGCTCTGATCCGGGCGGCCGAACTGGGCAAGCAGGTGGCGGCCCTGGTCGAGCTCCGGGCCCGGTTCGATGAGGAGGCCAACATCAACTGGGCCCGACGGTTGGAGGAGGCCGGCGTCCACGTCGTCTACGGACTCGTCGGGCTCAAGATCCACACCAAGACGGCGTTGGTGGTCCGGGCCGAGGGCGACGGCATCCGTCGGTACTGCCACATCGGAACCGGCAACTACAACCCGAAGACGGCTCGGATCTATGAGGATCTGGGGATCCTGACGGCCGAGCCGGCGGTGGGCGACGATCTGACCCAGCTCTTCAACTATCTCACCGGCTATGGCCGGGACGTCTCCTACGAGCGGTTGCTGGTGGCGCCCCACTCGCTGCGGGGACCGTTGGAGGAGCTGATCGAGAACGAGATGACGGCCCCGGCCGGGACCGGCCGCATCGTCATGAAGATGAACAGCCTGGTCGACCCCGACCTGATCGACCGGCTCTACGCCGCCTCACGGGCCGGCGTCGCCGTCGACCTCATCGTCCGCGGTATCTGCTGCCTGCGGGCCGGCGTGCCCGGTCTGTCCGACAACATCGCCGTCCGCAGCCTCGTCGGGCGCTACCTGGAGCACTCCCGCGTCTACTGTTTCGGCAACGGCGGGGGCCAGGGGATCCCGGCCTACTACATCGGGTCGGCCGATCTCATGCCCCGGAATCTCGACCGCAGGGTCGAGGTGGTGGCCCGGGTCGACGACGTGGCCAGCCAGGAGCGCCTGGCCGAGATCCTGACGACGAACCTCGACGACACCGCGCTCTCGTGGGAGCTGCGCGAAGACGACGTCTACCACCGGATCGGGGGCGACCGCAGCGCCCACGAGGAGCTGGCCCGCCTGGCCGACAGCCGAGCCCATCCGCCCGAGCCCCGGGCGCCGCTGCTGCGACGGCCGCCCAGCCCTCCGGTGCGGTTCGCCCTCGACGGTGCGAGCGGCCGGGAGGCGGCGGGGCTCGACCGTCGCTCCGATCGGGGCCCGAGCACGATCGCTCCCTTCCCCCGAACCGGCCCCGAGCCGGGGTCCCTCACCCACTCCCGACTCGGCGGTGGGTCGGCCCCGGCCCCCGGGCCCCGGGTCCCGGCCGCCGGTGTGGAACCGTCGTCCCCTGCCCGACCGGCGGACACCGATCGCCCTGCCGCGCCCACCGCCGAGGCCGACACCGAGCCCACGGCGAGCGCCGATACGACGGCGGGCGCACGAGGTGACGCGGCCCTGTTCGAACTCCTGGAGCCGGCACCGGCCCGAGACCGGGGGGAGTCGGTCATCCGGGCCGCCGGCTGTGTGCTCTACCGGCGGGACCCGTCGGGCGTCGAGGTCCTGGTCGTCCACCGACCCCGCTACGACGACTGGTCGTTCCCCAAGGGCAAATGCGAGGCGGGGGAGACCGAACTCGAGACGGCGCGGCGCGAGCTCATGGAGGAGACCGGGTTCGAGGGCGAGGTCGAGCTGGAGCTGCCGACCGCCCGCTACGAGGTCGACGGGCAACCCAAGACCGTCCGGTACTGGCTCCTGTCACTCACCGGCGGCCGTTTCCGGGTGAACGACGAGGTCGACCGGATCCGATGGCTGACCGTGGACGAGGCCCGTCTCCTGTTGAGCTACGATCACGACCGCGAGCTGCTCCGCTCCGTGCCGGCCGACGCCCCCCGGAGCCGGCCGTCGGCCGTCGACCGGCCCGCCTCCCCCGGTCAGGCCTGAGGGGTCGGGTTCGCCTCGCCGTCGGGGTCGGCGGCCCGGGGGTAGAGGATCCGGATCAGGGCCACCGCCGCCACCGCCGCCACCAGCTGGACGGCCACGAAGGCCGGGGCCGAGGCCGGCTCGATGCCGGCGAAGGTGTCGGAGAACATCCGGGCCACGGTGACCGCGGGGTTGGCGAAGCTGGTGGACGAGGTGAAGTAGTAGGCCCCGGCGATGTAGCCGCCGACGGCGTAGGCCACCATGGCTCCCCGGCCGGACCGCACCACACCGAAGATCACCAACAGCAGGCCGATGGTGGCCACGCCCTCGGCCAGAACCAGGTGGCCGGCCGAACGGTCGGTGGTCGACCACTCGACCGCAGGCAGATCGAACATCAGGTTGGCCGTCACCACCCCGGCGACCCCACCGGTGACCTGGGCCACCACGTAGGCCAGGGCGGTCGGGGTGTCGATTCCGCCCAACAGACGCTCGGCCAGGGTGACGGCCGGGTTGAAGTGAGCGCCCGAGGCCGAACCGAGGGCCAGGATCAGTGCGGTGAGCACGCCGGCGGTGGCGAAGGCGTTCTGGAGCAGTTGGAGGCCAACGTCGTCGGTCAGCCGCTGGGCCATGATCCCCGAACCCACGACGGCGGCCAGAAGGAAGGCGGTCCCCACGAATTCGGCGACGAGTTTGGACGGCTCGACGGTCATCACACGTCGTCCTTTCACTATTCCAGTGGTCAAGGGGCGTGATCCACAGGGTCCGGGCCGGACCCACCATTTACTACCGAATGGGGTCGATACCGCATCGACTGTTGCTCGATCGCCACATGTCGGTGACCATCTTCACACCCGGGTGACGAGTGTTGCGGATCGGGTACCAGGACACATTTGGACGACCCGACTGTTAGGTGTTCGTTTACCGTACGTTCACATCCATTGGGTTGCGGTGTAACTCACCATCCGTAGCGTTTCGGCGTGCAACCGGTTCCGGCAATGGGTGCCGGACGAACGAGGAGAGACCCTTGACCCTTAAATCGCTGCTGAAGGCGCTCGCTTTGCTGTTCGCCTTCGCCCTTGTTGCTGCCGCCTGCGGCAGCGATGACGAAGAAGACACGAGCACTGACACCACCGAGGCCGACGCCGGTACCGAAGAAGGTTCCGACGACGAGGCCGAGGAGACCACCACCACCACTGAGGCCATGGAAGACGAGGGCCTCTCCGGTGAGATCGTGATCTCCGGCTCCTCGACCGTCGAGCCCATCTCGGTCGCCGTGGCCGAGTCCTACGCCGGGCTCCAGCCCGACGTCAACGTCTCGGTGTCGGGTCCCGGCACCGGTGACGGCTTCAAGCTGTTCTGCACCGGCGAGACCGACATCTCGGACGCCTCCCGCCAGATCAAGGACGAGGAAGCCGCTGACTGCGAGGCCAACGGCATCAACTACGTCGAGCTGAAGGTGGCCGTGGACGGCATCGCCGTCATGACCAGCGAGGCCAACGGCGCCATCGACTGCCTGTCGTTCCCCGACCTGTACTCGATCGTCGGCCCCGAGTCGACCGGCTTCACCACCTGGGACGCCGCCAACGCCCTGAACGGCGAGGTCGGTGGTAGTGGCGACCTGCCCGCCGCCGATCTGGTGATCAGCGCCCCCGGTACCGAGTCCGGCACCTACGACAGCTTCATCGAGATCGCCCTCGAGGACATCGCCGAGGAGCGGGAGCAGGACGCCACCACCCGTCCCGACTACTCCAGCGCCGCTGACGACAACGTCATCATCGAGACCATCAGCAGCAACGACACCAGCTTCGGTTGGGTCGGCTTCGCCTTCGCCGTCGAGGCCTCGGGCGTGAAGCTGCTGGAGATCTCGGAGGAAGAGGGCGGCGACTGCGTTGCTCCCACCCCGGAGACCATCGCCTCCAACGAGTACCCCATCGCTCGTGACCTCTTCATCTACATCAACTCCGACAAGGCCGCCGAGAGCCCGGCTCTCGCCGACTTCGTCGACTACTACATGACCTTCGGTCTGGACGAGGCCGCCTCCAGCGTCGGCTACGTCACCCTGACCGACGACTCCAAGGCCGAGACTCGCGGCGCTTGGGAAGGCCGCTGATCCGCCACTGGCGCTCGGCTGGGCTGAAACCCAGAATGTAGACATGGCAACGGGGCCTGCGATCTGAGATCGTGGGCCCCGTTGTGGTCTATGACCAACACAAACGAACAACGCGGGAAGATCGAGTAGGGGCCGGGGAGCGGCGACGACATGACGGAGCAGCAGCCATGACAGTGGCACAGTGGGACATCTCGGAGCTGGAGGGCAACCCCCGGCGCAAGCGGCGTGAAGCCATAGTCGGTCGAGTGGCGTTCGCCACGGCCGCAATCTCGATCCTGATCAGCGTGTTGATCGTGTACTCGCTGGTCTTCGAGGCCCTCAAGTTCATGACCGAGGTGGACTGGTCGACCACCTGGGGCCAGCTGGGGTGGTTCCCCCGGCGCAACATCTTCGACCTCCCGACGATCATCGTGGCCACCTTGAACGTGACCCTGATCGCCATGATCGTGGCCACGCCCCTCGGGCTGGCGGCCGCCATCTACCTCTCGGAGTACGCCAACCCCCGGGTCCGGCGCATTCTCAAGCCGATCCTGGAGATCCTGGCTGGTATCCCGTCGGTGGTGCTGGGCTACTTCGCCCTCCGGTTCATCGCCCCCGAGATCATCGGCCGGCTGTTCTCCGATGCCGCCCCGGCCAACCTGGCCGCCGCCGGCATCGGCGTGGGCCTGCTGACCATTCCCCTGATCGCCTCCATCTCGGAGGACGCCCTGGCCGCCGTTCCCCGCTCGCTGCGGGAGGCGTCGTCAGGACTCGGGGCCCGCAAGATGACGACCACCATCCGGGTCGTGCTGCCGGCGGCCCTGTCGGGTCTGACCGCCGCCTTCATCGTGGCCATCTCCCGGGCCATCGGCGAGACCATGGTGGTGTTCATCGCCGGCGGCGCCGCCGACTCGGCCATCCGGGCCTTCAACCCGCTCGACCCGGGTCTGACCATGACGGCCGCCATGGCCTCGGTGGCCTCCGGCACCGACAACGTCGCCGGTCAGGGTCCGACCTTCCAGAGCCTGTTCTTCGTAGGGCTCCTGCTGTTCCTCATGACCTTGGCCCTGAATCTGATCGCCGACCGCTTCGTCCGCCGCTTCCGTCAGGAGTACTGAGATGGCTGCAACTTCCCTTCCCAAGAGCGCGGCGGACCTGGCCGGCGACACGCTTGCCGGCCTCGGCCGCAAGACCGACATCCGGGGCACCGTCTTCCAGATCTCGCTCCTGCTGTCGCTGCTGATCTCCCTCCTGGTCCTCATCGTGCTGATGAGCCAGGTGCTGATCGACGGCTGGGACGTCATCACCACCCGGCTGGGCGACTTCATGACCACCGGCCTGGGCTCGCAACCGGAGATCTCCGGTATCGCCCAGGGACTTCGGGGCACCTTCTACCTGTGCATGATCGTGGCCCTCGTCGCCTTCCCTCTGGGTATCGGGGCTGCCATCTACCTCGAGGAGTACGCCCCCAAGAACCGGCTGACCAACTTCATCGACATCAACATCCGGAACCTGGCCGGGGTCCCCTCGGTCGTCTACGGCATCCTCGGCCTGACCATCTTCGTCAACGGCGTCGGGATCGGTTGGATCACCGGGGGCAGCACGCCGCTGGCGGCCGGGCTCACCCTGGCAGCCCTGGTCCTGCCGGTGGTGATCATCACGACGGCCGAGTCGCTGCGCTCGGTTCCCCAGGCCCTCAAGGAGGGCGGCTACGGCGTGGGCGCCACCAAGTGGGAGGTCATCAAGGACCACATGCTGCCCTACGCCGCTCCGGGCATCTTCACCGGCACGCTGCTGTCGATCGCCCGTGCCGCGGGCGAGGCGGCGCCGTTGATCCTGGTCGGTACGACCACGGGCTTCCTGACCAACATCCCCGCCTGGTGGGACGTGACCCAGGTCCGGGAGCGGTTCACGGCCATGCCCATCATCATCACCACCTGGGCCAAGCAGCCCCAGGAAGGGTTCAAGGTCGATGCCGCGGCGGCGGCGATCGTCATCCTGATCCTGTTCGTGGTCCTGCTGAACAGCGTGGCCATCGTCCTGCGGAACCGGTTCGAGAAGCGGCGTGAGGCCTGAGCCCCACCCCGCCACGACCGCCCGAGCACCCTTCTTCCGACCACTAGCCACCTCTCACTCTCACCTCCACAGATTGCGGGACCCACGATGAACCAGAGCAGCAGCACCGAAACCGACACCACCACCGAAGCCGCCACCGAGACCGACGACGTCGTCGTCACCGACGGCAACGGTGCGACGAACGCCGACACCGTCCTCGACATCAGGAACCTCGAGGTGTACTACGGCACCTTCCGGGCCGTGCGCGAGGTCAACATGGCGGTGCGCCAGAACGAGATCACGGCCATGATCGGCCCCAGCGGTTGCGGCAAGTCCACCGTGCTCCGGTCGCTCAACCGGATGAACGACCTGATCCCCACGGCCCGGGTCGAAGGCGAGGTCGGGTTCCACGGCGTCAACCTCTACGACAACCGGGTCGACCCGGTTGAGGTTCGGCGCCGGATCGGGATGGTGTTCCAGAAGCCCAACCCCTTCCCCAAGTCGATCTACGACAACATCACCTACGGCCCCCGGATCGCTGGCGTGTCCAAGAGTGAGTTCGACGGCATCGTCGAGTCGTCGCTCCAGAAGGCGGCGCTGTGGGACGAGGTCAAGGATCGGCTCAAGGACTCGGCCCTTGGCCTCTCGGGCGGTCAGCAGCAGCGACTGTGCATCGCCCGGGCCGTGGCCACCAACCCCGACGTCCTGCTCATGGACGAGCCGTGCTCGGCCCTCGACCCCATCGCCACCGGGTACATCGAGGATCTCATGCACGAGATCAAGACCGAGTACACGATCGTCATCGTGACCCACAACATGCAGCAGGCGGCCCGGGTCAGCGACCGCACGGCCTTCTTCACCGCCGAGCTCGACAGCGAGAACGACCGTCGGACCGGCCTCCTGGTGGAGTACGACATGACCGACAAGATCTTCTCCAATCCGGAGGACGAGCGGACCGAGAGTTACGTCACCGGTCGCTTCGGCTGATCAAAAAGGGAACAATACGGGGATGCCACGCACCGGACTCTCGGACGAATTGGATGGTCTTCGCCTTCAGGTGGAGGTGATGGCCCTACTCGTCCGGGAATCGGTGCACCGGGCTCGCGAGGTGCTCCGGACCGGCGATGTGGAGGTCGCCGCCGAGCTGATCGCGGCCGACGACGCCATCGACGACATGCAGGTGTCGTTGACCGAGCAGTGCTATCAGCTGCTGGCCCGCGAGGCCCCCGTCGCCGGCGACCTGCGGCTGGTGGTGTCGGTCATCCGGATGCTCCACGAGCTGGAACGCGCCGGCGATCTGTCCATCCGGGTGGCCAAGGCGGTCGAGGACCAGCCCGTCATCGCCCGCCATCCCGCCGTGTACGAGGTCCTGCTGCGGCTGGCCGACGCCGTCGTCGAGCGCTACGAGGCGGTCCAGGAGGGCTGGTCGGCGTCGTCGGTGGATCCCCTGGAGCGGATCAAGGATCACGACCCCCTGGCCGACTACGCCGACCCCCTGGTTCAGCACATCATGGACCTGGACGGGCCCGACTCGGTGCGGGTGGCCCTGGCCGCCATCGCCATCGGTCGTTCGTTGGACCGCATCGGCGACCACACCCAGATCATGGCCTGCCGGCTCCGCTACCTGGTGACCGGCGACCCCGTGTACCTGGCCGACGAGGTCAGCTGGTGAGGCGGTGGTGATCGAACGGGCCGAGGGTTCGAACCCGGCCGGGCGTCTGGTCTTCCAGCGGGAGCTGGAGGAACTCGACGCCGTTCTCATCCAGCTCGGGGCCATGGTGTGCGAGACGGTGCCCCGGGGTACCGCCGTGATGCTCAATGGCGACCTGGAGCTGGCCCGCGAACTGGTCCAGTACGACGACGCCATCGACCAATTGGCCATCGAGGTCGAGGAGACCTGCTACTCGATCATCGCCCGCCAGGCCCCCAAGGCGGGCGAGCTGCGCCGGATCGTCACCGTGCTCAAGCTGGTGGCCGAGCTGGAGCGGTCGGCCGACCTCATGATCAACGTGTGCAAGGCGGCCCGGCGCATGTACGGGTCGCCTCTGAGCCCGCGCATCCGGGGGGTGGTCACGGCCATGAGCAACGGGGCCAACCGACTCCTCCGGTTGTCGCTCGACGCCTACGCCGACGCCGACGTGGCCCTGGCCGCCGCCCTCGACGACGTGGATGACGAACTGGACCAACTGAACCGGGACATGGTGGCCGCCATCTTCGAGGCCCATTCCCGGGAGGAGATAGATCTCGCCGCCGCAGTCCAGCTGGCCCTCGTGGCCCGCTACTACGAGCGCATCGGCGATCACGCCGTCAACATCGGCCAGCGGGTGACCTACATGGTCACCGGCTGGTTGCCGGAGCACAACGGCGCCCTGCGCCAGCAGCACCGGCACGACGTGATCTCCGACCCGGGGGCGGTCGTGCTCCCGGCCAGGGAGGGGCCCGGTTGACGAGAGCGCTGTCACCCCCACTGCTCGTGTCGAGCGTCCAGGCGACCCTGATCGCCCTGGGCGCCCTCGGCGCGGGCGGGGTCGTGGGGATGGTGTGGCAGCGATGGCGGCAGCGATCGGCGGGGCGGTATCCAGCGGCGCAGGCGACGAACGTCTTGGAGGAAGCCTTGGAACAAGTGGAGCACTCGCCGTGGGCCGGTGACCCCCGCATCGACCGGGCCCTGGGGGCACTGCCCCTGGGTGTGGTCGTGACCGACCCCGGGGGCGAGATGGTGTATCGCAACGGATTCGCCGAGAAGTTCCAGGAGGCCCGGCACGGCAACGCGCTGGTCGCGGCCCAGATCCGGGAGGTCATAGCCGCCGCCACCGTCGGCCGGGCCGAGGAGCGGACCGTGGACATCTACGGCCCGCCGTCCCGGAGCCTCCAGCTCCGGGCGACCCCGACCTATGAGAACGACGTCCTCACCGGTTCGGTGGTGGTGATCGAGGACGTGACCCTGGCCCATCAGATCGACCGGGTCCGCAAGGACTTCGTGGCCAACGTGAGCCATGAGCTCCGAACCCCGATCGGTGCCATCGGCGTTCTGGCCGAGACCCTGCGCGATGCCGACGACCCCGAAGTGGTCGAGCGGCTGTCGGGCCGGTTGCACGACGAGGCCATGCGCCTGGGCGACATGATCGAGGACCTGCTGGCCCTGTCGACCCTGGAGGCCGGCTCGATCGACGAGCCCGACCTGGTCGACCTGCAGCAGGTGCTCCGGCTGGCCATCGAGCGTTCGGAGTCGGCGGCCGAGCGCCGCCAGATCGCCATCGTCACCCCGCCCGAATCGACGCCGGGGCCCGTGTTCACCGAAGGCGACCAGGGCCAGCTCATCTCGGCCGTGGCCAACCTCCTGGACAACGCCATCAAGTACTCCGGTCAGGGCAGCGAGGTCGAGGTGGCGATCCGCCGCCAACCGACCACGGCCCGGCTCGAGGTGAGCGACACCGGGATCGGGATTCCCGAGTCCGACGTCGATCGCATCTTCGAACGGTTCTACCGGGTTGACGACGCCAGGAGCCGGGTGACGGGCGGCACCGGCCTCGGCCTGTCGATCGTTCGGCACGTGGCCATCAACCACCAGGGAACGGTCTCGGTCCATTCCGAGGAGGGGAAGGGCTCGACCTTCACCCTCACGCTGCCGCTGTCCGAGGTGCACGGCGGCAATCGCAGTACATCAGAGTTGGGAAGGATGGAGTCCGCCCGTGGCTGAACATGTGGTCCTGCTGGTCGAGGACGAGGAGGCGTTCATCGACGCCCTCACCGTCGGCCTGTCGAAGGAGGGGTTCCGGGTCGAGGTCGCCCGTGATGGTGCCGAGGGGTTGGCCCGGTTCGACGAGGTCGACCCCGATCTCGTCCTTCTCGACCTCATGTTGCCCCGGGTGTCGGGGGTGGACGTGTGCCGCGAACTGCGGTCCAAGTCCCAAGTGCCGATCATCATGGTCACGGCCAAATCGGCCGAGGTCGACACCGTGGTCGGGCTCGAGGTCGGGGCCGACGACTACGTCACCAAGCCCTACCGGATGCGGGAGTTGGTGGCCCGGATGCGGGCCGTGCTCCGTCGCTCGGAACCCGAGGAGGGGGAGATCGAGGAGGACGGGTCGCCGACGGTGGCCACCCACGAGGCCATCGTGGTCGGTGACGTGTCGATCGACCCGTCCCGCCATGAGGTGGTCATCCGGGGTGACGAGGTCCAGTTGCCGCTCAAGGAGTTCGAGCTCCTGCGGTTCCTGATGGAGAACGCCGGCCTGGTGCTGTCCCGAGATGCGCTGATCGACCGGGTCTGGGGCCACGACTATGTGGGCGACACCAAGACCCTGGACGTGCACATCAAGCGCCTTCGCTCCAAGGTCGAGGAGGAGCCCTCCAGCCCGTCGCGGATCGTGACCATCCGGGGTCTGGGCTACAAGTTCGAGCGACCGCGGCCCTGAGCGGGGCGGTGGTGGCGATCGGCCCGACCGGTCCGGCCGGTCGGACCGGTCGGATCCATCCGGTTCGCTTCGAGCGGCTGCGGCCACATCGGTAGGATCGGAGAATGCAGCGGATGGTCGGGTCGAGGGCGGCGGGTTCGGGCCGCCGGCTCGGTCCCGGGTTCACCCGCCTGGCCCGGACCCACGGCCTCTCGGCGGCCGGGGACGCGCTGTTGGCGGTGGCCCTGGCCGACTCGCTCTTCTTCAACGTCGACCCCAACGACGCCCGGTGGCGGGTGGCCGCCTACCTGGTGCTCACCATCGCCCCGTTCGCCGTGGTGGCCCCGTTCCTGGGTCCGCTCATGGACCGGGTCCGGGGCGGACACCGCTACATGGTGGTGGCGGCCGCCCTGGTGAGGGCGGGGCTCATGTTCGCCCTGGTCCGCTACGTGCACGGTCCGCTGCTGTTCCCGCTGGCCTTCTCCATGCTGGTCATGGGCAAGACCCACGCCATCGCCAAGAGCGCCCTCGTCCCCTCCACCGTGGCCGATCAGGACGAACTGGTCCGGGCCAACGCCCGACTGTCGATCCTGGCCGGGGTGTCGACCGGTCTGGCCGGCGCCCCCGGCGTCCTGTTGCTCCGGTTCGGGGGGTCGGCCTGGGTGCTGGGTCTCGGTTGCGCCGTCTATCTGGCGGCGGCGACGATGGCCCTGCGCATCCCGGCCGTGAAGGTGGCGCCGACGCCGGCCGATCCCGAGGAGCGGGCCGAGTTGCGCGGCTCCGGGATCGTGTTGGCCGCCAGTGCCATGGGTTACCTGCGGGGCGTGGCCGGATTCATCACCCTCTTGCTGGCCTTCACCCTCCGGGGCGGGATCGACCCCGGCCCGACGGCCACCGGCGTCGAGATGGGCCACCGGGTGCGCGAGGGCCTGGGGCTGGAGCCGCTCGACCTGGCCACCGGCGGGGCTCCGCCCTGGCACTTCGGAGTGGCTCTCACCGGGGTCGGTCTGGGAGGCCTGGCCGGGGCCCTTCTCGTTCCCCGGCTCCGGGGCCGCTTCCCCGAGGAGCGGATCCTGGCCTTTGCGTTGTTGGCCCTGGCCGCCTTCGCCGCCCTGGCCACCGTCTCGACCGGGGTCGGCGGAGCCTTCATCGTCGGCCTGGCCCTGGCCCTGGCCGGGACCGGGGGCAAGCAGTCGTTCGACGCCATCGTCCAGCGTGACGCCCCCCGGGCCAACCTCGGCCGATCGTTCAGCCGCTTCGAGAGCCGGTTCCAGTTGTTCTGGGTGGTGGGCGCCCTGCTACCGGTGGTGCTCCCGGTGCCGGCCCGTCTCGGCTACATCCTGGTCGCGGCCTCGGCCCTGTTCGTCGGCCTGTCGTACTGGTTCGGCCGCCACCCCAATCCCCGGGCCCTGCTGACCGACGACTCGTTGGCCGGGGTTCGGGATCGGGTCCGGGTCGGTGTGGAGGACGGCACCGACGCCGTGGGCCGCCTCCGGCGGCGCGAGGGCACCGATGCCAGGACTCAGAGTTCGTCGAGCCCCGAGAGGTCGTCGGGCACCTCGGCCGAGATCTGATCGACGTCGCCGTCGAGTCCGATCCGGGCCAACCACAGCCCGGGTGCGTCGACCTCGGCCGCGGTCGGCAGGTCGAGTTCGTCGGCCCACAGTCGGGCCAGACCTTCGTCCCCGGCCCGGGTCACGATCCCGTCGATGAAGCGGTCGCCCCGGGACAGGGTGTCGGCCGTGATCTCCAGGCCGAGCAGCCGCTCCATGAACCGGTCGGCGGGGGCCACGTCGATCCACCGCTGCCGGAACTGGCCGCTGATGGTGTCGATGTTGGCGATGAGGGGCCGCCCGATCTCGGCCACCGTGTGGCTCACGAAGCCCAGGATCGAGGCCACCAGGGCGTCGAACTGCGGCACCAGGAGGTCGTGGACCGGCGAGCGCATCATCGACAGCAGGGTGTCGGGGTCGTTCAGCCGTTCGCTGAGTTCGCCCAGGCGTGACAGGTCGTTGAGGTCGCCCAGGGCGCCGAAGTGTTCGCCGATGGCCTCCGGGTCGGGCCGGAAGGCGGCGGCGAAGTCCAACAGCAGACCCTGCAGCTGCTTCTTCACGTGGGGCACGGAGAGGACGGCGTGGGCCGACAGTTCGTGGAGCAGCACCCACAGCCGGAGTTCGTCGACCGGTACGTCCCACTGCTCGGCTGCGGCGTCGATCGATGCCGGGACCACCAGAACGGTGCGGCTGTCGCGGGGGATCGGCAGGTCGTACTGGCCCAGGGCCCGGGAGCCGAGGTGGCCGAGCATCGAGCCCGCACTGACCGACACCAGCATGGGCCCCATGGCGGCGAACACCTGACCCAACATGGCGCCCAGAGGGTCGCCGGCCGCGGCATCGTCCTGGTCGGCCATCCCGGCCCCGACGGCCTCGCCGAACCGCTCGAAGAACGGCCGGTAGGTGTCGAGGCTGCGCCGGGTCCATTCGGTCCTGGTGACCGGCTCGACCGCGGTGTTGGACGGTAGGGATATGCCCGTAGCTTGGGCCACGTGGAGCTCCGCCACCCGCACCAGTTCCTCGACCGCCATCCGGACCAGCGGGTCGACGTTGGCCTCGGGGGTGCCCTCGGAGGCGATGGTGGCCGCCAGTTCGGCCGCGTTGGTCCAGGGATCGCGACCCTGGAGCGAACCGAAGAGGTTGCCGAGGTCGAAGAAGGGGCGATCGCCGGGGACGTCCGAAGAGCTCACAGGGAAATGGTAGGCCAGTGACCGTCATCGCGGTGACCGGGGCGGCCGGGACGGTGGGCCGTCGGGTGGTCTCACTGCTGGCGGCCGAGTCCGGGGTCCAGGTCATCGCCGTCGACCGGGTGCCGATGCGGCCCGACGACGGGGTCGAACGACGTCAGGGCGACGTGTCGCGCCCGGAGGCCCGGCTCCTGGCCGGGGCCGAGTCGGTGGTCCACCTGGCCGAGGATCCCGGTCGGCGGGCCGATCCCGACGTGGCGCTGCGAACCCTCGACGGTGTTCTCGACGGGGCCCGCCGGGTCGGGGCCCGACACCTGGTCGTGCTGTCCTCGGCGCTGGTCTACGGCGCCCGGCCCTCGAACCCGGTGCCCCTGACCGAGTCCCACCCCCGGCGTCCCAACCCGGGTCAGCGCTACGCCCTGGTCAAGGCGGCGGTCGAGGACCGGGCCGAACGTTGGGCCGACGAGCACGGCGTCGACGTGGCCGTGCTCCGGCCGGCGACGGCGCTTTCCGAGGACCGGTCGAGCTATGTGGCCACGTCACTGCGGACCGCCATCGCCCTTCGGGACGACGAGGTCGACGCCCCGGTCCAGTTCCTCCATCACCAGGACCTGGCCTCGGCGGTGGCCCTCGTCTCCACCCGGCAGCTCACCGGCGTGTACAACGTGGCCCCCGACCACTGGATCGAGCCCGACGAGTTCCGTCGGCTGCTGTCCGAGATCGAGTTGCCGAGACCCCCGGTGGCCACCGCCGTGGCCCGGGTCGTCGGTCCGTTGGTGCGCCCCGACGAGGCGGCCGGACTGGTTCCCTACGTCCGCCATCCGTGGGTGGTGGCCAACGACCGGTTGCGGGCCGAGGGTTGGGTGCCGGGCCACACCAATCAGGAGGCCATGGTGGTGAGCACACCGACGCCGTGGCTCCGCTCGGTCTGGGTCAGGCGGCGCCAGGAGTTCGCCCTCGGGGCCGTTGGGCTGACCACGGCCGGTGCGATGGCGGCGGTCGGGGCGGCAGCCCGATGGGCCGTACGGTCCCGCTGAGGGCGGGGGAACCGGGCCGTCAGCCCCGGTCGACCGGTTCGGCGTCCGTACCGGCGTCGACGGGGAAGGCGTCGTCGTCCAGGTCGGGGTGGCCGCCCACCTCGATTCTCAGCCAACGGCGGCGCCCATCACGGTCGATGGTCACGAGCACCTCGTCGCCCAGTTCCTGGTAGCGGACGAGGTGGCGGAGGTGGTGGGCGTCGACGACGCTCATCCCGCCCCACTCCAGGATCACGTCGTCGACCTGGAGCCCGGCCCGCTCGGCCGGGCTGTCGGCCTCCACCGTCGTGACGTGCATGCCGCCGGTGGGGGCTCGCGTGCCGCTGACCCCCAGCCACAGCGGCGAGACCATGCCCCACCGCTCCAGACCGGCTGCGACCTCGATCATGGTGGCGGCCGGGACGACGGTGGCCAGAGCCCCGGTCGAGTCGGCCAGCACCCCCACCAGGTGACCGTCGGCGTCGACCACGGGTGTCCCGGCCAGGCCCTCGGTGACCGTCGTGCTGATCAGCCATACGCCGTAGACCGGGAGACCGGTCGAGGCGATCGCCCGTTCCTTCGGGCCCACCAGGTAGGCGTCGACCTCGCCCCCGGCGTCGGTGCCGGTCAGCAGGAGTCGGACGGTGGCACCCAGGGGCAGGCCGGGAAGGCCGGAGGTGGCGGCCGTCGTCGTGGTGATCGTCGGCTGGGTGGTGCTGCGCTGGGGCGGCAGCCACTCGGCCCCGTCGCCACCGGTCGTGGTGGTGACCCGGCCGTCACCGTCGGTCGTCTCGACCTGGGCCGCCCCCGGGCTTTCGGTCTCGGCCTTCTGCCCCGCCGGGGCCGTGGTCGGCTCGGTGACCTCGACCCCGGTCGGCGGCGGACCGCCGTCGGTTTCGTCGGTCCCCGTCGTCGGGGGCGGGAACAGCGAGGTCAGTTCGACGTCGCTGCCGGCGTCGGGACGGAACACGGCCAGGTCGGTCAGGTTGTCGACCCCGAGCAGTTCCAAGCCGATCCAGTCGCCTCCGACCGACAGGGCGAGATCTCGCTGGCCGTCGATGGCGGCGGCGCTGGTGAAGACGTGGCTCCCGATCACGGCGAAGCCACCGAGCCGGTGGGGTACGCCACCGGCGGCGTCATCGACCGTTCGACCATCATCGGGGCCCGGGACGCCGCCGCTGGAGAGCTCGCCGTCGTCCGGCGCCGGCGTGGTCCCGTCGGGATCGGCGGCCGTCGGCTCGCTCGGCGGCAGGATCACGTTGGCGAAGATGCCGTCGACCAGGCGGCCGGGGTCCGCCTCGGCCACCGGTTCGGGCGCGGTGGTGGTCGGCGTGGTGGCGACGGCGACCGTGGTCGAGGTCGGGGCCGGAGTGGTGGAGGTCCGGTTGCCCAGGTCGAGACCGGCGGCCACACCGGGGAGCAGTGAGGTACCCGAGGGTCCCCCGCTCAGGCGGATCTGGCCCCCACCGATCATCATCGTCGATGCCACCACGGCCCCGATCCCGACGACCGCCGTGACCGCAGCGAGGGCGGCCAGGGTCGGAACCAGGGTCCTGGCGCCGGTCTGGGGCCGGGCGTCGCGGGCTGCGGCCGAGGCGGCGGCGGCGATCTCCGACGGATGGCGCCATTCCCGCAGAGACGGGTCGGGTGGGGGACCACCGCCCGTCTCCGGGTCGTCTTCGTCCTCGGACCGCACGATACGCAACAGTACCGCCCGTCCGCCGACGGACGATCGCGCCCCCCTGGGCGGAGGCACCCGCATGGGCCCGGGCCCCCGCTCGGCCCCCTGGGCGAGGTCCACTACGATGGCGCCGTGACCGATGCCGACCGACACTACGCCGACGGGGCGCCGCCGGCCGACGGCGACTCCTGGACCGGGCTGTTCGACGGGCCGCTCCCGATCGAGGCGGCCTCGGCCTGGGCCGTGCTGCCGGCCTGTGGCGCCGTCGTGACCTTCTCGGGGACCGCCCGCGACCACTCGGTGGGCCGGGAGGGGGTGTCGCGCCTGGAGTACGAGGCCTACACCAGCCAGGTCGTGCCCCGCCTCGACGACATCGTGGCCGCGGCCCGGACCCGCTGGCCCGACCTGGGCCGGATGGTGCTGCTGCACCGGGTCGGCGTCGTCCCCATCACCGAGTCGGCGGTCGTGGTCGTCGCCTCGGCCCCCCACCGCGACCATGCGTTCGAGGCGGCCCGGTTCGGCATCGACACGCTGAAGGCCACGGTGCCCATCTGGAAGCGGGAGGACTGGTCCGAGGGTTCGAGTTGGGGGCTGGAACCCCAGCACATCACCGCGGTCGAGAGCGAGCCCGACGGCGGTTCGGGCGCCTAGAGCCCGGCCCGGGGGTCTTCGTCACCGGACCCGTCGAGTTCACCATCCCCGTCGAGCGGGCCGGGGTCGATCAGGTCCTCGGCGATCTGGCGGACCTGCCAGTCCCGGTCCTCCACCGCAGCCGCCAGCGCCCGGTCGACCTCGGGGCCCTCGAAGGCGGCCAGGGCGATGACGGCCCGCCGCCGGACGGTGGCGATGTCGTCCAGTGCGGCCAGCACCGCCTCACGTCCACGGCCGAGGGCTCCGAGCGCGGCCACCGCCGACTCCCGGCACAGGGCGTCGTCATGGGCGGTGGCCATCGCCTCCAGCGGCGCCACCACCTCGTCGGTGGCGATCTCCAGCTCACCCAGGGCGAACGCCGCCGCCTCGGCCAGGGGTCCGCTCAGCAACGGCACGAGGCGGTCGGCCACGGTGGCCGCGGCCGGGTCGTCGGCTCCGATTCGGGCGGCGAGGGCCACGGCCCGGCCGGCAACCCGCTCGTCGGTGTCGGTGAAATAGGAGGTCAGACCCTCCGGGTCCAACAGTCCGGATCGCCGGGCCGCCCCCAGGGCGGTCCGGCGGAGGACCGGATCGGGGGAGGCGAGCGCCTCGACCACCGCCCCGGACGTCGATCCGTGTCCAGCGATGGCGATGGATCGCGGTGAATGTTTCACTTTCGTTTCTTTTGGTTTCTGGCCATGAATCTGGAATGCTGAGGGTCAACAGCGGCCCGTCGCCCGTCGTTTTCGATGCTTGACGGTCGTTAACACGAAATCAGGGAGGTTTCACGTGTCACACATGGTCATCTACCGAGGTGCTGACGGTAAGCCGGGGTACCAGCAGGCGGAAGACATTCACGATGCTGTCACATTCGTCGAGCAGATGCGTAACGAGGATGGCGTGGAGCACGCCCGCATCTTCCGGTTGGAGGAGGTCGAGTTCGAGTACCGACCCTACTTCCGGGTCGAGCTGGCCTCGTCCATGCCCGGTGGTGAGGTCCTGGCCGCGCCGCCCCCCATGGCCGCCGTGCCGTCCGGGCCGACCGTCGACGTCACCGATGAGGCTCTGGGCGTCATGGACGACCCGGCCTTCGAGATGATGGAGCCCGGCATGGTGGGCATGGACGGCGACGAACTGGGCGACGTGACCGACATGTCCGACGCCGGGGCCGTTGCCGGCAACGGGGCCGCCCGTCGGGGTCTGTTCGGACGCTGACCGGAGCCCGGCCGCCCCGAGGGGTCAGCCGGCGATGGCTCGTTCGAGGACGAACAGCATCAGCAACGCAGTGGCCCCGATGACGAAGGCCAGTCCGATGCCGATGGTGATCACGACCGAGCCCAGGGTGAACAGTGCCGTCACCCGCCGCCACAGTGGGGTGCGAGATCCGCTCCACGATCCCTCGACTGCGTGCTGCGTCATCCTTTTTCAACGACCTTTCGGTATCGGGCAGTAACGTCGTCTGTACTCCGTCAACGGACCATCCGATAGTGGAGGATGATGGCAGAGCCCGACGAGATCCTATCCCCAAGCTCGGCCCGCCAACGGGCGGTCCGCAGGGCCATGTGGCAGTGGGTCGGGTCCATGGTCGGGTTCGTGGTGGCGGCCGCCGTACTGGGTGGCGTGCTGTTCAAGGTCCCCTACGTGGCGCTGGTTCCGGGGTCGGCCCGGGACACCGAGCCACTGTTGGAAGTCGAGGGGATCGAGTCCTATCCGAGTGATGGAGAGTTGCTGCTGACCACGGTGCGGGTCCGGCAGCGACCGAATCTTTGGGAATACCTGTGGCTGCAGACCGATGAGGACGTTGAGATCGTGCCCGAGGAACTGATCCTCGGCGATCGCACGCCCGAGGAGAATCGCGAGATGAATCTCCAGCTGATGACCGACTCCAAGTCGGTGGCGGTCGCCGTCGCGCTCGAAGAACTGGGTTACGACGCCATCAGCGCCGACGGGGTGCTCATCCTCGAACTCGTGCCGGGAGCGGCGGCGGAGGACGTCCTGGATGTCGGCGACACCATCGTGGCCATCGACGATCGCCCGGTCCTGGGCAGCGGCGACCTGGTCGAGGTCCTGGGCGGGTTCACCCCCGGAGACGAGATCGAGTTGACCGTGGAGCCCCACGACGGCTCGGGGGAGACGACGGTGGCGGTGGAGTTGGGGGCCAAGCCCGACGATTCCGAGGCCGCCTTCCTCGGTGTGGGCCCGACCGATCGGGTCCAGTTCACCACCGACTTCGACTTCCTGGTCGACATCGACAGCGGGGCCGTGGGCGGCCCCTCGGCCGGTCTGGCCTTCACCCTCGCCGTACTCGATCAGCTCACCGAGGGTGAGTTGACCGGCGGCGCCACGGTGGCGGTCACCGGGACCATCGATCCGGCCGGGCGGGTCGGACCGGTGGGTGGAGTGGTGCAGAAGACGGCGGCGGTCCGGGATCTCGGTGCCGACGCCTTCCTCGTACCGGCCGGGCTCAACCCGGCCGAGTTGGAACGGGTAATGGAGCGCGCGGGTGACGACCTGGAAGTGATTCCGGTCGAGGATCTGGACGATGCCCTCGAGGCGTTGGCCGGTCTGGGAGGAGAGGTCGCGGCGGTCGAGGAATTCGCCGCCGCCAACCTGTCCTCGTGACGTGGCTCGACCGGCCAGGCCCCTCGGGGTCGGGCGGCGAGCGTGCAACACTCGAGTCCATAGGAGCCGTAGCATTTGAGCATGGCAGCTGACGCCCGAGCCGAGTTCGACCCCAAGGAGATCGCTCGGGCCGCATTCCCCACCGCCTTCCGTGGTTACGACCAGGACGCCGTGCGGCGCTACCTGTCCCGTCTGGCCACCGCAATCAGTCGCGCCCAACAACTCGGTCTGCTGGGCTCGGTCGACTCCAACAACGGCGATCAATCGGTCCGTGAGGCCGAGCTCGAGTTGGAGGCGTCCGAGCTCCGTGCCCGGGTCGACGAGCTGGAGGACCTCCTCAACTCGACCCCGGTCGAGGCCGCCCCGGTGGCTCTGGCCGCCCGGGACTTGGACGAGGCCGAGCTGATCGAGCTCCTCGGCCACGAGACGGCCCGCATCCTGGAGCAGGCCCGATCGGCCGCCTCCGACATCGTCCACCGGGCCGAGGCCGAGGCCGAGGCCGTGCGGGAGCAGGCCGAGCTCGACATCAAGGCCCTCAACGAGGAGGCCGAGGACATGCTGGCCGCCGCCCGCATGGAGGCCGACGAGACCCGGGCCGCGGCCGCCGCCGAGGCCAAGCGGAGCCAATCCCGGTCCAAGGCCGAGGCCAAGCGGAGTCGCGACCAGGTCAAGAACCAGGCCGAGGAACTGCTGGCGGAGGCGACGCTCAAGGCCGACGACGAGCTGGCCGAGGCGCGCCACCGCTCCGACGAGTTGCTAGCCGAGGCCGAGC
The DNA here is from genome assembly GCA_965263455.1 of Acidimicrobiales bacterium. GTDB lineage: Bacteria > Actinomycetota > Acidimicrobiia > Acidimicrobiales > SZUA-35 > CADEDH01. Next base: position 3,235,097 of record CBDHHN010000004.1, read on the forward strand.
AGCTCCGGGAGGAGGTGTTGGGCGACCTGGTCCGCCGCCGGCGGCTCTACCGGGAGCAGCTGGCGCGGATGAACAAGGCCCGGGACCGGCTGACCCAATCGCTCACCTTGGCCCGCTCCGAGATCGACACCATCTCGGGCGACCTGAACGAGTCCGGTGCCGCCGTCCTGGAACTGGACGAACTGGAGTCGACGGCCGCCGAGGCGACCGGCGACGGCGATGAGGTCGGCGAGCTGGTCGCCCAACTCGAGGCCGGTACGGCTACGCGGCCCGACGGTCTCCCCTTGGCCCCCGTTCCCGGAGCCCGCCCGGTCAGCCTCGACCTGCGGGACGACGTGGACCTCGGCGATCGTGTCGAGGGCGCCACCGATCTCGATCTCGATCTCGATCTCGATGCCGATGTCGACGGTGACCTCGATCTCGACCTCGACCTCGACGGCGACGACCTGAAGGTCGAGTACCTGAGCGTCGACGCCGGTTCCGACCCCGACCGAGACATCGATCGGGACATCGATCGGGACATCGATCGGGAGATCGACCTCGATGCCGGGCCCGACTCCGACGGTGACGAGGGCCTGATGGCCCTCAAGTACGCAGCGTCCGGCTCCGGAGGGTCGAGCGCCATGCCGTCGGCCAACGGAGCCCACGGCGCGGTGGCCACCGCCGTCGATCCGGTCGACGTGGCCGACGGTGAGCTCACGCTCGATCTGTCGAGTCTGTCGGTGATGGGCGCGGCCCCCGGGACCATGCACCGGGCCGCCACCCGCGGCGACCTGCCCCGTTCCACCCCCTTCGCCGGCACGCTTCCTGCCGCCTTCGAGGGACGGGACTCGGCCCTGACCCGGGCGCTGCCCGGCTTCCGTCGTCGGCTGAAGCGGGCCGTCAACGACGATCAGAGCCAGGTTCTCGACCGCCTCCGGGCCGGCCGGGGCCAGATCCGGGCCGACGAACTCCCCCTGGCCGACGAACAACTGGACCGCTACCTCGAGGCCCTGCGCCCTGCCCTCCACGATGTGGTCAGGGCCGGCGGAGACCTGCTCAACGCCACCTCGGTGCCCGAGAGCGGGGTCGACAACCTTGCGATCCAGTTGGCCCGCCACGTCGTCGAGTGTCTGCGGACGCCGACGGTGGCCGCCATCGAAGCCGCCACCGATCCCGACCGCGAGGCCATTCTCGATCCGGTCCGGGCCACGTATCGCGACTTCCGCAACGGCGTGCTGCCCGACCTCATCGAGGACGCGCTGCACGAGGCCTTCGCCCTCGGCCTCTACAGCGCCATCGACGAGACCGAGGCGGTGCTGTGGTTGACCGATCCCCGGCTCGACCCGGATCCGATCTGCGAGGAGAACAGCGCCTCGGCCAGCCTGCCCAAGGGCACCCTGTTCCCCAGCGGGCACGCCCGTCCGCTGTCCATGCCCGGGTGTCGCTGCCTGGCCATCCCGGCCCGGTGAACCCCGGCCCGCCGCCGGGATGGCGCAGCCGGACCGAGGGCCCGGTGACGGGTCGGCGACGGTCGCCCGCTCGACCCCCCACCAGGGCTGTCGAGCGGTAGCCTCATCCTGAATGCGATCGGTACGTGACAACGTGACTGGATCCAGGTACCGCGTGCCGGTGGCCATCGCCGTCGGCGTCACCGTGGTGCTCCTGTTGTCGGCGAATGGGGTGGCCGACACCTACACCGACTGGCTCTGGTACTCAAACCTCGGGTTCGGCTCGGTCTGGACCACCATCATCGGGACCCAGATCCTGCTGGGGGCGGTGTTCACCATCGCCTTCTTCCTCCTCCTGTGGCTCAACCTCCTCGTGGCCGACCGGCTGGCCCCCGCATTCCGGCCGGCATCGCCCGAGGAGGACCTGATCGAGCGGTACCACCAGATCGTGGGCCGCCGGGCCGGGCAGCTCCGCATCGCCGTCTCCGCCCTGTTCGCCCTCGTGGCCGGGGCCAACACGGCGTCGCGGTGGGAGGAGTGGCTGCTGTTCGCCAACCGGACCTCGTTCGGCGTGACCGATCCGCTGTTCGGGCGAGACGCCGGGTTCTACGTCTTCACGCTGCCGTTCGTGTCGTTCGTGGTCGACTGGCTCTTCGCCTCGCTGATCCTGACCCTGGTCGTGGTGACGGTGGCCCACTACCTCAACGGTGGGATCCGGGCCGCCGCCCCGGCCGAGCGGGTGAGTCAGGGGGTCAAGCTCCACCTGTCGGTTCTGCTGGCGTTTCTCGCCGTCATCCGTGCCGCCGCCTACTGGCTCGACCGCTTCTCGCTGCTGAACTCCAGTCGGGGCGTGGTCGACGGGGCCCTGGCCACCGACGTCAACGTCCAGCTCCCGGCCTACCAGCTGCTGGCCCTGATCTCGCTGTTCGGGGCGGTGCTGTTCCTGGCCAACGTCCGCCGTCAGGGCTGGGGCCTGCCCTTGGTGGCGGTGGGCCTGTGGGCCATCAGCCACGTGTTCGTCGGCAGTCTGTTCCCGGCGATCTACCAGCGGATCCGGATCGAGCCTCAGCTCTCGACCCGGGAGGGCGAGTTCGTGGCCCACAACATCACGGCCACCCGCTTCGCCTACGGGCTCGACGCCGACAGCCTGCGCATCGAGGACTTCGACTACCAACCCGGCCTCACCGCCGACGAGGTCGACGACTACGACAACGTGCTCGACAACGTGCCGCTTGTCGATCCGGTACTGGCCGTCGACTCCTTCACCCGGAGCCAGGGCGAGCGTGCCTTCTATCGATTCAGCGACCAGCTCGACGTCGACCGCTACCAGATCGACGGTCAGCTCCGGCCCGTCGTGCTGTCGATGCGGGGTCTGGACCTCGGCGTCGACGAGGTGGGCGGCGGCTGGGAGGCGCAGCACATCGTCTTCACCCACGGGTACGGGGCGGCCATGGCCGCCGGTTGGCAGGTCGACACCAACGGCCGACCCAACTTCCTGATGCGGGGGTTGGGCGACGTCACGATCGACGAGGGTCTCACCGAGACCCTGGGCCAGCCGCGCCTCTATTACGGCGAGGACTTCGACGGTTACGCCATCGTCAACGCCGGTCGAGACGAGGTCGACTACCAGACCTCGGCCAACATCTCGGTGCCCTACCGCTACGAGGGTGAGGGCGGCGTGAAGATGGGCTCGCTGGTGCGTCGGACCGCCTTCGCCCTTCGGTTCCGCGACCTCGACCCGCTCATCGCCGCCACCGTCACCAGTGATTCGAAGGCCATCTACAACCGCGACGTGGTCGGTCGGGTCGAGGCCCTGGCCCCCTTCCTCCGCTTCGACTCCAACCCCTACCCGGTGGTGGCCGACGATCAGCTCTATTGGGTGGTCGACGGGTACACCACGAGCAACGTCTACCCCTACGCCCAATCGGTGGAGACCGATCTCATCGGATCCGACCTCTCGGGCAACATGAACTACGTCCGCAACTCGGTGAAGGCCGTGGTCGACGCCTTCAACGGCGAGGTGCGGTTCTACGTGTTCGACGACGAGGACCCGATCCTGGCCACCTGGTCCCAGGCCTTCCCCGACCTGTTCGTCGATCGGGCGGAACTCTCGCCCGAGATCGTCGACAACCTCCGCTATCCGGAGGACATCTTCCGGGTCCAGACCGACATGTGGTCGCGGTACGTGGTCGAGGATCCGGTGCAGCTGATCGTGGGCGACGTCGCCTGGTCGGTGGCGGCCCAGCCCCGACGCGAGGCCCAGGTGGGGGAGGGCGACGCCTCCAGCAACACGTCGATGCGGCCCCAGTACCTGGTCACCCGGCTGCCCGGGGAGACCGAACCCGAGTTCGTGCTCCAGCGGGCCTTCGTGCCCCGTTCGGGCCAGGCCGGTTCCAGCACCGCCCGCCCGGAACTGACCGGCATCATGATGGCCCGCTCCGATCCCGACAACTACGGCGAACTGGTGCTCTACAACATCGAGAGCGGCCTGGTCGAGGCTCCTGACTTCGTCCACTCCGAGATCCGCAAGGACCAGCAGCTCACCGACTTCGTCCGTGATCAGATCGGCTCGGTCGTGCTGTTCGGCGAGATGACGCTGCTCCTGGTCGAGGACACGATCGTCTACGTCCGTCCCGTGTACGTCGAGGCCCCCAGCGCCACCGCGGTGCCCGAGTTGAGTCGGGTCATCGCCGTCAACGGCGACCAGATCTCGATGGGCCGCAGCCTCGACGAAGCCTTGGCCGCCGTGGTCGGCGACGGGACGCGTAGCACGACGGTGGTGGCGGCCGAAGACCCCGAACCGGATTCGGTCGATGACGACCCCGCACCGGTGGAGCCGGCACCCGACAGCGACTACGACCCGACCGGGCGTTCGGTGGTGCAGCTGATCACCGACGCCGAGGACTTCCTGCGGGCCGCCGACCAGTCCGAGGCCGACGGGCGGCCGGAGGAGGCCGAGGCCCAGCGGCAGGAGGCCCAACGGGCACTCCTCGAGGCCCAGCGGCTGCTCGGTGGTGTGCCGCTGGCCACCTCGGGTGCCGGTTCCTGACGCGACTGGGACCGGCGACTGCCGGGCCTTCTACACTTGGTCTACTGCTCGGCGGGGGCGGTCCACGTCCCCGGTCCGGGTGTTTGCGTTCCGTGCCGCTATCAGGTCGTCGACCTGAGGAGGACTGATGTTCCGTCGATTCAGCACCAGGGATCTGACCGTTCCCGAGCCCGATCAGTGCCTTCCGGGGCGCGACACCGCCGTGCCGGTGCCCGACGCCCACTTCGTCAACGGCCGTCCCCTCGTCGGGCCGTTCCCCGAGGGGACCGACACCCTGGTCGTGGGGATGGGCTGTTTCTGGGGGGCCGAGCGCCTCTACTGGGAGCAGGCCGGGGTTTGGACCACGGCGGCCGGCTATGCCGGCGGCACCACCCCCAACCCGACCTACGAGGAGACCTGTACCGGCATGACCGGCCACACCGAGGCCGTCCTTGTGGTGTTCGATCCGGCCGAGGTCGGTCTCGAGCAGCTGTTCAAGATCTTCTGGGAGAACCACGACCCGACCCAGCACATGGGCCAGGGCAACGACATCGGGACCCAGTACCGCTCGGCCATCTACACCAACTCCGACGCCCAGCACGAGGCGGCGGTGGCCAGCCGCGACGCCTACCAGGCCCAGCTGACGGCAGGCGGCTTCGGTGAGATCACCACCGAGATCGCCCCGGTCGGACCCTTCTACTACGCCGAGGACTACCACCAGCAGTACCTGGCCAAGAACCCCCGCGGTTACTGCAACCACGGGTTCTGCCAGGTGGCCTACGACGTGTCGACCCTGACCTGATCCCAACCGATCCGCCGCCGGCCCGGACACGGCCGGCCTCTGCCATGCCCCCCGTGCTCTCGCTCCAGCTTCTGGGCGGTTTCGGGCTCTCGGTCGGAAACCGTGACCTTCCCGCTCTCTCCTCACGGACGGCGGCATCGTTGTTGGCGTTCCTGGTCCAGCATCGGGACCGGCCCCAGACCCGAGATCTGCTGGCCGGCCGGTTCTGGTCCGACCTGCCCGAGGACAAGGCCCGACGACGGCTGACCCAGGAGCTGTGGCGGATCCGCTCGGTGGTCAACCCCGCCCTGGGCGACGGTGTCGACATCATCGAGAGCGTCGGGCGGTCGTTGCGGATCAACCCCGAGGTGGAGATCGAGACCGACGTCGACCACTTCATCGACGGCCTGGACCAGCTGGAGCGCCGCCAGCGCAACGATCGTCGCAGTGTCAACGCCGAAGACGTGGCCGCCGTGGTCGACCGCTATCGGGGGGATCTGCTGTCGGGTCACTACGACGAGTGGATCGAGTTGCCCCGGACCGAACTCCGCCGCCGCCACCTCGACGCCCAGTCCCGGTTGGCCCAGCTCCACGCCCGCAACGCCGATTTCGAGGCGGCCCTCCGCTGCGCCCTGGCCCTGGTGGCGGCCGAACCGCTGGCCGATCACTGGCAGCGGGACGTGATCCGGTACTACGCCCTGAACGGGCAGCCGACGGCGGCCGAGCAGTACTACGAGCGTTACGTCGATGAGCTGGAGCGCGACTTCGGGGCCCGGCCGCCGGCCGAGACGGTCGAGTTGGTCGAGCGGCTCCGGACCGAGGGGGTGGAGCCGCCGCCGCAGCCGATGCCCGACGACCAGCCGGCGCTGCCCCTCATCGGCCGGGAACAGGAGCGCACCCTGCTGCTCGACCGGGTCAACGATCTCCTCGACGGCAGGGGAGGGGTGGCCCTGGTCGAGGGTGAGGCCGGGTCGGGGAAGTCGCGGTTGATGGAGGAGCTGGCGTCGGGGGCCGAGTGGCGCAACGTCCAGGTTCTGTGGGCGGGCCATGATCGGGCCCGGGCTCTCAGCCCCTTCGGCGGACTACAGGAGGCCCTGCGCCCCCTGGCCGTCGGCCTGCGGGGCGAGCGGCTGGCCAGTCGTCTCGCCCCGGTCTGGCTGCGCCAGGCCTCGACGGTGCTGCCGGAGCTGGCGGCGCTGGTCGAAGGCCGGGGTGGCGATCAGGCCCTGCGGCCTCAGGAGGAGCCGTGGCGGACGATCGAGGCATTGGCCCTGGTCATCCTGGCCCAGGGTTCGCCCCAACCCACCTTGCTGATCATGGAGGACGTCCAGTGGTGTGACGACGACACCATCCAGGTCCTCAACCAGCTGGGGGATCGCCTGGCCGACAGCGGCGTCCTGCTGTTCCTCACCTACGAGCGTTCCCAGGCCGAACAGTCGGCCGAGCTGTGGCGGGTGCTCAGTTCCCTGGAGGCCAAGCCCGGTTCGAGCCGGGTCGGCTTGCGCCCGATGTCGTTGGCCGACGTTCGGGCCCTGGCCGCGGCCGAACTCGGATCGGGTCAATTGTCGGAGCCGGCTCTGGCCCAGCTCGCCGCCACGTCCAATGGCAACCCCTACGTGGTGCTCGAACTGCTGCGGAGCGGCGCCGAGGTGCTGGACGAGGAGTTCTTCTCCCGGGCCCTCGACGGCGACGGCGGGCAGGGCACGGCCTCGGTGCTTCCCTGGTTGCGCTCGGTGCTGGCCAAGCGGATCGACGCCGCCCGGCCCCAGGTCCGTCGGGTCCTGGAGGCGGTGGCGGTCGTGGCCGCGCCGGCCGGCGCCTCGGTCGTGGCCCAGGTGGCCGACCTCGGTCTGCCCGAGGCGCTCGAGGCCCTGTCGGAGGCGGTGTCGTCGGGCTTCCTCAGCGAGGTCCCGGGCGGGGTCGAGTTCGCGGTGGAACAGCCCCGGCTGCTGGTCTACGACGAACTCGGACCCGAGCGCCAGGTCGAGCTTCACGGTCGAGTCGTCGACGCCCTGGTCGAGGCCGGAGCCGGCTCGGTGGAGCAGATGGCGTACCACGCCGACCGGGCCCGGCAGTGGCACCGGGCCCATCAGTACCATTCGCTGGCGGCCGAGGCAGGCGTCGCCCTCAACGCCTTCAAGACGGCGGCCGAGCACTTCGCCCGGGCCGACCGGGCGGCCTCCGAGATCGGCCTGCTGGACCGGGATCGCATCGACGACCTGCTGGCCCACGAGGCCGTGCTCAACGTGCTGGGCCGACGCGAGGAGCAGCAGGACCTGTTGACCCGACTCGAGGGCAAGGCCCCGGGTACGACGCTGGCGGTGGAGATCGAGCAGCGGTGGGCGTGGCTCCTGGCCAACACCGACCGGGCTCTGGAGGCCGCTGACCGGGCGGCCGAGGCGGCCGAGGCGGCGGCGGCCGAGGGGCACAACCCGGGTGAGCTGCTGACCGTGGTCGGGGTGGCCCGGTACTGGTCGGGGGATCTGGAGGGCGCCATCGAGCCCTTCGAGCAGGCCATCGAGGTACTGACCGAGGTCGGTCGTCCCTCGACCATGGCCGAGATCATGTTGGGCCGGACCCTGGTCGACCAACTGCGCATGGACGACGGTCAGGCCCATCTGGAGGCGGCCTACGATCGGGCCAAGGCCGACCACAATGCCCGGGAGCAGGTCGAGGCCCTGACCCACCTGGCCACCGTTTTCCACTTCCAGCGCAACGGCGTGCGGGCCGAGGCGGCCTTCCTGGAGGCCCTGGACCTTGCGGTCGAGATCGGGTACCGCCACGGCGAGGGTCTCAACCTGATCAACCTGGCCGCCTTCTACACCCTGGGCGGCCGGGGCGGGAAGTCGCTGCCCCTGGTGGAGCGGGCCGAGGCGGTGTTCGCCTCGCTCGGGAACGGCCGGTTGGTGGCCTACGCCCAGACCAACTGCGCCGAGTTGCTGCACTGGCTCGGTGACGACGATCGGGCCCAGTCCCGGGCCGAGGAGGCCGCCGTCTACTTCCGTTCGGTCGAGGACGCCCGGCTCGAGGCCATGTGCCTGACCACGCTGGCCTCGATCGACCACCGGAAGGGGCGGCGTCGGCTGGCCCGGCGGCGGCTGGAGGCGGCCCGGGCCCGGAGCCAGGAGGCGGGTGACGTCCTGACCCTGGCCGCCATCGCCGTCAACCGCGCTCTGGTCGAACTCGATCTCGGCCACCTCGATCGGGCCATGGCCGAGGTCGAGACGGCGGCCGAACTGCGACGGGCCCACGACGAGTTGGCCACGATGGGCGCCGTCGTCCTCGCCGTCGAGGCCCGGATCCATCGGGTCGGCGGCGACATGGAAGTGGCGGTGGAACGGGTCCATGAGGCCATCACCGTCAATCGACCGACCAGCCACCGCGCCCACCTCACGGCCTGGTGGTGTGCCCAGATCCTGGAGGAGGGCGGTTTCGAAGAGGGGGCGAGGGAGCAGGTCGCCCTGGCCCACCAGGTTCTGTTGCGCATGTTCGAGAACCTTCCGGACGACCTGCGGGTCACAGCGTGGGGTCTGGCCGAGCATCGGGCCATCGCCGACGCCCGGGAGCGGTACTTCGTCGATCAGGGGGAGTGGCGACTGCCGCGATGGGATGCGCCCACCGGCCGGCCGCTGGAGGCGGACGACTACGTCGATGTGGTGCTGACGCTGTCCGAGCCCGGCGACCGGGACCGGAGCCAGGCGGGAGCGGTCCGCCAACACCGGATCCGGCGGCTCATCGAGCAGGCCCGTCGCCAGGGGGCTCGAATCCGGGTCCTCGATCTGGCCGAGGTGCTCGGGGTGAGCGAGCGGACGATCAAGCGCGACCTCTCCGTGATTCGTGACGTCGAGGGTGGCCCGGAGCTGGACGATGATTTTCCTGGCTACGACTGAGGTCGGGTCAGCGGTAAGAAACCCCTGATCAGGGGCTATCTTGGTCGCTTGTCCCCCAGCCTTGGCCTGCAGGTTGGGGGCCAGGTGAGAGATCCGGGAGACACCGGTGAGACACCCTTGTCGTTGTTCTCACACTGATGGACATCGACCTGGATGGTTGCGATGTCGAGGTAGGGAACGAACCCGCTGGTGGGGCAGTCGCCGCCCCGCTCAAACGCCTGAATCAAGGAACACTCTAATGCGCAAGGTCATCGCTTTCACCACCGCCACCGTCACCGGGGCCATCGCCACCGTCGTCGTTCCCTTCTCGCCCTTCGCCGGCCAGGTGTTCGCCGGTCAGGTGTTCGCGGGCTGAGCATTCTCAGATTGGGGGATCTGAGAATCGAGTTCCTGGACACCGATCCATTCCGCCGTGGTCGGCCTTCTCCACCAGGGACTCATTCGGCGAGCGGCCCAGCCGCCGTCGACGTGCCTCGAGTGTGGCCAGCCCGGTTTACCTAGCACCCGGGTTGGCCACACCGAGGCGGGCAGATCCCCTGGAATCTGCGCCCCCGGTGGCTTTCGCTGATCCACCGGGGCCAGACGGTCTCTCCGGCGCTCCGCTCGACACCGCCACGCCAAGCGGAACGTCGCCCGGGAGACCGATAACCCTCACACCGACGAAGCGGCCGGTAGCTCCCGGTCGCTTCGTCGCGTTGGGCTCCGGTCGGGGGCGCCTGTGGGCCGTCATACTGGGCCCATGACGCTGGCCGAGGAGTGGGATGCCAACGCCGAGGATTGGGTCGGCTGGGCCCGGGCTCCCGGCCATGACTCGTACTGGTCGTTTCACCGGCGAGCCCTGCTCGGGCTGCTGCCTGCCCCCGGTCGGCTGACCATCGACCTCGGTTGTGGTGAGGGTCGGGTGGCCCGGGACCTGGAGGTCCTCGGGCACCGGGTGGTCGGCCTCGATCGATCGCCTGCCATGACCGTGGCGGCCCGGCGTCACGACGGTCCCCGGGTGCCGGTGGTTCTGGCCGACGCCGCCCACCTGCCGGTGGCCGACGGCGCAGCCGACCTCGTGTTGGCCTTCATGTCGCTCCAGGACATCGACGAGCCGGGGCGGACCGTGACCGAGGCGGCCCGGGTGCTGGGGCCAGGCGGCGTGCTCCATGTGGCCGTCGTCCATCCTGTGAATTCGGGCGGGGCTTTCGTCGCCCCCGGCCCGGCCCGATCTCCGTTCGTGTTGGCCGAGTCCTATTTCGAACGGCGGATCATCCGCGATGACATCGAGCGCGACGGGCGGTCCATGCGCTTCGTGTCCGAGCATCGGACGATCGAGTTCTACGCCCGGCTGCTCGAGGACGCCGGCTTCGTCATCGAGATGGTGCGGGAGGTCGGCGACCCCGACCCCGAGGCTCGATACCACCGGGTCCCCCTCTTTCTCCACTTGGCGGCGACCGTGGCCCCCTGGCGTCCCCGGGACCGTCGGCTGTTCCACATCGCCTGGCCTGCCGAGTGGCGCGAGCTCGAAGCCGAGGGGCAACGGTCGCCCCCGTCGTTGGCCACCGAAGGATTCGTCCACCTCTCGACGGTGAGCCAGGTCGTCGGCTCGACCGAGCGACACTTCCCGTCCGACGCCGAGTTGCTGTTGATCGAGCTCGACCCCGAGCGGCTGGCCGACGACGTGCGTTGGCCCGAGGTCTACCCGGGCCAACGCTTCCCCCACCTGCACGGCCCGCTCACCGCGGCCTCGGTCCGAGGAGTCCATCCCTGGTCGGTCGACGACCGACGGCGTTGGTCGGCGGCGCAGGCCTGAACCCGACGACGGACCGTCGCTCGGCGGTGGAGACCGGGCGCCGATCCGGTACAGTGGTAGATCCACTTCAACGCGGGGTGGAGCAGCCAGGTAGCTCGTCGGGCTCATAACCCGAAGGTCGCAGGTTCAAATCCTGCCCCCGCCACTGAAAGAAGCCCCAGGTCAGCGCACAGCGCAGGTCTGGGGCTTCGTCGTTCAGGGGCCTCAGATACGCCGGGCAACATTCGGGCAACATGGTTGGTAGCCGTCGGTGGTGGCAGGACCGGCGGGTCCTCAGCGTGACCTGATCGGGTGGAGCCGTGGGGCCTCTCGGAGGTGCTTGGGCACGGCGGCACCGAGCTCACGGTTCGCCTGGGCCGAATCGTACGCCGACCTCGGCTCACTCGGCCTGAGTGTCGTACCGCTCGTCTACTCTGGGTGTATGGCGATGACACCGGCCCCCAAGTTCCGGAACCTGAGCCACACCACGCTGGACGAGCTTGGCTTGTCTGAGATCGAGCTTGCCGAGTTCGAGCGGTCCCAAACAGCGGCGGTCGCCGCGATCCTGGCGGACCCCGAACCCGACGACGATGCCTTCGATAACTGAGGTTGTCCGAGTCGTGGAGTGGGCACGTCTTGTGGCCGGCTCCGCTACTGGTCGACGGGTCATCTACAGCGAGCGTTTTCCGGCCCGCTGGGACGAACTGGAGGCTGAGGTGGGGTCGCTGGACTTCACCGAGCACGAAGCTGGTCAGCTGCTGACGGTGTTCGCCAGCCATTGGGACCACCTACCGATGGCTGCCAGCCGGGACGACATCCGGTATCACCTCGTCGTTCTTGCTCTGGCTGCCCGGCGCGAGCAAGTGGCGGTTGCCATCTACGCTCGGGCCCTACGCCCTGATCGGATCGTGGTCGCCTATCCGATGGTCGTCCGCCGACTCCGACAGGGGGCTCCCAGGCAACATCGCGGCAACATCGTTCCCGTGGGCGCCCGACAGTGATCTACGGTGATCTCCGGTCGCGGGCCGCTTTGGTCCCTGGTCAGCGGCGGTCGGTCCGATTGCTCGGAGGTAGCCGCCGGCGGCTGCTGCCAGGCTCACAACCCGAAGGTCGCAGGTTAAAATCCTGCCCCCGCCACCAACGCGACACCAGCGAGGGAGCCGATCCGCCAAGGGTCGGCTCTTTCCGTTCCGGGCTCAACGTCTCCCAATGGGCGACGCCTACTCGAGGGCTGCTTCCGCCGCCGCTTCGGCGATCTCGTCGGGATCGGGGTATGCCGGCCGCCAGCCGAGCCTCGAGGTCCTCGGCCCGTTGGTCCGCCGTCCACGCCGCCAGTCGGGAGTCGATGGCGTCGTGAGCAGCGTGGCGACCGGCGGCGGTGGCCAACGCCGGGTCGGTGGCCCAGTCCGGGTGGCCGAGCAACGCCACCAGCGCCGCCCAGTGGGTCGTCGTCGGCCCACGGACGATGCTAGACAGTTTGTTGTCGCCTAGCCAACAATCAAGTCCGGCCCGGGGAGCACCGGGTGGAACCAACAGGAGGCCATCCATCATGTCGACGTCGCTGAAGATCGAAGCCTCGCTCTACCCGGGCGACAAGCTCGGCACCGCGTTCATCGCCAAGCAGGCCGAGAAGTTGGAGGCCCTCGGCTTCGACCGCACCTTCACCGCCGAGACCAGCCGCGACCCGTTCTTCCCGCTCGTGCTGGCCGCCCACCACACCGAGACCATCGAACTGGGCACGGGCATTGCCGTCGCCTTCGCCCGCAACCCGATGAACATCGCCGTGGCCGCCCAGGAGGTCAACGTGCTGTCGGGCGGGCGGTTCCGCCTGGGGCTCGGCTCCCAGATCAAGCCCCACATCACCCGGCGCTTCAGCATGCCGTGGCACGGGGCGGCCAAGCAGATGCGGGAGTTCATCGGCGCCATCAACGCCATCTGGGACAGCTGGTGGGATGGCGTGCCGTTGGCGTTCGAGGGCGAGTTCTACAACTACTCGCTGATGACCCCCGAGTTCACCCCCGTCACCGAGGGCCTGGCCCGCCCGCCGATCCTGCTCGCGGCCGTCGGGCCGCTGATGATCAAGACGGCGGCCGAGGTGGCCGACGGCCTGATCGCCCACCCGTTCTGCACCGAGCAGTACCTGAAGGAGGTCATCGTGCCCCGGGTGCAGCCGGCCCTTGAGGCCCGCGGGCGCACGCTCGACGACTTCGAGATCCAGTATCCGATCTTCATCGCCACCGGCGAAACCGAGGAGCAGTTCGAGAAGGCCAAGGCCGCGGTCAAACACCGCATCGGCTTCTACGGCTCCACGCCGGCCTACAAGCCGGTGCTCGACCTCCATGGCTGGGGCGATCTCCAGCCCCAGCTGCGCCAGATGACCAAGGAGAACAAGTGGGATCGGCTGGGCGAACCGATCACCGACGAGATGCTGGAGACCTTTGCCGCCGTCGGCGAGCCGGCGGAGGCGGCCAGGATCGTACGCGGCCGTATCGGCGGCGTGGTCGACAGCGTCGTGCTCGACTCCAACCTGTCGGCGGACGCTCTCGCGGCGCAGATGGACGTACTGCGAGCGGCCTGAGCGGCCGGCCCGGGCAGGGTCAGGTCTCGGCCCGGGACAGACGGTCCCTCGTGGTGTCGTGCAGGTACCCGAAGGGGCCGACCGGGTCGAAGCCGTCGAGGTCGATGAGCCACTGATAGGCGATGCCCCGCTGCCCGGCCACGATCAGGGCCGCCTCCTTGGCCGGCGATACGCCCTTGGCGATCGAGCCGTCTCGGAGCCCCTTGCGGATGAAGTAGAGGTAGTCGCCGCGCATCGCCTCGTGCAGCTCGGCGAACCGGCGGCGCAGGCCGTCGTCGGAGGTGGCCTCGAACATCAACGAATACAGCACCAGCAGCTGGCTCGGGTCCCTGGCCGCCTGATCGCGGATGGCGGCCAGGATGGTCAGGACCCCTTCGAGCCCGGGCCGTCCCTTGGTGACGGGGAAGACGCGCTTGTGGCCCCAGTTGGTCACGATCCGCTCGATCATCGCCTCGATGAGGCCGTCCTTCGACCCGAATCGTGCCGTGACGAGTCCTCGGCTGTACCCGGCGCGCTCGCCGATGGCGGCGAAGGTCAGTGCGGCGAAACCGCCCTCCACGACCAGCTCGGATGCGGCCTGGATCAGCGCATTCGTCGAACGTTCCGTCCGCAGCTGCTGCTTGTTCGGAGCCCGGCCTTCCGGCCCCACCCGTGGTTCAGCCCCCACATCCATTGCGCAGCCATCGTACCGGCGCCCCCGTCGGGCTTGGGGATTCCTGCGCCGCGTCGGGTGCTCGGGGCCCGACCGGCTGTCAGGCCGCGACCGGCTCCGGGGTCGAACGGGTCGTGAGCGCGGCTCGGCAGACCGCTCCGGCGAAGGCCGCGGCACACGCGCCGCTCGATCGAAGGGCGACGGCCACGAGCATGGCGATGCCGAGGCCCAGGTTGCGGCCGGCCCATGAGGTGGCCAGGTCCTCGGCGCCGTCGACGAAGTTGAGCGCCGAGGAGGGATCGGCCAACGCCGACACCCCGATCAAGGTTCCGCCGATGCCCATGAGGATGGCGAAGCCGGTGATGACGAGCGGTACGCCCTGGGCCTTGATGAGGTTCATGGTGGTGGAACCCCCGGTTCTGGTGCGACTGGTTCGGATGGCACCCAGCGTGACGAGGTCCTGTCGGTCGGTCGAGGTCATTGTCGGACGGGCGTTGGTGGAAACGCGCCAACCTCGCCACCGTGACGCGCCGCCCGGGCGGCGAGGCGAGGCGAAGCGGTCGGTCTCGTCGTCAACCGACGGTAGGGCAGGCGTCATCGATGGCCGACGGCCCGTCGAGGGACCGGTGGCCCTCCCGGAAGGTCGTGGGCGGCGTCCCGGCACGGCCGCGGAAGAACTTGGTGAAATTCGACGAGTCGGAGAAGCCGAGGGCCCGGGCGATGACGGCGACATCGTCACCGGACCAGGCCAGCCGTCGCCGAGCCTCCAGCATGACCAGCGCATCGATGAGTTCCTTGGGCGGCTGACTGAAAGCGTGGTTGGTCGCCCGGGCGACGGTCCGGGGCGACGCCCCAACCCGCTGGGCGTGCCAGGCGACCGACCGCTGGTCGATGTGCTCCTCGACGCTTCGGACGAAGGCCTCGGCCAGCAGCTGACGCGGCGAGTCGGACCGGTCACGAGCCGCGTCGCCGTGGCGGGCGAAGAGTCGGAGCATCACACCGACCACGGCGGCGGCGAGGGCATGGTCGCCGGTGGCCTCCAGATCCCTGGCCAGCCAGTCCATCTGATCGCGGAGCAGTGCGGCATCGGGGCCGAGATCGGTCACGGCGACGTAGGCCCGCAATCCGTCGAACAACGGCAGATCCGGCACGACGGCGGAGTCGAACACCACGACGGTGGCATCGAACCCGTCGTGGGTCTCGCTCCAGCGCTGGACCTGGCCCGGTCGGACCCAGATCGCCGTGCCCGGGCGGAGCGGATGCTCCTCGAAGTCGACCATGTGCCGGCCGAAGCCCTCGGTGCAGAGGATGAAGACGTTGAACTGCACCAGCTCGACCGGCGGACCGGTCAGACCCTCGGACCGGACCCGATCGCCGATGTAGGCCCGTATGTGGCCGGTGTCGGTGACGTTGACCGGTCGACTGAGCGTCAGCTCCACGTCGTGCATCGGCGTCAGTCTCGCTCGGTCGTCGTCGGCGTCAGTTGATGGCGCGTTCCTGGCCTTCCCAGTAGGGCTTGCGGAGCTCGGTCTTGAGGATCTTGCCCGACGGGTTGCGGGGGATGGTCTCGATCCGCTCGACGCCCTTGGGCAGCTTGAAGCTCGCCAGCAGGCCCCGGCAGTACTCGACGATCTCGTCCGAGGACGGGTCGGCGCCGTCGGCCGGCACGATCAGGGCCAGGGGCGACTCGCCCCACCGCTCGCTGGGGACGCCGATAACGGCCACGTCGGCCACGTCGGGGTGCGACATGATGGCGTTCTCGATCTCGGCCGGATAGATGTTCTCTCCGCCGGAGACGATCATGTCCTTCACCCGGTCGTGGATGAAGACGTAGCCGTCCCGCAGGTAGGCGGCGTCGCCGGTGCGGAACCAGCCCAGCCCGTTCTCGTCGCGACCCTCGGGGTAGACCTCGGCCGTGGCTTCGGGCTTGTTCCAGTAGCCCTTGAGGTTCTGGACCGTCCGCACCCAGATCTCGCCCACCTCGCCGTCGGGCACGTCGTTGCCCAGCGGGTCGACCAGCCGCAGCTCCACCCCCTCGACCGGCTTGCCGGCCGAGCGCAGCAGGTGGGCCCGAGGGCCACCGGGATCGTGGTCCTCGGGCGGCAGCAGCGTCACGATGCCCGTGGTCTCGGTGAGGCCGTAGGCCTGGGTGTGGGGAGCCTTGAGCAGGGCCATCGACGCCGTCAGCACCTGCTCGGTGATGGGCGAGGCGCCGTACAGGATGTTCTCCAGCGATGAGAAGTCGGTGTCGGAGGCACCGGGCATCATGGGCAGGACCTGGAGCAGGGCGGGCACCATGAAGGCGGCGTTGACGCGGTGGGTCTCGATGTCGGCCAGGATCCGGACCGGGTCCACGTCACGATGCACGACGTTGGTGCACCCGGTGTAGAGCCCGACGATGGCCACGCCGCTGCCGCCGATGTGGAACAGCGGCATGACGTGGAGGATCACGCTGTCATCCCGGAGCAGCATCATGGTGCTGACGGGACCGACGATCGACATCAGGTTGCGGTTGGAGAGCTCGGCGCCCTTCGGCAGGCCGGTGGTGCCCGAGGTGTAGAGCTGCACCGCGGTGTCGTCGATGGCCGACGGATAGCCGGGATCGTCGGCCGGCTGATCGGCGATCCAGTCGGTGTAGGTGGTGCGGTCGACGCCGGCCCCGACGACCGAGCCGACAACGATGACGAGCGGATCGGCGGCCAGGCTGATCTGGTCGACGTGGCCGACGAACTCTTCCTCGACCACGACCACCTCGGCCTGGGCGTCGTCCAGGATGTAGGCCATCTCGGGCGGCGCCAGGCGCCAGTTGACGGCCACGGTGACGGCGTTGACCTTGGCCGCGCCGAACAGGAGCGTGAAGTACTCGGGAATGTTCTTGCCGATGAAGCCGACCCGGTCCTGGGAGCCGACCGAGGCCGCCACCAAGGCGTTGGCCACCAGGTTGGCCTCGGCGTCGAGCTCGCTGTAGGTCAACGTCCGTCCGTCACATACGATGGCCGGCTTGTCCGGGTGCTCGGCGGCCTGGGTCCGAGTGATGTCGGCGAGGCACTCCACGTTCGTCGCTCCTTGTGTGGTTCATCGACTGCTGAGGCGCCGGCGTCCATCGACCTTGGCCGGTGGGTTGGCCGGTGGCGCGGACCGTAGCTGGTGACTCTCTGGTCGGCTAGTCGACAGGGTCAGCGGGCCGCCGCCCGAATCCGTTCCGGGGTGGTGCCGGTCCACTGCTGGAACGCCCGATAGAAGGAGCTGGTCTCCTCGTAGCCCAGGAGGAACGAGATCTCCTGAGCCGTCAGACCGGCGTTGGTCAGGTAGTGGCGGGCCAGGGACTCCCTGGTCGAGTTCAGCACCCGTTGGAACGAGGTGCCCTCGGCGCTGAGTCGCCGCTGCAGGGTGCGGGTGCTGAGGGCGAGCCGGGCGGCCACGGCCTCCCGGCTGGCGCTGCCGGAGGGGAGGAGTTCGATCAGTGCGGCCCGGACCCGTTCGGCGTAGCCGTCCTCGTTCTCGATGTCGGCGAGCCGTTTGCGCAGGCTGGGTTCGAAGATGTCCCACATGGCGTCGTTGGCCAGCAGGAACGGCCGGGCCGCATCGTGGGCCGAGAACGAGATCGACTGCGTCGGGTGGGCCTCGACGGTGACGCCGAGGTACTCCCGGTAGGCGTCGAGGTCGGCAGGGGGCTCCGGCACCAGGACCCGGCGGGGTTCGATGTGCCGGCGGGTGCCGGTCCGCGCCAGGGCGACCCAGAACAGCAGCTCGCTCAGGATCATCGTCGGCGGCGGCACGGCGCCGCCCGGCCACTGGAACCTCAGGCTCGTCTCGGCGACACCCTTGTCGACGGTGAGCGTCATCGGGCCGATCAGCTTCTTGTACGTGGCCACCCGCTGGGCCGCCACGTTCAGATCGGGGCTGACCAGGGCGCAGAAGATCGCCGGATCGAACACCTCGACCGAGAAGGCGTTGGCCAGGGCCACGGGGAAGTTGGGGTCGTCGGCCTCGGCCTCGATCGCCCGCCAGAACCCGAAGAAGTCGTCTTGCAGGAGCCGAAGCGGCCCCCGGGCGAACAGGTCGGCCGGGAGCCCGGCTCGGCGCAGGACGTTGTCGGGGTCGACACCGAGGTCGATCAGGATGACCTTGGCGGCGGGATTGAGGCTGTAGGTGTCGACGCTCACGGGTTGGCGCTCGGCCCTGGCCGGCTCAACCGGCGGACGTCGTCGGCTTCGGAAGGCCGACGACGTCGTAGCTGCGGGCAACGAGCTCCCGGGCGGTCGCCATGTCGGTGGCGTTGGGGTTGGGTGACGCCATCGGCCAGCCACCGGCCTTGCACTCCCGGTCGCGGTACAGGATGCTGCTCTGGCTGAAGTAGGCGCCCGGGTGATTCGGTGCATCGTCGGACAACAGGCAGTGGAGGGTGGTCTGGGCCGACTCCTCGTTGCTGTCCGAGACGAACCGGCTGAGCGGCCGCATCGCCGCCATCGCCAGGCGCATGGGCAGCGGGCCACCGGACCCGAAGTTTGATCGGGCCCATCCAGGGTGGACGGAGAACGTGCTGACCCCGGTGCCCTCCAGCCGCTCGGCCAGTTCCTTGGCGTAGAGGACGGTTGCCACCTTGGCCTCGGCGTAGGCGCCGAAGTTGTTGAAGTCGCGGTGTTCGAAGTTGAGGTCGTCGAGGTTGACCGACGGGCGGTTGCCCTCGCGTCCGGCGTGTACGACCGACGAGACGATGGCCATGCGCGAGGGGGCGCTGGCCTTCAGGGCGTCGAGCAGGAGTTCGGTCAGCAGGAAGTGGCCGAAGTAGCTGACGCCGATGGTCATCTCCAGGCCGTCCTTGGTGTACTCGGGGCTCCGGCCCATGGTCACGAGACCGGCGTTGCAGGCCAGGCCGTCCAGGCGGTCGTACGCGCCCTGGAACTCGGCGGCGAAGTCCCGAACCGACTGCAGATCGGCCAGGTCGAGCCGCAGCACATCGTGCGTGCCCCGAAGACCGGCGAACCCGGCCGCGGCCTCCTCACCGGCGGCGGTCCGGCGGCACGCCATGACGACGTGGCCTCCCTGGGCCACCAGCTGACGGCTGGTCTCCAGACCGACGCCGGAGTTCGCCCCGGTGACGACGTAGACCTTCCCGCCCAGATCCTTCGATCTCGTTGCCTCGTCGAGTGCGAGCTTCCTGCGCGCCATGGTCGATCCCTCCGGTCCTGCTTGGTGATCGTCACCGTAGATGGCGCTTCGGGTCGGACGACTGTCATTTCGGGCCAAAGCACTAGCCGTTGAGGTCAGCCTGCGGTGCGGTGCGGCGCAGCGCGGTGCAGTGCGGTGCCACCGGCAGGCGTTTCGTTGGGCGACGACCTTGGGCCGGCTTGAGTGCTGCCGCTGAGTCACTACAGCCCCGTGCTCCGGTGGGGACTACCCTCACCTCATGGACGCGACCGAAGCCAAGGACATCGTTCGTGCCGAGATCGAACGGCTCACCCCGGCCCTGCTCGATCTCTCACACTCGATCCACGCCAACCCCGAACTCAACTTCGAGGAGCACCACGCCCACGAGGCGCTGACGGGTGTCCTGGAGGACAACGGAATCGACGTGGCTCGAGGCGCCTACGACATGCCGACGGCGTTCGACGCCCGTGTCGGCACCACGGCCGGACCGACCGTCGCCGTGCTCTGCGAGTACGACGCGCTGCCCGGTATCGGTCACGCCTGCGGCCACAACATCATCGGTTCGGCCGGCCTCGGCGCCGGGATCGCCGTCGCCAAGGTGGCTGAAGCCCTGGGCGGTCGGGTCGCCATCATGGGCACGCCGGCCGAGGAGGGCGGCGGCGGCAAGGAGTTCATGATCCGCCGCGGTGCCTTCGACGACGTCGATCTGGCCATGATGGTCCACCCGGCCGACCGCGATCTCCGCACCATGCACACCATCGCCATTCAGCAGGTGCACGTGACCTATGACGGCCAGG
Organism: Acidimicrobiales bacterium; assembly: GCA_965263455.1. Classification (GTDB taxonomy): domain Bacteria; phylum Actinomycetota; class Acidimicrobiia; order Acidimicrobiales; family SZUA-35; genus CADEDH01. Next base: position 3,255,178 of record CBDHHN010000004.1, read on the forward strand.
CGGCCCACGCCGCCGCCGCTCCCCACAAGGGCCGCAACGCCCTTGACGCCGCCGTCCTCGGCTACAACGCCGTCGCCGCGCTCCGCCAGCACATCCGACCCGACGAGCGGATCCACGGCATCTTCACCGAGGCCGGCGACAAGCCCAACATCGTCCCGTCACGGGCGGCGGCCGAGTGGTATGTGCGAAGCGGCAAGATGTCGAGCCTGGAGACGCTGAAGGAGCGCGTGCAACGTTGCCTGCAGGGCGGCGCCGACGCATCGGGCTGTGTGATGGAAGCCCAATGGATCGACCCCCCGTTCTACGACATGCTCGACAACCATCCGCTTCTTGACCTCTACGTCAAGAACGCCATGGACGTCGGGCGTCACCCGCTGCCCGAAGAGGAAGGGGCGATGGTGGTCGGCTCCACCGACATGGGCAACGTGAGCTACTCGGTACCCTCCATCCATCCCATGATCAAGGTCGCGCCCGAAGGCACCGCCATCCACACCCCGGAGTTCGAGGTGTTCGCCGGCGGCGAGGAGGGCGATCGGGCCGTCATCGACGGTGCCCTCACCATGGCCCTCACCATGGTCGACTGTCTGGCCGACGGTGCCGTTCGTCAGGAGATCGTGGGCGCCTTCCCGGCCGACGCCCAGGCCAACTGATCGTGTGAATCGATCGGGCTCCGGAAGGCGACGCGGCGGGGACCGTCGGTCGTCGGTCGGAGACGGCCTCTACCGGGACGGGGTGGCGATGGCTCGGATGTCCTGGATCAGGTCCGGAGGGAGGCCGTCGTCGATCCCGGGGAGCGGGGCCACGGCGATGGTGTGGATCAGCCCGCCGAACCGGGCTTCGAGTACGCCCGGGATCTCCTCGTGCCTGCCGACGGTGGCGAAGAGGCGTACGACGTCGTCACTCACCAGTTCGGCCATCCGGTCCCAACCGTCGGTCTTGGAGAGATGATTCAGGCGGTGGCCGAGGTCCTCGAGCCCGTGCTGTTCGAAGACGGGCCAGTAGGCCCTGGTCGAACCGTAGAACCCGATCCGAACCCGGGCCGCCTCCATGGCCTCGGCCACCGACGCCTCGTCGGGCCCGGTGCACACGAACGTCCCGCAGCTGATCTCCAATTGATCCGCTGAGCGCCCACTCCGGGCCCGACCGGCGGCGAGTTGGGGCAGCACCTGGTCCTCCAGGTAGGCCCTGGTGCAGAAGCCGTGCAACTGCACCCCGTCGGCCACCTCGCCCGCCATCCGCAGCATGGCCGGACCCACGGCCCCGACGGATATCGGCGGCGGCTCGTGCGGGAGCGGCTCGGGGGTGAAGTTCGGCGTCATCAGGGTGAAGGTGTAGTGGTCGCCCTCGAAGGCCAGAGGCTCGCCGTCGGCCCAGCACCGCCAGATGGCGCGGAGGGCCTGGACGTACTCCCGCAGTCGCGGGGCCGGCGCCGACCACGGCACCGAGAACCTGCGCTCGTTGTGGCCTCGGACCTGTGGTCCCAGGCCCAGTTCGAAGCGTCCCTGCGACAGTGCCTGAAGGTCCCAGGCCGTGTTGGCCACCACCATGGGACTGCGGGGGAAGGCGATGGCGACCCCGGTCCTGAGGCGGAGGGTCCGCGTCGAGAGGGACCCGAGGGCCAGCGGGAGGAAGGGGTCGTGCCTGTTCTCGAGGCTGATCACCCCGTCGTAGCCCGCGGCCTCGATGGCGCGGAGCCGGTCGGGGACGGCCCGGAGGTCGTCGTTGGGCAGGCTGGTCAGCAGTTGCATGTCACAGGGCGCCGGTCGCGCTCGCCCGCCCGTCGCCGATCGGCCGGGCCTGCAGGGTGCGAACATCGATCTCGTCACCACAGTGGCTACAGGTGACGCGCGGGTCGGTGGGGTGGCCGCAACCGGTGTGCACGTAGCTGACCGGTGGGCCGTTCCCGTTGTCGAGGTACTTGTCGCCCCAGGTGCTGAGCATCAGGAGTGCCGGGTAGAGGTCGCGGCCCTTGTCGGTGAGCCGGTACTCGAACCGGGTCGGGAACTGCTGGTACTCCACCCGGGTCAGGATCCCGAGCTCGACCATCCGCTTGAGCCGATCCGAGATCACGGTCGACTGGGCCCCGCTGTGCTCCTCGAACTCGGAGAACCGGCGGCGACCGCGGAAGGCGTCGCGCAGGATCACCAGCATCCAGCCGTCGCCGACGACGGAGAGGGCCCGGGCGATCGAGCACTCCTGGCTGCCGATCTCGGAGAGCTTCATGACCGGCAACCTAGTTCGAGTGACTGGCGATTGACCAGTGACTGGTTATTCGCTAGGAAGGACGGCATGGTTCTCTACGCCGACAGCCCGTCGACCTCCGCCGATGTCGAGATCGCCGTTCCGCCGTCGGCGGTCTGGCCCTTCGTCTGCGACATCAACGTCCCCGGTTCGTTCTCCGAGGAGTTCCAACGGGCTGAATGGATCGACCCCGGACCGGCGCTCGGGGCCACGTTCCGCGGCTACAACCGGCACAAGGTGGTCGGCGAGTGGAACGTCGTCTGCACCGTCACCGCCCTGGAGCCCGAGCGGACGTTCGAGTGGACGGTCGGCGATGTCGAGTACAAGGCGGCCCGCTGGCGATTCGACCTGGCGCCCGCCGATACCGGCTCGACACTGCGCTTCAGCGCCGAGATGGGCCCGGCGCCATCGGGTCTGACCCCGGCCATCGAGCGGATGCCCGACCGGGAGGAGGAGATCGTGGCCCGACGACTCTCGGAGTGGACGGCCAACATGCGCCGCACGATCGAGGGCATCAAGGACCTGGCGGAGAACGCCGAGCGGGACGGCGACTCGTGACGTTGCGCATCGGGGTGATGCCGGCCGGGGCCGACCGGGCGTCGCTGGACGCCATGGCGGAGGCCGAACGGCTGGGAGCCGACTCGGTGTGGGTGCCCGAGGCCTGGATGTACGACGCCCTGACCCCGCTGGGCTACCTGGCCGCCGTCACCGATCGGGCCCGTCTGGCCACCGGTGTGGTGCAACTCGGCGCCCGATCGCCGGCCCTGTTGGCCATGTCGGCCCTGGCCTTGCAGAAGATGTCGGACGGTCGCTTCATCCTGGGTATCGGCACCAGCGGCCCGCAGGTGATGGAGGGCTGGCACGGCGTCCGGTTCGACCGGCCCGTGACCCGGACGAGCGAGACCATCGACATCATCCGTACCGTCGCCTCCGGCGAACGCCTGACCTTCGACGGCAAGGTGTACACGCTGCCCCTGCCCGACAGTCAGGGCCGGGCCCTGAGGTCGCCGGTCGCCGGGGTCGAGATCCCCATCTACGTGGCCTCGATGGGGCCGGCCAACCTTCGCCTGACCGGGGCCAAGGCGGACGGGTGGATCGGTACCGCCTTCCTCCCCGAATCGGCCGACGCCTTCCTTCAACCGATCCGCAACGGGGCGGAGGAGGCCGGCCGCGTCGTCGACGACGTCGAACTCACGGTCGCCGTCGGACTCGATTTCACCGACGACATCGAGGCTGCGGGCCGCCGCCACGCCTCCGGGTATGCCTTCACCATCGGGGCCATGGGTTCGGCCTCCACCAACTTCTACAACCAGGCCTTCACTCGCCAGGGCTTCGGCGAGGCCATCGCCGAGGTCCAACGCCTGTGGCAGGCCGGCGATCGTGAGGCGGCCGGAGACGCCGTTCCCGTCGAGATCGGTCTGCACACCAACCTCGTGGGCGACGACGACGCCGTCACCGAGCGCCTCCGTCGCTATCGCGACTGCGGGGTGAGCACCCTGCGCGTCCGGATCGAGGCCGACGATCACGGCGGTCGCCTCGACCAGCTGGCTCGGCTCCTGGACCTGGTCGCCACGGTCAATGCCGAACATCCCGGCCCGGTCGCCAGCCCCGGCCCGACGACGGGCTGACACGACGTCACCCGGGGGGATCGAACGCCATCGCGGCCGTTGGGGGAGCGCGACGTGCCTCGGGGCTCACGGGGTCCGAATCTGCCAGTCCGTGTGACAGAAGATCGGGGCCTGGGGTAGCGTCGCCCTTGCGCGGAAGGAGACCGATCTGTGAGCCGTCGACTACACACCCCGCTCTGTGACCGGCTGGGGATCGAGGTGCCCGTGATCTCGGCCGGCATGGGTCCCATCGCCGGCCCCGACCTGGTGGCGGCGGTGTCCAACGCCGGCGGCCTCGGTGTCCTGGGATGCACCTCGATGGCGGCCGACGAGGTTCGGACCGTCATCCGCCGGACCCGGGAACTGACCGACCGTCCCTTCGGGGTCGACCTGATCCTGCCCGCCCGCATCGAACAGGGCGGCGTCTCGGTGGATGACGTCGCCGAGATGATCCCGGCCGGACACCGGGCCGTGGCCGAGGGCATCGCCGCCGACCTGAAGATCGAGCCGCCCTCGAACCTGAGGTCGGACCGCAACGCCCTCGGCACCGACGCCGAGGCCCAGGTCGACGTCATCGCCGAGGAGGGCGTACCCGTCTTCGTCGGCGCCCTGGGCTCACCCGGGTTCGTGGCCGACCGCCTCAAGGAGGCGGGGACCACCGTCATCTCCATCGTCGGCAGCACCAAGCAGGCCGAGGCCGTCGTCCGCGACGGGGCCGAGGTCGTGATCGCCCAGGGCACCGAGGGTGGCGGCCACACGGGCCACGTCGGCACCATGGCCCTCCTGCCTCAGGTGCTCGACGCCGTCGACGTTCCCGTGGTCGCCGCCGGGGGCATCGGCGACGGGCGGGGCATGGCGGCCGCCCTGCTCATGGGGTGCGAGGCGGTCTGGGTCGGCACTCGATTCCTGGCCACCGACGAGGCCGGGATCGAGGGCTGGCAGAAGGCCGGGATCGTGGCCTCGGCCGACCAGTCGCCGGTCATCAGCAGGGCCTACACCGGCAAGCGGTTCCGCATGCTGCCCAACGACTGGACCCGGGCCTGGGAGGAGGCGGAGGTCGACCCGCTCCCGATGCCGCTCCAGCCGGTGCTGGCCTCGATGATCCTGGGCCGCAACGCCACCGACCGGGGCGGCCGCCCGGACATCAGCATGAACGGTGCCGGCAACATCGCCGGTCTGATCGACGACATCGTCCCGGCGGGCGACGTGGTGCGGTCCATGGTCGACGAGGCCGCCGAACTGCTCGGCGCCGCCGACCGCTTCCTCCGCTGACGTCTTTGACCGACATCGCCGGCCACCGGTACGTTGCCGATGTCGGCGTCACAATCCTCGGCGCGGGGGCCTGATCGTGGCCGGCCGACGTCGACCGAACACGGGAGCGACCGATGACCGAGTTCAAGGGAACGATCGGCCGGACCCTGGCCGACTCCGAACCACACTTCGTCGAGCCACCCCACCCGGGTGAGGACGCCCCCAATGTGGTGATCGTTCTGCTCGACGACACCGGGTTCGCCCAGTTCGGCTGCTACGGCTCCGACATCGACACCCCCAACGTCGACGCCCTGGCCGCCGGTGGCATCCAGTTCACCAACTTCCACGTCACGCCGCTCTGCTCGCCGACCCGGGCCGCGCTGTTGACCGGGCGCTCCCAACACGCCGTCGGGATGCGGGGGGTGTCGAACTGGCGGACCGGGTTCCCCCACCAGCTCGGCCACATCTCCAACTCGGCCGCCACCATCGCCGAGGTCCTCGGGGCCGAGGGGTACGCGACGTTCTGCGCCGGGAAATGGCACCTGGCCCCGACCCAGGACATCTCGGCCGCCGGGCCCTTCGACCAGTGGCCCCTGGGCCGCGGCTTCGACCGGTTCTACGGCTTCCTCGAGGGCGAGACCGACCAGTTCCACCCCGAGCTGGTCCGGGACAACAGCCGCATCGATCCCCCCGCCACCCCCGACGAGGGCTACCACCTGAGCGAGGACCTGGTCGATCAGCTCCTGCTGATGATCAACGACAGCAAAGGGGTCCGACCCGATCGGCCCTTCTTCGCCTACCTGCCGTTCGGGGCCACCCACGCCCCCCACCAGGCGCCCCGGTCCTACCTCGACAAGTACCGGGGGCGCTACGACGAGGGCTGGGACGTCATCCGCCGACGCTGGTACGAACGCCAGGTCGAACTGGGGGTGATCTCGGCCGACACCACCCTCGCCCCCCGCAACCCCGGCGTCGAGGCCTGGGACGACCTGCCCGACGCCCAGCGCCGTCTGGCCTGTCGGCTGCAGGAGGCCTTCGCCGCCTTCCTCGACCACACCGACGACCAGATCGGCCGCCTCGTCGACGGTCTGCGGGCCCTGGGTCAACTCGACAACACGATCCTGGTCGTCCTGGCCGACAACGGCGCCTCCCAGGAGGGCGGGCCGTTCGGGGTCATGCACGAGATGAAGTTCTTCAACGGTGTTCTCGAGGCCCCCGAGGAGGCGGTGCGGCGGATCGACGACATCGGCGGCCCCCACAGCCACACCAACTACCCGTGGGGATGGGCCCAGTGCGGCAACTCGCCCTTCCGTTGGTACAAGCAGAACACCCACGAGGGCGGGGTGCATGTTCCGATGATCATGCACTGGCCGGCCGGCCTGGGCTCCGAACACGCCGGCACCCGACGATCCCAGTTCGTCAACGTGTCCGACATCACCCCCACCATCTACGACCTCCTCGGTGTCACCGCGCCCGACAGCCACCGGGGCGTCGAGCAGCTACCGGTCACCGGACACTCGTTCCGCGCCGTGCTCGACGACGCCGGCGCCCCGGCGGCCAACACCCTCCAGTACTTCGAGAACGCCGGGAGTCGGGCTCTCATCGCCGAACGCGACGGCACGTGGTGGAAGGCGGTGACCAAGCACAACCGGGGTGACGACTTCGACACCGAGCCGTGGGAACTCTACAACCTCAGCGTCGACCCGTCGGAGTGCGACGATCGGGCCGGGCGCGACCCCGACCGGCTGGCCGAACTGGTCGAGCTCTGGTGGTCCGAGGCCGATCGCCACGGCGTCCTTCCCCTCGACGATCGCACGCTCGAGTTGTTCGCTCCGGTCCGCAACGATCGCTCACCCCACCGCACCGACCGTACCTACCGTTACCGGCCGCCCATGACCCCGATCTCCTCCCAGCCGTCACCCGGTCTGGGCGGCTTCGCCTTCGACCTGACGGCGCAGGTGACCATCGCCCCGGGCGAGGAGGGGGTGCTGTGGGCCACCGGCAACGAGAACTCGGGCTGTTCGGTCTTCGTGCAGAACGGGCGCCTCGTCGTCGACTACAACGCCTTCGACGACCACACGATCGTCGAGTCGTCGGTCGAGGTGCCCACCGGCGACTGCGTCCTGCAGGTTCACCTCGAACGCGACGGCCGCTCGACCGGTTGGGTCGAGCTGGCGGTCGACGGCCGGGCCTGTGGCCGCGCTCCCATCCCGTTCTACATGCGGATGGTGTCGTCGGTCGGGTCCAGCATCGGCCTCGACCACGGCTCGGCCGTTTCCGCCCGCTACACCGCACCCTTCGCCTTCACCGGAACCCTGCACGACCTCACGATCGTGCTCCCGGCCCGGGCCAGCGCGGGCGAGGATGCGGCGCGGGCCGCCAGCGAGATGGCCCGCCAGTAACCCACGGCCCCCACCGATCCGGCGCCGGGCCGACGGCGGGATCGCCTCGGGTCGCCCGGTCGCCCGGCGGTCCGCTCAGAGTTGCAGGGCCCCGCGGAGGCGTTCGATGAGGGCGGCCTCGGGGGCGCTGACCCGGACCCCGCGCTCCCGCGCCGCCTCGGCCACCCGGGTGGCCACGGCCAGGATCCACTGCCGATAGCCCTCCGACTCGGGGGCCGTCGCCGTCGCCGCCAGGAGTTCGACCGTCCGCGTGCAGGCGGCCACGGCGGTATCGGCCAGGACCTCGGGATTGGCGGCCGAGTACTGCTGAAGGGTCTGGCGGGGCTCGGCCACCGTGGCCGCATCGATCAGGCTGCGGGCCGGGTTGTCGGCCCCGCCGGAGGCCAGGGTCGACAGCAAGGTCCGCATCTCCCGGTGGCTGCCCAGGAACCCGCTGTCCTCGGCCCGGGCGACGGCGAAGCCGACCACGATGGGCGTGGTGGCGAGGTGGTCCCAGTCGTCGTTGGAGAAGTCGAACTGTGTCGTCATGTCTGCTCCCGGAGGTCGTCGATGGCCGAACCGGCGGGAGCCAGCTTGCCGGGGCGGGCCCCCCGACGCAATGGCCCCTGCCGCCGGAATCGGTCCTGGGTTACAATCGACGCATGTCGGATCCACTCGCCCCCTGGCTCGAACGTGAGGCCGAGGCCCGATCGCGCCAGGCCCACCTGGAGGACGAGTTGAGCGATGACGAGCTGGCCGCCTACCGGGCCGCCGGTCGGGCCTGGTTGGCCACCACCCCTGAGGGTCGGCGGCTGCGGGAGCGGGCCCACCGCCTGATCGCGGCCCGCACGGCCCAGGGCGCCTGAGCCGACCCCGCCGGCGACCGACACCCCACATCGCGCCAGGACCCGAACCGTTGGTGGGCGGACCCGTCGCCGAGAGCGAGCCCCTCGACGTCTACCCGGGGCCGGACTTCTGGGATGCGGTCCGGGCCGAGCTGACCCGGACCGGGGTGAGCACCCTGGTCGACTTCGACCGTGACGAGTTGCGCTGGGTGCTGACCAAGTTCCAGCTCTACTGGGATCGGCTGCTCCTCCTGCTCGACGACCAACCCGACTACCGGTTCGCCCGGTTCCGCACCGGCGCCGGCTGGGAGTACGCCGTCATCGGCTGGCGCCATGGGCCCGACGTGGTCGAGCTGATCGACTTCGAGGTCACGACCCCCCTCTGACCGGGCCCGGTGGAGGTCCCGGCAGCGCCGTCGACCAACCGGGCCCGGACCCCGGTAGCCCTCAACTCGGGTCGGGCACCGGCCGATCACTCGACTGTGGTTCGTCGGCGCCCGGCGAGCCGGAGCCGGCCGAGACACCGCAGGATCGGAGCTGGGATGGGAACGACCTACGACTACTCCTACAGCGACTGCCTCCGCCGGTCGCAACGGGCCAACTGGGACATCGACGACTTCAACGACTTCGTCCTCGACTTCGACCGTCCCTTCCTGCCCGAGGAACTGGCCCAGGTGACCCGACTGGAGGCCCTGACGTCGGCCGAACAGCTCCTGCTCAACCAGATCCGCGGCTACTCCTACGCCTGTATCTTCCGCTTCGTCGAGCAGTACATCATCGAACTGGTCGGCGAGCTGTCGGCCGACCACACCGACCCGGTGGCGCGCCAGGCTCTTGAGCTGTTCCGCTGGGAGGAACAGAAGCACCAGGCGATGTTCTCGCTCTTCGAGGATCGCTTCATCGAGGGCTTCGGCACCGAGTGCGAGGTCATCGGCGACCTCGATCGGGTCACCGCCGGCATCCTGGCCGGTTCCCGACCGGCCGTGCTGATGCTCACCACGATGCTCGAATGGCTGACCCAGGCCCACTACCTCGCCTACTTCAACGGCCGCTCGGACGAGGGTCAGGTCGATGACGCCTTCGCCGAACTGTTCCGGCTCCATTGGGTTGAGGAGGCCCAGCACGCCCGGCTCGACACCCTCGAGACGATCCAGGCGGTCGAACCCCTCGACGCCGACGAGCGGCACCTTGCCGTCGAGGAGTTCCTTGGCCTGTGCTCCAGCCTGCGCGATCTCGTCACGGCCCAGGCCGCTCTCGACGTTGCCAGTCTGGAGCGGGCCCGAGGTGCGTCGTACCGGTCCGAGGATCGACTCCGCATCGTGGACGGTCAGGAGCAGGCCATGGTCCACACCTTCATCGGACTGGGACTTCGGACCCGGCACTTCCGGCGCCTGGTCGATCACATCCACCCCCGGGGTGAGGTGCTGGTCGACGGCTACCTCGAGCAGGTCTCGTGACCGCCGACAGCGGCCTGGACTTCGCCGCCGAGTTCTTCCTGCCCGCCCACCAGGACGCCGAGTTCGATGCCGAACTCCAGGAGGCCTACGACCGCCTCCAGGCCCAGCACGACGCCCTCCACGACAAGCTGGAGACCTACGTCTGGGAGAACGCCAACTCCCTCAACCGCATCCGCCAGTCCACCCGCCGGCTCGAGCGTGAGACCGACCGCCGGTTGAAGCTGGAAGAGGAACTGCGGCTGTCGAGCAAGCTCGAGTCGGTGGGCCAGCTGGCGGCCGGTATCGCCCACGAGATCAACACCCCCCTCCAGTACATCGGCGACAACGTCCGCTTTCTCCAACTCACCGTCGACCGGTTGCTGACCGTGGCCGAGGCGGCCGTGGCCGCCACCGGCGACGCCGCCACTCCCGACGACGTGGCCCGCTTCCGGGCCCAGGCCGAGGCCTGCAGGCTCCCACTCCTGGCCGAGCGGGCCCCGGGGGCGGTCGACGACGCGCTGACCGGGGTCGAGACCGTGACCCGGATCGTCGGGGCCATGAAGCGGTTCTCCCATCCCGGCTCGGACGACTTCGCCGCCGTGGACGTCAACGAGGCGCTCACCACCACGATGACGGTCTGTCGCAACGAGTGGAAGTACGCCGCAACCATCGAGACCGACCTCGACGAGGACCTCCCCCTCATCGCCGGTCGACTCGGCCCGTTGAACCAGGTGTGGCTCAACCTGATCGTCAACGCCACCCACGCCATCGTCGATCGCCACGGCACCGACCTCGGCCTGATCACCATCGCCACCCGGCCGGTGGACGACGGGGAGGCGGTCCGGGTCGAGATCGGCGACAACGGGTCGGGTATCGAACCCGAACACCTGCATCGGATCTTCGACCAGTTCTTCACCACCAAGGAGGTGGGTCGGGGTACCGGGCAGGGCCTGGCCATCGCCCACCAGGTGGTGGTGGGCGAGCACAACGGGTGGATCTCGGTCGACTCCACCGTGGGTGAAGGGACCATGTTCACGGTCGTGCTCCCCGTCAACCAGGCGCCGCCGGTCCTCGGCTGAGGGTTCAGGACCGGGGCAGCGACACCGTGATCGGCTGGTTGACGCCCTGGCGGGCGGCGAAGTTGGCCAGGCGATGGATCAGGGTCTCGGTCAGTTCCGTGCCCGATTGGACCAGCAGACCACCCGTCGTCGTCAGGATGTCCTGTTCGGCCACCATTCCCGGGTGGAGCTGGGAGACCGTGAACTCACGGGTGTCGATCTGGTCGACGATCCCGGCCCAGGAACCGATGGCGTCGAGGATCTCGGACGGGTAGGTGCCGTCCAACGCGTGGAGGGCGCCCGTCGGCCGGGTCCCGTCGTGACAGAGGCGGTCGAACTCGGCGATGGTGCGGACGATGGTGGCGCTGTCCACCGCGCCGCTGGGCTGGTGGGCGGCGCCGATGATGGCGGCCACCCCGTCCAGTCGGGGTATACGACCGACGAGGCGGGCGCTGGTGGCGTAGGCCGCTTCGAACATCTCGGCCTCGCCCTCGTCCAGGCGACCGCCGGCCAGGTGGCGGTTCACGGTCTCGGCCGGGATGGCGATCCAGCCCAGACGTAGCAGCAGGCCGGCCAGCGCCACCTCCCACCGCCGACCGACCCGCAGCGTGGTCGAGACGTGACGACACAGGGCCTCGATGCGCCGAGCCCGGGAGAACACCTCCGGGGAGGCGATCTCGAGGGCTTCGATCAGGGCCTTGGCCGCCCCGCTCAGGGTCTGCTCAAGCAGCACCCGCTCGCTACGCACCAGTTCCCACTGCCGGATGGCGTCGGCCATGGCCACGGTCAGCATCTCCGGGCCGCAGGGCTTGGTCAGGAAGCGGAAGATGCCACCGTCGTTGACGGCGGCGATGGCGTCGCCCATGTCGCTGTAGCCGGTGAGCAACATCCGGGTCGAGTCCGGGCTCACGGATCGCACCTCGGCCAGGAACTGGGCGCCGTTCATGGACGGCATGCGCATGTCCGACAACACGACGGCGCAGTCGGGGTGGGCCGTCAGCAGCTCCAGGCCCTCGGCTCCCCCGGTGGCGGTGCGTACGGCGTGGTCCAGGCCGAGCTGCAGCTCGAGGCCGGAGAGGACCTTGGGCTCGTCGTCGACGCAGAGGATCCAGTGCCCGGTCACGCCCACCCCTTCCGATCGGCCACGATCACCAGCTCCTGGGCCCGGATCAGCAGCTCAGGGTCGGGCGGTGGGGCTTCGGCCTCGGGTTCGAGCGTGAGCTGGGAGGCGGTGATGGCCTCGATCATGCGCCAGGCGTCGGGCCCGACCGTGGCGACGTGGGGGTCGTGATGGTGGCGGGCGACCTGCACCACGAGCGGATCGGCGTTCCACAACTCGAGGAGGGCGGCCCCGATCTCGGCATGGCTGGCACCGAAGACCCGTCGCTCCGCCTCGGCTTGAGGCTCGCCGTCGTCACCCAGGGACTCCAGCAGCTCCCGGTAGGGCTCGGCGAACTGGGACAACAGGACCAGCTCCCCGATGTCGTGGAGCAGTCCCGCCAGGGCGGCGTGGGGATAGCCGGGATAGAGCAGGCGACGACACAGGTCGGCGATGCGGGTCGAGTGGGCGTTCAGCCGGTGGACCAGGTGTTTGACCTCGGGCGAGGTCCAGCGGGCCACCTCGGCGTTGAGCACGATGCCGCCGACGGTGTCGGTGCCGAGCCGGACGACGGCGTCCCGCACGTTCTCCACCGGGGTCCGGAAGCCGTAGAAGGCGAAGTTGGCCGTCTTGACCACGGTGGCGGCGATGGCCAGGTCGCTCTCGATCAGGCCGGCCAGCGAGTCGGCGTCGGCGCCCCGGTCGATCGCCTCCTGGAGCCGGAGGTGGAGATCCGGTTGGGTCGGGAGCCGTTCTAGGGCCGCTACCACGTCGCGTACCGAGCCCGCTCCGAGACCGAGGGTGGCTTGGTGGACCCGGTCGATGATGTCGAACAGATGCTCCGGGGCGCAGGGCTTGGACACGAACTCGTGGGTCAGGGGCATGGCCCGCTCGGCCAGATCGGGCTCGACCTCGCCCGACAGGATGACTCGCACCACGTCGGGATGACGGGCCTTGGTCCGCTCCAGGACGTCGGCCCCGTTCAGGCCCGGCATCTTCATGTCGGTGACGATCACGTCGTACCGCTTGGCGTCGAGCAGGGCCAGGGCCTCCTCGCCCGAGTTGGCGAAGTCGGCCGTCAGTTCGTGGTCGGCGAACAGCAGGGCGTTCTCGATGCCGGTGAGGATGCGGGCCTCGTCGTCGACGAACAGGACTCGGATCACGGTGCTCCCTCCGGGGTCGCTGGTTGGTGCACGGGCAGGGTGACCGTGAACGTGGTCCCCGAGCCCGGTGTCGAGGCGACGTCGATCGAGCCGTGGTGTTCCCGGACCACCACCTGGTGGACGATGGCCAGCCCCTGGCCGGTGCCCCGGCCGACGTCCTTGGTGGTGAAGAAGTGGTCGAAGACCTTCTCCAGGTTCTCGGGGGCGATCCCGCAACCGTCATCGGTCACCGCCACCCGGACCGCCCGACCGTCGTCGACGGTCGACGAGGAGACGGCGATGGTGCCCCGGGCATCGCCGTGCCGGTCGGCGATGGCGTGGGTGGCGTTGACGATCAGGTTCAGCCACACCTGGTTGAGTGAACCCAGACGGCCCTCGACGGGCGGGAGATCGGGGTCGAGCTCGGTCACCAGGTCGGCCGAGTACTTCCACTCGTTGCGGCAGATGGTGGCGGTGGTCGTGATCGAGTCGTTGACGTCGACCGCCCCCGGATGTTCGGTGCCGGGGTGGGAGAACCGCTTCATGGCGGTGACGATGCGCGACACGTTCTCCACTCCGGCCAGGGCGTCGGCCGCCGCCGTCGGCGCCCGTTCGCTCAACAACGGCAGCCGGGCTCGCTCGATGGCGACCCGCAGCGCCTCCCGGTCGGAGCTGGTCGCCCCGTCCTCGGCGGCCCGCTCCGCCGCTTCGGCCACGCCCAGCAGCCGTCCCACCGCCAGCTGCAGAAAGTGGGTGTTGTCGCCGATGTACTGCATCGGGGTGTTGATCTCGTGGGCGATGCCGGCTGCCAACTGGCCCACCGACTCCAGCTTCTGGGCCCGGACCAACTCGGTGTGGGCCGACTGCAGCTCGATCTGGCGCTCCTCGGCCAGTCGTTGGGCCGAGACCGAGAAGTTCCACTCGACGATCAGGACCACCACCAGCCCGATCACGAACAGGGCGTGGATGATGCCCCACAGGATCGGATTCTCGATGGCGGCGTCGTGGTTGTAGACCGTCTCGGGAGCCACGGTGCCGATGACGGCGTGGTGGAACACGACGAAGGCGATGGAGAGGGCGAAGGGCCGCCAGTTCTGGTAGAGGGCGATGAGGGGCAGGATCACGAAGAACAGGAAGTGCGACTCGATGAGCCCGTCGGTGAAGTGCACCAGAAGCGACGAGGCCGTCATCAGGGCGGCCGCCGCCGACAGGGCCGCCACCTCCCGCCCGGACGAGACCGCGGCCAGGGTCAGGAACAGGCCCATCGGTACCAGTTCCAACAGGACGTGGCCGATGGGTTCGCCCTTGGCCAGACCGATGGGGACGAGGGCGAGGAGTAGACCGACGGCCACCGAGAGGGCGGCCCGGTGACGAAGGGCGAAGGCGTCGTCGTCGAGGCGCCAATCGAGTGGCAGGTACCGGGCCCAGCGCCGGACGGTGTCCTCGGATCGCGGTGGGGTCGGGGTCGGGCCCGTGGGTCCATGGCCGAGCGCCACTGCACGGGTTGACGTCGCCATCACACTCCTCCCGGTTCCGACGCGGTTCTCCGGCCCGATCTGCGCGCCCCGAGCCGCTCGACGCGACGTCGAGTGGCCGTGCCGGGGGGCTGGAGTTCTGATCGGCGGCCTGCGGCGGTGGCGGAGGGCGCTCGCGTTTTGAACCGGGGGAGCGGCTGGTCGCGGCCCTAGCGGCAGCGGTTGGTGATGGTTCCGACGCCGTCGATGGTGGTCGCGATCTCGTCGCCGGGGGCGAGGAAGGTGCCGCTGGCCGCGCCCACCCCGTCAGGGGTGCCGGTGAAGATCAGGTCGCCGGGGCCCAGGGTGACGATGGACGAGAGGTAGGCGATGAGGGCCGGTACGTCGAAGATGAGGTTGGCCGTGGTGCTGTGCTGGCGTTGCTCGCCGTTGACCGCACACCGGATCGGCAGGTCGTCGCGGTCGGCCAGCAGATCGGTCGAGACGACCACGGGCCCGATGGGGCCGTAGGTGTCGCGGGATTTGCCGAGATCGAAGTGGGGCGGCTTGGCCGCGAACTGCAGGGCCCGATCGGAGATGTCCTGGCCCACGGTGACTCCGGCCACCCGGTCCCAGGCCTCGTCCGCCGGGATGTCGCGTCCCCCCGACCCCATCACCACCACCAGCTCGGCCTCGTAGTCGGCCGTTGCACTTCGCAACTCGATGTCGGCCGTCGGCCCGGCGATGCAGCTCGGGAACTTGGTGAACACCAAGGGCACCTCGGGCACCTCCATGTTGGATTCGGCCACGTGGTCCCGGTAGTTCAGGCCGATCCCGAACGAGTTGCGGGGCCGAGGCACCGGCGGACCCAGCTCCACCTCGTCCAGGCGGCCGGTCGGCGGGGCGGGGTCGCCGTCGGCGAGGGTGGCGCCGAGCCGGTGGAGCTGGTCGGCGTGGGCGATGGCGACCATCGGGTCGGGCCCCAGCTCGCCCTCGGACAAGGTCTCCAGGTCGTGGTAGTGGTCGCCCTGGACGAGGGCGGCCCGGTCGGCCACCAGGGCCAGTCGGAAGGTCATGGTTCGACTCCTTGTCGGTCCGGTCGGTCGTCGCGGTCGGAAGGGGGGCCCAGGCTCAGGCCCACGTACTGCTCGGCGAAGGCGGTTTGAGCCGCGACCGAGGCTGCCAGCTGATCGAGTTCCCTCTCCTGGAGTCGCTGGTCGAAGTCGGTCATGTGGGGGAAGCGGTGGAGCAGGGTGGTGAGCCACCAGCTGAAGCGGACGGCCCCCCACACCCGGTGCAGGGCCCGATCGGAGTAGGCGTCGAGCCCGGCCATCGACCCGGTCCGGTGGTGGTCGATGAGGGCCCGGGCCAGGAGGTCGACGTCGGCGATGGCCAGGTTGAGGCCCTTGGCCCCCGTGGGGGGAACGATGTGGGCGGCGTCGCCGGCCAGGAACAACCGGCCGTACGACAGCGGCTCGGCCACGAAACTGCGGAGCGGGGCGATCGACTTCTCCACGCTGGGCCCGGTGACGACGTCGGCGGCCACCTCCGGCGGCAGGCGGGCCGTCAGCTCCGACCAGAAGCGGTCGTCGGGCCAGTCGGCCACCGTGTCCTCGATCGGGCACTGCACGTAGTAGCGGCTGAGCATCGGGTTACGGGTGCTGCACAACCCGAAGCCCCGCTCGTGATTGGTGTAGACGAGGTGGGGCAGGGGCGGGGTCTCGGACAGGATGCCCAACCAGCCGAAGGGGTAGACCCGCTCGTACTCGGTGCGGACCGAGGCCGGGATGGCGGCCCGTGACACGCCATGGAACCCGTCGCAGCCGGCGATGTGGTCGCAGTCGATGCGTTCCCGCACACCGTTGTGGGTGAAGCTGACCTGAGGGCGGGTGGTGACGTCGTGGAGGGCGATGTCGGACACCTCGAACCGGAGGTCGGTCCCGGCGGCGTCGGCCGCGGCGTAGAGGTCGTGCTGGAGCTCGGTCTGGCCGTAGGCGGTCAGGCGCCGACCGGTCAGTTCGGCGATGGGGACCTCCAGCAGATGACGACCGCCCCACGCCAGGTTCACCCGGTCGTGGGCGGCCCCCTCGGCGTCGAGACGATGGCCGAGGCCGGCCGCCCTCAGGATCTCGACCGAGTGCCATTCGAGGACCCCGGCCCGGACGCGGTCCAGCACGTGGGCTCGGGTCTGGCGTTCCAGGATGACGCACCCCACACCGGCCCGGGCCAGCAGGTGGCCGAGCAGGGACCCGGCAGGGCCGGCCCCCACGATCACCACGTCGGTCCGCATGCCGGGTCCGCCCTTCGTTCCGCTCGAACCGGTGCTCAGTGGTCGGCGGCCTCGAGTTCCAGGACCTCGGCGAACTTCTGACGGGCGGCATCTCGCACCGCGGGTAGGTGGCCGGTGGGCCACAAGCCGTCGACCGCCTTGTGCTCCCGAAGGACCTGGCGGGCGACCGTGACCTTGTGGACCTCGGTCGGGCCGTCGGCCAGGGCCATGACCTCCGAGGCGATCAGCATGCGGCTGAACGGCATCTCGTTGGAGACCCCGAGGGCGCCGTGGAGGTGCATCGCCCGCAGCACGACATCGTGGTACACCTTCGGCATCGCCACCTTCACCGCGGCGATGTCCTTGCGGACCTTGCGGTAGTCGTTGTAGCGGTCGATCTTCCACGCCGTTCGCACCACCAGCAGCTTGAACTGCTCGATCTCGATCCACGAGTCGGCGATCTGTTCCTGCACCACGCCCAGTGAGGCCAGTGGTCCGTTGCGGGTCTGGCGGGACAGGGCCCGCTCGCACATCATGTCGAACGCCTTCTCCAGCTGGGCGATGGTGCGCATGGCGTGATGGATGCGACCCCCGCCGAGGCGGGTCTGGGCGATGGCGAAGGCCGCCCCCTCGCCCCCGAGCAGGTTGTCGTCGGTGAGACGGACGTCCTCGTAGCGCATGTAGCCGTGCGAACCTTCACCCTCGGGCTCGTCGCCGGTCCCGACGTTGCGGACGATGGTGACGCCGGGGGTCTCGGCCGGGACGATGAACATCGACATGCCCTCGTAGGCACTCACGTCGGGGTTGGTCACGGCCATGACGATGAAGAAGCTGGCGTAGCGGGCGTTGGACGAGTACCACTTCTCCCCGTTGAGGACCCACTCGTCGCCGTCCTTCTCGGCCCGGGTGGTGAACAGCGTCGGGTCGGCCCCGGCGTGGGGCTCGGTCATCGAGTAGCAGGAGCTGATCTCGCCGTCGAGCAGCGGCTGGAGGAACCGGTCCTTCTGGTTCTGGGTGCCGTAGTGGGCCAGGATCTCGGCGTTGCCGCTGTCGGGTGCCTGGCAGCCGAAGACCGAGGGGGCGAACCTGGACCGGCCGAGGATCTGGTTCATCAGGGCCAGCTTGAGCTGGCCGAAACCCGGGCCGCCCAGATCGGGACCGAGGTGACAGGCCCACAGGCCCCGCTCCTTGACCTGCGCCTGCAGCGGCCGCATCAGGGCCAGCATCCGCTCGTCGGACTTGTCATAGGGCGTGCCGCAGACGTGATCGAGGGGTTCGACCTCCTCCTTGACGAAGGCGTCCATCCAGTCCAGGTGCTCCTGGAACTCCGGTTCGGTCTCGAAATCCCAGGCCATGATCAGAACTCCCTCGGTCGAAACTGCGGGCCCCGGTGTGGGCCGGGGGCCGACGGTGGGTGACGGGCGCCACGATCGTAGGGCAGCGACCCGATCGGGCGCCCGTCCACGCGTCAGCCGGGGGCCACCGCGGTGACCACGGCGTTGGCAAAGGGGAGCTCCAGCCGTCCCCCGTCGACCAGGAACCGGTCGAGGCGCCCGGTCAGGTCGGCGACCAGCCTGTCCCGGGTCTCGCCCGTCACCCGATCGGCCAGCGGGGTCGATCCGAGCTCGACGTCGACGAAGGCGGCCGGTGAGGCGAACTGCGCCGTCATCACCTCGGTCCGGCGATCGGTCACCGTCAGCCCTGCCGCCTCGACCTCGTCCCCCAGGGCCACGGGATCGCCGCAGCTCCAGTAGGCGTCGAGCAGGGACCGGGCCTCGGGACCGACGTGGTCGGCGGCGGCGTCCATGAACGGTGCGTAGCCGGGTTGGGCGTGCAGGGCGGCCGGGACCACCACAGCCACCCGGCCTCCGGGCCGGACCACCCGGCCCAGCTCGGTCCAGGCCGCCGGTCGGTCGGGGAAGAACATGGCCGCCATCTGACAGGTGGCGACGTCGTAGGTGTCGTCGTCGAAGGGGAGCTCGGCCGCGTCGCCCTGGCGCCAATCGAGCTCGGGGGCGAGGCGTTCGGCCACGGACAACATCGTGGCGTTGAGGTCGACGCCCGTGACCGACACCTGGCCACCCCAGCGGGCGGCGGCGGTGCGGGTCACGATGCCGGTGCCGCAGGCCACGTCGACCAGTCGGTCACCCGGAGCGGGGTCGACGGCGGCCAGGGTGACCTCGGCGCACGGGGCGAAGAGGGCGGGGACGAAGTCGGCCTCGTACCGCTCGGCGGTGGCCAGATCGAGTTGGAACGTTTCCTGATCGGTGCTCATGGCCGGAACGTACGACGGGCACCCTCCGGGCCGCATCGCCCGTACGAGCCATCGGTCGTGCGGGGCGCCCCCGTCGCCGGCCGAACGTGGTCAATCCTGACCACGTTCGGCCTGCCCGGTGGTCAGAAGGCCCTGGGCGTAGGCCGAGGCCACCGCCCCGGCCCGGGTCCGGACCCCGAGCTTGGCAAAGCAGTTGGCCAGGTGGCGGGCCACGGTGTGGGGGCTGAGATGGAGCCGGTCGGCCGTCTCCCGGTTGGTCAGGCCTCGGGCCACCAGGGCCAGGACCTCACGCTCCCGGTCGGTGAGGGTCTCGCCCCGGCCCAGGACCACGGCCCCCTCGACGGGCTCGGCCTCGGTCGGGAGTCCAGATTCGGATGCGGGTTCAGGCTCAGGTTCAGGCTCGGGTTGGGCGCCGGGCCGGACCGTGGCGCCCAGGCGGCGAAGGGCCCCCTCGCCCGACGCCTGCTCCAGGCGGGCCGTCAGCGGATCACCGGCGTCGGCCGCGGCTCGGGCCAGCCGGAGGCGGGTCCGAGCCGCCTGGTACGGCAGCCTCAGCTCGTCGAGCATCGTGACCGCCCTCCGGAGATGGGCCACGGCATCGGTCGGCTCACCCCCGAGCGCAGACAACCGACCCTGGGCGGCGGCGGCCGTGGCCCCACCGAGGTCACCCTCGATCGTGTCGGCCACCTCGAGCAGGCGGGCCAGGGCAGAGCCGAGAACGTCGGTGTCGCCGGTCTGCTCGGCCACGTCGGCCAGTGCCTCGACCTGTTGCAGTCGCGCCAACGGGGCGGCGTCGTCGTCGACCGAGGCCAGCAGGGCGGCCAGGGCCTCGGTCCTCCCGCCCTGGGCGGCATGGGCCAGGGCCAGACCAGGCTGCGGCGTGCGACCCAGGTCGCGGGCCTGGTCGTAGGCGGCCAATGCCTCGTCGACCCGGCCCTGGAGGCGGCACGACTCGCCGACCACGTAGTGGGCGGCCCCGGCATAGCGGCGATCGAAGGTGGCCAGGTCGGTGCAGGCCTGACGGGCCGCCCGCTCGGCCGCCGCCCACTCGCCCCGCAGCTGGGCCAGTTCGGCGGCGTAGACCCGGCACAGCCCGGGATAGAGCAGCCCGTCCCGCAGCGAGGCGCACCATCGCAGACCGGCCTCGCTCCATTCGTTCGCTCGACGGAGGTCGCCCACGGCGTGGCAGGTGGCGATGACGTTGCAGTAGATCCAGCCGGTGTAGAGGGGCGACAGCTCGTCGCCGATGACGGCGATCATGGCCTCGTCGAGTCGGGCCAGACCCTCGGGCCGCCGGTCGAGGGCCAGGAGACATCGGCCCTCGGCCTGGAGGGCCATGGCCCGCAGGTCGTCGTCGCCGGTCGTCATGCCGACCTCGACGGCGCCCGCCGCCAACCCGAGCGCCGCGGTGTGGTCGCCTTCGGTCAGGGTCACGTCGACCTCGGCCAGGACCAGCCACGCCCCGGCGATCGAGGTCCGATCGGGGACGAGGCGACGAGCCCGGGTCAGCCAACCTCGGGCCACCACCGACTCGCCCACCAGCCAATGCTCGTAGAAGAGGCGCCAGGCGGCCCGCGCCGCCCGGTCGCGGCGGTCGGCGTCGAGCCAGGCCCGGTGGGCCCGAACCAGGACCTCGATCGACCGTCGAGGCTGGTTGAGCCAGAAGCAGGCGTCGGCCAGGAGGGTCAGATCGGCGGCGTCGAGTTCGTTCTCGCGGGAGACGAGGCGATCGTGCACGGCCCGCCAGGATTCGGGCCCGGTGTCGGGTGGCTGGCCGTCGACGCCCACCTCCGAAGCGTAGTGGCCGGTGCCGGGGGCGTCGGGTCCGCTCAGGGCTCGGTCGTCCCGGCCGCCGGGTCCGAGGCCGGGTCGGGCCCCTGACCGACGGGGACGGCGGTGCCGACCTGGTTGCGCTCGGCCAGGGCGAACAGGTAGAGGAGTGACGGAACGACCAACACCAGGGCCACGCCGGAGGCGATCAGGGTTCCGGTGAGGGTGGCGGGGGCCCCGGCCGCCTCGGCGATGGTGATCTCGTCGACCAGTAGCCAGGGGTACTGACCGACGCCCCATCCGGCGACCACGGTGCCCACGGCCAGGGCCGCCGTCAGCCGGGCCGGCCGGTAGCGGCGCCGCCCCAGGAGCCACAGCGAGCCGAGCCCGGCCGCGGCGGAGATCAGGACCAGGGGCAGGGCTCGGCCGAGCAGCCCGTCGACCAGCGTCTCGTCGTCGATCAGCAGCACCGGGATGCCGGCCATCACCACCAGCCCGGTGGCCAGCCCGCCGAGCAGCGACCGGCGCCCCAGCCGCTCGGCCAGGGCGTGGTCGCCGAGCGACTCGGCCTCGGCCGCCAGCAGGACACCGGCCAGGAACGTGCAGGTTCCCAGGGCTAGGACGGCGCCCAGGATCGAGGTCGGCCCCAGCCAGGGCGACCACAGTCCGGCGTCGCCGTCGACGGGAACCCGGCCCGAGGCCACGGCCCCGGCGATGGCCCCCAGGACGAGCGGGGTCAGCAACGACGACAGGGCGAAGACGCTCCCGGCGACCCGGGCGAAGCCCAGCGTGGGGGCGTACTTGCGGAACGCGAACGCCGCCCCCCGGGCCACGATGCCCAGCCCCGCCAGCCAGAACGGGATGGCCAGGGTTGACATGAGGGCGACGAAAGCGTCGGGGAACCCGGTCCACAGCAGGACGAGTACGAAGATCAGCCAGACGTGGTTGGCCTCCCACACCGGCCCGATGGCGTGATCGACCAGGCGTCGGGTCGGTGCCCCCTCTCGATCGTCACCGGCGGTCAGATCCCACACGCCGGAGCCGAAGTCGGCGCCCCCGAACACGGCGTAGGCGATGACGGCGGCGAACAACACCAGGGCCACACCATCGGCGGCGCTCACGAGGCCGCTCCGTGGTCGGACCCGCCGGTGGCTCCCGCTCCGGTGGCCGCCGTCTCGACCGGTCGCTCCCGGTTGGAGGACGAGGGGAACTCGGTCGGGCCGTAGGGGCTGGGCAGGTCGGTCTCCCCGGCCCGCCATCGGGCCGACATCGAGCGGATGACGGCGACGGCACCGACCGTCATGGCCGTGTAGGTCACGATCAGGATCGACAGCGTGACCCAGATGTAGCCGGCGTCGGTCACGGCGTCCTCGGTCCGCAGGACCTCGTGCACGATCCAGGGCTGGCGGCCGACCTCGGTCGTGATCCACCCGGTCTCCAGGGCCACGATGGCGGCTGGTCCGGCGGCCACCAGCGCCCGCAGGAACCACGGGCCGAGGGCCCCGTCCAACGGGTCGTCCCGTCGCCACCAGCGCCACCCGGCCCACACCGACAGCCCGGCCAGGGCGGTGCCGATGGCGACCATGGTCTGGAAGGCGATGTGGACGATGCCGACCGGGGGCTGGTCCTCCTCGGGAACGGCATCGAGGCCGATGACGGTGGCGTCGAAGTCGTTGGTGGCGATGAACGACAGCAGACCGTCGACCGGGATCTCGACCGCCCCCACCAGCTCCTCGCCGTTCCACCAGCCCCCCAGTTCCAGCCGGGCGCCATCGGTGGTCTCGGCCAGGCCCTCCATTGCCGCCAGCTTGATCGGTTGCTCGTCGGCCAGACGTTGACCGGCGAAGTGGCCGACCACGGGTTGCAGGGGCGAGACGACGGCGGCGAAGGCCAGGGGGATGGCGATGCCGAGCCGGTGCAGGCGGTCGTGGCGACCTCGGAGCCAGCCGGTGGCATACACCGCCGCGGTCATGAACCCGGCCACCATCACCGCCGCCAGGTACATGTGGAGGAACTGGAGCCCGGCGGCCGAGTTGAAGATGGCGGCCACCGGGTCGATGTCGACCACCTCGCCGTCGACCAGGCGGAAACCGGTGGGGGCGTTCATCCAGGCGTTGACCGAGACCACCATGAACGAGCCGAAGACCCCGGCGACCAGGACCGGGACCAGGGTCAGGATGTGGGTCCGGCCCGGGAGGCGACCCCACCCGTAGACGTAGATGCCGAGGAAGATGGCCTCGACGAAGAAGGCGATGCCCTCGAGGGTGAAGGCCAGGCCGATCACGTCGCCGTAGTCGGCCATGAGCCCGGGCCACAGCAGGCCCAACTCGAAGCTCAGGATGGTGCCCGACACGGCGCCGACGGCGAACAGGACGCCGGCCACCTTGGACCAGCGCTTGGCCAGGACCAGGGCGTCGTCGTCGCCGGCCAGACCCTTGCGGTGGGCCACGAAGATCATGGCCGGGAAGGCCATGCCGAAGCAGGCGATGATGATGTGCCAACCCAGCGACAGGGCCATCTGGTTGCGGGCCGGGAGGAGGGCGGGCGAGGCGTCGGCGGCCTGGAGGAGGGCCAGGGGAGTCACGGCGGTCATGGTACGAGAGCCCGGTCGGCCGGTGTCGGAGCGCCGGAGCGGGTCATCGGTCACCGAGGTGGTCCCGGTGGGCCCGGCCGTCAACTCCGAACCCGAACGGCCACTCGGTTAAGGTGGCCGCCATGCCTGCTGAGACCACTGCCTACGGCGATCTCCACGTCACCATCGGTGACGACCACGTGGCCATCGCCGAGATCCGTCGCCCGCCGAACAACTTCTTCGATCTCCCCCTGATCGACGCCATGGCCGACGCCTTCCACGCCTTGGACGCCGACCCCCGGTGTCGGGCCGTGGTGCTGTGCTCGGAGGGCCGCCACTTCTGCGCCGGGGCCGACTTCGGCTCCCGCGACGACGCCGGCCGAGCCGACGACGGCTCGAACGACGCCGGAGCCGACCGCCATCTGTACGACGCCGGGGTCCGCCTGTTCGAGGTGTCGCTGCCGATCGTGGCCGCGGTCCAGGGCGCGGCCATCGGTGGCGGTCTGGGCGTGGCCTGCATGGCCGACTTCCGGGTGGCCGCCCCCGAGGCCCGCTTCGCCGCCAACTTCGCCCGCCTCGGCTTCCACCACGGCTTCGGCCTGACCGCGCTCCTGCCCGACATCGTGGGCAAGCAGAAGGCGTTGGAGATGCTCTACACCGGCCAGCGCCTGAAGGGGGAGGAGGCGGCCGAGATCGGCCTCGTCGACAAGCTCGTGCCCCTCGACGACCTGCGCCCGTCGGCCCACGCCCTGGCCCGCGAGATAGCCATCTCGGCTCCGCTGGCCGTGGCCTCGATCAAGAAGACCATGCGGGGCGATCTCGTTGCCCGCTACAAGGCGGCCACCGACCACGAGAAGGTGGAGCAGGACCGGCTCCGTCAGACCAACGACTTCAAGGAAGGGGTCAAGGCCATGGCCGAACGACGCGACCCCGACTTCACCGCCACCTGAGCGCCCTCGAGTTGCCGAGCTGAGGGGCCCCGTCGGTGACGGCCGGACCCCTCAGCCCGCTAGCCCGTCAGCTCGTAGCGGATGGGGACCCGCTTGTGGCCTCCCACGAAGGTGGTGGTCATGGTGGCGGCCGGTCCGTCGGACTCGATCGAGACAAGGCGGGGCAGCAGTCGGCGGAACAGGATCCGGAGTTCGTTGCGGGCCAGGCGGGCGCCGAGGCAGTGGTGGATGCCCGAACCGAAGCTCACGTGGCGGGCGGCGTTGGCGCGGGTGATGTCGAAACGCAGGGGGTCCTCGAACACCTTCGGATCGAGGTTGGCCGCCTTGTAGGCCAGGTACACCCAGTCGCCCGCCGGGACGGGCTGGCCGAGGATCTCGGTGTCGGCCGTGACGTTGCGCATGAAGTGGCGAACCGGCGTCGTCCACCGCAGCATCTCCTCCACCGCCTGATCGAGCAGATCGGGCTCGGCTCGGAGGCGGGCCAGCTGGTCGGGGTGGCGTAACAGGGCGTCCATCCCGCCGGCCATGACCGACGACGTCGTGTCGTGACCGGCCGTGGTCAGGATGAGGTAGTAGCTGATGACGTCGGTCTCCGACAGGGGCTTGCCGTCGACCTGCCCGGTGGCCACCGCGGTGGCCACGTCGTCCAGGGGTTCGAGCCGTCGGCGCTGGGCCAGGCCGTGGAACCACTGGTAGACGTTGCCGGTGGCCCGCCCCGATCCGGCCAACTCGACGGCCTCCCGGTAGAGGTCGTCGTCCTCCATACCGAAGGCCTCCAGCGTGAGCAGCAGGAGCAGGTGGTAGGCGTCGTCGCCGACTCCGAACAACCGCAGCATGGTCTTGAGGGCGAACGGCCGGGCGATGTCGAGGGCGAAGTCGCACCGGCCTCCCAGCTCGGCGAGTCGGTCGAGGGCCTCGTCGGCCAGCCGTTCCAGGTCGTCGTCGAGGCGGGCCAGGCCCCGAGGGGTGAACCGGTCGGCGGTCACCGCCCGATGGGCCCGGTGCTCGGGCTCGTCGAGGTGGACCAGGGTCCGCAGGGCCGAACCGGTCGAGCGGACCCGGCTGAGGACGGGGGCCGGGAGGTTGGCGAACAGCTCGTGGTTGCGCTCCACGGCCAACAGGGCGGCGTGATCGATCACGGCCCAGAACGGCGGGTAGCCGGGGGCCTCGATGCGGTGGACACCGCCCACGTCGTGCAGGGCCAGGGCCGATCGGTTCCATGCATCGACGTCGGCCCAGGCCGAGCCGTCGGTGAACAGGCGGTGGACGGGCTCGATGCGATCGGTCACGGGTCCTCCGGGTGGTTGCCGGTCGGGCGGGGACAGGCCGTCAGGTCGGGCCGCCTGGGCCGTCAGGCCATGGTCAGCCCGCCCGAGACCGACAGGGTCTGGCCGGTGGCGAACCCGGCGGCCTCGGAGGCGAAGTACACCACGGCGGAGGCCACCTCCTCGGGTCGGCCCACCCGTTTCATGGGCACGGCCCGGGCCATGGCCCCGATGACCTTCTCCCCGTCGTCACTGGCATCGACGATGGCATCGAGCAGGGGGGTGTCGGTCGGTCCGGGGCAGACGACGTTGGCCGTCACTCCGGTGCGAGCCACCTCTCGGGCGATGGTCTTGGTGAAGGAGATGACGCCGCCCTTGGCCCCCGAGTAGACGGCCTCCAACGACGAGCCGACCCGGGCGGCGTCGGAGCTGATGTTGATGATCCGGCCCCAGCCGGCCTCGGTCATGGTCGGCAGGCAGGCGTGGACGGTCCGCAGCATCCCCTTGAAGTTGATCTCGATGACCTTGTCCCAGAAGGCCTCGTCGGTCTCACCGAAGGGCATGAGCTCGTCCCACCCGGCGCAGTTGACCAGGATCTCGACCGGGCCCAACTCGTCGACCACCTGGAAGATCCCGTCCTGGACCGAGTCGGGGTCGGTGATGTCCATGGTGACGGCGATGGCCCGCCCGCCGGCCGCCGTGACCTCCTCGACGGTGGCCGCCGCGCCCTCGGCGTTGATGTCGGCCACGGCGACGCGGCGGTCATCGGCGGCCAGGGCCAGGCAGATCTGGCGGCCGATGCCGCTGCCACCACCGGTCACGAGTGCGGTTCTGGTCGTCATGGTCGCTCATCCTTGGCCGCTCCGGGGCCGGACGCAACCCGACCGTCGAGACACCTCAGCCGGTGAAGGGCTCCCCGGTGGCGTGGTCGACGACCACGAAGTCCTCCACCGGCTTCCGCGACAGCTTGGTCAGCTGCTTCACCGGCTTGCCGATCGGCAGGAGGGCGGCCACGGCCTCGTAGGACTCCAGCCCGAGCAACGCCTGGACCTCGGGCTCGGCGGTGGCGATGAGCGTGGTCAGGGTCCCGCCGAAGCCCTCGTTGCGGGCGCTGAGCAGGATGTTCCAGCACAGGGGGTAGATCGAGGCGCCGCTCACGACGCCGACCCGATCGTGGAACTGGTCCATCGAGGCCACGACCCGCAGGTCGACGGCCACCAGGAGCACGACCGGCACCTGATCCAGATGATCGAAGATGGGAAGCATGGGCGGGATCGACTCGTCGGCGGCCGCCGCCTCCCGGTCGATCGAGGTCGGGGTGACGCTCTGCCAGTAGACCTCGCCGGCCCGGGTCTGGGTCACGGCGATGCGCATGGCCGGCGTGCACAGCTGGCCGAGCTGCTTCCTGGTCGCCGGGTCCTTGACCACGATGACCTTGGCCCCCTGCCGGTTGCCGCCGCTGGGAGCGAAGCGGGCGTTGTCGAGGATGCGGTACAGGACGTCGTCGGGCACCGGGTCATCGGTGAAGTCCCGGGCGGCGAAGGTGGTGCGCATGACGTCGTAGAGCTCCATGGCCGCCCACTATGTCATCGGCCGGCCGGTGGGGCCATCGGGGCGGCGGTGGCCGTCGGCGGCGCCGCGCCCCGAGAGCCCGCTGGGTGAGTGATCTCGGCCACCGGGCCCACCGACGGGCCCGGAACCTGGAATGCTGGAGCCGTGAACGAGACCCCGCCGCCCGACACCGAGACCACGGACGGGCCCGACACGTCCTACCTCAGTGCGATCCCGCCCCAGCGCGGGATCTTCGCCAACCGGACCCTGAACATGCGGGCGGTCCAGGCCGTCGGGTACGACATGGACTACACCCTCATCCACTACCGGGTCGACGAGTGGGAGGGGGCGGCCTTTCGCACCGCCCGCGACCTGCTGGCGGCCCGGGGCTGGCCCGTCGGCGGGATCGAGTTCAACCCCGAGCGCTTCACCCTGGGGCTGGTCTTCGATCTGCAACTGGGCAACGTGGTCAAGGCCACCCGCTTCGGGTACGTGGTCCGGGCCCAACACGGGTCGAGCGCGCTCAGCTTCGACCGGCAGCGCCAGCACTACCGGGAGACCGTGGTCGAGCTGTCGGAACCCCGGTTCCAGTTCATGAACACGATGTTCGAGTTGTCGCGCGCCGACCTCTTCACCCAGTTGGTCGACCTTCACGACGTCAAGCCCCTGCCCGGGGTGGGCAGCTACGCCGATCTGTACTGGGAACTCAACGACGCCCTCAACGAGACCCACCTGACCACCCGGCTCAAGGCCGACATCAGCGCCGACCCCGACCGGTTCGTCGATCTCGACCCCGACACCGTCACCTGTCTGCTCGACCAGCGGTCGGCGGGCAAGCGGCTGCTGCTCATCACCAACTCAGACTGGGCCTACACCAAGCGGATGATGGCCTACGCCTTCGACCGGTTCTGCCCCGGCGCCACCACGTGGCGCGACCTGTTCGATGTGGTCATCGTCTCGGCCAACAAGCCCCGGTTCTTCTCCCACACCGACCCCATCTACCACGTGGTCGACGAGGAGCAGTCGCTGCTGCGACCGCACTACGGCGACCTCGAGGCCGGTCAGGTCTACTTCGGTGGCAACGCCCGCCTGGTGGAGCAGAGCCTCGGCGTGTCGGGTGGGCAACCCCTGTACGTCGGTGACCACCTGTTCGGCGACGTGCACGTCACCAAGGACACCCTGCGGTGGCGGACGGCCCTGATCGCCCGCGAGCTGGAGGCCGAGATCAGCGACGCCCTGGCCTTCGCCGAGACCCAGAGCCGCCTCGAGGAGTTGATGGAGCAGAAGGTGGCGGCCGAGCACGAGCAGGCCGTGTTGCGGCTACGTCGCCAGGGTGACCCCTCGGTGGCGGGGCGGCTGGGACGGGTCACGGGCCGAGTCCACGCCCTCGACGACGAGATCGCCCCGTTGGCCAAGGCCGCCGGGGAACTCGGGAACCCGATCTGGGGGCCCTTGATGCGGGCCGGCAACGACAAGAGCCTGTTCGCCCGCCAGGTCGAACGGTACGCCGACGTCTACACCTCGCGGGTTTCCAACTTCCGCTACGAGACCCCGTACGCCTACCTCCGGGCCGCCCGGGGATCGCTACCCCACGACCAGGCCGGCCGTTCCGGCATCTGACCGGCCCCCGGGTCCCGCCCGGGGATCGATCGTCGACGGGCGGTTGCCGGTCAGGGCGTCGGCCCGTCGACCGGTGGGACGGGCCAGGTCCGATCCGGTTCGGGGGCCGGTTCGGCCTCCGGGTCGGAGGCGGCGTCCGGTTCGGGTTCGGGCCCCAGGCTGCGGGTGGCCAAGCCGTCGGCGTTCGTGGTGAGGTCGATCACGGCGTTGGCGTCGGGCCCAGGGTCGCCGTTGTCGGCTGGGGCCACCGGTTCGGTGCGCACGCCCGGGCCCGGGTCGACCGTGGGCTCGACGGGGATCACCGGGTCGGGCCCGATGCCAGCGGTCGGGTCGGGATGGGCGACAGCGTGGTCGGTCGACCGGTCGAGGGCGAAATCGACAGCGTGGTCGACAGCGTGGTCGGTCGACCGGTCGACGCTTGAGGGCACGGGCCCCAGGGCGATCGGGGTCGGCCCGGGTTCGGCCGCCTCGTGGGGCCCGGGTTCGCCGACGGGGCCGGGGGCGTCGACGGACGGCTGGTCGTTGTCGGCGTCGGTTGCGGCCGAGGCTGGTTCGGGGGTCGGCATCGGGGCCGTGTAGCGAATGGGTGGGGGGAACGGGTTGGTACCGGACGAGGGCGGAGCATGCTCGGCGGCAATCGGCGCCACCGGGTCGGGTGCCACCGGCTCGGGTGCCACCGGCTCGGGGACCGAGGCCGTTGTCACCTTCCCGGGCGTGGCCGCCACCTCGTCGGGCCCTGCCGCCGGGTCGGGGGCCGGGGCCTGCTCGGTCACGGCCGGAGGCGTCGGCCCGGAGTCCGGGGCCGGCTCGGCATCCGGCGTGCCCGTGCCGTTGCCTTCGCCTTCGCCCCCGAGCCAGGAGTCGAGGACGGCCCGCTCATCGGGTCCGAGCCGGTTGCCGCTGGCTTCGAAGGTGTCGACGATCGAGTTGCGGAAGGCCCGGGCGATGGTCGGCCCATCCGGTGGGGGCGTGGCCGAGAGGTTCACGCCGGCGCGCATCACCCCCTGCACGATGTAGCTGGCGGGCGTGCGGCCGACCGGGGTGGCGGTGTCCTTCAGCTCGTCCCGGATCCAGGCGGTGCAGGCCGTGAGATTGAACGGTTCGGTGGCCAGATACTTGGCCAGGGTGGCGAAGGCGGCCGGCCACGTGGCCGTGGGCAGGCGAGGCAGATCGGTCACGGAGCGGATATCGGCGATGGCGGCCGGGAGGTCCGTCCCGGCGGGCGGCGTCGATGCCGGACCGCCCTTGGCCGCCGGAGCCGGAGTGGGGACGGCGACGATGTCGGGGCGGTCGTGGCGCTCCTCATCCCACACGAAACCCGCTTCGACGATGACCGGCGGCTCGGCCCAGGAACGGATGAAAGCGCTCAGGCTGCCGTGGCCGAACCACGACGTCTGTTCGACGTCGCCCCCGACCGAGCCCCGGATCCGGTTGCCCAGACTCGACAGATTCAGCGCGCCGGTGGCGTTGGCGATCTCACGGACGATCAGGCGTTGGGCGGTGTCGCCCTGGTCCGGCTCGTTCCCGGTCGCCTCCGAGGCTGCTCCGGCCAAGGTCCCGCTGACGATCTCGATCAGTTCCTCGGGTCCGATGACGTCATCGGCCACGCTTCGATAGGCCGGTGAGGCGTCGCCCGCGGTCATGATCAGGACCCGTAGATCCCGGGCCCGCAACACCTGGAGCAGGGGGGTGAAGTCGGCATCGCTCGACGCGATGACGACCTCGTCCAGCGGGTGGCCCGACTCCAGGCTGGCGAGGACGTCGATCACGATCCGGATATCGGCCGCGTTCTTCTGCCGGGTGGTCAGGGAGGGGCAGTCGATGACCTCGAACCCGGCCCTGGTCAGGTTGGGGCGAAACTTCTGCAGGTACAGATACCCGCTGTCGTTGCCCAACTCCTTGTCTCGCACGGTGCCCGCCGGATTGAGATAGGCCCGACACTGCAGGAATCGGCGCTGGCGGTTGTTGCCCAGGCCGTGAAGGCTCAGTGAGTCGAGCCACTGGCCGGGCTGTTGAGCGAAGGTCAGTCCCGACTGCCGGTCGAGGTCCATGAGCCCGGCGAAGATGTTGTCGAAGTCGAGGAAGAGCGCCGATCGCAGCTGGTCCACAGTTGCCCCTTTCGTCCGCGGTGCGCCCCCAGGGGAGCCGCGGAGGGCAACCATCCCGCAACCGGTCCGGACCGGCCCCGGTTCGGCGCGGGATCGGTCGGTCCCGAGCGGCGGTCAGCGGTTGGGGCCCCGCTCCATCGACACCGGCTGCCACCGCTCCAGTTCGACCCGGGGGAGCACCGTGGGGTTGACGCAGGCCATGGGCCAGCGACCCTTGAGCACGAGGGCGATCTCCCGGGCGGCCCGGGTCTCGGATGCGGCCCGCATCATCGACGAGGCCGAAGCCACGTGGGAGGTGATGATCACGTCGTCGAGGTGGAACAGGGGGTCGTCGAGATCGGGAGGTTCCGCCTCCAGCACGTCGAGGGCGGCGCCGCCGATCGAACCGGAGCGGATGGCCTCGGCCAGGGCGGCCCCGTCGACGGTGCCGCCCCGGCTGGTGTTGATGAGGATGGCCGTCTCCTTCATCCGCTCCAGCTGCGCGGCCCCGATCAGGTGATGGGTCTCGGCGTTGAGGGCCGAGTGGACCGATACGAAGTCCGACCGTTCCAGGAGTTCGTCCAGGGTCAGCACCGGCTCGACGTCCTCGGCCACCATCCGCAACGACGACACGTAGGGGTCGTGGGCGATGACGTTGAGCCCGAAGGCCTTGGCCCGTCGGGCCACCAGCGTGGCCACGTTGCCGAACGCGACCAGCCCCAGGGTCTGGCCCCGCAGGGGCGGGTAGTTGTTGAGCAGGGGGCGGCTGTTGTGCCACTCGCCCTCGGTCCGGGCCATGCCCTCGATGCGGCGGAACCGCCGCCAGCCGGTGAGAAGCAGCATCAGCGTGTGGTCGGCCACCTCCTCGATGAAGGCGTCGGGGGCGTTGGTGACCACGATCCCGTGCTCGGTGGCGGCCTCGACGTCGACCATGTCGACGCCGACCGAGGCCAGGCCGATGACGGTGCAGCGCTCCAGCCCCTCCATGACCTCCCGGGTGATCCGCACCCCCCAGGTCGTCATCAGGGCGTCGGCGTCACGGGCCCCCTCGATCAGGGCCTCGGTGGTGGTGGCCCGCACCTCGGTCACCTCGGCGATGTCCCCCAGGATGGCCAACTGCCGCTGGTACCGCTTGTCGACCGAACCCGGCCGGAGCATGGGGGGCAGGGGAGCGACGATCTGCTTCTTGTCGGCCACGGTTGGCTCCTCGATGGACGCGAGTGGGACTGAGCGTCTGAGGCTAGAGCGTGACGGGCCCTGGGGCCCGTCCACGGCCGGAGGGTGGCCTACTCCTCCGGCTCGGGCAGGACCGACCGGATGTGGAGTTCGACCTTCTGGGCCTCGGCGACCTCGCTCGGCGCCCCCATCAGCAGATCCTGACCCCCGACCGTCATGGGGAACGGGATGACGTCGCGGATCAAGGTCTCGCCCGTGAGCAACATCAGGATCCGGTCGATGCCGGGGGCGATGCCGGCGTGGGGTGGGGCCCCGTACTGGAAGGCGTTGAGCAGGGCCGGGAACCGGTTCTCGACCTCGTCCGGCGGGTACCCGGCGATCTCGAACGCCTTGAGCATGATCTCCGGGTCGTGGTTCCGGACCGCCCCTGACGACAGCTCGTAGCCGTTGCAGACCAGGTCGTACTGGTGGGCCAGCACGTCGAGCGGGTCCTGATCGAGCAGGGCCTTCATCTCGCCCTGGGGCATCGAGAACGGGTTGTGGCTGAACTCGACCCGGCCCTCGTCGTCGAGTTCGAACATCGGATAGTCGACGATCCAGCAGAACCGGAAGACGTCGGACTCCAACAGGTCGAGACGGGAGCCCAGCTCGTTGCGGACGTGACCGGCCAGCGAGACGGCCTGGGCCTCGGGCCCGGCCAGGAACACGATGGCGTCGTCGGGCGACAACCCGGCCCGGGACCGCATGGCGTCGGCGTCGGCCTCGGTCAGGAACTTGGCGATGGGCCCGGTGAACTCGCCGTCGGTGCCGACCTTGAGCCACGCCATGCCCGGCCCCTGGAGGCTCTGCACGAACTCGATCATCGAATCGAAGAACGATCGGGGCTGGGCCCCGCCGCCGGGAACGGCGATCGAACGGACCGTCTTGCCGGCGAAGGCCCGGAACTCGGAGTCGGCGAACACGTCGGTCAGGTCGGTGATCACCAGCGGGTTGCGCAGGTCGGGCTTGTCGTTGCCGTAGCGGGCCATCGACTCGGCGTAGGTGATCCGAGGGAACGGTGTCGACTCGACGGTCACGCCGTCCCCGGCGAAGTCGACGAACAGGCCGCCGATCACGTCCTCGACGGTGGCGAACACGTCCTCCTGGGTGGCGAAGCTCATCTCCAGGTCGAGCTGGTAGAACTCGCCGGGGGAGCGATCGGCCCGCCCGTCCTCGTCCCGGAAGCAGGGGGCGATCTGGAAGTAGCGATCGAAGCCCGACACCATCAGCAGCTGCTTGAACTGCTGGGGGGCCTGGGGGAGGGCGTAGAACCGGCCCGGGTAGCGGCGGCTCGGCACGAGGTAGTCGCGGGCGCCCTCGGGCGAGGAGTTGGTCAGGATCGGGGTCTGGATCTCCAGGAACCCGTGACCCATCATCCGCTCCCGGATGCTGTGGATCACCTTCGACCGCAGCTTGACGTTGTGCTGCATGCGCTCGGTCCGCAGATCGAGGAACCGGTGTCGGAGCCGGGGCTCCTCGCCCACGTGCTGGGGCGGCGACACCTCGAAGGGCAGGATCCGGGTCACCTTGCCCAGCACGGTGACGTCGGCCGTCATGATCTCGATCTCACCGGTGGCCAGGTCGGGGTTGACCGTGGCCTCGGGCCGCATCGAGACCTCGCCGTCGATGCGGATCACCGACTCCCGGGACAGCGAGCGGATCAGCTCCTGCAGCTCGGACCGGCTGGGCGGGATGACGATCTGGGTGATGCCGTAGTGGTCGCGGAGGTCGACGAACACCACCCCGCCGTGGTCCCGGGTGGACTGGATCCAGCCGGCCAGTCGGATGGTCTCGCCGGCGTGGGTCGGGCGAAGCTCGGCGCAGGTGTGGGTCCGGTACTCGTGCACGGCCCGAGCCTACCGACCGCGCCCTGCCCTCGGCCCCGGGTTCTGGGCGCCGCTCCCGCCGACGGGCCTCCGGCCGAGCTGGGGACCGAAAATGTTCCGATGCCGGTAAACGTCGCAGGGGTCGGGCGTCGTGTGGGGGGTGTGCATGCGAAGATGCTGCCCATGAGGCCAGAGCAGGCCGGCGGGTCGGACTACGAGGACTTCCATCGGCGGGAGTGGTCGGCGATGGTGGCGCTCGCCGCCGCCGTCACCGGCGACCACCTGGCAGCCGAGGACATCGCCCACGAGGCCCTCATCCGGGCCCACGCCGAGTGGGACCGCCTGGCCCGCTACGACCGGCCCGGGGCCTGGCTTCGTCGCATCACCATCAACCTCGCCCTGTCCAACCGGCGCCGGGTCCAGCGGGAGCTGCGGGCCCGACTCCGGCTGGCCGACAACACCACGACCATGCTGGTCCCGGCCCCGGCCGTCCACGAGGACGTGTGGGACGCCGTCCGTCGCCTGCCCGGCAAGCAGCGGGCCGCGGTCGCCCTCCACTATCTGGAGGACCGTTCCACGGCCGAGATCGCCGAGATGCTCGACTGCGCCGAGGTCACGGCCCGAGTGCACCTCCACCGGGGCCGGGCCGCGCTGGCCGAGATGCTCGAAGGAGACCGATGATGGATCCCACCGATCCCACCCGACCGCTCGACCGGCCGTTCGATCCCTCCCTCGAAGAGACCATCCGGCAACCGGCCGACCCCGGCCCCGAGGACCGGGTGCGGGCCGCCTTCGGCGACCTCACGGTCCGGGCCCGCCTGACCCAGATCGCCCCGGTTCGCCCCGTGCCCGGGTCGCCGGCGGCGGCCGGGGTTGCCCGTCGATCCCGTGCCCCCCGCTCCCCGTGGTTGGTCATGGCCCCGGCCGGCGCCCTGGCCGCCCTGTTGGCCGTCATCGGTTCGTTGGCCTTCCTCGGAGGCGACGACGGCCCCGGCACCCAGCTGGCCACCAGTGAGGCCGTCCGACCCGAGACCCCGCCCCCCACCGGCGACCCCGACGCCGTCCCCACCGTCGACCTCGACGGCATCGTCCGGGTCGACGGGGCCTCGTTCGACCTGCGGGCCGTCGACGACGTCTTCGTCGTGGTCGACGACGCCGGGGGCGAGTTCCTCCGCGCCGGGTTCGCCCCCTCGGTGGCGCCCCTGCGGGCTCTGCCGGTCGACGCCCGTGATGCCGCCCCCGACGGGGAGGGCGGCATCGTCTACGCCACGGCCTCGCAGCTGTGGCGGCTTCCGGTCGGGATCGACGAGCCCCAGCTCCTCATCGACGCCGGGGACGGGGGCACCGTCGATCTGGTCGGACCCCGGACCGTGGAGGGCACCCCGGTGGTGGTGGCCCGCATCGGCGACAAGCTGGTCTCGGTCGAGGCCGACGGCTCGGCCAATCTGGGAGCCCTGCTCGACGAGCTCGACGGCACCGTCATCGACCTCGACGTGGACGGTGGGCTCATCGCCGCCGTGGTCGAGGACGACGACGAGCGGCGTTCGGTCCAGGTCCTGCCCCTGCGGCGGCGGGCCCGCACCGTGACCGAGCCCGTTCCCCTCGACGCCGACACCGCACCGGTCGCCGTCGCCCTCGTCGGCGATCGCGTGGTCGTGGTCGACCGGTCCGACACCGCCGTCGTGTTCGATCTCGACGGCGAACGGTCGGGCGACCTCGACCTGCCGACCTCCGGGGTCGAGCCGGGGGTCGACCCCGCCTTCACCATCGACGGGACCTCGGGCCGGGTCGTCGTCGCCTTCGACGAGGCCGCCCTCATCATCGGCCTCGACGACGGTGGCCGCCAGGTGGTGGACCGGGTCGGTCCCGGCGTTCGTTCCGCCCGGTGGGCCGACCGCCCGGGCGGTGACACCGGAGCGCCCCCGATCGGGACACCGGGCGCCCGGTACCGGGTCGACACCGAACGGGTGGCCGCCGACACCGCCGACCCCTTCCTCAACGTGCGGGCCGCCGCCGGGGCCGAGGCCGGTCTGGTGGCCAAGCTGCCGCCCACCTACCGGGGCCTGCGGGCCACCGGCAGGGTCGAACAAGCGGCCGACGGTGGGACCTGGCTCGAGGTCGAACTGCTCCACCCGGTGGCCGTCGACCCACCCGAGCCACTCGACGGGGCCGACCCGAAGGGCTGGCTCAACGCCTCGTTCGTGGTGGCGCTGGCCGACGGTCTCGCCGTGGGTACCGACGAGGTCCCGGCCTGCCGTCGCCTGGAGGGCCTGGACGGCCCCGGTCTCGGCGTCGGCGTCGGACCGTGGCACGTGTCGGCGGTCGAGTCGGGCCTGGTCGCCCCGAATTGTCTCCGGATCGTCGTCGTGGTCGGTGACGGCATCGCCCCCGTCAGCTGGGAGGACGTCGGACCCCAGGCCGGCGGGGCCCCCACCGGGTTGCCCCGGATCTTCGCCGCGGAGTTCGGCTCGTCGCTCACACAGGTCGATCTCGGCCCCATCCGCTCGGCGTGGCCCCGGGCCACCGGCACCGCCGACGGTGCCTACGTGACCCGGCGCACCGACCGGACCGTCGACGACTCGCTCGACCTGCTGGTGCTCCGCTCGTCGGGCAGCGTCGTGGTGACGCCGGTGGCCGGAACCGGGGCCGTGGTCGTCGACCTCCTCCTCGACGACGGGGTCCCGACCCTGCCCGCCAGCGAGGGCGTGGCCCTGACCCGGGAGCCGATCCGGGGCGATGGATGGATCGACCTGGTCGGTATCGCCCGGCCCTTCGAGTCGGTGCTCGACGTGGCCGTGCTCGACGCCGACGGCGAACCGGTCGAGGTCCTGTTCTCGGGGAGCAAGGCGCTCGGCCCCCGCCGGGGGAGCGGGTACGGGGTCGACACCACCGACTGGATCGAGGCCTGGGGTGCCTTCGCCTTCCGGGTCACCGCCCCGCCCGGCGACTACACCGTGGTGCTGAGCCCATCGGGTGGCGCGATCGGCATCGCCCAGGACACCCAGGCCCTGCGCCTTCCGGTCACCATCACCGGTTCCGACGAGGTCGACCTGCCGTCCCCCGAGGCCATCGCCGCCTCCGCCGCCCTCACCGACCTGGCCCGCGGGGCACCGACCCTGGACCATCCGGTGGCCGACCAGGTCGTGCTGGGACTGGGCCCGGAGCGGGCCCGGTCGGTGGCGGGCGCCGACCTGGCCGACCGGGATGCGTGGACCTTCGACGTCGAGGAGTTCCAGGGCCTGAGCGGTCCGTTCAACGCCCTCGATGTCCTGGCCAGCACTCCGATGGCGGTCAGCGAGGGGCCGGTGGGACACTGTGCCGGCGGTCCCCGGGACTGGCCCGACGATCTCGAGGACTTGCGGCAGGTCAACCTGATCTCGCTCGGCCTCGACAGTTGCATCCTGTGGGCCGGCGTCCACGTCTTCCTCGATGACGAGGGGGCCATCGCCGCCGTCGTGCTCGACCACTTCGGCCCCTGAGACCGGGCCGCCCGGCCGGAGGGGCGGCGCCGCCATCGACCCGCTGGCCCCGGACGGCGCCGATGGGTAGCGTCGGGCCATGGGGGTCAAGGTCATCGGCATGATCGGCGTCGCCCCCTCGGCCGGCGACGCCACCGTCCACATCATCGACGGCGGCGTGTCGCCCCGGTATCTGGTCGACTTCGCCCGGGCCCACGACGACGCCGGGTTCGACCTGGCCCTCGTCGGCTACACGTCGACCTCGGCCGACGGCTGGTCGGTGGCCACCCACGCCGCCGCCAACACCGACCGGTTGGGCTACCTCATCGCCCACCGCCCCGGGTTCGTGGCTCCCACCCTGGCCGCCCGCAAGGCCGCCACCTTCGACCAGTTGTCGGGTGGTCGGTTCGCTCTCCACATCATCGCCGGCGCCTCCGACCGGGACCAGCGCCGAGACGGCGACTACCTGGCCAAGACCGACCGCTACGCCCGGGCCGCCGAGTACCTCCACGTGATGCGCCGGACGTGGTCGGCCACCGAACCGTTCGATCACCACGGCCGCTTCTACCGCCTCGACGACGTCCGCTCCGACGTTCGCCCGCTCCAGCAGCCGGCGCCCCCGGTGTTCTTCGGGGGCTCGTCGCCCGAGGCGCTGGCCATGGGGGCCGAGCACTGCGACGTCTACGCCGTGTTCGGCGAGCCCCTGGGGCCCACGGCCGAGCGGTTCGCCGACTTCCGGGCCCGGGCCGCCGCCCACGGCCGCCGGGCCTCGTTCTCCCTGAGCTTCCGCCCCATCCTGGGCGCCACCGAGGGTGAGGCGTGGGACAAGGCGCACCGCATCCTGGCCGCCATCGAGGGTCGCCGTCCGGGCGGGACGGCGGGATCCTCGGGCCCCCGGGCCCATGACCACGGCGGCGAGCGGATGTTGGCCCACGCCGCCGCGGCCGACGTCCACGACGAACGCCTGTGGCTCCGCATCGCCGAGGCCACCGGGGCCCCCGGCAACACCTCGTGCCTGGTGGGTACGGCCGAGCAGGTGGCCCGGGCCCTCCTCCGCTACTACGAGTTGGGCGACGTCGACCACCTGCTCCTGCGGGGGTTCGATCCGCTGGCCGATGCCCGCCTGTTCGGGGAGGAGCTGATCCCCCGGGTCAAGGCCGGGGCCGAGGCCATCGACGCCGCCCGGGCCCGGGCCGACGCCGCCGGTGTCGATGTCGATGTTGACGTCGATGTTGACGCCGATGCCGCCGATGCCGCCGATGCCGCCGATGCCGCCGATGCCGCCGATGCCGCCGATGCCGCCGATGGCGTTGCTGATGCCGGTGTCGGTGGCCCCGCCGCCACTCCGCTTGCGGCCGCCACGGGCGAGCCCCCAGACTCGTGACGGCCGCCGGCCCCGAGCCGCCGGTCCGATCGACGACGACCTGTTCCCGGGAGCGCCCATGACCGACTACCCCCTGCCCAACGCCTCACACGACCTGACGGGCCAGGTCGCCCTGGTCACCGGTTCGAGTTCGGGTCTGGGTCATCGCTTCTCCCGGGTCCTGGCCGCGGCCGGGGCCACGGTGGTGGTGACCGGTCGCCGCTTCGACCGGCTCGAGGCCGTGGCGGGCCAGATCGCCGAGGACGGGGGGAGGGCCCTGCCCATCGCCCTCGACATGACCGATCCCGACTCCATCGTCAGCTGTGTGGCCCAGGCCGAGGAGGCCCTGGGACCGGTGACCATCCTGGTCAACAATGCCGGGGTCCCCGACGCCCAGCGGGCCCACAAGATGTCGCAGGACCTGATCGACACCGTCTTCGACACCAACCTGCGCGGCCCCTACGTCATGTCGTGCGAGGTGGCCCGGCGGCTGATGGCGGCGGAGAAGCCGGGGCGGATGGTCAACATCTCGTCCGTCGGTGGGTTCAACTACTCGGGACAGGGGGCGGCCCTCTACTCGATCACCAAGGCCGGCATCGCCCGCATGAGCGAGGTCCTTGCCGTCGAGTGGTCCCGCTATCACATCAACGTCAACTGCATCGCCCCCGGCGCCTTCGCCTCGGAGATGATGGACGGGATGTTGGAGCGGATGGGCGACATCACCAAGGCCTTCCCCCGGAAGCGTCTGGGCGACCCGGCCCAGCTCGACTCGACGTTGCTCTACCTGTGCGGTCCGGCGTCGGAGGCCGTGACCGGCACCATCATCAAGGTCGACGACGGTCAGGGCTCGCGCTGAGCGGCCCGACCAAGGAAGGAGCGATGGCATGAGCCGGCTGGAGATCACGCCCCCCGACGATCTGCCGCCCAAGCGGCGGGAGTTCTACGACCAGATGCTGGAGGGCCGGGAGCCGGCCGAACCGGGCCGGATCGGCGGCCCGTTCGACGCCTGGGGTCTCAACCCCTCGATCGGGCGCCGGGTGTGGCAGCTGGGCGGAGCCATCCGGTGGAAGCCTTCCATCGAGCGCCGCTACATCGAGCTGGCCATCCTCATGACCGGCCAGCTGTGGCAGGCCCAGTTCGAATGGTTCGCCCACGAGCCCATGGCCCGCGACGAGGGGCTGCCCGAGGAGGTCATCCGGGCCGTGCACAAGGGCGACCGCCCGACCTTCGCCGACTCCGACGACGACGGCGGCGACGAGACGTGCTGGCGCTTCTGCCGGACCCTGCTCGATCGGGAGAAGGTCGGCGACGACCTGTACGCCGCCACACGGGCCCGCTTCGGCGAGTCCGGCGTGGCCGACCTGATCCATGCCTGCGGCTTCTACACCCTGGTGTCGATGACGCTCAACACGTTCGAGGTCCAGCTTCCCGAGGGGGAGACGAACCCCTTCCCGGCCTGAGCGTCGAACCGGTCCGCCCGCCCCGACGTCCGCGGTGACCGATGTCAATGAAGCTTTACGTCAAGGAGGCTTGACTTTTGGTCAAGCCTCCTTGACTATCGGCTGCATGGCATCATCGATCAACGATCACTCCTCCGGCGGGCCCGAGATGGTCGAGCCCCCCTACAGCGAGGGCGACATCCGCCAACGCAACCGCTACCTCCGGGAGTTCCTCCCGGCCATGACCGCCTACGGCCTGGTCCTTGCCCTCGTGCTCAGCCAGGTCGACGAGTCCTCGACCTGGGCCCCGTTCTGGTACGTGCTTCCCGTCGTGCCCATGATCGGGGTGGCCGTCGCCGTCTACCGCTCAGTCCGCCGTTCCGACGAGTACGCCCGGCTCCTCCAACTGGAGTCGATGGCGCTCGGGTTCGGGGCGGCCATCATCGCCTCACTGGTGTTCGGCTTCCTGGGCGTGGTCGAGGTCGGCCTGGGTTGGGGGCCGTGGGTCATCTTCGGCGTGGCCATGGCCACCTGGGGCATCTCGCTCGG
Source organism: Acidimicrobiales bacterium (assembly GCA_965263455.1). Lineage (GTDB taxonomy): Bacteria > Actinomycetota > Acidimicrobiia > Acidimicrobiales > SZUA-35 > CADEDH01. Next base: position 3,295,901 of record CBDHHN010000004.1, read on the forward strand.
CCTCCGAGGCGGACGGGCCTAGATGGAGAACCGACTCAAGGAACTCCGGGCCGTCCGCGGCTGGAGCCAGGCCCACCTGGCCGACCTGGTCGACGTCAGCCGCCAGACCGTCAACGCCCTGGAGAAGGGACGGTACGACCCCAGTCTGCCCCTGGCGTTCCGGTTGGCTCGGGTGTTCGGAACCACCATCGAGGAACTCTTCAGCCCCAGCGCCGAGGACCTCGGCCTCGAGTTCGGCGCCGACCCCACCGCCGTCCCGGCGGCCGGGCCCGAACGGGCCTGAACAGACCGGTCAGGGGCCGACCACGGTCCCGTCGTCGGCGGTGAAGGCCGGGGCCTGGGCGGTGAAGAACACCCACGCCGAGGTGAAGGAACAGGTGGTGGCGCCGGCCGGGATGGCGCAGCCTCCGGTCGACCCGTCGGACCACGTGCCGCTGGTCGAGCCACCGGCCGGGTTGTCGTAGGTGACCGTGGTCCGGATCCAGAACCAGAAGCTCTCCACCGAGGCCGAGTAGGTGGCGGCCGGGGGAGGCGGCGGATCGGGCGTGGGGTCCGGATCGGGGTCCGGGGTGGGGTCGGGACCCGGGTCGGGGTCGGGGGCCGGCCCGCCCTCGTAGCGGGGGACGATGGTGCTGACATCGAGCAGCGGTTCCTGTTCGCCGTCGACGTCACCGGACCAGTTCTGGTTGCCTCGGGCTCGGAGGTCGGCGTAGAGGGCGGCCACGTCGCCGGCGTCGGCCGGGTTGTCGACGCTGGCCAGCAGGGCCAGGGCCCCGGCGGCGTGAGGGGAGGCCATCGACGTCCCCGAGAAGGTGTCGTACCCGCCACCCGGCACCGTGGAGCGGATGCACACCCCGGGGGCGATCAGATCGACGGCGGAACCGAAGTTGGAGAAGTCGGCCAGCGTGTCGTCGACGTCGGACCGGCAGGTCGAGGGGGCGCCGCCCCCGGGCGAACCGTTGAAGTCGGCCAGGGCACTGACCGTCAGCACATTGTCGAAGGCGGCCGGGCTCGAACCGGCGGCGGCCTCCGACGAGTTCCCGGCGGCCACGGCGAAGGCCACCCCCTGGTCGACGGCGTTCTGGATGGCGTCGTACTGGGCCTGACTGAACCCGGGCCCGCCCAGGCTCATGTTGGCCACCTCGATGGTGTCGGCCCGGGCCGCCACCCAGTCGATGCCGGCGATGACGGTGGCCGTCGAACCGCTGCCCCGGGCGTCGAGGACCTTGACCGCGTGGAGGCGGGCTCCCGGTGCCACCCCGACCACGCCGAGGTCGTTGTCGAGAGCGGCGATGGTGCCGGCCACGTGACTGCCGTGGCCCTGATCGTCGTCGCCGTTCCCGTCGCAGGTGGCTCCGATGAAGAACGTCGACCGGCAGGTCACACCGTCGACCACGTTGAGGTCGGGATGGTCGAGGTCGATGCCGGTGTCGATCACGGCCACGTCGACGTCGACCCGGTCGTCGACCCCGTCGATCCGCAGGTCGGGATTGTCGGTGGCGAAGATCCGCTCGATCCCGGTCGGGACGTCCTGGTCCAGCGTGGTCATGACCAGGTCACGTTCGACGTAGTCGACCCCCGGCAGCAGCTGGATCAGGGGGATCAGCCGCTCCGGGACCCGGAGGGTGAAGCCACGGAGGGCGTGCTCGTAGACCAGGCCCACGTCGCCCCCGGTCAGCCGGGCCGCCCGCTGGGCCATCGGCCCCGGTTCCTCGACCGCCTCCAGGACCACGATCACGTCGACCAGTTCGGACTCGGTCCACCGATCCTGCGTCGGCGACGCCCCCGCCGGCGCCGGAGAGGCTCCGAGCCAGAGCGCGCCCACCAACAAGAACACCACCGCTTGCCGCCACATGGAGGTGGACGGTAGTCAAGGTCACCTACAAGTCAAGACTTGCATTGCTGAGCGGAACCGGGCGGGACAGGGCGAAACCGCGCCTACCAGGCATTACACCGAGTATGACGATTTGGGTACCGCTGCCCAGCCCGGTTCCGTCATCTAGTCGCAATGGCCTTTCGACGGGGCGATGTCCAGCGACGGGTTCCGATCGAAGAACCCGTTCGGCTTCAGCATGAAGCCGAGGCTCTCGACCGGCATGATCGGCCAGTCCTCGGGACGGCAGATGTGGGTGGCACCGAAGGTGTGCCACAGGACCACGTCGGTGTCCTCGATCGACCGGTCGGCCGCCGTCCACGCCGGGAGGCCGTCGCCCCCGGGGTGCAGGGCCGGGAAGTCGCCGGCCGGATGGCGTTCGTCGGCGGCGTACGGGGTGACCCACAGGTTCTTGGTCCCGAATGCGGCCCGGTCGCGCACGGCCGCCCCGGCCTGGGCCAGCATGGTGGGGCTGTAGCCCGGCATCAGCTTGTAGGCCACCGGGTTCCCGGCGGCATTGGTCCGGCTCCGGTTCTCCACCACCCAGGTCCGGCTGGCGGCCGGATCCGACAGGCGCTGGGCCTCCGACTCCCGGGTGAAGGTGGTGACCTGGGTGTCGAAGGCGTTGTTGTTGGGGTTGTGGGGCCCCGGGGTGCCGGGTACCACGTCGACCTCGCTCACCGTGTTGGGCCCGCCGTCGAGGTCCATGTCGAGACGCATGCAGAACAGGTGCTGGTGATGGGGGGCGGCCAACTCGGGCGTGATCTTCACCGCCCGCTCCGGGACCTCACCCGGGGCCAGGGCCTGGGTCTGGACGATGCCCGTCATCTTGATGACCAGTTCGATCGTCCCGTCGAGGTAGAAGTGCCAGTAGAAGGCGTACTCGTAGTTGCCCACGGTGGCGATCGACGAAACGACCAGTCGCCGCGACCGCCGCACCTGGGTGGTGTCGGAGCCCAGGTCCCAGTGCTTCCACAGCATCCCGAAGTCCTCTTCATGGATGCAGACGGTGTTGGCCTTGGTGTACGGGTTGCCCTCGTTGTCGACGGCGAGCGAGTCGAGGTAGCGGATCTCACCCAGGCAGTCGCACCCCAGCTCCAGGCTGTTGAGCAGGTGGGCCAGACCGATCTCACCGGCGTCGAAGGCGTTCTTCCACCAGTGGTTGGTCATGGTCGACCCGTAGGGCACGACCATGTCGCCCAGGGCGGCCCGGTAGATCAGGGGCCGTTCCTCGTCGTCGTCGTGCCAGGTGATCTGGTGCAGCACCAGGCCCTCGATGTCTGCCACCGACACCCGCATCGACCACCGCTCCCAGGTCAGCAGGTTGCCGTCCAGGGTGAAGCCGGGGCCGTCGGGCTGGATGATGTCGAGGGCGGCCGGGGTCCGCAGCTCCTTGCCGCCCTCGGTGGCGGCCTCCACGTCGTAGCGGCCGTGGGCCTGGGGCACGGGGACGACGTCGCCCTCGATGATCTCGATGACCTCCCGGGCGTCGAAGTCGACCAGGGCCACCAGGTTCTCGATGGGGTGGGCGTAACCGTTGTCGTCGGGGCGGTCCCGCACGTAGCTGACGGCCCGGCAGAACCGGCGGCCCTGCTGGTTGGGCTCGATGCCGAAGTTGCCGGCAGGCCACGGGTCGATCTGGACCGAGTCGAGGTCGGTGATGCCCCGGCGGGCCATGGCCTCCTGGTAGCCGGGGTCGGCCTTCAGGGTGGTCTCGACGATCTCGATCTCCTCCAGCATCAGGTGGGGCTGGACGCCGGGGACCTCGTCGAAGGCGGTGACGACCGAGGCCACGATGTCGACCTCGGCCGCCATGGTCATGCGGCGGTCGCGGTCGTAGCAGACGATCCGGGCGGCCCGGGGCACGTCGGCCCCCGGGGAGTGGGCCTTGACCACGGCCTTGGCCGGTTCGGCCAGCGCCACCGACACGATCCGGGTCCGTTCGCTCAGCTCGTGGGCGCCTCGCAGGGTGGCCATGGCCGCCCGCACCTCGTCCTCCGAGAGGGGGTCGAGTGGGTGGGTGATCGTGGTCGGCGGGGCAGCGGTCTCGGTCATGGATCCTCCCTGGTCGGGCCGGGGTTGCGGGCCGCCCGACCCCGGGTCCGACCATGGTTCCACAGGAGCCGACCCGCCCGCCCATGCCGGCCGGGGACGGCCCCCTCACCGGCCCCTCGGCGTCCGGGGTTCAGGAGTCCGGGGTTCAGGATGGGTCGGACTCCCAGGGGCGTTCCGGCCACCGATGCTTGGGGTAGCGGCCCCGGAGGTCGGCCCGGACCTGGGCGTAGCTGCCCCGCCAGAAGCCGGGCAGGTCGGTGGTCCGCTGGGCCGGTCGGTCGGCCGGGGTCAGCAGCTCGACCACCACCGGGGTGTCGTGGGGGCCGACCACCGGGTGGCGGTCGAGGCCCAGCACGTCCTGGAGCCGGACGGCCCAGACCGGTCCGGTCGCCGGACCCGAGCGTCCGGCTTCGGCGGACTCGACCTCGGAGCCGGCGGTGGTCGGCTCGGAGGCGGGCGCCGGGGTGGGCGTGGCCCCGCCGTAGTCGAGGCGACGGGTTCGTCCCGACGGCACGGCGAGGTTGTCGGGGGCCAGGCGGTCGAGGTCGGCCCGCAACCGCCAGTCCCGTCGGTCGAGCGCATCCAACAGCGTTGCGGTCACGTCGAGGTGGGTCAGGTCGTCGGGGCGGGCCGCCCCGGTATCGGCCAGGCGAGCCTCGACGGCGGCGAACAGGGCCTCGTCGTCGACCGGGGGCCAACGATCCGGTTGTTGGTGGTGGAGCCAGGCCAGCCGGTGGCGCAGGGATCGGGCCCGATCGGTCCAGGTGAGGACGTCGAGGCCCCGACGCTGCAGGCCCTGGGCCAGGGCCCGGGCCACCAGGTCGGCGGGCGGGCGGGCGAGCGGGGCGCGGTGGAGGACGATGGCCCCGAGGCGGCGTCGACGCTCGGCCCTGACCCGCCCGGCCCGCTCGTCCCACTCGACGTGGTCGATCTCGTCGACGTGATCGGCGGCGGCGTCGACGGCGGCCTCCCGGCTCAGGGCCACGGCCCGGCGCACGGTGGCGGTCGGGATCCGGCCGTCGGCCTCGACCACGACCAGTGCCTCGGCCCGGGCCAGCCGGCCGCGGTCTCCGTCGCCGTCCCCGATCCGGGCCTCGCGGCCGTTGGCCATGAGGAACGCGCCCGGCCGCCCGGCCCGGGCCAGGGCCACCCGGTCCGGCCATGCCGCGGCCAGGAGCGGACCGAGGTCGGCGTTCTCCGAGGTCGGTGGCCGGCCGCTCCGCCGTCGGCCCGGGCCCGTGTCGCGACCCGACCCGGTGGTCCGCCCGTCGGCGGGGGCGACCCGGTCCAGGCGGTCGAGGAGGCGATCGGCGGCCCGGGCCAGGTCGGGTCCGGGCCGATCCAGTTCCGCCGCCAGGTCGGTGGTCGGGGCCGGGCGATCGTCGTCGAGGGCGGCCGCCACCCGGGCCGCCACCGTCCGCACCGGCCCTGCGTCGACCGGGCCCCGGTGGTCGGCGGCATGGAGCAGCAGGGCGGCCGAACGGGGATGGACTCCGAGCCCGGCCGCCCGTCGGCCCCGGTCGGTGAGGGCGCCGCCGCCGTCGGCCAGCCCGAGGAGGGCCAGGGTCCGCCGGCCGGCGGCGAGCCGATCGGGGCCGGGGTGGTCGAGGAGGGGCAGGGCGTCGGCGTCGGGGTCACCCCAGCGGCTCAACTCGAAGGCCACCGGCAGGGGATCGCCGGCCGTGATCTCGGGGTCCGCGGCCTCGTCCAGATGCCGATGATCGGCCGCCGACCACAGCCGGTAGCAGCGCCCGGGACCGAGCCGCCCGGCCCGGCCCCGGCGCTGATCGGCCGAGAACCGGCTCACGTGCCCGGTCTCCAGCCGTCCGAGTCCGGTCGCTGGGTCGAACACGGCCCGGCGGGCCAGGCCCCCGTCGACCACGGCCTCGATCCCGGCCAGGGTCACCGACGTCTCGGCCACGGCGGTGGCCACGATCACCCGCCGCCCCTCCCGGGTGGCGGGATCGAGGAGGCGATCCCGGTCCCGGGGAGGGATGCCGCCGTGGAGGGCGATGATCTCGACTCGGCCGGCGGCCCCTCCTGGGCCGCCCCCGGCCCCGGCCCGGTCGAGGGCCCGGGACACGTCGTCGATCTCCCGTCGCCCGGGGACGAACACCAGCACGTCGCCCTCGACCTCGGCCAGGGCCCGTCGGGTGGTGTCGGCCACCCCGGCCACCCAGTCCCGGCGGTCGGGTCGGGCCAGGTGGATCGTCTCGACCGGGTGGGTCCGGCCCGGGAGGTCGAGCACGGGGGGTGCCGCGCCGTCGTCGCCGGTGAGCAGCCGGGCCACCGGACCGGTGTCGAGGGTGGCCGACATGACCACGACGGCCAGGTCGGTGCCGAGGGTGGCCCGGGCCTCCAGGGCCATGGCCAGGCCCAGGTCGGCGTGGAGATTCCGCTCGTGGAACTCGTCGAAGACGACGGCGGCCACCCCCGGGAGTTCGGGGTCGCGCTGGAGGCGATTGGTCAGTACGGCCTCGGTGATGACCTCGATGCGGGTGGCCGCCGACACCCGGCGCTCGCCCCGCATGGTGAGCCCGACCACGTCGCCGAGGGCGGAACCCCGGCCGCCGCCTCCGGTGACGAGGCCGGCCAGTCGTCCGGCCGCGGCCCGGGCCGCCAGGCGCCGGGGTTGGAGCACCAGGACCCGCCCCGGCGGGAGGGCCTCGGCCGCAACCAGGGGGACGACCGAGGTCTTTCCCGCCCCCGGCTCGGCCGTCAACACGAGAGACCCACCGGCGATGGCGGCGGCGATGTCGTCGGCCCGGTCCTCGACCGGGAGATCGGTCGGGGTGCGGGGCAGCGGCGAACGGGGAGAGGCCATGGCCCGGCCCGTTCTACCCGCCCCGGGGCGGGGGAGCGACCCGTTCGCCCCGGCCGCCGCCGGTACGCCACCATGAGTCGATGTCCGCCAGCACCGTGGTCGCCGACGGGGCGGCGATCCCCGGGGCCGGGGCCCGGTGGCGACTGCTGGCCGCCCTCATCGGCGTGTACACCGCCTTCGGGGTGGTGGCGACCTCGATCGCCCCCATGCTCGAACTGGTCCGGGCCGACCTGGGCATGAGCCGCACCGCCATGGGACTGGCCCTGGGGGCCTGGGCCTTCGTCTTCATCGGTACCGCGCCCCTGGCCGGGCGGCTGATCGATCGGGTCGGGCTCCCCCTCGCCCTGACGCTGGGCGGCGTGAGCATCGCCCTGTCGGCCGTGGCCCGGTCGCTGGCCACCGGCCCCGGGACCCTGTGGCTGGCGGTGGCCGTGTTCGGGATCGGGGGGCCGCTGGTGTCGGCCGGGGCGCCGACCCTGGTCCGGACCTGGTTCCCCGAAGGGCGCCGCCGACGGCTCGCCGTCAGCGCCTACGCCGTGGCCCCGTCGCTGGGCTCGGTCCTGGCCCTGGCCGCCACCAACAGCGTCCTGTTGCCCCTGCTGGGGTCGTGGCGGCGGGTGGTCGTGGTGGAGGGTCTGGCGGCGCTGGTCGCGACCGGTGTCTGGCTGCTGGTCGCCCTCCGGGCCGGGTCGCCGCCGGCGGCCCCACCCGGGGCCGGTGACGCCGCCGAAGGCGACCATGAGACCGACGAGAGCGGAGGTGGGCCCGGATCGGAGGGCGACCAGGGGTCGACGGCCGCGCCGCCCACCCCGGCCCGGGCCAGCGTGGCCGGGTTGCTGGGGTCGCCGCCCATCCGGTGGTCACTGCTGCTGGCCTTCGGCGTGTTCTTCCTCAACCACGGGATCAACACGTGGCTGCCGACCATCCTCGTCGACCTGGCCGCCCTGTCGCCGGCCCGTTCGTCCAGCCTGGTGGCCGGGGCCACGGTGGCCGGGATGGTCGCCGCCCTCATCGGCCCGAGCCTGGTCCCGGCCCGACGGCGCGGTCTCGGCCTGGGCCTGGTCTGTGCCGTGGTGGGCCTCGGCCTGCCCCTGCTCCTGGTCGGCGTCGGCCCGGCCGTGGCCGCCACCGTCCTGGTCGGGATCCGGGGGGCCCTGGTGCCGCTCGGGGCGCTGTTGCTGATGGAGGCGCCGGGGGTGACGGCCCGCAACACGGGGCTGGCCAACGGGCTCTGGTTCAGCGCCGGTGAGGTCGGCGGGGTGACGGGCCCACTCGCCGTGGGGATCGTCGCCGACACCGCGTTCGGTTTTCAGGGGGCGGTCGTGGTCCTGGCCGTCATGGCGTTGCTGGTGGCCGCCGTCGCCCCCCGGGCCGATGGCGGCCACCGTTCCGGCCCCGGGTGATGCCCCGGGGCCGGAACGGACCGGTCCGTCGGATCAGGGCAGGTCGATGAACTGCTGCTCGAAGGAGAAGATGTCGGGGTCGTCCCGGTCGATGGTGACGGTCAGCCAGCCGAAGTCCTCGGGGCCGAAGCCCTCGGGCTCGGGGCTGAACCGGTCCCAGATGTCGAACACGACCTGCTCGACGTTCTCGGCCCGCTCCACCGGACCGTGGTAGTAGTCCGAGTCGACGGTGCGGAGGTCGAGGGGCCGCCACAGGTAGAACTCGGCCAGGGGGTGGGTGTCGCTGTCCGACAGCGGCTTCCAGGAGTAGTAGTCGTGGGTGTCGCCGTTCACGATCAGCACCGGCTTGCCGTAGGCGGCGGCCCGCTGCGAGAACTGCTGGACGAACTCGTCGGTGTTGTCGAGACGGGAGTTCGGGTCGCTGTTCTCGAACACGGCCCACAGGTCGCCGTGCCACACGAACATGATGCCGCTGCGGCCCCGCTTCTCGGCCCGGTCGAAGGTCCGGTGCATCCAGGTGATGGCGGCGTCGGTCCGCTCCGCCACCTCGGCCTCACGGATCTCGGTGAGCGACTCGCCGGTCACAGGGTCGATGTCGGTGCCGTCGAACCAGGGGAGGGCGCCGTTGTTGGAGCCGACGAGGTGGATCAGCGAGATCTCGACATCGTGCTGGTGCCACACCTGATTCTCGGGGTAGCCCTGCGACTTCTGGGTCAGCACCCGCCGACCGCGGCCGCTGAGCGACTTGCCCGGGGCGGAGAAGTAGGTCTCGCGGATGGCGTCGAGCCGCTCGGTCGGCACGTAGGCGCCGTTGTTGGCCCGGTGGCAGTCGGTCCACTCGTTGTCGCCGGGGGTGTAGTAGAGCGGATCGTCGAACCGGTCGAACACGTCGGCGATGAAGTCGTTGTACTCGTCGGAGCACTCGGTGCTACCGCTCTTGGTGTCACCGAGATGGATGACCGTACGGACATCGGGATGGTTGTTGACGTCGTCGATCAGGGCGTCGACGTTGTCGGGCTGGCCGCCGCCGTAGGGCGCATCGCCGATGATGGCGAAGGTGAAGATCCGCGTCCCGGAACGGGACGTGGAGGCTTCGGCCGGGATGGCCACGACGGCCAGCGCCAGGGCGGCGACGAAGGCCAGGACGGTTCGTTTCTTGTGCTTGGTTCCCACCATGGACCGGAACCTAGGTCGGCCGGGTTGCCGCTCGACGGCGGTGGCGTGACCTCCGTCTGGCCGGTCGGTTGCCGGAGTCGGGCCCAATTCGATGGGTGGCGTCACAACGCTGTGGGAGACTGACGCCATGGTCCCGCCCCCGTCCGATCGCGCCGACGCCGCCGATCCCGATGTGCTGGCCCGGGCCCGGGGCCTGGTCAAGCGCTTCGGCGAGTTCACCGCCGTCGACGGCATCGACTTCGAGGTCCGCCGGGGGGAGGCCTTCGGTTTCCTCGGACCCAACGGTGCGGGCAAGACGTCGGCCATGCGCATGCTCGGCTGCACCTCGCCCGCCACCGCCGGTGATCTGGAGGTCTTCGGCCTCGACCCGGCGGCCGACGGCCCCGCCATCCGGGCTCGGCTCGGGGTCGTCCCCCAGCTCGACAACCTCGACGTCGACCTGACGGTCGAGGAGAACCTGGTCATCTACGGCCGCTACTTCGGGCTGCCGCGGCGCCACCTGGCCGACCGGATCGACGACCTGCTCGACTTCGTCCAGCTCACCGATCGTCGTCGGTCCAAGGTCGACCCGCTGAGTGGAGGGATGAAGCGGCGGCTGGTCATCGCCCGGGCCCTCATCAACGACCCCGACCTGATCCTGCTCGACGAGCCGACCACCGGTCTCGACCCCCAGGCCCGGCACCTGCTGTGGGAGCGGCTCTACCGGCTCAAGTCCGAGGGCGTGAGCCTGGTCATCACCACCCACTACATGGACGAGGCCGAGCAGCTGTGCGACCGGTTGGTGGTGATGGACCGGGGCCGGATCGTCGACGAGGGTCCGCCCGCGGCGCTCATCGAGCGTCACTGCCCCCGGGAGGTCGTCGAGCTGCGCCACCGCGAGCCGGCCGACCGGGCCCGGGCCGCCGACGCCGGGAGGGAGTTGGGTCTGCGGGTCGAGGATCTGCCCGACCGGCTGCTGGTGTACGCCGACGACGGCGAGGCCGTGCTGCCCAAGCTCGAGGGCGAAACGGGGGCGGCCACATCGGTCCTGATCCGCCGATCGACCCTGGAGGACGTCTTCCTCACCCTCACCGGCCGTTCGCTGGTGGAGGGCTGAGCGGTGGCGACCGTCATGGCCTCGGTCCGACCGGTGCTGCGGGTCACCGAGCGGGAACTGCGGTTCTACCGGACGGCCTGGCGGGGGACGGCCTTCACCACCGTCATCGCCCCCCTGCTCTACCTGGTGGCGCTGGGGGTCGGTCTGGGCGACCTGGTGACCGAGCCCGAGAGCTTCGGGGAGCTGACCTACCTGCAGTACATCGCCCCCGGCCTGCTGGTGGGGGCCGGCGCCCAGATGGCGGCCGGCTCCGGACTGTGGCCGATCATGGCCGGTCACCGGTGGCTCGGCTTCCACCGGGCCATGGTGGCGTCGCCCATCCGACCGGCCGAGGTCGTCGCCGGTTGGATGGTGTGGGTCGGAGCCCGGGCCGCCATCCAGGGGACGGCGTTTCTGGTGGCGGCGGCGCTCCTCGGCGCCATCACCTCGGCCTGGGCCCCGGTGACGGTGGCCGTGTCGGTGGTGACGGCCATGGCCGTGGTCGCCCCCATCATGGCCTTCACCGCCACCCAGGACACCGACGGCACCTTCGATCCCCTGATGCGGGTGGTGGTGGCGCCCCTCTATCTCTTCTCCGGTGGTTTCTTCCCCACCGATTCGCTGCCGATCGGCCTCCAGTGGGTGGTGCGCTGCTTCCCGCTGTGGCACGGCATCGAGGTCGGACGATGGGCTGCGGTATCGCATCCGTCGACCTGGCCCATCGCCCTCCACCTGATGGTGATCGCCGTCTGGCTGGTCGGGGGCGGGCTGGTGGCCCGGCGGACCTTCACCCGGCGGTTGGCCCCGTGACCGCGGTCGGCGACGCCATCCGGCCCCGGGGTCCGCTGGCCCTGCGGGTGGTGCAACGCAACCTCGCCATCAGTCGTCACTACTGGCTGGCCTTCCTCGGCCGGCTGACCGAGCCGTTCCTGTTCCTGTTCTCCATCGGGGTCGGGGTGGGGGCCCTGATCGAGGGGGTGACGGGCCCGACCGGTGAGCCCATCAGCTACCAGTCCTTCGTGGCCCCGGCCATGGTGGCGGCCTCGGCCATGAACGCCGCCATGTTCGCCACCAGCGCCGAGTTCTTCTCCAAGTTCAAATGGGTGGGGAGCTACGAGGCCATGCTGGCCACCCCGATCCGGGTGGAGGACCTGATCCGGGGTGAGCTGGCCTGGATCCTGGCCTACGTCGGGGTCCAGAGCACGGCCTTCGCCGTGACCATGGCGGCCATGGGGTTGATCGAGTCGTGGTGGGCCGTACTCCTCGTCCCGGCGGCGATGCTGGTGGCCTTCGCCTTCGGCGGGGTGGGCTTCGTCGCCGCCTCCTATCTGCGGACGTGGTTCGACTTCGAGTACATCACCGTCGTCATCTTCCCCATGTTCCTGTTCTCGGCCAGCTTCTTCCCCCTCTCCCGCTATCCCGAGGCCCTCCAGTGGGTGGTGCGGGCGATACCGCTCTATCACGGAGTCGACCTGGCCCGGGATCTGACCTTCGGCACCGTCGACCGGTGGTCGCTGCTGTCGGTGGTCTACCTGGTGGTCATGGGTCGGGTCGGGCTGTGGGTGGCGGCCCGCCGTCTGCGGCCCCGGCTCCAGCCCTGACGGGCGACGGCCGGCGCCCCGGCGGGGGCTGCTGTGCCTCGATGGGGGTGGTCGTGGCTGCGCTCAGGGGGTGAGGATGAGGTCGACCAGGTCGGCCACGGCCTCCGCTTCGAGGTTGGTGCCCCCGTAGCGGCGCCACAGGTACTCGCCGATGATGACCCGGTACAGGGCATGGGCCCGGCCCCGGGCCACCGGGGGTTCGATCCCGGCCGCCACCAGCAGGTCGGTGACGTAGGCCAGACGTCGCTCGTCCACGGCGGCCACGGTGGCCGCCACCGCGGGTTCGGTTGCGGCCCAGGCCCGGATGGCGGTCTCGGTCGCGTCGTGCTCGTCGGGCGGGCCGAGGGTGAGTTGGGTCAGTCGACGAAGGGCGGTGGCGGGATCGACGGTCGGATCGGGCCCGACCCCGTCGGCCACCAGGTCGATGATGCCCTCGGTCCCCTGGGCCACCCACGTCTCGAGCATGGCCTGGAGCAGGGCGGCCCGATCGTCGAAGTGCCAGTAGAAGGAGCCCTTGGTCACCCCGAGCGAGGCGGCCAGCGGTTCGACCTTCACGTCGGCGATCCCCCCGGTGGTCAGCAGGGCCAGGGCCCCCCGGATCCAGGCGTCGCGGTCGAGTCGTGCCACGGGTCCCCCTCGTTCGCCGTGTTGCGGGCGCCGGACTTGCCCTGGCGCCGGCTCCATACGGTACCGTACGGAAAGGACCATACGTCACCGTATGGTGGAGCGGCGTCCAGGACATCGGCACCCCGGGAGCCTGGATCCGACGGCATGACGAGAACACGAGAAGAGGTGGACGACATGTACGACGTCATCCCGGTGGCCGTGGCCGCCGGAAGCCTGATCCTGCTGGCCGTGGCCCACTCCGTGCTGGGTGAGCAGGGGTTCGTGCGGCCGCTGTTGGCCGCCGAGTGGCGACTGGCCGAGGTACCCCGGCCGGCGGCCGATCGGATTCTGCGCGTGGTGTGGCACGCCATCTCGGTGGCCTGGCTGGGCCTGGCCGCCGTGGCCGTGGGCGCACCGCCCCTGACCGTGACCGGTCTGGTGGCGGTGCTGTCCGGCCTGTTGATGCTGGCACTGGTGGCCGCCCACTTCGCCTGGCCCGTGTTCCTGGTCGGGGGGATGGCCGCCCTGGTGGCCGATGACGCCATCCCCGACGTTGCCCTGGTCGGGGCGGCCGGCCTGGCCGCCGCCAGCCTGGTGGCCGTGGGCGTGGTCCACGTCTACTGGGCCTTCGGTGGCCGTCGGGGGTTCCGGGTTGCGGTTCCCGACGGGCCCGACGGCGAGCCGGCCTTCGTTCCCGGTCGGTGGCTCACCCTGGCCGTGGCCGGTGCGCTGTTCGTCTTCGCCGCCCTGGTCGCGTCCCGGGCCGCCGGGCTCGACCATTGGTTGCTCACGCTCGCCGTCGGCGGCGGCGCCGCCATCCTGGCCGGGCGGGCCGTCGGCGATGGCGGTCAGGCCGGATTCTCCAAGCGTGACCGGTCCAGCGACTTCGCCCGCCTCGACGACCGGTTCTTCACGCCCCTGGTCGTGCTCCTCGCCTTCGGAGCGGTCGCCGCCCTGCTGGTCTGACCCCGGGCCGCCCCGCCCCGACCGCCGGGTCGCCGCTCCGTGGACTACACCGGGGTCATGCTGCCCATCACCTCCGCCCTCCACGCCGACGTCCTCACCCCGGAGGTGGCGGCCGACCAGGCCCGGGCCCTGGCCCAGCTCGGGGCCACCGCCGACCCGGCCACCCCGGTGCCGACCTGCGGCGACTGGACCCTGGCCGACCTGGTGTGGCACCTGACCGAGGTCCAGCGGTTCTGGGTCCACATCATCGGCAACCGACCGGCCGGCCCCGAGAGCTACGAGCGTCCCACCCGGCCACCGACCGAGGAGCTGCCCGACGAGCTTCGCCAGACCGCCGACTCCCTGTTCGCCGCACTCGACGGGCTGGCCCCGTCGGAGCACGCCTGGAGCTGGGCCGTCGAGCAGACCGTCGGCTTCACCATCCGACGCCAATGCCATGAGGCCCTCATCCACCACCTGGACGGGGTGCTGGCCGTCAGCGGCACCGGGCTCGAGGCACCCCCGGAGTTGTGGGCCGACGGGGTGGACGAGGTGCTGACCGTCATGGCCGGTGTCGATGAGGGATCGCCATTCGAGGCCCGGGGGCCGTCGGTGGCCCTGCACGCCACCGACGTCGACGACCGCTGGACGATCGAACTGGGCGTTGTGCCGGGCGAGGAGCAGGAGGGTGGCGGACCGCTCGAGGCGGTGCGCCCGAGCCGATCGGTCGTCTCGGGCGTCGCCGTCGACCACGACGGAGCGCCGACACCCGATGCCGGGACCGTCGTCCGGGGCTCGGCCGAGTCGCTCGACCTGTGGCTGTGGGGTCGGCCCGGCGGCGCCGTCGACCTCGGCGAGCAGCCCGACCTGGGCCGGGAGTTGCTCCGGGTGGCTCGGCTCGGGGCCGGCTGATCAGCCGGCCCGGCGGCCCGAGCTGGGCCTTCGTCGGGCGCCTCGGCGATGTCACCCGGGGCCGGTAGGGTCCCGACACGGGGCCGTTGTCGCCACGGCCGCATCGGTCTCGTCAGGAAGGGACAACGAAGGGACCACAAGATGACTGAGTTCACCGCGCACGCGGTCGGGGCGCCCTGCTGGGTCGACCTGATGACGCCCGACACCGAGGGGGCCAAGCGGTTCTGCTCCTCGGTCTTCGGCTGGACGGCCGAGGACCAGACCGACGACGACGGCAACTACACCTACACCCTGTTCCATCACGGGGGGAGGATCGCGGCCGGCATGGGTGCCCAGCCGCCCGAGATGGCCGGGGTCCCGGCGGTGTGGAACACCTACATCGCCACCGACGATCCGGCCGCGGTGGCGGCCAAGGTCGAGGCGGCCGGCGGATCGGTGATCATGCCACCGATGCAGGTGATGGAGGCCGGGTCGATGGCCGTGTTCGCCGATCCGACCGGGGCCGCCTTCTCGGTCTGGAAGGCCGGCAACCACCTGGGGGCCGAGGTGGCCAACGATCCCGACACCTGGAGCTGGAACGAGCTGATGAGCCGGGACGTGGCCACGGCGGCCGCCTTCTACGCCGAGGTCTTCGGCTGGGCCTACGACGAGATGGACATGGGCGAGCCGACCGGGCTGTATCGAGTGATCCAGGGGGGTGCCAACAACGAGGGCATGGGCGGGCTGATGGCCATGCCGGCCGACGTGCCCGAGATGGTCCCCAACCACTGGGCCGTGTACTTCATGACCGACGACATCGATGCCTCGGTGGCCAAGGCCAAGAATGCCGACGGCATGGTCCAGGCCGGGCCGATGGAGATCCCGGGCGTCGGGATGACGGCCGTCCTCCACCACGAGGCCGCAGGCAGCTTCAACCTCCTGCAGCCGGCCTCGGCCGAGGGCTGAACCCGCATCGAGTCGGCGGGGTGGGCCCGAGCGGACCCGCCCCGCCAACTCAGCGGTCGTCGCCCTCGCCGTGGAGGGTGCCCCGGGCCACCCGGCCCTGGAGTTTGATCAGGTTGGCCGCCGCGACCTCGTCCAAGCCGATTCCCAGCCTGGTCGACAGCTCGGCCAGATACCACAGCACATCGCCCAGCTCCAGGGTGAGGGCCTTGCGGTCGGCGTCGGAGACGACGCCGCCCTTGTCCCGGAAGATCTTCTTCACCTTGCCCGCCACCTCGCCCGCCTCGTTGACCAGGCCCAAGGTGGGGTAGACGATGGGATGATCGCACGAGATGGGCGAGCCGGTCCGGGCCGCCAACTCCTGATAGCGAACCAGGTCGAGGTCGGCCAGGTCGCCCAGGGTGGCCTGGTCGAGGGCGGGGTTGGCGGGTTCCATGTCGTCGAGCATGACACGCCGATCGGTTCCGATCGCAGCTCGTCAGGCGAGGTTCACCCCGTCTCGACCTGCCGGCAACACCCTGAGCGTCACCTGGCGGCCCGCCCCGTCGGGCTGGAATCATCGGCGCCATGACCGACACCGAGCACGTCTGGCAGCCCGAGATCGACGAACTGGCCCGCCGGCGGGCCCAGGCGGCCGAGATGGGCGGAGAGGAGCGGGTCGAGCGACAGCACCACTTCGGCAAGCTGACCATCCGCGAGCGGTTCGACGCCATGGCCGACCCCGGCACGTTCCACGAGGTGGGAATGACGTCCGGCGCCGCCTCCTACGACGCCGAGGGCAACCTGGTCGAGTTCACCCCGTCCAACTTCCTGGTCGGCGTGGCCGAGATCGACGGGCGGCCCGTGGTCCTCAGCGGCGACGACTTCACGGTCCGGGGTGGCTCATCGGAGCTGAGCATCCCGGAGAAGCGCGACTTCTCCGAAGGCGTGGCCCTCGAACTCGGTCTGCCCCACATCCGACTGGTCGACGGCATGGGGGGCGGTGGCTCGGTCCGCTCGATGGAGAAGGCGGGCGGGCCCCTGATCCCCCAGGTCAAGGGGTTCGAGTTGGTCGGGGCCCACCTGGCCACCGCCCCGTCGGTCTCGCTGGCCCTCGGTTCGGTCGCCGGTATCGGGGCGGCCCGGGTGGCCCTGAGCCACTACTCGGTGATCGTGGCCGACACGGCCCAGATGATGATCGCCGGGCCGGCCCTGGTCGAACAGGCCGGCCAGCCCGAGACGACCAAGGAGGACCTGGGCCACGCCCGGGTCCACACCGCCAACGGCGCCATCGACGACCTGGCCGAGAGCGAGGCCGAGGCCTTCGCCCGGGCCCGGCGTTTCCTGTCGTACCTGCCCCGCAACGTGAACCACGAGGCACCCCGGATCGACACCGGCGACCCCGTCGACCGACGGGAGGAGTCGTTGGCCTCGGTCGTGCCCCGCAACGAGCGGCGCATCTTCGACATGCGCTCGGTCATCGAGTCGGTCGTCGACCGCGATGGCGGGACGGAAGACGGAGCGTCGTCGTTCTTCGAGATCGGCAAGCGGTGGGGCCGGTCCATCATCTGCGGTCTGGCCCGCCTCGACGGGTGGCCGGTGGCCGTGTTCGCCGAGGACCCCAAGATCTACGGCGGGGCCTGGACCGCCGCCGGGTGCCAGAAGCTGATCCGCCTGCTCGATCTGGCCTCGACGTTCCACCTTCCCGTGGTCCACCTCGAGGACTGTCCCGGGTTCCTGATCGGCAAGGCGGCCGAGGACGACGCCACCATCCGCCACGGGTCACGGGCCCTGGTGGCATTGGCCCAGCTCTCGACCCCGTTCACCACGGTGGTGGTGCGCAAGGCGTTCGGGGTGGCCGGGGCGGCCAACCGGAAGCCGGGCTCGACCCATCTCCGGGTGTCGTGGCCCTCGGGCCGGTGGGGGAGTCTGCCGGTCCAGGGCGGGATCGAGGTGGCCTACAAGGCCGAGTTGGCCGACCTCGACGACGAGGCAGCGGCGGCCCGCATCGCCGAGATCCGGCTCCAGCTCGATCGGTTGTCGAGCCCGTTCCGCTCGGCCGACGACTTCTCCATCAACGACATCATCGACCCCCGCGAGACCCGACCGCTGCTGTGCCGATGGGCCAACCTCGTGGCCGACGCCCGGGGGAGCGGCCCGGTCGCCTTCGGCTACCGGCCGTGACCGGCCGTCTTCCGCCGTCGGCTATCGCCTCGTCGGGCGGGCGCCTACGGTGACGGTCATGAAGCTCGACGTCTCGATGCGCAGGGGAATGACCGATGCCGTGGCCGACGCCCAGGCGGCCGAGGAGCTGGGCTTCGACGGCCTGTGGACCACCGAGAACGTGTCCGACCCGTTCCTCCCGCTGGCCCTCGCCGCCGACCGGACCGAGCACATCGGAATCGGGACCTCGGTCGCCATCGCCTTCGCCCGGGCCCCGATGACGATGGCGGTCCAGGCCAACGACCTCCACCGGTATTCGGGCGGTCGGATGACCCTCGGCCTCGGCAGCCAGATCCGGCCCCACATCACCAAGCGGTACTCGATGCCGTGGTCCCGGCCGGCGGCCCGGATGCGGGAGTTCGTGCTCGCCCTCAAAGCCATCTGGGCCTGCTGGAACGACGGCGAACCGCTCCGGTTCGAGGGCGAGTTCTACACCCACACCCTGATGATCCCGAACTTCATGCCCCCGCCCAACCCCCATGGTCGGCCCCGGGTCGTCCTGGCCGCCGTCGGCCCCCGGATGACCGAGGTCTGCGGTGAGGTGTCCGACGGGCTCCAGACGCATCCCTTCTCCACCGAGCGCTACCTCAAGGAGGTGACGGTTCCCCTGCTGGAGGCGGGCCGGGCCAAGGCCCGGGCGGCCGAGGGGGCGGGTCCGGCCGACGGCGACCTGCTGGCCGATTTCGAGCTCGGGGTGTCGTCGTTCGTGGGCTTCGACCAGGACGACGCGGCCGGCATCCGGCGCCGGATCTCGTTCTACGGCTCGACCCCGGCCTATCGGCCCGTCCTCGACCTGCACGGATGGGGCGATCTCCAGACCGAGTGGAACGCCATGTCGAAGCAGGGGCGGTGGGACGAGATGGCGGACATGGTGCCGGACGAGTTGCTGCACGCCATGGCCGTCATCGGGACCCCGGCCGAGGTGGGGGCCGAGCTGCGGCGCCGCTTCGAGGGCACGGCCGATCGGGTCCGGTTCAACCTGCCGGCGGGCAACCCGACCCCGACCACCTTCGCCCCGTTGGTCGAGGCTCTCCGGGCCTGAAGCCGCCCGCCCTCGCCCCCGGGCCCGGCTCGTCGGCTGGGCCGGGCGGGCGGCCCCTACTACGCTCGGGCGATGATCGGGGCCGAGGTGCAGGAGCGGGTGGCTCCCCTGCTCCCGCTCGTGGCCGAGCGGGCGGCGGCCGCCAACCGGGCCCGCCGTCCCGACCCCGAGGTGTTCGCAGCCCTGGCCCGGGCCGGCCTTCTGCGCCTCCTGGCCCCGGCCGCCCATGGCGGCGCGGAGCTGGCGCCCCGCGTCTTCCTGGATCTGATCGAGACGGTGGCGGCGGTCGACGGCGCCACCGGGTGGACGCTGATGACCGTCAACGAGGAGGTCGGGATCGCCTCCGCCTTCCTCGACCCCGAGGTCGTGACCGACCTGCTCACCAGCGAGCCCGCCGTGATCGTGGCCGGTGCGGGGGCCCCGGCGGGTCGGGCCGAGCCGGTCGCCGGTGGTTGGTCGCTGACCGGCCATTGGCCGATCGTGACCGGTTGCACCGTGGCCGACCGGTTGGTGCTGGGGACCTGGGTCGATCGTGAGGGCGCGGTCCGGGCCGGGCGACCGGTGGCCAGGAGCGAGCTGTGCTTCGTGCTGGTCCCGGCCGACGAGGCGACCATCCTCGACTCGTGGTACACGGCCGGGCTGGCCGGTACCGGGAGCCACGACGTCGCCGTCGACGAGGTCTTCGTGCCCACCGGCCTGAGCGCGGTGGTGGCCCCCCGGGCCCTGCCCCGCCCGACCGCCGCCCCGTTCTACCGCCTGCCCAACTCGCTCCGCTTCTGCTTCCCCAAGGTCGGGGTGGCCATGGGTGTGGCCCGGGCCGCCCTGAGCGCCTTCGAGGACCTGGCCGGGGACAAGGTCCCGACCATGTCCAACCGGCTCCTGGCCCAGCGGCCCCACGCCCAGCGGGCCGTGGCCGCCGCCACCGCCTCGATCGAGTCGGGCCGGGCCTGGGTCGACCGCGAGCTCGACGCGCTGTGGTCGGTGGCCGTTGACGGGCGGGCCATCGACCCTCGGCTCCACGCCCGGGTCCGTCTGGCCTGCGCCCACGCCGTGGCCGAGGCCATCAGCGCCGTCGAGACCCTGGCCTCGGCCACCGGCACCACGGGAGGTCGGACCGACGGCCCCTGGCCCCGGCTCCTGGCCGACGTCCGCTCGGTGGCCCAGCACTTCATGGTCTCCCCATACCAGATGGACACCGCAGGCAGGATGCTGCTGGGCCAGGATCCGGGCGATCCGCTCTTCTGAGCACGTCGTCGCCGCCCCGCCGGTCCCCGCCTCCTCGCTAGGCTCCGGGCCATGCGCGCCATGACCGACGACGAGGTGCTGACCTTCCTGCGATCCGGTTCCCGGACCGGCAAGCTGGCTGTGGTTCGGGCCGACGGCCGTCCCCACGTGTCGCCGGTGTGGTTCGACGTGGACGACGACACCGGCCAGGTGATGTTCCTGACCCACGAGGACAGCGTCAAGGGCCGGTGCCTGCGTCGAGATCCCCGGGTCTCGATCTGCGTCGACGTCACGGAGCCCCCGTTCCACTTCGCCCGCCTCGACGGCACCGTGACCCTCACCCCCTTCGACGACGACCCCGACCTGGTCCGCCACTGGGCCACCGAGACCTGTCGCCGCTACGTGGGGAACGACCGGGCCGAGGCCTACGGGCGCCGCAACGGTGTCCCCGGCGAGCTGCTGGTCCGGGTCACCCCGACCCACCTGACCGGCGCCTTCGGCGTCGCCGACTGATCGGCGCCGGGTAGCCCCGGCCGGCCGACCACGGACCTGCCGGCCGGCCGACCACGGGCCTCGAACCGACCGTCAGCGATCCGTCAGCGACCGGTCGGGCCCCGGCTCCCGGCGGCCAGCCACCCGTCAGCGGCCTCGTTCACGCTTCTCCCATGGCCCTACGGGGCCGCACCGGGCGTCACCCGCACGCCCCGACAGGAGGAGACAACATGTTCCGTTCACTGGGAGCGTTCACCCACCGCCGACGATGGTCGGTGCTGGCCGTCTGGCTGGTGGTCATCGCCGCCGGCATCATGGCCGGCGGTCCGTTGGCCGAACGGGTCACCGCCGAGTTCAGCGGCAGCAACCGGTTGGAGGCGGCCCGGGTCCTGGAGACCCTGAACCAGGAGGCCCCGACCGGGGGCGACATCGCCATCGTCATCGACGGGGTCGACACCACGGGAGCCGTGGCCCCGGGCCCGGTGGCGGCCAACCTGGCCGAGCTGGCCGCCCTCGATCACGTCGTCTCGGTCGTCGACCCGTGGTCGAGTGGGATCGAGGACCTTCGGGCCACCGACGGCGGGGCCGCCCTCGTGGTCGTCTCGTACGCCAACGGCCTGGAGCCCGGGGTCGAGACCGAACTGGTGGAGGAGATCGTGGCCGTCGCCCATCGCCTGGACGAGGGTGAGAGCGCCGTCGGCGGGCTCACGGTCGAGGTCGGGGGCGAACCGGTGGTCCTCCACGAGTTCGAGGTCCAGGCCGAGCGGGACCTGTTGCGGGGTGAGGCCATCGCCCTCCCCATCGCCCTGGTGGCCATGATCATCATCTTCGGCGGCGTCCGTGCCGCCGGCATGCCCTTGGCCGTTGCCGGGGCCGGATTCCTGACCGCAGGCATCGCACTGCTCGGGGCCACCTTCGTGCTCGACACGGTGTCGGTGTTCGCCATCAACGTCGTGTCGATGCTGGGTCTGGGCCTGGGGATCGACTACGGCCTGTTGTTGGTGTCGCGCTTCCGGGAGGAACGGGGCCACGGAGCATCGGTGGCCGAGGCGGTCGAGACCATGGTCGCCACCGCCGGGGTGACCGTCGTCTACAGCGCCCTGACCGTGGCCGTGGCCATGAGCGGGATGTTCGTCTTCGGAGACCCGACGATGACCAGCTTCGGCGTCGGCGGCCTGTCGGCCGTGCTGTTTTCGATGGTGGCGGCCCTGACCCTGCTTCCGGCCCTGATCGCCATCCTCGGGGCCAAGATCCGCCCGGCCCGACCCGTCCCGGTCGGGGAGGGCGGCTTCTACCGCCTGTCCCGTCTGGTCCAGCGCTTCGCCGCTCCGGTGCTCGTCGTGGTGTCGGTCGGCCTGGTCCTGTTGGCCACACCGTTCCTCGACGCCCGGCTGGAGAACGGCGACGCCCGATCCCTGCCCCGCTCGTCGGAGGCCCGGGCCGCCGCCTTCACCCTGGCCGAGCGGTTCCCGGCCCGCGGCGCCGACCCCATCGTGGCCGTGGCCGAGATCGACCCGAGCGACCCGAGGGCCCAGGCCTGGGCCGCCGGGCTGCGCGACCTCGACGGGGTGGTGGCCACCGTCCCCCGGGCCGGGTTCCCGGCCGGGCTGACCGTGGTCGACGTCATCCCGACCGGGACCAGCCAGGGTGAGACGGCCCTGGCCGTGGTCGACGCCGTCCGGGCCCAGGAGACCGGGTTCACCGTCGAGGTCGGGGGCGTGGCCGCCGCCACCCTCGACGTGCGGGCCATGCTGGCCGAGCGGGTCCCGATCGCCATCGCCGTGGTGGTGCTCGCCACCCTGGTGCTGCTGTTCGCCATGACCGGCTCGATCGCCATCCCGATCAAGGCCGTCGTCATGAACGTGCTCAGCCTCGGGGCCAGCTTCGGCGCCCTGGTCTGGGTGTTCCAGGACGGCAACCTGTCGGGCCTGCTCGGCTTCGATCCGGTCGGATCGGTCGACCTGTGGCTGCCCGTCATCATCTTCCTGTTCGCCTTCGGCCTGTCGATGGACTACGAGGTGTTCCTCCTGGGGCGGATCAAGGAGATCCACGACCGGACCGGCGACAACGACCTGGCCGTTTCGGCCGGACTCCAGTCGACAGGCCGGATCATCACCTCCGCCGCACTGTTGATCGTGGTCGTCTTCGCCGGCTTCGCCGCCGGGGAGACGCTGACCATCAAGCAGTTGGGTGTCGGCCTGGCCCTGGCCGTCATCGTCGACGCCACCGTGGTTCGGACCCTGCTCGTTCCCGCCACCATGAAGTTGCTGGGGGAGTGGAACTGGTGGGCTCCGGCCCCGCTGCGACGACTCCACGGCTGGATCGGGCTCCACGAGCCGCCCTCGGTCCCGGCCGGTGACACCCCGGCCGACGATCGGGCCACCACCGCAGCCACCCTCGGCTCCGGGCCGGCCACCGTGACCGACCAGCGGGAACTGATCGCCGACTGACGGCACCGGACGACGAGCTCAGGGGGCCCGGTCCCGGGCCTCCTGCAGCTTGTCGGTCCCCAGGCGGGGCAGGGCGACCACCAACAGGAACAGGCAACCGAGGGCGGCCACCACGAAGGGCATTCGCAGCGCCGTCTCCCGGGAGGCGACGGCGTCGGTGGCCTCCACCACCAGGCCCCCGGCCAGACCCCCGAGCGGTATCGCCCCCCAGCTCAGCAGGCGGTACACGCTGTTGACCCGGCCCAGGAGGTGGTCGGGGATCACCGACTGCCGGAACGCCACCGTGACCACGTTCCACAGCAGGGCCAGGTAGGAGTCGACGGCCATGACCACGGCGAAGAACACGACGCCGGGGGCCAGACCCATGGCCAACGAGGTGAGGGTCGAGAGGCCCAGGGTCACGAACAGGCTGGGCCCCTGACCGATCCGGGCCGAGACCCGCTCGGCGGTGAAGGCCCCCGCAACCCCGCCCAGGGCCACCACCGCCATGAGGCGCCCGAAGCCGCCGGCGTCGAGCCCGAGAACCTCCTGGGCGAACAGGACGAGCGTGGCCAACTGCATCGTCAGCACGAAGTTGAGCCCGCCCAGGATCAGGGCCATGGGCCGGAGCACGGGATGGGCCCACAGCCAGCGCAGGGCCTCGACGATCTCGGCCCGCCACCCGGGCCGGGGCCCGTCTTCGGCGGCCTCGACCACCCCTGGGGCGGGCCGGGCCCGGAAGTCACCCCCGACGGTGAACATGGTGGCCCCGGCCACGGCGAACACGGCGGCGATGACCCCGAAGGGCAGGACGAACCCGACCCCCAACAGGACGCCGGCCACCGGCGGACCCACGAACTGGTTCATGACCGTCTCGGCCCCCCACAGCCGGCCGTTGGCCCGCTCCAGGTGCTCGGACGCCACCACCGACGGCATGAGGGTCTGGGCGCCGTTGTCGCGCAGGACCTCGGCCGTGCCCAGGGCCAGGGCGGCCACGTAGACCGCGGCCAGCAGTCCGGTGTCGGTGCCGGTCGGCTCGGCCACGGACGGATCGACCAGACGATCGGCCCCGACCCACACGGCCAGTGCGAACAGCCCGGTCACGACAAAGCGGACCAGGTCCATGGAGGCGACGAGGGTGCGCCGGTCGGCCCGGTCGGTGATGACCCCGGCCGGGAGGGTGAACAACAGCCACGGGAGTCGGGTGGCCACGGCCACGGCGGCGATGTGGATCGGGTTGCGGGTCACGGCCGAGGCCAGCCACGGGAAGGCGACCACGCCGACCCCGTCGGCCAGATTGGCCACCGCCGAGGAGGTCAGGAGCCGACGGTAGTTGGCGCCCAGGGGCGTCGGCGGTCCGGCCATCGCCGCACCCTAGCCACCGGACCGGCGTCAATGGTCGGGACGGCCGGCGTCAGGCGTCGGGATGGACGGCGTCGGCCTCCAGCCGGGACAGCGCCTGGGCCCAGCGGTCGCCACCCCGGTCGAGGGTGCTGGAGGACCTCGACAGCTCCAGGGCCTGGCGGTAGAGGCCGATGGCCTGGGCGCGGTCGCCCCGCCCGTCGGCGGCGTGGGCCATGCCGGCCAAGGTCATGGCCAGGCAGCCCGGATGGTCGTACTGGTTGGCGATCTCGAGCGCTTCGACATGGTGCCGTTCGGCCAGGTCGTGCTGGCCTCGATCGGTGGCCAGGCGCCCCAGTTCGGTCAGGATGTAGTGCCGACCGTGGTAGTCGCTCGCCGCCAGGAGGGCGAGACCCTCCTCGAAGTGTTGCTCGGCCGCCTCGTAGTCGCCCCGACCCTGGCACAAGCGTCCCAGCTCGCCCAGGGTCACCCCCAAGGCCCAGTCCTCGCCCAGGCGGCGGAAGGTGTCGGCGGCCCGGTCTCCCCGGCGCACGGCCTCGTCGGTGTCAGCCCCGGCCAGGCCGAGATCGGCCATGAGGGCCTGGATGCTCATGATGCCCATGTCGATGACGGCGATGCTCCAGGTGTCGTCCGACGAGACCAGGTCGGAGGCTTCCTGCAACAGGCGGCGCGGGGTGTCCAAGGTCGTGACCGAACCGGCCAGGGCGAAGGCCACCGCCACCCGGACCACGGCCCGGTCGGGATGCTCGTGGGCGTCGAACACGGCCAGGGCGTCGGGGGCCAGGTCGGCCACGATCGAACGGGGGTGGGCCGCCGTGCACACGGCGGCGGCCATGACGACGTTGGCCCACAACCACTCGTCGTCATCGCGGTCGACCCGGCCCAACAGGCGGATCAGCAGCCGCTCGCCGGCCGGGGCGTCGTAGACCAGGAACCAGAAGGCGCTGTCGAAGGCGATGTCGAGGATCAGTTCCGGTTCGTCGACCCCGGCCAACCAGTCGATGGCGGCCATGAGCTGCTCGGCCCGGCCGTCGAGGGCCGAGGCGGCCCGGTTCCGCCCCTCGCCGGGTCGGGGCACCGCGGCCTGGACCTCGTCGGCCATCCATCGGGCGTGGGCCCGATGGGTCTCGTGGTCGAGGCCCCGCTCGAGCAGCTCGGCCCGGGCGTACTGGCGGATCGGTTCGAGGAGCCGCAGTCGCCCCTCGCCCGGTTCGGCCACGACCAGCGACGCCCCGGCCAACTCCTCGAGGTCGTCGAGGGTCGACAGCGCCGACAGACCACAACGGGTGATCAGGGCCTCGGCTCCGGCCGCGTCGAAGGGGCCGCTCATGACGGCCAGGCGGTCGAAGAGTTCCCGGGCCGAGGGGGAGAGCTGATCGACGCTCCAACCGACCACGGCCTCCAAGCTCCGGTGTCGGCGGTCCCGGGTGGATTGGAGCTGGCGCAGGAGACGGAGTTGGTCGTCGAGTCGGGCCGCGATCTCGTCCACGGCCAGGATGGAGGCCCGGCCCGCCGCCAGCTCGATGGCCAGGGGAATCCCGTCGAGTCGACGGCAGATGTGGCTCACCACCGGGACCAGCCCGGCCGGGATCTCGGCCCCGGTCGGCCCGGACCGGACCCGGTCCAGAAACAGGGTGACCGCCGCGCTGCGGCGGGCCGTCTCCAGGTCGTCGTCGGAGTCGGGCAGGTCCAGGGGCGGCACCGGGACCAACTCCTCGTCCCGGACGCCGAGGGGGCGGCGCGAGGTGACGAGCAGGGTGGCCTTGGTCTCGCTCCCCAGCACCTCCTCGGCGATGCCGGCCACCTCGTCCAGTACGTGCTCGGCGTTGTCGAGCACCACCAGCTCGCCGCTGTGGCGCAGGTGACGGGCCAGGCGGGTCAACGGCCCCAGCCCGTCCTCGTGGTCGGGGACGCCGACAGCCTCGATGACCCGTTCGGTGACGGCGGTCGGATCGGTGACCCGGGCCAGGTCGACGAACACGACCGATCGGATGTCGGCCAGCCGCCAGGCCGTGGCCAGGGCCAATGACGTCTTGCCGATGCCGCCCGGGCCGAGGAGGGTCACCAGGTTGTGGTCCTCGGTCAGGGTCTCCAGACGGTCGAGCAGGTCGGTCCGTCCCAGCAGTTCGGTCCGCAGTGCCGGTAGCGGGGTGCTCAGGCGGGAGGCCAGGGGCGGGAAGGCGGCGGCCAGGCCCGGCGCCGTGACCTGGAACACGTCGACCGGTTCGGCCACGTCGCGGAGCCGGACGGTACCGAGGCGGCGGGTGCCGATGGTCGGGTCCGGGTCGGCGTCGGCGGGTCGGGGTGCTGCGGGTTGCGTTGCGGCGAGCTGGGCGGTGGTGGCGTCGACCAGGAACTGGCCGCCGTGGGCCAGGTCGAGCAGGCGCGAGCACCGGTTGACCACCGGCCCCCGGTAGTCGCCGTCGACGGGTCGGGCCGTTCCGGTGTAGGCCGCGGCCCGGACGGTCAGGGCCCCGGCCCCCGTGGCCAGGGCCCGGGCCCCGGCGGTCAGGGCGTCGTCGGCGGCGGCGAACACGGCCAGCACCCCGTCGCCGGTCGACTTGATCACGTGACCGCCGGCCTCGCCCACCGCCTGGCCCCAGGTGGTGTGGAGGGTGGCGATGTCGGCTGCGGTGTCGGTCGGTTCGGCCTCCCACCGCCGGACCGACCCCTCGACGTCGCACAGGAGCAGGGTCACCGTTCCCGAAGGCAGGGCATCGCCATCGTCGCCGGAACCGGTCGCCGTCCCCCGGCCCCGCTCGGCGGTGCCCGGGGCGCCCGCGGTCGGCGCCGAATCGGGTGCCGGGCGGGGGTTGAGGCCGGGAGTGCCACCGGGATTGACGCCGGGAGTGACGGGCAGGTCGAGGCTGGGATCGTGACGGAGGATCCGCTGCTCCAGGTCGGCCAGGGCCCGCCCCGGTTCGAGGCCCAGGTTGTCGCTCAGGTGGCGGCGGGCCCGCTGGAACACCCGCAGGGCCTCGGCCTGCTGGCCCGCCCGATACAGGGCCAGCATCAGCAGCTCCCATCGCTGCTCTCGGCCGGGCTCGCGCCCCACCGCCGCTTCCAGGTCGGCCACGAGCGACCCGTCACCCCCGGAGTCGAGCCGGACCCGGAACACGGCGTCGGCGGCATCGGCCCGGAGCCGGTCGATTCGCAGCCGTTCGGCGGCCACGAGGTCGCCGTCGAGGCCCTCCAGCGTCGATCCTCGCCACAGGGCCTCGGCCTCGGCCAACAGGGTCCCGGCCCGGGCCGGGTCGGTGGTGGTCAACGCCTCGGTCAGAAGCCCCTCGGCCTCGTCAACGTCGACGGTCACGTCGACCAGGCGGTACCCGCCGACCGTGGTCTCGACCGCACCGGCCGAGCGTCCCAGTCCCTTGCGGAGCCGTGAGATCAGGGCCTGGACGGCGTTGCGGGGGGCCGTGGTCTCCCGCTCCCGGTACAACTCGGTGGCCAACCGTTCCTGGGAGAGGGAGTTGGGGGCGTCGACGGCGAGGGTGGCGAGGCACAGCCGTTCCCGGGCCCCGCCGGGCGTGACGTCACGGCCGTCATCGTCGAGGACCTGCAGCGGGCCGAGGAGGCGGACGTGGACCATGACCAAACGGTATTCGCCCCGGCCCGGTCCGCCCAGGGTTGGGGGAGCGACGGTCAGCGGTCGGTCAGGGTCCGGTCAGCCCGGCCTCCGCCAGCGGCCTCCAACAGTGGCCCTTGTCAGCGGCCCTTGTCAGCGGCCTCCGCCACCGGCCTCCATCAGCGGCCTTCGTCGGCCGAGGGCCCGGCGGGCCCGGGCAGCCGGAGGGCGAACCCGGCCCCGGCCAGACCCAGGACCGACGACAGGACGAACACCGGCAGGAACGAGCCGGTGGCATCGGCCACGGCGCCGCCCAGTTGGGGCGACAGGGTCTGGGTCACCCCGAAGGCGAGGGTGGCGGCGGCGAAGCTGGGTCCGTAGTCCTCGGCCGTGGTGTTGGCCACCACGTAGAGGGTGATCATGCTGGGAATGGCGGAGAACACCAGGCCCAGTCCGGCCGAGGTGACCAGGGTGGGGGCGAACCAGCCGGGCAGGACGGCCACCGTCAGGAGCGACCACAGACCGAAGGCCAGGGCCAGGGCTCGCGACGGGCCGATCCGGCCGGCCAGGGTCACGAAGACCGGAGCCCCGAACACCGTGGCCAACCCGACCACGGTGAAGGCCAGGGCGGCGTCGCCGCTGGTCCACCCGTTGTCGTCCTCGAGCCGGGTGGCCAGGAACGACAACACCAGCAGGTACATCAGACCGAACACGGTGTACGCCGCGGTGAGCGGAAACCATCCCCGCATCCGGCGCAGCGCGTCGAACCCCCCGATGCGGCCGCCCCCGGTGGGTTGGTCCTGGCGGTGGTCGACCACGGCCAGGGTCACGAGGGTCAGCGTCGCGGCCAACCCGGCCATGACGATGTACGCGCTGCGCCAGGCCTCGTCGCCCAGGTTGGCCCGGACGGCACCGGCCACCTGGCCCGAGAAGACCACCCCGATCCCGATGCCCGAGCCGAGGAGGGCCACGGCCAGGCTGCGGCGCTCGGGCCCGACGGCGTCGGCCGCGATGGCCGGGGTCGGAATCCACACCGCGGCGCCGCCGAAGCCGGACAGGACCATGGCCCCGGCCAGGACGCCCGGACCGGGGGCCAGGGCCGAGACCACCAGCCCCGCCGTGGCCAGGACCAGCCCGACACGCATGATGGTCAGGAGCCGGAGTCGGCCACTGGCGGCGGCCACGGCCAGGCTGCCGGCCAGGTAGGCACCGACGTTCACGGTGCCCAGGGAGCCGGCCACCGTGTTGGAGATGCCCAGGTCGTCGCGCACCGCCGGCAACAGGACGCCGTAGGCGAAGCGGCCGAAGGCCTGGGCCACGGCCGCCCCGGCGGCCAACAGGAGCACCACGCCGAACCCGGAGGCCGGTCGCAGCCGCCGTCGGGCCCGGTCGTCGATGTCGGCGGTCATCGAACCGCCAGGGCGTCGTCGTCGATCACGGATCGGCCGGGCTCAGGACGCTCGGTCGAGGGAGACGGCGACGATCTGGCACTGGACCGGGGTGGCCTCGGGCGACAGCTCGAGGTCCCAGTAGGTGTTGTCGTCGTCGACCTGGGCCGTGTCGCCGGGCGGGATGCCGTCGACGTCGGTGGAGAAGGAGTCGTCGAGTCGGAGACCGTCGGGGCCCACGATCGAGACCCACACGTCGGCGTCGACCGTCTCGGCCCGGGGGTTGGTGACCCGGACCGTGTAGTTGTACTGCTGGCTGAAGAAGTCGTCGAGGGTGCAGCTCATCAGTTCGGCCGCCCCCAGGTTGGCGATGGCGGCCGGATCGGTCGGGGTCAGCTGGAACGATGAGATCTCGCACGACACGGCCCCCTCCTCGAACCCGGTGTTGTCGAGCACGGCCCGACCACCGGGAGGCAGGGCTGTCACCGTATCGAACGTCTCCTCGATCAGGGCCCCGTCGGCGTTGCGGTGGTTGACCGTGAGCCAGTAGTCGAGGTGGACACCGTGGCGGTTCACCACCTCGACCTTCCCCAGGGGCGACGGCTCGCATGGTGGTGCCACGAAGTGGGACAGCGGCTGGTCGACCCCGGGCGCCGACACGACCGGGTCGGGCGCGGCCACCCCCGGGGTGACGGCCGAGCCGGTGGTGGGGACGGCGATATCGGGGACGTCGACCGTCGGGGTCGAGATCACGGAGTCCGGCGTGCCGCCGGCCACCACCGGCTCGGCCGTCACGTCGTCGTCGCCGCCCCGGAGCAGGAACACTCCCAGTCCGGCCGCGCCGATGAGCACGACGGCGGCCACGGCCAGAACCGCGGCCAGGATGGCGCCACCGCCGGAGCGTGGCTTGGGCCCGGCGAACGGTGCCGGTTGGGGCCACGACGGCCCACCATCGCCCCCACCGACCTCCGGGGCGGCCGATCCGAAGGGTGTCGGCGGTGGGGCATGGCCGGGGTGGACCGAACCGTGGTGGGGCGTGGGCCGGGGCACCGGTGCCGGCGCCGGGCCGGACCAGCCCTGGGGGTCGCCGGTGGGTGTGGGGCCGGACCAGGCCTGGGGGTCGCCGGTGGGTGTGGGTGCCGGTGCGGGCCAGGACGGGGTGGCCACGGTGGGCGGGGCAAGGGGGGCGGCCACGGTGGGGCCCGAGTCGACCTGGAGGTGGGCGGCGCCGTCGATCAGGGCCACCAACTCGTGGGCCGCCGGCCGGTACTCGGGAGTCGGATCGGTCGCTCTGGCCACCAGGTCGTGGAGGCGGGGGTCCAGCCCGGGATCGATGGTCGGCGGCTGGCTGGCGATGTTGAAGGCCAGGGCCTGCCCGGCGCCGGCGTGGAGGGCGCGACCCGTGGCGCACACGTGGACCAGCACCCCGACGGCGTAGACGTCGGAGGCGGCGGTGGCCTGCATGGTCGAGAACAGTTCGGGCGCCATGTAGAGCGGGGTGCCCATCAACAACTCACCCCGGTGATAGGCACCCGATGCGCTCAGGTCGCGCATCAGCCCGAAGTCGGCCAGCTTCCAGAAGCCGTCGGCGTACAGGACGTTGGCCGGCTTGATGTCCCGGTGGATCAGACCCCGGTCGTGGAGATGGCCGAGCCCGGCCACCACGTCGTCGAGGACGCCGAGCACCTCGTCGGTCGACAGGATCCCGCCGGGCGAGGCCTTGAGGGTGTCGTCGAGCGAACCGTCGCACAGTTCGGCCACCAGGAAGGGGCGGACCTCACCTGAGACGGCCGGGTCGCCTCCGTCGAGGCGAAGCAGTCCGGAGTCGAGGTAGCCCACCAGGTTCTGGTGCCGCAGGAGGGCGATCTTCTTGACCTCGTTGAGGAACGAGGCCCGCTCCTGGGGTGAGGTGTTGGGATGGAGGACCTTGAGGGCGGCGCCGCCCAGCCCAACCTCGGACGTGTCCTCCACCTCGTAGACGCGACCGAAACCGCCACTGCCCAGGACGCCGGTGATCCGCCACCGTTCACCCAGGATCGTTCCTGCCGGCATCGAGCCGTCCACGCCGTCCCTCCTACCCACCGCCCGGCCGGGGCGATCGTCGACCGGTGACGAACCTAGCGGACGGCCTGGCGCGAGGGCGCTTCATCAGAGCGGGTGCAGGAGGTGCCGGGCGGCGGCCCGGCCCGAGAGGTAGGCCCCCTCGACCTTGGCCCCGGCGAAGGCCTCGCCCGCCAGCAGGAGGCTGCGGGCGGGGTCGATCACGAGCACGCCGCTGTCGAGCGGGTCGATGGGGCGGGCGAAGCGCCACCGGTGGCTCACGGTCGACACCACCTCGGCCTCCAGGTGGGCCTCGGCCGCCGCAACCAGTTGGGGCTTCCAGTCCTCGACCTCGGCCTCCAGGTTGGCGGCGGCGAACTGCTCGGTGGAGTGGATGGTGACCGCCGGTCGACCCGAGACCCCCTTGTGGTGGTTGTCGGCCAACCAGGCGACCGGCCACTCCCCCTCGCCGAGGGCGGCGTGACCGTCGACCAACCCGCTCGGCCCGTCGAGCAGGGCGAGCACGGCCAGGGTGGCCCCGTAGCGGACCCCGGCCAAGGTCGCGGCATGGTCGGGCGACGGCTCGATGCCGGACGCCGCCAGCAACTCCAGGGTCTGGGGCAGGGGCGGGGTCAGGACCAGGGCCGCGCCCGACGCCACCGGCCCGGCATCGGTCAGCGCCGTCCACCCCTGAGGGCCGTGGTCGAGTCGGGTCACCCGGGCCCCGGTGCGGACGTCCAGGCCCTCGGCCAGCGCTCCGACCACCTGACGCATGCCGTCGCGGCCCGCCCATCGGGGTTCGAGACCCAGCTCGGGTCGGGTCAGGCTGGCGCCCTCATACCAACGGTGCACGACACCGGCCTCGACCAGGGCCGCCACCTCGTGGGCGAAGGCCTCGCTGCGGGCGCTGAAGTGTTGGGCGCCGTGATCGAAGCGGGCGCCGTCGTGGCGGCGGGTCGACATCCGACCGCCGAGAACCCGGCCCTTGTCGACCACGATCGGGGTCCACCCGGCCCGGGCCAGGTCGCGGGCGGCCACGATGCCGGCCATCCCGGCCCCCACGATCAGGGCGCTGGGTGCGGTCATGGCGACGGCGGGGTCAAGGCCCGCGCCGTCACCTCGGTGGCGATGCCGCCCCGTACGTTCTGCACCAGGGTGACCTCGACATCGTCGACCCCGTCGGAGGCGGCGGCGATCCGATCGGCCAGCTCGCCGACGAGATGCTCGGCGAAGATCCGGCGGTCCCGGTAGGTGGTGAGCAGCAGCTTCAGCGACTTGGACTCGATGGCGGCCGTCACCGCCGTGTACCGGATGGTGGCGGTGTAGATGTCGGGTTGGATCCCCGGCACGGCCGGGCACAGGGCCTCCAGCTCGTTGGTGGTGAACGTCACGCGCACCGGCCGGTCGACGGGGAAGGTGTCGAGCCGACCGTACTCGGCCGGGTCGACGGAGCGACCGAGCAGGGGCCGGGGATCGGGCTCGTCCGGGCCGGGCTGGGGGGCGTCATCCATCGCCGCCTCAGGCTAGCGCCCACCGCCGATGCCCCGACCGCCCGACCGCCGGACCGCCCGCCCGCCCGAACGGGGCCGGGTCCGACGAGGGAGTGGACGATGGAAGGATGGGTGAAAGCCGATCGCAGGGAGTGGACAAGAACCGGATGTGCCGACCCCAACCGTTTCACCGGCCCCGGAGCACCGGGTGAACGCCGCAGAGGACCCTCCCCCCGGTCGGGTCCTGCGCGGCGTCGAACCGGTGGTCGTCGACGACGAGACCCGGTTCCGCCAGGTCTTCGAGGAGGGCTACCAGCCGCTGGTGGCCTACGCCCGTCGTCGTACCGGCGACCCGGCCGCCGCCGATGACGTGGTGGCCGAGACCTTCGCCACCGCCTGGCGCCGGCGGGGCGATCTCCGGTCCGACGCCCCCGCCCTCCCGTGGCTCTACGGGATCGCCGCCAATGTGCTGCGCAACCAGTGGCGGTCCAGGGGGCGGGCACTGCGCCTGGTCGAGCGTCTCCAGCACGAGCGCCGCCCCTCGGCCGCCCCGGCGGCCGAGATGGAGCTCCCCGACCCCGGTCTGCACGAGGCCCTGTCCCGGTTGTCGTTCGACGACCAGGAGCTGTTGCGTCTCCTGACCTGGGAGGACCTGAGCCACGACGACGTAGCTCGGGTGCTGGGGTGTTCGGTCAACGCCGTCGGGATCCGGGCCCACCGGGCGCGGAAACGGTTGCGGGCCGAGTTGGAGCGTCAGGTCGAGGCCCCGGCCGAGGGGACACCGTCCCCGGCCGGTCACGGCCCGCACCGGGCCGGAGGCCGCCCCGACGCCCCGGACGACCACCGCAGCAACGACCACGACAACAACGACCACGACGACCACAACCCAACCCGAGACAACGACCGAGACGAGGAGTAGCGCCATGGCCGATCACGAGCACGGTTCCGACGCCCGGTCGGAGTCCGACGACGACCTGATGGCCCGGCTGCGCCGGGCCGCCCCCCACGATCCCAACCCTCTTCCCCCTGCCACCGGGCCCGAGGCCCGATCCCTTCTGGAGTCCATCATGCACCCCGATTCCCCCGAGCACGTCGAGCCCGGCTCGACCCCCCAACTCGATCCCGTCCTGTTCGGCGACACCGACGCCGCCACCGGGTTCGCCCCGCCCCGGATCCAGCAGGCCCGCCGGCGCAACTACGGCGCCGTGCTGGCGGCGGCGGCCGCGCTGATCCTGATCATCGGGGCCGCCATCACCTTCCTCCCGTCCAACACCGAGCCGGCGCTCGCCGCCGTCCAGTCGGCGGCCCAGGCCACGGCCGAGAGCGACAGTGGCCGCATCGAACTGTCGGTCGACCTGGCCGCCACCGATGAGGGCGAGGCCGGAGCCGTCGCCGCCGCCGTCGACGGTCGCTACGACGGTCAGGACCTGGCCTTCAACGTCACCTCGTTCTCGACCGAGGGCGCCGCCGGCGAGCTGGAGGACGAGTTCGGCTCCGACGGCCTCCCGGTCGAGGAGGCGATCTACGTCGACGGCGTGTTCTACACCGAGATCGATCCGGAGGGCTGGATCGGGGTCGAGGTGCCCGAGTTCGTGGGCACCACGGTCACCGATCTGGCCGACCCCCGGCAGGTGCTGACCACGGTCCAGGATCTGGTGGCGGCGACCGAGGTCGGGCCCGAGACCATCGTCGACCCGTCGGGGGTCGAGGTCGCCACCACCCGCTACGTGAGCGAGGTCGACCTGGGTGAGGAGTCCCTGGCCGAGGCGGGCTGGATGGTCGGCTTCGACACCGTCGAGATCGAGGCCGACGGCCTCGTCACCGTGGCCTTCAACATCGACGACGACGGGCTGCTGCGCCGCCTGGCCGTGACCGGCGACCTCAGCGAGCGCGAGGGCGAGGCCGGGGTCGGGGGCGTGGTCGACACCGCCCGGTTCGCCATCGTCACCTGGTTCTACGACCTCGGGGGCGACATCCAGATCGACGCCCCCGAGGACGTCACCATCATCGACCCGATGGAGGAACTCGAAGACGGGTTCGGGGAAGGTTTCGAGGGCGGCGACGGTTTGTTCGGTGACCGCGAGGAGTTCGACCCCGAGGGCTGATTCCCACCTCCCTCTCTCGGCCTCGAGCCCTCCATCCGTCGCCCCGGTGCCCTCTCCCCACCGGGGCGGCGGCGCGTTCAGGCCCGGTCGACGGCGCGGCGGAGCACGGCCTCGGTGGCGGCGTCGACCGGCAGGAGCATCTCGAGCCGGAGCTCCTCCAGGGTGATGTCGAAGGCGGCCCCGATCGTGGTCACCGTGGTCAGGAACCGGAGCCGGTCGGTTTCGCCCGGGCCGGGCCGATGGTCCAACACCAGGGGCACGACCAACTCGTCGCCGGTCGGCAGTTCGTCCCGGCCGCTCAGGTCGGGTACGCCCGGCAGCGCCGTCACCTCCGCCCACAGCTCCTGCAGCCGAGCGTCCTCCGGGGCATGGGCCAGCTCACGCTCGAGCCGCCGAAGCAGCACCCGGGCCGTCGGCTCCCAGTTCAGGGCCCGGGTCCGCAGGCCGAGGGGATGGAACACCAGGCGGGCCGCGTTGGCCGCCACCTCCGGCGGTGGTGCGGGGTCCAGGCCACCGATGAGCCAGGCCGCGGCCCGGTTGACCAGCACCACGTCCCAGGCCCGATCGATGACGTAGGCCGGGTAGGGGTCGTGGGCCTGCAGCAGGCGGTCCAGCACGTGTCGGACCTGGTCGAGTTCGGGTTCGTCGAGACCCCGCTCGGCGAAGACGGGGGCGAAGCCGGCCGAGGCCAGGAGCCCGTTCTGGTCGCGCAGGGACAGTCCCAGGGCCCGGCCCAGGTGGAGGACCATCTCCGGGCTCGGCTTGGACCGGCCGGTCTCGAGGAAGCTGAGGTGGCGTTGGCTGACCTCGGCCGCCGCCGCCAGCTCCAGTTGGCTGAGGCGCCGTCGTGTCCGCCACCGTCGCAGCTCCGGGCCGAAGGTGGGACGGGCCCCGGCCGGCGCCGGGGGCGTCGATCGGGGCGCCGGAGCGCCTGAGCGGCTCGGGGACACACCACCACGCTAGGACCATCCGGGCCGGCGCTCGATGACCTCGGAGGTAATGGGCACCACCCGCTACCGGCGGTCACGACCTGATTCAGATTCGGCCCACGTTCACGTTCGGGGCCCACCGGTCGAACGAGATCCCAGGAGCCTCGCCATCCGGCGGAGGGTGGACCACGGAGTTGACCGATGTCCAAACTGTTTCTGCGAGTCCCGTTGCGGGCCAAGCTGGGGGCCCTGCTGGCGCTCGCCCTGCTCGGCATCCCCCTGTTCTCGGTGCTGGCCGCTGTCGAGCGCCGGGGCCAGGCCGGGGAGGCGGGCGACATCGTGGAACTCGTCGACTATGCCGTCGCCGCCGGTGACCTGGTTCACGAGCTGCAGAAGGAACGGGGCGGGTCGGCCCTCTACCTGGCCTCGGAAGGGACCGAATTCGGTGACAACCTCCGGGCCCAGCACGAACTCACCAACGAGGCCCTGGCCGCCTTCAACCAGCTCGTCGATCAGGGCCGTGACCATCTGAGTCCCGAGGTCGTGGTCGCCGCCGACACGGCCCTGACCGACCTGGCCGGTCTGGCCGAACGCCGGGAGAACGTCCTGGCCGTGGCCACCACGGTGCCTGAGACGGTCGGCTGGTACACCACCATCAACGGCGAACTGCTCGACGCCTCGGCCTCCGCCATCCCCGACATCGCCGACGCCTCCCTTCGTTCGGACCTGGCCGCCTACCTGGCGTTCGTCAACGCCAAGGAACGCTCGGGGTTGGAACGGGCCCAGATCTCGACCGTCTTCGCTCGCAACGGCTTCGTCGACGGCCAGTTCCTGACCGTGGCTTCCCTCATCGCCCAGCAGGACGCCTTCACCGCCACCTTCCGCTCGTTGGCCCCGGCCGAGGTGCTGGCCTTCCACGAACAGACCGAAGCCGATCCGGCGGTGGCCGAGGTGGCCCGCCTCCGCGAGATCGCCCTGACCGGCACCGAGGGTGAGCTCGGGGTCTCGGCCTCCGACTGGTTCGACATCATGACCCAGCGGATCAACCTGCTCAAGCAGGTCGAGGACTTCCAGGCCGACCGCATCGGGACGCTGGCGGCCGACAAGGAGCAGGACGCCATCTGGGCCTTCCGGGCCACGTCGGCTGCCGCCGCCGGCTTCGTCGCTCTCATCGTGGCGATCGGGATCGGCATCTCCCGGTCGATCGTGGCCAAGCTGACCGACCTGAACCGGGTCACCGAACTCGTCAGCTCGGGCCGCTACGACGTCGAGCCGGTCCCGGTCACCGTCGATGATGAGATGGGGCGCCTGAGCCGGTCGTTCAACGCCATGACCCGGATGCTGTCCAACACGGTCTCGGAGATGCAACGGACGGCCGACGTGGTGGTCCAGCAGGCCGAGCTGACCTCGGGCGAGAGCGCCGCCCTGTCGGAGTCGATGGCCCACACCTCCGACTCGCTGGAACAGTTCACGGCCGCCATCAACGAGATCTCGGGCAGTGCCTCGACCGCCGCCGCCGCCGCCGGGCATGCGGTGAGCGCGGCCGAGGAGGCGGCGGACGCGGTCGACGAACTCAACCGATCCTCGGACGAGATCGGCCACGTCCTCGACGTGATCAGCTCCATCGCCAAACAGACCACGCTGCTCGCCCTCAACGCCAACATCGAGGCGGGGCGGGCCGGCGAGGTGGGCAAGGGCTTCGGCGTGGTGGCCGACGAGGTCGGCGAGTTGGCCCAGCAGACGGCGGCGGCCGCCATCGAGATCGGACGTCGCATCGACGCCATCCGGTCCAGCACCGCCGGCGTGGTCAGCTCCACCGAACAGATCAGCTCCACCATCGGCCAGATCAACGACGTGTCGGGGACCATCGCCGCCGCCATCGAGGAACAGACGGTGACCTCGTCGGAGATCAGCCGATCGATGGACGAGGTGGCGGCCCGGGCTTCGACCATCGCCGCCACCATCGACGACCTGTCGGCCACCGCCACCCGGCAGCTCACCCCGGCCTAGGGCGAACCGGCCCGCCGGTCGCCCGGCCGTTCATCGGCGCCCCGCCGTCAGAGCCGCCGTCGCCGTCACTGCGGCGATCAGGGCAGGTCGAGCAGGTCGGCGGCCCACCGGGCCCAGGCCGTGGCCGGCGGCCGCCCGGACGTGATCCGCCGGGCCAGATCGCCGACACGAGGGTCACCGCCGCCGACCACGGCCAGCTGGCGTCGGGTCCGGGGGCTGCCGTGGTCGGCTCGGATGTCGGTCGCCCCGGTGCCGAACCGGCGACCGTCGTCGCCCCAGACGATGTGGATCTCCGGGGCCAGTCGGGCCACTCCGGTCACCCCCGGCACCGCCCGCAGGACCTCCTCGTCGACCGGCCCGACCACCTGGGCCGCCGTGCCCTGGGTCTCCACCGCCAGCTCCACCGGCGTCCCCGGCCGCTCCGACAGGTGGGCGGCGAGGTCGATCGGGTCGTCGGGGGCGTAGTCCTCCTGGTCGTGATCGCTCACGACCAGGACCACGGTGTCGGCCCAGGTCGACCGGAGGGAGTCGAGCACCCGACCCAGGGCGGCGTCGGTGGCCCGACACTGCTCCCGGGCCTCCTCGCCGTGGGCCCCGTACACGTGGCGGGCCGAGTCCACCTCGTCGATCTGGACGAACACGAAGTCGTGGTCGCCGGGGGCCATCCGTTCGGCCGCAGCCGCCACCTCCGCATCGGCCAGGTACCCCATGACGCCGGTGGCCGCACCGTCGGGTTTACGGCCCCCCGGGGGCCAGTGGTGGTCGGCCGTCTCGGCCCCGCACACCCCGACCAGGTTGTGGTCGCCCGTGATCGAGAGCGAACTCCGCCCGGCGGTGGCGCACCGATCGAACAGCGTGGTGGCCGTCGGGCCGGTGGTGGCCGAGGACACCCAGGTCCCGTCCCGCAACACGCGGTTGGTGACGATGCCGTGATCGACGGTGGGGACGCCGGTGACGAAGGTGGCGTGGTTGGGGTAGGTGGCGGCCGTCAGCTCTCCGACCCCTCCCTCGGGGTTCCATCCCCCCTCCGCCGCCAACGCGGCCAGGGTCGGGGTGAGGGCCGGATCGACGGCGTCGAACGGGAAGGCATCGAGGACCACGAGCACGACGGGCATGGCCCGCAACCTAGTGTCCGGCCCATCCCCGGGTCCGGGGGGCACGCGGCGTTCACCACCGCTTCGCCAAGGAGCGCCAACCCTTCACGGACTGTTCGGCCGCCACCCACGGAGCTGCCATCGGCGGGCGATTACATGACGCCCAACCGATGCCGTTCGCGTCCGCACCGAGCGAACGGCGGTGAGAGGAGAGTCAACCGTGGATTCCTTGCTGTCCCTGCGGCTGCGGCGGCTTCTGGCCGCCCTGCTGGCCCTGGCCCTGGTCGCCGCCGCGTGCGGTGGCGACGACGAGGAGGAGGACACCGAGTCCTCCGACACGACCGAGGCCCCGGCGGCCGAGGACGAGGAGGCCGAGGAGACCGACCAGGAGGTGGCGGCCGAGGCCGACCCCTGCGCCGAGGGCACGACCCAGGGCTCCGGCGTCTCCGGTACGTTCCCGGGCCAGTTCGAGCTGGCCGAGTACGAAGAGGCCAGCGGTTGCACGCTGACCTTCTCCGAGAATCCCGACATCGCCGAATTGGCCGGGCGCATCACCCACATCGACGGTGACCTCCCGGCGGTGGCCGACCGGCTCCCGTCCGAGCCCCTGGTCCTCCAGCCGGTGGCCGAGATCGGCACCTACGGCGGCACTCTCGACGGCCTGTCGCGGGCCAACGAGGCCGGCACCTCCGACCTGCTTTCGGTTCGCCACGTCGGCCTGGTCCGCTTCGCCCCCGACCTGGTCACGATCATGCCCAACGTGGCCAAGAGCTGGGAGTACAACAGCGACTTCACCGAGCTGACCTTCGAGCTGCGGGAAGGCCACAAGTGGTCGAACGGTGAACCCTTCACCTCCGAGGACGTCCGCTTCTGGCTGGAGGACCTCCAGCAGAACGAAGAGATCGCAGGCGATCTCCGCAGCGAGTTCCAGCTCGGCGGCGAACCCATCACCATCGACGTGGTCGACGACACGACCTTCACCTTCGTGTTCGCCGCCCCCGCCCCCGGCTTCCTGGGCACCCTGGCCACCGTGTACTGGCAGCCCTTCCAGCCGGACGAGTTCCTGAAGGAGTTCCACCCCGACTACGCCGACGACGCCCAGGCCAAGGCCGAGGAGTTCGGCTTCGAGGACCCGGTCTCGGCCGTGCTCGGCATGTGGGGCTGCGCCTCCAACTGGAAGGACTGCGGCTCGCCCTGGCTGACGGGAACCGGCACGGTGTGGACCCCGACCCTGGAGTCCCACATCCTGGTCGACGAGTCGACCGAGATCCGCCGCATGGTGGCCAACCCCTACTTCCACGCCGTGGACACCACGGGTCAGCAGCTCCCCTACATCAACGAGATCAACGAGGAGTTCATCGAGGACACCGAGGTCCACAACCTCCGGATCACCAACGGCGAGACCGACTACAAGACGCAGGGTCTCGGCGTCGACGACTTCCCGGTTCTGTCCGACAACCAGG
Organism: Acidimicrobiales bacterium; assembly: GCA_965263455.1. Classification (GTDB taxonomy): domain Bacteria; phylum Actinomycetota; class Acidimicrobiia; order Acidimicrobiales; family SZUA-35; genus CADEDH01. The sequence continues at coordinate 3,336,151 of CBDHHN010000004.1, forward strand.
GCGACGGTGGCTACACCGCCCAGCTCGCCCCCTCGTCCGGCTCCAACGTGTTCTACGCCCTCAACCTGGGTATCGCCGACGACGACCTGAGCGAGATCTTCAACGACGTCCGGTTCCGCCAGGCCTTCTCCCTGGCCCTGGACCGGGACGAGATCAACGAGCTGATCTACTTCGGTCAGGGCATCCCCCAGCAGGCCACCCCGGTCGACCCCAACACCGTGGGCTTCGTCACCGACGAGCACCTCAACGCCTTCATCGACCACGACCCCGAGGGCGCCGTGGCCCTCCTGGAGGAGATGGGGCTGACGCCCGACGGCGAGGGTTGCCGGGTCGAGCTGATCCTCAACTTCTCCGACCAGGGATCCTCGGCCGAGCTGCACGAGCTGACCCAGGGCTACCTGCAGGACGTCGGCATCTGCATGAGCGTCACCCAGGTCACCTCCGACGAGTACCGGGAGTCGGCCGCTCGCAACGAGCTGCAGGTCCTCACCTGGGCCAACGACGGCACCACCGGTGCCTACGTGGTCGGTGTGACCGAGCAGCTGATTCCCCAGTTCGGTGAGTTCTTCAACCCCGGTCCGGCCCTCCACTGGGAGGCCTTCGTCAAGGGCATCGACAACGGCGTCGACCCGGTCGAGCCCCCGGCCGACGTGCTGGAGATGGTCGACCTGGTCGGCCAGTTCCAGTCGCTGGCACTGGGCACGCCCGAGAGCGACGAGGTCGGGGCCCAGATCGTCGACATCCACGTCGAGAACCTGTGGAAGATCGGCACCGTCGGCTCGATCCCCAATCCCACCATCCGGCGGGACGTCCTGGTGAACGTGCCCGAGTTCACCGTCCACACCTACGACTTCTACTGGTCGTACCCGTTCAACCCCTACCAGTGGTTCCTGACCGCGGAGTAGCAGTTCCTTGCTGAGGTACCTCCTGCGGAGGATCCTCGGGGCCTTCATCACCCTGGTGGTGGTCTCGGTGATCGTGTTCTGGATCATCGAGCTGCCACCGGGGGATGCGGCCGACATCTACCTGGCCAAGAAGTTCCAGGGCGGCGGTGGCAGCCTGACCCTGGCCGAGATCGAAGAGGTCCGGGAGGACTTCGGCCTCAACGATCCGTTCATCGTCCGATGGTGGAGCTGGATCTCCGACATCGTGTTCCGGTGGGACTTCGGTGAGTCGCTGGTCAACGAGACGCCGGTCAACAAGCTGATCGGCGATCGGATGCTGCTCACCACCCTGATCATCTTCGCCACCCTGTTCGTGACCTACGCCCTGGCCATCCCCATCGGGGTCTACGCCGCCGTCCGCCGCTACAGCGTGGCCGACTACTCCTTCACCGCCATCGGCTACATCGGTCTTGCCCTCCCCAACTTCCTGTTCGCCCTGATCCTGCTGTGGGTGTCGGTTCGGTACTTCGGGTCCAGCGTGGGTGGGCTGTTCTCGCCCGAGTTCGAGGACGCCGGCTGGTCGCTGGCCAAGCTGTGGGACCTGATCAAGCACCTGTGGGTCCCGATCGTGGTTCTGGGCACGGCGAACCTGGCCTTCCAGCTCCAGACCGTGCGCTCGATGATGCTGGACGAGGTCAACAAGCTGTACGTGACCGCGGCCCGCGCCCGGGGCGTGCCCGAGGGCAAGCTCCTGCGCAAGTACCCGGTGCGCCAGGCCTTGAACCCGATCATCTCCACCTTCAGCTTCGACATCAATCGGGTCCTGTCCGATGCTCCGGTGGTGGCCCTCGTCCTGGCCCTACCCGAACTGGGCGAGCTGCTGATCACGTCGTTGCTGGAGCAGGACACCCAGGTGGCCGGGGCCATCCTGCTGATGATGAGCTTCATCTACGTGGCCGGGAACCTGCTGTCGGACCTGGTGCTGGCCGCCGTCGACCCGCGCGTGAAGTTGGCGGGCTGAGATGGCCGTCACCGACCGGACCGACGACGACGCCGTCCGATCCGACGGCGCCCCCGACGACGTGGGCGACCTCGGGCCCGACCCCGCCGACGAGGGCGATACCGCCGCCTCCGAGGCCACGCAGTGGAAGCTGGTGTGGTGGCGGTTCCGCCGTCACCGGCTGGCCATGGCTTCGGCCGTCGTCATCGGCTTCTACCTGCTGATGGTCCTGTTCGCCCCCTTCATCGCCCCCTACGGGCCCACCACCCGCAACACCGACTACGTCAAGGGCCCACCGGAGCTGGTCGGTGTGTGGGATGGCGGCCCCGCCGTGCCTCACACCGGCAACCGGATCACGGTCCGGGGCGGGGTCGACCAGGGCTTCCGCTACCGGGTGGTCGATCTGGACGGGCGGAAGAACCTCCGCTGGTTCGTCCGGGGCGAGCCCTATTCGGTGTTCGGGCTGTTCGAGACCGACCGCCACCTGTTCGGGGCGGCCGACGTCGAGATCCCGGTCGAGCGCCCGGCCCCCGAGGCTGATCCCTCGGTGGCGGCGGATGACGGCGCGACGGACGACACCGGCGGCGACGATCCGTTCGCCTCCCTGGAGCGGGACGAGAGCGGCCGCTTCGTCATCGGCGGCACCGCCGGCTCCGAGGACGGGGGCGACGGGGCTGCGGACCAGAGCCAGGCGGCGGGCGACGATCAGCCCGACTCCGCCGGCGGCGAGCAGGCGGCGGCCGTGACGGCGACGGAGACCGTGCCCGGGTTCGTGCACATTCTGGGGACCGACTCCCTGGGTCGGGACCAGTTCAGCCGGATCGTGTTCGCCACCCGGACCTCGCTCACGATCGGTCTGGCCGGCCTGGTGGTGGCCTTCGTTCTCGGGCTCGTCTTCGGGGGGATCGCCGGCTTCTTCGGCGGCTGGGTCGACTACCTGATCCAGCGGATGATCGAGATCGTCCGCTCGATCCCCACCATCCCACTGGTCATGGGTCTGGCCGCCGCCTTCCCCCAGGACTGGTCGAACCTGCGGGTGTTCTTCTTCACCTCGATGATCCTCGGTCTCGTCGGGTGGACGACGCTGGCCCGTCGGGTCCGGACCATGCTCCTCACCCTGCGGGACGAGGACTTCGTCATCGCCGCCAGGCTGTCGGGGGCCGGGCCGTTCCGCATCGTGGTCCGGCACATGCTCCCGTCGTTCTTCAGCTACATCGTGGTCACCCTGGCCATCGAGTTCCCCTACATGATCCTGGCCGAGTCGGTCCTGTCGTTCGTCGGTCTCGGACTCCGGCCTCCGACCGTCAGTTGGGGCGTGCTGCTGCAGGAGGCCCAGAACGTCGAGACCCTGGAGCAGACGCCGTGGCTGCTCATCCCGGCCCTCTTCGTCGTGGTCGTCATCCTGGCCTTCAACTTCGTCGGCGACGGTCTGCGCGACGCCGCCGACCCCTACCAGGAGTCGTCGTGAGCGCCGACCGACCACTGCTCCGGGTCCGCAATCTGGGCGTCACCTTCCATACCGACACCGGCCCGGTCCGCGCCGTCGACGACATCTCGTTCGACGTGGCCGAGGGGCAGATCCTCGGGCTGGTGGGGGAGAGCGGTTCGGGCAAGAGCGTGAGCACCCGGGCCCTGATGCAGCTGCTGCCCCGATCGGCCCGTCTCGACCCGGCGACCGAGATGGTCCTCCGGCTCGGCACCAACGGCAACGGGACCGGCGAGAAAGGGGGTGACGAACAGGCCGACGAAAAGGCCGACGAACAGGTCGATATCGCCTCGCTGGGCCGCCGCCACCGGCGCATGCAGTCGATCCGGGGCGGCGAGATCGCCATGATCTTCCAGGAGCCGATGGCCTCGTTCGCACCCACCTACCGGATCGGCGACCCGATCATGGAGGCGGCCCGGCTCCACACCGGGGTCGACAAGCGCACGGCCCGGACCGTGGCCCTCGATCTGCTGGAGCGGGTCGGCATCTCCGAACCGACCCGGCGAATCGAGCAGTACCCGTTCGAGCTGTCGGGCGGCATGCGTCAGCGGGTCATGATCGCGGTGGCCCTGGCCTCCCAACCCCGCCTGCTGATCGCCGACGAGCCGACCACGGCCCTCGACGTCACCATCCAGGCCCAGATCCTGGATCTGCTGCGAGAGCTTCGCCGCGACCTCGACATGGCGATCGTCTTCATCACCCACGATCTGGGCGTGATCTCGCAGATCGCCGACGACGTGGCCGTCATGTACCTGGGCCGGATCGTGGAGCAGGGCTCGGTGCGCGACGTGATCACCGACCCGGCCCACCCCTACACCGTGAAGCTGCTGGAGGCCATCCCCCGCCTCGACCGCCTCAACAGCCGCCTGGCCTCCATCGGGGGCGAGATCCCGGGGGCGGCCGCCCGCCCATCGGGCTGTGTGTTCCACACCCGATGCGATCGGGTCATCGAGGGCCGGTGCGGGGCCGAGGTCCCCGGCCCGATCGAGCTGTCGCCCACCCACCGGGTCGCCTGCCTGCTGCACGAACCGGGCGGGCCCGAGCCCTCGGCGGTCCCGGCGGGGGCGGCCGCCACCGGCGCCGGGGGCCCCGACCCGGCCGACGAGGAGCCCGGAGCATGACCGACCTGGTGACCGGCACCCCGTCCCCGGGCTCGTCCCCCTCGGAGGCCACCGACGATGACGTCGTGGTCGAGGTGGCCGGGCTCGAGGTGCACTTCCCCCTACGCCAGGGTCTGCTCAACCGGCAGGTGGGCCTGGTCAAGGCCGTCGACGGGGTCGACTTCGCCCTACGGCGGCGCGAGACCCTCGGTCTGGTGGGGGAGAGCGGCTCGGGCAAGACGACCATCGGCCGCTCGATCCTGCGGGCCATCGACCCGACCGGCGGGACCGTCACCTTCCACCGCGACGGGGAGCGCATCGAACTCACGGCCCTGTCCCGATCCGAGCTGCGGGCCGTCCGACGCCACCTGCAGATGATCTTCCAGGATCCCTACTCGTCGCTCAACGCCCGGATGACGGTGCGCGACATCATCGCCGAACCCCTGGCCGCCATGAGGCTGGCTTCGGGGTCGGAGCTGGATGACCGGGTGGCCGACATGGCCCGGCGGTGCCGGCTCAACCCCGAGCACCTCCGCCGGTACCCCCACGCCTTCAGTGGGGGCCAGCGTCAGCGCATCGGCATCGCCCGGGCCCTGGTGACCGAACCCGAGTTCGTGGTGGCCGACGAGGCGGTGTCGGCCCTCGACGTGTCGATCCAGGCCGAGATCCTCAACCTGCTGGCCGACCTCCAGGACGAGTTGGGGGTGGCGATCCTGTTCATCGCCCACGACCTGAGCGTGGTGGCCCATCTGTCACACCGGGTGGCCGTGCTCTACCTCGGCCAACTGGTGGAGCTGGCCTCCACCATCGACCTGTTCTCCCGGCCCCGCCATCCGTACACCGAGGCCCTGCTGTCGGCCATCCCGGCCGTCGACGTCGACCGGACCCTGCAGCCGGTGGCCCTCGACGGTGAGATCCCCAGCGCCACCGCGCCGCCGCCGGGCTGCCGGTTCCACACCCGCTGCCCCTACGCCACCGAGCGGTGTCGAACCGAGGAACCGGACTGGGTCGAGGTCGAACCGGGGCATCATGTGCGGTGCCATCTGACCGACGAGTTGGAACTCGGGGGCGTCGACGTGGGCAGGTCGACCGAGTGAGACCGGAAGGGGCGACGTGCACGATTGGAACCGCGACGGGTTGACCGGGCCCGTCCGGGCCCTGCATCCATGGCTGGCCGCCTCGTTGGCCGCCCGACTGCAACGGGAGTTGGCCCTGGCCGAGGACTGGGTCGAGGGCCCCGACTACCGGTACTACAAGTCGCATCTGGTGTTCGAGACCGTCGATTTCGTGGCTCATGCGGCCGGCGTCGTCGACGTGGCCCGGAGCCTGCTCGGCAATCACCTGCTGCTGTGGGACAGCAGCGTGCCTCTGAAGCGGGCCGGATCGGGTGACCGGTTCACCTGGCATCAGGACGCCACCTACTGGGGCCTGGAACCCCCCGACCGGGCGGTCACGGTGTGGGTCGCCCTCAGCGACGTCCCGTCGGGGGCCGGCGCGCTTCGCTACGTGCCCGGTTCCCACCGGGGCGGTCCCCGGGCCCACCGCCAGAACCCTGAACCGGGGGTCATGCTCCGACGGGGCCAACGGGTCGACGACGTCGACGAGGACGGGGCGGTGACGGTCGAACTGGAGGCGGGCGAGGCCGTGGCCCACCATCCCCTGGTCCTCCACGCCTCGGCTCCCAACCGCTCGCCCTACGATCGCCTGGGGGTGGCCTGCGTGTACGTCAGCGACGAGGTGCGGGCCCCCGACCGCCAGGACTCGGCCCAGCTCGTCCTGGGCCGGGCCCGGCGCAGCCGGTTCGCACCCGAGGAGCGGCTCGACGCCACCCTCTCGGAGCGCGCCCGGCGCTCCCACCGGGAGGCCCTGGAACGGATGGCGACCCGGGTCGTGGGGCCCGGGGGCACCCGGTCCGGGGCCTGATCCCTCCGGTCGCACCGGTCGGCGCCGGGCTGGGATGATGGGAGCCATGACCACTCCGGCTACGTCCCCCGGTGGCCCCCAGGTCCGCGTCGACGGCGCGACCCGGGTCGTGTACGCCACCGACAACTCGATCTACCAGGTCGAGCCGGCCGCGGTGGCCGTGCCCTCGACCGCGGCCGAGGTGGCGGCCCTGCTGGCCGAGAACCACCGTCGAACGAACCCCCTCCCGGTGGCGGCCCGGGGCGGCGGAACCGGGACCAACGGCCAGAGCCTGACCGACGGCCTGGTCATCGACCTCAAGCGGCGCCTGGACCGGATCATCTCGGTCGACCGTGAGGCCCGCACCGCGGTGGTCGAGCCGGGGGTGGTGACGGCGGCCCTCAACGCCCACCTGGCCGACTACGGCCTGTTCTGGGCCCCCCACACCTCGACCCTGAACCGGGCCACCGTGGGCGGCATGCTCTCGACCGACGCCGCGGGCAAGGGCTCGTTGGTCCACGGCCGGGCCCATCGTCATGTCCGGGCCCTCGATGTGGTGCTCGACGACGGCACCCGATGGCAGGCCGCTCCCCTGACCGTGGGCGAAGCCTCCCGCCGGGCCCTGGGCGACGACCGGATCGGGCGGCTGTGGCGCGATCTGCTCGATCTGGCCCTGGACGAGGGCACCGACCTCGGGTTGCCGTCGCTGGCCCGCGGTTTCAGCGGCTACGGGCTGGACCGGTTCCGGCGGGGCGACGTCCTCGACCCGCTCGCCCTGCTGTGCGGGGCCGAGGGCACGCTCGGGGTGATCACCGGCGCCACCCTGGCCCTGACCCCCGTCCCCGCCCACACCGTGCTCGTGGTCGCCGGTTACCGCACCTTCGACGACGCCCTGACCGACGCCATCGATCTGGCCGCCACCGGGCCCACCGCCATCGAGTCGTTCGACGAGACGACCCTGGAGCGGGGCCGTTCGTCCACCGCCTGGCCCGCCCTGGGGGCGGCCGTGGACGAGGGCGCGGGGGCCGGAGCGGGCTCGGTCCTGCTCCTGGAGTACAGCGGCGAGCGGCCGGTCGACCTGGCCCCGGTGGAGCAGGCCCTGGCCGCCACCGGGCGCAGTCTCGGGCACCGCGTCGTCCACGACGGGGCCGAACGGGCCGCGGTGTGGAAGGTGCGGGCCGACGCCGTGGGTCTGCTGGCCAAGGTGGCGACCGGGGGCCCCGACCTGTCGGCCCGACCGACGGCCTTCGTCGAGGACTGCGCCGTGCCCGTCCCCGAGATGCCGGCCTTCATCGCCGCCTTCCGCCGGATTCTCGACGACCGGGGCCTGACCTACGGCATGTTCGGGCACGCCGATGTGGGTTGTGTCCACGTCCGGCCCGCCCTCGACCTGACCGACCCCGGGCACGAGGCCCTGGTGGCCGAGGTGACGGCCGAGGTGGTGGCCCTGGTGTCCCACCACGGCGGGATCCTGTGGGGTGAGCACGGGCGCGGGTTCCGGGGTGACTCGGCCGGCGAGTTCCTGCCCCCGGCCACCATCGAGTTGATGCGGCGGGTCAAGGCCGCCTTCGACCCGGGCGACCTGCTCAACCCCGGGAAGCTGTACCGGCCGACCGGTTCGGCCCAGCCACTGGTGGCGGTCGACGAACCCCCGCTGCGGGGTGCGCTCAACCGGCGCATCCCGGTCGAGGAGCGGCGGCGCTTCGACGATGCGTTCGCCTGCAACGGCAATGGCCTGTGCCTCCAGTACGGGGCCGACGACGTCATGTGCCCGTCGTTCAAGGCCACCGGCGACCCGGCGCTCTCGCCCCGGGGTCGGGCTGATCTGTTGCGGGCCTGGCTGGCGGCCCGGGCCACCGGCGACGACGACGAGGGCCTGACCGAGGCGGTGGCCGCCAACCTCGACCAGTGCCTGTCCTGCTCGGCCTGCGCCGGTCACTGCCCGGTCGAGGTCGACATCCCCGAACTCAAGTCCCGGTTCCTGGCCGACTACCACCGCCGTCGGCGCCGGCCCCTGGCCCACCGGGTGCTCGGCCGGTTCGAGCGGCTCGCCCCTCTCGGCACCCGGGGCCCGGCCTCGCTGGTCCGGGCCGGGGCCCGGCTCGGGGGCATGACGCTCGGCCTGGTCGACCTTCCGGTGCCGGCCCGGGGTGTGGCGTCGCCCTCGGTTCCGGTGTTCAAGGGCAAGGCCCTGCCGCCGGGGGTCGACGTGGTGGTGCTCCGCGACGTGTTCACGTCCACCCTGGAGCCCCGCACCCTGAACGCCTCGGTCCGGGCCCTGGAGGCGGCCGGCTACGGGGTCGCGGTCTCGACGGCCGTGCCGTCGGGCAAGTTCGACCACGTGAAGGGTCGTCGGCGCCCCTTCGCCCGGGCCGTGCGGGCCCAGGGCCGCCTGGTGCGGTCGGTGATCGACGCCGGTGCGGTTCCGGTCACGATCGAGCCGGCGGTCGGTCTGCTCCACGGCCACGAGTACGCGGGCGTCGACCCCGACCATCCGGCCGACGCCGTCCGCAACCTGGCCCAGATGCTGGCCGACCGGGCCGATGCCCTGGCCGCCGCCGTCGTCCCGCCGTCCCCGGCGACCGCGCCGGTGACCCTCCTCGGCCACTGCACCGAGCGGGCCCTGGCCCCGGACTGGACCCGTGACTGGGTCCGGGTCCTGGAGGCGGTGGGCCACCGGGTCTCGGCCCCCGAGGTCGGTTGCTGCGGGATGGCCGGCATCTTCGGTCACGAGGTGGCCAATCAGGCCCTGTCCCACCGCCTCTACGACCTGAGCTGGGCCCCCCGTCTCGACGACCCGGAGGCGACCGTCGTGGCCACCGGCTACTCGTGCCGGTCCCAGGTGGCGCGTTTCGGCCGGCGGCGGCTCGACCACCCCGTCCACCTGCTGGTCGATGGAGGTGGCGTCGGCGCCGTCGACGGCGGCTAGGGTGGGCCGGGCACGAGATCGGTCCGGCCACGGCGAGGGGCACGTCGGGATTCGAACCGGGCCGATCGACAGAACCGGCACACCGGAAGGTGCAGCATGCCCCCCACCACCAATCCTCGAGGGCGACGATCGAGACGTCCGCTCCTGGCCGTCATGACCGCCGCCTCCGGCCTGCTCGCCGCCTGCGGCAGCGGCCAGGATCCATTCGTGGCCCAGACGGCCGAGGGCGGCGCCCCGACCGACGGCGCCGGCACCCCGGTGGCCGCTCCCGCGGCCGACGGCGACGCCCCCACCTTCGGGTCCGGTCGTCAGGCCGACGCACCCGCGGCCGATGTCGCCGGTCAGCCCCAAGCGGCCGCTCCGGCTCCGGTCCCGGCCGAGGACGGCGCCCCGGTGCCGTCGTCCACCGCGCCGCCCGCCCCCGGGTCGTCGGCGGCTCCCTCCACCGCCCCGGCCCCGGTGGCCGTGTTCCCCGATCTCGCCGTGCAGCGGATCGCCGATCGGGCCCCGTCGACGGTGTCGACCGAGTTGGCCGGCGGAGGCCTGCCGGTCATGGTCTGGTTCTGGAGTCCGTTCTGAAGCACCTGCCGGGCCGAGGGCCCGGTCGTCGAGCAGTTCGCTCGACAGAACGCCGACAAGGTCAAGGTCGTCGGGGTGGGCGCCTCGGGCTCGCTCGACGACGGCGCCGAGTTCGTGGCCTCGACCGGGGCCGCCACCCCGACCATGCTGTGGGACGAGAACTATGCCGTGTGGCAGCACTACGACGTGTCGTCCCAGCCCACCGTCGTCCTCCTCGACGCCTCGGGCAACCTGATCGAGTTCTTCGGCGGCACCTTCAACCCGGACGAGGTCCTGGCCCGGCTCTGACCGGATCCCGGCCGGGGCCGGTTCAGCGGTTGAAGGCCAGGGGCAGCCCGGGGCAGTGCCAGGGGTGGGTCCGCAGCGTTCCGAAGCCCGACGCGGTGATGAACGCGGTGGTCCCGTCGGGTCCGCCGAAGCAGACGTTGGTCACCAGGGGATCCCCGGGCACCGGGAGGATGGCCCGCAGCGAACCGTCGGGGGCGAAGGCCGTCACGGCGCCCGTCCCCAGGGTGGCGACGCACACGTTGCCCTCGGTGTCGACGGCCAGGGAGTCGACCCGGCCGTCGCCCGGGACCACCCCCAGCAACTGCGACGGCGTCCCGGCCGACGAGGCCATCTGGGTGCCGTGGGGGCGGACCCGGCCCGGCCCGTCGAGGTCCCAGAACCGGACCCGGCCGGTCATGGTCTCGGCGTAGTAGAGGCGGTCACCGTCAGGCGAGAGCCCGATCCCGTTCGGCGTGACCAGGGGCCGGGCCACCACGTGCACGGCCGAGCCGTCGGGCCGTGCGTAGTGGATGGCACCCCGGTCGAAGTCGTCGGCCCGGCCCTTGCCCAGATCGGTGAAGTAGAACCCGCCGTGCTCGTCGAACACCAGGTCGTTGGGACCCCGCAGGGCGAGGCCCTCGGATTCGGTGTAGAGCGTGGTCACGGCGCCGGTGTCGAGGTCGACCCGCTGGATCGATCCGCCCCGGTAGTCGTCGGGCTGGACGCCGGGCAGGAGCATGCCGTTCTCGTGGCGCCACTCGAACCCCCCGTTGTTGCAGACGTAGACGGCTCCGTCGGGTCCGATGGCGGCGCCGTTGGGGCCGCCCCCGCAGTCGGCGACGACGTCGACCTCGCCATCGGGGGTGACCCGGGTCAGGGTGCCCCGGGCGATCTCGACCACCAGTACCGTCCCGTCGGCCAGGGCGATCGGGCCCTCGGGGAACAACAGGCCCTCGGCCATGGTCAGCATCGGTGCACCTCCGGCTCGTCGGCGCCGACGGCGCCCCGGGCCGGATGCTGACATCGGGACGGCGGCGACGCCAGCCGAGGGGCCCGAGCGGGCGGGTGGCGGTGGTCGGCCCGAACCCCGGTTCCGCCCGATGGGGCCCGTCCGGAGGCGGATGGCGATCGCCCTCGCCATCCACCGCCGGACGGGGCGGCGGCACATCGGGTCGGACGCAGCGGCAACAACTAGGTAGCGGCCCACACGATGGCCCCCATCGACCGGGGCGACGAGCCGGCAGCCCGACACGCCTGGGGATCGATGCTGGCAGGCGGGCATAACCGTCCCGTAACGCAATCCTCTCGTTGCCTGGCGAAGGTCGTCGCAGGGCTTGGTAGGGTCCCCGTGGTGTTGGACCTGTTGGCTCCCGCCGCCGGCGGCGTCGAGACCAGGGGCCTGGTGTGCGCCCATCACCACCTCTACTCGGCGTTGGCCCGGGGAATGCCGGCCCCGCCGCGCTCGCCCGGGGGCTTCGCCGACATCCTGGAACTGGTGTGGTGGCGGCTCGACCGGGCCCTCGATCTGGAGATCATCGAGTGGTCGGCCAAGCTGGGCGCCCTGGAGGCCCTGGAGGCGGGCTGCACCGCCATCATCGACCACCACGAGTCGCCCAACGCCATCGAGGGCTCGTTGTCGGTCATCGCCGAGGCCTGCGCCGAGGTCGGAGTCCGGGTCAACTGCGCCTACGGGGTGACCGACCGCCATGGGCCTGATGGCGCGGCCCGGGGCCTGGCCGAGAACGACCGGTTCCTGACCGGGGGCGGCCGGGGCATGGTCGGGGTCCACGCCGCCTTCACCTGCGGTGACGACACCCTGGCCGCCGCCGCCGACCTGGCCCGCCGCCATGGGGTCGGGGTCCACATCCACGTGGCCGAGGGGCCCGAGGACGCCGCCGCCGTCGACCGGCTGGCCGGCCTGAGCGCCGACGACTGGCTGCTGGTCCACGGGGTTCACCTGCCCGACGACCACGGCCTGGCCGGGACGATCGTGCACAATCCCACCTCGAACATGCACAACTCGGTGGGCTACGCCCGGCCACGGCGCTTCACCAACCCCATCGCCCTGGGGACCGACGGCATCGGCTCGGACATGTTGGGCGAGTTCCGTACCGCCTTCGTCCGGGCCCGGGACGACGACCTGGCCGCCTCCCCCGATGAGGTGTGGGAGTGGCTGGCCACCGGTCAGGGCCTGTTCCCGGAGGTGGCGGACGACACCGTCACCTGGTCGTACCCGACCATGGCACCCTGGCACCTGGCCTACACCACGTCGCTCCGTCCCCTCGAGGTGACGGTCGGGGGCGAGACGGTGCTGGCCGATGGTCGACCGACCCGGGTCGACGGCGCCGAGATCCGGGCCAAGGCGGCTGAGCAGGCGCGCCGACTGTTCGCCGCCATCGACGCCCTCCCGGTCGACGACCGGCCCGGCATCGATCCGGGTGGGGGCACGGGGAGTCCATGACCGACGTCGCCGCCGCACCGACCAACCCCGATCCCTCCCCGCCATTGGGCCCTCCGCCCGGCCCGTCGATCCGGTTGCGACTCCTGCGCCCGCTCGTGGGCCTGGTCGTACCCGTGCTGGCCGTGGTCGCGGCCCTGGTCGTGGGGGCCGTGATGCTCCTGGCCCTGGGGGCCAATCCACTGACCGGCTACGCCGCCCTGATCGAGGGGGCGGTGGGCGACTGGGACGCCGCCGCCGACACCGCCATCAAGGCCATGCCCCTGATGCTGGTCGGCGTCGGGATCTCCATCGCCTTCCGCACCGGCGTGGTCAACATCGGGGGCGAGGGCCAGATCATCGCCGGGGCCATCACCTCGACCGTGACGTCCCTGGCCGTGCCCGACCTGCCCCCGTTCCTGCTGGTGCCTCTGGTGCTCCTGGCCGGAGCCGTGGGCGGCGGCGTGTGGGGCGCCATTCCCGGGGCGTTGAAGGCCTACGCCGGGGTCAACGAGATCCTGAGCACGATCATGATGAACATCGTGGCCGCCCAGTTCCTGAGCTTCCTGCTCCAGGATCTGCTCATCGAGGAGGGCGCCATCCGGATCCAGCAGACCCGGCGCCTGCCCGAGAACGCCGACCTGCCCCTGCTCCCGGGCGGCACCCGGCTGCACCTGGGCGTGATCATCGCCGTACTGGTGGCGGTGGCCGGCTACGTGCTGCTGTTCCGCTCCAGCCTCGGCCTGCGGCTCCGGGCCGTGGGCCACAACCGCGACGCCGCCCGCTACGCCGGGATGCCGGTCGAACGGTCGATCGTGCAGGCCCTGGCCTTCTCCGGGGCCTGTGCCGGGGTGGCGGGCGCCGTGCTGGTCTTCGGGAGCGAGTCCCACCGCCTCATCGGCGAGGGCGGCGCCGCCGCCTTCACCCAGAACGCCGGCTTCAACGGCATCGTCACCGCCCTGTTCGGCGGTCTCCACCCTCTCTACACCATCCCGGCCTCGCTCCTGTTCGGCGGGATGCTCACCGGCGGCATCGATCTCCAGCGTGAGCTGCAGGTCCCGGCGGCCCTCATCGTGGCCCTCAACGGCGTCGTCGTGGTCTTCGTGGTGAGCAGCCTCAAGCTGCGGGGCCGACTCCAGCGCTGGGTCGAGGGCCTCGACGGTCGACGGGCGGACCCGGCCGCCGGCGTCGTCGTCGTCGCCGATGGGGGCGAGCCCGACCCCGAGGGGGTCGAGGCATGAGCGAGTTCTTCACCGTGTCGGTGCTGGTGGCGACGGCGGCCGGCGGCGTGCGGCTGGCCGTGCCCTTCCTGCTCGCCGCCCTGGGCGAGACGGTGGGCCAACGGGCCGGGGTGCTGAACCTGGGTGTGGAGGGGGTCATGCTCCTCGGCGCCTACTCGGCCTACCTCACCGCCCTCCGCAGCGACAGCTCCCTGTTCGGGGTGGCGGTGGCCTTGGCCGTGGGCGCCACCATGGGCCTGGTCTACGCCTTCATCACCGTGGTCCTGCACGCCGAGCAGGGCATCAGCGGCATCGGCATCTTCCTGTTCGGGCTGGGATTCACCGACCTCGCCTTCCAGCGTCAGGTCGGCACTCCGCTCCCCATCGACGGTCTGCCCCGGATCGACATCCCCCTGCTGAGCGACATCCCGCATCTGGGCGAGATCCTGTTCCAGCACAATGCGCTCGTGTACCTGGCCTTCGTGGCCGTGCCCCTGCTGCACCTGATGATCACCAGGACCACGTTCGGATTGAACATCCGGGCCGTGGGCGAGACCCCGGAGGCGGCCGACACCCTCGGTGTCAGCGTGGCCTGGACCCGGGTCGCCGCCATCGTCATCGGCTCCTCCATGGCCGGTCTGGCCGGGGCGGCGCTGTCGCTCGAGTTCGGAATCTTTCAGCAGAATCTGACCGCGGGGCGGGGCTTCATCGCCATCGCCCTGGTCTACTTCGGCGCCTGGCGCATGTTTGGTGTGACCGCCGGGGCGCTATTGTTCGGAGTCGTCTCGGCGGCCGTGCTGCAGTGGAACACACTCGGCATCGTCTCCGGAGCCGGTTCGGCGCTGACGCGGATGGCGCCCGCCGTGCTCACCATCGTCGTCCTGGTACTCGTCAGCCGCCGCATCGGAGCACCGGCCGCCTTGACCAAACCCTTTGATCGCGCGGGATAGCAAGCAAACGGCGGACGTCCTGGCGTCCTGTCGACCCTACGGAGGTGCAAGACCCATGACAGACATGAAGCGATTCAGGTTCCTGATCGCCCTGCTCGCCGTCCTGGCCCTGGTGGCCGCGGCCTGCGGTGGTGACGACGAGGAGGCGTCCGAGTCCGAGGACACCGAGACCTCGGCCGATGCCGGGACCGACGAGTCGTCCGACGACGAGGGCTCGTCCGACGACGAGGGCTCGTCCGACGACGAGTCATCCGGGACCGACGAGGCCGCCGCCCCCTCGGCAACCGACGACGGCCCGTTCCGGGTGGCCATCGTGGCCCCCTCGGCCTCCAACGACCTGGCCTTCACCCAGAGCATCGTCGACGGCATCGCCAACGTGGAGGCCGACGTCGAGGTCGACATCACCGACGGCACCTTCATCGTCGAGGACGCGGCGGCCGCCATCCGGGGCTACGCCGAGGACGGCTTCGATCTGGTGATCGCCCACGGCTCCCAGTACGGCGGTCCGTTGCAGGAGATCGCCCCCGACTTCCCCGAGACCTCGTTCGCCTGGGGGACGGCGGCCGACACCTTCGGCCTCGACAACGTCTACGCCTACACGGTGCGCTCCGACGAAGGCGGCTACGTGCTCGGCACCATCGCCGCCCAGCTGAGCGAGACCGGCGTCATCGGCGTGGTCGGGCCCATCGAGGTCGGTGACGCCAAGCTCTACGTCGACGGGTTCGTGAACGGCGTTGCCGCCACCGACGACACGATCGAGGTCAACGTCAACTACATCGAGTCCTTCAGCGACACCGCCCTCGCCGCCGAGGCGGCCCAGGCTCACCTGTCCAACGACGCCGACGCCCTGACCGGCACGGCCCAGATGGTGGTGGGCGCCACCGGTGTGGCCCGCGAGGCCGGCGTGCCCTGGTTCGGGACCCAGTCCAACCAGACCGCTCTGGGCGAGGACATCGTCGTCGCCTCCCAGGTCTACAAGTGGGACGTGGTGCTGAACGACATCATCGCCGCGGTCCAGGACGGGACCCTGGGGGGCGAGGCCTTCATCCTCACCTTCGCCAACGGCGGCCTGGCCATCGAGTACAACGACGCCTACGGCCTCGACCCCGCCATCCAGGAGGAGGCCGACGCCACCGTCGCCGCCATCGCCGACGGCTCGGTCGCCACGGGCGTCGAGTAACCCGACGTCGCCATGAGCGAGCCCGTTCCCGCCCCGCAGGCGCGGCCCTCGGGGGCCACCGCCCCCGGAACCGCCCCACTCCTGGCCATGGCCGGGATCACGAAGCGGTTCCCGGGCGTGGTGGCCAACGACGCCGTCGACCTGACGGTGCGCACCGGCCAGGTCCACGCCCTGCTGGGGGAGAACGGGGCGGGCAAGAGCACGCTCATGAAGATCCTCTACGGCCTCTATCGGCCTGACGAGGGAACGATCCGGTTCCGGGGGGAGGAGGTCACCATCTCCTCCCCCTCGGACGCCATCGACCGCGGGATCGGGATGATCCATCAGCACTTCATGCTGGTGCCCACCCTGACCGTGGCCGAGAACGTGGCCCTGGGCCTCGGTGGTCGCCGGGGCCTGGCCGATATGCGGCCGGTCAAGCGGCGCCTGGCCGAGGTGGCCGAACGCTACGGCCTGGGCGTCAACCCCGACGCCGAGGTGTGGCAGCTGGCGGTGGGGGAGCGGCAGCGGGCCGAGATCCTCAAGGCCCTCTACCGGGACGCCGAGTTGCTGGTGCTGGACGAGCCCACCGCGGTCCTCACCCCACCCGAGGTCGAGGACCTCTTCGCCACCCTCCGTCAGATGACCGACGACGGCAAGGGCTTGATCTTCATCTCCCACAAGCTGGGTGAGGTCTTGGCCCTGGCCGACGAGATCACGGTCCTGCGGGATGGGCGGGTCTCGGGTCGGACCACCCCGGACGAGGCGACCCGACAGTCCCTGGCCGAGCTCATGGTGGGCCGCCCCGTGGCCCTGACCCGGGACGTGGCGCCGTCCGAACCGGGCGAGGAGCGACTCCTCGTCGAGGGCCTGCGGGTCAGGGGGGACCGGGGGACCGAGGCGGTCAAGGGCCTTTCGCTGTCGGTCCGGTCGGGCGAGATCGTGGGCATCGCCGGCGTCTCGGGCAACGGGCAACGAGAGCTGGCCGAGGCGCTGTTCGGGCTGCGGCCCACCACCGGAGGTCGGATCGAGATCAACGGGACGATCGTGACCGACCCCTCGCCGTCCGGGGTCCGGGCCCTCGGTGCGGCCTATGTGCCCGAGGAGCGTATGGTGCATGGCGCCATCGGCGACTTCTCCGTGGCCGAAAACCTGATCCTGGTCGATCACGCCTCGGCGCCCTACAGCCGGTCGGGCCTGCTCGACCGGGGCGCCATCGCCGACCGGGCCGGTCGGCTGGTGGCCGACTACTCGGTGAAGACCCCGGACCTGGAGACCCCGACCCACAACCTGTCGGGGGGCAACATCCAGAAGGTGGTCATCGCCCGCGAGTTCTCCACCGATGCCGAGGTTCTCGTCGTGGCCCAGCCCACACGCGGGGTCGACATCGGGGCCGCCGAGTACATCCACGAGCGCCTGTTGGACCAGCGGGCCGACGGCGCCGCCATCCTCCTCATCTCCGAGGACCTCGACGAGATCATGCAGCTGGCCGACCGGGTGATCGTGCTGCTGGAGGGCGAGGTCACGGGCGAAGTCCCCCGAGCCGATGCCGACCCCACCACACTCGGTCTGCTGATGACCGGGGTCACCGACGCCGCCGGGGCCGAGGCGGACTGAGGCCTTACGCCGCCGGCCCTGGTCCGGGCTCGCTCACAACTCGCCGAGGACGATCTGCAGCGGCTGCGGCCCGTCGACCGCCGCCGGTTCGGCCAGGGCCTCGACCGCCGTCGCGGCCTCGGCCAGGTGGGCGGCGGTGAGATCGAACAGGGGCGACAACCGCTGGAGACGATGATCGGGCTCGGTCCGGGCGCAGGCGATCATCTCGGCGGCCACGGGGAGCGGGCGGTCCGGTGCCGATCCCGCGACCGGGTCCCCGAACGCCAGGCAGCCGAGGAGCGATTCGAAGGCACCGGCGTCGAGCGTGAAGACCGTGTTCAGCGTGACGGCGGCGGCGTCGAGTCCCGTGAGCGATGGCACGACTCGGGCCTCGATCGTTTCGGGTCCGTCGCCGTCGAGGACGAGGGTCAGGTGGGAGCCGGGGAACAGGTAGGCCTGCTCCGGGCCGAGGGCGTCGCCCACCCGGTCGAGGACGTGGGGGATCAGCCGATCGTGGGAGGCGAGCCGGACCTGGGCACCGTTCGGAACGTCGACGAGCATGCCGTAGGGCCGATTGTTGGCGATGGTGACCGACGTCGAGGTCGACCCCACCGGTGCTCGGCAGGCGATGACCGGAGGAGCCGACCAGCCTCCCGGCGCCGGCCTCCAGGCCGCGACCTCCAGTTGCCGGCCCTGGTCGTCGGTGCAGTCGATCAGCTGCGAGGCGTCGATCCGGCCGGGCCCGTCGTCCGGCCCGCCACCCTCGGCCCCGTCGGTGCCGGGCCCCGGCGCGTCGTCGAGCCGGCGTCGGTGGCGGGCCAGTTCGTCGCGCAGGCCCTGCTCGGCCCGGTTGTAGCCATCGTCGGTCCAGGGCATCGGGATACCGGTCGTCCCGAGCGGCAC
Organism: Acidimicrobiales bacterium; assembly: GCA_965263455.1. Taxonomy (GTDB): domain Bacteria; phylum Actinomycetota; class Acidimicrobiia; order Acidimicrobiales; family SZUA-35; genus CADEDH01. Next base: position 3,354,563 of record CBDHHN010000004.1, read on the forward strand.
CTCGAACAGGCCCATGATCACCGACTCCTCCGCTGCCGGTTCGATCCGGGGCAGGCTGACGGTGACAAGACCGTCGACGTCGTTCCAGCCGGTGAGCAGGGGGATCCAGGCGCTGACCCCGGGGTCCCATCGATGGGCCACCAGCAACAGGGGTCGGGTGTCGGGGGGAGGAGCGGGGCGGAGGAACAGCCGCTCGATCCGCTCGGGGACGGCGTCGGGCCCGACCTCGAAGGCGGGGACCGCGACCGCCCACGTCGGGTCGTGGGGTGGTGGGTCGGCGACGGTGGTGCCGACACCGACCATCTCGACGGTCTCGTTGTCGTCGGACACCAGGTACCAGGCGGGTTGCTCGGCGGCCGTGGTCGAATCGGCCCCCACCGGGGTGGTGTCGGGAGCCCCGGCTTCCGAGGTGGGGCCGGCGCAGGCGGCGAGGAGGAGCGCGGCCATCGCCGGTAGCAGCCGCCCGACGGTCGCCGGCCGTCGATGCCATCCCGCTCGCATGGCCGCCCACGCTACTCCCGGGGCCCCGGAGGCCGGCCGCGGCCTCACATCGGCGTCGGGGTCACACCGCAAGGCGGCCCTCGCGGCGGCGGCCATCCAGAAGGACGATCAGAAGGACGATCAGAAGGACGATCAGAAGACGGTGTAGCCCCCGTCGACCACGACCTCCTGGCCGGTGTGGAAGGTCTGGGTCGGGTCGGCCAGGAAGGCGCCCACGGCGCGGAACTCGGCCGGTTCGGCCCAGCGACGGGCCGGGGTGCGGCGGGTGGTGACCTCGCGGAACTTGTCGTTCTCGTAGCCGCCCCGGGCCAGGTCGGTGATGGTCCACCCCGGCAGCAGCGAGTTGACCCGGATCCGGTGGCGGGCCAGCCCCACCGACAGGGCCCGGACCAGGCCGTTGAGCCCGGTCTTGGCCGTGCCGTAGGCCTCGTTGCCGGCAGCGCCGTGGATGGCCGAGGTCGACGAGACGGCGACCAGCGAACCGCCCTCGCCCTGGGCGACCAGGCGTTTGCCCGCCTCCCGCAGACACAGGAACACCCCGTCGAGGTTGATGGCCATCACGGCCCGCCACTCGTCCAACGTCATGTCCAGGAACGGGGTGCCGGTCCCACCCCGGCCGGCGTTGGCGAACAGACCGTCGATGCGACCCAGGTCGGCGATGCCCCGGTCCAGGGTCTCGATGATCTGGCCCTCGTCGCCCACATCGCAGACATAGGCCTCGGCCCGGCCTCCCCGAGCCCGCAGCGACTCGAGGGCCTCGGCGTTCTTGTCGTCCTTACGACCCCAGATGGCCACGGCCCCGCCGGCGTCGACGATGCCTTCGGCCATGCCGAGCCCGATCCCGCCGTTGCCGCCGGTCACCACGAACACCTTGCCGCTGAGATCGATCATCGGGCGACCCTACTTCGCCGGCCACAGGGGAATCGATCCCGCGTCGACCCCTTGAGCGACCGCAGGTACACCGATACCGTCGGACCACCATGTCGAACGACGCGGCCCATCCCGCTGATCTGCGCATCAACATCGACCGCCTGCTCGGTCGCCTGGCCGAGCTGGCCGCCATCGGGGCCATCGAGGGCACCGAGGGCTCCTGCCGCCTGGCCCTGACCGACGAGGATCGCGACGGGCGCGACCTGGTCGTCGCCTGGATGCGCGATCTGGGACTCGACGTCACCATCGATCGCATCGGCAACGTGGTGGCCACCATGGCGGGGCGAGAAGACGTGGCCCCGGTCATGACCGGCTCCCACATCGACACCGTCCGCACCGGAGGCCGCTACGACGGCAACCTCGGGGTCCTGGCCGGCCTCGAGGTCATCGAGACCCTGCACGAGGCCGGGATCACGCCGCGGCGGCCGCTGTCGGTGGCCTTCTTCACCGACGAGGAGGGCTCCCGCTTCGCCCCCGACATGTTGGGCAGCCTGGTCTACGCCGGGGGCATGGCCCTGGAGGAGGCGCTCGACATCGTCGGCATCGACGGTGCCGTGCTGGGGGCCGAACTCGATCGCATCGGCTACGCCGGGTCGACCCCGGTGCCCGGGCTGGTGCCCCACGCCTTCGTCGAACTCCACATCGAGCAGGGCCCGGTTTTGGAGGCCGAGGGCCTCACCATCGGGGCCGTGACCGAGGTCCAGGGCATCTCGTGGCAGGAGGTGACGGTGACCGGCCAGTCCAACCACGCCGGCACCACGCCCCTGGCCCTGCGCCGGGACCCGGGCCTCGTGGTCGGGGCCTGCATCGCCTTCCTGCGCGACCTGGCCGAGGAGCTGGGCGGGGCCCAGGTGGCCACGGTCGGTCGGGTCGAGTTCCGGCCCAACCTGATCAACGTCGTCCCGGCCTCGGTCACCTTCACCATCGACCTCCGCAACACCGTCGAGGCCGTGTTGCAAGAGGCCGAGAAGCGGGTGGCCGCCTTCCTGACCGACGCCGCCACCGCCGAGGGTTGCACGCTGGCCACCACCGAACTGGCTCGCTTCCAGCCCGTGCCCTTCGACGACCGGGTCGTCGACCTGGTGGCCGACACGGCGGCCCGGCTCGGCCACTCGGTCCGGCGGTTGCCGTCGGGCGCAGGGCACGACGCCCAGATGTTGGCCCGGGTCTGCCCCACCGGCATGATCTTCACCCCGTCCCGCGACGGGCTCAGCCACAATCCGGCGGAATACACCGCACCCACCGAGCTGGCCGCCGGGGCCGACGTCCTACTCCACACCCTGCTGACCCTGGCCGAAGAGGAGTAGACCATGGCTGGTCACGACACCCCGCCCCTGACCCCGATGTCGCTGACGGCCCTGTTGGCCCGGATCGAGCACGAGTGGGCCGAACGCAACCGCATCTTCGACCTGCCCACCGCCCGGTTCTGGCGTCGCGACCCCGAGCTCGATCTGGGCTTCGAGTTCCTGGGTCGTAGCTGCGCCAGCCCGGTCGGACCGGCTGCGGGCCCCCACAGCCAGCTGGCCGAGAACATCGCCCTGGCCTGGCTCGGTGGCTCACGCCTGTTCGAGCTGAAGACGGTCCAGGTCCTCGACGACCTGGTCATCAACCGGCCGTGTATCGACATGGAGACGGTGGGCTACAACATCGAGTGGAGCCAGGAGCTGACCGTCCCCCAGAGCCTGACCGAGTACGTCAAGGCCTCGATGCTGGTGGAGATGCTGGCCGCCTGGGAGCCCCTCGCCGCCCTTGTCGGCCCCGATCCCGGACCCCACGTGTTCGACATGAGTGTGGGCTACGACCTGGCCGGTATCTCGGGCGACAAGGTGGCCGCCTTCATCCGGGGCATGGCCGACGCCACCGCCGAGGTCGAACAGCTCCGGACCGAGCTGGCGGCCCTGCCGGCGGGCTCGGCCTTCCGGGCCTTCGCCGATCATCCCTTCACCACCAGCATCGCCGACACCCTGACCCTCTCGACCTTCCACGGCTGTCCCCCGGACGAGATCGAGGCCATCACCAAGCACCTGATCGACGCCCACGACCTCGACGTCATCGTCAAACTCAACCCGACGCTGTTGGGCTACGAGCGGGTGGCCGCCATCGTCAACGACGAGCTGGGCTACGCCGACGTCTCGGTCAAGGAGTCGGCCTTCGCCGAGGACCTCCAGTTCGATCGGGGCCTGGAGCTGATCGACGAGCTCAACGCCTACGCCGCCGACCGGGGTCGCCGGTTCGGGATCAAGCTGACCAACACCCTGGTCGTCGACAACACCCGCGGCTTCATGCCCGACGACACCATGTACCTGTCGGGGCCGCCCCTGCACGTGCTGGCCATGGCCCTGTGCCAACGCCTGGCCGAGGCCCTGCCCGGTCGCTTCGATCTGCCCGGTCACGACGGCGACATCATGGTCAGCTTCTCGGCCGGGATCACCAAGGACAATCTGGCCGACGCCCTGGCCGCCGGGGTCAAGCCCGCCACCGTGTGCTCCGACCTGCTCAAGCCCGGCGGCTACGGCCGCCTGGCCCCCATGCTCAAGGCCCTGGCCACCGAGGTCGGCGGGTCCGGGGCCACCGATCTCGACGGGTGGAAGCAGGCCCGCCAGGCGTCCGCCGTCGAGGCCGGGTTCGCCTCGACCGTGGCGGAGCACGTCGACCGTGTCCTCGGCGCCGACCGGGAGCGCTACCACCTCGACGGCAACTCGAAGCTGCCCCGCCAGGTCGACAACGACCTGGCCATGTTCGGCTGTGTGGCCTGCAACTTCTGCGTCACCGTCTGCCCCAACGACGCCTTCTTCGCCGCCCCCAGCCCCGACGGGGTCGAGGGTCGCCACCAGTACCTGGTGTTGTCGGAGCTGTGCAACGAGTGCGGCAACTGCCTCACCTTCTGCCCCGAACGGGGCGACCCGGCCGAGATCAAACCCCGGCTGTTCACCGACCCGGCCCTGTTCGCCGCCCGCTCGGGCCAGGGCTTCCTGCTGACCGAGGCCGGCGGCCGCCTGGCCGTGTCGGCCCGGCGCGACGTCGACGCCGAGGCGGCGGCCATCGTGGCCCGCATCCTGACCGGCGACGGCGGTTCGCCCCTGCCGGTCGCCGTGCCTCCCGGCCCTTCGACGGCTTCTCCGGCCGCCCCCACCGACCCCTCCAGCCAGGACGACCAACCATGACCCGAACCCTCACCGTCGGCGCCGCCCAGCTGGGCCCGATCGCCAAGGACGAGAGCCGGGAACGGGTGGTGAAGCGGTTGCTCGATCTGTTGGCCCAGGCCTCGGCCGCCGGCTGTGAGCTGGTCGTCTACCCCGAACTCGCCCTGACCACGTTCTTCCCCCGCTGGTACACCGAGGATCTCTCGGGTCACGACCACTACTTCGAGACCTCGATGCCGAGCGAGGCCACCCAGCCCCTGTTCGACGAGGCCCGCCGCCTCGGCATCGGGTTCGCCCTGGGCTACGCCGAACTGACGGCCGACGGTCACCGGTACAACGCCTACGTCCTGGTCGAGCAGGACGGCTCCATCGTCCACACCTTCCGCAAGGTCCACATCCCCGGCCACGAGAACGACGAGCCGTGGCGCCCGTTCCAGCATCTGGAACGGCGCTACTTCGAGGAGTCGAACGACGGCTTCCCGGTCAAGCGGGCCTTCGGCGGTCTGGTCGGGATGGCCATCTGCAACGACCGGCGCTGGCCCGAGACCTACCGGGAGATGGGCCTGCAGGGGGTCGAGCTGATCATGATCGGGTACAACACCCCGATCCACTACGCCCCCGATCCGGGCCAGAACCCGCTCCAGGGGTTCCACAACCAGCTGGTCATGCAGGCCGGGGCCTACCAGAACGGGACGTGGGTGGTCGGCGTGGCCAAGGGCGGCACCGAGGAGGGCGTCGAGTCGCTGGCCCAGTCGTGCATCATCGCCCCGTCGGGCCAGATCGTGGCCCAGGCCATCACCACCGGCGACGAGCTGATCACGGCCCCCGTCGACCTCGACCACTGCGTCAAGTACAAGGACACCCTCTTCGACTTCGAGCGCTACCGCCGGCCCGAGATGTACGGCCGGATCACGGGCCAGAAGGGCGTCATCCGTCCCGACTGAGAGGTCGGTGGCCTCCCCGAGGCGGGGTCAGCCGGGGCCCAGGGGGCTGAGCGCCGTCTTGCGCCGGTGTTCGAACATGATCGAGGTTCGCTCCGAGACCACGTTGGGGGCCGACGCCACCCGTCCCAGCACGGTCTCGGCCAGGGTCGACACCGAGCGGTCGCTGAGGTGGACCAGGACGTCGAACTCCCCGGTCACGAACGAGACCGCCACCGTCTCCTCCAGGGCCCACACCGCGGCCTCGAACTCGGCCACCGCGGCCGGGCTCTTCGGTTGCAGGGTCACGGCCACCACGGCCTGGACGTGGCGACCGAGGGCTGCGGGGTCGACCTCGGCGTGATAGCCGAGGATCGCTCCCGTCCGCTCCAGGTTGCGGAGTCGATTGACCATGGTCGACGGGGAGACGCCGACGGCGGCGGCCAGGTCCTTGTTGGACATGCGGGCGTCGGCCTGCACAAGCTCCAGAATCCGGCGATCGATGTCGTCGATGTTCGACGCGTCCAGCTCATTCATGGTGAATGTGCAGACTAGACAGGTCTCCGTTGCACGTTCAATCCCGATCGGCTTCGATGGGTGCAGCCTCAGGAGGACGACGTGGCCCTGCTCGACGACTACGCCCTCGCCGATCGATACCGGCGCCACGAGGGCACCGTGCTACTGACCGGCATCCAGGCCCTGGCCCGACTCCCGATCGAGCAGCTTCGGGCCGACCGGGCCTCCGGCCTGGACACCGCGGCCTTCCTCTCCGGCTACCCCGGCTCCCCGCTGGGCGGGCTCGATCTGGAGCTGCCCCGGGCCATGGCCGAGGTCCCCGACCTGCCGATCGTCCACCAGCCCGCCGTGAACGAGGAGTTGGGGGCCACGGCCGTGATGGGGTCGCAACTGGCGGCGGCCCGCCCCGACGCCCTCCACGACGGCGTCGTCGGCTACTGGTACGGCAAGGCCCCGGGCCTCGACCGGGCGGGCGACGCCCTGCGGCACGGGGTGTTCGCCGGGACCGCCCCCCACGGTGGGGCCGTGGTCCTCGTCGGCGACGATCCGGCCTGCAAGTCGTCGACCATGCCCTCGTCGTCCGACGCCACCCTGGTCGACCTCCACATGCCGATCCTCTACCCGGGCACGGTGGCCGAGTGCCTCGAACTCGGGCTCCACGCCGTGGCCCTTTCTCGGGCCAGTGGGCTCTGGGCCTCGATGAAGATCGTGACCCCGGTGGCCGATGGCTCGGGCACCGTGAACCTGCCGGTCCTGGACGCCGATCCCGTCATCCCCGTCCACGAGGTCGACGGCCGTCCGTGGCGGCCCACCCCGTCGGCCCACTTCCTCGGGCCCCGGATGCTGGAGATGGAGCGGGAGTTCCGTGAGGTGCGGCTGCCCCTGGCCACCCGCTACGGCATCGACAACGACCTCAACCGGATCACGGTCGACCCGACCGACGCCTGGATCGGCCTCGTCGCCACCGGGTTCACCCACGCCCAACTACTCGACGCCCTGGCCCGTCTCGGCCTCGACGGTCCGCGCGCCGTCGAGCAGGCCGGGATCCGGCTCCTCAACCTTCGCATGCCGGTTCCGTTCGACGCCGACCTGGTCCGCCGCTTCGCCCGAGGCCTGGACCGGATCGTGGTGGTGGAGGAGAAGAACCCGACCCTGGAGTGGCTGGTCAAGGACGCCCTCTACGGCTCGGCCCACACCCCCGCCGTCCACGGCAAGGCCGACGCCGACGGGACCCAGCTCTTCCGATCGTGGGGCATGCTCGACGCCGACGCCATCGTCGAACCGTTGCGGCGCGTGCTGGCCCCCCGGTTGTCGGAGCGCCTCCGCCCGCCGCCGGCGCAGGAACCGGCCCGGACCCTGATCCCCCTGACCGAGACCCGCACCCCCTATTTCTGCTCGGGCTGCCCCCACAACTGGGGCACCAAGGTGCCGGACGGAGCGCTGGTCGGCGCCGGGACCGGCTGCCACGGCATGACCCTGCTCATGGACCCGGAGCGGGTGGGGGAGACCATCGGCATCACGGCCATGGGCAACGAGGGCACGCAGTGGATCGGGATGGAGCCCTTCGTCGAGGCCGACCACCTCGTCCAGAACTACGGCGACGGGACGTTCTTCCACTCCGGCCAGCTTGCGGTCCAGAACTGCATCGCCGCCGGCAAGCACATGACGTTCAAGATCCTGTTCAACGGCACGGTGGCCATGACCGGCGGCCAGGACGCCCAGGCCGCCCTCGGCCTGCCCGAGCTGGTGGCCATGCTCCGGGCCATGGGCGTGGCCGCCATCGCCATCACCACCGACGAGCCCGACCGCTACCGCCGGGGGGACCTGGCCGATCTGCCGGCCGGGGTCCGGGTCCACCACCGGCGCGACATCGTGGCCGTGCAGGAACGGCTCCGTGCCGTGCCCGGGGTCACGGTCCTGATCCACGACCAGGCCTGCGCCGCCGAGCTGCGGCGGGATCGGCGACGGGGGCGGATCGAGACCCCGAGGCGACGGGTGGTGATCAACCCTCGGATCTGCGAGGGCTGCGGCGACTGCGGTGACGTGAGCAACTGCCTGTCGGTCCAGCCGGTCGAGACCCCGTTCGGGCGCAAGACGGTCATCGACCAGGCCTCGTGCAATTTCGACGAGAGCTGCCTGGACGGCGACTGCCCCGCCTTCATGACGGTCGATGTCGACCCCGGAGCGTCGCCGGTTCCGGCCGGGCCGGGGGAGCGGGCCCTCGACAGCTGGCCCGACCTCCCCCAACCGACCCCCCTTTCGACCTCCCTTTCGACCTCCCTTTCGACCTCGCCTCCGACCTCCCATCCGACCTCCCTTTCGACCCTTGATCCGGCTCACGGTCGGGTGGCGCGGATTCGCCTGGCCGGCATCGGCGGAACCGGGGTGGTGACGGCGGCCCAGATCGTGGCCACCGCGGCCATGTTCGACGGGTGGGAGGTCAACGGGCTCGACCAGACCGGCCTCAGCCAGAAGGCGGGGCCGGTGGTCAGCGACCTGGTCCTGCACCGGGGTGGGGTCGCCTCCAACGTGGTCGGCCGGGGCCGGGCCGACCTGCTCCTGGCCTTCGACGGGCTGGTGGCGGCGGCCGATGGGCCCCGGTCGGCCATCGGTCCCGAGACGGTGGTCGTGGCCTCGGCGGCCACCACCCCGACCGGACGCATGGTCACCCGGCCCTCGTTGACCTACCCGGTCGAGGCCATCGCCCAGCGCCTCGGGCTGTCCCGGCCGGCGGCCGACGCGTTCGGCGCCGATGCCCCGGCCCCGGAGGCCCGAACCGCCGCCCCCGACGCCGCCGGGCTGGCCCGGGCCCTGGTCGGCAGCACGGCCCAGGCCAACCTGTTCCTGATCGGGGTGGCCCTCCAGCGCGGGGCGTTGCCCCTGTCGCCGACATCGCTGGACCGGGCGGTGGAGCTCAACGGGGTGGCGGTGACGGCCAACCAGGCCGCCGTTCTGTGGGGTCGGCGGTGGGCCGTCGACCCCGACAAGGTCTCGGCCGCGGCCCGATCGGCGGACGCCGACGGCGCGGCCGGGTCGGTGGTCAACCCGGGGGTCGGCGCGGCGGCCGACCCCCGGGTGGCCGCCTCGGTCCACCGACTCGGGCTGCCGGCGCCGGTGGCCCAGGTCGTCGACCGGCTGGCCCAGGACCTGGTCGGATTCCAGGACCGGGAGCTGGCCCTCACCTTCCTCGGCCACGTCGACCGGGCCCGACGGGCCGAGGCGGCGGTGGCCCCCGAGGTCGGACCCCTGACCGAGACCGTGGCCCGCAGCCTGCACAAGCTGTTGGCCTACAAGGACGAGTACGAGGTGGCCCGGCTGATGGTGGCGCCCGAGGGCCGGGCCGCAGTCGAGTCCGTGGCCCCTCCGGGGTCGTCGTTCACCTGGCGCCTCCATCCGCCCGCCCTCAAGGCCCTGGGTCTGCGGTCCAAGGTGGGCGTCGGCTCGTGGGCCGGACCCGGGGTGCGGGCCCTCGCCGCCGGCAAGCGGTTGCGAGGCTCGGCCCTCGACCCCTTCGGCCGCACCTCACTCCGCCGTCTCGAACGGGAACTGCCGGGCCAGTACCTGGCCGCCCTCGACCGCCTCTATGCCGTGCTCAACGCCGAGAACCTGACGGAGGCGGTCGAGGTGGCCGCCCTACCCGACCAGGTCCGGGGTTACGAGGATCTCAAGCTGCGACGCATCCACGACTACCGCCAGGCCCTGGCCGAGGCCCTGTCCACCCTTGGCGCCTGATCGTCGGGGATCGACCTCGGCCCGGCCGGGGTCCCGGCCGAGCGCTAGTCTGGACGGCCCGATACCCGTCGCAGGGAGCCGTCAATGACCGCCTTCATCCTCAACGGCCGCCCGGTGTCCACCGACGCCGATCATGAACACCTTCTGACGGCCCTCCGGGACGAGTTCGGCGTCATGTCCCCCAAGGACGGGTGTGCCCCCAGCGGCCAATGCGGGTGCTGCACGGTCCTGGTCGACGGCAAGGCCCGCGTCGCCTGCCAACTCCCCCTGGCCAAGGTGGCGGGCAAGGAGGTCCTCACCCTGGAGGGCCTGCCCGACGACGAGCGCAACCACATGGCCGACGCCTTCGCCGCCCTCGGCGCCCTCCAGTGCGGATTCTGCACCCCCGGCATCGTCATGCGGACCAAGGCCCTGCTCGACTCGAAGGGTTCCGAGCTGGAGCGCGACACCGCCGCCCGCCACCTCGGCGCCCATCTCTGCCGCTGCACCGGGTACACGAAGATCCTCGACGCCGTCGAGGCCCTGGCCGCCGATGAGGTGCCGGTGGCCCTCGCCCCCAAGGGCGTCGGTTCCACCGGCGTCCGCTACGAGGCGGCCGAGCTGACCCTGGGCGATCGCCCCTTCATCGACGACCTCATCCCCGACGCCGAGCGCTACGGCGACCTGCTCCACGGCGCCGTCCACCTGTCGGACCACGCCCGGGCCGACATCGTGGCCATCGACACCACGGCGGCCGAAGCCGTCGACGGCGTGGTGGCCGTGTTCACCGCCGCCGACGTGCCCGGCGAGCTGCGGTCGGGCCTGATCCACAAGGACTGGCCCGTCTTCATCCCCGTAGGCGGCCGGACCAGCTACCTCGGCGACGTGCTGGCCCTGGTGGTGGCCACCGACCGGCCCACGGCCCGCAAGGCGGCCGAACTGGTGGAGGTCACCTACGACGTGCTGGCCCCGATCACGTCCCCGGTCGAGGCGGTGGCCCCCGGTGCCCCCGACGCGGTGTGGACCCTGGACGGCAACATCCTGTCGACCAGCACCTACACCCGGGGCGATACCGAGGCTGCCCTGGCCGCTTCGGCCCACACCGTGACCGAGACGTTCCAGACCCAGCGGATCGACCACGCCTTCGTCGAGCCCGAGTCGACCCTGGCCGTGCCCGTGCCCGCCGGTCAGCCCCTGCCCCTGACCAACGGCTCCGACGCCGACCGGGCCCCGGCCGACGTCGACCGGCTGCTCGTCTACTCCGGCGGTCAGGGCATCTGGGACGACCGCAACGACATCGCCCGCATCCTGGCCGTCGACCCCGAGGTGGTCACCACCGAGCTGGTGTCCAACGGCGGCGCCTTCGGGGGCAAGGAGGACATGTCCAACCAGGGCCAGACCGCCCTGGCCGCCTGGCTGCTTCGCCGTCCGGTCCGAGTCACCTTCTCCCGCGAGGAGTCGTTCCTGGTCCACACCAAGCGGCATCCGATCCGTATGCGCTACGAGGCCGGGTGCGACGCCGAGGGCAACCTCACCGCTCTCCGGGTTCGCATGCTGGGCGACTCGGGTCCCTATGCCTCGGTCGGCATGAAGGTGCTGGAGCGGGCCGCCGGGCACGCCTCGGGGCCGTACGTGGTGCCCGCCATCGACGTCGAGGCCGTCGCCGCCCGGACCAACAACAGCGTGTGCGGCGCCTTCCGGGGCTTCGGGGCCAACCAGGCCCAGTTCGCCATGGAGGGGGTCATGGACCGACTGGCGGACGCCGTCGGCGTCACCGGCTGGGAGATCCGCCACCGCAACGCCGTCACCCCCGGCGCCGTGTGGGGGCCGGGCCAGATCATGGACGACGGCTGCCTCGGGGCCACCGCCTGCCTCGACGCCGTCAAGCCCGCCTACGACCGGGCCCGGGCCGAGGGCAAGGCCGTCGGGCTGGGGCTCGGCCTCAAGAACTCGGGCCTGGGTAACGGGTTCAAGGAGATCGCCCGGGCCGTGGTCCACGCCCGCCCCGACGGGATGGTCGAGGTGCGGCACTGCTGGACCGAGATGGGCCAGGGCATCCACACCGTGGCCCTCCAGGTGGCCGTCGAGGAGCTGGGGGTCGAGGCCCACCAGGTCGAGGTCATCGTCGACTCCACCCGGGAGCTGGGCGCAGGCCAGACCACGGGCAGCCGAGGCACCCTCATGGGGGCCGGGGCGGTGGCCGACGCCTGCCGCAAGGCCGTCGCCGATGGCGTCCAGCCGGGCGTCGACTACGAGGGCGAGTACCGGGTCGACTGGACCAACTCGCTCAACGAGGGCCTGGAGCACCCCATCATCCATTCCACCTTCGGCTACGCCGCCCAACTCGTCATCGCCGACCCCGAGACCGGCGCCGTCGAGCGGGTGGTGGCGGCCCACGACGTGGGCCGGGCCGTCAACCCGCTGCTGTGCGAGGGCCAGATCGAGGGCTCGGTCCACATGGGCCTGGGCTACGCCCTGAGCGAGGGCTTTCCCTGCGATCCCGACGGTCGGCCGCTCAACTCGACCCTCCGCAGCCTCGAGATCATCCGGCCCAAGGACATGCCGCCGGTCGACGTCATCCTGGTCGAGTCGCCCCAGCCCGATGCCCCGTACGGCATCAAGGGCGTGGGCGAGATCGGCCTGGTGCCCACGGCCGGGGCGGTGGCCGAGGCCCTGCGCCAGTCGGACGGCACCTGGCGCCGCGAGCTGCCGCTCCGCCACGAGGCCAACCGCGAACGGGCCGACGCCTGGTCGGCCTGGACCGCCGACTCCTGATCGGGCGGCCCGATCGGGCCCACCGGACCGACCCAACCGAACGGACGAAAGCACACTCCCCGTGACCCTTGCCATCTTCGACGACTTCGCCTCCGACGGGCAGACCGCCTACGACCACGCCGTGGAGCGGTTCCGGGCCCAGGGGATCCTGCTGCCCACCTTCGCCCAGTTGCGGGATCCGTCGACCATCCCGGCCGCCGTGGCGGATCGGCTGGCGACGGTGGACAAGGACGCCGCCGACCCCGCCAACCTGTTCCGGGTCCACTGGCACAACGGCCACGCCGACGACCCGGCCGGCCCCAACCATCCGGCCGTGGTCGAGGTCCCCGAGCACCTGGAGCTGCCCCCGGAGCTGACCGGCGTCGACGCCCGGATCGTGGTCGCCCTGGGCAATCGGTTCCCCATGATCCGGGCCCACAAGGTGCTCGCCGCCTACTCGTGTCTGGTGGCCCGGCTGGTGACCGGCCGTTTCGATCCGACCGTGGGTCGGGCCGTCTGGCCCTCCACCGGCAACTATGCCCGCGGCGGCGTGGCCATCTCCACCCTGATGGGAGCCCGGGGGGTGGCCGTGCTGCCCGAGGGGATGAGCCGGGAGCGCTTCGAGTGGCTCGACCGCTGGATCGGCCATCCCGACGACGTCATCCGGACCTACGGGACCGAGAGCAACGTCAAGGAGATCTACGACGAGTGCCATCGGCTGGCCCAGGATCCGGCCAATGTGATCCTCAACCAGTTCTCCGAGTTCTCCAATCACCTCGGTCACTACGCGGTCACCGGCCCGGCCCTGGAGCGGGTGTACCGGGCCGCCGTCGGCTCCGGCCCCGGTCGCCTGGCCGGGTTCGTGTCGGCCTCGGGTTCGGCCGGGACCCTGGGCGCCGGCGACTACCTCAAGGACGCCCAGGGTGCCCGGATCGTGGCCGTCGAGGCCCTGGAGTGCCCGACGATGCTCTACAACGGCTACGGCGACCACAACATCCAGGGCATCGGCGACAAGCACATTCCCCTGATCCACAACGTGACCAACACCGACCTGGTGGTCGGTATCAGCGACCGCTCGACCGACACCCTCGATGTCCTGTTCAACTCCCCGGCCGGGCGGCGCCTGCTGGTCGAGCGGGGGATCAAGCCCGACCTGGCCGATGCCCTGGTCGACCTGGGCTACTCGGCCATCTGCAACATTCTGGCCGCCGTCACCGCAGCCAAGGTCTGGGGCCTGGGGGCCGATGACGTGTTGGTCACGGTGGCCACCGACGGCTCCGAGCTCTACAACTCCGAGCGGGAGAAGGTCATGTCGACCCGGTTCCCCGGCGGGTTCGATGACGAGCACGCCACCGCCGCCTTCGAGGAGCATCTGGTCGCCGTCTCGACCGACCACACGCTGGAGATGGGACCGGTCGAGCGCGATCGGGTGTTCAACCTGGGCTACTTCACGTGGGTCGAGCAACAGGGCGTCTCGATCGAGGACTTCGACCGGCGACGGAGCCAGGACTTCTGGGACGGCCTCCGGCCCCTGGTGGCCCAGTGGGACGACCGGATCGAGGCCTTCAACCGGGCCACCGGACTGGCCCCATCCTGAGCCGGCCGGTCCCGTCGGGCCGCGCCGCCGTCAGGGCCCGGTCCGGGCCGACTAGCTTGTCCCGGTGGCGGTGGCGGGCGGCCCACCCCCGGACGGCAACAAGGCAACGTGGAGGCGGCCACCGTGAGCGACTACCTGAATCATCGGAGCCCGGGCGGGCACTACCGGATCGACTATCCGTCCGACTGGATGCACTTGTCGGTGTCGGCCACCGACGCCTTCTTCTTCTCCCGGCTCCAGGGCCCCGACGACGACTTCTCCGACCACATCAGCATCCGGGCCGAGGACGTGACCCGGACCGCGGGCCGCGATCTCGACACCCTGGCCCAGGAGACGGTGGCCTCCCTGCGCCGGGCCGATCCGTCGTTCACGGTCGACGCCACCGGTGACGACCGGCTGTCCGGTCGGCCCGCCATCCGGCTCGGCCTGCGGAGCAACGGCAAGCAGTCCCTGCGCTACGACACCGTGATCGTGGTGGACGAGCCGCTGGCCTTCCACCTCACCTACACGGCCGAGGCCGACCACTTCGACGTCTTCTCCGAGGTGTTCCAGACGATGCTCGACTCGTTCACCCTGGGCCGCCAGCCGTAGGCCCGACCGGGGCCGCCCCTGATCGGGTCGGCCCCGGTCCAGGTCGGCCGTCAGTCGGTCGCCGGTCCGGCCGGGGCCAGGACGGCGGCGGCGATGGCGGCCGCTCCGGGGTCGCCCACGGCGATCGTGTAGTGGTTGGTGTCGGCGACCAGGACGGCCCGGAGGTGGCCCAGGCGGGCCACGGCGTCGTCGATCTGCGCCGCCTGATACAGGCCGGGTGCCTGGTCGAGGATGCCCCTCGGGGCCCAGAGGAGGGTCGTCGGGGTGGCGATGCGTTCCAGGGCCGAGGACGAGTCGGGGTCGACGATGGCGGCACCGCCGTCGACCAGTACCGCCTGTTTGTCCACGCTGGATCGGACCTCCCCCTCGGCCGTGACCACGGCGTCGTGGCGGACGTAGGCCTCGACCGTGGGCCAGAAGCGGTTCGGGGGTCGGAAGGCGGGGTGGGCGGCGAAGAAATCGACGTAGGCCTGCTCGTCGGGCCACCGCTGGTCGAGGCGGTCGAGGGCCGGGCCGATGACCGACTGGACCACGGACTCCACGTCGGCGTCGGGCGGCAGGTCCAGGGGAAAGGGCAGCCCGCCGTCGACCAGGATCAGCCGCTCCACCCGGTCGGGATGGCGCTCGGCGGCCAGGGCGGCGACGAACCCGCCCATCGAGTGCCCAAGCAGTGGGGCGGACTCGAGGCCCAGGTGGTCGAGGACGGCGATCAGGTCGTCGGCGTGGGCCGCCAACCCGAAGGGGCCGGGGGTGTCGGCGCTGCCGCCCCGGCCCCGATGGTCGACCGCCACCACCGACGGGGCCTCGGCGCCGGCGGCCACCACCGACTCGGCCACCCGCTGCCACGACAGGTGATTGGCCGTGATCCCGTGGGAGGCCACGACCACGCCCGCCGCTCGACCGGCTCCGGCCCCGCCCGCGCTGTTCTCGTTCCGGTCGGCGTGGTCGCCGGACGTCCACCGGCCTGCTGCCAGGCTCCCTCCGGCGACCGGCACGTCCAGCATCCGGTACTCGATGGTCATGGAGCGGACCCTAGCGCCGCCCGGGAGGCGGCTCCGCCCCGGCGTTGCGTCCGGGTGACGTTCGGGGTCGGCCAGGTGCCCCCGGCGTCCAGCGGATAGGTTGGGCGGGACTTCTCGGCAGCGGGCCCGGGATGGAGGGTAGAGGGTGCCAGCGAATCCCGAGTTGCAGCAGATCGAGGAGGCGCTGCCCAGCTACGAGATCGGGGTCGAACTGGGGCGGGGGGCCTGGGGTGTCGTCCTCAGTGGCCGTCATCGGGCCCTTGGTCGCCAGGTGGCGATCAAGCAGTTGCCCCGGTCCTTCGGGGCCGACGCCGCCGTCGCCGGTCGGTTCCTGCGGGAGGCCCAGATGGCGGCCTCGCTCGACCACCCCCACATCGTGCCCGTCTACGACTACGTGGAGCGCGACGGCCTCGGTCTGATCGTCATGGAGCAGTGTGCCACGACGGTCGGGGCCCGGTTCCACGCCGACGGCTTGCACACCGACGAGGCCTGCTACGCCGCCCTGGCCACCTGCTCGGCCCTGGACTACGCCCACGGCCGCGGCGTCCTGCACCGCGACATCAAGCCCGAGAACCTCCTCGTCGACACCGATGGCGTGGTCAAGCTGGGCGACTTCGGCATCGCCCGGGCGGTGGACGAGGCCACCCGTCTCACCGCCACCGGGACCGTCATCGGCACCCCGGCCTACATGTCGCCGGAACAGGCCAGCGGCCAGGATCTGGGCCCGACCAGCGACGTGTACTCCATCGGGGTCGTCATCTACGAACTGCTGAGCGGCAGCCTCCCCTTCGCCGACGTCTCGTCGTTCGGCGCCCTGATCCGTCAGCACCTGACCGAGCCGCCCCGCCCCATCCTCGACGTCGCCTCCGACCTGCCGACCCGGATCGCCGAGGCCGTGGATCGGGCCCTGGCCAAGGATCCCGACGAGCGGTGGCCCAGCGCCGCCGCCTTCGGGGTGGCCCTCGGCGAGGCGACGTCCCAGGCGTTCGGCGCCGGTTGGCCCCGTCAGCGCCGGTTCTCTCTGCTGGGCGCACCCGAGATCGTCGCCGCCACCGAACGTGAGATCGGGGGCGACCCCCGTCCCGGTTCGGTCCACGTCGGTGGCCAGGAGGCAACCCGGCCCCCGACCCAGCCGACCACGCTGTCGGGCCAGGGGCCGCTCCCGTCGCCCTCGCTGCCCACCATGGGCAACACGCCGTCGACCGAATCGCCGACCCCGGCCCCCACCGGCCAGAGCCCGGCCCCACCTGCGGCACCCGGGAACCCGGCGCCGACCGGTCAGGGCCCGTCCCCGGCATGGACCCCGCCCTCGGGTGGGCCGGCGCCCACCAGCCCGCCCCCGACACCTTCGGCCACCCCGGCGCCGAACCCCACCGGACCGACACCTTCGGCCACCCCGCCGCCGAACCCCACCGGACCGCCGCCTTCGGCCACCCCGCCCCCGAACCCGACGGCGACACCCCCCGGGTTCGCCACGCCGCCGCCGTCTCCGCCCGCAGCCGCACCTCCTGCGCCCGCGCCCGCGGCCCCGCACCAGATCGAGGGGTTGGTGGCGCCGGCCCCGTTCGGGGCCCGGCCGGCCGGGGGACCACCCACCATGGACGACCGGGCCGTGCCGCCCGGGCCCGCCGGGCCGCCCACGACCCCGTCGGGGTTCACCCCCGACGGCAGTGGGGGCGGAGGTGGTCCCCGGGTCGTGTTGATCGCCGTCGCCGCCGGCATCGTGCTCATCGTGGGCGCCCTGGTCGCCGTCGCCCTCACCGGGGGCGACGAGGGGGCCGAGCCGCCTGCCACCTCGACCCCGACCTCGACCCCGACCGCGCCGCCCGGGACCGACCAGCCCCCGGTGACCCAGGCGCCGGTCGTGACCGGAGAGCCGGCACTCGTGCTCGGTGCCCTCGTCGACGCCGGTGAGTTCTCCACCGACGAGGACCAACAGGTCGCCATCGAATTGGCCGTGGCCGATATCCAGGCCGCGGGCGGTGTGCTGGGCCGACCGCTCGTGGTCCGCCCCGGTGGCTACACCGACGACGCCTCCCTCATCGCCCTGGCGGGGGAGCACCTGGCCTCCGGTGCGGTCGCCGTGATCGGACCGAGCGATCCCGTCGACACCCCCGAGGTGCTCGACCTGGTCACCTCCGGCGGGGCGGTGCTGGTGTCGCCCACCGACTTCTTCTCCCGGCCCGGCGGCGACGGCCTCTACTTCCAGACCCGGATACCCAACACCCTGGTGGGGGAGGCGGCGGTGTCGCTCCTGCCCGACGGGGCCGACGAGGTCGTCCTGCTCCGGTCCGACAGCTTCCTGGCCAGCGAGTTGGTGGTCGAGGCCATCGCCGACGCCATCAACGACGCCGGGGCCGACGCCACCGTCATCGAGGTCACCGAGGGTTCGTTCGCCCAGGTCGCCGGAGAGGTGGCCGACGTCGACCCCGATGCCGTGATGCTCTACGGGATCATCGACAAGACCGGCCTCTACACCTCGCTCATCGACGCCGGGATCGGGCCCCAGAGCGTGCCCTACGTGGTCGTGGCCGACGACGGCGGCGCCCTCGACCTGGCCGACGGGGCCATCACCGGGGTGCGGGGGATCAACGCCGACTTCCTGACCGGTAACGCCCTGGAGGAGCGGATCCCGGCGTCCAACATCAGCGCCTCGGCGGCCCAGGCCTACGACGCGGTGATCATCCTGGCCCTGGCGGCCGAGGCGGCGGGAACGACCGAGGCCGAGGCCATCGCCGAGTGGTTGCCCCTCGTGACCGGAGATGGCGACGAGTGCACCAGCTACGCCCAGTGCCGGACCCTCCTGGCCGACGGGGCCGACATCGACTACCGGGGCCCCGGCGGGACCTACGACCTCTCGGCCGACAACGGCCGCCCACTGTCGGGCCTGTTCCAGGTCAGCACCATCGGGGACACCGGGCTCACGGCATCCCGGGAGCAGGTCGTCTACACCCGGCCGTCCTGAGGTCGCCCCCGGGTCAGCTGTTCTCCAGCATCGTCCGGGTGAACAGGGCGTCGAGGGTCACTCCGGCCTCGGCCAGGTTCTCCGCCCCGCCCTGTTCCCGGTCGATCACGCACACCGCCCGCTCGATGTGGGCGCCACGTTCCCGCAGGTCGTTCGTCGACAACACGACCTGGCCCCCGGTGGTGATCACGTCCTCCACCACGAGCAGTCGACGCCCGTCGATGTCGGGACCCTCGGCCAGCTTGGCCGTCCCGTAGGGCTTGGCCTGCTTGCGGACGAACACGGCGGGCAGACCGGTGTGGAGCGACAGGGCGGTGGCGATGGGCACGCCCCCGAGTTCGAGGCCGGCCAGGAGGTCGGTGTCGGGCGGGATGCGCTCGGCCAGATGCTCGGCCACGGCGGCCAGCAGCACGGGATCGGCCTCGAACTGGTACTTGTCGAAGTAGGTGGTCGCCGTCTGCCCGCTGCGGAGGGTGAACTCTCCGGTGAGCTGGGCGACCTCGTTCACGCGTTTGGCCAGTTCTGCATGATCCACATCCGTCAGGATACGGGCTGGCGGCGGCGCCTCCCGGGACGCTGGGCCCGGCTCACGGTCGCCAGGCCGGGTTGCGCCCGGTGAAGCACAGCAGCCGGACCAGGTCGTCGGCGTCGGCCGGGGCCGGTACCTCCTCGTCGAAGAAGCCGCTGTCGGGCCCCCGGTACTCGGGGGCGACCGTGGTCCGGAGGAAGGCCAGGGCCGGTGCGGCCGCCCCGGCCGGGGCCTCGTAGGAGCGGCCGGTGGACACCGCCAGGTCCCAGGCGTGGACCACGTACTCGCCAAGGGCCATGGCGACCACGGCCCCGCCCTGCATCCGGGCCTGGGACATGACCACCACCCGGTCCATGACCCCCTGACGGATGGCCTGCTCCAGATCGGCGGCGGCCTGGCGGACCAGGTGGCCCGGGTCGTCGGCCGGATCGAGGGTCCACCCGTCCGTCTCGGGCCGACGTCGACGGCCGTCGGGGTCGGATGCGGCGGCGGCGAAGAACCGGAGCCAGGCCAGGACATGGTCCCGCAGGCCGGCCACGTCGAGCCCCCGGCAGGGGGTGGGGGCCGTCAGGAGATCCTCCGGGGGGTCGATCAGCTCGGCCAGGCGCCCGAGCACGGGCCGAAGGAGGGCCAGGGTCGCCGCCGGGTCGCCCAGTGCGTCGGGGGCCTGGGCCGGGAACAACGGGAGTTCGATCGGCGCGGCCGGGTCGGTGTCGAGGTTGTCGTCGATATCGGTCATGACGGGCAACGTAGGGGTGTCGGCCGCCGGCGGGCTTGAACATTCACGACAGACCGCTGGTCTAGCGTGGGAACCATGGCGGGGCTTCCCGACGACACCCGCGGCATCCTCGACCCGGCCGCCATGCTCCGCCACGTGCGGTTCGACCGCTACGACCCCGGCGAGGCCCTCGACGGCCTGGTGGCCTGGTTCTGGTCGGTCGACTGGGATCTCGGTCCCGGGGTCGTCCACGACCAGGAGGTGCTGAACCACCCGGCCGGTCACATCAGCGTGGGCACCCTGGACGAGGTCTCTGGTGTGCTCGATCCGCCCGATGGTCGGGTCTACGGGGTCCTGACCGGGGTCAGCCACCGGCGGCTGGAGGGTCGGGGCTGGACGGTGGCGGCCCGGACCGCGGTCGGAGGGCTGGGGCTGCTGGTCGGCCGCCCGGCCCGGGAGGCGGCCGACCGCCAGCTGGACTTCGGTAGCGCCCTGGCCGGGGTCGACGCCGACCGGGAACTGGCCCGGATCCTGGCCGTCGACGGCAACCGGGCCCGGATCGAGCGACTGCGGGAGACCCTGGAGCGGGTGGTGGAGGCCCGGGACCCGGCCCAGGTGGCCGAGGCCCGGGAGGTGGCCCGGATCGCCGATCTGGCCGAACGGGATCGGTCGGTGTGCCGGGTGGAGCAGTTGGCGTCGGCCGCGGGCATGAGCGTGCGGACCCTGCAGCGGCTGTTCGACCAGCATGTGGGGGCCGGACCGTCGTTCGTCATCCGCCGGTGGCGGATCATCGAGGCGGCGGAGGCGGCCCGGGAGGCCGGGCGACGGCAGGAGCCGTGGCCGGGGTGGGCCCAGGTCGCGGCCGAACTCGGCTACGCCGACCAGGCTCACCTGACCCGGGACTTCCGTCGTCATCTGGGCGTCTCCCCGTCGGCCTACGTCGCCCGCAATCGGGATCTCAGGTCACCACCGGATCCGTCCCGCTGACCTAGCCTCGGGCCCCGTGACCGCCTCCGACGTCCTCATCCCCGGTTCTGTGGCCGTGGTCTGGTTGCTGGTGGCCGGGGTCGGGACCATCGTCCGCCAGCGGGAGCGCGCCGCGGGCAAGGAGCGGCCGGTGGGGATGACCATCATCATGGTCATCACCCTGTTGGCCATCCTGGTGGCCCTGATGCTCTAGGGGGCCCGGTCCGGGCCCCACCGCACCGGCAGCGACAGCGGCCCCCGGAAGGCCCAGCCCCCGAACGGCACCGTCGAACCCTCGAGCCGGAGGCCGGGTAGCCGCTCGAACAGCCGGGGGAGGGCGATGTCGCCCACCATGGACCGGGAGGCGGCGGCCCCGGCGCAGATGTGGGGGCCGGCCCCGAAGGCCAGGGCGGGGCCGGTGTCGCGGGTGACGTCGAAGCGGTCGGGGTCGGTGAAGTGGGCCTCGTCCCGGTTGGCCGATCCGAACATGAGGAAGACCCGCTCCTCGGCCTCGAATCGGACGCCTCCGTGGGCGTGGTCGGCGGCGATCCGGCGGGGTGACATGCCGATGGGGGAGATCCAGCGGATGTACTCCTCGAACGCCTGCCGCCACGAGACCTCGCCCCGCCGCACCAGGTCGAGTTGGTCGGGATGGGTCAGCAGGGCCCAGACCGCGCCGGCGATGGCGTCCCGGGGTTCGTTCTGGCCACCGGAGATGGTCAGCTTGATGTTGGCCCGGACGTTGGCCTCGGGCATACCGGCCCCCAGCATGGCCGACAGCAGGCTGGCGTCGGGCCGTTGGGCCAGCTCGGGCAGGCGGTCGTCGATGGCGGCGTCGACCCCGGCGGTGGCCCGGAGGCACCGGGCCTCGATCTCGGGGTCGCCGCCGTAGTTGGCGATCCCGTCGATCATGCCCTGGCTGAAGGCATCCATCTGCTGGTAGGTGATGGTGGTGAGCCCGGTGAGGGCCTTCAGGCACTCACCGCTCACGGCGGTGGCGTAGGTCGGGACCAGATCGACGGCGCCCGAGCCGTCTGGTCCACCGTGGCGGGCCAGGAGTTCGTCGAGGACGGCGTCGGTGATGGCGGCGAACCGATCGGCCCAGTGGTCGCGGACCCTGGTCGGTGAGATCGCGGGGTAGTACACGAACCGTTCCCGCCGGTGCTCGTCGCCGTCGGCGCGCATCATGTTCTTACCCATGAGCACGTTCATCAGCCCGCCCGGCTGGTCGGACGAGAACACGGCCACGTTGCGCTCGCAGGCGTGCACGTCGTCGCGCCGGGTCAGCAGGGTGGCGCCCAGGGCGGGCACGGCACAGATGGGGGTCTCGGCCCGCATCCGGGCCAGGACCGGGTACGGGTCGTCCCAGAAGGCCACGGGATCGACCTCGACCACGGGGGCGTCAGACATGTCCGCAGCCTGGCACGCCCCGGCCGGCGGCACCAGCGGCCGCCGACCCGACCGGCTCGTCAGGAGAGGGCCCCCTCAGGCGAAGGCCTCGACCAGACGACCGCCGGCCTCGGTCAGCAGGCCGTCGGACTTGGCGAAGCAGAACCGGGCCAGGTGCTGGCCGTTGCGGCGATCCTGGTAGAACACGGCGCTGGGCACTGCCACCACCCCCGCCCGCTCCGGGAGCGAGAGGCAGAATTCGACGCTGTCGGTCCCGCCGACGGCGGTGATGTCGACAGTGGTGAAGAAGGTCCCCTCGGTTTCCAGGACGCGGAATCCGGCCTGGAGCAGGTGGTGGTTGAGCAGGTCCCGCTTCGCCTCCAGCTCGGTCCGGTACCGCTCGAAGTACTCGTCGCCCAGCCGTAGTCCGGTGGCGATGGCGGGCTGGAACGGGGCTCCGTTGACGAAGGTCAGGAACTGCTTGGCCGTCTTGACCGCGTCGACCAGCGGGGCCCGGCCGCAGGCCCAACCGATCTTCCAGCCGGTGCAGGAGAACGTCTTGCCCCCCGACGAGATGGTGATGGTCCGGTCGGCCATGCCCGGCAGGGTGGCCAGTGGTCGGTGGTGGCGGCCGTCGAAGGTCAGGTGCTCGTACACCTCGTCGGTCACGGCCAGCACGTCGTGCTCGAGGCACAGCTCGGCGATCAGGGCCAGCTCGTCGTCGGTGAACACCTTGCCCGTCGGGTTGTGGGGCGTGTTGAGCAGGATGAATCGGGTCTTGGGGTTGAAGGCCCGGCGGAGCTCGTCGGGATCGAACCCATGGGGTCCGGAGCCGTCCTCGGTGCTCGGTGGGCGGAGCAGGACCCCTCGCATCCGGGCCCCGGCCAGGGCGATGCCGGCGGCATAGGAGTCGTAGGTCGGCTCGAACACCACCACCTCGTCGCCGGTCTCACACAGGCCGAGGAGGGAGGCGGCCAGGGCCTCGGTGGCCCCGGCCGTGATCAACACCTCGGTCTCGGGGTCGAACGACAGGCCCCAGAAGCGCTCCTGGTGCTCGGCCACGGCCTGGCGGAGCTCGGGTACCCCGGGCCCGGGCGGGTACTGGTTCTGCCCACCGCGGATGGCTGCCACCGCGGCCTCGGTCACCTCCGGTGGGCCGTCGGTGTCGGGGAACCCCTGCCCCAGGTTGAGGGCGCCGGTCCGGACCGCCAGCGCCGACATCTCGGCGAAGATGGTGGTGCCGAAGCCTTGGAGGCGGCTGGTGAGGTGGGGGGCGCGGGCCATGGGGCCACGCTAGAGGGCGACGAGCCGACCGGCCTCAGTCGTCCTCACCCACCGGGAGGTTGATGGGTGGGGTCGCCGGGTTCCAGGTGCCCCGGATCCGCTCCTCCTCGCCCAGGGTCGAACCGGTGAAGTTCGTGTTGTCGAGCACGGTGGTGAAGCTGAAGAACGAGTTCCGGATGCGCACGTTGCGGACGTCGGCCCCGCTGAGGTCGGTGCTGTTGAAGAAGTCGACGTTGCTGAACTCGGCACCGTTGAAGTCCACGCCCCGAAGGTCGGCGCCGACGAAGCTGACGTTTCTCAACGTGGCCCCGCTGAAGTCGTAGTGGCGGAGGTCACCGAAGAGCGTCTGGTTGGTGATCACCTGACCCGACAGGTCGACCGGTGGCGGACCGGCCGGGGTGGTGGGCGCCGCCGTGGTCGTCGTGGTCGTCGTGGTCGGGGCCGCCGAGGTGGTGGGGGCCGCGGTCGTGGTGGGCCGAGCCGTCGTCGACGGCCGGGCGGTGGTGGGGGCGGCCGTGGTGGCGGCGGGGCGGGTGGTGACCGTCGTGCGCCCTGCGGCTGCCGTGGTCGCCGAGGCCGGGGCCGAGGTGGAGCGGCTGGTCCCGCCGGTGCTCTGGGCCGTCGCGGTGGCGCTGGAGGCCGCCTCGCCTTGGGCGGTTGCGGTGGTGGACGGTTCGTCGGTCGTCGTCGACCCGGCTCCGGCGGTCGATGCGGTGGTGGGGCCGGCCGAGATGCCGGCGTTGTCGCTGTCGCGGCCCTCGGCGGCCGAGGCGATGGCGGCCCCGGTGGCGCCCTCGGAGGCCCGTAGCTCCGAGCCGTCGGTGTCGTCCTCGTTGCCGACCGACAGGACCCCTTCACCCAGAGCGCCGAGGTTGGCCTCCTGGCCCGACGGGCGGGCCACGGCATCGGTGGGGGAGCCACCCGAGGCCGAAGTCAGGGCCAATCCGATGGCGGCCAGGGCGGCGACGCCGAGGCCCAAGGCCGCCAGCGAACGCCACGGGAGTCCGCGTCGGGTCGTGATCGGGGCGGCCGGGTCGGGATCGGGGGCCAGGGCCTGCCAACTGACCGGTTCGTCCTCGACCGGTGCCGGGGCCTCGGTCGGGCCCACCGCCCCTTCGATCGCCAGCAGGTCGGCGGCGCCGAGGCCGGCCGTGCCGGCGGCGACCGGGGCCATCGGGATGGATCGGGGGGCTTCGAACAACTCGACCTCGTCCTGGGCCGGAGCCGCCGGCCGGGCCGCCGGGCCGTTCGGGTTGGAGGCGGCCAGGGCCAGGCTCTGGAACAGTCGGCCCTCGAAGGCGGCCCGCTGCGGAGGCCGGCCGGGGTCGACCCCCCGGAGGCTGGTGATGATGGCGTGCTCGATGGCGGCGTCCGGCTCGGCCAACCCGAAGTCGGTGGCGGCGGCCAGCAGGTCGTCCCGGTACTGGGCGCACAGGGCGGCCACCGCGCCATGGTCCCCGCCGGCGGCGGCGACCAGCCGGGTGTCGAAGTCGGGAGCTGCGCCCGGCTCAGTTGTCGTCATGACCCGCTCCGACCCATCGATGCCTGAACATCCTGCTCGATCGTTCGACGTCGCCCCGGACCGGCACTGTAGCCCGGGGCGGCCCCGGTCCGGGTGGGCAAAGTGCACCGGGCCGGGCCGGGCGGGCCCCGACGGCCCGAGACCGGCCGTCGGGCCCGCGTCTCAGGACCGGCGCTGGTGGGGCGGGAGGGGAAAGTTGAGGGGGGCCAGGGCGGTCAGGTCGACCGACAGCAGGGTCGGTCCGTCCCGCTCGACGGCCCGGGCGAAGGCCTGATCGAACCCGGCGACGTCGGCCACCGGCTCGGCCTCCAGGCCCATGCCCCGGGCCACGGCCACGAAGTCGGGGGTGGCCAGATCGACCCCGAATCGCTCGCCCATGACGTTGTCCTCGATGACCCGCAGAACGCCGTAGCCTCCGTCGTCGAAGATGACGATCACCATCGGGAGCCGATACTGGGCCACGGTGGCCAACTCGCCGATACCGAGTTGGAACCCGCCGTCGCCGGCCATGAGCAGGGTTCGACGACCGGTTCCGGCGCAGGCTCCGACGGCCAGCCCGATCCCGGGGCCGATGGAGCCCGACGAGGGACGGATCGACGTCCGGGGCTCGAGCACCGGGAGGACCCGGTTGCCCCACAGGTAGTTGGGGACGGTGTTGTCCCGGACCAGTAGGGCGTCCCGGGGCAGGAGCCGGCGGATGGAGGCGGCGATGGCCCGGTGATCGGGGCCGATCTCTCCCCAGGTCCGCTCCCGGTCGGCCTCGACCGACTTGGCCGAGCGCTCCAGGAAGCCGTCGTCACCGCGCCGGTCTGCCACCGCCTCGACCAGGGCGGCCAGACCGAGCCCGGCGTCGCCCACCACGGCCACGTCGGCCTCGTAGTTGCGGCCGATGACGGCCGGGTCGGCGTCGAGGTGGACGATCGAGCCCGGGATGTCGAGTTGCCACATCCGGGTCGAGTAGTTCTGGAACCGGGTGCCGACGGCCAGGACCACGTCGGCCTCGCCGATGATCTCGGCCACCGACGGCCGCTCGGTGCGGGGTCCGAGGGCCAGGGGGTGATCCTCGGGGATCGAGCCCCGGCCCTCGATGGTGGTGACGACCGGGGCCTGGAGCCGTTCGGCCAGGGTCACCAGCGAGGCTGAGGCGTCGGCCGCCACCACCCCGCCACCGGCCCAGATGAGGGGTCGCTCGGCTCCGTCGAGGCGTTCGGCCGCCGTGGCCACCGCCTCGGCCTCGACCGGTACGGGGGCCACCGTGGGCGTCCCGAACAACTCGACCCCGGCCCGCCGGTACTGCTGGTCGATCGGGATCTCCACCGCGCAGGCCTGCGGTCGGCCCCGCCGGGCGTCGTCGGCCACGGCGGCGATGGTGCGGCTGATGTCCTCGGTCCGCCAGATCGTCTCGGCCCGCCGGGTCACGGTGCGCAACATGTCGAGCTGGGTCTCGTGCTCGTGCACGAACCCCTTGCCCTTGCCGTAGAAGGCCGATTCCGCCTGCCCGGTGATGAGCAGGACGGGCGACGAGCCGTAGCAGGCCTCGTAGAGGCCGCTGACGGCGTTGGTGGTGCCGGGCCCGGTCGAGGTCAAGGCCACGCCCAGACGGCCGGTGGCCCGGGCGTACCCGTCGGCGGCGTGGACGGCGAACTGCTCGTGGCGACAGGCCACGACCTCGATGTGTTCGGACGCGGCCAGGGCCCGGTAGGTCGGGAGGTTGTGGACGCTGACGATGCCGAAGACCCTGGTCACCCCCATGGCCTCGAGGGTCCGGGCCACGGCCTCCCCGCCGGTCATGGTCGCCGCAGATCCGGAGCTGTCGGAGGGGCCGTCGGTGCTGTCGGAGGGGCCGTCGATGCCGGTGTCGGCACTGGGGTCGGTCACGGTGGCGTCCTCAGGCCAGCAGGCCGTTGGCCTGGCCGCCGTCGATCAGGAGCCCGGTGCCGGTGATGAACCGGGCCTGCTCCGAACACAGGAAGGCCACGGCCTGGCCGAAGTGGTACGGGTCGCCCGTGATGCGGGCCGGCACCTGGGCCGCCGCCGCCTCCTCGCTGGGCACGATCTTCGACACCCGGTCCGTCCAGTGCGTTCCCGGCTGGCACGAGTTGACGGTGACCCCGTCGGCCGCCACCTCCTTGGCCGTGATCTTGAGGAAGCTGGTCAGCCCGGCCCGGGCCACCGACGAGGCCATCAGGAACTCGATCGGCTGCTTGACCCCGACGCTGGTGATGGCGCACACCCGGCCCCAACCCCGCTCCCGCATGGGTGGCACGGCGACCCGGCACATCTCGATCATCGACAGGCAGTTCATGTCGATGGCGGCCTGGTAGCCGTCCAGGTCGGTGTTGGCGAAGGTGCCCGGGGGCGGCCCCCCGGCGTTGGTGACCAGGATGTCGATCTGGCCCAGTTGAGCCAGGGCGGCCTCCACGAAGGCCCGGCCTCCGGCCGGGCTCGACACGTCGGCCTCGATGGCCACGACGTCGCGCCCGCCGGCGGCCTCGATCTCGGCCACCGCCGCCGCCAGCTTCTCCGGGTCGCGGCCGGAGACGGCCACCTGGACCCCGTCCTCGGCCAGGGCCTTGGCCGCGCCCAGGCCGAGACCGGCCGAACTGGCGGCCACGGCGGCTTTCCTACCACTGATTCCCAGATCCATGGGCCGAACGTAGTCGGCCCCACCGGTGGCGTCAGGCCCCGGACTGCAGTTCGCGGATCAGGCCCTCCTGGGCGATGGTGGCCACGTGCAGCCCACCGGCGGTGAAGACGTGGCCGGTGCTGAGGCCCCGGGTCCGGATGATGCCGTGGCCGTCCATGTCGATCAGCACCCAATCGTCGGCCCGTACCGGGCGATGGAACCACATGGCGTGGTCGAGGCTGGCCGTCATGTAGGTCTCGTGCCAGTCGCCCTCGGACGGCCTGCCCCGTGGGTGGGAGGTGGCCACCGCGTCCATGGGGTTGTTGTCGCTCAGGTAGGCCAGGGCGCAGGCGTGGACCCGGGGGTCGTCGCCCAACCCGCCCGGCATCCGGCACCACGCCATCGACCGGGGCATGCCGTCTGGCAGCTTCACGTCGATCCGGTCGATCCCCGAGCCTTCCCTGGTGCCGATCAGGGAAGCGGGGTCGGGGGCCAGCTCGGGATACGTGGCGGTCTGGGTCTCGACCCCGTCCTCGTGCCGTTGGAACGAGCAGGACAGGTTGAAGATGGCGCCACCGCTCTGGCGGGCCACCACCCGACGGGTGGTGAACGACCGGCCGTTGCGGATCCGGTCGACCTCGTAGCGGACGGGTTCGGTCGGATCACCGCCCAGGATGAAGTAGCCGTGCAGGGAGTGGACCGTGTGCTCGTCGACCACGGTCTGGGTCGCCGCCCACAGGGCCTGGGCGATGACGAGGCCGCCGTAGATCCGACCCCAGGGATAGGCCGGACTCTCGCCGATCCACACGTCGGGACCGTGGGTGACGAGCTCGAAGATGCGACTGGCGTCGGCCGGTTGCCACTCGTCAGGGTCCACCCGTTGACCCTACCGGCCGGTACGGCCTGGACTGCGCCCCCGTCTCGTGATCAGGTGGAGGACATGGTCGACATCGCCGTGGTCAGTGACAGTCATCTCTCCCCTCGCACCCCCGAAGCCGACACCAACTGGGACGCCGTGGTGGCCCACCTCGATCGGCACCGCCCCGATCTGGTGGTCCACACCGGCGACATCAGCCTCGACGGCGCCAACGACCCGGGCGATCTCCGTCACGCCCGGGACCGCCTCGATCGGCTCACGGTGCCGTGGTTGGCCGTACCCGGCAACCACGACATCGGTGACATCGGCGGTACCGCCCACGCCATCGACGATCGGCGCCGGTCCGCCTACGAGGAGGTCTTCGGTGACCGGTTCTGGGTCCGCAACCTGGGCCGGTGGCGCCTGGTCGGCTTCGACAGCCAGGACCTCCTCTCCGGCGGTCCCGAGGGCCAGGCCGTGATCGACCGGCTGGCGGCCCAGCTCAGCGGCCCCGACCCGGTCGTCCTGTTCCACCACCGGCCGTTGCGGCCCCTGGCCGACGACGAGGTCGACAGCGACAACCGGTACGTGACCGAACCCATGCGCTCCGCCCTGGACCGGTTGGTCGACCGTGGCCAGGTGGCGATGATGGTCACCGGACACGTCCACCAGTGGCGCGACGAGGGCCCGGCCGGCGTCCGTCACCTGTGGGCCCCGACCACCTGGGCCACCATGGCCGGGTGGCAGCCCGTCATCGGGACCAAGCAGGTGGGCCTGGCCCTGATCCATCTGGGTGACGACGGTTCGATCGAGACCGAACTCGTCACCCCGGAGGGGATGGCGCCCCACGTGATGGGGGAGACCATCCCCTCGCCCTACGCCGCCCACTGAGCGGGTCGGAGCCCGGTCGGCGGCCGCCCCGTCGCCGACGCCCTTCGGTCGATGTCTGGCCCGGGTCGCCCCGGCCCGCCATAGTGGGCGCTGATGGACGCCGCCGATCAACCCGAACCCCGACCGTTGACCCCGGCCGGCCGCGAGTCGCTGGTGCGGGCGGTGCACGACGGCCCGACGATGGTGGTGCTGGCGGTGGCCGGTGGGGGCAACGCCCTCATCACCGACCTGCTCGACGTCGGCGGGGCGTCCCGTACGGTGTTGGAGATCGTGGTGCCCTACGCCTCGGCGGCCATGGATGACCTGGTGGCGGCGCACGAGCCCGATGCCGGCACCCCGGTGGTCTCGGCCCTTCAGGCCGAGGCCATGGCCCGGGCCGCCCTGGACCGGGCCCTGGCCCTCGCTCCGGCCGGGACCGATGTGCGTGGGGTGGCGATCACCGCAGCCCTGGCCAGCGATCGGCCCAAGCGGGGGGAGCATCGGGCCCACGTCGCCATCGCCGAGGGCGACGGCCGTGATCGCATCGCGCTCGACGTCGAGCACGTCCCCCTGGTGAAGGGCGCCTTCGGTCGTCGGGGCGAGGACCGGATCGTGGCCGACGCCGCCCTCCGGGCCCTGGCCCGGTCCTGCCGGGTCGCCGCCGACGGCGAGGATCAGAGCCGGTAGACCCGGCGGGCGGTTCCGGCGAACAGGTCGGCCCGCTCGGCCGGGTCGTAGCCTGCGCTGACCTTCTTGAACGCGTTCCACAGCACCCCGTAGCCCACCGTCTGGCCGTCGACGGGGTAGTTGGACTCGAACAGGCAGCGGTGGGGGCCGAAGGTGTCGATGGCGAAACGGAGCAGATCGCCCCACTCGCCCACCACGTCGTCGGAGCTCGGTGGCAGCTCGTTGCGGTGCCAGGTCATACCGAAGCGGGTCATGCCGATGCCGCCCAGCTTCAGGTTGACGTTGTCGAGGTGGGCCAGGTCGGTCAGGCCGGTCCGGAGCTGTTCGAGGACCTCCAGGCGGCGGGCCGCCCACCGCCCGACGCCGAGCGGGCCGCCCAGGTGGTTGACCACGATGTCCAGCTCCGGCAACGCCCGGGCCAGGTCGACCACGGCGTCGAGCTGGTGGTGGTACTGCCACGCCTCGAAGCTGAGGCCCCGGGCCGCCAGGGCCCGGGCCCCGACGCGGAAGCCGTCCTGGGCGTACAGGTCGGCCGGCGGCGCGGTGCGGGAGAGGCCGACGGCCGGATCCTCGGCTCGGGCTCCGCTGTGTCGGACACCGCGGAAGCGGCCGCCGCTGAGGTCCTGGTGCCGATCGAGGACGTCACCGGCCGACGAGCCGAGCGTCAGGTCGACGTGGCCCACGATGGCGGCGATGACGGCCCCCGGGCTCTGCTCGCTGCGGGCCGCCCGGTCGGCCACGTACACCGTCTCGCCCACCGGCCGGAAGGCCTCGGGCCCGTCGGTGAGGTAGTTGGCCCCGCAGTCGATGAAGACGGTGGTCGTCACGTTGTGGCCGGCGTCGGTGTCGAGGCGGAGGTCGTCGAGGTCGTAGCGTCCGTACCGGGTCTCGTAGTCCCAGAGGTGATGGTGGGCGTCGACGATCTCCAGCTCCGGTTCGAGGGCTTCCTCGGTCCGGCGCTCCAGCCAGGTGCGGTCCATCATCGGCGTCTTCCCCCTCGTACGGCCGTCGGTCGATCCTAGGGGGGCCGACCGTCCGGGACCCAGACCGGCCCTTCGGCGGCTCCTCGGCCCCCAACCCGTTTCGACCCGACGCCGGGCACGGGCCACGATGGTCTGGTCATGTTGTCCCCCGACCAGTCCGGCGCCGCCACCGGCCCGGACGCCTCGACCCCGGCACCGAGCCCGACGCTGACCCCGGGCCCGGACCCGGGCCCGGGCGCTGGCTCCGGTGACGCTGACGGGTCAGGGCCGGCGGGCCGCCCCGGTTTCCTGGGCTGGCGCATCGCCGGGTCGGGCATGGCGATCCAGGTCATCCACAGCGGCCTGGTGTTCAACGCCTTCACCCTGTTCGCGGCTCAGCTCAAGCAGGACTTCGGCTGGTCCAACAGCGTGTTCGGGATCGCCTTCGCCATGAACCGGGCCGAAAGCGGGCTCCTGGGTCCGGTCCAGGGTTGGATGACCGACCGCTTCGGGCCCCGCCTCGTCCTGCGGTTGGGGGCGGTGGTGATGGCGATCGGGTTCCTGGCCTTCAGCACCATCTCGACCGTCACCGGCTTCTACCTCACCTATCTCCTGGTCGCCCTCGGCTCGAGCCTCGGCGGCTTCATCACCGTCACCACCGCCATCGTCAACTGGTTCGAGAAGAAGAGGGCCCGGGCCCTGGCCGTGTCGTCGATGGGATTCGCCGTCGGCGGCACCCTGGCCTTCGCCGTCGGTGTCGGCATCGACACCATCGGGTGGCAGTGGACGGCGCGCCTGGCGTCGGTGGTGGTGCTGGTCGTCATCCTGCCCCTCAGCCACTGGTTCGTCCGCCGTCCGTCCGACATCGGCCAGCACGTCGACGGCATCGATCCGGCCGCCTCCCCCGACCCCGTCGAGCCGACGGCCGACGTCGGCCGCAACTCCAACTCCAACTCCGATTCCGGTTCCAACTCCGGTTCCGGGGCCGTCCGCTCGGGCCCGAACCGCGGCCCGGCCCCGACGACCGTGCACTTCACCGCCTCGGAGGCGCTGCGGACCCGGGCCTTCTGGTTCGTGTCGCTCGGCCACGGCTCCGCCCTGCTGGTGGTGGGCGCCGTCATGGCCCACCTGGCCAACTTCCTGGAGGACGAGACCGACCTCGGCGGGCTCCACGTCTCGCTCGTGATCGGCTGCCTCCCGGCCATGATGGGGGTCGGCCACCTGATCGGCGGCTACCTGGGCGACCGGTTCGACAAGCGGCTGGTGGTGACGGGTGCCATGTTCGGACACTTCTCCGGCTTCCTGGCCCTGGCCGCGGCCCGGGGGCCGGCCCTCATCTGGCTGTTCGTCCTCCTCCACGGGTTGGCCTGGGGGGTGCGGGGTCCCCTCCAGCAGGCGATCCGGGCCGACTACTTCGGCTCCACCGACTTCGGCAAGATCATGGGCTTCTCCTCGCTCATCGTCATGCTGGGAATGATGATCGGGCCCATCACGGCCGGGGTCATCGCCGACACCACCGGTAGCTTCCGGGTCGGTTTCGCCGTGCTGGCCGTGGCCGCCGGTCTGGGCAGCCTGTGGTTCTACTTCGCCCGCCCCCCGGTCCCGCCGGGACGCCCCGAGTCCGTCGACGGCGTCGCCGTCTGAACCGGCGGGAGTGGTGGATGGCCGGCGCCCGCCGTGCCAGGATTGGCGCCGGCGAGCGCGGGTCCGGCGGTGGACCCGGCCGACGACAGGGAGCACACCAGCGTGTACGAACGGATTCGAGTCCTGTGGCCCGACCACCTGGGTCTGGCCCGGGGCAAGTACCTGCCCGCCCACCTGGCCGAGGAGGGGACCAACCACTGTGTCACCACCTTCGCCCTCGGCTATGACCGCAGCCTGATCCCGGCACCCGGCTCGTACCTGCTCGAAGGCCTGCGCGACGTCCACGCCCACTACGACCCGGCCGACGTCCGCCCCGGCTGGGAGGACGACCGCACCGGGGTGGTGGTGGCCGACCTCGATCTCGACGGGGTGCCCTACACCTTCTCCTCCCGCCATGCCCTCAAGAAGGCCATCGCCGACTGGGGGGCCCTCGGCTACCGGCCCAAGGTCGGGATCGAACTCGAGGCCTACGTCCTGGAACCCGACGATCAGAACGGCTGGCGTCGGTGGCGCACGCCCCGGTCGATGGTCTACGGGACCGGGCTGGGCTCCGACCCGTCGGGGCTGATCGACGACATCATGGATGCGGCCAAGGCCTCGGAGTTCCGGTTGGAGTCGCTGAACGCCGAGTTCGACGAGTCGCAGTTCGAGCTGACCCTGGAGTACGACGACGCCCTTGCCGCCGTGGACGAGGCGTTCCTGTTCCGGATCCTGGCCCGGGAGGTGGCGCTGGCCCACGGCCTCGACCTCACCTTCCTGGGCAAGCCGTTCACCGGGGTCGCCGGGAACGGGGTCCACGTGAACTTCTCCCTGGTGGGCGCCGACGGCGGTAACGCCATGGCCGACCCGACCACCGCCGACGGCCTGTCGGCCCTGGCCAAGCAGTGTCTGGCCGGTCTGGTCCACCACCACCAGGGCCTGACCCCCCTGTGCGCCCCCACCGTCAACGCCTACCGGCGCCTCCAACCGGGTGAACTGAACGGGTACTGGGCCAACTGGGGCCACGAGCACCGCTGCGCCGCCAACCGCATCCCGTCGTCCCGGGGCCCGGCCACCCGGATCGAGAACCGGGTCGGCGACGGTGCCGCCAGCCTCCACCTGGCCACCGCCGCCGTGCTCCAGGCCGCCCGCCTCGGCGTGGTCAACGGCCTGGCCTGTCCCGAACCGCTCACCACCGACGGCTTCGAGGAGGTCAACACCGACGTGTGCGTGGCCCCGAACCTGGCCGGGGCCCTGGAGCACCTGACGGCCGACCAGGTCCTGATCGAGGCCGTCGGGAGCGACGTGGTCGCCAACTTCGTGGCCAACAAGGAAGCGGAGTGGGAGCGCTACCTGGCGGCCGTGGGTCAGGACGCCCCGGGGGACAAGGTCACCCAGTGGGAGCTCGACGAGTACCTGATGTACCACTGATGGCCCACCCGACCGACGGCTCGACCGAAGGGCGGGACGAGGAGCGGGAGCGCCTCGTCTCGTGCGACCTCGATGACGAGGTCCAGGCTCTGGGGCTGGTCCGCCATCTGGCCGCCCTGGCCAACAGCGGTGGGGGCACGGTGCAGATCGGGGCCCGGCGCGACGGGACCGTCGTCGGGGTGCCGGTGGCCGCGGCCGAGGGCTTCACCCCCGAGCGGCTCACCGGTCTGCTGGGGCGCCACCTCGATCCCGATCGGCCCCGGGTGTCGGTCGTCGCCACCGAGCACGGGGACGATCGGCGCCTGGTCACGGTTCGGGTCTCGGCTCATCCCGAACCCCCGGTCGTGCTCGGCCGGGCCGGGACCGCGGCCCAACCGGGATCCGTCCGCCAGCACGACGTCGGGAACGAATCGACGCCCGAGGTCGGGGTCGAGGTCGGGGTCGAGGTCGAGGTCGGGGCCGGGAGCGAGGGCCCGACGGGGGGCGATCCGGCCCCGGTCGATCCGGCCCCGGTCGAGGTGTTCCCGGCCGGTGAGATCGTGGTCCGGCGGCGAGGTCGAACCGAACGGGCCCGGCGTCAGGATCTGCTCCGGTGGCGCCGGGAGGCCGTCGACGAGGTGCGTCGCGAGCTGGGTCAGCGATTGGCGCTGGTGGTCGAGGCGGCACCCGGGGCCCGGGTTCGCGTCCTCGGGCCCGACGAGGTGCGCGACGAGCCCGGCTACTTCCTGTCCCGGGCCACCGACGTCTTCGAGCACCAGCCGGAACGGCTGCTGTCGGCCGCCGATCTGGTGTACCTGTGGCGCCAGCGGCACGGGCTCGATCCCCGTCCGGGGGCGGTCCGGCTCCTGGTCCACAGCGCCCTCCGCAAGCGGGCCACCCTCTACCCGTGGTTGGCCGTGCTTCCGGTCGGGGCCGATCAGCTCCGCCGCATCGTGTTCGAGGTGGTGGAGATGCGGGACCGGGACAAGTCCGACGCCGCCCGCTCGGTGTTGCTCGTCAGCGCCCTGTACCTGGGGCCCGACGACTACCGGGCCCTGGTCGAGGCCCTGGCCGAGTCGGGCTACGCCCACATGCGCGAGGCGGCCGCCGCCCTGCCCGACCCCGCCACCGCTCGTGAGCAGCTGACGGTGGAGGGCGCGGTCGGAGGTGGGCCCGAACGCCTGGCTTCAGCCTCCGACCTCGAGCTGCTGGCCCTGATCGACGAGGCGGTGACCGAGGGCTCGACGGTGCCCCGGCGGGTGTCGGCCATCGGGCTGGAGCTGCTTCGACGGCGTCTGGACCGCCGCTGAACGCCGGCCCGGTCGAGGTCCGGCCCCGGGACCGGTTCGGCCGTCAGCCGGGGGCCGGCCCGGTGGTGCCCCGCACCACGAGTTCGACCGGCAACATGACGTGCGAGGGGGTGCGATCGGGCTCGGCCATCCGCTCCTGGAGCAGTTCGACGGCCCGCCGCCCGAGTTCTCCCAGGGGCTGGCGGACCGTGGTCAGGCCCGGGACGGTCACGTCGGCCTCCGGGATGTCGTCGAATCCCACGATCGACAACTCCCGGGGCACGTCGATGCCGCGCTGGCGGGCGGCCCGCAGCGCGCCGAAGGCTCCGGTGTCGGACGAGGTGAACACCGCCGTCGGCGGTTCGGGCAGGTCGAGCAGGGTCTGCATGGCCTCGTACCCTCTGCGCTCCAGGTAGTCGCCCTGGACGATCAGCGTCCCGTCGGTGTCGAGTCCGTGCTCGGCCACCGTGCGCCGGAAGGCACTCAACCGGGTGCGGGCCGATTCCCGGTCCAGGTCGCCGGTGATCATGGCCACCCGACGATGGCCGAGGTCGGCCAGGTGCTCGACGGCGAGCCGGGTGCCGGTTGCGTTGTCGCAGGTCACGCTGTTGGCCAGCGCCGACCCGGCGTGATCGACCAGGACGAACGGGTAGCCCCGCTCGGCCAGCTCGCTCGGGTACTGCTCTCCCTCGGTGGGGATGACCACGATGATCCCGTCGGCCATGCCCGAGGCCAACTGGTTGGCCAGCGACCGCTCCTTGCGGGCCCGGCGTCGGGTGGTGACGAGCATCAGATGCAGGTCGGCCTCGGCCAGGGCGCCGTCGACGGCCCGGACGACCTGGGTGGTGTAGGCGCTCTCCAGGTCGAACACCACCAGTCCGACCACCCCCACCCGGCCACCGGCCAGGCTGCGGGCCGAGAGGTTGGCCACATACCCCAGTGAGGTGAGGGCCTCCTCGACCCTGGTCCGGGTCTCGGCCCGGATGTGGGGATGGCCGTTGAGGACCCGCGACACGGTGGAATGGGAGACGCCGGCGGCCCGGGCCACGTCCACGATGGTGGCTCGGGACTGGCTCGGCCCACCGTCGGGCCGGTCGGGCTCGGAGGCTCCAGGGGGCTCGGTGTCGTTGTTCTGCTGGTTCGTCACGTGTTCAGGCTTCGCTGGTGAAACCGGGCCCGGAGCCGCCGCCTGGGGCCCGGCCCGGCGCGGCCCTCCGTTGTAGCAGGTTGGGCCTCGAAGGTCCGCAACCCGCCGATCGGGGGACCGGCGGTCGATGGTGTCGGTTCGGCCAACAGGGAACGAAGATTTCCTTTCGGCGCTCTTGCACACGTGTGCAATCGGTCATAGGGTGCACCGTACTGCAAACGTGTGCAAGGAGGGGTCAGGGCCCTGCTCGGGGTTCGGCCCACCAGAGGAGAGAACCATGAAGGAACTGAGAAGGCTGCTGGCGGTGTTGGCCGCCCTGGCCCTGCTGGTCGCCGCCTGTGGCGGCGGCGATGACGACGAGGAGGGCACCGACGACGACACCTCGTCCGAAACCTCCTCCGACAACGAGGACGCGTCGAGCGACGCCGCCTCCGACGACGACGACGGGTCATCGGACGAGCAGGCCGCCACCGGCGAAGAGGTAACCCTCACCTGGTGGACCTTCGGTGGCTCCGGTCACGACAACGCCATCGCCGCCTTCGAGGAGGCCAACCCGGGGGTCACCGTCGAGGTGATCGTGGCCGGCTTCGACGAGCACCACGAGAAGCTTCTGGCCGGCTTCGTGTCGGGCGAGGTCCCCGACATCGCCCTGCTCGAGGTCGGATACAGCTCGCTGTTCAAGGCCAACCCGGCCAACTTCACCGACCTGCGGGACTATGGCGCCGGTGACCTCGAGTCCGAGTTCATCCCCTTCCGGTGGGAGCACGGCGTGGCCACCAGCGGTGAGGTCGTCGGTATCCCCACCGACGTCGGCGGCCTGAACGTGGCCTACCGGTCGGACCTGTTCTCCGAGGCCGGCCTGCCCACCGACCCCGACGAGGTCGCGGCGCTGATGACGACCTGGGAGGACTTCCTGGACGTCGGTGATCAGTACGTCGCCGCCACCGGCAACGCCTACATCGACTCCTCCGGCCTGCTGTTCGAGTCCATCGTGAAGCAGGGCCCCCAGGGCTTCTACACCCCCGACGGTGAGATCGCCCTCGAGAGCGACCACGTCCAGAACGCCTGGGCCATCGCCACCGACGCCGTCGACCGCGGCCTGTCGGCCAACATCGGGGCCTTCAGCCCCGAGTGGAATGCGGCCATGAGCAACGGCGACTACGCGGTGCAGCTGGCCCCGGCCTGGATGATGAACTACATCGCCGGTCAGGCCCCCGACACCGCCGGTAGCTGGAACCTGGCCCGCTTCCCCGAGGGGGGCGGCAACTGGGGCGGCTCGCAGCTCACCATCCCGGCCGAGGCCGAGAACGCCGACCTGGCCTGGGAGCTGATCTCGTTCATCTCCACCGCCGACCAGCAGGCGACGATCTTCCAGGACTTCGGCAACTTCCCGTCGATCAGCTCGCTGTACGACAGCCCGGAGATCCTGGAGTTCCAGAACGACCACTTCAGCGGCGCCACCGTCGGTGCCCTGTACGCCGAGTCGATCCTCTCGGTCGAGCCCCAGTTCGAGGGTGTCGACCAGCGGACCTTCCTCCGGGAGTTCACCGGGGCTCTCGGTGAGTTCGAGAACGGCAACACCGACGCCGACGGTGCGTGGCAGATGGCGCTCGACGCCATCGCCCTGGAGATCGGCTGATGACCCCCAGCGGTCCGAGCGGGCCCACCCGCTCCGCCCGGGCCGCCGGGGCGGAGCCGACGTCGGTCGGCGACGGGGCCGATG
Source organism: Acidimicrobiales bacterium (assembly GCA_965263455.1). Taxonomy (GTDB): domain Bacteria; phylum Actinomycetota; class Acidimicrobiia; order Acidimicrobiales; family SZUA-35; genus CADEDH01. Next base: position 3,392,814 of record CBDHHN010000004.1, read on the forward strand.
TCGCCCCGGCCCCGTCCGGCGCCTCCCCCGAGTCCCCGTCGACCACGGCCGTGGTCGACGGGGGCGGGGACCCCATCGCCCGGCCCGAGCCGATCGAACCGCCCGGGGCCCGTTGGGCCCGGTTCAAGCGACGGATCACCCCCTACCTCTACATCGCCCCCTTCTTCCTGGTGTTCGCCCTGTTCGGGGTGTACCCGCTGGTCTACACGGCCTGGGTCTCCCTCCACGAGTGGGACCCGATCGGCACCCGGACCTTCGTGGGGCTCGACAACTACGAGAAGTTGCTGTTCAACGACCCCCGCCTGTGGAACGCGGTCGAGAACACGCTGAGCATCTGGGTGCTGTCGACCGTCCCCCAGTTGCTGGCCGCCCTCGGGCTGGCCCAGATCCTGAACCAGGCCAGCCTGCGGGGCAAGACGTTCTTCCGTATGGCCGTCCTGGTCCCCAACGTGACGTCGGTCCTGGCCGTCGCCATCGTGTTCACCTCGATCTTCGGTCGGGACTACGGGGTGGTGAACTGGCTGCTGGAGCTGGTCGGCCTCGAGCGCATCGACTGGCGGGCCGGACGCCTGAGTTCGCACGTCGCCATCGCCACGATGGTGGCCTGGCGCTGGACCGGCTACAACGCCCTGATCTACCTGGCCGCCATGCAGGCCATCCCTCAGCAGTTGTACGAGGCGGCGATGCTGGACGGCGCCAACAAGTGGCGTCAGTTCATCCACGTCACCATCCCCCAGCTCCGCTCGACCATCATCTTCACCGCCATCATCTCGACCATCGGCGGTCTGCAGATCTTCGCCGAGCCGCTGGTGTTCGGTGCCGACCGGGGGACCGAGGGCGGCTCGGGCCGCCAGTTCCAGACCATGACCCTGTTCCTCTACGAGCAGGGCTTCCGCCGCTTCAACTTCGGCTACGCCTCGGCCATCGCCTGGTTGCTGGTGGCCATGATCGCCCTGTTCGCCGTCGTCAATTTCTTCCTCGTCAGGAGGATCTCCCAGTCATGAACCGTCGGACCCCACTGGCCACACCCGGCTGGTTCACCTATCTGGTGCTGGGGGCGACCGTGCTGTTGTCGTTGTTCCCTCTCTGGTGGATGTTTGTCGTAGGATCGAACGACTCGTCCGCCATCAACGACGTCCCCCCACGGCTCGCCCCCGGCACCAACTTCGGCAATCTGGCGGGCGAGGTCTTCGACCGCAGCTCGTTCGGCCGAGCCCTGCTCAATTCGGTCATCGTGGCCTCGCTGGTTGCCTTCGGTCAGGTGCTGTTCTCGACCCTGGCCGGGTTCGCCTTCGCCAAGCTCCGGTTCCCCGGCCGCAACGTGCTGATGGTGCTGGTCATCCTGACGATGATGATCCCGCCCCAGCTCGGGGTGGTGCCGCTGTTCATCCTCATCTCCGACCTGGGTTGGGCCAGCACCCTGCAGGCCGTGATCGCCCCCAGCGTGGTCAGCGCCTTCGGGGTCTTCTGGATGCGCCAGCTGATCGACGGCACGGTGCCGGACGAGTTGATCGAGGCCGGCACCATCGACGGCGCCTCCACCTTCCGTATCTACCTCCAGGTCGTGCTGCCCCTGATCCGGGGTGGCGCCGCCGTCCTCGGCCTGTTCGCCTTCATGTTCGCCTGGAACGACTTCTTCTGGCCCCTGATCGCTCTCAGCGATCCCGACAGCCACACCGTCCAGGTCGCCCTTCGTCAGCTCCAGAACCAGGCCTACACCACCGACTTCGGTGTCCAGATGAACGGGACCTTCCTGGCCACCCTGCCCCTGCTCCTGCTCTTCGTCCTCCTCGGACGACAGATCGTCGCCGGCGTCATGGAGGGCGCCCTCCGATGACCTATCGCGATTCGTCCCGCCCCGCCTCCGAGCGAGTGGCGGACCTTCTGGCCCGTATGACGTTGGAGGAGAAGGCGGCCCAGCTGGGCAGCGTCCTCGCCTCCGAGCTGATGGGCCCCGACGGTCTGGAACCGGCCCACCTGACCAAGTACGTCGGCCATGGCATCGGCCAGGTCACACGCCTGGCGGGCCGCACCGCCCTCGACCGGGCAACGGTGGCCGATGTGGCAAACGGGGTCCAGCACTACCTGTGCAACGAGACCCGCCTCGGCATCCCGGCCGTCGTCCACGAGGAGTGCCTCCACGGCTACATGGTCCGCGACGGGACGATGTTCGCCCAGAGCCTCGGCCTGGCCATGGCCTGGGATCCCGAACTGGTTCGGGCCATGGGCGAGGTCATCGCCGACCAGATGCGGGCCGCCGGAGCCCATCTCGGCCTCGGGCCCGTGCTCGACGTGGCCCGTGACCCTCGATGGGGTCGGATCGAGGAGACCTTCGGCGAGGACCCCCACCTGGTCTCGGTCCTGGGGCTGGCCCTCACCGAGGGTCTGCAGCATCACGGCGACGGCACCGGGATCCTGGCCACGGCCAAGCACTTCGCCGGCCACGGCTCTCCCGAGGGTGGGCGCAACGCCGCCTCGCCCCACTTCGGGGCCCGTGAGTTCGCCGAGGTCTACCTCCCGCCCTTCGAGCAGGCCGTCCGCCACGGCCGGGTGGGGGCGGTGATGCACGCCTACCACGACCTGGACGGGATCCCCTGCATCGCCAACCGTTGGCTGCTGACCGAACTGCTCCGGGACCAGTGGGGCTTCGACGGCACGATCGTGTCCGACTACAACGGGGTCGAGGAGTTGGTCGACGCCCATCGGGTCGTGGCCGACTACGAGGCCGCCGCCGTGGCCTCGCTCCAGGCCGGCCTCGACGTCGAGTTGCCCGAGACGTCCGCCTTCGGGGAGCCGCTGCTGCGGGCCGTGCGCAGCGGGCGCCTGGCCGAGACCGAGGTGGACCTGGCCACGGCCCGGGTCCTGACCCAGAAGTTCGCGCTCGGTCTGTTCGACCACCCCTTCGTCGACGCCGGTCGGGTCACCGTCCACGACGAGCGAGCCCGGTCGGTGGCCGTACGCTCGGCCGTGGCCGCCGTGACCTGCGTCCAGAACCGGAACGGCCTGCTCCCGCTTTCGCCCGAGGCCCGGGTTGCCGTCATCGGCCCCAACGCCGACGACGCCCGCGCCCTGGCCGGCGACTACAGCCACGTGGCCCACCAGGAACTGCTGGCGGCTCAGAAGGACGATGTCGACGCCTTCGACCGGCCGGTCCCCAAGCACCTGGAGCTGCGGCCGGATCTGGAGGGGGTCGACTCGGTACTCGACGGGCTCGTGGGCCTCGGGGTGACCGTGGATCACGTCCCCGGGTGCACCCTCACCGGTGACGACACCTCGGGCCTCCCGGCCGCCGTCGCCGCCGCCCGGGGGGCCGACGTGGCCCTCGTGGTGGTGGGCGAACGGTCGGGGCTGACCCCCGAGTGCACCACCGGCGAGTCTCGGGATCGGGTCGATCTCGACCTCCCCGGGGTCCAACAGCAGTTGCTCGAGGCGGTGGCGGCCACCGGCACCCCGGTGGTGTTGCTGGTGATCAGCGGCCGCCCCAACACCCTGGCGTGGGCGGCCGAGCACGTCGACGCCATCCTGTGGTCGGTGCCCCCGGGCGAGGCCGGCGGGACCGCCCTGGCCGAGATCCTCCTCGGTCGGCTCGAGCCGGAGGGCCGACTGCCCGTCACCGTGCCCCGCCATGTCGGCCAGATCCCCATCCACTATGCCCACAACCCGTCGAGCGTCCGGTCCCGCTGGTGGGGCGACTACGTCGACGAGAGCCATCGGCCCCAGTGGTGCTTCGGCCACGGGCTGGGTTACACGACCTTCGCCGTCGGTGGCCTGAGCGGCCCCCGCCGGGCGGCCACCACCGACGAGGTCGTGACCCTGAGGGCCGAGGTGACCAACACCGGCGACCGCCCCGGCACCACCGTGCTCCAGGTCTTCGCCGAACAGGCCGCGGCCTCCGTGGTCCGCCCGGCCCGGCGCCTGATCTGGTTCCGTCGGCTCCGCCTCGAACCCGGGGTCACCGCCCCGGTCGAGATCGAGGTCCCGCTCGATCGTCTGGCCCTCCTGGGGCGGGACATGGCCCGGGTCGTCGAGGCCGGCACCGTGACCCTGGCCGTTGGCCAGTCGGCCGACGACCTGCCCTGCCGCCTCGACCTCCGGCTCGACGGCGACGACCACCCGGTGCCGGCCGCCGCCCCGGCCCGCTGACGCCCCACCGCAACCGACAGGAGTACGCCATGGCCCCCTTCTTCCACACCGTCCCCCATCGGGTTCGCTACGAGGGACCGGAGTCCGACAATCCCCTGGCCTTCCGCTGGTACGACGCCGACCGTGTCGTCCTCGGCAAGCGCATGGAGGACCACCTTCGCTTTGCCGTCTGCTACTGGCACAGCTTCAACTGGGACGGGTTCGACATCTTCGGGGCCGGGACCCTCGATCGGCCGTGGCTCGGGGCGTCGACGGATCCGGTCGAGGCCGCCCGCCACAAGATGACGGCCGCCTTCGAGTTCTTCGAGAAGCTCGGTGTGCCCTACTTCTGCTTCCACGATCGGGACCTGGCGCCCGAGGGATCGTCGTTCAAGGAGTCGGCGGCCAACCTCGACGAGTTGGCCGAGGAGGCGGCGGCCCACATGGAGCGGACCGGTGTCGGCCTCCTGTGGGGCACGGCCAATCTGTTCTCGAGCCCCGTGTACCAGGCCGGCGCCGCCACCAACCCCGATCCCGAGGTGTTCGCCCTGGCCGCCGGCCAGGTGGCCCATTGTCTGGAGGTCACCCACCGGCTGGGTGGCGCCAACTACGTCCTCTGGGGTGGCCGCGAGGGCTACGAAACGCTCCTCAACACCGACCTGGGGCGCGAACTCGACCAGTTGGGCCGGTTCCTGCACCTGGTGGTGGAGCACAAGCAGCGGATCGGGTTCGATGGCTTGATCCTCATCGAGCCCAAGCCGTTCGAACCGACCAAGCACCAGTACGACTTCGACGTGGCTGCGGTGGAGGGGTTCCTTCGACGCTACGACCTGCTGGGCGAGGTCCACGTCAACATCGAGGTCAACCACGCCACCCTGTCGGGCCACGACTTCGCCCACGAGGTGGCGGCCGCCGTGAACGGTGGCACCTTCGGGTCGATCGACGCCAACGCCGGCGACGACCGTCTGGGCTGGGACGTCGACCGGTTCCCGGTGTCGGTCGAGCAGATGACGCTGGGGATGTACGAGATCCTCAAGGGAGGCGGGTTCACGACCGGCGGACTGAACTTCGACGCCAAGCTCCGCCGCCAGTCCATCGATCGCGAGGACCTGTTCCACGCCCACATCGGGGGCATGGACACCATGGCCCGCTCCCTGTTGGCGGCGGCCGCCCTCATCGAACACGGCGGGCTCGACGCCGCACTCACCCGACGCTACGAGGGCTGGGACGAACCCCTGGGGCGTGACATCCTCGACGGCCGGACCGATCTGGCCTCGCTGCACGAACGGGCCCTCACCGCTCCGACGCCGACCCGACGTTCGGGTCGCCAGGAGTTGTTGGAGAACGTGGTGGCCCGCACCATCGAGCGGACTCGCTAGGGGCCCGCTCCGCGGCCGGTGGGCGGCTCCGACGTCCTCCACGCGCCATCATCCGTCGGTCCGTCCGCCGGCCGCCCCCATCGTCCCGGTCGTCCGTTCCGCGTCTCGTCCGGGCCGGTTCCCGTGTGTCCGCCTACCTACCTCCGAGACGGCGCCGGAACCGGCGCATACCGCCAAGCCAGCGGTCGTAGTCGTCGGCCTTGCGCTTGAAGTAGGTGGCGACCTCAGCGTGGGGGAGGACCAGGAACCGTTCGGCCCGCATGGCCTCCAGGCAGGCCCGTGCCGCGTCCTCGGGTTCGAGCACCCCGTCGCCGCCGGCCTGCCGGCCGCCCTCCCGATCGGCGAGCGCACTCGGGTCGCCCAGGATGTTGGTCCGCACCGCCTGGGGGCACAGGACCGAGACCTTCACCCCCCGGTCGCCGTAGTTGATGGCCAGCCATTCGGCCAGGGCCACGGCGGCGTGCTTCGACACGGCGTAGGGGCCCGAGTCCATCTGGGTCAGCAGTCCGGCAGCCGAGGCGGTGTTGAGCAGGTAGCCCTCGCCCCGTTCCACCATGCCGGGGATGACGGCGCGTGCCGCATACAGATGCGACCAGACGTGGACGTCCATCATGCGGAACCACTCCTCGTCGGGCAGGTCGATCCCACCTCCCAGGGCATAGCCGGCGTTGGACACGAAGATGTCGATCGGCCCGTGGGCGGCCTCGGTCTCGGCCACCAGTCGGCGGATGGCGTCCTCGTCGGCCACGTCGAGGGCGGCGCCGGTGGCGGTGGGCCCGAGGCGGTCGGCCACCCGTTGCGCCCCATCGCCGTCGCGGTCGGCCACCACCACCGCTCGGGCCCCCTCGGCCACGAAGGCCTCGGCGATGGCCTCGCCGATGCCCGAGGCCCCACCGGTCACGATCGCGGTCCTGTCTGCTGGTTCCATCGCCCGATCGTAGGTTCCGGCCGTCGCCCTTGGCAGTTCCCCGATGCCGTCCGACGGGCCGAGGGGGCGATCAGGGACCGCTGATCGAGCCCGCCGCCAGGGAATGGTCCGGCCGGCGGATGCGGGCGGTGAGCTCGGTGACCGCGAGCACGATGAAGAACTGGATCACGCTGAGGCCGGCCATGGTGGCGCCGCCGGCGGTGCTGAAGTGGAAGCTGGCGGCCAGGCCGGCGGTGACGGCGACCGAGCCGAAACCGATCGAGGCCAGCATCATGACCGGTATGCGCTTCGTGACCAGCGAGGCGGTGGCCGGGGGGCCGACGAGCAGACCGAACACCAGCAGGGTGCCCACGGACTGGAAGCTGGCCACGATGCTGAGGGCCAGCAGGACCATCATCGCCGGGTGGGCCCAGCGAGGATGGAGTCCGAGGCTCTGGGCCTTGAGCGGATTGAACGTGAGGGCCAGGAACGGCCGGTAGAGGACCACGGTGGCGACGATCACGATCACGGTGGCCACCAGCTGGCCGGTGATGTCGGACCAACTCACGCCCAGACTGTCGCCGAAGAGCAGGGACGTGACCTCGGTGGCGAACGATCGGGCCTTCGACACGATCACGATGCCGAGCGACAGCATGCCCACGAAGAGCAGTCCGATGCCGGTGTCCTCCCGCACGGTGGGCCGCGACGAGACGAGCGTCACCAGGCCGGCCATCACGGCGGCTGCGACCAATGCTCCCACGATCGGGCTGAATCCCCACAGCACGGCCAGGGCGATGCCGGGGATGACGCCGTGGGCCAGGGCGTCGCCCAGGAAGGCCAGACCTCGCAGGACCACCCAGGTGCCGACGAGCGAGGTGGCCACGACGGCCAGGAGGCCGGCGATCAGGGCCCGCTGCATGAACTCGGGCTCGAACGCCTCCAGCACCCGGCCACTGTACCGGCTGGACGGGTCTGAAATGAGACTCGGTATCATCGCGGCGTGGCTCCTCCTCTCCGACTCGACGGCCTGGCCGTTCGCTTCGGGTCGGTCGTTGCGCTGGACGGGGTCACCGCCGAGATTCCCGCCGGTCGTTCGGTGGCCGTCATCGGCCCCAACGGTTCGGGCAAGTCGACCCTGCTCAAGGTGCTGGCCGGGATCCTGGAGCCGGCTTCGGGGAGCATCGACCTCTCCGGCCGCTCGGTCGCCATCGTGCTCCAGTCGACCGACGTCGATCCCAGCCTGCCCCTGACCGTGCGCGACACCGTGACCATGGCCCGCTACGCCCGGGTCGGGGTGCTCGGCCGGCTCGGGCCCACAGATCGACGGGCCGTGGGCGAGGTGCTGGTCGCCCTCGACCTGGCCGATCTGGTCGACCGGCAGATCCATCATCTGTCGGGCGGGCAGCGGCAGCGGGCGTTCGTGGCCCAGGGCCTGGCCCAGGAGGCCGACGTGCTCCTCCTGGACGAGCCGGTCACCGGGCTCGATGTCGTGTCGCAGGCGCTGATCACCGACGCCCTGGACCGGGCCAACGAGGCGGGGCGGACGACGATCGTCTCCACCCACAGTTTCGCCGAGGCGGCCCAGGCCGACCTGGTCCTGCTGTTGGCCACCACCTGCATCGCCTTCGGCGTCCCGGGCGAGGTGTTGACCGAGCACAACCTGCGTCGGGCCTTCGGCGGCCGGTTCGTCAAGGTCGGCGACACCCTCGTCCTGGACGGCCCCCAGAACGAACACCAGCACGGCCGTTGAGACCGGCCGGGGTCGACGGCCCCGGCCGGTGGTGGGGGCGGGTCAGGCCCGGAAGTTGCGGACGTGGTCCGGGATCTCCACCTCCATGCGCATGGCCGGGTCGGTGATGGGGGCGCCGACGGTCTCCTGGACTGGAACCACCCCGGCCCAGATCGGGAGGTCGTAGTCCTCCTCGTCGTCGCCGGGACCCCCGGTGCGGACCTTGGCCGCCGCCTCGGTGATGGGCAGGCGCAACACGGTGGTGGCCCGGACCTCCTTGTCGGTCATGGGCCGGAGGAAGGGGATGCGGCCCGGCACCAGGCGCTCGACGAGGGCGTCGAGCAGTTCGGCCTTCTCGTCGTCGGGAACGACCTCGGGCCGACCCATGACGGTGACCGACCGGTAGTTCATCGAGTGGTGGAAGGCGGAGCGGGCCAGGACCCAGCCGTCGACCAGGGTGGCGGTGACGCAGATGTCCTGGGTCTTGGCCTGGCGCAGGAGCCGGCTGGCGGGCGAGCCGTGGAGCAGGAGTTGGTCATCGACCCGGGCGTGGAGGGTGGGGATGACGATGGGCTGGTCGTCCACCACAACCCCGACGTGACACACGTAGGCCTGGTCGAGGATGGCGTGCACGGTGTCCCGGTCGTAGTGGGCCCGGGCCGGCAGCCGCTTGATCGTGGTCCGGTCGCTGCGCAGTTCGTCGGCGGTGTCGGTCATGATGCTCCTTGGTCGGGGGTGGGGGTGGGGGTGAGGGTGAGACCCTCGTCGAGCCAGCCGGTGACTCCGCCGATCATCTTCTTGACCGGACGGCCGAGGGCGGCGATGCGGGCCGCCGCCTTGTCGGCGCCGTTGCAGTGGGGGCCGGCGCAGTACACGACCAGGGTCCGGCCGCGGTCCCAGGCGGCGAGGGTGGCGGCGTCGATGTCGGCCGTGGGCAGGTTGACGGCGCCGTCGACGTGGCCGGCGGCGAAGGCGGCAGGAGAGCGGACGTCGAGCAGCACGAAGTCGTCGGCGCCGCTGCCGAGGGCGACGTTGACGTCGGCGCAGTCGGTCTCGACCGCCAGCAGGTGTTCGAAGTGGGCCCGGGCCACCGATGGCTCGGCGGCCGGTACCTCGGTGACGGCGGATCGGGTGGTGATGGACATGGGCTACCTCGGCGGCCGGTCTGGCTGCATGGTCTAACCGAACGTTGTGATTCGGACTCTTCCGCTACTGGTCTCGATGTTCTGATTCAAGGTTCTGGGTCAATGTTCTGATACAATCAGACGTATGTACCAGAATGTACCGATGACGCTACCTCCTGCGGCGACAGGGGGCAACCGGGTTCGGTCCGCGCCGGTGTCGACGTGAGCGACGACGTCACCACCACCGACCCGCCGTCGGGCCCCCGCACGGCCGGCGCCCTGGCGACCGACATCGAGCGCCGGGTCCTCAACGGCTCACTCGCTCCCGGTCAACGCCTGGAGCCGGTCCGGTCCCTGGCCGCCTCGCTCGGGTTGGCTCCCAACACGGTGGCCGCCGCCTACCGCATCCTCGGGGACCGGGGGGTCGTGGTGGGTCGAGGCCGTCGGGGCACGTTCGTGGCCGAGGCCCCGGGGTGGGCCGCGGCGCCTCCGGAGCAGCCCCTGGCTCCCGGCGCCCTCGACCTGGGCTCGGGCAACCCCGACCCCGATCTGTTGCCGCCGTTGGCTCCGGCGACGGCCACCCTCGACCTCCGACCCCGGCTCTACGGCGAGCCGGCGGTCTGGGCCCCGCTCGGCGAGGCACTGGCCGCCGACCTGGCCGCCGACGGTGTGGCCCCCGATCATCTGGCCGTGGTCGGCGGTGCCCTCGACGGCTTGGAGCGAGCTCTCAACGCCCGGGTCCGACCCGGCGACCGGGTCGTGGTCGAGGATCCCGGCTACGCCGCCGTCTTCCAACTGCTGGCGGCCATGGGCCTGGGCGTCGTCCCGGTGCCCGTCGACCGCCTCGGTGTCGATCCGGAGGCGGTGGCAACCGCCCTCGACGCCGGGGCCCGGGCCGTCATCGTCACCCCCCGGGCCCAGAACCCGACGGGAGCCGCCTTCGACCACGAGCGGGCCGAGGCCCTGCGGGCCGTGCTGGCCCGCCATCCCGACGTCCTCATGGTGGAGGACGACCACGCCGGCCCCATCGCCGGACAGCCCTTCCACCATCTGGGGCCGAAGGAGGGGCCCTGGGTCACCATCCGATCGATGGCGAAGACCCTCGGCCCCGACCTGCGGGTGGCGGCCCTGGTCGGCGATGAGGTCACCGTCGGTCGGGTGGCCGCCCGGCAGGCCGCCGGAGCCGGGTGGGTCAGCGGCCTGTTGCAGCAGTTGGTGGCCAGCCAGCTGGCGTCGGTCGAGGTGGCCACGCTGCTCGACCGGGCGGCCACCGCCTACGCCCAGCGCCGACTGGCCGCCGCCACCGTCCTGACCGAGGCCGGCATCGAGGTGCACGGCCGGTCCGGTCTGAACGTCTGGGTGCCGGTGTCCGACGAGGCGGCCGTGGTCACCACGCTCGACCGGCAGGGGCTGGCGGTGCAGGCCGGGTCCCGGTTCCGACTCTCGTCCCCGCCCGGGATCAGGCTGAGCATCGGCGGCGTGGACGTCGAAGCGGCCACCACGGCGGCCCGGGCCGTGGCCGCGGCCCTGGTCTCGGGCCCGGGATCCCGCCGGGCCTGAGAGCGCCCCGCCTGCGGTCCCGGTCACGCCCTCCGCTTGAACAACGCGCCCCGCCGTCCCTAGCGTTGCGGTAGGGGACGGCGGCCGGCCCTGTACCGGTCGCCCCCGATCGCACACAAGGGGGACGCGATCATGGCCGAGTACGACATCCACATCACCGGAGGCACGATCGTCGACGGCACCCGGGTACCCAGGTACCAGGGCGACGTCTGGATCAAGGACGGGCGCATCGCCCGCATCGGGGGACGATCGGAGGGCACAGCCGACACCGTGATTGACGCCACGGGCAAGATCGTGGCGCCGGGCTTCGTCGACCTGCACACCCACTACGACGCCCAGATCCGCTGGGACCCGTGGTGCACCATCTCCGGCTACCACGGGGTGACCAGCGTGGTGCTCGGCAACTGCGGCTTCGGGTTCGCCCCGGTGAAGCCCGAGTTCCGGGAGCGGTCGATGCTGACCATGACCCGGACCGAGGCCATCCCGTTCGAGTCGATGCGTCAGGGCATGGACTGGGACTGGGAGACCATCCCCGAGTACCTGGACTCGCTGGAGCGCCAGGACAAGGGCGTCAACTGCATCCAGTACATGCCCACTGCCTCGCTCATGACCTACGTGATGGGTCTGGAGAAGGCCAAGGCCGGTGAGCCCGCCTCGGCGGCCGAGCGGGCCGAGATGCAGCGCCTGTTGCGAGAGGGCATGGACGCCGGACTGTGCGGCTTCTCCATCCAGCGCCTGGGCCCCGACTCGGTCCAGGCCGACTACGACGGCTCGCCCATGGTCACCGACATCATGCACGACGACGACATCCTGGCGCTGGCCCAGGTGTTGGCCGAGCGGGACGAGGGCTTCATCCAGATCACCCAGGCCGCGGGTGACATCCGGGCCGACCTGGCCTTCCTGGAGAAGCTGGCCGACACCGCCCGGCGGCCGGTGCTGCACAACGTGGTGGCCCCCTCCCGCAAGGACCCCGAGGTCCACCGTCGGCCCCTGCGCTGGATCGACAAGTGCCGGGACCAGGGCCTCCCCCTCTACGCCCAGTGCGGGACGGGTCGGGCCGGGTTCGCCTTCACCCTGGAGCACTGGAACCTGTACGACGCCTCCCCGGCCTGGCGGGCCGTCACCACCGGCACCAAGGAGGAGCGCATGGCCAAGATGCGCGATCCGGAGCTGCGGCGGGCGCTGGTCGAGGAGACCGACGAGGCCGACCGCCGACTCCAGGTCATCCAGGCCGGGGTCGGTGGCAACCCCAAGAGCCTGGTGGTCCAGGGCGTCAACCGCGAGGCCGACCTGCAGCAGTACGTGGGTCGATCGGTGGGTGACATCGCCGCCGCCGAGGACAAGCACCACATCGAGGTCATGCTCGACCTCTCGCTGGCCGGCGATCTGAACGTCGAGTTCCTGGGACCGGACAAGGGCTCGAACGCCGAGTTCATGGCCGAGATGATGCACAACCCCTACGCCATTCCCGGGGTGTCCGACGGTGGGGCCCACACCAAGTTCTTCACCGGCGGGGCCTACACCACCGACTTCTTGACCTGGCTGGTGCGGGACGAGGCCACCGTGACCCTGGAGGAGGCCCACTACCGGCTCTCGAACCTGCCGGCCCATGCCGCCGGCTTCCGGGATCGGGGGACCCTGTCCGAGGGCAAGGCGGCCGACGTGGTCGTGTACGACCTGGAGGAGTTGGCCATCGACCCACCCTGGATCGGGTCGGTCGAGCACGACCTGCCGGGAGGCGAGTGGCGACGGGTCCAGCGGGCCGAGGGCTACGACAAGATCATCGTCAACGGCGAGGTCACCTTCGACGACGGCGAGTGCACCGGCGCCACCCCGGGCCGCCTGCTCCGCCACGGCCGGGGGTAGCGCCAACCTCGCGGCCCGAGGTGCCAGCTGTCATTCAGATGGCAACCATCAGATGGAGCGCTCCAATCTGCTGTAGGGTGCTCATCGATGTCGACGGAGGGTGGTTGGGGGACCACGGGCGGGCCTGACCCGGCGCAGCGCCGTCCTCAGCCCGCGCCGCTACCCACCACGATGAGCCGCGAGGTCGCCCCGGCCGACGAGGACGACCTCGACCACGACCACGACGTCGACGTCGACGTCGACGTCGTGGCGGAGGAGGACGTCTGGGCCCCGGTGCGGATGCGGCCGCTCCCTGTCACGGGTGAACGGCCGGCGCAGCCCGCTCCGGTACGTCCCGCCGGCTTCCAGGTCGATCGTCGGCCCAGCAGGTCATCGCAGGGCCCGTGGCCGGTGGCGGCCCTGGTCGGGATCGGCGTCGGGTGTGCCCTGCTGGCCATCGCCCTGGTTGTCGCCTTCCAGGCCCTCGGTGACGAGCAGGCTCAGTCCGAGCCCGCAGCATCGACGGTTCCGGACGCGGCGGAGGTGGCAGCTCCGTCCATCGACGCCCCGGCGGCCCTGCCGATCAGCGCGCCCGAGACGGGGCCATACGTTCGCCTCGACTGGGATGGGCAGCTGCTCGTCGTCAGCGGTCGGGTGCCGGACGAGCAACTGTCGTCGGCCCTGACCGACGCCGCCGAGGCCGCCTATTCGAGGGAGCGGGTCCAGTCGCAGGTCCAGGTCGATCCCACCCTGGGTCAGGCCCCGCCGTGGCTGGCGTCGTCGGTCGCGGTGATCCCCCAGCTCCATCTGATGTCGGAGGTGACGGCCATCGTGACCGAAGGCAGGGTGCTGGTCACCGGGCGGGCTCGGGCCGCCGACGACGTCACCTACGTCGATCGACTGCTGTCGGAGGCCAGCGGGCTGCCCGTCGACATTCGAGGGGTGGAGATCTCCAGCCTGCGAGCGGCCATCTGGTTCTTCGAACGCGAGGGAGACGGGGTGACCCTCACCGGTGGCCTACCCACCGAGGAGCTGCGGGCCGGCTTCGTGGCCAGCGCCGCCGCCCGCTACGGCCAGGAGAACGTGATCGACGCCTCGACCGTCGAGCCCACGGCCGAGACCGCCCTGTGGATGTTCGAGCCCGATCGCATGCTCGACGCCTTCGATGGGTTCGCCGACGTTGATCTGCAGTTCGGCGGCGAGCAGTTCCGATTCCAGCTTGCGGGTGGCCCGTCGTTCGACCCCGGCTCGGATGAGGTCAGCCCGGAGTTGGCCGTGGCCCTCGAGTACCTGGCCACCACGATGCTCCGCGAGCCGACGATGTCGATGGTCATCACCGGGCACACCGATGCGACGGGTCCCGATGAGCTGAACCTGGCCCTGAGCGAGGATCGGGCGGCGGCCGCTGCCGCCTCTGTCATCGACGCCGGGGTCGACCCCGAACGCGTGCGGTCGGTGGGCCTCGGTGCGGCGCAACCGGTCGCCTCCAACGACACCGACGATGGTCGCGAACGCAACCGTCGGATCGAGTTGGTCATGACCCGAGAGCCGCTCGGGTACTGAGGGGGCGGGTGATGCACACCGGGAGCAGCGACCGACGGGGGCGTCGGCGGTCGATCATGGCGATCCTCGCCGCGCTCGTGCTCCTGGCCGTGGTCGCCTGCACCGGCGGCGATGGCGTCGGCGATGGCGCAGGCGATGGCGCAGGCGATGGTGGAGGAGAGGCCGCCGATGGCGTCGACGGCGACCAGACGCCGCCCGCTCAGGAGCCGACCGGCATCGACACCGGGGCGAACACCCCGGCTCAAGACCCCGATCGTCCGTTGCGGATCGTGTCGGTCCAGCACGCCCGCTGTGACTGGGACTCGTTCTGGTGCACCGTGCTCGACGGGCAGAACGACGCGGCGGCCGCCCTCGGGATCGAGCACACGGTCGTCGGCCCCGACGCCTTCGACCTGAACCAGGTGGCGGCGCTGATCGACGACGCCGTGGCCGGCCGCCCCGACGCCATCGCCGTGGCCGTCGCCGACCCCGAGATCCTCCGGGCTCCGATCCAAGCCGCAGTGGCGGCCGGCATTCCCGTGGTGGCCTACAACTCGGGATCGGATCCCGCCACCGACGGCATCGACTACCTCACCTTCATCGGCCAGGACGAGTACGCCGGAGGTCTACGGGGCGGCGAGCGGCTCATCGAGGCCGGCGGGGTCGGCCGAGGGGTCTGTATCAACCAGCAGGTCGGCCAGCGCGCCCTCGACCGCCGCTGTGAGGGCTTCGCCGACGCCCTGGCCCAGGCCGGCTCCGAGACCGTGGTCCTGGAGATCAGCGACGACCGGGCCGCATCGGCCACCGCCGTGGCCGACTTCCTGGCCGCCAATCCCGACGTCGACATGGTCCTGACCCTGGGCCCCAACAGCGCCCGGCCCTTCTACGACGCAACCGCCGTCTCCGACCCGTCGGACCGCACCATCGTGCACGGCACCTTCGACCTCGGCGAGGAGATCACGGCCGCCATCGGTGACGGACGAACGTTGTTCGGGATCGACCAGCAGCCCTACCTGCAGGGCTTCAACTCGCTGGCCGTACTCACCAACTTCCTCCGGTACGGGCTGGCCCCGGCCGCACCGATCACGCCGACCGGTCCCGGCTTCGTCACCGCCGAGACCCTCTCGGTCGAGCCCGATCCCGACCGCCCGTTGCGGATCGTGTCGGTCCAGCATGCCCGGTGTGATTGGGACGCCTTCTGGTGTCCGGTGGGGGAGGGCCAGGCGGCGGCGGCCGCCGCACTCGGTGTCGAACACGTGTTGCTGGGCCCGGACGAGTTCGACCTGGAGCAGGTGGCCACCCTCATCGACGACGCCGTGGCGTCGAGGCCCGACGGCATCGCCGTCACCGTGACCGACCCGCAGGTGCTGGGGCCGTCGATCCAGGCCGCCCTCGACGCCGGGATCCCGGTTGTGGCCTACAACTCGGGGGCCGGCCCCCGGGTCGACGGCCTCGACTACCTGACCTTCTTCGGCCAGGACGACTACGCCGGCGGCTTCCAGGGGGGCAACAGGCTGATCGAGGCCGGCGGGACCACGCGAGGCGTGTGTATCAATCAGCAGGTGGGGCAGCGCTCGCTCGATCGTCGCTGCAACGGCTTCAGTGATGCCCTCAACGAAGCCGGCATCCCCGTCTCGGTCCTCGAAGTGACGGACGATCGTGCCACATCGGCCTCGATCATCGCCGACTTCTTCGCCGCCCACCCCGACACCGACCTGATCCTGACCCTCGGCCCCAACGCCGCCGGACCCTTCTACGACTTCGCGGCGACAGCACTGCCCGACGGCGCCTTCCGCCACGGCACCTTCGACCTGGGCGAGGAGATCGTGGTCAACATCCGCAGCGGTCGCACCCTGTTCGGCATCGACCAACAGCCGTACCTGCAGGGCTACGGCTCCGTGGTGGCCCTGACCCACCTGCTGCGCCAGGGCCTGGCCCCGGCCAGTCCGTTCACGGCGACGGGCCCCGGGTTCGTCACGGCCGACAACCTGGGGCTGGTCGAGGCCCTGGCCGGACGCTACCGCTGACCCCTCACCCGGACCGCCCGATCAGTCCGGACCGCTCACCCCTGGGGGGTGACCAGGACCTTCTCCCCGGTGGCCATGCGGGTGTAGGCCCGGAGCTGATCCGGATCCAGTACCTGGTCCAGGGTGAGGGTGTCGGTGTAGGTGCTGGCGAAGGTGGTGGTCAGCTCGTCGGCCACTCGTTGACGCAGCTCGGCCGCCCGCTCCGGGCCGACCCGAGCCAGGAACGGCAACAGCAGCCAACCCCCGACCGACCACGCCATCCCGAACGTCCGGTTGAGGGTGGTCGGACCGCGGTCGAGGCCGCCGTAGATGTAGACCTGCTTGTGGGTGGTCGAGCCGTAGCGTTCGAACCCGTCGGCCCCGGCCATGGCCGCCCGCTCCATGGAGGCCAGGATGCTGGACGCCAGCTCCCCGCCGCCGATGGCGTCGAAGGCGATGGTGGCCCCGGTCTCGGCCAGCGCCGTGGTGAGGTCGTCGGCGAACGAATCGGCCGAGGAGTCGACGACGTGGGTGGCGCCCAGGTCCTGGAGGAGGGCGACGTGCTCGGCCCGCCTCACGATGTTCACCAGGGGGACGCCGTCGGCCACGCAGATCCGGACCAGCATCCGACCGAGGTTGGAGGCGGCGGCGGTGTGGACCAGGCCGGTGTGGCCTTCGAGGCGCATCGTCTCGGTCATGCCCAGAGCGGTGAGGGGATTCACGAAGCACGACGCGGCATCGCGGGGGTCGGTGCCGTCGGCCACCACCAGGCAATCGCTGGCCGCCACCACCCGATGGGTGGCGTACATCCCGCCGGCCAGCACCGCCACCGTCCGACCGACCAGGGCCTGGGCCGCCTCGTCGTCACCGGCTGCCACCACCACCCCGGCGCCCTCATTGCCCACCGGCATGGCCCGACCGCGGCGGGCCTCGGCCGCCGACGCCGCCCCCGGCCCGAGGGTCAGGGAGGTGGTGCCCCCGTCGCCGGTGACCGATGCCGGGTCGGCCCCGGCCAGCAGCATCCCCAGATCCGAGGGGTTGATGGGTGAGGCCTCGACCCGGACGACCACCTGCTCGTCCTTGATGCGCTCGATGGTCAACGGATCGATGCGGAGTTCGACCCGACCATCGTCGGTCACAGTGGAGCGGAGGGCCCGCCCCTCGACCGGGAGCGGGGACGGGTCGTTGGTAGCCGGGGAAGTCATGGAACGACCCTAGGTGACGGGAACAGTACGTGGTGACCCTGGTCACCGGATGGGGTCCGGTGACGCTGCGGTATGCGGTGTGGTACAAGCTCGGTACGGGCTCGACGCCGGGTCCGGTACCCCCCCTACAGGGTCCCCACATGACTAGGGGAATCCCCGATCCACCGGGAGCGGCGTCGTCCTAGGTTGACACCCAAGCAAGCGCACACCACCTACACCACACCACCCACTGGAGGGACCCAAAATGCAGGATCAGCTCGCCGACTTCGTGGCCATGCTCACCACCATGCTCAATGGTGACGAGGAGGCCCTCGAGCAGTTCCGGGCCGCCCCGCTCGACACCGTCGAGTCGCAGATCAGCGGCGTGCCCGTCGAGGACATCGACCCGGCCGCTCTGCTGGCCGACGCCCTGGCCGCCAGCGACCTGGACGCCGACGCCCAGGCCGAGGTCGTGGCCGCCCTGACCGGCGCCACCGAGAGCTACGACGTGCCGGCCGAGGGTGGCTACACCCCGCAGCAGCTGGCCGACGTGTTCGCCCAGAGCCTGAACGCCACCCTGGAGGAGGGTGACTACATCGACGTCGACAACAGCCTCTACGCCGACGGTGGCGAGGCCGCCCACGGCGAGTACGGGCACGACGACGCCGGCATCAAGGGCGGCATCGACCAGTACAACACCACCAACATCGTCGACGCCGACGACGGCGCCGTCGTGGCCGAGGGCGCCTGGGACAGCAACTTCCAGACCGGCTCGGACAACGTGCAGGCCGACGGCGTGTGGGCCGACAACATCACCACCGGCGACGGCAACACCGTGGCCTCGCAGGGTTCGGTGATCGGTGACGGCAACGTCAACGCCGGCCACATCGCCAACTCCGAGTTCGGTGACGGCGATCAGGACCGGTCGGTCGACGTCGAGGTCGGCGTCGAGGACTCGTTCAACACCGACACCTACGTCAAGGAGGACTACAGCAACGACGACGTGGTCGACGTGGCCCTCGACGTGGACGTCAAGGACGGGCACGGTCACGGCTACGAGCGCATCGAGGAGGTGGCTCACGAGGCCGGCCTCGAGGATGTGGCCGAGTACCTGGACGCCGAGTGATCTGAACCGATCGCAGGTCGCAGAAGCGGCAACAACAGGGGCGGGCCTTCGGGCCCGCCCCTGGCGCGTTCCCACCGTCGACATCGTCTGGCATCACGGCGTACGCCGTGGCAGCCTTCATCCATGACCGACGACGGGGGTGCCGGGGGGACCGGCTCGGGTGAGGACGGGCTCGACGCGCCACTGGCCGGAGTCAAGGTCGTCGAGCTGTCGATGTACGTGCAGGGCCCCATCGCCGGGCTGACCCTCGGCGCGCTGGGGGCCGAGGTGGTCAAGATCGAACAGGTCGGCACCGAGGACCACATGCGGAACTTCCACAGCGTCTTCGGGGTCACCTTCGACGACCGGGGCCGGGACTGGCTCTACGCCTCGCTCAACCGCAACAAGCGGGCCCTGGCCCTCGACATCGTGAGCGACGAGGGCCGCGCCGTGTTCCACCGGCTGGTCGCCGCCGCCGACGTCTTCGTCACCAACATGCGCGAGGTCGCCCTGGTTCGCCAAGGGGCCGATCCGGACACCCTGCTCGCCGTCAACCCTCGCCTGGTCTACTGCCGGGGGGCCGGCTTCGGGGCCGGTGGTCCGCTCAAGGACGACCCCTGCCAGGACACGGTGGGGATGGCCTATTCCGGTTTCATGGACACGACCTCGCCCGACGGAACCCCCAACTACCCGCCGGGGTCGATGAGCGACATCCTCACCGGGACCAACATGGCTTCGGGGGTCATGGCCGGCCTGCTCAAGCGGGCCACCACCGGCAAGGGCTGTGTGATCGCCACCTCCCAGGTCCAGACCATGCTGTGGATGCAGCTCCAGAACGTGGGCATGACCGCCAACCTCGGTCAACGCCCCGAGCGGTTCGCCCCCGACCGGACCACCAACCCGCTGTTCACGGTCTATCGCACGGCCGACGGTTGGATCGCCATCGCCGTACTCCAGAGCCCCCAGTGGCCCCCGGTGGCGGAGGCCCTGGGCCTGGAGCCCCTCCTCGCCGACGAGCGCTACGCCACCTTCAGCCAGGTGATCGCCAACCGGGACAGCTTCCGGCCGTTGGTGGCCGAACGGCTGGCCGCCGAACCGACGGCCCATTGGTGGCCCCGACTTCGCCAGGCCGGGGCCTGGGTCGCGCCCGTCAACCGGCTGGAGGATCTGGCCGGCGACGAGCACGTCCGGGCCAACGAGTACCTGATCGACTTCGACGACGGTTGGGTCGGGCCGCCGACCCCGTTCGACATCGACGGGTTCAAGGGCGTGCGGGGCCTGGCCGCCGCCTATGGCCAGGACACCGATGACATCCTGGCCGACCTCGGCTACGACGACGACGAGATCACCGGCCTGCGGGCCGCCGGCGCCATATGGTGACCGGTCCGCCGGCGAGGGGAGCGACATGACCGACGACCGCACCTCCCCGGGCTCGGGAGACGACCCGGGGCCGATTCTCCAGGGCGTGACCGTCCTCGACTTCACCCAGTACGTGGCCGGTCCGGTGTGCACCCGGATGCTGGCCGACCTGGGGGCCGACGTGATCAAGGTCGAGGTCGCCCCCCACGGTGATCCGCAACGGGGCGGTCTGCCTCGGCGCAACAAGCGGGCCGGCGCCTACCTGCAGCAGAACACGGGCAAGCGCAGCATCTGTGTGGACCTGGGCCGGCCGGAGGGGATCGCCGTCATCAAGGACCTCATCCCCCACGTCGATGTGGTGGTGGAGAACTATTCGGCCGGGGTCATGGCCCGCCGGGGCTTGGCCTACGACGACCTGGCCGCCGTCAACCCGGCCATCATCATGGCCTCGGTCACCGGCTTCGGTCAGGAGGGCCCCCTCAGCCACAAGACGGCCTTCGACTTCATCGCCCAGGCCTATTCCGGCCTGATGCACGTCACCGGCGATCCCGATGGGCCGCCCACCTTCACCGGCAACGCCGTAGGCGACGTCAACGCCGGGGTCCACGCGTTCGCCGGTCTGGGCTACGCCCTGTATCAGCGGGATCGAACCGGCCGGGGATGCCATCTCGACGTGTCGATGGTCGACGCCCTGTTCCATATGCAGGAGCTGGCGGTCGTCGGGCCATCGGTCGATCCCGGCTTCCGGGCCGTGCGCGGTGGTCGCCACTACTCGGCGGCGTCACCAGCCGGGGTGTTCAAGGGACCCGAGGGCTGGATCGTGATCTTCTGCGCCCCCAATCAGATAGACGGGCTGTGGGCCTCGATGGGTCGCCCCGAGTTGGCCGAGGACCCCCGGTTCGAGAACGGGCTGGGCCGCATCCAGAACCGCGACGCCCTGACGGCCGAGATCGAGGAGTGGATGGCGGGCTTCGCCACCGACGCCGAGGTGCTCGAAGTCCTGGAGAGCCACCGGGTACCTTGCGCCCCGGTGGTCGACCCGGCCACGGCCCGGGACCTGCCCCACTTCGCCGAGCGGGGTGCGGTCCGCACGGTTGCCGATCCTCGCCTCGACGAGGTCGTGGTGCCGGCGTTCCCGATGCGGTTCTCGGGCGCGGTCCCGGCGGCCGAGGGTCCGGCCCCCGCTGTGGGGGCCCACAACCGGGAGGTGCTGGGCGGGATCCTCGGCTATGACGAGGCCCGGATCGCCGCCCTCGAGGCCGACGGCGTCCTGGCGGCCAAGGAACACTGACGCTGCCCGGGGCCGTCGGTCGGCCGCGTCGGTGGCGCCGTCAGCCTCTGCCGCGCAGCGACGCCCACCACCGCCGCAGCCGGCCCTCGGGCACCAGCGACAGCGAGTACACCTTGACGTCGCCGATCAGGCCGTAGGCCCGGATCCGAAAGACCGGCCCATCGGCCACCGGTGGGCCGATGGCCTCCCTGGTGTCGCCCAGGACGGTGGTGCCGCCGAGGCTGACCCGGGCCCCGTCGGGCACGATCACCACGGCGTCGCCGACGAGCGACCAGACGTCGATGGTGACCCCCTGGGGTCCGACGTGGGCCCCGGACAGGTCGAGCCGCGTGTCGCCGATGCCGCTGAACAGGGTCAGATCGTGTTCCAGGTTGAGCCAACCGCCGATCTTCAGGTCGCCAACGAGCGCGACGCGCGAGGTCGGCGCCGGATGGCGGGCCGTCGGCGGCGGGGGAGGGGTGTCGACGGCCGGCAGGTCGGCCACCACCCGCTCCAGGGCGGCGGCGTTCTCGGCGGCGTAGACGGCGGCGAGCCGCTCGTCCAGCTCCTCGAACTCCAGCCGATCCTCGGCCAGGGCCTGTTGGATCCGGTCGACGGCCCGCTGCCGGTCCTGGTCGAACACCGGGCTGTGGGCCGGCCCCGGAGGCGGGGCCGGTATCGGCGGCGGCGCTGGGTCGGGCGGGTCCACCTGGCTCATGATCCGAGTCTGACACGGCCTGGCGGTTGGTTTCCGGCGCGTGTCGTCTCGTAGCATCGACGCCATGCTCTTGACCGAGATCGACCACGTCGCCATCGCCGTCCACGACCTGGAAGCGGCCATCGAGTTCTACCAGAACGCCTTCGGAGCAGAGGTGGAGCACCGGGAGCGGGTGGAGAGCGACGGCGTCGACGAGGCCTTGTTGAAGGTGGCCGACAGCTACGTTCAGCTGATCACGGGGTTCCGGGAGGATTCGCCCATCAGCAAGTACCTGGCCAAGCGGGGCGAGGGACTGCACCATGTGGGCTATCGGGTCGACGACTGCGCCGAGGCCATCGCCTCGATGGTGGCCGCCGGAGCGAAGCCCATCGACCACGAGCCCCGCCCCGGTTCCCGGGGCACCACCATCGCCTTCATGCACCCCAAGGGGGCCTACGGGACCCTGATCGAGCTGGTCCAGGAGTAGTCCCGGCGGCGCGGACCGGCGGTCAGCCGTACTTCTCGGCCCGTCGACGGAGCGCTTCCTGCATACCGCCCTCACGCACGGCGCGGAAGAACTCGACGTAGCTCGGGCTCTGGTGGAAGAACGTGTCCAGGTCGGCCGTCGAGTAGCACGACGCCAAAAGGCCCATGTTCTCGAACCACCGGTTGGTCGCCAGTTTCGACATCCTGAGCCCGGTGGGAGCCGAGCGGGCCACGTCCCGGGTCAGGGCCCAGGCGGCGTCGTCCAGTTGGTCGGGGGCCACCGCCTGATTGACGAGCCCGATGCGCTCGGCCTCGTTCCCGTCGATCAGCTTCGAGGTGAACAGCAGCTCCTTGGTCTTGCGCATCCCGATCAGCATCGGCCAGAAGGACAAGGTCACCGGGATGCCGAGGTCGCGACCGGCCGGATGGCCGAAACGGGCGTCGGAGGCGGCGACGACCAGGTCGGCGACCCCGAGTAGCTCGCCGGCTCCGGCGAGGCAGACGCCCTGGACCTTGGCCACGATCGGTTTGGGGAACTTCCAGAGCCGAAGCCATCGTTCGAGGATCTCGGTGACGTCCTCGCGGTCGGTGACGGCGTCGACCGGGCCGTCGAAGTCGGCGCCGTACTGGCTCAGGATCCAGTCGTCGGGGGCGAGGTCGTACCCGGCGCAGAACGATCGGCCGGCCCCTTGGAGCAGAACGACCGTCACGTCGGGGTCGGCCTTGGCCGACGCGAACCGCTGCTCCAGCTCGTCCAGCAGCGAGGCGCTCATGGCGTTCATCTTCTCGGGCCGGTTCAGCGTGATGACGCCGATGTCGTCGATCACCTCGTAGGTGACGAGGGACTGATTCACGATCGATTCTCCTGTGCCGGCGACCTCTACCGGTGGAAGTAGACCAGGGTGCCCCCGGACCGGTCCAGACCGAGGCCCGGCGCCAAGGTTGGGTACGATGCGTAGCCGTGGATGACGTCTGGGACACCTACGCCGACCACTGGGATGAGGAGCCGGGAACGAGGGCCTACTCGCGCGCCGCGTTCGCCTCGCTGCAGCCCGTTCTCGACGGCGTCGGGATCGAACTGCTCGGCGCCCGTGTGCTCGACTTCGGTTGCGGTACCGGGTTGCTGACCGAGCACCTGGTCGACGCCGGGTCCGGCGTCACCGCCATCGACACCTCGCAGGCCATGCTGGCCGTCCTGCGGGCCAAGGTCGACCGCCACCACTGGGCCGGCGTCGCCGTGGCCACCGATCTCGATGACGTTCCCGGTGGGAACGATGTGATCGTCTGCTCGTCGGTGTGTTCGTTCCTCGACGACTACCCGGCGACGGCGGCCCGCCTCGTGGCCTTGCTCCGGCCCGGCGGTGTCTTCGTCCAGTGGGACTGGGAGCGGGGCGAGGACGGCCACGGCCTCGATCGAACCGAGATCGTCGAGGCGTTGGGCGGGGCCGGTCTCGAGCAGATCACGGTCGAGACGGCGTTCGAGGTCGACGTCGAGGGCCACACGATGCGGCCACTCATCGGCCACGGTCGGCGGCCGGGGGGCGCGTCGGGCCCGGCCCGGGTCTGAGGGTCGTGGCCGACGACTGCCCGCGTCGAGCACGGCGTCGGTCGGCACTCCGCCATTCGAGCCAGAAGCCGACGGCCCAGGTCCCGGCGACGGCCGCCACTCCGACGGTGAGCGTGATGGCCGGTCCGGGTAACGGAAGAAGGCTGCACCCGGGGTCGAGTCGACTGCCGATGTCGAAGCCGTGACCGAAGCTGAGTGCCAGGGCGGCCAGCACCGCCACCGCCAGGGCGCCGAGGATCAGGTCGTCGGCCGCTCCATCGCGCCCGTCTCCCGGGAGTCGAGGGACCCGGGCCGCACGGAAGCGGGCCGCGGCTGCGACGCCGCCTCCGGCCAGGAGACCCGCCACCAGGGGAAGGGCCAGCACGGCGCGCTCCAGCCGAGCCTCGACCCGCTCGGCTTCGGGGGAGAAGAAGCAGTCGGGAATCTCGACGGCGCTCAGCGCCGAGCCGTCGTCCACGAGCGCCGGCTCCCGAACCTCGGTCTCGACGAAAGGCGCCAACCCGATGAGCGCTCCGGCGAACGCCGCAACCACGAGCACCGCCAACCGTACGAGTCGGCCAACCCACATCCTCCGGATGACCGGTCCCGGATACCCGACCACGGTCCGGACCCTAGCTCGGGTGGCTGGGCCCGGATCGTCGGCCGCCACGAGTCGACGATGACGCCTCGACGTCAGATCGCCGACAGGACGGCGGCAACAGCCGCGCGCCAGGAGCGACGCACCTGAGCCTCGGTGCGACCGTGGGTGTCGGACAGGATGCCGAACGCCTCCATCGAGGTCATGGCGTCGACCACGGCGATGAGATCGGACCGGCGGGCCGGACCAGCCGACCCGAGCTCAGGGCCGAAGTGGGTGGTGACCTGCTTGGCCAGCAGCGCTCGAAAGTGCGATTGGATCGGCGCCAACGACGGCTCGTCGATGGCCCGCCCCTGGAGCCGCCGGCTCATGGGTCCGAGAGTCGTGGCGGCCCGGATCCTGAGATCGACGAAGAGCCGGATGCGCGCCTCGTACTCGGCCCCGGGCGGCAGGTCGGGGTCGAGCAGGTCCCGATGGTCCTCGAGGAATCGGGCGGCGACCTGGGCCCGAAGATCGTCGAGACTGGAGAAGTAGCGGAACAGTGATGAGGTGGACACGCCGGCCCGCTCGGCGATCTCGGTGGCCGTCGGTCGTTCGGTTCCGTCCATGAAGATCTCGAACGCCGTGTCGAGCACTGCATTCACACCCCGCTCCCGGCGAGCTCGTCTGAGGTCGGTCGCCGATGCCGGCTCGATCACGGTTCCAGGGTAACAAGTCGCCTCCGATCTTCTGGGACTTCACTCCCACTTCATGAAGTTGTGGGAGTATGCTCCCAAAACATCAGCACCGAGCGGGCGGCCGCTCGTGGAGGGAGCCACCGATGTCCGGACTGTTCACCGCCTTCGCCGAGAGGGTGACAACCCGCCCCCGCGTCGCCCTTGCGGTGCTCGCCGTTGTGGCCGTGAGCTTGGCCTCGGGCATGGGCATTCGAGGGGAACAGGCCGACAACACCGTTTTTCTCCCCGACGACAGCGAGGTGGCCCAGGCCACCGAGCAACTGTCCCAGCTCTTCCCGGACTCGGCCGGTCTGACCGGGATCACCATCCTGCATCGGGGAGACGCCCTGACTCCCGACGGGCTGGCCCACGTGGATGCCGTGGTGGCGGAGGCGGTCAGCGAGCCGGCCGTCGCCGAGCGTCTGGCCGTGACCGACCCGGTGTCCTCGTTGGCCGCCGTCTACAAGCAGGCGCTTGGTGTCGACGACCTCTCGCTGGTGCCCCAGGCCCAGATCGACCAGGCCACCTCGGCTCTGGCCGCCAACGAGGAAACCGGTGCGGCGCTGGCCGGCCTGAGCGGCGAAGCCGACGGCCAAGGGCTGGTCATCTCCCAGATCAGACTGCGTGAGTTGGGCGACCCTGAAGGCCTGGAGTCGGCCGAGCTGCTGGTGGCGCAACTCGTGGAGGAGGTGGAAGGCCCACTCGAGGTCCGCAGCCTGTCCGCCGCCACCATCGATGAGGAGTCGGCCGAGTCGTCCTCATCGTCGATGTCGACCCTGATGTTCGTCGCCTTCGGTGTGATCGTGGTGCTGCTTCTGGTCTTCTTCCGCTCGGGCACCGACGTGGCCCTGTCGTTGGCCGGACTGGGTATCACCGTGGCCGGCACCGTCGGCTTCCAGGGCCTTGTCGGACCCGAGGGCCTCGGCCTCATCGGCCTCCCGAACTCGATCACGACGATGGTGCCGATCATGTTGATCGGTCTCGTCGTCGACTATGCCATCCAGTCGGTGGCCCACTACCGGGAGGTACGGGCCGAGGGCACCACCGTCGCCGCGGCCGCGGCCAAGGGGCTGCGCGGCGTCATACAGCCACTGGGCCTGGCGGCCGCCACGACCATCATCAGCTTCCTGACCAACCTGGCATCGCCCATCCCGGCCAACCAGGACTTCGGCATCGTCGCCGCCTTCGGCGTGTTCTTCGGGCTGTTCACGATGCTCGTCCTGATCCCGGCGGCTCGAACGATCCTCGATCAGCGGGCCGAAGCGAGGGGCGCACTGGGCGAGCCCCGGCTCATGACCGACGCCATCCCCGGAGCCGGTGCCCTGATCGCCCGGATCGGTGGGTTCGTGGCCCGCCGGCCGATGGTCCCGCTGGCCGGGGCGGCCGTCGTCACCATCGCCCTGGGGGCGGCCGCCACCCAGATCAGCACCGAGTTCGACTCCAACGACTTCCTCCCGGGCGACGGCGAGTCCCTCACCGACATCGAGGCCCTCGATGAGGCGCTCGGGGGGCAGACCGAGGTGGTTACCGTTCTGGTCGAGGCCGAGCTCACCGACGACCGGACCCTCCGTAACCTCCTGACTCTCTCGGACGCCTTCGCCGACGAGTTGTCTCGGCCTACCGGGGCCGCAACCGGCATCACGGCCTCACTCGGTGCCCTGTTCATGGACTGGAACACCGACAGCGGCGAACCCGGGGACAACTACGATCCCGAGTTGGCCGAGATCGCCGCAACCATCGACCAGGGTCTCACCCTCGATCCGGTCGGGGTCCAACGCATCCTCGACCGCCTCGAAGCGAACGATCCCGTCGGGTTCTCCCAGGTCGCGGTGAGCGACCCGGACGGCATCGACCAGATGCTGGTCCAGTTCAGCGCCTTCACCGGGGACCAGGATCGCACGGCCCAGATGGTCGACGACATCGAGGGCCTCTGGTTCGGCGATCGCGAGCAGATCGTCGTCACCTCAGGTGACGTCGTCGCCCTCGAGGTCACCTCGGCCATGACCGACAGCCAGTCGACGTCGATCGCCATCACGATGGTCGCGGCCCTGATCGTTCTGATGCTGTTCTTCTGGGTCACCGAGTTCAAGCCCATGCTCGCCGTCATCGCCGTGCTGCCCATCCTGCTGGTTCTGGTCTGGGTGCTGGGGACCATGACCCTCCTCGGTATCCCGTACAACGTGATCACGGCCCTGATCACGGCGCTCTCGATCGGCATCGGAGTCGACTACACCATCCACATCATCCACCGCTTCACCGAGGAGATCGACCACGGCCGCTCCCTCCACGATGCGACCAGGACCACACTGACCACCACGGGCTCGGCCCTCACCGGATCCGCCCTGACCACGGCCCTGGCCTTCGCCGTTCTGCTGTTCAGCCCGCTCGTGCCCTTCCAGCAGTTCGGGCTGGTGACCGGCGTCACCATTCTCTACGCTCTCGTCGTCTCGGTCATGGTGGTACCACCGATGCTGATCGTCTGGGCCGCCTACCACCAGTGGCGGGGCGGCCACGATGAACCGAGAAGCGACCTCATCGGGTCCGAATCCGACGTCGAGGATGCGCCCCGGGCCACGGTCGCCGGCGCCTAGCGGTGCTCCGCCCTGCGGGTCAGGGCTTCGGACCGGTCATCCGGGACCTCACAGGGCGTGGGCGACGCCGAGGCGGTCGGCGGCGTCACGGAACCACTGGACGACGTCGCGGTGGTAGGGGATGCCGTTGGCCCTGCGGTCGGCCTCGGTCTCGGCCTCGTCGAGCCCGGCGTAGAAGACTCGATCGTGGCCCGGGGCCGGGGGCGTCTCCCGTAGTCCTCGCAGGTAGCGGGCCATGTGGTCGTCGAACTCCTGAGGATCGCAGAAGGCGTCGATGCGGTAGGCCAGAAAGTGGTGTGACACGTCACCCGGCGGTCGTAGGAACCCGGGCGGTGAGCCGCCCAGCACCCCGGCCAACACGTCGACCATCACGGCCAGGCTGTAGCCCTTGTGTGACCCGCCCTCCCGCGTGCCGCCGGTGGGCAGCATGTGGAAGGTGTCGGGCACCTCGGCCTCGGTCAACACCGGCTCGCCCTCGGCGGTGGCGATCCAGCCCGGCGCTACCTTGGCCCCGAGACGACGGGCGATGCGGATCTTGTTGCCCGCCACCGAACTCATCGACGCGTCGAACACGAACGGTGCCTCGTCGCCCCCGGCCACCGCCACCGCGATCGGGTTCAACCCGACCATGGGCTCGGCGCCGAACGTGGGCAGCACCTGGAGGCCGCCGACCGTCATCGACACGCCGATCATGCCCTGGGGTACGGCCCGGTGGGCGTGGTAGGCGGCGGCACCGTAGTGTCGGCCGTTGGTCACCGACACCGCCCCCATCCCGCACTCGGCGGCCTTGGCGATGGCCAGGTCCATGGCCCGGGGTCCGGTGGCCAGGCCCAGGCCCCGGTCGTCGTCGATGGTGGCCACGGCGGCTGCCTCCCGCACCACCCGGGGCTCGGGCGTCGGGTTGATGAACCCCTCCTCGAACCAGTGGACGTAGATGGGAAACATGTTCGACACCCCATGGGAGTCGATGCCCCGGAGGTCGGCGTAGAGGAGGGTGTCGGCGGCCTGGGCGGCGTCGGCGTCCGGCATACCCAGGGCCCCGAACAGGCGCTCGGCCGTGGTCCGCATGGCCGCCTCCTCGACCCGGACGGCCAGCTCCGGAGGTACCCGCAAACGCGCTTCGACCATGGTTGCTCCTTTGTCGGGGCGAGACGGCGGGCCCTTGGCCCCGGCCGCTCAGTCTCATCCGTCGCCCGGGTCGTGGCAAGCGGCTCGGTCGCAGCCGGTCCCGCCGTGGCCGGACACGGGGTGAGCAGCGGCCACTACCATCCCGACATGAGCCTTGCCGACGAGTCCTACCTGTCGCTCACGACGTACCGCAAGGACGGCACGCCTCGGCCGACCCCGGTCTGGATTGCGCCCCTGGGGGACGGGACCCTCGGGTTCACCACCGGGCACAACAGTTGGAAGGTGAAGCGGCTGGGCAACGACAACCGGGTCCTCCTGCAGCCGTCCGACCGTCGGGGTGAACCGACACCGGGGACCGAGGGCGTCGCCGGTACCGCCGTGGTCGTCGAGCCCGACTCGGCCGACTTCGAGCGCGTGCGGCGCGCCGTCGCAGCCAAGTACGGCTGGCAGTACCGGCTCATCGGGGTGATGAGCGCCGTGCGCAAACTGATCGGTCGTGACACCACCTCGGCCAACGCCGCCGTCATCATCACCCTCGACTGACCCGTCCCGGCGCCGGCGGTCCGGGCCCCAGCCGAGCTCAAAAGGTCGAGTAGCTGATCTCCTTGGAGGTGATGAACTCGATCAGGGCCGGGACCCCCTGCTCGGTCTTGGCGATGCCCCGCTGGAGGGCGGCCACGATCTGGTCGGGGTCGGTGACCCGCTCGCCGTAGCCCCCGAAGGCGGTGGCCATGTCGGCGTAGTGACCCGAGATGTCGGTGCTGCCGTACTTCTCCTGGGCCACCTGCATGATCGGGATCTCGATCGCCATCGAGAAGTTGTTGAGCAGGATCGACAGGATCGGGATCCGCTCCCGCACCGCCGTCTCGAAGTCCATGCCGGTGAAGCCGATGGCGGCGTCGCCCCACACGTTGATGCACAGCTTCTCGGGGTGGGCCAGCTTGGCCCCCATGGCCAGGCCGAGGCCGTAGCCCAGCTGCGTCGTCTTGCCCCACCCCAGGTACGACAGGGGCGTGGTCGAGGAAAAGAACGGGGTCATCTGATCTCGGGGTGAGCCGGCGTCGTGGGTCACGATGCAGTTGCTCTTGTCGACCAGCCGGTCGAGCTCGGCCACCACCCGGTAGGGGTTGATCGGGGTCTCGGTGCTCTCCAGCTTGGGGGCCCAGTCGGCCAACCAGCCGTCGCGGGCGGTGGCGATCTGGCCGGGGACGGCATCGGACCGGGTGGCGGCGCCGTCGGCGGCCGTGTCACCGATCTCGTCGTTGAGGGCCTGGAGCGTGAGTTGGGCGTCGCCGATGACGGCGTGGGCCACCTTCACGTCTTTCTGGACGTTGGCCGGATCGCCGGTGGCGTGGATGATCGTCGTGCCCTTGGGCATCGGTTGGCCGAACCCGGTGCGGGTCAGGCTGGCCCCGATGGCCAGGATCACGTCGGCCTCGTCCAGGAACTCCCGGACCTGTTTGCCGATGGTCCGTCCCGCCGTGCCGAGTGACAGCGGATGGTCCTCGGGGAAGGCCGACTTGCCGGCCAAGGTGGTGGTGACCGGGGCTTGCAGCCGCTCGGCCAGCTCCCGCAGCTCGTGCCAGGCCCGGGCGTAGTGGACGCCCTGACCGGCGTAGATCACCGGGTGCTCGGCCCCGGCCAGCAGCTCGGCCGCTCGGGTGATGTCGGCCGGATCGGGCCCGGAGCGGCGGGCGAACGACGGCACGTAGCTGTCGGTCGGGTCCTTGGCCTCGTGGCCGAAGACGTCGGCCGGGACCTCGATCACCACCGGTCGGGGTGGGCCGTTGCGCAGGGCCGAGAAGCCCCGCAGCATCGACTCCTCGACCATCTTGGCGTCGTGGATGTGGTCGGTCAGTTTGGCCACGCCCGCCATCTGGCGCCACGACGAGAAGTTGGGATCGACGTTCATGACCCGGGTCGGGTAGCCCATGGGGATCACCATCAGGGGCACCGACTCGCCGTAGGCCTGAGCCACGCCGCCGTAGGCGTTCTCGGCCCCCGGGCCGTGCTGCATGCAGAACACCCCGAGCTTCTCACCGGAGCTGAGGCGGCTGTAGGCATCGGCCATGTGCAGACCGACCCGCTCCTGGCGAACGATCACGGTGCGGATGTCGACCTCGGCGGCGGCCTCGATCAGCGGGTTGACCGGGTAGGCGAACAGGATCTCCACCCCCTCGGCCTTGAGAATGCGGGCGATGGCCTGGGCCACGTTCACGGTCGTTCCCCCTTCACCTTGGGTGGGTGTGTGCCGAATGCCGAACGGGGCCGGCACCGGCCGCACCGTCGACGGCGTCGACCTTAGTGGGGGCCCTGGACGGGCACCCCTTTGCCCCCGACGTCCCAGCGGGCGGCGAGCGTCGGCGGCTTGCGGAAGATGACACCGGCCGGCCGCGAGCCGCCGGGGTCGGTCAGGGTCGGCGTGGGAAGCAGATCGAGCGCGGCGGTGGCGGCGGCCGAGGTCTCGGCCCGGGCCAGACGGGCCCCGATGCAGTGGTGGGGACCCTCGGCGAAGGCCAGGTGGCGAGCGCGGGCGGGCCGGTCCAGGACGAACGCCTCGGGGTCGGCGAACACCGCCGGGTCGCGGTTGGCCCCGGTGAGCGACACCCGGACCAGGGCCCGGGCCGGGATGGCGGCCCCGGCCAGGATCACGTCGCTCGTGGTGTAGCGGTCGACGAACGAGGCCGCCGGCTCCAGCCGCAGCGACTCCTCGACCGCGTCCTCGACCAGTCCCTCGGGCCGGTCGGCCCCGAGCGGGAGGTCTGGGGTGCTCAGCAGGTGCCAGAGGCAGGTCGCCGTCATTCCCTCGCCGGTCTCGATGGCGCCGAACATGGCCACCGCGGTGTTGGCGAACACTTCGTCATCGGTGAGGTCCGCGGTCGCCGCCACCAGGGCCAGCGGGCTCCCGGCCCGGGCCGCGACCCGGCCCAGATGGTCGCGCAGGGCGTCCCGGGCGGCGTCGGTGGTGGAGGAGCGAGGGTGCCCGGCCGACGCCTCCTCCACCCCGGCCACCAGGTCCCGGTACCAGGCCAGCACCGTGGCCGGGTCGGCATCGAGACCGAGCACGTCGACGACGGTGCCGACGGCGAGCGGCGCCGCCAGCTCGAACCGGAGGTCGCCGGCACCCCGGGGGGCGAGATCGGTCACCAGTCGACGGGCCCGCTCCCGCACGGCGGGAACGGCCCGATCCTCCACCGACCGTCGGTCGAAGAGGGGGGCGAAGGGACGGCGGTGTCGACGGTGCTCGGCCCCGTCCAGTGTCAGCATGCTCGAACCCAGGACCTTGCCGGTCGAGAAACGGGGGTCGTCGACGGTGAAACGGTCCGGGTCCCGGAGCACCGTCCGAGCCTCCTGATGGCCGGTCACGAACCAGCAACCGATGCGGGGGAGGTGGACGACCGGGGTCGGTCGCAGCCGCCGCAGCACCTCGGTCAACGACCGATCGAGGATCTCGTCGTCGATCTCGTCGATCTCGGCCGCCGACGCCTTCGGTGCGGTCCCGTCGGTCATGGTCGCACGGCGGCGGGCGGGCGGGGGCCCGAAGGCCCCGGTCGCCGCTCCCGCCCCCAAGATCGGACGATCGCCTTCCTCCCTCCAACGAAGGCGATCGGATCCGGTGGTGGCGGCCGGAGCTCGTGTTCGCCCCGCCCCGGGCCGCCGCCACGGGGTCCTGTGTAACCGGGGTCGATCACCGCTCGATCACCGACGTCGTGAGCAGCCCGACGGCGTCGCCGGCCGGGGCCTGGTCGCTCACCTCGGTTGCCAACGGTGCCCGGCCTCGGCCCGCAGCGCGGCCCGGTCGATCTTGTTGGTCCCGGCCAGGGGCAGCTCGTCGACGGCCCAGACCGCCCGGGGGTGTTGGTAGGCCGGTCCGTTGGCCAGAGCCCACGCCTTGACCTCCGCCGCCACCGACGCCTCGTCGACGCCGTCGGTGGGCGAGTGGGCCCCCGGCCGTGGTGTGGGGACCACGAAGGCCACCGGCAACGCCCCCTTGAGCTCGTCGGGCACCGGCACCACCGACGCCTGGTGGACGGCCGGACACTGCTCCAGCATCTGCTCGACGTCGCCGGGATGGACGTTCTCCCCGGCGCAGACGAACATGTCGTCGACCCGGCCCACGAACCAGTGCCAGCCGTCGCCGTCGGCCTCCATCACGTCACCGGTGTGGTACCAGCCGTCGGTGACCTTGGCCGCCGTCACCTCGGGCAGACCGTGGTACCCGGCCATCAGACCCCGGCTCCTGACCCACAGCTCGCCCTGGCGGCGACCGGTGGTCGGGTCGGTGGGGGCGTCGAGCCCGGTCGCCGGGTCGACCAGCCGGGTCTCGACCGCGGCCAGGGGGTGGCCGACGGTGGTGGCGGGGCGGGGGAGACCGTCGGGGTGACCCCCGAACACGGCCACCACCTCGGTGGTGCCGTAGCCGTTGGTGACGACGGCATCGGGGAACAGGGCCGACGCCTGGGTGTGCAGGGCCTCGGTCATGGGAGCCGAGCCGATCGAGGCCCGCCGCACCGACGAGAGGTCGAGCTCGGCCACCAGGTCGGGGCGGGCCGCCATGAGGGCGAACATCGTCGGCACCCCGCTGACGGCGGTGGCCCCGTGGCGGGCCACGGCCCGCAGGTATCCCTCGGCGTCGAAGCGGGGGAGAAGGATGACGGCGCCGCCCAACTGGAAGGCCATCTTCATCTGCATCCCGGCGTTCTTGTGGTACATCGGCGCCGCGATCATCAGCCGCTCGTCGGGGTCCATGGGCAGCACGCCGGTCACGTACTGGAGGATGGAGAACCGCTGGCCGCCGTGGGTCAACAGCACACCCTTGGGACGGCCGGTCGAGCCCGAGGTGTAGAGCTGGATGGCGACGTCGTCGTCGGCCACGTCGACCGGGTCGAGGGGGTCGGCCGTCATCAGCCCGTCCCACTCGGGGCCGCCGATCTCGATCGCCGGGACACCGTCGGGCAGCCGGTCGCCGTTGGCCCGATCGTGCAGCACGAGCCGTACCCCGGCATCGGCGGCCATGTCGGTGAGCCGGGCCGCCGGTTGGCGACAGTTGAGGGGAACGGTGACCAGCCCGGCTCGGGGTATGGCCAGGTAGGCGGCGGCGTAGTCGACCGAGTTGTCGGCCAGCACGGCCACCCGGTCCTGTTCGGTCAGGCCGCGGCCCCGGAGGCCACCGGCGAGCCGGGCCGCCCGGTCGACCAGCCGGCGGTAGAGCACGGCGCGGCCTTCGGCTCCCGCCGGATCCGGGGAGGAGCCGGTCACCGGGCCCTCGGCGCCGTCCGCCCCGCCCGATGGGGAGCCGGTCAGATCGATGAAGGCGATCCGGTCGCCGCCGGCCCATCGGTCGGCCAGGGCCCCGAGGTTGGCCGCAACCGGCAGGTCGTCGGACGGGGCGCTGCTCATGGCGTGATCACGATCTTGCCGAAGAACTTCCGCTCCTCCAGCAGCCCCATGGCCTCGGCCCCCTGGTCCAGGGGCATGGTCCGGTCGACCACCGGCGACAGCGAGCCGTCGGCCACCATGGCGAGCAGGGCGTCGAGGTCGTCGCGGGTCCAGCCGTTGGAACCGCGGATATCCATCTCTGCGGTCCAGATGAAGCGGAGGTCGGTGGGCGGGTCGAACCCGGCCGTGGCCCCGCAGGTCAGGAGCCGTCCCCCCTGCTTGACCATTCGCAGGGTCCGGGCCCAGGTGTCGCCGCCGGTGAAGTTGACCACGACGTCCCAGCCGCCGCCGGTGAACAGCGAACCGGTCCGATCCTTGGTGTAGGCGGCGATGTCGGTGGTCGAGTAGTCGACGGTCTCGTCGGCCCCGAGGGCTTTCAGGGCCTCGCACTTCGCCGCCGAGCCGGCGGCGGCGATGACGTGGGCCCCGGCCTGCTTGGCCAACAGGACGCAGCAGGTGCCGACCCCGCCCGAGGCCCCGAGGACGAAGATGGTCTCGCCCGCCGTCAGCCCGCCCCGGGTGAACAGCATCCGGTGGGCGGTGCCGTAGGCAACCGGCAGGCACGAGGCGTCGACGGCGGAGACCTCGTCCGGGAGGGGGATGAGCTGGCGGGCGTCGACCACCACGTACTGGGCGTAGGCCCCCCATCGGGTGTCGCCGATCATGGTGATGCGGCCGTCGTCCCACTGGACCGGGTCGACCAGGACCCGCTCGCCTCCCGACCAGCCGTCGACCTCGTCGCCGACGGCGTCGACGGTACCGGCGGCGTCGCACCCCGGAATCATGGGGAGCGGGGTCTTGATGCCGGGCATGCCGCGCCGGGTGAACACGTCGTGGTAGTTGAGCGAGCACGCCTCCACCGCGACCCGGACCTCACCCGGTCCGGGATCGGGGGTGGGGACGTCGTCGTAGCGGAGCACGTCGAGCTCCCCGTGCTGGTCGAACACGATGGCCTTCACGGGCAACTCCCTCGATCGGGACGGCGTCGATCGACGCCGAGAGGACGATGACGGGTACGAATCTCCACTGGCCCCGGCCCCCCGTCAAATGGCGAGGCTGGTCCCGACCTCGGAGATGACCTCAGCGGCCGCGGCCGCCACGCCCGGCCTGCCCCGGGTCGGGTCCGGGGGCCCTCATCGGGGGTCGATCCGCCACACCGTCTCCGGGTCGCCAAGATCGCGGCGGCCGGTCACGGTCAGGCGCAGGTCCTCCATGGCGGCCAGGCCCTCCCACATGCCGTTCCAGCACTCGAACACCTCGGGCGAGGCGTCGGGCTCGATGATGGTCTGGTCCATCAGCACCACCTCGTCGACACGATCGCCGACACGATCGCCGACATGATCGCCGACCTGATCGCCGGCGCTGTCGCCGGCCGCCTCGGGCAGGGTGACACTGGAGCCGTGGGCCGCCAGCAACCGACGGAACCGCTCGGCGAACGGGAGGTCGGCCCCGGCGAAGGGGGCCATGACGGTCGGGTGGTACTGCATGCCGATCTGGCGACCGGCGGTCCGGCCCACGGCGGCGGCGTCGGCCGGGCCGAGCACGTTGGCCAGTTCGGGCAGGATGCTGCGGATGTAGGCCAGGGAGTAGTTGCGTTCGACCTTGGCCAGCCGCTCGGGACCCCACGTGGGGGTCGGGAGGTCGGCCGGGGGCCCCGGGGGGCGTTCGCCGGGCCGGAACCGGACCCGGTCGTCCTCGTGGAGTGGGGCGTCCTCCTCAACGTAGTAGCCCTCGAGGCCGGGCTGGCCGTCGGTGGTCTGCATCGTGCACACGAAGCCCAGCCGGTCGTTGCCCAACGAGACGCCGTTGTGGCCGTGCCAACCCCGAAGCATGGCCCGACTCACCTCGGTCGGGATGCCGCACACGGCGGTGCCGTCGAAGATCCATCGGGGCGGCAGGTACCGGACCCAGGACCTGGTGTCCGACTCGGGGATCCACTCCACACCGACCCCGCCGAGGGCGTTGGACAGGACGTGGTACTGGGCGCAGGCCACCGCCGGGGGGCGGTCCTGCAGCCCGAGCTTGGCCAGGCCGGGCAGGAACAGCTCCAGATGCTGGCGACGGAACGTGCGGAACACGACCTCGGCCGCCCGGTCGGTGCCGTGGCGCAGGACGAGGGCCAAGAGGAGCCCGGTGAGATAGCGGTGGTACAGGTCGCCGATGGCGGCCCACCCGGCCGGGTCGTCGCCGGCCGATGGACCCGGAGTGGCGGTGAGGTCGGCTGCGGTCACATCGCCGTTCCGGTCGTCGCGTCGGGCATCTCGTTCGTCCCGTAGCTCTCGGCCACCCCGTGGGTCACGAACACCTCCCACGGCAGGGACTCCGGGTCGAAGACCCAGGCCTTGTCCTGGTGCTGGTAGCCGCAGACCAGGTCGAGCTGATCCTGGGGGTCGAGTCCCTCGGTGGCCCAGAGCGACCGCTGAGCCGTCATCTCGTCCATCGACTCGACCTGGATCCCGACATGGTTCACGCCGGGTTGGTTGTCGCCGCAGCCGGCGGTGTTGATCGACAGGTTCAGGTAGGGGTCGTCGACCATCCACTTCACGTAGTCGGGTCGGGTCAGGGTCGGTTCCTGGCCCAGCATCCGGGTGTAGAAGGCGGTCGACGCTTCGATGTCGGTGACCGTGATGCCGATGTGCATGCGTTTCACGGGGTGTCCTCCTGGACGGTCGGTGGTCGGGGGGTCGGTGGGGCGGCCATGATCTCGGTGGCGGCCCGGGGTAGTTCGGCCATGCACGCCGGGTTGACCCGGACCAGGGTCCGGTTGCCGTCGATGGCGGTGTGGACGAAGCAGTCGGCGGCCAACCGTTGCAGGTGCTTGGACACGGTCGACTGACTGCGTCCGACCAGCTCGGTGATCCGGCCCACCGTGAGCGGCTCCGGTGAGCGGGCCACGGTGTTGAGGATGAGCAGCCGGGTCGGGTCGGCCAGGCAGCGGAACCACCGGGCGTACTCCTCCGCCCGGTCCTCGGTCAACGCCTCTAAGGGGGCCGCATTCGGCGCCTCGTTGGATGCCTCGTTGGATGCTTGGGCCACCTCGGGCTTCATCGTTAATCGACGATAGACGATGAGTATTGCCCGGTCAATGCCGGGCGCTTCGGTCGCCGCGGCCGGCCCGGGGCGGTGGTGTGGGCCCTCCGGCCCAGCCACCGGGCCCTCCGGCCCGGTGGCTCCGCCCATCGAGGCCATGATTGTCGGAGCAATACCGTGGAAAGGCATGGTTCAGCCTGCCGTGTCGTCCACGCCCGCCTCCGACGTGAACGAGGTCGGCGAGGCGGGACCGGACGTCGTCGGCCCGGCCGAAGGCGGACGGCGACGGGGACGCCGGCTGTTGGTCTGGACGCTGCTGGTGGTCCTGGGCCTCCCGGCCGCAGCCGTCGGTTGGAGCGCCTTCAGCCTGTCCCGGGCGTGGAACGATCTCGACCGCGTCGCCTACGACCGGGCGGCCTTCGAGGCCCTGCCCCCGGTCGACCCGGCCGCCATCCGCCTCGACCCGGTGGCCGAGGACGGCGCCGCCACCGTCCCGGCGGCGGTCGGCGATGACGGCCCGGACCCGATCGGGGCACCCGATCCCGGCGTCGATGAGCGCTACACCACCTACCTGGTCGTGGGGTCCGACGAAGGCGACCAGCGGGCCGACGTCATCCTGCTGGTGCTCCTGCCGTCCGACGGCACGGCCCCCCTCATGGTCTCGCTGCCCCGCGACCTCTACCTCCCGAACCGCTGCACCCAGGGCCTGACCCGGATCAACGCCAACTACAACGGCTGCGGCCCGGACGTGAACGGCGCCACCCTGCTGTCGGGGGCGGTGCGGGACTTCACCGGCCTGGAGGTGGACCACTTCGCCCTGTTCACCATGGACGGGTTCGAGACCATCATCGACGCCATCGGCGGGGTCGAGATCTGCGTCGAGCATCCCGTGCGGGAGGTCGACCGGGTCGAGCTGCCGGCCGGTTGCACCACCGCCGATGGCGCCACCGCCCTCGGGTGGGTCCGCAGCCGCAAGACCCAGGAACTGGTCGACGGGCGGTGGCGGACGATGCCGGGGGTCAACGACCTGACCCGCAACCAACGACAGCAGGATCTGGTCCTGGCGGTGGCGGCCGAGGCGGCATCGTTCGGCTCGCCCCGCGAGCTCGCCCGGTTCGCCACCTCACTCGGTGAGGCCTTCGTGCTCGACGATCGCCTCGGACTGGCGGGCGCCGCCGACCTGGCCTGGACCCACCGTCACGTCCGGGCCGGCGACGTCCAGCGCCTGACCATCCCGGTCCGGCCCCACGTCACCCCGGCCGGGGCCCAGGTCCTGATTCCCACCGCGACCTTCGCCGAGGTGATGGCCACGGCCGGAGGCTGAATATCGCCGAGGACCGGTCAGTCGAACAGCGACGGGGGGACGGCCGGGCACCCCTCGATGAGGAGCATGCGCCGCTTGGTCACCACCCCACCGGCGGCGGAGAACCCGGTCAGCTTGCCCCCGGCCCCCAGCACCCGATGGCAGGGGACGATGATGGGGATCGGGTTGGCCCCCAGGGACCGGCCCACGGCCTGGGCCGCCCCCGGCTCACCGATGCGTTCGGCCACCTCACCGTAGGTGAGGGACCGACCGGCCGGGATGGCCCGGGTCACGTCATACACGGCCCGGTCGAACGGGGAGCAGCGGTCGAGGTCGACAGCGACGAACCCCAGGTCCATCGGTTCGCCTCCGAGCAGGCGGACCATACCGTCGATGGCGGCGGCCACGCCCGGTCCCGGGACCGTCGGCCGCGTCTCCGGGTCGGCGTCGTCGCCCTCGACCGTCGCCCCCGGACGGTGCCGGTCGAGGTGGGCCGTGGTCCCGTGGGCGCCGAGCCCCGATCGCAGTCGGCGGCGGGTGGCGGCATCGTCGATCTCGGGCAGCTGCACTGCCACCACCGTGTCGCCCCGCCAGGCCACCCCGGTGCGGCCGAGGGCGGTGTCGAACAGCCGCATCCCAACAGGCGTGCTCAACCCTGGTCCCCCTCGGCCGGCGTCCGAGGCCCTCGTCGCTCCCGGAGCAGCACCTCCTGGGCCACCGACGCAACATGCGAGCCGTCGGGGGCGAACAGGTTGCCAACCGTCATGCCCCGGGCCCCCTTGAGGCCGTGGCAGTCCCAGGAGTAGAGGTGCCACTCGTCGGCCCGGGTCGGGCGGTGGAACCACATGGCGTGGTCGAGGCTGGCGCCCATGAACCGCTCGTGGTGCTGGCTCATCGGCACCTGCAGTGGGTGGATGCTCCGAGCCGACGGGAACTGCACGGTGTCGGAACTGAAGGCCAACCCGCAGAGGTGAACGTAGGGATCGTCGGGGAGGGGGTCGGTCAGCTTGACCCAGCCCATCGACTTGCCCGAACCGGGGTAGGACACCATCGACCGG
This sequence comes from Acidimicrobiales bacterium, assembly GCA_965263455.1. Taxonomy (GTDB): domain Bacteria; phylum Actinomycetota; class Acidimicrobiia; order Acidimicrobiales; family SZUA-35; genus CADEDH01. Next base: position 3,432,538 of record CBDHHN010000004.1, read on the forward strand.
CGCTCCATGATCCAGGGCCAGTTGTCGCTCTGGGGCTTGATGTCGTCGGGAGCGGGGGCCAGCGGCATTCGGGCCGTCTGCACCTCGGCCTCGTCCTCGTGGACCTGGAACGAGCACGAGCAGTGGAGGATGGCCCCGCTCGATTGGCGGGCCACCACGGCCCGGGTGCAGAAGCTCCGGCCGTCGCGCAACCGATCGACCTCGTACCGCACCGGCTCGTCCAGGGTGCCGCCCCGGATGAAGTAGGCGTGGAGGGAGTGGGGCACGTACTCCGGGCCGACCGTCTGGATGGCGGCCCACAGCGACTGGGCCACCACCTGCCCGCCGTAGATGCGGCCCCACGGATACCGGGGACTGTTGCCGACCCAGGTGTCGGGTCCGTGGGTCACGAGGTCCAGGACCTCGGCGAAGGTGCTCGGTCGGTCTCCCATGAGGGCCAGCCTAGGCCCCCGGCCTGAACCGATACCGGTGGCGCTCACGGCGACGGCGGGGTGACGCCCCGGTCCTAGGGTCCCGGCCTGATGAGGACCGTGGCCGACCGTCTCGACCCCTACTTCCGCTCCATCGGGGTCGAGCCCCGTTCCTTCGGCTTGAGCGGCCGGAAGTACGAAGGGACCTATGGCGCCCGGACCCTGACCGCCTCGTGCTCGGTCCGCACCCGGACCGTGTACCACGGAGAGATCCGCCGTACCCGGTACGCCGGCCATCAGCTGTCCGTCCGGTTGGGCACGCCGCTGCGAACCCGCCTGGTGCTGGCCCCGGCCACCACCGTGGGTCTGGGGGCGGCGAGTTGGGTCAATCGGCGCAGCGGCATGACCCTGCTCGACGACCTCGGCCCCGAGTTCGAGCACCTGGTGGTCTGGGTCCACGAACCGGACTGGGCCCGACGCCTGCTCCAGGACCCGTGGGCCCGCCAGACCATCCGCTATCTCCAGCCGCCCGACTCGCCCACCGGTGTTCCCACGATCAACCTCGGTCCCGAGAAGCTGCTGCTGTCGCAACGGTTGGTGCTGAACCAACTGGATCCGACCATGGTCGGCCACCGGGTGGAGGCGCTGGCCAACCTTCTCCAGGCGGCCGAAGCCCTGCCGGCCCCGGCCCTGGTGGCCGAGGCGACCTGGCTCGAGACCAAGGCCGAGGAGAGCCCGGGTCTGATCGCCGCCCTCCTGTTCGGGGCCGCCTTCGCCGTGCTCGGTGTCTTCGCCCTGTTCCTGGTCGTCCTCATCGTCACGCTGACCGTTCTCTTCTGAGTCAGCTCGAGGGCGCCGCCGAGGACGGCTCGGCCGATTCGCCGCCCGGCTGTCACGTTTCCCCGGTCCGTCCCGTCGAGGTGGTGGATGCGGCCGGTGGCGGCCGCCGACGAAGGAGGAACGACATGGGACGACGAATCGCCGTGGTGGGGGCGGGCCTGGCCGGCCTGAGCGCCGCCAACGAACTCCTGGACCTGGGCCGGGAGGTCGTCGTGTTCGATCGGGCCGAGCCGGGTGGTCGGGCCGCGACCACCGAACACGACGGCTACCGCCTCAACCGCGGTCCCCACGCCCTCTACGCCGCCGGCGAGGCGGCCCGGGCCCTCGCCGACTGGGGGATCGATGTCCCGGGCCACGCCCCCAGCCAGAAGGGGGCGCTGGGGCTGCGGGACGGGGAACTCCACCTGCTGCCCGGTGGCGTCGGGTCGCTGGCCCGGACCGGGCTTCTGGGCCCGGGTCAGAAGGTGACGCTGGCCTCGCTACTCGGCCGCCTCGGCCGCATCGCTGCGGGCACGGCCGGGACCACGGTCGACCAGTGGGTGGCGGGACGGACCGGGCCCGGACCCCTGGCCGACCTGTTGCACGGGTTGATCCGTCTCACCGGCTACGCCAACGCCCCCGGCCACCTCGACGCCGAGGCGGCCCTGACCCAGCTGGCGGCCGGTATCCGGTCCGGGGTCCTCTACCTCGATGGCGGCTGGCAGGGCCTCATCGACGGGTTGGCCCGGCGGGCCACCGTCGGCGGCGCAACCCTGGAGCGGGGCACCGTGACCGGCGCGGCCGACCTGCTCGACGGCTTCGACGGGGTGGTGGTGGCCGCCGGCGGCCCGGCCGTCGTCGCCGCCCTGACCGGGGCCGAGGTGTCCGAGGTCGAGGCCGGGCCGCCGGTCGAGGCCGCCGTGCTCGAACTCGGGGTCCGTGGCATCCCCGACCGCACGTTCGTTCTCGGGCTCGATCAGCCGGTCTACGGCTCGGTCCACTCCCCGCCGACCGACCTGGCCCCCGCCGGTCACGCCGTGGTCTGCCTGGCCCGGTACCTGGCCCCGGGCGAGCGCCACGACGCCGACACCACCCGGGCCGAACTGACGGCGCTGAGTCGGCGGATGGGCGTGGCCGCCGACGACATCGAGGTCGAGCGCTATCTTCACCGTATGACGGTCGCCCACGGACTGCCCCTGGCCCGACGTCACGGTCTCGTCGGGCGACCCGACGTCGACCTGGCGGGCGACCCCCGGATCACGGTCGCCGGCGACTGGGTCGGCCCCCACGGGATGTTGGCCGACGCCGCCGTGGCCAGCGGCCGGCGGGCGGCCCGAACCCTGGCCGGCGCCGGGCGGTCGGGGGCGGTGGCGGCGTGACCGCGGGCGGCACCGGCCCCACCGGAGGACCCGGCAACCCTCTGCAGCAGTTCGAGGCGGAGCGGGACCGGCTGTTCGGCACCGCCTATCGGCTCCTGGGCTCGGTGACCGACGCCGAGGATGTCGTCCAGGACGCCTACCTGCGGTGGGCCGATGCCGCCGGCACCCACATCGACAATCCCGCCGCCTACCTGACGACGATCGTGACCCGCCTGGCCCTGGACCGGCTCCGCTCGGCCCGCCATCGGCGGGAGCACTACGTCGGGCCATGGCTGCCGGAGCCGGCGGCGGTCGCACCCGGTCCCGACGACGACGTCATCCTGGCCGAGTCGCTCACGGTCGGGTTCCTGGCCGTGCTCGAACGGCTCGGTCCCGTGGAGCGGGCGGTGTTCGTCCTCCACGACGTGTTCGGGTTGCCCTTCGCCCAGATCGCCCCCGTCGTCGACCGGACCGAGGTCAACTGCCGCCAGATCGCCCGACGGGCCCGGGGACGGGTCCACGGCGATGGGCCGGAGCCCGGCCGAGTGCTCGGCCGCCGCCCCCAGCGGGCCGACGAGTTGTTGGAGGCGTTCCTCGGGGCGGTGGTGGCCGGGGATGTGGACGGTCTCGAACGCCTCCTGGCCGAGGACGTCGTGCACGTGAGTGATGGCGGGCCCGATCGCTACGCGGCCCGGGTGCCCGTCGTCGGACGACGGCGAGTGGCCCGGCTGCTGATCAACCTGGCCGCTCGGGAATACCAGGATGTGGCCGTGCGGCTCACCAGCCTCAACGGGGAGAGCGCCCTGGTGGTCTCCGCCGAAGGTCGGACCGAGCTGGCCGTCATCATCAGCGCCACCGACGGCCTGGTCCACCGGGTCTGGGCCGTGGTCAATCCCGACAAGCTGGCCCACCTCGGTCAGAGCGGCTGACGCCTTCCCGCTTGCCGGCGCCGGCGCCGCCCTGAGAGGCTTGGACGACATCGCTACGGGCGTCGGCGGGGGGTCGGCGCCGAAGGGGGTCGGGTCATATGGCCATCACCGAGTTCTTCCCCGGCATCAGCATCATCGATGCCGACACCCACTGGACCGAGCCGCACGACCTCTGGACGTCGCTGGCCCCGGCCCGCTATCGGGACCTGGTGCCCCAGGTCAAGGAGCACGGGGGGCGCCGCAAGTGGGTGGTCAACGGCGACATCCCCATTGCCGGGGACTCGGCCGTCAGCGCCATCGACGTCGACGGTGAGAAGCTCCTGGGCCTGTCGTTCCTGAAGCGCGACGTCGACATGGTCCACGCCGCCTCCTACGACTGCGACGCCCGGCTCGAACTGATGGACCGCATGGGCGTCAGCCACGCCATCGTGTACCCCAACGTCGGCGGGTTCGGGAACCAGAACTTCCTCAAGGTCGACGACGCCGCCCTGCGCATCGCCTGCGTCGAGATCTACAACGACTGGATGACCGACCTCCAGGCCCGGTCCGGCGGCCGGATCCTGCCCATGGCCCTCGTCCCGTGGTGGGACATCGACGCCTGCGTGGCCGAGGTCGACCGCATGCACGGCAACGGGGCCAAGGGCATCGTGATGTGCTCCAACCCCCACGATTCGGGCATGCCCAACTTCGCCCAGGCCGACTGGCGACCGTTCTGGGAGATCTGCGAGGCCCTGGAGATGCCGATCAACTTCCACATCGGGGCCTCCGAAGGGGACATCAACTGGTCGGGCACGGTTCCCTACGACACGTGGTCGGGTGACGTGAAGCTGTCACTGGGCGGGGCCGCCATCTTCCTCGGCCAACTCCGGTGGATGGTCAACCTGCTCATCTCCGACGTGCCCGAGCGGCACCCGAACCTGCAGTTCGTGTCGGTCGAGAGCGGCATCGGCTGGATCCCGTTCCTGCTCGACGCCCTCGACTACCAGTGCGGGGAGACGGCCCCCGATCATCTGCGGCACCTGTCGATGAAACCGTCGGAGTATTTTCGGCGCCAGTTCCACGGCTGCTTCTGGTTCGAGAGCCGGACCCTGGCCCCGGCCATCGATCACCTCGGGGCCGACAACATCATGTTCGAGACCGACATTCCCCACCCGACATGCCTCTACCCCCACAGTGTGGAACGGGTCCAGGACGCCATCGGGGATCTCGACCCTGCCGTGCAACGCAAGATCCTCCAGGACAACGCGGCCCGGCTCTACAAGATCGAGGTCTGAGCCGGCCCGGGGGGCCTAGTCGCCGGGGACGACGATGCCGGGCTCGATCTCGATGGTGTCGGGCTCCTCGGGCTCGGGCTCGGGGTTGAGCAGAGCCTCCATGTCCCACTCGGGGGCCGGCGGCACCGAGGAGCGGCCACCGAGGTCGCGGCCTGAGTCCTGCCACTGGGCGAACTCGTACCGGTTGCCGGTGGCCCACCAGAACGACATCCGACTCGGGTTGTCGTAGGTGTTGGCCTCGAAGCGGATCGATCCCGGGTCGGTGATGATGCCCTGACCCGTCCGCCCGATGGAGACGCCCATGGCCTTGGTGTCGACCACGACGTTGTCCCGGACCGTGACTCGACCCGACTCGTAGGTGACGCCTTCGTAGTTGCTGAGGAAGGCCTCGGCCGGCAGGTCTGGTCGCCTGGTCTGGCGGATGATGACGCCGGCCTCGGCGTTCTGGATGTAGTTGCCCTCGACCAGCACGTCGCTCGACTCGCCCACGGTGATGGCCCCGGCGTTGTAGTCGCGCCGGAAGTCGCTCCACGTGTTGGAGTTGATGATGAGGTTGTCGCGGAACACGGCGTTGCTCGACAGCTCGAACATGATGGCCCGGCTGCGATGGTCGTGGATGTAGTTGTCGGAGACCTCGAACCCGTTGCAGGCGATGTCGCACCAGACGCCGTTGCCCTCGTTCTCGTAGATCTCGTTGGCCCGGATCACCAGCGGATCCTCGGGGGAGTTGACCTCGGTGAACTTGGCGCCGCCACCGTTGACCAGGGCACCACCGGCCTGGAGGGCCCCGTTGCCGCGAATGATGTTGCCCTCGATCAGGCCGCCCTGGATCTCGCTTCCGCCCAGGCCCTTGACGCCGTTGTTCTCGAAGATGCTGCCCCGCAGGGTGAACCGGTCGCCGAGGAAGACGCCGGTGGCGAAGTTGTTGGAGGCGACGATGTCCTCGATGAGCCAGTCGGTGGCCATCTGGCCCCGGTCGCTCAACCACAGCGCCGAGGTGCCGCGGATCGCCCCCTGCTCCTGCCGCTTCTCCCCGCCGCTGCCGCTGAATCCGGTCAGGGTCATACGGCCGATGGTGACGCCGTCGGCCACCCCGTGGAAGGCGTTCTCGGTCTGGTCGTTGCCCCGGACCACGACCGAGTCGCGACTCTCGCCCAGGAAGGTCATCCAGTCCTTGGGCACGACGTTGTGGAAGCGGTACTCGCCGGCCTGGAGCCGGAAGCAGGTGCCCGGCTCGGAGCGGGCGACCACGGCCGCCAGGTCGTTGGCGGGGGGTGACACGACGACCGGATCGTCGCAGTCGACGTCGAGCGGGCGGACAGCGGAGGGCAGACGGCGCTGCTCGGCCGGGCTCAGCTCCGGCTCCTCCTCCTCGTCATCGGGGGGAGGGGAGGGGGCCGGCCGGGATGAGGCCAGGGCCACCTCGGTCGACGAGGCCGCCACTTCGAACGACCGGCTGCTCGACTCGGTCTCGATCGTGACCTGGGTCGGCAGTTCGGGCGGCGGCGTACTGCCGGCCACCACGGTCACACCGAGCACCATCGCCACCAGACCGGCGACAGCACCGAACGAGACGGCAAGGTATTGGATCTTCGTTTCCACCACCGGACTCCATCCGCCCCGCCGCCGACATCGCTTCGTAACAATGCCCCACGGGCACCATAGCAAGCGCGGGACACGAAGGGGCCACCGGGTGCCAGGTTCACCGCCGATGTTCGCCGTCGCCGTTCCCGGACGGCCCGGCGACCCCGGCGCGCCCTACTGGGCGACGTTGCGCCAGGCCTGGAGGCAGGACCGGTAGGGGAACTCGATGTCGGTCCCGAGAGGGGCGATGGCGCCCCGGATCCGGTCGGCCACCTCGTTCATGACGTCGTCGGGGAGTGAGGCGATGAAGCTGGTGGACAGGGCGCGATCGACCACGCCGTCGACCGTCGTCAGCATGGGGTTGGGGATCCGCCACTCGTCGATCGGGGCGAAGCGCTCGTCGGCCCGGATGGCCTGGCGCCATCGCATCGATCGATGGCGAGGGGTGTCGCCGGCGTGCTCCTCGATGATCGAGCCGAACTCGGCCACCCACGGCACCGACTCGTCACGGACGTTCCACACGGTCACCAGATGACCGTCGGGCCGGAGGATGCGCTGGATCTCGTCCAGTGCGGGTCCGTGGTCGAACCAGTGGAACGACTGGGCCGCCACGACGGTGTCGACCGAGTTGTCGTGGATCGGGATGTGCTCGGCCGTACCGACCCTCACGTCGGCCTCGGGCACGTTCGCAGCAAGGGCCGTACGCATGGCCACCACAGGCTCCAGGGCGACCACCTCGAGGCCTTCATCCACCAGTTGACGGGTGAAGATGCCCGAACCGGCGCCCAGTTCCACGATCAGCCCGGCGTAGCGTTCGGCCACCCGCTTGGCCGTCTCCGGATGGTAGGTGGGCCGGCCGCGCTGGTACCTGTCGATGTTGCGGGAGAACCCGACGGACGCAGCTTCGTGTACCAAGGGCACCATGGTGCCCGGGGCTTCCCCCGGTCGCTCGCCTGTCGCCGTTTTGAAATTGGAGCGGCGGCTCCATGCATGGGTGACGGGCCGGAGGTTGTCACCGACGGTGAGATCGGTTCGAGGGCGGCTACCGTCGCCCCGGTGTCCCCCCGGCTGGTGATCTTCGACTGCGACGGCGTGCTGGTCGACTCCGAGGTCCTGGTGGTCCAGGTCGAGGCCGAGTTGCTGACCGCAGCGGGCTTCGCCCTCAGCCCTGACCAGCTCATTGAGCGATACGTCGGCCTCAGCTACGGCCTGATGATGGAGCGCCTGACCCAGGACTTCGGGCGGCCGGTACCCCCCGAGCTGCAGGCCCGAATCGAGACCGCGGCTCTCGCCCGACTGCGGACCGACCTGCGGCCGGTGGCCGGGATGCCCGACCTGCTGAGGAGCCTGGACGCCGAGGCACGGCCACGTTGCGTGGCTTCGTCGAGTGACCCCGAGCGGATTCGCCTCTCCCTGGCGGTGACCGGACTCGACCGCTGGTTCGACGATGACCACGTGTTCTCGACCCGCATGGTCGAACGCCCGAAACCGGCCCCCGACGTCTTCCTGTTGGCGGCCGAGCGGTTGGGGGCCGAGCCCGGCCAGTGCGTCGTCATCGAGGACAGCCCGAGCGGGGTGGCGGCGGCCCGAGCCGCGGAGATGCGCGTGATCGGCCTGACCGCCGGTGGCCACTGTCGGGACGGCCTGGCCGCCCGGCTCCGGGAGGCCGGGGCCGACGACATCGTGGCGTCGACCGCAGCCCTGGCCCCGCACCTCGGTCTCGGATCCGACCGGCCCTGATCCCGGCCGGCCCCGCCGGTCTCAGGTGGCGGCGGCCCGCCGGGTGCCCACGATGTCGGCCATGAGCTCCACGGCCTCCTCCTGGTGGGTGACCACGGTGAAGCCGGTGATGCCCGAGTCGGCCCAGTCCGCCCACCGCTCCTCGATACGGGCCACCGAGCCGTAGAGGCCGGCCTCGTCCACGTACTCGTCGGGGATGGCGGCGATGGCCTCCTGCTTGCGGCCGGCCAGGTACAGCTCCTGCACCCGCTCGGCCACCTCCGGGTAGCCCCGCTGGACCATGTGGTCGTTGTGGAAGTTGAGGTCCTTGTGGCCCATCCCGCCGACGTAGAGGGCGATACCGGGCTTGACCTCGGCCAGGGCGCCGGCCACGTCGTCGGTGATGACGACCGGGGCCCGACCCTGGACCTCGAAGTTGTGCCACCCCTTGTCCTCACCCCGGGCCTGGGCTCGACGGAACCCCTCCTCGACCCACGGGCGGTACTGGTCCATCCGGCCGGGCACGAAGTGCATGGGGAGCCAGCCGTCGCACAGGTCGGCCGTGAGCTTGACCGTCGCCTCCCGCCCCGAGCCGAGCCAGATCGGCAGCTCCCGGTTGGTGTGGAGGATCGACATCAGCGGCTTGCCGATGCCGAGGGCTCCCTCGCCCGTGAACGGCAGCTGATACTCGCGCCCGTCGTGGGTGACCGGGTCCTCCCGCCGGTTCACCTTGCGCATGATCTGGACGTAGTCCCGCAGCCGCCAGTAGGGCTTGCCCCACGGCTCGCCGTACCACCCCTCCACGATCTGGGGACCCGACACGCCCAGGCCGGCGATGACGCGGCCACCGCCGGCCAGGGCATCGACCGTCTGGGCCTGCATGGCGGCCATGGCCGGGGTCCGGCCCGCCAACTGCATGATCCCGGTACCGAGTCGGATCCTGCTGGTCTGGGCCGCGATCCAGGCCAGGGGGGTGATGGCGTCCGACCCGTAGGCCTCGGCCGTCCACACCGAGTCGTATCCCAGATGCTCGGCCAGCTGCACCCGTTCGATGGGGATGCGCAGTTTGGATCCGGAGTAGCCGAGGGACAGACCGAGCTTCATGACGCCGAGTCTTCCACGATCGGGGCCGATGGGCGACCACGAGGCGCCCCGCCACGAGTTGGCGATCATGGTCCACGCCTGACCATCCGGCGTGACTCTGTTCACATCGATGAACGATCCGTGAACCCTGTCACCGAACGGACATGGTCCGTGGGCCCTGCCCGATTCCGTGGGGGTGCGTCGGCAGGGAGCCGGGGCGAAGGAGGAGCAATGAGAGCGACGAGACTCATCGGACTCGTGGTGGCCGCCGTGGTGGCCGCCCTGGTCGTGCCGACCGCGGCATCGGCCGAGGGCGACGGTCATGGCGGCGGCGACGCCCCGACCTACACCGTCACCATCACCAACCTGACCGAAGCCCAGTACCTGACACCGCCCAACTGGGCGGCCCACGACCGGTCGGTCGACGTGTTCCAGCGCGGCCGTCCGGCCAGCGCCGGAGTGCAGGCCGTGGCCGAGAACGGTGGCGTGCCGGTCCTGGCGGCCGAACTGCAGGGCGCGGTCGACGACGCCGGTGCCGGCGTGAGCGGTGTCGGCGGCGATGGTCCCATCAGCCCCGGGTCGAGCGCCACGTTCGAGTTCACCACCGACGAGCGCTTCTTCAGCCTGGTGTCGATGGTGGTCTGCACCAACGACGGGTTCGCCGGTATCGACAGCCGGCGCCTGCCCGGTCAGGACGGCGGCACCCGGACCTTCCACGTTCGGGCCCTCGACGCCGGGACCGAGATCAACACCGAGATGCGGGCCGACCTGGTGCCGGCGCCGTTCTGTGGTGAGGGTGAAGGTTCGGGTGAGAGCAACCCCGAGCTGGCCGAGAACGGCGTGATCCGCCTCCACCGCACCCTCAAGGGTGTCGGTGACCTGGATCCGGCCCTCGACTGGCGTGGTCCGGTGGCCGAGGTCACCATCGAGCGCAACGATCCGGTGCCCACCTTCACGGTGGAGATCGAGAACCTGACCGACGGTCAGTACCTCACCCCTCCCAACTTCGCCATCCACGACCGGTCGGTCGGCGTGTTCCAGCCTGGTCGTCCGGCCAGCGCCGGGGTGCAGGCCGTGGCCGAGAACGGTGGCGTGCCGGTCCTGGCGGCCGAGTTGCAGGGCGCGGTCGATGACGCCGGTGTCGGCGTCAGCGGCGTCGGCGGCGACGGTCCCATCGGTCCCGGCGGCAACGCCGTGTTCGAGGTGACCGGCGACTACACCCGGTTCAGCCTGGTGTCGATGGTGGTCTGCACCAACGACGGGTTTGCCGGTATCGATGCCAAGCGCGTGCCCCGTCAGTCCGGTGAGAGCCGGACCTTCTACGTCCAGGCCTACGACGCCGGGACCGAGATCAACACCGAGATGCGGGCCGATCTCGTGCCGGCGCCGTTCTGCGGCGACGGCGAGGGTTCGGGTGAGACCAATCCCGAGTTGGCCGAGAACGGCGTGATCCGGGTCCACCGCACCCTCCAGGGCGTCGGCGATCTGGATCCGGCCCTCGACTGGTCGGGCCCCGTGGCCAAGGTGACGGTCACCCGTCACTGATGGCGGATGCCCGGCTCGACCGGGCTCTCCACGCGGCGGAAACGATCGGCGCCGCCGGACCGCTCCCCTCAGCGGTCCGGCGGCGCCGGCGCGTGGTGGCCGCCGCCGGTTTCCGGCAGACGGCGACTCCGGGTGGGAGTCCGGCCGGACTCAGTCGGAGAAGCCGGCCTCGGCGTGGCTGCCGTCGCACAACGGCTTGTTGGCCGACGCCCCGCACCGACACAGGGTCACCCGGTTCCGGGTCTCGAGCGCCTCGCCGTCGGCCCGCTCGACCGGGATCCCGCCGCTGACGAAGAGGGGCCCGTCGGGCACGATCCCGATCTCGGCCGGAAGCGAGGGCTCGACGATCGTCCCCTCGACCTGATAGGTGAGGGCACCCGACGGGCACCGCTCGATCATGGCCATGACCTGACCGCGCAGGACCGTGTCGTCGGTCTTGGCCGCCATCTTCCACACGTTGGACACCCGATTGCCGCAGAAGCCGGCGTGGACACAGGTCGGCCGGTCGTCCATCACGTCGATGCCGGTCCCCGGATAGCGGGTGACCCGCTCGGCCATGTCATCGGTCGGTGCGGTCTCGGACCCGTCGAAGCCGTTGTCGGCGTGGGTGCCGTCGCAGTAGGGCTTGTTGGCCGAACCTCCGCACCGGCACAGGGCGTAGGCGGTGCCATCGTCGGTCACCTCGCCGGTCCGCCAGGTCAAGGGCTCGCCGTGCTCGGACATGACGGGGGTCTTGCGCCGGAGAGGTACGCCCCCGGTCACGACGTAGGGACCGTTCTCCTTGACGCTGATGCGGTGCTCTGGCTCGCTCATCGGGCCTCCCGGGCCGTTGTCGGCCGCCCCGGCGGCGGCCGGTCGAACGTCGAGCACCCTACTGCACCGATCTCAGCCCAGCCCGATCACGTCCTCCTCGGGGCCGATGTAGTTTCCGGCCCGCACCGTGACCGTCGCCGTGTCATGGTTGTGGGCGGGCCGTTGCCGTTGCCGTTGTCGTCGCCGGTCCCGGGCCGGCCCAGAAGGTGGGCCCCGGAGGCGGCGGCCCGAACCTGGCGTCGGAAGAGGTGGCGGAACATGGTCACCCCCTTGTCGGACGAGGCCAGGTTCTCCTCGGAGTGGACGGTCACCGTCCCCTGGCCGACCTGGGCCTCGTAGTCGCCGGGGTGGGCCCGGTGTTCGTCCTCGCTCAGTTGGTCCCAGGTCTTGCCGTCGGCGTACCGGGCCCGCCGTCGGGCCTGGCCCACCGGTCGCTTGACCAGGGTGAAGATCTTGGTCTCGGTGGTGGAGATGGGCAGCGTCCACGCCACCGAGGTGGCCCGGCCCTCGACCTCGACGAACGGGCTGGCCACGATCCGCACGTTGGGCAGGACCACCTCCGTCACCCGGTGGAAGAACCGCCCGTCGGCCAGGACCCGGTCCTGGTGGGACTTGACCCCGGCCTCGGTGAAGTGCCAGCTGACCTCGGGCCGGTCGGCCATCTCGGCCACGAACTGGTTGCCCGAGAAGCCGCCGTGGAGCACGAACACATGGAAGGGATCCATCACGTTCTCGTGGGTCTGGAACCAGTTGCAGGGTGTGGGGTCACCCTCGAGGCCGATGTTCGAGTCGTCGGCCACGATCTCCCATCCGTCCGGGACCTCCTCCGGGTCGAGGATGTCGTAGTGGGGGAGGGGAGGCTTGAGCTCCGGGGGTCCGAGGTAGGCGAACAGCAGGCCGTGATAGTTCCGCACCGGGTACCACGGTTGCCGGTACCGCTCCCGGCGTCGGCCGCCGTCCGGCTCACACGGCATGTCCAGGGTCCGCCCCTCGACGTCGAACAGCCAGCCGTGGTAGCAGCAGCGGATGCCGTCGGCCTCCACCTTGCCGTAGTAGAGGGTGGTGCCCCGGTGACAGCATCGGGGGTGGAGCAGCCCGGGACGACCCCGCCCGTCGGCGAAGAGGATCAGGTCCTCGCCCAGGATCCGCACCATCCTGGGGACCGAGCCGGCGTCGGTGGCGAGGGCGAAAGGGTGCCAGAAGCGGCGGAGGTACTCGCCGGTCGGGGTGCCCCGGTCGACGTCGACCAGTTCGCGGTCGACGGTGGGCGGGCCGAGGGCGTAGGCCGTTCCCTGGTCGATGGTCACCGGCGTCCCCTGATCGCGCATGGCGGGATCCCCTCTGGCCTCGTCGGCCCCGGACCCCGTGACCGGGCGCCTGTGCGGCCCAGACTACGCCGCACCCGGCTGGGGGACGAACGGCGGCCGGGCCCTTGGGCCCGGCCGCCATCCCACCTCGGGTGATCGGGATCAGCGTCGCGGTGGGTGGACCAGCGTGGACATCAGCAGCTGCCCGTCGCCGGGGCTGATGCTGCGATTGGTGATGTAGGCCTCACCCTTGTGGATGTCGATGCCGCCGGGAGCGGTCAGCCCGTCGATGGAACCGACGACGTCACCCGTGTCGGGATCCAGGACCTGGACACTGCCGGGTGCGACCGGCGACAGGGCCAGAATGCCGGCGTCGGAGACCTGTACGACGTACACGTTCCCGTCGTTGGCCACATCGATGCCGACCAGCGCGGTGAGCCCGTCGGCGAACACCTCACAACCGGCGGCGGGGACGGCCGGGAAGGTCGAACAGGAGGCGGTCGAGCCGTGGTCGCGGTCGATCTTGAACACCCGCGCCGCCCCCGGGGTGAAGGGGAAGCCCCCGAGCATGCTCACCAGGTAGTCGCCGTCCTCGTGGATGGCGACGTCGGTCGGGACCGCATCCGAGGGGAACAGGGTCGGGTCGCCGCACGGGTTGAAGGCGGGCGGGATGGGATTGGGGCCGAAGGGCCAGGGCACGCACCGGGGGGCGAAGGTCGCGATCACGTTGACGGTTCCGCTGCGGCGGACCTCCAGGAGGGCGTTGGCTCCGGCGTCGACCACCACGGCGCTCCCGCTGGGGCCTCGAAGGAGGCCGTAGGGGTTGGAGTCGGAGCCGTCGCCATTGGGGTCGGTCGCGTCCTCGAAGCCGGCCAGGTCACGCTCGAACAACCGTCGGTTGCGCTGATCGACCAGCAGGCCGAACGATTCGGCTGTCGGCTCGGCTGCGGCCAGGGCCGCTCGGGTGGCCGGGGTGCCGCCGAGGCCGATGGTGTAGTGGAACTGGCGGCCCTGGACGTCGATCCCGTGGGGGCCGGTGGCGGCGAAGCCGGTTCCCGGGCCGGTGCAGGACCCGTCCACGGCATCGGTCACCGACGGGAGCACGACCTGGGGCACGGCCACCCCGCCGACGATCTCGGCGATGGAACCGGTGGCGCCGACACAGACCGGGCCCGGTCCGCCGCCCTGGGGTACGGCCACGAGTTGGTCGCCACCGCGGCCGGCCTGGGCCACGTAGATCCGGCCGCCCTTCACGGCCACGCCGCGGGGATTGTCGAGGTCTTCGGCGATGATCTCGAGGTGGTCGTCGGCGTCGGCCGGTGCCGCCACCAACAGTACGGACAGCGTGATCAGTGCGGCCGCGACGGCGCGCCACGATCTGCGGGTCGTGAGCATCTCTTTCCCTCCTGATGGGCGCCGGGACCGCGCCTCAAAGGGCTGTGTTCGGCCCCGACCTGAATGTGGGCGACCTCGTTGATCCCCCTCGAAGTCGAACGCTAGGTGGAGGGGTATTTGCCGTCAATGTCTGTCGTTGTCGATGGGCGCTTTTGCTTCTTTGCTTTCTCCTGAAACCGTACCCATTGGTCGGCAACCGTCGGGTGGAGTGCTGCGCATCGCGCCCGCGGGCTGGGCCTCGGCGCCACGGTTGGGTTGACAGGTCGGGCCGGTCGTCGTACTGTACCCATCAGTTAATTAACCACATGGTTTAGTTCAAACACCGCAGGAGTTCCTGGGACAGTGGGAGGGGGCATCGGAGGACGTGGGTGATCGGGGCGGCCTGGACGGCGAGGAGGCCCTGGACCTCGTCTTCGGGGCGCTGGCCAACTCCACCCGTCGGGCCATCCTGGCCCGACTGGCCGAGGGGCCGGCGACCGTCAACGAGTTGGCCGAGCCCTTCGCCATGAGCCTGCCCGCGGTTTCCAAGCACATCCGGGTGCTGGAACGGGCCGGGCTCATCGTCCAGGGCCGAGACGCCCAGTACCGGCCGTGCAGCATCCGGCCCGAGCCCCTGCGTCGGGTCTCGGATTGGGCCGAGCACTACCGGCCCATCTGGGAGGGCCGCTTCGACCGAATGGCCGACTACCTCGACCGAATGCAATCCGATGCCGGGGCCGGCTCGACCGAGAACCCGACAACCTGAACGGCGGGCGCAAACGAGACCGCTTCCTCCGGCCAACGCCGGACAGATCCACGATGGAGGAGAACCGATGACCGAGACGAATGAAGCACCCGACGCGGTGGTGATCGAGCGAACGCTTGCCGCATCGACGGAACAGGTTTGGCGGATGTGGGCCGACCAGGACCAGTTCGCCCAATGGTATGGGCCCGAGGGCATGTCGGTCCCGGTGGCCGAGATGGACGTGGTCGTGGGGGGCCGCCGCCGCATCTGCATGGCCTCCGGCGATGGCGCCATGAAGATGTGGTTCGTGGGGACGTTCACCGAGATCGTCCCCGGGGAGCGCCTGGTCTACACCGAGTCCATGGCCGACGAGGACGGCAACGTCCTGTCGCCGGCCGCCATGGGCATGCCCGACGGCCACCCCGAGACGACCGAGATCACGGTGGTCCTCAAGGACCTGGGCGACGGCCGAACCCACATGACGATGACGCACGCCGGGGTGCCGGCCGACTCGCCCGGCGCCACCGGGTGGAACATGGCCTTCGACAAGCTGGTGCGTCACCTGGCCACCCTCGTCTGAGCTCCGGCGGTGCCGCGGCCCACAGGTCGAGGCACCGCCGGGCCGCGGCCGGGCTCGGCCCTAGACTGCGGCCATGACCGACCGCGTGGGCCTGTTCCTGCTCGACTCGATCGACGAGCCCCACCGCTCGATCGCCGGCGACTACGACGTCCTGTTCACCGAACTCTTCGCCCCGCTGTTGGGGGAGGGGGTCGAGTTCCGGTTGTACGACGCCCGGACCGGCGAACTGCCCGATCACGCCGAGTGCGACGGCTGGGTCATCCCCGGCTCACGCCAGAGCGTCTACGAGGACGACGCCTGGATCGGGGAACTGCGAACCTGGACGACCGAGGCCCTCGAGCGACGCACGCCGTTGGCCGGGATCTGCTTCGGCCATCAGCTGATCGCCCAGGCCATGGGGGCTCCCGTGGGCCGGTCCGACGGGGGTTGGAACATCGGCGTCATCGACTACGAGGTGCACGCCAAGCCGGCCCACGTGGTCGAGGTGCCCGAGCGCTATCGCCTGATCGCCAGCCACCAGGACCAGGTGTTCGAGCTGCCGGCGGGGGCCGAGCTGTTCGCCTCGTCGCCCCGCTGCCCCGTGGCCGGCTTCAGCGTCGACGACCACGTGCTCTGCGTGCAGGGCCACCCGGAGTTCGAGGCGCCCCTGGCGGCGTCGCTGTACCGGTCGCGGGTCGAGCGGATCGGACGGCAGCCGGTGGACGAGGCGTTGGCCACGCTCGACCGGAGCCCCGACCGTCACCTGGTGGCCCGGTGGTTGCTGGCCACCATCGACGGGGCCGCGACCGGGCCGGCGCGCTAGCGGAACGAGAACACGTTGCTGTCGCCGGTGGCCCTCGGGTCCTCGGCCACCAGTCCCCGTCGACGAAGGACGGGCAACACGCCTTCGCCGAACCAGTAGGCCTCCTCCAGGTGGGGATAGCCCGAGAGGATGAACTCGCTGAACCCGAGGTCGGCGTACTCGGCGATGCGGTCGGCCACGTCCTCGTAGGAGCCGACCAGGGCTGTCCCCGCCCCGCCCCGGACCAGGCCGATCCCGGCCCAGACGTTGGGGTGGATCTCCAGATCGTCCCGGGAGCCGCCGTGCAGTTCGGCCATCCGGCGTTGGCCCTCCGACATGGTGGTGGCGAAGTCGGCCTGGGCCTTGGCGATGGCCTCGTCGTCGATGTGGGCCAGCATGCCGTTGGCCACGGCCCAGGCCTCGTCGGCCGTCGGTCGCGCGATCACGTGGAATCGGATGCCGTAGGCCAGCTCGCGGCCCTCGTCGGCCGCCAGCTTGCGAACGGCTTCGATCCGGTCGGCGGCCATGGCCGGTGGCTCACCCCAGGTCAGGTAGACGTCGACGTGGGCCGCCGCCACCTGCTTGGCCGCCGGTGACGCCCCGCCGAAGTAGACGGGCGGCGCCGGATCGGGTGTCTCCCGGGTGGTGGCCCCGGCGACGTGGTAGTGGTCGCCGGTGAAGTCGAAGGGCTCGTCGGTCCAGGCCTGGCGCATGATCCGGAGGAACTCGCCGGTGCGCTCGTATCGGCTGTCCTTGTCGAGCCAGTCGCCGAAGCGGTTGAGCTCGCGTGGCTCGGCCCCGGTGACGATGTTGATGAGCAAACGGCCGCCCGACATGCGCTGGTAGGTGGAGGCCATCTGGGCTGCCAGCGTGGGTGAGAGGAACCCGGGCCGGAACGCGACCAGGAACTTGATCCGCTCGGTGAGCGGCAGGAGCGAGGCGGTGGCGAGCCAGGCGTCCTCGCATCCGGTGCCGCACGGCGTGAGCATGGCTTCGTAGCCCAACTGGTCGCAGGCGGTGGCGATCTGGGCCAGGTACTGATGCGAGGGTGGACGCCAGTGGACGTCCTCCCCCTCGGGGAGCACATCCCGTGAGTCGCCGCCCGTCGGCAGGAACCAGTGGATCTTCAGCATTGGGGAAGCCTAGTTGTCTCGTCGCAGCTCGGCCCGTGGCCGGTCAGGCCCAGGGACCGATACCGGTCACCCGTTCGACGACGACCCTCGTCACGCCTGCGGCCCGGCCGCTACTTCTGCATGTCCAGCTGGAACTGGACGCTGCGCAGCACCTCGTGGGACCACATGCGGCCCAGGGGGCCACTGGCGTAGGAGGCGGCGACGATGACGCCGTCCGGGTTCACCAGGAAGCAGGTGGCGTGCATGAAGGTGCGATCGCCGGTCTGGATGTGGGCCCCGGTGGCCTCGGCCACGGCGTGGGCATCGAGTCCGGCGTACATCGGGTAGCCGACGTGGAGCCCCTCCTTGAGTTTGGCCGTGGTCTCGACACTGTCGACCGAGGCCGCCACCACCTTGATGCCCCGCGACCGGAGCGGGCCACCGTTCACCGCGAAGTCAACCAACTGTTGACGGCAGTAGGGTCACCAGTCGCCCCGGTAGATCAGGATGGCGGCCCAGTTACCGGCCACGGATGCGGTGATGTCGACGGGATTCCCGTCGAGGTCCGTGGCGTTGAGCGGGGGGAGGGTGTCGCCCCCGACGAGCTGCTGCGTCATGGTCCGAGACCGTAGCGGTCGCCGTCGCGGATGAGCCAGGTGGTGGCCCGATCGAGTGACGGTCGGCCTGTGCGGGCGTCGCTAGTGGTGGTCCATGGCCGGTGGGGGAGGAGTGGCCGTCGGGGTGCGGTCGAGGTCGACGCCGGTGATGGCGGCCGCGATCCGGGCCGCAGCCCGCTGCGCTCCCCACAGGTTCCCGGCGGCGGGGCCGAGGGTGATCGTGGCCAACGGGCCCATGACGTGAACCGGGTGGGGTCCGAGTCGGAGCGCCTCGTCGGTGACCGGGAACCCGTCGATCACGGGCACGTCGGCGGTGATGTCGTTCAGGCAACGTTGGGCCGCGATGTCGGGGACGGCGCCGATCGCGAGCCAGACCTGATCGGCATCGACCGTGGTGTGATCGTCGAGGGCCAGCACCGCCGTGGACGATTCTGGATTCGGCGAGGCGGCCCGGACCTCGCACCCCTCGTGCAGGACCAGGCTGCGGTTCTCCTCCAGGTGATGGAGCCGGTTGCGCATCCAGGGCGGGATGGTCCCGCCGCCCCGGGCCTCCAAGGCGGCCTGGAGTCGCCGGGCCGGGTCGGCGATCTGATCGAAGGCGTGCAGGAACTTCGGGCCGAGCCATCCCGGATCGGTATCG
Organism: Acidimicrobiales bacterium; assembly: GCA_965263455.1. Classification (GTDB taxonomy): domain Bacteria; phylum Actinomycetota; class Acidimicrobiia; order Acidimicrobiales; family SZUA-35; genus CADEDH01. The sequence goes on from CBDHHN010000004.1 coordinate 3,451,228, forward strand.
AAGTTTCGGCTCTCGATGGGTCGGCGGGTGATGAGATGGACTTCGGCCCCCGTGGCGGTGGCGCCGCAGGTGAGGTGGGAGGCGGTCAGGCCGCCGCCGATGACGGCCACCCGACGACCGTCCAGGTCCGCCAGGTTGCGGAGGTCGACGTCGTTCCCGTGGCTCACGAGGCCTGGATGATGTCCGAGCAGCGGCCACACCCAGTCGGGGATGGCCCGCCGCCGGGGGTTGGTGGCCACGATCACGTGGTCGGCTGCGATGACGTGGTGGCCGGCGACGACCTCGGCCCCGTTCCCGGCGCAGACGATCGTTTCCGCCGCGGCCGCCAGCGGGTCGTCCAGTTCGGTCTCGGCGATCAGCTCGGTGCAGAACGAGGCGAAGGCATCGGTGGTGGGCGGATCGTAGGGCAGGCCGGATCGCATCAGCCCGTTGGCCTCGACGTGGCGGGTGAGGGCGGACGGCTCGGGCGCCGGATGGTGGACGATCGGTGAGCGGAGCGATGCGATCGCGGCGCGGGCGAAGTGCTCGTGCCAGCCGGCCAGCCACTCCCCGGACGGGTCGACGACCACGAGTCGGACGTCGGGCCGGGCCCGACGAAGCGCCACCGCCGCCGCCAGCCCGTGGGGGCCGGCGCCAAGAATGCAGACGTCGGTGTCGATCGTGGTCCGGTCGGGGGCCATGGCATCGACTCTACCCAATAATGAGAACCATTCTCCTGGTTCGCCGAGCGAGCACCTGCCGCGGCTGCTCGGCCCCAGCGCCGACGCCTCGCCATTCGGGCCCTCCGAGATGGCCGGGGTCGCCCGGGCGGGTCAAGATCTTCCCGTTGGTGGCAACCTCAGGGGGAGCGTCATGTTGGACGACGATCAACGACTGGCGGCGGCCCGCGCCGCCGTCGACTATCTGACCGGCCGAACGGTGGAGGAGCAGCGGTTGCCGGTCCCGAACTGCCCGGGCTGGTCGGTGTACAACGCCGCCTCCCACGTCGGCCGCGTGTCGATCGCCTGGGCCGAGATGATCCGGTCGTCCCCGGATGATCCCCAGTCGCGGGAGCGGGGCTACGCCCGCAGCGCCGAGCAGCCGCCGGGGGCGCCGATGTCCGATCTGGCCGACTGGGCTCACGCCGCCCTCGATCAACTCGAAGGCGACACCGGCCGCAGCTGCTACTTCTCGATGACGGGAGGAGAGGGCACCGTCGGTCTCTGGCGCTGGCATGCCGCCTCCGAGCTGGGGGTCCATCGGCTCGACGTGGAGAGCGCCCTCGGGCACGAGCACGGTCTCACCGATGACCAGGCGATCGACGCCGTCCACTACACCGCCCGCTACTTCCTGCCTGCCATGCGTCGGGTGACCGGCCACGATCCCGGGCGCGTCGACCTCCGCTTGCTGCGGAAGGACGGCGGTGCTCCGACGCGTGCCGTCATCGGGTCCGATGGGGCGGACGCCGTCGCCGTCGAGGGTCCCGCACGGGAGATCCTGATGGCCATCTGGGGCCGGCCCCACGCCGACCTCCAGGTGGCGGAGGGCGACGCCGGGGTCTGGGCTCGGTGGCGCGAGCTTCCGGGCCAGGCCTTCCAGTTCGGCACCTGGGATTGACACGGGCCGCTGAAATCACTCGATCTCCATTGACTCAATCAAGGCTGAGCTTTACCTTCTCGGTATGGCCACCGTTCAACGACGAGCCGAACTGCACGCCGCGTTGGGGGACGAGTCGCGCCTGAGGATCGTCGACGAGCTCGCCACCTCGGATCGGTCGCCGGCCGAACTGGGCCAGCGGTTCGGCCTGGCCAGCAACCTGATCGCCCACCATCTCGACACCCTCGAACGGGCGGGGTTGGTCGAGCGGTTCGCCTCGGCCGGCGACCGCCGCCGCCGCTATGTGCGGCTCGTCCGAACCAACCTGGAGCTGCTCGGCCTGCCGGTCGACGTACCCGACGGACTCGTCCTGTTCGTCTGTACCCACAACTCGGCCCGCTCCCAGCTGGCGGCGGCGCTGTGGCGGGCTCGGACCGGGCGGCCTGCGGTGTCGGCCGGGACGCAACCGACCCGGGTCCACCCCAAGGCGGTGGCAGCCGGCCGCCGGGCCGGACTCGATCTGGCCGACGCCACGGCCCGGCACGTCGACGATGCACCGGACGCCGACCTGGTGGTGACCGTCTGCGACCGTGCCCACGAGGAACTCGATGGCGACGACACCTGGTGGCACTGGTCGACCCCGGCGCCCACCGAGGTCGGGACCGACCAGGCCTTCGACGCCGTCGTCGAGCAGCTCGCCCAACGTATCGAGGCTCTGCAGAGCCCGAGAGGAGACCAGCAGCCATGACCACCGCCGGAACCAACCCCGATCTCACCACCGAACAGCGCCTGCTCATCAAGCAGGCGGCCGAGCGCCTCAAGCGCGAGTTCGACGGCACGTTCAACGCCGAGACCATCGAGCGCTACATCAGCGATTCCCAGACCAAACTCGAGACCCGAGCCCGGTTCGCCACCTGGCTTCCGGTCCTCATCGAGAAGTTCACCCGGGACCGGCTTCGGGCTCTCCGTCGCCTGGAGGTGGGAACCCTCGACCGGCCCGGTGTGCTCTTCCTGTGCGTGCACAATGCCGGCCGGTCGCAGATGGCGGCCGGCTTCCTTCGCACGCTCTCCGGGGATCGGGTCGATGTGTTCTCCGGCGGCTCCGATCCCGGCATCGAGCAGAACCGGGTGGCCATCGACGCCATGGCCGAGCTCGGGATCGACATCTCGACCGAGTATCCGAAGCCGTGGACGGACGAGATCGCTCGGGCCGCCGACGTGATCATCACCATGGGCTGCGGCGATGCCTGCCCCATCTTCCCCGGGACCCGCTACGAGGACTGGGAACTCGACGACCCGTCGGGCCGGTCCATCGAGGAGGTGCGCCTGATCCGGGACGACATCGGCCAGCGGGTCGAGGCACTGATCGCCACCCTCGAACTCGAACCGGCCTGACCCGGCCCCAGTCGTCGACCTACGCCGGTGCGGCGTCGGGCCCGGCCGTCGAGCCGGTCCCGTTCGTTGTCGGGCCCGGCCGTTCGAGGCTGTCGGCCAGCCGCTCGATGAGCCGATCGAACGACTGGTCGACGTCGACGCCGAGTCCGAAGCCTCCGGCCATCTCGAGCGAGACGAAGCCATGCAGGGCGGCCCGCAGGGCGCGGGCGGCGTGGATCGTCTCGGTCTCGTCGAGCCCGTAGCCGCGGAGTACGGCGACCACGGGTTCGATGGCCCGGTAGGCCGCCCGGTCGTACTCATCGTCGTCCGGGCGGGCCTCGACCGAGAGTTCGTAGAGGTGGGGGTGGGTGCCGACGTAGGCCCGGAACTCGACCGACACGGCCCGGATGGCGTCCCGTCCGGCCCGACCCATGACCGCTCGGCCGAGCCGATCTCCAAGGGCCCGGGTGGCTCGGAGCCCGACGTCGCGGCGAAGTGCGTCGAGTCCGGTGATGTGGTTGTACAGCGAGGGTGGCTTCACCCCCAGTTCCTTGGCCACCCGGCTGAGGGCCAGCGCCGACACGCCCTCGGCGTCGACGAGTGCCATGGCGGCGTCGACGACATCACCGGTGGCCAGGCCCCGGCGGCCAGTCACGACGCCCGCTCCGCCAGCAGATGCTCGATGGCGACGGCGACCTGCTCGGGGAACTCCACGTGGGGATAGTGGCCTGCGGTGGCGACCATCACCAACCGGCCGCCGGTCCTGTCGGCAATCGATCGACCCTCGGCCCGGGGATCCCCGAAGTGGGAGTCGGCATCGCCCATGACGATCAGGGTCGGCACGTCCACGGTGGCGATCCGGTCGGCGAGACCGTCGCGGTGGGCGACCAACGTCTCCCGCACCGCCCGGCGCCGTCGTGGGTCCTTCAGCATGGAGGCGAGGCCGGCGGCGTGGGCGTCGAGGTCGGTGGGCGGTGCACCCGGATGCCAGCCTCGGTACTGGCCGGCCCACAGCCGCCCGGCCACGGGGCCCCGTAGCAGGAGGCTCAGGAGCGCCCGTTGTCCGGCCGGTGCCGCTTCGAGGTGGGCGCTGATCAGGACGAGCGCGGCGAACAGGTCGGACCGGTCGGCGGCCGCCCACAGGGCCGCGGCCGGGGCGAACGAGGTGGTCACCACGGTCGCCGGGCCGGCATCGAGGTGATCGAGGAGCGCGATCAGATCGGTGGCGGTGTCCGCCACGGTGTGGCTGGGCCAGGTGGCCGAAGACTCGCCGTGGCCTCGGAGGTCGGCGGTGACGACGCGCGCCCCGCCGTCCGCCAGCAGGGGTGCCAGGAACCGGTACTCGGCCCGTACGTCCCCCGCGCCCGGAAGCATCACCACCAGCGGACCGGCTCCGCCGCTGTCGTCGTAGGCGATGGTTCCGCCGTTCACCTGCAGTTGTCGTGTTCCCATGATCGATCCGCCTTCCCGGTGGCCGGAGCCATGACCGTCGAGTTGTGCAACTACGAGCCGTGCTATCGGTCATAGCCATTTAACTAATGGCAATAGTCTACGTTCGGGCTCGATCTGTCAAGGCCCGGAGGCCGGGGGTCGGGGGTTGGGGGTCGGGGGTCGGGGGTGCGACGGTGGGGATTTCCCCACCATCGAGACACCGGCGGGCCACGTTCCGAGGCCCGGTCAGGTGTCTCACGATCAGCACATGATCACCACCAGACAGTCCTTGACCGAACGGGCCACCTCTTCATCGCGGCCCCCATCCCTCAACCCGCTCGTCGAACTGTCGAGCGTCACCCGAATCTGGGGCAAGGGCCCGGCCGCCCAGACCGCGGTCGACAACGTCGACCTCCTCATCGACGGCGGCGAGCTGTGCGCCATCGTCGGACCGTCCGGTTCCGGCAAGTCGACCCTCGGCTCCCTCATCGCCGGTCTCGACCAACCCACCCGGGGCTCGGTCGTCGTCGGCGGCGTACGCCTGGACGGACTCCGGGAGGACGCCCGGGCCCGTTGGCGGGCCGACAACGTCGGCGTCGTCTTCCAGGACTTCCACCTGATCCCGACCTTGTCGGCGGCCGAGAACGTGGCCTTGGCCCTCCGCTTCGGCCGCCGTCGCCGGGGTCGTCGGGCGCAGGTCGCCCAGGCCCTCGACGCCGTCGGGTTGGCCCACAAGGCCAACCGACTCCCGTCTCAGCTGTCGGGGGGCGAGCAGCAACGGGTCGGGGTGGCCCGAGCCGTCGTGCATCAGCCGCAGCTGATCGTGGCCGACGAGCCGACCGGCAGCCTCGACACCGCCGCCGGTCGGTCGATCTTCGATCTGATCCTCGGGCTTCGCACCACGGGCACGACGATCGTCTTCATCACCCACGACCCGGTCCTGGCGGCCGAGGCCGATCGGGTCGTCACCATGGTCGACGGCCGCATCGCCTCGGTCACCGCCGGTGGCATCGGCACCATGAACGGCACCGTGGCCGCCGTGGTCGAGGGGAGCGCCCGATGAACTCGACGTTTCGACTGATGCGCCGGGCCCCCGCCCGCGTCGCGGCCAGCGTGGCCGCCATCGCGCTCGCCCTCGCCGCCATGGGCGTGTTCGCCATACCCGGCGTCGCCGAGCAGAGCCTCCGCTCGATCGCCGCCGACGACCGGATGTCCCACCTCGTCGTCAACACCACCCCGGTCGATCCGGCCGTCATCGCCGAGATCGCCGCCCTGGACGGTGTCGAGGCGGTCGAGGGTCAACGCCGGATCACGGTTCCCCACGGCGACGGTGGGCTCCGGGTGATCGGCCGGCCCCTCGACGCCGACGCCGCCATCGACCGCCTACGGGTCACCGACGGCCGCCTACCCCTCACCGACGGCGAGGCCCTGGTCAGTCCCGGCGTGGCCGCCGTCGGCGACGAGCTGCCGGGCCCGGGTGGTGCCCTCACCGTGGTCGGCGTCGGTGACACGACGGCCACCGCCGATCGGGCCGTCGCCTACGTCCTGCCTCCGACGGCGGCCGACCTGGTCGGCGGCGACGGTGTCAACCGACTGGTGCTGCGCCTCGACGATCCGACCCGGGCCAACCTCGACACGACCATCGGCGACGTCCGACGGCTGATCGGAGACGAGGGGGCGGCCCTGACCGCGGTGCCTCTCGGCCTCGTCGACGGGGCCCATCCGATCGAGACCGACATCGCCGAGGTGTCGTTCATGATCGGCGCCCTGGGCGTGGTGGCGGGCATCGTGGCCCTGATCCTGCTGGCGTCGACGGCCAGCGCCGTCGTCACCGAACGCACCCGTGATGCCGCCGTCATGCGCGCCATCGGCGGCACCCGATCCGCCGTGCGGCGCGACCTTCGGCGGCTGGCGGTGACGATCGGCGCGCTGGGCACACTGCTCGGAATCCCTCTCGGTGTCGCCGTGTCGAACTACATCGCCCGGATGGTCCTCGAGGACTTCGCCGGGATCACGCCCGACATCGGAGCCGACGGGATCGTGGTCGCGGCCAGCGCGGTGTTCGCCATCGGGGGCGCCCGACTGGTCGCCGGTCGGGCCGCCCGAAGGGTGTGCCGGGTGGACCTTCCGACGGCACTGCGCGACCGTGACGCCGTGCCCTTCGGCGCCCGCTGGACCCATCGGGTCGGCGCTCGCCTGACCGGCGGTGGCCTCGGGGCCGTTGCCGGCCGGGCCCTGGTTCGCCGGCCCGGTCGGGCCCTGGCCATCGGAGCCCAGTTTGCCGGGGCGGTGACGGCGCTCGTCACGGTGGCCAGCCTCAGCACCTCCATCGCCGACTTCAACGGCGCAGAGCTCGAGGCCTACCGGTGGGAACGTCAGACCCAGCCGGCCGACCTGGTCCATCCCTTCCCACTCGAGCGGGTCGGCGAGCGGGGGAGCGAGGTCGCCGTCACCGCCTTCGGGATGGTCGACGACTGGGAGATCGAGGTCGTCGGGGTGGATCCATCGACGATGATGGTCGACCGATCCGTGGTCGAGGGGCGCTGGCTGTCGGAGACCCCGGACGGCCGTGCCGGCGGACCAGCCCCGGCGGTCCTGGCCGAGCGGTTCGCCCGGCAGGAGGGCCACGAGATCGGCGACGAACTCACCGTCGAGCTGGCCAGCGGGTCGGCCACCTACGAGGTCGTCGGCCTCCACGCCGTCCGCTCGGTCGCCGTGTTCGCCCCGGCCGACGTCGTCGCCGACGACCTGGGGGTGCCGGGTTTCGGTAACACCGTCTGGTCGATCGGCGACGCCGCGCCACCTCGGGTGGACGGTGTGGTCACGACCACGGTCACCGCCGATCAGCTCCTGGCCGAGGACCAACTCGCCCGCGACGTGATCCTCGGGATCTTCTGGGCCATCGGTGTGATCGTGGTGTCGGTGTCGGCCCTCGGGGTGGCGACGACGGTCTCCATGGGCCTCTTCGAGCGGCGCCACGAGCTGGCCGTGCTGCGGGCCACCGGGGCCCGAGGTCGCCATGTGGCGGCCGTGATCGCGGCCGAGTTGGCCGGCCTGGCTCTGGTCGGCTGGATCGTCGGGGCCGTGGCCGGCAACGCCGGGGCCGAGGCCATCGTCGGCTTCTTCGCAACGTCCAACGCCGTCGAGCTGGGCTACACGTTCGCCGCCGTGTCGGTACCGGCGGCGGCTGCCGGCCTGGCCGGGTTCGTGGCCGTCCTCGCCCTGATGGGTGCCCGTCAGACCCAACGCCGATCGTTGGAAGCCACCCTCCGGGCGGCGTAGTGCGTCCGATCTGGGAGACTGGGGCGGTGGACGACGGTCTCCTGCCCCCGTTCGAACCGGCCCGGCTGGTGGCGCTCGCCACCGCCGGGCTGGTCGACGCCCGGAACTGGCGCCACTTCACCTACGTGGTTGGTTCGTGCCTGGTCGCCCTGTTCGTCGTCTTCCCCCTGGCGGTGCTGCTGCTGGTGCCGGCGTGGATCCTGTGCATCGTGGGCGTCGGCATCCCCCTCACCGTCGGTGCCCACGTGGCCGTCGATCGGCTGGTGGGGATCCACCGCGGCCTGACCCGGTGGGTGGGGGTTCCCGTCACCCACCCACCCGCCCCCAGCGGGGGTCTGTTGCGCCGGTTCGCCGACGGCACCCGGTGGCGGGAGTCGGTGTTCGCCCTCATCGGATGGCTCCCCTTGCTGGCGGCGTTCGTTGCCGTCGTCGCCGTCTGGGCCGGCACCGCCTATCTGCTCACGGCCGTGTTGTGGAGCTGGGGGGTCGACTGGCTGACGTGGCTGGAAGGGATCGGTGTGACCCTGATCGGCCTGGTCGCCCTCGTGGCCGCCCCCTGGGCGACGCGGGGCGTCGGTGAGGTCGTGGCCTTGATCACCGCCTCGGCCATCGGCCCGGACCGGATGGCCGACGCCCGTCGCCGGATGGCCGAGATCGAGACCAATCGAGACCAGATCCTCCACGCCGTGGCCGACGAGCGGCGCCGGATCGAGCGCAACCTGCACGACGGGGTGCAGCAACAACTGGTGGCGACCGGGATCGATATCGGCCTCGCCGCGGCCAAACTCGACTCCGATCCCGAGCGGGCCCGGGCGTTGCTGGAGGAGGCGGGCCAGCGCACCCGGGAATCGATCGGTGAGCTCCGGGTCATCGGCCGGGGCCTGCATCCGGCGATCCTGGGTGACCGAGGGCTCGACGCCGCGCTCTCGGCCCTGGTGGACGCATCGACCATTCCGGTGGAGCTGCGGTCCGATCTACGGGCCAACCCCCCGTTGCCGGCCCAGGAGGCGGCGTACTTCGTGGTGAGCGAGGCCCTGACCAACGTGATGAAGCACAGCGGAGCGCGGGTTGCCGTGGTCGACGCCGCCGCCACCGGCGACGAACTCCGGATCAGCGTCTTCGACGACGGCCGGGGTGGCGCCCATCTGGACGGAACGGGCCTCGCCGGGATCGCGGCCCGGGTCAGGGGTCTTGGCGGATCGTTCGAGGTCGACTCCCCGCTGGGGGGACCGACGACGGTGGCCGCCATGATCCCGGCCGCGGGATCGTCCGTCGACGGCGGACCGGTCGGGAAGGGTCGATCATGACGGGCCGCTCGCTGCGGGCGGTGGTGGCCGATGACTCGGTGCTGCTGCGGAGCGGACTCGAGCGCCTGCTGGCCGAGGACGACATCGTCGTGGTGGCCGCCGTCGGCGACGCCGATGCCCTGCTCGACGTCGTCGACGAGCACCGGCCCGACCTGGCCATCGTCGATGTGCGCATGCCGCCTTCGTTCACCGACGAGGGGGTGCGGGCCGCCATCGAGCTACGCCGGCGACGCCCGGAGCTGGCCATCGTCGTGCTGTCGCAGTACGTCGAGGAACACTATGCGGCCGAGCTCTTTCTCGGTGACACCGCCGGGCTCGGCTACCTGCTCAAGGATCGGGTGGTGGCGGTCGGGGAGTTCCTGGCCACGCTCCGTCGGGTGGCCGAGGGGGGTTCGGCCATCGACCCGGAGGTGGTGAGCCAGATCCTGCGCCGGTCGCGCCACCAGTCGGAACTCGACCGCCTCACGGCCCGGGAGCGCGAGGTCCTGGCGGCACTGGCCGAGGGGCTGTCGAACCGGGGGATCGGGGAGTCCCTCGTCATCAGTCAGGGGGCGGTCGAGAAACACATCTCGAACGTCTTCGCCAAGCTCGGCCTCGAGCCCGAGGACCACGCCCACCGCCGGGTGCTCGCAGTGCTCACCTACCTCAACTCCTTCTGAGGGGCGAGCGGCCCGCCGCGGGTCGGGTGGCGCAATGGTGGCGATCCCGATGAGGCGACGGCGTAGTGTCGGGGCGTGGCTGGGACCGATGAGGGCTGCGTGGTGGGCCCCGAACCCCTGTTCGGCGGGTCCGGAAGCATGGCCGGCCACCACCTGCGGGTTCACGGCACCGACCGCGTCGTCGAACTTCCCCACCCGGCGGTCACCATCGTGTTCCAACTCGGCGACCCCATGACCATCGGCGCCGGGCCGGGGGCCACCCGGGGCCGAGCCGTCGTTGTCGGGGTGTGTGGGCGGCCGACGGTGACCGAGTCGTCGGGAGTGGTGGACTGCGTGGAGTTGCGGCTGTCTCCGACGTCGGCCTTCTCGCTCTTCGGCGGTATGCCGATGACGGAGCTGACCGCAGGGCCGGTCGACCTCGACGCCGTGGCCGGCGGGCGGGTGGGGGAGGTGGTGGAGCGGGCGGCGACGGCCTCGACGTGGCCCGATCGCTTCGATGAGGTCCGGTCCCTGCTGGTGGCGCTCGGGGACGAGGGGCGCGACGGCGGTGGGGGCGCCGCCCACGCCGAACCTGATGCGGGGGTCGAGCGGGCGTGGGCGCTTCTGGCCCGTAGCGGCGGCACCATCCCGGTCAACGAGCTGTGCGCGGCCACCGGTTGGAGCCCGGGCCGGCTGCGTCGGAGGTTTCAGGCCCAGGTCGGCCTGACTCCGAAGCGTGCCGGTCGGCTGATCAGGTTCGATCGGGCCCGTCGCCTGCTTGAGGCGGGGATGACCCCGGCCGAGACGGCGGCGGCCTGTGGCTTCTTCGATCAGTCGCACCTGCACCGCGACGTCGGCGAGTTCGCCGGCCTGACGCCGAGTGAGGTGGCCCGCCGACCCTGAGTTGCTCGCGGTTCCGTCGCTTTCGTCCAAGACGGGTTCGCCCAGGTGGAGCACGATGGGGGCATGCACTCCTTCGATCCGGCCGCCATCGCGGCTTCGCTCGATCCGTTCGACTTCCACGAGTTCGCCCCCTTCAACAGTGGTTCGTTCGCCGTCTTCCGAGGAGATGGCGTCGAAGCCTCGGACTGGGAGATCCACCGGGACACCGACGAGTTCCTGTTCGTCCTCGCCGGTTCGGCGACGGTGGAGATCCTGACCGACGACGACAGCACGACCGTCGATCTCACGCCGGGTCGGTTCGTCATCGTGCCCAGGGGCCTGTGGCACCGGCACCGCAACGTGGTCGACCTCATCGAGATGTACTTCACCCCGGGCGACAGCGAGCAGTCCGACGCCGACGATCCGCGGGGATCGTGAGGTGCCCGGTCCGGCGTGGCCACGCCAGGCACGGGACCCGAGCCACCTAGAGTGGGGCCGACCGCTAGCGGCGTGAGGCGAGAAGTTGACTCAATCCAACTCGACGGCGGTGCTCACGGTTGAGGCCTTCAAGCAAGGGGACGGCCTTCCTCGGGTCTGTGTCGTCACCGGGCGACCGGCCGACCGGCTGTACGCCCACACTGCGCTCGCCACGTCGGAGGCGTCGCTCGTGGAGCGGGCCCGGGCACTCATGGCGGGACCGCTCGCCACGATGATCCTCGACGCGCAACCGGCGCGCCTCGACGGCTGGCTGCCGATGACGGACGCCGCCGGCCGACGTCGGACCTGGTTGCGACGGGCTCGCCTGGCCGCCCTGGTCGGGTTGTTCCTGGCCGCCCTTGGCCTGGCGGCCGTCCGGTCGTTGTCGCCGACCGATCAGCGCGCCCTGCTGCTGGTACTGGTGGGGGTCCCGGCCACCCTGGCCTTCACCCTCTACGCCAGCCGTCAGCAGCTGCGGGTCGTGTTGCGGGGATCGACCGTCGTCGTCCCCGGAGCCCATCCCGACTTCGTGCGTGCACTGGCCGACTCGGACTGATCTCGCAGCCCGCTCCCTTGCCCGCAGGGGCCGCACGTCCCCTTCGGGGAGGACTTCCGTGGCGACCAGCCTGGCGTTCAGGGCTTTGGGGAACCCGCCGGTGGACAGCTCCCTAGCCGATCGACTGGCGGTTGCTGCCCCGTGTCCGGGCGACGAGAGCGGTGCCGGCCAGGCCGACGACAGCGACCACCAGCGCGAGCAGCCCGACTCCGACGAGGGCGAACTTGATCGTCGCGGCTGCCGAGTACGGGAGCGCGATCCACTCCGGGAAGGTGCGAGGTTGGGTCAACATCGTGAACGAGATGAGGTTCTCGATCGCATCGAAGCCGGCACCGAGCGGGATCAGTGTTCGGACCACGAGGCCCAGCCCGCGCCAGGGCTGCCGCTCGCCGGCGAAGCGGACGATGACCGACCCGGCGAGGAACCCCGACACGATCACGGCGGCGATGAAGACGAAGTCGAAGAGCTGAGTGGCCCAGTAGATGTCCAGGGTGCCGGCGTCGAGCATGGTGGCGTAGTAGCTCTTCAGTAGTGCGCCGTCGAAGGTTGTCTGCCCTTGGGCGAACGGCACGGGGAACTGCGACGCGCGGTACAGGGCGTCGAGGGCAGCGTTCACGGTGATCTGAACGGCGAGTGCGGCCGCCGCCAGCGCGACGTGCCAGCGGGCCGGGAGCGAGCCGAGTCGCTGCTGGATGCGGGTGGGCAGTGATGTGTTGGTCGTGACGGTCATGATGGTCCTCTCTTCGTTAAACATTCCCAGGAATGTTCCTGGGAATGTTTATAGATTCCCAGGAATGAATTGTCAACTAGAGTGGGCCCCATGACCGATCCTGATCTCCTGCTCCGCCTCGGCACCGCCCTCGGGGTCCTCAGCCAGTTGGTGCCGTCCCGGATCGCGGCGCTGCTGGCGCCGACGGGACTCACCTACTCCCAGCTCGTCCTGCTCAATCACCTCGCCCGACAACCCGACCAGACGTCGAGCATCTCCGAGCTGGCGGCTGCGCTTGAGATCAACCAGCCGGGCGTCACCAAGGCTGTTCGTCGTCTCGCCGAGCGCGAGGTGGTTTCGGTCGGCCACGACGACACCGACGCGCGCCGTCGGCTGACCTCACTGACGCCGACGGGCTTGAGGGTCCTCCACGAGGCCCGCGACCTGGTGGGGGCCGACCTGGCGCGCTGGTTCGACGACTGGGCCGACGACGAACAGCTTGCCCTCCTGGCCGCCGCCAATCGGTTGAACGACTGGCTCGACGCCAACCGCCTGTCCCCTTGATCGCCTGCTGAGCCATGGGTCCCGCCCTGCCCCGGTGCCGCCGCCGGGGAAGTGGGTGCCCGCCGACGGGCGTGTGTCGGCGGCCTTCAGGGTCGCCCAACGCCCCGGAGTCGGCCTGAGGCGAGCCCGTGTTGCTGTCCGGACGCTGTTCGGCGATGGAGTTGTCGGAGCGTCGTCCGAACCGTATTGTGCGGACATTCGCACTATTGAGTGTGACGACCGTCATACCATCCGAGCTCGATCTCGGCCCTCAGAAGGAAGCTGTTCACATGTACGACGTGTTGCCCGATCGGCTGCCATGGTTCCTGGTCGGACCTGGCCTCGGCCTGCTCATCGTCGGGCTCTTCCTGCTCGCCAACCAACCGCTCGGTGCGAGCGGCGCCTACGTCCAGCTGGCCGGTCTGGTTCGCCGGCGCAGTGGCGTTGCCACCTGGCGAGTCTGGTACCTCGCCGGCATGGCTCTCGGAGGCCTCATCGTCACGCAAGTCCTGCGGAGCGGCGCGACGGTCCGGCCCGGGTACGACGCCCTCCGCGACGTCTTCCCGATGGTCGTCGTCGTCCCGCTGGTGGCCGCCGGGGCGACGCTTCTCGGATATGGCGCCGGACTGGCCGGAGGCTGCACCTCCGGTCATGGCCTCTGCGGCACGGCACAACGATCACCAGCGAGCCTGGCCACCACGGCGACGTTCATGACCACCGCGATCGCCACGACGCTCCTGCTCCGCCTGCTCACCGGAGGTCGACTGTGAAGCTCAACCTGACCGGCCTCGTGTTCGGCACCCTGTTCGGCGGCTTGCTCGCCGGCGCCCGGCTCCATGAGTACGACACGATCCATGCGATGCTCCGACTGGACGAGCCCGACGTCTTCCTCCTGATGGCCTCCGCAATCGCCGTCTCCGCCCCCCTGCTCTGGTGGCTCGACCGGCGGGGCGTCACCACACCCTTCGGTGGCGAGTTCGCACTCTCGCGTTCACGTCCAGAGCCTCGCCACCTACGAGGCGGTGCCCTCTTCGGCATTGGCTGGGCCATCGCCGGCACCTGCCCGGCCCCGGCCCTCATCATGGTCTCATCGGGCGCCTGGCTCGGCCTCGTGGCCATCCCCGGGATCTTCCTCGGTCTCCACCTGAGCGAACGACGACACCAGCAGCCGCTCCATCCGGGCGACGGCGAGCACCGCCCCGAGCGCCCGGCCCAGCGGCCGCTGCCCTTCCGCTCAGCGGTCTGGTCTGCACGAACACGCTGAAGCGAAGCGCTGATCGCGCGACTTCAGCTTCCTGCTCGGCCGGTCTCCGAGCTGCTGAAGGCGGCGGTGACCCGTTCGAGGAACCATCGCACGCCGGGTTCGTCGCCCTGGGCTGCGTTGCGGAAGAGCGAGAGTCCCATCGGGGCGATCTCGAAGGGCAGGTCGCGGCGGTCCAGGTCGTAGGCGGTGGCCGTGTCGCCCATGGCGACGGATGGGACGGTGAGTAGGAGGTCGGTCTTTGCCAGCACCGGTGCGGCCATCGAGAAGTGGGGCACGACGGCCTGGACGGTCCGGTCGATGCCCAGCTCGCTGGCTCGCTGGTCGGTCGGACCGAGACCCTGGCCTCGGATGAGTGACGGGCGGACCTGGAGGTGGGGATAGGCCGACCACGCTGACGTCGACCACTCGTCGAAGCCAGGATGGCCGGCTCGGGCATACACCGCCCACGGCCAGCTGCCCAGCGGCTCCGAACGCAGGTCCTCGCTCTGGAGTGCTGCGATGGCGACGAGTCCGTCATAACGTCCATCGGCCAGATCACGGACCGCGGACGGAGAGTACGGCGCCAGCTCGACCCGCACATCGGGTGCCTCGACCTGGATGTCGCGCAGGAGGCCGGGCACGAGGGGTGCGATGAAGTCGGGCGCCGCCAGTCGGAAGGTTCGCTTCGACCGGGCGGGGCTGAACGGCTCGGGCGGCTCGATGACTCGGCCCACCTGGCGCAGCAGTCTCGGCACTGTCTCGGCCAAGCCTGCGGCGCGGACGGTCGGCCGCATCCGCCGACCGTCGCGTAGGAGGAGCTCGTCGTCGAACAGTTCCCGAAGGCGCTTGAGCGCATGGCTGACGGCGGATGGGGTCAGGTCGAGTCGATCAGCGGCTCGGGTGACGCTCTGCTCGGTGAGGAGGACGTCGAGCACGACGAGCAGGTTGAGGTCGACGTCCTTCAGTTGAATCATGTTCATCTTCTGTGAGTACGTTCTGTTTGACTCATCTTATGGGTCCCCGTACGGTCCACCAACGGAACGCACCTCCGCCTGCTCGAGGCGCCCAGAGACCACCCGGGAGGCCCCATGGCACCGAACACGACGCACACCTTCGCACTCGCCGCAGCGGTCTCGACGACGGCACCGTCGCCCGCCGGCACTGCCGCCGACCACCCGCCGGTGGACATGGCCTTCGCCGGTGCCCTCACGTTCTCGGACGAGGGGACACTGTTCGTCGGCGACAACCACAACGGCGCCGTCTATGCCTTCGATCTACCCGAAGGCGACGAGCCCGAGCAGACGGTTCCCTGCTCGATCCGCAACATCGACGCCAAGATCGCCGAGCTCCTCGGCGTGCGGGCGGGTGCGGTGGAGATCAACGACCTGGCCGTCCACCCGATCTCGAACGAGATCTACATCTCGATCACCCGGGTCGAGAGCTTCGCCTCGCAACCGGCGATCGTGAAGATCTCCACCACGCAAGACATCAGCCTGCTCGACACCTCGGCGTTGACCTTCCAGAAGCAGCTCTTGACCGAGTTCCCCGACGGCGAGGCGACATTCCAGGTGCGTGGCGCGGGCAACATGCCACCGCTTCCCCGGGACGCGGCGAAGGACGCCGTCTCGATCCGGACCCTGGCGATCATGGACCTGGAGTACTACGAGGGCGAGCTGTTCGTCGCCGGCGTTGCCTACGAGAGCTTCAAGTCGTCGCTCCGGCGGATCGCCTATCCGTTCGACGGGACCCAGAGCGTGGCTCAGGTCGAGATGTACCACATCACCCACGATCGGTACGAGAGCCGGGCACCGGTCCGGGCGATGTCGGTGCAGCAGGTCGACGGTAAGCCCCAGCTCGTCGCCGCCTACACGTGCAGCCCGGTCGTCATCGTCCCGCTGGAGGAGCTCACCGACGGCGCCAAGATCTCGGCCAGGACGATCATGGACATGGGCAACGGTCAGCCGCTCGACATGGTCCCGTTCCGGATGGGTGATGAGCCGATGCTGTTCGTGACCAGCAACAGCCGCTCTCCGCAGGTGATCCCCGTCGACGGGTTGAGTGGCGCCGCGGCGGTGACCCATGAGGACTTCGAACGCGGACCGAAGCTCGACCTCCATCCGCTGATGCCGTTCGGCCCGACGGGCAAGGCGGTCATGTTCGAGGGCGTGCCGCTCCACATCGCCTTGCTCGACGACGACTACTTCGTGTCGCTGACCCGCGACGCCTACACCGGAGACCTGAACCTCGACATCAACCCGACCTTCTTCCCCAATCGGATCCACAACCTCCTGGCCGAGATGGACTTCCCCGAGGCCTGACCCGTGCGCGGTGTCGACAACTCCGATCTCCTCCTCCCGCAACGGGTGGGCGACCCGGTCGTGCTCCGACTCGGATCGAGCGTGGCCGACGACCCTGGGAACACACCGGCTCGACGCCTCGACGTGTTCGTCGGTGGAGCCGACGCCCATCACGACGATCGACTCCCGATCGCCGGTCGATCCGAGCAGCATGCGCGTTTGCTGAGGTTCACCCCGGCGTTCGACTTCGTCCCGGGGCAGGACTACGTCGTGCGGACCCAGGGCGATGGTGATTCGCCTCCGCGGCTGACCGAGTTCCGGATCCCGGCCGAAGCGCCTGCCGCGCCGGCGGCGGTGACGGCCGTCTATCCGAGCGGCGATGTCCTGCCGGAGAACACCCTCCGCTTCTACGTCCACTTCTCGACGCCGATGGCACCACATGGCGCGGCCGACCACATCGCCCTGCACGATGCGTCGGGGAAGGCCGACCGGGCGGCCCTCATGCGGTTCAAGCAGGAGCTGTGGAGCGCCGACCGGACCCGTCTCACGGTCCTCATCGATCCAGGGCGGATCAAGCGGAGTGTGGCAACCAACGTCGCTCTCGGACCGGCACTGCTGGCCGGCGAGCGCTACACCTTGACCATCGACGGCGGTTGGTCCTCCGCCGACGGTGCCTCGACGCTGCCGACCCACTCGAAGAGCTTCCAGGTCGGCGCGGCGTTGAGGGAGCCGCCCGACCCCCGGCGCTGGACCTGGCGTGTTCCCCGCCCGGGCACGCGCCAGGCCCTGGAGATCGCGTTCGACCGACCGTTCGACCGGCACTTGACCGTCGCTGCCATCGACGTCGTCGACGGCGACGGGCGCCCCATCGCCGGCTCATCCGGCCTGGGCCCGAACGAGACCTCGTGGTCATTCACCCCGGATCTGCCGTGGTCGACCGACCACGCCCGGATCCGGGTCAGCGAGGCGCTTGAAGACGTCGCCGGCAACAACCTTCGAGAGCTCCTCGATCGGGAGATCTGTCCGCCCCGGCGGCCGTGACCTGAAACCACGCCTGCAAAGCGACTCATCCAACCAACCCATCCAGCCAACCCATCAATGAAGGAACACCAATGACCGAACAGCTCCAGCGGATCACCAGCGAGCATCGCGAGGCCGCCCCGGCCACCTACGACGATCTCAGTGCCCTGTTGCTCAACTGCACCCTGACCCGATCGCCGAACCTGTCCCACACCGAGGGCCTGATGGGGATCGCCAAGGACATCTTCGAGACCAACGGTGTCAGCGTCGACTACCTGCGGCCCGTCGACTACGAGATCCCGGCCGGGCTCAAGCACGACTACGCCGGTCGTGACGGTTACGAGCGTGACGACTGGCCCCAGATCCAGGCCAAGATCGACGCCTGCGACATCCTGATCATCGGGACCTCGGTCTGGCTCGGCGAGAAGAGCTCGGTGTGCAACCGGGTCCTGGAGCGCATGTACGGCTACACCCATGATCTCAACGACAAGGGTCAGTACCGCGACTACGGCAAGGTCGGCGCCACCCTCATCACCGGCAACGAGGACGGGGTCAAGCACTGCGCCATGAACATCCTGTTCTCGCTCTCGCACATCGGGTACACCGTCCCGCCCCAGGCTGACGCCGGCTGGATGGGTGAGGCCGGCCCGGGCCCGTCGTACATGGATGAGGGCTCGGGCGGCCCGGAGAACGACTTCACCAACCGCAACACCACCTTCCTCGTCTGGAACTGTCTGCACCTGGCCCGCATGCTCAAGGACGCCGATGGCATTCCGGCCCACGGCAACCAGCCCGACGTCTGGAAGGCCGGCAGCCACACCGACTTCCACAGTCCCGAACACCGCCGCTGAGCACATCGACGGGAGTCGACCCCGCCGGGCGCGCGGGGCGACGACCGTCGACGTCTCGGTCGCAGTCTCGGCCCGGGTTCCGGGGGAACTCGACCTCGCGGCGACGTCATGCGTCGTTGTCTGCATGAGCGGCGCCTCGGGGCGCGTGCAGCCGGCCGAAGGTGGACGGTGACGGTGCCGATCCGTCTGGCTCTCTTCGCTGGTACAATTAGTACGGACATTTCCGCACGCCCCCCCAGAGGAGGAATCATGGGTCTCCGCATCAACGACACCGCCCCCGACTTCACCGCCGACACCACGGCGGGTGAGGTCAGCTTCCACGAGTGGATCGGCGAAGGCTATGCGGTGCTCTTCTCGCACCCGAAGGACTTCACTCCGGTGTGCACGACCGAGTTCGGCGCCGTCGCCCGCCTCGTCCCCGAGTTCCAGAAGCGGAACACGAAGGTGATGGGCGTCTCGGTCGACAGCGTCGAGGAGCACCAGAAGTGGAAGAACGACATTGCCGCCTTCGCTGGCGCCCCTGCCGACTTTCCGATTCTCGACGACACGTCGCTCACTGTGGCGAAGCTGTACGACATGCTGCCCGCTGAGGCGTACCTGCCCGACGGCCGCACGCCCGCCGACAGCGCCACCGTCCGCACCGTGTTCATCATCGGCCCGGACAAGAAGGTGCGCCTCACGATGACCTATCCGATGTCGGTCGGACGCAACTTCGCCGAGATCATCCGGGCACTGGACGCAGTCCAGAAGACCGACGGCGCCTCGATCGCCACGCCGGCCGATTGGCAGCCCGGCGGGGACGTGATCGTCGGCCTCGGCCTCGACGACGACGCCGCCCGCGAGCAGTTCGGCGAACTCGACATCAAGTTCCCATACCTGCGCTTCACCAAGGATCCGGCCATCAGCTGACCGGCCGGCATCGTCGGTCGTTGGTGCCCGCCAACCGGGCCAGCACGCCAACGTCGCAGTGACGTCCAAGGAAGCTTGACCTCGCCGAGGTGTGGGGGCTTCGGAACGCTCCAGCCCCGAACGGGTTGGTAAACGGCCACGCCGTGTCGGGGTCGAGCTGGTGCGCGATGTCGCTCAAGGCTTCGTCCTAGTCGTCTCGGACCTCGACCGCCCCGCTGAGCTGTACGTAGGGCGTTCGGGCTGGAACCTCCGTATCAACGGCCACGATGGGGACGTCGCGTGGACCAGCGGACGTCATGCGGGCCACATTGTGGACTGCGGTGACGTTGCGCACCATGCGGCTACAGGCTCGTCCAGGCCTCCCGTTGTCGAGCCTGCTGAGGCCGTCAGTCGTTGTGGCGGACCTCGCGGTACGGGCCGGTGTCGGCCCGAGGTTCCTTGGGGAGTCCGAGGATCCGCTCGCCGAGGATGTTGCGCTGGATCTCGTCCGTACCGCCGGCGATCGACATCGAGGGCGTCGAGAGCAGGATCTCGGCGATGAGGGGCTCCTCGGACGACGGCGCCGTCAACATGGCGTCAGACTCCGAGATCGCCCCATGGGCCACGGCCGACCGTTTGGCGATGTCGCTGGCCTGGATCTTGGCGATCGAACCGGCCGGGTTGGGGCGACCGATCTCTTCGGCCGCGGCCGCTCGCTCACCGCTCAGGTTGGCCAGCCGGCGACGAGCCCAGACATCGGCCACCTGCTGGCGGCGCACGGCGTCGTCGGGGCCGAGCTGTTCCCGGGCCCGGTCGACCACCAGGCCGGCGCGGCCGGCTCGCTGCGGATACCAGATGGTCGGTCGGGCCTCCTCGGCCTGCTCCCGCCGGTACTCGTCGTACAGCCGCCCCTCCAGCCCGGTGGTGTCGAGGGAGAAGTCGGTGAAGCGACTGCGCTCGAACGACAGGGCGGTGGAGGCGACGGCCCAGCCGTTGCCCGGCCCGCCGAGCAGGTCGACGTCGGCCACCACCGCTTCGTGCAGCTTGACCCGGTAGAAGGACTCGTAGCCGTTCATCTGCTTGATCGGCTCGATGACGACGCCCGGCTGGTCCAGGTCGATCAGGAAGAAGCTGAGGCCCTGATGCTTGGGCTGATCCCAGTCGGTCCGGGCCAGTAGGGTCCCGACCCGTTGGCTGGACGCGCTGGTGGTCCAGCACTTCTCGCCGGTGATGATCCACGAGTCGCCATCACGCTCGGCCGTGGTGGTGGCGGCCGCCATATCGGATCCGCTCCCCGGCTCGCTGTAGAGCAACGACCACTGGTGATCGCCAGTCAGGGTCGGCCGCAGATAGCGGCGCTTCTGGTCCTCCGTACCGTGCACCACGACGGCCTCGGCCGCAAGACGCCGGCCACCGGCACCGGGTACCACCCGCCGCCGGGCCAGCACGTTGTGCACCACGGCCGTCTGCTCGCCGTCGAACCCCCGGCCCAGGTGGGCGGCCGGCCACTGCACCGACGCCCACCCGGCATCGACCAGGCGCTCCCGCCACTCCCGCAGCCCCAGATCGGGCGTGAAGTTGGCGTCGAGCCATTCGTTGAGTTCGGTCTCGATCTGCTCAGCAGAGGGCATGGATCGATCCTCTCAGCTGAGGACCTTGGTGGCCACCTCGCCCAGCATGGTGACCCGGCCGGGGAGGTGACCGTTCATCATCAGGCTCACGGCCAGGCCGTCGAGGCCGGTCTCGACGAAGGCCGTCAGCTGTTCCCCGACGGTGTCCGGATCACCGTGGGCCATCATCGACTTCACGGCGTCGAACATCTCCGCCGGCTGTCCCTTTGCCGCCAGCATGGCTCGCAATTCGTTGTCGGCCTGCTCCATCGTCTCGGCGATGTTGGCGGCAACCAACAACGTGACGGAGATCTCGGACCGATCGCGGCCCAGGCGTTCACAGTGGCCGTCGAGGGCTTCGAGCTTTGCCGGGATCTCCTCCGGTCGGCGCAGGCCGACCAGGTTCGACTCGTCGGCGTACTGGGCCACCATGCGCAGGGTCTTCTTCTCCCCGTTGCCCCGTCGCCTCAGCAACCATCCGACGTGGTTGTCGGGACCGCACGTCCAGCGGCAGCTCGACCGGATACCTCCCCGGCCGTCGTTGCTCTGGCATGGCTCCATCCTCCCAAGAGGTCGAGCCTGCGCGTTACCCGGTGACGGTAGCTGCAATCTCCACTAGGTCAAGGTCGACAGGTGGAGCCTCATCTGGGCCTCGGGTGGGCGGTAGCCGCACACACATCGCCGATTCTGCGCGTTTCAGTGCTAGGTCCTCGGAAACCCATCGAAGGCGCTGTCTCGGAGTTCGAGAAGCTT
Organism: Acidimicrobiales bacterium; assembly: GCA_965263455.1. Lineage (GTDB taxonomy): Bacteria > Actinomycetota > Acidimicrobiia > Acidimicrobiales > SZUA-35 > CADEDH01. The sequence goes on from CBDHHN010000004.1 coordinate 3,472,664, forward strand.
CGTGCCACCCGTAGGGCATGGTCGGTGTCACAAGCTACTCGTCCCAGTCACTTCTCCGACTTGCTGTAGTCCTTCAGCACCGCTGGACCATCCGAGACGCCCAGCTCAGTCACGAACTGGTTGTCAGCCGTATCTGTCCACGACCTGAGCGGCCGCTACCAGTCGGCAGTGGTGGCTCGTTTCCGATCGCCTGAGGCGCTGCTCAATCCCTCGGTGGAGCCTCGGCCAAGTCCCTTCGACTCGCTCACCATCCAGCCCCGGGACGAACTGTTCAGGCGTCAGTGCAGCGTCGACCTCGTTGACCAGAGCGCCTGGATCATCCCGTGCGGCCCAGCCTCTGGCGCGAAGTGCCCAATGGTCAACAGGCCTCGGGATAAGAAGATCCGTGCACGACATCCACACATCGCCATCAAGAAGCAGATGCAAGACCCGGTATACCTCGTTGCCGCTCGATGCGGGCCAGTTCCGGTGCATCACTCGTTGCAGCGCTCGCCGCTGAAATCCACGGTGTCTGATCCAGCAATCTTCGGGACCGAACCAGACTCAACAACCGGCCGTGAGAGCCGCATCGATCCTCGCGGACATCAAGGCACAGACCAACCCTCAGGACGGCGCAGGACAACGTGCTGGTTTCCACGACGCCATCGGTCCGCTGAGACTGCGGTCCGAGCAGAGCGCAACCCCTACCACCTCGGCCTGATACTCGACCTGGACCTGAACCTCGACCTCCCTCGCCGGCTCGTCGTAGCGGTCTATGAGCGCCTCTTCGAACTCGGCATCGCTGACGCCCTGACCAGGCGCTGCTACGCCGACTACCTGAAGCTGATGTGGGGCCCCGACCGGGAGTCAGAGGCCGACGAGATTCTGCTTGAGGTACAGCCTGCCCTCGACGCCGCAGGCTTCGATCGCCACTCCGGATTCGGCACCACCCAACGTTCTACGCCTTCCGCCGGAGTCCGATCGAGCCCACGATGACGCGGGCGCCACGACAGTTGCAGGGTCGGCCGGTTTCGCGGCTGCCACGCTGGATCGCGAGGAGCCGTCGAATGCCACACAGCGACTCCTCCAGCCACGCCATCCGGCACTCACCACTGTGATGGGCACCACCCGGAATCGCTGCACAACGAGCGGGGCGTAGAAACGTTCATCGCAACGATTCTCGGTGGGTGACGGTAGTGAAGCGGAATCTCAGGCGCTCTGGCCCCAGCCAAGAGCATTCGCGGAAAGACGACCAAGCATCGATCTACGCCGATGGGCTCGACCTCGTCGGCGCCTTCGGTGACGCAGGCCGGGTGATACCTAGTCTACATCAATCCGATGTGACAGGAACAGGTAGCCCACAGGGGACATCTCGGCGGCTCGGCCGCAACCGTACTCGGGTCACGGTAGTTGCAATCGGGTTCCGGAGCAGCGGAGCCGCTCTGGCGAAGAAGGTGGCGTTCAGCTGGCGCTCGTTCTTGCGGGGTTGCGAACGATCCTCGTTCCTCGGCAAACCCCGCGGCACCGCATCTTGCCATGACCTCAACCTAGTTGGTAGGCGGTGGTGACCGCGTGTCAAACCCCTGCCGTGGTCGAGGGACTTTCTGATCCGAAGCACGACAGGTCGAGCCGCCCGGCGCCAGCACCCGAGCGAACTGCATCCGATGCTGATGGCACACTCCGCCGGCGTGTGGATCGAATGTTTGGAGATGACTCCTCCCAACGAACCGTATCGGCGGGAAGCGCAGCAAGCCGACCTGTTTCGAAACGGAGGGCAGGATGGGCCGCACGGGCGATGGCGAGCAGTGCCGAGGAGTTGTCGACCCCCATGATGTCGAGTCCGAGCCCGGCAAGGACAGTGACATGACCCGGCCCGCTCCCACATCAGCGGCGTGTCCACGGGCTCCTTTCGAACTGGTGAGCGAACGATTCAAGAGCAGAACGAACAAGCGAGGGATTGGTCATCTCCAGCACGTGGTTCGTGTAGGCCTCGGATCCGGTCATAGCCCTCGCGTGACTTCGACTCGGTCCATCTGATCCATACGCAGGAGGTCCGGTTGCGTCGACCTCGGCAACCTAGCCCGGTCGAATCTTCAACCGGACGTGAAGTCCGGCCCTACGCCTTAGCCGAGGTCAGCACCGCCAACCGTCGACACTGTCTAGGCCTCGTAACCAAGGGTCAACCCGTCCCAATCTGCCGGTTGTGGTCCAGGAGCGTCGGCGTCTTGTCGACCGAGATGCTGCGGTCGCGCCGAGTCCTTCTCGGTCAGCTCGCTCGAACTGTGGCTGGCCGGCCTCTCTCACGGCGGCCTTCTACCTTGTCGCTGTTCCTGCCTTCGACGTCGTACGGCTGGATGATCGTGCAGTCCGAAGCCATTGGCTGCACCTTTGGCGAGCTGCCAGTCGTCGAGGATCGAGAGGTATTGGACTCCTTCGGCTTGCTCGAGAGTGCCACGGCTTGTGGGAGCCGGCGCTCGTCTTACCCACGATCTACCAGCCGTAGTGCTGATACTCATCGCAGTTTGCCTAGCGGCGCCCGCAAGGTTGTCGAGAGCCGGCCAACGGCTGTTGTTCGGTGCGATCATCACCGTGGCCGCCGTGATGATCATCCCTCAAGTGGTGTACGCCGACACGATCGACGCAATCACAGCGATAACGGACTGATCCCGCTCAACTATGGCACCGATGTCATCCTCGGCAACGACGGTCGAAGTCGAGAGTGAGATCAGGTGGTCTCGCACGGTCGGCCCGTGCGCCTAGACGTGCCATGGATGGGCCGGGCGAGATCGGGAGCGGCGCCTGATATGGCGTCCGACCTCGGGGGCCGTCAGGACGTCTTTGGCGATGATGGTCTTCATGATCTCCGAGGTGCCGCCGTAGATGGTGGCGATGCGGGCGTCGGCGTAGGCCCGGCCGATCGGGTACTCGGTCATGTAGCCGTAGCCCCCGAACAGCTGGAGGCACCGGTCGACCGATCGCTTCTGCAGCTCAGTGCCCCACAGCTTGGCCCGGGCCGCCTGGTCGGCCGACAGGGCGCCGTCGTTCAGCTTGATCACGCAGTCGTCGATGAACGGTTGGCTGACTTCGACCTCGGTCGAGAGCTCGGCCAGCTCGAACTTGGTGTTCTGGAACCCGGCGATGGGCTGGCCGAACGCGGTCCGCTCCTTGACGTAGTCGACGGTCCAGTCGAGGGCGGCCCGGGCCGCAGCCACCCCGTAGAGGCCGATCGACAGGCGCTCCTGGGCCAGGTTGAAGGTCAGGTACTGGAATCCCTTGCCCTCCTCGCCCAGGAGGTTGGACGCCGGGACCCGCACGTCGTCGAAGAACAGCTCCGCCGTGTCGGCTGAGTGCTGGCCGACCTTGTCCAGGTTGCGACCTCGCTCGAAGCCGGCCATGCCCCGCTCGATGACGAGGAGGGAGAAGCCGGCGTGGCCGGCATCGGGGTCGGTCCGGCACACGGTGATCACCAGGTCGGAGTTGATCCCGTTGGTGATGAAGGTCTTGGCCCCATTGACCACGTACTCGTCGCCGTCGCGGATCGCCGTCGTCTGGATCCCGGCCAGGTCTGAACCAGTACCGGGCTCGGTCATGGCGATGGCCGTGATCAGCTCGCCGGAGGCGATGCCCGGCAACCACCGGGCGGCCTGTTCGTCGTTGCAGTACTCGACGAAGTAGGGCGTGGTGATGTCGTTGTGGAGGGTGATCCCCAGCGCGCCGCCGCCGGCGCCGGCCCGCGCCACCTCCTCGCTGATGATGGCGTTGAACCGGAAATCGGCGCTACCTCCGCCTCCGCGCTCGGTCGGGATGGCCATGCCGAGGAATCCGTGCTTGCCCGCCTCGACGTACATCTGCCGGTCCATGATGCCGGCCTTCTCCCATTCCTCGAGCCGGGGCAGCATCTCGCCCTCGACGAAGGACCGGAAGCTCTGGCGGAACAGATCGTGTTCCTCGGCGTAGATCGACATGGGGCCTCTCCGGTGGCGATGGGTTGGGTCGGATCCCGTCATGGTCGGTCAGGTTCCCGCTGCCGGGCAACTCGCCCGAAACGGCTCCGACGGCCCGGCCCGGGACGGCCCGCGACGCAGCCGACCGCCCTCCACCTGCCTGGTCCACCTTCAACAGGCCTATGCCCTGTGGTTGTCGATTAGTTGTCGATTGGTCCGGGCAGCAGGCCCCCTCGATGGGGGCGGAGAGCCTAGAACCAACAGGGGACCGTTCGTCTATGGCTAAGCCATGACAAAAACTGCACAAAAACATGACGAGGGTTGCCACCCCCGGGTTGTGGCGGATGGTGCACACAACTACGGTCGCTTGCGCTCGGGGGACTGCTTTTCGCATAGCTCGGGCATTGCTCGAAACCCGACCTAGGTGTGCAGATCATGAACTGGAAACTGTTGGACAGAATCAGGCGGTCGTCGAGCCCGGTCCGGGTCGATCTGATCGACCACTACGCCGCCGGCAGCGTCACCCGCCGCGACTTCCTGCGCCGGGGCGCCATCCTCGGCCTGAGCCTGCCCGTGATGGGCCTCGTGATTTCGGCCTGCGGCGACGATGAGTCGACGGCGACCGGCAGCGAGAGCACCGGCACCGAGAACAACTTCGGACGCAGCCCGCTCGACGGTGACCCGGTTCAGGGTGGCGATCTCCGGATCGGTATCCAGACCGGCGACGCCAACTCGGGCCTCGACCCGCTCAACATGCTCGACCTCGGCACCTACTCGGTGCTGTCCCAGAGCTTCGAGTACCTGGTGGGCATCGGCCCCGACGGCAACATCGGCAACAACGGTCTGGCCACCGAGTGGTCGCCCAACGACGACGGTACGGCCTGGACCTTCACGCTCCGCGAGGGCGTGACCTGGCACGACGGCACGCCGTTCACCTCGGCCGACGTCGCCGCCACCATCGACCGCATGGTCGAGGTCGGCGCCGGTCTGGCCGGCGTGGTCAGCGCCGGCGCGGTCGACACCCCGGACGACCTCACCGCCGTCATCAACCTCGACGCCGCGAACGGGAACCTGCCGGTCCTCATCTCGATCTACAACCCGCAGTCGCTGATCACCCCGGCCGACTACTCCAACGGCACCACCCTCGATCAGCGCCAGGCCGGCACCGGCCCGTGGGTCTACGAGAGCCACGACCCGAACACCTTCACCACCGTGTTCCGGGCCAACGAGGACTACTGGGGCGGCCGCCCCAACCTCGACTCCGTCACCCTCATCGGCTTCGACTCCGAGGGCAGCCGGGTCTCGGCCATGCAGGCCCGGGAGCTGGACATGATCCAGTCCTTCGGCACCGTGGACGGCGCCAGCCTCCTCTCGGACGACGGTCTGGTCGTGCTGACCCCGCCGTCGTCGAACCACCGTCAGCTCTGGTTCAACACCCAGCTCCCCGAGGGCGGTCCCTTCACCGATGCCCGGGTCCGCCGGGCCGTGGGCCTCATGCTCGACCGGGACCAGATGGTCAACACCCTCTTCAGCGGCCGGGCCATCGTCGGCAACGACCACCCGGTCCACCCCACGCTGCCGTTCTTCGACGACTCGCTGGCCCAGCGCGAGCGCGACATCGATCAGGCCAAGCAGCTCCTGGCCGATGCCGGCTACGAGAACCTGGAGGCCGTCCTGCAGGTCGGCGACATCCAGGCCAGCCCGGACATGGCCGCCATCGTCGAGCAGAACGCGGCCGAGGCCGGTGCCACCTTCACGGTCAACACCACCGCCAACTCCGACTTCTACGGCGAGTTCTGGTGCGCCGGCGCCGAGTGGGGGGCCCAGCCCGACACCGGCGGCCCCACCCGCCCCTGCGGTGCCTCGGCCGAGATCGGCATCGTCGACTACGGCCACCGGCCCACACCCGACATCTTCTTCGGTCGGGCCCTGCAGACCGACGGCGACTGGAACTCCTCGAACTACGCCTCGTCGGAGTTCGACTCGCTGTTCAACCAGTACCAGAGCTCGGTCGACGTCGAAGGCCAGAAGACGGCGGTCGGCGCCATCCAGCGTCTGCTCCACGACGACGCCCCGGCGCTGTACCCCTTCTTCTTCGACTTCCTCTCCGGCCACGACGAGTCGGTGAGCGGCGTGCAGGTGTCGGCCCTGGGCCACATTCAGCTGCAGAACGCTTCGAAGAAGCAGTCCTGACCGTCCGCCGGTCGCACACCGGCGGACGCGGCGGCGAGGCCATCGGGTCGCCTCGCCGCCGCCCGTCGGCCACTATGGGGGGCGTCGGGCGGAACCGGACGAATCCCCGGGAAGAGGTGATTCCGTGACCCGATTCATCATCAGGCGGTTGGCACTTTCACTGGTGACCCTGACGATCATCCTCGTCCTGATCACCTTGATACCGAACGTGGCCCCCGGTGATCCGGCGCGAAAGATCGCCGGCGGAACGGCCTCACCGGAGCGTTTGGCCGCCGTCACCGAGTCGCTCGGGCTCGACAAATCGGTGCCCGAACAGCTGGCTGACGTCTTCTCCGACACGGCCCGCCTCGACTTCGGGGAGGCCTTCACCAAGCCGGGTCAATCGGTGACCGGTCTGGTGCGGTCGGCGGCCTGGAACTCGGCCAAGCTGGTGCTGTTCTCCCTTGTGCTGGTGCTTCCGCTGTCGATCGCAGGCGGCGTCTGGGCCGCCTACCGGCGTGACACCTGGATCGACCGGCTCATCGTGAACGTGGGCGTGGCGTTGTCGTCACTGCCCGAGTTCGTGATCGGGGTGTTGTTCCTGGCGCTGCTGGCCGTACCCATCAGCTTCTTCAAGGTGGTGGCCAACCCGCCCGATGGGGCCGGACTCTTCACCCAGTTGCAGTTCATGCTGTTGCCGGCCCTCACCGTGCTCACGGTGTACTTCGGGTACATCGCCCGCATCACCCGGGCCAGCACCATCAGCGCCCTGGAGGCCGACTACACCCGGACCGCCTTCATGAAGGGGCTCGCCACCGGCGAGGTGTTCCGCCGCCATGTATTGCGCAATTCGCTGCTTCCGACCGTGGCCGTGGTCGGTACCCAACTCGGGTACATGTTCGGCGGCATGGTCGGCCTCGAGCTGATCTTCAACTATCCGGGCCTCGGTCGGCTCATCTTCGACGCCGTAGACGGCGCTGACTACCCCGTGCTGCGGGGCGGCGTGCTCACCGTCGCCGTCATCTACATGCTGGCCACGCTCTCGGCCGACCTGCTCATCGCCTGGATGAACCCCCGGGCCCGACTGGCTCTCGGGGAGGGCTGATGTCGACGACCGACGAACCGACGACCGGCCCGGCCACCGCCACGGCCGACGAGGCGGCCGAAGCGGCGAGCAAGGTGGCGGCCATGCTCGACGCCACGGCTCCGGCCCCGGCCGAGGAGGCCATCCCGGCCGCCACCAGGCGCCAGGTCCGCCGCGAGCAGCTCCAGGTGCTCGTCCGCTCGCCGGGCTTCATCGTGGGGACCGTGATCCTGGTCTTCTGGGTCGTGGCCGCCATCGCCCCCAGCCTGTTGACCAGCTGGGGGCCCAAGGAGACGGTGACCGATGCCAATGGCCTGTCGGTCATCCGCCAGGGTCCGAGCGGCACCGCCTGGTTCGGGACAGACCGGCTCGGCCGCGACGTCTACGCCCGGGTCATCCACGGGGCTCGCCCGATCCTGATCGCCGCCCCTACGGCGACCGCCATCGCCGCCGTGATCGGCACCTTGATCGGTCTGGCGTCGGGCTATTTCCGAGGCTGGATCGACGAGATCATGAGCCGGCTCCTCGAGGCCGTGCTCTCGATCCCGGCCATCCTGCTGGCGATCGTGATCGTCTTCAGCTTCGGGGCGACCGATCCCGTCGTCATCGGAGCCATCTCCTTCCTGTTCATCCCGCCCCTGGCCCGTACGGTGCGGGCCGCCACCCTGTCCGAGTCCCAGCTCGACTACGTGACCGCAGCCCGGATGCGGGGCGAAAGCAGCTTGTTCATCATCACCCGCGAGATCTTCCCCAACGTGCTCGGGGTGGTCATCGTCGAGGTCACGGTCCGACTGGGCTACGCCATCTTCACCCTGGCCACGCTGGCCTTCCTGGGCCTCACCGGTGGCAACGTCACCGATCCCGACTGGGGGGTCGACGTGGCCCAGAACTACCAGCAGATCGTGGCCGACGTCTGGTGGCCCACCATCTTCCCCGCCCTCGCTATCGCCAGCCTGGTGATCGCCGTGAACCTCGTCGCCGACTCCCTGGATCGGGCCAACAGCTCATGACCACGACCGAACCCGAAACCGCCGGCCCCGCCGAGGCCGCCACCGCCGCCCTGTCCGTCAACGGCCTCCACATGTCCTATGTCGTGCGGGGAACGCCGCGCGAGGTGCTGCGGGGGGTCACGTTCGAGGTGCAACCCGGCGAGGCCTACGGCCTGGTGGGGGAGTCGGGCTGCGGCAAGTCGACCACGGCCTACGCCGCCCTCCGATACCTGCCCTCCAATGGACTGATCACCGGGGGCACCGTCACCGCCGCCGGACGAGACCTCACCTCGCTGTCGGCCAGGGAGCTGCGACAGTTCCGGGCCAGCGAGGCCTCGATGGTGTACCAGGACCCGGTCCAGGCCGTGAACCCGGTCCTGAAGATCGGGCGCCAGGTGGCCGAGTCGTTCTCCATCCTCGGCCACTCGTCGGCCGAGTCGCGCAAGCTCGCCTACCAGGCCCTGGAACGGGTCCGCATCGCCGACCCCACCAGCGTCATGGACCGCTACCCCCACCAGTTGTCGGGCGGCATGCTCCAACGAGTGGTCATCGCCATGGCCCTGGCCTCGGAGCCGGCGCTGCTGGTGCTGGACGAGCCGACCACGGGCCTCGACGCCACCGTCGAAGCCGAGGTCCTCGACCTGGTCCGCGAACTGCGGGACGAGATCGGCGCCGCGATCCTGCTGATCGCCCACAACCTGGGGGTGATCCGGACCATGTGCGACCGGGTGGGCGTGATGTACGCCGGCCGGGTGGTCGAGGAGGGCACGGTCGACGACGTGTTCGATCGACCCAGCCATCCCTACACCGTGGGCCTGCTCAACTCCATCCCCCGTCACGGCCTGCGCAAGACCGACCGCGAGCTGTTCACCATCCCCGGCACCCTGCCCCAGATCGGGACCTCCCTCCCGACCTGCGTCTACGTCGATCGGTGCCCGGTCGCCACCGACCTGTGCCGAGACGAGGTCCCGCCCCTGGTCGAACGGCACGACGGGCACTGGGCCAGCTGCCATCATCCCGATCGGGTGAGCGAGATCGAGGCGCCCGAGGCGTCCCAGACCGAGCACCAGGTTGGCGACGAGGAGATCATCGGGATCAACGGGGTGTCCAAGACCTTCCGTCAGCGCGGCGGCGACATCCCGGCCCTGGTCTCGGTCGACATGGGCTTCGCCGAGGGCGAGACCCTGGGTCTGGTGGGGGAGTCGGGTTCCGGGAAGTCGACCCTGGCCAAGACCATGCTCGGGATCCACGAGCCCGATCCCGGGGGCGAGATCACCCTGCGAGGCCGGCCGATGGCCACCCGGGCCACGTCCCGGGTGACGGAGTCGATCCGAGCCATCCAGATGGTGTTCCAGAATCCCGACTCGGCCCTCAACCGTTCGTGGACGGTGCGCCGCATCCTGACCCGGGCCGTGACCAAGCTGACCGGGGTCACCGGTGAGGCGGCCGACGCCCAGGCCGTGCAGGTCGCCACCGCCATGCAGTTGTCGGAACGGCACCTCGACATGCGTCCCCGCCAGCTCTCGGGTGGACTCAAGCAGCGGGTGGCCATCGCTCGGGCCTTCGCCGGGAGCCCGGACGTCGTGGTGTGCGACGAGCCGACCTCGGCCCTCGACGTGTCGGTCCAGGCCGCCATCCTCAACCTGCTGGCCACCCTCCAGCGCGACGTGAAGACCAGCTACCTGTTCATCAGCCACGACATCGGTGTGGTCCGCTACCTGGCCGACCGCATCGCCGTGATGTACGTGGGGCGTATCGTCGAACTGGCCACCACCGACCAGATCTTCACCGGGCCGGTCCACCCCTACACCGAGGCGCTGCTGTCGGCCGTACCCAATGTCGACGGCGAGGCGGCGGGACGGATCCCGCTGGAGGGAGACATCCCCTCGCCCGCCAACCCGCCCCCGGGCTGTGTGTTCCACACCCGGTGTCACCGGGTGATCGAAGGGCTGTGCGACACCCAGGACCCGGAGCTGCGCGACATCGGCGACGGCCACCTGATCAAGTGCCACCTCGAACCGGAGCAGCTGCTGCAGATTCAGCCCTCCTCGGCGTCGGCCGCCGCCGACTGAGCCTTCGACGCTGACCGGCCGCTCGTCGCCCGGCCGGGGCGGCGGGACGCCCCTCGGCCGGGGTCGGCGGGGTCGGCTGGGTCGGTGTCGCCGCCCGCCTCGGCCGGCAGCAGCTCCTGGAGTCGGCTCGTCCCCTCGGCCTCGAGTGCCTGTTCCAGCAGCTCCCGCACCAGGCCGGCCACGGTCCTGGTCAACTCGGCGGCGTGGAGCGAGGCCGTCTCCAGGTCGGTGGTTCCGGGTAGGACGTGTTCGGCGAACCGATCGGCGAAGCGGGCGGCCAGTCGCCGGGCCATGTCCTGGGTCTGTTCGAACTCGTCGAGGATGACCTCGGTCGGGATTCCGAGGTCGACCATGCGGCCGCCCAGTTCGTAGAGCCGACGGCTGGGGGCCGTGACGCGGTTGCCGTCCAGCTCGACCAGGCCGAGTCGCAGGGCTGCGGCGGCGGCCCCGCCGTCCAGGCCGTTGGGGAAGAAGCGGCCCAGGTCGTCGGGGGTCAGGGCGACGGCGGTGTCGGTCCTCGGGTCACCGGCGAACTCGGCCAGCAGGTGGCTCAGGTCCTCCCCGGCGGCCCAGGCGTCGGCCACCGCCTTGATGGCGGCCAGGGAGAAGCCGCGATCCTGGAGATGGGCGATCAGCTCCAGCCGCCGGAGATGGTGGGGGCCGTAGTGGGCCGTGCGCCCGGCCCGGGTCGGGGCGGGCAGCAGGCCCCGATTCTGATAGAGGCGGATTGTCGACGAGGGCAGACCGCTCAGGCGGGCCACCTCGTCGATCGTCAGGGGGTCGGCTTCGGTCATGGCGGCACCCATCGTGACGCCGCCGGTTCAACGTGTCAACAATCACTAAGTATTGACTCTGCTAGCAAATACTCACATAGTGGGGCCATGGGAACGAACCAGGAACCGAATGACGCCGGCGGGGTGTGGTGGTCGCCGGTCGAGCCGCCCACGTCACCACCGGGCCGGCCCCGCCCGACAGGGCCGGTGGCGGATGAGTCGCCGCCCTTCGCCGCGGCCGGGCAGCCCTGGCCCGACCGTCCGGGCATCGATGGCCCGCCGACGACGCCGTCCGCGATGCCGTCCGCGATGCCGTCGGCACCTGACCGGACCCGGGCTCGGGTCGTGCTGTCCCTGGTGGTGGTCCTGGCCACGGCCGGGAGTATCGCCGCCTGGTCGCTCAGCAGCAGCGGCCTGGGCGACACCGGGCTGTTCTTCATCCTGACACCGGCGATCCTGGCTCTGGCGCTGGCCAACATCCAGCCCACCTCATCGGCCGGTCAAGGCTTCGCCGGGATCACGCTCGCCCTCCTCATCACCTCCATCTTCCTGCGGGAGGGTGCGATCTGCGTGTTGTTGGCCAGTCCGCTGGTGTACCTGGTGATGGTGCTGGCCTGGGCCGTCTCCCGGCCCCGAGGCGGTGGTCGGCCGTACCGATCGGTGGGGGCGGCCGCCGTGCTCAGCCTGGCGCTGGGTAGCGAGGGCGTCGCCTTCGAACTGCCGTCGGCGTCGACGGCCACGGCCGTGGTGGTGGTCGACGCCTCGGCTGAGGAGGTACGGACCTCGGTGGCGTCGACCCCGGACTACTCGGTCGAGCGGTCGCGCCTGCTCCGGCTGCCCTTCCCCCGGCCGACGTCGGCCCAGGGGCAGGGCGTCGCCGTCGGTGACCGCCGGACCATCACCTTCGACCACGGCGAGGCCGGGTCCATGGCGCTCGTGGTCGTCGAGTCGACCGACCGTTCGGTCACCTTCGCCGTGGAGGCCGACACGACCCCGATGGCCGCCTGGGTCACCATCGAGGAGGTCTCCCTGGCGTGGAGCGACGTCAACGGGCCGGACGGGGGACAGCAGGTCGAGGTGGCCATGGCCTACGTCCGGCGACTCGACCCGGGCTGGTACTTCGGTCCGCTCCAGCGGTGGGGCATGGGCGACGCCGCCGACTACCTCGGCCGAGCCCTGACCGCCTCGGCCGCCGCACCTGGTCCGGCCCCGGACGTGGGCGTCCCGGTGGGTGCCCCGGTCCCGACCGCCGATGCTGGCGTCGACGGCGGTGGGGAGGGGCGCCCGTGATCGCCGACCTCGCCGCGCCGGCCGTGGCGATCGGCGGCGCCGAGTGGTGGCGGCCCGGTCTGCTGGTGCCGGTGGCGGTTCTCGTGGCGCTGCTCGTTGCGGTGCCGACGTCGTCCCGGGTGCGGGGGGCGGCAGGCCTGGCCTCGGTCTGGGCCCTCGTGTCGGTGGCGGTGGCCAACGGCGTCGCCCTCCACCTCGGCTGGTGGGCCTACCCCGACCAGGCGACGGTGGCCGGCTTGCCCCCCGACCTGTACCTGGCCTGGGTGGTGCTGTGGGGGCCGCTGCCGGTGCTGGCCCAGGCCGTGGTCGGCCGATGGTCGACGCCGGCGGTGGTGGTCGTGTTGGCCGCCGTCGACCTGGTGGCCATGCCTCGGCTGGAGCCGATGGTCGTGCTCGGCCCCCACTGGCTGGCGGGGGAGGTGGTGGCCCTGGCCGCCCTGGTGCCCGGTCTGGTGCTGGCCCGGCTCATGGTGCAGCGCCGGTCCCTCGGGCTCCGGGTCGGCCTCCAGGTGGGACTCTTCGGCGCGCTGAACCTCGGGCTGGTGCCGGTGGTGGTGTTGGAGCTGTCCGACGCACCGATGACGCCGCCCGCCTCGGCGACCGGCGTCGTCGTTGGGCTGATGGCGGCGATGGTCGTCGGCCTCCCCCTGATCGGCCTCGGCCTGGCCGCCGTGGGCGAGCTGCACCGGGCAGGCGGCACCCCCTACCCCTGGGACCCGACCGAGCGACTGGTGGTGACCGGACCCTACGCCTATGTCCGCAATCCCATGCAGATGGCCGCCGTCGGGTTGCTGGTGTTGGAGGCGGCGATCCTTCGGGCACCGATGCTGCTCCTCGCCGCCGTCCTGGCCGTCGCCTTCAGCAGTGGCGCGGCGGCGTTCCATGAAGAGGGCGACCTGGCCCGCCGCTTCGGGGCGGACTGGGGCCGGTACCGGGCCAACGTGCCGGTCTGGCGGCTCCGCCGTCGCCCCTGGACACCGCCCGACCGTGGCGAGCCGGCCCGGCTGTGGCTGGCGTCGTCATGCCCGACCTGCTCGGCCGTGGGGGCGGCCGTCGCCAACCGCCACCCGACGGGGCTGGTGCTCCATCGGGCCGAGGACTCGCCCCGGCCGCTGGCCCGGGCCTCCTACGACGGGCCCGACGACGGCCACGGTGAGCGCGTCCGGGACCGTGGCGTGGTCGCCCTGGCCGGGGCCTTCGCCCACCTGGGGGCGGGCTGGGCCTTGATCGGCTGGACCCTCCGCCTTCCCGTGGTCCGGACCGCGTTCGGCCTCAGCTTCGACGCCGTGGTCCGGGGGCCCGGGGTGGTCGGCGGCGGGCTGCCGTCGCCCGGTGTCGCCGACCGGCGGTGACCGCCGACCGGGGCTCGGCCGGTGGGGGGTCCGGACGCTGTCACACCTGTTCCCTAGGGTGGTGTTCCAGGTCGACGGAGAGGACCATCCATGACGCTCACCTCCGAACCCACCGGTGTTCCCGCCCAGCAGCTCCGCCTCGATGCCTTCGACGATGCCTTCGACTCCGGCTCGTGCCGCGTCGATGCCGGCCGTGTCGGCGGGATCGAGCTGCGGCGCGATCTGGTGCCGGGTGTCGGCCTCCATCCGGCCGTGGCCCGATGGTTCGAGCAGCGCTTTCCCTCGGGGCCGACGCCGCCCCAGGCCGAGGGTTGGCCCCACATCGCCGCCGGCCGCCACACCCTGATCGCCGCCCCGACCGGGTCGGGCAAGACCCTGGCCGGGTTCCTGATGGCGATCAACCGGCTGTATCTCGACCATGCCGCCGGGTTGGCGACGTCGGGCACCAGCGTGGTCTACGTCTCGCCGCTCAAGGCCCTCGCCGTCGACATCGCCGAGAACCTGGAGCGGCCGCTGCGGGAGATCGCCGCCATCGCCTCGGCCCTCGGGTTGTCGGCCCCGGAGCTGACGATCGGGGTCCGCACCGGCGACACGGCCGCCTCCGAGCGCCAGGCCATGCTCCGACGGCCCCGGACCTTCGTCGTCACGACCCCGGAATCGCTCTACCTGCTGGTCACCGCAGGCAAGAGCCGGGACACGCTGCGCACGGTGCAGACCGTCATCGTCGACGAGATCCACGCCATGGCCCGCGACAAACGAGGCTCGCACCTGGCCCTCACCCTGGAACGGCTGACCCATGTCTGTCGACGGCCCCCGGCCCGGGTCGGGCTGTCGGCCACCCAGCGTCCGATCGAGACGGTGGCCCGGCTGCTGGTCGGCACCCGGGTCGACGGTGAGGGCGTCATCGACTGCGCCGTTGTCGACGGCGGCCACCAGCGGGCGCTCGACCTCCAGCTGGAGCTGCCCGACAACGAGCTGGAGGCCGTCGCCTCCCACGCCCAGATGGACCAGGTACTCGACCGGATCGCCGAGCTGGTGGCCGAGCACCGAACCACGCTGGTGTTCGTCAACACCCGACGTCTGGCCGAGCGGCTGGCCCACCAGCTCGGTGAGCGCCTCGGCGACGACGTGGTGGCCGCCCACCACGGCTCACTGTCCAAGGATCGGCGCCACCGGGTCGAGCGGCGGCTGCGGGCGGGGGAGCTGAAGGCGTTGGTGGCCACGGCCTCGCTCGAACTCGGCATCGACGTGGGTCCGGTCGAGCTGGTGTGCCAGATCGGTTCCCCCCGGTCGATCGCCACCTTCCTCCAGCGGGTCGGCCGATCCAACCACACCCGCCACGGCACGCCCCGGGGCCGCCTGTATCCGCTGACCCGGGACGAGCTGATCGAGTGCTCGGCGCTGCTGGCGGCGGTACGGGCCGGGCGGCTCGATCGGTTGGAGCCCCCGGTGGCCCCCATCGACATCCTGGCCCAGCAGATCGTGGCCGAGACCGGGGCCCAGGAGTGGACCTGCGACGCCTTGTTCGAAGTGTTCCGCCGGGCCGCCCCCTACGCCGAACTCAGCCGGGAATCCTTCGATCAGGCCGTCGAACTGGTCAGCGAGGGGATCATGACGGGCCGGGGTCGCCGGGCGGCCTGGGTCCACCACGACGGGGTGAACGATGAGCTGCGGGGTCGTCGGGGCGCCCGCTACGTGGCCCTGTCATCGGGTGGCGCCATCCCCGAGATCTACGACATGCGGGTCATCGCCGAACCCGACGAGACCTTCATCGGCACCGTCAACGAGGACTGGGCCATGGAGTCCATGGCGGGCGACATCTTCCTCCTCGGCACCCACTCGTGGCGGATCCGCCAGGTCACGGGGGGCGAGGTCCGGGTCGTCGACGCCGGTGATCAGCCACCCACGGTCCCGTTCTGGACCGGCGAGGCCCCGGCCCGGACGGCCGAGCTGTCGGAGGAGGTGTCGACCATCAGAGCCCGGGTCGACGAGTTCCTCGACCTCGACGACCCGGCCGGAGCCACCGACTGGCTGATGGCCACCGCCGGAATCGAGCGGGAGGCGGCGGCCCTCATCGTGGCCTATCTGGCCACGGCCAAAGCCACTCTGGGCCTCCTGCCCACGGCCACCAACCTGGTCATGGAGCGGTTCTTCGACGACGCCGACGGTCAGCAACTCGTCATCCACTCCCCACTGGGAGGTCGCATCAATCGCGCCATGGGCTACGCCCTGCGCAAGAAGTTCTGCGTCGGGTTCAACTTCGAGCTCCAGGCCGCGGCCTCCGACGATGCCGTCGTCATCTCCCTCGGGCCCCACCACTCCTTCCCCCTGGGCGACGTGCAGCGGTTCCTGCAGCCCGCCATCATCCGCGAGACCCTGACCCAGGCCGTTCTCGACCAACCGGCGTTCCAGTCCCGCTGGCGGTGGAACCTGAACCGGGCCCTGATCGTGCTGCGGATGCGCAACGGCAGGCGCAACCCACCCCCCATCCAGCGGATGGAGAGCGACGACCTGCTGGCCGCCCTGTTCCCTGACGCCGCCGCCTGCCAGGAGAACGTGGCCGGACCGGCCGAGATCCCCGACCACCCGATCGTGGCCCAGACCGTGCACGACACCCTGACCGAGGGCATGGACGTCGACGGGCTGATCGAGCTGTGGCGGCGGCTGGGGGAGGGGAGCGTGGTCATGACCTGCGTCGACACCACCGAACCGTCAACCCTGGCCCACGAGATCCTGACCGCCCGCCCCTACGCCTTCCTCGACGACGGCGAGCTGCCCGAGCGGCGGACCCACGCCGTCCCCCTCAGACGGGGGCTCCCGGTCGACCCGACCGGGATGGGGGCCCTCCACCCCGACGCCATCGAGTCGGTCCGGGCCGAGCTGGTTCCCGACCCGAGGACGGCCGACGAGCTGCACGATCTCCTGCGCGACGTGGTGCTGCTGGCTCCCCGACCCGAGTGGGAGCCGCTGATGGACGAGTTGGTGGCCCGTGGTCGGGCCGTTCGCCTGCCCGACGACCTCACCGGAGCGGCCGGACCCGAGGTCCACCCGCCGGGAGCCGCCGGTCCGTCGGCCACCGCCGACGCCCCGACCGAGGTGGGGGCCTGTCGGTGGCATGCGGTCGAGGACGCCGGACGGGTCGAGGTTCTGCTGACCGGGGTGGCATCATCCCAGCATCAACCCGAGCAGGTTGCGGCCGCCGTCCTGCGGGGACACCTGGAGCTGTGTTCACCGGTGACGGCCGACGAACTCGCCGAACTGACCGGGCTCGACCCCGTCCCCCTCCAGGTCGGGCTGGCGACCCTGGAGGCCGAGGGCTCGGCCCTCCAGGGCCAGTTCACGCCCGACCGGACGCCGCCCCCGACCCGCGATCCCGGAGCCGGGCCGCCGGTCGAGTGGTGCTCCCGACGCTTGCTGACCCGGATGCACGCCCGCTCCCGGCGCACCCGTCGCCGCTCGGTGGAGGCCTGCTCACCCGAGCAGTTCGTCCGGTTCCTGGCCCGGTGGCACCATGTCGCCCCCGGGACCCAGGTCCGCTCCGCCGCCGGTCTGGGCCGAGTCATCGAACAGCTGCAGGGGTGGGAGGCGGCGGTGGCGGCCTGGGAGCCCGACCTGCTGCGAGCCCGGGTCGCCGACTATCGCCCGTCGTGGATCGATCGGCTCTGCCACAACGGAGAGTTGCAGTGGCTGCGGCTCAACCCCCGCATCGTGGACGACCCCGACCGCCGAGGCGGGGGCACGTCGAAGGCCACCCCCATCACCCTCGCCTACCGTCACGACCTGGCCTGGCTGTTGCCCGCCGTGCGGGGCGAGGCGGTGGCCGAGGTCCCGAGCCGGGGGCCGGTGGCCGAGGTGGCCGAGGCCCTGGGGGCCAACGGCCCGCGGTTCCTGGTCGAGCTGACGGCCGATACGGGCCGCCTCGCCACCGACGTCGAGGCCGCTCTGTGGGAGGGCGTCGCCCGCGGTCTGTTCACGGCCGACGGCTTCGAGGCCATCCGCAACCTGACCAACCCGGCCCGGGCCCGGGCCGATCGGCCGACGCGTTCGTTGTCCCGGCTCCGGCGCAGCGGGGTGCGCTCGGCCGAGGGCGCCGGGCGATGGTCGCTGGTGCCCGAGGCTGCCGCCGTCGCCCCCGACGACCAGGACGAACTGGTCGAAGCCCTGGCCGACCAGTTGCTCCAGCGGTGGGGCGTGGTCTTCTACGACCTGGTGGCCCACGAGCGGCCGGCGATCCCGTGGCGCCAACTCCAGTGGGCCCTGCGCCGCCTCGAGGATCGGGGCCTGATCCGGGGTGGCCGGTTCGTCCGTGGTTTCAGCGGCGAGCAGTTCGCCCTCCCCGAGGCGGTCGAGGGGCTGAAGGACATCCGACGGTTCAAGGCCAGCGGTCAGGAGGTGACCGTCAGCGGCACCGATCCCCTCAACCTGACCGGGATCGTCCTCCCCGGGCCTCGCGTTCCCGCCCGGCGGACCGAGTCGGTGCGCCTACCGATCTGAGCCGGGGCGCCGCCCGGGGCGATATTGGGACACCCCGACCCGTTGCCGTCCCTAACATGCGGGCCATGGTCCAGATCCGATTCATCGAGGCGGACGAGATCCACGCCTTCCGCCGAGCCGTCGGTTTCGGGTTCGGCCGGGAGCCCGGCACCGACGAGGGCCATATCGCCCGCTACCCGGAACTCAATCCAGCCGACCTCAGGCTGGCCGCCTTCGACCGGGGTCGAGTCGTCGCCACCTTCGGCTCCTACGACCTCGAACTGACGATGCCCGGCCGTCGTCGGATGGCCATCGCCGGGACCACCCAGGTCACCGTCCACCCCACCCACCGTCGCCGGGGAATTCTCACCGAGATGATGGCCCGCCACCTCGATCAAGCTCTGGAGCGGGGCCAACCCGCGGCCGGGCTGTGGGCGTCCGAGGAGACGATCTACGGGCGTTTCGGCTACGGTCCGGCCGCCTGGAGCTACGACATCAGGGTCCCGTACCGGGCCGCGGCCAGCCCGCCTCCTCCCGACGACGTGACCGTCCACCCCTGCACCGCCGACGAGGCCCGCCCGGCCGTGGTCGATCTGTACGAGCGGACCCTGCTCGACCATCCCGGGCGCTACGGCCGCAGCGAGCTCTGGTGGACCGAACGCCACTTCACCGACCCCGAGCGCCGCTGGGACGGAGCCGCCCGTCGACGGTGGCTGGTGGCCGAGCGCGACGGTGAGCCGGTAGGGACGGCGGCCTTCGTGCCCCGCCCGACCGAGCGCGCCGAGGGGACGACCGAGATCGTCGAGCTCACCGGAATCGACGAGGACGCCCGCCGGGCCCTGTTCCACGTCCTCGCCAACGTCGACCTCTATCGCAACGTGCGGTGGTCGACGGCCTCGCTCGACGAACCCCTCCTGCTCCGACTCGATCGGTTCCGATCGGTCGAACGTCGACGGGGCGACACCCTGTGGCTTCGACCCCTCGACGTGGCCGCCAGCCTGACCGGGCGCCGGTACGAACAACCGGGGACCGTCGTTCTCCGGGTGGTTGACGAGGGCGGTCCCGCCCATGGCACCTACCGGCTCCACGTCGACGACCGCCCGATCGAGGCCGACCCGGCCGAGCCGCCGTTGTTCGAGGCCGAGGTCGCCGCCACATCGGAACCGGCCGAAGTCGAACTGCCCGTCGCCACCCTGGGGCGACTTCTGCTCGGTGGGGCGTCGGCTGCCACCCTGGACCGAGCCGGACTCCTGTCCGGGTCGGCCCGCGCCGTGGATGTCGTCGACCGGCTGTTCGCCACCCGCCGGGCTCCCAACTGCATCGAGGTGTTCTGACCGATCGGGGCCGGGGACCGGCGCCGGCCCATACTTGTGGCCATGGCCGCCTCGACGGTGCCGACCCCGACCCTCCGGGCCGACGACCTCCACACCACACTCGACGTGGTCCGCGCCCTGGCCCGCCGCCGGGCCCTCGCGGCCGTCACCGTCGCCGCCCTTGGTCTGGCCGGGGTGCGAGTCGGGCTCGGTGGGTGGTCGGTGGCCGACGCCGGCGTCGCCCTCGTCCTGGTCGCCCTGGCCGGGCCGATCGAGTGGACCGTCCACCGCCACCTGTTCCACGCCCCGCCCCGGTCCCGACGCACCCGCCGCCTCGGGACCGGCGTCGGCCACCGCCACCACCACGCCGACCCGGCCGACCTCCGGTGGTTGTTGCTCGGGGCCGACGGGGTGGTCGCGTTCGCCCTCGTCTTCGGCCTCATCGCCACCGTCGCCGCCATCGGTCTGTCGGTCGTTCTGGGGGTGGCCGCCGTCGGCCCGGTGATGACCGGGGTGGCCGTCGCCTGGTCGGCCCTGGCCCGCTACGAGGCCGTGCACCTGGCCCACCACAGCCGCCGACGACCCTGGACCGCGCGGGGCCGACGGATCCGGGCCCATCATCTGGCCCATCACCACCGGCTCCCGGGGGCCAAGCTGGGGGTCACCACCACCATGCCCGACCGCCTGTTCGGCACCGACGGGGCCTGACCCGTCGCCGGCCGTCGCGGCGCCGTCGCCGGCCCGTAGCCTGGACCTCCCACCCACGACCCGACCGGAGAGGGGGCGGACCATGAGCGACGAGCGACCCAGTCGGCTGACCCAGTTCAGCCACGGCGCCGGTTGAGGCTGCAAGCTCGCCCCCGGCGAGCTGGCGCAGGTCCTGCGCCGCATCGAACCGCCCGCCCCGCCTGGGGAACTCCTGGTCGGCAGCGCCACCGGCGACGACGCCGCCGTCTGGCGCCTGGACGACGACCGGGCCCTGGTTTCCACCGCCGACTTCATCACGCCGGTGGTCGACGACGCCCGGACCTGGGGTCGGGTGGCGGCGGCCAACGCCGTTTCCGACGTCTACGCCATGGGCGGGCGCCCCCTGTTCGCCCTCAATCTCGTCGGTTGGAACAACGACGCGCTGCCCCTCGATCTGCTGGGCGACGTGTTGTCCGGAGGACAGGACATCGCCGAGGCCGGCGGGTTCGTGGTGGCCGGTGGCCACACCGTCGACGACCCCGAACCCAAGTACGGGATGGCGGTGACCGGGATGGTCGACCCCGGCCGGATCCTGACCAACGCCGGTCTTCGCCCGGGCCAGGACCTGATCCTGACCAAGCCCCTCGGTGTCGGCGTCATCACCACCGCCATCAAGGCCGATGTGGCCGACCCGGCCACCGCCGACGCCGCCGTGGCCTCGATGACCCGGCTCAACGATGTGGCCGCAGAGGTGGCCGTGGCCGCCGACGCCACCGGTTGCACCGACGTCACCGGATTCGGGCTGGCCGGCCACCTGGGTCGGATGACGGTGGAGTCGGGGGTGCGAGCCGTCGTCGAGGTGGCGGCCATCCCCCTTCTGCCCCACACCCGCGACCTGGCGGCCGACGGGATCATGCCCGGCGGCAGTCGCCGCAACCTGGCCGCCGCCGCCGATCTGCTCGACGTCGGCTCCCACGATGAGCTGACTCAGCTCTTGATCGCCGACGCCCAGACCTCCGGCGGCCTGGTTTTCGGCATCGACCCCGCCCACACGGCCGAGGCCCTCCTGCGGTTGGGCGACACCGGCCATCGGGCGGCCCGGATCGGCCACACCGAGCCCGGCACCGGCCTGGCCCTACGCTGACCCCGGCCCGACGGCCGGGCGCGGCGTGGAGCGGGACGCGGACCGGGACGTGGACCGGGGCGACGTGGGGTCTGGACCCTACTGACGGCTCGGGCCCCGCCCCGCCGGTGGAGACTGGCCCCATGAGCGACACCACCAAGCATCGCGAAGCGGCCGCCGCCGGGCTCGTCACCGTGGCCAGCGACCCCGTACCGACCATCGTCGGCGGGCCCACCGCCGATGGGGTCGTGACCGGGCCCGGCACCGGGTGGCGGGCCGAGTTCGAACGTCGCGCCGGGGCCCACCGCGACGTCAGCGTCGGGCCGATCACGTTGGCCCCCGCCGCCGTCGCCGCCCTCGGCCCGAGCCTGGCCACGTTCCAGATCGGTGAGTCCGGCTCCGGTGAGCACCTGATGGCGGCGGCCGACGCCGCCGACGTCGACGCCGACCACCGACGAGCCCTCGAGCTGTTCGTGGTCGAGGAGCAGGAGCACGCCCGTCTCCTGGGCCTGATCCTCGACGCCCTCGACCGGCCCCGCCGCCGTAGCCATTGGAGCGATCGGGTCTTCGTCCTCATCCGCCGGTCCCGGTCCCTACGGGCCGAGGTGCTGACCCTCCTGGTGGCCGAGGTCATCGCCCTGCGCTACTACGCCGCCCTCCGGGACCGGAATCTCCACCCCGCCCTCACCGAGGTGTTCGCTCGCATCCACGCCGACGAGGTCCGCCACGTCGCCTTCCACGGCGACACCCTGCCCGCCCACCTCAACCGGTTCGGTCCGGTGGGTCGCCGCCTGGCCCGCCTGGCGTGGAACACGGTGGTGGGTGGGGCGGCCCTGGTGGTCGCCCTCGACCACGGTGCCGCCCTCCGGCTGGCCGGCGTCGGCCGGGTCCGCTTCGTGGTCGACGTGTGGGCCATCCGGGGCGCCCTCGATAGGCGCCTGTTCCGCTCCGGCCCGACCCCCGAGCGGAGCCGTCCCGCCCAGTAGGGTCAGCCCATGGACCTGCCAACAGCCCTCGACTGGGCGTCGAACCGCACCGACGCCGTACTCATCACCATCCGGCGCGACGGACGCCCCCAGTCGAGCGACATCTCCTACCACCTCGACGACGGTGTGTTCACCATCTCGGTCACCGACGGTCGGGCCAAGACCGCCAACATGCGGCGGGACAACCGGATCGTGCTCCACCTCACCGACCGGTCGTCGTGGTCGTACCTGTCGTTCGACGGCACGGTCGAGCTGTCGCCGACCACCACCGCACCCGACGATCAGACGGCCGACGACCTCGTGGCCTACTACCGTTCGGTGGCCGGTGAGGACCACCCCGACTGGGACGAGTACCGGGCCGCCATGGTGGCCGAGCGCCGACTGCTCATCCGTTTCACCCCGACCTCGGTGGTTGGCCAGATCCACTGACTCCCGGTTCAGGCCACCAGGGCCAGCACCACCGGCAGGGTGACGAGCGAGGCGATGGTCGTCGCCACCACGGTGTCGGTCACCAGTTCCGGTTCCAGGTCGTACTCGATGCCGACCAGGACACAGAACACGGCCGGTGGCATGGCCGACTGCAAGGCCACCGCCGCCAGGTCGTCGCCCCTCAGGCCGACGGCGCCCGCCACCAACCACGCCGCCGCCGGGGCCACCGCCAGCTTCGTCCCCAGCGGCACCGCCACCGCCGGCCGCAACCGGATCCCCCCGCTCTGGGCCAGCTGGAGGCCCAGCGTGAACAGCATGACCGGGATCATGGCGCCGGCCAGGAGCCCGGTCGAACGCGACAGCGCCACCGGGACGCTCACGCCCATCAGGTTGACGGCCACCGCGGCGGCCGCCGCCAGCGGCATGGGCGACAGCAGGGCCCGGCGGAGGGCGGCGCCGATCCCGCGCCCCCCTCGGCCCATCGAGGCCAAGGTGACCCCCAGCGTCACCCCGGCGATGTTGATGATCAGCATCAACAGCCCGGCCGTGGCCAGCGCCCCGTCACCCAGGGCGAAGGCGGTGATGGCCAACCCGGCGTTGCCCACGTTGCCGTAGGCCCCCGTCATCAGCACCGCCGAGCGGGGCCGGCCCTCGACGCCCAGCACCCGGGCCCCCACGAGCCCGACGGCGATGGCGGCCGCCATCCCGGCCAGGGCCGCCGCCGCCAGGCGGAGCGCCACCGAGCCCGCCACATCGGTGTTGGTGAACAGGTCGAACACGAAGGCCGGGCCCAACACCCAGTACGCCACCCGAGACAGGGTGCCGAGATCGAGACGCAGGCGGGGCCCGACCACGGCCCCCAGGCCGGCGACGGCGATGACGGGACCCAACACGTCGACCAGGAGGCGGAGGAAGGACACGGCGAACGATCCTACGTAACCCGGTCACCGACCCCCCAGCCCACCCCTGTGCCCGCACCCCGGAGCCGGCCGACCGGCCGCTGCCGGCGGGCCGGTCGGGCGGCCGGTGCCGTAGCATCGGACCCCATGAGCGGTGCCCCTTCCTTCACCGTGGCGGTCCGATGACCCCCACCCACCCCTTGGAGACCCCGGAGCGGCTGGCCGTGGTCGAGCGCGTCCGCGACCTGGGCCCGGGCTTCGCCGCCCGGGCCACCGAGCACGACGCCGCCGCATCCTTCCCAACGGCGAACTGGAAGGAACTGGCCGAGGCCGGCCTGCTCGGCATCTGCATCCCCCGTACCGCTGGCGGTCTCGGGTCCGACTTCGTCGGCTACGCCCTGGCCTCGCGAGAGCTGGCCCGATGGTGCGCCACCACCGCCCTGACGTTCAACATGCACGTGGTCACCTCGCTCCTGGTGGGCCAGATCGCCGACGATCTCGACTTCGGTCCCGAGGACCGGGCCCGCCACGAGGCCCGGCGTGAGCGGCTGTGGGCCGGCGTCATCCACGACGGCCACATCCACAGCCAACCCTTCTCCGAGGGCATCGCCGCCGGCGCCACCGCCGGGTTCGCCACCCGGGCGGTGCCGGTCGAGGGCGGCTATCGGGTCACCGGCCGCAAGATCTTCGCCTCGCTCAGCGGCGCCGCCACCGTGCACAACATCGTGGCCGTGGTCGAGGGCGACGACCGGATCCGCTTCCTCGGCATTCCGGCCCAGGCCGACGGCGTGACCATCGAGGGCGACTGGGACCCGATCGGCATGCGGGGTACCGATTCCCGCAACCTGGTCATGGACGACGTCTTCGTGCCCGAGGACAACGAGTGGCTGCCCCCCGGCGGCTTCAACCAGGCCGCCACCCGCTGGCCCCACTTCTACATGACGTTGTCGTTCTCCTACCTGGGTCTGATGCAGGGGGTGCTCGACCACGCCGGGGCCTACCTGCGGGGCGACGGCTCGTCGCCCGGCCGCCGGGACCATCCCATCAAGCAGCAGGGCTGGGCCGAGATGCAGCTCATTCACGCCCGGGCCCGGGCCCTCCAGAACGAGGTGCTGCTGGAGGCCGGGGTCGATCCCGACATGGAGGCCCTCCACCGGGCCTCGGCCTCCATGGTCACCACCATGGAGGGAGCGCCGGAACTGGCCTCGCTGGCCCTCCGGGTCTGCGGCGGCCGGTCGCTGCTCCGACCCTCGTACCTGGAGCAGGCCTACCGCGACGCCAGGTGCGGGGCCACGATGCTCCCGTGGAGCGTCGACGTGTGCCTCGAACGCCTGGGCCGGGCCGGCCTCTACCCGGAGCGGGAGCAACGCTGAGCGGATCGGAGCGCCCCCTGATCCGGCTCCCCCTCGACGCCCTGGTCGTCCTGGCGGGGCCGTCGGGGGCGGGCAAGTCGACGTGGGCCGCCCGTTGGTTCGAACCGTCCCAGGTCGTCGGGTCGGACCGGTTGCGGGCCGTCGTCGGCGAGCACGAACACGACCTCCGGGCCAGCGCCGCCGCCTTCGACGTCCTCGACCGGATCATCGAGCATCGCCTGGCCCGGGGCCTGTTGACCGTGGTCGACACCCTGGGCATGGACCCCGAACGGCACGCCGGCTGGGTCGACTCCGCGTCCCGCCACGGGCGGGCCGCCCACCTCGTCGTCTTCGACGAGGAGGACAAGGTCTACCGGAGCCGCAACAAGGCCCGATCCCGGCCGGTTCCACCCAAGGTCCACAAGGCCCAACTGGCGACCTGGGTCGAGGTGCGACCCACCCTCGACGCCGCCCCCGGCTTCGTCGCCGTCCACCAGGCCGGACCGGTCGCCACCCTGGCTCCCGCCCTCCTCGACGCCGGACGGCGGTCGGCCCCCGTCGTCCCGCCGTCCGACGTCCCGGGACCCACCGGGTCCGGCCCGCCGACCACGACGTCGCCGAGGGCCCGGATGCGGTTCGACCTGCTGGTGTCGGCCTTCGACGTGTCCGACGGGGCCTCGACGGCGTCCGACCTGAAGCGGGTGGCGGTCGAGGCCGAGGCCGCCGGGTTCAGAGGACTGTGGCTCATGGACCACTACCTCCAGATCCCCCAGGTGGGCCGGGAGTGGGATCCCATGCTCGAGCCGTACACCGCCCTCGGCTTCCTGGCCGGGGTCACCGAACGCCTGACCCTGGGCACGCTCGTGAGCTGCGTCACCCACCGGTCCCTCGGCCACCTGGCGGCCTCGGTCGCCGCCCTCGACGTCCTGTCGGAGGGGCGGGCCCGCTGCGGGCTCGGGGTCGGCTGGTACGAGCGCGAACATCGGGCCTACGGTCACCGGTTCCCGCCCCTGGGTGAACGCTACGACCTCCTGGCCGACGCCCTCGAGGTCCTGCCCCGCTACTGGGGCCCGGGGGCTCCGGCCTACGAGGGGCGCCGCTTCGCCACCCCCGAGGCCCTGTGCTATCCCCGGCCCGTCCAGGACACGATCCCCCTGCTCGTCGGGGGATCGGGCCGGCGTCGTACGCTCCGGCTGGTGGCGGCCCGAGCCGACGCCTGCAACCTGTTCGGCGGCCCCGACGAGGTGGCGGCCGGGATCGCCGCCCTCGACGACCACTGCCGGGATCTGGGCCGGGACCGGCACACCATCGAGGTGACCCAGCTGAGCCCCATCCTGTCCGCCCCGGACGCCGCCACCCTGGCCGACGTCGTCGACTTCGTCAGGCCGCCGTCGGCGGGAACGGCTGAGGTCATCCGCCGCACCGGGGCAGCCCCGGCCGAGGTCCACGCCGACCGCTTCGCCGACCTGGCCGCCGTCGGGGTGGAGACCGTGATCGTGAGCCTGGCCGACGTCTATCGGCCGGGGGCCCTGGCCGACTTCGCCCCCGTCATCGACGCCTTCCGACCCTGACCCACCGAAACCCGGGGGGAATCGAGCGCCCGGGGTGGAAGACTGGGCCGGTGGCCCGCGTGTTCACCCGGTTGACCCAGGGTCGGTACCTGCGGTCGGGGGTGACCTGGACCTCGGCCGCCGTCACCCTGGTGGTCATCCTGATCGTGTTCGTCGCTCTGGGGGTGCTGGCCCGCCGGTTCGAGGACGAGTTCCCCCTCACGGTGGCCGTCGTCGACCACCAGGTGGTGGGCACCGCACCCGATTGTGCCTGGGAGGCCGAGCTGTCGTTCCGCAACGACAGCGATCGCCGCCTGCGGCTCATCTCGGTCGAGGTCGAGGGCGTCGACGGGTCCCGCCAGGGTCTGCTGGGCTCGTTCGCTCCGGGCGAGGAGATCGAACGCACCTATCGCCACACGCTCACCGACTGCTCGGCTCCGGTCGAGGACGTTCTGGTGGCCCGATACGGGCCGGCCCTGTCGGGCAAGGAGCGGACGGTCACCTTCCCCGTCGGGTGAACCGGTGCTAGACCGACGCCATGAACCTGCAACTGATCGGGGCCGGCCTCCCCCGCACCGGCACCACCTCGGTCAAGGCCGCAGTCGAGCGTCTGACCGGGGGCCGTTGCTACCACATGTTCGAGGTTTTCGGCCACGGTGACGAGCACGTCAACCTGTGGCTCCGGGTGTTCGACGGTGAGCTCGATCTCCTGGACCGGATCTTCGACGGCTACGTGGCCGCCGTCGACTGGCCCAGTTCCCTGCTGTGGAGGGAACTGGCCGAGCGGCTGCCCGACGTTCCCGTCCTGTTGACCCATCGGGGCGACGCCGACACGTGGTGGGCGTCGGCCGATCGCACCGTGTGGCACGCCATGCGGGTCCAGGCCGAGGACAGCGACCGGCTGCCGTTCAACCTGGCCATGCGGTCGAGGTTCCATCTCGACCTCGACGATCCCGAGGGCATCAAGGCCGCCTACGACCGCCACCAGGCCGAGGTGCGGGCCACCATCGAGCCCGAGCGCCTGTTCGAACACGTGCCGGGCGACGGTTGGGGCCCCCTGTGCCGGGCCCTGGCCCGACCGGAGCCGGCCGACGACTACCCCCACCGCAACACCACGGCCGACTTCCGCCGGAACGCCGGTTGGGAGTCACGGGACCGCCCGTGAGCCCTCAGGCGGGGTGCCGGAGCGAGGCCAGGGCGTCGTTGAGGAACACCTGGTCGGGGTCGACGGCGTCGCGTACCGCCCACCACCGGTCCCAGCACGGATGGGCGTCGGCCAGGTCCGGGCCCGAGAGGTAGTGGACCTTGCCCCAGTGCGGGCGCCCCCCGAACGACCGGAACACGGTCTCGGCCGCCCGGTACAGGGGCTCCTCGTCGTCGCCCACCGGCATGTGGAGCGAGATCGTGACCGTTGGCCGCTCGTAGGCGGTCGACAGCCACACGTCGTCGGCGGCCAGGGTCCGGTACTCGACGGGCCAGTTGAGGTCGGGGAAGTCGGCGGCCAGCAGGTCCTTGATGGCGGCGAGACAGGCCGGGCCGTCGGCCCGGGGCACGCTGTACTCCATCTCGGTGTGAGGCCAGGTCCGATGGTTGGGCAGCACCTCGTAGTTCCAACCCACCCGGAAGCCCTCGGGGGCCAACGGGTACTCGGGATCGTCGTCGGTCTCGTCGATGGTCTTCACCACGGCCCGGTCGGCCGCCGGATACCAGAAGAACTCGACGTGTCGCCCGCCCGCGCCCAGGTCGGGGAGCCGGGGAGCCAGCTCGGCCCAGCGGAGGCGCTCACCCCGCTCCCGCAGCCGGTAGGCCGGGCGCAGAGCCAGGGTGAGGCGGGTCACGATCCCGAGCGCCCCCAGGTTGTGGCGGGCCGCCTGCCACAGTTCGGGCTCGGTGGTGGGGGAGCAGTCGACCAGGTCCCCGGCGGCGGTGGCGATGCGGGCTCCCCGCACCGCCGACGACAGGTTGCCCAGCTCGGCCCCGGTGCCATGGGTGCCGGTGGCGACCGCCCCGCCGATGAACTGGCGATCGATGTCACCCTGGTTGCGGAGGGCCAGGCCATGGCGGTGGAGGGCCGGCCCCAGCACATGGATCGGGGTCCCGGCCCCGACCGTGGCCCAGGGTCCGTCAGGGCCGTCGCCGGCCTCGATCACGCCGCTGAGGGCCGACACGTCGACGATCGTCTGGTCGGGAACCAAGGGGTAGTGGCTGTGGGCGGCCCCGCTCACCCGCAGCGTCGCCGGATGGTCGGGGGTGCCCTCGTCGCCGCCGGGGGTCGTCCGCTGCCCGTTCCCGGCGGCCGCTCGGCCGGTGGCCGAGGCGGCCAGGGCGGCGGCGTCGGCCTCGGTCCGGACGTGGACGAGGCGGCCGGTGCCCTCGTCCGGTCCCTGCAGTCGGCCGGACCAATTCGTCCAGATCGGCGCCGCCTGGCTCATGTCGTCCTCCCGCGTGGGCCGGTCCCGAACCGGCGTCCCCTAGTGGGCCCCCGAGGATAGGGGGGTCGCCCCGATCCCCGACAGCCGGCGATGGCTCAGGCTGGTCCCCATGAGCGCAACGATCTCGATCCACCAGCTGACCAGCAGCCCGGCCCCGGTCGCCCCCGAGGTCGTCACCATCGACCGGGGATGGCACCCCGACCCCCTCCGCCAGCACGATCTCCGGTTCCACGACGGCTCGACCTGGACCGAGCATGTGACCCACTTCGGTCCCGTGCCCTGCCGGGCCTGCAACCCCGGGCGGAACTAGCGCGAGGTCCCCGCCCCCCAGCAACCTGATCGCCCGCGAACCGGCCCGGCCCCCAACCACCCCCCTCCGGCCCGGTCGCAGCAGAACGGCGCTTCGGCGCCGGGTAGGGCCCGGGCCCCACCGAACGACGAGTCCCAGCTCCTCACTCGTCGCCTCGGTGGGGCCCGATCAGTTTCGGCCGGTCGGCCCCTCGGCGACCCACTCCGGGCCCCTCGGGTCCCGTCGGGGTCGAGCCGTTCAGATTCGGAAGGTCACCCCCTGGGCCGTGGCCCGGCGGTAGGTTCGCTCGGCATGAGATCCGCCCGCCGCGATTGCCTGCGCTCCGCCCTGTCCGGTGCCCATGGTGAGGCGGAGCGGGTGGCCGCCCGCAGGGTCGACGTGACCACGGTCGCCGGGTACCGCCACTTCCTCCTGGCCTCCCACGGCACCCTGCGAACCTTCGGCCCCGCCCTCGATCGCAGTTCGACCCTGTCGGGGATCCCGGCCCGGAGCGGCGAGTTGTTGGCCGCCCTGCATCGCGACCTTCGGTCCCTGGCCGGGCACGCCACCATCGTTCCCCTCCCGATCCGGGGACCGGCGCGGTCCCGCGCCGGTCAGACCGGCGACGCCTTCGTGGCCGGAGTGGGCTACGCCCTGGAGGGAATGGCCCAGTTCGCCGCCCTGCTCGTGCGTCAGGTCCCGGACGACGCCCCGACCCGCTACCTCGACGCCATGGTCGGCGCGCGCTACCGCCGGTGGTTGCAGTACAGCCGCTGGCTGGACGGGCCCGGACCCGAGGGCCTCTCGATGGACGAGATGATCGAGGGTGCGTCGGCCGTGTTCGAGGCCATGCGCCAGGCCCTGGAGCCGGCCCTGCCCCGCCCCGCCGGCTTCGGGCGGGCCACCACCCGGTTCGTCCCTGGCCTGTCACGGCGCTGAGGCCCCGCCGGGCCGGGTGCCGGGGCCGGGCCATGTGCTGGCGGGGGGAAGGGGCCGACTGCCAGACTCGGCACGTGACCGACAGCTCCTACCCTCCCCGACAGCTCCACGCCTACGTGACCGAGGTCTGCTCCGCTCTGGGGAGCGAGACGGCCGAGGCCGACCTGGTGGCCGACCAGCTGGTGGGGGCCAACCTGTCGGGTCACGATTCCCACGGCATCGGCATGATGCCGACCTACGTCGACGCTGTGCTCGGGGGACGGCTGTTCCCCAACCGGCACGCCACCGTGGCCCGCGACAACGGGGCGGTGTTGGTCATCGACGGCAACCGGGCGTTCGGTCAGGTCGCGGGGTACGAGTCGACGGCGATGGCCATCGACCGGGCCAAGGAGACCGGCGTCTGCCTCATGGGCCTGCGGGACAGCTTCCACATCGGACGCATCGGCCATTGGGGCGAGCAGTGCGCGGCGGCCGGGATGGTGTCGATCCACTTCGTGAACGTGGCCGGCCATGAGCCGGTGGTGGCCCCCTTCGGCGGGGCGCAGGGACGTTTCACCACCAACCCGGTGTGCATCTCGATCCCGGGTACCGACGGCAAGCCGGCCGTCCTGCTCGATATGGCGACCAGCGTCATCGCCATGGGCAAGGTCCGGGTCGCCCGCAACAAGGGGGAGCAGGTGCCCGACGGTGTCCTGCTCAACGCCGACGGCGAGCTGACCCGTGATCCGGCCGAGCTCTACCAGCGAGGTGGCGCCATCGTCGCCTTCGGCGAGCACAAGGGCTCGGGTCTGGCCATCATGTGCGAGATCCTGGGGGCCGCCCTGACCGGCGGCACCACCATCGCCCCCAAGAACCCCCGCGACGGGTCGGCCATGAACTCGATGCTCTCGATCGTGGTCGACCCCGACGCCCTCACCTCGACCGAGAGCCTTCAGGCCGAGGCCCTGGCCTTCTGCGACTACGTCAAGGAGTCGCGGGTCCGCGCCGGATCGGACGAGGTCCTGTTGCCGGGCGATCCCGAGAACCGGGCCCGGGCGGCTCGAGCGGAGGCGGTACCGGTCGACGGCGGCACCGTGGCCGAGCTGCGGGCGTCGGCGGCCAAGGCCGGCCTGGGCCACGATCGCATCACGGCCCTGCTCGGCTGAGGCGCGCCCGATGACGACCTCCGACCACGACGACCTCACCCCGACCCACCCCTGGGATCTGTACGCCGCCACCCGCGACCGGCTGATCGCCCTCGTACGGCCCTTGGCCGACGGCGATGAGACCGGGGCGGCCCGGACCGTGGCCCTGACCCCGGGCTGGACGGTGGCCCAGGTCGTGGCCCACGTCTGCGGGCTCAACGCCGATGTGGCCGCCGGGATGCGCCAGGGCATGGGTACCGACGAGCGCACGGCCCACCAGGTGGCGACCCGGGCCGGGCGCACCGTGGCCCAGGTCTGCGACGAGTGGCTGGGCCACGCCGAGGCCATGCGGGCCGCCATCGACGACGACCCGTTCTTCGGCCGCCGCCTGGCCGCCGATCTCGTGGTCCACCTGCACGACGTCCAGCACACCCTGGGCCAGGTCGTCGACCGGGACGACGAGGCCACGCTCAGCGCCGGGCGGACCTACGCCACCCGCATCCCCGACCTGGTGGCCGAGGCCACCGGCGGTCGGGTCGCCCTCACCATCGAGCTTGTCGACGCGGCCGAACGGGCCGGCGCCGACGGGTCGGAACCGACGCCGGTCTCGGCCGGTCTCGCCGAGGGCCCGGCGAGCCTGGTGCTGCGGGCCACCCCGTACGACGTCCTCCGTTCGGTGACGGGTCGCCGGAGCCGGGCCCAGGTCGCGGCGCTCGACTGGTCGGGCGATCCGACGCCGGTTCTCGACCACCTCTGCCCCTACGGCCCGCTGCGGACCACCGACGCCGCCATCTGATCGGGCGGCGGAGCGGGCGCCGACGGGCCGACGGTCAGGGCTCGATCACGACCTTGCCCAGGGTGGCGCCCTGCCCGACCCGGGCCAGCGCGTCGGGCACGCCGTCCAGGGGATACACGCCGTCCAGATGGACGGCGACCTCACCGGCGGCGCACCGCGCCGCCAGCGGACCGAAGTGGGCCGGGCCCTCCTGCACCCCGAGGACCCCGATCCGCCGGCCCGACGCTCGGCCCAGTACCGCACCCCCGCCCACGAGGCGGAGCAAGGTCGGGACCGAGCCCCCCACACACCAGTAGCGGCCTCCGGGGGCCAGCGCCCGGCGACAGGCCACGGCCGATCGGGTGGCGACCAGGTCGAGGATGTGGTCCCAGGTCTCGCCGGTGGAGGCGAAGTCCGTGGTCCGGTAGTCGAGCACCTCGTCGGCTCCGCAGGAGCGCATGAAGTCGAGCTTGGCTCCGGTGTCGACCGCCGTGACGTGGGCCCCGGCCTCGGCCGCCAACTGGATGGCGAACGGCCCGGAGCCGCCGCCCCCGCCGTTGATCAGGACCCGCATCCCGGCCTCGACCGGGGCCGTGCCCTGGGTGGCGATGGCTCCCGACTGGGGGATGGCGGCGGCGTGGGCGAAGCTCAGCTCCGCCGGTTTCGGGGCCACCTCGGACGCCGGGATGACGGCGAAGTCGGCGAACCCACCCTTGAGCCACAGGTTGTCGGCCATGACCTCGTCCCCCACCGCCACACCCTCGGGGTCGGCGCCGACGTCGTCGCCGACCTCGACCACCCGGCCGGCGATGTCCGAGCCCAGGATCGTCCGGCGGGGGCGCCGAACCCCTCCGAGCCGGGCGTACAGGGGTCGGCCCACCAGGCTCTCCCAGTCCGACAGGTTGACCGAGGTCGCGGCCACCTCGACCAGCACCTGATCGGGCCCCGGGGTCGGCCGGGGCACATCGACCAGGCGCAGGCCGTCGGGTGGTCCGTACCGGTCGTACTCCACTGCTCGCACCAGCCACCTCCGAGCCGTCGCCGAGGGTCGACAACCGTCCCGAGTGTAGGGGGCGGCAGATCCTCGGGCCGGGGCCCGTCATCGGTGCTCCGGGCGCAGGCGGGCCCGTGGTCGAGGTCGGCGGTGAGGCCCTGTGGCGTCGCCGGACCCGCCAACCCGACGGTCACGGGGTGCTGGCCGACCCCGGTTCGGCCTGGCCCCTGGGCGTCGTCGCCGACCACGTGGCCATCGTCCCCACCGACCCGCAGGGTCGTGTCGGCGGCATGGCCCACCGGGGCGCGGTGGTCACGGGCCGGGCCGGGTGTGCTAAGTCGGAGGTGATGCCCTCCCACCCGGTCCGCTACACCACGGTCGACGGCCTCCAGATCGCCTATCAGGTGGTGGGCGACGGCCCGATCGACATCGTGCTGGTCGACGAATGGGCCACCCCGCTCGAGGATCGATGGCAGGTGCCCGCCATCGCCGGGCGGCTCGACCGCCTGGCCGCCTCGGCCCGGCTCATCAGCTTCGACAAACGCAGCATCGGCCTGAGCGACTCCGGGCCCCGGGACGAGATGGCCACCCCCGAGCTGTGGGTTCGCGACCTGGTGGCCGTCATGGACGCCGCCGGGGCCGAGCGCCCCGTGATCCTGGGCGCCCACGAGGGCGGCCCCATCGCCCTCCTCCACGCCGCCAGCGTCCCCGACCGGACCGAGGCCCTCGTCCTGGTCAACACCGGGGCCCGTCTCCTGCGCGACGGCGACGCCTACCCGTGGGGCTACGAGGCTTCGGCCTGGCGGCCGGACCTGGAGGGCATCGTCGGGCTGTGGCAGTCGGGCAGCGGGGGCGAGGATCACATCGGGGCCACGGCCCACGATCCGTGGTGGCGGAGCTGGTACGCCCAGTCGCGGCGGCGCCAGGCCACCCCGTCGACGGGGTTGGCCTTGATGAAGATGATCGGACAGCTCGACGTCCGCTCGGTCGTCCCCTCGGTGCGGGCCCCGAGCCTGGTCCTGCACCGAACCGGCAACCGCTGGTGGCCGGTCGAGGGGGCGCGATGGCTGGCCGACAACCTGGCCCAGGGGCGGCTGGTCGAACTCGACGGGGCCGACAACTACTGGTGGTCGGGCGATGCCGATCAGGTCGTCGACGAGATCGAGCGGTTCCTGCTCGGCGATCGGGCCAGCGAACCCAGCGAGCGGGAGCTGGTGACGGTCATGTTCACCGACCTGGTCGACTCGACGGCCACCGCCAGCACCCTGGGCGACACCGCCTGGCGCACCGTGCTCGACGCCCACGATCGCACGACCCACGATCTGGTCGAGCGTCACGGCGGCATCGTGGTCAAGAACCTGGGCGACGGGTACCTCCTGCACTTCGGTGGCCCGGCCGCCGCCATCCGGGCCGCCCGGGACTTCCAGGCCACCGTCGACCGGTCGGGCCTCCGGGCCCGGGTCGCCATCCACACCGGTGAGGCCGAGCGACGGGGCGCCGACCTGTCGGGCATCGCCATCCACCTGGCGGCCCGGGTCATGGCCCAGGCCGAGCCGGGCGAGATCCTGGTCACCGACGTGGTCCGGGGCCTCGTGGCCGGTTCGCCCACCCGGTTCCGCCACCGGGGTCGGCACCGGTTCAAGGGGATCCCCGACACCTGGGATCTGTACGCCGTCGAGCCGATCGACGAGCCCGACGAGGAGGGGCGGGGCCCCGGCCCGGTCCCGGTCAGCCCAGTCGGTCCAGGAACGCCCGTAGTCGGGTGAAGAAGTCGGCCTGCTCCTCCATGAAGGGGTAGTGGCCACTGTCGGCGAACACGTGCAGCTCGGCCCGGGGGAGCAGCGAGGCCAGACGCTCGGCCCCCGGCTCGGGCGGGGTGATGAAGTCGTGGGCGCCGGTCAGGCACCAGGTCGGCACGTTCACCCGAGGCAGGGACTCCACGGTGTTGAAGGTCGCCAGCAGACCGGCCGAGGCGTTCCAGCCCGAGGCCGAGTAGTGGGTTCCGGCGTGCACGCGGGCCGCTTCGTCGGCATCCCACCGATGGAAGTACAGGGGCCAGATGGTCGACCACAGGTGTCCGAACTCGGCATCGTCGGCCGCCGGTTCGGTGAACATCCGGCCGAAGGCGGCCAGCTGCTCGTCGGTTCCCGACGGGGCGGGGGCGTAGTCGAAGGCGGGCACGGTGTTCATCAGGACGAGGCCCCGGAGCCGGTCCTGGTGGGCGACCGCCACCTCCTGGGCCACGAACCCGCCGTAGGAGTGGCCGATCAGGGTCGCCTGCTCCAACCCCAGGGCGTCGAGCACCCCGACGACGTCGGCCACCAGGTCGTCGAAGGTCAGGCCGGCCTCACCTTCGAGCCGGGCCGAGCGGCCGTTGCCCCGGTGGTCGTAGTAGACGACGGTGGCCTGGTCGGCGAGTTGGTCGAAGGTTGGCCGGAAGTAGGTGTGGTCGAGGCCGAGGCCTCCGTGGAGCAGGACCACGGCCGGACCGGCCCCGGTCGTCTCGACCCACAGTTCGGTGCCGTTGATCTGGTGCAGGGGCATGCCGGGTCCTCGTCCTCGCTCGTCGTCGCCTGTCGAGCGACGCTAACCGAACCCGGTCGACGGGCTCCACCGCCCTGGCGTGCCGGGGTCCGATGAAGGGGGTCGGTCAGCCGGGCTGGCGGACGATGGTGGCGTCGACCTCCACCAGCTGGTCGCCGAAGCCGAGCAGGTGGGCGCCCAGCAGGGTGGCCGGCGGGACCGCACCGTCGAACCAGTCGCGTACCGCATCCCAGGCGTCGAGCAGGTTCTGGTGAGGGCCGACGACGTGGACGGTGAGTCGACGGACGTCGTCGATCGTGAAGCCGTGGACCTCGACCAGCACGCCGAGGTTGTCGAGGCAGGCGACGGCCTGGGCCGCAGCGTTGTTCAACCCGACCAGCTCGCCGTCCCCGTCCAAGGGCACCTGGCCGGCGACGAACAACTGGTCGCCGACCCGCTCGGCGTAGCGGTAACCGGGCGTTGCCGCCAGGCCGGCCGCCATCTCGTCGTTGTTCACGGTGCCACGTTAGCCATGGCTGCCCGGGGGCGACGACCAGCGGGTGACCCCGCGCCCGGCCCAGCCCGCCGCCACCACGTACAGGAGGGCGGAGCCGACGATGGCGCCACCGATGCCGACCTGTTGCGCCACC
The DNA here is from genome assembly GCA_965263455.1 of Acidimicrobiales bacterium. Taxonomy (GTDB): domain Bacteria; phylum Actinomycetota; class Acidimicrobiia; order Acidimicrobiales; family SZUA-35; genus CADEDH01. The sequence goes on from CBDHHN010000004.1 coordinate 3,508,857, forward strand.
AGCCCCAGCCCGATGCCACCGCTGATCTCGCCCAGCGACTGGGCCTGACCCACGAACGAGTGGACGGTGGCCCGGTTGCCCTTGTGGGTGAAGTGGTTGGTCCAGCCGACGGTGACGGTCTTGGCCACCGAGCGCGACATGCCCTGGGCGACGAAGGCCCCGATGGCCACCGTCAGCAGGTCGACCTGGGCCAGGAAGGCGACGGCGGTGGCGGTCAACAGGTTGAGCCCGACCATGATCGCGGGCAGCCGCCGTCCCCCGAACCGGCTGCCGAGCAGGGCCAGCAACCCGATGGCCCCCACCGATTGCAGCAGGGCGGCCGAACCGAGGACCAGGGCCGGGTCGAGATCGGTGGTCTGGAGACCGATCTGGTCGAGGCGGGCCACGTGGAGTCGGTCGACGGCTTCGCTGGCCGCTCCGGCCACCACCGTGACCACCAGCAGCACCCGGAGGCCGGGTAGGCGCGAGGCGGTGAAGCCGTCGGCCAGGAGGACCCGGAACCGGGACCGGGCCGACACCCGCTGACGGACGAAGCCGGTCTCGGGCATTCGGGCCACGAGCACCATCCCCCAGGCGACGAGCAGGCATCCGATCACGACCAGGGCCACCGTCAGCCCGGCCACGGCGGCCAGGGCGGCCATCGTCACCAGCCCGGCCATCGAACCGAGCGCTTCGATGCGGCCCCGGCGGGGGAGTACCCGGTCGACGGTCTCGACCGAGCCGATCTCGTCGGTGAACCAGGCCGTCTCGGCCCCGCTGCGGAAGGTCGAGCCGGTGGCCCACAGCATCTGGGTGATCACCAGGAGGGCGAAGCCGTCGGCCAGCCCGGCACCGACCACGGCCGTGCCGCACACCAGGAAGCTGATGATGACCGAGAGGCGTCGGCTGCGGATGTCGGCCACCACGCCGGTCGGGATCTCGACCAGGAGGATGGCCACCTCCTTGGCCGTGCCGAGCAGCAGCAGTTGCAGCGGGTTCAGACCGACGTCGACCACGACCCGGAGGAAGAACAGGGTCCAGTAGCTCGACCAGCAGAACTGCCACACGAACCCCGACTGGAGGAACAGGCGGAGCGTCGGACGCTGGGCGGGTTCGACGATGGCGGCCACGGCCACCACTCTGCTCGACGACGCCGCCGTCCGTTGAGCGCTAGGTTGCCGTTCGATGCCTTCAAACGGACAAGATCGGCTCCAGGCGGTCCGGTTCGTCTACGAGGCCGGTCACAGCACCGGGGTGCACGGTCACAACGAGCACCAGCTGGTCTACGCCACGCGGGGCCTGCTCGAGGTGGAGACCCCGGGATCGCGTTGGGTGGTGCCGCCGCTCCGGGCGTTGTGGGTCCCGGCCCGGGTTCCCCATACGGTCCGGGCCCGGATCGCGAGCGAGATGTCGACCCTGTACGTCGATCGTGCCGTCCCCATCCCCGGCCTGGATCACGTCACCGTCATCTCGGTCACCCCGCTGCTGCGCGAGCTGATCCGCCACCTGTTCGCCACCAGCCCCGCCGGTCCGGCCCGGAGCCGGGTCGAAGCCGTGGTGCTCGACCAACTGTCGGTGGCGCCGACGGCCCCGCTCGACGTCGTCGAGCTGCGTGATCCCCGGTTGCGGGCCATCGCCGACGAGCTGATGAACGACCCGTGCGACCGACGAACGCTGCAGGACTTCGGACGGCTCGTCGGTGCCAGCGAGCGGACGCTGCAACGACTGTTCGCGGCCGAGACCGGCGCCACCTTCGGCCGATGGCGGACCCAGCTCCGACTCCAGCACGGTGTCACCCTCCTCGGGCTTGGCCACAGCGTCGGCACCGCCGCCCTCCGCAGCGGTTACCGGGAGCCCAGCGCCTTCATCGCCGCCTTCCGCGCCGTGTTCGGCACCACACCGGCCCGCTACTTCGAAGCCGAAGACGGTGATCGCCGACCCCGGCCGTCACCGAAGGCGTGCGAGATCGGTCCGGCGCGGGTCCAGGGTTGATCGGCGCCGGTTTGTCGTCGCGACGACGAAGAACTAGATTCGGGGTATGAGCGCAGCAGTGATTCCCGAGTGTCGGGCCGGCGACGACCTCGACGCCATGATCGAGGCCCTGGACGGCGCCGGTTGTCTCGTCATCCACGACGCCGCCTCGGCCGAGACGATGGCGGTGATCCGCGACGATCTTCAGGCCCACATGGCGGCGGCCAAGGTCAGCGACGACGACCCGAAGGACTTCTACCCGGGCCACACCCGCCGCATCACGGCTCTGATGGGTCGCTCGGCCTCGGCCCGCGACCTGGCCATGGACGCCACCGTCAGCGGCCTGTGCGATCACCACCTGCTCCCGAACGGCCCGGACTACCACGTGCACGTCACGGCCGGTCTGGAGGTCGGGCCCGGGGCACGGGACCAGATCCTCCACCGCGAGGAGGATCCCTTCTCGTTCTTCCCCGTACCACGGCCGAACCTGATCCTGGCCACCATGTGGGCCGTCAGCGACTTCACCGTCGACAACGGCGGAACCCAGATCGTGCCCGGCAGCCACCGCTGGGAGGCCGGCCGGGTGGCCGAGCCCGACGAGGTGGTTCGGGCCGAGATGCCCACCGGCTCGGTCCTGATCTGGCTCGGCGGGACCCTGCACGGCGCCGGGGCCAACGTCACCACCGACGACTGGCGCTACGGCGTGATCATCACCTACTCGCTGGGGTGGTTGCGCCAGGAGGAGAACCTGTCGTTCTCCATGCCCCTGGCCGAGGCCCTGGCCCTGCCCAAGGCGACCCAGCGCCGATTGGGCTTCGCCATGGACTACAACGGCGCCCTCGGCTTCTACGACCCCCGCGTCGTGGTCTGAACCCCCGACCGTATGGGTCGTCCGAGACTGACCGAACAACGAGGCGAACAGATCCTGGACGCCTTCATCGCCCTGGTCGGCGAGCGTGGGCTGCACGCCACGACGCTCGACGATGTGGCCGCCGCCGTCGACCTCCGGCGGGGTACGGTCCGCCATTTCGTCGGCAACCGGGAACAGCTGATCGTCTCCGCCATCGACCGGCTGGTCATCCGGTACGAGACCGCCTTCCGGGCCGCCGTCGACGATGCACCGGGCTGTGGGGGCGGCGGTGACGGCGGGGGCTGCGGTGACGGTGACCGTTGCGCCGTCGATCGGCTGATCGATCGGTTGTTCGCGCCCGACGAGGTGATGGAGACCGAGAACCGGGCCTTCGTGGCCCTGATGAACGCCGGTGATGATCCCGCCGTCCGGGCCAGCATCGCCCGGGCCTACGAGCGCTACCTCCAGCTCGTCAGTGACGTGTTGGCCCAGGGCTCCGACGCATCGGCCGACGTTCGCCGCGACCTGGCGTTGGCCATCGTCAGCCTGGCCGAGACGGCCCGGTTGCTCCACGAACTCGATGTCGACGACGACGCCCTCGGTCGGGCCGCTCGGACCGCTCGGGCCCTGGTCCGGCCCCTCCGGGAGGTGCCGCGGTGAAGGTCATCATCGTCGGCGCCGGGGCCGCCGGGCTCACGGCCGGTCATCTCCTCCTCGACCAGGACGTCGAGATCGAGATCCTGGAGGCGGGTTCCACCCACGGGGGGCGGTTGAAGAAGACCGAGGCCATCGCCGACTTCCCCATCGACCTCGGGGCCGAGTGGATCCACCGCTGGATCCGGGCCAGGCCGCCACTGCTGGCCGGGGTGTTGAGCGGCAGCGACCCCGACCATCCGACCTTCCGGTACCGCCCCAGGACGCTTGCCATCGCTCACGGCGGCAGGCTTCGCCGTCGTGACTTCCTGCGCTTCCTGACCTTCGTTCCCGACGACAAGTTCGTCGACTCCTCGTGGTTCGACGTCATCGACGGGCTGGCCACGCCGGGGCTTCGGGCCCGTCTACGGCTCGATTCGCCGGTGACCGCCGTCGACCACGGTGGCGACGGGGTCGCGGTCACGGTCGACTCCGGTGAGCGCCACCTGGCCGACAAGGTGCTGGTGACGGTGCCCATCGCCCTGCTGCAACGCGACGCGATCACCTTCGACCCGCCCCTCCCGGCCGACAAGCGGGCCGCCATCGCCACGGAGGAGATGCCGGGCGGGCTCAAGGTCTTCATCGAGTTCTCGACCTGCTTCTACCCCGATCTGATCAACGTGGGAGGGCTGTTCGGAGGCCCTGACGGCGACTGCAACTACTACAACGCGGCGCTGAACAAGCGCAGCAGCCGCCACGTGCTCGGCCTGTTCACCCAGGGCGAGGCGGCAGAGCGCTACTTGGCCCAGGGCGACGATGACGCCATTGCCGCCTACGTGATGGCTGAACTGGACGAGCTGTTCGACGGCAAGCCCAGCCGCCACCACATCGCCCACGTCGTGCAGAACTGGAGCGCCGAACCTTACATCGGGGGCTCCTACTCCAACCGCAAGGCCAAGGCGGCCACGCTGGCCGCGCCGATCGGCGACAAGGTCTACTTCGCCGGCGAGGCCATGAACCCCAACGGCAAGACCATCGCCGTCCACGGCGCCTGCGAGTCGGCCTACGCCGCCGTCGAGGCCATGGGTTTCACCGTCGAGGGCTGGTCCGGGGCACGGTAGTCCCGCCGCCCCGGACGGGGCTCAGGCCCGTGCGGTGTCGAGGGCGGCGAGGAAGCGGTCGTTCTCCTCGGGGGTGCCGACGGTGACGCGGATCCCGTTCCCGGCGAAGGGTCGGGTCACCACGCCCTGCTGTTCCAGGCTCAGGTACACCTGCTCGGTCGCCTCGCCCAGCGGGAGATAGACGAAGTTGGCCTGGGCGTCGGGCAGGGTCAGGCCACGGGCGTTCAGCCCTTGGACCAGTCGGGTCCGTTCGGCCTTGAGCAGCTCCAGGCGAGGGGCGATCTCGTCGCCGGCCTCGATGGCGGCCAGGGCCGCCACCTGGGCCAGGTGGTTGTTGGTGAAGGGCAACAGGAGCTTGTCGAGGGTCACGATCAGCTCGGGGTCGGCGATGGCGTAGCCCGAGCGCAACCCGGCCAGGCCGTAGGCCTTGGAGAAGGTGCGGAACACGGCCACATTGGGGAAGCGGGGGAGGAGGTCGGTCACCGGGTCGCCCAGCGCAGGGTCGGTGAACTCCCGGTAGGCCTCGTCGACCAGGACCACCACATCGTCGGGCACCGTCTCGACCAGCGTCGCCACCGCCTCGGTCGACACCGCGGTGCCGGTCGGGTTGTTGGGGGTGGCGAGCAGGATCAGCTTGGTCCGCTCGGTGACGGCGGCGGCCACGGCGTCGAGGTCGAACGCATGGTCGGCCGTCAACGGCACCGTCACCGGTACACCGCCCATGGTGGTCACGCTGATGGGGTAGGCCTCGAACGACAGCCACGGATAGACGACCTCGTCGCCCGGATCGACGAAGGCCATGCACAGCTGACGCAACAGGCCGACCGAGCCACAGCCGGCGGTGACCATGTCGGACCCGACGCCCAACCACCGGCCCAGGGCGGCCCGCAGATCGAGGGCCAGGTGGTCGGGATAGCGGTTGAGCCCGTCGGCGGCGGCCGCCACCGCATCGACCACCGACGGCAGGGGAGCGTAGGGGTTCTCGTTGGAGGCCAGCTTGATGGCGTCGCTGATGCCGTGCTCCTCCTCGGCCTGCTCGGCCGCCTTGCCCGGCCGGTAGGCGGGTAGGGCTTCGACCGACGGACGTATGCGACCAATCGTCATTGGCTGACTCCATCTCCACGCTGGTGGGGCCGCTCGATTCCGGGGTGCGGCCCGCCGGGGCTCCCCGGCCGACGGCCAACTCTAGGGGACGGCCCCCGGAGCGACCCACGGCTGGACCGGGTGAGGTCGGGTCGAGCAGGTCGATGGGGAATGCTGCGGGCCCGATCGGCCTTCCGACCGGGTCGACGAAGGAGGAACCCATGGCCACCGAAGGTCACCTGTCGTGCCCCGCCTGTGGGCACACGCTCAGCATGTACCGTCCGCCCCAACCGGACCGAGGGGAACGGGCCGCAGCCTGGGTCGCCGGCCACCTGGCCAACTGGTGGGTGCCGACCACCATCGTCGCCCTGGTCGCGGTGTGGGTGACCGTCAACGTGGCGGTCCGGCCGTTCGAGCCCTACCCCGTGATCATCTTCGCCGTGATCAGTGGGATCCTGGCCACGGTGGCGGCGGCCCAGGGCCCCCTCATCCTGCTGGCCCAGCGCCGGGCCGCCATGAACGACCGGGCCCGGGACGAGGAGACGTTCCGGGTCGCCACCAACAGCGAGGCCGACCTCCACCTCCTGGCCGACAAGCTCGACCGGGTCCTGGCCCACCTCGACCGATCCGGCTCCTAGGCTGCGGCCGTGACGACCGAGCCCACCACCCCGGACCACCCTGCCCTGACGGTGGCCGCCATCGCCGCCGCCGCCGACCGCATCGGCCCCCACGTGGTACGCACCCCGCTGCTCCCGGCCGAGGCGCTGAGCGAACGGGTGGGAGCGTCGATCGCCATCAAGGCCGAGCACCGCCAGCGGACCGGGAGCTTCAAGCTCCGAGGCGCCCTCAACGCCATTCTCGCCCTTGGCCCCGACGACCGGGCCCGGGGCGTGGTCACCGCATCGTCGGGCAACCACGGCATCGCCTGTGCCACCGCCGCCGGCCTGGCCGGGGTCGAGGCCACCATCTATCTGCCGGACGGGGCGTCGGCGGCCAAGGTCGCCGCCATCGGCCGTCTCGGGGCCCGGATCGTCACCGTCGACTCGACCGACGCCTACCGGGCCGAGGTCGAGGCCCGGGCCACGGCCGAGGCCGACGGGCGCCGCTACCTGTCGCCCTACAACGACCCCGACGTCGTGGCCGGCCAGGGCACGCTCGGCGTGGAGCTGACGGCCGATCTCCAACCGACGCTCGGCTGGGACCGGGTCGACGCCGTCGTGGTCGCCGTCGGGGGTGGAGGCCTCGTCTCCGGTGTCGCCACCTGGCTCGACGCCAACGCCCCCGACACCGCCGTCGTCGGAGCCTCACCGGCGGCCGACGCCGCCATGGTGGCCTCGGTCGAGGCGGGCACCGTGGTCGAGATCGAGGCCGACCCCACGTTCTCCGATGGCACCGCCGGCGGCATCGAGCCCGGTGCCATCACCCTCGACCCGTGCCGACGGCTGGTCGACACGTGGCTGACCGTGTCCGAGGCCGAGATCGCCACCGCGGTGGCGGCCATGATCGACGATCACCACGAGCTGGTCGAGGGGGCGGCCGGGGTCGCCCTGGCCGCCGCCGCCCGCTACGGCGCCGACCACCCGGGCAGCCGGCTGGTGGTCGTGACCTGCGGGGCCAACGTCTCCTCCACCGCCCTGGCCCGCATGCTGGCCGTGGCCGGCACCTAGAACGAGAGCGACACCTTGACCGCGTCGTCGGCGGCCGGGTCGTTGGCCAGATCGAAGGCCGCGCCGATGTCCTCGATGGGCAGGATGTGGCTGACCACGTCCGACACGTCGATCTCGCCCCGGAGGATGATCTCGGCCGCGGCGGCGAACGACGCCAGCTCCGGCTCGTCCTGGGCCCCGTAGGTCGACCACGCGGTGAGCCGCTTGCGGAAGAACTGGTTGAAGTCGAGCTGGACCGGGGCCTCGGAGTCGGGGAGGCCGAACCACAGCATCGTTCCGTCGGGCCGGGCCAGGTCGGTCGACTGGAGCAGGGTCTCGCGCCGACCGACGGCCTCGATCACGTGGTCGGCGCCCCGGCCCCCGGTGTGGTCCATCACGGCCTGGCGGAGGTCGTCGCCGGTGTTGGCCACCACCACGTCGGCCCCCATCCGGCCCGCCACCTTCATCCGGTTGGGGGTCAGGTCGCTGGCGATGACGGTGGCGGCCCCGGCCCGGCGCATGAGGTAGGTGAAGAACAGCCCGGCCGACCCCTGGCCCAGGACGACCACGGTCCTGCCCACCACGTCGACCGGGTTCTTGCGCAAGGCCCAGATCACGGTCCCGAACTGCTGGGCCATCAGCAGTTGCTCGTCGGGGATGTCGGTCCGGGGCAGTTTCAGGCAGTAGGAGGCGGGCAGCGTCTGGTATTCGTTGAAGCAGGTCCCGACCCCGGCGTTGGGCACGGTCAGCACCAGGTCGCCGCGGTCGAAGTCGGGATGGCGGGCGTCGACCACCTCCCCGATGCCCTCGTGACCCGGGAACCCGTGGCGACACGGCAGAGGCGGCACCATGACCCCGTGGTTGACCACGTGGAGGTCGCTGCCGCAGATCGAGGCGAACGACGTCTTGACCACCAGGTCGCCTTCGCCCGGCTCCCAGACCCCGGTCTCCTCGCAGACCATCTCGTTGAGGGCGACCATCCGCCCCGCCCGCATCGTGTCCATGGCAACCCCCTCGACAGGCCCGCGGGCGACCTCGGCCCGGGCCCTCAGTGTGGCCCGGAGCCCGAGGTGGTGCCAGCTCCCGGCCGGGTCGGACGGCGACGGGACCGGAGCGCCGGGGATGCAGCGCCGGGGACGCAGCGACAAGGATGCAATGCCGGGGACGCAGCGCCGGGGGTGATCGCCCCCGACGCCCGGCCTCAGTCGGCCAGCGCCGCCTCCATGGCGTCGAGCCCGGCCAGCAGCGCGGTGGCGCCGCCGTCGTCGAGGGCCGAGTAGGCGCCGACCACCATGCGGTCGGTCAGGGTCTCGGCCTCGTTGTGGAGGGCCTGTTCGGCGTCGCCGAAGGCCGGGGCGTCCTCGTAGCCGAAGGTCTTGACGTCGTCCGGGCGCTTGATGGCGTGGGCGATGGCGTCGTCCAGCCCGAGGGTGCGGATGGCGGCCAGGTGGGCCGAACCCCGGTACTCCCGCAGCAGGGCCGTGAGCTGCATGGCCCGGGCCGGGGCGTCGTCGGCCAGGGGCTCGGCGTTGAGGGCGGCGTAGAGCGGCAGGCTGGCCTCGTCGGTGGCCTCGTTGACGGTGGCCGCCGCCTCGCAGTAGGCGTCGAGGCCGTCCATGTCGGCGAACCGGGCCCGGCCGAAGGCCTGGGCGCAGCCGAGGTAGGCCCGACCGGCCTCCCGGGGGCCGATCCGCTCCTTGCCCGAGGTCCACATCTTCTCGATCAGGGCGGGGGCGAAGTAGCCGAAGGCCGAACGGACCACGGCAGGCTCCACGTCGCCGAGCACGCCACCCCGGCCCATCACGTAGAACCGGAACCCGTCGAGCCCGAGCTCCTTGCCGGTGGCCAGCGTGGCCTTGTCGAAGTAGAAGGCGGCCCCCAGGGCGCCGATCTTGGGGCAGGCCTGCTGCACGAGCTCATCGGGGTTCACGGGAGACTCCTTCGAGGGTTCGGGGTGGTGACGACGGTCGGTGTCGGGGCACACCCTCACACACCCGATGACCCGGCGTCCAACGCCGACCGGCGGTCCCGGAGGCCCGTGCCGGACCGGGTCGAAGGGGCGCCGCGGAGGCGGGTCGAACTACGTTGAGCCCATGGCCGAGCGGCAGCCCAACATCCTGTTCATCATCACCGACCAGCACCGGGCCGACCACTGCGGGTTCATGGGCAACGACGTGGTCCGGACCCCGAACCTCGACGGCCTGGCCGCCCGGGGCACGGTGTTCTCCTCGGCCTGGGTGGCCAACCCGGTCTGTATGCCCAACCGGTCGAGCATCATGACCGGCCGACCCCCGTCGGCCCACGGCGTGATCTTCAACGACCGCTCCCTCGACTGGCAGGCCAACACCTTCGTTCGTCGGTTCCGGGCCGCCGGCTACCGGACCGCCCTGCTCGGCAAATCGCATCTCCAGCACGGGATGAGCCGCAACGCCGTCGCCCCCATCGGGGCCGAGCCCGCCGGTTTCGCCCCCTACCCGGCCGGGTGGGACGAGCTCGAGGACTTCGAGCGCTACCTCGACGACCGGCCCGACGACCCGGACGACTTCTACGGCTTCGACCGGATCGAGCTGGCCATCGACCACGGGGCCCGGGTCACCGGCCACCACCTCCGGTGGGCCCTGGAGCGGGGCGGGAACCGGGAGCAGCTCGTCGTGCCGATGACGGCCGACTCGCCCGGCCTCGACCGCTCGGAACGCTGGTGGCAGGTCTATCGGGCCCCCTACGATCCCTCGTTCCACTCCACCGAGTTCGTCACCGATCGCACGGTCGACTTCATCGGTGAGGCGAGCACGCAGGGTCGCCCCTGGTTGGCCGTCGCCTCGTTCCCCGACCCCCACCATCCCCTCTGCCCGCCCGGGGCCTGGTTCGACCGGCATCGACCGGCCGACATGGAGCTCCCGTCCACCATCGACGACCCGATGGCCGACGGCCTGCCCCACCTGCAACGGATCCGGCGCTTCACCGCCACCGAACAGCGGGGCTGGGTCAGTCCCTTCGGCGCCGACGACCACGAGATGGTCCGGGAGGCCATCGCCGCCACCTACGGCATGATCGAGTTCGTCGACGACGGGGTGGGCCGCATCCTGGCCGCCGTCGACGAGGCCGGCGCCACCGACGACACCATCGTCGTCTTCACCAGCGACCACGGCGACATGATGGGTGACCACGGGCTGATGCTGAAGGGCTGGATGCCCTACCGGGGGATCCAGCAGGTTCCGCTCGTCATCTCCGGCCCCGGCACCGCAGCCGGCAACCGGACGCCGGCCCTGGCCTGCAGCATGGACCTGGGCCCGACCCTGCTCGACCTGGCCGCGGTGGACGGCTTCGACGGCATGCACGGTCGCTCCCTGGCCCCGGTGCTCGCCGATCCTTCGGCCTCGGTCCGCGACCATGTCCTGATCGAGGACGATTGCCCCCCGGCGCTGTCGGCGGGTCGGCTCCCGACCCGGCTGCGCACCCTGGTGACCGACCGCTACCGCTACACCCGCTCCGATCACGGCGGCGAGCTGCTGTTCGACACCGTCGCCGACCCCGACGAGCTCGACAACCGCGCCTCGGTCGGCGCCGTAGGCCCCGGCGGTACCGCCGACCCCCTCCGGGCCGAGGCGGTGGAGGCCATGATGTCGGCCCTGCTGGAGGCATCGGACCTGGCCCGGGGCGCACCCGTCGGCTGAAGGGCGCGGCCGGGTCAACTCGTGGGTCCCGGCGCCGATGGGAGGCCACGTCGCCGCCGCGACCGAGCCATCCGACCACCGAGGAGGGTGCAGTGCGGCTCCTTCCCGTGTTGAAACCGGCCGACTGGAACGGTCCCGCCCTCGGGGCCCGGGCCCGCCCGTGGCCCGACCCTGCGGTCCCCGGCGGACCGCTGGCCTGGGTGGCCTACGCCTGGACCAGCGCCGAGGGCCTCGTCTACGCCACCGGCCCAGGGACCGCCGCCGACGGCGGCGAGCGCGGAGGCGGGGTGGACGATGAGGTGGCGGCCAAGGCCGAGGCCAACCTCGATCGGCTCGAACCCACGCTGGAGACGGTGGAGGCCGATGGGGCCCGGCTGGTCGTCGTGGGCGGGACCGACCATGCGGCCGAGGTCGTGCTGTCGGCCCGCCACCTGGCCGCCGTCCACCGGGCTCTCGGCGCCACCGAGATGATCGTGTCGCTGGCCCGACGGGGCGTCCTGGTGGCGGCTCCGGCCGAGGTTCCGCCCCGGGCCCGGGTGACCCTCACCGCCCTCCATCGAGAGGCCTGGTCGATGGCGGGCGAGGCCCGGATCACCGACGCCCTGCTCCGCATCACCGAGGGCGAGGCGGGCGCCGTCGTCGACGGAGCCGACGGCGGGCCGGTCCCGGCCCGGGCCTGAGCAACCGGAACGTCCAACCGACCCGCCGGCGGGGCCGCGAGCCGTCCGGACCACTGGCCCCGCCACCGGGTCGCCGGTAGTGTCGACCCATGTCCGATCCCGAGACCCCGGTGCGGGACGAGATCACGCCGGTTGTCCCCTGGCGTATCGGGGTCGACGTCGGCGGCACCTTCACCGACCTGCTGCTGGCCGACGACACGGGCCGGACCTGGGTGGCCAAGGTCCCCAGCGTTCCCGCCGACCCCAGCCGGGGGGTCCTCGACGCCCTCGACTCGCTGGCGTCGGAGATCGGCTTCAGCGTCGAGGCCCTGCTCGTCGGCTGCGCGCTGTTCGTCCACGGCTCCACCGTGGCCACCAACACCATGTTGGAGGGGACCGGCGCCACGGTCGGCCTCCTCACCACCAACGGATTCCGTGACGCCCTCGAGCTGCGGCGGGGGTTGCGGGACGACCAGTGGGATCATCGGGCCCCCTACGCCCCCGTCCTCGTCCCCCGCCACCGACGGCACGGGATCCGGGGTCGTGTGGGGGCCGACGGCTCCCGGCTCGAGCCGCTCTCGGCCGAGGACGTGCGGCGGGCGGGTGACGCCCTGGCCGCCGACGGCGTCGAATCGGTGGCCATCGCCTTCCTCAACAGCTTTCTCGACGACGGCGACGAGCAGGAGGCGGCGGCCCGGCTGGCCCAGGATCACCCCGGGCTCTGGCTCTCGTCGTCGGCCGCCCTGAGCCCGATGATGGGGGAGTACGAGCGGACCTCGACCGCCGTGGTCAACGCCGCCCTCGGCCCCCGGATCGCCACCTACCTCGGCCGTCTCGATGCTGAACTGCGCCAGCGCGGTCTGGCCCGGTCGCTGCTGATGGTCCAGTCCAACGGTGGGGTGGCCTCGGTGGATCAGCTGGCCGAGCGGCCGGTCAGCCTGCTGTTGAGCGGTCCGGCGGCCGCCGTGGGCGCCCTCCACCACTACCGCCGATCCCTGGCCGGATCCGGCGACCGGGACGGGTCGCCCGAGGTCGAGCGGGAGGCGGGCGACCTGATCTCGATGGAGATCGGGGGCACCTCGTGCGACGTGCTGTTGATGTCGGAGGGTCGGGTCGACACCCGAGACGAACTCTCCATCGCCGGCTACCACGTCTCGACCCCCGCCATCGACATCCACACCATCGGGGCCGGCGGCGGCACCATCGCCGGGGTCGACGAGGCCGGGATGCTGTTCGTGGGGCCGGAGGGGGCGGGGGCCGAACCCGGACCGGCCTGCTACGGCCGGGGTGGCACCCGACCCACGGTCACCGACGCCCAGTTGGTCCTGGGTCGGCTCCGCCCCGGCCCCTACGCCGGGGGGTCGATCACCCTGGAGGCGGCCGCGGCCCGGGCCGCGATCGAGGAGCACGTGGCCCGCCCGCTCGGGCTGTCGGTCGAGGAGGCGGCGGCCGGGATCGTGGCCCTGTTGGAGCAGAACCTGCTGGGGGCGGTGGAGTACATCTCGATCGAGCGGGGTCACGCCCCCGACCGTTTCACCCTGGTGGCGGCCGGCGGGGCGGGGCCCATGCACGGGCATGCGGTGGCCGCCGGCCTCGGGGTGGGACGGGTCTACGTGCCACGGGCAGCCGGGGCCCTGTGTGCGGTCGGGATGGTCCACGCCGACCTCCGCCACGACGCCTCACGTTTCCTGCGGGGATCGATCGACGGGATCGACCCGGTGGTGGTCGAGGCCACCCTCGACGAACTCCGGGATCAGGCTCGGCGCGCCATTGCCGCCGAGGGCCACGAGGGCGACGTCGTCCTCCGGGGCGAACTCGATCTCCACCATCCGGGCCAGTTGTGGTCGCTCAAGGTGCCGGTCGACGAGTTCGACCCGGCCGAGGTGCGGGCCCGGTTCGAGGCCGACTACGAGCGCCTCTACGGCCACGTCCAGGACGGGGGCACGATCATGATCGCCTCGGTGCGGGTGGTGGCCACGGCACCCACCGGCGCCCTGGCCCCCACCGTCCTCCCCCGGTCCGACGAACCGCCCCGCCCGGTCGAGACCCGCAAGGTGTGGCACGGCGATCACGGCTGGCTCGACACCACCGTCTACCGGGGCCACGACCTCGGTGCGGGCTGGGCCGCGACCGGCCCGGTGCTGATCGAGGAGACCACCACCACCGTGGTCGTGGGCCCCGGGGCCGACGTCACCGTCGACACCTCGGGCAACTACCGGCTCGACCTGGAACCCGGGCCGACGCCCGACGTCCCCGACGAGGTGCCGGGCCGGACCCGGGAGGTCACGTCGACACCGGGGTCGGCAACGGAGGCGGGGCCGGGGTCGGAGCCGGTCACCCTCGCGCTGATGCAGAACCGGCTCGACCAGATCAGCCGCCACATGGGTTGGGTCATGACCCGCACCGCCCGCAGCACGATCTTCAGCCAGTCCCACGACTTCTCCTGTTTCGTGACCGCCCCCGACGGCACCCTGACCGCCAATGCCGACGGCCTGCCCATCCACACCGGCGGCGGCGGATTCGCCGTGCGGGCCCTGCTCGCCCGGTGGGGCGACGACATCGCCGACGGTGACGTGTTCCTGCTGTCCGACCCCTACGTGGCCGGGGGCAACCACCTGCCCGACTGGGTCATCGCCCGGCCCATCTTCGCCGCCGACACCCTGGTCGGCTTCTGCTGCAACCGGGCCCACCAGTCCGACATCGGCGGGGGACTGGCCGGAACCTACAACCCGGAGGCGACCGAGATCTGGCACGAGGGCATCCGGCTCCCCGTGCTCAAGCTGGTCGAGCGGGGCCGTGTCCGCCACGATCTGTGGGAACTGCTGCTGATCAACTGCCGGACGCCGGAACTGCTCGACGGTGACCTGCTGGCCATGATCGGGTCGACCCGCATCGGGGCCGAGCGCATCGTCGAGCTGGTGGCCGAACTGGGCCCCACCCGCTATCACGCCCATCTGGCCGGAATCCTGGACCACGCCCAGGCCCGGATGGCGGCCGCCATCGCCGCCGTGCCGGACGGGGTGTACGAGGGCGTCGAGGTCACCGACAACGACTGCTTCGACAAGGTCGACGTGACCATCAGGGCCGTCGTGACCGTGTCCGGTGACCGCCTGAGCATCGACTTCACCGGCTCCGACCCCCAGATCCGGGGATTCAAGAACTCGTCGTTGGCCAACACCCACTCATCGGCCTACCTCGCTCTGTCGTCGTTCTTCGACACCGACATCCCCCGCAACGAGGGGACCTACCGCAACGTCGAGATCGTGGCCCCCGAGGGCACCATCGTCAACGCCCGGCCCCCGGCCCCGATGACGATGAACACGGTGTTCGTGGCCCACGAGATCGTGCATGCGGTGTGGAAGGCCCTGGCCGAGGCCGTGCCCGAGCGTTCGCTGGCCGGCTGGTCCAAGACGGTGCACGGGCACGTGGCCGGACGGACCGACGACGGCGCCACCTGGGTCATGTACCACTGGCACGCCATGGGCACCCCGGGGGCCACGGCCGAGCGGGACGGCTTCAATCAGCTGGGTCACCTCATCAGCCTGGGCGGCCTCGACCTGCCGAACCTGGAGTTCCACGAACAGCAGTTCCCGGTGACGTACCGGAGGTGGGAGTTCCGGACCGATGCCGCCGGAGCCGGCTACCACCGGGGCGGGACGGGCGTGGTCTACGAGGCCGACATCAGGGCCCCGGCCACCTGGTCGTTCCGGGCCGAGGGGCTCGACACGCCGACCGGGTACGGGGTGGGCGGCGGGACCTACGGCGCGGTCGGCCTCGAACTGATCGCCCCCTTCGATCAGGATGCCGACGGCCCCAGCTTCGTGCCGCCCAAGTACGGGGTCCGCCACTTGGGCCCGGCCCGCATGGTGGCCCACACCCCCGGGGGCGGCGGCTGGGGCGATCCCCTGCGGCGGCCCGTCGAGTGGGTGGCCGGCGACGTCCGCGATGGCGTGGTCTCGGTCGGGGGAGCCCGCCGCGACTACGGGGTCGTGGTCGACGAGGGCGGTGTCGTCGACCACGAGGCCACGGTGGCCGAACGGGCGCGCCGGGCGGAGCGAGCCGAACGGGCCCGGTCCGCCGGCCGACCGGGTGACGGTCCCTGAGCGACGCCGCCCGGTCGGGCCTCAGCCGGGCAGCCGTTCCTGGTTGAGGTCGGCTTCCTCTCCCGCCGCCTGGCCGTCGACGAAGTCGGGACCGACCTGCTGGCGTCGCCCGCGGGCCGGCGTCCCGAACTGCTGGTGGTAGGCCTCGGCCGATGAGGCCACGGTGGGCACCAGGGCCCCGGCCCGGTCGTAGACCCGGGCCCGGGCCTCCGTCAACCGGATCAGGACCCGGTTGACCCATCCCAGGGCGTAGTCCTTGCGGGACCGGGGTCGGTCGCGGTTCAGGTCGGCCATGAGCTGGGCCAGCAGGTGGTCGACCAGGGGCATGGTCAGATCGAGCTGGGCCGAGGTGCACATCAGGCGGGCCGTGAACTTCCGCTGATGACGGAGCATGACCCCGTAGGCCCCGAACAGTCCCGCCACCTCGACACAGAGGACCACGGCGGCGTACTGGGCGTGGCCGAAGTGTCCGCAGGCGATGTCGTGGGGCTCGTGGGGCGTGGCGTCGCGCAGCTCGCGTTCCTCGATCTCGTGGGCCGCCATGAGGGCCAGGGCCCGTTCCTCGAACACCTGGGCCTCGGCCTCATGGTCGGTCGAGGCCGCCTTGGCCAACATGAGGCGGACCCGCTCCACCACCTTGGCTCGCCGAGCCTGGTCCTCGGCCCCCGGCCCGGAGCCCGGGTCGCCGTCGCTGGTCCGATCCATGGGCCGAGCCTACGGCCGCCCGGCGGGGCCGTAGGCGACGACCGGGGAGGCCGGGCCGGGTCAGCCCGCGGCGTCGGGCGCCGGTGCGGCGCCGACCCAACGGGCCAGGAGACCCACGATGGGAACGGCGGCGACCACGTGCATCACGTTGAGCCAGATCCCGGTGGCGACCGCCTCGGACGCGCTGAGGGCGAAGACCCCGTAGAGCACGAGGCCGACCAGGCAGATGCCGACGAAGGTCTCCATCGAGCGGGGCAGGCGGCGGGCCAACACGGCCAAGCCGGTGCCCACGATCCCGCCGAAGATCACTCCGACGATGGCGCCGGCCAGCGGGGCCTCCTCGGCGGCATCGGCTCCCGGTTGGGTCACGAGCAGGGGTCCGCTGGCGGCGTCGGCGATCAGGAAGACGATGACCACGGCCACCAACGCGGCCACGATGCCGATGCCGGCACTACGGAGGAGGGAGTCGGGGCGCATGGGACGTCCTTTCGGCTGGGTACCGGCACCCTAGACCGCCTGGTCGGGCGCTTGCCGGGGAACCGGGGCGGGCCGGGCGACGGGGCCGGTCGGCACCGGCGAAACCGCCCCCACCGTGGTTCCCCCCGGGAGCCGCAACGTTCTACGCTGGAGCCCGGTATGGAGGGAGTGTCCCGTGGCTGAGGGGTCGATGGGAGGGTCGGTGCTGTCGACCCGGAGCCTGCGCTCGGCCCTCAGCACCTTCTCCGTGCTCTCCATCGGCTCCGCCGGTTCGGTCCTGTCGTTGGCCTCGGTGGGCTCGTTCCTGTCGGTCGCCTCGACCGGCTCGATGCTGTCGTTCGCCTCGGCCGGGAGCATCCTGTCGCTCGGATCGACCGGTTCCATCCTGTCGGTCAGCTCCTCGGGCAGCGTCCTGTCGGTCCGCAGCCACAACAAGGTGCTCCACGTCGACGACATCCCCCTCCACCCCCTGGCGGCCAGTGGGGCCCGCCGGGCCGGGCTGGGCTCGGCCGTGGTCGGGGCCACCCTCACCCTCGTGTTTCTCCGGTCGATGGCGGTGGGCGGGCCGGTGCGGGGGTGACCGGCCTCCGCCCCGGGACCGGGCCGGACCGGGGCTGGGTCATCGCCACCGCGGCGGCCGGGGCCAACGCCGTGACCTTCGGGACCCTGTTCTCGTTCGGGGTCTTCCTGACCCCCATCGCCCACACGTTCGGCACCACCACCGGCGGGGTGGCCCCGCTGCTGTCGGGGGCGGTGCTCTTCTACTACGTGGCGGGGGCGGTGGCCGGGTGGGCGAGCGACCGGTTCGGGATCCGCCCGGTGGTGGCGGCCGGGGCCGTCGCCCTGCCGCTCGGCCTGGTGCTCACCGCCGCCGCCGATCGCCTGTGGCTGGTCTACCTCTGCTACATCCCGCTGGTCGGGATCGGGGCCGGGAGCTGCTACGCCCCCCTGATCGGAACCCTGGGCCGGTGGTTCGATCGGCGGCGGGCGGCGGCCACGTCGCTGCTCCTGGTCGGCGTGGGCGGCGGCACCCTGCTCGGGCCGTTGGTGGGACGGGAACTGATCGACCGGTGGGGCTGGCGCGGCACCTTCCTCGCCTTCGGGTTGGTGGCCGCCATCGTGTTGGGGGCCACGGCGGCCGTGGTGGCGGACCCTCCCGGCCGGGGCTCGGGTTCGGGGACCGCGCCGTGGACGTTGTTCCGGAGTCGGCGGATGCTGGTGCTCTATCTGTCGACCATCGTCATCGGCCCCGGCTTCTACGCCCCGTTCGCCTTCCTCAACGACTACGCCGTGAGCATCGGGGCCGGGGGCCGCGCCGCGGCCGCCCTCCTCGCCACCATGGGGGCGGCCAGCCTCGTCGCCCGGCTGGCCTTGGGCGTCATCGGTGACCGGTTCCCGGCGTCCGGGCTGTACCTGGCCGGCTACGGGCTGTTGGCGTTGTCGCTCATCGTGTGGCTGGCCGCCGGGTCCGCCTACGGCTTGCTGGTGGCGGCGGCCGTGATCCACGGCATCGGCTGGGCGGCATGGGTCACGGCCACCCCTCTGGTGTTCACCCGGTGGTTCGGGACGGCCAACCTGGGAGCGGCCGTCGGCCTGTTCTACACCGGTCTCGGGGTGGGGGCGGTGCTGGGTCCCGCCCTGTCGGGGCAGATCATCGACCGGGTCGGATACCGGCCCGCCGTGGCCGCGGTGGTGGGGCCGACGGTGGTGGCGGTGGTGATCGCCGCCATCGTGCTGGGCCGAGGTCCGGGCCGACTCGCGGGCCGAGGCCCGAGCCGGCGTCGGGACGGGGCGGCGGGGGCGGCGGTGTCGTCGGGGGCCTAGAGTCTCGGCACGTCATCGAGCCGGGGGAACCATGACCGAGCCCTGTCAACTGGACGCCGTCGAGGCCCGCCGCCTGATCGGGGCGGGGGAGCTGTCGCCGGTCGAACTCCTCGATTCGTGCCTGGCTCGAATCGACGCCGTCGACCCGGCCGTCAACGCCCTGGTGGTCCGGGCCGACGAGCGGGCCCGGACCGAGGCGATCGAGGCGGCGGCCGAGGCGGCCGAGGAGGCGGCGGTGGCCCGGGCCCGCGGCGGGGTGGCCGGGCCCGAGACCCTGGGCGCCCTCCACGGGCTCCCGGTGGCCATCAAGGATCTGCAGGCCACGGCCGGGGTGGTCACCACCCTGGGCAGCGCGGCCCTGGCCGACCATGTGCCCGAGGTCGACGCCGGGATCGTGGCCCGGGTGCGGGGGGCGGGAGGGATCGTCGTGGGCAAGACCAACATCCCGGAGCGCAGCATCGGGGCCAACACCGTCAACCGGCTGTTCGGGGCCACCGGCAATCCCTTCGACCCCGACCGGACCTGTGGCGGCTCCTCGGGTGGGTCAGCGGTGGCGCTCGCCACCGATATGGTCCCGCTGGCCACCGGTTCCGACCATGGCGGCAGCCTGCGGATCCCGGCCTGCTACTGCGGGGTGGTCGGCCATCGGGCCACCCCGGGCACGGTGCCGTTCGAGGAGCGGACCATCACCCAGACCTTCTATTCGGTCCAGGGCCCGATGGGGCGAACGGTGACCGACACCGCCCTGCTGTTGTCGGTCATCAGCGCCCGGACCCCTGGGCCCCGGGCCGATCCCCTGGCCTTCCCCCTCGACCACGAGGCGCTGGCCCGCCTCGACGACCTCGACCCGTCCGACCTGCTGGTCGGGGTGAGCGAGGACCTGGGCGGGGTGCTGGTGTCGGAGACGGTCCGGCGCACGTTCCGCGACCGCGTCGAACGTCTGGCCGGGGCCGGGGTCCAGGTGGTCGAGGTGCCGCTCGACCTGACGGCGGGGGCCGAAGTCGACTGGCGGGTCCGTTCCGACGTGTTCGCCGTCCAGTACCAGCGGGAGGCCCAGGACTGGGATGCCGGGTTCAACCCCAACATCCGCCGGACCTACGAGTCGGCCCTCGCCACCCCGATGGAGGACATCGCCGCCGCCCGGCGGACCCAGACCGAGCTGTACCAGCACGCCCACCGGATCCTGGGCCAGGTCGACGTGGTGCTCTGTCCCGGCGTCAGCGTGCCCCCCTTCGACTGGCGGGACCTGTACCCGACCGAGATCGACGGGGCCCCGGTCGAGAACTACATGGCCTGGCTCACCCTGACCGCCGCCTTCAGCGCCATCGGGCATCCGGTGACGGCCGTGCCGTGCGGGCTCGATGAGCTGGGGCTCCCGTTCGGGGTCCAGGTGGTGGGCCCGGCCTACGGCGACCGGCGGCTGCTGTCGGTGGCCCGAGCCCTGGAGCAGGTGTTCGCCGCCGATCCCGTCACCGCTCGACCCCGCCCCGACGAGGCCCGTCTCCACCAGCCGTCGCCGGCGCTGCGGACCGAGGGCCGGACCGTCCAGCTCGACTAGTTGCGGACGCCCCAGATGAGGGCCGGATCGGCCTGGTCGCTGGCCCGGGCGGCCCCGGTCCCGCGGTCGACGTTGAGGTTGACGCCGTTGAGGTAGCTGGCGGCGGCCTGGTCGGCCAGGAAGAGCATGGTGGGTGCCATCTCATCCGGCCGGGCCATGCGGCCGGCCACGGCCTCGGCGTGGTCGATGATCTCGTCGCCCAGGCCCTTGCGGAAGTCGGCGATGATGTCGGTTCCCGTCACGCCCGGGCACAGGCTGTTCATCCGCACCCCGCGGGGCAGGAGCTGGACGGCGCGCCACAGGGTGTAGAACTGGACGGCCTCCTTGGAGAAGGCGTAGCCGTCGCCCAGGACATCGGGGTTGGCCTCGACCCAGGCCAGGCCGTCGGTGAAGCCCTCGGCCGCCATCAGCGCCCGGTGGTGGTCGAGGCGTTGGGCCCAGTCCCGACCGGCGGTGGAGGCGATGTGGACCACCGAGCCGCCGTCCGGGATGCGGGGGAGGAGACGCTCGGTCAGGTGTCGGAGCCCCAGCCAGTTCACCCGCATCACCTCGTCGGGGCGGAACCGTCCGCCGTTGGGCACGCCGGCGCAGTTCATCACGGCATCGATCTCGGTGGGGAGCCGCGCCACGGCGTCGTCGATGGCCTCCGGTCGGCCCAGATCGCAGTGGTGGGCGGCCGCCATCCCGTCGAGGTCGACGGGGGCCACGTCGAGGGCGTGGACCTCGGCCCCTCGTTCGATCAGCAGGCGGGCCGTCGCCTCCCCGATGCCGGAGGCGGCGCCGGTGATCACGACTCGGCGACCGGTGTAGTCCAGGAGCTCAGCCATCGGGGCAACGGTAGAGCAGGGGACCGATCGGCCCAAAGCCCCGGTCCGGCGCGGGTCGGGCCCCCCGGACCGGGTGTTCGCCGTTGACGGTCGGTGGCTAGTGCTCGTCGTAGTGGTCGCCGTGAGCGGCGTGGCGGTGACCGTCGTGGAGGTAGTCGACATGGTCGCCGTGGGGGATGGCCTCGTGGCCGCAGCCCTCGCCGTGGACGTGGTCGCCGTGGTCCTCGGCCACGGCGTGGGTCAGCTCGCACTCGTCCCAGTGGCCGTCGTGCTCCCGGTGGGCGTGGCCGTCGTGGAGGTAGTCGGTGTGGTCACCATGGAGCACGGCGGCGTGGCCGCAGTCGGGGCCATGGGTGTGGGG
Source organism: Acidimicrobiales bacterium (assembly GCA_965263455.1). GTDB lineage: Bacteria > Actinomycetota > Acidimicrobiia > Acidimicrobiales > SZUA-35 > CADEDH01. The sequence goes on from CBDHHN010000004.1 coordinate 3,530,328, forward strand.
GTGGTCGGCGTGGATGGTGCAGGTGCTCATCGTTGATTCCTCTCGTTGGCGTGGGCGATGGCGTCGAGCGCGATGTGGATGACGTGGTGATCGTCGATGGAGTAGGCGATCTCCCGGCCACGACGACGTCCCTTCAGGACGCCGGCCTGACGCAGGATCTTGAGGTGCTGTGAAACCAGCGGCTGGCTGGCATCGAGCGCTTCGGTCAGGTCGTGGACGCATCGTTCGCCGTGCTGGACCTCGAGGATGATCGCCAACCGGAGCGGGTGGGCGAACGCCTTGAGCAACTCGGCCGCGGCCTCGACCTCTGACATATGGTCATATTCTAATTTCCTAATGTGTTGTCGGCAACGCCGCCGCCGAACTCAAGGGCCATGGCCCGACCGATCGGGGCTCAGGGGTGGGCGCGGGGCCCGGCCCGAGCGGCCGGCTCGACCGGGGGAGGTGGGGCGTCAGACCACCGGGATGGTCGTGACCAGGTAGGTCACGACGGCCCGATAGGTGCCCGCGTCGTGGTGGCCGGCCCCGGTCACCACGTCGAGCAGGTCGGACCGGGCCTGGTTCCACCGGTCGCCCAGGGTCTCGACCGCCACGACGAACGGCGCGCTGTGCTGTTCCAGCTGGGCCACGAAGGCCTCGGCCGAGTCCGCCACCAGGACGAACGACTGCTCGACCACCTCGGCCTCCGGTCCGGCCACCGATCGGATGGCGCCCGGGTCCTCGTGCCAGGGCTCGGGGGCGTCGGGGAAGTACGGGCCGAGCGCCTGGCGGATCCGCCCGAAGAGGCCCGAACCCGACCAACTGGTGAGCACGATCCTCCCGCCGGGTCGGGTCAGACGGCGGCACTCGGCCAGGGCGGCCCCGGGATCGTCGGCGAAGATCAGCCCGAAGGTCGAGGTGACGAGGTCGGCCGAGTCGTCCGGCCGAGGCACGGACGCCATGTCGGCCTCGATCCACTCGACGTCGTGGCCGCCGGCCTCGGCCCGACGGGCCGCCTCGGCCAGCAGCTTCGGCGCAGCGTCGACGCCGATCACCGAGCGGGCGCCGTGGCCGGCCAGGGCGATGGCGGTGACCCCGGTCCCCGTGGCCAGGTCGATCACGTCCCGGCCGGCCAGGTCGAGCGAGGCGGCCAGCCGGCGACCGGGCTCGCTCCACAGGTCGCCCACCACGGCGTAGTCCCCGATCGACCAGAACTCGCCGGCGTCCATGCGTCGGACCGTACCCCACCGGGAACGGGCGCAGACCGCGGTCGGTGTGCCGTGACCAACGTTGGCCCATGGGGCCGAAGGCGACGACACGTGACCGAGCCCGCCGTCACACCGTTCTCCCGGTCGGCGGCCGTCAGTCCCGCCGGCTCCGGGCCGGGCCGAACGTCCGTCGTGCGACCCAGTCGCCGAGCAGGTCGGGGTAGCCGTCGACGAGGTGGCCCGTCGCCTCGTCCTGGATGCGGTGATCGGTGGTGGGGAAGACGACGATGGTGGCGTCCGTGCACGGCGCCATGGCCAGGGCCTCGCCGGTCCGGTGCGCGCTCTCCCACGCCGGTAGTAGACGATCCTGGCCGCCGTAGACGGCCAGGAAGGGGCAGGCGACACGGCTCAGCGCACCCGCCGGATCGAAGCGGTCGCGGACGAGGACGGCGAAGTGGTGCCAATCGTCGGCGTTGTCGATGGGTCCGAGGTCGACGTACCAAGGTCGGGCCGAGGCCGGAGCCAGCAGCCGAGAGGCCACGGTGTCGAACGCCTCCCCCTCGTCCGCCGCCCGCTGCAACGCTTGGGTCAGGGTCAGGGCCTCGGCGATTGCCGCATCCCCGTGCCCCTTCGAGCCCAGGGTCTGGCGGTGGTCGTAGAGGATCTGCTCCCGAACCGTCATCGTGGGCGCCGATCCGGCCACGGCGAAGGCCAGTGGCAGCTGCCGTCCGGCCAGCATCTGCGTGAGCCATCCCCCCTGGCTGTGGCCGAACAGGCCGACCCGGTCCCCATCGATCGAGGGGTGATCCCGGAGATGGTCGAGGCCGACCGTGATCTGCTCGGCTCGCCCCTCCAGGCCATGGTGGCGCCAGTCGCCCGACGACTCGCCGCAACCGGGTTTGTCGAAGGCGAACGCGGCCAGACCGCGGTCGAGCAGTGCCCGGCGGAGCGGGGGGAAGTAGCCACCGGAGTCCCGGTCGGACGGTCCCGAGCCCTGCGCCATCAGCACCGCCGGATACGGCGCCGGGCCTTCGGGCAGATGGAGCGAGCCCGCCAGCTGCAGGTGGTTCCAGCGGAACGACAGTGGAATCGGCTCGGGCCCGGTAACCCCGCTCACCTGCCGATGGTAGCGGTCGCTCGGGCCCGGGCCAGTGGGACCTCAACGAGAAGGTGGCGGCGCCGATGGGGCACCGTGTTCTCGTCCGTGGAGTCACCGATGCCGTCCGCCGGGCTCGCGGCCGGCCCTGCCACCGTCCTCGACGCCCTCGACGCCAAGGTGGCGGTGGTCTGCGCCGAGGGTCGCCTCGTCGCCGTCAACCGTCGGTGGTCGGAGGCGGCCGAACGTCGGGGCGGCGGCCAATCGTGCAGCCTCGGGGCCGACTACCTCGCCGTGTGCGACGCCACCGAGGGGGAGGGGGCCGAAGCCGCCCGGCAGGTGGCGTCGGCCATCCGGTCGGTACTGCGAGGCGATGCCGAGCGACAGCGTGTCGAGTACCACTGCCCCGGCCCGAACCGGGAGGCCTGGTTCGAGGCCCGTGTCACCCCGGTGGTCGTGGGCGATGCCCTCGGGTGCGTGGTGGCCCACATCGACGTCACCGACCAGGTCGGGCTCCGCCAGATGGAGCAACGGGCTCGACTGGCCGAACTCGAACTGGAACGGAAGCTGGCCCAGTCCAACAAGCTCGAGGCCATCGGCGAACTGGCGGCCGGGATCGCCCACGAGATCAACACCCCGGTCCAGTACGTGGGCGACAACATCACGTTCCTGGCCCAGGGCTTCGACGAGTTGCAGGCCCTGCTGGAATCGGCCGATTCCCTCCTTCGTGTCGTCGACGAGGCCGCCCACCCGGAACCGGCACCGGTACGCGACTACCTGGAGACGGTGGACGAAGACCTCGACTTCCTGGCCGCCGAGATCCCCGACGCCCTGGACCAGGCCCGGGAGGGGGTCGAGCGCATCCGGGAGATCGTCCGGGCCATGAAGGAGTTCTCCCACCCGTCGGGCCGTGAACGGGCCGACGTCGACCTGAACCGGACGCTGCAGACCGCGGCCACCGTCACCCGCAACGTGTGGAGATACGTGGCCGACCTGACCTTCGACCTCGACGACGACCTCCCGCCGGTGCCGTGCTACCTCGGACCGTTCAACCAGGTCGTGGTCAACCTGCTGGTCAACGCGGCCCAGGCCTTCGAGGAGCAGAACCGGCCCACCGACGGTGGCCTCGGGCGGCTCACGATCGCCACCCGCCGCACCGGATCGGTGGCCGAGATCACGGTGGCCGACGACGGGCCCGGCATCCCGCCCGAGGCGGTGGCGCGGATCTTCGACCCCTTCTTCACCACCAAGGAGGTGGGGCGGGGGACCGGCCAGGGGCTGGCCATCGCCCACCAGATCGTGGTCAACCAGCATGGGGGCACCCTGTCGGTCGACACCGTGGTCGGCCAGGGCACCACCTTCACCATCACCCTCCCGTTGAAACCCGACGACCTGATACCGGACCGGGAGGACGACCCCCGATGACCGAGCCGCTCCTGCAGTTGGCCTACGTCAGCCAGGCCGCCGAGCCCTTCTCCGACGACGATCTGGCCGCCCTGATGAAGGTCTCCCGGCGCCGCAACCGGGCCGTCGCCGTCACCGGCATGCTCCTGTTCGACGACGGGCTGTTCCTTCAGATCCTCGAGGGCCCGGCCGACTCGGTCCAGGCCTGCTTCGACCGCATCCGTCTCGATCCCCGCCACACCGACGTGCAGACCGTCTACGTGGACCGACACTGCCCCGAGCGCGAGTTCGCCAAGTGGAACATGGGCTGCAAGATCCTGGGTCGACGACTGGCCGCCGACTACCGGGACATGGACGACCGGGTGCGCCGCGTCCTCGACCAGGGCCGACCCCAGGGCGAGCTCGCCCACCAGCTCCTGCTCGACTTTCGGGCGGTCCAGGACGCCTACGTCGACCTGCCCGAAACGGACTGACCCACCCCGAGGCCGAGAGGTCGGACCCCCGCCGCTGCCGGGACCGGTAGGACTGCTCGATCAGGCGTCCTTGCGGTGCTCGGCAACCCAGGTCAGGAACCGCTCCCGGGGCCACGTGTTGATGACCTGATGGCGCGGGGCCCACCCCCGCTGGGCCGTCCGCACCCCGTACTCCATGCGGCCCAGCTCCGAGGTGTGGTGGCTGTCGGTGTTGATCACCAGCTTCACCCCCCGGTCCACGGCCCGGCGGACCACGTCGGAGGCGGCGTCGAGGCGGTCGAGGGCACCGTTGATCTCCAGGGCCACATCGAAGGTGAACAGCGCCTCCAGCACGATGTCGATGTCGAGTTCGATCCCGGGTCGGCGGCCGATGTAGCGACCGGTGAGATGGCCGATCGAGTCGACGGTCGGGTCGGCGATGGCGGCCACCAGGCGGGCCGTCTGGTCCTTGGCCGGGGCGTCGAAGTGGGAGTGGACCGATGCCACGGTGTAGTCGAAGCCGTGGCGGAAATCGGGGTCGTAGTCCAGACCGCCGGTGGGCCCGATGTTGAGCTCGCAGCCGTACAACAGGGTCAGGTCCGGATACTCGTCCTGGAGGGCGCGAATCCGATCCCGGTGCTCCAACATCTCCTCCCGATTCGACCCGTTGATGACCAGGTCTTCGCCGTGGTCGGTGATGGCCAGATAGTCGTACCCCTTGTCGGCCGCCACCTTCACCATGTCCTCGAGCGGAGCCCGCCCGTCGCCGGAACGATCGGTGTGATAGTGCAGGTCGCCGTTGATGTCGGCCAACTGCACGACCTCGGGCAGATCCTCCGAGCCGGCGGCCTCCACCTCGCCCGTGTTCTCCCGCAGTGGGGGCTCGATGTACGGGAGTCCGAGGGCGGCGTAGATGGCGGGTTCGGTTTGTGCTGCCACCAGCTCCGTGGTCTTGCCGTCGTCGTCGGTGGCGAACAGGCCGTACTCGTTGAGCAGCATCCCCCGATCGATGGCCCGCTGACGGAGGGCGATGTTGTGGGTCTTCGAACCGGTGAAGTAGAGGGTGGCGGCCCCGAACTGCTCGGGTGCCACCACCCGTACGTCGACCTGGAGCCCCTCGCTGGTGAGGAAGCTGGTCTTGGTCGATCCGCTGAGCACGAGCTCGTGTACCGCGGCATGGTCCCTCACCGCGGCCATGACCAGATCGCCGTCGGTGGCGGCCACGGTGATGTCGACGTCGCCGATGGTCTCGGCCATACGACGCAGGCTGCCGCAGTACACGACGTCGGCCACGGTGTCGACCAGACGCAGGTCGTCGACCAGGCGGCGCGCCAGCGGCAGCGCCTCGGCGATCGGGGTCCGGCGGTCCTTGCCCGACAGCCCGAGGCGGTCGATGGCCTTGGCGATCTTCGCCTCGCTCTGGGCCCCCATCCGGGGCAGGGTGCGCAACTGCTCGGCGGCGATGGCGGCCTTCAACCCGTCGAGATCCTCCACCCCCAACTCGGCTCGAATCAGCTTCAGCGTCTTGGGCCCCAGACCCGGGATCTTCGCCAACTCGGCGAAGGCGGGTGGATAGGCGGCCCGCAGATCATCGAGCTTGGCCACGGTGCCGGTGTCGACGAACTCCCGGATCTTGTTGGCCGTGGCCTTGCCCACACCCTGAATCTTGGTCAGTTCAGCGACCGAAAGGTCGCTGATATCGGCTCCGTTGGCCTCGATGGCGTTCCGGGCGTTCTCGTAGGCCCGGACCTTGAACGACTGGGGGCTCTCCTCATCCAGAGTGGTAAGTTTCACCAGCTCATCGAGCATGGCCAGGATGTCGTCCATGATTGCCATAGCGATAGTCTAGGAAGGACCGACAAGGCGGAAGGCACGGCGTCTGGGGCGACGGCGTCCATCGTCACCGGGTAGGCCGGACTTGGTGACGACTCGACTGTGGAATGTCGCGTGACCCAGGAAAGTAGGCGCTGATGACGGCGGGAACATTGGCCCAGGAGCTCCAGTCGGCGGCGGTTGACTTCGAACAGCTCGAACGCGACTACAAACCGATGCTTCGTCTGGTCCGGGAGCTGATCGGGGTCATCCCGAACTGCGACCCCTACCTCGAGATCTGGCCCCCCGGGTTCCGTACCTACAACCTGCTGGTGCCGAACCTGCTCAACCTGCCCGCCGCCCTCATCAACCAGGGAGCACCCAAGGACCTGCTGGGCCTGGCCATGTTCTCGTCGTCGATGGCGGCCGGCTGCATGTACTGCTCGGCCCACACCTGCTCGTTCGCACTGCGTCGGGGTATGTCGGCCGAGGCCCTGGCCGGCGATCTGAACCCGACCGAGCAGGCGGTGTCGGATCTGGCCGGCGCCCTGGGTCGGGTGCCGAGCGACGTCACGGCCAAGCACCTGCACGAGGCCCAGCGGTATCTGTCGCCCCAGGACGTGGAGTGGCTGGTGTTGGGGACGGCCCTCATGGGTTTCCTCAACAACTTCATGGACACCATGGGCATCGAGCTGGAGGCCGAATCGATCGCCAACGTCCAGCACATCATCGGCGACGCCGGGTGGAGCACGGGCAAGCACCAGTGGACCGAGGAGGAGCTGCTGATCGAGGCGACCGCGGCCCCCAAGGACTCGATCCGAACCTACCTCCGGGTCTTCCGCCAGGGCCCCCGGGCCTCCCGCTTGGAGAGTCGTTGGACCCGAGGCGTCTCGGGCCGGGCCGGCCCCGCACTCCTGGCCCTGGAAGACGAGATCGGGTACTCCTTCCCCGTGCTGGCCAGCCTCCACCACCGGCGGGCCATTCGGGCCGTGGCCACGGTGCTCCGGGACAACCTCGATCCCGACCAGACCGTCGTCGGGCTGCCGGCCAAGGCCATGGCCGGCCTGGTCTATGCGAAGACCGTGGGCAACGAGATGCTGGTGGCCGAGATGGTCCAGCTGTCCCAGCTGCCCCATTTCGAGGTCGACACCGACCTGATGGTTGCGGTTGGCCGGTTCGGCGAGACCGGGGCCGACGGCTTGGCCGTCCCCCCGTGGCTGACCAGCGAGGAGGCGGCCACCATCATCCTGGCCAAGGCCAGTTCCACCAGCCCGGCCACGGTCAACGAGATCACCATCGAGACGGTGACCAATCGCCTCAGCCCGGCCCAGATCGTCGAGGTCGTGGTGTGGCTGTCGGTGCTGCAGATGCTGCACCGGCTCTACATCTACTACGACGCCCGGATCGGCCTCCGCTAGGCGCCCGGGCCCGGTTGGTACCCTCCGGGTCATCATGAGCGACGCCCTCGACCTCACCGCCGACGCCGCCGGCCCCGAATCCGACCGCAGCGTCGAGATCGCCGTGCCCGACGACTGGCACGTCCACCTGCGCGACGATCACATGCTGGCCGCCGTCACCCCCTACACGGCCCGGTGGTTCCGTCACGCCCTGGTCATGCCCAACCTGGTGCCTCCCATCGTGGACTCGGTCCGGGCCGCCGACTACCGGGAGCGGATCCTGGCCGCCGCCGGACCTGAGGCCCGCCCGGACTTCACGCCGGTGATGGCCCTCTACCTCACACCCGAGGTGACCGTCGACGATCTGCGGGCCGGGGTCGAGGCCGGGATCGTGATCGGCTGCAAGTACTACCCGGCCGGGGCCACCACCAACTCCGAGGCCGGCGGCACCGCCATCCTGGCCCACCGTCCCCTGCTGGAGTACCTGGCCGAGGCCGGGGTGCCGTTGCTGGTCCACGCCGAGGCCACCGACCCGGCCATCGACATCTTCGATCGCGAGGCCGTGTTCCTGGAACGGGAGCTGGTGCCGCTGGTGGCCGAGCTGCCCGAACTGCGGGTCACGGTCGAGCATCTCTCGACCGCGGCCGGGGTCGACTTCGTGCGTCGGCATCCGGCGGTGCGGGGAACGATCACCCCCCACCACCTGACCTGCGACCGCTCCGATCTCCTGGCCAACGGCATGCGACCCGACCTGTTCTGCAAGCCGATCATCAACACGGCGGAGAATCGCGAGGCCCTGGTGGCGGCGGCGACCTCCGGCGCTCCCGACTTCTTCCTCGGGACCGACAGCGCCCCCCATCCCTTCTCCAGCAAGTACCGGGCCAACGTGAGCGCCGGAATCTTCAACGCCCCCTTTGCCCTCCCCGTCGTGGCCGAGGTGTTCCATCGGGCCGACGCCCTCGACCACCTCGAAGCCTTCACCTCGCTCAACGGGTGCCGGCACTACGGCTACCCACCGTCGACCGACCGCCTGCGGCTCACCAGGCGGGGGTCGGCCGGTCCGGGCCTCGGCGACGGCACCGGTGACGGTCCGGACGAGATCGTCACCGCCGCCGGCGACCGGGTCAGGATCTTCGGTGTGGCCGAGGCCGCCCGCTGGTCGGTGGAGACCGTGGCCGCCGACCCGACGACGGCCCCCGCCGTCCTCGGCGACTGACGCTACGGACATGAGGATCGCAGGCGGGAACCGACGGTGGGCCTCCGGGGCCCGTTGGCCTCGATGGTGGTGGGCCCGGACGGCGGCCACGGCGGCGCTGGCGGCCACGGCGCTGGCCGTGGCCGGCTGCGTCGAGCCTCTCACCGGGGAGGAGGCGACCCCCGGGTCCGGCTCGGCCGACGGGGCGAGCGCACCTTCCTCGCCCTCGACCTCGCCCTCGACCTCCCCCTCGGGCGCTCCGTCGGCCTCCGGCGACTCGGACGGGGACCAGGTCGGCGAGATCGGGCCCGGGCAACCGGTGACGATCGATCGGGTCATCGACGGCGACTCGCTGGAGGTCGTCCTGGCCGACGGCACACCGCGGGAGGTTCGCCTGCTCGGCATCAACGCCCCGGAGCTGCGCAGCCGCTCGGGCGACACCACCTGCCCCGGGGCCGCGGCTCGAGACGAGCTCGACATCCTGCTCGCCTCCGGCCCGGTCACCCTGGTCGGGGCCGAGGTCGACCGTTTCGACCGGCTCCTGGCCGATCTCCACGTCGGTACCGTCCACGTCAACCGGGAGCTGGTGGCCTCGGGCTGGGCCCTCGCCCTGTGGTCGGGGGACGATCCGGCCCTGCCCTCGGCCATGCTCGACGCCGCCGACGCCGAGCTCGGGTGGTGGGGCGACGGTTGTGGGAGCGCCGATGCCGTCCTCGTCGTCAGCGACGCCCAACCCAATCCGCCCGGCCCCGACGACGAGGTTCTCGACCAGGAGTGGATCGAGATCACCAACGACGGCGACGCCCCGGTCGACCTCGACGGGTGGACGGTGCGGGACGAGACGACGAGCAACCGCTTCGTCCTGTCGGGCCCGGTCCTCGCTCCCGGGGACCGGCTCCGGGTCCACACCGGCGGCGGTCGCGACGGCGACGGTCGGCTGTTCCTCGACGAGCGGTTCCCGGTGTGGAACAACGGCGGCGACACCGCTCTGGTCGTCGACCCCGAGGGTCGGATCGCGACCCACCGGTTCCTCTGATCGCTAGCGGGGCGGGCCGGCCTCGATCACGGCGGCCACCCGGTCGGCGTCGGGCAGAGCCGGGAACTGCTGGAGCAACCACGTCGTCCGGCCGTCGGCCCACGACGGCGGATCCTGGCCGCCCGGGGTGGTGAGACACACGTCGAACCCGTCGAGGTCGCCCCGCTCGGCCGACACCAGTTCCAGCATGCGCTGGTAGCGGTCGTGGTCGAGGTCGATGGGGAACAGGCCCTCGTAGCGGGCGGCCCGGCGGACCGGCCGCCGGGCGTCGCCCCGGGCCGCGCACCAGATCGGAGGTCGACCTCGGGGTCCTCCGGGCGCCCCGAGGTCGACACCGTCGGCCGTGAACCATGGGCCCCGATGGTGCACGGTCCCGCCGTCGAGGAGGTCGGTGATCACCGACAGCCCCTCGTCGAGGCGAGCCCCCAGGTCCCTGGGCCCGGTCACCTCGCCCAGGCGGCTCAGTTCACCGCTGGTGTCGACGCCGAGTCCCACGCCCATGATCAGCCTTCCCCCGGCGACCAGGTCGACGGCCTGGATCTCGCGGGCCAACTTCACCGGTCGACGACGGGTGACCGGCGTGACCATGGGGCCCAGGTGGAGACGGGAGGTGGCGGCGGCCAGGGCCCCGAGAGCGACCCAGGTGTCGAGCACGTCGGGCGTCTCCCGGCGCAGGATGTGATCCCACAGGAACACCCCGTCCCATCCCCGTTCCTCGGCGCCCCGGGCCAGGTCGAGCAGTCGACCGGGATCGGCCAGGGGACCGAAGGGCGGGAGGAACACACCGTGACGCATCGGGCGACCCTAGCCCGTGCGCTCGTCCGGGCTCGCCCCGGCGGGCCTCGGCCCGGTGGGCCTCCTGGCGGTCGGCACCTACGGAGGCGGCCGATCAGTTGGCCGCCGGATGGGGTTCGTCGCCCACCTCGGCCTGGAGGCGGGTCAGTTCGGCCCGCAGGTCGGCCACCAGACCGGCGTTGGCGGGGTCGTCGATGACGTTGTCGACCTCGTAGGGGTCGGCCTCCAGGTCGAACAACTCCCATTCGACCGGATCGGCCGGACCCCGGGCCCCGGGCTGGTCCAGGGGGTCGTTGTAGTAGCAGATGAGTTTGTGGGTCAGGGTCCTGACTCCGTAGTGGGCGGGACAGCCGTGGGCGCCGTCGCGGTGCATCCAGTACCGGTAGTAGAGCGAGCGGGGCCAGTCGGCCGGCTCCTCCCCGGCCAGCAGTGGGGCGAACGACCGGCCTTGGACCGAGGCCGGGACACCACACCGGGCCAACTCCAGCACGGTGGGGGCAACGTCGACGTTGCTCACGATCCGGCCGCAGCTCGACCCTGGGGTGACGAGTCGGGGGTAGCGGACCAGGAACGGCATCCGCAGCGACTCCTCGTACATCAGCCGCTTGTCGAACCAGCCGTGGTCGCCCAGGAAGAAGCCCTGGTCGGAGGTGTAGATCACGATGGTGTCGTCGGTCAGGCCCTCGTCGTCGAGCCGGTCGAGAAGTCGCCCCACCCCCTCGTCGATGGCCGCCACCACCCGCAGGTAGTCCTTGATGTAGCGCTGGTAGCGCCACGAGATCTCCTCGTCCTCGGTCAGCCCGTCGGGTACCGGGGCCTTGAGGTCGACGATCGGGTCCAGGTCGAGCATCCGCATCCGGGCCGCCCGCACCACCTCGGCCCGGCCGACCAGGTCGTCGCGGAACGTCGGCGGCTCCGGCAGGTCGACGCCGTCGAACAGCCGGGCATGCCGGGGGGCCGGCTCCCAGCTCCGGTGGGGAGCCTTGTGGTGACAGAACAGGGCGAAGGGGCGGTCCCGATGGCGGCGATCGAGCCAGTCGAGGCAGTCGTCGGTGATGAGGTCGGTGACGTAGCCACCCCGCTCGACGATCCGGCCCCCGGCCTCCAGCATCACCGGATTGTGGTAGTGGCCCTGGCCCGGAAGGATTCGCCAGTGCTCGAACCCGGCGGGATCGTTGGTCGGTCCATGGCCCAGGTGCCACTTGCCGAACAGCGCCGTCTGGTACCCGGCACCGCGGAGCTGCCAGGGAAAGGTCCAGCGGCGGTTGTCGAGCGGGGTGTCCAGGGTGGTGACCCCGTTCACGTGGTTGTAGGTGCCGGTCAGCAGGGCGGCCCGGCTGGGGGCGCAGATCGAATTGGTGCAGAAGGCGGCGTCGAAGCGCATGCCGCCGTTGGCGATCCGGTCCAGGTTCGGGGTCGTGGTGAGGCGGCTCCCGTAGGCCGAGAGGGCATGGGCGGCGTGATCGTCGCTCATGATGAACAGCAGGTTGGGGCGCCGGTCGGCCATGGCCTCACCCTAGATGCGGCGTCCCCCGTCGTCCCTCCCCGTCGAGGGGATGGTGGTGGCCGGACCGCAACCGTGGCACCATCGAACCATGACGCTCGTTGTCGAACTACGGGAGGTGCCCGGACGGCCGGTCCGTCTCCTGGTCGTGGTGCACGGCTACCAGGCCAACGAGCGCGACATGGCGTGGTTGCCCCCGATCATCGATCCCGAGCACCGATTCCAGCCCATGCACCCTCGGGCCCCGCTCGACACCACCCGGGAAGGGAGCGTGGCCTGGTACCACCGGGACGACTGGGGTCGGATCGACGCCGAGCAGTTCCTGAGCTCGCTGGCCGCGCTCGACCGAACCGTCGACGAGGTGTGCGACCGCCAGGGCATGGCGCGCAGCGATGCCGTCTACGTCGGGTTCTCCCAGGGCGCCGGGGTGGCCCTGGCGCTGGGCCTGGCCCGCGGGATCAAGGTCCGACCGGCGGGAGTGGCGGCCCTGTCGGGCGTCCTTCCGGTGCTCGACGGCCTCGACTACGCCTTCGAATGCACCGATCTGCCCGCGATCCTGATCCAGCACGGCACCTGGGACTCCCACATCGCCGTCGAGGAGGGCCACCGGGCCCGGGACGTCCTGCAGGAGCACGGGGTGAAACACGAGTACCAGGAGTTCGACCGGGGGCACGGCCTGTGCTCCGAGTCGTTGGTCGAGCTGCAGGCCTGGTTGGCCCGTCTCTGACCCCCGACGATCCCGGGTTCAGTCGACCAGCCAGGCCACGGCCAGCCCGATGGGCACGACGATCCAGGGGATGAAGGTCAACACGATGGCGATCAGGGCGATGACCCGGGACTGATCACGGGGTGGTCGGCCGCAACGCCCGATCGTCTCCCACAGGGCCTCCAGAGGCGGGGCCGTCGTGAGCCGAATCCGGCGACGGGCGACCGCCGCCCCCCGGAGGATGATCCAGGCCGCGGCGGCGATGAGCAGGCCGAGCGCCACGGTGACCGCCACCCGGCTCCAGAGCGAGTCGAGGGCCGTGGTCAGGGCGTCGAGGACCACCCGGAGCAGGGTCGACACCACGGCCCCGCCCACCAGGAAGGTGGGTATGCCCAGCGGGTTGCGCTTGAAACCGGGGGCCAGGCGCTGCATGTGGATGCGGGCCCGGGTCAACAGCCTGCGTTGAGGGTCGTCGTGGGCGGCGTTGGCCTCGCGGCGGGCGTAGAGCCACAGCATCCGGTCGACGACGGTGGCCTGGTAGCTGCGGACGATGAAGTGGGCCACCTGCTGCACGAAGAAGGCGGCCACCGGACCCAGCGGACCCAGGCCGCCGACCCGCACCCCCCGGGCCCCGTTGCGGTCCAGGACCTCGAGGGCCCGGACGGCCAGGCGATGGGCCTGGGGGAACCGGTCGGGGTGGCCGAGGGGGCGGGGGGCCGACAACTCGAGCACGATGTCCCGATCGACGTCATCCTGGGCCCCGAGAGCGTTCAGGATCGACTCGGTGGCCTTCGAATCGCTCTTGCGGAAGGCCTGGAAGGCTTGAAACCGCTCGTCCAGATCATCGAGGACGAGGTTGGCCCGCTCGGTCGATGCCCCATCGCGGTCCTCGGCCCCCGTCGTCGCCCGTGCCCGTTGCTCCACCTGCGCCCTCCCGCTTCGTGCCTGCCGCGCTGTGTTCGTGCCCTGCTCTGCCGTGCCGGCCGCCGCCCGGTCCGGCCCGGTCGTTCGGTCGGCGCGGACCACGGTCCGGACCGTAACCTTACGGCATGGCTCATGGTGCTGATGTCGACCGGACCGCCGAGTGGGAGGAGCTGCGGAATCGCTACCTCCGGCCCCGGGGCGAACGACCGGCCTCGACCGTGAACGGCGTCCACCACGTGGCCCTGCTCAGCACCGACGTGGCCCGGACCATCGAGTTCTATCAGGGCTTGTTGGAGTTCCCCCTGACCGAGCTGTTCGAGAACCGGGACTACCAGGGCTCGACCCATTTCTTCTTCGACATCGGCCACGGCAACGCCCTGGCCTTCTTCGACTTCCCCGGCCTCGATCTCGGTCCCTACGCCGAGGTGTTGGGCGGCCTCCACCACCTCGCCCTGTCGGTCGAGCGGGAGACCTGGGAGCGGCTCAAGGGCAAGCTCGACGAGGCCGGGGTGGGCTACGCCGAGGTCGGCGGCTCGTCGCTGTACTTCAACGGCCCCGACGGGGAGCGGTTGGAGCTGTTGGCCGACCCGCTGGGCGAGATGTACGGCTCGGCGATCGGCTGAGTCCGGGCGGTGGGTCGGGCCGGCCGGGGGGCCGGCGGCGGCTGCCGACCGACCGGAGCGGCCGGAGGGGCCCAGGACGAGGTGTCGAGCTCGACCCCGTGTCGGGCCAGCTTCTCGGCGAAGCGGGGCCGGGCCCCGGTCGGGACCAGCCGACCCAACTCGTCGCCCTGATCGAAGCGGCGCTGGAACAGCGGGTTGAGTTCGACGTTGGTGCCGTCGAAGGCGCCGACCTCACAGATGGCATCGACCACCCGGGCCCCGGTCCGGAGCCGGTCGAGCTGGACGACGACGTCCAGCGCCGACGCCAGCTGTTCCCGGACCACGCCGATCGGCAGCTCGACCCCCGACATCAGGACCATGGTCTCCAGCCGGGTCAGGGCGTCGGCCGGGGTGTTGGCATGGAGGGTCCCGAGCGAACCGTCGTGCCCGGTGTTCATGGCCTGCAGCATGTCGATGGCCTCGGCCCCCCGGCACTCACCCACGATGATGCGGTCGGGTCGCATGCGCAGGCTGTTCCGGACCAGCTCCCGGATCCCCACCGCGCCCCGACCCTCGACGTTGGCGGCCCGGCACTCGAGCCGGATGACGTGGTGCTGGCGGAGCTGGAGCTCCACCGCGTCCTCGATGGTCACGATCCGGTCCTGGGGCGGGATGAAGCCGGACAGCACGTTGAGGAATGTGGTCTTGCCGGTGCCCGTCCCGCCTGAGACAACGACGTTGAGTCGGCCCTCGACCGCCACCGTCAGCAGGCCGAGGGCCTCCGGGCTGAGGGAGCCGTAGTCGACCAGGTTCTGGGCGGTCAGGGTGTCGGCCGAGAACTTGCGGATGGTGAGGGCCGGTCCGTCGACGGCCAGGGGTCGGATGACGGCGTTGACCCGGGAGCCGTCGGCCAATCGGGCGTCGACCATGGGCGACGACTCGTCGATGCGACGCCCGACCGATGCCGCGATGCGGACGATCACGCCCTTGAGGTGATCGTCGTCGGCGAAGCGCACGTTGGTCAGTTCGAGCATCCCCTTGCGTTCGACGTAGATGCCCTCGGTCCCGTTGACCATGATCTCGCTCACGTCGGGATCGGCCAGCAGACGCTCCAACGGTCCGTAGCCCAGGACGTCGTCGATGATGCGGGTGCTGATCTGGGTCCGCTCCTCCTCGTCGAGCAGGTCGGTCCGGGCCACGATGAGGCGTTCCAGCTCCTCGGCCACCGCCGAACGCAACCGGCCGGGATCGCTCTCCCCGTCGCCCAGGCGGCGCCCGAAGTCCTTGGACAGCGCGTCCCGCAGGTCGGCCTGGAGGTCGGCCCGGGGATCGCGGGACCGGGATCGCCCGGCGGCGGGGGGTGAGGTCTGACTCGATCGCTGTCGGGCCAGGCGGCGGGCCAGGGTCAGCCGTTCCACGACGACCTCCCGGGTGCGGCTCCGACCCGGGCCGAGCCCCGTGGCTGGGGCTCCTCGGGCTCGGGATCGAACCGGCGGGCCAGCTCGGTCAGGGCCCGGACGGCATCGGTCCGGCTGCTGGTGGCCACCACCGGGACCCGCTGGTTGGCGGCCTGGGTCACCTCCCGCTCCTCGGGGATCGTCAGGCCGATGGGCAACTCGACCGCGGCCTCGATGGCCTGGGCGGTCAGGCCCGACCGGTGATCGGCCCGGTTCAACACCAGGTGGCGACGCGCCCGGGTGAGGCCCAGTTCGTCGAGGGCGTCGAGGTTCCGACGCAGGGATCGGAGGCCGCCCAGGTCTGGCGTGGCCACCAGGACCAGGTCGTCGGCCATCTCGGCCGCCGCCGCCATCTCGGCCCCGGCCCCCGGTGGGGTGTCGACCACCACCAGGGAGAACGACGATCGAAGCGCGTCCAGGGTGGGGGCCAGCAGGTTGGTGTCGACGGCGTCGGCCTCGACCAGCGATTCGGGGGCGGGCAGGATCAGGAGACCGGAGGGATGTTCGACCAGGGCCAGCTTGGCCGCCGCGCTGTCCACGGTCGAACCGGCCCGGGCCACCGAGGCCACCGAGGTGGCGGCGTCCAGGCCGAGGACGAAGTCGACATCGCCGGCGGCCAGGTCGAGATCGGCCAGCACGACCTGGCGGGGGTGGCGTCGGGCCACCGCAACCGCCAGGTTGGCGGCGATCGTGGTGCGGCCGACGCCGCCCTTGGCCGCCACCACCGCCACCAGCCGACCATCGACCGGGCCGGCGTCGTCGGTGGCGGTCCGGCCCAACCGATCGCGTCGGAGCCGGGCGGCACCCGCCACCTGGGCCACGGCCCCCTGGATCCCGGCGTCGTCGGTGGCCGGATCGACCAGGCGCCGGATTCCGGCGTCCATGGCCGCCTTGACCAGGGTGGGGTGGGGGGCGACGAGCCACACCACGTCGATCTCGGGGTGTGAACGCCCCAGTTCGGTGGCCAATTCCAGGGCCCGTTGGGTCGGGACGTCGTCGGACAGGACCAGCACGTCACAGCCGGTTCCGACCACCAGGGCCAGGGCGGTGGCGGTGTCGAGGGGGAGATCGACCGGGTTGAGGGTGGTGGTGACCAGGCCGACGGCGGCGATGATGGGACCGGGCTGGGCCACCAGGGTGATCCGGGCCTCTCCTCCCATCGCCGCGTCGGCCAAGACTCCCACCCTCCTTCCAGAGGGGTCGCCGCAACCGACCGGTGGTGGGTGCGGCGAAACCCCATCTCCGTTACCTGCCGGTATCGACCGTCCGGCCCCCGGCCTTTAGGTCGCACGACCCAGGGGGCCGCCGCTCGGACCGGGTGGCGTCGGGACCCGCCGTCGGAGGAGGAGGGCGGCCGGAGGGCGAAGTATCGTGCGGCCCATGACCTACGAGGAGATCGTGGCCAGCTACGAGGGCGACGTCCTGGTCCTGGCCATCAATCGGCCCGAGGCCAAGAACGCCCTGACCCAGCGCACCTACGCCGAGTTGACCGACGCCGTCCGCAACGCCACCGCCCGATGCCTGATCATCACCGGCTCGGCCGATTCGTTCTGTGCCGGCGACGACGTCAAGCAGGTGATGGCCAGCACCGACGACCCCCCGGCGGAACGGTTGGCGGCCGACCCGCGCCTGACCCCGCTGGCCGGCGCCCTGCTCGGCACCGACATCCCCGTCATCGCCGCCGTGAACGGACCGGCGGTCGGTTGGGGGATGGAGCTGGCCCTCATGGCCGACATCCGCATCGCCTCCAACCGGGCCAGCTTCGGTGAACTGTTCGTCCTGCGAGGCCTCAACTGCGACGTCGCCGGTCTGGGTCGTCTGGCTCAGGCCGTAGGCCGGGAGAAGGCGGCCGAGTTGCTCTTCACCGGCGACGTCATCGACGCCGACGAGGCCCGCGGTATCGGTCTGGTCAGCAAGGTCGTGGCCCACGACGACCTGCCGGAGACGGCGATGGCCCTGGCCCAACGCATCGCCGCCAACCCGCCCCTGGCCGTCCAGACCATCAAACGGGGGCTGCGGACCGCCCTCGACCCCGACTGGGACGACCTCGGGACCTGGGTCTCGACCAACCTGGCCCGGCTCTTCGCCACCGACGATCACCGGGAGGGCGTCGCCAGCTTCCTGGAGAAGCGACCGCCCACCTTCACCGGCCGGTGAGGGGCGACGGCGGGCCGCCACCGTTGCGGCTGGGCGGGGTGCCCGAGCACTTCAACCTTCCCTGGCATCTGGCGTTGGAGGAGGGTCCACCGGGCGACGGGGCCGACGTCGGGCCCGGGCCGGCACCGACCTGGACCGACGTACCGGGCGGCACCGGCGACCTCATCGACGGGTTGGACACCGGCGAACTGGACGTGGTCAGCATCCTGACCGAGGGCACCGTCCGGGCCATCGCCCACGGGCTGGCCGCCACCATCATCCAGGTCTACGTCGCCTCGCCCCTCCGGTGGGGGGTGTTCGTGCCCGCCGCCACCTCCCTCACCGACGAGGCCGAGCTGGCCGGCCGCCCGATCGCCATCTCCCGGTTCCGGTCGGGCTCGCACCTCATGGCCTACGTCCAGGCCCGACGCCGGGGTTGGAGCCTGGACGAGGCCCAGTTCGTGCCGACCGGGGGCCTGGCCGGGGCCCGAGAGGCCTTCGCCCAGGGTCGGGCCGAGGTCTTCCTGTGGGACCAGTACATGACCCGCCCCCTGGTCGATGCCGGCGAGTTCCGCCAGGTCGCCACCCAGGAGACCCCGTGGCCCTCGTTCGTCATCGCCGCCCGGACCGAGGTGCTCACCGGGCGGACGACCGAGGTCGGGCGGTTGGTCGACGCCGTGGTGGCCCACGCCGTCGGGCTCCACGAGCGTCCCGGGGTGGAGGACGAGCTGTCGACCCGCTACGGCCTCGATCGCCCGACGGTCGAGGCCTGGTTGGCGGCCACCCGATTCGCCCCCCGGGGTCCCTGGGACCCGGCGGTGGGCGACGAGGTCCGGGCCACCCTGACCGACGCCGGCCTGGCCTGACCGGGTCCGGTCGCCCTCAGGTCTCGATCCGTCCGGTCTCGTAGGCCCAGATGGCGATCTCGACCCGGTTGCGGGCGCCCAACTTGCGCATCAGGGCGGCCAGGTGGGTCTTGGTCGTGCTCAGACTGATGTGGAGCCGATCGGCGACCTCGGCGTTGGTCAGCCCCCGGGCCACGGCCAACAGCACCTCGTCCTCACGCTCGGTCAGAGCCTCGACGGGCTCGGCCGGAGGGGCGGCGGGGGCCTTGGCGAAGGTGGAAAGCAGTCGGGCGGTGACGCTGGGGGCGATCAGGGCCTCGCCCGAGGCCGCGGCCTCGATGGCCTGGACCAGGAGCTCCGGTCCGGCGTCTTTCAGCAGGAAGCCCCGGGCCCCGGCCTTCAGGGCGGCGTGCACGTACTCGTCGAGGTCGAAGGTGGTGATGACCACCACCGCCGGGGGCCGTTCGACGTCGGGACCGGTGAGCCGCCGGGTGGCCTCGATGCCGTCCAGCACCGGCATGCGGATGTCGAACAGGCACACGTCGGGCTCGAGGTGACGGGCCAGGGCCACGGCGTGGTCGCCGTCGGCCGCCTCGCCCACCACCTCGATCCCGTCCTGGGCGTCGAGGATCATGCGGAGCCCGGTTCGGACCAGGTCCTGGTCGTCGGCCAGCACCACTCGGATGGTCATGACGGCGCCCCGGTCCGGGGCAGGGTGGCCTCGACCCGCCAGCCCTCGCCCGCCCGGGGGCCGGCCGCGAACGTCCCGCCCAGGAGCTTGGCCCGCTCGGCCATGCCCACCAGCCCGTAGCCTCCGGCCACCGGGCCGAGGGCGGTGACGTCGCCGTCGTCGACGACGGTCAGGCGGACCAGGTCGGCACCGCCCACCACCCGGACGTGGATGCGCGAGGCCCGGCGGGCGTGGCGGACGGCGTTGGTGATCGACTCCTGGGCCAACCGGTACAGGGCGGCGTCGACCGAGGGGCGGAGATCGTCGAGGTCGCCCCGCAGATCGACCTGGACCCGGGGTCCGCCGGGCTTGGTCGGGCCGTCGTCGACCAGCAGGGCGATGTCGGACACGCCTCGCTGGGGCGACAGGTCGGCCTCGTCCCCCTGGCGCAGGGCCCCGATCATGGCCCGCATCTCGGCCAGGGTTCGCGACGCCTCGTTCTCCACCACCGCCAGCGCCTCCAGCGCCGCCGCCGGGCGGGTGGCGGCCACCGTCCGTCCGGCCTGGGCCTGGATGGCGATGGCCGAGACGTGGTGGGCCACCGTGTCGTGCAGTTCCCGGGCCAGGGTCTCCCGCTCCCGCAGCCGGACCTCGTCCAGGGCCCGCTGCCGGTTGTGGCGCTGGTAGCGGATGGCGATGCCGAGGACGACGGGGAAGAAGAACACGAGGGCGCCGCCGATGGCGTCGCCGACCGTGGTCCAGTCGACGACGGTGATGAAGGCGTAGTGGGCCAGCATCACGCCCATGCCGACCTCGATCTCCCACCCGGCGGCCCACCGGCCCAGGGCGTAGGGGAGGACCAGGACCACGGCCATCGAGTACAGGCCCTCCCACTCCACCCCCACCACCTCGCCCACGGTCTCGACGGCGGCGAAGGTGGCCAGCACCCCGATCAACACCGGCAGTGGCCGGTGGCGGCGGTGGAGCGTGGCCAGCAGCATGGCCATCGCCACCAGCAGGGACGGGAACCGCCACTCGAGCTGGGGGCGCAGGACGGTCTCGACCACGGCCAGCGGTATGAACAGGCCGGGGATGAGCCAGTCGGGCCAGCGGAGCGGCGGGGGGTCGACGGCGCGAGGCTCCCGCCACAGGGCCAGGAGGTAGGTCAACACGGCGCCGTCTCCATGGGTCCAGGGTAGAGAACGGGAGCGGGTCGGGTATCGGCCGAAAGGACGAGACGGGACGGACCGAAGGTGCGGGGCCGAAGGGGCCGGTGAGCCGATGTGGGGGACCCCGGGCCTGCCACACGCTGAGGGCCGTGGTGGTCGCCCGTGGCCGCCACGCCGGGGCCGGGCCGGTCCCACCGAACCGACACCACACGGGCGAGGAGGAGACATGTCGCGCATGCTGTACCGGGTGGGCCGCACGGCCGCCCGCCGACCGTGGGCCGTGATCGGCGCCTGGGCCCTGGCCCTGGTGGTCGTGGTCGGCGCGTCGGCCGCCTGGGGCCGGGAACTGGAGGACACCTTCGAGGTTCCCGGCCTCGACTCGCAGGAGGCCGTCGATCTGTTGTCGGCCGCCAGTTCCGATCGGGCCGGGCTCACGGCCCAGGTCGTGGTGACCCCCACCGACCCCGACGCAACCGTGTTCGACCCCGAGGAGGCGGCGGCCCTGGCCCGGCTCCAGGACGCCGTGATCGACCTGCCCAATGTGGTGGGGACGAACGACCCGGCCGCCGCCCTGGCCTCCGGGCCCGAGGCCGCCGTCGCCGCCGGGGCCGTCTCGGCCGACGGCAGGGTCGGGTTGCTCGTGGTCCAGTACCCGGTGATGGAGGACCTGACCGTCGCCGACCTCGACGCCCTCAAGGAGATCCGGGCGCGCTTCGACGGCGCCGGCGGGAACGGCGGCGCCTCGGCGGCCGGCCCCCTGCAGGTCGAGTTGCGGGGCGACCTGTTCTTCGCCTTCGAGCAGCCCGACAGCAGCGTGGGGGAGTTCCTGGGCTTGGCTGCGGCCGTCGTCATCCTGCTGGTGGCGTTCGGGTCGCTGGTGGCCATGGGGTTGCCCATCGGCATGGCCCTGTTCGGCCTGGCCCTGGGCGTCAGTTCCCTGTCGCTGGTGACGTACCTGATCGAGATCCCGTCGTGGGCCCCCCAGATGGCGACCATGGTCGGTCTCGGCGTCGGTATCGACTACGCCTTGTTCCTGGTCACCCGCCACCGCGAACACCTCGCCGCCGGTATGGCCGGGGACGAGTCGATCGGCCGGGCGGTGGCAACCGCCGGTCAGGCCGTGGTCTTCGCCGGAGGCACCGTCGTGATCGCCATCCTCGGTCTGGCGGTGGCCGGCGTGCCGTTCATGACCGCGGCCGGGGTCGCCACCTCGGTCATCGTGGCCATCATGGTGGCCGCCTCCATCACGCTGCTCCCGGCCTTCCTCGGGCTGGCCGGCGACCGGGTCAACGGGCTGCGGCGCTCGTCCCGGGCCCGCAACCAGGCCCGGCTCGACGCCACCGGCGGTGTGAGCCCCGGGTGGGAGCGTTGGGGGCGCCACGTGTCCCGCCACGCCTGGCCCTACGCCATCGGCGTCACCCTGGCGCTGGTCGCCGCCACCGCCCCGGTGCTGTGGCTCCAGCTCGGCTTCCCCGACGAGGGCACCTACCCCGACTCCCGGACCGAGCGTCGGGCCTACGACCTGGTGGCCGACGGCTTCGGCCCCGGAATCAACGGGCCGCTGCTGGTCGCCGTCGACCTGTCGACGGCGACCGAGGGTTCGACCGATGATCGGGCGGTGCTGCGGGAGGCCGTGGAGGCCGAGATCGTCGGTCCGCTGGCTGCGGCGGTGGCCGCCGATCCCGGCGTGGTGGCCGTGGCTCCGCCCGAGCTCGACGTCGAGGCCGGGGTCGCCACCATCGTCGCCTTCCCCACCACCTCTCCCCAGGACGACGCCACCCTCGACACGGTCAGGCGCCTGCGGACCGAGGTGTTCCCCCAGGTCCTGGCCGACACCGGTACCGAGGTCACGGCCCACGTCGGGGGCCAGACGGCCAACTTCGCCGACGTGGGGGAGCGGGTCAACGACCGCCTTCCCTACTTCATCGCCGCCGTCATCGTGCTGTCGTTCGTGTTGTTGACGGTCCTGTTCCGGTCGATCCTGGTGCCGCTGAAGGCGGCCCTGCTCAACCTGCTCAGCATCGGAGCCGCCTACGGCGTCCTGGTGATGGTGTTCCAGTGGGGCTGGGGCAAGGAGCTGATCGGGTTGGAGGCCACGGTGCCCATCGTCTCGTTCATTCCGATGTTCATGTTCGCCATCCTGTTCGGGCTGTCGATGGATTACGAGGTGTTCCTGCTGAGCCGGGTCCGGGAGGAGTACACGGCGACGGGTGACAACGATCGCTCGGTCATCCGGGGCATCGCCGGCACGGCCCGCGTCATCACCTCGGCCGCCCTGATCATGATCGCCGTGTTCAGCGGCTTCATCCTGGGCGACGACCCGACCATCAAGATGTTCGGCCTGGGCCTGGCCACCGCCATCCTGGTCGACGCCACCGTGGTCCGGATCGTCCTCGTCCCGGCCACCATGAAGCTGATGGGCGACGCCAACTGGTGGCTCCCGGCCTGGCTCGACCGGATCCTGCCCGTGATCGACGTCGAGGGTGGTGCTGCGCTGGAGGGCGTGGGCCCGGTACCGGGAGCGGAGGCGCCCGATGAGGTCGACGAGGACGAGGACGAGGACGAGGACGAGGACCGGCCCGTGCCCGTGGGCTGAGCGCTGCCGGGGCCGGTGATTCCGTCCCGGCCCCGGTGACGGCCGGGCACCGCCGCCCGGCCGCCACAGAACCTGAACCTAGGTGTAGATTTGGCTGGCCGTCCGGTTGAATCTCACCTATGGTTCAGGTTCGTGGCGCGTGATGACCTCCTCACCATCGGCACCCTGTCGGCCCGGACCGGGGTCTCGGTCAGCGCCATCCGGTTCTACGAGCGCAAGGGGCTGGTGGCCTCGGTGCGGGGTCCGGGTGGGCACCGTCGGTTCCCCCGGGCCACGATCCGGCAGTTGTCGATCATCGTGGTCTGCCAGCGTCTGGGATACCCGTTGGCCGACATCCAGGAGCGGCTGGCCGCCCTGCCCAGCGACCGGGTCCCGGCCGAGGCGGAGTGGGCCGCCGTGGCCCGCGACTTCAGGGTGGAGATCGACGATCGGATCGAGCGACTGCTCTCCCTGCGGGACCACCTCGACGGCTGCATCGGCTGCGGCTGCCTGTCGCTCGACGTGTGCCTGCTGCACAACCCCGACGACGGGGCGGCCCGCCTCGGCCCCGGTCCCCGCTACCTGCTGGGGGAGTCCCCGGCCGATCTGGGGACCGCCGCTCCTCATCCGGACCCGCGCCCCGACGTCGACCCCCACGCCCCGACCAAGGAGTCATCCGTGACCGAATCCGGCCCCGACAACCCCGCCCCGAGTCCCCATCCCGACTGGCACCTGGCCCAGATCAACATCGGTCGGCTCCACCACCCGGTCGACGATCCCCGGGTGGCCGAGTTCATGGACAACCTCGACCCGATCAACGCCCTGGCCGAGCGGAGCCCGGGCTTCGTCTGGCGGCTCCAGGACGAGTCGGGCAACGCCACCGCCATCCGCGCCTTCGACGACGACACGATCCTGCCCAACCTCTCGGTCTGGACGTCGATCGAAGCCCTCAAGGACTACGTGTTCAGGTCTGACCATGTGCGGTTCGTCCGGCGCCGTCGCGAGTGGTTTGCGCCGATGGACGATCTGCCGGTCCTGACGATGTGGTGGGTGCCCGCCGGCCATCTGCCGACACTGGAAGAGGCCAAGGAGCGGATCGACCACCTGGCCCGGCACGGCCCGACCGCCCACGCCTTCGCCTTCCACCCCACCTTCGAGCCACCGGGCCAGGGGGAGGAGGGCGCCACCGCCGGGTTGGTCCGGCGGGAGGTCCGCAGCGGGGCGCGGGCCGGCCTCCCGACCCGGACCACGACCGTCGGGCGGGTCTGCGGCGCCGACGGGCGAGTCCTGTGGGACGCTCTCACCAACCCCGAGCGCATCGCCCGGTGGTTCCTGCCGGTCGAGGGAACGCTCGAGGTCGGCGGCCGCTATCGACTCGGGGGCGGTGCCGGCGGCGAGATCGAGGCCTGCGCCGAACCCGAGTCGTTCACGGTCACCTGGGAGGACGGCGACTCCCTGTCGTGGGTGACCGTCCGTCTCTCCCCGGTCGACGGGGGGACCGAGGTCGCGGTGAGCCACGAGTCGCCCGTCGACCCCGCGTTCTGGGCCCAGTACGGGCCGGGCGCCACCGGACTCGGATGGGACCTCGGCCTGGTCGGCCTGGCCCGCCACGTCGAGGACGGCCGGGACTTCGGTCCGGCGGCGGAGGAGGCGTTCGCCCGATCGGCCGAGGGCGCGGCCTTCCTGGAGACGGCCGGACGCGGCTGGGCCCTCGCCGCCGTGGCCGACGGGGACGACGAGGACCAGGCCAGGGCGGCGGCGGCCAGAAGCGTTGCCTTCTACCGGCCCACCGACGATCGGGCTGATTGGTCGACGGGCTGACGGGCGGGGGCCGACCGTGGCCGGCTCGCCGCTTCAGTCCCAGGTGCCCTCGGGGCCGTCGCCCAGGCGCAGGGGTTCGAGGGCGGCCCGGCGGGCTGTCAGCGCCTCGCCGCCGGTGCGGTCCATGTCGCGGGGGAGCGACGGGTCGGCCAGGGTCAGGGGGTGGCCCTCCTCCACGAAACCGAGGTAGGGGCCGCCGAAGTCGTAGCCGATCAACCTCAGCACCTCGTGTGGGATGTCGCCCGCCTTCTCCGGCGGGATCGACAGGTACTGGTTCTCCTCCTGCCGCAGCCAACCGAGGTTGTAGTGGAGGGCCATCCCCCGGCGACTCCGGTCCGACCGGTTGTCCCCGCTGCCGTGGAGGAAGTTGCTGGTGTAGAGGACCACGGATCCAGCCGGCATCTCGGCGTTGACCAACTCCTCGGGCCGGGGACGGCGTTCGTGGGCCCAGCGATGGCTGCCGGGGGCCAACAGGGTGCCGCCATTGTCGGCGGTGAAGTCGTCGCAGGCCCACATGGTGGCCAGCGTGACCGGAACGGTCGGGAAGCGAAGGGGGTAGATCTCGCCGTCCCGGTGGATGCCCTGGGCCACTTCGCCCGGCTGGAGGTCGACGAGGAAGGTGACGTGGAGGTGGTAGCGGGCGCAGTGGGGGAGGAGGACCTGGTCGCAGACCCCCAGGACCGTGGGGTGGAGCGCCAATTCCTGACAGGCCCGCGATTTGGGGATCAGGTTGTTGATGCGCTTGGTCCGGTGGCCGGCGAAGTCGGTGCGCCCCAACTGCACGGCTTCGACGTGGGGATCGAAGTCGGCGTTGAGACGGGCGACCGTCTCGGGGTCGGCCAGGCGACGGACGATGGCGTAGCCGTGCTCGTCGAGGCCCTCGGCGACGGCCTCGGGGCGGGCGTCGGCTTCGAACTCGGGCGTGGACATCCGGTCTCCCCCCTGTCGGGTCTCCCCCCATCCTGGCGGGCGGCCCGGCCCGGCTCAACCGGGCCGGGGCGCTATCGCTGCCTCGGCTCGCCCGGGGAGCCGAAGCCGCCGCCCCCGGGGGTGGCGATCTCGAACACGTCGCCCGGCTCCAGGTCGCAGGCGTCCATCCCGGCCAGGTCGACCACGGTGCCGTCGACCCGGATCACCCGGTTGACACCGACCGCCCCGGGCTCGCCCCCGGCCAGCCCGAACGGCGGCACCTCCCGGTGCGACGACAAGACGTTGAGGGCCACCGCCTCGTTGAACCGGATGCGGCGGATCGTCCCGTCGCCGCCCCGATGACGGCCGGCGCCTCCGGAGCCCCGGCGGATGGCGAACGACTCCAACACCACCGGGAACCGCCATTCCAGCACCTCGGGATCGGTGAGGCGGGAGTTGGTCATGTGGGTGTGGACGGCGTCGCAACCGTCGGCCGTGGCCGTGGCCCCGGCCCCGCCGCAGATGGTCTCGTAGTACTGGTGGCCGTCGTTGCCCCACAGCACGTTGTTCATCGTGCCCTGGGCCCCGGCCAGCACCCCCAGCGCCCCGAACAGGGTGTCGACGATGTGCTGTGACGTCTCGACGTTGCCGGCGAACACGGCGGCCGGGTACTCGGGGCTCAGCAGCGACGGCTCGGGGATGACCAGCCGAAGCGGGACCAGGCACCCGGCGTTGAGGGGGATGTCGGCCTCCACCATCGAACGGAACACGTACAGGACCGCCGCCTGACCCACGGCCCGGGGGGCGTTGCGGCTGCCCGGATGCTGGCCGCTGGTGCCGGTGAAGTCGACCACGGCGGAGCGATCGTCGTGGTCGACGGTGATGGTCACCGCCACCTGGGAGCCGTCGTCGGCCGGATAGGTGAACGAGCAGTCCTCCAGCGACGAGATCAGGCGACGGACCGACTCGGTGGCGTTGTTGCGCACGTGGCCCATGTAGGCGTGGACCACGTCGAGACCGTAGTGGTCGATGACCCGGGCCAGCTCCGTCACCCCCTTCTCACAGGCCGCAAGCTGCGCCTGGAGGTCGGCGATGTTCTGGGCCGGGTTGCGGGCCGGATGGGGGCCGCCCGTGAGCAGGCCGTGTATCTCGTCGTGGAGGAACCGGCCGCCCGAGGTCAGTCGCACGTTGTCGAGCAACACCCCCTCCTCGGTCACACTGGTCGAGAAGGCCGGGGCCGACCCCGGCGTGGTGCCGCCCACGTCGGCGTGATGGCCCCGGGAGGCCACGTAGAAGATCACGGGCGGGACGTCGTCGGGGCGGCCCGGATCCGCCTCGCCGAACACGGGCTTGATCACGGTGATGTCGGGCAGGTGGGTGCCGCCGTTGTAGGGGGCGTTGAGGACGAAGGCGTCGCCCGGGGCCATGCCCGCCCGTCCGTCGTGGCGGAGGTCCGACCAGTGGGCGATGACCGACTTGATCGACTCGCTCATCGACCCCAGGTGGACGGGCATGTGGGGGGCGTTGGCCACCAGCTCGCCGTCGGGATCGAAGATGGCGCACGAGAAGTCGAGCCGTTCCTTGATGTTGACCGACGAGGCCGTGTTCTCCAGCACCACCCCCATCTGCTCGGCCACGTTCATGAACAGGTTGTTGAAGATCTCCAGCTGGACCGGGTCGGCGTCGGCGGTGCCGACGGCGGCGGCCGTGGGCCGGGCCTCGGTGCGGGTCAGCACCAGGTTGGCCTCGGCGTCGATCCCGGCCGTCCACCCCGGCTCGACCACCGTGGTGGCGTGATCCTCGACGATGACGGCCGGTCCCGCCACCGTCGACCGGCGGCCCAGATCGTCGCGCCGGAGGAACGGGGTGGGCCTGCCCTCGCCGTCGAACACGACGCGGCGCACGGCCAGGGGTTCGGGGTCGATCCCGTCGGGGTCGGCGGCGAGGCGGGCCGTGGTCGTCGACGGGGCCACCACCTCGGCCTGCACGGCCTCGATGAGCATCGCCCGGTCGCCCACGAACCCGAACCGGGCACGGTGGGCGTCCTCGAAGGCGGCCACGACGTCCCCTATCGGCCCGTCGTCGACCTGGAGGCTGGTGTCGCTGCCCTCGTAGCGCAGGGCCAGGCGGCTCTGGACCACGAGGTCGGCGTCGAGGTCGGCGTCGGCATTGGCGGGGCTGCCGGTGCCGTCGGTGACGCCGGTCCCGGTCGATCGCAGCTCGTCTCGACCACGTGCCGCCAGCTTGTCGAGCACGACCCGGGCCGAGGCCAGGCCGGCATCGTCGAGCGGGGCCTCGATCGTCTCGTCCAGGACCACCCGCCGGTCGGCCAGGCCGATGCCCAGGGCCGACAGGACCCCGGCGTAGGGGTGGATGAGGATCGTGGTCATACCCAGACGGTCGGCCACCCCACAGGCGTGCTGGCCCCCGGCGCCCCCGAAACAGACCAGGGAGTAGCCGGCCACGTCGTGGCCCTTCTGGACCGAGATCTTCTTGATGGCGTTGGCCATGTTGTCGATGGCGATGGCCAGGAACCCCTCGGCCAGTTCCGTCGGCGTCGACGGCCGCCCGGTGGCCGCCGTCACCTCGGCCGCCAGGGCGTCGAAGGCGACGGCCACGGCCTCGTCGTCGAGGGGCTGGTCGGCGTCGGGGCCGAACGTGGCGGGGAAGAAGTCGCCCTGCAGCCGCCCCAACAGCACGTTGGCGTCGGTCACGGCCAGCGGCCCGCCGTTGCCGTAGCAGGCGGGCCCGGGGTCGGCCCCGGCCGAGGCCGGACCGACCCGGAGGCGGCCACCGTCGAACCGGCAGATCGAGCCCCCGCCCGCGGCCACGGTGTGGATGGCCATCATCGGGGCCCGGACCCGAACCCCGGCCAGCTCGGTCTCGGTCACCCGTTCCAGGGTGCCGTTGTAGTGGGCGACGTCGGTCGAGGTCCCGCCCATGTCGAACCCGATCAGATGGTCGTGACCGGCGGCGGTGGCGGTGGCAACCATGCCGACGACGCCGCCGGCGGGACCCGACAGGAGCGCGTCCTTACCCTGGAAGCTGCGGGCGTCGGCCAGTCCTCCGTTGGACTGCATGAACAGCAGCGAGGGCGCCGAGCCGGTCGCGGCCCGCTCGACGGTGGCCCCCAGATCGGCGGCCACCCGGTCGACGTAGCGACGGAGGACCGGTGACAGGTAGGCGTCGACCACGGTGGTGTCGCCGCGGGACACCAGCTTCATCAGGGGGCTGACCCGGTGGCTCACCGAGACCTGGGTGAAGCCGATGTCGGTCGCCAGCTGGGCCAGGCGGGCCTCATGATCGGGATGGCGGTAGCCGTGCATCAAGACGATGGCGGCCGAGCGGATCCCCCGGCCGTGGACCGTCTCCAGGTCGCGGCGGGCGGCGTCGAGGTCGAGGGGTCGCAGGATCTCACCCGAGGCCGACACCCGCTCGTCGACCTCGACCACGTCGCCGTGCAACAGTTCAGGGAGCACGATGTCGAGTGCGAACAGGTCGGGCCGATGCTGGTAGCCGATCCGGAGGGCATCGGCGAACCCCGTCGTGGTGACCAGCACGGTCGGCTCACCGGCCCGCTCCAACAGGGCGTTGGTGGCCACCGTGGTCCCCATCTTGACCGCCGACACCAGCCCGGGCGGCAGGTCGTCGTCGGGGGCCAGGTCGAGCAGGTGGCGAATCCCGGCCAGGGCGGCGTCACGGTAGCGGCGAGGGTTCTCCGACAGGAGTTTGTGGGTGGTCAGCGAGCCGTCGGGTCGGCGGGCCACGATGTCGGTGAAGGTGCCGCCACGGTCGATCCAGAACTGCCAACCGGGCGAGGGGATGGGGTGGTGGGGGGTTGGAATGGCGATCACCCATTGTGACAAGCACGAAGCCGGGGCGTCGACGCCCCGGCTTCGTCACCAGGCCCACCACAGACCACAGTGAAATCGTGACCGCCGCTCCGATGGCTAGGCAGTGCACCACCGGAGCGGTCGGTCACCGTGTCGAACCGACCCGTGGAAGGAGGCGGGTCGATTCGCTGTCGTCGTGCTCGACATCGGGCTGGGCGAACCCCCGACGGTGGAGGAACAACTCGATGGTGAGCACTGCGCCAAGGGAGAGGAATCCCAGTCCCGACTGCCACAGCACCGACTCGGCGAACAGATCGAGGCCGCTCATGGCTCGATCCTCTGTCGGTCGTCGGTGCCGACCTGCGACCCCCTCAACCGATCGCGGCGGGGACGCCGGGGGGTCGGGGACCGTAGAGACGGACCAGCGACGTGGGCGGCGGCCGCCACCGCTTGTCGCCGTGAGGCCGTGCTCGCCGGGGGGCGGGGGAGGGGGTGGCGGGGGCGATCAGGGCCTGGTTCACTTCCGTCGTACGTTGGGCCACCTTGCCGCTCCTTGTCCGATGCCGTTGACCTATCTACGGCTCGGGTGGCCCTGGGCCTTTAGACCCTGACTGGGTTTTTCGGCCCAGGGATCCGCCACGTCGGTGGGTACCGGGGCCCCGTTCGGTCCCGGATCCCCTGGTCCGGACGGTCCCGACCCACCCGGTCGGACGGCCCGGGACGGCCCGGAGCCGGGTCAGGACCCGTGCAGGTTGCAGAACAGGCTGCTGTGGGCCGCGGTCGGCGACCGGACCCCGGCAGCCCCGTCGGCGGCGGCCGGACGGCCGCCGGAGAGGGCCAGCGCCCCCAGACCGGCGGTGAGCAGGATCGCGGCGGTGGCGCCCCCGGGCGCGATGCGGAAGCCGCCGGGCACCGGTTCGGGCGGGGCCGGGGCCGGTCCGTCATCGATGAGGAGGTGGAGAACGGCGGCGTAGAGCCCCAAGCCCATGGCGATCAGCCACACCAGCCGGTAGCTCCCGGTGGCGTCGGCCAGCTCCCCGCCCAGCCACACCCCGACGAAGGCGCCGAGTTGGTGCGACAAGAACACGATCCCGAACAGGGCCCCGGCGTTGCGGGCCCCGAACTGGGCGGTGACGATCCCGCTGGTGAGGGGCACCGTCGACAGCCACAGCAGCCCGAAGGCGGCCCCGAACACGATGGTGCTGGCGGCCGAGGCCGGAACCAGCAGGTAGACGGCGATGAACAGGGCCCGCAGGGTGTAGATGCCGGCCAGCAGTCGGGTCTTGGAGTACCGTCCGCCCAGCGCCCCGGCCGCCAGCGAGCCGAAGATGTTGAACAGCCCGATCAGCGACAGGGCGGTGGCCCCGGCCCGGGCGTCGATGCCGAGGTCGGACACGTACGACGGCAGGTGGGTGGCGATGAAGGTCACGTGGAACCCGCATACGAAGAAGGCCAGGTTCAACAACACGTAGGGTCGGTGGTGCCCGGCCCGGCGCAGATCCTGGCTCAGGGTGAAGCCCTCCGCCCCGGCGGGGCGGGTCCCCGCGTCATGTCCACCCTCCCGTTCGCCCTCGGCCTTGCCCGCGCCCGCGCCCGCGCCCTCGGCCGGGTCGGGGCCGGTCCCGGGGGCCCGGGCCAGCTGCTGATCGGCGTTGCCTCGCAGCGGGTGGGTGATGAAGACGACGGCGAGCACGATCACGGCGATGGTCACCACGGCCTGACGCCAGCCGAAGCGCGTCACCAGTTCCTGGGCCACCGGCACCAGCACGAAATGCCCGACGGACCCCATGGCTGTGACCACGCCCAGGGCCAACGACCGCCGTTCCGGGGACACCAGCCGGCCCACGGCCGACAGGACCACGGCGAAGCTGGCCGCCCCGGTCGACAACCCGACCAGGAACCCGGCTGACAGGATGAGGACGCCGGTGGAGTCGGCCGAGGCCATCAACAGCAGCGACAGGGTGTAGGCCACGGCCCCGGCGGCCAGGACCCGGGCCGAGCCGAATCGGTCGGCCACCGCCCCCGACACCGGCTGGGCCAAGCCCCACAGCAGGTTCTGGATGGCGATGGCCAGGGCGTAGGTTCCCCGATCGGTGTCGAGGGTCTCGACCACCGGCTCCAGGTAGAGGCCGAAGGTGCTTCGGGCCCCGAGCATCAGCGAGGTGATGAGCGACCCCGAGGCCACGATCAGGATCATGGTGCGGCGGTGGTCGGCGGGGGCGGAGAGCCGGGCGGTCACGGCGCGAGCCTAGGGCAGCGCAGCGAACGCTCCCAATGCCCGCCGGTGCGGCTCGGGGCGGTCGGTCCGGTCAGCGGAGGTGGCGGCGGATCCGGGAGCTGAGCAGGTCGGTGATCACGGCCAGGGCGGCCACCGCCAACACGACGGAGCCGATGGCGGCGAAGTCCCGGGCCGCCAGGTGGTCGCGTAGCAGCTGACCCAGCCCCCCGGCCCCAACCACACCGACCAGCACCGTCTCCCGCACGATGACCTCCCACCGGTAGAGGGCGATGGCGGCCAGCCGGGGCCCGGCCGTGGGCAGGATGGCGTAGGTGAGGCGGGCCAGCGGGCCGGCACCGAGCAGGGTGACGGCCTCGGTCGGGCCGCTGTCCCGTTCCTCCACGGCCTCGGCGAACAGCCGACCGAGGACACCCAGGTTGTACAGGCCGAGGGCGGCCGCCCCCGGCCACGGGCCGGGGAACAGGATCAGGACGAGGAGGAAGGCCCAGATGGGGGCGGGGACGGCCCGGAACAGCAACAGGGCGGCCCGGACCGCGGCCCGGGCCAGACGCCCGACCGGGCCGGTGCGGGCCGTGCGCCCGGTCGGTCGGGCCGCCATCAGGGCCGCCGCCAGGCCGCCCCCGGCGGCCAGGGTCAGGGCCAGGATCGACATGGCCACCGTGTCGACGGTGGCCGCCGCCAGCTCGGCCCACCCGCCGGGCCCGAGGCGGACCGGGACGAGGCGGTCGGCCAGGTCGACGGCCAGTTCCCGGGATCGGGCCGACCACAGGGTGGAGGGATCGAGGGCGACCCACCACCAACTCAGGGGCACCAGCAGCCCCAGAGCCACCAGCGAGCGACGGCGGCGAGCGCCGTTCCGGTCCCGCCGCAGCCATGCCGACCAGCCGTCGGCCAGGCCCGACAGCACCACGAGGGCGGCGATCAGGGTCCACATCTCCCCGTAGCGCAGCGTCTCGAAGCTCAGGTCGAGCTGGAACCCGAGGCCGCCGGCCCCGATCACGCCGAGGACGGCGGCCGAGCGGATCCCGCACTCGAAGCGGTAGAAGCTGTACGACACCAGATCGCCCGAGATCGAGGGCAGAACGCCGTACCACAGGGCCGGCAGGCGTCGGGCCCCACCCTGACGCAGGGCCCGGTAGGGCCGGGGGTCGGCCTCGTCGATGGCGTCGGCGAACACCTTGGCGCTGACGGCGCCGAACGGGATGCCGATGGCGAGCACCGCCACCAGGGGGTCGAAACCCAGGATCTGGATCAACAGCAGGGCCACCACCAGCTCGTGGACGGCCCGGGGCACGGCCACCGCAACCCGGGCCGCCCGGGCCAGGGGATGGTTCCCGGCCACCAGCTCCGACAGCGCCAGCGCCCCTCCGGCGGCCAGCACCAGCGACAGCACGGTGCCCAGAACGGCGTAGGCCAGGGTCACGGCGGCGGCGTCGAGGGTCAGGGTCAGGAACTCGACCCCCAGCTCGGGGTCGGCGGCCCCGGCCCAGAATCGGCCGAATGCACCGAAGCCGCGGGTGTTGACGATCCCGTCGCCCACCCCGGCCCGGGCCACGGCCCAGCCCAGGGCGGCCAGGGCTCCGAGGCCGATCCACCGTCGGGGGGTCCACCCGGGACCGGCCGGGACGTGGGGCCGGTCGCGTTCGGGGGGTGCCGAGGTCGGCGTCTCCCCGGCGGCGGTGGCGACCGTCACCGCAACCGGCCGTAGAGGGAGTCGAGGTCGCCGTCGTCGACCTCGGACGCCGACCGGTCGAGCACGACCCGACCCCCCGCGAGGCCCACGATCCGGGTGGCGTGGCGGCGGGCCAGGTCGGGATCGTGGACGCTGACCACCGTGGTCCACGGCACGGGTTCGTCATCGGTCCCGCACAAGAGGGCCATGACCGCGTCGGCCCGATGCGGGTCGACCGACGACGTGGGCTCGTCGGCCACCACCAGCTCCGGCCGTTGCCGCAGCACCCGGGCCACCGCCACCCGCTGACGCTCCCCGCCCGACAACTCGTCGGTCCGCGACCACAGGCGGTCGCCCAGCCCGACCTCGGTCAGGGCCCGCGCCACGTCGTGGCGGCCCCGGGGGCTGATCAACGACACCAATGCGGTGCTGGTGGACCAGGTGCCCAGGCGCCCGGCGTTGACGTTGTGGACCACCCGGAGGGGGAGGGCCAGATCCAGGTGTTGGGACACCGTCCCGATCCGGGACCGGTGGTCCCGGAGACGTCGGCCCCGCAGCGGGCCCGGTTCGACGCCCAGAACCTCAAGGCCGCCCCGGTCCGGCCGGACCAGTCCCGACACGACGTTGAGCAGGGTGGTCTTGCCCGCTCCGCTGGAGCCGACGAGGGCCACCCGCTCGCCCCGCTCCACGGTCAGGTCGACCCGGTCGAGGGCGGTCTGGGCGCCGTAGGCGACCTCGATACCGACCAGGCGTACCGCCCGGTCGACCCCGACGGTGCCGGGACCGGCGACCCGGGAGGGGCCGCGGTCCCGGACCGCGTTCTCGGCCGGGTCGCCGGTTGCGGGGTCGGGGGCGTGGGGGCGGCGGGAGTCGCCGCCCCCGGTCACCGGATCAGTCCGGTCTCGCGGCCGACGGCCTCGATGGCGGCGTAGTTGGCGTTCTCGGTGACGATGAACGACCCGGCCCCGAACAGGTCGAGGATCTCGGCCTGGTCCGGGTCGTCGGCGTCGAGTGAGGTCAGGGCGTCGACCAGACCGTCGCTGAAGCCCGAGCCGAGGCGATCGTCGAGATCGGGCTGGGCCACCCAGTGGTAGTCGTAGTAGGGCGGGGTCCGGAAGATCTCGACCACCCGGCTGGTGTCGACCTCACCGGCCTCGACCCGGGTGTCCCAGACCTGGGAGTTGAGGGCACCGACCTCGAAGGCCCCGGCCGAGACCACCTCGATGGTGGCGTCGTGGGAGCCGGAGAAGCCGGGCTCGCCGGCCAGGTCGGCGCCGACGTCGACCCCGGCCTCGGTCAGGAACGACTGGGGCATGAGGCGGCCCGAGGTCGACGACTCCGAACCGAAGGTGAAGGAGCGTCCGGCGACGGCGCTCAGGCCGTCCACGCTGTCGAACGGTTCGATGCCGGTGTCGGTGGAGGCGATGAAGACGCTGGTGAAGGTCTCGTCGATGTCGCGCTGGGCGATTGCGTCGGCCCCTTCGACCTCGAGGCGGGCCTGGACCCCGGTCAGACCGCCGAACCAAACGGCGTCGAGATCGCCGACACGGAAGGCGGTGACGGCTCCCTGGTAGTCGGTCACCGGCACGTACTCGACCGACACCCCGAGTTCGTCGCTCAGGTAGTCGGACAGGAGCCCGTACGTGCGCTGGAGCCGTTCCGGCTCCTGATCGGGAATGGCCCCGATCCGTAGGACCTCCTCGGACTCGGAGGCCGAGGAGGCCTCGTCATCGGCGCTGTCGCTGCAGGCGGCGGCGACCACGACGAGGGCGAGAACCGCGATCAGTGTCCGCCAACTGGCGAACCTCGTGCTGGACGTCATGCTCTTCCTCCCAAGGGTTGGGGATGGTTCACGGCTGCTCCCAACTGGTGAACGGCCCGCGGTGTTCCATCGGGCCGGGCAAACCCTACCGGTGGCCGCGACCGGGCGGGGGATCACCCCCGGCCGCTCACGGCGACGAGGGAGTCAGCAGCGTGGTCGAGGTGTAGTCCTTGGCCGGACCGTGCACGATCCACCGTTCGTGGAAACGGCCGTGGGGGTCGAGATGGACGAGGCCCCGGTAGCGATCGGCGCCGCAGTCGTGCACGACCTCGGCCCCGCCGCCCGTCAACTCGGTCAGCGACAGGAGGTAGAAGAACCGACCGTCGGCGAAATGGATCGAGGCGGCCGGGGCGGTAGCGGGGCCGTCGAGGGCCCGGAACAGCAACGATCGGGAGGATGGCAGCGAGGCCCCGGCGACGGTCAGGGTCGCCTCCTCCCGGTAGCCGAGGGCGGTCGGGTCGCCCGGGTCACGTCCCCACCGGGCCCGACCGGTGACCTCGGCCCGCTGGCCGCTGTGGCGCAGGTCGATGGTCCGGCTCAGGATCCACGGCCCGCGGGTCAGGATGTCGAACACGGTGCCGCCGTCCACGGTCCCAGCGTGCCACAACCCGAGCGGGCCTCGGAGGGGGTCGACCTCAGCGTTCGGGGCCGGGGGTCAGCGCGCCCAGTTGCTTGAGGCCGGTCGACTGGTGGCGGGCCACGGTGGCCCCGGTCGGGCCGGGTCCGACCTCGGCCTCGTCGACGGGAGCCGAGGTGCAGGCGGCAACGGCGGCCAGGAGCAGGAGCACGAGGGCGGGAACGGAGGCGGTCGGGGTGCGCCGGGAGGCGCCGACGGAAGGTGCGACGGGCATCGGGTCTCTACGGGTCGGAGGGCGGGAAGCCCTCGGTCGTCACCGGTCCCGGGATCCCCGGACCGGTCGCCGCCTGCGCCGGGGCCGATGCTACCGGTGGCCCCGGGTCGAGCGGGGGTTGTCACCGCAGCGCGTTGATGATGGTGGTGATGTCGTCGGATGTGGTCCGAGGGTTCACGAAACAGAAGCGGTACACGGGTGCGCCCCGGTGGCGGCTGGGGACGACGAAGGCGGTCCCGTCGGCCAGCATCTCCTCGGTCCGGACCCGGTACTGCTCGGCGTCCCACCCGATGCGCTCGAAGACCACGATGCTCAGCTGGGGCTCGTGGACCAGGCGCAGGTGGTCGGCCTCCTCGACCAGGTCGGCCGCGGTCCGGGCCAGGTCGATGGTGGCGGCCACCGCCTCGGCGTAGGCGTCGGTGCCGTGGGTGGCGAGCGAGAACCAGAACGGCAGGCCCCGGGCTCGACGGGTCAGGTGGATGGCGAAGTCGGACGGGTTCCAATTGCCGTACCGGTCGAGGAACTCCAGGTACCCGGCCTCCTGGGCGTGGGCCGCCCGGCCCTGGGCCGGATCCCGCCACAGCAGGGCGCAGCAGTCGAAGGGGGCGAACAGCCACTTGTGGGGATCGATGATGACCGAGTCGGCGTGTTCGATGCCGTCGAACCGGGGCCGCTCGGAGGCCACGGTGAGGGCGGCCCCGCCGTAGGCGGCGTCGACGTGGAAGAACACCCCACGCTCCCGGCACAGGGCTCCGATCCCGGCCAGATCGTCGATGATGCCGAGGTTGGTGGTCCCGGCGGTGGCCACCACCCCGGCCACCCGATCGCCCTCGGCGTCGAGGGCGGCGGCGACGGCGTCGGCCGTGAGCCGAAGGTCCGGACCGGTGGGGCAGGCCACGATCTCGGCGTCCATCACCTCGGCCGCCGACGGGACCGAGGAGTGGGCGGCATCGGAGGTGACGAAGGCCCAGCGCGCCGGCCGGGGCCGCCCGGCCGCCTCCAGCCGGGCGGCGGCCGCGGTGCGGGCGCCGGCCATGGCCGACAGGTTGCCCACGGTTCCGCCCGGCACGAACACGCCGCCGGCCGAGTCGGGCAGGGCGCACAGGTCGGCCAGCCACCGCAG
Source organism: Acidimicrobiales bacterium (assembly GCA_965263455.1). GTDB lineage: Bacteria > Actinomycetota > Acidimicrobiia > Acidimicrobiales > SZUA-35 > CADEDH01. The sequence continues at coordinate 3,567,560 of CBDHHN010000004.1, forward strand.
CGCCTCGTTCTCGGCGTGGACGGCGCCGGCCCCCTCCATCCACGATCCGCCGTAGATGGACGACGCCCCGACCACCAGGTCGAACAGGGCGGCGGATTCGGTGGGGGCGGCCGGCACGAACGACAGGTAGCGGGTGTAGTCGACCGACAGACAGGCCGGGTTCAGCACCTCGGCGAACAGCCGCAGCGCCTCGGCCCCCCCGATGCCCTCGGGGGTGACGGTCGGCCCGCAGGCGGCGGCCAGTTCGGCCTCGGTCCGGGGATGACCGAGGGGGATCGGGTCGAGTCGGGTCCGGTGGCGGACGAAGGCGGCGATGTCGTCGGCCAGGTCCTCGATCTCGGTGGTGTGGATGTGCATGCCGTCGGGCATCAGGCCTCCTGGGCGGGTTCGGACGGCCCGGGCCCGGTCACGGCTCCAGGAGCGAACCGAACTCGTCGTCGATGGCGGTTTCGACGTCGGGGTCGAGCCCGCCCCAGGTGAAGAGCCGGTTCCGGGTGGCGTCGTCGGGGAACAGGATCGGATCGTCGGCCAGGGCGGCCAGGCTGCCGCCGAGTCGCCGGAGCTCGTCCTGGACCCCCAGTACCGGGGAGATGAACTGGACGAAGCCGGTGATGCGGGCCGCGTTGACCGGGTCGTACACGTAGTCCATGAAGCGTCCGGCGGCGGCCACGTTGGCCGCACCCGACGGGATGACCATGGTGTCGAACCACTGGATGGCGCCCTCGTCGGGGATCACGAACTCCAGGTCGGGTCGCCGCCGACGGAGGCCGGCGGCGTCGCCCGACCAGGCCATGGCCGCGGCCAGGGTGCCGTCGGCCAGGAGATCGGTGAACTCGTTGAAGGTCACGGCCCCGACCTGGCCCGAGACCACCGCCTCGGTCACCCGGTCGAGCCCGGCCCGGGCCGCGGCCTCGGTCGGCCGCGACGGATCGTCGCCGTTGGCCAACATGACCAGGCCCACCGCTTCCCGCATCTCACCGATGAATCCGACCCGGCCGGCCAGGTCCGGGTCGAACAGGTCCTCGACCGAGGTCAGGGGGCGGCCGGTCAGGGCCGGGTCGTAGGCGATGCCGGTGATGCCGGCCTGCCACGGCATCTGGAACCGGGAGCCGCGGTCCCAGCCGTTGGTCAGGTACTGGGGGTCGAGGTTCACGTGGTTGGGGATGACCTCGATGGGCAGTGGCTCGGCCTGACCGGCGGCGATCATCTGGGCCGCCCGCCAGTTGGTGGGGACCACGATGTCGTAGGCGGGGACGTCGGCCTCGATGGCGTTGGCCACCACCAGGTCCCAACCGTCGTAGTTGTCGGTGTAGTCGGCCAGGTACTCGACCTGGATCCCGGCCTCGGCCGCCACCGCCTCCAGGGTCCCGCCGGCGTCGGTGTCGATGTAGTCCGGCCAATTGAGCATGGTGAGCGAACGGTCGCCGCCCAGGTCGAAGCTCGGGGCCCGGCCGGCGTCGCTCCCGCCACAGCCGACCACGGTCAGGGCGCCCAGCCCGGCCAGGAACGAGCGGCGGCTCAGGGGCCGCGGCCCGGCCGGGGACGGGATGGGGGAGGGCGAGGGGCGACGGGGCAACGACATCGGACGGACCCTCCTAGCTGTACTCGCCGAGACGGCGCTGGATCCCGGCCACGGCGGCCAGGGCGGCCAGGGCGGGCAGGGCCACGGCCACGAACGGCAGCCAACGGACGGCGTCGGCCGCCCCGTCGACCCCGTCGGTGAACTGGCGCCGGTTGTCGGACAGGACGGCCTCGATCGAGGTGTTGAGCCCGTTGAAGGTGGACAGGCCCTCGCCCTGGAAGGCGGCCACGGCCTCGTCGGTGGCGCCGCGGTCGGCCAGGTCGGTGATGGTGACGGTGGCCGCCCGGTACCGGTCGAGTCGGACCTGGAGGGCCTGCGCCGCCGCCTCCTCCCGGGTCGAGTCGGCCCCGGCGGCCAGGATCTCGGCGTCGGCCACCAGCCGGTCGAGGGGCTCGCTGATCCCGGCCCGATCGCGGTCGCCCAGGAGGCGGAGACTGAGGCCGGTCTGGACCTCGTTGGCCGCGGCCTGGAGGCGGGACGTGGTGACGATGGCCTGGTAGCCGCCGTCGTCGGCGTTGGCCAGGGCCGACCCCCGGGCCCCGGAACCGGCCAGGGTCCACACCACGGTGGCGGCCACGAGGAGCGTGGCCGCGGCCAGGCCGGGGTTCACCAGCCGGTTGGTGAGCGCCACCATGCGGAACTGGATCCACCCCAGCAGGGCCAGGGCGGCCAGACCCACGAGCACGGCCCCGATGGTCCACAGCCGGCCTGCCGCCGACCGCTCGTCGAAGGCGTCCTGGCCCGCGGCCGTGACGGCGGCGACCGAGGCCGCCACCTCGGTCCCGGTCAGGTCGAGAGCGGCTCGCAGATCGTCGACCGCGGCGTCGTCGCCGGCCAGTGCGGCCGTGCGGGAGGCCTCGATGGTGCCGCTGTAGTCGGTCAGGGCGACGGCGACGTCCTGCAGGTCGCGGTGGCCCTCGGGGTCGTCGCCGATGAGCGAGGCGACCTGCTCCAGCTGCTCGGCCGACCGGGCCCGGGCCTCCAGGTAGGCCACCCGGCGCTGCCGGTCCTCGGCCCCGGTCGTGGTGGCCAGGAAGGCGGCGGTGGCGTTGGAGTTGGCCTCGGCCACCGCGGCCGACAGGCCCTGGACCGCGATCAGCGAGGGGGCCACCTCGTCGCGGACGGTACCGGTCGAGGAGCGCAGCACGATGGCGGCCACCACCCCGATCACGGCCAACAGGGTGAGGACGGCCACCACGAGCACGGCCTGCACCCGGTACCAACCGGGGGTGGTCGCCGTACTCCAGGACGGGACCCGATCCCCCGATGCCGGAGCCCCGACCGAGGCCGCCGCCGTGGCCGCCGGGGACGGACCGGGGGGCGCCGGGGTGGCCGGTGGGGGAGGGGTGACCGTGGACATGACGTGGTCAGACTAGAGGGTGGTCCGCCCGCCTGCCGTTCTCCCTGGCCAAGGGGCCGCGCTGACTACACTCGGCCCCGGTGGCCAACGATCGGTACAACCCGTCGCCCCCTCCACCGGTCGCCGGCGATCCCCTGGTCGCGTTGACGAGTCTGGAGCGGGCCGTGCGCGGCCTGCGGGCCGATCTCGGCGACCTGGAGCAGTCGCCCTCGTTCCTGATGCTGGCCGCCGACGACCCCGGGGCCATGACGGCCACCCGGCTCGGGGCGTCCGGCGTCGAGTCGGTCGACCTGTGGCCCCTGCTGGAGTCGGCCGGTACCGCCCTGGCCGAGATTCGCCTGGAGGTCGACCTCCACCCCACCGACGAGGCCCGGGCCCGGGTCGCCGGGCCCGAACTGGCCCGGCCCCGGGTCGGGGGTCCCGCATCCTGGCCCGGCACCCACACCGTGGCCGAGACGGTGGTCGAGGTGCGGCGCCGACTCGACGCCGTGCAGCCGCTCGTGGCCGAGGTCGACGAGCTGTGGCGGTCGATCCTGCCCCGGGTCGACGCGGCGTCGGCCAGCCTGGCCCGGCTCCGGGCCGAGATGGACGAGCTGGGGGTGCCCGAGCCCCTGATCGGTCGGGCCGAGGCCCTCGCCGCCGACCTGCGGGAACGGCTGGTGGGCGATCCGTTGGCGGTGGTGGCGGCCGACGGCGATCGGCTCGACGCCCTGGTGGCCGAGGCGGCGGGTCAGGTCGCCCGGCAGGCCGCCGGTCACGAGTCGCTGGCCGACGACCTGGCCCGGGCCGAGGAGCTCCTGGCCGAGCTCCGGCTCCTCCGGGCCCGGGCCGTTGCGGCCGGGACCGAAGCCCGGACCAAGGTCGCCGGTGACCACGAGCTGGTCCGGGTGCCGTCGGTCGCCGTGCTCGACGGGCCCGGCGGTCTGGCCGAGCGGCTGGACCGGGTCCTGGGCCGGCCCGGGACCGGGGCCGAGGGCGCCCGCCCGGCCCTGGGCTGGAATCAGCAGCGGGGCCTGCTCGACGCCTGGCTCGGTCAGGCCGACCGCCTCCGGGATCAGCTCCGTCGGGCCCTCGACGCCAACCGGGGCCCGCTGGAGCTGCGGGACGAGCTTCGTGGCCGACTGCAGGCGTATCAGGCCAAGATGTCGGCCGTGGGGCGAGCCGAGGACCTGACGCTGGGAGACGTGGTGGACCAGGCCCGGTCGACCCTCTACACCGCGCCCACCGACCTGGACCGGGCCCGGGATCTCATCGACGACCTGGCACGGAGGTTGCGGTCATGACGACCTGTACCGAACCGGACTGCGGCGGCTCGATCGCCGCCGACGGCTACTGCGACACCTGCGGGGTCAAGGGGTCGGCCGGCGGGACCACGCCGACCGGCTCGTCATCCTCCGCGTCCGCTCCGGCGGCCACCCCCGCCTCCTCCCCGCCCGGGACCCCGACTCCCTCCTCGACCCCCTCCTCGACCCCGCCCCCGACCCCGGTGGCGGCCGGGTCGGCCTGCGGCCGAAACGGCTGTGACGGGACCATCGCCCCCGACGGCTACTGCGACACCTGCGGTCTGGCCGCCGCTCCGGCCCCGGTCCCATCCACCCCGGCCGCCGACCTCGGGGCCGCCCCGGCCGCCGGTGGCACCGCCCCCACCTCCACCCCGACCTTCGCCGCCCCCCGGCCGCCGACCACCTCGACCCGCCTCGGGACCTCGGGCGGCGACGGCCCCAGCCGCCGGACCCGACGGTCCCAACGGACGGCCTCGGCCCGGACCGGGATCGGGCGGGGTCTGGTCACGGTCACCCCGACGCCGGTGGGCGACCCGGCCGCCGCCGTCATGAGCCGGGACGAGATCGTCGAGGTGCTGGGCGAGGTACCGGAGGAGGAGCGGTTCTGCTCCAGCTGCGGTCGGGCCGTGGGTCGTGGGGCCGACGGCCGTCCGGGCCGGGTCAAGGGGTTCTGCGGTTCGTGCCGCACCCCGTTCGACTTCGTCACCAACGAGCCGTCCCTGGCGGCGGGGGAACTGGTCGGGGGTCAGTACGAGATCCTCGGGCCGCTGGCCCACGGCGGCATGGGCTGGATCTACCTCGGCCGGGACAAGGCGGTCTCCGATCGCTGGGTCGTACTCAAAGGCCTGCTCAACGAGTCCGACCCCGATGCCGTCGTGGCGGCGGTGGCCGAACGGCAGTTCCTGGCCCAGATCGAGCACGCCAACATCGTCAACATCTACAACTTCGTCACCCACCGGGGCGCCGGCTACATCGTGATGGAGATGGTGGGGGGCGAGTCGCTCAACGCCAAGCTCAAGAAGCGGCGCCGGGCCAACGGCGGTGTCCCCGATCCGCTCCCTCCCCCCGAGGCCATGGCCTACGTGCTCGGCGTCCTGCCCGCCTTCGGCTACCTGCACGACGCCGGGCTGGTCTACAACGACCTGAAGCCGGCCAACATCATGGCCGTGGGCGACGACGTGAAGCTGATCGACGTCGGCGCCGTCATGCGGGTCGACGATCACTACGCCGCCATCTTCGGTACCCAGGGGTTCCAGGCCCCGGAGATGGCGACCGACGGCCCGTCGGTCGCCTCCGACCTCTACACCGTGGGCCGGACCCTGGCCGTGCTGATGCTCAACTTCGTCTACCACGACGGCCCCTACGTCCACGCCCTGCCCGGCCCCGGCGACGAACCGTTGTTCGCCCGGTGGGAGTCGCTCCACCGGTTCCTGCTCCGGGCCTGTGCCCGTCACGCCGACGACCGGTTCCAGTCGGCGGGGGAGATGGCCCAGCAGCTCACCGGCGTCCTGCGGGAGATGGTGGCGGTGTCGAGCGGCCGCCCCCGGGCCGGTGCCTCGACCCTGTTCGACGGCGACCAGCTGGTGCACCTGCTCACGGCCTCGGCCGACGCCTACGACGTCGACCGGCCCGACTGGCGGGTCCTGCCGTCGAGCCGGGTCGATCCCGACCACGCCGCCGCCCCGTTCCTGGCCGCCCTCCCCGAGCACGATCCCGAACGGGCCCTGGCCCTGCTCGACCGGGGCCTGGCCGAGGGCCAGGTCGAGGCCGGGAACGAGACCTCCATCCACCGGGCCCGCCAACTCGTCCGCCTGGGGGCCGATCCGGAGCAGGACCTGGCGGCGGTCGAGGCCGACGACCCGTGGGACTGGCGGGTCCGCTGGTATCGGGCCCTCCACCTGCTGCGCCACGGCGACGCCGTCGCCGCCGCCGATCGCTTCAGCGACGTGTGGACCGAGCTGCCGGGGGAGAGCGCGCCGAAACTCGCCGTCGCCCTGGCGGCCGAGCAGGCGGGCGAGCACGTCCGGGCGGCCCAGGTCTACGAGCTGGTCATCTCGGCCGACGCGTCCTACGTGTCGGCCGCCTTCGGGCTGGCCCGCTGCCGCCGGGTCCTGGGCCAGGGTGACGGCGTGGTCGAGGCCCTCGATCGGGTTCCCGCCAGCTCCGCCGCCCACTACGATGCCCAGGTGGCCACGGTGCGGGCCCTGGTGGGACCCGAGGGTGGTCAGGTGTCGCTCGACGACCTCAAGGCGGCCTCGGCCGCCATCGAACGGCTCCAGCTCGACACGGCCGAGCGGGCGGCGCTCTCGGCCGACGTCTACTCGCGGACCCTGGACGGCCTGGCCGCGGGCGCCATCGACCGGGGCGCCGGCTCGGTGCTCGGGGTCGAGGTCGACGAACGGGCCCTGCGCGAGGGCATCGAGGGTACCTACCGGGCCCTGGCCCGCTTGACCGACGATCCGGCCCGCCGGATCGAGCTGATCGACCGGGCCAATCGCGTCCGACCCCGGAGCCTGTTCTGACATGAACGTCGTCGACCGACGCTGCCACTCGTGCGGCGAACCGGCCCCGGCCGGGGCCCGTTGGTGCGAGGCCTGCGGTGCCGATCTGGATCAGGTGCCGATGCCGGCCTGCGTGGCCTGTGGCGAGGCCGCGGTCGCCGCCGACGGCTACTGCGGTTCGTGCGGCCACCGCCAACCCGACCCCCGCCACCGGGCCCAGGGCGAGGCCGGCGGGGCGGTGGCCCTCACCGACCGGGGTCTGCGCCACCACGACAACGAGGACGCCTTCGCCCTGGCCGAACTGCCCGGCGGCGTGGTGCTGGTCGTGTGCGACGGTGTCTCGTCGACCGCCGGATCGGCCGATGCCTCCCAGGCGGCGGCGACGGCGGCCGCCACCGTGGTGGTGGAGTCGGTCACGGGCGACAGCGACGCCGAGACCGTGGCCGCCGTGCTGGCCCGCGCCGTCGACGCGGCCCAGGACGCGGCCGCAGCCACCGCCCACTCGGTGTCCGAGGCCGAGCGGGCGGCCGCCGTCCAACACGGGCCGCCCTCGTCGACCCTGGTGGCCGCGGTGGCCGTGGAGCGGTCGTACGGGTTGCTGGTGGTGGTGGCGTGGCTCGGTGACAGCCGGGCCTACTGGGTGGGGGCCGGCGGGGCCTCGCTGATGACCACCGACCACGAGATCGAGGGCAGCCTGGTCCGCTGGTTGGGGGCCGACAGTGGCCGGGTGCCGCCCGACATCGTCAGCCACTCGATCACGGGTCCGGGCCGGTTGGTCCTGTGCAGCGACGGCATGTGGCGCTACGCCAAGAACCCGGCCGATCTGCAGGCCCTGGTCGCCCTGTTCGAGGCCGACGGGGTGGTCGAGGACGGCGATCTGGCCCAGCGTCTGGTCGACCACGCCATCCAGGGCGGTGGGCATGACAACATCACGGTGGCAGTCTGGTCCCGCCGGTCGGTGGGCCCGGTCCAGGGTGAGCAGAACGCGGTGGCCGAGCAGGCCCCCGTCGAGCAGGGGTAGAACAAGAGCATGAGCGACTTCGCAGCCGAGGTCTTCCAGAACGAGTACCTCCCGGCCGGGGCCGAGACCGTCGACGCCATCGTCACCGTCCGGTCCACGGGCGACGGCACGGCCACGACCTCCGAACTGGTCCAGATGATCGTGATCGACACCTCGGGGTCGATGACCGAGGAGGGCGGGCGCAAGATCCGGGCCGCCCGCACCGCGACCAAGGCCGCCATCGACACCATCCGCGACGGGGCCCACTTCGCCGTCGTCGGGGGCAACAGCGGGGCCTACATGATCTACCCCAACGAGGGGCTGGCCAAGGCCGATGACGACACCCGGGCCCAGGCCAGGGCGCGGGTGGATCGGGTCGAGGCCACGGGCGGGACCGCCATCGGGACCTGGCTCCAGGCCGCGGCCTACCTGGCCAACCTGCAGCCCGACGCCATCGCCCACGCCATCCTGCTCACCGATGGCAAGAACCAGCACGAGGAGGCCCATGTCCTCGACCGGTCGATCGCGGCCTGCGCCGGCATGTTCCAGTGCGACGCCCGGGGCCTGGGCGCCGACTGGAACGTCGACGAGCTTCGACGGGTGGCGTCGGGGCTGCTGGGCACGGTCGACATCATTCCCCGGCCCGAGGACATGGAGGCCGAGTTCACCCGCTTGACCCAGGCCGCCATGGGCAAGGAGGTCGGCTCGGTGGCGCTCCGGCTGTGGGCTCCGAAGGGATCAACCATCGAGTTCGTGAAGCAGGTGGCCCCGACGCTGGAGGATCTCACCGGCTCGGCCGTGACGGTCAACGACCTGACCCGGGACTACCCCCTCGGAGCGTGGGGTGGTGACGAGGAACGGGACTACCACCTTCGTATCCGGATCCCGGTCGGTTCGGTGGGCGACGAACGGCTGGCGGCCCGGGTCATGCTCGTGATCGACGGAGCCGACCAGCCGGCCGCCCTGGTCCGGGCGGTGTGGACCGACGACGAGGGCCTGTCGACCCGGATCAACCGGGAGGTGGCCCACTACACGGGCCAGGCCGAGCTGGCCGACGCCATCGCCGAGGGGCTGGCGGCACGGGACGGTGGCGACGAGGCCACCGCGACGGTCAAGCTGGGGCGGGCGGTGCAGATCGCCCACGAGGCCGGCAACGAGGACACCGTCCGGCTGCTCCAGAAGGTGGTGGAGGTTGACGACCCGGCCACCGGTACGGTGCGATTGAAGCGCGACGTGGACCGGACCGACGAGATGGCGCTCGACGTGCGATCGACCCGGACCGTTCGGGTAAGGAGAAGTTAGGACATGACTGGCGCCGACCGACTGAGATGCGCCAACTGCGGCACCCCGCACGGGCCGGACGACATCTTCTGCGAGAAGTGCGGCTACGACTTCATCACCGGCTCCCTCCCCGGTCCGCTGGAGGAGTTCGCCGCCCCTCCGCCCTCGGTCGACCCGCCCACGGTCCCCGATCCCGGGCGCTTCGATCCGCCCGGTGGGCTCGACCCGGCCCGGTTCGATCCTCCCGTGTCCCCCGATCCGCGCCGCTTCGATCCGCCGGCGGCACCCGATCCCCGTCGTTTCGATCCGCCGTCCGGACCGGGCAACGGTGCTCCGTCGGCGCCGCCCCCCTCGGTCCCGGGGCCGTCGCCCCTCGGTGCCGCCGGTGCCGACCCGGCCTCCCGGTCGGCCACCGTCAGCGCCCCTGCGGCGACGCCGTCGGCCCCGGGCTCACCCCGCAATCCGGGCGGGGTCCGGCTCGAGCAACTTCCCGACCCCGCCGGCGCCCCCGGTCCGCTCGGGGCCCCGGACACCGGCCAGGCCGGTCTGGGCGCCCCGTCGACCCAGCCCACGGCGGCCAACCGGATCGGGGCCGTCGTGATCGACGTCGCCGTGCACCGGGCCTACTTCGAGAGCGTCGTGTCGGAGGGGGAGTTGTCCTTCCCCCAGCCTCCGCCCATCCCCCAGCGGTTGGAGGTGGTGGGCCCCGAGATCCACATCGGCCGCACCAGCCAGGGCCGGGCCATCCATCCCGACCTCGACCTGGCCGCCCTCACCGGTGATCCGGCCGTGTCCAGCCGCCACGCCGTGCTCCGCCTCGACCCGTCGGGGACGATGACGGTGACCGACGTCGGTTCCACCAACGGAACCTACATCGGCAGCTTCGACGGCACCCCGATCGCCCCCGGTATGGCCCACCTGCTGCTCCCGGGGGGCGTCGTCTTCCTGGGAGCGTGGACGGCGCTGACCGTGATGCTGGCCTGATCAGGCCAGGCCGGAGGAGCCGACCAGCACCTCGATCGACAGCACGTCGAGGGTGCGGGCCTCCTCGTCGATGTCGATGACCACCAGCACGTCGTCCAGCCAGTGCAGGCGGGCCGAACGGTTGCTGTAGTCGTCGGGAGGGCCGATGGCCCACGGATCGGCGGCGACGGCCTCGATCAGCCATCGGTACAGACGGACCTGGATGTCGGCCCGGAGGTACGACCCGGCGACGAACAACTCCTCGCCGTTGGTCACCACCCAGGTGTTCACGGCGAGCGCCGCCGCAGCTCGCGGACCAGGGAATCGTGGTCGGCCTTCATCTCCGCCACCAGTTCGTCGGGAAGGCGCCGCTCGCCCCAGACCGCGCCGTCGACCACGGCGGCCTGGTAGGCCTCCCACAGGGTCTTGAGCTCGCCCCGGACGGGCGGATGGCCCGCGATCAGGCGGGCCTCCATGCGCCGCCGGGCGGCGACGAGCGTCGGACTGGCCGGCCGATCGGCGTCGGTTCCCATGCCCGCAATCGTACAGGTGTTCGATTGCGGGGGGAAGTCCGGAACCCCGACGGCCGGGCGGGCCGCCGGGGTTCGGGAGCGCCTACTTCGGGGGCAGGCGGATGCCGCCGTCGACCCGGACGGTCTCGCCGTTCATGTAGGGGTTGGTGATGAGATCGATGACCATGAAGGCCAGTTCCTCGCCGTAGCCGAGTCGCTTGGGGAACAGCACCGACTGGCCCAGATGGGCCTTGAACTGCTCGGACGCCTCGCCCTCGCCGTAGATCGGGGTGTCGATCAGGCCGGGGGCGATGGTGTTGACCCGGATGCCCATCGGGGCCAGGTCCCGGGCGATCGGCAGGGTCATCCCGACAACGCCGCCCTTGGACGCCGAGTAGGCGGCCTGGCCGATCTGGCCGTCGAAGGCCGCCACCGAGGCCATGTTGACGATGGCGCCTCGGGTTCCGTCGTCGTCGACGGGATCGGTCTTGGCCATGGCCGCGGCCGACAGGCGCAACATGTTGTAGCTGCCCAGCAGGTTGACCTTGATCACGAAGTCGAAGGCGTCCTGGGGGGCCGGTTCGTTGCTGCGGTTCACGGTCCGGTTGGCGGCGCCGAGACCGGCCGAGTTGACCAGGGCCCGGAGGGGGCCCATCTCGCTTGCGGCGCCGACGGCGGCCAGCCCGTCCTCTTCACTCGAGACGTCGCAGCGCACGAAGAGGCCGCCCAACTCCGACGCCACCGCCTGACCCCGCTCCTCGTTGAGGTCGGCGATGACCACCCGGGCCCCCAGGTCGGTCAGCTGTCGGGCCGAGGCCTCCCCGATCCCGGAGGCGCCTCCGGTCACGACGGCCGAGGCGCCGGCAAGGTTCATTCGCGGCATGTGTGCTCCCTTTCTCCACCGCAGCTGCGGTCGGTCTGATGCAGGTGCCCGTCGACGGGCCTTCGCACCTTAGGGCCAACCGGGCCGGGGGCAGTATCCGAGGGCCGACCTCCAAAATGGTTCACCCTTGGCCGTCCAGGACGGGCGGATGACCGGGCTCCAACCCGGCGGGAAACCTCGGGCCCAAAAACATGTCGTCCTCGGACATCGTCTGGTTCCCGCCGCAACGATGTCCGAGGAGACATGCGGCCCTCTCGATCAACGAGGGGCCATCCCGACCTTGGCGTGTGTCGACCCTGGAAAGGCATCGGCTCCGCCGGCCGAGCGATGTGTATCTAGAAAACAACGACAAACAGGATTTGTCAAGCCTGCGGTGTCATTTCAATCCCTTTGATCTTCTTGTCGTTGAATCCACAATTTTCGCGTTGGTCCTGGCTGGACGCCATTGGCGTCATCTCACCTCGATCCGAACGCGCTTGTTGCCTTTGCCCTTTGACTCGGTCTTGATGATCCGGAAGTCGCCGATTTCAGCGGTGGATCGCACGTGGGTACCACCATCAGCCTGCTTGTCCAGCCCCACGATGTCGACCACCCGTATGGTGGTCACCGAGTCGGGAATCAGGTTCACCTTGGTCCTGATGAGGGCTTCATCGGCCAAGGCGGCCGGACGGTCGAGGAACGAGACCTCGATGGGGCGGTCGGCCTCGATCTCGGCGTTGACGGCATCGGTCACCGTCTGGGCGAAGCCCTCGGGCAGGGGGTCGAACTCGAAGTCCATGCGGCCGGTCAGGGGCTCCATGTTGCCTCCGGTGACCGCCTTGCCGTAGGTGTTCCAGATCACGCCGCACAGCACGTGCATGGCCGAGTGGGTGCGCATCAACTGGTGGCGTCGGTCCCAGTCCACCTCGGTGGCGACCTCGGTCCCCGGGGTCGGCGCCGGACCGTCCAGCCGGTGCCAGACGACGCCGCCGTCCTTGGTCACCCTGGTCACCGTGGCCGCTCCGTCGGGACCGGTCATGGTTCCGGTGTCGTGGGGCTGTCCGCCGCCGGTGGGGTAGAAGATCGTTCGATCGAGGGCGACCCCGGCCTCGCCCGACTCCACCACGGTCGCCGTCAACTGTCGACGGTAGGCATCGTGGAGGTAGACCAGTTCGGTGTCCATCGGGGCCAGCCTATGGTCGGTGCCGGGTCGAACGGACAGGGGGCGCCCCGGGCGGTGTGCGGGCCGGGGGCACGTCAGCCGTTGTCGAGGGCGTAGGCCGTCCGGTCGCAGACCCGGCGCATGGCGAAGCTGGACCGGAGGCGGGCCACGCCGGGCAGGGGGGACAGGTGCTCGCGGTGGATGCGTTCGTAATCGCCGACGTCGCGACAGGCCAGGCGGACCAGGTAGTCGGCCTCGCCGCTCATGAGATGGCAGCTCATGACCTCGGGGACCCGCTCGATGGCGGCTTCGAAGGCGTCGAGATGGCCGTCGCGTTGACTGCTGAGGGTGATCTCGACGAACACGGTGGTGGCCCGACCCAGAGGGGCCGGGTCGAGGAGGGCCACGTAGCGGTCGATGATCCCGGCACCCTCCAGATTGCGGACGCGTCGCAGGCAGGCCGACGGTGACAGGCCCACCAGGTCGGCCAGGTCGGTGATGGTGATGCGACCGTCGGCCTGAAGCCTCCCGAGGATGGTCAGATCCGTCGCGTCTAGATCCATGTTCAGGATAATAGTGCGCAGAGGGGCCGTGAGACGCAAGAAAATTCGTTGATCTGGCCGATTCGCTCACCGATTCGCACAGAGCTGCACCTGCTCGGCAACTAGAGTGGCGCCCGGCGGCATCGGCGCCGCCGACCGGGCGAGCGGCCCGGCGACGGTGAGGAGTGTGGCCATGCGCCTGGGCGTACCCCGCGAGATCAAGGACGAGGAGCACCGGGTCGGTCTGACGCCGGCCAGCGTGCGGGAGGTCGTGGCCCACGGCCACGAGGTCGTGGTCGAGAGTGGGGCCGGCGCCGGGGTCGGGGCCGACGACGAGGCCTACCGGGCCGCCGGGGCCAAGTTGGCCGATGGGCCGGCCGATGTGTTCGGCCAGGCCGATCTCATCGTGAAGGTCAAGGAACCCCAGGCCTCCGAGCGGGCTCTGCTCGACGAGCACCACACCCTCTTCACCTACCTGCACCTGGCTCCCGACCCCGATCAGGCCAACGAGCTGATCGCCTCCGGCGCCACCTGCATCGCCTACGAGACCGTGACCGACGCCGCCGGTGGGCTGCCGCTACTGGCGCCCATGTCCAAGGTTGCGGGCCGGATGGCTGTCCAGGCCGGGGCCCACTGCCTCGAGTCGCCCAACGGGGGGTCCGGACTGCTGATCGGTGGCGTGCCCGGGGTTCCGGCGGCCAAGGTCGTCATCATCGGCGGCGGCGTGGTGGGGGAGAACGCCACCGAGATCGCCGTCGGCATGGGTGCCGACGTCACCGTGCTCGACCGCAACCTCGACGTCCTCGACGAACTGGCCCACCGCTTCGGCCCCGCCATCACCACCCGCTACTCGACCGTGGCCGCCCTGGAGGAACTGGTGGTCGACGCCGACCTCGTGATCGGGGCCGTGCTGGTCAAGGGCGCTCGGGCCCCGAAGTTGGTCACGGCCGACATGGTCCGGGCCATGCGGGACGGGTCGGTGCTGGTCGACGTGGCCGTCGACCAGGGCGGCTCGATGGAGACGATCAGGGCCACGACCCACTCCGAGCCGACCTACGTCGTCGACGGCGTCGTGCACTACGCCGTGGCCAACATGCCGGGGGCCGTGCCCCGCACCTCGACCCACGCCCTCAACAACGCCACCCTGCCCTTCGTCCTGCAGTTGGCCGATCGCGGGCCGAAGGCGGCGATGGTCGAGAACGACCACCTGCGCAACGGTCTGAACGTGGCCGGCGGCTCGGTCACCGAGTGGGCGGTGTCGGAGGCCCTCGGTCTGCCCTACCTCGATCCCGAGGCGGCGCTGGCCCGTCTCTGAGGGGCGACGGGTCGTCTCGGCAGACAGGGCCGGCAAGCAAGGCCGCCAGACAGGGCTGATGGAGAAGACTGGCGAACACCTGTTCGATCGTTCATAGTGGGGTCATGGCCCCGCTTCCCCTGCCGTCAGCCCCCGGCCTCGTGGCCCAGCCCTCCCTGCTCGGCCTCGACGAACCCGAGGTCGACGCCGGCCTCTCCGGCCTCCGTCGGCACCACATCGGCCGCGGTGCCTGGATCGATCACCTCCCGGGTTGGCTCCGAGGGCACCAGGTGGTGTTCGACCGGCTGGTCGACCACGTCGAGTGGGAGCAGCACCGGCGCCCCATGTACGACCGCATGGTCGACGTCCCCCGCCTCACCGGCTCGCCGCCGTCGGCGGGGCCCGGGGCCGGGCTCGCCGTGGTGGGTGACATGGCGGCCGCCCTGGGTCGGCACTACCGGACCGGCTTCGAGCGAGTCGGGATCGCCCTCTACCGCTCCGGGGCCGACAGCGTGGCCTGGCACGGCGATCAGGTGGCCCGGGAGATGGACACGGCCCTGGTGGCCACGGTCTCGGTCGGTGAGCCCCGCAAGTTCCTGCTGCGGCCCAAGGGCGGCGGTGCCTCGCTGGCCTTCCGCCTGGGTCACGGCGACCTGCTGGTGATGGGCGGTTCCTGCCAACGAACCTGGGACCACGCCGTGCCCAAGGTGGCCCGGGCCGGGCCCCGGATCGCCATCATGTTCCGGCCCCGCTGGGCCACCTGGCCCGCAGCGGGCAGCGACCCCAGGGCCTGACACCGTCGAGCCGGACCAGGCCCGTGCCGGTTCGACTCGGTGACCGCTACTCGATCCAGGCTTTGATCTTCTCGATGGTGCCGAGGCGGTCGGCGCCCTGGGGGTCGATGTTCAGATACGTGACCCCCACCTCCTTGTAGACCTCCAGCCGCTCCCGAACCTGGCCCTCCGGGCCGCACAGGGTGGCGAGATCGAGATACTCGTCGGGGACGGCGGCCGTGGCCTCGGCCCGGTGGCCGCTGAGGAAGAGGTCCTGGATCTTCTCCGCCTCCTCCTCCCAGCCGTAGCGCCTGAACAGGTCGTTGTAGAAGTTCTTCGACTTCGCCCCCATGCCGCCCACATAGAAGGCGATGTGGGCCCGGGCCGCCTCGCGGGCCTCGGTCACCTCGGGTCCGTCGCCCAGGGCCACCGTCCCGCCGGCGATGATCTCCAGCGGCGGCAGGTCGCTCGATCGCTTGGCCCGGCCGGCGTCGAGCGAGTCGCCCCACACCTGCTGGAACCGATCGGGGACGAAGTGGATGGGCTGCCATCCGTTGGCCAGTTCGGCCGTCAGTTCGACGTTCTTGGGGCCGATGGAGGCGACGACGATCGGGATGTCCTGGCGGTGCAGCCGGTTCATGAACTTCAGGGGTTTGCCCAGCCCGGAACCCTCGCCCTCGGGCAGGGGCAGGGAATAGGCCCTGCCCTCATGGGTCACTTTCTCGCCCGACCACACCTTGCGGCAGATCTCGATGGTGTCCCGGGTCCGGCCCAGGGGCTTGGCGAACGGAACCCCGTGCCACCCCTCGATGACCTGCGGGCCCGAGGTGCCCAGGCCGAGCACGAACCGGCCCCCGGACAGCGCATCGATCGTGGCCGCGGTCTGGGCCAGCAGAGCCGGGGTCCGGGAGTAGACGGGCAGGATGCCGGTCATCAACTGCATGCGCTCGGTCTGTCCGGCGAGGTAGGCGAGGGTCGAGACCAAGTCGAAGCCGTAGATCTCGCCGCCCCACACCATGTCGACCCCGGCAGCCTCCAGATCACGGGCCTGGGCCGCCAGATGGGCCGGATCGCCGTTGAATCCGATGGTGGTGCTGAGCTTCATGGGGCGAACGTACACCGCGCCCTCGGCCCAAGGGGAATTACCATGATGCCCAATGTTGGAGAAGGGCGTCCTCGAGTCCGGGCTGGTCCGCGGTCCGGTTCCCTACGCCACCCTTCGGGCCGGTAGCGGGCCGTCGTCGCACCTGCCCATCCTGCTGTGGCTCCATGGCGGCGGCGGTTCGGAGCGGTTCCTGGCCAGTTGCCACCCCCAGTTCGTGGCCGCCTGGAAGGAGAAGGTGCTGCCCGACGTGGTGGCGGTGACGCCGGCCGCCGGCTGGTCCTACTACCTCGATCGTCGGGACGGCTCGGAGCAGTGGGAGCAGTTCCTGATCCACGAACTGGTGCCCGAGATCCGCAGTCTGACCGGCTCGACCGACGGACCGCTGCTGCTCGGCGGGATCTCGCTCGGTGCCGCCGCCGCCCTCCGCCTGGCCTTCCGGCGACCGGAACTGGTGCGGGCGGTGGCCGCCGTCGAGCCGACGGTGGAGGCCGCCTACCGGGCCGAGGACGTGCTCCTGCGGGATCAGGTCCAGGTCCCGGGCACGGTCCGGGGCCGCCTGTTCGGCAACCCGGTCGACGGGGACTACTGGCGCCACAACCACCCCCCGAGCCTGCTGGCCGACAACGTCGCCGGCGTCAGCGCCGCCGACGTGGCCATCTACCTCGAGTGCGGGGGCGAGGATCAACTCCACGCCCAGTACGGGACCGAGATGCTCCACCGCCAACTGTTCGATGCCGGGGTGGCCCACGAGTACCGCCTGGTCCGTGGCGGGGACCATGTCGGCCCCTCGGTGGGGCCCCGCATCCTCGACGCCCTCCGATTCCTGGGCCGGACCCTGAAGCCGCCGTCGGATGCCGGCCACTCGGTCCACTCCATCGTCGAGGTCGAGACGTTCGCCTCCCAGGTGGCCGAGTTGGAGGAGAAGACCGGGTACCGGCGTTCCACCGTGGTCGACGGGCGCAAGGGTCGGTTGCGGATCGAGATCACGGGCGAAGGACCGACCATGGTGATGTTGCCCTCCCTGGGCCGAGGGCCGGGCGACTTCGACGACCTGACCCGACGACTGGCCCAGGCCGGCTACCGGGTCGTGGCCCTCGAACCCCGGGGTGTCCGCGGCAGCTCGGCCACCCTCGACGGGCTGACCATGGAGGACGTGGTCGACGATGTCGCCGCCGTCCTGGACGCCGTGGGCGGTCCCGCCGTGCTGATCGGCCATGACTTCGGGGGCCAGGTGGCCCAGATGGTGTCGTATCTCTACCCCCACCTCGTGTCGTCCCTGATTCTGTTGGCTCCTCCCGGCCCGCTGCCGGCCAAACCCGAGCCGGCCACCGCCCTGCGCCGGGTGTTCATCACCGAGCTGAGCGCCGAGGAGCACCTGGAGGCGGTGGCCCTCGCCCTGTTCGCCGAGGGCAACGACCCGGTCGTCTGGGTCGACGGCTGGTACCCGACCCTCGCCTTCGCCCAGGCCGAGGCCGAGCGCCACGTGCCCCCCGAGGAGCTGTGGTCCCGCCTCCGCCACGAGGTGCTGGTCGTCCAGGGGACCGAGGACGCCATCGTCGTCCCCGAGAACGCCCGCATCCTGGCCGACCACGTGGGCGAGTTGGCCACGGTGGCCCTCGTCCCCAACGCCGGCCACGCCCTGCTCCCCGAGCAACCGGCGGCGGTGGCCGGCGCCATCTTGTCCTGGGTTCGCTCGCCTGGCTAGGTTCGCCAGCCATGGCCGTTGAGCTGGAGACGTTGGCCCACGGCTTCGGCCTGATCGAGGGACCCCGGGTCGATGCCGACGACAACCTCTACTTCAGCGACGTACCCAACGGCGGTGTCCGACGGTTGTCGCCCGATGGTGAGCTCACGGTCGTCGTTCCCAAGCGGCGGGGGGTGGGCGGCATCGCCCTCCACGCCGACGGCGGGCTGATCCTCAGCGGACGCAACGTCTGCCATGTACGCGACGGCGTGACCACGGTCCTGTTCGAGCCCGGGCCGTCGTTCAACGATCTCATGGTCGACCCGCAGGGCCGGATCGTGTGCGGCACCCTCCGCGTCGATCCCTTCGACGACGAGGCCGAACCCCGGCCGGGCGAGGCCTATCGCATCGAGCTCGACGGCACCGTCACCGAGCTCTACGACCAGGTCCATCTGACCAACGGCATCGGGTTCTCCCCCGACGGCGGCCGAGCCTTCCACAGCGACACCCTGTCCAACCACGTGATCTGCCACGACATCGTCGACGACCGCTATGTCGGCCGTCGCGGGCTCGCCCCCTCACCTCGGTTCTCCCCCGACGGCCTGGCCGTCGACGAGGAGGGCACGGTGTGGGTGGCCGACTTCGGGCGGGGACGAGTCCTGGGGCTCGATCCCGACGACGGCACCGAACGGGTCCGGATTCTGGTGCCCGCCTCCGAGGTCACCAGCCTGTGCTTCGGCGGAGCCGACCGCCGCGACCTGTACGTGACCACGGCCGACAACACCGAGGACCCCGACCGGGGCGGGACCGTGTTCCGCACCCGGGTCGAGGTACCCGGCGTGGCGGCCACCCCGGCCCGGGTCGCCATCGGGTCGTGACCGAACCAAGGAGCACCATGGCCCCCGACGCCGCCCCCAATGCCGACGCCGAGACCCCCGGGTACGACCGACCGGCGGTGGAGGACTGGATCGCGGCCAACGTCGAGGGTCTGACCCCGCCCCTGACCTGGGCCCAACTCGAGGGCGGCCACTCCAACCTGACCTTCGTCCTGACCGACGGCGACGGTCGTCGGGCCGTCATCCGCCGCCCACCGCTCGGTGAGCTGTTGCCCAAGGCCCACGACATGGCCCGGGAGTTCACCATCATCCGGGGACTGGGCTCCACCGCCGTCCCGGTGCCACGGGCCCACGGCCTGTGCCAGGACACCTCGGTCACCGGCGCCGTCTTCTACGTGATGAGCGAGGTCCCGGGCAAGGCCATGTACACGGCCGAACTGGTCGAGGAGTGGCTGTCGCTCGAGGCCCGGGGCCGACTCGGCTACTCGTTCATGGAGACGCTGGCCGCGCTGCACGCCGTCGACCCCGACGACGTCGGCCTGGGCGAGCTGGGGCGGCGCGACGGGTACGTGGCCCGCCAGCTGCGCACCTGGTACGGCTCGTGGGAGGCGTCCAAGGCCGACGCCGCCTACGACGACGACCGGATCCACGACCTGCATCGGTTGCTCAACGAACGCCTGCCCGACCAGGGCCCGGGCCGGGTCGTGCACGGGGACTACGGGCTCCACAACTGCATGGTCAGCCAGGAGGGCGAGGTCGTCGCCGTGCTCGACTGGGAGATCGCCACCCTGGGCGACCCCCTGGCCGACTTCGCCTACGCCCTCAACGGCTGGACCGACCCCGACGACGTCATCCGGGTCTCGCACGAGTCGGCCACCACCGCCCCGGGCTTCGCCCGGCGGGACGACCTGGCCCGCCACTATGCCGAGCTCACGGGGGCCGACCTCGGTCGGCTCGACTACTACCGGACGTTCAACTACTTCAAGACGGCCTGCATCCTCCACGGCGTGT
This sequence comes from Acidimicrobiales bacterium, assembly GCA_965263455.1. Classification (GTDB taxonomy): domain Bacteria; phylum Actinomycetota; class Acidimicrobiia; order Acidimicrobiales; family SZUA-35; genus CADEDH01. The sequence goes on from CBDHHN010000004.1 coordinate 3,587,311, forward strand.
ACTCCCGCTACCTGGCGGGCAAGAAGAGCAGCGAGGGGGTCGACCTGCCGGGTCTGAAGGAGCGGATGGGCTGGGCCATCCAGCTGGCCGCCGACGGCGCCGAGCGCTTCTCCTGAGCGCCGGCCGGCTCGGCCCTTGACCTCAACCGAGGTTGAACTTCTACCGTCCGGGTCATGACCGACATCGAGAGCCAGACCCGACCCGCCCCCGATTCCGGACCGGGGCCCGACACCGCCGACCGCCGCGTGATCGAGGCCGAGGTCGGTCACCTCTCCGACCTTGCCCCCTCGGCCATGAAGGTGGTGTCGGTCGGTGAACACCGGGTGGCCCTGATCCGGACCTCGAAGGGCGTCTTCGCCCTCGACAACGCCTGCCCGCACCAGGGCTACGGCCTGGTGACGGGGGCGCTCGGCTCCGACACGGTGACCTGCCAGTGGCACAACTGGAAGTTCGACGTCGAGACCGGACGCTGTCTGCTGGGGGAGGAGGACGTGGCCTGCCACCGGGTGACCGTGGCCGACGACGGCACCATGACCGTGTCGGTCACCGAACCGACGCCGGCCGAGGAGCGGGCCCGGCTGTGGCCCAGCTTCCGCCGGGGCCTGGCCGCCGACTACCCGGGCCAGATCAGCCGGGACACCCTGCGCCTCCTCGACGCCGGGGCCACCCCGCCCGAGATCATGGCCGACGCCCTGGCCCGGACCCTGCCCCTCACCGACTACGGCCTGGCCCACGAGTTGGCCATGGCCGCCGACTGCCTGGCCTGGACCGGGACCCGCCAGGGCGACGACCGGCTCCTGCCCCTGGTCCAGGGCCTCTCCGGCCTGGCCGAGGAGACCCGGGACCGCCGGCCCCACGACCGGCCCGCCCCCGAGGCCGTCGCGGCCGCCGACGATCGGCCGGTGGACGACCTCATCGAGGCCGAGGACGCGTTGGGGTCGATGGCGTCGACGTTGGCCCAACTGGAGCGAGGGGCCGAACCGGGTCGGGTCAGAGCCCAGTTCATCCGGGCCGCCTCGGCCCACCACCTCAGCTACGGCCACGGCGCCATCTACACCCAGAAGAGTTTCGAGATGCTGGACCAGATCGGGTGGCAACACGCCCCCGCCGTCCTGCCCTACCTGGCCCTCAGCCTCACCTACGGCACCCGGGAGGACACGCTGCCCTACATGGCCAAGGCGTCGAGGGCGCTTCAGGACCTGGACCTGGCGGAGTTGGCCCGGGCCGCCGGCGCCGACCGGGGCACGCCGCCGCCTCCGGCCGGATCCCACCGCCATGGTCTGGCCACCGCCCTGGTCGAGAGCGACGAGCACCCGATCGCCCTGGCGGCCGAGGCCGTGGCCGGTGACCACGGGGTCGAGGGTCTGCTCGACGCCGTGACCGAAGCCGTCAGCCTCCGGCTGCTCGACCACGACCTGACGGTCGAGACCGACACCGGCGATTCGTTCGGTTGGCTCGACGTCACCCACGGCCTCACCCTGTCCGAGGCGGCCCGATGGGCCTGGCGCCAGGAGCCCGGGCCCGACACGGTGCGCCTGGCGCTGTTCGCCGCGTGGTTGGCCCACGACACCGGTCGCCACCACCGCCGCACCGGCCGCGACCACGGCTTCCGGACGCTGGCCGACGTGGCCGCCGTCCACGGGGCCGACGGTTCCGGCGACGGGAGTGGGAACGGCGACGGGTGGACGGCGTCGGCGTTGGACGATGCCCTGCTGGCCGGGGACGAGCGGCAGGCGGTGGCCCTGGCCCTGACCGGCGGGATCGAGGACGTGACCGGGGCCCTGGCCCGGGCCGCCCTCGACGATCGATCGGCCGCCTTCATCGTGCTGGCCCACCTGATCAAGAGCACCGAGGCCGCCTCCCGGGAGGCCCGGCGGCTGGGGTCGACGTTGCCCCTGGCCGCCGTCGCCCGGTTCGTGTCCGCCCCCCGGCTCGAACGGTTCGTGGCCCGGAACGTGGCCGAGACCATCGGCTTCATCCGGACCGGGCGGCCCCCGCGCCGCTAGTGGCCGGGGTCCGGCCGGAGGTGGCGGTCGAAGAAGGCGTGGACGGCGTCGAAGCGGTCGACCCGGTTGCTGGGCCGCCCACTCCGGCTCAGCTCGTGGTTCTCCCCCGGGAAGCGCAACAGGGTGACCTCCACCCCGTTGCGGCGCAGGGCGGTGAAGTACTGCTCGGCCTGTTCGATGGGGCATCGCCAGTCCTCCTCCGAATGGAGGATCAGCGTCGGCGTCGTCACGGCGCCGGCGTAGGTGAGGGGTGACTGGCGCATCACGGCCTCGAGGTCGTCGTCGATGGTGGCGTCGATCATGGCGGTGCCGAACGGATGGCCGATGTCGCTGGTGCCGAGCATCGAGTACCAGCTGGTGACGGCCCGCTCGACCAGGGCGGCCCGGTAGCGGTCCGTGTGGCCGATGGCCCACGACGCCATGAAGCCGCCGTAGCTGCCGCCCCCGATGCCGATCCGGTCGGGGTCGACGCCGGGCTCGTCGGCGAGGCGGTCGGTCAGGGCCTGGACGTCGTCCCAGTCGTCGGTGCCGAGCCGACCCACGATCGAGGTGGCCCAGTCCTCGCCGTAGCCGTCCGAGCCCCGGGGGTTGCCGCCCACGACCACATGGCCGGCGGCGGCCGCGAGCTGGAACTCGTCGAAGAAGCTGTGGCCGTACATCGACAGGGGGCCGCCATGGACGTAGACCAGACCGGGCCGGGTCCCGTCGGGTTCCGGCCCGGGGGCCGAGGCCGGGGGTCTGGTCAGGAAGGCGTGGACGACGGCGCCGTCGGTCGAGGGGACCTCGATGGGCTCGGTGACGGCGAGGTCGAGTTCGGCCAGGATCGCCTCGTTCAGGGTGACCAGCGGCTCGGGGGTGCCGGGCGCCAGCCGCCACAGCTCCGCCGGCCGATCCAGGGTGGTCACGGCTCCGACCACCTGCTCGCCGTCGGCCGAGGCGTCGAAGGCCAGGACCTGGAACGGGCCCTCGGCCACCGCCTCCCGGCTCCCGTCGTCGAGCCGGTAGGCGTCTACGGCCACGGTGCCCCGGCGGGGACCACTGGTGAGGACGGCGCCGTCGACGCAGACGAGGCCGCCGCGCGGTCCGATGGTGGGCACCACGTTGGCGTCGTGGGGCCCGATGAGCTGCGGTGGGCCGGGCTCGACCCCGGGGTCGCCGTCGATCCTGAGCAGGTGGGGTCGGCTGAAGCCGTAGCGTCGACCGTCGAACCGGCCCAGGGCCACAACCGGGCCGTCGGGATGCCATCCGAGCATGCCCCACACACCACCCGTCGGGGTGAGGGGTCGGGGTGGGCCCGAGCCGTCGACGGGGTGGAGCCACACGGCGTTGGTGCCTTGCAGGTCGTCGTCGGGCTCGGTCCCTACCACGACGACCAGCGCCGTCCCGTCGGGCGAGCAGGCCAGGGTCTGGTGATCGACGGCGTCGATGGCGTAGGGCCCGTCCTCGACCAGATCCTCGAGCCACTGGACCGCGCTCGTCGCCCTGCCGTCGGTGGACCCCGACCCGCCGTCCCCGGACCTGTCGTCGGTGGTGGGCCTCTCGTCGGGGGAGGCCGGGATGATGACCGGCTGGCGGCGGCGATCGTGGGTCCAACCCCTGCCGTTCATGCGGTAGTCGAGGCGGGTGATGGTCCGGGGCCGACGGGCCAGGTCGGCGTCGTCCAGCTCCCGCTGCCATCGGGGTCGACGGGCGGCGAGAGCCACCAGCCGTGCGTCGTCGAGCCACTGCAGGTCGCCGACACCGTCGGCGAACGAGGCCGCCGCATGCAGGGTGCGGGTCCGCCAGTCGAGGACGAGGACCTCGGCCGGTGAACCCGGGGCCGATCGGATGAAGGCCAGTCGCCCGCCGTCGGGCGAGAACACGGCGCCGGTGTCGGCGTCGCCGTGGATCAGTTGGCGCGCCGGTCGGTCCGGCTCCACCGCCCACAGCGACGAGCGGTTCCGGTCGAGTTCGCCATCCGGTCGGGAGATCGTGAACACCACGGAACCGTCGGTTGGATGCAGGGTGACGGCGGTGACCGACTCCAGACGGTGGAGGTCGTCGGGGGTCATCACGCGGAGGGTGCGGTTGGGTCCGGCCATGCGCAGACGGTAGTTGAGGTGACTAGCCTGCCGTCATGGCGAATCCTCCCGCAGGCTGGTACGACGACCCGGCAGACAGCGGCTCCTCCGAGCGCTTCTGGGATGGGAACCAATGGACGGATCAGGTCCGTCCGGCCGCTCCGCCGGCGCCCGCTCCGGCTCCGCCGACGCCCGAGCCGGTGGCCCCCGCGGTCCAGGAGTCGTCCCCGGCCACCCCGGCCGGCCCCGGAGGGCCCGTCGTCGGCGGCGGGTCGGGCGGTGGTCTGGGGGAGCCGACGGCCGTGATGCCGGCGGGCGGCCTCGGAGCCGCCGATCCTCTCTCGCCCACACCGATCGACCCGGATCCGGCCGGCCCCGCCGGTGGGGTCGACCCCGGTGGCCCAGGTGTGCCGCCCGGTCCTGGTATCGGTGGCCCCGGTGTGCCGCCCGGTCCCGGTATCGGTGGCCCCGGTGATCCCGGCGTGCCCCCCGGCCCCGGAGTCGGTGGACCCGACAGCCCCGGGGGCGCCGCGGTGCCGCCGCCTCCGCCCGGCCTCGGTGAGGTCGGCCCCCGCTCCGGTGGACCCGGCGTGCCGCCCGGTCCCGGTATCGGCGGTCCCGGTGTGCCCCCGGGTCCTGGTGGCCCCGGTGGCTTGGGTGGTCCGGGTGGTCTGGGCGAGCCGTCCACCGGTCCGATGGGTGGTCCCGGTGGTCCGCCCGATCTCGGCGGTCCCGGTGGTCTGGGTGGTCTGGGCGAGCCGTCCACCGGTCCGATGGGTGGTCCCGGTGGTCCGCCCGATCTCGGTGGCCCCGGTGGTCTGGGGGGCCCGAGCGGTCCGCCCGATCTGGGCGGCCCCGGGGTGCCCCCGGCACCTCCCGGTCCCGGAATCGGCGCCCCCGAGGGCCTCGGTGGCCCGGGCGGGCCCCCTCCGCCCGGACTGGCCGATGTCGGCGTCGCCACTCCGCCCGGGCCCGGTCTTCCCCCGACGCCGGGCGAACCGGGGCCCGGCGCCCTCGGCGGCCCCGGCGTGCCCCCACCCGCCCCCGGGGGTCCGACCCCCGCCCCCGCCCCCGCTCCGTCGGCGGCTCCGGCCTCGGTCGGCGTCGGCATCGGCGGTATCCGCACCGAGCTTCTCGGCGGGGAGTACAGCGAGCGAGACACCAACGAGCGGGTGTCGAAGCAGAGTTCCAAGATGCTCAAGGTCGAGTTGGGGGCCGATGTGCTGGCCCGCCAGGGTTCGATGGTCGCCTTCCAGGGCAGCGTCGATTTCGACTACGAGGGCGCCGGCGGTGCCGGCAAGTTCCTCAAGAAGGCGTTCACCGGCGAGGGCCTGCCCCTGATGCGGTGCTCGGGGCAGGGTGAGGTGTTCCTGGCCGACGCCGCCGATGACGTCCACATCATCTGGCTCGAGGGCGGCGCCCTCACCGTCAACGGCAAGAACATCCTGGCCTTCGAGCCCTCCCTGTCGTGGGACATCGAGCGGCTCAAGGGTGTTGGCATCGCCGCCGGTGGTCTGTTCAACACCCGGCTCGAGGGCCACGGCTGGGTCGCCATCACGACCGACGGCCCGCCCGTGGTGCTCCAGACCGACCAACCGACGTTCGCCGACGCCGACGCCGCCGTGGCCTGGAGCGCCAACCTGACCACGACCCTCAACCGCACGATCAAGGCCAAGGCCCTGATCGGTCGGGGCTCGGGCGAGGCGGCGCAGCTGGCCTTCCAGGGGCAGGGCATCGTCATCGTGCAGCCATCCGAGGGGCAGACCGTCCCCCCGCACACCCACTGAGCGGCGGTCCCAACGCATGACCGCCGCCGACATCGGGCTGGTGGGGCTGGCCGTCATGGGCCAGAACCTGGTCCTCAACATGGCCGACCACGACCTTCGGGTCGCCGTCTACAACCGCACCACCGACACCACCCGGGAGTTCCTGTCCGGGGTCGGGGCCGAGCATGCCGAGGCGGGCCGTCTCGTGGGGGCCGACACCCTGGAGGAACTGGTGGCCGCCCTGGAGCGGCCGCGCCGGGTCATGCTCATGGTCCGGGCCGGATCGGTGGTCGACACCGTCATCGGTCAGCTGGCCCCGCTGTTGGAGCCGGGCGACGTCATCATCGACGGGGGTAACTCGTTCTACCCCGACACCGCCCGCCGCCAGGCCGAGCTGGAGGCCCAGGGCCTGCTCTACGTCGGCTCCGGGGTGTCGGGCGGCGAAGAGGGCGCCCGCAACGGGCCCTCGATCATGCCCGGCGGTTCCCCCGAGGCCCGGACCCTGGTCGAGCCGGTGTTCGAGGCCATCGCCGCCCGGGCCGACGACGGCCAGCCGTGCACCGCCTGGCTCGGACCCGGCGGCAGCGGTCACTTCGTCAAGATGGTCCACAACGGCATCGAGTACGGCGACATGCAGGTCCTGGCCGAGGCCTACTGGCTGCTCAAGGCCATGGGCCTCGACAATGCGGCGATGGCCGAGGTGTTCGGCCGGTGGCGGACCGGGGTCCTCGACTCGTACCTGGTCGACATCACGGCCGACATCCTGGGCACGACCGACGCCGAGGGCAACGACGTCATCGACCTGATCCTGGACGCCGCCGGGCAGAAGGGGAGCGGTCGCTGGACGGTGACCACGGCCCTCGAACTGGGCCAGCCCCTGACCCTGATCGGTGAGGCCGTCATGGCCCGCATGCTGTCGTCGGATGTCGACATCCGGGCCCGGGCCTCCGTGGTGCTGACGGGCCCCGACACCGACGTCATCGACCCCGACACCGTGTCGGTCGACGACATCGAGTTGGCCGTCTACGGGTCGAAGATCATCAGCTACGCCCAGGGCCTCATGCTGGCGGCGGAGGCCTCCCGGGAGTACGAGTGGGACCTCGACCTCGGCACCATCGCCTCGATCTGGCGGGCCGGGTGCATCATCCGGGCCCGCTTCCTCGGTGACATCACCGACGCCTACCGTCGCACGCCCGATCTGGCCAACCTGTTGCTCGACGACTTCTTCACCGACGCCATGGGCCGGGCCCACCCGGCGTTGCGGCGGGTGGTGGCCGCCGCCGTCATGGCCGGGGTGCCGGTGCCCGCCTACTCCTCGGCCCTGGCCTTCTACGACGGGTTCCGCAGCGAGCGGCTCCCGGCCAACCTGGTCCAGGCCCAGCGCGACTACTTCGGGGCCCACACCTACGAGCGGGTCGACCGTCCCCGGGGCGAGTTCTTCCACACCGACTGGACCGGGACCGGCGGTCCAACCACCTCCACCAGCTACGACGCCTGATCCTCTCCGGTCGTCTCCGGACTCGACGGCCGGGGCCGGCGGCGCTAGAACTCGGATCCAGGGTCCATCGCCCCCGGTGGAGAGGCGACGGTCCCGGGGAAGGGGACCAGCCATGATCACCCGTTTCGGCACCCTGTTCGTGGGGCAGGTCGACCACCACCGACTGGGGTTCGACACCCCGCCGGTCAACGACCGATGGTACGACGACGACCACCTGGCCAGCCCGCTCGACACGGCCCAGGACCTGGCCGTGCTGATGGACGATCTGGGCTACGACACCCTGTGGTTGGCCGAGCACCACTTCCAGCGTGAGGGCTACGAGTGCATCCCCAACATCCTGCTGCTGGCCACACACCTGGCGGCCCGAACCCGGCGGCTTCGGTTCGGGTGCGGGTTCAACATCATCCCGGTGTGGCATCCCCTCCGCCTGGCCGAGGACTACGCCATGGCCGACGTGCTGACCGGGGGTCGGGTCCGACTCGGGGTCGGCCGGGGCTATCACAGCAGGGAGCTGGAGACCTTCCGCCCACCCAATGTCGGCCCCGATGACGCCCGGGCCCTGTTCGAAGAACAGGTCGACGTGCTGCTCACGGCCCTACGCGAGCGGTCGTTCTCCCACCAGGGCCGCTTCTACCAGCTGCCGCCTGCGGGAGTGGACTATCGGGGCTACGAGCTGAGCGAGCTGACCCTCGTACCCAAACCCCGGCACTCGACCGAGTGCTGGCAGCCCATCGTCTCGGCCACCGACCACGCCCTCGACTTCATGTTGGACCGCGACATCAAGGGCTTCGTCGGCGGTGGCGCCGCCTCCGGCGGGGCGTCGGAGACCGTGGCCCGCCGCTGGCAGGCCAAGCTGGCCGAGCGGGGACGGGAGACCGAACTCGGGACCGACCTGATCTTCGGGTTCTCGTTCTACCTGGCCGACTCCGAGGCCGAGGCCAAGGTGGCGGGGCGCCCGATCCTGGAGGAGTACCAGAAGATGTTCGGACCGCTCGGGTTCGCCGGGAACCTGACCCCCGATCAGCTCGACCGCCTGGCCGACCCGGCCCGGGCCGCCTCCGCCGGACTGCCCACCATCGACGACGCCATCGCCGCCGGCTCCTGGCTGGTCGGCCCGCCGGAGCGCCTGATCGACGCCCTGGGCCGGGTGCAGGAGACCTACCCCGGCCTGCAGGAGATCATGGTGGCCCAACCGGTGGGCGCCCGTCCCGAGACCATCAGCGAGCAGCTCCAGCGGTTCGCCGAGGAGGTCATGCCCGCCTTCCGCCCGGCGAACGAGCCCGCCCCCACCGCGGTGGCGGGCTCATGAGGCTGGGTGTCGGGCTCTGGTGCCTGCAGTCCACGGCCACCGCCCCCCGATCGTTCACCGCCGCCTATCAGGACCTGCTGGACGACGCTCGCCTGGCCGAGCGGGTGGGGATCGACAGCCTGTGGCTGTCCGAACATCACCGCTACTACGACGGCTACTGCCCGGCCCTGCTACCGGCCGCGTCGGCCACCCTGTCGGTGACCGAGCGACTACGGGTGGGGACCGGGGTCCTGCTGCTGCCGTTGCACCGTCCGGCCCGGGTGGCGGCGGCCGCCGTCGAGCTCAACCGCCGGTTCGCCGGACGGTTCGAACTGGGCGTGGGCATGGGCTACCGGCCGACCGAGTTCGAGGCTCGCGACCTGTCGATGGACGACCGGCTCACGCGCATGGTCGCCGGGCTCGATCACCTGGCCACCGACCCGCCGGCCCCCATGTGGGTCGGGGTCGGGACCGAGGCCGCCGCCCGCCGTGCCGGTCGGCGAGGCCTCGGCCTGTTCATCTCCGGGGCCTTCGCCAAGCCTGTGGTCGACACCCTGATCGCCGCCCACCGGGGCGCCTGGGACGAGGCCGGTCGTCCGGGCGGTGACCGTCCGCCCCCGGTCGGCCTGCTTCGCAACCTGTGGCTGGCGGACAGCCCGAGCGAGCGCCGCCGGGCCCTGGACTGGGTCCGGTCGAGCTACCTGGTCTACGCCGGGCTCGGCTGGGGTGCGGCCGACACGGGCGTCGACTTCACCGCCGCCGTCGAGTCCTCGATGGACGAGGTCGAAGCCTCGGCCCTGGTCGGATCGGCCGATGAGGTGGCGGCCGGGCTCAACGAGTACGACGTCGACCTCGTCGTGGCCCGCATCGCCTACGACCAGCCTCCCCGGTCGGCCCTGACCGAGGTCGTCGAACGGATCGGCACCGAACTGGTGCCCCTCGTCGGCACCGACCAGGTGGCCCCTGCGGCATCGGCCGTCGGTGGGCGGACCGCCGCCGGCCGACCGGCGTCGTCGATGGGAGAAGGGCGATGAGGCTCGGCTTGGACCTGCGCGCCGAGGCCGACCCCGACCGTCGACGCCGTCTGGCCGTCGAGGCCGACGACTTGGGACTGTGGGCCGTGCTGGTCGAGGCCTCGTCCGGGGCGGGGTTGGCCGAAGCGGCGGCGCTGGCCACCGCCACCGAGCACGTCCACCTGGCCCTGTGGCTCGATCTGACGGCCGACCATCCGGTGGCCCTGGCCGAGGAGGTGGCCGTGCTCGACCATCTCAGCGAGCGCCGGACGCTGGTGGTGGCCGACGGCGAGCCGGACGCCGTGGACCGGCTTCGGCGCCTGCTGGCGGGGGCCGTGGTCGACGGCGTGGCCCTGACGCCGCCGCCGGCCCAGACCGCCGTCCCGGTGTGGTCGGCTGCGCAGGTCCCGATCCTGGCCCTGAGCGGCGAGGTCGGTACGGACGGGCCGGTCGTCGACGACGGGCGCGACGGCGGCGCCACCCACCGGTTCGTCACCTGGCCCGGACCGCTGTCGGTGCTGGCCCGTCACCTCGCCACCCGGGCGTCGGAGCCTGCCTTCCCGGCCCTGGTGGCCGAGTTGGCCGATCACCTCGAGAACTTGGACGGCTGAGGGGCGGCCCAATCGCCGACCGGGGCGGACTCAGCGCTTGAGGTAGCGCCAGCCGTCGCCGTCGGCCGAGGGGGCCACGGCCACGCAGTCCCGGGCGATCCGCCACAGGGCCCGGTGGGGTGGGGTCGGGTCGAACCGGTAGAGCTCGGGGAAGGCGGTCCGCACCGCCTTGGTGGCCTCGACGGCGTGGTAGTGGGGGATCCGGTGGAACAGGTGATGCACCGCGTGGGTGGTCCCGATGTGGTGATGCAGCCGGTCGATCACCCGGTTGTAGGGGCGGTCGATGGAGCAGAAGGCGCCCCGCACGTAGGTCCACTCGGGGTCGTCGTAGTGGGGGGTGTCGGGGCTGGTGTGATGGAGCCAGGTGTAGGTCACGAGCCAGGCGTTGCCCACCAGGTAGGGCCCGACGTAGAGGGCCAGGACGGGGGCGACGGATCCGACGGCCACGGCCCAGGCCACCAGGAGCCCGATCACGGCCACGACGCCGGCCGCCGACACCAGCACCTTGGCAACCAACCGGCGCGGAAAGAGGGCCGTCGAGAACGGGGCCAGAGGCCAGAAGTGGTTGGTCACCCCGCGCTCGGGGCCGCCGGTCACCCCGGCCACCAGGTAGGCGGGCCATCCGAACACCAGCCGCAGCACCAAGGTGCGGAGGGTGAGGGCCCAGACGGGGAGCCGCCCGGCGTGCAGGGCCCGGTGGCCGTCGGCATGGTCGGCCCGGCGGGGAACGTGGGTCTCGCCCTCGGTCAGGTGGTTGGTCTTGGCGTGATGGATGGCGTGGCTGCGCTGCCAGGAGAAGTAGGGGACGAGCAGGGCCGAGTGGAGGATGAAGCCCACGGCGTCCTGCAGGTGGCGCTGGCGGGCGAAGGCACCGTGTCCGCACTCGTGGGCCAGGACCCACACACCGTTGCAGGCGGTGCCCACGGCGAGCGCGTGAACCAGCCAGTAGGGCAGCCAGGCCCAGGTCACCGGGACGAGCTGCCAGGCCAGGACGGAGGGCACGACGACCATGGACACCGAGAACACGGCCCAGGCCAGCGAGCGGGTCAGGCTCAGCTCGAAGCAGTGGTCGGGGATCACGGCCCGCACCTCGGCCTTGGACGGCGCCGGGGGCGGTCCAGGCCGAGCGGAACGGTCGGTGGGGGTGGGCGTCGTCGGCGCCGTTGCTCCCGTGCGGTCGGTGGTGTTCCGTGCTGCTCGTATCGCCGCCGCCGTCGAGGGATCCATCGCCAGGAAGTCAGTCACAGCACAACGGCGGCGATCGAGGGAGGACAGCCTGCCGCCCGCGGCTGCCGTGCCTTCCAGTCGGTCGGGACGCGGCGGTCTGAAGGGTCGCCGTGAAGGGTCGGTACGAAGGTTCCATGGTCTCTGACTAGAGTCAGAGGTCATGGAACATCGGGTCGCCCTCCGTCGCTTCAATCGAGCCTTCACCCAGCGCATCGGGGTACTCGACGAGTCGTACCTGGGCACGGGGCGGCCGCTGGGTCCGTCGCGGGTCCTGTTCGAGATCGCAGCCGACGGTGGCTCGCCCGTCCTCGGACTGCGTCGGAGCCTCGGTCTCGACTCCGGGCATCTGAGCCGGCTGCTCCGGCGCCTGGAAGCGGAGGGCCTGGTGACCGTCGAGCCCGACCCCGACGATCGTCGCCAGCGGGTGGTCCAGCTCACCGAGGCCGGCCGGGACGAGCGGCGCCGCATCGACGATCGGGCCGACGGCGTGGCCGATGCCCTGTTGGCACCGCTGTCTCCCCGGTTGCGGGGTGAGTTGGCGGCGGCGCTGGGCTCGGCCGAACGCCTGCTGCGGGCCGCCACCGTGGCGTTCGAGGTGGTCGACCCGACCGGCGCTCAGGCCCGCCATGCCCTCGACCGCTACTTCGACGAACTCGATCGTCGCTTCGAGGGCGGATTCGACCGGGGCGACGGTGGCGCCGACGGCGATGCCCACACCCTGCGGGCCCCCGACGGGGCCTTCATCGTGGCCGTCAGCGATGACGATGTGGTCGGCTGCGGTGGGCTCCAGCAGATCGACCCCGACACGGCCGAGGTCAAGCGCATGTGGATCGACGACGCCTGGCGGGGTCTGGGCCTGGGCGCCCGCCTTCTGGCCCGCCTGGAGGACGAGGCCCGGTGGCGCGGCCGTTCGACGGTGGTGCTCGACACCAACCGGGTCCTGTCGGAGGCCATCGCCCTCTACCACCGGGCCGGCTATGAGCCGACCGAGCGCTACGCCGACAATCCCTACGCCCACCACTGGTTCACCAAGTCCCTGCGCGGACCTGACGGCGTAGACTGACGGGAACGTGTCTGCCCCTACCGAATCGTTCGATGCGGCCACGCCGTACGAACCGATAGCGGTCGAGCGGCGCTATCCGCCGCCCCGAGGAAGGATCCATCCCGATCCGTCCCTGGGTTGGCTCCGGCGGCTGTTCCCGGTCGTCCTGGCCCACCGATGGGTGTTCTTCGGCTCGTTGGCCCTGGCCCTGGTGTCGATGCTGCTCAACGTGTCGATCCCGGCCATCATCCGCGCCGCGGTCGACAACGCCCTGACCGAGCGGACCGCCTCCCTGTGGGGTTTCGTCGTGCTGCTGGGCGTCGTGGGCGTGACCCGGGCCGTGCTCACCTTCCTGTTCCGCTACGGCCTGTTCCGCACCGCGTTCGCCATCGACACCGACCTGCGGATCCTCCTCTACGACCACCTGAACTCGCTGTCGTTCTCGTTCTATGACCGGGTCCAGTCGGGTCAGGTCATCTCCCGGGCCAACTCCGACATCCGTTCGGTCCAGATGTTCCTCGTCTTCGGACCGATCCTGGGCATGACGCTGATCATGTTCACGGTGGCCGTGGGCTACATGCTCTCGATCCACGTGGTCCTGACCCTGGTCGCCGTACTCCCTCTGCCGGTGGTGTTCCTGCTGGGCCAACGGTTGCGGGACGAGGTGTTTCCCCTGTCGTGGATCGTGCAGTCGCGCTCGGCCGAGGTCGCCACCCTGGTCGACGAGAACCTGAACGGGGTCCGGGTCGTTCGATCGTTCGCCGCCGAGCGGCAACAGATCGACGATCTGGCCAGGGCCGCCACCCGGCTGCGGTGGGCCGGCGAACGGACCATCTGGGCCCGGGCCAACCACAACCCGTTCATCGAGAACCTCCCACGGGTCGGGATCCTGCTCGTGCTGCTCTACGGCGGGCGCCTGGTGGTCCAGGGCGAGATCACCGAGGGGACGCTGTTCGCCTTCGCCGCCTACATCGTCCTCCTCCAGGCGCCGTTCCGGACCCTGGGGCTGTTCCTGATCTTCTCCCAGCGGGCCCGGGCCTCGGCCGGCCGCATCTACGAGGTGCTGGACGAACAGCCCGAGATCGTCGACCGGCCCGATGCCGCCCACCTCCCCGAGCCGGTGCGGGGTGCCGTCACGTTCGACGCCGTCACCTTCGCCTATCGCCGGCCGGCGCAGGTCGACCCCGAGGTCGAGGTCGAGGTCGAGGTCGACCCAGGCGACGCCGGCGACGGTGACGGGCCGGGGTCGGCGCTGGTGGCCGACGGCCGACCGGAAGGGGGCGACGACGAGGAACGGATCTCGGTCCTTCGGGGCCTGACCCTGACGGTCGAGGCGGGCGAGACGGTGGCCGTGGTGGGTCGGACCGGGAGCGGCAAGTCGACCCTGGGCCGCCTCCTGGCCCGGTTCTACGACGTCGACGCCGGCGCGGTCCGAGTCGACGGCCACGATGTGCGCGATGTGACCCAGGTCAGCCTCCGCCACGCCGTGGGCATCGTGTCGGACGAGCCGTTCCTGTTCTCGGCCTCCCTGGCCGACAACATCGCCTACGCCCGACCCGACGCCGACCGGGCCGACGTCGTCGACGCGGCGCGGGCGGCCCAGGCCCACGGGTTCATCACCGCCCTTCCCGACGGCTACGACGAGGTGGTGGGGGAGCGGGGCTACACCCTGTCGGGCGGTCAACGGCAGCGGGTGGCGCTGGCCCGGGCCCTGCTGGCCAACCCCCGGATCCTGGTCCTCGACGACGCCACCAGCGCCATCGACGTCCAGGTCGAGGAGCGCATCCACCACGCCCTGCGGGAGCGGATGGTGGATCGGACCACGATCATCATCGCCCACCGGCTGTCCACCATCGCCCTGGCCGACCGCGTGGTCCTGATCGAGGACGGCCGGGTGGCGGCCTCGGGCACCCACCGCGAGCTATTGGCCACCGACCCCCGCTACGCCGAGATCCTGGCCAACCTCGACGGCGACGACGCACCGCCCGCCGCCGGCGCCGGCGACGCCGACCCCACGCGGCCGGCTGCCCCGGGCTCGGGCAACGGCGTTGGTCCCGGATCGCCGGGATCGTCCGCCGTTCCCGATACATCGACGGTCCCCGGAGGCGGGGGCGGGGGCGGAGCGTGAGGAGTTCGTCGTGACGTTCATGGGCGGCGCCCCCGGCGGCTTCGGCGGGGGCCAGACCGCGGCGCAGGCCAGTGCGGCCAGCGGCCTGCCGTTCGCCGGCATGCCCTCCGAGTTGGCCGAGCGGGCGGAGCGGATCCTCGCCTCCGAGCCCGATCACGCCGACCCCGAGGTCGTCTACGACCCGCGGGCCGAGTCCGACGAGCCCTTCACCCTCCGTTCGTTCCTTCGGCCCCACCGCTGGCGGCTGGCCCTGGCCGTCGTCCTCGTCGTGGTCGAGACGGTGGCCTTCCAAGCCGGACCCCTGCTGGTCCAGATCGGGCTCGACCGGGCCATCGTGCCCCGTCGGCTCGACGTGCTGTGGTGGGTGGCGGCCGCCTACCTCGCCGCCATCGGGGTCAACGTGGTGGTCTCGCGCCTGCGGGTCCTCTACACCGGCCGCCTGGGCGAGCGCCTGACCTACGAGCTCCGGGTCCGGGTCTTCAGCCACCTCCAGCGGCAGTCCCTGGACTTCTTCACCGACAACAAGCTCGGCGTCCTCATGACCCGCATGACGAGCGACATCGAGGCCCTGTCGGTCCTGTTCCAGGATGGGTTGGTCAACCTCGCCGTCCAGCTGCTGACGCTGGCCGTCATCACCGTCGTCCTGTTCGTCCTCAACCCGTTCCTGGCGGCCGTCACCCTGCTGGCCGTCGTGCCCGGGATGGCCGTTCTGACCTGGTGGTTCCGGGGGGCCTCGGAGCGGAGCTACGGGCGGGTCCGGGACGCCATCGCCGGGGTTCTCTCCGACCTGGCCGAGAGCCTGGCCGGGATGCGCATCGTGGCCGCCAACAACCGGCGTCGCCACAACGTCATCCACCACGGCAACGTGGTGGGCGAGCACCGCGACGCCAACGTCGCCGCCAGCACCGTCGGCGCCATCTACGGACCCTCGAGCGAGGTCGTCGGCCTGCTGGGCCAGGCCGTGTTGCTGGCCGTGGGTGGGGCCATGGTTCTCGACGGGACCTTGTCGGTCGGGGAGCTGTTCGCCTTCCTCCTCTACCTGACGGCGTTCTTCGCCCCCATCCAGCAACTGGTCCAGCTCTACAACTCGTACCAGGCGGGCCAGGCCGCCATCACCAAGCTGCGGGACCTGTTGTCGACCGAGCCGTCGGTGATGGAGGCGCCCGCGGCCTCCGAGCTCCCCGCCATCGAGGGCCGCATCGAGCTGCGGGGGGTGACCTTCGGCTACGAACCCGGGATCCCGGTCCTGCACGATCTCGATCTGGTGGTCGAGCCGGGGGAGACGGTGGCCGTGGTCGGCCCCACCGGGGCCGGGAAGTCGACGGTGGCTCGGCTGGTCACCCGGTTCCACGACCCCCAGGCCGGGACCGTAAGCATCGATGGTCACGACCTTCGGGCCGTCACCCTGCACTCGCTGCGGAGCCAGTTGGGGGTGGTGCCCCAGGAGCCGTTCCTGTTCAACCGCACCATCCGCGACAACATCGCCTTCGCCCGACCCGAGGCCGACGACGAGGAGATCCTGGCCGCCTGCGTCGCCGTCGGCATCGACGACCTGATCGAGCGGACCGACGGCGGCCTGGACGCCTTCGTCCACGAGCGGGGGACGTCACTGTCGTCGGGCGAGCGCCAGCTCCTGGCCCTGGCCCGGGCCTTCCTGGCCCGGCCGCGGGTGCTGGTGCTGGACGAGGCCACCTCCAACCTCGATCTGGCCTCCGAGACCCGGATCGAACGGGCCCTCGACGTGCTGTTGGAAGGGCGGACCGCCATCGTCATCGCCCACCGGCTGGCCACCGCCATGCGGGCCGACCGGATCGCCGTGATCGATGACGGCCGCCTGGTGGAGTACGGGCGGCACGACGACCTGGTGGCCTCCGGCGGTCGCTACGCCGCCATGTACGAGACCTGGATCGCCCACAGCTGACCTCGCCGGTCTGCGGGTCTGCCGGTCTGCCGGTCTGCCGGTCGGCGTCGGGGGTGCGCCATGGCGGCGCTCGCCGGCGCAGGCCCCGCCCGAACCGACCCGCGGGGCTGGAGGCCGATCGTCAGCGGCCGGCCTCGTAGCGTTCGAACCCGGCGGTGACGAGCGCGTCGATGTCGAGCGCGGTTGCGGCCGGAGCGTCGGCGTCGGCGGCGACGAACAGGTGGTACACGAGGTCCTCGTGGAGGACGACGACCGCGTCCCGGTAGCCGGGATCGCCGGGGACCGTCTGGACGAACCGGATCGCCTCGATGACGCCCGGAGCGTTCGGCGGGTCCATGATCGTGACCACCTCCCCCGGCTCGCCATCGCCCGGACACGTGGCCGGCGCCGTCCGATCCTCGAAGACGGCCCGCTGCTCATCCGGGGTGCCCCGCACCAGTTCCACGCTGATCGACGGGACGTCGCCGGGGGGAAAGTCGTTGCGGGGACCGGCCGGGGCCGCCACCCACTGGACGAAGACCACGTCGGACGGTGTCGATGACGAGTCGAAGCCGCAGCGCTCGGCGAGCTCGGGTTCGATCAGGGGCCCGGCCAGGCGCGCATCGGTGAACTCGAACCCGAGGAACCAACCCCACTCCGCATCGAGATCGTCAGCGGTGGGCACCAGGGCCGACAGCTCGTGGTCGGCGAAGCTGTCGCGCCCGTAGTAGCTGGTCGGTATCCCCTCGTCGGGGTTCCCCTCGTCAGCCGGGGAGGCCGGGATCGACGGCTGGTCCGGGGTGGCCGCCGGGGCGGGGTCCGGGGTCACCGTGGCTGGGTCCTCGCCGCCACAGCCTGCGGCGACGGCGAGGGGCAGGACGAGGGCCAACGGGGCGAGACGCCACCGGGAGCGGGGCGTGGGCGGAGTGGGGGTTGCGGTCGGGGGCGGTGCGTGGTGTGGACGGGCGGGTCCGGGTTTGTTCATGGGTCCACGGTCGTTCACCCACGGGCGGCCGTCATCAGGGCATGCCCCTACCGTTGGCCGGGAGGCCCCTGATTCAGCGACGCCACGCGCCCCGCTCCGGCACGGCCAGGCCCAGGTGGTGGCGGAGGGTGGTGCCGGTGTACTCGGTGCGGAACAGGCCCCGTCGCTGGAGTTCGGGAACCACGAGGTCGACGAAACGCTCGAAGGTGCCGGGCATGTGGCTGCCGCCGATGACGAACCCGTCGCATCCCCGCTCGGTGAACCACTCCTCCAGATGATCGGCCAACTCGGTCGGGCCGCCGACCACGGCTCGCCCCAGACCGGCTCGGCTGGAGAACGTCATGAAGTCCCGCACCGTCGGCTCCCGGCCCCCGGTGGCCTGCAGGACCCCGTCGCGGATGGCCTGGATGCCCGACAGGGAGGCCAGCTCCTCCGCGGTGAAGGGGTCGTCCAGGTCCTTGGCCGCGAAGTCGAAGTTGAGCCCCTCCGACAGCAGCGACAGTTCGTCGATGTCCTCCACCAGGTCGTCGTAGGCGGCCCGGCGGTCCTCGGCCTCGGCCCGGGTCCGCCCCACCACCGGGAAGACGAGGTTGGCCATGCGGATACCGTCCGGGTCGCGGCCCACGGCCGCCGCCTCATCCCGAACCTCGGCGTAGGTGGCCCTGCCCCGGGCCAGGTCGTGCTGGGAGATGAACAGCAGCTCGCCCCAGCGGGCGGCGAACCGTTTGCCCCGACCGCTCTGGCCCGCCTGGATCACCAGCGGATGGCCCTGGGGGGTGCGGGGCACCGTGAACGGTCCCCGGCTGCGAAACCGCTCGCCCTCGTGGTCCAGTCGATGGACCTTGTGGCCGTGGGCGAAGAGCCCGGACTCCCGGTCGAGGACCAGGGCGTCGTCCTCCCAGGTGTCCCAATGGCCGTGCACGACCTCCATGAACTCGTCGGCCCGGTCGTAGCGCTCGTCGTGGCCGACGGCGTGGGGCAGGCCCATGTTGCGGGCCTCCTGGTCGTTGACGGAGGTGACGACGTTCCAGGCGGCCCGACCCCCGGTCAGGTGGTCGAGGGTGGAGAACAGCCGGGCCACGTGGAACGGCTCGTGGTAGGTGGTCGAGTAGGTGGCCCCGAGACCCAGGTGTTCGGTGGCCATGCCCATGGCCATGAGCGCCACCGTCGGGTCGAGTTTCACGGCCCGGATGCCGTGCTCGACGGTGTGGGTGTGGTCGTTGCCGTAGAGGTCGGGCATGGCCAGCCGGTCGTCGAAGAACCCGAGGTCGAATCGGCCCCGCTCCAGGACCCGGCCCAGGTGGGCGTAGTACTGGGGGGTGGTGAAGTCGTGGCGGGCCTCGGGGTGGCGCCAGGCGGCGGGGATGGTGGTGCAGTTCTGGGCCTGGAGAAAGCCGACGAGGGCCATCTGGCGGCCGGGGTTGGCGTCGTTCGTGGTCATGGCCGGTTGGCCTCGACCAGGGGCTGGTGGCGGTCGAGGAAGCGGTGGTGGCGGTCGACCTCGTCGGGGGCGCTGAGCACGACCCGCTCCACCCCCAGGTCCCGGTACCGGTCGAGGGTGGCCTGATCGGGCGGGTTGAAGCAGTAGATGGTCACCGGCACCTCGTCGGGATCGCGGTCCTCCTCGGCCGCCGCCTGACGGAACCACTCGATGCCCTGGGCCACGTCCCGGAAGCCGACGTCGATGGGGCACCAGCCGTCGGCGTAGGCGGCGACGTGACGCAGCCCGACCCGTCCCTGGCACCCGAGGAGGACGGGCGGACCGCCCACCTGGGTCGGCTTGGGATGGACCCACGAGGCTTCGAAGTTGACGAAGTCCCCGGAAACGTCGCGATCCTCGTCACCCCACAGGACCCGGAGCCCGGCGATGGTCTCCCGCATGGCGTTGTAGCGCTGGGCCCACGGAACGTCGGACACGTTGGCCAGCTCCTCCCGGTTCCAGCCGACGCCGACCCCGAACAGCATCCGCCCGCCCGACAGGTCGTCGAGGGTGGCCACCGACTTCGCCAGGTCGATGATCTCGTGCTCCAGCACGAGGCACACCCCGGTGGCCAGCTTGAGGGTCGAGGTGGCCTGGGCTGCCGCCCCGAGCGACACGAACGGGTCCCGCATGTGCCAGTAGAGGGTGGGCAGGTCGATGCCGCTCGGATGCGGGGTCAGGCGGCTGGCCGGGATGTGGCTGTGCTCGCCCACCCAGAGCGACTCGTAGCCCCGCTCCTCGACGTCGGCCGCCATCTCGGCCGTGGGTACGCCGTAGGAACTGTTGGGTGACGCCAGTCCGATGAACATGGTTTCTCCTCCGGGTCGGGACCGGCGGTGGTCCGACCTCCGTTGCATCGTGGGTCACCGACCCGGTCGGGCGCCACCTGACGGCTGGGCTCAGGGGCCGGTGTAGCGGGCCCGGGCCCGGAAGCGCAGGGGCTTCTCCTCGTACTCCTCCATGGCGTGGGCCAGCCAGCCCCCGGTGCGGGCCACGGCGAAGAGGGCCTCGCCGGCCCGGTTCGGCATTCGGGCCAGGTAGGTCAGGGCGCCGAGGGCCAGATCGACGTTGGGGATGGCGTCGGTCCGCTCGGCGATCAGGTCTCGCAGGCGGTAGACCGACACCAGCCGGGGATCGTCACCCCACGCCGAAACCAGCAGGGCCATGAGGGCCCCGTAGCGGGGATCCTGGGTCCGGTAGATGCGGTGCCCGGTCCCCGGGAGGTAGCCCAGGCGGCGGCGGGCCTGGCCCAGGGCGGCGTCGGTATCACCCCGGACCTCGGCTTCGATCAGCAGGTCGTGGACGTTGGCGCTGGCCGCCCCGTGGAGGACGCCGCCCAGGGCTCCGAGGCCGGCCCCGACCACGGCGTAGGGGTCGGCCCGGACCGAGGCCGCGATCCGGGCGGCGAAGGTCGACCCGGCCAGGCCGTGGTCGATGAGCAGGGCCAGGGCGGCGTCGACGGCCCGGATCCGGATGCGCTCGGCGTCGAGGACGCGGTCCAGGGCTCTCGATCCGGCCTCGCCCCCACCGGGACCGGCGGACGCCGGGCCCAGCCGTCGCCACACGGCCTGGGCCAGGGCCCGGTCCTCGACCCCCTCGATCGCAGGTCGGCGTGGGGGCCCGAGCCCCCAGGCCAGTCGGGTGATGAGCCGCCGTCCGGTGGCCCGGACCCCGGCCGCCGACAGTTCGTGGCGGAGCGGATCCGAGGCGGAGGCCAGCGCGGTCACGATCCGCAGACGATCGAGCAGCTCATCGTCGAGCCCGGCACCGTCGGTCGGGAGAACGTCGGTCGGGTCGTTCCCGCCGTCGTCGCCGTCGCCGCCCAGGTCGCGTCGGGCCCGGGGCCAGCCCTCGGACTCGGTCCCGTCGCCCACCCCCCACAGCAGGTCGACGGCCTCGGTGAACGACAGGCCCCGGCCCACGGCCCCGATCAGGTCCTGGCCCCGGATCTTCAGGGTGTGGTCGTCGACCTTGGTCAGCGCGGTGGTGATGACGGTCTGGACCTCGCCGTCGTCACGGCCCCGGCCGACGGCCAGCCGGTCGACGTCGGCCGGGTCGAACAGGCTGGTACGGCCGTCGGGGGCCACCCGGCGGGGCAGCAGCCCCCGGCTGACGTAGGCGTAGACGGTCTGACGCTTGACCCCGAGTCGGGCCGCCACCTCGGCCGCCGTCAGCCCGGCGGGCGTCGTGTCCGACGGGCTGCGCTCGGGACCAAGGTTGACCGAATCAACGTTGATGTGATCAATGTTGTCAACCATAGTCGCCGGCCTCATGGTCGAACCATGGACAGCACCCCCGTGAACCCCGCTCCCGTCGACCCGCCCCTGATCGCACCGCCCGGGCTGAAGGGCCTCGTGGTGGCCGACACCGCCATCGGCTCGGTCCGAGGCGCCGAAGGCTTCTACCACTATCGCCAGCTCGACGCCGTCGACGTGGCCCGACACCACTCGTTCGAGGCGGCGGCGGCCCTGTTGCTCGACGGGGCCGTGCCCGACGCCGAGGGTGAGGCGTCGTTTCGGGCCGAGTTGGCCCGAGCCCGCCACGTCGAGCCCGCCGTCCTCGACCTGGTCGTCGAACTGGGGACCCGGGCCCGGGGCCCGCTGGCCGCCCTCGCCGCCGCCATCCCCCTCCTCGTCGACGATGTCGCCACCCTCGATCTACGCCATGAGGACCGCCGGGAGCGTGTGGTCAGGGTCGCCGGGGCCATCCCGACCGTGCTCGCCGCCCTCCACCGGTCGGGGACCGGGGCCGATCCGGTGGGGGCCGATCCCGGTCTGGGTCACGCCGCCGACTACCTCCGCATGGTCGCCGGGACCACGCCCGCTCCCCGCCTGGTTCGGGCCGTCGAGACCTATCTGACCCTGACCGCCGATCACGGGTTCAACGCCTCGACCTTCACCACCCGGGTCGTGACCAGCACCGGGGCCGGGGTCGGCGCCGTGTTCGGAGCCGCCGTCGGTGCCCTCTCGGGCCCGCTCCACGGCGGGGCCCCGAGCCGCGTCCTCGACATGCTCGACGCCATCGGCGATCCGGACCGGACCGAGGCCTGGGCTCGACCCCAACTCGATGCAGGCCAGCCGATCATGGGCTTCGGCCACGCCGTGTACCGGGCCGACGATCCCCGTTCGACCCTGCTCAGGGAGGTGGCGATCTCGCTCGGGGGTGAGCTGGTGGAGCGGGCGCTGGCCATCGAGGAGCGGATGCTCGACCTCCTGGCCCGATGGAAGCCAGAGGCCACCATCGTGACCAACGTCGAGTACTACGCCGCCGTGGTCCTGCACCTCGCCGGGCTGCCCCAATCGATGTTCACCCCCACCTTCACCACCAGTCGGGCCGTCGGCTGGGCCGCCCACCTGCTGGAACAGGCGTCGGCCAACAAGATCATGCGCCCCCTGGCCCGCTACGTCGGCCCCGAACCGAAGCGACAGGCCGCCGCCGTGTGAGGCATGAGGAGGCCGCCGCCGTGTGAGGCTGAGGGAGGAGGCCGCCGCCGTGTGGGGATTCGGTCCCGGCGGACGGGGTCAGGGTGTGGGCTGGCGGAGGAGGCCGGTGGTTCGCAGACCCTGCTTGAGGAACTCGGGCCGCAGGATCGACCGGGTCGAGGCCAGGTTGAGAAAGCGGCCGGTGTTGTTGAGGCTGAGGACTCCGAAGTTGCGGATCATGGCCTTCTTGGCCGCCAGGGTCCCGTCGAAGCGGGCGTTGACGTTGAGGGTGTCGACCCCGAAGTCGTGGTCGAACACGAAGCGCAGCGACTCGGAGTGGAGCGACACGGCCTCGCCCTGGGCGTGGCCGCCCGGTCCGAGGTCGACCAGACCCTGGTTCCAGTCGAAGGCGAGGGTCCGGTCCAGGTCGGTGACCTCGAACTCGGTCCGGCCCAGGAACCCGACCC
>CBDHHN010000005.1:0-61101 GCA_965263455.1 Acidimicrobiales bacterium
TGCTCGCCGGGGTCCTGGCTGGCGTCGAGCCGCCGGCCCCGCCCCCGCACTCGTGGGCGTCGCGGCCCGAGGCCGACGTCGCCCTGTGGCACGTGGCGATGGCCCCCGGGGCCCGATGGATCCTGCCTCCGGCCCGGACCGGTGAGGTCGTGCGCACCGTGTACGCCTTCGAGGGCGGCCCGCTGTTGATCGAGGGCGAGACCCTGGACCGGGGTCATGGCGGCCTCCTCGACCCGGGCCTCGACCGGGGCCTGACCGTGGAGGCCGGCTCCGAGGGGGCCGCCTGGATGCTGCTCCAGGGCCGGCCCATCGGTGAACCGGTGGCCCAGTACGGACCGTTCGTGATGAACAACCGGGCCGAGATCGAACAGGCCTTCGCCGACTACCAACGCACCGGATTCGGGGGTTGGCCCTGGCCCGCCGACGACCCGGACCACGGTCCCACCCGAGGACGCTTCGCCCGCCACGCCGACGGTCGAGTGGAGGAGCGCGCCACCTCCTGACCGCCGACGGCCGGGTCGCGGCCGACGGGTACGGCCGGGGCACTGGTCGGCGTCGATCGGGGGTGACGGCCGACCGGCTCAGCCCTTCAGGGTGCGGGCGAACAGGTCGTGGAGCCGTTCCCAGTGCCGCTCCGATGCGGCCCGGTCGTACTGGGGGCGCTCGGCGTAGGCGAACCCGTGGTGGGTGCCCGGGTACCACTCGCAGCGGCCCGAGGCGCTGGAGTCGGCCAGGGCCTTGTCGAAGGTGTCGATCATCTCCGGCGGGGCCCAGTCGTCGGTCTCCGCCGCCCCGACGTAGACCTCGCCCCCGAACCGGTCGAGGGCCAGGTGAGGTGAGTCGTCGGCCTCGGTGACCAGCCGGACCCCGTGGAAGCTGGCGGCCGCCTTCACGACCCCGGCGTGGGCGGCGGCGGTGGTGATGGCGAAGGGTCCGCTCATGCAGTAGCCGACCACGCCGACCCGGGTGGCATCGGCCGCCGGATCGTCGGCGGCGTGGGCGATGAGAGCTCCGTTGTCGGCATCGACCATGCCATTGCCGAGGTTGCTCATCAGCTCGAACATGCGGTCCCGGTCGCCGGTCTCGAACACGTTGAACTCTCGCACCTGCCGGTAGTACAGCTGGCTGGTCATCACGTAGTACCCGGCGGTGGCCAGGCGGCTGGCCATGTCCCGGATCTCCTGGCGCATCCCCGGGGCGTCCATCAGGAACAACACCACGGGATGGGGGCCGCCGCCGTCGGGGCGGATCACCCAGGTCGGCATGGCCCCGTCGGCCGTCGTCAGATCGAAGTGGCTCTCGTCCATGGCCCGACGCTAGCCCGGCCGACGGTGGTCGTCCCGTTGCCGCCGGTCCGGTCGGGCCCCGGTGACGGCCACCGTCGGCGTGGGCCGCTCAGTGGTCGGCGACCGCGGTGTTGTGGAAGGCGGCCACCCGCCTGCCCTCGACCGTGTCGACCACCACGGCGGTGGCCAGGGTCATCATCGGATCGGGGTCGGGCAGCGCCGGGGCGTCGACCACGTGGCGGAGTTGGGTCACGATCACCGAGGGGGAGACGGACCGGGCCGCCACCACCTCGATCTCGATCGAGCTGCCCCGATACACGGTGGCGAACACGTGGCCGATGCCGGCCGTGATGGCCTCCCGGCCGTTCAGGTGCACGCCGTTGATGATGACGTAGTCGGCGTCGTCGGTGAACAGGGCGCCGTAGCCCTGGGCGTCGCCGTCGAGCCAGGTGTCCCGGAGGCCCCGGGCGACGTCGGCGGCGACAGCGTCCGCCGACGTCTCGTCGGGACCCGGGGAGGCGGAATCCGGATGACGAGGCGGATGATGAGGCGGATGATGAGGCGGATGATGAGCTGAGGGTGGTGGGGTAGGACATTGCGGGTCTCCTTGTGTGAGGTGGGTGATCGGTCGGGTGATCTGGCCGAGGGTCGGTCAGCGGCGGCTGAGGACGGCGACCGGGATGCGGCGGTCGTGAACTCCTGGTAGGAGTCGAAGTTGGCGAAGCCGTCGACCAGCAGGCGCCAGTACCGGGTCGCGCTCGTCCTCGTCGTCGACCTGGCGGGCCGACACCGGCCACCGGTCGGCGCCGACCTCGACGTGGGCCTCTCCGGCCGCCATCAGGTTGCGATACCAGTTGGGGGTGTCGGGGTTGCCGGCGTTCGACCCGGCGACCACGAGGTCGTCGCCGTCCCGGACCTCCATCAGGGCCACCGGACGGGACCGGCCGCTGCTGCGGCCGACCACATCGAGCACGAAGACGGGGTGACCGGACAGTTCGTTGCCCCTGGTGCCGGCGCTCGACCGGAACCGGTCGACCTGGCGGCGGGTGGCCCACCGGGTGACGGTGGGGAGGCGGCGGCTGAGGACGTTGACGACACGGGCGCTGGCGGTGGCCATGGAGCTGCTCCTTCGGTTCGGGCGGGGCCGGTGGATCTCGCCGGCCCGGTGTTGGATCGAACGTACGACGGCACCGGAGGCCGGGGAATGTGCGGTCGACCGAGCCTCTTGTCTCAGCGTCCAAACCGGACCTAGCATCGACTCTGTGGACGATCCGATCTCGGCCGCCCTGGGAACCATGCGGATGGCCGGCGCCCTGTTCTCCCGGGCCGAACTCGACGCCCCGTGGGGCATCTCCTCAGGACCGCTGGAGGTGGGGGTGTTCCACGCCGTGGTCACCGGCCGGTGCCACCTGGTGGTCGACGGCCGAGAGCCGGTGACCCTGGCCAAGGGTGACGTGGTCTACCTGCCGACCGGGATCGACCACATCATGTGCGACGACCCGACCCGTCGGCCCACCCCTCGCAACCTGATGGACACCAGCGACGGGCCCGACGGGATGGAGGTGCTGAAGGTGCCGGGTCAGGGGCCCCACACCACGCTGCTGTGCGGCACCGTCGCCATCGATGACAGCGAGATCCACCCCCTGGTCGCACTGCTGCCGCCCGTGATCCACATCGTGGGCGACGACGACCTGGTGGGCCGGGTCCCCGTGATCATCGAACTCCTGGCCGCCGAGGTCCGATCCGGGGCGACCGGCTCCGAGGCGGCGTCGTCCCGCCTGACCGACGTGCTGGTCATCCAGATCCTGCGCCGCTACCTCGAGCAGACCGGGTCGTCGGCCGAAGGATGGCTCGCCGCCCTCCAGGATCCGGCCCTGGCCGCCGCCCTCCGTCTCATCCACGAGCACCCCGACCGATCGTGGACGGCCGCCGGTCTCGCCTCCGAGGTCGGCATGTCGCGGTCGTCGTTCTTCGCCCGGTTCAAGGATCGGGTGGGGGAGCCGCCGACCGAGTACCTCACCCGGTGGCGTATGCACCTGGCCGGCCAACGGTTGCGGGAGGGGGAGTCGGTGGCGACCACGGCCCGGGCCGTGGGCTACGCCAACGAGGCCAGCTTCTCCAACGCCTTTCTCCGCCTGACCGGCCTGCGCCCCAGCGAATACCGGGACCGCCCCGCGGCCTGATCGGTCGGTCATCCACGGCCGAGCGGGGATCTGGACGGTCGCGAAAGCGTTGGCGACGATCGGCCATTCCGCGCCGCCGCCACCAGGACGAGGCTGGAGCCCATGGTCGCAACGTCAACCGAAAGGAGCCGACCATGAACAACGCCCCGCTCGCCGCCCTTGCCAACTTCTTCCTCCCCGGTGCCGGTTATCTGCTGGCCGGGATCAAGCAGACCCTGGCCGTGGCCTGGCTCATCGGCGTGATCGGCCTGACCTACGTGGAGTTCGGAATCCGGGAGTCCGAGCCCCGGCTCTACGCCATCATGTTCGCCAGCGTGTTCATCATGAACGCCGCCTTCGCCGCCGACGTCTACCGGTCGGTCCGGGATCGCCGGACCGAGCCGACCCCGGCCCTCGTCTGAGTCGCCGGCCGCCGGCCGCGGGTCGGCGGCCGGCGGACCAGGTCAGATCTCAGGCTCGGCCGGGTGGCCCAACTCGGCCAGACGTTCGAGCAGGAAGTGGTGCTCGGCCTCGTTCCCCCCGAGGTCGAGCGCCGTCCGGTACTCGGCGGCCGCCTCGTCGGCCCGACCCAGCCGACGCAACAGGTCGGCCCGGGCCGCGTGGAGATAGCGGTAGCCGTCGAGGCGGCCACCCTCGACCAGGGAGTCGATGGCGGCCAGACCCGCCTGCGGTCCCCGGTGCATGGCAACCGCCACCGCCCGGTTGAGTTCGATCACCGGGCTCGGGGTCAACCCGGCCAGCCGGTCGTACAACCACACGATCGACTTCCAGTCGGTGTCGTCCCAGTCGACGGCGGTGGCGTGGACCCCGGCGATACCGGCCTGGAGCTGGTACGGCCCGACGGGTCCGCAGCGGGCCCCCTCGGCCAGCAGACGACGGCCCTCGGCGATGAGATCGGCGTCCCATCGGCTGCGGTCCTGGTTCTCCAGCAGAACCAGTCGGCCCTCGGCGTCGACCCGGGTGGCGCGGCGGGCGTCGGTGAAGGCCATGAGGGCCCCGAGGCCCAGCACCTCGCCCAGGGCCTGCCCCTGACCGTCCCCGGCACCGTCCCGGTGCCGCAGCAACCGGGCCAGGACCGAGGCCAGCCAACGGGCCTCGTCGCACAGGTCGCCGCGCACCAGACCGACCCCGTCGGGGCTGGTGTGGCCGGCGGTGAAGATGAGGTACACGATGCCGAGCACGGCCGACAACCGATCGGGCAGATCGGCCGGGTCGGGGACCTCGAAGGGGATGCCGGCGGTACGGATCTTGGTCTTGGCCCGCACCAGACGTTTGGCCATGGCCTCCGGAGCCACCAGGAAGGCGGCGGCGATCTGGTGGGTCGACAGACCGCAGACCTCGCGCAGGGTGAGGGCGATCTGCGCTTCGGTGTTCAGGCTGGCGTGGCAGCAGCCGAAGATCAGGGCCAGCTGATCGTCGATCAGCTCCGACGAGGGTCGGCCCGGGCGCTCGGCCTGCTCGGCCAGGGCCGGGAGCCGGTCGGCGAAACGCTGGTCCCGACGGACGCGGTCGATGGCCTTGCGGCGGGCCGTGGTCAGCAACCAGGCCCCGGGCCGGTCGGGGGTCGAGCCCGGACCCCAGCGGGCGGCGGCCTCGGTGAAGGCCTCGGCCGCCGCCTCCTCGGCCAGCCCCAGGTCGCCCAGGTCCCGCCGAAGGGTGGCCACCAGTACGGGCCACTCCTCGGCGAAGACCTCGGCCACCCGGGACGGTCCGGCCACGTGGGATCCTCTACCCGCCGCTCAGCGTCCGGTCACTCGCCGCCCAGCTCCATGATGGGCCGGACCTCGACCGAGCCGTAGGGGGCGAGCGGGATCTTGGCCGCCCAGGCGGTGGCTGCGTCGAGATCGTCGACGTCGATCATGTAGTAGCCGCCCAGGATCTCCTTGGTCTCGGCGAAGGGGCCGTCGGTGACGGCCGTCTGACCGTCGCGGACCCGGACCGTGGTGGCGGTGTCGATCCCGTGGAGGGGCTCGCCCGAGATCATGATCCCGGCCTTGGCCATCTCCTCACTGATGGCGAACCACTCCTGCATCTCGGCCGCGTGCTCCGGGCTCCCGGGGGTCGGTCCGGCGTTCTCGGCCGAGTAGAGCAGCAACATGTAACGCATCGTGTGTCTCCTTGTTCGTGCCCTCGTCGCTCGAGGGACACCCCCACGACGTTCAGGATCCCCCACGATGGACACACCGATGGAGCAAATCGGGAATTTCCGGCCCAGCGGTACGCTCCGGCCATGGCCCACGGCACCCACGACTACCTGGACGATCCCCGCAACGCCGACATCGTGATCCGGGTCAACGACGATCTGAAGCACCGCGACGAGGCCGTGGTGTCGGTCTTCGACTCGGGGTTCATGCTGGGCGACGGGGTGTGGGAGGGCATCCGGGTCATGAACGGCCGCCTGCTGTTCATCGGGGCCCACCTGGCCCGGCTCTACGAGGGGGCCAAGGCCATCGACCTCGACATCGGCCGCACCCCCGACGAGCTGATCACCATGATCGACCAGACCCTGGACGCCAACGGCATGCGCTCGCCCGAGGCGGCCGACGAGGCCATCCACATCCGTCTGATGATCAGCCGAGGGGTGAAGTCGACCCCGTACCAGGATCCTCGGTTCACCGTCACGCCCCCCACCATCGTCATCATCCCCGAGTACAAGTCGCCCAGCCCGACGACGGCCGTCGACGGGATCCGGCTCTTCACCGTGCACGTGCGGCGGGGTCGCCCCGACGTGCAGGACCCCAAGCTCAACTCCCACTCCAAGCTGAACTGCATCACGGCCTGCATCCAGGCGGCCAAGGCCGGGGCCGACGAGGCGCTGATGCTCGATCCCCACGGGTTCGTGGCCACCTGCAACTCGACCCACTTCTTCATCGTGCGGGGCGGGGAGGTCTGGACCTCGACCGGCGACTACTGCCTGGCCGGTATCACCCGGTCCAACGTGATCAACCTGTGCCCGACGGTCGATCTCGCCTGTCGCCAGCGCAATTTCAGCCTGACCGAGGTCTACGGGGCGGAGGAGGCTTTCGTGACCGGCACGTTCGCCGGTCTCGTCCCGGTGACCGAGATCGACGGTCGCACCATCGGCACCGGGGCCCGGGGCCCCGTGACCGAACGGCTCCAGCAGGCCTACGTCGAGCTGTGTCGGAGCACCGGTTCGTGACCGTCCGCATCGCCATGTGGTCGGGCCCTCGGAACCTGTCGACCGCCCTCATGCGGTCCTGGGAGAACCGGACCGACACCGCCGTGTTGGACGAGCCGCTCTACGCCCACTACCTGGCCGCCACCGGGCTCGACCACCCGGGCCGGGACGACATCCTGGCCGCTGGGCCCACCGACGGGGGCGAGGCGGTGGCCCGCTGCGTCGACCCGCCCGGGCCCGAGCCGGTCAGCTACCAGAAGCACATGAGCCATCACCTGCTGCCGTCGCTCGGGCGGGACTGGCTCGACGGGCTGCGTCACGTGCTGCTCATCCGCCATCCGGTCGAGGTGCTGGCCTCCTACACCCGGGTCCGGGGCGAGGTGACCCTGGCCGACATCGGACTGCCCCAACAGCTCGACCTCCTGGATCGGGCCGAGGCCGTGGTCGACGCCGCCGATTTCCTGGCCGACCCCGAGGCCCACCTGCGGGCCCTGTGCGATCTGGTGGGGCTGGCGTTCTCCGACCGGATGCTGTCGTGGCCCGCCGGGCCCCGGGCGTCGGACGGTGTGTGGGCCCCCCACTGGTACGGCGCGGTCGAGGCGTCGACCGGCTTCGCCCCACCCCGCCCCGTCGACCGCTCCGCCCTGGCCGCGAGCCTCGACCCGAGCCTCGCTCCGCTGGTGGCCGAGGCGACGGCCCTCTACGAGCGGTTGGCGGCCCGCCGGCTGGTGCTCTGAGCCCACAGGTGCAGGGCGAGCCCGGCCATCACCGCCGGAGCCCCGATGACGGCGCCGAGGGGCGGGGCCTCCGACAGCAGCAACCAGGCCCCCAGGGTGGCCCCCACGGTCTCGGTCAGCAGGGCGAGTGACACCGTCACCGACCCCAACGGCCGGAGCAGCAGGTTGAGCACGGTGTGGCCCGCCAGCTGGGGCCCCACGATCATGGCCCCGATGACGAGCCAGGTGTCCGGGGCGTAGCCGCCCAGCCCACCGTCGACGGTGAGGGCGACCGGACCGAGCGCGGCGGCGGCCAGGGCGTACACGGCCAGGGCGTAGTCGGTGGTGCCCATGGTCGCCCGGAGCCGGTCGCCCACCCCGAGGTACACGGCCATGGCCCCGGCCCCGATCAGGGCCAGCCCGTCGCCGGCCAGGGCCCGACCGCCGGCCTGCCAGTCGCCGCCGGCGATGACGGCGCTCCCGGCGACGGCGAGGGCGATGGCCATCCAGGTGGCCGGGGCCAGTCGGCGGCCGGTGGCGGCCAGGCCCAGGGCCAGGAGCAGGGGAGTGGTGGTGACCAGCGTGACCGACGCCGCCACCGACGTCAGCTCCAACGAGGCCAGCCAGGTGGCGAAGTGGACGGCCAGGGCCAGCCCCGACACCGCCAACCACGGTGCGCGTCGCCGGCCCCCAGGGCGGGGCGCGGGATCCGGGCCCTCGCCGTCATCCCGGCGGTGGGGGCCGCCCGGGTGGTCCGGGCCGTCCGACCTCGATCGTCGCCGTCGGCCTCGGGCCCAGCGGGCCGCCGTCGGCACGGTCAGCACCGCGGCTCCGCCCGCCGTCCGCCAGAAGGCCAGCGACACGGCGCCGATGTCGGCCCACCGCACCAGCAGGGCCGACGACGAGACGGCGACCACGGCCACGGCCAGGGCCCCGTAGGTCCACAGCGGCGCTCCCCGTTCCGGCATCCGGGGAGCGTAGGCGTCCGGGCCCCGGGGCGACGTGCCGGTGGCGGGGCGGCGGGTGGTCAGTGGGCGTCGCGCCAGTCGGCCGGCCAGGCCTCGGCCCCGAAGTGCCAGTCGTCGGTCCGGTACGTCGTCCCGGTGGCCGAAGCGACCGGGCGACCGTCGACGGTCACCTCCAAGCGCAGGCGGCCGAGGCGGCGGCTGTCGGCGGTGGTCGTCGCCGTGGCCACGAGCACGTCGCCGTTGCGGACCGCCCGCAGGTAGGCGATGTCGATGTGGACGGCGGGGCAGATCCGGCCCTCACTGTTGGATGCCACCGACATGGCGACGTCGGCCAGCGAGAAGGTGAACGCCCCGTGCCCGGATCCCAGGAAGTTGTGGTGGTCGGGGGTGAGTCGGGCCTGGACCACGGCCGCCCCCACGTCCCAGCTCACCAGCTCGATCCCCAGGGACCGGGCATGGGCGTCGCCTCGGAACAGGGCGTCGAGGCGGGAGGCCAGGCCCTCGGGCAGCGACGTCGGGAGCAGGGCCATCGGGCCCCGGTTGTAGCACGGACCCCGGCCGCGGACCAGCACGGCGCCGGGGCGCCGCCTGGTCCACGGCTCCGGGGCTCAGGTGTCGGCCAGGGCCTGGGCGATGGCGGCCGGGGTGGCGGCGCCGCTGATGCGGTGGACCTCGTCACCGTGTCGGAGGAAGACCAGCGTCGGGGTCCGGGTGACCCCGAACCGCTCGACCACGTCCTCGTTCTCGTCCACGTGGACCGCCACCATCCGCCACCGGTCGGCGTAGGTGTCGGCCAGGTCCTCCAGATGGGGTCGGAGGGTCCGGCACGGTTGGCACCAGGTCCCCCAGAAGTCGAGGACGACGCCCCGATCCTCGGCCAGCAGCACCTCGTTGAGGAGCCGGTTGTCGACCTCGTCGAGTCGCATGATCGCTAAGCGATCTCTTCGCGGCGGTACTGCATGTCGGTCTCGTACTCCGACTCGTCCGAGGAGTCCATGTTCATGGTGATGTTGAACTTGTTGCCCCAGTTGAAGATGCTGCAGGCGAACACCATCTCGACGATCTCGTCGTCGCTGAAGTGCTCCCGGAGCCGGGCGAAGAACTCGTCGGTGACCGTGTGGGGGTCGAGCGCCATCCGCTCGGCCAGCGAGATCCCGAGGGCCTCGCGATCGGTCAGCGCATCACCGGATTGCGGCTGGTGCGTCATGCACGCCGCCTCCTTGGGGCCCACGACGTCGCGCACGGCGACGGTACGGACGGCGTTTCAATAGGCGCAGTCGTTGATCTGGCCCGTCTTCAGCCGCATCAACTCGTGGAGGTGGGGCTCCACGTTGCCTTCGGCGAAGAACGAGGCGAAGACCGGCACGATGGTCTTGAGATTCTGCGGGTTGCGGCCGATCAGGCCGAACATGTTGGCGTCGGCCCACCAGCCGTCCTTGGCGTCGGCCAGGAGCTGGTTGACCTCCGGATCCGGGCTTTCGCCCGGCTTCAGTGGTGTGATGCGGGTTGCCACGTTGAACCTTCCCTTTCGTCGTGGAGACGGGTTGTCGGTTGTCCCCCGCCCTATTTTGTAGCGTGTTCTACAAAAGATCAATGGGTGGTTTGGGGCCAGTGGTTGGGGAAGCACGGACCAGCCGACACCATGGGGCCGTGGAACCACTGCTCGTGATCATGGCCGCCGGACTCGGCAGTCGCTTCGGCGGCGTGAAGCAACTGGCCCAGGTCGGCCCCCGGGGCGAAGCCCTGCTCGACTTCTCCATCGGGGACGCCGCCGCCGCCGGATTCGGCCGGGTGGTGATGATCGTCCGGACCGACATCGAGGACGACGTCCGAGCCCACCTCGACCGTTTCTGGTCCGACCACGACATCGTGTTCGTCCGTCAGGACGAACTGGGTCCGCCCCGGACCAAGCCGTGGGGCACCCTGCACGCCGTGCTCAGCGCCGCCGGGGCCATCGACCGGCCCTTCGCCGTCATCAACGCCGACGACTACTACGGCCCGAGCTCATTCCACCTGGCCGCCGACTGCCTCGACGGCATCGCCCCCGGCGGCGGGGCCAACGTCGCCTTCGAGCTGGGGCGGACCGTGCCGCCGTCGGGTTCGGTGACCCGAGCCGTGACCGCGGTGGCCGACGGACGGCTGACCGAGATCGTCGAGACCGAGGACTGTCATCGCCGCCCCGACGGCGGCTTCTCGGCCGGCGGGCGCGACGTCCCCGGCGACACCCCGGTGTCGATGAACCTGTGGTGTTTCCACCACCAGGCCCTCGACGACTTCGATCGCCGGTGGCGGGCGTTCCTCGACCTGCATGCTGCGGAACCCAAGGCCGAGTGCCAGCTCCCGACCGTCGTCGGCGAACTCATGGCCGAGGATCGGCTCACGGTCGAGGTCGTGGCCTCGACCGAGCAGTGGATCGGCATCACCAACCCCGAGGACTTCGAACTGGCCAAGGCGGCGCTGGCCGACCGCTGAACCCTGGGCGGAACGGCCCAGGGCCGAACGGACCTTCCCGCCCCTTCCTCCTCAACAGCATCACGTCGCGTCCGAAGGGATGACGCGAGCCCTCCCACCCCGCCGGGCTCGTACTTCCCGCCCCACGAGGATGCGACATGTACCGCCTGCTTGCTGCTGCCCTGCTGGCCGTCGGCCTGGTGCTGACCTGGTCGGCGCCCACCGAGGCCCAGACCATCGACGCCGAGACCGTGACCATCGTCGGTGTGGATCTCGAAGGTCCCTTCGGCCCCCACGGAGGGAGCGGGCAGGCCGAGGACGTGGTCGAGCACGGACTCGGCCCGGTCCGGATCGTGTCGGTCACGGTCGATGACGGAGAGACGCGGGTCCTGACCCCGCAACCGGTCGAGATCGTGTCGGCCCGGCCGGTGGGCGACAGCGGACCGGCCCTGGCCGTCAGTGCGAACGGCACCGTCACCCCGGGCGACGGACCCGAGTTCGAACCGGCGGCGGCCCGGGCTCTGGCCTCGGGAGACCTCCGCCAGTACGTCCGGGTCGACCCCGGCGCCGCCGAGGGCGGCGGCCTAGACCTTCGCTGGTCGGCCCCGTTGGGGGGCGACCGCTATCTGATTCTGGCCCAGAGTGATCCCGCGGCCGAACTGCGGGTCGAGGGCCTGGGCCCCGACGGCGGGGTCGTGCCCGGAGGCCCGACCGCCGTCCTGCCGGCCGGCGCCGGCTGGAACACCGGATTCGCCCCCGCCGACCAGAACCCGCCCCAGCCGGTCCGGATCGTGGTGCTCGCCATCGACCGCCTTCTGGGCGACGGCGGCCAACCGGGCGTCCACGGGGTGCGGCTCACCGGCGAGGCCGGGGCCGACACCTCGGTGGTGGTGGCCCGGGTCGAGGCCGCCGCCGGTGGCGTCGGCGTCGGGGCCTCGTCGGTCCCGGCTCCGGCCTCACTCGAAGTCGTGTCCACCGTCTACGCCGGCGTCGACGGTGGGGCCCGATGCGCCGACGCCGGAACCTCGATCCGGGCCGAGGCCGACGCCACCCTGACCTACTGCTTCACCGTCGCCAACTCCGGGGCCCAGCCGATCGACGGGCTGTCGGTGGACGAACCGGAACTGACCGGTCTCATCCAGACCGTCGGCCCGGTGGTCGAACGGCTGGAGCCGGGCGCGTCGGCCCGCTTCTTCGTCGAGAGCGTCCCCCCGGCCGACGAGCGAGACGGCGTGATCGACGGGACCAGTGTCTCCCTGGCCACGGCCACCGGCGTCGCCGCCACCGGCCAGGAGGTCCGGGCCACGGGCGAAGCCGTGGTCGAGTTGGCCGATACCCCCGAAGCCCCCGTCGAACCTCCTCGGCCCGGGATCGACCTGGCCGTGACCGCCTACGCCGGTGCCGACGGCGGGGCCCGCTGCCCGGGCAACCCCCTGACCGAGGTGGCCTCCGGCCGGGCCGTCACCTACTGCTACCGGGTGGCCAACACCGGTAACACGGTCCTGGCCGGCGTGGCCCTGGCCGGGGCACCGGGCGCGGCCACGGCCACCACCGACGGAGCCGACCTCGACCCGGGGGCGACCCGGACCTACCACGTCGAGGTCGCCGCGCCCGACACCGCCACAGGCCGGGTGCAGGTCTCGGCCACGGTGACCGCCGACCCGGCCGACGCCGACGGCCGCCCCCTGCCCGGCGCCGATCCGGTGGCGGCCCAGGATGGCACCGCCCTGGTGGCCCCGTTGACCGAGACCCTGGACCCGGCTCTGGCCGCGCTGGCCCGAGCCGAGGCCACGGCCCGGTTGGAGGAGACCGGGGCTCCCGATCAGTTGGCCTTCACCGGCTGGGAATCGTGGCTGTTGATCACGTCCGGGGTCGGCCTGCTGGCCGGTGGCCTGGCGCTGACCCGCGAGGGGCAACGGCGTCGTCCGGTCCCCGTGCCGGTCCGGATCGACCGAGGTGGGCGGCGCCCTTCGGGCCCACCCACCGCCGGCGGGGGCTGACCACCGACCATCGATCCGACACCGGTGGCGTCGCCTCCTAGACTGCGCCGGTGGTGATCCCGCGGTGAGCCGACGATGAGCCGGTCCCGGCGGTGGGAGGTCATGGCCTGGACCTCGGGAGCCATGACGGCCGCCACCTTCCAGCTCTTCCTGGTCGCGGTCCTGGCCGCCACCCTGATCGAGGAACTGGGAGTGGCCCGCTGGCAGTTGGGCGTCCTCGGCGCCGTCAACACCGGCGTCGGTGCCGTCGCCGCCCCCCGCCTGGGACGGGTGGCCGACCGGATCGGGGCCGACCGGGCCATGGTCCTGGTCTTCATCATCAGCGGGATCGGGCTGCTGGCCACCGCCGCCGCCCCCGGCTTCGGGCTCATGGTGGCGGCCTCGGTCATCTCCGGCCTCCCCCAGGGTGGGAGCAACCCGGTCACCAACAAGGTCATCGCCGACCAGGTGGCCCGGGCCGACCAGGGGCCGGTCATGGGCGTCAAACAGTCCGGGGTGCAGTTCGCCGTGTTCCTGGCCGGGGCCACCATGCCCGGGGCCGCGGCGTCGTTCGGTTGGCGCTGGGCCGTGGCCACCGCCGGGCTCGTGGCCCTGGGGCTCGGGGCCGCCTTCGCCCTCCGGACCCGCCGCACGGCGGGGACCGCAGCCCCCGGGGCCTCGTCCCCGAACCCCGCGGCGACACCGAGCGCCACCCCGGCGCCGACCCCGGCATCCACTCCGGCATCCACTCCGGCGTCCACTCCGGCATCGACCGCCGCCTCGGTGGTCCCCGAGGCCCAACCCGCCGTCGCCGAGGAACAGTCGGCGACGAGCGAGGGTCGGGCCTTCGTGAACCAGGTCGCCGTGTACGCCCTGCTCCTGGGGCTGGCCGCCGGTGGCGTCAGCCGGTTCTACCCGCTCTTCGCCAACGAGGTGCTCGGCTACTCCGAGACCGTGGCCGGGATCAGCGTCAGCGTCTCGGGAGTGACCGCCATCGTGGCCCGGCTGGTATGGGCCCAGGCCGTCGACCGGCGGGTCGGTTTCCGGGCCGCCCTCGTCGTCATGGGCGTCGGTGGTGCGGCCACCATCAGCCTCCTGCACCTGGCCCAGAACGACGCCGCCTGGCTGCTGTGGCCGACCGTGGTCGGCCTGTCGTTCACGGTCGCCGCCTGGAACGTGGTGGGCATGCTGGCCGTGATCCGGTCCGTGCCGCCGGCCGAGGCCGGCGGCGCAACCGGGGTGGTGCTGCTCGGGTTCCTCGGCGGCCTGACCCTGGCCGCCCCCCTGGTCGGGTACTCGGTCGACGTGTTCGACTCGTACCGGCCGGCCTGGGTCGTCCTCGGCCTGTTGTCGCTGGCCGGGGCCGCCGTGGTCAGCCGTCCGTTCCCGGTGCGCGCCCCGCGCCGCGCCGGGCGCGACGTCCCGGCCCCCGGGCTCGACTGACCGTCGCCGGTCAGGCCGCGGGGTTGGTCACGTCGGCCGTGTTGCGTTCGGCCCAGCCGAAGCCACCGAAGGCCCTGACCCCGAGGTAGTAGACGCCGGCCAGGCCGTAGCAGCCCCGGCGGGCCCAGAAGCCCTCGTTGTCCTGGCGGCAGGAGTCGACCATGTCGTGGTAGAACTCGACATCGCACTGCTTGCGAGCGGCCCGGTCGTCGCCGTAGGGCCGCTGGAGGTAGCAGCGGTCGTGCTGGTTGCACGACTCGGTGAAGTCGAACCCCGGACCCGAATCGGGCACTGCCGTGCACCCGTCCACGCCGTCCTCGGCCCCTGCCGTCACCGTCGTCCCCACGAGGAACAGACCGGTCACGACAACGGCGGCCACTGCCCATGCCACCAACTTCTTCATGGGGGCGAGGCTAGTGCCGGGCTCCGTCCGGTGGGGATCGGGCCGGGCCGTCGGGGTCAGGCCGGCTCGGGTTCGGCCAGTTCCGCCCGGCGGATCTTGCCCAGGGCGGTGCGGGGCAGCTCGGCCCGCACCTCGAGCTCCTTGGGCGCGCACCAGGCCCCGAACCGCTCCTTGACCCGCTCCCGCAGATCGGCCAGGCCGGGGGGTCGGGCCGGGTCGGCGGGGACGACCACGGCCACCACCCGGTGGCCCCAGTCGGGGTCGGGTCGGCCGATCAGGGCCGCCTCGGCGACGTCGTCGCCCTCGGCCAGGAAGGCCTCGATGGGGGCGGGCCACACCTTCTCGCCCCCGGTCACGATCACGTCGCCCCGACGACCGTGGACCACCAACCGCCCGTCGGCCTCGATCAGGCCCTGGTCGCCGGTGTTGAACCAGCCGTCGGCCTCGAACGGGTCGGGATCGTGGCGGTAGCCCCGGAACAGCATCGGACCTCGGACCAGCACGTCGCCGTCGGCCGACACGTCGAGCTCCACCCCGTCGAGGGGGCGGCGTTCGTAGACCACGCCGGAGCCGGTCTCGGTCAGGCCGTAGGTGGCCAGCACGTTGGCCGGCCGATCGGGGGGAGGGGCCGCCCCGCCGATGAGGATGGTGCGGAAGGCATCGTGGGGGATCCGATTCAGGGCCCGCGTCACCAGGGAGACCAGGGTCGCCCCCCGACCGGCGGCCTCGATCGTGGCGGCCGGGTCGAAGCCGTCGTGGACCTCGACCGGGGTCCCGGTCACGATGGCGCGCATGACGACGGCCAGGCCGCCGACGTGGGCCAGGGGCAGGCACGCCAACCACCGGTCGACGCCGGGGTCGACGTCGAGGGCGGCCGAGGTGGCCCGGGCCGACGCTTCGACCGAGGCGTGGGTGTGGATCACGGCCTTGGGATCACCGGTGGTCCCACTGGTGGCGATGACGGCGGCGTCGCCCGGCTCCAGAGAGCGCCCGCCGGGCAGGGATCGACGCTCGCCGTCCTCCTCGATCACGGCCGACGGGGCCAGGGCCGACAGGATCCGCTCGGACGCGGCCGGGGGCAGGCGGGGGTCGAGGGGGGCTATGGCGTCCCCGGCGTCCCACACCCGCTGCACCGCCTCGACGTAGGCCGGTCCGCCCCGCAGGGCCAGCGCCACCAGTTCGGTCATGGCTGGCCACCCTAGAGGAGCGCCGGGGCCGGGCCACTAGGGTCGGGGCGTGTCGCAGACCGATTCCCTGGTGTGGCGGGACGGGGAGCTGATCCCATTCCACCAGGCCACGATCCATGTCCTGTCCCACGCCGCCCACCGCGGGTCCCAGGTGTTCGACGTGCTCCGCGTGGTCCCCACCGAGGCCGGTCCGGCCGCCCTCGGGCTCCGGGCCCACGTGGCCCGGTTCGACCGCTCGATGCAGCTCATGGGCATGACCTCGCCCTACGACCTCGCCACCCTGGAGGCCGCGGTGGCGGCCACCGTGGCCGCCAACCCCGGCGCCAACGTGGTGAAGCTGGTGGCGGCCTGGGCCGAGGTGGCCCTGTCCACCCGCCCGGCGTCCCGCCGCCCCCAGATCGTGGTCACGGCCGAGTCGGTCGGAGGTCACGAAACCGTCCTGCGGGATCCGGCCCGCCTCACGGTGGCCACCATGCCCAAGATCCCGGCCGCCATCCTGCCCCCGTCGCTCAAGGTGGCCGCGGCCTACACCGCCCCGTTGCGGCATCAGCTCGACGCCTTCGACGACGGCTTCGACGACGTCGTGTTCCGTTCGACCGAGGGCCGGTTGGCCGAGGCCGCCACCCAGTCGCTGCTGGTCGTGACCGGCGACCGGATACTGGCCCCCATGTTCGACACCGTGCTCGACGGCATCACCCGGCGCCTGGTCCTCGACGTCGCCCCGACCGTCGGCCTGGCCCCCGAGATCCGTGACGTCCACTGGGACGAGGTGACCGGGGCCGACGAGGTCGTGCTCACCTCGACCAACCAGATCATCCGGCCCGTGGCCTCGATCGACGACCACACCTACCAGGCGCCCGGCCCCCTGAGCCGGGACCTGGCCACCGAGGTGTCGACGGTGCTGGCCGGCGCGCACCCCCTCAGCTCGCGCTGGTTGACCCCGCTCGACTGACCTCGTCCGCCGGCCGGCGTCGCCGCCGGCCCCGGGCTGCGGGGCCGGCCACCACCGGGGCGGCCCCCACCGCCAGGGTCAGGGTCGGGAGCCACTCCACCCGCCGGACCCAGGCCAGCTCGGCGAACCGGTCGGGATCGAGGTAGGTGAGGTAGGAGAACGGCGCGGCGGCGGCGAGGTAGAGGCACGGGACGACGACCGCCCACCGGCGTGGCCCCTCGCCCGAGGCCGGGGTGAGGGCGGGCACCAGGGCCAGCAGGATCACCAGGTACCAGGGGTGCAGGACGGGGGTCAGCACCACGTAGGCGGCCACGGGCACGGCGGCCAGGCGGAGGCCGTCCCGAGTGGCCCGGACCGGGTCCGGTCCCCGGGCCGCGATCGTGGCCCGCCACCACACCAGGGCCAACACCGCCGCCATCAACCCGCCGACCACGACGGCGGCCGTGGTCGTGCCCGGCTCCAGCACGTCGTTGAGGGCGCCGTTGAACCGGAACTCGCGGCTGTAGACCCGGGCCGACCCGAAGAGGCCGGTCCCCTCGTTGGTCTCGCCCAGCCCCCAACCGGCGGCCCCGAGACCGAACGGGACCACAGCGCCCACGCCGGTCACCACGTAGGCGGCCCGGGCCCGCCACCGCCACCGGGGCCACAACACCGGTGTGACCAGGACCGGGATGGGCCGGGTCAGCACGGCCAGCGCCAGGAGCACGGCCGACGTCACATCGGATCCCGGGCCCCGACGGCCCGCGACGACGGCACCGGTGTTCGGGTCGGGTTGCGGTCGCAGGCCGACGAACAGGGCGGCCATGGTCAGGGCCGCCATCAGCGCGTCCAGGTGGGCTCCGTGGGCGATCTCGATCATGACCAGCGGGTTCCACAGGTACAGCAGGACTCGACCGGCCGGGATGCCGGCCCGGGGGAGGAGCCGGTACACCAACCAGCCCGTGGCCAGATCGAGGGCGACCATGATCACCTGCATGACCACCGCGGTCGAGGGCAGGACCAGGGCGGCGGCGGCGAACAGGGCGAGGGCCGTCGGCAGGTAGGGCGAGGCCAGGCCCCGGTTGTTGGCCAGTTCCCGGATGGGGATGGCCACCGGGTCGAGGGCCGGGGCGTCGATGGGATGGCGGTAGGGGCTGATGCCCTCGGTCAGGAGGTGGCCCTCCCACAGGTACCGATAGACGTCGTCGCTCAGCGTGGGCTCGGTGGTGATCAACAGGAGTCGGGCCACCACCGGAACCGACCAGAGGACCCAGGTCGGGATGGTCCGCCGCTCGTTCCACCACAGGGCGACCAGGAACCCGGCGACGGCCACCAGGTACCAGCCGATGGTCCGGGGCGTGATCCCGGCCCGCAGGGTGTCGTGCCGCCGGTCGAGCACCACCAGGGCCACCATGGCCCCCAACACCAGGGTCGAGCCCAGGATCAGGCCCCAGTGGCGTCCCAGGAACCGCACCGCCCCAGGCTAGGGAGGGACGGAGTCCGAACCGGCCTCAGGCTCTCGGGGTGGCCAGGGACTCCAGGCGGTTGGTGGCCTCGGGGACCTCGGCCTCCAGCACGGCCCCCACCGCGCCCGACCACAGCCGGCCGCCGTAGTCGAGGGCCATGGTGATGGTGGTGGCGTCGTCGGCCGTCGGGGCCAGCGTTGCCTCGAGGACCCAGGCCGAATGCTCCCGGCCGTCGCGCTCGGACCGCTCGAACCGGATCCGATCGGCCGTGGCCTCGGTGCGCACCATGCGCAGCCGCTTGGACCGGGCCAGGGGACCGATACGGGCCCGGAGGGTGACCCACCAGGCCTCGACCCCGTCCGGCCCGGGCTCGGTGTCGGGCTCCACCCGATGGACGATGTCGAGGAAGTCGGGGTAG
The DNA here is from genome assembly GCA_965263455.1 of Acidimicrobiales bacterium. Classification (GTDB taxonomy): domain Bacteria; phylum Actinomycetota; class Acidimicrobiia; order Acidimicrobiales; family SZUA-35; genus CADEDH01. The sequence continues at coordinate 18,571 of CBDHHN010000005.1, forward strand.
CGGGTGAGGTCGGCCAGCAGGGGTCGAACCCGTTCCGGCGGGGCCCCGATGGTGGCCTCGAACTGGTTGCGCACGAGACCGAGTGTACGACCGGCCCGGTGGCACACCGGGTACCGGGCCGCCTCTACCCTTGGCCCATGAAGTCGCGCACCGTCCGCCTCGACGCCGACCTCGATCCTCTGACCCTGGGGACCCGGACCGGGATGCTCTGGTCCCGGGCCCAGGTCGACGACCCGGTCCCGGCCCTGGCCGGCGTCGGGGAGGCGGTCCGGATCCCGCTGGACCGACCCGACGGTGGGGTGGCGGCCCAGCGTGAGCTGGCGGCCCTGGCCGGACCGAACGAAGTGGCCGGTCCCGGCACCGGCCCGGTCGCCCTGGGCGCCTTCCCCTTCGACCGTTCCGCCCCGGGGGAACTCGTCGTGCCGGAGGTGCTGGTCGGCCGGGGGGCCGACGGTCGGCGTTGGCTCACGATCACCGACGACGGTTCGCTGGCCGTCGACGACGCCATCGACCGGGTGCGGGCCGTGCTGAACGCATCGGCGGTGGCGTCCGGGCGGGACGGGACACCCCGACCCGAACCGGCGGCCTACACCCTGCGCTCACCCCTTGCCCCCGAGGTCTGGCGGGACGAGGTGGTCGCCTTCGCCCGGGATCGGATCCGGGCCGAGGAGCTGGACAAGGTGGTCCTGGCCCGGGAGCTGGTCCTCACCACCGACCACCCGGTGGACGGGGCCGTGGTGCTGGACCGCCTGCTGGCCACGTTCCCGGCCGCCATCGTGTTCGCCGTCGACGGTTTCGTCGGGGCCTCGCCCGAACTCCTGGTGGCCCGTCACGGCGACGTGGTCCGGGCCCACCCCCTGGCCGGGACGGCGCCCCGGGCCACCGACCCCTCGGCCGACGGTCGTCTGGCCGCCGGGCTGCTGGCTTCGACCAAGGACCGTTGGGAGCACCGGATCACCATCGATTGGCTCCTGGACGGCCTTCTGCCGTTCTGCTCCTACGTGGACGCCGAGCCGGAGCCCTCGATCGTGTCGCTGCCCAACGTGCACCATCTCGGGACCCTGGTCGAGGGGCGACTGTCGTCGCCGTCGGCCTCGGCCCTCGACCTGGTCGGGGCCCTCCATCCCACCCCGGCCGTCGGCGGCGACCCCCAGGATCGGGCCCTGGCCATGATCGAGGGGTTGGAGCGGGCCGACCGGGGACGGTACGCCGGGCCCGTGGGGTGGGTCGACGCCGAGGGCAACGGCGCGTTCGCCGTCGCCATCCGCTCGGCCTCGTTCGAGGACGAGGGCCGTCGGGTGCGGTTCTTCGCCGGGGTCGGCGTCGTCGGCGACAGCGACCCCGAGGCCGAGCTGGCCGAGACCAGGATCAAGTTCCGGGCCATGCTGGGCGCCCTGCTCCGCCCCTGACCGCCCCGCCGGCGGCTGGCGGCGGGTCGGGGCGGAGTCGCGCCGGTCCGGGCCCGGCCCGACGGGCGGCGGTCAGAAGCCGCCGAAGCGGGCCTTGAAATCCTCGGTGTGACGGACGATGGTGCCCAGGTCGCCGTCGGTCTCGGAGAGGTCGCCCAGCGCGCCGCCCCGGGCGTAGCCCCGGAAGTGGGCCTTGGCCATGTTGACGGCCAGGTCGGGCAGAGAGGCCAGACGCTCGATCCACCGGTCCACGGCGGCGTCGAGTTCGTCGTCGGCCACGCACTCGTGGGCCAGGCCCCACTCGGCCGCCGTGGTGCCGTCGACGCGCTCGGCCAGCATGACGTAACGGCGGGCCTGGGCCATCCCGATCTCCTGGATCAGCCGGGGGGTGGCGGCCCAGGGCAGGGGCGTTCCGAGCTCGACCTCCGGGACCCACCATTGGGTCGACGCCGTGGTCACCCGGAAGTCGCACGAGGTGGCGAAGCACGAACCACCGCCGGCGGCGTGGCCCTGGACCCGGGCCAGGGTGGGTACGGGGCAGTCCTCGATGGCCCGGGTGGCCCGCCGACCGAGGTGGGCCCGGTACCGCTCCTCCCGGGGCGTGGCCGCCGGGGCCAGGTTCTCCTTGCGGTCGGCGCCGGCGCAGAACGTCGGGCCCCGACCGCCCAGGACCACCACCCGGGTGGTGAAGTCGGCGGCCAGGGCCTCGAAGGCGTCGCCGACCTCGGTGATCATGGTGATGTCGTGGGCGTTGCGCTTGTCGGGCCGGTTCAGCCAGATCCGCAGGACCTCGCCGTCGGTGCCCTGACGTTCGGTCTCGAGCCGCTCGAACGTCCTGTCGTCGATGCCGGTGGTGGTCATGGGCGCAGTCTGGTCCACCGGCGGGCCCCGGTCCCAGCCTCGGGTCCGGTCGTGCCGGGGGATCTAGGGTGGCAGACCATGAGTACCGATGAACCGGGGTGGCTGCGCAGCGCCGACAGCGACACCGAGACCGTGACCGGCGTTTACGACGACTGGGCCGCCTCCTATGACCGCGACCTGGCCGACTGGGGCTATCGCATGCCCGAGGTGGTGGCCGAGGCGGTGGTGGCGGCCGGGGTCGGGACCGGGCCGATCCTGGACGTGGGTTGCGGCACCGGGCTGGTCGGGCGCGCCTTGCAGGCCCGCGGCGTGAGCTCGGTCATCGGCCTCGACGTGTCGGCCCGATCGCTCGAACTGGCCCGGGCCACCGGCGCCTACGGCGAGGTCCGGGAGGCCGACGTGGCCAACGCGCCCATCCCGGTGGCCGACGACCACGCCGGTGGGCTGTCGTGTGCGGGGGTGATGACGTACCTGCCCGACACGGCGGCGGTGGTCGCCGAGTTCGCCCGGGTCGTCGGTCCGGGCGGACCGATCGTGTTCACCCAACGGGCCGACCTGTGGGCCGAACGGGATGACGAGGCCGTCCTCGACCGCCTGGCCGCCGATGGCGTGTGCCGCATCGATCGGATCTCGGGCCCCCACGAGTACCTTCCGGGCAACGAGGAGATGCGCGACATCCCGGTGATGCTGGTCGAGCTCCGAGCCCCCTGACGCCGGGGCCGGGGCCGGGGACGGGTGGGAGGGCTCAGAGGCCGTAGCCCAGGCGGTCGACCATGAGGGCCATGAACAGGGTGGCCTGTTCGGCCTTGGCCGGTTCGTCACTGGTCACCCCGACCGAGATCACGCGGTCGAAGCGGCGCACCACGTAGGCCTGCTGGGTGACGACGAAGCCGTTCTCGAAGGTGAGCGTCAACTGCCAGGCCAGGGTCTCGTCCCCGAAGGTCTGCTTCGGTTCGATCGGCACGGCTCGAATGCTGAACCGTTGCTCGGGGGTGTCGAGCGTGGTGTTGTCCCACCCGTCACAGATCAGGCTCTCGTCGATAGCCCGAACGTAGGCCCGCGCCGCGTCCTCGCTCTCCAGGCGGGCCGCAGCCTGGCCCACCTGGTCGTTGCCCAGAAAGTGGTTGAGAAGGGTCTGACGCTGTTCGACCACGGCGCTGGTGTCGATCGGGACCTCGCAGAACCCGATCTCGTCGTCGGCCAGGCTGACCTCGACCGGCTCGATGTCGGCCGGGAGACCGACGTCGACGGCCGTGAGCGGTGTGTCGATCGGCCCGAGGACCGGGATCGACGTGGTCGGCGAACCGGGGGCGCCGGTCGCCACGTCGGAGGCCGAGTCGGAGCCGGAGGAGGAGTCGGACGACGACCCGGAGCCGGGATCCGAGTCCGAGCCGCTGGAACCCGGCGAGGTCGAGCCGTCCGAGGTGGCACGATCGCTCGTCTGGCCGGTCGACGGCGGCGCCAGCCCGCCCTGGGACAGGGCCGTCGGCCCGCCGGGCTCGTCGCCGCCCCGCAAGGCCGCCACCATGACCGCACCGCCGCCGACGATGATCAGGGCCAACGCCGCCAGTCCCAGCAGCAACCCGGCCCGGGCCCCCGGACCCTGCGCCTGCGGGGCAACCGGGCCGGGGGCCGGTGTGGGTGCCGGGGTCGGGGTCGGCGTGTGGTGGGGGCTTTGGCCGGGGGCCGGTGTGGGGGTCGGGATCGGGGTGTGGTGGAGGCCCGGGGCCGGGGTCGGTGCGGGGGTCTGGTAGGGGCCCGGTGTCGGGGTCGGGGTCGGGGTGTGGTGGGGGCTTTGGCCGGGGGCCGGTGTGGGGGTCGGCGCGGAGATCGTTGGCACCACCGGGGCGATGCCGGTGGCCCGCCCCCCGCCCAGGTGGCTGACCAGGCCGGTCAGGGTCTGGCCGGCCGCGGCCGCCGTGGCCGGCCTGGCCCCCGGGTCGGTAGCCATCAGCCACTCGACGACCCGAGCCAAGGCGTCGGGGAAGCCGTGGTGGCGGATGTCGGGGGCGGCGCCGTGCACGACCCGACCCAACAGGGCGGGCAGCCCCTCGTCGTTGTCGGCGACGAAGGGCACAGCCCGGGTGGCGGCGGCCAGCAGCGTGGTCCCCACGCTGTAGACGTCGCTGGCCACCGAGGCCCGGGTGCCGGTCAGGACCTCGGGGGCCGAGTAGGGGATCGTGGCGGCCAGGACCCCCGACCGGGTGGCGGCGGTGTCGAGCACGGCGGCGATCCCGAAATCACCGAGGACGATCGAACCGTCAAGGCGGACGAAGACGTTCTCCGGCTTCACGTCCCGGTGCAGGATCCCGGCCTGGTGGGCATGGTCGAGGGCGGCACACAGCTGGGCCCCGACGGTGGCCACCTCGACCGGCGAGAGCGGCGCCTGCTGGATCCGGTCCCACAGGGTCCCGCCGTCCACGTACTCCATGACCAGGTAGGGCCGCCCGTCGGCCAGGGTGCCGGCCACGTGCACGGTGACGATGTCGGCCCGGCCCGACAGCCGACCAAGGGCCCGACACTCGCGTTCGAAGCGAAGGCGAGCCATGTCGTCGCCCAGAGGCTGATGCCCGATCTTGATGGCGACCTTTCGCCCGACCGAGGGCTGGTCGGCCAACCACACGGTCCCGAAGCCCCCGGCCCCCAGCGTGCGCTCCAGCTCGAAGCCGGCGATCTCGATCTCGGCCACCACAACCCTCCGGTTCATGCGAACGGTACGTCACCCGAGGGGCCAACGGTTCGCGGCCCCGGCGGGCCGTCGCCGCGGGGAGAGCCGGAGAGGCTCAGAAGTGGTAGGGGAACGCCGACCAGTCGGGGTCGCGCTTCTCCAGGAAGGCGTCGCGGCCCTCCTGGGCCTCCTCGGTCATGTAGGCCAACCGGGTGGCCTCCCCGGCGAACACCTGCTGGCCCACCAGGCCGTCGTCGATCAGGTTCAGGGCGAACTTGGCCATTCGCTGGGCCGTCGGGCTCTTGGCGCAGATCTCGCGGGCCCACTGCAGGGCTTCGGCCTCCAGGTCGGCGTGGTCGACCACGGCGTTGACCACCCCCTGGGCATGAGCCTGCTCGGCGGTGTAGGTCCGGCCCAGGAAGAACACCTCCCGGGCGAACTTCTGGCCCATCTGACGGGCCAGCAGGGCCGAACCGAAGCCTCCGTCGAAGCTGGCCACGTCGGTGTCGGTCTGCTTGAACCGGGCGTGCTCCCGGCTGGCCAGGGTCAGGTCGCACACCACGTGGAGGCTGTGGCCCCCTCCGGCAGCCCATCCCGGGACCACGCAGATCACCACCTTGGGCATCATGCGGATCAGGCGCTGGACCTCCAGGATGTGGAGGCGGCCCGCCCGCCCCGGCTCGATCGACTCCGCCGTCTCGCCCTCGGCGTACTTGTAGCCGTCGCGACCCCGGATCCGCTGGTCGCCGCCCGAGCAGAAGGCCCAGCCCCCGTCCCGCGGAGAGGGCCCGTTGCCGGTGAGCAACACACAGCCCACGTCGGTCGCCATACGGGCGTGGTCGAGGGCCCGGTACAGCTCGTCGACGGTGTGGGGCCGGAAGGCGTTGCGGACCTCGGGTCGGTCGAAGGCGATCCGCACCGCGCCCACGTCGACCGCCCGGTGATAGGTGATGTCGGTGAAGTCGAAGCCCTCGACCTCGGTCCAGTCCTCGGGGTTGAAGATCTCGGAAACGGGCCGGGGAGCTGAGGGGGCGTCGGTCATGGGCGACACCCTAGATGGGCGACCGCCGGATCGGGCCGGTTCAGTCGGCGGTCTCCAGGGCCGCGGCCACCGCCTCGTTGACCTGATCGTGGACGGCCACGTTGGCCGGCCGGTCGGTGGCCACGACGGTCACCCGGACGCCGGCCCCCACCTTGGGCTTGAGGGGCCAGGACGAGACCGACAGGCCGTGGCCGTCGAGAACGGCGGGGAGGTCGGTGTGGTGCGGGGTGCCGAACAGCAGCTCGAACACCTCGCCCCCGAGTTGGCCCGACTGGGGGAGGAAGGAGAAGATGCCGCCGCCGTTGTTGTCGATCACCACGATGTCGAGGTCGATGCCTCGCAGGCCGAGTCCGATCAGGGCCGTGCTGTCGTGGAGGAAGGCGACGTCGCCCAGCAGGACCGTCGTCGGTCGCCCTGCGGTGGCCACGCCGATGGCGGTCGAGACCACGCCGTCGATGCCATTGGCCCCTCTGTTGGCCAGGACCGAGATGTCGTCGCGATTGGGACCGAACCACTCGACGTCGCGCACCGGCATCGACGAGGACACCACGAGCATCCCGCCGGGCAGGATCTGGTCGACCACGTGGCGGGCCACATCGATCTCGGTCAGGTGGCCGGCCTTGGCCGACAACACGTCGTTCACCGCCCCGTCGGCCAGCTTGGAGGCCCGGGCCCACTGCTGGCCGATGTCGGCCGCCTCCAGGGGGGAGGGGAGCGACTCCAGCAGGCGGGCCGCCACCCCGCCGGCCGAGATGACCCGGCCCGCCGCCCGCTCCGGATTGGTCCACCGGCTGCGGTCGATGACGGTGATGACCTCGGCGTCCGAGTCCTTGATCCACTGGCCGAGCACCTTGGAGCTGAGGCTCTCGCCGAACCGGAGGATGACCTTGGGGGCGGCCCGTGAGGCGAACGGCTCGCAGCGGAGCATGGCGTCGAAGTGGGTGATCGCCTTGCCCGGAGCCCGGCAGCCGGACCGGTGGTCGGCCAGCAGGGGCCACCCCAGGCGTTCGGCCAGGCTGACCACGGCCTCCGGCCGGTCGGTGCCCTGTCCGGCCACGATCACGCCGGGTCGGGCCCGGTCGTCGTCGAGCATGGTGGCCAGCAGGCTCCGGATCTGGCTGTCGGACGACGTGAGGGCGGCGCCGGCGGCCACCACCTCGTGCCACGTCTGGCCCCCGGGCCGTCCCGCCGGCAGTTCGCCCGGCTCGCCCACCAGGGGGTCCCGGAAACTCAGGTTGAGATGGACCGGGCCCGGCCGACCGGCCCAGCCCTTGGCCTCGGCCACGGTGCGCGACGCCACCGATCGCCACGAGCTGGCCGTCGTTTCGTCCGGGACGCCGGGCTCGGCGTAGAACCGGACGGCGGGCCCGTAGAGCTTGGCCTGGTCGATGGTCTGGGGCGCTCCGATGTCCCAGAGTTCGGCCGGGCGGTCTGCGGTGCAGGCGATGAGGGGCACGCTCGACAGGTCGGCCTCGATGATGGCGGCGTGGAAGTGGGCGGCGGCGGTGCCCGAGGTGCACAGCACGACGGCCGGTTGGCCGGTGGCCAGGCCGTGGCCCAGGGCGGCGAACGCGGCCGACCGCTCGTCCAGGAACACGTGCAACTTGAGGCGGTCGTCGGCGGCCAGAGCCAGCGCCATCGGCGTGGACCGTGAGCCCGGGGCGACGAAGGCCGTGGTCACACCCGCCCGTGCCCACTCGTCGACCACGGTGGCACAGAAGGTGGCGGCCACGGTGGTGGTCATGGCACAGACGGTACTCGCCCCCACGGCTTCGTGCCCGGTCGACGACGGCCGATCGTGTCGCCCCGGCTCCGGTCCCGGCATGCTGGAACCATGGTGTTGGCCGCACGTACGTTCGGACGGGGACCACGGCTGATCCTGGCCCACGGGTTCACCCAGAACGCCCGCTGCTGGGGCCCCTTCGCCCCCGATCTCGGCGCCGATCACGAGGTGGTGGCCGTCGACCTGCCCGGGCACGGGATCACGCCCGCGGCCCACGACGAGGTGGACCTGACCACGGCCGGACGGCTGCTGGCCGAGACCGGGGGGCCGGGCGTCTACGTCGGGTACTCGCTCGGGGGTCGGACCGCCCTCCATGCCGCCCTGGAGCGGCCGGACCAGGTCCGGGGCCTGGTCCTGATCGGGGCCACGGCCGGGATCGACGGCCCCGACGGGGTCGAGGCCCGGGCCGAACGACGCCGGGCCGATGAGGCGCTGGCCGAGCGACTGGTGACCGAGGGCCTCGAGGTGTTCCTCGATCGGTGGTTGGCCAACCCGCTGTTCGCCGGGTTGTCGGCCTCGGCCCAGTGCCGCGCCGCCCGTCTCGACAACCGACCCGAGGGTCTGGCCGCCTCCCTCCGCCACTGCGGTACCGGAACCCAGACGCCACTGTGGGACCGGTTGGACGCCATCACCGTGCCGGTGCTGGTGGTGGCGGGCGACGACGACGCCAAGTTCCTGGCCCTCGGAAGGCGCCTGGTCGAGGGTCTGGCCCGGGCCGAGATGGCCACCGCCCCCTCGACCCACGCCGTACACCTGGCCTGCCCCACCCACACCGCCAACCTGGTCCGGGCCTTCGTGGCCGCCAACGACCTCGGCCACCCCTGATCGGCCGCCCCCCGGGGGGGACGGCTCAGCGAGGCGGGCTCACGCCGCGGGGACCACGGTGCGGGCGGCCGTGAGGTGATCGAGCAGATCGGGGTCGGGGTCGGGGGCCACGCCCGGGGTGGAGGGCACGGCGAGACGGCCGCGGGCCCGGCCACCCGACAGGTCGAGGTCGGGCCAGGCGTCGGCGCCGAGCCACCGCCGGGCCGGGGACAGATCGCCGGTCAGGTCGAACCCGTCGAGCGCGGCCAGGGCGACGAGGGCCCGGCGGCCCAAGCCGCACTCGATCATGCCCCCGGCGGTGGCCGCCAGCCCCAACCGGCCGCAGGCCTCGAGCACCGCCAGGGCCGGGCCTAGGCCCCCGAGCCGTGGTGGCTTGATCGACACCCCGCTGAGGGCACCGGATCGATGGAGTTGCTCGACCGCGGCCAGGTCGGGGGCGGCCTCGTCGGCCACGACGGGGATGGCCGCCGCCGCCACCAGCTCCGCCGCCGAGTCGAGGTCGTCGGGGGCGAAGGGCTGCTCCACCGCCGTGACCCCGTCGACGGCCGCCAGTTCGATCAGCAGGCTCACGTGCTCGGGGCCGAACGACCCGTTGCCGTCGACCTGGACCTCGACGGCGCGGCCCACGGCCTGAACCACGGCCCGGACCACATCGAGGTCGTGACCGGGCTCGACCTTCAGCTTGACCCGGCCGAACCCCTCGTCGGCGAGACGGTCGACCGAGGCCACCACCTCGGCCACCGGGGCCAGGCCCACGGCGGCCCCGGCGGGAACCGTCCGGGAGTCGGCCGCCACCCCGAGCTCGGCGGCCAGCGATCGCCCCTCGGTCCGGAGCCGGACGTCGAGCAGGGCCTGCTCCACCGCCGCCGCCGCCATCGGTCGCCGGGGGTCGACCACCGGCGTCCCGGACACCACCGTCGACCCCACCAGGGTGGGCGCCACCACCTCGGCCAGGTGGCGATAGGCGTCGGCCGCGAACTCGCCGCTGTAGGTGGCCTGGGGGAGGGCGGCACACTCCCCCCAACCCCGGCCCCGGTCGGTGTCGACGGCCAGCACGGCCAAGTCCCGGGTGGCCACCGTGCCGTGGGCGGCCCGGAACGGCTCGACCAGGGGCAGGGCCAGCAACCGCACCTCCACCCGCTCGACCGTCATCGGTTCGAACCCCGGTCCGTTGCCGTGGTCGGCCGGGGGAGACGGGGATCGGTGGCGCATCGCGGGCACGGTAGCCCGGCCCCGCCCTCGCCCGGCCCGGCCCGCTGGTCGACCGGGCATCGGCGCCTCGCCCGGCGCCCGGCAGCTGCCGTAGCATTCGGTCATGGTCACCACCGTGCCGCTGACGTCACGCCGCCACCACGTCGAGGACCCGGCCGCGGTCCAGGAGTACTTCCACGCCCGGGGCTGGACCGACGGGCTGCCGGTGGTGCCGCCCACGGCCGACGCCGTGGCCGAGCACCTGGCCTGGGCCGGGCTGGCTCCGGACCACCTCATCGGCGTCGAACCGGTCCGGGCCCGGGCCGTGACGGCCGAGAAGGTGGCGGTCAACGCCGTCATGGCCGGCTGCCTGCCCACCCACTTCCCGGTGGTGGTGACGGCGGTGACGGCCATGCTGTCGGAGCCGTTCCTGGTCCACGGGGCCACGGCCAGCACCGGAGGCTCGGCCGTACTGCTCATCGTGAACGGCCCCGTTCGGCGGGAGCTGGGCATGGACCCCACCTTCAACGCCGCCGGCCCCAGCGACCGCGCCTCGACCTGCATCGGCCGGGCCGTGCGCCTGGTGCTGATCAACCTGCTCGACGTCCGCCCCGGTGGAATCGACCGGTCCACCCTCGGTCACCCGGGCAAGATCAGCTTCTGCCTGGTGGAGGACGAGGAGAACTCGCCCTGGCCGTCGCTCGCCACCGAGCGCCTGGGCGACCCCTACGTCTCGGCCGTGACCGCCATGGCCGCCCTGGCCCCCCGTCAGGTGATGAACGAATGGACGACCGAGCCCGAGGCCATCCTCGACACCTACGTGGCCGAGATCAAGGCCAACATGCGCCACTACTCGATCTGGCCCGGCAACTACGCCATCGTCGTCCCACCCCAGCTGCGGGCCCACTTCGCCGCCGCCGGGTGGTCCAAGGCCGACATCCAGACCTACGTCCACGCCAACGCCCACATCCGTCGGGGCGAGTGGGCCGACGTCGGCAAGGCAGAGGCCGTCCACGGCAAGGGCGACCGGGTCTACGCCGCCCTGCCCGAGCCCGGGGACCTGCTGGTCGTGGCCGCCGGCGGACCGGCCGGTGGGTTCGGGGCCGTGATCCCCCCGTGGTTGGGCCACAAGAGCCGGGCCGTGACCGTCCCCGTCGGCGCCTGCGTCGACTGCTGACGGCGCCCCGGACCGAACGAAAGGAACCGCTCATGACCTTCGAGGTGCTCGATCCGACCCACGAACTCGAGACCCACGAGTTCACCCCCGCACCCCGCCTGGCCAACCTCGACGGCACCGTCATCGGCATCGTCTCCAACGGCAAACAGGGAACCCGACGCTTCTTCGATGCCCTGGCCCGGGAGCTGATCGAGGTCCACGGGGCGGCCGACGTGGTGCGGGCGACGAAGACCAACTACTCGGCCCCGGCCGACCCCGAGATCGTCGAACGGGCCCGGGAATGGCAGGCGCTGGTGGCCGGGGTCGGGGATTGAGGCAGCTGCTCGTCGTGCAGTCTGCACGACGCCGTGACCGGTGAAGGCCTGGGCATCCCCTCGGTCGGGATCATGACCGAGCCCTTCGTCTCCGCCGCCGACCTGATGCGCCGGGTGCTCGGGGCCGAGGACCACCCGTTCGTGGTCATCGAACATCCGATCTCCAGCGCCGACACCGACCAGCTCGAAGCCCGAGCCCGGACCGCGGCGGCCGAGATCGTGGCCCACCTCACCGCCTCGTGACCGGCGTCGACGGCATCGACGTCGACTATCTGGTGATCGGGGCCGGGGCCATGGGTATGGCCTTCACCGACACCCTCCTGACCGACACCGGGCCCGAGGTGACGGTGGCCCTGGTCGATCGCCGCCCGGTGCCCGGCGGCCACTGGAACGACGCCTACCCCTTCGTCCGGCTCCACCAGCCCTCCGCCTTCTACGGCGTGAACTCGCTTCCCCTGGGCCAGGACCGGATCGACACCGAGGGCTGGAACGCCGGCCTCTACGAGCTGGCCTCGGGGCCCGAGGTGTGCGCCTACTTCGACCGCGTCCTGCGGGAACGGTTCCTGGCCTCGGGTCGAGTCCGGTGGCTGCCCCAGCATCTCCACGACGAGGACGGGACCGTCCGCTCCCTGGCCACCGGCCGGGCCACCCCGATCCGGGCGGCCAAGGTGGTCGACGCCACCTACCAACAGGTGATGGTGCCGGCCATGCGCCCGCCGCCCTACGAGGTCGACGACGGGGTGCGGTGCGTCCCGGTCAACCGGGTCGCCCTCCTCGACCCGGCGGAGGCCGTGCCCGACCGCTACGTCATCGTCGGCGGGGGCAAGACGGCCATGGACGCCGTGCTGTGGCTGCTCGGCCTCGGCGTGGCGGCCGAGGCCATCACCTGGATCGTGCCCCGCGACTCGTGGCTCCTGGACCGGGCCCTCATCCAGCCCGGTGGCGAGTTCGGTGCCGCCAGCCTGGGGATGTTCGCCACCCAGATGGAGGCGGCGGCCGAGGCGACCTCGATCGACGACCTCTTCGCCCGGCTGGAGGCGGGCGGTGCGCTGTTGCGGATCGACCCCGACGTCCGGCCCACCATGTACCGCTGCGCCACCGTGACCCGGGCCGAGCTCGATCAGCTCCGCCGGGTCGGCGACGTGGTGCGCCTCGGTCGGGTCCGCCGCTTGAGCCCGGGCGTGATCCATCTCGACCAGGGCACGGTCGAGGTGCCGGAGGGCTCGCTGTTCGTCGACTGCACCGCCGACGGCCTGGCCCGACGGCCGGAGCGGCCGGTCTTCGAGGGCGATCGGCTCCACCTCCAGCCCGTACGGACCTGCCAGCAGGTCTTCTCCGCCGCGTTCATCGCCCACATCGAGGCGACCAAGGGCGACGGGCCCGAGGCCGACGAGGCCAAGAACGCCCTGTGCCAGGTGGTGGCCCATCCCGACAGCGACATCGACTGGTTGCGGACGTTCCTCGCCTCGACCCTCAACGCCGCCACCTGGCAGGCCGACCCCGACCTCCGGACGTGGCTCAACGGGGCCCGCCTCGACGCCTTCTCCGGCGCCGGCGGCGGCGATGGCCCGGCGTCCGAGCGGGTCCGCGTCGGGCGTCGGCTGCTGGCCGCCGGACCCGTTGCCGTGACCCGTATCGGAGAGCTGCTGGCGGGCTACGATGCGGCCCCAACATCCTGAACCGGCCCGGAGAGTCCCCACAGATGAACGACGAGCACGAGACCGTCGAGCCGCCGGTCGAATCGCCCGACAAGGGCGGCATGAAGACGCCGACATCCCTGGTGCTGGTCAACACCGGCGAGGGCAAGGGCAAGTCGACGGCCGCCTTCGGGACCGTGCTGCGAGCCGTGGCCCTGGAGTGGCCGGTTGCCGTGGTGCAGTTCCTCAAGAGCGGCGACTGGCATACGGGCGAGGAGAAGGTGTGCCGGGGCCTGGGGGTCGACTGGTATGCGGCCGGGGACGGGTTCACCTGGGATTCCGACGACCTCGACGAGAGCCGGGCCAAAGCCCAGGGAGCCTGGGCCTTCGCCCGGGATCTGCTGGCCTCGGACCGGTATCGACTCCTCGTGCTCGACGAGATCAGCTATGCCATGATCTGGGACTGGATCGACACGGGCGATGTGGCGGCGGCGCTCTCGGCAAGACACGAGCGGCTCAACGTGATCCTCACGGGTAGGGACATGCCACAGTCGATCATCGATGAGGCTCACACCGTTACCGAGATGACGAAGGTCAAACATGCGTTCGACGCGGGATACGTCGCCAAGAAGGGCATCGACTACTGAGGTGGACCCACGGCTCCGGAGGGGGCGGTGAGCGGCATCGACATCGACGCGGTCCGGGCCGACACCCCGGGCTGCCGTGAGGTGGCGCACCTCAACAACGCCGGATCGGCCCTGCCCCCGGCCCCGGTGCTGTCCACCATGATCGACTACCTCGAGGCCGAGGCCCGCAGCGGCGGCTACGAGGTGGCGGCCAACCGGGCCGCCGACCTGGACCTGGTCTACGACGCCGGCGCCCGGCTGCTGGGTTGTCGGCCCGACGAGATCGCCTTCACCACCAGCGCCACCGAGGCCTGGATGAAGGCCCTCCAGTCGATCAAGCTGACCAAGGGTGACCGGATCCTCTGCACCGCCTCCGAGTACGTGTCGAACGTCTACGGGCTGATCGGCCTCCGCCGGCGGGGCATGAAGGTGGAGGTCATCCCCAACGACGAGCAGGGTCAGACGTCCATCTCGGCCCTGGAGCGGATGATGGACGAGCGGGTGAAGCTGGTGTGCGCCACCCACATCCCGACCGGTGGCGGCATCGTCAACCCGGTGGCCGAGATCGGGCGGGTGGCCAAGGCGGCCGGCGCCCTCTACCTGGTCGACGCCTGCCAGTCGGTGGGGCAACTCCCGGTCGATGTCGACGAGATCGGGTGCGACTTCCTCGCCGTCACCGGTCGCAAGTTCCTCCGGGGCCCCCGGGGGACCGGGCTGCTCTACGTGCGGTCATCGCCCACCACCGGGGTGCCGGCCGTGATCGACGGTCGCTCGGCCGACTGGAACGCCGACTGGAGCTATGAGCCGATGGCCGGCGCCCGCCGGTTCGAGACCTTCGAGTCGTCGATGGCGGCCAAGGCCGGGCTGGGGGTGGCCATCGACTACGCCCTCGACATCGGTCTGGACGAGATCGCCAAGCGGGTCGAGAGCCTGGCCACCCAGTTGCGGTCGATGCTGGTCGAGACGCCCCTGGTCCGCCTGGCCGACGCCCCGGGGCCCCAGAGCGGGATCGTGCCGTTCTTCGTCGAGGGTCGGGCCAGCGAAGCGGTGGTCGCCGCCCTCCGGGCCTGGGGGGTCAACACCTCGGTGGTGACGCCTCTCCCCGGCGGATTCGACCCGGAGAAGCGGACCACCCACTCCCTGGTCCGGGCCTCGGTCCACTACTACAACACCGAGGACGAACTGGTCGACGCCGTCGCCGCCCTCTGAACCGGGGGCCGGTCCCGGGACCGGGTCCGGGCCCGGCGGCGGGCCGCCCCGTAGACGGTGGCCCAGAACCAGAGTGAGCCGAACACCACCAGCGGTCCCCAGAACCAGGGGTGCCACCGGTCGGTCAGCTCATAGCCAAGCCCCCGGCCGAAGGCGACGGCGGCCACCAGGGTGGTGCCGACCTGCCATCGGGGGCGGTAGGCGATGAGGCCGACGGCCTCGGCCCCGTAGGCCACGGTGGCCGGGATCGACAGGAGCCAGATGGGCCACGGATCGAGGGCGGGGGGCCAGGGGGCGAGGCCGGCGGTGGCGGCGAGGGCCACCAGAAGGGCCAGGGGATAGAGGGCGGCGCAGCGTCGGCACACCGGCCGACCGGCCACGACGACACATCGCTCGTGGTAGCGGTCGGGCCAGTGGTGGGCCAACCACAGCCGGCCGGCGGCCTGCCGGTTGCGCTCCTTGGCCGCCAGGCGGGCCACCCCGTCGTCGAAACGGGCCAGAGCCCGACGCCGGGCCTCGTCGTCGGCGGTGGGTGAGGAGGACGACATCGCCCTCCCATCGGTCGGCCCCGTCCCACCGTGAGTGGTTGGCGGTTCCGCTCAGGCCCGACGCCGGGGTCGGAGTCGATTGGCCACCGCACCCAGTGCGGCCACGGCGCCGAGGGCGGCCCCCACGACCACCAGGCCCGGGGACTCGACCCCGCCCCCGCCACCATCGCCGTCGGGGACCCCGACCGCCTCCTCGGCGCCGTCGGGCGTACCGGTCGAGCTGTCGCCCGCCCCGGACCCGCTCCCGTCGGCCGGCGACGACGAAGAAGAAGACGAAGAAGAAGACGAAGAGGAAGATGACGAGGACGGTGCTGCGGTTGACGGGGACGTCGTGGTGGAGGAGGCGGGGTCCTGGGGATCGGTGGTGGCCGGTACCAGGGCCAGGGCGGCCCGGCGGACCTCGGTCACCCGGTCCGGGATGGCGCGGGCAAGCAGGTCGTAGGCCAGATCGCCGGGGCAGGTGGTGGTCGACATGTCCCGGTGCCCGGCGATGGTGGTGGCGGTGACCTCGGCGCCGAGCGGCCAACGGCTCGAGCCCCGGGACACGAAGTCGACCGTGGTACCGGCCGTGGTGTCGACGGCGTAGACCTCGCCCAACCAGGCCAGCAGATCGACCAGGGCCGTCTGCTGGTCGGCGGTGACCGGCTCCTCGGCATGGTTGCCGATGAGGCTGCACAGCAGGGCGAAGCCCTGGGACCCACCGGTGGCGTCGCCCCTCACCGGGCCGTCGACGCTGCCGGCCCGGCCCTCCCAGATGGTGCCGAACCGGTCGACGAAGAAGTTGTAGGCCACGTCGGGCCATTGCTTCTCCGGTCCGGTGTGGAAGTCGTAGAAGCCCCGGATCTGGCTCACCACGTCGTCCGGCCCGTAGTCGTTGGTGGACGCGGTGTGATGCACCAGAAGGAAGCGCACGTCGTCCTCGGCTTCCAGGGGGCCGGTCACCGGCTTGTCGTCGCCCGCCCACTCGGACCTCGGGCGGATGGCCGGTCGGAGCACGTCGGCCACGGCCTGGGTCCCCGCTCTCGGCCCCGTCGGCCGGGAACCGACCGGGTCGGCGCCGACGGCCACGGCCCGGGCCAGCGGCGAGGCGGCGGCGGTGGCCGCCCCCAACCCGCCCAGCACGGCCCGTCGGGACCAGATTCGCCGGCGCCGCCCGTCGGGGTTCATGGCTTCAGGGTATTGGCCCCGACTCCTTGGGGGTGGCCACCAACCCGGCCGGCCGTGATCGGGGGCCGGTCACGGCCCCGGCCGTCAACCGTCATCGACGAGCGAGGCCACGTCGATGACGCCGTCGACGGTCCAGAAGGTGCCGGTGGGGAAGAAGGTCACGTAGTCGCGGGGAAACGAGGTGAAGCCGGGGAGTTGATCGAGGGCCTCCGGGCCGCCGTCGAGGGCCAGGCCGGTGTCGGGGTCGAACCGGCGCCGACCCCCTTGTTCGACCAACTCGCCGTCCACCAGGTCCAGGTCGACGACCTCGGTGTCGAGGCGGCGGGAGAACACCTTCCACCGGTCGGTACCGGGTTGCAGGACCACCGCCACGGGCACGCCGGCCACCTCGTGGTTCACGGCGGGCCGGGTCCGAAGCTCGGTCACCGGGACCGCCACCGACTCCTGGCCCAGGTCGACCACGATGGCCATCTGCTCCAGGTCGAAGCCGTCGAAGCCGCTCTCCGCGTCGAGGGCCAAGGTCTCGGGGTTGGCCGTCTTCCAGTCCTCCCAGGTGCTGAGCGAACTGGGCAGCAGTTCCAGACGGGCCCCGGCACGAGGCCCGAGGATGGCCTCACCCACCGGCTGGCTCCAGATGCTCCCGGTGTCGGTGTCCCACCAGGTCATGGCGTTGCCCCACAGGGCGCCCTGATTGCCGAACACCAACTCGGTGCCGTCGATCTCTCGGCGATGGACCATCGCCGTTCCGCACAGCGGTCACCAGGTGACGAGGGTGGGTATGCCCCGATGGTCGTCGTTGACGATCTCCCGCCGGTTGAGGAAGCCGACCGGATAGGCCCGGGCCTCGCCCGCCAGGTCGACCCCGATCACCAGCGACTGCTCGGGCCAGTCGACCCCGTCGGCCGTGGTGAACACCGGGTCGTAGACCGGCTCGATGGCGTCGCGGGGGAGGAGCTGGCGATAGCCGGACGGGGGTGTCTCATCGCCTCGGATGGGGTCGTAGACCGAGTTGGGGTCGGGTACGACCAGGTCGAGGCGCGACGGCAGGGCACGCTCGCCCTCGGACCCGGTCCGGCCGTCGGCGTCGGCCCCGATGACGGGGGTGAGGGTCCGTTCGTCATCGGCGACGTCGGAACAGGCGGTGCCGAGCAGGCCGCCGGCGATCAGGACGGCCGCGGTCCGGGACCGTCGGGATCGAGGGGAGGAGGGTGGTTGCACCCAGCCGGAACCGCTGCCCACCGGGCCCGATTCCCCGCCGCTGGGACCGGGATCAGAAAAATTGACCGTCTGGTCAAGGCCTGGCACGATACGGCAGGCAGGTCAGGTCTACCACGGAGGCACTCCCATGCCCGAAGCCGTCATCGTGTCCACCGCCCGCAGCCCCATCGGCCGGGCCTTCAAGGGTTCGCTCATCAACGAGCGCGCCGACGACATCACCGCCCAGATCATCAACGCCGCCCTGGACAAGATCCCGGAGCTGGACCGAAGCCAGGTCGAGGACGTGATCCTGGGCACCGGTTCCCCCGCCGGCGAGCAGGGCTTCAACATGGCCCGGGTCGTCGGGCTGATGGCCGGGATGGACGAGGTCCCCGGCGTCACCATCAACCGCTACTGCTCCTCGTCGCTGCAGACCATCCGTATGGCGGCGCATGCCATCAAGGCCGGTGAGGGTGATGTCTTCGTCACCGCCGGCTCCGAGTTCGTGAGCCGCTACCCCAACGGCGCCTCCGACAACGGTTCGGCCCAGAACCCCATCTTCGACGAGGCCAAGGCCCGGTCCGAGGAACGGGCCGCCGGTGGGGCCGAGACCTGGTCGGCCCCCGAGGGCCTGCCCGACATCTACATCGCCATGGGTCAGACGGCCGAGAACGTGGCCCAGATCTACAACGTGTCACGTGAAGCCCAGGACGAGTGGGGTGTCCGCAGCCAGAACAAGGCCGAGGAGGCCATCAACCGGGGCTTCTTCGAAAAGGACATCACCCCGGTCACCCTGGCCGACGGATCCACCCTGGCCAACGACGACGGTCCCCGGGCCGGCACCACCCTGGAGAAGGTGAGCCAGCTCAAGCCGGTGTTCCGTCCCGACGGCACCGTCACCGCCGGCAACGCCTGCCCCCTCAACGACGGCGCCTCGTGCGTCGTGGTCATGAGCGACACCCGGGCCGCCGAACTCGGTATCAAGCCCCTGGCGCGGATCATCTCCTCCGGCGTCACCGGCCTCAACCCCGAGATCATGGGCGTCGGCCCCATCGAGGCGGTCAAGCAGGCCCTGGGTCGGGCCGGGATGACCATCGACGACATCGATCTGGTCGAGATCAACGAGGCCTTCGCCGCCCAGGTCCTGGCCTCGGCCGACGCCCTCGGCATCGACCATGACAAGCTCAACGTCAACGGTGGCGCCATCGCCCTCGGTCACCCGTTCGGTATGACCGGCGGCCGCATCATGAGCACCCTGATCAACGGTCTGGAGGACGCCGACAAGACGATCGGCCTCGAGACCATGTGCGTCGGCGGTGGTCAGGGCATGGCCATGATCATCGAACGCCTCTGAGCCGACCGGCTCGACCGGCCCCTGCCCCTGCCCCTGCCCCTCGACGAGGGGCGGGGCCGGCCTGATCACGTCGGCGCGCCCGGGACCGATCCAGGGCCCGATGCGGTGGTTCGGGCCGGCGGAGGGCGCAAGCGGGGCCGGGGTGCGGCAACCTGTGGGGGTGAATCTCGCCGCCCACCTGCGCTCGTGGCGCCCGGAGGCCCTGACCCACCTGCTGTCGACCCGTCCCGACCTGCTCCCGGCGGCCGACGACGGGTTCGAGACGCTGGCCCGGCGGGCGGCCTCGATCCCGTCCACCGGGCGCTGCCTACTCGGGGTCGACGTCGGCATGTACGTGGTGGCCGAGGCCCTGGCCGTCAGCCCACCGGCCTCGGCGACCGAGCTGGCCGAGGTGCTCGGCACCGATGATCTCGACGGCACCGTCGAGGCGCTCGAACGTCTGGCCGCCGTCGGGTTGGTGACGGTGGAGGACGGGGTGGCGGCCCCGGTGGGGGCTGTGGTGGACCTGCTCGACCGACCGCTCGGTCTCGGCCCGTCGTTCGTGCGCGAGGCCCAGGACCTGGAGCCCGGCGTGCTCGAGGACCTGGCGCTGGCCCTCGACGCCGACGGTGCCGTGAGCCCCACGGCCACCGCCCGGGCCGTGGCCCGGCGCCTCCGGGTTCCCGGTGGCATGGACCGGCTGCTGGTCGACGCCCCGACCGGCACCGCCGACCTGCTCGAGGTGCTCCTGGCCGAGCGTTCCTCGGCCATCGATCTGCCCATCGGACACCGGTACCGCTCCCTGGACGACGGTGAGCCCGTCGGCTGGCTGCTGCGCCGGGGCCTGCTGGTGCCCTACGACGACCAATTGGCCGAACCGGTGCGGGAGTTGGTCGTGGCCCACCATCCCGACGGGCTGGCTCCCCACGTCATGCTGCGCCCGGTGGCCGCCCGATCGGTCGCCGGGCTGGGGGTCGACGCCGTGGCCGCGGCCGGAGCCGATCAGGCGGCCCGCACCCTTGAACTGGTCGAAGCCCTCATCCGCCTGGTGGCCGACGGCGAGGTCGCCCTGCGCAAGGCGGGCGGCGTCGGGGTCAGGGAGTTGCGCCGGCTGGGCAAGCGACTCGACGTCCCGGCCCGCGATGTGGGCCGCCTGCTCGAACTGCTGGACGAGGCCCGCCTCGTGCTCCCCGTGGCCGACCGGCTGGTCGTGGCCGACCTGGCCGAGGTGTGGGGTCGGCTGTCGCGACCCCGCCGGTGGCTGGTGCTGGTTCGGGCCTGGCTGGGAGCGGACCGGTTCCTGTCGGTGGCCATGAGCGAGGCCTATGACGGCAAGCCCCTGCCCGCGTTGGGCGACGTGACCCCGGTGGCCGACGCCTTCGGTGGCCGCCAGGCCGTGTTGGAGCGTCTGGCCGCCGTCGAGCCGGGGGAGGCCGTCGACCCCGAGCCGTTCACCGAGAGCGTGGTGTGGCATCGACCCAACGTGTGGGGCGTGGGTGACCCGGCCCCGGCCGAGCTGGTGGCCTGGACCCTGGCCGAGGCCGACCTCCTCGGCCTGGCCGCGCACCAGGCCCCCACCCCAACCCTGCTGGCCCTCGTCGGGGGTGACGACGAGCAGGCCGAGGCGGCGGCCGGAGCGGCACTGGGGGCCGATCAGCACCAGGTCGTGCTCCAGAGCGACCTCACCGCCCTGGCCCTGGGGCCCCTCGACCCGTCGGTGGCGGGGCCGCTGGGTGAGTTGGCCGACCGCGACCGGGAGCAGGCCACCCCCCTGTTCCGGTTCTCCGAGTCCTCCGTCCGGCGGGGCCTCGACCGGGGCTGGACCCCCGAGTCGATCTCGGCCTTCCTCGATGAGCACGCCCTGTCCGGGGTGCCCCAACCGCTGAGCTACCTGATCGACGACGTGGCCCGCCGCCACGGTTCGGTCCGTGTCCACGGCGCCACGTCGGTCATCGTCACCGACGACGAGGCGCTGGCCGTCGAGGTGGCGTCGACCCGTCGCGCCGCCCGTCTGGGCCTCCGCCTGGTCGCCCCCACCGTCCTGGTCGGGCCCACCGACCCGGTCCGACTCCTCGACGAGTTGCGGGCTGAGGGGTTCTTTCCCGTCCTCGACGGGGAGCTGGCCCGCATCGAGGCGGCCGCGCCGGATCCGGTCGCGATCCCCGACGACCCCCATGGTCTGCCCGCCGACTGGACCGGCCCGGCCCTGAACGGCGTGGTGTTGGCGACCGAGGTGGCCGAGGTGGTGGCGGCGCTGGCCGACGAGCCCGATCCGACCGCAGCCGCTTCGGCCCCGGGGGCCGGAACCGCCTCCCATCGACTCCACCTGCTGTGGAACCGGTCCGCGGTGGTGACCCACCTCCGCCGGGGCGAGCTGGTCGAGGCCCGGGGGGTGGTGGTGGCCGTGGACGACTCGGTCACCCTGCTCAACGAGCATGGGATCGAACGGCTGGCCCTGACCGACGTGGTCACGGTCGAAGACCCCTCCCGGTGACCGGCCCCGGCGCGGGCCCCGGCCATGCCGTCGGGGCGCCACTGCTGATCCCGTCGGCCGACGTCCTGCTGCTGCAGCTGGCCCACCCCGAGGCCGAGGCCTGCCGGGCCGAGCTGGCCGCCTTCGCCGAGCTGGAGCGGTCGCCCGACCACGTCCACACCTTCCACCTCGGCGACCTCGGACTGTGGAACGCCCGAGCCGCCGGCCTCGACGCCGAGTCGGTCATCGACGTGCTCGACCGGTGGACGGCCGGCCCGGTGCCCCACGCCACCCTGACGCTGGTGGTCGACGTCATGAGCCGCTTCGGCCGGGTCGTGATCGAGAGCGCGCCCGAGCCGGGGAGTCCGGCCGAGCTGGTTCTGCGGGCCGACGACGCCGCCCTCCTCGACGAGCTGCTGATCGAGCCGACGGTGTCGGCCCGGGTGGGGGAGCGGCTCGGGCCCGACCGGGTGGCCCTCCCGACGGCCGAGCGGGGTCGGCTCAAGCAGGCCCTGGTGGCGTTGCGGTGGCCGGCCGACGACCGGGCCGCCGTCAGCCCCGGTCTGGCCTTCGAGCTCGCCCCGTCGGACGATCTGATGTTGCGCCCGTACCAGCGTCAGGCCGTCGACTCGTGGCTCCCGTCGGGTACCGGCGTGGTCGTCCTGCCGTGCGGGGCGGGCAAGACGGTGACCGCCATCGCCGCCGCCTCCGCCGTCGGCGCCCGGACGCTGATTCTGGTGACCAGCGGAGCATCGATGGCCCAGTGGGAGCGGGAGCTGACCCGGTTCACCACCATCGACCGGGCCGACATCGGCCGCTACTCGGCCCGGACCAAGGAGATCCGGCCCGTGACCCTGGCCACCTACCACGTCCTGGCGGCCCGGCGGAACGGCGAGTTCCGCCATCTCGACCTGATCCGGTCCGGGGACTGGGGTCTGGTCATCTACGACGAGGTTCACCTTCTGCCCTCGGCCGTGTTCCAGCTGACGGCCGGGATCCAGGGCCGTCGCCGTCTCGGCCTGACCGCCACCCTGGTCCGGGAGGACGGTCGGGAGGGCGACGTGTTCACCCTGATCGGCCCCAAGCGGTTCGACGTGCCGTGGCGGGAGTTGGAGCTCCAGGGCTGGTTGGCCCCCGCGGTGTGCACCGAGGTGCGGGTCGTCCCCGACGACGACGAGCGTCTGGCCCACGCCAAGGCCCAGGGTCAGGCCAAGGCCCGCATCGCCGCCGGGGTGGCGGCCAAGGGCCCGGTCGTGGCCCGGATCCTGGATCGCCACCCCGACGAGGGGGCACTGGTCATCGGGACCTATGTCGAGCCCTTGGCCGAGTTGGCGGCGCGCCTGGGCGCGCCCCTGGTCACCGGAGACACGCCGGAACCGGAGCGGATCCGGTTGTTCGAGGCGCTGCGGACCGGGACCGAGCGGGTCCTGGTGGTGTCCAAGGTGGCCAACTTCAGCATCGACCTGCCCGAGGTGTCGGTGGCGGTGCAGGTCTCGGGCACGTTCGGCAGTCGCCAGGAGGAGGCCCAGCGACTGGGTCGGATCGTGCGACCCAAGGCCGACGGCCGCCAGGCCCACTTCTACACCGTCGTGGCCCGCGACACCGTGGAGCAGGAGTACGCCCAGCGACGCCAGCGGTTCCTGGCCGAGCAGGGCTACGGCTACGAGATCGTCGACGGCGTCGACCTCTGACCGGCGACTCCGATGGCCCGGCTCCGGGTGATGCAATAGGTTGGGTCCAAACTAGTTCCGTGCGGCGGCTCGACCGCTGACCGCCCCGACCCGGAGGTCGACCATGGCCGTTCCCAAGCTCCTCCATCCCTACGCCTACACCACCCGGGAGGACTACGTCACCGTGGTCGGGGGCCAGGGCGCCACCATCACCGACGACGGGGGCAAGACCTACATCGACGCCCTGGCCTCGCTCTGGTACATCCAGGCCGGGCACGGCAACGAGCACATCATCGAGGCCGTCAACACCCAGATGCGCAAGCTGACGACGTTCCACACGTTCGACCGCTTCGCCAACGAGCCCTCGGAGCAGCTGGCCGAGATGATCGTGGAGCGTTCGCCGTGGGACGACGGCCGAGTCTTCCTCGGCAACTCCGGCTCCGAGGCCATCGACACCGCCATGAAGCTGGCCCGGGCCAGCCACGTCCGGGCCGGTCGCCCCGAGCGGACCGTCATCGTGACCCGCGATCGCGGCTACCACGGCGTGAACTACGGCGGCACCACGGCCCAGGGTCTGCCGGCCAACAAGGAGGGTTGGGGGCCGCTGCTGCCCGAGGTGGTGCAGGTCCCGGCCGACGACCTGGAGGCGACGGCCACCTACTTCGCCGAGAACGGGAACCGGATCGCCGCCTTCATCACCGAACCGGTCCAGGGCGCGGCCGGCGTCCACCCTCCCACCGACGGCTACCTGGAGGGCCTGCGCCGGTTGTGCGACCAGCACGGCGCCTACCTGGTCTTCGACGAGGTCATCTGCGGCTTCGGTCGTCTCGGCACGTGGACGGCGGCCGACTTCTTCGGGGTCACCCCCGACATCATCACCTTCGCCAAGGGTGTCAGCTCGGGCTACCTGCCGGTCTCCGGCGCCATCCTGTCACCCACCGTCCTGGCCCCGCTCGAGGCCGAGGACTCGTGGATGCTCCGCCACGGCTACACCTACTCCGGCCACCCGACCTCGGCCGCCGCCGCCGTGGCCAACCTGGAGGTCCTGGGCGACGGTCTGTTGGAGCGGGCCGGCCACATCGGCGACCGACTCTCGGCCGGGCTCCGGTCGTTGGCCGACGACGGGATCGTGGCCGATGTCCGGGGTGCCGGCGCCGTGTGGGCCGCCCGCCTCGGTGACGGCGTCGACGCCGTCCCGGTGCGCGACGCCATGCTGGAGCGCGGTGTGATCCCCCGACCGATCGGGGACAGCATCGCCTTCTGCCCGCCCCTCGTCATCACCGACGAGCAGATCGACACCTGCGTCGACGTCCTGGCCGAGGTGGTCGGGAGCCACTGACCCGCCCTCGACGGCGGCCCACCGGTGCGGCACACCGGCGGGCCGCTTCGGCGCGCCCGGGCCCGGGCCGGTGGAGCAGGGAGCGGACGGAGGGGCTCGCCGCCCTTGATATGTGACCATATGGTCACATATCATGGCGAGGTGGATCTGGTGTTCAAGGCTCTGGCCGATCCCGGGCGACGGGCGTTGCTCGATCGTCTGGCCGAGACCGACGGGCTGGCCTTGAACGAGCTGTGCACGGTGCTGCCCGACATGACCCGGTTCGGGGTGATGAAGCACCTGCGGGTGCTGGAGGAGGCCCACCTGGTGCTCACCGAGCGGGACGGGCGACGCAAGCTGCACTACCTGAACCGGGTGCCCATCCGTCGGATCCACGACCGATGGATCGCCGGCCACGTCGCCCCGACGGCGGCGGCGCTGGCCGAACTGACCGACGAGCTGCAAGGAGTGCCCACCGATGGCGCCGACCCGACATCTGTACGAGACGTTCATCAGAGCGACGCCGGCTGAGGTCTGGGCTGCGATCACCGAGCCCGAGTTCACCGAGCGCTACTTCTACCGCACCCGGTTCGAGGCCGACCTTCGGCCCGGCGGCGGCCACCGCTACCTCAACCCCGATGGTTCGGCCGCAGCCGAGGGCATCGTCGAGGTGGTAGAAGAGGGACGGCGGCTGGTCATCACGTGGCGGGCCCTCTACGACGCTGCACTGGCGGCCGAGGCGCCCGGCCGGGTCGAGTGGCTGCTCCGTCCGGCCAACGACGACGCCACCGTCACCCGGGTCACGGTCCGCCACTACGACCTGGGCCTCAGCCCCCTCACGTCGACCGATGTCGCCCTCGGTTGGGTCGGCATCCTCGATTCGCTGAAGTCGCTGTTGGAGACGGGCGAGGCTCTGGGCGACCTCCGCCTCGACGACGATGGTGGCGCGGGCGACGACGCCGACCATCGTCGACTGGCGGTGGCGGCCAACGGCCAGACCTGGGAGTTGCTGGGCGACGGCTCCGGGTTCGACACCGACCCGGTCCGGGCCCAGGAGCTGTTGGAACGGGCCTATGCCTCGGCCTACCACTGGCGGCGGGCGGCCGCCCCCGAAGCAGCCGAGCAGGCCCGGGCCGCCTGGATGCTGGCCCGCTGCCACACCGTTGCCGGCCACGTGGGTCCGGCCCTGGCCCTGGCCCGACGTTGCGCCGAGCTGACGGCCGGAGCCGACGGGACCGCCGACTTCGACCGGGCCTATGCCCACGAGGCCCTGGCCCGGGCCCACGCCCTGGCCGGCGACCTGGCCACCGCGGCCCGGGAGCGGTCGGCGGCGCTGGCCGTCGAGGTGGTCGACGACGAGGACCGGGAGATCGTGGAGGCCGACCTCGCCGCCGAGCCGTGGTTCGGGCTGGGGGGACGGTTCGTCGAATCGATCGACGGGGGCGGGCTGGCCTAGGGTCAACGCCATGACCGGGGGTGGTGACGGGCGGTTCGACGCCGTGGTGATCGGGGCCGGGGTCTCGGGCCTCTACCAGCTGTATCGGCTCCGCCAACTCGGGTTGCGCACCCTCGTGCTGGAGGCCGGATCCGGGATCGGCGGCACCTGGTTCTGGAATCGCTACCCGGGTGCCCGCTTCGACTCCGAGAGCTACACCTACGGCTACTCCTGGTCACCCGAGGTGCTGGCCGAGTGGGACTGGACCGAGAGGTTCTCGGCCCAGCCCGAGAATCTCCGGTACCTGGAGTTCGTGGCCGACAAGTTCGACCTCCGCCGCGACATCCGCTTCGAAGCGCGTGTGGTGTCGGCTCACTTCGACGACGCCGTCACCGAGTGGGAGGTCGCCACCACCGATGGCTTCATCGCCCGCTCCCGGTTCCTGATCACGGCCCTGGGCCCGCTGTCGGTGCCCGTCTACCCCTCGGTCGACGGGGTCGAACCCGACGGTACCGACGCCTTCGAGGGTCCGTCGTGTCATACCTCGACCTGGCCCCGGGACGGACTCGACCTCGACGGCCGCCGGGTGGCCGTGATCGGGACCGGGGCCACCGCCGTCCAGCTGATCCCCGAGGTGGCCAAGGTGGCGGGCTCGCTCACCGTCTACCAGCGGAGCCCCAACTGGTGCGCCCCCCTCCACAACGGCCCGATCGGGCCGGAGGAGATGGCCGACATCAAGACCCGCTACGACGAGATCTTCGAGCGCTGCAACAGCACCTTCGCCGGCTTCGACCACGTCCCCGATCGGCGCAAGGCGCTGGAGAGCACGCCGGCCGAGCGACGGGAGCTGTGGGAGCGGTTGTGGGCCGAGCCCGGATTCGGGATCTGGATGGCCAACTTCCGCGACGTCCTGGTCAACGCCGAGGCCAACGCCCTGCTCAGCGAGTTCGTGGCCGACAAGATCCGGGAACGGGTGGACGACCCGGCGCTGGCCGAGGCGCTGATCCCCACCGATCACGGGTTCGGGACACGCAGGGTGCCGATGGAGACCAACTACTACGAGGTCTACAACCAGCCCCAGGTGGAACTGGTCGACGTCCGGGCCGACCCGATCGAGGCGGTGACGGCCACCGGCGTCCGGACCCGGGGCGGACAGACCCGGGAGCACGACGTCATCGTCTACGCCACCGGGTTCGACGCCGTGACCGGCGGCTTCGGGCGCATCGACATCCGCGGCGTCGACGGGGTGGCCCTGAGTGACGTGTGGGCCTCCGGCCCCCGCACCTACCTGGGCCTGCAGGTCACCGGCTTCCCCAACCTGTTCACCCTGGTCGGCCCCAACAACGCCGCCACCTTCTGCAACATGCCCCGCTGCATCGAGCAGAACGTCGACTGGGTCACCGAGTTCCTCGGCCACCTGGGCCGGCACGGCCTGGAGCGGGTGGAGCCGACGGCCGAGGCCATGGCGGCCTGGGGCGAGCACGTGGTCACCAGCGGCGAGCGGATGCTGTTCACCAAGGTCAACTCGTGGTTCACGGGCGTCAACACCAACCTCGGTCGCACCGAGCGGACCTTCCTCCTCTACGCCGCCGGGTTCCCGACCTACACCGAGCAGGCCGAGGAGATCGCGGCCAACGGCTACGACGGCTTCGTCCTGTCGTGAGCCCGCTCGGGACCCGGAGCCCGGTCCGCTGAACGCCGCCGACGCGCCCGACGGAGCCCCCGCCGAGGGCCTGACCCACCACCTCCGTCACCTGGCGGCCCGCTACTACGTGCCGTCGCTGCTGGCCATGGTCGGATCCATGATGCTGGTTCCGACCCTGCCCGTGTACCTGGCCCAGGAGGCCGACTCGTTCGTCCTCATCTCCCTCGTCCTGGCCGCGGCCGCCTTCGGGGGCACGGCGGCCAACGTCCCGGTCGGATTCCTGGTGGGGCGGGTGGGGGAGCGGTGGGCGTTCCTGGCCGGCATGGCGCTGGGGGCAGCCGGGACCGCCGCCATCGGCCTCACCCCCGGGCTGGTCCCCGCCTTCGTGGCCTGCGCCCTGGCCGGGGCCGGGCAGTCGGCTCGCCTGGTGGCCCGGCAGAGCTACGCCCGCCGGGTCGTGCCCCTCGCCTTCCGGGGTCGCGTCATGTCGGTCTACGGCGGTATCGGCCGGGCCGGGCTGCTGGTCGGGCCCCTGCTCGGCGGGTTTCTGGGGCGGGTGGTCGGCCTGCGGCCCACCTTCGTCATCGCCGGACTGATCATGGCCGCCGGGATCGTCCCGGGCCTGGTGGCCGGTGCCGGACGCGACGGGCTTCCCGAGCCGGGGACCCAGCCGGCCCGGCTCGGGATCCGCCGCCTCCTGCGGGACCACGGCCGGGTCATCGGTCTGACCGGGTTGGGCCAGTTCGGTGCCGCTCTGGTCCGGGTCGGCCGCCTCACCGTCCTCCCGCTGTACGGGGCCGCCATCGGCCTCGACGTGGCCCAGATCGGGGTGGTGGTCGGCCTGGCCGGCGGTCTCGACCTGCTGCTGTTCCCGGTGGCCGGATGGGTCATGGACCGCTTCGGCCGGCTGTACGCCATCGTCCCCACCTTCGGGGGCCTGGGCCTCGGGCTTCTGACGCTGCCCCTGGCCGACGGGTACGGCGAGCTGGTGGCCGTCAGCCTCCTGATCGGCCTGGCCAACGGCATCGGCTCGGGCACCATGCTCACGTTGTCGACCGACGTGGCCCCCAAGGAGAACCCGGCCGAGTTCCTCGGCCTGCT
Source organism: Acidimicrobiales bacterium (assembly GCA_965263455.1). Taxonomy (GTDB): domain Bacteria; phylum Actinomycetota; class Acidimicrobiia; order Acidimicrobiales; family SZUA-35; genus CADEDH01. The sequence goes on from CBDHHN010000005.1 coordinate 47,200, forward strand.
CCGTCTCCTGGCCGACAGCGGCCGCATGGCCGGCCCGCTCGTGGTCGGCGTCGTGGCCGACCGCCTCGACCTGGGGGCGTCGGCCGTGGTCCTCGGCCTCGTCGGCCTGGCCACCGCCGTCCTGTTCGTGGTGGCCATTGGCGAGCCCGAGCGCCGGCCGACCGAGGCCCGGGTCGGCTCATGAGCGCCGCCGATGTCGTGGGCAGCGGCACCGGCCGCCTGCTCACGCCCCGCTTCGGGGCCATCGCCCTCGCCGGACTGGCCTACATCACCGGTTGGACCATTCTCTACCCGGTCCTGCCCCGCTTCGTCGAGAACGAGTTGGGTGGTTCGGGGGCCGAGGTCGGCCTGTCGATCGGCGCCTTCGGGGTCACCGCCGCCCTGTTGCGCCCGGCCGCGGGCCGTATCGGGGATCGGCGGGGGCGTCGGGTCCTGGTCGTGGGCGGGATGCTGGTGGCGGCGGTGGCCCTGGCCGGCAACGTGGTGGCGGGCTCGGTGGCGGCCGTGATCGCCCTGCGGCTGGTCTTCGGGGTGGGGGAGGCCTTCACCTTCGTGGGTCTGGCCACCGCCATCCAGGATCTGGCCCCCGACGAGCGCCGGGGGGAGGCGGCCAACTACTTCTCGTTCGCCGTCTACGGCGGGTTGGCCGCCGGCCCGCCCCTGGGCGAGTGGCTCCATGGCGGGGTCCACTACGACCGGGTGTGGCTGACCGGCGCCGCCCTGGCGCTGGTGGGCGCGGTGCTGGGTCTGGCCACGCCGGCCAACCCGTCGCCCGAACCGAGCGGTCAGCCCGGTTGGATCCATCCCGCCGCCGTCCTCCCCGGCCTGGCCCTGGCCGGCGGCCTGTTCGGCTACGCCGGGTTCGTGTCGTTCGCTGCCGTCCACGCCCGCGACGTGGGTTTGGCCAACGCCGGCTGGGTGTTCAGCACCTACGCCATGCTGATCATGGTCACCCGCCTGGCCGCGGCGCGGGTACCCGATCGTTTCGGGGCGGCCCGGGTGTCGGCGTTGTCGTTGGCGGCCCTGGGTTCGGGACTGCTCCTGGTCGCCGTGTTGCCCGGGGTCCCGGGGCTGTTCATCGGGGTGGTGGTGTTCTCGGCCGGCATGGCCATGAACTTCCCCGCCCTGCTGGCCCACGTGGTCCGCCGCACCGACCCTGCTGACCGGGCCTTCGTGGTGGCCAGCCTGTCGTTGTTCTTCGACCTGGCCTTCGCCACGGGGGCGGTGGCGGTCGGCGCCGTGGTCGCCGTGAGCGACGAACGAACGGCGTTCGCCGTGGGCGGCCTGTTCGCCCTGGCCGGACTCATCCCGCTGTGGTTCGGTACCCGGAGCCCGGCCCCCGTGGTCCCGGCGTCGTCCTGATCGACCCGTGGGGGAGCCCCCGGCTGGCGTTGCCCCGTCCGGGGGCCGCCCGTACCATCGGCCCGTGCCCGGCCCCGACCAGCCCGAGATCCTGGCCCTGGGCCGGGTCAGCGTCGACCTCTACCCCGACCGGGTCAGCCGACCGTTGGCCGAGGTCGGCGGCTACACCCAGTCGGTGGGAGGTACCGCCACCAACGTGGCTGTGGCCGCCGCCCGCCTCGGTCGTCGATCGGCCATCGCCACCGCCGTGGGCGACGATCCCCTCGGCCGCTACGTGCTGGCCGCCCTCGACCGCTTCGGGGTCGACCGCCGCTGGGTCACCACCGATCCCGACCATCCCACACCGGTGGTCTTCATCGAACTCGACCCGCCGACCGAGCCCTCGATCTGGTTCTACCGCCGTCCCTGCGCCCCCGACGAGTTCGTGTCGGTCGACGACCTGGACCTCGACGTGGTGGCCGAAGTCCCGGTGCTGTGGATCCCGGGCTCCCGTATGGCCTTCCCCGACGCCGCCACCGCCACCCGGGCCGTGCTCGACCACCGGGGCCGACGGGCCCACACCATCATCGACCTCGACTACCGGCCCATGTTCTGGTCGTCGGCCGACGAGGCCGGGCGGGCCGTCGAGCCGTTGCTGGCCCAGGCCACGGTCGCCGTCGGCAACCTGGAGGAGTGCGCCGTGACCGTCGGCTCGACCGGGCCCGAGGACGCCGCGGCCCGGCTGCTGGAGCGGGGCCTGGAGCTGGCCGTGGTCAAGATGGGCCCCGACGGGGTGCTGGCGGCCGCCGCCGATGGCCGGTCGGTCACCGTCGCCCCGACCCCGGTCGACGTCGTCTGTGGCCTGGGGGCCGGCGACGCCTTCGGCGGCATGCTGGCCCACGGGCTGCTGGCGGGGTGGGAACCGGAGCGGATCATGCGCCACGCCAATGCCGCCGGGGCCATCGTGGCCACCCGCCTCCGCTGCAGCGACGACATGCCGACCATGGCCGAGGTCGAGCACCTGCTCACCACCGGCGACCCACCCCCACCTCGGGCCCCGCTGCCGACCGCCGGCCCCGAGGGGTCAGCCGCCGCCCCCGGTCCCGCCCCGGACCCCGACCCCGCCCCCGACCCTCAGGAGCCCTCACCTTGAGCCCTCGCATCGATCTGACCCCGGCCTCGGAGGGCTGGCGCTTCCTGTCGTTCGCCGTGCACCACCCGACCACGGCCACCGACGTCTCCCTCGCCGACCAGGAACTGGCCGTGGTGCCGCTGTCGGGGACGGTCACCGTGACCGTCGACGGGCGCGACGTCGAACTGACGCGCAGCTCGGTCTTCGATCAGATGCCCACCATCGTCTACGCCCCGCCGGGGGCCACGGTCGTGATCGAGGGTGACGGTGAGTGCAGCGTGGGCTCGGCCCCGGCCGAGGGCCGCTACGAGGTCCGGGTCTTCACCCCCCACGACATGAAGACCGAGATCCGGGGCGGCGGCCAGGCCGTCCGCCAGGTCGTCCACGCCCTCGCTCCGCCGCTTCCGGCCGAGCGTCTCATCCTGTACGAGGTCTACGTCCCGCGGGGCACGTGGTCGGGCTGGCCCCCGCACTGCCACGACGGCTACGACGGCTCCCCCTACCTGGAGGAGGTCTACTACTTCCGGACCGACCCGGCCGACGGGTTCTGCCTCCACCGGAACTGGCGGGTCGACGAACCCTTCGACGAGACCCACGTGGCCCACGACGGCGACGTCGTCACCGTGCCCAAGGGCTACCACTCCAGCGTCGGCGCCCCCGGCTCCCACATGTTCTTCCTGAACTACCTGGCCGGCGAGTTGGTGGCCGAGGCGCGCAGCACCCCGCCCTGCTTCCACGCCGACTACACCTGGATCGAGGACGACTGGACGGCCCGAGGCTGGCAGCTGCCCAAGGTGGCGCCGTGACCGGCCGCCCGACCGCCCCGTGATCGGGCCCGAAGCCCTGGCCCCGCTGACCGATGAGCGGGGCCGGTTCCTGGTCCTGGCCCTCGATCACCGCGATTCGCTTCGGGTCGAGTTCGACCCCGATCGACCCGACACCGTCCCCGTCGACGACCTGATCCGGTTCAAGGTCGACGTCGTCACCGGGTTCGGGGCGCGGCCGACGGCCGTCATGCTCGATCCCGAGCTGTCGATCGAGCCCATCCTGGCCGCCGGGCTGCTGCCCCCCGGCGTCGGCTCGCTGTGCGCCCTGGAGGCCCAGGGCTACCTGGGCGACCCCGGGGCCCGGACCAACACCCTGCTGCCCGGCTGGTCCCCGGCCCGGGCCCGTGCGGTCGGGGCGACGGCGGCCAAGCTGCTCGTCCTGTACCGCCACGACCGGGGATCGACCACGGCGGCCCAGGACGACCTGATCCGTCGGGTGGTGGACGAGAGCGGCGAGGCCGGGCTCCCGGTGTTCGTCGAACCGGTGCCCTACGACGTGGTCGACGCCGAGGACCGGGAGCGGACCGTCGTGGCGTCGGCCGAGCGGATCGGGGCCCTCGGACCCGATGTGATCAAGATGCCGTTTCCGGCCGACTCCGCCGCCCCCGACCGGTGGGAGGCGGCCTGCCGTCGGCTGGACGAGGCCACCGACCGTCCGTGGGCCGTGTTGTCGTGGGGCGCCCCGTTCGACACCTTCATCGGCCAGGTCGAGGTGGCCTGCGCCAACGGCTGCTCGGGCTTCATGGCCGGCCGGGCCATCTGGGCCGAGGCCGTTCACGCCCCCGACCGGGTCGCGGTGGTGGCCGGCACCGCGGTGCCCCGCTTCGATCGCCTGGTGGCCGCCTGTGGGCCGGCCCGCTCGGCCCTCACCGGCTGACCGGCCGATCAGTCGACCAGGTCCGACCGGGCCCAGCGAAAGGGCGAGGGCAGGGGTACGTCGAGGTAGACGGCCGGATCGCCGTCCCAGTCCCAGGCCGCGACCTGGGCTCGCGACCGGCGCCCGAACAAGGCCCGGAACAACTCGTGCCCGGTGCTGGTGACGGTGGCGGCGGCCGGGGTCTCGGGGTCGCCGGCCCGCCAGGTCCGGGCATCGGTGGCCACGATGTCGAGCGGCGGCACCCCGGCGGCCGCCAGCTCACCCCGCCACCGGGCGATTGCGGCCTTGAGTCCCAGGGACACCGCCTCGCCCGGGACCCGCGTTCCGGGTGCGAGCACCGGCCGCAGGTCGGCCTCGTGGACCACGGCATCGCCGAAGGCCCACATGGCCGGGGTGCCGGGCAGGGGGGACGGGCCCAGCCGAGCGAAGCGGCCGGCAGCCGCCGTCCACGCCGCCAGCGTCTCGTCGAGGGGCCGGTTCTCCCATCGAGCCACCTGGGCCCCGGCCCATTCGTCGGAGCCGTAGTGGTCGAGATGGCCGCCGACCCAGTCCTCGGCCACGCCGGTCAGGTGGGCCACCACCTGGCCCGCCGTCCACTCGGGGCAGGCCGGGACCGGGCGGTCGAGGGCCTCGGGGTTCGACCGGGCCAGGCCCGCGACCCGGCCAACGACCTCGAGATAGGGGCCGAGATGGGGGTCGTCGCTCATGGACCAGAGTCTGGCAGGTGCCCCCGGGCGGGGCGAGCGCCGCTCAGCGCGGGGCGCACTGGGAGACGGTGCGGTCGAAGTACTCCTCGAATCCGTCGACCCCGTCGACGCCCGTGATCTCCTCGAACGAGGTGGCGCCGGAGATGATGGAGAGGGCGTCCTCATCGGCCCCGTACTCCAGGAAGATGGCCCGGGCGATGCAGGTGGCCTCGTCCTGACTGAAGCTGTCGTCCCGGGTCAGGGCGTTGACCAGGTCCTCCTCGCTGCCGGGGCCGCCACCACAGGCGGCCAGGAGCAGGGGCAGGCCGAGCAGGAGCGGGAGCAGGCGACGAGCGTTCATGATCCAACCTTTGTAGCCACCGATGGCGCCGGCCCCAACCAGGGCCCGGTCGTCAGCGGCGGCGGCTGTGGATGACCCCGGTGTTGAACCCGGCCAGGTGGAGGCCGCCGGCGAAGCGGGCGTGCTCGATCTTGACGCAGCGGTTCATGACCACCTCCATCCCGGCGGCCAGGGCGATCTCGGCCGCTTCGGCGCTCTCGATGCCGAGCTGGAGCCACAGGGTCCTGACCCCGGCGTCGGCCGCCTCCCGGGCGATCTGGGGGCAGTCGTCGGGGCGCCGGAAAACGCTGACGAGGTCGGGCACGGCGGGCAGATCGGCGATCGAAGGGTACGAGGTCAGGCCCAGGATCTCGGTCTCCCGGGGGTTGATCGGGTACAGCTCGTAGTCGCACACCGAGGACTGCAGGTAGGTGAGCACGAAGTTCGAGGCCCGGGCCGGGTTGGACGAGGCGCCCACGATCCCGATCGAGCGGGTCCGGTCCAGGATGCGCTTGCGCTCGGCCGCGCCGGGCGGGGTCCAGGTGGAGGTCGTCGTGGTCATGCCAGCTCCTTGGCCGCGTCGAGGGCCCGATCCAGGTCCCAGAGGATGTCGTCCAGATCCTCCAACCCGACCGACAGCCGGATCATGTCCGGCCCGACGCCCGCGGCGTCGAGTTGCTCGTCGCTCAGCTGCTGGTGGGTGGTCGAGGCGGGGTGGATGACCAGGGTGCGGGCGTCGCCCACGTTGGCCAGGTGGCTGACCAGCTCCAGGGTCTCGATGAACCGTTGGCCCGCCTTGCGGCCGCCCTTGATGCCGAAGGTGAAGATGGCGCCGGCCCCGTTGGGCAGGTACTTGGCCGCCAGGTCCCGGTAGGGGGAGTCGGGCAGGTCGGCGTGAGCCACCCACGACACCCGCTCGTCGTCGGCCAGCCACCGGGCCACGGCCTGGGCGTTGGCCACATGGCCCTCCATCCGCTGGGGCAGCGTCTCGATTCCCTGGAGGAGGAGGAAGGCGTTGAAGGGGGAGAGGCAGGCCCCGATGTCGCGCAGCTGCTCCGAGCGGAGCGCGGTGCAGAAGGCGTACTCCCCGAAGTTGTCGTGCCACTTGAGACCGTTGTAGGTGCCGACGGTCTCGGTGAAGCGGGGGAAGCGGCCGGAGGCCGTCCAGTCGAAGGTCCCGGCCTCGGTCACCACCCCGCCGATCGAGGTTCCGTGACCGCCCAGGAACTTGGTGGCCGAGTGGAGGACGATGTCGACCCCGAACTCGATGGGGCGGCACAGGTACGGGGTGGCGAACGTGGCGTCGACCACCAGGGGCAGGCCGTTGGCGTGGGCCACCTCGGCCAGTGCCTCCAGGTCGGCCACCGCCCCCGACGGGTTGCCGATGACCTCGGTGTAGAGGGCCTTGGTGTTGTCGGTGATGGCGGCGGCGAAGGCCTCGACCGAGGAGTTGTCGACGAAGGTGGTCTCCACCCCGAGGCGGCCCAACGTGGTCGCCAGCAGGGTGTAGCTCCCGCCGTAGAGCCCGGCGGCGGCCACGATGTGGTCACCGGCCCCGGCCAGTGTGGTCATGGTCAGGAAGGCGGCGGCCTGGCCGCTGGCGGTGGCCACGGCCCCGATCCCGCCCTCCAGGCTGGCCATGCGCTCCTCCAGGGCCGCCGTGGTGGGGTTGGAGATGCGGGAGTAGATGGTCCCGAACTTCTGCAGGGCGAACAGGTCGGCGGCGTCGGCCGTGTCCTCGAACACGAAGCTGGTCGACTGGTAGATGGGCACGGCCCGGGCCCCGGTGGTGGGGTCGGGTAGACCCCCGGCGTGGAGGGCCCGGGTCCGGAAGCCCCACTGGCGATCGTCGGTCATGGGCTCATTGTGGTCGACCGGCGGCGCCCCGGGCGACCGGCGTTCGGCGACGGCCCGGCCCGGTTCGGTCCGGCCCGGCCCGGTCAACCCAGGCCGTCCAGGAGCTTGCGGGCGTTGCCGGCCACCGACTTCCGGTCGTCGTCGGCCAGCCGTCGGGCGTGGGGCAGCAGCCACCGGGTCAACTCGGGATCGTCGGCGGCCCAGGTTCCCAGGACCTTCATCGAGTTGTTGAGGACGATCCAGTCGTCGTGGGTGGCCAGGTTGTGCTGCATGATCTCGACCGCCCGGGCCCGTTGGGCCACCGACATCCGCTCGACCGTCAGATCGAACAATAGGGCCAGCGTCCACTGGGCCGACGGCTGGTCGATGGCGGCCACCTCCGACTGCAGCCGGTCGAGGTAGTCCATGGTCCACTCGGGCCGCTCGATCGTCACCCGCTTGAAGGCGCTGGAGGTCCGGAGCCGCACGACCTCGTCATCACTGAAGTAGCAGCGGTAGAGCTCCTCGAGGCGCGACCGGTCGGCCAGGACCGCCTGAGCCACGTCGTCGGTGCGACCCAACGAGTTGGGGTGGCCCCCGGTCAGGGCCGCTTCGAAGTCGTCGAGAGGCTCGTGCACCGAGCCAGGATGGCTCAGCGGACCGGGGGCTCGCAGAAGAAGGATTGCGGTCGTCGCCCGAGGTGGTCGTCGTCCACCGGGATCGGCGGCGCCCCGGGCGACCGGTGACGGCGCCTACAGGAGTTCGCCGGTGAAGGCGGTTCCCCGGAGGATGGCCTTGGTGTCGAGGACCAACCGGGCGTTGGCGGCGACCACGTCCGGCCCGAACTCGGGATGGTTGACCAGCACCACCACCAGGTCGGCCTCGGTCAGCTCCTCTGGGGTGAAGTCGACGAACGGGGCGTCGAGGCCCAGATCGACGCCCTCCGGGAGATGGGGGTCGCACAGCCTGAGGTCGGCCCCGAGGGCTCCCAGGCGCTCGGCCACCACCCGTGACGGCGACTCCCGCCAGTCGGAGGTGCCGGCCTTGTAGGTCATCCCCAGGAGCAGGATGCGGGTGCCGTTGACCGACCGCTTGTGCTCGTTGAGCAGGGCCGCCACCCGCTGGGTGACGTAGTCGGGCATGTGGTCGTTGACGTCGTTGGCCAGCTCCACGAACCGGAACGTGTGGCCCAGGTTCTGGCGGATGCGCCACGACAGGTACGACGGGTCGATGGGGAGGCAGTGACCGCCGACGCCGGGGCCCGGGTAGAAGGGGGTGAAGCCGAAGGGCTTGGTCGCAGCGGCGTCGAGAGCGGCCCAGACATCGACGCCCAGATCCCGGGCGAACATGGCGATCTCGTTGACCAGGGCGATGTTGACGTGGCGGTAGGTGTTCTCGAGGATCTTCACCAGCTCGGCGGTGGCGGCCGAGTCGACCTCGACCACCGTGTCGATCACGGCGTCGTAGAAGGCCGAGGTCACCCGCAGGGAGTCGGCGTCGATGCCCGACACGACCTTCGGGGTGTTGACGAAACCCCAGGTCGTGTTGCCGGGGTCGATCCGCTCCGGCGAGTAGCCGAGGTAGAAGTCGACGCCGGCCCGCAGACCCGAGGTCTCGAGGATCGGTCGCAGGTACTCCTCGGTCGTCCCGGGGAAGGTGGTCGACTCCAGGACGATCAGCGACCCGGCCCGCAGGACCCGGGCCAGGCTCTCGCCGGCGGCGGCCACGTAGGACAGATCGGGGGCACCCTCACGAAGGGGGGTGGGGACGGTGATGATGGCCACGTCGAAGCCGGCCAGGTCGCCCAGGGCGTCCGATGCCTCGTAGCCGTTGGCCAGCGCCGTCTGCAGTACCTCGTTGGGTACGTCCTCGACGTAGCTCTGCCCCTCCTGGAGGGAGCGGCAACGGCGGGGGTCGACCTCGAATCCGACGGTGGGGAAGCCCTGACCCGAAGCGGCCATGGCCACCGGCAGGCCGACGTAGCCCTGACCGATGACGGCGATCTTGGCCGTCCGGTCGGCCAGGCGGCCGAGCAGCGTCTGGACCTGATCGCCGCGGACGTCGATCACCGGGCTCGCGGCCGGGCCCTCGGGCCGTCGGCCGTTCTCGGACTCCACACCGACTGCGGTCGAAGTGGTCTCCATGGTCTCCTCCCATCGTGCGCCGCCGGAGGGCGGGCAACCGGCACCCGGTGCCACCAGGGCCTGCGAGGCGCCCTGCCTCAGGGCCCAATGCTACCGACCGGCCCGGTTCCGGCACCGGAGCCAAAGGCACAATGCCCCATGGGTGACTCAACCCAACGCCACCACCGCGGCCACCGCCAGCAGGCCACCGTTGCGAACCAGCGTGACGTTCGACACCGGCCGGGACGACAGGGCACCGAAGCAACGGCAGGTCGCGAGCCGACCGGAGCGGACGACGCCGACCAGCACGGTGGTGAAGGCGGCGAGCACGGCGAAGGCGACGGTGGCCCCCACCGGCGGGGCGGCGATCAGGGCCACCGCCACCGCCAGCTCCAACGGGACGAGGAGCAGGGCCACCACCCGGGGGCGGCTGATCCCGAGCGAGGCGAACTCCCGGGCGGTGGCGTCGAGGTCGCGGCCCTTGGCCACCGCCGCCACCACGAACACCACGGCCAGGGCGGCGGCCAGCAGCCGCAGGATCACGCCCGGTCCTGGCGCCGCCGGTCCAGCCGGTCGGCCCCGGCGTCCATGCCCGGGAGCTGTGGTTGAATCCCGCCGTGGGCCGCGGCCAGCCGCATGACCCGTTCCTCGACCTCGCCCCAATGGGTGGCCCGTCCCGCCAGCCCCTCGTTGTAGGGCTGGGCGAACACGATGACCTCGTTGCCGGCGGCCCGAAGCGCCTCCACGTTGTGCGGGGCGTCGTCGATGTAGACGTCGGCCCCGACCTCGGGCTTGTCGCCCAGGAAGCACAGGTCGCGATAGGGGATGCGGGCGTCGTCGAGCCAGTGGACGGTGTCCGACACCACCTCGGCGTGACCCCAGTTGAGGTAGAGCCGGTGGGTGATGATGCGGATCCACACCCCGGCGTCGGACAGGCGCCACAGGGCGTCGGCGCAGCCCTCGATCACGGGCAGCGTTCGCATCATCCGGTCCTCGACCACGCCCCGGCGGTGCAACCGGTTGAAGTCGCCCTCGTCGAGGCCCCACTCCTGGAAGCCCCAGCTCCGACCGAGGGGCAGGTCTTCGGGGTCGATGCCCCGGTCGGCGGCGACCACGGCCCGGAGACCGGCCGTGTAGTCGGCGCACACGCCGTCGAGATCGACACCGAGCACGAAGGTGGAGTCCGTATCGCTCACCCCGCGGAGGTTAGCGGCGCCGGGTGTATCCGTCCGGATCCCGCGGCGGCGGACGAGTGAATTCCGCCATGAGACACCGCATGGGCGTTCCGCTCCGACATTCTGGACCGGTGGACAACCTGACCGATACCGCATCGACCACGGCGCCGCCGACCCACGCCCTGGTCATCGGGCCCGGTGTCCGGGACACCTCGGCCAACGGCCCCGAGGCCCAGGCCCGACTCTTCGGCCACGAGGTCGGGGCCATCCACCGCCTGCGCCTCGTGCACCTGCGGGGCGACCTCGACGAGGCCGGCCTGGACCGGCTGGCCCGCCTGCTGCTCGTCGATCCCGTGGGCCAGTGGTGGTGTCGGGCCGATGAGCACCTGGACGAGACGGCCGCCGCCGAACCCGGGGCCCGGGTCGTCGAGGTCGGCCCCCGGCCGGGCGTCACCGACCGCGAGGGGGCAGAACTGGTCCGGGCCGCAGCCGAGCTCGGCGTCGACCTGGCCGCGGCCTCGGTCGGCCGCCGCTACGTCATCGGCGCCCCGGCCGATGCCGATGCCGGTGTCGAGGCCGATGTCGCGGTCGAGCCCCTGGACGGCGCACGGCTGGCCGCCCTGGCGGCCGACGTGCTGCACAACGACGTCGTCGAACGATGGGCCCCCGGCCTGCTGGCCCCCGCCTTCACCGACGCCGGGGCCAAGGAACCCGGCATCGACGTGTTGGCCGTACGCGACCTCGACGACGACGGGCTGGCCGAACTGGGTCGGAGTCGCCGTCTCGGCCTGTCGCTCCAGGAGCTGCAGGTGGTGCGCAGCCACTACCGCGACCGAGGCGCCGACCCCACCGACGGCGAGTTGGAGACCATCGCCCAGACCTGGAGCGAGCACTGCTCCCACAAGACGTTCCGGGCCCTGATCGACACCCCGGCGGGGCCGGTCGACGGGTTGTTGCGCTCGTACCTGCGGGCCGCCACCGACACCATCGACGCGCCCTGGGTCCGCAGCGCCTTTGTCGACAACGCCGGCATCGTCGCCTTCGACGACACCCACGACCTGGCGGTCAAGGCCGAGACCCACAACCACCCCTCGGCCCTGGAGCCGTTCGGCGGGGCCAACACCGGGGTGGGTGGCGTGGTGCGCGACATCCTCGGCGTCTCGGCCAAGCCGATCGCCATCACCGACATCCTCTGCTTCGGACCCTCGGATCTCGACCCCGACGAGCTGCCACCCGGGGTGCTGCACCCCCGCCGCATCCGCGACGGCGTCATCGCCGGGGTGGGGGACTACGGCAACAAGATCGGCGTGCCCACCGTGGCCGGTGCCATCGTCCACGACGAGTCCTACACCACCACCCCCCTCGTCTTCGCCGGGTGTGTGGGGATCCTGCCCACCGGCTCGCATCCGACCGAGCCTCGGGCCGGTGACGCCATCGTGGTCCTGGGCGGCGCCGTCGGCCGCGACGGGGTCGGGGGGGCCACCTTCTCCTCCCAGTCGATGGGGGTCGAGACGGCCGAGATCGCCGGTTCGTCGGTGCAGATCGGCGACCCGATCGTGGAGAAGGGCCTGATCGACGTGGTGGTGGAGGCCCGCGACGCCGGGCTGTACCACGCCATCACCGACTGCGGTGCCGGTGGCCTGTCGTCGGCGGTGGGGGAGATGGCCGAGGGGGTGGGGGCGTCGGTCGATCTGGGCCTCGTCCCCCGCAAGTACCCGGGCCTGGCCCCGTGGGAGGTGTGGTTGTCCGAGGCCCAGGAGCGCATGGTCCTGGCCTGCCCCGACCCGGAGCCGGTGCTGGCCCTGGCTTACCGCTGGTCGGTGGAAGCCACCGTGATCGGCTGGTTCACGGGCGACGACCGGCTGGTCGTGACCGACGGGGGCGACACCCTGGTCGACCTCGACCTCGGATTCCTCCACAGCGGCCGACCCCGCCTGCATCTCAGCGCCGACTGGACGACGCCGGAGCGGCCGGCGCGGGCCGCCACCGACGGTGATCGGGGCGATCTCGTCCTCGCCCTGCTGGCCCACCCCTCGATCCGGTCCAACGAGTCCGTGGTCCGCACCTACGACCACGAGGTGCTGGGCGGGACCCTGGTCCGCCCCTACGGCGGGGTGGTCGGTGACGGCCCGGCCGACGGCACCGTCGTCGTGCCCCCGGGGACGTCCGGGGCCCAGGCCGCAGCCATCGGCATCGGACTGAACGTCGTGCTCGGTCGTCACGACACCGAGGCCATGGCCTGGGCCGCCGTCGACGAGGCGGTGCGCAACGCCGTGGCCGCCGGGGCCGACCCCGATCGCCTGAGCCTGCTCGACAACTTCGCCTGGGGAAACCCGACCGACCCCGAGACCCTGGGTCGGCTGGTGGCCGCCGCCCGGGGTTGTCACGACGCCGCCATCGCCTACGGGGCCCCGTTCGTGTCGGGCAAGGATTCCCTCTACAACGAGTTCGTGGGTCCCGACGGGACCCGTGATCCGGTGACCCCGACGCTCATCATCACCGCCCTGGGGATCGTCGACGCCCCGGACCGGATCCCGCTGACCGGGATCACCGAGGCCGGCAACCAGGTGTGGCTGGTCGGTCCCCTGAGCGGGGCCCTCGGCGGCTCCCATCTCGACGACGTGGTCGGGGCCGACCTGGGCGGCCCCCTGCCGGCGCCCGACCCCGAGGCCCCGGAACGTCATCGCAGCGTGCACGCCGCCATCGGGGCCGGGTTGGTTCGCAGCATCCACGATCTGTCCGAGGGAGGGCTGGGAGTGGCGGCCGCCGAGTGGGCCCTGGCCGGGCGACTGGGCCTCGACCTGACCCCGCCCGCCGGATCCTTCACCACCGACGAGCTCTTCGGGGAGGGCCCGGCCCGGTATCTGGTCGAGGTGACCCCCGACGACGCCGACGCGTTCGGCCGCCTGGTGCCCTCGGCCCAACCGCTGGGATCGGTCACGGCCGAGCCGGTGGTCCGCCTCGGTCTCGAGGTGGCGATCGACCTGGCCGCCATCGTGGCCGCCTTCACCGGATCCGGCCCCGGCGCCGGGCCCGGTCCGTCCCGACCCCGTATCCCTGGGAGTGTCGTCATGAGTCCGCGACCCAAGGTCCTGATCCCGGTCGCCCCCGGCACCAACCGCGATCGGGAGCTGGCCGACGCCTTCATCCTGGCCGGGGCCGACGCCGTCCAGGTGCCGCTCCAGGCGTTGCGGGAGGGCGAGGTCAAGCTGGTCGATCACCAGTTGCTTGGCGCTGCCCGGCGGCTTCTCCTACGGCGACGCCCTGGGAGCGGGTCGACTCCTCGGCCTCGACCTGGTCGGTTGGTTCGGCGACCAGTTGCAGGAGGCCAGGGCGGCTCGGCTGCCGATGTTCGGGTGTGCAACGGCTTCCAGGCCCTGGTCCGGGCCGGGCTGTTGCCGGGGGCGGGGCCGAGGCGGCCCTGGTGGCCAACGACTCGGCGCGCTTCGAATGCCGGTGGGTGACGCTGCGACCCGAACCGATGTGGCCTCGGTCTGGTTGTCGTCGCTGACCGAACCCCTGCGCTGTCCCGTGGCCCACGCGAGGGTCGGCTGGTGGTCTCCGA
>CBDHHN010000006.1:0-57824 GCA_965263455.1 Acidimicrobiales bacterium
CCGTCATCGCCGGAGGCGACTGGCAGGCCGGCGGTCGGGCCCTGGCCGGCGACGGGCTGGCCCTGATCGGGGCCGGGGCCATGGCCGTGTACCTCGGGGTGGGCGACCGGCTCCGGGCGACCATGGGCACCACCGACTACGCCCTGGCCGTGTACGCCCTGGCCGCCGCCGCGCTCGGTCCGGTCGCCCTCACCGTCGACGGTGGGCTGGGCGGCTACGCCCCGGACACCTGGCTCGTCATCGGGGCCATGATCGTGGGGCCCCAGCTGGCGGGCCACACCGTGCTCAACCTGCTGCTCCGGCCGTTGGGGTCGGTGACGGTGTCACTCGCCCTGCTGACCGAGACCGTGGGGGCCACCCTGGGGGCCTGGTTGCTGCTGTCGGAGGCCCCGCCCCTCGGCGCCGTCATCGGGGCTCCGGCGGTGATGGCCGGGCTCGCCCTGCACCTGTGGGCTCAGAGCACCAGCCGGCGGGCCGCCAACCGCTCGTAGAGGGCCGTCGCCTCGGCCACCAGCGGAGCGAGGCTCGGGTCGAGGCTCGCGGCCAGGGCGGAGCGGTCGACGGGGCGGGGTGGGGCGAAGCCGGTCGACGCCTCGACCGCGCCGTACCAGTGGGGGGCCCACACACCGTCCGACGCCCGGGGCCCGGCGGGCCACGACAGCATCCGGTCGGAGAACGCCAGCCCCACCAGATCGCACAGGGCCCGCAGGTGGGCCTCGGGGTCGGCCAGGAAATCGGCGGCGTCGACCACGGCCTCGGCCCGATCCAGGAGGTCGAGCTGTTGGGGCAGTCCGATGTCGGCCAGGGTCACCTCGCCCCGGACCCGGGTGTAGGAGGCCAGCACCTCGACCGGATGGCGGATGAGCAGCACGTGACGCAGCCCGTCGAGCCAGTCCCGCCCGAGCGACGGCAGCAGGTGATGGCTCATGTGCTTCTGGTAGCTGACCGGCTCGGGCCCGGGCGGGTCGACGCAGCGGGCCACCGCCTCGCCCCCGTCGGTGGGCCCAGCGGCCAGGATGTCGTCCCGGCCCGGGTGGTCGAGCCCGGTGGCGGCCAGGTAGTGGGCGTAGAGCGGCTCGTCCAACACGGCGGTGTCGGTCCGGTTCTCCCAGGACCGCATGAGGGCGGTCGACAGGTTCCGAGGGCCCGACCACATGGCGATGCGGACGGTCACGAACCGGTGCTCCGACACAGCTCGACGTAGGCCTGCTGGAGCCGTTCGGTCACGGGGCCCCGGGCCCCGGTGCCGATGGTGCGACCGTCGATCTCGGTCACCGGGACGAGACCGGCGAACGTGCCGGTCACGAAAGCCTCCTCCGCCCCGTAGACCTCGGTCAGGCTGAAATTGCGCTGGCGACAGGCGAGATCGACCGTCGGGCACAGGTTGATCACGTTGGACCGGGTGATACCGGCCAGGCAGTAGTCGCCGGTCGAGGTCCAGACCTCCCCGCCCCGCACGATGAAGAAGTGGGTCGAGTTGCAGGTGGCCACGAACCCGTGGGGATCGAGCATCAGCGCCTCGTCGGCCCCGGCCTTGGCCGCCTGGATGCAGGCCGTGATGCAGTTCAGCTTGGAGTGGGAGTTGAGCTTGGGGTCCTGCACGTCGGGGCGACCCCGCCGCACGTGCACGGTGAAGAGCCGGATCCCGTCGACGGCCGTCGTCGGGCTGGGCGACTTGTACTCGGGGATGATGACGATGGTGGGGGGCGTGACGGTGAACCGAGGATCCTGGTACGGGGTCGACTTCACCCCTCGGCTGATCATCAGACGGATGTGGATGGCCTCGTCGGCCGCCTCGGGCGAGCGCATGCCGTTGGCGTCCAGGGTCTGGTCGATCATGGTGATCAGCTCGTCGGGGGTGCGGCCGATGTCGAGGTCGATGGCCTTGGCCCCCTCGTAGAGCCGGGCCAGGTGGGCCCCGATGAACAGCAGGCGGCCGTTCATGACCCGGATGCCCTCCCACACCCCGTCGCCCAGCATGAACCCCGAGTCGAAGACCGACACCACGGCCTCGTCGCGGTGCTTCAGATCGTCGTTGACCCGGATCACGATGTCGGCGTTGCGGGGATCGTCCAGGTAGTCGTGGGTGCCGTGGGCCATGGCCGGAGCGTACCGCTGGGCCGGAAATTCCCGATTTGCTCCATCGGTGTGTCCATCGTGGGGGATCCTGAACGTCGTGGGGGTGTCCCTCGAGCGACGAGGGCACGAACAAGGAGACACACGATGCGTTACATGTTGCTGCTCTACTCGGCCGAGAACGCCGGACCGACCCCCGGGAGCCCGGAGCACGCGGCCGAGATGCAGGAGTGGTTCGCCATCAGTGAGGAGATGGCCAAGGCCGGGATCATGATCTCGGGCGAGCCCCTCCACGGGATCGACACCGCCACCACGGTCCGGGTCCGCGACGGTCAGACGGCCGTCACCGACGGCCCCTTCGCCGAGACCAAGGAGATCCTGGGCGGCTACTACATGATCGACGTCGACGATCTCGACGCAGCCACCGCCTGGGCGGCCAAGATCCCGCTCGCCCCCTACGGCTCGGTCGAGGTCCGGCCCATCATGGAGCTGGGCGGCGAGTGACCGGACGCTGAGCGGCGGGTAGAGGATCCCACGTGGCCGGACCGTCCCGGGTGGCCGAGGTCTTCGCCGAGGAGTGGCCCGTACTGGTGGCCACCCTTCGGCGGGACCTGGGCGACCTGGGGCTGGCCGAGGAGGCGGCGGCCGAGGCCTTCACCGAGGCCGCCGCCCGCTGGGGTCCGGGCTCGACCCCCGACCGGCCCGGGGCCTGGTTGCTGACCACGGCCCGCCGCAAGGCCATCGACCGCGTCCGTCGGGACCAGCGTTTCGCCGACCGGCTCCCGGCCCTGGCCGAGCAGGCCGAGCGCCCGGGCCGACCCTCGTCGGAGCTGATCGACGATCAGCTGGCCCTGATCTTCGGCTGCTGCCACGCCAGCCTGAACACCGAAGCGCAGATCGCCCTCACCCTGCGCGAGGTCTGCGGTCTGTCGACCCACCAGATCGCCGCCGCCTTCCTGGTGGCTCCGGAGGCCATGGCCAAACGTCTGGTGCGGGCCAAGACCAAGATCCGTACCGCCGGCATCCCCTTCGAGGTCCCCGACCCGGCCGATCTGCCCGATCGGCTGTCGGCCGTGCTCGGCATCGTGTACCTCATCTTCACCGCCGGCCACACCAGCCCCGACGGGGTCGGTCTGGTGCGCGGCGACCTGTGCGACGAGGCCCGTTGGCTGGCCTCGGTCCTGGCCCGGTTGCTGCGGCACCGGGACGGTGCCGGGGACGGTCAGGGGCAGGCCCTGGGCGAGGTGCTGGGCCTCGGGGCCCTCATGGCCTTCACCGACGCCCGCCGCGCCACCCGGGTCGACGCCGAGGGTCGACTGGTTCTGCTGGAGAACCAGGACCGCAGCCGATGGGACGCCGATCTCATCGCCGAGGGCCGTCGTCTGCTGGCCGAGGGGGCCCGCTGCGGACCCGTCGGGCCGTACCAGCTCCAGGCCGGTATCGCCGGGGTCCACGCCACCGCCGTCGACTGGGACGACACCGACTGGAAGTCGATCGTGTGGTTGTACGACCGGCTGGCCGGGTTGACCCCGAGCCCGGTGATCGAACTCAACCGGGCGGTGGCGGTTGCCATGCACCGGGGACCGCAGGCGGGTCTGGCCGCCATCGACTCCCTGGTCGAGGGTGGCCGCCTCGACGGCTACCGCTATCTCCACGCGGCCCGGGCCGACCTGTTGCGTCGGCTGGGTCGGGCCGACGAGGCGGCCGCCGAGTACCGGACGGCGCTCGACCTCGGGGGGAACGAGGCCGAGCACCACTTCCTGCTCGAACGTCTGGCCGAGTTGGGCCACCCGGCCGAGCCTGAGATCTGACCTGGTCCGCCGGCCGCCGACCCGCGGCCGGCGGCCGGCGACTCAGACGAGGGCCGGGGTCGGCTCGGTCCGGCGATCCCGGACCGACCGGTAGACGTCGGCGGCGAAGGCGGCGTTCATGATGAACACGCTGGCGAACATGATGGCGTAGAGCCGGGGCTCGGACTCCCGGATTCCGAACTCCACGTAGGTCAGGCCGATCACGCCGATGAGCCAGGCCACGGCCAGGGTCTGCTTGATCCCGGCCAGCAGATAACCGGCACCGGGGAGGAAGAAGTTGGCAAGGGCGGCGAGCGGGGCGTTGTTCATGGTCGGCTCCTTTCGGTTGACGTTGCGACCATGGGCTCCAGCCTCGTCCTGGTGGCGGCGGCGCGGAATGGCCGATCGTCGCCAACGCTTTCGCGACCGTCCAGATCCCCGCTCGGCCGTGGATGACCGACCGATCAGGCCGCGGGGCGGTCCCGGTATTCGCTGGGGCGCAGGCCGGTCAGGCGGAGAAAGGCGTTGGAGAAGCTGGCCTCGTTGGCGTAGCCCACGGCCCGGGCCGTGGTCGCCACCGACTCCCCCTCCCGCAACCGTTGGCCGGCCAGGTGCATACGCCACCGGGTGAGGTACTCGGTCGGCGGCTCCCCCACCCGATCCTTGAACCGGGCGAAGAACGACGACCGCGACATGCCGACCTCGGAGGCGAGACCGGCGGCCGTCCACGATCGGTCGGGGTGCTCGTGGATGAGACGGAGGGCGGCGGCCAGGGCCGGATCCTGGAGGGCGGCGAGCCATCCTTCGGCCGACGACCCGGTCTGCTCGAGGTAGCGGCGCAGGATCTGGATGACCAGCACGTCGGTCAGGCGGGACGACGCCGCCTCGGAGCCGGTCGCCCCGGATCGGACCTCGGCGGCCAGGAGTTCGATGATCACGGGGACCCGGCCCACCAGGTCGTCGTCGCCCACGATGTGGATCACGGGCGGCAGCAGTGCGACCAGGGGGTGGATCTCGCTGTCATCGATGGCGACGGTGCCGCACAGCAGCGTGGTGTGGGGCCCCTGACCCGGCACCTTCAGCACCTCCATCCCGTCGGGCCCGTCGCTGGTGTCCATCAGGTTGCGAGGGGTGGGCCGACGGGTCGGGTCGTCGCACATGATGTGGTCGATCCCGGTCGGCAGGTAGACCACGTCACCCTTGGCCAGGGTCACCGGCTCTCGGCCGTCGACCACCAGGTGGCACCGGCCGGTGACCACGGCGTGGAACACCCCCACCTCCAGCGGTCCTGAGGAGATGCCCCACGGGGCGTCGAGTTCGGCCCGGGAGAACAGGGCGCCGGCCATCCGCATGGTTCCCAGGGCGGCCGAGATCGGATCGTCCACAGAGTCGATGCTAGGTCCGGTTTGGACGCTGAGACAAGAGGCTCGGTCGACCGCACATTCCCCGGCCTCCGGTGCCGTCGTACGTTCGATCCAACACCGGGCCGGCGAGATCCACCGGCCCCGCCCGAACCGAAGGAGCAGCTCCATGGCCACCGCCAGCGCCCGTGTCGTCAACGTCCTCAGCCGCCGCCTCCCCACCGTCACCCGGTGGGCCACCCGCCGCCAGGTCGACCGGTTCCGGTCGAGCGCCGGCACCAGGGGCAACGAACTGTCCGGTCACCCCGTCTTCGTGCTCGATGTGGTCGGCCGCAGCAGCGGCCGGTCCCGTCCGGTGGCCCTGATGGAGGTCCGGGACGGCGACGACCTCGTGGTCGCCGGGTCGAACGCCGGCAACCCCGACACCCCCAACTGGTATCGCAACCTGATGGCGGCCGGAGAGGCCCACGTCGAGGTCGGCGCCGACCGGTGGCCGGTGTCGGCCCGCCAGGTCGACGACGAGGACGAGCGCGACCGGTACTGGCGCCTGCTGGTCGACGGCTTCGCCAACTTCGACTCCTACCAGGAGTTCACCGACCGCCGCATCCCGGTCGCCGTCCTCAGCCGCCGCTGACCGACCCTCGGCCAGATCACCCGACCGATCACCCACCTCACACAAGGAGACCCGCAATGTCCTACCCCACCACCCTCAGCTCATCATCCGCCTCATCATCCGCCTCATCATCCGCCTCGTCATCCGATTCCGCCTCCCCGGGTCCCGACGAGACGTCGGCGGACGCTGTCGCCGCCGACGTCGCCCGGGGCCTCCGGGACACCTGGCTCGACGGCGACGCCCAGGGCTACGGCGCCCTGTTCACCGACGACGCCGACTACGTCATCATCAACGGCGTGCACCTGAACGGCCGGGAGGCCATCACGGCCGGCATCGGCCACGTGTTCGCCACCGTGTATCGGGGCAGCTCGATCGAGATCGAGGTGATGGCGGCCCGGTCCGTCTCCCCCTCGGTGATCGTGACCCAACTCCGCCACGTGGTCGACGCCCCGGCGCTGCCCGACCCCGATCCGATGATGACCCTGGCCACCGCCGTGGTGGTCGACACGGTCGAGGGCAGGCGGGTGGCCGCCTTCCACAACACCGCGGTCGCCGACCACTGAGCGGCCCACGCCGACGGTGGCCGTCACCGGGGCCCGACCGGACCGCCGGCAACGGGACGACCACCGTCGGCCGGGCTAGCGTCGGGCCATGGACGAGAGCCACTTCGATCTGACGACGGCCGACGGGGCCATGCCGACCTGGGTGATCCGCCCCGACGGCGGCGGCCCCCATCCCGTGGTGTTGTTCCTGATGGACGCCCCGGGGATGCGCCAGGAGATCCGGGACATGGCCAGCCGCCTGGCCACCGCCGGGTACTACGTGATGACCAGCCAGCTGTACTACCGGCAGGTGCGAGAGTTCAACGTGTTCGAGACCGGCGACCGGGACCGCATGTTCGAGCTGATGAGCAACCTCGGCAATGGCATGGTCGATGCCGACAACGGAGCTCTCATCGCCCACGCCGCCGACGATCCGGCGGCCGATGCCACCCGGGTCGGCGTGGTCGGCTACTGCATGAGCGGACCCTTCGCCATCACCACCGCCGCCGCCCACGCCGGGGTCGTGAAGGCGGCCGCCAGCTTCCACGGGGTCCGGCTGGTCACCGAGGCCGACGACTCACCTCACCTGGCCCTCGACCGGTTCGGGGGCGAGGTCTACGTCGGGGCGGCGGAGACCGACGACTGGGCCCCGCCGGAGATGATCGACACCTTCGACAAGGCCCTGGCCGACTCCAGCGCCTCGGGCCGCTGCGAGTGGTACCCGGGCACCCACCACGGGTTCGCCTACGCCGAGCGCCCCCAGTACGACCGGGCCGCATCGGAGCGGCACTGGGAACGGCTCCACGACCTGTTCGCCCGCACCCTGAAGGGCTGAGCCGGTCGGCCGTCACCCCCGATCGACGCCGACCAGTGCCCCGGCCGTACCCGTCGGCCGCGACCCGGCCGTCGGCGGTCAGGAGGTGGCGCGCTCCTCCACTCGACCGTCGGCGTGGCGGGCGAAGCGTCCTCGGGTGGGACCGTGGTCCGGGTCGTCGGCGGGCCAGGGCCAACCCCCGAATCCGGTGCGTTGGTAGTCGGCGAAGGCCTGTTCGATCTCGGCCCGGTTGTTCATCACGAACGGTCCGTACTGGGCCACCGGTTCACCGATGGGCCGGCCCTGGAGCAGCATCCAGGCGGCCCCCTCGGAGCCGGCCTCCACGGTCAGGCCCCGGTCGAGGCCCGGGTCGAGGAGGCCGCCATGACCCCGGTCCAGGGTCTCGCCCTCGATCAACAGCGGGCCGCCCTCGAAGGCGTACACGGTGCGCACGACCTCACCGGTCCGGGCCGGAGGCAGGATCCATCGGGCCCCGGGGGCCATCGCCACGTGCCACAGGGCGACGTCGGCCTCGGGCCGCGACGCCCACGAGTGCGGGGGCGGGGCCGGCGGCTCGACGCCAGCCAGGACCCCGGCGAGCACGGTGACCGTCACCCCGGCCGCACCCCCGGGGCCGTCGGCGGCGCCGAGTTCGAGGTGGGGGATGTCCTCGGCCCACAGCATGGAGAAATGGGGGTCGACCAGCTTGTCCTCGGCCGGGAGGTTGAGCCAGATCTGGAACAGCTGGAGGCGGTTGCCCTCGTCCGCCCGCAACAGGGGGAACATCTCGGCGTGGACGATCCCGGACCCGGCCGTCATCCACTGCACGTCCCCCCGCCCGAACCTGGCGGTGGCGCCCAGGGAATCGCTGTGGTCGATGAACCCGTGACGGACGAAGCTGATGGTCTCGAAGCCCCGGTGGGGATGCTGGGGGAAGCCGGGGACGGCGGAGCCGTGGTACATGTTCCAGCCGTCGACCCCGGCGAAGTCACTGCCGAGCGACCGTCCGGCCAGGAGCGAGGGATCGGGCCCGAGACCCTCGGTCCCCGGTGGGTAGGCGTCGTCGTGGTGGGCGCAGAACAGGAACGGATCAACGGTCTGCCACTGGGGGCCGAGGGGGATGGTCTGTCTGATCACGGGCACGGTCCAAGGTTAGGCCCCGCCCGGCGGTCCGGCCGGTGTCGGCGTGGTCGGCCGACACCCCACCCAACGTGATACATGAACTACACCTTGGCAGCATCTTGAGTATCAGGTACGGTGGAGGCGTGACCGTGATCGACGCCCCCAGCGGCTCCGACCGGACCGGTCCGGCCGACACCGTCCTTGCCTGGGGCCGGGAGCCCGACATCTCGGCCCGATCGGTCCTGGTCACCATTCTCGGCGACACGGTGGCCCCACTCGGCTGCCCGGTCTGGCTCGGCGATCTGATCGCCCTGGCCGAGCCGTTCGGGTTCAGCCATCGCCTGGTCCGCACCTCACTGTTCCGGCTGGCGGCCGAGGGCTGGGTGACCAGCGAACGGGTCGGGCGGCGCAGCCGGTACTCGCTCACCCCCTACGGACGGCGGGAGATCGGCTCGGCCGAGCAACGGATCTACCACCAAACGACCCGCCGATGGGACGGCTGGTGGACGCTCGTGTTCCTCCCGGACGGCGAAGCCGCCGCCACGGACCGGGGGGAGAAGGTGGCCGGCGGGCCCGGTCGGCTCCTGCGGTGGCGAGGGTTCGCCCCCATCGGCGACGGGGTCCTGGCCCGCCCGGGCGACCACACGGTCGAGACCCGCCAGCTCCTCGATCACGAGGAGATCACCCCCGTACCCCTGGTGGCCACCGCCCGGTTCGACGAGCGCGCGCCCGAGGCGGCCGGGTCGTTCCGCCACGACTCGGGGTTGGCGGCGGCCGAGGAGGCCTACGCCCGCTTCGAGCAGCGCTACACCCCCTTCGACGGCATCGCGGCCGACGCCGTCGACCCCCACGTCGCCTTCGCCCTGCGAACCATGATCGTGCACGACCTGCGTCGGGCCCGCCTGCGCGACCCCGACCTGCCGACCGCCCTACTCCCCGACGACTGGGTCGGGCACCGCGCCACCGATCTGGCGGCCCGCATCTACCGGGCCCTGACCGACGACGCCTGGGCCTGGATCACCGAGGTGACCGGCCTGGACGTCGACCCCTCCACCCCACCCGTGTCCACCCGCTTCGGCAAGGAGACCACCCCGTGACCATCATCGAGGACCGTGAGGCGGCGGGCCGGGCCCGGTTCCAGGCCCTGCTGGCCGCCGACGAGAAGATCGAACCCCGGGACTGGATGCCCGAGGACTACCGCAAGACGATGATCCGCCAGATCGCCCAGCACGCCCACTCCGAGATCATCGGTCAACAAC
This sequence comes from Acidimicrobiales bacterium, assembly GCA_965263455.1. Classification (GTDB taxonomy): domain Bacteria; phylum Actinomycetota; class Acidimicrobiia; order Acidimicrobiales; family SZUA-35; genus CADEDH01. The sequence goes on from CBDHHN010000006.1 coordinate 9,578, forward strand.
CCGAGGGCAACTGGATCACCCGGGCTCCCACCCTCAAACGCAAGGCCATACTCATGGCCAAGGTCCAGGACGAGGCTGGCCACGGCCTGTACCTCTACTCGGCGGCCGAGACCCTGGGCGTGTCCCGCCATGAGCTGCAGGAACTGCTGCACACCGGGCGCCAGAAGTACTCGTCGATCTTCAACTACCCGACCCTCTCGTGGGCCGACATCGGCGCCATCGGCTGGCTGGTCGACGGGGCCGCCATCACCAACCAGGTGATGCTGACCCGCACCTCCTACGGGCCCTACGCCCGAGCCATGATCCGCATCTGCAAGGAGGAGTCGTTCCACCAGCGCCAGGGGTACGAGATCATGCTCCGCCTGGTCGAGGGCACCGACGAGCAGAAGGCCATGGCCCAGGACGCCCTCGATCGTTGGTGGTGGCCGTCGCTGGCCATGTTCGGACCGCCCGACGCCGAGTCGACCCACACCGAACGGTCGGTGGCGTGGAAGATCAAGCGGGAGACCAACGACGAGCTGCGACAGCGTTTCGTCGACATGACCGTGCCCCAGGCCACCTATCTCGGCCTCACCCTGCCCGACCCCGAGCTGGCCTGGAACGAGGAGCGGGGCCACTACGACTTCGGCGCCATCGACTGGGACGAGTTCTGGGAGGTCATCAAGGGCAACGGCCCCTGCAATCGGGAGCGCATCGACCACAAGGTCAAGGCCTGGGACGACGGTGCCTGGGTCCGGGAGGCGGCGGCGGCCCACGCCGCCCGCGCCGCCCGGCGGACGGCCGGGCAGGAAGGGGGGGCCCGATGAGCTACGACGTACCCCCGGTGGAGGGCGAGAGCGAGCACGGCCCCGACGGGACCACGGGGGGCCACCCCCTGTGGGAGGTCTTCGTCCGGGCCGCCCGCGGCCTGAACCACGTGCACGTCGGCAGCCTCCACGCCCCGGACGCCGAGACGGCGGCCCGGTCCGGGCGCGACGTGTACACCCGCCGCAACGAAGGGGTGTCGATCTGGGTCGTGCCGGCGTCGGCCATCCACGCCTCCGACCCCGACGAGGCCGACGCCTGGTTCGACTCCGACAAGCCCTACCGGCACCCGACCTTCTACGACATCCCGGACGAAGTGGGGCACATGTGAGCGAGGTCAGCCCCCGCCGACCGGCCTCGGCCGGACCTCCCGCCCGCGCCACCCTGCCCCCGGGGCCACCGCTGCTGACCTGGCTTCTGCGGGCGGCCGACGACAACCTGGTCCTGGCCCAGCGGTTGGGAGAGCTGATCGCGGCGATGCCAGAACTGGAGGAGGACATCGCCGTCGCCAACGTGGCCCTCGACCATCTGGGTCAGGCCCGCAACCTCTATCAGTACGCCACCGAGGTCGACCCGGCCGGGCGATCGGAGGACGATCTGGCCATGCTCCGCTCGGAGCGCCAGTTCCTCAACGCCGTACTGGTGGAGCAACCCAACGGCGACTTCGCCCACACCATGGTCCGCCAACTCCTGGTCGACGCCTACCAGGTGCCGCTCTACACCACCCTGTCCTCGTCGATCGACGAGCGACTGGCCGGCATCGGGGCCAAGGCGGCGAAGGAGGCTCGCTATCACCTGGAGCATTCGTCCGGTTGGGTCGTCACCCTGGGCGACGGGACGTCGGAGAGTCACCGTCGGGCCCAGACCGCCCTGGACGAGCTGTGGCCGTACCGGGCCGACCTGTTCGCCGCCGACGAGGTCGAGATCGACCTGGCCGCGGCTGGGGTGGTCCCCGATCCGGCCGGTCTCCGCTCCGCCTTCGACCGGACGGTGACGGCGGTGCTGGGCGAGGCCCGGCTCACCGTTCCCGACGACGACTACGACCGGATCGGCGGCCGGACCGGGTTCCACACCGCCCACCTCGGTCATCTGCTGCCCGACCTGCAGTGGTTGTACCGGGCCCATCCCGGGGCCGAGTGGTGATCGGCGTGGTCGGCCCCGCCCTCGACGAGTTGCGGCAGGTGGTGGGGGCCGTGTGCGACCCCGAGCTCCCACCTCTGACCCTGGTCGACCTCGGGATCCTCCGCTCGGTCACGGTCGACGGCGACGGCACCGTCGTCGTCACCGTCACCCCCACCTACTCGGGGTGTCCGGCGGTGGAGTACATCGAGGCCGAGATCGGCCGGGCCCTCGACGCGTCGGGGTGCGAGCGGTTCCGGGTCGAGCGCAGCTTCAGCCCGCCGTGGACCACCGACTGGATCACCGCCGAGGGGCGGCGCAAACTGACCGCCCTCGGCATCGCCCCACCCGGCCCCGCCCCCCGGCCCGGGTCCGGCGACCCGACCGAGCCCGCCGCCACGCCGGTCATCCTGGGCCGACGCCGACCGACGGTGGCGTGCCCCCGCTGCGGCTCCCACGACACGACCGAGCTGTCCCGCTTCGGATCCACGGCCTGCAAGGCCCTCCACCGGTGCCTCGCCTGCACCGAACCGTTCGACCACGTCAAGGCCATCTGAGGGGACCACCCGGTGAACGATCTGCAGTTCCACGAATTGACGGTGACCGAGGTCCGACCGGAGACCGACGACGCGGTGTCGATCACCCTCGACGTCCCCGATGCCCTGACCGAGCGCTTCCGCCACGTCCCGGGCCAGCACGTGGTGATCCGCCGCCGGCTCGACGGCGAGGACGTTCGCCGCTCGTACTCGATCTGCTCGGCCCCCGGCGAGGGGTTGCGCATCGGGATCAAGCGAATCCCCGACGGGGTGTTCTCGACCTGGGCCACGACCGAACTGGCAGCCGGTGAGGTGCTGGAGGTCATGGCGCCCATCGGCGAGTTCACCACCGACTGCCGACCCGAGACGGCCCGGCGGGTGGTGCTGGTGGCCGCCGGGTCCGGCATCACGCCCATTCTGGCCATGGCCCGGACCATCCTGCGGGACGAGCCGGACAGCCAGGTCACCCTCCTCTACGGCAACCGCACGTCGCGCTCGATCATGTTCCACGAGGAGCTGGAGGGGCTGAAGAACCGGCACCCCGAGCGGTTCCGCATGATCCACGTGCTCAGCCGCGAGCCCCACGAGGTCCCGCTCTTCGAGGGCCGGATCGACGGCGCCAAGCTGGAGCGTCTGGCCGCCACCCTGATCGACACCGCCGCCATCGACGGCTGGTACCTGTGCGGCCCTCTGGCCCTGGTCGAGGACGTGAACGACGCCCTGGAGCGCCTCGGGGTGCCGGCCGACCGGGTCCACAACGAGCTGTTCTTCGACCAGCGGATCGAGACGCCGCCCCCGACCCCGGTCTCGACCGAGGGCCTGGTCGAGACCCGGTTCACCATCGACGGGCGCACCTCGGTCGTCCACGTCGACCCGGCCGGACCGCCGCTGCTCGACTACGCCCGCTCGGCCCGGGCCGAGGTCCCCTTCGCCTGCAAGGGCGGCATGTGCGCCACCTGCAAGGCCCGCCTCCTCGAGGGCACGGTGACCCTGAGCCGCAACTACGCCCTCACCGACGAGGAGCTCGAGGCGGGGCTGATCCTGACCTGCCAGGCCCACCCCGACGGCGACGGCCCCCTGACCCTGACCTACGACGTGCACGGCGGCGTCGGCCGCTAGGGCCCGTCAGGCCACCTCGGGTTCGGCCGCCATCGGCGGTGCCTGGGCGCCGGGTCGGGCCGAGGTCACGAGCACGACGCCCACGATCAACAGGGCCCCGCCGACCCACTCGACGGGGGCCAACCGATCGTCGCGGATGAACCAGGCGAACAGCACCCCGAACAGCGGGGTGAGGTAGGCCACCGAGGCGGCCTGGGTGGCCGACGCCCGCCTGGTCACCACCGCCATGAGCACGAAGGTCACGGCCAGGGCCGGCACCGAGGCGTAGAGCAGGGGCACGAACAACCCCGGGCCGGGGTCGGTCCCCCCGGTGCCCTCGACGATGAGGCTGACGGGAACGACGACGACCATCGACATGAGGATCTGCACGGTGGTGATCATCAGGGGGCTGACGTCGCCAAAATCCCACCATCGGAGCACGGCGATTCCGGTGGCCCAGGCCAAGCCGCTGAAGCCCAGGATGAGGACCCCGGCCAGGCTGGTGCGACCCGAGAGGGCGGGCGAGGCGAGGGCCACGGCCCCAACGAGGCCGACGGCGATGCCCACCGTGGGCCACGGCCCGAGGCGCTCGTCCAGGAACAGGAAGGCCAGGACGGCGGTCCACACCGGAACCATGCTGCTCAACAGCGCCGCCACTCCGGCCGGGACCAGGTTGACCCCGGCCACCAGCGTCATCGACGACAAGGTGGTGATGCAGACCGAGACCAGGAAGATCCCGAGCAGGGTGTGTCGGTCCGTGGGGATCGGCTCCCCCCGGAGCCGGGTGTAGACCAGCAGCGCCGTCCCACCGACGATGAGACGCAGCCCGCTCAGGACCAGAGGCGTCGTGTGCTCCAGGGCCAACTGGCATGACCGAGTAGTTGGCCCCGATGAGGGCGGCAACCAGCACCACCATCGCGAGGATGAGGGGGGAACGGCCACCGACGGTGGCCGTCACCGGTGGACGGCCCGGGTCGGCCTGGCGGACCCGGGACCGTACGGTGAAGACACTGTCGCCCGACAGGACCCCACCCCGGCAGAACAAGCGGCCTCCCTGCCAGTTGGACAGCCCCAGTTCGGGTCGGCCGAGGGCGTACTGGCCATCGACCCATCGGGTGAACCCGTCGCCCACGAAGGGGGCGTCGACGGTGGCCCAGAACCGCTGCTGCTCGTCCTCGTCGTCGCTGACGAGGCTGGCCGTGAACCGGGGACTCTGGTTGTTGAACAGCTCGACCGCCTCGTCGACGTCGGCGACCACGGTGAGGGTCATCTCGGGCGAGTCCTCCCACTCCCACTCGTGCCCGAGGGCGTCGTCGGCCACCACCTCGGCCTGGGCCTCGACCACCCCGCCCTCGGCCCGGGTCACGGTGACCAGACGGTCGAACCAGGCCGACGGAACCGCAGGCGGGCCCGCTCGGTCACGTGGAGCTTGGCCTCCGCCCCTCGGGACCGGGCCGCGGTCTCCAGGCCCCGCAGCAGGGCCGGCACCAGCTCAGGGGCCCGATCGGCGAGAACGCAGGCCGTGTTCAGGGTGTTGCACACCTTGCGGTCGATGCGAGTGTCGGACCACCGCCTCCAGGCGGTCGGGGTCGCAGGCCCGACCGGTCACGATCCAGGCTCCGCCGGTGCCGTGGAGGCTGACCGGGGTACCGACCTGGCGGGCCACCGCCCCCAACTGGGCCACGGCCGGACCGCTGCCCCGGGCCACGGCCAGGGCCACGCGGTCATCGGAGAACAGGGCCCAGCCGGCGGCGTGGGCGGCGGAGTCGACCAGGGCGGCGCTGCCCTCGGGCAGCCCGGCGGCGGCCAGGGCGGGATCGAGGGCGTGGGTCACGATGGCCCGGGCCGTGCCCAGGGCGTCGGACCCGATCCGGAACACGACGGTGTTGCCGCTACGGAGGACACCGCAGGCGTCGGCGAACACGTTGGGGCGCCCCTCGAACACGAAGCCGACGACGCCGAGCCCGGCCACCCGCTGCTCCAGGGACCAACCGTCGTGGTCCAGGCGCTCGAGGACCTGGTCCCGGCCTGAGGGGGCGTCGGCCCACAGTCGGAGCCCGTCGATCATGTCGCCCCGCATCGTGGCGCTCAGCTCCAACCGGGTGGTCGAGCGACCCCGGTCCCGGGCCGAGACGACGTCGGCGGCGTTGGCTTCGGCGATGGGGGCGAAGACGGCGTCGTCGGCCAGCCGATCGGCGAAGTGGTGGTAGAAGGCGGTGATGGCGTCGTCGGGCACCGCCCCCAGGGCACCGAAGGCCCTCGCGGCCCGGGCCACCGCCCCGGTCGCGATCTCCCACTCGGCCCGAGGGAGGTGCAGCAGGTCCCCGGTGGCCGAGACCACGATCAACCGGTCGCCGGGCCGGAAGGCGGCGGCCAGGTCCTCGGGAACCGTGGTCACCCGATCCCCCCCGTACACGATGGGCTGGCCCGGGGTCAGCGCGGTCAACCGGGACGTCGTCGGAGGTGTGGGCTGGCTCGTCACCGCTTCATTGTGCCCGCCCCCGGGCCTCGGGCCGAACCGGCGGTCGCCCGTCGCCCGGTCGGCCCCCGGGGGTCCGGACCCGACGAGCACGATCCACCTGGTGTTCCATCGACGTTCATGGACAGGCTCTAGGTTCCCGGGCATGAAACGACTTGCCGTGTTCCTGACGATGCTGCTGGCGGCCGCCACCCTGGCCTCGCCTGCCGCCGCCGCCAACAAGCGGACCGTGACCGTCCGCTTCGCCACCTTCAACGCCAGCCTCAACCGGTTCAACGCCGGTGACCTGGTGTCGGAACTGGAGGCGGCCGTCGATGGCGACGTGACCCCGCAGCTGGCCGCCGTGCTCGAGATCATCGAGCTCAACGACGCCGACGTCCTGCTGGTCAACGAGTTCGACTACGACGAGGACGAGCGGGCGGCCGAGCTGTTCGCCGAGCTCACCGGCTACCGCTATCACTTCACCGCCCCGTCCAACACCGGCATCCCGTCCGGGCTCGATTTCGACAACGACGGCTCGACCACCGGCCCCGGCGACGCCTACGGCTTCGGCTTCCACCCCGGTCAGTTCGGCATGCTGGTGCTGTCCAAGTACCCGATCGCCACCAACAAGGTCCGCACCTTCCAGAACTTCCGCTGGATCGACATGCCCGGCGCCCTGCTGCCCGAGAACCCCGACGGCACCCCGTGGTACTCCGACGAGGAACTCGAGGTCTTCCGTCTGTCGTCGAAGTCGCACTGGGACGTGCCGGTCAAGGCGCCCCGCGGCACCATCCACTTCCTGGTCAGCCACCCGACCCCGCCCGTGTTCGACGGACCCGAGGATCGCAACGGCACCCGCAACCACGACGAGATCCGGTTCTGGGCCGACTACATCACCGCTCGGGACTCGGGCTACATCTACGACGACGAGGGCAAGCGGGGCGGCCTGAAGAAGGGCGCCCGCTTCGTGATCGCCGGTGACCAGAACGCCGACCCCAACGACGGCGACTCGGTGCCCGGGGCCATCCAGCAGCTCCTGGACAACCGCAAGGTCAACACCAAGGTCACCCCCGACAGCGAGGGTGCGGTCGAAGCGGCCGCCGTCCAGGGCTCCGACAACGACAGCCACCTGAGCGATCCCGCCTTCGACACCGCCGACTTCGGTGAGAGCCCGTTCGGGCCCGGCAACCTCCGGGTCGACTACGTGCTGCCGTCGAAGAACATGACCATCGGCGACGCCGGCGTCTTCTGGCCCACCTCCGACGACCCCCAGTCGGAGCTGACCGGCGTGTTCCCCTTCCCGTCCTCGGACCACCGTCTGGTCTGGGTCGACCTCCGTCGCCGCTGATCCTCGACGGCTGACGGTTCCCGACGAACCACCGGACGCGACGAGGGCCCGGCCCCCTGGGGGCCGGGCCCTGGCGCGTCCGGGTGCCGACGACGGATCAGGAGTAGGCGGCCTCGGCGTGATGGGTCCGATCGAGACCGGTCTGCTCGTCCTCCTCGGTCACCCGCAGGCCCAGGGTGGCATCGAGGGCCCGGGCGATGAGGTAGGTGGCCACGAAGGCGAAGACGAGCACGAAGACGTTGGCGAAGATCTGCTCGGCCAGCAGGTCGACGCCGCCTCCGGCGAAGAGCCCGTCGTTGGCCTCGTTGCGCTCGCCGAACACGGTCGAGTCGGCGAAGAAGCCGATGAGGATGCCGCCGACCAGACCGCCGACCATGTGGACGCCGACGACGTCGAGGGCGTCGTCGTAGCCGGAGCGGAACTTCAGCCGCACGGCCAGGGCACAGAGAACGCCGGCGACCAGGCCGACCCCCATGGCCCCCCAGGTGCCCATGAACCCGGCGCCGGGGGTGATGCCCACCAGGCCGGCCACGATGCCCGAGGCGGCCCCGAGCGAGGTCATGTGCCCGTCGAGGATCTGCTCGACCACGAGCCAGGCCAACATGGCGACGGCGGCGGCCATGAAGGTGTTCGCCATGGCCTGGACGGCGATCACGTCGACGGCGAAGGCGGAACCGGCGTTGAACCCGAACCAGCCGAACCACAGGATGCCGGCACCGAGCATGGTGAAGGGCAGGTTGTGGGGAGGCATGGGCTCGCTCGGCCAGCCCTTGCGCTTGCCCAGGACCAGGACGAGGGCCAGAGAGGCCGCACCGGCGGCGACGTGGACCACGGTGCCCCCGGCGAAGTCGAGGCTGCCTCGAGCCGACAGAAAGCCGTTGTCACCCCGAAACACCCAGGCCCAGGCCGGCACGAACACCAGCAGCAGCCAGACCGGGACGAACACCATCCAGGCCGAGAACTTCATGCGGTCGGCCACCGCCCCCGAGATCAGGGCCGGGGTGATCGAGGCGAAGGTCATGGCGAACATGACCCCCAGCAGGGGGCTGGTGCCGTCCTCGGCCAGCAGGGCGATGTCGTTGAGGAAGGCGTGGTCGAAGTTGCCGATCCAGTTCGACGAGCTCTCGGCTGACGAGAGTGAATAGCCTGCGACAACCCAGGTCACCGGGACCAGGCCGAGACAGACCATGTTCATCATGAGCATGTTGAGCATGTTCTTCGAGCGACTCATGCCGCCATAGAACAGGGCCAGGCCCGGAACCATGAAGAGGACCAGGGCCGCGGAGACCATGATCCAAAGCGCGTCCGTCGTATTCATTCGGTGACTACCTCTCCTCCGATAGGTGCTGCGGTACGGACGTCGAACGCGCTGCGTTGCGCTGCCGACAATCGGCCCCAAGCTTGGGGCGAGGGTGGGTCCCCGCTGTTTCCGGGATGTTTCGTGTTTGTTAATTGCCCGGCTGGGACCCCGGGAGCGGCATCCTGAGAGGGTGCCGCACGGCCGATTCGCCCCCAGCCCCACCGGCCGACTCCACCTGGGCAACCTGCGGACGGCGCTGGTGGCCTGGCTCATGGCCCGGGCCGACGGCGGCCGTCACCTGCTCCGCTTCGACGACCTGGATCGCGGCTCGGTCCGGGCCGAGCACTACCGGACCCAGGTCGACGACCTGACCACCCTGGGCCTGGACTGGGACGGCGAACCGGTACGACAGAGCGAGCGGCTCGATCGGTATGGCCGGGCCCTCGACCGGCTCCGGGACCAGGATCTCCTCTATCCCTGCTTCTGCAGCCGCCGAGAGATCCGGGAGGCGGCCCAGGCTCCCAACCAGCCGCTGGCCGGCCACCACTATCCCGGCACCTGCCGCCACCTCGATGCCGCCGGGCGCTCGGCCCGGGCCGCCGGGGGCCGCGCTCCGGCCTGGCGACTGCGCACCCCCGACGACGGGCGACACGAGTCGTTCGTCGATCGGCTCAAAGGACCGGTCACGGTCGAACTCGACGACTTCGTGGTGGCGCGCAACGACGGGACCCCGGCCTACCACCTGGTCACCGTGGTCGACGACCACGACCTGGGGGTGGCCCAGGTGGTCCGGGCCGACGACCTCCTCGACAGCACCGGGCGCCAGCTTCGCCTGGCCCGCCTTCTCGACCTGCCCGTGGTGGAGCACGCCCACGTCCCTCTGGTCCTGGGGCCCGACGGCCAACGGTTGGCCAAGCGGCACGGCTCGGTCACCCTCCCCGACCGCCTGACCACCGGTGATCGGCCGGTCGACGTGCTCAGGTTCCTGGCTCGGTCTCTGGACCTGGTCGGCGCCGAACGGGCCCGCACCCCGGGCGATCTCCTCGACGGCTTCGACCCCGACCGGCTCCCGACCGACCCCCTGACCCTGGGTCCGGCCGTGCTCGACCCGCCTCGCCCCGGCGGCCCCGCCCCCGATGACGACGAGGCGGGAGACCAGGCCGCCGGCGACCTCGGCCGACCCGGCCTCTGAGGTTCAGGCGAACACCAGCTCCGACACGGTGTAGATGACGAGCCCGGCGAGGCCCCCGACCAGGGTGCCGTTGATCCGGATGAACTGGAGGTCGCGCCCGACCTGCAACTCGACCCGCTCGGCCGTCTCCTCGGTGTCCCAGCGGGCCACGGTCGAGGAGATCAGGTCGGCCACCTCACCCCGGAACTGTTCGGCCACATAGCCGGTAGCGTCGATGATCCAGCGATCGATCCGAGCCTGCAGCGCCGGGTCGTCCTTGAGCGATCGCCCGGCCGACACCAGCGCCTCGTCCATCCGGGACCGCAGCTCGGAGTCGGGGTCCTCGGTGGCCTCCAACAAGCCGGCCTTGATCCTCGACCACAGCGTGGCCGACCAGGCCCGGACCTCGGGATGGGCCAGCAGCTCCTCCTTGAGCCGCTCGCCCCGAGCCTGGAGTTCGGGCGACGTCTTCAGGTCCTCGGCCAACTGGACGATCCGGTCGTCGAGGTCGCGGCGGAGGGGATGATCGGGATCGGCGGCCAGACCGCTGAGGAACCGCTGGGCCACCTCCTCGATCTTGTCGTAGACGGCGTCGTCGACCGGCTCGGGCACCCACCACGGCGACTCGCTGTAGATCTGGCGGCGGAGGACGTCGCCGTTCTCGACCAGGAAGCTCTGCAGCCCGGCCAGGATCGACTCCAGCAGTTGCTGGTGATGGCCACCGTCGAAGGCCGCCTCGACCACCCGGCCCATGAGGGGCGAGACCGACACCTGGCGGGCCCGGCTCATCACCACCTGCTCCACCCCGCCCTGGACCAGGTCGTCCTCCAGGACCTCGGTCACACCCCGGACCACGGCGGCGCTCTGGGCCGACACGTTGCGGGCGTGGTCGGGCTCGGCCAGCCAGTCGCCCAGGCGTTGGGCCAGGCCGGCCTGTCGGAGCCGGTCGGCCACGATCTCCGAGGTCAGGAAGTTGTCGCGCACGAAGCCGCCGAGGCTGCGCCCGATCTGGTCCTTGCGGGTCTGGATGATGGCGGTGTGGGGGATGGGGATGCCGAGCGGGTGGCGGAACAGGGCGGTGACGGCGAACCAGTCGGCCAGGGCGCCGACCATGGCCGCCTCGGCCGTGGCCCGCACGTACGGAGGCCAGCCCCAGTCCCGGGCCGACTCCAACCAGCGGGCCCCGAGGAATACCAGGGCGGCGAACACCAGCAGGCCGGTGGCCACCGCCTTCATCCGCCGCAGGTCCCGCCGCCGAGCGGCGTCGTCGCCCTCGGTGGCGACCACCGCCGGGCCCGTCGACGGAGCAGCGGGTGGGTTCGTGTCGGCCTCCGGTCCGGGCCGGTGGGGGGTGGGGGGTGTGGTGGTGTCGGACACAGCCCCACCAGCATGCCGGACGAACCCGACCGATCGACCTCGACCGGGCCCCGTATCGTGGTCGGCGGTGAGTCGACGACGGTGGAGCGGCGGGGCGGCACGAGCCGCCATCGGTTCGGCGACCGTGGTCGTGGCCTTCGTCTGGGTCCTGCCGTCGTTCGCCCCCTACGGCGACGTCGTCGGCTCCCTGGGCGGGCTGGACGCCCGATGGTGGACCGTGGTCGCGGTGGCGACCGGGGTCAACCTGGTCGCACCGGCCGGCCTGCAGCGGGCCGCCCTACCCGGGCTGGGGGCGGGCGACGCCATCCTGGTCGACTGGGTCACGTCGGCCGTGACCAACACCGTCCCCGGCGGCAGTGCGGTTGCCGTCGGGTTGACGTGGTCGATGTACCGGCGACTGCGGTTGGGCTCGGCCGCCATCGCCCGGGCCCTGGTCGTCACCGGGGTGTGGGATCAGATCGTCAAGCTGTCGGCCCCTCTGCTGGCGGTGGCCTGGCTGTCGACCGAGCGGCCGGTGGGCCCGGGCCTGGTCCAGGCCGCGGTGGTGGGTGGGATCCTGTTCACCGTGGTGGTGGCCCTGTGCCTGCTGCTGGTGGCCGGCCCCCGCCTGACGACGGCCCTCGGCTCCCGGATCGACCGCCTGCCCTGGATCGGTGCCGGCGGTGGGGCCGGTGGGGCCGGCGACGGTGCGGGCGGAGACGGCGCGAGGGGCGCGGCGGCCCGAGGGGCCGATGGTTGGGTGGGGCGCCTGGAGCGCCTGCGGATCGACACGGTGACCCTGGTCCGCGACCGTTGGTGGCCGCTGACCGCCTGGACGATCGGTGGCCACCTCAACCTGTTCGTGCTGCTGTGGGCCTGCCTCCGCCTGCTCGGGGTACCGGCGGCGGACCTGAGCGCGGCCGCCGTGTTCGCCGCTCTGGCCTTCGGTCGGCTGGTGACCGCCCTGCCCCTCACCCCCGGAGGGCTCGGGGTGATGGAGGTCGGCCTGACCGGTGCCCTGGCCGCCGTGGGCACCGCCGACGAGGCGGCGGTGGTCGCCGCCGTGCTGTTGTTCCGGGCCATAACCTTCGCCCTGCCGGTCCCGCTGGGCGGGGCCTCATGGCTGGTGTGGACGGCGCGATCCCCGGGCCGGGTGACCGGGGCCGGCGCCCTCAGTCCCCCGCTGGCCCCAGGACCACCAGCCCGTCCCTGACCGCCGGATCGCCGTCGGCGTTGACCACCTCGAAGGGGACGGTTCGGGTGCCGTCGTCGTTGGCGTTGGCGTCCCAGATCCGGACCGTCAGCGTCGAGGGCATGGTGACCATGGCCGCGAACCGGCAGGCGATGCGCCGGACCAGGGCCGGATCGCCGCCGGCCCGACGGTCGACGACGGCGGTCACGCCGTGGGCCAGGTTGGCGGTGCCGTGGAGAATGATGTCGGGCAGCCCGGCGGCCAGGGCCACGGCCCGGTCGGTGTGGATGGGGTTCCAGATGCGGGCGCACTCGGTGTAGGTGTGGGCGGCACCGGCCGCCACCGGGACCGCCACCTCGATCGGGTCACCCCGCCGTTCGGGGCCCGGGACGGGTGGGGGCGGGTCGGGGTCGGGCCGGTCGGTCCCGAGGGCCGGGACCCCGAGGTAGATGCCGTCCTGGGTCGTGGTGGCCACCGGTGCACCGTCGGCGTCGACCGTCCGGAGCCGGGTGGTGGACTTGGCCCCGGGCCGGATGTCGACCAGGCCGACGTTCTCCAGCGAGGTCCGGAGCACGTCGCCCGGCCGGACCAGCCGATGGACCACCACGTCGTGGGTGGCGTGGACCGAGGTGATGACCTCGGCCGGGTCGACGCCGGCCTCCTCCGACAGCCGACGGGACGAGACGATCACGGGCCACTCGACGCACACCGCGAACAGCGGGTGGGCGACCACCCCGCCCGGGGCCGTCGTGTCGTGATAGCAGGGCCGGTGGTCGTCGAGGGCGGCGGCGTAGGCCATGGTCCAGCGAGTGTCCACGGCGTGTTCGACCGGGTCGACGCCGGTGCCGACCAGGGTGGTGGGAATGGCCATGGCCGTATGGTTCCACCCGGTCCCGGTCCCCGCCACCTGGGCCCCATCCGACCGCAAACCCCGTTGCCACCGGCACCCGCTTCGCGGTACACCGGTCGCTTCCCATGACCGATCCCGGCCCCGATCCCCGATCCACCATCACCCGCCAGGCGGCCTCGATCTGCCTGGCCGTGATCCCGTTCGGGGTGGCCTTCGGGGTGGCGGTCCGCCAGGCCGGTCTGTCGGCGCTCGACGCCGCCGGGTTCTCGGCCCTGGTCTTCACCGGCAGCGCCCAGTTCGCCGCCGTCACGGTCCTGGCCGACGGGGGCACCGTGGCGGCCGCCGTCATTCCCGGCCTGTTGCTGAACCTCCGCTCGCTCGCCTTCGGCCTGGTCATGGCCCCGGCCCTGCAGGGTTCGCTGCGATGGCGGGCCCTGGTGTCGCAACTGATGATCGACGAGACCACGGCCGTGGCCTCGGCCCAGACCGAACGGCGGTGGCAGCGTTACGCCTTCGTGCTGACCGGGATCATGCTGTTCACGGTGTGGAACCTGGCCACCTTGGCCGGGGCCACCCTGTTGGGCGAGGCCGACGACCTGATCCGCACCCTCGGGATCGACGCCACCATTCCGGCCGCCTTCCTGGCCCTGGTCTGGCCCCGGTTGGCCGACCCGACCCAGCGTCTGGTGGCGGCGGTCGGCGTCGGGATCGCCCTCGTCTCGGCCCCGATGCTGCCGGCCGGGGTTCCCGTGATCCTGGCCGCCGGGGCGGCCGTCGTGGCCCGGCCGTGGCGGGACCCTCGGCCCGTCCCGGCGCCGGAGGCCGGCGGGTGAGCCCGGCCGCGCTGACCATTGTCGTGTTGGCCGTCGGCACCTACCTGCTCAAGGCGGCCGGGCCCCTACTGCTGGGTGGCGACCGCCGACTGCCCCCGACCCTGGAGCGGTTGACGGTCCTCCTGCCCGCTCCCCTGTTGGCGGCGCTGGTTGCGGTGTCGACGGTGCTCGACGGGCGGGACTGGGTCCTCGACGCCCGGGCCGTGGGCCTGGCGGCGGCGGCCGTGGCCCTGTGGCGGCGGCTCCCGTTCGTGGTCGTGGTGTTGGTTGCGGCTGCCGCCACGGCCGGGGCCCGGGCCCTGGGCGGACTCGGCTAGCCGGGCGGTCCGGGGACGGGAAGTAGCATCGGTCCATGCGTTTGATCGACCGGACCCTGGGGTTGACGGCCTCCCCCATCTCCGAAGCCCACGCCTGGCTGGCCCACCGCACGGGGTCCCGACCCCTGCTCGACCTGTCGCAGGCGGCGCCGAGCTACCCCACCGCACCGGAGATCGCGACCCGGATCGCCGAGGTGGCCCACAGCGGCGACGGTGGCCGCTACGCCCCGCCACCGGGCTTGCCCGAGCTGAACCGGGCCTTCGCCGCCGAGCTGTCCCGGGACTACGGGGCCGACATCCCGGCCGGCCGGGTCCTGCCGACGGGGGGCTGCAATCAGGCGTTCTGCGTCGTGACCTCGACCCTCACGGCCCCGGGATCGGAGGTGATCCTGCCCGTGCCGTACTACTTCAACCACGACATGTGGCTGAAGCTCGACGGGGTGCGGCCCCGCTACCTCGACCCCGGACCCGATCTGGTTCCCGATCCGGAGCGGGCGGCCGAGCTGATCGGGCCCGACACGGCCGCCATCGTGCTGGTGACGCCGGCCAACCCCACCGGGGTCACCACTCCGCCCGACACGATCGCCCGGTTCGCCGACCTGGCGGCCGAGCACGACCTGGCCCTGATCCTGGACGAGACCTACCGCAACTTCCGGTCCACCGACGAGCCCCCGCACGACGTGTTCCGCCGCCCCGAGTGGGCCGACCATGTCGTGAGCCTGCACAGCTTCTCCAAGGACCTGGCCATCCCCGGCTACCGGGTGGGGGCCGTGGTGGGGAGCGAGTCCCTGCTCTACGAGGTGCTGAAGCTCGTCGACTGCGTGCAGATCAGCGCGCCCCGGATCGGTCAGGAGGCGGTACTGGCCGGACTGGAACAGGCGTCAGGGTGGCGTCGGGAGCAGCAGGCCCGGATCGCCGCCGCACAGGAGGTGTTCGAGTCGGTGATGGCCGACGAGCCCGGTGGGTTCCACCTGGCCTCGGCCGGGGCCTTCTTCGGTTGGGTCCGCCACCCGTTCGAGGACCTGGACACGGCCGAGGTGATCAAGCGGCTGGTACTGGACCACGATGTGCTCGCCATCCCGGGGACCGCCTTCACCCCGACCGACGAGCGCTGGATCCGGTTCAGCTTCGCCAATCTCGACCGCGACGAGTTGCACGAACTCGGCGCCCGCCTGAAGGAGATGGGTCGGGCCTAGGTCGGGTCGGGGCCTGTCCTTCCGGTCCGGGGACCGGGGTGGGGGCCCGATCAGGTCGAGGCGACGGGGGCGATCTTCTCGGCCAGTTGCTCCATGGCGTCGGGCAGCTGCTCCGGCCGTGTCGTGGGCGGGGCCACGATCAGCCGATCGACGCCGAGATCCTCCAGGGCCTTGACCTTGTCCACCGAGTCCCGGCGCGGGCTCCACGAGCCAACCGTGAGTTCGATGGCGTCGGCGTCCCGTCCGTGCTCGGTCGCCGTGTCCCGCATGATGGCCAGCAGGCCGAGCAGGTCCTCCTCCGAGGCGCTGATGGGGAAGAAGCCGTCGCCCAGGCGACCGGCCCGACGGGCCGCCGCCTTGGAGTGGCCGCCGACCACGATGGGAACGCCGCCGTCCTGCACCGGCTGGGGTCGCATGATGGCCCGATCGAAGGCGGCGTAGGGGCCGTCGTGGGTGGCGCGGTCCTGGGTCCACAGGGCTCGCATGGCGGCCACGTAGTCGTCGGTGCGCCGACCCCGGTCCTCGAACGGGAGCCCGAGGGCCGTGAACTCCTCCTCCAGCCAACCGACGCCGATGCCCAACTCGAAGCGGCCGTTGGACAGCTTGTCGAGGGTGGCGCATTCCTTGGCCAGGACGACCGGGTTGCGTTGGGGGACGATGAGGATGCCGGTGGCCAGACGGATGCGCTGGGTCAGGGCGGCGACGTAGGTGAGCCAGATCAGCGGGTCGGGGATGTCGATGTCGTCCGAACCGGGGAGACGACCGCTGTCGTTGTAGGGGTACTGCGACTGATAGCCGTCGGGAACCACGACGTGCTCCACCGACCAGATCGACTCGATCCCGCACGCCTCGGCCGAGGTGGCGATGGCGGCGGCGCCCTCGGCGGTGGCGAAGGGCCCGGTGCTGGCGAACATCATCCCGAACTTCACGTGCTGACTCCCTTGGATCGGTGGCGGGCCTCCGGTGACTCCGTCGGTGGGACGCTAGCGCAGGCCCCGCGCCGGGCCCAGGTGACGGCGGGGTCGAGGACCCCACGGACCTGCGCGCCGGGCGCTCAACTCCGTCCGTCGGCGACCCCATTGCCGCCGACGGTGGCGGTCGGCACCATCGGGACGTGACCTCCGTGCAAGCGCATCCTCTCGCCACCACGCCACCCGCACCCTCGGCGACGGCCGAGGTTCCGGTCGATCCCGCGACCCTGCCCCCGCCCATCTTCCCCCCGATCGATCCCCGCCTGGCCCGGGTGCAACCCCCGCCCCCGAGGCGGCCCCGACGTCCGATCCGGGCCGGTCTCGAGATCGCCGCCATCCTGGCCCTGGTCGCCGGCACCCTCTACTTCGACCGGTCGCCGCTCTTCGTCATCCCCGTGCTGTTCCTGCTGGTGGTGCCGTTCGAGAAGCTCGTTCCGCGCCACCGGGGCCAGCGCTTGCGGCGGCCCCACCTGCTCACCGACCTCACCTACGCCCTGGTCAACCCGGCGCTCGGCGCGGCCACGGTGGCGGTGGCCGGATTCATCGGTGTGGCCAGCCTGTTGTGGATCCCGGGCCTTGCCCTCCGGCCCCTGGTGGCCCTGATCCCGGGACCGGCCCTGCCCTTCGTGGCCTTCGTGCTGTTCGATCTGACCATCTACTGGGTGCACCGGTGGTCGCACGAGGTGCCGATCCTGTGGCGGTTCCACGCCGTGCACCATTCGACCGAGCACCTGGACTGGGTGAGCGGGTTCCGCCTGCACCCGCTGGACGGGGCCCTGGTGGCTCCGCCGTTCGTGTTTCTCCTGGCCGCCGGATTCGACCCCGAGGTGGCCGGGGCCCTGGCCGTGGTCCAGATCGTGCTGGGGATCTTCCTCCACGCCAACGTCCGGTGGCGGCTCCGACCCCTGCATCGGGTGGTGATCACACCGGAGTTCCACCACTGGCATCACACCAACGACCCTCAGGCCATCCACTCCAACTATTCGATCTTCCTCCCGTTGTGGGATCAGGTCTTCGGCACCTACTTCATGCCCCCGGACCGTCGGCCCGACCGCTACGGGATCGACGAGTACATGCCGAGCGGGCTGATCGGACAGCTGCGATGGCCGTTCCGGGGCGTGCCCAACCCCCTGAAGGCCTTCGTGCGGCCCGTGACTGCGGTCAAGGTGGTGGTCCGGTTCGTCCGCACCCTGGTGGGCCAGGTGTACCGGTCGACGACCCGTCGGCGCCGGACCGACGCCCTGCCCACGGTGTCGTCGGGTGGCGGTTTCGACGACCTCCGATCCCGCTGAGCCGCGGTAGAGTCGCCCCTCGCCGGACCCGCCTCGGACGGGCGGCAGGAGATCGTCGTTGTCCAACCAAGCTCCAGGCGGACGGGGGGCGGCCCGGGCCGTGAACCCCGCACCGGCGACCGAAACCCGACCCCGGGGCCGGCTTCTCGTGCGCCGGAACCCCGATGCCGGACCGACCGGGACCCGGCGGAGGCCCGCGCGGTTGGCCGCGGCGCTGGCGGCGGTGTTGACGGCGGTGTTGACGGCGGCGTGCGGCTCCTCCGAGCCGGGGTCCGGCGGCGTCGGGGGACCGACCGTGGCCGATCCCGGTCTGGGCGGTCGCTACGAGGTGGTGATGGCCCGCCTCGACGATCGGCCGCTGGCGGTGGCGGCGTCGGTGGTAGTCGAACTTGACGCCCGGTTCGGGGGCCTGGCGGTGGAGACGCCGTGCGGAACCCTGCTCGGGGCTTTCACCCTCGATGCCGACGGTGGGGCCGGAGTGACGATTGCCGGCGGCACCGAGCGCTCCTGCGGGCCCGGCGAGGCCCGCGAGGTCGAGGATCTGCGGCTCGCCCTGGGGCGGACCGAGGTCTGGCGGGCTGACGATCCGGACCTGGTCCTGGGATCGGCCGACGGCCGGACCGGCGTCGACCTGGCCGCTATCGCTCCGTAGGGCCGGGCGCCGTGGGGGCGACGTCGGCCAGGGACGGCATGGGGATCCGCTCGGCGATCTCCGGCTCCTCGCCGGCCGGGGCCGCGTCCTCTCCCGAGGCGGCGTCGGCGGTGCGGGCCAGCAGTTCCACCTTGAGGCCGCCGTGGCGGAAGCGGGCCTTCCGGACCAGGTCGCGGTCGGCTCGGGCCGCCAGCCGCCGGTCGGCGCAGACCAGGGCCAGGTCCCAGGCGGGGAGACGCTCCCGGACGACGGCACCGAAACGGCGGTAGAGGCCGTCGAGGGCGCCGTCGCCGACCCGGCGCCCGTAGGGCGGGTTGGTGGCCACTAGGCCCCGGTCGCCCAGGGCGGGCAGGTGGGACACCACCCGTTGGTCGATCTTCAGCAGGTCGGACACCCCGGCCCGTTCGGCGTTGGCCCGGGCCGCGGCCACGGCGTCCGGGTCCCGGTCGGAGGCGTGGATGGCGACCTCGGTCCCGGGGTCGGTGGCCGGGGTCCGGCGGGCCTCGACCTCGCCCCGGACGCTGGCCCAGGTTCCGGGTTCGAACGAGGGCCAGTCCTGAAAGCCGAAGCTCCGATCGCCCCCGGGAGGCAGGCCGGCGGCCAGCAGTGCACCCTCGATGGGGATCGTGCCGCCACCGCAGAACGGGTCGCACAGCCCGGTCGTACCGTCCCAGCCCACCCCGAGGAGGAGGGCGGCGGCCATGGTCGTCCGGAGGGGGGCGGGGCCCAGATCGGTCCGCCACGGCCGATGGTGGAGCGGTTCTCCCGAGGCGTCGACGCTGATGGTCACCGTGTTGCGGTCAATGCGGACCACGAACAACTGCTCGGGTTCGCCGATCGACGGCGGACCGACCACCTGGTGCAGCCGCTGGGCGACGGCCTGGGTGTGGTACAGCTTGGAGTCGGTGGCCGTGATCCGGAACCGGGGGGCGACGCCCTCGGCCAGCCAGGGTGTCCAGTCGATCTCGGCCGCTCGCTCCTGGAGGTGACGGAAGTCGGTGGAGCGGAAGGTGGCCAACCTGACCACCACCCGGGTCGCCGTCCGCAGCCAGACGTTGGCGGCATAGAGCGATCGGGCCGTCATGGCCACCGACAGCGTCCCGGGGCCGGCCGGCTTGGGCCGAAGGCCGAGTCGTTCCAACTCGGCACCGGTCACGAACTCCAGGCCCGGCGTGCAGATGACGGCGGCGTTGAACGGCGTCCGTTTCGGATTCATGGTCAATCGAAGCGTACCGTTCCCGGTCGACCGACGCTCGACGGCTGAATCTGCCACCATGGGACTCGTATGGGTTTGTTGTCGTGGCTGATCGCTGGCCTCATCATCGGCGCCGTTGCGCGCCTTCTGGTTCCCGGGCCCCAGAACCTGGGGTGCCTGGGAACCGCCATGCTTGGAATCCTGGGATCGCTCGTCGGGGGCACGGTGTTCAACGCCCTGTCCGGCAACGGCTTCGATCTGGAACCGACCGGCTTCGTCGGGGCCGTCCTGGGCGCCGTCGCCCTGTTGGTGGTGGGCCGGATCATCGGCGGCGACGGGAGGCGAAGGAGCCGCTCCAGCCGCTGAGGCCCCGGCCCAGCGGCTTGTGTGACGGCCCCAGGCGCTCAGCCCGCTCAGCCGAAAGCGACACCGGGTTCGGCCACCGGCCCACTGTTCAGCGGCGTGCGATCACGGGTTCGGCCACCGGCCCACTGTTCAGCGGCGTGCGATCACGGGTTCGGCCCGGACCGGCATGGCCTCGACCGGCGGGGCCGTGGCGGTCGGCGGGGCGACCGTGCCCGCGGCGGCCCGTCGGAGCGCCCGTTCCAGGAGATGGACATCGCCCAGGCGCCGGTGGAGCTGGCGTTCGAGCCCGGCGATGGGATGCAGGTTCTGCGGTGCCCGCGGGTCCTTGTGGGCCTCACTGGCGAACCGGGGCAGGGTGGCGCTCACGGCATCGGCCCGGGCCACGGCATCGTCGACCCCGCCCAGCCGGGGCAGTTCCAGCCGTACGACACCGGCCAGCGAGTGACCGACGGGCCCCGGGAGCCGGAGGTACCAGGACCAGAGGGCGGGGCTGCCGCCGACGGCGAACAGCGGGGTCCTTTGGCCGGGATCGAGGGAGGCGACCACGGCGAACTGCTCGGGTTCGAGATACTGGCGGTGCTGGGTCTTGACGTAGCCCACCCCCCGGGGGTCGGTTCGACCCCGGAGAGGACCATCGAACACCACCAGGTCGACCCGGTCGAGGGCGTCCGACACCGCCGACTCCAGTTCGGCCATGGCTCCGTGCACGCTCAGGTAGAGGGCACCGTCGTCGTCACCTCGGGCTCGGATCAGGTCGTAACGACCATGGGCGGTCACGATCGGCTCGGCGTCGGCGACGGCCGTGAACAGGCCCCGCCGGACCTCGACGCCTTCGATGACGGCGGCCCCGGGCCGGCACCGGACGGCACCCGCGGCCACGGTCGCGCATACCGCGGGGCGAGCCCCATCGGCCGACTCGATCCAGATCCGGGTGTCGATCCGGCGGACCCCATCGATGAACACGACGTCGGTCGAACCCGGCCCCTCGGGGGTCACCGGCGCCCACCGGTCGACCGGCCGTTCGACGGTGGCGTCGACCGGAACGGTGGACGGCTCCAGGGTCGACTCGGCGGCGGCGATCCCGTACGCGGTGTCCCACGACTCGACGGCGAACCGCATCGTCAGACCTCGACCCGTTCGATGGCGGAGGTGGTGGCCCCTTTCGAGACCTCGAAGCGCACCGGCATCCGTTCGGCCAGCTCCCGGACATGGGTCACGATGGCCACCAGTCGACCGGAGGCCGAGAGCTCCTCGATGGCGGCGGCCAGGACGTCGAGGGTCTCGACGTCGAGCGTGCCGAACCCCTCGTCGAGGAAGATCGACTCCAACCGGGGTCCATCATCGCCGGCCAGGTCGGCGATGGACGACGACAGGGCGAGTGCCAGCGAGAGCGAGGCGAGGAAGATCTCGCCGCCGGAGAGGGTCCGGATGTCGCGCCGCTCGTCGGCGTTGGCGTGGTCGCGAACGGCGAACGAGCCGTCGACCGCCTCCAACGAGTAGCGGCCCCCGGACAGTTCGAGCAGCCGACCGGTGGCGTCGATGACGAGGTGGTCCAGCGCCTCGGCCAGCAGCCATCGTTCGAATCCACCGGCGGCGAGATGCTGGCGACCGAGGGCGTCGTGGACGGCCCGGCGGTCGGCCAAGGCGTCGATCCGGGCCGCCAGGTCCCGGCGCCGCGCCAGGTCGGCGCCAAGACGCTCGACGGCTGCCTCGGCCGTGGCGCGGGCCCCGGCCACTGCGGCACGGACCGCGACGGGGTCACCGGTCACCCCGACGACGGCGGCGTCGGCGGCGAGCTCGGCCAGCCGCTCGGCCTTGGCCGCCGCCAACTCCTTGCCGCCGGCGGCCACGGCGGCGCGCTCCTCGGTCCGTTGGCCGAATTCGTCCCCGGCCCACGCCGCCAGCTCATCCCAGTCGTCGACCAGCGACTCCCCGGCCGGTGGCGGGGCCCCAAGCGCCACCACCCCATCGCGTTGGATCATGAACCCGTTCCGGAACTCCGACTCGGCCTTGCGGGCGCCCTCCAGCTCGGCCTGGGCCGATCGCAGGGTGGTCTCGGCGTGACGAAGGGCCCGAGCCGACTCGTCGGCCTCGGTGGCGGCGGCGGTGGCCCGGGCCAGCGCCTCCTCGCTCACACCCGGACCATCGCCGGGGTCGGACTCCCGTTCGAGGTCGACCTGCTCCAACCGCCTCCGTTGTCCCTCTCGTTCAGCGACCAGTGCCTGGAGCCGTCCCTCGGCCCGGGCCGCCGACCGTGCGGCGTCGTCGGCGGCGGCGGAGGCCGAGGCGGTGGCCCGGGCCAGGGCCGACAGCTCGTCGGATCCGGATTGGGGCGGGACCTCGACGACCGTCTGGGCGCAGATCGGGCACGCCTCTCCCGGGACGAGCTGGGCCACCCAGTGGGCGGCATCGGCGTTGCGCCGGGCCCGACCCAGGACCTCATCGGTCTCGGCCGCCACCCGCTCGGCTTCGGTCCGGCGGTGCCCGGCGTCGGCCGCGGCATCCTCCGCTTCCGTCACCTGGTGGTCGAGGGCGGCGAGAGCGTGAACCAACTCCTCCCGCTGGCGGCGGCGATGCAACGCCTCCCGGAGCAGGTGGGGGTCGCCGGCGGCGTCCAGGGCGTCGGCCGCCGCCTCCCGCTGGGCCTGGGCCCGGGTGGCGACGGCGCGGGCCTCGTCCAGGTTCTGTAGCGCCCGGGCCGTCACCGCGTCGGCCGTGCGCAGGCCGTCGGGGACGGCGATGGCGGCCAGGGCCTCCAACGACCGGTCGAGGGCGGTGACCTCCTGACGGCGGGTGGTCAGCTCGTGCTCGATCTCGGCGATGGCCACCAGTCGGTCGTCGAGGCCGTCGGCGAAGTCGGTCAGGCGTTCGACCTCGGCCTCGGCTTCGGCCACCGCCTCCGGGGTGACCGAGGCGAGCCGTTGCAGTTCCTCGGTCAGCAGGTCGATCCGTTGGCCCGCCTCCCGGGCCTCGTCCCGGGCCCGGGCCCCCATCCGGGCGTAGACCTCGAGGTCGAGCAGGCGGCGCAGGAGCTTCTGGCGGTTGCCGGGATCGTCGGTCAAGAACTCGGCGAAGTCGCCCTGGGGCAGGACGATGGTCCGGGTGAACTGGTGGAAGTCGAGCCCGATGAGCTCGCCCACCGCGGCATCCAGTTCGGACACGGTGCCGGCCAGCACCGTGGTCGGGCCGTCGGCCTCGACCCGTTCCAGCCGGGCCTCGCGCGTCGTGGCCCGGGGGGCTCCCCCGGGTGACGCCTTGGCCCGCCGAACCACCCGGACGGCGATGTAGCTCCGGCCGGCGAGCTCGAAGTCGAACCGGACCCTGGCCTCGGCCGCCAGCTGGTGGATCACGGGAGCCACGAGAGAGGTGTTGTCGTATCGGGCCACCGATCCGTAGAGGGCGAAGGTCATGGCGTCGATGACGGTCGACTTACCCGACCCGGTGGGCCCGACGAAGGCCACCAGATCGAGGGCGTCGAAGTCGATCTCGGTGCGTTCCCGGAACGCCCCGAACCCTTCGAGTTCCAAGCGGCGAGGTCTCACAGCTCGATGCTCAACTGCTCGGTGGCCGGCCCCTCGGCGCCGGCCACGGGATCCACGAGGGGAACGGCATCCCCGTCGACCTCGGTGGGGGGTTCGTCGTGGCGCCCCTTCGGCCCATCCCGCTCCCCCGCCCGCTCGGGTTCGGCCGTCTCGGCCCTGCCGGCCTCGATCTGGATCGCGACCGGCGGCGCCTCGGCGTCGGCCGGGGTCGACAGCTCGTCGTGTAGGCGGGCGAATGCCTCCTCCAGGCGCGGATCGACGACCGAACGCTCAGCCAGGTAGTCGGCGAACAGCTGCCGCGGGGTCCGACCGTCCCGCCGCGACGATGGCCGGGGCCGGGCGGTCTCCGGGCTCTCGATCCGCACGTCGACCACGCACGGGCCGAGGGCGTCGCGCACCTCGTCGGCCAGACCGGCCCGGGCCGGCTCGGTGACCCGGGCCCGGACCCAGGCATCGGCCAGGCCGGCGGCCTCGTCGGCGGCGAGGGCCCGAAGGGCCTCGACCGTGCCGGTGACCGTGAGCAGGGATCGGCCCGCCCGGAGGGGAACGGCCCGCACCTTGGCCGGGACCCCGGGGGCCAGGTCGACAACATTGACCTGCTTGGCCTCCCGTTCCTCGCCGAAGTCGAGCTGCAGGGGCGAACCGCAGTAGTGCAGGGGGGCCCGGCCGGCCAGGGCCTGGGGCCGGTGGAGGTGACCGAGTGCGGCGTAGGACACGGTGGCGGGCACGTCGGCGGCTCCCACCGCGTACTCGTCGACCAGGTGAGCCGCCCGCTCCCCTCCCCCCAGGGCCCCACCGGCCACGAAGGCGTGGGCCACCAGCAGGTTGACGGTGTCGGCCGTGAACCCGGCGCCGAGGGCGGCGATGACGGCGGCCAGGCGCTCGGCGTAGGTCTGGGCGTTGCGGAACGCGGGCTCGTCCATCAGGGCGTCGGCCCGGACGATGGCCCGCTGCGAGACGAAGGGTAGGAGCGCGATCCGGAGCGGGGTCCCGTCGGCGGCGGTGAGGTCGAGGACGCCGCCATCGTCGGGGGCCCGGGGGACGGTGGCGACGGTGACCCGTCCAAGGGCCAGGAGGCCGGCGACGGCGTCGAGGCGGCGGGGGCTGTCATGGTTGCCCGACACGACCACAACCGGGGCGGTGTCGGCCAGGTCGAGCAGCGCCCGGTAGACGATGGCCTCGCTCTCGGCCGTCGGGGTGGCGGTGTCGAACAGATCGCCGGCCACCACGACCAGATCGGCGGCCTCCTCGGCCGCCACGGAGGCGATCTCGGCCAGCACGGCGCGGTGCTCCCCGGCCCGGCTGTGGCCGCGGATGGCCTTGCCCACGTGCCAGTCGGAGGTATGGAGCAGCTTCACCGCCGGCCCCTCCCCGGACGCCCACCCCCGGCCTTCACGACACCAACCCGGCGAACGGGTCGTCGACGGACCCGCCGGCCGTGCCGCCATCGTCGGCGGACGGGGCGAGGTCGATGGCGGCCTCGGCTGAGCGGGTGGCCCAGGCCGGGAACGGGAACTCGACCAGCAGGGGGACGGGGAGGCGGGGCTGGGCCAGGTACATCGAGCCCGGCTTGAGAATGGTGGCGCGCTGACGCTGCACCGGAGGGAGGAAGCCGTACTCATCCCGGCGGGCCTCGGCCGGATCCAGTCGACCGACGACTCGGATGGCACTGTTGGCCACCACCCGACGCTCGACCTCGCTCGCCGTCTGCTGGGCCCCGATCAGGATGATCCCCAGCGATCGGCCTCGCTCGGCCACGTCCAACAGGATCTCCTTGATCGGGCTGGAGGAGTCCCGCGGGGCGTACTTGTTCAGCTCGTCCAACACCACCAGCTGGAGCGGCTTGGCCACCCCGCTGGCCTCCTTCTCGTCGAAGGCCTGCCGGAGGACCACGCCGACCACGAATCGTTTGGCCCGGTCATGGAGCCCGTGGATGTCGATCACGGTGACCTGATGGTTGTTCAGGTTGAGCCGGTGGGTGGTGGCATCGGCGATGTCGGCCCGGACCAGGTGCTCGATGTGGCGACGGGCCGAGGCCAGGCGCCGGACGAAGGCGTTGACCGTGCCGGTGCCGACGGCCCGCCCCGTCCACTGCTGGTCGGGCAGGTCGTCGGGATCGGACGGGAGGAGCTTGTCCTCGATGGCGTCGACCAGATCTCCGAAGGTCCGCAGGGTCCGACCGTCGAGGCGGACGGCCCCGTCGCCGGCGTCGTCGAGCTTGGCCAGCTGGGCCGTGACGGCCTGGATCACGATCGTGTACTGCTGGCGTTCGTCCTCGGCGTCGGCGAACAGGAAGGGCAGCAGCCCCTGACGGCAGAAGTCGGCCACCGTCCAGAAGAAGGGCGACACCCCCAGATGACGGGCGCCGGTGGCGGGGGTGGCGTTGGGGTCGCCCTTGCGGGGCGGCGCCAGGATGCCGACATCGCGGAACGGCCCCGGGCGCAGGCCCATCGCCTGGTAGCGGGCGGCCCGCTCGGCATCGAGGGCGGCGTTGTCGTGATCGAGGAAGAGCAGGTCCTCGCCCTTGACGTTGAAGATGAGGGCCCGGGTGTTGGCCGCCTCGGCCCCCAACACCCCGGAGGTGAACATCGAGTACAGCAGGAAGGTGGCGTAGCTGGTCTTGGTCGCCACCCCCGAGATGCCCGAGATGTTGATGTGGGCGCCCTTGGTCCCGTCGACGAAGTCGAGATCGAGGAAGACCGGCTCGTTGCTCCGGGACAGCCCGGCCGGCAACCGACGGTCCACATCGTCGAACGACAGGGCGATGTCGCGCTCGGTGTCGGTGGCGAGGCGAACGGCGGCCCCCGGCAGGGGCGGCAGCAGGATCTCGGGTTCGAACCGGGTGGGCTGGATAAGGGCGGCCTCGCTCACGTCGGCCGGGAGGATCCCATCGGTGATCAGGAAGACGTCGCTCTGGAAGCGGGCCCCCTCGTGACGAGCCCGAACCTGGGTGACCACGCCGTAGACCGACAGGATCTCACCGTCGGGAAGGACCCGATCGACGGCCACCACGTCGTCCAACTGCAGAGTGTGGCCCCCGGCGACGGCCACCCAGAACTCCAACGGGGTGGCGTCGTCGATCCCGATGACGAGCCCGACGGTGGGACTGGAGGCCCCCAGATCGAGCATGTCGCCCGCGGCGGGGGTCCGGGTTGTGGCTGAGTCCGCCATGGATCCAACGCTAGACGGGCCCTCTGACATTGCCGCTGATGGTTCACCGCTGTCACACCGCTCCGGCAGGCTGTTGGAGCGGGTTCCCGGCGCCCCTCGACCGTCCCCTCGGCGCAATGCGGTGCCCACCCCTCACCGATGCCAGAATTGGCCGAGACCGTCCGAGCCACAAGGATCCCCATATGCCAGTCCAGCCCATGAACCTGAACGACTTCGACGGCGAACTCAACCAGCTCGCCATGTCGCAGGAGGCCAGGCCGTTCCTGGCCAAGGTCCGGACCTTCATCGACGAAGAGGTCCTTCCGATGTCGGTCGAGTTCCACAAGCTCGACGAACAGAAGCCCAGTCCCTGGGAGTACGCCCCTGGTCAGCTCGAGCTGCTGGAGGAGACCAAGTCGAAGGCCAAGGCCAACGGCCTGTGGAACTTCTTCCTGCCCGACTCCGAGGTGGGCGGGCTCACCAACCTCGACTACGCCTACATCGCCACCGAGCTGGGCAAGCACCGGCTGGCCTCGGAGAGCCTGAACTGCTCGGCTCCCGACACCGGCAACATGGAGGTGCTGGAGCGGGTGGGCACCCCCGAACAGAAGAAGCAGTGGCTCGAACCGCTGCTCAACGGTGAGATCCGGTCGGCCTTCGCCATGACCGAACTCCACCACGCCTCGTCCGACGCCAAGAACGTGGCCACCGCGGCCGTGCGGGACGGCGACGAGTACGTGATCAACGGGGAGAAGCACTACATCTCCGGCGCCGGTGACCCCCGCTGCAAGATCATGATCACGATGGTCCGGTCCAACCCGGATGCGCCGCCCCACAAGCAGCAGAGCCAGATCCTGGTCCCCATCGACACCCCCGGCGTCGAGATCGTCGGGGCCCAGCACGTGTTCAGCCGCGACGACGCCCCCCACGGCCACATGCACATCCGCTTCAACGACGTGCGGGTGCCGGCCTCCAACATGCTTCTGGGCGAGGGCCGCGGCTTCGAGATCTCCCAGCTCCGTCTGGGCCCGGGCCGTATCCACCACTGCATGCGCTCGATCGGTGCGGCCGAGAAGGCGCTGGAGCTGATGGTCACCCGCGGCCTCAGCCGTGAGGCCTTCGGCAAGCCGCTGGTGGCCCTGGGCGGCAACACCGAGATCATCGCCCGGGCCCGGACCGAGATCGAGGCCATGCGCCTCATGGTCCTCAAGGCGGCCAAGGCCATGGACCTGATGGGCAACGCCGAGGCCCGGGTGTGGGTGTCGGCGGTCAAGGCCATGGTCCCCGAGCGGGTCTGCAAGATCGTCGACCAGGCCATCCAGATGCACGGCGCCCTCGGCGTGTCCCAGCACACACCGCTGGCCGACATGTACACCCAGCAGCGGACCCTGCGCCTGGCCGACGGCCCGGACGAGGTCCATTGGATGGTGGTCGGTCGGGCCGAGATCGCCCGCTACCAGAACATGCTGGCCGAGGCCAGCATGGACGCCGCCGACCACACCGACGTCGCCCGCAACTGAGCGACGGCCCGCCAGCCTGAGCCGGCCTCCGGACCGGCCTCGGACCCGGACCGGAAGCGGGACCTCCATGGCCCGCCTGCTGATCGTCCACCACTCCCCGACGGCCACCCTGCTCCAGCTCCTGGAGCGGGTGGTCGTCGGCGCGTCCGATGCCTCGGCGGCCCTGGAGGCCGACGGTTCGGACCCGGTGGGGGTTGTGGCCCGATCGGCGTTGGAGGCGACGGCCGACGACGTCCTGGCCGCCGACGGCTACCTCCTGGGCACGCCGGCCAACCTGGGGTACATGAGCGGGGCTCTCAAGCACTTCTTCGACCAGGTGTACGAACCCTGTCTCGATCGGACCGTCGGCCGACCCTACGGCCTCTACCTCCACGGCCGGACCGACGTGACCGGGGCCCGACTGGGGGTCGAGCGGATCATCACCGGCCTGCGGTGGCGGGCCGCAGCCGAGCCGATCGAGAGCCTGGGGGTCCCCGACGACCAGACCCTCGACGACTGCTGGAACCTGGGGGCGACGATGGCCGCCCTGATGGGCTGACGGCCCGGCGCCCGGTCGGCCCGGCGGCGACGCCCCTGGGGATGTCACCGCCACCGGCTATAACGGCGTTCGGGCCCGACCGTCGGAGCCGCCGACTCCCGGGGCCCGAGGAGCAACCATGTCGACAACGGGCCAGACCCCTGTGGCCGTGATCATGGGCAGCCAGTCCGACTGGTCGACCATGCGCCACACCACCGA
Source organism: Acidimicrobiales bacterium (assembly GCA_965263455.1). Taxonomy (GTDB): domain Bacteria; phylum Actinomycetota; class Acidimicrobiia; order Acidimicrobiales; family SZUA-35; genus CADEDH01. The sequence continues at coordinate 38,583 of CBDHHN010000006.1, forward strand.
GACCCTCGACGCCCTGGCCATCGGCCACCGGGCCCGCATCGTGTCGGCCCACCGCACCCCGGACCGCCTCTACGACTTCGCCCGCTCCGCCCGGGACGAGGGCTACCGGGTGATCGTCGCCGGAGCCGGGGGCGCCGCCCACCTCCCCGGCATGGTTGCGGCGCTGACCTCTCTGCCCGTCCTCGGGGTGCCGGTCCAGTCCCGGGCCCTCAGCGGGCAGGACAGCCTGCTCAGCATCGTGCAGATGCCGGCCGGGATCCCGGTCGGCACCCTCGCCATCGGGACGGCGGGCGCCGTGAACGCCGCCCTGCTGGCGGCCGCCATACTCGGCTCGCACGACGCCGAGGTGCAGGGACGGCTCGAGGCGTGGCGGGCCGAACGGACGGCCTCGGTGGCCGAGATCCCGGTCGACGGGGAGGCACCGTGAGCGCCGGGTCCTCGCCTGCGAGCCCGGGCGGCCAGGGCCCCGTTCTCGCCCCCGGTCAAGCGTTGGGCATCGTGGGCGGAGGTCAGCTGGGGCGGATGCTGGCCATGGCCGCCGCCCGTCTGGGCCTCCGCACCATCGTGTTGGAGCCGGGCGCCGACTGTCCGGCGGCCCAGGTGGCCAACCGGCACCTCGTGGCCCCCTACGAGGACGAGGCCGCGCTGGCCGAGTTGGCCGCCGCCTGCGCCGTGGTGACCTACGAGTTCGAGAACGTACCGGCGACCGCCGCCTCCGCCCTGGAGGCCAGGGGTGTGCTCCGGCCGGGTAGCCGAGCCCTGGCCACCAGCCAGGACCGATTGGTCGAGAAGCGGTTCGCCGCCGAATTGGGGCTCGCCACCGCCCCGTTCGTGGCCGTCGACGACCGGGACGATCTGGAGGCGGGGGTGACCTCGCTGGGTACCGGCACGATCCTCAAGACCCGACGATTCGGCTACGACGGCAAGGGCCAGGTGCGGCTGGCGGCCAACCCCGACCCGGACGCCATCGCCGCCGCCTGGGACGGGATAGACCGGGTTCCGGCCGTGCTCGAAGGTGTGGTCCCCTTCGAGCGGGAGGTGTCGATCATCATCGCCCGGGATCGACAGGGGCGAACCGAGTGCTATGAGCCGGCACACAACCGGCACGGCGGCGGCATCCTGCGGACCTCCACCGTCCCGGCCGGCGTGGCGCCGGCGACGGCGAGGGCCGCGGTGGCGGCGGCCGAGGCCATGACCCACGCCTTGGACTACGTCGGGGTCATGGGCCTCGAGTTGTTCGTGCTGGGTGACGGGTCGATCGTGGTGAACGAGTTCGCCCCCCGGGTCCACAACTCGGGCCACTGGACCGAGGCCGCCTGTGACGTGTCGCAGTTCGAGCAGCACGTACGGGCCGTCGCCGGCTGGCCCCTGGCCCGCCCCCGCCGCCACAGTGACGCCGTCATGGAGAACCTCATCGGGCCCGAGGTCGACGGCGCCCGGGACCGATTGGCCGAGCCCGGATCCGTGCTCCACCTCTACGGCAAGGGGGAGACCCGGCCGGGCCGCAAGATGGGCCACGTCACCCGCCTCCGACCCCGTTAGACCCCGCGGACCGGTGCTGCTCGATCGGTAGGCCCCCATCCGTTGCGCTCCGGTCGGTTAGTCGACTAACATCTAGCCAGCTAAGGAACCCCGGGGGGTGAAGGTGACGCGGTCGGCAATCTCCAGCTTCTACGCCGTCTTCAGCCTGGCCCTGCTGGCCCTGGTGGTCGTCGGGTTCTCGAGCCGGGCGGCGCTCTTCCCCGAGCGCCTTCCCCCTGGGCGCCTCACGCTCACCGTCCACATCGTGGTGACCGGCGGATGGTTCGTCCTACTGGTGGGTCAGACGATGCTGGTCAATCTGGGCCATCGGGGGTTGCACCGGACCATCGGCCGCTACAGCGTCGGCCTCGCCATCGCCATCGTCGTCAGCGGCTTCGTCATGGTCTACGAGAACAACGCCCGGGAGTTTCTCTGGGTCCAGGTCATCTCGAACTCGCTGAACATGCTCACCTTCGGCTTCCTGTTCGCGCTGGGGATCGGACATCGCACCGACCCCCCGTTCCACAAGCGGATGCTGGTGTTCGCATCGCTGGCCATGATGTCGCCCGCCCTGGCCCGACTCTCCGACGCCATGGCCGGGACCGCAGTCCTGGCCACGCCGATGTGGTTGGCACTGCTCGGGTCGGTACTGATCCACGACTGGCGGACCGAAGGGCGGGTGACGCGGGCCTCGACCATCGGCGTTGCCGTCAACCTCACCCAGGTGGCCGGCCTCGCCGTCGGCCTGGCCCTGTCCTCATGAGCCCGTCCATCATCCCTCGGCCGGCGACCGTGGGGCGCCGGCGACGCCGCCGGCGGGGGGCCGTTCCCGATCTTGCCGTCTGCTACGGTTTGGCGCCCGGAGCCTTCCGCTCACCCCAGCCAGCCGTGAACCTCGAGTTTCCACCAACCCTTGAAGCGCAATTGATGCTCCTGGGGCACGCCCATCGCCGCCTGGTGGAGTCACGGTTGCAGGCCATCGGGCTCCACCGGGGCCAGCCACCGCTGCTGTTCGCGCTGAGCAACCACGATGGGCTGTCCAACGCCGAACTGGCCCAACTCCTCAACGTCACCCCGCCCACGATCTCCAACATGGTGAGGCGGATGCAGAAGTCGGGCTTCGTCGACAAACGGCGGGACCGCAGGGACGAACGGACCACGCGCGTGTACCTGACCGAGCAGGGACGAACGGCGACGATCGAGATGGCCCAGGTCATCATGGAGGTCAACGACATCATCAACCGCGGCCTCACCCCTGACGAGCAACAGCGGCTGATGTCGGCCCTGGAGTTGATCACCCGAAACATCGAGGATGCCATCCGCCGAGACGGCGACGGCGACGGCGATCGGCTCGGATCATGAGCGTGCGGCGCATCGTGTTGTTCGCCGCCACCGGCCTGGGGCTGCTCGTCGGCGTCCTCGCCATCTGGATCTGGTCCAGCGGCATCTGGGAACTCTTCGCCCCGATCGACACCTCCGACATCGAGACGCAGTTCACCGACGTCGCCTACGCCTCCACCTCCGAGACCCAGACGCTCGACGTCTATCTTCCCAATGAAGGCGAAGGCCCGTTCCCCGTGATCATCGCCATCCACGGCGGCGGCTTCATGTCGGGAAACTCGCGCAGTCGGGACATCGCCGACGCCTTCGAAGGACTGGACCGGGGCTACGCCGTGGTCAGTGTCAACTATCGCCTGTCGGGGGAGGCAACCTTCCCGGCCGCCGTGACCGACGTCCGGGCCGCGGTTCGCTTCCTCAAGGCCAACGGCGACCAGTACGACCTCGACACCTCGCGTCTTGCGGTCTGGGGTGCCAGCGCCGGCGGCAACCTGGCGTCGATGGTCGGGACCACCCCGACCACGGCCGCCCTCGACGGCGACACCGCCGAGAACCTCGCCTTCGACTCCTCGGTCCAGGCTGTCGTCAACTTCTTCGGCCCGATCGACTTCTTGACCATGGACGAGCAGTTCTCCACCCTGGGCATCGAGCCGGCCCTCGGGGCCACCGACAGGGACGACTCGCCCGAGAGCCGCTACCTGGGCCAGATCATCACCGCCGACCCGAAGCTGACGAGCCGGGCCAATCCGGCCAGCTACCTCGACTCGCTCGATCCCGGGCTCGCCCCGGCGTTCTTCATCCAGCACGGGACCGACGACGCCAACGTCCCGATCCTGCAGTCTGCGGACTTCGCCGCCGCACTGGTCGCCGCTCTGGGCGAGGACAAGGTCACCTACCGAACCATCGAGGGTGCCGGACACGGAACCGACGAGTTCTCCACACCGGAGAACCTCGACCTGGTGTTCTCGTTCCTGGACACCGCTCTGGACGTCGCCCTGGACGCCGACACCCAGGGCGGAGGCTGATCACGAGTCGCCCCCGAGCATGGCGACCGCCCGTTCGACGACCGCCGGGTCGGCGTTCGAGTCGGGGTCGTGGGCGGCCGGAGATCGGGCACCGCGGCGGACACGGGGACGGCCCTTGACCTCCAGTGCACTCGAGGTTCTAGCGTCGGTCCCATGAGCGACCACGGCCTCGATCCGGCACTGGCCACCCTCGACGTCTGCTACGTGACCACCACCGGGCGACGCACGGGTCGCCCCCATCGCATCGAGATCTGGTTCGGGCTCGACGGCGGCGTCCTGTACCTGATCTCCGGGAACGGGCCGGGCGCCGACTGGTTCCGCAATCTCCAGGCCGAACCCGAGGTCACCGTGGAACTGGGGGACGAGGTCCGCCGAGCCACGGCGCGGGTCGTGACCGACGCCGGTGAGCGGAGACGGGTGGGCGAGCTCATGGGAGCCAAGCACGCCGGGTGGCGGGGTGATCCCGACATCGGCCTCACCTTCGAGGCCTGGTGTTTCGAGGTCCCGGTCGCCGCCATCGACCGCTGGCGGCCTGCCGACTGAGCCGACTCCGCACGACCTGCACGACCCGTACAACCCGTACAACCTGCACGACCTGCACGACCGCAAGACCGGCACGGCCCAGACGAGCGGCCGGCCCGTCGGCCAGAGGGCCGGTCGTCCCCGTTCAGCCCACGGTGGGCACGACACGACCGGCCACGAGAGCCTCGATCGACCGGGCCACGCCGTCGTCCCCGTTGGGGGGCACCACCCCTCGGGCCACAGCCAGGATCCGGTGGTCGGAACCGGCCATCGCGTACCCGGAGCCCACCCACGAGAGCATCGAGATGTCGTTGTCGTGGTCGCCGAAGGCCACGGTCTGGTCGGCCTGGACCCCCAGCTCGTGACACAACTGGGCCAGGGCCCGGCCTTTGGTGGCGTCGCTGCGGGTGACCTCGACGAACGAGGCGCTGGAGGTAACGGCCACCACGCCCGCCGGTAGAAGGGGCGCAACCTCTTCCAACCAGGGGTAGCCGCCCATCTCGCCGTGGGCCAACATAACCTTGCGGACCGCACCGTGCTCGGCCTCCCGCGTGTCGGCCGTGGCCGCCGACCGCAACCGGACACCGGGCTGCAGCCGCCGCCGGTTGCGGTTCCAGTCGGGCGTCTCGAACACCCCCCGCCCGGTCTCCCAGCTCACCCCGACGTCAGGATGGGCTCGGCGCACCGCCGCCACCACCTCCTCGACCAACCCGGGGTCCAGCGTGCGTTCGACCACGACCGCGCCCACCTCGTCGTCCCACACGGTGGCCCCGTTGGAGCAGATGGCCCACCGGATGCAGTCGGCGGGACGGATCCGATCGACGGCACTCCAGTGGCTACGGCCCGTGGCCGCCACCACCTCGATCCCGGCCTCCCGGGCGGCCCGCACCGCCGCCACCGTGCGGGGCGACAAGGCGCTGTCGGGGCCGAGGAGGGTCCCGTCGAGGTCGCTGGCGATGAGTCGGGGCACCGGATCGGACACCGGAGGAATCCTAGACACGCGTGTCGAAGCCTGTGGATGAACGGTGGGCAACCGGTGGACGGCAACCGGTCATCCTGGGGACCACCGAGAAATGCTGCGGACAACCCTGAGGATTTCCGCAAACGCCTTGACCCGGGAAAACGCAAGGTGAAGTATCTCCACCAGGGCGACTGACCACGGCGGACAGAAAGCGATCGGCGGGACAACGGGTTCGGAGAAGGAGCCCGACGCGCCCGCTGCTGCGGACACTCTCCACATCAGTGGCCTGGAATGCATCAGATTCGATACCCCGGAGCGGCGGTCGGCACCCACCCGGTGCCGAAAATGTGACGTGGTATCGGAGACGTCGACACCCACCCGAATGTCGGCGTCACCAGGCTCGGTGTCGGCGTCCGTTGCCGCGCCAAGTCGGCGACCATTGACTTGTCCTGCCGCGCTCGCAAAGCGTAGGGCAAAATTGATCGGTGGTCGCGGATGCGTTCCTGCGCGGCGCCTCCGGGCCGGCGGGATCTCCCGCCTCCGGAGGCGCCGCCTCCTCTCCCCCACCGATCGGCCCAAGGCGAGGGCGAGGCGAGGGCGAAGCGTCCGACGCCGACGTGGACGGTCAGCTTCCGCCGTGGAGGTAGGCCCAGCCGAAGCGACCCTTGACGCACAGGTTGCCGAGGGTGACGTCGTGGTCGGCGGGTGAGGTCACCTTGACCACCCGCTCGTCCTGTACGTGCAGCTCCAGGTTGCAACCGACGCCGCAGTACGAGCACACGGTGGTCGTGATCTCCTGGTCGTCGGGGCGCCAGTCACCGGCCGCCCGCATGTCGAACTCGGTCTTGGCCTGGAGGGCGTTGGTCGGGCACACGGCGATGCAGTTCCCGCAGTACACGCAGGCCGAGTCGGGCAGGGCCACGTCGAACTCGGTGGCGATGCGGGCCTCGAAGCCCCGACCCGAGACGGCGATGGCGAAGGTGTGCTGGGCGTCATCGCCGCAGGCCTCGACGCACTTGTAGCAGAGCACGCACTTGTCGTAGTCCCGGATGTAGAGGTCGTCCTCCACCCGCACGGGCTCGTCCATGGTTCTCGCCTCGGGGCCATAGCGGCCGGGGTCGGCCCCGTAGGCCTCGATCCAGGTTTGCAGGTCGTCGGCCTCGCTGAGGTCGACGCCACTGGCCAGGAACTCGAGCACCATACGGCGGGAGTGGCGGACCCGCTCGCTGTCGGTGGCCACCTCCATGCCGTCCTCGGCGGTCCGGGAGCAGGCCGGGACCAGGGTCCGGGATCCCGTGACCTCGACCACGCACACCCGACAGGCGTTGACCGGCGTCAGGTTCGGGGCGTAGCAGATGGTGGGCGTGTCGACTCCGGAGGCGGCGCAGGCGTCGAGCACCGATGCCCCGGCGGGCACCGAGATGGCCGCCCCGTCGACGGTCAACGTGACCGGGGTTGCCGTCTCGGAGCGCGCCTCGGCCCCGGCCCTGACACCTTCCGGGATGGTCATGATGCGGCTCCGATCAGTCCGAGGTCGAGGGCCGAGCGGACAGCGGTGCCGGCGGTGTGGCCCAGGCCACAGATCGACGCGTCCTTCATGGCCCGATCGATGTCATCCACCAGCGACACCGGGACCGGACCCGGGCCCGACACCAGTTCGTGCTGACGAACGGTCCCGATCCGGCACGGCACGCATTGGCCGCACGACTCGTGTCGGAAGAACTCGGCGATGCGGGCGACGACGGGGCCGAAGTCCACCGTCTCGTCGAAGACCATGACCACACCCGACCCCAGCGAGAGACCCCGGTCCCTGGCCCCCTCGAAACTCAGCGTCAGGTCGAGGTCGTCGGGCCCCACGAACGACCCGGCGGCCCCGCCCAGCAGGACGGCACGCAAGGTCCCGGTCGCTCCACCGGCCCGATCGATCAACTCGGCCAACGTCAGGCCGAACGGCGCCTCGTACAGCCCGGGCCGGGCCACGTGGCCCGACAGGCAGAACAGCTTGGTGCCGGTCGAACCCTCGGTCCCGGTCTCGGCGTAGGCGGCGCCACCCCGGATCACGATGTCGAGCACGTTGACCAGGGTCTCCGGGTTGTTGACCGCCGTCGGCCGACCGAAGAGACCGGCGGTGGTGGGGAAGGGCGGCTTCTGCCGGGGCTCACCCCGGAACCCCTCGAGCGAGTTGAACAGCGCCGTCTCCTCACCGCAGATGTAGGCGCCGGCACCACGGCGGAGTTCGAGATCGAACGAGAACGACGAGCGGGCGATCCGCTCCCCCAGGAACCCCGCGTCCCGAGCGGCCGCTATCGCCGCTTCCAGCCGCTCGGTGGCCCTCGGGTACTCCCCCCGGATATAGACGTAGCCGTGGGAGGAACCGGTGGCGAAGCCGGCGATGGTGGCCGCCTCGACCACGGCGAAGGGATCGTGTTCCATGAGGATGCGGTCCTTGAAGGTCCCGGGCTCGGACTCATCGGCGTTGACCACGAGGTGGCGGGGCCCGGGCTCGGCCGCCACCGCCCGCCACTTGACCGCAGTGGGGAAGGCGGCACCGCCCCGTCCGAGCAGCCCTGCCGCCTGCACCTGATCCACGACGCCCTCCGGACCGAGGGAGAACGCCCGGGCCAGCGCGGCGTAGCCCCCGGCGGCCACGTAGTCGCCCAGATCGGTTGGGTCGATCCGGCCCATCCGGGCCAGTAGCCGTAGGTCGGCGCCCCCGGCCTGGGGGACCGGGAGGTGCTCCTCGTCGTCGGCCGGGACATGATCGGCCCGGCCCCGGCCCTGAACGAAGCGCGCCGGAGCCCGCTCGCACTGGCCCAGGCAGGGCGCAGCCTGCGCCGGACGTCCCTCGTCCCGCAGACGGGACAGCTCGTCAGCCGAACCGGCCAGTTGGCAGGCGGCGTCGACGCAGACGTGGACCACGTCATCGTCGTGGTCGGGCTCGGTGGTGCGGAACAGGTCGTAGAACGTCGCCACGCCGTGGACCTCCGCCGGGGGGACCTGGAGCACGTCGGCCACGTGGTTGACCCCGCCGGGGCTGATCCAACCGGCGGCGCGCTGCAGGGCATGAAGGCAGGGCAGCAACAGGTGCCGTCGTTGGCGGCGCCGACTCCGGCCCGACACCACCAGCCGTTCCCCCCGGGCCTCGACCACCGGCCCGACCCCGGCGGCGTCGATCACGGCGTCGACGGCGTCACGCTCGTCGGCCGTGGGCTTGTCGTCCCCCAGGCGGAGGTCGGTCACGATCCGCCCCCGGAACCGGACGCCGGCCCGAACCCGGACGAGGACGAGGACGAGGACGAGGACGAGGATGAGGATGAGGACGAGAACCCGAACCCGGACGAGGACGCGGACGAAGGCGAGGGCGAGGGCGAGGGCGAAGACGAGGTATCGGCAGGCGACGAGGTGTCGAGTTTGTCGATGCGCACCGCCGCCGCCTTGAACTCGGCCGTACCCGAGCGCTTGTCCCAGGCGTCGTTGGTCAAGACGTTGACGTCGGCCGAGTCGGGGAAATGGAAGGTGGTGAACACCAGTCCCGGGGGCAGGCCATCGACCAGGCGGGCCGGCATCTCCACCGACCCCCGGGGGGAGGTCACCCTGACCCGCTCCCCGTCGGCGATCCCCAACATCCGGGCATCGGCCGGGTTGACGTCGATGGTGTCGCCGGACCGGATCGGGCTGGCGTAGGCGCCGGACTGCACACCGGTGTTGTAGGAGTCGAGCACTCGGCCGGTGGTCAGCCGCAGGGGGAACTCGTCGCTCAACTGCTCCTGGGGTCCGGCGTGCTCGACGACCGAGAAGGGGGCCGGATCCCGACCACCGAGGTCGTCGGCCCACAACCAGCCGTGGAGGAAGGGGCTTCCCGGGTGGTCGAGATCGGGACACGGCCACTGCAGGCCCCCCTCGGCCTCCAACCGGTCCCAGGTCATGCCGGCGTGAAGCGGCGACAGCGACCGCAGCTCCTCCCAGAGGTCCTCCGGCCGGTCGGAGGTCCAGTGGGCTCCCATACGGTCGGCCAAGTCCGCCAGGATCTCGACGTCGTGGCGGGCCTCCCCCGGCGGCGGCACGGCGGCCCGAACCCGCTGAACCCGGCGCTCCGACGAGGTGACGGTGCCATCGGACTCGGCCCAGGCGACCGATGCGGGCAGCACCACGTCGGCCAGTTCGGCGGTGCGGGTGAGAAAGATGTCCTGGACCACCAGCAGATCGAGATCGGCCAACAGCCGGCGGGCGTGTTCAACATCGGCCTCGGAGTCGGCCGGGTTCTCGCCGATGCAGTAGACGGCCCGAAGGTCGCCGGCCTCCATGGCCTCGAACATGAGGGTCAGATGGAGGCCGGGTTCCGGGTTCAACGCAACCCCCCACGCCGACTCGAACCTGCCCCGGGCCTCGGGGTCGGTCACATCCTGGAAGCCGGGGAGCTTGTCGGGCAGCGCCCCCATGTCGCCCCCGCCCTGCACGTTGTTCTGGCCCCGCAGCGGAACCAGCCCGCTCCCCCACCGTCCGATGTGGCCGGTGAGGAGCGCCAGGTTGCACAGGGCCAGCACGTTGTCGACGGCGTTGTGATGCTCGGTGATGCCCAGGGTCCACAGGATCTGGGCCCGCTCGGCCGTGGCGTAGGCCTGGGCCAGTTCGGCAATGGCCGGGCCGGGTACGCCGGTGATGGCCTGGGCCACCTCCAGGGTGTAGGGCCCGACGGCGTCGGCGTAGGCGTCGAAGCCGGTGGTGGCCCGACGGATGAACTCGCCGTCATGGAGTCCCTCGGCGATGATGTGTCGGCCGATGGCGTTGGCCAGGGCGACGTCGGTGCCGACGTCGAGGCCGAGCCAGGCGTCGGCGAAGCGGGCCGACGAGGTGCGGCGGGGATCGACGCAGTACAAACGGGCCCCGTTGTCGATGCCCTTCAGCAGATGGTGGAAGTAGATGGGGTGGGCCTCACGGGCATTGGATCCCCACAGGACGACGACGTCGGCGTCGTGCACCTCCCGATAGGACGACGTCCCGCCGCCCGCTCCGAACACCGTCGCCAGACCGACGACCGAGGGAGCGTGTCAGGTTCGGTTGCAGGAGTCGATGTTGTTCGAGCCGAGGACGGTGCGGGCGAACTTCTGGGCCGCGAAGTTCATCTCGTTGGTCGCCTTGGAACAGCTGAACATGCCCACCGCCCGCGGGCCGTGGGCGTCCACCGTCCGACCCAGGCCGTCGGCCACCCGGTCCAGGGCCTCGTCCCAGGTGGCGGCCTGCAGTTCACCGTCCCGGCGGACCAGCGGCGCGGTCAGGCGGGGACGGGGCCGGCCCGGCGTCCGACGATGGACTGAACGGGGACGTGGCATGACGGTGGTCTCCTTCCCGACTCGTCCGGTCGGCGAGCATGGCGGTGGCCTCACCACCGCTGGTCTCGGCCGGACGTGGCGCCCGATGGTAGCGCACCCCACCCGGAGGCCGGGCCTCCGGCGGCGCGCCGACACACCGCTGGTCGGCCGCCGCCCTGTCCGAAATCCTCCAGGCCCGCCGACACCCGTTGACTACCGTCGCCTCCATGCCCGCGAACCGGACCACGGTCAACACCGACGCCGCCTTCGGGCCCACCGAGTGGGCCCTGTTCGTGGGCATCGCCCTGATCTGGGGATCGTCGTTCCTCCTCATCGCCATGGCCCTGGAGGCGATGCCGGCCGGCATGGTCACCCTGGTCCGGGTGGGCCTGGGGGCGGCCGCCCTGAACCTGTTGCCCGCGGCCCGGGTCCGCATCGCCCGGGTCGACCAGGCGCGGCTGGTCCTGCTGTCGGTGCTGTGGGTCGCCGTGCCCTTCACCCTGTTCCCCCTGGCCCAACGGACGGTCAACTCCGCCCTCACCGGGCTGTTGAACGGGGCGACCCCGATCCTGGTGGCGGCGGTGGCGGCCGCCTTCTTCGGCCGCCGGATCGGGGGGCGGCTCCTGGTCGGGGTCGGGCTGGGGTTCGCCGGCATGGCCGCCATCAGCCTGCCCTCGATCGAGTCCGGGGGCGGGCAGGTCACGGGCGTGCTGCTGATCGTGGGCGCCGTCGTCTGCTACGGCTTCGCCCTGAACCTGGCCGCCCCCCTCCAGCAGCGGTACGGCTCCATTCCCGTGATGGCCAAGATGCTGGCCCTGGCCACCGTCTGGACCGCGCCCTACGGGCTGTCCCAGGTCGACCAGGTCCGGATCGAGGTCGGACCGTGGCTGGCGGCCGCCGTCCTCGGCGTGGTGTGCACCGGGCTGGCCTTCTGGGTCATGGCGTCGTTGCTGGGGCGGGCCGGCCCGACCCGGGCCTCGTTCAGCATCTACCTCATCCCGGTGGTGTCGCTCACCCTCGGCGTGGCCGTCCGGGGCGATGAGGTGGCACCGGTGGCCCTGCTCGGAATCCTGGCCGTGCTGGCGGGCGCCGCCCTGGCCTCCCGGGCCCCGACCGGCACCGGAGCCGATCCCGCCCCGGATCCCGCCCCGAGCCCGGCGGCGACGGCGCCGCCGCCCCGACGGCCTCCGGCGATCCGGTGACCGCCGCGAACCCGGGTGGCGGTGGGTAGCGTGACCGGCGTGCGATGGTCAACGCTGTTCATCCCCACCCTCCGTGACGCCCCGGCCGACGCCGAGGCCGCCAGCCACGCTCTGCTGGTGAAGGGTGGCTTCATCCGCCAGCTCCATGCCGGCCACTATTCCCTTCTGCCCCTCGGTTGGCGGGTCCACCGCAAGGTGGAGGAGATCGTGCGGCGGGAGATGGACGCCCTCGGGGCCCAGGAGTTCCTCTTGCCCACCATGCACCCGGCCGGTATCTGGCAGCAGTCGGGCCGGTGGGACACGATGGGCGAGATCATGTTCCGTCTGACCGATCGGCGGCACAACGACCTCGCCCTGGGGATCACCCACGAGGAGATCTTCGCCACCGTGGCGGCCGAGCTCAGCTCCTACAAGGAGTTGCCCCAGGTCTGGTACCACATCCAGACCAAGTTCCGGGATGAGGCCCGACCCAAGGCCGGGTTGCTCCGGGTGCGGGAGTTCGCCATGAAGGACTCCTACTCGTTCGACACCGACTGGGCCGGGCTCGATCGGGCCTTCGACCGCCACGCCGAGGCCTACGCCCGGATCTTCGAGCGCTTCGGTCTCGCCGCCATGCCGGTCGAGGCCTCGAGCGGAGCGATGGGTGGCAACACCTCGACCGAGTTCATGGTCCCGTGCGCCGCCGGCGAGGACGACGTGGTCTCCTGCCCCAACTGCGGGTACGCCGCCAACATCGAAAAGGCCACGTCCACCCTGCCCGAGATCAGCGACGAGCCGGGCCCGTCGGCGCCCGAGCGTTTCGCCACGCCCGGCATTCGCACCATCGCCGCCCTGGCCGAGATGGACGGCGGCGCCGAGGCCGAGCGCCAGATCAAGACCATGGTCATGGTGAGCGACGGCGAGGTCACCTTGGCCCTCCTGCGAGGCGACCACCAGCTCAACATCCAGAAGCTGCTCGACGCCACCGGCGCCATCGAGCTCCGCCCGGCGGAGGCGGCCGAGACGGTCGCCGCCCTGGGGGCCAACCCGGGATCGCTGGGCGCGGTCGGGGTCAAGGGTCTACGCATCGTGGCCGACGAGGCCCTGCGAGGCCGCACCAACCTCACCACCGGAGCCAACGAGGACGACTGGCACTACCGGGGCGTCGACATCGCCCGCGACATCGACGTCGACCAGTGGGCCGACCTGCGGGAGGTGAAGGCGGGCGAGGCGTGCCCCCAGTGCGGGACGGCGGTGGAGATGGTGCGGTGCGTCGAGGCCGGGCACATCTTCAAGCTGGGCACGGGCTACGCCGAGAAGTTCGGCGTGACCGTGAGCGACGCCGAGGGCAAGCAGGTGCCGGTCGTCATGGGTAGCTACGGGATCGGCATCGGCCGCAACATGGCCACCATCGCCGAGAGCCATCACGATGACCGGGGCATCATCTGGCCCGTGGCGGTGGCCCCCTACGAGGTGGTGCTGACCCCGCTCAAGCTCGACGCCGACACCATGGCCGCCGTCGACGCCGTCTACGCCGAGCTGCGGAATCGAGGCGTCGACGTGCTGGTGGACGACCGGGACGCTCGGGCCGGAGTCAAGTTCGCCGATGCCGAACTGATCGGCATCCCGTTCCGCCTGACCTTCGGCCCCAAGGGCCTGGCCAAGGGTGAGGTCGAACTCACCCCCCGGGCGACGGGCGAGACCGAGCTGGTGCCGGTGGGGGCGGTGGCCGAACAGGTCGCCGATCTGGTGCTGGCCGCTCGGTGACCTCGACGGGGCCGATCCGGCGCCGGGCCGGTCGCCCGCAGCGCTAGTTGCCCTCCATCAGATCGTCGGTGGGACGGGGAGCGCGGATGGGGCTGACCTCGACCGGCAGCGGGGCGGCGCCGTCGGCCACCGTCTCCTGCCGGATCCACACCGTCCGCTGAGGGAACGGGATCTCGATGCCGGCCTCGTCGAAGGCCTCCTTGATCCGCAGCCGCAACTCTCGGGCCACGGCCCACTGCTCAGCCGGATCGGTCTTCACCACGAGACGGATGGCGATGCCGTCGGCTCCGAGGTTCTGCACCCCCCACACCTCGGGTGGGTCGATGATGTCGCCCCCGGTGAACTCCCGGTCCTGCCACAGGTCGTCGGCCACCCGCTGGATCACGCCCTCGGCCCGACGGAGATCGGTCTCGTAGGCGACCTCGATGTCGAGCACGGCCCGGGACCACACCTGCGAGAGATTGCCGACCCGTTTGATCTCCGAGTTGGGTACGTGCCAGACGGTGCCGTTGACGTCCCGCAGGGTGGTGACCCGGAGCGAGACCCGCTCCACCGACCCGGTCACCTCGCCCACGTTGATCACGTCACCCACGCCGTACTGATCCTCGATCAGCATGAACATGCCGGCGAGGAAGTCGGCCACGATGTGCTGGGCCCCGAACCCGAGCATGACGCCGATGACCCCGGCCCCGGCCAGGAGCGGGGCCAGGCTGATGCCGAGCTGGTCGAGGACCAGCATGATGGCGATGGTCCAGATCGACCCCGAGGCCAGCGACGACAGCACCGAGGTGATGGTCTTGGCCCGCTGCTCGGATCGACCGTTGAGCACCTCGACGGCCTTGCCCCGTTCGCGCTGTCGTTCGAGGCGGATCCGGTCCCGTTCACTCCGCTCGGCCGCCCGTTCGCCGAAACGGACGATGGCCCGCCGAAGCAGCCGGTTCAGGATCCAGGCCACCAGGAGCACCCCGGCGATCCGAACCGGGCGCTCCAGGATCCAGTCGGCCGACTGGGCCAACGCCGCCGACTCGGTGCGGTCGAAGACCCACCGGCACAGGAGGCCCGGCTCCTCGGTACAGGCGTCGGTCAGTTCCTCCTGGGCCAGCACGGGGTCCTACCATAGAGCGGCCTCGCGGGCGCGGGCCACGGATCCGCCCGCGATGGGATCCGGGTCCCCGTCGCCGATCGGGCCGACCAGGTCGAGTACCAGCAGCGTCGACCCGAACCGGTCGGCCAACCAGGCCCCGATGTGGGCCAGGTCGTCGCCGTCGCCGCCGTCGTCGACGCAGACCAACCGGATCTCGTCCGGCGGGCTTCCGCGACGGGACCGGGCCTCGGCCACCGCCTCCTCGACCCGCAATGCCAGAGGCAACGGACGGCCCCCGGAGTCGGCCACCTCATAGGTGTCGGCGATCGAGCGGCCGACGGCCACCGCCACCTGGCGCCCGTGGGGCAGAGCGTCGATGCCGAGCACGTAACGGCCGCCGAATCGCATGCCGGTTGCTACGGATCGATCGGGCCCCGACCTGAGCGCGCACCGACGTCTTTCCTGCTCAGGCCGCAACCGGGGAGGCCGATCATGGCACTTGTCCAGTGACGGCTACGCTGGTCGCCGGAGCGACGGGCCCCGGCGGGGGCTCGACGACGGTGGGAGGACATGGCGGCGATCGGAACCAGGCGGGACTGGGCGGCCACCGTGGCCGTACTGACCGTGGCCACCCTGATCGGCCTGTCGCCGGCCCGACCGGGCCCGGGCGACGGTGGTGCCCGACTGCAGTCGGTTGCGGTGTTGGGTCACCAGGTGGCCGCGCCCGCTCCCGGCGACGGCGTCCCATCCGGCCCCCGACCCGAGCCCCCGACGCCTCCACCTGCCCCCACCCCGACCGATCTCGGGGTGTTGCGCTTCGTCTACTTCGTCGAGGCCGACGCCGTACCCGACCCCGGGGCGGTGGATGCGCTGACCCGCCAGGCCCGCCGACTGCAGGGCTTCTGGTACGAGCAGTTCGGCGGGACGTTCGCCCTGGCCCCGGAGCCGGTGACGGTGGTGACCGGCGATCACGCCGCCTCCTTGGTACGACCAGACCCCCAACGGCGACGAGAGCCGTTGGTTCCGCCTGCTGAACCTGAAGGCCGAGGTCGAGACCAAACTGGACCTGACCGAGGGCGACGGCTCGAGGGTCGTCGTCTACCCGGCGACCCGCCTCGACGGACGGGTCGGCGCCATCCGCTACGCCGGGGCCTGGATGGACGGGGACGACGTGACCTGCATCGACGGCGACCAACCGACCGTGCCCTACGCCGCCGACTACCCGGCCAACTGCCTCATGACCGTGGCCCACGAGTTGGGTCACGTCTACGGCCTGGGCCACCAGGGCGAGGACCACTACTGCATGCAGTTCGGGTTCTACCAGTACCTGAACGGCACCACCCCTGCGATTTCTCCGCCCAGAGCCGACGCACCGTAACCGCCGACCCCGGAACCGGGGGTGGCTGGACGCCGTCCCGGCCAGGTGGCCGACCCTGCGGACCGGGTATCCGACGGCGGCCCCTGACGGCGACGCCGGGTCGATCGACCACTGTCGCCGGGGCCCATTGCCCACGGCACTGAAGCGGCAAGCTTCTACACTGAGCGCGGCCGTGAGGGAGAGAGGGACCCAGTGACGGACTCAGTGATCGAGCCATGCGCCGACCACCTCGGCTCCCATCAACGGCGCGCCGCGTCCGACCGGGGCACGGACGACCGTGACCTCGATCCTCTACCTGGCCACCAGCCCGCTCACCTTCCAGCGGCTCCATGCGAGGCCACCTCCGCCACATGCGCCAGGCCGGGTTCGAGGTCACCGCCGTCTCAGGCCCCGGGCCCGAGCTGGAGGCGGCCGGCGAGCGGGAGGGGGTGGCGGTCGAGGCCGTGACCCTGGAGCGGGAGATGAGGCCGTTGGCCGATCTCCGGTCGCTGATTCGCCTGGTCGCCCTGCTGCGCCGCCGCCGGCCCGATGTGGTCAACGCCGGCACCCCCAAGGCCGGCATGCTGGGCATGGTGGCGGCCCGCCTCACCGGGGTCCCGGTGAGGATCTACACCCTGCGGGGCCTGCGGGCCGAGACCATGACCGGCGTGGGGGGCCGGATCCTGGCCGCCACCGAGCGGCTGACGTCGTGGTGTGCCACCGACGTGATCGCCGTGAGCCACAGTCTGCGCCAGGCCTACGTCGAACGGGGCCTGGCCCCGGCCCACAAGGTGACGGTGTTGGGCGGGGGTTCGTCCAACGGCATCGACCCCGAGCGATTCGGCCCCACCGACGACGACCGTCGGCGTATCCGGGCCGAGGCCGGCTTCGATCCGACCACCCCCGTCATCGGCTTCGTCGGCCGTTTCGTGGCCGACAAGGGCATCGACCATCTGGTGGCCGCCTTCGACCGGGTTCGGGAGCGGGTGCCCGGTGCCGGGCTGCTCCTGGTGGGCGACTACGAGGACGGCGATCCCGTGGACGAGGCGACCCGGGCCCGGATCTCCGGAGGGGAGGCCATCCACGTGACCGGGATCGTGCCCGACGCCGCCCGTCACTACGCCGCCTTCGACGTGCTGGCCCTGCCGTCGCTCCGGGAGGGCTTCCCCAACGTGCCCCTGGAGGCGGCGGCGGCCGAGGTGCCCACCGTGGGCTTCGACGCCACCGGAACCCGTGATGCCGTCATCGACGGGGAGACGGGGGCCCTGGTGCCCATCGGCGATGTCGAGGCGTTGGCCGACCGGCTCACCGCCTACCTTCTCGATCCCGATCTGCGACGCGGCCATGGCGCCCGGGCCCGGCACCGGGCCGTCGAGGAGTACCGCTCCGAGCGGGTCTGGGCCCATCTCGAGGAGCGGTACCGCACCGCCCTCGCCGCCTCCGGTCACGGGACCGGGGCGGGGCCGACCCCACCGGCCGGGAGCGATGGGCGAGAGGCGGGGAGGGTCCGATGAAGCGAGCGATCGAGACGGTACTGGCCGCCGGGCTGCTGGCGGCCCTGGCTCCCATCCTGGGCGCGGTGGCCGTGGCCGTCAGGATCACCATGGGCTCACCCGTGCTGTTCCGCCAGGAACGGGCCGGCCTCGACGGCGAGCCCTTCCACATCATCAAGTTCCGCACCATGCGCGACGGCGACGGACCCGACGAGGAGCGACTGACCCGGGTCGGCAACTTCCTGCGGTCGAGCAGCCTCGACGAGTTGCCGGAACTGTTGAACATCGTGCGGGGCGAGATGTCGTTCGTCGGCCCTCGACCACTTCCGGTCGAGTACCTGCCCCTGTACAACGAACGTCAGCGGCGACGCCATGAGGTGAAGCCCGGCATCACCGGTCTGGCCCAGATCAACGGCCGCAACCTGGTCGACTGGGACGAGCGGTTCGAGCTCGACGTGGCGTACGTGGAACGGGCATCGCTCGCCCTCGACGTCTCGATCGTGGCCCGTACCGTCAAAAAGGTGATCCAGCGCGACGGCATCTCGGCCGAAGGGGTGTCGACCATGCGCAAGTTCACCGGATCCCCACCCTCCCCGGCCGCCGACTGACCATGTCGACCCTGGCCCTGCTGGGAGGCGGCGGCCACGCCAGCGACGTGCTGTGCGTGGTCGAGGCGCTGGGAATCGGCGTCGGCTCCTCGGCGCCCACGACCGTGCTGGTGGCCGACGACGCCTGGGGCGAACGGGGCCGCTTCGCCGGCCGCCCGGTGACCCTGGTCGACTCGTTGGACGACGCGGTGGACGAGACCCTGGGAGCCGGGGACGACGCGGCGGACGCCACCCGGGCCCCAGACCATGGTCCCGACCCCGACGTCAGCCCCGGTGGCGGATTCGCCCGTGGCTTCGTGGCCGCCGTCGGCTACCCGGGGAGCCGGCGGGCCATCACCGAACGGGCCCTGGCCCGGGGCGGGCGGCCGGCGGCGGCCCTGGTCCACCCCTCCACCATCGTCGGCTCGACCACGATCGTGGGCCGGGGCGTGGTGATCATGGGCCAGACCTGGATCTCGGCCGGGGTCGTCCTCGACGACCATGTCCACGTGGCCTACGGGACGACCATCGGCCACGACACCCGGATCGGGTCCTACGGCGCCGTCATGCCCAGCGCCTCGATCAGCGGCGACGTCACCATCGGCCACGGGGTGGTGGTGGGGACCAACGCCACCATCCTCCAGGGTCTGACCGTGGGCGACGGGGCCGTGATCGGCGGCGGAGCCGTCGTGACCCGAGACGTCGCCCCGGGCGCCACCGTGGTCGGCTCGCCCGCCCGCCGCCTCGAAACCGACCGGAGATAGACCACCAATGCTGCGGTTCCTGAACCACGCCTCGTTCACGATCGAGCATCGGGGCACCACCCTGCTGACCGACCCCTACCTCGCCGGCACCGCCTTCCACGAGGGGTGGCGGCTCCTGGCCGAGGAGGAACATCCCGACCTGGACCAGGTCGACTACATCTGGTTCAGCCACGAGCACCCCGACCACTTCTCGGTCCCCTTCCTCCGATCCATCCCGGAGGACCGCCGGGCCGACATCACCGTGCTCTACCAGGCGACCCGGGACGGACGAGTCGAATCGTTCTGCCGGAAGCTGGGCTACGGGTTCCGGGAACTGGCCGACGGCGAACCGAC